>CAXXDV010000003.1:0-2720852 GCA_963674745.2 Desulfosudaceae bacterium | reverse complement strand
CTGCTGGTCCGGTTCGGGGCTCGCGGCAAGGAATACGCTTACGCCTTGAACTACAAGGGCCAGGGCGAGGACAATACCCGGTTTTATTTGAATCTGACCCCGACAGAAGAAATCAAAAAGCTGATGAAGAAAGAGAAAAAATAGCGGACTACGAGGGTAATCCGGGCAACTACGAGGGTAAATAAAGCCACTACGAGGGAACTACGAGGGGCGGCAAAATGGCACTTAAGGCATTGATGTTAAACCATAAGCCGAACAACTACGAGGTTGTGGAGCAAGAAACAGCGGGGGGGGAGAGGGGGTATAAATGGAGGTCGTCGTAGTTGTAGGGGAGTTCAAGCAATATCTTAAAGTCAGGGGCTATGCCCCTAAAACGATAGAGGCTTATCAATACGGCTTAAAATGTTTTGTTTCCTTTCTTACCAAAATAGAAATAACGGACATCAGGCAGGTTAATGACCGGATCATGCAGGAGTACCAGGCGGAGGTCATGGGGCTGCCCAAAGCCGCCGAGACCAGGGCCATAAGGATCAGGGCTGTCAAGCGGCTGTTTGAACATCTGACAGAGACCCACCGGCTTTTAATCAACCCGGCCGAAGGGATCAAGGAGACCGGACGCAAAAAAAGAACCATCGGCCGGGTGTTAACAAGACAAGAAATCAAACTCCTTTTTGATCAGCCAAACCTTTCTTTAAACGCCCAGATCCGGGATCGGGCCGTCATGGAAGTGCTGTACTCCACCGGCATCCGGTCAAACGAACTTTTAAACCTGCATATATATGACGTGGACACAAGGGACAACGTGCTTTATATCCGCAAAGGCAAAGGCAAAAGACAACGTGTTGTTCCCCTGGGCAAATCCGCCGTCCACTATCTAAAAGAATACCTTGAACACATCCGGCCAAAGCACGCGCGAAGAAACCCCAGGGAAAGAAAACTGTTTTTGACGGTTGAAGGCCGTCCCCTGACCTGGGGAAGCCTGCGCGTAAGCCTTGATACTTATCGCAGAAAAGCCGGGATAAAAGAGCCGGTGGGGCTTCATGCGTTCCGGCGATCATGCGCGACCCACATGCTTCAGCAGGGCGCGGACATCCGCTATATCCAGAAACTGCTGGGCCACAAGTATTTAAAGACCACCCAGCAATATACAAAAGTCATGCCCGTCGAGATCAAGGACACCCACACCAGAACCCACCCCAACACACAGGAGGAACCGTGAACATAAACACTATTATCCCGGCATACCTGACCCACATGCAGGCCCAGGGCCGGTCATACTTTACGGTCAGGGGAGCACGGTTTATATTGCGCCGTTTTGCCCGTTACCTTGAAGATAACGGCCTTACAAATATTGAAGACCTCAGCCGGGAGGTGCTGGAAGACTACCAGCAGGAACTTGCCTTTACCGTAACAGCCAAGGGAACGCCCCTGTCAGCCCGGACCCAGTCAAAAAGTTTGAGCACTGTCATGCTGTTTACCCGGTACTTAAAAGAAAAAGATTATCTTATATCCGATCCCGGATCAGGCATCAAGCTGCCCAAAGAGCCCCGGCGACTGCCCAGGGCCATCATGAGCCGACAGGAGATAAAGCAAATCATGAACGCTCCGGACATGCGGACAAACAGCGGCTACCGGGACCGGATCATGTTAGAGATCCTTTATGATACTGCCATCAGAAGAGCGGAACTCAGCCATATCAAACTGTATGACCTTGAACTTGAGACAGGCTTTGTCAAGGTGCTGGGCAAAGGCAACAAGGAACGTGTCGTTCCGTTAAGCACAAACGTCTGTGAACTGATCAACACCTATATTCTTGGCATCCGGCCGGGACTGCTGAAAGGCAAGGATATGGGCTGGCTTGTTTTAAACGACAAGGGCGGCCAGATCAAAACCCATACCATTTGGAAGAATATCAAGCAGTGCGCCCACCTGGCCGGTCTCCGGCAAAACATCACCGTCCACACGTTCCGCCATACCTGCGCCACCCATATGCTAAAAAACGGCGCTCCCATCCGCCATCTTCAAGAAATGCTTGGCCATGAATCTTTAGAATCCACACAGATATACACCCGCGTTACCATCAACGACTTAAAAGAAATCCACAAGAAGTATCATCCCGGTTCATAACGGAATCCACGTGCGGAACCATAAGCCGTGAACGGCAGTTAAGAAAGAAACCTTTCCTTTTTTAACTGCCGTCAATCCTTTGCCGGTTCTTCGTCAATCCTTGCATTATTGGGTAAATTGTTCTAATTTTTAAAACAATCCGTTCTTTGACAGGCAAACCCAGGGGGGTCAAAAAACAAGCTTCTTAGGGGGGATGCGCGTTGTAATATCTGGTTACAGATACTACTCGGCGGAATTGGGGAGGTGGTTGAGTAGGGATCCGTTGGGGGAAAGAGGGGGTAGAAATCTTTATTCCTTTGCCTTAAATAATTCTATAAATTATTTTGATATTCTTGGCCTGATGGCTGATCCTTATCCTTTTGAAGTTGAACTTGAGTCAAACGCTTCCTATTTAAACCCTGTTGGTCGTTTTATCAAATTTTATACCGGCTTTCTTGGGACAGTTAGCCATACTGCAATCATGGATTATATTGATGATGTTAATACTAAATATAATAATTTGCAATACGATAGACCATTAAAAACATATGGTTTTATATCAATGCGAAGACCTGATATAATTTCTAGAGATATGGACAAAAACTATCTTTGGGAAATAAAGCCAATTACACATAAAGCACCAAGTTTTTGGGATAATGATGATTCGCAGATTGAAAGATATTTAGAACAGATCACCGATAAGTGTTATAGCATGGGTGACTCAAGAGACTTTTTTAACACACCGCACGAAGATTTACCTGATGATTATAACGTGAAAGATATGTTTGGTAATGAATTTTCGATTAGGGTTTATCCTGGTGAAAACTATGGTAGAAAAGGCTTTATTTTTTATGGATTGAGATTAGAAGAATCAAATAGTCAAAATCAAAGCGAATCAGTCAAAGCACTGGAAAAAGAATTTATTGAAGCAGGGGAAGAAACTAGGAAATTATTAGAAAAATATTTTCCATTGCCTGGTGGTATTAGAATCCCTGTCCCCTAAATTGTTTTTAAATGATTGTGATTAATGTAAAACATACAATGAAAATAAATTATAAAAATTTGAAGATGCCACAATAGTTTGTGAAAATATAAAAGACATGGGGGATAATAAAATTAATAAAAATATAGGAATACATAAGTATGGAGAATAAAAGCCTCGAGGAAAAAATGGTAAAGTTGTTTTCTGAAATGCAAAGAAAAATTCTATATAAAGAATTTCCTTTTGAGGAATATCCAGTAGAACTTATAGATAATAGAAGCTATATTAAATATTTTATGAAGTATTATGATGAAATCGATGAAAAATTAAAGAATAAATTTTTAATTTCTGAAATTAAATATTTTAATAAAGATTTACGATATAGGTTATTAAGGGATTACGAACCTTTCCCTAAAGAGATTACTCAAGAAATCAGTAACAATCGCGAAGAAGTAATTAAGTGGTTAAAAGAAAATAAAGGGGATGAAGATTATTTTCGAAAAAAGGAACGCTCTAAAAGTGTTGTACAAATTAAAATTAATGTTAATAGTATATTAAAAAAAGTTTTTGCGGCTAATAAACCTGAATATAAATTCAATGAAGGGTATTCATTCAAAGGCGAAACTAAATTTTCTAAGAAAATAGCAAATGGCAATAGAATTTATATTTTAATCGAGCGTGGAAGTATTATTTCTAAACTACATTTTAATTTTGGTTTTGAAAAACCATTATTGCAAATTGATTTTTCTTTGCTATACCCGAATGCATACACACAAGGATTTAAATTTGATTCCGCGGAAAACTTAGAAGAGAATTTATATAAATTTCTCAAAATATGTGATGTCATTTTGCCCTATTTAGAAGAAAATATTCCTAAAGTATAAAGGGGGCAAATAGGGGCTGACTATGCTTATATGATTGTCTTTGTGTGTGAGTGGGTGACGGTTTTTTTGCCCAACGGCCATAGGGAATGGGATCAATCTTATGGTCAAAAAAACTCAAAAACCCTGGAATGTACAAGGTGGGAGGTCAATTTGTATATTCCAGGGTTTTTGCCTTCGGGGCCACGCCCCCCGAAGCGCACCCATTCTGCCGGCCGTCCTCGCCTGTAGCCGTGCGGGTAAGTGGGTTTTGATGTATGCCCCGCCTGTCACGCGCCTTGCATGCCTTTGGTCATCCTCTGGCTTGACCAGGGGATCCAGAATAATGGATTACCCGATCAAGTCGGGTAATGACGAGGGAGAAAGGCCGGAGGATGACCGGCGGAAATGCAAGGCCGCGCGCCAGGCTCTGCCGTGGCTTCGAGTCCTGCCTTGCAAAATATCCGGCGCCGGCAGAAAAAGGTGCGCCCCACGCGATCAATCTTAAGCCCGCCCCCCGCGCCTCTCCCCCTCGCCAGGGCTGTCACGGCCCTTGCTTTTGTAGGTTCTTTCTTTAAAAATCGTCCGTCTTCCGTCTTCATCCTTTTTTCTTTTTAATTGCCCGGTTGGGCAAGGCCCGCGCCAGCCCTGTCTCCGCCGGGCGGGCTCACCCCTCTGCCTCGGCTTTAACTCTTTTACGGGTTGTTGTTTTCTGCTGCGTGCTCAGGCTTTGCCCGCCAAACTACCGGCGGGCTCCGCTCCTTCCGCTCGCAGCGGCAATTAAAAAAGAAAATCCTTCGCCCATTACCGGAATCTGTCCGGCCTTCCGTTTTACCTGGATCCCCCGGACAAGCCGGAGGATGACATAAGGAAGCTCAAGCCGAGGGGATGACAAAAGAATCCGGTCCCCTCATTGCCCGCAGAAACGACGATCCCGGCCGGACCCATACCTTACCCTTGCCGAAAAACCCCGGTTTTTATGTCGCCACGGGTTCGGTTTGGCTTCCTTCCGCGTCATTGCCCGGCTTGACCGGGCAATCCAGAATAAAATTGACCGTTACCTTATCCAGGGGAGGGCGGCCGGGAGAATGAAAAGAACAGACGCCGCCGCTGTTGCCGGGGCTGTCCGCCCCTGCCTGGCGTGACGCTTGCGTCTGATTACATAATCAGAATTATCGGTTGTTGCTGCCTTATGGTTTTTTAAAATGGATGCAACGACCGATAATTAAGGTTTGATTATGTAAGAAGATGCAGACGGCATGACAGGCAGGGAACAACCAAATAAACGCGCGGCGGCTTCCTTTTAGGGTGGAGGGTGGGAATAGATATAAAATCAGGACCGGGCTCCGCGCGCAGGAAGCGGAAGCCACGCCAATAAATATAATAAGCGTGGCTGGAGCCCGAGCACGGAGACCTACCTTTGTTTTTATTTTTTCAGAAATTCGTCAGGGGTAATATTGGCTTGTTTTAAGATCGCCCTCAACGTACCTTCGGGCATCTCTCCCGGATGATTGGGAACGGTGGTATATCGATCAGTTTGCGGGTTATACCAGATCTCATGGCTTCCGGCGGCCTGACGATCGAATAAAAACCCGTGTGCCTTTAATCGTTTTGTGATCTCTTTATATCGGAATCCGCTAATCGTCCCATGTTATGCGTTCACAATCAGGGGATAATCAAAAGAATCGCCAATTACAGAAAGATTAATCTGGCCGCTTCTCTCGGCTTTTGCCTCAAGGAGTTTACGGGCCACATCACGCGCGATCTCTAACGCTTCGGTTGCCGTCCGTCCCTGGGCCACCAGTCCGGATACATCATCGGATGTTGCCAAATAAACACCTTCCGGCAACTTCTCAACGTGGATATTGATAAATTTTTCCATAAATCACCTCGGTTTCTTATTTGCTGACACCTTTAACAAAGGCATCAATGGTTTGCAAGAGAGCCCTTTGTTGAGATGGCGGAAGCTGTTCGATTTTATTCATTCTTCGTTGAATTTTAAGGCTTGGTGTATTTTGGCTCTGCGCGTCTTTCTCAAGCCCAAGAAGCGCGTCGGCAGATACACTAAGGGCTTTTGCAAAGCGGGCGATTATCTCGTGATGTGGTCGGAGTTTGTCATGTTCATAGTCAGAAATCAGGACCTGGATCATATCCATTTTTTTTGACAACTCAACCTGAGTATAGCCTTTTTCTTTTCTTATCCTCGCAAGCCTCTGACCAAACGTCTCATCGCCGATTATCATCGGCTTGGGGAATTTTTTATCTTTGTTTTTCATGAACATATTATATCTCATACTTTAGGAAACACTTATTTTTGTGCTTGACATTATAAGTGAATCACTATAAAGTTAATCACGATTTAAAAATAAAATCCATCATTTTTTTTGCTTGACAGTTAATTGACGGGGGTTTGCGAAGAAAAGGCCATCAACCACTTTGTCTTGGCGGACGAGGTTGATGGCCGAGATCGGAACTCAAAGGGCCAAAACCCTTTGAAAACCTTTTCTTTTTCTATCTCATCTCCCGCAAAAAATCAAATGAAAGGAGGTGATCCGTATGACATCCACGTTAGAAACAACCGACATCTTTCGCGGGGCGTTTTACCTGTGCATGGGCGGGCGGCTGGACGACATCCGCTTTAACGGCAACGGCAAACAGATCGCGTCTTTTATGTTCACCGGTCCGGACCTGGTCGAGCATGACCGGGCCTACCGGGACGGCCATGCTTTGGTAAATCCGGTCCAGTTCAGAGAGTCCTTGAATCATTTACGCGACATCCTTTTTAACCAACTCAGAAATCGGGAGACGAGATATGATAGAACAAGAAAAGATAGACCATATCAAAGCCACTGTTGACATGGTGGCCCTGGCCGAGGCCAGGGGCATCAAGTTGAAAAAGAACGGCCGGGGTTACTTCGGCCTGTGTCCCTTCCATGACGATAAAAATCCTTCCCTTTCCATCAATCCAAAAACAAACCTCTGGCAGTGCTTTGGCTGCGGCGCAGCCGGGGACGTGATCCGGTTTATCGAACTGTTTGACCGGGTGGACTTTACCGAGGCCGTGCGGATACTATCCGCCAATGAAATGACGACCCCGCGCAAAACCCCAACCAGAAAACCCCCACCACAACCACAACCCAAAGAAAATCCCGACAATACAAAACCTCTGACCGTCAAACAAAAGAAACTCCTGGCCCGCGTGATCGCCTATTACCAGCACACCCTGGAAGAAACCACCCAGGGCCTGGATTACCTCAAGAACAAAAGAGGCATTACCCGCAACCAGTCTTTAAAGGACTTCGGGGCAGGCTATGTCAACGGCACCTTATTGTCCATCCTGCCGGATGACGATCAGATCACCAGTGATTTAAAAACCATCGGCATCTTAAACGCCAAAGGAAACGAACGCTTTTTAAACTGTGTCGTGTTCCCGCTCTATGACGGGAGCGGGGCCGTGGTCAATCTTTACGGCCGCAACATAGACGAATCCTGCGACCTGACCCATTTGTACTTGCCGGGCAGCCGGTCCGGCCTGGTCAACCGTCAGGCCGTCAAACGCTCCCAGGCTATTCTTTTAACAGAGTCTGTCATTGACGCCCTGACCCTTTACGACCAGGGCTTTAAAAACGTCATGCCGTTGTATGGCACCAACGGCCTTATTGACGATCATCTGGCATACTGCAAAGGCAGAATAAAGGAAGCCTATCTTGTGTTTGATGCCGATGACCCCGGCAAAAAAGCTGCCCAGGCCGTAGGCTTGCAGCTAAAAGATAAACAGATCACGCCCTATACGGTCGAGCTGCCGGTAAAAGACGTGAACATCTACTTTAACCGGCATACGCCGGAGCAGTTCGAGGCTTTGTTAAAACAGGCCAACCCAAAATCATTGGAGCACTCCGACCATGTCTATCCCCGCAAAAAAACGTTATTCAAACACACGGAAAGCGGCTTTATCGTGGGATACGGAGAACGGCAATACCATGTCAAGGGTATCTGCCGAGGAGAAACCCAGTTAAAAGCCGTGATCAAGGCATCCCCGGACGTTGAGGGCAGCCTGCCGTTTGAACTGACCACCATTGATCTTTATTCTTCCCGGTCCCGGCTCTGGTTCGCGAAACTCTGCGCCGATCTGTTCGGAGCGGCCGAGGAGCTGGTCAAGGAAGACATCGGCAAGCTGTTGACCCTGGTAGAGAACTACCAGCCCAAAGAAAAAGAGGCCAAGGCCATCGAGCCCAGCCAGACAGAAAAGAAGGCCGCAGAGACCTTTTTAAAATCCCCGGACATGTTCAAGGCTATTTTGGACGCCTTACTGATCATGGGCATTGTGGGCGAGGAGACAAACAAGATCGTGTGTTATCTGACGGCCGTGTCCCGGCTTTTGGCCAAGCCCTTGTCCACGTTGATCCAGTCCAGAAGCGGGGCAGGCAAATCGACATTGCAGAACGCTATCCTCCGCTTTGTTCCGGAAAGCCATCAAGAAAAATACACCCGCGTGACCGACCAGGCCCTTTTTTACAAGGAAGAAGGATCGTTAAAAAATAAAATCCTGGCCATCGAGGAGGAGGCGGGCGTGGGCGGGGCTGCTTATTCTATCCGCAATATCCAATCAGAAGGCCGGATCAGGGTGGCGGCCACGGGAAAGGACCCCGGCACCGGCAAGATGAAGACCGAAACGTATACTGTTGAAGGCCCGGTCTCGGTCATGCTGACCACCACGGCGGCCGACATCGACGCCGAGACAGCTTCCCGGTTTATCTTTTTATCAATCGACGAGTCCGAGCAGATGACGGCCGCCATCCATGACAAGCAGAAGCAGGCCAGAACGTTGGAGGGCCTGGTCAACCGGACTAAATCAACCCATATCGAACGTATCCACCAGATCGCCCAGCAGATGTTAAAGCCCGTGGCCGTAGTCAATCCTTTTACGCCGTATCTGTCCTATCCCACAAAATCGCTGATCAGCAGAAGGGACCATGACAAGTACCTGGGCCTGATCGAAGCCATTGCCTTTTTGCACCAGTACCAGAGGCAGGCAAAGACCGTGCAGGTTGAAGGAAAAGCCGTGGAGTACATCGAAGTTACCTTAAACGATATCGACAAGGCCAACACCCTGGCCAATGACGTCCTGGGCCAGAGCCTGGACGAGCTGGCCCGGCCTTCCCGGCTTTTACTTGACGGGATTTACAAAATGGTCAGGGACATATCCAAAAAGCAGAAGCTTCCGGTTGATGAAGTCTTTTTTACCCGGCGGCAGATCAGAGAATCAATCAACTGGACGGACTGGCAGATCCGCGCCCACATCAGCCAGTTGGAAGACCTGGAATACCTGCTGGTCCGGTTCGGGGCTCGCGGCAAGGAATACGCTTACGCCTTGAACTACAAGGGCCAGGGCGAGGACAATACCCGGTTTTATTTGAATCTGACCCCGACAGAAGAAATCAAAAAGCTGATGAAGAAAGAGAAAAAATAGCGGACTACGAGGGTAATCCGGGCAACTACGAGGGTAAATAAAGCCACTACGAGGGAACTACGAGGGGCGGCAAAATGGCACTTAAGGCATTGATGTTAAACCATAAGCCGAACAACTACGAGGTTGTGGAGCAAGAAACAGCGGGGGGGGAGAGGGGGTATAAATGGAGGTCGTCGTAGTTGTAGGGGAGTTCAAGCAATATCTTAAAGTCAGGGGCTATGCCCCTAAAACGATAGAGGCTTATCAATACGGCTTAAAATGTTTTGTTTCCTTTCTTACCAAAATAGAAATAACGGACATCAGGCAGGTTAATGACCGGATCATGCAGGAGTACCAGGCGGAGGTCATGGGGCTGCCCAAAGCCGCCGAGACCAGGGCCATAAGGATCAGGGCTGTCAAGCGGCTGTTTGAACATCTGACAGAGACCCACCGGCTTTTAATCAACCCGGCCGAAGGGATCAAGGAGACCGGACGCAAAAAAAGAACCATCGGCCGGGTGTTAACAAGACAAGAAATCAAACTCCTTTTTGATCAGCCAAACCTTTCTTTAAACGCCCAGATCCGGGATCGGGCCGTCATGGAAGTGCTGTACTCCACCGGCATCCGGTCAAACGAACTTTTAAACCTGCATATATATGACGTGGACACAAGGGACAACGTGCTTTATATCCGCAAAGGCAAAGGCAAAAGACAACGTGTTGTTCCCCTGGGCAAATCCGCCGTCCACTATCTAAAAGAATACCTTGAACACATCCGGCCAAAGCACGCGCGAAGAAACCCCAGGGAAAGAAAACTGTTTTTGACGGTTGAAGGCCGTCCCCTGACCTGGGGAAGCCTGCGCGTAAGCCTTGATACTTATCGCAGAAAAGCCGGGATAAAAGAGCCGGTGGGGCTTCATGCGTTCCGGCGATCATGCGCGACCCACATGCTTCAGCAGGGCGCGGACATCCGCTATATCCAGAAACTGCTGGGCCACAAGTATTTAAAGACCACCCAGCAATATACAAAAGTCATGCCCGTCGAGATCAAGGACACCCACACCAGAACCCACCCCAACACACAGGAGGAACCGTGAACATAAACACTATTATCCCGGCATACCTGACCCACATGCAGGCCCAGGGCCGGTCATACTTTACGGTCAGGGGAGCACGGTTTATATTGCGCCGTTTTGCCCGTTACCTTGAAGATAACGGCCTTACAAATATTGAAGACCTCAGCCGGGAGGTGCTGGAAGACTACCAGCAGGAACTTGCCTTTACCGTAACAGCCAAGGGAACGCCCCTGTCAGCCCGGACCCAGTCAAAAAGTTTGAGCACTGTCATGCTGTTTACCCGGTACTTAAAAGAAAAAGATTATCTTATATCCGATCCCGGATCAGGCATCAAGCTGCCCAAAGAGCCCCGGCGACTGCCCAGGGCCATCATGAGCCGACAGGAGATAAAGCAAATCATGAACGCTCCGGACATGCGGACAAACAGCGGCTACCGGGACCGGATCATGTTAGAGATCCTTTATGATACTGCCATCAGAAGAGCGGAACTCAGCCATATCAAACTGTATGACCTTGAACTTGAGACAGGCTTTGTCAAGGTGCTGGGCAAAGGCAACAAGGAACGTGTCGTTCCGTTAAGCACAAACGTCTGTGAACTGATCAACACCTATATTCTTGGCATCCGGCCGGGACTGCTGAAAGGCAAGGATATGGGCTGGCTTGTTTTAAACGACAAGGGCGGCCAGATCAAAACCCATACCATTTGGAAGAATATCAAGCAGTGCGCCCACCTGGCCGGTCTCCGGCAAAACATCACCGTCCACACGTTCCGCCATACCTGCGCCACCCATATGCTAAAAAACGGCGCTCCCATCCGCCATCTTCAAGAAATGCTTGGCCATGAATCTTTAGAATCCACACAGATATACACCCGCGTTACCATCAACGACTTAAAAGAAATCCACAAGAAGTATCACCCCGGATTATAATATCCGGGCCGGAACCATAATCCGCAAACGGCAGTTAAGAAAGAAACCTTTCCTTTTTTAACTGCCGTCAGTTCTTGCATTATTGGGGAAAATGTTCTAATTTTTAAAACAGTTCGTTCTTTGACAGGCAAGCCCAGGGGGGTCAAAAAACAAGCTTCTTAGGGGGGATGCGCGTTGTAATATCTGGTTACAGATACTATTCTGCTGAGATGGGAAGATGGATTAATCGGGATCCAATTGAGGAAACAGGCGGCTTGAATCTATATTGTTTCATTGTAAATGCTCCTTCTAGTTATTATGACCCTATAGGACTATGGAAGGAGATTTCGTATCGTATAGTTAAAGTCCTCCTAAAACGAGTCCAAAACGGAAGTGATATTGCTGCGGATGAATTAACTTGGGAAGAATGGGAAGCGGAGTGTAATGATACAATATCGGGTTTAATTGATAGAATTAAAGAAGAGAAATTGTCAAATTTGTCACTAGGCGATTGGCCTCAATGGTTATCTCTTGAAGAGCCAGCGCCGGGACGACATAATCTTCCAGATTTAATTCAACCCGGGGATATTTTTAAAGTCAAAGTATATGGTGTGATAAAAGGTCGAGTTAACGCCATTTTTAATACGGTGCGTTTAACACCAGTGCAAAATGCAACGGTCCTTTTAGATATTCTTGATGGAGATTGTTGCTACTATAGCTTAACTAATGAAAAAGGAAATTACGCTTTTATAGTACCAGAAAAGTATAAGTTCGAAGTGTTTGTAAACTCTGATGACATGCTTGAAATAGTAAAAATGAATGGACGATTTATGCCGCCTATATATAATCCTGATGCGGAATTATATGGAGTCGATCGTAGCTCATCCAGTGAAAAATACGTTTCAGAACTCAATTATGGTGAAATTAGAACCCACAACTTTCTACTTAAACTAATTAAACCATCACCATATCAATCAACACCGAACAATTACCTTACCGGACAATAAATATTTAGGGGTGTAAAGTTGAAAATGAAAACTATAACTCTTTATTCATTTTTTATCCTTATGATTCTGTTAGCAATTAATGTAAGCGCTGGTGAGCTGATTATTGGATTTGATTTTAATTCAAGTGGCCTTGAGGCGGAAATAGAAATTAAGAAATTATGCCTTGAGAAAGGATTTAGCGAATTAAGCAACGAAATGTTTGAAGTTAATGATACTTTGCAGTTATATAAACGAATAACTGCTGATGATAGGATGTTTTTGATAACTATGAGAAAATGTAAAGATTCTTCTAATCAGATATTTATTTCTACTGAAATAATAAATGCCAAAAATGGGATAATAATATTTCATCAAATGCAAGAAGGCGCTAATTTGATCAGTAGTTTCAGGGATAATAAAAATGCTATCTTTAAAATAATTGAAAATTACAACGAAAAATTTGTTCATGGAGAATTAAAAGGAATAAATCTATCAATAATAAGAAATGACCCCTGTAATAATCTGAGTTCCCTTTTTATTACTCGTCTTATTAAAACCGAGGGCATTTCCATTCTTACACGAAGATATGTTGAAGAATGCCTATTTCTCCAAGAATCTTTTGCTGTCAGCAAACGGCAAAAAACCTTCAAACAAAAAATGGGCAAACTTAAAGCGGCTAACGGTGCTCTTATAATTCAAGGAATGAAGAAGTCTAGTTTAAATATTAAAGCCATAGAGGTTGACGGGGGAGCCGTAGTATATGAACAAACTGTTGAATCTTCTTCTGATATGGATTTATTTATTAAAAATATTTTAAGTGACAATATTATAAAGCAGTTTGATAAAAAGATGGGGACAATCCAGACGGAGTAGGGGACGAGACGGAGTAGGGAACGCCCTTTATATTTTCACATTTGTTCTTTCTCGTTTCATGTGTGTTAGTGGGTGACGGTTTTTTCTGGAACAGATAAGCGGAAGCGGATCAATCTTATTCCAGAAAAAACTCAAAAACCCTGGAATGTACAAGGTGGGAGGTCAATTTGTATATTCCAGGGTTTTTGCCTTTTTGCGCCGCGCCCGCAAAAAGCGCACCCATTCTGCCGTGTACTATACAAATATTCATACGGCGATAAAAAAAGGCAGGCTGAGGGTTTAAAAGGAGAAAGACAGGAATATCTCATCCGTTTTTGTGGTTTGTTTGGCCTGTCGGATGACTGGATTGCCCGATCATGCCGGGCAATGACAGTGGTAAGTGCCGGGTAATGACGCCCCTGCACGTCATCGGCTCGACCGGATGATCCAGAGTAAAATTGGCCGGATTCAATATATATGGCAGTCGGTTTTGCTGGATTGCTCGGTCAAGCCGGGCAATGACAGAGGTGGGCGTCAGGCAATGACATCCAAGGCAAGTCGGGCAATGACGTGGAGGTAAAGGCTGCTATCAGGCAGCCTTTTTTACGTAGTAATGATTAAGCAGTCCGCCGAGCATGGGTTGGCAGCGAACGTCTTCGGGATCGGCGGGTTTGTCGGGAAAATCAAACCCGTCTGGTATGCGATTGTTTATACCCTGGTGAGGTCGTTGTTGATTGTGATGCGTTTCAATACATTTAAGAACATGCCGAAAATGCCTTTCCCCCAAAGGGATGATATTGTTCAGAGTCTCTCTGGCTTCCCGGACAAATCGTTCGGCATAGGCATTACACATAGGCGTTTTGGGTGGTGTCTTGACGATTTTGATGCCGTCGGTTTTGATGATTTGATCAAACGGTATAAAACTTGAATCCCGATCATGAATAATATACCTGCAGGGCGCCTGGTCGTCGGCAAGTTTCATGGACAGGTTTCTGGCCTGCTGTTTCATCCAGGCAGCATTCGGGTGAGGCGTGCAGCCGGCGATATGCACGCTACAGGTGCCAAGGTGAATGAAAAACAGCACGTAGAATGTAACCAAGCCTCTTGCCGTCCAGACTTCTTCAGTAAAAGAGTCGGTGGCCCAGATGACGTTCAAATGAGACTTAATGAAGGTTGCCCAAGGCAGGCCTTTGCGTTGAGGTGCTGGCGGCAGGCCGTGCTTTTTTAAGATGTTGGCCACAGTAGTGGGTGAGAGGCAGTGGCCCAGTTTCATCAGCTCACCGGCGATACGGGTATAGCCAATATTATTTTCATGGGCGATTTGCAGGACAAGGCTTTCCGTTTGTTCCGGCGTCTTTGGCCGTCCAGGTTTTTTGCGGGTATTATCATACGTCCACTTGGCTTTTTTCATGCGCCGGTGCAAGGCCAGCAAAGTCTCGGGTTTTACAATAGAGATGATCTGGGCCAGCCGATCCTTTATGGGCATACCAACGCTGACCAGAATCCGGCGTTCCGCGTCTGTCAATGGAACGCGCTTGCCAATTTTGCTGCGCAGGATTTTATTCTCCTGCAGCAGGTAAGCATTTTCAAGAGCGATTCGGGATTTGAATAATCGGCCGATAGCCGCTAAAAACTGTGTTGCCTGAAGCGATAACTTGCCTTCCATGGCTTTCTTTCATATGAGAAGGTTTTGATGTTTTAGGGTTCGTTATTGACTGTGGTTCGGCATTATCATGGTAGAGAAAGTCATGTCAATATCTCTGATTTGAAAAAGATCCGCAGTAAATGCCATCCACGGGAGAGGGACCCAGTTTGATTCGGGTGAAGGGAGGGGCTGTTTTAGGCAACCTTTAATTCGATCTGCTTGCCGAGCGCATTGGCAAATTTTTCTAAAGTGGAAAGCTTGATATCTTCAGCGTGATTTTCAATTCTAGAAATGGCGGATTTTTTGGTATTCATTTTTTTTGCAAGCTCTTCCTGGGTTAGGCCTGCTTCTTCACGTGCCATTTTCAGCATCACGCCGACTTTAAACTGTTCGTATCCTGAATCAAACCCTTTGGCAAAAGCTTTATCCTTTGCCTTTCTTTTTTTGATATATTTCTGAACATCACTCATTTCTTTTTCCTCCTTAAATAATCCTTCTTTCGTTCTTCCGTTAGTTCCATCCCAGAGAAAGAGACTCTGTCTGAACTGTTTTGTCGTATGTCAACCAGTTGATTAAAATGGATTGGGGTACGGAAGAAGCTGTAATTTTTCTATAAACCGATAGTCACGCTGATTTTTTGAAATAAAAGGGATATCAGTGGTTATGGATGTTGCGGCGATAAGCGCATCAGGTATGAGCAGACCGTGACTCAAGCGGTAGGTTTTTAACAAGTCTGTAGCAGTATCAGAGATTTGTTCATTTACATGAAAAACCTGAAGGTTTTCTAAAAAAAGCCCCAGAGACTGTAATTCGTTTTTATTCTCACATCCAACAATAAGCTCCATTTGGGTAATGCTGCTTATTGCTATTTGAAATTTCTCTTCCAGTTGTTCAAGACAGGCCAATGCATCATCAACATTGCGGCCGGCATCGATCAAGATATCTGTATCAACAATTATCATATTCAGGAAGTTCCGCCCCACTCAGAGCCTCTGAGGTTACGAACCCACTTGGTACTATCTTCCATATCCTTGCGGTCTTTCCAAATACCGATAAAAGGAGAATCGGTAATTCTTCCTTTTTGAGATGATTTCGTTTGCAGTGGTTTTTGATAGCGAAGTTTT
This sequence comes from Desulfosudaceae bacterium, assembly GCA_963674745.2. GTDB lineage: Bacteria > Desulfobacterota > Desulfobacteria > Desulfobacterales > Desulfosudaceae > JBFMDX01. The sequence goes on along the minus strand of CAXXDV010000003.1, from coordinate 2,704,865 downwards.
AAGAAATCGATGAAATCAACTATCTGCCGCTGCGCTTCCGGGGGAAGATTTGATATGTCATTATATATTTTGTCTGTTTCCATGCTGTTACCTCAACGTCTAATCATTAGTGCCGACAACTATAAGTATTATAAATTATAACAAATATGTCAAAGATTATTTATCGATTTTGATTGGGGTGAAGACAACCAGCCTTGTAATATACAAATATTCATACAACGATAAAAACAGTCACGTCGAGGGCTTAAAAGGAAAACGACCGGATGATTCAGGTAAAATTGGCTGGATTGCCCGATCAAGTCGGGCAATGACATGAAGGTAAAGGCCGCTATCAGGCAGCCCTTTTTACGTAGTAGTGATTAAGCAGGCCACCAAACATAGACTGACAGCGGACGTCTTCGGAATCGGCCGGTTTGTCCGGATAATCAAACCCATATCCGGTATCTTATTATCAATTCCCTGGTGAGGTCGTTGTTGATTGTGGTGCGTTTCAATGCATTTTAAGACATGCCTGAATGGACTTTCTCCTAGATGCTCTTTATTTTTGATTTTGGCTTGACAGGAATTGCCTAACAATATAATATTTATTTGTAAATGTTAGGCAATGTTCCGGGGGCCTGTATGGGTTATGTAAAAAATATTTTGCAGGAAGAGCATGATCGTTTACAAGCGCTTTGCCACAAGTATTCAGATATAATCGACTCATTGCCCAAAGGAACGATATCAATAAAAAAACGCAATAAACGGGAATATCTTTACCTTGCAAGCCGTCAAGAGGGAAGGGTAAAATTTAACTATATAGGGTCGGTTGATTCAGAAGATGCCCGCAATATAATGGAGCAGGTAACCCGTAGAAAAAGTTATAAACAAAAACTGAAACAGGTAAAAGATGATATAAAAGAAATCGAAAAGGCTATTAGGTGAATCTGTTTATATAACCTTGCATATTGAAACGATGGCTTTCAATTTACCGTATTGCAAGTTTTTTTAGTAAAATAAAAAAAGAAGTGATATCAGCAATAAATGGGGCCGATATGGCGTTTAGTGCAAATCGTTTGTAATTGATAAAAATAATGGCAAAATGTGAAAAATTCGGATAAGAATTACCACCGAGCGTAAAATTTTCTTAATTTTTTTATTGTTGTCCCTGCCGATGGCGGAAATGCGAAGGAGTTGTTGTGGTTAATATGACGATTATCGATTTTTTAAGAGAACGGGCCACGAAAAACGCCAATGATCTGGCCTTTCGCTTTTTGGAAAACGGCGAAGTAGACGGGCCGATCACCGAGTGGACCTTTTCAGAACTTTATCGCCAGAGCGCCGGGGTGGCCCAAGACCTCGTCGAACAGGGACTGACAGGCGCCAGTGTGTTGCTTGCTTTCCCTCCCGGGCTTGAATTTGTGAAGGCCTTTTACGGGTGCCTTCTGGCCGGTGCCAGGGCGGTTCCCGTACCGCTGCCCAACCCCCGCAGCAAGAACCCGCTGGGACGGATTATCAATACAGCCGCTGCCTGCGGTGCCTCAACGGTCCTGACCACCCGGGAACTGGCCGAGATGGTCGCAGCCATGGCGGCTGATCTGCCGGTTGAATTAAGAGCGGTGACCGACCGGCTTGCCGACGACTGGGCCGGTCCCTGGGCCGGGATGGAAGAGATCGCTTACCTGCAGTTTACTTCGGGTTCCACCGGGCATCCCAAAGGGGTTTCTGTCAGCCATTTAAATGCCGTGTCAAACGTTCGGGTCATGGGTGAGATGCTGCGCCTTAACCCGGAAAAACCGGCCATGGTGTGGGCACCCCACTACCATGACCTGTGTCTGGTCGGGTTTGTGCTGGGACCGGTGTATTACGGTTATGAGTCCACCCTGATGTCTCCCATGGAGTTTCTCAAAAAACCGGTCCGCTGGCTGCGCGCCATGAGCCATTACAAGGTGGCCAATACCGCCTGTCCGAATTTCGGTTACGAGTACACGATCCGGCGGGTCAAACCCGAAGACTGCCAGGGGCTTGATCTGAGCCACTGGCTGATCGCGGGAAACGGCGGTGAGCCGGTACTTCAACAGACCCTGGAACGGTTCATCGAAAAATTCAAGCCCTACGGGTTCCGGCCCCAGACCTTTATGCCCACCTACGGCATGGCCGAGTCCGTGCTGTTCGTGGCCGGGCTGAAATCGATGTCCGATCCGCCCAAAGTGCTCACGTTAAGTGCGCCGGATCTGGAAACCCACACGGTCTGTGCCCTGGCCGACAATGATGCCGAAGGTCGCAATATCATCAGTTGCGGCAAACCGGGGGCCGGTCATGAGGTGATTGCCGTTGAGCCTGACACCCTCACCAAAGCCGGTCCCGACCGGGTCGGCGAATTGTGGGTCCGGGGTCCAAGTGTGCCCGGCGGTTACTGGGGGCTGCCCGAAGAGTCTGCGGATACATTCGGCAACTTTCTGGCCGATACGAACGAGGGCCCCTTTCTCCGTACCGGAGACATGGGGTTTGTGGCCGATGGCGAGGTTTACGTGACCGGCCGCTTGAAGGATATGATTATCATTGCCGGGCGAAATCACTATCCGAACGATATCGAACTCACGGTTCAGCAGTCCGGTGCGCCGGTTCGTGCGGGGTCCTGCGCGGCGGTTTCGGAGAATGTCGACGGTTTAGAAGAGCTTGTGATTATTGCGGAGGTGGATGAACGCCGGTTCCCGGCGGACGCAAAATCCGAGAACCCCGACCCGGCATGTCTGGATGCCTTCTGGGACGAGGCCGTAAAGACGGTTCAGGGGGCTGTTTCCAAGGGACATGGCCTGTCGGTGCGATCCGTGGCGTTCGTGGAACCCCGGAGCCTCGAGAAAACATCCAGCGGCAAACCGCGGCGGCGATATTACCGGCAGCTCTTTCTTGATCAAAAACTGGCGGTTCTTCATGAAAAACGGGCACCCCGGGCCGTATGATCATTTTCACGGGAAAGAAGTTTTGAGACGGAATCGGCCCCGGCTTTAAAACGCGGCAAAGGTATAAGCCACATGCACGCCGATATCCGGGCTGTTGTCATAAAAGAACAGGTTTTCGATCAACCCGAACTCCAGCATGCCCCTGCCCATCCGTTTCTTAAACCCCAGGGTCAGTTCGACAACCGGATTGTCCAGCTCCGGATAGTCGGCCGCAGCAGAGGCGGCCACCAGGTGGGCCAGTAATGAAAATGTGGGCGAAAGCATATACTCAAAGGTATTGAGCATGGAATAGCGGTGCCGTTTCAGTTCCAGTTCATCTATGCCGTCGGATCCGTAAAAGGTTATACCGGCGCCGTGGTATCCAAAAAAAGAATCGTGGTGCCAGGCCAGTGAAACCTGGATCGTCGTATCAATGCCGTTCTGTTCCCAGCCGTCCTCCATATTGGATGTGGGCAGCTTGCACAGCAGGTGAAGCCCCAGAGCCGGCGGGGCACTTCTTATGCGGTAAGAACCGCCGACAACGATATTCCCCAGAAACGTTCCCGGAACCTGATCACTGTAATCGTTGATCTTTCCCTCCCGGGATACGTATAGCAGGGAGGTGCCGTTTCGTTCCCACTTGTCCCGATCGTGTTGGCCGATGTCGAAAGTGTCATGAAATCCTTCAATAAATCCGTCCAGAACCCCCCCGCATTGATGAACGACGGGAATGGTGGCATTAAGGCTGAATCGTTCGGACATTTTTATGGAAATCCGGGGATTGATGGAAACCGTTTCCATGTCGAGCAGAAAACTGCCGTGTTGAAAAGGAAAATCTTCGGGGGGGGTGTCCCAGTCATATTTTTCCTCGGCTTCAATATTGAGCGTCCACACGTTAAACCAGCGCACGGTCATATTCAATTGAACTTTTCCCTGGCAATGATCATAAGGGCTTATAAACATGGGGGTTTCGCGGAACATCTCATTGAATCCCACGGCCGGCAGATGAAACGGCCCCAGACCCTGGGCCGAAGTGTCGACGGGCAAAAACGCCATTGAAAGCAAAAACACAATGGTTAAAATCCGGTCTCGTTTGAAAGCGGCCACCCTGGATGTCCCCCCATAAAATGCAATGATTTTATATTGTTGGTCGTAATATTTATCAGGGGCACGTTTTTCTGTCAAGGTTTGCCGGGGTTTTGCGTTTTGGCGGCATATTGTAAAAGAAATGTAATACCGCATTTGACGCTGTAATAATAAAGCTTGATGGCTTATCATTAAACCATCAGCAGTTCCATTGGTTCCACTGGTTCGGATGTTTCTGGCAGTTTTCCGACAATGGCTGGTCCCCGGCTGAAATAAACGAAGTAAAGGAAATAAAAGATTATGTGGTTTACTGTACACGACACACCTGTCATCAGGACCCTGATGCGGTGGCTGGCCATTTGTATCTTAAAGATGTTCGGGTGGAAAACCGAAGGGCAGAAACCCGATATCCCCCGCTATGTCATTATTGCCGCCCCCCATACCTCCAACTGGGATTTTCTGTTCACCGTCTGCCTGGCATTCGTTTTCAGGATCAAACCCTTTATCATGATGAAGGCGGACTGGTTCCGCTGGCCCATGGGGCCGTTTTTCAAATGGCTGGGCACTATCCCCATTGACCGGGAAAAAGCGAATAATGTCGTGGCCCAATCTGTTGAGGCTTTTAATCAGAACGAAGAACTAATCATGATTATCCCGCCCTCCGGCACCCGAAGCAAGGTCATGTACTGGAAAACCGGGTTTTATCATATCGCCAACGGCGCCGGCGTCCCCATCGTGCTGGGTTACCTGGATTACGGCCGAAAAACCGGCGGCATCGGTCCGGCCGTCATGCCGACCGGAGATATTGACGCTGATATGGTGCAGATCCGTGATTTTTATAAAGATGTTGAAGGAAAATACCCCTTGAAAGCCAGCACCGCAGTTGAAGCAGATAGTGTCATTGCGCCCTGATATCTTATGCCGGTGGTTAAAGCCACCGGCTATACGACGTGTCCCTTTCAGGGAAACGAGGCTTATTAATCCGTCCATACAACGCATTTTTTAAATAGCTGCTTTACGACCCCAATCTCTTCCCAATGGCCTGTTTTGACGGCTTATATTCCTTTTCCAAATATTCAGAGAAAACCAGGCATCAAGGGCACCTCTAATTTTTAGAGGTGCCCTTGATTATCATTTCTATTTGTTGTACGTAAGCAGGTTACGGTTTGAATTTTTACTGATGGTTTGGCCCGGAAATGCTAAGCATTTTCGAGGGCCGGGAGGAAATATATGTCAAAATATTATGAGGTCAGGTGGCATGGCCGGGGCGGCCAGGGCACGGTCACCGGCGCCAAATCCCTGGGTGAAGCGGTCCAGGGGGTCGGGAAATTCGTGGTCGCCTTTCCGGACTATGGCCCGGAAAGAAGAGGCGCGCCGTTAAGGGCCTATAACCGGTTTTCGGACGAGGCCATTAAAATTCATACGCCGATTCAGCGGCCGGATGTGGTCGTTGTGGTCGACCCGACACTGATCGGCAGCGGGGCCATTGTCTCCGGGGTAAAACCCGACACCATCTATATTGTGAATACGTCCAAACCCGCTCAAGCGGTCAAGGAACGCCTTGGCGCCGATACGCAGACGGTTTTCACAACGCCGGCCAACAGCATTTCCAGGGAACTGTTCAAAAGAACCATTCCCAATTCCGCCATGATGGGGGCCTTTGCCAAAACCAGCGATCATATTATTACCATTGATCAGCTGGTCAAAGAAGCCGGTCGTGTGTTCTCCAAAATGCTTCCCCCGGAGCTGGTTGAGAAAAACCTTGAAGCCATGCGAAGAGGTTATGAATCAGGAGATATGGTATGAGCGATAAGTTCAGGTTAAAAGACTGGCAGGAACTCCCGCTGGGCGGTGTTGTCCCCGAGGGAGGAAACTCCCGGTACTATGAAACCGGGACCTGGAGAACGACCCGGCCCGTATGGAACCAAGAAAATTGTATCAATTGCCTGACTTGCTGGGTGTTCTGTCCGGAAGACGCCATTATTTTAAAGGACGGGACAACCAAACAGGGCAAACCGCGCAAGGAAGTGGCAGAGATCAACTATTTTCATTGCAAGGGTTGCGGTCTTTGCGCCAAAGAGTGTCCGGTCAATAAAAAAGGCAAGAAAATCACCATAGAGATGGTCGCTGAAGTCAGCTGATGTTCTGGCCGCAAAAAGGCATAATTGAGATGGCAAAGTCAATGGAGATGGTATGAGTAAAATAGTAGCCATAACAGGTGCCGGGGCAATGAGCGAGGCCATGCGTCAGATGAACCCCGACGTGGTCCCCGCCTTTCCGATTACCCCGTCTACCCAGGTGATTGAGGATTTCTCACAATTTATCGCGGACGGTAAAGTCGATACGGAACTGATCCCGGTTGAAAGTGAGCACAGCGCCATGAGCGCCTGTATCGGCGCTGCCGCCGCCGGCGGCAGGGTCATGACAGCCACCAGTTCGGCCGGTATGGCGCTAATGTGGGAGATGCTTTACATCGCCTCGAGTATGCGGCAGCCGGTTGTAATGACGCTGATCAATCGCGCCCTGTCGGCGCCGATCAATATCCACGCCGACCACAGCGATTCCATGGGCGCCCGTGATGCGGGCTGGATCCAGCTTTATTCCGAAAACAACCAGGAAGCCTATGACAACCTGATTATGGCGCCGAAAATCGCCGAGCATATGGATGTGCGGCTGCCCGTAATGATTTGCATGGACGGGTTTATTATTTCTCATTGTGTCCAGACCATGCAGACAGAAGATGATGATCAGGTCAAAGCCTTTATTGGAGAATTTACGTCAACCTATCCGGTTCTGGACACGGAAAATCCCGCCACCTGGGGCGCTCTTGATCTTCAGGATTATTACATCGAGCATAAACGGGCCCAGCACATGGCCATGCAGAACGCCAAACGTGTCATAGAACAGGTTAGCGAAGATTTTTATCAAACCTTCGGCCGAAAATACGCGCTTTTTGAATCCTATCAATTAGATGACGCCGAACGGGTGATCATTGCTATCAATTCCATTGCCGGAGAGATCAAGGAAGTCGTCGATGACCGGCGGGCAAAGGGCGATAAGGTCGGGCTGTTAAAAATCCGTTCATTCCGGCCTTTCCCATATGAGGAGATTAAAAAGGCGCTCCAGGGGGTAAAGATCGTGACCGTTCTTGATCGTTCCGAAAGCATGGGCGCCTATGGGCCGCTTTTTGGCGAAATACGGACGGCCCTGTACGATGCGGCGGAAAAGCCGCTGGTATATAACCGCATGTACGGTCTTGGCGGCAGGGACCTGTTTATGTCCGATATTCATCAACTTTTTGAAGAGAACAAGTCATATCTTGAAGCCGGCAGGGTGGACAAGGTATTTGATTATCTGAATGTCAGGGGAGGTTAAATATGCCCAGCTTACAGCAAATGGCACAAAAAGAAGGCGCTTTCGCGGGCGGGCATAGAATGTGCGCGGGCTGTCCGGTGCCCATATTCACAAAGATGCTGACCCGCGTGACCGACGGCTATGAAATCGTCGCCGGCAATGCCACCGGCTGCCTTGAGGTGGCTTCATCCATTTTTCCCTATTCCGCCTGGAAAATTCCCTGGATTCATACCGCCTTTGAAAATGCCGGGGCCTCCATGAGCGGTGTCGAGACCATGTACCGGGCCTTGAAAAAACGCGGTAAAATAACCAAAACCTATAAGTTTATCGCCATAGGCGGGGATGGCGGCACCTATGATATCGGCTTTCAGTCCCTTTCCGGCGCCATGGAGCGGGGTCACGACCTGGTCTATATCTGTTATGACAACGGCGCCTACATGAATACCGGCGTGCAGCGAAGCAGCGCCACACCGCCGGGCGCCAACACCACCACCACGCCCACGGGCAGAAACAGCGCCGGCCGGCAGGGAAGCAAGAAAGACCTGACCCGGATAATGGTGGCCCACAATATCCCTTATGTGGCCCAGGCCAGTATTCATGATCCGGTTGACCTGTCCGATAAACTGAAAAAAGCCATCGAAGTCGACGGCCCGGCTTTTATCAATATCCACTGTCCCTGCATCCCGGGCTGGAAAATCGGACCGGACATGGCGGTCGAACTGGCCCGGCTGGGCGTTGAAACCAATTATTGGCCGTTATACGAAGTGATCGACGGCCAATACAAAATCAATTATACGCCCAAGGAAAAGGTGCCGGTCGCAGAATGGATGTTTCTCCAGGGACGGTTCAAGCACCTCCAGAAACCCGAGAACCAACATATCGTCGACGCCTTTCAAAAAGATGTGGATCGGAACTGGGCCTGGATCAACAGATTGTCCCAGTAGCGTTTTTTTATCCCGTAGGGGCGAACCGTCCCTACATCGCAGGGGCTGGCCCCTGTGATTTTTTTCTGTCTTGTGCCTTGTAGGGGCAGGTCCCTGTGCCTGCCCTGGGATTAAAGGGCAACCACAGGGGGTTGCCCCTACGCTGTAAGGCGGACCACTTTGCTCAAACAGTCTGCCCACTATTACCGAAAAAGCCGGTCCCAACAGGGGCCGCGTTGCAACGGGCAGGGGAGAAGTTCGGCCTTTCTTCAAATTACAGCAAGTCCACAGCATTGATTTCACCAGTGTGATGTGATAGAATTTGTTAAATTTTTCATGTTTATTGGGGGGGGGGATATCGTGATTGATTGAAATTTTCCCACCTATATGCGTCAATACAATGAAAACCCTTCGATATGATTAAATAATAAAAGCAATGAGATATACAAGGCAAAGACAATATATCAGTGTCTGAAAAATCCACGGGGAAATTGATAATGCAAAAAAAACGAGTGCTGGTAATCAAATCTTCAATCTGTTTACTTATGCTCATACTGTTAATCCAAGCGAATCAATCAGCGGCAGGGATAGTCGGCCCGACCGATGCATACTTTCCGGCCAGCGGCGGCGACGGCAGTATTGAGCATGTTGGACTTGACCCTTCCTGGGTGTACAACGCCGACTGGATAACTCACTCCGGGGTACGGGGTAACGGCCTTGATTTAACCAATTGTTCTATTACCATCTACTATTCCGTATCCGTGAACACCGGCCTAGCCAGAAGCGGGACCATAAACATTAGCGGTGAAATTTTCACTGTATATCAAGAGGGAATAGATAATCAGCCCCCCACGGCCAATGCCGGAACCGACCAGACAGTGTTTGAAGAAGAAACTGTAGTCCTTGACGGCAGCAATTCTTTTGATCCGGATGATGGCATTGTTGCCTACCAATGGTGGCAAATCAGCGGCCCCAGTGTAACTCTCTCAAACGCAACTGCTGTTCAGCCGACTTTTACGGCACCGGACGTGAGTGCCGAAGGTGTTGCTCTGACCTTTGAGCTAACGGTTACGGATTCAGGCGGACTTACAGATACTGACACCTGTACAGTTAATGTCACCTGGAACAATGTCCCACCCACGGCGAATGCCGGGCCTGTCCAGACAGTTGCCGAAGAAACAACGGTAACGCTTGACGGCAGCAATTCTTTTGATCCGGATGATGGTATTGCAGCCTACCAATGGCGGCAAACCAGCGGTCCCAGTGTAACCCTCTCAAACGCAACGGCTGTTCAGCCTAGTTTCTTGGCACCGGATGTGAATGCTGATGGCGCTGCCTTGACATTTGAATTGACGGTTACGGATTTAGGTGGACTGGTAGATACTGACACCTGTACGGTTAATGTCACCTGGAACAATATCCCACCCACGGCCAATGCCGGGCCCGTCCAGGCAGTAGCCGAAGAAACAACGGTAACGCTTGACGGCAGCAATTCTTTTGATCCGGATGACGGCATTGCCGGCTACCAATGGCGGCAAACTGTCGGCCCCAGTGTAACTCTCTCAAACGCAACTGCTGTTCAGCCGACTTTTACGGCACCGGATGTGAGTGCCGAAGGTGTTGCTCTGACCTTTGAGCTAACGGTTACGGATTCAGGTGGACTGGTAGATACTGACACCTGTAGTGTTAATATTGAAAACACCGATGAAAGTAGTAGCGGGGGCTTTTGTTTTATTACTAGCACCGAACCTGAACCCGAATGTTTCATAAAACTTTTCAACATTCGCCTGTGATGGTGGCCGTTAAGATCCACCCATTAGAAGAGAGGTTAATCGTGGAAGAAAAAAAGGTTAAGGGGTCCATGTTGATTGATTATGTACGCATGATTCGATCCAATAAAGATCTTGATTGGGACGCTTATATGCAACCTGAGGATTGGGACATCATCCACTCGATTATTTTGTCCGCAAAATGGTATCCATTTGATTTTTATTCCAGATTGGGCTGGGCCGCGTTCAATGTGGTCGGAAAAGGCGACCTTGAGATGGCACGCATCAACGGCCAGATAATGGCCCAAACACTTTTTGAAACCACATATGTGTCCCTGGTGAAAATCCAGGACCCGCATCAGGCATTACGCAAGTTCGTTCTCACCTATAGCAGCTTTTTTAATTTCAGTTCCCTGCAGTTCGAGGAAGTAGACACAAACAAGGTCAAAGTCCATCATGAATACAGTTCTGAGGACAGGAATAATGTACCCTACTGTCACCAGCTGGCAGGCATGTTTGAAAAACTGGTCGAAATGAACGGTGGGAAAAACGGCAACGTATTAATTCTCGCCAGGCAGTGGGAAGGCTCACCCATAACAACGTTTGAGATTACCTGGGAATAATTTTTCTTTTTTATTGTACGTTTCTTTGCGTCAAAGAAAAGTCCACACTAAATCTCATAGCAGGCAGCGATTTCCCCGAAATAGAGTGTGTGAAAATCCTTTTGGGGGTAGATTTTCTGATTTAAGGCGGCATCCAGGAAGGCCGGGTCCATGGCGGATTTATAGATGATTTTGCATTCAAAGTGGATGCCCGGCACGTTGATGACCGGTGAAACGGTTTTCTGGGCCGGCGCCTCTGTCAGGCCGCATTCCTTGAACTTGTCATAATCCCGGCCGGATTTGGTGCCGCAAAAGCCGATCTCTTCTGCCATTTTGTCTGCGGGAACAGACACCGTAAAATCAGCCGCCTTTTCGATGATGCCGAAGGTGTGCCTGGTATTACGGACGGCGACCATCATCACGGATTTGAACCATACATTCCCCAGCATGGCCCAGCCAATGGTCATGGTATTAAGCTGCCCGTTCGCCATGACGGTTAAAAACCCCCCCTTGCTTATTTTCGCCATGGCTTCTTCGGCCACGGCCATATGGTCTAAATGTTTCATTGTCGTCTCCGTTTTTGATCATTACAATTTAATACATATTATATTTTTAAATGGTTATGATTCGCACTCAGACCTCTACGTTCTAAAAACATTTAATCCTAAATGAGTGATGAAATCAATACCGCAGATCTGATGCCATCTAGATGATAACCATTCGATTACTGTCGATATTCCGTCCGTCAACCGGTTTCTGATGCATTTCCCTCATAAAATTTGGTTTGAAAAACAAGAACGATGCGCATATGATGCTTGACCGATGCACCATGTAACCCGGCCTTGCCCGACAGTGGGTGAGGCCATATCCGAAGCGATACGGACAATTGCTATGAGTACAGACTATAATGCTGAATCCATTGAGGTTTTAAAGGGTCTTGAGCCTGTAAAAAGAAGGCCCGGCATGTATACCGATACCCAGCGGCCCAATCACCTGGGGCAGGAAGCCATTGATAACAGTGTGGACGAGGCCATTGCCGGGTTTGCGAACAAGGTCGACGTCATCCTTCACAAGGACAACTCTCTTGAAGTGTCCGACAACGGCCGGGGCATGCCGGTCGATATACATCCGGAAGAAAAAATTTCCGGGGTCGAGTTGATCATGACCCGCCTGCATGCCGGGGCCAAATTTTCGGACAAAAACTACCAGTTCTCCGGCGGTCTTCACGGGGTGGGGGTTTCCGTAGTCAATGCCCTGTCTTCAAAACTGGAAGTCTATATCAAGCGGGATAGCGAACAGTACCTTATGGTTTTTGAAAACGGTTTGAAAACCAGAGACCTGGAAGTCGTCCAGACGGTCGGCAAAAGAAACACCGGCACGACGGTCCGGTTCTGGCCGGATCCTAAATATTTTGAATACCCCAAATTTTCCGTGCGCGGTCTCAAACATGTGCTCAGAGCCAAAGCCGTGTTGTGCCCCGGGCTGACGGTCACGTTTTTCAATGAAGCCACAAAGGAAAAAGAAGAATGGTGTTTTCAGGACGGGCTCAAGGACTATCTGGTTGAAAGTCTGGCCGAGTTTAATACCATCCCCACAGACCCCTTTACCGGTGATTTTTCCGGAAATGAAGAAATGGCCGCCTGGGCGGTGACATGGCTTCCGGAAGGCGGGGAGCCGGTCATGGAGAGCTATGTCAACCTGATTCCGACCTCTCAGGGCGGCACCCATGTCAACGGGTTTCGTACCGGCCTGCTTTCCGCCATCAGGGAGTTTTGCGAATTCAGAAAGTTGTTGCCCAGGGGAATCAAGCTGTCCCCCGAGGATATCTGGGACAAATGCAGCTATGTGCTGTCCGTCAAGCTCAAGGACCCGCAATTTTCCGGTCAGACCAAGGAGCGGCTGACCTCCCGGCAGTGTTCGGTTTTTGTGTCCGGAGTGGTCAAAGACGCGTTCAGCCTGTGGCTTAACAAGAATACCGACATCGGTGAGCAACTGGCTGAAATTATAATTACCAGTGCCCAGAAACGGTTACAGGCCAGCAAAAAGGTCGCGCGTAAACGGGTCGTGAGCGGTCCCGCCCTGCCGGGCAAACTGGCCGACTGCGTTTCCCAGGACGCCTCAAGGACCGAGCTGTTCCTGGTGGAAGGTGATTCGGCCGGCGGATCGGCCAAACAGGCCAGGGACCGTCAATTCCAGGCGATTATGCCGCTTCGGGGAAAAATACTGAACACCTGGGAATCCCAGTCCGCCGATATTTTAAGCTCCAAAGAGATCAATGATATTTCGGTGGCCATCGGAATCGACCCGGCCTCTTTTAATCTGGAGGGGTTACGATACGGAAAAATCTGTATCCTGGCGGACGCCGACTCGGATGGCCTTCATATCGCCACCCTGATTTGCGCCTTGTTTCTTAAGCACTTCAGGCCATTGGTGGAAAAAGGACACGTCTTTGTGGCCATGCCGCCGTTATACCGGATCGATGTGGGGAAAAAGGTGTTTTATGCCTTAGATGATGCGGAAAAGCAGGGCATCATCGATCGCATCACGGCAGAAGAAAAAAACGGGGCCAAAGTAAACGTACAGCGTTTCAAGGGGCTGGGTGAAATGAATCCGCTTCAGCTTCGTGAAACCACGATGAACCCGGATACCCGGCGGCTGATTCAACTGGTTATACCGGAGGCCATGGAAACTGCGGACCCGTCTCGGGCGGAAGAAGATAACGCCTCGGAAATGATGGATATGCTTTTGGCAAAAAGCCGGGCTAAAGACAGGCGCGAGTGGCTTGAAACCAAGGGGCACCTTTTGGATACGTTGACGGACATCTAGAGATCCTCTTAAGAAGGAATTTTTTATTTTTCCATACAAACTTACGAGTGCATTAAAAAATGGAACAAACTGATTTAGTACAGATAGAGGGCGTTGAACAAATTCCGATTCAGGTTTTTTCTGAAAAAGCCTATCTTGAATACTCGATGTACGTCATTCTGGACCGGGCCCTGCCCAATATCGGTGACGGCTTGAAACCCGTCCAGCGGCGGATCATCTATGCCATGAGCGAACTCGGCCTGAAGGCCACGGCCAAGTTTAAAAAATCCGCCAGAACCGTCGGGGATGTGATCGGTAAATTCCACCCCCACGGGGATTCCGCCTGTTACGAAGCCATGGTGCTGATGGCCCAGTCTTTTTCCTACCGCTATCACCTGATTGACGGCCAGGGCAACTGGGGATCACCGGACGATCCGAAATCCTTTGCCGCCATGCGTTACACGGAGTCCCGGCTTACCCGGTACTCGGAGACGTTGCTGGCCGAACTGGGGCAGGGCACAGTTGATTGGATTCCCAATTTTGATGGTACCCTGGATGAACCGTGCATCCTGCCGGCCAGGCTGCCCAATGTGCTTTTAAACGGCTCAACGGGTATCGCTGTGGGCATGGCAACGGATATTCCGCCGCACAATCTTCGTGAGGTGGCGGATGCCCTGATTCATCTTCTCGATCATCCCGATGCGTCGGTTGAAGACCTGTGCGAATTTGTCAAGGGACCGGACTTTCCCACCGACGCGGAGATCATTACCCCCAAAGACCAGTTGGCTGAAATGTACAAAACGGGCACCGGCAGCCTCAGAATGCGGGCGGTTTTTGATTGTGAAAACGGGGATATCGTTATCTCCGCGCTCCCCCATCAGGTGTCGGGCGCAAAAGTACTGGAACAGATCGCCGCCCAGATGCAGAAAAAAAAGCTTCCCATGATCGAGGATTTACGCGACGAATCCGATCATGAAGATCCGACCCGGCTGATTATCGTTCCCAGATCGAACCGGGTGGATAAAGAGGCCTTGATGGCCCATCTTTTTGCTACCACCGATCTGGAGAAAACCTATCGGGTGAACATCAATGTCATCGGCCTGTCCGGGCGGCCCAGGGTCTATGACCTGTCGACGCTTTTAACCGAGTGGCTGGAATTCAGGAAAGATATTGTCACCAGAAGATTACAGTACCGGCTGAACAAGGTCCGGGAAAGAATCCACGTGCTTGAAGGGCTGTTGGTCGCTTATCTCAATATCGATGAGGTCATTGCCATCATCCGGCGTGAGGATGAACCCAAACCCGTGCTCATGAAGAAATTCAAATTGAGCGATCGCCAGGCTGAAGCCATCCTGGAAATGAAGCTGCGTCATCTGGCCAAACTGGAAGAAATTAAGATCAAGGGAGAACTCGACAAACTGTCAACAGAACGGGATGAACTGGAAAAGATATTGAATTCCAAGGCGCGTTTAAAATCATTGATCAGAAAAGAAATCAAGGCGGATGCAAAGGCCTTTGGTGATGACAGACGGTCGCCCATCAAAACCAGGGAAGAGGCCAAGGCCTTGAGCCAGGAAGAGATCAAGCCGGTGGAGCCGGTCACGATCATCATGTCCAAAAACGGCTGGGTCCGGCTAGGCAAAGGCCATGAGATTGACGGCGAAAAACTGAATTACAGATCCGGTGACAGTTTTAAAACCGCTGCCCTGGGTAAAAGCAATCAGCTGGCGGTGTTCATCGATTCATCCGGCCGAAGTTACTCAATCAGCCCCCATGCCTTGCCATCGGCCAGGGGACAGGGCGAACCATTGAGCGGTCATTTTAACCTTCCGCCGGGCCAGACCTTTGAAACGGCTTTGACCGGAGATCCGGAATGCCTGCTTTTTCTGGGAAGTGATGCCGGTTACGGGTTTATTTCCGAATTGTCCAATCTTTATACCAAAAACAGAAACGGCAAAGCCCTGATTACCATTCCCAAAGGCGGCCGGGTTTTACAACCCGTATTTATCACGAACCAGGCGTCTGATCAGCTTGTCGCCATTACCAGAGAAGGCCGCATGCTTCTTTTCCCGTTAAACGAGATGCCGGTGCTCCCCCGGGGGAAAGGGAACAAGATTATTCAGATTCCGCCCAAGGATATTGCGAGCCGGAAAGACCATATAACCCATTTATTCATACTGCCGCTCGGGCATGATTTCACGTTGTTTGCGGGAAAACGCACACTGACACTCAAGCCGGGAAACCTTGAGGCATTCAAGGGTAAGCGCGGCCAGCGCGGCAGAAAATTGCCCAGGGGATTTCAGAACGTGGACCGGGTGGAAATTCTCGAGAACCAGCAGCTGGCATTGCTATAAGGGGGGCTGCTGTTCCTTTTCTAATCTTTTTCGGTTTTGTTTTTTAACTTCTTTAATTCTAGGCTTTTATCATGGACATCGATGTGGCCATAGCTCGTATAATGGCCGCAAGGGCAGGCAATGCTGTGAAAAGGCATTGACGGGTCCTGTGTGTGCCGGAAAAGCGATGGATCGCAATTAAGCGGGGCGCGTCCGCTGTATTTTGATAGCGCCCTGTCACACCCGCAGTAAAAACATCGAAGGTGGGTTGGAATTTCGCGATATGTCGGAGACATTATCTTTTCTCCCGTATTCTTTTTTTTAACAGTATGCCCTCTCCCCAAGAGGATATTTCTTAATATTTTAATCGTATCCGGTGGGTGAAGTCAATACCGTGGCTTTGATGAAGTGCAGATGACAACAAATTTTTCCTGGCCGTTGCAGCGCATCCTTTCTCCAGGAAAAGAAAGCCGGACTACATGTCCGGCATATCTTTGCCGGCCTTCAGCTTCCAGATTGGATCCCTTTTCTCCAGAAAAGAAGAAAAGCCCTCGATGGCGTCGTCCTGCTCGGCGGCATGGAAAAACAGCGGTACTTCCCGGCGGAGCATGTCCTCCACGGGCATGGTAAGACCTTCCCAGAGCAGACGTTTGGACATTGCCACGGAAACCGGCGCAGCCTTGATGGTTTCTCTGGCCCGGTCGATAGTTGCCTCGAGCACCTGGTCCACGGGAAGGGCCGCAGAGGCCAGCCCCATGTCGGCCAGTTCCCGGCCGCTGATCATGCGTCCGGTCAGCAGCAGGTCGGCGGCATTGGAGAATCCGGCAATGCGCGGCACAATCACATGTGAGGCCAGTTCGGGCAGGACGCCTCGGCGGACAAAGGCGAACTGGACCTTGGCTTCCTCGGCCACAAAGCGGATATCGCAGGTCATGGGAAAGGTAATGCCGACGCCGATGGCATGACCGTTAATGGCGGCCAGTACGGGCTTTCTTACATGCCAGGGCATGACCTTGGGCCAGCTCGGCGGCAGATCGCTGCTGTTATCGTCGCCTTTTTCAAACTCGGCTTTGTCACCGGAAAAGAAATCAGAACCGGCGCAGAACGCCCGTCCTGCACCGGTAATCACCACCGCCCGTACGTCGTCATTCTTGTCGCAGGCGGCCAGGGCATTGCTGAGGTCTATGGCCATTTGATCGTTCCAGGCGTTCATTCTGTCCGGCCGGTTCAAGGTGATAACGGCAATGCTGTCTGTGATGTCAAGCAGAAGGGTGGCGTAGCTCATGATGTGTCCTTAACGCAATTCATCCGGTATTTCGCAGACCGGGATGGGATCCATTTTGTGACGATTGGCGCTGTTGAACCGGCGGTAAATCTTGAGAACTTCCAGCTGGCGCGGTGTCAAAGAACTTTCATCCAGGTCGGCGTCGTCAACGGACATGGCCCATTCCAGCTCCGGGTAGGAAGCGCCGATCTGGCTTTCATCGGTTCGGCTGTCCGCCCACAGCCCGTCAGTTGGTGGCGCGTCCATGATCTCCTGAATTATACCCAGGTGGCCGGCGATATCATATACTTCTGTTTTTAAAAGATCGGCGACCGGAGAGACATCCACGCCGCCGTCCCCGTATTTGGTAAAAAAACCCACCCCGAAATCTTCAACCTTGTTACCGGTGCCGGCCACCAGCAGCTTATGATGGGTGGCCATGGCGTAAAGGGCTGCCATTCTCAGCCTGGAGCGGGAATTGGCCAGGGCCAGATCTTCCCTTGATTCTTCAGGCAGCGCCTGGACAAAAACCTGGAAAGCCCCGGTCAGGTCGATACGATCCGCAGTAACATTGGTAAAGTTTTTGGTCAGCCAACTAATATGGTCCTGTGCCAGTGTGAGTTGACCCGGATCCTGGAGGATGGGCAGGTTCAATACGATGACGCTTTTACCGGTTTTCGCGCACAGGGTGGATGTTACGGCCGAATCAATGCCGCCGGATATGCCGACAACATATCCCCGGGAACCGGCGTTTTCGCAGTAATCCTTCAACCAGCCAACAATGTAATTAATAACCTGATCAGTTTTCATGTTATTCCCCGATAATTTTTATCAACACTCTTTTGGGCCGCCGGCCGTCAAATTCTCCGTAGAATATCTGTTCCCCAGGTGCCGAAATCAAGCCTGCCGTCTGTGACCGCCACCACTACTTCCCGCCCCATGATCTGCCGCTTCATGTGCGCGTCGGCATTATCTTCGCTCGCGTTATGACGATACCGGTCAACCGGCGTGTGGGCGGCCAGTTTTTCCAGCCATGCTGTAATATGCATGGCGGTTCCAAAAAAAATAGTTACTTCTCTGTTAAGGGCTATCAATATTTAACAAATATACGCTGATTATAAAAAATTCAACCACTATCTACCCCGAACCATTTTTCGTAAAACCAAAGACAGGAGAATAACAATCATGAACAGAAAAACTGATGCCATGTGATAGCTCTCCGTCATTTGATGATAATGAGTTTAAAAAAATAATTCCCTCAATACCATGAGAATAACGCCTTCGACATGACGGCCTTTCTTAAAACAGCTGGAACCGATTCTTTATGACTTAACCGAGCTTAAAAAGATTATTCAGCAGGCTTCTACAAGGAGGATGGTTAGTAAAAGGCCGAATTTAGTAAATCCTCAACACCCTGTTATTTTAAATAAATAGGGCACGATCAGAAGAGAAAAGATTTTTTCAAGATAAGTAAAAAAACATTTACTTTTTTAAAATATAACCCATAATTACGTCGTAAGAATGTTGCATGGGCAAATAATTTTTTAACGTAAGGAGACAACATGTATCAGATAATAAATAGTCAGACAAGCCGGACGTACATTATGGAAAAGGATGACGAACCTCCCAGCCGAAAGGATGACGAGCCTCCCGACCCGTCTTCTCTTCCTCCTGTTCTCTCTCCCACCCCGCTATCCACAGCACCCCCTGAATCTTCATGTTATTTCAGAACCTGCCCTCCGGTCAACCGGAAAACAGAGGTTTTCAGAAGCAGGTATTATCCCCGGACAAAGGACCGTCAATGGCACAGTTGGCAGTGGCAAGTCCAGAACAGGATAACTTCTCCGCGAATGCTTGCCCGATTTCTTGATCTGTCCCTTGATGAAATGGGTACTTTTGCGGAATCCAAGACGAAGCTGCCGCTGGGAATTACCCCTTATTATTTAAGCCTGCTCTATGGGTCCAAACCGGGTGACCCCCTGAGACGGACAGTCGTACCGACTGTTCATGAATTTTTCCAGCTTCCCGGGGAAGGGAAGGACCCGCTTGGGGAAGAAGAACATACCCGGTTGCCCGGGCTTGTTCATCGTTATCCCGACCGCGTCCTTTTTCTCGTATCGGGTTTCTGTGCGACATACTGCCGGTACTGTACGAGATCACGTATTGTCGGCCACGGAAAATATTATCCCTCTCGGGCGCGTCTTGAAAAAGCGATTGACTATATCCGTTGTACGCCTTCGGTTCGGGACGTGCTGTTGTCAGGCGGCGATCCGTTGACCATGAGCGACGAGAAACTGGACTGGATCCTGAGCCAAATCCGGGAGATCCCACATGTAGAAATCATCCGTATCGGAACAAAGACGCCGGCGGTCCTTCCGCAACGGATTACGCCGGAGCTTGTCCGGATGTTGAGGAAATATCATCCCTTATGGATGAGCCTCCATTTTACCCATCCGGATGAATGCACCCCGGAAACGCATGAAGCCTGTGAGCAATTGGCGGATGCGGGCATTCCGCTGGGCTCTCAGACGGTTCTGTTAAAAGGGATCAATGATGATGTCATGACCATTAAATCCCTTATGCACCGACTGATGAAGATGCGGGTCAAACCGTACTATTTGTATCAGTGTGATCCGGTGATCGGTTCCGGGCATTTCCGGACTTCAATATCAAAGGGCCTGGAGGTTATTCGGGGCCTGCGCGGCCACACCTCCGGCTATGCCGTACCCACCTATGTTGTTGACGCGCCCGGCGGCGGTGGCAAGATCCCACTTTTGCCGAACGCTGTGGTCAGTCACGATAATACCGGGCTGGTGCTGCAAAACTATGAAAACAGGTTGTTCTCCTACCCGGATATGGCGGAAGTGGTCGAGAACGGATTGCCGGTGGCGGAAGGATGTCAACAAGTACCAGTTTTTGCTGGAGAACGAATCGGATGAACATCGGGCTGACCTATGATTTGCGTTCGGATTATCTCAAAATGGGGTATGGGGAGGAGGAGACGGCCGAATTTGACAGGGATGACACGATCCTGGCCATTGAGGACGCCCTGGGGGCACTGGGGCACACCACGGACCGGATCGGCTCGGCCAGGGATTTGATGGCAAGGGTTTCCGCCGGCGACCGCTGGGATCTTGTTTTCAATATCGCCGAAGGCCTTCACGGGATTGCCCGGGAAGCACAGGTGCCGGCGATTCTGGATGTATACGATATCCCCTATACTTTTTCCGACCCGCTGGTAATGAGCCTGACGCTGCACAAGGGAATGACAAAACATGTAGCAGCGAACTGCGGATACCACACTCCGGCCTTCCAGGTCGTTGAAAGGCCGGATGACCTGTTTTCGATCTCATTTGATCCGCCTTATTTTGTCAAACCGGCGGCGGAAGGGACAGGTAAGGGCATAACCGAGGCCTCGGTTGTTACTGAACAATCGGAATTGTCCGGGATCTGCAGCCGATTGCTGTCGGTCTATCGTCAGCCGGTCCTGGTTGAGCAGTATTTCTCCGGAAGGGAGTTCACGACGGGTATCCTGGGGACGGGAACGGACGCCGAAGCCGCAGGTACCATGGAAATCCTCATCCGGCCCCAGGCAGAAGACAAGGCCTATTCATATCATAATAAAGAACATTGGGAGGGCCTTGTTGAATATCGTTTCATCCGTCCGGGAGAAGATCCGGTTGTCAGCGAAGCAGAATCGATGGCCCTGGGTATATGGCGTACGCTTGGCTGCAGAGACGCCGGTCGTGTCGATTTGCGCTGCGATGACCGGGGCCGTCCGGGTTTTCTGGAGGTCAACCCCCTGGCCGGTCTGCGTCCCGGGTATTCAGACCTGCCGATAATCTGCGATATGGCAGGCATACCCTACCAGGAGCTTGTCGCGAGGATTGTCCGATCGGCGGAAACGCGCGTCAAGCAGGGAAAGTCATAACAGGTGTCATGACAATGCGGATTGTAATCCTGCATGATATTGTCGGCAAAGAGAGTTCTCCGGATCAAGCGGATGCGCTTCAGCAGGCCGGTTCTGTTTCCGAGGCACTGGTTTCTCTCGGCCATGAAACGGTTCCCATAGCATGCGGGCTGAACCTGGCGTCGCTGCGCCGGGACTTGCTGCGGCTTTCGCCGGATCTGGTTTTCAACCTGGTTGAATCGCTGGACGGCCGGGGCCGGATGATTCATGCCGTGCCGTTTCTGCTGGATTCGAGAGGCATACCTTATACCGGCTCCTCGTCGGAAGCAATCTACCTGACTTCCAATAAGATAACCGCCAAGGAGCGGATGAACCAGTGGGGAATTCCGACTTCGCCATGGATTGGGCCTTATTCTCTGATCTTGTCAAAACATATCCGGCTGAACCCTTCAGAGAAACTTTCGTCACCTTCGTGGATTGTAAAATCGGTCTGGGAGCACGCTTCTGTGGGACTCGATTACGGAGCCATCGTCCATTCGGACACCGTGGGTGATGTTATTGATTGCCTGAAAAAAAGAGCGCCTGAAGTCCCGGGCGATTGCTTTGCCGAATGCTATATCGAGGGCCGGGAGTTTAACCTGTCGCTCCTGGAAATGGACGGCGGTCCGGTGGTGCTTCCGCCGGCGGAAATCGTTTTTAAGGGTTTTCGGGGAAATCAACCCCGCATTGTCGGGTACAAGGCAAAATGGGACCCGCAGTCTTTTGAATACGCCCACACGTCCAGGTGCTTTGATTTTCCGGATATGGATTTGCCGCTTATAAAGTTACTGGAGAAAACGGCTCTGGAATGCTGGGATCTGTTCTGTCTCAACGGGTATGCGCGGGTGGATTTTCGCGTAGACGAAAACGGTGTTCCCTGGGTCCTTGAAATCAACGCCAACCCCTGCATTTCTCCTGACGCGGGGTTTGCCGCGGCACTGGAGAGAGCCGGCATACCATACACCAGTGCTGTTGACTATATTGTTCAGTCCGCCTTCAACAGAGTGGAAAAGCCGTCTGTGCCGGAAGAGCCCGGTCCTTTTTTAAAAGAACAGCCCCCCAATATCCCCTTTGAAGAGAATTCGTCTTTGTTCCGATATGATACTGAGCCGGATGATGTTTTCCGTATTCATGACCTCCTCTCTGCTACCGGGTTTTTCCATGAAGATGAAGTGATCATGGCGACTGAATTGATTGAAGAAAACCTTGCCAAAGGACCGTTGAGCGGATATTTTTTCGTGTTCTGTGAAAGCCGGTCTCGCCTGTTCGGTTATACCTGTTTCGGCCCGATTCCATGCACGCAATCCAGTTATGACCTTTACTGGATTGCCGTTCATCCGGATTTCCAGAATGAAAAATATGGTCAAAGGCTGATGGCTGAAACCGAACGCCTGATTGCCGAAGCGGGAGGGCGACGGATATATGCCGATACATCCGGACGTCCCCAGTATGAGAAAACCCGTCTGTTTTACGAACGTTGCGGGTATGAGGCAGCTTCCCTGTTACCTGATTTCTACGGCCCAAAAGACGATAAGGTGATTTATCAGAAAAATCTGGGCGCGGAATGATTAAAGAATATCTTTCATTAGTGTCCAATTATGATGTTTGATACTTCCATACTGTTGACCGGTGCACTGGTTTTTCTGGCAAGGGTCTGCGATGTGTCCATGATGATCAGGCATTTTACGTAATTGAGCAGGCCCGTGGAATAAGCAAGATGTTACGGCCGGTTGCAACACCTCTTGGCGGATGGCGGGCGGTTAATAAAAGGAAATAAGTCGAGAATAAATTATGCTGATCCTGAACCAACTACTCAACTGGCATTCCATCCTGGATATTCTACTGCTCGCCGGAGGAATATTCTTCCTTTACCGGACTTTATTGCGCCTGGGCACATGGAAAATAATCACGGGGGTACTTCTGGCCGTCGGTATATTCTTTATCGCCAGCCTGCTCGATTTAAAAGGGATAACGTGGGTCTACCGTAATGTCAGCCATGTGGCTTTGCTCGCATTAATTGTGCTTTTTCAACCCGAACTGAGGAAATTTTTTGAAAGGGCGGCATTGTTTCAACGTTCTAAAGACATTGATCAGACAGAAGAAACAACAGAAATTATCGCAAGAAGCCTAGAGGAACTGGTCGCTCAACGTCGCGGTGCGCTCATTGTTATCCCGGGGCGTGAACCAATCGAGGAATACCTTTCAGGGGGTTATCCTTTAGACGGCCTGCTCAGCGACCCCTTGATTATGAGCGTGTTTGACCCCCACTCCCCCGGGCATGATGGCGCCATGATCATCAGGAATGGACGTCTGGCCATGTTCGGGGTCCGACTGCCGATTTCACAAACCGCAAGCCTGGGAAATGAATACGGCACACGACATCATGCGGCTATGGGGCTGGCGGAAAAAACCGATGCCCTGATTATCGTGGTCTCAGAGGAGCGGGGCCGCTTGAGCTGCTTTCAAAACGGGCGGATGACAAAAGTGTCCGAACCGGCGGATGTTAAGGCCACAATAATCGGGCATTGGCATGAAAATGCGGTTTTCCCTCTGGATGTCAAAGGGAATAAGATGCAATCATCTGTTCAGGTGGGCGCGAGTCTGCTTGTGGCCTTGATGATCTGGTCTGTTCTGTTTTTCTCACAAAGTGAACGCCTGGAAAAAATCATTTCAACTCCCGTGCAATACACGGTTACATCTGAAAACGTAATGCTTGTGGGGGACAGGCCCAACGAGATCCGGCTGCATATCTCAGGCCCGAAGGCAGATCTGGACACACTGACGCCTGAGCAACTGCCTGT
Source organism: Desulfosudaceae bacterium (assembly GCA_963674745.2). Classification (GTDB taxonomy): domain Bacteria; phylum Desulfobacterota; class Desulfobacteria; order Desulfobacterales; family Desulfosudaceae; genus JBFMDX01. The sequence continues at coordinate 2,681,058 of CAXXDV010000003.1, read as the reverse complement.
TAAAATCGATCTTTCAGAAGCGGTGGCCGGTAGACAGTCTTTTATGATTACGGAAGAAAACCTGAAGCTGCCCAAAAACATCCGGCTTATCGATGTTGATCCCCCTGTTCTGGACCTTACCCTGGCGGCAATTGTCCGTGAGATGGTCGTTATTGAACCGCAGCTTGTCGGCAGTTTGCCGGAAGGCCTGGAAATAGTTTCAGTTGAGGTTACCCCGCCCAGAATAGCTGCCCTGGTACCTGTAAACAATGAGAATACGGCCGCCCAGCATTTTAAAACAACACCGATTTATTTGGAGAACCTGAAACAGGATATGAAATTGTATTGTAAACTCATTGTACCGCCGTCTTTTCAGCTTTTAGAAAAAAGAGTGCCGGACGTAGAAGTATCCATCAATGTCAAAACAATAGACAAGAAAAAATAATACGCAAGCGGGGAGGATGAGCATGGATTCCCAAAAGCCGGACGTACCTGTTAAAAACGTTAACCCCTTGCTGCCTGTTGTTGAATCGTTTTTCGAGAAAGAGGCGTCAACCGGGGTCAGTATTCTGGAAAACGTGACTGACGACCAGGCCGAGGTAATAGCTGTTTACCCGCATGGGGTATTTTTCGATGACGTCTTTTAACCTGGGATCGACCCTGGCTTTCTGACCGGTAAGCCATTTTTCAAGATCCTCAAACGTCCGTATGGAATTTCTTAATACATCCTTGTATCCCATATTTCATCCTCCTTTGTTTTTTTATTCTTTTTTAATAAGTACCTGACCACGGGAGGTAAAAGAGATTCCTTGTTGAGATTCTGTCGCAATCATTACCGTTTCGACAATGGGGGAATTGACGGGTTGGGCAGATGTCCACTCAACAATGAAATTAGCCCCGGAACCGCCGACTTTGTCCTTTCGGGGGATAACATATCTGATCGATTCCAAAGGTTTTAAATTAACAGGCGAATCTATGTAAGTTTTCACAAGTTTGCCCTGTGTTTCATAGTAATCGACTTTTTTAACCTGTATTGAGTGTTGTTGATCAATATTTCTGATACTTAAAGTTACCGTTAACAGTACCGGGGTTTCACGATCTCCAGAATAAATATGGGAATAAGCTGGAACATAAATCGTCTGCCCATCCGATAGTTTGGCCGCTTCTTCCGCATACAAGGACTCGGGGGATAAAAAGCAAACAGATATGTATAAAATCATATAGGCAAACAAAATTTTTTTTTCATCATACGCTCCGTGAATTCCTGGGTGTGTTGATATTGTCGAACGATTGTGTAAAAGAAGTTATTGACAGGCACTTTTAAAAACCTTTTTCACAGAACCTGTTTCTGATCGAATACTAAATTTTATCAGTCCCGGTTTATAGCGTCTGCCCGAAGAACCATTTTTATTTGTTGGATCAGTTATAAAGCAAAAAGTGTTTGTTTTCAATAAAGACGTTCTCCTATTTGCTGGTTAATAAAATAAGTTGATATCTAGTATTATTCGGTATAAATGATTCTGGGTCAAAATCCATACATCATAAGATATAGAACTATTCAGAATGAAGGATGCATTACATGGGCAACAATCTTCCGGTAATTAAAATAAGCGGTTCGGCCGAAGAACGCGGTCGGCAGCACGGAATCATCCTGAAAGATAGAATTCACCGGACCGTTGCTTTTTATCAAAAACAGTTTTCTCTGCCGGAAGATGCGATCATGTCCGTTGCCGGCCGTTTCCGTGAAAAGACCCGCGCTTTTAGTGAAGAACTGTATGTCGAGATCGAGGCCTTGTCCCGGGCGGCCGGGGTTGACCCGCTATGGATTTATGCCTTAAACGGGCGAACGGAACTCCTCAATATTATTCCCGCCGAATGCACGTCCCTGGCCTTTAAAAATGCCGGGCTGATCGGGCAGAACTGGGACTGGGACATGGAAATGGAGGAACTGGCGGTTATCCTTGAAATCGAGAACGGCAAAGGCCACCGGATTATGACCATGACCGAACCCGGCATGATCGCCAAGATCGGGATGAACAACCAGGGGGTGGGGGTCTGCCTGAACTTCATGAGCATTGAAAACTATCAGCCGGACGGGGTCCCGTTACATGTCCTGCTTCGTGCCATCCTTGACAGTGACAGCCTGTCCGCGGCCAGTTCCGTCGTTTATTCGGGCTCAGCCGGAAAGGTCGGCAATATTCTGATCGCCAACGGGAAGGGGCAGGCCGAAAATATCGAACTGGCTGGCGAAGATTTTTTTTCAATTCCGGTCGGAGACCGGTTTGCTCACACCAACCACTACCTGACCAAGGTCGATTATGACCTCAAGCTGTTTCCGAACACCATGGGGCGCTACAAGCGCGCCGCCGAACTGCTTGCCGAAATGGAAAAGCCGTCTGCCGGGGCAATGAAGGCGATCCTCCTGGACCATGCCAACGAAGACTATCCCATCTGCCGCCGGCGGTTTTCCCATCCCTGGCTGACGGATGATACTTCGATCACGGTCACCACGGTTATTATGGACCTGAAAAATCTTCAGTTCCATATTACACAGGGCAATCCCTTCGACCATCCGTTTTCCGTTTTCTCATTGGCTTCCGGAGCCGTTTATTGACCTGGTGCCTGAGATCCGGCAGGGACCATTGGTACATGTGACTGCTTTTCCGGGATTTGAATCCCAACTGGGCGTTGATCGCCTGCATGGGGCGGTTGTCCGGGGCCATGGTGGTGGTGATGTATTCAACGTCCGGGAACTGTTTTTTGATCACGGCCAGCATCTCCGCCTTGAGGCGTTTGGCCAGTCCCTTGCGGCGGTGCCTGGTGGAGACACCGGTAAAGTATTGCATAATTTTATGCGGTTCCCGGGGATTATACATGATGTCCGTCAGGCCGCTGACCTCGCCGCTGCTTTCCAGGCTGATCAGGGTATGCCACTCAACACCCCGTTTTCTCATATCCTGTTCTTCGATCCGGCGTGATTCCGGGGTGGTCACGATGGTCTGCTCCATTTCGCCGGTGGGGCGCTGGTTGATGATTTCCGTGTAGGTCCGGCAGAACGATTCAATGTAATCGTCCGGGCAGTCCCTGAAAAAAACAAATTCCGTGTCAGGGAATTTTTGCCGGCCGAAAGCCAGCCATTCTTCCGCGGTCTGCCAGTTTGCTTCCTCCATGTACAGCCGGTGCTGGATCTCCTTGTGAACCAGTTCGCCTTTCAGCGACCGGCAGAACGCTTTCCCGGTGGTATTGTCGGCCTCGATTTGAATAATGTCTTTATCCAGGCCTTCAGCAACATCAAGCAGTATATTCAAAAGTGCTGCCGCGACTCTTTTCCTCCGAAGATTTTCTGTCACCCTTATATGGATCTGACAGATATGACTGTCATGCTCATAGCTCGGTGACAGCTCGGTATCGTAGGCGATATAGGAGAAAGCGACCGGTACCCGATCTTCATCAAAAACAAGTCCTCTATCAATGGTATACAGGGGGCTGGCTGCCAGCAGCCGCCTTCTGGTGACCTCCCTGTCCGGCAGGCGGGCGCCGGGGTTAAACTCACGGAAAACAGATTCCGACAGGGTGAAGAAGGCCTGCCACAATTCATCCGGAGCATCTCCGGGGTTAAACTCTTTTAATAAAAAAGATTTCTGCAACCAGTCCAGATGAAGTTTCATGGGGTTCGTCCTTCTTGCTTAGGCAAAAAATGTAAAGGAGATCCAGCCAGGATCAAGAATAGAGAAGTGTAAATAACAGATCAGAATGTTATGAAATATAGTTATGGCGCAGGGAAAAGCAATGGGCGCCCAAAAATATTTTTTTTAGAAGGGGAATGAATCCGCCAACTCAAATCAAATGATTTCTCCTTGCGAGGCCTTGATGGCCAGATCGACAAAAACGGCGCTTGACCAGCCGAAAACCGACGCTGCCTTGGGCGGTGGCGAACCGGTATCGGGGTTGTAGTATTCATAAATATCGTTGTGTAACATCAGTAATTCCAAAGTCTTATCCCGTAGCTTCCGGGCCAGGTCATGGTGGCCGCAGCGCACCAGTCCTTCGATGAACAGATAGTTGACATTGACCCAGGTGGGGCCTCTCCACATTTGGTCGGGATTGTATTCGGGGTCGGTTCTGGCGACAGTCGCAAGGGGATATTTTGTCCAGAATTTATCTTTGTCCTCAAGGTGGGTTATCAGTCGTTTTACCATTTTCTGATCAAGGCGGCCGGTGATCAAGGGGTATAAATTAAACGGCGTGATTACCCGGATGGGGTGATGGTCCCGCATGGCCCAGAACAATCCTGCCTTTTCATCCCAGAAATGAGAAATCATTTTTTCCGTCAGTATTTTGGCACTCGCCTTCCACTGGCGGGATTCTTTCTCCAGTCCCAGGACATCAGCCATGCGGGCAAGGGCATCCATCTGCATGACCAAATAGGTATTGATGTCAGGCGACTCCACCGGAACACCCTGATCCCAGAGCGGGCTGTCGTCCAACCCGGATGAATAGGGATGGTTGTATTGAACGATTCCGTCCGAATCATCGTCATTTTCATTAAACCACCAGCGATTCCATCGGCTGATGGGTTCGTATATTTCATCCATAAAATCACGGTTTCCGGTTGTCTGGTAGAGCTTCATGGCGGTCCACCCGATCAGGGGCGGTTTGGTAACGGGTGCCGTTCCAGATAAATCGGGCAGTTTCCATGAAGTCACTACGCCTTCGTCATGTACCGCATCGGGGACCAGACCGTTGTCCTGTTGGTGATCTAACAAGATACGCAACTGATTCTCGGCCAGCGGCTGATCGATATGCCGGTAAGCCAAAGCGTGAAAAAAAGCATCCCAGGCCCAGACGCCCACATAATGGTTCATTGATGGGACCATGGCTTCACGTGTCAGGTGAAAACGTGAACTCAACAGGCCGGCCCGCAGAATCCACCAGGCGTAGTAGTATTGTTTTTCATACTTTTTGTCCACCCGGGGCGCAGCCGCAAACCAGTTGTGCCAGCATCGCTCCGCCTGTTGCATGACCTGATCACCCGGAGGCACGCGACGGTTTAACCCCAGGCGGGGTGTTATGTTGAGCACCAGGCCTGAATCTTGAGTCGCATCCACCTGCATCTGAACGCGCAGATAGCCGTCCCCTTCCCGGGTGATGGCGTTGCTTACCGGGCGGGCGTTTGTGCTATAGGCGATATTCCGATGGGTCTGCCGGTGTTCCGGATCGCCTTTGAATTCTCCTCCACGACGATCCGTTTGCCCATGAGTTGCGTACACGCGAAAAGAAAAACCGCATGAAGCCCGGGGTAATCGGATATAAAGCGTCTCTTCATCCATAAAGGCGAGCCACGCCTGTCCGAGAGGTGTCTCAAAATACAGGGCATGGGGAAAGGCCTGCAACTGAAAATCAATCGGATGCCCGCCTTCATCCATGAGCGCAAATTGGTCGAGCACCGGTTTGCGAAACCGATAATGCCCCACCTCCTGTTCCCATTTCGCCCAGCGCTCGGCGAGGCGAACGTTCAAGGTGGAGCCGTTGCGGAAAACCAGTAACCGTGAGCCGCGTTCGCTGAAAGGGATATCCTTTAAGTTAATACGGCCTTGAAGATCCTGCAGAAACGTCGATTCGGGTCCGTTAGGCATAAGTGCTCTCCGTTGTTGTCGGTGAAAGAAGCTTAGCTCGAATTGTCAGCGGCGAAGCGTTTCGTTCCATGCCGCTGCTGGTCCGGTCCGGAAGACGTTTTCCCCGGTGCTGAGCCTGGCAGCAATGGCCTTGTCAAAATGATCTGATAACGGCCGGCACAGTGATGTGTCCGGAAGCGACCCGACAAGTGCTGTCGTTCGTGACAGGCCTTCCAATTCCCTGCAATACCATGTCATGGAAGGAAGCCGGCGTTCAAATAATTCTGTACGGCGGTTGTTCCGTTGTTTTTATTTTATTCCCCGATAATTTTGATCAACACTCTTTTAGGACGGCGACCGTCGAACTCGCCATAAAAGATCTGTTCCCAGGTACCGAAATCAAGCCTGCCGTCTGTGATCGCCACCACTACTTCCCGCCCCATGATCTGTCGCTTCATGTGGGCGTCGGCGTTATCCTCACCCACGTTGTGACGATACTGGTCCACCGGCGCGTGGGGCGCCAGTTTTTCCAGCCATTTGTCGTAATCATGATGAAGGCCGGATTCATCATCATTGATAAACACCGAAGCCGTAATGTGCATGGCGTTGACCAGCACCAGCCCTTCGCGGATGCCGCTTTCGGCCAGGCACTGGTCCACCTGCGGCGTGATATTGATAAATCCCCGCCGGGACGGCACATTGAAGGTCAATTCTTTACGGAAACTTTTCATTGTGGCCCTCATGACTTTTCGTATAGAATTAAAATTTTAATATACATTAAAGTCTGCCGTTGTCAAAGCGGCCGGCGGAAAAAGTATTGGAGAACATAATGGTTTCCCATGACGCGTCATCCATATCCACCATTCTTTTTGATCTGGGCGGAGTCCTGTTTCAGTTATCCGGTGCCGGTCTTGTGTGTGAGTGGACAAAAGACGATCTGACTCCCCAGGAACTGGTCGATAAATGGCTGGTCTCCCCGGCTGTTCGGGCCTTTGAAAGCGGGCATATCGAGTTCCCCGTGTTTCGTGAGCAGTTGAAGACGGAACTGAAACTTTCAGTTGATGATGCGTCGTTCACATCCGTTTTTACGGCCTGGATCGCGGGCCTTTTCCCCGGCGCCAGGGACCTGCTGGAAAGGTTGTCATCGCGTTATCACCTGGCCTGTTTTTCCAACACCAACCATATCCACTGGGAAATCATGGGCCGCGATTACCGGGTGCTGGATTGTTTTGACACCACTTTTGCCTCGTTTCAAATGGGTATGGTCAAACCGGATAAAGAAGCCTTTTTGCACGTTGTTGAGCAGCTCGGAGTGCCGGCTGAGACCATTGTGTTTCTTGATGACAATCAGATCAACGTGGATGCCGCCCTGGCCTGCGGCATGAAATCCCAACGCGTATACGGAGTCGAGGGGGTTGTCGCGGCGCTGGAAGGATCCGGCCTTATTTGATCCGGGCATACCATCAATGCTGACTATCCAGAATGCCACCATAAAGTTTCGCGACCAGGTGCTGTTTACCGGGCTGAATTTGTTTATCCGGGAAAACGAGCATTGGGCCGTAGTGGGTAAAAGCGGTTCCGGAAAAAGCGCCCTGTTGCAGACACTGGCCGGCCGGTATTTTATTTCCAAAGGACGTATTGAGTATACGTTTTTTCCCCATCGCCGCCTGATTGCCTACGTGGATGCCAGGCACAATTTCAAAAATGTTTCCAATACGTCGGAATTCTTTTATCAGCAGCGCTTCAACGCCGGGTATGTCGAACAGGCGCCCACGGTAGACGATTATTTAAACCGGCAGGTCGTGCAGCAACGTCCGGGTACAAAATGGACCCTGGACGAAGTTTATGAGACGTTCCATCTGAGACCGCTTGGCGATAAGCGCTTGATCATGCTGTCCAATGGTGAAACCAAGCGTTTGCGCATCGGCGCCGCCCTGCTGAAAGACCCCCTGCTGCTCTTGCTGGACAATCCCCTGGCCGGCCTGGATACAGATATCCGGGCGGAATTTGATGAAATCTTTAATCGGATTGCCGCTTCGGGGGTCTGTCTTGTTCTGTCAACCAATCCCGCTGAGATCCCGGCGGTCATTACGCATGTGGCCGCCTTAAACGGCCGGCGGCAGATGCGGGTATATAAAAAACGGGATTTTTCTGTTGCCCCCTGTGAAATCGGGACGGAGGTAAAACTGGATACCGGGGCACTTCATCAATTACTCAATCGCGGTGAACGGGCGCGGTGTGATGTGCTGGTGGCCATGAAAAACGTCCGGGTCGCATACGGCCCCACGGTTATATTTGATAATGTCAATTGGCAGGTCCGCCCCAAAGAATGCTGGGCCCTGTCCGGGCCCAACGGGTCGGGGAAATCGACCCTGTTGAGCCTGATTAATGGCGATCACCCACAGGCCTATGCCAATGATATCGTTCTGTTTGACCGCAAGCGCGGCAGCGGTGAAAGCATCTGGGATATCAAGCGGAAAATCGGGTTCATGTCTCCGGAGCTGCACCAGTATTTCGCTTATGACTTTACCTGCCTGCAGGTGGTGGAGTCGGGTTTTTACGACTCCATCGGGTTGTTTTCCAAAAGCCGTCCGGAAAACAGGGAAATTGCCGAACAGTGGATGGCGATCATGGGGTTGTCATCCACCAAAACCGTTCCCATGCGCGACGTGTCGACCAGCCGGCAGCGTCAGTGCCTTCTGGCCCGGGCGTTGGTAAAAAACCCGTATTTATTGATGCTGGATGAACCCTGCCTGGGGTTTGACAACGACCAGCAGCAGCATTTCCGAAGCCTGATTGACAGGATTGCCGAAACCGGTGATCTGGGCATCATTTACGTTACCCACCAGCAGGAAACCCTGCCGGCCTGCATCAACCATACGCTGAGATTGGACGGCCCGGTTTCATGAATTTTTCAAACACTGACACCCACGCTTGCAGCGGGGCATTTAACAATCGGCACAGGCCTTCGTCTCGCCAAGCTATTTGGGGGATTGGAATATCATGAAACCACCACGAAGACTGTCGGACGTATTATGGATACTGATCACGCTGTCCTTCTCGTAGTTCATTCTGGCATACAGCTTTTTACCGCTTAGAACACGATCAGCGTTCCAGCGGTTCAACATCAGTGTACCGTCAATATATGGGAGCGCCCTACTTGCGTTGTATGAATATTGCGGGAAGTAAAGTTGCCCCTTGTCTGTTGTTACTCTCAAGTAACGGGGCGGAGTACTGATGCCCGGTGAACGGGAAAGCCCGACATAGAGCGTACGCTGATTACCTTTGAAAAGATAAGCCTTCTTGTCACTAAGGCTGGTTTCCGTTGTAGCCTCTGGGAACATTCCCCTGATCTTTTCCAATGGCATACCGATGTTTATTCCATTGTAGAATGAAGAGAACGGTTCGTACAGATGGAGTTCATAAACCAGTTTTCGTCCTGAATGGTTGCGAACATGGCAATGAACACCTGCTTCAGGATACTTCATGGCGTAAAAGGAACCATATTGACTTATTCCGCCGACATCCGAAAACAGTCTTGATTCATATAAATGGGGCCCTAAAATTTTTTCTACCTCGTCAGCCGTCATGCCCAGGCGCAGCTCTTGAAGCTCAGGGCGTCCATCTTTTTCCTTGATCCGCAGGCTCGCGTCAGTGTCGTATTTCCCCCCTTTCCCCATGTAGTTGATATAAGCGACAGCGTTATCCTGGCAACAGGTCTCCAGCCAGCGGATATTGTCGATGGCACTGGCGGCCCGTGCGCTAAACTTTCCGTCAGGGGCAAGCCGAAGGTAGTCTTCCAGGATTTTTTTCTGCTCGGTTATGGCGATATCTCGATCGCCGATTGAAAACATTATCTGTTGTATGCTTTCATTGGCTTCCTCGGCATGGAATCCTGACGGGTACATATCCAGATATTTTATCAGGGGCTCAAGCGTTCCTGCGTTTGAAGCATTGCTAAAGGCGGCATCTTCATTGATTATGTTTTTGCAAAAATCGGCTTTTTCCCCATCGGGATAACGATTAATATATTCTTTTGCGGCCGCAATTGACTTCAATATCACAACCTCGTCAATGAGGCGTTCTTCTTCAAGACGTCTTTCTTCGGCACTTTCACCACAACCCCAAACCATTGCAGTGATAACAATTAATGCAAGCAGTTTTGCCTTAACCATTTTGAACTCCCTCAAATCGTTTAAATCAATTCACGAAACAGGCCGTGGATAAGGGGGCACGATCTCCTTGTGCGGTCTTGATGTGGTGAATAATTTTAAATATAAAGATAGCGATAATAAATCCTTCCCCTGACCGAAATCTATAACAAGGACGGGTGTATGCGTCAATATTATTTCGTCTTTATAATCGGAATAACATTGACTTAAAAGGCCGTTTTTGCTATAAATTTAACATCTCTTTTTCCTGCCCTACGGCGTAACTGCTCAGCTTAAATCGAATCCAGCCCTTCAGGAGATGCTGTCGGCTGAACCGGATTGATCAGCACGGCCTGTTGTAACAGGTTGTAATCATAAATTTGGATGCAGCATCATTATTAACCAAAACAGAAAGGGGGATGGCATGATTTTAAAAGTCGTTATCAAAAGGACGATTGCGGAAGGCAAGGAAAAAGCATTCTTCGAGGCACTCAGAAATCTTCGGGCCAATGCCATGCACAAGGAAGGGTATATTTCAGGTGAAACCCTGATCTGTATCGAGGATACGAACAAAGTGATGGTGATCAGCACCTGGGACTCCGTTGATGATTGGAAAAAGTGGATTGAGAGTAAAAGACGGCAGGAAGCAGACCGAGTCTTAAGCCAATTCCAGGCCGATCCAACGGTTTATGAGCCTTATGTTTTAAGTAAATACAAGGCGGCTGCCAAGCTGGGATTCCCCAGGCCGTTACAGAAACTGGATGATTAGTATCTCGTGCCCGAATATTTCACCCTTTGGGTAAGACGCAGGGGCATCCCGGGGGATGCCCTTACTGCTGTGTGGCAGGCCGCTTGCGAATGTTGTAAGGACGGCCCCCTGTGGCCGCCTGATGAAAGGAAATCCACTTTTCCTGCATGCTTTTATCGGCAATCCAACTACACAATTTCCATGGCTGGACGTGCTTTTGGAAAAATTGAATTTTAAATACGGTACTGCTATATTGTCGGTCAAATGACATCATCCATTTTTCAGGTTCCAACCGGCAATCAGGTAATATGGGCTGAATTTCATCCTACGACCAACGGGATAATTGTTCTTTTGAATGACGGCCGGTTGCAATTCCTGTCATCCGAAGGCCGAATCGAATGGGAAGATCCGATCCCCTTCCGGCCGTTGACGTTCAGGGTCAACGCCGAAGGGACAACGCTCGCGCTTCTGGGGGAAGGCCAACTGTTTTACTTTGACCTGTGGACCAGGCAACGGCGCGAAATCCCGGTTGATGAAAGATTCCGTCTTCTGGAACTGTATAAAAATTGTGCCGTCCTGGGCGGATATATGCGTGAGGTTGCGGTGATCACGCCGGGTGGGACAACGCGGGAGAAAATTGTTTTTGATGATCTGGTCCGGTGTTTCGGCGTTTTTCCCGGGACGGAAAATATTATCGCGTATCTGCAGAATCATTGTCTGGTCTGCACGGATATACGGGGTGAGATCGAATGGGAAGCATACGGGATTAATGTTTCCGAAAATATGATGATGACCGGTGGATGCTACAGCTATTATAAGAACCAGTCCGGAGACCTGGTGCGGTTCGACGCCGGCGGTGATGGTTTTTATCTGCTGAATCTGGATACGGCGGCCGCACAGTTCTCACTTTCACCCGACGGGCGGTTTTTACTGGTTCTGGACGGGAATCATTATCTGAATTTATTTGACAGCGGGTATAATTCTCTGGTTCATACGTTCATCAGCCACACTGTCTCCCGGATGGGCATTTCACATGATAACAGTCGTTATTTCATAGTTGATGATGAAGGTATCCTGACGTGCTACCTGGTCACAGCTGACGGAACCACGACCGGAGATTTTTACGAGCTCGATGAGAACAGGCGGGTTGAGGATATGGTACCTGCCTGGGAAAAGTCACCTGGTTTTGAAATGCCGCGTTTTGATCTGCGCAGATTGACGGTTAATCGTTCGGGGTCCTTGATGGGGTTGATCGGCCGGAACGGGAATGTGCATTTTCTGGATGAGACGGGTAAGGTTCGGTTTGAGGCCGGTCTGTCATCTCCCGCGAATGCGATCGGAATCAGCGATGACGAATCTTTCGGGTATATCTGCGGTGGCGCGCAAATATCGATCGTGGATATCGGGCACAAGAAATCGAAACTCATTTTAAACGAGCATCCCTATTATCGCCGGCCGATTGTTAATTATCATCATCAGAAAATATTCCTGATAACACGAGATCACAGGCTGATTATACAGGAGTTTGACGGAACAATAGAAAAAATCATGCCGCTTGATTCCGATTGTGCCGGAGAGGTAACAGACGGCATTTCATGCGAGGCGGCCGGAATTATGGTTGCCCATACCCGGGGCATGACCGGATATTCCGCGTTCGGGGAAGTGACGTATAAATTCAAGGCCAGCGGAGGTGCCCACGGGTTGATGTTCGGTAATGATCAACTGGGAGGGGTGTTGAACCGTTCGGCAACGGTATTTTTGATCAACACGATCAGCGGAAACAGAAAAAAAACGGTGATCAGTAACGCGGATGAGGACCTGACGCTGATTTCCCTTGATCCTGTTCTGGCTCTTGGCAAAGAAAAGCTTTACCGGATGGATAATAATCTTTCTGTCCTGGCTGTTCGTAATACCAGATCTTCGGACGCGCTTTTTTTTGCCGACCATGACAATGTCTATGAAATAATAAGTCGTCAGGGCATGATTATCTGTTATGAAAATGAACAACCGCTATGGCGATATCAAATGAAGGCATCTTTAAATGAATGGGCGTTGACGGCAAACGGACTGGTCTTGCTTTTTCGTGACAGCCTGCGTTATATCCCGTTGAATGAAAAACCAACAGGGCACCAGCCTCATTTTTCCCGGTACCTGGAATTATGATTTTCGAGGAGCTTTTTATGAAAGAACTGCTTGAGGAGATTATACTTTATATCAAATCGCGGTACCCGCTTATTTATCTTGTAACTTCAGAAGAAAGCAGGGCAGAGCGACTGATCATGCAGGCGGCTGAAGCTGCGAAAAAAAAGTGTTTTTTCTGGAGCGTTACCCGGGGGTTTTATACGTCCGATAAATTCGGGAACAGTAAAACGCCGGAAAAAGCACTTGATACGATTTTAAACTATACTGAACCGGGGTTGTTCATCCTGAAAGATTTTCATGCCTATCTTGAAGATCCGGACATTATCAGGAAACTCCGGGATATTGTGGCAGACCTGAAGAAAAGTTATAAGACACTTTTTATTGTTTCGCCGGTACTGGTTTTGCCGCCGGGGCTTGAAAAAAGTATTACCCCGGTTGATATCCCGCTTCCTTCCCCGGACGAATTAAGGGCTATCCTGGCCCAGATCGTCAAACCCTTACAAAAGGCCGGAAAAATCACGGCCGATTTTGACGAGCAGTTGATCGAAAAGATTATTAACGCTTCACGCGGGCTTACCGAAAGCGAGGTCGAAAATCTGTATGCCAAGCTGGTGGTTAACGATAAGGCCTTTGACGAAAGGGATTTGCCGGTGGTCGTGGCTGAAAAGAAAAAACTTATCCGCAAATCCGGGCTTCTCGAGTACTATGACTTTTCAGAACATATCGGCTCGGTCGGGGGGCTGGACAGGCTGAAAGTATGGCTGGAGAAACGCGGTCTGGCTTTTTCCCGGAAAGCACGGGACTTCGGTCTTCCCGAGCCGAAAGGGCTGATGCTGCTGGGCGTCCAGGGGTGCGGCAAATCTCTGGCCGCAAAGGTTACCGCCACCCTCTGGAACCTGCCGTTGTTAAAACTGGATGTCGGCAAAATCTTCGACGCCTACCTGGGGTCCTCTGAAAAAAATATCCGGGAGGCCATCAAGGTCGCTGAAGCGCTGTCCCCGAACATCCTCTGGATGGATGAAATAGACAAGGCTTTTTCCGGCATGGGGTCTCAACATTCCGCCGATTCCGGGGCTTCCGCCAGGGTCTTCGGCACATTTCTGACATGGATGCAGGAAAAAACGGTCCCTGTGTTTGTGATCGCCACCGCCAATAATATCCGGAACCTCCCGCCGGAACTTTTGAGAAAAGGGCGGTTTGACGAAATATTTTTTATTGATCTGCCCAATGCGCAGGAAAGAGAAAGCATCTTTAAAATTCATATCAGCAAACGAAAACGCCGGCCGGAATCTTTTGATATCGCGTTGTTTACGAAAAAATCAGAGAGCTTTACCGGCGCGGAAATCGAGCAGCTGATTATTTCCGGCCTCTACCACGCTTTTGCAGAAGGCAGAGATCTTCACAACGATGACATTCTACAGGAAATCGAAGAAACGGTTCCGCTTGCCGTGACCTACCAGGAATCGATCGCGGAACTGAGAAAATGGGCTGAAGGCCGTGCCCGGCCCGCGACATAACATTTTTTGAAAAGAGGTATGCAGCATCCGTGAGCGGCCTGCAACACAGCAGAAACCTTCAGGGTGACACGCCCGAAGGGTGAAATGTCCGGGTTAAGGACGAAAACGACCATTGGTTAACGGAAATCAAAAGCGGGCGTTTGATGCCTCACCGGGACGCATTCGGCTATTCCGGGGAAGGGCTTGATGGCGGGGTTACATTTATTTACCAGCAACCGACTGGAACATTTAAAAGAGGCATTGGCCGGGCGGATGAAAGATCGGCCCCTGCCGCCGCTGCAGCAGGAACTGATCGTCGTCCAGAGCGATGGCATGCAGAAATGGTTGAGCCTTCAATTGGCAGATACCCATGGTATTTTTGCCAATGTCGCCTTTATGTTCCCCAAGACCCTGGTACATAAGGTTTTCAAAGACGCTTTAAACGCCCAAAGCACGGCTTATTTTTCTACGGAAGCATTGACCTGGTCTGTCATGAAGGTTTTGCCGGGCCTTCTTGATGAACGCTCCTTCAGCAGCCTCAGCCATTATCTTGAAAGTGATCCCTCGGGCTTGAAGCTTTTTCAGCTGGGCCGGCAGATCGCCGAAACACTGGCCAGGTATGCCCTGTTGCGGCCGGATGTCATCCTCGCCTGGAGCCGGGGCGAAAATCCGCTTACAGACGAAGCTGCCCGATGGCAGGCCATCCTGTGGAGACGCCTGCTTGAGAACTGTCCGGAGGAAACGCGCGCCCTTGATCCGGCCGCGTTAAAGCAGCGGTTGATGCAATCACCGGATCCTCTGCCCGGCCTGCCGTCAAGGATATCTGTTTTTGGTATATCTACCCTGGCACCCTATTATGTCGATGTGTTTATCCGGATGGCGCGACAGGCGGATATGGATCTGTATTACATGAATCCCTGCCGTCAATACTGGGAATATGTCTACAGCCAGAAAGAACTGGCACGGTTTACCGTCGACGGTGTGCCCGAAGAGGCGGCCTATATGGAAGAAGGCAACCGGTTGCTGGCCTCGATGGGAACCGCCGGACGGGAGTTTTTCAGCCTGCTGCTCGGCCGGGTGGGCGATATCGGCGAGGACCTGTTTGAGGACCCGGGATGCGGTGATATGTTGACGACCATCCAATCGGATATATTGAACCTGGTGGATACGGGTTTAGAAAAGCCGCAGCCGGTTTTATCGAACGATACCAGTATCCAGGTCAATGCCTGCCATAGCCTGATCCGGGAAGTGGAAGTGTTGTATGACACGTTGCTGAGGACCATGGAAATTTATCCGGACGTTCAGCCCCGGGATATCGTCGTCATGATGCCGGATGTCTCAGCCTACGCGCCGCTGATTCAGGCGGTGTTCGACAACCCGGAAAGCCCGGCAAAGCGGATCGCCTATTCCATTGCGGATGCCACCGTCAGGCAGGCCAACAATGTTGCCGATGCGATGCTGAGCATCCTTTCCATGGATCGTAACCGCTATCGTGCCCCTGATGTTCTGGATCTGCTTGACAAACCGGCGGTTCGCAATCGATTCGGTCTTAATGAACACGACCTTGATCGAGTCAAAGACTGGGTGGTGGCGGTCGGTATCCGCTGGGGTATAGACGGTCAATACCGGGGCGGCCTGGGATTGCCCGGTTTTGAAGAGCATACCTGGGCTTTCGGGTTGGACCGCATGCTTCTGGGGCATGCCCTTTTCCCGACACCGGACGAACAAATGTTTGGCGGTATTTTACCCTGGGGACAATTTGAAGCGGAAAACACTCTGGTTCTGGGAAAAGTGGCGCACTTCGCCCGAACGCTTTTTGACCGCTGCCGGTCATTGAAAGCCCCGAAAACGGTTCCGGAATGGATAATGGTACTGAACGATATCCTGACCGGGTTTTTTCTGGCTGATAATGACGCCGCGGCAAACGATATTCTGGAAATCCGCCGCACGGTTCTGGACGACGGGTTGTCCGGCATCCGGGAAACAACCGGATACGAAGACCCGGTGTCGCTGGATGTCATGCGTGATTATCTGGAAGCGCGATTGGCCGGAACGTCCCGGACAACCGGGTTTATCAGTAATGGGGTGACGTTCTGTACCCTTCTGCCCATGCGGAGCATACCCTTTAAAGTGGTCGGCATGCTGGGCATGAATGACGGGGCTTTCCCCAGGGCCGGTCGCCGCCCCGGATTCGACCTGCTGGAAAAAAGACGCCGCCCCTGTGATTTTTCCAAGATGTTCGAAGACCGTTATCTGTTTTTAGAAAGCCTTTTGTCCGCCAGAAAAGCCCTGATCATCAGTTATATCGGGCAGGATATTCGGGAGAACAGCTCCCTGCCGCCCGCTTCAGCGGTCAGTGAGCTTTTGGAATACCTGTCGCAGCGGTTTATCACCGAAGACGGCAACCATGTATTGCAACAGGTGATCAACCGTCATCCCCTGCAGCCGTTTTCCGCCCGGTATTTCCAAAACAGCGGTCGATTCTCCAGCTATTCGGAAGAAAATTGCGCCGCCGCCTGCCGTAACCTTGAAGCAAAAGTTACGCCACCGTGTCTTTTTGATCAGCCGTTACCGGATCCACCGGCCGGCATGTGGCAGCCGCTTACCCTTGACCTCCTGGCGGTCTTCTTTAAAAACCCCGCTGCTTTTATCATGAAAAACCGTCTCAACCTGAACCTCGCGGCAGAAGCAGATGGGCGCGTTGACGACAGGGAGCCTTTTGATCTGGATGCGTTGCAGGCCTATATGATCAAGCAGGACATGATCGAAACACTTGTTCGCGGCGGGAAAACGGAATCGGCATTTGACCTCGTAATGGCTTCGGGCAGACTGCCGCACGGCAGCCTGGGGGAAGTCGCCTGGACGAAATGCGAACAGTCGGTGCGGGTGTTTATGGAAAAGATATCTCCGTTTCTGGAAGGCGGTCCGGCTGAACCGGAACATATCGAATGCCGGTTGAACGATGCCCGAAACACAAACATCAGCGGGACCCTGAACAGTCTTTATGCCGGCGGGCAGATCTTTTACCGGTGTGCTAAAATCAAAGCCATGGATATTCTGAACGCCTGGATCTATCATCTGGCGTTGAATGCAACGGGAAAAGACCGGCCGGCCCGGATAACCCGTCTGGTCGGCTCCGATGATGTGATCGAATTCTCGGAAATGGCAGAAGAAGTGGCACGGTCATACCTGGCAGAGCTGGCAGACCTTTTTTTCAAAGGGCTGAGTGAACCGGTATGCTTTTTCCCGGAGACGTCATATGCCCTGGCGGAAAGCATTGCCGCCGGCAAGCCCCTGGATAAGGCAAAATCAACAGCCGCTGGCCAGTGGCGACCGGGTAAATGGCACACCGGAGAAGGCGAGGATGTTCATATCAGCCGGTGTTTTGACGAGACCATACTGAATGACGAGAAGTCTCAACGAATCGCCCTGGATGTGTTTGGGCCTGTCCTTGAGTATATAAAATCGTGACATTACCCAACAATCAAAGCCCAAAGGTTCTTAGATCGGGATGTCGTCTACAATTTCCGCCGCCTTGTCAATGGCATCATGGGCGGTATTGCCGGCAATCGGCACGATGGATACGACTGCCCCGGTTAATCGCAAGGGAACCGTAATCAGCTTTGTCAGGACACAGCCGTTTAAAAACGTCAATATCGCCAGCAATATCAGTAGTTTTAAGAAAAGTTTCATAACAAGGCCTTTTTGTTTCTGTTTACGGTTCGATGGTGATATAAGAACCTGTTTTTATGAATAATTTAATATTTTTAATTCTGTCTGTCAACAGGTTTTTGTGTCATGCAATGGTCAGGGCATATTGATGCAACGGATACCGCAACGTTTTTCAAGCCTTCCCATAAAATGATAAATCGGGCCAAAGGGTTTAACACCCACACCCAGAAGACGGAAGCTGATCAGCTCGATGATAAGGCCGGCCGTTGAAACCGTGTCCATATAGGCGAATTCAACAGAAAGCGGGCCGTTTTTAATTTTACCCCTGACCCGGGTGGGATGCCCGTCATCATTCATCGTTTTCATCTGCTTATCAACATCCCTGACAAGAAAGCCCAGGTGCTGGACAACGATGCGGTCTTCGGGATCAACATCCTGACGATAAAAATCGGATCCCTCTCCGGGTTCAAGCAACTCCAGGTCCACTCCCTGGTGTCTGGCAAGACCGAGTTTTCCCCGGAAATGCCCCGGTTTGCCCTGTTCGTCCCATCGCGCCAGGCTGCCGGACAGGATAAGGAAAGGGCCGATGCCCCTTTTCTCCAATTGCCCGGCCGCCGTTTCCACTTCCGGAACCACCAGTCCCAGCTGGTTGATGGGACCCAGGTTGTACTTTTCTCGAAAGTCTGAGGCTAATTCATCAACAGTACGCCTGAAATTGTCTGCCTGTAACAGGGTATCCAGGTAAATCATGATGGCTTCCTTTGATTCCTGTCTGACCTTATTTCCCCTCAAAACGGTCAAATATTTTGGCGTTTTCCATTATCTCCAGGGTGGTGTGCAGCAGGTTCACAATATCTTCTGTGGTGGCCTTCTCGTAGTCCAGGGTATTGATATTTTCTTCGATGTACCTGAGGTAGTTCCGCAGGGCCATGGCCGTATCTTTGGTGTCGAAACATCGCACGCTTTGCTCCAGCTCAATGCTCAGGCCGTGGCTGAGCGAGGCGCTTTCGCCCTGGACCACGGATTTTTTGATGGCGTCAATGGCCACCGGCGGTCGCTTGCTCATCAGGTCGGCGAAAGCCTGGACCTTTTGGGTAAATTCCGCCTTGTCAAACACGTCGCTCAGCAGGCCTGCCTGCCTGGCCTCCTGCGGTGTCCACTGACATCCGCGCAGCATCAGTTCAAGGGCCCTGGCCCGGCCCATCAGCCGTGGCAGGCGCTGGGTACCGCCGCCGCCGGGCACGATATTGACCAGCACCTCGGGCTGGCCGATGGTGAATCCCTGGTCTCCGACCATGAACCGGAAATCAAAGCAGGCCGCCATTTCCGTTCCCCCGCCGTTACAGGAGCCGTTGATGGCGGCAATGGTGACCTTGTTCATGCGCTCGATGGCCAGATAAGTCCGCGTCATCTGAAACCACAGAAACATACCCGACGAGTAACCGCGAATGGTTTTTGCCTGTTTGAGCATCAGGGTTTCATACCAGGGGAACAGGTCCATGAGCCAGTTGGTAAAGGTTATGTAGTATTTCAGCAGGGCGCTGGTGGGCCGGTACCGGACCATGAGATGCAGGAGCAAACGCTTGAGATGGGTGGTCAGCATCATTAGTTCGTGAATGGAGAAATGCATGATGTAGGAATCCTCACGCCCCCCGGTCAGGATAAAAACCCGGATGGTGTCGTCCTTGCTGACTTTTTTGATCAGGTCATGCATTTCCGCCAGCATGTCGGTGATAATGAAGTTGACCGGCGGATTGTGTATTTCCACCCAGATGGTCTGGTTGACCTGTCGCGTCTTCAGGTATTGGTATGTCATGATGTTTCCTTCAGGGCTCGCGGTAAAGGATGGTAATGCTCAGGTTTCGTTCCAGCTGCCCGGTGCGTGAGGCCATGGATTCGGACTGCAGCATGTCGACGATTTCAATGTCCGGATTGTCGGCCAGCCATTGATTGATTTGCAGTTCATTGGGCGGACTGATGTTGGCGGTATAGTAAGTAAAAATTTTTGTTTTGAGCGCTTTCATGTTGCCTCCCTACTTCAATTCTTTGCTGGACAGTTTTAAGATGTTTCGGGCCACGATCAGGTGCTGGATCTGACCGGTCCCTTCAAAAATATCCATGATCTTTACGTCCCGCATCCATTTTTCGGCCAGTTCCCTTGTGGTCAGTCCCAAAGGCCCTAAAAGCTCGCAGCACTTCTGGGCGATGAGGGTGGCACACCGACCGGATTTGGCCTTGGCCATGGATGCTTCCAGGCTGTTCGGCTGGTCGTTGTCCGCCATCCAGGCCGCCTTGTAGGCCAGCATTTTCATGGCTTCCAGTTCGGCTTCCATAAGATAGTACTCTTTTTCGGCTGCGCTGACCCGGTTGGGTGCTTTACCGTAATCCAGGTTCCCACCATTTTTTTCCATGACTTCCCGGGTCATGTCCAGGGCGGCACCGGCCAGCCCGTTGGCCATGGAAGCCACCATGGGGCGGGTCATGTCAAAGGTCTTCATGACGCCCTTGAAACCTTGACCGCTCTGATCGATTTCGGCGCTGCCCAGGATATCTTCTTTGGGGATGCGGCAGTCTTTAAACACAAACGTACCGGTGTCCGATGCCCGCAGACCGCATTTGGATTCCAGGTGCTCAAGCGTCATACCCGGCGTGCCTTTTTCCACCAGAAAGGGCTTTATGCCGGCTTTACCGGCGCTTTTATCGATCGTGGCCCAGACGACTACCGCATCGCAGCGGTCGGCGCAGGTGACAAAGATTTTTTCACCGTTGATGACCCATTGATCACCGTCCCGTTCGGCCGTGGTGTTGATCGCTCCGGCGTCAGAGCCGGCTTCCGGCTCGGTATTGGCAAAGGCGATCCATTTGCCGCCGAATTTTTTCACCTGTTCGTCCGTACCTACGGCCACCAGGGCGGCATTGCCCACACCGGCATTGGGGATGGACATCAGCAATCCGCAGTCGCCCCAGCACATGGCTTCGACGCTGATGATCTGACCCAGGTTGGGGCCGGTCTTGCCGGCTTCGGGCCTGGTTTTTTTGTCGCTGTCTTTTTTCTTTCTGGCGCGGGAAAAAAGCGGGGCACCCCGGAAAACATCCAGTTCTTTGGGATAAACATGTTCCTGCTGATCGTATTTGCGGGCAATGGGGCGCAGCATGTTCCGGGCGACCATTTTGACGCCTTCCTGCATTTTAATCATGCTGTCGGTGAATTCCAGGTTTATCATACCATCCTCCATAAAACGAAACTGTTGATCCGTGTCGAAAAAACCATGAAATATTCGGGCCATACCGGACATTTCATAAGCTTTTCGGGTTAAACTGTGGCCATGCCTTCTAAAATGGCCACTCCCCGGGCATCCCGGTAAAACCGTTCCATGGGGTATTCCCGGATATAACCGTGGCCGCCGTAAATCTGGAGCCCGAAGTCCGTAATGCGCATGGCCTTTTCCCCGGCGTAAAGCCTGGCCAGGTAGGCCTCTCGACGGGCGTCCCGACCGGCGTCAAGGCGGGAGGCCGCCTTCCAGGTCAGATGCCGCATGGCCTCGACTTCATAGGCCATTTCGGCGATCATAAAGGCGATTGATTGGCGGCAGGCAATGGGTTCGCCGAACTGATGCCGGTTTTTGGCGTAATCCCGGGCATGGTCAAACGCGGCCCGGGCCAGGCCCGTGGCCATGGCCGACATGGCCACACGGCATTGCTGCAGAATCCGGTCAAAATTGCACCCACCCGCTTCGCCCAGACGGTCTTCGGCCGGGATTTCGCAGTTGTTCAGTTTTAACTCGTGGGTTTCCAGCGAATAATAGCCCAGGTTGGTCTCTTTTTCGTCGATGACCAGGCCCGGGTTGTCGTTGCTGATAATAAACAACGCGTTTTTCCCGTCCAGTTCGGCAGCCACCAGCATGTGATCTGATTTTGCCGCCAGGGGAACAAAGCATTTGTCACCATTGAGAACAAATGCGCCATTTTTTTTCGCGGCGGCGGTTTTCAGCGCCACGGCATCAAAACCGTAATGCGGTTCATTGACGGCCATGGTGCAGGACTTGAAGGTATCCCGGCAATACAGGGGAAGATATTTTTTCTTTTGTTTTTCGGTGCCCATTTCGGCAATCGGATGAAGAAACAGGGAAGGGGCGGTGGCCGCCATGGCAAAGGCCATTTCACCATAGGCCAGTTCCTCTAAGATAATGGCGCTTTCCACTGCTGAAGCCGGGCTGCCGTATCCCCCGAATTCTTCCGGTATCATGGACACGGAGACGCCGAGTTCCCAGACCTTTTGAAGGGCGTCATCCGGGATGCAGCCGTTTCTGTCATTCTCCTGGGCCCGGGGTATAACGACTTCTTTGACAAGCCGGGCAAATTCGTCTTTGACCATTTTCTGCTGGCGGGACAATGAAAAATCCATATCGGACTCCTGATGTGAGCATATTGTTCTTGACAAGTGTTGCCAGATACCGATAAAAATTTCAACGATTGGATGAATTTCAACTATCGGATAAAAATTTTGTTGTCAAGAAAAAATTGATTCTGTGAAAGCAACCAGACGCACAGCCAAGAACGAGATCACCCGCCTTCGGATTATCGAAGCCGCCAGCAAGGTGTTTACCCGGTATCCCTATGGCGCTGCCGGAACCCGGACCATCGGCCGGGAAGGCGGTTTCAACCATTCCTATATTCGTTACCATTTCAGGTCCAAGGCCAACCTGTTCGAAGCGGTATCAAAAGACCTGATCGTTCAGTATACCAGTGTGGCCGATGGCCTGCTCCAGGGGCTGGACGGTCCCCTGTTGCGAAATACGGAGATCCTGGTCGACCGGTTTGTGGATTTTGCCTTTGATCATCCGGATGCCTTTTACGTGATGATGCTGAATGTGGGGGCGGTGGGCCATGTTAAGGGCGCTTTTCCCGGTATGCGCTATTTAAGGGCGTTTCATGAGAATACCCTGGCCCTTTTTTCGGCCAGTGATTTCTTCAGTGCACCCAAGGATGAGGTCAACCGGGTATTTTTCTGCTCCAGTGTTATCCTGGCCAATTGTGTCGGGGCATCCCGTTTTTTCGGAAAGATCCTGGACATGGATCCGCAGGGGCTGGCATATCGTAAATGGGTCAAAGGCCTGTTTGTGTTTTTGTTATACCCGGTTATCAAGCGACTGGTGTTCTCAAGCAAGGACGTCGGACAGAATGGCAGGGATGGTGATGAGCGGCATCGGTCGGCCGCCGGCAAACCCCGACGGTCGCGATCTGGGGGGTGCAAGATTAGGCTGGGCAAAGCCAGCGGAACCAAGGGGGAAGCCACCCGGCGGCGGGTCATGGCCGTGGCCCGCCGGGTCTTTTCCAGGTATCCCTATAATGCCACCAGCATCCGCATGATAGGGACCGAAGGCGGTTTTGATTTTACCCTGCTGTATCATTATTTTCCCACCAAGGCCGAACTGTTCGAGGCCGTGGTCAGGCAACAGCTGGATGAACACACCCGGGCCATCAGGTCGATCATCGGTGAACTGGAAGACGGCCCTCTGCGCGATAATGCCCGGCAGATGATTGACCGGCTGATGGATTACGGTTTTTCAAACCCGGACGTAATGATGGGCGCCATGCAGAACATTGCCCAGGTCGACCGGTTTGAAGACTTGCCGGGATTTGACGTTCTGATACGGTTTCTGCTGGATTCGTTGGCCCTTTTTCAGGAATTTCTGCCCTTGCCCGCTGAGGACGAACGCACACGCATGTGGCTGTATGGATTCGGTATCGTGGTTTTCAACTGTGTGGGCGCCTCCGCCTATCATGCCCGGGTACTGGGCATGAAGTCCGGTAGCCGTCAGTATCGACAATGGGTCAAAGATACCCTGATGTACATGTTTTATCCCGGTCTTAAAGTCCTGGTGTTCTCCGGGCAAACCGGGAAATGAAAAGGACAAAGAATGAAACAGCAGGCACACGAACAAATAAACAGGAGGCGGATATGGCAATTGAGGGTTTGGCCCATGTGGGTATTGCGGTTGAAAATATTGATGAGGCTATCGCTTTTTTCCGGGAAAAACTTGGTGCGGAACTGGACACATCCCGCGCGGCTGACGGCAAACTGAATTTTGGTCTGCATATATCGGCTATCGTTCGCGTCGGTACCCTGGCCTTTGAGCTGATGCAGCCGACCCAGGCGGGACTGGGGCCGGTGGGCAAGTTTTTAAAGGAGCGGGGGCAGGGGATTCATCATATCTCCCTGAAGGTGGATAATTTCAGTGAAACAAAGGCTGATTTTGAAAGCAAAGGCCTTCAGATAATGGGTGAGCTGGGCGGTGTCATGGCCTTTATCCATCCCAGGACACTGATGGGCATTCTGGCCGAATTCACCGAGGTCTTGTAATCAGATTGAAAAAGCTGCCTGTATTTAAACCTCAGTTCCGGGTCGCCAGGGTTTAAGGCGGGGGATCAGGATGGGGACGTGCTTTTTGTATTCCGCGTAGGCCGGCCCCAGATACCGGGCCGTGTCCCGGTCTTCCAGGAACATGCCCGCGATAACATAAAGTGTGCCCAGCACAGAAAACTCCAGTTTGGTCCAGTTCATTTCCGGTCCCAGCCATAAAAAGAAGATGGTGAACAGGTAAACCGGGTGCCGGCAATAGGCGTATGGGCCGCGCAGGGACAGCGTCACGGGCGGGGCCTTCTGGTGTCGCATACGCCGTATGACGGCCCTGATACCCAGGGCTTCCATGTAGTCCAGCAGGAGCGAAGAAATAAACACGGCTGACATGGCGGCCAGGAACAAAACGGCCAGAACCCCGTACAGCACGCCTTCGGCCCGCCAGTGCCATCCGGAAAGCGGTTGCCACAGGTAGAGCAGCAAACACTGGGTAATGCCGGCCACGGATACAAAGACCAGCTTGACAAGATCCCGGCCCACCACCCGGGCGATGACGTTCCGGGCAAAATCCCGGGCCAGAACGCTATGGATACCGCCCCACAACAGGAAAAGAAACGCGTTGTATATGGCGGCTTGCGCATCTCCATCACCTTGCCCGGGGGAGAAAAGAAAGAACATCAGCCACACCTGCGGCCCGTGAAAGGCCAGTATTCCCCACAGGCATAAAATGATATATCCTGTCTTTCGCATCAGTTTTTTCCCTTGGTCAGGTTATTTTTTTGGGTGGAAGCATTAAAAAACTAAAAAGAGTATATACCAGAAAATGGGTCTCAAGGTACAGTATGCGTCCGCTGAATTTTAAACATGGCGTTGAAGCAAATTAAAAATTTGATTTTATAACCGGAATGCTTTATCAACACGATAGTTATGTTTTGAAAATAAAATTGTATTGGCGGAGTAAGATTATCCATGGAAAATGCCAGATGCTTGCGTTGCGACGGGCGCATGGAAATGCGCCGTACCTGAAAGGCCGTTTATCTGCGGTGCAGGTCCTGCAACACCGAATTTACCCTGGAGCAGTATAAGAAGCAGATGGACGACGATTTTGAGCGCCGGCTGGCGAATATTCCCTGCAATCGGTTATAATTTTTGGGGGCTGATCTGACCTTAAGGCCTGTTTTTCCGGTATTAACTCGATTCTGTTAGAGGTGATTTTTATGGAAACAGATAAAACATCGGTGCTGATCATCTATCTTTCGCCTCATGGTACGACCCGCAAGGCGGTGGCGGCACTGGCCGAATCCCTTGTTGAAAACGGGTTGCCGGTCGAAAGCCGTTCGCTGAATGATTTTAAGGATATTCAGGGATTGGAGCAGGCCGGCACCATGCTGCCGTCTTATTCCCTGGTCGTTTTCGCCGCGCCCACCTATTTCCATCACGCGCCGCCGGTGTTCATGGATTTTGTCAGGAATATGCCCGGGGCGGCCGACGGTCAGGCGGCTGCCATTCTGAGTACTTTCGGAGGGGTTTCGAGCGGCGTCATCCAGTTTGACCTGGCGAAAATCCTGTTTAAGAAAAAATTCCGTCTGCTCGGTGGCGTGCAGGTGTTGACCGAACATTGCCTGACGTTTCCACATGCAGCTCCTTTTCACGAGGGGCGGCCGGATGAAAAAGATCTGGCGGTTATCCGTCAATTTGCAAAAGTGCTGGCCGGGCGGTTGACGGACGCAGACGCTCAGCGGTTCACCCCCGAAGCATTTAAAGACAAGTCATCGGTTATGAACTTTATTGATAGTTATTTCAATAACCTGAAAGCATTTTCCTGGTTCATGCCGGGGGTCAGAATCGACCGCGATGTCTGCACGGGGTGTGGCCTGTGCCTGAAAAACTGCCCGACTGGAAACATTACTCTCCAACAGGTTGCGGTTCACGGCAAGAACTGCAGCTATTGTTACAGTTGCGTGCGGTATTGCCCGTCCGGGGCCGCAACCGCCTTTCTCGGCCCCACGGCGTCAATGCCCAGGCCTTTTGCGAAGTTTTTTGCCAGGTATGAGGCCCAGGCCACCCGGCAGGTGGTCTGACCGGGGCAGGAATTAGAAATTCCGGCCGATCGTCAACGTGACCAGAGATTGCCGGCTTATAATTTCGGTGTCAATTATGTGTTCCAGCCGGTTGTTGATGTACGTCTTTGAGGTGCCCTCGGTTTCAATCTCCAGGTAAGAAAGCAACAAACCGGCAAACCACTTGTCCGCAAAAAGATATCTCAACCGGCCGGAGAACATCCAGGCGTCTCCGTCACAATCGGCCGTAGACACCATATTCCTTAACAGGTGACGGTCTTCATCTTTTGCCCGGGCATAGGGACTGTATCCGATGGCCAGTTCCACCGACGCCCCTTTCGCCAATTCCAGTGCCGTTCCCAGCTTGAGAAGCGGAATCAGGTAATCAACATCATATTCAAGGGTCCGGCCGGGCACGAAGTCAGGGCTTATATTCTGGCCGGGATAGGTCTGCAGGGTATCATAAACCCTAAAATCAAAATGCCGGTAAAGATATTCTCCGCCTGCCAGCAACTGCCAGTTGTCCCCGGGATGAAAAAAAGGCGCATATCCGGCAAGGTCAATCCGGTACAGGCGGTATCGGATTTCCCCCGAGAGCATTCTCGCCCCCATATTCAGACGGCTTTTTGAATAAATGGTAAGGTCTGCCGGGGACATTTCCCAATCGTAGTCCTTCATTTTGCCCGGGTCGTCGGTCAGGTTCTGATGCCAGGAAACGCTGCCGGTCAATCTGTCTTTATAGGTTATCCCGGCACGCAGAAAAAAAAGATAACTTTCAACAGGAAAAGACAACCGGCTGACAGGAAAATGGACCTTATAGGTCTCATTGGCGGTCGAAATTTTTCCACCGACCCGATACTCGGTATTGCCCGACATTTGTCCGCAGCCCGCAGAAAGGTCGGTTTGAAGCAGTGGGACGGCTTCGGCTGAAAAACAGACGAGGGAAATGAGCATAATGGCGACTGCTTTTTTCCAGTCGAAAAGCAGAAACAGCGACCTTTTTTTGAAAATAATGGCCCCGGCAATCTTTTTTAACCGCATTTCTCTATAATATTTTGTTTTTATTAAAATAATTTTCTATCAGCAGCCGTTTTGGGTGTCAATGTCTTTCGAGTCTGGCATAAAGTTTTTTAATTTCAAGAAAAATCGATGCCCGACTTGATTTAATGAACAATATCCTGTTATCTAGTGTTGAATTCACTCTGGTCGAAAATATCAGTCATCTTCGGGTCTCAGCTGAACCACCGTGATCCGGGATAAGTGCTAAATAATGGTTGACATTTTGGTCGTATTACAAAATACTAATGTCATTCAGGGGGTTTAGGAGTGGGTCGGAACCTTTTATACACTGATTTTAACCATTTCGGCTATTGCCAGAGCCTTTTGTTCAGCGGCGGGAAATCTGCACGTGGTGTTATGAAGGTCAACATGGGATATATATTATCCGGCATCCTGATGTTGCTGATCGGGATGCTGGTATACCTGATCGATCGGCCGCCGGATCAGACCTGGTTTGTCTCGGTTCTTCCCGTTCAGCTCAGTCTTTATAATATTTACCCGCCCCTGTTCGGAAGTATCAGCAAATTTCTACCGGATCTGCTGCATGTTATGGCATTTATCTTTCTGACAGCCGGTATCGTGAACGGCGGTCGCCGGAGCTGCCTGGTCATCTGCCTGTTCTGGCTGGTCGTTGACGGCGCTTTTGAGCTGGGCCAGAAATACAGCGCACAGGCGGCCGGACTTGTTCCGGACTGGTTTGACGGTATTTTTCTGCTGGAGAACACCCGTCATTATTTTACAGGTGGATCATACAGCAATCATGATATGATCGCTATCATTACAGGCGCCGTTGTCGCTTATCTGATTCTAATATACAGTCAGGACAAAAGGAGAACATCATGAAACAGCCCCCTTCCGGATTTTATAATGTGATTCGTTTTACCGGATTGATGGCCATTATCATTCTGGGGCTGGTGTCAATTATCGGCACCGGCGGGAGCGGCAGCTATTCGCCGGCATCCGAAAAAAGCATGACCTATTACCGTGATGCGGATGGGGACGGGTACGGCGATGCCGGCAATGCCGCTGAGTTTACCTCCATGCCGCTGGGGCAATATGTAAGCAATAAGACGGACTGTGATGACAGCAACCCGGCCGTTCATCCCGGCGCGATAGAGCGTTGTGACGACGGTATTGACAATAACTGCGATGGAGAAATCGATGTGGGTTGTATCTGCACGGATGATGACGGTGATGGTTATTTTGTCCAGTTCGGTTGCGGTACCAATGTGGATTGTAATGATGCCGATGCCGCGATTCATCCCGGTGTCGCCGAAGTCTGCTGGGATAGCGTCGATAACAACTGCAATGGGCAGATTGACGAGGGGTGTACCTGTACGGACGCGGATGCGGACGGTTTTTATGTCGAAGGTAACTGCGGCACGGCTGTGGACTGCGATGACGGCGATGCCGATATCTTTCCAGGTGCGGCGGAAATATGCGGCGATGGCGTGGATAGTGACTGTGACGGCCAGGACCTGAGCTGCGGTACGGCTGATGCGAGAATCCCGGATACCGGCCAGACAACCTGTTACAACAGAGCCGGCGGTGAGACGACCTGCCCGGTCCCGGGCAGGGCTTTGTACGGGCAGGATGCCTCCTATGCCATTAACCCGCCGTCTTATACCTGGCTTATCGGCAACGGCGAGGCCATGGTGCAGGACAATGTCACCGGCCTGATCTGGGAGGTTAAGACCGATGAGGGCGGTACCCATGATAAGGATAATCGCTATGCCTGGTATATCGTGAATGATTTTATCGATACGCTTAACGCCGAGCTTTACGGTGGTTATGACGACTGGCGGCTGCCCACGGTAGAAGAGTTGATGTCCATTGTCAACTACGGCACCTTTGGACCGGCCGTTGATACTTATTATTTTCAGAATACCATGTTATCTTACTACTGGGCATCCGGCGATGCCGATAATAATGCCAATGGTGTCCTTGCCGTCAACTTCATATACGGTCAGGACAATACCTCAAACCTGTCGGATCAATATTATTATGTGCGCGCTGTTCGGGGCCATCAGCAGACGGTGTCCTTGACGGATAACATGGATGGAACAATAACGGATGATAACAGCGGCCTGATGTGGGACAAGCGTTCATCCGCGAGCAACATGACCTGGGAAGAAGCCCTGGCCTGGTGCGAAGACCTTTCCCTGGCCGGATATGAAGACTGGCGGATGCCCACGGTAAAGGAGCTGAAATCCCTGGTGGATGACAATGCCGACGGACAGATGATCGATATCAATTATTTCCCGGATACGACGTCTTCCTACTACTGGTCATCGACGACACATGCCTATTATCCGGATAACGCCTGGCTCGTCGGCTTTTCTTATGGCAACAACGGTTACGGCAATAAAACGGGCCGGTATTACGTGCGCGCTGTCCGTGGCGGACGGGGTGGTACGCCATAGTGACAGGATGACTCGAACTGATTAACATAAAGGGGTTATCTGATCTTAATGCTGTCAGGACAAAGGAGAAAATAATGAAACGGTCCCCTAGAATTTTTAACGCCTTTCGTTTGGCCGGGTTGCTGGCAATTCTTATCATCGGTCTGGTGTCCATCATCGGCACCGGCGGTAGCAGCGGGGGGGGGTACTCATCCGATACGGAAGGGCTTTTTTATCACCGTGATGCGGACGGAGATGGATACGGGGATCCGAACGATACCATCCGGAAAACGACCAAACCCGATGGCTATGTTACCGATAAACGCGATTGTAATGATAGCGACCCGGACATTAATCCCGGCGTGGCGGAAGTTTGCGGTGACGGTATTGATAATAACTGTGATGGTCTGATAAACGAAGGCTGTGCCTGTACGGATGCAGATAATGACGGCTATTTCGCCCAGAGCGGATGCGGTACGCCAATCGACTGCGACGATACGGAACCGGAGATCAACCCCGGCACCTACGAGGTCTGTGGCGACGGCCTGGATAACAACTGCGACGGTCTGATTGACGATAACTGTGTTAATTGTACAGACGCCGACGGTGATGGCTATTTTGTCCAGGCCGATTGTGGCAAAGCCGTGGATTGTGATGACGCCAACCCCGACATTAACCCGGGCATGCCGGATATTTGCGTTAATGATATCGATGATGACTGTGACGGGCAGGTTGACGAGAACTGTCCGCTCCTGCCGGACACCGGGCAGGACGATTGTTATGATAGAAAAGGGACGATTATTGACTGCCCGGCCCAGGGACAGGCTTTCTATGGCCAGGACGCCTTTTATTCGATCAACCCGCCTTACTATACAAAATTGGATGACACCGGCATTGAGCTGCCGGGTGATGCTGCTTCATGGGCCATGGTCCGGGACAATGCCACCGGTCTGATCTGGGAAGTCAAAACCGATGATAGCAGCATTCATGATAGAGACAATCGTTATACCTGGTATACGGTTGACGATAATTTTATCGCTTCGCTCAATGCCGGTCAGTTTGGCGGTTATGACGACTGGCGGATGCCGACGATCAAAGATCTGTTCTACATTACCGATTTCAGCAGCTATACCCCGGCGATTGATATCGACTATTTTCTGAACACGGCCAAAGGCGCCTACCTGGCGTTTGTCGATCCGGCAGACGATACCAGCGGCTCCTGTCGTCTCAACTACCTTGACGGCCGGTGTTACACGATCAGTGCGCCGGGTTCCTTTTACGCGCGGGCGGTTCGTGGCGTTCAATCGACACCTTCATTTACAGTGAATGCCAACAATACGGTGACCGACAGCACCACCGGCCTGACGTGGGCCCGGGGCGCATCCATGGCCACCATGACCTGGCAGGAGGCGCTGGAATGGTGCAGTAATATGACGCTGGCCGGGTTTGATGACTGGCGTTTGCCCAGCATTAAGGAACTTTTTTCAATCGTGGAAATAGAAGCCGGCAATCCGGCTACTGATACCGCCGTTTTCCCGGACGCTTTACTGGCCTATTACTGGTCGTCTACCACCAGCGCTTACTATCCGGATGAGGCCTGGCTCATCAACTTTTCCACCGGTGAAAGCGCATACGGCGAAAAGACGGGAACCTATTATGCCCGTGCCGTGCGCGGTGGAAAGTAGGTCAATGATGGATCGGCCGTTAAATAACATGGCTTTGTTGTTGCCCGTTTTATGACCGGATTTACGCCTTTTGACATTCTGTCGGTACCCCTGCGTGGAATCCACTTGATCGAGGCCAGCGCGGGGACCGGGAAAACCTTCACCATTACCAATCTGATATTGCGGCTGGTGGCCGAGGCCCGTCTTGACATCAGCCGCATCCTGGCGGTGACTTTCACCGAAGCCGCCACCACGGAGTTGCGGGAACGGATCAGGCAAACCCTTTCCCGGGCCCGGTTACTCATCGATGAACCGGATTCGTGGGATAATCCCGTCGCAGCAGCCGTTGTCAGGCAGGCGGTTCAACACAGTGACGAAAAAACCGTGGCCAAAGCCCTGCGAAAAGCCGTCCTGTCTTTTGATGAAGCCGGTATTTTTACCATTCACGGTTTCTGCAACCGGATTCTGAATCAATTCGCTTTTGAGTCTTCGTTGCGGTTCAATGTCGAACTGGTGACCGACCAGAGCCGGTTTGTCCGGGAAGTGGTCGATGATTTCTGGCGGCGGAACTTCATCCGGGCCCCCAAACTCTTATGCGCCGTGGCGATAAAGCGGTTGCTGTCTGTCGACCACCTGGTTCGTTTTTCCGATATATTGATCAATAAGCCGATGTTGGAACTGATCCCGATTTCGAACGTCGGGGATCCCTCCCGGCAATTACTTCAGGCATTTGACGACGCCCGCGACCGCTGGGATAAAGAACGCGGCCGTATCATGGATCTGCTCAAGTCCGATGATTATGGCCTCAGGCGCAGCAAGGATACCTTCAAAGCGGAGGCGGTCGAAGAATACGCCGCAGAACTGGACCGGATTTTCAATGAAGACATCGACACGGCCGGGCTGGCCGTCTTCGGACGTTTAACCCCGGATTTTATGCGGCAAAACCTCAAGCCGTCGAAAACGCACCTGGGCATACCGGCACATTCTTTTTTTGAATGCTGCCAGCGCTATGTGACGGCCGAGGATGCCTGCGCTGTTTATTACCGGCATGCCTTCAGGCAGTACCTGGAGCAGGAACTGGTCCGCCGCAAGCAGGACAGTAACGTACAGTATTTCAACGATTTGCTGTCAGGCCTGCAAAAGGCCCTGGCCGCCGACCGTAAAGGCCTGCTCACATCGGCCATTCGTGACCGGTATCGGGCGGTCCTGATCGACGAGTTCCAGGATACGGACCCGGTTCAACATGAGATTTTTGACCGGCTTTTTAATGTCGATACCCACAGCCTTTTTTTAATCGGTGACCCCAAGCAGTCTATTTTTGCCTTTCGTAGTGCTGATGTGTTTTCCTATATCCAGGCCGCAAAAAACGTCCCGTCCGACAGGAAGTACGCTTTGCCCCGGAACTGGCGCTCTGAAACACCCCTGGTGGAGGCGGTTAACTGCCTTTTCGGCCAGACCGCTAATCCCTTTGTGTTGGGGGAGGCCATCGGGTTTGCCCCGGTCACCGCCGATCCAGACAACATTGGCAATCGCTTGCCGTTACGGATGAACGGTGACGGGGCCGGTCATGCCAAGCTGTGGTTTGTCGGAACAGATGACGACGGGCGAATGGCTAAACTGAACAAAGAAACCGCTCGACAGGTGGTGATGGATGCCGTGGCCGGAGAAATAGCCCGCCTGTTGAACCTGTCCGCCAGGGGCGCCGTTCTGGTCGGAGATCGGCCGCTTGGACCGGCGGACATTGCCGTTCTGATTACCCGTAACCAGGATGCCGGCCGGATCAAGGACCGCCTGTCGGCGTTGAATGTTCCGGCGGTGATATCCAGGACCGGCAGTGTGTTTACAACCGAAGAGGCCCTGTCAGTGGAACGGGTATTATCGGCCATGGCCGCCCCTACGGATTACAGGCTGGTCAATGCGGCCCTGGCGGACGACCTCATCGGCTGTTCCGCGGCGGACCTTCAGGCCTTTGGTGAAGATGACGGCCGCTACGCGGAATATGACGACCATTTGCGCAATTTCGGTGAATATCACGAACTCTGGCGGTCGGTCGGGTTAATGCGCGCGTTTCGGCGGTTTCTGTCCGATTATCATGTCCGTTTAAGGCTGCTGGACTTCCCTGACGGTGAAAGGCGGCTGACCAATGTGCTGCACCTGGCGGAATTGATCCATCAGGCCGCGGTGACATGCCGGCTGGGCATGAACGGCCTGCTGGACTGGATCAGGGAAAGGCACGGTACCGAAGAAGAAATGTCTGATGAGGAACAGTTGCGCCTGGAACGGGATGATGAGGCCGTACAGATCGTGACCATCTGGAAAAGCAAAGGCCTGCAGTATCCCATTGTGTTCTGTCCCTTTCTGTGGGACAAAGGCGCGGCGGTAAGGCCGGATAATGTGATTTTCCATGATCAGCAGCAGTTGATGATGGATATCGGTACCGGAGATGAGGCACATACCCGGTCTGCTTACCGGGAAAACCTGTCAGAGTTGGTCCGACTGCTTTACGTGGCGGTGACCCGGGCCATTAACCGCTGTTACCTGGTTTACGGCAGGATTGGTCAAATCGGTTTGTCCGGTGTGACCGCCCTAGACTATGTGATGAACGGCGGCCTGCCGGATGATGGCCGGTTGGAAAAGTTACAGGCACAGATGAAAGATATCGATGCCGAAGCCCTTTATCAGTTGGTGAAAGAACGGCTTCAGCCGGCTGCGAATTTTATCCATGTCGAGCGTTACCTGCCGGGTTCATACGGGCCTTATCGCCCGACTGCAGAGCCCAAAAAACCCGTTTTACAACCGAAACAGTTCTCCGGTGATCGTATTGACCAGGAATGGGGCATTGCCAGTTTTACCTACCTGTCCGCCATCGGGCGGACGGCATCCCCGCCGCGGGAAGACGATGAAATCAAACAGGATGAATTTTCTAAAAAGGTGTCGGACGAGGGCCGCCCATGGGAAGGTACCATTTTCGATTTTCCGGCCGGTGCGGTGCCGGGCCTGTGCGTTCATTCCATTTTTGAACAGCTGGATTTTTCACTTTCCAGCCCGGATGATGCCGGGGAATTGATCGATATCAACTTGAGGCGTTACGGCCTGGATAAACCGTCGTCCACCGGCGGGTTCTGGAACAAGGTGGTTTATCAGATGGTTACGGATGTGCTCCGGGCGCCGGTGCTTCCCCATGCCCCCGGGTTTGCACTGGGCGGGCTTTCCCGCGACCGGATGATCACCGAGATGGGCTTTTATTATCCCATCCGGCGAATCACCCCGGAAGGCCTGCGAAGGGCGCTGGGACGGTCGGCAGCCGTGGATGATGACAGGGGCCGGGATCTTTTCGCCGGCAGTGAGCGCCTCGAGTTCCGGCCGCTGCACGGGTATATGCGGGGGTTTATCGACCTGGTGTTTGCGCATGAAGGGAGGTTTTATCTGCTGGACTGGAAGACCAACCACCTGGGATATGATCCCGACGATTATGCCTTTCCACAACTGCACCGGTGTATAGCGGACGAATCATACTATCTGCAGTACTATATTTATACCGTGGCCCTTCACCGGTACCTGGGCCACCGCCTGCCGGATTATGATTATGACACCCATTTCGGCGGGGCCGTCTATCTTTTCGTCCGGGGTGTGAATCCCGACATCCCCGGCAACGGGGTTTATTTCGACCGTCCGGAAAAAGCCGCGGTGGAAAGACTCGAACGGGTACTGGGATAATTTGATGAGCGTTTACCCTATTCAACAACTGTACGATAAGGGCCTGCTGACGGACATTGATATCCGGTTTACGGAACTGATGGCCAGGCTTTCCGAAAACAGCGGCGGCGATGATTTGTACCTGGCCTGCGTGTTGCTGAACAATACGGTAGGCAGGGGCAAACACGTCTGCCTGGATTTTGACGACTGGGCCGCCAAACCGCTTCTCAGCCTCCTGGACGATGCCGGCCCGGACACAGACAGCCCGGCCGATGATATGCTCACACCGCCGGCAGATGCCTGGATGGACCGCATCGCCGACAGCCCGGTGGTTGGTGCTCCCGGCGATTATGCCCCGCTGGTGCTTGATCGGGCCGGTCGGCGGCTTTACCTTTTCCGTTACTGGCAATACGAGCAGCAACTGGCGGCGGGTTTCCGGGAACGGTTGTTCAATCGGCCGGGGGGCATTGATTTTAAGCGGCTAAAAAAAGACCTGGCCCGCTGTTTTCCGCCGTCGGGTAAATCCCCGGAGGTGAACTGGCAGAAGGTGGCGGCTTTTGCGGCCCTGACGCGGAATGTCTGCATCATTACCGGCGGGCCGGGAACCGGCAAGACATTTACCGCCGCCCGGATTATCGGATTACTGCTGGCCCAGCAGCCGGGTATGTCCATCGCGCTGTGTGCGCCGACCGGTAAGGCCGCCGCCCGGCTTCAGGCGTCCATGGTTGCGGCCAGAAACCAGATCTCGGCCCAAATGCCGGAAACGGCGGAACGGTTTCCCGAATCGGTTCATACCATTCACCGTCTTCTGGGGGCGTCCGACATGGATGCCGGTTTCCGGTATAACGAAAACCGCCGGCTGCCGGTGGATATCGTCATTGTCGATGAAGCGTCCATGGTTTCCCTGTCTCTGATGGCCGGACTTTTGGCAGCCATGACCCGCAAAACCCGCCTGGTGCTGCTGGGCGATAAAAACCAGCTGGCCTCCGTGGAAGCCGGTGCTGTTCTGGGGGACATCTGTGCCGCCTCATCCGGTGAAGGCTTCTCTGATGATTTTTGCAAGCAATGCCGGGAAATCTGCGATGAACAACTGCCGTCATTGCCGGCCGGGGATGACAATTCGCTGGCGGACTGTGTTGTGGAGTTAAAGCAGAACTACCGCTTTCCCGAAGGATCTTCGGTGAATGCCGTCAGCCGGGCCATTAATGAGGGGGACGCGGCCTTGACCCGCCGGGTTTTCGAGGATGATACCTCCGGGACGGTCGTCCTGGCGCCGTTGCCCGACAAAGAAAACCTTGAAAAGCAGCTGAAACAGGCCGCCTTGCCGTTTTTCCAAAAGATCTGTCGGACGGATTCGGTCGAAGCGGCGCTGGCCGCTATGGACACGTTCCGGATCGTCTGCGCCCATCGCAACGGCGCATACGGTGTGGAAGCCATCAACCGAATGGTGGAAAAAGGACTGGCCGATCGGGGCCTGATCGATGCTTCGGACCCGTTTTACCCGGGACGGCCGGTCATGATCACCCGCAATGATTACACCCGGAAATTGTACAACGGTGACGTCGGTATCATCTGGGAAGACGCCGCCGGCCGGCGGCAGGCCTGTTTCCCGGACCCGGCCGGAGAGTGGCGGGCCTTTTCACCGTTACGGCTGCCGCCCCATGAAACCGTATTCGCCATGACCATTCACAAATCCCAGGGCTCGGAGTTTGATTCCCTGCTGATGATACTGCCGGAAAACCCCTCTCCCGTTCTGACCCGGGAACTGGTTTATACCGGCCTGACCCGGGCAAAAAAGTCGGTCGTCATCTGGGCCGATGATGCCATCCTGGAAACGGCTGTTCAGGCCGTCGTCAACCGTCGTTCCGGACTGAAAGACGCCTTGCAGGCCCTGAGTCCGGCAATAAACGCAAAACCATTTAGACACCGCGAGGTCACTTGAAAATAACCATCATTTTCCCCACCCAGTTGGACGGCCGGGGCATGCCGATCCGGACCCGGGCCCGGGAAGGGAAAATTCTCAACCTTTCGTTTATTTACCTGGCTGCCCTGACGCCTGAAGAACACGAGGTGCGGGTCATCGATGAACTGTTTGAAGGCATATGCTTTGATGCTCCGGCCGACCTGGTGGCTGTCACGGCCATGACCGGTCAGTCGCTGCGGGCCTACCAGATCGCCGAAGAATACCGCAAACGGGGTGTCCCGGTCGTGATGGGCGGTCTTCATGCCTCTTTTTTCCCGGACGAGGCAGGCCGGTACGTCGACGCGGTGGTCATCGGCGAGGCCGAGGGTGTGTGGCAGCAGGTACTGGCCGATGCGCAACAGGGCAGGCTGAAGAAGCGCTACCAACAGGACGCGTATATCCGGCTGGACGGATTGCCCACTCCCCGTTATGACCTGATCGATCGTAAACCACACCGCTACAAATACTACCCCGTCTGGGTCGGCAGGGGCTGCCCCAATAATTGCAGCTATTGCACGGTCACCCGGTTTTACGGCCGGCAGGTAAGGACCCGGCCGGTGGAAGACGTGCTCCGCGATATCCGGGCCGTGTCCGCCGGGCGGATCATGTTCATCGATGACAACCTGTTTTCGTACAAGAAAATTCTGCCGCCGCTGTTTTCCGCCATGAAGTCCATGCGCGTCAACTGGCTGGCCCAGATGGATCCCGCCGCCGGCCGGGACCTGCGATTGCTGGACATGGCCCGGGATGCCGGTATGGAGACCGCTTATATCGGGCTGGAAAGTTTTTCCGCCCGGGGACTTCAACGCGTTCGAAAGGGGTGGGCCGATATCGATCAATACAGTGCCTTGATCGACAACCTCCACAAGCGGGGCATGGTTGTTTTTGCCAGCATGATCCTGGGGCTGACAGAAGAAAACGAAGCCACCATCCGGGTCACCCTGCAGCGGCTGGAAGCCATGAAAATTGACGAACTGGCCCTTTATATCCTGACCCCGATCCCCGGCAGCCGGTTATGGGAAGAGCTGGAAACCGTCAAAACCGACCTGCCCCGGAACTGGTCCCTTTATGACGGCACCCATGCCGTCATCACCCCGGAGGGCATGACCCCGCGGGAACTCGAAACCCTTTACTGGTCATTATATCAACGGTTTTATGGTTTGCGTTCGATTGCCCGACGGTTTGCCCGCCCGCCGCATGGGCCGCAGAACTATTTGCTATCCCTGTTGAGAAACCTGCTGGTGTTCCGGGCCGATGTGATGTCTTTCCGCAGTGTTCACAGCAATGATTTTTCTTTGCTGAATCTGATTCCCGGCTATTCCGCCCGCGACCGTGCCTGACCCTTTTGTATCCGCTCTTTCTGTCGCCCCACCTGTCGGGACCATGTTTTATCATCTCTTAAATACATTCCGGCCAGATCGTTGAACCGGGCCGCCAAATCAAAATTGCCTTTGCCCAGCCAGGCCGCTGCCAGGTAAAAATAACCCTGGCCGTCGGCCGGGTTGATGCCCACGGCCCGCTCCAGCACCCGGATGGCGCCGTCAAAACTGTTGCCGACCAGCAGTTCGTATCCCTCCCGTACCAGGCTGTGAGCGGCCCGGGCTCTGGATTCATCGGCCTGCCGAAACGGGTCGGGCGGGGGCACCATGCCGGGCGCGGGCAGGCCTGTCCCGGTCTCCGGCGGCGGCGTGACCCCGGCACAGGCGGCCAGCATCAACATGGCCGCCAGAAACAACCCCGCGCCGGCCGTCATTTTCCATGTCTTATTTGAATAAGCCTTTGATCCCATTAAAAATCCTTTTCAACGGACCGGTTTCGGCGTGAAGATGACATTCTTTTTGCGGCTGGTTTTCAACCAGGAAATATTCCTCGTACGTGTCCGGGCATTTTAAAAAAACCGCCAGTTCACCGCTTTTTTTGCACACCTTTTTTTCTACCACACCCGGCGGCATTGTAAATTTGTTTAAAGAGATATACCCGGGCATGTTTCGGGCCAGTTCGGCAAAAATGGGGATGGCCGCGCCCGCGCCGGTGGTGTACACCGGATTTCCGTTGTCGAACCCTACCCATACCAGGGCCAGGAAGTCCGGGGTATACCCGACAAACCAGGCATCCCGGTAGTTGTTGGTAGTGCCGGTCTTGCCTGCCAGGGGAAAATCCAGGCCCAGCCGCCGTACGGACCGCGCCGTGCCGTCGTTAACCACCGATTCGAGCATGGATGTGATGACAAAGGCTTTGGCCGGAGACAGCACCGGTCGGATATCCATATGCCGCCGCACCAGGATGTTCCCGTTTTCATCGGTAACGTCCCGGACCGACAGGGCAAACGGCAGGATGCCGTCGGCGGCAAAGGCGCAGTAGGCCCGGGCCAGTTCCAGAGGGATGACCTCAAAAGCCCCCAGGGCGATCGACGGGTAGGGCGCCAACGGCGTGGAAAAATCAAAGACCTGCAGCCGGCCGGCCACGGTCTCAAGCCCGCTTCGCATGACCATGTCCACGGCCGCCCGGTTGCAGGACAATCTCAGCATGTCCCGCACGGACAGCTCTGCTTGTGGCAGGTCCTCGAAGTTGTCCGGTGTCCACTGCTCCCCATTGACTGGATAGCCCCTGGCCTGGTTGGACAGCAGATCCGAAGGCTTGAACCGGTCCAGCAGTACGGACGTGACAATCGGCTTGAAACAGCTTCCCGGCTGGCGCCGGGCATGGGTAACGCGGTTGAACTGGCTGACCCCGTAATCCCGGCCGCCGACCATGGCCAGGATATTGCCCGTCCGGGGCTGGATGACCAGCACCGCACCCTGGAGCTTCTTTTTCGGGTCAGCCCGTCGTACGGGCGGGATCTGCTCTTCCAGCCGGTTCAATCCAAAGGCCAGGGCTTTTTCCGCGGCTGCCTGAACGTCTGTGTCCAGGGTCGTATAAATTGAGAATCCCTGGCTGGACAGGATGGCTTCTGAATACAATTCATGGAGCTGGGCTGAAACATAATCCAGAAAATAGGGCGCGTTGCGGTTGTAACCCGTGTAGCCCGCGGTACGGACCGGTTCGTTGACACCCGCCGCCAGTTCTTTGGCGGAAATAAAGCCCTCGTCAAACATGGCTGAAAGCACCAGGTTCCGCCGCTGTTCGCATCTTTCCGGGTCAGAATAGGGCGAGTACAGGTTGGGTGCCTTGATAATACCGGCCAGCAGGGCGCATTCGGCCAGGGAAAGCTGTTTGACGCTTTTGCCGAAATAAAAATCCGCGGCTTGACCCACGCCGTTGATGGAGACAGAGCCTTTCTGGCCGAAATAAATTTCATTTAAGTAAATTTCCAGGATTTCATTCTTGCTGTACTTGTATTCCATGGCCAGGGCAAAAAACATTTCGTTGATTTTTCGCCGGAAGGTCCGTTCCGGGGTCAAAAAATAGTTTTTGGCCAGTTGCTGGGTCAGGGTGGAGCCACCCTGACGGAGGGCCCCCTGCCGGATATTGATGTAAAAAGCCCGGGCAATGCCTCGGGGATCGATGCCGAAGTGTTTGTAAAAGCGGCTGTCTTCAATGGCAATGACCGCTTTTTCCAGGTGATCGGGTATGGTTTCCAGGGAGACCACCCGTCGCAGTTCTCTTTTTTGGCCGAAATACTGCATAATGGTTTCCGGGCCAAGCTCGGCCAGGGCCAGGGATTTGCCCGTATCCAGTCGTTGCATCTCCCGGATCGTGCCATGACTCAACGTGATCCGGGCTAAAAACCCTTGACGGTGATTGTCCGGGAGATCCAGATCCTTGAAAAAAATCTCCAGGGCCCGGCCGTTGATAAGGTATTGGCCTTTTTTTTCCGGCCGCAGTCCGGTGTTGCGATAACCCAGCCTTTTCAGTTTTTTTTCCAGGCACGAAAGGCTCACGCTTTTTCCCGGGAAAAGCACAAAGGTATCCGAATAGACGGTGGAGGGAATTTCCCACTTTCGTCCGGAAAAACGTGTTTCAATGTTTACCGAAAGATACCAGCAATAGGCCGCGCCCAGACCCGTACCAAGGATGGTCAGGCAGACAAGGGCAAACAGCCCTTTTTTAATCAGGGACTTCATGGCCACAATGGATTTTAAGGAATAAGAATAAACAGCCAGTTTTTTGCCTTTACCTATACCAAACGCCGTAACCTGTCAATATGATTCCGGCCCGCCATGATGCTGAAATCCGGGTGGCCTGACCGGGGAAAATGCCTGAAATAGACCCTGTTCGAGATGTTTCGACGCAAACGGGAACTCTTGACATTTTGGTAAATCCGGCCCAAGTTAGAAAATGGACATCCAAAACAGGAACCGCCTGCGAGACGACCTTTGAATAAAATTACGGCCATAGCAATTTTTACCGGGCTGATATCTTTAACCGGATCGGCCCTGGCACTGGATCCAAAACTGCCGGCGGCCGGTGTTGAAACAGCCGACAGCGATGTGGTGTTGCTGGTCATTTATATACTGATCGCACTGCTGGTGTCCTTCCTCTGTTCCATTGCCGAGTCTGTCCTGTTGAGTGTGACCCCCGCCTATATTGAAGACCAATTGAAGAAAGGGGTCAAGGGGGCGGTGCTGTTAAAACGCCTGAAGCAGGATGACATCGACCGGTCGCTGGCGGCTATTTTAACCCTGAACACGATCGCGCATACCGTCGGTGCCATCGGGGCAGGCGCTAAAGCCGCAGTGGTTTTCGGCAGTGCCTGGTTCGGTCTGTTCTCCGCGGTCATGACATTGATGATCCTGTTTTTTTCGGAAATCATCCCCAAAACCATTGGCGCCATTTACTGGTCGAGGCTGGCGGGACTGACCACACTTTTTGTTTATGCTTTGATTGTAACGCTTTTCCCGATCGTATGGTTGTCCGAACGGTTGACAAAAATCATCTCGCGCGGAAAACAGATGCATATCTTCAGCCGCGACGAGCTGGTCGCCATGGCCCGGGTGGGGGAGCTGACCGGAGACATCAAAAACACGGAAACCCGTATCATACGGAACCTGCTGCACCTTGAATCCCTGCGGGCCAGGGATATTATGACACCCAGCACGGTCGTTTCGGCCCTACCCGAGGACATGACGGTGTCCGATGCCGTGGTGCAGATAAGCAACATTCCCTTTTCACGCCTGCCCCTTTACAGGAACAATATTGACGAGATAACCGGGTTTGTACTCCGGGATGAGACCCTGTTTAAGAAAATGCAGGAAGAAGAGGATCTGCCGCTTAAATCCTTTAAAAGAGATATCCTGGTGGTTCCGGATACGGTTTCGGTATCCAGGCTCCTCGAAAGTTTCCTCAAGGACCGTCAGCATATCGCCATAGTTGTAGACGAATACGGCCAGACCCGCGGGGTGGTGACGCTGG
This sequence comes from Desulfosudaceae bacterium, assembly GCA_963674745.2. Lineage (GTDB taxonomy): Bacteria > Desulfobacterota > Desulfobacteria > Desulfobacterales > Desulfosudaceae > JBFMDX01. The sequence continues at coordinate 2,638,698 of CAXXDV010000003.1, read as the reverse complement.
AAGACCTGATCGAGACGTTAATCGGCGTCGAGATTGTCGATGAAATTGAAAAAATTGACGACATGCGGGCTTTTGCCCGCAAACTGTGGAAAACGCGTGCCAAGGCACTCGGCCTTGACGATGAAGTCTCGCGGTAAGATCCGGGGAGGGGGTGTTTTATCGGTTCTTTTTCTGGCGTTCCAGCCAGATACCGTAGACCCGGGCGGTTGCGTTGACGGCCGCGGCCAGGAGTTTGCGCACGACCGGGTTCTGTGTCAGCCTGCTTTTGTACAGGGCTGCAAACTGTTTTGTGCGGGCGGCGTCGGTCGCTGACTGCGGTCGCGGGGGGGCAACGACGGTGGGGTCGATTTCCGGTGGCGGAAAATACCGCCTGTTTTTAGCCGACACCATCCAGTTGAGGATGATGGTAGAGGTGTGGGCCAGGATTTCCCAGCAGCGTTCTTCGGTTTTTCTTTCCGGCCGACCGCCGGCAGCTATGTCGACCAGTTCCAGCAGGTGATAGACCTCTATTGTTGAGCTCGTCAGGGTTTTGATCAGGGTCAGAAACAGGTAGCAGGCCGGGCAACTGGTGACCAAGGCCTCGGACCCGGTATTTTCAGCTTCGGTCAGGCGGCGCCTCAAGCTGTAAAGCAGATAACCGACCGTAGCAAAAGGGTTGCCGGTGCCGGCGTACAGGGTGGGAATGGTGGCGGCCCAGCCGCAGCACAGGGCCCGGTCGCGGTTGTGTTCCATTTCCACAATCCGGCAGCCGGATTTTGTAATCAGATGCCGCATGACATCCTGGGGTTTTGCCCCCAGGTAGCGGGACATACAGTTGTCGTGAACGGTGACCGTCATGTTTAACGGGTGCGTGATCTCGATGTCGCCGGAATCAATCCTGTCTGAAATCAGGTCGTCCAGGGGCCGTGCCTCGACTTCGAGCCTGGCGCCGTAAAAGCGCGGCAGAACTTCAGTCAGCATGACCGCTTCGGCCTGCATGAAGCAGTAAGCTTTTGACAGGCCCATATCGCGGAAGGTGTTGCCAACCAGGTCGATCACGGCTTCGGTCTGGCGGATCAGTCCCATCTTGTTGGTATCCCCCCCGCAACCCCACAGCCCTTCACTGCCGGCAATGGGCAGGTCGAGGCTTCTGACGATACCCAGGTCGGCCAGGTACGGCGCCAGGTTGGTGTAAAAGCCGGTCAGGACGGCCGCTTCGTGTTTTTTGCCAAGGTTGTCGTTCCATTGGGCCAGCAGATTCCGTTCCCGGTCGCTCATCAACGGCCGCAGGGCGGACCAGATGTTTTCCGGGGCGTCGGGCAGGACCATGCGGGCAATGTAGGGCAGGCCTTTTTGATGTGCCTGCCGGTCATAGCATTCCAGAATCAGCTCGTAGGGGGCGGCGTTCTGAGGGCAGACCAGGTCACAGACATTGCAGGTGGTGCAGAACCGGAATGGCAGGGACGCATCCGGCACGTCGGAAATCAGGCGCTTTTTTTCGGCCACGGCCACGGCTTCAGGCAGGGCCAGGACCGGGCAGGATGAAAGGCAGCGGCCGCACATGAGGCAAAGATCCTGTCTGAACCAGCGGAATATTGTTCGGGTGTTCACGCCATCAGCCTCCGGTTTTATGCCACGTTGATCCTGTGCCGTTTCGGGGACAGGACCATGGGGAACTGGTTTTTGACCACGCCGGTGAACATGGTCCAGCTTCTTTTGCGGTTGAGCCGGGCCGGGGTTTCTCCGATGGCCATCTGCAGGATTTCCAGCAGATGATAGATCGGCTGACCGGCCAGGGGATAGGCGATTTTGCCCACCGACAGCATTTGGAGGCAGCCGGCGCAATAGGTGGCGACGGCTTCGGCCCGGGTCTTCTGAGCCTGGCGCAGGGAGCGGATGGTGGCCAGGGTGATGTCGAGGGGGTGGTACCCGGAATGAGGAGAAAACCCGCCGGCAATGCCGCAGCACAGGGCGGACTCGCCGTGCAGCTCTTCCTCAATGACCGTGGCACCGGCTGCTTCCAGGAGTTTGCGCGGCAGGTCCATGTATTCTTCGCCGAACATCTTGGCATAACAGGACTCCTGGATGGTGACGGTCAGGTTAACCGGGCGGGTAAATTTCAGTTCGCCGGATTCGACCTTCCGCCACAGGATTTCCAGCAGGTGGGTAATTTCAAAATCAAATTTGACGCCGAATCGGGGCAGAACATTGGTGAACATGTTCCGGCCGGCCGTGCAGGGGATGATCATGCGCTTGACGCCCAGGGCGTTGAACCATGCTTCCAGGCGTTTAGCCACTTTCTGCAGCTCGTCAAACAGGCCCATGCGGTAATAGGTTTCGCCGCAGCACATGTCCAGGGACCCCCGGATGTTCATGCCGTCAAGCAGGCTGGTACGGGTCAGGTAGGGTACGGTGATGACGTTGCATCCGGGGTAGAAGATTTCTTCACACGGTTCCATGTTCCGCCAGGATTGGACCAGTTCTTTTTCGTCTTCCGGCAGGCGATCCAGGACGTAAGTCCTGAAATTCGGGGTATGGTTGGGGTCGTAGTAGCGGGCCCGGGCCGGCAGCCCTTTGTCCCGGTAGGTTTCATTCCAGCGCTGCAGAATGAGCTGGGCCGGATTGCAGTTGTTTTTGCAGACGAAGTTGCAGTCAAAACAACTGGTGCATTTCTTCAACACGTGCCGGGTAGGTTCTCCTTTTTTCAGGCGCTTGATTTCATCGATGGCCACCTGTTCTGTCAGGCTCATAACCGGGCATTGCTGAAGGCACTGGCCGCATTCTTCGCAGGCGTCAAAAGAAAAGTCGTGAAAACGGTCCATGGTTGTCCCCCTTAATATTGCGTAGCTGATCTTTTATAACATAAAACCTGATGCCGGGGTAGGGATTTAGATGATTATGTGTTTAAGTGTTTAGGTGCTTAAGTGGTTATCCTACTCGTCTTTCCGGGCAGTGAAGCGTAGCAGAACGTGAACCGGAATAAAGTATGAAAAGAGTGCCGCCCCTACAACATTTGCGGATGGCCTGCATGCCCAGAACCTAAACCTTAATCACTTAATCACCTAATCACATAAATACGTTAAATCTACTGACGTGGCATGTAACACGTAGCATTAAAACCTAAAACTTTGCAACCCTAACCCCCCTATTTCTATTGACGGAAAGCGGCAGCGGCGATAGACTGAAATCAATCGTCAATTATCCGCAACCAAGCCGATGGTCAGGGAGGAAACCATGAAAAAACTTTCCGATTTTCACACCTACAAACAGCAGGGTAGAAAAATTACCATGTTGACGGCCTATGATTTTCCCACCGCTGTTTTTCAGGATAGGGCCGGGGTGGACATCACCCTGGTCGGCGACAGTGTGGGCCGGAATATGCTGGGCTATGCCAGTGAACTGGATGTCACCATGGATGACATGTTGCATCATGTCCGGGCTGTTGCCCGGGGCGTCAAAAATGGTCACGTGATGGCCGATATGCCTTATAAATCCTTCGATACCCCGGAGCTGGCGCTGGAAAACGCCCGGCGGTTTCTTGAGGCGGGCGCCCACAGCGTCAAGATCGAAGGCGAACAAAGCATGGTTGATCTGATCCGGCAGGTGGTGGATGCCGGTATCGAAGTCTGCGCCCACATCGGTTATACGCCGCAGACCCGCGGCCAGGCGGCTGTGCAGGGCAAAGACGTCGAACGCGCCAGGGAACTGATCGACGCCGCCCGGCAACTGGACGCGGCCGGCGCGGGCATGATCGTTTTTGAGCTCATTCCCGAACTTCTGGCTAAAGAAATTACCGCCCTGGTATCCATGCCCACCATCGGGATCGGCGCCGGTCAATATTGCGACGGCCAGGTCCAGGTTTATTGCGATATCCTGGGGCTTTCCGATCGTATCTTCAGGCATGCCAAAGCCTATGATGATCTTGGCAAACGGTATGAGGAGATTTTCGTCGCTTACGTGGAGGACGTGACGGCGGGCCGTTTTCCCACCGGCGATAATTCGTCAGCCCTTCCCGAAGATGTGGCCACGGAAATCCGCGCCTGGGTGGACCAGACTTTCGGTAAATAAGCGTCCGGCCGGAAGAGGGCCATCATTCTTCCTTGTAATAGAAAAACGGGTCCGAAGCGTCATGGGGGTCAAGGACCTGTTTGATCCGGCCCAGCCAATGATGATAATTGTGGCACGCCGGACCGAAACGTTTGTTCATCTCCTGTCCGAAGCCGGCGATGGGAACCCCCATGGCGTTATCGATAGCGGCTTCCACACCTTGTTCGACCAGTTTACCGGCGGCCAATACCGAAGCCGGATTTTTGGTGTCATACAGGCCGATACCCTCAAGATATCCGAGATGGCCGTTTTCAAACAGGCCGCCGCAGCCCAGATCCCCGTCATCATCCAGGATCAGCCCTTTTTTGATGTATTCTTTTTTAGCTTCGGCAATCCAGTCCGACTGGGTAACGCCCAGGTCCCAGGTGTCAAAAGATCCAAGAGTGGTAAACATGCCCTGGGAGGGCCGGAAGGTGCCCTGGGTGTTGTTGGCGTGCCGGATCAGTAACCAGAACATCCGGGAGTAGGACACCATGTCCTGCCTGCGGTTAAAGGGTATTGCGGCCATCACCTCCTGAAGAAAAGGAAAACGCCTTAGCAGGAACAAAGGGTCCTTTATGCGTTCTACCAGGGGGGCCATGAGGCGCAACTGTGAGGCCGAAGGCTTGACGTTCATCATCAGCCGGACACCTTTTGTGCGGCGGAGGATTTTTTTCAAGGCCTTCATTTTCCATTTGAACTCCTGTCGGGAATGGCCGATTACCGCATTGAGCAGCACGTATCGGGTTACTTTTTGAAAGAGCCCGCTTTCCAGAAAGGTTTTCAACTCGCGATTATTGTCGGTCAGCCCCAGGGTGGTAAAGAACATGGGCGTTCGAAACTGTGAATATTCCAGTTCGGCCTCGCCCATCAGGTAGCCGGCCTCACGCATGGCCCGGGCCGAGGGGAAAGACAGGGCGTTGAAAGCCGTATGGGGAAGCTTCTGTTTCAGGATATAATTCGGAGAACCGCCGGTAACCGCCCAGCGGGGCGGGCCGTCCCACTTGTAGAGCTTGACGGCACACTTGGTGAACACACCCAATCCGCCCATGGTGCCCTGGAAACCGCGTAATATGCCCCGCAGGGATGGCCCGGGACCATCGGCGGAAAACCAGTGGTCGCTGTCGCCGGCACTGCCGAGGCGGTAAATTTCGCCGGTGGGCATTACCCACTCTACGCCCAGAAGATTCCGTCCGCTGTATCCCATGGAAATCCCGGTCAGGCCGTATCCCCAGGCGGCGACGGTCGAGGCCAGAACGGAATGGTTACCGCCGCAGGAAACCACATGAACGTTCAGGCCATGCCGCATCAACTCGGTCTGCAGGTCAATGGCCCGGACATAGGGTTCGATCACCGCGATCTGGTTTTTTTTGTCGATGGATATGATTTTATTCATGCGTTTTAAGTCAAGGACAATGACCCTTTCCCGGGAAGCGGCCGCCCAGGTGCCGAATCCCGTGGAAAGTGGCTTTACCATCAGGTCGGTCTGGTTGCAGTATCGCACAATCGCCTGGACCTCCCCGGTCGATTCCGGCAGTACAACCGCGTCCGGCCGCGGGGCCCAACGGCCCCCGTCCTTAATCAGTACTTCAGGATTCATATAAAAGGCGTAGGTGTCCATCATGCAGGGGGCGGTACTCACCCAGCGATCACCGACGATATGACACAGCTCTTTTTTTTCAGAATCGGAAAGCATTTACAGTCCCCATTTGCCCCGGTTTAAAATCCGGTTGACATCAAAAATATGCTTTATTTTTTTTAACACAATCGTGTTCTGTTTGTTTTTATCAAACACCCGGTCACCTGCGGAAAGATAGGGCCTGCTGAAAAAAGCGCCGTTGCGCATGAGGACATCGACACTTTCCTGTTCCAGTTCCCGGATAACGGAAAGGTCGCTTCGCCTGTCATAGGGAACCATGAATTCCAGGTGGCAGCCGTGATTCTGGACCACCGGTTGCAGGTAGATACCGATTCTGTCGGGACCGAAACCATGCTTGCCGGCAAGCTTTTCAAAAACGCCGATAAGCATCGGTGCCCGGTCCAGGGTGGACAGGAAAAATACCGAAAGGCAATCCCCGTAAAGCCCCAGCCGCCAGTCGGTCTGGCCGCAGGGGGTAATGGCGATGTCCAGGAAATCCGCGGCCGAAACCCGGCCGAGGGATTTTTCCATTTTCAGCCCTGATTGCCGGGCTTTACGCCGGATGTCTTTTTTCTGGTAAGCGATCCTTGATTTCGGCAGTAACTCAAAGCCGGCAATATTCTGCAAACAGATATACGGCGGCAGTTCCCGCGCAAGAGCGGCATAATCCAATCCCCGCCGGGCGTGAAACAGCATGGCGGTGCAGACACGGTTGGCGATGAAGGTGTGCTCGCCCAGTCCGGGGCGCTGAACGGCGTAGACAAAGGTGATCAGCTTGTCCAGGTCACGGCTTGCGATCAAAAAAGGTGTTTGCCTGGCAGGCTTAATTTCGGCGCGTATGGTCATCCAGGTGGCAACCCCCATGGTCCCTTGGGCGCCCTGGATGACCCGGTGAAAATCTGTTTGGGAAGGACCGCTCGGGCATTTTTGAGCCCCGCCGGATTTTCGTTGTGCTTCCAGGGTACCCGGTCCGCCGGCCGCTCCGGTCCGGAATCGTTCGCCACTGCCGAAATAAAATTCCGTACTGGCCACGGGGTCGCCGATATCCCACTGCCGGTTGGGCCAGGTGACGGGTTCCCGATCCATACATGCGGCCAGGACACTTTTCCCGGATGGCGGGGCCAGGGGCATGGGAACGGTCAGCCCTTCCGGTGCCAGGGCAGAGAGAAGCCCGCCGTAGGTGACACCGGGCTGGATGAGGCAAACCCGGTTTCTCCGGTTAATCCATTGAATGCCGTTCCACAAAGACATGTCAACCAGCGCGTGTTCCCGGCAAGCGATGAACCCGCCGTGATAATGGCTCCCGGAAGAAGACATCAGGCATAAATTCAGCTTGTTTTCATTGGCGAAATGAAGCACCTTTTCCAGCTCGCCGGTGCCGTCGGGCCGGATGATGCAGGCGGGGGGGATGCCGGGCGCGAGCAGCGGGTTGCCCGGGACAACGGCACGCAGCCTGTCCGGATCGGTAATAATGGACGTATCGTTTAAAACAGCCAAGAGCTTTTCAATGTATTCCGGGCGGGGCATTATTTTTCTCCTGACATCGCCTGGTCGACTAAATCCACAATATTAACCACCGGGATTGGCCGGGTGTTTTCTTTTTTACGGCAGCGGTTGAAATTTTCCACACAATGGTCACAGGCGGTGACCAGCAGGTCCGCGCCCGTATCGGCGGCCTCGGAAAGCCTGTGAGACGCCGCGGAAGCGGCCAGCTCCGGGTAAGCATCCGGGACGCCGCCACCGCCGCCGCAGCAGAAGGCGTACTCCCTGATGCGCCACATTTCCACAAATGACAGCCCTTTGATGGCCCGAAGGATGTTGCGCGGTGCGTCGAAAACGCCCCCGGAGCCGGTATTGATCGGTCTGGGCGGGTCGGTATACGACATGCAACCGTGAGTGACTTTATTCTCTCCGTGCCAGGTGACCGGCGGTTCGCTTTGACGTCCCAGGTAGCAGGGATCATGGTAGGTGATTTTTCGGTTGACCGGCCGGGGCAGTTCTAAACGGTTTTTTCTGAGCAGTTGCTCTATATATTCGGTTATGTGCAGGATTTTAAGCCCGCCGGCCTGGTGGCCATATTCCGGATATTTGGAACGAAGCAGGCCCAGGGTGGCGCCGGAGGTGACCACTACCGTTTCGGCTCCTGTATTAATCAGTTTTTCGAGGGTTTCGGCCGCCAGAAGGGAGAACAGTTCCCGATGCCCTGTCCAGTATGCGGGCAAACCGCTGCAGGGCTCATCGTCGCCCAGGACACCGAAGTCGACACCGGCCTGTTTGAATATGGAAACCGTCTTCCCGGCTGTGGCCATGGCGGCGGCAGTGCCGGATGAACGGTAGTCCAGGTAAAGCAGGACATCGGCCCTGTCTTTGGGCAACAGCTTCAGCCCCAGGTTTTTTGCCCACTTATGGCCGCAAGCACCGGCCTGATCAGGATGCCCATCCGGGTTTTTCAGCCGGTGTATTTTTCGCTGTAAAACCGCCGGGGTAAATCCCTGCTCGGCCACATGCTCCCTCAGTGCCATGTTTACCTGGTGCCGCTCCGCCGCCATAATGAACTTGCAGGCGACATCACAAAGACCGCAGGTCGTGCAGGCGAATACGATTTCCGCCAGGTCTTCGTCGACCGTGATTCTTCCATCCAGCAACGACAATGCCATGATCTGTTTTCCGGATCCGGAATATCCGTGAAAATGAAATTCCCTGGCCGAAGGGCAACCGTCTGAGTAAGCCGGGTTGGCAACAACGGGTAGGGGGACCATTTTACACAAAGAACAGCGGAAGCACTTTTTCATCTCGTCTTCCAGGTTTTTTAAACGAGACAACGACATTCGTTCTCCTTTTAAGCGTTAGAAAACAGCACCGGTAACCCGTTCAAGCTGTTTCAACCCGGCTCTGTTCCTGCATGGCTTCCATCACGCCGACAACCCGTTTGCGGATCTGGTAAGCCACGAATCCGGCGGCTACCCCGGACATCAGCAACAATAAGGCTTTATCCCGATGCATAGCGATGTTCTGCAGTGTGGTGCAGGGGATAAACGCCTTCTGTTCGGACAGGATCAGCATGGCCACACCAAGATAACCGTAACCGGCAACAACACCCGTGAACAGGGAGAGATTGACGTTGAGGCGCAGGGTGGACAGCATGATAAAGATAAAATAAAAGACAGGCATGGGGGTGGCCAGGGCGTTTAAGCCGATGTTCCGGGAGATGAGGAAAAGGCCCAGGGTCGGTATGCTGGCCTCAACCAGGGCGTTCATATAAAATGCGGCTGTTGGCGGCAGGCGGTTGTTTTTTTTAAACAGCGCAAAAACCTGGCTGACAATGAATTCATAAAGGGCGACCAGCGCCCAGAAACCGGAAAACCATATATGCCATGACATACCGCGGTAAAAACCCCGGAGCGGAAACTGGACGACAAAGAAATCGGGAGAAAAAAAGATCCAGAGGGCGGCAATCGCGAAAAAAGCGGACAGAAACGTCAATCTGAGGCGCTCGCTGATCAGCAGTTCCGACAGGAATGCTTCCTCAAACGAATCCCGGGGCGCGGTCAGGCGAGTGGATATGATGCGGTCGATGGTCAAGGGCGCCGTACCTGTTTTATATAACAAATTGTTTTTATAGTTATTATTTATAGCACTCCGGGGGCGGTGTCAAATCAATTTCTCGGATTTGGTGTGATAGAAGTTTTAGGTGTTAAAGTTTCAAGGTTTTAGCGTTTTTGTTTTAGATGATCCGGTGGTTAGATGCCCAGGTGATTAAGTGGTCAGGTGATTAAGTGATTAAGGGGACGGGGTTTGAGGGGGGCCAAGGGCGGCAGCTTGCCCGTACTCTCCGTGCTTTTGACCAATCACGGGCAACCTCGGTCGCCCCGTGGCACCCATAAACGTCTACCCCGGTTCGTAGGGGCAACCTCGGTCGCCCCGTGGCACCCATAAACGTCTACCCCGGTTCGTAGGGGCAACCCCCTGTGGTTGCCCTTTCCCGGGCAGGCACAGGGGCCTGCCCCTACAACAATTGCGAACGTCCTTTAACCCCGAACCCCGAACCCTGAACCGCAAACCTAAAACCCTGTTGATACCCGGCGACAGATTTTGTATACCGGATCAAGCTCTGTACGGGTTGTAAAATATTTGATCGTAAACCGGCAAAGAAAATGGAGGAAATCTGATGGAGTGCAACCAGTCGCAAAACATGCAGCATTGTAACTGTTCTTATGAGCCCTGCTCCCGCAAAGGCCTATGTTGTGAATGTATCCGTTATCATCTTAAAATGCGACAGCTGCCGGCCTGTTGTTTTTCTGATGACGCGGAAAGAACGTATGACCGTTCCTTCAACCATTTTGCCCGGCTGGTTAACGAAGGCAGGATTTAAGTTTCAGGTTATTTTTGGGCCAAGTCGTTTCAGTTGCTGTATTCTGAGAAGGGCCGCAGGCTAAAGGGTTCCAGGGGTTACTTGAATAACCGTAAATATTTGATTTATAGTATAAAAAATTTTTTTTTGTCCCGGCTTTTCAGCACCATATGAACAAAATAATGTGGAAGGGCAAAAGTGACGCGGAAATTTTTGACCGGGGCGGCACTTGACATTGTCAAAGACAATGATTATATATCCCTGCAACAGCCCGCTGGGGGGGACACCATGTTCCCGGGCCAATCTGTGAGTTCAATTAATCGAAGTGTTCGGGCCTTTTTTCAAGGCCGGAAAAGGAGCAGCGTATGATACGGGTTGAAAACCTGACACGTTATTATGATGATTTCTGCGCGGTCAATCGGATCAATCTGGATATCAGCCGGGGCGAAATTCTCGGTTTGCTGGGGCCCAACGGGGCCGGCAAAACCACCACCCTTAGAATGTTGACCGGTTTTCTCAGACCGACCTCCGGTTCGATTCGCGTAAAAGATTTTTCGGTGGACAAGGACATTCTGGAGATAAAACGTTTGATGGGGTATCTGCCGGAATCAGCCCCGCTTTATCCGGATATGCTGGTTTATGATTACCTGAATTACGTGGCCGGATTACGGGGCGTTGCCAGGAGCGACCGGTTGTCCCGGATTCGGGGCATGGTGGATATGTGCGGGCTGGACAATGTCATGCATCAGCCGGTGGCCGAGCTGTCAAAAGGTTACAAGCAGCGGGTGGGGCTGGCCCATGCCCTGATCAACGATCCGGAAGTGCTGGTCCTGGATGAACCGACATCCGGCCTGGACCCCAACCAGATTGTGGAGATCCGGGATATCATCAAGCAGATCGGCAAGGAAAAAACCATTATTTTTTCCACCCATATTTTAAGCGAAGCCGAGGCCACTTGTGACCGAATTGCCATTATCGATAAAGGCAGAATCGTTGCCGACGAGTCTACCGGTGCGCTGAAACAGCAAGGCGGGCAGGAAAATTATATCCACCTGACACTGGCCGGTGCCGATTTGGCATCCGTCAAGGCATTGCTGAATGATGTGGCTGGAATAACTGAAATCCGTGAGGCCCCGGCAGGGGAAAACGGCGACCGGCCGGACGAGTTGCGGCTCCAGTTGCGTTGCCCGGCCACGTCCGATCCGCGCCGGGATATTTATTCCCGCATCCGGCAGAAGGACTGGGATCTGCTGGCGTTCTACAGCGAAACGCCAAGCCTGGAAAACATTTTCAGAAAACTTACCCGGGAGAATTAATATGTCACCAACACGATCCATGTTTGAAAGGGAGTTCAAGGCATATTTTATTTCGCCTATTGCCTATATTGTTATTGCCATTTTTCTCATGGTGGCGGGCTGGTTCTTTTTTTCCGCCTATTTTTTAAGAGGGCAGGTGTCTTTGACAACGTTCTTTACGCTGCTGCCGATCATGTTCTCTTTTATCGTGCCGGCCATCACCATGAAGCTTTTTTCCGAGGAATACAATACCGGCTCCTATGAAATGCTGCTCACCCTGCCGGTTACGATCAAACAGATCCTGATCGCCAAGCTGACCGCCGCCGCCGCGTTCATCGCGGTGATGCTGGTGCCGACAGGCGTTTATGCCGTCTCCGTTGCCTTTACCGGTGACCTGGAATGGGGGCCGGTAATCGGCGGATATATCGGCGCCGTCCTGCTGGGGGGTGTCTTTTCGGCGATCGGCCTGTTTGTGTCTTCCCTGACCCGGAATCAGATTATCGCCTTCATACTGGCGGCGGCCATCTGTTTCGGGCTGACGATGATGGATTACGCGCTTTTTTTCCTGCCCGAAAGCATCCTGAGCGTACTGCAGTACCTGGCCATCGGTACCCATTTTGCGAATATCGCCAAAGGGGTTGTGGACAGCCGGGACCTTTTGTATTTTTTCAGTGTCGTTTTTGTCAGCCTTTACGCGGCCTATCTTGTGCTAAGTGAAAAACAGTAAGGAGCTTTTTGTATTATGGGTATTCAATCGAGAACACAGCCTTATCTTAAATTCCTGCTCTATTGCGTCGCGGTGGTGTTGATCAATATCGTCGGAATCACGCTTTTCTTCCGGCTGGACCTGACGGCCGATAACAAGTATTCCCTGTCACCGGCTTCAACTGAGGTGCTGGCCAAAATTTCAGCACCCCTGACCATCAAGGTCTTTTTTACCAAAGATCTGCCCGCGCCTCACAATATAACCGAACAATACCTTCACGACCTGCTGGGGGAGTATGCCGCCAATGCCGGCAAGAATTTCAATTACCAGTTTTATAATGTGACCCCGGCGCAAAGCGGGGAAATGACGAAAGTTTCAGAAGACCAGAAACTGGCTGAGGATTACGGAATTCACGCCGTGCAGGTCCAGAACATCGAGGCCGATGAGGTCAAGGTGAAAAAGGCTTACATGGGGCTGGTGATTATTTACGGTGATATGATAGAGAAAATTACCCCGATCAAAACCACCGACGGCCTTGAATATCAGATCACCACGACCATTCGAAAACTGGCCAATAAAATCAGTGCCTTTGCCAGCCTGCCGGAAAAGGTCCAGGTGACCCTGGTGATGTCCTCTTCTATTTTACCGGTTGCTTCTCACATGGGCGTCAAGGAACTGCCGAACCTGCCTGAAATGATGGGGGATGTTGTGGCCGGCTTGAATGACAAGCTGGACGGTAAACTGGTTTATTCGACGGTGGATCCAGCCAAAGCCCCTGAACGGGCCGATGAATTGAGCAAGCTTAACCTGATCCGTCTTCAGTGGCCGCAAATTCCGCAGAAGGGCGCCTCTCCGATTCCGTCCGGCAACGGCCTGATCGGCCTGGTCCTGCAATACCGGGGCAATACCGTTACGCTGCCCGTTCTGGATATGATCAATCTGCCGTTTTTCGGCACCCGTTACTCGCTTCCGGAGGCCAAAGAAATCGCTAAACAGATTGATGAGTCCCTGGAATCCCTGGTCGGTATCAATGATGATATCGGTTTTCTCGGCGGCCACGGCACGCCCGACCCGAACCTGCCCAATACTTTCGGACAGCAGCAGAATCCGCCGGACAGCCTGATTCATTTCCGTCAGTTGCTGGCGCCGAATTATTCTTTGTCCAAGATCGATGTGTCCGGGGAAGGCCTGGAAGAAGAGGCCGTTGATTGTCTTATTATCGCCCGTCCGACGGAACCGTTTTCCGATTATGAATTGTACCAGATCGATCAGTTTCTGATGCGGGGTAACAACCTGGCAATTTTTTACGAGCCGTTTCATGAGACCTATCCGGCCGGCCAGAAATCGCCTTATGCGCAGCCGAAGCTGGTGCCCGTCAACACCGGCCTGGAAAAACTGCTGGCCCATTACGGCGTCAGGATAAAAGCGTCAACCGTGATGGATGAGGTCTGCTTTGAACAGGCGACGGATCCCCGGTTCGGCGGGGGGAAACAGTCCCTGTATTTTATACCAGTGATCAATAACGAATATATTAACAACGAGCCGGCCTTTATGAAGAACATAAAAGGGCTGGTGGTCATGAATGTGGCGCCGCTTGAATTCCTGAACGATACCCTTGAGGCCAACAGCATTAAAGCCACCACGCTTTTTACTTCCAGTAAAAAGTCCTGGGAGCGGCCGGGCGGCATGCCTGACAATCCCATGTTCATTCAACCGCCGGGGCCGAACATGGAACGCGAAAGCTTCCCCCTGGCCGCCATCCTGGAAGGAGAATTTCCCAGCTATTTTGCCGGTAAACCCATTCCCGTCAAAGAGAACGCGACAGATGAAGAAAATATAGATGAATCGGAAACGGGCGCACAAGCGGCTCGGCCTGAGGCCGATGAGTCAGTCGAGGTCTCCGGAAAACTGATCGCCAAGGGTAAGCCGGCCCGTATTTTTATCATGGGATCCTCCCAGATGCTTTATGATCGCATGCTCGACACGGAGGGCCGGTCGCCCAACGCGGTGTTTATGATGAATCTGGTGGATACGTTAAACGGCAGGGACAAGGTCGCGCAATTAAGAAGTAAGGGGCAGGTTTATAACCCCGTTTTTGAGATGAGCGGTGCTGCCAAGTCTTTGATCAAATGGGGTAATATCGCCGGTCTGCCGGTGCTGGTTATCCTTTTCGGATGCCTGGTATGGATCCGCCGCTTGTCCCGCAAGCGTCAACTCCGGATGATGTTTTCAAAATAGGGCCAAAACCGATTACAGCTTAGGGGAAAAAACGATGTTTAAAAAAGAGTATCTGATTCTTTTTGCCGTGATTATCGGCGCCTGTCTGTACTTATATTTAAAGGATAAAGATCGTATCCATTACCAGTTGCCGGAACTGGCAACGGTTGAAAGCGCCGATATTAGAAAAATCGAAATTAAAAGGGGACAGTCTGAAGCGTTCATCCTTGAAAAAACCGATGGGCAGTGGACGTTCTCCACGTCAGGTTTTATGGCGGATGAAAAGCAGGTTCATGATATGCTGCATGCTTTGTCCGATGTCCGGCTGACGGCCCTGGTGTCTGATTCCGGGGATTATGACCGATACGACCTGGATGAAGGCAACGCCATTCGGGTTACCGCCCGCACGGCCGACAACGCGGTTGTCAGGGATCTGACCGTCGGTAAACGTGCTACGTCCGGTCAATATACCTTTGCCCGGGTCGGTGAAGACCCTTTTGTTTATCACGTCGGCGGCAGCTTTCATGATACGTTTGCAAAAACCATCGAGGACTTAAGGGATCAGACGGTTCTTGCCTTTGACAAAAATGAAATTGAGAAGATATCCATCGCCATGGCCGATGAAACGCTGGAGTTGAGCAAAGCGCCGGCCCCGGCTGAAGCATCCGATGAGAGTGCCGCCGGGGAAAATTTGACGCCGGAAGACGAACAGGCCGTCTGGAAAACCGCTGATGATCAAGCCGTCGATCAGGAAGCGATAAAAGAGCTTCTGGACATGCTGTCCGATCTTGAGTGTGACAGTTATCTCGCCGGAGATACGGATAAAACATTTACGAATCCGGCCTATACGGTTACCTTGACCGGTAAAAAAACCTATACCCTTTCACTGTTTCCGCTTTCCGAAGAGGAGGATATAAAAGACTATGCCGGTATTTCGTCTGAAAACCCGTCTGCTTTTAAGCTGCTCTCTTACAAGGCCGGCCGGATCATGAAAAAACCCTCAGATCTGCAGAACGACCAATCTGCAGAATAGCCCGGTAAGAGAGAAGTTCCATGGAAAACCTTGTCATTTTGATGAAAATGATTGCCTGCCTGATCGGCGGTATCGCGGTCGGTAACTGGTTCCTGACAAGAGTTAAGCGGGGACATCAGCGGGGAGACCCCTGGTATAAAGCATACTACAGCCCGCCCGGGCTGATCATCCTTCTGGCCGTTTTTCTGCTGCCGTTATTTTTATGGTATACCCAAGGCTGATTAAAGGAAACGTTTCATCAGGCCCATAATTCTTAAGGTCATCCAGTCGGTTATCCGCGCCGGCGTCAGGTGGTAGAAAAGCACCATCATTTTTGCTTCCGAACCGATAACATACCGGATTTTAGGCCGATCGGCGGTCAGGGCATGAATCACGGCTTTTGACACCTTTTTCGGAGAAAAGGCCATTTTGTTCATCCGCGCCGGCAGTTTGGACAAAAGTGCCAGCTCCGAAGCGTATAGCTGCCGGGCCTGCTCCGGCATGGCGTTGATGATCCGGCCGCTGTTTTCAGTCGCCTTGTCCCAGATCCTGGTTTTGGCACTTCCCGGTTCCATCAGCGCGACCCGGATGCCGGCGGGTTTCAGCTCAAGGCGCAGGGCGGTGGCAACCGCTTCTAAGGCGAACTTGGATGCCGAGTAAGGTCCCAGCAGGGGCAGCGTGAACCGTCCGCTCTCAGACCCCATAAATACGATCCTGCCCCGGTTTTTGCGAATCAGCGGCAGAAAAGCCTGGGTTACGGCCAGCTGGCCGATGACATTCACCTGAAATTGCTGATCGAACATGGCCAATGGCACGAATTCAAGGGGACCCTGAACGGTTATGCCGGCATTGTTGACCAGGCCGTCAAGTCCGCTTCCGGACAGTTGTTCTTCAACGGTTGCGGCCGCCTGCTGAATACTTTTATCGTCGGTCACATCCAGAATTACGGGAACAACGCTGTCACCGGATGTGGTTCGCAGCGCTTCTCCGTCTTGGGTTTTTCGGACACCGGCAAACACGCGCCAGCCGGCCCGGGAAAGGTCGATCGCGCATTCCCGGCCGATACCCGTGGACGCCCCGGTAATTAAAACAGATTTCATGCCCCATACCCCTTTCGGCTAAAAATTCATTTTTGCACAAGCGCAGAAAAACTTTTTATTGATATCACGACCAAAAGTCGGTTTCAAGTCACTGAACCCTTGGCCCTTCCAAGACCTTTGTCTGAACTGAAAATTATGCAATCCATATACTATAACTACTTGGGAGTTTAACCATTAAGAAAGGGCCGTGGCCATATCGTCGGCCATGCGGTTAAGGTGCGATTCGGCTTCGCGCAAGGCCGTTAGATCGGGCAGCTTTGACCATAGCGCGTTCAGAACCGGCGTCCAGTCGGATCCTTCTCCCCCCGAACGTTGGGAATCAATGGGCGGCGGCTGGTTTTCCTCCTTGTTAAAGAAAAAATTGGCCCCCCGGAACCGGTCCGGATCGCGGAAAGGCCAGGTCGTTTTGATGGCCAGAAAATGCCGGAGGGCGTCTAGTGCTTCTGGCCGCAGTTCAATGTGTTGTCCGTCCAGTGATTGCCCCAGCCGGTTTTCCACCCGGTCCAGGAACGTGGCCAGCATATCGGATTCGGTAATCATCAGGCCGTAGTCATACCAGTTATCCGCCGCCTGCCGGATCAGGCGCTTGTGTCCCGGCGCAAGTTGGTGACAGGTCGGGCAGAAATAGGTGGCGCAGGCAAAAGCGCCGTAGTAGCTTAATCCCCGCCAGTCAACACCGTCATTGCCCTGGGCCAGCGGGTGGAGCAGACAACCGACAGTACAGTTTCCGGGGCTTATCAGGCCCAGAAACGGGCAGTGGTGGAAATCCGGTATGGGGCGTTTTTGCCCTTCGGTACGAAAGAAAGTTTCACCGGCAAAGTCGTCAATGGCTTCGATGGACCGCGGTACCCGGGCAAACCGGCCGGTCCGGTCTTCCAGCATCCGGGTCAGTGCCTCACGGGAAAGGTCGTTGACGTTATAAAGGCCGCAGCAGGCACCGCAGGAAACCGTGGCGCTGACCTGGCAAAGATAGACCCCTCCGGGTGTCCGGCGGTCAAGTTCATCCAGCTCCGGGTTTGCTGCCCTTTGGTGGCCTTTGGTTTTCGACATGGCCGTTACATATAGCGGGCCGGTCGGTGCGTCAAGGGTTTTCCTTTTCTGGTATTCTTAATAAAAGTACAGCGCCGGTGCAAAGACCGGCGTACATGAGGATCACCGTCCAGAAGGACAGGGCTTTATGCCAGGCAAGGTCGCCGGCGTAAGTGAAAAAGTCCCAGAAATACCAGTTGAGGGTTTCACCGATGAAGAAGAACAGGGTGGTCGCAATTATCGGCAAGGCCTTGGAATAGTTCAAAAAAAACCGGTTGATGGACACCAGCCAGATGAACCCGGCCAGGTGAACGGGCAAACTCCACTGCCAGGCCGGAAGCGTTTCAAAATACCAGATGGTTATCGGAAAAACCGGGTTTCCGAAGGTCAATTCGCCCAATAAAACAGCCAGTGCATAAGCAAGCGCGGTTAAGGCGATTCGGCTGACAGAGGGTGCAGGCAGTTGTGTCGGCATGGCCCATCCTTTTTCTTCTGCCCGGCCGTTATTGTCAGGCATCAAGTTTAACAGCCGCTTCATGAAAAGCGGTTTCATGGTCCCTGACCGTCCGCAGTCTGTTTTTAACGGCGGAAAAATCCGGCCTGCCGTTCTCCGAGGCGGCTTTCAGGGCGTCGGCCAGGGCCGTCCAGGCCGACGCCGATTGATCCATGCCGTCTATCAGTTCCATGGAAATAAGATCCGGCAGATATGACCGGCTGCGGGAGAGAAAATCCCGGTACATCAGCCGGAAACCGCCGCCGCCGGTACCGCGTTTTTCAATGATCTGGTAGGCCAGGCGGGCCGTCCACTGCCAGTCTTCAAAATCAGGCCAGGCGTCCAGTTCCTCGTGCCAGGCGTCCAGGGCGGCAAGCCCCTGCATGTCATGGCTGTCATCGAGCAGGACGCGGCTGTTAAAAGAAATGACCTGCCGGATAACCCCCGGCAGATCAGCCGGCGGCGATATGGATGACGGTGCGAACAGGTTGCCCCGAAGGTCAAAAATACCACCCCCTGAAAAACGGGCGGCTTTCATGCTTTCAAACGGGACCTCCTGGACATCAGGGCGCTCGGTGTCCGTGACGAAAAACACCCGGCGTTGCGCGTCATATCCCCAAACGGTGATCAGGTGGCCGGGAAAATGGGTGCTGGATTGATAGTAGGGCAGGTGATAAATATCACTCTGGATAATGGCGGGAAGCCCCCTGTCCAGGCAGGCCAGCAGGTCGGTTTCACTTTCTTCAGGGGTTTCATAGTACGTCCACGCGAAAGGCATGCCGATGCGGGTGAAAAACTGATGTTCCAGGTCAAGGGAACGGACATGAATCATCCGGGTGGCCGGCAGGCCCTTTTGTTTCAAGTACCAGATCCCCATGCCCGCGCCGATGCCAAAGCACATGGGTTCGTCAAAATCAAGCCCGTGAAAGTTGACCAGATCGCGGATACCGGTACTGCCGCAGTGTTTACCCGGCGTGTGGTGGACGCTGAGCATTGTCATATTTCAATTCCCTGCCAAAGACGTTTATTTTTATCCATTTTTGTCTTATATTACATAAATGATTAATCCTGTTAATTGTCATTATTGAATCATTATACGTAAAATTGCAAGACGCTCACTCTTTGTCCGGTTGTTTATTATCATTTTAGAATTATAATTATCATTCAGAAAGGAGAACCTCATGGTTGTCGTTGCCAGATTAAAGGCCCAAAAAGGTAAAGAAGATGAAATGGCGAATATTTTAAAAGGGTTGATCCCCAACGTGAGAAACGAGGAAGGTACCCTGGTCTATACCCTCAACCGACTCCAGCAGGATCCCTCGGTTTTTCTGTTTTATGAGAAATACACCGGTGCCGAGGCCCTGGTGGCTCACAGTTCGACCGATTATTTTAAGCAGTCTTTCAAAGCACTGGAGCCGCTGCTGGCCGAGCCACCGGTGATTGAAATGTTTGATGAGCTGGATGCGATATAGGTTCGGGGTTCGGGGTTCGGGGTTCGAGGTTCTGGGTTCTGGGTTCTGGGTTCTCCGGTCGATCGAAAATGTTGTAGGGGCACGGCGTGCCGTGCCCTTTTGTCATGGTTATGTGGATAAAGGGCCGGGGTTAAACGGGTGAGTCGGTGAGATGTTAAGGAAATTTAATATGAGGCAAGTGTTTGAAAAAGAACGATTTATCACCGGCCGGTTTTCCCCGGTCCTGGTAATGTGTGCTTTTATGGCCGTTTTTGCGGTCATGTCCGGGTGTCTGTTCAATTCTTCCCGGCAAGACCGTGTTGAGGCTTTTGTTCCGGAAACCGGTGATCTTCTGCCGGATCCGGCACTAAAGACCGGGGAGCTGGAAAACGGTTTCAAATATGTGCTGATGAAAAACAACCGGCCTGAGGACCGGGTTGACATGCACCTGGTGGTTGAAGCCGGTTCCTTTCATGAGACCGATGAGCAGCAGGGGTTGGCGCATTACCTGGAGCACATGCTCTTTAACGGCACGACCCATTACCCTCCCGGAGAGCTGGTTAAATATTTCCAGTCCATCGGCATGGGTTTCGGCAACGATGTCAACGCCCATACCGGTTTTTACAGGACCGTGTATGACCTGCATCTGCCTTCCGGAGATGTGGACCATCTGCGGCAGGGGCTGCTGGTGATGACGGATTATGCCGAGGGCGCACTGCTTCTGGAATCCGAGGTGGACAAGGAGCGCGGCATCATCCTGGCCGAAAAACGGACCCGGGATTCCGTGTCGTACCGGACGTTTAAAGCTACGCTGGATTTCGAGCTGGAAGGTTCCAGGCTGATCCGGCGATATCCCATCGGGATCGAAGCGGTCCTCGATGTTGCCGGATCCGACCGTCTTAAATCCTATTATGATACCTGGTACCGTCCGGAACGGATGACCCTGGTCGTGGTCGGGGAATTTGATCCGGAAACGGCTGTTGAAGAAATCGCCGGGGCGTTTGCGGACATGCGTCCCAGAGGTGGGTCCCGTCCGGTTCCGGACGTCGGTCATACCGACCATGACGGTGTATCTTTTCTTTATCATCATGAAGCAGAGGCCGGCAGCACGGAAGTGACCCTGGAAACCCTGATACAGGCGCCTCAGCCCCCGGATTCCGCGGAAGCTAAAAAAGAGCGCTTTTTACGGAACATGGCTTACCGGATCGTGAATTATCGCTTAGATGAGTTAAAAGAAAAACCGGACCCGCCATTTACTTCCGCTTCTGCCTCGGCCGGCGGCGCCCTGAAATATTATTCTTATGCGTCTATTTATGCCAACACCGTCCCGGAAAAATGGGAACAGGCCCTGGCGGCGGTGGAAAAAGTGTTAAGGTCCGTGCGGACATACGGGTTTACCCGGTCGGAAGTCGAACGGGCCAAACGGGAGGTGCTGGCGGAAATGGACCGGGCCGTTCTGCAGGCCGATACGCGGCAGAGCAGCAAACTGGCCTCGCGGATAATGATGAACCTGGCCCTGGATCAGGTTTTTCAGTCCCCGCAACAGGAACGGGCGCTGCTGGCACCGGTGGCCCGATCCTTGACCCCGGAATTGCTGCTGAAGGTATTTGAGAAAACCTGGGCGCCTGAGGCCCGATTGGTTCTGGTTACCGGCAATGTCCGGATTGAAGGGCCCGGCCAACCTGAAGACACCATTCGTTCTGTATGGCAGAAAAGCCGCAAAGCAATCGTCCGGAAACCGGATGAAAAAGAGACACGACAGTTCCCATATCTTCCGGACCCGCAGAAAAAAGGACGTGTGGTCCGGGAAATTGAAGACCCGGATATCGGTGTTACCCGGATCGATTTTGAAAACGACGTCCGTTTGAATTTCAAGAAAACCGATTTTAAAGCCAACCAGGTTGTGGCCGAACTGCGGTTCGGATACGGCGAGTCAACCGAGCCGGCGGATCAGCCGGCCCTGTGTGAACTGGGCGCGCAAACGTTGAATGAAAGCGGTTTCGGGCAGATGAAAAAAGAAGACCTTCGCCTGGCCCTGGCCGGAAAGAAAGCCGGTGTCTCATTTTCCGTTGATCAGGACCGGTTCCTGTTGACCGGCAGCTGCGCTTCTGATGAAGTCCGCCTGCTGTTTCAGCTTTTTTACACTTTCTATAATGACTGGACATGCCGGGAAGACGCCTATCGTCTGAGTCTTGAGCGTTTTCGGCAAGACTATGAAGAAAAGACCCATACCATTTCCGGTGCGATGTTGCTTGAGGGCGACCGGTTCCTGGCCGGTGGAGATTCCCGTTTTGGATGGCCGGCCGATTACGGCGCTTTTGAAAAAGTTTCGCTGGATGAGATCCGCGACTGGATAAAAACCGCGTTACGGCAGTCAAAACCGGAAATATCAATTGTGGGTGACTTTGATCCGCGGCAGGTGAAGGATGCCGCGGCGCTTTATTTTGGTGGCATGGATATGGCGGTCAATCAGGGCCGGTCAGAGACTTCACGGCCGGCGCCGTTTGTTCCGGCCGGTGAAACAAAAGAGCTGACCGTTCCCACCGAAATTGCCAAGGCCTATGTTGAAGTGGCCTGGCCGACGGACGATTTCTGGGACATCCGACGCACGCGTCGGCTGATGATGCTGTCCCGTATTTTTTCAGATCGCATGCGGGTGATCATCCGCGAGGACGCAGGGCAGTCTTACAGCCAGTATGCCTATCATGATGCCTCCCTGGCTTATCCCGGCTACGGCGTTTTCCATGCCGCGGCTCAAATTAAACCGGGGGAAGACCGGTCGGTGATTGCCGCCATCCGGTCCATCGCCGAGGATGTCAGGCAAAACGGCCTTACCAAAGACGAGATGGCCAGGGCCCGGGAACCGGTTCTGACCGGCATTCAGGAGCTTGTGAAGACCAACAATTACTGGTTGGGAAGCGTGTTGTCCGGTTGCCGGGCACATCCGGAACGCCTGGATTGGTGCCGGAATTTTTTGAGCGATTATCAAGCAATAACGACCGATGAGATGATACAGCTGGCGCAAAAATACCTTGATGTGTCCCAAAGCGCGACCATTATTGTTAAACCCCGGGCCGCGAATGGAAATAATCCTTGAGGTGGATCTTTATCGGTTATATATATATCTCTTGTCACACAGAGATTGATATCTTTACCATTCAGCAGGAAATGCCGGAAAAAAGGTCTGGCGGTTCGGAAAAGGGGGCTTCTGATGGAGAACAGTAAAAAACAGGGGTTGTCAACACGGTCGGTTCGAGCCGGCGAAGTCCGCTACAATGAATACGGTGCCGTAACAACGCCGATTGTCCAGACATCTACTTTTATATTCAAAGGGATTGAAGAAATAAAAAAACTCGCCGACGGTGCCATGGGCCGGTTTGAATACGGCCGGTACGGTCATCCCACAGAAGTGGCAGCAGAAAAAAAACTGGCGGCCATCGAAGAGGCCGAGAACGCCATCCTTTTCTCGTCCGGAATGAGCGCGATTACGACCACGCTTTTCGCCCTGCTCCGGTCCGGTGACCATATCATTATTACCGATGACGCCTATCGCCGAACTTTGGAATTCGCCAAAACCTGCCTGAATCGCTTTGATATCGATTGCACCATTGTCAAGATGTGTGATTACGAGGCCATGGAACAGGCCATTAAACCCAACACCCGTATCTTCTTTTCCGAGTCCCCGACCAATCCCTACCTGAATATCATGGACCTGGAACGGCTGATGGGAATTTTCAAAAAGCGGAACATACTGGTTATTTCAGACAGCACCTTTGCCACCCCTTATAATCAGCGGCCGCTGGAGTTCGGCGTGGACATCGTCATTCACAGTGCCACCAAGTACCTGGGGGGACATAACGACCTGCTAAGCGGGGTGGTACTGGGTAACACGGAACTGACCGAGCCGATTCGGGACTACCTGAAAATAACCGGCGGCGTGATCGATCCCAATTCAGCCTACCTGCTGATCCGTGGGTTGAAAACGTTCGAAGTCCGCATGGAACGTCTCAACCATAACGGCCAGAAAGTGGCCGAATACCTTGAACGTCATCCCCAGGTCGAGCGTGTCTATTATCCCGGTCTGCCCAGTCATCAACACCATGATGTCGCCAGACGCCAGATGAAAGGCTATGGCGCGGTGGTAACCTTTGAGGTGAAAGATGACAAGAACTATGTCCTGGACTTTTTAAGCCGGCTTCAGATTGCCTGTATCGGGCCCAGCCTGGGCGGCGTTGAGTCGCTGATCACCCATCCGGCCACCATCAGTTATTATGACAAGACCAAGGCCGAACGGGAAGCCCTTGGCATCAAGGACGGGCTGATCCGTTTCGCGGTTGGCATTGAAAACGTGGAAGACATTATTGCCGACCTGGACCAGGCCCTGGCCGGTGCCGGCCGATAAGGTCCATCAGCACCGCTTATTATTTTTCTTGCTCCCGTCCGGTCTTTCATTTACATTTTCATCCCCAAAAAGAAAAGAAGAAGACTGAATGTCGGGACAAGCAGACAAAAGTAATAAAAGTGATAAACAATCACGGAACATTCGTCTTTCTATTAAGATTCTGCTTTTCATACTGGCACTAATGGCCAATATCGGACTTTGGCTGTTCGGCATCCTCCCGGTTCGATTGTTTGAACCGTTTACAGTCATTCTGTTCGTGTTGTTCGTGGGTTTACTGGTTTATCCCAAACTGGAATGGCCGGTGAATATTTTGCTCGTTGTGACGATAACCTTTTCCCTGTTCATACTAGTCGATATCTTTTTAAGAGTTTATCCCCCCAGATCACTTTACTACCGTCCTCATGACAGGTTTATTAATCGTTGTCCATCAAGACCTTATCTGAGTCGCTATAAGGCGAATGCCGTTTATACCGGAGAAGTCTGTGGAGACCTGGCTGCCATGTCCGGTGTTCAGTCGCTTCAGGAAAAACGGCAGGTAATCTTTTTAACAGACGAATTCGGCTTCAGGAACGACCCTGATGCCGTTCCCCATGATATCAATGTGATCGTCCTGGGTGATTCATTCGGTGTGGGAAATGGAACCACGCAGGCAGCTACCTGGGCAAGCCTTCTTTCCAGTCAATATGCCCTGGGGGTTTACAACCTTTCTTTGCCGGGCGGGCTCTGGGAGCATTCTATGAATTTGCAGCTTGAATATGACCGACTCAACCTGAAAGCCGATACGATCATCCTGTTAACACTTTTTACTGGAAATGATCTTGATGAAACAAAGAACAGAGCAAACGATCTGTCGGAACTTCCTCCGGCTGGCCAGGTAGCCGCCTTTAAAACATCATTACGGACTTTTAAGAACAGGTCGCCGATAAAGCAGCAGCTGGATCATGCAAGGAACCCGGCGACCCCTGATCAATCGGCTTTTACCATAAGTGATTTTTCTGATTCACATAAAATGGTATTTTATAATTTGTACAAACACCAGGCGAACCGGTCAAAGCAGGAGGTCCTTTCTCATCCAAAGCTCAAAAAATTTCTGTCAACACTGAGCGCGTTGCAAGGGTTCTGCCTGCAACGTGGGCTAGAGTTGAAAATTGTATTGTTCCCGACAAAGTTAGAGGTTTATCAATGGGTTGCCGAGGGGGTGGAACCAGGGACAATAGTTGAAACGCTGTCAGGCTTTTCAGAAGTACTGACCAATTATTGCCTGGATAACAAGATCGACTATATTGATTTGAAACCCTTTTTAGTAAAAGGTTCCCGCGATGTGTTTATTGAATCACAAAAGTCTGTTTGGTATTATGATGATACGCATTTAAATGAAATAGGCCATACAATTGCAGCTGAAGCGATCTACTGCAATATGCTCAATGTTCCGGACGTCCTGAGATAGATTCAGAATAATAATAGGTGTCATATATTTTAATTTAAGTCCCGGCTCAGTTCATCAACCCGGTGGCAGGCAACCAGATGTTCCGGTTCGGTGGTCGGGTTGATGGCCCGTAGCCCCGGTTCTTTTTCAAGGCAGCGGTCGACCGCATAGGGGCAGCGGGTGTGAAAGCGACAGCCGGCCGGTGGGGCTGATGGTGAGGGGACATCGCCGGTCAGAACCTGCTTTTCTGCTTTCCGGGTCGGATCCGGGATGGGGATGGCTGAAATCAGGGCCTGTGTGTAGGGATGCCGGGGGGTCTGGTAGATGGTGTCGGCGTCGGTAAATTCCACGATTTTTCCCAGATACATGACGGCAACATGGTCTGATATGTGCTTGACAACGGCCAGGTCGTGGGCGATGAACAGGCTGGTAAAGCCGTATTCCTGCTGCAAATCCAGGAGCAGGTTCAGGATTTGGGACTGGATGGAGACATCCAGGGCTGAGACCGGTTCGTCGCAGACGATCATACGCGGGTTCAAGGCAATGGCCCGGGCAATGCCGATCCGCTGACGCTGGCCGCCGCTGAATTCATGGGGAAACCGATCGGCGGCGTTCCGGGCCAGGCCGACCCGGTCCAGCAGCTGCGTAACCTGTTCCCGGCGTTGCCGGCGGTCACCCAGGCCATGGATGATAAACGGTTCTTCCAGGATATGGCCCACGGTGTGGCGCGGGTTTAACGATTCAAACGGATCCTGGAAGATGGCCTGAATATGTTTTCGCAGTCGGCGTAAGGCCGGTCTGTCAAGCCCTGCCATATCCTGTCCGTCAAACAGAATGCGGCCCTCCGTCGGTCGATAAAGTCTCAGCAGACAGCGCCCCACGGTAGTTTTACCGCATCCGGACTCACCGACCAGCCCCAGGTTTTCACCGGGGGCGATGGAAAAGGAAATTCCGTCAACCGCGTAAACGGCCCCTTTCCGACGCAGAAACACGCCGCCGTGAATCGGAAAATGTTTTTTCAGGTTGGTGACTTCAATCAGGGGCTTAACCGGTTGCATGCTGGCCTTTCTCTGGTTCGGCAAAATGACAGGCGGCCGCGTGGCCTTCACTGATGGTTAATAACGGTGGTTCGCTGGTGCGGCAGATGTCCTGTGCCAGTCGGCACCGGTTCTGAAACCGGCATCCCGGCGGCAGTTCGGAAAGGGAAGGGACCATGCCGGGGATGACGGCCAGCCGGGTTTTTCTTTTGTTGTCCAGGCGGGGGATGGAAGACAGCAACCCCCGGGTATAAGGATGGGCCGGTCCGGAGAAAAGGGTTTTGACGTCTGCGGTTTCTACGATCCGGCCGGCATACATGACGCATACCCGGTCGCAGGTTTCAGCCACAACCCCCAGATCGTGAGTGATCAGGAGGATCGATAGCCCCCTTTTCTCCTGCAAATGTTTGATCAGGTCCAGGATCTGGGCCTGGATGGTGACGTCCAGGGCGGTCGTGGGCTCGTCGGCGATGAGCAGGTCGGGATCACAGGCCAGAGCCATGGCGATCATCACTCGCTGACGCATACCCCCGGAAATCTGGTGAGGATACTCTTTTAACCGCCTGGCGGGGTCCGGAATACCCACCTGTTTGAGCAGTTCAACGCTTTTGGTATCGCCCTGTTGCCGGTTGGTAATGTGTTCATGGAGCCGGAGGGCTTCCCGCAGCTGTTTCCCGACGGCGTGAACCGGGTTTAAGGCGGTCATGGGCTCCTGGAATATCATGGCCACCCGGCTGCCCCGGATGGACCGCATCCGTTCGGCGGTAAGGCTGATCAGATCCGTTTCTTCAAGCAGAACCCGGCCATGGTCGATGCGCCCCGCAGGCCTGGGGAGAAGCCGCATGATCGACAGGGCGGTTACGCTCTTGCCGCAACCGGACTCGCCCACCAGTCCCAGTGCTTCACCCCGTTTAATGCCAAAAGAGACATTCTCCACGGCCGGCAGGCGACCGGCCTCGGTGGTGAACGAAGTGGTCAGGTCTTCAACCGTCAGAAGGTTTTTTTCGGTCATGGATTATCCCGGCCGGTTAAATAGGTTTTATCAATTTCGGTCACGGGCGGAAAGGTGGTGCCGTTTTCCATGGCTGCCTGGGTCTGATCGTAAAGCGCCTGGTCAAACCAGAACAGCCCGCCGGTGATGCTGCTGAAAGGGTTAAACAGGTCTTCGCTATGCCTGGTGCCCGGCGGTTCAGGCAGGCGCCACCAGCGCCAGCAGGCCTGCCGTACGTAAGGCACCATGAAGGTCGGTACGAAACAGCCGATATCGTGCACCTTGGCCTGGATCTGTCTTGACAGGGCCTCCCGTTCTTTTTCGTCAAGACTGTTGCGATAGGCATCAATCAAACGGTCCATTTCCGGGTCATCGGTGTTGGTGATATTGTTGGTCTGCGGCTTGTGAGCGTTCACGGAATGGAAATGCTCCCAGTACTGCGGACGCAGGGATGTGCTCCACCCCATCCAGGCCGCATCATGTTTTTTCTCCAGGATCTGTTTGAAGGCCGCGGCCGGATCCAGTCGCCGCAGGTTCAGCTCTATACCGGCTTTTTTGGCCTCCTCTTTCAACACCACCAGCCTGGAAGTGTGCTCTTCATGCGTGTAGGTGACGTTTACCGAAAAACGGGTCTCCCCTTTTTCCCAGATACCGTCGGCGCCCCGTTCCCAGCCGGCCTGTTTCATGTACTGCTCGACTTTTTCAAGGTCGTATCGTCTGGCCTTGATGTCATTGTTGGTGTAGGCCCCGTAACCCACAAAACCCTGTTCCAGTCGGAAATAGTCGCCTCTTAAAACCGTTTTGATAACTTTTTCGATATTCATGGCGTGGGCGAAAGCGTAACGGACGTTTTTGTCGGCAAAAAGGGAATTGTCCTGGTTCAGCCATATGCCGGACGCGGAGCGCTGGGTGTCGTTGAAAAACCAGATTTTATGGACGTAGCCGTTGTTCACAATCGGTGTGTCGGTCTTGTTATACCAGTAATCGGGGATGGTGATGCCGAATACATCGACCCGGGCCTTTTTAAAATACTCCCATAACATGCTGTAGTCCCGGATGACGGTATAGACGACATGGTCGACGTTAAACCGGTTTTTAAAATAATGCAGATCCTTGCCCCACCAGTCATTTTTCCGGGTAAACTCGATATATTTGCCTTTCTGAAAATCGGATATCTGATAGGGGCCGGTATTGGGTGTGACTTTCCAGTTGTAGTCCTGGACAAAACGGTCGTTCAGCGTTCCATAAAAATGGGCGGGTGTCGGGGCCAGCGCCACCCGTAAATGAAGATCCGGCTGGGCCTTGGTGGCCATAACCGCCAGGGTGTGATCGTCATACACGATGACCCGGTCAATTTCTTTGGTATAGTAATCGTTATACCAGGGTGCGACGATATGTTTTGAACGCATGAACTCAAGGGTATAGGCAAAATCATGGGCGGTCACCGGCACGCCGTCCGACCACCGGGCATTCGGGTTAAGCTTGAAATACATGGTCTTCTTGTCGTCGCCAAAGGCCCAGTGGGTGGCGATTTCCGGTACGATATTTTCCGTATTGGGGTGAACGGAAACCAGCGACAGCTGGTTGTCAAGAATGGCACTCCGGAAACTGCTGTTGGAATCCGGACCGACAACCCTGAACGTCAAGGGAAAATCGGTGATGGCCAGGCGCAGGGTCCCGCCCGTTACCGCCTCCGGTGAAGCGTAAACCGGATCGCTTTCATTGGTTATCCACTTGATATTTTCCGGCGGTCCGGTTTCGGAAACCGGCGCCTTAAAAGGCGGGTTGACGACCAGCAATGGTTCGGCCTTTTCAGTCTTGTTTTTATCCTTGTCCGATGAACAGGCCACCGTCAGGGTCATCAAGAAAGCCAGAAGGATGATTAAAAGTCTTTTTGTTTTTTGCATATGTCCGTTGCCCCTTTCATTTTTTATTCATAAACCGTATGCATCCTCGGATCAAAGGCTTCCCGCACCGCTTCACCGATAAACGTAACCAGGGTAAGGGTGACAATCATGGCCACCACGACCGAACAGACGATCCACCAGGCACTCAGGTTGGACCAGCCCTGATGCAGCAGCTCTCCCCAGCTGGGGGTGGGCGAGGGCAGGCCGAATCCGAGATAATCAAGGGATGTCAGGGCGATGACCCCTTCGGCCACGGAAAAAGGCGCAAAGGTCACGATAATCGAGATGGTATTGGGAATAATATGAAAAAAGATGATCCTTGTATCGGACGCGCCCAGGGAACGGGCGGCCAGCACATATTCCCGCTCCTTTTCCTTGTAGGTTACGGTACGCATGATCCAGGTCCGGGAAGCCCACCCGAAGACCACCATGATGATCAGCAGAATGAAAAAACTGGGCACCACCACCGACGAAATAATGATAATCACATACAAAAGGGGCATATTACTCCATATCTCGATAAGCCGCTGGACAAACAGGTCGAATTTCCCGCCCCAGTAACCCATGGCGCTTCCCAGGGCCACGCCGATGGTATAGGTCACGATCAGCAGTGCAAATGAAAAAAATACGGCGATCCTGAAACCGTAGACTAGCCTGGCCAGCACGTCCCGTCCCGAGGTGTCGGTGCCCAGGTAATGCTTTCGGGAAAACGAAGGCGGAGACGGCGGGTATTTCCCCTCCATGAAGTCATTCTCATAAGGGTTGTAGGGAACGGGCGGCATCAGCACCCAGTTGCCGGACGCTTCCGTTTCAAGGCGCCGGGCCAGTTCCCGGTAGTTGGTTTCATACGCATAGTCCAGATCGAAAGTTGTGCCGGGGATGATGTTGCCGTAGGTGGGAAAATAAAAGTCTCCCTGGTAATGGACGATAATGGCCCGGTTGCTGATCAACAGTTCGGCCGCCAGGGACAGGGCAACCAGGGCGCAAAACAGGATAAGCGATCCGTAACCGCGTCGGATGGACTTGAATCGTTTGACTTTTTTTTGGGTCAGGGGGCTGATGCTAATCATTGAAAGCGTACCCTTGGATCGACAACAGCGACACAGATATCAGACAGGATATTACCGATCATAAACAACAACGAAGAAATAACCAGGATGCCCATGACGACCGGGTAATCGCGTTCCAGCACGGATTCATAACCCAACAGCCCCATGCCGTTGATGTTGAAAACACTTTCGATGAGGAACGATCCGGTCAGGATAATCGAGATGTTGTTCCCGAAGCTGGTGGCAATAGGGATGAGGCTGTTTCTCAACGCATGACTGAAAACCGCCTGTTTGAATGAAAGCCCCTTGGCAATGGCGGTACGAACGTAGTCGGCCGAGAGGTTGTCCATGAGCGTGTTTTTCATCAGAAAGGTCATCACGGCAAACGAGCCGATGACATAAGCGATCAGGGGCAGGATCGTGTGCCGTATGATATCGATAAGTTTACCCGCCAGGGACAGGTCTTTGAAGCCATAGTCCGTCAGGCCGCCCAGGGGGAGAATGCCCCAGCGGGAGGCGAACAGCAGCAGCAGCAAAATCCCCAGCACCCACCCGGGAATGGCATAACCGGTAAACACGGCAATAGACGAAATGTTGTCAAAGCCGGTTTTGTGGCGGATGGCCTTGGCCATGCCCAGCGGGATACAGACACCGTAAATCAGTATCAGTGACAGGATGCCGAAATAAAGGGAGATGGGAATCCGTTCGCTGATCATGTCCCATACCGGGTCATAATACCGGGTGGACGTGCCCAGATCACCGGTGAGCACTTTCCCCAGCCAGAGAAAATAGGCCACCAGAACAGGTTTATCAAAGCCGTAATATTGTTTCAGGTAATTGATCTGTTCTTCGGACAGGGGTTGGTTGCCATTTTGTTGACCGGGTGTACCGGACATGCTTTGCATGCGGTAGGATTCGGCAATCATTCGTTCCACCGGACCGCCGGGAACAAAACGGGTAATACAGAAGACCATAATGGTCACACCGATAAACGTCGGAAGAATAAGCAGCAGGCGCCTGAGAAAGTATGCGGTCATTCCGTTGGTTGTTCCCCCATTGTGAAATCAGCGCCGCCGCCTTAACGAGAGGCGGGACGCAAGGCCGAAATTGAGCTTCTGACGAGCCTTTGCTTAGACTCTGTTTTTGTAACGTAATTCGGGTGGCGATTCAAGAAAGAAGTGTCGCCGGTAAAGCGGGAACCAGGGGCCATAAAAAAAAGGGCGATGGCCCGAAGCCGTCGCCCTTTGAATCAGTCTGTGGAGAAGAAAAATTAACGTTTTGAGAACTGGTAGTTGGCCCGGGCACCGCGCTGACCGTATTTTTTTCGTTCTTTTATACGGGCGTCCCGCTTCAGAAACCCGGCGGCCTTCAGCGGCTGACGCAGATCTGCCTGAAACAGGGTCAGCGCCTTGCTGAGGGCGTGTCTGGCCGCACCGGCCTGACCGGTCATACCACCGCCGGTGATCTTCAGTTTAATATCGAATTTGTCGGCTGTTTCGGTGAACGTCAGCGGGGAGCGGAGAAGGTTTCGCACCATAAGCGTGGTAAAATAATCATCGGCTTCTTTGTCGTTAACGGTGATTTTCCCGCTTCCGGGTTTCAACCAGGCACGCGCAATGGCGGTCTTTCTTTTTCCTGTTGCGTAAATTATGTTTTCTTCCATCGTTTCCTCGATAAGAAAAGTTTTAAATTAAATTTCAAGCGGTTGGGGTTGTTGCGCTTCATGGGGATGATCCGGCCCGACGTAGACCCGTAATTTTTTCAGCAGGTCTCTTCCCAGGCGGTTTTTGGGCAGCATCCCTCTGACAGCGTGAATCACCAGCTCTTCCGGCTGTTTTTCATGAAGCTGTTTGGCGGTAATGGATTTTAAGCCACCCATGTATCCGCTGTGATGGTGATACATTTTATCGTCCCACTTGCGGCCGGTAAGAACAATTTTTTCCGCGTTAACGACAATAATCGCATCCCCGGTATCCGCATGCGGCGTGAACAGGGGGTTGTGTTTTCCCCTCAGGCGGCGGGCGATTTCCGTGGCCATTCTTCCCAGTACGCGCCCTTCCGCGTCGATCACGTACCACTTGTTTTCGTTATCCGTCGTTTTTGCGCTGTATGTATATTTTTTCATAACCTTCTTGCTCCTAGTATCGATATAATCTTGCAATAATATTCTCAATTTTTTATATGTCAAGAAAAAATTAAAAAGATTTTACTCCGGATCAGATCCCTGCCGAAGCAGCGAGGGCAGCTGCCCTGCCCGATCAACCACCTGTTTTTTAGCAAATGGCTGATATTGATAGAGAACTTTGTCGTTAGCCGACACCGTGATGGTGTAGTCTGTTTTAAGCCTTCGGGTTAAATAATAGAAGGTCATGTATTCGGCAAAATCTTCCGCCCAGTTGAAGGTACTGTATATGGATGCCACCGGAACAGCTTCCAGAGCCCGGTAGACGTCATCTGCATTTGATATGTTGATTTTCGGCCCCTGGTTCATCCCGTAGAAGGTCACCCGGTCCTTATATTTAAAATCCATCGTATCCTTGAACCGGTTATAATCGCTCCAGACCCCGTCGGTGAAAGCCGTCTGGTTGACGTTTTTGCCCTGAATTTTGATCATGTCCGGTTCCACATAAGGGGTGTAGCGATTGATGTAATCGACAATGTGAGTGGCTTCATGCAGCAGGATATAAATAAGGCCGGGCAAGGTGTCATCCAGCGTGATGGAAATCGAGGTGCCGGGACGGTCGGGAATAAAGCAGGTGCGCTCTTTTTCGGTCACCAGTTCCGACAGGTCCTTTTTCAGAACGGCGGGATTGAACATCAGTATAGTGTAGATCCTATCATTTTCATCCACGACATAGTCGGCCAGCCCGCTGCCGAGGAAGTCCTCTACAAAATAGATGCCGATAAGCCGCTCTTTTAAAATGGTTTTATATGTTCCCGGGAGAAGTGCCAGGCACTGCCGCGTAAGCCGGAGATCATCTTCGGACAGGTTGTAGGCGGTGTATGACCGGTCGTCCTGTTTACTCCAATATGCGAGCACAAAGTCAGGGGCTGTTTTGATCCGGTCTGCCAGGTCGGATTTGCCTGAGAATTTATAGTGTTTTAAGTTTTTAGCTTTAATCAGGCCGAGTTTTTCTTGAAAAACCGTATCCCCGGCAAAGGCGCTGTTGAAGAAAAAAAGTGTTATTAACAGTATTAACGGTATGTTGAGCGTGTGCCGCCTGAGCACGAGTATCCGGTTCATGATGATTTTCCTTTGCTTGTTGCGGCCTTGAGGGCAACCATCAGCACCGACATGGCTGCCGGTGTCATACCGTCCAGGCGCGATGCCTGCCCCAGTGATGCCGGACGGACAGCCGACAGTTTTTCTTTTAATTCGCCGGACAGGCCCGGAACGACGGAATAGTCAAAGCCGTCCGGTATCTTCTGCTTCTCCAGGTTACGGAATTTTTCAATTTCCCGTTGCTGACGGTCGATATAACCTTCATATTTGATTTCGATTTCGACCTGCCGTGTGATGTCGTCCGGAATCGGTTCCGGCGGTGGCGCCAGAACCCGGATGTCGGCATAGGTCAGTTCCGAGCGTTTGAGCAGTTGCTCCGCGGTGACACTGCCTTTCAGCGGTGGGACATGCCTGGTCGCGAGATGCCGGTTGGTCTCATCGGTAGGCTTAACCAGGGATTTGCGGACACGGCGGATCTCTTTTTCAATTGATTTGATGTTTTCATTGATCCGTTCCAGGCTTTCGGTGGTTACCAGCCCCAGTTTATGACCGATTGCCGCCAGGCGGATATCGGCATTATCTTCGCGCAGGATCAGGCGGTATTCCGCCCGGGAGGTAAACATGCGGTAGGGCTCAATGGTGCCTTTGGTCACCAGGTCGTCAATCATAACGCCCATGTATGCCTGGGACCGGTCCAGTATAAACGGCGGCCGTTTCTGGATTTTGCAGGCCGCGTTGACGCCGGCCCACAGTCCCTGGGCGGCAGCCTCCTCGTAACCGGAAGTGCCGTTGACCTGACCGGCCAGGTACAGACCGCTCACCAGTTTGGTCTCCAGGGTAGGAAAGAGCTGGAGGGGGTTGAGATAATCGTATTCAATGGCATAGGCCGGACGCATGATAACCGCCTGCTCAAGCCCCTCGATTGATCGCACGAACCGGATCTGAATGTCCAGTGGCAGGCTGTTGCCCAGGCCGCTGGCATAAATTTCCTTTGTTTCCAGCCCTTCCTGTTCGAGGATGACATGGTGATTTTCCCGCTCCGGAAAACGGACCACCTTGTCCTCAAACGAGGGACAATAACGGGCCGGCACGCCGGTGATGTAGCCGCCGTAAAGAGAAGACGCCTTGAGGTGCCGTTTGACCAGGGCCACGCTTTCCGGCCGGGTGCGGCCGAGATAAGTCGCGACCCGGGGCAAGGTCGGACCGGGGCCCGAGAACGAAAAGGGCCGGGGGGCGGTTTCGGAAAGCTGTTTTTCGAATTTTGAAAAATCAATGCTGTCCCGGTCAAGCCGGGGCGGCGTTCCTGTTTTCATGCGACCGGTGGTAAAGCCCATGTCGCGCAGTTGACCGGCCAGCTCGACCGACGCGAATTCTCCGGCCCGGCCCGCGTCATAAGATACCGATCCGATATGGACCCGCCCGCCCAGAAAGGTGCCGGCGGCGATGACCACGACTTTGGCTGAATAAGCGTAACCGGACTGATCGATTGCGCCTGTGACGGTTCCGCCTTCGACGACCAGGCGGGTGACCAGCGCCTGCTTGAGATCAATCCCCGGGCTGCTTTCTACGGCCGATTTCATTAACGCGTGATAGCGGTGTTTGTCGTTCTGGGTACGGGTGGACTGAACCGCCGGGCCTTTGCGGGTATTAAGGGTTCTATACTGAATGGCGGTCGCGTCCGCAACCCGGGCCATCATACCGCCCAGGGCGTCGATCTCCTTGACCAGCTGTCCCTTGGCCATGCCGCCGATGGAGGGGCTGCATGGCATGACGGCGAGTTTATCCAGGTCAATGGCCAGAAGCAGTACGGCGCAACCCATCCTGGCGGCTGCCAGGGCCGCTTCGCAACCGGCATGGCCGGCACCGATGACAATGATGTCATAATTTTCTGTGGTCATGGTATTTTCATATTATTTATTATATAAAAGTATATGGCTTTTAGAATCAGGTCAAGAAGATGACGGAGCGTAAACGCTATAATGATCTGAATACCTATTTCCGATCCCTATTCGGATGCCGGGTTCATAAGATCACTATCGACGCCGGCTTCGCCTGCCCCAATCGGGACGGCACATTGTCCAGATCGGGGTGTATATTCTGCAACAACCGTGGGTCGGGTACCGGTGCCCATGCGGCCGGGCTGTCCGTGACCGAACAGTTGCGGGCCGGTCGTAAAGTCCTTTCCCGCCGTTATAAAGCGACGAAATTTATCGCTTATTTTCAGGCTTATACCAATACCTATGCGCCGCTGGACCGGTTGAAAAAGCTGTATGACGAAGCCCTGGCCGAAGATTATATCGTCGGGCTGTCGGTGGGGACGCGGCCGGATTGCGTCAATCCGGATGTGCTTGGTCTCCTGGAGAATTATACCGATCGTTACTTGATCTGGCTGGAGTACGGGGTGCAGTCAGCCCTGGACAAAACCCTGGCCCTGATCAACAGGGGGCACGATTTCGCCTGCGTGGAAAAAGCGATTGAGATGACGAAAAACCGGGGTGTCAAAATCTGCGCCCACATCATTCTGGGACTGCCCGGAGAAACAGCCGCTGATATGCTGCACACCGCTGAAGTTGTCGGCCGCCTGGGAATCGACGCGGTGAAAATTCACCTGTTATATGTGGTTAAAAACACTCCCCTGGTGGGGATGCTGGCCAAAGGCGCCTATCACTGTATGGAGCAGCAGGAATACGTGGACCGGGTTTGTGATGTCTTAGAACGTCTGCCCGAAGATATGATCATCCAGCGCCTGACCGGTGATCCGCACCCGGCCGACCTGGTCGCGCCGCTCTGGGCGATGCGGAAAAGAGAAACACTGGCCGCGATACAGAAAACAATGGCGGACAGGGATTCCTGGCAGGGCAAATATTTCTGCAAGCCTTGACCTTGAACTTTTTACACGGCCGTCTTAAAAAATGCTTATTTTTGGGTTCATCAAATCGTGCGCTCATTGAGTGCCTTAACCGATGAGGCGGAGCAGGCAGCCTGCCATGAAAACATTAAAAAAAGCCATCATTTTCTTTTCTGTGCCCGTCCTGCTTTTTATATTACTGGAGCTGGGGCTTCGGTTTTTTGATTATGGCTACAGCACATCGTATGCCCTCCGGAAGTCGACCGCAACCGGAGACAAGGCGGTGCTGAATCTCTGCGCGCTGCTGCCGTATACGAGCCTGAGTGTGATCAATTCCAGCCGGGAAGTGTTTCTGAATATGCCGGTTAACAAACCGGAAGGGGTTATTCGTGTTTTTGTTCTGGGCGGATCGGCGGCATACGGGGGCTATTTCGCACCTGATCTCGGGTTTGCCCGATACCTGGCAGCCATGCTGGAAATCCTGTTTCCTGAACGTGAAATCGACGTTGTCAGCCTGGCCTTCCCCTCTCTGACCACCGGCTCTATGGCCCGAATTTTAAAAGACACGCTTTTCCTCAAGCCGGATGCCGTTGTCTGTTACGAAGCCGGAAACGATCTCGGGAGGGGCGTCGTCATGGAAAAGGGCCCGCTTTCCCCGAAGTTAATATCTGTGGTTGAAGAAACGATATATACAATAAAAAGGCTGAAAACATATCAGTTGGCCGTTGATGTTGCCGGCGAATATATCCGGCAGATTCCCGATTGTTTCGTCAATCAGGAGGATTATCGACATTTCAACACGTTTCGAACATTGAAACCGGAGGTGGTGGCGTCTGTCAGGGCCGTTTATCGGCACAACATGAATAAGATCGCAGCCCTTTGTCAAGAAAAGGGTGTCCCTGTTTTTTTATGTACTTATGCGCATAATCAGAAAAATTTGTGCACTGCCGAGCCGTTTTCAAAAAATACCCGTTTTGAGGAGGTCGAAGCCAATTTGTCGTTGGTGCGCCAGGCGTATGATTATGAACGTGCCGGAGAGTATCCGGCTGCGATATTTTACTATGAACGATTCCTTAATTATTTTCCGCAATTTGCCGCCCCCCTGTGTCATATGGCGTTCTGCTACCGGGCTTTGGACCGACCGAAAAAAGCGGATGACCTTTACCGTCGGGCAAGACGGCTTTCCGCCGGCCATTCAGAGGGGTTGGACGTCTTAAACGGAGTGGTTCGCGAAATATCCGCCGTCTCTTCAGAAGACGCGATTTATCTGGTTGATGTGGCCGAAGCGATAAAAAAGGCAAGCCCTTTCGGTTTCTTGTCGGATGAGACGTTTTTTACCGATATCGTCCATTTTACGGCAGAGGGCAGTTACCGGGTTGCCGCCGAGATCTGTCCAGGTTTGGCATTGCATCTGACCGGTGAGCCTGCCGTTCGTGTTCCGTCTCAAATAGAATGTGAGCGACATATGGGGGTGACGGCCGGGCTTAAAAAGAGACTGATGGTAAAAAATTATCAAAAGACCTTTGCCGGCCTGATGGCGCTCCTAGACCAGCCGCCGTTATCATATGCCCTGATGCATGATGTAACCAAAAGATACCGGTTGAAGGCGTTTCTAGACACATTCGGTCATGACGGCCATCAAAAAGACACGGCATTTATGATGAACCATCCCCTGCCGACGGTTCCGGATTATTATTTTTGCAAGAATCAGATTGCGGAGTTGTCAATGGCGGGGAAACAGGAGGCGGCACTGGCCGTTGCCCGCGGCCTGGTGGAAGCAACTGATCGACATTCATTATCCCTGATGCTCTGCGGCCAGACACTGTTGCGCCAGAATCAAACGGAGCCCGCTTTAACGGTGTTTAAAGAAGTCATGGCCCGGCCGACCCGGCGTTTTGACCTGATGCTGTTCATGGAATCCGCCCGGGTGGCGATGGTTGCCGGGCGGCCGCATGAGGCGGTTGATATTCTTGAAAAAGGGTGGCGGGCCATTCAGAATCGGCGATCGGTTATTGATTTTAACAAACGGACATTCGCCGGGTTGGAACAGCAATATCTGTCTGTTCTGGCGTATGCGAAAGAACAGGCCGCCGAAAAAGGCAGGACCGTAAAATGAACGCTATTAAAAATGATATCGCAACCGTCGCCGACTGGATCCGGCAGTCAACCGCCATCACCGGTTTTACCGGTGCCGGCATATCCACCGGGTCGGGGATCCCTGATTTTCGAAGCCCGGATGGCGTCTGGGCCAGAAACCGGACCGTCATGTTTGACGCGTTTTTGAATAATCATGAAGACCGGGTGGAGTACTGGCGTCAGAAAGTGGAAAGCTGGCCGGCCATCCGGGACGCACAACCCAACGACGGCCACCGCTTTTTTACCGGACTGGCGGCCGAAGGCCGGCTGCTGGGACTGATTACTCAGAACATTGACGGCCTGCACGAGAAATCCGGCCTGGCCCCGGATAAGATCGTACGGCTTCACGGCTGGCTGCATGAGGCGGCCTGTCTTGCCTGCAGCCTGTCTGTTCCCATGGACGACGTCTGTGAACGGGTCAAAAGAGGGGATGAGGCGCCCACGTGCGAGTCCTGCGGCGGTCTTATGAAACCGGCCACCATCTCCTTCGGTCAGAGCCTGCGGGAAAAAGATCTGCAGCGGGCGGCCGCCCTGTCCGCCAAATGCGACCTGTTTATCGCGGTGGGGTCATCGCTGGTGGTCCAGCCGGCCGCGGGGTTTCCCGTTATCGCCAAACAGCAGGGCGCGCGTCTGGTGATTGTCAACAACACCGCCACGCCCCTGGACGGGCTGGCGGACGCCGTTGTTCGGGATGATATCAGCGGGGTTTTTGGTGACATCCTGAAATTGTCGCAGGCATAATCCCTGTCCCTTCATAAAGATGAGTCGTCCCGGGACAGTCGGGAAGCTGAAGCGTAAAACCGGTATTAAAAAAATCCATCAGATCATACGTAAACAAAAGGCGGGCCGGAACCCGTCCGACCCGCCTTTTGTCAAACCGTATACTTCACACTTTAACTGTAAGACTTCAGGATTAATCTCTATACTTGAACGAAACTTTAATGCTGGCCCGGTAAGCGGCAACCTTGCCGTTTTCGATTTTCATGTCCAGCTCAAGAACTTCAGCGACCCTCAGGTCTTCCAGGGTTTTAGAGGCGCGCTCCACGGCGTTTTTGGCCGCTTCTTCCCAGGACGTCGGGCTGGTCCCTACAAGGTTGATGATTTTGTAAACACTGTCACCCATGATTGTCTCCTTTCGTTGCGGGTTTTAAGGGGAACGGGCACATGCCCGTTCATAAAAGCACATCGTTTGAAATTGTACGCAAATAAATAAGGATCATGAAAATTTCAGGTTAGTGTTCAGTGAAACATGAATCAGGTTGCCGAAACGAAATGCAGTTTTTTTTATAACCGGATGACAACCGTAAGTCAAGCATTACCTGATATTTTTTGCCTTTACAGCCCCTTTTCGGGCAGGCGACGGTTTGCAAAAAGAACTTGTAAAAATTGAATTTTTCTGAAATATTGCAACCTCAATTGATGGATGCCTTTGCCGTAGAAGGGAACGTTATTTCTTTTAACGGCGCTGTTGAAACGGGTATTTTTTTGCGATGCCGGGGCCGGCGAAATTTCAAACGGAGAAGGGCCCTGGAGCATCGAGCAGATTCCAGGCCGGTTTTTGCGGGTCCAAAAGACGGGGAAGATTATGATACTGATTATTGACTTTGGTTCTCAATTCAACCAGCTGATCGCCAGGCGGGTCCGGGAGTGCAAAGTTTATTGCCGGATCGAGCCGCCGGATATCACGGTCAAAGCCATTAAGGAAATGAAACCGGAAGGCATTATTCTTTCCGGCGGGCCCTCCGGGGTTTATGAGAAGAACAGCCCCGGAATTACCAGAAGGATATTTGATCTGGGTATACCGGTGCTGGG
Source organism: Desulfosudaceae bacterium (assembly GCA_963674745.2). Classification (GTDB taxonomy): domain Bacteria; phylum Desulfobacterota; class Desulfobacteria; order Desulfobacterales; family Desulfosudaceae; genus JBFMDX01. The sequence continues at coordinate 2,598,509 of CAXXDV010000003.1, read as the reverse complement.
TATATGCTATGGCATGCATTTCATGGCCAAGACACTGGGCGGAAAAGTGGCACCGGCGGGTAAAAGAGAATATGGGTTCGCCGAGCTGTCGGTCTCAAAAATCGGCAGAATTTTAAAAGGGATCAGTAAAACGTCCACCTGCTGGATGAGCCACGGTGATTCGGTGGAGAAAATGCCCCCCGGCTTTTCAGTCATCGCCTCTACCGAAAACACGGAAGCGGCGGTTATTGCCGATACCACCCGCGATTTTTACGGGCTCCAGTTTCATCCTGAAGTTGTACATACCCGGGAAGGCACCCGCATCCTGGCCAATTTTCTGTTTGATATCTGCCGCTGTAAGAAAACCTGGTCCATGAAAGCCTTTGCCAGAGAATCAATCGCGGAAGTCCGCCAGGCCACGGCCGGTAAAACAGTCGTGCTGGGCTTAAGCGGCGGCGTGGATTCTTCCGTGACGGCGCTGCTGATTCACCAGGCCATCGGAGATAGCCTGACCTGCATCTTTGTGGACAACGGCCTGTTACGCAAGAATGAAGCCGAAAAACTGCGAGAGGTGTTTACCCGTCACCTGAATCTGCGCATTCGTTATGTGCGGGCCTCGGGCCGCTTTTTAAAGGCCCTGGCGGGTGTGGCGGATCCGGAAAAAAAGCGCAAGATCATCGGCCGGGTGTTTATGGAAGTGTTTGAACAGGAGGCCGGAAAGGTCAAGGGCGCCGAATTTCTGGCCCAGGGGACGCTTTACCCGGATGTGATCGAGTCCCGTTCGGCCTTCGGCGGCCCCTCGTCGGTGATCAAGTCACATCATAATGTGGGCGGCCTGCCGGCCAGGATGAAGTTGTCCCTGGTGGAACCGCTCAAGTTTTTGTTCAAGGATGAGGTCCGTGCCCTCGGCAAGACCCTGGGGCTGGACGAGGACATGATCCACCGCCAGCCGTTTCCCGGTCCCGGGCTGGCCATCCGCATTATCGGACCGGTGACCCGTAAAAAACTGGACCTGTTGCGTGAGGTGGACGCGGTGCTGTTGGATGAGATTCGAAAGAGCGGTTATTACCGCAAATTGTGGCAGTCTTTTGCCGTTCTTCTGCCCTTGAAGAGCGTGGGCATCATGGGCGATAAACGGACCTACGAGCATATCGCGGCCATCCGGGCCGTGACCAGCAAAGACGCCATGACGGCCGACTGGGCCCGGTTGCCCCATAAACTGCTCGGCCGGATATCCAACCGGATTATCAATGAAGTCTCCGGTGTGAACCGGGTGGTTTATGACATCAGTTCCAAACCGCCCAGCACCATTGAGTGGGAGTAATGCCTGATGGACTTCCCGGATGACGGAGATTTTACCTTTTCGTTCGACCACAAAGACCATGCCGGTGAGTACGCCGGTGAACACCTGGAAAAAAAGGTGGACAGCCTGGGATGGAAAGTCACCTTTATATCCATCATTATACCCTGCCTGATCGCGGTGGTCGGGGTTCTGGCCTATTTCAGTATTACCAAAAAAGTGAATGATTTTCAGCATACGGGTTCGGAAACGGTGCAGTCATTTTCCCAACGATACGATGTCCGCCTGAATGACATGCAGAATAATCTGGCGGCGCAAAAGGAATCTGTGGACAGGGAACTGGCCAGAATCAGTCACAATGCCGAGGCCGTGAAAAGCATCCGGAGCGAGTTTAAAAGTATCTCGGCCGACTTCAAGACATATCAGGGCAGCGTAAAAGCCAATCAAAAAAGCATTAAATCCCTGACCGCGGAAAACAGGGAAAACGCTTCATCCGTAGACGGTTTGCGCAAGGACATGGAAAAACTGTCGTCGGCCGTGGCTGAAGCGTCACGTCAGCTGCTGGCCTTGCGCCAGCAGCTTGAAACGGTTGAAACCCATCTGGCCGGCCTCAAGGATATGACGGCCCTTAAACCGGATACGGAAACGGTTCGCGGCATGCTGAACCAGTTTCAGAAAAACCTGATGCCGTCTGTTGAGGCCGCGACCAGATCGGTTGAAAATGAATTAAAAGCCCTGAAAGTCCGCATCTATGATCTGGAACGGAAGATGGCCGTTTCTTCACCTGGCGCCGAGCCTGTTCCTCCCGGGGAGATTGTCGAAGAAAATTTAAGGTAAGGTTTTGATCACTCCTGACCGGCGGCCATGAGCGACTCGATATACTCGATATCTTCGGGAAGATCAACGGACGGTGAATCATGTTCGGTAATGACGACCTTGATTTTGTATCCATACTCCAGCACTCTTAACTGCTCCAGTTTTTCAATTTCTTCCAGTTTCCCCGACGGCAGGCTGGCAAACAGGCCCAGAAAACCGATGGCAAAAGCATAGACACCCAGATGCTTGTAAATCCGGGCGGGCGTTTCGGGATCGCGGGCATAAGGAATCGGTGCCCTTGAGAAATAAAGTGCGAACCCCCCGCTGTCAAAAACCGCTTTGACGTTTTTGGTGCTGTTGATCGTTGTTTCATCATCGATGGCAAGAAGCGGGGTGGATACGCCGAAATCAACCGGAGAAAGCAGCGGGGCGACGGTCTGTTCGATGGTCTCCGCCGCGATCAGCGGCTGGTCCCCCTGAACGTTAACGACGATGTCACCGGGTTCCAGCCCCATTAACCGGGCGGCTTCCGCGACTCTGTCCGTTCCGGTGCGGCATTTGTCCCGGGTCATCACGCAATCCCCGCCGAAACCCATCACCGCGTCATAAATACGCTGGTCGTCCGTGGCCACGGCGACGTCCGTGATGCAAGGGGCCTGGCGGACACGATTGTAAACGTGCTGGATCAGGGGGGTGCCGGCAATCGGCGCCAGGGGTTTTCCCGGGAAACGGGTGGATTCGTAGCGTGAGGGAATGATGGCGGCTATTTTCATTTTATCTCCTTTGACGGCTTCGTCTCGCAATTGATTGAACGTGGTCGAATGTTGTATTTTAACAGAACGATGGTATAGTACAACTCATAATTATACGAAGGTTTTAAAGTTTTAGAGTTTTAGGTTTTAGGGTTTTAAACGTCCAACCGGGGCATAGCGCAGAACCAAGCCGATAAGTGAAAGTGCCGCTTAGAAGCTTTAGGTGCTTAGGTGATTAAGTGGTTAAGTGATTATGAGGGTGTAGGTTAGATCTGGGGGGATGTGCGGCAGAGGCATTAAAGGTTTTAGACATAATGATTGACAGTTAAAATAGAAGGAAATGACCTGCCATCCTTGCAAACGTGGGTTATGCTAAAGGTCAACCTACATTAACCTGGCACAGAGCCAATACCAAGGAGGCAGGTCATGAAGAAGAATAGCATATTTATCGGTATGGATGTCCACAAAAAAAGTATTGATATTTCCATCGCCCAAGGCGGGTGTAATGGTGAAGTTGTACACTATGGTCAAATCGATGGAACATTGGCGGCACTGGACAAGGTGACACGTAAGATGGTCAGTAAAAATGCCGATCTGCATTTTGTGTATGAGGCCGGTCCCTGCGGTTATCAGATCTATCGTCATCTTACTGCCAAGGGTTTTGACTGTAAGGTGGTAGCGCCTTCGCTGATTCCCAAGCAGAGCGGGAACCGGATTAAAAATGACCGGCGCGATTCTCTTATGCTGGCGCGTTTGCATCGATCCGGCGACTTGACTTCCGTTCATGTTCCCCTTGCCGAAGACGAGGCCTTGCGAGACCTGGTCAGAGCGCGTAGTGATATCAAGCAGGATGAAAAACGTTGCAAGCAGCGATTGTCGGCTTTTCTGCTGCGTAGCGGTTTTACGTATACCGGACGTACGCCGTGGACCCAGGCTCATCGGCGCTGGATTGCCGATATCAAAATGCCCCATGAGTCCCAGCAAATTGTCCTGCAAGAATATGTCGACCATCTGGATCATTGCAGCCTGCGTGTTCAGCGGCTCACCGAGCAGATACATCAGCTCATACCGCAATGGCGGATGTTTCCTGTCGTTCAAGCGCTCCAGAGCCTGCGCGGCATCTCGTTACTCGCTGCCGCTATAATCACCGTGGAGATCGGAAGTTTTAATCGTTTTGACCACCCGGATCAACTGATGAGCTATCTTGGCCTGGTGCCATCAGAATATTCCACCGGCGAAAATATCAAGCGCGGCCCGATCACCAAAACCGGTAATTCGCATGTGCGCCGCATACTGGTTGAAGCGGCCTGGTCGTACCGGCACAGAGCACGGGTTACTCGAGCATTACTGAAGAAACAGGAAGGATTACCGCAAAGCATCCGTGATATTTCCTGGAAAGCACAATTAAGACTCTGTGGACGCTACCGGCATTTTTGGGCCAAAGGAAAAACCAAGCAGGTCATTATAACCGCTATCGCCCGGGAACTTTGCGGTTTTATCTGGGCAATCGCCATTGAATCCGAAGCATCTTTGACAAATTAGAGCCAATCAAAAGGCAAAATACAAAAACATGATCAACAGGAGGTTCGATAGACCATTTACAACATCATATTCCAGGGCAGCCGCGGGGGCGCAGCCACGGAAAGGAGAACCCTCGGACACCCTATAGGATAAGCCTTTCGGCCTAACTCCAGATTTTAGACAGAGGCAGCTCCGCGACGAAGAAAAGTCATGCGGTATCCAACCCGCGTATATCAGAGTGAACAACCGTCGCATTAAAGGTTCCGCCCCTCCGGGTACCCTGGAATTTCATAAATGCAAGGAGACCAGATTAAAAACTGGCAGGAGAACTATTTTCCATTTGACAACTGTCAATCATATCAGGGTGTTAAAGTTTTAGGTGTTATGGCGCAGGACATGCTAAACATAAATTCAATGTATGGGATAAAATATTCTGTGGCTGGTCGGGGCTATATAAGAATAAGCTCATTTGCAATCGCTTTGATGCTTATTTTTTGTACTATACTGTTCTCATGTAATAGTCACGAAGAATTTGTTCGGAAAATCGATATGTTGTTAGAAAATAACGGGCTGCCCATCTCGAACGTTGTTCATGTGAACAAGTCATCGAATAGTAGTGCCGTGACGTATGCATTCATATTAAATAAAGATGCCGTTATTCGTTTAGTGAATAAGCTTGGTTTGAAGCCGTATGATAATCCATCCAACAGATTCTTACAGGATAACTCGGAGGCTGACCCCGCTTGGTGGCGGGTAGAAGGCCCTTTTGATTCAGGCCTATTAAAAGATGCAGAAGTTAAATCAATCCTTATGATGCATGGGGCCTCTGAGTCATATTTAGAGATTACATTTACACAGGTGATTAACGATAACTAGAAAATCCTTAACCACTTAATCACTTAACCACCTAAAACCCTAAAACTCTAAAACCTTAAACACATAATCACATAAACACTTAACCATTTCTGAAAGAAAGAACCCTTGAACCTGGTTTCGAACATTAAAGACACCCTGCGCCTCCTCTATCCGTTTCGGGTGGTCGTTCTGGGACTGGCGGTGGCTCAGGTGGTCGGGACCGTGCTGGTTTATTTTTCCAACCGGTCGCTGGCGGCAAAAATTGCCGCCATCCAGGCGGCAGGCTACAGTCCACTGCCCGGCGTTAATATTGACCCGTCACTGACAAGCTTTGAAGCCGCTTTTGCCGGTGGCGCCTTTTTCACGCTCAGTACGGGCGCGGGAGTCGTTTTGCTGACCTTTGTGACGATTTTGCTGATTCTGCCGCTGCCGTCGCTCGTCCGGGTTTATAAATCCGGAATGTTAAAACCCGGTTTCCGGTTCCTGGGCATGGCGGTTCTTCTGATAACGGCAACCGCCGCGACGGTTCCAGTCATCGGATGGCTGATGCTGCTGATCCGGGCTAATGCCCGTGGGCTTTGTCCCGGTCTGACGGCTTTTTTGCTGCTGGTTCCCCCGGCGGTTGTCTGGGCAACCCTGAAATGGTCGCCGCAACGAAAAGGGTATAAACGCCTTCCCTGGCGCAATCCCTTTCATTTTGTGCTTATTGCCGTCCTGCTGGCGATCTGGTTGTCGCAGGTGAACAAGGATGTGTTTGTCAATTTAAAGGACAACCTGCTGTTGACCTCCCGCCCCGGTGCCGCGATCGTTGATTTTTATTACCGGTATACCCTGTTCCCGGCCGAGGTTTTCAAGCCGTTGGCTGATAAACAGCTTAAAACCTGTGTGATTGCCGGAGATATGGATGCAAAAACCGCCCGCAGCCTGGAAGCTGTGTTGCGGGCACAGAACTATTTTGTCATTGCCGAAGAAGGGCCTGCGGCTGACTTGAGACTTGTTTTTCAGGAAGACCGGCTGATTCTCGGCCATGGAAAAAAGGCCGTGTTGATTGTCGACCGCAACCGGTTTATGAGATCGGCCGCTGAAATACTCGATCAGTTTTCCGCAGAAACGGATAACAGCAAGGCTTTTCGACAGTTTACCATCGTCGCCCTGCTGGGTGTGGCACCCCTGATTCTTTATCTGAGCAGCTATGCCGTTTTTTGTCTTTTTCCCGGCGTGCTGTTGAATATCCGCGTGGCATCATTTCTGGCACCGCTTCTCTGCTTCATTTTTTGGATATGCGTCATGCTGGCCCTGGATGCACCGGCAGCGGACACGCTGACACGGGATCAGGCCGCAGCCGCTATCCGGGATGGTACCCGCAAAGAGCGCATCGTCGCCTTGCGGTTTATTCATGACAACCGGTTGGATATCGCCGGTTTCCCGGGGTATCAGAAACTGCTGACAACTACGGATTTTGCCCAGCGCTACTGGCTGGTCAGTAATCTGGGGAACAGTCGTGCCCCTGAAGCAACCAGGGCCATTTTTCGATTTTTGGAATCAGATTCAGCCTATATCATCTGCAAAGCCATTGCTGCTATCGCTGATCGGTTTGAAAATCTGGATGGCAAAACCCAGGAGTCTTACAGGGAAGTGGTGCTTGAGAAAATGCAGTCCACCGATAACTGGTATGTTCAGTTTTACGCCTTTAAGGACTCCAGGAGACTGGGATGGATACCGGAAAAATCAGACTGATAACGGTTGCTACGGCCATGGCGGCGATTGTGCTGGTCGAAACCCTGGCCCGGACAACCGTGGCGGCAGGCACGTGCTCGCCACCGGTTGCGCTTCTGGCCGCTCGCATGGCCGAGACGCTGCTGTTGCTGTTATTAATATGGTTGTGGCAGCGCGATCTGGCCGGCGTGGGGCTGGGCAAAAGCGATTTCGTCAGGGGGCTAAAGACGGGGTTGAGCTGGTCGATTGTTTTCGGCGGCGCGGTAGCCGTTGCCGGCGCATTGCTGCTGGCCGCGGGTAACAACCCGGTCCTTTTTTTCCGGCTGGACCTGCCTCCCGGAACCGATGGGGCGCTTTATCTTTTAACCGGCGTGGTGGTGTCCCCCCTTGCCGAGGAGTTGTTTTTCCGGGGGCTTTTGTACGGTTATTTTCGACGTTGGGGGGTGGCCACCGGCGTCATTGTGGCCACCGCCGTATTTGCCGGCCTGCACCTGTCTGTTGCGGCCATTCCGGTTACCCAGGCCATCGGCGGGATTGTTTTCTGCCTGGCCTATGAAAAAGAAAAAAGCTTGATGACCCCCTACACCATTCATGTCCTCGGGAACGCCGCAATATTTAGCTTGGGGTTACTCTAGCCGTGCGGGGAAGGGAAAGGTTTTAGAGTGTTAGGGTTTTAGGTGATTAAGTGATTATGTGTTTAAGTGATTATGTGATTAAGTGGTTCGGGTTTTCAGGTGGTTAAGTGTTTATGTAGGGGCACGGCGGTGCCGTGCCCAGTTGTGATTATGTTTTTGGTTCGGGTTTTAAGTGATTTGGAGACAAAATGAAAGTCAATGAAGCGGAAGCAAGATTGCTTGAAATATTGAGTTCCAGCGGCTTTGATTTTAAAAAGCCAGATCCGGGTATTGCGTGGAAGGCATTTAAAAAGTTCGTTGCCGAACCAGTTGAATGTGAGGATGATGGTATTCTGTTTCAGACGGGATGTTATGATTTTACTGGTGAGCGCCTTTTTTATTTTGAATTCGTCCGCCAGTTCTCAGTGGCTGATGAAGATGGTGAGTACGAATATATGGAACAGTTGCATCTTGAATTTACATGCATGCCAACACCAGAACTTATGACATTGGAATCAACTCTTTGGGCATATGATTTTTCATCAAAAGAAGAATATTTTAATCATGTTGAATTGTTACAAGAATTTAAGAAAGGATTGGAAATTGTAAACTGGAACTGTGAAATCTGTCAAGAAATGGTATAAAAAGGCTTAATCACTTAAAACTTTAAACCCTTCAAAGCCCCTGCCTCTCATGACCCACACCCCCCTAATCACCTAACCACTTAAACACATAACCACATCATTCGTCATCCTTATACCGTTGCTGAATGCTGCGCATAATATCCAGGCTGTCGAGAAACAGTTCCACCAATTCGGGATCAAAATGGGAACCCGCGTCTTTTTGCAGGGTTTCCAGCACCCGGGCCTCATCCCAGGCGGGCTTGTAGACCCGGATGGAGGACAACGCGTCAAAGACATCGGCCAGAGCCACAATTCGGCCGAAAATCGGGATTTCTTCTCCCTTTTTGCCGGCCGCCCGACCGTTGGGCTGTTTATGTTCCGGCAGAGGGCGCCCGGTAGCGGTGTTGATATACCCGGGGTATCCGGAGCCATTCCATTTTTCATGATGGTTCAGTGCCACGGCAGCGGCGGTATCGTCAAAAGCCGACTGGCTGTTGATAAACAGCCGCGCGCCCAGCACGGAATGGTCCTTCATGGTTTCATATTCCTGTTCGTCCAGTTTGCCGGGTTTTTTTAAAATCGTGTCGGAAATACCGACCTTGCCCACGTCATGGAGCATGGCCGCCATCCTCAGCAGATCCCGGTTTTTTTCGATCTCTTGTTCCGGAATGTCCCGTCGCCGGGCCCATTTTTCATACAACTCCACGGCATAACCGCCGACGCGGTTGACATGGGCACCGGTTTCCCTGGGATCCCTCATCTCGGCCATCTTGATCATCCGCAACAGCAGGGCGCGGGTCATCTGGGCGCGTTCCAGGGTGACCGAGGCGATACCGGCGAAGTTCATCATGGTCATCACGTCCGAGTCGCTGAAGGCAACCGTCCGGCCGGCGTCATCCCGGGCGTTGATGACCTGCAGAACGCCCAGGGTTTTACCCCCGGGTGTGGCCAGGGGAATGGTCAAAATCGACTTGGTTCTGTAGTCGGTGGCCTCGTCAAATCGTTTGCCGAACTGGTAGGGACTGACCGGATCGATTTGATAAACGTCGTCGAGATTTAGGGGCTCGCCGGTCAGGGTGACATATCCGGACAGGGTTTTTTTGTCAATGGGCAGGCTAAAGGTGGAATAAATCAGTTTTTCACCCGGTGCCAGCCGTTTTTGAAGGGTATCGTTCTGGGTGTAGGTAAAACGCAGGCGGTCATTTTCCCGGATATAGATGGAACCGGCGTCGGCATTGACAAAACATCGCGACTCGGTCAGGATTTTTTCCATCATGATATCCATATCCTGGATATGATTCAGCTCGATTCCCAGAATGGTCAGCCGTTCAAGTTTCTCTTTTTCCGTCAGCATGAGCCGCCTCATCGGTTGATTGCAGAAGTTGGGTGAATCAAAAGTTCAGGAATATAATATATTACCGTATTATTTGCGTTAACACAATCGATATCAATTTTTTGAGTTTTTTAATACGGTCGGAGTTCATGGCTTAATGACTCAGCCCCCTTGACCCCTTAAATCTATCAGGCGGCGGATGCTTCTTCAATACGCTGTTGGGCGGCGATTTTTTTTAAGAATTGAAAAATGCAATGGATGACTAAACTTACGGGTATCTCTAAAAATTAGAATTTTGGTTCGAGGTCAAGGCGCGCGAAAATTTTAACCGGAGGAATACTTAGTCGTATTTCGAGGATTAAAATTTGAGCACAACGCCGACATCGGGCCAAAAGGCAATTTTTAGAGGTGCCCGCATCAGGCGGCGGCGCGCCGGGCGAATCGGACTGTGGCCAGGGTGAAAATAGAGACACCGATGGTCAGCAGTGACAGCAGCTCCGGCCAGAGGACCGACAAGCCCGCCCCCTTTTAATGAGAGCAGCCTTAGAATTTCGAATAAACCCGCTGGTGGGTAGTGTGAACTGATCCCTGCCGGGGGTATTATAAACATCTATAATATAACACTAAAATTGATTAGGTCGAGGTGCTATTCTCTTGATTTACTGTTCCCTTTATGCCATAATAATTTTTTTATAAGGGGAATAAAAATCATTTCAGTAAATCGAGATTGTCTCAAATGAGAATTGTTACCGCTGTCAAAAGGCGGAATACATTCGAAGTGCGCAGAGAACTATGGATCAAGGGTTTAATCCTGATCTCTTTTTTTTTACTTATCATTGATACGATCTATAAGTATGCCAACGGGATTACCTATCTGAACCGTCAGGAGTGCATCCTTTACGTTACCCTGCCGCGAGCGGCTTTCATGTTTTACGAATATTTTATCGAATTGATCCTGGTCGTCATTGCCGGTATTTTTGTGGCCAGTCTGCTGGAAAAATATTTTTCTAAATTAAAGCGGTTTATACCCAATAACCCGGCTTCGGCCTTTTTATACGCGGCAATCATACCGGTCTGTTCGTGCAGCGCCATTCCGCTAATTAAGACCATGAGCAATAAAATATCCTTTGGGACGGTAATGACCTTTGTCGTTGCCGCACCCCTGTTAAACCCTTATATCATTATGCTTTCCATATCGGTCCTGGGGTTGCGATACGCTGTTTTACGTGTGATCTGTTCATTTATCATCGCTGTCTCAACCGGTTATATCGCCAACCTGTTTTATCGGAGAATGGAACCGCAGGAGATGGGTACGCTGATCATGTGTAACCCGGGAAAAAAAAGCTGCCCGATGGCCCAAAGCAATGTTTATGAAACCACCTATGTTATTTTTAAAAATATATTTCCTTTTTTATTGCTTGCCGGCGCCATGGGGGTGTTGATCGAATTGTATGTTCCCGGCAGCCTGCTGAAAAACTACGACCTGAGCAACAACTTTCTGGGGACCGTTCTGGTCATCGTGGTCGGGGTGCCGGTTTATTTCTGCAATGGCGCTGATGTGCTGTTTTTAGAACCCTTGATGAGATGCGCCAACCTTCCGCTGGGTACGGCCCTGGCCTTTTCCCTGACATCGACCTCGGTCTGCATTACGTCTCTGGTGATGCTGATTAAGTTTATCGGAAAAAAACTGACTTTCGTGGTGTTGATAACCGTCGTCATTGAAACGTTTTTATTAAGCCTTGCGATCGGGGCTCTGGGGAATTTGTGGGTATGATCATTGTTAAAAACATATATCCTTTGGCTATCTTATCTTTTCTGCTGCTTGTTTTCCCGGCATCCGGGAGCGGTGCCGAAACCGAGTTGAGAAAAGGCCTTGTCGTTACCGGGGCCCAAAGACATAGCGTCAACGGCACTTATATAAAGGCAGGAAACCGCCATAATCATCCCCAGTACGTCAAAGGCGTTTTCGGTATTTATTATAAAGATAAAACCCAAGGCTGGGTCATCAGCCGGGAAGACACCGTTTTTTATCAAAACGACAAACAGACAGCGGCGCCTCCCCGAAGGGGCTGGACAGCGGTTTCCGCCCCGCAGGCGCCGGATACGAAGCTGACCGTACTTGAAGCCTCCCTGTTTTTGCCGGATGCTTTGGGCGATTATTTCCAGGTGAAAGGGGCCGGCAAGGCCGCGGTGAACGGGATTTATACGCCTTGCGGAAAGCACGAAACCGGCGGCGATCAATACGGCCATGATCAATACATCCTGTATTACAAAGGCTGCCACAGCAAATGGATGATTATCGACGGAGACCGTAACCTGTACAAAAACAAGACCGATTCAAAGACCCCGCCCCAGGATGGATGGGAAACCGGTTGCGGTGAAAACAACCTGGATCCCACGCCCACGGTAAAGCGCGTCAGCAAACCCTGCCTGGTCTACAGCAAAACCGAATTTCCAAGGGCAAAGACGAGCCTGTATCCTGTCGACAATTCAGCACCGGCAGTCATTACACTGCCCCATGTGTCCGGTAAAACGTTTACCGGCACGAATGGTGATGATTTTGTGGTTGATAACAAAGTCACCGTAGCAGGTTTGCCCGCAGGATTAATGCCGGTGATGACCCGTCTGGACGAAAACCATCTGAGCCTCATATTTACCGGTGAACTTATAGATAATGATGATGTCGTCCCGTTGACGTTCACGTTTCAGAATACGGCCTTCAGTGACGGCGAGGCCTCGGCGGTAATGAACGCGAGAAAGAAAGATATTCAAATTATAAAAACGAATTTTTTTAAAAAATAATCCTTTAAGCAAGGGGGAGAAGGATGAAAAGGCTATTTTTTATATTAATGATACTGTTCCTTGGCGGATTTTTCTGCCAGACGGTCCAGGCAACCGATTATCAGGTCGTGGGCGCAGGAACAGCCGGTGTGAACGGGGTGTATACCGAGTCCGGGACCCATGAGGGCCGGCCCGTATTTATAAATGGGACATACCGGCTTTTTTACCGGGGATGTATGCAAAACCGATGGATAATTATTAATGGCTCTAATCTTAATGACAGTGATTGTCCGCTTTACAGAAATAGCTCTCAGGAAAACGATCCGCCGGAAACAGGCTGGGAACGGGCTGGAGGCGCAAACCCGGCTCCCACCATTACCCGGGCGGAACCTGCCTTGAGTTACAGTTGCGATCTTTTTACAGAAGCATCAGCAGACGATGGAACGATAAATAACACAACGCCCCTGATCATCACCCATAATAACTGGGCGGGAGCCACGTTTACGGGCACCAACGGTGATGATTTCGTGGCCGCCGGCAAACTGGTGGTGAGCAATCTTCCGGCCGGCCTGACCGTTGTGGCCGAACGCACCAGCGCCACCGAAATCAGCGTCACCTTGACCGGCGCGGCAACGAACCATACCACAGGTGATAATGTCAGCAACCTGACCTTTGTCTTCCAGGACAGTGCCTTTTCCGGCGGAGATGCTTCGGTGGTGTATCGTTCCACCAAAAGCGACCTGAAGATAAACTTTTACTATGAATACATTGTCGTGAATGCGGGGCTGGGAAGCGCAAAAGGCATTTACGGGCTTGACGGCTCTTTTAACGGTAAGAAGAAGTTTACCAAAAGCGGGACAGGAGAGACAATCTGGTGGGATAGCAACGGCAGCTATTCAAGGTGGATTATAGGTCCGGATACTGTCTATAGTAACCGGTATTATAACAGTGCCTACTCCAGTGCCGATAATCCCCCTTCAACACCCTGGTACAGGTGTCCCGCTGGTTTTTTTCCGGTCCCCACCGTTCTTTCGGCACGACCGGCCCTGGATTATAGCAGGGTCATTTTCATCGAGGCTGCCGCCGGCGTTATCGATAATGGTGATCCGCTGATCATTACCCTGAACAACTATAACGGGGAAATTTTTACCGGCATTAACGCCGATAATTTCGTGGCCGATGGAAAACTGATCGTCAACAACCTGCCGGCCAACCTGGCTGCGGTTGCCCAGCGTATCAGCGACACGCAACTCAGCGTGACCATTACCGGCACGGCAACGAATCATACAACGGATGTGACAAATATAAGCTTCGTATTCCAAGACAGTGCCTTTTCCGGCGGCAGCGCGTCGGCGGTTTACAGCTATTCAAAAACCGGTTTTAAAATCAATTTTGATCCGGTGGCATATGTGGTTTCCGGAGCCGGAACGGCAGCGGTCGATGGGATCTATTATGATGACGGCACCGAAAACAGCCGGCTTTATTTTGTAACTGCCGACAGATTGTTTACGATGTACTGGAAATTATGTCCCCAGGACTGGGTGATTGTTGATGGCGTTATTGCCAACAATTATTGCCCGCTTTTCAGGGCCGCCAACACAGATACGCTTCCGCCTGAAACCGGCTGGGTCCAGGCCGAAAGTCCGGGGGTGGCCCCGGGCCCTACGGTTATGAGAGCCGAAGCGTCCGTCAGCTACAGCGTGGACCTGTTCGCCGAGGCTGCCGCCGATGACGGCAGCATTAACAATACTACGCCGCTGATCATTACCCACAACAACAGCGGAGGAGACGAGTTTTCCGGCAGCAACGGCGACGATTTTGTGGCCGACGGCAAGCTGGTGGTGACCAATCTGCCAGCCGGGTTGACGGCAGTGGCCGAACGCGTCAGCAATGTCGAACTCAGCGTAACCTTTACCGGTAATGCAGCGAGCCATACCACGGCGGACGATGTCAGCAATGTCACCTTTACCTTCCAGGACAGCGCTTTTACTCTGTCGACAGCGGCCGGGGTGTTTAATTCCACCAAAAACGACCTGAGCATCTATTTTTACCGGGAATATATGGCCATTAATGCCGGGACCGATGCGGCCAACGGCATTTACGGCTTAAGCGGTGTCTACAACGGCAAGCTGATTTTTACCGATTTCGGGACCGGCGAGGTCCTATACTGGGGTACGTATAATCTCCAATCAAACTGGCGGATCGGGCCGGATACAACCTGGAATACCGCTTATTATTACAATAACTCGGCCGCCGACCTGCCGCCGCAAACCAACTGGCGGAACTGGGGCGGCAACGGAGAATATCCGTATCCCACGGTCCTTCCGGCCGCACCCGCGCTGGCTTACAGCAAAACCGTCTTTTTAGAAGGCGTGGCCAATGACGGGTCCATTCACAACAAACCGGTGATGATCATCACCCATAATAATTACCAGGGAGAAATCTTTACCGGCAGCAACGGCGATGATTTTGTCGCTGCCGGAAAACTGGTCGTCACCAACCTGCCGGCCGGCCTGACGGCCGTGGCCGAACGGATCAGCGATACGGAACTGTCCGTCACCCTGACCGGTGCAGCAACGAACCATGCCGACGGGGATGACGTCACCAACCTGACATTTGCTTTTCAGAACAGCGCCTTTTCAGGGGGCAATGCTTCCGCGGTATATCAGGCCACGCGAAATGATTTTGGCATCAATTTTGACCCGGTCTGCTACCTGGTTTCCGATGCCCCCAATGCCGATGTAAATGGACTGTATATCGATGTTGTCGGCGGTCTTTATAACGGCAGGAAATATTATAAAAAGGATTATTATTTTCTGGGTTATCGCGGCTGTACCAATAAATGGGTGATCACGGAAACAGATATTACCTGGTGTCAGCTTTACCGCAACCTGACCGACAGCGCCACACCGCCGGAAACCGGCTGGTCGGGGACACCGACGTCACCCATTGTCACGCTTTCCTCCCTGCTGCCGGCCGTTTCTTTTACCGCCGCCAGCCAGACCGGGGCGGAAGATGTCGGCACCATGACCATTACCGCCGAACTGTCGACAACCTCCAGTGATATTGTGACCGTGCCCTTTACCGTGGGCGGAACAGCTACGGGCGGGGGAACCGACTATTCGATTACGGCCAGTCCAATCACCATTGCGGCCGGGGCCACGACCCGGACGATTACCATCACGGTGAATGACGACGTCCTGGACGAGAACAGCGAGACCGTCATTGTAACCATGGGCACGCCCACCAACGCCACCCAGGGCGCCACCACGGTCCATACCGCCACCATCACGGACGATGATCCCACACCTTCGGTGTCGTTTACGTCCGCGAGTCAGAGCGGCGCTGAGGGCGCCGGCACCATGACCGTAACGGCCCAGCTTTCGGCCCCATCGGGCCTTGCGGTGACCGTTCCTTTTACCGTGGGCGGTACGGCCACGGGCGGAGGAACGGACTATGGGATTACGGCCAGTCCGATAACCATCGCGGCCGGGTTCACGACCCAGACCATCACCATCACGGTGAATGACGACACTCTGGATGAAGATAATGAGACGGTTGTGGTGACCATGGGTACGCCCACCAACGCCAGCCAGGGCGCGACAACGGTTCATACCGCCACCATCAGCGACAATGACGATCCGCCGACGGTGTCGTTTACCTCCGCCGCTCAGTCCGGTGCTGAGAACACCGGTACCATGACCATAACGGCCCAGCTTTCAGCCGCATCGGGTCTGCCGGTGACCGTGCCCTATACTGTCGGCGGTACGGCCACGGGCGCGGACTATTCGATTACCGCCAGTCCCATAACCATCGCGGCCGGGTCCACCATCCAGACGATAACCATTACGGTTACCGACGATGCCCTGGATGAAAATAATGAGACCGTCATGGTGACCATGGGTACGCCCACCAACGCCAGCCAGGGCGCGACCACGGTCCATACCGCCACCATTGCCGACAATGACGCCCCGCCGACGGTAACGTTTACCTCCGCCGGCCAGTCTGTTGCCGAAAATGGCGGCCCCCTGACCATAACGGCCCAGCTTTCGGCCGTATCGGGCCTTGCGGTGACCGTTCCATTTACCACCGGCGGCGATGCTACGGGCGGTGGAACAGACTATACGATTACGGCCAGCCCGATCACCATTGCGGCCGGGTCCACGACGCAAACGATGACCATCACAGTTGTCGATGATGGCACAATGGAAAGCGATGAAACAGTGGCTGTCACCATGGGCGCTCCGACCAACGCGACTCAGGGTGCTACCACGGTTTACACGGCCACGATCCTGGACAATGACACGCCGCCCACGGTCACCACCAACGCGGCCACGGGCATCACCACCACCACGGCGACCGTAAACGGTACGGTCAACGCGAACAATCCCAGCACGACCGTCACCTTTGAATACGGCACGGACGCCTCTTACGGTACCACGGTGACGGCGGACCAGAGCCCGGTTACGGGCAACACGGATACGCCCGTCAGCTACATGCTGACAGGTCTTATCCCCAACACCACCTATCATTACCGGGTGGTCGGGGTGAATTCGGGCGGCACGTCCAATGGCGCCGACATGACCTTTACCACGGTAGCCGCGCCGCCTGCCGCCACGACCAATGCGGCCACGGGTGTCGGCACCACCACAACAACCGTAAACGGCACGGTCAATGCCTATAATAACAGCACCACCGTAACATTTGAATACGGCGAAACCGTTGCCTACGGCACCACGGTAACCGCGGCCGAAAGCCCGGTCACGGGCAATACGGCCACGGCCGTCAGTTATGCGCTGACCGGCCTGACACCCAACACCCTCTATCATTACCGGGTAGTCGGGGTCAATGGGGCCGGCACCACCAACGGCGGGGATATGACGTTTACCACCCTTCCGGTGCCCCCCGTGGTCACCACCAGCGCGGCCACCGGCATCGGCACCACCACGGCGACGTTAAACGGCACGGTCAACGCCAACAATGCCAGCACCACCGTCACCTTTGAATACGGCCTGACGTCCGTTTACGGCACCACGGTGACGGCGGACCAGAGCCCGGTTACGGGCATTACGGATACGGCCGTCAGTTCCGCGCTGACCGGCCTGACACCCAACACCACCTATCACTACCGGGTGGTGGGCGTTAACCCGGGCGGCACCACCAACGGTGCGGACATGACGTTTACCACGGCAGCCGCGCCGCCGACCGTTACGACTAATGCGGCCACAACTGTTCTTGCAACCACGGCCACGTTGAACGGTACGGTCAATGCCAACAACGCCGACACCACCGTCGCCTTTGAATACGGGGAAACCGTCGCTTACGGCACCACGGTCACGGCGGCCCCGAGCCCGGTTACGGGCCTCACGGATACGGCCGCCAGCTTCACGCTGACCGGACTGACGCCCGGCACCACCTACCACTACCGGGTGAAAGGCGATAACCTGGGCGGGGTCGTCAACGGCGCTGACATGACCTTTACCACCAACGCCCTGCCGGAGATAAGTGTTCAGGGCAATGGACTGGAAATTGTCGACGGCGACGACACCCCGGATTTAAACGACCACACCGACTTTAGCAACGTCCTGCTTCTGGGCGGTGTTGCCACACGCACCTTTACCATAGAAAACGCCGCCGGCGCCGGCCCCTTGTATTTGACCGGAACGCCGATGGTGGCGGTTTCCGGTACACACAGTGCCGAATTCGTGGTGACCACGCCGCCGGTGTCACCCATACTCCCGGGTGCAACCACCACGTTTGAGGTTGAATTTACCCCGGCGGACCTGGGTGAACGCACGGCCACCATCAGTATCGCCAGTGAAGATGCCGATGAAAATCCGTATACGTTTGACGTTAAAGGAACCGGCGTCCAGCCGGAACTGACGGTGACCAAGACCAACGACGTTTCCGACGCCGTCGAACTCGGAGATAGCTGGACCTGGACATTGAGTATCACCAATACCGGCACCGCCGATGCCCATTTTCACACCGATGAGGTGCTTCTGATCGATAGCCTGCCGGATGCGAATATTAATTATTCGGCCGTCAGCATTGCTTACGAAACGAACATTATCTGGGCGGGAACTATTCTCGCCGACATTGTTTCAAACGACTTGCAGGTTAGGGCCATTGGTGGTCCGATTAGTTTCGGCGCTGAAACAGGCCGGCTGGACCTGGAATTTACGGCCACGCCCACGGCAACGGGGACCTTTGTCAACCCCAGATCCGGCGGTAATTGCACTGTGGATCCCGACAATCGTGTGCCGGAAATTGATGAAACCAATAATACGGCCACGGATACGGTAACCGTCGGCGTATTGCCAACGGTAACCACGGGCGCGACCGCCGTGGTTGGCCAGACATCCGCCATCGTCTATGGCAATATTACGGATCTTGGCGATCCTGATCCCACTCAGCACGGGATTTGCTGGGGGCTTACAGCCGATCCCACCATCGCGGGCGATCGAACCGAGTCCGGTGCCGCCACAACCACCGGTTCTTTTACCGGCGCTCTATACAACCTTTCACCCGGAACTATTTATCATTACCGGGCATATGCCACAAACCTGGGCGGTACGGCCTATGGCGCCGATAAGTATTTTACGACGTCGACTTCTGCCTTGCCGACGATTACAAGGCAACTGGTCGTGTCCACAACCGGTGACGGCAGCGGCTGGGTCACCAGCACGCCCGCCGGGATCGACTGCGGCAGTACCTGCAGCGGAGCGTTTGATGACGGCTCAACGGTTCAGCTCAGTGCCGAACCCGACCTCTGCAGCACGTTTGCCGGGTGGGGCGGCGCCTGCACCGGTACCGGTGACTGCACCGTCGAACTGGATCAGGATATGTCGGTCACGGCCGTCTTTAATATAGCGGACAGGGACGGCGACGGCACCGGCGATTGCCTGGATGTGTTCCCCGATGATCCGAACGAGTGGCAGGATTCTGATGGCGACGGTATCGGCGATAACAGCGACCCGACCCCCAACGGACAGGAGGGGCCGGACCAGCCGATTCATGAGTCACCTGGAAATCAGGCCGGGAACGTCAGCCTGACGGCTATCTGCACCACTGAGGATTATACCCATCCGGAAGGACTCGGTCATGCCTCCTCCCAGTGGCAGTTCAGCACCTCACCTGATTTTGAACCGCTGACCTATGAAGCCATCGGAGATTTCTGTTTGACATATCTTCAGATGCCGGCCGGCGTTCTGAAGCCGGATTCGGTCTACTATCGCCGGGTCCGGTTCTATGATGAAAACGGCCTGCCTTCAGCGTGGTCCGAGACGTTTTCTTTTACCACCTTGCCCGGGACGGCGGATATTCAGGATACCTATATCGCACTGTCCGGTTATTATTCGGGTATTTCGGTCGAAGGGGGCGGCTTGTTTGAAATGCTGGAGTTGATCGATCCAACGGACCTGGATAATTCTGATGGCCAACCCGCTTACCTGCCGGCGGACCTGCTGAATTTCCGCGTCCGCCTGTCCCAACCCGGTGATACGGCAACCATTACGGTTTACTTTACTGATGCCGTTCCCGCAAATATGCGTTGGTATAAGTACGATATCATCAACGGCTGGTATGATTTCTCAACGGAAGTCACTTTCAGCGCCGACCGGATGTCCATGACCATGACCATTACCGACGGTGGCACCGGCGATGTGGACAATACCGTCAACGGGATTATTGTCGATCCGTCAGGGCCGGGAGGAGACGCTGCCCCCAAATCTTCGGGCGGCGGTGGCGGCGGCGGATGTTTCTTCAATACCCTGTTGAATAACTGATTTATTTCTAAGAAGCGAAAGGTGCAAGAAATTAACGCGAAATTACTGGGGATGTCTATGCTTTTATGCGTTTCTTCGGTTTCTTTGTGTGTTAGTGGGTGACGGTTTTTTGCCCAACAGCCATGTGATAATTAAACAGACAATGCTCCTGTGCTTCGCACCCCGGGAACAAGTTCCCGGGGCCACCCGAGGCCGGGGCAATTTGCACTGTGGATGGGGCATGCACTGACGGGATGGCACTGACAACTTGTTGTCAGTGTTCGAAGAACAAGAGGACTCTAAAAGATCTTTGATAAAAAAACCATGCGTAAGTTGTAAGTTGGGAACGCCCTTTATGTTTTTACATTATCAGAAAAATACCCTTTTGGGACTCGATCCCTTGAACCCTTGCCCTTATCAGGCGGCGGCGCGTCGTGCAAAACGAACCGTGGCCAGGGTGAAAATAGAGACGCCGATGGTCAGTAGTGACAGCAGCTCCGGCCAGAGGACCGACAAACCCGCCCCCTTTAAGAAGAGTTCTCTTAAAATTTCAATGAAATACCGCAGTGGATTGATGTAGGTAATGACCTGGACCCAGCCGGGCATGTTTTCGATGGGATAAAAGAAACCGGACAGCAGGACAAAAGAGACCAGGAAAAACCAGGCCATGAACAGGGCCTGCTGCTGGGTGTCTACCATGGTGGATACAAAAATACCCAGTCCCAGGGTGGTCAGAATAAATACCGCCGCCAGCACGGCCAGCAGGGGCAGGCTGCCGACAATGGGAACCTTGAACCAGAGCACGCCGAAGGTCATGGCAAAGCCCATTTCCAGAAAGCCCAGAAAAGCAAAGGGAATGGTTTTGCCGGCGATGATCTGCCAGGAGGAAAGCGGTGTTACCAGCAGTTGATCCAGGGTGCCGATTTCCCGTTCTTTGACAATGGCCAGGCCGGTCAGCAGCATGGTAATAATGGTCAGCAGGATGGAAATAATGCCGGGAATCATGTAGTAGACGCTTTTCAGTTCCGGGTTGTACCAGGTTCGGCTGACCGGTTCGATGAACCGGATGGACCGGGCCAGTCGCGGGTTACGCCCGGCAGCTGCTGCCAGGTTGTCCCGCACGAACTCCAGCAGGATACGATTGCAGTAACCCAGGGCCACGGCGGTGGTGTTGGAATTCTGGCCGTCGAGCAGGATTTGGATTTCAGGGCTCTCCCGGTTTTCCAGGTCCCGGCCGAAATGTTCGGGAATGACCAGGGCCAGCAGGACGTCTCCGCGAAAGATGTGCTGTTCAATCTGTCCCGCCCGGCATGGCAGGGGTTTGACGGTCAGATATTCGTTATGGGAAAACCGTTCCACCAGGTTCCGGCTGACAGCTGAATCGTCCTGGTCACAGATCAGGATGTCCAGGTTTTTGATGTCGGTGGTAATGGCATACCCCAGTACCAGCAACTGAATCATGGGCACCACAAAAATGACCCGCAGCATGTTGGGATCCCGGGTGACCTGCCAGAGTTCTTTTTTGACCAGATGCCAGACACGTTTCATTGGCGGTTGCCTTTATTTGAGTTTGAGTTGAAATCGCCAGATGGCCAGGGTGATAAAAAACAGGCCCACCGCCGTCAGGGCAGCGATCGACGGCCACAACTCCAGGGGGCCGTTGCCTTTGAGCATGATACCCCGGATGATTTTCAGAAAATGGGTGGCCGGTATAATCTGGGACACCACCTGCAGCGGCCGCGGCATGGACGCTATGGGAAAAATGAACCCGGAGAGCATGACCGACGGCAGCAGGGTGGCCACCAAAGACAGCATCATGGCCACCTGCTGGGTCGAAACCAGGGTCGAAATCAGCAATCCGATGGTCAGGGCCGTGAACAGGTACAGCAGGCAGAACAGCATCAGCCAGGTCCATGACCCCAGCATGGGTACCGCAAACCAGAGATGGCCGAAGACAATGATAAAGACGGCGATGGCAAAGGCCAGGACCAGGTAGGGCAGGGCTTTGCCCAGGATGACCTCGTAGGGCCGGATGGGGCTGACCAGGATCTGCTCCATGGTGCCGGTTTCTTTTTCCCGGGCAATGGTGACCGAGGTCAGCAGGGCGCCGATCATGATCAGCAGCAGGGCCACGATACCGGGTACGACAAAATGGGCTGATTCCATGTCCGGGTTATAGAATATCCGGGTTTTGATATGGATGGGCAGGCCCATGCCGTCTCCGGACAGTGACCGGCTTAAAAAAAGGCTTTCCAGGTAGTTCTGGGTCAGGGTGGCGCTGTTGGCGTCCGTGCCGTCAGTGATGACACCGATCGTGGCGCCCTGTGACCCGGCCAGGCGGCGGGCAAAGTCGGCCGGGATGATCACCGCCGCCCGGACCAGCCGCTGGCGAAACAGGCCTTCGGTCAGGCGGGGATCGTCAAAACGTTGGATCACGTCAAAGTAAGGGGAGGCGACCAGGGTCTGGATCAGGTCGCGGCTGACCGGGGTGCGGTTCAGATCGCATACACCCAGGCGGATGTGCTTTAAATCCATGTTGATGGCATAGCCGAAGACAAACATCATGAACAGGGGCATCAACAGCAGGATCAGCAGGGAACGCGGGTCTCTGCGAATGTGGATGAACTCTTTTACGGCCAGATGTATAAAAAGGGATTTGATCATCACCGGTCCACCAGATGAATAAAGGCATCCTGAATGGATGGCAGGTTGTATTTCTGTTTGATGGCGGCCGGGGAGTCGATCTCGACGATCCGGCCTTTATACATGATGGACAGCCGGTGGCAGTATTCGGCTTCATCCATATAGTGCGTGGTCACGAAAACGGTCCTGCCTTCGGCGGTCATGGCGGAGATGAGGTCCCAGAAGTACCGCCGGGCAATGGGATCCACTCCGCCGGTGGGCTCGTCCAGAAACAGGATGGGCGGCCGGTGCAGAATGGCGCAGGCCAGGGCCAGGCGCTGTTTGTATCCCAGTGGCAGGGAGTCGGTGCGGCGTTTGCGGATCTCGGACAGGTGCAGAATGGTGTCCAGTTCCTTCATCCGGGTGTTGATGGCTTCACGGTCCAGTCCGTATATGCCGCCGAAGAAAAAGAGGTTTTCTTCCACCTTCAGGTCTTCATACAGGGAAAATTTCTGGGACATGTAGCCGATACGGGTTTTAATGGCGTTATGGCCGCGGATGATGTCCAGGCCCCCCACGGTACCCCGGCCGGACGAAGGTCGCAGCAGGCCGGTCAGCATTTTGATGGTGGTGGTTTTGCCGGCCCCGTTGGCACCGAGAAAGCCGAATATTTCCCCTTTTCGGACATCAAAGGAGATATCGTCGACAGCCACGAAATCACCGAACCGTCGGGTCAGGTTGCGGACCGTTACGGCATATTCGGTCGGTAAGGGCTGTTGATGGTCAGGCCGGTGCATAATGATCCCTTTCCTGTTCGGCAATCATGGCGATAAAGGCGTCTTCTAAGGCCGGCGGCCGGGTTTCGACTGATTCAATGAAAAGACCGTCATCCGTCGCGTTCCGGCGCAGGTCGTCCATATTCTGGCCGGCATTTTCAAACAGGTTGACCTGGACGCGGTCACCCAGGATGCGGACCTGTTCAGGGCTGAGCCGTCGTTTAAACCAGGCTGCCAGGCCGGTCATGTCCCGGCCGGCCACGGCAAAAACAGTGCCGGGAAAACCGGCGGCAATGTCTTCGGCCCGGCCGGTGGTCAATACCTCGCCTTTGTGCATCAGGGCGATGCGGTCACACAGTTCGGCCTCGTCCATGTAAGGCGTGGAAACCAGGATGGTCACGCCGTCGGTTTTGAGTTTTGACAGGATTTCCCAGAATTCCCGGCGGGAAACCGGGTCGACACCGGTGGTCGGTTCATCCAGGATCAAAATTTGGGGGGTGTGGATCAGGGCGCAGGACAGGGCCAGTTTCTGCTTCATGCCGCCGGAAAGCTGCCCGGCCCGACGTTTGACAAAAGGCGTCAGGCGGCTGAATTCCAGCAGTTCACCGGCCCGCTGACGGCGTTCGTTTCTCGGCACCCGGAACAGACCGGCGAAAAAACGCAGGTTCTCTTCGACCGTCAGGTCGGGATAAAGAGAGAACCGTTGCGGCATATAACCGATCATGCGGCGGATTTTATCCGGGTGCCGGGCTACGGAGATGTCGAGCAAGCGACATTCCCCGGCGTCCGGGTCCATCAGCGAACACAGAATCCGGATCAGGGTGGTTTTACCGGCACCATCCGGTCCGATCAGCCCGAACATCTCCGCCGGTGCCACTTCAAGGCTGATCGTGTTCAGCGCCGTTGTATCGCCGTACTGCTTGTATAAATCCTTTATGGAAACCGCCGTGGTGTTCATCAGCTGTCCTGATCTGTCAGGTAGACTTCGGCCGGCATGCCGATTTTCAGTTCCGGCCGGTTTTCATCAAGCATGACCTTGACGGCATAAACCAGTTCCGAACGGGCTTGTCTGGTCTGCACGTTTTTGGGGGTGAATTCCGCTTCCGGCGATGTCCAGGCGATCCGGCCGGCAAGGGGTGTGTTGATGGCGTCAACCCGGACAAAAACCGCTTGCCCGGTGGTGATTTCTCCCAGGTCGGTTTCCGCCATATAGATATTCAGCCAGAAATTTTCCAGGTCAACGATTTTGTAAACCTTCTGACCGGCGGTCACGACTTCGCCGGGTTCGACATATTTTTCCACCACCATGCCCGGCAGGGGGGCAATGATGGTGCCATCAGCAATCTGCCGGTCGATAACCGCCATGGCTGCTTCGGTCTGGGCCTGTCTGGCGTCCAGGATGGGGCTTTGCGCCCTGGCCGCGGCCAGCTGGTTGCGGTCGACGCCCAGCCGGGTGGAAATGTCGTCAAATTGCTGCTGGGTGGCCGAACCCCGGGCATGGAGCTCTTTGGTCCGGTCGTACCGGCCCCGGGTGTTTTCGAAGTTTTCTTCCGCCTGGGCAATGGTCGCTTCGGCTCCGATCCGGTTGGCTTCGATTTCCTGCAGGCTGGCCGCCAGCTGGGCTCGCTGCAGGACAAGCTTTTCCACATCAATGGCGGCCAGAACATCACCTTCGGCTACGGATTGGCCTTCTTCCCGGGTCATGGTCAGCACGGTGCCTGTGCCCAGAGCGCTGACGCTCACCTCCGTGGCTTCCAGCGTACCGGAACCGGCGAATCCCGGGGCTTGATTATTCCGGCAGGCGCAGAGCCCGGTCATTAAAAAAACCATCAGCCCGATGTTGATGTAATTTTTTATTCTCATTTAGCTTCTCCCTCTTTGATGCAGGTTCCGGTTGACTGCTTTAAATCCAGCCCCATGGCCCGAAGATAGTCCGCCCAGGCCACCCGGGCCCGGACGGTGGCAATGGACAGGTCGGTTTCGGCGGTCATCAGTTCGGTATGCGCGTCCAGGTAATCTGTTCCCGAGGCCATGCCCACCCTGAAGTTGTCGGATTTGGTCTGGTAATTTTCCCGGGCGGATTCAACCTTTTCTTCGTTGATGATCCGCTTCCGGCAGGTTTCCTCATAAGCCAGCCGGCAGTTGATCCGGTCCAGTTCGATCTGGCGGTCCAGCGCTTGGGCCGCCTTGTCCAGACGCCTGATTTTTTCTTTGGCGGCCATTTGTTCATGGCGGCGCCGGCCCATGTCAAAAACAGGCCAGGTGATATTTACGCCTGCCTGCCACCAGGTATCCCAACCGGGATCGTTACTGATAAAACCCGGCCATCCATAATGGGTTGAGGCTGTCAAACCGATAGAGGGCAGCCGGGTGCCCCGGGCGATGTCCTCCTCGGCCGCGGCCATTTTAATCTGTTGACCGGCGATTTTCTGTTCTGCTCGTTTTATTTGGCCGGACTTTATTGTTTCCGGGACAGGCCAGGGAGGATGCTGTTCCCAATCGACCAGGATATCTATGGGCGCTTCCGGTGACAGCCCCATGACCGCGGCCAGGGAGGCTTTGGCCCTGGCGATGGCATTTTCAGCCTCGACGACGTTTAAATCTGTTTCCAGTTGCCGGATCTTGATGGGGAAAAGGTCGCTTTTGATGATCATTCCCTGTGATAGCAGGTTCTGCGCATCGGCAAGATGACTGTCGATCTGTTTTTTTGAAGCCCGGGCGATTTTTTCAAACGCTTGGGCCATGGCCAGCTGGTAAAAGGCGTTGATGACGTTATGGCGGATATCCCGCTTCTGTAGTTCCTCCCGGCTTTCGGCCGTGGCCAGGGCCGCTTCGGACAGGCGTATGCCGTTTGTTACCCGGCCGCCGGTGTAAATCGGCTGGCGCAGTATCAGGGCCATGTCATGTTGTTTTTTGTCCCCCAGGTCAAAAGACGGTCCGGGTATGGTCAGTGGCGGCGTGTCCGGTGAGACGGGAATTGTTATATCGTCCTGCTCGGTGGTATTGACCCTGGATTTGTAGCCGGACAGGACATCGACGGCCAGTTCCGGGTAATATCCGGCTTCGGCTTTTTTAAGCCTCAGTTCGGCTTCGTTTTTTGCCGCTTCTGCCCGGGCGATGTCCGGGTTTTTGTCGGCGGCGATGTCCAGGCATCGGGTCAAGGTTAACGGCTCTGCCAATGCCGGCAGGCGGAAGATTGCCACCAAGAGCAGGCAAATCGTTGATGTCCGCCAAATGCGATCGATTATAACGATTCTTAACACCCCTTTTAATCTTTTCACGATATCGCCTCTTTTTCTATTTTCAATCCATGAAGCACCAGATCCATAATGGCTGCTTTTCGTTCTTCAAAAAAATTATCTTCATCGGTCGGTTCACCCCAGACATGGTCCAGAAGCGGTTTGGCTATAAAATAGAAGATACACATGCCCAGCACGCTGATGGCGGTCTGCCGGGCATCGACCGGTCTGATCAGGCCTTCGGCCGCGGTTTTTTCAATAAACGGCGCGATTAAATCGGGCGGCGTTACTCCTGTCTGGGAAAAAATCCGGTCGGCGGTGGCGATGATATGGCTGCCGCCGTCGAGCATCTCGGAAACCATCAGGCGGGGCAGCTCGGGGTTGTCTTTTAAAATATCCATGTAAGCATGGATAAAATTGGAAAGCGCCGCTTCCGGCGAGGGGGGGGACTGGAAATGATGGGCCAGCTGTTCAATTATTTTGGCAAAAAAACGGAACAGGACTTCTTCGTACAGGTTTTCCTTGGAGTTGAAATAATAATGCAACAGGGCCTGGTTGACATTCGCCTGTTTGGCGATCTGCTGCATGCGGGCGCCCTTGAATCCTTCCCGTGAAAAAACGGTTGTTGCCGCCGCGATGATTTTTTGAGGTGTTTCCGCTTCGGTCATTTTGCCTCCCATGCAGTTAATCGTATAGTTTAATTAACTGATTAATTAAACTATACGATTAAGAAGGGTTCGTCAAGCTTTTTTCTTCTTGTGGTCTGTGGGTGGAGAAAAGTTTTTAAAACAAGTTGTTGCGGGCTGAGCATTTTTTATCGGGCGACCGCGGGTCGCCCCTACAACCCCGAACCTTGAACCTTGAACCTTGAACCCCGAACCTCACCCCCCGAACCTCGATTCGATCAGTTTTTTGGCCAGTTCTAACCCTTTGTCCCGGTCGGCGATTTCCCCCAGGTCCTGTTTTTTACGAATTTCCGCCAGCGTTTTGCCCAGGGCCGGGCCGGGGGACAGCCCCAGATGGATAAGATCGTGCCCGTTGACCAGGTTGGGTTGCGCCAGGGTGTTTTTCAGGTCTTCCAGATAATAAACGGTCGTCTGCCGAACCCAGTTGAAAAACCGGTCCTTGGCGGCCTGGGTCAGTTTCTCACCGGACTTGGCGGTCACATCGGCCACCGCCAGCATCATGACCAGCAGGGCGGCATCCCCGATCTCGCGAAACCACTTGACGACGGTGGCTTTTTTGACGTCCGGTTGGGAAAGGATGACCGGCCGCATGTGATGGCCGATCAGCAGGGTCAACAGGTCCTTGTGAGCGGTTGACAGGCGAAGCCGAACGGCCGTATCGGCCGCCATGACTGCGCCTCGCCGGGCATGGCCGTGAAAGGTCATCCGGCCCCTGTCCGGGTCGAATCGTTTTACCCGTGGTTTGCCGACATCGTGAAGCAGGGCGGCCAGTTTCATCAGTGCCAGGTTGTCTTTACGGCTAAGCATATCCCGAATAACTTCACCGGCGTTTTCGAAAAAAGACGAAGGGTTGTCTGCCATGGTGTCACAGGCAGAGAGCGTTTCCAGGGAATGTTCCCACACATCCAGATGATGATAGCCGTTTTGTTGGCATCCTTTGGCGGCCGATATTTCCGGCAGGATCAAGGACAAGGCGCCGGTTTCGTCCAGCAGCCGGACCCAGGGCAGGCTGTTCCTACAGTTCAGCAACGTCATCAACTCGGCGGTGATCCGTTCGGCGGCCACATCAACCAGTCGGCCCGTGTTTTCTTTCATCATTTGAATTGTATCGGCCGTAATGTCAAAGTCGAGCAGGGCAGCCAGGCGTGCCGCCCGTAAGATACGCAAGGGATCGTCGGTAAAAGCCGTGTCCGCGCAAACACGGATCATGCGGTTTTTAATGTCTTTTCGGCCGCCGAGACAATCCAATACCTGCGTCATCCGGCCCCGGGGGGCAATACGAATGGCCAGGGCGTTGACGGTAAAATCCCGCAACGCCAGATCGGTCTCGATGTCAGCGCCTCTCAGGTTGACCACATCGATATGATCGTCCGGGTTGCCGCGGTTGACCACTCGATAACAGGGGGCCCGTTGATCCCGTGTAAACGGTACCACCGCAGCCGGAAAAACCTGGCAATCGGCGATTTTCCGGGCAAAAGCGGCGGCGTCCCGGCAGGCCAGATCCACATCCTGGATGGGCCTGGCCATGAGATGGTCGCGCACGGCGCCACCAACGACATATAATTCGGGCAGTTCGACGTTGACCGGCGACAGCCATTTGTGTAATATGTTTTGAAGAGGTTCGGTTTGCATGAGTTTCTCGAAGCAGTCGATCGTTTTCCGGGCCTTTGTCCGGATTTTTCTCTGCCAGGATATGTCGATAATTATTACACTAAAACGAAAGGCGGTATCTAGTATAAATAAATGTTTTCTGTTTCTTTTTTAAGCTGCGGGATGGGGTAATCATACTGGTTCCTGCCGGCTAAATAAAGTCTATAATGCATTGTTTAACATCGTTTTGAGAAAAAAGTCGATTTCCAGGTACTAAAAAATTTTATAGCGGGTATTAAAATTTTTTAGGCTTTGGTTTAAAAAAACAAATTATGAAAAAACAATAAAACATCATTGCTTAAGGTGTGAGGACTTTTTTTATATATATTCCAATGTGTTGATTTTAAATATCGCAGTTGGTGAGTTGTTCGAAAAAGGTGGCATGATTTTTGGATGGAATTAATTCAAAAGGTATTTTTCCAGGAGAGATCCATGTGTAAAAAATCCGGTTTTACCTTGATAGAAATGATGGTGGTAATTGCCATCATTGCTATCAGTTCGGCGGCAATCGTGCCCAATTTTATCGGCTGGCGGAACAATGCCATACTGTCCCAAGGCGCTCGCCAGGTTTATTCCGACCTCCAGAAAGCCCGAACGCTGGCGATCAAGGGCAATACGATGATGAGGGTGAACTTTAGCACCGGTACCAATTCATACACACTGAACGGACAACAGCGAACCTTGGAAGGTGTTGTTTTTTCCGCCGTGAACTTCACGGAATCAGGTAATGTCGCCATTTTCAATAACCTGGGGTTTGCGAGAAATTTACAGGATTTGATTAATAACGGCACGGTCACCCTTCGCCTGGGCTCCGGCGGCGGGAGGGTCAGCAACATCGTCGTCGATGCCACCGGGAATATAAGGGTGCAATAAATGAATTGTTTACGCCAGCAAACAACAGGAAAAGAGCGCGGCTTTACGATGGTGGAAATGTTAATCGCTATCTTCATCGGTATGATTGTTGTCGGTCTCATCGTCAGCGCTTTTTATGCTCAAAGCCAGACAAGCAAAAACCAGAAGATGGCGGTGCAGATGCAGCAGAATATCCGCGCCGGTGTTTACTTTATGCAACGGGACATGGTCATGGCCGGTTTTTCGGATGACCCCACAGATCCCACGGCCGGAACGATAACCAATGCCACCTCGACCGTGTTTGAATTCACTTTTAGAGATCCGATCTGCAATGAAGACAATGTTGATAATGATGATGACGGTGAAACGGATGAAGACCTTGAAAAAGACGGCATTGACAACAACGGCGACGGCGATACGGATGAGATAGAAGAGGTCGAGTGCATCCGCTTCAGTCTTCAGGGCAACGAGATTCACCGGGCCTTTATTGAAGTCGATAACGCCAACGCGGTCCGGGAGGATGAATTGATTGCCGACGATGTAGAGGCCCTGGAATTTTATTATACACTGGCTAACGGTACAAGAACGACCAGCCCGGCCGCGAGCCAACGTGGCAATATCAGCCAGGTCGGTATATCGATCCTGGTCCGGACCGAACATCCATCCTTTGCCGGTGCCCCGGATACACAGGTTTATACGACGCTGAGCGGAAATGACTGGGGACCCTATAATGACGCGTACCGACGCGAGCTGGTGACCACGACGGTTTTGTGCCGCAACATGGTGCGTTAGGGAACAAGGAGAACATAGATGATAAGATCCTTATCGCAAAAAAAATATGGTGAACCGGAAGGCCATGCCGGATTCAGCCTGATTGAGGTGCTGCTGGCCCTAGCCGTTTTTTCCATAGGCCTGCTGGCCGTGGCCGGTATGCAGACATCATCGGTGACGCGAAACTCTTCTTCCAGGATGAATACCATGGCTGTGGAATATGCTTCCGATTACATGGAGCGCCTGCTGGCCCTTGGCACGGACAAGGCCGATCTCGAGGACCCCCTGGACTACGCGGCCCTGGATGACGACGGCGCCTGGCATACCCCTGATGAATTCGCAGGGTTGGACTATGACGAGGACGGTGTCGATGATATTACAACTCATCCGGCGTTTGATGACATTTTTGCGCTTTCCTGGCGGGTGGAGGATCTTGATGCTGACGACAATCTGGGAAACATGCCTGATGGCACGCCGGTTTATAAAGCCAACCCTACCGGAGGTCCCGGTCTGATCAAACGGATTACCGTTCGGGTGCGCTGGGGTAAAGGCCTTAAGGCGAATTGGGAAAACAGCAGCGACAAAATGATCGAGCTGACTAGTCTGAAATCAGCATCGATTTAACGGGATGGAGGTTGAAACGTGAAAAATATGATTTCACCCATCAAGAATCAACAAGGATCGGTCATGGCCCTGGCGCTGATGGTTATGGTGACACTGACCATTGCCGGCCTGACCGCTATCAATGACACGGTCGTGGAAAGCAGCATTGCGCGCAACCACGCTATTTACCGGCAGTCCTTGTACCTGGCCGAAGCCGCTGTGCGGCAGGCGGTTCAGATCATGGATGACTATACGGCTGATTTCAATGTGACCAACGATTTATTGATAGATGACTCTGATGATACCTGGGTAAGACATTATATAAACTATGATTTTCATGATGTCGATGTGGGTGATTTCCGCGGTGATCATGGCGCTCCTGATTACGGCGATTTCCACACCTGTGGGGTTAATAATGCCGGCTTTCTGGTCCGGTACGAAGGTATCGCTGCCGGCAGCAGTCTTGATATGACCGATCCGACTTCCCTGTATCAGTTTTCCCTTTATGGCAGGGGCGTTGGGGCGATGCGAAACGATAACACCGAGTCAATCGTCAAGTGCGGATACAGGATGCGCTTTTAAATTGATAAACAACAGAAACATGCCTTCTTTGAAGACTTTCCCGGACCGTTTGTCCGGGAAAGTCTTTTTTTTGGCATGAACGATGGGGTATCCGTATCAGCAACGCATACAGCACATGATCCGGTTTGTGGCGTCAACAGGATGGCAAACAGGAAGATGATTAGGGATAATACATGTACAGGCGGTGAATGGTCTGGGCGTGCCAGCGACCGCGCCCGGAAAATGTGGGTATTTTGTTTTTTTCCAGGTAGGCGGCGACTTCTTCATAGGTCATGTTTTCATCACGCAGCTTTTTGATCAGGTCCAGCAGTTCCTGCTTGCGGGCGCTGATTTTTCTTTTGCGCGGTTCCCTTCTCAAGGGCGCCTGCTGGATCAGTTCCGGCAGGGCTTCCATCATTTTTTCAATGGCCTGGGCGTTTTTTTCATGGGCGGCCGCCACCCGCGCCTGGCTTTCCGCCGCCTGATTCAGATAATTTTTGATGGCCGGGGCCAGGTCATCAAAAAGCGCTTTCAAGTAAGGCGGAATGTCGGCTGTCTGCTGCTGTTGCTGTTTGCCGCCGCCGCCCTTGTTGCGATTTTGCTGCTGCCCCTTGTATTTGGCATCGTACTGTTTCTGGTTATAGCCCTGATTACTGCGCAGGTTTTTTAAAAATTCACTCATTGGTTGTGCCTCCATAATTTTGTGATTTAATCATTAACATATCATGATTAATTTATTTTTGCCAGAAATCGTCTGGCATTCCGTTTATTTTCATCCCAAGTTTAACCTTTTACGAGTACATCATGTTTCCTTATTTTTACAATGGTTTTATATATAAGGCGCCAGCTGATCAAGGGCCGTTATCACCAGGTCGGGTTTTGGGCCTGAACCGCCCGGGTTTTTTTTCCCCAGTCGCAGAGACCGGGCATCACCGGCAAAAAGAGCGGTTTTAAAGCCCAGGGCGGCTGCCGGGGCGATGTCTTTAATCATATCATTACCCACATACAGCGTCTTTGAAATAGCGATCTTTTTTTTGCCGAGGACGTCGGCCGCCTGCTTAAAGAGGTAAGCCGAGGGCTTGGCATGTCCATGTTCAAATGAATAAAAAATCAATTCCGGATCGGCCCATGAATCCTGGGGCAGGTCGCCGAAAAACAGTTTAAATAAATGGCCGGTATAAAACTGGGCATTGGAAATAATACCGGCCGGGATATTTTTTTTGCGAAGGGCGATTAAAATCGATGCCGCGTCGGGCATCGGGTAAACCGGGTTTACGGCCATTTCAAATTCCAGCGCAAATTGTCTTGCCAGATCCCGATCATCGGTACCCAGAACAGCCTGCCAGACGCGGTCTATTTCAACTTCAGGATAATCAACTCCCTGTTTTTTCATTCGTTCGTGGGTGGCCACAATCTCTTTTCGCAACGACCGGCACAAGTCTTCGGGTTGTCCGGGCACGGAATACTGGTTCAGCAACACGGCCAGCGAACGGAAAGGCGTTTTGGCATCGTTGCCGACGGAAATGTCTCCCGAGGCGCTGATCAGCAGTGTACCGTACACATCAAATAGAAACGCGTCAGGCTTTTCGGGCAGAATTCCGCTCGGTTCAAGGCCGGTATCAAGGGGTGTGAGTGGCACGACACGGTCGGCGATGCGGCTGTCAATCGTTTTCATATTCTCCCCATTGAAGCAGGCTGAAATAATCGGGATTGAAAAACCGGGACAACAATCGTTTTTGGTCAAGGCGGTGTGAAACCGGTTCGGCAACAGTCCGCCGGTAGGCGGCCATCAACTGTTCACCGCACCTTTTTTCATTGAATTTTTCACGGATCACCCGGTTGTTACGGGCGATTGCTTCCGGTTTGACCGAATGCCCGAAGTGTTCCAGAAAGGGGTTTTCCAGGATCAACCGCTGCCTGTCCGCCGGTGACTTAAGTACCCGGGCAATGACCTGTTTCTGGAGTGTTTCATCCAGCATGCCGAAATCAATCGTTTCCCGGTCGGCCAGGGCCAGAAAGTCCGCCATGGTATTGCCGGCCGGCGGCAGGCCATAGGCGTGGTGGCCGGCGGCCACGGCCCGACGGATTTTTTCTTTTAAAACCGGCCTGTCCAGCCATTCACAAGGCACTGCCAGTCGGGAGTAGAGGTGATCAAGCCCCATGCCGGCGGCTTCGAAATCCGCGCACAGGTCGGGGAGTTTCCGGCCGGACAATGGCTTTTCAGCCGTCCAGGGCTCTAAAAAGGCGAACCCGAATCCTTCCGTAATGCTGGTTGAAATCATTCCCCGGCAGGCGGCAACCCATTCCGGGAAGGAGTGCCGGGATGAGGCCTCAAAAAGGACATTGATCCCGTTGGCTTTGCAAAAAGACCGCCAGCCGTTGTAAGGTGGAAAGTCGACCGGGCTGTTGGGCGGCAGCGTAATCGCCAGGGCCTCCCTGTTTTCAAAGAACATGGACAACAATATGGCTTCGCCGATGTTTTTACGACGGATGGCACGAACCGGATAAAGGACGACCGCTTCCGGATCCGGCATCTGTTCGGGTCCCGGCAAGGTGCTGACTGCATTGGCGATATAATGCACCCCTTCGGGCCTGGCACCGACATCAATTAAAATATACCTGTCCCGGGTGTTGATAACCGCCAGATGACAATTCTCAGGATATGTCTCATCCGCATAATAGCTTCCCGGCCGGCCGTTTTCGGCAAAATCATGTATCTGCAGCAGCAGGCGCTGGCCTTTGGCTGCCAGGGCTTTGATGGTTTTTAAAAACCGGGCGTTTTTGGCCAGCAGGGGGTTGTGAATGTGCAGTACATCACAACCCCGGTCCCATCTTTCTTTCAGGCGGCTGATGACGGCATCGGCGGTTGCCTCCGGATCCTGGCAGGCCGGCCGGCCGTCACGGTGATCATAACCGATCTCGGGAATAACACAGACGGAAGCCGGTGCCTGGCCATCGGGCGGATTTTCACCGGTAATAATCAGGAAATCATTTTGATCCCGGGTCGCCCGGATATGCTGGTTAATAACGGTGGTTACACCGCCCGGTTTGAGATGGTAATGAATAATACCGATATTCATATTTTAAAATAAGGTCTCAATTCTGTAAGACGACAGACCGTATGCTCTTTCTTCAGCGGTCTCGACTGGTTCATATATGTTCTGAACAACCCCGGGTGTTAAGCCGGTCTGTATGATAAAGTGTCTGGCGCGCAAAAAAATGACAGGTAAGATGACACTTGTAAATTTTGAAAACGGTTTTCTGAAGATCCGTTTTCAGATGTCCCTTATGCTTTCAGCGAAAGTGAGGTTTCGTATAAATTTATGATAAAGATCTGGAAAGCTGAGCAACAACTATTGGCAAGCTGTCATGTTTTTCTTTAAAAGGCAAGCGAAATTTTACGAACAGCGTCGGGGCATATTTTTAAACTCGCCCCGACGCCGCAAGAGGTGTTGTCGTGACCTGTATAATGAACGGCTTGATCGCTTATGCCGGCAACGACATTTTTGCGATTTCCGTTCGGCTGGTATTGAAAATGTTCCGGCTCAACGAGGCGAGATTGTCCGTCAGCCCGTCCCCTGATTCCGCCTCGTAAAAATCAACATAATCCATCACCCGGTTGGCCAGTTCTTTGCCCGAAAGTTCGGAAGACAGGTTGTCGGTATACAGGCAGCGCCGTGTCAGGACCAGCCAGGGTTTGTCCTGGTTCTTACGGTCGATGACAAGAACAGAGGACGAAAAGGCATTGTATTGTGGTGAATTGACAATACGGATTTCAGCATCGCCAAAATCGAATGTTGATCCGGCCTGAGCCAGCTTTCCGCCATGCTTTTCTTTTTTTTCAAGAAAATACACAGGCGCGCCGGTCAGGGCAGACAATTCTTTTTGTCCGCTTTTGTTTTTTGCATAACCGGCGGTTTCAAAAATCGTTGTAATTTTCATCCCGTGGGCAGCAACTGAATCCAGATATTCACTGATATCTTTTTTGGGGTTAACAACGCAGGCGGTCTTTTCCCGCGGGCACCCGATGATGTACGAAAGGGCGCCGGAATCATCCATCAGAATCTGTTTAAAAAACATGATCGCCTCCTTTTCGTCCTTGAAGTTATCAACAAATCCGACAGGTTAAATCAGCCATGATAACTCCCCCAACCAAAACTTCAACATGTCTGTTCATCGTCGGGTCTACATAGAAACTAGATACAAAAACCGTGCCGTTTTCCCCGCAGCCGTTTATTTATTTTAAATATTTGATATGTTTATATTTTTTTTGTTGAGATAGAATTTAAACGCAGGGCTACTATTAATCTTTTTTGATACAATTTCATTTTTTTTGTCTCGTTTTGATGAGACATTTGGCAATATAATTTTTCATGATGTTTTAACCTGCTTAAAAAACATATATTTTAAGTCTGAATTGACAAGGCGGGGCCGACTGTATAGGATGACAAAAATGGGAACCCGATTGCCAAATATCGGTATGAACACATATCATGCCGGGGATTAAAACCGTAAATCAGGCATGCCGGAGGGAGCCGGTATAAAATGCCCGGGATTAAAAAGTGTTTAAATGAATATCATTTTTGTTTTTATTCTGGTTGCTGTACTGGTTCATTTTCTGGTTGACTGGCTGGCGGACCATCTGAATCTGTCAGCCCTTTCCGAAGAACTGCCGGAAAGTTTTGTGGGCGTCTATGAATCTGATAAGTATTCTGAATCTCAGAACTATTTGCGTTCCAAGACCCGTCTGGGGCGGTTTTCGGCATTGGTGGACCTGGCTGTTTTTCTTGTTTTCTGGTTGTGTGGCGGGTTCGGGCTTCTGGACGAATGGGTTCGCGCCCGGGAGCTTTCCCCGATCTGGTCGGGTATTGTTTATATTGGCATACTGCTGGCTGCCGGGGGGATGATCAGCCTTCCCTTTTCCTGGTACGGAACGTTTGTGGTGGAAGGCCGCTACGGGTTCAACCGAACCACGCCGCGTCTGTTTGTTCTTGACCGATTGAAAGTGGTCGGCCTGGCCATCGTGCTGGGTATGCCACTGCTGGCCGGTGTCTTGGCTTTTTTTGAGTATGCCGGCAGCCATGCCTGGTTGTGCTGCTGGATGGCGCTTTCCGCTTTTATGCTGGTCATGCAGGTCATTGTACCGGCCTGGATCATGCCCCTGTTTAACCGATTTGTCCCTCTGGATGAAGGGGAGTTAAAAGAGATGGTTATGTCTTACGCCAGGGAAAACCGGTTTCCCCTGGTCAATGTGTTCGTTATGGACGGTTCCCGGCGAAGCGCCAAATCCAACGCTTTTTTTGCCGGCCTGGGTGAGAAAAAACGCCTGGTCCTGTTTGACACCCTCATCGACCAGCACCCCCCGAATGAAATCGTCGCGATTGTGGCCCATGAAATCGGGCATTATAAAAAACGTCACCTGCTGAAGATGTCCGCATTGACGATTTTACAGGCCGGCGTCATGTTCTACCTGTTATCCTGGTTCATCGCCTGGCCGCCCCTTTTTGAAGCCTTTTTTGTGAATCAGCCGTCGGTATACGCGGGCCTGGTCTTTTTCAGCCTGCTTTACGGGGTGATTGATTTTGTGGTCGGCCTGGCCGTTCTTTGTGTTTCCCGCCGCCATGAATACGAGGCCGATCGTTTCGCGGTCGAGACCACGAAAAAACCCGAACTCATGGTATCGGCTTTAAAGCGGCTCAGTCGGGACAACCTGTCCAACCTGACGCCGCATCCTTTTTATGTGATGCTCCATTATTCACATCCGCCGGTTATGGACAGGATCAAGGCGATCGCTCAGGCGTAGCAGGTGGGATCAGGAACGTTTGCTTCGGCAAATCCTTTTTTCCGGATGCGGCAGCTGTCACATTGTCCGCAGGCCAGCCCCTCGGCCGAGGGGTCGTAACAGCTTAAGGTTATCGAATAGTCAACGCCCAACGCGATACCGGTTTTGATGATCTCCGCTTTGGTCATATGGATCAGCGGGGTCTTTACGGAAAACGGTCGGCTGCCGGCAACACCTGCCCGCGTGGCCAGGTTGGCCGTTTTTTCGAAAGCTTCGATGAACTCGGGGCGGCAGTCCGGATAGCCGCTGTAATCAACGGCATTGACACCGATAAAGATGTCAAAGGCTCCGACCACTTCGGCCCAGGCCAGGGCGCAGGAGAGAAAAATGGTATTACGGGCCGGAACGTAGGTCACGGGAATTTCCGCCGGGCCGGTATGCCCGGATTTGGGGACCTCAATGTCGTCCGTCAATGCCGACCCGCCGATTTTATCCAGCCCGATGTCCAGGACCAGGTGCGTTTTGACGCCGATCCTGGCGGCGACCCGGTCGGCAGCTGCCAGTTCCGCCCGGTGACGTTGGCCATAGGCAAAGCTCAGGCTGTAAAGGCGATAGCCTTCAGAAGCCGCTATGGCCATGGCCGTGGTGGAATCGACACCACCGCTGGAGAGAACAACCGCTTTTTTTCCCGGCTGCGTCATTTGCCCCGTTCTCCTTTCCAGATGATCTGATGCAACTGTAACTGCATTCTGACACCAGGCTGATCCCTGAGGATCCATTCCGCCAGTGTGGCCGCCGGCAGCACGCCGCTGACCGGGGAGAAAAGAATGTTAGCGCTGGGTAAATTCTCAATGTTCCGGGAGAAATCACGAGCAAAACAATAGTCGGTTTCATCGGAAATGACGAATTTTACCTGATCGTCCGGTCGCAATTGATGTATGATGTCCGGTCGGTGACGGTTGTTCTCGCCACTTGCGGGACATTTGATATCGACGATGCTGATACATGCTTCGGGCAGGTTGCAAATGTCCCGGGTGCCGTTTGTTTCCAGCATCACCTGATATCCGCCGTCTATCAGCTCATGGATCAGGGCCGGGGTCTGATCCTGAAGAAGCGGCTCTCCACCGGTGATTTCCACCAGCGGGCATCCATATTCGTTGACGCGGCCGATGATGTCGGCCAGAGCCATGTCCCGACCTGCTTCATAGGCATAACGGGTATCGCACCAGGCGCAGCGGAGGTTGCAACCGGTCAGCCGGACGAAAACGCAGGGCAGGCCGGCGTAAAGCGATTCGCCTTGCAGGCTGTAAAATATTTCATTTACTTTCAAGGTCATGGCAGTGCACTTGTGACAGGGATAAACAGGGGACAGGGCCTTTCGTCGGGATTGAGAACCGTTTCGAAGGCCGGATTTTTTCCGACGTAGTCCATGGCCAGGCAACCATGGGATAAGCGCTCATCGGGCCGGAAGAAATAATGGCGGCAGGATCGGCAGTCGGCCGGTTTTTCTTCTGTTTTGATCAGTTCCATGCGAATATTTTTTTAACAGGTTAAAACGCCAATACGGGAAAGTCTTTTAATCGGTTTCGATGTTCCCTCCGGGTTGTTTATAGGCACGTTTTCTGCCAAACGACAAGGACGGATTTGCCCAGTTTGCCGATGGTCATTGCATCCAGCCAGCGCGACACAGGGACAAATATGCCGTCCCATATCCGGATCTGTCGGGCCGTGGGCAGAGACTGCCGCAACAGTAACCGATTGGCCAGAGAAACGAGCAAGCCTGCGGAATCGATATACCTGGCCAAAACGGGCGTCAGGCCCGGCGGCGTCAGTCGTTTCAGGGCGCTGACGGTATAACGACGGAAATGGCCGATTTCGCGGTCAAATGCCGTGTAGAGAAACCCGTGGGCCGGTGAAAGAACGACCAGGCAGCCGTTTGCCGAAAGCAATGCCGTTGCCTTTTCAATTTCTGAGCGGTCATCCGCGATATGTTCAAGTACATCAATATATAATACCGTATCATAGCCAGAAGAAACGGGCAGGTCAGTGATGGTCCCCTGAAAAAAGTCGATCGGCGTTGATGGCTGCCCCTCGATCATGGTCTGCTTCAGGCGATCCATCTGGTCATGGTCCGGCTCGAGGCATGTCCAGTTGCTGAACCGGTCCCGGCACAGTGTCTGAATCACGTCCGTATTGTTTCCGGTCCCGGCCCCGACTTCTAAAACGTGCCCTTTTATATAGGGCAAAATCAGATTTGCCCAGTATTGTTTCCAGTTGACCGCCAGGCTGAAAACATCAAGCTCCGCCCCCTGGTACTTATAAGGTTTCATGTTGATCCCAGGCTTTGTGGACATCATCGATAAAGAGTTGATAATTCTGCTTGGGTACGAACTGAAACGGGTTTCTGCTGTTTAAGATGAAAAAGATAAAGAGCAGAGAAAGGCTCAATGACTGAAAGATCAGCAGGCCTAAAATGCCGGTGGTGTATGTGGCCCAACCCGGAATGGCCAGCTCCGTGAAAAACCGGATCCCGAAGATACAGAAAATACCGGCGATGAACAGCAAGGTGGAGCCGGTGAACACCAGCAGCATGCGGGTGCCTACTTCCGGCGCGAAAACGGCGATACTCCCCAGGCCGTGCAGTAGAAGGGCGGTAACCGACATTTTTGACTTTCCGTCAATTCGCCGGCCGCGGTCACAGGAAACTTTTTCCAGCGGCAGCTTCGACTTGACCGCCGTTGCCGGGTAATGATTCCACATTTCGTGAAAGGAGATGAGCGACTCCGCCATGGCTGCGGGAATGACGGAGAAATTACCGAAATCCATGGGATGACCGGTTAAGAAATAGTGCAGGAATTTAAACAGCGAGTACATGGTTTTGAACCAGGCCCCTTCCTTCCGTTTCCGCCGCCTGGCAAAAATAAGGGATCGGCGCCCGGTCTTTTCCATCTTCTCCAGCAGTTTTTCGATATCTTCCGGCCTGTCTTCGCCGTCGGCATCCATTATCACGATACAGTCCGCGATTGCTTTCTTGATGACATGGCAGATACCGACCACGATGGCCCCCTGGTGGCCCATGTTCCGGCTCAGTCTGATCTTGAAAATGCGAGAGATATGCGAAAAGTCTTTTTGACGGCAATTGTCAAGGAACGTCCCGGCGCCGGATGTGGAACAATCATCAACGATGAAAATACTGACGGTGCTCTGTTGGCCGGACAGGGACTGATCGATGCGGTCTAGAAGCGGGGGCAGATTTTCCCAGTCATTATAAAGCGGAATGACAATGGCAATTTTTGGGTCTTCCACGGGTTAATTCTCCTGCAGTTTATCCCGGCCGGGTGATTCGTAGAACTTGACCAGGGACACGCCTTTATGGGTGACTTCGAACAGCGGCTCAACGGCGTTGTATAAAGCGTCATTTACATACCCCCTGCGTCTCAGGATCAGCAGATAGTCCATCTTTTTCCCGCTGCCGAGCCGTGATACGGAGAAGTCTCCGGTCAACACGCCGTGTTGGGCATACTGTTCCAGTAACAGGGGCCAGGGGGGCATCATGCATAATGTTTTACCCTTATCCAGACAGGGATTCAGGCGCTTGAGCAACTTTGGTGTAACCGCTTCCAGGTAGTATGTCATTTCAAAGCCTTTTTTCTCCGCCCCCCGGATACCGCCGATCAGACAGTTGTAATAACTCAGTTCAAAGGGGTGGCTGCGATAAACCCCGGCCACCAGTAAGATAAGAATAACCGGTACGCCAATTATTTGCAACAGCCCTTGCCGGCGTAAGTCCAGGCGTTGTCTCAGGGCGGTCAGCCAGCCCATAAGGCCAAACCAGGAGAGTAGCCCGAGGAAGGGGTAAACACAGAGCATCTGCCGAATTCCGTCGTGTTTGGGGGTTGTCGGTAAATGGACAATGATCAGCCAGAATACCAGGGGAACGAGGACGGCCGGTAGGAGGCCGTGCCCCTTTATCTGACAGGCGTTTATCAATCCGCTCAGCAATACCCACAATATAACCGGATAGGTTGCGAAGGTCATGACGGAAAAATAGTGCCAGGGCAGGTAGAACGTATACACGCGGCCGAGATAAAAAGAACTGATGGCTTGTTGTGAGCGGAGAAAGGGGTAAAACAGGTAATGACCGATGGCGGTCAGGGGATGGGCCCATTGATAGGGAGCGCTCAACAGTACGAAAAACAGAGCGAACAGGGCTGCTGCCGACAGCCACCGTAATTCGCGGAAATTTTTTTGAAACAGAAAATAGGCGGCCAACGGTATGATGGCCATAAAACCGGTGATTTTGGTGGCGCTGGCCATTCCCAGAAAGGCAAACAGCAGTAACCTTAAGATCGGTCGATGAGCGGGTGCCGGCGTTTGATCAAGCCGCCAGGCAATGAGCGTCAAGACCAGCCAGCTCATGGCTATCGGGGAATCGGTGGCGGCGATCATCAAATGGCCGAATACCCTGGGTTGCAGGCAGATAAAACAGACGGCCGCGGCTGTCATCAGCCCTGAAAAAGAGGACCTGAGCAGCCGCCAGGACAGGGCAACACAAGCGGCAATATAAATGGTGTTGCCCATGCGGTAACTGGCGGGAAAGGGGATGTGGCCGGAAAACAGGGTCGAAGAAAAAGCGTTGACAATTTTCATGAACGGCGGATGGGGGTTATGGTAGCTGCTGTAATTCCAGTAAGACGTCAGTGCTGAGGCATCAAACGAGCGGTTGTTTACAAACCAGTCGCGGATGGTGTCGGCATACTGAAAATAAATGGTTTCATCCCAGGTCAGGCCAAAACTTCTGGAGGACCAGGCCAGGACAACGCCCAGGATGATGCCGATGGACAGTGCTTCAATGCTTTTTCGGCCGGATGTGTTCATATTACTCTATTATGTCATAGCATGGATGACGGAGGCAATTGTCGCAGCGATAATGGATCATCCGGGAACGATCAAGACGATCATCAGAATCGGCTTTTGGAAAAGTATAGGACCGCAAGACCGCAAATGTCAAGGTTCCGGCTGCAGGTGTCATGGCGGCTGTTGAACACGTTATGATCGCCGGGGCGCCCATGGTACTTGCCAACAAAGGGGCTTGCTGGTATATTTGATAAAAACGATTTAAGGGTTTATGAATGATGGTGGAAAAGAAAGTTCTCATATTCATTGTCGCCTACAATGCGGAAAAGACGATCGCGTCTGTTTTAAGGCGCATCCCCGTGGACAGGCTGCCGGTCGGGACCGAAGTGCTGATCATCGATGACTCTTCCGCCGACAATACCTTTAGCATGGCGAGAGAGAGCGTGGGGGAATGCGCTCTGCCCAGGATTACCATCTTAAAAAACCCCGTCAACCAGGGTTACGGCGGTAACCAGAAACTGGGGTATGAGTTCGCCATTCAACAAGGCTTTGATGTGGTCGCCCTGGTTCATGGAGACGGCCAGTATGCACCCGAGAAATTACCGGATTTAATTAAACCGGTCATTGACGGTGAGGCTGACGCCTGTTTCGGCTCACGCATGATGGAAAAGGGCGCGGCTGTACGGCAGGGCATGCCCCTGTATAAATATGTCGGCAACCGCATTCTGACGACATTCCAGAACCTGGTTCTTAAGGCCAGCCTGACGGAATTTCACTCCGGCTACCGGATTTATTCGGTGGCGGCCCTCGAACAGGTCCCGTTCCGTTACAATACCAATGACTTTCATTTCGACACGGAAATCATCATCCAGTTCCTGATGGCCGGTTTACGGATCAGGGAGCTGGCGATCCCGA
This sequence comes from Desulfosudaceae bacterium, assembly GCA_963674745.2. Taxonomy (GTDB): domain Bacteria; phylum Desulfobacterota; class Desulfobacteria; order Desulfobacterales; family Desulfosudaceae; genus JBFMDX01. The sequence continues at coordinate 2,555,139 of CAXXDV010000003.1, read as the reverse complement.
CTTATTATGGTGACGAGATCTGCTATGTGAATGGCATGGCCTATGCCTGGAATGTTTTCCGGGCCACCGTCGCCAGCCGGATTCACGGCATGGGCCTGCTTTTTCAGCGAAAATTTGATATGCGGTCCGGAAATGCCGACTATACCTTGAAAACCGGTTATGTCTCTTCTCATTCCCTGGCCATTGATGCGACGCCTCCCGGTTCCACGGTTCTGGATCTGGCCTGCGGCCCCGGTTATGTGGCCTCGGAACTGGTCGCAAAACAATGTCACGTGACCGGTGTGGACAGATCCCCTCCAGCCGCGGATTCTTTTAAGAAATTTATTCTTCATGACCTGGACGACGGCGAACTGCCCGATGGAATCGAAACATACGATATCGTTCTGGCCCTTGACTGTATCGAACATGTGAATGCGCCGGAACGCCTGGCGGCGGCATTACGCCACAAATGTTACGCGGAAAAAACGAGGCTGATTCTGACCACGCCCAATATCGGCTTTGTCGTCACCCGGATGGGGCTGCTTTTCGGACAATTTAATTACGGGACAGAGGGGATTCTTGACCTGACCCATAAGCGATTGTTTACATTCGGGTCCATCAGGCGGCTGCTTGAACAGGAGGGGTACCGGGTTCTGAAAGTGAAAGGCATCCCGCCGCCATTCCCCAAAGCACTGGGCGACAACCTGATCAGTCGTATCATGATGTCGGTGAGTACATTTCTGGTCAGGCTCTGGCCGACCATGTTTTCCTATCAGATTTATGTGGAAGCCGAACCTCTTGCAACCGTGGACAGGCTGCTGGCCGAGGCGATCGAATCCTCAAAATAATTTTTTTTAGGGTCGCATCGGAACCAAAAAGCTCCCACCGGAGGGCGTTTGTCAGTCCCCCAGGTCGTATTCTTTCATCAGCATAATTCTGGAATCTGCCGACAGGTTCACTTCGTCAAGCACGATTGAGTTGTTGAGTCTTACCGCATTAGGATTAAGCATGTTAAGCATAAACGCCGGCAGGCCTTTAAATTCGCAAAATGCAATGCCGCCATACCTGTTTTCAAATAGGCTTTTTTTATCAAGCGTTGCATGCGAAATCCGGTAACGTTTCATTCTGGTAAACCTGACATTATTGACGACGAAAGCGGCATGCGCATTTGCCCAGTGCTTTTGCGCCTGCTCACGTTCAATATGAGAGGGTTCCTGTGAAATGAACACCATATGAAAAGGATTCTTTTTTGCGGGGCTCTTATCATCGAATGCCTGATAACGGACACTACTCTCCATGACGGAAACCCTTTTACACATGCCGGCCAGAGAATGGGCAAGGTCTTTGATCGTTGTTATCTGTTCGTTTGACAACTGTCCGGCAAATTGAAATTCGATCACCGCGTCATAGTATGGAAACAATGAAATATGATAAGGCTTCGGGGGTGTCAGGCCGCGGAGGCGGCTTAGCATTGACACACTTACATGCTTTCGTGTGGCAATATAAGAAAGGGCGGCGAAAGCACCGCCCTTGACAAGATGATGTTGCTTAAATGCTGTATAATTCAACGTATCGCTAACGGACTTAACTTTCTCGGAAAAGTCTGTCAACAGGGCCCGCTTAAGCCTTCCAATCCCTGAAAACGGACGATGTTTTACCATAATATAAACAGACGCAGCATCAAAACGCTGTATTTCAGGAACACCTGGATGTTGAGATCCTTCGACAAATAATATCGACATATAGCCCTCCTGATTCTCTTGTTTGAATAAACACTGTGGGGGGGTCAACTGTTATGTTGATCGGGACCGACATAGGCTTTTTTGATTACCTGGTCGGCAATACGACGGCTGATACCGGGAAAGTGCTGTGCCCCGAGAAGCATCAGGCGTGTCCGCCGGCCGGGGATAATCCTGAATTTGTTTTTTTCAATGCCTTTTATTGTATCTTTTACCAGCGTATCCAGAGACAGCCTGGGTATCATAAGTGTATGCGCCAGGTTTTCCGGTGTCCGATAGGTGTTCAGTTCCTCAACCAGGGGAGATAGGAATTCCGGGGGACACACCATTTGAACCGTGATACCCTGTGGCTTCAGTTCGTAGCATAATGTTTCCGTCAGTCCTACCAGCGCATGCTTTGATGAGCCGTAGGCGGAAAGTCCAAACCCCCCGGTTAATCCCGCCACAGATGAAACGTTGATAAGGCGGCCCCGTGACTTTTTTAAATACGGCAAGACGATCTGCGCCACATAAAGACAGCCAAAATAGTTGGCGTCGAATGTCTTTTTAAAATCCGTTGCTGTCAGTTTCTCAAAATAACCTTCCCTTATTATCCCGGCATTGCTGATGACCATGTCCAGGGAGGGTTGCCGCTGCAGGGCATCGTCAAGCGCTTCCTGTAACGCCTCGCGGTCGCTTACATCCACGGGGACGATATCTATACTTCCATTGGGAACGTTTTTTAACAGGCGTTCTTTTGCCTGTTCCAGTTTTTCAGGTGTGCGGGCCAGAAGAATCAGGCGCGCGCCCCGTTTTAAAAGCGCCTGAGCCAGCCCCAGTCCAAGCCCGGATGATCCGCCGGTAATCAGTATGGTCTTGTTTTTAAACATGCCGCTCTCCTTATCCCGTGTGTAATAAATGTCCTGTTGAATAAGTAATTTAAGCCATACTCGAGGGTTATGTATTGACCATATGTGAATATGCTTTGACATTTTGTGAAAAAATGAATTTAAAAAATGGCCGGGACATTCCCGGATGAATCGAAAATCGTGGCGCTGATAAAAATGGTACGTATGGTTTGAAAAGCGCCTTCTGCCCGGCAGGAAAACACCTCGCCCGGGGCGGGGGGGCATAAAGGAAATCCGTCTTTAACCCGTCATCTTTTTCGAATTTGCCGGTCATAGGCATTATGGACAACGGTTTCCGGGCGTTAAGAAAAACAAGTGGTTCGAATGTTCCGTTTCTTCATCAGGCGGTGTCCAGCATTGGTAAGCGCTTCATGAAATTCTGGAAAATCTTTCTGAAGCCGCGCAAAACCGGGTATTGCCCGGATCAACCGGCACAGCAAGCCATGACCACTGAAAATAACGGATTGATTCACAATAGTAGATAATGGCTAGTCACTGCCTGCGGCTAACCTCTGGAGGAATTCCAGCCGTTGTTTGGTCTGGGGGTTTTCATAGGGCTCCTCGCTGTAGCTGTTTAAGTGAAACCCCTGAACAAGGAAAGAATCTGACGCAGATGAGCCGTAACCCGTTCTCTCACCCGGGTTTTCCGGACTCTTGGTAACATTGATATCTTTCAGCAGATACGGACCCGGATCACCGCCGTTTCTCAAGGTGGCGGCATGCACCCTGACCAACCCGGAACTGCTCCCTTCGGACAACTCAAATTCCGAATTCAAATGACTGATCGGTTGCTGGCCGGATTCGTCATACAGGTTGGCCTGGAAACGGTAATGCCCGGGAGTTTGAACGTCCAGGTGTGCCGGTATCACCAGGTCTGCCCCGTCAATATAGGGTTCGCCAAGATCGGTCAGGGTCGCTGCATTATCAAACAGCTTGACAACGGTGACGACCTTTTCGTCTTCGCCATTTGCAAAGGATATCCCGGCGTTGATGATCACCTCGCCCGGTCCCGCGTCTTTTAGCTTGTCTGCGGGGATGGTCCCGGTGTAAGTAACGGTATTCTCATTCCAGTCGGATTCATTAAGACTGATCAAAGGCCGTGTCTTCCCCTTGTCAGAAAGGGAAAGGGCCACATCGACAGCATAATTTCCGTCTTCCTGCCCGCCTCTGATAATGAGTTTTACGGGCAGGTCCCTGCTCCGGCTGACGATATAATGGTCAAGGATCATTGTGGCCGACAGCCCGTTTTTCAGGGGAGATTCCCTGGGAATGAACGGCCGCGGATTAAGCAGGTCCCAATCGGTTTCTTTAAGTGGTATCGAGTACTTCGGGTAACGCATGTTTTCCCTGTACGCTTCGGCGACGTCGGCCATCTGAAAGCGCATGGCGTCGGGCATATCAAATACATCGGTTTCCGGTTTTTCAGCAGCCGGCGGCGCTTTGGGGAGCGAGGGCTCTTTTGCCTGTAGGGCAGGCTGTTGTTCTACGGCAGCTGCCGGACGGGGTGTCTCCGTAGCATGGATTTCAGGCCGGGATCTGCCCAACCAGAGGGCCACGCCGACAGCAATAACAAACAGGGCAAGTGCCGGCAATGAATAGAAGGCTATCTTTCGTTTGTTCATTTATTGACCTTTCCAGAGTCTGGCAAAAGAATGGACGTTTCCGGCTCAACCAGGTAATCGGGTTTGGCTGACAGCAATGGATTTACAGAACCAGGAAAAAGGCTGCCCTGCAACGGACATTGCAGGGCAGCCTTACATGTCGAAACTTCCGGCACTTTTCGAATTACTCATCCAGATTTTCGAAAACCAGCCTTGACAGGGACTTGGTGTCCCAGTCCGTTACATACTGCCAGGTACCGTCTTCTATCCAGAGCTCCCACCAGTTCCTCGTCACTTGTTTCGTATACGTGTCAAAGCTCACATCCAGGCCGGCAGAGAAATCGTTATTGACATACGTCACCTCACCAAGTGGATTATTATTTGTAACATCACCGTGTCCATAGTTGTTTGCCATCAGGACCGGAAAATGATTCATCATCAAACCGGCCGGGCCTTTCACATTTGTCCGCTTGCCCTGGTAGGTAACACAACTCGAACAGCTGTCAATAGGGTCCGGGGAGGAAGCACCGCAGGAAGAGTGTGCGGGAATAAGGGTGTCATCAGCGCCCTGCAGAAAAGCATTTATTACCGCAAGATGAGGTTCAAGTATTGGATTGGCAAATTTCCCGGCGGAAACACGGAGCCGGGGAACGTCATTGTTTGCCGTGGCTAGGTTCCTGGCACCGCAAAAGGTCAGATCGTTAACAACGCCGAGGTTCTCTGGATCAATACCGGAACCGCTTAAGTCACTTATGTCAAAGTCTAAAACCATCCCGACGACAAACCCGGCAGCATCTTTCAAAATTTGGGGTATAAAACAGCAGTTTGCAAGATCAGTGATCAGGTTCGCAACTTCCGTGCCGCCGCCGGCACCGACAAAATCAATGGTGGCAACGATGTTCAGCGGTTCTCTACCGGCATTCCTCATCCATCTTTCCTGGTTGGCCAGAAAATGACGCGTAACCTGGTCTCCCGTGCTCTCAGAGACAATGACACATCCCCCGTCACAGAAACCCTCATCGGCAATCTCGATGGCCTGGTGCATAATCTGTTCGCTGATATGGCCTTCCACGCGATGGGCGGCCGACCAGTTCATGCGGCGTATTTTACTTTCGTCTTCGGTCCAGAAACCACCCAGCCTGTCAGAATTATAAATATCCTCGTCAGAGGGTTTAGTGGCCAGATCACTAATGTCGAAACCATGCACATAAATAACATTATGCCCCGCAATTTTTCCGTCATACACTTTTTCCTGTGGCGGCGGCGGCTCAGACCCTGCTGCAAATACAGCTGCTGACGGCAGGACAAAAAACAGGGTTAATATTGAAACAACCAGTGTTTTTCTTAATACGCAACTTTTCTTCATTTTCTCTCCCCTCTTGCAATGGTGTTTGTAACAAACAATTTGAGCCCGCGTTTGGAAAACTCAAATTCAATTTTATTGCTTTCTGAAATGCATTAATCGTACCAAAAAAATAAAATAAATAAATTCAATATTTTATGATTTTTACTTGCGTTTGGGTTGCAAATGCAAACGATTTTCTGCCGAATATGAAACAAGCGCTGTCAAATACGGAAAGCTGTTGCCGGATATGGAAGATTGGTGTAATATACTGTCAGTTTTCCTATAGGATAAACCCACCATGGAGATGATATGACAATCAATCCCGACGCTCTTTTGCAATCGGTACGACGCACTGTCGCGGAAGGCGATCTTGAGGGAGGGTTGTCTGAAATTTATCATTCTATTTCAGGTGTGACCCCCATAACCAAAATAAACATCATCAAATTTGATTATTCCAGAAAGCTGTTGCGGGTTGTCGCACAGGCTACTGCCCGGGGAAGCGGCAAAACCGGCTTCATGTACGACGTTCCGGAAAAATTAATGCCGGATGCCGGAGTGCAGTGGCCTGAAAACCTCATTGTAAATCAACCGGAAACCGACCCTTCACCTTTATTGAAAGAGTTCGGCGAGCGGTCCAGGATTTTAGACTGGTCAACCCTGTTCTTGAACTTTAAAGATGAAAAAAGGATCTATGGATCGGTAATGTTCTGGGCTCCCGGCAGGGATCAACTGACCGAAACACATACCCGCCTGCTGACATCCTTGAGAAAACCCTTTCAACGGGTTCTGGACGCCATTATTTCAGAAGATGAAAAGAATACCTGCCCTTCCATCCTGAAAGAACCCGTGAAAAGCAAAAATGAATTTTTTCACCAGGTCACTTTAAGGCTCTGCGGTCATCTGGATCTGCAAACAGGTGCTACCCGATGTCTTCAGTATCTCAGCCGTTTTCTGCCGGCTGACGTACTTCTAATTTTGAAGCTTGAACCCGGGTTGCAGGCAAACCGTGTTATGGCGCAGAGCGAGGGGATTTTGCATCAACGGTCGGAGCCGCTTATCCCCTGGACACCGGATGCGCTGCTGCCGCTTGACAGCAGGGGGCGATTTTCCACCTTTATTATCAATCAGCCTGAACATCATCCTGAGTTTCGCCCTTATATAGAGTTGTACGGGCTCATTTCGGGAATGACGATGCCGCTTATTCGCGAGAATGAGTTGTTCGGTATAGCGGGAATCGGATTGGAAGGGCGAAACCGCTATAATGAAAATCATAAAGCGTTATTTTCATCGCTTCACGACCCGTTTGCACTGGCGCTTTCCAACACGATTCAATACCGCGAAGCCGTCCAGCTGAAAAACCTTATCGAACAGGAAAAGAAAGACCTTGAAAGAGCGTTAGATATTAACAGCGAAGATGCTATTATCGGCGGTAATCTGGGCAGTCTCAAAGGTGTGATGGAAAATGCACTCCTGGTATCCGGCCAGGACAGCCCGGTGTTGCTGTCAGGTGAAACCGGCGTTGGAAAGGAACTTATAGCGAATTTCATCCACCGGAAATCGTTACGAAACAATATGCCCTTTATCAAAGTGAATTGCGGCGCCATACCGGATACGCTGGTGGACAGCGAGCTGTTCGGCCATGAGAAGGGCGCCTTCACAGGTGCAGTGAAGCAGAAAAAAGGGCGCTTTGAAAGGGCCGACAAGGGGACGATTTTTCTGGATGAAATAGGCGAGCTGCCCCTCCAGGCTCAGGTCCGCCTCCTCCGGGTTCTGCAGGGCAAGGTAATCGAACGCGTGGGCGGTACCGATATAGTGCCCGTTGACGTCCGTATTATCGCCGCTACGCACCGCAACCTGGATGAAATGGTCGTGACCGGCCGGTTCAGGGAAGACCTGTGGTTTCGCCTGAATGTGTTTCCGATCCTGGTTCCCCCGCTGAGATCGCGCAAGATGGATATCCCGGCCCTTGTGGATTATTTTGTTGAACAGAAATCCCGTGAATTGAAACTCCATGACACACCGACTCTGTCGCCCGATGCGATGAGGCGGCTGACCGCTTATGATTGGCCGGGGAACATACGCGAACTGAAAAATGTGATTGAACGGGAACTGCTCCTGAACAGGGGCAAAACGCTTGCGTTCCATGACATCGGCCTGAAACAGCCGGATGAAATCGCTCCGGAAGAGGCGCTCACGGGCAATGATGTCTTAGGGCTGGATGAAGTCTTTGTCCGGCATGTAAAGAAAGTCCTGAGGCTTGCAAACGGGAAGATTGAAGGCCCGGGCGGTGCTGCGGAATTATTGAATATTAAATCCAGCACGCTCCGCAACAGGATGAAGAAACTGGGTATTCCCTATGGTCGGAAAAAGCGTGTATAGCAAAATGCTGCGCTTTCCATATGCAGAAAACAATGTAGCGGAAGGCTTCACAGGCTGTCCCGCAGCCTTCCTATATGTTTTTGATTTTTATGCGGTCCGATTTCGTTAGTTGATCGCCTGCTCTTTGAAAATTTTATTTAAATATCTCGACGCCAAGCTTTTTTGTCGCTGGAAGCATAAAACCAGGCTCCTCTGCCTCCGTATTACATTTTTACTGTCATTGGGGTAAGGCCAATCCCTTTTTTGTAACCTTTTTTTGATATTTTTTTCAGATTGTGGGCAATGGCCACCAACATGAACTCCCCATTGACCTTGTGTAACCCCCGCAGGTGGAACCCGGTAAAACCGATGACTGTTTTTATGTGCCCGAAGACAGGCTCGACTATATGCTTTCGCTTAGCGTAAATGGCCTTGCCGGTGTCACTGTCCAGCTTTGAGCGCATGGCTTTGATCCGTTCTTCTCCCACCATCCGCCAGATGGTCCGTCCTCGTCTGTTTTTGGTGCACTCTCCAAAATGCGGACAGACTTTGCACTCCCGGCAGCGATAAACCCGATAGTCGGCGCATTTGTCCTGCTTGCTTTGCCAGAACGCTAAGGCCTTGCCGGCAGGGCAGGTAAACACATCAGCCGATTCGTCATAAATGAACTTGCTTTTATCAAAAGACGTGTCTTTATGCCCGCGGCTGTGGCTCTGGTAGGTATCATCCGGGATGTAAGCGTCTAGGCCTTCGATGCCTTCCAGTTTTTCAAGGTTATTGACTGAACTGTAACCGGCATCAGCGCTTACGATACGGACCGACGCCTGTGTGTTTTGTGCTGTCTGTTCAATCATCGGCAACAACTGATCCCGGTCGTTGGTATTGATCACCTTGGCGGCAATGACAATCTGAGATGTTTCGTCGACCGAGGCCTGCGCGTTGTATGATGTTTGAAAACGATTTTTTGTTTTCATGAACACCGCCTCTGGATCAGTAGCATTGAGTTTTTTCTTGTCTTCCTGATCCAGTTGCTGCCGAAGTTTTTTTAATCTTTCGATACGGCGGTTCCGGTTCCGGATATCCTCGGGAAGTTCATCTCCGGATTTATCCGAACCGTAAAGAGCGTCTTCTTCACGATCTTTTTCCGTCGCCTTTTCCAGAAGACGCTTCATCTCTTTTTCAATGCGGGCCCGGTCATATGACTGCCGATCCGCGGCATTGGCTTTGAACTTGGAACCATCGATAGATATATGGCCGAGTGTAACCATTTTAAGCTGCTGGCAGAGACGGACAATTTGAATAAATAAATCCTCAAGCTCGCTTAAATTGTTGCGCCTGAAGTTATTAACCGTGCGGAAGTCCGGCCGTTGCCAGGCGGCCAGATAGATAAGGGCGATATTTTCACCCAACGCTTTGGCAATGCGGCGAGAACTGAAGATCCCGCTGGCATAGGAATAGAACAGGACTTTCAACATCATTTTAGGATGATACGACATGTTCCCTTCATAAGATGTTTTGCGGTAAAGACAGGAGAGATCAAGCGTGTTGACGACATCATCGACAACCATGCAGAGGTCATCATGTTGGATAAAGTCCAGCAGGTTGGGAGGAAACAAAAGACTTTGGTTTTGGCAATAAGGCCTGACGTTTTTGGGTTCACGGACGCTCAAAATAAACTCCTCGAAATAAGATTGACTTGGAGTTATAAATATAATATTTTTTCAATAAAATCAAGTATATAATTTAATTTTTTAGCTATCTTTAAAGGAAAAATTTACAATTTTCAAACATGAACGCGGGGGCTCAAACAACAGGTTGTTGGACAGCCTGTTCAGCCTTCCATAATTTTGGAGGGCGCAGCCCTCCGCTACATTAAATTGTGCCAGGACGGCCTGAAGATGAGATATCCCGGCTGAAATAATTACGGGAACAATTTATGAAAAACAAACCAGACAGTGATTTGAAACGGATAATGCGGCATGCAGCCTCGGGCGGGGACATCTACGAGGCGCTATACGCGTTCTATGGTTATCTTCGCCAGATACTGCCTGTTGATCGGATGAACATGTTTCAATATGATTCTGACCGGCATGTGGTACGGTTCATTGCCCAGGCCGCTGACACAGGTTGTGAGAAAACAAATTTTTTATTTTCGGTTCCCGAAGAAATCCATCAGCTATCGAAAACCCGGAGCTTGCCAGACACATACATTATTAATGAACCGGAAATGGACCCGATCGGGAACTATATCGCGACAGGATTCAGCTTTTCGGACTGGTCTGCGCTGGGTACAGTCTTTAAAAAACGATCTGTCGCTTACGGGGCAATCTTTTTTGTTGCCAGAGGCAGGAACCGGTTTACAGAAAACCATGCCCGCCAGGTTTTTGGTTTGTATAATGAGCATAAATGGTTTCTGAATGCCGTCATTGAGGATTATGCCGGAAAATCCGCCGGACCCGGTCAGAAAGAACCTGTGGGCGATAAATATGAATTCTTCCGCCAGGTCACCAAACGGTTATGCGGTCATCTTGATCTTGAAGCCGGTGTTTTGCACTGCCTGCAATACCTCAGCCGGTTTATGCCGGTTGCCATGCTTACCGTTCACAAGCATTTTACAAACCCGATGGACGGTTTTATCGGGGTCAGTCCGAACGGGGTTTTTGACTATTTCAATACTGAGCTGTTGACCCGGTATACAGAACATCTGAGTCCCGAGGGAAAGACAACTTCTCCCAAAGTTGTTATTATCAATCAACCCGAAAGATTCCCCGCCCTGAACCGTTATGTGGAAATGTACGGTGCCAACTGGTCGGCGCTTACCATGTTCCTTATGCATGACAGGGAGCCGCTGGGCATCGCTTCCGTCATTACCGAAGGAAAAAACGCCTATACGGAAGAACACAGGCACTGGTTTTCAATGCTCCATGATCTTTTTGCCCTGGCGCTTTCAAATCATATCAAGAACCGCGAAATCATCGAGCTGAAGAATATCCTCGAACAAGAGAGGGCGGCACTTCAGGAAGAACTGCAGGAGACCAGGGAGGATATTCTTGTCGGTGAAACCTCGGGTCTTAAAACGGTTGTGGAAAATGCCCGTCTCGTTGCCAATAAGGACAGCCCGGTCTTGCTGCTGGGTGAAACCGGCGTGGGCAAGGAAATGATTGCTAATTTCATCCACTGGAAATCATTCAGAAGGGACGGTCCCTTGATCAAGGTCAATTGCGGCGCCATACCGGAAACGCTGGTGGACAGCGAACTGTTCGGTCATGAGGAGGGCTCGTTCACCGGCGCTGAATCCCGGGGAATTGGCCGCTTCGAACGGGCCAATGGCGGAACGATCTTTCTGGATGAAATCGCAGAAATGACCCTCCAGGCCCAGGTCCGTCTGATCCGGGTGATTCAGAATAAAGTCATCGAACGTGTTGGCGGAACGGAAACCATACCTGTTGACGTCCGCATCATCGCCGCCACCCATCGCAACCTGGAAGAACTGGTGGCATCCGGGCAGTTCAGGGAGGACCTGTGGTTCCGCCTGAACGTCTTCCCCATCCGGATTCCGCCTCTGAGATTGAGGCGTTCGGATATTCCGGCCCTGGTGAATCATTTCATTGAGAAGAAATCCCGGGAACTGAATCTCAAAAACAAACCATCTCTCTCTCCCGATGCCATTGACAGGCTGTTCAATTATGAATGGCCGGGTAACGTAAGAGAACTGGAGAATATTATTGAAAGGGAATTGATTCTTTGCAAGGGGGGAGCACTCTCTTTTCAGAACATTGGCCTCCGGCTGCCGATTAACGCTTCACCGGACAGCGAGAATGCTGAAAATGAGGACCTGGAAATGGATAAGGTATATATCAAGCATATCACAAAAGTGCTGGCCCTTGCAGGCGGCAAGATAAACGGCCCCGGGGGCGCTGCTGAAATGCTGAAAATAAAACCCGGCACCCTCCGGAACAGGATGAACAAACTGGGTATCCCTTATGGCAGCAAGAGATAAGATAAATGGAACGCCGGCCCGGCTCATGCTTCTCCGGGTTCCGGCTGTGGTTGATCCGCTGTTCCCTGCATACCGCCGTTGAGCAGCGTCGGGATGTCTTTCATGGCGAACGGCAGTGAAACCATCCCTATGGCGGCCCTGATGATCGCGCGAACGGTCGGCAGAAAAAGGGTCAGTGCCGCGATATTTTCGCTTGCCCCGTAATCACCAAAGAACAGGAACCAGGCCATGGTCATGGTGCCGAACCCGCCGAATGAAACCGGCAGGTCTGCAATCACAAACATCAGTGGCGCAACGACAATATATTCCGGCAAGGGAATGCGGATGTTGAACGCCAGTGCCAGAATATAGACACCGGAGAGCATGATGAAAATCGGCGGCAGCCCCATGGCCCAGGTAAGGAACCACTGCCTTTTGGATGCATTCTGAAACGCTGTCCAGAACTCGCTTTCCCGGTTGCCGGCGAGCAGGCTGCTGAGACCGGCGCCGCGCTTGTGGTGCCAGTACGTCCATGATTCAATCATCCACAGGGTGCTGAATATCAGCCCCGCCCACCAGAGGTGCATGTTGAGCCGGGCCCTGGCTGCCAGGCCGTAATACTGCATGGCCAGTGTGGCCGGGATCAGGAGCAGGCAGAGGCCGAACATGGTCAGCCCGAAACGGAACAGGCCGATCCCCATCAACCTTGCCCAGGTCATGCCTGTTTTGCGCTTCAGGTAAAGCAGCAGCCCTCCGCCGCCGATGGTGTAGTTGACGAGAAGGATGATGTAGAAGGCGCCGCGCACCCGGAAGAAAGCGCGCCAGTCAAATGGGGCGTGGAACCAGCGAAAGTGACGATCGATTATCAACACGTCAAAAATCCAGATGATTAACTGGGGGATCAGGATGGCCAGGACAGCCGTTGTTATTTCCGCCCTGCCGGCGGCGGCCAGCAGGGAACCCCAGTCCTGGTCGCGAAAATAATAATAAAGGAGCAGGCCGCTCACGACCAGGGGCAGGGCTCTTTTTATCCCCGATTGAAAAGCGCCGCTGGTTTTCGGTGAATCCGTCTTTAACCCGTTATTTTTTTCAGGTGAAGGTAATTTTTCGGCTTTGCTGGTCATAGGCCTTTCGCATAATGGTTTTCTGGTTCTCTTTTTACCCTAAAAAATTACCTGTAACGCAGGAAATAACTATTTATGAACCATTTTATCCATGCCGTTCCGACATCATCTTCAAAAAAAAGATCTGCTGACGGCCACTTTTGCTATTCCTTTTTGTCGTGCAAATTTTTTATCTGCATTACCCTGTACTTCTTGCGAAAAAATGAATGTAAAAAAATGAGATATGATAGGGGCCCGGATTATCCCTGTTCGATATCATAATTGCGGATTTTCCTGGATTTACATAAATGTCTTATAACTTCAATTTTCTCATCAGGGATGGACTCCAAACCAGATAATGTATATGTTCTTCCCAAACCCGAATACTTACCGATCCCCCATTGATGGTAAGGCAGGAAAAAGAGCTTTTCTATACAAAGATCCCCGGCCAGGTCCAGTATTTTGATAATCGTTTCTTGGTCATCGTTGAACCCCGGAATCAAAGGCACGCGCAGCCAGATATTGACTTTCCCGTTCAGGTACCCGAGATTTTCCTGAATTATCCTGTTGTCCACCCCGGTATATTTTTTGTGAATTCCCGGATCCATATGCTTAACGTCAAACATGACCAGGTCAAGAAACGGCAGCACGGTTTTGAAGACTTCTTTCTGAGCGTAGCCGCTGGTATCCAGAACCGTGTGAATTTTTTTTCTCTTGCTGAGCTTCAGGATGGCAAGGGCAAACTCAGGCTGAAGCAAGGGCTCGCCTCCGGAGAGGGTGATCCCGCCACCGCTGTTGTTGTAAAAAGGTACGTCCTGCTCGACCTTTTCCAGAACCGCTTTTGCAGAGACAGTACTTCCTGTAGAGCGCAGGGCACCCGAGGTACAGTTTTTGACGCAATCCATGCATGCGTTGCACTTCTCGCGGTTGATCGATCTCACCGGTCTGCTGTTTTCGGAATTTTCTACAATGATGGCGTTTTGCGTGCATGCCTCGACGCATTGGTTGCAGTGGACGCAGACCTGAAAGTTGGTTATCAGTTCGGGGTTGGGATTGATCGATTCCGGGTTGGAGCACCAGGCACAGTGCAGCGGGCACCCTTTAAAAAAAACAGTGGTCCTGATTCCCGGGCCATCGTTAATACTGAACTTCTGGATATTAAAAATACGGCCTGCGACATCGGGTTCACGGGATTTGCCCGAAGACGTTCTTATAAAATTACCGGAAAAGCGTTTTAATTTGTCGAACATCGTAAACGGTTTTTTAGGGACGGTAAATATTCGGGTTAACAGCTTCGGAAGCTGCCCAGGTCCTGCTCCGTGCGCCTGATGATGTCTTTCTGCAGGCCGGGCGTAAGGTCAACAAAATGAGCGCTGTAACCGGCAACGCGGACCACAAGGTTCTTGTGCTTTTCCGGATGCAGCTGCGCGTCCTTGAGCGCTTCGGCGTCCTGGCAGTTGAATTGAATATGCCAGTTATTGAAAGAAGCCCAGGTTTTCAAATACTGGGTGAACATCTCCCTGTTTTTCCCTTTCATAAACCCGGGCTGTATCTTTTGATTGCACAATTGGTTCCAGCTTTGGGCGGGATCGACCTTGGAACATGATTTGAGGACCGCGGTCGGTCCGTTCATGTCCATCCCATGCATGGGCGAGAGCTGACCGTCAGCTACGGTCTCCCCTTTCTTTCTCCCGTCAGGCGTCGCGCCGCATGAAATGCCGCCGATGAAGTACCCGCCGGCCAGGGTCGCTTCCAGCCGGAAAGGCACACCAAGGTGATTGTTAATACCGGAAACCGCTCTGTTTGCCTTAATGTACATCTGGTTTAATACCTGATCCGCATAGTCGTTATCATTACCGAACTTGGGGACGTCGAGGCATTTACGGTGAAGGTCTTCGTATTCTTCCCAGTCGGCAAGGCAGGCGTTAATCAACTCGTCCATGGAAACCGATTTGTCGTCAAACACGAGTTTTTTTACGGCTGTCAGGGAATCAGCCGCATTTACCGGCCCCATTGTGAATATCTCACTGTCCGCAAAATCACCTTTACGGGTCGCATCTTTGCCCCGGATGACCGGTGTGTTCATGAGCAGGGATTCCAGTGGGCGCGGGGTCCTTTCCGCGTAAAGCCTGTCCGCGATCTCGAAAATTTTTCCGGTCATGTTTATCTGGTGTTTAAGCTGTTCGAGAAAGGCGGCCAAAAATTCATCATAGGACTGAAATGTCCTGGGGTCGGGCGTCCTGATTCCCAGCTGGTTGCCGGTTGCCGGATCAACCCCCTGGTACAGGACGTACTCCAGGCATTTTAAAAAGTTCAATACGCCGGCGGTAATGATTGTGGTCAGGGTCCCCTGGATAACCAGGCCGTTGGGGAAGCCGGCGCCTACACAGGCCACACTGGCCCAGCTGCGGGGAATGACCAGCAACCGGTCAAGATCCATCCCGATCTTTTTCAGTCCGCTTCGAATAAAGGCCCCGGTTTTCCCGCCATCGGTCAGCAGGAAGTATGGCAGCTCACGAAGCGTATTATCGAGTTTTTCCTTAACAGCAACCGGCAGGGCTTTTTCGACAAGCCTTCTTGCCATTCTGCCGGACCTGCTGAGTACCTGCGTGGAACCCGACACCTTTACCCCCAGCATGTCCAACGTCACCCGGTCGGGTTCAAATTCTTTGAATACGCTGGAGCTCAAGCTTAAAAGGTATTTAATGGCGGCTTTATCATTAAAAATCGAGGGCATACCCATTCCGGAAACAATGCAGTCTATTGACTTGTCAACCAGTTTGGGGTCGATTTTGTCGTGGTAGCGCAGGCAGAGTGCCGGCTGAAGGGTGCGCACGTTCATGGTGGCATCGACACATGCAAAAGACAATTCATTGGAGGCGTCGTTGCCAAACTCGTCCGTTCCCCCGATGGTTACGTTCTGGAATTTGGTCCCGCCCACCTGGATGTAACAGGATTCCGTCGGATTGATCTGGCCCAGGTCGTCAAGCTTGATCCAGAGGTGCTCGAACAGTTCAACCGCACCCTCATAGGTGAGCCGGCCTGCTTCTTTGTCTTTCCGGTAATATGAATAAAAGAGCTGGTCAAATCGTTGCCCCAAACCCACTGAACTCCAGGTGATCTGGGTTGTGAGCAGGTGAAAGAACCAGAAGGCCTGCAATGCTTCATGAAAATTTTGCGGCGGGTTTTCGGCTATGTTTGAACAGACCCCGGCCACTTTCAAAAAGTCGGCTTTGAGCCTGGCATCATTGGCCCGGGCGGCCTTTTCCTGCGCCAGTTTCGCATAACGGAGTATCCAGGCTGTTACCGCTCTGGCGCTGATTTCGCAGGCTTCATAAAAATCCAGTTTTTCCCTGTATTCGGGGTCGGTTTCGGATATCTTTGAACGATAATGGTCAACCTCGTCCAGCATGCCCTTGATGCCGAGCGGGAACACCCGGTCCTGATAGTTGGGCACCATGTGCCCCAGAGGCCAGAACCAGGGCCCTGTGACAACCCCGTTCCAGTGGAGATGATTTTTCAGCTCATCGGGCACCACCTCGTACAGAACGTGCTCAACATCGTGGTTGACCCAATATCTGTTGATCTCCTTCAGCCGCTTCTTTCCTTCCTCGTCCAGGGTGTGCTTGAATTCATTGTCCAGGCCCTTTTCCAGCCACATGTGAGAAAATTCCGGGTATGTGGGAAGGCTGTCAGGCGTGCTGGCGTAATTTCCGACGATCAGTTCATTGTCCAGGATGTAAATGGTCATGTTGTCCAGGAGGTGGGCGAGCGCCCTGGCGCGGCGAATAATCCAGGGTTCGCCCTCGGTCTGCCGGTATGACGCGGTTACCAGTTCGGCCCGCTCAAGGCAGATCTTGACATCAGGGTTGAGTGTCTGTTTGGCCGGTTCATGGACGGACGGTTCTTCGGCCTCCCTGAGCTGAACAATTTTGTAGATCCTGTCCTCATTCAACCTTTGGGTAGGCGTCCTCGCCACATTAAGTGACTGCGCGCCGACACTCATGATACCCTCCTTATTTGCAGTCGCAAACTATTCGCTTTGCCTGAACGAAGCTTTTACGGCATCCTGCTTTCTAAAAAACACTTCTGCCGTGAAACGGTCTATATATTTGATTATGCACATAAAACAATCTAAGGCAACAACAATGTTCCCCGTTTCCTAAATTCAAATAAAAACAATCAAGGTCGTGTTATTAAACAGCTCTATTCTGAACACTGGAAACGCCGATGCAGTTTGTGCCGAGGTGCCTGATCACACGAGAGTAGAGTTCCATTCCTTATCCCAGTTTGTAAAGAAAAGGCCCGGTTAAATATATATTTTAAATTATATTCGAGCACTATGTCTTGACCAAATGTGAATATGATTTGACATTTTGTGAAAAAATGAATTTAAAAAACATTAGAGTATCTTATGAAAGCCGATCAACACACCATAAAATAGAGACCGAATATGACGAATGAGCTGACCAGACGCCAGGCCAAAATCATAAAAAATCCCAGTTTTTCGGTCGACTTCATTAATATGCTTGTCAAAGAGGGGGATCGATTTGGTATTGATCCCGAATGGTTTTTAAAAACAGTGGGTTTTGATTCAAATTTACTCAAGGCCCCTAATGGGCGGTTACCCGCCGAGCAGGGGCATGACCTGGCAAGAGCCGTTCTGAAACTCATTCATGACCCCGATATCGGGCTGCACCTGGGTGAAGCATTTGATTTCTTTATGGATGCCATGCATGTGATCACCTTTAACTCACCCACCCTGGGTGAAGCATTAACAAATTTCTGCAAGTATTATCCCCTGATACATGATGTCTGCGTACCTGTTTTTACAGAGGAAGGCAGCACCGCATCCATCTGTCTTGAATTGCAATATGAACTTACAGATATGAATGAACTCCGACATTTTATCGAAGGCCATTTTGCTTATTATGATAATCTGTTAACCCGTCTGACCGGTAAACATATCAGGCTTGACAGCGTTCAGTTTATTCATCCGCAACCGGCAAGCACAAAAGAGCATGATCGTATTTTTAAAAGTCCTGTCCTGTTTAACCAGCAGGAAAACAAGATGACTTTTAATAGAAAATACGTGGCGCTGCCGGTGCTGGTTGCCAACGCTGGAATCCTGGATACACTTAAGGCCCATGCCGAGAAACTTCAAAAACAGATATTTCATGAAAACCTGTTTTCCGAACAGGTTGAAGCCGCGATAATTGACAATTTACTTTCCGGAAAGACGGATATCGAAACCATTTCCAGTCAGCTGGCCATGAGTAAAAGAAACCTGCAGATCAAGCTAAGCAAAGAAGGGGTAAAGTATAAGGACATACTGGATAAGATAAAAAGAGAGCACGCCATACAACTGCTTGAACAATCCCAGATACCTATCGTCGATATCACCTTCCTGCTCGGCTACTCCGAGCAAAGCGCTTTTAACCGGGCCTTTAAAAAATGGACGGGTTTTACCCCCGGTGAGTACCGTCAGAATTATTTGTCTCTTTTGTAACCATAAGAAAAAGATCCGTTAAGCAGGCTATTGCAATGATGATCGTGTGTATTTGCTGTGCCCGGTCTTATATACATATGATGCTAAACGAACAGTGGCCTGTCTTTGGCGAGGTCATGAACCGGAACCGCCTCTACCTGGTCGGATAACGGAAACCGCTGCACTCCCGGGTAGAGAATAAGTACATGTTTCAATCCCAGGTCCGCAATGGCATTCCTTATGGACGGCGTCATTCGGGGCGTATCCGTTCGGTTGCATTCAATTCCATAAAGGTCACCCCCACGTCGTAAGACCAGGTCAATTTCAGCGCCCTGGTGGGTAGCCCAGAAAAAGGCTTCGTCATGGGGTTCGGATTGCAGTATCTGTTCAATAACAAATCCTTCCCAGGATGCACCAATTTTCGGATGAGTGAGCACGGCCTTCATGGAATCAATACCGAGCAATTGATGCAAAAGTCCGCTGTCCCGGATATAAATTTTGGGGGACTTGACCTGTCGCTTTCTTAAATTGGCGTAATATGGCTGCAACTGACGGATCATGAGGGCATCGGTCAGGATGTCCAGGTAACGGCGAACGCTTGATTCGCTGACACCAAGCGCCCGGGCCGGTTCGGTCGCTTTCCACACCTGACCATGATAATGTGCTGTCATCAACCAGAACCGCAGCAGGGTCGTAGCCGGTACACGCACCCCCCATTGCGGAAAATCCCGCTCCAGCAGGGTTTGAATAAAATTTTTACGCCAAGCCAGGCTGTCGGCATCATCCCGGGCCAGATAAGAAAGCGGGAACCCACCCCGCAGCCACAATCGTTCCTCTTTTTGTTCGCTGATTTCCGCCAGCGAAAAGCCGCTCATGGTGACTCTCTCCATTCTTCCGGCAAGGCTTTCCGAGGTCTGACGTAAGAGATTTCCTGAAGCGCTGCCCAGGATGAGAAACCGGGCCAGTGCTTTTTTCAGGTTATCATGTAAGGATTTTCGAGGCAGCATACGCTGTTTATACCATGAAAATCAGTCATGTTAAGACGTTTTTTCATGGTATATGGCTGCGACTGCGAAATTCGCGGCAGGCAAGTGATGCCTGGTAGAGATATGGCAGAACATTATCAAAGAGATAAAAAACAGAAAAAGTGAAAAGCGCCTGATGACGGATTTTGGTCGCAGGTTCCCAACTATGGTTACTGGGCGGAATAATCCCAATATTTTCGGCCGCCTGACACAGTAGAGCTGTCTTGAAAATCCCTCGCTTTTCCTTGTTTTTCACTTCCATGACATTTTTTTGGGTCTTGTGATCGCTTTGATAATGTTCTGTCGAATCCCGCCTGAAAGGCCCATCAACATGTGGTGCCCTAAAAAATATTGACGCACAAGGCCGTCCTTGCTATACATAATGACCATAAAAGCAAGTTCTTATCTTTATCTTTTTTCTCTTGACAAACTGATAAGCGCCCCCTATCTTTGGTTCATATAAAGATCATTAAGTTGTTTTATGGTCTATATGTGAATCAATGGAGAGGCGATGCCAAAGTCCATCACACGCACCTACTCACGCTATAGCCGCGATGCGGCTGCTTTGATCGGCGCGTTGATCCGAGAAGCCCGTAACGAGCGCAAGCTCACCGCTCAGGAATTAGCCGATCGCGCTGGTATTTCCAGAGGGCTGCTGCAACGCATCGAAAAAGGCAACCTCAAATGCGAAATCGGAGCCGTGTTCGAAGTGGCAACCATTGTTGGCGTCAAGCTGTTTGATGCAGACGAAAACAGACTGACGCAATACTTACGTCAAACCAGGGAAAAGCTGGTGCTCCTGCCAAAATCCGTTCGCAAGAAATCCAAAGTGATGCGCGATGACTTCTAATACGGAGAAAGAAGCCTTTGTCTGGATATGGCTGCCGGACGAAACCGAGCCTGTCGTGGCCGGACGGCTTGAAGCGGATAACGGTAAAATCCTGTTCAACTATGGTAAAAGCTACCTGGATCGTATCGGTGACAGCAAACCGGCGATTGCGATTTACGAACCCGAATTGCCGCTAAAGGCCGGGCTGTTGCCCTTGATCGATGACTTGACCATGCCCGGCTGTATCAGGGATGCCGCGCCCGACGCGTGGGGACGGCGTGTGATTATCAACAAAACGTTGGGGCTTAAGGGTGCGGGAACAGATACAGCAGAACTGGATGAACTGACCTACCTGCTGGAGTCTGGCTCGGACCGGATCGGTGCGCTTGATTTTCAGCGCTCCCCTATAGCGTACGTGCCGCGTACCGCTAATATCGTCAGCCTGGAAGAATTAATGGAATCCGCGGAACGGGTCGAAAAAGGCATGCCTCTCACACCGGAGTTGGATCAGGCGTTGTTCCATGGCAGCTCTATCGGCGGCGCTCGTCCTAAAGCCTTAATTCAAGACCAGGGCAAAAAGTACGTAGCCAAATTTTCATCCAGCACCGATCTGTACAGCGTCGTTAAAGCTGAATTCATCGCCATGCGGTTGGCCCAATTGGCCGGGCTGAATGCCGCGCCGGTAAAGCTTGCCAAAGCGGCAAACAAAGACGTTCTCTTGATCGAACGCTTTGACCGTGTGCCAAAAGGTGACCAGTGGGCACGAAAGGCCATGGTCTCCGCTCTGACGCTGCTTGGCTTAGATGACATGAGGGCGCGGTACGCCAGCTATGAAACGTTATCCGAAATTATCCGCCACCGTTTTACCGACCCGAAGCATACCTTAAAAGAGCTGTTCTCCCGGCTCGTCTTTAATATTCTGTGCGGCAATACCGACGACCATGCGCGAAACCACGCGGCGTTTTGGGACGGCAACGCACTGACCCTGACGCCTGCTTATGATATTTGCCCGCAAGGCCGCACAGGCAATGAGGCTTCACAGGCTATGCTCATTTCCGGCGACAACAATCTGAGCCGACTCAAAACGTGCCTTGAGGCCGCGCACAACTTCCTTCTTTCTGAGGAAGAAGCCCGCGAAACATTCGGTAGCCTGACTGCCGCTATCGAACAGCATTGGGAAGCCGTCTGTGAAGAAGCCAGGTTGAATGAAGTGGACAAGAATCTTCTTTGGAGACGGCAGTTTCTAAACCCCTATTCTATTGAGCAATAGGCCTTCCTCTTAAGCCTTATTTTGCCAAAGAACATGGGGAAAACAGGCTTAAAAGGGCCTTTTGGGCGTAAAAACATAGCTTTAAGATGTGAGCCAGACAAAGGAAAAGCTCAGAACCGACCCGGGTTCAGACCGCAAGGTTTCACAGACCTGTTTATGAATTACCTCCTGCCGCCATCTTCTGCAGGAACTCAAGCCGCTGGTTGTTTTGCGGATTTTCATAGGGTTCGTCGCTGTAACGGTCCAGGTCACAGCCCCGGATGATGAACGATTCCGCTGTCGAGGACGCATACCCTGTCGTATCCCCGGGGCCTGGGGGAGGCATGGTGATATTGATGTCTTTTAACAGGTAGGGGCCGGGACTGCCCTTGGCCCTCAGGGTGGCGGCATGAACCCGGACCAGGCCTTCATTGTCTTCCCGGGTCAGGGTGAACACCGAATTCAGGTGGCTGATCGGCTGACCGCCGGATTCGTCAAACAGATTGGCCCGGAAACGGTATCTCCCCGGTTTTTCGACGTCCAGGTAGGCCGGTATGACCAGGTCCGCCCCGTCAACATAGGGTTCGCCCAGGCGCGTCAGAGTGGCCGTGTTCTCATATACCTTTACAGCGGCGGAAGTGCTGGCCTGATCGCCGTTTGCAAAGGATATCCCGGCGATTAGGGCCACTTCGCCCGGACCGGCTTCTTTGAGCATGCCTGCGGGGATGGTCCCGGTGTAAATGCTGGTGTTTTCATCCCCGTCAGATTCGGTCAGGCTGATCAGCGGCCGTGTTTCCCCCTTATCAGACAGGGAAAGGTCAACCCCGACAGCAAAGTTACCGTCTTCCTGGCCACCGCGGATAATGACTTTGACGGGCAGGTCAGCGCCACGGTTGACAATATAACGGTCAAGAACCATTGAGGCTGACATACCGTTTTTAAGAGGGGTTTCTCTGGGGATGAATGCCCGCGGGTTGAGCAGGTTCCAGTCATTTTCGTTAAGCGGTTTGGAATATTTTGGATATTGCATGTTTTTTCTGTATGCCTCCGCGATATCCGCCATCTGGTATCGCATGCCTTCGGGTATCTCAATTTCATCCTTCTCCGGCTCGGGAACCGCTTTAGCGACCGGGGTTCCCTGTCGGGTAATGATTTTTGACGGTTCAGCCGCGTCCTTCGCCGGGCTGGCGGTTTCATTGATCCGGACTTCTGGCTGGGGGGACCTCATCAGGAGGCTCACGACAACGACAAGCAGGGCAAGCGCAGGCAGGGCATAGAGTACAAACTTTCGGGGGGGCATACTTGATCCTTTCCTTAAATCTCCTCCGGATTAGCCCGGATATTTCATGAAAATTTTCGACAAGGCCAAATCGACTCGTGAAATATTCGGGTTCGGTCTTTGCATCATCCTGTAAGTCAGACTGCCCCAACGGTACATTCAGACTGTCTGGTCCGGTATTCAACGTACCTGAAAAAAAGCTGCCCTGCAACAGGCGTTGCAGGGCAGCATAAAAGGGTCATCTTTTCATGTGTTATTGCTTATTCATTAAGCGTTTCATAAACCAGCCGCACAACGGATTTCGTGTCGGAATCCGTTACATACTGCCAGGTGCCGGTTTCTATCCAGAACTGCCACCATCTCCGGGTCACGGTTTTGGTATAGGTATCAAAATCAACATTCAGGCCGGCATTAAAATTGTTATACACATACGTCGCCTTGCCCTTATTCGCATCATCGGCAAGGGTGTAATGGCTATAGCCATTGGCCATCAGGACCGGAAAGTGATTATGGAGCAGACCGTCCGGGCCGTTATAACGCCCCTGTTTGCCTTCATAATTAACATAGGCTGAGCAGCTTTCAATGCCTGCCGGAGATGATGCACCGCAGGTTGATGAAGCCGGAATTAAGGTATCGTCTTCGCCCCGGATCAACTGGCTCATCGGGTTGAGCGTATCAATGCCTTCGTTGCCGCCTGCTGAAAAACGAAGGCGGGGGACGTCATTGGGCTGCATTGAAAGACTCCTGGCGCCGTTATAGGTAAGATCGTTAATCACACCGAGGTTGTTATAGTTGTCTAAATCCTGGCTCAGACCAAATGCCAGGGCGACAATTGTTTTCGTTGCCGCCGGCAGAAAAGCCGCCCCAACGGCAAGATCCGCCATATCCGTACCGCCGCCGGCACCGACAAAATCGAGCGTCGCGATAATGTTCAGCGGTTGGTACCCTGCGTTTTCCAGCCACGTTGCCTGGTTTTCTATGAAATGCCGGGCAACCTGGTCACCGGTGCTGACCGTCACCAGAACGCACCCCTCTACGCCGATCCCCTGGGCGGAATAGACCTTGGCCTGTTCAAACAGTTGCTGGGAAATTTTGCCTTCCACGCGTTCGGCGCTGGACCAGTTTAAAAAGCCTTCAGACCGGTCACGAAAGTAGGACGAATGTGTCCGCCTGGCGTAGATTTCTTGATCACTGGGGTTGGTTATCAGATCTTCCGGGACGAATCCGTGAAGAAAGAGGACATCGTATCCCGCTATCTTGGCGGGGGCCGTCGTTACGAACATTCCTGAGACTGCCATTGCAAGTAACATAGCGACCAGCGTTTTCATAACCAGATTACCCGTTCTCATGTTTCCTCCCATTCCTGTTAGGCCGGCATTTTGAACCATTTAAAATAACGGTTTTCCATTTTATAAGCATAAACATCGTCAAAACATTTATAATAACAGTGCACTAACCATGCCAAAATATTTTATCTTTAATTTTCAAGATGTTACAGTTTTTGTCACCCAAAAGGTTGCCAATTAAGGAAGACCCGGTTACCAAATACGGAATTTCTGCCTAATAGTATAGCTCACTGAGGGACGCCTGGCTCCTTTCAGGTGCCTTTCAGGGTCGGACCAGGCTAACGTTTTGAAAAGTTAAGGATGTCCATGGCATCCGCCTCGATGTCCTGGATCAACTTCCGGTAAACGGCCACCAGCAGATCTTCCTTATTCTGAAAGGATTCGTAGAAGGGATAGGGATAAGAACTTGCTTTTATGGCCATTATCTATAGCAAGATCGGTCTTGTGTGTCAATGTTTGTGAGGTCACCACATGTTGACGAAGCCTTCAGGCGGGGTTCGACAGAACATTATCAAAGAGATAAAAAAAACAAAAAAAATATCAGGGCAGTGAAAAATAAAGAAAAAAACGGGATTTTTGAGTCCGCTCTGCTGTGGTCACCCGGCTGGAGGATTTTGGGATTATTCAGCCCAGTAGCCATAATCGGGAACCTGAGAAAAGAACCCGTCATCAGCCGATACCTGATCAGGCACCGGCTGATACGTCAGTTCCCGGACAATATATAAACCTTTTGTATCAGCCGCGCCCAGGATTTTCTGAAGGCCTTGTTCGACAGGCCGGTATCGATAATATGGGCGATGTCTTCATCCTGGTTCGCCTTTTTCCGTTGTCCCCAGCTCTTGTTGCTGTAGTAACGCCCGCATCAAGTGCGGGAAAGGATCTGAAGGACTCCGCTACATTTTACCCGAAGGTCTGGACCGCCACCACGCCGCCGGCCGAGAAAACCACGGCCGCAGCCGCTTTGGGATAGAAAATACCCATTGACGAAAACAGTGACGGCGACTCGTTCCAGTATGTCATCATGATGAACACGCCCGGAAAAGGAGTTCACAAAAGCCTGTCAGTTATAAAAAAATACATTAATTGATGGAATACGATTCTGGATGCGTAATATCGGGTAGCTGTTTTGCGGCAGCCCCGGCCCAGAGGGCGGTTGCCAGTGTTGCCAGGGCCAGCAGGGGGAGAAGGGTAAAGTAGTAGTTGAATCCATAAAAAAACGGTATACCGATACCGAGTACTCCCCCGATAAACGAACCCAGGGCGTCAAAGATAAACAGGTTCAACAGTTGTGTTTCAAACCGAAGCGTTAAATGGGAAAAGCAGAACCCGCTTCCGGCCGCGATCAGCAAAATACAGGTAAATGCCAGATGATTGCTCCACTGATGAGAGAATAGTAGTCCCAGAGCACCAACTATCGCGATGGCCGTCAGATATTTCCACGACGTTTCTTTCAGGTTTGAGGTGCCCCACAGCACGAGAAAAACTGAAGAACCTATAAAAAAAGCGGCAAGCGGGTTAGTAAGGTTGCTGATAAACCAGAAGATAATGCCGTTCTCCAGATAAATAGCATTTATCCCCACGAAACATCCCGCGAAGGCATATAGCGTTTTACTGCGAGCAGAAGTACTGCTCTCCCTGTTACCAAATGTAAAGGGAAGAAATGCAAGGACTGCAACAGAGCCAATTAATAAAAAGATCAGTACAAGAAAGAGCGTATTCAGTGTTTTTATAGGGGCGATATTTCCTAAAATGCCATGGGACCATGGGGAGTTTTCTGTTAACACAACACCAGGGGCGGAGACCCGCTGGAAGTCTACAAAGCTGCCCCTGAATTGCCATAAACCAGAAAGCGTTTTTTCACTGTATATATGCGGCGGTGTCTCCTTTGACCCGAATAAAAGAAGATGGTCAAAGGGAAACCCTTCAATTGTGAACCCTGAAACATTGAGGCCCGCAGCCTTAAGGGTTTTGGCAAAAGAATAAAAGAGATTCCTGTCTATATCGAGGTTCTTAAAAATGACAATTTTTCCGCCGGGCTTCAAGTGGTCGCTGAACAGTGTGAATGATTCCAGTGTGTGAAGCCTCTGGCCGTACTCAAAAAAAGATTTAAGAATCATTGAAAATGATTCAGTCCCAGGAAGAGCAATTAAGTCAAATTTTCTATTACACGTTTCTATATAACTGACCCCATCCATTGAAACTGTTTCAACAACAGGCAGATTATACATGCTGCCATTTACCCATGACAACTCGCCTTTTAATTCATTAAATATTTCCGGAACAATATCTACAGCCACTATACTTCGGGGTTCTGTCTCAATCGCGTGGCCAATCTGCTTGCCCCCCCCTGATCCAATAATGCAGATATCAGCATTCTTCTTAAGGCCATCAAAGATCGCATAATCAAAGATATCGTTGCCTTTAACCAGAGATGTCACCCACATGGGTGAACCGTCATAACAGCACCTGATAGTGTCCATTGCATAAGGGTTGCTCTCATCCCGCCAGTGAAAGATTGATATATGGCAGTATTTTCCCCAGAGAGACTTCAAAAGGATAGGAGACCAACTGGAATCATCATTAATGTTGTGGTGCTGTTTGATTGTATTGAGTGCGTTGGATAGAAATAATTTTTTGGAATATGCTGTTTCAAACGTTCCCGCGAGTACCCATAAAGCTGAAAAACAACAGAGTAGTAGGATAAATCTTAAAAAATGTCTACGACGGAAAAATAGTGCGGCTGCCAGTAATGAGAAAAAGGGTACAACGGCAGCTGTTTTTAGTATTCCCAGCTCAGGTACACTCCAGTTTCCAATGATGAAAGATGCTAAAAGAGCGCAGATAGTAATTACATAAAAAAAATGCCTTAACCGGCTGTTGGCCAGTACTACTTTAAATCCAATGAATTCAGCAGCACCCCATAGAACGAAGAAGGGAATAGAGATGATGGATACCCCCACTATTGCGAGAAACAGAAGGGAGAAATTAACATCTAAAGAAATTTGCTCTAACGCGTTGCCCCACAATGAGGTCGCCAGCACACCAACAGCAAGGACTCCGGCGGAAGCAAGAGGGAGTGCCATAATGACGAGCTTTAAGCCGGTATAAAGGTCGCGGATGAAAAAAGAAACAAGTAACGCACCGGCAGGGAATCCTATCCCTATATAAAGAACGAAAAAGGGCGCGCTGAAGTTTATAAAACAGAGCATCCTGAAGAGACAGAATGAGAGGAGGGCATATCCCAGCCCCATAAAAAAAAGCGAAAAAACAAGCTGTAAGTCGCCTGCTGGAAGTTTTTCAGGTGTATTGCTGGCCTTCCGGGGAACAGACATAATTTATTTAACTAAACTTTCCACAGATTGCTGTGAGAAAAAGGGGCGTCCTTTCTCGCTGGGAGTTAAAAAAAACGGCCGTTTAAAACAATGTTCGGGGTAAAGACTATGAAGGAAAGTAAAATAAACTGGAGGAGTTTGTCAACACCTATTAGGGATAAGAACTTGCTTTTATGGCCATTATCTATAGCAAGATCGGTCTTGTGTGTCAATGTTTGTGAGGTCACCACATGTTGACGAAGCCTTCAGGCGGGGTTCGACAGAACATTATCAAAGAGATAAAAAAAACAGAAAAAATGTCAGGGCAGTGAAAAATAAAGAAAAAAACGGGATTTTTGAGTCCGCTCTGCTGTGGTCACCCGGCTGGAGGATTTTGGGATTATTCAGCCCAGTAGCCATAATCGGGAACCTGAGAAAAGAACCCGTCATCAGCCGATACCTGATCAGGCATCGGCTGATACGTCAGTTCCCGGACAATATTCAGGTTCGGGGTTGGCGGCGGGCCGGTGTTGCGGATTTCCCACAATCCCAGATGTTGCAGTATCTGTTTGATGACGGCCTGCTCTTCGATAAAACTGATGATTTTCATTTGCCCCTGGCACTTGGGATACAATAGCGGATCTTCTTTCCCGGATCAGGTCCGGGACAGGCCCCTTTCAGGGTCGGACCAGGCTAACGTTTTGAAAAGTTGATGAAATATATCAAAAAATGAGGGGAAAACCGACTTATAAGGGGCTTTTGGGGGCTTAAAAATAGTCTCAAGGCGTGAGCCAGACAAAGGAACAGCTTAGAAGGCCCGTTTTAAGGTCAAAAAGGGTTTATTCCCTTTTAATATAGATGCCTTTCCTTGATCTGGAAACGGATAACCGCCTGACCATACCGCTGCCTCTTTCTCCGGTTCGTTTCAAGGGGTATAGCAGGCGATGTTCATTGTAAAACCATTTAGCAGCCTCCCCGGGTTTGCAGCAAATGGTCTTGGGCATCAACAGATGGTCTGCAAACCCGCGCAGTTTTTCCAACCGTCCGTCCCTGGCATGCGTTTCCAGACTGCAGGCCTGATCACACATGCTGCATACGACATGTTTTTTTTCCAAAGGCATTTTTTCTTGCTCCCGAAGTTCAGGCATTGTCGCCGTACTGTTCAAATCCCCTTCCAGCTCACCAGATACTCACATCTTTTGGGCAATGCTAAATCCGGTTCTGTTTCTTTCTTTTTTCCGTTTCTACGGCCCGGTCCCCAAAACTGCGCCAGGAACAGCGGTTTCTGATAAGGTCTGTCACCTTTGATTGATAGTCCATCGCATCCCTCCTCAAAACAGGTTGTAAAAAAATAGCCCATGACAGAAGTTCTCAAAAGGGGAGAGATTGACATATTTCATGTCAAAAAAAACATTCGGCGATATAAAAGGTGAATCATGGTGGACATTGTTATTTTAGCGGAAAAAGGGTGCGTTTCTTCAGGCATTGCCAGGACGCTGGACGCTTTTTGGGCCAGGAATGACGAATGTTCTGAGTTATTGGACAGCCTGTGAAGCCCTCCGCTACACCTATCGAACAGGCTGCCCTGATTACCAGGCGGTCCGGGCACCGAACCGCAGAAAAAGGTTATAGGCGGTTTCGGAAAGCCGCTTGGAATACCACATCAGCCAGGCTTCCGGCCCGGCAGGCACCAGTCCCCGGTTTTTTTTGACCGCTTTTATCACTGCCCGGGCCACCCGGTCCGGAGACCAGCCGAAACGGTCGTAAAACGCAGCCATATTTTTCTGGTCAAGCTTGGCGGTCGGCAGCAACGTCTGTTTGCCGTCATGCACGATGCTGGTCTTGATAATCCCAGGGCAAATGGTGGAAACGCCGATATTGTATCGCCGGACTTCCGCACGCAGCACATCTGAAAGGCCGACAATGGCGTGCTTGGTGGCGGTGTAGGCGCTCAAACCAGGCCCCCCCCAGTAACCGGCCGCGCTGGAGGTATTGACGATATGACCCGAGCGCTGCCTGATCAGATGCGGTAAAAAATAATGCACCCCGTAAACCACGCTCCAGAAATTGACCCCCACAATCTTCTCCCAGTTTTCCAGGGGATAAACTTCCATGGGGCCGCCCCAGCCGATTCCGGCATTGTTATGAATAATGTCCACCCGGCCGTATGTATCCAGGGTGAACTGCGCCAGATCGGCCACCTGTGACTTGTCAGAAACATCAATTTCAAAGATCGATACCTGAACACCCTTTTCCTGTAGTTCCTTTTCCGTATCGTCCAGCCGTTCCCGGTTGATGTCGGCAATCACCAGCCTGGCCTTTTCACCGGCAAAAGCATTGGCCGTAGCACGGCCGATCCCGCTGCCGGCGCCGGTCACCACCACCACCTTATCCCGCAAATCTTTTACTCCCGGCATGTCTCGTCCTCCAGGCGTCATGTATATATGAACTGCTTACAACTCACCAAAACTCTGATAAAACATGATGGTGGCCTGGCTGGTCACGGTCGGATCGGTGACCACGTTGATGCAGGCCGGTTTTCCGGATGCCGCGGCCCGCTTAAGAGCGGGAACGATCTCCTCGTCTTTGGTGACCAGTTCACCGTAACCGCCCAGGCCTTCCACCATTTTTTCATAATGACGCATTCCCAGATCAGTGCAGGTGCAACGGTCATGGCCCAGGCTGATTTCCTGGGCGTGTTTGATCATACCCCAGGCACAGTCATTATTGACCACACAGATAATGGGAATATTGTGGCGCACGGCCGTGTCAAATTCCATGCCGTTGAATCCAAAGGAACCGTCCCCGTTCAGCACAATGACCGGCTTGTCCGGATGGGCCAGTTTCGCGGCCAGGGCGAACGGGATACCGGTACCGAGACAGCCCAGCAGGCCGCCGGCAGGGATAAGAACACCTGCCCGGTGGACGGAAGAAAACCCGGACAGGCCGTAATAGGTGGTGTCACCGCCGTCAGCCACATAATAGGCATCAGTGCCGAACACACTCATGACCTGTTCCACCAGGCGCGAGGGATGAATGGGGTCGGACGGTTTCTGCCGTTTCTCAAGTTCCGTGACCATGAAGGCGGCCGAAGCCCGCTTGAAGGTATCCACCCATTCGGTATGGTCTTTTTTTTCCACCAGCGGCAGCAGCTGATCCAGCACTACCCCGGCGTCGCCTTCCAGCCCGACTGTGGCGGTCTGGTTGCGATCAAGCTCATGGGGATCGATGTCGATCCTGACAACCTTCGCATCCGGGAACAGCTGTCCCGACTGCATCACCCAGTTGAACCGGACACCCGCGGCGACAACAACATCGGCCACCGGCAGGCCCGAAGCAATGCCCGTAAACCCGCTTTCGCTCAAGGAAAGCGGATGATCATCCGGCAGCATCCCCCGGCCGTAGTTGATCAAGCCGAAAGGAATGCCGGTTTTTTCAATAAACGCCTGCATAGCCGGACCGCAATCACTCAAACCAATGCCGCTGCCCCCCAGAAAAACCGGCTTTTTAGCGCTGTTGATGATTCGGGCGGCAGCTTCCAGGTCGTTTGCTACCGGCTGAACTGCGGTTTTGTGCTTTCGCCTGGGAAGTATGGACGCACTGCTGCTGTCGATTTCAGCAAACAGGATATCCGGCGGCAGCTCCAGAAAAACCGGGCCGGGCCGCCCCATGGTGGCCTGTCGAAAGGCAATGGACAGATATTCGGGTATGCGCCGGACATCATAACAGGTGGCACTCCACTTGGTAACGGGCTTGACCATGTCGATCTGATTCATCTCCTGCAGGGCACCTTTCAGATCGTCCCGGATGGGATGCCGGCCGCAAAGCACCACCAGGGGAACATTTTCCAGGTGGGCATTGACGATGCCGGTGAGGGCATTGGTGAACCCCGGCCCGGCCGTGACCAGGCAGACGCCGGGTGTATTGGTATAAACCGACCAGGCATGGGCCATCATGGCGGCAACCTGTTCATGGCGGACATCGATGGCGGTGATGTTGTACTCGGTCATGCCGTCCAGGATGGCCTCAATGTGGCCACCTGACAGGGTGAACACGTGGGTTATGCTTTCTGCTTCTTTCAGATACTTTGCCACCAGGTGACCGCCGGACATCTTTGACATGTGACTCTCCTCTTCTCTCTTATCTGTGATGATTAAATATGGAATTTTCAGATATGCTTCATCGCCGCATCAAACCACTGGGCATACACAGGCATCCCCTCTATTCTCAGTTTTCCGTCTGCGGCAGCGTAGAAAAACGCCTCCATGTTCTGCTTTAACATAGTGGAAAAAGCTGTTTTGGCGTCCTTCCAGGTCAGGGCCGCGTCAAAAGGATGGTCCGGGCCCACGGCAGTGGTGACTTTGCCCTGGTCGAACACAAACAGCCGGGCATACCGACCGTCTTCTGTCCGGATCATAAACCGGACCTTGGCCTTGCGGATAAACTGCTTAAAAGAGGCGTTGGTCTTGGAAGAAAACCAGAGCAACCAGTACAGGCCCAACAGTAGAATCTTTAACCTCATGACAATAATTCCTTTTTATATTCATGAATTTTACGATTAAAAGGCCACGATTGTCTTCATGGCCTTATGCTCTCCCTTGTTCATATTGACTTCCACCATGGAACGATAATTTTAAGTCTGAACTGATGGGTGGCCATCAGTTCCGCCGTTATCTTTTACTCATACCGGGTTTTGCTTATTCCAATTTGTCGATAAATGGCCCTGCTGAATGATTAGGCTAAACCATATCTGAGCGCTATGTATTGACCATAAGTGAATATGATTTGACAATTTGTGAAAAAACAAATGTAAAAAGGACTGGATTAACCCCGGGGAGTACCGGAAGAAATTTGCGCGGTCGGGGCATTAAAGGTAATCCGGGAGATATTAAAGTCGTGCCGCAATTTTTTACTTCAATAAGAATTTCCAGAGTTTTGGAGCAAAGCGCCTGACGATTTCCTGTTTAATCCGGTTTTGTTTAAGCATGCATTCGAGGCTGCCCCCGGCGGATATCGTCTGAAGGCATGAATTGCATGAGACACAATCCGTGCCGGGACTGCCTTTTCCTTCAAGCCAGCGCCTGGGCAAATCCGGCTCTGAAATCAACGGTCTGGATAGAGAAATAAAGTCAACAGCGCTGGTTTGCAACAGTTCTTCCAGGCGGTCTGCATTTCTGTTTCCCCCGACCAGGATGACCGGTTTGTCGAGATGGAGCGATTCAACCGCCTTAGAAAAATAGGATTGCTTTTCGGGGCTGCTTATTCTGGTGTGGGCTTCAGGTATGGGCATCGGCCGAAATCCGAGTTCCGCTTCTGTGCGGACAAGGCAATCCCACATGCCGCCGCTTACCTCAATGGCGTCGAATCCAGAGGCTTTTACTTCCCGGGCCAGTTCCGGAAAAGTATTCTCGCTGATCCCGCCATCTATATAATCGGTTGCGTTTATCTTGATAAGCAAAGGAAAGTCGCCTGTTTTTTTTCGGGCCGAGGCCGCAATTTCCCGGACGATTCTTGTCCTGTTTTTTAAAGAACCGCCGTACTCATCTTTACGGCGGTTTGTGTAGGGAGACATAAACGAACTCAACAGCCAGCCGTGGGCTGCGTGCAGCTGAACCCCATCAAAGCCTGCCTTTTTGACCCGCTCAATACCCGCTGCGAAGTCCTGAATAACCTTTTTAACTTCTTTAGTGGTGAGCTTCCGGCACTGTTTTCTGAGGAGGGGACTGGGCACTTCGGACGGCCCGACACATTCAGCCTCATGGTTGTGATGGGTCACCTGCCTGCCGCAATGGCTTAACTGCGCGATCACCTTGCAGTTATCGCCCTGATTATGAACCGCTTCAGCCAACCGGGCCAGGTCGTCAATAAAAGCATCGGAGTGAATGCAGGTTTGCCGGGGCATCGCCCTGCCGGAAAGACAGACCGCCATGTGACCGGTGATAATCGTCCCAACCCCTCCTGCGGCCAGGTCTTTGTACAAGCAGAGCATCTTTTCGGTCACGCTTCCGGCGTCAGTAGCACACGCCTCATACGTAGCCGATCGGACCAGGCGATTTTTGACAGACAGGCCGCCTAACCGACCCTCAGAAAACAGTTTGTAGTTTTCTCTGCTCATTGGTTTGTACCGTTTCGACATTCCGTTATGACGGTATGCCCATTTTTCTGATCACGTCAATCAATTGATGGATTTTATCTGCCTGTCCTGTTTTTGGCGCTAAACGTATACCTACCCGATAGAAACGATCTTTATCCTGCTTGTTATTGGCAGGAATAAAAGGTGTTTTTGAAATATATACGATTTCTGCGGGAATATCCTCAATTTTTATTCCTTTAGGCCCCATCAGACGGATACGCCTGTTCCGGTGCTTAACAACAGGTTTAATAAAGCATTTGATGGCCATACCTTCCGCGCTGATATCAAGAACCTCTCCGATAAACATCGGATGGTTTTCACAAACGGCAATCATCCCGTACTGGGTAATGCATCTGGTTTTTTGCCGGATTGGTTTCCGTGTCATATTGATAGGGAAAAAAAGGGCGGTGCCTGGCATCGCCCTTTTTCCTTTGCTAAACCGGTTATTGACAATTAGATAGGCGTGAACCATAAAGGGGCTGAAACCGCAATTTGCTCGGTGTTGCCCTCATCATCATCAAGCTCATTTTGTTCGGTAACCTGAACATAAAAATAGCATTCTGTCCCGCCCAGCATCACGGTCGGATTCCAGGACACGGCTGTCTGCCCTGCTGCCGGGGTTAT
Source organism: Desulfosudaceae bacterium (assembly GCA_963674745.2). Taxonomy (GTDB): domain Bacteria; phylum Desulfobacterota; class Desulfobacteria; order Desulfobacterales; family Desulfosudaceae; genus JBFMDX01. The sequence goes on along the minus strand of CAXXDV010000003.1, from coordinate 2,520,864 downwards.
TTCCTGAATAATTCTTCCCCCGTTGGTAATCAGTTGAACTTTGGTAATGGGCTCATCGTCTTCGATGTTTATGGTGAGCGTGACGGCGGCGGCGTCAACCGCGATTTCCGATCCCATCCATTTGTCTTGATAGTGATATGTAATCTTTATGTTGGGATCGTCGGATGAATACATGCGGCGTGACCGCATGGCTTCTGAAATTCCATCACGGCTGAGTTCCCGTGCAATCACTACGGTGCGGTGAGAATTTGTTGCCAGGCTGTGATTGTCCTGGTTGCTGGTGGGGGCGACCTTCCAGCCTTTATCAAGCACCTCGTGATAATAGTTCAGGTATTCTTCGTCATTATTGCCGACATCCTTATTCCCGGTTTCAAGGGCGCACATATTATCCTGGACGTCTGTTTCAAGGGCAAAACAATTGAATTTCAATGGTTCTCTTCCGGGGTGATTGAACTGGGCCAGGGCTTCGGGCCGTTCCGCCAGCCACCTGTAGAACCAATACATATCACCGGTTAAGAGAAAAGTGGTATAATCTTCTGTTCCATAAACACATACATGCCCCAGTAAAGGGTGACTCCATTCAAAGCCGATGATGCCGACAAATACATCCTGTTGCGAAAAAATATCGGCCTGTCTTTTGACATCAGCCCATTCATCAACCAGGTTAAAATCGATGTTGGTATCGTGGACCAACATGAAAGCATGATCTGTGATGGCATAAAAATCGAGCCCGGCTTTATCCCTTGCCCAGGCAAAAGCCTGGGCTGCTGTACCCTCACCATCTGAATAGCTCGAGTGGCTATGCAGGTTGCCATAGTAGAAATTCATGGGGCCCGAGCTTTTGATCGCTTCAAAGGTCAGGTTCTCTTCTGGTTCTTTATTGGTTAAGAAGACTTTTCGCTGTGGTGGTTCAAAGATCATTCCCTCTTTTGAAGGCGTAACGATATAATCTCCATCCGGTATTTCATCAAACTCAAAGTATCCGCGACTATCCGTTGTTGTGATGAGATGATCAATATTGGTCGGCCTGTCCGGCTTGCCGGTAAGGGTAACGGTGATGCCTTGTAAACCAACCCCGTTATCCCTGACATTACCGCTGATTTTGCAACCGCTCAACAACACACAAAAAACAACGGCAAAAACCAAACCAAACCGTATTCTGCTGAATTCAATCATAACTTTTCTCCTTTGATTATCAGCGTTTTTATCTTTTCATTAATAATTTCTTGGATTTAAAATACCGGACCACCAGAACAAATATGCTGTCTGGTCTTTAGATGGGACCGGGTAATCGGTTACGCTGCACTTTCTTGCAGGTGTTCCGTCACATGTCCATTCCCCCATGTATCTTTGGGCATCGCTGTTATTTCCAAGGGCGATCTCCCAGGCTTCGGGGCTGCCTGTAAATGCATAATCGGCTAAGGCATCCATATGCCGCCACGAATAATAATCCAGGCCATCTAGGCATGGGCCATCATTATCCTCGCTGACGATTAAATTGTGATCTGCTGCCATGCTGGCAGAACAATTTGAACTGCTGTGATACAGGATATAATCTTTTTCCGGGTCGGTAATGTTTATATGATTAAATATATCGATACCCATCCGGTGGTCATTGGTTGTATCGTCTTCATAATTCATGCACAGATATTTAGTGTGGGGAGGAAAGCTGGCCAGTTCACAATCACTCATATTATACGTGTACCATGGCGCGCATTGAATCATGAATAGCCCTTCGTCTCCCCAGCCCTCTTGCGCCCCCTTATAGCAAAGCCATGGGACTGCGCCGGCACCCAATGAATGCCCGATGAACCCGACTTTATCCGTGTCGATCAGATGGCTGTAATTTCTGGCGGCCTGTTCCATTCCGTGCCAGAAAAGCTCGTAGGTATGAAAAACCCAGAGTGGATATATGACGATTCCAATTTCACCCGTATTTGGAAAAACCACAGAATACCCGTTGCTGACAAAATGATCGATCATTGCCTGATAGAATTTCGGGTCGCTGCCCGTATAACCATGAGAAAAGAATATCGTTGGTGCCGGGGTTGCGCCAATCGGATAAAAAATGTGCACTTTCTTGGTCAAGTCCCTGGTGTTACAGAAAGATTTGTGGCCGACGCCATACGGGCCGTTTGAGCCATATCCTGTGGCCGGTTGTTCAACGGTGCCGGTAGGTGCAGGCGGCGGCGGGGCCGATCCAAAAACAATGGCTGACTGAGCAAGCATAAACAGGGTTAGTAATGACAGTACCATGATTTTACTTACCATTCTTGTTTTCTCCATTCTTTCCCCCTTCTTCGTTGGTGCTGATTGTCTTGAGCGCCCTGGCCGATATTTCATGAAATAACCGGGCTTGAGCCGGCACGGCGGCGCTAATTAATTTAAAACTATAGAGCATTCTCTGTGCCAACAAAAAAAACGATATAATACAAATTATTATCTTAATATATGGTGAGGGAATACGAAATAAAGTGCATGATGATATTGTATTTCGTATATGTTTTTTATATGATACTTGGAAATTGACGCGGGCTTTGAAATCTTAAAGTTGAAATTGCCTTTGCAGTCATTTCCAAAAGCAGGAAGGGATTCCTGACAGAGTTTAGAAAAACGCATTTATGATATTTTGAAGTTATGGATGAGCACTCACCGATGATAAAAATGGATTCCGATCAATTATTGAATAAGGTCAGGCGGCGTGTCCTGGAAGAGGGCAACATCGAAGAAGCGCTTTTTGATATTTTCAACTATATTTCAGAATTCGCTCCTCTGACGAAAATAAGCATCTTTCATAATCATCATGATCTTCGCCTGGTCAGGATTATCGCCCAGGCCGTGAGCACAGGGGCGGAAAAAACAAATTTCATGTACGAACAACCCCAGGAGATAATTGACCTGGCATGCAGTGCCGACAACCCCGATATCTGGGTTATAAATCATCCGGAAAGGGACATCGTCGGGACGTCAATCTCTGAACGTGCCAGATTGTTTGACTGGTCAGCCGTGTATATTATTTTCAAAAACGCTGAGGGTTCTTATGCCAACGCAATGATCATCGCTGACGAAAAGGATAAATTCACGGAAGAACACACCCGCCTGCTCACGCCTGTGAGAGAGCCCCTTCAACTGGTGGCGGACGCACTCATTAAAGATTACGACAGGAAAAAGCTTCACCCTTCCCAAAAAGAGCCCGTGGCTGATAAAAACGAATTCTTCCGACAGGTCACACGGCGGTTGTGCGGCCATTTAGACCTTAAAACCGGGGTCACGCATTGCGCTCAATACCTCAGCCGGTTTTTGCCTGCGGACGTGCTCCATGTCTGGCAGACAGAGCCGGAATTGCAGTCAGAACGTGTGCTGGCCGAGCACTATGGCTTCTTTTTTTCAAAGCTGGATTCCCTTCTCCCGGTCCTGAATGTCTCGGAAGACCCCCAATTCATGGGTGTTGGGGACCCTCCTAAAACACTTATAATAAACAATCCCGAACGCCACCCTGTAGCACATCAACATACCAAAATATTCGGAAATGACTTTTCGCTTATTGCCATGCCCCTCATTCACAAGAAAAAGCTTGTGGGTATTGCGCTGGTAGGGCTGGAAGGAAAGGGTCGCTACAAAGCAGAGCACAAAAAGCTTTTTGAAATGCTCCATGATCCTTTCGTTCTGGCCCTTTCAAACAATATCAAACACCGTGAGGTCATCCGGCTGAAGAACATCATTGAAGCTGAAAATAAAAACCTGCACGAAGAACTGAAGGATAATCTGAATCAGACCATAGTCGGGGCCGGCCTTGGCCTGAAAGGGGTTGTGGACAACGCCCGCCTCGTTGCCGGGCAGGACAGTCCCGTATTGCTGCTGGGCGAAACCGGTGTTGGCAAGGAGGTGGTGGCAAATTATATTCACCTGGAATCTTCACGCAAAGACGCCCCCTTGATTAAGGTCAATTGCGGCGCCATCCCGGATACCCTTGTGGACAGCGAACTGTTCGGCCACGAAAAAGGGGCCTTTACCGGCGCAACAAACCTGAAAAAAGGCCACTTTGAAAGGGCCAGTAACGGAACCGTCTTTCTGGATGAGATCGGGGAACTGCCTCCCCCGGTTCAGGTCCGCCTGCTCCGGGTGATTGAACATAAAGTTATTCAACGTGTCGGCGGGAAGGACACCATACCGGTCAACATCCGCATCATTGCCGCCACCCACCGCAATCTCGAGGAACTGGTTGCATCCAGGGAGTTCCGGGAGGATTTGTGGTTCCGCCTGAACGTTTTCCCCATCAGAATCCCACCCCTTCGGGCAAGGCGTGCTGATATCCCGGCTCTCGTGGATCATTTCATTGAAAAGAGATCCCGTGAGCTGAATCTGCACGAAAAGCCGTCTTTGACACCGGGCGCCATGAGGCGATTGACCGAATATGAGTGGCCGGGCAACGTTCGCGAGCTGGAAAATGTGATCGAAAGGGAACTGATCCTGAGCATGGGAAGGCCCTTATCGTTTGAAAATGTCTTCCAGCAGTCTCCTGATAAAAACACCCCGGAAAATGGCAGCCAGGACGATGATTTCCCGGGTTTGGAAGAAGCCACTATCAGGCACATAAACAAGGCGCTGACCCTTTCCCATGGAAAAGTGGCAGGCCCCGGGGGCGCCGCCGAACTGCTGCAGATAAAACCCAATACGCTCCGCAGCAAAATGAAAAAACTGGGTATCCCTTACGGCTGGAAGAGGTAAGGCTGATGGCTTCGTAAAAAGTCCAATGCCGCAAGGCGGCGGGCTGCGTTGCGCTGCACCCTTCGGAATTTCACGTACATATAAGTACGCTGCATTCCTCAGGACTTGCGGCGCCTTGATCTTGAACTTTTTACTTTGCCATCATGATTCATACTTATTACGAGTACGTAAGGGCTGAAAAACGGTAAAAAAACAAATGGCCGTGGCATAATTGCCACGGCCATTGTTTTGCTCATCACGCTCAATCAACGGTAAGCATACTACTTTATATTTGCCAGCCAGTTCTCGTAATAGTACAGCGCGCTGGGTGTAAGAAAGGAGATGTGCTGGATCATCGCCAGGTCAAGTCCAAGAACCTCAATGGACGGGACCGGCCAAGTACCCTGGACAAGGGCAAAAGGAGCGTCATCGTCACATGTGTTCGGGATATAAGCCAAGTCTCTCCAAACGGGCGGAACCTGTTTAAGGCCCGCGATTTCAGCCATTGCCTCAGACGAGTCATTGTGAACAATACTGTCATGCAGGCCATACTGGACCACCAGCGGTGTTTTCTGCCCGCCGACATTCGGATCCTGAATATTGTGGATCAGGTTGGCGCCATCGGCCACATCCACGATGTTCTGCACATAGTTAAAGAGAAGTGCCGTTTCAGAAGGGGTGGCGCCCATGGGCACCATCTTGTAAAATCCCATACTTTCATACAGGCCGGAAAGCGCCAGTGTCCGCATAATACCCACGCCGGAGACCTGCAGAAAAGCGCCGTCAAGGCCGGTGGCACTGCCGACATAGCCGCTCCCGAAAACACCGCCCAGGGAGGTGCCCATATAATATATCCTGTCTGTATCAATATCCGGCCTGCCATATCCCGGCCTCAAGGAGTTATACCACTCATGCGGCGGCATCACGTCCAGGTCCGCAAGGCTGCCCCGTATGGCGGCCATCACAGAATGGAAATCAAGAACACCCTGAACGGCCATGCCGGTAATAAAACTTACGGTTTCAGGGGCAAACAGCGTTTTCATTTGACCGCCGTCTTTTGATGAACGGGTACCGTGGTTGGGCCAGTCAATGGCCAATGTGGCTATCCCTTCATCGGCATTTAATTCCGCGAAGACAACAGCTGTTTCCTTATCCCCATCCAGCCCGTGTCCGTATATACAGACAGGCACCGACCCCCAATCGGCTTCAGAGGGAAAAAAGAGGTCAAAATCAGCCCAGTATTCTTTACCGGTATCTCCCGCTTCAAAGTGAACCATGCCATCGCCATTCAGATCACGAAAACTGGTCAGGCGGACTTTGCCTCTCACGACTGTATCAACATCCAGGCCTAACCATCTTTCTATTTTAAGGTCTTTGACAGGATGACCCTGATTTTCTATAACATCGATCATATCAAACAGCTTGCCGGTGGTGTTTTCTTCCGTGGCAATGGTAAACTCGGTCAAGGATAAAATGGTACCCGGATCAACGCCGCGACCCGCCAGTTCGTAGGCCAGGCCTTCATATGCTTCGGGTATCTCCGGCGCTGTGGGGATGGTACCGTCGGCTGCCTTCAGGGCGGTGGTCAGCACGGCCGCCATCCGGTGCCCGAAGGGGAAGCGGGATCGCGGAAATGCTTCAATCACCTGGTGGGTCTTTGCTCCCGGGTTCAATATCTGCCAGTTTTGCTTCTCTACTTCGGCAGGCTGGCTGAGTCGAACCCTGACAGGAACAGGCGGTGCATAGGGGTCGTCCATGTCAAATACCTTCAGAACATTATCCCCATTGAGCGGGAGCGCACATTCGTTTATTTTATAGGGTACCTCAAATAATACGGCCGTTACCGGTGACCAGCCATCGCGGTCTTTTAGAATGGTTGTTGGAAATAGACTTTCAGGGAGCTGTGACAAAAGATCTTCTGAAAAGGTAGCTGTCATCTCTTCAGGCGTAAAAAGGTCGTTCGGGTACGGCATGGCGCAGGTTGACAGGGAATAGGGGTGGCAGCTGAAATCAAGCGGTTGCGGTTCAATGTATGTCGCGGTCACAGTGGCATTATTTGACGGCATCGTAACGGTGGTGCTGGCAACCCGGACAGAAGCGATACGGGCGCCTCCGGAAACGACTTCCCAGCGGTCAAACACCTGGCCGGCCGGAGCTGCATCGGCAACAATATTGATTGCCGCATCAGCCGGATAAGCCCCGTCACCACTGCCGTTGTTGACGGTCAGGGTATAGGTCGGGGGCGGGGGTGGTGGGGCAACTGCAAATACAGCGGCTGATTGAAACAGCAATGTCAGGGTAATAAATGTAAGGATTACCATTCTTCTGAAAACGTTTTCTTTCATGATCTTTTCGTCCTTCCCCAAAATAGTGTTGTTACGATATGCGTTTTAAAACCGAAACGGTCGAAGCTGATTAAGTGCTTAATAGCAATATCTGTGCCACACAGAAATAGCATTTAAATACAGTGTCTTGTCATGATAAATGGTGCCCGGGCATTATATATAGTATATTTAAATATTTTATTTCGTACATATACTCTATATCATACATGCTAGTGCCCTCCTGAGACCTACCTCAAAAAAATGGAACAGGTTTTTTACTATTTCGGACCTGTCAGCAAGCAGCTATTCCCCCGGTTCTTTAACATACAATTGCCTGGCAATTAAGTTCATGGGCATGCCCCTTCTGAAAAGCAGAACGTAGGTTGCTATAGAAAAAAGCGGAACGCCAATGAGGTAACCGGTCAGCGTACTGCCGGTCAGGTTCCGTAAGCCCATGACGCACAGCGTGGCCAGGATTGCCAGCCCCAGGCAGACAACATATTGTGCGCCAAAAACAACAGCCAGGATCCTGATGGGGCCGGGGGCAGTTCCGGCTGGAATGGATGGGTCTTCCTTAAAGCCGTTGCGGACGAAGCTGACAGAGCCGTGAATCAGCATGGGGACGAAAAAGATCCCCATGACCACCAGTGTCCACCAGATCTTGCTGGCATAGAAAAATCGGACACCCATGTGTGTGCCGGGTGTCCAGTATTGACCGTTGTTTACACTCATGTCATAAAGCCAACGCTGGTAGCCGGTACAATCCCATCCGCAGAAAGCGAGGAACCACATGAGGATCCAGGCGGCCATCCAGTTGGCGTGGGCGGCGTAGTAATTCCCTTTTTTAATCAGTTTGAATGAAACCCAAAAGCCCAGGATCCCCTGCGTGACATTGGTGACCGCATAACCGGTCACCAGCCAGGCAGGCAGGTCAGTAAACGTTTTGGCCAGCTGCGCGCTTTCCCATTGGGGATGTTCCCATAAGAGGTAAACACATGCGGGTACGAAAAAAACCGAAAAAAAAGTAAGCGTAAAAACATACCACTGGTTGTCAAACGGTTTTTCTTCTTTTTTCAGTTGTCTTGCCGCGCAGGCCGCGAATCCTGCGCCAAAAGCATACGTCCAGGCCCAATCTACTGTAAGCATAATCCCCCCTGTAAATATGTTAAGAATCAAAAATGAGCCTTTGTTAGTTGACTAATTTTCGCTGTTAATAGATTGAATTAGATATACTGACCTCGGAAATCGTCCGGAAATCTATTCATAGCCCTAACTGTGCCATCCCGGTTTACGGGTATGGATTGTTTAACGCTTTGAGTACCCTCATCGTAAGGTCGGGATCGCCGCTTTTCAGTATTTTCATACGGCCCTGTTTTTGTCCGATCTTGTCCAGTAACAGGTTGGTCACCATTTTTGAGGCCACGTTGGTTTTCTCCATATAAACGCTTTCATGGTTTGTCAGAACCCAGTCGCCGATGAAAAACAGGTTGTCTACCGGGCTCTGAATATCGGGTCGCAGGGCCTCGTACCCGGTCCGCTGGGGTGAATAGGTGTCCCACCGGTTGACATAAAAATCCGTCGGCACGGGTAAATCCGGCATCACGCACAATAACTCCTCGTGAACCAGCCGGGCGATTTCTTCGTCTGATTTGTTCTCCACCCGCTCGGTATTGGCTATCTGGGTTTCAATCACGTTGATGTTTTTGCCCTGATAATCCGGTACAAGGTATTGTCTGTCTTGTCCGTCTTTGGATTTTCGAGAAACCGCCCAGTTGAGCGTGATGCCCAGAAACTTGAATCCGGAAGCGAAAAAATCACCATGTTTGGGAAAACGGCGCTCCCATGCATTGCAGTCGGCATACCATAAATTGACAACATAGACGCCGGTCGCATCCAGCTTCATGATATTGTCAAAATAGGTGTCCCCCAGCAGCCCCGATTTTGCCACCACCTGTTTGGCGCCGGGCGTGTCCATGGCAACCACATAATAATCCGCCAGGTATTCTTTAGGCGGGCCTGAAGACAGGGCCCTGATCTGGGTAATGGGGGCACCGCATACCGGGCATCTGAACGGCTTGGCCGGCGAAGGAAAGGTTGATCCGCAGACATTACATTTCCAGTTTTTCACACCCGGGACAAAATTTTCATCACCGGCAAGGACGCTCTTAATCTTTCTGCCGTCATGATTGACCTTGATGACCGGCATGTCATAAATGATCTTTCCGCCTTTGGCCAGGATGTAGCGCTCAATGGGCTCGGCATAGGTTTCGCCGGGAGGGTGGGTGAAAATATCAACGCACATGTCCCTATAACTGCCCGAGCCCAGGCTCAGCGTTGTCAGCATATAGAGCGCGCTGGTGTTATCGATGTGGTCGAACATGGCCATTTCAGACGTGGGACCGAAGAACTTATAAATCAGCTTGTCCGGTATGCCTACCAGTCGCGCCCACTCGGGAAAAGAAATGCTGTCCAGATAGGCCCGCTGCTTCTTGCTCTCATAGTCAAAGCCAAAGATTTTGTTCATGTACAGCATGGCGCCCGGATCTTCTCCGGTTAATTTTTCAATGGCATGTTTTGTCTCAAGGCCTCTTTGAAGATTTGCCAGGGGGCCGGGCCATGTGGGTGCAGAACCCATGACAGCCTGGGAACCGTCTTTATCCAGAAAATTGTACATGGTGGATTCCCGGGGGAAGGTCGCCAGTTTATAGCCGTGTCTGCCCATGAATTCTCTCAGGTTGTTGTAAAACCCCCACACCGCGTGCGCACCGTGATCCCTGGGATATCCCTTCCAGTTGGGATCATCCGTGGGCGGGATGCCGAACCCGGGATCCCGCCAACTCTTGAGTTTTCCCCCGAGCATGCTTGATTTTTCGATAATCGTGACTTCAAAACCCCGGTCAAGCAGTTCGCAGGCCGCGTGCATGCCGCCGAAACCACCGCCCAGGATGAGCACACTTTTCCCGTTGGGCGAAAGCGAGACATGGTTTTCGGGCACATCCGGGTAATGGCCCCGGTAAATCTCCGGGGCACAGCCTGAAAGTCCGGGCCCCATTACGCCGGCCGCTGCTGCGGCAGCGCTTATTTTTAAAAAATTACGGCGGTTGATCGGTTTTTGGAAAATGTTTTCCGGCTTGTCCTTATCAGGCATGGCCATACCCCCTATTCATGCACAAAGAGTTTGACGTTAAGTTCCTCAATGTCCTTGCGGATTTTGTCCACCATGGCTTTGACGTCCTCGTTGGCCGTGGTCTCCTTTATCTCCTCAAGGGTAACCATGGTCCGTTTCAGATCGTAGATATGGCCGATGACATCCCTTTCGGTGGCCCTGGCCATCTGGGGTACGACCTTGTCCGTTATCATCTCATTGATGCTGGTTATGGCGTTGATTTTTGAGGAATGCCCGGCCTTAAACGCCATAAAAACAGCAACAAGGGCGAGGATCAGGGCGATCCTTCCTGTCCAGGGGCAGTTTGTCTTGTCTTGGCATGTGTCGTTTATGATTTTCCTCCCAAATTTTTTATTCTTTCTTTTTCAGGGTCGCTAAGTAGGCCGTCAGCAAAACACAGATCAGGCCCAGAAAGGCTATGACCATATACCCCTGAATATGCCATTGGTTCGGGGCTGAACGGCCCAAACGGTCTTCAAGATCATCTATTGCATATGACAATTCTCCAGTCAGAAACGGTTCCTGTTTTGAAAACGTATTTTTGTGAAATCCCCGCGCATACTGCCGTTGAATATCTTTCAGCATTTCCTTCGGGGTCAGAACCGGCAGTCCGGATGTTTCGTGGGACTTTATTTCCGCCTCAACAAATGCCAGGCGGGATTCTGTTTTTTGTATCGTGTTTGCAATCGCGGCGGCTTTGTCCGGAGAATGACATTTACGGCAGGTTCTTTGGAACATGGCCGGAGCATCCGGTTTTTCAATCTGGTGATGCCCGTGGCAGTCAACGCAGCTTACCGTGCACTTATTGTTTTTTGTCTGCGACACCTTGCGGCCTATGAAATCACGTACAGCCTGCTCATGACACTGTTCGCACATCCCTACTGATTGGTTTCTGTCAGGCATTCCCATGTGTCCGGCTTTAAAATCCAGATATAAAAGCCGATCGCCGCCATGGCAGTCGGCGCAGGCGGTATCCGGCCTGAAATGAACGCTCCTTTTCCATTTGACAACCGAGTTTTCGCCGCTTTTTGTCTCGCACCACAGATGGCATTTAATGCAGTTGTCCTGGAGCAGAAATAATCTGTCCTGTGCCGTTGTTTTTGAAACCAGGACGAGCAGGAGGAATAGCAGGAAAAAATATTTTTTCATGTCAGGAAACCCATCCCCAGAAGGTGAATATGATAAACCCTGAAATACCGCCAATAACAAGCAGCATATATACAGGTCGACGCCGGGGATTTCTGGAACCTGACTTGTCAATAATCGGCAGAATCGCAATCAGGATACAGATTGCCAGCATTGCCAGTATCCCCCAGGTTTCGCTTGGCAGTGCTTTCAGGAATTGATACGCCCCCAGGAAATACCAGTCGGGCTTTATCCGTTCCGGTGTCAGCATGGGGTCGGCCGGGATCTTGTGAAAAGCGTGGCCGAAATACGAAAATCCGAAAAGAACTACCACTGTAATGAAGACCGCAAGCATTCTCCTGACAATATTATCCGGAAATATGGGCTCCAACCGGCACGGTTCTGTTCCCTTGAACAGGAAGATGCAGGCGTTGGGGCATTCCTCCACACAGGCCCGGCAACCATTGCATCTGGAAGGATCAATCAGCGGTTTGTCTTTTTTGTCCCCATCCTCTTTCATGGAAACCGCGTTAAACGAGCAGACCTGTCGGCATTTGCCGCAGCCCACGCAATTTTCGGTGGCCACGTCCGCAAAAGATTTTGCCGGCCCGGCCACGCCTGTTCTCCAGACCATTTTTATGTGCAGCCATGCCAGGTATATGATTGAAATGGGGAGCAGGGTGATGTGAAGCCAGTAAAATCTGGTCAGGGTCAGGCCGTTAACTTCGGAACCGCCCCGTAGAAGCCATGTGGCGGTGTTTCCAATGACGGGAAAAACGCGAAGCGACTCGGTACCGACAACACAGGCCCAGAAAGACTGCTGGGACCAGGGCAGAAGATATCCGGAGAAACCGGTAAAAAGCATTAAAAAAGCGAGACCAACGCCGACATACCACTGGGGGGACCGTGGGCCGCGGTGGGCAGAAACCAGCATAATCCTGAACATGTGAATAAACATCACCAGTATAATCAGCTTGGAACCCACGGAATGAAGGTTGGAAAACAACAGTCCGTACTCAACATCGTTCCTGATGGTCAGCAGAGATGAGAACGCACGCGAGGGAAAGGGTTCATAATGAAGTAAAAGCAGCACGCCCGTTGCAAACTGAATCACCAGCAGTACCGCAATGACTGTCCCGGAATAGGCCAGGTAATCAAGCCGGCTCTCCGGCTGTAAGGTGGAACGGGAAAAAATCTGCGCTTTTACAGTACCGGCTGCTTTCAGCCTGACTCGAACGCGGTTTAAAAAGGTGTCGATTATGTTTTTTGTCATGTGATGGCAATTCTGATCATATCGTCTTTTTCAGCAACGGTGTGTTCTTTAAGGGCACTCGGAGGTGGGCCGGCAATGACCTGACCGTTTGCATCATATTTTCCGCCGTGGCAGGGGCAGATGAACATGTTGGCCGCCGGATCCCATTTCACAAGGCATCCAAGATGAGTGCAGGTGGCGTTAAATACCCTGAAACCGTTCGTCCCGTGGACTACCAGTATGGGCAGGCTTCCTGCAGACACAACGGCGCCAACGCCTGCGGGGACGGATTCAGTCTCAAGTTCATATCGACCGTCAGCGGCCTTTGAGGCGCGAAGTCCGCCGCCTGATCCGGTCATGCGTTCATTGTCCGGATGAAAGGCACCAAAAGCATGGCTATGGCCTGTCTCCGGAGTCGAATCAGAACCGAGAAATCTGGCAGCGCTGTAAAATATTCCGCCCAGGCCAATGGCGGTAAGCATTTTAAAACTCGATTTGAAAAACGATCGCCTGCTCTGATTGTTCATGGTTGCGTCTTCAGTCATACTGTACCCCCTTGTTTGCCTGAATCAGGTGTCCTCCTTTCCGCTCCCTTTAGCCCCGAGATCGTATTCTTTCATCAGCATAATTCTGGACTCTGCCGATAAATTCATTTCATCCAGCACGATTGAATTGTTGAGCCTTACCGCATTGGGATTGAGCATGTTACGCATAAAAGCCGGCAGGCCTTTAAATTCTACAAACGCGATTCCGCCATACCTGTTTTCAAATGCGCTTTTTTTATCAAGGGTTGCATGGGAAATCCGATAGCGTATCATTTTTGTATACTTGACATGATTAACGACAAAAGCGGCATGATCACTTATCCAGTGTTTTTGCGCTTTTTCACGTGCAATATGAGATGGCTCCTGTGAAATGAACACCATATGAAAAGGATTCTTATTGGCAGGGCTCTTATCGTCGAATGCCTGATAGCGGACATTACTCTCCATGACGGAAACCCGTTTACACTTACCGGCCAGATAACGGGCAAGGTCTTTGATCGTTGTTATCTGTTTATTTGACAACCGGTCGGCAAATTGAAATTCTATCACCGCGTCATAATATGGAAACAAGGAAACATGATACGGCTTCGGGGGTGTCAGGCCGCGGATGCGGCTCAGCAATGAGACATTCAAGTGCTTTCGAGTCGCAATATAGGAAATGGCGGCAAACGCACCGCTCCTGACAAGATGATGCTGCTTAAATGCGGTATAATTTAAAGCGGATCCAACAGACCTGACCTGTTCCACAAAGCCGGACAACAATTTTTTTTTAAACCGTTCCCTTCCTGAGAAAGAAGGGCGCTTTACCATAATATAAACAGACGTGGCATCAAAACGCTGTATTTCGGGAACACCTGGATGATGAGATTCTTCGACAAACAATAGCGACATAGATTATTCTCCTATAAACAGCCCCTCTGGCCTTTTAGTGTCCGTCAAGAGATTAGATATTTTGTTCGAGTTCAAGGAAGGCGAAAATTTTAACCGGAGGAATACTTGTCGTATTTCGAAGATTAAAATTTGAGCCTGACACAGAAATCGGGCAAAATAGCAATTTCTGGATGGGCACTACTTTACAAACGCACCGGATAAGGTATAAACCAGTCTCCGAGATGGAGATACCCGGCTGGCCAGAAATGCAAACACTTTATTGGTAATGCCGGGGATCGTGTGCTTTTTCCCGGCCATCATTGCCCGGTACCCTTTTTGCGCCACAACCCTCGTGTCCATCAGCATGTTCCGTAACCGGGCATCGCTTTTCGCACCGGCCGTGTCAAAGAAACTGCTTTGAGTAGGGCCGGGGCTCAAATGGGTACAGGAAACGCCCGTCCCTTTCAGTTCAAAATGCAGGCCTTCTGAAAAGCTGACCACAAAGGACTTTGTTGCGGCATAGGCAACTTCATAGCCGTGAGGCATTACATAACCGGCAGTAGAACCGATATTTAAAATACGACCGCTTCTCTTTTTTTTCATCCCCGGCAGAAACAGCATGGTCAGTTCCGCCAGGCTCACCATATTGAGCTGAAGCATAGCTGATGTTTGTTCAATATTGGTGTCATTTATGGTGCCGCAAATGCCAACCCCGGCATTATTGACAAGAAACTCGACATCCATATGATTGTTCTGGCTGATTTCTTCAAAAAGCGCATGACTCGACCCGGGCCTGGAAAGGTCGGCAGAGACAGGTAACGCCTTGATGCCATACTGCTGCTCAAAATCACTGGCAATACGGTTCAATTTGTCTTTACTGCGTGCGACCAGAATGACATTGATCTTGTCTTTTGCAAACAATCGGGCCAGTTCAAGGCCAATGCCGTTTGACGCGCCGGTAATGAGTGCCGTTTTCATTGTGATCTTATCTCCTTTTTGTAATTAAAACGGTAAGGCACCTCTAAAAATTGCTTTTTTAGAGATCCCCTGTATATATCCAGATCATATAACCCTTTTGGTTCTCTTTTCCGTTAGACTGATGAGGGCGCTTCAACCATTATGCTGGTCGGGACCGACATAGGCTTTTTTGATTACCCGGTCGGCAAAAAAACGGCTGATACCGGGAAAGTGCTGCGCCCCGAGAAGCATCAATCGTGTCCGCCAGCCGGGGATAATCCTGAATTTGTTTTTTTCAATGCCTTTTACTGTATCTTTCACCAGAGTATCCAGGGACAGCCTGGGAATCATAATTGTATGCGCCAGGTTTTCCGGTGTCCGATAGGTATCCAATTCCTCAACCATGGGAGATAGAAATTCCGGGGGGCATACCACCTGGACGGTAACACCCTGTGGCTTTAGTTCGCAGCGTAATGTTTCAGATAATCCAACAAGCGCGTATTTGGATGAGCCGTATGCGGAAAGTCCAAATCCGCCGGTTAATCCCGCCACAGATGCAACGTTGATCAGGCGGCCCCGGGATTTTTTCAAGTAAGGCAGGGTGATCCGCGTTATATATAGACAGCCGAAGTAGTTGGCGCCGAACATCTCTTCAAAATCCGTTACCGCCAGTTTTTCAAAATAACCTTCCCTTAATATCCCGGCATTGTTGATGACCATGTCCAGGGAGGGGTGCCTTTTCAGAGCATCGTCAAGCGCTTCGTGCAACGTCTCGCGGTCGCTTACATCCACGGGGACGATATCTACATTTCCGTTGGGAACGTTTTTCAGCAGGCGCTCTTTTGCCTGTTCCAGTTTTTTTGGCGTGCGGGCCAGAAGAATCAGGCGCGCGCCTCTTTCTAAAAGTGCCTGAGCCAACCCCAGTCCAAGCCCGGATGACCCGCCGGTGATGAGTATGGTTTTGTTTTTAAACATGAGGCTCTCCTTATTCCAATTTGTAAAAAAGCTCGGTTGTATGATTACCCTAGAACATATTTGAGCTCTAAGTATTGACCAGATGTGAATATGATTTGACATTTTGTGAATAAATGAGCTTTAGAAAGTCTGGGAAGATGCGGGATTTAGCCCGGTTATTTCATGAAATATGCGGGTTCGGGCAGTCGTGAAACTGCGTTTATCTGTCTAAAGGATATGCGGGATTTTTAATTTCAACCAGGGGTTTTTTGTCTGAAACAGTGCCGTTCAGATAAAGCGAACTTCTCATGGCTTCAAGATCATCCGGTTCAAAGAAGTTCCGGTGGTGTAACGGATACTTAACGTTTTCTCCGACTTTCTTATGTTTCAGGGGGCACCATGCTGATTCAATTTGCTCAAGCGCGTCTATCAACCTGATGACGATTATTTTTGAATGAAGAATCAGCATATCAAATAAGGTGTTCTGATTAAACATATCAGCAGAACCGGTGCTGAGAATTTTACGCTTGATATCTTTTGTCCGGGTTCTATGCATGTAAAGGGGACGTGACACAAGGATATCGTAAATGATGTTCATGCCTGCAAATTTCACAACTACCATAAATGGCAGAAAGACAGCCACAATTATAAACAAAACAATGTTGTATGATGGACTAAAGGATCCCAGCTCTTTTTTGCGTTCAGCAAGTTGACAGATTTTTTCGTTCAATAATACCGAAATACCGTTGGCATAGCCGCAAAACACACAATTTAATTTGTCAAACCGGGACAACCCTTTTGTCCGGTGGCGGTCGAGGACGATGTAATTGGTTGTTTTCAGCTTCTGAAGGCCCAGTAACGGCGTTAATATCCGGTTTAAAAGCAGTTCAATAAACACCAGGTGAGCGAACAGAAACAAGGGCAGACTCAGATACATTGAACCGCCGCCGATGGTAACTCTCAGAGGGCCCAACCGTCTTAAATGGCTTCCCACGATATGCATATCCAGCCAGATTTTCAACCGGGCCTGACGCCATCCTTTTATAGCGTCAAGCAGCCGTTACGAACGGCTCTGTGTTAAAGGCGTTTTTTCTGTTGATATGGGCTTCATTTTTTTCCCGTTTTCCTGTTTTTGCCCTGGTTTGAAGCTTATGAATTGTTTAATACTTTTAAAAAAGGTCAGGTTGAATCAGTAATCTAAAGCATATTTGAACCCTGTGTATTGACCAAATGTGAATAAGATTTGACATTTTGTGAAAAAATGAATTTAAAATATAGATTGATATCCTGAAAATAATAAGTGCGGCGTATTTTTAGAAAAACAGACCAACATGCCATCAAGAAGAGATCGAATATGTCGAATGAGTTGACTGAAAGCCGAACCCGATCCATAAAAGAACCGAGTGTTTCGGTTGATTTTATTAATATACTTATCAAGGAGGGAGACAGGTTTGGTATTGATCCCTTGATATTTTTTAAAAGAATGGGTTTTGATCCAGATATACTTAAGGCCCCTAATGAGCGGTTACCCGCCCATAAGTGTCACTATTTGGCAACTGAACTCCTGAATCTCATTCATGACCCCGATTTAGGGCTGCACCTAGGAGAAGTATTCGATTATGTTATGGACGCCATGCATGTGATCACGTTTAACTCTCCAACCCTTGGAGAAGCATTGACCAATTTCTGCAAGTATTACCCCCTGATGCATGATTTATGCATACCTGTGTTCTCCGAGAAAGGAAGTACTGCATCCCTGTCTCTTGAATTGCAATATCAAATTACCGATATGAATGAACTTCGACAATTTATTGAAGGCCATTTTGCATATTATATTAATCTGTTAACCCGCCTGACCGGGGAAGAGATCAGTCTTGACAGCGTTCAGTTTATTCATGCGTCTCCAACAGACACGAAAGAGCATGACCGTATTTTTAAAATACCCGTGCTGTTCAATCAGCCGGAAAATAAGATGACCTTTAATAAAAAGTATCTGGATCTTCCTGTCCTGGTCGCCAATGCTGAAATCCTCGACACGCTTAAGTCATATGCTGAAAAACTTCAAAAAAAGATATATCGTGAAGACCTGTTTTCCGGAGAGGTTGAAACCGCCATCATTCAGAATTTGCTTTCCGGGAAGACAGACATAGAAACCATTTCCGGTCAGTTTGCCATGAGCAAAAGAAGCCTTCAGATCAAGTTAAACAAAGAAGGCGTAACATATCAGGACATACTGGATAAGGTAAAAAGAGAGCACGCCATACAGCTGCTCGAACAATCCCCCATACCTATTATCGATATTACATTCCTGCTCGGCTACTCCGAGCAAAGTGCGTTTAACCGGGCATTTAAAAAATGGACGGGTTTTACCCCCGGTGAGTACCGGCAGAATCATTCCTTTTAGGGTTCCTGCAAACGTCTCCCGTCTCGCTTCCCGTATTCCGCAGCATCAATCCCACGATAAACATTTGTACTTTATGCTTTTTCTGTATCGCACAGTATTTTTTAAATTCATATTTTCACAAAATGTCAAATTATATTCACATATGGTCAATACTTAGCGGTCACATATGGTTTAGTTATTGATTCAATCAGGCGTTCTTTATATTTAATAAAAAAGGAGACAAGTAAAATGAAAAAAAAGCTATTAGTAATGGGATGTCTTTCTTTGATTATATTGTTAGGTTTATCGATTTTCTTTTACAATCGTACCGCCAACGGGCAGTATTCGATAATTGAAGGCGATCTTGCAGAAAAAGCTATGCATATGGCCGCTTCAACGCAAAATAATTTTAGAGCACAACAAAATATAACTGCTCTGGTTGAACCGAAAGACTTAACCCTTTACAGAAAACTTCTGCCTGAGCAATTTAATATGCCCGATCATCCCATGGTAATGGTAGGTGTTTTGGATAATATTGAGGTCGGGCCATGGCCGCTCACCCCTTACCAACTCGCATATATTAAGATCCGATGTTCCTATAAAGGTGAAGCGGGCTGGTATTGTCTTACGATGCCGGAAAGCAAGTGGGTACCAGTTTGGGCCGGACGTACCATGGGGCATCCCAAATATCTTGCTGATAGCGTAACGCTGAAGCAATCAGGAAATTCCTGGACAGGAGAAGTTGTCGATAAGGGCCAAACAAGAATCCGCCTTGAATTTACACCTGAACAAATACCAGCACCTGTATGGATAACCCAAGAATGGCCAATGGACGGTCCCCTCTTCCTCCTTAAACCGCCATCAATAGGGCCAAGGGTTATCACTGTGAGATCTGTATCTGGAAGGCCTGGAACTGATCCTAAAGATCAAAAGCAACCTTCTACGACAAATATAAGAGGAAGTATCCGAATTATGATTGGGGATGCTGAGCCAGGCAAAAACCTTATACCACAAGGAATCCCTTTATATGGAACTTATTCCAAGGCGGAAAATATTAAGATGTATTTAACATCGACTCATGAGCAGAATTAAAATAAATCTCTAGACATAATAAATGAGAAGGATAAACGATGGAATCACTGGAAAGCAAGGTGGTTGCCATTACCGGTGCGGGTTCGGGGATCGGCCGGGCGCTGGCCATGCGGCTGGCGCAGGAAGGCTGCCGGCTGGCGTTGTCGGACATCAACGAAAAAGGGCTCGAGGAAACCGCCCGGATGGCCGGCGGGCTGAGCGCATCCATCAGCACGCACCTGGTGGACACGGGAAACCGGGAACAGGTGTACCGGTATGCCGATGACGCGGCGGCACATCACGGCGGAGTGGACGTGATTATCAACAACGCCGGGGTCGCTGTTACTGAATCCCTTGAAAACGTCTCTTACGAAGATTTTGAATGGCTCATCAACATCAACATGTGGGGCGTTGTGTATGGCACCCGGGCCTTTCTGCCCCTGCTGAAAAAACGCGGAAAAGGTCATATCGTCAATATTTCCAGCATCAACGGCATGATCCCCTTTTCCCACAACGGCCCTTACAACATGTCTAAATATGCGGTGCGGGCCTTCAGCGAAACCCTGATGCAGGAACTGGCCGGTACCGGCGTTTATGTCAGCAGCGTTCACCCCGGGGGTATCAACACCAATATCGTGTCAAACTCCCGTTTCTACCACTCAGCAACCGGCAGCCAGGATCAGGCCGGGGCTGCCGAGAATTTTTCACGGATCGCTAAAACCTCACCGGAAAAAGCCGCCAGGATCATTATTGCCGGCATAAAAAAAAATAAAAAACGAATAATGGTGGGCGTAGACGCCCGACTGATGGACCTGGCTTCCCGGATTTTTCCCATTAGAATGGTTATGTGGACAGGCGCTGCATTTAAAAAATTGATGGAATAATTTTAAGAGGGATCGCATGTCTTCTCATATCTTTAACAGGACAGATGTTTCGTTTGAATCCCTGGGAATTAGGTGCAGCGCCTGGCTTTATCGCCCGGAGGGGATAGAGCGGGCGCCGCTGGTTATTTTGGCCCATGGCCTGGGCTCTATCCGCGAGATGCGGTTGGACGCCTATGCAGAGCGTTTCAGCCAGGCGGGTTTTGCGGCCCTTGTTTTTGACTATCGGCATTTCGGCTCCAGCGAGGGAAATCCCCGGTACCTGCTCGACATCAAACGGCAACGGCAGGACTGGCACGCGGCGCTGAGATACGCTCGCTCCCTGTCTTTCATCGACACGGAGCGCATCGCCCTGTTTGGCACGTCCTTTTCGGGAGGACATGTAATCAAGGTGGGGGCCGAGGACGGAGGTGTGGCCGCGGTGATTTCCCAATGCCCTTTTACGAGCGGTCCCGCTTCGGTGCGCGCACTGGGAATTATGAGCATGCTGGGAAGCGGTACAATAGCCATCATCGACCAGCTAATGGCCTGGGTGGGGTTCAAGCCGCTGCTCGTACCCCTCGTGGGCACTCCGGGTACACCGGCATTAATGACCGCGCCGGATGTAGTCAAAGGCATTCTCACGCTGCTGCCGCCGGGCACGACATTTTCAGCGCAGCTCTCAAGACTTTATAAACTTTTCGCGAGCAAGCGCATCGAGCTGCCGGCCCACGTTTCACTTGGTGATTTTGAAGAACAGGAGAAAACGACCCGGTTCGTGGGGAGCATGCGGCTGCCCACAGGAACGCATTCGGCCAATGGCGTGGCGGGCAGATTCGCCCTGCGCATCGGTCTCGACGTGCCGGGCAAATACATGCGCCATCTCAAATGTCCCGCCCTCATCTGTGTGAGTTCCAAAGACTCGGTGGCCCCTGCCGGTCCCACCATCGACTTTGCGAAAGGCCTGCCCAACGTGGACGTCCGCGTTTACGACGCCGGCCATTTCGACATCTACGTGGGCGAGTTTTTCGAAACCATCGTCAAGGACCAGGTGTCGTTTCTCTGTGACAAGCTGCTTTAAAAAAAAGGAGAACCATAGCATTATGAAAAACTTGAAGAATAAAGTAGCGGCAATTACAGGCGCCGGATCCGGAATCGGCCGGTGCCTTGCGTTAAACCTTGCGGCCAGGGGGTGCCATCTGGCTATTTCAGATATTAATGAAGATGAACTGAAAAAGACGGCTGATATGATTAAAGTAAGCGGTATTAAGGTCAGCACGTTTACCCTCGATGTATCAGACAGAGAACAGGTGGTTGAGTGGGCTGATTATGTTGTGCATGAACACGGCCAGGTTGATATTATCATCAATAATGCCGGCGTAGCTGTCCACGACAGCCTGGAAGACATTTCTTATGAAAATTTTGAATGGTGTTTTAACATTGTTTTTTGGGGGGTGGTGTATGGCACCAAGGCGTTTCTGCCGCATTTAAGGAAACGCCCTGAAGCAAATATTGTCAATATCTCGAGTATTAACGGCGTGGTGCCTTTCCCGCATAACGGCCCCTACAACAGTGCTAAATACGCGGTAAGGGGGTTTAATGAGACCCTGGTCCAGGAACTAAGGACAAGTAACATTCATGTCACGTCGGTTCACCCCGGGGGGATTAAAACCAATATTGCCAGAAATATGCGTTTTGTGAAGGGTGTTAATGAAAATATGAATAAAGAATATCTTGTGAAGTCTTCCGATATTATTTTCAGAACAACACCTGAAGAATGCGCGGAGAAGATCGTAAGAGCGATAATTAAAAATAAAAAAAGACTTATGGTAGGGATGGACGCGAAATTCATGGATATCATGTCAAGGCTGAGCCCGGTGCTTAATTATATCATAACAGGGTTAGTAATGAATAAAATCCGATTACCCGAAAAAGCTATGAAATAGAAACCCCCTGCCATTGCTTCAGGATCAGCACCACCACACAAAAGTATAAGGAACTATTATGAAAAATTTAAGCGTATACACAGGTATCATTTGTTTTACCTTAGCGCTTCTTTTGCAGCCGGCAACAGGTGCTGTTGATTGGGAAATTGAAAAAGATAATGATGGTATCATAACCTACTCACGAGATGTTGAAGGCTCGAGATACAAGGCATTCAAGGCCACTGCAGTTATCAATGCCAGCATGGCAGCGATCGGTGCAGTCCTTAGGGACACACCGGTAATGAAGGAATGGATGGATGGCGTAATAAGCTCAAAAGTTCTCAGGCAATACAACTCGAATGACATGGATCTGTACATGGTCATGGACTTCCCCTGGCCGGCAGATGACCGGGATGCCATTATCAGTGCGAAGACTTCTGTTGCCCTTGAAACCGGTGACATAACGACAACATCACAACTCATTACTGATCCTGAAATACCGGATAAAGAGGAATATGTGCGCCTTCCCAAAATGTATCAACAGATTAACATGTCTTATAAAGCCCATGATAAAACCGAGGTTATATTTTCCATCCATTTGGAAACAGGGGGCAACCTGAAAGCATTTATGGTGAATGGTGAGCTGGCAAAGATCCCCCGCAAGATATTAGAAAACCTGGAAGAATTTGTTAAAAACGATAAATATTATAATGCTGACCCATTACATCCTGATAATATTGACGTGGCCCGAACGAGCATACGAAATCGTGCAAAGCAGACATATAAGGATGAAGCGATCCTTGATTTTCTTACTTCAGATAACGAGTTAATGATGATCGCAATTGAATCCGGTCCTTCAAAAGAAGGCACGAAGAAAACAGCAAGGGCTATTACAAAAAAATACGTTAAAACTCCCATGTTTGCCAAACTTGTTGAAACCCATATTGCAGACCGTAAAGACAAAACGATACTGGCAAAAGCGGTTTCAGATGAAAAGTTCATCAGTGCGCTTATAGATGATCTGGAACTCTATGAATTAGTAATAAGTGAAGGGGAAATAAACGACAGGGTCGTGAATATTATAATCGCCCGGACTCTGGAGAACCTAAATTAATAGGCCCTGAAGAAGAGACAACCGACACCCTGCTGAATGAATTGTTCTCGCCTGAAACAGGGGGCTTCCGGGCATATCGCCATAAATGACTAAAAAAAATTAGGGGAACCAATGTTGCTTTTAGACGACCTGCTTGCGGCAGAGAACTTTAAAAAATCTGTCAATAACCTTGCAGCCGAATTTCGAGAGAAACACAGCCTGCCTCAAATACATCAACTCGGCCTGGTAGTGCCAGACGTGGAAGAAGCTGCTAAACGGCTTGAAATGATGGGAATCGGGCCGTTTTTCATTTCAGCCGGTAGCCTCGCGCGATGGGATGAGCACGGTACACCGAGAAGCTTTCGCGGGAAGGTCGGTCTGGCCAAATATCAGGGGGTTGACCTCGAACTTCTTGAGCCGGGTGAAGGCTCAGACTTTTACAAGCAAAGCCTTGATCCTGAAGGCAGGACAGTGGCTCAGCACCTGGGGCTCTTAGTTAAAGATGTTGATAAAGAAATGGAAAGTTTGAACGCAGCAGGGTATCCCACTTGGGTAAGAGGGAAAATACAAACATGGCCTATTGCTGTTGATTTTGCCTATATGGATACACTCTCTGAAACCCAAACAATTATCGAGCTGATCAGTTTCAGCATGCTGGGTGTTCGATTCAAACCATTCGGGTTTGCCTATCATTTTCTTGGAAGACTGGAGAAGTTAAGCGGCTTTAGAAGTATTGATGTAGGTTAGAGATTATTCCCCCGGTAATTCTCACAATGGATGACACGGAGAAGAATAGATGAATCCGGGACATTGACGATTGATGAAACGATCTCCTCTTCAGCCAAAGACACGCTCGCGTAAATTCTAAGACAACGAAAACAACCAATAAAAAGGATTTTAGCATGAAATTCAAGTACCTGATTCCGTTTCTATTATTCATCATTCCGACCCCGATTATCACATACTTTATGTGGGAAACACATGTCTGGGAACCATTTCCAAAAGAAGAACTAAAAAGTATTGTCGGATTGTGTGTTATGTGGTTTTTTGTCGGAGTGACTTATTTCAGCGGCATTTTTTCAGTATTAAAGGATATTAAAGATAAATAAAAAACTGGAGTCAGGCTGTGAAAAATGTTGATCGTTGTGTTTCCATAAATGATTTACGGACTCTTGCCAAAAAAAGTATTCCACGTATCACTTTCGACTACATTGACGGCGGGGCTGAAGATGAAATTACAATGCAGCGGAACAGTTCGGTTTTCAGAACATATGGTTTTCGGCCAAGCGTATTGAAAGATGTTACGACAATTAACCTGCAAACCAGGATAAATGGCAGGGATAGCGCGCTGCCTGTAATCCTGGCGCCTACCGGATTTTCCCGTCTCTTCCACTATAAAGGCGAACAAGCGGTTGTCAAAGCTGCCAGTAAAGCCCAGATTCCCTATACCCTGTCAACCGTTTCTACTACTTCTATAGAAGATACGGCAGCCGTATCAACCGGGGACTTGTTTTTTCAGATATATATCTGGCATAACAGGGACTGGGTGTACAGGTTTTTAGACCGCTGCAAAACATCCGGGTACAAGGGTATTTATTTAGCGGTAGATTCACCGGTTCTGGGTAAAAGAGAACGTGATATTCATCACGGTCATGGAACCCCCCGCTTAAAAATAAACATGGTTTTATCCTCTCTCGCAAGACCAGAATGGTTATTCCGGTTTTTAACATCTCCCAAACTGGTTATGGGAAATATGACCGGGTATTTACCCCATGGCGGTGATGTGCAAAAAGTAGTTGATACAATTAATGGCCAGTACGATCCGTCTGTTTCATGGAAAGATGCCAGAGAAATAAAAGACTACTGGGGTGACGGCCCCTTCCTTTTAAAAGGAATACAATCGGTAGAAGATGCAAAAAAGGCCGTTGATATCGGTGCCAGCGGCATCGTGTTATCGAATCATGGCGGCCGGCAGCTGGACGGCGCCCCCACGGCTTTAGAACTTTTACCAAAGGTAAAAGAGGCCGTAAAGGATCAACTCGAGATACTGATTGACGGCGGCATTACCAGAGGGTCTGATATTATTAAAGCGATCGCCCTGGGCGCCGATGCCTGCATGATTGGCAGGGCCTATTTATATGGATTGGCCGCCGGGGGAGAAAAAGGGGTAGACAGGGCGCTTTCGATCTTGAAAGAAGAAATGGAACGGGTAATGGCATTGATCGGGTGTAATGACATTAATAAATTAAATTCTGATTATATTGAAAAATTATCGCCGATTCCATAATGTATTCGCCTGGCCCGACCCGGTCCCCTTCCTATAGCCACCCAAACGACGCCAGTGTTTTTTCAACAAGCTTTTGCTCTGCCTGACTGACTTCAACATGGGGTCTTCTCACTTTGTTGCTGGCCAGATATCCCTGCAATCTCAAAGCTTCTTTCAATAACCCGTGAGTGGCAAAAGGTCTTTTGCCCGATAAAAAAGGCAGTCGAACCATAAACTGAAAGCCGAGAGATAGAATTGCAGGTGGCAGTGAAGAACCGGTGAACAGGGGGATCGTTTTGAGCAGTTTCTTCTGAATCTGTTTTGCTTTTTTATAATCACCCGAGGAAAAAGCGTCCCATAACATCCTGACATCCTCAGTCCCGACAAGCGGTATCGGACAAAACACACCGGCACCACCAAATTCGAGACAGTCATAAAGAAGCAATGATGCCCCGGTAAACACTTTCCAGTCATAAGGCCGTGTGGCGTCAATCGTTTTCTTTAAAAACGGGCGGTTCATAACGGTCAGTTTTGTCCCGACAATGCCATCGATTTCCGCAATCCGGGCAAGGTCTTTTGGCCGTATTTTCAAACCGGTTACATCAGGAAAATGGTAGTAATAAACGGGCAGGTCCATTGCTTTGGTGAGGGATTTAAAATGGTGCACAACATTTTTCAAGTCAAGGTTGAAATAAACGGGTAACGCCGCCATAAGCGCATCGCAGCCTGCTGCTTTTGCCTCTTTTGCAAGATCAATCGCCTGATCTGTACTCCAGGCCGATGCCGTACCAATAACAGGGATTTTTCCGTTTGCTGCCGAAGCGGCAATTTCCATGACCTGTATTTTTTCTTCAAAACGGAGATAGGGAAACTCTGCATTACTTCCCAGAACGACAACACCATCAAGCTGCTTCTCAATGGCGGCTCTGACCAGTTGCTTTAAACCGTTTTCGTCGATTTTACCGTCATCGGTAAATGGTGTCGGCAAAATAGCCACCAACCCGTTAAGGCTATCTACATTCATTATTTCAGATTTTCGATGTCCGCCAGATCCTGGGGCCGGCCACTGGCTTGTTTGTTTTTTTTCAGGTTGTCGATATCGATGAAGTTGACTGTAACAGCGCCGATTTCCTCCTGGACTCCGGCGCCATAACATTCAACGAACACGAGCCCCTTGATGCTGGTCAGGATGTCGATACGGTTGGGCGGGTATCCGAGTTGAATGACATAGTCTTCCCGGAGAAAGTCATCAACTGTGAGACCAACCGAGCCGAACCCGAAGGCGGTCAGCGCCTTCATAAGGCAAGCAGCGTTCTCCGGGGTCCGGTCGATCCAGACATCCAGATCCTTGGTGTACCGGGGGTAACCGTGAAAAGCCACGGCATATCCGCCCACCACCAGATAACGGACGCTATGACTGTTTAACGATTCGATAAACTCTATGAAATCCCGGCTCAACATGGTATTTCCAGGCATGATAATCCCGGCGGATCTCTTCCAGAGCGGCAATTCGTTCCTGGCATGGCCGGGTTTGCCAGAAAGCGAAATCGCTGGGCTGTTCTTCCAGCTTATATTTATTAACTGTTCTGTTGATGTTCATGTCGACCCCCGTAAAACCCTTTTCATATTGCCTTTATAGCTGTTTCCACTACAAAAATCAATCATATTCGTTCTCCTTGGTCGTTCCGACATCACAGCGGGTTCCATATGTATTGCGGCTCCGCCAAGGGAAACGCTACATTACTTCCCAGAACGACAACACCATCAAGCTGTTTCTTAATGGCGGCTCTGACCAGTCGCTTTAAACCGTTTTCGTCGATTTTACCGTCATCGGTAAATGGTGTCGGCAAAATAGCCACCAACCCGTTAAGGCTGTCTGCGTTCATTACTCAACCACACTTTTTTAAAGGATAAGGGTAAATGTTTAAAAAGAAAGGGCATTTGAACAAACAACGTAAACCATAATTAAGCCCTGGCCTTATATCTCAACTTGTTTTTACGCCCTTTCCTTTTTAATATAGGCCTTAACTTTCGCTGAAGGCCGGGAAAGAGATAACCTGCTGTGGTTAAATAACCGCTTAACCTGGGTATTGCCCTTTCCACCTTCCCGTCACAGGCGCAATCCAGAATAGCAGCGGCGATCTGTTCGGGGGAACTCATGGGTTGTGAAAAAACAAGGTCCGGAACGTCATCAATATCTTCCATAATAAACCCTGTATCTACCGGGCCGGGAGAGACAACGGAAACCGTCACCCCTGTCCCCCTGTTTTCTTCTGCCAGGGCATAGGTAAAGGCCCTTAACCCGAATTTTGTTGCACTGTAGGTCGCCTCATCCGGCAGGGGATATCGACCCGCCAGCGAAGCGACATTTACCACGGCTCCGGCTCCGGCTTCTTTTATTAGCGGCAGTACAAGCCTGGTAAGCGCTATCGGTGACCTTAAGTTCAGGTCAACTATGTGCAGCACTTCATCCAGCGGCCGGGTGTCTATCGGACCCCTGGAGTTGAAGCCGGCGTTATTGACCAGTATGTGAATGGCGCCGAAATGTTTTTTCACCTGTTGAAGAACGGCTGACATTTTATCAAGATCCGTGACGTCCGCAGAAATGGCAATGGCCTTTTCACTGCCCATTTGCTCAACTATTTTATCAAGATTGTCTTTGTTGCGGGCAATAAGGGCAACATTGGCACCCTCTATGATAAACTGCCTGGCGGCAGACGCGCCAATCCCTGAAGACGCGCCGGTAATTATGGTTGTTTTATCTTTAAAGCGCTGGGTCATGGACGCCTCCAAAAAAATGTTTACGCCTGCTGTTCCTCTTTTTCAGGCAAATTTTCCATCGGCATTACCCGGCACTTCCTGGCGCCGCGCAGGTCGGGCAGGCCCTGTTCCGGGTCAAAAAACGCCGGATCATCGTTTAGCAGGACGCCGTCCGAGTAATCCCAGGCCCCGCAGAGTTCAGGGGTGCCAGGGGCCATTTCCGGCTTCCACCATCCGTGGCGGACCCCGACCAGGTCCTTTTGTATGTCCTCGCTCAGCTGTGCTTTCATTTTTGTCCTGCCCCAGTCGGTTTCCACATAAATCCAGTCACCATCATTGATGCCGGATTTTCGGGCGGTTTGGGTATTCATCATGGCCTGTGGTTCGGGGTTGCGTTGGCGCAGTTTTTTGACATGGCGTCCGGCAGAGAGAAAATATCCATCTTCACGCAGGCCGACAAAAAGGCGGAGCGGATATTCTTCTTCCGACGGGTTTTCGTCCGGGGGATAAATCTCCTTCCAGTAGGGAAGCGGGTCGCAGCCAATGGATTCCAAAACACTGGAATACAGCTCCACTTTCCCGCTGGGGGTGGCAAAGCCCCGTTTTTCGTGCGGGTAGGGAACGAGCACAAAATTATCCCTGAAAAGGCGGGCCATACGTTTCATGCCGCGGCGTTCAAAAAACTCCCGGGTTTTCTGGTGTTGGCGCAACATGGAAGTCATACCGTTTCTTAATAACGGCAAAAGGCCCATTTTGGAAAAGAGTTTCAGGGTAAGCTTCATTGCGCCGGGAGGCATTGGAGGAGCGGGTGCCGTTAGAAAAGGAAGGTTTTTTGAAAGCGCCTTCCAGGTAAGCCCGGTCCCGGAGATCCGGCATTCGTAAAGTTCTTCAACGTTCTTCCAGGGGAAGTGTTCTTCCATGCCCATACGCACGGCCAGTTCGCGCAGGAAATAATACACATCCCTGCACTCACCGGGTGGTTCAACGGCTTTTTCGAAACTCGAATAGGTACTGAGCCACTCCTGATAATTGTACAGGACAGGCCGTTCCAGAAAACAGTCGCCTGGAAGCACGTAGTCGGCCATTTGGGCGGTGGGCGTCATGAACAGGTCATTGACCACAAACAGGTCAAGATTCTTAATGGCCTCGAAAATGCCCTGCTGGTTGGTGTAGCACATGAGGGTGTTGTTGGCGATGGAGAAAAGGGCTTTTACCGGGTAGGGAACGCCCTCCCGCATGGCTTTAAATACAGCCGGAGGGTGGGCCATGTACATGCCTTTCATCAGGTTCCGGTAGGGATGGCCCCATACCCTGCGCCGGGGCTCGTTTAAGGCCTGCTGCCCCCAATAGGTCATGACCGGATAATCCTTTGCCCCCAGCTGCAGGTCTTTTTTTTCCTGGGGCAGCCGTTCGTGGAGTTCCAGTTCCGACTCGGATATGATCATCTTGTTGGGGTCGACCAGGACGTCCCCTCCGGGAACATTCAGGCTGTTGGTCAATGCCCGCAGTATGGCCTGGCAGCGCAGGGCGGAAGTGCTGTTCAGCTGCTGGTCGGTAGCACATGTCCAGGGAATAATGGCCGGCGTGTTGGTGGCATACATGATGGCGGCCTCACGGATCAGGTTCGCGGGAACCCCCGTGATTTGGGACACCCGATCCAGCGGGTATTCTTTGGCCCGTTCTTTGAGTTCATCAAAACCCACACACCAGCGGGATACGAATTTCTTTTCGTACAGCTCTTCTTCAATAATAACGTTGATCCAGCCCAGGCACATGGCCGCGTCTGTGCCTGCCCGCAAAGGCAGATGAATGTCGGCCATTTTAGCGCAATGACTCTTTCTCGGGTCCAGAACAATCAGCCTGGCGCCTCTGGCCCTGGCCGCTTTCAGACGATAGTATTCGCCGGCCCAGGAATTCGGCCGGAGATTATGCCCGAAAAATACCATACAGCGGGTCTGTTCATAATCCGGAAAAGGATAACCGCCGCAGGTCATGCTGTTGACGGCAGCCGTATTGCCCTGGCAAAGGCTTACGCCGCTGATGTAATTCGGGCTTCCCAAAAGGTTCATGAACCGCCGGACCATGCCGCTGCCCATCTGGAGATTATGATCCGAGGTGGAGCAGGCAAAAGCTTCCGGCCCATGTTGATCAACCACCTTTTGAAGCTTTGCCGCGATTTCATCCATGGCCTGGTCCCAGCTGATGCGGGTCCACTGGCCGCTGCCTCTTTCTCCGGTTCGTTTCAAGGGATATTTCAGGCGGTGTTCATTGTAATACCATTCAGCGGCATAGACCGGTTTGCAGCAAATGGTTTTGGGCATCATCAGGTGGTCTGAAAACCCGCGTAGTTTTTCCAATCGTCCGTCCCTGACATGGGCTTCCAGGCTGCAGGCCTGATCACACATGCTGCAGACGACATGTTTTTTTTCTAAAGCCATTTTTTTCCTCCCGAAGTTCAGGCATTGTTGCCGTACTGCTCAATTTTCCTTCCAGCTCACCAGATATTCGCATCTTTTGGGCAATGCCAAAGCCGGTTTTGTTTCGATCCATTCCCCCTCAAGGTTCACTTCTTCTGCGGCAAGCTCAAAATGACACATTGCGATCCCCATATCAAGGCGCTGCATATCCGCACTGCCGGCCGGTTTCTTTCTTTTTTCCGTTTCTACGGCCCTGCTGCCAAAACTGCGCCAGGAACAGCGGTTTCTGATAAGGTCTGTTGCCTTTGATTGATATTCCATCGTTTTCCTCAAAACAGGTTGTAAAGAAAATAGCACATGACAGAAGTTCTCAAAAAGGGGAAAAAAGGGCCCTTTGAATAAATAGCGTAAACCATATTTAATACCTATGTATTGATCATATGTGAATATGATTTGACATTTTGTGAAAAAATGGATGCAGACATTAAGGGTGCCTCTAACCCGGATATTTCATGAAAATTTTCGACATGGATAAAAATCTATATCAAAGACAGACTGTTGCAAAAAAAGGTGACGTTTTTTGAAAATACAAATTGTCATGAGCAGATTGATGAATTTTACGCCAATTGTATGTCGAGAATTTTCACCCTTCGGGCGAGTCACCTTGACCCCGAGCCCTTGGCTCCATCCGTTGTGTTGCAGGCTGCTCGCATTAGATTCACTACAGCTTCGCGTCCTGCGCCTTGCGGGTGTGGCCAGGCGGCCAAGGGCCAAATCGACGCGTGAAATATTCGGGCTAAAAATTGGGGGGTTGGTTCAAGTGTAACCCTCCCTGAAAACAGTGCCGCAGCGAAATGGCGTTTTTCGGTTGCTGAATTGATGGTTTTTTGGAAACCCTAAAGGGGTATTTCGGAGTGGGAAACATCCGGGAAACAAAAACAAGGCGCATCTTTACTGATAACTATTTGTTTATATTGTATAAAATTGGTGCCGAAGGCCGGATTATAAAAATACATAGTAATAACAAAAATTTGCTGTGATTAAGACGGGTTTTTCGAGCATTAAACGAGTTTTTGTTCAACCCTGGCCGCATAATCGCATATTACCGCATAATTTTAGATTGTACCCATGATTTGTAATAAGCTATCGATATAATGATATTCTCTATGTTGACTGTATGCGCAAGGTTTTCGCCACACAGGATCCTTTTTTTTCTCAAATAGCGGCACCTAAATACTATGCGAGGACATTTTTACTTGATATTGTGCATTTTAAATGCATAATATCAAGTATGCGAAAGGAAAAAAATGGGCCAAGCATACATAAAACGATCTCTGGAGCCGATCATTAAGAACGCAGCCACTGAATTTCCCGCAGTAGTTCTCACCGGGCCGCGTCAATCAGGAAAAACAACGTTATTTCAACATTTGTTCGGCAAGCAATACCAGTATATTTCTCTTGAGCCACCAGATGTGGGAATCTCTGCCAGGGAAGATCCACGTGCTTTTCTGAAGATGTATCCACCTCCCGTGATTTTCGATGAGATACAAAACGCTCCTGATCTGCTTCCATACATAAAAGAAAAAATCGATGCCGACCGAAATAGGGCCGGTCAATATTTACTGACAGGCTCACAGAATATTTTGCTTATGGAGCAAGTGACGGAATCGCTTGCCGGACGTGCCGCCATATTGCGGCTTCTACCATTTTCACGACGAGAAACGGAAGCGCGGCCTGAACGTTCTTTAACGTGGGAAACCAAATCTTCTCCTCCAGGTTCATCAAAAACGTCATACCGCAAACTCTGGAAATGTTTTCTCAGGGGATATTATCCGGAACTGAACGTCCAGCCCCGTCGGGATACTCATCTTTGGCATGCCAGTTACGTTCAAACTTATTTGGAGCGGGACATCCGCACGCTCAGGCAGGTCGGCGATCTATCCCAGTTTCAGAGTTTTCTCAGGGCACTGGCTGCCAGAAGCGCCCAGTTGCTGAATATGACCGATATCGCCAGGGATCTTGGTGTTGCCGTTAATACAGCCAAGGCATGGCTCTCAGTCCTCGAAGCGACCTATCAGGTAATTGTGCTTCGCCCTTACTATGCCAATGTAGGAAAAAGGCTTGTCAAGACCCCAAAGGTCTATTTTACAGATGTGGGTACACTCTGCTATCTGGTCGGACTGAAAGACCCGGAACATGCGGCCACCGGTCCCATGGGCGGCGCGATCATGGAAACCGCAGTAATCTCTGAAGTCATAAAAACATTAACGCATCAGGGAATTCAGCCACAGACTTACTTCTGGAGAACAACAGCCGGTACAGAAGTGGATCTTGTGGTGGATACCGGTGGACGGCTTATACCCATTGAAGTTAAGCTGTCTGCTACACCTCGTCCGGCAATGGCGTCGGCTATAAAAATATTTCAAAAAGATTTTGAGCCGACGGCTGGACCAGGATATGTTATTCACCCGGGAGATACAACCCTTCCACTTGGCCCTAATGTTTCAGCCCTGCCATTTTCAGAACTTTGATGTCAATCGGCATTTAAAATTGACCCGCTATAGGCGTCCAATAGTGCCCCACCTGTTTCATGCAGATGATCAGTTTTTTAACATTTTTTTAATCTTTATGGAAAAAACCAAATGAATCTTTTGATCGGCCGGAAAAGGAACCGAAACATAGA
This sequence comes from Desulfosudaceae bacterium, assembly GCA_963674745.2. Taxonomy (GTDB): domain Bacteria; phylum Desulfobacterota; class Desulfobacteria; order Desulfobacterales; family Desulfosudaceae; genus JBFMDX01. The sequence goes on along the minus strand of CAXXDV010000003.1, from coordinate 2,487,506 downwards.
GCAATTGCATCTCTAAATGACCAGTTAAGAAAAACGTTTCAAGGGGGCAGGGTGATGCTCACACAGGGGGGGGGTAGAAATCTTGACGAGCAAACCTTTCACCGGGTTCTTTCAGCGGTCCGGAACTTTGATGTTTTTACGCCTGATAATGACCCCTGGAAAGAACATGATTTTGGGATGGTGATGGACTCTGATGTAAAAGGAGTATCCTTACGGATAACTCCTTGTTTATATTGTATAAAAATGGTGCCGAAGACCGGATTATCAAAATATGTAATGATAACAATAAATTAGTATAATTAAAGTGAGTTTTTCAAACATTAAACGCGTTTTTGTACCACCCTGGCAGCATAATCGCATATTACCGCATATTTTTTTCAAGAATATTGTTTTACTCCGATTGAAAATTTAAGGCCTTGAATGTAAAACACTACCCTATGCCGGACGTGATCGTTCAGCAGCGTGGAAGTAGGATTAGAGTTCTCACCACAAGCGGGGTATGGCTTGGGGGCAGGTCATAATATATTTTAGGCGTTTCTTCGTTAGCCCTTACCACTCAGATCGAAAATAGTGTTTATTAAATCACTAATAAGACGCTGATTCTCATATAAAGTAATATGATTTATAATTAATATTAGAATGTTATTGTTTATATTTATACCGTCACTAAATGTCTCTATATATACGTCATAATAAATAGTCAATTTACGGCAATATTATTCTTGACATTGGCTGTGTATCGTCTATATTTAACGCTATGAAGTACAAAACTACACATCCATGGCTTCGATTTTCACTCAATGTAGATGTCTCGGATTTCCGACTGTGGCTACAATTGGGTGAGATAACATCAAAATGCGAGCACCTGTCTGGAATACCTTTGCGGCCTGCATTTGCAAAGGAACTCAACCATGTGTTTTTGGCTAAAGGTGTTCTTGCGACTACCGCTATTGAAGGTAATACCCTCAGTGAAGAGCAGGTTCAAATGCATCTTGAGGGAAAGCTCCAACTCCCTCCTTCGCAGGAATACCTCAAACAGGAAGTAGACAACATTATCTCCGTCTGTAACGCAGAAGTACAGAACCTGATGAACAACACTTTAACCAAAGGCGGATTATGTAAAAAGCAGATAGAGTCATATAACGAACAGATTTTGCATAAATTGGAACTTGATGAGGGCGTAGTGCCCGGGCAATTGAGAAGACATTCTGTTGTCGTTGGGAATGTCTATCGAGGCGCTCCCGCTGAAGACTGTGATTATCTTCTTGGACAATTATGTGAATGGCTGGATGGAGATGATTTCATCCCTCCTGACGATGAACTTATTATTCCGTATGCACTGATAAAAGCCATTGTTGCACATGTCTACCTGGCCTGGATTCATCCTTTTGGAGACGGTAATGGCCGAACGGCGAGACTGGTAGAATTTCATATCCTCTTTTCGAGCGGCCTGCCGCTTCCTGCTGCTCATCTGCTTAGTGACCATTACAACAGGACTAGAACCAAATATTACCGTGAACTGGATCGTACAAGTAAAGCGGGTGGAGATCTTATGCCGTTCATCAAGTATGCCGTTCAGGGATTTCTGGACGGGCTGCGGGAACAAATTGAAGGCGTTCGACAACATCAAATGAGCGTTGCTTGGGAAAATTACGTCCACGAAACTTTTCAAGAGAAGAGGACTTCTCCAACTCAGAAAAGACGGCGGGATCTCGTGCTGGAGCTTTCACGTCATGACTGGGTTAACGTGTCTGAAATTGATGAACTCTCACCGGCACTTGCCAGGCTATATGCCACAGCCGGAGATAGGATGCTCCAGCGTGACCTAAATGCCTTGGCAAAAATGAATCTCGTTGAGCGAAGACGTGGAAAGGTGCGGGCTCGAAAATCCCTCATACAAGCATTCCTTCCTGTTCGTGCATCTGAAAGTGCTTGATTTAAAAGAGTTTGTTATAATAACGGGGAAATGCGGTGCCGAAGCTAATGTTATGGATACTGGAGCTCACAAAAGCGACTCGATATCTTTTCTGTAGTCACTGTAATATTTTGTAATTAAACAGTATTTTGCTTGGTGTCGAGAAAAAAATAGGGGACACTTTTATGTCCCCTTTAATGTTGCTTCTGAATTATAGATATTTGAAATAATTAAAAAAATGATGGTGCCGAAGGCCGGACTTGAACCGGCACGGGTCGCCCCACTACCCCCTCAAGATAGCGTGTCTACCAAGTTCCACCACTTCGGCACAAAGGGACTATTCTGATGGCTGAGCCGGGGTTTCCGGGGCCGGCGTTGCCGCGGGCGCGGCCGGGGTTTCTTCGGCCGGCTGGCTTACCGGAGCAGGCTCATCCGCCACGATCGACTTCGGCTGCTGATTGGTCGACATGTAGGCCAGCGAGAGGCAGGTCAGCATGAATATCACGGCCACGGCGGTGGTGATTTTGGTTAAAAAGGTCGTGCCGCCGGTACTGCCGAACAGCGTCTGGCTGCCGCCTCCGCCGAATGCCGCTCCCATGCCGGCACCTTTACCCGCCTGGAGCAGGATGATGACAATCAGCAGAATGCAGACGATGACGTGGATTATGGTTATCAATATACTCATTTAACGTCCTGTCAAAAATTAACAATTTCGGCAAACGAACCGGCGTCCAGGCTGGCTCCGCCGACCAGAGCGCCGTCAATGTCTTCCATTTGCATCAGTTCCGCGATGTTGCCCGGTTTTACACTGCCCCCGTACAGAATACGTATGCTATCCGCCAGGGACGCGCCGAACAGGGCCTCTATGGCCTTGCGGACGTACGCGTGAACTTCCTGGGCCTGGTTGCTGGTGGCTGTTTTGCCGGTGCCGATCGCCCAGACCGGCTCATAAGCCAGCACCAGATCCTTTAACTCGTCTAAATCAAAGCCTTGTAACCCGTTTTGAATCTGTTTGTCAAGTACGGAAAAGGTTTTTTTTGTTTCCCGCTCGTCTTCGGTTTCACCGATACACATGACAGGGACGAGTCCGGCCGAACAGGCGGCTTTGATTTTCTTGTTGACGGTCTCATCTGTTTCACCAAAGTACTGGCGGCGTTCAGAATGGCCGATAATAACATACCGGCAACCGGTGGCGGTAACCATGGCCGGTGATATCTCTCCGGTATAGGCACCTTCGGCTTCCCAGAACAGGTTCTGGGCGCCGACGTCGATATTGGTGTTTTTCAATGATTCGCAGACCGGTACCAGCGCGGTGGATTGCGGTGCCACCATGATATCCCGGTCGGTCTTTCCGGCCACGCGTTCAGCCAGCTGTTCAGCCGTTTTTTTCGCTTCCTGCCAGGTTTTGAACATTTTCCAGTTCCCGGCAATGAGCGGTCGACGTTGAGTCATTATTCTCTCCTTTAAAACTGGTTGCCCATCATGATGGCCAAATCCACCATGCGATGGGAATACCCGGTTTCATTGTCATACCATGACAACACTTTGACCATGTTATCAACTACATCCGTTGTCAGGGAATCGACAATGGAAGACAGGGGGCATCCGTTTAAATCCACGGATACCAGCGGCGCTTCACTGTAACCCAGGAAACCGGCCAACTCGTTTTCCGAGGCTTCTTTTAACGCCTGGTTGATGTCGGGCGGTGTCAGGCCGGTCTTGTCCAGGGTGGCCACAAAATCCACGATGGAAACATTGGGCGTCGGCACCCGGATGGCCAGACCGTTCAGTTTTCCGGCCAGTTCCGGAAGCACCAGGGCCACCGCTTTGGCGGCACCGGTTGTGGTCGGTATCATGGACAGGGCCGCGGCCCGGGCCCGGCGAAGGTCCTTGTGGGGAAAATCCAGCAGTCGCTGATCACCGGTATAGGAGTGGATTGTGGTCATCAACCCTGCTTTGATGCCGAACCGTTCGTGCAGTACCTTGGCCACCGGGGCCAGGCAGTTGGTCGTACAGGATGCGTTGGAGACGATATGGTGCTCTCTGGGATTGTAGGTATTATCATTTACACCCATGACAATGGTCGCGTCAGGGCCTTTTGCCGGAGCGGAAATAATGACTTTGCGGGCACCGGCTTCAAGATGTTTGGCCGCTGTGTCCCGGTCCCTGAAAAGGCCGGTACATTCTGCGACAATATCCACGCCGTACTCTTTCCAGTGCAGCTGGGCCGGGTCTTTTATGGCCGTCACCGGGATAGTCGTGCCGTTGACGATAATCGCGTTGTCACCGGCCTTGATATCGGCGTCAAGATTACCGTGCACCGAATCATGAAGGGTCAGGTAAGCAATGGTTTCAGGGTCGGTCAGATCATTGATGGCAACGACGTTTACTTCCGGGTTGTCTAAAGCCGCCCTGAAAACCATTCTGCCGATTCGGCCGAATCCATTAATGCCTATTGATGTTGTCATGACAGAAAATCCTCCAAAATGTTTTTGGTCATTAGTACCGCGTCCTCATGATTATCATAATACCGGGGCCTTTTCCCTGAAAGGGTAAACTCGAATTTCCGGTATAAATTTATAGCGGGCAGGTTAGATGCCCGCACTTCAAGACATAAACGTCGCAACCCTTTTTCCCGGGCCAGGGTGATGGTCTTTTGCAGCAATTCAGTCGCGATATGATGCTTTCTCCAGCGGGGGGCCGTGGCAATTTTCATGATATGCATTTCATCTAATATCATCCGGTAAAAGATATAACCGGTAATCGTTTCCCCGTTGTCGCAGGTGGCGACAAACCCGCCGCCGTTTCCGTGGGTTATTTCAGCGGCACAGGCGGCCGGGCTCCATGGGGTTTGAAAACAGCGTTGTTCGAGACAGGCAACGGTGCTGATGTTTGCCCTGGAAATTTCGGCTGTGCGAGGTCGCAGGTCATCAGGCACGCTTATTCCCTTTTAAGATACTGCTGGCTATGGATATGCTTTTTTTGCCGAAAACTTCCACTTCTTTGATTAACTCGCTTAATACGATATCCTGCCTGGCCCTGATGGCTTTTAGCAGGATGGGCAGATTAACACCGGACAGGACTTCCACCCGGCCTTCTTCCAAAAAAGAATAGCTCAGGTTGGAAGGTGATCCGCCGAACATATCGGTCAGGATCAGGACACCGTTTTGGCCCTTGACGGTTTTGATTCCGTTTTCTATCTTTTTCCTGAGTGTTTCAGCCGGTTCGTTCAGATCAATGGAAACGGCGGTGACACCTTCCGGGGTAAACCCCAGTACAAATTCGGCCGCTTCGATCAGTGCTTCTCCGAGACGCTGGTGGGTGACGATTAGAATGCCTGTCATATGGTTTGCCCAGAAAATTGAATCTTTAAAATTATCTCAGCCGAATATTTCTGTGTGTTATTTCGACCGGTTGCCCCTGTTGATGTAAATGTTTATAAACCGCTTCAGCGACGGCGACGCTTCTGTGCAGGCCGCCGGTACAACCGATTGCGATGGTTAAATATGCTTTTGGCTCCTCCCGGTATAATGGCAATAAAAAGTCGACCATCTCCAGGAAACGGGTAATAAACGCTTTACCGGTATTGTTATTTAAAACATAATTATCGACTTTTTGTGATTTTCCGTCAAGATTTTTCAATTCAGGGTCAAAGTACGGGTTGGGCAGGAATCTGACGTCCATGATCATATCGGCATCGTGGGGTACGCCGTATTTAAAGCCAAAGGAGAGCACCTGTATCCGCATGGACAGGCGGGACTCGCTTTTTTGCAGTGTCTTGAAAATGTAGGATTTAAGATCGTGAATCGTCAGCCTGGAAGTGTCAATGATGCGGTCGGCAGACTGCCTGAGCCCGTCCAGTTGCACGCGTTCTTCTCTGATAGCGTCTACCAGGCCTTTATCCCTGGCCAAAGGATGGTGCCGCCGGGTCTGGCTGTAACGCTGGATGATGACCTTTTCATCGGCTTCCAGAAAAAGGATTTCAAGTTGATAGTGTTTTTGCTTGAGCCCTTCAAACACCGTCGGACAGGCGGAAAGAAAATCCTTTTCCCGCAAATCCATGACGAATGCCAGGCCGGATACGCCGCCGGTTGTTTCCACAGGCATTTCAAGGAATTTCGGCAGGAGGGTAACCGGCATGTTGTCTACACAATAAAAACCTGCGTCTTCAAACGCGTCAAGCACCGTGCTTTTCCCCGAACCAGAGAGGCCGCTGATGATTTTTATGTCAAGGTGTTGCATCTGCTGCTCAGTGTAGTTTTTTTGTTTTTTCGGGTTCAAAAAAGCGGCTGTTACATCACCGGATTAACCGTCTTCATCAAATTCTTCAATAATATCCAGGATGGTATCGGCATTGGGGGCGTCCAGGAGCCGCTGTTTGAAAATACCATTTTTCAACAGTTTCGATATGCGTGAAAGCAGCATCAGGTGGAGCTCAGTGGCACCTTCGGGTGTGAACAGCAGAAAAAAGATATGGACGGGTTTTCCGTCCATGGCTTCAAATGAAACCCCTTTCTGGCTGATACCCATGCACAGTATCTCTGAAGGCAGGCTTTTCAGTTTGCCGTGAGGTATGGCGATGCCGCCGCCGATGCCGGTTGTCCCGAGCCGCTCTCTCTCCATCAGCATCCGTACCAGCTGGCTGTGCTCGACTTTTGAAATAGCGGCGGCCGGTATGGTCAGTTCTTCGAGCACGCTTTTTTTATCTGTGGCTTCGAGGCCTAAAATTATGGCTTCTTTTCTTAATACATCAAGTAGTTTCATTTTTTTCGCCTTAAATATCAGTGTCGCACGTGTAATAAAAGATTCATGGGGCAAGAAGATACGTTACTTATCGGAGGATGTCAAATGGGGGATAAAAAATCGGGTTGCCCGGATGCTTTAAGCGGCGATTGGATCCCGGAAGCATCCGTCATCGAAGGAAGAAAAGGTGATTATGTGATTAAGTGTTTAAGTGGTTATGTGTTTAAGCTTTATTATGTATTTTTTTCGTGAAAGATATAAACCTTGCCCTGCAGGCTGGTCATGGTTAATCACATCAGAACATACCGTGTTTGATACATAATCACTTAACCACCTAACCACCTAATCACATTATCCGTTGCGTTCTTATTCCGCGCTTTTGGGGCTCCGCCTGGAACTGGCCCGGTGATGGTTTTTTATTTTCTGTTTATTCTTCTTGATCTGTTTTTCAAGTTTATCCACAACCAGGTCGATGGCGGAATACATGTCTTCGGTTTCTTCCTTGCCGTTTATGACCAGTCGGTCACCGGAAAGGGTGACCTCCACGATGTTTCTGAACTTTTCCACAGAGAGAATGATGTTGGCTTCCGCCGGGCCGTCAAAGAATTTGTCAAATTTTGTCAGTTTTTCCTGGACAAAGGCTTTCAGATGATCTGAGGAATCGATATTTTTGAATGTTACAGATACCTGCATAGAAACCTCCTAATATTGTTTGCGTTTGGTTGACGGTAGAATACCCAGAGCCTCCCGGTACTTGGTTACTGTTCGTCGTGCAATGTCGATATTGGCCTCCTTCAGCATTTTGGCGATTTTATCATCGCTGTAAGGCTTTTTCTGGTTTTCGGTTTTTATGATCTGCCTGATGGCATCCTGGACACTGGCGGATGCCATGGATTCCCCGTCAACCCGGTTGATCGAACTGTTGAAGAAATACTTTAATTCAAACACGCCCTGGGGGGTATGAGCGTATTTGTTGGTGGTTACCCGGCTGATGGTTGATTCATGCATGCCGATATCCTCGGCAACGTCGCGAAGAATCATGGGCTTTAAATGGGTGATGCCGTGTTCAAAAAAATCGAACTGGAATTTTAAAATGCTTTGCATGACGTTATAGATTGTCTTTCGACGTTGCTGGATACTTTTGATCAGCCATGAAGCGGACCGTATTCTTTCCCGCAGATACTCTTTTGTTTCCCGGGGCGTTCCCGAGTTCCGGCGGACGGCCTTACGATAATAGGGGTTGATATTCAGCCTGGGCAGATCATCATCATTGAGCATAATGATAAACTCATCTTCAAACTTATAGACATAGATGTCCGGAATGATATATCTGGGCTCCTCCTGCTTGAACTGCCGACCCGGTTTCGGTTCAAGTCGCTTAATGATGTTGATGGCGGTAAGCAGGTCTTCCATTCTGATCTTCAGTGCCCTGGTGATGGCTTTGTAATTTTTGTTTTCCAGGTCTTTGATGTGATGCGTGATAATTTTTCGGATGACGGGGTCGTTTATGCCCAGATGAATTAACTGGGTCAGGAGACATTCGGCCAGGGTTTCCGCACCGACACCGGGCGGGTCGAATGTTTTGATCACCGACAGTACTTCGCTGACGCGCTCAGAAGTCGTCAAGGCGGCACGTGCGATTTCGTCAATATCCGACTCGAGATAACCATCATCATTAATATTGCCGATGATAAGGCTGGCGATGCGTTCTTCTCCCTCCTCGGGCAATGTCATCAGGAACTGCCACAGGAGATGGTCTTTCAGTGTTTTGGGGGAGGCGGTAAAGGATTCAAACTGGAGACGTTCTTTTTCTTCGGACTCGAAATGGACCCCGCCGTACGAGTTGTATTCATTTAAATAATTTTCCCATTCCACCTGGTCCGATATCTTTTCTTCTATTGAGACCTCTTTTTCGGGGTTGGATTCCACGGTGGTCTCTGCTGTGGCCTGGGCATTCTCTTCAGCATCGGTCTCGACCACCTCTTCCAGGGCCGGATTTTCAGCCAGTTCCTGTTGAATGGCGTCAACCAGTTCCAGCCGGTTCAATTGCAAAAGACGGATAGCCATCTGCAACTGTGGTGTCATCACCAGCTGCTGGGTTAACTTCAGTCGTTGTCTTAAATCAAGTACCATCTTCTATAAATTTACAGTTTGAATTCATAACCCAGATAAATCCGCCGCGCTGTTTCGCTGGCGGCGATTTCTTCCGGTGTTCCGGATTCAATGACCTTTCCATTATTTAAAATATAAGCCCGGTCACATACGCCAAGTGTTTCTCTGACATTGTGGTCGGAAATCATGACACCGATTTTTCGTTCAGTCAGGTGACAGATAATATTCTGAATGTCGGCGATGGCCAGGGGATCGATACCGGCAAAAGGCTCATCCAGCAGGATAAAAGCGGGATCGATGGCCAGTACCCTGGAGATTTCCAGCCGTCTTCTTTCACCTCCGGAGAGCTGGCTCGCCCGTTGGCGGGCCAGATGATGGATACCCATCTCTTCCAGAATCATATCGGTTCGCCGGTTTTGTTCCGCTTTTGAGTGGTTCAGGCACTCAAGAACGATTTTTATGTTCTGCTCTACCGAAAGCTTTTTAAATACCGAGGCCTCCTGCGGCAGATAACCGATCCCCTTGCGCGCCCGTAAATGCATGGGCATGTCTGTAATATCATTTTCATCGATCAGAATTCGGCCGCTGTCCGCGTGAATCATACCGATGGAAATGTAAAAAGTCGTGGTTTTCCCGGCACCGTTGGGCCCCAGCAGGCCGACGACTTCATGGCTGGCCAGTTCCAGGCTGACCGCGTCAACCACGGCCCTGCCGTTATAATTTTTATGTAGATCGTGCAAGGAAAATACTGTCATTTCAGATATATCCGGGCAGTTATTGGTTTTTGACTTCCCTCGCTTCGATAAACGCTTTCACCCTTTTGCCGCTGTCGCTTTCCACCCTGACAGCTTCACTATCCGTGTGCATAATAATTTTTGCACCGGAAATATAGCTGTTGTTCTGTTGAACCACCGAGTGTTCACCGGTTAAAGTTATTGTCTGATGCTCTTTATCATACACAGCCTCTTGTGTCTTTGCAATTTTTTCTCCGGCAGTAATCACGACATTGCCGGTGGCGATAATTCTCTCTAAAGCGTTTCCGGTGTTAAGCGCATCACCGGCTGTATCTGACGCCGGTTGATAAAAGATTTTCAACTGGTCGGCGGTAATTTCAAACCGATCACCCACAGCGCGGACATTGCCGCTGAAAACCGCCTGCTTTTGCTCTCCTCCGGGAACGGTCAGCGTATCGGCGCTGATGTGAATCGTGCCGACATCATTTACGGCAGTTGCCAATTCGGCCGCCGTCACCGGAATGATAGGAAAAAACGCTGCCGTTATCAGGAGCCACAGCAGGGTGCGGACCGTGGATCGCCAGGAGAAAGTGAGATTCGTTCTGGAATTCGTCATAAACAGGATCAATGCCGGGTGAGTTTTTCGTTAATTAAACCGTCCACCTTTCCGGTCAGCTCGGCCTTCATTGTATTTAGATCAAACCGCAAGCGGTCGCCCTCAAGCCGGAGCCAGTCGCTTTCTATCCTGACCGGTTCATTACTTATTATTATATGGTTTTCGGCACGATAACGCAATGACTCTGTATACATTTTATAGACCGGATGATGGATAATGACATTTCCGGAAACTTCCGCATTGCGCGTGTTCATCGACAGCAGTCCGCGATCGGCGGTAACCCGGAAAGAACGGCCGTCGGCAGTGAAGAAGGAGATGTCAATATCACTGACCCGGGTCTGGTCGCTGCTGCGGGATAAACAGGCGGAAGTCGCTTTCAGCACCCATTTTTTTTCGCCCTTTTCGATATAGGTCTCTTTAATGTCTTCAAGGGATATGTCAGGGGCGGTTCGAACGGCTTCGACTTCAGGATCGGCCTGTTGATGGTGATCGTTTCCGCCCAGAAAGGCAAAAAAACTCAGTGCTGACAGCGTCAGCAGGACCGGAATAAGGAGGCGTTTACGAGGCGTCATCAACGAAAAAACCTCACAGAAAAGCAGCTGTTGCCCGGCGCCAGAGATCCTGAGCGTGAAGCATCTTTTCGCAGACTTCTCTGACGGCACCACGACCGCCTTCGGCAGATGTAATTAATTCAGCCGCATTTTTCACTTCCGGATGGGCGTCGGCCACCGCTATCGGTAGGCCGATCTTTTTCAGTAGTGGAATATCCGGCAGATCGTCGCCCATAAAGGCCACCTCCCGCGGCGACGCAACCCCTGTTTCAGCCAAAATCTGATCCAGCAGGACACCCTTGTCCCTGACGCCGTCATAGACGAGGTCAATGCCCAGTTCCCGGCAACGCCTTAGAAGCGCCTCGGAAGACCTCCCGGTTACAATCGCGACCTGGATACCGGAGTTGATCAGCATTTTAATGCCCAGGCCGTCTTTAACGCAAAAAGACTTGGCCTCCTGATCCGTTCCGGTGTAAGTGATGCGGCCGTCCGTGAGGACGCCATCAACATCAAGCAGCAGGAGCCTGATGTCGGTCAAGAGGGGCTGGTGGTTTGATGTCATAAGGATATCTACTGTATGGCGGCCCGAATGGCCAAAAGGGTTTTCAAAATGTCTGGCACGGAATCAAGGTAGAGCGAGTTCGGTCCGTCGCACAGCGCTTTGTCCGGGTTCGGGTGGACTTCCATAAAAATACCGTCCGCTCCGGCGGCAACAGCCGCCCGGGCCAGAATCGGCGCGAAGTCGCGTTGCCCTGCGGAACGGTTGCCGCCACCGCCTGGCAGCTGGACGCTGTGGGTGGCATCGAAGATCACCGGTTTCCCGGTTTCTTTCTGCATAATGGCAATTCCCCGGAAGTCGACCACCAGGTTGTTATATCCGAAGACGGAACCCCGTTCGGTAATCAGGATTCGGCTGTTGCCGGCCGAGGCTGCTTTTTCAACAATGTTTTTTACGTCCCAGGGCGCCAGAAACTGGCCCTTTTTGATGTTTAATGCCCGACCAGAAGCGGCTGATTTAACAATAAAATCCGTTTGACGGCAGAGGAAGGCCGGGATTTGGATGATATCAAGTACATCTGCGGCGGCATCAATCTGTTCCGGGAGATGAACATCGGAAATAACGGGGACCTCAAGTGCCTCTTTAATTTTTCTCAAGATGGTCAGCCCGCTGTCCATACCCGGACCACGATAGGAATGGATTGACGTCCGATTGGCTTTGTCGCAGGAGGCCTTGAAGACAAAAGGAATGTTTAAACGATCGGTTTCGGTTTTTAAATAGTCTGCGATCTGAAAAGCAGCATCGTAATTCTCGATGACGCAGGGCCCGGCAATGAGCATCAGCGGGGCGCTGTTACCGATACAGATATCGCCTATTGAAATTTTTTCCGTCATGAAGATTCCGGTCAGGTGATTCAGTCGTTATGTGTTTATGTCCTTAAAGTCGATATTGGCCGTGAACTATTACTAGCGTGGCTGGCGGGTAATGTCAAGCAAACCTCTTTTCGTGAAATAACCGGGTTCGCCCGGATATTTCAGCCTCCGGGCCTGAATCATCGACTGAAATATCCGGATCAGGATAGCCGGGTCGGACATTTTAACCTTGAATATGAAGATTTTGCTTGGTAAAGTGACCAAAATTAACGATGAAGGGGGTACGTGTGACGGCAGGACGAGTGAAAAAGAAAACCGGAAGGATATTGCTGATCTTAATTCTGATGATTGTCGTCATTGTTGCTGTCTGGAGTTTTCCCCGGCTGGAGAAAGAGGCCCCGACAATCGTTTTTGACGGGCTTACGCCGGCCATGGGTGTTTTGTCGGAATTCTCCGTCAGGGTCGCCGATCAGAAAAGTGGCCTGAAAAACGTCTCGGTAACCCTGCTGGCCGATGGGAAAGATCATGTCCTGGCTGATTTTACAGGTGCCGGGGCCGGGGCGCAGGCGGTTAGAAGCAGGCAGTTTGATATCCGCCTGGAGCCGAAGAAGATGGGGGTCCCGGACGGAAAAGTCCTCTTGCGGGTACTGGCTCAGGATTACTCCTGGACGGGGTTTCTGAAAGGAAACCGGACCTACCTTGAAAGAGAAGTGGTCATCGATACCGAAAAACCCGAAGTTGAGGTGTTGAGCCGTCAGCATTATATCAACCAGGGCGGAGCGGGGCTGGTTATTTACCGGATATTTGAACCGGACATGGTGCATGGCGTCATGGTCGGTGATCATTTTTTCCCCGGTTATGCCGGCCAGTTTGCCGACAAAAATATCTGCCTGGCGTTTTTCGCGGTGGCTTATGATCAGCCGGCCGATACCCGTCTGCTGGTCAGTGTTACCGATCAGGCGGGCAATACTGCCCGGGCCGGGTTTTATTATTTAATCAAGGCCAAATCCTTTGCCAAGGACCGCATCACCATACCGGATTCATTTTTAAACGCCAAAATGCCCGAATTTGACGTTTCCCAGGCGGGCGCGCAGGGGATTGATAAATTCAAGATGATCAACAGCAAGATGCGCGCCAGTAATAACGAGACGATTCGATCATTGTGCCGACGGTCGGACAACCGGAAGTACTGGCAGGGGACATTCATGAGGTTCCCCAATGCCGCCCCCAGAGCGGGGTTTGCCGACCGCCGCAGTTATGTTTATAAGGGCAAGGTCATTGATCACGCGGTGCATATGGGCGTAGACCTGGCCTCAACAGCCAACTCCCCGGTACCGGCCGCCAATGCAGGACGTATCGCCTTTACCGGGAGCATCGGCATATACGGCCGGACGGTTATTATTGACCATGGGCTGGGGCTGTTCAGTCTTTACTCCCACCTCAGCCATATCGCCGTAACCGACGGGCAGGTCGTGGAAAAAGGGGACATTATCGGTCGTTCCGGCATGACGGGGCTGGCCGGTGGCGACCATCTTCATTTCGGCATGCTCATCAACGAAACCTTCGTCAACCCCATTGAATGGTGGGATGCATCATGGATAAACAACAATATCAGCGCCAGATTTGACCTGATACAGCAGGCCATGACGGATTAAAGCGCAAGGACCATGGAGATAAAATGAAGGAGGCGTATTAAATTGACAAAAAGCAAGGGGATAACAGCCGCCTCTGCCGGCCCTGCTGTCAGTGCCTGGCGGGAAAATGTGGAGGCCATACTGATTGCCGTGCTGCTGGCACTGTTTATTCGAACGTTTGTCGTACAGGCCTTTAAAATCCCCTCCGGGTCCATGATGAACACACTTCAGATCGGGGATCATATTCTGGTCAACAAGTTTGCTTACGGCCTCGACGTTCCTTTTCTCAGGCTCCCCCTTCTGCCCGGTAAAATGCCCCGACGGGGGGATGTCATCGTTTTTAAGTATCCCAATGAGCCCGATAAGGACTATATCAAACGGGTCATCGGCGTCGGCGGGGACGTCATCTCTGTAATGAACAAGAAACTTTATGTCAACGGACAGCCTTTAGAGGAGGATTATGTTATCCATACAGATTCCCGGATTAAGTCCGTCAGGGATGTGTTCGGGCCGATCGAAGTGCCGCACAATCAACTGTTTGTGATGGGAGATAACCGGGATAACAGCAGTGACAGCCGGTTTTGGGGTTTTCTGGACGTAGAGGCCGTCCGGGGAAAAGCGTTTTTGATTTACTGGTCATGGAATGATCAATCGACTTCAGCGCTCGGCCGCGTCCGGTGGTCGAGAATCGGTGATGTCGTAAGATAGGGGGCGTGTCATGGGGGGGTTGTCGACAAAACATATTCTGGATATGGAGTCGCTTTCACGCGAAGATATTTCCCTGATTCTGGATACTGCCGTGAACATGAAGGAAATATCCAGGCGGGCCGTGAAAAAAGTACCAACCCTGCGGGGTAAAACCGTGGTCAGCTTCTTTTACGAACCCAGTACCCGCACCAAGGTTTCATTTGATATCGCCGCCAAGCGCCTCAGTGCCGACGCGGTGTCGCTGACCGCCGGCAGCAGCAGCATGACCAAGGGCGAAACCCTGATCGATACGGTTAAAAACCTGGAGGCCATGTCGCCGGATATCATTGTTATACGTCATTCCAGTGCAGGAGCGCCTTATTTACTGGCCCGGAATGTGGCGGTGCCGGTGATTAACGCCGGTGACGGCATGCATGCGCATCCCACCCAGGCCCTGCTCGACCTGATGACTGTCAGGGAAAAACGGGGAAATATCAGCGGCTTGCGGCTGGCTATTATCGGCGATATCGCCAGGAGCCGGGTGGCCCGTTCGAATATTGAAGGCTTTAAAAAGATGGGGGCCAGTGTTGTTGTGGCGGCACCGCCGACGATGATGCCTTCCGGGATTTCATCTTTGGGTGTGGATGTAACGTATAGTGTAGATGAAGCCATTGCCGAGGCGGATGCCATTATGATGTTGAGAATCCAGAAAGAACGGCAGGCGGGTTTTCTTTTTTCCACTTTGCGTGAGTATGCCAGAACCTTCGGGTTGACTTCAGAACGGTTGAAAAAGGCCCGTCCGGATGTATTGATCATGCATCCCGGTCCGTTGAACAGAGGCGTGGAAATCGCGCCGGAAGTGGCTGACGGGGAGTATTCCGTTATCCTGGATCAGGTGGAAAACGGTGTGGCGGTGAGAATGGCGTTGTTTTATCTGGTATTGGGAGGCCAGCGGGATGGTGGTGATTAAAGGCGGCAGGGTGGTTGACCCCGGTCATCTGGATGGTATGTTTGATATTTATATTTCCGAAGGCCGGATTGTTGATATCGTTGATCCGGCTGCCGGGTCCCCGCCGGCGGCGGAAGAAGCCCGGGTGATCATAGCCGCAGGAAAGATCGTCGTGCCCGGCCTGATTGATATGCACGTGCATTTAAGGGAACCGGGCTATGAATACAAGGAAACCATTGCCAGCGGATGCCTGGCGGCCGCCCGCGGCGGATTTACGGCGGTTTGTCCCATGCCGAACACGGACCCGGTCAATGACCGGGCTGAGATTTGCCGGTTTATCCTGTCTCAGGCGGCCAAAAGTGATGTCGGCGTCAGGGTTTTTCCGATCGGCGCTGTCAGCCGGGCGTCAGCCGGTAAAGAGCTGGCTGAATACGCGGAGATGAAGGAAGCCGGAGTCGTGGCGGTATCCGATGACGGTCACCCGGTTTCCAACAATCAGCTGATGCGCCGGGCGCTGGAATACGCCCGGGGATTTGGCCTGCCGGTTATTTCTCATTGTGAGGTGCTGGATCTGGTGGCCAACGGTGTCATGAATGAAGGGCTGACGGCAACGCGACTGGGATTGGCCGGTATACCCAATGCGTCCGAAAGCGTCATGGTCCAGAGAGACATTGCTTTATGTGAACTGACGGGAGGCGCGCTGCATATTGCCCACGTAAGCACCAAGGAGTCCGTGCAGGCCATCAGGGAGGCCAAGCGACGCGGAGCCCCGGTGACGGCCGAGACGGCGCCGCATTTTTTTACCCTGACGGATGAGGCGGTGGGACAGTATGATACGGACGCCAAGGTGAACCCCCCGTTGCGGTCGTCAGCCGACAGAGAAGCGGTTCGTGAGGGGCTGGCCGATGGCACCATTGATGTGATCGCCAGTGATCATGCACCGCATGCCGTAACGGAAAAAGAAGTGGAGTTCGATCTGGCGGCCAACGGTATCAGCGGCCTTGAAACCTCGTTGGGATTGTCCCTGTCGCTGGTCAACGAAAACGTGATTTCCCTGGGTCGTATGGTGGAAACCATGACAAATGCTCCCGCCCGTATCCTGGGACTGGCCAGTGGCCTTAAAAAGGGTGGTGCGGCTGATATTACCATTATCGATCTGGATCGAAAATGGCGGGTCAAGACAGGTGAATTCCGTTCCCGGGGGAAAAATACCCCTTTTGACGGTTGGGAATTGCAGGGCCGGGCAGTGCTGACCATGGTCGGCGGCAGCGTCGTGTTTGATAATCTGTAACCAAATTTAAAATGAGAGAAGGCCGATGACTGAAAAACAGTCTCATATCCTGGTTGTTGACGATGAATTAAGCATGCGGGAGCTGCTTGATGTCATGCTCTCCCGGGAAGGCTACCGGGTGTCACTGGCCGAAGACGGTCGCAAGGCCGTTTCCATGATTGCCGAGGTCCGGTTTGATCTTGTTTTGTGTGATGTCCGGCTTGGCGACATATCGGGAATCGAAGTGTTAAAGGCGGCTAAAAAAGCGGACCACGAAACAGTGGTGATCATGATTTCGGCATATGCGACGACAGAGACGGCGGTTGAGGCCATGAACGAGGGCGCATATGATTTTGTTCCCAAGCCGCTGAACAGCAATGAACTGAAGCAGACCATCGTAAACGCGCTGCGGTTAAAGACCGTGGAGCAGGAAAAAAAGACCATTGACAAAAACCTGGAAAGTACCCTGTTTTTCAATACGATTGTCGGGGATCATCCCAAAATGCAGTACATTTACAAGCTTATCCGCCAGGTCGCCAAAACCAGAACCCGGGTGCTGATCAGCGGTGAAAGCGGGACCGGTAAAGAGTTGATCGCAAGAGCGATTCACAAAGAGAGCGCCCGCGCTGACAAGCCCTTTGTCGTCGTCAACTGCGGCGGTATACCGGAAAACCTGATGGAAAGCGAGCTGTTCGGTCATAAGAAAGGGGCCTTTACGGGCGCCTCCAACGACAAGAAAGGGCTTTTTACCCTGGCCCACATGGGAACCATTTTTCTTGATGAAATCGGCGAATTGAGTTTGCCGCTGCAGGTTAAGCTGTTGCGGGTGGTTCAGGACGGTGTCTTCAAGCAGGTCGGGGGTACCGAGGATATCGTGGTAGATAGCCGTATTGTTGCCGCCACCAACAAGAACCTGGCGCAGGAGGTCATTGCGGGTAATTTCCGGGAAGACCTGTTTTACCGGTTGAATGTCATTGAATTGAAGGTTCCTCCCTTGAGAGAGCGAAAAAGCGACATCCGGTTGCTGGCCCAGTACTACCTGGACAAATTTTCGGCTGAATTCGGTAAATCAGTTGTTAAAATATCCTCTTATGCAATCGATATGCTAGAAAAATATGATTTTCCCGGCAATGTTCGGGAGCTGGAAAACCTGATCGAACGCAGCGTCGCTTTGACGGAAACCAATATCATCCTGCCTGAAAGCCTGTCGATTTCAACCTACAAGCGTCGCTGGATTGAAGGTGTACCCGGTCGGCGTTTTGACCTGGATGAAGTCGTTAATGGTGTCCAAATTGATGATATCCTTCAGGAAATTGAAAGATCTTACCTGAGAAAAGCCCTGGAATGCAGCGGTGGAAACAAAAACCGGGCCTGTGAACTACTTGGTATAAGTCCCCGCTCTTTCCGGTATCGACTTGACAAATTGGATCTGGAGCGTTAATAATAATGATTGTGTTGAGCGGGCGATACGACAAATTTTGTGTATAACTTGACAATATTTGTCGTTAAAATCCAGTTTTTCCCGTTAAGCGGTTCTTTTTAAATTGGCGGGTTGGTTTTTTTTACTAAGAAAACAAAGGCTTTTATCTTTTTAAGGGCGGCAAACAATCAGGTGGCATCTTTTTTGCTTTTAAATCTTTGTGAACAACGATTAAGCAGAAAAAGGCGTTAAAGCAAAAAGGACTGTAAAGCATTGATCCCTGAAAGATTGTTCCATTTGAACCGTGAAAAAGATCGTTTCTGAGAATAAATCAGGGGAAGAAAGGAGGGAGGCAATACAAAAGTACTTAACAAAATTTTGGCAACGTTTTTATTTAACCGAAGGTCAACAAAGGAGGCACACATGTTACGTAAACTTCAAATCAACAGAGGCACTCAGGGTTTTACATTGATCGAGCTGATGATCGTTATCGCTATCATCGGTATTCTGGCGGCCATCGCTATTCCGAACTTCATTTCATACAGGAATAAATCATTCTGCAGCCGGGCCGAATCAGACGCCAATAATATTGCCGCTGCACTTGGCGATCATTTTGCGATTCCGAACCATACCCTTCTGCCGAACCAGCTTGCTGGAAATGGAGATTGGGCAAATGGTTTCTGCAGCCCGGGTAATACAGCCGATATTACCGCTAATGACCCCAACATCAACATTACCATTACGGTTATTGACGGCTCATCAAGATGTCCGTCTGACTATCAGACGTCTGCCGGCAATGCCTGGGGCGATGCAAACCTGACCTACACCAAACTGATGTCCCTCTAAGTTTATTCCAAATCGTTCAGTAATAAAAAAGGGCGGGCCCCCCGGGCTCGCCCTTTTTTGTTTTATTTGTATCGGCCGCGTTTTTTATATTATAATTTTATGATATAAATGTTGGTATCAACATTGCTGCCGAACCCGAATGCATCATTATTTTGGGGTACAAGAGACAAATCCCGGCCGCAAGGTGCTTGTATTATTATTCGGGCTGACATGATGGTGTCAGGTTGACCCGGCCGGCGCCGGAACCCGGAGAGCGAAAAAATCTCAGGATTTTAAAGAAGGGGGACCATGTCATTTTCTCATCCCCGGTTACTGACAGTGCTGGTCTTTTTGATCTGCCTGATTGTCCCCATATATTCCAACACACTTCATGCGCCCTGGCAGTATGATGATCATCCCAATATTCTTTACAACCCGCAGTTGCATCTGACAGACTTTGATGCCGATGCCGTCCGCCAGACGTTTTTTACCCAGGCCGGCAGAGAGCGGTTTTATCGCCCGGTGCCCAATTTCTCTTTTGCCCTGAACTGGTTTGTCGGAAGAGATAATCCTTTCGGTTATCACCTGGTCAACATTGTGATACACGTTCTGACCGCTTTTTTCTTATACCTGACGATATTGCAACTGTTTCGAACACCCGCCCTCTGTCGCCGGTATTCAATTGATGACGCTGTTTTCGTTTCTCTGATCAGTGCCATGTTGTGGGCTGTCAATCCCATACAAACCCAGACGGTTACTTATATTGTCCAGCGGATGGCCCAGATGGCCGCCCTTTTTTATGTGTCCGGTATGTTTTTCTATTTGAAGGCCAGGCTGTCTTCGAGCGGATGCGGGCGGTGGTATTTCCTTCCGGCCGCATTGATGTTCTGCTGCGCTGTTTTTTCAAAAGAGAACGCCGTTATGTTTCCGGTGGTGCTCTTTTTTCTGGAATTACTGTTTTTAAGACGACGGACAAATGGCGCCGGGCATCGTTTTCACCTGGTCTTGTGTTGTTTGGCTCTGGGTGCCGGGCTCATCGGGGTCGTCATGTTTGCAAAGGGTGATATCCTTTTTTTTCTTAAAGGTTATAGCGACCGGCCGTTTTCATTGTTGGAAAGGACCCTGACGGAGCCCCGGATTGTTTTGTTCTATCTGTCACAGATATTTTACCCCCTGCCGTCCCGGCTGTCCATAAGTCATGATGTCCTGTTGTCCCGGTCGCTTTTTTCCCCCTGGACCACATTTCCCGCTATCATGCTGACTGGCTTACTGGTTGTAATGGCGGTATCGGTCCGCCGCCGTTACCCGCTGCTTGCTTTTGCCATACTTTTCTATTTTGTGAATCATAGCGTAGAATCCACCATTATTCCCCTGGAGTTGATTTTTGAGCACCGCAATTATCTTCCGTCTTTATTTCTTTTTGTGCCGGTAACAGCCGTTTTTCTGTATCTTCTTAAACGGTATGCATCGCGTAATCGTCTGGTTTTTTGGGCCGTTGGAATTTGTCTGCTGTCGGTGATCATTTTTTGGGGGCGGTTTTCCTATGAACGGAACAGTGCCTGGGGTTCTATTGAGACACTCTGGTATGATGCCAGCCGCAAAGCCCCGAACCAGCCCGGGCCGCTCAATAATCTGGCCGCAGCCCTGGGCTGGGGAAAGCAAAGCACGCTCGCGGACAAAGAACTGGCTGTAAGATTGCTCACAAAGGCCATCACGCTGGAACATCCCAGGCGCAACTTTCGGTCCAGAATGTATGATAATCTCGGCACATTGCTGATGGAGCTGGGCGATTTTGCTCAGGCTGAAACGGCTTATCAGAAGGCCATCGACCTGGATCCGAATTTTTTAAAACCAAGGCATAATCTGGCCCGTTTTCTGGCAAGAACGGCCCAGTGGCAAAAAGCGCTGGCCGAAATCGAATCGTTGCTTCACCTTTCAGGAGAACACGACCGGGCGGAATATTATCAGACGCAGGCATATATCCTGCTGTGGATGAATTTGCCCGACAAAGCCCTGGCCTCTTTACAGAAGGCCCTGATCAAGGACCCTTATAATTCACCCCTGACATTATATTACACGGGCTCCGCCTTAAGTCGTACCGGCGAATACGCGCGGGCGGAATGGTTTTATAAATTGGCCCAGTTCCGGCAGCCGGTGAAGATGCGGACATTTCTGTTGTTGATTGAAAACAGCGTCAGGGCAGGTGAACGATCGGCTGCAGAGCAATACGCGCGGATTTTATTTTCTGAATTTGATGTCTATGATATTTTTAAAACGTTAAAGACATTGCCAGAACCCGGCAAGACAATTCCCGTGGAGAAAAATTTGGTGACCCCGGTCATCAAGACGGTTTTTTATGCCATTGCCCGGGAAGCCGAGGAAAAAGGAATTTTACCGGAATGAACAAGACAAGACGCATCCAGCCGCTTCCGTTCAATGTTTATTTTCTGCCGGTCCTGTTGCTGGCGCTGGCGGGTTTTTTTGATTCGATTTATCTCTCTTACGCTCATCACCGGGTGTATACGGATATCTCATATGATAGTTTCTGCGCTATTTCCAAAGCCATCAACTGTGACACGGTATCACAGAGCCCCTATGCCGTTTTTCTGAACATACCCGTGCCCATATGGGGGGTAATCGGTTATCTTTTCCTGGTGATATTGATCCTTTTTGCCGGTTTCGACAAAAGCCGGGATAAGTCCGGCTGGACGTTGCTGATGGTGATTTCTGCTTTTTATTCAATATACAGTATTATCCTGGCAATGATTTCCAATTATTTGATCCACAGCTATTGCATCATGTGTATCGTGAGCTATGTGATTAATTTTGCAGTACTGTTTTATTGCTGGTTGATCCGTCGCCGGTTTTCCGTTGACCGTTTCTGGCGGGGGCTGGTTTCGGATTTTGTTTTTTTTATGGCCTTGCCGAGACACCAGACGATATTATCTGTTTTTGGCCTTTCCGCTCTTTTGGTCATTTTCCTTTTACCGCCCTACTGGGTAATTGCGCCCGAACATTTAAATAAGGACCTGCCCCATGGTTTGACCGAAACCGGTCATCCCTGGATCGGTGCTGAAAATCCGGAGCTGACGATAACAGAATACTCCGACTACCTCTGTTTTCAATGCCGGAAAATGCATTACTATTTAAGAGAGATGGTTGAAGCGTATCCGGATAAGATACGTCTTGTTCACCGGCATTTCCCCTTTGACAATCAGTTTAATCCTATTGTCAAAGATCCTTTCCACGTCGGTTCGGGAAAGATGGCGCTGATGGCGATATATGCCGGGAAAAAAGAAAAGTTCTGGGAAATGAATGACCTGTTGTTCAGCATCCCCAGAGGTGCCATGCCGCTGGTAGAAATTGCCGAAAAATCGGGGCTGGATGCCCGCGAATTGGCCTGGGCCTTGAAAAGCCAGTTGCTCAAAGCGTTGCTGGCCAATGATATACATGACGCATTGCAATTGGGGCTGACGGCCACTCCCGGCTTCGTAATCGAAGATGAGGTGTATGTGGGCAACATCCCACCGGAAATTATTAATTCAATCATCGAATGATTTTTTCACTCATGACAAGAAATGCCAAAATCCGGAAGCTGGTTTACGAGAAACTGTTGATAACGGCGCTCCTGCTTCTGGTCCTGTCGGTCACGTTTTATTTATACCGCCAGTTGGCGGATCATGTGTTTGTCTCTCTGGATGATTCTCTTTATGTGTTCGATAACGACAGGGTTGTTTCCGGGCTCAGTCCGGACAATTTTATCTGGGCTTTTCAGACAATGAAAGCCGAGTTCTGGCACCCCTTGACCTGGCTGTCCTACATGTTGGATACCGAACTTTACGGTGTCCAACCCGGCGCATACCTGCTGACCAATCTTTTGCTTCATCTGTTTAACAGCGCCATGGTTTTTATTTGTTTTCGGAGGCTTACGGGGCGTCTCTGGGAAAGCTGGGTGATTTCGCTGTTATTCGCCCTTCATCCCCTTCATGTCGAACCGGTGGCCTGGGTTTCGGGCCGAAAAGAGCTTCTTTGCGTCGGCTTCTGGCTGCTGGCCATACTGGCCTATGATGAATACCGGCGCTCTCCGGGGTGGAGGCGATATCTGGCTGTTGCTGTGTTCTTTGCAATGGGGCTTATGGCCAAGCCCATGATCGTTACCCTGCCTTTTTTGCTGCTGCTGCTGGATTACTGGCCGTTATGCCGTGATACAGGTCATGAATCCGGCGATTTGTCCGGTGGCCACCGCTTTCGACGCTGGCGTACACTGGTAATTGAAAAAGTTCCGCTGTTCGGGATTTGTCTGGCCGGTATTATCATCGCTGTAGTGGCGCAGCAACAGGGTGGTGGATTGGTATCTACGGAGTCGTTTCCGTTAATGTCCAGGATTTCGCATGTCCTGGCAGCTTATGCCCTGTATTTGAAAAAATCCATCTGGCCCGGTGCATTAACCGTGTTTTATCCCATGCCGGTGTTGAACAGCGGTATATTGATAACTACTGTGGCTGTCCTGGCAGCAATCACGGTCGGTGTTATCTGCCTTGCCCGGCGACAGCGATATTTGCTCACCGGATGGTTCTGGTTTCTGGGGACACTGGTCCCGGTTATCGGTATCGTCAAAGTCGGTGAGTTTTTTATCGCTGATCGCTATATGTATATGCCCCTGACGGGTATTCTGATAATGGTGGTTTTCAGCTTGAAATCGTTGCTGGCCGGTCTGTCTCACCGACGGCTCTGGATGATCGTTATTCCCGTAATGCTTAGCGGTGTTTATGCACCCATAACCTTTTTTCAGATTCAGACATGGCAGGACAGTGAAACGCTCTATCGTCATGCGCTGGCCGTGACCGAAAATAATTATCTGGCGCATCATGCGCTGGGCAACGTTCTGGCGGTTCGTAACGACAAAGCCGGGGCTATCGAACAATTTTCAAAGGCGGTTGAAATACGGCCGGACAGGGCGCCGCTATGGGTGACGCTTGGGAAAGCGCGGGCCTTTGATCAGCAATGGACCAAAGCTGAAGAGGCCTTTAACCGGGCGGCACTGTTGGAACCGGATCACCCGGCCGCATGGTTCTACATGGGTTGCGGCCAAATTGCCCTGGGGGACATACCCCAGGCGCTGGCATTGCTGACCAAAAGTCTGGAAAAAGCCCGGAAGGGGGGACAACAGATTGATACCATTTATGACAAGGCCATGGACTTTTATCAAAAGGGCTTATACTATGAATCACGGGGGGGAAACGCCGGCTGCCGGTCGGAGTTACCAAAAGGCCCTGGCGGTGATCGATCTTGATTTATCCCGACAGGATTTAACCCGTCTGGTTGTCCTTGGGTATGACAGGTGGTTTAATAAACTTGTACGTTGATAAATGAGGTGTTGATTGAAAGTAGCCACCCAACGGATAATTGATCGGACTGCCGGTCCCTTGATATGCCGGTTGTTGTCACTGTTGTCATTGATCTGGCGCAAAGATACCGACCGTGGGCCGATCAACCGGATACTCATCATACTGCTGTCTGAGATGGGCAGCCTGACCATGACCTGGCCCATGATCAAACGATTGCAGGAGAAATTTCCACAGGCGTCACTGCATATTCTGACCTTTGAGCGCAATATTGAAATTATCGATATCATCGGGTTAACGGGACGGGACAATATACAAACCGTAAATGACCGGTCGTTTTCAGGACTTGTTTTTGACAGCATGAAGTTCTTTTTCAGGATGAGGCAACAGCGGCCGGATGTGGTCATTGACTGTGAACTGTTTTCCAGAATCAGCAGTATTTATGCCTTTTTTTCCGGGGCTCCGGTTCGGGTGGGCTTTCATCGCCATACCCAGGAAGGGCTTTACCGGGGTGATTTCATCAATCGACCGGTGTTATATAATCCCTATCTGCATATTGCCCGCCAGTTTGTCAGCCTGGCAGAAGCCATAGACCATTCGGAGGTACCCATATGTAAACGCCCGATTTCAGAACAGGCGCCCGAATTGCCGCAAATCGAGATTCGGAAAACCGAGAAAGAAGAGATGGTAGCGCGGATACGGGATCATTTTTCTCTGGTTAATATTTCCGAAACGTCCCCGGTTATTTTGCATCCCGGGGGGGGGCTGTTGCCCATACGGGCCTGGCCTCCGGATTACTACTGCCGGGTGGCCCGATCTCTGGCAGAAAAAGGGTTTGTGGTAGCAGTGACCGGACCTCCGGAAGATCAGGGGCTGGCGCGTCAGATCGTTGAATGCGGTTCAGCCGGCCAGATTGTTGATATGACCGGTTTTACCCGTTGCCTGCGAGAACTGCTGGTGGTATTCAGTCTCTCACGCCTACTGATCACCAATGACGGCGGTCCCGGACATTTTGCCGGCCTGGTATCGCTGCCCAGCATTATTCTGTATGGGCCGGAAACACCGGTTCTGTATGGTTCCATGAACCCAAACGCCGTAAACCTTTTTTCCGGCTGGTCCTGTTCCCCCTGCCTGACGGCATATAACCACCGGAATTCTCCCTGCAACGGCAATAATTTATGTCTGGAGGCAATCAAGCCGGAAGTTGTGCTGGACAAAGCATATAAAATTTTAAATAAGGTTTAAAAAGAGCCGGAAGATCATGGCAAGACGCATCATATTCTTTGTCGTTGTTGTTTCCGCAACACTTGCGGCAGGTTTTTTTTTCCCACACCGGTGGCTGAGGCCGGTATTCAATCACAGCGCCTACTATTTTGTATTGGCTGCGTTTGTCCTCTGGGGCGGGCTCGTCATCCGGACGGCAGGCGGTCGGATCAGGACGCTGGTCAAGACCCATTACGGCGGGCTGCTGCTTTGCGCCGCGGTCATGGTACTGGTGTTTCATCTCTTGCCGCCGCAGTTTAAAATTCTGGCGGATGAGACCAACCTGGTCGGTGTTTCCATGGCCATGCATAAAAACAAAACCGTTTCCGTGCCGCTCCAGGGACTGGCGCTTGATTACGGCGAATATGATTACGCCGGTGATATCGACCAGCGTCCTCCGGGTTACCCGTTTTTTGTTTCATTGCTTCATGCCCTGCTGGGGTACAGCCCGTACAATGGTTTTGTCGTCAACTTCGTTGCCGGTGTTTTGGCCCTGTTTTTTATATATGTCCTGCTCGCCCGCGTTTTTTCACCATTTTACGGTATCCTCGGGGTGCTGCTGACGGCCGCCTGCCCGATTTTTCTCATCTGGGGAACCTCCAGCGGTTTTGAATTAGTGAATCTGTTTTTTGTTATCTTCACGCTGGTCATGCTTTATGACTTTTTAAAAACCCGCCGGGTTGAGCACGCTGAACGCCTTTTCCTGTCGCTGGTATTGCTGGCTTTCTGCCGTTATGAATCAGCTGTTTTTATCATCGGACTGGTGGTGCTTGCCCCCAGGTTTATTTCCCGGGACATGATTCTTGGCTATCGTCTGCCAACGCTCTTGTGCCCGGTCCTGTTGCTGCCCCTGATCTGGCAGCGTCGCCTTTATTTTTTTTCCGGAGCGGTCCTGGCCGGTGATACGCGTCAGGTGGCGGACCAGCTTTTCGGTCCGGCCAATCTGGCGCAGCATTTTCAACCCAATATATTTGTGCTGTCCGGGCTTAATTCAGATTACGGCTTTGTGCCGGTGTTGTTCGTTCTGGCCGCGGTCGGCATGTACAGTTTGGTTAAGCGGACGTTCCAAAAGGCGGATCGCATAAATGACGTCAGCCGGTCCGCCGTTTTTTACGGACTTTTCTGCGCTGCAGTGCTTTTTCTTCTTTATTCGGCATTCTACTGGGGCGACTTTGCAACGGACATCGATAATCGGCTGGCCATGGTTTTTTTGCCCTTCCTGGTTGTCCCCGCGGTTTATGCCGTTCGCCGTTGTTTTCCAGGGACGAAAAATCCCTGGCGGGGCGTCATCATCTTTCTGGCGGTCGTTCAACTTGTTCATTATTGGCCGGTGGCTGAAAAGCAGATGCTTGTCCAGGGGAAATCAATGACTTATGAATATAACCGGGTGCTTGACTACATCGAAGCCAACTATGACCCGGACCTGGAGAAGCTGCTGATTATCTCGGACCGTCCCAATTTTTATGCTATTCACAAAGTGGGATCCGTTGGTTTTGATTTTTCCCGCCGCCGGGTGAAACAACTGCGCCGCTTAAAGCAGATATATTATAATCATATTCTGGTATTGCAGCGGCCTGACCCGGCCACCGGAAACCTCCCGCCGGGTCAGTCGATGCCGGATGAATACCGGCTGCGATTTTTGAAGGATATCCCTGTCGGCCCCGGCTATTGCGTGCGTATTTCATCAGCGGATCTGCCCTGAAATTAAGAATGAAGGGTATTTTTAGAGATTCCCTTAACAACGTTTTTGACATTTTCCCTCTTAGCCTTTAATATCCCGTAAGTTAAATTCAAATCAAACCTACCGGGCAGGACAATTATATGTCGGCTTTATTGGACAGTATGCGAGATGTGCTGAATCAGCGGGAGCGTTGTATTTTATCGTCATCTGCCGCCCGCAGTGCCGACAGTGCCCGCCGCAGGGAAGAACCCGTTTTAGATGAAGATTATCGCCAACCTTTTGCCGTGGATGTGGATCGGATTCTGCATTCGCTGGCCTATACGCGGTACATTGACAAAACGCAGGTGTTTTACCTTGTCGAGAACGATCATATCACGCACCGGGTGCTGCACGTGCAGCTGGTCTCCCGGGTCGCCAGGACGATCGGCCGTCTGCTGGAGTTGAATGAAGACTTGATCGAGGCCATCGCGCTGGGACATGATATCGGTCATACGCCTTTCGGGCACGAGGGCGAAACCTATCTGTCCAGGCTTTGCCAACAAGCGGGTATCGATCATTTCATGCATAATGTTCAAAGCGTCCAGTTCCTGGACAAAGTTGAGCGGAAAGGCAAAGGCTGCAATCTGTGTCTGCAGACCCTGGACGGTATCTTGTGCCATGACGGGGAGGTGCATAACCGCAACCTTGTGCCGGCAGTGGACAAAACCTTTGCCACGCTCGAACGGGAGATGGCGCAAAAAAAGAAAAATCCCGCAGCAAAACTGGTGCCGATGACCCTGGAAGGTTGTGTCGTCCGGTTTGCCGACACGGTCAGTTATATCGGGCGTGATATTGAAGATGCCATCCGGCTTGACCTGATCCGCCGCCGGGACATACCGGCAAAGTGCGTCAAGGTACTGGGCGACACCAACGGCAAGATCGTTTATTCACTGGTTACGGATATTATCAGGACCAGCATGAACAATCACTGCGTCGCCTTCAGTGAAGAAGTGTCGGATGCTTTGCGCCGGCTGAAAGCCTTTAATTATGAGCGTATTTATAAGAATCCGAAGATCAAGGCGGCTTCCGATACGATTAACCGTTTATTTGTGATGCTTTTTGAACGGTACTGTAATGATATCGAAACCGTCAATCATGATTCCGTCATATTCACCAATTTTCTGCGAGATATGTCCGAATCGTACCTGTCATCTCATCAAACGCCCGAGATTGTAAGAGATTTCATGGCGGGTATGACCGACAAGTATTTTATCCGCCAGTGCCCGCCGGATATGCGTCCGACGCTTGACTGGCAGGAAGGGGATGGCCCAGGGTGATGCTTGCCTGCCCCGAACGCAAAAAAAGGTTGATGGTTTCCCTAAAAGTTAATATTGTTTAAAAGATTAAAGTCGATATTGAACCCGAGGCGAAAATCGACCAGAGTTTTTTCCCGGATCGATTCCCGTCGGGATAATAAATTCTCGCAAAAGAGGTGGTCATGAAAAAGGTTAAACTGGTTATCTTGATTCTCATTCTGGTATTTTTTGGTATAATCGGTTATCAGAACATGGGGTTTCTTTTGGTCAAACATCAGTTTGGTTTAAATTTGTGGTTTGCCAGCTATCAGACCCCCGAGATACAGAATGGTATTCTGCTGCTTGTTTTCTTTGTGGCCGGGCTGCTGCTGGCTTTTATCTCCACCTTGCGAAGCCGCTGGCAATCGAGACGGACCATAAAGGCGCTGACCAGTGAAGTGACCGACTCAAGTGAAAAGATTACCGCTCTTGAAAGAGATGTGGCCGAGCTTAGAGCCGTGCCGCAAAACGTAGAGACCGTTGACGAAAGCACCGTGGTCTCTTCCTGATGAACGGCATCATGCCGGGAGGATTGTAAACTGTTAAACGTTCGGGTGTGTCGGTGATGGGCTCTGTAGCAGCGACTCCCATGATGCAGCAGTACCTTTCCATTAAGGAACAGTACACGGATGCCATTTTGTTTTACCGGATGGGCGACTTCTACGAGATGTTTTTCGAAGACGCGCAAACCGCTTCCTCTGTCCTGGAAATTACCCTGACCTCCCGCAATAAAAACGATCCCAACCCCATTCCCATGTGCGGTGTGCCGGTCAAGGCCGCCGACGGTTATATCGGCCGACTGATCGATAACGGCTTCAAAGTCGCTGTCTGCGAACAGGTGCAGGACCCTTCTGCGGCTAAAGGCCTGGTCGACCGCGAAGTGGTCCGCGTTGTCACGCCGGGTATGATCATCGACAATGAACTGCTGGAAAAGGACAGCAACAACTATGTCCTGGCCGTTTTTCGTCGGGACGATAGGTTCGGTATTTCCGCCATCGATATTTCCACCGGTTCTTTTCGCCTTTGTGAATCAAACGATAAGCGCGCGGTGGGAGATGAGCTGCTGCGAATCGGCCCAAAAGAGATCATTCTTCCGGAATCCGCCCAAACGGATGCGGCCTTTGCCTTTGTGCGGGAATTGTTTTCCGAAACAGCCGTATCCTGTTTGCCGGATACCGAGTTCGAATTTTCCTTTGCCCGCGAGAAATTGATCCGGCAGTTTGCCACGCGTTCGCTGGAAGGCTTCGGGTGCGAAAAACTGACCGTCGGTGTCTCCGCCGCCGGTGCCCTTCTGTCCTATGTGCATCAGACCCAGAAACAGGATGCCGCCCAGTTTACGGCAATAGAAACCTATTGCCTGGATAATTACCTGCTGGTTGATGATACGACCTGTCGAAATCTGGAACTTTTTAATAACCTGCGGACCGGGTCCAGGCAGGGGACGCTGGTCGAAATTCTGGATGGTTGCGTGACGGCCATGGGCAGCCGGTTGCTGCGGCAGTGGCTGCACTATCCCCTGATGGACGCGGAAAAGGTCATTGGCCGTTATGATGCCGTATCCGAAGCCTTCGGCAAGGACGGTGTCCGGCGGCAAGTCAGAGAACACTTAAAGTCCGTATATGACCTTGAACGACTCACCAGCAAAGCGGTTATGGGCCGGGCCAACGCCCGTGACCTGGTGGCCTTGAAACGGTCCCTTCAAGCCTTGCCGCTTATTTTTGAGACATTAGCGGTTTTTCAAAGCCCGCTTTTTTCTCCGGCAGACTGCCTGAGCGTGGACCAGCAGGAAACGCTGGCCGGTATTTCCGAACTGCTTGAGGCGGCCCTGAGGGAGGACGCCCCGCCGACCATTCAGGAAGGCAACCTGATCCGCGAAGAATTCCACCCTGAACTGCGTGAACTGATTGCCGTCAGTCGGGACAGCAAGAACCGGCTGGCCGCCATGGAAGCGCGGGAAAAGGAACTGACCGGTATTAATACTCTCAAGGTGAGGTACAACAAGGTCTTCGGTTATTACCTTGAAGTGCCCAGGTCTCAAGTGTCGTCCGTTCCGGATCATTATGTCCGAAAACAGACGCTGGTCAATGCCGAGCGCTATATTACCGATGAATTGAAAAAGTTTGAAAACCTTGTGTTAGGTGCCGAGGAACAGCGTCTGGCACTTGAACTGTCGATTTTCAACGATATCCGTAACCGGGTGGCAAAAAACAGCCGGTATGTTTTCGCAGCCGCGGCTTTTGCCGCCAGAATCGACGTTCTCTGCGCCTTGGCCGACGTGGCCGTGAACAACCATTATACCCGGCCGGAAATTACGGACGATGGTGAAATATACATGGAAGACGGTCGTCATCCGGTTGTGGAGAAAGTGCTGACGGCCGAACGTTATGTGCCCAATACCGTTAAGCTGGACGACACCGAAAACCAGCTGCTGATTATTACCGGCCCGAATATGGCCGGTAAATCGACGATTTTACGACAGGTCGCGTTATGCGCCATTCTGGCCCAAATGGGGTCCTTCGTGCCGGCCAGGAAGTATCGGACGGGTATTGTTGACCGGATTTTTACCCGTGTCGGTGCCCTGGACAATCTGGCCTCCGGACAGAGTACCTTCATGGTTGAGATGGAAGAGACCGCCAATATTATTAACAACGCCACATCCCGGAGCCTGGTTGTTATCGACGAGATCGGCCGGGGAACAAGTACTTACGACGGCCTGAGTATCGCCTGGGCGGTGGCCGAATACCTTCATGATCTGCACCACGGCCGGGGGGTCAAGACGCTGTTTGCCACGCATTATCACGAACTGACGGAACTGACCGAGATAAAACCGCGGGTTAAGAACTTTAATATCGCCGTTAAAGAGTGGAACGATGATATTATTTTTCTCAGGAGACTGGTCGAAGGCAGCACCAACCGCAGCTATGGTATTCAGGTGGCCAGACTGGCGGGTATTCCCGCAGCGGTCATTACCCGAGCCAAAGAGATACTTTTCGATATTGAACAGGGGGACGCCGGGTTTGAGTCCCTTTCCGGGATCAAATCCAGGTCAAAGAATAAAGGCCCCGTGCAAATGTCATTTTTTGATTCTCCCGCTGACGTGCTGGCTGATATATTGTCCCAGTTGGATATATCGGCCATGACGCCACTGGAGGCCTTGAATTGTTTAAATGACTTAAAACTGAAGGCGGAAAAATTATTAAAAGCCTGACCAAGACCAGGAAAAGATATTTACCGGTGCTGGTGATCATCTGCTTACTTGCTTCCGGCCTGTTTTCCTGTGCGCTTTTATCCCCGAACCTTAAAACCCGTTTTTTTGAGGCTGAAAGGTGCACCAAAGACCTGGATCAGAACCCCAAACACAAACGGTACCGGTCCTACTGGTTGAACTGCATTAACAATTATATGGATGTTCATGATGCCGATCCATCCGGCCCATGGGCTGCAGCCGCTTTATACCGGACCGGCCTTTTGTATCAGAAACTTTCCAGGTATTCCGGTCGGACCGCCGATCTCCGGAAAGCCTCTGATATTTTTCAAAATATCATTGCCGATTATCCTAAAAGCGCATACAGTGCCAAGGCCAAAAACCAACTTGAAAAGATGGAAAAGGCACCGCGGCACAATCGTCCGGCGGTTGATGTTAAGACGATCAAAAAGGAATATTTTGAGGCGGACGCCTGCTATCAGAAACTGCTCAAAAATAAAAGCCGAAAAAAATACCGTTGTTACTGGCTGGACTGCATCAACGCCTTTCATGGGGTTTATTCGTCCGATCCGGACGGCCCCTGGGCGGCTGCAGGTCTGTACATGGCCGGTAATCTTTATGGTGAGCTCTATAAGTATTCCTATAAAAAAGAGGACCGGCTCGAGGGGAACCGGTTGCTGCAAAAGGTCGTCGATGATTTTCCTAAGAGCGCGTATCATAAGAAAGCAGCCGACGCCCTAGCTGGCGCCGGTGTTTCCGGCGTTTTGACGCCTGATAAAGAACCGGTATCTGAGTCGGCGGAAGATGACCGGTTCACGGACCTGCCATTTCCTGTTTCAGAAGTGTCGACTTCAGGTCAGACGGTTGTTGTCAAAGAGCTTCGCTACTGGTCCAATCCCAGTTATACCCGTGTTGTCATCGACACGACCGGTCCCGCGGAATTTACGCATAATCTGTTAAAAAGAGACGCTGCCAGTGGCAAACCGCCTCGTCTGTATATCGATTTAAAGGGCAGCCGGCTTCATCAGGAATTATCCCGACAGGTCACCATTGACGATAATCTGCTGAAAGATATCCGGGCCGGACAGTACACGAATACCTGCGTGCGGGTCGTGGTGGATATTAAATCCTTTGAAAATTATAAAATTTTTTCCCTGCGGGATCCTTTCAGGGTCGTCATTGATGTCAGCGGTGATCAGGGTGATGTGCCTGCTGTGACGGCCGCCGACCGGAAGCAAGCGAAAGAGGAGAGCGGAAAAACGTCTCTGGCAAAACAGCTGGGCTTGACGGTCAGGCGGATCGTGATCGATCCCGGTCACGGCGGTAAAGACGGCGGGGCGCCCGGTAATTTAAAGGGTATCCATGAGAAGAAAGTCGTCCTGGATTTGTCCCGGATGCTGGCCGACCGGATCAGGGATGAACTGGGCTGTGAAGTCATTATGACCCGCGAAGGGGATGAGTTTCTGACCCTGGAAGAACGTACGGCGATTGCCAACATGAAGAACGCCGACCTGTTTATTTCCATTCATACCAATGCCTGCCGGGCCAGGGACGCTTATGGCATTGAGACGTATATCTTGAACCTGGCCACCGACGAAGATGCCATGCGGGTGGCGGCCATGGAAAACAGTACCTCCCAGAAAAATATCAGCGATTTGCAGACGATTCTACAGGACCTGATGCAGAACGCGAAGATTAACGAATCAAGCCGTTTGGCCGGATATGTGCAGAGTGCCTTATGCGGGTATTTGAAAAAGCGGTACAAGCGAATAAAAGATAAAGGGGTCAAGCAGGCGCCGTTTTACGTGCTGATCGGTGCCCAGATGCCGTCCATTCTGATAGAAACGGGTTTTATCAGCAATCGCGAAGAATGCCGTCGCCTGACGGACCGTGAGTATCAACGCCACCTCTGTGACGGTATCCTCAATGGTATCAAGGCCTATATCAACCACACCACTTCGGCCGGGTTTGCGCCGCCACCCGATGGAAAAGTCACGGCAGTCGCCAACGCCAGGTGACAAAGGGTTCAGGGGGGCGAGGATTCAAGGGGTCGAGGGGGGGGGCGGCAACTTGCCTGCCGATGCACGAAACACAAAAAGACTCAGGAAATAAACCGAGCGTTCAAGTGTGCGCCCGTTCATTGTTTTTAGCCTTTCCCTTGACCCCTTGACCCCTTGCCCCCTCGAACCCTTGAATCCTTTTAAGTAATCAGGTTCTGGATGCGCATCATAAAATCACCGATATCCCGACCGTATTCCGGCGGCCCATCAACCGACAGAAATCCTTCCTTGACGGCCGTAACCATATCCACATCATTCAGGACGACCGGCATGGCGCCGTCCACACCGTTAAACTTCATGTGAATAAAGGGGCGTCGCTTGGTGTATTTTCCCCGACCGGCTTTGGTTTTTCCGGCTTTGACGCGAAGGTAAGCGGCGATATCATCATCAACCGTGATCTGGTAGATGCGCTCCGGTTGTGAACCGGTCCATTTTACCATTTCCGGGTCTCCGCCTTTGTTGTACTGGGACAGCGCGGTGGTGATCATGTAGAAGGTCATTTTGACCTTGAGCCGTCTTTTTTCAGGGTCTGTGGGGCGGTTGTTCGGCATGAGCAGTTTTAAAGCCAGCAGCAGGGTCATTACCTTTATCAGCAGCCCGACTTTTAACAACCCCTTTATCATCGGCAGGGCCGGTTTGCCGGCGAACATGGCATTCATGGCCGCTACACTGCCGAAGGAAAAGGTGATGTCCGGCTTGTCTGTTATGCCCTGCTCGACCTGAAAATCACCCTGGTCAAATACCAGACAGGCACCGATGCTTCCGGCGGGGTCTTTGGCCACAAACTGCACCCGGGCGCTGACGGAGGCAAATTTTTTATTGATTTTAGGGTCTTCTTCCACCAGCACCTTGATCACCGGCAGAACGGCACGTAAAAAAATCCTCGACGTCATGAGCTCTTTTTCTGTCGCCATGTTATACCTCGTCTTCCCAGTCTTCGTCCTCTTCAAATTCGATATTCATCACTTCCCGCACGGTTTCGATGATACCGTCCGTGTCCAGCCGGTAGTGGGTATAAAGGTCTTCCGGATAACCGACTTCACAGAAACAGTCCGGAATACCGACTTTTTTGAAAGCGCAGCCTTTGCCGCTTTGCGCAATGACATCGGCCACGGCACTGCCCAATCCGCCGTTGACATTGTGCTCTTCAAAGACGATCAATCGCCGGGTTTCCGTGACGGCTTTCATGACGGCTTCTTCATCCAGCGGTTTGATGGTATGCATGTTGAGCACGCGTACCGACAGCTTGTCATCTTCCGTCAGTACCTTGGCCGCTTCCATGGCGTGGAACACGGTGATACCGCAGCAGATGATGGTAATGTCCGTACCCTGGGATAATTCCACGGCCTTGCCAATGGTAAATCCGTATTCCTCGTTTTCATAATGGCGGGGTTCAAATCCGCGGCCGATACGGATATAAACCGGGCCCGGATAATCGACACACTGTTTGACCACATTGGCCATTTCTATGCCGTCGGCCGGTACAATCACGGTCATGTTGGCGAAAGACCGCATGATGGCGATATCTTCGGTGCAGTGATGGGTGGTTCCGGCCTGGCCGAAAGAAGCACCGCCGTGGGTGGCGATAATTTTGACGTCCAGGTTCTGGTAGCAGATGTCGGTCCTGACCTGCTCGGCGGCCCGCATGGATGAAAACGCGGCCATGGTGGATACGAACGGCAGCAGGCCGGTCTTGGCCAGGCCCGCGGCCACACCGAACAGATTCTGCTCCGCGATGCCGACGTTGAAAAAACGTTCCGGGAAATGGTCCTGAAAACGGCCGATTTTAGTGGACTTGGCCAGGTCTGCGGATAATCCGACAATCTTCGGATTGATTTTTCCCAGATCGCATAATACCTGACCGTATATCTCAGCCTGGGTCATGGTATCCGCGTCATAAACCGTCCAGGTGATGCCTTCACTCATAATTGACTCCTGTTATCTGAAAATTTAATAATGATGATTTCATGTCTGATTTATTATCGGCCGTTATCAGGCGTACATTTTATCTATGGACTGGTGGGCCTTTTCCAGCAGCGCCGTATCCAGCCCGCCGTAATGCCATTTAACCTCGTTTTCCATAAAATCGACACCTTTGCCTTTAACCGTATTGGCGATGATGACCACCGGTTGCCCGGGTTTACTGTGGGCATAATCGATGGCGGCAGCCAGTTCCTCGAAACTGTGGCCATCCACCTCTTTTACAATAAAGCCGAAGGCGGTCCATTTGTCCGCCAGGGGCTCCAGGCCCATGACCTCTTCGGTGGTGCCGTCGATCATCAGCCTGTTTTTGTCCACGAAGGTGATCAGGTTGGTCAGCTTGAAATGACTGGCAGCCATGGCCGCTTCCCAGATCGAGCCTTCGTTACATTCGCCGTCACCCAGGATACAGTATGTCCACCAGTCTTTCTTCTGCAGCCTTGCGCCAAGTGCCATGCCCACGCCTATGGGCAGCCCGTGTCCCAGGGAGCCGGTAGACGCATCCACACCCTTGACCTTGCCGCCGTCCAGGTGCATGCCAAAGGGTGATTTGAATTTGTTGAAGGTTTTAAGCAGGTCGAAATCAAAGTAGCCTTTTCTTGCCAGTACCGGCGCGTAAGCCACCCCGGCGTGACCCTTGCTGAGAATGAAGCGGTCACGGTCCTCCCAGTCGGGTTGCTGGGGGTTGATGTTCATGTACTTGTAGTAAAGGATAATCAGCATATCCACCACCGATAATCCGCCGCCGATATGGGCGCCGCCGGACCAACCGGTGATATCGACGATGTCCCTTCGGGCCTGTCGGGCTTTTTCATTTAATAATGTGAATTCTTCTTGTGATAAAGCCATTATCGTTGCCTCCGTCATGTTGTTATGATTGCTGTTTAACTGCTTCAAAAGCCGCGTCGGCGATTTGCAGGGTCAGGTCAAGGTCTTCATCATTATGGGCTGTTGATACAAACCAGTTATGGTGAGATGTGAAAAAAGCGCCCCGGCGGGTGCATTCGCCGCACCATTTCTGATGCAGCATGAGGGTGGGATCATCGGTGATGCGCAGGTAGGGCATGGCGGGATGACCCGTAACCTTCAGGTCGAAACCATGCTGTTGGGCGCTGGAGATCAGCCCGTCCCGCAGTTTTTCGCCGAAAGAGAGCATGGTTTTGGTGGCATTGATCCGTTTCATCTCGTCGATGGTGGCGATGGCCGCGGCCATGGGGACCGCCGAAAACCAGTAACTGCCGGTGTAGAATACTTTGGCGGCGTCGTTTTTCAACGACTCGACACCGACCAGGGCCGAGATGGGATAACCGTTGCCGATGGCCTTGCAGAAACAGATCAGATCCGGTTTGAATCCGAAATATTCGTTTGATCCCCGGATGTCCAGCCGAAATCCACAACGGATGTCATCGACTATCAGCACGATGCCGTGTCGGCGGCAGATACGTTCCACGTTCTGCCAGTAACCATCGGCCGGCATTTCATTATCCACAAAGGTGGGGTGATGATAAGGACAGGCCATGAAGCCGGCAATCTGGTCCGGGTTCCGGTCGATAGCCGCTTCCAGGGCGCCGATATCATTCCAGGGAATGCGGATGATATGCCGGCCGTCTTCTTCCATGATGCCATGGTGGCCGTAACCTTGCGTCCAAGGCGCCACACCGTGATAGCCGCCTTTGATGCAAACGATTTTTTTCCTGCCCGTGGCTTTTCTGGCGGTCATGAGGGCGTAAGTGGTGACATCGTTGCCGTTTTTGGCAAAAAAAGCCCAGTCGGCGATGGAAACCGTGTCGACCAGTTTTTCGGCCAGCTCCACCATGATCGGTGACGGCATTGACAGGCAGTTTCCCTTTTCGCGCTGAGCGGCGGCGGCCCTGTCCACGCCTTCATGATTGTACCCCAGTACCATGGGGCCGTAGGCGCACATATAGTCGACGAATTCATTGCCGTCTACATCCGTTATGCGGGCACCGGACGCTTTTTCCGCGTAAAAAGGATAATGCTCCGGCGGGATCAGCGGCGCCGGACTGAAGTGCCCGTATATGCCGCAGGGGATGAGACGGGACGCTTTTTGAAACAGTTCTCTTGATTTTTGAAAAGTATATGTTTTCATGTTGCCTCTCTCATGATGGCTTCGTAAAAAGCCCAATCTCTACGTTGCGCTGCATCTCTCGGAATTTCACGTACGATCTAGTACGCTGCATTCCTCGTGATTTGCGCGCCTTGACCTTGTGCTTTTTACTTTGCCATCCCATTGTTGACTTTTTATACAGGCATTACTCATGGTTGCAGGTAATGCGGGATTCGGTCCAGGATAAGGTCCAGGCAGTCAATCATGGGTGTCTGCCCCCAGATCATGATGTCTCCCAGGGCGATGGCCGAAAAGGCGTCCAGCTTCTGGTTTAACAGATCATTAGCGGTCTTCATGTCTTTCATGAGCATGATGGCCGACGGCTTGTCAACTTCTCCCGGGAGCATGGTCGCCTGCCGGTTCTGGAAAGAAACGGTAGCCGCAGGACCTTCCGGAAGCACTTTGAGCATGATCGTCCCATCGGGTATACCGGCGGCCACATTTTTTGCCGCCGGGTCCCCCTGGATGATGATGCAAATGGCCCGTGCGGCCGTGTTCAACGTCAGCAATGTGTTAAGGGCCATGTAGTCCGCCTGTTCCAGAAGCTTGTCATCCGGGGTCAAAAAATGTTCCATCCGCTGGGTAATCTGAGTGAACTCTTTTGTCAGGAAACCAAGCTTGGTGAATCCCTTGATCGGAATGGGATTGGACTGGTTCTTGAACATTTTGTTCAAATGGTCGCAGGATGTAAAAAAAAGTTTTACATCGGCATCGGCCCGCTTGCCACTGGTGACGGTGCAGGCGCCGTTTTTAAATTCAACACCGGCGGCCGGACCGTTTCTGACCAGAAACTGAATGCTGATATCTTTTTTGCCCGCGATATCGGCCGCAGACGGGTCATGCCGGACAATGTCCTCGAGGTTGGGCAGCACCGCCTGCAGGTTAAGTGCTGCCAGAATAGATTGATAGTTCAACGTCAGCCTCCTTTTTTAGAGGTTTAGAGGGACATTTGCCGGTTAATGCGTCAGTCCCCAGCTGCTATATCAAACAAGCCTGCCCGGATATCCGAAGGTTTATCAGGACAGTAACGTTTCCATTGATTCGCATTCCATGGTAAAGGCGTCGGCTACGCCCCGGCAGGTCACCTTACCTTCAATAATATTTGCGCCATACTGGATTTCCATGTTTTCCTTCATGGCCTGCCGCCAACCTTTGTCCGCTATTTCAAGGGCATAGGGCAGGGTGGCATTGGTCAGTGCCTGGGTGGATGTTTTGGCTACCGCACCCGGCATATTGGCCACGCAGTAATGTACCACGCCTTCTTCCATAAAAACCGGGTCGCCGTGGGTCGTCGGTCGGGAGGTTTCAAAACAGCCGCCCTGGTCAATGGCCACGTCCACCAGGACAGCCCCTTTTTTCATGGTTTTAAGCATGTCACGGGTCACCAGCCGGGGGGCCCTGGCGCCACCGGGAAGCAGAACCGCGCCGATGACCACATCGGCCATGGGAACCAGCTTGCGGACGGCGGCCGGTGTCGACATTAACAGAAAGCAGTTTTTGGGCATGACATCAGACAGGTATCGTAACCGTTCCAGATCCGTATCCAGCAGGGTCACACTGGCTCCCAGGCCGCAGGCCATTTTGGCGGCATTGACACCGACTACGCCGCCACCGATGACCAACACGTTACCCGGTGCGACTCCGGGAACGCCGCCCAGCAGTATGCCCTGGCCACCGTTGGGAATTTCCAGAAATTTAGCGGCTTCCTGTACGGCCATCCGCCCGGCGACTTCACTCATCGGCGTCAGCAAGGGCAGGGACTTGTCCGCTTTCTGAATCGTTTCATAAGCAATGCACACGGCACCGCTTTTGATCAGCGCCTCGGTCAGCTCCTGATTGGCCGCCAAATGCAGGTAGGTAAACAAAATCTGACTGGGCCGCAAAAGGTTGTATTCACTTTTCAGCGGCTCCTTGACATGCATGACCATGTCGGCCCGGTTGAAAATTTCTTCCGCCGTTGCAACGATCTCGGCCCCGGCCTCCTGGTAACGGCAGTCATCATAGCCACTGCCCTCACCGGCATTTTTTTCTACCAGAACCTGGTGGCCGTGCTGATGCATGAGTTCCGCACCGGCCGGCGTCATGGCCACCCGGTGCTCTTCCTGTTTGATTTCTTTTAAAATACCTGTAATCATTTTTCAAATGGCCTTTAATGGATTATCGGGTTAATGCGGTCCCTGCTTCTAAGGTGGCCGTCCGCATACTGTCCGCGATCATCAGGTCAATCACATAGCGGGTCAGGGCCGTGGCTTTTTTCAGAGAAACGGCTTTGGGATCTAGATACCACTGCAACTCCAGCCCCTCGTGAATGGCGATAAGCATGGAGGCGTAATTTTCTTTCTGTGTTTTCGTCAGGTTTTCCAGGATGTTCATTTCTTCAATATAGGCAATGATGGTCTGCCGAAAATGGCGAAAAGTTCTGGCCAGAGTGGCTTTAACCTTGGGGTTGCGGCGTGCTTCTACGCAACATTCCAGGAAAAAACCGGAGTATTCCTTATTAATCATGCCCGGGCTGTACATGAATTCCAGGGCCTTGAAAAATTTTGTTTCCGGATTTCCATGCTGCTCCATTTCCTCGATGAAACTGTCGAAAATGGTGTCCGCGAAAAAAACCACCATATTTTCAATCATTTCATCCCGGTCCTTAAAATAATGATGGATGATGCTGGGTTGGACCCCGGCCTGCCGGGCGATTTTGCGAATGGACGCGTTGGCCAGTCCGCCGTCATTGACACAATAGTAAAAAGCTTCGATGATTTCCTGGCGGCGCTCGTCCGCCATGCTTTTTCTACCCATAATATTATCTCAAGTCTGGTATTGTTTTTTATATTGTTCGGTCATCCGTCCAATATATTATCAGTTTGATTGGTCAAGTCAACAAATTTTTTCGGGTCTGCGTAAAAAAGATCGGGACTTTTTATGCAAGACTATTTATATTCTAATTGTTCTTAGCGCCCTGACCGGGCAAGGCCTTAAACCGTCTCAGCAGCCCTTTTACTTCTTAAACGGTTTTAGGTTTTAAAGTTTTAGGTGATTAAGTGGTTGAGAGGTTAAGCTGACGTTGGATAATCCCGGCGATTCCGTTATAAAATTGACCGAGTCGCAGTATAACATACTGATTGGCCTGGCTTACAGGGAATCGGGCATTAACCTCAAGGGTAAGCACCGGCTGATAGAAACGCGTCTTTATCAGCGGCTTACAAAAATTGGCATGATGCCGGTCAGCGATTATCTGGGTCTGTTACGCTCTGACCCCACGGAATTGGCCTCATTTATCGATGCCATTGCCACGACCCATACCTTTTTTTTCAGAGAGAACGGATCCTTCAAATACCTTCAAAAAAACACGGCCGCCAATATCTGGTGCGCCGCCTGCTCCAGCGGTGAGGAGCCCTACTCGGTGGTGATCGATTGTCTGGAAAAAGGGTTTGCCCCTTCCGTGCTGGCCACGGATTTGTCCGGAAACATGCTCAAACAGGCCAAAGAAGCTGTTTATCCGATTGGAAAAACTGACAAGATGGATTCGCGACTGGTGACGGCCTATTTTAAGATATCAGGTGATGAAGATCGAAAAACCGTTCATGTCAGTGAGAAGGTCAGGAAGCATGTCACCTTTAACCACCACAATCTGATTACAGACGCCATGCCGATCGGGCGCTTTGATATTGTTTTCTGCCGCAACGTGATGATTTATTTTGATCCCCCGACCCGGCAGAAAGTGCTGGAAAAAATTTACGGCGTATTGAAACCCAACGGATATCTGATCATTGGCGGTGCTGAAAGCCTGAGTTTCCTGACGCATTCCTTTAAATTCGTTGAACCCAGCGTCTACCTGAAAACCTGATTCATATCCGGTCAGTTTTAAAAATTGCCTTTTGGCCCGATGTCGGCGTTATGCTCAAATTTTAATCCTCGAAATACATCCATGTATTCCCCCGGTTAAAATTTTCACAGGCCTTGACCTCGAACAAGAATTCTAATTTTTTGAAATACCTGTAAGGCCTGGCCCAGGAGGACTCATTCCTGGACGACCAGGTTGTCCAGTTCATCCACGTCATCCGGCTTAACCGGAAAATGGAGGGCCAAAAGACGTCCGACTTCGGATATGGCCTCGCAAATGGCTTCTCCCTGACGATTCTGTTTGATGCCTGCAACGATTGTTTCAACGGTCTGGTTCCACTGGTCGGCCGGTACTTTCTGATCTATGCCGCGATCGGCCAGGATGCAGACTTTTTTTTCAAACACAGAGATAAAAAGCAGGATTCCGGTTTCATCACGTGTGCGATTTAATCCGTTTTTGTAAAAATTAACAAAAGCGGCTTCTTCAACTTCTTCCAGCATTTCATTTTCGGAAACAAAAAGTCGCTTCAGCCGGGTTGAGCGTTTGATTGTCTGCTGAAAGACAATGAACAGTAATCCGAAAAGGCCCAGGAACAGCCATAGATTCTGGGTGCCGATCCACAGCCAGCCACCGACCAGATAAGTGGCTGCCAGGGCCAGTGGTAAGCCGAAAGCCGCGCCTCCGACAATATCGGCTACGGGGTAATGGTAACTAACGGGAACAATCATTGGAACGATTTCTCCGGCAGTCTCTTTTTCCGCATCTTTGACGGCCTTGATAATATTTTCCCTGTCACTTGGTGAAAGAAAAATTTTTGTCAGGTCTTTCATATTTCAACCATTAATATATGTATGTTTCTGAACGAAATCATTTTTACCAGCCGCCGGAGGCGCCACCGCCGCCGAAACCGCCACCGCCCCCCCCGAAACCGCCGCCTCCGAATCCACCGCCACCATAGCCGCCAAAACCACCGCCGCCAAAATATCCACCGGTGTCGTAATATCCGCCGCCGCGGCGGGAATATCCGGAAGTGGTATCGCTAAAGGATAAAGGCCGGCCGATATAGCTTATCAGTAACCCGGAAAGCACACCTGCCGGAATCAGGGCCAGGACCCATAACATGCTAAGGCCGAAGGTCAGCCAGCCGGCCAGCGGTATAAGAAAGCCCCCGGCCAAAGTGCCCACGGAACGGCGCAGCCTGCCAAGCATATTTATCAGCATCAGTACCACAAAAAAACCGAACAGGTCCGGAGGTGACGCGCTTATTTGAGTCCCCGGTTTTTGCCCTTTAAACTTGCCCTTGACGACGCCGATCATGGCCTGGACGCCATCCAGAACGCCTTTGTCAAAGTTGCCTGATTTAAAGTTCGGTGTGATAATATTGCGAATAATCCGACCCGAGATCATATCGGTGAGACTTCCTTCCAGGCCGTAGCCGACTTCAATCCGTATCTTTCGTTCTTTTTTGGCAATCAATAGAATGGCGCCATTGTCTTTCCCCTTATGGCCGACACCCCAGGCCTCTGCCACGCGTATGGAAAAATCCTCCAGGTTGTCTCCTTCCAGGGACGGGATGGTCAGAACCACAATCTGGGTGGAATCCGTTTTTTCCAGTTGCCCGAGATTTGTATCAAGCTGCTGTTCCGTATGGCCGGACAGCATGCCGGCATAATCGTTAACGCGCCCGGAGAGGGCCGGGACGTCAAGGGCTGAAACGCTTTTTGCCGGGATGAAAAGCACGGATAAAACAAGCGCAAAGATGATCGTCAACTTGAGGCAGAAAGCGTTCATCTCTTTATCCCTTAGAATTTTACCTTGGGGACGACTTTGGCGCCGGCCTCGGCTTTAAAGTATTCTTTTCGCTCCAGGTGAAGCAGGAGGCTGTTGGTCAGGCTGTTGGGGAACTTGCGGATAGAAAAATTAAACGTCTCAACGGCCTTGTTGTATCGCTGCCGGGCCACGTTAATCCGGTTTTCGGTCCCTTCCAGCTGGTTTTGCAGGTCCATGAAATTGACATTGGCCTTAAGGTCGGGATATCGTTCCACCACCACCATCAATCGGGATAAGGCCGAAGACAGGGCGCCC
The DNA here is from genome assembly GCA_963674745.2 of Desulfosudaceae bacterium. Lineage (GTDB taxonomy): Bacteria > Desulfobacterota > Desulfobacteria > Desulfobacterales > Desulfosudaceae > JBFMDX01. The sequence continues at coordinate 2,443,757 of CAXXDV010000003.1, read as the reverse complement.
TGGGCATCCTGGAGTTTTTGCATGGCAGCGGCATTCCCGAGATCTTCTGTCGACAGGTTGACGGAAGTCGCTTTGGCCCGGGCCTCAATGACCGCCTGCAGGGTTTCTTTTTCGTGCGAAGCGTACCCCTTGACGGTTTCCACCAGGTTGGGAATCAAGTCGGCCCGGCGCTGTAAATTGGACTCGACATCACCCCAGGCTTTTAAAACGGCCTCCTCATTCTGCTGCATGGTATTATAGCCGCATCCGGACGCCAGAAGAACGATCACCAGCAGACCGGTAAGGAACACAATGTTTTTTTTCATCCCCTCCTCCTTAATATGCAAATTTTAGAATATAACATCTGCGATCACAACCATCAGGCCGGAAGATGGCCTTCTGGAACCAGGCCCAAGGGCGGCGCCTGTTGGTCTTTGTCGGACAGAATCGGTGACGTCAGCGGCCAGTCGATACCGATGTCCGGGTCCGACCAGAGAATGCCGTATTCATCTCCGGGCGCATAGAAGTCCGTGCATTTGTAGATGACATCCGCGAAATCACTGAGGACCACAAATCCGTGGGCGAACCCTTCCGGGATATAAATCTGGCGACGGTTTTCCATGGACAGTTCGGCACCCGTCCATTGACCGAAAGTCGGTGACCCCGAACGGATATCCACGGCCACGTCAAAGATTTTACCGGTTACGGCAAAGACCAGTTTGCCCTGGGGGTGGGCCAGTTGATAATGCAGGCCCCGGAGAACCCCTTTTGCCGAATGGGAGCGGTTGTCCTGGACAAAGGGCTTGTCGATCCCGGCGGCACTGTATTTTTTCTGGTGCCAGGTTTCCATGAAGAAACCGCGGTTGTCTTTAAATCCGGGCGGTTCGACCAGCAGGACGCCGGGTATGGACAGTTCGGTTATGGTTAAAGCCATTTGACCAGTTCCGTGGGGGTGAGTTCAGCGATTTCGTAAAGGTATTGGCCATAGTCGTTTTTAGCCATTTCCGAGGCGATCAGTTTTAACTGGTTGCTGTCGATATATCCCAGGCGATAGGCGATTTCTTCAATACAGGCGATTTTGAATCCCTGCCGGTTCTGTACCGCCCGCACGTATGCGGCTGCCTGCTGCATGGATTCATGGGTGCCCATGTCCATCCAGGCAAAACCCCGTCCGAGGATTTCCACTTTCAGGGCGCCCCTTTTAAGGTATTCCAGGTTTACATCCGTAATCTCCAGTTCACCGCGGTCGGAAGGTTTAAGCCCGCGGGCAATATCAATGACGGCGTTGTCATAAACATAAAGACCGGACACGGCGTATTTGGATTTGGGCGCTTGCGGTTTTTCCTCGATGCCGATGACATTGCCCTGATCGTCAAATTCCACTACGCCGTAACGCTCCGGGTCATTGACGCGATACCCGAAAACCACGCCACCCGATGGTGTTTGACTGGCCCTTTTGATGATGCCGGGCAGGCTGTGCCCGTGAAAGAGGTTGTCCCCCAGAATCAGGCAGGCCGGATCATCGCCGATAAACGGGGCGCCGATGATAAACGCCTGGGCCAGGCCTTCGGGTTGGGGTTGTTCGGCATAGGTCAAAGAAAGCCCCAGCCAGGACCCGTCCCCGAGCAGGGCCTTGAAATTGGGCAGGTCCTGGGGGGTGGAGATGATCAGGATGTCCCGGATGCCGCTCAGCATGAGGACGGACAGGGGGTAATAGATCATGGGTTTGTCGTAGACCGGCAGCAGTTGCTTGCTGGTGACCCGTGTCAGGGGGTAGAGCCGGGTGCCGGAGCCGCCGGCCAATATTATACCTTTCATTTTAACCTCTAAAGAGGGCTTTGGGGAAAGCCCGAATTATCCAAAAGTCAACAGTTCCGGTCAAAGTGCTTTTTATTGACACCCTGACCTTTTTAAGGAAAACCTTAATCACATAATCACTTAACCACATAACCACTTAATCACTTAATCACTTAATCACTTAACCACATAACCACATAAACACTTAATCATGATTTTTTATGAATAGTGTGCTTCAATCCAACGCCTGTAATCGCCGCTTTTCACACGCTCGATCCAGACCGGGTTGTTCAGGTACCAGTCGAGGGCCATGTCAATGCCCTGCGCAATCGGTGTTACCGGCTCCCATCCCAGTTCGTTCTTGATTTTGGAAGCGTCAATGGCGTAGCGCCGGTCATGGCCGGGCCGGTCCTTGACAAAGGAAATCAGCTGCCGCCGGGACTTGCCGTCTTTCCGTCCGGTTTTGGCGTCAATGGCATCACAGATATTTTCCACCAGGGACAGGTTTTCCATTTCGCAATTACCGCCCACGTTGTATGTCTCGCCTTCCCGGCCATGGCAGATGATTTCCCAGATGGCGCTGCAGTGATCTGCCACATACAGCCAGTCCCGGACGTTTTTGCCGTCCCCGTAAACCGGCAGGGGTTTGTCTTCCAGGGCGTTTAGAATCATCAACGGGATCAGTTTTTCCGGAAACTGGTACGGTCCGTAATTGTTGGAACAGTTGGACAGGGTGACCGGCAGGCCGTAGGTGGCATGATAGGCCCGGACCAGGTGGTCGGAGGCGGCCTTGGAGGCGGAATAGGGGCTGTTGGGCTGGTAGGCGGTGGCCTCTGTGAAAAGGCCGTCCTTGCCCAGGCTGCCGTAAACTTCATCCGTGCTGATGTGATGGAACCGGTTGAGTCTTTCGCTCCGGTTCCTGGCGATCTCCAGCAGGTTGAAGGTGCCCACGATGTTGGTCCGGATAAAATCGTCCGGCGCCACGATGGACCGGTCCACATGGGATTCGGCCGCAAAATGACAGACCGTGTCAATATCGTTGTCATCGAATATCCGGGTCAGCGTTTTCATATCACAGATGTCGGCCTGACGGAAAACATAACGGTCGGGATATTGTTCTTCGATGCCGTCAAGATTTTCCGGGTTGCCGGCATAGGTCAGGCGGTCGACATTGACGATCCGGCCGGAAAAGTCCGGTCGGTCAAAGAGATAACGGATGAAGTTGGTGCCGATAAAGCCGCATCCACCGGTGACTAAAAGATTCATGTCCATTCCGTTGTTTAATTTGATGGCCGGCATTCATCCAGCAAGGCCGGTCCGTATTGATTTATATATTCGTCCAGAGCCGATTGCCAGTGTGCCATCCGGTTTCGTCCTTCAGCCGCCAGCCGCCGGTTCTCCAGAATGGCACAATGGGGCCGCTTTGCCGGCGTGGGATATTCTTCGGTGGTGCAGGTGACCATCCGGTGGGGCACCTGCAGCTTTTCCAGAAAATACCGGGCGAACGCATACCAGGTACAGGCGCCTTCGGCCGATGCGTGATACAGCCCCCGGGCCGGCGGATCAATCAGTTCGGCGATCTGGCGGGCCAGGGCCATGCTCCAGGTGGGTGTTCCGAACTGGTCGTTGACGACTTTAAACGGCGTTTCCGGATCGGCCAGAGCTTTTTTGAGAATGGCTTTGATGAAATTGTGGCCGTGAAACCCGTAAAGCCAGGCGGTTCTGAGAATCAGGTGATTGTCCGTGCACCGTATGACGGCCTGCTCCCCCTCCAGCTTGGTGAGGCCATAGACGGACTGAGGGGCGGTGGCATCGGTTTCGGTATAGGTTTCCGGATAGTCCTTCTGGCCGTCAAAAACATAATCGGTTGAAATGTGAACCATCAGCGCCCCGCAGTCGGCAGCACCTTCGGCCAGGTTTTCGGCGCCGGTCACATTGACGGCCCGGGCCGGTTCCTGCTCTGTCTCACACCGGTCGACCTGGGTATATGCGGCGCAGTTGATAATGACCCCCGGCTTGATGTTGCGGACAAAGGCCGACACGTCATCTGCGCGGGTGATGTCCAGTTCTTCAATGTCCACGCAGGTCAAGGTATGAGCCCCGCCGAACACCGTCCGGCAGTCTTTTCCCAGTTGTCCGTTGGCACCGGTAATTAACAGGTTCATTTTCTTTTATTATGTGTTTATGCGGCTATTCTGGTTAAATTTTGAATAATAATATAGCAGGAAGAGTGTTTATGCAAATTCAAATTGGGCAAAATGTAGACAATATGGGCACCCCATATTTATATTCTTATATTTGGTGATTATTTTTTTTTCAGATAGCATTGTTCTATAACCATTTTATACGTAACAATAGAGAGGAATTGCCAAGGGCTAAATATAGAAATATTAAAGGCGTCCCCAAAAGTACGTCCCCAAAAGTACAAAATCCCCCAAAATTACGATAAATTTATCTTTCGACTAATGGTTCGTTTTTTAAGGTGAATTTTATAAAAATAGTACCGGTTCAAGTAGAATCAAGGTAAATGGATTAAAAAATTCTTGACTTAGTATTGAAAATATTATTTGAACTATACTTTAGTTGCTTAAACGCATCTATTTTTCTCGGGGGAGAAAAAAAGTTCTATATTACAATATCTTGTGCGTATACTTGCGTTCTGGTTAGAGGGTGGGGGAATGAAAAAGACAGCCCTATGGTCTGCGTTGGCTGTGATCTTGGTGCTAACGGCTGGATCTGTTCTGTATTTTAAACATAAAAGCAATGTTGTTTCTTATACAGTGCCTAAACAAATCAGATACAGTTTCACGGTTCAAAATACGACAAACCGGTTAATAAAAAACGCCGGCCTTTTTGTATACGCTCCGGTAAAACAGACCGGCACCCAATTATGTAAAGCCATTGAAGCCTCCCTTCCGTATGAACTGGAGATCGATTCTCTGGGTAACCAGATCCTTAGGTTTTCATTTGACACGCTTCCACCATATGCCACCCGGATTATAAACATTAAAACCGATCTCATGCTTTCGAATCAACAGAACCGTTTGCCTGATCAAAACAAAAACCAGGATGAATTCCTGAATCCGGAAAAATATGTGGAATCCGATCAGCCGGAGGTTGTTAAAAAGGCGCAGGCATTAAAAAAGAAAGAAGCGGTTGATACGGCCGAGGGCATACACAATTTTGTCGCCGGTCATATTCAAAATTCCGGTTATATCCGCAATGAACGTGGGGCGCTATACGCCCTGACCCGAAAGGCAGGAGATTGCACCGAACATATGGACCTGTTTACCGCCCTGTGCCGGGCAACAGGTATCCCCTGCCGGAGAATGGGCGGATATATTTGCGGGAGAAATAAAATTCTTGCGCCCGGCGACTTTCATAACTGGGCTGAATTTTATCATCAGGGGCGCTGGCTTCTGGCAGATCCCCAGACGCGTGTCTTTATGCAGAAAACAGACGACTATGTCGCTTTCAGAATCATCAGCGACACCTGCCAAAACAGTATGCAGGGATATAACCGGTTCCGCGTTCAGGGGGAAGGCGTGACCGTTAAGATGAATTCATAAGCAACGCTTTAGTATTATAAAACAACCGGAATATCCGGTCATAAAAGGGCTGATCCGCCTTTTACAAAACCACCACAATGGGGGAAAGAATGAGCACAACCAATAATATGAAACAGAAGTTGTTTGTTCTTTTAATTGGTTTTTTCTGCCTTATGATAGCTTGGGTGACTTCGACTCAAGCTGCGGGTTCCGAAGATTCTCAATGCGCTAAAGTTAAAATCGAGATCCGGCAGGAATTGACCCTGGAACGCCAGGCTTTTGACGCGCATATGCGTATTAACAACGGCCTGTCAAATATAGACCTGGAAAACCTCAATGTGGAAATTTTATTTACGGATGAAGAAGGCGCCTCCGTAGTTGCGACAACAGATACGAATGCGACCACAGACCCGGATGATCCGGAATTCTGCTTCTTTATTCGCGGGGATTCGAACAATGTTGGATCCATTTCGGGAGGCTCATGGCCGTTGGATCCTGTCACGGCTTCGACTTCTTCTGATTTTCACTGGTTGATTATTCCTGTTCCAGGTTCTGCCGGTGATGATCCCGAAGGCAAACTTTATTTTGTCGGAGCCAAGCTGACCTATAAAATGGGTGCCAACGGCGAAGAACATGTTGTTGACGTCAAGCCGGATTCGATTTTTGTCAAACCGTTGCCGGAACTCACACTGGACAGCTTTTTAACAAGACAGGTTTATGGTGATGACCCCTTTACCGGCACTCCGGAAAGTCCTGTAATTGAACCTTCAATCCCTTTCACGCTTGGCGTACGGGTCAAGAATACCGGCAATAATACCGCCTACAATCTGAAAATCGATTCGGCTCAACCGAAAATTGTCAGCAACGATCAAGATCTACTGGTCTCATTTTCCATAATCGGCACGGAAGTCAATGGAGCGGTTACGGATAACAGTCTGATGGTGGACCTGGGAAACATCGCGCCGGGTGAGGCCGCTGTCGGTCGCTGGCTGATGATCAGCAGTCTGATGGGCGAATTCACCGAGTTTACCGCCAGTGTATCCCATGCGGAGGCGCTTGGCGGTCAGGTGACGTCTATTATCGACGGTATTACAGCCATGTCGCTGGAAAAGGACGTTCTGGTTGATCTGCCCGGGCGGGATGGTTGCAAGGATTTTCTGGTTAAATCTTTTGAGGAACCTTATTCGGTTATAAAAGTATGTGAGTCAGAAGCTGTGGCCGGGATCTGGGATTCGGATGTAACCGATCTTTCATCCGACGCCTCGGTATCGTTCACCAATCCTTCAGGAGACGAGGCAACCTATAAACTGCAGTTTACATCTTCTTCCCCATTTATTTTTGTCAGTGTTCCGGATCCGTTTGAAGAGGGCAAAATGATCACAGAAGCGGTCCGCAGTGACGGAAAACGCATAAAGTCTGATAACATCTGGCTTTATAAGGAAAAAGTTGAAAATGAATGGGCTTATTTCGTCAATCTTTTTGATGTCGATTCGACCGGAGATTATACCGTTATGTTTGATACGCCGGTTGTTAATGACTCACCGGATTTTGTTGAATTAGACGAGCAGACAGGTGTGGAAGGGGATTTGTTGGAATTTGCGGTTACCGCCACCGATCCGGAAGGTGAAACGTTGACCCTCTCCGCCTCCAATCTTCCGGAAGGCGCTGATTTTATAGATAACGGTGATGGTACCGGGACCTTCAACTGGACACCCGCAATCGGTCAGGCGGGTGACTACGCGCCTGTTTTTCGCGCCAGTGACGGGCACACAACGGTTGTTATGATCGTACCCGTTGAAATCCGTTCAATAAACGATACGGATGGCGACGGCATGGATGATGACTGGGAAAAGGAATATTTCAATGATAGCCTGGAACGGGACGGCACCGGGGACTTTGATAGTGACGGTATTCTAGATCTTGATGAATATTTAAACGGAACGGATCCCACCAGGGAAGACTATGGCCCGTCGCCACCGGTCATTGTATCACCTGCCGAGGGGCAGGACGTGACCGTTTTTTCTCCTGTTTTGACAATCGACAACAGTACGGATCCGGACGGTGATACCCTGACCTATGACTTTGAGGTTTTCTCGGACCTGCAGCTGACCGACCGGGTTGCTGCCGCTCATGGTGTGGCCGAAGGCGTTGACACCACGGTCTGGCCCGTTACCGTCCCTCTGGACGACAATACCCTGTACTACTGGCGGGTCCGGTCTTGTGACTACGCTGCTTCCAGTATCTGGACATACGGCACGTTTTTTGTGGATACGGCCAACGAGGCGCCCGGCGTTTTTAACATCAGCCGCCCGGTTGTCGGCTCATATGTGGATACCATGACGCCGGTATTAGAAGTCACCAACAGCAGTGATATTGATCAGGATGCCCTGACGTACAGATTCGAGGTTTACTCGGACAGCATAATGACAAGTCAGGTGACTTCGGTATCGGATATCCTGACCGGCACCGATGGTACAACCGCCTGGACGGTGGACGTGGATCTGAGCGATGAAACCACGTATTACTGGAAGTCGGTGGCGGTCGACCCCGATGGCCTGGAAACATCAACAACCGGTTCCTTTACCGTATCCACCGCCAACCAGGCGCCGAGCGCGCCGGCCATAGATGCCCCGGCTGTCGGTGCGAGGGTTATTGTTCATCAACTGGATATTGTCGTTACCAACGCGGTCGACCCGGAAGGGAATACCCTGGTCTACGACTTCCAGCTCGATACGGTCAATACGTTTGACAGTTCAACTCTGGTAACAGCCGCTGATATTTCCGAAGGCACGGCCTCAACCGCCTGGTATGTGACCGGCCTGTTCAGCAACACCACTTATTTCTGGCGGGCACGTGCTTTTGACGGGGCCGCTTACAGCCCCTGGGTGACAGGCAATTTTCTGGTCAATCCCATCAATCAGGCGCCCCAGACACCGACCCTGAACAACCCGGGCCATACCGCCTGGGTCCAGTCGCTTACCCCGGAACTGGCTGTCAATCCCGCCATCGATCCGGATGGGGATGTTTTAAGTTATTATTTTGAGCTGTATTCGGACAGCGAATTTGAAGACCTGGTTTTTGAAGGATCTTCCGCCCAGCCGTCTTTTGTTGTTCCTTCAGTCCTTGACGATAATACCCGCTATTTCTGGCGGGCCCTGGCGGAAGATCCGGACGGCGAAGTCAGCGAGTGGATGGACGGCGCGCCGTTTTTTGTCAGAGAATATTCGTGGGTAGGCACATCACCTGAAATCACATTGGCGGAACCTGCCGATGATGTTTTTGCGGCTGACACGTTCACCATCCAGTGGGAAGATTCTGACGGCGACAGTAACGCCACCATAGAGCTGTATTACGATGACGATAATACAGGTGAGAACGGAACGCGGATCAATCTGGAAGACATATTTGAAGATCCGGACGGCGACACGGAAGACGCTTATGAATGGGATATCTCCGATCCGGCCCTTTTGGGCGGAACCTGGTACATTTACGCAATTATCAGTGACGAAACAGAATCTTTAACCGTGTACGCGGACGGATCGGTTACCATCGGCACGGTTGTCGGAACGGAAAACAATGACACCCTTGACGGGACGCATGCTGTTGACGACGTGATCTACGGATTGGGCGGAAATGATACCATTGTCGGCTACGCGGGGGCCGATACCCTCTATGGCGGTGATGGCGATGATCTCATGTATGGCGGTGTTAATGACGATACCCTGATCGGCGGTGCGGGTAATGATTATATGCAGGGGAATCTGGATAACGATACCTATTTGTTTGCCCCTGGTTTTGGTCAGGACAGTATCAGCGAGACGGCGGATGGCGGTGGAACGGACATTATCGAGTTTACCGCCGGTATACTGCCTTCTGATATCGTTTTGACCCGTTCCGGTGCGCACTTGTTAATTGAAGTGTCGGGAACAGATACCATAACCGTCGCGGAATTCTTTGGTGATGAACCAAATTATCATGTCGAGGAGATCCAATTCGCGGAAGGTACGTCCTGGACCAGAGAATACGTTTTATCATTACTCGGTCCTCTTGGAATTACACTGCTGGAACCGTCACAGGACGTTTATGTAAGCGATACGGTCACCATCCAATGGGAAGATTCTGATCCTGACAACAATGCCTTTATCGCTCTATATTTTGATGATGATAACACAGGCGAAGACGGCACGCTGATCGTCAATGGCATTGCCGCAGAGCCGGATGGAGATGATGATACATATGAATGGGATGTCTCCGGGTTATCGAATGGCATCTGGTATATTTATGCAACGATCAGTGACGGAACAGAATCGTTGACCGACTATGCCAATGGTGCGGTCATTGCAGGCGCAATGTATGGCAGCGAGGGGGATGATGCGCTCACCGGAGACGCAACCGACAATGTCATGATCGGTCTTGGCGGCAACGACACGCTGGACGGCAGTGGCGGCAATGATACCCTGATCGGCGGTGCTGATAATGATACCCTGATCGGCCGGACGGGTAATGACACCTACGTGTTTGATCCGGGCTTTGACCAGGACCTCATTAACGAGACCTCCTCGGGCAACGGCACGGATGTGATCGAGTTTACGGCCGGCATATTACCGGCTGACGTGCTCCTGAGCCGGGACGTCGACGATCTCATTATCTTTATAGACGGGACAACCGATCAGATTACCGTGAACGAGGAATTTGACAGTGACGCCGACTATCGGGTTGAAGAGATCCATTTTTCTGACGGCACGGTCTGGACCTATGACGATGTCAAAACAATGCTTCTGTCCGGGGCGGCGACTGAAGGAAACGATGTAATCCGCGGTTATCATGATGAGGATGATGTCATCGACGGACTTGGCGGCAATGACACGATTTATGGGTATATCGGCGATGATACGCTTTACGGCGGTGCCGGCAACGACACGCTGGACGGCAATAGCGGCAATGACATCCTGATCGGCGGTGCTGATAATGATACCCTGATCGGCCGGACGGGTAATGACACCTACCTGTTTGATTCGGGCTTTGGCCAGGACCTCATTAACGAGACCTCCTCGGGCAACGGCACGGATGTGATCGAGTTTACGGCCGGCATATTACCGGCTGACGTACTCCTGAGCCGGGACGTCGACGATCTCATTATCTTTATAGACGGGACAACCGATCAGATTACCGTGAACGAGGAATTTGACAATGACGCCGACTATCGGGTTGAAGAGATCCATTTTTCTGACGGCACGGCCTGGACCTATGACGATGTCAAAACAATGCTTCTGTCCGGGGCGGCGACTGAAGGAAACGATGAAATCCGCGGTTATCATGATGAGGATGATGTCATCGACGGACTTGGCGGCAATGATTCGATTTATGGGTATACCGGCGATGATACGCTGTATGGCGGCGCCGGCAACGACACGCTGGACGGCAATAGCGGCAATGACACCCTGATCGGCGGTGCTGATAATGATACCCTGATCGGCCGGACGGGTAATGACACCTACCTGTTTGATCCGGGCTTTGGCCAGGACCTCATTAACGAGACCTCCTCGGGCAACGGCACGGATGTGATCGAGTTTACGGCCGGCATCTTACCGGCTGACGTCTCCTTGATCAGGAACGGAAACGATCTCATTATCTCTATAGACGGGACAACCGATCAGATAACCGTGTACAAGAATTTTGACAGTGACGCCGACTATCATATCGAACTGATCCGGTTCGCAGGCGGCACTGAATGGACGCGGGATGATATGCAAAGCAGGCTGCCTCTGACAGGAACAGAGGGCGATGACCTGCTCCAGGGATATAACGACCAGGATGATGTCATAGACGGACTTGGCGGCAATGACACGATTTATGGGTATACCGGCGATGATACGCTTTACGGCAGTGCCGGCAACGACACGCTGGACGGCAATGGCGGCAATGATACCCTGATCGGCGGTGCTGATAATGATACCCTGATCGGCCGGACGGGTAATGACACCTACGTGTTTGATCCGGGCTTTGGCCAGGACCTCATTAACGAGACCTCCTCGGGCAACGGCACGGATGTGATCGAGTTTACGGCCGGCATATTACCGGCTGACGTACTCCTGAGCCGGGACGTCGACGATCTCATTATCTTTATAGACGGGACAACCGATCAGATTACCGTGAACGAGGAATTTGACAATGACGCCGACTATCGGGTTGAAGAGATCCATTTTTCTGACGGCACGGCCTGGACCTATGACGAAATCAAAACAATGCTTCTGTCCGTGGCGGCGACCGAGGGAGACGATGAAATCCGCGGTTATCATGATGAGGATGATGTCATCGACGGACTTGGCGGCAATGATTCGATTTATGGGTATACCGGCGATGATACGCTGTATGGCGGTGCCGGCAACGACACGCTGGACGGCAATAGCGGCAATGACACCCTGATCGGCGGTGCTGATAATGATACCCTGATCGGCCGGACGGGTAATGACACCTACCTGTTTGATCCGGGCTTTGGCCAGGACCTCATTAACGAGACCTCCTCGGGCAACGGCACGGATGTGATCGAGTTTACGGCCGGCATCTTACCGGCTGACGTCTCCTTGATCCGGAACGGAAACGATCTCATTATCTCTATAGACGGGACAACCGATCAGATAACCGTGTACAAGAATTTTGACAGTGACGCCGACTATCATATCGAACTGATCCGGTTCGCAGGCGGCACTGAATGGACGCGGGATGATATGCAAAGCAGGCTGCCTCTGACAGGAACAGAGGGCGATGACCTGCTCCAGGGATATAACGACCAGGATGATGTCATAGACGGACTTGGCGGCAATGACACGATTTATGGGTATACCGGCGATGATACGCTTTACGGCAGTGCCGGCAACGACACGCTGGACGGCAATGGCGGCAATGATACCCTGATCGGCGGTGCTGATAATGATACCCTGATCGGCCGGACGGGTAATGACACCTACGTGTTTGATCCGGGCTTTGGCCAGGACCTCATTAACGAGACCTCCTCGGGCAATGGCACGGATGTGATCGAGTTTACGGCCGGCATCTTACCGGCTGACGTCTCCTTGAGCCGGGACGTCGACGATCTCATTATCTTTATAGACGGGACAACCGATCAGATCACTGTGAACGAGGAATTTGACAATGACGCCGACTATCGGGTTGAAGAGATCCATTTTTCTGACGGCACGGCCTGGACCTATGACGATGTCAAAACAATGCTTCTGTCCGGGGCGGCGACTGAAGGAAACGATGTAATCCGCGGTTATCATGATGAGGATGATGTCATCGACGGACTTGGCGGCAATGATTCGATTTATGGGTATACCGGCGATGATACGCTGTATGGCGGTGCCGGCAACGACACGCTGGACGGCAATAGCGGCAATGACACCCTGATCGGCGGTGCTGATAATGATACCCTGATCGGCCGGACGGGTAATGACACCTACCTGTTTGATCCGGGCTTTGGCCAGGACCTCATTAACGAGACCTCCTCGGGCAACGGCACGGATGTGATCGAGTTTACGGCCGGCATCTTACCGGCTGACGTCTCCTTGAGCCGGGACGTCGACGATCTCATTATCTTTATAGACGGGACAACCGATCAGATCACCGTGAACGAGGAATTTGACAATGACGCCGACTATCGGGTTGAAGAGATCCATTTTTCTGACGGCACGGCCTGGACCTATGACGAAATCAAAACAATGCTTCTGTCCGTGGCGGCGACCGAGGGAGACGATGAAATCCGCGGTTATCATGATGAGGATGATGTCATCGACGGACTTGGCGGCAATGATTCGATTTATGGGTATACCGGCGATGATACGCTGTATGGCGGTGCCGGCAACGACACGCTGGACGGCAATAGCGGCAATGACACCCTGATCGGCGGTGCTGATAATGATACCCTGATAGGCAGAACGGGTAATGACACCTACCTGTTTGATCCGGGCTTTGGCCAGGACCTCATTAACGAGACCTCCTCGGGCAACGGCACGGATGTGATCGAGTTTACGGCCGGCATATTACCGGCTGACGTCTCCTTGATCCGGAACGGAAACGATCTCATTATCTTTATAGACGGGACAACCGATCAGATAACCGTGTACAAGAATTTTGACAGTGACGCCGACTATCATATCGAACTGATCCGGTTCGCAGGCGGCACTGAATGGGCGCGGGATGATATGCAAAGCAGGCTGCCTGTGACAGGAACAGAGGGCGATGACCTGCTCCAGGGATATAACGACCAGGATGATGTCATCGACGGACTTGGCGGCAATGACACGATTTATGGGTATACCGGCGATGACACGCTGTATGGCGGTGCCGGGAATGACACGCTGTATGGTGATATCGGCAACGACACGCTGGACGGCGGGGATGGCAACGACACGCTGGACGGTTATACCGGTGATGACACGTTGTATGGCGGCGCCGGTGACGACAATCTGCACGGAGGCGACGGCTACGGCAATGACATTCTGGAAGGCGGGCCCGGGAATGATTTTCTTCAGGGGTATAATGGGAACGATACCTACCGCTTCTCTCTGGGATGCGGCCTGGACACGGTTGACGAGACGGGTGCTTACGGCGGGGCAGATACGATCGTATTTACCTCGGATGTGGCAGAAGCAGATGTGATATTGAGCCGCAGTGCTGACGGCACGGACCTGATCATCCGGATATCGGTCGATGATGTTATCACCGTGGTGGATAACTTTGGTGTTGAAGGATGCCAGATAGAGTATATCCAGTTCCTGGACGGACAAGGCGCTGTGCTGACGACCTGGGGCTGCCTTGATGTAATCGGCATGCTGCCGCCGGTTGCCACCGAAGGAGACGATACGCTGCACGGTTTTTACGATACAGACGATAATATCGACGGCCTTGGCGGCAACGATGTGCTGTATGGATATGCCGGGAATGACACGTTGATCGGGGGAGATGGTAATGACACGCTGGATGGTGATGCCGGCGATGACACGTTATATGGTGATGCAGGTGCCGACACGCTGTATGGTGATATCGGCAACGACACGCTGGACGGCGGGGATGGCAACGACACGCTGGACGGTTATACCGGTGATGATACGTTGTATGGCGGAACCGGTGATGACAATCTGCACGGAGGCGATGGATACGGTAATGACATTCTGGAAGGCGGGCCCGGGAATGATCTTCTTCAGGGGTATAATGGGGACGATACCTACCGCTTCTCCCTGGGATGCGGCCTGGACACGATTACAGAGGATGGTGTATCCGGCGGGACAGACACGATCGTATTTACCTCGAATGTGGCAGAAGCAAATGTGATCTTGAGCCGCAGTGCTGACGGTATGGATCTGATCATCCGGATATCGGTCGATGATGTTATTACGGTGACGAATAATTTTGGCCTTTATGAGAGTTGGTATATTGAATATATCGAGTTCCTTGATGCCCAGGGAGATGTGGTCACAACCTGGGACCGTTTAGATGTAATCGGTATGCTGCCGCCGGCTGCCACTGACGGTGACGATACGCTGTACGGAGATGAATACGATAATAATATCGACGGTCTTGGCGGCAACGATGTGCTGTATGGATATGCCGGGAATGACACGCTGGACGGCGGGGATGGTGCCGACACGCTGGACGGTGGTGCCGGTAATGACACGTTAAATGGCGGTGCGGGCAACGACACGCTGTATGGTGATATCGGCAACGACACGCTGAACGGCGGGGATGGCAACGACACGCTGGACGGTTATACCGGCGATGATACGTTGTATGGCGGAACCGGTGATGACAATCTGCACGGAGGCGATGGATACGGTAATGACATTCTGGAAGGCGGGCCCGGGAATGATCTTCTTCAGGGGTATAATGGGGACGATACCTACCGCTTCTCCCTGGGATGCGGCCTGGACACGGTTGACGAGACGGGTGCTTACGGCGGGGCAGACGCGATCGTATTTACCTCGGATGTGGCAGAAGCAGATGTGATATTGAGCCGCAGTGCTGACGGTATGGATCTGATCATCCGGATATCGGTCGATGATGTTATCACCGTGGTGAATAACTTTGGTGTTGAAGGATGCCAGATAGAGCATATCCAGTTCCTGGACGGACAAGGCGCTGTACTGACGACCTGGGGCTGCCTTGATGTAGTCGGCATGCTGCCGCCGGTTGTCACCGAAGGAGACGATACGCTGCACGGTTTTTACGATACAGACGATAATATCGACGGCCTTGGCGGCAACGATGTGCTGTATGGATATGCCGGGAATGACACGTTGATCGGGGGAGATGGTAACGACACGCTGGATGGTGATGCCGGCGATGACACGTTATATGGTGATGCAGGTGCCGACACGCTGTATGGTGATATCGGCAACGACACGCTGGACGGCGGGGATGGCAACGACACGCTGGACGGTTATACCGGTGATGACACGTTGTATGGCGGTGCCGGGGACGACAATTTGCACGGAGGCGACGGCTACGGCAATGACATTCTGGAAGGCGGGCCCGGGAACGATCTTCTCAAGGGGTATAATGGGAACGATACCTACCGGTTCTCCCTGGGATGCGGCCTGGACACGATTACAGAGGATGGCGTATCCGGCGGGACAGACACGATCGTATTTACTTCGGATGTGGCAGAAGCAAATGTGATCTTGAGCCGCAGTGCTGACGGCACGGACCTGATCATCCGGATATCGGCCGATGATGTTATTACCGTTACGGATAACTTTGGCCTTAATGAGAGTTACTTTATTGAATATATCGAGTTCCTTGATGCCCAGGGAGATGTAGTAACGACCTGGACCTGGAGCGATACTCAGACAATGTCTGAAGACGATGACGGCGACGGGCTTTCCAATATGCTTGAAGACAGAGGCTGCACGGAATTTGATGATTTTGATACCGACGATGACGGACTCTGGGATGGTGATGAAGACATCAATCTGAATGGCACTGTCGATTCAACGGAAACAGACCCCTGCGATGATGACTCTGATAATGACGGTCTGCCTGACGGTGAAGAGATAAATACCTATGGCACTGATCCGACAATCTGGGACAACCCGAACAACGTTGACCTGACATACGGTCTGACCGTATCAGCCAGTTCGGAATATAACAGCCTCAAGGAAAACGCGTTTGACGATGATGTAAATACATCCTGGAGTCCCAATAATTACCCGGTGGCCGATAATGAATGGATCAGTATTGATTTCGGCGCGTCACAATATGCGGTGGACATCATTCGCATCAAGGGATACGGCGGAACGGCAGACCCCGGAACATTTATCGTGCAGGGATCAAACATCGCCAGCCCGGGTGTGGCCAAGGACAGCAGCGACTGGCTGACGTTAACAACCGAAGACCAGACTTACAGTTGTGATGGATGCTGGGATGCCTACGCGTTTGACAATGAAACAGCCTACCGCCACGTACGCATCTGGTTTGTCTCCGGCGGGGATGCCGGCCAGGAAATGATCATCGAAGAAATTGAAATGTTCGGTGAAGAAGTCACCCCATAGGAATCGATTTAAATGAAGCCATTTATTCTTTTGTTAAATACGGCCTTTATCCTTGGTTTCGCGGCTATAGCGTCAGCGGTTGAACCCGGCATGGTCAAAACCGGGCAGGCACCCCTGACCCACGACTACACCTTTACCCGTAGCGCGAATGCGATCCGCCATAAGATGGAACAGAAAAAACCAGTGCTGATCGTGGATGTCAGAAACCGGCCGGACTATGAGAAAATTCACATCACCTCCGCCATCAATATCCCGCTTTATGCGGTCAAGACCAAGCCGTTCTTTAAACGAAGCACGCTGGTGCTGACCAACAACGGGTTTAATTACGGCCTTTTAGAAAAGGAAGCCGGGCGACTCAAAGAGCAGGGCTTTAATGTCTCAATCCTGCGCGGTGGTATCAATGCCTGGCTGGAGAAGGATTTCTCATTAACAGGTGATGTGTTTGCCAGATCGGATATATGGATGGTGGAACCCTCTGATGTTTACCAGGAAAGTAAGTATCAATCATTTTTAGCAATCAATGCTGCTCCCGGTAAAAATACGGGTTCGCTTTTCCAGGACGCGGTCGCTCTTGATCCGGCCGACGAAACCGCAATCGAAATCCTGAAAAAATATAATCAGGAACACCCGGCCAATAACGTGTTGGTGTTTAACGATACCGGCGAAGGATACACAGCCATCAGAAAGCGGTTACATGAAGCGGGTGTCAGGCATGTGTTTTTTCTTAAAGACGGGCTTGATGGGTTCGCCAGATATCTTCATAACCTGGATTTGTCCAGAGCCCCCCGTGACGATCGAATGATGTTTACAGGTAAATGCAAGAGCTGTGGTGATTGATGAATAAGTACCGTGGGGATGGGAATAGAGATATTAGGCCATTGGCCTTCTTAACACTGGTACCGACGCATTTAAGACGAAATAAAAATTTTTTATAATATGACGTTATCCAAACATAATCAACAAGTGAGGTCATACCCCATGACGGCTTTGACTACGGACAAGAGACCAGGAGTTCGACAAAGACAAATATTCAATCACCAGTTCATGATTCGCATGATGATGGTTATTCTGATGCTCCCGGTGTTTCTGGTCGGGATACCTGATCTTTCTTTTGCTGACACAAATGTCAGTGAAAGTATTACGGCCAGCACAACCTGGACAGTCTCCGGTAGCCCTTATATTGTTACTGCCAATGTAACCATACGTAATAACGCGAAATTAACCATTGATCCCGGTGTTGTTATCAAGTTTAACGCGGGAGTGGGCCTGACGATAGGGTCGGGCAGTGGTTCCTGGGGCACGCTTTCTGCTGTCGGTGAGCAGGGTAATCATATTGTATTCACCTCCAACGTCAGCCCGCAGAATCCTGGGGACTGGAGAGGAATATACTTTTCCAGCAACACCGGCGGTAATACCCAGCTGAATTACTGTACCATCGAATACGGCGGTAATACCAACAATGCCAACCTCTATCTGGCTTCTTCTACTAGTGGATTCTCCATAGGCGATACAACCACGGGTGACGTCATCGTCCGGAAGAGCAGTGGACATGGCATATACCTATACCATTCAAACCCCGTAATATCTAACTGCCGGATCATGGATAACCAGTCTGATGGTATCTATTGTGAAAATGGTGAAAGCAGTTCGTATACGATGACAATAGCTGATAATTTGTTTGAGGACAATGTGGGCGCTGCTGTCAGTACCGCAGGATACATTAATACAATAACCGGCAGCCAGGGATCCGGTAATGGCGAGGACGGCATATTGGTAAGGGCCAGTAATATCAGAGGAAGCTGTACCTGGAGTGCTCAGGACCTGCCTTTTGTTGTTCAGGGGAATGTAAATATTTACAGTAATGCAAAACTGACAATTACCCCGGGTGCGATCATTAAGTTTAACGCGGGTAAGGGCCTGACGATAGGGTCGGGCAGTGGTTCCTGGGGCACGCTTTTAGCTGTCGGTGAACAGGATGACCATATTATATTTACTTCCAACGTTAGTCCGCAGAACCATGGAGACTGGAAAGGGATATACTTTTCCAGCAATACAGGCAGTGATACCCAGCTGAATTACTGTACCATCGAATACGGCGGTAATACCAACAATGCCAACCTCTATCTGGCTTCTTCTACTAGTGGATTCTCCATAGGCGATACAACCACGGGTGACGTCATCGTCCGGAAGAGCAGTGGACATGGCATATACCTATACCATTCAAACCCCGTAATATCTAACTGCCAGATCATGGATAACCAGTCTGATGGTATATATTGCGATAATGGTGAAGGCAGTACGGCCTATACTACGACAATAGCTGATAATTTGTTTGAGGACAATGTGGGCGCTGCTGTCAGTACCGCAGGATTTATTAATACAATAACCGGCAGCCAGGGATCCGGTAATGGCGAGGACGGCATATTGGTAAGGGCCAGTAATATCAGAGGAAGCTGTACCTGGAGTGCTCAGGACCTGCCTTTTGTTGTTCAGGGGAATGTAAATATTTACAGTAATGCAAAACTGACAATTACCCCGGGTGCGATCATTAAGTTTAACGCGGGTAAGGGCCTGACGATAGGGTCGGGCACTGGTTCCTGGGGCTCGCTTTTAGCTGTCGGTGAACAGGATGACCATATTATATTTACTTCCAACGTCAGTCCGCAGAGCCATGGAGACTGGAAAGGGATATACTTTTCCAGCAATACAGGCAGTGATACCCAGCTGAATTACTGTACCATCGAATACGGCGGTAATACCAACAATGCCAACCTCTATCTGGCTTCTTCTACTAGTGGATTCTCCATAGGCGATACAACCACGGGTGACGTCATCGTCCGGAAGAGCAGTGGACATGGCATATACCTATACCATTCAAACCCCGTAATATCTAACTGCCAGATCATGGATAACCAGTCTGATGGTATATATTGCGATAATGGTGAAGGCAGTACGGCCTATACTACGACAATAGCTGATAATTTGTTTGAGGACAATGTGGGCGCTGCTGTCAGTACCGCAGGATTTATTAATACAATAACCGGCAGCCAGGGATCCGGTAATGGCGAGGACGGCATATTGGTAAGGGCCAGTAATATCAGAGGAAGCTGTACCTGGAGTGCTCAGGACCTGCCTTTTGTTGTTCAGGGGAATGTAAATATTTACAGTAATGCAAAACTGACAATTACCCCGGGTGCGATCATTAAGTTTAACGCGGGTAAGGGCCTGACGATAGGGTCGGGCACTGGTTCCTGGGGCTCGCTTTTAGCTGTCGGTGAACAGGATGACCATATTATATTTACTTCCAACGTCAGTCCGCAGCGCCATGGAGACTGGAAAGGGATATACTTTTCCAGCAATACAGGCAGTGATACCCAGCTGAATTACTGTACCATCGAATACGGTGGTCATACCAACAATGCCAACCTTTATCTGAATAACACCGCGCCAACCATTCAGAACAACGTTATTCGTGCCGGCAGCCATTCCGGTATCTACGCCAACGGTAATGGGTGTGACAATGCCGTCATCAAATGCAATAATATTATAGAAAATCTCTACGGTATCTATACCAAAAATGGCGCCCAGCCCGTTATCTCTCAAAACAATTTAATGAATAATTCCGGCTATGGTGTTTATAATGATACGACTGGTTTAAATGATCCGACTGGTTCAATTGTCAGTGCCGAAAGCAACTGGTGGGAGGATAACGGTACTGACACCAATGGGACAGATCGTGTTAACGCCGATAACCCGCTGGCTTCTGTCAGTCCCTGTGTTGATACGCCTCCACCGCTTGTTACTAACATCACGCCGGCAGACAACACCTTTTTCAAGCTGGCCGATGCCCCGTCTACGGTTGAAGTCTCGTTTATTGAGTATGCCGATGGCCTGGATACGGCCGATTCCGTGTATACCATTACCGACAGGAATGATGACCCCGTTAATGGTTCCTGGGACACATCCGGTAATCCCTGGGTCTTCACCAGACCGTTTAACACGCCTTTTGTTGAATCCGCCTACACGGTAACCATCCAACTGGCCGACATCGCCGGAAATCTGTCGCCAATTTACAAATCACATTTTGAGGTGGACAACACCCCGCCGCCGGTTCCGGGCGTTGACCCGGTGACCTCGCCGACCAATTCAATCACGCAGACCGTCACCGGGACCAAAGAAGCCTATGATGCCATCTATTTGAATGACAGCCCGGCGGTGAGCCATACTTCGGGAACCATCTGGGAATATCAGGTCACCCTGGAAGAGGGCAGTAACTCTCTCGTGTTCAAGGCAGTTGACCGGGTGGGTAATGAAAGCGATCCGGCTGAGGCGGTAGAGATTTTTTATGATGATACGGTCCCGGCCCAGATTATTGGGCTGAATGCGGACGGGAACGGCGACGGCACCACGGTCGGCCTGAGCTGGACCTATGATGAAGGTGCCCAGGGAAGCGATATCATTCGGTATGATGTTTATCAGAGCGAACCGGTTGAGTCCACTTGCGCCACCGATGTTTCGGAAATGGCACCCATTGCCGATGTCCAACCCGGAAATTTCGCTTACACCGTTACCGGCCTGACCAGGGAAACCGCCTATTGCTTTGCCGTCGTGCCGGTTGACGCCAACGAACAGTTTGACACATCCGTCAATGCCGCCTCGGCTACACCGGTAGATGTCGGGGCACCGGCAGAAGCCACCAACCTGACGGTTTCCGTTTGCGGGACGAACAGCCTGACCTTTGACTGGACCCCTTCAACATCAATAGATTTTGAAGAACACCAGGTCTCTTTTGATGGTGGCCTGTTCGACGAAGACGCGGTCCCTCCCTATCAGGTCACCGGGCTGACACCGGCTTCGTCCTTTACATTTAAAATCATCGCTGTTGATGGAGACGGAAACCAGAGCAATGGTATTCAGATCAATGCCGCCACCTTGGTGGACAACCCGGCCATTCAGACAGCTGACTCCCATGACGGCTATGTTACTTTGACCTGGACCGCGCCGACCGTCAACGACAGCGATCCGGTCAGTCCCATTAAACGGTACGCGATTTACAAGAGTACGGCAGCCAGTGCCCCGGCGTCGATCAGTGAAATGACCTGGGCTTTGAATACCACCGCGACCTCCGCCCAGGTGACCGGCCTGACCAACGGCCAGGATTATTATTTCGCCGTGGCCACGGTGAATATTTCCGGATATAAGGACGACATTATCAGTGCGTTCGGTCCGGTGATGCCCATGGCCGACATAATCCCGCCGGAAATCGGTACCATTAAATACGACGGCGCTGATTTTACCAGCGGCGGCCAGATATCCGAATCAGGCGCTTTTGAACTTACCGCCTCGGACGCGTCCGGCATCAGCAGGGTTGAATTTACCGTGCTGGACGGCAGTGCAACCGTTGTTCAGGCCACGGATTATTCATCGGTCTATACCTGTAATATTGACCTGCTGGCCCCAGATATCGAAAACAAAACATATACCCTGGAGGTGACGGTTTACGACACCATCGGCAACACAGCGACTACGGATTATAATTTTGTCGTCGCGCTGCCGGCGCCAGACGCGCCCGTATTCACCAGCCCGTCTAATGGGTATGCCACCAACCAGAGTGTTGTAACCGTCAAGGGAACTGCCGAGCCCCTTTCGACCATAACCTTTTACGTCAACGGCACTGCCCAGCAGGAAACCGCCATAACCGGGGCGACCGGCAATTTTTCCGGCAATGCCACTCTTCCTGTCGAAGGAACAAATAATGTCAAAGCCAGGGCGGCCAATCGCGCCGGCCAGAGTGTTGACAGCAATACCATAAGCGTCATTCTGAATACGGATATCCCGGACGCGCCCATGCATTTGACCGCCACGCCACTTGAAGACGGAAAAGCCCGCTTGACCTGGAATTGCGCTGCCAGTGATCTGTCCGGGTATAATGTTTACCGCCATACCGCGCCGTTTGACGCAATCAGCGGAACAATCAAGGTTAACGCGGTGCCGGTGACCACTCTTCAGTTTCTCGATACACCGGACGAAGGCCTTTATTATTACCGGATTACGTCCGTCAACAGCCTGGGTACGAAAAGCGCCCTGTCCAACCAGGTGGAAGTTCAAACCGATGACACCGATCCGGAGGCACTCGAAATAACCTATACGCCCCAGGGACCGGTTAACCCCGACAACGGCGCCTTCGGCCCCGGCCGGGTGGACGTGACGCTGGTGGTCAGTGAACCCCTTCTGACCACGCCGTTTTTCAGCATGGTGCCTGACGGCGGTGTGCTCATACCGGTTGACCTGACCAAATTGTCAGACACGGAATATACCGGTTATTTTATTATCGAACCGGGTACAATCTCAGGGGAAACCTATGCTGTATTTTCCGCCCGGGACAAGGTCGGCAACCGCGGCACCTACGTGCCGACAGAATATCAGTCGATCCTGGTCGATGCCCGTGGGCCGGAAGTGGTCCGGCTGGATGTGTTCCCGGCGGTACCGATTGATAACAACAATCCCGTGATGATTACGGCTGTTTTTGGTCTGGATGAACCGGTCGCGCAAAG
This sequence comes from Desulfosudaceae bacterium, assembly GCA_963674745.2. Classification (GTDB taxonomy): domain Bacteria; phylum Desulfobacterota; class Desulfobacteria; order Desulfobacterales; family Desulfosudaceae; genus JBFMDX01. The sequence goes on along the minus strand of CAXXDV010000003.1, from coordinate 2,420,333 downwards.
CGGTGAAGACGATTATCCGGTATTCGAATGGGCGCTTTCCGGTGCCCCGGAAACGTTTTACCCGACGAATGTTCCGGATGAAATCGTTCCCCCCCAGTCGGACGATGTCCAGACCTGGCAGGTAACGTTTACCCTGCCGGCACTGGCGGTATCAGCCGATTATGAAGACCTGTTCTTTTCTTTTGCGGGAATTGACGCCCTGGGTAATGTCGGAGATATCATCATCGCGGATAACGCCTTTGAGGTCTATCAGGGCGACCTGCCGGCGCTGGAAAGGCCCGACGGTCTGAACGCAACCGCTCTGCCCGCCGGTCAAATTGAACTTACCTGGGACGCGGTGGAAAATGCTTCCGGCTACAGGATTTATCGGGGTACAACAACCGGTTCGCTGGCAGAGATTGATGAAGTCGCTTCGGGAATAACGACCTATACGGACCAGCCCGGCACGGACGGAGATTATTACTATGCCGTTACCAGCCTCAGAACGGAAAACGAGGAGACCGGAGAAAGTGATCAGCGAATTCTGGCGCAAAGCGTCAACTCGGATTCCGTCATCCCGGTTCAGCCCACACTGTTGCCATTGACCCTGACGCCAAACGGGATCCAGGTCGACTGGAGTTTTACCGGTACCGATCAGGTGACGTTCTCTCTTTACAGGGCCGCCGGCGAAATATCCTCGGTCACGGGCCTGCAACCTGTGAGGCAGGGGATCCCGTTGAACATGAATTCGATCATCGATCCCAACCCCTCCTTGACCGAGCACAACTACGTGATCGTGGCCGTGGACGCGGCCGGCAATTTGTCCACACCGTCCAATAACGAATACCTGGATCCCGGCCTGCTGCCGGTCACCTCGATCGACATCGTCCAGGAAGACCTGTCCGATCCGGTTATTACCTGGACCACCACCGGAACCATTGCCGGGTGTAATATCTACCTGGGCGAAGAACCGAACAAACAGCCGCTCAACGCTGCCCTGATTACCACCAATACCTATACCGATACGGGTTATGCTGAAGACCAGCGTACCTATACCGTGACGACGGAGAACGCCTCCGGGGTCGAGAGCCTGGACCGTGTCATCACCCTGCCGCTGGTGACCGCCGCTATGGCAGAAAGCGCCCGGATCGATCGCGGTATCATGAACGGGCTGAACTACACGGTCAGTAACCATTCCGGCGGCGATATCGATAATATCAGGCTTAAGGTCGATGTCGTGTTGAATGACGACGTCACGGTAAAATCCCATCAGTCTCTTCCGATCTCGCTTGCAGCCGGGGAAAGCAGGGATGTTGCCGTTATTATCGGTGGTTATGAAAATTTGCCCGATCTGGCTGAAATCACCACCACCATCGAAATTACCGAAGATGACAATGAAACCATCCGGATTGTCCGAAACGGCCGGATTGACGTGGGCGACGGTCTGCTGGGCCTGCGCCTGACCACGGAAACCTTTACCCGCGGTGGCGAAGGTGCGGCCAGGTTCAGCCTGGAAAACACCTGCGCCGAGGAAATCGAAATCGTCAGCGCCCGCAATTCCGGTGACGATCCCTCCGACGAAATCGTCCTCACCCTGGAAGATGAAGACGGCCTTCCCGTCGCGACACAGAATTTCCAATGCGCCACCGGTTCCATGGTGGTCACCCTGACCGACGGCACCAGCGTGGTCCGCATACCCCCGGGCGAGACATTCGAGTCCGATCCCATCGTTCTGCCCGTGACGGCCAACGTCCCGGATAACCTGACAGCAATACTGTCCATCGCCCATATATACTTTCACCTCAACCGGGACGACCAGGTCATCATGGGCGAAATGCGTACGTCCAAACCCGTGACCCTGACGGAAACCTCATATATCGGCGAAGTCACCTCGGTGACACCGGCAAACGCCACCGGCGACACGGACATCACCATCTCCGGCCGGGCCGTGGAGCGGGGAACCGAGGCCAATCCCGTCCTTTTGTCCGGCGTTCCCCTGACCGTGGTGATTTCCAATAACGGGTTTGAACGGACGGCCGAGGTATATACCGATGATAACGGTCTTTTTGAATACCTGTTTACGCCCACCACCGGCGATGCCGGTACCTTTCAGGTCTGCGCCGTTCATCCCGACCTGACCGAACGGCCCGTGCAGGACACCTTTGTCATCAGCCGGGTCAACCTGCAGTATTCTTCCTATAAACTGACCGTCCCCAGGGGGAATGGACATACCGTGACCATTGCGGCCACTGCCGGCAGCGCTACCACCGCCACCAACCTGCGGTTTGAGGTCGATGGTACCCTCCCGTCCGGCGTAACCGTGATCTGCGGCGATCCCATCACCATTTCGGATGAATCGGGCCAGGTCTCTTTTACGGTTGAAGGCGACAGCCCTGCCGATGTTGAGTTTACCCTGCGCCTGGTCAGCGACGAAAGCCCCGCCGGTGGCTGGACCACCCTGGATGTTGAACTTTCTCTGGTCGATTCCCGGCCGTCCCTGTGGGTGACACCCGACTTTATCCAGGCGGGCCTCAATGCGGGTTCCACGGCCACCGAATCCGTCACGCTGGAGAACAAAGGCTATGCCGACATGGAGGGGCTTATCCTGTCCGTGATCAATACAGATGCTGTCGGCAGCCAGGCGCCCGAGTGGATCTATATTGCCTCGTCCACCCAGATCAGCGCCATCGCCCCGGGCGACACGTCAAAGGTAGACATTGTTTTGTCCCCGCCCGCCGATTTTACGCCTGACATACTTTCTTTTTATCTTAAAATCACCAGCTTGAACCATGCGACCGTGAAAGTCCCCTTCAGCGTTACCGTTACCACGGATGTTACCGGGCGGGTGCTGTTTCATGTCAGCGATATCTATACCGGTACCCTGGATGAATATAACGAGCCGATTTACGGCCTGGCCAATGCCAGAATCCTGCTGCAGAATGAGGCTACCGGGGATGACGAGACCCTGACCACCGATGCCCAGGGCGAAGCCATGTCCCAGGAACTGCCGGTCGGCAGTTACCGCTACCGGGTCAGGTCTGATAACCATCAGGAGCTGGCCGGCCGGGTCTGGGTAAAACCCGGCATCACCCGGGCACATGAGGTGTTTCTCCCCAATCAGCTGGTCACGGTTGAGTGGGAAGTCGTGGAAACCACCATTGCCGACAAATACGAGATTATTTATAACGCCACTTTCGAGACAAATGTCCCGGCCGCGGTTGTCGTGGCCGACCCGGCCGTCATCAACATCCCCGACGACATGAATACGGGCGATGTCATGAACGGTGAAATAACCCTGACCAACCACGGCCTGATCCGGGCGGACGAAGTCGGTCTGAACGATGTCAGTAATAAATATTTTCAGGTCGAATACATCGGCGTGCCCGAAAGCATTCTGCCCCATCAGGTTGTTACGGTGCCCTATCGCATTACCTGCCTCATGAAACCGGGCGCGGATGAAGGGCAGGATGGTACTGGCGGGAAACAGTGCTGCGCGCACAACAAGATCTGTGGAGAAGGTGATTATACCTTTGAATGCGCCAACGGGGTTGTAACCGAAGCCAGTTTTGAATCCTGTGCCGAGTGGGATGTGTGTGTCGAATACGATCCCGCCACTCAGACCTGTGTGATTGTCCCGACGGACAATCCCCCGGGCCTCGATAAAGCCAAGGAATTGATCGAGCAGGATTTTGAGGAGTTTATGGACGAACTGATGCCCGACGGGGATACTGCGGCCCTGTGCGCGCCGCCGGCCAATTGCTCCGATCCGGACGGCGAGTCCTGTATCAAGAAAATGGACTTTACCAGAAAGCACCGTTTTGTCATCACCGGCTCCGGGGTCGATTTGCTGAACCAGACCTACAACCGGGACGATACTGACCTGTCAATCCAGGTGCCCGGCGGTCTGTTCAAGCTGACCCGGAAATACAGCGACAAAAAATGGGACTGGGGCCTGTCCAGGTACGACCTGGAACTCGAATATGCCGGCGAGCTGGTCGACAGTATCGATAAAGACGGTATTAAATATGAAAAAAGTTCCGTCGTCGTCCCCGGCACACTGGCCATGTTTACCAACAACAGCTTTAAAATCATCCAGCAGATGGACGGCACGTTCGTCTGGCAGAGCCGGTTCGGAGATTACAAAATTTACGACGAACAGGGCCGTCTGACCGAGGTGGGAGACGCCAAGGGGCCCCAGCGTCACCTGATTTATAATGGTGATTACCTGGCCGGATTGGCCGATAAAAACAACCAGCAGTATCTGTGGCTGGACCATGACACGGCCGGCCGGATTATCCGGATTTCGGACGATTATGACCGGGAAGTGCTCTATACCTATACCCCTGAGGGATGGCTGGAGACCGTTGTTTCTGTCAGCGATACAGGTGAAAGCCGGATGATTTACGGCTATGGTTATGATGCCGAAGGCAAGCTGACAAACGTCTGGCTGCCGGCCAACAAGCAAATCAATATAGCCACAGACGATCCCACCTACACCATCACCTACAACGATTTTAATATGGTCAAATCGGTTACCGATATCAATGGTGAGAGCAAACAATTCGGCTATAACTATTTTGAAGACAGAAAAGAATATTACGCTTCTGTTTCCGATACCTCCGGTCAGATCAAGGAATCCTGGTTTGACGCCGACGGTGATACCCGGCGGGTGGATATCAACGGTGAAACCCAGTTCAGAGTGGAAAAAGAGGGCCGCATCACCCGGATTATCCAGAACGGCCATACCACCACCCGGTATGAGGATGAATGGGGCAACCGGATCAAAGAAGTGTACCCGGACGGTTCCTTTATCACCCGTCAATATGAGCGCGACTTGAACCGGTTGATCAGGGAGACTGATGAAAACGGTATTGTTACCGCGTATACCTATGACAGTCAGGGCAACCGGGCCAGCAAAACCGAGGCCGTGGGCACAACCGAAGAGCGGACCACCCAATACGTTTACAATAACGGCCACCTGATTGAAACCCGTATCCTGGGCACGTCTGATATTGTTACCACCATGACCTATGATCCCGACGGCAACCAGACTTCCATCACCACCGATGCCGAAGGAGAGGCGGTCACCACCCGTTTTATCCATGACATCATGGGTAATGTGCTGACCAAAACCGTTGAAAACCCTGATGGTGATGACCTGGTCTGGACATATACGTATGATGCTATGGGTAATTTGCTTACCGCCGAAGATCCCGAACACAAAGTTACCCGGTATGAGTATGATTTTGGCGGGAGAAAGACAAAGCAGATCGCCCCGGATTTAACCGAAACCCTGTTTGAATATGATATGCTCGGCAACATGATCAAGCAGACCGTGGTCATGGACCCGGCCGACGCTTCAAAAGATATTATTACCACCTTTGAATACGGCTTTGACAACAAACTGGTGAAGATGATTGATTCTGAGGGCGCTATCACAGAATATGCCTACGATTCTCGCGGCCGAAGGGTTAAAACCATCGATCCTGCCGGCAATGAAATCGTCACCGAGTATGATCCCGTCAGCTCGGAAGGCGGCTGTACATCGTGTGGCGGCACGGCCGACCAACCCATCAGCGTCACTTATCCCACTTTTGAAAAAGCCTTTGTCTATGACGAACGCAATAGAAAAATCGCCGAGCAGGTGATTGTTCCCGAGGGGGAAACTTTAGAAACCCGGTTTGTATACGATCCGGCCGGCAACCTGATCGAAAAAACAGACAAAGATAACCAGATCACGTATTATGAATACGATGCCTTGAACCGGCTGGTCCGGGTAACGGATCCAAACCAGGGGCAGACGGCATATGCCTATGACAACCGCGATAATATGACTTCTTTGACCGATGCCCAGGGCAATACCACCGCGTTTGCATATGACGGCAACAACCGGCTGGCTAAAGAGACCCGGCCCGAAGGTGAAATAACGACTTATGATTATGACTTGATGGGCAACCTGATCGAAAAGATCGATGCCAAAGACCAGAAAACCGAATATGACTATAATAATGCCGGCCAGTTGGATGAAACCCGTTATTATGACGCATCGCTCACCCTGGTCAAGACCGTCAGCTTCACCTATGATGATGCGGGTAATCTCGACGGTTACAATGACGGTACGACATCTGCTGTGTATGTCTACGACAACGCCGGCCGAAAGACCAGCGAGACCGTTACTTACGGCTCTTATAGCTGGACCAATACTTACACCCATCTAAAAAACGGCCTTAAAAAAACCTTTACCGGCCCGGACAACGTCACTTACACCTACATGTATGATACGGCCAATCGCCTGGCCGGGGTTCAGATGCCCGCCGGCATTGGATTTTTGACCGTCAACGGCTATAACTGGAACCGGCCGGCCGGCTTTACCCTGCCCGGCGGCGGTGCCAGGGCCTTTGAATATGATCCCTTGATGCGGATAAAACAGATCATCGGCAAAGATCCGGGCGGAAACGACCTGTTGAATTATGACTACACCTATGACACAATGGACAACATCACTTCCAAAGCCACCGAGCACGGGGATTATGGGTATGAATATGATGCCCTGCACCGGTTGACGGATGTTGACAACCCCGAAGCCGCCGGTCTGACTGACGAGGAGTTTACTTACGATAACGTGGGCAACCGCTTGACCACAGAGGATAGCACCAGTGATTGGGATTATAATTTCAACAACGAACTTCAGTCATCCTCCGACTCAACCGGGGACGCTGTTTACGAGTACGACGACAACGGCAACACCATCAAAAAGACGGTTGCTGGAGTTGTCACAAATTACGTCTACAATGTAGAAGACCGGCTTACTGAAGTCAGAGACGACTCGAATAATTTGATTGCCAGTTATTATTACGATCCCTTTGGCAGAAGATTAAGCAAGACCGTCGGAAGTACCACGACTTACTATCATTACAGTGATGAAGGTCTGGTAGCTGAAATTGATTCTTACGGTAATGTGGATAAAACCTACGGCTGGCAGCCGGGTGGCACCTGGGGAACCGATCCTTTGTTCATGAGAGAAAGTGGTACTTACTTCTTCTACCACAATGATCACTTGGGTACACCGCAGAAGCTGACATCAAGTAACGGGGCTGTGGTCTGGAGTGCGAAGTACAGTAGCTTTGGGGAGGCAACGGTTGAGGTTGATACGGTTGAGAACAACCTGAGGTTCCCGGGCCAATACTACGATGAGGAGACGGGGCTGCATTATAATATGTGGCGGTACTATGATCCGGAGACGGGGAGGTATTTGAGGGTTGATCCGGTTGATTCGGATAAAGGAAGTAGTATTTTTGCCTATGCCTCAAATAATAGTATAAATAATATTGATTCTTTAGGCCTATGTGAAGCCGGTTACTGTGATAGATGGCGGCTGACTATCGTTTCTGTTATCGGCGCTACGATTGAAACAGGCGGTGTGGTAATTAATGCTGAGCTCCGTGCAGACCCAGAGAGATGTTGTATACAGGGAAGTGATTATCAATATGTAGGAATAGGGATAGGCTTTTCATTTAAGAATGTACCAACTTTTATTGTATCTGGAGATGGTCAGTGGTTTGATACGCCTTGTATCTCTTTAAAGGAGCACGTTGGTTTTGGACGAGCAACTTCTTGGGGGGTAGGTGTCCGCTCGAGTTATGGCCATCTCTGGGTCAACACCCCGCAAGCTTATTTAAGATTCAAAGGATGGAGTAAAGGGCTTGATCTTGGCGCTATGACGACAACCGGCCATTGGTCGCTTAAAGAGGGCACGAATTATTCATAGAGCAGATGCGGATAAATTTAAACGATGGGGCCATTATTAATTTTCCTTTTGTAAGTGTGATTTGTGAATGTTTGTAAAATAGGTATTTCTTTAATGCCAAATTGTTTTGAAGATTAACTTTTATTGTAATCTGTTTTGGTAATGGCAACCAGATGTTAACGGTTATTGCGATCTAGATTTGAAGTTATCGCGTTTCTAACACTGTGTCACAGACGTCGATTGTTAAATATTGATTTCGTGAAGCACATCCTTTTGCTTAGAAAAATTTATACGACTTATGAATAGGTTAATTGGACACTAATAGCGGAGTACCTCTAAACAATGAAAAAGAGTCTTGCCTTATCTACAACTTTAGAAGCATTGGTTGTGGTAATGATGTTAATCTTCATTTTATATCCTACAATCTGTATTGTTTCGTACTGGTTTGTGCGTGATAAACATATTCTCTTATTAGGGGTTTATGAGTCGCATTGTTTTGACGTTTTTGAAATGATGTTCTGCATTGTATTAGCTTTATGGTTAATGATTGGTGACGGGATAAATTCAAAAATATGGTTATGGCTACCCCCTTTTGTTCTTTTTAAGAATATGGGAGCTTATGTTAGAGCCGTGGTAGTTATTTTACTTATTGCTGTTTCTTTAATGGGATTACTTAGTCCAACGTAAAGTTGTAAAGTTGGGGACGCCTTTTACATTTGCAAAGGGATAATGGGGACGTTTATCTTTTTATGCGTTTCTTCGGTTTCTTTGTGTGTTAGTGGGTGACGGTTTTTTTGCCCAACGACCATAAGGAAGCAGATCAATCTTATGGTCAAAAAAACGCCCCCTGAAGCGCACCCATTCTGCCGGCCGACCTCGCCTGTAGCCGTGCGGGTAAGGTGGTTGTGATGTTTGTTCCGCCGTGGCTTCGAGTCCTGCCGTACAAAATATTTGCCTGGAATACGAAGCTCGTCGTAAACGGCTGAAAACCATCTACACCGGCCTGCCCAGAAAATGGCAGCAGATCATCTCCGGCATACTGGAGCCGCTTTCACCCGATTTGTTTTCTTTTTTAACTGCCACAGACCATTTGATTTGAAAGGTAAATTGTCATATCTTTAAAAAGAAGTTCATCCGGGGGCCAACAAAACAAGGGGGGTAAAAAACAGGTCTTTATGGGGGACTCGCATCAGAATATATCCGGGCCAATACTACGATGAGGAGATGGGGCTGCATTATAATATGTGGCGGTACTATGATCCGGAGACGGGGAGGTATCTGAGGGTTGATCCGATAGGGTTAACAAGTGGTGTTAATTTGTTTTTATATGCGTTAAATAATCCCAATCGATACTTTGATCAATTAGGGTTAGATACATGTGTGCCGACTGCAAATGGGGGGGCCTCTTGTCTAATGCCACCTGAATATGAACTAGAGTATTTACCATGGCTTGAGGAACAAAAAGAGGAGGAAGACTCATCGGAGTCCGAAGTGCCTGAAGCACCTGAATGTAATAGTATGAGAATACAGGAGAAGGCTTGCAAGGCGGGATCAAAGGTGCCTTGGTCTCGTTCCTCAACATGTATGATTGCTGAACAAACATGCAACGAGAACTGTAGAAATGCAAAAGGAAGTTGTTACGCTTATTTAGATAATAGTGCGCCTTTTGATGAACAAGGATGTCGAGAAAAATGTGTTAAATCTTTGTCAGAATGCCAAGCAGGAAAGGGTTTTGAATTCCCGCAAGAGTTATATAAATCTTTTGGTTGTGAATAAAACAAGGCAATAACATTATTTTGCGTCACGGTTTTGCAATAAATGTATTGTTGTATTTTAGGCTAATAATCCTATGGAAATAAAACATCAAAAGTTCATCAGCCTCTCATTGGTGCTATCTATCGTATTGACTGCCTCTATCTGGTATTTTTTCCCTGTTTTACAATATAACTGGCATGTCAAGAGAACGCTTGGTGATTACATAAATGAACAATTAAGCGTAACTCCAATCTGTGTGAGTGCTGTAAACGTAACGTCTGAAGAATGGAATGAGTTAAACATTGGCGGATTTTTCTTTAAAGTTCCGAAGTTGGAATATAAAAAAGTATTTAGTGAGGGGGATCGCGTTTATTTCTTTTCTGAAAAAGGTGCATTCATAGTCTCATATACCGGATCTAAAAAAGAATCGATAGACACAATTGAAGGCGGGGGCTCAATAAGTTTCTCTTCCTTCCGAGAAAAAGCGGCGATTCTGAAATCGGTCCCAAGCGATATCTCTATCTTTAATGCAAGAAATAAAAATAAACAGGCATGGACCTATCAGCATTTTAAGTTTATGAGCCTTAATGTGGGTAAATTAATTGGTATGTATATTATCGATTCTAAGTCGCTCAAAGCTACTTGCATGATATATAAAATGGAAAGAAAGAGGTATTATTATGCTTCAGCGGATATATATAGTAACGATGAAGCTAAGCTGTTATTTAATGTTAGCCTATCAAGATATAATAAATTACGTGAGTTAAAAGAGGATTTACTAAAGTCATTGTCCAGCATAAAAGTGCCTGCTTTGCCCCTTAATATTGAAATCGTTAGGAAGGATATTAACGAAATGCCTCAGAAATATTTAGGGGAGAAATAGGAAGACTAATGGGGACGTCTATGCTTTTATGCGTTTCTTCGGTTTCTTTGTGTGTTAGTGGGTGACGGTTTTTTTGCCCAACGACCCTAAGGTAAACTATCATATCTTGAGAAAAGAGTTCATCCGGGGGCCAACAAAACAAGGGGGGTAAAAAAAAGTAAGCGTCAAATTAACCCCATCTTCACAAGCCGGGCGGACCGTGTCAAGATAGCGCCAAAAATTTAATTCGGAAAGGCGCTATTATGAAAAACAAGAAAATTAACCGCGAACAGGAACGAGCGGAGAAACGACGGTTCTGGGAACGGCATATTCAGATGTGGCGGGCCAGTGGCCTGAGCCAGACGGAATATCAGCGAAAAAACAATTTGTCTAAATGGCAATTTGTGTACTGGAAGAAAAAGTTCGAACAACCGGTTTCATCAGATGTCTCCCTGGTTCCGATTTCCTTGCCGCAAGCCATGCCGTCCGCACCGTTAAGCCTGGTCGTTAATAACCGATACCGGATAGAAGTATCCGAAGGATTTCAGCCGTTGGTTCTGGAGCAGGTTCTGGAAGTAGTGGACCGGCGATGATGTTCTTTCCCAGCCAAACGCGGGCTTTTCTGGTGATGGGTCATACGGATATGAGAAAATCCATCAATGGCCTGTCCATTATGGTGGAAGGCCAGATTGAACTTGACCCGTTTTCCGGCCATTTATTTGTTTTTTGCAATCGGCGTCGAACGATCCTCAAAATATTATACTGGCATCGGAACGGTTTTTGTCTATGGCACAAGCGTCTGGAGAAAGAAAAATTTCGCTGGCCAGAGTCGTATGATGAGGTTATGGAGATCGGTTCCCGGCGTTTGGGGTGGTTGCTGGACGGACTTGAGATTACCCAGGTTCGGGGACATGATAGGCTTCAATATTCCACAGTCATTTAAGTAAAAAATTACTACATAATCATAAAACAGGCTTGACATTGCATGATGGTTTTGTTATGTAAACCATTATGAACAGTGAGTCTGCACAACTTCAGAATACCATAAAAGATCTCAATAAAGTCATTCAGTCAGACAATGAATTGATTCAATTTCAGCATACCCGTATTGAGCATTTAGAAAAACAGAATCGTCTTCTAAGAGCCAAGCTGTTCGGCAAAAAATCAGAAAAGCACATAATTGACACCGATGACAAGCAGATGACCCTGTTTGACGAGGCCGAGGATATTGCTGAAGATGCCGACGAAAAAGAAGAAAAGATAGCGGTTACCGGGCATTCCAGGAAAAAAGGCGGTCGCAAGCCCCTGCCTGATGACCTGCCGCGCATAGACGTTATTCACGATATTCCGGAAGAAGAAAAGATGTGCGCCTGCGGCTGTGAAATGAGCCGTATCGGCAAAGACATTTCCGAGAAACTGGATGTTATTCCGGCCAAAGTACAGGTTATTCGCCATATTCGATACAAATACGCTTGCAAACAATGTGAAGGCGTAGAATCCGAACAAGGAGCAGTCAAGACAGCGCCGCTACCGCCGCAACTTATTCCGCAAAGCATCGCCACACCGGGCCTGATAGCCCATATCCTGACAGCCAAGTTTGCCGACAGCCTGCCGTTTTACCGCCAGGAAAAGCAGTTTACCCGGATCGGGGTCGATCTTCCCCGGGCTACCATGGCCAACTGGACCATTCAGGCGGCAAAAAGGTGTCAGCCCTTGATTGACGGCCTATGCCAAGAGATCCGATCCGGTCCATTGATCGGCATGGATGAAACCACGGTTCAGGTTTTGAATGAGCCCGGCCGGAATAATACCAGCAAATCCTATATGTGGGTTTTCCGCGGAGGTGATCCGGATAAACCGGCGCTGATCTATCAATATCACCCCACGCGATCCGGAGAGGTTCCTAAGAATTTCATAAACGGCTACGAGGGCTATATCCAGACTGATGGTTATAAAGGTTATAACAGCCTGGAGCAAGCCTCCAATATTATTCACATCGGCTGCTGGGCGCACGCACGCCGTAAGTTTCATGAAGTGATTAAGGCCCGTCAGCCGGTAAAAAAAGGGAAGCCGCAGAAACCCGGCAGCGCGGAAAAGGCCATGAGTTTCATCGGCAAACTGTACCAAGTGGAAAGCCGAGCCGATAAAGCGGAACTTTCCCCGGATCAACGGCGCGAGCTTCGACAGGCTGAGGTCTTGCCAATCTTGGAATCTTTTAAAAAGTGGCTGGACAAACGCAGTCAACAGACACCGCCTCAAGGACTGCTGGGAAAAGCCATCAATTACACTCTGGACCAATGGGACCGGCTGACCGGCTATGTTCAGGACGGACGTCTGCGACCCGATAACAACCTGGTGGAGAACGCCATTCGGCCCTTTGTTTTGGGACGAAAGAACTGGTTATTTTCCGGGCATCCCCGGGGTGCGGCCGCCAGCGCCGCCATCTTCAGCCTGATCGAAACGGCCAAGGCGAACGGGCTGGAACCTTATGCGTACTTGCGATATATCTTTGAGCAGCTTCCACTGATCGACGGTGATCCGGAAGAATACAAGAAACTACTGCCGCAAAACCTCGATCCAGCCGCTCTGAGTTCCCCGACCTGATGGGGTGGGGTTAACTTGACGCTTACCTTTATTCGAATGCTGGGTGGAAACATGTTTGAGCCATCTTGCCTTGCCTCAAGAATCGTGCACAAAAATTAAAGGGACAGAATATCCTGTAACAGCCAATACAGAAAAAAAGTATGAAACACTTGTGCTAGATCCATTGCCACCTGTGACGGAAGAATATAAAAAAGAGCATAATATACCATTTTAATGATAAGGCGAGAATAATTATTAAAGAGAGATTATCATGACAAAACGATATTTAATAATGAGTATAATGTGTTTAGTATTTTTTGTGTCGAGCACTAAAGCTTACACTTATGTAGATGAATGGACGTATATTGAGAAAGGAAGTCGATTAGAAGAAGAAAAGAGGTTTGTAGAAGCAATATTTGAATATAATAACGCATTAAAATACAAACCCACGAAAATAGATTTATATATTAAAATAGGAAATCTGTATGAAAGAAAACTTGGAGATCTTGTTAATGCTATTAAGATATATGAGGAGGGACTAAAGATAGAACCTAATAACTATTTATTAAACTATAATTTAATGTATGCTGTGTTTAAGGCAAAAGGTGTTTCAGAGGGTATAAAACAATATGAGTTGCTTTCAACGATGAGAAGTGATACGGAAGTGTTCGTATTTCCTAAAAAGGATTTAGAATCATTAAAAGCAAATATGACTCAGGAAGAGTTAAAAGAATTTTGTAAAAAATATTTACTAATAAATCCTTCTGATACCGTATTGCGTGAGAAGTTATTAAAGATATATAAAAAAAATAATGACTACATCAATGCAAGGCATGAGTTAAAAGAATTGATTAAGTGGGGTAAATCCTCAAGCTTTTTTTTATTTGATTTGGGTGTTTGTTCTTATCATGTTGGGGATTATAAAGAAGCATTGAATTATTTAACAAAAGCCAAGGACCAAGGTGAATCTGTTCCCGAGCTATATTTTGATTTGATCAATAAAAAGTTACAGGAGACGAATAGGAGACGCCCTTAACTTATTAACTTATCCGATGTTAAGCACCTCTTTTTATATCGTTTTCTTTTTTTTTGTGTGTTAGTGGGTGACGGTTTTTTTGCCCAACGACCATATGGTAAATTGTCATATCTTTAAAAAGAAGTTCATCCGGGGGCCAACAAAACAAGGGGGGTAAAAAACAGGTCTTTCGGGGGGGAGGCGCATCAGAATATATCCGGGCCAGTACTTTGATAGTGAGACGGGGCTGCATTATAATATGTGGCGGTATTATGATCCGAAGACGGGGAGGTATTTGCGGGTTGATCCGATTGGGTTTAATGGAGGGATTAATCTTTTTTTATATGCGTTTAATAATCCCAATATCATTAGTGACCCTGCAGGATTTTTGGGCGAAGGCACTACAGGTGAAGGATATGGTGTGTATGAGAATGCCGATGGTTCTCATTATATTAGGGTTGAGAAATGTAATGTTATAATATTTTTTGGTCACGGAATCCGCAACTTGGATGTGGCTGATCCAGGAATCCAGGACGATAAAGTAAAGTTAGACCAATCGAACATTCCCGTGACAGTATATAATGATTCATGCTCTGCCGCCACTTCCTATGGATGCAATGCGGAACACTATACAACCGTAGAGACCCCGATCCCAGATGTAGAGCTTCCAAATAATGAGGTTGATGTAGGTGAGGGGGCTGAGGATTTATGGGGTAAAGCTATAAAGCAGGCCAATACAATTTGCCAAACAGGGTGTTGCAAAGATGAAGGGGTAACTGTAAGATTTGAATGTATGGGGGGTGGTGGTAAATGGATGCAGAAAACATTTTTGTCGCCCTATTGTGGAGAAGAAGAACATATATCTTGTAAATAGACAACAGGAGCATAGAGAATCAATTGTCGAAAATGTTTCAAAAAGCTTTCTCTTTTTTGTTAAAGAGATCTATGTTGGTTATTGCCTTAACAATCGTAATTTGGGCCGCCTGGAATGATTTGACGGGGTTCGCAATCTCTAAACAGCTATACTCAGTCAATATTCAATCTTTAGATAGTAATCTTAAAAAGAAGTCCAATGTTGCTTTAATCAGATCCATTCAAAGGACAGGGCAGAAAATCAAATACAGAACTGGTGATGATGGGGATGAAAAAAAAGGTATTGTATGGCCTTCCCCCCGATTTACAGACAATTCAAATGGAACCATTACAGATATTTTAACCGGGTTGGTTTGGTTGAAAGAGGCTAACTATCGATCTACAACAGGTGAAAAAGGCCGGGTGACATGGAATGAGGCTGTCGATTTTTGTAAATCCCTTCAGAGCAATCAGTGCGGCTTGACAGATCAATCGAAAGCTGGGGATTGGAGGCTCCCGAATCTTTTTGAATTGGAGAGTTTGCGGGATATGGCATATCTCGACCCTAGTCTTTCCGATACGTCTGGAACTTCTCAATGGCAAAAAGGCGATCCGTTTTTTCTATTATCTGGTGGCTATTGGTCAAGCACTACAAGTTCGCATGACCCATCTTGCGCTTGGGATGTTTTTATATCTAAAGGAAGCGTAAATGCACTCGACAAAGGTATTCATCGTCTAGCTTGGCCTGTTCGTGATAAAGAATCCAATATCGCTTCAATTATATCCATTCAGCGGACAGGGCAGAAAATCAAATACAGAACTGGTGATGATGGGGATGAAAAGAAGGGCATGGGATTGCCGTTTCCTCGGTTTACGGATAACTCAAATGGCACAGTAACTGATAATTTGACAGGGTTGGTATGGTTAAAAAGAGCCAACTATCGATCTGCAAAAGGTGAAACAGGGCCAGCTCCATGGAATGAAGCTGTCGATTTTTGTAAATCGCTTCAGAGCGGTCAGTGCGGCTTGACAGATCAATCGAAAACTGGGGATTGGAGGCTCCCGAATCTTTTTGAACTGGAAAGTTTGAGAAACATGGCATATCACTCACCTTGTCTTTCCGATACATCTGGAACCTCTAAATGGTCAGCAGGTGATCCATTTCTATTAGAACCCGATGGCAGTTACTGGACAAGCACGTCCTTTAGATTTTTAAAACCAATAAATGGGGGAGGCATAAGATTGGAAGCATGGACCGTAAGGATGTTTGGAGGGGAAAGCAATGTAGTCGAAATTAATGAGGAACAATATGTTTGGCCAGTCCGAGATTACCAACCGGAACCGGGGTCGGACCAAGCCAACAAGTTGGGGAACGAATAGTGGACGTCTATGCTTTTATGCGTTTCTTGTGTGTTAGTGGGTGACGGTTTTCTTGCACGACAGCCACATGTTACGGTTTAGGTTCCCTGTGGTCTTGAACGATTTCACTGCAGATCTCTACGCACTCTGAGCAAATTTCCACTCCGGGGCCTGATATAGGACTTAGGGACGCCCTTTATATTTTTATATTTCAAGATATATTTTTGATATAAAAAGAAGAAATTGTTTTGTTTGTGTTGGTGGGTGACGGTTTTTTGCCCAACGACCATATAGAATGGATACGCTTCTGCATCTTTTAACCCCCTTTCCCTTTAACCCATAAAGAACAGTTTTATTTCCAACAACCAACAAAACAAGGGGGGTAAAAAACAGGTCTTCGGGAGGTAACCTGCATCAAAGTATATCCGGGCCAATACTATGATGAAGAGACGGGGTTGCATTATAATTACCATAGATACTATAATGCGGGTGTTGGAAGGTATCTGAGGGTTGATCCGATCTACACACAAAGAATTATTAATTCTGTCATCAAAGTAAAGACTAATTCTTATGCATATGTGTCTAATAACCCACATAATTCAAAAGATTTCAATGGCTTGGCTGACTCTACGCCAACGGCTCAACCTGGTGACGGTCTTGACATAATCATATTTTTCACGAAGTATTCTGCGGATACAAGTTCTTCTGCTGAAGCAATGGATTTAATTTATAAGGAAGAAAGAAAAATAGAATGTGGGGTTCTAAAACCTGGAACTATTTGTTATGATCCATGGCCATTTCCTCATGATGTTACAGTTACCGCTGGAGAAGAGAATATTCATAGCTCTCATTTAACATGTGAAAAAATAACACTTAAAGGTCGAAAAGATTGTTGTAACCCTTTAACTTTAGAGTAATAAACGAAGTTAAATAATTGTTTGGATCCTTGGGATTCTGTTATTCTTTCAAGTTTAAAAGAGGTAAAGAAATGAGAATATTTTGTATTTTTATACTATACTTTTTTGTTTTTTTCCTATCCAGCTTAAACGCAGCACCTGATGAGTTCGAAGCATTACTTAATCAAGGGAATGATTTTGTTCATCAGGGATTATGGGATCGTGCGATAGAAGTCTATGAAAAGGCAATTACAATAAATCCTGAGGTGGCTATCGTTCATTACAATCTAAGCCTTGCTTATTTTTATAAGCATTTAGAGCTTTTCGATAAAAACAGAGCATTGAAACTCTATGATTTTTTCTCAAAAGGAAAGAATGAAAACAATAAGGAGGTTGAAGTTAGTGATAATTTGAGTTTAATGCAAGATTTAGAGAAACTACAAATTGAAGAGTTAATGATTAGCATTAGGCTAGATAATAAGAATGGAATGGCCCATTATTTCTTGGGAACCTATTATTATAATAACGGTAACCTTATAGAATCAGAAGCGCATTTGAAACAAGCAATTCAATTTGAGCCCGATTATTTGAATAGCTATGGTGTGCTGGCTTCTGTATACGAAAAAATGGGAAATATTGGGTTGGCAATTGAGTGTTACAAAGATGTTTTAAAAAGAGACCCTGAAAACAACGATAAACGTAAAAACCTGATATTGTTATACAATAAATTGGGTATGGCCAATGAGGCTATGGACAAATAGGGGACGCCCTTTATATTTTTATATTTGATGTTTTTCAACCCCTGATGATTCCATGGCTTTGCTGCCACTTATGATTTTTCGTAAAATTTTTTAAACGATAAACCTGCCAGAGCGGTTCACATATATTTTTCGAAAGCAGCTATGATTTTGCATATTACGTAAAAGTGTTTTGAATGGGGGGGAGCATGAATAAGCTTTTGTTTGTAGCAGCAGCGGCTGTGCTTTGTTATTTCGGGTATCAACAGTTTGCGGGCAATAAGCTGGAACCGTTGTATGATGAACCGTATGTGATTCTGTACGGAAACCCTGCCTGTGGATGGTGCCAGAAGATGGAACGCGATCTGGAAGAACGGGATATCCCTTATTATTATGAGAATATAAAAGAAAAGGAAGTCCTTGATGAAGTGCTGCCCAGGATGGAAACGGCAGGATTAAATACAATGGTGTATAAATACCCGATCATGGATGTAAACGGCAGGCTTTTCGAGCGGCCTGAAGTTGAAAAAATTGCAGAAATCTATAACGGAAAATAGGACGTTTTGGGGGCGCCCTTCCTATAAATTTGTTCTTTTCCTGTGTGGTAGGGGAATAAGTAGGGTACGGGCTTTGTTGTCTTAAGTCGTGGTTAAGATGATATGAGTTTGTCGTATTCGGCGTGAGTTCCGATCCAAAACCAGATGAGCCCTTCGTTTATCTCTACGGCCAGTGCTCGGTACTTGATTCCAATTCTCACAGACCAAAAACGACTGACCTTTTTGAGGTGCAGCGAAGGATGGTTTGAGTCTTCTTTCAGGAGTTTGAAGTTTTTATCGGAGAGTTCCTGGATGGATAAGGGTAATTTTTTATAGCATGCCCAAAAATCTGCGTTGGCAAAATGTTTCATATTTGGCTGCATTGCCCGGATTTAAAGTCATTGATCGCCTTTTCCGCTAACCGATCCAGCTTTCCGGATTTGGCGTCTGCTTCAAATTTCTGATCCCATTGTCTTGCTTCAAATTCATCGTACCATCTCCGGAGCCTTGCCAAATCTTCCTTTGATAGGCTGATGATCGCTTTTGTTATTTCTTCGACTGTTTGCGGCATTTTTATCTGACTCCTATAATTTTTATTTTTGCTCCCTTTGATCTCAATGATAATTATAAGAATATCATAACCGAAAATAATTATTCAATATGAATTTTGCTGGCTAAGCCGGGTAAGTTAGGGACGCCCTTTATATTTTTATATTTACAGGTGATGCAATGTCTGATACGAATAATATATGCCCAGACAAGCCAGGATAGACGCACCGGGTGCGGTGCACCACATCATTGCCAGAGGAATCGAGCGCGGCAGAATTTTCCGGGACGATGAGGACCGGGAAAACTTTATAGAGCGTCTTGGTGAACTGGTTCAAGAAACTCAGACCCAATGTTTTGCCTGGGCATTGATTCCCAACCATTTTCATTTATTGTTAAAAACCGGCAGTGTGCCGATCTCTTCGGTCATGCGGCGTTTGCTGACAGGCTATGCCGTCAGTCACAACCGTCGTCATCGCAGAAGCGGACATTTGTTCCAGAACCGGTATAAATCAATTCTTTGTCAGGAAGACGTCTACTTAAAAGAACTGGTACGATACATCCATTTAAATCCTTTGCGAGCCAGGCTGGTTAAAGACATGGCCGCGCTGGATAAATATCGTTTTGCCGGTCATAGTTATATTCTGGGGAAAAACGAAAATGACTGGCAGGCCACAAAAGCGGTGTTGACTTACTTTGGTGATCGACAGGCGACGGCGCGAAAGCGATATCGGGAACATGTCGTTAAAGGCCTGGAACTGGGCAAACAACCGGCGCTTATCGGCGGTGGCCTGTTGCGCAGTGCCGGTGGCTGGGCAGCCGTCCGTTCCCAGCGTAAAGCAGGTACCTTTCAAAAGAGCGATGAGCGCATCCTGGGCGACGGGGATTTCGTCAATACGGTTTTGGCAGACGCCCGGGAAGTAATGGACAACCGATACCGTATGGTCGTCAATGGGATTCAGATGAAGGATATCGTTGCGGCAGTTTCAGAATTGCTCCTGATACCCGGCCGGTCCCTGGTCGGGCCGTCCAAGGAGAGGATCGTCGTAAAGGGCCGGGCGCTGGTTTGCTACTGGAGCGTGCGAGAACTGGGCATGTCGATGACGGAAGTCGCTGACGGCCTTAAAATTGCCGTGCCGACAGTGAGTCTGGCGGTTAGAAAAGGGGAGAGAATCGTTTGTGAGGAGCGGTTTGTATTGTCTGAATTATTAAATATAAAAATATAAAGGGCGTCCCCATTAACCTATTGACACTTCAATTGCAGTCTTGTTATACATACCGCCTATAATAAGCACGTTTTTTCGTTTATTTTGTTATTTTATTGTAAGTGAATGCTGGAGAGAAAGAAACCGGATGAGTCTGATCAAGCGATTATTCAGGAGTCGTCACATCCATGATGATGTGGGCAGCTGGTTTAAAAAATATCTGCGTGATGGTCTTGTGCTTGATCTGCCGGCGGGTGACGGCGTAAATTCACGAAGTCTGGTCGCTTCCGGGTTTGACGTCATCGCCGGCGATCTGTTTCCTGAAAACATACATGGCAAAGGCATTAAGATACAAAAAATAAACCTTGAAAAATCGCTGCCATTCGACGATGAGAAATTTGACGGCATTCTGTTCTCGGAGGGTATTGAACACCTGGACGCGCAGGTCGCCTCTTTAAGGGATATGGCACGCACGCTGAAGCCGGGCGGATTACTGGTTGTCACCACCCCGAATACGCTCCATCTGGAAGGAAGACTGTCTCTGTTATTGACCGGGAGCGCCCGTAGAAACAGTATTCCGGTTGTCGCAACCGCCAGTTGCGGGAACGACACGGTAAATCAAGACCATGACTCGGAAGGGGTATACTTCGGCCACATATTTTTAATCAACGCCTTTCAGCTTCGTTGCTATCTGGAATACGTCGGGCTTGAGGTCGTCGCGGTTGATACGACCAGATATTCCATTAATTCACTGTTGCTGGCCCCTTTTTTATATCCTTTGGCCTGGATTTCCACGAGGCGGGTGCTTTACCGTAAAAAAAAGAAAGAACTTTCCAAAGAAGCAGCAAAAACCATAATGCGCCAGGTGCTGAGCCCTCAATTGCTGTTCGGTAAAAAACTCATCATGCTGGCCAGAAAACCGGATAAAACCCAGTAAGGAAAATCCTCTTCTTCATTGATTGATTATAAAAAGCCGGCGTGCTGAACGGCGGCAGGCTGGGTCCCTTATACAAAGGGCCTTCTTAAATGCCCGATTCAATTCTTTTAAAAACAATTGTAGTCTTGTGTCTTCTGGCCGGTCCGGTCATGGCCGATGATGTGGACTTTGACGCCTTGTCCGGGTCTGACCTGGGGCTTGGGGTGGGGGCCCGGGCCATCGGTTTGGGCGGGGCTTTTTCGGCCGTGGCCGATGACGGTTCGGCCCTGTTCTGGAACCCGGCCGGCATGGCCCGCATGAAGACCAGCCAGCTTTTTGTGTCAGCCGGCTGTCCGGATACGGATGAGGCCTTCAGCCTGGTCGTCCGTCCGGGGGAAGATTTCCCGTTGACCTTTGGCGTGGGACGGTTTGTGCGGCTGCATTTTGACGGCGACAGCGGGCAGGAGGACTGGAGCGGTTATCCCGCCCACCTGCTGGATTTGAGCATGATCGATGTCGATGAGACCTATTCCGGACAAATAAAATCAGACACATTCGATTACCGGTTTTCTGTTGCCGGCCGGTTGCCGTATTATGACCGCCTCGCCTGGGGCGTCTCATTTGTCAAGGTGAAATGACAGACCGATTTCTGCCGGGCCGGGCGCCCGTATGAGGATTTACGGCAGGTCGGTCTGGACTATACTACCCTGGATGCCGGCCTTCTCTGGCAGGCAACCCCCGACATCACCATCGGCCTGATGACCAAAAATCTGGTTGATCTGCATAAATCCGGATATGAACGGACAAAAACCGAAAAAAATTCCCAGACCCGGTTTTCCATGCCGCTGATTACCACCCTGGCAGTGGCTGTGCAACAAGACACCTGGCTGTTCACGTGTGACCAGGAATTTATTTACGGCCATTTCGGCGGACAAGAGAAAAAGAAAATTGAATTCTGGATGATCCGGGCAGGGATGGAAAAGCAGGTCCTGGACCATACGTTTCTGCGGGCCGCGCTGATCATTCCGGTGATTGCCCGGACCACATCCCTGGGCAATATCCGAAACGATCTGCCAAGCCCCAAGTTCGGTGCAACCATCGGGGCCGGGTTCGTCTTCAGTCATTTCAAATTTGACCTGGCCATCACCGGTAATCCCGGCAAAAGCTACGTTGAACAGAAAATCTATCTTCAGGCCGTGGCCAGCATCAGCCTTATGTTGTAGGGCACTTCAAAAAACCTCCTTTTATTCCGATTTCATGGACGCCGTCCACGACCCGCAGAGGCAGACCCCCATGGTTGCCCTTCATCAGGGCAGGCACGGGGGCCTGCCCCTACAATATGTATGAACGTCCTCCGAGGCTCGTAGGGGCACCCCCTGTGGGTGTCCTTTTATCGGGGAAGCCATTATAATTCGTCCGAAAGGTAGAATCCTCGGGTTGGCGGCATTAAAAAAAATCCGACATGAAAAAGGCAAATTTTTATTGACTCGAGAGTCACGTTTGTTGTACATATGACTGAGCGCTCGCTCAGTTTTGTTGTGTGGTGAATTTTGGCCCGGCGGATGTATCGCCTGCGAGCGTGATTAACGTTTAAAAAGCTGGAATGATAATGGCGGAAAGCCCCAAAAACAGACACGAAGTGCCGACCGAGGTAAAGGACAAGGACCTGGTCAACAGGCGCCGGCGGCAGATTGTGGATGCCTCGGTGGCCCTGTTCGTGGCCAACGGCTTTCACAAGACCACCACCCGTCAGATCGCCCGGGCTACGGGCATGTCCATCGGCAGTTTGTATGAATACGTCTCTACCAAGGAGGATATCCTCTACCTGGTGTGTGACGCCATCCATGCCGAGATGGAACGGTATGTGGACGAGGTGCTGTCACACCACCAACCGGTTTTAGAAACCGTTCGCCAGGCCGTGCGCGGCTAT
Source organism: Desulfosudaceae bacterium (assembly GCA_963674745.2). Lineage (GTDB taxonomy): Bacteria > Desulfobacterota > Desulfobacteria > Desulfobacterales > Desulfosudaceae > JBFMDX01. The sequence continues at coordinate 2,397,415 of CAXXDV010000003.1, read as the reverse complement.
TTTACCGCCTGCGACCGGATGAGCGATCATATTCTGCTGATTTACCAGGTGACCCAGTTTCTGCCGCAAAAATGGATGACCCGGGTGCTGGAAAACGAGACCCGGGTGACCGGCATCTTCAAGGCCCTGCTGGAAAAGATCGTGGCCGCCGGTGAAGTCAAGGGCGTTGACAGCCGCCGTATTGACCTGGTGGCTCACAACATCGCGGTGATGGGCCATGCCTGGGCGTTCCGCCGCTGGTTTTACCGCCGGCACTACACCCTGGAAGAATATATCGCTTTTCAGACGGAAAACATCCTGGGGGCATTTACAGGAGACGGAATAAAATAGAATTAAAACTATATTAAATATTCAGCTACCCAAAAAAAGAGGATCAGAAATGCAGCAGACAGAAACCTATCAGCCCAGACACCACATCCGGGTCGTCACCGCCACATCCCTGTTTGACGGCCATGACGCCTCCATCAACATCATGCGACGCATTCTTCAGGACACCGGGGTGGAAGTCATCCACCTCGGCCATAACCGGTCGGCAGTGGAAATTGTCCGGGCGGCCGTGGAAGAAGACGCCCAGGGTATTGCGGTATCCAGCTACCAGGGCGGTCACATGGAATTTTTCAAGTATATCATTGAACTGCTCAAGGACCATGGCGCGCCTCACATCAAAGTGTTCGGCGGCGGTGGCGGGGTCATCGTACCGCAGGAGATCCGGGAACTGGAGTGCTGCGGCGTGACCAAAATATATTCGCCGGATGACGGTGCCCGCTTGGGCTTGCAGGGAATTATCAATAATATGGTAGAGACCATGGATTTTTCAACGGTCGGGGACCATCCGGTTGAAGTGGACAGCCTGTCGACGGAAAACGTGGTTGCCGTGGCCCGCCTGATTTCACAGGTACGGGAGGCCGAAGAAGCGGGAGACGGGTCCATCGAAAAAATCCGCCGGGCGCTTGCTGAAAAAACCGGTGACCGGGTAGTGCCGGTCATCGGCGTGACAGGTACCGGCGGGGCCGGTAAATCATCGCTGACCGATGAATTGATTCTGCGTTTTCTAATGGACCCCGGCGATACCCACCTGGCGGTCATCTGCGCCGATCCTTCCCGGCGCAAAACCGGGGGGGCTCTGCTGGGCGACCGCATTCGCATGAATGCCATCGACAGCCCCCGGGTGTATATGCGGAGCCTGGCCACCCGGCGTTCGCATTCGGAAATTCCGTCGGCCATGCCCGAGACCATCGCGGCGGTAAAAGCGGCCGGGTATGACCTGGTCATTGTGGAAACAGCCGGCATCGGCCAGGGGGATTCCAATATCGTCGATCTGGCCGATGTCTGTGTTTATGTCATGACCAGCGAGTTCGGGGCGGCATCCCAGCTGGAAAAAATCGACATGCTCGATTTTGCCGATATTGTGGTGGTCAATAAATTTGAAAAACAGGGCTCGGAAGACGCCTTGCGGGATGTGCGCAAGCAGATGCAACGCAACCGGAAAGCCTTTGATACCCCGCCCGAGCAGATGCCGGCTTTCGGTACGATTGCTTCCAAGTTCAATGACGATGGGGTGACTGCCCTGTATCACAGGCTGCTTGATACAGTCCGGGAAAAGACCGGCGTGGGGTTCGAAACCTCTCTGGCCTGCCCGGAAACCAATGCTTCTTCTGCCCGCTCGATTATCATCCCCACCGAACGCGTTCGTTACCTGTCGGAGATTGCCGATACCATTCGCAACTATCATCACCAGACCGGACAGCAGGCCGATGCTTTGCGTCGGGAATGGCACCTGGTGGAAACGAAACAGGCGCTGGCCCAAAACGGCATCGATGCCACGGATTCGGAACTGGACAGCCTGCTGGATGCCGCCCGGCAGTCGGTTGATGAGGATACCCGGAAAACACTGGAACAGTGGAAAACGGCATGTCAATCCTACGGTGGTGATGAACTGGTTTACAAGGTCAGGGACAACGAGATCCGCCTGCCCCTGTCCACCCGGTCGTTGTCCGGCACCCGGATTTCCAAGCTGTCTCTGCCGGACTACAGCGATCCCGGCCAGACCTATACCTGGCTGCGCCGGGAAAACCTGCCGGGGTTTTTCCCTTATACCGCCGGGGTTTTCCCGTTAAAACGGGTGGGCGAGGACCCCACCCGCATGTTTGCCGGCGAGGGTGACCCGGCCAGGACCAACCGCCGGTTTAAACTTTTGTCCGCGGACTCGGCAGCCAAACGGTTGTCCACGGCTTTTGATTCGGTTACCCTATACGGATACGACCCGGATACCCGGCCGGACATCTACGGCAAGATCGGTACCTCCGGCGTCAGCGTCTGCACCCTGGATGATGTGAAAGTCCTCTACGGCGGTTTTGATCTGTGCGCGCCCAACAACTCGGTGTCCATGACCATCAACGGCCCGGCCCCGATCATGCTGGCCATGTTTTTAAATGCCGCTATTGATCAGCAGGCGGAGAAACTGGCGCAAGAAAAGAAGCGCCAGCTGACCGGCGAAGAGCTGGCGTCGGTCCGGGCGGACGTGCTGGCCAATATCCGGGGGACGGTTCAGGCCGATATCTTAAAAGAAGACCAGGGGCAGAATACCTGTATTTTTTCCATCGAGTTTGCCCTGAAAATGATGGGCGATATCCAGGACTTTTTTATTAACAACAACGTGCGCAATTTTTATTCCGTGTCCATTTCCGGCTACCATATTGCCGAAGCCGGGGCCAATCCCATTACCCAGCTGGCCCTGACCCTGGCCAATGGCTTTACCTACCTGGAATATTACCTGTCCCGGGGGATGCCCCTGGACAGTTTCGCGCCCAACTTTTCCTTTTTCTTTTCCAACGGCATGGATCCGGAATACACGGTCATCGGCCGGGTGGCCCGGCGTATCTGGGCTGTTGCCCTTCGGGAAAAATACAAGGGTTCGCCGCGCTCCCAGATGCTCAAATATCACATTCAGACCTCGGGCCGCTCTTTGCACATGCAGGATATCCAGTTCAACGATATCCGCACCACCCTGCAGGCCCTGTGTGCCGTGTATGACAACTGCAACAGCCTGCACACCAATGCCTATGACGAGGCCATTACCACGCCCAGCACGGAATCCGTGCGCCGGGCCCTGGCCATTCAGCAGATTATCAACAAAGAGTGGGGGCTGGCCAAAAACGAAAATCCGCTCCAGGGCAGTTTTATTGCCGAAGAGCTGACCGACCTGGTCGAAGAAGCAGTGCTGGCCGAGTTTGACCGCATCACCTCACGTGGGGGCGTACTGGGTGCCATGGAAACCGGGTACCAGCGGTCCCGCATCCAGGAAGAATCCATTTATTACGAATACCGTAAACATACCGGTGAGCATCCCATCGTCGGCGTCAATACCTTTGTCAATCCCGACGGATCGGCCGAAGAAACGGCTGATCTGGAACTGGCCCGGGCCACCGAAGAAGAAAAACAGTCCCAGCTGGATCGCCTGCAGGATTTTCAGCAGCGGCATAAAGATCAGGCCCCGCAGGCGTTGGATCAGCTTAAGAAAACCGTTCTGGCCGGTGAAAATATTTTTGCCGAGTTGATGAATACCGTCCGCTGCTGCTCTTTGGGCCAGATTACCGGCGCCTTGTATGAGGTTGGGGGAAAATACCGCAGAGGCATGTAACGGGTATCTCTAAAGGATAATCCTGACGGGGCATGACAAGGCTTGCTGTACTAAGCCGATTCCAGAGCTATATTCTCAATTGACTGATCAAGCAGCGCCCCGGCCATGTTCCCTTTGGCGTACATTCTGGCGAAAACAAAAGTGAAGTCAAATCCCCAGGTGCCTGTGACGGAACCGTCTTCCGCCAGGTGCCCGGACCATAAAAAGTCAACCCGGGAAATATGAAAAGACATGTTCTTATCGCCGTCAATCCGGCCGGTTCCCGGCATTTTTCCCAGAATGGGCACTTTGAAAACCATCCTGGACAGGCCGGTCCGGGGATCGACCGTTCCTTTTCCCGATATTTTATTGAGTATCGGTAAATCTTCGATATCAAGCTTCAGGTGCTCTTTCCCCACATCAAAGACCCAGGTGCTGTGAACCTTGAATTCGTGTTTTATGTTGAAAAACGATCCCCCCACAGTACCGCTCAGGTCACCCGAATACAGGCCGGTAATGCCTTCCATGTAGTTGATTCCGTCGCACTGGAACGGGTGGGACGCAAGGGCATCGGACAGGTCGGACTCATGCGCCTTTTCCATTTCATCCACGATTTCGGGCCTGGAAAGCGAGAGGGTGGTGCCGCCGATAACAACCGCATCAAACACCTGCTCCCACATGTCAACGAGGATCGATTCCTTGTTGGGAAAATACTGGTACAGGGTCCCGATAGACACCCCCGCCCGTTCGGCGATTTTATCGGTTGTTGTCTCCCTGTAACCCCGGGTGGTGAAAAGCTGCAGAGCGGCCTCATAAATGGCGTCGACCGTTTCTTTGGATCTTTTTTGAATCGGCTTTTTGCGTGGTTTGATGTATTCGCTTTTCCCCATTTTCCGACCCCCTGGCTTTTTGATCAGCAATCATGCCTGCTTTTTTTATTTTATGCAGATTTTGGTTCCTGCCACAAGTTGAATCTAAAATCAGGTCACAATTCAAAACCTGAGGAAAACGCCGGATGGGTTGTCCGCTGCGGCGTTAATTTCATTGTTAATAATTGTTTTTATTATAAAAATGGTTTTTCCGCCGGGCGCCGCTTTTTTTCTTAATACGAGGTGACAAGAGGCCGGATCCTGCTGTAAAGTTTTTTCAATAAGTACATAAAAGGGGAGGGGACATGAAGCCGGATTTTTTTAATCACAAATTTTTTCGCTTACTTATCACCGTGGTTCTGCTGCCGGGCATTCTTTTGATCTGTTCTGACATGCCCTCGGCTGTGCGGGCCCAAGGAACAATTGCCGTCACCCAGGAGATGGAGAACCAGGCCGAGGCCGATCTTGATGCGCTGGTTCAGGGAAATGAGGGTGTGGTGAACGGCCTGGTCGATATGGCGACGCACTTTATCGGCACCTGGATCGATGTCCCCAGGATAAAGCTGTCCGCGGCCCTGATGAAAATCTTTATACCCCGTTTCCGGGAGACGGTTCCCACGCCGGACAATGGGCAGATTTATTCCTGGATCGAGGGTTTGTGCCAGTGGGAAAATCGCCGCCCCGGCAGCCCGGGCGGCCATGCGGCAGAGCAATGGATTGCCGACAAATTTACGGAATTCGGTCTTGAAAATGTCAGTATGCAATCGATCGATATTGATGCCTGGAAGCCCTCATCCTGGTCCCTGACGGTCGACGGGGATGACATCCCCTGTTTTTTCTATCTGAATACCGGCTTCACGGATACGGCCGGCGTAACGGCGCCATTGGCCTATGTGGGGCTGGGGCTGCCGGGAGATTTTGACAGGGTGGACGTCAACGGTAAAATCGCTGTTGTGGAGGTGCTTCTGCCCTACCTGCCCAGCGGCGCCTTGCTGAGCATCCCCAACTCCAACTTTTTTATTTCAGATCCGGGAAATACCATCAATTTTTTTACCGGCCAGTTTTTAACGTTTATCTACACGAATCTCTGGGCAGAGGAACCGGGATGGGCCCCCGCGGGGTCGGAAATTCCGATAAAGAGCCTCTGGAGTGTCTATGACTCGGCCGTTGAACACGGGGCAAAAGGGGTGGTCCTGCTGCTGGCCAACAAACCATCCAAGTATAATTCCCAGTATGCGGGTTATGACGATACAATGAAACCGCTTCCTGCGGTATGGGTCGGAAAGTACGATGCCATCAAGATGCGCCGCCTGGCCATGCAGAAAAAAACCGCCAGGCTGGTTTTAACCGGAACCATAGATCCCGGTTATATGCGCAATGTCTGGGGTGTTCTGCCCGGGCAATCGGATGATACTATAATTATCTGCAGTCATCAGGACAGCGCCTTTCGGGGCGCTACGGAAGACGCCACCGGCATTACGCAGGTGTTTTCACAGGCCTGGGCCTGGGCCCAGGTGCCGCAGTACAAAAGGCCCAAGACGCTCGTGTTTGTGGCTGCGGCCGGGCACCTGTATTCCGGATGGGGTGGCTATTCTTTCGCTTATGATCACCCCGAAATCATGAAAAACACCTGGGTGGTGATGAACCTTGAGCATATGGCCGCCAAAGAGGTTGTCGAGGACCGGGGAGAATATAAAGAGACCGGGCTGGTCGCCCCCTCTATCATATGGACCGAAGAAAACCCCAGGGTGGTGGCCGCCTTATCAAAGGCCATGGACAGGAAACCGGCCAAACGGGCGGTTTCCCTACCTGCGTATTACTGGATTCCTTTTTCAGATGTGGGCGGTTATGTCGCCGGCGCCGAGGCCGTCGGTCTGCCCCGGATCCCCGTCATCTCATGGATCAGCAATCCGTATTACCTGCTTGATGAACAGGACACGCTGGACAAGGTCAAAAAAGACGAACTCGGGCCACTTGCGCAAACCATGACTGAAATTGTGAAGAACTTTATGGCGATGCGTTCAAGACCGTAATTTGTTTTCCTCCTGCTCATTTCATTCCTTCCGGTTGTCACCCTGAAAAATATTTTGTATGTAAGTATAGTCGCAGGCTGAAAATTTCATGGCGCCGGAAAAACCCGGACCTGCCTCCCGGAAGGGTTTTACGGGGGCTTCCGCCGGTTGTTAACCTCTTCTCAAAGAGGACCTGAAGATAATGCTTCTGGCATCCCTGTCCGGCATACTGTATGGCCTGACCTTTTCTGTAAATCCATTATGGTGGATTTCTTTTGCGGCGCTGTTCCCATTGTTTCTGTCTCTTGACCGGGCAAAGACATGGACGGCCGCGATTGTTCATATTACCCTGTTTTCGATTATCGTTTCTTCCAGTATGGGCTACTGGGTGTTTAATGCGCTGGTGGGGCATTATCAGCTTCCTTTAATTACGGCGGTGGTTTTTTACTGCCTGGCCCTGATGCTGCCGGTCTGGATTATTCACCTGCTGGTTGCTGTTTTTTACCGGTTTCTTAACAACCGGGGCCTTTTTTTTTATGCCCTGGTGGTGCCGTCTCTCTGGGTGATGGGTGATTATGCAAAAGGCATGATTCCCGTATTAATTCCCTGGGGTGACATGGGCTATGCCCTGGTAAACTGGCCCGCCTATTTTCAGGTGGCCGATCTCGGGAGCGTGCGTCTGGTGACTTTTGGGGTGGTGATGTTCAACGCCCTGCTGGTCTTTCTGATCGAAAACCGCTCCAAAACAGATCAGCGCTCCCGACGAAATCAAGATGCAGGCATGTACAGGGCAGCGTTGATTTTGCTGGGCCTGATCATTATACTGCCCGTGTGTTATGGCTCTGTCCGACGCCATCAAATGCCTGCCCTGGTTTCAGCCGAAAAGGGTGTGAAGGCCGTTATTGTTCAGGGCAATTTCTCACCTGAGGACCGCTGGGGCGGGCTTGGCTTTTATCAACGGCTTAAAACGTATATTGAACTCAGCGGTTCATCGCCGGCATCTGAGCAGGGCCGTGTCATTGTCTGGCCGGAAACCGTGCTCAACCATACCCAAGCCCTGACCGGTCCGTTTTTCGCGGATCTGTCACGGATGTTGGGGGAAAAGAACCTGCTGATAGCCGGCGGTCTGAACCAGGACGGGGAACAGAAGGGCGTATACAATTCTGTTTACCTGATAGGGGCCGGTCAGCCCTTACAAAGATATGACAAACATATCCTGCTGCCGTACTCGGAAAGGTCACCGGTTATGGGGCCCCTGTTTCGTTTTTACAACGCCCCTGACCGGTTTCTGCCGGGCGCGAACCCGGCCTGCCTGATGACGCCTCACGGCAGGGCGGGGATATCCGTCTGTTTTGAAATTCTTTACCCGCAATATATCCGACGATCCGTGAAACAGGGTGCCGGGTTCCTGGTCAATGTGTCCAACGATTCCTGGTTCGGCGATTCAACCATGCCGCACGCCCATTTGCAGGCAGCCCGGGCCCGGGCCGTGGAGAACGGGCGGTGGCTCCTCCGGGCCTCAAATAGCGGTATTTCCGCCGTGATCGCGCCGGACGGAAGCCTGTCGGCCGCAAGCGACCTGTTTGTTCCCCGGCGTATATCCGGAACGTTTTCACGTTTAACGGGAATGACGGTCTACACGAGGTGGGGCGACTGGCTTTTCTTTTTTCTGCTGGCTGTGCTGGGGGCTTGTTTTTTAAGGGCCGGGATCGGACGCTGATTCGAGTTCTCTTAACCGTTTCTGCCTGGTACTTTCAATGGTTTCTCTTCTTTTCATGGCCTCGGCCTGGTCGCCGAGCATCTCCTGTCGAAGACGGTCGATCTGCTCGGCTTTGTCTTCTTCAGAAAGGGTTGTGTCTTCGCTGATCCGCTCTTCAGCCGCATGATAAGCCTGCTCTTGCTGCTGTTGTTCCGTCTGCTGCCGCTCCATGGCTTGTATGCGCTCTATGGCATCCGGCGACAGGTACTGATGGCGGATGTCGTCAATCGCCGCCTGGCGGTCGGCTTCTCCGTCAATCTCATCCAGGTCTTTTTGATTGATGGCCAACGCCTCCCGGTATCTGGTATAGGCGTTTGTTTTGTGAAAGGACGATTCAAGTGCGTCGGATTCGCCCCACATGTCCTGCGTCAGCCGATCCAGCTGTTCCTGTTTTTCTTCGGCATACAGGCTGCTGTCGTTAATAATGGCAGTCCGGCGGACGCTGTATTCCTTTTCTTTAACCCGTTCTCCGAATAGATTGTCGGCCAGTTCCCGGCCAAGGTAATCCCGTCGGAATTCCTGAACTTCTCTTAACAGTGCCAGGCCCTTTTCCGTCGATGTGACCGGCCCGAACCTGGTGACCAAATCAGCGACAGCGATTTCACAGTCCAGGTATTGCTTATATCTGGCGAACAACTGGCCGGCCTCGTCGGGAGGGAACTGGGAGAAAATGCGCTCTCTGACCTGAGCCAGGTGATCTTCGCGGGAGGCGGCGTGACGGTATTCATGCCCCAGCCAGGTAAAATAGTGGAGGGTGGTTCCCGATCCCACGATCATTTGTGAAAAAAGGTCCCTGAACAAAGACGGGTTTTCAGTCGGGCTGACAGCCGCATCGCTTGTTTCATCGGCGCCGTCATTTTTCTGAGCCTGTGTTTTTATGGCCGCTATATGCGCTTTTGATTCCTTGATCCGGTCAATGGCCGGGCCGATGGTATAGTCAAACAGATACTCGGAGGGCTCGGGGGCCGGCTGCCGTAAAAACAGCACAACCAGCAGGCCGAGTATCATCAGACCAACAAAGGTGAAGATGATTCTGCCCGGAGATCTCATGAAATTTTTCGACATGGATAAATATAACCCTAAAACATAAAAGGTTAAAATAATAATTGGCTGTTTTTTAAAAACACAAACGCTCGTATGCGCTCAAAACAAACGGTGAAATATTGGGGGGAAAAAAGAAACAGGGGCTGCCTTTCGGCTGCCCCTGTTTGTCATTTGTTTTTTTTAGAAGCGATAACTTCTCTTAAGGTCCGATTTAATAGCCGCGGTTTTTAAGGTCCTCAACAATTTCTACGAAAAATTGCGGCGCGTCAAATCCCGGTGTGATGCCGAACAGCTGATCGACCATGTTGAGGTGATCGCAGCCGGGGCTGTACCAGGCGGCATCTTCCACCCCGCGGAAATTACCCCACTTGGCGCTTTTGACACTGACCAGGCCGTCATTGGCCCCTTCTGCGACAAGCAAGGCCAGCCAGGTTGGTTCCAGAACGATATTGGGGCAGGATATTTTGGCCTTGGCGGCCCAGCTCTGATAGTAAATGCCGGGCATGTCCGGGGTATTGGGATTGAAGGTGTTGATCATGAAATCAGGGCAAAGATCAAGGCCATTGCCCAGTACATCGGGGTCGGTGTCGCCGAAAATAAAAGCATATACAAAATCAATTACCGCACCACCGGCGTTGAGCAGCCAGTCCGGCATTCCATCCATGATCATCGAGGCAATGGCACTGCCCCGGTGGGGCCCGCACAAGCCGGTGTAACTGGCCACATACGGCGCCAGGCCGAGGTTGGAGATGGCGTAACGGGTATAGAGGGTTCCGTGGGAATGGCCGATAATATTGGCTTTTTCGGCACCGGTGGCGGCCAGGATCTCCATGAACTGCCGCTTGAAATCCGCCGCTTTTTTGGCGGTGGTATCCACGCCGTTGACAGAGGTCTTAAAGACGGCCGCGCCCTCATCTTTCAGGGCTTCATCAATACCCCACCAGGCATCGATGATACCCAGGACCTCGGCCGAAACACCCATGCCATGGGCCAGAACAACAGGATAGCGGGTATCGCACTTGTCCGGATTACTTCCTCCGGCCATGGAAACGCCGGTCAGTCCGATGATTAAAACCAGTCCAACGGTTAAAACAGTTAAAAACTTTTTCATTGCCTTGCACCCTCCTTTTTGGTTTCCCCGTTTGCCAACTTTCATCTAAAAAGTATTTGTTTTTATAAGGCAACAATCGTGCCACATTTTTAATATAATAAATTCAATACGTTGATAATTTACGGTTTTAGTTTTGCCGGATATGGGAGGTTGTCGTTGTCATATATGGCAAAACAGTCTATTATTGTCATATACGGCAATTTTCTCAGGGGGTATGGCCATGATCAGGGAACCGGATTTATCAGCCTATCATTCTCATCCGCAATTTATTGAAGAAACACCCTATACCGCGCTTGAAGATATTTATCATGACATCAGGCATGTTTTTCCCATAGACCGGATTTATGTGGTCTGGTTTGACCTGGTCCGGAACCTGATGCGGGTGGTTGCCCAGGTTTCTGAAACAGGTGCTGAAAAAACGGATTTTCAGTTTAAAGACATGCCGGATGTGATTCTGGAACCTTTTAAACAGGCGTATGTACCGGAAATATATGTGATCAATGAACCGCATGATGATTTGATCGGCCGTTATATCTATCAGAGAGGTAAAGCCGCTAACTGGTCATCCCTGAACCTGAATTTCGCCAAGGACCTTCCCGGTTACGGAACCATTTTTTTTACGGCAGAGGGAACAAACAAAATTACCAAAGAGCATGAACGCCTGTTCAGGGGGTTACGGGAAAAGCTTCAACCGGTTTTTGAACGCATTGTTGAAGACCACCAGCAGAAAAAAAGACCGCCGGCATTAAAAGAACCCGTGGAAAACACCAATGAGTTGTTCCGCCAGGTCACCCGGCGGTTGTGCGGTAATCTTGACCTGCAGACGGGTGTTTCCCATTGCCTGCAGTACCTGAGCCGGTTCATGCCGGGGCAGGCAATGATTGTTTATCAATGGGAGGAGGGCCTTAAAGCCTTCCGGGTGCTGGCCGAAAGTTACGGGTTCATTGTCGGCGGAATCGAGCCGATTATGCCCTGGGGGCAGGAACGGTTTCTGTCGGAGGATATTTTGAAATTATCCAGAATTGGCATTATCAATCAGCCGGAACTTGACCCCAATCTGGAGGCTTATGTTAAACACTTCGGTGCCGACTGGTCGACGCTGGTGATGCTCCTCGTTTATAAGGATATGCCGATCGGTATGGCGACGCTGGGCAATGAGGGGACCAACATGTTTAACGAAAATCACCTGCAGCTGTTTTCCATGCTGCATGATCCTTTTTATATCGCCCTTTCCAATCATATGCAGCACCGGGAAATCGTCCGGCTCAACAATCTTTTAGAAGAAGAAAAGCAAACGCTTCAGAAGAAATTGCACCATCCGGTGACCGGTACCATTGTCGGCGTCAACTTCGGTTTAAAGGGGGTGATGGAAATGGCCGGGCTGGTTGCCGGCCAGGAAAGCCCGGTCATGCTGCTCGGCGAAACCGGTGTCGGCAAGGAGTTGATCGCCAATTTTATTCATTATCATTCCTCCCGAAAGGACGGGCCCTTTATCCGGGTCAACTGCGGTGCGATCCCGGATTCGCTCATCGACAGCGAGCTGTTCGGCCATGAAAAAGGGGCTTTTACCGGTGCTGTCAGCAGGAAAATCGGGCGCTTTGAACGGGCTCACGGGGGAACGATTTTTCTGGATGAAATCGCGGAACTGCCGCTTCACGCCCAGGTGCGCCTGCTGCGGGTACTTCAAAACAAAATCATCGAGCGCGTCGGCGGCACCGAATCGATCCCGGTTGATATCCGTGTCATTGCCGCCACCAACCGGGACCTGGAAGAGCTGGTGGCGGCCGGTAATTTCCGGGATGACCTCTGGTTCCGTCTGAACGTTTTTCCCATCAAGATTCCGCCGTTACGTGACAGAAAAGTCGATATCCCGCTTCTGGTGGACCATTTTATCGGGAAGAAATCACGGGAACTCAAATACCGAAACCATTCGACCTTATCCCCTGACGCCCTCGAGCGTTTGAGAAATTATCCCTGGCCCGGCAATGTCCGGGAACTGGAAAACGTGGTCGAACGGGAACTGATCCTGAGCAAAGGCGCCCCGCTTTCTTTTCAGAATATCGCCCAACAGCCTTTGGAAAAGGCGCTGCCGGATTCCGGGGCGCCGGCAGAAGAAGTGCTGAGCCTGGATGAAGCCATGAGCCGCCACATCAGACGCGTCCTAACCCTAACTGAAGGCCGCATCCACGGCCCGGGAGGCGCCGCGGAAATGCTCAGGATCAACCCCAGCACGTTGCGGAACCGCCTGAAGAAGCTGGGTATACCTTTTAGCCGCAGTTACGGGGAGAATCGTACGGAGAAATAAACGGCCATTTTCAGAGACGCCCTGGTAATATTTATCGCAATTGGTTATGGCTGTGTTCCCTTTGAATCCGGAGGCGATCATTTATTCCTTGAGATAAAGTCGGATTTTTGAAAATAAGGACTAGATATGGATCAACTGACACTATTTAGATGAATAAAGCATGAGGAAAACACTTATGACGGAGGTTAACGAGTTTTTGTCGCTCACCATCGGCGGGATCAGTCTTAAGATTTATGTGTATGCCTTTCTGATGATTTTAGGCGGCTTTCTGGCCAAATGGATTGTGACCGGTATTTTGAACGGTATCGCCAGGGGCGCCGGGAAAACCCGGACGGCTGTCGATGATATGCTGATCGGCGCCTTTGTACGGCCGGCCGGGTGGGCCTGTCTTCTGGGAGGCCTTTACGGGGCATTGCTGATTCTGCCGTTGCCCGCCGAGCCGGTGGATATCCGTAAATTCAGCGATTCGCTGATCAAAGGCTTCTCTGTTCTGATTATCGTCTGGTGTGCCGCCCTGCTTCTGGACGGTTTTATCCAGATCTGGAAATCAAAGGCCGATGCCACGGATTCGAAGCTGGATGATCAGCTGGTTCCCCTGGTGCACAAGGCAGGCAAAGCCTTTCTGTACGTCGTCGGTATTGTCCTGTTTCTGCAGAACCTGGGCTATTCGGTGGCCAGCCTGATTGCCGGCCTGGGTCTGGGCGGCGCGGCCATTGCGCTGGCATCCAAGGACACACTGGCCAATTTTTTCGGATCGGTGGTCATCTTTGTTGACCGCCCTTTTCATGTGGGCGACTGGATTGAAATGGACGGTATCGAGGGTACGGTCGAGGAGGTGGGCTTGAGAACCACCCGCATCCGGACGTTTGCCAACAGCCTTATCACCATGCCCAATTCCATGCTGACGACTAAAGCCATTGAGAACTGGTCGCGCATGAAAAAACGCCGCATCAAGATGAATGTCGGCGTGACCTACAGCACCAGCCCCGAAAAGATGGAGCAGCTGGTCGAGGGTATCCGGGCCATCATTGCCGCTGATCAAACCATGGACCAGGATTATTACCTGGTCTATTTTAACCAATTCGGACCGTCCAGCCTGGATGTGTTTATTTACTGCTTTACCGTTTCAACGGTCTGGGCCGAATACCTGGCGGCCAGGCAGAGCTTCATGCTGAAGATCATGCGGCTGGTGGATGAACTGGGGCTGGAATTCGCTTTTCCGACACAGACCCTGCATGTGGAATCGTTGTCCCCGGCAGGGCAAAACCTGTCGTGACTTAAAGGCCTCCCGGTCTACATTACAGATGTTTTGCCCCGGATTTTCACAATATTGTTTGATCTTATTGTAATTACATCCTGCTATTCCAATCGGTCGGATTGGTTTAGCCAATTGTAGGATGTGAATTGAAAAATAAAAATACGCCTTCGCCCATAGCCCCCGATCACCAGAGGAAAACGATTAATCACCTTAAGGCTTTTCATAAAATTGGGCGCTTCAACCTGGAAACGTTTAATATGTCCCTCAGAAATGATGAAATGAGTCGGTAATTCTTTTACGTCCTTAAAGAGCTTTTTAAGAGAAACATCATTTTTCCCCTCCAGTAAATAGAAAGTGGGTATCACCTGAATGTCGGCATGCAGGGCTATGTTCTCCACCAGATCACCTGAAAAAATGGCGTTTTCTTTTTGTGAAAGCCCTTCGAGATATGCTGAAATTTTGTGCCATTGGTTTTTGTGGGAATAGAAAGGGACTGTATAGGCGGCAAACAACTGGATCTGTACAACCAGGTTCAGAACGATAACTGCCAGGGCGACGGCCTTCCATTTTTCTTTATGAAATTTTTTAGCCGGAAAATATGTCGCAAAAACGGCTATAAAGGCAATGAACGCCAATACACTATGGCTGAAAATACCTCTGTGGGGGCTTATGGGACCGCTTGTGGCTAAAAACACTTTGGAAACGAGTGTAGAAGCCATTATTGAAATACTGACGGCTAATAGAAATGAAAAAAACGTGATTTTATCGTTTTTGTTAAGTCGGATAAACTGGAGTCCGGCATAAATGGTCGGGGGGAAGATCAGCAACTGCCATCTCGCCGGTTGGTATGAGGGAAGCCCCAGGCCCGCAAAACAACAAAAAATCCAAAGAAAAACCAGGGTGTCCAGGAAATCGGCCGATTGTTTCCGGATTTTGGGTATATAAAGTAAAAAGCACCAGCACAGCGCCATGGGCCAGAGCGCCGGAATGGTTTGTAACGCCGGCGAAAGAATGAAACCGCCGATTGATTTGAGTAATAATACAGGGCTAAATGATATGGAACTCCTTCCATATTGCGTGGCCATTTCCTGCATATAATTCCATGAACTCCAATTGGGAACAATAACCAGTGTTGCCCATATGATTAACCCGCAGGTCAGGCCTGTAAAAAGGCCTGCCCCGTATTTCCAGAGCCGATTTTTTTCTGAAAGATGGAGTAATGGCGCAATAATGACGGCGGGCACAATGAGCACGCCTGTTGTTTTTACGCCAATGGCGGCGATGGCCGTTAAACCAGAAAAGAAGATAAGCAGAATGCTGTCTCTTTTGTGCCCTTGCCATGCCAGCAGAATCGTTACCTGAAAAAAAACCGTCAACATCATTTCCGGTATACCGATTCGTGAATGCGTTACCCCCATGAACGACCAGGCGCTAATGACCAGCACGGCCGTCCGCATCCATTTCTCTCTAAACATGAGCGCCATTAAAAAACAGGATAATATGCCGCATAATACGTTTACGGCCCGGTAACGGATAATGCTCTCCTGTGTATCTATCGTGGTGGCGACAAGGTACTGAAGAAATGAAAACAGAGGGGTGATCAATGCGTACCGGGACTTATTTACAAACCACTGCCCGTACTTTAATTTATTATGCGTATTATAAGAATAGTGACCTTCATCTGTATTAAACACATACATCCAATGGGGCGGATCGGCCGACAGGGAATAAAGGCGTAACCCAAAACCAGAGAGGATCAATAAAATAATGAGGCTTATCTTCAATACACGAATTGGATCACGCATTAGAATCCTCTATTTGAGACAGATGGTTTTGATATTTATAAATTCCTTAATCCCGTAATGGGACAACTCGCGACCGTAACCCGAACGTTTGACACCGCCAAAGGGCAGCTCCGGATGGGATGCCGTCATGCTGTTGACAAATACCATGCCGGATTCGATTTCTCGGGCGATTCGTTCTCCCCGGTTTAAATCATTTGTCCAGACGCTGGCACCCAGGCCGAAATCCGTATCATTGGCCACGGCCACGGCTTCTTCTTCGTTTTTGACTTTGATTACCGCCGCGACCGGTCCGAAAGTCTCCTGATGGTATACCGGCATATCTCTGGTGACGTCCGTCAGGATCGTGGGCGCGTAATAGTTTCCGGGGCGGTCGAGTCTGTGCCCGCCCGAAACAAGTCGCGCGCCCTGTTGAATGGATGCCTCAACTTGTGCGTGAAGGTCGTTCAGCAGGTCAGGCCTGGCCATGGGGCCCAGTTGCGTCTTCTCGTCCATGGGGTCGCCGATGACAAGTGCTTTCATAGCCGATGCCATGCCATCCAGAAAGGCTTCTGCAACGGCCTCTTCGACGATAAAACGTTTGGCTGAGATGCATACCTGGCCCGCATTCAGACAACGGGACCTGACGGCTGTGCGCACGCATTTTTCCAGATCGGCGTCTTCAAAAACAATGAAGGGGTCGGAACCGCCCAGTTCAAGCACGCTTTTTTTCAGTTCCTGTCCGGCGATTTCCGCCACCCGGCTGCCGGCCCCTTCGCTGCCTGTCAGGGTAACGCCTTTGACCAGGGGGTGCCTGATCACGGCTTCAACGTCTTTCGGTGGTATCAGCAGGGCCCGGAACAGGTTTTCCGGAAAGCCTGCTTTTTTGACGAGTTCTTCGATTTTCAAGGCGCAGCCGCAGACGCTGGAGGCATGTTTAAGGACACCGGCATTGCCGGCCATCAAGCCTGGCGCGATAAACCGCCAGACCTGCCAGAAAGGAAAGTTCCAGGGCATGACCGCCAGAATGATGCCCAGCGGTTCAAAAACGGCAACGCTTTTGGTGTAACCGGTTTCTATCGTTTCGTCGCTTAACAGGCCTTCGGTATGTTCCGCAAAGTACCGGCAGGCCAGGGCGCATTTTTCAACTTCGCCCCTGGCTTCGGTGATGGTTTTACCCATTTCGGATGTAATGATCGAGGCGCATTCATCCCGTTCGGCCATCAGCACATGGGAGGCGTTATGCATCAGCTCCGCGCGTCGGGAAAAAGGCGTGTTTTTCCACGACATCCAGGCATCGTTTACGGCCTGCAAAATTTCGCGGACATCAGACGGTGAATGGGGTGAATATGTTTTGATCTCTTCGTTGGTGGCCGGGTTGATACTTTTCATGATTTCCCCTGAGAAAACCTGCGTTGAAGTTGTAACATACAGCGGAAGGCTTTAGCTTTCCAGGCTGATCTGGAAGGCTAAACAGGCTGTCCAATAACACCAACATTCGTCATTCCGGCCTCCGCGCCGGAATCCAGAAAAATGAATAAAACCAATTTTATACTGGATCCCGGGTCACGTTCCGCTTCGCTCCACTGCCCGGGATGACGAGTTGTTGGACAGCCTGTAAAGCCTTCCGCTACAGTGATTGCGTCCCGCGCCTTTCAGAAGGAACCAAGGGATCGGATCCAAATCAACTTATACGTAATCAGTTTAGCATGTTTGTATTTTTTCCCCAAATAGAACCATTCCGAAAACGGGTTGCCAATAAGCACGTGGATGCTATACTTCTATTTTTTAATAATCCAGGATGAAACCGGAGGATAATATGAAAGAAGCGGTTATTGTCAGTGCGGTCAGAACGCCTTTAGGGGCCTTTAACGGTTCCCTGGCCGGTATCGGGGCCACAAAACTGGGTGCCCTGGTGATCGACGAGGCCATAAGGCGGGCGGGCATAGACAAATCGGCTGTGGATGAAGTGGCCATGGGCATGGTCCTGCCCTGCGGTTACGGCCAGAATCCGGCCCGCCAGGCGGCCGTGATGGCCGGTTTGCCCTGGGAGGTCGAGTGTATTACCGTCAACAAGGTCTGTGGTTCGGCCTTGAAGACCATCATGCTGGCGGCCCAGGCCATCCAGGTCGGAGATGCCGAGGTGGTGGTCGCGGGCGGTATGGAGTGCATGAGCCGGGCGCCGTTCTACCTTGAAAAAGCCCGGTTCGGATATCGCATGGGCGGCGGAGAGCTCAAAGACCATATGGTTCATGACGGCCTGTGGGACATCGTCAATGATTTTCATATGGGTATTTCCAATGACCTGTGTGCCGAAAAATACAATGTCAGCCGGGAAGACCAGGACCGCTATGCCGGGGAATCCTATCGTCGGGCGCTGGCCGCTATCAAAGAAGGCCGGTTTGAGGCTGAAATTATGCCGGTCGAGGTGCCGGGAAAAAAAGGAATGACTTCGATTTTTGCCGTGGATGAATGCCCCCGGGAGACCCGTTACGAGGACCTGGCGGCCATGAAACCGGCTTTTCAGAAAAACGGTACGGCCACCGCCGGCAACGCCTCGATTATCAGTGACGGTGCGGCCGCAGTGGTGGTCATGTCCAGGGAAAAGGCCGAAGAACTGGGGTGCACGCCCATGGCTGTTGTCGGCGCCCAGGCCTCTTTCGGTATTGACATGAAATACGTGCTGGTGGCGCCTATCGGGGCCATTCCCAAGTGCCTGAAGAAGGAAGGTGTTTCCATTGAACAGGTCGATTTGTTTGAGATCAATGAGGCCTTTTCCGGTTCCACCGTGGCCGTTCTGCGGGAACTGGGGATCGATCCGGCCATTGCCAATGTCAATGGCGGCAGCGTGGCGCTGGGGCATCCCATCGGTGCCAGTGGCTGCCGGGTGCTGGTGACCCTGCTTTACGAAATGCAGCGCCAGGATAAAAAAACCGGTCTGGCGTCTCTGTGCCTTGGGGGAGGCGAGGCGGTGTCCCTGATCGTCAAGCGGTGAAATGTGTGATGCTGGCCCGGTTATTTCACGAGTCGAGTTTGCCCCCAGCCACCTGGCTGAAGATGCGAGGCGCAGCATGGGAATTATGTAGGGGCACCCCCCTGTGGGTGCCCTTCAATCGGGCGGCCACAGGGGGCCGCCCCTACAACCATTCGACCCCTCTTCTTGAACCCCAATAAACAATGAGGATAATTACCTTATGGATTTAACCGAAGTCTACACGCCCTTGTCCGAAATCAGTGCCCGTATTGACAGGTTGAAAGAGGCTATGGCTGAAGCGGGGATGGACGCCGTCCTGATGATGCAGAACGCCGATCTGTTTTACTATTGCGGCACGACCCAGCAGGGCTATTTTTATGTCCCGGTTGATGGTGAGCCGTTACTGATGATCAGAAAGGATGTCGATCGGGCCAGGGTTGAATCACCGTTGACAGCCATTCTGGAAATCAACCGGCCGGCGGAAGTCCCGGACATCATCAAGCGCCTGCCCCGGGTTTTGGGCCTGGAAATGGACGTGATTTCTGCGGAAATGTTTTTGAATCTGCAAAAACTGTTTGCCGATGCCGAATGTGTCAATGCCGCCGCTCTGATCCGTCTGCAACGGGCGGTCAAGTCGGATTATGAAGTGGAAAAAATACGCCGGGCCTCGGCCCTGGCCGATCAGCTGGATGCCTTTGTGCCGACCATTTTGGCGCCCGGCATCAGCGAGCTGGAATTTTCCGGACGGGTGGAAGCCGAAGCCCGGCGGTTGGGTCACCAGGGTCTGATCCGGATGCGGCTGTGGGGGGCGGAACTGTTTTACGGCCATGTCATGGCCGGCGCCTCGGCCGGTGTCCCGAGCAGTCTTTCTTCGCCCACCGGCGGTCCCGGAACCAGCCCGGCCTTTCCCCAGGGCGGGACGTTCAAGCCGATCCAGCCGGAAGAACCGGTGCTGGTGGACATCGCTTTTGCCTTTCAAGGGTATTTGTCGGATCACACCCGGATTTACGCCATCGGCGGTATCTCCGACGAACTCAAACAGGCCCATCAGGCCATGCTGGATGTTCAGGAAACGGTAAAAAAAGCGGCTGTCCCCGGAACGCCCGCCGGCAGCCTTTATGATCTGGCCCTGGAGCGGGCGACCGAACTGGGATATGCGGATAATTTCATGGGCGTGGGTAAAAAACGCATCCGGTTTGTCGGCCACGGGGTGGGCATTGATATGGATGAATTCCCCTTCCTGGCCAAAGGACAGACCCTGGAACTGGCCGAAAACATGATCATCGCCCTGGAACCAAAACTGATTTTTCCGGGCAAAGGGGTGGTCGGTATTGAAAACACGCACGTGGTGACGAAAAAAGGCCTGGAGTCGTTGACGACTTATCCCGAAGAAATAATTATTGTTTGAACGTTTTACTTTGCCATCTACTACAGCGTTACACCCGTGGAACTTATTTGTAAGGGCGACCGGCAAGTCGCCCCAGGGCCTGCGGCACCGATCAACAATGGCCAATTTAGAGCCTGCCCCCCTCAAACCACGGCCACCTAACCACTTAACCACATAACCACTTAAACACGTAACCATTTCAAAAGGGCACGGCACGCCGTGCCCCTACAACCACGGCCACCTAACCACTTAATCACATAATCACTTAACCACTTAAACACATAATCACTTCAATCGGGCACGGCACACCGTGCCCCTACTTAAAACCCTAAAACCTTAAAACAATTAAAACGGTTGCGAATCCCGCAGATTTCCTATACGTTTTGAGTATATGCTTATATCTATTTTTTATTGTTATGGAGGTTCATCGTGAATGCCATTGCCTTTGACCCTGACGTCTGCAAGTCCTGCCCTACCGTCGACTGCCTGATGAAATGCCAGTATATTGCCATTGCTGATGTGGCCGAAGCCAGGCAGGAAAAACAGAAAATCAATGCCGGCCAGGACTGCCGGGTGTTGCATGAATGCCTGACCTGTTACGCCTGCCAGGAGTATTGCCCCAACGGCAACAACCCGTTTTTTGTGCTGGTGGAACGACAGGAGGAACTGGGCCTGCTGCCGGCCCCCCGGCCGATTGTTGCCGAGCAGCTGAAAATGATGGCCCCCAAAGGCCGGATTACCAAAGCCCCGGTTGCGACGCCGGTGGTTAATATGTGCGCTTTCCCCATGCTGACCGGTTCCATAAGGGGCCGGCTTTTTGAAGGGGCTTCCGTAATCACCGGTACGGACATTTTCTGCAATGTCATGTGGCTGCACTTTGCCAAAAATTCCGTTATCCGGGAGCGGGTGCCAATGGCCATTGACAATATCATGTCATACTATCTGAAGGATTCGGATGTTACCGACATGGTCTGCTTTCATGACGAATGCTACGGCACCTATACCACCCTGGCCAAAGCGTATGGCATCGACGTGCCTTTTCATCCGATTCATCTGTTTGATTATATCAACCAGCGGCTGGACGATCTGGCCGATGCCATCAAGCCGTTAAACCAGGTCATTGCTTATCAGCGGCCCTGTTCGAACCGCCTGGCGCCGGGGACCGATGCGGTGTTGGATGAGATTTTTAAGAAGATCGGTGCCGAGCGCGTGCCTCGAAAATACGACCGGGAAAACGCCCTGTGCTGCGGCGGTGTGCCCCGGGCCCATCAACGGGATGAATTCGCAGATGATCTGGTGGAAAAGAACATTGCCGATATGCTGGACATCAAGGCCACATACTGCGTGTTTAACTGTCCCTTCTGCATGGCCACCATGGCCCAGGAGGTGGCTGAGCGCGGGCTGATGCCGATTCTGGTCAGTGACCTGGTTATGGCCGCGTTAGGCGAATAACCCGAATGTTTGAAGATACAATCCGGGAGAAACAATGAAAGATTTTGTCAAAAAACTGGAAACCATTGTGGGAGAAGCGTTTGTCTCCGCCGAAGCCGAAGAACGCTACCTTTACTCCATGGACCAGGGCACCATGCCGCCGGCCGAGCCGGATGCCGTGGTCATGCCGAAGACCACTGACGAAGTGGCGCAGATTGTGCGGCTGGCCAATGAATTCAAGGTGCCGCTGGTGCCCATGGGCGGCGGGCTGGTTTTGTCCGGCCTGACCCGCGCCCTCAAAGGCGGTGTGGTGGTTGATATGAAGCGGATGGACACCGTCGTCGAGGTCAATCCCGCCAGCCGGTATGCCGTGGTTGAGGCCGGTGTCAGTCAGGGAGGGCTGAAAGCGTATCTGGCCAAACATCATCCCGACCTGAAACACTCCATGCCCGATGCGCCGCCGGCGGCCACCATCGCCGGTAATATATGTATCCATGGTTCCGGCCATTTGTCGGTGCTGGGCGGATTTCATTCCGATATGCTGACCGGCATGGAAGTTGTGCTGCCTACCGGGGAGGTTGTGCGTACTGGATCATGCAGCGTGTCGCCCCAGTGGTTTGCACGGGCGCCCCTGCCCGACCTGTCCGGTCTTTTCCTGGGGTGGTCCGGCACCACCGGCATTGTTACCAGGTTGGGTATCCGGCTTTACCCCAACTATCGTTACAATGATATGCTGATTTATGTGTGTGAGACGGCCGAGCAGATGCCTGAAGCCATTTCACTGTTGACCAGTGTTCAGGTGGCCGAAGACATGACGCCCTGGATGGTGCCCAAACCCGAGTGGGCCAAAGGATTTTTTCACATTAACATCGCCTTCGGGGCGCATTCCAAAAAAGAATTGATTTTCAAACGCAACCTGATTCAGGAGTCGGTCCGGCGTCTTACCGATACCAAAAGGGCGGGTTTTCTGCCCATACCGCCGGTACAGAAAGGCCGCTTTATGCAGATCCCCTCGCCGGACCTGGCCCGTTTCGCGGATGCCCGCAAGGGCGGCGGATTTGAATATGTCGGCGCCATGATGGCCATTGAACGTTTTCCCGAGGCCTATGCCCGGGGTATGGAGATTGCCGAAAAATTTCATGTGACCTACTCGCTGGGAGCCCGCATTATCGGGGCCGGGCATGCCATGATGTTTTTCTTCGCCTACGCTTTTAACCGGGCCGATACCGAAGATGTGCAGCGGGCTGCTGACGCCCTGGAAGAGACCAACCGGGCCTGTCTGGCCATGGGCGGCATCCCCTGGAAAGCCGAACTGCCGGCCCAGAAAGAAATTTTACAACAAATGGACGCGGGGACCGTGGGGTTGATGGACCGTTTGCGGAACACCCTGGACCCCAACCGGATCATGAACCCGGGCAACTGGGAAGCATAGGAGATATAACCAATGGAATACCAGGAAATATTACACCGCTGCTTTCGCTGTGGCTATTGCAAGTTCCCTTCCAATTACGCCGATATTAATTGCCCGGCCTACCTGTCTTTCCGCTTTGAGACCTTCGCGCCCGGCGGGCGCATGTGGCTGCTTTCCGCCCTGATGAACGGAAAGATCGGTGTCAGCCAGCGATTGGGACAAATCATGTTTTCCTGTACCGGCTGCGGCAATTGCGTGGAACATTGCGCTATGCCTGACTTCAGGGACCAGTTGCTGCTGGCCTTTACCGCCGGCCGTGACGTCATCCTGGAAACCGGGATGGTTCCCGGGCCGGTCAGGGATTATCTGACCAAAGTGCAGAACTCCGGTAACCCTTACGGAAAGTCCGGAAGCAAAAGGGCGGACTGGCGGCCCGGCACGGATGTTGCCGCATACAACGGCCAGGAATATCTTTTTTTCGCGGGTGATGTGGGCTCTTATGATCCCCGGGGACAGGAGATCGCCCGATCCGTGGCCGGCTTGTTGAAAAAAGCCGGGGTGGATTTCGGCGTGCTGGCTGACGGTGAGTGCTCCGACGGCAATGACGTGGCCATGATCGGCGAGCAGGCGTTGTTCGAGGAACTGGCCGAAAAAAACATAAAAACGTTTACCGACCGGGGCGTTAAAAAAATTGTCACCCTGTCACCTCATGCTTTTCATGCCTTTAAAAATCTTTATCCTTCGCTGGGCGGTGAGTTCCAGGTGTTCCACTATACCCAGTTGCTGGCCTTTTTCCTGGGTGCGCTTTCTTTTCAGCCGGACGCTGAAACGACCCGGGTGACCTTTCATGATCCCTGTTTTCTGGGCCGTCATAACCTGGATTACCAGTCCTGCCGGACGGTTCTGAGCGTTCTGCCGGGTATTGAACTGGTGGAGATGGACCGCAACCGCAAAAATGCCATGTGCTGCGGCGGCGGCAGCGGAAATCTGTTTACCGATATGATTTCCGGAGGAGATGATTCTCCGGCGCGGTCCCGATGCCGGGAAGCCCATGCCGCCGGCGCAACGGTCATGGCCGTGGCCTGTCCCATCTGTGCTGTTATGCTGGAAGATGCCGTGAAAACAGAGGGGTTGTCAGATAAACTGCAGGTCAGGGAAATTTCCGAACTGGTTGCAGAGCGTCTGGCCTCTTAAAAAGTCAAATTTTGGATGGCAAAGTAAAAGATTCAAGATCAAGGCGCGCAAATCCTGAGGAATGCAGCGTACATAGGAGTACGTGAAATTCCGAAGGGTGAAGCGCAACGCAGAGATTGGATGTTTTACTTTGCCATCATGCTTCGAGGTGGGTTTCGGCCTTGGCTTTTAATATATCATACAGAATGTCCACCTGCTGCAGGGTGTCTTCTATGTCGCCGCTGTTGTCGATAACGTAATCCGCTTTTTCTTTTTTTTCCACAACCGGGATCTGGGCATCGATGCGGGCCAGGGCATCTTCTTCACTTAAGTCATCCCTGATCATCAAACGCTCCAGTTGCACTTCAACCGGGGCAAAAACCACGATGACCTCCGGCAGGTCAACATCCATTTTGGTTTCGAATAACAGGGGAACGTCCAGGATAACGACCGGGTCCGGGGCGTCGTGATTTTCCACGGCCGCGGCTATGGCGCGACTGATTTCTTCAAACACCCTTGGATGGACAATATGGTTTAAGATGTCCCTTCTGGCGGAATCTGAGAAAACCGTTTTACCCAGGGCCTTGCGGTCGATTTCTCCGTCGTCAAGCAGGTATTCTTCTCCAAATTCCCGTACGATTTCTTCCCAGGCGGGCTTGCCTTTGCGTACAACATCATGGGCGATCTTATCGGCATCGATGATGATGGCGCCATGTTCGGCAAGGCTGCTGGCCACCAGCGATTTGCCTGTGGCGATGCTTCCGGTAAGGCCGGCAATAAACATCTGACTGACTCCCGCCTGTCCTAAATTAAGATGATAATGTAACCTACCAACCCCTTATAAAAAAAAGAAATCAGATTTTTTTAACAATATCAAGCTGTTTTTTCTTTTTCAGGTGCCGGGCGCTTTAGGCGAAAAAGCGGGGAAAGATACATCCGTCGGCAATCCTGGAAGTCGGTCATAGAAACCACTTGACAATACTGAAATTGAATTTTAAAATTGAACCTTATTCAATAAATGAATTTAATTTTAGGCGGCTTCGTCATGCCGTCCAATTATGACTCGGGTTTTTCAATGTCTTATTGATGAATCCGTAAATAAGTTAAAATTTTCGGAGGTTGCTATGGAGTTTGGTTTTACCCGCGAACAGATGATGTTCAAAAAAGAGGTGATCAGGTTCGCGAAAAAGGAGATTGTCCCGCGGGTCGAGGCGCATGAGCTTTCCGGCACCTTTGACATGGAATCGTTTCGAAAGATGGGTGAGTTCGGTATCCTCGGTATGCATTTCCCCGAAGAATACGGCGGACAGGGTGCGGATGTGGTAACCACTGTGCTGGCCGGAGAGGCCCTGGGAGAGGCCGGCGTGGACGGGGGGCTGACCCTTTCATATGGCGCCCATACCTTTTTGTGCGCGGATACGATTTTTTGCCATGGAACGGAAGAACAGAAGAGAAAATATGTTCCCGGTCTGGCCAGTGGCGAGATCCTCGGGTGCATGGGGCTGACCGAGCCGGATGCCGGGTCGGACGTGGCCTCAATGAAGACCGTGGCGGAAAAAAAAGGTGATAAATACGTTTTAAACGGCAGCAAGATGTTTATTACCAACGGCCCTCTGGCCGATATCGCCCTGGTATACGCCAAGACCGATCCGGAAAAAAAGCACGACGGTATTTCCGCATTTATCGTGGAAAAAGGGACCAAAGGCTTTTCAACAGGTCAGCCTTTAAAAAAGATGGGCTGCCGGACATCGGCTACCTCCGAGCTTTTTTTTCAGGACTGCGAGATTCCGGCCGGGAACCTGGTCGGTCAGGAAGGGCATGGTTTTCTGATGGCCATGCAGACCGTGGAATGGGACCGCAGCGCCCTGCTGGCACCGATGATCGGCGGGACAAAATATGTCCTGGATAAATCCGCGGATTACGCCGGCAAACGGGAACAGTTCGGTAAAGCCATCGGCGAGTTTCAGGCCACCAAGCATAAACTGGCCGATATCAGGATTTTTTACGAAGCGGCCAAGCTGCTGGTTTATCGGATCGCCTGGTACAAAAGCCAGGGACGGCCGCTGAACCACCTGGCGGCCGCGGTGGCCAAGCTGTTTGTGGGGGACTGGAGCCTGGGCCCGTTTAATGACGCCATCCTGATTCATGGGGGGTACGGGTACTGCCATGAATATATAATGGAAGGGGCTTTCCGGGATAACCGCCTGGCGCCGTTGGGCGGTGGGACATCAGATATTCAGAAGATGATCATTTCCAGGATGATGTAAGAAAACAGGTAGCCAAAGGTGAATATATGCATTACGAATTTACAGAACAGGAACAGCAGTTAATAGCAGAAGCGGGCCGGATTACCAGCGAGGCAATGACGGCGGCGGACGGTTTCGATTCGTCGAATCCGCAGCAGGTACGGAAATGGATGGGCGGGTTGGCGGACAAGTTGAATCAGGCCGGTTATATGGCCGCAGGCCTGGATGATACGCCGCTGTCGGCGGCCACCATGGCCGCCATGGAGGCAGTGGCCGGGGCCGCGCCAAAGCTGTTTATTCCATTTGAGTCGAGTGGCCGGGTCTTCGGACGGCTGATAAACCGTTACGGTAAACCCGAACAGAAGCAGGAACTCCTGTCGGCATTGCAGGCGGGGGCGCTGGTCGGAACGGTGGCCTTAAGTGAAGCCGCCATGAATGTGGTCAATGATCCGCTGACGACCCGGGGTGTCAGGGACGCGGGCAAGGTCATGGTTAACGGTGAAAAGGGGTTTGTGGTGGGCGCGCAATCAGCCGATATGCTGGCGGTGGTGGGGGCTCTGGATGACGGTCTGGGGGTGTTTCTTGTCGACCGGACAGCGCCGGGCGTCACCGTCACCAAAGCGGATGTGATTGCCGAATACGCGCCGCTTCAAATCGGGTCGGTCAAACTCGAAAATTGTGAAGTGCCTGAAGACCGGGTGCTGGGGCCTTTGGATGAAGCGCAGTTGCTGGCGGATTTGCGGCTCTGGGAAAACCAGGTATTGATTGCGGCCGCAATCGGCATAATGGGTGCGGCGGTGTTCTCCGCCACCGTTTTTGCCAAAGAGCACCGTTCCGGCGGCAGGCCGGTGATTGCCTACCAGGAAGTCGGCTTTAAGCTGGCGGAAATGCTGACCCTGACCCAGACCGCCCAGCTCATGGCCTACAAAGCCGCCTGGCTGGATGAAACCGGGGATCGGGAAGCGGCGGTGTTTACCGATTGCACCAAGGTGTTCTGCTCCGAGTCCGCTGAAGAGGCAGCCGGCAGTGCGCTGCGGGTGTTGTCCGCCGCGGGGATGAAACCGGATAACTATGCGGATATCGCTTACCGGTACGCTAAATTTATTCAGATCGCCGGGACATCAACCGAGATCGCACGGGTTAAGATCGGCGACGCCGCTTTGAAATAGTAAAAAAACTTTATTTTGGAGGAACAGGGATGGCATTAATCGAATCCCGGATTGACGTCAATTCGGATGAGTTCAAGGCTAATCGTGAAAAAATGGAAGCCCTGGTTCAAGATCTCAACAAAGAGATCGACCGGGCGCACAATGAGCGGTCCCCCAAATCCCTAGACCGGCTCAAGGAAACCGGCAAACTGCCGGTTGACAAAAAGCTGGACCTGCTGCTGGACAAGAACACCCCTTTCCTGGAGATCGCGCCCCTGGCAGCCAAGGATATGTATGACGGCAAGATTCACGGGGCCGGGATACGGGCCGGTGTCGGCATCGTTCAGGGGCGGGAGGTACTGGTGAACATCAGCGACGCCACCATCAAGGGCGGCGCGGTTTATCCCATGGGCGTAAAGAAAGGCCTGCGGTTGCAGACCATCTGTATGGAAAACCGGCTGCCCTCGGTAACCCTGATGGATTCGGCCGGCGCTTTTCTGCCCTTACAATCGGAGATTTTTCCGGATGCCAACGACGGCGGCCGGATTTTTTACAACCAGGCCATGATGTCCAAAATGAAAATTCCCCAGATCACCGCGGTGATGGGCCTGTGTACGGCCGGTGGGGCTTACGGCGTGGCCATGTGCGATGAAATCGTGCACGTAAAGGGCCATGGGGCGATTTTCCTGGGTGGCCCCCCCCTTGTGCTGGCGGCCACCGGCGAAGAAGTCACGCCGGACGAACTGGGCGGTCCGGACCTTCACTGCTCCCAGTCCGGTGTTTCCGACTACTATGCGGAAGATGATGCCCATGCCATCGCTATTTTGCGGGAAATCATCGGTAACCTGCCTAAAACGGAAAAAGCCAAGGTCACACGGAAACCGGTGCGGCCCCCGGCTTATGACCCCAAGGAACTTTACGGTATTATTCCAAAGAACATATCAACGCCGTATGACATACGGGAAGCACTGGCACGCATGATCGACGGCAGCGATTTTATCGAATTCAAGGAAATGTACGGATCCACCCTGATCTGCGGCTGGGCCCATATCCACGGCTTTCCGGTGGGCATCCTGGCCAACAACGGGGTTCTTTTTCCCGAAAGCGCCCAGAAAGCCACCCAGTTTATCCAGATCTGTGACAACCGGGAAATTCCCCTGCTGTTCGTACAGAACATCAGCGGGTTTATCGTGGGTAAAAGTTACGAGGCCGGCGGTGTGACCAAGGACGGGCACAAAATGGTCAATGCCGTGTCCACGGCCAGTGTGCCCAAGTTCACCCTGATTGCGGGCGCTTCTTTCGGGGCCGGTAATTACGCAATGTGCGGCCGGGGTTATTCGCCCCGTTTTCTGTGGATGTGGCCCAATGCCGAGATCGGGGTCATGGGCGGGGAACAGGCCGCCGGCGTGTTGGTAACCATCACCAACGACCAGAACGCGCGCCTGGGCAAACCGCCACTCACTCCCGAGGAAGTGGAAATGATAACCCGACCGATCATTGATAAAGCCAGGTCCGAGGGGAACGCTTATTACAGCACGTCCCGCATGTGGGACGACGGTGTACTCGATCCCGCCAAGACCCGGGACGCGCTGGGCATGGCCATCTCTGCCGCGCTCAACGCGCCCATCAGGGACGACGAATACGGTTACGGTGTATTTAGAATGTAACGGCACCCTGAAAAAAAGACTATTATTTCTGTGAGGGGATAAAACATGTTTAAAAAAATACTGATCGCCAACCGCGGTGAAATCGCCCTGCGGGTCATGGCCGCCTGCCGGGAGATGGGGATTGCCACGGTGGGTGTTTATTCAGAAGTTGACAAATCGGCGCTGCATACCCGTACAGCCGATGAAGCGGTTTTTATCGGGGCTTCCGAGCCGGCTGAAAGTTACCTGAACGTGGAACGGATTATTGATGCGGCCAAACAGACCGGGGCCGAAGCCATTCATCCCGGTTACGGGTTTCTGGCCGAAAATGCCGATTTTGCCCGGGCCTGCCAGGACAATGGCATTGTCTTTATCGGTCCGCCGGCCAAGGTCATTCGGGATTTCGGCAATAAAACCGTAGCCCGGAAAATGATGGTTGACGGCGGTGTGCCGGTTGTGCCGGGCATGACCGAATCAAATCTTGACGCAAAGCGGGTGGCCGCGCATGCCGAGGAAATCGGATATCCTGTTCTGGTCAAAGCGGCTGCCGGCGGCGGCGGCAAGGGCATGCGGATCGTAAACGCACCTTCCGAACTGGCCGCCGCCCTGGAATCGGCTGCCAGCGAGGCCAAAGCGGCCTTTGGCGATGGGTCGGTATATCTGGAAAAATATATTACCAACCCCCGGCATGTGGAGATCCAGGTGCTGGCCGATACCCACGGCAACATCATCCATCTGTTCGAGCGTGAATGCTCCATCCAGCGGCGACACCAGAAAATCATCGAAGAAACGCCTTCTACCGCCGTCAACGATGAACTGCGGCAAAAGATGGGCGAAGCCGCCGTGCAGGCAGCGGCCACGGCCGGTTACGTCAATGCCGGTACGGTGGAGTTTATCCTGGATGAAGACGGCTGTTTTTATTTTCTGGAGGCCAACACCCGTCTCCAGGTGGAACATCCCATAACGGAAATGATTACCGGTATCGATCTTGTCCGCCGCCAGATCGAAATTGCCGCCGGCCTTCCTCTGGACTTGAAACAGGAAGACGTCACGGCCCGTGGCCATGCCATTGAATGCCGGATTTACGCCGAGGACCCGGCCAACGATTTTTTTCCGTCTCCGGGGAAGATTGTCTGCCTGAAAGAACCCACCGGCCCGGGTATCCGAAACGATTGTGGTGTTTACCAGGGGTTTACCGTGCCCGTAGAGTATGACCCGATTCTGTCCAAGCTGGTGGTTCATGCGGAAAACCGGGAGGCGGCCATCGAACGCATGAAAAAAGCGCTGGCCGATTATGTCGTGATCGGCATTAAAACGCCGACCCAGTTTCTGGCCGATATTATCGACTCACAACCGTTCCGTGAGGGGAACACCCTGACCAGTTTTATTGATACCTATTTTCCGTCCTGGGAGCCAACCCTGCCGGACAAGGATTTAGCGGCACTGGCCTTTATCGCGGACGGCATGGCCGGAAAACGGGTGGCAGATGCCGTTGCGGAAGGGCCGGCGGAAATTCCCTTGCCGTGGCAGACGTTGGGACATTGGCGACTATAAAGGGTTCAGGGTTCAAGGTTTGAGGGCCGTTCGCAAAGGTTGTAGGGGCACGGCGTGCCGTGCCCATTTGTCGGGTTTGTGGTTCAAGTGAATTAAGGAGACGATTATGGAATATAAACTCAAGATGGACGATATCGATTTGCCTGTGGACGTGAACGATGTCGATGACGGATCGTTTACGGCGGTCATGGATGATCAGGAATACCGGGTTGAATTTGTAAGGACATCGGACAACACCCTGCTGATGACGGTTAACGGCCGCCAGATGCCGGTTGTTGTGGTGGACAAGGATGACGGTAAAACAATTTGTTTAAATGGCTGTTCATATGAGCTTGTCGATGAGGATGCGCTGGCGCAGTCGGTAACGGGTCGCAAATCAGCCAGAAAAATGCCCCTGGAAGTCACGCCGCCCATGCCGGCCGTGGTGGTTAAGATCAATGTCAGTACGGGTGACGCGGTTACCGAAGGCCAGCCCGTGGTGGTCGTCTCGGCCATGAAGATGGAGACCACGCTTTACGCGCCTTTTGACGGGGTGGTCACCGGTGTCAACACGGCTGAAGGGGACAAGGTCATGCCGGGTGATATCCTGGTTGACATTCAAAAGACAGACGAGGCCGGAACGCCGCAGGGAGGGGATAATGAATGATTCGCATCTGACCTATGAAGTCAAAGACAAAGCCGCCTGGTTGACGATCAACCGGCCGGACAAGCGCAATGCCATCAGCCCTGAAGCCATGGCGCTGTTTGACCAGGCACTGGACCATGCCGAGCAGGACGAAAACGTACGGGTTGTGGTGGTCACCGGCGCCGGTGAAAAGGCCTTCTGCTCCGGGGCCGACCTCGGTGGGGGTAGCCTGGGAGACAGCGGGCAGGATGTTTTAAAAGATTATGCCAGGCTGATCACCCGTCTGGCGACTTTTCCGAAACCCACCGTGGCCCGCATCAACGGGTATTGCCTGGCCGGCGGCACGGGTTTTATGCTGGGTTGCGATATTGTCATCGCTAAAGACACGGCTAAATTCGGCACGCCGGAAGTAAACGTCGGGTTGTTCCCGATGATGATCGGCGCCCTGATTTTTCGCAATGTTCCCCGTAAAAAGGCCATGGAGATGGTGCTGCTGGGTGAAAAAATGACGGCTGACCAGGCCCTGGAGATGGGGCTGGTGACCCGGGTCTATCCGGAAGATAGGTTTGAAGCGGAAGTCGCGGCGGTGGTGACATCATTGTGTGAAAAAAGTCCCATCGGCATGAAAATCGGCAAACAGGCTTTTGCTGTTGCCGAAGCCATGCCCCTGGCCGAAGCAGTTGAGTTCCTCGCCGGGAAGCTGGCCGAAGTAGCGGCCACCGGGGATGCGGTCGAAGGCATTACGGCCTTTATTGAAAAGAGGAAACCCAATTTTACCGGCAAATAAGGATCGAGTTGTATGAACGTTAAGAACGAAACCCTTTCCAGGGCGGCCCAGCGCCGGCAGCGGGAAAAAGAAAAACGCTATGCCACGATTTTAAGTGTGGCGGAATCGCTTTTTGCCAAAAACGGTTACCATCAGACCAGTCTTGAGAATATCGCCGATGCCGCCGAAGTATCGGTGGGAACCGTCTATTTTTATTTCAAGAACAAGGAAGACCTGCTCATCACGCTGATGCAGGAGGTCGGTTTTCAACTCCGCAAAACCCTGGGGGATGCTTTTTTAGGTAAACACGGCACGCTGGACGGCATCGTCAATGCCGGCCTTTCATTTTTTAAAGATTTCTGCCTCACATATCCGGAACGTCTGTCGATTTTTTTCAGGGAGGCCAGCGGCCAGAGCGCGGCTGTGGAACAGGAACGCAAACGCCTTTACGGCAAGCTGATCAAAGACCTGGAAGGCGCGCTGAAAAGGGTGGCCACGGAAACCAAAACCCGTTACCGGTCCAACATGTCGGCCGAGTTGATGGCCGTCTGTATCCTGGGTATATATGAACGGGTAGCCGGTTATTACATGCTCTGGCACGACCGCCCGGACGATATCGAGGCTGCGGCCGATGACGTTACCGCCTTTACCGTGGGCGGTATCAAAAATTTGATGACATCCTGACTGGATCCAATTTATCCGGAGGCGATCGAGGAGGTAGGAACATCGAAAGGTTTTACTGTCTCTGGGGCTCTATGTTTGAGGACTTTGTGGGAGTTGTTTTTATCGCACCATTCTATAAACAGTTTAACGCAGTCCGGGCAAAGCTGCGTCTCCCGGGCATCGTAAATAATTTGAAGGGCCCTGTCATGGCTGGTGGCGGTACGATAGGGGCGGTCGCTGCTTAAAGCGTGGTAGGTATCGGCCACGGCCGTCATTCTGGCCAGAAGGGGAATATCACTGCCTTTGAGCCCTTCCGGGTAGCCGTTTCCGTCCATTCGTTCATGATGATACATGACAATATCGAGCGTTTCGGACAGGCTGGGTATATTTTTTATTATTTCAGCACCTTTCAGCGGGTGTTCCATGATGTGGGCCAGTTCGATGTCGGTCAGGGGGCCGCTTTTGAGCAAGACACTGTCCCGAACGCCGATTTTGCCGATATCGTGAAGCCGGCCGCCGATGTGGGCGTTTTCAATTTCTCTTTTGGTCGCTCCGGTCAAGGCCAGCATGCCGGAAACGATCCGGCCGACCACTTCCGAATGCCCCTTGGTGTAAGGGTCCCGTGCTTCTAAGGCTGAAATCAGGCTGGAGATGCTGGCGATTACCAGGTTGCGTTCCGTTTCCAGCCGTTCTCTTTCTTTGAGCAGCAGCCGGAACTGGTTGGAAAGTACTTCCTCAATCTGTAACACCAGTGAGTCGATATTAAAAGGCTTGGTGACATACGAGGCCGCCCCGTGTTGAACCATGCGGTTCATATGGCCGCGGTCGTTCTTGGCACTCATGACGATAAACGGGATGCCCGAGAAGCGCTGGTCGGCATAGACGGTTTCACAGAATTCAAAACCGTTCATTTCCGGCATATCGATATCGCTTAAGATAAGGTCGGGAATATGTTCGTTGAGAACGTCCATTGCCTTTCGACCGTTTTCAGCCGTCATGGTCCTGAAACCGGCTGATTTCAACCCCCGTTCAACGATTTTTCGGATGGTAGCGGAATCATCGACAATCAGAATGATCTGGTTGCTGTTGCGGTTGCTCCGGGAAAGAATACCCTCGACCACATTGAACAGGTCGGTGTAGACATCGTTTTTAGCGATATAGTATGTCGCACCGACCTCAAACCCTTTTTCGATGTCTTCTTCGGAATCCAGCGAACTGACAACTACTACCGGGATATCACGGGTATCATCCTTCTTTTTCAGACGACGACAGAGTTCAATCCCGCTCATTTCGGGCATATCAATGTCCGTCAGGATTACGTCGAATTTCTTGTTGTTGATGATGTCCCATGCCTGCCGACCGTTGTCCGCTTGTTCAAAATTGGCGTTGAGCGGTTCCAGCAACTTGGTCAGACGGTGCCGGATGGCGGCACTGTCATCAATCACCAGAATGTTGGGAATTGATATTGTCACTTCTCACTTCTTTATGTTCTAGCTTTCGCTTGTTGTCGCCCGTGTCGATAAACACTGTTCACCGGGCGATGCATGCATACAGATATTAACTTGAAAATGATAACCCAAGCAGGAATGTTTGTCAAAAAATATATGAAAAATTCAATTTGGTAATAAAATATAATATAAACAAATTGTTATCTTTTAGGGCGGCCTCGGTTGACTACTAATTGCCCCTTAAGCCCATGATGGCCCTGGCTTCATCCGGTGTGGCCGGCTCTTTCCCAAGTACTTCAGCGATTTTAACCGCCTGCTCAACGAGTTCATAGTTGCCTTTGGCCAGTTGTCCGTTGCCCAGCCGGGTGTTGTCTTCCAGCCCCACCCGCATGTGTCCGCCCATGAGCGCTGACTGCATGATGGCGGGAAATTCATCCAGTCCCACGCCGCAGGTGGTGAAATTAGCTTTCTGATCCAGATGGCGGACCGCGTGTGCCAGTGTGATAAAGGCGTCCGGACGGAAACGCTGGCCGCCGGCCACTCCCCAGACAAAATTAAAGTTCAGCGGCTCGGTAAAGAAGCCCTGTTTGGCGATCAAAGAATAATTGTCAAATCCGCCGATATCATAAATTTCGATTTCCGGTTTGACCCGGTTCTCCGCCATTTGCCGGCCGAAATCCTGGAGCATGGTAAATGTGTTCTCAAAGACATAGTCCATGATGATCTGTCCGCTGTTGCGGTCGATAACGCTGAAGTTCATGGTGTTGGTGTTCAAAGAGGCCATTTCCGGTTTGATGGCCACGATCTGTTCGATCCGCTGTTCGGCAGTAGCGCCCAGGCCCACGGCGGAACTCAGGTTGACGATCAGTTCGGGTGTTTTCTGCCGGATGGCGTCATAGGTCTGCCGGATCCGGTCGACTTCCCAGGTGGCCCAACCGTCGTCGGTCCGGGCGTGGACATGTACCATGGCCGCTCCGGCACGGTGAGCGGCGGCGGCTTCTTCGGCGAATTCTTCAGGCGTGTAAGGGACGGCCGGGTTATTGTTCTTGAATGTGGCGGCACCGGCCAGGGCTGCCGTAATAATAATTTTTTCCGTCATGGTTTTGTCCTCTTTGTTTCGGGTTGTCGGGCTGAATGTTCTAATTTATGCTTATCAGGGCTCAGACTCAAGATTTTTTAGATGTTTTCGGATTCTTGCGGTTGTGGTAATTAATAGGTTCAAGGTTCAGGGTTCAAGAGGTTCAAGGTTTACCGTCCGTTCGCAAATACGGTAGGGGCACGGCGTGCCGTGCCCTTTTGTCATGGTTATTTGTTTAAGGGTTCACCGTCCGTTCGCAAATGTTGTAGGGGCACGGCGTGCCGTGCCCTTTTGTCACGGTTATTTTTTTAAAGTTCCAGGCTCGAGGATTCGAGGGTGAAATGGGGTTCAGGCCGTTTTTGAAATTAAAAAAACAGTTTGCTCAAAGTCCGCCGCCGGGTACGGAAGAGCTGCATGGGTATTATGCGGTAAGACTGGTGACCGGTTTTCTGCCCCCGTTGCGGTTCTTCGGCCACCGTAAGTTTTTCCCGGTCGATGTTGCCGACCCCGAACCGGAAAGCGGCGGCTTTAATGAATTTGCCGGTAAAATTCGTATCGGTTTGTTTACCATTGAACCGGCAGACTCGATTCTGGGTGACGGCCAGCAGGTGTTGCGCATCAATTACAACCGGACCGGCAACCCCTTCTGGTTGCGTCCCCTGAATGATGAACTGAAAAAGGTCGGTGACCAGTGCTACCTGGGCCGTGGCGTTTTCCGGCTGTTCGGCCTGACGTTTAATTCATTTTATTTCTCGGTTGAAAGGGAAGGCCGCGGCCGTTTTACCGGGAAACAGGTCAAAAACAGGGTTGATGCCCCCTTGCGGCCGCCAGGAAAAGCCGGGCCCGTTATTCATGGTAAAGCCGAGACTTTTTTCAAAAAAGCGGCCGGCACGATTATTCCCCGGGGTGGTGCTTTTGAAGCAGGCGCGGCTGATTATGAACTGGTTCCCCGGGTAAACGCCTACCTGGACACACTGGCCCCGGTGATCCGTCGCCTGACCCCGCTCATGCTCTGGTATGTCGAGCTGGTCTCTTTGATCTTCAACGGTCGCCGGTTTTCCCGGCTTTCCCGAAAAAAAGCGGAGCGTTTTTTCGAGCGGATGGAATCCGGCCGGCTGCTGTATCACAGGTATATCATTTTGTTTTTGAAGCTGCTGACCATGACGGCCTTTTACGAGCAGCAGATTCCGGCCGAATCCATCGGGTATGTGCATGGGTGTCACCTTGATCCTGACGGCCCATGAATTTAACAACAGGGAGGTTGTCGGTCGCGTGCGAATTTTGTAGGGGCAGGCCCCCGTGCCTGCCCGGAAACGGATAGGGCAACCACAGGAGGTTGCCCCTACGGGCCGTGGAGGGCGTTCATGGACAGTTTAGCGGCGGCCCCCCGTGGCCGCCCGGTGAAGGGCAATCACAGGGGGTTGCCCCTACGGGCCGAGGGGATTGTTCATGATTAATGTAATGCGGGGTGAACCGAAAGACGGGCAGGGTTTATGATTACCACTTTTGAAGACTATCAATCCGACCTTCATCTGGCCTGCGATGTCTGCGTGATCGGCAGTGGCCCGGGCGGCGCGGTAGTGGCCAAGGAACTGGCGGAGAAAGGTCACGATGTTGTGCTGCTGGAAGAAGGCAGCCATGTTAAACAGTCGGAATGTAATGGCATGCCGCTGCCCGGATTGATGCGCATGTACCGGGACGGCGGGG
Source organism: Desulfosudaceae bacterium (assembly GCA_963674745.2). Taxonomy (GTDB): domain Bacteria; phylum Desulfobacterota; class Desulfobacteria; order Desulfobacterales; family Desulfosudaceae; genus JBFMDX01. The sequence continues at coordinate 2,360,400 of CAXXDV010000003.1, read as the reverse complement.
CTACCGGCACCATCGGTAACACCGCCATATCCGTGACCATGGGCCGGTGCATCGGCGGTTCCAGCACCGTCAACTCGGCCACCTGTTTTCGCACGCCGGATACAGTGCTGGCCAACTGGCGCCATGATCTGGGATTGGATCGGCTGACGCCGGAGAACCTGAGCCCTCTGTTCGAGCGGGTGGAAAAAATACTCAACGTTACCCGGCTCCCCTGGGAGGTGCTGGGAAAGAACGCACAAATAGTCAAGCGGGGTTGTGACCGGCTGGGCCTGACCTGTCGTCCGCTGATGCATAATGTCAAAGACTGCAAGGGGTGCGGACCATGTCAGTTCGGCTGTCAGGAGGGGGCCAAGCAGAGCGTGGATGTTACCTATATTCCTCTGGCAAAACAGCATGGCGCCCGGATTCTGGCCGACTGCCGGGCGGAAAAACTGATCATCCGCAACCATATCGTGAATGGTGTTGTCGCATCGGTGATTCATCCTGAGACAGGCACCCGACACTACACGGTCGAGGTGGCCGCCCGGATGGTGGTGGTGGCCTGCGGGGCCATGATCAGCCCTGCTTTCTTAAAACGGAATGGCTTGAAAAACAGGCATATCGGCAACAATCTGCAGATTCATCCCGGCACCCGGGTGGTGGCCCTGATGGACGAGGTCGTCGAGGGCTGGAAAGGCGTTTCCCAGGGCGCCTATGTGGATGATTTTCACGGACAGGGCATCATGCTGGAAGGGATATTCGTCCATCCCTCCCTGATGCTGCCGGCCCTTCCGGGCATCGGTCAGGCACACAAGCAGATGGCTATGGATTGCAAACGGCTGGCGGCTTTCGGGGTCATGGCCCATGACGAAACAACCGGTCGGGTATTTAACCTGCCGGGCAGCGGCCGGGCCAACCGGCCGGTTTCTACCTATTTTGTCGTTTGGCAGGACATCAAGCGGCTGGTCACCGGCGTGGCCCGCACGGCCGAAATTTTCTTTGCGGCCGGTGCGCGCAAGGTGTTTACCGGGATTGCGCCAATGCCGGTGATCCATTCCGCGGCTGACATTGAAAAACTGCTGGCCATGAAGATCAAGCCCGTTCATGTGGAAATGCTGGCCTTTCACCCGCTGGGATCGTGCCGAATGGCCGCCCATCCGCGACTTGGCGCGGTCAGCCCGACCGGCGAGACTTATGACGTCAGGAATCTTTATGTTTCCGACGGCAGCGTAGTGCCTTCCTCGCTGGGCGTTAATCCCCAGATCACCATCATGACCCTGGCCACGCTTATCGCCAAGAACATCGACCACAGGCTATTTCGTTCTAACGGGCCTTGACTTGATGAATGTGGCTAAATAATTCAATTTAAAAACAAACTGGTTGCTACTGGCTTCTATACTTAATTTATTATAATCCCATTTGTAAAGGGTGAAAAACAGGAAATAAATTATGAAAAAGTTACCAGAGTTTTTATTGGGCCTTGCTATTTATGTCCGTTAATAATTACCAAAACAGTTTGTTCCCCGGCCGGGCAAAGGCAAGATTCATGACGAACAAAGAGATTCTGATTTTTTTTGTTGTTTTTATTCTTCTGCTGGTGGTGGGACTAACATCTGTTGGCGATTACGGTCTTTCCAGTGATGAATATGTTCAACGGATGACCGGTTACGGGGCTTTTAAATACCTAATCGGTGACCCCGGTCTGAATGATTATGGGGACAGATTTTACGGAACGGCCTTTGAATTGCCGCTTATTTTCTTGGAGTTTTTATTAAATCCAGAAACCTTCAGGGATGTCTTTTTCACCCGGCATTATGCCACTTTTCTTTTCTTTTATTTTTCCTGCATCGTCTTTTATTTTTTATCAAGACGTTTGCTTAAAAGCTGGCCTATGGCTTTTATTGCAGTCGGGATGCTGATTTTGAACCCGAGAATATTCGCACACGCTTTTTACAACTCTAAAGACATCATTTTTATGGGCCAGTTTGTCATCGCTTTTTTTACCATGACCGTCTTTATGAGAAAAAGTTCCGTTTTTAACAGCCTTTTACATGCTACCGCTTCTGCCTGCCTCGTGGATGTACGTCTAATAGGAATCATAATCCCTGCTTTTACTCTTTTTTGGACAGCGTTGCAGTTTGTTCAAAAGAGACAGGCGACTCTGCTCTTTAAGCGGATCATGCTCTTTTTGCCTGTTTTTGTCTTACTGACGATAGTTTTTTGGCCCTATCTTTGGCCGGCGCCGCTGAACAATTTTATAGAAGCCTTTCGCTACATGAGCAGACATCCAACCGTAGTTGATGTGTTTTATTTGGGGGCGCATTATAAGTCCAACGCGCTTCCTTGGCACTACATTCCGGTCTGGATGGTGATAACAATTCCACCAGTATATTCTTTTTGTTTTTGCTTAGGCGTGATCAGAATCATAACTGAAATGACGAAAAGCCGGAAAATTTTTCTTTTGAATAAAACGGAGAGCCTTTTGCTCCTGGCATGGTTTTTTGGCCCGATAATCGTTCTTATTGCTTTGAAGGCAACGATTTATGATGCCTGGCGCCATCTGTTTTTTGTCTATCCGGCTTTTGTGATTATCGGTGTAAAAGGCATAAAAATGCTATGGACGGTGGCATCAAGACACGGGATAAAAAAGAGGTTCTTCTTAAGAAGCAGCCTGGTTTTGTGCCTATCGTTCAACATGATTTTTGTTCTGGCGTTTATGGTAAGATACCATCCCCATGGCAACGTCTATTTCAACATTATTGCCGGTGGAGATTATAATCGTGTAAAAGACAAGTTCGAGATGGATTATTGGGGACTTTCTTATCGACAGGCACTGGAAAAAATTCTAAAAGTTGATGACAGGGAAAAAATAACCGTCTTTGCCCCCAATGATTCGTGTTTTCTTAATCTTTGCATCCTTCCGGAAAAACAGCGGCAGCGAATTTGGTATGTCTCAGATATAAAGTACGCAGATTATTATCTTACAAACTATCGGTGGGATAATATAGTGAAAAACCTTGATGAAGAGATATTCTCCATTGTAGTCAAAGGAGCAAAAATCATATCGGTTTTCAGGCTTAAACAAACCGGCGCTGAAAAAAATGCCAACCAGGCAATCGGAACGGTGCGTGAAAAAGATCTGATCTTAGATCATGATCTGGAGGTTGAAATTGACCGGTCACTTTATAATCCGTTATAATTATCATCTTTAAAGAAATGTCGTATGATGGAAATAGAAATTGTTTTGCCTATAAATGCATTTCCTCCTCTATTATAATGACAATGATCAAAGAAAATCTGTACATGATCTTTCCTAACCTTCTCTCTCAGTAAGGGAAGTATATCTAGATATAAAATTTTGCGTTTTTCCATTTCAATGCAAAACCTCTTTTGCGGCTCACTATTATCGTAATTTGAATATACTTGTTGGGCAACCGGAAAAAACACAACAAGAAGTTGGAAATCATTTTGTTCGGCTGATTTTTGCATTAATTCTAAAATCGGTAGAACACGGTTCCAGTATCCCTCACTCCACGCATATCCCCAGTCGCTGAAATTTTTGTAGATTTCCTGATTAAGCCAAATTTGTGAACCAGGTCTTCCAACACCTGTTATTTGATTCAATTGAGCAAATTTTTCTTTTTCATGCCTGATTATTTTTTCTTGTGATGTTAACCATTTATTTAATTGATGTACAACACGGACCTTATTCGTTTTATCCCAGAGAACTTTTATGAAATGGCTCTTATCTAAAATGGGCGGTGGATGTAGCATCTTAAATGCCGGTGAACCAAAGGCATCGTTTAAGTATAGACCAACGATAACGATATCCGGATCAACTGCCAGGCAAGATTCTTTTAAAATTTCAAATTCATTTTCTAAATCAATGGAACCTATTCCGGCATTAATTACTTCAAATACGTCTTCCGTTCTATTTTTTTGATTGTTGGTATTTAAACAAAACTCGATTTGGCTGGGGTAAGTAAGCTTATTGGGCATACAGTCGCCAAAAGTAATACTGTCTCCTAAAACAAGTATACGGCATAAATTCGGTTCTTTTTTATCCAATTCTTTATGTCTAAACCCCAGAGAATTGGTAATAATCTCCACTTCAGGTACACCAAAAACATGGTTCCTCAAGATTGCGCGGACATTTTTTCTTAATCGTGTCCCTTTTGATGTACGTATATAGAGCCCTGCGTCTGGGAGCCTATCCAGAATCATTGTACCGTCTTCTAAAAATTCAACTATCGTTGTAACGGGCGGGTCGAATAAATATGACCCTGTTTCTAGAATTACTAAAGTAATAGTAATAGCAATTAGAACCCTTAAGGTCATGGTACCCTCCGTAGCCATGGAAACAAAAATATTCAGGAACAAACTTCAATTATTTTGTGCTGCAAGAATTCATATGACACTATTGTACAAAAATGGGCATTTCGCAACGGTGTGTGACGTCTCCCCTTATTATGCAGTGCTTTGGATATCGATAAGGACGGGGATGACCGGCCCCCCCAAATGTCCGCTTTAAATTATCCCTGCCACGGTCGTAAAACGGCCGGTCCGGCCTTCTTTGCGATAGGAATAAAACAGGTCGGTGCGGCAGCTGGTGCAGATACCGGCGATTTCAATGTTTTTTCCCAACAGACCGGCGGCCGTCATCTGGTCCCGGCTGATTTGCCAGAAGTCAAAACAATCCCGTCCGTCTTTATAGGGCCGAAAAGATTCCGGCAGCTCGCTTTTATAATGGATAAATTCCGCGCAGCAGGGACCAAGAGACGGGCTGATGCCGGCCAGGATGTTTTCCGGCGCAGAGCCGAATTCCGTTTCCATGCGGGCGATGGTTTTGCCGATGATATTGATCACGCTGCCGCGCCATCCGGAATGAACGGCCGCCGCCACCTTTTGGTCCGGGTCATACAGGATGACGCCCTGGCAGTCGGCCAGTTTGACGGCCAGCAACAGCCCGGGACGGTTGGTGATCATGGCGTCGCCCCGGCGTTTTTTGGCCGGGTCGGGGGCAGGATCATCGCTGGAAAAAACCAGGATATCATCTTCGTGAATCTGGTTTAAAAAAAGAATGGGGCGGCTGTCAAAACAGGTTGCAACGGAATTCCGGTTGCGGCTGACCCTTTCGGCGTCATCACCCGCCCCGGTGCTCATGTTGAGGCTGTCAAATGGCGGCGGGCTGTTGCCGCCAATACGGGTGAAAACACCATGGACCAGCCCGGGACAGCCGGACAGGTTGGGAAACCGGTATAATTTCAAACCGTTTTCTGATAGCTCAATCACGAATCAAACCCGATCCAGGTCGTGATATCATCTACGTCCGCCCGTTCGCTCTGGATCCGGTTGGCCGGAAAATCCGGGTCCGGGTAGCCCAGGGCAATAGCCGTAGCCATTTGTTTTGATTCCGGAATGGGGGCATGCCGCCGGACAACATCCGGATAATGCACGCCCTGGTCTTCGATGCAGGTGGACAGGCCGGTATCAGTGGCCGCCAGGCACAGGGTCTGTATGACCGCCCCGATGTCCATCAAGGGGCCGGGGTGGGAGAAGGCGGCGTCATAGGTGATGATGACGGCCACCGGCGCGTCAAAATAGCGATAACCCCGCTCCATCCAGGAGACGCGTTTTTCCATATCGTCCCTGGGGATTTCCATTAGTGTAAACAGCTGTTTACCCAGGTCGACCTGGCGACGGCGGAAAACAGAGTCCTGGGGCCATCCGGACAGGGCATGCTCGGGTTTGGCCGGCTTGGCGCTTCTTAAGGCGGCAACGTTGTCCTGCTTGATTTTCTCAAGCGGGTCGCCGGTAATGACGAAGAAATCCCAGGGCTGGGTGTTCATGGCCGACGGCGCCCGGGCAGCCAGGGTCAGTACACGCCGGATGGTTTCCCGGTCGATTGGATCGGGTTTGAATTTTCTGATGCTGCGGCGGGTCATGACCGTAGTTTCAAAGTCCATTTGGGGCTCTCCTTGATATTGTCATCTTGATTTGGTTACGGCGTTTTTGGGGCATCTTCGTTTTACCGGGCATTTGCTGCAAAACGGTGACACCGGAACGCATATGGTCTGTCCGAAACATACCAGCAGGCTGTTGTACCGCCGCCAGTATTTTTTAGGCAGGGCTTCTTTTAAAGCGGCTTCGGTCTGGTCCGGGGTTTTGGTGTCCACCAGGCCGATGCGGTTGCTGATGCGGTGGACATGGGTGTCCACGCAGATGGCGTCATGGCCGAACCCTTCGATTAAGATCAGGTTGGCGGTTTTGCGGCCCACGCCGGGCAACGTCAGCAGTTCATCCAAAGAATCCGGGACAATGCCGTTGAACTGGGTCATCAACATGCTGCAGATCTGTTTGAGCCGTTTGGCCTTGGTGGGATAAAACCCCACCGGGTAGATCTGCTTTTCAATCTGTTTTTCGGACAACGCCAGCATCTGTTCCGGGGTGCGGGCTTTTTCCAGGAGGCGGGCGGTGGCCAGGGTGGTGACCGCGTCCTTGGTCCTCAAAGAGAGCAGGGTAGACACCAGAATCTCAAAAGGCGATGCCCCGCGATCGGCAATCAGGGTCACAACCGGGGCCTGACTGCTGTGATAATGTTTTTCCAGGGCACGGATAAAGGCGGGTAGTTTCATTTGGGTTACTCTCCCCGGCAGGTTCGAAGGAATCTATAATCTATCACAATAATTTTTCTGATGCTATTCTTCTTTTTGGTATTTTATTGGTTTTTGAACGGAATGACCAAACCGATCAATGGCTCGAATTGTTTCAGACGCAGGTTTTTTAAATCCAGGTCGAGGCCCAATCTGACGTATTATTCACTTTTTTGAGTTTTATATGAATATGGATTTGTCAAAACAAACATATACTTATAATTTATTCTTGACACCGCAGACGTGTATGACCTATATAGTGAATGAGTATTCATTCATTACAATCGTTTATTGTTGATTGATTATAGAATAATCTGGAATTTTAGAAAAAGGAGAACAAGGTTATGGCTGGTACACTTTCCAATCGTCGGGATGTCGATTTTGTCCTGCATGAAATGCTGAAAGCCGAAGAACTGTCAAAGTACGAAAAATTTGCTGATTTTAATAGAAAAACCATGGATATGGTGGTTACCGAGGCCCGTAACCTGGCCGTAAAGGAAATACTGCCCACCAACGAGGATGGTGATAGCGGGTGCACGTTTGAAAACGGCCAGGTAAAGGTTCCCGAATCATTTAAACGAATTTATGACCTTTATTGTGAAGGCGAGTGGATCGGCGCTTCCGAAGATCCCGAGTTCGGCGGCCAGGGCATGCCCAACGTCCTGAACCTGGCGGCGGCCGAGTATTTCTCCGGCGCCAACATGGCCTTTATGATGTATCCCGGGCTGACCCACGGGGCTGCTAAAATGATCGAAACCGTGGGCACCGAAGAGCAGAAAAAAACCTATGTCAAAAACATGTATGCCGGCAAGTGGGCCGGCACCATGCTGCTGACCGAACCGGACGCCGGGTCCGATGTCGGCGCCCTGACCACCACCGCGGTCAGAAATGATGACGGCACCTTTTCCATCTCCGGCAACAAGATTTTTATCTCCGCCGGCGAGCATGATCTGGCCGAAAACATTATCCATCCGGTCCTGGCCCGGATCGAAGGCGCGCCGGCCGGTACCAAGGGGATTTCCCTGTTTGTCGTACCCAAATACCGGGTTAACGAGGACGGCAGCCTGGGCGAGTTCAACGATGTGGTCTGTACCGGCATCGAGGAAAAAATGGGTATTCACGGCAATGCCACCTGTTCCCTGACCCTGGGCGGCAAGGGCAACTGCATCGGTACCCTGCTGGGCGAAGAAAACAAGGGCATGAGAACCATGTTCCTGATGATGAACGAAGCCCGTTTCGGCGTGGGTGTGCAGGGCTACTCCCTGGGCGCCACCTCCTATGCCAATGCCGTGGCTTACGCCAAAGAGAGAATTCAGGGCCGGGAACTGCTGGATTTCATGAACGCCGAAGCCCCCAGCGTGAACATTATCAAACATCCGGATGTACGCCGCCAGCTTCTCTGGATGAAATCCTACGTGGAAGGCATGCGCGGCATGCTGTATTTTGTCGCCCATTGCTTTGACCGGGTGGAAGTAACCGAGGATGAGGCGGAAAAAGAAAAATATACGGGCCTGATCGAATTTCTGATCCCGGTGGTCAAAGCTTACTGCACCGACAAGGGCTTTGACGTCTGTGCCATGGGCTGCCAGGTTTACGGCGGCTATGGCTACATCAAAGAATACCCCCAGGAACAGCTGGTGCGGGACTGCAAGATCACCAGTATCTATGAAGGCACCAACGGTATTCAGGCCATGGACCTGCTGGCCCGGAAACTGGGCATGAACAAGAGCAAGCCGTTCATGGATTTTCTGGGTGAAGTTGGTGGCGCGGCGGCCAAAGCCAAACAGCTTGAGGGCCTGAAAGACGGGGCCGAGAACGTGGAAAATGCGGTCAAACGCCTGGGCGAAGTGGCCATGGCCATCGGCAAGACCGCCATGTCCGAAAACGTCCTGGATGCCTTTGCTTCGGCAACCCCGTTCATGGAAGTGGTCGGCGACGTGGTTATGGCCTGGATGCACCTGTGGCGGGCGGCGGTGGCTTCAGAAGCCCTGCAGAACGACAAGGTCAAAGAAAAGGACAAGGCTTTTTACACCGGACAGATCAAAACGGCCCAGTTCTATCTGACCTCTCTTTTCCCGGCCACTATGGGGAAAATGGATGGTGTGGCAGCGCTGAACAAGGCCGTCATGGAAATGCCGGAAGAGGCCTTCCTGTAAGCCGATAATTTTTTAAAATATGATCAAAGCCCGGGTACCGGAAGCGGTATCCGGGCTTTTTTTTCATTAATTGAGTCGGTTGCAATTGAGCGGGCCTTGACAATCCGTCATTAATGCACATTTTTTAAAATTAGATTTTTTCCAATTCAGTTGGTTTATAAGGATTCAAGGATTCAAGGATTCAAGGATTCAAGGGGGCAAGAGGGGGGTCTTTCTTTACTTGGCCCCTTGAACTCTCGAACCCTTTTCAAAACCATTGAATTAATGGAAAGTGATTCGAATATTTTGCTGAAATTAATCGTGAGATAAACCAGAAAAATAGAACGAGGTAAAACATGACCGGAAAAGAAACATTTCAATTCAAGACCGATGACCAGCAGATCCTGAACCTGATTATCAATTCTCTTTACTCCAACCGTGAAATTTTCCTCCGGGAACTGATTTCCAACGCGTCGGACGCGATTGACCGGCTGCGGTTCAAGGCCCAGACCGAGCCCGAAGCCCTGGGTGACGACACGGAATTTAAAATCAAGCTTATTCCGGACGGCGATAAACGCACCCTTGAAATCGCCGATAACGGCATCGGCATGACCCGGGACGATGTTGTTGAAAATATCGGTACCATTGCCCAGAGCGGTACCGGCGCTTTCATGAAAGCCATCCAGCAGGCCCAGGAAAGTGAAGGCCTCTCGCCGGAACTGATCGGTCAGTTCGGGGTCGGTTTTTACAGCGCCTTTATCGTGGCCGACAGGATCACCCTGATCACCCGCGCGGCCGGTGCGCCGGCCGACCAGGCCGTGCGCTGGGAATCCGCCGGGGACGGTACCTATACCATTGAAACCGTGGAAAAGCCGGAGCGGGGCACGCGCATCATCCTGGAGTTGAAACCCGTGCCCGAAGGTGATGATGAAGCGGATAACTTTACCGAGGAATACACCATCCGTCATATCGTCAAAAAACACTCGGATTTTGTGGCCTATCCCGTTGTCATGGATGTGGAGCGCGAAGAACCGGTGGATGACGCCGACGCCCTGGTCGACGGTGACGGCAAAAAGATCGAGGGCCAGACCCAAAAAGTGGTCAAAGAAGAAACCTTGAACTCCATGAAGGCCATCTGGCTCAAAGACAAGGATGACGTCACCGAAGAAGAACACGAAGAATTTTACAAGCACCTGAGTCACGACTGGAACCCGCCCCTGGCCCATCTGCACATGAAGCTGGAAGGGGTGACCGAATACGTGGCCCTGCTGTATGTCCCCTCCAAGGCCCCTTTTGAGCTGTTTCACCCCGGCAAGAAACACGGCCTGTCCCTTTACAGCAAGCGGGTTTTTATCATGGACGACTGCCAGGAGCTGTTCCCCGAATACCTCCGGTTTGTCAAAGGCGTGGTGGACGCGCCCGACCTGAACCTGAACGTCAGCCGCGAAATTCTCCAGCAGGACGCGGTGGTCCGCAACATCCGCAAGAACCTGGTTAAAAAAATGCTGGGCCTGCTGACCGACATGGAAGCGGAAAAATACGAGCAGTTTTACCTGGAATTCGGCCCGGTGTTAAAGGAAGGCATGCACACCGACTTTGCCAACCGCGACAGGATCGCCGACCTGCTGCGCTATCAGACCACCCAGTCCGAAGGCAAATGGGTCAGCCTCAAGGATTACGTGGCCGGCATGAAAGACGATCAAAAGGAAATTTATTACATTACCGGCGACAACCTTGAATCCCTTAAAAACCATCCCCACCTGGAACAGCTCAAGGACAAGGGCCTTGAGGTCCTGCTGATGACCGATCCGGTGGACGAGTGGGTGGTTTCGTCATTGCCCGAGTATGACGGCAAAAAATTAATCAGCGCGGAAAAGGGTGACCTGGATCTGGACAAGGTGGATGAAGACAAGAAAAAAAGCTTTGGCAAGCTGTTTGAACATATGCAGAAAAACCTGGAAGAAAAGATCAAGGAAGTCCGGCCGTCGACCCGCCTGAAAGAGTCCATGGCCTGCCTGACCGGTGATACCTATGACATGAGCGCCTACATGGAAAAAATCATGAAGGCCTCGGGCCAGTCCATGCCGGAAACAAAGCGCATCCTGGAAATCAACGTCAATCATCCGGCCATTGCCATGATCAACGATGTGTTTGAAAAGGACAAGGACGACGCCAGGCTGGGCGAATACATCGGCCTGATTTACGACCTGGCCCTGATCGGTGAAGGCGGCCGGGTGGCTGACCCGTCCAAAATGTCGAAGATTGTGGGCGACCTGATGGCGCAGACAGCGAAGACCACAGAAGAATAATTATATGTTGACCGAAACAGGGGCGATGACGGTTCTTTATTAATCGTCATCGCCCTTTTTTTTATTACGCACAAACCCCCTTAATCAAATTTGAGATCCAAACCCATGGTTTTTTAAAGCAGATCCAACGGGCTTTTCAAGCCGTCAATATCTTTTCTCATCACATGGGTATAAATCTCGGTGGTTTTCACATCAGCATGCCCCAGAAGCTCCTGCAGCACTCTTATATTAACCCCGTTTTCAAGCATATGGGTGGCAAAACTGTGCCGCAGGGTATGACTTGAAACCCGTTTGTCTATTCTGGCCCGACGTACAGCCGTGCGGATGGCCTTCTGCAGGGTGGATCCCAATACATGATGACGTCGTATTTTACCTGAACGCGGATCCAACGATCGTTCTTTGGCCGGAAAAACATACTGCCAGCCGATTTTGGTTGGTGCGTCAGGGTATTTCTTGGCCAGCGCTCCGGGCAGATACACCCGGCCGTAACCCGCTTCAAGATCGTCCCTGTGCAATTGTTTTACCCGGCCAATATGATGCTGGAGTTTCTCCTGGATATTTGACGGCAGCAGAGTGACCCGGTCTTTCCCCCCTTTACCGCCCCGCACGAAAATTTTCCCCTGACCAAAATCAATATCTTGAATTCGCAGACGGATGCATTCCATCAGGCGCATACCGGAACCATACATCAGTTTGACCATCAGCGCATTGGTGCCGGTCATCTGCTCCAGAAGCCGGGCGGTCTCCTGTTGTGTTAAGACCGTTGGAGGTCGGCTTTGCCTTTTTACCTTGGCCGGCGCAATCTTTTTCGTCAGCGGGATATCCAGCACCTCACGGTACAAAAACACCAGGGCGTTCAATGCCTGTCGCTGGGTCGTAGCTGCAATGTTGACATTTGTAGCCAGATGCGATAAAAAATTTTCAATGTCTTTCTCGTTTAATTCACGGGGATGGGTTTTACCACCATGATAATAAATGTAACGTTTGATCCAGTGACTATAGGTGTGTTCCGTGCTATAGGCATAATGATGATATCGAAGGACCTGGCGGACCTGATCGAGCAATTTCAACTGGGGATTGGGGCGGAATTTGGGTTTATCTTCCATGATGACCCTTTCAACTTTCCATGTTTGCCCCTTTAATATGGTAATAAATGGAAAATTACAAGAATAATATATTGGAAAAAGCAAACGTGGAAAATAATGCGGACAATTTTCCACGTTTACCCCTTTAATAATAGTAATAAATGGAAAATTTTCCACATATATGAGTCAATAACATGGAAAAATTTTCCATTTATTACACTGTTCGGTGCATAAAATATGAAGCCACCATTTTTGGGTGTAGAAGAAGAAATCGTGGTCGGGGAAGAAATCGTCCTTGAATCGGATACATCTGATGGGATTCGTGGAGTTGTCTTTGAAGATGATGGTGAGACAGGCTATTTTTATGCGCGAGATTATTCTCTCTCTGGTCAATTTTTCGTAGATGCTCTACATATATACAATGTTAAGGATGTAATAGACCGAGATAAACCATCCATGATTAAAATTATATGGACGAGGGATTTTTCTGCAGCAGCCTTATTGATCAATCAAGTTCCACATGCTGTATTTAATTTCAAGGAATCTTGTGGTTATGCAAAGGCCCCTTTCCCTGATCCACCTCATGAGTCTGGATGGAAACATAGTTCTAAGCTTTATGAGACAAAAGAGTTGTTTTTCGGAAACTAAAATCGGCACCGAACAATTCAGCGCAATAGGATCGCCAGGGCACCCGGGTTTTGAACAGCCATGCTGAGTTGAAATTTTAACCATCTTTAAGTCAGTCGGAGGAAGCCCTGGCGCCCTTTGGCTGAAGACGTTAGATTACTGGAGCTATGAAAACAAATAATATAATAAAATGCTTGGTTTTAGTTATCATAATTCAAAGTGTCTCTATAGTTGCCATTTACTTAAAAGCATACAGTGATGGTGAAAAATATGGATACAACAAAGGGCAGTTTAATGGGGAAGCAGAATTATGCCTGAATGTGCTTGAATCAATAGAATATGAAAAAAAGAATAAAGGCACGGATCAACAAATTACGGATTCTCTTAAAACTAATATGCATATTCGATTTGGTGTAGTAATGAATTTTATCGAGGAAGGTCGAGATAAGAGCTGGTTGGAAGAAAGATATAAAAAAATAGAACCTTTAAAGCACAAAACTACGTCCTGTTTAGATAACGCCAACAAAGAAAAAGAGTAACTTATTCTATCCTTAAAATTATAAATAAATCTAACAACGCCACTCACGCGGACTCGCAGGGGCGGGCTGTTTTTGTATTGGCGTAATTTGGAGTTAAACTCACTTTAGCGGAGTCCGCAAACCCTGCTCGCCGGTGGTGGCGGACGTTAAGTGCACTGATTCTGTACGGGAAAAAAATAAAAAAAAGAATTTTGGCTGAAATCGACATTCGTTGCCAAAATGGTAATTGTCACCAAGTTGAATTTTTCGGCCAGTAAAGATAAATTGTAATTTCGAACTGGCGCGGCCAAATGATAATGCGCCTTTATTTGTCCGGATGAAAAGAGACCTACCCGTTTTCATAAGTTCATGATGGACAAGGCGTAAAAAGAAAAATATCATTTTATTTTATTTGCCCATGCTGTCGTTAAAGTCTTTCTGAATAATGCGGGCACTTAACCAAGCAGCCCAAATGATAGCCAGGGCATTCGGCTTTTGAACTTTCGGGGGAAATTGAACATCAACCACTTTAAAGTCAGTCACTGGAAGCCCTGGCTACTTTGGCTGCAGACGTTATACGCTATACAAATAAAATGAGAAACTATATAAATTTTAACGCCTGGAAACTGGGTTTAGGCTCTGCACTATCCGTTTCGATTGTTATTATTTTCGCTGGTCGTGAATGTGGACTCGACATACCCTTTATCGGGTTTATAGCACTATTATCCGGTATCATAGCGGCTTTAAATGCTATGCTACGCATGGAGTCAGTTATGAGAAATGACGAAATAAAAGCCATAGACTGGTATTTAGGACGAGGAACTGTCAAATTATCAAATGCAAGAAAAACATTTAGCCTTAATCCTTTTCTATTCATAAAACTAAAGGACGACACAAATAAATCGGTCGTTAAAATTCCAAGACCTTTCTGGGCAGAGGACCCTTCGTTAATAAAGGATATTCTTGATAAAGTCGAAAATAATAAATTAGGCGTATAACCAAGAAGCTCAAGTGGACAGCCAGGGCAGTCGGGTTTTGAAATATCGGGGGAATTGAACAACCAAAATCTTTAACCAAGCTGGTGGAAGCCCTGGCTGCCATTGGCTTCAGACGTTAGCTCTACAATATGGATACTCCAGAGAAAATTGAACGAAGAATCAGCTTGCATCAAGGAATGATTTTGGGGGCAATCTGGAGTTTTGCATCGGTGGGATGGATCTCTGGCATTGCGTTCATCATCGCATGGATAAAATCAGGTTTCCCAGCCGCTCTTTTGTGGCTCGGAATAATCTTGTTGAGTGGCGCATTGCTTTTCGTAATCGTTCTCGCAATTACTTTAGTTGCAGAAGTTTTAAATATCACAACCAAACGAAGCAGAAGAGATGCCCTTGTTTATTTTAGCTGGGCGTTTCTTTATAATTTAACATTTGGCGGGATTTCGCTTTTGGGTGCTCTAATGTTGGTAGACCGATACAGTATAAAATTATTTTAAAAAAGAGCTAACAACGCCACTCACACGGACTCGCAGGGGCGGGCTGCTTTTTAAATTTCGTGGTCTGGTGTTAACGTGGCTTTGCAATAGTCACCATTCCCTGCTCGCCGGTGGTGGCGGACGTTAGGTTTCAGAAAATTACAGAATGCGACTTTTTATTTTAAAGACAAAAACACAAAAGCTCTCTTTTTCTATCGTACTTATTTCCATATTCTTTGTCTTTTTATTAGTCGCGAAGAAATTCACTTTTGCGATAATTCTGTTAGCAACAAACGTCGTCTTAATCTTTTTCTGGTATCGCATGTTAGGGGAAGAATTATTTATTCATGACCTAAAGAAAAATGGATGTAAGATGCCGTTTAAAAAAATTATAGGCGCTTTGTCAGAGAAAAAAGGTAAAGCAGTAATAAATCGTCTTATCGAAAAAGGGATTGTGAAATTTGAAAATGACATTGTATATCTGATTGACCAAGATAGAGTTACTGCTTTTGAAGCCAGATTACAAAAATAATGCCACTGCGAAACCTAACAATGAATCTCAAGTGGACAGCAAGGGCACTCGGGTTTTGAACAATCGGGGAATTTGAACAAATAAAACTTTTAACCAAGTCAGTGGAAGCCCTTGCTGCCATTGGCTTCAGACGTTAAGTGCACTGATTCTGTACGGGAAAAAAATAAAAAAAAGAATTTGGGCTGAAATCGACATTCGTTGCCAAAATGGTAATTGTCACCAAGTTGATATTTTTGTCCAGTAAAGATAAATTGTAATTTCGAACTGGCGCGGCCAAGTGATAATGCGCCTTTATTTGTCCGGATGAAAAGAGACCTACCCGTTTTCATAAGTTCATGATGGACAAAGCGTAAAAAGAAAAATAACATTTTATTTTATTTGCCCATGCTGTCGTTTAAGTCTTTCTGAATAATGCGGGCACTTAACCAAGCAGCCCAAATGATAGCCAGGGCATTCGGCTTTTGAACATTCGGGGGAAATTGAACATCAACCACCTTAAAGTCAGTCACTGGAAGCCCTGGCTACTTTGGCTGCAGACGTTGTGCGTATAAAACGCTTTTTGGAAAATCGAGCTACTCGATAATTTTTGGCAGGATGAATTTGAAACAAAGGGGAAAAAAGATATATTTTTCATCTTTGCGAATGAACCACCGGCATCGATCAGATCATGCGTTTCTGATCAGCCAAAAATTAGATTTTTTGAATTCGCCAGTCAATCCGGAAAAGATGAAAATCGGTTTCTGTAATTTTTTGCAAAACTTTGTAACGAAAAGCCCTGCAAATTTTTGTGAATCACTATAAAATATATTTTCGCACAACCAAGCAGCCCAAATGACAGCCAGGGCACTCGGGTTCGAAAATTCGGGGAAAATTGAACATTAACCATCTTTAAGGCAGTCGGAGAAAGCCCTGGCTACTTTGGCTGCAGACGTTATAAGACAAATCAGAAATAGAGAAAATCGAATTGGTTGACCATAAAAAGAGAAATAGATTTTATAATATCCAATTATTTCTAATAATCCCGAGCATATTTATTTCGTTTTTTGTGATTTGGCAATACAAGCAAGGTTTTTTGAGCAAAGATACAGTAACTTTGTGGTTCGCAGTCTTGTTTTGCCTAATATCATTTTTGAGCGCTTTCTTTTCAGTTGTCTCTGGAAGAGCCTGGGCGTCAACAGTTGCTATCGATAAAGAAAAAATGCCTAAACTGTTCAATGTTCTGGTGTCTTTCTACTTTCTATTTTCAGCTTTATGTTTTGTAACTGTCTTATATTATATAAACAAAATCTTATAACCATTCAGCGCAAGAGGATCGCCAGGGCACTCGGGTTTTGAAAAACCTTGGCGATTGAACTTTAACCATCTTTAAGTCAGTCGGAGTAAGCCCTGGCGCCCTTTGGCTGAAGACGTTATATTTTAGGGACAACAATGGACGAAGAGAAATCAAAGATCGGAATTATCGGTGTTATTATCGGGTCAATTGCTTTGCTGTTGGCGTTATTCCATTTTTACGCAGGACCTTTCGCACCACAGCCAAAGTTAGAGCAAACCATTGCTGAAAAAGCAGTTGCCATAAGAGATGCGACAGTTGCTGCCCTTAAAGGTAAAGAAGTAAAAGAAGAAAAATGGTCGTCGAAATGGGATGCAGACAAAATAATTGATGTGATCACAGCGCTCTTGGGTGGCATAGCGATTATCATTGCAGTTGTGGCTTTTATTAAAAACGAATCTCTCAGAGTTGCCGGAGGGGCCGCAGTTCTTGGAGGCGGGGCAATAGCCTTCCAGTTTTTGGCACTTGCATTAGGCGCAATTATTATTGCAATTATTTTGGCGGCTGTAATATCGCAATTAGATTTTTTTTAAATATAACAACACCACCCACGCTGACTCGCAGGGGCGTGCTGCTTTGGTTTTAGCGTAGTTTGGTGTTAAACTTACTTTAGCGAAGTCCGCAAACCCTGCTCGCCGGTGGTGGCGGACGTTATGAATCTTATGATATGAAAATTAATGGATCACGATTCAAGAGATAATAAAAAATCATCTTGGCCACTTGTGATACTAAGTATCGTTTGTGCTGCCAATTGTCTTTATTTATTCAACCTATATTCGGACATACACAATGCCTTAGATCTTCGGGGCTGTACGAGATTATTGGGAAAATTGGAATATTATCGTTTGTTCGGAATTGCATCTCTTATTTTTGCAGTTTATGCATATAGGAGAAAACCTAAATGGCCTGCAATTATAATGGTTCCTCTTTGCGGAATGGCACTTGTAGCAACTGTAATAATTCAATAGATTCATAACAAGGCATCGCAGCAGGATCGCCAGGGCAGGCTTTGTTGAGTAACCGGGGGAATTGAACATTAACCAACATTAAGACAGTCAGTGGAATCCCTGGCTCCCTCTGGCTGCCGACGTTCAAGTAAGCTGCCGCAGGTTTTATGCGACAATTTTGGGCATTAAGTTATAATTTAGGGGCGAGCACAATTATAAAAAGGGGCTTACGCTTCAGTCTTCATAAGCTCGGATCAGCTGGTACATTTTTGTTTTATTTGTGCGATATTCATCGGCATTAAGAACCAGATCCGATTCTGGGAAAAGGCTGAAAAAATGATTTTGAAGTCTGAAAAAGGGAAATTGATGAACCAATTCCTGGTGGCCGAAGGTAATAATGATTCTAAAAAGGGTCATGTCCAGGGGATAAAAAAATATTTTAAACGGACAGTCGGTACTTTTCACCATTAATATAGAAGGGCCGACTTGAACAATGAGTTGTAGCTGACAAACTGGCTGGCCGACCGAGGCCAATTTATTTTTTTTCTCTCCAGTTTGCAGCTAACCTCAGACGTTCGGCTTCTGATTGGAAATATCAAAATGAAAAAGATATTTTTTTTAATCATTCTCATTTTAGTGCTTAATGATGCAAATGCGACTGAGATAGTTGACGTAAATACAAGTATACTTGGGAAAGACGTAAACACGCCTCTTCAATTATTCTCAGTGGGAGAAAATAATAAAAATACTCTTCTTTATCCCAGCAACATTCAATTAGATATTGAGAACAATTTATGCAAAGCAATATCCATGCTTTTCCCAGACAATAAAATCAAACTTGATGAAATGAGGAAGATCATAAATACAAAGTATCCCGATACCGAATATATTGTAGGAGATAAATTTTGGGCTTGGCGGGTTGAAAATGGACATTTTACAATAACAATGTTCCCCCAAGAAGATTGTATCGAGGATTTTAATTACATTAGAGTTATTTACTTGATGTGGGTTAATGAAGATATTGATGTTATAGTAGAAAGAGGCGAAAAAATTCTAAATCATCTACAGAAAAATATAGAGTAAGCCGAACCAAGCAGCGCAAGAGGATCGCCAGGGCACTCGGCTTTTGAACACTCAGGGGGAACTGAACATAAACCACCTATAAGACAGTCAGAGGAAACCCTGGCGCCCTTTGGCTGCAGCCGTTAGTTTTCATTACTACACATGAGAAGCAGCAACCCGAATGAATAGCTTCATATACCTACGAGAAGTGTGAAATGACTGGTAAGAAGAAGAAATTTTTAATAGCGGCTTTATTCATTCTATCAATCTTGGTTGCCTATTTTTTGGGGCGTTTCACTGCACTCATTGCTAACACCGGGCCAGAATATAAAACTGCCGATGTTATAAAACAAACAACATTCTATGTGAAGAGAAACAATGAATGGCCCCGTTCATGGGAAGATCTCAAGATTTATGATAATAAAACCAAATCAATGGTCATAATGAATTTCCAAATTGACATCGATACTTGTAATTGCTTCGACATAGCCAACAGCATATTGCCCAGATCAAAATATTATCGGATGTATCCATGGGCTGGTCAGGATATGGAGGATTTGTATAAGACAATTCTTAACATCAGAGAGAAGAAGAAAACTAACCAAGAAGCTCAAGTGGACAGCCAGGGCACTCGGGTTTTGAAAAATAGTGGGAGTTGAATAACCAAAATCTTTAACCAAGTCGGTGGAAGCCCTGGCTGCCATTGGCTTCAGACGTTAGCGCGCCAAGCGAAGCTTGGTGCGTCTTGCGGGGTGCAAGTCCCCGTCGGGTGAGGCCTAACCAGCCACCCGTATCGAGTGTTGCGTGATTGGGAAGGATAGGCATACCGTCGAACGACCCACACGAAGCGTACACAGAGAATCGTACAGGCCGTAGGGGAGTCCGTGCTCCCTGAAGTGCTGGTATCGCTTCGAAAGGAAGCTTGGTTCCGGTCGCCGAGAGTTGTAACGTACTCGAAGGCAACACAAAAGCATCCGTTATGGTGAGGGTGTGGAGGGCCGGCGGAGTTATCAAGCCGTGGCATGTACGAAGAGACGCACACAAGAACTTGGGAGGCCCATCCGACTCCTGCGCGGCAATATGGTCCGGCTGACACTTAGACACGAAAGGGAAACCCGGATACAGATATCAGCCGAGCCTAAGTAGCCGCAGGGCAGGAAGGGGAACCAAAGCGAAAGTGGAGGAACCCTGGTTGGGTGGGAGTCGTATCGAGCATAGTACTCTGAGCGTGGGAAAGCCACGTACATGGGGAAGGACTTGACGGAAGTACGTAGCCCGCAAAGGAAACACATGCCGGACACAGCAGGATCGGATAAACGTGTGCAAACCTCACTGCGGGGGATAGCCAAAACGGCTCGGTTCAACACGCAGCATCGCTTTCGGGATCTTTATGGTCTGCTTAATACGGAACTGCTTCATCTGGCGTGGAAGGGCTTGAATAAAAGTTCGGCCATAGCCGATGACGACATCACCGTCAAGACATACAGTCAGGACCTGATCGCCAACCTGGAAGGGCTGGCGGAACAGCTCCGGCAGAAGAGATACCGGGCGAGATTGGTCAAAAGACGTTTTATTCCAAAGCGTAACGGTAAGAAACGGCCCCTGGGCATCCCCGCCTTGGAGGACAAACTTGTCCAGAAGGCGGTGGCCATGATCCTGACGGAGATATACGAACCGGATTTTCTGGATTGTTCGTACGGATACCGACCGGATAAAGGGGCCAAGGACGCGATCGGCGACCTGACGTTTCAGTTTCAGTTCGGCGTATTCGGCTATGTTGTGGAAGCGGATATCAAAAGTTATTTTGATACCATTAACCATGATAAGCTGATGGCCATACTGGAGAAACGGATCAATGATCGGGCGTTCTTGCGGTTGATCAGAAAATGGCTGAAAGCGGGCATCCTGCATCCGGACGGACAGGTCGAGCATCCGGTTACCGGGACGCCCCAGGGAGGACTCGTATCTCCCGTCCTGTCGAACATTTATCTGCATGAGGTGCTGGATAAATGGTTCCAGGAGGTAGTCAAACCGAGGCTGGCAGGCCGTGCCATCATGTGCAGATATGCGGATGACTGGGTATGCGCCTTTCAATATCGGGAAGATGCGGACCGGTTCTATGATGTTCTTTCGAAACGCCTCGGCTGCTATGGTCTTGAGGTGGAGCCGAGCAAGACAAAGGTCATCCGGTTCAGCCGATTCCAACCCGGCCGGGAGCGTGACAGGACGTTCACGTTTCTGGGGTTCGAATTTTACTGGTCAAAAGACCGCAAAGGTGTTGCCCGGGCACAGCGTCGCACGGCTCCGGCCAAGCAACGTGAAGCCTTGGCGCGTATGAGAGATTGGTTGAAGAAGTCCCGGCATCTGCCGAAAAGACAAATCTTTGATGGGCTGAAACGTAAGCTGACCGGCCATTACAATTATTTTTATGTACGGGGGAATGCCCGTGCGGTATGGTCGTTTTACAGAGATGTGATCAGCTCGGCATTTAAATGGCTGAATCGCAGAAGCCAGCGTAAAAGCTATAATTGGGAACGATTTAAGCAGGTCTTAGAATACGTAAAAATACCGAAACCGAAGCTGACGGAAAAGAAACGTTTTCGCACGTGCGCGTTGAGCTAAGCCGACACGGAAGCGAGTATAACCGAGGAACCGGATGCGGGAAAACCGCACGTCCGGGACTGTGTGGGGGGTGCCGGGTAACCGGCATTCCTACCACGACTCGAGAAAAATATGATTTACGAAGAATGGCAAGATTTTGTCATATATCCAACAAATCCCGAAAAAGTTAAATCAAGACAAGATCGATTAAATACGGCACAAGCTCAAAAATCAAATGAAGATGGGGATTACCCAGAAGACTATTCTCCTTCTTCTGAAAGAGGTACAATTTTTTCGAAAAGCATCATTACATCGGATAATGATACGTTTGAGGCGATGGATATAGATGATTCTGGGCACGTGACTATCTGGACAAAAAATAGAGTATGGTTTCTATTCAAAAATTCAAATTCTATTGAACAAATGAAATTTGTATATAGAAACCCAAGCCCAAAATGATTATTTCGATAACAATCAAGCTCAAGTGGACAGCCAGGGCACTCGGGTTTTGAAATTTCGGGGGGACTGAACAACCATACTTATTAACCAAGTCAGTGGAAGCCCTGGCCGCCATTGGCTTGAGACGTTAAACCTATATAACTATGAGCATAGCCAGCAAAATATGGACAATTGTTAAATTAATCTATCTCCATTTGGCTTACTTACTTGTAGGGCTTGACCAAGAACATTTGTATATTGCGCGAGCGAACTGTTTTACTGAACTTCACTGGTTTAGTTTTGCGATCGGCAATTACAAAAAAGCTTTAAATGAATCGACAAGCCCACTTATTAAAGCTGCTCTTGGCTATTGCTATATTATGATAGGGGACTATGAAAAGTCTGTATTGTATTATCGGGAAGCATACACAAAAATGCAAAACCCTGATATCCTATTGGGACTAATATGCGCAGAATTGAATAAGGGGGACACCGAAGAAGGGAACAGACTCCTTGCGCTGTTGGAAAAAAATAAAAATAAAAGAAGAAGGGAACAGACTCCTTGCGCTGTTGGAAAAAAATAAAAATGAATTGGAATCATGTCATCTTGATGAAATCAATCGAATAAAAAAAGAAATGGAAGTTCCAAACTAATGTTTTTTGGTTTAACCAAGAAGCTCAAGTGGACAGCAAGGGCACTCGGGTTTTGAAATTTCGGGGGAACTGAACAACCTAAATCTTTAACCAAGTTAGTGGAAGCCCTTGCTGCCATTGGCTTCAGACGTTATGACTATGAATATAAATAATAGCCCGGACAACCCATGATCAATCGCAATGACGAATATTATAAGCAAACATGGGAAGAAATAATCGATAAGGATTTTGCCAAAACCGTCTTTATCCCATATCCGGCACTTGTATGCAAAAAGCCTGTAAATGGTCATCGTAACTTTTTACCCTATTATGGGGGACAATTCGACCAAGAAAAATATGATTTAATTGATGATATGTGGGACCATGAGCATTGTTCTGTATGCAATTACAAAATAAAGGAAGGCGATACTTACTGGTTCAATAAAGGACGCATTCGCCTCTTATGTGATGAATGCTACATATATTATAAAAAGTCATAACAACACGTTGGTAAGGGACCGCAAGGGGCGTCCGGCTTTGGCTCTTGCCACATTATTTTATTAACGAGATTTTGCGGGTGGTCCGTTCCCCTTGCGCCCCCACACCGTGGACGTTATATGGCTTAGTATACGAATGAATCCGGTAAAAGAAATATATCATTCAATGATGTCGGGATGGCATGAGGGCAAAGGCCACAAAAATATTCGCAAAGGTAATTTCGAGGACGCACTAAAGCATTATAATCTTGCGCTGAAATTTGCGGAAAATGAAGGTGGAACCCCGATATTAATAGAGTGTATTGCCTGTACATACGCTCGCTTAGAAAATTTTAATGAAGCATTGAAGCAAGCCGAAACAAGTCTTGAACTATTATTGCCGTTTGAGAATACATCTCCAGTTTTTGATAAGTCCATCAATCGTGTTAAAAAACTTGTTGAAGTTCTGAAAACTAAAGATAAAGAGGCAATAATGAATGTAATTGCCATATAACCACACCATGCACTTGACTCGCAGGGGCGGGCTGCTTTTATAGTATCGTGGTTCTGTGTTAA
This sequence comes from Desulfosudaceae bacterium, assembly GCA_963674745.2. GTDB lineage: Bacteria > Desulfobacterota > Desulfobacteria > Desulfobacterales > Desulfosudaceae > JBFMDX01. The sequence goes on along the minus strand of CAXXDV010000003.1, from coordinate 2,337,028 downwards.
CGTGGCTTTGCAAAAGTCACCTTTCCCTGCTCCCAAGTGACGGTGGACGTTAACTGTAATATGAAAAATTTTCTTTGTGCATATATTGCTGTAGGTTTTGTATGGCTAATAATATGGATAATTATAGATCTGAACAATTCAATTAAAGGCCACAATGCATCAATCAAATTTGCTCTTTACCATTTATCTGCACGTTTAATATTTTTTATAATTGTAAGTTTTTTAGCGTGGCCCATAATGGTCATTCTATATATTCGTGAAATGTTATTAAAATTTAGTCCAAAATTATAATGACAAAAGATTTAAAAATTTGTTTTTTAAATATTATTTATCTAACAAGAAATTTTATAAACAAAATCAGTTAACACATATGAGCCGCCCGGAGTCAATAGGGAATAAAAATTTTTTAGGGCCTGAGTTTTTACTCCCCCTTTCCGTTTTTTAAACAGAACGGACTCACTGTCTTTAATTCAAAGCGCGTAGTAAAATAGCTGCTACAAACACATATTGAGGGTCTCTTACGCAGTATCTGCTGCCGGTTTACCAAGTTGAACAACACAGTGGTAAACGCCCTAGAATATATTCGGTGACCTCATGCCGCCCTATTCAAAGGTCGGGGTTGATCACGATACTGCCGTGACCATCCAGTTATAATGCAGGGTCGGGTAAGGCGCAGCGTTTCCTGTTCCGTTTATTATTTAAATGCCGCCACTCTAATCAACGCCAAGGGATCCCAACCGGTTGCTTTATTGATATTTAAGCAGTCGGGCTGCAGAAATTCAATTTCACATATCACTGTCAAAGTCATTTTCACAGGTCCCAGTTAGGCATCAAGCTGTGGCGGCAAGCTTTACGTCGGAAGAAACCGTTCCATATTAAACGGTTCCTTATGTTTGAGCATATAATACACTGTCCGGCCTAACTTGTGGGCCAGGATGGTAAGTGATTTTCCTTTACTGTGCCGTTTGGTCAATCTATTGACATAGGCCTTGATCGGTTCGTTGCCTCTTATGGATAAGACGGCTGCTTCAGAAAAGGCCCATTTTAAATGGGCGTTGCCGATTTTGGCGCCGGAGGTGCCGTAGATTTTTCCGGCTGACTCTGCCCTGCATTTGACCAGCCGGGCATACGAGGCAAAGTCCTGGACGGTCGGGAACCGGCTGATGTCGTAGATTTCATACAAGATGACCAGGCTGATGATGTCGCCGATGCCCGGAACGGATTTCAACAGCATATAGCTGTGGTAATCGTGGCCCTTGGCATGTTTGAGGATATGATATTCAACGCTGGAAAGCTGCTGGTCATAAAAGCCGATCAGCTGGACATCCAGATCAATGCTTTTCTGGGCGCTGGGATCGTCAAATCGATCTTCGACCAGCTTGCGATTGGCTTTGTACTTTAAGTTTTTTCCGATCTCCGGCAGGTTGTACTGGGTGTTGGTGTTTTGGATATGCGCGATGAGTTCGCCCCGTTTGCGCGTCAGATGCATTCTTCTTCGCAGCAGGTCCCGGGTGGCCCGCATCGCGGCGGGGTATACAAAGGCCACCGGGAAATTGCCGCCCCTGATCAGGCTGGCAATTTTGTATGAGTCGATCCTGTCGTTTTTGGCCTTGCCGCCATGAATGGCTTTCATGTAAAGGGCATGTCCGAGGATAAACGGAATATTGCGGTTTTCGCAGAAATCTGCTACCCAATACCAGGAGAACATACATTCCACGGCGATGACAAGATCGTCCAGGAAGGGGGAGATCGCACGTTCGAGTGCATCCGGTTTTGATTTGATTTTTTTGTGATAAACAACCTGACCGTCACTGTCCAGAATACAGACATACAGTGATCTGGCGTGAAGGTCGATACCGCAGTAATACTTGTGCTGTTTGGTATAGAATTTCATTGGGCTTCCTCCTTTGTTTTTGGTTTTTGCCAACTCCAATTTCTCAGCATAATGGTATGCTGTTTGAAGGGGGAGGCTCAATGATTATCAACGCCACTCACACAGACTCGCAGGGGCGGGCTGCCTTGGTTTTGGCGTAATTTAGAGTTAAACTCACTTTAGCGAAGTCTGCAAACCCTGCTTGCTGGTGGTGGCAGACGTTAGAAAACACAATGAGACCATTCATACTTACAATGACAATATTATATTGTGCTGGTTGTTCGTGTGTCGTTCAGATGAATAGTTTTCATGTTGCGGGCCATAAAATCTTCTCAGCAGATCAGCTCGCCGAATTTATGGCATCGTTCAGCAAGGATCTTGAGCGGGAGAAATACATCATATCTGAAGATAATCAAAACGATGGGAATAATACAATATCTGATGGATATGGGGGGACATATCCTGTATTGTTTGAGGCACAAAAAGAATCTTTTTCGAGATTATCAATAGTACGTGTTTGCGAAGAAGAGTCAAAAGAAATATTTATCCAATTTAGTCAGAGCGCTTGCTTTAATGTTGATCCCGAAAAACATTTCTCAGAAGAATGTAATATTATCTATAATATTTTGAGATCAAATTATCCCGAAATGGCTTTTTATGGAGAATGTCCGAAAAATTAATTTTTCTAACGAACAAGGATAGATCGTGTGAGTGACAACGAGCCACGATCTTATCCGGGGTTGAACAAGCCCGTCGGTCTTATAATAAAGAAAATATTTAATTTGGGGTAGTGGGCAAACGGCGTGAACCTGGATAGTACTTTTTTTGCAGGACGCAGGGATCCCTTAACCTGAAGGCAGGTTTTAAAAAGACAATTTTGTTCATGGGTGTGATTGCCTCCTGTTCTTTTTTGCGCCGGGTCATAGCCGCGGCAGCGTTTTATCCGGGCTTCCAGGCCGCGTAACGGAACCCTTTGATGACCATCGGGATGTGGCAACGGGGGCACTTTACAGCAGGCCTTGGGCGTTGGGTTTTTATTCCAAGCCGGACATGCAGGATCAATTGCACCAGTTGCAGCGTCTTTTTGGCGTTGCCATGAAGAAACCCGTAATCGCGCACCCTGCGGAAGCCCTTGGGCAGGACATGCTGCAGAATGAGCTGGAGAAAATCTTCTCCGTCAAGCGTACGATAACGGGTATGGCCGGTGCCGCTTTCAGTGTACCTGAAGGTGACCCGGCCATTTTCATTGGCCACAATATTCTTTTCACTGATTACACCCCGGTATAAGTACCGGGACAGGTACTTTATGACCGGGAGCCCGTTACCGACCTTTTCACAATCCACGACCCATTCCGCAGGTGTGTTTTTAGGCACATAAAGGCCGGCTTTTCTTAAAGCGGCCAGAAAACGGGCACGAAAGACCGTGGCCAGGTTAAACTCATTAAACAGATATTTTCCTTTTTTCTTTTTCCATTGTCGCCGGCGCTTATCAATCCCGCCGCCGGGCACCACCACATGGATATGAGGATGATAATCCAGACTTCGGGTGTTCGTATGCAGAACCATGGTCAAACCGATTTCTGCGCCCATTTGCTTCGGGTTTAAGCCAAAATCCTTGAGTGTTTCGGACACACAGGAAAAGAAGATTGAATATACATCCCGCTGATTGTTCCAGGCCAGCGGACGGAGTTCAAACGGCAGCGTAAACGTCGCCATAAAGTAAAGCACCGGAAGCAGTTTCTCCTGCTGCCGGTCGATCCACTGACTGGCCTCATGATTCTGGCATTTGGGGCAGCTCCGGTGCCCGCAGGACATTGGTTTCCATTGTCCATGTTGGCAGCCGGGGCACTGAACGTAAAATTCTCCGGAGGCAGGAGTGCGGCACCTGCGTATGGCACGCAAGGCTTTAAGATGCCCCGGCAAGGCTTTTTGGCCGTGCTTTTCCATAAACCTGTCAGCGTACTGATCAATAATTGATGCCAGTTCCATAATCATACCTTTCTAAAATCAACATGGATTGTATTTATCAACTCATTTAAGACAGTCAGGCTGTCCTGCTCCGTTATATCGCTTAGATGCGTATAACGTGCTGTTGTGGAGGGACTGGCATGGCCAAGCAAGGCCTGGATGTGTCGGAGGCTTAAGCCGCGTTCAAGCAGGTGGGTGGCAAAACTGTGTCGCAAGGAGTGGATGGATACTTTTTTTTAATGCCGCATTCGGCGACGACGACTTTCATGGCCCTCTGGCAGCCGCCTTTATCCATAAAGTTGGTGGCCGCCCGGATGGTCTCTAAAGACCCCTTGCAATTGGGAAATAACAAATTAGGATGACGATGCTTACACCAAAGCTCCCGCAGGCCCAGCAACGTCAGGTCCGGCAACGGCAGCATTCGATCTTTATGGCCTTTGCCCCGACGAATATGAACCTTTTTGCGTTCGGCATCAATGTCTCCGATCTGGAGGGACAACGTCTCTTCCAGACGCAATCCCATGGAATAGGTTGTCAGCAGAAATACCCGGTAACGCAATTTCTTGGTTTTGCCGATGATCCGTTCAACTTCGGAAACGGTAAGAATGTCCGGTATGGTTTTGACTTTCGGCGGTTTGACGATCTTGATCCATTCCCAGTCCTTTCCGAGCACATACCGCCAGAAGAACTGCAAGCCGTTACGGTCAACCCTGACCGTGCTCCAGGAATGGCTATCCACCAGCTGAGAGAAATAACCTTCCAATTGTTCCGGACGCAAATGGTCGGGACAACAATCAAAATGGTTACGAATGCGGCGGACTGAACGGGCATAGAGATCAATGGTCCTCGGACTCATACCCTGAAGCTTGAGCAACTCCAGGTGCCTCTCATAAAGCCGGTTGAAACGTTTTACTTCCGAATCGTTCATGGTATACTCCTTTCATTGGGGGTGCCCGTAATTGAGCACGTATTGGAGTATACCTTGTTTTTTATTAATCCGCCGCGTAGCGGCTTCGTTCAACCATTCAGCGCAATAGGATCGCCAGGGCACTCGGGTTTTGAACAACCGCGCTGAATTAAACTTTAACCACCTTTAAGTCAGTCAGAGTAAGCCCTGGCGCCCTTTGGCTGAAGACGTTAGCAATCAAAAGGGAGTCCATGAACAAGAACCGTCGGATAGAAATATTATGCTTCATTGCTTTCGGAATCTTACTATTTTGGGGAATTTACAATTGGTTTAGGATAGGTGACTTTTACAACATAATTTTTATTGTAAGCTACCTCAGCTTATCAACAATAGCGCTCTTAAAAACTGGTAATACAATATTCTATCATTCAAATACAGATTATCTATATGAACAAACATGGACATCAGCAGGCATTTTATATGTTTTGGGTGGCAATAATTGTGTTTGGATAAACGTAACATCAGATCGAGTAGAAATCGGATTACATTTTCCATTTAATATTTTCTGTGGGATTTTCTTCCGACCAGTATCTATACCCGTTAAATCAATTTGTACGATTAAAGATTCTTTTTTTGGTCATATAATTCAATATAGAAAGAATGACAAAATAGTTACATTTAGGGTTGTTTTAAAGGACAAAATATCATTCTTCGAAGCAATATGTTATGAGGAGAATGCCTAACAACACCACTCACACAGACTCGCAGGGGCGTGCTGCCTTAGTTTTAGCATAGTGTGGTGTTGAACTAACGTTTAAGAAGTCCGCAAACCCTGCTCGCCGGTGGTGGCGGACGTTATGTTTTAAAACAATCATGAGATATTTAGTTGTTCTTCTAGTTTTCTTTGTCTTGCCATTAACTATTCCGGCATGTACCAGGGATGATGTCGATATATTCACCGTAGCCGAGAAAGGTGATATTCAGGCCGTAAAATCCTTGCTTGAAAGTGGATCAGAAGTCAACGCCAAAAACGATATAGGATCGACAGCTTTGCACTATGCATCCATTGGTGGAAACATTGAAGTCATAAAATCGCTGTTGGCAAATGGGGCAGAAGTCAACGCCAAAAACCAAAAAGGCGCAACGGCTTTGATGAATGCATCCAAGTGTGGCCATGCTGAAGTTGTAAAAACTCTTCTGGCAAACGGAGCAACTGTCAATGCTAAAGATAATGAAGACTTTACAGCTTTGCAGATAGCATCTCAGGAAGGCCACATTGAAGTCGTAAAAGCGTTGTTAGTAAGCGGGGCAGACGTAAACGCCAAAAACAATGAAGGCATTACAGCTTTGCAGAAGGCATCCCAAGATGGCCATGTTGAAGTCGTGAAGACGTTACTGGCAGGAGGGGCAGAGGTAAACGCCGAAAGCAATGAAGGCTGGACAGCTTTGAGGTTAGCCTCCCGGTTTGGCCATATTGAAGTCGTAAAAGCGCTGTTGGAAAGTGGCGCGAAGGTCAACGCCAAAAACGATAAAGACTCGACAGCTTTGCACTATGCATCCATTAATGAAAACGTTGAAGTCATAAAAACGTTGTTGGCAAACGGGGCAGAGATAAACGCCAAAAACCAGAGAGGCGCAACAGCATTAATTAATGCATCCATTAACGGCCATACTGAAGTCGTAAAAGCGCTATTGGAAAGCGGGGCAGAGGTTAATGCTAAAGACAATGACGGTGAAACGGCTTTATCGCTCGCATCAAAAACCCGTGTGCATAAAGAACTAGTTGAACTACTTAAACAGGCTGGGGCAAAATAAAAACATATCAATGCCACTCACACGGACTCGCAGGGGCGGTCGGCCTTGGGTTCAGGCATAGGTTGGTGTTAAACTCACTTTAGCGAAGTCTGCAAGCCCTGCTTGCCGGTGGTGGCGGACGTTAGCTTGCGGAGTTACCCACGAAAAGTAGACACCCTAATCAATTAGGTTTATATACCTAAAAGGAGGTGTCAAATGGCTGGGAAGAAAAGAATATATTCAGAGTCTTATCGGCGAGAGGCGGGCCGGTTAGCATCTTTACCGGACCGGACGGCTGCGGACGTGGCCAGGGAGCTGGGGATTCATGTCGGCCAGATCTACAACTGGCGCCCTTTGGCTGAAGACGTGCCTCAAAAAACGCTTGACATCATAAGTCATAAAACATAATATGTAGTTATGAGAATTACATTATCCATACCAGATGAAGTGGCTCATCGATTCCAGGCGGCAGTACCTGCCCGTCAGCGATCTCGCCTTGTTACGCGTTTGCTGGAACAGGAGTTAAAGGATCGAGACAGCTCGCTGGCAGCTGCTTGCCGGGCAGCCAATCGTGACAAAGCTTTAGAGCAAGAGATCGACGAGTGGCAAGCATTTGAGGACGGAATCGAGGAATGACCGAACCCACTATCACGCGGGGTGACATTTGGTGGGTGAGTTTGGACCCGACGCAGGGTTCCGAGATTAAAAAAACTCGTCCCTGTGTTGTCCTTTCACACAATACCATAAACAGTCTTCGTCGGACTGTTGTTGTGGTTCCTCTCTCCACCGCTGCGAAATCACATCCACCAATCACGGTTCCGGTTAATTGTCAGGGGGGAGCTGCCGTGGCCGTGGTGGATCAGATTCGAGCAGTTGCAAAACACAGACTGAAAAAGAAGATCGAGTCACTATCACTCGAAGAACTTGACGAAATCTGCCAAGCAGTCGCTACAATACTTGAAATAAGATAAAAAAGGCTCAACCAGGGCATTCAGCAGACCGCAAAAAGCCGCGGCTGCTGATGCCCGCCGTTAGCTTACGGAGTTACCCACGAATAGTAGACACCCTACTAAATTAGGTTTATATGCCTAAAGGGAGGTGTTCAATGGCTAAAAAGAAAATAATATATTCAGAGTCTTACCGGAGAGAGCCGGCCCGGACAGCCGCTGACGTGGCCAGGTAGCCGGTGGATCATGTCGACCAGGTCTTCAACCGGCGGGCACAGGGATTCTGAATGCCTCACGCAATTTTCAGAAGGTGGCCGACAATCTGCCGGATAATGATATAATCTGGTGATGACAACGATCCTTACGCAATATTCAAAAGGAAGATTTACATCATGGCCAGTAAAGATACATTTGATATCGAAGATAAGTACATGGCGCCTTTCTTCGTCAAGCAGAAAATCTCTATCGAACGGGGAGAGGGTATCTATGCCTGGGACGAAGAAGGCAACCGGTACATTGATTTTACGTCCGGCTGGGGCGTGACATGCATCGGCCACAGCCACCCGGTCATTGTCAGGGCGCTGCAGGAGCAGGGGGCAAAGATTCTGCAGAACCCGAATTCCGGCCTGACGTACTCACCGGCCCGTGCCCGGCTGCTTTCGCGCATGCGTGACATACTGCCCCCGAATCTCACGCACATATTTTTTTCCAACAGCGGCGCGGAAGCCAATGACGCCGCCATCAAACTGGCCCGTAAAGTGACGGGTCGAATGGATGTCATCTCAACCTTTCAGAGTTTTCACGGCCGGACCATCAGCACCGCGTCCGCCACAGGGCAGTCAAAACACAGGGAAAAATTCAATCCGTTGATGCCCAACTACCGGTTTGTACCTTATGGTGACAATGACGCCATGTCGAAAAACATGGACGAAAACGTGGCTGCCGTCATCCTTGAACCGATCCAGGGTGAGGGCGGTGTGCAGATCCCTCCCGGACAATACTTCGCAGCGGTGAGAGACCTGTGTCAACAAAACGGCAGTCTTCTGATCGCGGACGAGATCCAGACGGGATTTTGCAGAACCGGTCCGTTTTTCGCTGTTGAGGCATATGGTGTCCAGGTCGACTTTCTTACCATGGCCAAGGGAATCGCGGGGGGATTTCCTTTTGGCGCCTTTGCGGTATCGGAAACGGTTGCAAACGGACTGGAAATCGGAGATCATGGGGGGACTTACTGCGGTAATCCGTTGGGGTGCGCTGTCGCGGCGGCCGTTATTCAACATCTCATTGAACAGAATATCCCGGAAAATGTTCAGCGGATGCACAGCATGGCCATGGGTATCATGAAACAGTGGCAGCAGGACTGCCCCGACATGATTACGGATGTTCGTGGGGCGGGGTTGCTACTTTTCCTTGAGTTCAAAAATGACGAGGCGGCTGCTCGTATATCTGAAGCGTGTCTTAACCGGAGATTGTTTGTCCGGCAGACCCATGGCAATGGTATCAGAATATTCCCGGCCCTGAATATAAAAGCGGAAGAACTGGAAGCGGGCCTGGCCGTTTTAAAAGACGCCATCGAAGAGGTAATATCTCAAGACCGATAGCCATTTCGGCGGTTGAATGATATATCGGACATGAAGATAATATGAATTTATTCGGCAAAGATATTTGTGTTTCGCTTGTAGATGACGCCTTTATCTTCTGTACTCAGAACAGTCAGGAACCACTTGTTTTGTCCGCTTATATCGCCACCCGGAAAGACGGCAAAGGTCTGCTGGCCTGCGGGGAAGAAGCCCGGGACATGCTTGACCGGGAGCCGGACGGCATTTCCGTGTGCAGGGTAATGGCCGAAGGCGTCATTTCCGATCAACAGGCCGCACAGGCCCTGTTTCGTTATGGCGTAAAAAATATAGAAAAACAGAAATTTCTGGTTCGCCCGAGAATGCTGGTCGCCTGCAGGAGTGATGAACCGGGGAAGCTGTTTGTAAAAGATATGGCTGAAGCAGGCGGCGCACGCGAGGTCTTTCTGCTGGATATGGCGATGGCGACCGCCATAGGGATGCAGCTGGAAGTGACGGAACCGGAGATTAATGCCGTGCTGTCGGTTTCTGATGACTGGTTCGCGTTTGCGGTCATTTCCCTGGCCGGTGTATTGTCCGGAGAAAACGGTGCCATCGGTATCCGTTCCTTTGTCGAGGATATCCGGAACCACCTTTTACTTGTCCGCCATTTTAGTCCGGATATTGCGACTCTTACCAAACAGTTACTGTCACACGGTGTCGATCCGACATCTGTGGTTAAGATACCGGGCTGGGAAACATGGGCGGGAAGAGTTGAACAGGGGCGCATGGTCGAGCAGGATGTTTCTACCGAAGACATCACGGTCGGGCTGATGCCCTCGTTTGTGCGGCTGACCGAACGGATCAAAACGGTTATCAGGAAATTGTCGAAAGAGCAGCAGTACCGGTTGAATCGGACCACAATACACACGACCGGCGCGGCCATGACGATTCCCGGGTTTGATCAGTTGCTGGCCGATCATCTGGGGCTTTCCGTGACAGTGCATCCGGCTGAAATCCATCCGTCTATCAAAGGATGCATGTCTGTTCAGAATCAACTGACGTCTTTAAAGCGGGTTGTAGTATAATTGGCGCAATAAAACAGGGAGGAAGTCATGAACAATCCACAATATGATTACATCGTGGTGGGATCCGGTCCGGGTGGTGCGACCGTGGCCAGGGAACTGACAGGGCAGGGTAAAAAAGTCCTTATCCTGGAATGGGGAAGCAATGCCCCGGTAAACGGCTCTCTGGTCCGATGCGCCCGGGCAGTGGGCATACCCGGCAAGGGCCTGATGTTCACCGATTATAAATTTCAGACCATGATCCGGGGCATCGGCACCGGTGGCAGCTCCGTGTATTACTGCGCCACGGCTTTTGAGCCGCCCTATGAAATGCTGAAGTCCTACGGCATTGACATTACGGAAGAAATCAAGGAACTGAAAAACGAGATTCCCATCGCGCCTTTGAAAGATGAGCTGATCGGGCCGGGCGCGGCCAAAATCATGGAAAGTGCCCGGGACCTGGGATATGAGTGGCAGAAAATCAATAAATTCATCTTTCAGGATAAATGTCGGCTGGATTGTGAGCTGTGCAGTTACGGGTGCCCCCATGGCGCCAAATGGACGGCCAGAAATTTTGTGGAACAGGCCACGGCCGGCGGCGCCGAGCTGATCAATAATGCCCGGGCCACGCGGATTCTGTTTGAAGGCAACCAGGCCGTTGGGGTTGAATACAAAAAGCATTTCAAGACCCATTCGGTATATGCCGATAAGATCATCGTATCGGCCGGCGGTATCGGTTCTCCGGTCCTGTTGCGCCATAGCGGTCTGTACAGTTCCGGGTATGATTTTTTCTACGATCCCCTGTACATGGTTTTCGGAACGGTCGACGGCGTCAGGTCAAAGGGTGAAACCCAGATGGCGGCCGGTATTCATAAGGACGAAGAAGGCTACGTCCTGACCGATTTGAAGACACCGGCCTTGATTTATCTGCCGCTGATTTCCCCCAGATTCAGAGCGCACAAGGTTTTTTCCCATTCAAAAACCCTGATGATCATGGTCAAAATCAGGGACGACCTTGGCGGCCGGATTACCTGGCATGGGGGGGTGCGAAAAACCCTTTCCAGAGAAGATAAACTCAAGCTCGACAAGGGCTGCGGTGAAGCCCGCAGGATTCTTGAACACGCCGGCGCCAAAGACGTTTTCAAAAGCTGGAGCCTGGCGGCCCATCCGGGGGGCACGGTCAAGATTAATGACCTGGTGGATGCCAACCTGAAAACACGGCGGGACAACCTCTATGTTTGCGACTGCTCGGTTATCCCTGAGGCCTGGGGTTTGCCGCCCACCTTGACGCTGCTGGGCCTGGGAAAACGGCTGGCCCGGCATCTGGCAGAAGATTGATCCGGATATCCCAAAGGAAGACAAAAAGATGATCAGAATACTGACGATTGTTTTTATATGCGGCATAATGGCCGGCCTTGCCGTGGCGGAAGATGCGGCTACAACCCGTCCTGCCGGGTGGGCGCAACCCGTCAGCCTCGAAGGTGTCCCCAATCTGCACCGGGTTGATAAAAACCTGTTCCGCAGTGCCCAGCCCGATGAAACCGGTATGAAAAATCTTAAACAGATGGGCATTAAAACAATCGTCAATCTTCGCGGATTCCATTCGGACAAAGACGAAATCGATGGGACCGGACTGGCATACGAGCATATTTCAATGCACGCCTGGCATCCGGAGCGGGAAGATGCGGTACGGTTCCTCAGGATCGCCACTGATCCGAACCGGGGGCCTGTACTCGTTCATTGTCAGCATGGCGCTGACCGCACCGGTACCATGTGCGCGCTTTACCGGGTTGTCGTCCAGGGGTGGACAAAGCAGGCGGCCATTGCTGAAATGACTGAAGGCGGTTTTGGCTTCCACGGCATCTGGCGGAATCTTCCCGACTGGATTGAAGATCTGGACATCGAATCCATCAGGCAGGAAATGGGGATATCCGTTCGCCCCTGAAGTTCCGGGAGCGGCCGAAGCCTTCTTTATGATGACCCTTTAGTCTTTTTTCCGAATGTCTCGCAGTTCGTCTATTTCGTATTGCTCCTGGCGAACGGTCAGGTCCAGGTTGGACATCAAGCCTCCGTGCTTCTGCGCCTCGGCATTGTTGCGGATGTCGTTATGTAACGCCAGAGAGGTCTCCAGGTCCTTGACGGCTTTTTCCAGGACGGCTTTGAACGTATCCGGCAGATCGGCGATGGTGCCGGAAAAATCCGGGGCGATGCCGTTTTCCGCCACTTCCTCGGCACTGTGGGCCAGCTGTTTCATTTTGGTCATGGAAAAATCCATTCGCTGCCAGGCACCCAGGCCCTGTTCCTGAAAAACCCAGGCGTCACGGAGGGTCTGCAGCATCTGCCGGTATTTCGTGGCCACGCTCTGCTGCAGCCGTCCGGCCAGGTCTTCGGTCAGCTCGTTGTCTTCTCCGGGAAGGCCGGCGGCTTCTTCGGAGGAGAGTTTGTCGATCATTTTCTGGAATTTTTCGGCGTGCATGGCGGACTCCCAGGCTTCCCGCAGCAGCACCCGCTTGATGTGCGGATCGTCAACTGTTTGGGCTTCTTTTTCATAATGGGGAACCAGTTTCTTTTCGTAGGCCACGTAGGATTCCAGAATGGTTTTCCGGTTGGTGGGGTCGTGGGGGTAGTCGGCCGGATTCATGTCCGGTTCACCCCCGAAGGCGCCGACGATCATCCCCAGCCAGTGCATGTGCCACATTTCCTCCCGGGCCCGTGAAAGCAGTTTGGCGCCGATGGGCGTGTCTTCCCCTTCCAGGTAGCTGTGAATAAGATAACGCAGAATGGCGGCGTGTTCATCCGCCAGATCCCTGTTTAACATGTCGATGAGTTGACGGGTTTCCATGGTCTACCTCATTTTTAGATATGGTTTATTTTTGGATAAAAAAGAATCAGGAACATTTTATTTGTCACTATTTATAACAGTACCGGTCCCGGCTGTCAATCCGGGTGATTCCTCCTGAGTTTTCTCTATCGGCCATCTGCACAAAGTTAGGGGGTTGCTGATCGTTTTGATGAAGGTCTTCCGGGTGGCGTCTGAATCCGTTGTCGCTTGCAACCACTTAAAAGCCCAGCTTCGTAGTTGTTGTTTCATTTTTTACTGGTGGTAATCAAAAGATCGGTTGCATTCGCCTTCAAATAGTCCGCAATCGCATGAGCGGCAATGTCATGGGCAATTTCATTTGGATGTTGATCAGTAGGGTGGACCCACAATTCCGGCCCTCGAAATTCTTTATAGTACCTTCGAAGATCAAGTACGGGAATCCCCAGTGACTGACAGTATTCCGCCACAATTTCATGGACAGGCTGAAAGGGATAGCCGCCGTCAAGCCCTATGAAAAATGGGAATATAACTACACATAGTGGAATATCATTCTCTTTGCAGATCATCCGTAAATCGTTCAACGCTTGTTGGCAATGTCGCCATCCGATGCTGTCTGTATTAAAACTGTCAACACATTCTTGAATATATCGTTCGGCGAGCGTGTATTTTAGAATGCGATAACGGCTCCAGCTCCAGACATAAGAGATCCTGGAGAACCAGTCAGGGGATTGATAAATGTATGTATAGTTATTGAAAAACTCAACTTTTGGGCCCTCTCGGTAAAGATCATCTTCAACATCGTTTAAAGTAAAATGAAGAATGATCAGGTCCGGATAATAAGCAAGCCCTGACCTTTTTAACTGTTGCAACTCGTCAGCTGTATTGAAGCCGCTTATTCCGGCATTGATCGTTTCAATGGTTTTGTCCGGCATGGTTTTCTGAAGAAGAAATCGGAGTTTCGTCAAGCAGATGTCTTCGAATTTGACACCCTGGCCCCAAAGATAGCTATCACCCAGACCAAGAATGCGAAATGTACCGTCTGGTTTGTCCAGAGCGTGCTCGTCATCGCGCCAACCAACGGAGTTATGCCTGTGGATAATGGTATTGCCAGGCCCAAAGTATCCTCTTGGATTGGAATCGTAACGGCTGATAACAGCTGTGTTTGTATAAAATCCGAAAGGCGCGCGTCTGACCAATTCCTTAATCGGAACCACACGGTCAACACGTGCCTGGTGATAATCACCGTTGATTCGAGCTATCCGAAAACCAGCTTCCAGAAGAGCAAGTGTCAAGACCACTGCGCCGAAGAAAAGAAATGTTTTGTGGCAGAATTTAAACTTCCGATGGTGATTTAACGCTGGCATATCTTATCCCACCGGCCTAATATTATTTTGATTCCCGCTTTCCGTGTTGAAATCCATATGCGTAATTATTTAATGCAATTCAGTAGTTACAGTCAACTCTAAAAAGCATCTCGAAAACAGATGGACTTTCCGGGGCTGGATTAAACCCAGCAAATATGATAATGTCCGGTAATGACAGCATTGAGGGCTGATATTAAGGATCCATATTAGATAAGACATACGGTATCCGGCCGGAAGATCCTCATGGTCTTGTCCCCCCATAATATACGACAAGGAGAAAAGACAGTGTTCAAAAGTGTTGATATAATGCAGATGGTTTTTAATGCCGGTTTCATGGTTCAGCTTGTCCTGCTGACACTGCTGTTTTTTTCAGTGACATCATGGGCGATCATGTTTATCAAGTATCGATATATTCGCAGGGCGCTGTCCGAATCGCTGGCTTTTACCGATTTTTTCTGGAAGAAACGGGATTTCTCAGAAGCTTTCGCTCAGACCAAAACGCTTCGGGCGTCGCCGGTGGCCAGGGTGTTCCGGGCCGGTTATGTGGAGTTTAAACGGTTTAGCACATCGGAAGGCGACGCCCAGGGGTTTGAAATTCCGGCCATTAAGAGTATCGAACGGACCCTTCAGCGCAGCGTCAGCGCGGAAGTGAACAAGCTGAATCAGCTGGTGCCGTTTCTGGCCACCACCGGCAACACCACGCCTTTTATCGGGCTGTTCGGAACGGTCTGGGGCATCATGAACGCCTTTCACGGTATCGGGGCGCGCGGATCCGCCAGCCTGGCGGTGGTCGCGCCGGGGATCTCCGAGGCGCTGGTCGCGACCGCGGCCGGGCTGGCGGCAGCTATCCCGGCGGTTGTGGCTTATAATTATTTCACCCAGAAAATTCGCATCGTAGATAGTGAGATGCGGAATTTTTCGGCTGATTTTCTCAATATTGTCGAACGGCAATTACGGCGTCCCAGATCGGTGGAGGAAGAATAATGACGCCGGAACCCCGAGATGACCGTTTGATGTCGGAAATCAATGTGACGCCCCTGGTGGATGTCATGCTTGTCCTGCTGATTATTTTCATGGTCACGGCACCCATGATGATTCACGGGGTGGATGTATCATTACCCGAGACCGCGGCTGCCCCCGTCCCGACCGGTGAAGAGGACCGACTGATCATATCCGTGGACCGGGACCGCGGGGTTTACATCAATACCGTAAAGGTCGAATTCTCTTTTTTACGGGAAAAGCTGGCTGCGATTATGGAAAACCGGTCCGATCGCCGGGTGTTTTTAAAGGCGGACAAGGATGTCTCCTACGGTTTTGTCGTCAGTGTGATGTCCGAAATAAAGGGCGCCGGGGTGGAAAAACTGGGCATGCTGACCCGGCCGGAAGAAAACAGTCGGAAGGATTGATACCGGTTATGGAAAATTCCGGTTGAAAAATCGGTTTTACCGGCTGAAGATCTGTTTCAGCCGTAAGATACGACAAGACACGATTATGGTTTTTGAACATTCTCTGCTACGACAGGATCCCCGGGAAAACAGTTCCTTTCTGGCTTACATGGGCATTTCCCTCGGGTTTCATATCATTATCATGGTCTGTCTGATAATGGTGTCCGGGTTCAACGGCTGCGGACGACGGACGCTGTCTGACCGTGTGATCGACGTGGATCTTGTTTCATTGCCGGATGCCGCAGACCCTGGTGGACGCCCTGAAAAGATTGACCGGTCCGAACCGGTAGCCGTCCCGTCACCGCCGGTCAAAAAAGCCGTGGCCGTTGCCCCCCGCAAAGTTACCCCGATGAAAAAAATAAGCCAGAAGGTAAAAACGTCTTTAAAAAAGAAAACCTTTGATCCCGGGCAGAGCGTCGAAAATGCCATTGCCCGCCTGGAAAAGAAGGTCGACCGGAAAGCGCCGGATGATTCCCTGGATAACGCCCTGTCCCGTTTAAGGCAGGCGGAAGCAGCCAAACAACAGTCGGTAACGGTTTCCGGCAGCGGTGGGGGAGGGGGCAACGGCCGCTCCAGGCGGCAATTAGAGGCGATTGAAATTTATAAGCTTGAAATCCGGTATCATGTTTTGAGAAACTGGGTTTTTTCCAGTCAACTGGCCGGTACAGAGGCGGCGTTAAGGCCGGTTATCGGTATCACCATTGCCGCTGACGGACGCATCACCGATACCTGGTTTGACCGGCGGTCGGGCAATGATTATGCTGACAATTCGGCGCACAAGGCGGTAATAAAAGCCAATCCGTTACCGGCCCTGCCCGAAGGTTACAAATCATACACCGTGAAACTGGAATTTGACTCTTCAGATTTGAGATGACAACATTACCCCGGAATTTCCGGGTCAGGCAGGTTTTGTATGGCTTATACGTCACAGCGACTGATCTTGTTTTTTTTTGTGTTTTGCCTGTTGATGCCGACTGGTGCGTCAGCGGATTATGATACCATAACCATCAGCAACCCGTTTTTACGGAAAATTCCTGTGGCCGTACCTGAATTCAAGTCTTTTTCCGGCTCATCAAAAGAGGCCGGAATCTGCCTGGAAGCGGCCGATCTTTTGGCAGAGACGCTTGAATTCACACGCTATTTCAAAATAATCGATCGGGCCGCGTTTCTGGAACAACCAAAGGAAACCGGTATCGGCCTGACGGATATCAATTTAAAAAACTGGTCGGATATCGGCGCCGAATTCCTGGTGACCGGCGGTGTCACCCTGAACAAGGATGTTGTTGTTTTTGAGATGCGTCTGATCGATGTTTTTAAAAACCAGATGTTGATCGGCAAACGATACAAAGGACAAGTCGACGATCTGCGGAAAATAGTGCGGCGGTTTTGCAGTGAAGTCATGGAACAGCTTACCGGCAGCAGAGGGATTTTTGAAAGCCGCATCGCTTTTGTCTCAAATGGTTCCGGCAACAAGGAAATTTGGACCTGCGAGTTTGACGGTTATAATCCCAGCCGGATTACAAATAACAAGGTGATCGATCTTTCTCCGGCCTGGTCTTCGGATGGAAAATGGCTGGCCTATACGTCATATCGAAAAGGGAAGCCGGATCTTTATATTCAGAACCTTTCAGACAATCAGGGTGTTGTTTTTGACCGCCAGGGTGTGAATATTTCTCCTGCCTGGCGTCCCGACCGTTTTGAACTGGCGGCCAGCCTGTCTTTTTCCGGTGATCAGGAAATTTACCTGATGACGGGAAAAGGAACAATCATCAGGCAACTGACCAAAACCTGGGACATAGACGTTTCCCCGACCTTTTCGTCTGACGGGAACAGAATGGCCTTTGTATCCAAACGGGGAGGTACGCCCCAGATTTATATGATGGATCTTGCTTCCGGACATACTGAAAGGTTGACTTTTGAGGGTAGATACAATACAACACCCGAATGGAGCCCGGTGGAGGATAAAATCGCCTACAGCTCCCTGGAAGACGGCTGTTTTGAAATTAAAGTGGTTGATGTCCATACAAAAAAATGTGTTCAACTGACTGAAAAACAGGGTGATTGTGAGTCGCCGTCCTGGTCCCCAGACGGGAGCCTGATTGCATTCAGTTCAACACGTGACGGTGGAAAGGCAAGAATTTTCGTGATGACTGTTGCCGGAACCGACCAGAAACGGTTACTGACGCTTCCCGGAGAGCAGACGACACCGGAATGGTCACGCGGCATAACAGCCGGCAAATAAAAACAAAAAAACAGTTTTAGTAAACAACAATTGAGGAGGCTAACATGGCAAGGAAATGTTTGATGGTTCTTATCGCGGGGATGGTCGTGTGCGGGTTGATTTTCACGGTATCATGCACCAAGGAAATTAAACCCGGAACCGACGACCAGAATACGACCGGCGTAAGCTCGTCCGGAGGGGACAGCTCCTCGATGACGGGAACCACGGAAGACAGAGCCATCCAGGATGAAATGCAGAGGGCCGAGGATGCGTTTGTGAACGAAGATGTTCTTTTTGATTTTGATCAATCCGTCCTGACCCCGGCGGCGCGCAGCATCCTTGAGCGGAAAGCCGCCTGGCTGAGAAATAATTCCGGAAAAGCGGTGACCATAGAGGGCCATTGTGACGAACGTGGAACTGCCGATTACAATATCGCTCTGGGCGAAAGGCGTGCCAACAGCGCCAGGGATTTCCTGGTTGACCTGGGTATCAGCGGCTCCCGCTTGAGAACGGTCAGTTACGGTGAAGAACAGCCCCTTGATCCGCGTCATAATGAAAGTGCCTGGGCAAAGAACAGACGGGCGCATTTCGTTGTCCGCTAGTCCGGCACTTTACCTGTTTATAAATAAAGACAAAGCGGAAATAAGCCCCCGGGCCTGATCGTTTTGTGCGAATCAAAGGTTGCAGCCGTTGCCCGGTCATGCGTAATGCATCTGATCGGGCGGCGGCTGTTTCTATCATCATAACCTGCTTTTTACGATGATGGATTTCGATTTCAACAGTAACCCATCTGTTATTCGGTAAATACCTATGAAGAAACAATTACTGATATTACTTACAGTTGCTGTTCTTTTCGGGTCCGGCTGCCGTTTTCTGGATTTTGTCAGACCGGGCGAATCACCTGTGGACCGCCTGGAAAGACAATGCCATATTCTTGAGGCGGAGCTGGAAAATTTAAAGAAAGAGACCGATAACAGGCATGATGAACTGAGGAAGGAATACGCCGAGGTAAAATCTGTTTTGAACGGCATCAGAAGTGAGGTGCAGTCTGTTCGCGGTGAACAGGAACAGACGGCGTATTCCCTGGAATGTCATCTTCAGGAATTTGAGAACTGGCGGCGGCAGCAGGAAAAAGCCGCTGCGGCGGCCCCGAAGCAAACGACCGATCTGCCGGCGACAAAAGAAGCGCCTGTCAATGCTGCTTTACCGGAGGTGACAACCGGTGCGGTTGAAAACCAGGACGAAGAAGCGCGATCGGATGAGACGGCTGTGGATGAAACCTCTTTTTATGAATCCGGACGTGAGTTGTTTGACAAAGGAGATTATTCCGGAGCACGGGGTATCTTTGAGCAGTTTCTGAAACGGTATCCGGAATCGCGTCAATCCGACAATGCTTATTTCTGGATCGGCGAGACATACTACCGGGAAGGTCGGTATGAGAAAGCCATTTTAAAATATCAGGAGGTTGTTGATACATTCCCCGACGGCAACAAGGTGCCGGCAGCGCTTTTAAAGCAGGGAATGGCTTTTAATAAGATCAATGATGATATCAATGCCCGATTGATATTCAAACGCCTGATCAGTTCGTTCCCCGATTCGCGGGAGGCCAAAAATGCCGACCAGATGCTTAAAGAACTTTAAAAGATATCATGTTAAAAGTACTCGGCATTGATCCCGGACTGGCGGATACGGGCGTCGGCATCGTGGAGGGAGAAAAAAACGGGATAGGCCATTATTCATTCGGCACGATTCAAACTTCCAGCAAACAGCCGCTGCCACATCGGCTGAACCATATTTTTTCAAGTCTGACCGATCTTGTCGCTGCTGAACGTCCGGATCTTATGGTCGTGGAAGACGTTTTTTCATTAAAAGAATATCCGGCATCCGGTATTACACTGGGACAGGTCACCGGTATCATTCTGCTGGCCGGATACCGGGCGGGTGTCGATGTCATCAGCGTCACGGTCCGTGAGGCCAAACAGATTATAACCGGCAGCGGCCGTGCCGGCAAAAAACAGATGGCCGAGGCGGTTCGCCGGATCGTCAACCATGCTGAACCCATCCGCCCGGATCACGCTTCAGACGCCCTGGCACTGGCGATTATAGGATTATTCAGGTATGATCGGTTATCTTGAAGGTGTGCTTTTAAAAAAACGGGCCGACCGGATACTGCTTCTGGCCGGTCACGTGGGTTATGAGTTGCTGCTGCCGGCCATGGTTATGGATTCCATCAGCCGGAAGGCGGAAGGTGATCCGGCTTTTTTCTATGTATATCATCATCAGACCGATCGACAGCCGACGCCGGTGTTGATCGGTTTTAATTCCGAAGATGAAAAAGATTTTTTTAAACTGCTGATATCCGTGGAGGCGATCGGACCGCTCAAGGCGGCCCAGGCCCTGACCCTGCCGGTCGGTGAAATCGCGACGGCCATTGAAGCAAAGAATGCCGCCCTCCTGGGACAGCTTAAGGGGATCGGCGCCAGGACCGCCCAGAAGATTATTGCCACCCTTCACGGCAAGGTCGGCCGGTTTGCAGGAGATACACAATCGACTGCCACCAGAGACGATGCCTGTGCCCCGGCTTTTACGGAACAGACGCTGAATGTCCTGATCGGACAGTTGGGGTATAAAATGACAGAGGCAAGGCAGATGATTTCTGATGCTTTGCAGCGCAACGGCGCCATTACGACGCCGGAGGAACTGTTCGAAGAGATTTTTAAAACACGCTGACGGGTTTATGTGATGGCCAAAGGAATTCTGACTTTTTCCTCAGGCAGGGAAAGCGAACTGACCAGGGAAAATACCGAAGCTGATCTGGACAGGGAAATTCTTTCCCTTCGGCCGCCTGATTTTTCCGGGTACGTCGGGCAGGAAGAAACGGTTGAAACACTGGGCATCGCCATAAAAGCGGCCGGCCAGCGGGACGAACCCCTGGAACATGTTCTTTTTCACGGCCCTCCGGGGCTGGGAAAGACAACCCTGGCTCACATTGTTGCCGCGGAAACCGGTGCCGACCTGACCGTTACTTCCGGGCCCGCCCTGGAACGTGGCGGTGATCTG
This sequence comes from Desulfosudaceae bacterium, assembly GCA_963674745.2. GTDB lineage: Bacteria > Desulfobacterota > Desulfobacteria > Desulfobacterales > Desulfosudaceae > JBFMDX01. Next base: position 2,316,008 of record CAXXDV010000003.1, on the reverse strand, counting down.
ATCGGGATGCTGACCCATCTGGAACGGGGGGGGATTCTGTTTGTTGACGAAATCCATCGCATGCCCAAAGTGGTAGAAGAATTGCTGTATCCGGCCATGGAGGATTTTGCCATTGATTTTGTTTTTGACAAAGGGCTTCATGCCCGCAGCCACCGGTTTCGTTTGAACCAGTTTGTTCTTATCGGCGCGACCACAAGGGTCGGGCTGTTGTCGGCACCGTTAAGAGACCGGTTCGGTATTTTCCGCAAGTTTGATTTTTACACGATCGACAATCTAGTCAAAATCATTCATCGTTCCGCGTCATTATTGAATATCGCCATAAATGACGAAAGTGCCCTGAGCCTGGCAAGGCGTTCCCGGGGAACCCCACGCATTGCCAATCGGCTGTTAAAACGTGTCAGGGACTATGCCCAGGTATGTGCCGACGGAAACCTGAACACGGCCGTGGTTGACGCGGCCCTGGCCCTGGAGGGGGTGGATGAAAAAGGGCTGACCCCTCTGGATCGTTCCTACCTGACGACGATCATTAATTATTACAACGGCGGTCCGGTGGGCATTGAAGCCATTGCGGCCACCTTGCAGGAAGAAACCGATACGCTGGTGGATGTCGTGGAACCGTTTCTGCTGGCTGAAGGACTGTTGCAGCGAACATCTTCCGGAAGAAAAGTGACGCCGCTGACATATGACCATCTCGGTTGCCCGGCGCCTGATTGATGGCCGGGCGCATCATTAAAAAACAATAGGCTTTTACGAAGGTGGATAATGGATAAACAGTCGACGATTCAAGAACCGAGGGGGGGAGCGGTCCCTGGCAAATCCAGCCGTTTAAAGCGAAGCTGGCAGGTGATGATTTTTGATCAATATGGTGAGGCCATCACGATAAATCATCTGCAGCGTTATATCATTACCACGGGGGTGGGGATGTTGATCCTGCTCCTGGCGGCACTTTGTTTTGCCGGTTTGTATATCCATGAAAAGTCAATGCGCCTGGAACAGCAAACCGAATTAGAACAGATCAAGGATAAAGCCGTTTCCTTGATGGATGAAAACAACGCCCTGACGGCTCGCCTGGCCGTTCTCGATGACTCTGAAGAACCGAAAACGGAAGAGCTGAGTCAAGAAGAACAGCAGGAACCGAGCGATGCAGCGCCGGAAGTCGGAGAGAAACCGGCTGAAGAGGCCGCTCGGTAAAAGGGCAACCACAGGGGGTTGCCCCTACGGGTCGTGGAGGGCGTTCATGAATAATGTAGGGGCAGGCCCCCGTGCCTGCCCGAAAACGGGGATAGGGCAACCACAGGGGGTTGCCCCTACGGGCCGTGGAGGGCGTTCATGAATAATGTAGGGGCAGGCCCCCGTGCCTGCCCGAAAACGGATAGGGCACGGCACGCCGTGCCCCTACATGAATGTGCTTCCTGCGCCTCGCATCTGCGGCAAACGCGACTCGTGAGATAACCGGGTTTAAATCGACGCCCCCTGTTCAAAATGTTTCCAGCAGGCGGAGAAGTCCCGGTCGAGGGGTTTGAAATTTTCAAAGGTCAGATCATTAAACCCCAGTTCCGCTTCGTTTTTGATGAACGCAAACATTTCCAGGTAGGTGGCCAGAATGCGCTTGTCCCAGTCCAGATTCAGCCGGTCTGCCAACTGACGAATCCGGTCTTTATTTCCTTCTATCTCCAGAAAATCGCCATAGGGCATGGTATCCAGGCAGAGAATGGTTTCCTTGAGCGTCAGTGTCTCCCTGTATTTTTGATAAACCTGTCGCGGAAAATAGCCCAATGCTTCCAGGATGCGTTGGGTGGCCTCAAAATCGTCGACCCCGGTTTCGATCTCCCGGTAGACCTTGAATTGATTGCCGCCTGAAGTCAATGCCTGTTTGTAGGTCAACGTGTTTTTGCCGTCATGACGCAGGCGCAGGAGCGATTTGCCGGCAATAAGGCTGTCGGTGGCGTCTTCGAAGCGGATGTTTTTTTCAAACATCCGACCGCTGGAAACGGCGCCGAGGGAGACGGCCCGCTGCCTCAGCAGGTCCGGATCAGGTATATGAAATTTAACCTCTGTTTCATCATGCTCCATGGCATTCCTTCCGGCGGTTATGGGTTGTAGTGGTCGACATCAGCCGACAACTGGCCGCAGGCGGCTGAAATATCGGCGCCTTTGCTCAGCCGTGTCATGACCGTGTAGTGATGATCATGCAGTATCTGTTTGAACCGGTCGACAACGTCCATATCCGGGCGTTTGAATTCGCTTTGGGGATGCTCGTTGAAGGGAATCAGGTTGACCTTGGCTTTAATGGGGTGAAGCAGTTTTACCAGACGCCGGGCATCCGCCTCGGTGTCATTGATATCTCGGATGAGGATATACTCAACGGTGATTTTTCGCCGGTGAGAGAGCGGATAGGCGGCACAGGCCGCCAGCAGGGCCTCGATGGGATATGTTTTGTTGATCGGCATCAGAAAGTCCCGGGTGCGGTTGTCCGTGGCGTTCAGGGAAACGGCCAGATTGATTTTTGTCGCCTCGCCCAGGGCGCCCATTTTGGGTACCAGTCCGGATGTCGAGAGCGTCACCCGCCGGGTAGAAATTTTCATGCCGTTGTCGCCATCAGTGATAATCTCCAGAGCGGTCATTACGGATTTGAAATTGGCCAGCGGCTCGCCCATACCCATCAGGACGATATTGGTCAGCTTTCGGGACCCGCCCAGCGTGTGACTGACATCACGGATCTGGCCGGTAATTTCCGCCGGGGTCAGGTTCCTGGCAAAGCCGTTGCGGGCGGTCAGGCAGAAACGGCAGTTCTGGGCGCAGCCCACCTGGGTGGAAATACACAGGGTGTCATGGCCGTCTTCTGGAATCAGGACGGTTTCGATATGATGACCATCATCAAGCCGGAACAGGTATTTTCGGGTACCGTCGGCAGATTCCTGTGTTTTTTCAATGCATAACCGGTTGATAGCAAAGTGTTGATCGAGCAGTTCCCGAACCGGTTTGGCGATGTTGGTCATGTCGCCGAAACAGTCGGCCTGGTGCTGGTAAAGCCATTTGAAAATCTGGTCCGCCCGGTAGGAAGCGATATCGTTACCTTTCAACCATTCCACCAGCTGTTCTTTAGAACAGTCTTTTATGTCCGGTCGGGATTCGGCGGTAGCGCCGGTTTCGGGCTTGTCGGTTCTTTTGATTGCATGTTCCATATTTTTTATAATAAATAAATTTTAGAAAAACAAAAGCTATATTATTTGCTTGACTTTATTGTGTAAACAATTTATTTTCTTTAAATTTTAGAAAACATGGAGATGCCACGGCAGTATGTTTGAGAATTTATCCGCCCGGCTGGATGCGGTTTTTAAGAAGCTGAAAGGACAGGGAAAACTCACCGATAAGCATATCGAGGAGGGTTTAAAGGAAATCCGGCTGGCTTTGCTGGAGGCGGATGTCCATTACCGGGTGGTTAAATCCTTTATTGCCGATATCAAGCAGCGCGCCCTGGGCAGTGATATTCTCGAAAGCCTGACTCCCGGCCAACAGGTCATCAAGATTGTCAACGAGGAGTTGACCAGGCTTCTGGGCGAGACCTGCCAGGAACTGTCGCTTGACGGCCAGACGCCGGTATCGATTATGCTGGTCGGGCTGCAGGGTTCGGGTAAAACGACCACTGCCGCCAAGCTGGCGGTTTTTTTAAAGGGCATAAAACGCAAGCCCTTTCTGGTCCCGGCGGACGTATACCGTCCGGCGGCTATTGATCAGTTGGTCAAGCTGGGCAAGCAGATCGATGTGCCGGTCTACCCGTCCTCGACGGACATGAAGCCGGTTGATATCTGCAAGAATGCCCGGGTGGCGGCCCATCAGACAGGGTGTGACACGCTTTTGCTGGATACCGCCGGACGACTGCATGTCGACGCTGAACTGATGCAGGAATTGGCGGATATCAAAACGGCCTTGTCGCCGACCGACATCCTGCTGGTGGCCGATGCCATGACCGGGCAGGACGCGGTCAATATCGCCCAGTCGTTTAACGAACAACTGGACATCGGCGGTGTGGTCCTGACCAAGATGGATGGTGACGCCAGAGGCGGCGCCGCATTGTCCATCAAGGCCGTAACCGATAAGCCGATCAAATTTGTCGGTGTCGGTGAGAAGGTGAACGCCTTGGAAGCGTTTCACCCGGACAGGATCGCGTCCAGCATTCTCGGCATGGGTGATGTGCTTTCTTTTATTGAGAAGGCGCAGCAGGTTGTTGATGAGAAGCAGGCTGCGGAACTTGAAAAAAAGCTGTCACAGAATGAGTTTACCCTTGATGATTTCCGGGATCAGCTGGTTCAGATCCGCAAGATGGGATCCATCGGCGATCTGCTAAATATGATCCCCGGTATGGGGAAAGTGAAACAACTCAAGAACCTTGAGGTGGACGACAGAGAATTTGTAAAGATTGAGGCGATTATTAATTCCATGACGGCCGAAGAGCGGAGGCGGCATGGCATTATCAACGGCAGCCGGCGGAAACGTATTGCCCGCGGCAGCGGCACGACGGTTCAGGATATTAATCGGTTGCTCAAGAATTATACCCAGGTAATGAAGATGGTGAAGAAAATTAATAAAGGCGGTATGCGCGGCTTGGGCCGTGGCATGATGCCGTTCTAAGGAGAGTAAAAAGATGGCTGTAAAAATCAGGTTGGCAAGACATGGCAGAAAGAAACGACCCTTTTTCCGGATAGTTGTCGCGGACGAGCGGTTCAGCCGGGACGGTCGCTTTCTGGAAAAAGTAGGGACGTATAATCCACTTTCAGACCCGGCCGAAGTGTCGGTCGAAAAAGAACGTGTGACCTATTGGCTGGGGCAGGGAGCGCTGCCGACGGATACCGTCAAGAGCCTGTTGCGCAAAGAAGGTGTGCCGGTCGCATAAATTTCGGTAAATTTATTGCTGCATTTTGACTTTTTCCCTTATTTTCGGTTATAATAATAATCAGATGTATTTTCGGGCTATCGATTTTGGGGTGCCGATTCACATGTTTTAACTTCAAATGGCATTAAAGGAGATGCGGCTATGAAGGATCTGATTGAGTACATTGCCAAGGCGCTTGTTGACAATCCTGATCAGGTATCGGTTAATGAGGTGGACGGTAGTCAGACGGCAGTACTGGAATTAAAAGTGGCCAAGGAAGATCTGGGGAAGATTATCGGGAAACAGGGACGCACTGCTCGCGCCATGCGAACCATTTTGAGCGCGTCCTCCGCCAAGCTGCAGAGACGGACAGTGCTTGAGATTGTTGAATAATACGCAATAATGGCAACTGATGACTATCTTTCTATCGGAAAGATCAGCGGCGTACACGGCGTAAACGGTAACCTCAAAATTCATCCCTACGCGGATGACCTCTCAGGAATAGACACCGGAACAAGTCTGTTTATCAGAAGGCCTTCTGAGCAGCAGCGGAGAATAACGGTGACGGGATGGCGGCCCCACGGCCGCATCTTTCTTCTGACCTGTAAAGAAATAACCAGTCGCAGCCAAGCAGAGAATGAAATCGGCTGTGAACTGGTTATTTTGCGTTCGGACTTGCCCGAGCCGGAAGAGGGCACTTATTACTGGGTCGATATTATCGGGCTGTCGGTATTCACAGTTGACGATGTTTGCCTCGGCCGGGTGAAGGCGATCATACCCACCGGCAGTAATGATGTATACATGGTTTATGATGAGGTGACCGGGAGAGAGAGGCTTATCCCCGCGATCAGGTCCATGGTCCGGGAAATCGATCTGACATCCGGTGTCATGCGGGTTGATCTGACGGATATGCCGGATGAAGAGGGCGGTTGATGAATTTTACCGTTTTAACCATTTTTCCTGAAATGCTGGAGGCTTTTTTCGCGCACGGCATTGTCAGGAGGGCTGTTGAGGCGGGCACCATTACGGCCGACAACATTGATATCAGGGATTTCGCAGCCGGCAGGCATCGTGAGGTGGATGACCGGCCCTATGGCGGCGGTAACGGCATGGTCATGAAACCCGAACCCTTGGTCGCCGCGATCCGACATGCCGGAAAGCAGCATCCCGGCGCCCTGACGGTGCTGATGACACCCCAGGGCCGTTCTTTTTCGCAGAAAACGGCCGAAGCGCTGGCCGGGGCATCGCGTGATCTGATACTGGTTTGCGGGCGATATGAAGGCGTTGACGAGCGGGTTTGCCGGACACTTATTGACGAAGAGTTGTCCGTCGGAGATTATGTGCTGACCGGCGGAGAAGTGGCGGCCATGATCGTGGTTGACGCTGTGACGCGGCTGTTGCCGGGTGCCCTGGGCGGAGAACAGTCGGCCGAAAAAGAGACCTTCGCAGACAATCGTGTGGAGCATGCCCATTATACCCGCCCGCCGGTTTTTGAAGATCAGGCGGTGCCGGAAACACTGCTGTCCGGCAATCATGCCGCCATCGAAGAATGGCGGCTGGAGGATTCGTTGAAACGGACATTTTTGAAACGGCCGGATTTGTTCAGCCGGCAACCGGTGGACGAGAAGGAGAAGGAAATTCTAAAAAAGTGGTGTCGTGAAATTGAAGCCCTCACCGCGACCTGAGCTTTATGTGGCCTTGCTGCATTATCCTGTTCTCAATAAAGAAGGGAAGGTTGTTGCCTCGGCGGTTACCAACCTGGACATACATGATATTGCCAGGTCGGCACGAACTTATGGTGTTAAGCGGTATTACATTGTTACACCTTTGACGGACCAGACCCGCCTGGCGGAACGGATCGTCAATTATTGGACCCGGGGAGCCGGGGCTGAATATAATCCCCAGCGTGCTGAAGCCTTGCGCCTGGCGACGGTAAAGGCAGATCTGGACGCCGTCAGGGAAGATATCCGCACGTCCGGAGGGGATAGCCCGCTGGTGGTCGTAACCAGTGCCCGTTATCGGGAAGGGGCCATAGGGTTCCCCGTTTTGCAGGATTTGTTGACCCGAAATGCCGTGCTGCTGGTTTTTGGGACTGCCTGGGGCCTTGATGACACCTTTCTGGCGGATGCTGATTATGTCCTTGAGCCCCTGCAGGGAAAAAGTGATTATAATCACCTTTCAGTACGCTCGGCTGTGTCGATAATGCTGGACAGACTGATAAAAGATGTTATAGTATAAAAAATTTTTTAGGATGTGTGTAACGAAAGCAAACTGAATACAGTTTTTTGGAGGAAAATATGCAAGTTTTAAAACAGTTGGAACAGGAGCAGATGCGGCTTGATCTCCCCGACTTTTCATCCGGGGATACCGTCCGTGTGCATGTGAAAATCAAGGAAGGTGAAAAAGAGCGGATCCAGGTTTTTGAAGGGGTCGTGATTAAACGTCACAACGGCACCACCAATGCGACTTTCACCGTGCGCAAGACTTCTTTCGGTGTCGGCGTGGAACGGGTTTTCCCGATACATTCACCGAGCATTGATCGAATTGAAGTCAAGAAAAAGGGTCGGGTAAGACGATCCCGCATATACTATTTCCGCGCACTCAGGGGCAAGGCGGCTAAAATCCAGGAAGATCGTACCGCTTGAATCTGATTGGCCGCGGCTTACCGGCGATAGATTCATGAGAACGTTTGAAACCAGGGCGGCCGGTGACGGGTTTTCCACTGTCGCCGGCATAGACGAAGCCGGCCGGGGCCCTTTGGCAGGACCGGTGGTTTCCGCTGCCGTAGTACTGCCGGCGGATTACACCAATCCTCTGATCAATGATTCGAAACGGTTGACGCCGAAAAAACGGGCGTTCTTATACGAGCAGATCTATGATAATGCCGTAACCATCGGTATCGGTATTGTCGACGCGGTTGAGATCGACCGCATTAATATTCTGCAGGCGACGCTAATGGCCATGGCCATGGCGGTACAGAACCTTTCCCCCCGGGCCGATTATCTCCTGATTGACGGAAATTTCGGCATCCCCGTTCCGGTCGATCAGCAGCCAATTGTTAAGGGTGACAGCCTCAGTATCTCCATTGCCGCCGCCTCCATTATTGCCAAAGTGACCCGGGACCGGATGATGGCCCAATATCATCTTGATTATCCTGAATACGGCTTTGCCAGCCATAAGGGCTATCCCACCAAAGCACACCGCGAGGCCGTGCTGAAATACGGTCCCACGCCCATTCACCGCACCACTTTTACGGTAAAGGCGTAATATAGAAAAGCCAGGGAGGGCTAAATGCTGAACCAGAACCAGCAGTACGGACAGAAAAGCGAAGACCTTGCCGCCAGGTATCTCAAAAAAAAGGGGTATGAGATCCTGCAGCGTAATTACCGCACCCGGCTGGGCGAAATCGATATTATCGCTCGGGACGGGCAGGCCATTGTATTTGTGGAAGTCAAGGCCCGTAAAACAGAACGTGCCGGCAGTGTGAAATCAAGTATCACCAAAACAAAACAAATGAAGATTACCCGGCTGGCCCAGCACTATTTAAAGCAGACCAGAACTTACGATGTCAAAGTGAGATTTGACGTGGTGGTGATCAAGGGCGAAGGCGAATCGGTAGAACTGTTCAAAAACGCCTTTAACGCGGTTTTGATGTAAGTGTTTAGTCGTTTAGTGGCTCTCACCCGGCCTTCTCCGGGACCAGTCCTATAAATAACATAGCGTTAAAGGTTTTAGGGTGTTAAAGTTTTAGGACTTCCTCTCAGGTCTTTCTAGGATAATTGCCTCTCCGGTACCTTAAATCATAATCACGTAGGGGCACCCCCCTGTGGGTGCCCTTCACCGGGCGGCCACAGGGGGCCGCCCCTACAACATTTGTGAACAGCCTGCAACCCCTCAACCCATCAACCCATCAACCCCTCAACCCCTCAACAGCTATCCCCTTGACCACCCCCCGTTTCTGCTGTTAGACTGATCCAAAATCAAGTATTTCATAGGCAAAGAGGAGGTTCCATATGTCAAGCACCGTTTATTTTATTGATTTGTCGGCGACTTATAAGGAAAATCTGGTGGCCAAGCTGGGCCGCTTGATGAAGTCCGCCGGTGTTGAGGAGGTGGTCGCGGCCAGAGACCTGGTGGCGGTCAAGCTGCATTTCGGCGAGCTGGGCAATACCGCATATATTCGGCCCAATTTTTTGCGCAAAGTGGTCGATGACCTCAAGGAATTAAAAGCGGTGCCTTTTTTGACGGACGCCAACACATTATACGCCGGCACACGCAGTGATGCCGTTCACCACCTTGAAACAGCCACCCGTAACGGATTCGCCTATTCGGTTGTTAACGCGCCCCTGATCATTGCAGACGGATTGAAAGGCAAATCCGAGGTCGGTGTTGAAATCAATCGGAAACAGTTCAAAGAAGTCTATATCGCTTCCGAGATTGCACGGGCCGATGCTTATATCTCAGTCGCGCATTTCAAGGGCCATGAACTGGCCGGGTTCGGCGGCGCCATTAAGAATACGGGCATGGGGTGCGCTTCCCGCCGTGGGAAAATGGCGCAGCACTCTACGGTTTCTCCGGAGGTTAAAGCGAAAAAGTGTATCGGCTGCGGAGAATGCGCGGCCCACTGCGCGTCCGGGGCCATTACCCTGGTGGAGAAGAAAGCCAAGGTCAACCCCGAGGTTTGTGTGGGGTGTGGTGAATGTATTGTCGTCTGTCCCAGCGGTGCGGTCCAGATTCAATGGAATCAGTCCGTGCCCTCTTTTCTGGAAAGCATGGTCGAGTACACGGAAGGGGTTCTGAAAGACAAGAAAGAAAAGGCCCTGTTTATTAATTTTATTACGGATGTCGCCCCGGCCTGCGACTGTTTCCCCTATAATGACGCGCCCATTGTCAGGGATATCGGCATCCTGGCTTCAAAGGACCCGATTGCCCTTGATCAGGCCTGCATGGACCTGATCAATCAGGAACAGGCCCTGCCGGGCTCCCATCTCAAGGAAAACAGGGCTGCCGGAGAGGATAAGATCAAAGGCCTGTATCCCTATATCGACTGGGAAATCCAGCTGGAATACGGCCAGGAGCTTGGTTTGGGGAACAGGACATACACGCTGGAAAAGATCTAGTTTTCTGTTTTTTCCTTGACAGCGGCGGTCCCTCAGTTTAAATATAAGGGCTTGAAGCGTTTTGATGGGCGCGTAGCTCAGTTGGCTAGAGCGCTACCTCGACACGGTAGAAGTCGCTGGTTCAAGTCCAGCCGTGCCCACCACAAAAAAATAAGCTTGGGTATATTGTCAAAATATATGCCCAAGCTTTTTTATTCGATCTTCCGTTATTCAGCCGGATCCACATGCACGATGATGCGGTCAACACCTGCAACATCCCGCTTGATACAATCTTCCACTGTTTTCGCGATGGCGTGACCCTTATGGACGGGAAGCGTGCCGTCAACCACAATATGAATTTCCACCTGGTAACGACCGCCGGAGCTGCGAACACGAAGATCATGGGTGGCCTGGACCGGATCAACCGACAAGGCGCAGGCGTCGATTTTCTGAACGACTTCGGATGCCGGTGCGGCATCTGTCAGCTCCGCCAAAGAACCGGCGATTATGTCAAGCCCCACTTTGACAATAAAAAATGAAACCAGAAGTGCGGCAAAGGCATCAAGGACGTGCCAGGAGGGATGAATCATGGTACCGGCGACACCCAGAAAAACGGCTATGGAAGAGAGCGCGTCGGACCGATGATGCCAGGCATTGGCCTCCAGCAGCCGGCTTTTGATTAAACGTCCCACACGGACCGTGTAGCGGTATAAAAATTCTTTTAAGACGATTGACAATCCGGCGCCGACGAGCGCCAGGCCGGTGGGATGATGTTCCCGGTGATAGTAAATATCCTGGGATGCCGCCAACCCGATATAGGCCGCCGTTGCGATCAGGGCAACACCGACCGCGACTGAAGCGATTGTTTCGATTCGGGCGTGGCCGAAATGGTGCCTTTCATCCGGCGGTTTTTGCCCGATCCACAGCCCGACCAGCACAATCACATCTGTCGCAAGGTCGGAGAGGCTGTGTACGGCGTCGGCGATCAGGGCGCTGCTTTGGCCCAAAATACCGGTGACCAATTTCAGGCCGATCATGACGGTATTGACAGCCGCACCGATTATCGTCACCGACCGGCCCTGATGATGTGCCACTATTTCTTTTTGGCGCACGATATCACCTTTGGCGTCAAATCATATTTTTTCAGATTTGATTCATATGAGGTATTTGATAAGACGTTTATTCCTGTTGTCTGATACCGGCCAGAAGGGTTTTGGCCTCGGGCCAGTCATAGAGAATAGCGTCCCAGACATAGGTGGGATCTTTTGTGGCCAGGCATTTTCCCAGCATTTTTGCGGCCAGGTCGGCATTTCCTTCGGCCAGATAAACTTTAGCCAGGCTGAGGCTGGCTATCGTAAGATCGGGATCTTTTTTGACCGCCCAATGGGCCAGGTCTGTTGCCTGGTCCATGTCTTTTAACGGCCAGGGCGATTGGGAATAAATCAGGGCCAGGACAACGCCTGACAGGACGGACAGCCGATGGTCCGGATCCGTTTTAATGGCCTGGTGCAGATAGGCCTTGGAACGTTTGATCTGCTTCATAGCTGAAAAGATGCCCGACATATCCGCCAGCCTGGCCAGGGCAACCCCGGCCCAGTACATGCCGCCCACGGATTCGGGGTTTAGTTCCAGGGCCTGTTCGGCAAGGGCCAGGGAACGGTTGACCATGTTTTCCCGTTCCTGTTCGTCTTTTGTCTCTTCTGATTTTTTGAAAATGACTTCGGCCAGGCGCCATCTGGCTTCGGCATTTTCCGGCGCTATGTCGATGGCTTTTTCATAAAGCGCGATGGCCCTGTCAAGATTTTTAAGGTCAATATGCATTTGGCTTTCCAGTGCCCATCCCTGATCGAAAATGGTTTTTATCCGATCGGATGTCTCAGCCGCCTGCGCATTTGATGTGGAAGGCACGGCCAGCCATAAAAGGCAGAAGTTAATGAAAATAAAGGAGAGGCTGTTTTTTCTATATATTTTTGATGTCATTATTTTTTTGTCAGGTTACGGTTGTCCCCCGGCGGCTCGCTTCCTGATACCCTGAATCAATACGATCAGGCCGATGCCGCCCATGATGATACCGGGCAGGATATCGTGAAAGCCCCGAAGTTCCTTGGTAATGTATATTTCATGCGTCTGGACGTAAAAAATCCAGTAGGCGCTTCCGACAAACGCCAGGCTGCCCAGGATGATCATGGTGATGCTGTTCAGACGCTGCATGCGGGCGGCTTTTTCGTTTTTTTCAAGGGACTGGTAGGACAACGCGATCCTGTCGTAAATGATGTATGCGGCGACCAGGATGATGATTGTCAGGCTGGTAACCGTGACCCATACGTGAAAGTAAAGATCTGCCATAATGTGCTTCCTTTCCCTGATATTTTTAATAACGATGCTTGACGGCTACGCAAAAAACAATTGCGGCCGAGGGCCAGGCGTAAGGCGGTCGGTCCGGCTGCTTTTTACAAGGCCGTCTTGTTTAATTGAATAGATATTGTAAACACAATCATCTTAATATATCAAAAAGAAAAAGAAACAAAAAGGTGATGCGCCCGTAAAAAGTCAAAATTCAGACGGCTTTTTACAAAGCCATCAAATAGGTGGATTCTGATGAAGTGGATAGCCGCAACCGTCAGTGCAGAAACAGTCCTTCAGTCAATCGATAGCGTTACGGAAATTCTGGCAGATTTGTTTTACGGCCTTGGGTTGAAAGGGGTTGTGATCAACGAGACGCCTGAAAAATCTGCCGGGCAGGTGCGTGTCTCTGTGACCGGATATTTCCCCTCCAACGAATCGCTTTCGGAAAACCGTTCGCTTCTGGCCTCGTCTGTCCGGGCATTGGCCGTAGATGCTATATCACGGTGCGCTCTTGCTTATGAAGAAATAGATGAAGAGGATTGGGCGGATTCCTGGAAAGACCACTTTTACCCCCAGAAAATCGGTCGGCATATTGTTGTCAAGCCGACCTGGCGGAACTGCGAACCCGCTTCGGGCGATATCGTTATCGAAATCGATCCCGGCATGGCGTTTGGTACAGGTACCCACGCCACCACCCGGATGTGCCTGATCTCGCTGGAGCGGTATTTTAAAAAGGGTATGTCGTTTCTTGATGTCGGTACCGGATCGGGTATTTTGATGGTTGGCGCTTTTCTGATGGGTGCGACCCGCGTTTGTGGCGTCGATAATGATCCGGTAGCGGTTGAAATTGCACGGGCCAACCTGGCTCTGAACCGGGTGCCTTCGGATCGGTCCGGTGTGTCAGTCACCGACCTGGTTGACGGTGTGGGCGGGCCGTTTGATATGGTCTGTGCCAATATCCTGGCCGAAGTGGTGGTGAAACTGATACCCGCGGTCAAACAGGTGCTGGCGCCGGGCGGTATGTTCGTCTGTTCGGGAATTATCCGCTCAAAGCGCGGTCTGGTGGAAGATCAACTTCAACAGTTCGGATTCCGGATTGTTGACGAAATGACAGAAGAAGAATGGGTTTGTATCGTGTCAAAGTAAAAAGACGTTCATTTTCTGCTTATCAATAACAAACCCTTGAATCCTCGACCCCTGGACCCCTTGAACCCTTTAATTGGCAGACTCGACCAGCATCGAGGCCGGTACCAGCCGGGCTCGTTCTTTTAACAGCGGCAGGTATTGCTCAAGGGCGCTGCAGGTTTCCGGGTGCGGATGGGCGATGCCGATGGCCCGGCCTTTTCGATAAGCAATATCCAGCAATAATCCCATTTGACCTTTTATGTCCGTTTGGGACAAAGAATTGTCCAGAAAAACGTCCCGTTTGGCAAAGGGGACCTGCAACTTCCCGGCAGATGGCCGGCACAGGGATTCTCTGGTGGTACAGCTGTCGATAAAAAACAGGCCGTGTTTTTTGAGAACGGAAAATATCTGGTACAGCTGGACGGATTGGGTGGTTAATTTCGATCCCATGTGATTGTTTACGCCCTTGATATGCGGCACCTCAGCGATGTCCTCTTCCAGTTGCCGGAGAAGGGCGTCCGGCGCCATATCCGTAAGCAGTACACCCGGACCGGGGTCTATCCCAGGATATTCCACGGGTTCCATGGGTAGGTGCAGCATGACTTCGAGACCGGCCTCGTGGGCTGCGACGGCAATTTCCCGGGTAAACGGGCTGTGCGGCAGAACAGACAACGTCAGGGACGAATCAAGTGCGATGAGACGAGCGGCGATTTTTTTATCATATCCCATATCATCGATAATAATGGCGATCAGCGGTTTGGGGCCGGTTTTTATTTCAGAAAGCCCGGTAGTGTCGCTGCCGTTGTTCGGTGGCGGTATTTTTTTCTCCTTGGGATAGACTTCAAAGATAATGCCTTGTGAGGCTGTTGCCGGCTTTTTTACGGCAGTCGTCTTTACATCGGGATCAGAAACCGGAAACAGGGTAAGCGTAACCAGCCCTGCCACGACAACAAAAAAAAACAGGATGATCGTTGCGGCTGTTGCCTTGACCAGGTGCAGCAGAAGATTTTTCTCCTGCTGCACCTGTTTTCCTGCAACGGGTTTTCTTTTTTTCGCCATTTGATCTTCGGCTTTTTTACCCGTTGTTATTTTATGCTGGAAAAGATGCCATAAGAGATCAGTGCGTCAAGAGCCCGTATGATCTGGGTGTCGGTTAACAGTTTCTCGGGACTTACTTCGCCATAACGGGTTTCAGGCGTTTCAGCCCCGGCGTCGCTGTCAACCGGCTCTGTTGAGTCTTCTGTTTTCTGCGGTTCCGCTTCGAGATGATTTTGCAGGTCCTTTTCCGCCAGAAATTTTCTGGGATGGTTTTCCTCGGGTTTGATGATTTTGAAAGGAACTTCAATGTCCGGCACGATGCCCTTGGCTTGAATAGACCGGCCGCTGGGCGTATAGTACCTGGCAACGGTAAACTTGATGCCGGAACCGTCACCCAGGGGTTTAATCGTCTGGACGGAGCCCTTGCCGAAGGAGGTCGTCCCCAGCAGCAGGGCGCGTTTATGGTCCTGAAGTGCGCCGGCAACAATTTCCGAAGCACTGGCACTGCCGCCATTAATAAGGGTGACAATGGGGTAGTCCCGGGGCGTATGATTTTTTTTCGCCTTGTAGACTTCTTCATCGTTCCTGTGTTTTACGGACAGGATGACACCCTCATCCAGGAAGATGTCCGATATTGAAACGGCCTGATCCAGCAGGCCGCCGGGATTGTTTCTAAGGTCAAGAATCAACCCTTTCAGGTCTCCATCACTCTCAGCACTCAGCTGGTCAAGCGCCTTTTGTAAGTCGTCGGTGGTGTTGGCCTGAAAATTGGTGACCCGGACATAACCGAAACCCGGTTTGAGAGTTGTTGATTTTACGCTGTTAATAGGGATGACATCGCGGGTTAATTCAAACTCCAGTGGCCCGGTTTCGCCTTTTCTCAAAACAGAAATGATCACTGTTGTGCCTTTTTCGCCCCGCATGTGCTTGACCGCTTCCCAGAGATCCATTTTTTCGGTGGGTTCCCCGTCAATTTTTTCAATGATATCTCCGGCCTTTACACCGGCGCGGAATGCGGGCGTGCCTTCAATGGGCGAAATAACCGTCAATAACCCTTTGGATTTGGTAATCACAATACCGATACCTTCAAATTCGCCTTTGGTGTCTGTCTGGATGTCTTCAAAGGCATCAGGCGGGAGATATTCGGAATGGGGATCAAGGCTGCTGACCATCCCCTGGATGGCTGCTTTAATCATTTCTTTGGTGTCGACCGGATCCACATATTCATCTTCCATTTCCTGGATGACGGCGGTGAATATTCTCAACTCTTTGTATACGTCCGAATCGCTTGCGGATATGTTGCCGAAACGTCCGGCAATGATAATCAGGACCAGTGAGGTCGCAAGGATAACGGTACTCAGTTTCAGGGTTTTGGTAAGGCTTTTGTTCATGGTAAATCCTTTATAGTAGGGTGGTTTCAGTTAACCAAATACGATGCTACAGGGACTTATTCAACCGGTATTAAGCCAGGTCAGTGGATCCACCGGTTTACCCTGATGCCGGAGTTCAAAGTAAAGCGCCGTCCCGTTTGAAAGGGAAGCGGTATTGCCGACAGTCGCAACGACTTCATTGGTTTCGACAAAATCGCCCGCTTTTTTAAAAAGTTCCTGGGCATGAGCGTAAACCGTATAATATTTTTCACCGTGATCGATAATCATCATGTTGCCGTACCCTTTGAACCACTGGGCGAACAGCACCTCGCCACGGAAAACCGCCCGTACCGGTTCTCCGCGTTCCGCCTGAATATCGATACCGCTCCTAAAATTAACGATTTTCAGATCTTCGTCCTTGTATTTACCGAATGCCGTAATTATTTTACCGCTGACAGGCAGGGGGAGCAACCCTTTAAGCGAGGAAAAAGACCCTTTTAACCGTTTGCGGGTCTGGGCTTTTTCAAACAGATCGACAATGGTCTGGTCCAGTGCCTGGGCTGCCTTTTCAAGTGACGCCAGAACCGCTTTCCTGGCGGATTCCTTTTCGCGGACATCTTCTAAAATGGTTTGCCGCTTATTCGCTTCCACGCTCATGCTTTCAATGCGGCACTGCATTTCTTTTTCAAGTGATGCTTTCTCCTTTTCTTCGACAGCCAGTCGGTCCATGATGGATTTCAGTCGTTCTTTATTCTGCAGGTGACTGGCCAGGGCCTCCGCGTCATGCTGTAAGATGATGGCCATATCTTTTTTAGCTCTTAAAACCTCGTAAACCGAATCCGCTGAGCCGAAAACATTCAGTTTTCCCAGAAGGTTAAGTTTGTAGAGCGCGATCAGCCGCTTGTTGGCATAAGCACCGGTGTCTTTGATGCGTTGTTCAAGAATTTTTGCCGCCTGCTGGTTCTCGTCAATGGTGACACGGATGCGGTCGATTTTTTCCCGCAGGGTGGTAGCCTGACGGGCGAGGTCGTTTCGGGACAGCTCAATTTCATTCAACCGCTCTAAAATTTGGGTTTCCTTGTGAACAAAGGCTTTCAGATCGGACTTGTGACGTTTGATTTTTTCTTCTATCTGCTCGGCCTGTTCTTTGAGTTGCAGGATTTGTTCGTCCGTTTCTTCCAGATGAAGATAACGCGCGTCATTGACAATATATCCGTTGATATCCTTGTAAGCGACTTTCAGCCACTCGCCGGTATTCTCGTGGATGGTGATCAATGTGCCTTTTTTCAACACACCGACCCGGCTTGCCTTTGGACTGGGAGCGCAACGCACATTCAAAGCCGAAGCCTTAATGGTGGCCATTTGGGTCGTCTGGCACCTGCCGTCCGGGGTAATGGACGCCATTACCCATGACACGAGCAGCAGCGGAATAATTAATTTTTTAAAAGTTGTTTCAAGGAGATATAACATCCTATCCACCCGGTCAGCATGCTGAACAGAATAATTGCCAGCGATATAATAAAAGGAAGAAATTTTATCGTAAAATAAAAAGAAACAAAATTCAGGTCGATATTGGTAATAAGCAGCACGTAGGCCAGATAGAGGATCAGGATGCCGGCGATGCCGCCGACACCCCCCATTATCAGGCCTTCGATGTAGAACGGCGCCGTGGTAAAACTGTCGGTTGCACCGACCAGTCGCATAATTTTGATTTCATCGCTCTTGGAATAAAAAAGCAGGCGAATGGTATTGGCGATAATAAAAATAACCGCCAGAAAAAATACCGCGCCCATCAGGCCGCCTGTGACCTTGAACAGATTAAGAAAACCCGTAAACCGTTTCATCCAGTTCTGGCCGTATTCAACATCCTCCACCAGATGGCTGGATTCGATATGGATGGCCATCATTTCTATTTGTTTCCAGGTTTTGTATTTCGGCGCGACCCACACTTCAAGGGTGTCCGGCAGGGGGTTGTCGGCCAGGTTTTCCAGCAGCGACAACTGGCCCTGCATCTGTTTTTTCAGGCGTTCAAGGCCGTCCTGTTTGGAAACGAATTTGATATCGGCCACGCCTTCCATCTGTTGAATGTCGTTTTTCAGGTTGTCTATTTCCACCAGCTGCACGTTATTCTTAATATAAACGATGATGCGAACGCCTTTTTCCCAGGAGTGGATGACATTGCCGGCATTGATCATGAAAAGCGCGAATGTGCTGATGATCAGTACGGACATGGCAATGGTGATAAAGGTGATCATGTTCAGCAGAACATTGTCCTTTAAGTCATCAACGGCACGTTTTAAAAAAAGACGGTTCATCATGTTAATGGGGTAACTCCAGTACATGCCCATGGCTTAAGCGGAGTTCTCTGGCGTTTTTAATGCTGGATATCAACTCCTTGTCATGGGTGGCGATGATTACGGTCACGCCGCGTGAGTGAAGCAGTTTTAACAGGTTGATGATATCTTCGGCCGAATCTTCATCCAGGCTTCCGGTAGGCTCATCAGCCAGGATGATTTTCGGGTCGCCGGCAATTGCCCGGGCGATCGTGACTTTCTGCTGTTCACCTCCGGACAGGCTGGGCGGGAACGCGTCCGCCTGTTTTTCCATACCCACTGCCCGGAGAACACTGTTTACTTTTTTGACAATCTGACTTCTTTTGCTCTGCCCCATGACCTCAAGCACCAGGGCGATATTATCAAAAACGTTTTTGGTCGGGATCAGGTTGTAATCCTGGAATATAATACCGAATTTTCGTCTTAGAAAGGCAATCCGGTCCCGTTTCATGCGGGTCAGGTTCATGCCGTCAACCAGGATCTGACCTTCTGAAATGGATTCGCCCAGGTACATCAGTTTCAGCAGCGTCGTCTTTCCCGCGCCACTGGGGCCGGTAACAAACAGGAAATCGTTGGCAGCGATATCCACGGAAATGTCAGTCAGTACCGTGTGAGAGCCGAACCGTTTGTAAACGTGAAATATTCTGATAATGGGCGGCCGTTCTTCCATGGTTCCCTGATGCTTTTTCCCCGGCCTTCCGGCCGGATTTGTTTGGAGTAAAATTAGCCTTATTTTTGAGTATATTAACGTCGACGAACAAAAACTGCAATACTCTTTTTTGTGTGTGGTCGTGGTTAAGTGATTATGTGATTAAGTGATTATGGGGTTCGCCTCGTCATGCCGGACTCCGATCCGGCATCCAGAAAAAAGATCAGTCCCTTATTTGATCAAAGTTGACCTTAAACGCGTTTATTGATATAAAACCAGAGATAAACGCGGGGAGGGCTTGACGGTTTTCTCCGGTTTGGCCTCTGCTGACGCAACAAAAACCAATGCTTCTTCCTGCTTCGGCCGGGGCTTTTTTTTGTATACACCATAATCAATGATGCCCCTACCATGAAGGAGGACGAGATGACAGACTGCCTTTTCTGTAAAATCGCCAGTGGCGAGATCCCGGGTGATATGGTTTATGAAGATGATACCGTGGTGGCGTTTAACGACATTAACCCCCAGGCCCCGACCCATTTTCTGGTTGTTCCCAGGGCGCATATCCCCATGATCGCGGAAATGGAGGCGGGGCAGAGCGAGTTGATCGGCCGCCTGTTCCATGTGGCCGCAAAGGTGTGCCGCCAGAAGAATATCAGCGACTACCGGATGGTGATCAATAACGGTGAAGCCGTGGGGCAGACCGTGTTTCACGTTCACCTGCATGTCCTGGCGGGGCGGCCTTTCGGCTGGCCCCCGGGCTAGCCCGAATATTTCATGAATTTTTTCGACACAGGAAAAGATGTCTACCAAATACAATTAGTTAAAATAATGTTTACGCGTTTTTCATAAAGACAAACTGTCGTAAGCGGTTTAAGGAATTAAGCAGCATTTTTATGTCGAAAAAATTCACCCTTCGGGCGAGTCACCTTGAACGCTTCAGCTGTGTTGCAGGCCGCTCGCGGTAGATTTACTACAGCTTCGCGACCTGCGCCTTGCTGAACCGTCCAAAACAACTCGTGAAATATCGGGCTAGATTCTTTTCAGCTCCAGCGCCCTGTTTTTTAAAATATCATAATAAAGCAGAACCCGTTGGACATAACGGACCGCTTCGTTGCCCCGGGCGTAACCGTAGTCGGTTGTGGCGTAATATGTCTTGTTTCGCAGCAGCGGCAGGACGGTTTTTAAATCCTGCCAGGAAGCGTCATCCAGCCCCATCTTTCGCGCCAGCTTCTGGGCGTCACGGACATGGCCGTAGCCGATGTTGTAACTGGCCAGGGTAAACTGCAGGCGGGTATGGCGGTCTTTAATATGGCTGAACCGGGCACGCATTTTGGCCAGGTATTGCACACCACCCTTAATGCTCTCCACTGGATCGAACCGGTCTTTGACACCAAGCTCATCCGCCGTCATCTCCGTTAGCTGCATAATGCCCTTGACGCCGGTATGGCTGGTGGCAAATGGATTAAAATGGGATTCCTGATAAATCACGGCCGCGATCAATCGCCAGTCAAAACCATACCTTTCAGCCTGTTGTTCAATGACTTCCCTGAACTCAGGAAGCCGGGTTTGCAAACGGCGGTGAAATTTCTTCAAATCCACATAGTCAAAATCGTTGACGGTGGCATAGTAACGGTTGAAAATTTTCTTCAGTGAACCGTTTTTTTTCATGATATCTAAAAAGGTGTTGATTTCGTTCAGCAGGTTTTTGTCTTTTTGACGCACGGCCCAGGCCAGGTGCTGCTTCTCACCAATGGGAAAGGCAATTTTGATGTCCGGATAATATCGACGATTCAGCAGGGCAATGTTGGAGTTGGCAATGGTGACCGGTATCTGCCGGGCGGCCACCAGCTGGATTAACTCTTCGGTGGTGATGTCCGTGTGAGATAATAAGGTCAGCTTAAGCCCCTGGTGCTGAAGGACTTTTAATTGTTTTTCATAAGCGGTGCCCTGCCTGACATGGATGATGTGACCGGTCAGATCTTCGAGGTTATTGATGACGTTATTGCGTTTGTTTAAAATGACCTGCTGTTGAACAGTCATATAAGACTCTGAAAATGAACACAATCCCTTCCGTTCCGGGTTGATGCTGATGCCGGCTGCGATCAGGTCGCCTTTTCCCTCCAGCAGTGATTTGAAAAGTTGCGTCCAGCCCGGGGTCCTGATTTCAAGTTTCACACCGAGGTAATCGGCAAAGGCCTTGGCTAGTTCATATTCAAACCCCATGGGGGCTTCACGATACAGGTAATAGGAGTTGGCGTTGTTTTCCGTCAGAACGACCAGTTTGCCGCGTTTTTGGATTTTTTCCAGAGAATAATCATAAAATATGAAATACTGGCCGGTCTCCAGGGCCATCATGCTGATGACAACCAGAAGGACGAGTAGAATACGCCGTTTGGACGTCTTTTCTATAAACGGTTCATTCATGTTGGGATTGTGGTAAATTTCGACATATCCTGTCAAGATAATCCAGAGAGGCGGTCAGCGCTGGAAGCGAAAAGACTTCCAATGACAGGCTCTGTTCAAACGCCTGGAGGATGTGGGTGATCTGCTCGGTCTGAACTCTTGAAAGACGGTCCAGGGGCAGATGGTCCCGTCCGCTCTGCACACCGTGGGTGTGGATAATGATGATCCGTTCCTGCCAGGTCCTGTAGAAATCCACGCAATCTTTTCCCTGAACCATAAGATGCCCGGTATCCAGGCAAATTGAAAAATCCAGTTCCCGGATGACGGCGTCCAGGTATTCCAGTGGATAATCAAGATTTTCAATCGCGACAATCCTGGCCGGAAGGCCGCTTACGGACAGCAGTCGTTTCAGGTTATGCCGGACGCGTTCCTGCCAGGCAATGATGCCGTCTTCATTATCGGGCTCACCGTTGAACGGAACATGGAGTGTCCAGGACACGGGTTCCAGAGGCCGGGCAAGATCAATGGCCTGCAGAAGGGCATCAACAGCCGTATTCCCGGATGCCGGCTTTCCGTCTTCGAAGTGAATGTCTGTCGGTAAATGAATGTTGAACGTAATCTCGGAATCGTTCTTCAAGGCCGCCAGTTCATGGATTTCATTTTTTAAGGGCAGGCATTCGGGCGCACTTTCCAGAAGCAGCAGCTCAATTTCATCAACGCAGGCACCAAGGCGCCTGACGTTGTCCGCATATCCGGCCGGGTAAATAAACGAAGGGCAGGCCAGTCGAAAGGGATAATGTTTTTTGAAGGTGGTGGAAATTTCTATATTATGGTCGTTCACTTGACCCCTTGAATCCTCGACCCCTTCTAAAACCAAAGGGTCGACTTAAAAATATGTCATTGGTTTGCTGCAACGAACAGACAATTTAAAAAATAATATACCGTATATTGACTTTAGAATCAAAAACCGGTATTTCTTCTGTAGAAGAATACTAGAATAGAAGAGGGGGGACATGCGAAAGATTGCGGTGGCCATGGCCAAGGGAGGCGTCGGCAAAACAACCACGGCTGTTAACCTGGCCCATGGACTGGCCTTAAACGGTGCCAGCGTGGTTCTGGTGGATTGCGATACCCAGGCCCAGGCTTCTGAATTTCTGGGTGTGAAACCGGATTACGGCTTATATGAATTTGTCACCGGAGAGGAAAAAAACGGGACCGCTATCAGCAAGTCGCAGGCCCTGTATCCGGCGCGTGATAATTTATGGCTCATCTCAGGCGGCATGCTGCTGGTCGAACTGAAAAACCGTCTGGGTGAACAACCGGCCGATCGGCGGCACAGCGTTCTGGCCGAAGCACTGATTCCTCGGGGCGGTTCGGTCGATTACCTGATTTTTGACTGCTCACCGGGATGGGATGTGTTAAGTGTCAACATCCTCATGGCGGCGAACGAGGTCATCTGCCCGGTGGCTTTGCAGGGGCCGGCCCTGGCCGGGTTGAAGACGTTCTTTACCTACCTGCTGTCAGCCCAGAAACTCAACCCCGATCTGCGGTTAAAATACGTGGTACCGACCATGTTTGACCGGCGCACCAGGCACAGTTTTTCGATCCTGGCGCTTCTGGATAAGTATTTTTCCCGACAGATGTGCGAGCCTGTGGGTTACAACACCAGCCTTTCAGAGGCCGCCACTGCCGGTAAGACCATTTTTGAGCACCGTCCGGGATCAACGGGCGCAGAGGGATATCGAGAACTTATCAGGAGGGTGATGGATGATGGCACACAAAAAGAAAAAGACGCCTGAGTTTTTCGACCCCGGGCCGTTTGATCCAGTAAGCCTGGCGACCGGTCATCAACATGAACAGAAGACTTCTTCTGTAGAAGAAAAGAAGAAGACTTCTGTTTCGGCAGCCAAAAAAAAAGCCGGTTTTTATTTGCCTGCAGAACTTCTGGAACGGTTTGACAGGACCTTTTACGCGCTTAAACTTGAGGGGGACGTTCGTATTGACAATAAATCTACCCTGGTTGAAGCCGCGATAAAACTGGCCTTGGATGATATCGACAAGGGGGATAAAAGTGTTATCCGAAAAATGCTGATGGCTTCGTAAAAAGTCCGAATTATGACTTTTACGGGTGTATCAAATGCCGCACGGGAAATCTCTTCATGCTTCAACCACATAATTTAAAATTGAGCGCACAAGTCATGCCCGGCGTTTTTCGGGTGACGCTGCCCCTGCCGGGAGAAAAACCAGGGCCGGTCAATGTATACCTTTTTATCGGCAGGGATAATGTCACTCTTCTGGACAGCGGCACATCAAAGGGGTTCAGTATTCTCGGCAAAGCCCTGGCCGAACACGGCTTGTCTTTCAGTGACGTTGATCGTATTGTTTTGACCCACAGCCATATTGATCATTACGGGGCGGTTAAGAAAATTCTGCGTGCTGCCGAATCCCCTGTTGACGTGGCCGGTAATTTTGTCAGGACAACCAGTATCGCCACCGGACTGGGCGTTTCCAGGGAGACAATGGGCCATTTTTTAACCCTGATGGGGGTTCCCACGCTGGTTCGTAATTCCATGCGTGTGCTCTCCTCGGCCTTCGCCTTACTGGGTGAAAAGTGCCGGGTGACCACCCATATTACCGAGGGACAGGTAATTCCCCTGGGTGATTATGCCTGTCGTGTCATTGAAACCCCCGGTCATACAGTCGATTCCATCTGTCTGCATGCCGAGCAGGAAAATGTACTTTTTTCCGGGGATCATATCCTGCCGCACATTACCCCCAACGCCTTTGTCATGCTGGAAGAAGGTAAAACGTTGCCCAGCCGTATGAGCCAGAAAGAATTCTATGAATCAGTTGATAAGATCAACCGGCTGGCGCCGCGGCTGGTCTTCCCGGCCCATGGCAGGCCCATTGAAAATCTGGCCGAAGTGACCGCTATGTACAAGGAGAACTTCAGGCAGCGGGAAGACCTGATCATGGGCATCATTTCCGGAGGCGAATCCGTGGTTTACAAAATCGCCCGCAAACTTTTTACCAACCTCAATACGGCCCGGCTGCCCCTTGAAATTTTTCTGGCCGTATCAGAGGTCTACACCCACGTCCAGATGCTGGAATACAAGCAGTTGGTCAAAACACGGCTGGAGAACAACCTGTTGCTGATCACACCAAATGACACTGGTCCGGATATTTCATAAAATTTTTCAAACCAGACTAACATACGATAAAAAAGGCGGTAGGGGCAGGCCCCCGTGCCTGCCCGAAAAACGGATAGGGCAACCACAGGGGGTTGCCCCTACGGACCGTGGCGATCGTTCATGAATAAATGTAGGGGCAGGCCCCCGTGCCTGCCCGAATTGGATGTTCGATGTTGGCCGTTCAATGTTCAGCGTTTATTCTAAAAAAACAAGCTGGCGTTTATTGGGGGCCCTGCCCCCGCAAAGCGGGCACCCGCCCCTTCTCAAACCCCGATCACCTAACCACTTAAACACATAATCACATAACCACTTCACCACACAACCGGCCGGTCCGATTATTTTAAACAGTTGTGTTGCGGATAATGAAGCTTTCTGGAAAAGCGATCAGGAACGGGTCATTGTCGGCGAGAAACCGCCTTTGTCATAACAGATATAGGTGTTGCGCTGCTCTTTGGCTTTATACATGGCCTGGTCGGCATGCTTGACCAGGTCGTCGATGGTCGTCCCGTCATCCGGATAGATGCTGATACCGATACTGGTGGTAACAAAATCGATGCTGTCCGATTTGATCTGAAAAGGAACGGAAATTTTTTCAATGATTTTACGGGCGACTTCTTCCGGATTCATGTTGTCCGGATTGTTCAGCAAAATGGTAAATTCATCACCTCCATGGCGGCACAGATAATCTGTTTCTCTTAACATCGACGCCAGGCGCCTGGCCGTTTCCTGGAGAACCATGTCACCGGTTTCATGCCCGAAAGCGTCATTGACGTTTTTAAAATTGTCCAGATCCAGAAAAAGAAGGGCGCATTTTTTATCAAACCGCCTGGAATAGGCCAGTGTTTCGCGGAGACGTTCAAACAGTGCCCCGCGATTGTACAGACCTGTCAGGTGATCATGTGAGGCCATATACAATAATTCTTCTTCGAATTTCTTGCGGACGCTGATGTCACGGGCCACACCCCGAAAACCGATTACTTCATCCCGCGAGTTTTTAATAAAGGAAAGCGATGTCTCCACGTGAATCTTTTCGCCGTTTTTCTTGACCAGTTCCCAGTCAAAAGGCGTCGGCAGGGCGCCGGTTCGATAGGCCTTGTTATATTCCCGGAAGACTTTCTGGCTTGTCCACTGGTCCATGAATTTGCGGTAGTTCAGTCCCAGCAGTTCTTCTTCGGTGTATCCGATCATTTTCAGCATGGAACTGTTAAAAAAAGTCACATTCCCGGCGATATCCACCTCAAAATACCCTTCTTCGATACTTTCCAGTATGGTACGGTATTTTTCCTCGCTGTGGATCAGCTGTTTTTCCAGATAGCTGTGTTTGGCCGGGGGCTGTTTCTCCTGGCTGGAAATCAGGTATTCCAGCTGGGCTTTTTGCGACCGGTTGAGCTCCAGAAACTTGATGTCACATCGTTTAAGGGGTTTGGCATCCAGTGAAAAATTGTTCTGGACAACAAAATCGGTAATAATGCTGCAGGGGATTTTTTCAAAGTAGAAATTGTAGTTGTGGATCAGCATGTCGATACGGGAGGATTTTCCCGTCAAATCGCCATCGTTATCACCGATATAACTGAACCCGATACCGCCCATGCCGATATCTATAATTTTTCCGATCCTGACCTGATTATGGGTCAGTACGGCGGCTGTGCCGTTATCAATACTTACCCGGGGTTCACGGCGGCGTTCTTTATAAGTCGTATCGTCGTTCATGTCTTTTATCTTAGATGTTAACCCGTATCCCAGAAAAAAAGGATTATGCCATGATTAATTTAACAATGCAACCGTAAGTAATGCATTTAACGGATTTAATCCGGATTGTTGTAGTTGGTCAGAAACCGATTGGTCGCCCATCCTTCCCGAAGCGCGTTGTATGCCTGAAGGATATCCTGATGTCTCAATATACCCGTAATTTTTAACGGCTCACGGCCGGACGAAATGACCGGTATGTTTTCAATATCAAATTTTTTAATGTTCTCAAGGGCGCTGGAGACCGGGTCTTCCTCAGTAACGGCCGGAATGGGGATGACCAGGTCACCGGCGATGAGCAGATCCACAAGCTCATGGGTAATTAAGGCCTGCCGGACGCTTTTGAGGGAAATAACACCCATCAGCCCGTCTTCGTCATTGACGACGCAGACCTCTCCGTAAGCTGAATGCAGCAGCTTTCTGAGCAGTTCCTGAAAAGGCATACGGTAAATGACGGTCTCGACGTTGGTCACCATCAGTTGTTTGACCTTGACCCGGCCGAGGATGTCCACTTCACCCATGGCGCTGACATCAATGCCCTCCTTGAGCAGTGCCTGGGCGTATACGGTTCGTTTGTTTACGTAGAGGACAACGATGTAGGACAGGATGGAGGCCAGCATCAGCGGCAGGATAATGCGGTAGTCCCGGGTCAGTTCAAATACCAGCATCATGGCTGTCAGGGGCGTGGAGTTAATACCGGCCAGCATACCCCCCATCCCCACCAGGGCGAAAGCAGTCGGATTCAAGGTCAGGCCGAAGAGAAGGTTGACCACGGTGGCGAAGACAAAACCGAACATGGCGCCAATCGCCAGGGAGGGGGCGTATGTTCCCCCGTAGGCGCCGGCGGTTAAAAACAGCGCCAGGAACAGTATTCTAAATACCAGCAGGCTGATGACGGCCGATAGCGCGAATTCACTGTTTAAAACCTGGTTCATGGTATTGTATCCCATGCCGAACAGGGCCTCGTATTTCAGCAGAACAACCCCAAACAGGAGGGAAACCGGCAAAAGTCTCAAATAGGGATTTTTGAGCCCCAGGATATGATCAAACAGGTGTTTGAAAAAATTCCCGGCCCCGAAATACAGCAGGGACAGCAGACCGCAGAACAGGGCGAATACAAGAAACCAGGGATATTCTGAAAACAGAATAAGCGGGTAGTCCGGAATGGTGAAAATCGTTTCATTCCCCAGTAACGCCCGTGACAGGATATCCGCCACAACCGAAGAGATGATCAGGAAACTCAAGGCTTCATTCTTCAGGTCATTGAGGAGAACGACTTCAATCCCGAAAAAAACACCGGCTATGGGCGCGTTAAAGACCGCGGATATGGCGGCGCCGGCACCGGCTGCCGTGAACAGTTTCATGCTTTTCCGGTTTAAGTGAAACCGTTGGGACATAAACGAGCCGATACCGCTGCCGATTTTTGCCACCGGGCCTTCAGGCCCCAGCGGAGCGCCCGTGCCGATGGACAGGATCGAAACGATCATATGAAAAACAGTCGTCTTTAACGGTATATATCCGTTTTTAATAATCAGCGCCTTGATGACACTGTCGACGCCTTTTTCCCGGGCTATTTTTGGAAAAGCCCAGGTGGCTGATGCGACCAGCACGCCGCCGATAACGGGAATAACAACCATCAGGCTGATGTCGTAAAATGTCAGGTGCGGCAGGCCGGGACGGGTAAACAGAACCCGCATGGCCTCAACCGCGTGATGGAAAAGCATGGCACCCAGACCAGCCAGGGCACCGATCAAAATCGCGAAAAAGATTTGTCCCACATACCGGGATATGTCTGAACCCCGGTAAATACCGGCAATGGAGTCCTTTATAAAAGGCAGAGAAAAAAAGCGGTGTTTCTGCGGCAGGGGTTGTGTCATGGGGTTGTACTGTTAAAAAAATTATGCGTTTTTTATAATATCGATGACCTGATCAAGGTCAGTGGCGGAGATGATTCGTTCCTGTGCATGCTCTTGTTTTAAAAGATTCATAATGCGGGACAACAATCTTAAATATTCCATATGCTGCAAATCACCGGCGGCGACCAGTATGATCAGGTTGGCCGGCTCCCTGTCCATGGCATCAAAATCAATGCCGTTCCTGGATATGCCGATGGCAAAGGCGATCCGTTTGACCTCTTTAATTCTGGCGTGAGGAACCGCGATTCCAAAACCGATGCCTGTTGACATGATCTGCTCACGCTCCTTGAGCGCGGCGATGAGGCTGTCGATGTCCGGGCAGATACCGCTGTTACGAAAAAGACCGGCCAGTTCCTCAATGGCCGCATATTTGTCCGTGGATTCAAGATGTTTGACAAAGCGTCGGCCCGTGTAATCGATTAATTCCATTAATTAACCTGTTATCCGTTTTTTTGCCGGTACCCGCAACTTTTGTCCAGGCATTGAAGGATGGTGCCCTCTTTTTTAGTTGTTTTTTCAACCATGACGGGCGCGTTGCATTGCGGGCAGGTCTTGTTGATCGGCTTATCCCAGGTGGCGAACTGGCAATTCGGAAAACGACTGCACCCGTAAAAGATCTTTCCACGTTTTGATTTCTTTTCGACGACCTCTCCATCACAGCCTTTTTCCGGGCATTTAACGCCGACAGGGACGGCGTTATGACCGGAATTAAGCGATTGGGCGTTCTTGCATTCCGGGTAGGCCGAGCAGGCCAGAAAATCGCCGTATTTGCCCTGCTTGACAATCATGGGGTGACCGCATTTGTCACACATCAGGCCCTCGGCCATGGATTGATCAGGGATCGACGGCTCAACGACGCCTTTTTCAGAACGGATGTAGTTGCTGGAAAAAGTGCACTCCGGGTAGCCCGTGCAGGCCAGAAACGGGCCGTTCTTACCGATTTTGATGCGCAGTTCCTTGCCGCATTCCGGGCAGGATAAATTGGTGGTCGCGCCTACGCCTTTGATGCTAAGCATTTCGTCCTGGGCGGTTTCGAGTTTTTGGGCAAATGGTTCATAAAACTCTTTTAGAAGGACGGAAGACTGTTTCTGGGCGGATTCAATCCGGTCCAGATCGTCTTCGAGTCTGGCTGTGAATTCAATATCCAGGATATCGGGAAAATTGTCGGTCAGCAGATCATTGACAATCAATCCCAGCTCTGTCGGCCGAAAGTATTTGTTGACCAGGTCCACATACCCTTTATCACGGATGGTCGACAGGATGGTGGCGTATGTGCTGGGCCGCCCGATGCCGTTTTCTTCCAGTTCCTTGACCAGGGACGCTTCTGAAAAGCGTGGCGGGGGTGCCGTAAAATGTTGTTTGGGATCGAGCTTGATCAGTTTCAACGGCTCGTTTTCAGATAATTCAGGAAGCTCATCTTTGGCACCCGGGGAGTTGTTCTTTTCTTCCGTGACCTGGTAAAGCACCATGAATCCCGGAAAGTTGACGGTGGAACCGCTGGCCCGGAAAAGGTAATCCCCGGCTTTGATACTGATGGATTTCTGATCGATCAGGGCGTGGTGCATCTGGGAGGCGACAAATCGTTTCCAGATCAGTGCATAAAGCTTCATTTGTTCCGCTGACAGGTGGGAACTGATCTTTTCCGGTTCCAGCGCCACGGAGGTCGGTCTGATCGCTTCATGGGCGTCCTGGGCTTTATTTTTATTGGCAAAAAAGCGTGGCCGCTCCACTGCATACTGGATGCCGAATTTTTCTTTGATCAGGGCCATTGCCTCGTGCGCGGCTTCCGGCGCGATTCTGGTGGAATCCGTACGCATATAGGTGATCAGGCCGACCGGTTCCGGACCCAGGTTAATACCTTCGTAAAGTTGCTGGGCGACGGCCATGGCCTTTTTGGCTGAAAAGCCGAGCTTCTTGATGGCTTCCTGTTGAAGCGTGCTGGTAATAAAAGGGGGCAGGGGGTTGCGTTTAACCGTTTTTTTGATGATCTTTTCAACTATCAGCTCCTGCCGGGAAATTTCTTCTGTTGCTTTTTTCGCCGCCGTTTCATTGTGAATGGCTATTTTTTTATCTTTGTGCCGGGCCAGTTTGGCGGAGAATTGAGGCGGATTGCCGCCTTCAACAGCGGCGGTTATCGACCAGTACTCTTCCGGCTCAAAGGCAAAGATCTCCCGCTCCCGGTCGCAAATAATCCTGACCGCCACCGATTGCACGCGACCGGCACTGAGTCCGTTACGGACTTTTTTCCACAACAGGGGTGATATCTGGTACCCCACCAGCCGGTCAAGTATCCGGCGGGCCTGCTGAGAATCGTATTTATGGCTGTTAAGTTCATGGGGGGACTCAAGGCCTTTTTGAATACCGTTTTTGGTCAGCTCATGAAACAAGACCCGGTAAAACCGCCGATCCTTTTTTTTCAGAATTTCCGCCGTATGAAAAGCAATGGCCTCTCCTTCGCGATCCGGGTCGGGGGCGAGATATACGTCCGTGGCGTCTCCGACCGCGCTTTTGAGGGCCTTGATGACCTTCTGTTTGCCTTTGATGTTGACATACTTGGGCTTAAAATCGTGTTCAATATCAATGCCCAGTTCACTGGGCGGCAGGTCCATTAAATGGCCCGACGTGGCGGTGACGGCATATTTATTACCGGTATGTTTTTTGATGGTCTTCACCTTGGTCGGTGATTCGACAATGATAACCGGTTTGCTCACTTATCGTCCTCTTTTAATAAAAAATAGTTGCCGGGTTCCTGCCGGATCCGTCCCGCAAGTTCGAGGCGAATCAGGATTCCCGCTGTTTTTCCCGGTTCCAGTCCTGTTTTGCGGACAATATCGTCAATATGGATCGGGTAACATTCAAGGGTTCTTAACACCAGAGTCTCATCGGTGTCAACCCCCCGGGTGGAATTTATGATCGACGGGTCGCATGAAGCCTGTTCTTTTTTCATGGAAAAAGTTTGTATATCAACCATATGGGCGATTTCAGGCAGCACATCTGCGGCGTTTTCGATCAGCCGGGCGCCTTGTTTTAGCAAACCGTGGGTGCCAGTGCTTTTGAAAGACTGGATGCTGCCCGGTACGGCGAACACTTCCCGGCCCTGTTCGGCCGCCAGGCGGGCGGTTATCAGGGAACCGCTTTTCCTGGCGGCTTCGACGACAATGGTACCGACCGCCATACCGCTGATAATGCGGTTGCGCATGGGAAAATGGTGGGCCTGGGGCTCGGCAAAGATGGGAAATTCTGAAACAACCGCGCCGTTATCGACGATATTTTCAGCCAGGGCCTTGTTTTCCCGGGGGTAAATCCGGGCCAGGCCACTGCCCAGAACGGCAACCGTTTTTCCACCGGCTTCCAGTGCGCCCTGATGGGCCTCGGTATCAATACCTCTAGCCATGCCGCTGACAATCAGCAGGCCATATTCAGCCAGTTCCCGGCCCAGTCGACGGGCCATGGATCGACCGTAGCCGGTGGGGTTTCTGGACCCTACGATGGATATGCAGGCGGCGTCCGGTTCCAGGGCCCCCAGCACGTATAAATAAGGCGGCGGGTCGGGTAACTCGCTTAACAGGCGTGGATAAACCGGATCGGTCAGGGTGACGACCCGGATATTCTTCTGGCGGCAGAGATCAATATTTTTATAAACCGTATCCGGGACCTGATAGCCCGTGATATGTCCGGCTATTGCTTCGGTTACCCCTTCGACGGCCAGGAGCTGCGTCCGGGCGGCGGCAAAAACCCGGGCGGCTGACCCAAAGGCGGTGATTAACCGTTTATAAGTATAGTTTCCGACGCCTGGAATGCTTTTTAAGCTGAACCAGGGAGTAAGGTCGTCCATAACGGCAGGAATAAAGTTGCTGTTGGGTTTTTCCCGGACTTGCCGGGAAAGAAATAGGGGCCAAGGGTTCAAGGACCCAAGGGGTCAAGGGACTGAAAGAACAAAATCTTGCAAGAGCGCTTAACGAATTATTTGTTGAAGAGAGCATCATCCTGAGCTCAAAATTGTTTATATAACTTTTCTTTTTAAATTATATTGCGGGGCCGTTCCCTCGACCCCTCGAATCCTCGAACCCTATTTCTTATACTGCCACCACAGCAGAATCGGACTGGCGACGAAAATAGAGGAGTAGGTTCCGGTTACGATCCCGACGATCATGGCAAAGGCAAAATCATGGATAATGCTCCCGCCGAAGAGGAACAAGGCCACTACCACAACCAAAGTCGTTAGTGACGTCAGCAGGGTCCGGCTCAGGGTTTCATTGATGCTGGCATTGATGTTTTCCGCCTGTGTTTTTTTGGAATGTTTTTTCAGGTTTTCCCGAATCCGGTCAAAAACAATAATCGTATCGTTCAGGGAATAACCGACAATTGTCAACAGGGCCGCGATAATGGGCAGCGTAAATTCTTTTTCCATAATGGAAAAGATACCCACCGTGATGGTCACGTCGTGAATGAGGGCCACGATGGCGCCCATGGCGTATTTTAAATTCAGTAGCCAGAAAAGCAGCAGGGAAACCCCCAGGGCGATAATAATAAGCACCGGCAGGCTGACGTGAAACATCGAAAACAGCTTGACGGCGCCGATCAGACCCCCGGCGACGATAGCGCTTTCCAGCCATTTGAGTTCGAAACGGCCGGAGATGTAGATATTGATAAAGAGCAGCGCAAAAAAGATGGCCATCAGGGCTTTGCCCCGCAATTCCTTACCCACCTGGGGACCGACCATTTCCACCCTTAAAATCTCAGCCGAATGGCCGGTGGCGGCTTTTAATGTCTGATGGACCCGGTTGGAAAAATCCTGCTCGGTAATGCCTGTCATGCCTGTATTGACAAGGTACTGGCAGTTTCCCTCTTCGTGTTCTCCGTACTTTTGTACCATGCTAACGTCGATGCCGATATCGTCAAACCCGGATTTGATGGCGTCAACGCCTACGGGGGCATCAAATTGAAGCTGGATAAGGGTGCCACCTGAAAAATCAATGCCGAATTTCGGTCCTTTATGGAAGAACAGCGATAAAATCGTCAATATAATTAATACAGCTGACATGGTGAATGCGGCTTTTTGTTTGCCGACAATATTATAATTCGTTCCCGGTTTGATTATTTCCATTGATCGTTTCCTGTTAACCCTGGATTGTAATTAAATGCTTAATGTTTTAATTTTCCGGTTGATCAGTATGTAGTCGAAAACCAGTCGGGACAGGATCAGTGCCGTAAACATACTGGCCACAACCCCCAGACTTAATGTGACCGCGAATCCCCGGACCGGACCGGTGCCGAACTGGATCAACACCAGGGCCGCGATCAGGGTGGTGACATTGGCGTCCAGAATCGTCAGGGCGGCCCTGTCAAACCCAGCCGACATGGCGGCATACGCGGGTTTCCCCAGGCGCAGTTCTTCCCGGATGCGTTCAAAGATAATGACGTTGGCGTCCACCGCCATGCCGATGGTCAGAATAATACCGGCAATGCCCGGCAGGGTCAGGGTCGCCTGAAGGGCCGCCAGCCCGGCAGCGATGAGCAGAATGTTGGCCAGCAGCGCGAAATCGGCGATCAAACCGGCGCCTTTGTAATATACGGCCATGAAAAGAATCACGATGATGCCGCCCACGATCATTGAGATCAGCCCCTTACGGATTGATTCATGCCCCAGGGATGGCCCCACGGTCCTTTCTTCCAGAATGGTCACCGGCGCCGGTAGAGAACCGGCCCGCAAAACAATGGCCAGATCATGGGCTTCCTGATCCGTAAAACTGCCTGTGATCTGGGCAGACCCGCCGCTGATCCGGTCCTGGATCACCGGTGCCGAATAGACATGGTTGTCAAGGACGATGGCCAGCCGTTTTTTCAGGTTTTCTTCGGTTATTTTTTCAAAAATAATGGCGCCTTTCCGGTTAAACTCCAGCCCCACATAAGGTTCGTTGTAACGGCCGTCGATACGTACCTGGGCGTCGGCCAGGTCCGCACCCGTCAGGGGGGTGCCTTTTTTAATCAGGTAGGGGATTCGTTTCGACAGGCCGGTTTCCGGATCCCGGTTGATCTCGTACAGAAGCTCACTACCCGCCGGCACATCGCCTTTAAGGGCTTTTGATACGTCATGCGCTTCATCCACCAGCCTGAATTCAAGCAGCGCTGTCTTGCCGATCAGGTCCTTGGCACGGGCCGTGTCCGTAACCCCGGGCAGTTGAATCAGGATCTGGCGTTTGCCCTGGATGCGGATGCTTGGTTCACTGACGCCGAATTCGTCAATACGGTTGCGAATCGTTTCCAGCGCCTGGCTGGTGGCCATTTTCTTGATATCCTTGACACGGTCCTCGGGCAGGCTCAGGATGATTTCCTGCTTGTTATCCTGTTGTTTGGCCGATACCGTTTTGAGGTCATTGAAATCCTTTTTCAGTATGGCATTTAAGACATCAACATTCTCCTGCCCTCTGACGGTGATCTTGATTTTATCCCCCAGAGCGTTAACATCCGTGTGCCGGATACGTTTTTCCCTGAGCGCGCTTTTAAGCGACTGGGCATGGCCGGTGATCTGCGCTTCGACAGCCTTTTCAGTCTGTACTTCCAGCACCAGGTGCATGCCGCCCTGAAGGTCAAGCCCCAGATTGATGATTTTGTGGGGCCACCACTCGGAATTTATCGTGGGCAGCACCATAATAACGGCCCAAATCAGTACGCCTGCGACCAATAATTGTTTCCACAGAGAGTCTTTCACGTCTTTTTATCCTTATTCCTTTTTGCCGGATGTGTTTTTTGATTCGTCCTGGCCGGATGCCCCCCCGGCCTGAAGACTGGCAATGGCCTGGCGGGAGAGCTTGATCCTTACCCTGTCGGCCACTTCAACCGTAACAACGGCATCTTCAACCTTGGTGACCCGTCCGTAAATACCGCCGTTGGTAATCACCCGGTCACCGTTTTTCAATGCGTTGAGCATGTCCTGATGGGCTTTGTTTTTCTTGTTTTGCGGCCTGATCAATAAAAAGTAAAAGATGACAAAGATGAGAATCATCATGGACAACGGGCTTTGTAAAAAGAGTGCCAACCCGCTGCCTTCCGGCGCCTGAGCCCCGGCCGGTGCCTGCCCCATGGCGTGTGCAATGTCTACAAACACTGTTTCCCTCCCTCGGTTTCTATCGGGCACCTCTAAAAATTGCTTTTTTAGAGATACCCTATTCGTTTAATGCCGGTAATGCCGGAGTTTCCGCCGGAACCCACAGCGTTCGGCCGTCAAAGGCCAGTTTTTTTATGTCTTTATAGTCGATTTGATCCAGGAGACTGAAAACACCATCCATACGGTAAACGACAATCCGTTCTAATGGTTGAATGTTGTTCAAGTCAATCTCCAATTTGTTTTCTTTAAGGTTATAAATCGTAACAATGTTTTCGGAAAACTTGAGAATTTTCCCCACACCCGAACTGGTACCGTTTTTCTGCGGCTCATCAGCCAGCGGTGAAAGGTCAATTCCTTTTCCCGCAAAATAGTCCTTCAACAAAGCGAAATGAATGTCCCAGATATTTTCACCGGGTTGTACCACATGTATGCCGTACTCCGCCACACTTTCTTTATTGACTGAACGGTTATTTTGCAAGTCTTTTTCAACAACCCAACCTTTTTTAAGGTCTGATTTCTCCCGGATGGTTTCCATGGAAATGGTGGCATCGCCTACTTTAACGGCTTCGTCCTCCCGGACCACCAGATCAAGCGCTTCATTGATACCGTATTTTTCTTTTCTTTTGTCCATTTCCTGCCGAAGCGTCATATCCTCATCCAGGTGGTTGAAATCAACAACAGGTGTTTGCCCGGGTTTTTCGGCCGGAGAGGCGGCCGGTTTGGTTTCTTTTAACAGTGTCTGTGTCTCCGGCTGCTCGCGACCTGAAAAAAAGAAAAACAGGGCAAATACAGCGGCAACGGCCAGAATGCCGACCACCACGGCAGCCGCCCAGGGTGAACGGCCAATACTGTTTTCCGTCGATTGCTCAGACATGGCTTTTCCCTTTTTTTGTATTGATGGTCGTTTTGAAGCAAAAATGGTCGTTCCAGCAGGTTATGTCTGCCAGTGGATTTTGCTCTCATCCCGGGGTATGGACGCGTCCCCTTTGATGGTGATGGTCAGGCCGCGCCGGGTTTCCAGTTCCAGAAGCTCGCTTTTTTTGCGGTTTAAAATATATTCCGCCACTTCCATGGGGACCAGGCCGGTGATATGGGAACCGCTTTTTTTGAGGGTTTCCAATTGAAGCTTTCGCATAAAACGAATTCCCAGTTTGTCGGCCGCCAACACGTATCCTTTGCCCCTGCATTGGTTACAACTGACAAACGTGGACGTCTCCAGGGACTGTCTTATTCGCTGCCGCGACATTTCCAGCAGGCCGAACCGTGAAATAGAGCCGACCCGGGTTCTGGCCTTATCGTTTTTAAGGTTGGCTTTAAGGCATTTTTCAACGGACGAGTTATGGGCGCGTGTTTTCATGTCTATAAAATCAATGACGACCAGCCCGCCCAGATCTCTTAAACGCAATTGCCGGGCAATCTCTTCAGCGGCTTCCAGGTTGGTCTGGACGGCTGTCTCTTCAATGGAAGCCCCCTGTTTTGATTTTCCTGAATTGACATCAATCGCCACCATGGCTTCCGTCTGGTCCAGAACAATAGAACCGCCTGAGGGCAGTTTGACGGATTTGTTAAAAATGGATTCAATTTGTTCTTCAAGCTGGTGCTTGGTGAACAGCGGTCGACTGCCGTTGTAAAACTTGACGATCTTGGCGTGTTTGGGTGAAACAATGTTAACAAAATCTTTGACTTCCTGGAAAACAGACGGTTCGTCGATCAGGATTTCCGTGATGTCGGCGGTCAGGTAGTCGCGGATGACCCGTACCGCCAGGTTGCGTTCTTTATGCAGGGGGGCCGGTGCAGGGGTGTCGATGCCCTTTTTTTTGATGTTTTTCCAGAGCCGGAGGAGATAACGGATATCATTTGATATAACCGTTTTGGTGGCCTCTTTTGCAGCGGTACGCATGATGACACCGATATTGTCGGGTATCGATATCTTTCCCAGGATTTCTTTGAGCCGTTTGCGCTCGTCATCATCGTTGATCTGCTTGGAAACACCGATGGTGTTGCTGCCCGGCATCAGCACGCAGTATCTGCCGGGGATGGACAGAAAGGTCGTAATGGCGGCACCTTTATTCATCAGCGGGTCACGGGTGACCTGAACCAGCATTTCCTGGCCGGTTTTGATCAGGTTCTGTATGGGCGCACCGATATCACCGTGTTGGAAATAATCGCTGTGGATTTCCTGTTTCTGGAGAAATCCGTGCCGGTCCTCACCATAATCGACAAACGCGGCCTGGAGGGACGGCTCCACCCTGGCAATGATCCCTTTGTAAATATTGCTTTTTGTTGTTGCCCGGGCGGCTGTTTCCAGATGGAATTCGTCCAGGCGGTTGTCTTTAACCCGGGCGATTCGACATTCTTCCGTATCAACAGCATTAATCAGAATTTTGGCGCTCATTTATATGTCCTGTGTTTCAGCCTGATTATTCCATAAAAACATTAGATTGTAACTTTAGAGAATAAATATGAGATTTGTCGAGGCAAGTCAATTGCTTTTTCAAACAGTCTTGTCGAATGCGGAAAAATAACGGCCGGTATTGCCTTTTTCAGGTGTTTATGGCAACAATCACCAAAAGCAATGCAGGGGTTTTGCGTCCAATCCACCTCTTGAACGGTTTTTTTTAGTGAGAACCGGACCGGAGTGGGTATATTGAATCAAAATTTCGGAGAGATAGATGATAATCGTAACAGGCGGCGCCGGTTTCATCGGCAGTGCCGTCATCTGGAAATTGAATGAGGCCGGCCGGGAGGATATCCTGGTGGTCGACCATCTGGGCACATCGGACAAGTGGAAGAACCTGGTCAACCGGCGCTATCTGGACTATATGCATAAAAAAGTATTTTTAGATAGATTACTGAACGGCGAAATCGATAATATCGAGGCCATCATTCATATGGGCGCCTGCTCTTCCACCACCGAAAATGACGCCGATTATCTGATGGAAAACAATTACCACTATTCCCGGCGTCTGGCCCAGTACGCGGTCTACCGGAATATCCGGTTTATCAACGCGTCCAGTGCCGCCACCTATGGAGACGGCAGTCGGGGTTTTTCCGATGACGCGGAATCGCTTGACCAACTGGTCCCCTTGAACATGTACGGTTATTCCAAACAGCTGTTTGATGTCTGGGCGCGTCGCCACAATTTCCTTGACCGGCTGGTGAGTCTTAAATTCTTTAATGTTTTCGGTCCCAATGAGTATCATAAAGGCGATATGCGCAGTGTTGTGGTCAAAGCCTTCGCTCAGGTGGGCGCGGAAGGCACCATCCGGCTGTTCAAGTCTTACCGCCCGGAATACGAGGACGGTGGACAGCAAAGGGATTTTGTGTATGTCAAAGACTGCGCCGGTATCATCAGCTGGTTGCTGGAGAATCAGGACGTAACCGGGCTTTATAACATCGGCACAGGCCGGGCCAGGACCTGGAACGATCTGGCCAAAGCGGTTTTTTCGGCCATGGATATGTCACCGCGGATCGAGTATATTGATATGCCGGAAATACTTCGGGATCGTTATCAGTATTTCACCGAGGCGGAAATGAAACGCCTGTCCGGCCGGGGTTGTCCGGTCGCGTTTACGGGCCTTGAAGATGCGGTGGCCGATTACGTAAAAAATTATCTGCAGGCAACGGATCCCTATCTTTAGGAAAAAAAAGATGCCAAGTTTTAAAAATATCATCAAAGATCACCAGGCCTGTATTGACCGTCTGGCCGGAATAAATGACGCTGTCGACGGTGCCGCCCGCTCACTGGCAGGGATCATCGCCGGTGGTGGTCGTATATTCGTCTGCGGCAACGGCGGTTCGGCAGCCGATGCCCAGCATTTTGCGGCGGAACTGATCGGTCGTTTTGAAGCAGAGCGGCGTCCGTTCCCGGCCGTTGCCCTGACCACCGACACTTCGATCCTGACAGCCGTGACCAATGATTACGCCTATGACAGTGTGTTTACACGGCAACTGGGCGCACTGGCCGGTCCCGGAGACGCACTGGTGGGCATATCGACTTCCGGAAACTCCGCCAATATCATCAGCGCCCTGGATCTTGCCCGGCAGCTCGGCCTGGAAAGGATCGCCCTCTGCGGCCGCGATGGCGGACGGATGAAGGACCGCGCCGAGCATGTCATTATCGTGCCGTCCGACAATACGGCCCGGATCCAGGAAGCGCATATACTGATTCTTCATTATTTTGCGGGGGTTATTGAGGAAATGAACCGGGAAAAGGGGACGACGCCATGACGGTTTATTGTCCGGATTTTTCATCCTGTCGGGTTCTGG
Source organism: Desulfosudaceae bacterium (assembly GCA_963674745.2). Lineage (GTDB taxonomy): Bacteria > Desulfobacterota > Desulfobacteria > Desulfobacterales > Desulfosudaceae > JBFMDX01. The sequence continues at coordinate 2,276,542 of CAXXDV010000003.1, read as the reverse complement.
TGGCCGGTGATGTCATGCTGGATGTTTATTACTGGGGTGAAGTCGGCCGGATTTCACCGGAAGCACCGGTGCCGGTGGTTAATGTAAAAAAGAAGACATACCTTCTGGGCGGGGCGGGCAACGTGGCTTTAAACCTGGCCGGCCTGGGATGCCGTGTTTCTCTGATCGGTGTGCGGGGAGATGATTCAGCCGGTGAGCATGTTGTCCGGATGCTGGCGGAAAACAATATTGATGAGCACCTGATGGTGGACGGGGCGCATATCACGACGACCAAAACCCGTGTCCTGGGACAAAAGCAGCAACTGGTCCGTCTTGATGAAGAACGTCGGTGGCCGGCGGAAGCGCCGGGCAGTGACCGGTTGCTGGCCGATTTTGAGCGTCTTGTTTCACGGGTGGATGTGGTCATTCTCTCGGATTACGGCAAGGGACTGTTAACAGACGGCCTGGCCGAAGTTTTTATCTCGCGTTGCACGGCCGCCGGTGTGCCCGTTTTTGTAGATCCCAAGGGAAAAGACTGGTCACGGTATGCACGGGCCACCTGTATTACCCCCAATGCCGCCGAATTCACGGCTATCAGTGCCGCATCGGTGGATGACGAAAACCGTTTTTCGGCACAGGCTGAGGCGGTCATCAAACAGTATCATCTCGACAACCTGCTGGTTACCAGGGGCGACCGGGGGATGTCGCTTTTTGGCCGGGACTCCGAACCCCTGCATATTCCCACCGAAGCCAGGGATGTGTTTGATGTGTCAGGCGCCGGAGATACGGTGGTCAGCGTTGTGGCCGCGGCTTTCGGCTGTGGTATGCCTATCAGCGAGGCGGCCGTTCTGGCCAACTGCGCGGCCGGTGTGGTGGTCCAGAAAGTGGGTACCAGCCCGGTGACCATTGTCGAGCTTGAGGCGGCCATCCGGGGGAGGGGCCGGGCCTCGGACGGGAAGATATTCTCCCGGGATGACGCGGAAAAGATGGTCACCCTCTGGCGCCGGGAAGGCAAGCGGGTTGTGTTTACCAACGGTTGCTTTGACTTGCTGCATACCGGACACGTCAGGTTGCTTCATGCCGCGGCTGCCCAGGGAGAACGCCTGATCGTCGGCATCAATTCCGATGATTCGGTAAGGCAACTGAAGGGCGTGTCCCGCCCGGTACTTCCTGAAAAGGAACGCGCCGCATTGTTGACGGCCATCGGTTGCGTGGATATGGTGGTGATTTTTTCCGAGGATACGCCGCTGGCGTTGATCGAGGCGTTTAAACCCGATGTCCTGGTCAAGGGCGGCGATTACAGCCTGGAGACGGTGGTCGGTCGGGACGAGGTGGAACAGTATGGCGGAAAAGTCTGCCTGGTGCCGCTCAAGGAAGGGGTCAGTACGACCGGGATCATCAATGCCGTAAAAGAGGAACATGGGGATAAAAGTTGAGTCGTTGATGAAAAGCGATGTTCTCTTGAATCCTTGAACCCTTAATAATGATTGAGTTGAATGTGGAGGGCAGTACATAAATGGAGGACAAATATCCCTTCAAGGCGATTGAAGAAAAGTGGCAGTCTTTCTGGGAGGAAAAAGGTCTTTTTTCCGTTGCCGAGGAACAGGGCCGTAAAAAGTATTATCTTTTTGAAATGTTCCCCTATCCTTCCGGCAAAATACATATGGGGCATGTCCGTAACTATACCATCGGCGATGTAATCGCCCGCTTTAAAAGAATGCGGGGATACAACGTGCTTCATCCCATGGGCTGGGATGCTTTCGGCATGCCCGCGGAAAACGCGGCCATTGCCAATAATACCCATCCGTCACAGTGGACCCGGGAGAACATCGACTACATGCGTTCCCAGCTCAAGCGCATGGGGCTCAGCTATGACTGGCGCCGGGAAATCGCCACCTGCGATCCTGAATACTACCGCTGGGAGCAGTGGCTGTTTGTCAGGATGTATGAAAAGGGCATGGTCTATCGCAAGGAATCCTATGTTAACTGGTGCGATAAATGTGCCACCGTGCTGGCCAATGAGCAGGTGGAGGCCGGTGCCTGCTGGCGTTGCGGCAAACCGGTACAGCAGAAGAAATTGCCCCAGTGGTTTTTCAGGATAACAGACTTTGCCGAAGACCTGCTGACCTATTGTGAGCGAATGCCCGGCTGGCCCGAAAAAGTGTTGACCATGCAGAAAAACTGGATCGGTAAAAGCATGGGCGCGGAAATTCGTTTTCCCGTAGAGGGCAGCGATGAGGTTCTGCCTGTTTTTACGACCCGCCAGGATACGGTTTTCGGGGCGACCTTTATGTGCCTGGCCCCGGAACATCCCATGGTGGAGCAACTGGCCGCCGGGACCGATCAGGAAGAGGCGGTGCGCCTGTTCGTAGAGAAAATGGCGGCCACCGATCGCACCAGCAAGACCATAGAGTCGTACGAGAAAGAAGGCGTCTTTACCGGCGCCTGGTGTCTCAACCCTTTCACCGGCCGGCGCATGCCGGTCTACACGGCCAATTTTGCCCTGATGGAGTACGGTACCGGTGCGGTTATGAGTGTGCCGGCTCATGACCAGCGCGATTTCGAATTTGCCAAAAAATACGGGCTGGACGTGATCGTGGTCATTAATCCCGAAGACGAATCATTGACGGCCGGGGAAATGACCGAGGCCTATACCGGACCGGGCCGGCTGGTCAATTCAGGTGAATTCGATGGTTTAGACAACCGGCAGGCCCTGGATGACATTGCCGCCCGCCTGGAAGAAAAGGGCATCGGCAAAAAGACGGTCAGTTACCGGTTGCGTGACTGGGGGATTTCCCGGCAGCGTTACTGGGGCGCCCCGATTCCCATGATCCATTGCCCAACATGCGGTATTGTTCCGGTCCCGGACAAGGATTTGCCGGTGGTGCTGCCTGAAGACGCCGACCTGCTGGAAGGCGGTAAATCACCGCTGCCGGTGCTGGACAGCTTTGTCCGGACGACCTGCCCCGGGTGCGGCGGCCAGGCCCGGCGGGAAACCGATACCATGGACACTTTTGTCGATTCCTCCTGGTATTACCTGCGGTATTGCAGTCCGGACTGCACGGAGGCCATGTTTGAGAAAGATGCCGTGGACTACTGGATGCCCGCGGATCAGTATATCGGCGGGGTCGAACACGCGGTACTGCATTTGTTGTATTCCAGGTATTTTACACGCGTGCTGAATGCGCTGGGGCTGGTTGATTTCAAAGAGCCGTTTACCCATCTGCTGACGCAGGGAATGGTGTGCAAGGAAACGGCCTCCTGTCCGGAACATGGTTTTCTTTACCCCGAAGAAGCGACCGGTGAAGACGAACAAAGTGTGTGCGCTCACTGCGGTCAGCCGGTGGTTTTCGGGCGGGTGGAGAAAATGTCCAAGTCCAAGAAAAACGTGGTGGATCCGAATTTTCTGCTGGACCGGTACGGGGCTGATGTTACCCGGCTGTTCTGCCTGTTTGTTTCTCCTCCTGAAGAGGCGCTGCAGTGGAGCGACCAGGGGGTGGAGGGTGCCTATCGCTTCATGAACCGGGTCTGGCGGCTTTCGTCCATCTGGATGGAAACGATCAAATCCGCGGACGTTTTTAAAGGGGAAAAAGAGGACCTGTCACCCCGGCTGCATAGCCTTTACCGCAAGATGCATCAGACCATCAAAAAAGTGTCGGTGGAGTTTGACCAGCGGTTCCATTTCAATACCGCCATCAGTGCTGTGATGGAGCTGGTGAACGAAGCCTACGGTATCGAGGATGACGGCATACCCGAAACCCGTCAGGTAATGAAATTGGTAATCCAGACCCTGGCCATGCTGCTTTCACCCATTACACCTCATTTTGCCGAGGAGATATGGGCCTTTTTCGGTAACCAGGAGAGTATTCTCCGCTCTCCCTGGCCGGAACATCAGGAAGCCGCCCTGGCCCTGGACGAAAAGTTGATCGTGGTCCAGGTCAACGGCAAACTGCGGGGGAAATTTATGGCCGCTCCGGATACCGACAAACAGACGCTTGAAAAGTTGGCCCTGGCCTGTGAGCCGGTCCAGAAATTCATCGGGGATAAGGCTGTCAGAAAGGTGATTGTGGTGCCCGAGAAGCTGGTCAACATCGTTGTCCAGGCATAGTTGCAGGGGCTGCCCCCTGTGGCCGCCCGGTAAAAGGGCACCCCTACGGACCGGGGTGGGTGCTCATGTATAATGTAGGGGCAGGCCCCCGTGCCTGCCCGGCAAAGGGCAACCACAGGGGGTTGCCCCTACGTGATTCTTGCAGGTGCAGCATGGATAAAACCAAATATGCGAATGCGAACAACTAAAATTTGGGGGATAATTTCCCTGAGCCTCTTTATCTCTTGCGCCATATCCGCTTGCGGATACCGGTTTGCGCAGAAGGGGGATCTGCCCGAAGAAGTTGATACGGTTTTTGTGTCGGTGTTTGAAAACAGGTCTTCTCTGCTGGGTATTGAAAACGATTTTACCAACAGCATGGTTCAGGAGTTTACCCGGCGCCGCGCCGGCAGTCTTGTGGAGAAGGAGAAAGCGGATGCGGTTTTAGAAGGAGTGATTAAATCCATCAGCACCGGTACGGTCAGCCACCGGAACAAATATGTCGCGGTGGAAAGACGGGTGCGGGTTGTCTTGAACGTCCGGCTGGTGAACCGTGAAGGGGAAGCCGTGTGGGCGGAGGATAATATCCGTGATAATGAAGTTTACATGGTCGAGGCCGAAAAATCGGCTACTGATCAAAACCTGCGGCGGGCGGTCAGGAAACTGGCCGATGACCTGGCGCAACGGATTTATAACCAGATGACCGTCAATTTTTAAGTATGGATTTCAAGCTGGGCGCTTACCGCAGGTGTGTGGAAGCGTTGGGCGCCCATGAATTATACGGTGAATGGAAGAACCCGGATTAAGAGACGCTGGCTTTATTGACAAGTCTGGCCAGCCGGGAGATTTTTCTGGCGGCAGTTTTTTTATGAAAAACACCTTTGGACGCTGTTTTAGCGATCATTTTCTGCGCTTTTTTGAACTCCAGCACAGCTTCTTCGGTTTTGTTTTCATTGACCGCGGCTTCCAGTCGCTTGGTGACGCTTTTTACCGCTGTTTTCCTGGATTTATTGCGTAAATTCCGCTTCAGGTTCTGTCTTGTCCGTTTTATCGCTGATTGATGATTGGCCACTGCTTTATTCTGCCTCCTTAATTGTTTCGTTCTTAAATGCTTGGTTATCTTTTAAAATCTCTTTATTTAATGCTTCTGTTTACCAATTGTCAATAATAATTTTCCTTTTTTATCTGGTGCCCTTTGCGGTATAGTAATTTTTTGACAGGCAACCGTTATTAACAGAGTCTTCAGGTAATAGACCGGTAATTTTTCCCGAAAGTGGGGATTGCTTTTTCAAGGAGTTGTGATGGCTCAGAAGGGTTTGCGACCGATCAAACGGGTGATGCTGATTTTTCCTCCCATGTATGATATCCGGCAGGTGGATTCAATGGTGTGCCCACCCATGGGTATCGCTTCACTGGCGGCTTTTGTCCGCGAGCAGGTCGACGTTTCCCTTCTGGACTGTCTGGTCGAAGCGCCGGACAGAAGGAAGCCGGTTAATCGTGATATTGAACTGGTCGGCCTCGCTTACCGGGATGTTATCAATCGCATCCGTTCCTGTGCGCCGGACCTGGTCGGCTTGTCCTGTATGTTTTCGAGCCAGGCGGCCTGCATTCGGGAAATCAGCCGTAGAATAAAAAATGAGATCGACCGGGATATTGTCGTGGTAACGGGCGGCACCCACCCCTCGTTTCTGCCGGAGATTGTTTTAAAGACCATGGATGTCGATTACGTAGTGCTGGGCGAGGGCGAACTCGGCCTGCGGGACATCATCAAAGCGCATAACCGGGGGGAGGACCGGTCGGCCATTGACGGTATCGCCTGGCGGGAAAACGGTAGTGTCAGAATCAACCCCCGTACAAGCTGGATTGAAGATCTGGATACGCTGCCACTGCCGGCCCGGGACCTGCTTCCCATGGAAAAATATTTCGACATCATGGTCCCCATGGGGATTCACTGGCGCAAAAAGCGGAATACGCCCCTTGTTTCCAGCCGCGGGTGTCCGCATGCCTGCCCGTTCTGCTCCTCCTGGCGGCATTGGGGAAAACGGTTCCGCAAGCGGTCGGCCGAAAATGTGCTGACGGAAATAGAGCATCTCCGGCAAAGGTATGGCGTTGAAGAATTGAAATGGCAGGATGATAACCTGACCATTGACAGGAAAAGGGCCCGGGCGATTTTTTCCGGCATGAAGGAACGCGGCCTGGTCATGCCCTGGAACACACCCAACGGGATTGCGCTATGGACCCTGGATGAGGAAATGGTCCGGCTCATGAAGGACAGCGGCTGCTATGAGATCACGCTGGCCGTTGAGACCGGCAGCCGGAAGTCTTTTGATGCCTTTGTGAAAAAACCCTTTACGTTTGAAAAGGTGCACGAAGTGGCCCGGCTGGCCGGAAAATACGGGATTACCACGGTAGGATATTTTATTGTCGGGTTTCCCGGTGAACGACTGACCGAGATCAAACGTTCCATGCGGTTTGCCCTTGATCTCAAGCTGGATTACATCATGCCTTTCATTTTCAACCCCCTGCCGGGATCGGAACTCTGGGAAAAGTGCCTGGACGAGGGGTATATTGACGGGGACTACGCTTATCATGAAGCCAATAATTATTTCCAGTCAGACCTGGCGACCGGTGATTTTACTACTGAAGACCTGCGCCGGATTCAGGCCGTGACCTATTTTATCAATCTCTGCCGTTTTCCGTTCCGCAACCCCCGGGGCTTTCTGGATTTTTATTCCCGGCAGTTGCTCCGGGACCCGAAATTCCTGCGCACCTTTTTTATTCATGCCTTTCAGGCCGTGACGATGGCTTTTCGGAAAAAAGTGGTTAAGTGATTATGTGATTAAGTGGTTAGCGTCCCAACCGGGCACGGCCCGGAACCAAACCGACAAGTAACAGTGGCACCTAAAAGTTTATGTGATTATGTGGTTAAGTGGTTATGTGATTAGCGTCCTGGCCGGCTATTTTTTTGGAATACGTTCTAAAAGAATCATGGTTTTGTTATTTAGAAGGGGGGCAATCATTTATCACTTTGTGGTAATTTATAGTTCAGCCTGAGGACATAAATTCCTGAAGGCCGAAAACCCTGACGCACAGAAACAAACCCATAAACACCAAACATCATTGATCATCATCCGGTTTAAAGTGTTCTGACGTGCCTTTATTGCGATTTATTTTTATCCGCTTTTTGACGAAAACGAATAATAAACAAAAATTATATATTACCAATAAAATGAGAATCGGGAATAAAACATTCCCCCATTTTGCCTTTTCAACTGTCATTATTACAAAAGATTGTTCTCCGTCAATAATGGCCACGGTGCTAACTTCTTTGTCGAAAAAGTAAGCCGGAACAAAGAGCGCAGGAGCGAAAATAATAGTGAAAAAAGCTAAAGCATCTAAAAATAATATCGACTTTTTAACCACGCATATACCTATACAAACCACATAACCACATAACCACATAAACACTTAATCACTTAATCACTTAATCACATAACCACTTAACCACATAAACACTTAACCACATAACCACATAATCACGTCGTTAAACCCATACCCCCGGGATCGGTGTGCCGCAGAACCGGCATTTACCGTCTTTCAGGTTGAAGGCGCCGAAGGTGTATCCGTTTCTTTCAATCAACAGCTTTTTACAGTTATGGCAATAGGTATTGGCCCCATCGTGACCCGGTACATTGCCCACGTAAACGTAACGGATACCGGCCGCCATGGCGATTTGTCGAAAACGGCTGAGGGTGGCGACCGGCGTCGGCGGCAGTCGTTTGAGCTTGTACTGGGGTGAAAAGCGGGAGAAATGAAGCGGATGGTCAAGTCCCAGGGCTTCAACAATCCAGGCGCACATTTTTTTGACCATTTTTTCGTCATCCGTATACCCGGGAACAACCAGGTTGGTGATCTCAAAATGGATTTTCTGCCGGTGCAGTGTGCAGAAGGTATCCAGGACCGGTTGCAGACGCCCGCCGTTTAATTTTTTGTAGATGGCGTCATCATATGCTTTCAGATTGACGTTGGCGGCATCGATCACCCGGCAAAGGTCTGCCAGGGGGCCGGGGTTGATAAAGCCATTGGAGATCCAGAGGTTGGACAGGTTTTTCGTGTGCGCGATGGTTGCCGTATCGATCATGTACTCAAAAAATGTGGTGGCTTCCGAATAGGTGTAGGCAATCGACGCCGACCCGGATTGTTCGGCCGCCCTGACCACATCTTCGGGGAAAAGTTCGTAATGACGGACGTCTTCCGGCCTGGCCTGGGAGATCTGCCAGTTCTGGCAGTTCAGACACCGGAAATTACATCCCGCGGCGGCAATGGAAAAGGCCCGGGACAGGGGCTTGAAATGAAGCAGCGGTTTTTTTTCAATGGGGTCGATATGGACGGCACAGGGATTACCGTAAGACAGGGTGTACATAACACCGCCAATATTGACCCTGGAACGGCAGACACCGCGATCTCCCGGTGAAAGACGACAGACATTGGGGCAAAGCCCGCATACGGTCTGTTCACCCCGGAATATTTCGTAATGTTTTGCCTCCCGGGACCATTTCCAGGGCTTTTCGGGCGCGTCACCGGTAAAGACCTGACCGCTGATATCATCCCGGCCCGAGGTCGCCCGTTTTGGTCCCAACAGGGAAAAACCGGCTGCCGGTGGACCGTAGCAGAGCAGCATGACGCCGGCGGCGCCTGCTTTTAGAAATTTCCGTCTGTCAATGGGTGCCATGGATAACTCCGATGAGGATCAGGCTGATCGTTTTTAATCCGATAATGGCCATTGCGGTCCCCGCCAGACCGGCATAAGGGATTAACAGGATACTGGTCAGCAGCGCGCCGAAGGCGGCGCCGACCAGGTCAGCGGTAAAAGCGCCACTGGTCTGTCTGTTTTTATCGCCGAACAGGTGCAAAATTACCGGGAATTGAAAACCGCAGACAAAGGAAAAGATAAATCCATAGGCAAGAAAAAACACGGCCGGAAGTCGGGTTTCCGCGGTTATCACGGCAACGGCAAAAAAACCGGTCAACATGATGATGGCACCGTCCAGGAGCATGAGTGTCCGCCGGGAATGGTATCGCACATGACCGCCGGTCCAGGCACCGGGTAACAGACCGGCCAGAAATACGGTTACAATAAGTCCGATTTGATAATAAATATAACCGATAAAAATCTGGAAAGCAAATATGGTCAGGATCTCTGTCGCCATATTGGCGAACCCGGTGGAAAAAAGAATAAATTCGCCACGTGAGGCGAACAGCAAGTAACCCAGCAGAATAAGGCCGCCGGCCGCGTAAAAAAAAGCCGGAGAAGTGTCAAACAGCGCAAACCACCGGGCAAACATCAAACGCATCAGCCGGGGACGGATGTCCTTGTTTATCGGAGCGTCCGGGTCGATCATGTTTTCAAGGTACGCCAGCCGGTCATGGGTAACGTCTCCGGCAAAATAATCTTTGATAAAAGCGGTTTTGATCCCTTTTTGTTCCAACCGGGTCGGAATATCCGTGGTTAACGGCTTCTCGCCGCACAGAAAAAAGATGTCTTCACCGGGAATCATGGTTATATTCGGGAAGCAGGCGGCGGCCGTGTTATGCACGGAAGACAGTTTCTGACGATCAGCTTCGGTCGGATAGTTGTCAAATCCCATCAACATGAAGGAAAAAACGCCGTTTTCGGTCAAACGCTTCCTGACCAGGGAGAAGAAGGACTGTGTATAAAAACGGTTAAGCTGATATGTATCCGGTTCCGGCAGGCACATGATAACGGTATCATATCGCTTTTTTGTCCGGGATAAAAAGGCCCTGGCATCATCATGAATGACGCTCATCCGGTCATTTTTTTGGATCAGGTTGAAACGAAGCATGGTCTCGGCCAGTTCAGGGGACAGCTCAACATAATCTATTTCCCGCGGTTGGTGCTTCTTGATTTCGTTCATGATGCCCGTTACTGCCGAAATGATCAGGACCCGCTCGGAATGGGCCCTCTGACAAAGGGGATAGTGCGCCGCCGCCTCCGCTTGCCGAAGATTATAAGAACTGGCGATGGGGCTGCCGTCCAGGTACAGGGTATACTGGTCGGCCTGATGCGTAACCTGGATTCTGCCGGTTCGGGCTTCCCGGTACCATACCAGGTTTCCGCCGGTAACTTCCAGCGTCCTGATTTCTATGAAAACAGGGACCGTTAGAATCGTTGTTGCGGCCAGTATCGCGGCTGTCAACAAGTAGACGGAAACGCCGCGATTGGGCATCAACAGAGGGATGGCCGCCACCATCAGTATCAATCCGGAAAAGGCGATACTTTGCATAGGTGTGGCGATAAACAGAAGCACAAAGGAAAAAAGCGCGCCACCGGCAACATCACCGATGTTGTCCATAATGTAAATCGTGGTGCCCGGATAAGCCGGGGACTCACGCCTGATAACAAAAAGGCTGAAAGGGAGCAGAAAACCGATCAGCAATGAGTAGGGAGCTGTTGTTAAAAGGGTATAGACAAACGTCTGATAAAATCCGGTCTCGCTGCCGGGTATGAATACAACGTTTCGGAGCAGGCGAATGGTCAGAAGATTAACCGGCTGCATGGCCGCCGCCAGGAGTGAAAGCCATCCCAGACGGATCGGCGAAGGCCTGAAAAAAGAATCGGCGGCCCGGTATGCCAGCAGGGTGCCGGCACCACCGATAATTAACCAGTTAAAGAAAATAACGGCAATTACGAATTCATTCCCGGCAAACAGAGCCAGAAATTCCCGGATGGTCAGCAGTTGAGTGGCCACCGAGGCGACCCCGGTGGCCAGAATGATACGTATTATGGCACGTTCATTTTTTGTTCTCAAATTTCTGAACCTGATAGGTAAAGACTTTCAGATCCTGGTGCTCCCATGCGTTCGGAGGTAATCCGGCTTTGGTACACAGGTGTTCCAGAAAAGCCTCCTTCTCCGGAAGCTGCTCCCATACCTGGGGCAGGAATGTCGCCCTGGCCAGACCTTTCTGGATAATGACACCGTCAACATTGGGGTTCAGTTGGGCCAGCAGGTCCTTGGGGTTTTTATAGCCAAGCGGTTCGGGTTGGGTCAGAATACTGACTTCCACGGCTACCTGCTCGGCCTCTTCCGGTGTCAGCGGGGGAAACCGGGGGTCCTGGAAAGCGGCGTTGACCGCATTGCGTTTGATGCTGGAAACGATGGGCTCGTCAGCCGTCAGGCTTCCGATGCATCCCCTGAGCATACCGTCAATCGTCAGCGTCACAAACGTACCGGCGTTTTCCTGAAGCGCGGGTTCTTTTTCCAGGTTGAGCTCCGGGCTTTCCGCTTTAAGGCCAAGCCGTTCAAAAATGGTTTTGCGGGCCAGTTGAACCAGTGCGCCGCCCTGCTTTTTGGTAATCTTTTTGGCCATGAACTGCCCTCCGTAAAATGCGATGACTGAGTATCCGACGACACGGTCCCGTTGTCCCGAGGTGTCGCCACTGTTTGAGCAATGTATTAATTTCGGTTGCCAATTATAGGTCTTCGCCAGATTAATCACAACCGCAATCGGTATTTTTCCACAGGCCCGGTTGCGGCTCCTGATCAGGTTGTCCGGCTGAAGGTTTAAAATCCATTCTATGGTTTCCCGGTCGCGTGCCACAGCCTGGGAATACGGCAGATAATGGGACAGATCACTGCTGGCGATGAGCAGGGTCTTATCATCCAAAACGGGCGAAATCGCACGGCTGATGGCATCTACCGGGGCGTTGCCGACGATTATCGGAATCAGTTCGAATGGGGGGAGCCATGCCTGTAGAAACGGGAGAATAACCTCAATGGCATGTTCTTTTGTCTCTGAAACCGGCGGCGGGGTAATAAACAGTTCTTTATTCTTCCGCAGCGCCTGACTGTCCGGGTGAAGAGCGATCTTGCCCAGGGGCGTCTGATAAGCCGTTACGTTACTGATGGCACAACCGTTAAATCCGACCCGGTGATCCGGCCCCATGATGATGATCTTATTAAATCGTTTTTTCTCAAGCAGGGGGGCGGCATGGGCCGCGGTATACCCGGAGTAGGAATACCCGGCGTGGGGCATGATTAAAGCACGGAGCGGTTGGTCAGCCGGGAATGTGAGCCGGGATTTTGCGGCCTTTTCGGTCAGGTCGGAAATGATCTGCCTGAGTGTGGCCTCATCCCCGGGATAAAACATGCCGGCCACCGCCGGATCACGGGTTTCCGCAATCATCGGGCCGGTTGCCGCAATGAGAACGATCAACACAAAGAAGGTGGTTTTTAAAAATGATTTCATCATATAGCTGTGGATATTATTGGATTAATGGTTGATAATATAACGCAGCCAAAGAATATCGTCAATGCTTAAGGTTGGAAATTCAGAGTGAAAAACAGGCCCATTTTCTCCTTGACTTGCATTTTAACGATTATTATAGTGACACCGTAATTGGCGGCCATGGTAATGGCCGCGTGCCGATGGGCCGTTAGCTCAACTAGGCAGAGCACCTGACTCTTAATCAGTAGGTTGAAGGTTCGATTCCTTCACGGCCCACCAAAACGAACAAGCGCTCATGCTTCTTGTTCTGACCGGGGGTGGCAGATTTGCCTGAGATTATACCCTTTGAACCTGATCTGGATAATGCCAGCGAAGGGAACAGTCAGTGATTTTGATGTATTTTAAAAGGCTGGTTCCTGTTGCGGGACCAGCCTTTTTTTTTCGAATGTGGTTAAGTGGTTAAATAACGTTTTAGACATAATGATTGACAGTTAAAATAGAAGGAAATGACCTGCCATCCTTGCAAACGTGGGTTATGCTAAAGGTCAACCTACATTAACCTGGCACAGAGCCAATACCAAGGAGGCAGGTCATGAAGAAGAATAGCATATTTATCGGTATGGATGTCCACAAAAAAAGTATTGATATTTCCATCGCCCAAGGCGGGTGTAATGGTGAAGTTGTACACTATGGTCAAATCGATGGAACATTGGCGGCACTGGACAAGGTGACACGTAAGATGGTCAGTAAAAATGCCGATCTGCATTTTGTGTATGAGGCCGGTCCCTGCGGTTATCAGATCTATCGTCATCTTACTGCCAAGGGTTTTGACTGTAAGGTGGTAGCGCCTTCGCTGATTCCCAAGCAGAGCGGGAACCGGATTAAAAATGACCGGCGCGATTCTCTTATGCTGGCGCGTTTGCATCGATCCGGCGACTTGACTTCCGTTCATGTTCCCCTTGCCGAAGACGAGGCCTTGCGAGACCTGGTCAGAGCGCGTAGTGATATCAAGCAGGATGAAAAACGTTGCAAGCAGCGATTGTCGGCTTTTCTGCTGCGTAGCGGTTTTACGTATACCGGACGTACGCCGTGGACCCAGGCTCATCGGCGCTGGATTGCCGATATCAAAATGCCCCATGAGTCCCAGCAAATTGTCCTGCAAGAATATGTCGACCATCTGGATCATTGCAGCCTGCGTGTTCAGCGGCTCACCGAGCAGATACATCAGCTCATACCGCAATGGCGGATGTTTCCTGTCGTTCAAGCGCTCCAGAGCCTGCGCGGCATCTCGTTACTCGCTGCCGCTATAATCACCGTGGAGATCGGAAGTTTTAATCGTTTTGACCACCCGGATCAACTGATGAGCTATCTTGGCCTGGTGCCATCAGAATATTCCACCGGCGAAAATATCAAGCGCGGCCCGATCACCAAAACCGGTAATTCGCATGTGCGCCGCATACTGGTTGAAGCGGCCTGGTCGTACCGGCACAGAGCACGGGTTACTCGAGCATTACTGAAGAAACAGGAAGGATTACCGCAAAGCATCCGTGATATTTCCTGGAAAGCACAATTAAGACTCTGTGGACGCTACCGGCATTTTTGGGCCAAAGGAAAAACCAAGCAGGTCATTATAACCGCTATCGCCCGGGAACTTTGCGGTTTTATCTGGGCAATCGCCATTGAATCCGAAGCATCTTTGACAAATTAGAGCCAATCAAAAGGCAAAATACAAAAACATGATCAACAGGAGGTTCGATAGACCATTTACAACATCATATTCCAGGGCAGCCGCGGGGGCGCAGCCACGGAAAGGAGAACCCTCGGACACCCTATAGGATAAGCCTTTCGGCCTAACTCCAGATTTTAGACAGAGGCAGCTCCGCGACGAAGAAAAGTCATGCGGTATCCAACCCGCGTATATCAGAGTGAACAACCGTCGCATTAAAGGTTCCGCCCCTCCGGGTACCCTGGAATTTCATAAATGCAAGGAGACCAGATTAAAAACTGGCAGGAGAACTATTTTCCATTTGACAACTGTCAATCATATCAGGGTGTTAATGTTTTAGGTGTTAAGGTGACAATTCGCTTCAGCCTTGGCGTGTGATCTGGTGGTTAATGCTTAGTGATTATGTGATTATGTGTTTAGGTGATTAAGTGATGGAACTCGCAATTTCTGGTATGAAACATTATCTCCATATTCGTCATTCTGGCGAACGTCAGAATCCAGATCTGCCGACGATAAACCAGGGTTGTGGAATAATCGTTCTTGAGAAAGCAGCAGTTACCGGCGGGCTTTTAAAAAAAGAACAGTTGGAAAACAATTTTGAGCTTTTGAATCACCGGGGCTATAAAAAGGAGGCTGTATTATGACACAGTTAAGCCAGGCCAGACAGGGCGTTGTAACGGACGAGATGAAGCTTGTCGCGGCAAGTGAAAACCGTTCGCCTGAAATGATCAGGGAAGGGGTCGCTTCCGGCAGGATTGTTATCCCGAAGAATATTAACCGGGATTTTCCGGCCATGGGAATCGGTAACGGCCTGAGGACGAAAGTCAATGCCAATATCGGCACTTCTCCGGAGCATTTTGATACGGCTGAAGAACTTAAAAAATTGAAAATAGCCGTTAACGCCGGGGCCGACAGTGTGATGGATTTGTCCACCGGAGGCGACCTGCAAGCCGTCAGGAAGCTCGTTCTGGAAAATTCACCGGTCATGGTAGGGGCGGTCCCCATTTACGCGGTGGCGTCCGAGATGAGTTGCCAGGCACGGGCTTTTTATGAAATGGTGCCGGACAGGTTATTCGAAGTTATCGAAGAGCAGTGTCAACAGGGGATAGATTATATTACCGTTCATTGCGGCGTGACCCAGAAGGCGAGTCGTCTGGCCAGAGAAGGCGATCGGGTGGCCGGTATTGTCAGCCGGGGCGGCGCGCTTCTGGCTTCGTGGATGCACCATAATCAGCAGGAGAACCCCCTGTATGCGGATTTTGAACGTTTACTGGCCATTGCTTTCAAATATGATGTGACGTTGAGCCTGGGCGACGGGCTGCGCCCCGGTGCCATAGCCGATGCCACGGATGCTGCCCAGATCGAAGAGCTGGTGGTCCTGGGCGGACTGGCGCGGCGCGCCAGAGCGGCCGGGGTTCAGGTGATGATCGAGGGGCCGGGACATGTTCCCCTGAACCAGATTGCAGCCAACATGCAGCTCGAAAAAGAGCTTTGTGATGGCGCGCCGTTTTATGTGCTCGGCCCGTTGACCACGGATTGCGCCCCGGGATATGATCATATTACCGCCGCCATCGGAGGAGCGGTGGCGGCCGCTGCCGGGGCGGACTTTCTTTGTTATGTCACCCCGGCCGAACACTTGTGCCTGCCGGACATGGAAGACGTCCGTATGGGCGTGATTGCGGCAAGGATTGCCGCTCATTCCGGTGATATTGCCAAAGGCGTGCCGGGCGCAATAGAACGGGATATTGAGATGTCGGCATGTCGGAAAGCACTGGACTGGAAAGGCATGTACCGCCTTGCTCTGGATCCGGTTTTACCCGGAAAGCGCCGTGAGGAGAGCGAAGCCGGAGAAAAAGAGATATGCACCATGTGCGGCGATCTGTGCGCGGTTAAGCTGCATAACACGATTTCGGAGATAAAAGGAAAATAATACATGGAACTCAATGAAGTCATCATCACCCGGGCAATTATCGACCGGTATTATGAAAAATTGACAGCCAATCTGGAGATAGACGTGGCCATTGTCGGCGGTGGACCGTCCGGACTGGTGGCCGGTTTTTATCTGGCCAGGGCCGGTCACAAGGTGGCTATGTATGAACGTAAATTAAGTATCGGCGGCGGCATGTGGGGCGGCGGCATGATGTTCAACGAAATCGTGGTACAAAAGAGCGCGCTGCACATCCTGGATGAAACAGGTGTCGGTTATCGTCAATATCAGGATGATTATTACACCACTGATGCCGTGGAAGCTGTTTCGACCCTGACCAGCCGGGCGGTTAAAGCGGGTCTGACGGTTTTTAACTGCGTCAGCGTGGAGGACGTGCTCATCCGGCCGGGACGGGTGACCGGCCTGGTGCTTAACTGGTCTCCGGTCGAGATGGCCGGGTTACACATCGATCCATTGGCCATCAGGTCCGGTTTTGTGATTGACGCCACCGGCCATGCTACTGAAGTGGTCCGGGTGGTATCCGAGAAAACCCCCGGAACATTGAATACCGCCAGCGGCGGCATAGAAGGTGAAAAATCCATGTGGTCGGAACGGGCTGAATCATTGACCCTGGAGAACACGCGGGAGGTCTATCCCGGCCTTTATGTAACCGGAATGGCCGGCAACGCCACCTTTGGCGGTCCCCGTATGGGACCGATTTTCGGTGGTATGCTGCTGTCCGGTGAAAAGGTGGCCGCTGAAATCAGCCGGCAATTGAAGGATTGATAATCTGGCCGCAAGAAATATCCGGGTTAAGGGCTTTTGATCTCAGCCTCCATGCGGTAAAAAGAAAGGCCTGATTCAGTGTTGCTGGCAACCAGTATAAAAAAGCAGTTATTAGCGGGATCAAATGCGATGGTTGCACCGCGAATCATTCCGTCGCAGGTATGGCGGCCGGGTTTCCCATTCACGACCATGTGCCAGCTGTTTCCTTTTTTGCCCATATAGGCGATGTGTTTTTCATCGGGAGAAAAGCAGGGCGCCATAACCGCGTCAAAGGTTTGCTGGTTTTTTCCGTCAACCACCATGAAGGCTTTCTTTTGGTCAGGATCGTAAACCGGAAAAGCCAGCCGTTTGCCGGTGTCACTGAAATACGGATGCTGGGCGCTGACCCCCGACTCATTGACTTCTTCCACGGGAATCCCGATTATGGGATATGTCGTTTTTTGCTCCTGTCCATTGATGATTATGAACATCTTCCCGTCGTTGTTCGTGGCCACGTATGCATATTTTTGACCATTTTTGCTGTATACGGGTGCGCCAATTGAGTTATAAAATTTTTCCGGAATGTGGTTGACTACAACACATTTTTGACCCGCTTCATTTTCAGCGGCGTACAGAATATCATTGCTGGCAGGGGAATAGGAAAAAGCGTAGATCTTTTTAAAAGCCGGGCCCTTAACACCGTCTTTTAAAACATGCCACTTGTCCTTTATCAAAGCGGCATAGGCCGCGCTGGTATCATCATGGCTGAAAATCATCCGGCCGGGTTTATCCACTAAAAGTTCTTTTTCCCCATCCAGGACATAGCAAAATTTATTATTCTTTTCAGCAATGATGTACGCAAACCGTCCCTTATGGGGCGAAAAGGAGGGGAAAAGCACACCGATTCCCTCACTGATTTCTTTGTTGTTTATTACGATAATCGAGCGGCGGCTTTTTTGAGCCATATAAACCAGCTGAGTGCTGTCAGGAGAAAACATCAGGTTGTCGACCATTATATACGTTTGGCCAGATTTATTATCCAGGACAACGACCCATCCATCGTCTTTCATGGCAGAATAGGCAAGGTGATTTGAGTCAGGGGAAAATTTGACCTGCTTGATTTGTTTAAAACTGTCTATTTTTTTGTTGTCTTTAACAAATATAACGGAGTCCTTGTCGTTGATACCGACATAAGCCACATGCTTTGAATCAGGGCTGAAGACAATGCCGATATCATTAGTAATTCCCACATCGAATTTCGGCCCCTCTTTACCGTTAATAACGACAAACTGACTTCCCTTGGCATCTTCGGCCCGATACGCGACTCGAGAACCGTCAGGGCTGAACGTCAGGGTTCCGACTTGTTTATATCGGTCATGTTCGTGGTTATCAATGACAACAAACATGTTGTCCCCTTCATTGGCAATATATGCCAGCCGGTTCTGTTCGGGAGAGAAGAACGGAGACTGCCTGGTAACACCACTGTGGCTTTTCTTGGACACTCCGTCCAGCCACACCCGGAATGTCCCACCAATTCTGGAAACATAGCCGATATGTTTAAAATCGGGGCTTATTTCAAGTGAGTTGACATATATCTCTTCTCCGCTGATGCCATGACCTAGAGGAACCATCCTTTCTTCTATCGTGGTTTTTGCCTGGTTTGCGAATAAAATGCCCGGTGATGTGACAAGCAGTAAAGAAAACAGCAGTAATCTCATTTTTCCTCTTTCCCATGTGATTAAAGACCGCAAAAAAAAATTCAATATCAGCACATCGCAAGAACGCATCCTGACACTACACTGCAATGTGAATTCTATCAGGAGTTTTGGCCTTTTGAATTAAAAAGCTGATATTGAGCTTATTTTGTCCTTCTAAAAAAAGTGTTACTTATTGATCGGGTCCTGTGTTTCAGGCTTTTTCGATTTTTTCATAAAAGGCATATTCTCTTTGATTTTTTGCCCGGTATCTTTTAACAAGTCGCCGACCCGGTAAAGATATTCGAACGGCAGGGAAAAATTGGCGGCAATGAGGGTGGCTTCCATGCTGCCCGAAACATCCATACCCCCATAGGGGTTGTACACTGCATCGATAAATTCCGTAGAGTTCAGATTCTTACTGGAATTGTTGGGCACCTCCCATGAGTCGGACTTGAGAAACCCGGCGGCCAGATCGATTTTCAGGCCGCTTTTTAATTGAATGCCCAGGCCGACACCATAGTAGTCTATATCGGCCAGCGGTGCCAGCAACGAGAAATAGTCCATGTTTACAGATGTTTTTCTGTCTTCATAACCGCATCTTAAGGACAGCCAGTCCAGCAGTTGGTATTCAAGGCCGAAGCTGAGATGGACTTCATCCTTCATGTTCATGTCAATCTTTAATCTGTTATTCCCATCCAGGTGCCCGATGAATTTGGATATCATTAAAGCCTGGATGTCCTGGTCAAAGATTATGGTATAGGCCTTGGTCTTGGAATAGTTTATCCAGTGCAGATCACACATCAGCCTAAGACGGCGGATGGGGCGAAGCATGATACCGGTCTGGATTCTCTCCGGGAAGTCTCCACCTGTCAAGTTGACTGCCCCTTGCTGGTAAGGTGTGGATCGGTAGGGAAGATCCAGCAGCTGGGAAACGGCCAGGAGTAGTGGCGAACTGCCCATCCAGGCGACAAAACCTTGAAATTCCTCGCTGTAGGTGAATTTGAAGCTGCCGCTATATTCCATTTTGACTTCACTTTGATAACAGAGACCGAATGAAAACCAGTTGGACGGTTCCCAAAGAAGACCAAGATTGTAGCTCGGTGTATAGTCATCACGGACAGCAAGAGACATGTTGCCGATATCGTCATAAGGGCCGACACCGCCGCCCATCCATGGCGGGGGGAGGGTCAATTGAGAAATAACGGGGATGTTCAATCCTTGCGTTGATATACCGAGAATTTCCGTCAATGCGGTCATGTCGTTGGGCAATCGCATGTCCGTGTCAATCTCGGTGGCACCCTGACCAAGCCCCAGGGTAACCCCTACGGAAAGGGTATCCGTCAGTTGATAGCTGACGGCTGGTGCGGCGTAAACAATGTGCTGCATGGAAAGCGCCCGTCCGTTGTACCGGGCGGGGTCATCGTCATCACGGTAAAACCCGCCCATGGCAGGGGCATATAAACCGAATCCGAAGGTTACGCGTGAATTCGGTTTCCGGTAAGACAGGCCAAAAGGGAAAGGGGCTGCGGCCAGAGAAAAACCAAACGGCGTCGGCATACCGACAGAACTCATGTCCTGGGAGCCCATCAGGGGAAGGTAAAGATGAACACCTGAACTGGTACCGCTTTGGCCGGCAACCGGATCGGCTTCGGGGCGGTAGTCGTAATAATCAGAATCACCCGGCTCCCCGCTGTAAATTCCGCCCAGCCATCCGGGAAAGTCCGGATCCGGATCAAACCTTGATTTTAATGCAAACGAGGCGGTGAGAAGCCCCTGGCTCAATTGGAGACCGTCATGAACAGTGGATAGCCCGGCCGGATTATAGTGAATGGACATTTGATCCGGAGGATAGGCGGTACAGGAGTTTGCCAGCGAGATGGCCTTGGCACAGATGGCCATGTTTTCAAAAAGGGCTGCCTGGCAGTTGATACTGCCGCCGAGGCTGAATATAAAACAGGCAATTAAAAATAACCATCCCGGTCTGGCCTGTGGTCGTGATCGCATCAATTCTCCTGTCACGTTTTACAGTGCGTAATCAAAGGGTATTCTAAAGGAAAATGAGAAGTCCGAAGCATCATTGGTCAGGCCGATGCCAACGGAAAAACTGATTGTCCGCTGGCTTGAAAAACGCCAGCCGGTACCCAGGCTGAGGCTGGCGCTGACCGCATCACCGGTTTCCGACTTACTGCCGTCCAGATAATAATACGTTGACCCGAAGGAATAAGTCATACTGATGCCTACGTTGATAGTTGCCGCATAGGACATGGCATAACCAAGCCCCAGGCTCAAGGCAACCCCCCCGCCCGGTTCTACTTCATTAAGAACAGCGCCTGTTCCCAGATAGTAGTCCAAGTCTTTTTCCTTTAACAGAAAGGAATAAGCAAGCCCCCCGTAAACCACTACCGGATCGACTTTTTTGTTGGTGTTGACACCAAGTGAAAACGAATAAATACCGGAACCGGTTGATAAATCAACTTCCGGGTTGATTTCATACGGTCCCCGACCGGTAGGCGCGGAAACACTGGTAGTAACAATGATAGGCGGTATCGACTGTTGGGATTTGGTAGGCTGCCAGCTGAAGCTTAAAGAAAGGTCGCCTAAATCGCTGACATCTTTTGACCCGCTGACACCCAGATCGTGATACTTATATTTGAACGGAATGGACGCGGACAAAGAAAGGTTGTCGAACAGAGCGTAAGTGGTTGACAGGGTGTTCGTCAGTGTATGATCAGCTGTATGCTTGATGCGGGAAACGTTCCATTCAGCCTCGTCATAACTGTTATGGGTGTATCCGAAATTATAATCAAAGCTTAAAGTTCCGGCCGGCGACAGCACATACTCACGCCCGGCAGCGGAGAGGATTTCTTCTTCCTCCTTTTGCTGCTCGGCTTCTGTCATCTTGAGTTTTTTCCTGGCTTGCGACTCAGTCCGTAATTTATCAACTTCACCTTCAAGTGCTTGAATCTGTTTGTAAAGAGCCCTCAGATCCTCGCTGGCGTATTCTTTGTCAAAATCAAGCTGATTAGAAAGATCCGGACGTGCGCTTTCATCTTTTTCATTAACGATGTCTTTTTCATCCACACTTTTGGTAGAGTTGATGTAGGTGACAAAAGCTTCCTTGTGTTCTTTGCCCTTGTAATGTGTCACTTCGGCATAAGCTTCCTGAATGGATTCATAATCGCCGAGGCGAACGGCAAACAGCGAATTGCCGAGGTCATCACGGGTTCTGAAAATATAAGGATCATAGCCTTGTCCTTTAATGGTTTCCAGCATGGCAATGGCATTGGCTTTGTCCCTGAAAACCCCCACCTGGATCGAGTAGGGGAATTTACCGATATCCTGAAGGGTGCCCCGGCCTTTAATTTCGCCCAGCTCCTCTTCTGAAAATTTTGATGTGTCAATGATGAATTTAACGCCCTGAGCGAAAACAGAAGCAAGGTCTTTGATGGTCATTCGCGCCTGTTCATCAGATAATGTTCCCCGGGCGCTGATTTGTTCAATTTCATCAGGTGTAAGCTTGCCGATAAAGCCCTTACCGACAAGATTTTCCAGCTCCGCCCGGGTCATGTCGGTCATAAATCCCCGGCCGGATGCTTTATCCAGTTCCAGCGATGAGACACGCCTGATGCCCGCTCCAATGGATGAATTTAACTCTTCAGTGGTCAGGTCTTTTTTCAGGCCGGCGGCCGTGGACTCCTGCAGTTCATCACTGTCCAGATTTTTTTTCAGGCCGGCACCAGTGGCTGCCTCAAGTGCTTCAGGGGCCAGGTCCTTTTTCAGGCCGGCAGCGGTTTGCCGCTCCAACTCTCTCGAGGTGAGGCTTTTTGAAAAACCGGTTTCAGCCTGGTCGCTGGCCTTGGTACCTGTCTGGTTTTCCTGACCGTTTCCATTTATTACCAGGGCTGTCAGTAATAACGCCGCCATGAAAATAATTTTTATATTTGCCTTCAACATGTACCTCCTGAGGCGCATTGCGGTTTATCTTTTATAGTATTGTCGTGTTTTAGGATCTGTCTCAATCGGCATTGGTTCTTTCTCTAACATTCTGTCTCGAAACATGATATCCAGTGTCCGATCTTCATCCATAAAACGGAGATCGTCGTTTTTCAATTTTAATAAGGCCAATTGCTCTTCTCCTGAAGGATAAACGACAAAAATAACATTTTCATGCCACAACTTTTTAAATTGTTCTATCGGGTAGCTGGTGTTTCCCTGAAACGGGTCAGCCAGAAAAACATGGCCTTTATAAACGTCTTTGAACACGGTAAAATGGCGATAACCGTAAAGTTCCATGGGTAGAATGCAGGGCATGTTCAGCGTTTCAAGGTCCTCTATTTCAGCCTTGTAGCCCACGCCCTGGTATCCGATGGCATTAACAAATTTTTTCATATCCAGAAGGGAGAACGCCCTTCTCTCTATAATTTTTTCCTTGTCCCCGTATTTCAGCAGGCCGTGAATAATGTGCGTTTCCTCAAAATCTTCAGCAAGGTGGTATCTTAAGAGTGTGGCCAGGGCAGCAGATCCGCAACTATAGTCATATTTCTGAGAAATAATGCGTGATTTTTCTATATCCGACGCGTTTCTCATCTCAAAATGCAGTTCGACCGGCTGGAGAGCGTGGGGAAGATAGTAATCCGTGTTGGTTGTTATACCGTCAATAGGGGCATAAATAAAACGCACCTCATTGTCAGGTATCTCCCTTGAGGGGAGAAAACCGGAAAGCAAGGCAGTACTGATTAAGAAAGCAATAAGTACGTGCATAATTAGTCTCCCCCAGGCACCGGTTTAAGCAAAATCAACTGGTGAACATTGTTTATCGTATTAAGCTTAATCATATGAAACTTGTTTTGTAAAGAAAAAATTAAAAAACACACGAATGTTCTGGTTCCGTTTATTAAAACCGTGTAAATAAATTTGGTAATAACCGCTTGCTTAAAATAAGAGATAATCAAAGAGGAAATGTGATAATAGAAGTCGATGATCTGGAAGTCTTTTTTAGGGGCAGCGCACATCCAGATCCTCATTGGCATAAACATAAATATCGTTGCCGCCTTTTAGCGAAATATTCAAATTTCTTATATCAAGTATTCCCAGTTCCTGATAGTGATCAAGGTCGGGAGAAATTTCCCCGGTTTCCGGATCGGTTTCTCCGGCAGGGGCAAGGCCGATCGTCATGCCCAAAGCAGGGCTGTAAACATTCAAATCATTATAAATGGTGTTTCTCAGAAAAGTGGTGTTTGGCGGTACGACAACATAACCAGAAGATGAAAGTATGGGCTGATCGCCCGTAGTCGTACATTCCAGATAAATCGCACCGAAATTAAACGTGTGTGGCTGACGCTGGGTAAAGTAGAATGTTCCGTCCGCATTCCGTATGATTTCAACGCCGGAATTATTTCGTTGCACCCATTCATATTGATTGTACTGTCTGAAAGATCTGGAGGGGAGCAGGCGACCGGTTTTCCCGTCCCTGCCCTCAGCTGTTTGCTCCGTTGTTTCAGTAGTGTAAGATCTCGCGTAAGGCGGCAGGAATTCAAGGTCAAAACGCACGTTCTGGGTAATGACCTGGCCGTTATGGGTACGGACAAAATCTCCGTTTATTTTCTGGTCAGTGGTAATGATGATTTCCTGGACACGGGGGGGCCTGCCGTCATTGGAAAAAATATGGTCGGTACCGGGGTTGCTTTTGATATAGTCAGTGGCAAGCACATTAATTGGGCTGCCCGGCAACGTAGCCAGATCATTTATGAACGCATCCAATTCAGCCTGACTGTTAAATGAATACTTAAAATTATCATGCTGGAAATCATTGTAGGGAAGGTTGGTGACGATAAATCCGGGTGCGTTACCGCATCCGGCACCGGCAGCACCATCCATATCCCCCCACCAGCGGGGCGTATTATCAATGTAGGCTGTGGTCGGGGTCTCATAAAAAGCCGTTATTACCGTATCACCGGCACCGGCTGTAATGTCTGCTATGCAGGCGTCGGACAACAATTCAGTTGTGCCGGCGTAAGCAGAAACGGTAATCAAAAGAAAAAGAAAGCAGGTGAACGTCTGCCTGATAAGGCTGGGATTGAGGGTAAAGGTTCTAAATGGTTGCATAATAGCGCATTATTATAAGGGATGTTTTCGGGCAGGGGTATATTTATTTTACCGCCTGCCCAAAAACATCCATATTGTTATCCGTTATAATACATCAAACGGACACAGGGATCTTAGTGAGCCCAGATGTAAAGGGTACTCGGGGTACCCGCATCAACGGTCAGGCTCTGCAGATTCAGCAGCCCGACAGTACCGGCAATGGTGCCGGCTGCGGTGCCCATCCCGATGGTCAGCTGATTGGCAACACTGATGTTCATTGTGGTAGACGGCAGCCCCACCGCGATAAAGGTGGTTCCGGAAGTGGGAATCACAACGGCGTCTGTGCCCGGGCTACAGCTGTCCGCGTTGGTGGTACCGACATCCAGTGTCAGCGTCTGGCCGTCGGCAATTATCTGCTGTATGCTGATATCACCGTCAATGATCAGCCAGCCCTGATTAGCGCCACAACCGGCACCAAGGCCGTCCGGATCTCCCCAGCTCAGCTCGCTGAAATCGATGGTGGTGGTGGTGGTACCGCCAAAGCCGATGGTAACACCGGCCTGACCGGTAACGCCGCCCAGATCTTCTCCGGACATTTTTTCCAGGGCCATGGCCGACATCGGAAGGGCCAGTAAACTAACGATTAAACAAATTAATCCGAGTTTTTTCATTTCTTTCTCCTTATGTTGGTTGTTGTAATACCTCTTTTTTTCAGTACGGGGGCGCTATCGTTAATGCGTCCAAATATAGCAGGAGCTTTTCTTGTTCGCTTTATCGATGGCGACATTGTCCGCCCGCATATAACCCATATAATCACCTACTGAACTGCCCGATTGGCTGAGACCAATATAGACAGTATCCGGAACCACCAGGACAATATTGGTTTCGGTCAGGCTGAAAGTAAAAAAAGTGGAGTCGGCCGGAATTTTTAACCCGGCGTAAGCTGCGCCACTCTTGGGGGCGCAGGTGCTTACGGTGTGGCCGACATCAATGTCAAGTTGCGCGTTAGCAGGAATCTCAATGTTTAACTCGGCACCGTTGCCGGTGAGTACCAGCCAGCCGGCATTATTAGTTCCGCCTGTGCCATCGCCCCAGCCATCTGAGTCCCCGAAGCTCAGCGAGGTAAACGTCGCCCTGACGGTCGCAGGGCTGGCGAATCCCATACTGATACCGCTCCTTCCGGATAAATCACCCAGTTCCTGTTGGGTCAGGGCTTCCATTGCCGAGCAGGGTAGCGGTGAAACAACGGCAAAGCCGAACATCAGGATAAGGCCGGCAAAGGTAATCCGTCTTAACCACTCTTTTTTTTGATTTATGCCCGTTGAAGCAGACATATTCCCCCGAAACGTACTGAGATTGAAAAACGAATTAGTGCGCCCAGATGTAAAGGGTAGTTGGGGTACCCGCATCAACTGACAGGCTTTCCAGATTCAGCAGGCCGACTGTACCGGCAATGGTGCCGGCTGCGGTGCCCATCCCGATGGTCAGCTGATTGGCAACACTGATGTTCATTGTGGTAGACGGCAGCCCCACCGCGACAAAGGTGGTTCCGGAAGTGGGAATCACAACGGCGTCTGTGCCCGGGCTACAGCTGTCCGCGTTGGTGGTACCGACATCCAGTGTCAGCGTCTGGCCGTCGGCAATTATCTGCTGTATGCTGATATCACCGTCAATGATCAGCCAGCCCTGATTAGCGCCACAACCGGCACCAAGGCCGTCCGGATCTCCCCAGCTCAGCTCGCTGAAATCGATGGTGGTGGTGGTGGTACCGCCAAAGCCGATGGTAACACCGGCCTGACCGGCTACGCCGTCAAGCTCAGCATTGCTGATGGCGTCCATGGCCATAGCGGAAAGCGGCAATACCAGTAAAGCGCCGACAACTAAACTAACGATTAACTTCTTCATTCTGTTTCCTCCACAAGTTGATTGAGCGTTTGGTTTACTAAATTGAGTACTTTTAACTTTTTCGCCGACCAAGGATGTGCTTGGGTTTTGCACGGTAGTCCGACGATAGTCGACTCTAAAAAACAGAGTCTGGATAGAACCAGTTTGCCCTTATCACCCCCTTTCACAGACGTAAACAGTGTTTACGTCATCAACTCATAACACTGACAAAATAAACCTGTCAATATTTTTTTTCCCCGCCAACAAATAAGCTGATGAAGCAAAAGCGTATCAAAAATAAAAAAGCAAATAAAATGCCAGCTTTATTTTAAAGGCCGTCTTTGGCTTAAATTATAATATTATAAAATAGTTGCATGTTTTTTATTTTTCCGGTGCAACAACGCAGAACCGGCGTTTGCCCTTTTTTGTCTTTTTTTTGCCAAAAAACGTCATGTCTGATCTTTGTCGTCATCACATGCCTCCGGTTCCTGTCAGGCGCTTAAAGTAAGCCGTGTCATGTATGTTGGCGAGGTCGGGATCGTTTTTCAGATGATGCCAGCGGTTGTAACCCAAATCCACGGCCCTTTTAAGCGTTTCTACGGACGTTTCCTTTTCGTTTTTAAGGGCGTAAACGCAGGCCAGGTTGTAATAGATCGCAGGATTATGCGGTTTCAGTCGGGAGAGGTGGCGAAGTGTATTAGCGGCTTCCTCGTATTTTTTTTGCATGACCAAAACAGTTGTAAGGTTATTCAGTGCCAGTACAGGATCCGGTGCCAACCGGGCCGCCTGCTGCAGATGTTTCCGGGCCCGATCCAGATTTTTTTGCTGAAACCAGGCCGTACCCAGATTGAAGTGAGTATTGGCATCATGGGGATTGAAATAAAGGGCCTGGTTGAAAAAGGCAATGGCCCGTTCAATGTCGCCTGTTTTCATGACGGTCAGTCCCAGATTGTTATAGTGACCGCAATCCGGAACCAGCAAAGCGGCCTGTTCAAGGTGCGCTTCGGCCTGTTTTATTTTTCCGGTCATCAGCATTACCACGCCCAGGTTAAGACGGGCTGATTCCAGGTCGGGATCTTTTTCTATGGCAGTTTTGAAGTAATCGGCCGCCTGTTCGGTTTCTCCTTTTTTCAGCAGGGCCTGTCCCAGGTTGTTGTTGACTTCCGGCATATCAGGGGCCTTGGCGACATTGTCCTGCCAGAAGCCGACAGTATCATTCCAGACCGTGTTGCGCTGGTGTGTCCAGAAGCCGCAGATGAGGATCAGGAAACCGGCAATCACTACGGCCGGCCACCGTTTTCGGAATGCCGATACCCCCAGCGCGGTCAGGGCGATCAAGGGAAAAACCGACGGCAGGTAGGTCCGGTGCTCAAAAACAATTGCCAGGCCTAAGACCGAGGATTCGATGACCAGGTTGCCCAGAAACCAGAAAACGGCGAAAGACAGCAGGCGGTGTTTCCCTGACAGCATCAGACCGGCCAGGACCAGGACGGAAACACCCATGATACCTGCCAGGGCCGTCATCGGGGTGGTCATTGATGAAAAAATCGGAAAATCGTAAAGCAGGGTCAGCCGGTCCGGATGGGGAAACAACAGCAGGCTGATATAATAGATCACCACGGCCGGCTCGGTCAGCAGCCGCTGGGCCGGGGTGAACGGCTGTTTTACATAGGTCGTCAGTATTTTATCCAGCGGGCTGGTACCCAGGTAGGGGGCAGCCACGATAAGAACCAGGAGGGCGGTCAGACCGATCCAGGGTACCTGTTTTTTCAGCCAGCCCGGATTCCGGTCCTGAAAGAAATACCATTCATATAAAAACAGCATCACCGGCAGGGTGGCCGTTGTCTGCTTGGAAAGCAGCCCGAGTATACCGGAGGCCAGGCAGAGCGCGTAAAGAAGCACTTGCGGAATGCGGCCTTGTCCGGATAAAGCCGTTATTCGCGCCCGGATATAACATGACAGGGCCAAAAGGTAGAACAGGGTGGCCAGAGAGCTCATGCGCTGAACGGTGTAGGTCACCGACTGGGTGTGAACCGGGTTGACCAGCCACAGGGCCGCGGCTAGAAGCGGTGCTATCACGTCCTCCGTTCCGCAGAGCCGCAGGGTGGACCGGGCGACCAGAAACAGCAGAAGGCCCGTCAGAATATGAATGGTCAGATTGACGGCATGGTAGCCCCGGACGTCATAACGGCCGAAATAGTAATTCAAGGCCAACGTCAGATTGGCGAAGGGGCGCGGACTGGGGCTTTCGGATACGGCTGCAATGCTGTCAAAAGTGACGGCTGTCATCCGGATATGGGTGTTCGTGAGAATGTTGTTGGTGTCGTCGTAATTAAAAGGAACATTGAAAGTATTAGCGTAAACCAGTAAAGCCAGTAACGTCATGACAGCGACCGCAAGAACGGTCTGGCGCCCGGGATGGCTGTTTAAAAGAACGGTCGTCATGGCTGTTTTATGCCCTCGCATTCCGGACGTCGGGAGCCCCTCCGCCCGTCATTGCCATTGATCGGGCATCCGGGACAGGATTGGTATATTTCAGTGACTGCTTAAGCTTCATTGATCACATTGCCGCGTCAATAGTTTATAATATTCCGTATAGTGAATATTCTCAAGGTCTTTATCGTCGCACAGATAATCCCAGCGGTCATATCCTCTGTCGATCGCTGTTCGCAGGGCATTAACAGCCTTGTCTGTATCGTTCTGCCTCGCGTAAAGGCAGGCCAGGTTGTAGTGCGCAACAGCCTCTTCGGGTAATGCCGCCGCTGTTTTTTCGGCCAGCCTGGTTGCCGGGCCTATTGCCCGTGCGTCAACCAGGGCAACGATGAGCCGATGCAGGGCCGGCTGATGTTCCGGACTTACGGTGGTGATGTCGTTCAGCAGGGAAATGGCGCTGTCGGGCTGACCCGTTTTCAGGAGAAGATTCGCGAGATTGTAGCGGGCCAGATCGTATGCCGGGGATAGTCCCATGGCCTGCCGGTAATAATCAATGGCCTGATCAGTTTTTCCCTGTTTTTCGGCCGCCAGTCCGAGGTTGTTGACGGCGTCAGCCATTTCGGGATCGGCGGCCAGGGCCAGTTGAAAATGTTCCATGGCCTTTTCGTATCGACCACAATCCAGCAGCGCCAATCCCAAGCTATTATGAAGCATGGGGTTGTGCGGGGCCAGCGTCAGTCCCTGCCGCAGTACGCTTATGGCTTCTTCGGTCCGGTCCAGGCGGTGCAGCACAACACCCAGATTGTTGAGGAGCTTGGGGTCATCGGCATCCAGGGTAAGGGCTTTTCTGAACCACATGAGTGCTTGAGCGTTGTGCTGCTGTTCCAGCAGGATCGTGCCGAGATTGAGCATGGTGCTGGTGTCATGGGGGTCGACGGCGATTATTTTTTTTAACTGCCTGACAGCGGCTTCTGTATGGCCGCCCTCTTTGAAAAGCATCGCCAGGTTGAACCGGGCCTTGGTATTGGCGGGATTGGTTGTCAGTATTGTCCGGTAGAGGGAGGCCGCTAATTCTGATTGTCCCATTCGCTGCAGGGTTACCCCCAGGTTGACTCGGGCTGATTCCAGGTCGGGATCTTTTTTCATGGCAATTTTGAAGTAATCGGCCGCCTGTTCGGTTTCTCCTTTTTTCAGCAGGGCCTGTCCCAGGTTGTTGTTGACTTCCGGCATATCAGGGGCCTTGGCGACATTGTCCTGCCAGAAGCCGACAGTATCATTCCAGACCGTGTTGCGCTGGTGTGTCCAGAAGCCGCAGATGAGGATCAGGAAACCGGCAATCACTACGGCCGGCCACCGTTTTCGGAATGCCGATACCCCCAGCGCGGTCAGGGCGATCAAGGGAAAAACCGACGGCAGGTAGGTCCGGTGCTCAAAAACAATTGCCAGGCCTAAGACCGAGGATTCGATGACCAGGTTACCCAGAAACCAGAAAACGGCGAAAGACAGCAGGCGGTGTTTCCCTGACAGCATCAGACCGGCCAGGACCAGGACGGAAACACCCATGATACCTGCCAGGGCCGTCATCGGGGTGGTCATCGATGAAAAAATCGGAAAATCGTAAAGCAGGGTCAGCCGGTCCGGATGGGGAAACAACAGCAGGCTGATATAATAGATCACCACGGCCGGCTCGGTCAGCAGCCGCTGGGCCGGGGTGAACGGCTGCTTTTCATAGATTGTCAGCATTTTATCCAGCGGGCTGGTACCCAGGTAGGGGGCAGCCACGACAAGAACCAGGAGGGCGGTCAGACCGATCCAGGGTACCTGTTTTTTCAGCCAGCCCGGATTCCGGTCCTGAAAGAAATACCATTCATATAAAAACAGCATCACCGGCAGGGTGGCCGTTGTCTGCTTGGAAAGCAGCCCGAGTATACCGGAGGCCAGGCAGAGCGCGTAAAGAAGCACTTGCGGAATGCGGCCTTGTCCGGATAAAGCCGTTATTCGCGCCCGGATATAACATGACAGGGCCAAAAGGTAGAACAGGGTGGCCAGAGAGCTCATGCGCTGAACGGTGTAGGTCACCGACTGGGTGTGAACCGGGTTGACCAGCCACAGGGCCGCGGCCAGAAGCGGTGCTATCACGTCCTCCGTTCCGCAGAGCCGCAGGGTGGACCGGGCGACCAGAAACAGCAGAAGGCCCGTCAGAATATGAATGGTCAGATTGACGGCATGGTAGCCCCGGACGTCATAACGGCCGAAATAGTAATTCAAGGCCAACGTCAGGTTGGCGAAGGGGCGCGGACTGGGGCTTTCGGATACGGCTGCAATGCTGTCAAAAGTGACGGCTGTCATCCGGATATGGCGGTTTAAGGTGATATTATTGACATCATCGTAAATAAACGGGACGTTGAAGGTATCGGCATAAGCGAATAAGGTGATCAGGGCCATTACCGCGGCTGATAGAAGGAAGTGGAATGCCGGGAAGTCGCTTGAAGAACGAATTGTTAAACTTGGGTTATTGCCGGGCATCGTGTATTCGTGTTTTTTGTTTGATATCAGCATATGATGCTGCCGCAAGAAATGTCATTGTTCAGTCTTCCTGGTATTCTCATGTACCAGGTTTTGATAATAGTCCGTATCACGAATTTTTTTCAGATCCGGATCTTTTCTCATGTTCTCCCAGTGGTCATAACCCAGATTGACGGCTTGTTTGAGATATTTTATCGCGTCCCCTTTTTTGTCGTCCATGGCGTAAACGCAGGCCAGGTTGTAACGCACGGTGGCGCTTTCAGGGAGCAGCCCGATTAATTCGACCAGGGTTTCGGCCGCCTTCCCGTATTCTTTCTGCATGACCAGTACGGCCGTCAGATTATTCAAGGCCAGCACGGGGTTCGGCGCAAACCGGGCCGCCTGTTCCAGGTGTCGACGAGCGCAGTCCAGGTCCTGTTCCTCGAAACAGGCCGTGCCCAAGTTGAAATGGGCCATGGCGTATTCCGGGTTCAAGGCGATTGCTTTTTGATAATAGCTGATGGCATCCGCGGTCCGCCCCAGCCGCATCATGGCCCGTCCCAGGTTGTTAAAAGGGTCTGGATATCCGGGGTTGATGCGAATGGCCTGATTAAGGTGGTGCCGGGCTAGATCGACATCCCCCATGTCCACCAGAACGGCCCCGAGATTGTTGTGCGCGGTTTCGTAATCCGGATAGATGCTGATAGATTTTCGATAATATCCGGCGGCTTTTTCGAGTTGGTTCATCCGTTGCATGGCCGACCCCAGGTTGCTGAAGGCCGCATGGTTTGCCGGGTTCAAGGCGATGGCCTTTTCCAGATAGGGCACGGCTTCGGCGGCACGACCCAGATTGATAAGGATTCCCCCGACATTGCTGTATGCCTCATGGTAGCCCGGATTCAATTGCACGGCTTTAAGAAACCATTTAAGGGCCTTTTCCGGTTGCTGGTGCAGTTGATAACCCAACCCCACCCCGTTGGCCGGGCCGGCTTTCCCGGGTGTTTTCTCGGCGCAGTTCCGCCACAGGGAGAGCGTATCTTCCCAGACGGCGTTGCGCTGATGCGTCCAGATCATTCCTGTGATGATGGCCAAACTGATAATAACGGCGGCAATCGAAGGGGATAATTTTTTTATGAGAATTGTTACCAGAGCAAATATCAGGAAGGTGGAGGGGAGATAGGTCCGATGTTCGAATATTATCGCCAGCCCGATAAAAGAAGACTCGATGATCAGGTTGCCCAGAAACCAGAGAATGGCAAATGACAACAACTGTTGATGTTTCGGCCGGTAAAAGGCTTTTATCAGCAGGGCGATAATGGCCGTTATCGCCAGCAGGCTCATGATCGGGTCTAGCGGTGAATTGGATATCGGAAAATCATAATCCACATTTAACCGGGCCGGGTGCGGGAAAAAAAGGAGCGATAGATAATAGACAATCACCCTGGGTTCGGTTAGCAAGCGCTGGCCGAGGGTAAAATCTTTATTGGTATAGGAATCCAGAACCCTGTCCACGGGGGACGCTTTAATATAGAGAATAGCGATGGGTATTAAGATCACGAAGATCAGGATCAGCCATTCGGCCGGCCTTTTAAGCCGTGAAAGACTCAGGCCCTGGAAAAAGAATATTTCGTAAAGAAGGATGCATACCGGCAGTGTCGCCGCAATTTCTTTTGAAAACAGCGCCAGCAACCCGGAAACCAGGCATCCAGAAAACAGCATACCAGCTCTGAGGCGATTGTTTTTGCCTGTTCGCTGCGCCAGCCTGGCCAGGATATACAGATAAAGACTGAGCAGGAAGAACAGGGTGGCCAGGCTGTTGACGCGTTGTACTGTATAAGTAACGGACTGGATATGGAGCGGGTGTACCAGCCAGGCTATGGCTGAAAGTTCCGGAATAACACCTCTGGTTATACCAGCCAGTCTCAGGGTGTGGCCGGCGATCAGAAACACCATAAAGGCGACGGCGATATGAATGGTAATATTGGTCAGATGAAAACCGGTGACGTTATAACGGGAAAAATAATAGTTTAATGAGAAAGAGAGATAAGCAACCGGTCGAAATGGAGACTGCCCCTTGGTGCCATTAATGATTCCGTCTAAAGTAAGTTCTGTCAATCGAATATGGGGGCTATTGA
Source organism: Desulfosudaceae bacterium (assembly GCA_963674745.2). GTDB lineage: Bacteria > Desulfobacterota > Desulfobacteria > Desulfobacterales > Desulfosudaceae > JBFMDX01. The sequence goes on along the minus strand of CAXXDV010000003.1, from coordinate 2,243,073 downwards.
CGATGTTGGGCAGGTCGTCAAAAACAAACGGTGCGTCAAGGATGTTGACGTAAGCCGGAATCGATACAGCCGTCAAAAAAACAAGCATCAAGAGAACCCGCCACCGGGAGTGGCTGCCAAATAAAGGAAGATTCATGGATCGATTAGCTTCTCCCTGTCGTCATGTCGTATACCCGTAGAAGATTTTTTGTCGTCATTCTCCATCATCTCTTTCTGGGCCTCAATCCGGGCCAGGAATTTTACCAAATCGTCATATCTGTTTTTGATATGATTTTATTTCTGCGGTGTCGGTAAAGATTTTTGGATAAAATTTTTATAATAATCCGTATCATGAATTTTTTCCAGGTCTTTATCGTTCCGCAAATGCTCCCGGTTGTCATAACCGTTCTCAACGGCACGTTTCAGGTTTTCAACAGCATTATACCGGTCCTCCTGGCGGGCATAGAGGCAGGCCAGGTTGTAAAACACGGTGGGATTATCCGGTAGCTGTCGGGCCAGTCGTTCCAGTGCCTTTGCCGCGTCCGCGAGCCTGCCGGCGGAAACATAGCTTTCTCCCAAGGCGTTCAAATATGTCGGTTGATCCGGATCAAGAGATAGCGCCTGTTTATACCAGAGAATAGCCTGATCCGTCATGCCGGAGGCCTGGCTGGTCCGCGCCAGCTGATAGGCTAAATGCGGATCTTGGGGGTCTTGCCGGACGGCTTGTTTCAGCAGGTCGATCATGCCGCCGTATCGTTTGTTGATGCTCAGAATTGTCGCAAGATTGTTACTGGCTTTTGAATAGGTCGGGTTGAGGGCCATTGCCTGGCGTAAAGCACTGACGGCCAGGGGTACTTCTCCTTTTTTGAACCAGGCGTTACCAAGGTTATTGTATGCCTTTTCCAGATAAGGGTTGATTGCCAGGGCTCGTTGGTTGTACATGATGGCTTCATCCGTTTGTCCCAGGAGAATCAAGGCTGCGCCATAATTAATGAGGGCCTGGCAGTATTCAGGGAACGCCATGACGGCATTTTTTAAATAAGCCGCTGCTTCTCGAGGCTGATCCATCAGCACTAATAATTCCCCGATTTTACACAACGCAACCGCGTGTTGATATTCCTGTGGGGTTGATCGAGCAAGAGATCGCTTAAAATACGTCATTGCCGTGTCAAATTCATCAAGATCCGTATATTCGGATCCAAGCGCGTCATATGGCCTGGCCTTAGACGGGCTTTTGGCGATATTGTCCCGCCACATGTCAAGGGCGTTCTGCCAGGTGGTATTGCGCTGGTATGTCCACAGGCCGCAGACGACAATAGTGAGGCTGAGTGACGCCAGGGCCAGTCCCCTGGGCCGGATCAGGCGGGATATCAGAAACGTCAGCCCGATTATCGGAAAGACCGAGGGCAGATAAGTGCGGTGCTCGAAAATCAGGGCCACTCCGATGACTGTAGATTCAATCAAGAGCGTAATCAGGAACCAGCATATGGCAAAAGAGATCAGGCGGTTTCTCCGAGCCGTGTTTGCGGCTGCGATAAGCAGCATTATTAAGGCGACGATGGCCGGGATGGTCGCCATCGGATCCATCAGCGAGTGTGCCAGGGGAAAGTCGTAATCCATGATCAGCCTGCCGGGATAGGGAAAGACCAGCAGTGAAATATAGTAGATCACAATACCGGCTTCGGTCAGCAGGCGCTGCTTCATGGTGAACGGCTTTTTTTCGTACATCTCGCCGAGTGTTTCAAGCGGATTGTGGCCAAGGTAAATAATGATCAGAACAACAAAGGCCAGAATTAAAATACCCATCCAGGGAAGCTGTTTTCTCAGCCAGGCACGATCCAGATTTTGAAAGAAAAACCATTCATAAAGCAGCAGGATAAGCGGCAGGACAGCCACAATCTGCTTTGAGGCCAGCCCGGATACAGTGGCCATCAGGCAGAAAATGTACATCATGACTGAGCGGTAGCGGGGCTGTCCGGTCTCAGCATTTATTCGTCCCCGGATGAAGCAGAACAGTGCCAGCATGAAAAACATGGCGGCCATGGAATTCATTCGCTGAACAATATATGTGACCGACTGGGTATGCAGGGGGTTGACCAGCCAAAGGGCCGCGGCGAAAAAAGGGACAAGCCTTTCATCTGCCTGGCAAAGCGCCAGGGTCTGTCTGGTTACCAGAAAGACCATAAGCGCCGTAATCATGTGGATTATCAGATTGACCGCATGATAGCCCCAGACGTCATAACCGTGGAGAAAATAGTTGGCCGCAAAGCTGAGGTTGGCCAGCGGGCGAAAGGGTGACGGGCATTTTAAAACCCGGGTTAAAACCCGGGTCAGGGCTTCCGGCGTAATTTCGGTCATCCGGATAAGCGGATTTTCGGTGATGTTGCGGTCGTCGTCAAATATGAACGGTGATTTAAAGATGTTGGCGTAAGTCAGCAGGGCCAGAACCGTCAGAACGACGGCTGCCGAAAAGATTTGACGCTTGAGAAATATTCCCACCAACAGATGTTTCATGAATGTCGTGTTCTCTTTTTCTCTGCTTGTTCCAACCCTGGTTTTTCCCCTGGCGCGTATACCGGAAAATATTGCCCTGGCTCTGATTCTTTCAAAAAACGAAGTCAGACAAAAATGACGGACGATGGCTGTAATCTTTATAGATTAAGGATACAAAAGCGGTTAACTAAAGAAAAGAATTATTTGCCGGTTGCCTTAGAATTATATTTTATAGTGATATTAGCCCTTTGAAGACGCCCGGCTGGTTGACTTCATTTTTTTTTGACATTAAGATGCTTTAAGCTTGTAAGAAATTGTACTTTAATAGACAAAGTTAAACGTTCAGGATCAAGGCACGCAAATTTTGATGTACCGGAAATCTAGATTATAAAGGATGCGGCATGTCTAGTCTCAGGCTGATCGGCATGATTGTCGGGATTCTGTTTTTTGTTTTTAGCTTTCGTGTTTTTCGCGGACAAAAATGGAACAGGTTTAATTTTTTTCTGTTTGCCGCATCAGGACTGTTCCTGTTCTCTTTTTCCCTGAATCCGGCTTTGATTGATGTTTTGCAGCGGATGATGGCTCTGGATGACACCGAGCGGGGCCGAATCTTGGCTCTGCTGATTTTTTCCGTTCTGATTGTCTGGTTTTCGCTTATCCTTTTGCGATCCTCTTTCCTGAAACACAAGTACCAATTTGACCGGTTTGTGCGGGCTGTTTCTGTGGACGGGTATTTTGAGAAGATTCGACAAGAACTTGCGGACTGCGACGCTGCTGTCATTATTCCGGCCTACAATGAGGCAGATAACCTGCGTGAGGTACTTCCCCGCATCCCTGAAGAAATTGATGGTGTAAGCCTGGGCGTCGTCGTGGTGGATGACGGCAGCGATGATGAAACCTATGATTGCGCGATTTCGTCCGGGGCTGTCGCGGTTCGCAGCCTGATTAACCGCGGAGGCGGAGCCGCTTTGAGATTAGGATATGATATTCTTCAAAAGGCCGATATTGATATCTGTATTACCATGGACGCCGACGGTCAGCATAATCCTGAAGAGCTTTCGCTTATTTTATCGCCCCTGTTGAAAGATCAGTCTGATATTGTTATCGGATCGCGCATTATCGGTGGGCGGGAAAAAGACAGCCTTTTCAGGTTGGCCGGCGTCTATTTTTTCAGCTTTGTCATTAACCGGCTGACCGGTTTGAGCATCACCGACCCTTCCAGCGGATTCCGGGCCTTTAAAATGGATGTGGTGCGGCGGATCCCGCTGGATGAAGATCAGTTTCATACCAGTGAGTTAATCATCAACGCCGCCAAAGGCGGTTTTCGCATTCAAGAGGTGCCCATTACCATCCTGAAACGAAAATACGGCAAAAGTAAAAAGGGCAGAAACTGGCGTTACGGATTGAGCTTTGCCAAAATCGTAATTAAAAGCTGGTGTAGATAGACATGAAGGCCAGCGTGATTATTTCGGTGTATAACAATCTGAACGATCTCGCTCTGCTGCTGCCAAGCCTGGCACAACAGACGTTGGGCGACTATGAAATGGAAGTCATTATGCGGGATGACGGCTCCCATGACGGCACCTGTGCCTGGGTAAAAATGCATTATCCCTGGATTACGGTCATTGCGGGAGAGAATGTCGGCTTTTCCAGAAGCAACAATATTGCCGTTCGCCGGGCAACCGGCGACATCTTTGTTTTTATTAATGCCGATACGATTCTGGATCAAGGGTTTATTGCCGTGGGGCTGGCAGTTTTTGACAAAAATTCCCATGTGGGTGGATTGAATACCAATACAATAATGCCAAGGGTGATGGATGTCGGTGACTTTCTTGAAGGGAAAAGAACATCCTCCGGGTATGCTTACCTGTTGAACAAATCGGGTTTTGCATACTACCGGGAGGTAAGACCATATCCTTGTGAAACCACGTTTTTGAGCGGTGGCGGTTGTTTTGTGCGTCGGGAGGCTCTTAGTAAAGAAGATCCGTTTACTGAAGATCTTTGGGGGGGAACCGCTTATTGCGAGGACCTGGATCTTTCCTTGCGATTGCTGGCCAAGGGGTGGCGGCTGTTTTTTGAACCCGGGGCAATTCTTTATCATAATCAGCGTTCGATCCAGACGACAGGTTGGGAGCAAGTAAAAAAATTTGTCCGGGTAAGCGTCAACCGGATTTCGGTTTATGCCGGCAATCTGTCATCTACCTGTTTCCTGCTGGCCCTGCCACGCCTCTTTTACGGAATTTTCAAAAAAATTAATTTTTTATCCATGCCTGAGAAAATGAAGCGGAAGGCCATGCTTGTGGCGGCCATGACATGCCCATTATTTGTTATCTTAATACCCTACTGGATTTACAGAAATAAGAGAGCACAAGCAATTCGAAAACCGATGATTGAAACCCTTTCTTTTTTTGACTGGCAGATATGAAAATGGGAGCCTCTTTTTGCCGTGTCTGTGGCGACTCCCGGAATGAAATCCTGTTAATCGACTGTCAGGCGATGGGACGGACCTTGAATTTGATTCAATGTTTTGAATATGGACTGTTCGCGAACATTTAATGGATTTACGGAGTTAAGGGTTTAAATCAGTATGGCAAAGCGTTTAGCAAGAACACCAAAAGTAGGGTTAATCTGTTCCCCGGGAGGGCATTTGACGGAGATGAATCTTTTAAGAGAAGCATATCAGGATTTTTCTCATTTTTTTGTGACCTACGAATCTGACAATACACGAATTATTCCTGATGTACACTTTTTGCCCAGATATAACAGTGACTATTCGATTCTGAAAAAAACAACTTGGTTTTTTCGATGTCTTGTTATCGCATACAATACTGTTCAGGAACAGCAGCCGACCTTGATGGTGTCTACCGGGGGGGGGGATCTGGCCATCCCCTTTTTTCTTGTGGGACGACTGCTTCGTGTTAAATTATTGTATATTGAGAATGTCGGCCGCTTTTTCACCCCCTCTTCAACCGGTAAGGTTCTTTACTATCTTTCTGATCGATTTTTTGTGCAGAGCAAGGCGTTGTTGCGTTGCTACGGGAAAAAAGCGGAATATCATGGAGCCGTGATATGATTTTTGTGACGACCGGTGTTTCATCCATCCCTTTTGATCGCCTGATCAAAAAAATGGACGAGATCGCAGCCACTTATCGGGCCCCGGTTTTTATGCAAACCGGTTATAACGGTTATAAGCCGAGGAACGCGCAACATGTGCCCATATTAACCCGGAAAGAATATTTGACGTATATGCAGCAGGCGGACCTGGTGGTCAGTCATGCCGGCGCCGGCACAACAATGGATTTGATATTAAGTCAAAAGCGGTGCATACTCGTCCCCAGGATGAAAAAGTTCAGAGAGCATCTTAACGACCATCAGCTCGAGCATATAAAAGGGTGGGGCGAGCGGCTGGGTATAAAAGTCGTCTACGACATTAATGAACTGGATGATCTTGTTCGTCAGATAGAAACGATTCCGGTTCCATCACCAAGGGCGCAAACCAGGGATGAGTTGATACATGCAATCCGTCAGATGATCGTCAGTTCTGTGGGCGGTTGAAAAAAAGCTCAAGACGCGTAAGAACACACACGGTGAGTGAACCGAACAATATTCATGCCCAAAGATAAAATCGTTAAAAAATGAAGCTATGGCCATAGCGTCAGCCTCCCCTGCTATGGCATAAGCACGAAACGAGAATGCAGGATGAAAAATATCATCATCAGGGGTACCCTCGGGGGTATCCTTTTATTTATTGCACTGTTCACCATCGATTTTCATAAGATTTTAGAAAATATTAAAGGATGCGAGTTTGTTCTCCTGATGGCTGCGGCGGCAGTTTCTTTCGGCGGATTATTCTGGCTTTTGTGGTTAAGGAAACACCTGTTGAATATAATTTCAGAAGTATCTTTTGCGATAATTCTCAAATCAAATTTTACGGCCAATTATATCAATAACATTATACCGGCAAATGTGGGTGGACTGCTTGCAGAGCCCTGGGGCTTTTACAGTTTCAGCCGGGGAGCAATCCCCCTGTCCAAAGGTTTGGCTCTTGTTATTCTATCGACAATTATGCAAAATGTCAGGCGTATCGTGTTGTCGGTAGGCGCTTTGATGCTTTTTTATAGATTGCTTCCCAAAGAATATATAGGCGTTATTGGTTTGGCGCTTTTGGTTTATATCGCATATACAGTCATTTTCGTGCTGCTTGTTTTTCATGACCGCATACCGGTCTTTTCCCTGAAACCATTCGCCTTGATTTTTGATAAATTGTTCAAAGGCTTTATTCAAAAAAGGATTTCTCCTGAAATGAAGTCTTTCCCGGATAAAATCAGGGAAAGCTTCCGTTTGTTTCTCAAAAACAAAAAAACATATCTTTTACTAGTCTTATTGATCATATCTGATGTTCTGCTGGAAGGCTTCAGGTTGTGGCTTGTGCTTTTTGCTTTCGGCGTTTCTTTCAATTTTTGGCTTATTTTAATAGTCCCCAGCCTGATTTATTCGGTAACTGTTTTGCCGGTCAGCCTGGGTGGTCTGGGCGTAGCCGAGCTGAGTGGTATCATTGTTCTTCAAGCTATTGGTATCTCACCGGAAATAGCTTTCCCCGCCGTTTTTTTGGACCGTTTTTTGTTTTCATATTGGGGCCTTTTGTTAGGGGGGATATTTGTCCCCTTCATAAAACTCCCCCGCAAAGAAGCGTTCCTGTAAGTTCATGTGTTTGGGATGGCGGTGGTGGCTTATTCTTTTTCGCAAGCCAGGTTTCTCAGTTTTAAAGCAGGCAGCCGGCTACTATTTCTCAAACACGTTCAATATGGCACCGATACCGGACAGGATGAGCATCTGAGAGAAAAATAGCAAGCCCAGGACGACACCTTTTTCAGCCGGCAATCCGCAAAGAGTAAATAAGTAGGCGTAAGCACCTTCGCGGATGCCCAGCCCGGCAAAGGAAACCGGTAATACCTGCAGCAGCATAACCAGGGACCCCATCCAGGCAGCTTCAACGATGTCGAGGGGAAGCGCCATTGATCGGAACAAAAAATAAATCCGGGTGATGAAGAACAGTTGCCAGCAGAGCGTATAAAAAACAAGTTGGGCGAGTAATGCCGGGGATCTGTCTTTAAGCGCAATATTATTGAGTAATAAATTCAGTCTGACGTATTTATTTAACCGTAAATGGTTTTTTAGAAAAGAAAAAACCGTGGTATGTGTTTTTTCGTTAAGCAAATAGAGTATCCCGGCCAATAAGGCAGCCACACAGATAGATGCCATCGGCCAGAGCCGGTTACGCAGATCATTGATTTCCGGGTGGTTCCGGCTTAGCAGCAGCGGGATCATGCCGCAACAGACTAACGTTAAAAGAAATAGCATGCGTTCATAGGCTGTAACAGCCAGAAAGAAACTTTTCCCCTGTTTGTCCCGGGTGATTTTATACCAGCGAACCGCTTCCGTTCCAAGAGCCGTCGGCAGGATCAGGGCATAAAAGCGGCTGATATACTGAATCACCAGCAGACGGGACAGGCTAAGAGACAACGTCGTATCGCGTATCAGAAGATGATATTTGATGGCCATGAAAACACTACTGGAAAGGGTGATGGCCGTGGATAAAAGATACCAGCCAATACTGATTCCCCCAAAAGCCTCAACCATGGTCTGTCGGTCAACCTTCAGACCGACATATACGAGGAGCAGGATTGAAAACAATATGCGGTTTACGTGTTTGGCCATGGATTGTTTTATCGGAAGTGGTTTTTCAGATATTCAGTTTGTTTCAGTAAGACTGCCGGTGATCTCTGGATTTTCAAATTTTACCGTAATCAATCCCTCTGAGAAAAACTGATGCCGCTTAACTTTTCTAAAAGTTTTATGTCACTTTTTAATTCATCAAAAATGCAATCCTTTAATTTTTCATCAATTGTGACTTTTGCATAATTACGGGATTTAAACATTCGATTGACTTCCGGAATGTCCAGATCAAATTTTTTTAAGGTCCTTAGAATTTTATAAACACCACTCATAAAATATCGGTTACGCCTTAATACCAAATAGGTGTATTTTGAAATGACATTCCTTTGTTTTGCCCTCGAGTTAATAACAGGGTATTCCTTCAAGCGAAACAAGGAAACCCCAAGAAAATTTTGAATCTTATTGTAGACCGTTTCTATGTTATTCCGGATTTCATCAAAATTAATAAATAAAACCTGATCCCGAGGAACAATTTGAAGCATGTCTTCCACAGCTTGCCCCAGATGGACTCGTTTTCTATAATTTAATTGAATCGGATCCCTGCAGAACGGTGGGAATTTGTTGCTCTGGAAGCGCTTTTCCTGTAATTGCCATGCTTCTTCAAAAGATGACGCATTTTCATTCCCTGTAAATACAAGCTGTTCATAGGAGGAAATGAGATTTTCAATAGGATGCCTTAATAATATGATAAATTTTGCATTTTTGTTGTGTTGTAATATTTTATTGAATGATTCGGGAAAATGGACATAGTAAATAGAGGCTTCACCTAAGATTTGATTGTCTTTGGTATGCGAAAAACAATTTTCATATTGACGCCAGGTTAAAATATTTTTTATCCGATTCGAAGTGCGTGGTAGAAAAAAATGTGTTTCCTTCGGAATAGAAAAACAGATTTCCGGATGCAGCGAGAGATAATGGGCTATTGCCGTGGAACCGCTGGAACTGAATCCAGCTATAAAAAAATCGACTTTATATTTCATTATAGCTTTTTGTCCTGATAGAGTAGAAATTGTTCTTCGCGTGCCTATGACATAATTTAATCCGTATATTTCAGTGAAGCACGCCAGAATGAAATGATTTGAAAGGGGCTCTTCGGGACGGCGGGCCAATAAAGATGCCGGTAGTAGCAATAAAACATGTAACTCATCCCAACAACAAAATAAAATGGATTATTGGGTAAACGAATTAGTTTTTTAAAAAGCGGCATACAATAATCTGGTAAATGGCAAAAAATAGAGCCCAGTCGAACCATATTCTGCTGAATTTTTTTCTCTTCCTCCTGATAGGCATTTAAAACACTTTTTTTTCTGAACCCACTGAATTTATAGTCTTTGTCAAGCACCCCGATGCTTAGCGCGTGCTCCGTAAGTTGTAAGCTGGGAAAGGGTGTAAATATACCAAATGTGGCAATGTCGGGCCGGATTTTTTTACTGAACTCAAAAGTTTTCATATCATCATCAAGTGTGGTGCCGGGGAGTGCCAGCATGCAGTTGGCTTGAAAACGGATCCCGTATTTTTTTAGTATGTTATATGATCTGAAAATGTCCTCATCGGTAATTTTTCGATTTAAAACATCAATGCGGTATTTTTCATCGGCGGTCTCAATGGCCATTCCAACACTGCAACATCCGGCTTCTCTTAAGAGCCTGACCATTTCATCCGTTACCAGGTTAGAGCGCAAATGGCATAAAAAAGGCAAGCCAACCTCCTTTTTGTACCTCTTCAACAGGCTGCGCAACCAATCATCTACTCGATAGACAAAGGTATCATCTGAAAAACGTATCATTTTCACGGGCCCATAGTTTTTTATGACATGTAAAATTTCTTTAATTACGTCATCGACAGATCTACGCCGTCCCACAATCTTACCGCATTTTGCAAACATTTTATTAAAAACGTTATTAAAACAATACGCACAATTATATGGGCATCCGCGCGTCGTCATAAATCCCCTGATTTTAAAGTACCTGAAAGAAGGCACCGCATCATAAAACAGGTCTCTGTCAATCCATGGCAATTCATCCAAATCATTAATTATTTCAAGCGTGATGTCTTTAATTGAAGCGCCACGTGGCACGATATTATTGATCCCCTGGAAAGGGCTGCTTTTTTCAAAAGCTGTAACCAGTTTGAGTAAAGCAAATTCGCCTTCACCTACACAAATGGCATCTAATCCCATGGTGTTCAGTATCTCAGGAAAATATGTCGGGTGAGGCCCCCCCATTATTCTGATAACTTGTTTTTTTTGAGATTTTATCCATTTCTGAACAATGAGATCGGCTTCTTCAAAATTGGAAATATTCGGGGTCATTGCGCTGTAGGCAATCACATCAGGACAATAATCGCTTAGCATATTTAATATATTATGGGCATTAAGAATCATGAGCTTTGTCTGATGGCCGGCTTTTTTAAGAACAGCAGACAGAGATAAAACACCCATGTTCTCATTGAAAAATACACCATTAACAACCAATAAAATTTTCACGAAGCCTCCTGTCCTTTCTTTTCTTTATCCAGGCGGTATTTTATCAACGCCAGTTCCTGGATGGTTTTTGCCAAGTCCCGTTGCAACCGTTCATGCTTGGCATTCAAATTAAAGATTAACGCCAGCAGAACAAAGACAGCTGTCAGGAGGATGAATATCATGCGTTCTTTCATTCGGAAGAAACGTATGACGCCGTCCAGACATTCGGGGAAAAGGCTAAAGAACCCAATGCCGAGCATCAGGCAAACCCACATTAGAGCAGAGCGGAGACCAATGGTTTCTTTTTTGATCCCAGAGAGAATAACAAAGATCATGAATACGGCAAAAAAGGTAAAAAAGATCGAGAGTGGTGTTATTTTCATGGTTGCCTCAAATTTCGATAGGATTTTCGGTAAGATTTATCAACCAGCACGCGGGTGATGGCTTTCATAACGCCGAACCCATAGCGCGCCAGCCCTTTATAAGATTTACCGCTGGTGCGTTCTTTAAGATGGATGGGAACATCTGTTATGGTCAATCCGGCTTTAGCGAATCGCAGAAACATTTCGGCTGCCAGGTACTGCGGTTCCAGCATGTCATCCAGCAGGTGGCCTACCCGCAATAATGATTCCTTTTTAAAGGCCCTGAAACCGCACATGGAATCTGTCATATGATATCCGGTAAGGCTGTTGATGATCCAGGTAAAGTGAGGAAGAAACGTTTTTCGAAAAAACGGCGCATTTTCGTAGTTTGAACCGAGTATCCTGGAACCCACAACAATATCCGATCCAGTTTCTCGCATCTTTTCAATAAACAGGGGGATTTGATCGGGGTTATGCTGTCCATCGGCATCCATTTCAATTATAATATCGCAATCCTCCTTCAGTGCGGCTTTAAAACTTGTCAGAACGGCGTATCCTTGGCCAAGGTTGGTGCTATGGCTAATCACTGAAGCCCCAAGTGAGGTCGCGATTTGCGGAGTTCCGTCAGTAGATCCGTCGTCCACCAGGATGCACCCATAACCTTTTTCCATAATTGTCGTGATTAATGGGCCGATATTCTGGGCCTCATTGAGGGCCGTCAGGGTAACAATGACTTTCATTAATCTCTTTTCCTAACGTATTTAGCCGGAGCCCCATAAGCGACAATATTGTCGGCAAGGTCGTTGAGTACTAAAGATCCTGCGCCAACGATTGTGTTGGCGCCAATGGAGACGTTGGGTGCCACAACCGCACCGGAATAAATAGTTGTTCCTTCTCCAACCTTGACGCCGCCGGCCAGTATTACTCCTGGCGCCAGGTTGACAAAGTCGGCGATATGATTGTCGTGCTCAACGATGACGTTGGCATGAACCATGACACCGTTACCTATCGTGGCGAATGGCTGAATGATCGCGCCGGAGTTGATAATGACATTGCGGCCGATAACCGCAAAGGTGGAAATGACACCGGCAGGGTGAATGGCATTTTCGAATTGAACATCAAATTCCAAAAGTTTATATGTCTTTCGTTTTAGTAAATTGTCGCTGATGCCGATGATAACGGAATAATTACCAGTTTTGAGCCATTTTTGTATTCTTTCCCTGTTAAAGCTTTGGATCGGCAGTCCATTAATCTCGTGGCCGACTTTTCTGCCGATCGGGTCCAGGATTGTCTCTACAATAGCCCCTGTTTTGGAAAAAATATCAAGAATGTATTTGCACTGTGCACCGCATCCAATGATGATATGACGTGTATCGGTATGTTTCATGAGTCAGCGAATAATTTTGATGGGTCAGAATTTTTGCAACACCGTCAAGATATGTTCCAGCGTTTCTGTATCCAGTCCCGGATGGTTGGGCAGACCGATGACCTGGCCGGCGACCTGTTCCACGTTGGGCAGATGAAGATCGGCGTAATCAGGGTTTATTTTTTTTAATACGGTTTGTTTGTAGAGCGGTTCCTGATAACGTTGGCGAAAGCCGATCTTGTGTTGCTTCAAATGGTTTTTCAGATCATCGATGGTCTTACCGGAAGCCGCTTTCACCATTATCGGACACCAGAAATAAGTATGTGTGACATTGTTTTCAGGTACCGGAATATGGGCCCAGGGTAATTCTCTCGCCTTACTTAACAGGTACTCGGAATTTTTGATCCGCCGACGGTTCAAATCATCGAGTTTTTGAAGCTGAACAAGGCCCATAGCCGCCTCCAGTTCAGTCATGCGGTTGTTGTAGCCCAGCCGGACATGATCGTCACGGCCGGACATGCCATGACTGCGAAGGATTTTAGCGGTCTCGACGATTGTTTCGTCATTGGTGGTGATCATGCCGCCTTCACCGGTGGTCATATGTTTGGTCGCGAAAAAGGAAAAGGCGCCGGCCCGGCCGATGCCGCCCACTTTCCGGTTTTTATATTCCGTGCCGTGGGCCTGAGCGCAGTCTTCCAGGATGGATATGCCGTGCTGATCGGCAAGTCCCAGCAATTGGTCCATTTTGGCTGCTGCGCCGAACAGATGCACCGGTAGGATAGCCCTGGTTCGGGATGTTATTTTATCTCTGACGCCGTCCGGGGACAGGCAGAGATCGTCCAGGTCAAGATCGGCAAAGACGGGTATGGCGTCAAGGTATAATACTGAAGATACCGTGGCGAAAAAGGTCAACGGCGGCACGATGACTTCGTCACCTTTACCGATGCCCATGGCCTCCAGGGCAATATGCAGGGCCGACGTTCCGTTGCTGACGGCCACGGCATATTCGGTACCGATATATTTGGCAAAAGCGGCTTCAAATGCAGCAACTGTAGCTCCAGAGACATAGTTGCCTGAGAGCAGTACCTGCCGCACGGCCTCGACTTCCGCTTCGCCGACAATGGGTTCGGCTACTTTGACGAGCGGTTTGTTCATAGCTGTGCCTTATACATATTTAAAATTATTGTTTCGATATTTCCACGAATCCCAATCCAGATTCATGGTTTCAAATTTTTCCACCAGTTCATTAATGCCGTCCGCCACGCTGTATTGCGCTTCCCAACCGATGGTGTTTTTAAGCCGTTGACAGTTGATCTGGTAATCCCGTCGGTCGGTCGGTTTGGCTTCACTGATTTCAATAGTTGCCTGAGGGATACGTTGCTGAACGATTTCAGCTACTTCCCGGACCGTTTTGTTGTTTTTTTCTTCGCCCAGGTGAAAAATTTTCCGATCCCGCATGAACCGGGGGGCATTTAATGTCTGTACCAGGGCGCAGGCGATGTCGCGCACATGAATCAACGAACGATACTGCTGACCGTCTCCGAAGATGGTCATTTTCCCTTCTTTCCATGCCTTGTATGCAAACAGGTTGGTTACCAGGTCCAGTCGGGGCCGGGGCGACCAGCCGAAAACGGTGGTCAGCCGCAGCACGGTAGGATGGAAGTGCGGTATTTCTGCGGCCCTGTCAAAAATGATTTTTTCCGCCCGGAGTTTGGCATGGGCGTACTCGGAAAGAGGGGCTGTCGGCGTGTCTTCGGTTACTTCCCGATATAGGCCCTTAACATTTCCGTATACTGAACAGGAAGAGGCAAAAATAAAATCCCTTACAAGATCCAGTTCCGGGTCGGTACAGCAGTTGATGAGCGTGCGGGTACTTTCCACATTGATGGAAAAGTGAGCTTTATGGTTGCTCTGGCAGGCGAACTCCCCCACGATACCGGCCAGGTGAATGATGGCATCGACCCCCTCCAGGGCATAAATAATATCCCTGGAGTTGCGACAATCCCCTTCATAAATATCGATTTTGTCGCCGAAGGATCCAATGGATTCACGACCCCAGTTAAAAAGATCAAATATAACCGGTCGGTGACCGCTTTTCAATAACTCCTCTACGACCAGACTCCCGATATAGCCTGCTCCACCGGTTACCAGTACTTTCATTTGCACCCCCGAATCTGTTAAAGGTTATTCACAATTTTTTTAAAATACGCTGTGTCATGGATATTTTCAAGATCTTTATCCGAGGCGATTTTCCCCCAGTCGCCATAACCCTTGTTAACGGCCGCTTTCAGTTCGGCTACGGCTTTCTCCGGCTTGTTTTGAAGCGCATAAAGGCATGCAAGATTATAATGCACATTCGCGGACTCCGGCCGCAGGTCCGCCAGCCGTTCATAAATATCGGCTGCCAGCTGGTATCGATAATGGGCGGCGTAGAAATCGCCCATGATGAGCAGGGCGTCGATCGCATTCGGTTGCAGGGCTAAGGCGTTCTCATAGTATTCCAGGGCGAGTCCGGTCATGCCGGCCCGGTTATAGGTTTCGGCAAGACGGAAACACAACCGGGGATTATCCGGATCGCGGGCAAGGCGTTTTTTGAGGCCGATAATGGTATCCCGGTATTTTTTTGATTTTGATTTTACCCATCGCATATTGTTATAAGCGTCAAGATGAAAGGGGTCGATATCCAGAGTCTTGTTGAAGCACTCAATGGCCTTGTCAACCATGCCTTTTTTATAAAAAGCGACGCCCAAATTGCTGTATGCCTGGCTAAAGAACGGATCCAGGGAAAGGGTGCGCTGAAAATGCTCAATTGCCAGGTCAAGGTCAAGTCGCTGTATCAAGGCTGCTCCCAGATTGTTGTGTGCTTTTTCGTAAAAGGGGTTGAATTCCAGTGCCTTCTTAAACGACTGGATCGCCGGTCCGACCCGATTCATTTCCATCAGGGCCAATCCAAGATTATAATGGGCTTCGTAATAACCCGGTTCAATTAGAATTGCTTTTTCAAAAAATCCTGCGGCTTGTTCGGGGTTATCCTCTTCGAGCACAATCGTACCCAGGTTGTTAAGTGCATATATCCATTCGGGATCACTGGCGAGGGCAGCTTCGAATGCCCGGCGGGCTTCAACGGTTTTATTGATTTCTTTGTATGCCATCCCCAGATTGTTGAGGATACGGGGTTTGTTGGGGAATTTGGCACGGCAATCCTGCCAGAAAGCCAGGGTGCTGTCCCAGACACGGTTTCGCTGGTAGGTGTTGTAACCGCATAAAATAATGGCCGCGATAACGATCATGACGCCCACCGGGAGCGGTTTGACCTGGCGGACGAGAAAACAGGTGACGGCTATGGCCGGGAACACGGATGGCAGGTAGGTGCGGTGCTCAAAAACAAGGGCCAGCCCGATAAACGATGATTCAATGACCAGGGTAACCAGAAACCAGGCAATGGCAAATGAACACAGCCGGTGCTTTTTGGCCGTGTAGGCGGCGGCAACGACCAGGCCCAGCAGGGCCAGGATGGCCGGCAGGGTCGTGGCCGGATTGAGCAGGGACAGGGACAGGGGGAAGTTATAATCCAGGTTGAGCCGGGTCGGATGAGGGAAAAAAAGCAGGGTCAGGTAGTACAGGACCACCCGCGGCTCGGTCAGCAGGCGCTGGCCCGGGGTGAAGTCCTGACTTTCATATATGCCTGTCAGCTTGTCAACGGGATGTCCGCCCATGTACACCAGGCTGATGATGACCAGCAATACCAGTACGATACTTATCCGGGCCAGCTGTTTTTTCATCCAGTTACGGCTCAGGTCCTGGAAAAAATACCATTCGTAAAGCATCATCACGACCGGCAGGATGGCGGTGGTTTCCTTGGCGGCCAGGCCGCACAGGCCGGAAACCCCGGCCCCGGCATAAAACAGGATCGGCTTGAGACCGTGTTTGCCGGACCTCTGCATTAATCTTGCCCGGACAAAGCAGCACAGCGCCAGAAGGGTAAACATGGCGGCCATGGCGTTCATGCGCTGAACGATATAGGTCACCGACTGGGTGTGGACCGGGTTGACCATCCACAGGGCGGCGGCCAGAAACGGCAGTAACACGGACCGCTTGCGGCCATCCGGGTCTAAGGTCAGTCTGGCGGTCAGAAAAACAAGGAAAGCCGTAATGATATGGATAACGACGTTGACGACACGGTATCCGGCTACGTCGTATTGATGAACATAATAGTTCAGGGCAAAGGTGGCATAGGCCAGAAACCGGTTGGGATTGCGGCAGTTCATCAAACGTGCCGGAATATCCGATGAATATCCGGTTATTCGGATATGGGGGTTTTCAATGATCTGGGGCAGATCGTCAAACACGAACGGCGCATGGAAAGCGGGGGCATACAGGTACCAGCCGACAACGGCGAGGATGGCTGCGGCAAAGAGATACCCGGATTTAGAGCAACAGTATTTTAGCATGCGGCTATTTTAGTCGAAGTCGGCAAAGATGTAAAAAGGGTTTTTCGGCAAAACCGGGATGACGATCAATTGTCACTTCAGTTTTCCGTTTTCTTCTCCAGCGCTTTTAATCGTTCATGCGCAATATCAATATCCGGATGGTCGGCAATAATTTTTTGATATTGCCTGATCGCTTCATCCGTCAGGTTCTGGTTTTCAAAAACGGATGCCAGTCCCAGACGCGCCTTGACAAGGTCGGGTTGAAGCGCTATCGCTTTTTCAAGATGCGTTCGTGCGTCCTGGTATTTGCCTTCATCCAGCAGGAAGAGCCCGAGTTCGGCCCTGGCCGCCGCGTATTCCGGCGCCAGGTAAACCGCTCGGAAAAGATGAAAAACGGCCATGATCGGATTGCCCAGCTGCTTATACGCAAGGCCGATATTGATATTGGTTTCCGGGACCTCGGGTGACAGGGAAATGGCCCGGGTTAAATGCGGCAGGGCCTGTTCAGCGCGGCCGGTACCCAGCAAAATAGCGCCCAGGTTGTTCTCAGCATTGGCATTGCTCTGGTCGAGCTTAAGCGCAAGTTGACAGTGTCGGATGGCGTCATGCGTCTGTCCGGACTCATAGTAGATTTTTCCCAGGGCATTATGCGCTTCCGAATTGTCGGGGTGCAGCGCAATGGCCGTTTCCAACAACCGGATGGCCTGTCGGTAGCTTTTTTGTTCACCCCTGATGACGCCCAGGTTCATGTATGCCTTGGCAAAATCCGGTTCCGTTTCTATGGCCTTTAAAAAATGCTCAATGGCATTGTCCGTATTCCCCGCAAGGTATAAAAGCATTCCCAGATTGTTATAAGGCGGTGCTTTTTTTCCGCCGCTCAGGGCGATGGCTTTTTGATATTCAACCTTTGCCGCTTCCTGGTCGCCTGCTTTAGCCAGTGCCAGTCCGAAATTATTATGAGGACGGGTCAGCATCGGGGCTTTCTTGCACCCGTCTTCCCAGAAAGCGGTTCGGTTCTGCCAGGTAATGTTGCGCTGAAATGTCCAGAAACTGTTGCAGATGATGATGGCGCTGATAACGGCTATTGCCAGCGGGCGGGGAGAAAGACGGTCCGTCAGGTAAACAACCAGGGCAATAACGGGGAAGATCGAGGGAAGATAGGTCCGGTGTTCGAAAATCAGGGCCAGGCCGACAACCGAAGATTCGATGAGCAGATTGCCGAAAAACCATAAAAGCGCAAAAGATATCAACCGGTTTTTACGTGTTGCGTAAAACATCATTATGAACAGAAACGT
Source organism: Desulfosudaceae bacterium (assembly GCA_963674745.2). Lineage (GTDB taxonomy): Bacteria > Desulfobacterota > Desulfobacteria > Desulfobacterales > Desulfosudaceae > JBFMDX01. The sequence continues at coordinate 2,224,948 of CAXXDV010000003.1, read as the reverse complement.
CAGGGCGGTATACGCCAACAGGTTGACGGTGGGGTCCGTCACTGCATTGGAAAGGGGAAAATCGTAATCCAGGGTGAGCCTGTCCGGATGGGCAAAAGCCAGCAATGAAAGATAGTAAACAATAACGAGGGGTTCGGTCAGAAGCCGCTGAACCGGCGAAAAAGGCTTGTCGGCATAGGTGGCGGCAAGTTTCTCCACGGGGTCGCAGCCAAGGTAGACAATGGCGATTAAACCGAACAGTAAGACCACCAGTGCCGGGATACGCCAGTTCTTTGTCAGCCCGGAACGCTTACTGCCGTAAAAGAAGTACCGGTCATACAGAAGAATAAACAGGGGCAGGGTGGCGGTTGTTTCCTTGGAGGCCAATCCCAGGATACCGGCCAGCAGGCATCCGCCGGACCAGAATAGTATAACGCGTACCCCGGTGCCATTAAGCCGGTGCTGACGGGCCTGAATATAGCATAAGAGGGCCAGCAGATAAAACATGGCGGCCAGGCTGTTCATGCGTTGAACGATGTAGGTAACGGACTGGGTATGTACCGGTATGGTCAGCCAGATCAGGCCTGACGCCAGGGAAATGAAAAAAGGGGCCTTACCGCATAGACGTAATGTCTGCCATGCCAGACAGAAAACCAGCCAGCTGTTTATTAAATGAATGATCATGTTGACCAGGCGATAGCCGCCGGGCTGGTATTGATCAAAATAGTGGTTGAGACCAAAGGTTATTATGGGCAGCAGGCGACTGCCGGGTTCCTCTTTCACGATTTTTTCCAGTTTTTCGGATGAGACCGGCCGGGTAATTCGAACGTGGGGGTTTTCAACGATGCTTTCCATGTCATCGAAATAAAACGGGGCTGAAAGACAATGGCCGTAAATCAGGGCGCCAATGGCGTAGATCAGCAGAAAAACAGCCAGGGCCGTTTTGCGGAAGGTTAATTCTTCATTATGATTTACGGTAATCATACGTTTATCTCTCCTGGGGCGAAACCAGTTCCTGATAGATCGCTGTCCCCCGAATAGTCTCCAGGTCTGAGTCCGTCCGCAGGGTTTCCCAGTCGTCGTATCCTTTTTTTAGTGCTTTTTTCAGATGACGGACCGACTGATCAACCTGATTTTGCAGGGCATAGAGGCAGGCCAGGTTGTAAGAGACGGTCGGTGACCCCGGCATTAGCGCTTCAAGCGTTTCCAGAATGCCGGCGGCTTTTTTGAACTGCCCTTGACCGGCAAGCACCATGGCCTGCTGGTTGACGGCCGTCAGGGCCGATGCCAGCTCATTTTCAATCCGGGCGTTGTCCGGTATGGCCTTTGCGGCCCGGAGGAGATGGGCGATCGCCCGGTCCGGTTTTCCCATCATATTGAACGCTATGCCGGCATAGAGATTGGCCTGCGGATTTACCGGGTGCTTGTCAAGAACGCGCTGCAGGTGTGCCAGTGACTGCTGCGGTTTCCCTGATTGCTGTAACAGGCCGGCCATGAAAACTTCAGCAGCCGCATTTTCGGGATCAGTCAGAAGGGCCTGGCGGCAGATATTGATGGCGTTGTCCACATTACCATCCTTGCTGTAATACGCCTGCGCCAGTATGGTGTATGCCGGTGTCAAAAGGGGTGCCAGTTCAATCGCTTTTTCAAGGTGGGTGACGGCTTCGTCCAGATCGTTCTCTGCCAGCAGCGCTTTACCCAGGTTCAGGTGCGCCTCGCCCAGACCCGGATCAATCTCGATGGCCCGCCTGCCGTAGGCAATGGCCCTGGTGCTGTCGCCCTGTTTTTGATACATCCTGCTGATGTTGTTGTAGGCGTTGGCGGTGTTGGTCGCCGGCGACGACAGGGCGATGGATTGCAGGCAGGCGGCGATACCTTCCTCATAACGGCCATTTACAGCCAGGGCGACACCCAGATTGTTGTAGGGCCGGATGCTTTTGGGCGATTTTTTGATGTTGTCCTGCCAGAACCGGACCTCATCGGCCCAGACATCATTTCGCTGCCGGGTCCAAAACCCGGAGACAGCGATCAGCACGATCATTGTTGCCGTTGCCAGCCAGCCGGGCCGGACATGTTGCCGCAGGCCGCAGGTGATGGTGATGAACAGAAAGACCGAGGGCAGATAGGTGCGGTGTTCAAACATTAAGGCCAGGCCGATAAAAGAAGATTCCACGGCCAGGGTGATCAGGAACCAGAACACGGTAAAGGCGAACAGGCGGTTTTTTTTGGCTCTGAGAACGGCTGTGAGCGTTATCAGCATCAACAGGCCGAGGGCCGGCAAGGTGGTGGCGGGGCTTGTCAGGGTTCTCGAGACGGGCACCCAGTGCTCGAGGCTCAAGCGCTCCGGCAAGGGCAGCAGCAGTAATGAAAGATATTGAGCAATCACCCGGGGCTGGGTCAGCAGACGTTCGCCCATGGTAAAGGGCTGCTTGTCATAGTCGGACATGATGGCCGAGACCGGGTTGCCTTTCAAAAAAATCAGTGCCAAAAGGGTGATGCCCGCAACGATGGTTAATATCCAGGCCGTTTGCTTTTTAACAAAGGTTTTGCGCAGGTCCTGGATAAAAAACCACTCATACAGAAACAGGACCAGCGGCAGGGTGACGGCAATCTGTTTTGACGCCAGCGAGCAGATGCCCGCTCCCGCGCTCAGGAAAAATAAGATAAATGACTTTTTTTTCGGACGTTTACCCATCAATTGGCCGGTCCGGGCCCGGATGTAAAACACCAGGGAGGCGAGGTAGAACATGGCCGACAAGGCGTTCATCCGCTGAACGATGTAGGTGACCGACTGGGTATGCACGGGATTGGTCATCCATAGGGCTGCTGCCAGAAATGGGGCGCCCGGAATGTTTTTGTTCATTAACCGCAGCGTCTGACGTGTCAGAAAATAGACCAGCAGACCGCTTGCAAGATGGATCAGCCAGTTAACGATGTGATATCCGGTGACGTCAAAACGGTGAACGTAATAATCCAGGGCAAAGGTAAAATATGCCAGGGGACGGTTCAGCGTATCATCCTTGAGAAAATCTGATAGGGAATCCAAGGTCAGCGCCTGGATGTAAATCCGGGGATTTTTGGTGATGTTGGTCACATCGTCAAACATAAACGGCGCGTTTAACGTGTTGCCGTAAACAGTTACACATATCATCCCCAACACTGACAGCACCAGCAAGGTCCGCCATGGATCGCGGACCTTGATCAATGCCCCGGTATGTTTGTGAAGCCAGTGCGACATATTTCGGACAACAAATGTGATTAGGAGGTTATGTGATTAAGTGTTTAGGTGCTATCGTTAGTGCTCTTGATGGCTTCACAAAAAGCCCCATGTCAGTGTTGCGCCGCGTCCCTTGAAATCTCAATGTTGTTTAGCGCACGGTATTAGATTCGTGACGCTTTGATCTTGTCATCTTCGTTTCGCAGCCAGAATTTTTTCCTAAATTTTATGATTTAAGATATTTACGAGTTTGTGTCTATGTGATGAGCAATATGAATAGAATAATAACGGAATCGTAAACAAGGCTCATGGCCCTGAAACCACATAATCACATAACCACATAATCACATAACCACTGAATCATATTCCTTGTCAACATTTCTGATGGACGGCTAAATTATACTTGACATTGGTTCCATATCTGGTAGATTCTTTTAGTAAACACTGTTTGCGGATACAATTTCAGGCGGTTGAATATGGGGGTTCAGATCGAAGGTCGTGCAGTAAAAAAGAAACATGTCGTATGTGCCCGTTGCAGCGTTCAGCCCGGTTTGCTGGCGCTTCTGGGTATTTTGATGATGATTTTTTCGTCTCTACCAGTATCGGCCGGTCTTAATGCCATGACCAACCACGAGCTGGGCGAGCTTGAAGGCGGACATCTCCTTGAAATGGCCATCAGCCAGGACGATTTTTACGATTCCGTAAATACCGGTATGGGCGAGAGTGTTACCGTAGTCCGTTTTTCCAGTGATATCTACCTTGAAAATTATGGCGAAATCGGCGCCCTCAAGATGGGGAATTATCCCCGGACCGTCTCGGAACTGGGTGATATGGCTTCCATGGATTCCGATTACACCATGGTCTATGGCCCCCAGAACAGATCAAACACCAGAGGTAATCAAGAGATATCAGCTACTTATGGTGGCTCAGCTGGTGATAACCCATATGAATCTACAAACAGTAACCGGGAAGACAGGATCCATGATCGTTATAGTTCCTCTGCCCGCACCGGCAACCGGATCACTCTGGGTCAATATGTTAATTTGTCAGCCACTCGCCCATGGAATTATTTCGGTTCAACCCAATGCAGTGACCATCCGGAAACCCAATGGGACATTAACTGGGAAAATCTCAAAATGGGTTTCAGCGAAGAGTACCCCATGCGGATATACGGCCTTGTGCTCCGGGCCGAGTTCAGTAACTGGGGGGAAAGTGACCAGCTGCTGAGGCGGTTTGCCCTCGGCTCCAACTGCCTTTATGGTTACTCTTCGGTCAGGCCACTTGTTTCCAGCGGCTGGATGAACGCCGAAATGTCCAAGCTGTCCCCCGAGGCCACGGACCTGACCAATATGGTGTGTTTTCAATTGCAGCGGGATCCCATTCTTGATCAATTCTGGTCGCTTTCAAGTTTTCAGTTTAATCCCGATACCTCCAGTCAGGGGTCGTTTCGACAGTTCTGGTTCAACACCAACATGAACCAGATCCAGTCCGGAGGCGACGGTACATCGATCAACAACATTGTGGGTAATTTCCAGGACAAGAACCATGGCTTTTTTTTGATGGTCGATATTACCGACCGGCGGTTTTCCGGCTGGAACGTTATTGCCGGCGTAAACGAATACCGCAACTGGCCGCCCCTGGAGCAGGATCCCGACCACTATTTTGAAAACGAGTTCATCACCTGGCGGTTGAATAGCGTCGATTAAAGCCGGCTTTGATGGCCGAAAACAGGATAATCGCATGACTGGTTTATTCAAAAGACTTATCATGGTGGGAATGATGGTGTTCACGGTTGCCGTTACCGTTAACCGGGCTGACGCCATGAAGCCCCTGTCCAACGAGGACCTGGGGAGTGTAATGGGCCAGAGCGGCGTCAACCTTTACTTCACGGACCTTGACGCCACCCTGTTACAGGTCGATGATTTCCTGCTGGACCTGACCCCCGATACGACCTGGGATGCCAAGTTTGTGATTACCGATGACAGCAATGCCCAATATCTGAATTTAGGCACTAATGATGCCGGTGCCCATTCCATGGCCTTCTGCGGCAGTTTTGAAGATGAGAACACGCCGATTAACGTGAACTGGCTGGGTTTTGACATAGATGTCGGCAGCCAGGCAACTGCTTTAACCGGCCTTGCGACGGATGCCGTTATTATTTCCATGACAGGTTACGGTAGTACCGCCATGTTCTGGAACTGGGATTTATGTCAGTTCGTGGTGCCCGGCACGGCCGGCGATACGGCCTACGATGTGTTTGGTTTAAAATTGGGCGAGCTTTTCTGGGCGGAAAAATATGTCGATCCGAACAAACACAAATTCATGTACTCCATTATTTCACCCCTTTCATCTTTTCAGCGCCTTTTTTTTGTTGGCTCCGCCAGCGCCAGTCCCTTTGTTGACTCCAATGCCGACATGAACGGCGATGGGTTAAACTGGCATCGCACCGCCGGAAATGCTGTTTATAACCCTTATACCTCAGATATTATCCGCGGCAATACCGGTATCGGGGGCGAGCTGGGGTTGCGGCCCGGCGGCGGTACCCTGGGCTTTTTCGGTTTACAGGGCCAGGAGGCCACGGCCAACGGCGTTATGTTTGCCGGCGACATCATCGACAAAGGCGATTCGACAACGCCATACCCCAACTGGAAATCTTTTAATTCCACGTATTATTATACATATACCGATACCACCGATCCGGATGCTTTTCTCACGGACTGGAATATCTCGGGAGAATTTGTTCAGGGTGTTCATCATCAACGAAGCTATACCCGCGCCAATTATATCGGACAGTACGCCGCCAGCGCCGGAGGCGGTAACTTTAACATGAATACCCAAAATTACATTCAAAATCAGATCGGCTATACCAGCCCCACCCGCCCCATGCGTATTGAAGTGGCCACGTCTAGCAGAAACTGCGATGGCAGAAACGGTAATGATACCTATCTGATCGCTTATCTCTGCGGCCATTATTCCCGGACGGTTTATTATCCGGACAGCGGGGTATCGTCCATGGGAACATCGACCTCAGGAGCCGTGCGCACGACCCCGTCAAGGAAAGAATATATTCTCGGTGAGCTGCGTGTCGGCCGCTTCCGGGAGGCCGATCCGGACAGGGATGCGGACGGCTTCGCCGACGTTGCTGGGGCGGATCATACCGGTGGCTGGGCTATAAATGATATATCCGTTCCCTACACGAAAATCGTGCTTTGCGGCAACCGCAGCCTGGTGGATGAAGTATCCTCTGCCAGTGAAGAATGGATCATCCCCAATCTCGATTATGGCGATAATGGCACCGCTGGCAGTAACGCGCGATTGACGTTTAGTGCTTCTCCGGCCTCCTGCAGGACCCGGAGCATGAACATCGCCACGCCGTTTAACGGTACTGCCGCTAACCCCCAGTCTAATTTCGGCACGGATATTAACCGTGCCGGTTCTACCTGGCGATAGCCGTCGGCCTCAAGCACATGAGCCCTTCCTGATATGAAAAGCGCCTGAATTTTATCCTGTTCCTTCTTAACAAGATCTGTTACCCTTTTTTCATGACGCGATACCTGTTGATGAGCGCCTGCCTGGCGATGCTGGTGGCGGTGGTTTATTTTCAGACCCGGCAATTCGAATTTGTGGGATTTGATGATCCCCAACTGGTGACTGAAAATATTCATGTCCGGCAGGGCTTAACCCGGCAAGGTTTAAAGTGGGCCGTCTCATCCGCCTGGCGGGAGAATGTCTTCTTTTATCCCCTGTCTTTAATCTCCCACATGGCCGATGTGACCTGGGCCGGCTTTAATGCCGGCCGTCATCACCTGACCAGCGTTGCTGTTCACGCCCTGGTGACGTTGTCTTTTTTCGCTCTGCTGGTACAACTGACCGGCGCGTTCTGGCGGCCGGGGCTGGCGGCCGGCTTTTTTGCCGTTCATCCCCTGGGCGTGGATTCGGTGGCCTGGGTGGCGGAACGCTCCAACCTTCTGTGCGCCCTGCTGATCATTGCTACCCTGCTGGCCTTCAGGCGCTACTTGACGGCTCGGAGAAAAAGCGGGTATGGGCTCAGCCTGGTGCTGTTTGTCCTGGCGCTGCTGGCCAAACCAACGGCGGTAATGGTTCCGGTTATCCTTTTTTTTCTGGTTAACGCTCAGGACAACAGCCCGCCCGTGCCCGTATGCCTAGACGCCAATGCCCGCCAAAAAATGATGACCCTGTTGCCGTTCATTATGCTGTCCATACTCCGTTTGCTGGCTGTGCTGGCCGCAAGGCAGGGGGGCAGCCCGGTGGTGTCCGACGGTGTCATGACATTCGGGATGCTGGCAGCCAACGCTCTGGTTTCGTTTAGCATTTATTTGATCCAGGTTTTATGCCCCTTTCAACTGTCCGTTTATTACCCTTTCCCCGAGTCCATTCCCCTCTGGCAGCCGGTTGTCTCCGGCACTCTTATCCTGCTGTTAACGGTGGCGGCCATCCGGTATCGTCATCGCCGGCCGATGGTTTTTTTAGGATGGATCTGGTTCCTGGTATTTTTAATCCCTTCCTTCGGGGTGGTCAGATCCGGGCCCTGGCCGGCCCGGGCCGATCACTACATGTATATACCGCTGATGGGACTGATGTCCGCCCTGGTCTGGATCGTTCCGGCAAGAAGGGTCGTTTCACCGGGGGGCAGAAGCGTCATGACGGTGACAGCCCTTACGCTGGTCGCTTTTTTTGCGACAACCGCTTATTTCCATGTTGCCGACTACAGAAACAGTGTGACCCTGTTTTCCCGGGCCCTGTCATTGAATCCGCAGAATTTTCTGGCCGCTATCGGGTTGGGAAATGCCTGGCGCAAGCAGTCGCGCATGGACCTGGCCGAAAGATATTTCAGAAAAGCGGTTACCATCAAGCCCGATTCACCCGGTGCTCACAACAACCTGGGCCTGGTTCTGGCAGCTAAGGGCGACCGGGCGGGGGCGGAAAATCATTTTAAAGCGGCTTTAGCGCTGTCACCCGGTTTTACGCCGGCACAAAACAACCTGGTTAATCTGTACCTGAAACAAAAGGTGCTGACCCGGCCGCCGGACAACCGGGGGGGGGCGGGTCAAGCCGTCCCTGAGACGCAATAGGCTGAATTTATATTTTATGAATATACCCCAGGAAAAATACCGGCCATTTTTTGTTTGGCTGTGTTTGGCGGTTATCATCACCGGTGCCGCGTTTCATCGGGCGGAACGGTTCAAAGAACTGTCATATTATGACATTGATGCGGATATCGGGTCATTTTATACCGAAGAGGCGTTTCAATTCCGGCATACCCGGATGGTGGCCGATGACGAACCGATCCCTCTGTTTGATAAAAAACCGCAATGGCCGGAAGGGATAACCCCTTTCCGGGAGCTGACGCTGTTTCAGGAATATCTGCATGGCCTGTCCTTCCGCCTGTTTTCCGGTTTTTTCCCAAATGTTTCCCTGTACACGTTTCTGGTTTATTTTATCGCTTTTTTTTCCTGCCTGACGGTTCCGGCGGTGTTTTTGTGTGTACGGGCGCTTGGCGGCCGGTCCTGGCCGGCCCTGTATATTTCCGCCCTGTATGCCTTTTCCGGTGCGGCATTCGGGCGGGTGCAGTTTTATGAACTCGAGGCCACGGCTTTTCCGTTGATGGCACTGTCTTTTGCCGCCTGCCTGTATGCCCTGCGGGGCCGGCCATATCCAATGGTCTCGGCCGCCTTGTCCGGTGTCTGCCTGACCGCCGCCCTGGTCTGCTGGCATTTTACCCGCTTTTATCTGTTGATGTTCTGGGCCGCCATGGCCTGGGCCTTTCTTTTTACCGGCGGCAAACGGCATCAATTTAACACGGCGGTTGTGGTCCTGGTGTTTGTCGCGGCGGCCGGTGTGGTGTCACCGGTCATGCGAACCAGCGCGCTGCTTTTTTCACCGGCCGTGCTGACCGGCGTTCTGGTGGTAATCGTATTGTTCATTGATACGAAAATCGGCCTGAATTTTTTTTCTCGCCTGTTTTTGCTGGCGTCCGGTGTTGTTCTCATCCTTCTGATCTTTTCTCTGGGAACCGAAAATTCCGTTTATGGCCATGTCTGGGCGCTGTTTAAATACAAATTGTCCAACCTCCTGGTCAAGCCCGACAATCCGGGGATGTTACCCTTTGAAGGGCGCATTCTCTGGAACGGTCCGTTTAATAGCCCGCCGTTTTTTTTTCTGATTTATCGTTTCGGCCTGCTGCTGCCGCTGGCCCTGATGGCATTTGCCTGCTTTATTAAAACCAAACGGCGTCAAGCCCGTTTTGATGAGCTCATGGTCATTTTTCTGGCCGTCATGTTTCTGGGGGCAAACATCATGGCGCAGCGGCTGATTATCTTCAGCGCCTTTTTTCTGGGAACGGCGGTTGCCTTTCTTTTCCTCTCCGACAGGACAAAAACAGGGGCTGCCCCGGACCGGGCTGTTTATTTTAATCAAAACCGGCTATCGGGTATCATGCTGGCCGCGTGCCTGATTTTTCAGGTTCGGGAAGCGGTGTTGTGGGACAACACATATCTGGCGAAAACGGCCAGACAACTTGGCGCCGATAATTCACGACCGCGTCTGGCGGTTTATGCCGGAGATGAGAAGCACATGCTGGACTGGATAAGGCATCATACCCCTGATACGGCCGTATTTTTAAGTAATATAGAGAACAGCCCCTCGATTTTGGCCTATACCGGACGGGCCATTAATCAGCATCCCAAGATGGAAGCCGAAGATATCAGGGAAAAGCACCGGAAAATATTGCTGACCCTTTTCGGCCAGGATGAAGATGCCCTTTACCGAATGCTTGATGATCTGGAGACCGATTATTATCTTTATCCCATCCGGAACCTCTTAAAGGCCGACCCTGACGGTAAACGTTATCTGGCGGGGCTGTCTAAAGTACCCCGGAACAACCTGACCTACCGGCTGCACTTTGCGCCGGACAGTTTCCGGCGGCTGAGGCTGGTGTACCGGAACAGGTATTATCAGATTTTTCAGGTCCTGGACTCAGACAAGGAAAAAGCGGCCTGCGCCGGATATATCGTGCCTTATTTTCCCGTTTATGATCCCGTGCTGTTCAAGGAGCCTGCAGGACCGTCGGATGGCTGGTTTAACGATACACACGTTCGGACCGTAACCGAACGCATTGACTATGCCATTCAGACGATGAACAGGGCCGAAAAATGGCTGTCTGCGGGAGATCGGCGTATGACAATGAAACTGATGCAGCAGGCCCTTACAATCGGTCTGCCCGATGGTGAGGCGTACTATCGGGCCGCGGATTTGATGTTATGGCTGGACAATCCGGAACGGTCTCTGGCTTTTATTCGCAGAGCCATGGCATACGAACCGGATAATGCGAAATTCAAAAACATGCTCAAGCGGATTGACCTGAATATCTCACGGGTTGATGAGGGCCCGGGCTTTTGATCCCTTCTTCACGGTGCTGGTTACGAATTCATGTAGGGGCACGGCGTGCCGTGCCCGCTTGTGCGTCACGTCCACTCGCCCCCCCCCGTTTGTGCCCTTTCACTATAAAATGATAACTGATTTTTTGAGGGACATTGTCGTTAAAAAGCACGTCGTTTGATTTTGGTGACGATTTCCGCCATAACACGGTCGATTTTGGTCTCCTGCCGCCCCCTTCTCAGGTTTGATAGTATCCGTGTCAGCCTCGAGGGGTGGCGGAAAAAAGCAATGGCGTAAAATTGAATCAGTCCCAGCCATTTGTATATCAGCAGGGAAAATTTCCCCATATCCGGGTTCCAGGAAGCCGAGGGGGTAAAGGCAGTTGCGCCCGCCGCTTGATAAAAAAAGGCATCGTCTATTTTTAATGTCCGTGAAGCGGTTATTCGATTAAATATCTGTGTTCCCGGCAGCAGTACAAAAGAGGAAACCGCGATTTCTTCGACGTCATGTCTTGCCAGCCAGCGTATCAGGCGGTAGGTCAGCATGATGTCCCGACGGGTTTCACCGGGAAAACCGATGATAAACAGCACGCTGATGCGCATGCCCGCATTTTTTGCCACTACCACGGCCTGTTTGAACCGGTTTAAATCCAAATGTTTGTTCATGGCCGCCAATACGGCCGGACTGCCGCTTTCCGGGGCGAACTGGATATGCCGGCATCCGGAACTGACCAGTAACCCGGCCGTTGTTTCGTCTATCACTTCCGGCCGGCCGCCGACCGGCATCTGCCAGCGGATGCCCGGGAGTTGCTCACGGATCGTCATACATAAATCCTGGATCCATTCTTGTTGGATCAGCGGACTGATGTCCCTGAATTGGAACTCCGCAATCCGGTGGGCTGAGATATAATCCATCATCTCCTGAATGATGTTCTCCGGTGTCCGTTTCCGCCATACCCGTTGCCACATGTTCGGGGCAGAACAGAAGGCGCAATTGTGAGGGCATCCTCGGGACGCCAAAATGGCAAAAGGCTGCGACAGCACCGGCCCGTCAAAAAGCCTGTATTCTTTCCAGGGAATCAGGTCCCAGGCCGGTGAGGGCAGGGTGTCAAGGTCGGTAATCACCTTTCTCTCTCCGGTTCTCACCACTTCCCGGGTTTCCTTGTTTATCCAGGCGATCCCTTCGATTTCAGACAGGGGGCATCCGTTTTCCAGGGCGTCGGCGATTTCGACGATCGTATTTTCTGCTTCCCCCAGAACACAGGCCTCCAGGGGCGCCTGGCGGAGACAATACGCGTACAGGGCGGTGGGGTGTTCACCGCCTGCAATAACGGGCACATCGGGGAAAGCGGATTTTATTTGCCGGATCAGTCCCCTGACCAGCGGCCAGGTATGTGAAAACATGCAGGAAATACCGGTAAGCGCGTTCTCGGGGGGGATCCGGTGGATAATGTCATCAAATCGCAATCCCTGTACCAGGAAACGGTTTGAAGGCGGATAGGGAGCGAACTCTGATATCGCCTCGCCTACGGCGTCAATAATGCTTACCGTGTGCCCTTTCTGCCGCAGGCAGGCGGCCAGGTAGGCCGGTCCCATTGGCGGGTGGGTAAAAGCGGAATAATTAAACCGCCCGACAAGAGCCGGCGGGTTAATCAGGGTAACATGCACATCGGCACTCCTATGCCTGAAGATCCGTCTTTTGCCAACCGGTCTTGTTGGAACCGCATGTGCTACAGTTCGTTGTGTTCCCGCCGGGGAACGGCAATGGCGGGTTTTCCTGTCGCCTCGTGCGCTTTTTTTCGTTGCGCCGGAATGTGACGGATCAGCTTGACGGCCAGCCAGACGTATCGGCAATTAATAAAAAAACTGTTTTTACTGACCCCTTCTTTTCGTCCCGTCCAGACCGTGGGGACCTGGTAAATGGATGCATTCTGAAGCAACGGTTTCAAGGTCGTTTCAATGAAAATTTCATGGAAGGTCCCTTCCCAGTTGATGGCATCGACCATGTCTTTTTTCAAGGTCTTGAAACCAAACGTCAAATCGCCTACATCGGTGGCATATATGCGTTTGAATACCTGCTGAAAACAAAAGTTTAAGGCCAGTTTCAGCGGGTGATAGTTTTGAAACCCGCCGTTTTTCAGCCAGCGATTGGCAAGAACCGCCTGACAGCCGGTCTGTTCGATCCGGCTGACCATTCGATCGACGGTATCGGGATCATTCTCAAGATCAGCCGACATAAGGGTGATGTAGTCACCGCTAGCGACGGCGAATCCTTCCCGAACCGCGTGCCCCACGCCGGCATTTTTTTGAAGCATAAATTTGACCAGCGTATTTTCTTCGGCCAGGTTGCGGCAGATTTCCAGGCACTTCAGAGACGATAAGGGGGATACAACCAGGAGAATTTCGTGAATGTAGCCGCAGTCATTTTGTGTCAGCCGTTGAATTGTCTGTTGCAGCGCAGTCTCTTCGGAATAGACGGTAATCAATATGGTCAACCGGATAATTTCATTTCTCCCCGTCATGGTGTTTTTCTCAAAAAAGAGGAATGTGTTGCCCCTTCGTTCAAAATAATGAAAAATACTATATACGTGTTAAAATCAGAAGGCAATCTTTGTTTGACCGGCTTTTATATGTGGCGAAAGATCGCCCTGGGGCTGCAGGAACAGCATTTATATTCATGTTTTGAACAGTTGCGGGCGTATGAGAATGATTAAAAAAACAGGTTCTGTCTGTTTGGTTCTGTTGATTGCCCTTGTGTTGTGCGAAGTCGGCTTGAGAGTTTCCGATATTGATTTTCCAAAACCCCTTATCGGTGTCGGCCACAGGACGGTTGAACTGGGCCTTTTTGAGCCTCATTCGACCCGGTTCTGGCGCCTGACGCCGTCTTGTGCCCAGACGGAGGTTAACGCCCAGGGGTTCCGGGGGCCGGATTTGTATGAAAAGAAAACGAATAATGCATACAAAATATTTTGCCTGGGTAATTCCTGTACGTTTGGCGTGGGGTGTCCATACGAATCCACTTATCCTGCTCGATTACAACAGATGTTTGATACCGCCTTCGGTCAGGGGACGGTTGAAGTGATTAACGCCGGTGTGCCCGGATATTCTTCGCTCCAGGAGTTGCGTTATTTAAAGGAAAATATCCTCGGGTTCGATCCGGATATGCTGATCGTCCAATACGGAGAAAACGACGGGGAAGGCGGAAATAATCACCGGCAGTCTTTTTCCGGGTTTTTTCTCCGGGCTCATCCGATTCTGTTGAAATCCGAGTTTTACCAGACCATGTATGGCCTGTATTTTGGGTTCAAAAAATTCTTTTATGACCAGAGCAAAACATATCGAGAAAAAGTGGAACGCGCTTCTCTCTGGGATTGCTATAATAATTTAAAGGAAATTGAGAAATGCGCATGGCGATCCGGTATTAAAACTTTTTTTATTACGCCGACCTGGTGCCTGGAAGGAAAATTGTTCCAGTTGTCGGGTTGGTCGAAAAATCCACGAATCGATATTTTTTCAGTACTCAGTGCCAGTGGTCATGCCCCATCGTCATTATATTACGATGACCATCACTGGTCTCCGGCCGGTCATAACCTGGTGGCCAAAGCGATTTACAGTAAAATTTATCCTGCGGTTGTGGCCGGTCTTCAGGATCAGGAGCGCTGACGCGAGGCTGATAATTTTTTTGCGTTATTGTTCAAAATCAGGCCGTTGCCCTAAGGCAGTAAAAAAAATCTGTTAAGCCATAGTTCATTCAGGCCGGTGTCGATAAAGGCCTTTCAGGGCGCGACGGGCAAAAACCGGAAGGTAGAGCGGCAATTTATAGGGTTGAGGATAGTCTTTTATTAACCGGGCCAATCGATTGGGATTGAGGAAAAAGCGTCTGTTGGCCTGACGCTGATAAGCAAACAGTACCCGGTCCGGCACATCCGACAGGTTGACGGCCAGGCCGGCATATTCCATGTCATTATAGACCAGTCCCTGTAATCGTTCCGGGAATTTCTCCTGCGCCAGGCGATACATTTCCGTGTTGGGAAACGGGGTGGTGGTAAAAAAAGACACCGTGTGGAGTCGGGATCCGCAGGTTACATCTATTGTCATCCGGAGATCTTCTTCGGTCTCTGTGGGGAACCCCATCATGGCAAATCCGTTGCAGACGACCCCCAGAGAGGCTGCGTAATTCACATTTTCGATATATTTGTCGATATTCAGGTTTTTGCCGATCTGCTTTTGAATCCGGGGCGATCCTGACTCCAGGGCAAAACTGGCGAAATACATACCCATACGAAAAAGCAAGTCAATATCTTCTTTATCAAGGATATCGGTTCGAACCCCGTTGGGGAAGACCAGTTTTGTTTTGATTTGTTTTTTTGAAATCTGTTCGGACAAACGCCGTATTCGTTTTTTATTCAGATTGAAAATATCATCCAGAAATTCGAAATCCCGGACGTTAAATTTTTTCTGCAGCCAGGCCATTTCATCGGCAATGCGCTCGGCTGAATGGCTGCGGAAGGCATCTCCGAAGACCCTGTGACAGTAAATGCAATGGTAGGGGCATCCGCGGCTGGAAAAAAGGGAGGCGTATCTCCGGTGCGGCAGCGGCGGCATGGACTGTGTTTTCCAGTATGGTTTAAGGTCTATCAGGTCGTAGGCCGGTGGCGGCAGTGAATCAATATCCTTGATAAAAGGGATGCTGCCCGGATTGGTGATAACCTGACCGTCCGGGCATCGTCGGAATATTCCCGGTATTGCTTCAAAGGCGTTAGAGTCGCCTTCCAGATAAGCCCGCACGATCTGCTCCAGGGCCAGTTCACCCTCTCTGGGAACGGCGATGTCGGCCATGTTGTTTTCAAGTGACCTCGCCTCAAAGGCAGACACATGAGGGCCACCGATAATGACCAGTGCCCGGGGCATCATTTTTTTCAGTATGCGGGTCAGGTAGGGAAGATTGTGCGCAGTGGGCGTCAACACGCTTAAGCCGATTATATCCGCTTTGAATTCAATCGCTTTACTGATGAGCTGGTCATTGGAATAGCCGGCGACCTTTTGATTGACCAGCATGATATCGGCATCGAACCGGGACCGGATATAAGCCGCCAGGTACATAATGCCGAGGGGCGGCGTGATTAACGAAAATTCGTACTGTCTTTTGCCGATATTTGTCAGAAATAGTCGAGGTCGTTTCACAGCCGCCTGCCATTTATAGCCGATGTGGTTGTCATCTGACTCATTAACCTGCTGGTTTGATAATCTCCAGCAATTCAATGTCAATAATGATCAACTGGTTTGGGCCGACGCGGCCGCCGTCAACGAAATTACCCATCTCGCCATAGGCAAGGGCTGAGGGGACAAAAAAACGGTACCGGCTTCCTGCGGGCATGACCGCGAGTACCTTTTCCCAGAAAGGCAGATTGCCTTTAACCGGAACAACAACAGATGTGTCCCGGGTGGACAGGGATTCAACCAATGTACCATCCAGAAGCCTTGCCCGGGAGTGAAGACGGACGGCACTTTCTGGTGAGGGCCGCGGGCCGTCTCCTTTTTCAAGTATTTTGTATTGCAACCCACCGGCGGTCGCCTCAATCCCGTCCAGCGTTTTATTGTGCTCCAGGAACGCCTTCTGCTCATCCAGATTTTTTTTCGTGTCTTTCATGATCTGCTGGTTTTTAAGGGCGCGCTCCTTTTCAAAGACCAGCGCCTTGATTTCCAGGCCTTCCTGCTGGGTCAAAAGAGGCAGTTCATTATCAAAAGCATCCCTGATGCCTTTTATGAAAGCGTCTTTGTCGATGGCTACGGCTTCAAGATTGTCGATCACGCCAACTGCTTCATAGCCCATGACATAGCTGAATTTTTTATCGGTGGTGTCAAGTTTAATATCCCTGTTTTCATCAGAACAGGCAAATATGTGGCACATAAAAAAAGCTAAAATATACAATCCAACTGATTTTTTCATGAACGCTCTCTTCAGGGCACCTCTAAAAAATCCCTTTTGCCCGATGTCGGGATTGTGCTCAGGTTCCAATTTTTAGAAACACCCTATATTTTTGTTGTCGGTTTCCGTTATCCGGCAAATCATGGCAAGTGTGTCGCCGGGCAAATCATTCTACTTTTTACAGCCAGTCGGAGGGTTTGTCAAATCGTATAAACTTCAGGGTATCTCTAAAAATTAGAATTTTGGTTCGAGGTCAAGGCGTGCGAAAATTTTAACCGGAGGAATACATAGACGTATTTCGAGGATTAAAATTTGAGCACAACGCCGAGATCGGGCCAAAAGGCAATTTTTAGAGGTGCCCTTAATACGTGATACTAAAAAGGATAGACAACCAAGGGTTTCCGGTAATACTATGGCTTTAATCAAGTCATAAGAGATCATCCATTCATGAGTTCTGTACGATACAGACAGATGGCCGGGGCGTTACTGCTTTTTACGTTTTGCATAGGGGCGTATTGTTTGATGGCCTATGGCGGGATACGAAGTCCCGATGGGGAAATTATCTTTCGAACCGGTGAGGCGCTGGCAGCAAACGGTTCCATGGCCCTGAAATATGATCTGGCCGCATGGCGGGGATTCGGTGTCGCCCGCGGGCTCGACGGTCAACTTTATACAGGTTACGCACCGGGTCAATCCATATTAATGGTCCCGATGATCAAGCTGGCCATGAAGATTAACCGGTCCCGATGGTTTGAAACGGAGACCTTTAGTATTCCGATCAGTTTTGCGGTCAGTGGGGATTCGTTGAAAGACTACATTCATGAAACCCTACCGGAATATCCGGAAAAACATGCCCTGCGTTTTCTCGTCTCTTTTTTTACACCGCTTGTCAGCGCGTTTGTAATGGTGGTGTTCTTTTTTATTGTCCGACAGCTTGTCCCCTCCCTTTCCGTCGCACTGACTACTACGCTACTCCTGGCCCTGGCGACGCCTTTTTGGAGTTATTCCGGGACCATGTTTAGAGAGCCGTTGACCATGCTCTGGACGCTGATTTCTTTTTACTGCCTCATGCGCAATGCCGCCTCTGATGGCGAAGAAATGAAGGGATATTTGTGGTTAGCAGGGGCTGGTTTGTTTATCGGCCTGGGCTTTTTTGTTCATCTAAGGGCCGTTCTTTTTGTACCCTTTTTTCTTGTGTATGGTGTTTATCCCAGCGTTAAAACAGGCAAGGGGATGAGGCGGATAAAAAAAGGGCTGGCGGCTGCCCTGGTATTTACCGGTGGATTTTCTGTTTTTGCTGCTGTTTTCTGCTGGTTGAACTACGCCCGGTTCGGTCATATTCTGAAAACCGGGCGGTTGATCTCTCCTGTTACTTACGGCACATTTGTTTCGCCCTGGGAAGGGCTGTCCGGTCTTCTGGTCAGTCCCGGAAAAGGGCTATTATGGTATTGCCCGATCGTTCTCGTTTGCCTTATATGGTGGCGCCGCCTTCATGTCACTAATCGGCTCCTGTCCTGGGTGCTGGCCAACACAATCGTGTTTCATTGGGTGTTTCTCGCCTGCCGAAGTGACTGGCACGGCGGGTTCTGCCTGGGGCCGAGATACCTGATGCCGGTTGTGCCCTTTCTGTTGCTGCCGGTTGCGACTTTTTTATCCGAACAGGCTGTTACGGACCACCAACAAGAATCTGGAAGGTGGGGTCGCCGTCTGTGGGCCTTGTTTTTTCTGGCTTGCATTGTCCAGCAGATTTATTTCTGCCTGGGAGAACCGATTTCGTTTTATTATTTAATCAAACAGCATTATCTGGAAAGAGGCGTTTCCATTATATCGGATAACCGTATCTATTTTAACTGGCGTGCCTCGCCGTTGCTTTTTTTGCTGGAAGCCCGCCGCGGCCCTTTTCTGCTGCAGCATATCCCACTGGGTAATTACAGCCTCCTGGCCCTGATCAGCTTGCTGGCGGCGCTTTTGACAAAACCGGTCATGGCAGTGATCAGGAAATTTGATTGACGTTGTTGCTGCACTACTGCCCAAACATCTGGTACCTGAACCTGCCCTTAGCTCTGGAAGGCTAAAGCCTTCCGCAACATTATCACCCGACCATATTCACATAACCACATAATCACATAACCACATAACCACTTAACCACCTTTTATAGATAGTAATGTCGTATAACCATTATTACCTGTCAGGGGTGGTTCCGGTGCTCCTGGGATAAACATATACGGTCCTGTCCTGGCGGCTGAACCGGGTTTGAAACCCTGTTTCCGCCGGGCATTCAAGACAGGCCGCCGGCCGGTTGCGGCCGGTTCTCATTTTTCTCCGGAACAGGTTGTAGGCTTTGTTTTTCCAGATCGATTTTATCCCTTTACCGGTAATGGTGTTGCCCATGTCCGGCAGGTTCAGCCGGTAGAAACAGCAGGGGTAGACATCCCCGTTCCAGTTGACAACGGAGATCAACCAGGGCCACAGGCAGCGCCCGGGTCGTTCCCGGTTCGGCGGCCCCATGCCATGGCCCGAAATGTCTGACGGTCTCTCGACCAGGCGCGCCTGCCAGTTTACTTTTCTGAATTCAAACCAGTCGCAGCCGGCGTTTTTGGCCAGCGATTTCATGGCCGCTGTTTCGTTTATGTTATGATCCATGATCAGAAACCGGAAAATGATGATCGGGGTTCTTCTCTGCAGGCGAGCCCTGGCGTCTCTTATTAACCGGACGCCTTCAAGGACCTGGCCGAGTCGTCCTCCCCGATGATATCGTTCATATGTCGCCTGGGTGGCGCCGGAAAGTGACACCACCATGACCGACAGGCCGGCTTCTACAAGTGCTTCCGCCTGCCGGCGGGAATTGATGAAATGACCGTTGGTGCTGATGATGGATGCAATACGGTTTTGAGAAAGGTAGCGGATCATTTTCGGCGCATCCGGATGAAGCAGCGGTTCACCGGAGTTGTAAAGCACCACCAGCGCCGTGGAGCGGGCGGCTTCGTCTATCAAGGTCTGAAAGACCTCAAAAGACATCATGCCCTGCCTTCCCCGGTTATACCCCATACCCGTCAGGCATCCCGGACATTTGAGGTTGCACATGTCGGTGATGTCCAACTGGAGCACCGGCGGCGGGCAGGGCGGCGGCCGGTTGAGGAGATAGGCCGCCAGGTTGACGGGGATGCCGGTCAGCTTGTGAAATGCCATCTGCCTGTACAACAGAAGCCGGCGGATGGTTTCTGCCGTCTGGCGGTATCCGCGCAACGCGTTTACGATGTTTTGCTGCATGCCAAGCCTTTCCCCGAAGCGTCAAACTTGTTTTAAAACCATCAGGCTTGAAAAAGCGTTAGATTCTCTCTACTATATAGCTTCTTGTAACAACAGGCAATGGGGGCAATTTATCAACCAGCAATTAAAACACGGCCAGACGTTCCGGGCAAAAACGAAACGGTTCATTTTACTGGCCCGGCCAAGCCATTACATCAAAAACGGTTTTGTTTTTGTGCCCCTGTTTTTTGCCCATCGGCTGACCGATTTGATGCCCCTGGCGATGGTTTTCATGGGTTTTGTTGGATTCTGCATGGCGGCCAGCGTTGTCTATGTGGTAAACGATATCGCGGACAGAAAAAAAGACGCGGCTCATCCGGTTAAGCGTGCCCGGCCGATAGCGGAAGGCACGGTCAGTATTCACGAGGCAGTGGTATTTTGTCTTCTTTTGCTGGCCATGACCGGCCTGTTCTGCCTGCTGGTGTTTCGACTGGAATATTGCCTGGTTGTTGGGCTTTATATCGTTCTAAACCTGCTTTATTCTTTTAAGCTTCAAAAAATACCGGGTATTAATGCCGTCAGCGTGGCCATGGGATTTGTCCTGCGCGTTTTTGCCGGTGCCGCGATAATCGATGTTCCGGTTTCATGCTGGCTGGCGGGGTTGACTTTCCTGCTGGCCCTATTCCTGTCCGTTTCAAAACGCCGGTGTGAAATTATGGGCGGGGTGGCCACGCATGATAAACACCTCTTTTCCGGACTGGCAGTGTATCTTCTGGCCCTGGCCTGCCTGGCGGGTTATCTGGCCTATACCCTTTGGCCGGCTGTGATCCGGGAGCACAACGCACCGTACCTTTACCTGACCTTTGTCTGGGTGGCCCCGGGCCTTTTCCGGTATCTACGGATCAAACCCAAACCGGTCGATGACTGCTCGCCTGTTTCCGTTCTTTTAAGGGACAGGCCGTTGCAGATTTTTGTGCTGCTGTGGATCATTACCCTCTGGTGGGTGATTTATATGCCCGGCAATTGAGCACAGTCCCTGAGATGATCTGATCACCCCGGGTGTGTTTCGGGTTAACCTATGGTTGGAACGGGAAACACATGAAACTTTTTTATAAAATATACGCTTTTTTAATTGTCCTGCTCGTGTTCATCCTGGCTGGCGCCGGCTATTTCAGTTACCATCGTGAAACCAAACTTTTTCATAATGATATGATAAAGGACGCACAGATTCTTGGAGAGGCCATGTCCGGCATGGTCGGGCATGCCTGGAAACACTCGGGCCCGGAGAAAGCCGTCGCACTCATTCGTGACGCCAATTCAAAGGCGGAAAGTATCAGTATTCGCTGGGTAAACCTGACGCCTTCGGTGAACGGATCCCATGTGCCCATAGCCCCTCCGGAAAGACTCAAGCCGGTTTTACAGGGCCGTTCCATATCCCTGGTTGTTAAAAGCGGGGAACAATCACCCTGCCGCCTTACCTATGTACCGGTTAAAACAGGTGATGATTTTCAGGGTGCCATAGAGCTTTGTGAGTCATTAATGCCCCTGACGGCTTACACCAGAAATACCCTGCGGTATCATTTGATAACAGGGCTAATGATCATGCTGGCGGCCGGCGGACTTCTATGGTTCCATTTCCGTCACTGGATAAATCGTCCGTTGATGCAGTTTATTGAGAAATCACGGAAAATAGGGCAGGGGGACCTGGCTCCGGACCTGGTGGTCAAGGGGCACGATGAGTTCGCCACGCTCGGGCAGACACTGAATTCCATGTGCAGGGATCTGTCTGCCAGCCGGGAGGCGGTACGCCTGGAAAATGAACGGCGTATCGAGGCCATGGAGCAGTTGCGCCATTCTGAACGGCTGGCAGTGCTTGGCCGGCTGTCCGCCGGTATGGCCCATGAACTGGGAACACCCTTGAATGTCATTTCCGGACGGGCCAAACAGATTCGCTCCGGTGCGCTTGGGTCTGTTGAAGTTATTGAATTTTCTAATATTATTGATGAGCAGGCGCAGCGTATCACAAAAATTGTGAACAATCTGCTGGCCTTTGCCCGGCGCAGAAAACCGAAACGGTCTCTTCAGGATATGGAAGTCATTGTAAATCAGGTGCTGGATATGTTGAGGGAGGCTGCGGATAAGTCAAAAGTCGTCTTTAAAATCATCAGGCAGGGCCAAATATCATCTGTTTCAGTTGACGTGCTACAGATTCAGCAGGTGCTGACCAACCTGGTTTTAAACGGGATTCAGGCCATGGCTGCCGGCGGCTGCCTGGAGGTGGTGCTGGCCGAAGAGAAAAAGCAGCATCCGGAAGCGGATATGGATGAAAAGTCATATCTGGCAATCCATGTTCAAGATGAAGGCCCCGGTATATCGTTGGAACATCTTTCTCACCTGTTTGAACCTTTTTTCACGACCAAGGATGTGGGCGAGGGAACCGGCCTGGGACTTTCCATTGCATATGGCATCATCCAGGAGCATGGGGGATGGATTGAGGCGGAAAACCGATCCGGGAAGGGCGCCTGTTTCACTGTTTTTCTCCCGCTCGACAGCCCATCGTAGCCACTCGGGTTAAAATTTTAAAAAGTGTATTCGAGCTGTCTTTTGCCCCTTTAATGGTGGGTATTTTTTTCCACCCCAGCCTTCTTGATCGGGTATTTTTTACCCACAATGAGCCACCCTTGTTTCCTTTAAAAGGATCAACATATTGATTTTAAAGTATAATTTATGTTGGCACGAAATTTGATAATTGCCATGGCATAAATGACCGGGGCAATTAATACAAAATGGAGGTGTGGCGATGAATGCACAAAGGGTTAACCGGGATGACAACACCCAATTTCGTGTCCTATTGGCTGAAGATGATAAAGAGATGAGGCGTTTGCTGGCCCAGGCGTTGCGTAATTGCGGATACGACGTTGTGGCATGTCCGGATGGTATGGCCATGCTGACCCATCTGGCCGATTTTTTGTTACCTGAAGAACTCGGCCCCGAGCAGTTTGATCTGATCATTTCCGATATCCGTATGCCTGGTATTTCCGGAATGGAGGTACTGGAAGGCAAACCCAGACAGAAAACCTTTCCCCCAATGATATTGATTACCGCCTTCGGGGACGATGAAACCCACGACATGGCGGCGGCATTAGGCGCCGCCGCCATGTTTGATAAACCGTTTGATCTTGATGATCTGTTGGGGACGGTAAAATCGATCCTTCAATAACAATTGCGATTTTAAATCGGCAGATTAAAAGGAGGAATAAGCCATGAAAACGGTTACTTTTTTTTACAGGGAAAAATGGGCGCGAACCGCTCTTGTACTGGCCCTGGTGCTGTCCATCGCAGGGGGCGGCAAAGCCTTTGCTGCGGCAACCAGGATTGCCGACAGGCCCCAAAAAGCGAAATCAACAATTACGACCGGTAGCGGAAGCACCTATCAGACGGTGGTCGAACGACGAACCGAAGGCCAACTGTCGGAAGCGGATTTAAACCAGGCTTCTCTGCTGACATCGCATGTCGTGAAACATATCAACGCGGCCGTGCAAAAACTGTTTGATCAAAATACCCGGGGGGCCGTAAATGAACTGGAAAATGCTCAAAAACTGGTTAAACTGGTCAGGGACCTGCTGCCCGTAACGACAGTGACGACCATTGTTAAGGATGCCAAGGGAAAAGAAATTTATCGCGAGATGGACAAGGTCCAGGACGATCGCATTCCCTTGTATCAGGGGATGATCGCAATGGAAGTTGTCGAGCCGATCATAAAAGCCAAAAAGGACGAGGCTGATTTAAAAGGACTGCGTATGGACAGAACGGAAGTTATCAATACGGCTGTCCTGGCGGATTTGAACTATATTGAACGGAAAATGAACCGGGCCGCCGCGCTGATTGAAAACCCCGAAGCCGCCCTGAACCAGTTGCTCCTGGCCCAGTCCAGAGGGGTTGAGTTTGTGGCCAATCCGACCGACGCGCCCCTGGTGCAGGTTCAGCAGGCCTTGCGTTTAGCTGAACGGATGGCTGCCGAAGGTAATGAAACGGCTGCCCGGGAAAATTTGAAAATTGCCAGGGCCCAGCTGGAACTTTATCGTGAGCTTCTCGGCCGGGAAAACGACAGCAGGATTAAGCAACTTGAGGATGATATAAATGGCCTGATGAGTAAAACCGGCGAAAAAGACACGGCCCAAAAGATCCGTGATTATTGGGAACGTACGGTGAACCTTTTCAAAAAGGAATCCGGGCAGGCACACGTTATCGACAAACCGGTTAACGGCTGAATTTCTGTGTCATGGGGTTCCTGTCGCAACAGGAATCCCATGACTTGACAAGCCCCGGCACCGGTCTTATTGTTTGAACCGGGTTGTTTCTAAGGGGTTGATTTGATAAAGAATGACTGAATAGAAGGAGGAGCCGTGACTGTCGAAGAATTGAAAAGCCGGGTTGAAGAGGCCCATTCCCTTGTCAGCAGTATCCGTCAGGAAATCGCCCGGGTGATTGTGGGCCAGAACGATATGATCGACGGGTTATTGATCGGGCTGTTCACCAAGGGGCATATTCTGATAGAAGGGGTGCCGGGACTGGCCAAAACCAGTGCCGTCAAGGCCCTGGCCGGAACGGTGGATGCCTCTTTTAAACGGATTCAGTTCACGCCGGACCTGCTTCCGGCGGATTTGATCGGTACCGAGGTTTATCTCCCCAAGACCGGCGACTTTACCATTAAAAAAGGGCCTGTATTCAACAATATCATTCTGGCCGACGAGATCAACCGGGCACCGTCCAAAGTGCAGTCCGCCCTGCTCGAGGCCATGCAGGAACGGCAGGTTACCATCGGGGATAATACCTTTAAGCTGGATGATCCGTTTCTGGTATTGGCCACCCAGAACCCCATTGAACAGGAAGGTACCTATCCGCTTCCGGAGGCCCAGGTGGACCGGTTCATGCTCAAGGTAACGGTTAATTATTCCAGCCGGGATGAAGAAAAGGAGATCATGCGCCGGGTGGGGTTCGAACAGGAAGCCGCGGTCAACCGCATTCTCCGTCCTGAAGAGCTGAACAGCCTTGTCCAACTGGTCAAGGATATCTATATGGAGGAGAAATTGCGGGATTATATCGTGGATTTGATCTTCGCCACCCGCAACCCGGCTGATTATAAGATCGATGTGGCCCCGTATATCCGCTATGGCGCCTCTCCCCGGGCCACCATTTACCTGAGCCTGGCCGCCAGGGCCTACGCCTTTCTTCATGGCAGGGCCTATGTCACGCCCCAGGACATAAAATCCATCGCTCCTGAAATTCTGCGGCATCGGATCATCCTGACCTACGAAGCCGAAGCCGAGGATTTGACCACCGACGATATTATCGGTCATATTTTTGACGGCGTGGAAGTTCCCTGACAATCCTGCTGACCGGGTATCTGACCAATGTTTTCGCCTGAAGTCATAAAAAAAATAAAACGGATCCACATCAAGAGCGGCCGGATGGTCGATGCCGTCATGGCCGGCAACTACCGCTCGGTGTTCCGCGGTTCCGGGATCGAGTTTGAAGAAGTCCGGGAATACGCCATCGGTGATGATGTCAAGAGCATCGACTGGAATGTCTCGGCCCGCATGGGCCGGCCCTTTATCAAGCTTTACCGGGAAGAAAGAGAACTGGTGGTGATGCTGCTGATCGATGTCAGCGGATCCATGTCTTTCGGCACCACCGGTGTCCGCAAGCGGGACCTGGCTGCTGAGGCCGCCGCCATTCTGGCTTTCAACGCCATCAGGAACAATGACCGCGTCGGGGCTATCCTGTTCAGTGACCGGGTGGAAAAATACATTCCCCCCAAAAAAGGATCGGCTCATATATGGCGGCTGATCAGGGAAATCTTTACCTATCGTCCCGAACATGAAGGTACCGATATCCAGGCGGCCCTGACCTATCTGGGCAATGTCTGCCCCAGGAAAACAGTGGCGTTTCTGATTTCCGATTTTTTTGCCCATGACAGTGCCAGGGGGTTGCGTACGGTTTCGCGGCGGCATGAACTGGTCAGCCTGTTCGTCTCCGATAAGGGCGACCTGGAGCCGCCGACGGGCGGCCTTATTCATATGCGGGATCTGGAAACCGGCCAAAAGGTGGTCTTTGATGCTTCGTCGGCTGCCGGCCGCCGGGCGCTGGCCGGGATCAAAACGGAAAAACGGCAGGCTGTTTTTGATATGCTGAAAAAAAGTGATATCGATTGCATGACGCTTTCGGCGGATACGGCCGCCGGTCGGGAAACCCACGTGGCCGATGCCCTGACCGCTTATTTCCGCATGCGGGAAAGGCGGATTCGATAAATGTTTAAAATGGTTTTGTCCGGTATAAAAAAACTTCTTTTGACAGCGGCTGTTGTTTTCGGTCTCTGTATGGCCGTTTCGGCGGCAACAACCGGCCCTCCGGCGTCCGGCGCCGTGCTCCAGGGTTCCGGCATAACCGGTCAGCCGGCCACGGTCGTGCCCCCGGGTTCCGCTATGACCGCTCAGCCGGCCTCTGCCGGGGCCACGGATATTCATGATATTCGTGATCCGGTGCAGGTCGGTGTCAATCCGGCCATATATTACTGGATAGCAGGAGGTGTGGCGTTATTGATCGCAGCCTCAGGGCTGTGGTGGCTCATCCGCCGCCGGAAAAAAATGCGGGACAAAGATATGCCGCATGTGTCTGCCACGGTATTCAAGACACCGGAAGCCGAAGCCCTGGATGACCTGGCATTGCTTGAAACCACCCCGCCCGATCAACCGGCCGTTTTTTATTTCCGCCTGTCGGCCATTTTCCGTCGTTACCTGGAGCGGCGGTTTGACATAGACGCGATGGAGATGACCACCGAAGAGCTTCTGCCCTGTCTGGGGCGCCTGGAATTTGATCGGGAAAACCGGGCCGGTATTAAAAAGTTTCTGACCTTCGGTGACCGGGTCAAGTTCGCCCGGGTATTACCTGATACGGCCGACATGATGGGGCATCTGGGGTTGGTTAAAAATATTGTCAACCACTACAAAGCGGTGGACGCAACCGCGGAAACCGGGGGTGAACACTGATGTTCCGCTTTGCCGATCCATGGTTCGCGCTGTTGCTGATTCTGCTGCCGGCGGCTTATTACTGGAAAAAGCGCCGGGACCGACAGCCGTCGCTGGCGGTTTCCGAGACGATTTCGATCAGCCGTATGCCGGTTTCATTCCGGGTGAAAACCCGCTGGATTATCCCCATGCTTTCGGGACTTGCCTTTACTGCCATGGTCGTCGGGCTCTGTCGTCCCCAGTGGGGGGAAAAGAAAGTTGAAACCATTACCGAGGGCATCAACATCATACTGGCGGTTGACCTTTCCGGCAGTATGGCCGCCATTGACTTTAAGCTCAAAGGCGAAATGGTCAACCGGCTGGAGGCGGTGAAAAGCGTGGTGTCCGAGTTTATCGCCGGAAGAAACGGCGACCGTATCGGCATGGTTGTTTTCGGCACCAACGCCTATACCCAGGTGCCTTTGACCCGGGATTACAGCACCGTTGAATTCATTCTGGACCGATTGCGGATCGGTGCCGCCGGCCAGAGTACCGCCATCGGTGATGCCATCGGCATTTCATTAAAACGCCTGCGGGACATTGAAAGCAAATCCAATGTGATTATTCTGCTGACCGATGGTGATAGTAACACCGGTGAGCTGTCGCCGACAGACGCCACCGCCTTTGCCGCCGAGCAGGGGGTTAAAATTTACACCATCGGCGTCGGCACGGCCGGGAAAAAGGTACCGTTTCTGATCGAACGCCCGATCCCTCATTATGAATATGGCATAGTCGATATGGACGAAGCGGCCTTAAAAGACATCGCCCAGAAGACCGGCGGCCTTTATTTCAACGCTAAAAGCACAGAAGCCTTGAAACGGATTTATGACACCATTGATGACATGGAAAAAACCGAAGCCAAATCGAATGTTTATGCGGTTTATAATGACCTGTATCCGTGGCTGGTATCGCTGGCCCTGTTGTTGCTGGTCATGCGGATCGTGCTGGAAAATACGGTTTACCTGGAGGTACCGTGACTTTTGCCTATCCTTATATGCTCTTGTTCTTATGGGCGGTTTTACCCTTGCTGCTGGCGGTTTACTGGGGTATATCCCGGCGAAATAAAATTTTGACCGGATTTGCCGGCGGTGAAGGGCTGACCCGGCTGATTGCCGAGGCCTCTCCTTTCCGGAGAACAATCGGCGCGATCCTGCTGGTTCTGGCCGCGGCCATGGCCCTGATCGCGCTGGCCGGTCCGCGTTACGGTTTTCGTTGGGAAAAGATCGAACGCAAAGGGGTTGATATCGTCGTGGCCCTGGACTGTTCCCGGAGCATGCTGGCTGAGGACATTAAGCCCACCCGGTTGACCCGGGCCAAATATGAAATTATCGACCTTCTGGGCATGCTGACCGGAGACCGTATCGGGCTGGTGGCATTTGCCGGAAGCGCCTTTATGCAGTGCCCCCTGACAATGGATTACAGCGCTTTTCACCTGTTCCTGGAATCCCTGTCGCCGGACATGCTGCCGGTGGGCGGTACCAATCTGGGTGATGCGGTGATGACGGCTGTTTCCGGTTTTAATGAAGCCGATACTTCCGACAAGGCGATTATTCTGATCACCGACGGTGAGCAGACCAGCGGTCCCGACCCGGTTGAGGCCGCCCGCAAGGCGGCTGAAAAGAATATCAAGATATTCTGCATCGGTGTCGGCAACGACCAGGGCGCACCGGTTCCTGAGAACAGCGGGGGATTTACGAAAAACCGGGACGGGAAAATCGTGCTCACCCGACTGGACGAGGAAACCCTGCGGCAGATGGCGGCCGTCACCGGCGGGATTTATGTCCGTTCAGTGGCCGGTGACATGGACCTGGAGATGATTTACAAAGATAAAATCAGGAAAACAATGGAGCAGACCACCCTCGAAAGCGGCAGGAAAAAAATTTTAGAAGACCGTTTTCAATGGTTCCTGGCCCTGGCCCTGGTTTTTCTGGCAGTAGAAATGCTGATCCCAAGAGGCCGGATGGTGACGACGCTGCTGGTTTTACTGATACTCGGAATCGGCACGCCGGATGCCCGGGCGGGCAACGTCTACAATGATGTGGAAAAGGGGCGGACGGCTTATGATGGCGGAGCGTATGAAAAAGCCCTCAAACACTTTATCGACGCGCAACTGGCCGACCCTGACAATGGTGAGCTGTATTATAATATCGGTAACGCTTATTACAAGGCGGAAAAATATGACGAAGCGGCCGGTAATTATAAAAGGGCCCTGGAACTGCTCAAGGATAACGCGCAACCGGATAAGTCTTTGAAAAAAGACGCCTGGTACAATCTGGGTAATGCTTACTTCCGGCAGCGTGATTTTAAAAACGCGATTGACGCTTACCAGAAGACCCTGGATATCGATAAGGCCGACAAGGAAGCCGAAGAAAATCTGGCCCTGGCCAAAAAAGCACTTGAAGAGCAGAAAAAACAGCAGCAGCAGCAAAGCGATCAGCAGCAGCAGAGCGATCAACAGCAGCAAAGCGATCAGAAACAGCAGGGCCAGAATCAGGACCAGGCCCGGGGCGATCAACAGCAGAAGCAGGACAGCGGTCAGACGTCCAAAGACAATAGCACCGACCAAACAAAGGATGAACAGCAACAGAAAAAATCTTCCGCAGCCGGAAAGAAACAACCGGATGAACAGGGTGACAGCGCTGCGAAAAAGCGTGAAGAAGACCGGGAACAGCAGCAACAGCAGGCAGCCGGGCAAGCGGCCAATCAGGACGATCAGCAAAAGGGGCAGAAAGGGGCGTTGTCACGTTTGCCCGACCATGGGCAAAAGCGGCTGGACCGGTTGCAGGATATCCCGGGATCGGCTATCTTGATGCCCGACTATCACAAACGGGAGGTTGAACAGGACTGGTGAAGCGCCTTGCCATAATAATAACGTTACTGCTATGGGTGACGGTTGCGGCTGCCCCGGTCCGGGCCGCCAGTGTCAGCGCCACGGTCGACAGGACCCGTGTGGTTGGCGGCGAAAGTCTGACCCTGACGGTTACCGTAGAAGGGAGTAAAGGAGAGGTCAATGTCGCCGGCATACGCGATTTCCAGGTGGCCTCCAGGGGCACTTCCTCGTCCTACAACATCATTAACGGCAATGTGTCCAGCAGGACCGAATATACCTATTCCCTGATACCGTTAAAAAAAGGACCGCTGGTGATCCCGGCCCTGCCGGTGACGATCGGCCATAAGACGCTTTACACCGAAATGATTACCATCGAAGTTTCCGACAGCCCGCAAACGGACAGTGGCCCAAAAGACGCCGACATTTTCATCCGGCTGTCGGTCTCGGATGACTCACCCTGGCTGGGCGAACAGATCACCTGCCGGTTGAGCCTGTACAATGCTGTCCGTATCACCAATGCCAGCCTTACCCTGGCCCCGAAATTTCCCGGGTTTTCGGCGGAGCAACTGGAGGATAACCGGAGTTATTCAAGAGTAGTGGGCGGTCGGCGGTTCGACGTGACCGAAATCGTTTATGTGTTGACGCCGGAGCAGGCCGGGGAGCAGGCCATCGGCCCGGCCGTGATTTCCTGCGATGTGGTTTCCCGCAAAACGTCCCGGGGCCGGTCCATGTTTGACTCTTTTTTTAATGATCCTTTTTTAGGAAGGGGACTTAATCTCGAGTCCCGGCGACTGACCGCCGATCCCGTTAAAGTGACGGTCCGGCCTCTGCCGGAATATACCGGTAAAGACCCCTTCTCCGGCCTGGTGGGAGAGTTCGCCATTTCAGCTGAAATAGATCAGACAACCCTTGTCGAAGGTGAATCCGCCAATATGGCCATCATTATCAGCGGCCGGGGCAACATCCAGTCGGCATCAAATCCCGGGTTCAATCTCCCGGATGCCTTTAAAATATATGAAGACGCGCCGGTTGAAGATATCGCCGCCAGTGATGCCGGCGTGTCCGGCAAGAAACGGTTCCCGGCGGCACTGGTGGCCCTGACACCCGGATCTTATACCGTCGGTCCTTTTTCACTGACCTATTTTGACGTCAGCCGTAAATCCTATATTACCATTTCCACGGTGCCTATCGAAGTAACGGTCAACCCTTCCGACAAAAGTCAGACGGTAGATCTCACCGGGACAAACACCGGCAAGCAAGAGCATCTCCCCCTGCCCGTGCGCAAGCAGGCGGTTGAATTCACTGGCCATGACATTTTTCCGATTCAACAGGACCTTTCGGCACTGAATCATCAGGGACCTGTCCCGCTGAACGTTTTTATCCTTCTGGTCGGTGGCCCGTTTCTGCTGTACTTTCTGGCTGCGGTCATGATAACCCGGATCCGGCGGCAGATAGACGATACAACCCTGATGTCCAGAAAATCGAAAACCGCTTTGAAATCGGCCGGACAGGATAAATTAGCCCCTGAGACCCGTCTGGATCATTTGTTCAAGGCGGTCGTTTACGCGGTTTACGCCAGGGCGGGCAGAAGGGGCGAGTCCCTGACCTACCGTGAAGCCCGGCAGGTGCTTTTGGATAACGGTTGTGACCAATCGCTGACGGATGAGATCTGCCGGCTGCTCGAGGAAATTGAGCAGGCCCGTTACGGCGGCCGGGACGTTAATACCGATTTTTTTGACAGGGCACTGGCATCAACAGGACGGTTGATAAGGAGGATCATGCCATGAATAAGCCCATCAGGATGGTAACGATTTTTCTGCTGTTGACCGTTATGCTTCTGCCGTATACGGCTTTGGCCCAGGAGCGGGCGCGCGTGTTTCTGGACGCCGTAAAAGATTATGAGCAGGGGCATTATCAGGCCGCGGCCGATGGTTTTCTTTCCATCGCACAAGAGGGCATTGTCAACGGCAAGCTGTACTATAACATTGCCAATGCCTGTTTTAAGGCAGGGGATATCGGCCGGGCTGTTTTGTGGTATGAAAAAGCGTTCCGCCTGATGCCCAATGACCCGGATTTGCGGTTTAATCTGGAATATGCCCGCACCCGGGTGAAAGATAAGGCACCGGACCTGGTTTCACTGCCGCAGATGCTTTTTTTCTGGCGCTACTGGCTGGGTCGAAAGACGGTGATCTTTCTGGCGGCAGCATTCGGCCTGATCTTCTGTCTCGTGATGTTTGTCAAAAAACACCTGTCATTAAATGTGCCGGCATTTGTTCGTTATGGTGCCCTGTTATTTTTCCTTCTTTTTGCCCTGACGGCTTCCGGCAATTTCTATTTTGATCAGAATAGCCGCCAGGGCGTTGTTTTGTCCGAGTCCATATCCGCCAAATCGGGGCTTTCAGACCCGTCTACGGAATTGTTTGTGCTGCACGCCGGAAGCCGGGTGACCATCGAGCAGCAAAGAAATGATTTTTACCGTATCCGGTTCGGAAAGGATAAGGTGGGTTGGGTTAGTAAAGACACGATCGGCACCATCTGATCTGTTGCAACATGCTCGCGAATGCCTATGGGCGACCCGCAGGGTTGCCTTGAATCGATGTGATTCGCAATCGGGCACGGCACGCCGTGCCCCTACAGCGTCATCTCGAACCCCGAACCCTGAACCTCAAACCTCAAACCTCAAATCTTGAATCTTGAATCTTGAACCCATATTTAAACGGCTGCATCGGAAAAAAACGATTCCGCCGGCAGTGGTGCCTTACCGGCGGCAATATATGAGATGAGCCTGGTGACCAGCCAGAACATCACCAGTGGCAGCAGGATGGTCTGAATCAGAAACACGGTGATCAGGTCAAGCATGTGGTCGATCACCCTTTCTGTCTTTCCTTTCAATGAGCTGACCTGCTGCTGTAATTTTTCAACCGTATCCATTAGGCCGCCTTCCGGTTTTAAGGCCGAAAGGGTCTTTCGGGTGTCGTCCATGGAAATTGAAGCCGTTTCATATGACGGCTCCAGAAAGAACGAGTAGACCCAAAAGTTCACCGCCGCCATCACCGGCACCATTATTGTCGCGATGGCGGTGATGATCAGGAGCTTGTAACCGGTTCTGAACAATCGACGCCCGCTTCCCAGCCGGCTTTTTCGTATCCCCAGAGACATCAGCAACAGCAGGACCGAAGCCGGCAGCAGCACCGTCAAGCCGAACCAGGGCATACTCTGGTTTAAAAACAGCAGGATCCCCATGGCCACGCAGCAGACCAGCATGACCAGGGAAAAACGTTCCACCAGGTCGTTTAGCGGGTCCAACCATTCAAAAGGCGCAAGAGAAGCCGAACCTCCCGTTCCGAGCAGCTTCAGGGAACCGCCGGTCTCAATCTTCTGGGCAACGGATACGAGGGCATTAATGGCCCGGGCCCCGGCAAAGGTAATAGAGGCTTTTTTTAATGTGTCGGCCATGTATTTTTCGCTGGTTGTCTGGAAATACCCGGAACCGGCGGTAACCGAGATTAACAGGATAATGGACAGGGCAGCCAAAATCAGGCTGACGCGTTTTTTGGGCTGTGGCATGATATCCTCCTCGAAAGGGTTGGTGACAAATCTGATTATAAAATTTTTTGCGGCAAAAAGCGATTTTTGCCTTGTAAGTGATTTCCGTTATGCTATAATTCAAAATCCTGTTTCATGAAGGCGTTTAAAAGATATTGAATTATCATAAAGGTTAACAGACAAATAAGAAGGAAAAAAGGAGGCATTTGATGAAAACTCTTGTTGGCGGTGCGATTGCGGCGGTAATTGGTCTTATTCTGCTGGCCGTTTGGTTTGGCGCTTTTTTGCAGATCCTGGCGGGAACCATTCCGTTGGTACTCCTGCTGGTTGGTTGCCTGGCCCTTTACCTCGGGTTTGATGAATTGAAAGATACTTGGAGAAATGAGGGCAAAAGCATGGCTGCCGAGGATGAAGACCAGTAAACAGGCGGCAAGCTTAAAAAGGTGTTATCCATATCATGTAACTGACAGCCGTCTTCGTTGCGGCATGAAGACTTAAGGGTATCTTGCAATATTGCTTTACAAGCCCGCGTTTAAAACGCGGGCTTTTTTTTTGCCCTGCTGGTGCGATTTCAGGTGGCTTTTTCAATGGCGGTCACGGCCAGCCTGTCTGCAATTTCGTTTTCCGGAATGCCGGCATGGCCCTTGACTTTAATCAGCTTCACATCCCTGAAGGTGGCCAGGATTTTTTGTATTTCCTGGACTAAGGCAACGTTTTTTTTGGCTTTCCATCCCAGTGACAGCAGGCCGAGCGCATAGCTGCTGTCCGTGAACACCCTTACCGGCAGCTTTTTGTTTTTAATTTCCATCAGGCCGGCCTTTATGGCTTCGAGCTCGGCGATATTGTTCGTTGCCTGGCCGATAAACCTGGAAATGCGTTTTTCGTTTTCTTTGTACAACAGCAGCACACCGATGCCGGAAGGGCCCGGATTTCCGGAAGACGCACCGTCCGTGTACACCAGAACGGCGTCATCGGGGATATCTGCTTTTATGTCTTTGGCGGACTTTTCCGGCTGCGCCTTTTTCTTTTGCCCCGGTTTTTTCCCTTTCCCGGGTTTGTCTTTCGTGCCGAGCTGATCGACGGTGACGAGGCTGCTCTGATACACCCAGTACTCATAATCCTGTTCGGTCTGGTATTTAATGAGCACCTTGCCGTCCTTTTCAATCGGCTGCCGGTTTTCATCAACCGCCATCCAGACCTTGTTGCCCTTGAACCCCATTCGTTTCCAGCCCGGTTTCGTATCCGTCACAACTTGCCTGCCTTTATTTGTATAGATGGTACTTTCCGGAGAGGCGTTGAAATTCCGCCAGTTCCCTTTGCCATGATGATTCCAGACTGTTGATCGGTTCCATGTTTTCCAGCCGCTGGCGGACTTCCGGGTTCCCCAGGATCAGGTCAACGGGTTTTTTGTGGTATTCATATTCATAGGGTGGCTCACTCCACGCGAAACAATCGGGATAAAGCTTGATGATGGCCTGCAGCAGCAGGAGAGAGGTGGCGTAAGACCGGTAGCGTTCCGGTTCAACCGGATGAATCTGAAAGCCCCGGCAGGACTGTCCCGCCCATTTGTTGGCGGTCGGTTCGAATAAAACCGGCCGTAAGATGGCTCCGGGAACCCCTTCGGGCCCGATATGCGCCATGATTTTCCGGGGATCAATAAACGGCGCGCCGAAAAGTTCAAACGGCCGGGTGGTGCCCCTGCCTTCCGACACGTTCGTTCCTTCCCAGATCACCTGTCCCGGATATACCATGGCGGACATGGGGGTGGGCAGGTTCGGTGACGGTGCCACCCAGGGCAGCCCGGTCTGCGTAAAAAACATATCCCGCCGCCAGTTATCCATGGGCACAACCGTCAGGTCACAGCCGATATGAAAATGGTCATTGAACAAAAGTGCCAACTCACTGATGGTCAGGCCATGGCGCATGGGAATGGGAAACCGGCCGACGAACGAGGCGAAGTCGGGACGCAGGAGGTTGCCTTCTACAATCGCACCGCCAACCGGGTTGGGCCGATCCAGTACAACAACCCGGACGCCGTGTGACGCGGCGGCTTCCATGCAATAGGCCATGGTATATATAAACGTGTAAACGCGGGTGCCGACGTCCTGCAGGTCGATGATCAGGGTGTCGATGGGGGCCATCATTTCCGGGGTGGGGGCGCGTGTTTTACCGTACAGGCTGTAAACGGGAATTTTCAGGTCCGGATCCGTAAAATCGTCCGATTCCTTCATATTGTCCTGTTTTTCAGCAAAAAAACCGTGTTGGGGCGCGTACAGGGCAACCACTTTGCCGGGAAATAATTCATTGATCCGGTCACGGATATGTCGAAAGCGGCCATCTACCGAAGCGGGGTTGGCCAGGATACCAAGTCGTTTACCCGGTTGAAATCTGGAAGGATTTTCACAAAAAACGTCTAAACCGGTTCGGGTTCGCATGGGTTCGGCTCCGGTAAAAAATATTTACAAAGAAAGTCGGGCATATTATAACCTGTTTCAAACGCGATGGCTTCGTTAAAATTTTTAAAATGGTATCATAATTGATTTATTTGTAAAAAAATATTTTAGATGGTTCGGGAAAAGTTCAAAACCAAGGTGAGCTTTTGCAAAACCGTCATGGAGTGGAGACAGATGGACTTGAAACCCCCGCCCTATATACTATCCGTCAAGCCGTATTCGCCGGGTAAACCGATAGAGGAACTGGAAAGAGAATACGGCCTGAGCGGTACCATAAAACTGGCCTCCAATGAAAATCCGCTGGGCGCGTCACCCCGGGCTTTGGACGCGATCGGTCAGGTCCTTTCACGGCTGAATCGATATCCGGACGGCAGCGGATATTACCTGGTCAGAAAGCTTTCCGAAAAATTCCGTGTCAAGCCGGAAAATATTGTTTTAGGCAGCGGGTCCGACGACATAATCGGCATGTTGACCCGGGCTTTGCTCTATCCCGGTGACGAAGTGATCATGACGCAACCGTCTTTTGCCATGTACGACATCATGACGCGTATATCCAATGCCAAGACGGTTTATGTGCCCCTGCAATCACTGGCCGTTGATCTTGATACGATAATCGGTGCGATTACCGATAAGACCCGGATGATTTTTCTGACCAACCCGCATAATCCCACGGGGACCGTTTTTTCTTCGGCCCGGTTCGGCCATTTTCTGGAGCAGGTCCCGGAAAACGTGGTGATCGTTCTGGATGAAGCTTATGTGGAGTTTGCGCGGGATGAAACCTGCGCCGACAGCCTTGATTTCCTTGATGACAATCGGCCCCTGGTGGCGTTGCGGACATTCTCCAAAATATATGGATTAGCAGGGCTGAGAGTGGGTTACGGATTTATGCCGGCTGAGATGGTGAGCCTCATGAATCGGGTTCGGCAGCCGTTTAACGTCAGCTCCATTGCCCAGGCCGCGGCAGTTGCCGCACTGGATGATGATGCCTTTTTAAATGAAACCCGTAAGGTCGTTCATGAAGGGCTTGACTATCTGTTTGCCGCTCTTGCCAGGCTGGGGGTAACCTGTTTTCCCACCCAGGCCAACTTCTTCCTCCTGGATGTGAAAAAAAACGCTGACGACGTCTTTGAGTCCTTTTTAAAAGAAGGCGTTATCGTACGGTCCATGTCCTCTTATGGATACCCCACGTATTTACGCATTAACGCGGGCCTGCCTGAAGAAAACGCCCGTTTTATCGAAGTGCTGGAAAAGGTGCTGTTATGAAAGATATGGTTGTTACCATTGACGGGCCTGCCGGAGCGGGTAAAACCACTGTCAGCCGCCGGCTGGCCGGACGTCTCGGTTATCGTTATGTGGATACCGGTGCCCTGTACCGGGGCGTTGCCCACGCGGCCCGGGAAAAAGGCATTCAGCCCACGGATGACAAAGGCCTATCGGATTTATGTGCCGGCCTGGAACTCGAACTGGTGGCTGCTGAAAACGGCTCCCGTTTGATTTCCGGAGGGGTGGACATTGCCGACCTGATCCGGACACCTGAAATTACCATGCTGGCTTCGGCGGTTTCGGCCAGGCCCGTGGTCAGAGAGTTCCTTCTGGGGCTTCAACGCCGGCTGGGTGAGTCAAAACGTGTCGTGCTTGAAGGCCGGGATATGGGCACGGTTGTTTTTCCGGAAGCGGATGTCAAGTTCTTCCTCAGCGCCGCTGTCGAGGAACGGGCCAGGCGGCGTTTTAACGAGCTGCCCCATGACGACGGGTTGACGCTGGAACAGGTGGAAGCCGATATCCGGCGCCGTGACGAAAATGACAGTACCCGGGCCCTCGCCCCCTTGAAGCCGGCCGAAGACGCCATCATGGTGGATTCGACGAACCAGACCCCGGATGAGGTGATTGAGTTCATGATGGGGTATATTGAGGCCAAAGGTTAGGACGCAGGCCGTTCGTAAATGTTGTAGGGGCAACCCCTCGTGGTTGCCCTTCATCAGGGCAGGCACAGGGGCCTGCCCCTACGTGTACTCATCTTGCGCCTTGCGGATGGCTCCCATAATCACTTAACCACATAACCACATAATCACTTTACCTTTTTGCCCGGACAGAACGATCTGTGCGCCTGACCGCATCAAAAAAACCCCCGCGTCCCGATAAACGAATTTTTTATTTGCTTTTTGAATATCTTATTGGTAATTTGCGTAGATTGTTTAGCTGTATGGCAGCCGGTTGGTTGTTCGGCGCCATGACAGCTGTATTAAAAATAGGTAAGGGGGTTTTAGTTTAATGGTTAATCAATTAACAGAAAATGACAACACGATGGAAGAGCAGGACGATTTAGAAGCGCAGGAAGCTGACTTTGACGAATCGGGTGAAGAAAGCATGGAAGCGCTGATGGAGATGTATGAGGACAGTATCAAACAGTTTGCCGAAGGCGAAGTGGTTACCGGAACCATTGTCTCCATGGACAGGGACTATGTGCTGGTGGACATCGGATACAAATCCGAAGGCCAGATTAAAACCAGCGAGTTCAAAAATGAAGAAGGTAAAGTGAAACTGAAAGTCGGCGATGCTGTCGATGTGATGATCGAGTACTGGGACGAAGAGCATGAGACGCTGGTTCTGTCCAAGGAAAAAGCCGTCAAGGTCAAGGTCTGGGAAACGATCAAGGACACATATGATGACGACGGTGTCATTGAAGGCGTGATCGTCAGCAGAGTCAAAGGCGGTTTTTCAGTTGACGTCGGGCTTCAGGCCTTTCTGCCGGGCTCTCAGGCTGATCTTAGACCCATCCGGAATTTTGATGAAATGGTCGGTCAGACCTATGAGTTCAAGGTATTAAAATACAACCGCCGTCGTAACAATATCGTTCTGTCACGGCGTGTACTGCTCGAACAGGATCTGAAAGCCAAACGGGCCGAGGTGCTGGAAAATATTGCCGAAGGGCAGGTCCTGGAAGGTATCGTCAAAAATATTACCGAATACGGTGTGTTTGTTGACCTGGGCGGTGTTGACGGCCTGCTTCATATTACGGATATCTCCTGGGGACGGGTCAGGCATCCGGCCGAGATGTTTACGGTCGGGGACAACATTACGCTTAAAGTACTGTCCTTTGATCTGGAAAAGAAAAAGATCTCTCTGGGCATGAAACAGTTAACACCTGACCCCTGGACCTTTGTCAGCGAGAAATACGCTGTCGGTAAACGGGTATCCGGAAAAGTGGTCAGCATTACCAATTACGGCATTTTTATTGAACTGGAAGAAGGCGTTGAGGGCTTGATTCACGTTTCAGAAATATCCTGGACCCGTAAAGTCCGCCATCCTTCCCGTGTCGTTAATGTCGGAGAGGAAGTCGAAGCGGTTGTTCTGGACGTGCAGCCGGATAATAGACGAATTTCACTGGGTATGAAACAGATTGAACCCAATCCCTGGGAAGTCGTCAGTGAAAAATATCCGGTGGGTACGGTTATTGAGGGCCGGATCAAGAATATCACCGATTTTGGCCTGTTTATCGGCATTGATGATGATATCGACGGGCTGGTTCATATTTCTGATATTTCCTGGACCAAGCGCATCAAACATCCTTCCGAGATATATAAAAAGGGCGATGTCGTTCAGGCGGTCGTACTCGAGATCGATAAAGACAACGAACGGTTTTCCATGGGCGTCAAGCAGCTTGAGGCGGATCCCTGGGAAAGTGTCAGGGAACGCTATCCCATCGGCACAAAAGTATCCGGAATGATCACCAATGTGACGGATTTCGGAATTTTTGTCGAGCTTGAAGAAGGCATAGAAGGCCTGGTACATGTGTCCGAAGTGAGTGCCGAGCGGATCAAGACACCGGTCGGACAGTATGAGGTGGGCACGGAAATAACGGCCCGGGTCATGAATGTCAATGCCGATGAAAGAAAGATCGGTCTTTCCATCAAGCGTCTTGAAATCGATGACGAAAAAAGTCTTCTCAAAGATTACGTGGACAACTCCAAGCCGGCCCGGTCGGCGTTTGGTGAGTTGTTAAGGGAAAATCTTCAGGAAGGGCTGAACGAGGCCGCCAAAACGGCTGAAAAAGAGAACGAAGTACCGGCTGCTGAAGACGCCGCTCCGGAAGAGGTGACGGAACCAGACGGTTCAGCCCCGGAATCAACCGATGATGATGAGGCGTCTTCCTGATTCGGTGCCTCTCAGATAAAATTTGTATTTGTTTGAATTTATATAATTGAACTGATATTCAGAACCGGGAGCCGTTTTGCGGTTCCCGGTTCTGTAATTAGCGCTGTGAGTGCCCGGACGGAGCGTCATTATGTTTTCCAGAAGGCATCCTTTTCTTTTTTTTATCCTGATGTTTACCGCCATGACTCTGGGCGGTATCATTCTTATATCCGCTATTTTTTCCACCATGTTTACCTATTCAGGAAAGACCACCACTTTTGAACTGGGAGAAAAGGTGGGAGTGGTGAAAATCGAAGGCGCCATCATGGACGCTGAAGATACGGTTGATCAATTAAAAGCCTTTCGTGAAAACCCGTCAATTAAGGCGGTTGTTGTCAGAATTGATTCCCCGGGCGGCGGTGTGGGGCCATCACAGGAAATCTACCGGGAAATCCGCAAGGCATCAGAAAAGAAAAAAATTGTGGCTTCCATGGGCTCGCTGGCCGCTTCCGGCGGTTACTATGTGGCTTCGGCCGCAGATACGATTATGGCCAACCCGGGAACGATTACCGGCAGCATCGGCGTGATCATGAGTTATACCAATCTTGAAGATTTGTTCGGTAAAATTGGTCTCTCGCCGGTGGTCATCAAAAGCGGGCGGTATAAAGACATCGCCTCTCCGGTCAGGAAGATGACCGAAGAGGAGAAGGCGCTCCTTCAGGCCTTTGCCGATGACCTGCATGGTCAGTTTATTTCTGATGTCGCTCAGGGACGCGGTATGACGGTTGAAGCCGTTAAAAAAATAGCCGACGGCCGTATATTCTCCGGTAAGACAGCAACGGAAATCGGCCTAGTTGATCAACTGGGCAATCTGGAAGATGCGATTGAAATGGCCGGGCGGCTGGCCGGTATAAAAGGAAAAATCGTTCCTGTCTATCCTCCGCAGCAAAGAAGTCTGTCCATGATTGAACTGCTGACCGGCATGTCAACGGCTGAGTTGATCCATCGCGTTGCCGCCGAACGAACCTTTTACGGCGGGTATTTGTATCAGCCTTAGTATGTGGTTAAGTGATTAGGTGATTAAGTGGTTAGGTGGCAACCGGGTTCGGGAATATTCGTAATAATAGGACCTGGGCGTCTGAATGGCTATCTGCAAAGATACCTTTCCGGACAGCCTATAGCCTGAATGATTTGCGCCGTTATTGAATCTGTCGGTTAATCTTTTCTGATGCAATCCTGCCGGTTTTCCCCGTCCCTTAACCACATAAACACATAATCACATAATCACCTAAAACGTTTGTTATGACATAATGGCTTCTAGCTTTGCAGTACTTTATCCGGAGCCTGGCCTCAAACAAATATGCTCACATCCCCGAGCCCTTCGCGGATCACTTCCGGTTCATCACCAATCAGTGAGATAACGCTCGAGGGCTTTGACGGTACCGGACCGCCGTCGATGACCACATCGATCTGGTGACCGTAGTGTTCATCAATAAAAGAAGGATCATCAAACACGGTTTTATCCGGACTGGTGGCACTGGTCGAGATAATGGGATTGCCCAGTTCCCGTACAATATCAATACATATTTTATGGTTGGGCACGCGAATACCGGCTGTTTTGCGCTTGGAAACCATAATTCGCGGAAGTGGTCGTGAACCTTCCAGGATAAAGGTATAGGGCCCTGGTAACAACCGTTTCATGGTTTTGTAAGCGTAATTGCTCACCTTGGCGTACTGGCTGATGTTTTTCAGGTCACTGCAGATAAAACTGAATGGTTTGGTACGGGTGCGCTGTTTCATGTTGTAAATTTTTTCCACACTTTTTTTGCAGGTAATATCGCACCCGATGCCGTAAAAGGTATCCGTGGGATAAGCGATTATGCCGCCTTCACGCAGGATCTCCACTACTTTATTAATAAGTCGTTTCTGAGGGTTATCCGGGTTAATACGAAAAATCATGTCGTTCGGTCCGTTGTCGGTTGATTTTTTGTTTCAGGTCCAGGCGCTATCGTCTTTTTTCTTTAATTCGGCCATAAAACCTTAAATAAAAAAGATTGTAAAGTAAATTATCTTTTGTTATTTGATGTAAAATGCTTCTTTCAGAAGGTCGCTTTTTATTGTGTGCGCGCAACTCTGCGACGATTTCGTTATAATAACAGTATGTTCGGAGGTTCAAAGATTATGAAAATATCCCCTGATGAAGCTTATTCATTTGATGATGTTCTGTTGATTCCCGGCTATTCAGATGTGCTGCCGGAAAATGTTGTTACCGCCACCCATCTGACTAAAAATATTTCACTGAATATTCCCATTGTCAGTGCGGCCATGGATACCGTCACTGAGTCGGCAACCGCCATCAGTATGGCCCGGGCAGGGGGTATCGGCTTTATTCATCGAAATCTGAGTATTGAACAGCAGGCCCTTGAGGTCGGCCGTGTGAAAAAATCAGAAAGCGGCATGATCGTCAACCCGGTGACCACCTCTCCGGATTTGCCGATCAGCAGTGTGTTGAAAACGATGCGTGAGTATAACATTTCCGGTGTGCCGGTGACCCAGGGCAGCCGGCTGGTGGGCATCGTGACCAACCGGGACTTGCGTTTTGAAAACGATCTTGAAAGGAAAGTGTCCGAAGTCATGACCAGCGAAAACCTGGTGACCGTTCCGGAAGGCATCACCCTGGAAGAGTCCAAGGAACTGCTTCATCAGCATAAAATTGAAAAGCTGCTGGTGGTGGACAAGTCCGGCGGCCTGGTCGGCATGATTACCATGAAGGATATTGAAAAAGTGAAAAAATTTCCCCAGGCCTGCAAGGACAATCTGGGCCGGCTTCGCGTGGGTGCCGCCATTGGCGTCAGCAAAGATACACCCCAGCGGGTGGAAGCACTGTTGAATGTCGGTGCGGATGTCCTCGTTATTGATACTTCCCACGGTCATTCGCAAAACGTTATTAAAACCGTTCAGATGGTTAAAGGCGATTTTAAAAATGCGGAAGTCATTGCCGGTAATGTCTGCACGGGTAAGGGGGCGGAAGCCCTGATCGAAGCCGGCGTTGACGGTGTTAAAATCGGTGTCGGCCCGGGGTCGATATGCACCACCCGGGTGGTGGCGGGCGTAGGCATGCCTCAGTTGTCGGCCATTATGAACTGCAAATCCGTATCCAACAAGTCGGGTGTGCCGCTGATTGCCGACGGAGGTATCAAATATTCCGGTGATGTGACCAAGGCGATTGCGGCCGGTGCACATTCCGTTATGATCGGCGGCCTGTTTGCCGGGACCGAAGAAAGTCCGGGGGAAACGGTCCTTTATCAGGGGCGGAGTTACAAGGTGTACCGGGGAATGGGCTCGGTCGAGGCCATGAAACAGGGCAGCAAGGACAGGTACTATCAGACGGACGATGTGGATGATACGCTCCTGGTCCCGGAGGGGATTGTCGGCCGGGTACCCTATCGGGGAACCATTGGGAACAACATTATCCAGCTGATCGGCGGGTTGAAGGCCGGTATGGGATACCTTGGCTGCAGGACAATTGATGAACTCAGGGAAAGAGGCCGCTTTGTGAAGATCAGCGCCGCCGGCTTGCGGGAAAGCCACGTCCATGATGTCATTATCACGAAG
Organism: Desulfosudaceae bacterium; assembly: GCA_963674745.2. Lineage (GTDB taxonomy): Bacteria > Desulfobacterota > Desulfobacteria > Desulfobacterales > Desulfosudaceae > JBFMDX01. The sequence continues at coordinate 2,181,531 of CAXXDV010000003.1, read as the reverse complement.
GAGGCACCCAACTATCGGGTTGAATAAGCGGCGGGCTCAGGTGGTTTTGTGATTAAATGTTTAAGCGTCGGGGCGTTGGGTTGCTTAGACGTTTAAGGATAATGTGATTAAGTGGTTATGTGATTATGTGTTTAAGTGTTTAAGTGTTTATGTGATTAAGTGGTTAAGTGTTCGGCGCTCGTGCAGCCCTGGCATTTAAGCAATTGGTTCTAAAGTGTCTTGTGTTTAGGTGCTTAAGTGATTACGTGTTTAAGGGGGCGTGGCAGATCGGCGGGATTGCATCAGGGAAGATCAACCTGCAATTCAATATGGCACAAACGGCAAATTATTTTGTCTATACACAGGCTGTCCGGAAAAATGCTTTTGCAGATAGTCATCCAGACGATCAAGTTCGATTAACTTAAAAACGATCGAATCCGTTTTTAACTTAACCACATAACCCCATAACCCCATAACCACATAACCACTTAACCACTTAAACACATAACCCCATAACCCCATAACCCCATAACCACTTAAACACTTAACCACTTAAACACTTAACCACTTAACCACATAATCACCAAAACCCTAAAACCCTAAAACCCTAAAACTCTAAAACCTTAAAAAACGGACTATCCGTTAACCCCCAAAAGTTTTTTGTGGAAACTATGTCCCAAACTGAAGCCGCGAACTTCGTCCATCTTCACGTCCATACCGAATACAGCCTTCTGGACGGTATCATCCGTCTCAAATCCCTTGTAAAACGCGCCGTAAAATACGGTATGACGTCAGTGGCCATTACCGATCACGGCAACATGTTCGGCGTGGTCAATTTCTACAAAGCGGCGGTAAAGGCCGGAATAAAGCCCATCATCGGTTGTGAATGTTACCTGGCACCGCGAACAATGGCCGATAAAACCCCCCAGGACCACGAAGGACTTTCCCACCTGGTGCTGCTGGCGGAAAATATGGAAGGCTATCGACACCTTTGCCGTCTGGTCACCCTCTCTTCGTTAAAGGGGTTTTATCATAAACCCCGGATCGACAAGGAAGTGCTGAGGGAATACAGCTCAGGGCTGATCGGTCTGTCCGCCTGCCTGGGAGGAGAAGTCCCCCAGTTGCTGATGCAGGGCAGAACCGATGAGGCCGATGCCGCGGCCAGGTCGTTCTGCGAAATATTCGGTGAAGACCGCTTTTTTCTGGAAGTCCAGAACAACGGTATCGACAAGCAGGAGACCTTGAACCATGCCTTAAGGGACATGAGCCAGAGGATTTCAATACCCCTGGTGGGCACCAATGACTGTCATTATCTGGATCCTGAGGACAGCGGCATGCATGAATTGTTTTTATGCCTGCAGACCGGGAAAACCATTTATGACACCGATCGCATGAAGTTTGAGACCAATCAGCTTAATTTCAAGCCCGGCCACGAAATGCGGGCTTTTCTGGAAAGTTTTCCGCAGGCGGCCGACAATACGGTAGAAATCGCACGGCGATGCAATGTCGAGCTTGATTTTAAAACCCTCCATTTTCCACGCTTTGAGACCCCTGAAAACAAATCAATCGAAGATTATTTTGAAGAAAAAGTATGGGCCGGTTTTGAACAAAGGAAAAAGAGCATCCAGGTCAATAATCCCGGGGCTGACGAGCAGGTTTATAAAGAGCGGTTGATATATGAGATATCCGTTATTAAAAATATGGAGTTTCCGGGATATTTCATGATCGTATCGGATTTTATCGAATTTGCCAAAAACAATGGCATTCCCATCGGTCCCGGCCGCGGGTCGGCCGCAGGCAGCCTGGTGTCATACTGTCTGAAAATCACCGACCTTGATCCCATCGAGCATGGGCTGTTGTTTGAACGGTTTCTCAACCCCGAACGCAAGAGCATGCCGGATATTGACGTGGACATCTGCATCAACGGCCGGGATCGCGTTTATAAGTACCTGGTGGAAAAATACGGGGCGAGGAGTTTGTGGCCCATATTATTACCTTCGGTTCCATGAAAAGCCGGGCTGCCATCCGGGATGTGGGACGGGTGCTGGATATTCCGCTTTATGAAGTCGACGCCATTGCCAAGTTGATACCCCCTGACAGCGACGACCTTGAAGATGCCATGAAAAAGGAACCCGCGCTCAAGGACATGATCGCATCCAAATCCGAATTCGGTGAGTTGATGAAAGCCGGTCAAGCCTTGGAAGGGCTGCCGCGGCACGCTTCGACCCATGCGGCCGGGGTGGTGATCGGAGACAAACCGTTGTCGACTTACCTGCCGCTGTATTCAGTGAAAGAAGGGGAGGTGTCCACCCAGTTTGATATGAAGTGCGTTGAAAGCATCGGACTGGTCAAGCTGGACCTGCTGGGGTTGCGCAATCTCACGGTGATTCAGGACGCCCTTACCCTGATATCGGGGCAGGGCCAGGATGCGCCTGATATGTCCCGTCTGAAACTGGATGATGAATTGACCTATCAGTTGCTTTCCCGGGGGGATACCACCGGTGTATTCCAGCTTGAAAGTTCCGGCATGAAGGAAATCCTGGTCAAGATGAAACCGGCCGTTTTCTCGGATGTCGTCGCCCTGGTGGCGTTGTATCGGCCGGGCCCGCTGGGCAGCGGTATGATTGAAGATTTTATTGAAAGAAAACACGGACGTAAAAAGGTTGAATATCTCGCGCCTGAGTTGGGACCGATTCTGAAAGAAACCTACGGTGTGATCCTGTACCAGGAACAGGTGATGAAGATCGCCCAGTCGCTGGGCGGCTACAGCATGGGTTCGGCCGATGACCTCCGCAAGGCCATGGGCAAGAAAAATATGGAAAAGATGGCCGAGCACTGCAATATTTTTGTGTCCGGCGCGGTCAAGAACGGCATCAGTGAGAATATCGCCCGGGATATATACGGGCAGATGGAATACTTCGGGGGGTACGGGTTTAACAAGTCTCACAGCGCCGCATACGCCCTGATCGCCTACCAGACAGCTTACTTAAAGGCGCATTTTCCGGTGGAATTCATGGCCGCCCTGTTGACCAGTGCCATGGCCCATCCGGATGACGTGGTCAAGTTTATTGCCGAGTGCCGTACCGCCGGGATTGAGATTCTTCCGCCGGATATCAATGAAAGCGAGAAACGGTTTACCGTTATCGACGGCCGTATCCGTTTCGGTCTGCTGGCGGTCAAGAATGTGGGTGAAGCCGCTATCGAAGTGCTGGTCGAAGAACGGGAGAATAATGGGCGCTATCTTTCACTGTTTGATTTTTGTGAACGTGTCAGCCTGGCCAAGGTAAATAAAAAAGTGGTGGAAAGCCTGATCAAGTGCGGCGCCTTTGATTCAACCGGTGCGGAACGGGCACCGATGATGGCGGCTGCCGAGGATGCCCTGTCCCACGGTCAGACAATCCAGCGTGAACGCGCGGATGCCCAGATGACGTTTTTTGATCTGGAAGAAACCCAGACAACCATTAACGCGCCGGTTCTCCCGGATATCCCGGAATGGTCTGAAAAACAACGACTTACTTTTGAAAAAGAAGCCCTGGGCTTTTATGTGACCGGGCACCCGCTTTCCAATTACAGGGATCAGCTGGCCAGATACGCCAATGCCGATTCGGTCGGCATCCGGGAGATGAAAGACAAAGCCCATGTGATCATCGGCGGCACCATTACCACGGTGAATCGCAAGCGGACCAAAAAAGACCTGTTGATGGCCGACATCTCTATTGAGGATATTTATGGCCCGTTGCGGGTGATTGTTTTTCCCACCCTTTTCAAGCTGGTGGCAGATTTGCTGGTTGAAGACGCACCGGTTTTCGTGGAAGGGAACCTGGAAAAGTCCGAGTCGGCCGTTACGCTCCAGGCCGAACGTATTGTGCCCATTGAAAAAGCGAGTGAAGCCTGGCAGCCCAGTGTGCACTGCACGATTGATACCGAAATTACCACCAGGGAAATGCTGTCGGAACTGAAAACCATTTTTGACGAAAACGCGGGGACCTGTAAGGGATTTCTGCATCTGGTATCTGCCGGAAAGCAGGAAACAGTGATTGCGCTGCCTGAAACCCTGAAGTTGTCGCCGGGCACGGTCCTGTCGGACCGGGTCGAGGCCCTGCTCGGCTATAAATCGGTTCGTGCCGGTTGCCAGTTGTTACCCGGCGCGGAGCAGTGGGGCCAAAAGAGAAAACCAAGACGAAACGGATTCAGGGGCAACGGCGGCAAACGCTTTTGAAACCCGGGCGACCCGCCGGTTTTTGAGCCCACGGGCGACCGCCGGTCGCTCCTACAACACCCACCATTATCCCCGAACCTCGAACAATTTTAACAAGATAAACCCAGGGCCTTGACACACGTAGGGGCACCCCCTGTGGGTGCCCTTTTGCCGGGCAGGCACGGGGGGCCGTCCCTACAATATCCCCGGGTTACCCCAAACCTCGAACCTCAACCCTTTGAATCCTCGACGCTTTGAACCCTAAGTGGTTTCAATTCCGTAAACAATGCCGGCGCAGTCCGGGCAGGGGATGCGGTTTTCGGAAATATCTCCTCCCCAGTCCATCTGCGTGCCGGCAGCCGCCATCATCAGGTAGGGGTAGACAGCGTGGAGTCCGGCCGGGCATAGAAAATCAGGGCTGTGCAGGTTAATGGTCATCCGGCGTCCCTGATGCATGGAACAGCCGATACCGGGATTACCGTCGGTAACCGTCAGGAAAAAGTTATAATCCAGCCGCTCCAGGGGATGAAAAAAATGACCGTAGAGACGATAAAAACCATCTGCCAGCTGTTTTATCAGGCGGGGCCGCTTTCGAAGCCTTTTTTCCAGTTTTATGGTCAGGTCAGTGCTGTCTCCGGGATGTTGAATGGAGACCCGCCGGTGAACAGCGGCCTCATACATGATCGCCAGGATATGGGGATAGATCTGTTGAAAGACATGGGGGCAGCAATCGTCCGGCAGCAGACTCCGGGCGTCATAAACGACCGGGTGATTGTGAAAGCGGCAGGGGTTGATGATATTGACCGGGGAGATTGATTTTACGCGGCCGGTATTAAACAGCCCGATTGCTTCTTCTGCGGACGTTTCCGACATGGCTTCCAGCAGCACTTCGGGAAACAGCCGGGAGTAGTCCAAAGACTGCTGTCCGGCAGCAATTGTCTGAATGATCAGCTGGCCCGACTGATGATGAAAAGGGCATTCACCGCTTCCATGCAGAATACGGACGGCGATCTGATCCTTTTCCCACGGCCCGATACCGGCGATAACATTGCGTTTCGGATTGGGACACCTGACCAGCACTTCGTTCTTAAACAAGCGATTGGTCTTTTTGTCTTTTGGTTTTTTTATCAGCGGCGGTTCCCGGTCAGTGGGATCAGTTGTCCGCTTGATCCATGAAAACCAGCCTTGATTGGCCAGGGTGAACACATAAGGCGAGATCGTATAATTTAGGAAAGGGCAGATCCCTTCCGGTTTCAGGGCCGCCAGTTGCTGAAAATTCCGGTTTTCTATCAGTTTTGACAGGTAGGTTGTCATACGGGTTCACGGATGGGTCTGTTTTGATGGCACTGGTTCAGTGGAAAACAGGGCAAAAATCGGCAGATGGTCTGAATAACCTTTCCCCAGATGCCTGCCCCGGCCCTTGTCAGCCTGTTGCCAGCGAAAAATGGCGCCCCTGTGATCGAACAGAAAGCCGGGCACAAACCGGTCGAAAGAGTCGTCAATATAGGAAAACCCTTTGTCATCATAAAGGCTTGCGGGAAGAATAAGACTGTCCAGGCTGTTTTTGCGGCCGAAAAAATTATAGGACCATCTCCGGTACGGCGGCAGTTCCAGCCAGAGGTTGTAGTGTTTTGTGTCCCGTTCCGGGTGTTTGAGGTCTTTTTCCATGACCAGCCGGTTATGCTTAATGGTGCCGAGGATATGGTTGATACCGGTCTGGCCGTTGGTGTCGTTCAGGCGGTCATTCCCGGCGATGGAGATAAATTCGTCATAGTTGGTGTTAAAATCGCCGGCAATAATGTAATCCGTCCCCGGGTCAAGCCGGTCAACGGCTGATTTCAATGCCCTGGCGTAAACGATGCGCCGGCTTTCCGGTCCCTGTTTCGACTTCCAGTGATTGACAAAAAGGACCAACGGGTGCCGGTCCTGTTTGACCGTGACCTGAAGGATGTTTCTCATGTCTTTGCCGGGGGATATTTCCTGCTTGTCAATAATCGGACAGTTTGAAACAAGGGCGCACTTAACCGTCGTCCGGGCGTTGTCGGCAATAGCGGAAAAAGGATAGATGACGTTATTTCGTCTCAGCCTGGCCAGGAGCAGGGCCAGTGCCCGTCGGGATTCCACTTCCTGCAGGCAGACGATGTCGGCCTTCAGTTCGGTCAGTACCCGGGCGATATTGGCCGCTTTGATGTCGGCCATATTCCGGTCCCAGCCATACGGGCCCCGGGGGTCATAATCCGGATATTCGGTCCCGTCAGCCACGGCATCAAACAGGTTGTTGACGTTATAGGTGGCAACCTTTATGGTCCCGGCCCCGACGGGCAGGCATGTAGACGCCAGCAGGAAAAATACAATAACTGCTGTTTGAATATATTTTGTCGATAAGAATGGCTTCATCGTGTCATTCAGCGCCCCTCGAACCTGAACCCGTGCCACCCGCCTGTAAGGGCACGGCGCGCCGTGCCCCTACGGCCGAACCCTGAACCCTGAACCTCGACCTCGAACCCCAAACCCGTTATACCAGCGGTTCCTTAATGATCATATCCACGGCCTGGCTGGCGGCCATGGCCTCATTCGGAAAAACATGCTTCAGGGAGGCAATATGCCGCAGGTTGTCGGCCGTACGGAAAACAAGGTTGGCCAGGTCACCTTCTTCTATACCGGCTTCTTTGACGACCTTTTCCCAGGCCGTTCCGGTCGACCACCTGTAAATGGCGATGGCCGGGGCCAGGTGCAGTTCCGAGGGGACAAATCCACAGTGTGTCATGTGTTTTAAGAAAGGTGTCAGTTTGTTTTTCACCCGGGAAAAGGCCGAACGCAGCTTCCGGGGGATATTTTCCGGTCTCCTGGAAGGGTCGTCGGTCTGGCGTTCATTAACAAAAGAAGCAATAATGGCCGCAATCAGGGCCGGATCGGATTCCGGAAAAAGCCCCAGGCGAAACCCCTCGGCAATCATCAGGGGGTGGTCCACCCGCAACTGGGAAGCCCATTGCCCGTCATCCGTGAGCCGGCCGCCGGCCTCCGCGTAACCGGTTTCATGTAAAAAATCAATATGATCCAGAAGGTCCTGCCATAAGTCGGTCGCCGGTTTCTGGTCGGCGTGCAGGGAACGCTCCTGCTGATAACGGGCGAACGAGTGTTGCAGCAGGTTTTTGATCTGATCCAGGGACAATGCCAGCAGAAGGTTGAGCGTCATGGAGAAATTGATCCGGATCTGGCTGTTGATGCCCGAAGGCGTTGAGTTGATCAGTCTGGCGACGTGTTTGATGTCCATGAATTTCCCGGGAACCATGACTGCGAAACCGATATTGTCCATTCCCCTTCTGCCGGCACGGCCGGTCATCTGGTGAAATTCAATGGATGACAGCGGCATGAATTCTTTGCCGTTAAAGCGGTCGGAATTGAAAATCACCACACTTCTGGCCGGAAAATTGACGCCGGCGGCAACCGTGGATGTCGCGAACACGGCATCGAGCAGCCCGCTGTTCATGAACTGCTCAGCGGTCTTTTTCCATATGGGAAGATGGCCGCTGTGATGGGCCGCTACCGCTCTGTCCCGGATGTAATGCAGTTGTTTATGTTTGGCCAGGTAGGGGTTTCTGGCGATAATGTCACTGATGGTCTCGGCCAGTAACATTTTGCGATCCGGCGTTTTATCAAGGCCGGCCCCGTCGCATAGTTCCAGCGCCCTGTCACAGTCGGACCTTGATTTCATGAAAAAAATGGCCGGCAGCAGATTATAACGCCTGAGCACGCGGAGAATTTCGTTCATGGGCGGTAATCCCCTGAACGATGTCTTTTTTACGGTGTCCGACTGCAGTGCCCGTAACGCTTTTTTGTAAAGCTCCCGTTTTCCGGATTGGCCGGTTTCCGTCATCAGGGGGAACAGCGTTCCCGTGGGATGAAGAAAAAGGGGGTACAGCTTTACCGGTCGTTTCGTTTCCTTGACAACCTCACAGGGCTTTTCCCTGATGGTCGACAACCAGCCGGCGATCTCGTCGGGGTTGCCGATGGTGGCGGAGAGCAGCAGCAATGGAATCCGACGGGGCAGGTAGATCATGGTCTCTTCCCAGACCACGCCGCGTTCGGTGTCACCCAGGAAATGGGCTTCATCAAGGATGACCATGTCGGTATCAAGGTCTTCTCCGGTGTGCATGGAGTCATACAACTGGTTGCGCAATATTTCGGTGGTACCGATAATGATGGGGGCGTTCGGGTTTTCCTTTCTGTCACCGGTCAGGATGCCGGTGTTTTCGGGGCCGAACTGGTTGCAAAAAGCCTCAAAAATGGCATTGCTCAAGGCCTTTAAGGGTGAGGCATACCAGGTTTTTTTGCCGCTTTCCAGCATGCGGACAATCACCTGTTCGGCGATCCATGTTTTACCCGCGCCGGTCGGCGCGGTCACGATACAATCGGTGTTTTTTACAGCGGAAATGGCTTTTAACTGAAAAGCGTCCGGAACCCAGTCGGCTGTTTCCGGAATGCCGATAATCGAAAATACGGCCTTCAATTTAGGATCACTGCCGGGTTTGAGCCGCTGCCGGGGCGTCTTTTTCCTGGCGAACTTGGCCGCGGCCGGCGATTTCCGTCCGGATTTATCCGGATAATATCGTTTTTTCAAGTGGGTTGACCTGTCAGGTTAAATCAAACGGTCCATTATCTCTTTGACTTTCAGCTTCAGCGGTGAGTCGGTATCATACGGGGATATGCCTTTGAGATCCGCCTCCACCAGCGCGTTGTCATATTTTAAAAAGCCGGCGATATCAAAATCCGCAAGGCGTTCCCGTAAAAAGGCCTCATCCGCTTCATTTCGAATTTTATTGCCGATAACAGATACGCGGGTGAGTTTGATCTCCGCGGCCATTTTTTTGATTTGAAATGCGGTTTCAATGCTCCGTTGACCGGGTTCGACCACCACGATCAGCCGGTTCACAGCCATGGCCGTGGCCCGGCCGAGATGCTCCAGCCCGGCTTCCATGTCCATGACCACAACTTCATCCCTTTGAAGCGTTATATACGTTACCAGTGCTTTTAAGAGCGTGCTTTCCGGGCATATGCATCCCCCGCCCCCGCCTTTGACGCCGCCCAGCTTCATCATTTTGATGTTGCCCAGCTTGGCGGACAAAGCGTCGGGCAGGTCGTCGACCTTGGGGTTGAGTTTGAAAAAACCGCCGATGGAGCCAGGCATCGATTCCGTCCGTTCCGCGATCATTTCTTTCATTTCGGCAATGGGAACGATTTTATCCGCGTCCCTGATACCCAGAGCCGCCGCCAGGTTGGCGTCGGGGTCGGCGTCAATGGCCAGTATTTTTTTGTTGTCATCATTTAAAGCCCTGATCAGAAGCGCCGCAACCGTTGTTTTGCCGACACCACCCTTGCCGCTTATGGCGATTTTCATTTTATCTGCTCCATCTTGAAATCTCGGTTTTAATAGCGAATTTACATATAATTGTGATATATCATTGGCGGATAATTTATGGCAAGGGGTTAATTGCCGGGCTTGGAAGATGTTGGCGTTTTAGGTGGTTATGTGATTATGTGATTATGTGATTATGTGGTTAAGTGGTTAAGTGGTTAAGTGATTAAGTGGTTATGTAGGGGCACGGCGATGCCGTGCCCGATTGTGGTCGGGTTTTAAGGTGTTAAAGTTTTAGGGTTTTAAAGTGTCAGGTGTTAGCGTTTTAGGTTTCAGGTGTCGGGTTTTCATGAATGGTAAGCGCCCCTGAACCCCGAACCTTGACAAAAGGGCACGGCACGCCGTGCCCCTACAACATTTGCGAACGACCGATGGCTCCTGAACCTTGGCCCCTTGAACCCTTTTGAGTCGTATATGGGAAAATAAGCTTGGAACGAAATAATACCAAAGACCAAAAAAAAGGCTCTGATGCGAAAAAGCCCCTCATTCTGGCGCCGGCCGGCAACAGGGCGTCTTTTTTCGCGGCCCTTTCCGCCGGTGCGGATGCTGTTTATTGCGGCTTGAAGCATTTCTCAGCACGAATGAAGGCCGAGAATTTTACCACAGATGAACTGGCCCGACTGGTTGCCATGTCCCATGAACGGGGCGTTGCCGTTCATGTGGCCGTCAATTCGCTGGTAAAACCCGATGAACTCGAACAGGCCGATGCGGTGACCGCCGCCCTGAGTCATCATGTCCGCCCTGATGCCGTGATCATCCAGGACCTGTGCTTTGTCGAACTGTTACGGAGAAACGGTTTTTCCGGAAAGATCCATCTTTCTACCCTGGCGGCCGTGACCTTTGCCGAAGGCCTGAAAACAGCCGCCCGGCTGCCGGGTGTCACCCAGGTGGTCCTTCCCAGGGAAATGACCATCGATGAAATCAAGCAGATGGCCGCTGCCTGCCCACCCGGCCTGGGGCTGGAAGTTTTTGTCCATGGGGCCCTTTGCTACGCTGTTTCCGGTAGGTGCTACTGGAGCAGTTTTCTGGGGGGGAAAAGCGGCCTGCGCGGACAGTGCGTCCAGCCCTGCCGTAGAATGTATGCTCAAAAAGAAACGGACGGGCGTTCTTTTTCCTGCCTGGACCTGTGCCTGGATGTACTGGTGAAACCGCTTCTTTCCATTCCCGAAATTACCACCTGGAAAATCGAAGGCCGGAAAAAAGGCCCGCATTATGTTTATTATACGGTTACAGCTTATAAAATATTGAGAGATGAGGGTGCCGATCCGAAAATGAAAAAAACGGCGCTGCAATATCTGGAGCAGGCCCTGGGCAGAAAACCGACCCATTATTATTTTCTTCCGCAGCGGAAGTATCCCCCGACCAGCAATGAGGCGGAAACCGCTTCCGGCCTTCTGGTCGGCAAAGTGGCCGGTGGTGGTAAAAGCAGTTATGTGTCACCCCGGTTCAGTCTGTTGAGCGGCGATCTGTTGAGAATCGGATATGAAGACCGGCCCGGTCACAGCATTTGCCGGGTCAACCGCTCCGTTCCCAAAAACGGCCGGTTTAATTTGAAAAGTTCGTCAAAAAGACCGCCCGGAAAAGGCACACCGGTGTTTCTTATCGACAGAATGGAGCGCATCCTTTCTAAAAGCATCAAGGAACTGGAAGCGGTTTTTGACAAAATAACGGTGTCGCCATACAAACCGGCCAGGACAAAGCCGGTTTCGTATGCCGCCAGGCAGACCCGGCGGTCGACACGGGAGATGGACGTATATCGTATTCTGCCGAAATCCGTAACCGCCCGGTCTGAAACCGGGCTCTGGCTTTCTGAGAAGAGTCTGCGCCAGGCCGTTTCGCGCAAATTACAGTCGGATTGCTGGTGGTGGCTGCCGCCGGTCATATGGCAGAATGATGCTGATAATGTTCAGGACCTTTTAAAACAGGCGCTGGGCCGCCGCGCCCGGCGATTTGTTGTCAATGCCCCCTGGCAGTTTGCGTTGTTTGACCAGCCGAAGTCGTTTGAATTGTGGGCGGGTCCGTTCTGCAACCTGACCAACGCCGGCGCTTTGAACCTTGTCAAAGGGCTGGGGTGTTCCGGCGCAGTTGTCAGCCCTGAAATGAGCGGGGATGATTTTTCCCCTTTGCCCGGCCAAAGCCCTCTGCCGCTTGGCATCGTTTTATCCGGATTATGGCCGCTCTGTCTGGCCAGGTCCTGCCCCGACCATATCAAGCCGGGGCAGCTTTTTTTCAGCCCCAGAAAGGAAGCGGCCTGGGTTGCTGAAAATGACGCCTGTTTCTGGGTTTATCCCAACTGGCCGCTGGACCTTCTGGACAAGCGGAAACAGCTTGAAAGGAAAGGCTATTCAGTGTTTATAAGGTTTAATGATATAGTACCCGAAGGGGTTGCCATAAAGAAAAGACCGGGTATATGGAATTGGGAGGCAGGACTGGCCTGAACGATATATAAACTTATCAAATTACTTGACAAAGGAGATATTTAAGCTTATCTATATCAAACAGTTGGACATACCGAGCCACTTTTGTTAAAATTTATTTTTCAGTTACCGCAATAAAGGGAAAAGATTTCATCATATAAGTTTGTAAGACACAATGCTACCTAAAGGAGTATGGTATGACTTTGACAAAGAGCGACATTATTGATTCTGTCCAGGAAGAGACCGGGCTTCCGAGAAAACGATGTGATGAACTGGTAGAAGACCTGCTGGAACTGATCAAGGGCACGCTTGAAGTAGGTGAGGACCTGATGATCAGTGGCTTTGGAAAGTTCTGCGTTAAAGACAAGAACGAAAGAAAAGGCAGAAACCCGGCCACCGGTGAAGACCTGATGCTCAGCAAAAGAAGAGTCATTACCTTTAAGTGCTCTCAGAGCTTAAGAGAAAAAATCAACAGTCATTAGTCGTTGCGGAAGATGATCAGGGGAACGATGAACTGTCCGGAATCGTTCCCGTTTTTTTACGTACAAGACGTATGTGTGGTGTTTTTGATATGCTTCCAAACAGCGGGAAAGACGATTCTCAACATAATCGGCAGGCCGGTTTCACGCTTATCGAATTGATGGTCGTTCTGGTCATTCTGGGTATTCTGGCGGTTACGGTGGCACCCAAAATTCTGAACAGACCCAGTGAAGCCAGGCAGTTGAAAGCGAAAATGACCATTGAAACGCTTCAAACCGCGCTTGATCTTTACAAGCTTGATATCGGCAGCTATCCGACGACTTCCCAGGGACTGGATGCGCTCGTGTCCAGGCCGGAGTCAGGATCCGGAACCGACCGTTGGCGTGAAGGCGGGTACCTGAAAAAAGGAACGGTTCCCAGAGATCCCTGGGGAAACGACTATATCTATCTCTGCCCCGGTGTTCATGGTGACTGTGATATTGTATCCTATGGCGGTGACGGTTCATCGGGGGGGGAAGGCGAGAATCAGGATATCAAAAGCTGGGAAATTGAGTAGTTCCTGTGAGCCGTTCCTGAATTGTGTGTGAACACCAATAATGACGATCGTCGTTATTTTACCGGATCCGGACAGGCTTTATTATTTGTGCCGACAGTGATTATTGCCATTGTCTCAACATTACAACACGGGCGGATACAAAATTTCGATATCTTTTCAAGAATCAGCAGGGTCTGAAAAAGGCGGATTTACGCTGATCGAAATCGTCGTTGTTGTTTCGCTGATCGCCCTCATGCTTGTTTTCTCTTTTCCCAAACTTTCCGGTTTTCTGTCAGTCGACAACAAAAATCAGGTAATCCGATGGCTTATCGCCCAGCGCACCATCCTGAGAACCAGTGCGGTCAGAGAGCAGGCGCCCTATTTATTGAGGGTGAATATCAGCGACAACCAGATGTCGACCATGCCCCTGGCCGGAACGGTTGCCTCTGGTGATGATTTGTTCGCGGATGGTAACGGGGAAACGGCCTCAAAAAAGATCCGGCAGAAATATACCTGCGGCGGAGACCTGGAAATTATTTCGGTGGTATTACCGGATGATGAAACGATTCTGTCCGGTACGGTTGATATCGTTTTCTTTGAACGAGGATATTGCCAGCAGGCAATCATCCAGATGAAGGACGGGGATGACCGTTTTTCCATCCATATCGAGCCTTTTTTGCCCAGAGTCGTTGTATATGAGGGTAACATCAAATTCGGTCAACTGTGGAAGGGCCTTTCATGAAAAAAAACTCGGGCACCGGCCTTCGCAATTCGCAGGGCTTTACGCTGATCGAAATAATGGTGGCGCTGGCCGTCGTGGCCATCGTGTTTGTTTCTTTTTACAAACTTTTTTCCCAGGCCATCAGTGCTGATGGTGCCGCCCGCTTCTATACGGTGGCGCCGCTTCTGGCCCAGCAGAAAATGGATGAAATAAATGGTGGTATCATTTCTGCGACTGACGGTGAGACAGGGGCTTTTGAAAATCATGCGGAATATACCTGGCAGGCCCGGATAACAGACCTGACATCCGAATCGCTGGGAAAGGCGGTGTCCGACCTGAAACAGGTGGATATCATTATTTCCGGACAGGATGATACCAGAAATTTTTCATTGAGGTCTTATGTCTTTTTGCGGGATGGATAGAAAAAATTTGACGGGCGTCTATTGCCGGCAATCCCCAAAACCCGACGCCGGCTTTACGCTGGCGGAAATTCTGGTGGCGATATCGGTGTTTGCCGTTCTGGTGTCCATCGTGCTCGGTTCCCTGTCCTTTCTGCTGTCAAAAACCGCTTCGATAAAAGAAGGGCTCACGACGTATGAGGAGGCACGGATTTGCCTGGATTTGATATCGGCCGATTTAAGAGCGGTTTACGTAACGGTTGAGCCGGAATATGACCCGCCGGGGCTGGATGATGACCCGGATCCTTATCGTTTTGTTTGTGAAAACGCGCTGGATGAGGGTGCCCGGCTGGAATTCACCGCTTTTTCGCACCTTCCCCTGGGCGGCGGCGTTCCGGCCAAAGCCGGACACATTACGTATTATCTGTATGAGACGGATGAAGACGGTATGGTGTTGATGAGACGTGACACGACATTGAAAACAGACGGGGAGGCGGAACGCTTTTCCGACCAGGAAACAGGAACGGATCCGATTCTGTGCCGGCACGTCAAAACATTTAATATCGTCTGTTTTGACGAAGATGGCACGGAACATGATTCCTGGGATTCTGACTCCGGCGATTTTTCACGGGCCACACCGGTTGCCGTTCGCGTCAATATCGCGTTTCAGGGGCAAGATGCCGTTTACCCCTTTGAAACCACGGTGAGTTTGCCTGTTTTTCGGGAGAAGGAACCGGATGCGATATAAAAGCCCCACAATACTCTCCAGCAACAAGGGGATGGCACTGATCATTACGCTGATGGTTGTGGCCCTCCTGACAGTGGCGGTGGTGGAGCTCAACAGGCGTATTCGGATAACCGTCGATTCCGCCTCACTTTTCCGTGACCGGATAACCCTGTCACAGATGGCGCTGTCGGGAATCAACATCGGGCAGGCTATCCTGATCAGTGACAGGAATGAAAATGATACCGATTCAATTCAGGAAGACTGGGCAAATACATCGACCCTGGAAAGCATTGTCGGGGAATTCCCGTTTGAAGAAGGCGTGATCCGGTTGCAGATTAACGATTTGCGGGGCAGGCTGCAGGTCAACGCACTGGTACAATATCCCGAGGGCCGGGCCTTTAATGAGAACCAGCGGTTATTGTGGTATCGTTTTTTTGAACTGGTCAATATCAGCCAGGCCATGGAGAGTGATGTCAAACCGGTTTCAATTATCAATGCCGTAAAGGACTGGCTTGATTCCGGTGATGACGATGCCGTGACGGGGCTGGATGGGGCTGAGTCGGATTATTACCTGGAATTGACCCCGCCCTATGCCTGTCGCAACGGCCCGATAATTGATATAACTGAGATGTCGCTGATAAAAGGGATATCACCGGAAGTTTTTAATTCTCCTGATGTCGCGTACGGCCTGTCCACCTGCGTGACGACCTATGGGTGTATGGAAACGGCCGGTAAAAAGGGCTTTACTTTTGATGGCCGGATTAATATCAATACCGCGCCGCTGTTTGTATTGTCGGCGCTTCTGCCCCTGGAAGACGCGCTTCTCGGCGCTGAACTGGTTGCCTACAGAACGGAAATGTCGGATGAAAATTATGTCCATGATCTTGGCAGCAAGGAATGGTATAAAAACGTGCCCGGGTGTGAAGATT
The DNA here is from genome assembly GCA_963674745.2 of Desulfosudaceae bacterium. GTDB lineage: Bacteria > Desulfobacterota > Desulfobacteria > Desulfobacterales > Desulfosudaceae > JBFMDX01. The sequence goes on along the minus strand of CAXXDV010000003.1, from coordinate 2,165,731 downwards.
TGACCATCAATTCCGACCTGATAACCAATCGAAGTGATTTTTTTGAAATAACGGCGGTCGCGTTTTTACACAACATCCAGTTTTCGAGAACAGTTGCGGTGCGCAGACAAAAGGATCCGGAAAGCGGTAAAATTGTCTGCCAGGTGTTGAGTTATTCCGAATGATAATATATACATGACATTAAAGGCACTAATGGCAGGCAGATAATGAGTCAGGCAGAGAATCATATGATATTCAGGACGATGGCAAGCGAATATGGATACTAAAGTCATCGGGGTGGATTATTCCGGTAATGCCATATCCATGGTCGTGTTGACTTATGGCAAGGGGGAGTATCGGGTCGTTGCCTGCGAACAGGCTTTTTTCGCGGACAATGAAGACTGGGGTGACGTCGCCGAAGCAATTGCCCGGATTCGGGAAGAGGTTGATCTTCGTGACGCGGCCTGTATCGCCGCCATACCGGACGACTGGGTCTCCCATCGTACGGTTACTATGCCCTTTGCCGACAGGAAAAAAATCAGCAAGATTATCCGGTATGAAATAGAACCCCTGCTGCCGTTTCCCGTTGACGGCTTGATCGTTGATTTTCAGCCCCTGATGGGATCCCGGGCGTCAGACAGCGGGACCGATTTTTTTACGGCTGTTGTATCCAAAACCCGATTAAAGGACTATATTGATAAATTAAACGCCCTGGGACTGGAGCCGGAAGCTATCACCACCCGGGGTTTTGCGGCTGCTTGTGCTTTGTCCGCATTCAGACAAGACGGCCTTTTTGTTGATGGCGATGACCGGCATATGATTGCCTGCTGCTTCGCCGAAGGTAAGGTCCGGTCCGTTTATTCATTGCCCCTTGGCCGGCAGAACGGGGACCCTTCCCGGGCGCTTGTAGAGGCGCTCAAATATGTGCTGATCACCGATGAAGAAAAATATCAGGACGCCTTTAAGCCGGAGGCTGTTTATCTGGCTGATGCCCTTTACCAACATGAGGGGGTAAGCGAGGTGATTGCGTCTTCTTTGGGCTTGAAAACCATGAAAATGGAGGCTGCCGGTCTGGCTAATCTGCCGGCATTACCCGACCGGGGTAAGGACCAGTCGCCTGCCTGTGGTTTTGATATCGCCCTTTGCCTGGCGCTGTTAAAACGGGTGAACAAGCCACTGATCAACTTCCGAAAGGATGAATTTGCCATTACCGGTAAGTGGCGTCAGTACAGTGATATTATTATCCGGACCGGCCTGATTGCGGCCATGGTCATCGTCATCGGGTTATCCGGTCTTTTTTACGACCTGAAGAGCTACCGGGAACAGATCGCATCCATTTACGCCCAAAGAGTTGAGATATTCAAAGAAAGTTTTCCTGAAGTTCCCCTTATAGATGATCCGCTTGTCCAGATGCGGGCGGAATCCGGGCGGTTAAAAGGGAAAATCGGATTGCCTCCGGAGATGGGCAGAAAGGCGTATTGTATTGATATATTGAATGATATAAGCCGTTTTGTCCCTTCTGGAAGTGATGTTGTGGTTGAAAGGCTGGTGGTCGGCTCGGATGATGTGATCCTTTCGGGCACAACCGATTCGTTTAATTCCGTTGATGCCTTGAAAAGCGAGTTCGGCAAAAGCGAGCTGTTTGATAAGATTGATATCAGTACCGCCACGATGAGTAAAATTGACAAGCGTGTCAGCTTTAAACTCCGGTTGGAGTTACGGTAATGAAGAAAAAGAGGGTTAAATAACATGGAACGGCTTCGCGCCTGGTGGCAGAACCTTTCCGGTATCATGGTCGGGCTGAATCGACGGGAACGGATATTTGTCAATTCAGCCATCTGTTTTATTGTGATCTTTTCACTGATCCAGTTTGTCATTATCCCCCTGTCCGGCCAGCAGGGCCGTCTGGAGCAGTCTCTGGCCAATGAAAAAGCGAAGCTACAGATAATGTCCGCTTTACAGAAAGAAGTCATGGTCTTCAGTGATAAAATGCATAATGCCATGACCGGTTTAGATAGAAGGGATGACGGTTTCACCCTGTTTTCTTTTCTGGATCGGCTGGCCGGGGAATCCGGGGTAAAAGATACCATCAGCTATATGAAGCCCAGCACCGAGGAATCAGAAGCAGGGGATTACCGGTTGTCACTGGTGGAAATGAAGCTCGAAGCCGTGAGCCTGGAGAACCTGGTGTCCTATATTTATAAAATTGAAACATCTCGGACCATGGTGTTTGTCAAAAGGCTGTCTATTTCCAGACAGGAGAAAGATATTGGCGGGGTTGACGCGATAATGCAGGTTGTCACCGTCACGGGCTGACAGCCATTAAACGGACAATTGTTAAGGCTTTTTATAAAGGTATGCAAATTCCCGTTAAATACAGAAAAATTATTTATTTTATTTATCTGACCGTTGTTACGGTTGCCTTTCTCTTCTGGCTTTTCCCTGAGGACAAGGTGCGGAATTTTGTCAAAAGAGGCGTGGCGCACGTTGATTCGGACATCTCCGTCGATATCGGTGGCGTCAGCCCCTTGTTCCCGCCGGGGCTCAAACTTAAAGATATCTCAGTGCAATATAAAGGGGCGCCGGTGGCAACCCCGGCATATATCCGTACCGTTCCTCGCCTGCTCTCTCTGTTCGGCCAGTCGCCTCGTTTTTTTTTCAAAACAAACGTCTTCGGCGGCATCATCCATGGGGATTGTCAGGTAATGGACGATCGGAGTACAAATGCCGATATCCGTATTACCGGTATCAAACTGGAAGACATCAAACAGTTGCGGGCAATATCACCTCATCGCATAACCGGCCTCCTGGACGGAGATATGACCGTCAACGCGCTGAACAACAGCATTAAAGCGGATTCGAATATCGAGTTTGAAGATTTTAGCATTGAACTGGCCACGCCCTTTTTTGACATGGACCGTATTATGTTTCATACGGTTAAAGCCGAACTTTCGGTTACACCACGCCGGTTGCAGGTCACGTCAAGTACCTTTGAAGGAGAGGCGCTCAGTGGTACATTTACCGGTTATGTGATTATCCGGGCGCCTCTGGAAAGCAGTATCATTAATCTGAAAGGGTTTGTTAAGCCCCAGGCGGCATTTATTAAAAATGCGGGCAAAACATTGCCCCTTGATATATTGATGAAAAAAGATTCCGATGGGAAAGGGTTTCCGATAATGTTGAGAGGGACATTGCAGGAACCTCAATTATCGCTCAGATAACCGTTGGGTGTCTTTATTAAGCGGTGTGTTTAAATTATGGTCAGAAAAATAGTCAGTATAGTAAACATTGTACTGTTGACTCTTGCCGTCTACCTGGGAGTGGATTTTTTTTATAAGGTAATTGGCAGTAAACTGGATGCGGCCTTTGAGGTGAATTTTTCCCAGGCCAGCCAGCAACTTCCGCGAGGCGCAAAAGCAGGTCGGCCGCTTCAGGATTACGCTGTCATTACCGGGCGGAATATCTTCAAGGCCAAAGAAAAGACGGCGGCACAACCCCTTTCGGTTGATCTTGAAAAACTTAAAAAGACGGATCTTGATTTACGGCTGCTGGGCACGATTTCCGGTCTCGGGAAAGATTCATACGCGGTTATCGAACAGACCCGGCGCCGCAACCAGGCGCTTTACAAGGTCGGAGATTCAATCGAGCAGGCCCGGATCAAACTGATATTGAGGAAAAAGGTGGTTTTAACGATTGACGGCCGGGATGAAGTTCTGGAAATACCCGAAGAACGGTTGCACGCCATGACGAATACCGCCGACAGTAAGCGCGGCGACGACAGGGACAGTCCTTCCAGGCAAGACGTGGACGGTGATGTAACCCATATAGACCTAAACCGGGCTGACGTGGAGAGCGCATTTAATAACGTTAATGAGTTGATGCGGACCGTGCGTGTCCGGCCCCATTTTTCAGGCGGCAAGCCTGACGGGTTGCGTCTGGATAATGTGACATCGGGATCGATTTTCAGAGAGATGGGACTTGAAAACAGGGATGTAATCGTCGGTGTCAACAGCAAGCGGATTAATTCAGTTGACGATTGTATGGAAGTTTACCGTAATTTAAGTTCTGCTTCTGAACTGATGCTTGAGGTCAAAAGAGGGGAGCAGAGCCGTTTTATTCAATATAACATTCGCTGATGATTGACGAATAATTTTGTTTCGATTCGGTAAGGCCGGTTGAAAACGCAGGAGGTCATTTTGTTGACAGATAAAATGAGACAATATGTAATGATTGCAACATGTGCCTTGGCACTGTTGACGGGTATACTTTTTTCGGGAACTGCCCCTGTGCGGGCCGAAGAGGTCCGACAGCAAGAGCCGGGAACGGCGGTTCCGGCATCGGTCGAGCTTGATGACGGCAGGCTTGTGTCGGTTGATTTTAATGATGTTGATCTTACCGTTTTCGTTAAGTTTATCAGTGAGATTACCGGCAGAAATTTTGTTGTGGATCAGAATGTGAAAGGGAAAGTGACGATTATCTCACCATCCAAGATTTCCGTGGCTGAAGCTTATCAGGTTTTTGAGGCGGTACTGGAAGTTCATGGTTATACCACGGTCAAGTCCGGGGCGGTTACCAAGATCGTCAAGGACATGGACGCTCGCAGTAAAAGTATTGAAACCGGTCTGTTGAACGATGAAGGCGCGAAATTACAGGAAGACAAAGTCGTAACGCAGATAATCCCCCTGAAATACGCGGATCCCAACGAAGTCAAACAGCTTTTTGTGCCGCTTGTTTCCAAAGCGGGAATTATTCTGTCCTATCCTTCGACCAACATGCTGATCGTGACCGATTACCATTCCAACATCAAACGTCTGGTGGATATTCTCATGGTCATTGATGTAACCGGAATCGGCCGGCAGGTTTCGGTAAAACCGCTGGAATATTCCGATGCCACCAAGGTGGTGCCGATTCTGGAAAATATTTTTAAAAACCAGCAACCGCGACGAAAAAACGCGGATGACGGCGTGCGCATGGTGGCCGATGACCGTTCCAATTCCATTGTTCTGCTGGCCAGTGAGATCGAAACCAAACAGATCAAAAAACTGATCTCCCTGCTGGATAAAAAAGTACCCCTTGGTAAGGAGCGTATCCATGTGGTTTATCTGAAAAACGCCGATGCCCAAGAACTGGCGGAAGTGTTGACGAATCTGCCCAAGGGAGAGGATAAAAAGGCGCCTGGGGCCAGAAAGGCGCCGGTTATTTCACAGGATGTCAGCATCACGGCGGACAGTGCCACCAACAGTTTGATTATCATGGCTGAAAGAGACGATTTCCTGGTACTGGAGGAAATCATCAACAAGCTGGATATCCCCCGATCCATGGTTTATATCGAGTGCCTGATTGTTGAAGTCAACGTGAACAAGAACTTCAACCTGGGTTTAGAGTGGATGGCCGGCAATGAAACGAGTTATGATGACCATGATGGCGTGTATGCCGGTGGTTTTGGTGGTGGCAGTGACACCGGTTATTCGAATATCTATGGCCTGGCCGGTTCCGGTACCGGTGTGGCGACCCTGCCGGCCGGATTCTCCGTCGGCGCTTTTTATGAAACCATTACCATCGGCGGTGTGATCTTCCCGAATGTGGCTGCCATTGTCCAGGCCTTTAAAAAAGATAAGGATATCAACATCTTGTCCACGCCGCAGATCATGACCACGGATAATACCGAAGCTTCGATCACCGTCGGGAAAAACATTCCCTATCTGACGAGAATCGGAACCACCGACGCTTCCGAAACATATAGCAATTATGAGTATAATGATGTCGGAATCACGCTGACCATAAAACCGCAGATTAATGAAAACAGGCTTATTCGCCTGGATATCTCCCAGGAAGTGACCCGGCTGGATTCATTGTCGACACTTGCTGCCGACAGGCCTTCAACCTTAAAACGGACAATCAAGACCAATGTCATTGTCCATGATCGGCATACAGTTGTTATCGGCGGATTGATCGACGACAGCCTGACAAAGATCGATTACAGGGTGCCGTGCCTTGGCGACATTCCCCTGTTCGGCTGGTTGTTTAAAAGCATATCTGATTCCAGTGATCGGACCAATTTATTTGTTTTTCTGACACCCCACGTGATCAAAAATATGAGTGAAGCCGATGCCGTGCTTCAGGATAAAGAGGCGGAACTGGACGCGGTTAAAAGCGGCGGGTTCGATCTTTTCCCGGCCCGGAAGGCACTTCCGGCCGAAGAACAGGCGATTGAGGGGAACAAATCCTCCGGTGATGTCGCCGATCTGCCCGATACGGAACAGCCCCTGGCGGCAGATGAGGGGCGTGATGCGGCGGTGGAGCAGGATATGTCCGAAGACAATATTCCCGAGGATGAAGATGACAACGTGATCAAAGGGGTCCTTCTTAAAGGAGATGTGATTGATGAAAGGGATATCTCTGCCGACGGTCCGGATATCAGGCGAACGAGACACGATCAGGCGCCCACTGAAGGCGTTCATGGACAAGGTGCTTCTGCCGAAAATAGTGATTAATGCTGATGAGTAAACGCTTACTACAGATTATCAAGGAACGGACGGCACTTTCCCAGCAGCAGCTGGACAAGATTGACCGGCTGGTTGAAGATGAGCGCCCGGATATTGCCGACCAGTTGATTAAAAGAAAAATCATCAATGAAAACCAGCTGCTCGAGGCCAGAAGCGTGCTTTACGGCATTCCGTTTCCTGAAGAATCGCCGGCGCCTGAAGATTTTAACGGGATTGTGGAAACGATTCCGGCCCAGTTTCTAAGACGATATTTTCTGGTTCCCGTCAGGCGCTCTCCCAGGGATCGTGCCGCTGATGACGAATGCCTGATCGCCATTAATGATCCGGCAAATCTTGAGGCAATTGACGATTTTGTCCGCATTCTCGGTGTCAAACAGTTCTCCCTGATACTGGCCACACGGGATGATATCCGTGCCGCTATCACCCATTTGTATGATAAGGGCGGCGCGGCGGCCGAAGACCTGGTCCGGGACATGGAAGGCGCCGGGGATATTATTGATGAAATCGATCGTACCGCCGATCTGATGGATGATGCCAGTTCCGCACCGATCATCCGGCTGGTCAATCATATTGTTGCCGAAGCGGTTAAGGCCCAGGCGAGTGATATTCATCTTGAAGCCTACCAGGACAGTTTTAAAATCCGTTTTCGTGTGGACGGTATTTTATACGATTTTCTCACCCCGCCGAAAAGAATTCAACCGGCCCTGGTATCACGCATAAAAGTCATGGCCGATATGAATATCGCGGAAAAACGACTTCCCCAGGACGGCCGCCTGCAGGTGAGAACAGGCAACCAGGAAATCGACATCCGGGTATCATCCATACCGATTACATCCGGAGAACGTCTGGTCTTGAGATTGTTGAACAAATCGGGAACCCTGCTCAGATTACAGGAGATCGGTTTGCCGGAGCAGGACTATGAACTGATGTACCGGCTGATCCGTTATGCCAATGGTATCATTCTTGTTACCGGGCCTACCGGAAGCGGAAAAACAACAACCCTTTACGCGGCTTTATCTTCCATCAATACCCAGGATATCAACATCATTACGATTGAAGACCCGGTTGAATATCAGATCAGCGGTATCAATCAGATCCAGGTGAATCAGAAGATCGGGTTGACTTTTGCGCGTGGGCTCCGTTCGATCGTCCGGCAGGATCCGGATGTCATTCTGGTCGGTGAAATAAGGGATAAAGAGACATCAGAAATTGCAGTGCAGTCAGCGCTGACCGGGCACCTGGTTTTTTCCACGCTGCATACCAACGATTCGGCCAGTGCCATTACGCGGCTGGTGGACATTGGCGTAGAACCGTTTCTGATTTCCTCGTCCGTGATAGCGGTTATGGCCCAGCGTCTGGTCCGCGTCCTTTGCCCGAACTGTAAAGAGAAATATATACCCGATGAGCAGGCTATCAGGAGTATCGGCGGGGACCCCGAGATGTTTAAGGATGTTATCATTTATCGAAAAAAAGGATGTTCGAAATGCCTGAATACCGGATATAGCGGCCGGGTGCCCATATTTGAAATCATGGTGCTGGATGAATCGATTAAAAAATTGATTTTAACCACGCACGATTCCGGTCGCATCGAGGCGGAGGCGGCGCGGCGCGGCATGAAAACGTTGCGGGAAAGCGGTATCCGGAAAGTTCTGGAAGGTGTGACCAGCATTGCCGAAGTCTTACGGGTTACCCAGAGGTGATGGCTTCGTAAAAAGTCCAAATGCGGCCAGGCGGCCGGCGGCCAGGCGGCCGGGGGCCAGGCGGCCGACTGCGTTGCGCTGCATCCTTCGGAATTTCACGTACGACTAAGTACGCTGCATTCCTCAGGATTTGCGCGCCCCCAATTTTAAGACGGGGCTTGAACTGTTTACGAAGCCATCAGAAAATTATTTTTTTATGGGTGTATAGAAGATGAGCCGGATCATATACAGGCGGCACAAGTCGGGGAGGGTTTTTTTTATTGTCCTGGCTATCTTGCTGATATCTTTTCCGGTTGTCGGCCAGGAGCAAGATCGTCCGGAGCAGGGGGGCACCGCTCATGTCGGCGCTACTAAAACAAACGACACGGCATTAATGCCCGCAACAGTTGAGTTGTTTAAAAAGCATATCTCTCCCATTGATGGTGACAGATGCCCCATGTATCCGTCCTGTTCGCAATATAGCCTGGATGCCTTCAATAAGCATGGCCTTTTGATGGGTTGGATCATGACCTGCGACCGGCTTTTGCGCTGCGGAAGAGATGAGATGACGTCAGCCCCCCGGATCATGGTTAATGGCAGGCAGCGGTGTTATGATTCAGTGGAAAACAATGATTTCTGGTGGGAAAGGTAAGACGGGTCGATTTTTGGGAATAAGGGCGACAATTGCACTGATTTCCATGTCGTTCTGCCTGGTCGTGTTTCCGGCCACCGGTTCTACACTAATTATTTCCGCAGAGAAACAGCTGGGCCTGGCCGACGGGCTTTTCAGCCGGGCCGAATATGCTGATGCCATTTCCGAATACCGCCGATTTTCCTGTTTCTTCCCGGATCATCCCGAGGTGGACTATGCCGAATTCCGGATCGCACTGTCATATTTTTTAAACCGGAACCATGAAAAAGCGTTAACTCATTTTGAGACCATTGCCGGGCTGGGTATTGACAGCCCATATGGCATTGAAGCGCGTTTCATGATCAGTCGATGCTGTCTGGCGCTGGGCAGGCAGGAAGCGGCAGTGGCGGTTTTAAACAATTTGATTTCGAATGTAGATGATATTGATGTGCGGGACAGGGCATATTATCAGCTCGGGTGGATATATCTCGCATCCGATCCCCTGGTGGATGCCGGGGGGATCGACCGTGCCGATGCCTTTTTTGCCAGGATCAGCGATAAAAACAGTGCTTTTTACAAGGTGGGGGTGTTGACGGAAAGGCTGCGGGCGGTGAAGGAAGATGAGCAGGGGCCGCTGTTATCCCAAAAGAATCCCACCATGGCCGGTATCCTGGCCGTGTTTCCCGGTGCCGGTTACGTGTATTGCGGCAGATATCATGATGCCTTGATGAGTTTTCTATTTAATTCCGCCATGGCGTATGCGGCCTATGAGGCCGTTGACGCCGATCTCGAGGCGCTGGGTAGTTTGATCGGAATAACGGGTCTCGGGTTTTATGCCGGAAGTGTTTACGGCTCGGTCTCGGCGGCCCACAAGTATAATCGGGCAAATGCCATGAACTTTTTGAATAATTTAAAAGAAATCCGGGTGGAGGCGTTGCCCGCGACCGGCCGTGATGGCATTGCTGTCCGCTTTCGGGTGCCTTTCTGACCATCTCCAGGCGGGCAATCAGCCGATCAACTGGTTCATTTGAAAGATCGGCTGGATAATGGCCAGAACAATAAACAGAATAATGAGCCCCATGAACACGACCAGCAGCGGCTGAAGAATCGCGGTCAGGCTGATCAGCGTTGATTCAACCTCATTTTCAAATACATCGGCCGTTTTCAAGAGCATTTTTTCAAGTTCACCACTCTGTTCACCCACCTTGATCATCTGAATGGATAGCGGCGGAAACACGTCGGCTTCTTCCAGGCTTACGCCCAGCCCCATGCCTTTTTCAACTTTTTGGGAGGCGGTTTGCACCGCTTCGGATATCAGTACATTGCCGACAATATTTTTGACAATATCAAGAGCGGTCAGCATGGGAATGCCGTTCTCCAGAAGGGACCCCAGTGTGCGCGAAAACCGGGCAATGGCGCTTTTTGTCGCCAGGATGTTGATGCCGGGCAATCGCAGGATGGTATTATCGATCCAATATCTGCCGCGGGTTGTCTTTTTAAAGTGCCTGAATACGAAATAACCGCCCACTAACAGTATTAACGCGATCCACCAGTATGATCCCAGTATATCACTGATGATCTTGATAATCCGTGTCGGCAGAGGTAACGCCTGCTTCATGTCTGAAAAAATGGAGATGAACTGGGGGACAATAGAGGCCAACAGAAAAGTCAGGATCCCGCAGGCCAGTACTGTCATAACAGCCGGGTAGGCCAGAATGGAAATAATTCTGTTTTTTTGAATCTGCCGGTTTTCATTGATCTCGGCCAGGCGTTCCAGAACGATGTCCAGTGTACCTGATGCTTCACCGGCTCTTACCATGTTGACATACAGTGGCGGAAAAATATCCGGAAATTCAGCCAGGGCCACGGCAAAGCTATTGCCTTCTTCTATGGCGTCCTTGACCCGGGACAGGATTTTCTTCAGCCCCACTGAAGTCGTCTGAGGAATAAGCGCATAAATAGCTGAGACCAGGGGGAAACCGGCACCTACCAGCGTGGCCAGCTGGCGGGTTATGGAGGTCAAGTCTCTGGATTTGATTCCGGAAAAAAGCCGGACATCAAGGAACCACCGCCGTTTTTTAAGGGCCTGGCGACTATCATATGCTTCTGTTATGGATGACGGAAATATATTGCCGGCACGCAATTTTTCCCTGGCATCGAAACTGTTATCAGCGTCGATAATGCCGGTAACGGTTTTACCTCCGGCATTTATTGCTGTGTATTCATAAACGGGCATTTAGTGTTTTTTTCAGACGCTGTTTGGGGCAGATGAAAACCATTCTGACCGAAGGCTTATGGCCTCACCGCTTTTACGGCACCGCATTGTTCCATGTTTTTTTCGACTTTTTCCCATGTGCCCGAACCAGACCGCACGACCGTGTTTACTTTTTCTGACCAGGCGGCGTGAAAGGCCTCCGATGTCCAGTACCATGCGGCGTCACTCATGGGGAAAGCCGGTTTGCTGTTAAATAAAAACAGCAATTCATTTGGATCAGGCAGGCGCCAGTCATTATATCCACCGATATCCAGATTTTTGACATACTGTTTTGCGGTATTGTAATCCATGCACTTGTTTGACAAAATATAGGAGTCCAGCATACACCAGGTCAATCCGGTCCGCCGGTCGTAAACAGTATCTCTTTTTTTGATTTTATACCGTCCCTCTGAGTTTTGAATTTGACGGGAGACGCGTTCTTGTTCCTGTGCGATATAGACTTTTTGCTGTTGTTTCTGTTTTTGGGCCTGGGCCTGCTGATTCATCTGCCACTGTGTTCTGTCTTTTTCCCTCAACAACCAGGTGTGGATGTTTTCAGCATCCTCTTTGTGGCTATCCGGCGGTTGATGCTTTAAATAATCGGCCATACGGTCTACCCGGTCAAAAATACTGTTCTGATCATTTTTGACGTAATTAATCAGTTCCTGCCATGTCTTTTCCTGGTTTACGCTTTTTCTGATTTGCGCCAGCTGGCTTTCCACAGTATCCCTCAGCGGTGAGGCCGGATAGTCATCAAGAAATTTCTCAAACAGTTTTTCCGCCGTTTTTGACATTGGCCCCGCTTTTTCGATCTCTTCCGAGATTTTAATGTATGAGTTCCGGCTTTTCATTTCACTTAACAGCATGGAGACCTGCTTGGTTCTCACGTGCTGCTCAAAGTTGTTGAGAAAATAGTCGCAGAGCTTGATACATTTCAACCACGACTGCTCCTCGTCACAACAGGTTTTCTGCATTCTGATGTGGTTGTAGAACGCCTCTCCCAGGCTATCCTTCATCTCTTTGACACTATCCGCATTTACGCTTTCCGGATGTCTCGTCAGATAAGCCTGATAAGCCATCAGGCGCTGACTGTAATGATTCCGAGGAATTTCTTTTAACCTGGCATATTCGGCATCATCCATCATAAACGGAATGGTCTCGATACGTTTATTGATTTCATCCTTTAAATCGGTACCTGGATATTGTTTGAGAAAAGTTAAATATTTTTTTCGGGCCGTTTCCTCAAAATTGTCGTTAATGGGAAGCGCATTGATTTCTCGTGTTATGCGCTCATACTCTTCGACTTCCATTTGACCGGCATAGTTTTGTTTGAGTTGCTTAGCCTTAAGGACATAATCTCTTTTCGGGTTGGATGCGAGAAACGCGTCAAGCAGGTCGATTTTTTTCTTAAATGATTGAGCGGCGGTAACGTCGCCTACAACCTGGCTGAATCTTTTTTCCGCCTGCCAGGGGCTGAATATAAATTGCCACACGCAGGCGGCTATGACAAGAACCAGGACGACCATCGCAACGATAGTCGCCTGTTTGAAAAGTTGTTTACGCTTTAATGCCTTGCTGGCATCTGTTATTTTGGCCAGAGACTGGGGTTCTTCAGCTTCAGGCGGAGGGGTGCCCTGCGCCGCATCAGCCTTCTTTTTCGCTGCTTTAGCGGGCGTTTCAGCTGCAAGGGCATCAGGTGCCTGTTTTCCCAGTTTTTTCTTTGGTGCCGCGGCTTTTTTGGAAGCGGGTGTTTTCTTTTCGTCTTTTCGTTTAACGCTCTCCATTAGAAGAGATATCAGTGGCGCCTGGATTTCTTTTCTACGGTTAACCGGTGAATCATCAATTTCAATGCCCGGGTTGTCCCAGGAAAGGATTTCTAATACCGCTTCTTCGTTCTGCAGTTTGCCCGTTTCAGCGGAAATCAGGGCCCCTTTTTGCATGTAAAGCGCCCCTTCATTTTTTCCGGCTTTTACCTTCAGTGTGCAGGAGGTCTTCTCCATTTCGGACATCTGGAGAAAAGAAGTCAGACTGATGCCATGCACCTCGCCACCCACATTGCGTTCAATTTTTTCCCAGACCAGTTCGACAATTTCTTTGGTGTCAACCGGTTTTTCAAAATATTGGGCTGTGCCGATGGCTTTAACCCCGGATTCAATTTCACCGGTCTCAAACGCCGTCATGATGATAAGCGGCAGCCTGGGATAGGCTTTGGAAATCCCGGCCAGCGTTTTCAAATCCGCCGGGCTGGGGTCGTCCAGATCGACAATTAAAACGTCCGTCGCGAGTTTCCGGATTATGTCATCAATTTCTTTGATTTTATTTGTGGTAAGAACCTCAAAATCAGCAGTATATTCGGTTAACATGTTTGAAATGATGTTCAGGTTAAAGGCATCAACATTAACCGCAAGAATTTTTTTCATAGAACCCTCTTTATATCAGTTTGGGCCGGGATCGTGATGACATTTTTTAACAATAATTTTCGGTATATTATCATAGAAACAGGAAAAATCAAGGTCAAAGTCAACATTGATAACAAGTTGGACATAAAAACCCGGGACAGGCGGTTTTTTGTTTGCCATGGAAGTTGCAGCCGATGTAAATAAAAATCATTGTTTTTCAGTGATCGCATCCCGGTTTACTCAGGTTCTGGCTTTTTTAGGACGCCTGAGTGGTTTTGATCGCGGCGACATTATCCTGGAAAAAGGTTTCGGCTGGGCTGAGGACCATTAAGCAAAGTGGTGAAAAATACGGCTGAATGCATGTCCGGGCACTGGAAAAAGTGTTAAATAAAGTCAGGCCGCGTTGAGACGAAAAAGGTCAGCTGTTATCTTTTGAGCGATTTTTCATGAACATCTTGATATATTTGTCCAGGATAACCAGGCCACGGTCGTCGATTGATTGGAATGCCACGCCGGTTTTGTAACAATTGTCATTTTCCCGACGTGCATGTGCCACACTGCCGCTGATATAAACAAATTCTTTTGCCAGCGTGATCACCAGCGCAACTTTCTCCCCTTTTTCAATGGGAAAGGATGTTTCCAGAAGTACGCCGCCTTTTGAGATATTGATTGTCCGTCCCGTTCCTTCTTTGGCCAGAACGCTGTCGTTGTAAATCCGTACTTCAGACGGGTTAATCATATCAATACGAACATGTTGTCTTTTTTCAATTTCCATCGTTTATCCTGTTAAAAAAGTTTTATAATATTACCACGCCGGGGTTGTGTACTCAAGAGCTCTTTTGAACTAAAAAATCTTTGACACAGCCCCCCCTATTTCCTATAACCCAAAAAAGGCAGAGGCTTTCCCCGCCGACTTTATCTTGTTCGCAAGTCGGTTTTTTGAAAAACGGGATAAAAAACAGGTCGTCTGTCGACCAACAAAACGCCGAGGTGTAGATGAAACTGTCAGAACCGCGGATATCTCCCGCGGAATATGATGAACTGGATGAAGAGACAAGAGCGCTTTTGGGGTTTTCTGGATCGAAAAGTAAAAAGCACCCGGATAATGTGTTCACCACGTTTGCCCGGCATCCCGTTCTTTTTAAGAATTTCATCGTTTTCGGCAGTTATATCCTTGCCGGTTCAACTTTACCGCCGCGTGACCGGGAAATGGTTATATTAAGAATCGGATGGCTGTGCCACTCCGAATATGAGCTGGCCCAGCATGCAAAGATCGGTCGCAGGTGCGGTCTGTCTGAAGATGAAATCATCAGGATCACCAAGGGTGATCAGGCAGAGGGCTGGACGGAACTGGAATCCGCACTGATCCGGGCGGTTGATGAGCTGTATCAGGAGGCGTTCATTAGTGACCAGACCTGGACCTGCCTCAGAGGGTATTATAATACCGAACAGCTCATGGATCTGGTTTTTACGGTAGGACAATACAATATGGTTTCCATGGCGTTGAATACATTTGGTGTTCAGCTTGATGAGCGGTTGCCCGGTTTCCCCGGTGAAGGCCGCTAAAAAACGTTCTAAACGGGAGGAAATAAATGGACATCTGGATCGCAAGTGATCATGCCGGCTATTTGATGAAAAAAGACATTATTGACTATCTGTCCCGGAACCACTCGACCTGGCATATTTCAGACCTGGGGCCGGAGGACGATACGTCTGTTGATTATCCTATCTACGCGCATAAAGTCGCTGAAGGGGTTTCCCGTGGTGAGTGCAAACGGGGAATACTCGTTTGTGGAACCGGCCTGGGGATGTCGATGATGGCCAATCGTTTTACGGGTGTTCGGGCCGCTCTTTGCCTGTCTGAAGAAATGGCCTTACTCAGTCGTGAACATAACCGGTCCAACATCCTGTGCCTGTCCGGCCGGAAAGTTACCTTGGATGAGAATATTGCTATTACCAATAAATGGCTGGAAACCGAATTCACCAACGACCATCGCCATATCAGAAGAATTGAGTTGATGGATGCCTTAAAGAGCGGATGATCTGATTAGTTTTCGTAAGCGTTTAAAAAAGCATGCAGCGCTTTTTTTAACCAGTCAATAGACTTGTCGTTTGTCATGATCAGCAGTAGCCCGTTAATATTCTGCTGGTCGAACTGAAAAAGTGTTTTCATGACAATGGCGCGTTGCTCGGTATCAAAATGTTTAATTAAAAACGAATAGTCGGTTTTTTCCAGGCTTAACAGTTCCGGCGGCGTATACGACACCATCGTGTCCAGCAAGTCGGATATTTTACCCACGCAGGCGCCGATAAGGATGTTGCTTATTTCAAGCAACAGGCCGCTTTTCATGGTGTCGTCTAAATCTTTGACAATGCCTACCTCAACCGGCGAATCCAGTCTGGAAAGATTCAGAAATTTACTCAAGGCGCGTTCGGAGCCGCTGGGCAGGAACAGCAAACCCGATCCGTTGAAGTCTCCCCAGAATTTCTGACCGGCAACGCTGTTAACTTGGTTCTGGGGTATTGACTCTTTCAGATAATCGGTAAGTTCGTCAAAATCAATCAGTCGGATATCCGGAACACTCAAAACAGTGTGGATGTCAATCAGTTCGGCGAGATCAGCCGTAGCGTTTCCAAAAGCGATATTCATTACTTCCTGAAGAATGTCTCTTTCTTCGCCACTAAAAAAGGAATCCGAGTTGCCAGGATGATTATCCATTATTTTCCTTTATTGCTAACTCCGCTTTGTTCAGGGCTTCTTCAATAATATTGGCTTTGGCGGGTTTTTTTAACAATGTGAAGGCGCCGCGCTCCATAACGGTCGATATGGATTTCGGCTGGACGTCTGCTGTTGTGACGATAACCATGGCATTGCCGTCAAGGCTTCGGATCTCCTCAAGCGCTGTGTACCCGTCAACTCCGGGCATTGTTAAGTCCATAAAGACAACATCCGGTTTCAACATCTGATATTTTTTAATGCCGTCCTGTCCGTCCGTTGCCTCAAATATTTCATACCCTTTGTTTTTGGGTATGGAATTTTTGAGCATTTTACGGGCAACCGGGGAGTCATCGACAATCAGAATTTTTCGAATCATAACCTTGTCCCTTTGTGTAACGTCTGAACGTCAATTTTTTGACAGTATTGTTGAAAATACTGTTAAGAGATTAAATTAAACTATTATATTAAATTGTTTGCTGAAATCTGTCAAGTTGAAAGCATTCTGGCCAAATACATACGGAGGATATTATCGGCAAAACGGTCATAACAGAAAAGCGTAGTGGCTAATATATTTTTCCGGATTGACGGGCAGGCCGTTTAAGATTATTTCATAATAAAATTGTGCCGGTTCTTCAGAAGAACCGGTTTGTGCCTGGCCGATAACATCTCCTTTTAAAACAAGCGCTCCCCGTTTTTGGGCTACATATTTAAGACTGGTATATCTGGTGATATAGCCGTGACCGTGGTCAATAATGACGGTCTCCCCTGAATCGTTATCATGGTCAACAAAAGTAATGATACCGTTGGCCGGCGCCATAACGTCACTACCCTGTAAAACTTCCAGCAGTACTCCCCGGTTACTGTCGTCATTGGTCTGCGTGATCAACTGCCGTTTTTTCTGAAGTTCCTGAGTCATGTCTCCGTTTATGGGGGAGGATGATGGAATGCATGCAATGGGATTGATAAAAAAGTCGGAACGATCCAAAACAAGCGTGCGCCCGTTTAAGACACCCGGATCAAAACTTTTATCTTTGTGGAGGCTTTCCGGGGAAGCCTGGCCGGCATCGAATCTGCAGTCCGGGTTATTGCCAATTTCAGAATCGACATTACCGGTTATGGTCTCTGCCCTGGAACCACCAATACCAAAGAGGTTTTCTCGTTTTACGGGTTGTTCAATTCTTCCGATTTTACAAATTTCATTTTTCATTTCCTGAAGTTGTTCAAATTTATCGCTCAGGGTTTCCAGTTTTGCCGTCAAGAGACTGATCTGTTCTTTCTGCTGGGAAATAAGGTGGGCCTGATTGCTTTTGGCCTCTTTGAGTAATACCGGTGATGGGAGTGCCCTTTTCAGGGTATGACTTCTGATCGCAATAAAGCCTGTCAGGCAGACCGAGGCACATATAAAGAAAACCGAAAGGAAAAAGAACGATTGTGAGACAGAAAATTTTTGACTGGAATGATCGGCCTCGTTGAAAACCGAAAAACTGATCTGTTTATTTGTCAGAGATTTCAAGGTCATTCTCTCAACAGCTGATTATTCGTAATTTTTACTTTAATTTAAAGAAACAAAAAACTTTTTGCCTGTCAATCGGTTGAATATATATTTTTATTTTGGCAATACATTATCTCTATTAAGATATTTAATTTTATTGTGGATGTCAATAGTGTATTGAAAGTAAACCGGATTTTGTGTAAATGGGTTGATCGGCGTGCAAACTGTTGACAGTGTTTTGCGGATATGGCTAAATCAGACATAATTGATGATTACGGAGTGCTCATGCCCGATACAGTCAGGTCGGACGATTCGATTTTTGATCATCCGGATATCATTTCGGTTCTTTTTCATCCTCGCAGAGAAGCTGTCCGCAAGGATTTTTCTGCAACCATGGATCCGGTCCTGATTACCGTAGATGAAGCTGAAGCAGTCGGTGCGGTGTTTCATACGGCCGGCAGCCGGCAGCCGACAATCCTTTTTTTTCATGGAAACGGTGAAATCGCTTTCGATTATGATGATATCGGTGCCGTATTTGTCCGGCAGGGGATCAATTTTTTTGTGGCGGATTACCGTGGATACGGTTTTTCGTCAGGACAGCCTACCGTATCTGCGATGATAAAAGACGGGCATACTGTTTTTGACTATGTGAAGCAATGGCTTGCCGACGCCGGTTATTCCGGGAAATTATTTGTCATGGGTAGATCCCTGGGCAGTGCCTGCGCGTTGGAACTGGCCGCTGAAAGAACTTCGGAAATCAGCGGCTTAATCATTGAAAGTGGTTTCGCCTACGCGCTGCCGTTGCTCAGGCTGATGGGGGTTGATACGGACCGGTTGGGGCTGACGGAAGAAAAAGGGTTCCGAAATATCGACAAAGCCGCCCGCAGCCATTTGCCGTTATTGGTAATCCATGCCGAATATGATCATATTATTCCTTTTTCTGACGGGCGGTTGATTTTTGAAAGCAGCCCGGCTGAGAATAAACGTTTTATCACGATTCGAAAAGCGGATCATAACACCATTTTTTATTACGGGCTGGATGACTATGTGTCTGGTGTAAAGGCGTTTGTTGAAAATCTCTGAAACGGACCTATTTTTGATCTGAAAAAACCAATAGGGCGCTCTTGAATGAACGGGCTTGAAGAATATATTAAGGAAATTCTGGACAACAACGGTCCGCTTCATCATTATCATGTTTTTTTCAGCCTTGATAAGCTGACTCCCGGTATCGACAATGTCCGTTATGATGTACATATCAGTTCCGCTTTCCGTAATACAACCACTCAACTGATCAGCAAATTGACGGTTGCCGAGGCGCAGAAGATTGCCGGTGATCTGATAGAAAAAGACAATTTCAGGATTGATACGGAATGGAATGAGTTTCAGAAAGGTTTTTCTGAAATTCTGTTAAGCGCCGTAAACAGAGCCAAGCAGGTCCGTGATCCTCAGATTGTGGCACTGGCTCAGGCCGCGGTAACCAAAATGTGTCGCGAATCAATCCAGTCCCAGTTCGGAACGCTGGTCAAGAAATACCGGAAGAAAATTCGAAAACATGAAATCAACCGGTCACAAAACCTCACCAGCCTGATTCGTTCAAAAGAAAATATGGCCCTGCTTCAGCAGAACCTGATCCCCATTACCAGTCATGTCGCCAGAGCGTTAATGAAAAATATTCTGGAGGCCTGGGAGCGGGATATCCATAAGAGCTATCTTTCCAATTTCGGGAGCAGAGTTCTGGTCCCCCGGGAGTTTTTTTATAACCCGGTGCTGTTCGTCAACGGCGCGATAGATGATTTTTTCATGATCAGGGAATATGTGCTGTTGGGGCATCGAATGAGTGACCCGCTCCGGTATGACGCGGTATTGACCATGATTAAGTCGTTTCTGTCAGAGACCCTGCCGCCGGATCTGACGGCGGAAGAATCCCTGGCGGATAATCGCGTCCGGCTTATGCTTAACAAGTCCAAGAATAATGAAGCGGATATCACGGACGAAAGGGATCGTGAACTGGACAACCTGTTGTGCAGCGTGGACAATATTGACCGCCTGTTTAATTTTTTTATTACGCTGGACCGCAGTGACGAAAAGAAAAATCAGAAAGCGTCAAGGGAAGAACGGGAGCAGTTAAAACAAATCGCGGCAGCGCAGAAAAAACTGCTCGGTGCTTTTTATGAACATTGCCGGAAAAGCGGATTGATGGATCCCATTATGGCTTATTACGGTATGCAACCGGTGCTTTCTGTTTATTGTCCCCCGCTTTTACCCAATGATCTGTTGAATTATTTTGTGAACAAGGTAGAACGAAAAAAAGTGCTCGAAAAGCTGACGCGGTTAAAAAGCCGGGCCGGTTATCAAATTCAACTCAAACCCCTTTCAAAGGCTGCCAAGGCATATCGACGGGTGGCAAGATCCAAAAAGTTTGAATACCTGCTGGCCTTTTTAAGGGCGTTTGTTATGTATCACCGGGATCTTAAGAATTTTCGATTGATTTCTGAAAACCTGCAGTGGGTCAATCTGCTTGATGATGAAAAACGAATTAACCTGTCTCGCGTTAACCGGACCTTGTATGAGTTCTATCGGATGGACGAGCAGGTTCCGGAGCGTCGTCCCGTCCGCAATCACGTGATATTAAAGGCTGATGTGAGAGGATCAACGGAACTGACCAGCCGTTTGAGCGACAAGCGGCTGAACCCGGCCTCATACTTTAGTCTGAATTTTTTTGATCCTATAACCGGTGTTCTGCCGGAGTATGACGCGTCCAAAGTGTTTATCGAGGGAGACGCGTTGATTCTGTCCATTGTTGAAAAGGAAGAAACGCCCCAGGACTGGTATGCCGTAGCCCGGGCCTGCGGCCTGGCAACGCGTATTCTACGTATCGTCAGGCAGCACAACGAAGAAAGCAGAAAAAACCAGTTGCCGGTGCTGGAACAAGGGATCGGGATCTGTTATCTTGACTCGCCGCCGACCTATCTTTTTGATGCGGACAATCGCATTATGATATCTTCTGCCATCAGCCGGGCGGATCGGCTCTCCGGTTGCCATAAGGGGCTTCGCAAGCATCTGGAAAAAAAGATGGACACCTTTAATCTGTTTGTTTTCCTGTCATCCTACGCCAGCCTTGTACCGGATGATTCGGAATATCTGCGATATAATGTAAACGGCATCCAGCTGGACAATTTCGCTTTTCACAAGTTGTCCCGGGAAATTGATTTGAAGCAGATGGTATTAAGTATACCCGAGGTCAGCAAAAGCAAAATAAATGTCTACACCGGTATATATCCCACCCATTCACGGCAGTATGAGCGGATTATCATCAGAGAAGCCACGATTCCGATCATCCATCCCGAGACATTCCGGCTGGAAGGAATGTCTTCGGAGCGGTATTACGAGGTATGTACCAGCCCCTTGATCTATGATCATGTCAACAAGGCCCTTCTGTAAATCTGAAATATCCGGGTTAACCCAGAACGTGTTGTATAAGAAAAAAATAGATGAAGGCGCATCCGGCCAGGCAGGTGCAGGGAAACCAGAGCAATCTGTACACGGGACGAAGGGTGGTCCCGAAAAAATTGTTCGACAACAACAGGCACAGGTGAACCGGTGAAAGAAGGACCCCTGAAAAACCGCAGGTAAGGGCCAGCATGATATAGGGCATCATCAACTGGTCATGCCCCTGGGTGGTGGTAAGGGTGATCAGGATAGGGAAAGTGCTGCCCACAAAGGCGATGGTGATGCCGGTCAAAAGGCCGACAACAAGGGGCAGAATACCCCATACCAGTATCAAGGGGATTTTCAAACGTATCAGTTCAGAACAGATGTCGTGGACTGCGCCGCTGCTTTCAAGTATTTGTTTGAATATAAGAATGGCGGCGATCATGTAAACCATATTAAATACATGGGGGTTGATGATAATTTTGCGGATATCATTTCGGGTCAGCGTGTTGGCGCGCCAGACCATCAGATTGCCTGCGCACAGAGAGATAATCAGGCCAACCTCCTTGGCCACGATTAATTTTCCGCCGGACACTTTCGTGAATAACCAGCCCAGTGTAATACCGGCCACAATAACAAACAGAATCGGTGTAATTTCTTTAAGGAACGGTTTGAACTTTTTACCGCCGGAAGGGCCTGGCCCGGCCGGGTTAAGCCGGGTCTGGTCAACAGGGAGCCAGCCGATAACCACTACCACCAGGGTAAAAGGAAACATCATGGCGATGAATCCGGCCAGGTTAATGTCGGCCAGCAGGGTGGCCAGCAGGACGCCGGGGTACATGGGCCACCAGTACTCCCAGATATGGCGGAACCAGTAGTTGATATAACTCAGATGCGCCGGGGCCAGTTCGGATTGCCCGCCGAGTTCCTTGACCATGGGGGCTGAAAAGACAGCGCCGCCGGGCATGGGCAGAAGGCCGATAATGGCCGGAAAGAGAGCCAGGTTTAACTTCGGGTTTTTTATCAAACCCCTGAAGTTTTTTAGCATCCGTTTCATTTGGCCGCATTGTTCAAGACCGTTGCTGAGCATCAGGATCAGGGCCACGATCAGGCACAGGGAAATCGTTTTGGGATCCACCAGACAGACCAGAACAGCGCCGATGGTTTTTGTCACCGGCAGCGCAAAAAAGAGCGCCAGCAGTCCGGCACCGGTTATAAAAGCATTGGCCAGGGAAATGTTTTTGCGGATGGCAAAAATGATAACCGCGAAAATAAAGGCGATTTTTGCCAGAGCAGGAATTGCCGGTAACATTGTCGTCTCTGATAAGAGTTATGCCTGTTCGCTATCCCGAATATTTTATGAAATATCCGGGCCGGGGGCTACTGAACCTCTTCCCTGTTTTTTTGATCAAGCGATTGCAGATAAGGTGAGGCGGGATCAAAGGGGGTATCCGCTTTGATCATATTGATCTCATTTAATGCTTCCCGGACTTCCCTGGTCTCATTGGTGGCAATATCATTAATGGCGGCATATTCCTGTTTGATCATCCAGGCCGGAAACAGCCCCCCCGTCTTTTTGAGGTAATCCAGGACCAGGGATTTTACAAATTGCCACGTTTCTTTTCTGTTCTGATTTCCAAGCTCGGTCAGGCTGTCAATGTTTTTCATCTGTCGGCGATGAAAGCGGGACAGGTAATATTTACGGATAAAGGTACTCCATAGTACGAAGAAGATCAGACCGGATATTCCGCCGGACAGGTATATGATGTCGGGAGGGGCCGGCAGCCCGATTCTTGAGAACAACAGTGTGGCAGCGGCGCCTATCGGAATACTGGTGAGCAGACCGGTTATCAGAAAACGCACGAAGGCGGCACTTCTTTTTCGTCGATAAGCCAGCAGGGCTTCCAGCAGGTGCGTTAAACGGATGCTGTGGGTTTCCAGAAATGTGGCCAGGTTATCCAGGTGGTACTTGGGGGCCTGCATCAGGGCTGTTTTTAACTCTTCCCGCTGATTATTCAGATGGTGAAGATACTCTGCGGCGCCTTTCTGGAGCGTGTGGGCCTGCTCGGCGGCATGTTGTGAGTAAGTCAGCCGGATGGGGGGAATATCCTTGCGCCCGGTGATTTGCGACAGGTTCCAGCAAAGGGTACCGTACACCCGCAACAGATCCACCAGAGATGCGCATTCATCGATCCGGTTCAAAACGTAGAAGATCCGGTGCTCAAAGGTATGCGCCGGCAGGGTGTCCCGAAGGCTGATATGCGCTTCACGGATGGTGCCGGCTTTATGGGGATCGAACAGGACAAGAACCAGGTCCGCCATGTGCGCCAGGTCGCCGATGACCTGGAGATAGTCATATCCCCGGTCCCGCTTGGTAATACTGTCCAGCATGCCCGGCGTATCGATAATCGCGAAATGTTTAAGAAAAGAGGCGTTGACTTTTTTCATGCAGAAATGGGAGGCGAACTGCTGGCCGTGTTTTTTCAGTGACTCAAAAGGAAACTCGGGGTTGGACAGCAGATAATTACCGTCCCGCTGCTCGGTGACACGGATATCGGTATCCACTTCAACCGAGTCATCGTAGGTAATTACCGTAAACGAGTCATCCGTGGGGGCCTGCCCGGTAGCCTGGATCCGGGTGCCGATAAAATCATTGATCAGCGTGGATTTCCCCGAAGAATAGTTGCCGATGACCAGAATAAGCGGTCGCCATTTGATATTGTTTTCCAGGGGCGTGTCGCTGTAGCCGTAACGAATGGCGGCCGGTGTCAAGTGGTTTTCCATCAGGTCAAGCAGATCTGACTGCAGCGAATCAATATAATTTTCTCTATACATTCTGTCCAGGCACCTCTTTTTGGCGTTTGAGAACGGATTTTATCTGTTATCTGCTATCAAAAGGGTGATATTGTGTCAATAAATATAATGTGATATATCATCACCCGGGGCCAGCGGCTTTCCGTGTTGGCCGGTAAATCCGGCTTTTCATGAGCGATAATTTAAGGTTCATCTCCCGATCAGTGGTGGGGAGTAAATTGTATAAAGTTCAGTGTGTGCTCACTAAATTTAGAGAAAAAAGCCAAATCTAACCATACCCTGTTTTAATAAAAACTGCCACCAGAGGAGGAACGCAATGGTTGAGCCTCAAAACCCTTCCAGTCAGCTTAACATCGGTCATTATTTTCTGATTTTTCTCATTATCCTGGCATTGTATTTCTGCTGGCTGATAATGAGGCCTTATGTTGATCCCGTTCTTATGGCATTGATTCTGGCCGCCTTGACCAGTCCGGTCAATGAATGGCTGGTCAAACGGTTGCGGGGGAGGGAAAACCTGGCCGCGCTGATCTCCTGTCTGCTGCTGGTCCTGATTATCGTTGTTCCGGTGGTGATTATGCTGTCCGTTGTCATCCGGCAGGGAATTCATTCCTTTACCGCCATTCAGCAGTGGATCGCAGCGGGCCATTTCGAGACGCTCATGAACAGCCCCCTGATTGCACGGGTGATGGGGCTGGCGACCAAATACCTGCCGGCCAATATCATGCAGGATCTGGATCTGAGTTCGACGGTCATGCAGGTATCTTCCGCTTCCGGCAAATGGCTGGTCAGCAAAGGCGGGTATTTTATCGGTAATCTTTCCATGGCGGCCGGCAAGTTTTTTATCATGATTTTTGTCTTCTTTTTTGCCATCAAGGATTTGCAGCGCATGGTCGATTATGTGCTTCATCTGGTTCCACTGTCCAGCGGACATGAAACCGTACTGGTCAAAAAAATTAAAGATGTCGCCCGGTCCGCCCTCCTGGGCAGCTTTGTGACCGCCCTTGCCCAGGGCGCGGCCGGTGGGCTGGCCTTTGCCATTTGCGGTTTACCCGGATTCTTCTGGGGCGCTGTAATGGCTTTTGCGTCCCTCATTCCGGTAGTGGGAACCGCCCTGATCTGGGTGCCCGCGGCCGGTTACCTGTTGGTTTCAGGTTCCTGGGGGCGGGGCCTGTTTCTGGTGATCTGGTGTGTGGTGGTGGTCGGCATGATCGACAACCTGCTGCGCCCGCTATTCATGAAAGGTGGTGCCGGTATGAGCACTGTCTTGATTTTTTTCTCCATTCTGGGGGGGATCAGCTATTTCGGACTGACCGGTATCCTTTACGGACCGCTGGTGTTTGGTATCACCATGGTGCTGCTGTATATTTACGACCTTGAGTTTGGCGCCTTTTTAAAGCATCAGGACAATTCGTAAAGCCGATCAGGAAACGTCTCCCGGGCTAGGGCAGAAGCAGCAGCCGGCCCTGCAGATAAGCCATGTTCATTTCATTGAAGCGAAAGACCGGGCCGTCTTCTTCGAACAGGCTGCCTGTTAAGGCCTTGAGCAGATCTTCGGATATATAACCTGTTTCCGGGCCGGCCTGCATGATGTTGAAACCGGCGGTGTCGATATGCGCTTCGGTTGACCCGTCAGGATCGTCGATAAAATCGGCTTTGGTCTCTCCGGCGAAAAAGCCGTAAGGCGGATGACCCGGGGGGACCAGGCCCACCGAATGCCCGATTTCATGGACGGTCAGCAGGCTTAATCCGTCGGTCAGCTTGTCCATCAGCATCAGCATCTGCTCACGGCGCGACTGGAACCGTTCAGAAAGGTCCTCCGGCGGAATGGAAAGATCGATCATCCGGACATCTTCCGCATAGGTACCGATAGGGGTACCGCCCACGGGAACGAGTATATCGCCCAGGTTGATGGCTGCCATCAGTTCGAGTGCTTCGCTGTCATTGAGGAAATTGTAAGCATAGCGGACCAGGGATGTCGTCAGAACGCCCAGATCCTTTGGCGTGTTGTCTTCGTTTAACAGGTTCAGGTAGTCAATGCGTTCCGCGTAACCGACCCGGTATTGTTCCAGGTCACCTCCCCCGAAACCCATCATGGAAAACGTTTTTTCGATGTCCAGGCTGTTGAGTGTTTGCGGGGTGAAATCTGCCGGATCCGGGGCCCCGGGTTCACCCTCGATCCAGAGACGGATGTCGACGCCGTCGTCACCGCGGGTGCCGTCGGGTCCGCAGAGAAACAGCTGATAGGCTTTTTCCCGGGTCTGTTCCAGGACCATCCTGGCCAGGCAGTCGTTGCCGTTTTGACCGCTCTCGCAGGTTACGGCCTCAAAAGCCGGGTCCGGGGTCGGTGTCCCCAAACCGAGTGACCACAGGTCTTCAATAAAATCGGATATGCCGTTGGGGACGGCCTCGCTGTAAACTTCCCAGGTTGTGTCGGACGACATACCGCTGGTGATGGTATAGTTATCCCGGCTGTAAACGAACAGCCACGGGTCCTGAAGATCAAAGGGGGCCAGCAGGGGGCGGTTGGCGATGGTCCGGACGGTCAGTGACGACGTCTCTGATTCCTGGCCGCAATTGTCGGTTATGGCGGCGTAAATGGTCAGGGCAGCCGTCTGGGGCAAGGCGTTGGCGGCATCAACCCGCCATATAAAGCGATCGTTACCGTCGGATTCAAAAAGATCCGCCGGGTTTTCATTCATAGGCGGATCCGACCAGACCTGCAGCCCTTCTTTCCGGCAACCGCAGGGGCAGTCCACGGTTATGTTCCAGACCGCGTCACTGGTCGGAACGGCCAGGGTGAAGTCAACCAGTTCATCGTTGTTGTCCCGGTACGGGATGCTGCCGTTCATGGCAGCGGGAATGTCGTTGACGGTCAGAAAAATGTCGGGCGCATCACAGGCGCCGGGATATATTCCGGCATTTTTGTCATCGCAGTCGTCGTTATTGGCCACGTATCCCCCGGGGGCCGAATTGGACGTAACGACCGTTTCGGGATCGCCGTAGCCGTCACCGTCGGCATCCGGGAACCATGATTTCAAATCAAAACCGTCACAGTCCTGGTCAATGCCGTCGTCCGCGATTTCCGGCGCACCGGGGTACGCTCCGGCATCGGTATCATCACAGTCTTTGTTGTTTTCCACATAGTCACCGAAATCTGGCCGTTCCATGACGCCATTATAGGGGTCGCCATAGCCGTCGTCATCGGCATCCCGGTACCAGGGAAAAAGGTCGAATCCGTCACAGTCCTGGTCAATACCATCGTTGGCGATTTCCGTATTGCCGGGAAAGACACCGGGATTTGTGTCATCACAATCAATGCCCTCGGTAACATATCCGTCAGGCGCGGCATTGGCCTGGAGAAAGACGTCCGGGTTGCCGTAACCGTCGCCGTCGGCATCCTCAAACCATGACTTTAAATCAAAGCCGTCACAGTTCTGGTCAACACCGTCGTCCGGTACATCAGAGGCACCCGGGTTGATTTCCGCGTTGCTGTCATCGCAGTCCGCACTGTTGGTTACGTATTCATCGGGTTGTTTGTCCTGCTTTAAAAAAACATCCGGATCGCCATACCCATCCCCGTCCCCATCAAGATAATAAGTGGGGGAGCCGCCGGAACCGCCGCCGCCGGTGGCGATAATTGAAACCAGCCCCAAACTGATGACGGCCAGCAGGAAGGTATAGCGGGTTATGAACAAAAGTTTCCGTGGGAGGTGTTTAATGATGGTATTCATTTTTTGTATTCTTAAAAAGTATTAATCAAAAAAAAACATGAAATATCCGGGTTAACACGACAGTCCGACTGTACCCTGATTTTAAGAAGAATTGTACTGTCTTTGTCCGGGTCGATCAAGTTCAGCCACAGTTAAAAAGGCTGGTTGGTCGAATACGTAATAAAAAGCAAAATTTATATCACAAGTCAAGGCCTTTGCATCAGGCCTTTCAACTCTTGTGTTGATCGGCTGCAAGAGTTGAGGCCGGCGACAGGTCAGGTGATGCCCCGGTCAGGGGTCAGAATAATCAGCGACCGTTGGTCTCCCAGAACCGGCAGCGTGTAATGGTACACGTCAATAGAAAACCGGTCCCGGGCGGTCATCACCCGGCCGTTTATGTTGAGTTTCAGTGTCTCCAGCTGTTTTAATTCCGTCTCTACTTGAGGGCCTTTCATGGCAATCAGGCGGCCGTTTGTCCGGATCAGCCCATGGGATAAGGAGACAAAGCCCGGCAGGGCGTCAAACGCCCGGCAAATAACGGTGTCAAAGCGGCCTGCAAACAGCGGGTCGTTTATCAGGGATTCAGCCCGGTCCTGAACGGCCGTGATATTGTCAAGGTTCATGGTCCGGATCACCTGCCGCACAAAATTGATTTTCTTTAAAGTAGCATCTACCAGGGTGACGGTAAGAGACGGTTTGATCACCTTCAGCGGAATGCCGGGGAAACCGCCGCCGGTCCCGACGTCCAGCAGTGAGGTGTTGTCGGGAATCTGGTGCGCCGGTACAAGCGCGTCCAGAAAATGTTTGATGGCCGCCTCAGTCGGGTCGGTAATGGCGGTCAGATTGATTTTTCGATTCCAGCGAAACAGCTCGTCGGCATGGATGGCAAACATGCGGGCCTGCTCTTCAGAGACAGGCATGTCCAGTTCGGGGGCGTGACGGATAATGAGGTCCTGCCAGCTTTTCCAGTTCGGGGGCGGTGGCGTGCTTTTCGTCATAGGGCGAATATTTTACCCTCCGGGCGAGTAGGGGCAACCCCTACTTTTTGAAATCCATGGTGATGATGATTTCATTGCCGCCTTCCCGGAAAAACGTGGCGTGGGGGTACCGCTTTTTAAAAATATGCAGCATGGCGGTATTGTCCGCCAGGACGGTTGCGGAAAACCCTTTATAACCGTTTTCGATGGCTATTTTTTCCAGCTGTTCCAGCATGTAGCTGGTAATTCCCTTGCCCTGGTAGTCTTCGCGTACAACAAAGGCGACTTCAGCCCGTCCGTCGTCATCCGCTTTGGCATAAGAGGCAATGGCCATAAATTCCTTGCGGCCTTTTTCCCGGACCAGGCCGACCAGCGACATATTTTTACGATAGTCCACGGCCGACCACTGCTTCTGAAGCATGGCATGGGAAAAGATGCGTTTTTTGTGAAAAAACCGGTAATAGATGGTTTCCCCTTTCAGGGAATAATAAAAGTTTCGGTAGCCGAACTCGTCTGACGGCAGAATCGGACGAATCTCCACGGTTCTGTCGTCCTTGAGCTTGAGGGTGCTTTTGTAATCTTCCAGAAAGATCAGGTCTTCCTGGATGGGCGGCAACTGGTCGGCAAAGATATAGTGGTGCTTCTTGGCGACGTTGATCAGTTCTTCCCGGAATTTGGGGTGGGCGATCTGCGCCAGTTCCATGGTCCGTTGGTAAATTCCCTTGCCATGGAGTTCGGCAATGCCGTATTCCGTGACGACGAAGTTGATATCCCCCCTGGTGGTGGCCACCCCGGCGCCTTCGCTGAGGTGGGAGACAATTCGTGAAACCTGTCCCTTCTGCGCGGTGGAGGGCAGGGCGATGATCGAAAACCCGCCGCGGGACATGGCGCTGCCCCTCAAAAAATCAACCTGATCACCGATGCCGCTGTAAAAATGATAGCCCACCGAGTCCGAACAGACCTGACCGGTCAGGTCGACTTCCAAAGCCGAACTGATGGAAATCAACTTGTCGTTTCTGGCAATGACCGTGGGGTCGTTGACAAATTCCGAAGAACGAAAAAGAAATTGCGGATTTTTGTTCACATACGCATAAAGTTCCGGGGTACCCATGCACAGGGAAGCCACGGCCCGACCCGGAAGCAGGGTCTTCTTTTTATTGTTTATGATTTTTTTCTTAAACAGGGGTATCATACCGTCTGTGATCAGCTGCGTGTGCAGCCCCAGGTCCTTTTTGTTCTCCAGATGTTTCAGAATATCATTGGGCAGGGCCCCGAACCCTATCTGAAGGGTGGCACCGTCGGGGACCAGTTGGGAAACATAAAAACCGATGCGTTGTGAGATCACATTCTCCCGGGATTCGCGGAAGCCGACCACCAGGGGTTCATCATGCAGTACCAGGTAATCAATGTCATCGACGTGAATAAAGCCGTCACCATAGGTCATGGGCATATTTCGATTGACCTGGGCGATGACCAGCTTGGCGTTTTCGGTACCGGCCTTGGTGATGTCAACCGACACCCCCAGGCTGCAGTAGCCGAAGCTGTCCGGCGGGCTGACCTGGATCAGGGCCACATCCAGGCCGATGGCACGGCTGGCGAACAGGCTGGGGATCTGGGACAGATAGGCCGGAATATATTCAATTTTACCGTTAAAAGCGGCCTGGCGCATGTCCCGGCTGATAAAAAACAGTTTGAGAAAAAACCGTCTCAAAAACGATTCATCCTCCACAAACTGGGCGAAAGTCGAAGACAGCATCTGGTAGACCATGATGTCCTGAATCGTCTGATCACAGACCATGGTTTTAATTAGATGCTGAGGTTCTCCGCAACCGGTGCCGATAAATACCCGGTCACCGCTTTTAATATTCGAAATCGCTTTTTCGGCGCTGATGACTTTACCTTTGCAGTACTGATTCAGCCAGTCTTGATGGGGCATCTTTATTTATCCAATTATAATTATTTTGATAGTTAAATTTTTTAGAAAAACATGCCTTTTTGAACATGTCAACTATTATCAAACGGCACCTTCGGCCTGGCGGCAACGGCGTCCGGCGGCCGGATATATACCGGGATGAAACTTTCCGGCGGGTATGTGTCGCTTTCCCGGAAAAGCGCGAGGGCCATATGGGCCAGTACCTCCGGCCGGATGTCGTTCTGGTAGGCCGGTGCAAAAAGGGCTTTGCTGCCGGCGGTTTTTTTGATCAGATCCCGGTAAACCAGGGCGCCGGTACCGACAAACAGGCAGGGGCCGTCTTCTCTGAGGGCCGCTTTTTCCGGATCAAGTACTTCCTCGGCCGTTAGCTTTTCCATGCTGCTGTTGATGTGCCGGTACCAGCAGGCATAAACTTCATTTTTCCGGGCATCGATCAGGGAACAGATTAAACCGGTATAGTCGGAAAAAGGGTAGGCCAGCGCGTCCAGGCTGGATATTCCCACCAGGGGTTTATCGCAGGCCAGGGCCAGCCCTTTGACGGTGCTGATCCCGATGCGCAGGCCGGTAAAACTGCCGGGCCCGCGTACGGCCGCAAGTCCGTCCAGATCATTTACCGACAGGCGGCATGTCTCCAGCGTCCGGTCAATCAGGGGCAGCAGCTGGCGGGCGTGTGTTTCACGACTGTTAACGACAAAATGGGCGGAAATAGTGCCTTCGTCAATAACGGCTGCGCCGCAACTGGGGGTGGCTGTATTGACGGCCAGAATTTTCATTTTGTTTTTTTTCGGGCACTTTTTTTGGCCGGTTTCTGTTTTAAGGCGACAGGAAGGACCTTGTCCATGCTGTCGACAAACAGGAATTTTACTTTTCGCCTGATGGCCTTGGGTATTTCCGAAATTTCCTTTCGGTTTTTTTCCGGTACGAGGATCGTCTTTATGCCTGCCCTCAGGGCGCCCAGGGTTTTCTCCTTCAGTCCACCGACGGGCAACACCCTCCCCCTCAGCGTTATTTCTCCGGTCATTGCCACATCATTATTGACCGGTGATCCGGTCAGAGCGGAAAGCAGTGCTGTGGCAATGGCGACACCTGCCGATGGCCCGTCTTTGGGGATGGAGCCTGCCGGCACGTGAATATGAATATCGGTGTTCTCAAGACCGGCCGGTTTGAGCCCGAATAATTTCAGGTTCGCCTTGGCGTAGGTCAATGCGGCCCGGGCCGATTCCTGCATGACTTCACCCAGTTGACCGGTCAATATCAGTTCGCCCTTGCCGGGGAACAGGGATACCTCGACATACATGGCTTCTCCGCCGCTCTGAGTCCAGGCCAGGCCGGTTGAAAGACCAACCTGACTTTCCTCCTGATCAAGCTCGGGGATAAATTTGGGAATACCGATATACTTGTGCAGGTTGGCAGCATTGACAACCAGGGTTGTCTTTTCACCTTCGGCAATTTTCCGGGCGATTTTCCGGCAGACCGCTCCGAGTTCCCGTTCCAGGTTGCGCAACCCGGCTTCGGCCGTGTACTGGTTGATTATTTTTAAAACAGCCTGGCCGCTGAAGGAGACCTGTTTTTTCTTCAGACCGTTTTCTTTTAGCTGCCGTGGCAGCAGATATTTTTCGGCGATTATCTTTTTCTCTTCTTCTGTGTAACCCGGAATATTGATGATTTCCATACGATCATACAGGGCCGAAGGGATGCTGTCATGCTGGTTGGCCGTGAGAATAAAAAGCACCTTTGACAGATCAAAAGGGATATTCAGGTAATGGTCGCTGAATTCCGCGTTTTGCTCCGGATCCAGTGCTTCAAGCAGGGCCGCGGACGGATCGCCCCTGAAATCCGCACCCAGTTTGTCGATTTCATCCATGATAAACACGGGGTTTTTGGATCCGGCCTGTTTCAGGCCCTGGATAATACGGCCGGGCAGGGCGCCGATATATGTCCGCCGATGACCGCGGATTTCAGCTTCGTCCCGGATACCGCCCAGGGAGACACGCACGAATTTTCTTTCCATGGCCCGGGCAATGGATCGTCCCAGGGATGTTTTGCCCACGCCGGGGGAGCCGATAAAACATAGAATCGGCCCTTTCATCTGTGGATTCAGTTTGCGGACACTGAGATATTCAAGGATGCGGTCTTTGACATTTTCCAGTCCATAGTGGTCTTCATCCAGGACGGACTTGGCCTTCTTGATGTCCAGAACGTCTTTGGTGGTATGGTGCCAGGGAATATCAACCATCCAGTCAAGATATGTCCGGACAATGGAAGCTTCAGCTGAATCCGGATGCATCTGTCCCAGCCGTTTTAACTGTTTATCCGCCTCCTGCTTGGCATGTTTGGGCATTTTTGCCTTTTTAATGCGCTGCTTATATTCGTTTATCTCAACGGTACGTTCGTCTGATTCACCCAGCTCTTTGTGGATGGCGCGCATCTGTTCTCTTAAATAGTAATCCCGCTGGGTCTTAAATATCTCATCCTTGACGTTGGAATGAATCCTGGCCTGGATCGTAGACAGGTCGATTTCCCGGGAAAGGGTTTCATTGATTCGGGCCAATCGTTCAAGCGGGTCAATTATTTCCAGAAGTTCCTGGGCCTCTTCAATTTTAAGTTTAAGGTTGGAGGAGATGAGATCGGCCAGTTTCCCGGGCTCTTCCATGCTTTCCAGGATAGTGTCGATTTCAGACGACATCTCTCCTCTTAAGGTCAGAATCTTTTCGCACTGCTCCCGGACGGTCCGCATCAGTGCTTCGGTCTGAATATCGATTTCATCCAGAGGTGTTTCCTTGATAACTTCAATATTGACCAAGTAACCTTCTGTTGAGTCCACGTATTCGATGATTTTGGCTTTGGCAATACCCTGCACCAGCGTTTTCAGATGACCGTCCGGCAGTTTCAGCATGCGCAGGATTTTGCCCACCGTACCGATCTGATAGATTTCATCCTGAGACGGTACTTCGTCGGCGGGATCCTTCTGCGCGGCCAGCAGAATATATTTATCACTGGTTGACATGGCCGCTTCCACGGCCTGAATGGACCGTTCGCGGCCGATAAACAGCGGCAGAACCATGTCCGTGAATATGACCACATCCCGAACCGGCAGAAGCGGCAGCTTCGTCGGCAGGTCAGGGTCAAGTTCCTGTTCTTCAATGATATTTATTAGGTCGTCTTTATCGGTTTCGCCCATGGTTATCCTTCCTTATCTATATTAATCTCTTAATTATAATGCTTCTTTTGATTTTTACAATGTCAATTTTGAAGGTCTTGTAAAGGACTGATATAAGTCTCCGCCAGCCACCCTCTGGCTTTGAATGGCAATAAGGTTTTGATATTGATAATTAATTTAACTCTATAGGCGTTTTTTTTGATGTGCTGGCCTCAGTTTTTTATTTTCATAAAGAAGTCATCATCTTGCTTTTTTCGTATTATGCCCGTAATATTAAAAAATTGTCCTGGTGATATCTGAAGAGAGTGAAAAAGTGCCGGAACTTACTGTAAAAATATTTGTTTTTGTGTTCGGAACCATTCTGGGCAGTTTTCTGAATGTTTGCATTTACCGGCTGCCTCTGGGTAAATCGATCGTTTTTCCGCCCTCTGCCTGCCCCCAGTGCGACCGTAAGATTAAAGCCTATCACAATATTCCCATTATCAGCTACCTGTTGCTCGCCGGTCGTTGCCGGAGTTGCGGTCTGCCTATCTCGTTTCGGTATCCCCTGGTAGAGCTCATGACCGGTCTATCGGCCCTGGCCGTATTTAACAAGTCCGGTTTAACTGCTGAAGGCATTTTTCTGTTCGCTTTTATTGCCGCTTTGATCGTGGTCGTCTTCATCGACCTTGACCATTGGATCATACCTGACATCATCACACTGCCCGGGATTGTGATAACCTTTCTGGCCTCGGTGTTCATTCAGGGCATGTCATGGAAGGCGTCACTGCTGGGAATTGTCTTCGGCGGCGGCAGTCTGTATGTGGTGGCGGTAGGGTATAAACTGTTGACCGGGGTCGAGGGCCTGGGTGGCGGAGATGTCAAGTTGCTGGCCATGATCGGTGCCTGGTGCGGCTGGGTCGGCGTTTTTTTTACCATTCTGGTCAGTTCCGCCGCCGGAACGCTGGTGGGCTTTGTCGTTATGGCGGTGTATCATAAAAATATGAAAGTCGCCATACCCTATGGCCCTTTTCTGGCCCTGGGGGCGATTCTGTATGTTTTTTTCGGCCCGGAGCTGGTAATGTGGTATGCTGATTTGCTGGGATACTAATAGGGTTCAAGGGTTCAAGGGTTCAAGGGTTCAAGTGACGTCCCCATGAACCAAAAATGGTGGTTTGGCAAACAGCAAACCACATATTGTGCTTTTCCCAGATTCGTAAATTGTCAAATGAGGAATATAGCCGTTCGCACCTGAAAACAGATTGCAGACATAAATGAAGCCTGTTGAACGTTAAAAAAAACCTTTGAATCATAATAGAAACCTCGACCCCTCGAATCCTTGAATCCTCGAACCCTCAGGTGTTAAGGGCCGATTCCAGGGGCAATACCTGGTAATAACTTAATGGAGGCACAATGGACGCACTGACCGCTCTGTCCGTCCTGGACGGCCGATACGCCGCCATGACGGTTGATCTGGTGAATATTTTTTCCGAGGCCGGCCTGATCCGGAACCGGGTGTTTGTGGAACTGCAATGGTTGAGATTCCTGGGGCAGGACCTGCGCCTGTTTGATTTGTCGGCAGAAGACGCGGAGAAGATTGAGGCCATCGGCCGTGCCTTTGATGTTAAAAGCGCGCAAGCGGTTAAAGATATTGAGAAAACAACCAATCACGACGTAAAAGCAGTCGAGTACTATATTAAACAGGAACTGGATGCCGCAGGGTTGTCCGGTATCAGGGAATGGACCCATTTTGCCTGTACTTCCGAGGATATCAATAATTCGGCTTACGGCCTGATGATCAAAGAGGGCCGGGTTGTGGTGGCCAGGGCGCTGGCGGAACTGCTGACAATTCTGGAAGAACTGGCACTGGCCAATAAGTCTTTGCCGATGATGGCCAGAACCCATGGCCAGCCGGCCACTCCGACGACTCTGGGGAAAGAGTTCGTCAATTTTTCATGGCGCCTCCGGCGGGAACTGAAAAAATTTCAAGAAGCTGAAATTCATTCCAAAATAAACGGTGCTTCAGGTAATTTTAACGCTCACCTGGCAGCCTTTCCGGACATTGACTGGGTCGGGGCTTCTCAGCGGTTTGTAGCGGATTATCTGGGCGCAGAGCCGTTGCTGTTTACGACTCAGATCAATCCTTACCACTATATTTCGGAACTGCTGCAGATCATGACACGAATTTCAGCCGCCTTAATCGACCTGGATCGTGATATGTGGGGCTATATCTCCCTGGGCTACTTTACTCAGAAGCTGAAACCAGGAGAGGTCGGCTCGTCTACCATGCCCCACAAAATCAATCCCATTGACTTTGAGAACAGTGAAGGCAACCTGGGCGTGGCCATTTCCCTGATGTCTCACCTTTCCGTGAAGCTGCTGCAATCACGTTTTCAGCGGGATCTTTCCGACAGCACGGTGCTGCGAAACCTGGGGGCTGTTTTCGGATATTTTCTCATCGGTATTAAAAACAGCCTGAAAGGGCTGGGAAAAATCAATGTCAATCCAACGGTCATATTGAGCGATCTGGAGCATCATCCGGCACTTCTGGCAGAACCGGTTCAGACCGTCATGCGGATGTTCGGCGAAGACGATCCGTATGAAAAGCTCAAGGCCCTGACCCGGGGGCAGACGGTAACGACCGATGCCTTTAATGGCCTGATCGCTTCGCTGGAGAAGGTGCCGGAGGAATTCAAAGCCCGTTTGAGAACCTTGACCTGTGATACATATACCGGTCTGGCGGAACAGCTGGTGGATGCCTATTTTAAAGCGCGGTGACCCCTTTAAGGGCCGGCCTTTTTTTCAGATTTCTTTCGGTTTCCGGTTGTCGGTGAAAATGAGAAAAATCGTATTAATCCCGTTCATTCTGCTCGGCTTTCTTTTTATGGCCGCATCCCCGACCGGGCCTATACCCTGTTTTGCCGGGGATGACAATAATCCCGACCAGGGGCTGATCCTGTGGTATGACTTTACCCGGGCGCCTGAGGGGTTCAACGTGGACGATCTTTCCGGCAGTGGCTATACCGGCCAGTTGATGGGACCGTTATGGACCGGGGATACCGGCCTTTATTTTGACGGTGAAGATGACTTTATACGGGTCAAGGGAGGGGAAACCCTTCATTCCGATACGGCCATTACGGTCATGGGAGAGATTCTGCCAGCGTCTTTTGCCAAAAAAACATGGCAGAATATTGTCTGGAAGGGTGATCAGCCGACTTACGCCATTAAAAGCGATAATCGTGAATTCAGTGTCTGGCTGCACAACAATGCTTCTCTGCATACAACCGCGACACCGGATGACCGGATCGGCATAGGCCATATATACATTAATACAAGAACGGAGAGTGTCACAAAAAAGCGGGTATTCGCTTTTGTCGTAAATTGTACCGAAGGGACCTTAAAGACATTTCTGGATGGCGAAATAGCCGCCTCGGGGAAATTTTCGACAGATGGTATCCGCAGAACGCGGGACGGCCTGAGAATCGGCGGCGGTACACCTGATGTGAGCGACGCCTTTTTTCACGGCTATATCCGCTGGCTGCGCATCTATAACCGGGCGCTTTCAGCAGAAGAGATCCGGGATACCGGTAATCGTTTGAGCAGGACTTCTCCGTCACCCTGGCGCGATCCCTATGGTTTGTCTGATGTGGTTGTCCCCGGCGGAGATGCCGGGGTAATCCCCCTGCATGATCATGCCGCTTATAACCGGAATCCGGGGACCCTGGCATCGGGTGTAAACACACAGAACGGTTGGCTGACAGTGCCCGGTCAGCATCAACCCACGGAGATCATCTACCGGCATGACGGTTCCCCCCTGCGGTTTTCCGGTCGGGCGGCAATTGTGGATTGCCTGGACTACTGCGGTGAAAACGGGCTGGTCGAGATGATGCTTTTCGGTGACGGAAGACGGTTATGGGACAGCGGGCCAATCCGTCACAAACAACCGGCCAGGCCGTTTTCCGTCGATCTGACCGGTATCAGGGAAATCCGGCTGGTGACAACCAGTGGTGGAGACGATGTCGGTGAAGACTGGGCGGCCTGGCTCAACCTTTCGCTGCAAGCCGGAGACGACGAAAACAGTGTACCTGCTGCTGTTCCCATCGGGCCGGAAAGCGCTGAAAAGACGCCCGCAACAGGCAGGATGACCGGTACGCCCCCTGAGCAAAAGGGCAGAATCGGTCAGATATATACCCTCACTGAACGCCCTTCCGGACCGGATGTGCCGGCAGTCAGGAATTTCAGCATTTTTACCGACCAGATATATGTATTGTTCACTTTCTTTGATATGACGCCAGGGACAATTATTACGGGCGTTTTTCTTGATGAAGGCAGGCGGTCAATATTGCGGGAGTTCCCTGTGGTCATCACCCAAAAAAGCGGTCAGGCCGGATTCGTCATCCATCGTCCGATAGATGGCTGGCCACCCGGTCGATATCGGATTGACTGCAGGTCTGGGGCTGATACAATGGGAAGCGTAAGCTTTAACATAGAAAGACAATTCACGAGGTAGCCGATGAAGGTAACAACGATTTATCTTTTTTTGTTCTTTGCCGTACTGGCGGGATGCGCATCTGTGCCTGAAAAGATGAGCGCCCTTGAAGCACAGACAAAAGAGCTGTCGACCCGTCTGCAAGCTGCGCAGGATCGGGTGACCATGCTTGAAAAAACCAACAGGGATCTTACTGAGTTACTGCAGCGGCAACGGGATATCACCAAAACCCTGGGAAAGGAAAAGGCGGTTCACGTGACCCAGGTCGGAGATCTGCGACAAAATACACGTGAATTCGTGAGCTCCCAGATTGCTTTTTTGCGGGAGTTTTCACAAAAGACAGAACTTATGGATTATGTGGGCGGCGAATTGATCAGCCGTCAGTACCTCGAAGGCAAAGACCTGACCCTGGTGGATCTGATGAACCCCATCCCCTCCGCCGGTTCTGTCTTCGGGTCCTGGGGCCATTTTGCCGCTTCCTGTAATTATATCGCCAGCGTACTCAGAAAGGTTGATGAGAAGTGGTTTGTCGTCTGGCAGGCGGATCCATGCAATGTGGTTGACACGGGATTTCAGAAATTTAACTTCAGGGTTCCTGTATCGGTTGAAAAAGGCGACGTCATTGCCTATACTTTCCGCGGGGTGGTCGGTGTGACATATGACCGCGGGACCGGTGAAACAGTTTATGTAAACGACGAATTAAGAACGGGGAAATCGATCAAGCGATCTGATTTGAAGGGGGAATCGGATAACCGAGCCTATTCTATAGGGGTTGTCGGCATATTTGAATAACGGGCACTTCTAAGAATTGTCTTTTGACCCGATGCCGGCATTGCGCTTAAATTTTAATCTTCGAAACACGTCAATGTATTCCTCCGATTAAAATTTTCGCAGGCCTTGACCTCGAACCAGAACTTTAATGTTAGCGATAATCAAAAACATTTGGCGTTTATTCGGCGCGGCAGGAATTTCCATAGACGGCTGATAATGCCCCGGCACATTTTAATTAAAAAAAAGAGGAGTGTTAAATGAAGCGCACACTGATAAGAGGCACGGGGCGGTATATTCCCGAACGGCTGGTTACCAACGATGATTTGACGCAATGGATGGACACTTCTGATGAATGGATCCGCAAACGAACAGGTATCGAGCAGCGTTACTGGGTGCCGGCGGAAGGTGAGACCGGGGCCTCGGACCTGGCTTTACATGCTTCAAAGCTTGCCCTGGAACGTGCCGGCTGGCAGGCCGAAGACCTGGACATGATTATATTCGCCACCCTGAGCCCGGATATTTTTTTTCCCGGATCGGGTTGCCTGTTGCAGCACAAGCTGGGATTGTTCAACACCCCGGCCCTGGATATCCGGCAGCAGTGCACGGGCTTTATTTACGGGCTGGCCACGGCCGATGCCTATATCAAGAGCGGGCTGGCCAATCGTATTCTGTTTGCCGGTGCGGAAGTTCACAGTACCGGCCTGGACAAGTCCACCCGGGGCCGTGATGTGACGGTGATATTCGGAGACGGTGCCGCGGCGATGTGCCTGGAAGGGGAAGATACCGAGGAAAATGTCGGTGTCCTGGCTTCGGTACTTCACGCCGAAGGCAAATACGCCGAAAGCCTGTGCCTGGAAGCCCCGGCTTCAAGGGTCAGTCCGGAACGCCTTACCTCCCGGATGATGGATGAAGCCCGTCATTATCCCAAAATGGACGGCAAACGGATTTTCAAGCTGGCGGTGACGCGGCTGCCGGAGATCACCCTGGAAGTGATGGCCAAAGCCGGTCTGACCTCGATGGATGAAATCGATATGGTCATACCGCATCAGGCCAATCTGCGTATCAATGAATTCTACCAGAAAACCATGGAACTGCCGGATGAGAAGATATACAACAATATCCAGAAAATACGGTAATACCACGGCGGCCACTATCCCCCTGGCGCTGGATGAGCTGATCGAGCAGGGCCGCTACAAAAAAGGTGATACGCTTCTCTGTCTGGGACTTGGCGCCGGTGTCACCTGGGGGGCCAACCTTTACCGACATGCCTGATATTAATCGGCAGCTACACGATAAAGTTGTAGGGGCGGCCCCCTGTGGCCGCCCGAAACAGGGCACCCACAGGGGGGTGCCCCTACGAGAGTAAAACCTGCAGGGCGCAGGATGCGAGTTAATGTAGGGGCACGGCGTGCCGTGCCCGATTGTGGGTTACCTCTCAGCGTCGTTTTTTAGAAGGAGCAGTTATGAGCACGGAACCGGAAAAAATTATTTATTCCATGATGCGGGTCAGCAAGTTCCATCAGACCCGCCAGGTTTTAAAAGACATTTCGCTGTCCTATTTTTACGGCGCCAAGATCGGCGTACTGGGGCTAAATGGATCGGGCAAAAGCTCCCTGTTGAAGATAATGGCCGGGGTGGATCCGGACTTTGACGGTGAGGCGATGCTCTCGCCGGGTTACACCCTGGGGTTTCTGGAGCAGGAGCCGCTGCTCGACCCGGAGAAAACCGTCAAGGCAGTGGTCGAAGAGGGCCTGCACGAGGCGGTCAGCCTGGTGAACGAGTATAATACCATCAGCGAAAAGTTTGCCGAACCCATGGACGACGAGGAAATGGATCAGCTCATCCAGCGACAGGGCGAGCTTCAGGAAAAGATCGACCATATGGATGCCTGGGACATTGATTCGCGGCTGGAAATGGCCATGGACGCCCTGCGCTGTCCGTCCGGCGATATGCCCATCAAGGTCCTGTCCGGGGGTGAAAAACGGCGGGTGGCCCTCTGCCGGCTGTTGCTGCGAAAACCCGATATCCTGCTGCTGGATGAACCGACCAACCATCTTGACGCGGAAACCGTGGCCTGGCTGGAACGGCACCTGCAGCAATATGCCGGGACCGTCATCGCCGTCACCCATGACCGCTATTTTCTGGACAACGTGGCCGGCTGGATTCTGGAGCTGGACCGCGGCCGAGGGGTGCCATGGAAAGGCAACTATTCCTCGTGGCTGGAGCAGAAGCAGTTGCGGCTGAAACAGGAGGAAA
Source organism: Desulfosudaceae bacterium (assembly GCA_963674745.2). GTDB lineage: Bacteria > Desulfobacterota > Desulfobacteria > Desulfobacterales > Desulfosudaceae > JBFMDX01. The sequence goes on along the minus strand of CAXXDV010000003.1, from coordinate 2,124,551 downwards.
AAACGGAAAGCGAGCGACAGAAAACCCTTCAACGCGAACTGGAATGGATCCATATGTCGCCCAAAGGGCGTCATGCCAAGTCCAAAGCCCGTATCACCGCTTATGAAAATCTGCTCAACCAGGCGCATGAAAAACAGGCCGCCGACCTGGAGATATATATTCCGCCCGGTCCCCGCCTGGGCAAGGTGGTCATTGAAGCAGATAATGTCGGCAAGGGATATGGTGACCGGCTGTTATTCGAGGACATGACCTTTGCCCTGCCGGCCGGCGGCATTGTCGGCGTTATCGGTCCCAACGGTGCCGGCAAGACAACCCTGTTTAAAATGATTACAGGGGCCGAAACGCCGGATTCGGGCACGTTGCGCCTGGGCGAGACGGTCAGCCTGTCCTATGTCGATCAGGAACGCGAAAGCCTGGACCCGGACAAGTCGATCTGGGAGGTGATTTCCGGCGGAGCCGACTTTGTCCAACTCGGCAGCCGGGAGGTCAATTCCCGGGCCTATGTCTCCCGCTTTAATTTTACCGGGTCCGATCAGCAGAAAAAGACATCCATGCTTTCCGGCGGGGAACGAAACCGGGTCCATCTGGCCTGTATGCTTAAACAGGGGGCCAACGTTATCCTGCTGGACGAGCCCACCAACGATCTGGATGTTAATACCATGCGGGCCCTGGAAGAAGCCCTGGAACATTTCGGCGGCTGTGCCGTGGTCATCAGCCATGACCGCTGGTTTTTAGATCGTATCGCCACCCATGTGCTGGCCTTTGAAGGTGACAGCCGGGTCGTCTGGTTTGAAGGTAACTATTCAGATTACGAAGCGGACCGGAAAAAAAGACTGGGCAAGGATGCGGACCAGCCCCATCGTATTAAATATCGACATTTAACCCGCTGATCCAAAGGAAGTTGTTTTGCCTGATCTGGTCACTCTTCCGTTTGATTCTTATGCCGCCAGTGTGCCCCTGGCCCTCGACCTTCTGGACGCCGGCCCTCTTCTGGCGAAACAGCGGCACATTCTGGTCAAGCCGAATCTGGTCAATGCCAGTCCTCATCCGGTGACGACTTCACCTGATTTTTGTGAAGCCGTGATTCAGGCACTTCGTCGGTTCACCGTGGCCGACATCGTCGTGGCCGAAGGCACCGGCTCAGCTGGCATGGAAACACCGGAGGTGTTTGAACGTCTCGGGTATACCCGTATGGCCCAGCGGTCGGAAATAAAGCTGATCGATCTGAACCATGAACCGCTTAAGACCCTGTCGGATCCGGCCTGTAAGGTGTTCCCGGAAATCCATCTGCCGAAAATCGCCTTTACCCATTTCATCGTTTCCCTGCCGGTGTTAAAGGCCCATTCCCTGGCCGGCATCACCGGAACCCGCAAGAACATGATCGGTTTTGCGCCGCCTCGGCACTATGGCGGTATCGGCGGTTGGAAGAAATCGACTTTTCATCTTCGGATGCACGCCGCCATAACGGACCTGAATCGTTATCGCACACCGGATCTGACCCTTCTGGACGCCAGCGTCGGGCTGGCCGAATATCACCTGGGCGGTCGGGTCTGCGATCCCCCTGTGGGGCAACTTGTGGCCGGTTTTGACGGAATGGATGTCGACCGCGCTGCCGCCGGTCTGCTCGGCATCAATCCCGATAGTATCCCCCACCTGGTTGACCCCGAAGGTGGTCAATGGGTCTCCTACTGGAAAGGGCAGCCGTCCGAGTAAACGGAATTTATTCGAACCCCGACCCTCGACCCTATAAAACCGACTCCCCCATGTCCTCCCGGCTTCCGTAGGGGCAACCCCCTGTGGTTGCCCTCCACCGGGCAGGCACGGGGGCCTGCCCCTACATTGTTCCATGGACGCCCACCACGATTCCATGAACACCCACCACGTGCCCGTAGGGGCAACCCCCTGTGGTTGCCCTTTGCCGGGCAGGCACGGGGGCCTGCCCCTACATTGTTCCATCGACGCCCACCACGATTCCATGAACACCCACCACGTGCCCGTAGGGGCAACATCCTGTGGTTGCCCTTCACCGGGCAGGCACGGGGGCCTGCCCCTACATTGTTCCATGGACGCCCACCACGATTCCATGAACACCCACCACGTGCCCGTAGGGGCAACCCCCTGTGGTTGCCCTCCACCGGGCAGGCACGGGGGCCTGCCCCTACATTGTTCCATGGACGCCCACCATGATTCCATGAACACCCACCACGTGCCCGTAGGGGCAAACCCCCTGTGGTTGCCCTTTGCCGGGCAGGCACGGGGGGGGCCTGCCCCTACAACGTCCGCAGGCGAACCCCGAACCTCAAACCTACTTAAAAAGCATATCCAGGTAATGACGGGAAATGGGATCAACCTCGTCGAAGGCATGGGCGGGGTCGGTGTTTTTCCCGGCCATGTGTTTGCGGATGTCACCGGCCATGGTTTTACCCAGTTCCACCCCGAACTGATCAAAAGGATTGATTCCCCAGACAAAGGCCTCAAACACGGTGCGGGCTTCGTAGAAAGCGATCAGTCGTCCGATACCGGCCGGCGATAGTTCTGGAATAATGATGGTCGACGAGGGGCGGTTGCCGTTAAAGGCCCTGTGGCCATTCTCGGATGATTTGCCTTCGGCCAGGGCCCGGGGCTGGGAAATCAGATTGGCCCACAGCTCTTGGTGATTGGTAACGCCCCGGGACAGTTCACGGTACTGTTCATACTGCGGGTTGACCACGCCGATAAAATCAATGGGAAAGGGGCTGCCCTGGTGGGCCAGTTGAAAAAAAGAGTGCTGGGCGTTGGTGCCGGGTTCACCGAAAATAATGACACCGGTCTCGACATCCACCGGCTCACCGTCGGCGGTGACGGATTTGCCGTTACTTTCCATGTAGAGCTGCTGGATGTGCGGTGTCAGTTCACACAGGGGCGAGGCATAGGGAATGATGGCCTGATGCCGGAAACCCAGAAAGTTATTGTTCCAGATGCTGATCAGGGCGGCCGTCAACGGCATATTCTTCTCAGGCGGAGCGGTCAGGGCATGTACGTCCATGTCATGGGCGCCTTGAAGGAAGGCTTCAAACCGGTCGTAGCCGAGATAAAGGCTCAAGGGTACGCCGCCCACGGCCGAGGAAACGCTGTAGCGGCCGCCGATAAAGTCGAACATGTGGAATGCCCGCAACACCGGAAAAGCCGCCGGATCATCCGGGTTGTCTCCGGGGCTGCCCTTGCTGGTGACGGACACAAAATGCCTGGCCGGATTCAGCCCTTTTGTTTCCATGTAACGCCGGGCCTGATGGGCATTGGCCATGGTTTCGGCCGTTGTAAAACTCTTGGAAACCACCACCCATAAGGTTGCCTCCGGATCGATACATTCGACCACGCGGCCGAAATTATGAATATCGACATTGGCCAGAAAGTGCAGGGTTATGCCTTTGTCCGCCATGGCTTCCAGTGCCCGGGCCACGCATTCCGTGCCCAGGTAAGAACCGCCGATACCGATCACGACCACGTGGCGGAACGGTTTCCCTGTATCACCGACCAGGGTATGGTTGTGGACGGCTTCTGAGAAGGCTTTTATCTCATCCCGTACCCGCCTGATTTCCGATGGCACGTCCATGTCGTCGACCACCAGGGGCTTTTCGGAAAAATCGCGGGCCGCGGTATGCAGGGCGGCCCGGTTCTCAGTGGTGTTGACAATGGCGCCATCGGCCATGGCATGGATTTTCTCCATGATCTCCCTGGCTTCAGCCAGTTCCTTCAGCAGGTCCATGGCCGGTTGATCCACCCGCTGCCGGGAAAAATCATAGAAGAAATCCTTGCCAGACAGCGAAAAATCCGGCAGGCGCCGAGGATCGGCGGTAAGATGCTTTAAATGCATTTCCGGCCGAGACATGTTTACCGCCTGACGGCTCAATTGCTTCCAGATATCCATGCTGGTGAGAGATTGAGGTCTCATGGTGAAATACCCGATTTTTTTCAGGCCAGTTTTTTGCCGGCGCCGGGTCCCGGGGCCAGGGCGTAAATTTCATCAATTTTAAGAATTACTGCGCCCTTGGATTTAAGGGGGACACCGACCTGGTTGCCAAGATCTTCGATCCATCGGGCGGTTTCCTCGTATCGCTGGCCGCTAGTCTCAATCGTTACGGTTCCTTTCAGTTGATATCCTTCATGACCTTCCCAGAAAGAGACGGCCACGTTCGGGTTGGCTTTAATGTTGGCCAGTGTTTTGTTGAAAAACTGGTCGGAGATGAGAATGGTTTCATCGTCAATAATTTTTTTTGCCCCGACCGGCACGGCATTGGGCACGCCGTCACCAGTGGCGGTTGAAAGGACTGCCGTAGGGACGGTTGTAAACAATTTCTGTATGCGTTCTGTCATTTTGGCCATAATGGGACCTCCGTTTTAAATGTTATTTGACTCCCAGTTTTATTCTTTTTCTTTGTTGGCCGCTTCGATCACCTTGTTGGCTTCCTGGGTCGGCATGATTTCATAATGCGCGAATTCCAGGGTGAATTTTCCCCGGCCGCCGGTCATGGAACGCAGATCAGGGTCGTAGGCCTGAAACTCCGCCAGAGGGACATGGGCCTTGATGACCTGGTTTTTGCCCTTGCTGTCCATTCCCAGCACCCGGCCGCGCTTGCTGTTCAGGTCGCCCATGACGTCACCCATGAAATCTTCGGGCGTGGTAATGGTGATTTCCATGATCGGTTCCAGGATAACCGGCCCGGCTTCTACAGAGGCTTTTTTAAAAGCCAGTGAGCCGGCGATTTTAAACGCCATTTCCGAAGAATCGACCGAATGATAGGAACCGAAATCCAGGATCGCCCTGAAGTCGATACAGGGGAAACCGGCGATTGGACCGGCAACCGCGGCTTCCTGAATGCCTTTGTCTACCGCCGGAATATAGGTTTTGGGAATTACGCCGCCCACGATTTTGTCTACAAATTCATAACCGGCACCCCTTTCCATCGGCTCAAGTTGCACCCAGCAGTCACCGAACTGGCCGTGTCCACCGGATTGTTTCTTGTGTCTGCCCTGGACCCGGACCGTTTTGGTGATGGTTTCCCGGTAGGGGATTTTCGGCGTGCTTAACTCGACTTCAACATTGTATTTGCGTTTAAGCCGTTCCACGCCCGTTTCAATGTGAATCTGGCCTCTGCCGGCCAGGATGATGGCCTTGGCTTCGGCATCGCGGGACAGATGCAGGGAGGGGTCTTCCTCGATCAGTTTGTTGATCGAGGATTGCAGCTTGTCCTCGTCTCCTTTATTTTTCGGTGAAACAGCAAAGGAAATAACCGTCGGCAGCGGTTCGGCACAATCAAAGACGACTTTTCTGGCCGGATCGCTGAGGGTGTCACCGGTATTGGTGTTTTTGAGCTTGGCCAGTGCCACGATCGCCCCCGGACCGGCCTCGGTGGCGGGTTTCTGCTTTTTCCCGGCCAGTGACAGCAACTGGCTGTAACGTTCGTTGGTGTCGGTGGAAACGTTCAAAAAGTTCCCGTCCGACCCCATTTTACCGGAAATAACCCGGATAAGCGAAAGCCGTCCGGAAAAGGGGTCGGCCACGGTTTTGAATACAAAACCCGCGAAAGGCTCATCCGGGGAGGGCATGCAGGTGACCGGATTGCCGTCCGTATCTTTTGCCTCCCAGGCGCCTTTATCTGCCGGTGAAGGCAGGCAGTTGACCACAAAATCAGCCAGCAGATCGACACCGATATTGGCACTGGCGGCGCCGCAGAGGACCGGCACAAAGGTCCGGGAAAGGATGCCTTTTTTAAGCGCCGCGTTCAACTCCTCATCGGATAATGTTTCACCTTCCAGATAACGCTCCAGGAGGGAATCATCCGCTTCGGCAATATTTTCGATCAGGGCTTCTTTTTCCGATTCTACTTCATCCATCATGTCCGCCGGGATATCGCCGGTCGTCCGTTCCCCCTTGTCATCGTAGGTATGGGCTTTCATGGTGATCAGGTCAACGACACCGGCAAAATTTTCCTTGGATCCGATGGGCAGCTGCAGGAGAATGGGCCGGGGCTGTGCCAGCGCGTCGGTCGCGTCCTGGAATGTCTGCCGGAAATCGGCTCTTTCCTTGTCCAGTTTATTGATGAAAATCACGCAGGGCATTTCCCGAACTGTGGCAAATTCCCAGGACTCTTCTGTCTGGACTTTTATGCCGTCCACACTGTCAATGACGACAATGGCCGTTTCCGCGGCCTGCATACTGCTGATGGCATCTGAAAAAAAGTTCTGGTCCCCGGGCGTGTCCAGAAGGTTGATGGTATGCTTTTTCCATTCGTACTGAAAAATACCGGTGGAGATACTGGATACCCGCTTTATTTCCTCGGGTTCAAAGTCCATGGCGCTGTTACCGTCCTCAACGCGTCCGAAACGGTCGATGGCCTTGGCATTGTAAAGCATGGCTTCGGCAACAATGGTTTTGCCCGCGCCGGCGTGACCGACCAGGGCGATATTCCTTATCTTTTTGACCTGTTCATCCATTTAACACTCCTCTTCCACTGTCGGGGTTATAACCGCAAGCCTCTTTGGGAACCGACGGTCATCATCAATAGGGTACCTCTAAAAATTGCCTTTTGGCCCGATGCCGGCGTTGTGCTCAAATTTTAATCCTCGAAATACTTCTATGTATTCCTCCGGTTAAAATTTTCGCACGCCTTGACCTCGAACCAAAATTCTAATTTTTAGAGGCACCCTATCGTCATTAATATTGTACAAGTTTCTGATATAAATCTTAATAAATTAGTCCGCATTTTTATGAAAATCAAGGCTAAAAACATTAAAAAATTCCACATTGCCCTTGGGGCCGATTATGGGGGAGGTCTCGGCGGTTCGGCAGGTCAAGCCCTGCTGTTGAGCGAAAAGGGTTATTCCCGCCAGTACTTCCTGATGGTCCCTGGGATCGCGGACCACCCCCCCCTTGCCGACCCGGCCTTTGCCGATCTCGAACTGCGGTTTAATCAGGGCGATAATCAGGCCGCCGGGTTTTAAAAATTTTAATACTGAGGGGATGACGATTTTCAGGGAAATAAAGGACACGTCAATGGTGATCAGGTCAACCGGTTCTGACAATGTCGTTTCCGGAAGATAGCGGATATTGGCCCGTTCGATGACCACCACCCGTTCATCCTGGCGCAGTTTCCAGGCCAGCTGGCCGTAACCCACATCAACGGCAAAAACCTTTTTGGCGCCGTTCTGCAGCAGGCAGTCGGTAAAACCGCCGGTGGAAGCACCAACATCAAGGCAGATCCGGTTTTGGACGTCGATGTTAAAGGCTCGCAGCCCCCCCGCCAGTTTCAGCCCCCCCCGGCTGACATACGGACAGCTCTCTTTTATAGTTATTTCAACGTGTTCTGAAACCTGATGGCCGGCTTTGGCAACTTTTCGATCTTCAATCAGAACGTCTCCGGCCATGATCATGGCCTGGGCCCGCTGGCGGGATTCAGCCAGGCCCCGTTCCACCAGGAGCTGGTCGATGCGTTTTTTTTCAGTTTTCATTTTCAGGAAATCAGATCGATGGCGGCCGCGATAATGGCATCAGCATTAATGCCATAGACGGCACGAAGCACGTCTTTGGGGCCGTGTTCCACAAAGGTGTCGTTGATGCCCAGTCGTTTCATGGAAAATCCGGACACACCGGTATCGTTTAAGGCCTCCAGGACCGCGCTGGAAAATCCGCCCATGAGCATATTGTCTTCCACCGTGATGATCCGGGGGATTCTCGTCGCCAGGGAGCAGATCAATTCCGTATCCAGCGGTTTGATAAACCGGCAGTTGACGACGGTGGCGGAAATCCCTTTTTGAGCCAGCTGTTCGCCGGCGGTCAGGGCCTCACAAACAGCGCTTCCCACGGCCAGGACCAGGACGTCGTCGCCGGATTTCATCACTTTTCCTTTGCCGATACTCAGTGATGATATGCCTTGCTGAATCGTCACACCCGGCCCGCGGCCGCGGGGGTATCGCACGGCAACCGGGCCTTCGTGGTAAACGGCCGTATGCAGCATCCGTTTGAGCTCGTTTTCATCCGCCGGGGCCATGACGATCATATTGGGCATGCTTCGTAAATAGGACAGATCGTATAATCCATGATGGGTCGGACCGTCTTCGCCGACAATGCCGGCGCGGTCAACGGCAAACGTAACCGGCAACGCATCCAGACAGACATCATGAATAATCTGGTCGTATCCTCTCTGGAGAAAAGTGGAATAGATGGCCACCACCGGCCGCAGTCCTTCGGCGGCCATGCCGGCCGCAAAGGTAACGCCGTGCTGCTCGGCAATGCCGACATCAAAAAAACGGTCCGGGAACTTTTCCGCAAAACGGGTCAACCCGGTACCCTCCGGCATGGCGGCGGTTACCGCCACAATGCGGTCATCCTTTTCAGCCAGTTCGACCATGGTGTCCCCGAATACCTGGGTATAGGTCGGTGAGTCCTTCCGGGAGGAAAGGCAGCTGCCTGTTTCCGGCTCGAAAGCGCCGACGCCGTGAAAATAAACCGGATTTTTTTCTGCCGGCGGGTATCCCTTGCCCTTGGTGGTGGTCACGTGAAGCAGGACGGGTTCTCGTATTTCTCTGATGTTCTGAAGGATATTTATGAGTTGTTTGATGTTGTGCCCCTTGATGGGGCCGAAATATTCAAAATCAAAAGCCTCGAACAGCATCCCGGGAGTAACAAATGTTTTAAAGGATTCTTCTGAGCGTTTGGCAAACTGGTAGACGTCGTCCCCGATTTTCGGTAGGGCGCGAAGCAGTTCCCCCAGTTCTTTACGCCAATCCTGAAGATAGGTGGCCGAAAGCGTACGGCTGAGAAAAGAGGACAGGGCGCCCACGTTTTGGGTGATGGACATCTCATTGTCGTTGAGAATGACGATCAGGTTTTTGTCCTTGTGCTGGTACCCGGCCTGGTTGAGGGCCTCATAGGCCAGTCCTGCGGTAAGGGAACCGTCGCCGATAACGGCCAGGACGCTGGAAGGGTCGTCTTTTAAGTCCTGGGCGCACAGGAACCCCAGCCCGGCGGACACCGAAGTCCCGCTGTGGCCGGTGGAAAACGCGTCATAAACGCTTTCCCCACGCCGGGTAAAGCCGGACAGGCCATTGTGCTGGCGAAGGGTGTCAAACCGGTCCCTGCGGCCGGTGAGTATTTTGTGCGCATAAGCCTGATGCCCCACGTCCCAGATGACCTTGTCCCGGGGAACATCAAACACGTAATGGATGGCGATGGCCAGTTCAACCGCTCCCAGACTGGAAGCCAGATGCCCGCCGGTTTTAGAAACCACGTCGACAATTAGCTCACGGATTTCCATTGCTAAATCGGTAAGTTCCGCCACGGAAAGTTTTTTCAGGTCAGCCGGGGAGTTGATATTGTTTAAAAGGTTCACGGTTATAATGAGCTCCTCATCAATAGCGGCGTTCGATCATAAAATTGGCGATTCCCCTTAAGGGATCAGCTTCCTTCCCGAAAGACGACAGCGCTTCGAGACTGTTTTTTAGCAGCGAGCGGGACAGGTCCCGGGTGGCATCAATTCCCAGCAGGGCCGGAAAAGTGGCTTTCTTCTGCCGTACATCCCCCCCTGTTTCTTTGCCCATCATGGCTGCGTCACCTTCTATATCCAGAAGGTCATCGGCAACCTGAAACGCCAGGCCGATATGGTTCCCGTATTCAATCATGCATCCGATCCGGTCGCCGTCTGCCCCGCCGAGCAGGGCGCCGACGTGAACGGCGGCGGTAATGAGCGCCCCGGTTTTCAGCTCCTGCAGCCGGCGAAGTTCTTCGGTTGTCAGTGGTTTGGCCGCCGCCTGCATATCCCGCATCTGGCCTTCGATCATACCGGAGTTGCCGGTGGCTGCGGCAATGATCCGGATGCAGCGCAGCCGGGTTTCCGGATCGGAAACGGGGTGGTTTTTCGCGGCCAGAACCTGGAAAGCCAGGGTGTGCAGCGCATCACCGGCAAAAATCGCCGTCGCTTCATCAAAAGCCACGTGGCAGGAAGGCTTGCCGCGACGCAGCACGTCATTGTCCACCGCCGGCAGATCATCATGGATCAGGGAATAGGTGTGGACCAATTCGATGGCGCAAGCGGCCGGCAGGGACACGTCCGGGTCCCCGTTCACGGCTTCCGTGGCCGCCAGGCAGAGGATGGGGCGCAGTCGTTTCCCGCCCGCTTCCAGGGAATAACCCATGGCGTCACGCAGTCTTCCTCCTGGTACAAACTCATTTAAAATACCGGTCAGAGCGGCGTTAACGGCATCGCGCCGGGTTGCCAGGTATTGTTCCAGCGGAAAAGGCGCTGATGTCGGGAGTGAATCAGCCATCATCATTGCTTTCATCGTCGCTGAACGGTGTTTCCACGTAATTTCCGTCACTGCTTTTGAGCAGCATGGTGATTTTCTTTTCGGCTTCGTTTAATTTTTCATTACAGGCCGCCGACAGCTTGACCCCGGTTTCGAATTTTTTCAAGGCGGTTTCCAGGGGCAGATCACCGGATTCAATCTCTTCAACGATTTTTTCAAGTTCCTGCAGGGCATGCTCAAAGTTTTTTTTCTGACTCATGGTGTATCTCTTTTTGTTATTTTACGTTGCCATCCACATCTCGACTTTTTACGAGTGCATCAATACGGCCTCTGGCTACCAGAATCTCAAGGTTGTCGCCGTTGTTAACCTGTTCGCTGTCCCGGACGATCAATCCGCCGGGCACCGTCCGGGTAATACTGTAGCCCCGCTCAAGCACGGCCGTGGGGTCCAGGACCAGCAGTTTTTCTGCTGCGGTCTTGAACCGGTACTGCCTTTCTTTGATCAGGGCCGACATGCCATGCAGCAGTCCGGTCGCGACCCTGTCCACCGCCTGACGACGGTTCTCCGTCAGCCGGCGCGGCTGGCCACCGGTGAGACGGTCTGATATCCAGTTCAGGCGTGTTTTTCCCTCTTCCAGCTTTTTTTTCAGTAACCGCTCCATGCGGAGGGCCAGGTCATCCAGCCGGAGCCGGACATCCTGGATATAGCGCCGGGGGTCAACCAGTCGGCGCGATGTGGCAGTTAAAAGGTCACGTTTGCGGCTGATCAGTTTTTCACCACTCGCCAGCAGTCGCCGATGCAGCGCCTGGCAGACAGCCGTAAGCTCCTGCTTGACCGGCACCATTAATTCGGCCGCCGCCGAAGGCGTCGGGGCCCTCAAGTCGGCCACAAAGTCGCAGATGGTAAAATCCGTTTCATGGCCTACGGCCGAAATGACCGGTATCCGGGATTCAAAGACGGCCCGGGCCACGGTTTCCGAGTTAAACGGCATCAGATCTTCCAGGCTGCCGCCGCCCCTGGCAACGATCAGCACCTTGACCTCGGCCCTTTCGTTGGCCAGGGCCACCGCTTCGGCAATTTCCCGGGGGGCGTTTTTGCCCTGGACAGACACGGGCATGACCTGGATGGAAAGACCGGGAAAACGCCGGGTCGATACGTTGATGATATCATGAACCACCGCGCCCGTGGGCGAGGAGATAACGCCGATTTTGTCCGGCATAAACGGAATGGCCTTTTTGTGGACGGGATCAAAGAGGCCTTCTTCTTCCAGCCGTTTTTTGAGTTGTTCAAAGGCGATCAGCAGTTCGCCGGCCCCCTTGGGCATCATATGTTCAAGTATGATCTGGTAGGTGCCCCGCGGTTCATAGACGCTGATCCTCCCCAGGCCGGTAACGCGCATGCCGTCTTCGGGTGAAAATTTCAGATGACGGTGCTGACCGGCAAACATGACGGCGCTGATGGCCGCCCGCTCATCTTTTAAGGTGAAATAAAAATGGCCGGAACCGGGCACACGGAAATTGGAGATTTCTCCTTCAATCCAGATGATTGGATAACTTTTTTCCAGCAGGTGCTTGATGGCGGCTGTCAGCCCGGATACGGAATAGACCGTACCGGTAGTTTTGTCGGATGATGTCATAAATATTTTTTATATCATTCATTTTACCAGGGATCAACGAAAGCATGACAAGCGCTTTCCAGTTTTCCCGGCGGAACGGATTTAATGCCCCGGATGATCCAGTCGCGGGTGTCGGCCGGATCGATGACGGCATCAATCTCCAGGTATGACGCCATGTTCAGGGCCTTGCCGCGTTTGTACAATTCGCCGACCAGGTGGTCATAGAGTTTCTGACGATCTTCGGGGTCTTCAATGGCGGCCAGCTCTTTTTTAAAACCGGCCTTGATGGCGCCTTCGATACCCATGGCACCGAATTCACCGGTCGGCCAGGCGGCTGTAAAAAACGACTCATGAAATCCGCCCCGGGCCATGGCCATGGCGCCCAGCCCAAATCCCCGGCGTAACACCAGCGTAAAATAAGGGACCGTCAGGTGGGAACCGACCACGAACATCCGGCATACATGACGGACCTGGGCACGTTTTTCAATTTCCGGCCCCACCATGAACCCGGGCGTATCGCACAGGGACAAAATGGGCAGGCCATGGGCCTGACAGATCTGCATCAGGCGCACCGCCTTGTCCGCGCCTTCAGCTTCAATGGCACCGGCCATGTGCAGGCAGCTGTTGGCGATGAGGCCATACGGCCGGCCTGCCACGCGAATCAATCCCGTGACCATACCGGGGCCGAACGCTGAACGCAGCTCCAGAAAGGAGCCCTTGTCCGCCAGAGTGGTAATGACGTTTCGTACATCATAGGGCTGCTTTCTGTTTTCCGGAATCAGGTCTCGCAGCAGGGTCTGGTCATCGGCTTCCCACTGGCTGGTCGTGCCCTGGAAATAGGAGAGATATTGTGCGGCTGCTGTGACCGCTTCAACATCGTCGGCCACGACAATATCGACCACACCGTTTTTCGTCTGCACCTCGATGGGGCCGATTTCCCGGGGCGTAAACGTCCCCAGCCCACCGCCTTCGATCATGACCGGTCCGCCCATGCCGATATTGGCGTTTTCAGTGGCGATAATCACATCGCAACAGCCCAGCAGGGCGGCGTTACCGGCAAAACAGGGGCCTGAGACAACGCCGATCAGTGGTACCCGTCCGCTTAATCCGGCAAAGGAGGCGAAGGTGGACAAATCCAATCCGGCCGTCATGATGCCGATGGCATCTACATCGCCCGGACGGCCGCCGCCCCCTTCGGCGAACAATACCAGGGGAAGGCGCTGCTCATGGGCGAGTTTCAGCATGCGGTCGATCTTTTTATGATTGAAAAATCCTTGCGTACCGGCCAGTACGGTATAATCATACGCCAGGACCATGCAGCGGGAGGCCGTTGTCTTAAACAGTTTGCCGTTGACCGACCCCACCCCCGCAATCATGCCGTCGGCCGGTGTTTTGCTGATCAGATCTTCTTCTGATCGTCTGCCTCGCTGGGCGGCAACCGCCAGGGCGCCGTATTCAATAAAGCTGTCCGGATCACACAGGGTGCTGACATTGGCACGGGCGGTCCGCTGGTTTTTTTGCCGTCGTTTGGCGACCGCTTCAGGGCGATTTTCATCCAGCCCGTAAGCAAGCCGGTTGATCAGTTCATTCAGTTCGGGACGTAACGGTTCGTGGTCTGGGTTGTCTTTACTGGCCATATTGTTTACGTTTCCTTGGTTTTTGGAGTGTGAAATTATGATAACATATTGTTCTGGTTATATATTTATAGCGATATCGAAGCCGGGTGTCAATACCGGTTCAACAAACTGAAACATAACCGGTTTTCTTTATGCCCGATTCCAAAAGTAATATCAAGCAGTCCCTTTTTTTGTGGTTGCCGACGGGATGGCGCCATGGTAAAAGGAATTAAAATGGCAGAAAAAAAACAAATCGAGAGCGTTACCGACGATAAAAAACTGGGCCGGATGCTGGAAAAAGTGGTTCGGGAAGTCAAGTCCTACGCCGAATACCAGCTGGATCGCATCAGTAACCTGACCCATATCGGCCTGGCCCTGTCCGGCGAAAAAAATATCGAGCGGCTTCTTGAAATGATTGTGGACGAGGCCCGTACCATTGCCAGTGCCGACGCCGGAACCCTTTACATTCTCGATAAAAAGGAAAACTGTCTGCGGTTTCAGATCCTGCAGAATGATACCATGAATATCCGCAAGGGCGGCATCAGCGGTGAGAACATTGATGACCTGCCCAGTGTACCGCTTTACGATGATGACGGTCATCCCAACTATGCCAATGTCTCTTCATATGTCGCCCTGACCGGTAAACGCATTGCCTTTGCCGATGTTTATGAAGCCAGTGAGTTCGAGTTTTCCGGTACCCGTAAATATGACAGCGCCACCGGATATCGCTCTCAATCCATGCTGGTCATTCCCATGGCGGACCACGAAAACCGCATTATCGGTGTGTTGCAGTTGTTGAACGCTACCGATACCGAATCCGGCCAGGTGGTTTCTTTTCTGCCTGAAAATGTCGACCTGGTGGCTTCCCTGGCTTCCCAGGCGGCGGTGGCACTGACCAATGCCCGGCTGATCGAAGACCTGCAGAAACTGTTCGATTCTTTTATCCGGAGCATTGCCACGGCCATTGATGAGAAATCACCGTTTACGGGCGGACACATTGCCCGGGTGGTGACGTTGACCATGGATATCGCCCGGGCCATAAACGAGTCGGACCGTGAGTGTTTCAAGGACGTCTGCTTCACGCCCGATGAAATGGAAGAACTGCGGATTGCCGCCTGGATGCATGACATCGGTAAAATCACCACGCCCGAACATCTGCTCAGTAAAACCAACAAACTGGAAGGGATTTTTGATCGGATCGAACTGCTTGAGACCCGCTTCGCACTTATTCACAAGTCGTTTGAAAATGAATATCTGAAACGTAAAATTGACATTCTTCAATCCGGAGAAATCAATCCCGGGCAGCAGGGGAAACTGGATCAACTCAACACGGAACTGGAGGGGAAAACAGCCGCCTTGAGGGATGAACTGGATCTGTTGAGGCGTATTAATGCCGACAAACAGCAGGCGGATGAAGACACCGTGATCCAGGTCAGGTCAATCGCGGAAAAAATCTTCCGGCTTGACGGTCAAGAACAGTCTTACCTGTCACCTGAAGAGGCGGAATGCTTGAGTATCATCCGTGGCAACCTGCTTTCGAGCGAACGGAAGATCATCGAACATCATGCTGAAATGACCCGCCGCATTACCCGGGAACTGCCTTTTCCGGAACGCCTGTCACGGGTTCCCGAATTCGCCGCCGGCCATCATGAAAAAATGGATGGTTCGGGATATCCATTGGGATTGAAGGCCGAAGATATTCCCATTCAGAGCCGGATCATCGCTATTGCCGATGTGTTTGAAGCCTTGACCGCCCAGGACCGTCCCTACAAGGGGCCGATGAGCATTTCCCAGGCATTGAAAATACTGGGCTTTATGAAAAAAGACGGTCACATTGACCCCGATATATACGATTTGTTCGTGGAAGACAGGCTTTATCAGAAATATTCGGAGCAGGAACTGGACGGGAAACAGCAGGCCTGATACCGTCAGGGAGTTTTTATGCGTATCGGCACGGGATATGATGTGCACCGGCTGGTGGCCGGTCGAAAATTGATTCTGGGCGGGGTGACCGTTCCCTTTGAAAAAGGGCTGGAAGGCCACTCAGATGCCGATGTGCTGGTGCATGCCGTGTGTGACGCCCTGCTGGGCGCCGCCGGTCTGGGTGATATCGGCCGGCATTTCCCGGATACCGATCCGGATTTCAAGGATATATTCAGCATCCGTCTGCTGGAGAAGACCGCCGAAAAAATCCGGGCCCGGGGTTATGCTGTCGTTAATATCGATGCCACCATATTGGCACAGGCCCCCAGGCTGGCCCCGTTTATCGAGATGATGGCGGAAAATATAGCCGCTGCATTGAATGTCGGCGGAGATTGTGTCAACATCAAGGCGACTACCACCGAAGGACTGGGATATATCGGCAGAGGAGACGGCATGGCTGCCATGAGTGTCGCTTTGCTGCGTTCAACAGGTAACAGGAATAATACGAATGACGATCCAGATTTATAATACGCTGACCAGACAAAAAGAAGATTTCGAACCGCTGCATCCCGGAAAAGTGATGATGTATGTATGCGGCCCCACCGTATACGGGCCGAGTCATATCGGGCACGCCCGTTCGGTGATTGTTTTTGATGTTGTCGCCCGTTATTTTCGTGCCAGTGGGCTGGAGGTGACCTATGTCCGGAACTTTACCGATGTGGACGACAAGATTATCAACCGGGCTGCCGAAGAATGCCTGACCTGTACGGACGTTTCAGAAAAATATATTGATGAATTCTACAGGGATATGGATGCGCTGCATGTGGAACGGGCCACCCATGAACCCCGGGCCACAGAACATATCTCATCCATCATTGACGTGATTCAACGCCTGGTCGACAAAAAAGTCGCTTATGCCGTAGATGGCGACGTGTTTTTTTCGATTACGGCCTTTCCCGGTTACGGCAAGTTGTCCGGCCGGAAGCTGGACGATATGATGGCCGGGGCCAGGATCGAAGTGGATGAACGCAAGAAAAATCCTTTTGATTTTGTGCTCTGGAAGGCCGAAAAACCGGGCGAACCGTCCTGGGACAGCCCCTGGGGAAAGGGGCGGCCGGGCTGGCACATCGAGTGTTCGGCCATGAGCGCCCGGATTCTGGGCGAAACCTTCGATATTCACGGCGGTGGCCAGGATCTTATTTTTCCCCATCATGAAAACGAAATCGCCCAGTCCGAGGCTGCTTTTGATAAACCGTTTGCCCGGTTCTGGATGCATAACGGTTTTGTCCGCATCAACCAGGAGAAAATGTCCAAATCCCTGAATAATTTTCTGACCGTGGATGACATGCTCGACGCCTTTCATCCGGAAGTGATCCGGCTGTTCCTGCTTTCCAGCCATTACCGCAGCCCGGTGGACTTTTCAGATGAAGCCATGGGTGATGCGGCCGGCGGCCTGGATAAACTTTATCTGGCGTTGCAGCGTGCGGAAGAGGCCTTACCGGAAGAGAAGGTTGCCGAAGCCGGCCCCGGCAGCCACTGGCAGGCCTTCTGCCGGGCCATGGATGATGATTTTAACACGGCCCGGGGCGTCGGTGTTGTGTTTGAGACCGCCAGGACCCTGAACCGGCTGATGGATGAGGCTGAAGCCGGCGGTAATGCGGCCGTGACCGATATGACCGTTGAAGCCGGGGATATGCGGCGCATGGGACGTGTGCTGGGCATTCTTTATGATACCCCCGCTGATTATTTCGCCAACCGGAAATCAGCGGCCGCTGCCCAGGGGGGCATTGATCCGGCCGAGGTCGATCGCCTGGTTGACGCCCGGCGTCAGGCCAGAAAAGACAGGGATTTTGCCGAAGCGGACCGCATCCGGGATCAGCTGGCCGAAATGAAGGTCGTTCTGGAGGATAAGCCGGACGGGACCACCGCCTGGAAGTTTGAATGATGAACCCTGGCAGAAGGGCACGGCACGCCGTGCCCCTACAGCCGCGGCATCCCGATGTGAGGGCGACCCGCCGGTCGCCCCTACAACACCAACGAACGGCCCCGAACCTTGGACCCTGAACCCCGAACCCTGAACCCTGAACCCCTAATCCGGTTGTCCGTAATATTCGCGGATTTTGGCCCGCAGGACTTTGCCCACCGGGGAGAGCGGCAACTCTTCCACAAAGACCACTGAACGGGGAATTTTAAAACCGGCCAGTTTGCCCCGGCAGAATTTCATTAATTCATCCGGATCCGGGTTTGTTCCCGGCATGGGCTGAACAACCGCTCTGACCGTATTGCCCCACTCCTCGTCAGGAACGCCGATAATGCATACGTCCTGGACATCCGGGTGATTGTGCAGCACTTCTTCCACCTCAAGTGGAAAAACTTTCTCACCGCCGGTGTTGATGCATTCTTTTTTGCGGTCAATGAGCCGGACCTCACCGTCCTCGTCGATATAACCCAGGTCGCCGCCCTTGAACCAGCCGTCGTTCATGGCTTCGGCCGTCTTTTCTTCATCCTTGTAGTAGCCTTTCATGATCCACTTGGACCGGTACATGATTTCACCGATTTCACCCCGGGGCACATCGTTGTCATTTTCATCAACAATGCGGACGTCAAGAATCGTCTGGCCCACGGAACGCTCTTTGACGGTTTCCGGGCTGATGTCGATACGAAAAGAGGTGATCGGCGTCATTTCCGTCTGGCCGAACATATCCAGGATAATGATGCCGGGAAATTTGGCGAACATTTTCCGCTTCAGGTCGGCCGAACATGCGCCGGCGCCTGTGGCCGCGGCCAGCAGGGAGCTGACGTCATATTGATCAAAACCGGCAAAAGAAACGAGTTTTTTCCAGCCGGTGGGTACGTTGGCCATGAAGGCCGGTTTTTCCCGTTCGACGGTCTGAAGAATTTTCTCCGGGTCGAATTTGCTGCCCGGAACGATAATGGCGCAGGCGTTGCCGGTCAATGCACCCAGAATCAGCGTCTGGTAGGAGGCATCATGAAAATACGGCATGGACGGTGTCATCAGACGGATGGTGTTTTTATAGCCGACCCGGGCCGCCTGGGGATGGGTCAGCAGGTAGCGGACGGCTTTCTCGATTGTTTTATAGGTTTTTTTGCTGGCCAGCAGTTTTTTGGCCAGTTTTGTCCGCGCCAGTCCGGAAAAAAGACTTACGCCGGGTAAAGCCACCATATTTGTCAGGGACTTCACCTGTTCGCGGGTCAAATCGACCGTTGCCGCCCGGGTAACAATGGAAGAAAATAAATGACAGAACATATCCAGGTGTCCGCCGTAGGTCAGCATGACCCCCTTGGGAAATCCGGTGGTGCCGCCGGTGTAGATCATGACGGCCACTTCGTCCCAGTCGGTGGGTACCTTCGGATCATCGGTGCTGCCTGAGGCCAGGAAGAATTCATATTCCGGGCCGTTGTTGGCACTTTCCGCGTTCCGGCAGACAAAGGTTTCAATGCCCGACAGTTCCGGCGCGGCTTCGGCTACGGTGTCTTTGAAATGATGATCATATATCAGCAGCCGGGCATCACAGTGGTTGAGCTGGTATACGAC
The DNA here is from genome assembly GCA_963674745.2 of Desulfosudaceae bacterium. Lineage (GTDB taxonomy): Bacteria > Desulfobacterota > Desulfobacteria > Desulfobacterales > Desulfosudaceae > JBFMDX01. Next base: position 2,105,559 of record CAXXDV010000003.1, on the reverse strand, counting down.
TTCATTGGCCACAAAGCGATAGTTCATGGGCACCGGAATGGCGCCCGCCACCTGGATGGCGAAGTTGATTTCGATAAACGCCGGACTGTTGTAAAACATAAAGGCGACCTTGTCGTCTTTTTTGATGCCGGAATTGATCAGGGCGTTGGCCAGCTTGAATACCCGCTCGGCCAGTTCTTTCCAGGTGATTCGTTTGTCTCCGTAAACAATGGCTTCACCGGAAGCGTTGTGAAGGGCGTGACAACCCAGGGCATTGGCGATGATGTTGGGTGAACTCGGCTCCATGGTAATCCCTTTTTTAATCAAGAATATCGATTTTTTCCTGTGTGATCAGATCGCAGACCAGGTCCCGGGCTTTTTTCAGTGACACCTTGCTGTGGTTAATGACCAGGTGATAGAGCTCCGGCTGGTCGTAATCCTGCTTGCCCATGCGGCGATAAAGATTGGCCCGGCGTTTGGCGCCGTTATTGACCGCTTCTTCGGCCTGCCGGTCGGACAGCCTGTAAAAGCGGCGCATGAAGGCAATACGATCCGTCATGTTGGCTACCAGCAGGATATGGAAAGCATTCGGGGCGTCTTGCAGAATATACTGACCGCCCCGACCCATGAGCACCACATTGTCTTCGGACGCCAGCTTGGTCATGACCTCCTGCAGGATGTCGACATAGATCTGTTCGTCAATATATCCTTTTCCTTCCCCCGTCAGGCGTTCCATGTAATCCCTGGATAAAAGTGACGAAATCATTTTGGAAATGGTGCCTCCGGCAGACCGCTCCAGGGAGATGACCGTGTCTTTGGACACCCTGGCCTCCTTGGCAATTTCCTTGATGATCAGTTCATCCAGGAACCGGTATCCCAGTTTTTCAGCTATCATTTTTCCCAGGGTTCGTCCACCGGCCCCGAATTGTCGTGAAATGGTAATAACGGCCATTACGGATCTCCTTAAAATAAAGTTAGTGATATAAAAGAAGCCGGTTCTCAGGTCCGGCTAAATTGTTCGGGATAATTCTGAGTATATACCGGAATGGAAACTTAAAGTCAAAAGGCAAGTGCTGAGATTCAATACTGGAAAGGAATTTGCCCCGAATATTTTGGGCTGCACCTGCGGCATCTGGCCGGTGCCTGTAACCGGCGGGGTGGATGTGCCGAACAATACGCCGGAATTTTTCAATTAGAAGTATCCAGCTTCAATTTCAGAAAAGCTTGAATTCGTTTGTCCGTGGTGGGATATAATAAAAAAGACATATAATGCAGACGCGATCTCCGGTCCATGAGGCCGGATCAGAACGTTTAATGCAAACCGGAATAAATAAAAGACGGCAGCCGTTGTTGCCGAAAGGCGTGCTATGCAATACAGGATTCATCCCATCGTGATGGGGACCAAGGTGTTTGACAAGGGCATGATGACCTATCAGCATGATTACGGAAAAGAATATACCATTCCCATTTACTGCTGGTACATTGAAGGCGGCGATAAAAAGATTCTGGTAGACACCGGTGAGATGAAACCGATTCAGTCATCGGCCAGGGAGCAGGCCATTGGTGGCAAAATTTATTCTTTTGAAGAAGGGTTGGCCCAATACGGTTTGACGCCGGAAGACATCGATGTCGTAATTCATACCCACCTGCACAATGATCATTGTGAAAATGACTATAAATGTACAAGAGCGGTCGTCTATTGCCATGAAAAGGAATTGGCGCGCATTCGTGATCCTCATCCGCTGGACTTCAGGTACCTGGAGGACTTTATCGATGATGTGGCCGAAAACGGCCAGATAAAGACCGTCTCTGAAGACGGCGATATCCTGCCGGGCATTTCCGTCACCAACACCCCGGTACACACCCCGGGCGGTTTGACGATCTGGATTCAGACGGAAAAGGGGGTGGCGGCCATTACCGGTTTTTGTGTGATTGAAGAGAATTTCTTTCCGCCGCCGGAAATCAAGGGCATGGAAATGGAGGTTATTCCACCGGGTACCGTCGTTAATGCTTATGACGCCTATGATATCATGCTGGATGTGAAGTACCGGGCGGACATCCTCATTCCCCTGCATGAGCCGAAGTTCGCCGCGATCAATACGATTCCTTTTGAGGAAGGATAAAAACGCCTATGTTCATTCGGCGGTGGAACGCTGCCGGAAGTGTCGGCAGAAAATCCGGGCGATGAGTTCGTGGCCCTGCCGGTTCCAGTGGGCGTCACCCGGTATAAAGTATTGATCGATCACTTTTTGCGGGTCTGTTTTGTCATTACGGATAAACACCGGAAAGTAGTTGATAAAGTCAATGTTGTATTGCCGGCACCAGTCCTCCCAGTACCGTGCCTGGATGGAGTGCCGGTCATTTTCCCGTATTTGAACCGGCCAGGGATAAACCGCGACCGTCAGTTTGATATGGTGTCGCTCGAGCAGCTCCCTTAACCGGTTCATGTAGATCGTCATCTGGGCCAGTCCGGGGCGGCCATATTTTTCAAGAAGTTCCGGGTCGATGGTCCAGCGACCGGTTTCCCAGGCCGGTTTGGATGAAAATTCAATCAATATCGACAGGTAGCGGCTCAACGAGTCGATGATGTTGTCCCGTTGGATCCGGTTCAGTATTTTTTTCCGGGTTGTGCGGTCTTCAAACAGGTGACTTTGAACGTTTCCTTTGTCATCCAGGTAGTAGGACTCGGCCTCATCCCTGGCGTCGGAAATGTCAAGGAACACAACCATCTCATCAAAATGAAGCCCGATGGTCTCGATCAGGTATTTTGTTTTACGCCAGTAGATGATGGGTGAATAGGATACGGCGGCGGCATTGAGGACTTCCACGCGGTCTGCGGCAAGGGTTTCGCCAATGATGCCGGCAAAGGTCTCTTCATAAGGCAGGCCGATGCCTTCGGTAAAAGAATCCCCCATCAGCAGGATACGATGGTTTTCGGTATTAAGCGGGACCTCCCGGACAAGGCGGTCTTTGAATCCCAGAGAATTGGTGTAAAGCCGGTATTTCATCGGTCCCCAGACCGCTTCAACGGATTTGTTTTTTGTTAATCCGTGATTAAATACCGGGGATGCTTCACGGTAGGTAAAGGCTGCATCCAGCAGGTCTTCTTCTTCGATCGGCGCCAGATAAGATTTATAGACGAACAGAAATACGGCAGCAGACGCAATGACGGACACGACGATAACCGCAACAATGGTAATGAACGGGTGTCGTTCAAAACGATTGGGCCGGTTAGACGGCATAAACTTCTTCCGGCGGGAGGGGTTTGCCGAGCAGAAATCCCTGCCCGTAATCACAGCCCAGGTCCATTAAAAACCGCAGCTGTTCTTCGGTTTCAATCCCTTCGGCCATGACTTTTTTGTCTGTTTCATGGCACATGTTGATAATGGCCTTGACAAGGGAGGCGCTGTATTGATCGTTCAGCATGGCGTGCACGAATAATTCATCGATTTTGACGATATCAATGGGCAGTTTCTGCAGCAGGCTTAGAGATGAATACCCGGTGCCGAAATCATCGAGCAGGATCGTGATGCCTTCATCGGACAGGGCTTGCAGCAAACGCTGGACTTCATCAATCTGCCGGGTGGCCACGCGTTCGGTGATTTCAATCCCGATCAGGGAGGAGTCAACGCCGTATTGTTTGATGGTGTTCATGAGTTCATCGAGCATGGCCGGATTGTTCAATTCGTAAATGCAGCAGTTGATCGTTTTCTGGTTGATGGGGCGTTGTTCATTTTTCCAGGCCACGATCTGCTCACAGACGCTTTTTTCCACGCGAAGCCCGACGGTCCGGATTAAACCGGTTCGTTCCAGCACCGGGATAAAATCAGAAGGTGAAATCAGGCCTTTTTCCGGATGGTCCCAGCGCAGCAATGCTTCCATGCCGATGATATCACGGGTCTTCAGATCCACCTGGGGCTGATAAAAAATCAGAAACTGGTTCTGTTCAATGGCTTTCCGGAGTTCCTGGGCAATGGAAAAGCGGGTGGACAGCATATCGTCATCCGTGCTGTACCGGTGGGGTCTGATGCTGAGGGATTCCTTGGCGTAATACATGGCCACGTCCGCCTGGCGCAGAAGGTCTTCTTTGGTTTGGCCGTCATTGGGGTATAGGCTGAAACCGACGCTGACATCCTGGAAAATGACATTACCCATGATGTTGAAAGGGGTGTCTTTGATGTTGTTGATAATTTTCTGCCCCAGTGCCCAGGCACCCTTTTCCATGGTGACACCTTCACCAAGGATGACAAATTCGTCACCCCCGGTCCGGGCCACGGTGTCGCTTTCCCTTACCGACTGTTCCAGACGACGGGCCACTTCCTTGATCAGCTCATCACCGGCAGCGTGTCCCAGGGTATCATTGATATCCTTGGTCTGATTCATGTCTACCACATAAACCGCCAGTAATGATCCATACCGGTAAGCCCTGGCAATGGCTTTATCAAACCGGTCATGCAGGAGTGACCGGTTGGCCAGGCCGGTCAGGGCATCGAAATAAGCCTTTTGATGAAGTTCTTTCTCCATCTCTTTCTGCCGGGTAATATCCCGGACAATGCCCCGGAACCCTATTTTGTCACCGTCTGTATTTTTGATCAGTGACACCGAAGCATTGACCCATATCTCCGACTGATCTTTCCGCGTCAGTTTCCAATCAAACCCGTTGGATGGTTTTTCCGTCTGAAAGACATGATTAAACGTCTGGTAGACAAGCTTGGCATTATGCTCGTCCAGATATTGCCGGTTGTTCATGCCTTTCATTTCTTCTTTTGAATAACCCAGCATTTGGCACATCTGGTGATTGAAGAAGGTGAAATTCCCCTTGAAATCCACTTCGTAATAAGCGTCCTGGATCTTTTCAAGAATGGTCCGGTAGCGTTGTTCGCTTTCTTTCAGGGCCTCTTCGGCCATGAGCTGTTTCTGGGTTTCCTGCCGTAACAGGGCCACCTGTTGTTCCAGTTCCTCGTAGGTCGGTTTTGGGCTCATTGGCTCGTATCCGGGAATGTTTTAATTTTATTCAATAATAATATAATAAAACAGGTGGAAGATGCCAGAAAAAAATGGTTTCGCAAGACGTTTCATGATAGAACAATAGATGAAATGACGGCCGTTCAAGATGGATACGGCCGTCTGCTTGGCCTGGAAGACTGATGTGCTGATGAAGAAGACGGCGATGGAATCCATATCATTAATCATCCCGGATTATATCCAGGTTGAACGGGAGATACTCAGGCGGGTCCGGGATATCTCAAATGACTTTTGTGCCCGGTGCGTCAAAAAATGCTGTGCCGAAGCGTACTGCCGTGAATCATTTCAAAGCCGTTTCCTCAGTCGTCTCGTCCGGATGCAGAAAGTGACCTATGACCAGAAGAAAGGTTGGCTGGGGCCTCAGGGATGCCGCCTGGAATATGGCCGACCGATGGTCTGTTATGAATTTTTCTGCGATGATTTTCTGACCGACCGTGTTTTCATGTCTTCGGATATCCGCGGGCTGATTAAAGACTTCGTTAACATCGGAAGTCGTGCCCGCGGAACGACCCATTTGATATGTATTGATAACCTGAAGTCTATATCGCCGCAGAAGATTAATAAAATGAGGCAACGGATATCAGAATTAAACGAGCGCCTGACGGAAAGGTGTTGTTGATGGCGGTTCAAAAAACCGCGTCCGGTCTTCCCGAGACAATAACGATAGAACGGACGATGCCGCTGGTCGCACCGGTAATAAGGTTACTTCTTTCAGTGAATCAAGACATGATGTGACGAGGGAAGGAGTGAAAGCAACAAGGGTTATTCCAGTTAATTAAACAGCGTCACTAAGTTTTTTGCCGGCTTTGAATTTAACAGCTGTGCGAGCTTTTATTTTAATGGGTTCGCCTGTCTGAGGATTGCGGCCTTTCCGAGCTTTGCGGCGGACTTTTGAGAATGTACCGAAACCAACCAGGGTGACTTTACCGTCTTTTTTCTTGAGCGCTTTGGTTACGCCACCGATAAAAGAATCGAGCGCCTGGCCAGCGGCAACTTTTGATATACCTGCATCTTTGGCCATTTTTTCTATTAATTCCGCTTTTGTCATATGGAGTTCCTCCTCCTTTAAGTATGGGTTTTTGGAAAACCCTTGTTGCTTAATCCCTTTGATGATGCCAAATATTATATTTAAAATTGAGCCCTTGTCAAGTAAACATCTGCAAAACCTTAACAAAACTTGGTTTACCGCATGCCCTTCCGGCCGAACGCCGATATTTAAGACCGTAGAGCGGTTATCGGATCCAGTTTTGCTGCTGAACGGGCAGGGTAGAAACCGAAAAAAACACCCACGGCAAAAGCCACGGCAAGGCCAAGAATGATGGAAACGGCGGACACCTGAAAGTCCCAGTGATTGGCACGGGAGAAAACATAAGACACAAAGACGCCCAGGATGATTCCGATGATACCGCCGATACTGCACAGGGAAACGGATTCAATGATAAACTGGGACTGAATATCGCTCTGCAGCGCCCCCAAAGCCCGGCGAATGCCGATTTCTTTTCGCCTTTCCGCAACGGAGATCAGCATGACATTCATAACCCCAATGCCGCCGACAATCAGTGAAATACTGCCGATCGCACCGAGAAGGAGTGTGAAAAGGCGCATCTGGGACTGCATGGTGGCAATAATCTCTTCCGCCGTCTGTACGGTAATATGAGTCCCGGGCATTGTTGACATGAAATATGTCCGCACGGTTTGCTTGATTACAGCCGGCGGTGTCCCTTCTCTTACACGGGCCAGAAGGGTGTCGATATCCGGCCGGTCAAAGTTTCTCCGGGCCGTAGACAGGGGGACGATAACGCCCTTGTTAATACCGTAAGGGCGGATGCCGCTCCCTTCCGACACGCGTTCCAGAACACCGACAATCATATAGTTCCGTGAACCCAGCGTCAGTGAACTGCCGAGAACGGGGTCAACGCCGCTGTTTCGAAGCAGGGCGCCGATGTCGGCTCCGATCACGCAGAAATAACGGTTATTATCCATGCCAGATATGGCCCTGCCTTCTTTGATATAAAGCTTGTTGATATCAAAGAAAGCGCCGGTGACACCCATCATTGACATAACGGTTTGACTTTTTCCCTGCTGCAAAGTGGTGGACGAAAGCAGGTAGGGGGCAACCTCCCGGATGATCGGTACCGATTTTAAGTTAAGGATATGGTCCAGGGGCAGTCCTTCTAGATCGCCCGGGGCTGTTTCCTTGCGAATCGAGATAATGTCGATACCCATCTCTTTGAATTGTTTCAGGGCCTGGTGCTGAACAATCGAACCGATGGAAACCATACCGATGACCGAACCGATACCGATGACGATACCGATTAAAGCAAGCAGCGTTCTCTGCTTGGACGTCATCAGGCTTCGGGTGGCTTCTCTCAGGTTTGTGCTGATTATCATAATCTCTGTTCAGGTTTTTGCCGGATGCCGGTGCGCAAAAAGGCCCGCTGGAAGACGCAAGGCCGATTATTCATAAATCTGCCCGTCGAGCAATTGGATACTACGCTGGCACTGGGCGGCAATTTTCGGGTCATGGGTGATAATGACGATGGTGATTCCCTCTTGTTCATTTAATAGTTTAAACAGGTTCATGATTTCCTGGCCGGTCCGTGTATCAAGGGCGCCGGTCGGTTCATCCGCCAGTAGAATGGCCGGCCTTCCGACCAGGGCGCGGGCAATGGAAACCCGCTGCTGCTGTCCGCCCGACAGCTCATCCGGACGGTGATAGGCCCGGCTTTCCATGTCGACTTTTTTGAGGTATTCCAGGGCCTGCTGCCGGGCTGCCGGTCTGCCGGCTTTTCTGTATATCAGCGGAAGCGTGACATTTTCTATCGCGTTCAGACGCGGTAGAAGATAATACATCTGGAAAATAAAACCGATTTGCTGATTCCTCAGGGTGGATAATACCCGGTCATCACCGTAACCAACCTGTCTGCCGCTGATGCGATAGGTCCCGGAAGTCGGTTGGTCAAGGAGACCGAGGATATTCATCAGTGTGGATTTGCCGCACCCGGAAGGACCGATGACGGATACCAGTTCCCCCTCTTTGATTTCCAGGGAAATGCCTTTTAATGCGGTCAGTTCAGTGGGGCCGATGGTGTATTTTTTTATGATGTTCTCAAGTGCCAGCAAATCCCACCCCTTGACTGATGATCAATTCATCGCCGGCTTCTACACCGCTTAAAATTTCAACGGAATCGAGGGTCGTTACACCGGTCTTTACCCGGACTTTCTTGATGGCGCCGGTGGCCTTGTCTCTCAGCATCACGAACCGGTCATTACCTTCCATTATCACTGCCTGGATGGGGACCAGGATCGCCTCCGGCTTGTTGTAGACGACAATAACCACATTTGCGGTAATTCCCAGGCGGATCTGCTGGCGTACTTCAGGGGTGATGTCTTCGATGACGATGAGGACGCCGAAAGTGGGGCGCTGGTAATGGCCTGAAGAAATATTGGCCTGGGTGGACACATTGGCGACCCGCCCGTTTAACGTGATGCCTGGAAACGCTTCTCCTGTAATTCGTGCCGTCTGGCCCTGATGAATTTTACGTACCTCGATTTCGTCCACATCGACTTCCACCGATAAACCGCTGGTATCGCCCACGGATACAAGGATATCTCCTTCGGATACCGGCGCGCCATTGACAATCCGGGCACCGGCGTCCTTTTTACCGGCACTTTCTCCGATCATGACGGTGCCGGCCACCGGTGCGACGACGTCGGCCAGATTCAACTGCTGCTCGTATTCCGCCAGCTTGGCTTTGGCATTTTCCATTTCCAGCCTGGCGATTTCATAGTTGTTGCCTGTACCGTTCGCCCGGACAATGTTCAGTTCATGTGAGGCGGCTTCGTAATCAAGCTTGGCATTCTCATGCATCTGCCCGGCATTTTCGTATTCCTTTTCCGGAATAAGGCCTTTTTTGAACAGGTACTCCGTCTCTTCAAAAACTTTTTTATAATTGTTCAGGCTCATTTTTGACCTGGCCAGTGAGCGCCGGGCCTTGACCACCTGATCATTCTGTTCCCAGTTCTGGAAGTCCCGGAATTTTTCCTCCGCCTTGATGGCCGCTGCATAGGCTTCCCGATACTGCATTTCCGCCTCTTTTTTGTCCATCCGCAGCAGAATCTGTCCTTTTTCTACAGCCTGGCCGTATTCGAAAAATACTTTTTCAATAGACCCGGTAAACGGGCAGGTAACGTTGACCACCCGTATCGGCTTGATCATGCTTTTTAAAGAGATGCTGTCGGATAATGGGCGGTAAGAAACCGTATAGGCCTGCGATGCCGTTGCGTCGACATGCTGTTGTCCCGTAGCGGACATATTCTGAGAATGAACACCGGTCCTCAGCCAGGTGAAAATACCGATACCCAGAAAAAGCACCAGGATGAAAGCCGTGGCCGCGATGCGAATGACCTGGACTTTTTTCAAAAGGGCGGCCATGTCGGCATTCGCCTCTTCAAGCTGGAGATAGGAATCGCGCAACTCCCCGTGCTTCTGCTTTAACTCTTCAGTCAGATCGCGTTCTGCCTGATGCGTGCGTTCAAGTTCTGAAACGTCATTAATGACAACGATGACGGCAGTTTCCTGATCATTATGGTCGGGTTTGAGAAAAGAAGTCGAAACCCGCAGGGTCTTGATACCGTTGCCGGTATCAAATTTCACGGTCCGGTTGTGGGTGACCGTCGACTCGTAAACGGCATCCAGAATCAGCTGGTTGAAATTATCATTTCCTTCTCTTAGAAAGAACACCTCACCATAAGGGCGGCCGATGCACTCTTCGGCACGAATGTCCAGAATCTGTTCACCGGCATTATTCAGGGTCATCACCCGTCCATCCATGCCGATCGTCAGGACGCCGTCGCTCATGTTCTGGAGAATATTCTGATAGATCAATCGCCCCTGATTCATATACCGTTTCCGATGAAGCCGATTTTTACCGCTGCCGGTAATATCATTAATATAATAACTATCCGTTTTTAGAGGATGAGCAAGAGATTGATCTTGTAAGTTTAGCTGAGGCCTGAAGAATGTCAATTGTTTTGTCGATCAAAAATCACAACCCGTCTTTATCATAATGACGGGGTGACCCGAAACTTTGAACAAGTCTGAAAAAATATTAATCAAAAATTTCATGAAATATCCGGGCTGATTGACAAGTATGATTTATTTCAGTATTTTAAAAAGAATACTCATTTGTATGGTGGTTTATGATTCATCAGGCCTGAACACCTGATTTTTGAGCGTCTGCGGGAACAGGTTTGGTTGTGATCGCAAAAAAAAGATCATGAAATAGTCGGATAAAACAATCCATGTCTTTTTAAAAACAGGGGAAAAGAAATTGAATATCCAGATAAAACAGGAAGGCGAAATAATGGTGGTATCTGCTTCAGGGAAAATTGATGCCATGACGGCACCGGCTTTTGAATCATCCCTTACCGATCTGATCGACAAAGGGCGGCTGAAGCTGGTTCTGGACCTGGGTGGAGTCGAATATATCAGCAGCGCGGGGTTGCGGGTCATTCTGGCATCCGCCAAGGCCCTCAAGGGGAAGAACGGTAAGATGCTCCTGGCCGGTCCCCGTGGGCCGGTCAAAGAGGTTTTTGATATTTCAGGTTTCGGTTCCGTGTTTGATATTTACGGTTCTGTGGAAACAGCCGTGAAAGCAGAAGGCTGATGACCCTGTCACCTTTAACCATAAAGCTCTCTTCATCCCTGGACCGCCTGAAAGATGTCATGGCGTTTGTTGAAACCAGTGCCGGGCAGGCGGGTGTTCCGCCCGAAAAGATCTCCGGTCTCTGCCTGGCCGTTGAAGAGGCGTTTGTCAATATTTGCAGCTACGCTTTAAAGGGCGGCCGGGGGGAAGTGGCGCTGGCCGGCTTTCCCGGCACCGAAACATTCGTTCTGGAAATCAGGGATACAGGACCGGAATTTAACCCGCTCTCGGTCCCGGAGCCGGATCTTACCATTCCGTTTGAAGAAAGACCCATCGGCGGGCTGGGCGTTCATTTTATACGGAATTTCACGGATCGTGTCGACTGGCACAGGGAAAACAACTGGAACGTTCTCCGTCTCACGGTTAAAATACATGATGGAAAGGTTTCTTCATGAGGAATCCCGGGTTTGTAAACAACGGCAGCCCTGTTTCCTTGCTGGTGATCCTGATTGTCGCCCTGTTTCTTCCACTGAATACAAGATGTGAGGACAACCTGACGTCCTGCAGCATGCTTCCGCTGTGGAGCCCCCAGGCGCAGTTTGCCGGTTATTACATGGCACGGGAAAAGGGCTTTTACCGGAATCACGGCCTTAATATGACCATTTTGAAGGGCGGCCCCGCCTTCTCCGGTTGCGAATATCTGGAAAACGGCCGGGCTGATTTTGCTGTCCTGTGGCTGACAACAGCTATTCGTCAGTATGGTGAAGGGCTTCGACTGGTGCATGCAGGCCAGGTCATCCCTCGCTCCGCCATGATGCTGGTGGCCAAAAAATCCCGGAATATACGGCAACCATCGGACATGAACGCTAAAAAAGTGAGCCTCTGGGGTGGTGACCTGGCCATCCCGCCCCGGGCGTTTTTCTGGAAATACGGGCTCCATGTAAAAGAAGTGCCTCAATCTTATACCGTCAATCTTTTTCTGCGAGACGGCGTGGATGTGGCTTCGGCCATGTGGTACAATGAATATCACACCATTCTGAATACCGGCATAAATCCCGAAGAACTGAACGTGTTTTCCATGTCCGATTACGGCCTGAATTTTCCGGAAGACGGTATTTACATGCTTGAATCGGCATTCAAAGAAAATCCGGCCCTGGCGGAGGCCTGCGTCAAGGCCTCGCTGGAAGGGTGGCGATACGCGTTTGAGCACCCGGATGAAGCGCTGGATGTTGTTATCCGGCACATGCGAGAAGCCAAAATATGTGCCAACCGGACGCATCAGAAATGGATGCTGTCCAGGATGCGGGACCTTATTATGCCGGTTCTGGATGCCGATGATAACGGCCGATTGAAAAAATCGGATTTTGACTCGGTCTCGCTTTTTCTTTTTCAGACCGGCCTGATTGAAGAAATACCCGATTATGACCAGTTTACCGGAGCAATACATGTCCAGCGCTGACCATGGTTTAGAAAACACCGGGATAAAGTGGCGTCATCGTTTATCCGTTCGGTTGAGCATTCTTTTTTCCGTTTTCAGTATCCTGATTTTCGGGTTCACGCTGGGATATAACTATTACCAGGCCCGGAAAATGATCATTTCCAGGATGGAGGTCCAGGCCCGGAATGTCGTGACGGCGGCTGCAGGGAAGGTCGCTACGCCGATCGCTTCGGTCACGGCCGCAACCGAAGGCATGGCCCGGGCCTTGGAAACATTGCCTTTTAACGACCCCCAGCTGCTTGATTTTATTCAAACCACTGTCCTTTCCCATCCCGATGTATTCGGGTCCACGGTCGCTTTCGAACCATACGAAGACAGCCGGTTTCCCACCCCTTATGCGCCGTATTTCTATAAGATTCCGGAAGGTCTAGGCTTCGTCGATTTAGCGGACAGTTACAATTATGTTCTGCAGGACTGGTTTCATATTCCCCGGGAATTGAAAAAGAGCGTATGGAGTGAGCCCTATTATGATGAAGGCGGCGGCAACATTCTCATGTCGACCTATTCAGTCCCTTTTTTTGAAGAACATGACAACCGGAAGCGCTTTGCCGGGATCGTGACGGCCGATATCTCGCTTGAACATCTGACCAATATTGTGTCTTCAATCCGGGTCCTGAAGACGGGATATGGCTGCCTGCTGTCAAGAAACGGTGTCTTTCTGGCCCATCCCCGGCAGGACATCGTTATGAACGAATCTTTGTTCAGTATCGCTGAAGAACGGCAGGACTCCAATCTGCGGGATATCGGCCGCCGGATGGCCGCCGGCGAAACCGGATTCATCTCGTTTGAAACCCTTGACGGGGTCCCCAGCTGGATGTATTACATGCCGCTGCCGCAAATGGGGTGGACGCTGGCCGTTGTTTTCCCCAGGGATGAGCTTCTGGCGGATATTCGCCATCTTACGTTGATCATGGCCGGCATGAGCCTGGCCGGTATCTTCCTTCTGGCCATGGTGGTGGTCTATATCTCAGGTTCTATCAGCAGGCCGGTCCGGGCGCTGGCGGAGGCGTCGGATAAAATCGCGGCCGGTGATTTTGAGGCCGATCTTCCGGAGCCACAGTCAAAAGATGAAGTGGGCGCACTGACCCGGGACTTCCAGATCATGAAGGATTCCCTGAAGGATTATATCCGGCAGTTAACGGAGACAACCGCCGCCAGGGAACGGATGGAAAGTGAACTGGAAATTGCCCATGATATTCAGATGTCGATTCTGCCCAAGACATTCCCGCCGTTCCCCACCCGCGATGAGTTTGACCTTTACGCCATGATTACACCGGCCAGGGAGGTCGGCGGAGATTTTTATGATTTTTTTCAGCTGGGCGAAAACCGCCTTTGCTTTGTGATCGGTGACGTTTCCGGAAAAGGCGTTCCGGCGGCTTTGTTCATGGCCGTTACCAAGACGCTGATTAAATCATTCGCCAGAGATGATGTCTCGCCGGAGGTGATTCTGAATCATGTCAACAAGGAGTTGGCCGCTGAAAACGACGCCTGTATGTTTGTTACGCTGTTCTGCGGCCTGCTGGACATGACAAGCGGTGAAATTCTGTATGCCAACGCCGGGCATAATCCGCCGCTGCTGGTTAAACAGAGCGGATCGGTGGAGTGGTTGCCCCGGGCCGGATCACTCGTAGCCGGCGCCATGGAGGACGTGGAGTACGGCTGTGAGCGAATCTCCCTTTCACATGGAGACAGCCTGTTTCTGTATACCGACGGCGTGACCGAGGCGATGAACCCTGCCGACGAATTGTTCTCGGAAGAGCGGCTGGCCGATGTGCTGTCGGGTTGCAAAGATGCGGAAATCCAGGCATCGATAGGGAACGTCATGGATGCCGTAGAGCGCTTTTCAGCCGGCGCGCCCCAGTCGGATGATATTACCATGATGATGATCCGTTATTCGGGCGGATAAGGGCCCGGGATGCCGCTGGTCTTGATGCTGCTGCCCCACTGTCACAGAGATCAGAGCCTGGCCATTACCCATTGGCAGGAAAATAAAATCCCTTTTATTGTACGCTGCCATGAAAGCGGGGCCATAGCCTTTAAAAATGCGGATACCGGACAACATAGAGATGGCCTGAAAAATATCAAACCGGAAAATAAGTCGAGTCTGAAAATATGAAAAACATTATCAAACACCTGGGTCCGGCCGTGGGCTTGATCCTGGCGGCATCCCTTATTTTGTTAATGTCGGACCTGGAGCAAAGGGACGGCCATAAAAATGAGAAGACCGGGGCATATCCGTCCGTTGCCGTAATGCAGATTGCCTCGTCAACACTGCTGGATTCCCATATCGCCGGTGTGGTCACCCGCCTGGAAGAAAAAGGCTTTCGGGCGCCGGACGGGAGCAACATCCGGATTTACAATCCCCAGGGGGATTACGCCACCGCCAATGCCATGGCCCGTGACATGGTCAACAGCCCTTATGATCTGCTGATCACGTCCAGTACGGTGGCCCTGCAGGTGGTTTCCAAGGCCAATATGACCATTCAAAAACATCATGTTTTCGGGACGGTCACCGATCCTTACGGTGCCGGTGTGGGCATCAGCGGTCCGGAACCGGACCAGCATCCCCCATATATGGCCGGGGTAGGCACATTCCAGCCGGTAGAACGTACCATCGAGATAGCCCGTGAAATGAATCCGGCACTCCAGCGGCTGGGTGTGGTCTGGAACCCCGGAGAACAATGCTCGGAAGCCTGCTTGAAGAAAGCCCGCAAAGCATGTAACGCGCTGGGGATTGAACTGATCGAGGCCAACGCCGGCAACACCTCCGAGGTGCCGGAAGCCCTGCGTTCGGTTATCGCGAAAAACGTGGATGCCGTCTGGGTCGGGGGGGATAATGTGGCCATTTCAGCCATTAATCTTATCATTAATCTGGCCGGTGATGCCGAAATTCCGGTTTTTTCAAACGATCCCACGGATACGGAAAAGGGCGCCCTGTTCGGCCTGGGGGCCGATTATTTTACCGTGGGCCTGTATACTGCGGATATCGCCGCGGCAATTCTGGGAGGGCAAAAACCGTCGACCATCCGTATTGATAACGTGGTCCCGGAACAACTGGCTGTGAATCGAAGTGTGCTGGCCTCCCTTAAAGGTTCCTGGAAAATGACGACGGCCATCGAAAACATGCTGGGCGCTCAGAAAGGAACGGCAAAAGAAAGTCCCCCCAGACCCGAACCCCGATCCGTTTCACAACCGACAGCCCCTTTTAAGCTGCGGATTGTCCTTTACAGCGAAACAGAATTCGCGGAACGATGCAAAGAAGGGTTGATTGACGGCATAAACAAGGCCGGTTTAAAGGAGGGCAGGGATTACGAACTCAAAAGCTATAATGCCCAGGGTGATATGTCCACCCTGTCAAGTATCATGACCACCGTCCGGTCGGACAGGGTAGACCTGCTCATGGTGGTCTCCACGCCGACCCTTCAGGCGGCCCTGCGCCAGGCCGGTGAAGACACCCGAATCGTATTCACCGGTGTCGGAGACGGTGTCAGGGCCGGGGCGGGAACAAGCGAGACCGATCATCTGCCCAATGTTACCGGTATCAGCACCCGCTCCCCTTTTGACGGCATGGCCCGGATAATCAGACAGACCCTTCCGGATACCCGCCGGGTGGGGACCCTGTTTACCCCGGCGGAAATTAACAGCGTGCTTTACAAGGACTGGTTTAAAGAAGCCCTGGTGGACCAGGGCATGGAACTCGTGACCGTACCGGTCACCGCCAGTGCCGATGTGGCCCAATCGGCCATCGAGCTCTGCGGCAAGGATATTCAGGTGGTCGCTCAGGTGGTAGACAACCTGACCCGGCCCGGGTTCGCCTTGATTGCCAGAAAAGCCGCGGAAAACAATCTGCCTGTTTTTGTGTTTGACAGTGCCCAGATGAAAGACGGTGGCGTTGTCTGCCTGGCCCGGGATTATTATGACGCCGGGTTGGAAGCGGCGCAGAAAGCTTTGCGTGTCCTGCGCGGAGAGAATCCGAAAGACATTCCATTCAGTAACACCCAATCAGAGAAATTGTTGCTCAATCTAAAACTGGCAAGACACTATAACCTGCGGATTTCAGAAGAGCTGATGAAAAAGGCGACCATTTATAAGCCGGAATAACAGACAGGATAAATCATGAAGATCGATTGTGAACAACGGGGAAAATACCTGCTGATCAGGGCCGAGGGACGGCTGGACGCCGCCTGGGCCGATTATTTCACGGATACGCTTATGCTTCAGATCCGTAAGGGCCGGCACCACCTGGTGCTTGACGCCGCCAAAACGTCTTTTTTGAGTTCAGCCGGCATACGTGCCCTTCTGCAGGTGTTCAAAGAGCTCAAAACGGTCTCCGGCGATTTTCGCATCGTCAATCCCACCGCTTTTGTGGAGCAGACCCTGAGCACTTCCGGCTTTGATATGTGGCTGGAAAAGGGCACCCCGGATGATATGCCGGACACCGGGCATGCCGGCGCAGGCGGGGTGGCCGGGCATACAGGCGTTCAGTACTATGCATTTGATGAGAATGCACTGTTGACCGTTGATAAGCCGGCCTGCTGGCAACCCTGGCAGGGTGTCGTTCAGGAGCAGGTGGCGGCCCGCACCTTTGCCCGGAATAGCTATGGTCTGGGTATCGGCAGTGCGGCAGGAACGTTTGAGGACGCCCGGGACCATTTTGGCGAGTTTCTGGCCGTAGCCGGAAATGTCGTTTACCAGCCCCCGGATGAACAGGCGCCGCCGGATTATCTTATTGCTGAAAAACAGTTCCTGCCCCGGATGCAGTGTGTCCAGGCATTGAACTGGGCCGGGGACCCGGGCCATTTGATCCGGTTTGCCCCAACGGACTCAACCCCTTTTTATCCGGTTTCCGATCTGCTGGGGCTTGTTCTGAAACAAACAGGCGGCCGGGCGGCCGGTTTTGTTATCTGGGGTGAAGTTGAAGGGCTGGTCGGAACGGCCCTGATCCAATCCCCGGGGCGCCTCGGGGAAGACAGAAAAATCGTTTTCCCTGAAATCCGCGAATGGCTGACGTTCTGCGGCGAACGGTCATTTGCCCACCAGCAGGCAATGCTGGTGGGGATCGTTTCGGCCGGCAGCGGTCTTTTGCTGCTGTCGACACCGGCTGTCCCGGATCGGGCCGCCCATATTCACGCCGCGGTTTTCCCATACCAGCCCCTGCCCAATGGAAAAATCGAACTGGCCGCGGTTACGGAAAAATTTTTTAACGGCCCGCCGCCACTGGCGGTCATGCATCTGACCGATGATGACCGGCCCGTGGTCGGATTGGGTGAGAGCGCGCTGGTCCGCGGGGCCTGCTGGTGCGGACCAATAGAGAATCCGGAGGTGCTGTCATGAGTCTGGTCATCGGGGCCTTTACCATGGGGCTGATTCTTTCCTTGCTGTCCCTGGGCATGTTCATCAGTTTCCGGATGATCCGGTTTACGGATATTACGGTCGACGGTTCCATCACCCTGGGCGCGTCCATTTCAGCCGTTCTGATCGTTCAGGGGTATTCTCCCTGGCTGGCGATTCTGGTTTCTATCCTAGGCGGCGCCCTGGCCGGGGCGGTTACCGGTATTCTTTACACCCGTTTCAAGATTCAGGAGATCCTGTCCGGGATTCTGGTCATGACGGCCCTGTACTCCATCAACCTCCGGGTCATGGGAAGAAGCAATATCCCTTTGCTGGATGTGACCACCATTTCCACCGGTATGGAAAATCTGCTGACAAAAATCACCGCCAACGTTTCGCGGATCGACATCCTGGGCTGGCAGGTACCGCCGGGTGATATGGCGGTTTTTGCGACCAGCGGTTTGACGGCTGTCGGGGTCGCCGCTATCCTGTGTGTTTTTCTGTTTACACACACCGGCACCGCCCTCAGGGCAGCCGGCAGCAACCCCCAGATGGTGCGTGCGCAGGGCGTTAACAACCAGACCATGATCGTTTTCAGCCTGGCCATGGCCAACGCCCTGGTGGCCATGGCCGGTTCGCTTCTGGCCCAATACCAGGGGTTCGCGGATGTTCAGATGGGTATCGGCATGATGGTATGGGGCCTGGCCAGTATTATCATCGGCGAAGCGCTGGTCGGTCGTGCCGGTCTGGGGCTGACCATCACCGGCGTTATTCTGGGCACCATTCTGTTCCGGTTGCTGATTGCCATTGCCCTTCGCTGGGGACTGAATCCCAATGACCTCAAGCTGGTCACGGCGGTCTTTGTTTTCGCCGCCCTGGTTGCGCCGTCGTGGTTCGGGTCTCTGGGCAGATTGATGAAAGGAGAACACCGTTATGTTGAAAATTGAGTCGGTTTTTAAGACCTTTCATGCTCATACGGTCAACGAAGTCCGGGCTTTGCGCGGCGTTCATGTGACCATACAGGACGGCAGCTTTACCGGGATTATCGGCACCAACGGCTCCGGTAAGAGCACCCTGCTCAATGCCGTGGCCGGAACATTCTTCGTGGACAGCGGCAATATTCACCTGGATGGTCAAAACATCACCGCCTGGCCTGAATATAAACGGGCCGCCCTTGTCGGACGGGTCTTTCAGGACCCGTTTGCGGGAACCGCCCCGGACATGACCATAGCGGAAAACATTGCCATTGCCATGAAACGCGGGCAGCGCCGATCACTTCGCCGGGCGGTAACCCGTTCGTTTCGGGAAGAAGTGGCGGACCGGGTAAGTACTTTGAAAATGGGGCTGGAAGACCGGTTGGACAATCCCATCGGCACCCTTTCAGGCGGCCAGCGTCAGGCACTGACCCTGCTCATGGCCGTGTGGACACGCCCCAAACTGTTGCTCCTGGACGAACATACGGCCGCACTTGATCCCAAAAGCGCCGCCAAGGTGGCCGAGCTGACAAAAGCCATCATTGACCTGGAAAAACTCACCGCCCTCATGGTGACCCACTCCATGCAGCAGGCCGTTGACCTGCCCGATCGTATTATCATGATGAACCGGGGCACGATTGTGGAAGATTATCAGCACGAGCGAAAACGCCGGGTCCGGGTACCCGACCTGATGGCCACTTTCGACCGGGTACAGAAGCGGGAACTTTTTGACGAATCCGTGGCCGTGGTCCTGGAGCGTCAGTATTACTGAGAAAGGGGATAACGAAACGGTCGGGGCGATTGTCCGGATCCGCCTTGATTATTGAATCCAAAAAATTATTCGGCATATTTAAAAAGGATTTCGTAATGTGTATGCTGATCAGAAGGTGAGGGAAAAGTGGAGGCCATAGGCAGTCTCATCGGTGGCATCGGGGTCTTTTTCGTCGGATTGTTCCTGCTCAGTTCGGGCCTGAAACAAATGGCCGGCCGCCGTTTCCGTATGCAATTCGCACGGTGGCTGGGAACAGCCCTGCGCACGGGCCTGGCGGGTTTTATGGCCGGATTTTTATCCCAGTCCATGCCCGCTCTGTCTTTTATCACCGGCAGCCTTGTGAGCGCCGGACTGCTGCCTGTACAACGCGGCATACTGCTTATTTTCTGGGCCAACGCCGGCGCCGGTATCATGATTGTACTGGCTGTGCTGAACATCAAACTGGCGGTGCTTTTTATTCTCGGTGTTTCCGGCCTTTCTTTTGCATTTAAACGTCCCCGGCGGATGGCCCTGGTTTCACAGGCGCTTTTCGGGGGCTCCATGCTGTTTTACGGGTTGATTATGCTCCGGGCCGGTGCCGAGCCTCTGGCCGCCATGCCCTGGTTCAAGACCATGCTTATGTCGCACCAGTCGTCCTATCTTTATTCTTTTCTGATCGGTGCTTTGTTGACCGGGTTGTGTCAGTCCTCCACGGCCGTGTCGATTCTGGCCATCGCCCTGGCCCAGGTGGGCGTGTTCAGCCTTGAACAGACCATGATGATTATTTACGGCACTAATGTCGGATCAGGTGCGGTAACCTGGCTGCTCGGCATGACGATCAGGGGAACGCCCAAGCAGTTGATCATGTCCCAGGTTTTTTTTAACCTGATTACCGGGGCAGTTTTTGTGCTTTTATTTTATCTGGAATTGTTTGCCGGCCTGCCCCTGGTTCATGCTTTGATCCTTCATCTCCACCTGCCGCTGGAGCAGAAAGCGGCCATGGTTTTTCTGGTTTTTAACTGGGGCGGCGCCGTCGTCATGTCATTGGCGCTGATGCCTTTTGTCGGAGCTCTGGCGCGATTCTGGCCGGCCACTCAGGAAGAAGAATGGTCACGCACGGCGTTTTTAAGGGATGACTTCGGCGGCGCACCTGAGCTTCACCTCGGCCTTCTGGTCAAAGAACAGGCCCGCCTGATGTGCCGAATGCCCCGATACCCGGCCATGCTTCTGGAACCGGCTCCTGATCAGGCGGGAACCCTGGACGCTCTCAACGGCTCTTTTAAAACTGTTTCCGGAGAAATAAATGCTCAGATCGAAGAACTGGTCCGGCAGCCTTTATCTCATTCAGGGGTGGACCTGTTAATGATACTGCAGAACAAACAGAAGCTGATGGAGGGGCTTGAGGCGCTGCTTTATCAGTTCAACCAACTCTGCCGGCAATGGTCCGGCAGCCTCAGAAAGACTTTTGAGGATTCTTTTGTTCAGAGTCTTGATTTTCTGCTGAATACCCTTTGTGAGACGGAAACTTCAGGCGATTTGACGGATGCGGAAAATTTTATTCATCTTACAGGCAACAAGGGAGATGTCATCCAGTCCATCAGGGCGGCCTATATCAGCCGTCAGGATGACCTGTCCGCGTCGGATCGGGCTATGCTCCTGGAATTGACCGGTGTTTTTGAACGGATTGTCTGGACACTGGGGCGGATTGCCGGATTACAGGGCGCCCAGAAAAAATTGGACGGTTAAAAAACGTGTCCGGATTTTTTGTTCAGGAAACATCGATATCAAATTCCTGAAAGGCTTTTACAATGTCCAGGATCGCCTCGTGCATGCCTTCCGCTACGGAACCTGTCTCGGACGTTTTTTGTTTACCGGTTTTATCCTGAGTCCCGGCTTTAATATTCTTTAAGTTCTGAGCGTGTTCTTCCAGCTTGGAACGATGTGTCTCTTCCAGGTCATTGATTATTTCAGAATCGAGTTGCCGGATCAGTTTATCCGCCTCAGCCATTAATTCTTCGACCGTCATGGTTTCCAGCTTTTTTGACATGATGCCGCCTCTCCCGTTGAGCTTCAGTCATGAGCACAATTCCTGAAAATCATCCCCACAATATCATAAGCTACCAGATAAAGACCGCCATTCGAGAGCCCGGAACGACTTGCGTTTATGGCAGTCCAAAGTCGGTTAGATGTTTTAGCAACAATTCTTTAACTATGGGTTTGACCATATAGGCCGTGGCACCTTCTCTACAGATGTCGTCAACCCGCTGGGAATCTTTCATCATCGACAACATAAGTATCTTTACTTCGTCACTTTCTTTTATTCCAAATTCATTTTCCAGTTTACGGATTCGCTTCAGTGCATCCCGGCCATTCATTTCAGGCATCATAAGGTCCAGGCAGATAAGGTTGTAAGGTGCGCCTTCCTTGGTCGCTATGATGAACGCATCGATTGCTTCTTTCCCGTTCATGGCCATATGGCACTCACCATAAGGGCTGAAAATCTGCTGCAGTATCAACCGACTTGTAAAATCATCTTCCACGATAAGGGTTTTCATGTTTAACCTCCTCAAGTGATGGCTATACGTTCTGTTCTCAGCTTATACCTTTTTTATTCTATCCACCCGGTCTGTTTCATAACCTTTCTTATAAGCGCAATCTCTTCTTCCAGCCCGGGCAGGAGTGAGGCCGCTTTTTCAAGATTACCGGCTTCACCGGCTTCCTCCATTTCATGGGCTGTTTTTTTGAGGCGGTAGCAACTGACATTAGCTGCCGCCCCTTTGATGGTATGGGCCTGATACTGCACGGAATGCGCGTCGCCGCTGCGCAAAAAATTTTTGAGGGCCAGGACATAGGTAGATATATCGGCCAGAAAACCTGCGACAATGGGACGGCACGAATCTTTGTCCGTCATGAGTCTTCCGAGCAGATCATCAGCGTCAAAAATATTTTTCTCATCATAGCCGAAATCCTTTTCTTCTGTCAAACCAGCTGCAGGCCTCGCATCCGTTTCCCGCTCTGTCAGATTTATGCTTAGCCACCGGTTCAGCATTTTTGCTAATTCATTCGGCTGAATGGGTTTGACCAGAAAGTCATCCATGCCTGCTTTAAGGCATTTGTCGCGGTCACCGTCCATGGCATGGGCCGTCATGGCAATGATGGGGACAGTGGGCCTGGTAATACCTGTTTGCTGATTCCGTATATGACGGGTCGCCTCATAACCGTCCATCTCGGGCATCTGGCAGTCCATCAGGATGAGGTCATAAGGGTGCTGCTGTATCCTTTCAATGGCCTCCTGGCCGTCGTCAACTGAATCGGCTTTGAAGCCAAGCTTGTTGAGAATGGTAAGTGCCACTACCCGGTTGGTGGAGTTGTCCTCAACTACCAGGATGCGGATTTTCTTTTTCAGTGACTCTTTAATGACATGTCTGGTGACCAGTTCTCCTGCGTAGCGGTGTGTTTTGTCCGTCGTTCGGCCGAGAACCATCTCCAGACATTTACGTAATTGCGTTTTACGGAAAGGTTTGATCAGATATCCGGAAAATCCGATGCGCTTTAACTCGGCGGCATCACCCCTTTGTCCCACTGAGGTCATCAGGATCAGGGAGGTCTTCATCAGGCCCGGATCTCCCTTGATTCTCTTCCCCAGACCCATACCATCCATGCCGGGCATAACAAAGTCAATAAGGGCTATGGCGTAAGGATCCTGGTCGTGGCCGGCCCCTTTGAGCAGGGACAGGGCGGCTTCTCCGTCACTCGCGGTATCAAAACGGCATCCCCATGATTGCACAAGTTTCGTCACCTGTATCAGGCTCGTGTCATCATCATCAACTATCAGTACCCTTATCCCTTCCAGATCCTGGAGGGCTTCTTCGAAAAGGATATTGTCTTCGGCCTGTTTTTTAAAACAGGCCGTAAACCAGAAGGTGGAGCCTTTGTTCTTTTCGCTCTCCGCGCCGATCTGTCCGCCCATCAGTTCGGAAAGCTGTTTTGAGATTGACAGACCAAGGCCGGTGCCTCCGAACCTGCGCGTGGTTGAACTGTCTTCCTGTACAAAGGGCTGGAACAATTCGGTGATGCGGTCTTTCTGGATGCCTATGCCGGTATCGGTAATTAAGAAGCGGATGGTGACCTGGCTATCCTCTTCGGATTCCAGGGCCGCTCGCAAGAAGATCCCTCCGCTGGCGGTGAATTTCACGGCGTTATCGGCCAGGTTGAGGATGATCTGGCGCAGGCGTCCCGGATCTCCTTCAAGCCAGGAAGGCACTTCAGGATCGATTGTCCAGTCCAGCTCGAGCCCTTTTGCATTGACCTTGGTTGAAAGTATTTCTTGGATATCTTCCAGCACGTTGCGCAGGTCGAATTCGATTGTTTCCAGATCGAGCTTGTTGGCTTCGATCTTGGAAAAGTCGAGAATGTCACTGATCAGGGCCAGAAGTGCTTTGCCGCTTGATTTCACGATTTTGGCGAATTTCTGCTGTTCAACGTTTAAGGGCGTGTCAAGCAGCAGATCGGTCATGCTGATGACACCATTTAAGGGTGTTCGAATCTCATGACTCATATTGGCCAGAAACTGGGACTTGGCCTGGCTGGCCTGTTCCGCCAGCTGCTCAGCCCGGCGAAGCTCCAGTTCAACCTGCTTGCGCTCGGAAATGTCTCTTGTTATACCCATAATACCTTTCGGCTTACCTTCCTTGTCATAATAAAAGCTGGAGGCAATTTCGGTCCAGACGGTTGAGCCGTCTTTACACATCATCTCCAGTTCAGCAGTCGTTGACCAGTTAGGGCCGTGCAGGTGTCCGTTCAATTCAAGTTCCAGTTCTTTGGCGATTATTTCCATGGCATATTCAAGTGATGCTGGTGTTAGTATCTGTTCGAAACGATGCGCCATCGCCTCTTCCGGGGTGTATCCCCGCAACTGCATGACTGACGGGCTTATATAGGTGTAATTCAGGTTAAGATCGAAGGCCCAGATGACATCACGGGCATTTTCAGCCAGGATTCGATAGAGTTCTTCACTCTTGGAGAGGTGGCCTACCATCCTGGCCAGGGCCCTTGACAGGTCCCCGATCTCATCTTTACGGTTGGTCTCGAAAACGGTCTGATTATTGGAAGATATTTCGATGGCCATGGCGTTCTTCGTCAGCCGGGTAATGGAGTTCACTATCAAAAATCCCGCTATCCACGGGATAATAATTATGGCGAACAGACCTGCTGCCAGCATGAATATGATGCTGATTCGGTATACCCTTACTCCTCTGGTCATGATACTTCGCGGCAATGAGGCTTGAAGGATAATTACCGGTTGATCTTCTAAATCCCTGATGATTGAGTATACCCGGAGAAGTTCGGATGAAGCATATTCAATTTTAGAAGGGGCAGCGCTTTCCCATGACGCGACTAACGCACTTATGGCCGCCGGAGTATGTTCATCTTTTATCGACCATGACTCAAGCTTCACGCCGGTCATCCGGGTGAGTGAGGAGATATAGTCTGTCGTTAACAACCGGCCCATGACCAGAGTGCCGCGAACGGGCCCGGCCCCCGACGTGGGCAGGATCGGGTGCGCCATTATAAGCATCGGCCCAAGGCTGGTATGTCCGACTCCTCCGGTAAAAGCCTCCGAGTGGTTTTTAATGAAAAGCCTGGAGAAAAGTGACGGCTTCAGCTCTTTTTTCAGGTCAAACGGGATTTCTTTTTTCCCCTTAAGATCATAAGCTTTTCCCCACACAAGAATGCCATCATTGTTATAGTAGTGAATAAGGTTGAGCTTCTGACACGAAAAGATAGCAGGTGCCAGATTGGAGTCGATGTATTGCTGGTTGCGGTCGACAACGAAATTATATGAATCATTGCAGACTGAACGATCGTGAAGGTACCTTTCAATGTGCTCTTTTTCCAGGTCGATAAGTGTCAGGCACAGTTGTATGGTTCGTTCTGCCTCATTCCGCTCAAGCGCAGCAAAGTTTTTTAAAACAATGAATTTAAAGACTGCGATATATATCAGCCAGGCGCCCATTACGGCCAGAAAAACGATTAAAAATGTCTTCTTCTTAACGGTCATGTCTTGTTCCTTAATTCATCAGGTGCGGCGTTCGTCCTGAACAAAATCGGCGCAGATTCATATAATAATATTTACGCCACTGGACATCAGTCAGGGTTTTTATTCCCGGCTGATCATGTCACATTTTTTTATGCCAGTCTTTTTTTGTTTTCTTGGGGACGCAATTATATTCCTGAAAGGATCAGGAATTCGCTTTTATGGTCGATATCTATAGCAAAACCGGGCTTGTATGTCAAAACATTTGAAACACCATATGTTTTGGATGAATGAGAGACGCTAGCTGGAAATAAAGAAGGACGCGGAAACAATTCGGGACATTTTTTCCCGCAGCACCCGACCCAACGCGGATGGGGCTATCCAGCCGGGATAGAACACAGGTGAATCTTTACCGGGCTTAATTTGAATATTGATTATTCTCGAAGAATTCCTTCACGTGGTGAAAATGAGGCCTCATCGGCAGTTCGGCGGGTAGAGATATCTGGCCCGCAGCCCCATTACAGCATCATCCTGGTATTTAGCTTTTTCACAATAAACCATATCGTTAAAATTCAATTCGTCAGCATACATGCCATATACAATATCCATATCGTTACATATTACAAACTGTTCATTCCTGCCAGGATCTGCGTTGACGTGATACACAAAAACCCTGATCCCGTTGTCTCGGAGCTTTTGCATCTGTTCGGCATGTGTCTTGATCATACGTCTTGAAACAGCCACATCGGAAACCCCTACACTTTTAAGATAATGTATTCTTTCATCAGACAATTTACCTAAAACACTCCAGTTCGCCATGCTGGAAACACCGCTTTTTTTAGCTTGACATAATGCTTCTGTGGAAAACAACTCCATTGTTAAACGGGATTTGTCTATAAATCTACTGGCAAAATACATGGGGGCATTAATTTTATCTGTTACCAGGGAAGCATCAGGGTGGTTTTGAAACCATAGATTAATCCTTTTTATATCTAATGGTGTATATTGACCTAATATTTTTGAAGATAGAAAGTCGCAGCGGTCAGGAGGCAATGCCCCCTGATAATTTGTAATTTCTTTCCAAAGTTTCCAATCATGAGCTGCAACTAAATGGCCATCTGAAGTTTTTAAAATATCAAGTTCAAATTTTCTAAACCCCTTACTGTAATTCAGATCTAACGCTTCTAGGCAATTTGTGTAAACATGACCATCAATTGCCCCTCCTGCATGAGCGATAATTCGGTCCGGAGTAATTCGTTTTTTTATGATGTCAGCATTAGTTGAATTTTGCTTAAACTTGAGTCTTGTTAATGTGAAGATATAATCAGCAGTAAATTCGATGTCCTCTGTTAATGGCATGGATATATTTTTATTAGAATTTTTCAAGCCATACGTCATGCAAAATTGAGCTTTTGGGTGCTGACATTTATCAATCAGTAAAAAATATTGAGGAAAGTGTTCAAGAGATTGGAAACCATCGTACCCTTCAATTTCTGGATATAAACTGCCTCTAAGATGTGGGAATTTAATGGTTGTGTTGTGACCCTTGTCGAATTCCATTAAGATCGGAAATTGAATTTCCTTTTCTTTGAAGCTTATTGTTTTTCTAAGAATATTTATTTTAAGAAAATCATTATTATTTATTACAGGAAAACCCCAAAAACGAATTATATCATCCTGCCACAATTTGAGCTGACTGTTAAAATCTGGTATTTCTTGTAAAAGGGAATCTTCAACCATTAAGTTCCTTCCAAGCCCGACGTCTGCATTGAATCCCATTACATAAAGAACAGTAGGCGCAATGTCCATTGTTGTTCCTTTTTTGTAAATTGTTTTAGGCTTGTGTGTTGGAGAAATAACCATCAATAAGTTTGAGCGTTTGATAGAATCAAGCAAGTCTGTTGCAGTATTCTTCATTGCCAGGTGGTCAGAAGCTATTACAATTACAGTGTTATCTGAATTATATGAGGATAATATTTCTTGAACAAAAAAACTGATGAGTTGGTCTGAACATTTTACAGCATTAAGAATAGGGTTTTTACCATTACCATAAATTTTGTCGCATGTTTTAGGCAGGTGCCCCTTTGGGTGGTGAGTGTCCATAGTGCTGATAAACAGGCCAAATGGTTTTGACTGAGACGAAAGATATTGATATCGTTTCATTGCAAAGTTAAAAACCGATGAATCATAAAGCCCCCAACTGTTTTGGGGCGGGTTGTTTATACGGCCTAATAATTCATCTTTGTCATAAACTTTGTCGAAAGAATGCGTTCTGAGAAAATTTCCGTTACCTGCAAATGATCCGGATGTTCCCTGGAGAAATTCAAGATGATAGCCATATTGTGATAGCAAGTCACTCATGCTGACTGCATTTGGCATAAATTGATTCATATTCCCCATTGAGTTCCCCGTTGAAGGGCATATTAAGGGGATGCCGCACTGGGATGATACAATTCCCGCAATAGTCCATCCAGTAGCGTAAACCTGCTGTATATCATCAAAAACAATTCCTCCCTTTTCAATTTCACTCAGCCCCGTCATAAGATCAGGGAATACAGAATTGTCAAAATATGTTCTTTCTAAGCCCTCTGTATAAATATACACAAGATTCGGGGGTGAAGAAGGTGCCTTTTTAATTCTGGGTTTTTTATAGAATTGATTAAAAGGTAATCCTGATTGTTTTTGAAATCTGATTTTGTGAGAATTAATTTCATAAAGCCCTTTGGACGTTGGGCTGAAAACAAAACTCATCATGACTAACAAAACAACGGATGCTTTTTTTTTAAAGGCTGTTTTTTGCAACGTACTAGAATGTCTGATCACTTTGTCAATAAACACAAAAGGAAGAAATAAGGAAAGTATAATGGCAGCAGATGTGTAGGATATTAGTTTAAGGTATTCCGCAAATCCGGTACCTTTCAAGCCAGAAATGAGATGGTATATAACAGACTCATCGATACCTTTTCCTGTAAAATTGTCTGAAACTAAATACATGATGGTATACAAACTAAAGGCAGAAATTATGGTGGCGTAATAAATCTTATTTTTAGAATTAATGATTCTAAAAGATACGGCAAACACAAGGAAACATATCATAAAAAAAACAGATAAAAAAAGTAAGACATTAAGGCCCATAAGAAAATACTCGCTATTTACAATTCTGCTGACGCCATTAAATCTATTTTTTGTCTATCGGCCCACAACGTTTTAGGATCAATTAAACTGATCAGTGTCTCTATTTGTGCAAGCAAAGAGCGTGGCTGTTCAGAATGACTTTGCCCTCTTGTTGTGTGTCTTTTTATATTTCATTAAACTTACTGTTTAATACCACGGCTTTCGATTTTTTTACATGCTCAGTGAAAATCGAGTTGTTGTTTCGCATGATGTGGTTGAAAATAAGTCGATTTTTAAAAATGTGATTATAGGAAGCCGGATCATTTTATGTCAATGCAAATTTAAGAAAGTGATACATCGGGGCTGAATATTGGATGTTGATAGTGAAGTACTTCAAATGCCGATCGATATTCTGGCGTGAGCGCGCTCATGCGCAGGGAAGCTTGATGATGAATAATGCGCCGTTGAACTTTCCCTTTTGAACGCTTATATGTCCATCATAATCCTTGATGATACCATAAGAGATGGACAAGCCGAGACCGGTTCCCTTACCGGCCTGTTTTGTCGTGAAAAAAGGGTCAAAGATTTTGTTTGTAATCGCTTCTGGAATGCCGGTGCCTGTATCTTCTATTTCAACAACCACCCCGCCGCCTGATCTTTTTGTGGTCAGGTAGATCTGCTTTAATTCCATGGAATCGGCTTGCTCCTCTTCCAATACAGATTTTGAATCAATGGCATCTCTGGCATTGATCAGGATATTGATAAAAACCTGTTCCAGACGGTTTTCATCAGCCAAAACCAAAGGCAGATCAGGCGTCAGGCGCCGGATCACATCGATCTGGTGCAGTTTCAGCTGCTGACGGAAAATATCAAACGCATTGTTCAGAGCCCGGTTGACATCGGCTGTTTTTTTGACCACATCAGATTTTCGACCGAATTCTCGCATGTGATTGATGATTTTAGATGCCCGGTTCACCTGTCCGTCAATCTTTTCAGCCATGGTGGACATGATTTCGTCGTCAATAGGTTCCTTTTTCTGGGCTTTGCGCAGAATGAAGCCGGCCGCGGTCTTGATCACGGTGAGGGGCTGGTTCAATTCATGGGCAATACCCGTTGCCATCTCTCCGAGGGTTGCCATTTTGCTGGTCTGAATCAGCTGCTGTTCTGCCGTTAGCCGTTCCGTCACATCGGTGGCATTGGCCAGGAGCACCCGGGATGCCTGGTATTGTGATGGTGCAACACTGATGTCGACAAAAATAATTTTTCCGTTTTTACCAAGATGACGGACCCTTGTGAGCGTTCTACATGCCCGGATAGCTGCCGTGGCTTCCGGCTCAAATTCAGGGTCAAAAAAATCTCCGAATTGCAGGGAAAGCATCTCTTTTTTCGTATACGCGTATATCTGATGCGCACTTGCATTGCAGTCCAGAATTTTCAGTGTTTCTCTTTCCAAAACAAACAGTGGATTAGGTGTATTATCAAAAATGGCCCTGTATTTTTCTTCAGATCTCCGGACTTCATTTTCCAGCAGACGCATTTTTGTGATATCGACGGATATTTCCATCACAGCGGTGACGTTGCCGTCGGCGTCCTTGATCGGGGCTGTTCGCAACGTCCAGTAGGAAGTTTTCCCGGACCGGGTCATGCTGCTTTGTTCACCATGGTGGGATTTACCGTCTTTGAACGTTTCAACCATAGGACAATTCTGGCATGGACTGGAGCGGTTCTTATATGCCTGGTAGCAAAGCGCCCCTTTATCTGGATGGAAGCGTTCCTTGAATTTTCGGTTGTACTGCAGAAGTTCAAAATTTCGGTTCTGAACTGTAATCAGACAGGGCACTGCCTCAAACAGATTCTGATATTCCTGGCGCTGTTCATTCAATATTTTCTGCTTGAGATCCATTTGTTCAGCCATCTCATTGATCGCTTCTGCAAGCTGCTTGATCTCTCCGCCCCGGAAGCCTTCTATCCGGCCATGGGCCTTCTGATTAATCCGGCGGGTTTCCCAGATTAATTGTTTAATCGGGCGGTTCACAAAACGCATGACGAAAATCGCAATAATTGAAGAACAGATCAAAAAAATGAATACGGCAAAAGAAATCAGCGTCTTTGTTTCTTCATATTGGATGAAGAGGAGCGCGCCGATAAAAACTGTTATCAGGACCGTCAGCCCTGCTGCGAGGATCAATTTACAGGCAATGCTTTTTTTAAAATTGCTGAGAGAAACCACGTACCTTGTCTTTTTTTAAGCCAGGGAGTTGAATTCCAAAATAAAGCGGGTGCCGGAAGGACCGGTCTCTGCTACCCGGACGGCCCCGCCATGGCGTTCCATGATGCCGTAAACGGTTGAAAGCCCCAGCCCGACACCATGGCCTTCTTTTTTGGTTGTAAAAAAAGGATCAAAAATATATGGCAGGTCTTTTTCAGGGATGCCGCTGCCGGAGTCGGCGATGGATATATTGATTTGGTTGGTACCTGAAGGGTGATCCGCACTGATGGTGATGGTGCCCCCTTCCGGTGTTGCATCCAGGGCATTAAAAATAAGATTGATCAGACATTGCTGAATCTGGTTGGCATCCGCTTTTAAGTCAGGAATG
Organism: Desulfosudaceae bacterium; assembly: GCA_963674745.2. GTDB lineage: Bacteria > Desulfobacterota > Desulfobacteria > Desulfobacterales > Desulfosudaceae > JBFMDX01. The sequence continues at coordinate 2,074,605 of CAXXDV010000003.1, read as the reverse complement.
TCGGCGGGACGCTCGAGTAAGAGGGATACGTTGGACAGTTCGAGTTTGTGGCGGATGAGCAGAGCCGTCCGCTCCAGAAGATCTGTCACGTTCACGGCTTCATAACTGATTGATGATTTTCTGGAAAAAATCAGAAGATTTGAAATGATAGAAGAACAGCGGGCCGTTTCTTTGGACGCAATTTCCAGGTACCCGGAAAATTTTTCAAGTTTTGTTTCATCCAGGGGCTTCCGGGTCATTTTTTCCATAAGCCGCAGATAATTCAAAATTCCGGACAGGGGGTTGTTGATTTCATGAACCACAGACGCGGCCAGTCTTCCAAGAGACATCATTTTGTCCTGGTGCAGGATTTTCTCCTGGTCCGCCATTTCCCTTTCGATCCGGCGCAATTCCCTGAGATCCCGCAGGCAGATCAGCGTACCTTCATGTTTCTGGTTGTCGAACAAAAGGCTGGCTGAAATCTGAACAGGGATATGTGTACCATTATCGTCCTTGATCATTGATTCCATAAGATCGATCCGGTTCGGTCCACCGTGACCATTATCAGCCAGAGCCAGTTCGATCTCGTTGAAATCGTTTTCGTCGAAAAGGGAAGCCAGTTTTTTTGTCCCCAGGATTTCAGCTGCTTTGAAGCCGGTCATCTTTTCGGCACTGGCATTAAAAAGTTTAATCAGGCCATCCGGACCGCTGGCAATAATCCCACTGATGGAATTATTGATAATTTTATCCTGGAAGTGGTAGTTTTTCTCAAGCTCACGGTTGGCCTGCATCCAGCCGTTTTCCAGCATCTTTGCGTGTTCCCTGATCTGCCTGGCCGATGTATATCGCTGTTTCGCCCGATCAATGGCCAGTTCCAATGCCTGGTCATTGACCGGCTTTGTGATAAAATCAGATGCATTCAGCTGAATCGCCTCGATGGCGGTTTCGATATCCCCGAAAGCCGTCATCACGATGACTTCAATTCTTGGTTGCACTTCTTTCAGGCGTGCCAGTACCTGGAGACCTCCCATACCAGGCATTTTTACATCGGTGATCACCACCTGGGGAGAGATTTTCCGGCACAATGCCAGGCCGGACAACCCGTTATCAGCCGTAAAAACAGTATATCCCCAGTCCGTCAGGACGATCTGGATCACCTCCCTGATATCGGGTTCATCATCGATTAATACGATTTTCCATTCCGTTTTATCTTCATTCATCATGAACTCCGTTATCAGGCACAGCAGCGAGGAATGAAATCCCTGTTAATGCTCAGTACCGGGCACCGGGCACTGGAGGCAACTTTAATCACTGTGGAGCCAAGAACAGCGCTTTCCGGATCCCGCTCCCTGGAATGATGGGCCATTATGATGAGATCGGCATATTTCCATCTGGCAAATTTCAAAATTTCTGCATGAGGAACGCCTTCCCAGGAATCCATTGAATAATCAACAACTGCAGAAAGATCAGGGCCATAGCGCTGTTCCATTTTTGACAGGGCTTCCTGGATGTTTCGTTCTACTTCAGCCTGGGGCAGAATTTTTTCATGATCAGTATCCGGCAGGACATGAAAAATATGCAGGGTTGCGTCATATACCTGCGCGATATCCAATGCAAAATTAAATGCACAAAATGCCGGTTTGCTGAAGTCTGTTGCAAGAACAATGTTTGAAAAAGCAATTTTAAACCGTCCGCGGGTGAGTTCGTAATCCTGATGAAACTGCCGGAGTTTCGGAATCAGCTGTTCCGGATCAAAGGGTTTGACCAGGTAATCCAGTGCCCCTTTTTTTGTCGCGCGCAGGGCAGTATCAATGGTGGCATAGGCCGTCATCATGACCACGGCAAGCCGGGGATAATACTGCTTTGCCTTTTCCAGCAGTGTAACCCCGTCCATACCCGGCATCTTGATGTCTGTCAGCATGAGCTGATATGTTTTTTTAGACAGCATTTCAAGTGCCTGCTCCCCGGATTCCGCCATATCAGCGGTAAACCCTTCTTCGGTCAGCCATTCTTTTAAAGAATCACGCATTGAAAGTTCGTCGTCGACAACAAGGACATTGTAACTTAGACGGTCTTCCTTTGAAAGATGGACTTCTTCCGGACGAAAAATTTCCGGCATATCCGGTGGGACGATCATCACCGGACACCGGGCCTTGAGGCTGACTTTCTGTATGGTGGAACCCGTCATTCCCCAGATACGCGGCTGATTCTGTTCCACCCGGTGCGGGCCCATGACAATCACATCCACATTATGCTTTCTGGCATACCTGAGAATCTCAATTTCAGGAACGCCCGGAACAACTTTGACTTCATAATTTTCCACAGCTTCCAGGTCTGCTTTAAAATAAGCTTCCAGTTCTTTTTCGGCCTCGTCTACCTTGCCGGACGGCAAAAGATAACGCATGTTGCCCCATCCCTGATCCGGAAGCCCATAGGCATGAAAGATGTAAAGCTTTGAACTGCTCGGCCTTGCCATGGCAAAAGCAAGATCTGCCGCCCCTTTTGACTCGTCTGCCGGCGTAGTCGCCAAAAGAATTTTTTTAAACATAATACCCTCCTTATATTGTTGGACTATCCTGAAGACGCCTGAGTTAAGGACGTGCGTGTCAAATTTTCTATCTTTTTTTTGAAATCGGCTGTGATTGAAAGGTTTAAATCCGTGCGGACCTGTTCTTCTGAGAGGCCCAGCGCGATTCCGATAAATTGTGGAAGATACAGAATCGTGGTATTGAATTCCTTATGACAGGCATGGCCGGTTTTTTTCTGATATCCTTCAAGGTTCATCTGGCACATTGGACAGACCGTCAGGATGACGTCGGCATTTCCGGCCCGGCTCAGGATACGTCCAACCAACGTTTTTCCGACTTCCGGTTTTGTATTCATATGTGATGCGCCGCAGCAGACCCCTCCCATGGCCCAGGCATAGGGCGTTGCACCACAGGCCCGGATCAGGGCATCCATTGATTCGGGTTTCTCCGGATCATCAAAAACAGGGTAGGGCCTCAGGCACTGACACCCGTAATATGGTGCGGCTGATACCCCGAACAGCGGAGATATGACGCTTGCGGCCAGATGGTCCGGATCTAAGTCTTTGCTGAGCACATCGAGCAGGTGACGGACATTCAAGTGATTCTCGAGTTTCAGTCCATCTTCTGCCAGAATCGAGTTCAGCTGATCCAGCAACGCAGGGTTTGCCGCTGCCTGTTCAGATACTTTTTTTAAATTTAGATAGCAGGCCGAACAGGGTACTAAAATATCCAGCTTTTCACCGGTTTCTTCGCACATCCTTTCTGCCAGCGCCAGATTTCGGGCCGGTAGTACAAGGGAAAGCAGTTCAGATATCGTTGTGGCCGCACTGGCCCCGCAGCAGGACCAGTCATCAATCTCCACCAGTTCCACTCCCAGGGCCGCCATGAGGGAACAGGTCGAGCGGTTGTATTCCAGAGCCGTACCCTCCAGGGAACATCCGGGATAATAAAGATATTTCATGCCTTTTTCTCCATTTGTCCGGCTTCCACCTGCCGGGTTTTTTCAAAAATTTTTTCAAGCCCTGTTTCCTGTCCCGGGAAAAACACCGGAAGACTGATTTTGCGTTTCTTCATCAGTTTCAGGCCCAGGGAAGCAAATTGCAGAGAAAGGATCGGATTTTTCATTTTCCAGAAGAAGAGAGACATAAATTCAGTCTCATTTACGCGCTTTCGACGGCGGACACTGTCCAGAAATGCCGTATAAAAAGCCTGGCTTTTGACAAACCAGGGCTGATTTTCATCTCTGGCCGCCTGGGTCAGCAGGGACATGGCATTTGTCAACGGCAGCCCTCGGGGGCAGCGGAGGGTGCATGAGTAACAGGAGGAGCAGAGAATAAAGGTCTTGCTGGACAATACTTCAGCGTCCTGACCTTCTATCACCATGTGCCACAGCGCTCTGGGTGTATGTGTCATGGCAAAAGCGTTGGGGCATGAACCGGTACAGGTTCCGCACTGGATGCAGGGCTGAACCATTTCCCTCACAGCTGCCAAAAGATGTTTTGCTCGTTCCGGGACGATATTTTCTTTTTTTTTCATAGTCATGCTCCGTGGCACTTTTTTTGATTCTTAATTCGGCAGCGGATAAAAGACTGCGTCAATACCATCCAGCATCTGACGGCTGGAAAAGCCTTCAAGGATAGCCGCTCCATTGGGACAGGCTGCTGCACAGGCCCCGCATCCCTGGCAGGCCAATGCATTGACCTGAATCCTGTCTTCTTCTGTGTTCAGTGTTCGTGCGTTGTAAGGGCAAACCGGGATGCAGGCTTCACAGCGGCTGCAGATTGCATGCCGGACGGATGCTGTGGTCCTGTCCATCCGGTAACGGGGCTGGCTGATAATGCTCATGGCCCGCTGCGCTGCGGCCTGAGCCGTTCCAATGCTCTTTTCCACTGATCGGGGTGCCTGGACAATACCGCAGGCAAAAATGCCTTCGGTGAGACTGTCCAAAGGACGCCATTTGGGGTCCGCTTCATTAAAAAAACCGTTTTTATCACGGACGATACCAAGCATCTCTGCAAGATCTTCAGGCAACTCCGGTGTAATTCCAGTGGCAAGGATTAGAAGATCGGCTGAAATTTCAAGAGACTGATCCAGGATGGGATCGTTCCCGCAGACCTGAATACCGTCCTCTATGGCTTTTACTTCCGGAAGCTTGTCCAGTGAATAGGGGATGAAAATAATGCCTTCATTTCTGGCATGGGTGAAATAAGTCTCTGAAAAACCGCAGGTCATCATATCCCGGTAGAAAATAAAAATTTCTGTGTCCGGGCTGCGCCGTTTGATTTCTCTCGCCTGTTTTATCGCTGTCGGGCAGCAGACCTGGGAACAGTAGTTCGCAGACGGAACCCTGGAGTCAACGCATAAAATCATCACGACTGTACCCGGAATATCGGCCCCTTCCTCAGACAGTTTTCCCTCCAGCGCTTTCTGGGTGATCACCCGGTCATTTTCACCATGCAAAAAGGCGCAGGTATCTGATTCCCGGCCGCCGGTGGCAATGATGACGGCGCCGTGTGTCAGGGACACCCCTTTTTGCTGGTCGTCTTCGAGGACCGTCCGGAAATGACCGGCGGTTCCGGTTACATTCACCAACCGGGCACCGGGATAAAGTGAAAGGGCGGGTGCTTTGCCTAGACGGGACAGTGTGTCCTCGAGAAGGGCCTTGACGTCATGCCCCTCAAGGGTGGAAGAAAGCCAGTTCAGATTGCCGCCAAACTGTTCTTCTTTTTCTACCAGGTCCACCTCAAAGCCCTGACCGGCAATAGCCAGGGCGGCCGTCATGCCGGCGATCCCCCCCCCGATCACCAGTACCCGCTGACACATGGCTGTTTCAGTGCGAGATGCGGGCTCGGCATGCTTCAGAAAGGCCGCTCCCTGGCGCAGGCCAGCGGCGATCCGGGATAAATGTAATGTTTTTTCTTCTGCTTTCTCCGGTTTTGTTGAGAAAAGAGGGGTCATGGTATCCACGGCATGAACCATGGCCGGATCAACCCCGGGATCATCCCTCAGCCTCCGGATTCCGGGCGTAAACACATAAGGATGGCATGCGGCGATCAACATCCGGTTGCAGGCACTGTCTGCCAGGTGGTCTTTCATTTCCTGCCATCCCTGGGCCATGCAGAGCCGGTCAATAAAAACGGGATCGTCAAGGTCCGGGTCGAAATCAAAAACCTGCTCGATATCTTTTTTTGTCACCGCTGCCTCCAGGCGTCCGTTGCAGGTGCAGATCACCGGAAGAATCCGCACGGGCTCCCGGCTTGTATCCTTTTCAGGTAAGACGGGAAGTGCCGGCATTTTTTGCCCGGCATCTTGCTTCCGGATAATTCCGGAAGCATTGGCAGCAGCAGCAGAGGCCGTGATCATCGACTCGCTGATGTCCCGGAGTTCCGTGGTGGAACCGGAGACAAAAATGCCGTCCTGGCCGGTCCTGGCAGGCTCAAACGGAAGGTGATCAAAAAATCCCCAGGGATTCAGTCCGACACCTGTGATTTCCGCCAGCCGCGCCATATCCGGACCGGGCCGCATTCCTGTGGAAAGAACGACCATATCAAAGTTTTCAAAGACGGCGTGTCCTGGCCGGTCCATGTAACGCAGCACAAGGTCTCGGGTCTCGGAATCCTCGCTTAAAGAGTGAACTTTGCAGCGGACAAATCGGATTTGATCCGATTCCGCAGCTTCGTCAAGATAAGACTGAAAAGGCTTGCCCCAGGCCCGCATATCCATATAAAAAATAACGGGTTCAATTTGACCGCCTGACATCTGTCTGGCCAGCATGGCCTCCTTTACCGCAATCATACAGCAGATGCCTGAGCAGTAATCAGCCCCGTTCTGTATGTCCCTTGAGCCGACACATTGAATCCAGGCAATTTTTTTTACAGGCTTGTTGTTGTCCCGTCGCAGCAGTCCTTCCGGACTCGGGCCGGCCGGACTGAGCATACGTTCAAACTCGATGTGGGTGAGTACATTGGGATAAATCCCGTAACCATAAACATTTTTGTTATCCGCGGGATTGTAGAAAGTGGTACCGCAGGCAAAGATAACTGTATCCACTGACAATACCCGGTCTTTTGATGCTTCGACATCCTGAAAAATACGGACCACCATGGGTATCAGGGTCTCCGGGTCAAACGGTTTGATCAGGTAATCCCGGGCGCCGGTTTTCATGGTTTCGATGGCCGTCTCAACGGTAGCATAGGCTGTCATCATGACCACGTTCAGCTCGGACTGGAGTTCTTTTGCCTTTGCCAAGAGCTCGACGCCGTCCATTTCCGGCATCTTGATGTCGGTCAGCATAAGACGATACTCTTTTTCTTCCAGCGCGGAAAGCGCCGCCTTGCCCGAATCGGCCATGTCGACGCTGAAACCTTCTTCTTCCAGCCATTCTTTGAGGGAATCCCGGATGCTCAGTTCATCATCCACCACCAGAATGGAAAAAGCCTTCCGGTTGACATCCGACAGCTGAATCGCATCAGTGGGACAGACCGCTTCACAGGCGCCGCAACGACTGCAAAATGCCAGGTCCACAACATACGCATTTGGAATGGCATGGGGAACGGGCAAATGAATCGCCTTTCTACGGGAAAGCCCCTCGTTGAAACAGTCCGGGATTTCTTCCGGGCAGACCTGTTCACAAAGGCCACATCCCACGCATCGATCAGGATCCACCCAGGTCGGCTTTTCTTTTATCCGGGCCGTAAAATTTCCCGGCTCACCGGACAGATCCTGCAGCTCACAGGATAAGTGCAGGTCGATGTTTTCGTGAAAAATACCTTTGCGCAGGCAGTGCTGGGAAGACTGGTCCCGGTGAACCAGGGGCAGCAGCCTGCACATGCCGCAGTGATTAGTGGGAAACTGATAATCCAGCTGGTTAAGCAGACCGCCTGTTGCCGGATTACTGTCGATCAACGTCACCCTGTATCCCTGCTGGGCCAGATCCAGAGCAGTGCGGATACCGGAAATTCCTGCGCCGACGACCAGGGCGTTGCTGTGCTCATTATCCATGGGATCAGGCTTCATGTTTTTTTCCTTTTATCATTTTGTTAAATGCCGACAACCTCTTCAAATTCGTTTTCCTTAAATTCCGACAGGGGCGGGGCGTCATCTTTTTTTATCCCCGGGATATAGCCAAAACCGTCCTGGGCTGCGGATGCTGCCAGACGAAAAACCTCCATCACCGGGATGTCATTGGGGCAGGCATTGGAACACTGTCCGCAGCCCACACAGGACAGGCTCATGTGCGCCATCCGGGTGATGTGGAAAAAGAGCGTGTCCGAAGGCAGACGGAGACTGCCGCTGCGATGGGCTTTTTCCATGTACTGAAACGGATCGTGGTCAAACACGTCCGTGTTGAAAACACACTCTCTGCAATAGCAGACCGGACAGGCCACCCGGCAGTTATAGCAGTTCACGCATCGTTCAAAATAAACAGACAGCTTGTCCAGGGGCGCAACCGCCTCACGGGTTCTGGCAAACATGTCATCCCGGAATGCCAGGCGCCTGGCAGTGAGATCCGCTATCCGGGCCCCCCTGTCTTTTGGCAGTTCTGATGTTTCAAAACCCAGGTCACGGATCAGGGCCTCTCCGGCATCGCTTTTTCCTGTAATATGAAATTCCCGGGTAATCTCTGTACCCAGGAAATCAAAGGTGATGTCTGCCTGGTCAGATACCGGATATTCACAGGCCCTGCAGGCTGAAGTTATTTCCGGTTCGCCTTCCTCCGAAAGCCTGCCGGAAAGTTGTTTTTCATAAAAAGTCCGGGTAAAATTATCCGGCCCGGATGCGCTGATGAGGGTCCAGTCTTTGTTGGAATAGGCCCCCAGGCAGTCCATACTGATCACGATCAGGTCGTCCAGTCGGGCCTGTTTGAGTTTAACCAGTTCTACCAGTGCCCGGATTTCACACGGCCTGAGTACGGCCGCAATTTTTCTGTTCCCTGGTTTGCGGGTCAGCCTTGAAATCAGACGTGCAGAATTCATCGGGAAACAAGGGCTCAAAGGATCCGCCTGTTCCAGCCGGGAAGGAACCGTTACCAGTTCCGGCATGATGGAATGGCCGCCTTCCGAAACCAGCGGAACCACTATCGCATCAATACTGTCAGAATTCAGTACATCGATCAAAAAATGCCTTGCAGCCGCCAGAAAATCTTTATTTTCAACTGTAATACGGGTTGTCAATGCCATTTGTTTTCCTCCTGATCAGACGGCAATTTGCTGCCGTCCCGGGCCGGGCCCCAGATTTTTTGCCTGAACCACCAGTTCTTCCATGGTACGTGCGAATTGGATGCCGTCACTGGCCCCGATCCAGGTCAGTTTCAGTCGTTCTTTTTCAATACCGAGCACGGGCAGGATCTCCTGAAGCAGTTTTATCCGGCGCCGTGCCTTGTAATTGCCGTTGATATAGTGGCAATCGCCCGGATGGCAACCACTGACCAAAACCATGTCCGCGCCTTCCAGAAAAGCCTTAATGACATATTGTGGGTCCACCATGCCGGTACACATCACACGCATCAGTCGGATGTTGTCCGGATAATTCAGGCGGGATGTACCGGCCAGATCTGCAGCTGTATAGGTACACCAGTTGCAGACAAAAGCGATAATCAGGGGATTGAATTCACTCATAAAACGTCCTCTCTTGTCTCAAAAAGTTATTGTGCCGGCGCCTGGACCTTATTCAGGGCAGCCATAATACCTTCAAACTCTAAAAACATTTGTTTTTTCGTAAAATGCCGGACCTGGGCTGCGCCCGACGGGCATGCCCCGGCGCATGAACCACAGCCTTTACAGATGGCTTCATTGACGACGGACACCCTGCGGCGTTCGTCAAATTCAATAGCGGAATACGGGCATAAAGGCCTGCAGATCTGACAACCGGCACAGATATCCGGATCAATCCAGGAGATGGTTGATGATACCTGGACCTGGCCCCTGGATGCCAGCGACAGGGCTTTTGCAGCGGCGCCAGAGGCCTGGGCCACCGTATCCGGGACATCTTTCGGCGACTGGCAGGCGCCGGCGATAAAAACGCCGTCCGTCGCTGTGTTCAACGGACCCAGCTTGGGATGTTCTTCAAGGAAAAAACCGTCCGAACCCTGGTTTACACCAAAAATTCGACCGACATCTCTGGCATCATCCCTGGCCTGCATGGCCACACAGAGCACCACCATATCCACAGGAATGCGGACCAGGCTGGAGAGAAGCGTATCTTCACCGATCACCACAAGCTTTCCTTCCTCTTCCGGTGATTCCGCCTGGTCCGTAATTTCTGATGCCTTGCCGCGGATAAAATGGGTGCCTTCTTCCTGGCACCGGCGGTAAAATTCTTCATATCCCTTTCCGAAGCAACGCATATCAATGTAAAAATCATACACCTCCGCGTCATGCCCGACTTTTTCCTTTATCAGGTGGGAATATTTTAACGCATACATGCAGCAGACACGGGAACAGTATTCATGGTAGTTCGCATCCCGACTGCCGATACAGTGCAGTAGCGCCACACTTTTAGGCTCCCTGGCAAAAGCGCCGGTGTCGTCCCGGATCAGGATTTCTCCGCCCGTGGGTCCGGTGGCATTGGAAAGGCGTTCAAATTCAAGACTGGTATAGACATTGGGGAAAGTGCCGTAACCAAATTGCTTCATGGCAGTGGGGTCCAGAACATCATAGCCTGTGGTCAGGATAATGGAACCGACTTTGACTGTCTTTTCTTCAGGTTTCATAAGATGATCAATGGCCTTTGCTTCACAGGCCCGGACACATTCCATACATTCACAACATCCCTGACAGTTCAGGCAACGCTCAGCTTCGGCTTTTGCCCCCTCGGCATCAAACCCGACAGTTTCTTCATTGAAATCGTGTTTCCGTTTTCCGGCATCCCTGTGGGTTAATTCCTGCCGCTCTAAGATTGCTGCATTTGCCGGTATCTCTTTATAGTTACTCTCTTCAATCGATTTTGTAGATTCAAAGAAGCCCTGCAGTTCCGTCATATCCTTTCCTGAGAGATAATGATGGATGGCATGGGCAGCCCGGTGTCCTCCGGATACTGCTCCTACAACGGTTGCGGGTCCGCTGACCATGTCTCCGCCTGCAAAAAGCCATTCAATGTCGGTTTGGAGCGTATCAGGATTGACCCGGATGCGGTTGCGGCGGTCAAAACCGATTTCTTTTAATGTGGCATCTTCAGGCAGCAGAATGGCCTGACCGATGGCAGTGATTACACTGTCACAGGCCAGTATGAATTCTGATCCTTCAACAGGCTCCGGCCGCCTTCGGCCGCTTTCATCCGGGTCACCAAGGCGGTTTTCCACACACCGGATTCCCGCACAGCGACCGTCTTTTTTAATGATCTCAAGAGGTGTCACCAGCGGCCTCAATATCACGCCCTCTGCCAGGGCGCCTTCGATTTCGTCCTCATAAGCCGGCATTTCCTCCCGTGTTCGACGATAAGCCAGAATGACTTCTTCCGCGCCCAGGCGAATGGCTGTCCGGGCGGCATCAACAGCCACATTACCGCCACCGATTATGGCTACCATACGGCCAGGCGTCTCTCTGCTCCCGAGACTGACCTGCCGGAGAAAATGAATCGCATCTGTTACACCGGGACTGTTTTCACCTTGAATATCCAGAGCCATGCCGCCCTGAGCACCGATCCCGAGAAAAACCGCCTCGAATCCGTCAGATTTCAGCTGTTCTGTCAAGACGTGTTTTCCCAGGGCTTTTCCGGTTTCAATCCGAATGCCCATTCGCTGGATATAACCGATCTCTTTATCCAGTATTTCCTGCGGCAGGCGGTAATCGGGTATGCCGCTGCGCAGCATGCCGCCGGGAAGACCGGCTGCTTCAAAAATGGTAACATCATAGCCTTTCAACCGCAGATCATAGGCGGCTGTCAAACCGGCCGGCCCGGAGCCGATCACAGCGATTTTTCTGCCCAGTTCTGATATTTCAGGGACTGCCAGTGTTTCCATGTCCACCTGGTCTGCGGCGAACCGTTTCAAATCCCGGATGGCAAGAGGTGTGTCCAGATCGCCCCTGCGACAGGCTGATTCACAGGGATGCGGGCAGACCCGCCCCAGAACACCGGGTAATGGAATCCGTTCCATGATCAGGCGGACCGCTTTTTCGTATTCACCTTTTTTTATGAGCTGGATATACCCCTGGACATTCGCATGGGCCGGGCAGGTCTGCACGCAGGGAGCCGGATCAAGTTTGTCGATACAGTACGTAATGGGGACTGCCTGCGGAAACGCCCTGTAAATGGCTTTCCGGTCCTGGAGGCATTCGTCCCATTCACTTGGAAAGCTGACCGGACAGGCTTTTGTACATTCTCCGCATCCGGTGCACAGATCTTCTTTGATATACCGTGGCCGTCTCCGGATGGTTACCTCATAATTGCCGATGTAGCCGGAAACGCCGGTTACTTCCGAATAGGAAAGCAGCTCGATATTTGCATTCTGGGCCACTTCCACCATTTTCGGCGTACCGATGCAGGCCGCACAGTCCAGGGTTGGAAATGTTTTATCGAATTGAAGCATGTGGCCGCCGATGGTCGTGGATTTTTCCACCAGGTAGGTGGTATGTCCGCTGTTGCCGATATCCAGGGCCGCCTGCATGCCGGCAATGCCCCCGCCGACGACCATGATGTCCGGATGGACATTGACATGCCGGGTTTCAAGACTGTTATGGGCCTTGACCCGGTTGACCGCACCGGCAACCAGGGTTTTCGCTTTGCGCGTCGCTTCTTCATCGTCCAGCGTCACCCATGAAACCTGTTCCCGGATTGATGCCATCTGGAAAAGATAAGGGTTGATGCCGGCCCGCTTGCAAGCACTCTGGAAGGTTTTTTCATGGAGTCTGGGAGAGCAGGACGCCACCACTACACGGTTCAGTCCGAATTCATGAATATCTGCCTCGATCATTTCCTGGCCGGGATCAGAGCACATGAATTTATAGTCTCTGGCAATGACAACGCCTTCCAGTGTGCCTGCAAACCTCGCCACCTCCACCACATCCACCCGATGGGCAATGTTAATGCCGCAATGACAGATATAACAGCCGATCTTCAATTGCATGTTCTTTTTCCTTTGTTGCCAGGGGTTGACTTGTCCTTGAATATTTTTTTAATCGCGTCTATCAGTTCTTCTGCTTCCGGGGGTTTGGGCAGGTAGTCGTCGGGTTTGGGCAACCCTTTTTTCGGAAGACTGTATTCAATGTTGTGCAGCTGAAAAAAAGCTTCCCTTGCCAACGAGGAAAGCATGATCACCGGGATAAATTTATATTTTTCATGTCGCCGGAGCTGCCTGTACATGGAGATTCCCTGCTTGCTGGACATCACATCAATGAGAACCATTGCCGGCGTGTCCCGGACAACCTGCTCCAGTGCTTCCTCCATATTTACTGCGCTGGTCGTACGGTAATGCGCTTCTGTCAGCACTGTCTCAAGAAAAAATCGAAGCTCCATGGCCTCGGAAAGGATCAGTATGTTTGGTGAGTTCTCCATAATGGACTTTTTGTATACGCATGGATCGTGCCAGCGCCGAAATAGCGCGGGGTTCAGGCGTTAAGGGATGAAGCAGGTCTGTTTTCTTAGGATATGTGTTGCCCATATGCAACATTTCGGTTACGATAATCGAAAATATTTTATGATATTGCAGTGACTTCACCTGTTGCGCAACATGTATGCAATATTTTGCAACGCCATGCAGCATTTGTGGGAGATGAATTATGTTTATCGATCATCCGGAATTCAGGACCATGGTCAAAAAAGTGTTTAAAATTTTTGACTATCTGTCCATCGGTGCCTTTATTGCAGCGGATAGAAAGGTCGCAGATCTGAATCACAGTGCCGGTCTGATCATGGGCGTTGATAAAACGTCACTTGCAGACAAGACCTGCCAGAAACTGTGCTGCTCGATCCCCTGTCATGGTCACTGCCCGTTACAGGGCAGCCCTCATTCTGGAGAAGAGTGCCCGAATTATGGAGAAGAGTGTCCGGATTTGGAAATTATTGACCGACATGGCAGCAGGCACATGGTGACCCGGTTTGTCGTGCCTCTTTTCACTCCGGACAGGACGGTTAAAGGATGTTTCACCGTGCTGCAGGATCATTCTGCCCTTACCGAACTCATTCAACGGGTGGAACATCAGGAGCGGACCTTGAAAATGATTTTTGACGCCATTGACACCGGTATTTTCACCGTCAACAAAGGCGGACATTTAACCTTTTTCAACCGTGCCGCCGAGGAAATAACCGGATATCACCGCCGCCAGGTTCTGGGAAAAAACTGTTTTAAAATTTTTACCGGAGATGATCAGATCTGCAACGCTTTAGTCAACAAAACCATACGGAGCGGCGAAACCCTGATGAACCAGACTTCCCGTATTTCAAGCAGTGTGGGTGAAAAAATTCCGGTTCAAACCTCGTTTATACCCCTGAAAAATGAAAAGAATATGATTGTCGGCGGACTTGCAACTTTACGGGATTTGACCCTGGTCCGACAGGTCAGTCAGATGATTGAAAAAAACTATTCTTTTTATGATATGATCGGAAAAGCTCCCGTCATGCAGCAAATTTTTGAAAAAGCCTCCGTTGTTGCAGCCACGGATGCAACAATCTTGATCGAGGGGAGCACCGGCACGGGCAAGGATATGATGGCCAAGGTGCTTCACTCTGCCAGCCGAAGGGCGAATCAACCGTTTATCAAGGTGAACTGTGCCGCCATCCCCGATCATCTGTTGGAATCTGAAATGTTCGGCTATGTCAAAGGTGCGTTTACCGGTGCAACACAGAATAAACCCGGACGATTCCATGAGGCCAATCACGGCACGATTTTCCTGGATGAAATCGGGGATATCTCTTTCGAGCTGCAGGCAAAACTGCTCAGGGTTCTGGAGGATAGGGAATATTATCCGCTTGGCAGCCGCCATATCGAAAAAGTGGATGTCAGAATTATTTCGGCGACCAATCGGGGGCTTGAAGCACTTGTCAAAAAGAAAAAATTCAGGAAAGATCTTTACTACCGCCTCAATGTGCTCTGTATTACACTTCCCAATCTTGTGGACCGGAAAGCGGATCTGCCGCTTTTGATCAATCACATTTTAAGAAGGCTCTGTACAATCAAGGGTTATGAATCCCCCGGAATAGACGAGGCTGCCATGGCACTGCTACTTAACTACCAGTATCCCGGAAATGTCAGGGAATTGGAGAATATACTGGAGCATGCGCTGATCATCTGTCAGGAAAAGACCATTACCCCGGAAGTCCTGCCGCCCCATCTCCAGCAGCGAACATGGAATAATCCGGAATTTACCTTGCCGGATAAAAACAAACTGATGTCTGAAGCAGGAAAGGCTGAAGCTGAACGTATTATCTTTTTTTTAAAACAATTTCAGGGAAGCAAGAAAAAGACGGCCACGGCACTGGGAATAGACCGGACGACGCTGTGGCGGAAAATGAAACGGTTTGATATCCACTATCATTAAAACATGTTATCTTATCTCTTCCAGCCATAAGGTATTCCCAGTTTTTTCATTCTGCCGCGAAGCGTGTTGGGTTTTACATTCAGCAGTTCGGCGGCGCCGCCCGGGCCCTCTACTTTACCCTGGGAAAGGGCCAGCGCTTTTTTTATGTGCCTGATATTAACTTCATCCAAATCCGGGAAGCCATCACCCTCAATGCCGTTTCCCGGGGTCTTGTCGGTAACAGCCTGTTGGATGACATACTGAAACGTCAGCGGCTTCCCCTTGCTCAGGATCAATTCTCTTTCAATCACATTTTCCAGTTCTCTGACATTTCCCGGCCAATCGTAAACGGTCAAACGCCTCATGGCTTCCGGCAACAGTGACGGCTTCTCGTGCAGATTCAACTCCCGGGATTTTTTTTCAATGAAATAATCCACCAGGGCCGGTATATCCGATCGTCTCGAGCGCAGGGGGGGGATCCTTAGGGGGAACACATTCAGGCGAAACCACAGATCTTCCCGGAATTTGCCTTCGGCCACCATTTCCTCGAGGTTGCGGTGGGTGGCGGCGATGACGCGGATATCAACCGGTATGGTATCCGTCCCGCCAACCCGCTCAATAATTTTATTCTGGAGCACCCGGAGCAGGCGAACCTGGACCTGTGGAGACAGTTCCCCGATTTCGTCCAGGAAAATGGTGCCGCCGTTGGCCCTTTCAAATCGGCCTTTCTTCCGGCTCGCCGCGCCGGTGAAAGCCCCTTTCTCATGGCCGAACAGCTCGCTGTCCACCAGTGTATCCGGTATGGCCCCGCAATTGACCTTGATTAAAGGGCCGTCTTTTCGGGAAGAACTCCGGTGGATGAAATTGGCCACCACTTCCTTTCCCGCACCGGTTTCTCCGGTCAGCAGGACCGGGCTTTCCTGCCCGGCCACGAGGCGGGCGGTCTCAAGAACGCCTTTTAGGCCTAAGCCGGAACCGATAATCGTCTGGCTTCTTGTGTCCTGTAATTCTTGCTGCAGGTCCTTTTTTTCAGATTCAATGATGTTCTTAAGGCGAATTACTTCACGGTGTTTGATATTGTTTGAAAGCGCGAGAACAAATGGATCGTGAAGCATTTCAAAAAGTTTCATGTGCGCTTCTGTATACCGGTTCCTGCCTTCCAACCCCAAAACCGCAATGCCGATCCGGGTTTGTTTGTGGATGAGGGGCATGTAAATATAAGACGTGTCATGCCCGAAAAATTGAGAAAGGATTTTTGCCAAAGGGTGGCGCTCAATCTCATTGATAATGTGGGTTCGCAGAAATTCCCCGCCCTCGAGGAATGGCGGTTCTTCCGTGATCATGGGGAGGAGGGCTTCTGACTTCGGGAAAAAAAAGCCATAGCTTTCGGCCAGTCCACGTTCCGAAAGCAAACCCGGCTCCGTCTGCCTGACATGGAGCCCCTCGGCGGGCAGAAACCGGCTTAGATATTGAAGACAATGGGTTACGCCGGTTTGCAGGTCAAGGTGGCCGCATAACCGCCGGGTGACCTGGCGGAAAAATTCGTTCTTATCGTCCACAGGCTCTTTTTGGGAAGGATGCAGATTTTTCTTTTCGTGGCCTTTGATCAGGGTGTCCAAAACCAGTTGCAGGGGCTCTTTCACCGTAACAAGCAGGCGTGAATGGTCTTCGGTGAATTTATCCTTTCCCTGGGCAATGATCATTACAGAGGCATAAACACCGGTAGCGTTTTTAAAATTTATAATCAGGCAGGAATAATCAACAGATCTGGCGCGTTTTGACAGCTCGATACCGACAAGGTCTTTTTCGGGATCGTTTACAATTTTAATGTCAGGATTGGCCTCGCTGCATATAAATTCCAATACCTCTTTGGGCGTATCGTACATGAAGTTGGTGATTTCCCCGCCGGTATCCAGGGCCTGGGCGATAAACCGCACCAATTGGTAATCAGAATGGAACTGGAGCCAACCCATTTTCCATATCGGGGCGAATTTTGAAATAAAATTGAAAATATCAGACAATGCTGATTGAAGATTTTCTTCCTCGAAAATACGCTGCCTGACCCGGTCCAATAATTGATACGGTTCGTTTTTCATATTTTGTGAGTGCCTTTCCCGGTTGTTTTATAAAATATCCACAGCTACCTTATATAGTAGGCCTGCGCTATTTTTCGGTTCAGCCTACTATATTTAATAGATAAAAACAAGCATAAATCTTAAGTATTTGTTTTAAAAGTATTATTTTTTTGGCATGGATAATGCTCAGGTAAATATCATGTCAGTGTGATGTTATCGTAGAAAGTCGAAATTTGGATGGTAAAGAAAAAAGATCATAAAGGAGAATGAAATGATGCCGCTGGAATCTTCCGATTATTTTCGGATTACCCGCATGGCCTACACAACGGGCCTCATGGGGAAGATCATTTCCATTACGGAACAGGCGCTCGAGGCCGTGTTTCAGGAACTCGGGATTGGTCCTTATGAGATGTTCGATTGCCTGGACCGGACTGATCCGGACCCCCTGGAGCAAACCCTGGGACGCATACCCCCTTTCCTTGTCCGGCTGGTGGCCAGGCCGGCGATGATGAAGGCCGCTGCCTTCGCGCTGGATCGGCCCGGAATAAGGAACAGGGTGATGGCGTACGTCAAGCGCAGGTATCGCATATTTTTTGCAGACGCCATGAAAAACACGCCACAGCTCGGGGAGGTGACCCGATGAAAAATGAAACGACAATCATGGCGGCTTTAAAGACCGCTGTAGGCCCGGATCAGTTTCATGAAAATCCGGACAAGCTTTCCGAATATGCCGGTGGCGGCGCTTTTGTCGCCGGACAGACGCCCCTGTGTGCGGTCGAGCCGAAAAACACCGAACAGGTGGCCGGGGTTGTGCGGGCGGCGATTGAGTCGGGCGCCAACCTGATTCCGTGCTCCAGCGGTTCGCCCAGGTCTCAGCGGGGTTGCTGCGTTCCGGCGGGCATTCCTTCGGTGGTCGTGGATCTTTGCAAAATGGACCGCATATCCCGTATCAACCGCAGAAACAAGGTGGCCATCGTCGAGCCCGGGGTCTGTTTCGGGACGCTGCAGGCCGAGGCGAAAAAGCTGGGGATGAAGGCCCTTCTGCCGCTTCTGCCCCGCGCGACCAAGTCCGTTGTGGCCGCCTATCTGGAAAGGGAACCCATCACCATACCCAAGTATCACTGGGACATGACCGATCCCATGCTGTGCGTGGAGACGATTTTCGGCACCGGTGACATGTTCCGCACCGGCGCCGCCGCCGGGCCCGGCTCCCTGGAGGAACAGTGGAAAGCCGGGGCTTCACAGAAAAACCCCATGGGGCCGGCCCAGACCGACCTGGTGCGCGTGATCCAGGGGGCCCAGGGCACCATGGGCATCGTCACCTGGTCCAGCGTCAAGCTGGAGGTTTTGCCGACTATTCATAAGGGGTATTTTGTCACATCCCAGCAAATCGGGCCCCTGACCGATCTGGCCTATGCCATGACCCAGCGTCGCCTGGGAGACGAGATGTTTCTCTTAAACGCACAGGCGCTGGCGGGCATTCTCGAAAAAGACACGGCAAAAATAGGCGGATTGGCGGAAAAGCTGGCCCCTTGGACCCTGTTTTACTGCGTTTCCGGTTACGAGCTGTTTCCGGAGCTGCGGGTCCGCCAGCAGGAACAGGACATTGCAGCCCTGGCCAAGGACCTGGATCTAAAAGCGGTGCGTGACCTTGGCAGCGCCAGCGGAGATTCCCTGGCCCGGATGATTGATGAACCGTGCCCGGAGACCTATTGGAAAGACCGCCTCAAAGGGGCGCACGCGGAGATCTTCTTCCTCACCACCATGGATTGCGTGCCCGATTTTCTGGAAACAATGGGCGGACTCGCGGACGCACACGGTTATCCGGCAAAGGATACGGGCGTTTACGTTCAGCCCGTGCAGCAGGGCCGGAACTGCCATCTGGAGTTCATGCTTCCCTTTGATCAAAACGACGCGGACGACAAAAAACGCACTCAGGATCTTTTTGACGAAGCAAGCAAGGTCATGTCCGAAAAAGGTGCTTTTTTCAGCCGGCCTTATGGTCCGTGGGCCGAAATGGCCTATGCCCGATGCCCGGACACGGTCGCGTCAATAAAAACGGTCAAGGGAATCCTTGATCCCCATAACGTTTTCAACCAGGGCAGGATCTGCCTGTAGGAGGTATATTATGGCATTGGAAGAATATCGCAGGGACATGGAGGGCTGTTCGCGGTGCTCCTCATGCAAATGGGTGCCGATGAGCCAGATAAAGAGCCACCGGTTCGCCCAGGTCTGCCCGTCCATATCCCGCTACAATTTTCACAGTTTCGCAGGCAGCGGCAAGCTCATGCTGGGGCTTTCGCTGCTGGACGGAAGAATAGAGATGAACGATTCCGTCGCAAACGTGGTTTACAAGTGCACGCTTTGCGGCGCCTGCGACGCCAACTGCAAAGTTTACCGCGACGACATCGACATTGCCGAAGTGATCGAGGAGATCCGGGCGACGTGCGTGGAAAACGGCCAGTTTTTCGCCGAGCACCAGATGATGATCGATGACCTGAAACGGGAGAACAATGTCTTCGGGGAACCCAAAAAAGCCCGCGGTGATTGGGCTGAGGGGCTCGACCTGAAGGACGCCAACGCTCAAAAGGTGGATGTCTTGTTTCACGCCGGGTGCCGGTTTTCTTATGACGAGGACCTTCTAGGCGTCATCCGGGGGGCGGCAACGCTCGTCCGGGATGCGGGCGTTGATCTGGGGGTTGCGGGCAAAGCCGAGTCATGCTGCGGGGGCCGCGCCTTTGGTCTGGGCTTTCGGGGGGATGGCAAAAATTTCGCCGAGGACATGGCCGTCCGGGTAAAGTCTTCCGGCGCTAAAGTCCTGCTCACGCCCTGTGCCGACTGCTATGGCGCTTTCAAGTATGCCTATCCGCGCATGGGCGTAGACCTGGGTGTCCGGATCATGCACATCAGCGAGTATCTGGGTGAACTTGCGGCAAACAGAAAAGTGCAATTCAAAAACACGGTGAAAAGAAAGATCACCTATCACGACCCCTGCCATCTCGGCCGGCGAAGCGAGCCCTATGCGGGGCCCTGGGAAGGAAACAAGCTTCTGAGGCCGGCCTCGTGCAAACGCGACGGAAGAAAAGGGGTTTATGACGCCCCTCGCGAGCTTCTTCGATCCATTCCCGGCATTGAACTGGTGGAGATGGAACGTATCAGGGAGTATTCCTGGTGCTGCGGCGCCGGAGGCGGGGTGTGGGAAGCAGATGAGGAACTGTCCGATTTCGCAGCCAGGGAGCGAATCGAGGAAGCCCTGGCTACCGGGGCGGATGCTTTGGCCACAAGCTGCCCGTGGTGCGAAAGAAATTTGCGCGACGCCGCGGAATCGCTGGGCGTCCAGATGGAAATATTCGACGTCACCGAGCTTGTGGCGCGCTCGGTAAAGGGAGAGGTGACATCATGACATTTCCGATTTCTACAAAAACCATTCCGGAAGAGGCTGTTCCATTGTTCAGGAAAGCCCTGGGGGACGAGAATTTTTCCACGGACCCGGCCATTTGCGACGGTTACGCCATGCAGGCGTTTCACAAAACCGAACCGGGATGCTGGATAAACCGGCCCCTGGCCGTGACATTGCCGGCAAACACCGAAGAAGTCCAGGCGATCGTTAAAATATGCAACCAATTCGGACTGCGTTACAAGGCCCACAGCACCGGCTGGGGCGCCCACGGCGGACCCGGGTATGACAACGTGGTGCAGATCGATCTCCGGCGGGATGAACAAGATCCTGGAATGGGACGAAAAAAATCGCTACGTGGTGGTCGAGCCGTACGTCAACTGCGCCCAGATTCAGGCGGAAGCCATGAAGCGGGGCTTCAACATCCACATCCACGGTGCGGGCAGCCTTTGCTCGCCCCTGGCCAACGCCACCTCCCACTGCGGCATCGGGTGGTCAGCGATATCCACTTCAACCAGTTCGCGTAACATCCTGGGCGTAGAATGGGTCCTGCCTTCCGGCGAGGTCCTTAAACTGGGAACTTGCGGATCGACAGGCCGCTGGTTTTCGGCCGATGGCCCCGGGCCGGGCATGAGGGGCATCATGCGCGGATGGGCCGGTGCGGACGGCGGGCTCGGGGTGTTCACCAAGATGTCCATGAAGCTCTTTCACTGGTCCGGGCCCAGAGAAACCCGGCCCATGGGCCGCCTCATGGACCTGGATGTTGAAAAACCGGATAACTTCAGAATCGTTCATTGCGCCTTTCCCGACGCCAAGAACTATGCGGACGCCCTGTTGAAAGTGGGTGAGGCGGAGATCGGGTTTTTTGCAGTGCAAAAATTCCGTTTCGCTGCTGCTGGCCGGCATGACGCCGCGATTGTTGCGCAAGATCCACGCCATGCCGCACATGAAAACGCTTCTGGAAACATTCCGACACCAGTTCCAGCTCGTGATCGCCGCCAACTCCGAACTGGACTACCAGTACCAGAGCCAGTGCATCGAAAAGATTGTGGACGACCACGGCGGGGTCGTCCTGGACAATCCGACCCCCTTTAATTCTATCATGTACTGGGCTTTTGTCCGGGTGAGTGTGCCTCCCGTGATATTCAGAATGGGCGGCAATTTCTTCTCAGCCTTCGGCGGGGACGAGGCCGTTGACAGTTGCATGGAGCAGGCCAGGATTGGCGAGCAAATCAAACGGCAGTTCATCGCAAGCAAAGCATGCTTTGACGACCTGGCCGACAACGCCTGGACCCTGATGTACGAAAACGGGCTGTTTGGCCATGACGAGGAGCTGTATGCCTTTGATCACCGCGACCCTGAAATGGGCCGGCAGCTGGAAGATTTTGCCAAGGCCTGCGCGGAAGCCACCCTGAAGCATACCCTGGGCGGGGGCGGAATGGCCTTTTTCAAGGGGGGCGAGGTGCACGACCTGATGGGGCCAAAAATGTGCAACTACCACATCTGGCAGCGCAAGATAAAAAAAGCTTTGGATCCGGAAGATCTGTCGGATTCGAAGTATTATATTTCTTCTGATTGAGTTTTTATTTGAGAATAACATAAGGAGTAGATGATGGCTTCACCCATTCTGGTTTTGGCGGAAAGTTCAGGTGAGAAGGTCCTTCCCCTGTCCCTGGAGGCCCTGGCCATGGGCCGTAAAGCAGCAAAGGAAAGCGGCGCATCCCTGGCCGTTCTGGTCTGTGGAAAGGGCGTTTCAGCGGCGGCAAACGAGCTGCTTGGTTACGGCGCGGACAAGGTCCTGGCCGTGGACAACGATCTTCTGGCGGATCTTCATCCCGATCTTTTGTGCGCCGCGGTTTCACAGGTATGCGAAAGCATCAAGCCCGGGGCTGTTTTTATGGCCGAAACCCTGACGGCCCTGGACCTGGCCCCCAGGCTGGCCGCGCGCCTTAAGACCGGCTGCGCCTCGGACTGCGTGGACGTGAGTGTTTCAAATGACTCCGGGGGGTTTGTCTTCACCAAGCCGGTGTATTCCGGGAACGTCATGGCCCGGTTCGCCCTTTTGGGAAAACCGGTCGTGGCCACCTTCCGGGCCCGGGCAGCGGAAGCCCCGGAAACCGGGGAAGCGTCGGGACAGGTGGAAAACCTGGATGTCAGCCTGGATCCCTCCCTTGCCCGTTATGAGGTGGTGGAAACGGTTTCCGATGATGACACGGGTGGTCCCAAACTGGAAAGCGCGGACAGGATCGTCTCCGGCGGCCGGGGAATGGGCGGGCCGGAAGGCTTTACCGTTCTGGCGGAACTGGCCAAAGCACTGGGCGGCGCGGTGGGCGCCAGCCGCCCGCCCTGTGACCTCGGATGGATTTCTCCGGTCCACCAGGTGGGCATCACCGGCGCTATCGTGGCCCCGTCCCTGTATATCGCAACCGGCATTTCAGGGTCCACCCAGCACGTGGCCGGCATGGCGGAGGCCAAGGTGATCGTCGCCATCAACAACAACGAGAAAGCCAATATCTTCAAGATAGCGGATTTCGGCATCGTGGGGGACTGGGAAAACATCATCCCGGCCCTTACCAAGGCGGCCGCGGAAATCGCAGGATAGTCATAACCGAAAGAAGGAGTCATACCCATGCATATCGTCGTTTGTATGAAGCAGGTGCCGGACCCGGAAAGCCCTGCCGGGTCTTTTGCCATCAACCCGGAGACCATGCGCGTGGAGCCCCGGGGCATCCCGCCGGTCATGTCCCTTTTTGATGAAAATGCCCTGGAAGCGGCCCTGAAGATGAAGGACGCTGACAAGGATGGGACCAAAGTCACGGTGCTCTCGGCCGGGAAACGGGTGCCGGACGCGGTCATGCTCAAATCCCTGGCCGCCGGTGCGGACGCGCTCGCCAAAATCGAGGGGCCGGACCTCGACAATATGGCCCTGAATGCCCGGGGCACGGCCCATGTCCTGGCCAAAGCCATCGAAAAGATCGGGGACGCCGACCTGATCCTGGCCGGCCGCCAGGCCGCGGATTCCAACGCCGGGCAGGTGGGGGCGGAGATCGCCGCGGCCCTGGACCTTCCCCTGGTCACCATGGCCCGTAAGGTTACGACGGAAAACGGTTCGGTCCTGGTGGAGCGGGTCCTGGCAGACGGGTACGAAATCGTGAAGGCGCCCACCCCTTGCGTGGTGGTGGCCTCCAACGAGGTGGGGGAACTCCGCTATCCGGCCATGGCCGAAAGAAGAAAGGCCAAGAAAAAGCCGGTCTCTTCAACCGGGCCCGGGGACGTGGGAGCGGACCGGATCCCCGAAGCCGCAGCCGGCCTCAAGGGCCTGGAATATCCGGCGGCCAAAGAGCGCCAGTGCGTAATCATCCCGGGAGATGATCCCGCCCGGGCGGCCAAAACCCTTATGGAAAAACTAAAGGACGCGGGGCTTTTCTGAATAAGCGAAATAAGAGGGGATTACCGTGAAATACTTCAAAAGCATCGGATATAATCCGGACTGGCGGCGTTGGAGAAAATCCTTTTTCTGGCTGCATTTTGTTTTTTCTTGGATCAGCATAGCAGGGTTTGGCTATCTGATCCTGGCCCCGTTAATCGTTGAAGGGCCGCTTTCCGTAGTTCATGATATGTTTATCGCGCTCATGTTCAAAACATCCCATTTCGCATTTACCGACGGTGCTTTTTTTGTCGTGGCTGTTCTGTATCTGATCTATACGGTAAACAGTCTTCTCCCGTTTGAAAAAAGATGGGCAAAATATCCTTTTCTTGCTGATGCAGCGACGCTCCTTGCTCTGATTTATGCCAGCCACCACTCATTTCAGCTCGTACTGGTACTGCTTCCTGTTATACCCTGGTACCTGATCCATCGTGTGGCAGGGGTAAAATTGATAAGGAGGGTTGAATAAATGACGATTCAGAAATTTGACCAGAATAAATGTACCGGTTGCGGCGCCTGCGTGGAATACTGCACAAGAGATGTGTGGCGAATGGACCCCAAAACCGGGAAAGCATATGTGGCCTACAAGGAGGATTGCCAGGCCTGCTATACATGTGAAATTAATTGCCCGGAATCTGCCATCTGGGTGCATCCTTTTCGATATGCACCGAAAATGTGGCCGTGTGATACGGAATACAAGGATCATTTTTAACAGGAGTTTACCATGAATCGCATTTCAAGAAGAGACCTGTTGAAAATCATGGGAATGACAGGGGCCGCAGCCATAACACCTTATCCCGTAAAACTTGCCCGCGCGGCCAAGAGACCTGTACCAAAGGTAAATATTTTAAAATCCTACCCTTATGAAGACCGGGAAGTTTTTGAGGCGGACCTTGTTATCGTGGGCACCGGGATGGGTGGTTTATGGGCGGCGGTTACCGCGGCAGAAGAAGGTATGAAACGGATCGCCATTGTTGACAAAGGCGGGCTGGGCGTTTCTTCAGGTTCCGGCATGATCCTCGGGGGTACGATTTACTGGCTGGAAGGCGATGACCTTGCTGCCTGTGAAAAAGAATATCTGGGATACAGCGGCGGGCTCGGGCATCTGGACATGCTCCGGGACATGATGCAGACCTCCCGCAGGCGGATGGAGAAATGGGAAAAGTGGGGTGTTACCTATGAAGGGTTTCCGGTGACGGGAACCCGAATGGTGACGGATGGAAACCGTTACAACAAATTGAGCATCAATCCGCGTTATAAAGGCTGGTCCTGCGGCCGGGCGCTGGTGCAGTGCCTGCTGGACAGAATTGACGCCCAGGGCGCGTCCACTTATTTTTCAAAAACAATGGTAACCGATTTACTGGTGGAAAACGGCCGGGTAAACGGCGCTGTAGGGGTGAACCGGATGACCGGAAACAGGATCGTTTTCAAGGCGCCGTCCGTCATCCTTGCAACCGGATCCTGCACATTCGGGCCGGGGTACAGCGTAAGCGCCCATCAAACCGGCGACGGATACGCATTGGCCTATCGCGCCGGCAACAAATTACAGAATTGCGAATTTTTGAACCCGGATGTTCTGGCACGGGATTATAACCTTGAGGGCGGTCATCTGACCGGCATGTTCGGCGCCCGGTTCATCAATAAATTCGGAAAAGATTTTATGTGGGATTATGATCCCAAACGCGGGACGAATTCGAATTTCAACAAAATTGCCTTTGCCTTTGCGGATGAATGGGCCAGGGGAAACGCCCCCATTTACCTGGACCAGACCAATGTCATATACAAGTATATCGTCTCCAGAATATTTGAAAACTCAAGCCCCATGAATACCTGGCAGGCGCTTAACTACAAGCGATTGAGGGAAACAGGGAACGCGCCCACGGACTATCCGCACAATCAGATTGTTTTATATTACGGACTGCAGGGCTGCATCCGGACCAACAATGACCTGATGAGTGATGAAGTTAACGGGTTGTTTGCCGCAAGCCTCAGCCAGTCTTTTGATATGAGTACCATCAAAGGCATATCATCCGCCCGCGGCATGTGGTCGGGAGAGAAAACCGGCCGGACAGCCACCCTGTATGCCAGGAGGGCAGACACACCGGTATTGGACAGGGACCAGGTGGACAATGCGCTGGAACGTTCTGTAAAATATATGAAACGGAAAAACGGTCTTACCTACTGGCAGTTAATCAAAAAATTCCAGAAAATCCTGCACACACCTGAAATCGGCCTGCGAAAGACCGCCGAAAGCCTTGAGCAGGGATTAAAACAACTCGCTGAATTTAAAGAAAATGATCTGCAGGCCCTGAAAGCAGTAGATTCGCATGAATTGGTAAAAGCCCATGAACTTGCGAATATGACGCAGGTTGCAGAATTGTTCTTAAAATCCTCGCTTCTCCGGATGGAAAGCCGGTATTCCCACAGAAGAATGGAATATCCTTTGCCGGATAATGAAAACTGGCTGAAGTTTATCAACTGGCAGAGAAATAAGGATAATGAAGACGAGTTGAGTTTTGAAAAACCAGCCTGAAAGGCACCTCTAAAAAATGCCTTTTGGCCCGATGTCGGCGTTGTGCTCAAATTTCAATCCTCGAAATATTTTCATACGCCTTGACCCCGAACCAAAATTCTAATTTTTAGAGATACCCTGAAGAAATAAGGGGATTACTCATGCAAAAACAAACAATGACAGATACGAAAACAGGAGTACTTGAAGAAATCATGGTGAATCGAAAAACAACGCGACATTTTGCCGATGATTCACCTTCGAAACATGAGATTGAAGCCGTCATAAAGGCGGGTCATCACGCACCCTATGCAATTATCGGCACAAAAGGCATTAAGCATCTTCGGAGGTTTATTGTCTTACACAAAGATTCACCCGAACGTGAGCTTGTTCAGAGAAGGTTGGAATCAACTTCAAAATTAATGACTGATTTGACCCGATTTAATTTTTTGCGACACGCATGGCGATTGGCTGAAAAACTGATCGCTCAAAAAACAATTCCACTGGCGCATTATGAGAACGCTCATCACTGAATGGTACAAGCAACGGAAAGCAAAGAAAACCACACTTGACGAAATTGTGACCTGGATTCAATAGGGGCGGGGAGGCACTGCTCACAAATAGCTTACAGCCGGATTTGTAACACAAAAAAAAGGCGGCACGGTTTTCTTGCAAGCCCTTTATTTGTTGCTGGTACCGAGGAGCAGAATCGAACTGCCGACACGGGGATTTCCAGCCGAATTATGAGAAAATACGATTTATCCGTTTTTTCAATAGGTTGATAATATTTAAAAAAGCTGTGTATTTTTGGTTTTGTTTGTCTTTATTTGTTAACGTTTGTTTCTGACGGTCACAATTTAGGCACAGTCTGGGCACAATGACTATCACTCCTCTGCCATATTGTTTTTTCAAAAAATGCTGTACAAATATGATCAACTTATTGTATATAATTATACAAATAATTGAACTAATCGGTACAATGTTATGGAATACAGGATCAACAAACAGACCTTGCTCGATGTTATGGGGCAATGGAACCGCTTCCTGAAAAGGAAGATTCACCTCGTTGCGTGCGGTGGAACGGCAATGACCCTGCTTCAAGTAAAACCATCCACCAAAGATGTTGATTTCATGGTCCCCAGGACGGGTGAACATGGCTACCTGATCAAGGTGCTCAAAACGCTTGGTTACGAGCAGGTTACCGGGAGCGGATGGCAGCGGAAAGGAGACATTTTTAGGTTCGACCTTTTTGAAGGAAACCGGATCCATACGACGGAACTGCTGGAATCACCGCTTGAACCGGGTAACCACACCCTGCTGAAGGAATACAGCCGGCTCTATATCGGCATTTTGAATGAATACGACCTGATCGCAAGTAAATTGATGCGCGGTACCACAGTTGATTCCGAGGATTGCCTGATGCTGATGAAATCCATACGACACCGAATCGATATCGAACGATTGGTGAATCATTATCGTGAGCTTGCCAGTTATGATATCGCTGAAGCACGAATAGCTGTCCACATCGACCGATTTATCGAACTCCTTAAAGAGGAGAAAGTCTTATGACGGAAAAGTCATTATATGAAAGGTTGTCACAATTGGGTTTGCCCCTTCTGGAGGCAATCGAAGAATTCGATGTCAACCAGACCCTCGCCGAAGTGGTAAAAAGCAGGGACAAGAGATTATGGGAAGGGTTTCCGGTACTGCTCGTCAATGCTGCTAGTGATTTCCGATTCGCATATGAACGAGTCCTGGAACACCTCAATAATAAAGAGCAGAAAAAAGCCTTTCATGCTCTGTTGCAGGTCTCGTTTACGCTCTACGACCTCCGCCACCTGTCCTTTTCCTGGATGAGGCCGCTAAAAGAGATGCTTTCTGAAAATGAAGAAGCAGGTCTGAAACAACTGCGCAAAGAATTGGCATCCGGAAACAGTTTCAAACTGAACGGGCTGGAGTTCCATCCGTTGCGTCTGAAGAAGGCATTCGAGCTGTATTTCGAAAAGGATGCCGAAAAAAGCCGCCGGCAAACAGAAAAACACGAAGCGCTTTCTCTGGAATACGCGCTTTCGCAGGTGTTTTCCCCCAAGCAGAAAGAGCTGTTCAAAAAACGGCTGGAGGGATTGCCTTTGACCAAAACCGAAAAAGAATATTATTCGCGGGCGGTCAAGAAAAAAGTCGTCGCATTGGCCAACCCGGAACTGCATCGGCTGGCA
This sequence comes from Desulfosudaceae bacterium, assembly GCA_963674745.2. Classification (GTDB taxonomy): domain Bacteria; phylum Desulfobacterota; class Desulfobacteria; order Desulfobacterales; family Desulfosudaceae; genus JBFMDX01. The sequence goes on along the minus strand of CAXXDV010000003.1, from coordinate 2,046,022 downwards.
CAGAGACTGATGGCGTATTAACACTGCTGATAAAATACATGTATCAGTCCTACCTCGAAGAACAATCGAAAATGTCTCATGGGCACAATTTGTCATTTTCAACGAAAAAAGGGTTAACCGACGCAGCGGATAACCCTTTAATCTAGCTTTATCTTTTATGGTGCCGAGGGACAGAATGGTTGGTTTTTAAGTAAAATTAGTATGTTACTGAAAGTTATGCGAGTTTTTCGAATATTAAACGAGTTTTTGTACAACTCTGGCAGCATAATCGCATATTACCGCATATTGTTTTGTTAAATTTTTTTGCTTAGCGTTGCCTTGGATCACAATTGTATCGTCCGACCTACGGATTAGAAGTCAGAACTTCCGAGCCTTCTGAACCCCTAATTTTTCCGTAAGTTGACGTCGGAAATATAACCGATAACATATTGACTGACCTGTTGCTTCTTTGCTATCCATTGCCGTATCAATAAATTACGTAAAATTGAGATAGGAACACAAGTAAACTTGGTTTAATATTGTTTTTAACCACACTATATCTCTACGACCAGAACAAAAGGTACAACCTTTGGTCGACAGGAGTTATGCATGACAAAAAAAGAAAAAAAGGTGTTCCATATCCGTTCCAAAATATGGATAGAGGACAATCAGGGAAAAGTGATTTTCGGGCTGGGCCGTTTCCGTATCCTGAGCACGATTGAAAAATGTGGTTCCATCAACGCGGCTGCTAAAGAGTTGAAGATGGGATACAGGGCCATCTGGGGAAAAATCAGAACCACTGAAGAAGCCCTGGGGTATCCGCTTTTAATCAGAAATGCCGGTGGCGCATCCGGGGGGGGATCAGCTTTAACGCCGTTGGCCCAGTCTCTTATAAAAAGATTCCGCGTCCTTCATCAACAGGTGAATAAACAGGCTGACACGTTTTTTGATGAAAAATTTGCTCCCCGATTAAAATCCGCCCCAAAAGACTGATCTGTTTTTCAAGAATCCCCGCACAAATTTTTTGTTTCTATTCATTATGCCAATATTGACATAACGAAATACATTTGATATCTCCCTTGTTTTGAAGTTTCGTCCGGCTGATCCGGATAAACACATACAAATCTCTTTAATATTACGGGAGAAGTCGCATGTCCGATTCTACAATGGTTCTAAACGGCCGGGAGATTAATTTTTCTTCCGGCCAGACGATTCTTGAGGTAGCAAAAGAACATGGTATAGATATTCCCACACTTTGCTATCTGGAAGGTACTACGCCCGGTGCAAGATGCAAAATCTGCGTGGTGGAAATTCATGGGCAGGCTGAACTGGTCACCGCCTGTAATACACCCTGCGAGGCAGGCATGTTGGTTAAAACCGAATCACCCAAAGTGGTAGCCGCTAGAAGAAAAACCCTGGAGTCCATGATCGCATCAGGTAACCACAATTGCACGGCTTCCAGCAAGGGCGTATCTGATTGGACTACTTTTCAGCTAACGGCAGGGGAATATGAACAGACAGATGATCTTTGCCCTGTCTGGGGAGACTGCCGATTGCAGGATCTTCTCTATCGTTATCAGGTAAAGGGGAAAAGACCTTATGCCGATCGGTCGTCCCTGCCTAAAGAAGACGTAAACCCACTGATTATAAGGGATCATTCCCGCTGTATCCTGTGTGGTAGGTGTGTCAGCGCCTGTAACGAGGTACAGGTCAATCGGGTTATTGATTTCGGTACTCAGGACGGTCAGGAAAAAATCGTAACCGGAAACAATCAAACACTGGCGGATTCTAATTGTGTTTTTTGTGGTGAATGTATTCAGGCCTGTCCCGTAGGGGCGCTGGTGGAAAAGAAGGCGGTGTACAAATGGCGTCCCTGGGAGGTGGAAAAAGTCCGGACGACTTGTCCATACTGTGGCGTGGGGTGCCAGCAGGAACTGCATGTAAAGGACGGTATCATCGTCAAGGTGAACGGGGTGGAAAACGGTCGGCCAAACAGAGGCCGACTGTGCGTTAAAGGTCGTTTCGGCTATGATTTCATTTATTCCGAAGAACGGTTGACCACACCGCTGATTCGGGAAAACGGAAAATTCAGGGAATCTTCCTGGGATGAAGCCCTCAACCTGGTCGCTGACAGGTTTAAGCAGATTATTGCCACTGACGGGCCAGACGCGATTGCTGGTGTAAGCTGCGCCAGGAGCATCAGCGAAGATTCCTACCAGATGCAAAAACTTTTTCGCGCGGTGTTCAAGACCAATAATATCGATCACTGCGCCCGTACATGACATGCCCCCACAGTCGCCGGTCTGGCGGCATCTTTCGGTTCCGGGGCCATGACCAACTCTTTTGAGGAATTTTCACGGGCGAAAATGTTTTTAGTGATCGGGTCCAACATGACCGAAGCCCATCCAGTAGCATCGACTTTTTTGAAAAATGCCGTTCAGAAGGGCGCCAAACTTATTGTCGTGGATCCCAGAGCCCATCGTCTGGTGGATTTTGCGGACCTGCATGTGCCTATTCATGTGGGCAGCGACATCGCTTTTTTAAACGGTCTGATGCATATCCTGATTCGAGACAACTTGTATGACAGAGATTTTGTTGAATTAAGAACCGAAAATTTTCAGGAGCTGAAGGAAAAAGTCAGCGAATATCCACCGGAGCGGGTCGCCCCGATTTGCGGAATTTCCGAGCAGATGCTGTATGACACGGTCCGACTACTGGTGTCGGTAAAACCTGCCATGCTCTGCTATACACTGGGCATTACCGAGCATACTTGCGGCCGTAACAACGTTGTGTCCACTGCAAATCTGCAGATGCTGCTGGGCAATATGGGCGTGGCCTGCGGCGGAGTTAATCCCTTGAGGGGACAGAATAACGTTCAGGGTGCCTGCGATATGGGCGCGCTTCCCAACGTATTCCCGGGCTATCAGACCGTTATCGACGAAAAATCCCGGCAGAAATTCGAGAAGTTCTGGAATGTCTCAAACCTGCCCGATAAAAACGGCCTGATGATTCCACAGATGATGGAAGGCCTGTTGTCAGGGAAAGTGAAGGCTTTTTACATCTTCGGTGAAAACCTGGCCAGCACCGAGCCGGACATTCATAAAGTGGAACATGAGTTGGCCTCAGCCCAGTTTCTGGTCTGTCAGGATATCTTTCAGACCGAGACCACCCGGTTTGCCCACGTGGTGCTGCCCGCGGCCGCTTGGAGTGAAAATGACGGAACCTTTACCAACAGCGAGCGCCGGGTCAACCGGGTCAGAACCGTCAGTCAGGCACCGGGTCAGGCAATGCCCAACTGGTTGATATTCAAGGAAATCGCCCGTCGTATGGGTCAGGATTGGACGTCCAATAGTGCTCAGGAAATCTGGGATAACGAAATATCGGTGCTGGCGCCTGCCCTGGCCGGGATCAAATACTATCGCCTTGAGGGTGACGGATTGCAGTGGCCGTGCCCGACCGAAGATCATCCGGGAACACCTGTACTTCATCAGTCCGGAAACTTCACCCGTGGCAGGGGCGCGTTGATCCCTGTGGACTGGACGCCGCCAGCCGAGATCCCGGATGAAACCTACCCACTGGTGTTGAGCACGGGCAGAAGATTGTATCATTATCATACTCGAACCCAAACCGGGCGCTGTGAAGGATTAAATGATCTGCTTGGAGAGGAAACGGCAGATATCTCATTTGATGACGCGGCCGCCATGAATATTGCCGACGGTGAACTCATTCAGGTCAAGTCCCGTCGGGGAGAAGTCCGTGTCAAAGCGCGGGTGACCGCAGAAGTACCCAAGGGGCTGGTATGGATGGCTTTTCATTTTCGGGAAGGTAATGCCAATTTTCTTACCAACCCGGTTTTTGATCCGATCACGCTGACGGCGGAATATAAGGCCTGTGCCGTTCGTATTGATAAAATCGAATGAACCCTAAGACAGGGGGCGGAACAAGATCGTTTGTGGTCGATCCTGTCCCCTCTGAGGAGAAACAAAAACTGTTTGTCAGATTTATACGGCGGCAATCACTCACCGAGCAGTAATTTATAAACCAGCTTGTGAACATATCTGCCGTATGGCGGATAGATCAGTTTACCGCTATTGAATTTCGGTTTGAACAACACCCCCTTTTCTTTAGAAAAGGCCAGAAACCCGGCGTGCCCGTGGTATTGCCCCATACCCGATTGACCAATACCGCCGAAAGGCATGGCATCCTGAGGTACGTGGACCATGGTATCGTTGATCAGCACGCCGCCGGAATGGGTGTTTTTGATAACGTACTCGGCATTGCCCCGATTGTAATCAAAGAAGTAAAGGGCCAGGGGACGCGGACGGTCGTTTATGTAACGAATGGCCTCTTCCAGGGTGTTATAGGGAATAATCGGCAATATCGGTCCGAAAATTTCTTTTTGTAAAAGCGCCATTTCGTCAGTGGCGTTGAGTACCAGGTGAACCGGTATTTTGCGCGAACCGGAAAAATCCTCATCAGCCGGATTGATAACGATTATTTTTGCTCCTTTTTTCCGGGCATCTTCCAGAAGTTCCTGCAGATGTCCATATTGCTGATCGTTTTCCACACTGGTATAGTCTTTATTGCCTTTTAGCGTTGGATACATGCGTTGAACAGATTGACGAAAGGATTCGATGAAATCGGATATTCGATGCTCTGGACAGAGTACGTAGTCAGGTGCGACACAGGTCTGACCGGAATTGAGCATTTTTCCCCAGGCGATCCGCTCGGAAGCGTCTTTGATTGGTACGTCATGGCTGATGATGGCCGGTGATTTTCCACCCAGTTCAAGGGTTACCGGTGTAAGATTATCTGCTGCGGCACGCATCACTTCTTTCCCGGCTGCTGTTGAACCCGTGAATATCATATGATCCCATGGTATGGTGGTAAACTGTCTTCCTGAAACATCGTCACCTGCATATAGCGTTACATGATCTTCATTAAATGTTTCTCCGATAAGCTTTTTCAGCACGGCGGCGGTTTGCGGCGTACACCGGCTCATACGCATAACGGCTCTGTTTCCTGCGGACAGGGCGCATACCAGTGGCCCGCCGATGGAAAGATAAACCGGGTAGTTCCAGGGTGCGATAATGCCGATGACTCCCAGGGGCTGATAATAAACTTTAGCTGAAGCCGGCATGTACATCATTCCAGGCATGCGTCGGGAAGGTTTCATCCATTTTTTGACATGTCGTATGTTATAATTAATTCCTTCAATTGCGCCGATCAGTTCAGCCAGAAATGTTTCATCTCTGCACCGGTTGCCGAAATCATTGTTCAGTGCGTCCGCGATTTCATTTTTATATTTAACCAGACTTCTTTTTAGCCTTTTTAGATGGCCAATACGTTCCTCCGCATCTGGAAGGGGGTTCTTTAAGAAAGCCGTCTTCTGTAACTGAAAAACGCGTTCTAATTCGGAAGCATCATTTTGCGCCGGGTTATTGGGTTGGATGTTTGATTCCTGGTTTGTATTTGGTTGCAGCATAATTGATTCCCTTTTTTTGTGAAAAATAAATAAAACATATTGTCGTTATGTCATATATGGCATAACGATTCATGTCAAGATTATTTGGCTGTAAGACAGGAAAGAAAGAAAAGCTTCTATTCACGTTATCGGTGATCAGGAGAGTTAGCCAATATTTTTTTTGAACCAGCAAATAATACAAAAAGTATAACTCAAAATCTCATAGAGCCGGTAAACCAGTGAACCGCCGGACCTGGTGATCAAAGATCACATGCTCGGATCCACACACAGATTTACACAGGGGCAGGGCACCAATGAAAAAAGGCTTGCCCCATGATATTTGATAAGCATTTGATATGGCAATGTTTTTTGCTTGTGCCGAGGGGCGGAATCGAACTGCCGACACGGGGATTTTCAGAAACCGCCTCCGAGCTTTTTATCTCAGACATTAGATTCTCATAATTTCCTTCCGGCATAATACGCCTCCTTCTGGCATGTAAAACAATTTGGTTCATCTGGAATCGTTTGTTTTAATCAGGCAGATTTTCAATATTTACAGTAAAGTATCAATAATGCAGGCGTCTGAAATCTTATCAGGTGCGCTGTCTGTTGATTTCAGGTCCGTTATTCGGCCCGGTTTATCTTAACAATATTCTAATATTTTTCTCATATTGTCCTAATGATTGTTTTCAATAATCACCGGTAACAGAAAGGGAAAATTGATTATCGACAAAATTTTAAAATTACTGGAGAAAAAATGAAAAACACATTAAAAAAATTAACATTCGCAATTGTTCTAACCCTGGCGGCGTTCATTGCTGTTGTCCCGATCATGGCGGAACAGCTGGTCATCAAAGGGTCGACGACCGTGCTACCGGCTGCTCAGAAAATCGCCGAAGCCTATATGCAGGAAAGAAACGTGTCTGTCTCCCTTTCCGGCGGCGGCTCCGGCAACGGTATCAAGGCCATTATTGACGGTACTACCGATATTGCCAATGCCTCCCGGTTTATCAAGGACAAAGAGATCAAAATGGCCTGCGACAAGGGTATATATCCGGTGCCTTTCAGAATTGCCATGGATTGCATTGTTCCGGTGGTCCATCCCGCCAACCCGGTATCGGATTTGTCCATCAATCAACTGGGGGCCATATATAAAGGGGAAATCACCAACTGGAAGGACGTCGGCGGTAAAAACGAAAAAATCGTTGTTGTTTCAAGAGACAGCTCTTCCGGGACGTATGAAGTCTGGGGTGATATTGTGTTGAAAAAAGAGCGGGTTGTACCCAGCGCGCTGACGGTTGCCTCCAATGGCGCCGCCGTCCAGACGGTCGGCCAGACCACCGGTGCCATCGGGTATATCGGCCTGGCTTACTTAAATGATTCCCTCAAACAGGTGAAGGTGGACGGCGTTCTGGGAACCGAAACGACAACCATAAGTGGTCAGTATGGCGTCAGCCGCCCCCTGTACATGTTTACCAACGGCTGGCCGGAAGGGATTACGTTGGATTTTATCAACTACGTGTTTTCACCCAAAGGTCAGAAACTGGTGCAGGCTGTGGGGAGTGTGCCGGTGTTTATGCCGTAACGAGAGGAGCCAAGGATTCAAGGACTCGAGGGGTCAAGTGAGCCTTCGCGCCCGGGAAACAGAACGAAAATGGGTATACAGGCCCCGAAGGCACATAGAGGAATATAATCGGTTTTTCTGGCCCCCGGGTCGAGGAGACTGTGTCGCAATTCAAAACAAGCCGGAAAAAGAGTGTTTTCCGGAATGGTTTTACCATTAAAATTCAAAGAAAGTTCGTTATACGACAAATTAGGAAGTCGCTTTTTTTGAATAAACAATTGTGACACAGTCTCCGAGGCCCGAGGCGACAATAAGGACAGGAACCATTGAGGCCATGAAAATTTCCCGACGACAGGCGACAGACAGGTCCGTTCAGATATTTTTTCTGGTGGTAGCCCTGGTTTCCATCACCAGTTTACTGCTGATCGGCCTGTTCCTTTTTGCAGAGGGACTTCCCGTATTAAAATTCACGTCACTCAAGGATTTTCTGTTCGGCAGTTTATGGTATCCGACCGATGACGACCCCCTGTTCGGCATCCTCCCCCTGATCGCCGGTTCTGCCTGTGTTACCCTGCTGTCCTCAATTATATCCGTGCCCCTGGGGATCATGACGGCGATTTATATCGCCGAGATTGCGGGCAAACGCACGGCGGAGATCGTCAAGCCCTTTGTGGAAATTCTGGCGTCCCTGCCCTCGGTGGTTATCGGCCTGTTCGGCCTGATGGTGTTCGGCCCGTTTTTGCAGAAAGTGTTCAATGTGCCCGTCGGCATTAATCTTTTTAATGCCTCACTGATGCTGGCCTTTATGGCCGTACCGACCATTTGCAGTATATCCGAGGACGCCATTCACAGCGTGCCCAAGTCCCTGCGTGAAGCGTCCCTGGCCTTGGGGGCCACCAAACTGGAAACCATTTTTAAAATCGTGCTTCCAGCTGCCGCGTCGGGTATTGCCACGGCGGTCATCCTGGGAATGTCGAGGGCCATCGGCGAGACCATGGTGGTGCTGATGGTCGCCGGCGGCGCGGCTATTGTACCGCACTCCCTGTTTGACCCGGTCCGTCCCATGCCGGCCAGTATTGCCTCGGAGATGGCCGAAGCACCGTTTCGCAGCACCCATTATCATGCCTTGTTTGCCATCGGTATTGTGCTTTTTGTGTTTACCTTATTGTTCAACCTGACGGCGGATGTTTTGGCCAACAGGTTTCAGAAAAAACAGCTCGGTGGATAAATGGGTGATAATACGGTAATGAAGCAACAGCAAACGTCACAAATCGCTAAACGTCTGAAACGGCGTCAGATGCTGCAGGGGCTGTTTTTCAACCTGTTCCGCCTGGCCACGCTGATAAACGCGGCCGCCTTGCTGATAGTGGGATACTTTGTCATATCCAGAGGCGCCGGGAGCATCAGCTGGGATTTTCTGACCCAACCGCCTTCCGACTCGATGACCAAAGGCGGTATTATGCCCTGTATTATCGGTACATTTTATCTTGCCGCCGGCGCGCTTCTGTTTGCCATGCCGATCGGTGTTGCTACGGCTGTATATTTGCATGAATATGCCAGAAGAGGCCGTTTTTTAAGGATGATCCGTTTCGGTATCAACTCTCTGGCCGGGGTGCCGTCTATTGTTTTCGGCCTGTTCGGACTGGCTTTTTTCTGTACCGTATTAAATTTCGGTGTCAGCCTCCTGGCCGGGGCCCTGACCCTGGGGGTCATGACTTTGCCGGTGATCATCGGGGCAACCGAGGAAGCCTTGAAAGCCGTGCCGGATACATACCGGGAAGCTTCCCTGGGACTGGGCGCAACCAAGTGGCAGACCATTTACCGGGTGGTCATTCCGGCCGCCATCCCTGAAATCCTGACCGGCGCCATTCTCGGCCTGGGCAGGGCCGCCGGTGAGACCGCGCCGATCCTGTTTACGGCGGCGGTGTTTTTTACCCCCGTCCTGCCCACCTCTTTATTCGACGAGGTCATGGCTTTGCCCTATCATATTTACGCCCTGGCCACCGAGGGCAGAAACATCGCTGTTACCGGACCTCTGCAGTACGGAACCGCGCTGGTACTTATCGTTCTTGTCTGCGGCATGAACCTGTTTGCGATTATTATCAGGGCGCGATTACGACGAAAGCTTCAGGAGTAAAAAAAATGACGGTTAAAATTGCAACCAGAGGACTTGGCTTTTACTACGGTGATTTTCAGGCTTTAAAAGATATCACGCTTGATTTTCATTTAAACCGGGTAACCGCCCTGATCGGACCGTCCGGATGCGGCAAAAGCACCTTTATCCGGTGCCTGAACCGGATGAACGATTTGATTTACGGTTCCCGGGTGACCGGTGAGATTCTCATGGACGGTGAGCCCATTTACGGGTCCAAGGTGGATTACGTGACCCTGCGCCGCCGGGTCGGGATGGTTTTTCAGAAGCCCAACCCTTTTCCCAAGACGATTTTTGAAAACATCGCCTATGGATTACGAATCAACGGCGTCAAGGATAAAGCCCGGATAACGGCCAAGGTCGAGACCAGCCTGAAAAAGGCGGCCTTGTGGGAGGAAGTCAAAGACCGGCTTTTCGAATCTGCCATGGGGTTGTCCGGCGGTCAGCAGCAGCGGTTATGTATTGCCCGGGCCCTGGCCGTGGAACCGGAAGTCCTGCTCATGGATGAGCCCTGTTCGGCGTTGGACCCCATCGCCACGCAGAAGATTGAAGAGTTGATTCACGAGCTGAAACAGGCCTATACTATTATTATCGTTACCCATAACATGCAGCAGGCAGCGCGGGTGTCGGATACCACGGCCTTTTTTTACCTGGGCGAACTGATTGAGTCCGGCGAAACCGACACGCTGTTTACCCGGCCGGAGAAAAAACAGACGGAAGACTATATAACCGGTCGCTTTGGCTAAGCCGACGAGGGAAAACATGACTAAACATCTTGAAAACGAGCTGGAACATCTAAAAAAGCGGTTGCTGGAACTCGGTGCCATGGCCGAAGACCGCTTGCAAAAAACGATAATCGCCATACGGGACCTGGACCAGGATCTGGCCCAGGAGATTATTGACACGGATTATCAGATTGACGAGCTGGAAGTGGAAATTGAGGAAGAATGCCTGAAGGCGATCGCCCTTTACCAGCCGGTTGCCATTGACCTGCGTTTTCTGGGTGTTACCATTAAGATTAATAATGATCTGGAAAGGATCGCGGATGAAGCGGTCAACATGGCCCATCGGGTCAAAGCGCTGGTTGGAAAAGATGAACAGGAAAAATATTATGATTATTTTCCCATGGGCAAAAAGGTAAAAAACATGCTCAGTAAAAGCCTTAACGCTTTTGTGGAAAAGGATTCGCTGGCGGCAAAAGAAGTGCTGTTTGCTGACGACGAAATCGATATGATGCGGAACGATATCTATCATGAGCTGAAAACCCTGGGAGACAACAGACAGATCAATACAGCCTTTTTGCTGAATTTTTTCCTGATATCCCGTCATCTGGAGCGCGTGGCCGACCATGCCACCAATATTGCCGAGGAGGTTATTTACATGGTGGAAGGTGAGATTGTCCGACATGTTGATAAAAAGGATATCGATCGAACCGTTTCGGATTAAAGAAAGAAGAGACCAATGGCCAAAGAACGAATTCTTATCGTCGATGATGAAGGAGATATTCTGGAGTTGGTCCGGGTCAGCCTGGAAAAAGAGGGCTACCCGACCATGTGTGCCGCCTCCGGGGAAAAAGCCCTGTCCATTGCCCGGGCCGAACTGCCGGACCTGATTGTACTTGATCTGATGATGCCGGGGATTGACGGTCTGGAAGTCACCAGAAGCATCAAGTCCGATCCGGTTTTAAAAAACATTTTTATTGTCATGCTGACCGCAAAAGGCGAGGAGGCGGACATTATCACCGGGCTGGAAATAGGGGCGGACGATTATGTGACCAAGCCCTTCAGCCCCAGGGTTCTGATTGCCAGAATCCGTTCGGTACTAAGAAGAAGATCCCGTCCGTCAACGCCGGCTGATGAAAGCGGTGTGGTTCATGTTCACGGGATTACCATCATGCCCCATAAACATATGGTTGAAACCGCCCGCGGGAAAATTATGCTGTCCCCCACGGAATTTGATGTGCTGCACCTGCTTGCCAAACACCCCGGCTGGGTGTTCACCCGCTGGCAGATTGTGGACAAGATAAAAGGTGAGGATTACGCCGTGACCGACAGAAGTGTTGATGTCCAGATCGCCGGGTTGCGGAAAAAGCTCGGTCCTTTTGGGGACTGTGTTGAGACGGTCAGGGGGGTAGGGTATCGCTTCAAAGAAGAGTAATCTTTATGGTGGCTTCGTGAGACGTCCAATATCTGTGTTGCGCTGCATCCCTCTGAATTTCACGTACTAAAAGTACGCTGCATTCCTCGGGACTTGCGCGCCTTGATCTTGAACTTCTCACGAAGCCACTCCCGAAATGGATTGCAAGCTAACTTTTTGACCCTTTTTGGCGGTGTAAATGAGGTGTAGATAATGACCAGACGTAAAAAACTCTTTTCTCAGATATTTCCCTCCTATTTTCTTATCGCAGTTATTTCTCTGCTGGTTACCGTCTGGTTTGTTTTTAATTTGCTTAATGCCTTTATCGTCAGCCAGACACAGGAAAACCTGACTGCCCGGGCACACCTGTTCAGTCAGAATATTCGTGTTGATGATATTTCTCTTAAAGCAGATTCCCTTCAGGAGATAAACCGACGCTGCAAGCAGGCAGGTGAGGCTTCCGGCACGCGGATCACGGTCATCCTTCCGGAAGGCCGGGTCCTCGCTGATTCGGAAGAAGATTCCCGAATTATGGAAAATCACAGGGACCGGCCGGAAATCGCGGCTGCTTTGAAAGGGGGAGTAGGCAGCGCCATCCGTTACAGCGCAACATTACAAAGAAAAATGATGTATGTGGCGATCGGAATCCCGCAGGATAAGGGTGCGGCCAGGCTGGTTGTCCGGACATCGGTTCCTTTGAAATCTGTTTATCAGGCACTGGGCGAAGTAAAATGGGAGATCATTAAAATATTTTTTCTGATAACGCTGCTGGTTGCCCTGGTCAGTTTGATGGTATCGAAAAAGATCGCGCGGCCGGTTCAGGAGATGGAAGCCGGCGCCCGGCGTTTTGCCGCCGGCTATCTTGAGCGCAAGCTGGTGCTGCCGGATTCAAAGGAGTTGGCCAGCCTGGCGGAAGCAATGAATAAAATGTCGGTACAGCTCGATGAACGGATAAAAATTATCAAACGACAGAAGAATGAACTGGAAACTGTTTTCGGCAGCATGACAGAAGCGGTGATCGCGGTTGATAAGACGGACAGGATATTACAGAGCAACCATGCCGCGGAAGTTTTTCTGGGTAACAGCGGCAGTCAACTGCAGGGCAAATACCTGTATGAAGTCATCCGAAACCATGATTTTACGCAATTTATCGCTACCGCCGCTGGTTCCGAGAAAGCCGAGGGTGATATTGCTTTTGAAATAAAAGAAGAAGATGCCCGGGTCATCAACGTGAAAAGTGCGGCCCTGATCGATGAGACCGGGCAGCGAATCGGTACCCTGCTGGTGTTAAACGATGTCACCCGGATGCGACAGCTGGAAAACATGAGAAGAGAATTCGCGGCCAACGTATCCCATGAAATCAAAACCCCACTGACCTCTATCCAGGGCTTTGCCGAGGCCCTTTTAGCCGAACCAATCATTAACGGTAACCAGGAAGGCAAACATTACCTGGAGATTATCATCAAAAACGCCCGGCGCCTGTCCGCTATAATCGAGGATGTGTTGCGGTTGTCCAATATCGAACATGCCGACAGGAAAAAAGATTTTCATTTTGAAAAGAAGAAGATTTCAACGGTGATTGATTCTGCTGTTAATGTCTGCCGGCCGGAAGCCGATCAAAAAGATATCCGCATTGTCACTGATTGTGATCCCGCTCTGACTGCGTTAATGGATTTTTCACTGACCGAACAGGCTTTTATCAATCTGTTGGAAAATGCCGTTAAATATAGCCCGGAGAACAGCGAGGTCAAAATTGAAGCGGCTGCCGGGGACGGTAATATAACGGTCCGTTTTGCGGACAATGGTGTCGGTATACCGGCTGTTCACATCCCGCGTCTGTTTGAACGCTTTTACCGGGTGGACAAAACACGAAGCAGAAAGCTGGGCGGCACCGGCCTGGGTCTGGCCATTGTCAAACACATCGTGCAGATTCACGGCTGGAAAATCGATGTCAGCAGCACACCCGGACAGGGAAGCACTTTTTCCGTTATCATCCCCTCGCCCTGACGGCTCCGTAAAAAGCCCAGGTAAGGATAGGCGCTTGTTTTTTTGCCAATTCCTAATCAGCGTTTTGTTTCGTAAAGGGCAATAGGGTATTTCTTTGTTGAAGTACAAAAATAATCATTCTCAGATTTGATTGTGTGGCCGTCTTATGGATTAAGGATTACATGCTCGGATTTTTCTGCTTTTTAAAAAATAATGAAAGCTTGAAATGATTAAAGAAATAAAGGCTGTGCGAGAGTTGTTCTGTTGCCACTTTTTACAAGCCCGAAAGTTTTTTACACACAGATTCACACACGGGGCAGGGGACTAAAGAAAAATGGCTTACATATAATCCGCGATAAACAATTGATATAATTATGTTTATTGCTGGTGCCGAGGGACAGAATCGAACTGCCGACACGGGGATTTTCAGAAACCGCCTCCGAGCTTCTTAACCCCCTCATTTTTCGGTAACCTGATATATTAGCCGGTTTTTTAATTCTATATTTTTTCTCATTTTGTGCCATTTTGGTAAATTTTGGAATAAAAGTCCTACACGAAATTCAACATGAAGTTTGACTAACCAAAGAAATAATGCGGAGGATTAGATTGCGGTTTCACTGCAACTATATTAAAGTAACAATATCCCCAATAGGCTTAAAGCAAAAGCCTGTAAGATGTCAGGCAAACACGTAAGGGGATGGGGGGAAGCAAGTGGTCAATTCCTATATGGAAATTCTTAACAACTTTCTGAATTCGGTTCGCGAGCCCTTGCTCGTGCTTGACGCTGAATTGAAGGTTATTCAAGCGAATCCTTCCTTCTACCAGACCTTCAATGTTAAACCGCATGAGACAGAGGGCGTTTTAATTTACGATCTTGGCAACCGGCAATGGGATATTCCCAAACTCAGGGAATTACTCGAAGACATCCTTCCTCAAAACTCCCTGTTCCATGACTTTGAGGTGGAGCATACCTTTGAGACCATAGGTCGGAAAATTATGCATTTAAACGCCAGACGGATTTACCGGGAGGAAAACCAGACCCAACTGATTCTGTTGGCCATTGAGGATGCGACGGATCGGGAAAATTATAAAAGAAATCTGGAAGAAATCGTTGAAAAACGAACGGCTGAACTTGTTCATGCCAGGGACGAGGCGGAAAAAAGCCGACATCTGACGGAAACCGCTCTTAATGAAATAAAAAAATTACAGGATCAATTGGAAGCGGAGAAAGCCTATTTGCAGGAAGAAATTAAAGTGGCTTTCAACCACGAACAGATGATCGGCCAAAGTGACGGACTCCGATACGTACTCTATAAGGTTGAGCAGATTGCCGAAGCCGACACAACCGTTCTTGTTCTGGGCGAGACCGGAACCGGAAAAGAGCTGGTTGCCCGGGCGATTCACAACTTGAGTTCGCGCAAAAACCGGGCGCTGATAAAAGTCAATTGCGCCACATTGCCCGCAAACCTGATTGAAAGCGAATTGTTCGGACATGAGAAAGGCGCTTTCACCGGTTCCCAGGCAAGACACCTGGGGCGATTTGAAATGGCCAGTGGGACTACTCTTTTCTTGGATGAAATCGGAGAATTGCCTCTCGAACTGCAGCCCAAGCTGCTCAGAGTCATTCAGGACGGCGAGTTTGAGCGGCTAGGCAGCTCCCGCACGATTAAAGTCGATGTGCGGATTATCGCCGCCACCAATCGCAATCTGGAAGAGGAGGTCCGTAAGGGCGCCTTCCGGGAGGACCTCTGGTATCGGTTAAATGTTTTTCCGATTACCGTGCCGCCGTTGCGGGATCGCAGGGAAGACATCCCGCTTCTGGTCGATTTTTATGTCAAACAGATTGCCAAGCGGATGGGCAAGACCACTAATGTTATCCCGGCGAAAGTAATGAATGAGTTACAAAATTATCTCTGGCCGGGAAATGTCCGGGAATTGCAAAACGTCCTTGAGCGTGCGGTCATCAATTCGTCGGGCCCCAAGCTGCGTCTGGTTGATGAGCTTAAGAAGCCGTTCAGGGATTTAAGTGCCGGCCGGAAAACACTGGAAGCGGTTGAACGGGAGCACATCATTCAGGTGCTCGAACAGACCCACTGGAAAGTTGGCGGGAAAGATGGTGCGGCTGAGATCCTTGGACTCAATCGCAGCACCTTACGCGCCCGCATGCGTAAGCTTAATATCTCACAGATTTAATGGTATCGCCGTCCCGGCATTGAACGGAACAGACCTTACCAGTCAACCCCAGTTGACACGCCTTTTCGATCATTCGTTATTCCTCTCCCAATACGCCTTCGAAAACCCCACAGAAAAAGGTCATATATGATCAATGGTCAAATGTGACCCTTTTATCACGCCTGACCATACTTGCCTTGTCATAATTTTAAAACCTGATTCGTTTTTATAAATCAGCATGATGCGTAACAAAAAGCCAGGATCTTAAACACTGGCATGAATTTTGAGTTAATAACTTATCAAAGGCCCTGATAATTTTTCAGGGAGGGTAAATACACCCAAACGATAGCGACCGTATGATCGCTGTAAAAATGGAGGAATCGACATGATACACAACCCGAAACAGACAGAAGCAGGCCAGGAGTATGCAGCGGCTTATGATGCACACTACACAACAAAGGACATACATAAAGCCTTCGTTCTTTATCAGGGTATTATAAAAGGGCATCCGGACACCCTGGAAGCCGGTTACTCCCGGTCCCAGGTTCAAAATATTGTCAATGCCGTGGTCCCGAAACAGAAAGTTATGAAAGTTATGGATGCCCTGGCGAAGGTGGCGTTTATTCATCTTGAAAAGGTTGTGCCGCCTGAAGCCGAAACGGTTTAGAACACGCCGCTTGTCCGGGAGTAAACCAAGAGGGGGGGGGACCATGAAAGAAATAGTTGAGGCGATAACGCGATCAATTGTTGCTGAACCGGATCTTATATCCGTTACAGAAATTGACGGGATACATACCTCAATTCTGGAACTCAGGGTCGCCAAGGCGGACATCGGTAAAGTCATCGGCAAGCATGGTCGGACCGCCGATGCCCTGCGGACCATATTAAGTGCTGTTTCGGCTAAAGCAAAAAAACGAACTGTGCTTGCAATAATGGATTAACTAAAAAAACAGTTCAGTAGAGAGGTGTTGGTAATGATCCTGGTAAAAATTATCATGAATGTCCGTCCTGAAAAACATCAGGAGATCACGCAAACGCTTCTCTCCATGATCGAGTCGACGGAAAAAGAAGCCGGTTGCCTGAGCTATGCCGTTTCTTGTGATATCGAAAACAAAAACCGGTTCAACGTGCTGGAGGAGTGGAAGACCCGTGATGATCTGGACCGTTATTTAGGATCTCACCGATTCGGCGTTTTGTTAGGGATAAAAACGCTTTTATTCGAACCCCCGGACATTCAAATTAACACGGTTTCCAAATCAGAAGGGATGGAAGCCGTTCATGCAGTCAGGGATAAAAATGGTTGATCCCATTCACCTGAAATCGAAAAGGAACGCCACTTATGAATATTCTTCTCATTTACCCGGAATTCCCGGATACCTTCTGGTCTTTCACATATGCTTTGAGTTTTATCGGAAAGAAAGCGGCCTACCCGCCGCTTGGTCTGCTCACCGTCGCATCCATGCTGCCGGATGACTGGTCCAAGCGTCTTGTGGATGTAAACGTGGATCGTCTTTCGAATAAAGAACTGTTATGGGCGGACATGGTATTCATCAGCGCCATGACGGTACAGCGGAAATCGGCCGAACAAATCATCGCTCGCTGCAAGGCTTTGAATATAAAGGTCGTTGCCGGAGGACCGCTGTTTACTTCAGAACCTGAAGAATTCAGGCAGGTGGATCATCTTGTTCTGGATGAAGCGGAATTGACCCTTCCTTCTTTTCTGGCAGACCTGCAAAACGGACGGCCCCAAAGCGTCTACCGGGCTTCCGGTTTCTGCGACCCTTGCGACACCCCGATTCCCTCGTGGAACCTGATAAAAATGAAACGTTATGCGTCCATGAATCTTCAGTTTTCCAGGGGGTGCCCATTCAACTGCGAATTCTGCAATGTGACGACGCTATTCGGTCATCGGCCGAGACTTAAAATGCCGCAACAGGTTATCGCGGAACTGGATTGCATTTATGCTTCCGGATGGCGCGGCAGCATATTTTTTGTTGACGATAACTTTATCGGAAATAAACGCTATCTTAAAACGCTTTTACTTCCCGCTCTGATCAAGTGGCGTGAAGATAAAAAGGGATGTGTGTTTTTCACGGAAGCCTCCATTGACCTTGCTGATGACCCTGAACTTCTGGGCATGATGGTAGCTGCAGGCTTTGATTCCGTTTTTATCGGTATCGAGTCGCCTGATGAGGGCAGTCTGACGGAATGTCATAAGTCACAGAACACAAATCGTGACTTGCTGGAAAGTGTTTCGATCATCCATCGATCGGGCTTACAGGTGATGGGCGGTTTTATTGTGGGCTTTGACAGCGATACCCCTTCTATATTTCAGCGGCAGATCGATTTTATTCAGAAGAGCGGAATCGTAACCGCTATGGTGGGGATGCTCCAGGCGCCTCCGGGTACGCGCCTTTTTGATCGGCTTCAACGGGAAAGCCGCATTGCCAATCGTTTTTCCGGGGATAATGTCGATGGCACAACCAATATTATTCCCCGGATGGGCCTGGAAAGGCTGTCTGAGGGGTATCAGGCGATTATGAAGCAGATTTATTCTCCTAAAAATTACTATCAGCGCGTCAGAACATTACTGAACGAACTGACACCGCCTGAAATCAAGACACCGATAGACATTCAACGACTCTTTTCAATTGTCCGGTCCGCTGTCCGAATCGGGGTGTTGGGGAAGGAGCGGTTTTATTATTGGGAACTGCTCATCTGGACCCTGATACGCAAACCCGGGCTGATATCAATGGCCATAACGTTTTCAATATACGGCTATCATTACCGCAAAATATGCGAACGATATATTTATTAAATGGAGAAAGTAATCATGACCGACAACCAGTTGGATCAGATATCAGTTTCTATAAACAAATTAAAAGAACGTTTCAGGTTCCCCCGGTTTAATTTCAGGCTGTCCAGAGGAATCAATATCCTGGTGGCCTTAGCAGTGCTGTTATTTGTCAGTTATAAACTGTTGTTTGTTTACGTGCAGCCGGATGAGTATGGAATCAAGGTCGTCCGGGTGGGCTTAAACCGCGGCGTTCAAAAACAGATTTATCATGCCGGCCTGACGTTTGTGTTGCCCTTCGGGTTGCAGCAGATGTACCGGTTGCCCAAAGGTATCCAGGTGCTGGAACTGACCAATTTCCCCGAAACCGCCGCGGTGACGGCGCGGAAAGATCGGGCCGCGCACATTCAGACCTCGGACGGTTTTTTCGTGGACGTGGACGTCTCCATGCTTTACCACATCAAGGATCCCTATCTGGTTTTCACCACCATCGGTCCCGGCAATCTCTTTGAAGACAACGGCATTATTCCCAAAGCTGAACCGGCACTGAAAGAGACCCTGGGAAAGTTGACCACCGAAGAGTTTTACAACAGTCCCATGCGGGTTGAAAAAGCGGAGGAAGCCAAACAGAATCTCAATGCCGAATTGAAGGTGAAAGGTATCGAGGTAGACCAGGTGCTGGTGCGCTATTTCATATACAGCCCGGAAATTCAGAAGAACATCGAGGCCAAAAAACTTCAGGACCAGATGGTATTTACCAACCAGTCGGCGGCGCGAGCGGCCAAAGAAGAGGCTGAGCTGAAAAAGATCGTGCAGGAAGGAAAAGTTATCGCCGCCGTTGAGATTGAAAACGGCAAGGCATATGTCACCCGCAAAATTGCTGAAAAGGACCTTTACGCCCGCAAGATAAAAGCCAACGCCGACCTGCAGGTGAAACTGGCCGAGGCGGAAAAAGTGCGTCTGAAAAATGAAGCGCTGAAAGGGATCGGTTCCGAACGCATGGTGGCTTTGAAGATGGCCGACGTCTACCATGGCCTTGATGTGATCATCCTGCCCAGTGACGGGCCGCACGGCGTCAACCCGTTGAATCTGGATAATACGCTGCAATTATTCGACGTTCGCAAAGGAGACAAATAATGAAACGGTTCATAACCTTGATAGCATTGATAATGGCTTTACTCACCGTAAACGCCTGCGTTCCCCATACCACAGGGCTGACGGAAGTGGGCGTCAGAACCCATAAAACAGGTTTATGGGGACCGAAGGGTGTTGAGGATCGCATTTATGCCCCGGGCGGCACTTATTTTTTTCTTCCGTTTATTAATGACTGGCATGTGTTCGATACCAAACTCCAGAACCTGGAAATGACCTTTTCGAAAAGCAGAGGCGACCGCCGGACCAGAGATGACCTGGTATTCAAAACCATCGACGGTAACGACATCGGCCTGGATGTAATCATCGCTTATCGTATCGATGCGGATAAAGCACCTTACATTCTCCAGTATGTAGCCCGGGATGATGAGACGTTGCGGGGAACCATCGTACGAACGGTCGCCCGCAGCAAACCCCGAGATATTTTCGGTGAACTGAAAACCGAGGCGTTTTATGTGGCCAAAGCCCGTGAAACCCAGTCAGACAAGGCACGCCAGGCACTTCAAGAAATTCTCGGGCCCATGGGCATTATCGTTGAGAAGGTGTTGACCAACGATTATCGTTTCAATCCCGAATACACCAAGGCCATTGAAGATAAAAAAGTGGCTGATCAGCAGGTGGAAAAGAACAAGTCGGCCCAGCACGCCGCTACCGAGGAATACAAGCGCAAACTGGAAGAAGCCAAGGGAGAGGTCAACAAGATGATAGCCGATGCCGACGGTGTGTATCTCAAGGCTAAAATTGAGGCCGATGTATACCAGGAACAGCAGCTTCTTATTGCCCAGGCCATTCAGGCCGAAGGCATTGCCGAGGCGAATGGAATTCAGGAAATGAATAAAGCCCTGGCAGGTTCGGGCGGTGAAGCGATTGTAAAACTGAGAATCGCGGAAGCGATTCAGGGTAAGCGCATCATATTGCTGCCGGTTTCAGAGGGTGGAATGAATCTCAAAACCACCGACATCAACGGGTTAATCGAAACGCTGGGCGTTAAATCACTTTCCGGCAGGCAATAGCGGTGCCGATAAGATGAACCACATTCAGAGCAATAGGAGCAGTGAAAGGAGAAATTATGCCAAGTGATTCAGAACCCAAAACGCTCGAACAATTAATGGCTGAGGCAGACGAACTCATCCTACAGATTAATTCTGATGTCATCGATGACCTGGAAGAAGCGCATCGACTGCAATTTGAAAAACACGCTCAAAACCTGGAAGAAATCAAATCCCGGGTTCAGGACAGAATTGAGAAAAAAAGAACAACTGATATCGGTTCCGGCGCCGAGGGCATGCACGAGGCGGTCCAGGATATTGTGAAGGCCTTTCATGGACTCAAGAAAGACCTTTCCTGATTATTGTCTTACGCTTTTGAATTAACGTTCGCGGCGGCGCTATTGAAGGGGCTTTATTGATGAAGGAGATTTTGAGATGAAAAAGAGAGTACTTTCCAACAACATACTCGCCGTGTTTGTTTCAATTGTTTTTCTCGTTCAAATATCAGCTTGTGGCACGATCTTGTATCCTGAAAGAAGAGGGCAGAGTAGCGGACGCATTGATGCGGGAGTCGCAGTTCTGGATGGAGTGGGGCTTCTGTTTTTTCTTATCCCGGGTATTATTGCCTTTGCCGTAGATTTTTCTAATGGCGCGATTTATCTGCCTGGTGGATTTTCTTCCCTCACTGATGCTGATGAAATTAAGGTGGTGCATGTCAATCCGGATGAATTAAATGAAAAAACAATAAAAAAGATTGTTGTCAGGGAAACCGGTATATCAGGATCAATTGATCTGGGAAAAGCCGAGACATGGGTTTTGAAAGGCGCAACATTAAAACAAATTCAACTCCAGCTTACAGGATATACACAAAGCAATATACAAACTGATTTAGACGCGGAATCGTTTTCCTGAATTTCGAAACCCGATGAACGATTAACAGCAGGCCAAAGCAAACGCAGGAATTGTGTTTTGCCCGGTCCGTGATCACGGAATATGGCATGAGTGATCGCTTGTGGCTGGTGAGCTGTGAACGGCCGCGACAGTTGAGGTTCCTTCGTAAAATATAGAGGAGATAACAATGAACTACAAATTTATCCTTAGCTTAACACTGATTGGGATGGTGGTATTATTCATCATCCAGAATGTCACGACGGTAGAACTGACGTTTTTATTTTGGACGTTGTCAATGTCCAGGGCATTGGTGATGCTTTTGATTTTATCAATTGGAATTGTCCTGGGCTGGTTTGCTTCTCAACTGCGTCTGTACCACAAAAACCACCCCTACACCAAGCCGCAGTAACCGACCAGACGTTCGCTTGATATTTCCGACAGGCAGCGCCAATTCAGAAAAAGGATGGACCTGTTTTGCTCCGTATGATTCCAAACAATCACATTACCCTGTTACAAAACGGCGAAGCTTATTTTCCGGCGATCGAAGCGGCGTTTTACCTGGCGGAGCGTGAGATTTACCTGGAAAGCTATATTTTCGAAAATGACAATACCGGGCAGCGCATTGCGGATGCGCTCAGGCGGGCGGCCTTGCGTGGCGTAAAAGTCCACGTTTTAATGGATGGATTCGGTTCGAAGCGTTTTCCGAAAACCATGATGGATTACATGGAAGCGGCTGGCGTAATGGTATTGAAGTTCCGGCCTAGGACATCGCCCTGGACGTTGCGACGCCGGCGGTTGCGGCGCTTGCACCGCAAAGTATTGGTTGTGGACCGGAAGATGGCGTTTGTCGGAGGGATTAATATAATCGATGATATGAATATGCCTGATCAAACACCGATTCGTCATGACTACGCTGTCCGTGTGGAGGGGCCGCTGGTGACAAAAATTTATACCTCTTCCCGCCGGTTGTGGGCGCGAGTGACCTGGTCCCGCATGCTTCCCGGCCTGGGTCGGGAAGATTACAGACAAGTCCCTTCAGTCGAAGCCATGGGCCGGATGCGCTCTGGTTTTATGATACGGAATAACATCCGCCATCGCCGGGATATTGAAGAGGCCTATCTTTTGGCAATTGAACAGGCACAATTTGAAATCATTCTGGCCAATGCCTACTTTTTCCCGGGATTGAATTTCCGGCGGGCGCTTTTGGATGCGTCTGGGCGTGGCGTCCGGGTGGTTTTGCTGTTGCAGGGCAAAATGGATCATCGCCTGCTGCATTATGCTTCACATGCCTTGTATGGCGATTTTTTCGATGCCGGGATTGAGATCTACGAATATCACAAGAGTATGATGCACGCCAAAGTTGCCGTGATTGATAATCATTGGGCTACAGTGGGATCTTCAAATCTTGATCCGCTCAGCCTGCTGCTTTCTTTGGAAGCAAATGTCGTTGTTGATGATGAAGATTTTGCCAAAGAATTAAAGTATAGCATGGAGCAGGCAATCAAGGACGGCGCTCGACGGATTTTCGGGAACAAATTGAGCTCGAAGTCATTTCGGTTCCGCCTGACAAGCTGGCTAAGCTATTGGGTTGTGAGATTCATGACAGGAATAGCCGGGTATGCCCCGGGTGAACCGTCCGGCCATGGATAAAAACAATAATTCATAAAGAAAAGGAAACCAAATGGGCGACAAAGGAAAACGGGATAAAGGCAAACGTGAAGAACAGAAAAAAGGTAAACAAACGCTGAAAGAGAAACGAAAGGGGAAAAAGGATAAAGTGCCATCGATTTTGACAAATGAAAGATCAACGTAAAAGCAAAAAGGCAGCAATTGTTATGACATCTGGTATTAAATGTTACGAGGGAATCGAATCAGTTGCCGTAATAGGTAACTATCTGCCCCGCCAGTGCGGTATCGCTACTTTCACAACCGACCTGGTCGAGGCTTTATCGGCGCAAACGCCCGGAATTAAATGCTGGGCGGCTGCCATGAATGATAAACTTGAGGGATATCTATATCCGAAAAAAGTGCGATTTGAGATCAACCAGAACAAATTGGCCGATTACGGTATTGCCGCTCAATTTATTAATATCAGCCAGACGGACATTGTCTGCGTACAGCATGAATACGGAATTTTCGGCGGTCCGGCCGGCAGTCACCTGCTTAAACTGTTAGGTGATCTGCGCATGCCGGTCGTAACAACATTGCATACGATTCTGAAGGATCCTGCTCCTGAATATCGTGACGTCATGTGTAAACTGTCCGATCTGTCTGATAAACTGGTGGTGATGAGTCTCAAGGCATCCGATTTTCTCAGGGATGTCTATGCAGTACCCGAGGAGAAAATCGCTTTTATTCATCATGGCATTCCGGATACGCCGTTTATTGATTCAAGCTACTACAAAGATAAGTTCAGGGTGGAAGGCAAAAAGGTGCTGCTCACATTCGGCCTGCTCTCCCCGAATAAGGGTATAGAGAATGTGCTGCAGGCGCTTCCCATGGTCATCAAAAAACATCCTGATGTCGTCTATATCATTCTGGGCGCGACACACCCGCATATCTTAAAGTCTCATGGCGACGAATACCGTATCATGCTGCAGCAGCTCGTGCGCAAACTCGACATCGGCGAAAATGTGATTTTTCAAAATCGTTTTGTTGAACTAGAAGAGTTGTGCGAGTTTCTCGGCATTGCCGATATTTACGTAACCCCTTATCTTGAAGAATCCCAGATTTCCTCAGGGACGCTTGCCTATGCCATGGGCACAGGCAAAGCCGTCATCTCAACACCATACTGGTATGCCGTTGAGATGCTGGCTGAAGGCCGGGGCCGGATTGTACCCTTTCGCAATCCGGATGCCATCGCCGGACAAATTATCGAACTTTTTGACAACGATGTGGAACGGCACGCCATGCGTAAAAAGGCTTATACCTTCAGCCGTGAAGCGGTTTGGAAAGCGGTAGCCCAAAAATACCTCCAGGTTTTCAGTGAAGTGCGGCAAAATCGCACCCAAAACCCCCGTCCCCGTTATTCCTATGTGGAAAACATCAAGGCCATCACAAATTTCGAGCTCCCGGAGATCAAGCTCGATCACCTGAAAGCGTTTACCGATGATACCGGCATCCTGCAACATGCCAACCATACCATTCCTGATCGCGCTCATGGCTATTGCACCGATGATAATGCCAGAGCCCTGCTGGTTGTCGCAATGGGACAGAAATACCTGCCGACAAACGGTTTTGGACTTGATTCTCTAAGCGGCCATTATCTTGGATTTCTTCTGTATGCTTATAATGAAAAGAATGGGCGCTTTCGCAATTTCATGACGTATTCACGGCAGTGGATGGAGGATGTCGGATCAGAGGATGCCCATGGCAGGGCGATCTGGTGTCTGGGTAAAGCAGTGGCTTTTCTCGACGATCCAGGGCATCTGGCAATGAGCACAACCCTTTTCAACAAGGCGTTGAGAGCGGCCGAGGGTTTTTATTCGCCTCGCGCTATGGCTTTTTCTCTAGTAGGCATAAATGCTTACCTGCATAAATTTTCCGGCGACAGTGATGTGCGCAGGGTCCGTGACGCACTTGCCGACAGACTTTTTAATCAGTTCGTACACAATGGAACAGTCGATTGGCCCTGGCTTGAAAACGCGTTGAACTATGCTAACGGCAAACTGCCCCAAGCCCTGCTGGTGTCCGGCAAAAGGATGCAAAGAAGCGACATGATCGATATGGGACTTAACGCCCTCAAGTGGCTGCTTGCCATCCAAACCGAAGATAATCACTTTGTGCCCATCGGCAGCAACGGATGGTATGAAAAAGGCGGTCATAGAGCACGTTTCGACCAGCAGCCCGTCGAAGCCAATGCCATGATTGAAGCCTGTATTGAAGCGTTTAATATCACCCGTGACCACACCTGGTTCGACAACGCCGTCATGTGTTTTAACTGGTTTCTCGGACAAAATGACCTGAATATGCCGCTCTATGATCCCAAGACCGGCGGCTGCCGGGATGGCTTGATGGCGGACGGCATTAACCAGAATGAGGGTGCTGAATCGTCCCTTGCCTGGCTGCTGTCGCTGATATCTTTGCAGCATCTCTATGCCGACGAAGTCCTTAAATCGGCATCGTTCTCGAAAGCCAATTAGGTAAAGGATCAGCCATGCACATCGCGATGCTCTCACCCATTGCCTGGCGAACGCCCCCACGTCATTATGGCCCCTGGGAAAGCGTGGCTTCCCTTTTAACCGAAGGGCTGGTAACACGCGGTCATGAGGTCACCTTGTTCGCGACCGCGGATTCAAAGACCAGCGGCACGCTGCAAGCCGTCTGTCCGCGGGGCTATGAGGAAGACCGCTCACTCATACCAAAAGTCTGGGAGTGCCTGCACATTTCAGAACTATTTGATCATGCCGACAAGTTTGACATTATCCATAACAATTTTGATTTTCTGCCGCTGACGTATACCGGCCTGACCACCACCCCGGTGGTGACCACCATTCACGGCTTTTCATCGCCCGGGATTTTGCCTGTTTATAAAAAGTACAACGGTAAAACTTACTATGTTTCCATCAGCGATGCCGACCGGTCGCCGGATCTGGATTATATCAGAACCATTCATCATGGCATTGACATCAGGCAGTTTGATTTTCAGTCTGCTCCGGATGATTATCTGCTTTTTTTTGGGCGCATTCACCATGACAAGGGCGTGCGGCAAGCGATCGAAATCGCCAGGGCCTGCCATAAAAAACTGATACTGGCAGGTATTATCCAGGACGAGGCTTACTATGATCAGTATGTCGCCCCTCACATCGACAATAATATGGTGGTTTATGTCGGCAGCGTCGGACCGGTTGAGCGAAACCGGCTGCTCGGCAACGCGCGCGCGCTGTTGCACCCCATACAATTTGATGAGCCTTTTGGTCTGTCCGTTATCGAATCCATGGCCTGCGGTACGCCCGTGATCGCCTTTGACAGGGGCAGTATGCCTGAATTGATTGAAAACGGAAAAAACGGTTTTTTGGTCGACAATGTAAACGAGGCCATTAAGGCGGTTGAACATATTGAAGAGATTGACCGTGCAGACTGCCGTCGCCATGTTGAACGGCATTTCACGGTCGATCGCATGGTTGATGAATACATAAACCTCTATGAAATGATTTTACAGGATAGACCCCTTTGAAAATCCAGAACCCAATAATAACTCGTTTTAAAAAGAACCCCATCCTGACCCGAAAAGATGTGCCGTATCCGGTTGCGACTGTCCACAACGCCGGCGTTGTCAAACACAATGATCGTTACATCATGCTTTTCAGATCCCATCTGATGAACGGGCGTTCCATTATTGGCAGGGCCGACAGCGAGGATGGATTTTCATTTACGGTTCATCCCGAACCCTTTCTGATACCTTCAACAGACAGGGTCTTTGCCGAATATGAAGCGTTCGGCGTCGAAGACCTGAGGATTTCGCCGGTAGAGGATGAGTACCTGCTGACCTATAGCGCCTATTCCCGTCACGGCGTGCGGATTGCCCTGGCGCGCACCCGGGATTTTGAAACAGTGGAACGTATTGCCCTGATCACCCAGGCAGACCTTCGCAACGTGGTCATTTTTCCTGAAAAGTTCGGCGGCCGCTATGCGCGCCTGGACCGGCCGCATTCGGAAATTTTGCCCTGGTCGATCTGGATTTCATATTCTCCGGACCTGATGCACTGGGGCAATTCCCGGGTAATTATGAGGCCGCTGGCCTATCACTGGGATGAAATGAAAATCGGACCCGGCGCGCCGCCGTTTAAAACCGGCCAGGGCTGGCTTCATATTTATCATGGCGTCTTTAAAACAATGGCCGGAGCCGTGTATCGACTCGGCGCGGCCCTGCATGACCTTGATGATCCAGCCAAGATCATCGGTGTTTCCGATCAATGGATATTGCAGCCTGAAGATCCCTGGGAGACAACTGGTTATGTCCCCAATGTGGTTTTTACCTGCGGTGCTGTTCCGGAAAAGGACGGTACGGTGAAAATATACTGGGGCGGCGCAGATACGGTCATGTGCGTTGGCACAGCCGTGATTGAAGATCTGGTTTCGCTTTGTCTCACGGCTTCCCGGCCGCCGTTGTAAATTATTTTATAAAAATTCAACCAACAATAAGGACACAGCGTATATGCAGGTAAAAATGAATCAGAAGCTGAACGTTAAAAGAAAGGCGATTAAGATCACAGGGGATACCTCACGGGTGATCACTCAGCTTAATGTTCCCGAAGAAGGGTATCGTATAGCAAAAATAATTGCCCGGATAATGAGCTTGCCTGAAACAACGGCTAATAATTTAATCTCACAAATAATGGCCGACTTTTCCGGACGACACGAAAATATCGAACACATTTTTGAGCAGCACTTAACGGAGGTGAAGGATTATATTCCCCAGAAAACAATCCTCAGCGATGTCCAAAAGGCGCTCATCGGCGCTTACTTTACAAAGGAATACTCCATTGAATCGGCAGCCCTTTTTAACCCTTCCATCATCCCCCATCCTGATCAGAGCCACTTGAAAAAAGGCAGCCTGCGTTTTGTCATGAGTCTGCGGGCAACCGGCGAAGGCCATATTTCGTCCATTGTCTTTCGTAGCGGTATCCTTGACCGAAACAACAAATTCTTCTTCGACCCGATCAGTGATTTTGTGGAAACCCCGGATCTCCAGGTAGACGCGGTTTACAAACGCAATCCGTTCCAACGAAAACTTAACGAGATGGGGGCCGCCAATGAGATAACCGCCCATATTCTTAACCAGCTGCCGGAGGATTTTACTTATAATGAATTAATAGAGATAATCAAACAACTTCGCACAAAGCCGCTATTTTCTGAAGCGTTCCAGAACAGAACCTTCGAGGTCATGTGCTGGCTTGCGGATTCCAATTACGAGGTGAGCTTTCACCCCGATCATCCCATATCCGAACGGGTGATCTTTCCCGTTTCAAAAAACGAAAGCAGGGGTATTGAAGATGCCCGGTTCGTGCAATTTTTCAATGACAACGGAGAGGTCATTTACTATGCTACCTATACCGCTTATAATGGCATTACGATTTTACCGCAGTTGATTGAAACCAAAGATTTCATCACATTCAACATTCTCACACTCAACGGCAAAGCCGTACAAAATAAAGGCATGGCACTTTTCCCGCGGAAAATTAACGGCCGTTATGTGATGCTCTCACGCCAGGACGGTGAAAATAATCATATCATGTTCTCAGATAACATCCATTTCTGGCAGAAGTCCCAAATCATCCAGGAACCTGAATATCCCTGGGAGTTCTTTCAGATCGGTAACTGCGGTTCCCCCCTGGAGACCGACAAAGGTTGGCTCGTGCTCACCCACGGTGTCGGGCCTATGCGTCAATATTGCATCAGCGCCATGCTGCTTGATCTTGATAAACCTTCAAAAATTATCGCCCGTCTTGATGAGCCGTTACTTGCCCCACATGAGAAAGAACGCGAGGGATATGTACCCAATGTCGTTTATTCCTGCGGTGCGATAATTCATAATAACGAACTGGTCATTCCCTATGCCATGTCCGATATCAATTCCGGCATAGCAACAGTCGAAATCGAAAAGCTAATTAACTGTATGAATACAGTCTTTTAACGATTTTTGTGAAATCAAAAGCGAATATCGTAGGAAGGGGATTCAATGAGTTATCAATTATTTAGCGGATCAATTGCGGAAACAGGCGGCTTGAAATGGGTAATCTAAAATCGTTTGTCACGACATCCATTCTTGGTGGTGTTGTGGTCGTCATGCCGCTGGCGCTTTTTATTTTTGTATTTATGTGGCTGTTCAGGTTAATCACGAACCTGATTCAGCCTTTTACCACCTTACTGGTTTCCCATTTTCATCTCATGGAAGTTGTAGCCGACATCTTTGCCGTAATGCTGATATTAACCGGATGTTTTCTGGTCGGTATTCTGGTTAAGACAAAATTAGGGACTTTTATTCAGGAGAATTTTGAAAAACGGATAATGAGCAGAGCGCCGGGATACGCCTTGATAAAAACAACGGTTATGCAGTTTCTGGGAAAAGGCAGGCTGCCGTTCTCGTCTGTGGCAATGGTCCGCGCATTTGAAAACAATACGTTAATGACGGGATTTATAACGGAACAGCATCCAGATGGAACTTATACCGTTTTTGTCCCCACCGGCCCCAACCCGACAACCGGTTATATTTTTCATTTAAAAAAAGAATTTGTCCATCCGGTTTCTGTTTCGGCTGAAGAGGCCTTCAGGTCAATTATCAGTTGTGGCGTCGGATCACAAAAAATCATTCAAACATATTTGAATTCACTTTAAGGTTGTGCTGTTTATAAAAGAATTTTTGTCGATTTATGTGAAGTGATTTTTAATCGTTTTGGGTGAAATGTTCTCAGACGTCAGTCTTTTCCGCTACATGTTCAGGGGGTGACTGAACAGTCGGATCCGGGGATAAAAGATCACATACTCCGATCTAGTTGCTTTTGCAAAATACAAGGTTAGCTTGAAATGATTAAAGAAATAAAGTCTGTGCGAGAGTTGATCGTTTGCCTATTTTCACAAGCCCGAATATTTTTCACACACGGGGCAGGGCACCAATGAAAATGGCTTACCGCTACTTTGAAGTAAGCCATTGATATAGTTATATTTATTGCTGGTGCCGAGGGACAGAATCGAACTGCCGACACGGGGATTTTCAGTCCCCTGCTCTACCGACTGAGCTACCTCGGCCCAGGCAATTAAATGTGTTAATAATTTGAAAGGCGCTGCTTTGTCAAGAGAAATAATTAGGAAGATTGATCGTTTTTTCCCATATCGCCAAAAAGAGTCTGGAGAATGGCGCAGGCCGCAATGGCGGCGGTATCCGCTTTAAGGATGCGCGGGCCCAAACCGGCTGAAATGAAACCATGCTGCCTGGCCGAGGCTATTTCCCGGGGCGTGAATCCGCCTTCAGGACCCAGTAGAAGGAAAATAGATGCTCCGGGGCAATGGATACGGGTCTTTATCCGGTCAAGAGGTTCTCCGTTCTTGTCGCTGAAAATGATATTAATGTCATGATTTCGACTCAGAGAAAGGGCTTCCGGGAAGTTAACCGGCGGATAAACAATGGGAATCTGTCCCCGCTGGCATTGCTTGACCGATTCCTGGATAATGGTTTGCCACCGCGCGATTTTTGCGTTTTCTTTTTTGTTATCGATTTTTGAAACGGATCGTTCCGTGTTGACCGGTATCCAACCGTCAATACCCAGTTCGGTCAGCTGCCTGAGGGTGGTGTCGAGTTTTTTGTGTTTTAAAACCGCCTGCCCGACGGTGAGACGCACGGGTGATTCCGACGGACAGAACAAACGATCGATTATCTCGACGGTTACCCCGTTGCCGGCAATGTCGTTGACCCGCGCCTTAAATTCATAACCCTGGCCGTCAAACAGCCATATTTCATCACCGGTTTTCATTCGAAGTACGTTGCTGATGTGATTGGCGTCCGGATGGGGTATGGTATACAAAGTTCCGGGAGCAGCCGGCTGGTTGATAAAAAAACGTCTCATTAAGGGCGCCTTTATTAAATATTTTGATTATTACATATCCGGTAATAAAGTATTAATTTTAATTTTACCAGTTGTTCAATAAAATTCAAAGCGCTTGTTATTTAAAGGCATGTTCATCTATTACCGGAGAAAAACGACACTATTTAAAGTTGAAAAGGGCATTCACTGAATAAGCCGACGACTCCCCCGGGGGGGGATGGTTTTAAGGCGCCAAATACCTTGACATATTGTGTGATAAACGGTATTAATATTGTTTAACTTATTATATTTTTTTGTCAGGGGGAAGTCGGGAAGCGGGTAATACATTCGCATCCTATAGTTTCCGCTCTTCTCAGGTGGTCACTGTTATGACCTGCGAGAAGACTGTGTTTGAAAATGCCACCTTTAGGGGGAAACATGGCAAACGATAAAAAATCCGATAAAAAGAAGCCGGAACCTATAAGTGACATAATGGCTACGGACGATGATCTTGAAATCCTCGAGATGACGGAACGAACCATTGTTGTCGGATCGCCTGAAGATGAAGAGACGATTTCTATTAATGATATTGTCAATGACGAAGACGATGAACTGGATGCCATTGATTTGTCGGGAGCCTCGGAAACGGATGAGGACGTTTTTGACTTGACCGATGAAGAGGATGAAGCGGAAGACCTGCTAGAGCTGACCGATACAGTTGAAGACGAAGACGACGTCCTGGATTTGACGGATGATGCCGAAGACGATGATGTGCTGGAATTGATGGATGATGCCGAAGAAGATGTCCTGGAGTTGAATCATGAAGCGGAAGACGAGTCGGATATTCTGGAACTGAGCGATGAAATTCAGGACGAAAATGATATTCTGGAATTAAGTGATGAAGCCGAAGACGATGTGTTGGAATTGACGGATGACGCAGAAGATGAGGATGTGCTGGAACTGACCGACGATGCTGAAGATGAAGACGTTTTTGAGCTTACGGATGAAACCGAAGAAGATATTCTGGATTTGACCGGGGATGATGAAGATACCCTGGATCTTGAAGAAGGCGAAGAAGAGGAAGCGATTCAACTTGAAGATTCGGCGGATGAGGATGTGCTGGAACTGACCGACGATGCTGAAGATGAAGATGTTTTTGAGCTTACGGACGAAACCGAAGAAGATATTCTGGATTTGACCGGGGATGATGAAGATACCCTGGATCTTGAAGAAGGCGAAGAAGAGGAAGCGATTCAACTTGAAGATTCGGCGGATGAGGATGTGCTGGAACTGACCGACGACGCTGAAGACGTACTGGAGTTGACGGACGTTGCCGATAAGGTGGCGGTACCAATCACGGCCAATGAAGAAACCGGGCCGATTCCTGCGGTTGATGCCGGTCTGACTGAAGAAGAGGTGCCCGGAGAATTCCTCGATCTGCGTGAAATTACGATCGACGTCGAAGATGAAGACAGCCTTGCTGCTTATGATGATGACGAAGATGAAGAGCTGCTGGGCTTGTCGGAAGAAGATGAAGATCTGCTGGACATGACCGAGGATATTGATGATTTTGATGAAGACGCGTTTTTTGATGAAGGGAGCGCGGAGGACGATGATGAATTGCTGAAAATGTCGGAGACCACCGAATTGACCTTTGATGATATGGATGGTCTGGATGATGAGGCCGAAGAAATAGATGACCAACAATGCGATAAAACCATCTCGGTTGAGGATATTCTTGGTGAAAAAGCCCAAGAGGTGGTTAAAGCCGAAGGCCCGTCCGGCGATGAGCTGTTTGACTTAACTGAAGACAGCCTGTTCTCAGAAGAAGCAATTGAGGCATCAGCAGAAGAAGAAGGCATACCGGAAACAGTCGGGGGCATTAGAGACGAAGACGTGCCTGAAGAAGAAACAGCTGCGGTTGCACCGGAAGATGATCAGTTACTTGAATTAACGGAAACGGTTGAACTCGAGGATATCACGGCCGGCGGTCTGGACAGCAAGATCCCGTCTCGAGAGCACAGAAAGCAGGAGACTGAACCTGCCGCTGAAAATGGTGAATTCTCGAACTCCCTGGAAAACGAACTGGAAACCGCCTTTGAACTTTCTGAAGCCGAAGCCGATGTGAAGAAAATTATGGAAACAGGGAAAGTCTCGGCGCGTGTACATAATCGCCGGGAAATAGATATCCCCACGGATTTTGAATCGGAAACCATCCATGCCTGGCATGAAGGTGTGAAAAAACAGATCATCGAGGCCGGGGCCGGTCTTGTTTCCGAACAGCAACTCGAAGACGCCCTGGTTCGGGCCATCAGGGAAACATATGCAGAGAAGCTCGAAAAAATGATCGAACAAATGGTAGAAAAAACCATTCGGCAGGAAATCGACAAGCTTTCTAAATTATTGTCAGGAGACGAATAATCCCGCCTTTTTGGATGTTCATACAGCCGTTGCCGGACACACACTGAGTATTTCATTTTAAAAAAATCATAAAAGCATTGAAAACCAAGAGGGATTTTTTAATAATCCCTTTTTTATTAATATCACCTTTGATAATGAATGGAAGATCCTTAAAAGACGATATATGGAGTTTTTGAAAAATGACGTCCAACTTGCTTGACAAAGGTTATGACCCGACAGGTGTCGAACAGCGGTGGTATGATTTCTGGGAACGTGAAAAACTTTTCGCCGCGCCGGATGACCCCGGCGACAGCCGGTGCTACGCAATTGTTATCCCGCCGCCCAATGTAACCGGCATGCTGCATATGGGGCATGCCCTTAATATTACACTCCAGGACATTCTGTGTCGTTATCGGCGGCTTTTCGGGGATAACGTGCTCTGGATGCCCGGGACGGATCATGCCGGTATCGCCACTCAGAACGTGGTTGAACGACAGTTGCGGGAAGAAAAAAAGAGTCGGCACGACCTGGGCCGGGAAAAATTTATTGACCGTGTCTGGGAATGGCGCCGGGACTATGGCGGCAGGATTATCCGGCAGTTGAAACGACTGGGTGCTTCCTGTGATTGGGACCGGGAGCGGTTTACCATGGACGAAGGCCTTTCCCGGGCTGTCCGGACGGTTTTTGTCCGGCTTTACCAGGAAGGATTGATTTACCGGGGTGAGTATCTGATCAACTGGTGCCCCCGATGCCACACCGCCCTGGCTGATATTGAAGTCGAGCATGAGGAGCAGAACGGTGCACTGTACCATATCCGTTATCCCGCACATGACGGGGGAAAGGGCTTTGTCGTGGCCACGACCCGGCCGGAAACCATGCTGGGAGACACGGCGGTGGCCGTGCATCCGGAAGACAAGCGATATGCCGGTTCAGCCGGACGGAAAGTCCGTTTGCCTCTGACCGACCGAATCATACCGGTCATCGAGGACAGTTACGTGGATATTTCATTCGGTACCGGCGCCTTAAAGGTCACGCCCGCTCATGACCCCAATGACTTTGAACTGGGGCGCAAACATGACCTGGACATGGTTAAAGTCATTGATGAAACGGGAAAAATGACACCCGAAGCCGGCGATCGGTTTGCGGGACTGGACCGTTTTGCTTGTCGCAAGGCGGTTGTGGCTGCGCTACAAGAAGAAGGCCTGCTGGAAAAAGTCGAAGACCTGACCCACAGCGTGGGTACCTGCTATCGTTGCCATACCGTGGTCGAGCCGAATCTGTCCAAACAGTGGTTTGTCAATGTCAAGCCACTGGCGGAAGTAGCCACCAGGGCGGTCAAAAACGGAAAGACAATGATCGTTCCGGAACACTGGGAAAAAACATACTATGAATGGATGGACAATATCCGGGACTGGTGTGTTTCCCGTCAGATCTGGTGGGGACATCGTATCCCTGCCTGGTATTGCGACCAGTGCGGGCAGGAAATCGTGGCTGAAGAGGCCCCGGAGACGTGTACCGCCTGCGGAAACAATGCCTTGAGACAGGATGAGGATGTCCTGGACACCTGGTTCAGTTCGGCCTTGTGGCCTTTTTCCACTCTGGGGTGGCCGGATACCACACCGTTGCTGAAAACCTACTTCCCGACCAGTGTTCTGGTGACCGGATTCGATATTCTGTTTTTCTGGGTTGCCCGTATGATGATGATGGGGCTTCATTTTATGGAGGACGTGCCTTTTCGAGACGTCTATATTCATGCCCTGGTCCGGGATAAAGACGGTAAAAAAATGAGCAAATCCACCGGGAACGTGATCGATCCCATCACCGTCATCGACGTTCATGGTGCCGACGCCCTGCGTTTTACACTGGCCGCCTTTGCTGCCCAGGGCCGCGACATCAAGCTGTCCGAGAACAGGATCGAGGGCTACCGCCATTTTATTAACAAACTGTGGAATGCCGCCCGTTTTTCCATGATGCATATAGATGATGCCTGTGCTGATGGAGAACTGGATAATCTCAGCCTGGCCGACAGGTGGATCCTGTCAAGACTGGCAACCGTGCGTGAAGAAGTGACCGATGCCCTGGATCATTATCGCTTCAATGAAGGGGCCGGGGCG
This sequence comes from Desulfosudaceae bacterium, assembly GCA_963674745.2. Classification (GTDB taxonomy): domain Bacteria; phylum Desulfobacterota; class Desulfobacteria; order Desulfobacterales; family Desulfosudaceae; genus JBFMDX01. Next base: position 2,010,708 of record CAXXDV010000003.1, on the reverse strand, counting down.
TTATACCGCTTTTCATGGCACGAATTCTGTGACTGGTACTTGGAAGCGGTTAAGCCGGATCTTTATGGGAACAAGAGCGAAATCCGGATGGCGGCTTCAAAACGTGTTCTGTGGCGGGTGCTGCGGGACATGCTGATCATGCTTCATCCGTTCATTCCTTTTGTTACCGAGGAAATATGGCAGATTCTGCCGGGTACCGAAGGTTCGATAATGAAAGCCGAATTTCCGCCGTCACCGGAATCGGCCAATGGTTTACAAAAGGATCCGGACGCGGAATCCGAGATGGCACTGGTCATGGATGTGATAACGGGTATCCGGAATGTCCGCGGAGAGATGAACATCTCCCCGGGAAAAAGTCTGGATGTGCTGGTTCATGTCGATAGTGATACCATTCGCGATCAGATACACGCCAACCGGGACATGATTATGAACCTGGCCCGGCTGGGCTCGTTTGACGTGTTGCCTTCAGCGGAAAAACCGAAATTTGCAGCTACATCGGTCGTTAAGGATGCCACGGTTTATGTCCTGCTGGAAGGGGTTATCGATGTTGACAAGGAAAAAGCACGCATTGAAAAAGAGATGACTAAAATCAGCCGGGACATCGAAGCGACGTTTAAAAAACTGAACAACAGTGATTTTTTGAAAAAAGCACCGGAAAACGTGATTGAAAAGGCCCGGGAGAACAACCAGGCACTGCTGGACAGGAAAGATAAGCTCCAGGCAACCCTTGATAAATTAATGGGTATTGCGCCATGATGGATATGAATATTGATATCGTTATCGAAAGCGCCTTGCGGGAAGATATCGGCACAGGCGATATTACGACCGATGCCCTGATCCCGGAAAACACAGAAGGGCACGGTTATGTTGTGGCCAAGGAAGCACTGGTCCTGGCCGGTCTTGAAGTGGCCGGCAGGGTTTTTTTGCTTCTGGATCCCCGGGTGACGTTTACCGCGCTCTGTCGTGACGGTGCTGCCATAGACGCCGGAACCAGGGTGTTTGAGGTCAGCGGTGATCTGGCCGCAATCCTCAAGGCGGAAAGAACAGCCCTGAATTTTCTGCAACACCTTTCCGGAATCGCCACCCTGACGCGTTCCTGGGTTGACATGTTAAAGGGAACCGGCGCCCGGCTGGTGGATACCCGCAAGACCCTGCCGGGATTGCGGATGCTTGAAAAATACGCTGTCCGTGTCGGCGGGGCGCACAATCATCGTATCGGTCTGTTTGATGGCGTTTTAATCAAGGATAACCATATTGTTGCCTGTGGCGGGATTTCCCAGGCCGTACAACGGGCACGGGCGTATACGCACCACCTGGTTCGAATTGAAGTGGAGACCGCCACATTTGAAGAAGTGGACGAGGCTGTTGCCGCTGGAGCGGATGTGATTATGCTGGACAACATGGACCTGCCGCAGATCAGGGAGGCCGTTAAACGGATTAACGGCCGGGCCATGGTAGAGGTGTCCGGTTCCGTGGATAAACAGCACCTGCGGGAAATTGCAGAAGCGGGCGCGGATATTATTTCCGCCGGATTCCTGACCCATTCGGCCAGGGCTGTTGACCTGAGCATGCGCATTGATTCCGGTGCCTGACCGGTGTGGTCAATCAGCCGCGCTTATCAAATGAGATAGCATGATACCGATTCGTGACATTAACCCTTCGGAAACCCATCCTGTCGTCAACAACACGATTATTGCGGTCTGTATAATTGTTTACGTTCTGGAGCTGTTTTACGGCGCCAGCAGGGAGGCCTTTTTTCATCATTTCGGCCTGGTGCCGGCACAGGTGAAGATTATCCCGCTTTTTTCTTATATGTTTCTGCACGGCGGGTTCTGGCATCTGCTCTCAAATATGTGGTTCCTGTATATTTTTGGTGACAATATCGAGGACCGGCTGGGACCGGCACGATACCTGATATTTTATCTCGGGTGCGGATTAGCCTCCGGCCTGGCTCATCTGATGCTGAATCTCGGCTCGCCCGTTCCCATCGTGGGCGCCAGCGGGGCTATCGCCGGCGTGATGGGCGCTTACCTGGTGCTGTTCCCCCATGCCAGAGTGCTGACCCTGGTGCCGCTTTTTTTTATCCCGCTTTTTATTGAAATCCCGGCTTTTTTTCTGCTTGGAGTATGGTTTGTCATTCAATTGCTGAACGCCGCATCCACGACTGCCGGCGCTACCGGAGTCGCCTGGTGGGCCCATGTGGGCGGATTTGTCGCCGGGATAGCATTTTTAAAATTTTTCAGTGTCGGTCCGGAGAAAATTTCTGAAAACCGATACCGGCAAGCGGTTTCGAAAAAGACGACGCCCCGCCTGCAAGTGATCCGCCCCGGCGGCGGCGCCAATGATGACGATCTGTATGGGAATATCACCATTACCAGTGTGGAAGCGCTGACCGGAACCACTAAAACCGTAAATATTCCCTGGGGTTTTCAATCCCGGCTTTACCGGGTAAAAGTGCCGGCCGGCATCAAACCCGGCTCAACCTTGCGGCTGGCCGGACTTGGTAAAAGAAGGGCCGATGGAACAACGGGTGATCTGTATTTAAAGGTAATGACCAGATGAGATGGATTCGTAAAAAGTCCAATATCTTCGTTGCGCTGCATCCTTCGGAATTTCACGTACTCCCATGTACGCTGCATTCCTCAGGATTTGCGCGCCTTGATCTTGAACTTTTTACTTTGCCATCCAAATTTTGACTTTTTACGAGAGTACCATAATGAAAGAGATTCGAAATTTTTCCATTATCGCGCATATCGATCATGGCAAATCGACTTTAAGTGACCGGTTTATTCAAACAGCGGAACTGGTCTCGGCCAGGGATTTCCATGACCAGATACTTGACAGTATGGACATCGAAAAAGAACGGGGCATTACCATCAAAAGCCAGACCGTGCTTTTGCCATACCGGGCCAAAGACGGCAAGCTGTATACTTTGAATTTTGTCGATACCCCCGGGCATGTGGATTTCTCCTATGAAGTATCCCGCGCCATTGCTTCCTGCGAAGGGGCGCTGCTGCTGATTGATGCCAGTCAGGGCGTGGAAGCACAGACCATGGCCAACCTTTACCTGGCACTGGAACATGACCTGGAAATTATTCCGGTGATTAACAAGATAGACCTTGCGGCAGCGGATGTGGACCGGGTACTGGAGGAAATCGAAGATGACCTGGGCCTGGATTCCGCTATGGCCCTGCAGATTTCGGCCAAGGCCAATATCGGTATAGAGGCGGTCCTGGAAGCCATTATTCACCGGTTACCGTCGCCCCAGGGCGACCCCGGGGCACCGTTGCGGGCCCTGATTTTTGACTCCCATTATGATGATTATCGCGGCACGGTCATTCACTGCCGCCTGTTTGACGGTACGGTCAAGGCCGGGGACGAGATTCTGCTCATGTCAACCGGAGCGGTTCACAAGGTGGAGGAGGTCGGTATTTTTCAGATTACGCGCAAACCGGTCAAGCAGCTTTCCGCCGGAGCGGTCGGTTATATCATTGCCGGTATCAAGACCGTCAGCGACACCCGTTCCGGGGACACCATTACATTGAAGAAAAATCGATGCGCGGCACCCATGCCGGGTTTTAAAGAAGCCAAGCCCATGGTCTTTTCTTCCCTATTCCCCATTGCCTCGGATGATTATGAGGAACTGGCCACCGCCCTGGACAAACTCCAGTTGAACGATGCCTCGCTGGTGTTTGAGAAAACCACCTCTGCTGCCCTGGGTTTCGGATTCCGCTGTGGTTTTCTGGGCTTGCTGCACCTGGAAATCGTTCAGGAGCGTTTGGAGCGGGAATATGATATTTCCATGATTGTAACCGCACCGTCGGTTCGTTTTGAAATCACGCTTCATGACGGCAGCGTCGAGTTTATCGACAATCCGGATGCCTATCCGGATCCGACCAGAATCGAGCTCACCCGGGAACCGTATATCCGGGCTTCGATCATGACACCGGACCGTTACATGGGGGCGGTCATGAATCTCTGCCTGGAAAGGCGGGGAATCAATACCACCTATCACTACCTGACCGGCAACCGGCTGGAAATGATTTTCGAGCTGCCCCTGGCCGAAGTGGTTTATGACTTTTATGATCGGCTGAAGACGGTTACCCAGGGGTATGGCTCTTTTGATTATGAGGTCAAGGACTACCGGGAAGCCGACCTGGTCAAAGTTGATATTCTGCTCAACGGTGAAAAGGTGGACGCTTTTTCACAACTGATCCACCGCAGCAAATCTGTAGAAAGGGCCCGTCAGATCTGCGAAAGGCTCCGGGACGAGATCCCCCGGCAGATGTTCAAGGTTGCTATCCAGGGTGCCATCGGTTCACAGATCATCTCCCGAAAAACCATTTCACCGCTGCGAAAAGACGTGACCGCCAAATGCTACGGCGGGGATATCAGCCGTAAGCGCAAGCTCCTGGAGAAGCAGAAAAAGGGTAAGAAGCGGATGAAGACCGTGGGCAAGGTGGCCATTCCCCAGTCCGCTTTCCTTGCGGTATTGAAAACGGATGAATAAGGTTTAGTCAGCTTTTCTTCTTTTTGTTTTACTCGCCTTAAAAAACGTTTTACGCTTGGTTCATCATCATAATAAGTTAGGTGAATTAGTCTCTGCGTGAATTGCCGGTTTAAATGAAAAAATACGGATAAGAAGAAAAGACTCCTTTTGCTGGTATTCTGACAATCGTGCATTAAGGTCTATGAATAATAAATATACTTACCTCATAATTATACTGCTAATTGTTGCTAATTTTGTCGCCTTTGGACGGATAGCAGGTAATGATTTTATCTGTTTTGATGACACCGGTTACATCACTGATAATTATTTTATTAAATCAGGAATCAATTCGAAAAGTATCAGATGGGCATTTACAGCCGTTGTTGAAAAAAACTGGGTCCCACTAACGATTATTTCTCACATGCTGGACTGGAAACTGTTCGGAGCCAATCCTTCCGGCCATCATATAATCAGTCTGTTGCTGCATATTGGATCTGTTATCTTTCTGTTTCTCTTTTTAAATAAAACAACTAACAACATCTGGTCATCGGCTTTTGCCGCCGCTTTTTTTGCTCTTCATCCTCTGCGGGTAGAATCGGTGGCATGGGCATCCGAACGAAAAGATGTGTTAAGTTTGTTTTTTGGAATGGCCAGTTTATACGCTTATGCTTTTTATGTGCAGAAAAACAATTTTTATAGATATATCATATGTTTGTTCTTATTTTGTTTAAGCCTTCTGTCCAAATCCATGATGGTCACCCTGCCTTTTGTCTTTTTGATTATTGATTACTGGCCTCTAGGGCGGTGGGACAACGTATTGATGGAAAAAAAGCAGGTATTCCATTCAGCTGGAAGACTGATCAAAGAAAAAACGCCGTTTTTCCTCCTGTCGATTTTATTAAGTATCATAACTTTCCTGGCCCAATATAAAGCCGGTACGACTTATCCGTCCTTTCTTTCACGTATTTCCAACGCCGTTGTTGCCTATGTTATATACCTTGGAAAGACATTCCGGCCGGTGGATTTAACACTTTCTTATTACCACGTTGATTTCCGCTTATGGCATATTTTATTTTCCGGTTTTATCTTGATCGGAATAACTTTTGTTGTTCTTTACACAGTCAGGAAATGGCCGTTTTTATTTGTGGGCTGGTTTTGGTTTTTGGGAACATTAATTCCGGTCATCGGAATAGTGCCGACCAATGCACTGGTGACCGACCATTATACTTATCTACCTTCTATCGGCATTGCTATCATGCTTTCCTGGGGGGGGGCGTTTTTATTTCGACGCAAAAAAATCCGGGGAACGATTTTGTTTACGTTTTCAGCAGCAATACTTTTTAGTTTGGCGATTCTAACCTGGATACAATGCGGTTATTGGAAAAACAGCATAGAACTTTTCCGCCACGCGGTTATGGTGACGGAAAATAACTATATGGCTCATGATAAACTGGGCGTCGCTTACAAAAATAAAGGCGAGATTGCAAGAGCGCTTTATCATCATAACCAGGCTTTGCTGATAAATCCTTATTATGCCAATGCGTACAATAACAGGGGAATTATTTACTTGAAAGAGTGCCAGTATCAGAAAGCTCTTGATGATTTTAATCGAGCCATTACGCTGAATTTAAATTTTGCGAACGCATACAACAACAGGGGCGTTCTTTACGATTATGTGAACAACAATCAATTGGCTATCAGAGACTACAGCAAAGCCATCAGTCTTAAAAAGAACTTCGCCGAGGCTTACAAAAACCGGGCTTGTGTATATTTTAAACTGGGTAATTTAACTTCAGGGTGTGAAGATGCGAAAAAGGCATGTGCCTTAAAAGAATGTCAGATACTGGAAATGGTTAAAGCACAAGGATATTGCCGCTAAGCCTAAATAAGAAAATCGGCAAATCGGTTGTTTTTCCGGTTTTCAGTTCCCGATGAAATATTCAGTTCCGAATCAGCCCACGCATCCCAGGGACGGGTCTTGAACGGCGATGCCCTTGCGTTTACGGCGTTTTTTTTTGACCTGGCACAACAGGGTCTTATAGACGGGAAAGCCGGAGATCGGATCAAACTGATCCAGATCGGTCAGCGTATTCGCGTTGGCCTGTTGCCAGGCCTCCGGGCCGAGCGGCCCGCCGCCGCCCACCTGGGCGTAGACAAAACCGGGCATGATGGTGTCGGTCACCATGGCCTGCATGATAATGGCGCCACGGACGGTTTTGACGCTGACGGGATCGCCGGTATTGATACCGCGTTCTTCGGCGTCGGCCGGGTTGATCTCAATCAGCGGGCAGGGATATTTTTCTATGAAGCGCGGTATGGCCCGGAAACAGGATTTCATGTCCGGCTTGAAGGGACCGGTACCCAGGATTAAGGGATATTTGCCAAGCAGATCCGGTCGGCTGGCCGGTGTCTCATCGGATTCTTCATACCGGGGAATAGCGTCATATCCATAATCTTCAAGGGTGGTCGAACCGATCTCGAATTTTCCCGAAGGGGTGTCGAATCCCGGTTGACCGTCCTTTCGCAGCAACCCCTTTTCCCATTTTTGATATTCCATGGGGCGGCCGGGCATCCGCAGCACATACCGGTCCGCATTCATCATGTCATCAAAGGTAAAACCGGATTCGCCCAGGACATAGTCCATCAGTTCTTTTGTGCTTTGCGGATACAAATCGCCGTACCCCAGTCGTTGCGCCAGTTCCGCCAGGATGTCGTAACAGGGCCGGGCCTGTTCCACGGGGGCGATCATTCTTTCCCGGAAACGGATGGCATTTCCATAATAGCAGTAGGATTCCTGCTCAAAGGCGGTCGCGGCGGGCAGCACGATGTCGGCATAAGCCGCGTCGGCTGTCAGCTGCAGATCAATGCAAACCAAAAATTCCAGATCGGACAGGGCTTTGCGCCAGCGTTCGGGGGTTGGCCAGGATGTTATAAGGGAGGCGCCCAGAACAAACAAGGATCTGATTTTGTAGGGATCGCCTTCAACGATCGCCTGCGGCAGGAGATTGGCGTGGGGCTCGCCGCCGCAGAAGTGGGAATAGACCGGAAACTTGCCCCCGGCAATCGACCGGTCAAACCCGGGCGTTTCCAGCTGCCGGCTTCTGTTCAAGGGGATCATTCTGTCCTGCCCTAGAAAACAGCGGCCTCCGGGTACGTCCAGCTGACCGGCCAATGCCCACAGGACCATGACCGCCCGGATGTTCTGAACGCCGCTTTTGGTATATTCCAGTCCGGTATACATGACATAAGAGGCGCCTTCGGCTTCAGCGATGTTTTCCGCCAGGTCCGCTATGATGTTTTCAGATACCCCCGTAATTTTTGACACATGCGCCGGTGTGAAATTCTTTACATATTCTGCAAATGCATCAAACCCGATGGTCCATTCATCAACAAAGGCTTTGTCGTAAAGATTGTCCCTGATCATCACGTGGGCCAAACCCAGGGCCAGTGCGCCGTCAGAACCCGGCCGGATGGGGACCCAGCGGCTGCCCGGCAGGTTGGCGGATTTGGTTTTGCGGGGATCGATGACAATGATCTCGGCGCCCTCTTCGGCGGCGACCCGGATCCGCTGGAACATTTCCGGTGGCGTGGACCGGGAGGGGTCCGTCCCCCAGACAAGGATAAGGTCGGAATTGTCGATATCTGAAAACATGTCGATGTGCCGGCATCCCATGGTCAGCTTGGGTGCCAGGACGCCCAGGGAGGTGTAACAGGGGGCGCCAACGCCGAACGTATTGGGTGAGCCGAACGGAAACAGGATGCTGGAAGCCAGGTATATTTCCGACCCCTTTAATTGAAACACGTCCTTGAAGGCCCGTTCATATGAGCCTGTCCCCGCGTAGAATCCCACCGTCTCCGGCCCGTGGCGTTTTTTCAGGTCGTTTAACCTGTCCACAATGATGTCATAGGCTTCGTCCCAGGTGATGGGTTCAAAGTCATATGAACCTTTGGCGCCGATCCGTTTTAACGGCTGTTTGAGCCGTTTGTCCGAATAGACGATTTCCTGAACGCTGTCCGCGATAGGACACAGAACTTTGCCTGCCGGCGCTTCCGGGTCAGGCGTCAGCCGCACTATCCGGCCGTCGTCATCAAAATGAACGATGGCACCGCATCCAGGGCTGTGGAAACAGATACCGCAAATGCCATGTCTGGTTTTCAATCGTTGTTCTCCCGGTTATTTCTGATGCCTACAATATATTGTGAATTGATGTATTCCCAAAGATTCTCGGTTTTTCTGATCTTCCAGAGGACTTTCCCTTTATCCAGAATTTCAAAAGGCGGGTCAAAAAGGCCGTCCTTCCCCAGATAATATTCCGTCATGTTATCCATCCCCCGGCCGGGATGTTTTCCGTTGTCCGTCCCACCCAGCCACATTTCCGGCGGGCACACGTTTTCATCCCATGAAAAGGGATCGGCGAATACGAACATGGCCCTTTGTTCCCGCAACACCCGATCGACATCGATCAGGTGATGCCGGGGATGGGAAACTTTTTCCAGAACATTGACCGAAGCCACGGTGGCAAAGAAGTTGCGGGCAAATGGCAGGGCCAGGGCATCGGCCACAATGAACTCGATCCCTTCATAATTCCAGTTCGGATCCAGGTCACAGGCACGTTTTTCTGTAATCAGGCCTTCTTTTATCAGATCGAATTCAAGTCGTTTTTGCTGCAGCAGGGTTCTTGCTTTTGTAATAAAAGAAAGCGATGTGTCGATCCCGATGACGCGGGCGTGGGTTTTGCTCAACTCAAACGACAAACGGCCCACCGCACAGCCGATATCAAGGGCATATCCCTGGGATTCGATAAAACACGACGACCATAGCCGGTAGGCGTCGGTGGCTTCCGGATCATTGAAAAATTCACCGTAATGACTCCACAGGTATGAGGACAGCATGCCCCAGGAGTTGTAACCGGTTCCGTTTGACAGGAGCGGTTTTGTCCGCCTGGGCAGGACAATGGCCACGCCGTTTTCAACAGGATATGTCTGCCGGCATTCAGGGCAAATCAGCTGACCGTTGATGATCTCATCCTGATCCTGGTCATCGCTGTCGAGTGTGAGGGGCACCTCGTCCGGAAGGCACTCCGGGCAACGCAGGTTGTTATGCAGCCATTTTTTCATAAATATGTCTTTCGAAATTCAGTTTTTGTTGATTTATTAGGATTTACGATAAAAATCAAGCGGATCAAACTCCGCGGAACGGGTCATTTCGTCAAAAAAAGGAAATCGCATCCGATACAGGCCGGTATGGGTCAGCCCCCCCAGGGCAAGGTTTTTAGTGACCTGCCACCAGGCTTTCAGGGTTGGTTGGAGAAACCGCATCATGGCCGGATAGGACTTGATGAACGATGGCGGACAACCCGGGATTTCCAGGCGGTTTCTGATTTTTTTGTTTTTGGCATTGGTTTTGATCGGGCAGTCACCGAACAGAATGGTTCGTTCATGGTGGCCATCCGCCCGGGTTTGCTTACCGCACAGGATCTCAACGCCGCCAAAATCCTGACCGGGATTGTCTTTACAGAGCATGTACAGCGCTGCCCGCAGGCTGATGTTGCAGCCGGTACACCAGGTCTGGCCCGGCGGCTGGAGATGAATGCCGGTTATATCAGCCCGCTGAAAGTTCCGGCCGAAGACTTCCATTGTGCCGCCGAAAGGCGGTTCACGAAAGTGTTCAGGGTTGTCTCCGATCCACTCAACCCGCCCGATGTCACTCTCCCGTTCTTTGAGGCGCGCATATGCGGTCAGGTGACGCACGTTTTCGGGTTCAACACCCAGTATCCTGGCTGCCGCTGAATCCATTTCAATGCGGTCCGTCCCGGCCATGATCATGTCTTTTCGACAGGGCTCTCCGGAATCGATCATGGGGCCGCCGCCGCGAAGAAAATATATGCCGTCCATCACGGTCAGGTGACAGGGGATTTCCGTGTTAAAGGCGGCAATATGATCCTCCAGCCGGGCCGTGTGACAACGACGCTTGGAATCCGGGGCCAGGCAGCCTTTCAGATTTTTCAGGCTTAAGGTGACCAGGGTCTGGTCATGATACTTGGGTACCGGCACATTGATGAGGAAGTCCGTCTCCAGCGCCGGTTTTGCGATATCCAGATCAAGATCGCCGCATTTGATACGGGTCGTGGGTGCCTGGTTGAAATCCATCACCTTCACCCCGTACTTGCGGGCAATATGGGCCATGCCCATGGCGGCCAGAATGACACGGGTGCTCAACCCCAATTCCCGCCGGGCGGCGCCCCCGTCTCCAATGGTAATGTTTTTCGGGTCGCAGCCGAAATCCAGGAGTGCCAGAACGATACCTTCCACCACGGTGGCCGTGGTCATCATGCCGAAATACGGCATGTTGGGGTCGGCGCCGACCGCATTGGGTTTGATCATGACACGGTGGCCGGTGCGTAAACGCTCAAACCCGTTCACCAGATTGACGGCTTTTTGTATGGTCTGGTGGCCGTCATATTTTAAAATTGAAATCATTAATAATACTAACTGTTTTCAGGTTGTTAAACGTCCAAGTGTTTAGAGTGCCTATCTAAGCAGGACAGGCAAAAGGTGTCAATGCTTTTTCTGGGCCGCGCGATTGACATTCGCCATGGAAAATGTTATATCCGGTACCTATAAATAGCCAGAATATTTAATGAAATATCGGGTTAGCCAGAAAATTTAATAAGTTTTAACAAGGAGCCGCCATGAGTCACCGACATTCTTTTATTTTTGCTTTAACGGTTTTGTTTTTTCTGTTTTTTGCGTTTGCTTCAGCTGCTGATCAGAATCCGAGGGTTGCACTGGAAACCAGCCTGGGGGAAATTACCATCGAACTCGATCAGGCCAAGGCACCGCTGACGACGGCTAATTTTATTCAATACGTAAAAGAGGGCTTTTATGACGGTACTGTTTTTCACCGGGTCATTCCCGGTTTTATGAATCAGGGGGGCGGATTTACGCCGGATATGAAACAGAAACAGACCCGGTCGCCGATCACCAACGAGGCTGACAACGGTCTGGTCAATAAGCGGGGTACCATTGCCATGGCCCGAACCTCTGCGCCCCATTCCGCCACGGCCCAGTTTTTTATTAATCTCAAGGACAACGCCTTTTTAAATCATCGCAACAAGAGCATGTCGGGGTGGGGGTATTGTGTTTTCGGCCGGGTCGTCAGCGGGATGGATGTGGTCGACGCCATTGCCGGCAAGCCCACCCGCACCGTGGGTATGTTCCAGAATGTGCCGATAGAACCCATTGTCATCAAGAAGGCAACCATCTTAAAACAGGAAGATAAGCCGGTCGCTGAGTAGCCTGCATCGATTTCCTGATTCTGCTTACAAGAATGATCATCGTTCGGGAAAAACTGTTTCCAGGTCTTCTTCCTCTAGCAGGCGGGAAAACCGTTCACCTTTTTGCGACCGGTTTTTATAGAACCGCAGGGCATTGTCCAGTACTTCCAGTACCTGGTCTTCCGTCAGGATACCCGGAAGCTCCAGTCCCAGCCGGGGATGCCGGCCCAGGCGTCCGCCCAGCTGCACCCGGAAACCCTTTTCGCCGGCCATGATGGTGCCGGTGGGGCAGGCGGTGATACATCTCCCGCATTTCTGGCAGTCAGCGGTGCTGATAACGGGAATATTCCGGTCATGATCCATGGTGATGGCGTTATCCGGACAGGCATCAAGGCATGACTCACAACCGGTACAGGCCTGGTCGGTGATTTCAGGCACAACCGCACCGATGATGCCGATGTCCTTGATCTGGGGCTGGGAACAGGCATTGGGGCATTCAGCCGCGGACACCCGGAATTCATGGTGGTATTTCAATTGTTCACCAACAGTCTGTTTCAGAAAGCCGAGCAGGTCGGCCCTGACCAGTCGATCTTCCACCTGCTGCATGAGGTTGCCGCATGCCACTGTCCGATGCGGGCATCCGGACGGGCCGAAACAGGTGTCCGCCTGAAAACCCCGTACATCTTCGGCCATTTTGTTGAGAAACCGTTTTTTGGCGGCCATGACGTCATCCAGGGTTACCCGGCTTTTATTCTGATCGGCTGCCTGTTTTTCGATGGCTTTTCTGACCTTGCTCCTGACAAAAAAAGGCACTTTTTTCAGGGCCTCTTCAGCTTCATCTGACCATTTCATCAAAAAAGACCTCTCTTTCAGTCGTACTTTAGTCCGGACATTCTATTCGGTTTCAGTGTCTTGCCCGCATAATTCACGAGTCCATCAGGACGGCTCTGTTGCTAACGTTGGGGCAACCCCCCGTGGTTGCCCTTCACCGGGCAGGCACAGGGGCCTGCCCCTACATTGTTCATGAACGCTTTCTTCGGCCCGTAGGGGGCACCCCCCTGTGGTTGCCCATTTATCGGGCGACCGCGGGTCGCCCCTACAACCCCCGAACCCCGAACCCTGAACCCTGAACCCCGAACCCCGAACCCTGAACCCCGAACCCTGAACCCTGAACCCTGAACCCTGAACCCTGAACCCTGAACCCTGAACCCCGAACCTTGGCCCCTGGACCCCTTGAACCCTTGAATCCTTGAATCCTCAAAAAAAATCAAAAATCATAAACCAATGTCAGTGCGGTTTCCGTGTCCGTGTGCGCTTTGTCGTCCGGAACATGAGCATTGTGGTCCACCGTGTATGTTGCTTTCAAGGACAGTGCGCCCGCGATCTGAGATTTTAAGGCGGTTATGGATTTGGTGCCGGTGTTGTCCGGACCGGCCAGAAGCGTAATCTCCTGCTGAAAAGCGGCCTGTTTGGAAAGTTGAAAATGAAACATGAGGTATCCACGGAATACGGTTTCATCTTCCGTTTGGCCATTATCAAGCTTGTCATAGCGGTAACCGGGGCCGACTTCAATGTTCAGCTTTACGGTATCGTTGTTGACCAGCTTTCGTCCGTAGCCGGCGGCATAGTTGCTGCGGTAATCATATCCGCTGAACCGGTCGTCTTCATAGGCGGCGTTGAAAAAAACATAATCAACCGGTCGGAACTTATAGCCGATTTTGGCGTCGGCGTTATATTTTTCCGCGGAAGTGGTCTTCTCGGTTTCTCCATCGGTTTCCGTTTCTTCAGAACTGTAAAGGGCTGCCAGGTTAATCTCGCTCAACAGGTGGGCGTTTTCGTATTCCAGGCCCGCTTTAGTGTTAACCGACTCGGTTTCCGAGTTCCCGGTGGTCATCAGAAATCCCACTTCTCCTGATCCACGCCACGCCTTTTCATCTTCGGCACAGGCAACGCCTCCGGCTATTAAAACGGCAGCGATAATCAGCAGGATTCTGTACTTCATCGTTCCTCCTTGTCAGGTTGGGGTTATTGTATAAATCATGTTTAACAGAGCCTGCAAAGGGTGTCAATTTGGCCGGTTAAGCATTATTCGGATTAGGTTATACCTCTGGCCACCGGTTGACTTATACTGGATAACATGAAATATTCGGTTAAGATCGTATCCGCAAACTGGTAACAGACGGCGATAAAATCATTTCATATGGATACACCCGTTAAAAAAAATGCCAAGGCGCATTCCTTTGACCTGGCCTATGATGGAACCGACATGTATTACGGATGGGATGTCCGTCCGGAGTTTCATTCGTTTTTCGACCGGATGATCCTGAAGGGTTATCACGCCCTTGACCTGGGGGCAGGAGAAGGTCGATACGCCGTTTATTTGGCCAGGCGGGGATGCCTGGTAACGGCCGTGGACTTTTCAGCCTCAGGTATTAATAAGCTCAAATCCATTGCCGGACAGCATCACCTGCCGATTAGCACATTATTGTGTGATCTGTCGGAATATACGTTCAAAGAAGCGGCTTATGACCTGGTTGTTGCGGCAACCATTCTCGATCACCTGGAAACCCCTGCCAGGAACCGTGTTGTACAGGGTATTAAGAAGACATTAAAGCCGGGCGGCCTGCTTTATGTAAATGTTTTTACCACCCGGGATCCGGGATGTCAGGCTGTCACAACCCCAGGTGCCCGGGAAGACGTCAGTGACACGTCATTCGGTATGGCCCATTATTTTAAGCCCGATGAGTTGAGCGCCTGTTTTTCAGATTTGAAACGCCTCTACTACTATGAAGGGGTCGAGGAGGATCTTTCACACGGGCGGCCGCACAACCATGGCTGGGCCAGCCTTATCGCAAGAAAAAAATAGATTTAGATATTCTGTATGATGACGTCTGAAGTGATCAATACGGTTGTCCGGCTCTGGGATATTCACCTGAAAACCATCCGTCATGATATCGAACTTTACGGCAGTCCCGATCGATCCAGTTTCAGAGTCGCCGTTGAGGATAAAGAAGACGGGATCTTTGTTCTGGAGCAGATCGATGCCGGCCGGCACCGGCGTCGGGCTTTTATCGGCCATATTCTGGAACGGCTCCATGCCGGCGGCCTGGAACAGGTGCCGCCTTATCTCAGGACAAAGACCGGTGATTATCTGGCCCCTTCTAACGATGCCTGGTGGCAGTTGTCACCTTTTGTCGCGGGGGATGACCTGGATCGGCCCCGTTATATTCATGATGCCGGCAAGGGAATCTCTTTGGCGGGGTTTCTGGAAAATTTTTACCGGCACGCCCGGAAAATCAAGGCCCGCGATTTGCCTTTTTTTTCACTTAAAGAATATCTTCTCAAGCTGGAACCGCAAATAAATCAGCATGATCCTGATGTCGGGCAGCGGGTCAAACCGGTTTTCGATTTTCTGGGCGGTTCTTTTCTGGCGGTTCATGACACGCTGCCGGTAGCCTTCTGTCATGGGGATTTTCACCCCATGAACGTCATCTGGCGCGGAGATGCCGTTACGGCTGTCATCGACTGGGAGTTCTGCGGGCTTAAAATAGATATCTACGATGTCGCCAACCTGATCGGCTGTGTCGGTATGGAACACCCCTCCGGGTTGATGGACGATCTTGTCCTGAATTTTATCCGCGAGGTGCGACAGACATCGGTTATCAGTGAAGCCAGCTGGGGATTTCTGGTGGAGGTTGTGATTGCCCTGCGTTTTGCCTGGCTGGCCGAATGGCTGCGGAATAAGGACAGGGAAATGATCAACCTGGAAGAAGTCTACATGAAGCTGCTGATCGACAACAGGGACAAACTTCAGGATGCCTGGAACCTTCAGTCGGGTTAACAGACGACTATGGCGTTTTATTTCAATTTGGGCTATTATTAAACATAATTTAGACGTATTTTCAGGTTGCCGGCTTGTGAGGCATGCCATTGACGGGTTTATGAAAAAGGACAGACGGATATGAAGCTTATGCGTACAAAAATATTCAGGATAATACTGCTGCCGGTTTTATGCGCGGTTCTGTTTTCAGGATGCATGTACGGCAAAGTACGGTACCCCCTTGATCGGGATGTCGATCAGACCCGGCTGGGAGATAAGGTGGGCAGGTCCAGTGTTCATTCCATTGCCTGGCTGGTGAGCTGGGGTGATGCCGGCACGGCTAAAGCGGCCCAAAACGCTGATATTCGGATCATCAATCATCTGGATGGAGAATATTTTATTTTACTGGGCGGGTTGTACGCCCGCCACACCACCATCGCTTATGGAGATTAAGTTGCGGTCAGCACCCATGATTATGCTTTTGCTCATGTTTCTGCTGCTCGGACCGGGCTGCACCTCGGGGCTTATTTATACCAATGTGACGTTTCCCTTGACGACCGATATGAATCAAACCCCCATAGGGCACACGGTCACCTCGGTTAACAGCAAGCTTTTGCAGGAGCCGGTTACCGGATTAGACATATCCGTTGAATGGGACAGCAGGGCCATCGGGGATGCCGCCCGGAAAGCGGGGTTTGAGACATTTTATTTTGCCGATATGAAAACAATCAGTCTCCTGGGTGGCTTATGGGAACAGCAGGCTATCCGCGTCTGGGGAGAATAAAAGAAACCAGTAAGTCATCATGTCGCTATACTCCCTTACCACCAGTTTTACGCCCATGGGCGATCAGCCGCAGGCCATTGACGGACTGTGCCGTCATATCCGGTCCGGCCGTAAGCACCAGGTTTTTATGGGCGTTACCGGGTCCGGCAAAACCTTTACCATGGCCCATGTCATCGCGCGGCTGGAAAAACCGGCCCTGATCATCGCGCCGAACAAGACTCTGGCGGCGCAGCTGTACAACGAGTTTACGGGCCTTTTTCCCGACAACAGCGTCGAATATTTTGTCAGTTATTATGATTATTATCAGCCGGAAGCTTATCTGCCCGTATCCGATACGTATATCCAGAAGGACTCGTCCATCAATGAGATGATCGACAAGATGCGTCATTCCGCCACCCGGTCGGTATTGTCCAGACGTGATGTTATCGTGGTGGCCAGCGTATCCTGCATTTTCGGCCTGGGCGCGCCCGAAGATTATCTTGAGATGCGTATTGATATTAAATCCGGCCAACTCATGGACCGTGACGACTTTCTGAAAAACCTGGTGGCCATCCAGTATGAACGCAATGACCTGGATTTTTTCAGGGGTGTCTTTCGTGTTCGTGGTGATCGGGTTGATGTTTTCCCCGCCTACGAGGAGGACCGTGCCCTTCGGGTGGAATTTTTCGGTGATGAGATCGAAGCCATTTCGGAAATCGATCCACTCAAGGGGGAAGTGGTGAACCGGCTGGAACGGGCGGTGATTTATCCGGCCAGCCATTATGTAACCAAAAAACAGAGCCGCAAGGCCATCATCGACCGCATCCTGGATGAGTTAAAAGTGCGGATTGATTTTTTCAGGGACCAGGGCAAACTCATCGAAGCGCAACGGATTGAGGAGCGGACTCATTTTGACGTGGAAATGATACAGGAGATGGGCTACTGCAACGGGATTGAAAACTATGCCCGCCATATTACCGGCCGCAACCAGGGGGATCCGCCTTCGACATTGATGGACTATTTTCCGGATGATTTTCTTATTTTTCTGGATGAATGTCATATCACGGTGCCGCAACTGGGCGCCATGTTCAAAGGGGACCGCTCGCGGAAAGAAACCCTGGTGGAATACGGGTTCCGGCTGCCGTCGGCCCTGGACAACCGGCCTCTGACCTTTGATGAATTTAATGAGAAGGCGCAACGTGCGGCCATTACTTATGTCTCGGCCACACCGGCGGAATATGAATATAATAAAGCCGGCGGTGCCGTGGTGGAGCAGGTTGTCCGCCCCACCGGCCTGGTGGATCCCGGGATTGAGATACACCCGGCCGCCAATCAGGTGGATGATTTATATGATGAAATCCGGAAACGTGTCGATCGGCAGGAACGGGTGCTGGTTACCACCCTGACCAAGCGCATGGCCGAAGACCTGACCGATTATTACGCTGACCTGGGGGTGCGGACAAAATACCTTCATTCCGAGATTAAAACCATCGAGCGGATGGGGTTGATCCAGGAATTGAGGCGGGGTGAGATTGATGTTTTGATCGGCATCAACCTCTTGCGGGAAGGGCTGGATATCCCGGAAGTGTCGATGGTGGCAGTTCTGGACGCCGATAAAGAGGGGTTTCTTCGATCGGAACGGTCTTTGGTGCAGACATTCGGGAGGGCGGCCAGAAATGTTAATGGAACAGTTGTCCTGTATGCCGACCATGTGACCAATGCCATGCGCCGGGCCATGGACGAGACCAGCCGGCGGCGGACCATTCAAGTTGAGTATAACCATGCTCACAGCATTACGCCCAAAACCATTGTCAAGGAGATCGCCACCACCTTCGAGGCCATGCAGGAATTGACGAAAACAAGTGACCAAGTCGGCATTGAGGAAACCCTGGCACAATACGAGACGGTTGAAGACCTGGGCGAAATCGTGGCCGGGCTGGAACGGGAAATGAAAAATGCCGCAGATGAGTATGAGTTTGAAAAAGCGGCCGAAATCAGGGACCGGATTATTGAGTTGAAGAAATTGATGCTGTTCGATTTTGAGAAATGAATCATCACCCTTTATCTGAAAAACTGGCGGGCGCTTCTTCAAGCCCGGGGGTTTATCTTTTTAAAGATGAAACCGGCCGGGTCATCTATGTCGGCAAAGCTGCCAACCTGAGAAAGCGCCTGGCGTCCTATTTTATCGATCGAAAACGGATGGATCCGAAAACCGGGGTTCTGGTTGAAAGAATGGTCGACTTTGAAACCCTGGTGACGGCCACGGAAAAAGAAGCCCTGATCCTGGAGTCCAACCTGATCAAGCGCTATAAACCCCGGTATAACGTGATTTTAAAGGACGACAAGCGTTATCCCTCACTACGACTCGATATCAACGGGCAACCCTATCCGGCTCTGGAAATCGTGAGAAAAATTAATAACGACGGCGCGCTGTATTTCGGCCCCTATACGTCTTCCCGAGCGGTCAGGGAAACCATGAAAATAATCGACAAAACCTTTAAGCTCAGAAAGTGCCGCGACAAGCGATTTAAAAAACGGGAGCGGCCGTGCCTGAACTTCCAGATGGGGCTGTGCCTGGCACCCTGCTGTAACGATATCTCCGAAAGTGATTATCAGGAAATTTTAAAAGAGGTGGTCTTGTTTTTAAAAGGGAGACGGTCGGACCTGGTGTCCAAGATCAAGCAGGAAATGACGCAGGCATCATCAACCCGGGATTTTGAACTGGCCGCCCGGCTTCGGGACAAGATGTTTGCCGTGGAAAGAATGCTTGAAAAGCAGGTCGTTGTTACCACTGACTTTGCGGACCGTGACGTGATCGGTCTGGCTGAAAACGAACGGTTCTCGGTCTTTACGTTACTGCATGTTCGCGGTGGTTTTCTGGTGGGTACCGCTTTTTTCCATTTCGATCGGGCACTCACACCCCAACCGGAAACCATCCGGTCCTTTATGGCACAATTTTACGGCAAGAACAGTGTGATCCCGGATGAAATTCTGACGGCTTTTCCTCCGGCTGATACGATGCTGATGGCGGCGTCATTGAGAGAAAACAGAGGGAAAACGGTGCGCCTGCTGGTGCCGCAACGGGGTGAAAAAAAGCGGTTGGTTGAAATGGCCGGAGAAAACGCCAGGAATGAACTGGCCGATCGCACGGCGCAGTTCGAATCCAACCGGCAGGTGCTGGCGCGTATTCAGAAAAAACTGCACATGACGACATTGCCCGAGGTGATCGAATGTTTTGATAATTCCCATCTGGGTGGTACTGAACCGGTGGCGGCCATGGCGGTTTTTGTGGACGGCCGTCCGGCCAAAGATCGCTATCGGCGATATCGGATCAAGCAGGCTGACAGCCGGGATGATTATGCCTGCATGGCGGAGGTGCTTTACCGTCGATTTTCAAACGATGAAAAAAGGCCGGTTTATCCGGATCTGCTGCTGGTAGACGGGGGCAGGGGGCAGTTGAATATTGCACTTTCAGTCCTTAAAGACCTTGGGTTGGCCGGTAGTTTTGTCGTAGCAGCCATTGCCAAACGAGATCGGGACAAGGACGAAGAGGATAAAATCTATCTGCCCGGGCGGGTCAATCCCGTGAATTTTACCGCCGGGGATACGGCGCTTTTCCTGCTGCAGCAGGTCAGAGACGAAGCGCACCGGTTTGCCGTTTCTTACCAGAAAATTCGTCGCGGCCATGTGGCATTTCAGTCCGCATTGGATAAAGTGGACGGGATCGGTTTGAAAAAGAAGAAGGCCCTGCTGGATCATTTCGGCACCATGGAGCACATCCGCCGGGCGGATATTGATCAGCTTACGGCGGTACCGGGCATTTCCAGAAAAATAGCGATCGGGATTAAAGAGGCCCTGTACACATGACTGGTTAAATCGCGTTTTACACTTTTTTATGATAGCATCGCCCCAAAAGGAGACGTCCATGAAACACATATCAGAGATTTTTAACAAGGTTCGTTCTGTCTTTTTCGTGATGATGACGGGCCTTTTATTGGTGATTCTCGTCGGCACGTCCGGCTGCAGTTTTGGCGACAGCAGCGGTCCC
The DNA here is from genome assembly GCA_963674745.2 of Desulfosudaceae bacterium. GTDB lineage: Bacteria > Desulfobacterota > Desulfobacteria > Desulfobacterales > Desulfosudaceae > JBFMDX01. The sequence continues at coordinate 1,990,311 of CAXXDV010000003.1, read as the reverse complement.
GGCAATAGTGTGCAAAAAGAAGATTCTGTCGGCTGCACAGACAATGACGGAGATGGCTTTTATGTTGAAGAAGGCTGCGGCAAACGATTGGATTGTGACGATAGAGACCCGACGATTAATCCTCAGGCAAAAGAATTTTGTGTGGGCATTGATAACGACTGCGACGGGCTGGTTGATGAGGATTGCCTGCCGGAAGTCTGCGATGACGGGATAGACAATGACGGTGACGGCATAAATGATGAAGCGTGTTTGCTGGGCAACTCGTTTGTTTCTGATACCGGCCAGACCCGATGCTATGATACGATTTATTTCCTTTATCCCTGCCCGTCACCTGGCGAGGACTTTTACGGTCAGGATGCCTGTTATGCCACAATCAGTTCACCCTTTACCAGGCTGGACGCAGGTGGTTTCCCTTTAACAAAAGACGCCCTTAACTGGGCCATGGTAAGGGATAATTTGACCGGTCTGATCTGGGAGGTCAAAACCGAAGACGGTACCATCCATGACAAAAACCTGGTATCGGACTGGGATCGTGCCGGTGACGCGTTTATGGCTCAACTGAACGACGAAAATTTCGGAGGATTTTCAGACTGGCGTTTGCCGACCATAAAGGAATTGAATTCAATCGCAAATTTTATTGGCCGCAGTCCGGCGATTAATACGGATTTTTTTCCGAACACGATAGATGCCAGTTACTGGTCTGCCACGATGAATGCCGCCGATGCCAGTTCCGCCTGGTCTTTGGATTTTGATGACGGCGGCATCGTCAAGAACGATAAACAAAAAAACTTTTCCGTGCGTGCCGTTCGTGGGATCGGGTCATCGCCGATATATACGGATAATGGCGACGGCACGGTCACGGTTACCGAGAATGGTAAGCATCTGATGTGGGCGCGGGATTCATCTTCGGAGGCCATGACCTGGCAGGACGCCTTGAGGTATTGCCAGGACATGACTTTGGCCGGTTATTCCGACTGGCGGATGCCGAACATCAAGGAATTAAGGTCTCTTGTGGATTATGGAAGATATCAGCAGGCCATAAATGAGAATTATTTTCCAAAAACAAGTTCAATTTCCTACTACTCCAACATTTTCTGGTCCTCAACGACTCATGCCCCTGATGCGAGCTCAGCATGGTTTGTTCATTTTGACAGCGGTAACAGCCCGAGTGGCGTAGATAAGACTTATATGTATGCAAATGCGTTGGTCCGTCCGGTTCGCGGCGGGCTTTAGGCGCTGCTCCGGATATTTCCCGGGCACCTTTAAAAACTATCTTTTGGCCCGATGCCGGCCTTGTGCTCAAGTTTTAATCCTCGAAATACGTCAATGTATTCCTTCGGTAAAAATTTTCGCGCACCTTGACCTCGAACCCAAATTCTAGTTTTTAGAGGTGCCCACATATCTTTAAATAAAACAAAGAAAATGAAATATCCGGGTTGAAATGATCATGAAAGTTTTTTCAGTGTCTCAACCAGTTCCTGTACGGCAGCTGCTGAAGCATTCAGCGCTTCCTGCTCTTCGGCTGTCAGGTTGATTTGAATCACTTCTTCAATACCGCTCCGTCCCAGCTTGACCGGCACACCGATAAATAACCCGTTGATGTTGTATTCGCCTTCCAGGAGAGCCGCGCAGGGCAGGATCTTCTTTTTGTCTTTCAGGATAGAGTCGGCCATTTCAACTGCAGCTGATGCCGGGGCGTAAAAAGCGCTGCCGGTTTTCAGCAGCCCGACGATTTCCGCGCCGCCGTTACGGGTCCGTTCGATCAGCCTGTCAATGGTTGCCTTGTCCATCAGTTCGGTGATGGGAATGCCGGCTACGGTTGAATAACGGGGCAAGGGGACCATGGTGTCACCGTGTCCGCCGAGTACAAAGGCGTGCGTGTTCTCTACGGACACATTCAGCTCCCTGGCGATAAACGTCCTGAATCTCGCCGAATCCAGGACGCCGGCCATGCCGATAACCCTGTTTTTCGGAAACCCGCTGGCTTCAATTGCCACATGACACATGGCATCAAGGGGGTTACTGACAATGATCAGTATTGTATCCGGCGAATACTTTATGACCTGTTTCGTGACCTCTTTAATTATTTTCGCGTTGGTACTGATCAGATCATCCCTGCTCATGCCCGGTTTTCTGGGAATGCCGGCGGTGATGATGACGATGTCCGAATTTTTAGACAATTCATAATCATTGCTCCCGGAAACGGCCGCATCATGTTTTTCTATTGGTGCCGCTTCAGCCAGGTCCAGCGCTTTGCCCTGGGGCAGTCCTTCGGCAATATCGATCAGCACCACATCTACGATTTGTTTTTCCGCCAGCCGCTGGGCACATGTGGCACCGACATTACCTGCACCGATAACCGTGATTTTTTGATCCATCTGTCTTTTTCCTTTTTAGTGTTTGGGTTAAGTAAGTATATGAGTAAAAATATGTATATTAGGCAACCCATTTTTTATATGTCAATCAAAACTGTGTCCGGTCAGCGTGTTTTTTACAGTATTAAAAAATAGTTATCTGAAAACGTTAAAAAAAATTTGAATTTTTGTAAAATTTATTGACTTTTTTTCAGTTTTTATGGCATGTTTTCTCTTTTGTACATCGGCTATGATGTTGTTTGTCGCAATTAGGAGGATGCTCTATGATAGTAGCGGAACGAAAACCATTTGAAGAGATTGAGAATTTTATAAAAGACTACCAGAATGTGCTGACCGTGGGATGTGCTACCTGTGTCACCGTCTGCCTTGCGGGTGGTGAAAAAGAGGTCGGTATTTTGAATGCCGAGTTGGCCATGAGTGCCAGGGAAAAGGGCCGCACCGCGGAATTCCAGGGAATAACCGTGCAGCGTCAGTGTGACATGGAGTTCCTGGCCCAACTGGATGATCTGGTGCCCCGGCACGGTGCGCTCCTTTCCATGGCCTGTGGCGCGGGTATTCAATTCCTGGCGGAAAGGTACCCTGAAACACCGGTTTTTCCGGCGGTGAACACCAATTTTATCGGTGTAAACCGCGATGCGGGCTGGTATGAGGAAAAATGCCGTGCCTGCGGCAATTGTCAGCTGGGATTGACAGGTGGTATCTGTCCGGTGACCATGTGTGCCAAATCGCTCTTTAACGGACCCTGCGGGGGCACTAATGGTGAAAGCTGTGAAATCAACAAGGACCAGCCCTGTGCGTGGTTTATGATATACCAGCGTCTGAAAGCGCAGAATCGTCTTGATAACATCCTGTCGCTGAATCCGATTAATGACTGGAGAAATCAGACGCCACAGACGTTGATACAGACTGGTTATGTTGAGCGTAAAGCATTTTTTGAAGAAAAGTAATTTTTTCGGGAAAGAAGGATATTATGAAATCTGAAAGCAGACTTGAGAAAATACTGCGTGCGGGTCACTTTGCTTTTACCGGTGAACTAGGGCCTCCCCGGGGTGCCAACGTAGAAGCCCTGCGGGAAAAAGCCAAACCCTTGAAAAACATGGTTGACGCGGTGAATATTACCGACAATCAGACGGCAGTTGTCAGAATGTCAAGCTTTGCCGCTTCATTATTCGCGATATCAGAAGGGCTGGAGCCTAATTTCCAGATGGTCTGCCGCGATCGTAACCGTCTGGCCATGCAGGCGGATATCCTCGGCGCCTATGCACACGGCATTCATAATATGTTATGTCTGTCCGGTGACCATCAGCAATTCGGTGATCATCCGCAATCCAAGGGCGTTTTTGATATAGACTCCATGCAACTGGTGAATACCGTTAAAACCATGCGGGATGAAGGGAAATTCCTGAGCGGCCAGGACATCGACGTACCGCCGAAGCTGTTTATCGGTGCCGCGGCCAATCCTTTTGCCAGGCCTTATGAGTGGCGGGTGCACCGTCTGGCCAAAAAGGTTGCTGCCGGAGCTGATTTCATTCAGACCCAGTGCGTGTTCAACATGGTCAGGATGCGGGAATGGGTAAAAGAGGCAAATGATATGGGGCTTACCGATAGGGTTTTTATCCTGGCCGGTGTTACCCCCATGAAAAGCCTTGGTATGGCGCGGTATATGAAGAAAAACGTGCCGGGGATGGATGTCCCGGATGAAATAATCAATCGACTCAAGGGTGTCAAGAAAAATGAACAGGCCAAAGAAGGCATCAGGATTGCCTGTGAGCAGATTGAAGAATTCAAAGAGATGAAAGGCATCGCCGGTGTTCATCTAATGGCAATTGAATGGGAGCATAAAGTGCCCGAGATTGCGGAACAGGCCGGTGTTCTTCCGAGGCCCGAAGTCTGATTTTTAAAATCGTATGTTCGGATAATTTTGAATACAAGGAGCTTGAGAACGGATATGGCTGGAAAACAAGTAGTAATTATCGGTGGCGGTGCCGCGGGGCTGGCGGCAGCCAGGGCACTGTCAGGCTCCGGTGTGGGCGTCCATATTGTTGAAAAAACAAACTTTTTAGGTGGGCACGCCATCGGTTATACCTGCAAGGCAACTGATGAATGCATGCAGTGCGGCGCCTGTAGCGTCGAAGAGTTGCTGAAGGATGTCAGCACCGACAATAATATCTCGGTTCATCTTTTTTCCGAAATAGAAAAAGTAGACTACAGTGACGGCTTCACAATAAGCCTGAAAGAAGGGCCGATTTTTATCGATTCTGAGAAATGTAATAACTGCGGCGTCTGTTTTGAAAAATCACCGGTCAAGGGAGCTGTGCTCCGGGGATATTCAAAAAACAACAATCCCCTTTACGCCCTGGACATAAACAAAATTCATGATTGCAAACCACTGGTTGAACTTTGTCCCGAGGGTGCGATCAATGTTGATGACAAAGCGTCTTTTGAAACGATAAAAGCGGATGCGGTGATCGTCGCTACCGGCTTTTCGGCTTTTGATCCTTCCAAGAAAAGTACCTATGGCTACGGGAAATTCCCCAATGTCATCAGCGGACTGGATATGGAAAGGATTAAACGGGAGAACGGATCGCTGGTACGTCCTTCTGATGGGCAACCGGCCAGAAAAATTGCCTTTGTCCAATGTGTCGGCAGTCGTGATGAGCGGCTTGGTAACCTCTGGTGTTCCCGGGTCTGCTGCCCTTACGCACTTCGTTCGGCGCGGTCGATAAAACATCATCAGCCTGATTCCGAAATAACTGTTTTTTATATGGATATTCAAAATATTGGTAAAGAGTTTCCGATGTTTTATGAAGCCTGTAACGAACAGTTCCGGTTCGTCAGAAGCATCCCCGTGGATGCCTTCCCGGCGGAAAATGATTGTCTGTCCATCCGTTTTTACGATGAAGATGGTGCAGCCGGAAAATCCCTTGAAGAACAGGAAACCGCTCCGGCGGCCGAAGGTGAAGAAGATACCGGGCCGGTGTCAACTGCGGGGACGGCTGTTTATGACACGTTTGATTTACTGGTTTTATCTGTCGGGATTACACCGAATCCGGATAATCTGGTTTTGGCCGATCTGTTGGGGCTTGATCTTGACAAGGATGGTTTTCTTTGCGCCTCCGGCGATCTGGATGCCGCCGCAACCGGTAAAAAGGGTATTTTTGTTGCTGGAACCGCTCATCAGCCTAAAACAATAGATGCTTCCATTGCCCAGGCAATTCAGGCAGCAGAGGAAGCCATGACATATCTGGGAGAATAGCAATATGGAGAACATCAATATGAATACCGACGTGCTGGTTATCGGTGGTAATTTAACAGGAGACGGAATGGCCGTCAAAATCGCGGATGCGGGATACCAGGTCCTGCTGGCGAAACAAGGTGCTGATTCTTCCGGCCAGTCGGTTGCGTTACTGGGGGCAAGTGATGAGGCGTTGGCCGAATGGCAGAAAATTGCCGGGCAGGCATCATCCCATAAAAATATCGAAATTTTCAATAACGTCAGTGTCACCGGCCTGGCCGGTGTATGCGGCGACTTCACCGCCAGAATCTCCGATGGTAAAGGCGGTAAGCAGGACAAGAAGGTCGGAGCCATCGTCGTCTCAACTGATCTGGCGGCCGTTGCTCAACACGAGGCTTACGGTATTGGCCTGTCGGATAATACCCTTTCTCTGTCACAGATCGAAGCCCGCATTGCCGATGGCAAGATCAAGAATGAAAGTGTCGGATTCCTGGTGGGCTTGAAGCAGAACAGCGATCCGGTAATCATGAAGCGGATATTCAAATCCGTGCTGGCAATTGTCGAAAACGGTGGAAATGCTTCTGTCTATGTCAATGATATCAAGCTGGCTGATAACGGATTGGACAGATTATACAAGGCCGGTCGTGACAAGGGGGCCGTTTATTTCAAGATGAAAGAAGCGCCCGAAATTAACGGTACCAGCGTTGTTTTTCAGGATATGGTACTGGGCAGGCCGGTTGAAGCCACCCATGATTTGCTGGTGGTTGAGGAAAAAAATCTGACCGATGAGGCCAATCTCTCTCTGGCCGAGGTCATGGGGCTGCATATTACACCGTCAGGGTTTCTGCAGAAAGATAATGTCCATCGTTTTCCAGCCAAATCCAACCGTAAAGGTATTTTTGTCATCGGCGGCGCCCGGCAGGCACAGAACCTGACCGGTTGCGTTACAGATGTGGCCAGTGTGTTACTTGAACTGGGGGTGCTGTTTAAAGAAGAAGTACCTACAGACCGGATCGCCGTTGTTGATCGGGAAAAGTGCGCCATCTGCCTGACATGTTACCGGTGTTGTCCCCATGGGGCCATATACTGGGATGATAAAGCGGTTATTTCTCCTGTGGCCTGTCAGGGTTGCGGCATATGTGCCAGCGAATGCCCGAATGACGCGATTCAGCTGATGTCGTTCACGGATGATGATATTTCGGGTGAGGTTAAAAAAGCTTTGGAGAAAACCCCTGGCGCCATTGTCGCTTTCTGCTGTGAAAATTCAGCCGCCGAAGCAGCTGAAGCCGCCGCCCGATTCGGCATGCCGCTTCCGGAAAAACTTTCCATTATTAAGGTGCCTTGCGCCGGAAAAGTCGATATTCAATATATCCTTTCGGCGTTTGTTGAAGGCGCCGGCGGGGTTCTTGTAGCCGCCTGTCATAACGGAAACTGCAAGTCTGAATACGGCAGTAACTACGCCAGATGGCGGATTGAAGAAGCTTCAAGAATGCTGGACGAGACGGGGATTGATAAAAACCGGTTGGCTTTTGTGACCATGGCGGCTAACATGGGCAGTGATTTTGTCAAAGCAGCCGGAATCCTGGCTGGAAAGATCGCCGGCAACTAATGTGTTTCCCTATGTTGGTATCTAATATATTGACAATACATATATTTAGTTGATATAAAAGAACATTCATGATAGTCAAAGTATGCGGTCGATTGAACTTTTATCAATAATATTGTTGACATAGAGGGTACGCTGTAACAATGCGGGACAAAATTAAATCTCTTTTACAGCAGGCTGAACTTTATCGTTCCCAGGGGCTGTTTAATGAATCCCGGGCGACATATGAACGTGTAAAAAAGATTATTCAAAAGAGTAAACAGCTTCCCAACCGTGAAAAACTGCTTAAAAACATATCCAAAAAAATTGATAAGGTTCAAAGCAGCATTGTCAAAGTAGAGGGGGCTTCCGATAATCCCCAGATGTCAGCAGAGGTCAACCAGTTGATCAGAAATCTTTTTGCTCAATCTGCTGATAATGACGCACACGCCGCAGAACTGGAGGGGGCTGTCGCACTTGCGAAATTCGGTCAGTACAACGATGCCATCGCAGAATTTCGCCGTTTGCTTGAAATTGACTCCCAGCGAGTCGCGGCAGCCAAGAACATTCTCCGATGTCTGATTGCCTATAAGTCTTCCGATGAAGCCTTTTCCCAACTCACCGAATGGAAAAGTGACAACCTTTTTTCAGAAGATGATTTAAAAAAAGTCAAAACGTTTTTTGAAGATATCCTGGATAAAAAATGGGATGAAAAAGGCGCTGCCCGTTCAGAAGCAATTACCGGTGGCGCCACTGTTGATGATAGCGACTTTCTGGATATCAGTGCGGTTGCCATTACCCTGGCTAATGGCGACCAGTTGGAGCTTGACGTCAGTTTCCAATCCGGCAATGTCGTCAGTTTAATTATCGATAAATCTGATGAAGAACGTATCAAAGATCTTGAAGAAGGTGCCCGCCTGGACGATGTCCATTTCTACTCCCCCATCGCCATTTTCAGAGGCTCCGGAGAAATTGTCTCCAAGACAAAAATTGCCTCTGGTCCCAAAGAAGGTGATTACAGCATGGATATAAAGATTGACAGCTTGTAATCTCTTTATTACTATCATTCATTAATTTATAAAAAAAGCGTTTTATTTTTTTGCATGATGTTGTAAATATGTTATATTTACACAATACAGATAAGTGCACTATGATAAAGCGTTACTGAAACCGGATTCGTCCCAGGGGCTATTGATACCGTTATGGCTGTTTTTAATATTAATAAGCGTGAAATCGAGTGCAAAATAGTTTATTACGGGCCCGGCCGAGGCGGTAAAACTACCAACCTCGAATATATCTTCAAGGCATATAAAAAACAGGTCAAGGGAGAGATGGTCTCCATTGATACCGAAGGAGACCGAACGCTTTTCTTTGATTTTCTTCCCATGGATCTGGGCAAAATTAAAGGGTGTGATGTCCGGGTTCAACTTTTTACCGTTCCCGGTCAGGTCCAGTACAGCTCTACCCGAAAGCTTGTTTTAAAAGGGGCGGACGGTATTGTTTTTGTCGCGGATTCCATGGATATCCGCAGAGAGAAAAATATGCTTTCTCTTAAGGACCTTCAGAAGAATCTGAAGGAATACAATTTAAGCATATTTAAAGTTCCCCTGGTCCTTCAATACAATAAACGCGATCTGGCCAAAGACGGTATTCCCATCATGTCCATCGAGCAAATGGATAAAGATTTAAACCGGCAGCTTAAAGTGCCTGCCTTTGAAGGCAGCGCACTGAATGGTGATGGCGTCGGCCCGACATTGCAAGCCTGTATGCGGCTCACCTTGCAGAGCCTTCAGAAACAATTGAAATGGGCGGAATAGGGCTAAAGAGATTAGACCATGCAAAGTGGCGTTGTTTTTTCCGGTGATTTAGAATATCTCAACCTGGGTGAGCTTATCCAGCTTATCGGCTCTAACGGCAGCACCGGCATGCTTCGTATCATCAGCAAATATGTCGAAAATCCGGGGTTGATTTATTTCAGAGAGGGAAACCCGATCAACGCGACGGCAGGTGCTCAAAACGGGCTCGAAGCACTTTACGCGCTTTTCGGCTGGACAGAAGGTGACTTTGAATTCGTCAGGCAGACAGTCGACGTCAAGCATATCATCAAGAGCAGCCGGATGGAAATTATTCTGGAAGGTTTGAGGCTTCTTGACGACGGTAATATCGAAGTTAAAGGGGCTGTCAGTGTTGATATCGACGGGAAAGAACCCGGCAAGGACCCCTTACCATTGATCCGGGGGCCGATGATTGATTATATGGATGTGGTGGCTGAAGAGGAGTATCAGGACGGTCAGCCTATTGTAAATGAGGGGAAACATGGTGTCTGGATCTGGGTTATTCTTGAAGGAAAGATAAAGATCTGCAAAGAAACGGCAGAGGGCATGGCACCTCTGCTGAATGTGGGTGCGGGATCTTTTATCGGCAGCATGTCTTCTTTTTCCGCAGAGGGTTATGTCCGCAGCGCCAGTGCGGTTGCCTCTGACCGTGTTATCCTGGGGGTTCTTGACCGGCAGCGGCTGAGCCATGAGTTTTCAACTTTCTCGGCGGAATTTAAAAATGTTTTGTTAAGCCTTGATAACCGGTTGAAGCAGGTAACGGATCTGGCTTTATCCAGTAAAAAGAATATGCAGGAAGCCCAGAAAAAACTGAAAGATAAAAAGCTGATCATCAAGGAAGGAAGTGAAAAAAAGAAGCTGTTTTCCATTCGCCATGGAAAAGCCTTTATCGTGAAAAAGTTGCCCCAGGGACAACTGGTGTTTTGTGAACTCGGCCCAAATGATTTCGTCGGCCGGATACCGTTTTTAAATATCGGCCATGAGCCTGACTCTGCAGCTGTTTATGGCACCGAGGACCTTGAAATGGATGCCCTGGACACAAACGCTCTGGCCCAGGAACATAGCCGATTATCCGGAACAATGGCCAATATGGTTGAAAATTTTTCCAATTTTATTGCAGCTACAACGGATATCGCACTTAATATTGAAAAAAAACAATAAGGCGGGTCGTTCATTATGTCAGAGCATCAAAGAAAGCACGAGCGGGTTGATTCACTGAATTTGCTCTCTTATTTTTGTGTGGATGATAATCAGGAAAAGGTCACCCAGGGGATGGGCAGAACGTTGAATGTCAGCGAAGGCGGTATTCTGCTGGAAACCCATGTGCCTATTGAAACCCAATATGCGGTAGTTCTGTCCATCGGTTTTCAGGAAGACCTCACGGATGTCATAGGTAAGGTGGTATACAGCAAGCAGGGCGAAAAAGATCGGTGGCAGTCAGGAATCGAGTTTGTTGCTCCGGATGAAAACACGCAACGGATCATCAAAAAATATATTGATGCTTTTACCAGGCATCAGGCAAAAACTGAATAAAGGACGGTTTTAATCGAATGAGTTCACCGGTATACCAGACAGATTTTCCGGGCCTGCCGCTTTTAAAGCGGGGCAAAGTGCGTGATGTGTACGATCTGGATGATAAATTGCTGATTGTTGCAACCGACAGATTGTCGGCTTTTGATGTTATTCTACCGGACCCTGTTCCGGATAAAGGTAAAACCTTAACACAGATATCACTATTCTGGTTTGACCAGATGCGTGATCTGGTTGATAATCACCTTATTACCAGCCATGTTGAGGATTATCCTGATATTTGCCGGCCGTACGCTGAAGTCCTTGACGGAAGGAGCATGCTGGTTAAAAAAGCCCGTCCCCTGGCCATTGAATGTGTGGTCAGAGGGTATATCTCCGGTTCCGGTTGGAAGGATTATCAAAAAAACGGTACGATCTGCGGTATCGCACTGCCCGAAGGTTTGAGCGAGTCCGACCGTTTGCCGGAACCTATTTTCACACCATCCACCAAGGCTGAAGTGGGTGAACATGATATCAATATCTCATTTGAAGAGGCCGTTAAGGTGGTTGGCAGCGAGGCGGCCGAGTCTGTCAGAAATTTAACCCTGGCTGTTTATCAGAAAGGCGTACAGATTGCTGAACAGCGGGGCATCATTATCGCCGACACCAAGTTTGAATTCGGTTATGTTGACGATAGGCTGATTTTAATTGATGAGATTCTTACGCCCGATTCATCCCGGTTCTGGCCGATGGATAATTATCGGCCGGGTGGCGCGCAGTCAAGTTTTGACAAACAGTATGTCAGGGATTACCTGCTTTCATTAGACTGGGATAAAACACCACCGGCGCCCTCTCTTCCCCAGGATGTCATCGAAGTGACACAGCGTAAATACCAAGAGGCGCTGCGGTTATTGACCAGCTGAGACGGCCATGCTCTCATATTCAGAAGCCGTTGTGCCGTTTTCCGATGTCCAATTTGATGACCGATCATATCGTATTACCACCGAGAACGATAAAGATGATGCCTGGCTTGAGCAGTCAATTGAAGAAGTCGGACTGCTGACATCGCCCATTCTTCAGAAATCAGGCCGTGATACATACCGCGTGGTGGCCGGTTTCAGGCGCCTTGCGGTCATGCAGCGATTGAAAAAAACGGAAGCGGCCTGCCGCCTTCTGGGTCAGGCGGCAACCGATCTTGACTGCCTTAAAATCGCGATTATCGATAATTCATGGCAGCGACCGCTGAATCCGGGTGAACAGGCCAGGGCCATTCACAAACTTTCTCTGATGATTGGAAATCAGGATGAGCTTTGCCGGAATGCCAACAGGCTGGGGTTGCCTTCAACCGTTACGGCGTTAACCAATCTTCAGGCTGTTTATTCCCTGCCGGAAGCTGTTTTTGACGATGTTTCAGCCGGTCGGATTGCCATTTCCACGGCCTTGTTTCTCAACTCCCTGGATACGCAGACGGCTGGTATAATGGCCCGTCTTTTTGTCGACTTGAAACTGGGTGGGAACAAGCAGCGGGCCGCCATAACGCTTGTAGAGGAAATAACCGCCGCAGAAGATATCTCCTTTCATCAACTGCTTGATCAAATAAGCGATCAGACAATAATAATTGACCCGGACGCTGATCGCGCCCGCAGGAGCGAACATTTTTTCACCTATCTTCGATCGCGACGTTTTCCTCGTCTTTCCTCGGCCGAGGCGGATTTCTCAAAAAAAATAAAGGGGTTAAAGCCCGGTCGGGGGGCGAAGCTGATGCCGCCAATCGACTTTGAAGGAACGGCTTATACGCTTCAATTGACGTTTAAAGACAAAAAAGACCTTGATCGTCATATCATGTTTTTGAAACGTATTTCCAAAAGCGATTTAATTCCGGAAGAATAACTTTCAGCGGCGATTTGGACCAGACGCTGCTCACCTGGAAAGATCAGGATTAACGGCTCTTGTTGCGTCGATAACGCCTTCTTCCTGTTGTTGATGCTGGCGGGTATGTGTCTTTAACTGGTTGATCAGTTTTTTCAGATTCTTTATCGAGCCGTGAGTTTGTTCCGAAGCGCTGGCGTTTTCCCGGGCGGTCAGCCTGATAGTGGATAGTATCCGGCTTAGCTTTTCATTGGTTTCCGCCTGTTCAGCCGTCATGGATTCGATTTTTTCCAGATTCCGGACGGCCGCCGCGTTGGCCCCGGAAATGTCTTCAAACTGGGCCGTCATCTGTAGCATGGCCGCTTTGCCTTCGTTCACAGACTGTTCTCCCGCCCGGGCAAAAGAGATCGCCATGACAACGGATTCCTGGATCTGTTCAATATTTTTTCGTATACGCTTGGCCGACTTTCCTGTTCCCTGGGCCAAAAGTCGAATCTCCTCGGCCACCATTCCGAAACGCTGGCCGGCTTCTCCTGCTTTTATGGCTTCTATACCGGCATTAAGTGAAAGGATATTCGTTTTGCCGCTTATTTTTTTTATGGTTTCCACGATATCGTTGATTTCCAGGGATTGCCGTTTCAGCAGATCGATCGATTCAACAATATGCCCCATTTTGCCGGCGATTCCCTCAAGCCGGGCATTGGTTTCACTCAGTCGCTGCCGCCCCTCACGGGTAATTTCCTGGGTCTTTTCGCTGTTTCTGGTAATATGCGAGGCGTTTTCCGCGATCTGTCGAGCGGTTTCCGTTATTTTTTTTCCAATGTCATCCGCGGTTTCCGTTGAAGCTGCCTGCTGAACACTACCGGTGGCATGCAGGTCTGCAATTGAGACAAGATCACGGGACATGGGGTTCAGCGTATTGACGGCATCACTGATACTGTCCATAAGCGCCTGATTTTGCCGCAGGTGGGACAGTAATGAACCGGTCATCCGGTTAAAAGCGTCACCCAGTTCGGCGAACTCGTCATTGCTGATGATGCTTATGGTTTCGTTATAGCGGCCGTTTTTAATTTTTTCGGCTACTTTGCCGAACAGGCTTAAGGGCCGGGTGATCGCATCCGCTGCGGCAAAAGCAACGGCCAGAGATAAAAGTGACCCGATAAAAATGATGCCGATGTAGAACAGCTTCAAACTGCCCATTCGGGAATTAAAATAGGCGGAGGACTTTATCCGGGTGTCGGTTGAGCCTTCAGAATGGTCTGCCAGCATCGATGCCGTATCAGCGGGGAGAAGGGTTTCAATCCGGCTCATGTTATTAATACTTTTATCGATCAGGCTGTAACTGATAATTACCGTAAACCCGGCTATGCCGACGACCATTACAACGACGATAATAACGAATTTAAGACGCAAAGGGATGTTTATGCCTGCGGAACGGGCTCTTTCCAGGTCAGGGCTGTTCTTCATGATCATGCCCAGGGCCGGTTTTATGGCCCAGGCGGTCCCGTATTCGGAAACGGGGATGGTCAGCAGCCCGGCAATTATGCCCGCCATAAAACCGTAAATCAATATATGCGGCGGCCAGTGAGGAAAGGCCATTCGTACAATCCATACCCCGCCCGTACCCCCAAGGATGTATGCGGGAAAGGACAGGGCCGACAGGAAATAAGAAAGGTTGATGCATCGGTCCTGCGCCAGTCGGGCCAGGTTCGTATCAGGGATAGTGCTATCCCCGGCGGTTTTGAATAACTGCAGGATGGGTTTGATAAAAAAAAACGTGATGACCATGTAAATCAGGATGATTGAAAGGGCTAAAGGCAGGGGATAAAGTAACATGGCCATGAATTCCTGGGGCGACGGTGTCATGACAAAAAAGATCAGAAATTCAATGCCCAGTATATGAAACGTCACAACCGACAGAATGACCGTGACAAGACGGGCAAGAAAGATTCTGGAATCCATGTATAAAGTCCCTGTGATTTAGCTTTAACCCCCGGGTTAACTATATAAAGTAAAACAGGCTTGTCAAGAAAAACGTAGGCATGGAATAGGTCTTGACTTGTGTCGGATTTTCGTAATAGGCTTCGCATAACCGAATATACCAATTATAATTAAACTATAAAGGAGGAAAGAAATGGCGTACGAAAATTTGAACATCACGATTGATAATTTCGTGGCAACCGTGAAAATCAACCATCCGCCGGTAAATTCCGTAAACCTGGCAACGATTCATGATATTGAAAAGGCTTTTGACGAGCTTGAAGCCAGCAAAGACGTGCGGGTGATTATTCTGACCGGAGAAGGGGAAAAATCCTTTTCCGCCGGGTTTGACGTGAGTGACGCCGGCAATGCCGCTTCGGCGGGTGAAGAAGGCCAGCGCGTCTGGACCAAGATTTTCCGGTTAACCAAGCCGGTTATTGCCGCCATTAATGGTTTTGCCTTCGGCGGTGGATGTGAATTGGCCATGGCCTGTCATTTCCGGTTGATGTCTGACGCGCCCAAGGCGAAAATCGGCCTGACCGAGCTGAACCTGGGGATCATCCCCGGATGGGGCGGCACCCAACGCATGACCGTCCTGCTGGGACGCTCCAAGGCACTGGACCTGATTCTGTTCAGCAAGCGGTTGACCGCCCAGGAAGCGTGTGATATCGGCCTGGTCGACAAGGTCTGCCCGGCGGATAAGCTGATGGATGAAGCCAAGGCCATGGCGGAAAAACTGATCAATCGCCCGCCGCTGGGCGTCGCCAGCGTGTTAAAAGCCATTGCCACGGGAATTGACTGGAGTTTTGATAAGGGCCTGGAGACAGAGCTGGAAGGGACCAAACTGGTTTCCACCTCCGCTGACGCCGCTGAAGGTTTTATGGCCTTCATGCAGAAACGCGATCCCGAGTTTAAAGGCGAATAGTTAAAGCCCGTTTCATCAGTATTAATCTGATAATTATTCAAGAATGCGGTTTGCTGTTTTTTCGGCAAATCGCATTTTTTTATCCTGTTTGAAATTAAACAAGGACAAGGCTTGAGTAATAGATCCCAAAAACCAGGCAGAGGCTGAAAGATAAGAATCTCCCTGGACAGGCCGTCAATAAACGCAATAATCATTTGAATACAAGTAACTTACCATGATATTATAATCATAATAACATGTGAATAAAGACGATGAAACGGATTAACGAAAAAACAATAGAAATATTAATAAATGATGTTGCCGACAGGGCGGCATCCTTTTTTTCTGACACACCGGCAGATTACAAAGGCCGAAGAGTTACTCCCGAGAGCGTAAAAGCTTCCGCAATCAGCCGCCATCAAATGTATGGCATATCCATGACCCTTTTTCATTCACCCGGAAAGCGTATATTGGACGTCGGTATCGGTTATGGATTGAGTGCGGTAGTTTTGAAACAACATTATGGGTTTGACGTTTTCGGCATAGAACACCCGGATAATATTAAGGCATACTGCCGTTATGCCGAGGCCCAAAAAATTTGTATCCGACCTTGTGAATTGCATACAGAAAGTATCCCTTGGCCAGACAACAGTTTCGATGCAGTCATTGCGTCCGAAATACTAGAGCATCTTCTGGTGTCCCCGGCCTTATTGTTTAGAAAAATTTATCCTGTTTTAAAACCAAACGGTTGTCTCATTATGACCACGCCTAATTTTGCTAATCTGAGAAATATGGGATATCTATTTCGGGGTATTAATCCGGCCGGCAGGTTCCCCGAGGATGTACTAAACCATCAGGTTGCGGGAATGGATCCGCGTGTGCATCCCCGTGAATACACGGTGAGTGAAATTACAAAATATTTGGTTGATGCAGGATTCTGGGTTGAAGATATTCGGACTGTCACAAAAAAACTGCCGAAGTCGTCCCGTTTGCGGGCACATTTTTTAAATGCACTGATGGGCCTTTTCCCGTATCGGGCCGATCAGATGCTGGCGGTAGCAATAAAAAAGCAATGATCGCAAGAAGGTAAAAACAAAAAGTGTCTGAAAAAACCAAAGGTGACCTTGGTGGAACTTATAAGAAACAAGATGCCGGATTTTTGCCGTCCGCAGGAACTCGTTAATCGCTATATCGCTGGTATATCGAAAAATATTATCGTGTCAGGGCCGTTTGCTGATATGCGGTTTTTAAAAACAGCTGAAAATTCGTCCCGCGGGTTCTGTCAATTAATATTGGGTACCTATGAAATCGAATTACATCCGGTGATCGATTCTTTATGCCAAAAACCATTTTACAGCATTATCAATATCGGGGCCGCCGAAGGATACTACGCCGTTGGATTTGCTTTTCGAAATCCGAAAGTACAGGTTATCGCCTTTGAAACCAAGCCCACCGGACGGTCTGCCATTGAAAAGAATGCCGCCATCAATAATGTGCGAGATCGGATAAACATCAAGGGAACCTGCACCCTCTCGGCTCTGTCGGAAATACTCCTCAAGTCAGTTCCCGGAGAAAAACAATTGATGATTCTGGATGTAGAAGGAGGGGAAAAGGATTTTCTGGCCCCTGAGATTCTACCCGCCATCAGGCATAAGCATATTCTCGTTGAACTTCATGCCTTTATTCATCCTAAGATTGAATCCATACTTAAGAATAGATTTTCAGATACCCATCAAATCAAAACAATTGATTCCGAACCCCGGACAATTGAAAATTTTCCTCCCTCCCTGTCACACAGAACATGGTTTATCCCAAAAAAATACAAACTCGGGAGCATCTATGAGCATCGACCCCAGGCAATGCGGTGGCTTTATTTACGACCGAAATTGGGGCGATAAAATGTCCGTATCGGATAAAATTGTAAAAGGCACTTTCTGGATTCTTTTTTTACGTATTTCGAACCGTCTGCTTGGATTTGTAAGGACCGTTGTCCTTGCGCGTCTTCTTGCGCCGGAGGATTTCGGTCTGATGGGTATTGCCGCGCTCACCATCGCGACCATTGAAGTGTTTTCCCAGCCTGGCATCGGAATGTCGTTAATCCAGAAAAAAGAGAACATTGAAAAATATCTGGATACGGCATGGACCGTATCTGTCGTACGTGCCGTGATTATTTTTCTGCTATTGTATGTTTTTGCTCCTTATACTTCGAAATTTTTTAATGTTCCCCAAGCGGATAGCGTCATAAAAGTTTTCGGTTTTTCGGTTTTGATTACCGGATGCAGGAACATCGGAGTGATATACTTTCAAAAAAGAATGAATTTTAAGCTCCAGTATATCTATGAATTTTCCACCACCCTCGGTAATCTCGTTGTGGCCGTTCCTGCGGCACTGATGTTAAAAAGTGTGTGGGCGCTTGTGTTAGGAGGTATCGCCGGAAGCTTGGTCCGGTTGGTTATGTCTTATCTTCTGAATTCTTACCGTCCAAAATTACAGTTTGATACAGAAAAGTTTGTTGAGATGTTTCGCTATGGCAAATGGATACTCGGGTCCGGGGTCCTTTTTTTTCTGATTACTCAGGGTGATGATATTTTTCTCGGGAAAATGTTTGGTGCTACGGCTCTCGGATTATATCAGATGGCCTTTATGGTGTCGAATCTGCCCACAACTGAAATTGCCAGGGTCATCGGATATGTTACATTTCCGGCATATTCAAAAATTCAAAAAGATAAAACGGAATTTGGTGACATTTACCTCAAGGTCATGCATATCATCACGGTTACTTCGGTCATTATGACAGGAAGTATCTTCATGCTGGCCGATGATTTGACAAAGGTTGTACTTGGGCCGAAATGGGTTTCGATTGTCCCCATGATGCAAATATTGGCTTGGTCGGGCTTGGTCAGGGCGATGAGCGCAACTCTGGTTCCGGTTTTTAATGCAGCCGGAAAGCCGGGGATCAATACAAAATGCCAGAGTATCGGTTTAGTCGTTCTGGCGGCCGTTATTGTGCCATGTTCCCTTGTCTGGGACATTAATGGCGTCCCGGTTTCCGTGCTGGCAAGTAATATTGTGATGTTTTTAGTCTATGTCGTGGTATCCAGCAGAATTATCGATTTTGATATGCTGAAATTAATTAAAATTATTGTATTGGCACTAATAAATATGGGCCTGAGCCTGCAGGCTGCGTCGTGGATACAGATAATGCTGCCGCTTCATGGGGCGATGCAACTTTTGGTCACCGGGGGAGCGCTGCTGATTATTTATTTGTCGGCGACCCTGTTGTCTGATAAACTTTTTTCCCATAATACCGGTTATATGCTGAAACAAAGCCTTGCTGTGTTGTTGAAAAGGCAGGTCTAATTATAAATGTAATAAATTTGGGCGTTGATGAATAAGAAAGTTCTTTTAATTGCATATAATTACCTGCCGAAAGTGACGGCCGGAAGTTTCAGGATGCATGCATGGGCCAAGTATTTGCCGCACTTCGGTTGGGATCCGATCATATTAACCCGGCATTGGGATGCGCCGCACGAGAGGCTGTCAACTGCCGGCTCCGGTGCGACTGCCTGCTCAATGGATGAAGTCTTAAATTGCCCGGT
Source organism: Desulfosudaceae bacterium (assembly GCA_963674745.2). Classification (GTDB taxonomy): domain Bacteria; phylum Desulfobacterota; class Desulfobacteria; order Desulfobacterales; family Desulfosudaceae; genus JBFMDX01. The sequence goes on along the minus strand of CAXXDV010000003.1, from coordinate 1,971,420 downwards.
GTACCGGGTCCCCTATCACCAGAAGTTTGGGCGTATTCTTGCCTTGCGCGATAATCTGGCCGGGAGGCATACTCCGTCAAAAAAGGCGGTTTATTTGCGCAGAATAATTAATTTTATATTAATAAATTTATGTTTTATTCCAGATGAGCAGGTCGGCTGGTATCCGGCCGCTCTCGACACGGCGCTGGACATCTCGGCAAGACATGATATTGATCTGATTCTAAGCACCGGCGGGCCCTGGACGGATTTCAGGGTTGCTGCCGCGCTGAGTAAACGAAAAAGGATTCCATGGGTAGCCGATTACCGTGATCCATGGAGTCAGAAAAAATCATGGGGTATTACCAAAGAATACATGCTCTGGTATCTCATCAACCGTATTTATGAAAAAATGATCATTGCCAACGCTTCCGCCGTCATCCATATTTCGGAGCCGTTGGGAAAGGGCTTGGAAAAAATACTGAAACGGCAGGTTTATGTTATTCCCAATGGGTTTGATCCGGAAATGTTTTCGAACAGCTGCGGATATTTTCCTCCGGATGATTTTTTTTTACTTTCCTTTGTGGGGACATTGCATAATCATACAAATACAGGTCCCTTTTTGAAAGGTTTTCATCGTTTTGTCACCAGATGTCACCTGACACCGGAGGACTGCAGGGTGGTGTTTACGGGTGACAGCACAGGACACAAACGAATCGAAAAAGAATATAATCGGTTCGGACAAATCAAGCCCTTTTTTACTTTCAATCCGCCTGTTTCCCAGGAGAATGCGATTCGGCAGATGCGGAGTTCCCATATCCTGCTATCATTTCCGCTGAATATGGAAGGGTGCTGTCCGGCAAAAACATATGAATATCTGGCTTCAAAAAGACCGATATTATCCACCCCGGGGGGAGTATACTCCGGCAGTATCATCCAATTGTTGACCAATACGGACGGCGGGGTTGTACTCCAATCTCCATCGGAGGTGGCAAACTGGCTGGAACAAAAGTATTCGGAATTTAAAGAAACTGGGCGGGTAACACCAACCCTTCGTCCTAATGCGGAGGATGCATACAACCGGAGATGTCAGGTTGAAAAACTGGCTGAAATTTTAGACGCTGTTACCACCCCGGAGAAACTAGGCCCATGACACGGTCGAAAAAAAGAGATAGTGACGCATTAAGTCCGGTTCAGGAACGCCAGGACGATTTGTACGCCTTTCCCTATCATTACATTCCCAAGCTGACGCGTTTTCGATTTTCCCAGACCGTGACGCTTTTCTGGGGATATGAATATATTTCCTATGTTACTTTTGTGCTGGATATTATCCGCCAGATACCGTTTACAACGCTGCTGGATGTTGGATGCGGGGACGGTCGCTTCACCGGGGAATTGCATGCGATTTTTCCGGACAGGCATGTGGTCGGTCTTGATTTTTCCAGGCGTGCCATTGGACTTGCACGGTCGATGAACCCGGAAATCGATTTTGTACGTGCGGATATAACCGAAGAAGGAACTTTTGAGGAACCATTTGATATTATAACTATGATTGAAACGCTGGAGCATATATCGCCATCTTCCATCGATCGTTTTCTAGGAGCCGTTCATCGTCATTTAACAAGTAAGGGAATATTGGTGCTGACGGTCCCCAGCACCAATACCAAGGTTCAGGCAAAACACTACCAACATTTTGATTTTAATTTGCTTGAAAAAACGCTCAGCGGCCTTTTTTCAATTGAAAGATGTTATTATATTAATAAAATATCCTGGCTCGCCTCGAACTTTCTGGAAAAATGCATGATTAATCGATTTTTTATTTTAAATGAGCGGCACCTGATGAATCTGATATATGGAATTTACATGAAGTATTGTTTCCATGCGAAAAAACATAATGCAAAAAGAATTGTCCTGGTTTGCCGGAAAAGTTGAATTTCGATTTGTTATACCGGTTTTATGCTTTTTAATAGGCATGGCCTGGTTGCCCTCGAATTTAGCTCAAGGATGGTTTCCAAGGAATGGTTTAGATGAAAAACGTTTTGTTTCTGGCATTTGATTTTCCTCCGTTTGGTGGTGCGGGGGTTCACCGAAGCCTAAAATTTGTAAAATATCTGCCGGAGTTTGGGTGGGACCCAACGGTGGTGACGGTCCGGCCTGGATATAAAAAGCATGAAATTTATGATAATACCTTGTTGGACGATCATGTTCAGCCAGTAAAAGTCGTCCACGTTCCGTTTCCTCCCTCCCTTCTAAATCATATCATGGAAAAACCCGGCCGGATTTATTCCCTGCTTCGAACATATGTTTTTGTTTTTCCAGATCTATTCAGCCCCTGGGGCAAAGCCGCCTTATCCGAGGGGCAAAGACAACTGGCCAAAAAATCCTATCAGGTTATTTTCTCCACCATACTTCCGGTCAGCACTGGAATCGCGGGTATCCGATTGTCCCGTCAAAGTGGAGTCCCATTGGTAGCGGATTTCAGGGATACCATTTCTTCGATCCGTTTTTTTGATTATCCGACCAGATTGCACTTTGCCATCGCCAAACATTATGAAAGGCGTATTATCAGGTATTCCGCCAGAAGCATCATGCAGGATACAGTGGTTGAAAATGAGATGAAGAGGCGGTATCCGCGATTTGCCGATAAAATAGTTTATATCCCTAACGGGTATGATGAAAATGATTTTCGGAATATAGAACCGAAACCGCCTGGCAGGAAATTCAGGTTTGTTTATTGCGGCAGTTATAATATCGGCGCTTCCAGCAGGCATAAAAAAATTTACGCTCCGCCAATCAGTATAAAATCACTGTTGACAGCGTTACATTATACGAAAAACCCCATGGACAGAAGCACGGAAGCGCCCGACAGGTTTTTTGATGCCGTGGCCGTCGTGAGAAAAAAACGTCCGGATATCTATGATCGCATGGAAATCCTGTTTGTGGGGGCGCGTAAGGCATATACTGAAGAGGCGGCAATCAAAAGGGGTATCAACGACATCGTCCATTGCACAGGATATGTCTCCCATGATGATGCCGTGGGGTATATGATGAGCGCAGATGCGCTGATTCTGACCCATTTTAAACCGCTTGACAGCCCGGTGATCAATTGTGTTCCGGGAAAAACATTTGAATATATTCGATCCTGTCGGCCTGTTCTGGCAATGGTACCACAAGGTGATGCACATGATATCATGACGCAAAGCAGGCTCGGTCTTATTACATCCCAGACGGATATTGATCAGATCAGTCGAAATGTCTGTAAATTGGTGCTGAAGAAAAATGTGAAAGAGTATGAGCCGGATATCTCTTTTATCCGTCGCTATGACAGAAAGCGCCTGACTGGACGTTTGGCGGATATATTCAACGATGTGTCGGCGGGTTACCACCAGCAATAAAAATAAGGAGCGCCGATATTATATGGAGTCTCCCCATACGGTTGATATGAAGCTCAACGCGCTGGATATTTCCCTTTTTGATAAAATCATTTCGCAGACCACACCTGAGGAAAGAAAATCCCTGCTGGCCGTGCAGAATGTGGTTCGGAATGCGATGGATGACGGATATGTTTATCTCGAAATAGGTTCCCATCTGGGTGGCAGCATTCAGCCATATTTACTGGACAACAGATGTCGAAGAATTTATTCAATTGATAAAAGGCCTTCACAGCAGCCCGATGATCGGAGGCCTGGATATATAGCAACTTATGAAGGCAATTCAACGGAAAGAATGCTTGCAAACCTGCGAGGCATCGATCCGGAAGGAACCCGAAAGATAGTCTGTTTTGATTCGGATGCAAGGGATATATTGCCGCATAGGATTGAACACCGGCCCGATGTTTGTTTTATTGACGGGGAACATACACATCGGGCTGTTTTGTCTGATTTCTTATTTTGTTTTAAAGTGACGCAGGGGCAGAGTGCGATTATTTTTCATGATGTGTTTATTTTTTTCAATACCATAAAACGGATTGAGTGCGGATTAAAAAGGGATAAAACAAAATTCAAGAGATTAAAGCTAAATGGAAGCCTGTATGCAATACTTCCGGGAAAGTCCCGGCGGTTTCACAAAATGCTGAAGATGCATTTAACCAGACGACAAAGATGGCTTTTTTTACTTTCGGATGCATGGGAAATTCACAAGGCCAACCTGCCGAAACCGATACGCTATCTTTTGTTTCCGATGAGAAAGATTATAAAAAAGATGCTGAGCTAATCCGATGAAAGATAATCGGTAAACACTGACCGAAGAATATGATGCCACATGGAAATATTACTAAAAAACGGACGCATATTTTCGCTGTCGTTCACAGCCTGATTCACGACCGGCGGGTTTATTATCTTCTTTTGGAAAATGTGTCGATATGAATCCTGCCGTCAAATTGTTGGAACAGATGTTTCAAGGCAGGGCATCCATGTCGCCACAAGGATCATCAAGATGTTTGATAATGATATGTTTTTTTGTCTGCTCCTCAAGCTGTTAGTTTTTTATTTATAGAGAAATATTTTCTTTTTATTGTCTAATCATCATTGGTGGTGGACGCTTTTGGGTTATTTATAATGAGGTTCTTTTCTATAAAAGATTATACAAGGCACTGTAAATAAAGTGCCGAGGAACTGGTTTTTATGAAAACATTCGGGGAAAAAGAAGATTTCAATAAAATATATAAAAATCAAGATTTCGCTGACGCCTCGCTGTTAGCCAATGGTCATCGCAATGAGCGTCGACGCTTTTTAGATTGTCTTATCAAGTACGTGCAAAATGATAATATCCGGGCACATCAATGTAAAATTTTAGAGGTGGGTTGTGGCTTCGGAATCGATGCTCTTATTACTTCAGAATGTACAGATTGCTCTGCCTATGGAATTGATTTGTCATATGAAGCTTTGCGGATCGCTAAGGGATCAAATAAATTATTTTCAAAACAATTATTCTCTGTCAATGCAGATGGTTTGCATTTGCCATTCAGTGATGAATCTTTTGACATGGTTTTCAGCCAGGGCGTGCTTGAACATATAGCAGACGAAAATATTTTTTTAAAGGAGCAATCACGTGTGTTAAAATCAGGGGGCAAGCTTGTCATCAATGTGCCTCAAAAATATACAGCCTACACGCTAATGAAACATCATTTAATAAAGACCGGTAAATGGCCCTGGGGTTATGAAAGGGAATACAATTATTGGGGATTAAAACAGCTTGGACGAAACCTTGAAATGAAGGAAATTGAAGTTTTCGGCTGTCGATATTGGCTACATCCACTTGAGCCGGCCTGGGTTTTGAGGAGTTTTTATAATAAACTGCAAAAATTAAATCCGTGGCGGCATCGAAAGGTGTTTTGCCTTATCGGTAATTATTATAATCGGCTCTGGGATCGAATGGAAAACTTATTCGGTTATATATTTATGCGTGAGATCGTTATTGTTTTTGAAAAGCCTTGAGGAAAGTTTCTGATGAGGGTTTTGTGCATAAATCGATATTTTTCGTTTGCAGGAGGGGTAGAACGTTATTTAATCGACCTTTGCTCACAATTTCAAAAAGACAATATGGAAGTTGATATTTTGTTCTGCGAAGGGAAGAAGAACGTGCCTTATAAAAAGGCCTATATAATTCCGGAGTTTTGGGATCGGAGAAAGAAGTTGACCTGTGAAATGATAAGTGAACTTCAATCTGTGATTGGTGATAGCAGACCGGATGTTATTTTTTTGAATAATATGGATAACGGTGGCATTGTTTCTCTTTTGGCATCAACCATTCCTACTGTCAGATATATCCATGGCCATGCAAACACCTGCCCGGACGGGAAGCGATTGCTCTCAAATCCTACGGAAGATTGCAGGTATCCGCTTTCCCTGATGTGCGCCATAAGAGCACATTCTCGTTTCTGTATGCCAAGATCCCCCCGAAAAGCCTGGTATTGCTATCATGGTGCAAAAAAAAATTTATTCGCTTCTGTTCTTTTGCCCAAAACAATTGTGGCCTCGTCCTATATGAAAAATATGCTGGTGTTGAATGGGGTGCCCCGGGACAAGGTCGAGATCCTTCCGTACTTCACAACATGGCCAAAGGAGACATGGCTTGAGCCTGGTGATTTCAATAGAATTCTGTTTGTCGGCAGGATCTCAGAGGGGAAGGGCCTTTTGGAATTAATAGAATCGATGGTAGGTGTATTGGCCGAAGTGCATTTGGATGTTGTCGGCGATGGCCCTCTGCGTCTGCAGGCGGAAGAAAAATGCAGGAAGCTGGGTCTTGAAAATCGCGTGGCCTTTTATGGAGTCCTCGAAGGTGAATCTCTTAAAGATCGATACAGGCATAATGCGGTATTGGTCGTCCCTTCTTTATGGCCGGAGCCTTTTGGCATCATAGGGCTTGAAGCTGCAATGTGTTGCAGGCCGACAGTCGCTTTTGATGTGGGTGGAATCAGTGAGTGGTTAAAGAACGGGGAGACCGGCTATCTCATCCCATCAGGCAATTTTAGTGCGATGTGGGAAAAAATAGAGGAACTTTTAAAATCAAAAGAAAAAATTCGTAAATTTGGGACACAGGCCGCTGATTTTGTGGCCCAAAATTTTTCAATGACAAAACATGTGACGCGGTTAAAAGAAATTTTTCAAGAAGTGATTGATATGAAAATACGGGAGAGGCAATTATAAATTGAAGATTGGACTTGTATGCCCGGATTTCCCACCTGCCCTGAGGCATGGTGGTGTATCTCATTACAGTGGCCTTCTCGCAGAGGAGTTGATCACAAAGGGACATCGGATTACCGCATTTGCGGGTGACGAGCATAAGCCATGTGATCGTTCCCTTATTTGCGAAGTCTGCCGGCTACAGGGGCTATGGGATAGGGCGACTGCTTTGTCGATAGAAAATTTTTATCAATCCGCGCGCCTTGATGTGCTGAACGTCCAGTATTCTCCCGCGGCTTATCCTCCTGCTTTTCGCACGGCTCTGCCCGGTCTATTAAAAAAGACGAATTCCGCCTTGAGTCTTCATTCATTGTGGGGGGGCGGGATGCTCAGCCGCCTTCAAGGATATCTGCTCGTCAGGAGTGCAAGCAAGGTAATCGCAACAAATTCAGAAATTCTTTATCTCATCCGGAAATGGATGCCATGGGCACTTCAGAAAACCAGGTTCGTTCCCATTGGTCCTAATATCATGCCGGATTCGAAAATCATCGACAGTCTTAATATATTCAATAAATACGGTGTCAGGGGCAGCCATTTTGTATTGATGTATTTTGGTATGATCTATAATGGCAAAGGATTACACATACTGCTTGAGGCTGTCCAGAAAATGGTCGTCGAGGAAGCCATAAATATAAAGTTGCTGGTTGTCGGCGGCGGGGTTTCTGATCTTGGAAACGTAATCGACGATCTAAAGGCTCAGGCTCGACGTTTTGATTTGGGGGACAGGGTTGTATTTACAGGACCAGTTGATGCCAAGGTTGTTTCAGCCTTGTATGCCAGGGCTGATGTGGCGGTATTGCCTTATGAATCGGGTGTCAGTGATAGGCGCGGCAGCTTAATGGCGGCGCTAGCCCACGGAAAGGCAATTGTTACAACACCACCTAGGATACCTATACCTCATTTTCAAAACGGTTTGCATATGCTCTTCTGCGATAGGCTTGATCCCTCGTCATTATCAAAAACGATAAAATCGATCATTTTGGACCCGGAATTAAAAGCACATCTTGAACAAGGTGCTGTTAAGCTGGTAAAGGGTTTTCGCTGGGAACGGATCGCGTCGGATACAGAGTATGTTTTTCGGGAGGTTATGCATGCTTGAATTTCTCAGACGAGTTCGCCGCCGGCGCCGGACCGGTCCCTGGCTAAGTCTGGCGCCGCCGTTCAAAAAGTCGCGAGGGCGGAAACCCGAAACACTGGCAAATGCAAAGATATTATTGGTTACCCTAAATGCGATGGGGGACGGTTTGATGACAACGGGGCTGATACGGGGAATCAAAACAGCCTATCCGTCCTCCAGTATTGAGATCCTTTGTCACGAGCATGTGGCCGCCGTTTTCAGCCTGGGAACGATGGTTGACCGTATTTATGTTTTGTCCCGTGCCCCATCAAGTATTGTAGCGGCTTTGCGAAAGGAGCACTTCGATATCGTTTTTGACTGTTCTGCCATTCTTGAATCCGCATGTTTGGTGCATGCGCTGGGGGCCAATTGGACCGTCGGATTTTCAAGGGTGCTTAGTGACGGCTTCCGGAAGATTGAAATATCTGGATTTTATAACCAGTCTAAACCTTATTCTGAGCAGGCGTACTATCCGCAAATGGCATTGTCTCTATCCGAGGATTGGTTACCCCCGGGACTTTCCGAAGTATCAATACTTTATCAGGTCGACGCCGCCTGCCGGGAGGATGGCCGAAAATGCCTGATCGAATTGGGGATTGAGCCGATCGATGCTGTTATGCTGGCCCCTGGGGCGAAGTGGCCGCCAAGACGATGGCCTGAAAAATATTGGAGCCGACTTTGCGATCTGATTGACAGCAGGGAAGGAGGAGGGCTGAAACCGATATTGATTGGAGGGAAAACAGACGAGGTCATGATAGATAGAATTGTTGCCGATAGCAAGGTTAAGCCATCCGTCATAATATCCAAGCCGGTTTCAACAGTTGCTGGAATTCTAACATTATCAAGAGGGACAATCGTAAACGATTCTTTTTTATTGCATTTATCTGCAGCTGTTGGGGTAAATGTGGTGGCTTTGTTTGGGCCTGGTTCACCGGAGCGCACCTCGCCTAGAGTGAAAAAGGTCAAGGTGCTGTATAGAAATGATTTTTGTAGCCCCTGTTCTCAATATTATACGGCTGCAAGATGCTGGCGAGGGGCCAACTTCTGCCTTCTTGGAATAAAACCGGAGTTTGTTTTTGGGCAGCTCGAGTCCCTTTTAAATAACGACAGAGTCATGAACGTAAATCCCGGGCTGGGTTCGAGAAGTGCGAATAAATGACAAAAAATATGAAAATTGCAATATACCCCAAAAAAATAGCGATGGTTTTCAATCATTCTGCCATCATCGGTGGCGGTGAAATCAGTTTTCTCCATTTAGTTCGCACAATCACCAAAGGTGCGTATTCGCTTGTGGTATATGTTCCGGGCCGGGGTGAAATTTCGGAAAAGCTTAAAAGTGAAGGGCTTAGTGTGAAGGTAATTGACCTCCCGCGTATCCGTACAATCAAATTTTGGAGGGTTTTAAATGCCGAATTTCGTCTTTATAAGCAACTATCGGCCGACAAAATTGATTTGATGCACGTAAACGGTTCGCGCGCATGTATTTACTGCGTAGTGGCCGGATTGTTGAGGCGGAGACCCGTTATCTGGCATGTGCGGGAAACAAAACAAGACCTTCGTCTGATTGATGGGATGTTGACTCGATTTTGCAGTCGGATTATTTGTGTTTCAAAAGCTGTTTTAGAAAAACGGTTGGCCGCCTATAAAGTTCAAATACAGAATAAAACAGATATCGTCTACAATGGTGTGGACCCGGACATTTTTTGCCCGAGCCAACAAAATAGGGAGTTAACGAGGAAACAGTTAGGAGTGACAAACGAGTGCCTGTTTGGTATTATCGGAAATTTCACTTCCCTTAAAGGTCAGCATGAATTTGTCCAGGCGTTAGCGCTGGTCCTTCGTCAACCCTCAGGTTTGAAGATGAAAGCGCTTCTGGTCGGGAAAAGCAACGATGTCATATATAGAGAGCACCTGGAACAGTTGGTCGAAACCCTGGGCTTATCAAATGTTATCGTTTTCAAAGATTTTACGAATGTTATCGTACCGTATTACCAAGCATTGGATGTTTTTGTTCTACCCAGTCGAAGGGAGGGCTTCAGTCGGGCCCTGATTGAAGCCATGGCGGTTGGTTTACCGGTTATTGCAAGCCGGATTGATGAGATAGCCGAGGCGGTGGTAGATGGTGAAAATGCCATTCTGGTAGATCCGGCCAATCATGAAGAATTTTCTAAAGCCATTGTAACATTGGCGTGTGATCCGGAAAGACGTCGGCAAATGGGAGTCAGTAACCGGGAAAAGGTATCGACTCAGTTCACGCTAGCGCGGCATACTTCCCAGATAATGAAGATTTATAATCAAATCTTCGAAAAGCGAGACCAGCGGGGGAGGGATATCTGAATGCCAGGAAAGATTCTGATTGATGCCAGGGAATTTTCCCCTGCTCGCCTAACCGGCATAGGCCGTGTCCTTGTTGGGCTTATTGACGCACTTGACGATAGTGGTGTTGCTGAGCGGATCATACTTGGTATGAATTCTGGCGGTGAACTCCCATTACGACTGAAAGGTTGTAAGCGGATTGAAACGATATGGTTGCCAAAATCGTTCCTTGGATCTGAAAAGCGCCTGACTGAAATGACACGGAACAATAAACTCTTTATTAGCCCGTATCCCAAACTGCCGCTTTGGGGGTGCCATTGCGCATGCATCAATACCGTTCATGATGTGCTGGATTTAACTCATCCGCTGTATAAAAAACGGGGGCGTGTTCTGTTCGATACCTGGCGTCTCAAGAAGGCGTTGAAAAGGAGTGACCTGACATGGTTCGATTCGGTTTACAGTCATGGGGAAACAGTCAAATTGGTAGAGCTCAAGGGGGATTTTTCAATCCGTTATCCGGGTTTGGAGGCTCATTTTACTCTTTGCGAAGATGAACGGGATCAAAAAATCCTGGCTGAACACCGGCTTGATCCGGGATACATCATGGTAGTCGGAAATGGCCTGCCCCATAAAAATTTGGGGGTTATCCTGGCCTGCGCCATGCAGTTGAGAAGAAAAATCGTTTTCGTCGGCGTCCCGCCTGCAAACCGGTTATACTGGCGTAATGCACAGGCCGAAAAAAGATTGCACTGGCTTGATTTTGTACCTGATGAGGATTTGCCGGGGCTCTATCGGCAGGCGTTTTGTCTGGCGCAACCTTCAACAGCAGAAGGGTATGGCTATCCACCTTTGGAGGCTATGGCATGCGGAACGCCTGCGGTTGTCAGTGATATCGCCGTTCTGACGGAGACAACAGGGAGGAAAGCGTTGACTGCCGACCCATTTGAGCCGCAGAAATGGTTGACGGCTTTTGAAAAGCTTGAGAATCAAAAAACCTACCAGGCACATGTGGATGAGGGGTTGGTATGGACGTCTGCGTTGAAAGGGCGCATAGCATGGAAACCCTATATTCGTGATATTCAGAGATTGCTGGGGATAATTAAATGAAAAAAGCATTGATTACGGGTATTACCGGACAGGATGGCAGCTACCTTGCAGAGCTGTTACTGGAAAAGGGATATGAAGTGCATGGTCTCGTTCGGCGTGTGGCACTGGAGACACCTGAGTTGCGAATGTGGCGAGTACGCCACCTTCTCGACCGGATTCATATCCACAGTGCCTCCATGGAGAGTTATGCCAGCATTTTTAATATCATTTCGGAGCTGAAGCCTGATGAATGCTATCATCTGGCTGCGCAGAGTTATGTGTCCTATTCATTTGAGGATGAGTTTTCAACTATCAATACGAATTTGAACGGCACCCATTACATGCTCTCATCCATTAAGCGGCAGGCCCCACATTGTCGATTTTATTTTGCCGGTTCCAGTGAAATGTTCGGAAAGGTGGAGGAGGTCCCTCAGAATGAAAAGACGCCCTTTCATCCTCGATCTCCCTATGGTATTTCGAAAATCGCCGGGTTTGAACTGACTCGCAATTACAGGGAAGCATATGGCCTCTTTGCATTATCAGGAATTCTTTTTAACCATGAGTCTCCAAGGAGGGGGATGGAATTTGTAACAAGGAAAATTAGCTCGGGTGTGGCAAAAATTAAACTGGGAATCGACAAAGAAATACGGTTGGGGAACCTGGATGCCAAGCGGGACTGGGGGCATGCAAGTGATTACGTACGAGCGATGTGGTTGATGCTGCAGCAGAGTGAAGCTGACGATTACGTCATTGCAACAGGTGAAACCCATTCGGTGCGTGAATTCTTAGAAGCGGCTTTTGCTGAGATTGATAAAAATTTTGAGGATTATGTTGTGATTGATGATCAGTTTTATCGCCCGGCGGAGGTGAATATTCTGTGCGGTGATGCTACCCGGGCCAAAGCGAAACTTAATTGGGCGCCTAAGGTGAAATTCAAAGCGCTTGTCCAAGAAATGGTAGCCAATGATTTGGACATTTTTTCAAAAAGGTTGGCGCCAATCTAATGAGTTGACAAAATGTCAATAAAACGAATGAAAAGTATAATGGCGGCAGACGTTTCAGTGTTAACATAAAAGGGAAAGATGTGAAAATTCTGTTTGCAGCGGATGTTTCCATCGCACGGGTCGGAAGCGGCGCCGAGCGGGTTCTGTATGAACAGACGACCCGCCTTGCCGCTTCCGGGCACGAGGTGCACCTGATAACCCGCTGGCTGCCGGATATCCATAAAAAAGAGGCGGCGGAGATATCCGGTGTTACCGAATGGCGTTATCCGGCTGATAACAGGTATCCGGTCAGGTTTGTAGCCGATACGTTTAAAAACGCTGGCCGTTTATTCCAGCAGTTGAATCAGGATCTGAGGTTTGACCGCTTGTTTTTTCATCAGCCGTTGACCGCATGCGCTGTGTTGTCTTCCGCAAAAAAAAACACAGCAAAAAAGTTGTATACCTGTCATTCCCTCTGGCATGAGGAATACCTTTCCAGGACAGTAATGGCCTCCGGTCTCAGCAGTCGTTTGGCTGTAAAAGTTCAGTCCCTGATTCGCAAAAGGATGGAAAAGAGCGCTTTAAAGGATTCTGACCGGATCATTGTATTAAGCGATTATACAAAAGAAAAACTGCAGCTCAGTCACCGAATTCCGGGTGAGTTAATTTCAATTGTTCCCGGAGGGGTTGATCTGATGCGGTTCAGCCCCTGTAACGACCGGGCGGCTGTCCGGCAGCGTATGGGCTTTCCCGCAGATAAAATCATATTATTTACTTTACGGAACCTGGAACCGAGGATGGGCCTTTCAGCGCTCCTGGAGGCCATGCAGGAGGTCGTTTCGAAGCTGCCGGAAGTTTATCTGGTGATCGGCGGAGATGGGCCGATGAGAGAGTCCCTGATTGGACAGGTCGACCGGGCCGGATTAAATCCGCATGTTTTTTTTACGGGGTTTATCGATGAGGCCACGCTGCCGGACTATTATCTCATGGCGGATCTGTTCATTCTGCCGACCCTCGAATTGGAAGGATTCGGCCTGGTAACCCTGGAAGCCATGGCTTCGGGGACACCTGTTTTGGGCACGCCGGTAGGGGGGACCAGAGAAATTCTCGAATCCTTTGATTCCGGTTTTCTTTTTGAGAGCACTTCAGCAAAGGCCATGGCCCGGTTGATCGACGCGAAATGCCGCAGGCTGATGTTTGATCCCGGAGTGGTTAATGGCTTGCGGCGGAAAACACGCGCTTTTGTTGAATCGCGGTACTCCTGGGACAGGCACATTGATGCCCTTATGGAAATAGCCGGTAATGCCGACGGATAATATGATAAATAAAATAACAGTCATGCATATCATCACCCGGATGGATATGGGCGGTTCGGCCCAGAACACCCTGTTGACCTGTCTGGGGCTTGATAAAAGCAGATACCGGGTGACGCTTGTGACCGGGCTGTCTCGGGAATCGCGTATGACAGAGGCGGAGACGGAAGCCGTTAATCGGATGATGGATGAAGCCGTACAAAATGGCGTTGATATTACCCGTGTACCGGCGCTGGCTCGAAGTCTTAATCCCATATATGATATCCAGGCGCTGTGGGCGTTATGGCGGATCATCAGAAAGGGAAAGCCGGACATCGTTCATACGCATACCTCCAAGGCCGGTATCCTGGGAAGATGGGCCGCCTGGTTGGCAAGGGTACCGGTTATTGTTCATACACCGCACGGCCACGTGTTTTACGGTCATTTTGCCGCGTTTTTCTCAAAACTGTTCCTGATAACCGAAAAGCTGACCGCGCCGCTGACCCATAAGCTGATAGCTTTGACCAAAGGAGAAAGAGACGATTACCTGGCGCTCAACCTGTTTGCCTCTGACAGCATGGAAATCATCCACAGCGGTGTGGATATTGACGCTTTTGCAAAGGTCGAAGCAGATACCGGAGCGCTTCGAAAAGAACTGGGGATACCCGAAGACGCTCTGGTGGTTGGTTCCGTCGGTTGGCTGCTGCCTGTAAAAAATCCTGTGGGACTTCTTGATGCCTTGATACCGCTGTTGTGTGAAAGACCGGAACTGTATCTGGTTTTTGTGGGCAAAGGTGAGCTGGAACCAGTGTTGAGGGAGAAAGCAAGAGAAAAGGGGGGGGGCGATAGAGTCGTTTTTGCCGGCTGGCGGAAGGATATCCCGGAACTGATGCGACTGTTTGATGTTTTTGCGCTTCCGTCTCTCAACGAGGGGATGGGAAGAGTGGTGGTCGAGGCCATGGCGTCCGGAAAACCGGTCGTAGCGGCTGATGTCGGTGGTATTCCGGACATGGTGCACCACGGTAAAAACGGTTATCTGGTTGATCCGCAGGATACGGTTTCCTTGAAAACTGCTGTCGCAGGGCTTCTTGATGACAGCCGGTTGCGCGAAAGTATGGGTATTGAAGGCCGAAAGACGGCTGACCGGTTCGGTCTTTCCGCCATGATATCCAGAATTGAAGTGCTTTACGAATCAGTCCTGGGAGGGCGTACATGATTGTTGCTGTTCATCAGCCCCAGTATCTTCCCTGGCTCGGTTATTTTGATAAAATGGCCAAGGTGGATATTTTCTGTTATCTTGATACGGTTCAATACAAAAAAAATGAATGGCAGAACAGAAACCGGGTTAAAACGGCGCAGGGCTGGCAGTGGTTGACGGTACCGGTGTCGTATCGATTTCCGCAGAAAATCAATCAGGTCGGCATAAACCGGACCACGGCATGGGGGAAAAAGCATTTGCAGACCATTACCACGAATTACAGCCGTGCGTCTTATTTTAATCGGTACATGGAAATGTTCCGCCCGATCATTTTATCCGATCAGGAGAAGCTGTCGGTGCTGAACATCAATCTGGCCGAAAAACTGCGCCTGGCCCTTGGCATTGAAACCAGGACGGTTGTCGCGTCTGAACTGCCGGTCATGAGAGAGGACCCCACCGATCGTCTGATTGATATCTGTCGGCATTTCGGTGCTGATACGTATCTGGCAGGGCAGGGCGGAGCCAATTATATGGATATCACCCGTTTTAAGGAGAGCCGGATCAGGGTTTTGTTTCAGAAATATGAACATCCGGTATATCCACAGTTGTTCGGGGATTTCGTTTCCCACCTGTCGGTGATCGACCTGTTATTAAACTGCGGCCCGGAGGGTGCCGCATTGATCGGAAAAGGAGTGTGATCCTTGGAAAAACCTCTGAATATTCTGGCCATCGGCGCGCATCCGGATGATATTGAATTCGGCTGCGGCGGGACGCTTCTTGACTATGCCAGTAACGGCCATCGGATATACCTGCTGGTCATGTCCAAAGGCGGACAGGGTGGGGACCCTGATTTGAGAATGGCGGAACAGGTGGCATCGGCCGGGATTGTCGGCGTAAAAGGCCTTTTCTGGGGAGATGCCGAGGACACACGACTGGCGATCGGGCTGGATACCATCCAGTATATTGAACAGGTCATGGCCGCGGTAAAACCGGATTTCATTTTCAGCCATTTCCATGATGATACCCACCAGGACCATCGCCATCTGGCACAAATGGTCGTTTCCGCTACCCGTTATGTCCGGAATGTCTTGTTTTACGAAGGCCCCACCAGTCAGCGGTTCGATCCCACGGTTTTTGTCGATGTCGGCCGCTGGATGGATAAAAAACGGGAGCTGCTTAAGGCCCACCACTCTCAGGTCAGCAGGACCAATATCGAGGGGCTATCCATACTCGACATCGCTGATGCCGCTGCCGTTTTCAGGGGAATCCAGGGACGGGTGAAATACGCCGAAGCCTTTTGTCCTTTGCGGCTTTTTTTAAACGAATAAACCGGGAGGCGTTGTTCGTATGGCAAATATCCCCCATTCACGTCCCACAATTGGCAAGTCTGAATCTGAAGCCGCCGGACAGGTCATCAGATCGGGCATGATTGCCCAGGGTGAGATGGTGGAACAATTTGAGCAGGATTTTGTTTCAAGCCTTGAACTGGGGCATGGGGCGGCTGTCAGCTCAGGCACGGCAGGCCTTCATCTGGCCCTGCTGGCCCTGGACATCGGCCCGGGCGATGAAGTGATCATTCCTTCTTTTGTCTGCACGGCACTCTTGAACGCCGTGAATTATGCAGGGGCGACACCGGTTCTGGCAGATATCATCCCGGACACGTTCAACATCGATCCGGGGGATGTTGAAAAACGGATTTCCGGCCGGACAAAGGCGATTATCGTTCCCCACCTGTTCGGCCTGCCGGCCGACATGGACCGGCTGTTGCAGCTCGATGTTCCGGTCATCGAGGACTGTGCCCAGGCCGTGGGCGGTCAATACAAAAGCCGACCGCTGGGGACTTTCGGTCGTCTGGCCGTGTTTTCTTTTTATGCGACCAAGGTCATGACGACCGGCGAGGGGGGGCTGGTGTCTTCACAGGATGGCGCCCTGATTGAAAAGATAAAGGACTTGAGGAGTTATGATAACCGGAAAGATTATCGTGTCCGGTATAATTATAAGATGAGTGACTTTCAGGCTGCCATGGGGCGCTCACAACTGCAGCACCTGGCCGGATTCATCCGTAGCCGGCGTGATATAGCCGAAAGATACAGCGATGCCCTGGGCCTGTTCGACGTCCACTTGCCCCGGCAGAATGCCGGCTGTATTTTTTTTCGCTATGTCATCCAAATGCCGGGTGATGCCGGTCTCTGGATAGCGCTTTTGTCTCAAAAGGGTGTCGCCTGCGCCCGGCCCGTTTATCAACCGCTTCACAAATACCTGGGGTTGGCCGGATACGAACATTCGGATGCAGCCTGGTTTTCGGCAATGTCTGTTCCCATATACCCGTCATTAACAGATGATGAAGTAGAAAGTATTATTGGCGCTTTGAACAATTGTTTGGAGAAATCATCGTCATGATTAAAATAACAGGCGGTAATCGTTCCGGCCGGTTTGTTTATTTCTCAGTACTGGTAATTACCGGACTGCTTTTGCTGCCACCTGTTTTCCGGGCATTTACCTGTTGCGGTATGCGATGGGGATATATTCTGGCCATCTCCTCCGTACTTTCATTTTGCCTGACACCACTGTGCATCCGCCTGGCCCGACGTTTTAACGCTTTTGATATGCCTGATGAACGCAAGACACACGACCAGGCAACGCCCCTGTTCGGTGGAGTGGCTGTTTTTCTGGCCTTTCTGGCGGCAATTTTTATCAACGGTATTATAAACAGGGCGATCGGAGGGGTCCTGGGGGCCGCATTGCTGGTTTTTGTTGTCGGGTTGGCCGATGATGCAAAGGGCGTCTCAGCCATAATAAAGTTAATGGTTCAGCTCCTGGCGGTAGCAATTGTTGTCAGTCAGGGCGTTTTTCTGCGTGTTGTCCCGGACCATCTGGGCCTGTTTTCTCAACTGGCCAACCTCGGCCTGACTTTCTTGTGGATCGTCGGCATTACCAATGCCATGAACTTTTTTGATGGTATGAATGGTCTGGCGGCAGGCCTGGGCGCCATGATCGCTTTTTTTCTGAGCGTGGTCGCATACCAGACCGATCAACCTTTTGTCGGCTGGATTGCCGTTGCGGTAATGGGCAGTTGTCTCGGGTTTTTACCCTATAATTTTCGCGCCAAAGGTAAAGCCTTTATTTTTTTGGGAGATGCGGGCAGCACATTTATTGGCTTCATTCTTGCAAGTATTTCTGTTTATGGCGTATGGTCCGTTGACAACCCGGTTGTGGCCCTGGTTTCACCGGTACTGATTTTCTGGGTGCTGATATTTGACATGTTTTATATTACCATCGACCGTATCGTTGCCGGTAAGGTTGCCAGTGTACGCCAATGGCTTGAATACGTCGGCCGTGATCACCTTCATCACCGGTTGGCGGTTGTGCTGGACAGCAATGTGAAAAGCGTGGTCTTCATTTTTGCTTTGAACGGCTGTCTCGGTATCAGTGCTGTGGTTTTACGCCATGCCGGGGTGCTGGAAGCCGCCCTGCTCCTGATACAGGCGCTGTTACTGGTTTTAATGATCAGTGTGCTGGAACGATCCGGTCGTTCTTTCAGGCAATCATAAAGATTATAACCTCTAAAAAGTGTTGATTTTTTTCTAGAATTTGATATAATAAAAAAAATTAAAAAGGCAGTCTAAACAAAGTTTATTGTTAATCCTTTCTGAATAATTTTGGTGTGCGATGAATGATTCAAAGTTGAACATGTCCAAGCTTGCCGCTGAAAGCGGGCATAAAAACAAGCGGCTAAAATCCAGTGGCCGGAATGACGCGGAAAGACTGGAATTAAGCCGCCTTGGAGATGCCGCTTCTGGCAAAGACAGTGCAGAAACAGCCATTCGGAAAGAAGATGAACGCCTGTACCAGGCGGGTCTGAAATTTTACACCGACGCTTATGCGGCAGTTCAGGCGGAAAGAACGTTTCCCGTTGAACAGGCCATCAGCGTGACCAGAAAACTGATCATCAATCTTCAAAATTCGAAAGGCCTTTTATCTCTGGCGGTTTACAATGACTACCGGGATGACACGATTGCTCATCATTCCCTGAACGTCGCCATCATTTCCATCCTGCTCGGCAACGATTTGGGACTCAGTGAATCTGCCCTGGTGCAGCTCGGAACAGCGGCTTTACTTCATGATATCGGAACGGCCAGGATTCCCGAATCGCTTTATAATAAACCGTCTCAGTTGACGGAAGAGGAGCTGCGTCAGTTGAGACAGCGGACACTTTTGTCTCAGCAGATATTGGAGCAGACAGGTGGTCAATATTCCCACCTGGCCGAGATTGCTGTTCAGGTTTATGAGCGCCTGGACGGTTCGGGATACCCATCCGGACTGACGGCCGGGGATATCCATGAATATGCACAAATTGTCGGACTGGCGGATTTGTATGAGGCGCTGGTGCATTCACGGCCTCATCGGGATCGGTTTCTGCATTTCCCCTCCATCAAGGAAATTATCCGTTCCGGCAAGCAGGCTTATGACAGGCGGCTTCTCAAAGCGCTGGTTAATACGGTTTCCCTGTTTCCGGTTTCCAGTTTCGTCCAGCTCAATTCCGGTGCCGTCGGCAGGGTTCTTGAAACAGATTCCCGGGATCCGTTGCGCCCCCGGTTGAGAATTTTATTAGACGCACAGGAAAAACCGGTTTTATCGGAACGGATTGTGGATTTAAGAGAAAACCCGTTATTGTTTATTGTCGACGCTGTGGCTGAAGAAGATGTCCAGTCGGCTTCTGTTTAACCAGGCACAAACAGCCGCTTGACAGAACTGACAGAGGCGTTGTCCGGAGGAATGAATGTATCTTGATTACTGGGGTTTTCATGAACCACCGTTTGTCAATGTCCCCAGTTACGATGTTTTTTTTGAATCACCTCAGCACCAGGAAGCCATTAACCGCTTGCTGTATGTGATTAACTACCGGAAAGGGGTGGCCATGCTGACCGGTGAGGTCGGTTGCGGGAAGACAACCGTGATCAGGAACCTGTCAGCCTACCTGCCCAAAGGTAAATATGAAGTGCGGGTGATTCCTAATCCGGCGCTTTCCGCCACAGACCTTGTTCGGGCTGTTTTGCTCCAGTTCGGTGTGGCCCTGAAAAGCGATTCCAAATCGCTGATTATTGAAAGGCTTCGGTTGAAACTGGAGTATTTCGCGGAACGGGGCGGCGGCGCCGTACTGATCATCGACGAGGCGCATGTGATCAACAGAAAAAGCGTTCTTGAAGAATTACGGATGTTGCTGAATCTTCAGGCCGACAACCGGTTTTTGCTGACGCTGATTATGGTAGGGCAGCCGGCACTGCTTAGTAAGATCGAGATGCTCCAGCCGTTGAAAGAACGGATCAGCATGAAATATCATTTAACGTCGCTGGATCAGCAGCAGGTTGAACAATATATCCGGTATCGGCTGGATCTTGCCGGAGCGGATATGAATATATTCACGGATGATGCCATGCCGTTGATATTTGAATATTCAAACGGTATCCCGCTGAGGATCAACAACGTGTGTGACCGCTGTTTTTTAATGGGGATGATGCAGAAGACGCAACAGGTCGATGCCGAAATCGTCAGGCAGGCTGTGGCTGATTTAGAATAGGGAGTGTTTACTCAATGAAAAAGAATGTCAGGCAAAGCGTAAAAAATACCGAAAAAATTATTATTGGCACGCTGGTCGTTTGTCTGACGGCCATCTTGTTTCTGGGCTGTGCCGCCAAGCAACCCGCCGCTCCTCTGGTGGCCATGTTCAGCAGCGGCAGTCCGATTACTTCAGGAAGTTTCCGCACACTGGTTATTGCCGACCTGAACAACGATGGTTTTGATGATTTCGCGGGCGGTTCCTCGGAGCCGGGCGGGGTTTCAATCTGGTATAAACAGAAGGAAACCAACTTTTTAAAGCCGCTGAAGCTGCCGTTCAAGGGAGATGTCCGT
The DNA here is from genome assembly GCA_963674745.2 of Desulfosudaceae bacterium. Classification (GTDB taxonomy): domain Bacteria; phylum Desulfobacterota; class Desulfobacteria; order Desulfobacterales; family Desulfosudaceae; genus JBFMDX01. Next base: position 1,950,859 of record CAXXDV010000003.1, on the reverse strand, counting down.
TCCATTGACGCTGCCGATCTGAACGGTGACGGCTTGAAAGATATTGTCTGTTCGGTTCAGCGGGAGTCGTCGGGTATTCTGGTCTGGCTTAATGATTCTGAGGGCGGATGGAAAAAAGGCGAAACCCCCATCCGGATCAACCTTTACGAAGGCCTCGAGCTGGCGGATATCAACAATGACGGATATTACGACATTGTCGCCGCCAATGCCACCTCGGATACCCATGGCGGTATTCAGGTCTGGCTGGGAGACGGGCAGGGTAACTGGAAAGTGGAATGCGGACCCACCATCAGCGGTAAATTCATGGACGTGTGCACGGCTGATTTCAATGCCGACAATGTTCTGGATATTGCTGCTGTCGGATGGGGAACATACGGTACGGTAAAAATCTGGTTTGGTGACGGAAAGGGGAGTTGGTCGCCGGCCAAAACCCTTGACCGGGGCAGTTATTACACGATTACCCCGGGAGATATCAACGGAGATGGAAATATCGATCTGCTGGTCGGAACCTATCGCGCCGGTGTGGCCATATATACCGGAGACGGCAGGGGTGAGTTTGCCAGGATTGACGGGCCGACGGATATCGGCAGCTTCTGGAAAGTGCTGCCTGTCAAAATAAATGATGACGACCGGGTCGACCTGATGACCGCTTCGGTTGAACTCGGCGGTCTTGTCTGCTGGCTCAATAAAGGGAGAGGCAACTGGAATCAGCTGGAGGGCCGTTTTCCGTCCGAGGGGTCTTATTATGATCTGGCTGCATCCGGCTTTGGAATGGAAAGCACAACGGTTGTTCTGGCCGCATCAGGGGGGGAAGGAATCAAGGTGTTCCCTGTAGACAGTAATAATGCTGTTGATATGACGGCTGAAAGCGCCGGAAAAGCTTTGGAGGAGATGCCGGACGCAGATGTAGTTTATGAGAACCAGGTTTTTACGACAATTGATGGCGTTCCAGAATATAAAATCGGCGCCGGAGACGTGCTTTCTATTGAGTTGTGGGAACCCGAAGGCATACGCACGGAGAATGTGGTCGTAAAACCCAACGGCAGGATCTCATTTGACTTTATCAATAACATGCCTGTAGTCGGCATGTCGCCGTCCGAGGTGGAAGAAGCGCTGATGCAGCGATTGTCAAGGTTTGTGATAGATCCACAGATCGGCGTGTCGGTCAAGAAGTATAGAAGCAAATTTGTAACCGTGATGGGGCCGGGCAGCGATACCGCCCTGGATCGGCAGGTGGGCGGAGGCAAGATGTTTTTAACCGGTAAGGCAACGCTTTTGGAAATCCTGTCCGGCGCCGGCCTTCTGGCTGAAAGCGCGGACTTGAAGAATATACGGATTCGCCGCAAGGATGGCAGCAAGGTAATCAAGGTGGATGTCTACAAGGCGGTTACCTTGGGCGACAGAACCCAGAACCCGATCCTGGACCATGGCGACCTGATATATGTGCCCCGCCTGTCCCAGGATTCATCAAGCCGGGTGTATGTGTTCGGAGAGGTCAGAAAACCCGGGATTTATTCATTTACCACCGCCAGCATGAAATTGTTCGACGCTGTTTCCATGGCCGGCGGCCCTACTATTTTTGCCAGGCCCGAAGAAACCCGTATCGTCCGGGGTGATATTGCCGCACCCGAAGTTATTGCGGCTGATGTGAAAGCGCTGGTTGAGCAGGGTAGCCAGGGTGAGAATATTGACCTGGCCGATGGCGATCTGGTCTATGTGCCCAGAAGCCCCATCGGCAGTGTCAAGCTGTTTGTCGATCAGATACGGCCCATCTTTAACATTATTACCCTTCCGGCTCGATCAGTTAATGAGATTGATGATGTGAGAGATTAACCTCTGAAACAGTTGCCGGTAAGCAGGTAACGCAGAACTATAAACAGGTAAACATGCTCATGACACAGTATGATGTAAATCTAAGGGATTACTGGCGAATAATTCGAAAAAGAAAATGGGTGATCATTGTTATTGCGGCGGCTGTCGTCATCTTCAGTTACGGCTTTGCCGTGTTTAAAGAGCCAAGCCCGCTGTATAAGGCCTCGTCGGCTATAAAGTTGGAAACCCGATCCAAACTGGCCGGAGGTTTCTGGGTGCCGCCGGAAGATATATCCACCCACGCCTATTCCGTGACCAGTTATCCGGTTTTGCTCATGGCCGCCAAAAAAATGGGGACTATCCCTCAGGACGTTGACATGGATGGCGCCTTCAGCAGTAAACCCTACATAGCGGTTCTTCAGCGACTTAAATCGACCGTTACCGGCAAACAGGAACCCGGCACCAATATTATTAATATTACTGCTGTTGATAAGGACAGGGAAACGGCAGCGGTAATAGCCAACGCAGTGGCCAGTGCTTATCAGGCTTACGATATCTCCCAGGCGAAAGAGAAAATCGATGAAACCCGCAAGTTTGTTGAACAGCAAATGAAGCGCACCCTGTTGGAGTTGAAACAGGCTGAAATTGATTTGCGACAGTTCAAAGAAGAACATGGTATTTATTCGATTAGTGCCCAGACCCGGGAACTGTTGAATCGTCTTTCCGAAGTCCGCAAAGACCTGGACTCGGTAGCCGAGGAGAAAAGATGGATCGAAAAACTGTTTTTTCTCTATGAGGACGGCTCAGCCGAGTCATATGATGCCATTGCCGAACTGCTGTTCCCGGGGGGCAGGAAAGACACGCTCTTCCCATCGTTGCAGCAGCGATTTGAAGATTTACGACTGGAACGAAGGGAGCTCCTCTTGCGCTTTACGCCTGAACATCCTCGGATAAAAGCCATTGAAGGGAAAACCCGTATCGTTATTGATGAAGCGGCTAAACAGCTTCAGACACGGCGCGAACATCTGCTGAAGCAGGAAGAAAAACTTTCGGAACGAGAACAGGCGTTGATGCTTGATAGCAACCGGCTTCCTGAGAGCAGCCAGGAACTGGCCAAGCTCCAGCGTAAGGTTGATCTGGCAAATAAACTTTATTCTCAGCTTCAGGAAAAGCATCAGAACCTGTTGATTCAGGCCTCGGGTACCATGGCCGAGGTCAGTATTGTCAAACGCGCCATTGTACCATCGGCACCGTTTAATATCCCCTCGCCCTATCTTATCATTTTCACCGGCCTGGTGCTGGGGCTGATCATCGGTTTTGTGGGCGCTTTCGGGCTGGAAACATTTGACACCTCCATGGGCACCATCGAAGATCTGGAAGAGCTACTGAAAGTGCCGGTTCTGGGGGTAATCCCGTCGATGTTTCTGGATCGAAAAGAAGGTCGACAGAATGGGGAAAGAATGGCGGACGAAAACGCTGATTTGATCGTTCACTATGACCCCAAATCTCTGGCTGCCGAAGCCTTTAGATCCCTGCGGACCAACCTGCAATTCCTGAAACTCGAAAAAGAGCGCAAATCCTTTATTGTAACCAGTTCTTACCTTCAGGAAGGGAAAACACTTAACTGTGTCAATCTGGCAATTTCATTGGCGCAGAATGGGGAAAAAGTCCTGCTGGTGGAGGCGGATCTCAGACGTTCCGTTCTTCATAATATTTTCGGCCTGTCCCGTGAGCCCGGTCTGACCGATTTTATTATGGATAACTATGACGTTGACGGCATCATCAATAATATAACGGATATCATGGTCGGGGATATGGAGATTGATGATGTGTTAAAAACACCGGGGCTGGATAAGCTTCATATTGTTACCGCCGGGTCGAAACATCAGAATCCCAGTGAGATACTGAGCTCGGATCAGTTTAAACTTTTCATTCAAACGGTTTACCCGGAGTATGATTATATTCTTCTGGATGTTCCACCGGCGTTGCCTGTGGCTGATGCCAGTCAGGTCGCGACCATGGTGGACGGGGTTATCCTGGTCTATACAGCCGGCAGGATCGCCCGCGGTGTCCTCAAACGCGCCAAGGATATGCTCGAGGCGGTTCACGCCAACGTGGTCGGGGTCATATTGAACAGCGTCCGGCCTGAAATCGGCCCCGAATATTTGAAATATCATTCGAAGTATTACTACAGCGAGGTGGATGAGCTGCATGCCAAGCATCATCGATCAGCCGGTATGGGGCAGACGAACGCCCTGACCAGCCTGATATCCCAGAACAAGGCGGCTGTGGGCGCCGTGGTGCTGGTCGTCTTACTGCTGCTGATCAGCCTGTTCTGGAACATGTCGTGAGACAATTATTTTCTGTTATAGGTTTTTTTCTGCTGGCGTTGACCGCCGGATTTGCTGTCTCCCAGTTTCCGCCCTGGCATGTTTTCATCGGCATCCTGGGCCTGCTTGTTTTTATCTTTTCTTTTGTCAATCTCGAATTTGGCCTATATCTGCTCATTTTTTCAATGCTGCTGTCGCCTGAATTTGTGGTCGGCACTACTGCCGGTGGTTCTCTGGGCAGGGGCATTACGCTACGGTTTGATGATTTTCTGCTGATCATCATCGGTGCCGGCTGGTTCGCCCGCAATGCGATTTACAAGGATTTGGGGCTTTTTCTTAAAACCCCGTTGAATAAACCCATATTCCTGTATTTACTGGCCTGTGTGATCGCAACCGTATGGGGGATCATGGCCGGGCGGGTAGATCCCAAGACCGGTATGTTTTTTGTTCTAAAGTATTTCGAGTATTTCATAGTTTTTTTTATGACGGTTAATCATATCCGGGGTAAGGACCAGATAAATCGTTTTGTTTTTTGCCTTTTCCTGACTTGTTTTATTGTGTCCATCATCGGTGTTATGCAGATACCCGGCGGCGGACGGGTCAGCGCCCCTTTTGAAGGAGAGACAGGAGAGCCCAATACATTCGGCGGATATCTGGTATTCATGACGGCCATTACCCTGGGTATTTTGCTGTATAGTGAAAAAACCAGGATTAAAGAACTGACATTCGTTCTCCTGTCGGTCATGATTCCGCCGTTTCTATTCACCCAGTCCCGAGCATCCTATCTGGCGATGTTGCCCATGCTACTGTTTATCAGCCTTTTTTCCCGAAAAAGAGGGCTTTTGATCGCGCTGTTGAGCCTTTTTGTAATTGTTAGTCCACTTTTGCTTCCCAGGGTGGTAAAAGATCGGATTTTATACACTTTCACCCAGCCTGTACACCAGGTACAGGCTCAGGTTAGTTTCGGCGGTTTCCGGCTTGATACTTCAACCTCAGCCAGGCTTTTCGGCCTAAAGGAAGCGGTAATGGACTGGACCAGAAGTCCTTTACTGGGATACGGTATTACCGGTCATCGTTTTATTGATTCCCAGTACCCGCGCGTACTGGTTGAAGCAGGTGTTCTGGGGCTGATAACGTTTATGTTTTTAATTTACGCTGTATTCAGAATGGCTTTTTTCAGCCTGCGGAATACGGCGGAACCTTTTTATCGTGGTTTATGTGTGGGATATATTGCCGGCTTTGTCGGACTGCTGTTTCACGCCCTGGCCGCCAACACGTTTATTATTGTCCGTATCATGGAGCCATTCTGGTTTTTGACCGGTATTGTTTGTGTATTACCCATGCTTGAATACCGCCCATCGGAAACGCATTCTTAAAAGGATTTGTAACAAAACTGGTCGGTTAAATTACAAAAATCGTCATTTCCTGTTTTTTGGGGGCAGGGCGACGGGTGGTAATGGGGCTGACGTTCCCCCATAGGTAGCTTTTTTTGTTAATGCCGGGGGCAGCTTGAAATTGTCAAAGATGCTCCCAAGAAGGGGGATTGTTTTTAACCATTAGATTTTATTATGTTAAAGGGTTTTTTTGCTAAAAGGTTTCATTTGCGACAGCGGTCACGCTGAGATAATGAGAACAAACTGGCTGTTGTGTTGAAAATGGCGGGCGAATGGTACAAAAATTGCATTTTTAACTTTTAGTGTTGAATATACATATCTTCAGCCGTGATCGATTTTTCACTTATTCATGTATTTTCTGCTATTAATACCACGGTCTGATTTTAATATGTATTATATCGGTTAGTTAAAGCTTTAGGCAGTTAGAGGCGACCTTTTCCCTCTGCAAGGTTGACAAAATGGCTGGTGAATCAGGATATGAGACTCAAGAACAATAAAATAGGACAGAATATCCTCCTGTCTGTTTTTCTGGCTTTTGTTTGCCTGTTTTTTCCGGCAGCAAATTCATTTGCCGTAACGATTGGTCTGGATGGTACGCCTAGAAATCTTCGAGGGGCTACGCTGTTGACCGTCAATATCGTTGCGTCGGATATCTCCTCGTTCGAAGGTGCTGCCTTTTCTCTGACGTACCCGGGAAATGTGCTTTCATTGGAATCCGAGGCGGTGACCACATCGGTTTTTGAAATTCACCGGGATGATATGAGTGGCGAACCCGGTATGGGCTCTTTCTGGTCAAGCAACACAGAGAATCCGGGAACGGTTTTTTTAACCGGCATTTTCAAACAACCCTCGGCTTTAGATGCGGGTTCGGAACCGTTAACGTTGTTTACCGTTGTTTTTCGGGTTAAAAGCGCCGCCCCGGCCGGCATCCACAGCATGCGCCTTTTTCAGAGCCGACTTTGTAACGGCCCGGCCGGTTGGGGGACTGACAATAACAATAACGGGGTTTTCAACCCGGCAGATAAAGATCTGACGGAAAACGTGCCCCTTTTGTACCTGTTTGGACCGGACAGTGGGGCCGGTCGTGACGATACGGATGGAATGGAAGCCGCTGTTGTCAAGGACGGGTTTGATGAGCAGCCTTTGTTTGTTTTTAATGTCCTGGGTAACAGTGGCGGCGTGACACCGCCTGACGACGATCCGGGTATGGAGCCGGGTGGCGACGATAACGATGTTAATCCGGTTGTGGATTCGGATAATGACGGTGTGCCGGACAATGAGGACGAATGTCCCGATGACCCGTTAAAAACCGAACCGGGCGCCTGTGGCTGCGGGGTAGCCGATGCTGACAGTGATGAAGACGGTATTCCCGACTGCCATGATGTCCTGATCGGCCCGGCCAACGGTGCCATTGATGTTTCCCTGAATCCGGTGATGGAGATAGAGCCGTTCCCCGGCCCCGACACGGTCGGACCGGACGCGGTCATCGTCTGGCAGATCAGTACCGACAGCACCTTCACCAATCTGCTGTTTGAATATACCGGCCCCTATGATGTGACGGAAATTCAACTTCCGGATCTCATACTGGATGCTTATACGACCTACTACTGGCGGATTCGTTATGACACCGGACCGTGGGAAACTGCGGGCGAGTTTACCACTGGTGCCGACCCGGTAAGGGATGATGACGGAAACGGTGTCCCGGATGATCAGGATGTCGTGAACGGGAATATTCAGACGAATTTAATCGATGCCGGTGATGAGGGCTTGGTCCTGCAGTCCCGTGCCAACGGTCTGCGCTTCAGTCTGGCTGCAGATGAAGGCGTGGAAAATATTGAGCGTTTCAGATGGGCGCCGGCCGAAGATTTTAAAAATGCCGGTTTCTGGCCGGTCAATTTCACCCATGGCCTGCTGTCGTTCCGGTTGAAGACCGCCGTTTCCGGTGCTACCGTAACCATCACCATCGGTTTTTCCGAAAAAATGACGTCCGGATCGCAATGGTGGAAGACCACGGTTGATCAGAGCTTTTACGATTTCAGCGGATATGCCGTGTTTGCTGAAGGTATGCGCTCTCTGACCCTGACTTTGACGGATGGCGGCCCGGGTGACCTGGACGGTGTGGCCAACGGGGTGATTATCGATCCGGGTGGGATTGTCGCGCCTGAAACCGGAAGTAGCAGCAACAGCAGCAGTGGTGGCGGTGGCGGTTCTTCCGGGTGTTTTATAGGCACATGTGTTCCTTAAACATTTTTGACGGGCGCCGACAGGTTAATTTAAAGCCATCCTTTTCCGCTGATGAAGATAACTGTTCAGGTCCTTCAAGGCAGATTTTGTCCGCCTTTCTTGAAAAAGCCGAGTTCGGCCCCGGTGATTTACATATCACCATGTTTTTGTGCAGAGGATAAAAAAAAATGAATTGTCATAACAAGCCGCAAGCGTTAATCCGTTTTCTGATGGTTTTCTTCTGTATTGTTTTTACAGCCGGTCAGGCATTCGGGGCCGCCTCAGCGGGATATTCCGAATATTTTATTCCCGGGGATGAGAATCTCATGTCATTTGTATTGGATGACATTGCATATGATGATGTTTCAGGCCCTCTGCATTCCATTATTTCGGTGACAGCCTGGTCGCCAAATACCACCGTGTATTACGATCACTGGGAAGACGGATACGATTTTGATAAGGCCGATCCTGCCGCCACCGCTGATGAAATCCGCTTGATTGTTCCCCGCGGGGACAGTGAGATTTTCGAGGGGACCGATGTCCCCAACAACCCGCGCGGTACCGCCACGTATTATGACGGCAGGGATCACATATACGTGGCCGGAGGGGCCGTCACCGTGGCCCGTGCTTCCTGGACCGAAGCGGCCGGGACCCTCCTGGCCGTTGCCTGGGAGGTCTATCCGGTTCGACCGCAGCTCACCACTTATATCATGCCTTTCGGCGAAGATCTGGCCAGAGACGCGGCCAAGAACTACTGGGATTTTGACCGGGTCTATAACCTGATCCAGGCAACCGCTGATGGAACAGTAATCCAGGTGGACCTGGACAAGGACGGCGTCTATGACCAGCTTGACTGGGACCGCGACGGCACGCTTGACGGCACAACCCATACGCTTAACCAGGGGGATGTGCTTTTGTTAGACAGGGTCACCATGGGCGACCAGGCCATTAACGGCGCTGCGGTCAATGGCAGTACGGCAGATAATCTGCTGATTGCCGGCACAAGAATCCAGGCTTCCGCGACTATCCAGGTACAATATGTCGTGGGGGACCAGGGGTCTAATTATGAAGTCAGGGGATTGTCCGCCTTTCCCCGGGGGTTCTGGGACAATGAGTATTACGCGCCGGTGAACAGCGGTACTTCAGCCAATAACGGGGATACGGATATCTATCTCTACAATCCCAATGATACGGTCTTACGGATTGACTACCAGACCAATGGCGGCGGGTCCGGATGGTTTAACATCAATCCCAAAACCACCCGTTCCTATTTTCAGGGCACGGGGGGGTATGTCCCCCTGACATCTGGTGTTTACCTGTCAGCCAGTGATGTGTTCTGGGGCGTCTCTACTATTGATACCTCTGACGGAGACGCGGCTGATTTCGGGGCCGGCCGGACCCATGACTGGGGATACAGCCTGGTGCCGGCGTTTTTGCTGGAGAATGAACATTTCATGGGATGGGCGCCGGGATCATACCCGGTGGGGACAGGTGGGGACGCCGACAATTCCGGTGTATATCTCTCTCCCGCTCAGGATAATACCCGGATATTTATCGATTATAATCCGTCGGACGCAAATCCTTTTGATGTTTTTTACGATCTTGATCGCCTGGATTCCCAGTATGTATTTGATCCCAATGACGGTGACATGACGGAAGCCAATATTTACGCCACCGGCCCCTATGTGGCCGCCTACGGTCAGAATCCCGGGGCCCCGGCTGCCACGCCGGCCATTGACGTCGGATATACGACAATTCCCGGCAGTGATTTTATCGATCTGGTCCTGAGGGTGAACAAAAGCGTGGATCCCGGTATAATCCCCACCGCTTCTCCCCAGCAGACAACATTTACCCTGGAGGTGGAAACCGGAAAATACCCGGTCGACGATATCGAGGTGATCGATTTACTCCCGCCCGATTGGGAATATGTGGGCGGCACCACTCAGATCACCCTGCCGGACGGCAGCAGCCCGGGCATAACTGACCCGACACCTTCCGGGCCTGACAATCGAACCCTGACATGGGGAAGCGCTATTCTGGGCACCATGGCCCCAAACCAGAAACTCTATATCTCTTTTGACGGGCGGACGACCCAGAATTTTGCCGTGGGCGATCTTTCCAAGAATGATGTGACCGCCATCGGCACCCGGACAGTGGAGGGAGTGCCCCAGACATTTACCACGTCGGATTTTGCCTTTGTCACATACGGCAACGAAGATATGGATGTCACCAAAACCTCGGACATTGCCACCGCTGCTTATCCGGGAGACACCGTCACGTACACGGTTACGGTAACCAATTCAGGCACCACCACGTTAAATAATATCTCGGTTTATGATGCCATGCCTTCGGGCGTCACCTATGTGGCGGCAAGTGCCGAGGTAGAGGGGCCGGTGTCTGCCAACGTACGGGACGAGTTTTCAAGCGCCGCTTACGACAATGACGACGGCACGGCCAACTGGTCCGGTGATTGGACAGAAACTGACTCATTCGGTGCCGGTCCCGGCAGCGGCGCCGTCTGGGTTACGGGGGGGGCGCTGCAATTCCGGCCGGGAACCACTGCCGGCGGAAGTGCGAATGATCCTTTCACCACAGATGATACTTATAATGGCGGAACCGGAAGCTGGACCGGGGCCTGGACAGAAGAAAACGACGCCGGCACGCCGGATTACAGTACGGGAACCATTCGGCTCAGTAATGGAAATAATCGGCTTGAATTAAGGCAGTGCGAACCCGATGATGCCATTCTGAGGACGGCGAATGTGGCCGGTGCGACGCTTGTTACCGTCAGTTTTGATTACACGGATGCTGGTGTTGAAGCCGGTGAAACGGTAATTGCCGAATACAGTACCGGAGGTGGATACACGTCACTGGTCACGCTGGATGATGGCATGACCGGAAGTTATTCCTTTCCGATCGTCTGGAATCCGGTTAATAACACGATTACCCTTCGGTTCCGTTCCAATTCAGGTTCTACCTGGAGCTGGGACAATGACTACGTATACCTTGATAATGTGGACATCACTTTTTCCGCAACGGCCAGCGCTTCCGGTTCCCTTATCAACCGCAGCGTCGACCTTACCGGTGCCACCAGCGCCACCCTGAGTTTTGATTACAGCGCCGCGAATCTGGAGTCCGGCGATACGATCGTGGCCGAGATCAATTCAGACGGCGGGGCCACGTTTACCCCCCTGCAGACGTTTGACGGAGACAATACCGCTCAACCGGATCTTTCTTATGATATCAGTTCGTATATCGGAAGCGCCACCACGGTGCAGTTTCGTGTTTCCGGCGGGATTGATGCCGACGGTGAATACTGTGATATCGATAATGTAAATATTGCCTACAGTGGCGGGATAACCACCGTTGCGGGGCATGATCCGCCCGGCTTTGTCCTGTCCGGCGACAATTATGATCTGGCTGCCGGCCAGTCCCTTATCCTTACGTTCCAGGCGACGATAGATGATCCACTGGCAACGGGCATTACGGAGATCACCAATACGGCTTCGGTCACCAGCAGTGAAATATTCACCCCCGTCAGCGCTTCGGTCACCGATCCGGTGGTCAATCCGGACCAGAGCAGCGCCGTAGTGGGGGACCGGGTATGGCTTGACGCCAACGGAAACGGTATTCTGGATCTGGGCGAATCCGGCATCCCCAATGTCAAAGTGACCTTGAAAGATCAGTACGGTACACCTTTGCAGACCATGCTGACCAACAGTATCGGCTACTACCAGTTTTCCGATGTGGAAATAGACACAGGCTATTATGTCGAGATAACCGATGGCCTTCCGCCCGGCCTGGTCCAGACCACCGACGGGCGGACCGACAACCGGACCGATTCCTTTGATCTTTCCATTGCCGCCAGTTCCGGAAATTACCGGGACGAATTTTCAAGTGCCGCTTACGACAATGACGACGGTACCGCCAACTGGAACGGGGACTGGGTGGAAACAGACCCCTCCGGTGCCGGCGCCGGCACCGGGACCATCTGGATTACGGGCGGAGACCTGCAGTTCCGGCCGGGTATTGTCAGCGGAAATGCCAATGATCCCTTTACCACGGACAACACCTACAATGGCGGAACCGGCTGGAACAACGGCCCCTGGACCGAAGAAAACGACCCCGGAACGCCGGATTACAGCACCGGGACCATTCAACTCCAGAATAATAATAATCGGCTGCAACTACGCCGGTGCGATGTCGATGATGCCATTTTGAGAAGCCAGACCGTGACCGGAGCGGACTCGGTGACCGTCAGCTTTGATTATGATGACGCCGGAATTGAAGCCGGGGAAACCGTGATCGCCGAATACAGTGCTGACGGCGGTGCTTCTTATACCCCCCTGGTGGTTCTGGATAACAACGATGACGGCAGTTATTCCTTTCCGATTGCCTGGGATCCGGCCGACCCCACCATTACCCTGCGGTTCCGTTCCGGCTCCACCTGGAATAATGACAATGACCGGGTACGTCTTGATAACGTCAATATCGCGTATAGCGGCAGCAACAGCGCTGCCGGTTCCCTGATCAAACGTGTCGCGGATATTGAACACGCCAACAGCGCCACGCTGAGCTTCGGCTATGAAGCCGCCAATCTGGAGTCCGGCGATACGATCGTGGTGGAAGCCAGTCCGGACGGTTCGAATTTTACCGTACTGGAAACTTTTGACGGAACGGCCGGAAGCGGCAGCCGGTCATATGACCTGGTCGCGCTGGGGCTGGCCTCTGACACGACCACCGTCAGGTTTCGTGCCACCAGCGGCTTGGACGCCGCCGATGAGTATTTTAACATCGATGATGTGGATATCGCCTACACCATACCCGACTTAACCCTGACCGAATATCTTGACGCCGATCTGGGGTATCAGCCTGACCCGGGCACGGCCTTTTTCGGCGACCTGGTCTGGAGTGATGCCGACAGAGACGGTATCCGTGATCCGGGAGAGCCGGGACTGCCCGGCGTTACGGTCAGGCTTTACACCGACACCAACGGTAACGGCATCATCGACGGAGGTGAGCCCTTCATTGAAACCGATACGGATGCCGCCGGCCGCTATCTGTTTGCAGGTGTCGCGGCATCCGGTACGGAGGATTATATTGTATGGGTGGACCAGTCGGATCTTCCGGCATACGATCTCACCATTCCGATTACCGGCATATACAGTTATCAGGATGTGGATGCCGGCGACAGCTATCTTAATGCCGATTTTGGTTTCGTCCAGAATACGCCGGGTACGACATACGATATTTCAGACCGTGTATGGCTGGACAACGGCTTGCCGACAGGTACGGGTGATAATGGTATTCAGGATGGAACCGAAGGGGGCCTTGCCGGCGTGACCGTGGACCTGCTGGATGCCAGCCTTAATCTCATTGCCACCACAACCACGGACAGCAATGGCGATTTTACGTTTTCCGGTGTTCCGGCCGGTGTCCGTTACACCTGGGAGGTGACGGATCAGGCGGGTGTTTTAAACAGCTATTACGGCACCACCCCGTCGGCCCTGTCCGGGTCGTTCCAGATGCCCGGCACGTTGACCGTTGACCTGGATTACACCTCCGTTCCGCATTTTGGTTATAATTTGTCCCGCAGCCTTGGCGATACGGTATTTAACGACAATGGCGCGGGAGGCGGAACGGTTGGTAACGGTGTTCAGGACGGCGATGAACCGGGCATCAGAAACGTGACGGTTACCCTGTATCGCGATGTCGACAATGACGGTAACTTCGAGCCGGGCGGTGATGACGGTGCTTCACTGGGAATACTGGTCACGGATGCCAATGGCAAATATCTGTTTTCCGGGCTTTCAGACGGCTGGTACTGGGTCAGTATCGACGACACCCAGGTCGCCTTGAGTGATTTTTATCTGACCTCGACGGATAATGATGGATCGGCTGCCGGTCACCAGCGGCGGGTACAGATTTCCGGTGGTGTCAGCAATTTTGAAGCGGATTTCGGTTACGATACCCTGAATCCGGGCAGCCTGTCCGGCACCCTCTGGGAAGACGATGATGTTGACGGCATCATTGACGGCACAGAACCCCGCCTGGCCAATGTAACCGTAGATCTGATCAGGAACGGTGTGGTGATTGCGACGGCGACCACAGATGCATCCGGAGATTACGCATTTGCCGGGTTGGCCACGCCCGCGCCGGGGGTTGATTATACCGTCCGGGTTACCGATATCAACAGCGTTCTGAATGGATACGAAATCGTTTATGAAAAAACCGAAGGGACCACCGAACCTTTTGATGGTGAGGAAGATGAGTCGCTCACATCCGATGAAGATGTCGATGACATCGATTTCGGGTTTTTTAAAATCAAGCCGACACTGGCTGTAATATCTTACTTTAAAGCATTTGTTCAGAACGGCCATGTCATCCTGGAATGGGAGACCGTGTCCCAGGTGGGCACCCTCGGGTTTACCGTAGCGCGTCGTGATGAAGGAAGTATGATGCGGGTGACGAATCGTCCCATACCGGCGCTGGTTTTCCCGCATGGCGGTGTTTACCGGTGCCTCGATGCAACGGCGAAACCGGGTGAAACCTATACCTATCACCTTATTGAGCTGGAAGCCTCGGGACAGACGCGTCGTTACGGCCCTTACACGGTGACGGCCGATATGGTGGATGGTGCCATGGATACCCGTCATGAAGCTGACCTTTTCCGGAAGGGGTTCTCAAGGACGGATCGCCGGCTGGTTTCGTCGACCACCGAAACGGACGGGAGTTTAAAATCCTTTGAGGCGGTTGTAAGGCCGTCGAAAATGGCGGTCAACACCGCCTTGACCCAATCGTTTGACCGCGGGCTGGAACGTTCCGTGGGCCCCGGCCCGTTGACCGGCGTCCGGGATGTGAAGATCCGGGTAGAAGCCTCCGGCCTGTACCGGGTTGCCGTGGACAAGCTGGCCCTGGCCCTGAACGTGAATGAAGTTGACGTGATCGACACCCTTGCGGCAGGAAAAGTCCGTTTGTCCAACCGGGGTTTACCGGTGGCTTATTATCCGGAAGCGGATTATTCGGCGATTTATTTTTACGGTGAGGCGTTCTCTTCGATTTATACCGACCATAATGTTTACTGGCTGAAACTGATGCCGGACAACGGCATGGGAGACCTGAACAATGACGGCCTGATCGACGCCGCCGATCTAGCCATCGGGCTGGACGTAATGACCGGCCGGCCGGCCGGTGATCTGCGACCGGATTACGCGGCTTCGGATGCCGATGTCAACGGTAACGGCAAAGTGGACATGGCTGAACTGGCTTATATCCGGAATGCCCTGGCCGGCTTTACGGCAACATCGGCCGACAATGTTCCGGCCTTAACCGGCGAAGATAAGTCCTTTTCCGCCACGGTTCATTTCGAAAAAGAAACATTTTTCAAGACGGATGTGCCCATTGACGTAGCGGATTTCTGGTTCTGGGACATTTTTACCCTTGGCAATCCCCAGTTCGGGCCGGCTTATGGCTTTGATCCCTTCCCACTGGATGTTCCGGCCGTAGCGCCCGGTGATACGTTCACGGCGGAATTGACGGTTCATTTCCATGGCTTCAGCGACAACCTCCACCGGGCTGATGTTATTTTGAACCAGGGCACGGGCAGTGAGCTGAACCTGGGTGAAGTGAACTGGAGCGGTTTTGAGCCGGTGTCAAAGACTTTCTCGTTCAATCAGCAGTACCTGGTTGAGGGTGCCAATACCGTCAAGGTCGTCGGCCTGACAACCGATGACGCCTTTGGTGTGGATTCCTTTGATCTGACTTACCAGAAGTCTTATGTGGCTGCTGGTGATATGCTCCATTTTACTGCCGGTGGGAACGACGTGATTACCGTGACGGGATTTGCCGGGCCGGATATCTCTTTGTTCGATCTGTCGGATACCAAAACACCCAGGCGGGTTCAGAACGCGGCCCTGGACACGACCAACAACCGGATTACGGTGGCCCCGGAAAACACCGATACGCCGTATCTGGCCTTATTGCCCTCGGCCGTCAAAGAACCGGAACTGCTGGCCGATGAACCGTCCAACCTGAAAGATCCGTCCAATCGTGCCGATTATCTGATCATTGCGGCCGATGAGCTGACCGCCGGCGCCCAGTTGCTGTCTGATTACCGGTCAGGCCGGGGTATGACGCCCATGGTGGTCCGGTTGTCGGATGTTCTTGACGAGTTCTCATTCGGGGTTTACGATCCTTACGCGATCCGGGATTTTATCGATTTCGCGCTTACCCAATGGACCATGTCTCCGCAGTATGTGTTACTGGTCGGGGACGGTACGTTTGACTATAAGAATAATCTCGAGACCTTTTCCGTCAGCGTCCGGAACCTGATGCCGGTTGTCATGACCTTTACGCCTTACGGTATTTACGCCTCGGATGTTATTTACGGGGATGTGGACGAAGACCGGCTTTCAAATGTGGTCCTGGGTCGTATTCCGGTCAAAACCATCAACGAAATGTCGGATTATGTGTCCAAGATTATCGCTTATGAGGCCGGTGTTCCGGGCGCCCGTGACAACGTGTTGATGGTGGCCGATAAGCCGGACAGCACCATATCCAACAATTTCCCCGCCGACAGTAACGATGTGTCGGCCCTGGTAAACGGCTTTACGGTGGATACGCTTTATTATCCGGGGCGAACGGCCGGTGAGATGCGCAACGACTTTGTGGCCGCAGTCGACAGTGGTGAATGGCTGGTCAATTATATCGGTCATGGCGGCTATGACGTCATGTCCAACTTTTTTAATACCACTCATCAGGGACTGTTGACGAACGGTCAGTTTCCGATATACGTTGCCTTGACCTGCCTGGCGGGAGATTTTTCGTATCCCTGGATGGATACCCTCAGCGAAGAACTGGTCTTGAGATCCGGCGGGGGGATGATCGCGGCCTGGTCACCGACCGGGTTGTCAATAAACAGTGAGGCTGTCAGAATGAACAAGGAATTGTTCTGGGTGCTATTTGATGAGAAGGCGGGTACTATCGGCCAGGCGGTGAGCCGCGCCCTTGAACGTTACCAGGCCCTGGGCAATCTGGAATATCCTTACATGCAGGATATATACAGCCTCCTGGGGGACCCGGCCCTGCAGATCCGGTAAAGAAGGATTGATGCCCATGAACAGTTCTGCCCCGGAAACAATCCTGGATCGTGTTTATCAGAAAAAGTCCGATATCGTTTCCCGCAATATTGCCGGTCAGGCAATCCTGGTGCCCATCAGGGGAAAAGTGGCTGATATGCAGCGGATATTCATGCTTAATCCGGTTGCCGAATTTGTGTGGGAGCAATTATCCGGGGAAAACCGGGTAAACCAAATCTGTCATGGGGTCGAAGAGAATTTTACCGTTAACGGGTCCGTAGCCAGAAACGATGTCTGTGAGCTCATCGACCGGTTGATTGACCTGGATTTAATATGTGAAGTGCGGTGATGGATTGTCCGAAACGATTGAACATAGAAGCGGAATCCGCATTTATGGCTTTTGCGCGCCGGGTCATGAGGGCCAGAGTCCCGATCAGCGGCGATATTGAAATCACCCGGCGATGTAACTTTGATTGCGTTCATTGCTATCTGGGTTCGGATAAAAACAATCCTGATAAGACTTCCCAAGAGCTGACTACGGAACAATGGATTACGATTATTGATGAAATTACTGAAGCCGGTTGTTTATATCTTTTGTTTACCGGCGGGGAACCCCTGCTGCGAAAAGACTTCCCGGACCTTTATGCCCACGCGAAAAAAAAAGGACTGGTGGTAACCGTTTTTACCAACGGTTCCCTGATAAACGAACGTATCATTGAGCTGTTTCAAGAATATCCGCCCAATTGTGTGGAGGTCTCCTTCTACGGGTCAACGGAAGCGACCTATGAAGCGATAACCCGCCGTTCAGGCATGATGGAAAAAGCGCTGAATGGCATTCGATTATTGGTTGATGCCGGTGTCCAGACACGGATGAAGACTGTTTTAATGTCAATCAACCGGCATGAATTTGATGGGATCCGAGAGGTAGCTGAAAATTTCAGCATCAAGTTCCGTTTTGACGGTATGATATTTCCCTGCCTGGACGGCAGTCGCGTTCCAGCTGCATACCGGGTTTCGCCGGATGAGGTGGCGGAAAAAAATCTGACTGATTCAAGAATGGTAGGTGAATGGAGGGCGCTTGCGGAACGGATGGCGCAGGTGCCGTTTTCCGATGTGCTGTATGACTGCGGTGCGGGCACTACTAATTTTCATATAGACCCGGGTGGGCGGTTGAAACCCTGCCTGATGGTCAGCGATATCTGGTATGATCTTTTGAAGGGATCTTTTATGGACGGTTGGCAAAACCGGATTCCGGCCATCAGGAAAAAGAAGATTCCCCTTGAGTTTGAATGTAAAACCTGTGAAAATCGTGCTTATTGCGGTTACTGTCCCGCTTTTTTCCGGCTGGACACGGGTGTTGAAACACAGATTTCAGAATATCTCTGCAGCATCGGCCGTTGCATGGGAAAAAAATTAAATGTTAATCAAATGACAGTCGAGGGCGAACATGTCCGAAAAGAGCGAACCGAAAAAGCGCCCCTATGAGAAACCGGACGTCAAGATAATAGAGCTGGTCGCCGATGAGGTGCTGGCCGTGGGGTGCAAAACAAACGTCAGTAGCTCCGGGGGCAAAGGCCAGCCAGCCATACCGCCCTTCAGCTGCGTGGCGCCTTCCGCCTGCTTCAGCCTCGGATCATAAGTGCCAGTAAACCTTTGAAACTTATCCTTTCAATAGCAGGCCTGGCCCTGAAGGTTGATACCGGTCATTTAAAGTTGCCGGCAGAAGCATGGGCGCAAAACATTTCCCGGCAGTTCGTCTTAGACGATAATGACCGCGTCTGCTCCCATCAGGAACACCTCGAAGTGATTTTGACCGCAGACCCTGCTCCGGAATTAACGGGCTGCAAGCGAATTTTTGACAGCCAGGATTCGTGGTCTGTTTATGCTCGTCAAGACGAATTATATGTTACGGATCAATACCCGCCTTTCGCAAAACCGGTCTGGACGGCGCAGCTTTGTTTAAAGGCCGGACGGGTCATTGTGTTCTGCAGCAGTGACATTATTAATACACAGACGCGGTCACTGGCGCTTAATCCTGTCACCTATCCGCTGGATCAGATCATGCTGATGAACTTTCTGGCCCATCATGAAGGTGTCATCGTTCATGCGGCAGGATGGGCGCAAAACAATTCGGGATGGGTTTTCCCGGGAAAATCAGGTGCCGGCAAGACAACCCTGGCCGGATATCTGTCAGGCCTGAATTCTGGAGCGGTGTTAAGCGATGACCGCATCGTCATCCGCAGAACCGGTCATACCTTTCAAATGCACGGGACGCCGTGGCCCGGGGAAGGGGGGCACGCGGTCAATCTGGGCGTTGAACTCAAGCAAATGGCTTTTTTGTCCAAGGGCTCGGAGAACAGGATGGCCGAACTTTCCGCTTCGGACACGATTGGCAGATTGTTGCCGGTATTATCCATCCCCTGGTATGATAAAGAAAAAACAGCCGCCATGATGGCCTTTTGTGACCACTTGATAAGCCGGATTCCCGCTTATGAGTTGACGTTTCGAGCCGATGCTTCGATCTCGGATTTTTTTCAAGAGAACGCCAATGAATTCAATACATGAATATCATGCCTGTGAAACCGGCAATCCGCGCGAGACCCATCCGCTGTCGAGCGAACTCGCATCAGCGTTGCTGGCCAGCGGAAAAGATCTGCGTGTCCGTGTTACCGGAGACAGTATGACACCCGCTCTTAAAGACGGGGATATCGCCACCATCCGGAAAGTGCCCCCGGCAATGCTTAAAACCGGGGACGTTGTTCTTTGTACACGTGATAATGGAACCATGGCGCTGCACCGGCTTTTGAGAATTCAAAACAACGGCACCGGCGGTGATAACAATATCCTGCATACAAAAGGTGATGCCCTGGATATGATGGATTTACCCCTGGACGCCGCACAATGTCTTGGCAGAGTTGTTTCTGTCGAACGCCCGGGACATAAAGGGTTAATTTCGATCGACATGCTTAGCCTCAGGTCGATTATCTTGAACCGTTTCCGGGCACAATACTATCGCTTCAAATCGTTGATCGTCAAATATCTGGCTGTCTTGAAAAGATTACGGGTAAGATGATGTCTGATTTACGTTTTCAGAACTATCTCCTGTCTCTTTTACTGCATCAACCCGCAAGGCCACCCGAGTCCTGGGACGGGTTTACCCGGTTTTTATCGCAACAACAGCTCCAGGGGTTGGCCTATCGCTTGATGGCGAATCAGGACGGCATTCCTGCTGACGTCTTTCATTTTCTGGAACAGGCCTATTATTCCACGCTTGCGATGAACACCCTCAGAAGGGAGCACCTTAAAATCCTTGAGTCTCTTCTTGCCTCAGAAAACATATCTGTGGTGCTGCTCAAAGGCGCGGCTTTACTTGATACCGTTTATGCAGACCCGGGTCTACGACCCATGGAGGACATTGATCTCCTGGTCCGCAAAGAAGATTTGTCGGGCCTGAAAGAAGTTTTAAAACAAAACGGCTATAAAACAGATCATCGGTTCCCCCAGATGTTTCACAAAGATGATGTCCGGATCGATGTGCACACCAGTTTGATGCATACATCGCGCATTAAAAGCAGGCAGGCCTTGTTTCCTGTGCATCAGCGACAGATATTTAACCAATCCCTCCCCTGGGGTGAAGAGTTTTCTCTTGTGCGGGTGCCCGACGAATTTACCCATTTAATCTATATGGCCCATCATATGATCAAGCATTCATTTTCAAAACTGGTCTGGCTGGTCGATTTTTTTTTGATTGTCAGGGGCAGGGACGCGGGATTCTGGAAAAGCCTGGACGACAGGGCTCTTTTGTTTCAACAGGAGAAACCATTGTCCTATGCTTTTTTTCTGCTCGGCAGGATGTTCTGTTTTCAGCCTCCGGGAGGTTCACGGCTTTGTCATTCCGAGATGAGTATTTCCGGTATTGAACAGGCTTTGCTGGGCTTCAGATCACGGGGCCGTTCGATCGGAGACTGGGGCAATATATTGTGGATGAATTGCCTTGCGTCACGACATGACAAGCTGATGTTGTTAAAGGAAACCTTGCTCCCGGCAATGATCGTGCTGGGGCGGGAATCGGCCGGGAGAAACGCCAATGCTTCAGGGTTGTTGTTTGCCCGATGCCGCCGGGTTATACAGCGGTCAGGGGTGAACCTTGGTGTGATCGTAAAAGCGGTCGCTGAACGGCAGGCAGGCTGACCCGAACTTTTAAAGAGGGGGTTGAACCCGGGACCCTGGCAACATCTGCGTTAAATTTCCCCCAGCGGCCGGCAAAAGGTGTATTTGGCCGGAGCCGTAACCAGGTTGTTAAAAGCGGTGGGCACATTCCCCCCGGTTGCCGAAAAGGGCAGGGAGATAATAAACACCGCCGCACCGATGGGAATCAGCGCCAGCCCCACGGGTCTGTAAAAGAGGGCGTCGATAAACGTATCTGTCGGCGTCGGGGTGTCCAGGGTTTTCTGGACCGGACTTCGAACCTGTTCAGCCAGGACTGCCGGGCACAGGTTGACGGTGAGAACAAACAACACCAATATACATAGGATTCGTTTGGTTTTTTTTCGTTTCATGGCCTGTCCTTTTAATGGATTGAGTGACTTTTATTGTAAATGCCATATGATCAAACAATTATAATTTAATTCTAAATAGTTGTCAATTTTTTCGGGTTTTCGTATCCGGTATTTGTCATTCCATAATCTTTGATCATTTATGCTTGTTCCCATCGGGATTAGCCGCACGTCCAATCTGGATAACGGCTTGCGTTCCGTTTCGCTTGCCGGGATGACAAAGTGGAAATCAAATTTCAGGCAAGATAAAAGAGCAGGTCGTAAATATGGGTGCCGGTTCATATCATGAGAAAATCATGACCCATCCCACGTAGCAGGCATAGACAATTAACAAAAATATGCCATGGGACTTGGCCAGATGTTTGTTGAAAAAAAGGAATGCAAAGAGAAGCAGAACCGTGCCGATCAGTATAAACACGGATTCGATCAGGTTGGCCGTGCCTACAATGATTGTATCCTGGGTTGTGAACCAGAGGCCTATCAGCCAGGGCAGTCCCAGGCCGATGAGGATATCGAATATATTTGAACCGACCGCGTTGGCAATGGCCATGTCGCCATGTCCCCGCCGGACGACAATTATTGAAGAGATAAGGTCTGGAGCTGATGTGCCGGCTGCCAGAATGGTCAGGGCAATGATGACCGGGGGCAGGTGAATGGACTGGGCGAAAAGAATGGCGTGGTCAACCAGGAATTTACTCAGCAGAACAATTATGAGAATGGAAACCGTAAAGGCCCTGATATAGTTTTGATGGGCGTCGCCTGATAAAAGGGATATGACGGATTTAAGGTAACGGTCAAGCCGGATCAGGATGTTTTTCAAGGACTTACCCCGGACCTGAATAACGTTGTCGTCAGCAGGAGGGTGGTGCTCCAGGTATTCATCACCCGGCATAAAATAAAGCGCCAGCATATAAATACCGTAAAGTCCCAATAAAATAAAAGGTTCATAAGCGGTGATCCGACCATCAATAAAAACCACCAGTAAAGCAATGATACTGGCCAGGTAAAAGGCTGTATCGCGAAGGATGGCGCTGATGGTGACTTCAGCAGTTCTGACGATTGCGGACAGACCGGTGATGACAAGAATGTTAAAGACAGCAGAGCCGACAATCGTTCCGATACCCACATCACTGTGAACGCCGCCGTGCGTAAACAGGGCGAACAGGGCGATGGAAAGTTCCGGTGCCGATGAACCGGCCGCCATGAGTGTGGCGCCGGCCACGCTGGGGGAAAGCTTCAGCTTTTCCGCAATCCGGTCCAGGCTTTTGATGAAATAATCATTGGAAATGATGATCAGCAGGTAAACGCAAAAAATTATAATGGTGAGACTGTAAAGTGCGGACATATATATAAAATTCGTTTAATTAAGTTTGTCCCAGCTTAAATACTCTGATTTACATTTCTTGTAAAGGGCAAAGACCGAATTGTTCGGGTTTTGTTTTTTGGCTCTTTCTTAAAACCCATCGACTTTACTGAACATTATACAATTTGTTTACTACCACTAATCGGGAAATGAACCATATTTTTCAATGCCGGTTACATCATAAAAAACGATATTTCGAATTTTTTATATATCATTTTGACTTGTTTTGTTCTCTGATGATATATTTTTAAAATTACGCTTTTTTTTAATGGGAAACATTTTTATGGTGATAAAAACAAACATCATTTTTTTTGTGGTGCTGATCGTTCTCTGCTGGACGCAGGCTGTTTGCGCCGAGGATGATTGGACACTGGTTGTCGAAAAAAATGATATCAGGGTATACAGGAAAACTCATTCGGGAACGGACATAAGGGAATATCGGTCCGAAATGGTTCTTGAAGAAGACATTCTGTGTGTGTCGGCTGTCATGGGGGATATACCGGCTGCTGTTGAATGGTTCCCCTATTGCCGGTTTGCCAGGCTGATTGATGAAACGGCGGATGGCAGGAAAACAATTATTAATATTGCTGATTTACCATGGCCTTTTCAGGACCGTTACGCGGTTTTCAGTTTCCGAAAATCCGCTGACACTTCTCAGAAACAGATTATCATTGATTTTGAGGTTGATGAAGATTCCCTTAACCGGGATGTGGGCACATTAGTGGATACCGATTCGATGGTAAAAGTCACTTTTATGAAAGGCCGATGGACGCTGACCATGCTTGACCGGAATAAAACGAAATTGACTTATCTGGTTTATGCGGATGTGGGTGGGCATTTCCCGGCATGGCTGATGACCACCTTCTTTGATAATACGCCTTACAAGACACTTGAAAACTTGAAGCGAATGGTTAAAAAGCCCAGGTATCAGCAGCAAAGTATGTCAAAACAGGCTACCGTCTTTTCCGAAAGCCGGAAGCGGCCTTAACCGTTCGGCCTTTCCGGCCGGTAACGATCTTTTTTTTCGATATTTTTCAGATATCCATCAACAACAGCGCCGGGTGGCAGTTGGAGTTCCCGGGCATATGCTTTCAGGAAACCTTTTAGATAGATCATCGGCGGTAAAGCGTCAAACCGGTCTTCTTCGATGTCTTTCAAAATGGAGATGCCGACCCGGGTTTTTTCAAAAATGGTTTCAATGGTAAAACCTGAAGCAGTCCGGAGTGCTTTTAAATCCCAGCCGGAAATAACCGGCTGCTTGTTGAGCTTTTCTATCAAATTTTGCGTTTCAGGATTTTTCTTTGCTTTTGTCTGCAATGACGGGATACGACCCTCCTTTCTGTCGAAATCGTCATTATTGCCAATAGTTGTTTCTCTGCTGCCGGCCGATTTAGCGTAATTCTTTTCATTTTCTGGTTTGTTAATGAATAAAGATGCGTCATATTCCCTTCTTTTATTGGGATTAATTAAGACCTGGGCGGCTGAATCAATTTTTTCCAGGATATTGTTTATTTCTTTTATGCTGAATAACGCATCTGTAATTTTCGGGTTGTTCCGGTAAAGGTCGAGGGTGGTCTGGTGCGCCTTTTGCACCTCACTCAACGTGGCATCAGGCTGGATGTCTAAAAGTTCGTAATAGTTACGGGTGGAAAAAATTCTGACGGGGGCATGTGCAGGCGCATTGTTGACGGAGACAATACGTTTTGCGATTTTTGTCAGATCATGAGTGGTTCTGGAACGAGGGAATTTCTTGGCATAAAGTTGTTTTGAGGATATGGCATCAAGGATTTTTTCGTCATAATCGAGGATGCCGATCAGTTCAAAGCTGGAATAAAAGTGACGCCGAAACATTTTCAATAAAGCCGTGCCAAAACTCAGGCTGTCCTGACTTCTGGCCTGATTGATGATGAGTTTGAAAGAAAAATTACCCAGGCATTGAAGCAGGTTCGGACCGTCATCGTCCGTTTCGCGGACAAGCGTGTTCACAATTTCCGAGAGGGATAGGGCAAATGGTGTGCCCGTGCTTTTCAGGATCGCATTCATTCGCTGTTGTTTTAAAAGTTTTTTTAAAGCCCTGAAGTAAACCGTTTCGATAAATCTGACACCGCTTTCAATTGAGGTCGGTTCCGGGGTAAAGACCATAATCACATTTGTTGATGTCAGTAAGAAATCCAGGGTATTGAAATGGGTGCCGGCACCCAGGTCCAGCAGAATAAGGTCATACGACAATCGGGAAATGGCATTGATAATTTTCTGAACCTGGGCGTAAGGCAGGTTGGCGGCTTCCAGACCGCATTTTTGAGCGTTCAACAGAAAAAGCCCGGGGTTCTGGCAGGATACAATCGTATCCATCAGATCCGGCGACGTTTTGTCCAGAAAATGGCTCAGACCTGTATCCGGGTTTTTCATCCCAAGCATAGAATGAAGGTTGGCACTGCCAAGGTCGAAATCGCTTAAAAGCACCTTTTTCCCCTCTTTTGCCAGCAGGTATCCGAGGTTAGCGGTAATAAAGCTTTTTCCAATACCGCCCTTGCCGCCTGCGACAGGGTATATTACAGGCACTGTGTTATTCCTTTTTTATGTCGGTTCCGTTTTGCGCCCGGGTGAAAAGTAATTGCTTGCTATAACAGCAAAGTAAATATAGGTTAAACGGGATATTGGTGCAAGTATGAAATGTCTGAGGGCTTCGTAAAAAAGTTCAATCGCGGTATTTTATTTTTTACTAGGCCATCAAATAATACCGCAAGAAGAAATCGAACATACCAGGTGCCCGTGTTGGAAAGCCGACTTGACATACCCGGCCTTGACAGCCGTTTAATCATGCGCACACATGCGCAGTCGGACTTATGTGTTTCCAGGCAGATCCAAACCAGCAAAATCTGGGAACCCTACGAGACATCACTGGTGATAAACTACCTTAAAGCCGGTGATATCTTTCTGGATATTGGTGCCAATATCGGTTATTATACGATATTGGCTTCGGCCATTGTAAAAGAGGGTGGTATCGTCATCGCCTGCGAACCGGACGAGGCAAATTTCAAGTTGCTTTGCGAGAACCTGTCGTTAAATCAGATTGATAATGTCATTGCTGTCCAGGCGGCCGTATCCGATTACGAGGGATGTGGGCATCTATATAAGTCACCGGATAATATGGGCGATCATCGTCTGTATAGCAGCGGCGAAAAACGCGTAAAAACGACCATTGAGGTGATTGACGGAAGACGCCTGAAATCCCTGAGCGACAGGGTTGATTTTATCAAGATCGATACCCAGGGAGCGGAATACCACATTCTTAGAGGCTTGGAAGATATCGTTTTGGACAATAAAAGCCATCTGAAGATGATTGTGGAATTCTGGCCTTTTGGTTTAAGAATGTCCGGTGCTTCCGGACATCAACTGTTGGACATTCTGGCATCTTTTGGTATGGATATGAGTATTATAGACCATCACAGCCATCAACTGTGGCCTGTCGGAACTGATGTTCTCCGGTCATGGGTGAATGAAGTGGATGCGGACTGTTCCAACCAGGGGTTTATTAATTTATGGATGACGTCTTGACAGGAGCGTTAACCCGGATATTTCATGAAATTTTTTGATATTGGATATATTATATTTATATCTCAGAATGTTATGTCGGGTTTTATCCGTTTTAATAAAATGCAAACTGTAATTTTTATCTGAAGGAATCCGGTCAATTTTATATCAAAAAATTTCACCCTTTGGGCGAGCCGATTTCACCGCATCTGCTTTGTTGCAGCATACTCGCAGTAGTTCACTACAGCTTCGCATGCTGCGCCTCGCATCTGCGGCAAACTCGACTCGTGAAATAACCGGGTTAAGAAATCCCGATATCCGGATTAATTGTGATCACAGGGCGGGGCACTTTTTTGATCCGCTTCCCCCGCAAGCCGATGATGAAGGACGGTTGTTATGACCGATCATCACATTTTAACTCAGATATATGAAATTCAATCACCCAAAGCGGCGGATCCAATGATCAATATGGGGGTTGATCATATCGGCAGTGTGTTGCTGGATGAACAGAACTGGAAGGTCCGGGAATTAAAAGAGACCGTGCGTCTTGTATCGGAAAGTGATTCAAAAAGCAGCATTCTCCCCCTGTTTTCTTCTGTGGATAGCATTTCCCGGGCGCTTGATTATTACCAGCCGCATATTGTCCACTGCTGTGAGACGATTTCTACGATACCGATAAAAAAGTCGGAAATCGACATACTTTTGAAGCGACAGAAGAAATTAAAAGAACGGTTTCCGGAAATAAAAATAATGAGAAGTCTTCCCGTCAGTCCTTCGGTCGAAGGCGAAAAAGAGGGGCTTTTGGAGATCGTCCCCCTGTTTGAGCCGATGACGGACTATTTTTTGACGGATACCGTTCTTCCTGCTCCTGCGGATGCCGGTCCGGATCGGCAGCCTGTGCCGGGATTCGTCGGTATCACCGGTATCCCCTGTGACTGGGATGCCGTTTCAGCGCTGGTTGCGTCTACCCGTATCCCTGTGATACTGGCAGGTGGCATATCACCGGAAAATGTTTATGAGGCAATTGCCCGAACCCGCCCGGCCGGTGTGGATAGTTGCAGCCGCACCAATCGGGATGACGGACGGGGCGGTTTTATACGGTTTGAAAAGGATTATGAAAAGGTTAAGCGCCTGGTCGACGAGGTGCGACGGGCGGCGGCGGACGGATTAATGTGAAGGGAACCAATTATTGAAGGAGGCTAAAACAGGATGTACGAAGCCGGAGAATTGAAAAAAGGGTTAAAAATCGCTATTGATGGTGATCCGCACGTGATTGTGGGGTTTGAGTTTGTCAAGCCCGGAAAAGGTCAGGCCCTCTACAAGTGCAAACTAAAAAACATGAAAACCGGGGCGCAGTTTGACCATACTTACCGGAGCGGTGACAAAGTGGACAAGGCCGATCTGGAAGAACGTAAAATGGAGTATCTTTACGCCGACAGTAACAGTTACTGTTTCATGGATTCTTCAACCTATGAACAGATATTTGTTACGGCCGATCAGATTTCGGATGTTCTGGACCTGCTCAAAGAGAACACGGTTTGTGACGTTCTCTTTTTTGAAAATACCCCCATCGGTATTACCTTGCCGAATTTCATCGAGCTGGCGGTCACCGAGGCGGACCCCTGGGTCAAGGGTGACACCGCTTCGGGCAGTAATAAACCGGTTACACTGGAAACCGGATGCGTTCTTCAGGTGCCGCCGTTCATCGAAGTCGGTGATAAGTTGAAAGTTGACACCCGGACAAAAGCTTACGTGGAACGCGTTAAGGGATAGGGTATGGCGGAACAGATCAATAAGACTGTTCTCATCGTCGATGATGACAGGATGTTTCTGGATTCATTAGAGCAGTTCCTCTTGCAGCGCGGCTATTACAGCAAGGCCGCCCGTGATGCCGACAGCGCCCTGAAGATCATCAGGGATTCGGCAATCGATGTGGTGGTGGCCGATGTCGTTATGCCCGGAAAAGACGGCATTGAGCTGATGAACGAGGCCAAAATGATGTCCCCGGATCTGGACTTTATTATTATGACCGGCCATTCCGGGGAACATTCCTATGTGGAGATCATCAATGCCGGCGCCTCTGATTACCTGGTCAAACCGTTTGAAATGATGGAGCTGGCGGCCCGCATCGAACGGATTGAAAGAGAGAAAAAGCTGGTCAAGGAGTTCCAGAACACCAATGAGCGGTTGATGGAAACAGTGCACCAGGTCAATCGGATGATGAATGAAGTACGTCAGACAGCTCAGGCAAAAAGTGATCTGCTGGCCAATATCAGTCATGAAATAAGGACACCGCTGACAGGTATCCTCGGTTTTACGGATATCCTTTTAACCACTGAATTGAACCCGGAACAGAAAGGATATGCCGACAATATAAAGATGAGCGGGGAGGTCCTGCTGTCTTTACTCAATGACCTGCTTGATTCTTCGAAGATTGAAGCAGGGAAAATGAAGCTGGAAAACATCGTTTTTGATCCGGAAACCGTTTGTTATGAGGTCTGCAATCTGATTCGACCAAGGCTTTACCGCAAGCCGGTTGAGTTGGTATGCCGCATCGACGATAACGTACCGGCAAATTTATTTGGCGATCCTCATCGTTTTCGGCAGGTTCTTCTCAACTTGATGAGCAATGCCGCCAAGTTCACAGGTTCCGGCGAAGTCGTGTTGTCACTCGGCGCTCGTTTTAATCCGGAGGACACGGACGCTGTACAGCTTTTTGTTTCTGTAAAAGATACCGGGATCGGATTGTCTGACGACGATATGAAAGGCCTTTTCGAGCCTTTCCGGCAGTCCAATGACTCTGTTTCCAGAAAATATGGCGGCACCGGGCTCGGCCTTTTTCTTTGTAAACGGATTGCCGAATTGATGGATGGCGATATCAGGGTGGAAAGCAAGCCTGGTGCGGGCAGTGTGTTTTATTTTACGCCCAGGATGAAAATGGTCGATGGCGGGCGCCCGAAACAGTTTTTTCTTTCGGGTTTATCAAAGGGGAAAATATTTATCGCTGATAACAACCAGACCAACCTGGAGATATTTTTCCACTTATTGAAATCAGCGGGCATGGAAGTTGAACTCCGGGACAGTTGTGAAAATATGCTGGAAATTCTCGATAAAGCTGAAAAATCAAAAGCGCCTTTCAGCTTATGTATCATTGACGCGACACTGGCAAGCGATATGCCCGGTGACTTCTTTTACGTCAGGCGGGTTCGTGAAGCCGGGCCACCGATTGGTCATATCCCCATGATCGCCACGTCCGATCCGTTTTCGGGCAATCCCGGCAAATGTCAGGAAGCGGGGTTTGACGGATTCCTTTCCAAACCGGTTTACAGGGAACAACTGTTCAAGATGTTGCGCGATATGATTCGGGTAAGCGATTCAACGGATACTTTAAAAACGTCCATCATCAAACATTCGATGACCGATGATTTGATTACAGCGCCTGAATCGGTTGGAACAATCCTTCTGGCAGAGGATAACCTTGTGAATCAGAAACTTGTTGCCGCCATACTCAGGAAAGCCGGCTACAAGGTGGATGTGGTGGAAGACGGAAGAATTGCCGTAGATAAATATATTGCCAGGCCCGACGAATACAGCCTGATTTTGATGGATATTCAGATGCCTGAACTTGACGGTATCGCCGCCGCCAAGGCCATTCGGCAGTGGGAGGCGGATCAATACGCGAATAATCCCGGGGCAGGGGATTCCCCCCGGCATGTCTGTATTGTTGCTGTTACGGCCGGCGCCGTTAGTTATGAAAAAGCTCAATATATTCAAATCGGTATGGATGACCTGCTGTTAAAACCTATCCAGGGGAAAACGCTGTTGACCAAGATTGAAAAGTGGCTGGGGAAAAAAAGCAACCGGACAAGGTTGTAGATAACCATGAGGCCATCAGTGGAAACGATTAAACAATACTATCGGGTTGACAGGCGGGATATTTCGTTTTTTAAGTACATTCTTGAAGGATATGACAACCTGGGGGTTCTGACAACGCTTGACGCGCTTACCGGTAACGTTGTTCTTTCGGTCGTGCCGGGTTGCGAGCAGGACATTACCCGACTGATCCGCAGCCTGCAAAAAGAGATGTTGATTGAACCGGCGCCGGCGCCTGATACAAACGGCTGTATTTACGATACTGATACACAAGAGAATAATTCGGGCAGGTATGATGGGACGTAATTTCTTTATTAATACGATCGGATGCCAGATGAACAGCTATGATTCTACCCGGCTGTCCGATATGTTGATCGGCATGAATTACAGGCCCGTTAATTCCTATCAGGAGGCCGACCTGATTATTGTCAACACCTGTACCATAAGGGCCAAGGCCAGGCAGAAAGCGGTGAGCTTTCTGGGGCGCCTGGCGGCACAAAAGCGGAAAAATCCGTCCCTGATTATTGCTGTCGGCGGCTGTGTCGCCCAACATGAAGGCCGAACCCTGATCGATAAGTTCCCCCAGGTGGATATCGTGTTTGGAACCCATGCGGTTGCCCGGTTTCCCGATTTGTTGCAAAACGTCAGAGAAGATGGTCATTCGATTGTGGACACAACCATGACGGACATCATCGATGATAGATCCGGCAGCGTCCGGCATGGCAGGCACTCAGACAATGTCTCGGAATTTATTACCATCATGAGGGGGTGTGATAACTATTGTACTTACTGTGTGGTACCTTATGTGCGGGGACGGGAAATCAGTCGGCACCCGGATTATATTGTTGAAGAGGTACGGGAGTTGGCCGCATCCGGTGTGAAAGAGATTGTTCTATTGGGACAGAATGTGAACAGTTATGGGAACAAGAAGAAGCTTTGTACGTTTCCAGAATTGCTGGCCATGGTGAATGATGTCGATGGAATTGAAAGAATACGGTTTGTCACGTCCCACCCCAAGGATTTTTCCGATGAACTGATACAGGCGTTTGTCACCCTGGATAAATTATGCGATCATTTTCACCTGCCCGTGCAATCCGGTTCCAGCCGGATCCTTAAACGCATGAACCGTAAATACACCCGGCAACAGTATCTGGAAAGGGTTTTAAAACTGCGGGAGACAGTCGGTGACATAGCGCTTTCAACTGATATTATCGTCGGCTTTCCGGGTGAAACCGGAGAAGACTTTGACGAGACCATGAGCCTGTTGGAACAGGTTGAGTATGACAGTATTTTCGGGTTCATGTATTCAGACCGGCCGCTGGCGCCGGCGATAAAATTTTCTGATAAAATTTCGGAAAAAGAGAAAAACAGGAGATTGAATCAGTTACTCGATTTCCAGAAACATATAAGCCAGAAGAAGAACCGTGCGCTGGTCGGCAAGACCTTAACGGTCCTGGTTGAAGGGCCCAGCAGGCGCTCGTCCGCGAGAAAAGACACCATTGAACCCGAACAGGCACAATGGACCGGACGCACAACGACCAACAAAGTCGTGAACTTTACACTGTCAGAAAAGTGCCTGTCTGTGATGCCTGGAGATTTTGTTCAGGTCATTATCGAAGGCGGATTCGCTCATAGTTTGTCAGGCCGTGCTGTTCAAAAAAAAAATTCGTTTAAGAATACAGGGGGAAGTTTTAATGCTGCATAAAGCAAAGATTATCGGCCTAACGGTGGATGAAGAGACCAACGCCCCGATTCTGGTCTTAAGAACCATTGAAACCAATGAGACGGTTCCCATCTGGATCGGGCTGCTGGAGGCGGCTTCCATCGCATCGGCCTTACAGAAAATTGATTTTGATCGGCCCATGACACATGATTTGTTCAAGAATTTTATCATGCACATGGACGTTACCCTGATGAAGATAGAAGTCTGTGATTTGAAAGATAACACCTTTTTCGCGCGGCTTGTTTTTGCATCCGGTGATCAGACGTTCACAATGGACTCACGACCCAGTGATGCCATCGCGCTTTCCGTTCGTTTCAACGCGCCGATTTATATCGATGACAAGGTGATTTCCGAATTGAAGCCCGCTGAGGGTGATCGCACGTATGAGATGGAAGACGAAAGTGAAGAAGGGAAAAAATGGGCGGAGTACCTGGAGAAGTTGTCGCCTGAAGATTTCGGCAAGTATAAGGTTTAACGGCAACGTAAGAAGTTAACATTTAATTGATTGTCAGGTGGATATGATAGACCTTCATACGCATACGCTGTTTAGTGACGGGGTGCTCGTCCCGGCCGAACTGGCCAGGCGGGCCGAACATTGCGGTTTAAGCGCAATCGGCATGACCGATCACGGTGATTCATCCAATATTGATTTTATTATTCCCAGGATTGTCAATGTGGCCGAAGAATTAAACCGTGTCATGTCGATCAGGATAATTCCCGGTATTGAGATCACCCACGTACCCCCGGTTTTAATCGCCGATATGTGCGCCAAAGCGCGCTCTCTGGGGGCCGTTATCGTGATTGTCCATGGTGAGACCCTGGTCGAGCCTGTTGCTGAAGGGACGAATCGGGCGGCTATTGAAGCCGGCGTTGATGTACTGGCCCATCCCGGGCTGATCACGGAAGAGGATGTGATCGCCGCAGTAAAGAACAAGGTGCTGTTGGAAATATCCGCCCGGCCGGGGCATGCCTTTGCCAACGGTCATGTTGCCGCTCTGGCAAAAAAACACGGGGCCGGCCTGGTGCTCAATACCGATAGTCACGCGCCAGGTGATTTAAAGGATAAAACGTCGGCCTGCCGTATCGCTCGTGGTGCAGGCCTGACGGAGGATGATTTTAGGCAGATGCAGAAAAACGCGGAGGCTTTTTTACAATTCCGCTGGAGGCAATAATGAAGTTTGCGGTTATCGGCACCGGCGCCGTCGGTGGATATTACGGCGGGTTGCTCTGCCGCCATGGTTTTGAGACGCATTTTCTTTTGCGCAGTGATTACGAACATGTCCGAAAAAACGGGCTGACAATCGATTCCAAGGACGGTGATTTCAGGCTGGAAAAAATCAATGCCTATAACCGGGCAGAAGATATGCCCCGTTGTGATGTCGTTCTGGTCGCCTTGAAAACAACCGCCAATGATCGGCTGGCGGATATCCTGCCTCATGTGGCCAAACCGGAAGGCATTGTGGTGGCCCTCCAAAATGGCTTTACAGCCGAAAAAGCCATTCATGGCATTGTTCCCGAAGCAACGGTTATCGGCGGATTATGTTTTTTGTGCAGCAATAAAATAGGGCCGGGACACATTCATCATCTTGATTTCGGGTCGATCCGACTGGGTGAATTCCGTGAGGACGGGTTTCCGTCCGGCCTGACACCGGCGCTGGAGGCGGTCGCCGAAACCTTCCGCTCGGCGGGTGTTCAAGTCGATGTGGCGGAAAACCTGGCCCTGGCCAGGTGGCAGAAGCTGGTCTGGAATATGGCTTTTAACGGGGTAACGGTTGTTCTGTCCGCCACCACGGACCAGTTGATGGCGGATGCGTCGTCATTGGAACTGGTCCGAAATATCATGGAAGAGGTTGCGGCCGGTGCTCGCGCCTGCGGACAACCGCTTCAGGACAGGTTCATTGAATCGATGATCGCCGCCACCCGGCAAATGGTGGCCTACAGCCCCAGCATGAAGCTTGATTTTGAAGCCGGGCGGCCGCTGGAAATCGAAGAGATTTACCGGCAACCAATCAATGCCGCCGCCCGGGCCGGGGTGGCTATGCCCCGGGCGGAAGCGGTGGCCTGCCAGTTGGAATTTCTAGACAGGCGAAACAGGCAACTCTGATGGCCGCGATCCTGCTCAGCGGCGGTGTAGACTCTCTGGTGGCCGCTTATTTATTGAAAAAATCGAATCCACGGGCTTTCGGTATCTATCTGAAGACCGGTTATAACGATCTGGCGGATGATGAGGTGCGGACCATCTCAAGCCGGGCCGATATGCCGGTTGAAGTGATCTACTGCCAACAGGATTTCAAATCCGGAGTGGTGGATTATTTTACCCGTTCTTATTTTCGTGGAGAAACCCCCAATCCCTGCCTTCGCTGCAATCCTTTCATTAAATTCCGTGTCGGAATCGAGTATGCCTTAAAACAGGGCGCTCAATTCGTTGCTTCGGGTCATTACTGCCGGGTTGAGGAAACATCTCAGGGTATGAGGCTGTTAAAAGGGTTGGATCCCAAAAAGGACCAGAGCTATTTTCTGGCCTTTTTGAGCCGGGAGCAACTGGAACGGGTCCGTTTTCCCGTCGGTCACATGACCAAAACCGCGGTAACCGCCCTGGCGCATGAAAAAGGGCTGGCCCCGTTACGTGCCGGTGAAAGTCAGGATGTCTGTTTTATCCGACCGCAAGAAACCTACGGCGAGTTTATCGCGCGGCAGGCCGGTCGGGTGCCCCAGCCGGGCCTGATCGAGAACATGGCCGGTAAAGTGATCGGCGAACATAACGGCGTTCACCTGTTTACCGTGGGCCAGCGTCGCGGTATCAACTGCCCGGCCGCGGAACCTTATTACGTTGCCGCCATTGACGTCGAACGCAACCGGATTTGCGTCGGATTCAGAAGCGACCTGATGCGCACCGAATGCCTTGTGCGGGACGTCAACTGGATCAGTCCCGTTCCGGATGCTGATTTTTCATGCCTCTTAAAAGTGCGTTATCAGCACAAAGCGGTTGCTGCCACGGTCAGGCTGTTGCCAGAAGACAAGGCCGGGATAACTTTTGCCCGGCCTCAATTCGGTGTCGCGCCGGGGCAGGGCGCGGTGTTCTATCAGGAGGATATGGTCCTGGGCGGAGGCATCATCAGTGGATAAACCGGTGCCGACATTTACCATCAGGACCCTGGGATGCAAGGTCAACCAGTTCGAATCCGAGGCCATTGCCGGCCTTTTGTCTGCCGCCGGATGGGTGCAGGTGGATGATGGACCGGCTGATCTTTATATTGTCAATACCTGTGCCGTGACCGGCAGAAGCGCCCAGCAGTCCCGGCAGTATTTGCGCCATTATCGTCGTGAAAACGCACAGGCCGTGATTATCGCTACCGGATGTTATGCGACCGTGGGAAAAAATGATATTAATAAAATCGGCTGTGTCGATTGTATCGTCAGCCATGCCGCCAAATATAAAATTCCGGAGATTGCCGCCCGTCTTGTTCAAGCATCTGATACAGAAAGCCTGCCGCATTTTGTCGACGATGGCAGTGCCAAAGACATGTTTGTCTGTTTTTCCACCATGCCGGTTCAGGGCTCCCGCACCCGGCCGGCGCTGAAAATCCAGGACGGGTGCAACGCCTTTTGCGCTTACTGCATTGTGCCTTATGCCAGGGGGAGAAGTGTCAGCATGCCGCCGGAGCACGTGATGGCCGGCATCGAGCAGTTTTCTTCCGCCGGTTATGCCGAAATCGTCCTGACCGGTATTCATCTTGGGGCCTATGGCCTGGACTTTTCTCCGCCGTTGTCCCTTTATGAATTGTTGTGTCGGATTGACGAAACCACGGCCATTGGCCGTATCCGTTTGAGTTCCATCGAACCCTGTGAAATATCGGATGACATCATTGACCTGGCATCCCGTTCCCCGCATATCTGTCACCATTTTCATATCCCGTTGCAAAGCGGCAGCGATACAATTCTGGCGCGCATGGGACGGCCTTATACGGCGGACTATTTTAAGGGC
The DNA here is from genome assembly GCA_963674745.2 of Desulfosudaceae bacterium. GTDB lineage: Bacteria > Desulfobacterota > Desulfobacteria > Desulfobacterales > Desulfosudaceae > JBFMDX01. The sequence continues at coordinate 1,914,989 of CAXXDV010000003.1, read as the reverse complement.
CGGGTGAAAAAGATAAAAGGCGCCATGCCGGATGCGGCCATCGGTATCGATGTGCTGAGCGGATTCCCGGGTGAAAGCGAGCTTGAATTTGAGCAGACGATGGCCCTGATCGATGAAATACCTGCAAGCTATCTGCATGTTTTTCCGTTCTCGCCACGTCCGGGAACACCTGCCGCAAAATTTTCCGACCAGGTCCGGCAGTCGATTATCAAAGAAAGATGCCGCCTGATACGGCAATTGGGTGAAGTCAAAAGAGCCCGATTTTGTCGTGAACAAACAGGGCGTATCCTGCCTGTTCGCATTGAGGATAAAAGAGACCGGGCCACCGGGCGCTTGAAAGGGGTGACATCCAATTACCTGACGGTTCTGGTTGACGGCGAAGACGCCCCGATGAATCAGGATGTCTTCGTAAGGATCGGTGAGCGGGTTGAGGGGTTACGGGTCTGGGCAGAGGCTGTTGATACACCCTGATCCTTCATCTTCATTACATCAACTAAGCTTTGCATCCGATCTCTTATACTTTCATCAACTTTGTCAATAAAAAGCACGCCTCGAACAACTCCAAAATATCTTTCCAGCCTGGGCGAAGTAGCGGCAGAAATGCTCCTCTTGCCTGGATTAAGCAGCTGCCGAACCGGCTCACATGCTGCTCTCGAAGAGCTCTGGGGGCAGCGTGAACACCCCCTGGAACTCGAATCGTATACTATCAAACGCTGATCCGGCGAGTTTTCCACTTATCTCATAAGGGAGTTTCCCACGGTATTCGTTACGGGCGATGCCGAACGCCTGACGCGCGATACTGAACACAGAGATACTCATAGGGATGTCAACGATTGCATCTCCAAAACTGGGTATGCTGCCTGCAGCGTCGCTTACGCCGGTAGCGAAATTTTTGCCCTGCACATCCATTCGGATTGACATACCGTTGTAGTTCAGAGGCACATCATTGGGATTCTGAATTCGCAGCTTGAGCAGCATTCTAAGCTCCAACCCCTCACCCTGAAGCGGCTCAACGTCAGCCAGGTTCACATAAACAGGTTCTCGGAACTGAAGGGCGGCGCAGCCGCCAAACAGCAGCGCCCCAAAGACAAGGGATACGAGCAATACACTTCGACTGGTTGACATAATGGTCTCCGTCGGAATTGGGTAACTACTTCTAAATTTTTTATGGTTATCATCCCACCAGCTTCGCCAGCAAAAAAAAATCTGCGTTCAGTCTTGAAGAGGGAAACATAACGGCGGGCATCAGCAGCCGTTGTTTTTTCCAGTCTGCTGAATGCCCTTGTTGGCAGTTCTATGTTTGATTAATAAATCTTTTTAGCAGGATGTCTTCAACATTCTGACGTGAATCGATAACGGATAATACATATACTTTCAGCTCAAAAATTCGGTAAATTAATCTCCAAGGTGAAATAATTAATTCCCTATATTGGACTATCCCTTGGTCTTGAAGTTCTGGAACAATTCTACCACTTTCGGGTAGAGTGTATAGCTGGGACACTTTCTGTCGTATTTTATTTAAAATGTTTAAAGCCTTTTGAGGACTATCTTCTGCAATGTACGCAATAATATTTTTTAAATCATTTTCTGCCACATTGGCCCAAACAACTTTATACTCTGAAGTCATCTCAATTTTGTTTTCAATGAATCTTCAAGGTCTTTGAAAACGTTCTCTTGTGCTTTTAAATGACCATTTCTCACATCATTATCACCTTGCGAAATCAGTTTTAATAGGCCGATAGCATTCCGCATATCTTCATAGCTTTTGGGATCTTGAAGGACTGCTCGGGGTTCCCCATTCTGAGTTATAATTACAGGTCGACGGGTTTCATTTATTTGATTCAAGAGATCTGCGGCCTTAGATTTCAAATAAGTAACTGGTTTGATGTCGTTTATCATATTCATTGGGGTTGCCTCCGGTCTTTTTATGGTACCAAATTAAGGCCGATTGTCAATAACTTTTATACTTCTAAGCCCATGGTGTCCTCGCACGATCTATCCTTGTTCGTTATGCTATTTAAAAACTTTGTTATAAGGTCCAAGTGTCATAATAATATTTATCAAGGATTTCGCCTGCCTCCTCTTTTGCCCATCTTTCAATACCTATATTTTTTATCCGGCAAAAATTAAAAATTTTCGTATTATGCGGTTTCATGGCTTGGTCACTGTATATATGTGGCATAACAGTAGTAATTAATGGAAACTAGCCCTAATATTTCATGAAATTTTTCGACATAGGAAAATATGTCTATTAAATACAAATAGTTAAAATAAAATTTAGGCGTTTTTCAAAAAGACAAACTGCCGTAAGCGGTTTAAGGAATTAAGCAGCATTTTTATATGGAAAATTGTATGGGTAGGGGAGCTCGATCCCCCATTCCCGCGAATAATACGAAAACGCATTGAAAATTATTTAACTTATTTAAATCGGAAGGTCAAAACGCTGGGTAGATAAAGCAACAGGGCAGGGCGTATGGGGCAGTATGGCGGCCTGTTATTAAGGCTGGTTGTGTTTCATGCGGTTAAACCCGCAATCTGCACCAGGGACAGGACGGCGATGACCAGATAGAAAACAGCGGCGGTCCGGTTGATGAAAAGGCTGTAGCGGTTGAGCTTTTTTTCAAGCCCGATCGTCCCCACAAGCAGAGAAACAAAGCTGTACCATGTACCATCAACGAGCCAGGCAACTATGGCCATGCCGACCATCGTCATCAACCCCGCGCCTTGAGGAATAAACTGTGAAAAAAGGGCCGTGAAAAAGACAAAAATTTTGGGGTTGAGCAGTGAAATGCTCAAGCCGCTCAACCAGGCGGCCGGTAATTGCTTGTCGGGACCGCTGTAATCATCCTCTTGATGTTTCCATGACTTGATGGCCAGGTATACCAGAAAGGTTGCGCCGGCCATCGTTAGCAAGGTTTTAATCGGAGGAAAACGTTCAAACAGGGTGCCCAGTGTGGTGCTGGCCGCCAGGGCCCAGAAAAAAATACCTGCCGCATGGGACCAGCTTGCGATCAGCGCCTGACCAAGAGAACTCCGGATCCTTTTCTGGAGAATTACCGCCAGGCTCGGGCCGGGTGACATGGCGCCGACGGCGCATATACCGACAAGCGTCAGCCAGGAAATCAGTGTCATTACAGCATACTCAAAATTTGCCGCTACGTTAAGCCTCACAGGCCGCGAGGTACGAGCGGCCCAACGTAAAGCCGTTTGTTATGTGCCTCCCCACATTTGTCCGCAGCTGTATTTGCTGATTACGTAGCCCAAGCATCAGGTCTTGACTGTCATAATGGTATCAAGACTCAATTGATTAAAGCGTTAATTAAAAACTTTTTTTGGATTTTTTCTCTTTTTTCTCTTTGCGTTTTTCTTTCAAGGTTTTTTCTGATTTTTTCTTATCTGTTTTCTGGGCATCTCTTCCTTTGGCCATGGATTTTTCCTCCGTTTAAACTTGTTAATTATTCTTACGGATTGTATTTCAAATTTTCTTTGGCTGCAAGCAGTAGCCAAACAAAGTTGGAAAATAAGCGCATAAAAAGGTTTTTATGGAGATTAAAACACTTCTTGACATCCCCCGCCCTAACCTTTACGTTAAGGTTAAAGGCCCTCGTTATGAAAAAACAGGAAAAACAAAAAGATCAGGAAAGTCAGGAAACATTTTATACCATCGCCGACTTGGCCAGAGAATTTGATGTCAGCAAGCGTTCCATCCGGTTTTACGAAGAAAAAAACCTGATTTCACCCCGGCGTACCAAGGGAAATTACCGGCTTTATTCCAAACGGGACAGGCGCCGGCTGCGTCTCATTCTGAGGGGCAAAAGATTTGGTTACACCCTTGATGAAATTGCCGAAATTATCGGTTTTAATGATGTCGACTTTGACGAAAAAGACCAGATCCGGAAAGCCATTGAGTTCGGCGCGAAAAAAATCGGCGATATCAGAGACCGTATCAATGAATTGCAGCTTCTGGAAAATGAAATGCTGGAGCTGGGGCAGCGGCTGAGAGATCGTCTGCTTGAACTGGAAAAGAAATGAGGCGGCTTTTGATATGCGCCTAGATAATGGCATAAATGAATGTGTTTACCCGCAAGCAGTTCGGTGACATTGTCGCTTTTGAGGCGGGATTCGGGCCGATTGGCCCGCCGCTGATGACCGTTCATATTTATCTGGTCGGATCCGTTCTGATTGATACCGGGCTGCGGAACATGCGAAAAAAGATTCTCCAGGCCCTGTCTGAGAAAAAGATAGAATCCATTCTGCTGACCCATCACCACGAAGATCACAGCGGTAATGCGGCTGTTCTCGGTAAGGCGCATCATGTTGATGTGATCGGTCACCCGCTTACGGCTGAAAAAATGAAACACGCATACCGGATTTATCCCTATCAGCGTCTGATCTGGGGAAAAGCGGACCCGGTTGCGGTTAAACCGTTTCCGGAAAAAATCGAGTTCGGCTCATTTCAATTTCTGCCTATCCACACCCCCGGTCACAGCAAGGACCACACGGTTTTTCTGGAACAAAACAGGGGATGGCTTTTTTCCGGGGATTCGTATCTGGGTGATCGGATCAAGTATTTCCGGGCTGATGAAGATATTTCCGATCAGATCAGATCGCTTAAAAAAATTTTAACATACGCTTTTGACGGGTTGATGTGCGCCCATAATCCCTGGCCGGAAAACGGCCGCGTACACCTGGAACGAAAGTTGAATTTTCTGGAAGATCTTTACGGTGAAATCACCGGACTTCTGACAAGCGGCTATTCACAGAAGGCGATCATTCATATGATGAAAGACAGGGAAGATCGTTTTGTGAAGATGCTGTGTATGGGTAATGTCAGTTTTGCCAATATTGTTCGTTCCTGTGCTTCCCCGGATAAATCATGAGCAAAACGGGTCAAGACATGTTACGGGCGCGCTTGATATTTTCGTAAGCTTCCTGGATTTTCTGAAATTTTTCAGTGGCAAAAAGGGTAAACTCTTCGGGCAGGCCTTTGGACGCGATTTTATCCGGGTGGAAATCGTTGACCAGCTTCCGGTATTGTTTTTTGATGTGCTCATCCGAGTCGCTGCTGGTGCTGTTGAGCAACGCGTAGTCATTTTCATTGTCCGGTGCATACCGTTTTCTGATGCGCTGAAAGGCGGTTTCATCATAGTTGAATATCCGGGCGGCGGAATGTATCAACGCTTCTTCCTGGGCACTCAGGACACCGTCGGCAAAAGAGACACGCACTAAGATATCCAGCATCAGGTCCAGCAGTTGGTGTTTATCTTTGAACCGGGCATAAAACTGGTGCGCGAACTCATCAAAGGAACTGCTGCTGTTGGCGGCCTGGTTGAAAATTTTTGCGGCTACCTGCTTGTTCCCCGGCGTCAGTGAAAGATCACGGCTCATGAACTGTTCGATGGTTCTGGTTTCCTCCGGGCTGATGCGGCCGTCTGCCAAAGCCAGCTTGGACAACATGGAAAATACAGCCACAAAAAATGTCATCTGGTCTTCTTCTTCGGTTGAAAGTTGCCGGTAGGCGCCGCCGCCTTCCAGCCGTCGGTCATCATTCACGTCAAAAGCATGGCCGAAAACAGCTCCGGCTACTGCACCAATGGGACCGCCAAGAGCGAACCCGATGGTCCCACCGACCATTTTCCCAATCCAACTCATATGTGTTCCTTTGTATTCTTTTATTTGTCTGTTTGAACCGGCTGGTTTTTTATAAAGGCCGGTAGCCGTTTTGTCAACCGATCCTTAAGGGCACATCTAAAAATTGTTTTTTGGCATCTGGCCACACCTGCAAGGCGCAGGACGCAATTAATGTAGGAGCACGGCGTGTCATGCCCTATGGCGTGCCGTGCCTAATTGTGAATCAAGGCCAGAGGCCAGGGCCCAAGGTGACTCGCCCGGAGGGGGAAATTTCCGGTTCAGCCGGCCTTTTGCTGCCGGGATTTGAATTCTTTCAACATCTCATTGGGGACAACGCGAATGATCTCGGACAATGTCGTGGAAGCCATTTTGGTCAAACCATCATCAACCATGGTTTTCATTCCGTTTTGAATGGCAAGGGTTTTTATCTCGTTAACCGGTATCTCTTTGTTCAGGGCCCGGGCGATTTCCTGATCGATAATCAGTATTTCCGAAATCAACGTTCGGCCGGTATAGCCGGAAAAATTGCAGTCCGGACACCCTTCGCTCTTGTAAAACTCAAGATGGTCGGGGTAGTTTTCAAAAAGCGGCTCCCATTCGAACGGTGTCGGCGTGTAAGGTACACGGCACAGCGGGCAGAGCTTGCGCAGTAAGCGTTGCGCTACAACACACATCAGGCTTGATGCCAGCTGGTTATGATCGATACCCAGGTCAATCAACCTGGGAATAGCCCCGACGGCGTCATTGGTATGAACCGTGCTGAGCATCAGGTGGCCTGTCTGGGCAGCGTCAAAGCTGATATTGGCGGTCTCCTGATCGCGGATTTCTCCGACCAGAATGACGTCCGGGTCCAACCGGAGAAAAGAGCGTAGCAGACGGGAAAAATTCAGGTTTATCTTCGGGTTGACCTGGGTCTGCATAATGCCCGGAAAGCTGTACTCAATCGGATCTTCGGCCGTGATGATTTTGATGGCCGGGTTATACACATATCGAAGGGCGCTGTACAATGTAGACGTTTTCCCGCTGCCGGTCGGACCGGAGACAAGTATCATGCCGGCGGCGCTTTTCAGCATTTTTTTCAGGGGCTCTGCCACATGACTGGAGTGGTTCAGGGAATCAAGATCAACCTTGGCCTTTCGTGGATCGAGAATACGGATGGTAATGTTTTCACCGACGATACCGGGGCAGGTGGCCACCCTGAAATCAAGATCGACTTGTTCCTTTTTGCTGGCGTCATAATAGTTCACCCGAAAGACCCCGTCCTGGGGCAGACGTCGTTCAGAAATATCCAGGTTGGCCACGACTTTGATTCTGGAGATAATACCGTTGATCAATTCGCGCAGTTTGTCATCCAGCCATTTTTGCTGCAGTGTCTGCAGCATACCGTCAATCCGGAATCGTAACTTGGGGTTTTTCCTATCCTGTTCGATGTGAATATCACTGGCGTTATGGGCAATGCCGTATTTGATGATGTAATTGACCAGTTCCAGTGCTTCGACCTTTTCAAGGCCATAGTCCGTTTTTGCGGACGGTTTCATGTCATCGGTCTGGGTATCCAGGTTGATGTCCAGTGCGTCTAAAGATATGGAAGCGGCAGGTTGGGTGTCTTTCAGCAAAGGCCTGTTGACAGGGCCGCTCTGGTATAATTCTTCAAAAAGATCAATATAGTTGTCTTCGCTGATAAAAACACAGGACATTTCCAGGTGCGTATATACATTTTTAATGTCGGACACAGCGGAAAGATGTTCCGGATCATAGGTGGCAACCGTCATCTTTTTGCCTTCCATGGCGATTGGCAGAATATGGTTTTTCTGGGCGTATTTCTTGCCGACAATATTGGTTAAAGCGATTTTCTGTGGTTCAAATAATCCCAGTTTTTTGATTTTTTTAAACGGGATATTATGCTGGACCGATAATGCGTGATACAGTTGATCGACCGTTATCAGATTTTGTTCCAGCAGAATTTTTCCCAGCGGTAGTTCCCGGTGAAACTGTTCCTGCAGGGCGTTCATCAGTTTGGTGTTGTCGATGATACCTTCTTTTACCAGGATTTCACCGAATTTGATCTGTTTACCGTATTTCTTCAGTACATAATCAAGGTCGGCGGGATTAATAACCCCCATATCACACAAGATCCGGCCGATGGTTCTGGGCGCTTTTTTGGCATACAGCGCTTTTTTGAGCTCATCCGCCGTAATCAGTCCCAGTTGTTGAGCGAGTTCGCCGAATAAAGTGGCGCCAAGGTTTTCAAACAGTAAGTCCTCGAGCTTGTCTGAGGTCAGGTACCCTTTTTTGATGAGTGCTTCACCCAGGGATTCGGTTTCTTTTTTTTCTTTAAGCAGATCGTACAGGACCGGTTTACTGATCAACCCTTTCTGTATGCAAATCAGGCCGATATTGGAATCAAGCGGCGGCTGCGAAAGAATATGTTTGATCTGCTTCTGGGGTAGTTTGTCCAACGAGGGGAAAACCGGTCGATCTGAGAATTTAATCTCTTTTTCTTCTTTTTTCTGAAGCGCTATCGCCCTGGAGATATCATCGATGGTCGCAAAGCCTTCTTTGATAAGACAGTCACCAACGCGGACAGAGGCCGTCAGGTTCTCTTTTCCGATAATCGATTCGTTCATGGTAATTCCATATTATATAGTATTATAAAGAATTTATTATAGCCTTAAAAAGAATAATCAGGCAACAGAAAATTTATGAAAATGATGACACAAGTGTTGAAAAACTTGACCGCAAACAGTGTTTAGGGTATAGCGTAAATAATTCGATGATTGTAGTTAGTGTCCATCCATAAAAAATACTGAACAGGAGATGTAATGCGTATTCATGGGGTGAATGCCAGGGATTTACCGGATCTCTGGTTCCAGGCGGTTTATGATATTTTAGATAAAGGTAATCGATTTACAATCGATCGCGGCTCTTTTTCCGGCCAGACCCGACTGGAATATGATTATTTTACCGGTTATATCAGTCATCCGGGTACCAGGCCCTTGTTGCCTGACATTCCGCCTTCCTGCGGTATACCCAATCCCGTGGAAGAGGCTTATGTATATGGGGGCGAAGGATATGATCGGGCATATATTGAATATTTAATGACACCGAGAAAAGAACCGGGTGAATCTTACACTTACGGGGAAAGATTGACCAAGGCCCCTGTTTATGGTGACAAACTCCAGTGGTGGCAAACCAGGGATGTTGATATTGTTGATTTTAGAGAGCCTGACGGAAAGATCATTTTTGAAGAAGACGGTCGGTTGTATATCAATCAGATTGAATGGGTGATCGATACGTACAAAAAATTTGGTGCCCGTAACAATCAGATGGTGTTGCAGGTGGCTGATCCATCTGATCTTATTCTGCTCGACCCTCCCTGCTTGCGTTCTATTGATACCAGAATCCAGGACGGGAAGTTGATTTTTTTTGTTTATTTCCGCTCCTGGGACCTGTGGAGTGGTATGCCGGCCAATCTGGCCGGTATTCAGAACCTAAAGGAATACATGGCGACTGCGATAGGCGTGGAAGACGGTGAAATGATTATTGAGAGTAAGGGGCTTCACCTTTATGGATATGCCGAGGAATTGGCCCGGTTGCGATGCCTTAAAGCGTAGCTTAAATCGTTGAATGGAAACTGTATGTCTGTGGAGGGGCTATGTATCACGTGATGGCAGATAAACAGAAAAACAGGCTTTACCTTACACTTGGGAAGCTTGAAGGTCCCGAAGAAATTGAACAGTTGGGAGAAAAGATCAAGTGTGACTGTCAGGATCTGGTGCCGGGTTTTAATTGTCTTACGGATTTACGTGAATATGAACTGGTTGATGAAAGTCTGGAAGCTAACATAAAAGAGATCCAGGAGTACCTTGTCGGCATCGGTTTGGCCAATGTAGTCCGTGTTGTTAAGAAATTCGGTGCATTGGGACATTTTCAGTTTGACAAGTCCTCCATGGATGTCGGTTATCATGCCCGGAGTGTTAACAGCATGGAGGAAGCTCTGGCTATTCTGGATGGGAAATCGAGTTGATGGGGCCGATTGTTTGATGCGGATCTATGCTGTGGCGGATATTCACGGTAGTGCTGAGCGATTTGAGTTGATTCGCAGAAATGTTGCTGAAAAACAAGCCGATCTGATCGTGATGGCAGGTGATATCGGTGGTTTTCGATCTCATAAGACTGTTCCCCGCCATTTGAGCGACATGCCGGTTCCCGTATTCTATGTCAGAGGTAACAGTGACAGCAGCAAAACAGACCATCTGTTAAATCAATATCCCCATGTTACCCATCTTCATGAAAATAAGGTCAAGTGCCGGGGTATTTGCTTTGGCGGTATCAGCGGCACGTTTCTCCTGCCTTTTGAATCCCGTTTGTGCTTGAGGGAAAAAAAAATGATTGCCAGGCTGGATACCTTTTTCAGCGATGTCTCCATTCTTGTGGCGCATCCGCCGCCACACAACACGGTTGACAAGGTGATGGGCCGATTTCCGTCCGGCTCAAAAGCGTTACGTCAGCTGACGCTTAAATATCAGCCGTCCGTTCTGATATGCGGGCATATTCATGAAAACGCCGGGGCGGCATTTCTGGGAAGGACACTGGTGGTAAATTGCAGTATGGCAAAAAAAGGCGCCGGTATGCTTATCGATTATCAGGAGGGTAAAGAACCGCAGGCGACCATGCTGTAATACTTTTTACGAAGCCATTAATGCTTGACAGGCGGGCAGAACCGGACGCCGATTCCAAAGCGTTGATTACTTTCCGTTTTTGTCGGGCGGCACCACCTGATTTCAGCCGTGTACATGTTGTCCGGGGACCAGGTTCCCGGGTAAGGCGGGGGGATGACATTAATATGAATCAGGGAGCCCGGAGAAAGCTGAATATCCGTTTCAAAATACATACCGTTGGTGCTTTCATTATACATCACGCCGTCATGAAATTGTCCTGAATTGTGTTCCGCGAACCGGATACTGTTTTTTCGATAAATCCGGCACTGGCATCTTCGGGTGTGAAGCGGTCTTCTGTTGCTGGCGGTTGGAACCGCGGAGAGTTTGGTCACACCTGATTTCAGACTGCCCGGCATGAACGTCCTGTTCCTGGCAGTATTGTTTTCCGGCAGGATCTTGGCCATGGTTTTCCCCCTCCTTAAGGTCATTGATAATGCAGTCACCACGCTGCCTGACTTAAAGCACTTTCCGTTGACTCTTGCCTTGGCGGTTGATAATAATAAAAAGTTCAACTATTCATCAGAAGCGAGAAAGGTCAGAAAAATCATGCCTGCAAAAAGACAGAATAGAATTGTTGGATAGTTAAATATTAATCTTGTTTTTTAAAATAGTCAAGAAAAATATTTTTCCAAAAGGTGAGACGTGACTGAGTCGGGCCATGATCCAACCGTTTCTTCATCCCTGGATATACTGTTGATTTCACTCCAGATTGATCTTGATACCATCGGGCTGAAGAGCTTGCACGCCACCCTTCTAACCAGCGGATTTTCTTCTTCAATACTATATCTACCGGGCTTGCTGCCGGGTGATCATATGTTGATGAAGACCGCTCTTTCATTTTTTCGGCGTATCCGTCCCCGGGTGGTCGGTATCAGCCTGATGTCTCATGAATATTCAGCCGCTGCGGCCCTGACCGGACATATCCGACAGGCAGCAATCGAAATCCCGGTTGTCTGGGGCGGCATTCATCCAACCATCGCGCCGGAGATGTGCCTGGAACATGCTGATTTTGTTTGTGTTGGAGAAGGGGAGTCGTCGCTTGTACAGTTCCTGGAGGAGATTAAAAAAGGTTGTGATACCAATAATATATGTGGATTCCAAACCAGAGAAAAGGGGCTGCTTACAAATACCCCGCCGTCTCCCCGAATAAAAAACCTGGACCGATTGCCTTTTACCGGCCATATACCGCAACATAGTTTTATTGGGCATAACAATCGGATTCTGCCTTTGGATAAAGTGCTGTTTAAAAAATACGCCCGCTGGAAAGGAACCGTATACAGCTTTATGGCAAGCAGGGGGTGTGCCTATGCCTGTGCCTACTGCTGTAACGAGATGTTGACCCGGATGTATGGCTCAAAGGTGATCAGGCACAGGCGGGTAGACAGCATTATCGCCGAACTCGAAGCCGCCATTGAAGGTTATCCGGATATCGCTTATATCAATTTTCAGGATGACTGTTTTCTGGCCTGTTCGGATGCTTATCTGACGGCATTCTGCATTGCCTACCAGGAGCGCATTCATAGGCCTTTTATTGTCCGCTGCATACCGTCTTTTATTACGGAGCAACGGTTACGGCAATTGAAAGCGGCCGGCCTGTCCTGGATTTCCATGGGCCTGCAAAGCGGCAGTGACCATGTCCTGATGGATATTTACAACCGGCGGTCGCTGAGCAAAGACTTTTTAAAAGCAGCGAAGATTATCAGCAAAGTGAATGTGGCCGCCTACTATGATGTGATACTGGACAACCCGCTTGAAACAGATGGGGAACGCCTGGAAACGGTCGACATCTTGACCGCCGTACCCAGACCCTATTTTCTGCAAATGTTTTCCCTGGTGCTGTATCCCGGAACAAGCCTGTACCGGCGGCTGGTCAGTCAGCATGGCCGGCATAATGACGACTATCTGATCAGAAATTATCATGATTACAGAAAAACCGATCTCAATCGATTGATTAGAATTTCCGGATATTTACCATTGCCCATGATCAGGCGTTTGAGGGCTTTGTATGCAAAAAATGGGTCAACCCCCAGGTTCCGCCTGTTGTTGCGGCTGGCCGAGTTGATTTCAGCCGTTTGGTTTGAGCCGCTGACCTATTTGCGGGTTGTTTTCAGGGGAGCACAGGGTAATATGAGCCGATTCTTAAGATTGATGCCGGCCTTTTTCAGGATCGGCGTCAGTCGGTACATCAAGCAGTTTGACGGTAAGGCGGTCAAGCGGATTGAACGTATGATACGTGATAATTCCTCTCAAAACAGGTGATTTACGATACGGGTTGGGTTGTCGCCCGGTCATTTAATTTGATCAAGGATTTTCTTGACATCCTTTCTGTTTTGAGAATAGATGTGCAAAAAGCGGGTAAACCATATTAAAAAGATGTATTTGATTTTTTTATGGGGGGAAGCAGCAAATGACGGAAGTCGACCTCGGGGATGTACCGATCCCTGACACTGTTGAAGAGTTAAAAGAGCAATATGTCGCGTTATTGAAGTCAAATAACAGTCTCAATGAGCGGGTTCTGGAGCTTTATACGCTTTATAATGTCAGCCGGACACTCAGCGCCTCTCTCCATGTTTCAGATCTGTTTGATCTTGTCGTTGGTTTAATCAGAGAATCTTTGAATGTGGATCAGTATTGCCTGATGTTTCTTGATAAGGAAATGCAGACGCTACAGATCCGGGCCAGTCACGGCATGCCTGACGGTATCCTGAATGGTGGTGAGATAAAAGTTTCTGAAAGTGTTTCCGGAAGGGTCATATCCAGTGGTGAGCCCCTGCTTATCAATGACATCACCGTGGAAAAAAACTTTTTTTATTTTTCCAACAGCGGAATTACAGAAGGCAGTTATCTGGGGATTCCGTTAAAGACCGGCAACAGCTCGATAATGGGCGTGCTGAATGTCCACAAACCGGTCGTGAACGGTTTTTCCCAGATGGAATACCGCCTTTTCACAGCCGTTGCGGAGAATGTTGCCATCGCCATCAACAATGCCATGACGTTTCAGCAGACACAGGAGCTGATTCGCAGAGACGAGTTGACCGGATTGTATAACCGCCGTTATTTTTTTGAACGCTTCGAACGGGAACTGTATCGCTGCCGCCGGTATGGACGTGAACTTTCCCTGCTTATGATCGACATCGACCATTTTAAAAAATATAATGATAATTTCGGTCACTTAAGAGGAGACAAAGCGCTAAAGAAAGTGGCCGAGGCCTTTACGGGCGCCTTAAGGCAGATTGATATGGTTGCCCGTTATGGTGGTGAAGAATTTTTGGTAGTGCTTCCGGAAACCACCAAGGCCAAGGCCGCCGTCGTCGGTGAAAAACTCCGTAAAGAAGTAGAAAAAATTGATTTTAATGAGGACGCCGACAATCTCGGGCCGTGCAGTTTGACGATCACGGTCGGTGTCGTCGGAGTCCCGGAAGACGCCGAAGAAACCCTTTCGGCCCTGGACATGGCTGACAAAGCCCTTTACCTGGGTAAAGCCCGGGGGAGAAACCAGGTCTGCACAACCGTACTGGCCAAAGCCGCTGGTTGATCCGCGCGGGTGCCCCATTAACAATTATCTTAACCAAATTTATCTTATATACGATATTAAAAAGGAGCTATTGCCATGAACCGTGTGATCGCCATTGTCACTGCCTTACTTCTGTCCGTATTGATAACCGCGGGTTGCTCCAACAAAAAGGCCGATGAAGAAGCCCTGAGAACCGTTATCCAGAAAAATCTCAAAGCACTTCAGGATGAGAACCTTGAAGACTATCTGTCCACGCTTCATCCCGAGAGTCCGGGTTACGCAAAAATGGAGTTGTTGTGCCCCAGGATTTTTGAGATTTATGAACTGAAACATGATCTGGTCAATACAGAAGTGCTCAATATCTCAGACAATGAAGCCAGGGTCCGGACCACTCAGGAAGCCAGACGGATTTCCGGACCGGAAAATTATAAGGATAGTCGTTCAATAACCGTCCATACCCTCAAAAAATACGAGGGTGAATGGAAGCTCTTTAAAACAGAAGACGAATCAATGGAGCTGCTGGAGTGATTTTTTTTCAAAAAAGAAGGGCAGGAAGACATGCAAACGTTTGAAGAATTTGATCCGGCAGAAAAAGCCGTTATCGAGGAGACGATGAGGACCCGGTCTCTTTACTGGTCACTTCTCGGCATTGAGCTTGTCGATGTGAAAAAAGGCTGGTCCAGGATTAAACTGCCCTTTGACAAAAAGTTGGTTCATCCGTTTGGTTTTGCTCACGGCGGTGCTGTTTTTTCGTTGGCGGACTCGGCGGTTGCCATGGCCCTGATCGGTCTTGTCGAATCCAATGAAAATTTTGTAACCGTTGAGATGAAGATTAATTACCTGAGTTTATTTACAAAAGGAACGCTTTTCGCCGAAGGCGTGATCGTTCACAAGGGGCGCAATACCGCTCTGGGTGAAACGGAAGTGAGAAATGAGCAGGGCGCGCTTGTTGCCAAGGCGTCAGCCACTTATATGATGCTTCAGACGAAACAAAAATCAGTGTCCTCTTTTCAGCAGGAGCAATAGTTCAATTTGACGGCCTGGTAGAAAAATCCAATCCCGATGTCGCGCCACATCCGTGTCAAAATTTATTCGTACTGCAATCGGTCTTTTGGGGGCGCATCAGAAGGTATAATGTTTTTATGTGATTATGTGATTAAGTGATTAAGTGATTAAGTGATTAGGTGATTAAGTGGTTATGTGATTAAGTGATTAAGTGATTAAGTGGTTATGTGGTTATGTGGTTATGTGGTTAGCGTGCCAACCGGGCTTGGCGCGGGACCGGACCGGGAAATGGCAGGCGTCGTTAAAAGAGGTGGGTTTTAGGGTTTTAGCGTTTTAGGTGTTATGGACTTTGGTAGAGGCTATGAGAAATGCTTAAGAAGGTTGTGCTTTTCTTTTTATATATTTTGATTCCATTTATCACCATGGGGAATGTGTATGGTGGTGAACTGGTCATTGGTTTTTATCCCATGCAATCCGTTTCATCAAATTCTGATATTGACGAATTTATAAAATTACTTTCAAATATATACAAAAAGGCCGATTAAGCCCAAACCATAACCCCTTGAACCCTTGAATCCTCGGCCCCTTGAACCCTTTTAAAAATTGAATAACAGAATATCTTATCAGATAAAAACAGGTATTAGTACAAATGACATACACTATTTCCCAAACCCCGTCCCCCGGCAAACGGATGATCCGATTTCAGGGAGACACGGTTGTTTTTTTCATCACGGTTTCAAAGCAACCTGCCGGGTATGCCTGGTTGCGGACCAATATCGGTCATGTGGATTTGATCCGGGAAAGCATTATTCGAAGTGTCGAAGATGATATTCCTTCACTGGGTGAGGAGTGGTTTGATATCCCCATGCGGCGGGTTGCAGATGACCGGTTTGAAGTCACCATTCCGCTGGTTCAGGTCGGTCATTTCGAGGCCAAATGTTTTTTTATGGAAAAAGGGGCCATTCGGCCCTCCTGGCCCGAGGGCCCCAATGTGGTGATCAATGTTGAACCGGCCGACACCTGTTGCGCCAACATTGTTTATAACGCTTTTGTGCGACAGTTCGGGCCCAATAAGGCCGGTGAATACCGGCTGACACCGGAAGAATCGGAATGCCTCAACAGGCTCGATGCCCGGGAATATTCCGTCATCCCCCGATCCGGTACCTTTCGTGATCTTATCAAGGAACTGGATTTCATCATCAATCGATTGGGCTGCCGTTACATTCATCTGCTGCCCATCCACCCCACCCCGACGACCTATGGCCGTATGGGCCGATTCGGCAGCCCCTACGCGGCCTTGAATTTTACCGGTGTGGATCCCGCCCTGGCCGAATTTGACCCCACCAAAACTCCGCTGGAACAGTTTGCCGAACTGGTGGATGCTGTTCACGCCCGTCACGCCAGAATCATACTTGATATCGCCGTCAACCATATGGGCTGGGCCGCCAATCTCCATGAAACCCATCCCCACTGGCTGGTCAGGGATGATGACGGTGAAATCCAGGTGCCGGGCGCCTGGGGCGTGAAATGGATGGATCTGACCAGCCTTGATTATGCCAAGAAAGAACTCTGGCTTTATATTGCCCGTGTTTTTCTGACATGGTGTCGTCGGGGCGTGGATGGCTTCAGGTGTGACGCCGGGTACATGATACCTGTCCCGGCCTGGACCTATATCGTGGCCATTGTCCGGCAGCAGTTTCCGGGCGCTATTTTTTTTCTGGAAGGGTTGGGGGGAAAGATTTCCGTTACCCGCGATATTTTGAACCGGGCCAATTTCAACTGGGCCTATTCCGAACTGTTTCAGAATTACAGCCGCGGCCAGATTGAACACTACCTGCCGGAAACCATGGCTATATCGGCTAGTGACGGCCTGACCGTTCATTTTTCAGAAACCCACGACAATAACCGCCTGGCCGCACGCTCCATGGATTATGCCATGATGCGGACCGCGCTTTGCGCCTTAAGCTCTTACTATGGCGGTTTCGGTTTTACCAATGGCGTAGAATGGTTTGCCGCCGAAAAAATTGATGTTCATGAATCACCCTCGTTAAATTGGGGTGCGCCGGAAAACCAGGTGGATTTCATCCGCCGGTTGACGGTCCTGCTTAAAAACCATCCCTGTTTCTTTGATGCCGTCTTATTGCGGATGATTCAAACCGGTGAGGGAAATCATCTTGTTCTGCTCAGACATCATCAGCCGACCGGGAAAAAACTTATCATTGTGATTAACCTCGATGATGAACAGCCGGGTCGCGCATCCTGGATCGTGCCTCCCGATATAAACCGGTTTGATTATATTGATCTGTTAACCGGCCGCGAAATGACGGCCAGCCCGGTTGATAATACCGCCGGCTGCGATCTGGCGCCAGGCCAGGTTTACTGCCTGTCAACAGACAGGGCAGACCTTGATCTGTTTAACGTTTCCGAAGATCGCCTGATGCTGCCCGATCGACTGTTGCGGCAGCGCCTGCGGGCCAAGGCCATGGCGGTTTTCTGCCATTACCATGGAACGGTTGACGTTGATGGTTTTGATGTTGAGGGCGCGGCCGGCCGGTTCCGGGACGATCCCGTCGACTTCTGCCGCTCTTTTGCCTCTGCCGATGAAGAAAGTCGTGTCATTACCTGGCATTGGCCCCATGATTTAAAACGTGAAGTCATGATTCCGCGCGGGCATTTTCTGATGGTGCGCACGCCCATGTTTTTTCGTGCTTTGATTGTTGATATTTCCGATGGCAATGACCGGGTGATCATCAGCGAGGAAAGCCTGCCGGCTGCCGACGGCGGCTCTTTTATTTTATTTTTACCCCCCGACATGCCTGCTGCCGGCTGCCATCTGACGCTGGAACTGGTTTCTTACAATGATGGCGCGTCAGGCCATCACCGGGCGCCGCTATACTTTTTGCCTGATCCGGATCATATCAATCTCAAGTCTGAATATAGCCGCAATGATGTGAGTCGGTTTTCCCCGCTGCTGCTGGACACCAATCATGTGGGCGGAATGCTGCGGGCCAACGTCCTGTGGGGCGAACTTGACAGCAAATATGACGCCTTGCTGGCGGCGAACCTGAATCCCCTATTTCCCGAAGATCGCTGGATTATGTTTACCAGGTGCCGGGCCTGGACGGTATACCAGGGGTTTTCCCAGGAAATCTGTTTTGATTGTCTGGATGCGTTCCGGGTCGAAGATGGATACGGCGTCTGGCATTATCAGATACCGACCGGGCAGGGGGAGTGGATCGATCTGATGGCCGGCATTTGCATGGCGCAGAATCAAAATGCCGTCCGGATCAGTTTTTTTAGAAAACCCATGGATGGAACCACCCGGGGGCTGGACGACGATCTTGATGTCCAGCTGATTCTCAGGCCGGACATCGAAGACAGGAATTTTCATTTTTTAACCAAGGCCTATACCGGCCCTGAATATGCCTGGCCCCAGGCCGTTGTGCAGGAACCGGCCGCTTTTGTTTTTTCACCCGACCCCTCCCGACGGCTTCGACTGGCCGTGAGTTCCGGCAGATTTGTCCGGGAGCCGGAATGGTTGTATATGGTGCATCGTCCGCTTGAAGCCGAACGCGGCATGGAGGCCGCTTCTGATCTTTTCAGCCCCGGATATTTTTCCATATTTTTAAAAGGCGGGCAGACGATTCATCTGGATGCCGTTGTCAACGAAACAGAAGCGCCGGTTTACATAAAAGAGCGGTTTTTCGAATCGGCATCCGCTGTTCAGGAACCGGCCGAAGAGGCGGGGTTGACCGCCGTCCTGCATGCCAACCTGTTGAAGTATGTCGTCGACCGCGGTGACCTTAAATCCGTCATTGCCGGATACCCCTGGTTTCTGGACTGGGGCCGGGATTCGCTGATCGCCGTAAGGGGGTTAATCGCGGCAGGATTGACCACCGAAGCGCGAAAGGTGATAAAGCAGTTCGGCCGTTTTGAAAAGGACGGTACCCTGCCGAACATGATCGTGGGTGACGATGCCCGGAACCGGGATACGTCCGACGCCCCGTTATGGTTTTTTACGGCCTGCGCGGACATGATCCGGTTAGAGCAGTCAGCCGCCTTTCTTCATGAAAAATGCGGTGATAGAACGATCAGGGAAATTCTGATATCCATTGCGGCCTCATACATTCAGGGAACCTACAATCATATTCGCGTGGACAAGGCCTCCGGGCTGGTTTTCAGCCCCGGACATTTTACCTGGATGGATACTGACCATCCGGCCTGTACGCCCCGCCAGGGCTATTGCATCGAGATTCAGGCCCTGTGGTATGCGGCCCTGAACCTGCTGTCCGGGATGGAACGCGGCGAGGGGGGGCAGTGGCGCGAAATGGCGGAACGGGTCCGGGCGTCTATCGCATCTTTGTTTATACTGGAAAATGGATATCTGGCGGATTGTCTTCATGCCGAACCGGGACAATCCGCTCTGCAGGCCACGACGGACGACGCCCTTCGGCCTAATCAGCTGCTGGCCGTCACGCTGGGTGCCGTGTCCGATAAGACAATCGGCAGGGCCGTCCTGGACGCCTGCAATATGCTTCTGGTTCCCGGGGCTATTCGGAGCCTGGCGAACAGACCGGTCAAATATCCGTTAACCATTATGCATAATGGGCGCGTGCTCAACAATCCTCACCAGCCCTATCAGGGAAAATACCTTGGAGACGAGGACACCAGCCGGAAACCCGCTTATCATAACGGCACGGCCTGGACCTGGATGTATCCGCTCTACTGTGAAGCCTGGGCCATGATCTATGGTACCCGGGGAAAACAGACCGCCCGTTCTATGCTGGCCGCCAGTGTGGACCTGATGGCTCACGGCTGTACCGGTCATTTGCCTGAAATCCTCGACGGTGATTTTCCGCATACACCAAGGGGATGTGACGCCCAGGCCTGGGGTTTGAGTGAGTGGTGCCGGGTCTGGGAACAGTTAAAAAAAACATGATTCATTACTCTTGAAAAAATTTAATATACTGTTATACTCTCCCTAACGATTTCTTAATAATGATCGGATAATATTTTCCCCTTCAGTCCGGTGAAACCGGTTTCGACATGCTGTAAAATATTCCAGCAGGCATCAGGTGACGAACGGCTCGAAAACCGCTTATTGTTTATAACCGTTTGTTATTGTTTATTAAAATTATTAATGTGGGTGGGGCGTAGTGGCATCATATTTGCATATACATGTTAAGGCCAACGGAGCGCAAACCGGTGCTGTTGAAAAAGGTGCACATTAATAATCATCTTTCTGGAGGAGGGCGTTATGAGCTTTAAGAAAAAGTACGTTAAAAAAAACCAGGTATGTAAGGTAACGTTCAGGGTTTCTGAAAAAGAGTCAAATGGAGCCAATGCCATCAATATCGTTGGGGACTTTAATAACTGGAGTATCATGGATACTCCCATGAAACCTTTAAAAAGTGGTGAGTTTACCGTTACCATTGATCTGGAACCAAACCGGGAATATCAATTTCGTTACCTGATGGATGAAAAAATATGGGAAAATGACTGGGAAGCTGATAAATATGTTCGAAGTGAGTACGGGAATTGCGAAAATTCCGTTATTATTGTCTAAAATGTTTTTTTAGGAAGTGAGATTATGACCTTTTTGCAGACGTTTCAAGTATTTCCTGATGTACCCCGGTCGTTGAAGTTTCTTGAGGTCCTGGCCAGAAACCTCTGGTGGTGCTGGAACATGGATGCCATCGATCTTTTTCGACGCATCGACCCCAGGCTATGGGATGCCTCCGGTCGTAATCCCATTGTATTTTCCACCATGATTACACCGGAACGATTGCGTGAGCTTTCCGAAGACGAAGGTTTCCTGGCCCATCTGGAAAGCGTTCAGGAACTGTTTCAAAAGCATGTGCTGGATCCGGTGGATGCGTCGATGAGCGATGAGCAGCGACTGGAGAAAGACGCTGTCGCTTATTTTTCCATGGAATTCGGCATTCACGAAAGCCTGCCGCAGTTTGCCGGCGGGCTCGGCATCCTGGCGGGGGACCATTTGAAAGCCGCCTCCGACATGAAATTGCCCATTATCGGTATCGGCCTGTTTTATCGCAGTGGTTATTTTCATCAGTTTTTGAATCATGAAGGTTGGCAGCAGGAGAGTTATCCTGATATCGATATTTTTCATCTCCCCATGAGACGGGTTCTGGACAAAAATGGAAACGAGGTAAAACTGTCCATTCCCGGTCCGGATGGGGAAATTAAACTGGTAGCCTGGCGGTTGAAAGTCGGGCGCGTGCCGCTTTATCTGCTCGACACGAATCTGCAGGAGAATCACCAGGAAATCCGGGATATTAATTCCCGTCTCTACCGTTCCACCGGCAAGGTCCGTCTGGCCCAGGAAGTCATCCTCGGTATCGGCGGCATGCTGCTGATGGAAACGCTGGGCATTAATCCCAAAGTGTGCCACATGAACGAGGGGCATTGTTCGTTTGCCACGCTTGAGCGCTTGAGGCAGATTATGGCTCAGCATCAGGTGGATTTAAAAACCGCAATAGAGATTAATGCCAGGACAACCATATTCACCACCCACACACCGGTTCCGGCGGGTCACGACGAATTTCCACCGGATACTGTCAGACCTTACCTGGCGCCGTATGTAAAGGCGTTTGGGATTTCCGCTGAATCGTTGCTGGGATGGGGCCAGATTGACAACACTTCGACGGACAGTCCCTTTTCCATGTTTGTCCTGGGATTGCACCTGGCCCAGTATCGGAACGGGGTCAGTGCCCTGCATGGCAGTGTGGCCCGACGCATGTGGGCCCATGTCTGGCCCAGATGGCCGGAACAGGAAATTCCTATTTCTCATATTACCAACGGCGCTCATATCCCGTCCTGGATCTCCATAGAGAACAGCCAGCTTTTTGAGCGATATCTTGGTCCGGAGTGGTCTTCAGGCTCGCACGATAATGATCTTTTCGAACGTATTGACGATATTTATGATGAAGAGCTGTGGCGGGCCCATGAGATGAGCCGGACCCGTCTGATCCGTTCCTGCCGGAGATTGATGGTCATGCAGTACGGTCGTCGTAACGCACCAAAATCCGTCATGAAAGAGGCGGAGTCGGTGCTGGACCAGGGCGTGCTGACCATTGCCTTTGCCAGGCGGTTTGCGACCTATAAACGGGCGACACTGTTGCTGAGGGACATGGAGCGTCTGGAGGCGATGTTAAGATCCAGGGAACATCCGGTTCAGTTCATCTTTTCCGGCAAGGCGCATCCCCGGGATGACGAAGGAAAAGCCTTGATTCAACAGATCGTCAAAATCGCGAAACATCCTGAATTCCGCCATCGGGTGATCTTTCTGGAAGATTATGACATCAATATCGCCCGGCACCTGGTTCAGGGGGCGGATGTCTGGTTGAATACACCCCGACGGCCGTTCGAGGCCTGCGGTACTTCCGGCATGAAAGCCGCGGCCAACGGTGTGTTGAATTTCAGTGTTCTGGATGGCTGGTGGGTTGAGGGGTATTCACCGGAAACCGGCTGGGCCATCGGCGATGGCGAAGAATACGGTGACCACAATTATCAGGATGCCGTGGAAAGCCAGGCGCTGTATAATATACTGGAAAACGATGTCATCCCCTGTTTTTATGAGCGGGAAGGCGGCGGCTTGCCGGTTCAGTGGCTCAAACGGATGAAAGCCTCCATGAAAATGGCCATGATACGTTTTTGCGCTCACCATATGGTTGATGCTTATAACAGCATGTTTTATATGCCGGCCAGAAACCGTTACGAGGAATTGACACGGGACAAGGCCGCCGTGGCGGTGAACCTGAGAGATTTTCACGAGCGACTGCGCAATCACTGGCAGCATATTTCAATCGAACAGCCCAAGCGGAAAATGAACGGCCCCTTCAGGGTCGGGCAGTCTTTTAAAATAGAAACAACCGTCCAGCTGGGAAACCTTAAACCTGAAGATGTGAATGTAGAGCTATATTATGGTGCGGTCAGATCGGTCGAGCAGATTGCCAATGGCCGTGTTGAGCCGATGACGGTTGAAGAAGATCAGGGAAACGGGAACTATAAGTATGCGTGTGATCTGCCTTGCCACCTGCCGGGCCGTTTCGGTTTTACGGTCAGGGTAACGCCCCGGGGGGATGATTATATTCGTTATACACCCGGTTTGATGACCTGGGCGTGATTTTTCTTTTCTGCCCGGATTTCTTTCAAAAATCCATGTGTCGGTTTTTGGTCGATCTCCAGTCAAATGTTCAAGGTTTTACGTTTCAGGGTGTTAAGGTTTTAGGTCCCTGGTGGTTAGGTGATTAAGTGTTTAAGTGATTATGTGGCCGGGGTTTGAGGTGTGGCGAGGCCGCAATGCGGGGCAGGGCTCAGGGGTTGAGACATGGGTTTTAGGGCTTCAGGTGGTTATCAGCTTGGGGTTTAAGTTGTTGAGGAGGGGATTTTTTTAATGCCGGATAAGTCCGATAAGAAACCGCGGGTGCTGGTGGTTACACCGGAAGTGACCTATCTTCCGGAAGGCATGGGTAACATTGCCAATAACCTGGCCGCCAAGGCCGGAGGCCTGGCCGATGTCTCGGCGGCGCTGATCAGCGCGCTGTTCAAACATGGTGGTGACGTGCATGTGGCCATGCCGGATTACCGCACTATTTTTGATGGTAATGCCGACCCGGTGTTGATCAAGGAATACAAGCATATCAGGAACAAGATGCCCGAAGACCGCATTCACCTGGCCCGGGACAGGGCCTTTTTTTACATGGACGCGGTTTATTCAAGTTATTCCTGGGAAAATATAAAGATAGCCCTGGCCTTTCAGCGTGAGGTGATCAACAATATTGTTCCGATTGTGAAACCGGATCTGATCCACTGCAACGACTGGATGACCGGGCTGATACCGGCCATGGCCCGGGCGCTGGAGATTCCCTGCCTGTTTACGATACATAATATTTTTACCGTTAAACGGACCATGGCTGAGATTGAAGATCGGGGTATTGACGCCGCATCCTTCTGGAATCATCTGTTTTTCTCCCGGCCGCCCCAGAATTACGAAGAAAGCCGGGACAATAATCCGGTGGATTTTCTTACCAGTGGTATTTTTGCGGCTCATTTTGTCAATACCGTCAGTCCGACGTTTCTGTCTGAAATCGTTAATGGCCGTCATCCGTTCGTGGAACCTTCCATTCAGCAGGAGCTGGCCAGTAAATGGTATGCCGGTTGTGCCGCCGGTATATTAAACAGCCCGGACCCTTCGTTTGACCCATCCCGTGACCCGGATCTGGCCTGCACCTATGACGCCCGGACCCATGTCAAAGGCAAGAAAAAGAACAAGCAACACCTGCAACAGCAGCTGGGGCTGATTGAAAATCCGCATGCCCCGCTTTTCTTCTGGCCCTCACGGCTGGACCGGATTCAAAAGGGCAGTTCCCTGATGACCCATGTTCTTTACGAGGTTGTTTCCAAATACTGGGAACAGCCCATGCAGATCGTGTTTGTGGCCAACGGAGAGTTCCAGCCCTACCTGAGACAGACCGTTTCGCATTTCAACCTGGGAAATCGAGTTGCGGTCTGTGATTTTGATGAGCAGCTGGCCCGGCTGGCTTACGGTGCCGCTGATTTCATGTTGATGCCTTCGGCTTTTGAACCCTGCGGCCTGCCCCAGATGATCGCCCCCATGTACGGCGCCCTTCCCATCGCCCATGACACCGGCGGTATTCATGATACAGTCGAGGCACTGGATATAAAGCGTGATACCGGTAACGGCTTTTTGTTCAATATACACGACAGCGGTGGATTGATGTGGGCGATCGATCAGGCCATCCATTTTTTTCATCTTCCCCAGAAGACGAAAAAAGACATCATCTCCCGGATTATGACCGAAAGCATGGCCGCTTTTAACCATTCAGTCACCGCGCAGCACTATATCGACCTTTATGAAAAAATGCTCAAACGGCCATTTATCAATCCCTGACGAAATATTATCATGTCAAATACACCTGACGGTAATCACAGACGGTCTGTCCAAGCCATGGTGAAGTCGCTGGTTGATGGTGACGCTTACCTGGCCCCTTATGCCCGGGCCCTGGAAAATCGCCTGTCGAACCTTGATGAAGTGGCCGGTCGTCTTATCGGGCAAAGCGGATCGCGATTATCCGATATTGCCGACAGTCATAATTATTTCGGCCTGCATTTTAAAAACAATGAATGGGTATTCAGGGAATGGGCGCCCAATGCCGAATCCATATGGCTGATCGGGAACATGACCGCCTGGCAGCGGAAAAAGAACTTCGAGCTGCAAAAAAGAGGCAATGAAGGTCTCTGGGAGCTTCATCTGCCGGCCGATGCGCTTGCCCATGGTGATTATTACCGGCTTTATATGGCCTGGCCCGGCGGTGGTGGCGACCGGATTCCCGTTTATGCCAGACGCGTTGTTCAGGACCCGGAGACCTTGATTTTTAACGCCCAGGTGTGGCACCGGCCGGATTATCAATGGCAGTATGATCGTCCGGACAAGCAGGGGGGGCAGACTTTAATTTATGAGGCCCATGTGGGCATGGCCCAGGAAGAGGGGCGGGTGGGTTCCTTTTCTGAGTTTACCGAAAAAGTGATTCCCCGTATTGCCGCCTCCGGATACAACGTCATGCAACTGATGGCCGTACAGGAACATCCATACTATGGCTCCTTCGGTTATCATGTTTCCAGTTTTTTTGCCGTATCCTCCCGTTTCGGGACCCCGGAAGAATTGAAACATCTGATCGACACCGCTCACGGCGCCGGATTGTCGGTTATCATGGACCTTGTCCATTCTCATGCCGTCAACAATGAAGTAGAGGGGCTTAGCCGGTTTGACGGCACCCGCTATCAGTACTTTCATGACGATCCCCGGGGCATGCATCATGCCTGGGATTCCCGCTGTTTTGATTACGGCAAGCTGCCGGTGTTGCGGTTTCTGTTGTCCAATTGTCGCTTCTGGCTGGAGGAATACGGGTTTGACGGATTTCGTTTTGACGGTATCACCAGCATGCTTTATCTGGATCATGGTCTGGAAAAAGCATTTACCTCGTATGATGATTATTTTAATTCCAATGTGGATGAAGATGCCCTGACTTACCTGGCACTGGCCAATACCGTTATTCATGAAGTGCGCCCGGATGCCGTCACCATTGCCGAAGATATCAGCGGTATGCCCGGCCTGGCTGTGCCGTTGTCAGGAGGCGGCTGCGGTTTTGATTTTCGGCTGGCCATGGGGGTTCCGGACTTCTGGATAAAACTGACCAAGGAGTACCGCGATGAAGACTGGCCCATGGGAACACTGTGGCATGAGCTAAATAATCGCCGCGCCGGTGAAGGATCGATCAATTATGCCGAATCCCATGATCAGGCACTGGTCGGGGATAAAACGCTGATGTTCAGGCTGGCGGACGCGGCCATGTATGATCAGATGCACGTTAACGATACCAGCCTTGTCATTGATCGGGCCATGGCCCTGCATAAAATGATACGCCTGATAACACTGGCGACTGCCGGTCACGGCTACCTGAATTTCATCGGCAATGAGTTCGGGCACCCGGAATGGATCGATTTCCCCCGGGCTGGAAACGGCTGGTCCTATCATCATGCCCGGCGGCAATGGTCACTGGTGGATAACCCCGACCTGAAGTACGGTTTTTTACAACAGTTTGACCGGGCTATGATCAACCTGGCGAAGAAAGCCTCTCTCTTTGCCGATCCCTGGCCGTATCTTCTGACCGAGCATAATGAAGACAAGATAATCGCATTCATGCGCAATGGTTTATTGTTTGTATTTAACTTTCATCCCACCGTGTCTCATGTCGACTACCCTGTACCCGCGCCAACCGGGAAATACCGTCTGGTTTTAGACAGCGACAGCCGGCGTTATGGCGGGCATGATCGCCTGGCACCGGACCAGGCGTACTTTACGTTGCCGATCGATTCCAACGATGGTAACCGAAACGCGCTGAGCCTTTATCTGCCCACACGGACGGCCATCGTCCTTTGTATGGAAAAATGATCCATGTTTGCCTGGCTGGCCAATCGGCGACGGAAAAAGCTGACGGCGAAACCCTTCCCTTCCGCCTGGGAAGCGATTGTACGGCGTAATGTCGCCCATTACGCCATGCTCAACACGGAAGAACGGGCCCGGTTACGTGCCCTCATTCAGGTGTTTATTGCCGAAAAATACTGGGAAGGGGCCGGTGGCCTTGTCCTGAACGATGAGATTCGCGTTACCGTTTCAGCCCAGGCCTGCCTGTTGCTGCTGGGGCTGGATCATAATTATTATCGGAATGTTAAGACGATTATTGTGTATCCTTCCACGGTCATCCCGCCTCAGCGGAAACCCGGTCTCTTTGAAATCGTCCGATCCCCGCTCGAGCCGAGTCAACCCCTTCATGGGCAGGCTTTTCAGCACGGACCGGTTATTATCGTCTGGGACGCCGCACTTCGAGGCAGCCGGCATCCGGAACTGGGGCATAATGTGATTTATCACGAGTTCGCCCACAAGCTGGACATGCTCGATGGCGCGGCCGACGGCACACCGCCGCTGCGCAACCGTTCTGAATATGGTGAGTGGGTAAGCATATGTGCCGAAGAGTTCCTGCGGTTGCGACAGGATGCCGGAAGCGGTCGAAGAACATTCCTGAATGCTTATGGCGCTGTCAATGAAGCCGAATTTTTCGCTGTCGCCACAGAGCAGTTTTTTGACCAACCTGATGTCATGCTTAACCACGCGCCCCGGCTTTATCATGTTCTAAAAGAATATTACCGCCAGGATCCGGCTTCACGGTTGAGGCCTGGCCGTTTTTCCCCGGGAGGCGTTGACTGAGCCTTTAGCCCGGACACTTCACCCTTCGGGTGAGTTGCCCTAGATGGTTCCCTTTTGTTGCAGGATGCCTGCAAATGTTGTAGGGGCGGTTCCCTGTGGCCGCCCGATAAAAGGGCACCAACAGGGGGACGGGCAAGTATCCGCTATGGCCGCTGTGGCTCATCTTCACCTTCTCCGGGTAAGGCGTTCTGGTAAATCACGTAGTATTTATTGATGTTACTGACGTATAGTACCGGTTCCCGGCTGATGGATTGCAGGGCAGCCACCTCCACGTTTCGGAACCAGCGATCCGGGTCAAGCCCCATTTCTGTCGCCTTTGCCCTGGCCCGGCGGATATTGGCCGGGCCGGCATTATAGGATGCCAGAGAGAATCTGACCCGGTCCCGGGGAAGGATGCGGCTGTCTGCGAAGTAACGGTCTCTGAGAAAGTCCAGGTATTTGATACCGGCGTGGATATTGTTCTCAAGGTCACTGATGTTTTTGATGTTCACATTGGGATCGGCGGCGGTAGACGGCAGGAGTTGCAGGAGTCCTGTTGCGCCCTTGTCGCTTTTTTTATCCGGGTCCAGGCCAGATTCCTGATAAGCCATGGCCAGAATCAACCGCCAGTCAAAACCGTAACGGTCGGCATACTTTTCAATCAAAGGCTTGAGCGCCTTCACTTTTTGACTGTCGCTGTTTTCAAGCGGATTTTGGATCCAGGCGTTGTCTTTATAATAGCGGTTGAAAAAGATGTTCCCCAGCAGCGTGCCTTTACGGTGGGTCTTTAAGAAAGTATCCAGGCTCTGTTTCAATTGCGGATTGTCCTCCCGGACGGCCCAGGCGATTTTGCTTTCTTCACGAAATTTAATGCTTTCATACACATGTATATTTTCGAGTACATTGGACCAGATCCCGGCCAGATGACTGTCAGCAATGGTCCGCTTGATGGCGCCGGTGTTGACCATTTCAAGGATGTCTTCGGTTTCAAGGGTTTCATCGGCCGCTTCGATTATTACCGGTTTAAGACCTTTTTCAGACAGGTGATGATTCAAGCTCAGCAGGCTGTCATAATAACTGCTGCTTTTCCTTACAAAAATTTCCTGGCCAGATAACGCATCAAGGTCGGGCGGTGGCTTGACCTGCTTGTGGCTGACAAGCACTTCATCCACCCCGGTCAGGTAGGGCCTTGTGAAATCGATGCTTTCCTGTCGTTGTTGGGTAATGGTCAGGCCGGCGGCGGCGATGTCTCCGATTCCTTCCACCAGACCGGGTAACAACCGGTCCCGGGGAACAGGAATAAATTCCATGGTCACTTTCAGTTCATTGCGGCCGATACTTTTGTTCAGTTGTTTTTCATAGGCTTTAAGCAGGGAGTATTCAAAGCCATGGAGCCGGCCGTCTACCAGGAAAAAGTTTGTCCGGTTCATGGTGGTGAGAACACGGATATATTTTCTTTTTAACAGGCCGGGAAGATCGTCGGTATATGCCTTTGAAAGGTGGGCATCCAGCCGGTGCCCCTCACCCTCATTTACCTGGTTGTCGGCCGGCGGTTGGCTGCAGGCCACAATCAATAGGACGACGCACATCAAAACAAAGTGACGTAGATGTCCTCTTCCCAAAATTTTCGTTTTAAGCAGCAAATGGATAGGAGCCCTGTGTTTTTTCCGGCGCACTGACTTGTACGTCCAGGAACATAAAACCTAAAACTTCTGACTTCATTGCGTGGAGCAGCGCTATGTTGCTTAAAAGACTGGACCTGGAGACGGCCGAGTCTTTCCAGGTTGGATCAGTTCCGGTTCAGGTCACTATCAGACCGCGCTGATGAAAGATATTTATCTTTTTTTACCATTTCCCGTAACCCCATTAAAATACGATGGGGATAATACCTGCTTTCAAGCCAGTTGGCAATGGCAACGGGAATTTTGCCGCCGGGATCGCCCTGGTAGATAAAAGTGACCCGGGTTTTGTTGCAGTCGATTTTTTCAAGAATGTACTTGCCGGAAAGTTCCGTAACCCTGAAATATTTTTTTCTGGGCGGGACAATCCCCTGGTCAGACAGATCAAAAATGATTTCAGCCCGTCCTTTGTCGGGATGATGAATCGTCCGGTTGCTTAAAATCATGTCCCGGTCTTTAAAAGGAAGGGGCGTGTCAACCACGCCGTAGAAGATTCTGGTATCAGGATCGACGTTTTTCAGAATCACCGACTCTTTGCATCGGGCCATCCATTGGGGGTAGGCGGAAATATCCTGGAGAACGGAACGGACAACCGCCATACCGGCATTCACAAAGCCGACGCCTTTAAAGGCACAGACAGGGGTGCCGGGATAGGTTTTGTAATAAACATCAATTCCGTCCTTGGCGAAAAGGTGGGTCCAGTCACGCTCAGCACTGATACCGGCATCAATAAGGATTAACAGAATGGTCAGGGTTAAAAACCCGGCCCAAATAACTTTTTTCATCACAGCAGTTTCAGCTCTCCAGGTTCTTCTCAGGTCTATTTTCTACAAGTCCAGTCTCCAACCGGGCAAGGTTTATAAACCTTAATTCTAACTTTTAAATTATATCAGAAATGCTTATCACGGTCAATGAATTTAAATATATGGGTGCCCGGTTGGTAACAGCATTTATATTATTAAGCGTTTGATTATATGGGCGTTTATGTGTTTTTTCGGGTTCCGTGTCTCGAGGGTACTAATTTGTTGCCAAGGGCGTAGGGGCGACCGGCGGGTCGCCCCTGTTCGTGAAATATTCGGGCTAGGGGGAGTAGTGCTTGTGAGACCCACAAGGGGAGGGTGCGGACCAGTTCACGGACACTTTCCCGCCAGCTTATCCGGCCGCTGTTGACATCAATGATAAGTTGCTGAAGGCGACTGGAGTGACGCACGGCCGGGTAAAAAACAAAGGGGAACCGGTAAAATCCGAAGTTGAATACCCTGGCCCACCAGAGATCACGGGTAATTTCCCGGTTAATGACCTGTTCATAATGCTGGAGGGAACCGGTTCCTTCGTTTACGGCTTTCCCGATGGCTTCGGCGGCCAGCATCCCCGACCTGGCGGCATAGTATATGCCTTCTCCGAAAAAAGGATCGGTCATGGCGGCGGCGTCTCCGGCCAGCAGGGCACTGTCTTTGACCAGCGGATGCGGTGTCCCTCCCCTGGGGATCAAGCCCCCTTTCCAGTAGCGGATTTTTTTCCCCTGCAGGAGTTCATGATTGTTGATGAACTTCAGCAGAATGGCATTCATGCCTTTCTGGCGCAATATGGTGGAAAATACGCCGACGGATAAATGGTCCGATTTGGGGAAAATCCAGGCATATCCTTTTTTAACCACGTGAAAATCAAAGCTGACACGGTGTGTAAAAGATTTAAGCTGGTCGGAAGATATCTCGACTTCAGCGGTCAGCGCCGGTGCATATCGGTCAAAACCGCGCATCAGCCCGAGGGCTCGGGCGGTTCTGGATACCGCACCGTCGGTACCGACCAGAAAGTCGCCATAGTATTGATCACGTTCGGTTTTGACCACCCAGCCGGTTTTTTCCGGATGCAGCTTGACAAAGGCCTCCTGTTCATGCACCTCGGTGCCTGCTTCGATCGCTTTTTTGACCAGCAATGTGTCAAATTTGTCCCGGGTGATCATATATCCGGCACCATCGGGTCGATTGACCAGGGCCGGGTTCCTGGAGCGCAGGGATATCTCGGCTTCGGTGATCTCTGCTTCAATGACGGCGGATAAATCAAAATCAAACAGGTCTCTGGCTTTTTGAGAAAAGCCACCGCCGCAAGGTTTTGTCCGGGGGAAACGGGCCTTGTCCAGAAGCAGAACACGCATGTTTCTGCGAGCCAGTTGCCGGGCACATGTCGCACCGGCCGGCCCGGCGCCGATGATGATGACATCGAAAGACTGCATGCTAAACCTGTATCGAGTCGACGTTTGTTCCGGCGGTTTTATCTTGAAACACCGCCTCAATCATGAGTATAGTTTATTACAATTTATTCCATAACTGGTTTAACCTGGCAAGGACTAATCACCATGATACGTATCGGCGCCTTGATTTCCGGAACCGGCACCAACATGACAGCTGTACTGGACGCCTGCAAGGCAGGTAAAATTGACGGCACAATGGTTTTTGTGGGTGCTGATAATCCAGACGCCGCCGGCCTTGAAAAAGCCCGTGCGGCAGGCGTACCGACCTTTTTCGTTGATTACCGGCAGATCATCCGGGAGTTCCGGCAGGTGCCGGGGGGGCAAGCGCCGGATTCCCTGGCCGTTCCCGATGATTTCGATTTGAAGGCGGTGTTTCGCAAGACCGCCTTGCTTCCGGGAGATCTTCCGGACGATAAAGCCCGGGCCTTTTTAACGTCCCGGGCCGTGGCCGAACATCAATTGCTGTCACATATGTCGGCCAGTCCTTTTGACCTGCTGATCCTGGCCGGTTTCATGCGAAATCTGACACCGTATTTTATTGACCGGGTCAACAAGGACCCGGAACATCCCCGGATTATGAACATTCATCCGGCCCTGCTGCCGTCATTCCCGGGCGTGGACGGTTATGGCGATACGTTCCGGTATGGATGCAAAGTCGGCGGGTGCACCGTTCATTTTATTGATTACGGTGAAGATACCGGCCCGATCATCGGGCAACGGGCTTTTGAAATTCAGCCCGATGATACGATTGAGAATGTCCGGAAAAAGGGCCTTAATTTAGAGTGGCAACTTTACCCGGCTTGCGTCCAGTTGTTTGCGGAAGACCGTTTGCGGATGAAAAAATGTGTTTATGCGCTGGCGGACGGGCGATCAATCGAGCGGATGGTCGTGGATATCAGCTAGCTTGGTAAAAGGGCAACCACAGGGGGTTGCTCCTACGGGCCGTGGAGGTCGTTCATATATGGTGTAGGGGCAGGCCCCCGTGCCTGCCCGGTGATGGGCAACCACAGGGGGTTGCTCCTACGGGCCAGGGCGGACGTTTATGAATAATGTAGGGGCAGGCCCCCGTGCCTGCCCGTCGGCTGTTTTATCGCGTTTGTCCCACTGCCACCAGATACAGCAGTGTCGCGTCCCGGTTCAACCCCAGCAGTTGTTCGGCCTCGCGATCATAAAAAGCGCCGATGCCGCAACAGCCCAGCCCCATTGATGTGGCGGCCAGGTAAATGATATGCCCCAGGCGGCCGGCGGTCATCATGGCGTATCGATATCCCCTGGCCCCCATGTCGTCATCCAGTTTTGCCAGGTTGGTCATAAAGAGAAAATGCAGGGCCGCGTTTTTAAGCCAGGCCTGATCCAGACAGGCTGAGGTCATCTGCGGGATCAAATCCATATCATGCACGCTGCCGATAGTTCCCGAAAAAGGATCCAGCAGATAAAAACCCGGTTTCATGTTGTCCACACCCCAGGAGAGAAAGCCCGTTTGAACGGTTTTTGATGCATTCGGAAACGCCTGACCACCGGCCAGGCAGGCCCGGCGGATCATTCCCAGTACACTCAGGAGTTGCGCCTCGGAAACGGGTTCGGGGACGAAGTTCCGTTTCGAACGCCGACGCAGAACCGATTCCGCATAGTTCAGACTGACCGGATCGTCATTTTCAGGTGCAAGCGGCTTAATGGGCTTCCAGGTGCTAACACGCAGGCCCAGATCGTCCGAGTCCAATCGGGGGGGCTTTGCGGCAGAGGTGGGAATCGATTTTCCAGCCCGGTATGTTTCGGTAATTTCGTCATAAACGGTTTCACGGGGAGATACCCGGCTGGCTTCGGCAATTGCCGGTGAAAGCTCAGACATCTCCGAAAGAGAAGAAACGCCGGTTACTTCCGGGCCGTTGATGGTGATGGTCGCCAGGCAGACTTCCCGGTCCGTATCCAGACCCAGCAGACGGTTATATTGATCATCGTCAAAATCATAGGCAAGAACGCTTTTCCGTCCCATGGCCGTCAGGGCCAGCCGGGTGCTTTCCAGCAGATGCCCGCCGTCCAGCAGGACGTAACGGAAGGCGCGTTTACGGTATTTCCAGGCACTTCGGAAGAATATGCCGGTCATCAACAAAAGACCGCAGGTGTGGTTGTCTGTTTCCGGAAAGAAGGCGCGGCAGTCTGCCCGGCGAATGCAGAGCAGGCGGCGCTGATAGGTGTCATAATAGTAAATACCGGCTTCCAGCTCATCGTTTGTGTTGAACCAGGCCAGATAGAGCTCATTCGGGTAAAGTGCGCCGGCCGAAGGCGGACTGCGAAAATAAAAATAGCCGTTTCCCTGCCGGGACCGGCCGGTCAGCCCGTTGGCCAGGTAAAGGGCTCTTGATATCTGCTGCAGATCAGGGGCGGCTTCTTGCCCGGGTTTGATTTTACCGGTCAGCACATCCCATAAACCTGCCTTATACAGCTTAGAAGGCTCAGGCAGGTTGACAATCGGCAGGTCGGGGTAGTGTTTGTCAAGCTGTGGCTGCCCCGCCCAGTCCAGACGATGGGGTGACATGTGGTGACGGTCATAACCGGTAAGACGATGGTAGTGGTGGGAAGAATTGTTCATGTCGAGATCCTCCTTGAAAAAGAAAGATTGACTGACTTGTTTTTATTGTACCATATTTACGCTATATACAAAGTTTTTTCGGTTTTTTAATCGGAAAGTGCCGGAGCGCATCCCCCAATTTTTTAAAAGAGTGTTAATGACCGAAAACAGAATAAAGAAATTTTTATTTCCGAAAATTAACCGGAAATACCT
Organism: Desulfosudaceae bacterium; assembly: GCA_963674745.2. Lineage (GTDB taxonomy): Bacteria > Desulfobacterota > Desulfobacteria > Desulfobacterales > Desulfosudaceae > JBFMDX01. Next base: position 1,880,619 of record CAXXDV010000003.1, on the reverse strand, counting down.
GGTTCGCATCCTGATCGTAACGGTCACCGCTTTTATAGTTTTTAAATACCTGCTGATCCCTTTTCGTATCGATGGCGACAGCATGTGGCCGACCTACCGGGACGGGCGGATAAATTTCTGTTTTACACCGGCCTATCTTTTTTCCAGCCCAAAGCGAAACGACGTGGTGACCATCCGCCTGGCCGGAAACAGGGTCATGCTGTTAAAAAGAATTGTCGCCCTGGCCGATGATACGGTGGCTTTCCGAAACGGCCGCCTGTTCGTCAATCAGGCGCCGGTTAAAGAGCCTTACGTGAGCGGTCCCTGCGACTGGGATCTTGAGCCCCGCCGGGTGAAACCCGGACATGTTTATGTTGTCGGAGACAACCGCAGTGTGCCCATGGAAAGGCACCAATTCGGACAAACCCCGGTCCGCCGGATAACAGGAGTGCCGTTATGGTAAAGTCAAAAACAGTCGTTCCGGTTGCCGCCGTTATTGCGGTGGTGGGTATTATCGGTTTTTTCGTTTATTATTACAGTGATGCCGCCGTTGTCAAAAGGCGGTTCCACTATCTGGCCGACCAGATGGCCAAAGAATCGCCGGAAAACAATCTGGTCAGTGCCGCAAAAGCCAGGCATATCGGCGATATGTTTGCCGAGGAATGCCGGGTCTATCTGCCGGGTTACGATGTAGACCGGACCTTTTCCGGAAAGGATGTCCACCCCTATGTGATGATGGCGCGGTCACGGTACACAAACCTGTCCATTAATTTTTATGATTTTAATATCGTATTCCCGCAGGACGGCCTGGCCGAAGTCGATGTAACCGCTTTTGTCAGCGCCGAGGCCAACGCCGGTGATCCGGTGCGGGAAATTCACGAACTGGTTTTTTCCCTGGAAAAAGTTGAGGCTGGCTGGCTGTTTACAAATATTGAAAGTGTAACGGTCCTGGAAAGATAGTATCAACCGGCTGAAAACTGACCTTGCAAAACAGGGCTGATTGGCGTATTTATCAACACTTAAACAGGCAACCCCTTAACGATATAAATTAATTATTATGCCGACACCTTATGAAACATTAAAACAACAGCTCAAGGCCGAGCCCGCCACCTGGCTGGTCACCGGCGTGGCCGGTTTTATCGGGTCCAATATCCTGGAAACGTTGCTCAAGCTGGATCAGGTGGTGGTCGGGCTGGATAATTTCGCCACCGGTTACCGGCATAACCTGGATGAAGTCCGGGGCCTGGTGGATGACCTTCAATGGCAACGATTTACACTGATTGACGGCGATATCCGGGATCCGGACATATGCCATACAGCCTGCCGGGGCGTTGACTTTGTGCTTCACCAGGGGGCGCTGGGGTCTGTGCCCCGTTCCATTGAAAACCCGCTTTTAACCAATGCCGCCAATATCACCGGTTTTCTGAACATGCTGGTGGCGGCACGGGATGAAAAGGTCAGGCGCTTTGTTTATGCGGCTTCCAGTTCCACCTATGGAGATCATCCGGATCTGCCCAAAAAAGAGGAACATATCGGCAAACCCCTGTCGCCGTATGCCGTTACCAAGCTGGTCAATGAAATATACGCCGATGTTTTTGCCGACACCTATGGTACCCGGGCAGTGGGCCTGCGTTACTTCAATGTGTTCGGCCCCCGGCAGGATCCGGAAGGGGCTTATGCCGCGGTCATTCCCCTGTGGATAAGCGCCATGCTACGCGGGCAGACGATTTACATCAACGGTGATGGTGAAACCAGCCGCGATTTCTGCTATGTCGACAATGCTGTTCAGGCCAACCTGCTGTCCGCCGTGACCGACCACCCCGAAGCGGCCAGCCAGGTATACAATGTCGCCTTTGGAGAGCGTACCAGCTTGAACACGCTTTTCGGGCTTCTGCGCGAAGACCTCGGCGCCCGTTTTCCCGGGATACTGAAATGTGAACCGGTATACCGGGATTTCAGGCCGGGAGATGTGCGCCATTCCCTGGCAGATATCTCAAAGGCCCGAACCCGGCTGGGCTATGCCCCGACCCATGACATCCGCCAGGGGTTGGCCGTTTCCATGGGTTGGTATGTGAGCTTTTTAAAATCAAATAGTTATAAATAAAATTCTAATTTGATGCATTAGCTTTTGGGGTGTCTTCTAATTCAGGCGATTATGTGTTTAAGTGATTATGTGTTTAAGTGGTTATGTGGTTACGAACACGTCCGGTTACCTTGAATAGGCTCTAGGGTTTTAGCGTGTTAAAGTTTTATGTGTTAGAAGGAAAGCCATGAAGGAAATTATACTGGTCAGCGGCGGCTGCAGAAGCGGTAAAAGCGCGCACGCCCTGGCCCTGGCAGCCGCTATGGACGTCACCCGCCGATGTTTTCTGGCCACCTGCGTGCCGGCTGATGCAGAGATGCAGGACCGGGTAGACCGTCATCAGCAAGACCGGGGACCGGAATGGGAAACCATCGAATGTCCTCTGGATATCAGTTCTGTTATTCAGCAGGCCGCGGCAAAGGATACCGTTGTGCTGGTGGATTGCCTGACCCTGTGGATGAACAATATTCTCGGAAAAACCTGTCAGCAGGATGGTATCGAAAAATATATCGATCAGTTACAACAGGCCCTGGTTAATGCTGCCGGCAGTGTCATCCTGGTAACCAACGAAGTCGGCTGCGGTATTGTACCGGCTGATCGAATATCGCGCCTGTTTCGGGACATGGCCGGAATGGCCAATCAGCGAACAGCCGCCACCGCCGATAAGGTCGTCTGGATGGTCTCCGGTATACCGGTGGTTATCAAGGGAGACGGCCGATGAAGGACGTTCTTTCAGCTTTGCGGTTTTTCACCATTCTGCCCCTGGGGGCAGGCGACGGAGAATTCGCTCCCAGGCGCCTGGTCACGTCTCTACCCACGGCCGGCTTGATCATCGGCCTGATGACGGCGGTTTTTGATTTTCTGGCCATGCAGCTCTGGCCGGCACCGGCGGTGGCGGTCCTTGATGTTGTGTTTCTCGCTATTGTCAGCGGCGGGCTGCACCTGGACGGTCTGGCCGACACGGTTGACGGTTTGTACGGCGGCAAGACCCGGGAACGGGCCCTTGAGATCATGAAAGACAGCCGTACCGGCGCCATCGGTGTGGTGGCGGTGGTTTGCTGTCTGCTGGCCAAATGGGCCGGCATCTTCAGCCTGGATCAATGCCGGTTTGTTCTGTTGATGCTGGTTCCGGCTTATGCCCGGGCAGGGGTGCTGTTCGGTTTTATGTATCTCGGTTATGGGCGGCAGGACGAGGGTACGGCCCGGGCGTTTTTTGACGAGCCCCTTTCCTGGTATGATTGCCGCTGGTGCCTGCTCCTGGCAGCGTTTTCGCTTTTGACCGGCTGGCGCTGCTTTGTGGTCAATGGCCTGTCGGCGCTGACCATATTGGCCATATTGCTGTTTTATAAACGTAAAATCGGGTGTATCACCGGCGATATGTTGGGCGCCATGATCGAGATTTCCGAGGTGGTGCTTTTTCTCGGCGTTGCGGCGTGGTAACACCAGGCAGGGGGTCGTAGTAGATATGATACAGGGACATGGCGGTAATATTTACGATCTGGCACAGGCGCTTGGCTGCGCGCCGTCGGATATTGTCGACATGAGCAGTAACGTCAATCCCTTCGGCCCACCCCCGGGCCTGGTAGCGTTTCTGGCGGAAAACCTTGACCTGGCCACAGCGCTGCCGGAAGTTGACGCCGGCCGAATCAGAAGCGCTTTTGCCGATCATTATGGTGTTGACCCAGAGCGTGTTCTGGCCGGAAACGGATCGACCCAGTTTATCTACTGTCTGCCGCGGGCGCTTCAAAGCAACCGGGTGCTCATTCTGGGCCCGACTTACGCCGATTATGCCGACGCCTGCCGTATGAACAATGTCCGGTATGAATTTCTGATAACCGATGAAGCCGGCGGCTTTGCTCATGATCCGGACCGGATCTCCGAATCCGTCACAAAGTCCGGCGCGGACACGGTTTTTATCTGTAATCCCAACAACCCCACCGGGGTGCTGATGCCCCGAAAGGTTATTCTTAATCTCTGCCATATCCATTCCGGGGTGCGTTTTATTGTGGATGAGTCCTATCTCGGGTTTGTCCCTGGGGGGCAGGCGTTGAGCCTGATGGATGAAAACGCTCCGGAGAATATCATTGTATTGAATTCCATGTCCAAGCTGTTTAAAATTCCGGGCCTGCGGATTGGTTTTGTATATACATCCCGTCCGTTGGTTAAACGGCTGAACGGTTACAGCCTGCCCTGGAGCGTCAACAGCCTGTCCCAGGCAGCGGTGGCCTGGCTGATGAAAAACAAAGATGCCGTCAGCCGTTTTGTGACGGAAACCGTCAATGCCCTGGATGCTGAAAAAGTGTTCTTGTCAGGCCGTTTAGGAGCGATAACGGGTATTAACGTGTTTTCTTCGGTTACCTCGTTTATGCTGGCATCGCTGGAACAAGAGGACGGGGCTGAGGACATTTGTCGTTACCTTGGCCGTCAAAAGATATTGATCCGGAACTGTGAAAATTTCTACGGGTTGTCTTCAAGATACGTCCGTTTTTCATTGAAGACACATTCGGAAAACGCCTCATTAGTTAATAAATTGGTTTGTTTTTTTAACAATAAGGATCTGAAATAATGGATAATTATTTTGATGATTACTGGCAGACCCGGCTTGGTGCCGTCAGGAAAACCCTGATGTCGAACAATTTTGAAGTCCATCTGGTCCAGAATGTCAAAGATGCCGCCGGCCTGGTAACAGAAACCCTGATTCCGGCACTGTCACCGGCCAGTATCTCCTGGGGCGGGTCGATGACGTTCACATCCACCGGCCTGTATGATCAACTCAAAAGTCGCACGGATATCAAAATTCTGGATACCTATGATAAGGAGATCTCCCGGGAGGACAGCCTGGAACGTCGTCGTCAGGCCTTGTTGACTGATCTTTTTTTTACCGGCACCAACGCCATTACCGAAAGCGGCAAACTGGTCAATCTGGATATGATCGGCAATCGTGTGGGGGCTCTGGCTTTTGGCCCGAAACATGTCATTGTGTTGGCCGGTCGAAACAAGATCGTCGCTGATGTGGATGCCGCTGTCCAGCGTATCAAGAATTATGCCGCACCGGTCAATACCCGCCGGCTGGACAAGAAAACACCCTGTGCCGCAACATTTGCCTGCCAGGATTGTTCCAGTCCGGACCGGATATGTAACACCTGGGTGATTACGGAAAAATCGTTTCCCAAAAACAGGATTAAAGTCGTGCTGATTAATGAAGATCTGGGGTTCTGATGACACTTGAACTGTCCTGGTACATCATTCCGGCAGCCTTTGCTCTGGACTATTTTCTGGGTGACCCGAACTTTTCGCTCCATCCCATCCGGTTGCTGGGCAGGGTGGTGTTGCTTACCGAATCGCTTTTCCGACACTTATCCACGCCTCTGTTTTTTTCCGGACTCCTGTTCGCCGTCAGCCTGATCCTGGGCACCTGGGTCGTGGCCGTGGTAATTGTGCTGCTGGCCGCGGCCATATCTCCCGTACTGGCCGGAGTGGTCAACATTATCATAATTTATTTTTGTATTTCCGCCAGGTGTCTGGAAAAAGAAGCGCTTGGTATCCGGAACTGTTTGGCAAAAAAACGCCTGGAAGAGGCCAAAAACAATCTGTCCATGATTGTCGGCCGGGATGTGGATGCCCTTGACGCGTCCGGTATTTCAAGGGCCGCAGTGGAAACCGTGGCGGAGAACCTGGTGGACGGCGTAATCTCACCGCTTTTTTTCGCGGTCATCGGCGGAGCGCCACTGGCCCTGGCGTTTAAGATGGTGAACACGCTGGACTCTATGGTGGGCTATAAAAATGAGCGCTACGTGGACTTCGGCAAAGCCGCCGCCAGAATTGATGATGTGGCCAATTTTATTCCTGCCCGGATTTCCGTGCTGATCATTTCTCTGGCCGCTTTTATATTGTTTCGAACCGGAAAACCCGCCTGTTCAACGGCGGTCAGGCAGGGGCGCAATCACAGCAGCCCCAATGCCGGTTATCCCGAAGCGGCCTTTGCCGGCGGGCTTTCCGTTTGCCTGGGGGGGCCGAACTTCTATTTCGGCCGGCTGGTGGAAAAACCCTATATCGGTCAGGGAATGGCGAAAGTGCGGCCCCTGCATATCGAAAAAGCATGCCGTCTGATGATGCTGTCGGCTGTCATTTCGATGGTTGCGGCAGCTCTGGGAACACTATTTTAAGTCTGTTTCCCAGTCAGAATAAATATCGACCAGGGCCTTTTGAAAAGACGTTTCCGCATCAAGTATGCATACATACTAATCAATTCCAGAGGGCATTCTTATTTTATCGTACATGATATTGAAATCTGCGTTTTAAAATAATAGTCATCCATAGCCCTGGCGGGTTTCGGGCACGACCCGGGCACCCCGCCCCGCCTTTAGGGCGATATCGCGGGTGGCGTCACTAGAATTATTGTGGACAACCAGAATTTCAAGAAAGAGAAAGGAATGAAAAACAACATGTCCGAAATATGGCAAAACAAATTCCCCTGATCTCTTAAATTAAAAAACGTCTATAGGAAAAAAAATGGATCAAGATTTACGGCAGGGACATTGATGATAACCCTTTCTCATCAACTATGTTTTACATTTAAAGGCTACTATTTTATCTGGAAAAAATGTTTATGAAAAAGCTTTTTTTACGCCGTTATAATTTAGTAGTCATGGGAATTCTTTCTTTGTCTCTTTTCAGCGTGGCTTACACCGCTTATGGATTGTACCTGGAAGCCACAGCTGCTGGTTGGGGATTAAATCAATGCCTGGGCGTTGATTTTTTAGTTTTATATTTGGATATGGTGCGTTTCATAAAAACAAGCGTCCTTTATAACTCCTCTTTTAATCGGTTTTTTAACACCCCTTTTATGAGCTTCCTTTGCCTTCCTTATGCCTTTCTTCCACTATTACCGGCAAAAATTATCAAACTTATCATAATAATAGTTATATATGTAATCTCGATTCGGCTTTTATGCCACCACTCGTATCGATCAAAGCTGCCTTATAAAGATATAATATTACCGATTCTTTGTTTTACCGTTACTTTTTTTGTCTCTCAGCTATATTTGCTGAATGTATATGTTGAAGTCATGTTTTGTTTGTTGCTGTCCGTCTTTTTTTATAAAAATTCAAAATTTGTTTTATGTGCGTTTTTTTTAAGCCTTGCTGTTACCTTCAAGATATTCTTAATACCGCTTATGGTAGCACCGCTTATCGCCAGAAAATATAAACTTTTTTTATATTCAACAGCATTTGCTCTTCTGTTCTTGGTCTCCTCCTTACTGATCTTTGGCATTAAAACACACTTTGATATGATTGATGCTATTTTGATCGATTATGCGAATCGAAAAATTAATTTGTTAGAAGCCTCGGATAGAGCGGCGTATATTTATTCAGGATTGTCTGATTTTCCACTAAAATTGTATGTCAAAAGAATTATTCCCGCCTCCCATCTCAACCTGTATGGCGCCGTGATCGGTGTAATATATACCATTTTGTCATTGATTTTATGCCTCAGAATCATAATTGTTACCCATAAATACAAAGAAAAAGAATACTATCTAAAAATATTTGCAACATTATTACTGATCATATTGGTTTTTGTGTTCAGATATGATTTTGGGACGCTTCTTTTTCCGTTGCTTCCAGTGCTTATGGAAATGAAAAAAATTGGAAAGTATACGATTTATGCCATTTTACTACTTGGTGTACATTATTTGTTTATATATGATTTTTTCAAATACGTGGATATGTCTTTTCTCAGTTTACTGATCTATTTGTTTTCTCCCTCCATGCTGATTGGAATAGGATTAGTTTTTCTGATGTATTATTACTGGTTTTCTGAGGCAGCGCTTGAATAAAACCATATGTTGATAAACTCCTGTCATAGCGGACGTACATGTGCTTAGAACTTTTTCGGCTTATCCCAATATTCCATTATTCCGGAAAAAACGTATGATCAAACCAAAACCAGAACCCGTTGCTGATTTGAAAATGAAGCCTATAATTATTATTCAAAATAAGAATTTTAGAATTTTAAATTCAGAGCCATCGTTTTTTCCTGAAATAATAGAGCAGGCCGCCGCCGATGGCGATCATTACGCCCCAGACCGTGAAATAAGCCCAGTGCCACTTAAGTTCAGGCATATAATTGAAGTTCATGCCGTAGACGCCGGCGATAAAGGTCAGGGGAATGAAGATGGTGGCGATAATGGTCAGCACCTTCATCACCTCGTTCATTTTATAGCTGATGTTGGAAAGATAAAGATCCTGCAATCCGCTCAAGATGTCTCTGAAGGATTCGGTTGTTTCAAGTACCTGAGTTAAGTGGTCATATACATCCGCCAGGTAGATTTGAGTGGTTGCCTGAACCGGGGGGAGGTCGCCTTTTTTCAGTTGCCCCATAATTTCACGTAACGGCCATATCTGGCGGTGAAAGAAAATCAGTTCTCTTTTGGCGGCATGAATGGATTGAAGGGTTTCCGGTTGTGGCGTTTCGATAATTTCATCTTCCAGTGAATCGATTGTTTTGTTGTAATAATCCAGAGCGATAAAATAATTGTCAACCACTACATCGAGCAGGGCATAAGTCAGGTAATCTCCCCCGCTTTTGCGGATCTTGCCTTTGCCCTTGCGCAACCGGTCTTTTATCATATTCAGAGAGTCCCTGGTGTTCTCGGTAAACGAGAGGACATAATTCCTGCCGAGAATTATGCTGATCTGTTCGGCTTCAATCTGATCGGAATCATCAAGATAAAACATTTTAAGGGTTATAAACAGGTAATCCTCAAAATCTTCAATTTTGGGACGCTGGGTGGTATTGACGATATCTTCCATTACCAGGGAATGGATACCGAAGAGATTGCCGATGGTTTCCATCAGGGACAAGTCATGAAGACCGTCAATGTTGACCCAGGTGACGACATCACTGTCTTTTTCAACGGGCACCAGTTCCGAAATGTCGTTGAGTTTCTGTTCCGAAATTCCAGACTGGTTATATTCGATACGGGTGATGTTGATCGTTTCGGCCCGCTTTTCACCGACATGGACCAGGGTGCCCGGTGACATGCCCGGTTTTTTTGAGGTGCGTGGAATAAAGCGCATGGTTCACTCCTGATTGTTATGGCTTTGACGAAAGTCTCGATTTTTGAAGGATTTGATGCCTTAATATTATTCGTTTATAACAACAATAAACCCTCGACCCCTCGACCCCTTGAATCCTATTAAATTTCCTGTTCCGGTTTATTCTCATAAAACACATGAATATCCCGCTGAGGAAAGGCGATGACGATATTTCTTTCCCGAAACAGGCGGTCAATGGTAAAACGAACGTCGCTTTCAACCGCGTAATAATAGGCGATGTGCGTCCAGATGCGCAGGTTGAAAGTCAGGGCGCTGTCGCCGAAGTCTTTAAAAATAACGTCCGGTTTGGGTTGTTTCAGTACGCGAGGCGTGCTGTCCGCCGCTTCCAATAAGGTCTGGCGCACCAGCTCGACGTCTGATCCGTAAGCCACGCCCACCATAATGTTCCGGCGCAGGCGTTTGTCCTTGAAACTCCAGTTGGTGACCTGGTTGCTGACAAGATCGGCGTTGGGGATGATCAAGGCGGCGTTGTCATAGGTCTGCACAACGGTAGCACGCACATTGATTTTTTTAACCGTGGCCCAGACGTCGTTGATCTGAAGGTCATCACCCACCTGGATGGGACGTTCCAGTAGAAGAATAATGCCGCTGACAAAGTTATTGAAGATGTTCTGCAACCCGAATCCCAGTCCGATACCCAGGGCACCGAAAGCAACCGTCAGGGTGGTGGTATTCAGGCCGATAAAATTGAGGGCGATCAGTACGCCCAGCAACCACAAAACATAAACACTGATGGTGGTGAGGGATTCCTGCAAGCCTACCACCATGCCGCTGCGGGCCAGAAATTTCTGCTGGAAAACATATCGCCAGGTTTGGGCGGTGATGTGGGTGATCAGCAATACAATCAGGGCGTAAACAAACCCCATGATGCTGAATTCTATACTGCCGATCCGGTAGGTGTGACGAATCGTCTCAAACAGGCCGATCAAAAAAGCCCGTTTACCGCCCCAGGCCAGGATCACGGCCACCAGGAAAAAAACGACCACCACCGGCTGCCCTAATTTCAGAAAAAGCCAGGTGATCGGCGCTCCCGAGGCTTCAGCAACATCTTTGTCCTGGTCGGGGTTGACCTGATAGATGATGGATAGTTCCCGCAACCCACTATACAGCAACACCGCCCACAAACCGATGATCAGGGTCCGGCCCCATGACGCATACCAGAAAAAGGCCATGTCACCGTAACCGGCGATTTCAAAGGCCAGACCGCCGAAGCTGATCAGATAAGCCATCGTTTTAACGGCTTGTTTTTTTACTATCCCGTTCGGGATAAGTTCAACTGACGGCTGTTGCCGGTCTTTTCTCCAGCATTTCAGGCACCAGGCAATAAGAAGAATTTCAAATATCAACCTGGCCCAGATCAACAGAACACTACTCGACTGTAAAAGTTGGGCAATAACAATGTAGGCCGTTATATAACAGCGAACCAGGATTATAAGGGCGCGAAGAAGTTTCCCAAATTTCGGCATCATTTTGATCCGTTCCAGTTGGTCGAAACCCGAGACCATGTCCAGCCCCCATTCCGTGAACAGAAAAAGCTGAAACAGGTAAAGGACAGTGACGACATGGACAGGCACATAAAGCCTGTTTATTTGCGTAAAAGCAAACAGGCCCCCGGTAATGACCAGCAGAAAAATCGAACGGTTGAAAATCCGCCAGGACAAACGGAAGGCCGGGCAGTCTTTAAAAGACGGATTTTCCCATATCTTCAGATAAGATTTTCGTACCCGGAAAGCCAGAATCAGCCCCAACAAAAAGATCAGGACCGGTAGGGTCATGAACGAATTCACCGACTTCCACATCAGACCCATTTCTTTGCTCAGGTAAGATGCCGACATGACATGACCCGCTTGTTCCAGAAGCTGGTCGGCTTCTTTTTTCAGCGCAAGCCCTCCACCGGCGGCAAACAGAGTCGTCCTCCGGATGAAACGGGAGCTGGTTCGACTCCGGTTAATGCCGGCATCCAGTCTGTTTGACAGCGAAATCAGGTTTTCATGAATGGCTCCCATTTTTGTGATCGATGACTGATAAAAATCATTCATCTCATCAAGGTATTGCCGTTTCTTGTTGATAATATCGATCAGGGTTTTGAGATTTTGAATAGAAGCTGCGGCTTCCGGCTGTTTGTTGCGTGTGATTTTAATTTCTTTGAGATAGGCGGTGTTGGTGTCCAGTTGTTCCTGTAAACCGTTACGAAGGGGCCGAATGGCGTCGTAATGTTTGTTAAGCGAGTTTAACCGTTCCCGGGTTCGGATGATAGCCGCTTTGACATTGGCGGCAGCCTGCTCCAGGCTTTCCATGTCCGGCATCTGCCGGGCCAACATATTGGTATAAGTTGTGTGCAGAACTTTATAGGTCTCCAGCTCGACAGCCAGCGTTGGTTCCAGTTGTTGAATCCGGTTATAGTCCTTTTCCAGATCGATCAGCAGGTTTTTTTCCAGTTGCAGTGATTCTTCGATGGATTGTTTTAAGCTTATCGGCGGTTCTTCTGCTTCCTGGGCCGAAGCCCGTGATATTCCAATCGACAACAGGGTGGTTATTACCAGAAACCAAGCTGTAAAGTGTTTTCTTTTTTTCCCGGACAGGTCTTTTTGACCGTTCATGCCTGCATCTCCATTTTTTGCATATTATATCGATAATATGGCCCAGAAAGCGTTAAAAATCAAGGTGTGATCAAAGGCTTTGCCGTAAGGGCAAGTGGAGAGAAACACAATCGGCTGCATGGTTGACTGAAAAGATAACGTCACCGGGACGGTATTTTCAGTTCAGTCCAAGTCCTTGAACCCTCGACCCCTTGAACCCTGCCTCCATAAAATTGGAGAAGATCCACTTTAAAACAGGTTTTGCCGGTTGGTCCGGGCCTTTTGCAGCTTTTGTTTGGATGCCTGACGAACGATGTCAATGGTTTCCTTCTGTGAGCGGTTTAAACCCAAGGTAATGTCGGTCTCAATGGTTTTCCCCCTGGCATCGGCCACTACCGCTCTGCCCAGGGGGGTCCGGGTGATCAACGTTGTCCATCCGTCTTTGGCACCGACGCCGCCGAAGGAGATGTCGGCGTATTCGGCGGAATAGTCCATGCAGAAACGGCAGGCGAATCGTTTCATGAAATCCAGCCGATCCAGCGGGATGGAAATGACTTCGCCGTTACTCAGGTAAACCATGAAGTTCTCTTTAATATTGATGCGGGAAACGGCGTCCCACTTAAACTCACCGATGTTTTCCATTTCCACCTTTTCTTTTTCAGAAAAAGAAAAGTTGCCGGAGCAGAAAAGCCCCAGGCAGAATTTAATGGAATCGGAGGGCACGATGCCCAGGGCTTCGATTTTACGGACGGCTTCGATCTGGCAGGGGGTTCCGACCAGGGCAATTCGGCTCAGGCCCTTTTCCATTACCGGACGGAATTCCTGAACAGATGGAGAGTAGGTAGAGTAATCATGACCGAAGTGCTTCATGCCGTGGGACGTGTCCATGAAAAAACCGGCCGACGCGATAATATCCTCACGGGTGGTGGCCAAATGAGGTTCACGACTGAATTCATCCGTGTGATGGGTGACGATAGCGCCATCAATGCGTCCGGTATCGAAAAGATATAATAGAATGGCGGTTACGGCTCCACCGTCGGTGGCTTTTTTACGAATGGCCGGGTCCAGCGCCCGGGCCGCGGTCAGCTCGATGATTTTACCGATGGGCGGCTCCCAGGCCACCATTTTTTTGGTTTCATCATCCAGTTCGTTGATTTCCGGGCAGATGGAATAACACAGGCCGCACTCGATGCACTTGTCCCGGTCTGCGAAACGGGGCATGCCGTTGGTGTCGATCTCCAGGGCACCATAGTTGATCGAGGTACAGAAGGTGACGCACCCCCCGCAATGATGGCAAAGTCCCGGTTCCTGTACTTCCTTGATCAGGTCTTCAAAGGTTTTCATGCGCGCTCCTCAGGATTATACGGCAGGACGCGGATAGAGACCCGCCTGCTCTACGATTTCGGGAACCTTTTCCTCCCACTCAATGGCCATGATATGAAAGCCTTTTACACCTTCCACTTCTTTGAGGCGTTGAATCGATTCAATGCACATCTTGACGCCTTCTTCAGCCTGTTTTTCTTTGGGCGTGTCAGCCAGGCGTTTGACCACTTCATCGGGCACATCCATGCCGGGTACCCGGTTTTTCATGTATCTGGCCATGCCGGCCGATTTCATGGGGGTCAGACCGGCCAGGATAAATACCTTTTCATGCAGGCCGCGGTCCCGGATCAGTTTCATCCACTCTTCAAACTTGTCCAGGTTGTAAATACACTGGGTCTGGATGAATTCCGCGCCGGCGGCGACCTTTTTGGCCAGACGGGGAACCCTTATATTAAAGGGGTCGGCAAAAGGGTTGGCCGCCGCGCCCACGAACATCTGGGGCGGGCGTTTAATTTCGTCACCTCCCAGGAATTTACCTTCATCCCGCATGAGCCGGACGGTCTGAAGCAACTGCATGGAGTCGATGTCGTGAACATTCTGTCCGGTTGGGCAGTCGCCGAAACTCTGGTGATCACCGGAAAGGCACAGCATATTATTAATCCCGAAGGAAGCCGCGCCGAGGATGTCACTCTGCAGGGCAATACGGTTCCGGTCCCGGGTCACCATCTGCAGCACGGGTTCCAGCCCCATCAGTTTCAAATGGATGCAGGACGCCAGGCTGCACATGCGGGTCATGGAAGTCTGGTTGTCGGTGATGTTGATGGCATCCACGTAATCCTTGATCATTTCGGCCTTTTCGGTAATGGCCGCCGGATCACTGCCCCGGGGCGGGCCGCACTCGGAAGTAACCGCTAAATGTCCCTGGCGAAGGATCTTTTCCAGTTTGCTGGGTGTGTTTTCGCTCATTTTTGCAAATCCTCCCTGACCAGTTTTCTGGGTCCGCCGGAACGTTCGTTGGACCAGTCTTTTATCGGCGCCAGTGTTTCATAGTCATCCAGCCGGTTTAAAGCTGTCAGCCGGTCAACGATCAACTGCCAGGCGCAGTCCGTGTCTTTACTTATTTCACATTTGCCGTTCGTTGATCCGCCGCAGGGTCCGTTAAACAGCCGCTTGGCACAACGGGATACCGGGCAGATACCGCCGGTGACCGCCAGGATGCACTGGCCGCATCCCTGGCAGCGCTCGCTGAAAATTCCGGGCGCGTCGACCGCTCCCATAAAGGTTGTGTTGAGCGCGGGAAACACCGGTGTGGTCGGCATTTTTTCGGCCGTAAACTGTACGCCTACACCGCAGGCGGTTGACAGCACCAGGTCGGCCCAGTCCAGGTCTTCTCTGGCTGAATCATAAAACTCATGTTCACACTGACGCTCTATGCCGGAATCTTTTATTTCCATGTCAACGCCGTCCTGCGTGGCCTGCATGCGCAGGAGGGAACCCAGCATCTCGGCCTCCTTGTTGCCGCCGGTGTGGCAGACGGCCACACATGTATTGCAGCCGAAGACCAGCACCTTTTTGTAGGGTTTGATCATCTCCCAGATCTCTTCTAAAGGTTTTTGTTCACCCACGATCATGGTGCGACTCCTTGTTTATGATGGTTTATGGCCAGGGGGACGGACAGGAGAAGGCCCCATCTGACGTATGCGGTCTGTAAATTCGGTACATATCTCGGCCCATCGCGGTCCCATGGCCGCGGACAGGTTGTACATTTCGATACGGGCAGGGTCGATGCCGACCTGCACGATCAGTTTTTTCAGATAGTCGATTCGTTTTTTGGCGTTGGTATTTCCTTCCAGGAAATGACATTGGCCCTCCAGTCACCCGGCCACGAAAACGCCGTCAAACCCCCTTTCCAGGGCGCGCAGCACATAATAGTGGTCCAGCTTGCCGGTACAGGGCAGACGGATGACTTTGACGTTGGGCGGGTAGGAAAGCCGCATCACACCTGCCAGGTCGGCTGCGGCAAAGGCGCAGTAATGGCAGGCAATGGCCAGAATGTCGGGTTCCCAGCCGGCAGGGACCTCAACCGGTCGCTCGATGGGCGGCGCGGTTTCCTGTTTGCCTGCGGCTGCGGGTTCTTTGCTCATGGAGTATCCCTTTTCAATCAGTTATTCTAATTTCAGGTTACCGCGTCGATCATGGCGATAATCTGGTCATCTCTGAAGTTGTTGACCTGGAACGCCTTGGCCGGGCAGACGCCGGCACAGATGCCGCAGCCCATGCACTTGACTTCGTTGTGGCTGATGCGTCCGTCCTCATCGATAAACGGTGAATCAAACGGGCAGACGCGGAAGCAGGCCAGGCAGGACATACAGAGGTCCCGGTTGTGTTTTGATATGATGCCGGAGACATCCAGTCTGTCTTTGGAAAGTAGAACCCCGGCCCGGCCGGAAGCGGCCAGGGCCTGGCTGATAGTTTCGTCCAGGTTTTTGGGGGCATGGGCCAGCCCGGCCACAAAAAGCCCTTCACTGGGAAAATCCACCGGCCGCAGCTTGACATGGGCCTCCAGAAAATAGCCGTCCGGGTTGCGGGTCAGTTTGTAACGCTTGCCCACTTCTTCGGTGGAGGGATGGGGCCGCAGGCCGGTCGACAGGGCCAGGTAATCGGTCCGGACTTCAATCGGGCGGTTGAGCATGAAATCAAAGGCGCTGACGGTCACCTTGTCACCGCTTATGCTCACCTCGGGTTTGTTGTCCGGTTCAAAGCGGACAAATAGCACGCCCAGGCTTCTGGCCTGATGGTAATAATCTTCCCGCAGGCCATAGGTGCGAATGTCCCGGTAGAAAATGGTGACAGCGGCTCCGGGATATTTTGTCTTAATAGCGATGGCGTTTTTGATGGCGTCCTGGCAGCAGATCCGGGAACAGTAATTAAACGGTTCTTCCCGGGAGCCCACGCACTGGATCATGGCAAAGGTCGCTGAAGGCGAAAAAGTTTCGGTCTCAAGCCGCTTTTCGAGCTCACGCTGGGTCATGATGGCGCTGCTGCTGCCGTATTCGTATTCGTCTGGCTCGTATTCCACCCCGCCGGTGGCAATAATAATGGCACCATGAGGAATCGTTGTGTCGTCGGTCAGGGTGGTCACGAAATTGCCGACAAACCCGTCGGTTTTCTTTATATCCACGCCTGTATGTACGGTGATTTTCGGGTGGTTGCCGACTTTATCGATACTGTCCTTCAAAAAGGCCTGCACGTCGCTGCCGTCCAGGGTCCGGTAGAGATTGTTGACCAGGCCGCCCAGGGCATCCTGATTTTCAATAATATGCACGTCATATCCCTGGTCTCCCAGGGCAAGGGCCGCGGTCATGCCGGCCATACCGCCGCCGATAACCAGGGCCGCATGGGTGACCGGTACCGAATCGGTGTGAATGGCTTCAAACAGGGCGGTTTTGGCTACCGTCATCTTGACGATATCAATGGCTTTTTTGGTGGCGGGTTCATTCTGACCCATGTGACACCAGGAACATTGTTCCCGGATGTCGGCCAGTTCAAACAGGTACTTGTTCAAACCCGCGTCCCGTATAGTTTCCTGGAACAGGGGCTGGTGGGTTCGGGGCGTGCATGAAGCCACCACCACCCGGGTCAGGTTGTGCTCTTTGACCAGGGCTTTGATGGCGTCCTGGCTGTCCTGGGAGCAGGCATACATCAGGTCATCGGCAAAAACCACATGGGGCAGGGCTTTCGCGGCTTCCACCACTGCGGGGATGTCCACAGTCTGTGATATATTGATTCCGCAATGGCAAATCAACACACCGATCCGGGCATCCGCTTCACTTGTGTCGGTTTCCGGCGGAAGCTCTTTGGCGGTAATCTCCGTGCCCCGGGCTTCTCCCAGAAGGGCCATGGCTTTACCGGCCACAGCACTGCCCTGGAGTACGGTTTCGGGAATGTCCTTGGGACCCTGAAACGTGCCGGTTACGAACATGCCGGGGCGGGTGGTGTCCACCGGGGTGAAAGGCGTTGTTTTGGCAAATCCATGCCGGTTGGATTCAATTTGAAAGGTCTTCGCGAACGCCAACGCATCCCGGTGAGGTTCCAGCCCTATGGACAGCACCACCATGTCGAACACCTCGTCGACCAGGGTGCCGTCCATTTGGGCATACCGCAATATCAGGTTGTCTGTTCCTGCTTCTTCATGGACAGCGGAAACCATGGCCCGGTGATAGCGGACCCCGTACTGGTTTTTGGCCCGGTCCACGTATTTGTCAAAGTCTTTTCCAAAGGCCCGCATCTCCATGTAGAAGATAGTGGGCGTGATCGAGGCGTCGTGTTCCCGGGCAATGACCGCCTGCTTGGTGGCATACATACAGCATACCGAAGAACACCATGGGTTGCCGTGGTTATTGTCCCGGGATCCCACACACTGAATCCAGGCAATCTTGTGAGGATGTTTTTTGTCGCTGGGCCGCAGTATTTCGCCGGAAAAGGGGCCCGAAGCCGACAGGATACGCTCAAACTGTACAGAAGAGACCACGTTGGGCCAGCGGCCGAAACCCAGTTCCGGATGACGGTCGGCACTGTGGCGGGCCAGCCCTGGTGAAAGGATCACCGCGCCGACGGTGAGCGTAATTTCTTTGCCTGTGTCTTCGAAGTTGATGGCGCCGTTGGTGCAGAATTTTTCACAAGCCTTGCACCTGCCTCTTTGAAAATAAAGGCAGTTGTCATGGTCGATGACGCGGGTATTGGGGACGGCCTGGGGCATCAGGGCGTAAATGGCCTTACGCTTTGTCAGCCCCTGTTCAAACTCGCTGGTGACCAGCTTGGGGCATTTTTTTTCACAGATACCGCAGCCGGTACATTTGTCAGGATCCACATACCGGGGCAGGAGTTTGACGGTCACGCTGAAGCGGCCGGGTTCGCCGTCAATGCCGGTTACTTCCGCCAGGGTATGAATTTCAATGTTGGGATGACGTCCGATTTCCACCATTTTGGGCGAAATCATGCACATGGAACAGTCACCGGTGGGGAAGGTCTTGTCCAGCATGACCATGGTGCCGCCCAGGGAGGAGTCCTTCTGGACAATGTGAACTTTGAAACCGCTGTCAGCCAGGTCCAGGGCCGCCTGCATACCGCCGATGCCGCCCCCGACGATCATCACCGAACCTGATGGTTTAGTGCTCTGATTCATATTGCTCCAGCTCCTTGAAGAGTTCCGTTCCGTTGATAAAGTGCTTGTCGATCTCCAACGATTTGATGTCCAAACCCATGGCCATTCCCACCACCTCGGTAATGAAAAAGACCGGCAGTCGTTCGCTGATGTTGTGTTCCCGGCAGATGTCTTCCTGGTAGGCGTCCAGGTTCATCTGGCACATAGGGCAGGTGGTTATCAGGCAGTTGGCGCTGCGAGCCAGCGCATCGTTCAGGATTTTGGCCATCAGTGTGTGGGCCACGGCCGGATCGGTGACGGCGGCCGAGGCCCCGCAGCAGTTGGTTTTGTAGTTCCAGTCTATGGGATGCAGGCCCAGGGCTTCTAAAATGATTTCCATGCCCCGGGGATTTTCGATACTGTCCGGGACCGGCACCGGAAAAGGAAAACGGGTCATCATGCAGCCGTAATAACAGACCGGTTTTAAGCTTTTAGGTTTGTAGATCAGTTTTTCGGCCAGCGTTCCGGAATCCAGAAGGGCAAGCAGTACTTCCAGGATGGATGACACCTTGACCGGTGTTGTAATCTTTTTGGACACACCGGCATTGATTTCTTCTTTTAAATCCGGGTTCGCCTCCAGGTATTGCTGGGCCACCAGGGTGCGGGAATAACAGGCCGAACAGGGGATGACCATTTCATTCAAGCCGGACTGGGCGGCGATACCCAGATTGCGGGCGGGCATGGCGATAGACAGAAAATCGTCGGTTTTACCGGCCGATGTGGCGCCGCAGCAGTTCCAGTCGGCCAGTTCCCGGAGCTGCACGCCGAGCTTATCAAAAACAAGACGGGTCTGGTGATCATAAAGCGCAGAGGATTGTTTCAGCGAACACCCCGGGTAATAGGCTAATTCCATGGCAGACCTCTTATTGTGTTTTGGTTTTCGCCTTTTTCAGCCGTTTGATTTCGCCCCGGCCTTTGGCCGAGAGAAAGCCGAAATGCATCCGGCCCAACCGTAACATGGCCATGGCCAGTTTCAACTGCCGGGCAATTTCTTCGGTGACGGCACGAAAGTCGAATTTTCTCAGGTCAGCGGCCGTGTTTTTTATTTCATAGGCGGCCATAAATTCGGTTTCGTTCACCCGGCCCCAGCGAACACCGGATTTGACAAAGGCGTCATGGAAATGAACCACTTTGGGGTGGGGTGATTTCTGATGGGCTTCTTTGGCCATTTTTTTGAGGGTTTCGGTAATGCGACCGGTTTGAATGCCGTTGGGACAACGAATCCCGCAGGTATAGCAGGAGACGCATTTCCAGATCAGTTCGTTATTCAAGGCGGTTTGCCGGTCGCCGATGAGAATGGCGCGAATTAAACGGTCCGGGGTAAAGAATCCTGTCTCATCGCCCACCGCGCAGGCTCCGGCGCACCGGCGGCACTGATAGCAGGTGAGAAGATTCTGTCCGGAACGTTCCATGACTTCGGCGATCAGGGGATTGGCCACATCCGGTGCTACCTGAATGGCGGGTGCCGTCATGATTAGCTCCTTGGTTTGTCGTGACTGTAAAAAAAGAAACGGATTCAAAAAGAAAAAAACAATGACAAAGCCTGCACGCTTTTCTTTGGAGACCCCCGTTTCATTGATGGAACGCCGTTTGCACGGTTCCTAAAAATATATATCAGGGTGATAAGTTGTGTCAAGAAGGATATTTTACCTCAAACACAACTGCCTGCTTGTCGTTTTCGATGAATTTATCAGGCTTTTACGGTGAGGGTGTAAAAAAATCGGGTGCCGCCCGACACCTGGCGTTGCAGATCGTTTTTTTCTATGATAATTTATTTTTGTCCAGAAGTCTTCATTTCAGCATGCAAAAAGGAGGTTCCCCATGTCAGTCAGAATTGAAACCAGAAATGAAATAGCCGTACTGTTTATGGAAAACCCGCCGGAGAATGCCTTTAACAGCGACATAATTCAACAGTTTAACAAGGCTCTTGACGATATTGAAGCCGATGACGCCGTTCGCGGTGTGGTGGTTGCCGGCAGCGGCGTTCAGTATTTTTCAGCCGGTATGGATATTCAGTACGTGATGGGGCTTGAAGAAGACGCTATCAAGCAGTTCTTCAAGGAACTGTTTACTTTTTTCCATCGGGCGTTTATTTTCCCCAAACCCGTGATCGCTGCCATTAACGGTCATGTTGTGGCCAGTGCCCTGGCGTTTTCCATGTGCCTGGACTACCGGGTCATGAAAAACGAGAAAGCGGTCTGCACTTTTCCGGAAATCGATGTCGCCATTATTCCGCCCTCGGGATGCCTGGCCATGGTGAATTACGTGGTCGGCAGCCGCGTGACCGACCTTGCATTCCTCTCCGGCCGTAAATTCGACGGTACGTCTGCGCTTGCGGCCGGTATGGTCGACGAGCTGGTCGATCCGTCCCGGGTCATCGACCGGGCGGTTGAAATAGCCGTCGAACTCGGTGCCAAAAAACCCCGCCTGTTTGCCGCCTACAAACAACGTTTCCGCGGTGAAACCGCTGATTGCATGCTGGCCGAAGATTTGCGGTATATTGAGGAGGAAATGGACATCAGCATGTTTCAGAGCTGTGACCTGTCCTGCCTGCAGTCGCTTGAATGATAGCAGAATCATTTATGCAAGGAGCGTCGTTCATGGTTGAAGAAATTATTCCCGACCTGTTCCGGATCAAGATCCCGCTGCCCGATACACCGCTGAAATACCTGAACAGTTATGTTGTTCGATCCGAACCCCGGGCCCTGATCGTTGACACCGGCCTGAACCATGATATCTGCTTTGAGGCCATGCAGAACGGACTGGCGGAAATCGGCCTGGATATGGAGCAGGCCGATCTTTTTATCACCCACATGCATGCCGATCATTTCGGTTTGGTGACCCGAATGGCCGGTGATAATACACAAGTGTACTTCAATCGTCCGGATGCTGAGATTATCGAAAACTGGCAGGGCTTTGAGCCCATGATCCAATACGCTGTTAAAAACGGCCTGGCCGAAGAGGCTTTGCGGGCTTCTCTTAAAAAGCATCCCGGCCGGAAGTTCGGCACGGACTGGCGCCCGCCCTTGAAGATATTAAACGACGGTCATCAGATGAAAGCAGGCCCGTACCGATTCACCAGTGTCCTTACGCCGGGCCACACCAGGGGGCATATGTGCCTGTATGAACCGCAACACCAGATCCTGATTGCCGGCGATCATATTCTGATCGACATTACGCCCAACATTCAGTGCTGGTCCGAGGATGATGACCCTCTGGCCAATTACCTGGCCAGCCTGGACAAAGTGCGGGCCCTGGAGGTGAAACACGTCCTGCCGGGACATCGCCGGCTGTTTGACAACTGCCGGGAGCGGATCGATGAACTTAAATCCCATCACGCCCACCGCCTGGAAGAAGTCATGGACATCCTGGCGCATCACGCGCCGCTGGATGCCTTTCAAACCGCTTCGTACATGACCTGGGATATTGAGGCCGAGAACTGGGAGAAATTCCCACCGGCCCAGAAATGGTTTGCCACCGGAGAGGCCATTTCCCATTTACGCTACCTGGAGAACAAAGGCCGCATTTACCGGAAGACCGAAGAGCCGGTGATCACATACGCGCTCAAATGAAGCGCGATTATTTTTTTACAATATCCCTTGTTTCATCAAAATTCTTTCAACTATTACACGTGAATCTTTGCCCATAACGTTATCACCCGTTGCTGTGCAAGCAAAGGCATATGTCTTTCCTTTACTTTCCACAAACCCAACGTACCATCCTAAGACATAAGTTCCGGTTTCATTTGTAGCTGTGCCGGTTTTGCCATAAAGAGTCCCAAGGTCGGTTTCTCGAACTTTCATGATGTCCTTGACAGCGGCTATAGATTTATCCGAAAAAGGCATATTGCCTGAAATAAGTTTGTAAATCAGTTGCGCTTGCTCCATCGGCGAAATTAAAATGGTTCTTCTGCCGCTGGCAGGAAGCCAGAAAACATCTATTCCTGCCGATGTATCTTTGTTTCCATAACCAATCTTGTCAATCCATGAGTGCATTTTCTTAGGGCCAATTTTTCGAGCGAGAGACTGGAAGGCTGGTACGCACGAAGCCTGAAAGGCTTCCTGCAACGTCAAGTCCTTGTTCCATGCCAGAATTGATCGCTCGATGCCATCCCACTTATAGAAAGATTCATCCGATGAGGAAATTAATCCGCTCTCAAGTCCAATCAAGGTATTCCATATTTTAAATGTAGAGCAGGGTGCAATTCTTTTTGAGGATGTATTCGGATAGAAATCATGAATTTCGCTAGTTGAGCAGTCGATGATAACAAAAGTCCCTTCACGTCCAGCAAAAGCACCGCGGATAATGTCTTCAAAGACGTGATCGTCTTGAGAAATCGCCGATATGGCCATGGTGAAAATAATACAAAAAGTAAGGGGCATTTTATACTTCATATTTTATATTTCATTATTTTGCTTAACGGCGGCCGCCAATGGGAGCCAGGGCTTCCACTGACCTGGTTAAAGTTTTCGGTTGTTCAAATCCCCCGATATTTCAAAACCCGAGTGCCCTTGCTGTCCTTTGCGCTTGATTGATTGTTAGCTCTTAATTATTTCAATATCAGGTAAATTGTCAGCCACTTCCTGATATGAGCTTGATGATTCCAATACTTCCTTTATTTCAGGTAATGGTTCTGACCATATTTCTTGAAAATCTGCCTCACCTTCATGGACGATTTTGAAAGCAAGTCTTTCTACAGGAGGACTAAATTCTGCGGAAACATCTTCTTTATTCCCTCTTGCATCAATGCGATACCACCCAATATCTGGCAGATATACAGCATTAAGGCCATGCAAACAGAATGGTGGCTTATCATTTTCGATGGTAAGCCGCTGATAACAAAGCCCTGCCGGAATTTTATTTGCCCTGAGCAAAGCTGCTAATAGATGGCTTTTGGCATAGCAAAATCCTGTTTTGTGTTCAAGCACATCTGAAGCTTTGCATGTAACAGGATTTAATTGGTGATCGTTACTATGTTTTATTTCATCACGTACAAATACAAAACATTTTTTTGCAATTTCCACAGAACTATCAATGCCTTGAGCAAGTTCATTTGCTTTAGCTATGACTTTAGGGGTTTCCCAGTCTATAGTTGCATTTGATGTCAGGTACTTATGCATAAGTCCTTTTCTGTATGAGAGCGATAACGTCTGAAGCCAATGGCAGCCAGGGCTTCCACTGACTTGGTTTATGGTTACGGTTGTTCACCCCCCCCAAATGTTCAAAACCCGAGTGCCCTTGCTGTCCTTTGCGCTTGATTGATTGTGTGTGCCGGGCACGGCACATGTTCTTAAAAGTGAGCCAAACATATAAGATATTGACGTATTTGGCAAGTCTTAGACCCAGCCTGATGGAGGCGAAGGGTGTAGCGGTAGTGCAACGGGGTGCCGGTGACGGTGCTTCGGAAGGAAGCCGCCCTGCTGCGGCGGGGCACCGCGAAGGTACGGGATGACGCACAGGAATCGAGTATAAGGCGCGCACGCCGGGACGAGTCTGCACAACAAGATAAAGTCCTCTATCCATCTTAAGGCGTGTCCGTAAACTCGGCATTCACGTATCGAAAGACATGTGTTTACCCCGGGAGATCTCCCATGTGCCGGAAAACGGCTGAGGGTCGGGTAACCGGCCCTGACCGCATGGGAGAAGTCAGCAGATGGCATAGTAGCTGGAGGATACGAGCCGGGCCTCCCTTAAGCGGGAGAAGTATACCCGGAGGACTCACCCCGGTGAAGGCCGGAACGGTGCCCGGACCGAATGGGACGGGTAAATGATAGTGACGATTAGGAGGTGTGTACTTGTGAATACAAAGCCACAGCAGATGGAAATATTTGCAGCGTCACAGATTGCCGAACGTCTGGGAGAAAGTGACCGGTTAATGGAGATGATTCTTGACCGCAGTAACATTATCCGGGCCTGGAAACAGGTTTGTGCCAACCAGGGAGCGCCCGGAGTTGATGGGATGAAAACCGATCAACTCGGGAAATACCTGGCCAGGCATTGGCCTGAAATTAAGAACGACCTGCAAAACGGCACCCACAAACCGCTGCCGGTGAAAAGGAAAGAGATTCCCAAACCGGGCGGGGGGGTGCGTTTACTGGGAATACCCACGGTGCTTGACCGGTGTATCCAGCAAGCCGTCGCCCAGATCGTAGAACAGATCTGGGAGCCCGCCTTTTCTGAATCCAGTTATGGGTTCAGGCCCGGTAGATCCGCGCATGATGCGGTTATGCAGGGTAAGCGGCACATGGTAGACGGATACACCCATGTCGTCGACATGGACCTGTCCAAATTCTTCGACCGGGTCAACCATGACCGGCTGATGAGCAGACTCGCCACAAGGATCAAGGATAAGCGCGTATTGAAGGTGATACGGCAATATCTGAGGTCCGGCGTGATGATCGAAGGGGTTGCGGTTCACACGGAAGAAGGAACGCCCCAGGGAGGCCCCCTGTCTCCGCTGCTGTCCAATATCGTCCTGGACGAACTGGACAAAGAACTGGAGAAAAGAGGGCACAGATATGTCCGTTATGCCGACGACTTCAGGATCTACTGCAGGAGCCGAAAAGCTGCCGAAAGGGTAATGCGAAGTATCACCAGGTTCCTGACTGTGAAACTCAAGCTCAAGGTAAACCAGGACAAGAGTGCCGTCAGCAGGCCATGGCTGCGCAAATTTCTCGGATTCACGTATTTGCAAATGTAAGGACAGTCAAAAATCCGGGTTCATGCCGAAAGCATGAAACGCTTCAAAGACAAGGTCAGGGAACTGACCAGCCGCAAGCGGGGAAAAAGCCTGCGGCAGGTTATTCAGGAGTTGAACCGATACATTCGGGGATGGTGGAACTACTTCCGGCTCACGGAAGCCAAGTCCTTCCTCAAAGGGCTCAAAATCTGGATACTGCGAAGACTACGGAGTCTTGTCTGGAAACAATGGAAGAATCCGAAAGCCAGGGTTCGCAACCTTGAGAAACTTGGTATCGCTCACAAGGACGCCATGCTCTGCGGCAATGCCCGCAAGAAGTACTGGCACATGAGCAAAATCAAGTGGGTAGCCATCGCCATGCCCGAGAAATATTTTACTGACAAAGGATTTTATCTACCCGGAAACTAATCTTCCTGATCAGCCGAACCGCCTTGGTACGTGATCCGTATGCCAGGTGGTGTGGGAGGGCTCCTCAGTAATGGGGAGTCCTATCCCGATTATGCAAAAAATTATTCGTAATGAGTCCACATTCGTATAATCTTAACTGTTTTTTCAGCCTCAAGAACTTGATAGACAAGACGATGATGAATATTGATGCGACGGGAATACGCCCCTGATAAATCACCCAATAACTTTTCATAGGGAGGAGGTGTCATAAAAGGATTTTCACGCAAAACCGCAATCAACATCTCTGCTTTTGGCTTTAAACCGGCAGAGGAAAGTTTTTTTGCGTCTTTTTGCGCTTGCTTTGTGAAGACGATCAGCCACATTACCAATCAAGTTCCTCTGTACACTCCTCGACGGGGGTGGCTAAACCGTCTCGTATCGATTCCCGCATACCTGGAATATTCAAGAGATAAATTGTTTCTTGGATAGAGCGCCAGTCATCTTCAGAGATAAGCACTGCATTACCGCGCTTGCCTTTTATAATTATTGGCTCATGGGACGCAGTTGTTTCATCGATCAGGCCATAGAGTTTTGACCTTGCTTCTGTGGCAGTTAATGTCGGCATGATTTACCTCTTATAATATAATTTTTGAACCTACCTTTATGTACGTTATTGCGTACGCTTTGTCAAGCTTTTTTAAGATGCATAACGGCGGGCATCAGCAGCCGCGGCTTTTTGCGGTCTGCTGGATGCCCTGGTGTGTGCCGGGCACGGCACATGTTCTTAAAAGTGATCCAAGGCTATCATATATTTGATAATTTTGGCAAGTCTTAGACCCAGCCTGATGGAGGCGAAGGGTGTAGCGGTAGTGCAACGGGGTACCGGTGACGGTGCTTCGGGAGGAAGCCGCCCTGCTGCGGCAGGGTACCGCGAAGGTACGGGATGACGCACAGGAATCGAGTATAAGGCGCGCACGCCGGGACGAGCCTGCACCACAAGGCAAAGTCCTCTATCCATCTTAAGGCGTGTCCGTAAACTCGGCATTTACGTACCGAAAGACACGTGCTTACCCCGGGAGATCTCTCCTGTGCCGTACAACGGCTGAGGGTCGGGTAACCGGCCCTGACCGCAGGGGAGAAGTCAGCAGAAGGCATAGTAGCCGGCGGAAACGAGCCGGGCCTCCCTTAAGCGGGAGAAGTATACCCGGAGGACTCACCCCGGTGAAGGCCGGAACGGTGCCCGGACCGAATGGCACGGGTAAATGGTGGTGGCAAGTAAGGGAGTATCTCTTACGGGGATAATGCGGCAGCTGCCGAAATTCACGTAGCGAGCTTTCTCTGAAAACCCGGTGGAACTGGTGGGATAACTCACAGCCGGTCTCATCAGTACCAGCCGAACCGCCTTGGTACGTGATCCGTATGCCAGGTGGTGTGGGAGGGGGTAGCCGTGAGGCTACTCCCTATCCCAATTCTGCAAATTAATTATATTCTGTCATAATGGTCTGGTTCTGAATCCGGCACTTTTTTAAGCACTTTCTCAAATTTTTTTATACTTCCTTTTTTAGCTCTTGCCTCAATATATTCTTCAGTTAATAGGGCGGCCATTTTTTCAGAGGCTGCTGACGCAACAAACTGATTGATGGAAATACCTTCCCTTTTAGCAAGAACCCTAATCTGTTCGTGCAAAGAGTGCGGGATTCGTAAGCTTAAAGTGCTCATTTCAATACTCCTATTTCAATAAGAAATTCCTTCGGGTCGTAAACATTCAATCCAAATCTCTCGGCGTGTTTAAAATGTTTCTTATTATAAGTGATTATCGCATCGCAATCTCCGGCAACTGCGACCTCCAAAACAAGATCATCTGATGGATCAGGCAAACAAGGTCGCCAAAGGAAGAATATGTCTTGCTTGTTCCCAATATGGCAGAGGAAATCAATAACATCACCGATGTCTTTCTCAGATATCGATGCCGGTAGTTTGCCCCTCATTAGTACGGATTCATATTCAATAATCAAAGGGACGGATATCGCGATCGAAAACTTCTTGCTCGGCAAAAATGAGAGCAGGAGGAAAGAGGCCCCTTTTCGAGATTTTAAACCCGTGAAAAGAACATTTGTATCTAAAACAATTTTCATGTGGTATTATATATCATACCATAAATTAGCGGTCAAGTTTTTTATGCAGAACGTCTTCAGCCAAAGGGCGCCAGGGCTTCCTCCGACTGACTTAAAGTTGTTTTATGGTCAATTATCTTCGAGTGTTCAAAACTCGAATGCCCTGGCGATCCTCTTGCGCTGAATGGTGTGTGCCGGGCACGGCACATGTTCTTAAAAGTGAGCCAAGGCTATCATATATTTGATAATTTTGGCAAGTCTTAGACCCAGCTTGATGGAGGCGAAGGGTGTAGCGGTAGTGCAACGGGGTACCGGTGACGGTGCTTCGGGAGGAAGCCGCCCTGCTGCGGCAGGGTACCGCGAAGGTACGGGATGACGCACAGGAATCGAGTATAAGGCGCGCACGCCGGGACGAGCCTGCACCACAAGGCAAAGTCCTCTATCCATCTTAAGGCGTGTCCGTAAACTTGGCATTTACGTACCGAAAGACACGTGCTTACCCCGGGAGATCTCTCCTGTGCCGTACAACGGCTGAGGGTCGGGTAACCGGCCCTGACCGCAGGGGAGAAGTCAGCAGAAGGCATAGTAGCCGGCGGAAACGAGCCGGGCCTCCCTTAAGCGGGAGAAGTATACCCGGAGGACTCACCCCGGTGAAGGCCGGAACGGTGCCCGGACCGAATGGCACGGGTAAATGGTGGTGGCAAGTAAGGGAGTATCTCTTACGGGGATAATGCGGCAGCTGCCGAAATTCACGTAGCGAGCTTTCTCTGAAAACCCGGTGGAACTGGTGGGATAACTCACAGCCGGTTTCATCAGTACCAGCCGAACCGCCTTGGTACGTGATCCGTATGCCAGGTGGTGTGGGAGGGGGTAGCCGTGAGGCTACTCCCTATCCCAATTATGTTTCACGGTTCAATCAGAATAGGTGTTCCAATTTTCACGGAATCCCATATTTCATCCATTTCATCGTTTGTTACGGCAATGCAACCATCAGTCCAGTCGAACGATTGAGATATAAAGCCCAGCCAACTTAACCCATTTTTTTGTCCATGTATCATGATTGCGCCACCTGGATTAACGCCAAGTTCTTGAGCTTTCTTCTTGTCCTGTAAGTTTGGATAAGAAATATGGATAGCTTTATAAAAGGCGCTATCTGATTTTTTATAATCAAGCACATATTTCCCTTCGGGTGTTCGCTCATCGCCCTCCTGAATTTTATGCCCTTTTGGGTTAGCTCCGAGAACGATCTTATATTCCTTGAATGGCTTATCATTTTTTATCAGGTACATCTTCCTATCATGTTTTTTCACTAAAACGGAATCTGCTTGGGGCAGTTCGCTCGCGAAACAAATTATTGGAAAGAACAATATTAGAAAGATTAGCTTTTTCATCAACGAAACACCGGGTAGGGCAGGGACCTTTCGGTCCCTTTCCCCCCTAAGAACCGTGCGTGACAGTTTCCCGTCACACGGCTCAAGCATTTCAAGGGCCGCTCTGGTGGACGACCCGGCTGTTAACTTCCTAAGCGGCCATGGCTCGATATTCACGATGTGACATAGCCGGTGAGAGCTTGCTCTCCTTGTTTTCCCGGCGTCGCTGGAAGTATCCGGCGTCTTCCGGTGAGTAAGGATTTGCATCTGCTCTGATTTTCACGTATCTTCTAATACCAATAGCACAGGTTCGTAAAACCGTATAGACCTTTACGCCTTTTACAGTTTTGTGTTTGACGCTGAACCAGTGTTTTCCATTGGGGGCCGACCAGTATTTGTTGACCAGCCATCCTTTGGGCTTGTTTGGGTGGCGTCGTCTGACCATGCGCCATAGTTGTTCAAACACAAAGGTGTCGATACGCGAGAAGATCTCCGATGATACCACGTGGCGGTGGTAATTGGCCCAACCGCGAAGTATTGCGTTAAGCTTCTTGATCAGGACCGGCATCGGCGAACCAACGTGTTTACGGATATGTTCGCTCACCTTCCGGATAAGGACGCGAACGCCGTCGGCAGATGGTGTAATGTAAAGCTTTCTGCCGTGCTTGCGGAAGGTCTGCCCGAGGAAGGTAAAACCCTTTTTGATGTGAGTGATCACGGTCTTTTCGGTTGATAACGTCAGGCCGCGCTCACTCAGGAACGCCTCTACCGCTGGTTTGACGTTTATCTCCAGTATCCGTTTGGATTTACCGGTAATGATAAAATCGTCGGCATAGCGGACAAAGTTGACCCGGGACCGGCGCCGGACCGCATTGTGCACGGTTTGCTCCAGTCCGTCCAGGACTAGGTTTGATAAGGTGGGGCTAATAATGCCCCCCTGTGGCGTTCCCTTTTTTTGTCGGGTACATAATACCGTTCTCGACATATCCGGCCTTCAGCCACTTGGCCAGAACGACTTTATCCATGGGGATATTTGCTAGCATCCATTCATGGGAGATGTTGTCGAAGCATCCCTTGATGTCCCCTTCCAGTACCCATGTTGCCGAGTTGGGCTTGGACAGCGCATTGAAGGCGGCTTCAACGGCATCGGCGCAGGCTCTGCCTTCCCGGAAGCCGTAAGAGTTCCTGTCGGCCACGGTTTCTGCTACCGGCGCCAGGGCCTGCTTGTATAGCGCCTGCATGGTCCTGTCGTTCATGGTGGGTATTGAAAGCGGTCTTTTCTTGCCGTTCTTTTTGGGAATATAGATTCTGCTCAGCGGCTGGGGCCTGTATCCACGTCTGTGCAGGCTGAGGACAGCCCGCCATTTGGCTCCGGCATCCCGCCACAGGATACCGTCAACGCCCGGGGTCTTTTTCCCCTTATTGGAAGTCACTCGTTTGACAGCCAGTAGTCTGGCGTGGAACGAGCGGGTCAACAGATATTGCAGAGCCTTGACTTTGTTCCACCTGTTTTCCTTTACAGCCTTTGCGATACGCACCTGCAGTCTTCTAACGGTATGCCGGGCCTGCTTCCAGTCAATGGTTTTCCACATCCCGGCATCGTCCATGAGCGCACCAGCTTTCGCCGTCATTTGCTTTCTCATGTGCAAAGGTTCTCCAGATTCTCTCGCAATGAAACACCTGTTGGACGTCGGCTCACTATTCATCGGGGCGATACCGCCGATCTTCGTGATTAAGCCATGTTTCATGCTCTATCCGCCGGCTTTCCCGACGGCATTTGCTTCTTCCAACCTCTCAATCCCATCCCTCCCACAGCACGCCTTACGGTAATGCCTGCCTGACCTTGCGTCGGGCGAAGTGACGGGGTTCCCCCGTTCTGCATGATTGACCTTAACGAAAGACTTAGACGGAATCTGGACACCGACGGACTGATGGGTCCCGTGCAGGCACGTTATAGACCTGCAACCTCTCCGCACATGCAAGCACAAGAGAAGCATGTCTTCGACCTCTTAACCCCCGTAGGTCGGTCGGCGACTGACGGCGCGTGCGATTCTTCGAATAATCTCGTCATATCTTTCTGACCCTGGCCCTTAACCGGGTGGGGTTCCCGGAAAGGATTCGGCCTCACGGCCTTCTCCTGATTCGGTACGTTGTCGGATGGGCTTCATACCCACTGCACAGCGCGCAGCACGCATGCCATCCTAGGGTACTGGCGGGGACACGCCAGGTGTAATAAGTGTTGGTCTTTCTCCTTTTACACATTCAATCATACAACCTCGGGTCGCAAATAACGTCCGCCACCACCGGCGAACAGGGTTTGCGGACTTCGCTAAAGTGAGTTCAACACCAAACTATGCAAAAGCCAAGGCGGCCCGCCCCTGCGAGTCTGTGTGAGTGGCGTTGGTATCATATATTAATGTAAAGATGGTAGTTTGCGATCTTTTCTTGTGTCTGTATTTTTAAAACCGTTTCTTAATTGTTGTTTTGCTCCTTCTATGCCTATCTTGCGTACCGTTTCTTTCCAAGCTTGAGTGTCACTGTGTGCATCAATAAAACCTTCAACAAATAGTTCAATTTCTTCATCAGTATATGGCTTATTGATATCAGTAGGCTTGTCATAAAGCCAATCAGGCTCGAAATCATCGGTTTCTGGTATTTCTGATTTCTGTTTTTTGATTTTCTTCTTCATTATACATTATACCTTTTATTATGATAACGTCGGCCATGACGCGCTGAGGGAACCGTGCCGAAGGCGCGGTTTACTCAGTCGCCGTCGATGGCTTTGTGTGTGCCGGGCACGGCACATGTTCTTAAAAGTGAGCCAAGGCTATCATATATTTGATAATTTTGGCAAGTCTTAGACCCAGCTTGATGGAGGCGAAGGGTGTAGCGGTAGTGCAACGGGGTACCGGTGACGGTGCTTCGGGAGGAAGCCGCCCTGCTGCGGCAGGGTACCGCGAAGGTACGGGATGACGCACAGGAATCGAGTATAAGGCGCGCACGCCGGGACGAGCCTGCACCACAAGGCAAAGTCCTCTATCCATCTTAAGGCGTGTCCGTAAACTTGGCATTTACGTACCGAAAGACACGTGCTTACCCCGGGAGATCTCTCCTGTGCCGTACAACGGCTGAGGGTCGGGTAACCGGCCCTGACCGCAGGGGAGAAGTCAGCAGAAGGCATAGTAGCCGGCGGAAACGAGCCGGGCCTCCCTTAAGCGGGAGAAGTATACCCGGAGGACTCACCCCGGTGAAGGCCGGAACGGTGCCCGGACCGAATGGCACGGGTAAATGGTGGTGGCAAGTAAGGGAGTATCTCTTACGGGGATAATGCGGCAGCTGCCGAAATTCACGTAGCGAGCTTTCTCTGAAAACCCGGTAGAGCTGGTGGGATAACTCACAGCCGGTTTCATCAGTACCAGCCGAACCGCCTTGGTACGTGATCCGTATGCCAGGTGGTGTGGGAGGGGGTAGCCGTGAGGCTACTCCCTATCCCAATTGGATTGGTCTCCATATTCATTGAATAGACTCAAAACGGACTTGAGTACTGCTATGCATTCCTTTTCATCAGATTCAACTTCGAAGGAATCCATTAGGAACCCTTGATCCATACGGAATGCGTGATGCCTCCAGTAGAGGTTCGGAAGAGGCTTAATCCGTTGAGACTTATTCCGGTACTCAAGAATCATGTTTTCTTCCGCCTTTGTGCGAGGCTGGAATTTCCAATCTCGTGGATGCCTCGTCTTGTCCTTCTCATGCGGAATGACCATCACTTGTTTGCGCAAGTCGTCGACCTCCTCCTGCTTCTTTCTGACAACATGGAATTCCGATGGGGGAATGAAATCAGCATTGGAAAGCACAATCTGATATGTTTTGGAGTGTGGTTCTGCACTCCCACCCAAGGAGGACAGAAAGCTGGTCATCCGAACTGGTTGTTTTCTGATAACCCAAATTCCATCTCCGCGGTCGAACGTGTACCACCCCGGAGGGATTACAGAATCGATGTCTTCGATAAGGCTCTGCCTGGACGATTGAGTTGCGCATCCACAAACAAACGACGCAACCACAATCATCAAGGCCAGCGAATATGACATCCTATTCATGCTCTCTCAAATCCAACGTCTGAGGTTAGCTGCAAACTGGAGAGAAAAAAAATAAATTGGCCTCGGTCGGCCAGCCAGTTTGTCAGCTACAACTCATTGTTCAAGTCGGCCCTTCTATATTAATGGTGAAAAGTACCGACTGTCCGTTTAAAATATTTTTTTATCCCCTGGACATGACCCTTTTTAGAATCATTATTACCTTCGGCCACCAGGAATTGGTTCATCAATTTCCCTTTTTCAGACTTCAAAATCATTTTTTCAGCCTTTTCCCAGAATCGGATCTGGTTCTTAATGCCGATGAATATCGCACAAATAAAACAAAAATGTACCAGCTGATCCGAGCTTATGAAGACTGAAGCGTAAGCCCCTTTTTATAATTGTGCTCGCCCCTAAATTATAACTTAATGCCCAAAATTGTCGCATAAACCTGCGGCAGCTTACTTGAACGTCCGCCACCACCGGCGAGCAGGGATTGCGGACTTCGCTAAAGTGAGTTTAACTCCAAACTACGCCAGAACCAATGCCGCGCGCCCCTGCGAGTCTGTGTGAGTGGCATTGATAATCATTGAGCCTCCCCCTTCAAACAGCATACCATTATGCTGAGAAATTGGAGTTGGCAAAAACCAAAAACAAAGGAGGAAGCCCAATGAAATTCTATACCAAACAGCACAAGTATTACTGCGGTATCGACCTTCACGCCAGATCACTGTATGTCTGTATTCTGGACAGTGACGGTCAGGTTGTTTATCACAAAAAAATCAAATCAAAACCGGATGCACTCGAACGTGCGATCTCCCCCTTCCTGGACGATCTTGTCATCGCCGTGGAATGTATGTTCTCCTGGTATTGGGTAGCAGATTTCTGCGAAAACCGCAATATTCCGTTTATCCTCGGACATGCCCTTTACATGAAAGCCATTCATGGCGGCAAGGCCAAAAACGACAGGATCGACTCATACAAAATTGCCAGCCTGATCAGGGGCGGCAATTTCCCGGTGGCCTTTGTATACCCCGCCGCGATGCGGGCCACCCGGGACCTGCTGCGAAGAAGAATGCATCTGACGCGCAAACGGGGCGAACTCATCGCGCATATCCAAAACACCAACACCCAGTACAACCTGCCGGAGATCGGAAAAAACTTAAAGTACAAAGCCAATCGCAAGCTGGTCGAAGATCGATTTGACGATCCCAGCGCCCAGAAAAGCATTGATCTGGATGTCCAGCTGATCGGCTTTTATGACCAGCATCTTTCCAGCGTTGAATATCATATCCTCAAACATGCCAAGGGCCACGATTACCACAGCTATATGCTGTTGAAATCCGTTCCGGGCATCGGCGACATCATCAGCCTGGTCATCTTGTATGAAATCTACGACATCAGCCGGTTCCCGACCGTCCAGGACTTTGCCTCGTATGCCCGGCTGGTCAAATGCAGGGCAGAGTCAGCCGGAAAAATCTACGGCACCTCCGGCGCCAAAATCGGCAACGCCCATTTAAAATGGGCCTTTTCTGAAGCAGCCGTCCTATCCATAAGAGGCAACGAACCGATCAAGGCCTATGTCAATAGATTGACCAAACGGCACAGTAAAGGAAAATCACTTACCATCCTGGCCCACAAGTTAGGCCGGACAGTGTATTATATGCTCAAACATAAGGAACCGTTTAATATGGAACGGTTTCTTCCGACGTAAAGCTTGCCGCCACAGCTTGATGCCTAACTGGGACCTGTGAAAATGACTTTGACAGTGATATGTGAAATTGAATTTCCGCAGCCCGACTGCTTAAATATCAATAAAGCAACCGGTTGGGATCCCTTGGCGTTGATTAGAGTGGCGGCATTTAAATAATAAACGGAACAGGAAACGCTGCGCCTTACCCGACCCTGCATTATAACTGGATGGTCACGGCAGTATCGTGATCAACCCCGACCTTTGAATAGGGCGGCATGAGGTCACCGAATATATTCTAGGGCGTTTACCACTGTGTTGTTCAACTTGGTAAACCGGCAGCAGATACTGCGTAAGAGACCCTCAATATGTGTTTGTAGCAGCTATTTTACTACGCGCTTTGAATTAAAGACAGTGAGTCCGTTCTGTTTAAAAAACGGAAAGGG
Organism: Desulfosudaceae bacterium; assembly: GCA_963674745.2. Classification (GTDB taxonomy): domain Bacteria; phylum Desulfobacterota; class Desulfobacteria; order Desulfobacterales; family Desulfosudaceae; genus JBFMDX01. The sequence continues at coordinate 1,845,548 of CAXXDV010000003.1, read as the reverse complement.
GGAGTAAAAACTCAGGCCCTAAAAAATTTTTATTCCCTATTGACTCCGGGCGGCTCATATGTGTTAAGTGTTTCTATTCCGCCACCATTTATCTGACCGGAAATCTGGTGGTATATTTTGTTTTCCAGGATCATCATAACCCAGCTCGTAAAGTTTTTTGTACCATAGGTCTCGCTTTGATTCCGGTAAAGTTTTCCCGCAGAAAGGACAGTAACTAATGATCGTCGCTTTGTATCCATCATAAGGTATCGGGATCAAATATTCGTCCGTAATTGCTTCCCAATCTAAAATTCGGTTTTTCCCCTGATGTATTGTTTCGATTGGATGGGAGATAGCGTATGCCATATTTAAACAGCAGTGATTGTCTGGATCAATCCCACGATAAATACAATATTGGGTTCTGGACCACTCAAAACAAGAAGTACATTCGTCCTTATGCTTGTTCCAATTTGCATGTTCAGAAGAATATTGATTATTTACTGGGCCAAGATTCCAGTATTTTTCATAGAGTTTTTTAAATTGTGTACAATTCATTTTTATACACTTAACGGCGGCCGCCAATGGGAGCCAGGGCTTCCACTGACTTGCCTTAAAGGTGGTTAATGTTCAGCTCCCCTGACTTTTCAAAACCCGACTGCCCTGGCGATCCTTTGAGCGGCCTTGTTAGAATTTCTTCAATTATTTAGGTTGTTTATTTCTTCAAACATGTCCCCAATGGATTTCTCTCTCAGTAGAGCCTTTTTCATTTCATGTCCACACTTGTTGGAGCAGGTCATAAACATTGCATCGTGACCATCGATTTTCGCGTCAGATCCTTCTATGGTTATCATCATTGGGACGTTTTTATTCTCTGTAAGAATTGATAGCTCAATCATCTTGCCTTCGTATTTAGTTAATTCAACACCTTCGCGAAATTGTATGCCGAATCCATAGACGGGAGAGTTTTCATCAATTTGCTTATCGCACCAGGCACACTTTCCCAGCCCTTCATAATCTGCAATGATTTTCGCTTCCATATTTGCTCCCATAAAACGATTGTCGGCAAAAATTTTCGTTAATAATTCTAACGTCGGCCACCACCGGCAAGCAGGGTTGGCGAACTTCGCTAAGTGTTAGTTCAACACCAAACTATGCCAGAACCAATGCCGCGCGCCCCTGCGAGTCTGTGTGAGTGGCATTGATAATCATTGAGCCTCCCCCTTCAAACAGCATACCATTATGCTGAGAAATTGGAGTTGGCAAAAACCAAAAACAAAGGAGGAAGCCCAATGAAATTCTATACCAAACAGCACAAGTATTACTGCGGTATCGACCTTCACGCCAGATCACTGTATGTCTGTATTCTGGACAGTGACGGTCAGGTTGTTTATCACAAAAAAATCAAATCAAAACCGGATGCACTCGAACGTGCGATCTCCCCCTTCCTGGACGATCTTGTCATCGCCGTGGAATGTATGTTCTCCTGGTATTGGGTAGCAGATTTCTGCGAAAACCGCAATATTCCGTTTATCCTCGGACATGCCCTTTACATGAAAGCCATTCATGGCGGCAAGGCCAAAAACGACAGGATCGACTCATACAAAATTGCCAGCCTGATCAGGGGCGGCAATTTCCCGGTGGCCTTTGTATACCCCGCCGCGATGCGGGCCACCCGGGACCTGCTGCGAAGAAGAATGCATCTGACGCGCAAACGGGGCGAACTCATCGCGCATATCCAAAACACCAACACCCAGTACAACCTGCCGGAGATCGGAAAAAACTTAAAGTACAAAGCCAATCGCAAGCTGGTCGAAGATCGATTTGACGATCCCAGCGCCCAGAAAAGCATTGATCTGGATGTCCAGCTGATCGGCTTTTATGACCAGCATCTTTCCAGCGTTGAATATCATATCCTCAAACATGCCAAGGGCCACGATTACCACAGCTATATGCTGTTGAAATCCGTTCCGGGCATCGGCGACATCATCAGCCTGGTCATCTTGTATGTGTTAGGCACCTTTATTTATTCGCATTGATATCTCAAAGTCGACGAATCAGTATGATCTTTGCAGACGAAAAAATACAGTGAGCAAGCGCCCAAATCGTCCAGCAAGTCAACGTTTTCGGAGTAAACCTGTAAAGCCAAGAGCATCTCACGGCCACACTCTTTGCACGTGGGCGTTGCTATCTCCTCAAAGAAATCTGGATATCCTCCCATATGAACTCCATATGTGGAGACAGAGGATATTTTATGATGTAGTGCATCATACAAACCCCATGGTTTATCAGGGTCTGCATCACACGAAAGCTTGGAGAGTTCTGGCGAATAATGGTTCAAGCATCCCCATGAAGGCAGTGAGTGGCCAAGTGTCATCTCAATGGTCTTCTTTGAGAGTTCTCGCGGAGGGAGGTCGCTATTTAAACTTTGATCACCTACACCACTAAAGCGAAGAACTGAGAAGCCTAAAGGGCCTTCACTGTCCCACCAAGTACCAATGCAGTCCAAACATACAAAGAAACATAAAACAGGGAGATCCATCTGGACTGGGACAGGAGTTTTCGTCGTATCAATCTGAGCGAGGAATGTCTGGGGCTTACCACAATTCGGGCATACAGGCCATGATTGGTTCTTATTAACAGAAGGGATACCTCCCCAATAGTGTGGGGTTTGTCCTCGATCGTTCGTGAACTTGATCAACACGGCATCACGAACTAGTTGTTCGGTGATTTTTTGAGCTGATTCGCTGTCAATACTATCTTTTCTTGTCATCATAAAAAAAATCAATGCTGTAAAAATTAAAAATAATACTAATAGAATAGCCACTTTTTTCATAAATGCGTTTTTATGCCTAACGGCGGCAGCCAAAGGGCGCCAGGGCTCCCACTGACTTTCCTTAAAGATGTTTAATATTCAGTTTCCCCGACTTTTCAAAAACCCGAATGCCCTGGCGATCCTCTTGCGATGCCTTGTTATAATTTGTAATACTCGTTTACCTTTTCTATGCTATCAGAAAGTTCTTTATAAAAATATTGCGTTAATTGATTCAATTTTGTGTTTATAGCTCTTTGTTCTTGTGCAAGCTCGAGTATAGCGTTTTGATGTTCAAGATTCCCTTCAGCAATGCTCAAATATGCCGAATTAGCTTTCTTTGTATAATTATCATAATCTTGAAGTAAATCGTTAAGGTCATTTCGTAGATGACTTGGTAGGTCTTCTTCAGTAATGAATTGAAGACAATTCCGAACCCCATGAGCACGATCTTTCGCCATCATAATCAAACCTGAGTCACCAGTAAGATAAGCATCTTGGTAAGACTTTATTTGCTCGTCGAAGTAATTACAAGCAGAGATGGCCGTTTTATACGAAGGTAACAAATAAATGCTTATTGTTGGTTTAGGGGAGCCTTTAAAAAAGTCTGACAATGAAAATTTCGCACTTAATAATTCCGAAAAAAATATGAAGACAAGAACTGTAAAAATAATGGTCGCTATTTGCTTGATGGTGTTCATTAGTGTCCTTTAAAATTATAACGCCCGCCACCACCGGCGAGCAGGGTTTGCGGACCTCGCTAAAGTGAGTTCAACACCAAACTATGCCAAAGAAAAAGGCGCACGCCCCTGCGAGTCCGTGTGAGTGGCGTTGTTATGCGGGTTGTTTTAATCGTGTCTCCAAACTGGATAAGCTATTGCGACTCCCTTGTTTTCGAGACTTTGGGTTATTTCATCCAACCGGATGATATTAACTCCCTTCGGCACATCAATTGAATGCAAATGATACTGTTCGAGTTTTTCAATTCCGCATCCAAGTTTTTCAATCTCAATCAAGTCTGCACGAATACTTTCATGGCTATGATTAATGACCCAAATTACAGAGTGTCCTGATTCTTCGATGACTTTAAAATCAAAGATATGGCCGTTGACGGAATCGCATTCTGCAATAAATGAATCGCCACGAGCCAATCCTGGGATGAAAAATGGGGTGTTCAGTAATTTGTAGCTTGCGTCATTACGTTCGCACCACACACCCTCAGTCGCAACAGGCGGCCAGTCATCCTTAACATCTAAAGCGAATAGAACTTTTATCATGTCAATTATATGTAACGCATAACGTCTGCAGCCAAAGTAGCCAGGGCTTCCAGTGACTGACTTTAAGGTGGTTGATGTTCAATTGCCCCCGAATGTTCAAAAGCCGAATGCCCTGGCTATCATTTGGGCTGCTTGGTTAAGTGCCCGCATTATACAGAAAGACTTTAACGACAGCATGGGCAAATAAAATAAAATGATATTTTTCTTTTTACGCCTTGTCCATCATGAACTTATGAAAACGGGTAGGTCTCTTTTCATCCGGACAAATAAAGGCGCATTATCATTTGGCCGCGCCAGTTCGAAATTACAATTTGTCTTTACTGGCCGAAAAATTCAACTTGGTGACAATTACCATTTTGGCAACGAATGTCGATTTCAGCCAAAATTCTTTTTTTTATTTTTTCCCGTACAGAATCAGTGCACTTAACGTCTTCAGCCAAAGGGCGCCAGGGCTTACTCTGACTGTCTTAAAGATGGTTTATGTTCAACTTCCTCTGAATGTTCAAAACCCGAATGCCCTGGCGATCCTCTTGCGCTGAATGGTTATGTGCTTCAGACAATTTCACCATGAATTTTTTCTATTTCTTCATGGACTCTATATAAATCTTCGTATAGCCAGCTTGCTTTAGTTGCAAATTCATCAATATCTGAAGCTCTTAAAAAACACTCTTCAGCGCCGTCTTTACTTAAAGGAAATTGTAAGTAATCAGCAGCAGCTCGGTGTGCTACAATATTTCTGTTTGCAGCTTCCTGTTTAATTCTGGCACACAAATCTTTATGATGAGTTAATGTCTCAAAAACGTCGACTAGCCCTCCAAGGCCTTTTCTTTTTCGTATATCGTCAAGGTGTTTTTGGGACGGTTTATATGTCACTTTCTCATGAGATGATGCGTTTAAAATTTCGTAACTCAATAAAATACAATTACGTAAAAGATCTTCCACCATTTGGTAATGCATCAAGGCCTCAAAGATCGCATGCCTATATGCATCATCTGCAGCGTTAATATAATTGTAATCGTTTTTATCTTGGTTCATGCTTATTCACATTTTGCACATAACGTCTTCAGCCAGAGGGCGCCAGGGCTTCCTCCGACTTTCTTAAAGTCTGTTAATGTTCAATTCAGCACGGATGTTCAAAAACCGAGTGCCCTGGCGATCCTACTGGGCTGAATGGTTAGGAGCCGTTTTATGCAAATTGCCCATTTTGTTTTTGTCTAAACTCTTCAAATCTTTGTTTGTATGGTTTACCGATTAAATAATAAATAACAAAGAGATTTATTGCAGAGATAAAAGGAGTAAGTGGAAACTCCCCAGTTTTTTCATAGTAGTCTGTATTCACCATGTTCACAACATGAGTAATAGAAAATATTGAATATAATAATAGTAGCGCAATTGTTGCGTATTTACCAAAAGGGTTAAATCTAAAATTTGTCAGGACTATTATGGGGGTTAATATCATTATCAATCCAACCATTGATCCATATTGTTCAGGTTGCATATCAAGAAAGGTAAATATCGCTCTTGAACCTGCTACCGCAGCTGCGTAACACCAAGGAATTGACCAAATTATTATGAGATTGAAGACCCATCGATTTGAAAGAGTCATTAATGCTCCTAACGTCCGCCACCACCGGCGAGCAGGGTTTGCGGACTTCGCTAAAGTGAGTTCAACTACAAATTACGCCACAACAAAAGCCGCCCGCCCTTGCGAGTCCGTGTGAGTGGCGTGGTTATGCTCCCTTAATTGCCCTTATTCTCGGGCTTTTCAGAAACCATACTATTTAAATCATTCAATACACCCGTGGCAGAATCAGCACCAGCCCCAACGGCTTTTCCCAACCCCCCAAGTAATGCCAAAAAGCACATGAATGGTATTAAAAGAATAAAGAAAAGAATCTTCACAAGTAAAGGGAATTGGATGCTTGGAAACCATATCATGCAAAGCCATAATGAGCCCAATGTCATTCCCGCTAAACATGCGATAATTGACAAGATCGATTTGATGCGCGCTGACTTTACACCCTCAATGCTGGCCGAACTTTTTTTCCATACTTTGAATTGGCGAACTGAAATTTTTAAAAGGAAGTAGGAAATACCTCCTATAGGGAGAATATAAATCAAGGTCATTAAAATTTTATCGGCCAAGACTCATCCTTTTATGGAGCATAACGTCCACGGTGTGGGGCCGCAAGGGGAACGGGCCACCCGCAAAAACTCGTTAATGAATAAATGTGGTAAGAGCCAAAACCGGACGCCCCTTGCGGTCCCTACCAACGTGTTGTTAACTGCTTTTTTTTATATGTTTTTTTCTAATCCGGTCTGTTCAAATTTGGGTTAAATATTCCAATGGTTGGTATTTTTTCATTCGTCTTTGAGATATTTCATTTCAATTATTCCTCTAACGAACCCATAGTTGATGACCCAATAAATCAAAAATCCAACTATAAAGTATTGCCCCCCACAATTCGTAAATATTGAAAGATATGCTCCAGTAAGAACGATTATCATTCCAATTATGTGCCCAATAATCTTGAGCTTATCAAACGTAGATCTGGTCATTTATATACAGTTAACGTCCGCCACCACCGGCGAGCAGGGTTTACGGACTTCGCTAAAGTGAGTTTAACACCAACCTACACCAAGGCAAAGGCAGCCCGCCCCTGCGAGTCGGCGTGAGTGGCGTTGTTAACTGCTGTTCCCTTCAATATTATTGATTGCGGGTAGTCGAAAACGGGCAAACATAATTAAAGGTGAGAGCAGCATTGGTATAATAAAAAAAATCTCTTCGTTTTCGGTTTGTATCATTATTAAGGCTTGGATTAAAAGAATCACCAAGCAATAAACGAATCCGCCTTTTCGATAAAAATGTCCAAATCCATTAAAGACGAAACTGACTATTAGTCCAAGCCATAATTTATTTGGAAAGAATTTTCTCAGTATCAAAGTAATCCATACTGGTATTAGGGTAATCGCACAAACAATATATAAAAAGAAAACATCTTGCATCTGAAACGTTTCCCTTGAATTTATTTAGAACCTATTATGCAGTTAACGTCCACCGTCACTTGGGAGCAGGGAAAGGTGACTTTTGCAAAGCCACGTTAACACCGAACCACGATACTTTAAAAGCAGCCCGCCCCTGCGAGTCAAGTGCATGGTGTTGTTATATGCTTTTATTATTTATTGTTATTGGTTTCCCAGGGCCATCTACAACGACCCTAAATTCAAGGTGCGCCTGTCTTGATAAAATCCCTTTAATCCTCTCTGATTCTTTTGTGTCGATGCCAGGAATCTGTACGCGAATTTGATTTTCTCCTGCACGTTGTATGATTGTCCCAGCGACGCCAATTTCATCAACTCTATTACGATATACCGCAAGAGTTTGATCAACCGCTTCGTTCTTCTTTTCATCTGAAAGGCCATCAGTCATAACTTCAATGGTGAAGTATGTGCCACCTGCCAAATCGATACCACGGGGAATTGGTTTGGTGAGTACAAAATAAACTGCAATACAGCATACTACGATAGTGGCCAATAATTTCCATTTTAGGTTCTTTTTCATTTTGTATCTCCAGTTCTAAAATTCTTGATTCATATAACGTCTGCCACCACCGGCGAGCAGGGTTTGCAGACTTCGCTAAAGTGCGTTTAACACTAACCTATGCATAAACTCAAGGCCGACTGCCCCTGCGAGTCCGGGTGAGTGGCATTGTTATATGATTTTATTTAAATCTGGACATATTTTGTAACCGAATCAAATTTTGGACATTGATTTCTTTTTATTTTTACAATCATTTCTATTCTTTCATTTTCATTTCTGAAAATTTCGACCGAAAAACCAGGAGGAACTCTTTCCACAATATCTGTAACCTTGGGCAAAACTTCTGTGTCTGGGTGAATTCTGAAATATGAGGTAGCTTTATCCAGCATATTGTTAGACACAACTTCAAGTCTGTGACAATGAGAAGATCCTCTATAAGTGATAATATTTGGCAATGCTATAAATATTGCAACGGATACCACTGCCACACACACATAAATTTTTCTGTACCACTTTAGATTTTTACTCAGGATAAAGGCTAAACCGATTATGATTGTCAGTTGAATGATTACAGTAAAGATTGCCAACGGAGAACCTAATAAAAAAATTGGTTGTCCAACATTGAAGTACATTTGTTTAGATATTTCAATTTCCAAATTCAATAAATGCGCCCAAGCATAAATAATAATAAAATTTAAGTATATACCAAGCAAGATAGTACCTGTTGAAATTTTAACAAATAAAAAAAGCCTATTTCTCATTAGCGTCAGGTTAGTCATTTTTTATCATATAACGTCCGCCACCACCGGCGAGCAGGGTTTGCGGACTTCGCTAAAGTGAGTTTAACTCCAAATTACGCCAAAACCCAAGGCCGACCGCCCCTGCGAGTCAGTGTGGGTGGCGTGGTTATGCCCTGCTTAATATTTCATCAATCGTAGTGCGATCTAAATGTACAAACGTATTTTTTCCTTGAACAATAACCTGGGTCAAATTTTTAATTCCTCGCATAAATTTTAAAGCTTTCGGGCCTTTCATATATGAAATCACAAATCTATCTTCCATACTGTTCATTGCGTTCTTTTTGGAGGTATATAGGACGCCGTAGGTCTCATTTTCTTCATTTATTAGGGGGACATTTACAGGCCTATCTTTGCTTGTCCAAACTATTTCTGTGACTTGCTTAAATGAACCATCATCTATGAGAAAGAAATATAAATAATTTTGTAATAATTCTGATTTAAACTCATCAATATCTGATCGTCTCTGGTAATTATTTATATCTTCTATCAGCTTGTCTAAATCAGCCATAATCTTTCCTGGTTTTTCGGCATAACGTCCGCCACCACCGGCGAGCAGGGTTTGCGGACTTCCTTAAAGTGAGTTTAACTCAAAATTACGCCAAATCCAAGGCGGCCCGCCCCTGCGAGTCCGTGTGGGTGGCGTTGTTAGTGTTTTTTTAATTAACTTTCCATCGTTATATCTTCAATTTCACCATTGTCATCGAACTCAACGCTAATAACATAATCCGTAACGTTTTCTGGAAGAGTAAAGTCAAAAACACGATCTTCATCCCAGTGTTCCCGAAGCACAAGTAAATCCAATACTTTTTTTGGGTCTGGGTTCTTAATCCCGAGGTGTTTCACCCAATATTCAGGTTCAAGTTCTTCAATATGATGTTCTGCAAACAGGGTAACTCCATCTTCTTGCTCAGGAGTACCATATGCTGATTTGATTGCTTTGATAGCCGCTTTTTCACGCGCTTCGATATTTATAGGCCCCATAAGGATTTTCTTTCAAACACTAACGTCTGCAGCCAAAGTAGCCAGGGCTTCCAGTGACTGACTTTAAGGTGGTTGATGTTCAATTTCCCCCGAATGTTCAAAAGCCGAATGCCCTGGCTATCATTTGGGCTGCTTGGTTAAGTGCCCGCATTATTCAGAAAGACTTTATCGACAGCATGGGCAAATAAAATAAAATGATATTTTTCTTTTTACGCCTTGTCCATCATGAACTTATGAAAACGGGTAGGTCTCTTTTCATCCGGACAAATAAGGCGCATTATCATTCGGCCGCGCCAGTTCGAGATTACAATTTATCTTTACTGGACAAAAATATCAACTTGGTGACAATTACCATTTTGGCAACGAATGTCGATTTCAGCCAAAATTCTTTTTTTTATTTGTTTCCCGTACAGATTCAGTGCACTTAACGTCCGCCACCACCGGCAAGCAGGGTTTGCGGACTTCGCTAAAGTGAGTTTAACTCCAAATAACGCCAGACCCAAGGCCGACCGCCCCCTGCGAGTCCGGGTGAGAGGCATTGTTATGTGCCCAATAATTTAATTATATATATTAAAACAATGAGCTCTAATAATGCGACAAAAGCACCGGCTATCACATGCGAGAATTTGACAAACCAATAAATATCGACCCAGTCTGCAAGCCAGCCAATTCTGAACAGATATATTCCATAAACTATTATGGCTGTTGGTAGGCCAAAGCTCCAGCGGAAACTACCTTCCGGAATACCTTGTAATACAAAGGGTACTAATCCTATTAAAGCAAAAACAGCCAACAACAAGGCAAATAAAGCATGTATTCGAAAAATTTGCTTCACAAAACGTTGCTTGATTAACACAAACAAACCGCTGAGAAAGATCAGTAAACAAAAGGGGATATACCAAAATAAAGCTTGTACTTCGTCTAATGAACCATCTTCGTAATAGAAGGCAAACATTATTCCTATTGCGAGCAAAAAGACAGAACCCGAAAATTTGACATTCAACCGGAAAATATTTGCCAAGTCTACATTGTCATATTTTTCTACAAGGTGTGTAATCACTTATATCCTGCACATAACGTCCGCCACCACCGGCGAGCAGGGTTTGCAGACTTCGCTAAAGTAAGTTTAACTCCAAATTACGCCAATGCCAAAACAGCCCGCCCCTGCGAGTCTGTGTGGGTGGCGTTGTTAGGTTCCGTTTTTATTTATTATTTCATGACAAAATTCGATAGCGTCAGTCCTGCCTTTAGATCGCAGCCTCGACAATGTCATTGGGCCTTTGACGAAGCGAAAATATAGAAAAGCGGCGGTTGTCACCAATGGCCCAAAGAGTAGCGAAAGCAAAATAATCTCTTTCCAGCTTGTCGTTTTATGAGATTCGGATGGTAAAAGGGAAAGCAAAGCGAATACCAACATAGCTACTGTACTAATGGCAACGCATAGTGTTAAAAACCTACGCCACGTCCAGCCAAAGATGACTTTCGCAAAATATTTTTCCAATTCTTCCATCTCTGGAACCTAACGTCCACGGTGTGGGGCCGCAAGGGGAGGGAGCCACCCGCAGAAAACTCGTTTTTGAATTATGTGGCAAGAGCCAAAACCGGACGCCCCTTGCGGTCCCTTACCAACGTGTTGTTATATTTTAATAGTGGCCTTCTTCTTTGGCCGTTACAATTCGTATCTCAAACGAGTCATAAAGTTCCTGCGGAAATTCTCTTCTAATCGATACCTTAAAAGGGACTTTTTCTTTTGATGGTAGGACAAAACTGTAATTTTCCTCCTGTTCGGTGTCAATTATATTTTTATCCTTGTCAAAGAAAATCATTTCAAAATTTGGTTTTTCCCAATTTAGATCGCTATTATTTTCAATCATTCCTAAAATGACCACTGTTTGCCCGCATTTGGATTCACCGAACTCCATAGTACAATCCTTTAAAACAATTTCACTTCTTACCGGAGCAAAATCCTCACCAGGGCCAAGTGTATCAATGAAGAATTGTTGGAATAGAAGGTAAAGAACAAGCAATATCGCTACTGTAAAAAATGGATGCCAAATCACCAGGCTAATTTTATTTTGCCAGTGTTTACAAAAAGGACATTTTTTAGCCTGAACATCTATTTCACTACAGCATATCAAACATTTTTTCTTATCCATTCAGAAATATCCTTCATAAAATATAACGGCGGCAGCCAAAGGGCGCCAGGGCTTTCACCAACTGACTTATAGATGGTTAAAGTTCAATTCCCCCGAATGTTCAAAAACTGAATGCCCTGGCGATCCTTTTGCGCTGAATTGTTCGACGATTTAATTGTTTATATTTCAGTTTTATACGATATCCCCAGCATATTTAAAAATGGTTGCGCAATTTGTATACTTCTTTCCAATGAATCCTTTTCACTTCCAAAGACTCGGGAAAGGGTGATGATTATATGTTTGTGCCCCTTAAAAACTATATTTGTCATCATTTCAGATTTTGCGTCATAAAATTTGAACAGGATATGTGAAGGATTTTCATTTAATTTTCGTTTCAAGCCGAACAGGTAATAGAAAATTGTCGATTTCGGTCGCTTCGAAACAACAATTCTTTTCAGGCCTATTCTTCCAGTTTTTAAAATGGCGTAAATAACAAAAAGATTGAATAAACAGAAACAAATACAAAAAAGAGCCACAATATCAAATGCAGAAATTACCAGTGTCAGAAAGAACAATCCACATAAGAGCAAGAGACTTGGGACGGCAATATATAAGACGTCCAGTAGATATCCGCTATTACGTTTCAAAGTAAGGCTTTCATCTTCTGATGAAATTGACCAGCTTATCTTTTGCCCGTTATAATCCATTTTCTGTTACGTCGAACGTCTCCAGCCAGAGGGCGCCAGGGCTTTCTCTGACTGACTTAAAGGTGTTTACTGTTCAAGTTTCTCCCGAATGTCCAAAACCCGAGTGCCCTGGCGATCCTACTGGGCTGGATTGTTATAACGCGCCATTTATTTTTCATGCGCCCTTTGTGGACTACTCTGTTTGGACTTTAAATGTTTTGGCCATTCTTCTTTGGGGAGTTCTCTGAAATCTTTTCCATCAGGTAAAAATATCTTGATAGGAACTCCCATGTTGTATTCTATATGCATCATCAATTGACTGTTTCTATCGTAGAAGGTCCAAAGATCATTCCAATACCCATTCTTAAAGTTCCCCGCACTTTTTAAGGCACCTTTAAAGAGGTACCATCCTTTTGATGGGCCATGATAGAATCCGTCAGCATTGATAGTACATTCTGAAATTTTTTTTCCAAACACCTTCTTGATTTCGATTTCAGTGATTTCATTTCCATTTTGCTTTGTAACGGTTTCGTAACTTTCAGCGATGAGAATAAAAATATTTAAGATTATAATAAGTCCGACGAGACCGATCAAAATCTTGAAAAGTAGTTTTAGGTATTTCATTCAATCGTTATAACGTCTGCAGCCAGAGGGCACCAGGGCTTCCTCCGACTGTCTTAAAAATGGTTTATGTTCAATTTTTCCTGAATGTTCAAAACCCGAGTGCCCTGGTGGTCCTTTGGGCTGCTTGGTTATATTTTAATTTTCATTTGATAGATAATGATTAAGTACCGATTTTATCCTTTGATTAACCGCGCCAGTCCTTTTATCATTTTTGTATGGGTATTTTTCCCGATACTGACATGCCCTTTTCATTATGCCGATAGATGCTTCATCCAGTAGCTCTTCCCGGTCATAGAAATACAACCCATGAAATGATTGAAATTTTTCAATTTCGAATTTATGACCTATAATTTGACTATCCAAAACTGTTTCAAGCAAACTTCTCGTTTGGTCAATTTTGTTATCTCGTATTCTGAGTAAAACCTCAGTTGTCACGGCTGCATTAATTATTTTTTGCTGGGCATTACAATAAAAATAGCCTTGATGAAATCCAACTTTTCCGCCGAAATAGAAGGAAACTACTGAAGCAGCGATCAACAACAAAATTGATAATACAAAAATTTTTGCCCTCTTCATGATGCTCCTTCTAAAAAATATAACGTCTGCAGCCAAAGTAGCCAGGGCTTCCAGTGACTGACTTTAAGGTGGTTGATGTTCAATTTCCCCCGAATGTTCAAAAGCCGAATGCCCTGGCTATCATTTGGGCTGCTTGGTTAAGTGCCCGCATTATTCAGAAAGACTTAAACGACAGCATGGGCAAATAAAATAAAATGATATTTTTCTTTTTACGCTTTGTCCATCATGAACTTATGAAAACGGGTAGGTCTCTTTTCATCCGGACAAATAAAGGCGCATTATCACTTGGCCGCGCCAGTTCGAAATTACAATTTATCTTTACTGGACAAAAATATCAACTTGGTGACAATTACCATTTTGGCAACGAATGTCGATTTCAGCCAAAACTCTTTTTTTTATTTTTTTCCCGTACAGATACAGTGCACTTAACGTCTTCAGCCAGAGGGCGCCAGGGATTCTCCGACTGTCTTAAAGTTGGTTAATATTCAATTCCCCCGGTTATTCAACAAAGCCTGCCCTGGCGATCCTGCTGGGCTGAATTGTTAAGTACCATTATTTAAAAAAAATTTTTTGAAGCACAGAAAAAATAATAAATAAGATCATTCCCACAATTAAAATTTCGACTTTATGCTTCTTATACCAATTGCTGTTTTCTAAAGAAACAACAAGGTCAGCTCTCGAATATTTCTCAGGCGGATCTATTTCGAAATTAATTGTAAATTCTTCTTTTGATAATACTTCATTCTGGTAGCAAAAACCGTAATCTACACCAATAAATGAATTGAATTGATTATAGTATCGCAATTCTCCCCGGATATTTTCTATATGGCTTTTTGATTTGTTGACCGCAAGTAATTGATACTTTTTGTTTCCAGTATCCTCTGAAGAAACTCTCAATACTTTCGATATAAGATCAATTTGCTTTGGTATCTTTTTATTTTTTATATCATTCGGAGTGATCATAATTTTATGTACTTAACGTCCACCGTCACTTGGGAGCAGGGAATCGTGACTTTAGCGAAGCCACGTAAACACCGAACCACGGTACTGTAAAAGCAGCGCGCCCCTGCGAGTCAAGTGCATGGTGTTGTTATATGCTTTTATTATTTATTGTTATTGGTTTCCCAGGGCCATCTACAACGACCCTAAATTCAAGGTGCGCCTGTCTTGATAAAATCCCTTTAATCCTCTCTGATTCTTTTGTGTCGATGCCAGGAATCTGTACGCGAATTTGATTTTCTCCTGCACGTTGTATGATTGTCCCAGCGACGCCAATTTCATCAACTCTATTACGATATACCGCAAGAGTTTGATCAACCGCTTCGTTCTTCTTTTCATCTGAAAGGCCATCAGTCATAACTTCAATGGTGAAGTATGTGCCACCTGCCAAATCGATACCACGGGGAATTGGTTTGGTGAGTACTAAATAAACTGCAATACAGCATACTACGATAGTGGCCAATAATTTCCATTTTAGGTTCTTTTTCATTTTGTATCTCCAGTTCTAAAATTCTTGATTCATATAACGTCTCAAGCCAATGGCAGCAAGGGCTTCCACCAACTTGATTAAATGTTTTGGTTATTCAATTTCCCCCGGTTTTTCAAAACCCGACTGCCCTTGCTGTCCACTTGGGCTTGATTGTTGTGTGCCGCTTTTAGATTTTATTGATTTTATTTAAAGCATAGTCCTCACACCATTTTTCTTCAGTGCTTGAACCTTTTCTATTTGTAAGCTTTCCGCCGAAGTGCTTAAAACAATATACTATGTGGCCTATCTCATGCATCAATAGAAATAATGAATATTTTTTAGCACTTTCTAAGCTCCACTGTACAGTATTTCTTTTGGGATCAGGTTTTCCGCCAAACTTTTCAATGGTCTGCAGCCAATCCTTTTTGTCTGTGATTATCGGGGATCTGTATTCTTTGAGGCAAAAATTAATCCTAATTTCAAATTTTTCGCCTCGTTGAACAAGACGGGCTTCCTGGGTTGTTTTTAAATTACAGCCAAATCGAATTTTTGAAATTTTATTTAAAAGGTGATCGTCAATTTTGCCCTTTAATTCATCTATGTCCGATCGAGCGCCCAATGGATATATATAATCGGTGGACACTTTGTCATAAATGATTTGCATATAGGCTCAAATCCCAAGCACACAACGTCCGCCACCACCGGCGAGCAGGGTTTGCGGACTTCTTAAATGTTAGTTCAACACCACACTATGCAAAAACTAAGGCAGGCCGCCCCTGCGAGTCCGTGTGGGTGGCGTTGTTATATGCAAAAATATTATTTCTTAAAATCAGTTGCGGCTTCAACGATTTCTTCGTTTGTGCTTTTAAGACCAAACTCAACTAATTTTGTAACCAAATCTTGATCAAGGGTTTCGTAAACTTCCAGAAGCCGCCTAAAATGCCATTCGTCGGATAAGTTCAGCGTTTCCGCCGCAACATTTTCGATATTTTCAAGAACCCATTTCTTTGGCATTGAGAGAATAATATCTCTCCCCTTCAAAATATTTGGCGTGTACGATGCGTCACATGCCAAGCCAACAGCTTCTTTCAAATTTTTGATATTTGTATCATTCATATTGCATATAACGTTTGCAGCCAAAGTAGCCAGGGCTTCCAGTGACTGACTTTAAGGTGGTTGACGTTCAATTTCCCCCGAATGTTCAAAACCCGAATGCCCTGGCTATCATTTGGGCTGCTTGGTTAAGTGCCCGCATTATTCAGAAAGACTTTAACGACAGCATGGGCAAATAAAATAAAATGATATTTTTCTTTTTACGCCTTGTCCATCATGAACTTATGAAAACGGGTAGGTCTCTTTTCATCCGGACAAATAAAGGCGCATTATCATTTGGCCACGCCAGTTCGAAATTACAATTTATCTTTACTGGACAAAAATATCAACTTGGTGACAATTACCATTTTGGCAACGAATGGCGATTTCAGCCAAAATTCTTTTTTTTATTTTTTCCACGTACAGATTTAGTGCACTTAACGTCCGCCACCACCGGCGAGCAGGGATTGCGGACTTCGCTAAAGTTAGTTCAACACCAAACTATGCCAAGACAAAGGCAGCCCGCCCCTGCGAGTCCGTGTGAGTGGCGTTGTTGGAAGCGTTTTCTATTTCGTTTTTTTAATTTTATAAATTTCATATCCACCAAAAAATATACCGAAAATAGCAATAAGAGATCCGGCTAAGATTGATTGCGGACCTGTCATAGGCGGAACTTTGAAAGTCCCAGGGATTAAAGCCCCAGTTTTATAAGCCTCAATACCTTCAAAAATAAACATACTGCCGACAAGGATAAAAAACGCCCCACACAAAATATTGAACCAGGTCACCTGCCTTATAACTGATTTTATATCTCTCTTTTTCTCAAATTGGGCACCCTGTATTCGTCTCATCTTTTTTAATCGAGATGCTTTGCCCACTAATTTACCTTTGCTTCCAACGTCTTCAGCCAGAGGGCGCCAGGGCTTACTCCGACTTGCTTAAAGGTGGTTAATGCCCAGTTCTCTCAAAAATTCAAAACCCGAGTGCCCTGGCGATCCTACTGGGCTGAATTGTTGGGCTCTTTTTTCATTTTATTAATTGCATTAATTATAATATCAACATTTTGGTCGATAAATAAATCTTTAAAGAAGCCTGTATCCTTGCACCGCTTAAACCATGCTTCATACTCATATGAATGATCGAGGTGCAGATAGAACTCTTGAATGGCAGAACGTTTTATTCCTACAGGCATACTGGCGTTTATTAAGATTTGTTTTTGTAAGTCTAGCCAACGTTTAACTTCAATATCATTGTCAAAGTCTACAGTATTGTGAAGCTCCGACCATTTTTCACTGGCTTCATATTCATCGTGGTTAATCCATTTTCCTGCCAGCAATATAGATGCTTGCGCATCAAATTCATGATTAGACAGAGATCCCTTTGGTGGAGGCTGTGAGGTAGAATTGGAGTTCTCGCATCCACATGCAAAAAATATTAAAAAAGTGGCTATGAAGAAGTATTTCATCTTCGATGCCCAACGTCTGCAGCCAAAGTAGCCAGGGCTTCCAGTGACTGACTTTAAGGTGGTTGATGTTCAATTTCCCCCGAATGTTCAAAAGCCGAATGCCCTGGCTATCATTTGGGCTGCTTGGTTAAGTGCCCGCATTATTCAGAAAGACTTAAACGACAGCATGGGCAAATAAAATAAAATGATATTTTTCTTTTTACGCCTTGTCCATCATGAACTTATGAAAACGGGTAGGTCTCTTTTCATCCGGACAAATAAAGGCGCATTATCATTTGGCCGCGCCAGTTCGAAATTACAATTTATCTTTACTGGACAAAAATATCAACTTGGTGACAATTACAATTTTGGCAATGAATGTCGAATTCAGCCAAAATTCTTTTTTTTATTTGTTTCCCGTACAGATTCAGTGCACTTAACGGCGGCAGCCAAAAGCAGCCAGGGCTTCCACCGCCTTCCTTGAAGTTGTTTACTGTTCAATAATCCCCGGTTGTTCAAAAACGCCTTAGCCCTGGATGTCTTCTTGGGCTGCCTTGTTATGCATTTATAAATACAGAGAATAATTTCAATATAATACTTATCAGTATCCCTATCTTCCAGATTTTTAATATCGCAAAAGTAATTTTAATAGATGAATCGTTAATAGAAGGTGCAATGTCTTTTAATTCTGATTCAAAATTTTTCCAATAATATAATACATAGCTTTCTGTAAAAGATCTTTTCCCATATTTTTTGAGTAACCAAGGGCCAAGGAACAAATAGATAAAGAAACCAGTCCACAGAAATCCAAAAAGGCATAAGCCGGAAATATGATCGAAATATTCCCAAAAATTTTCAGATAAGCTTATCGCCGGCAGGGCTTTGAAGAGTATGATGGCAGGAGTAGGTATCAATATTATTGATGAGATAATAATAAAAATTCTCTTTGAAGCAGTGTCAGTCATAAATTGATTCTGCATAACGTCCGCCACCACCGGCGAGCAGGGGTTGCGGATTTCGCTAAAGTGAGTTTAACACCAAACTTTGCCAGGACAAAAGCAGCCCGCCCCTGCGAGTCCGTGTGGGTGGCGTGGTTAAGTGCCTAATTTAGTATCTTTTATTATTGTATTTATCTCTTGTGCGACTTTTGAAAAATGCTTAATGCTTTTATTTTTTCCCCAAAACCTCATTGTTTTTCCATTATCCAAGTCAAAGAGAATAAAAGAAGATCTAAAGATACTTTGTCGATAAGAAATTGATTGAACAGCTATATATTCGATTGTTTTTTTTGGATAATTGCTTTCTAAAATCTCATTAATAGTCATGGACTTTATTGATAATGATCTCTTCTTGCTCTTTATAAAAGGCAAAGATATCCAGTAAATAGATAATATGTCAGCAGCATATAGCGTTCTTAAAAATATACACCTATGGTTTGTAAACACCAAATCACCAACAGATCTTGTCATTTTGTCATAATTTATCTGTGGAACGATACAGAGAATACGTTCACTCATTCTTTTATGCACTTAACGTCTGCAGCCAAAGTAGCCAGGGCTTTCTCCGACTGCCTTAAAGATGGTTAATGTTCAATTTTCCCCGAATTTTCGAACCCGAGTGCCCTGGCTGTCATTTGGGCTGCTTGGTTGTGCGAAAATATATTTTATAGTGATTCACAAAAATTTGCAGGGCTTTTCGTTACAAAGTTTTGCAAAAAAGTACAGAAACCGTTTTTCATCTTTTCCGGATTGACTGGCGAATTCAAAAAATCCAATTTCTGGCTGATCAGAAACGCATGATCTGATCGATGCCGGTGGTTCATTCGCAAAGATGAAAAATATATCTTTTTTCCCCTTTGTTTCAAATTCATCCTGCCAAAAATTATCGAGTAGCTCGATTTTCCAAAAAGCGTTTTATACGCACAACGGCGGCAGCCAAAAGCAGCCAGGGCTTCCACCGCCTTCCTTGAAGTTGTTTACTGTTCAATAATCCCCGGTTGTTCAAAAACGCCTTAGCCCTGGATGTCTTCTTGGGCTGCCTTGTTATGCATTTATAAATACAGAGAATAATTTCAATATAATACTTATCACTATCCCTATCTTCCAGATTTTTAATATCGCAAAAGTAATTTTAATAGATGAATCGTTAATAGAAGGTGCAATGTCTTTTAATTCTGATTCAAAATTTTTCCAATAATATAATACATAGCTTTCTGTAAAAGTTCTTTTCCCATATTTTTTGAGTAACCAAGGGCCAAGGAACAAATAGATAAAGAAACCAGTCCACAGAAATCCAAAAAGGCATAAGCCGGAAATATGATCGAAATATTCCCAAAAATTTTCAGATAAGCTTATCGCCGGCAGGGCTTTGAAGAGTATGAAGGCAGGAGTAGGTATCAATATTATTGATGAGATAATAATAAAAATTCTCTTTGAAGCAGTGTCAGTCATAAATTGATTCTGCATAACGTCTGCCACCACCGGCGAGCAGGGGGTACAGACTTTTTTTAATGTACGTTCAACACCAAACTATGCCAAACCCAAGGCCGCGCGCCCCTGCGAGTCCGGGTGAGTGGCGTTGTTGGGCGATATAATTAATCAATACGGTCGAATAAATTCTTCATCAAAAGATATTTTAGCTTTTGCTATAAGCTCAATAATCAGATTATCATCACTTCCAGGATGTTCGCTCGCAGTGCCAGTCCATCGTACTTCTACCGTTTCCCCTGTGAAATTACTGAATTCGATTATGTTGTTATTGAGAACGAGATGCTCAAGAAAGTATAGGTCAGTTAAATACATATCATGAGGTGAGTAAGGGCTTTCCTCATCGTACCCATTCGCGATATCAATACCTTTTGTGAACATCTCTTCGATATTATTAAAAGGGAGGATGACGCTTCCCAATGAAGCAAATGGCTCAGCAAAATTTCCTTCTTCAAATTCTTTCTCTTCAGCAAACACATTTATTCCAAACTCCAATGAACCATCTTTTATAGAAGCTGAAATTTCGGCTGAGGCGACCTTGAATGAAAAAACTTCGTCCTCTTCAGGGATCCGAATTGTAAATATGTTCTGATTCATTCGATATCCTTCTTTACGCCCAACGTCTTCAGCCAGAGGGCGCCAGGGCTTTCTCTGACTGACTTAAAGTCGGCTGATTCTCATTTCAGCACGGCTGTTCAAAACCCGAGTGCCCTGGCGGTCCTACTGGGCTGAATGGTTAGCCCTTAATTTATTCATACAAAAAATTAAAAAAGTCACTTTTACAATGTTTTGTGGTGAATCTTTTAAATTCATCTTTGTCTATCTCTGAAAAGATATAACCACAATCTTCACAGCATTTTATCGGCCTATTAACCTTAACTCCTCGTTTCCATGCAAAGCTAAATATTTTCAAATGTCCTGGATCAAAGTAAATAGCGTCCCTTTTTTTAAACGATTTTCTTAAATGTAGGAGAATATAAAAGTTTCCAGAAATTATATTTTGGGATTTACAATTTACACAATTCCCATATAAACCAGGATTGTTCTTTCTTTCGATCACTCTTTTGTTTTTTGAAGAGCGTGAAATAAAATCTCGAACCCGTGTCTTTTCAATCTTTTTCCAAATAAGACCACAATCGGGACAGGTTTTAAAAGAGGGATTAATTTTCAATGAAGCACCTGAATGACCTTTCAAAAATTTGGAATTGCCTATATCGAAATATAATATATAAAATGACCTGCTTACACCATCATTTATGCATCCATTGATAATTCTGGATGAATTGCAAATTGAGCATTTTTCATTTTCAGGATCTGTTTTCATGTATTTTAAATTTCGAACACACAATACGTTTTACGAGGGCTAACGTCTCAAGCCAATGGCAGCAAGGGCTTCCACCAACTTGATTAAATGTTTTGGTTATTCAATTTCCCCCGGTTTTTCAAAACCCGACTGCCCTTGCTGTCCACTTGGGCTTGATTGTTGTGTGCCGCTTTTAGATTTTATTGATTTTATTTAAAGCATAGTCCTCACACCATTTTTCTTCAGTGCTTGAACCTTTTCTATTTGTAAGCTTTCCGCCGAAGTGCTTAAAACAATATACTATGTGGCCTATCTCATGCATCAATAGAAATAATGAATATTTTTTAGCACTTTCTAAGCTCCACTGTACAGTATTTCTTTTGGGATCAGGTTTTCCGCCAAACTTTTCAATGGTCTGCAGCCAATCCTTTTTGTCTGTGATTATCGGGGATCTGTATTCTTTGAGGCAAAAATTAATCCTAATTTCAAATTTTTCGCCTCGTTGAACAAGACGGGCTTCCTGGGTTGTTTTTAAATTACAGCCAAATCGAATTTTTGAAATTTTATTTAAAAGGTGATCGTCAATTTTGCCCTTTAATTCATCTATGTCCGATCGAGCGCCCAATGGATATATATAATCGGTGGACACTTTGTCATAAATGATTTGCATATAGGCTCAAATCCCAAGCACACAACGTCTCAAGCCAATGGCAGCAAGGGCTTCCACCAACTTGGTTAAAGATTATGGTTGTTCAATTTCACCAGATTTTTCAAAACCCGAGTGCCCTTGCTGTCCACTTGAGCTTGATGGTTATGCCATTATTCTGTTATTTAAAAAGTTAAAACCTTCTCAGCTTCCATTGACAATTCATAAAGGTCATCCATCCAAGCGATGGGACATGAGCTTGATCCCTCCAGACCGTGGGATTTCATGCACACCCCTCAGACATAAAAATCCCCTTCGAATTGGTTGACCTGTTCAATGACATTAAATTGATCGTTGCTGGTTTTCTCAAAAAGAACGCCTTTGCCAAGCATGAAAACGCTAACCTCATCACCCTTGTTCACAGCGACATTTGCTAAGCGCATAGCATTATATGATGTTTCTGCATCGTCAGTGGAAATTATAAATAGTATTTTCATATTCCCCCAATCACTTTGTGTAATTTTCTAAAACATTTTATAGGCATAACGTCCGCCACCACCGGCGAGCAGGGGTTGCGGACTCCTTAAATGTTAGTTCAACGCCACACCATGCAAAAACTAAGGCAGGGCGCCCCTGCGAGTCTGTGTGAGTGGCGTTGTTGTGTGATTCTTAATTTTTTTTATTGAGTAAGTGTTTAATTTTAGCATCTGTCAATGATCGAAATAATGCTACTTTATTGTACATGAACCGTCCCACACTAATTGGGATCAATAGTGGGCTCCAAGCTCCCAAGTATAGCCAATTTGGATCATACCTGCCACTTTTATAAGATAAGATCTCCTGATCCTTTGATTTTGGCTGTAGGTATTGAACAATGTGCTGCACAATTGTAGGATTAATCGCAATATTAAAGTGCATCAAAGAATATTTCTGTGATGAAGCAACTCCTCCCATAAACACATCAATTCGTGATGGTCTCGAAAAAGGTTTCCCTTTCGCATATCGAACAATTGGATATTTTTCATCGTCATAGAAGTTTATTTCTTCAAGGCCTTCAAGATATTTGTCAGGGATTTTTTCTAATATCTTATTGATGACGTATATATGATCTGGTTTGTATTTGAGTTTACATTCATTGTTGATTTTTACTTTTGCTTTGTTGCCCATCGCATATTCTTTATACACACAACGGCGGCCGCCAATGGGAGCCAGGGCTTCCACTGACTTGCCTTAAAGATGTTTTATTTTCGATTTCCCCCGAATGTTCAAAAGCCGAGTGCCCTGGCGATCCTTTGCGCGGCCTTGTTATATGCTCCCTGAATTATTGTTTTTTTCATCAATATTTTCTGAAATGCTATATCGAGATACTATACGTTTCGTCAGTGACAGGACAACACTCACAATAAAAATCAAAAAGCAAAAACCAGCAAAATACCCTAATAGATTAACGCGCTCATAACTGTTGGGATCATTTGAATCGATCCAGCCTGGTGCAGTAATTGCCCAGAAAAACGCTAATAAAAAGCTACTAATTATCACAATGGATAGTTTGTTCAAAAAAAAGTAAGTAAGGATAAAACAAAAAAAGCCCAAAAATACGATGAACAACCAATTTAATTTATTTGTCCAAAATAGAATTCCAGATGAAATAAATATACCAAGAAAAAGGCTATAAAAGCTGTAATAAATTTGTGTATTTTTGTTCATTCCATTTTGCATATAACGTCGGCCGCCAATGGGAGCCAGGGCTTCCACTGACTTGCCTTAAAGATGGTTAATGTTCGTTCTCCCCCGACTTTTCAAAACCGAATGCCCTGGCTCTCCTTTGCGCGGCCTTGTTGTGCCAAAATAAATTATGTCTAAAATACTAATGCTTGCGTTTTATCTGATTTTTGAATTTGGCTAAAGCAATTAATATAAGCAAAGCAATTATTGCATTTGAAATGGCCTTTTGATCATGCCTTGTCGCAATGTTAATGATACTGCTCGCAACACTTAATGTAAAGATGCAGATACTTGCAATCCAGGCCCAGTAATATCTTCGTATCAATCCTATGCCTATCATCAACACAAGTGCTCCAATAACGATTACCGGCGTGTATTGCCTTTTGAATCCTTCAGGCAAGATATGAACAATCGGGATAAATAAAATCATACATCCGAAAAAAGTGATAATACCACCAAGTATCACTATGCCTTTTCCATTTTTTGAAGGTGGCAAAACCTCTAAACTGTTTTCAGATGAGCTTGAAATCTTTGATTTGGTGTTTTCCATAACGCCTTCTTCTTGTAGGCACAACGTCCGCCACCACCGGCGAGGAGGGGTTGCAGACTTCGCTAAAGTGAGTTCAACACCAAACTATGCCAGGACAAAAGAAGCCCGCCCCTGCGAGTCCGTGTGGGTGGCGTTGTTATATTCATATTTTATTAGTCAGCTCATCTGATTTACGAGAAAAGAATTTAATTTTTATAAGATATATAATCAATACAACCCCGGTCCCTATTCCTTCCAAACAAATAGCGAGAAAGACATCTCCAAAACATATTAACACAGTTGATAGAACAGCTATAATAATCAAAATAGATACGAGTATTGGTGAATCATTTTCCATTTTCATTTTTTAAGATCAAATTTTTCTATTTTTTTGGTAATTAAATCGATTTTATCTTCTCATAAATCTATTCGATGATTAATAAATATAACAATGTTATTAGATAGAATTTCTCGATTACATCCCCCATGGATATAATTAGCTATAACTTTTATTAATTACAAGCGAATTATGTTAAGCTCTATTTGTACAGATAAATAAATAGAAATCAATATTTTATATTAAATAAGGCTAAATTTTAATAGTTTTGCCATTCTTGTTTTCGTGCCATATGGGTGTCTTAGTCGGAACTTCTCGATAATTTTGGTTTTACTTATCAATTTGTTTTCAGGTTCAGGGCGGAACTATGGAAGAGTTCAGTAATTGTTTGTTTTCAAAGTCAATCGTTTCGAAAGAGCAGGTTCGGTACTTTGTGGCCCGAAAAATCGGATGGGGGTTAAGAGCCCGTTGGATTTTTAAGTGTGGTGGTTTGAGAGCCGAATACAAGAAAAAACGATCCGATTGATAATTTGAACTTTTACCATTTTACATGGTATGGATAATGGTGTCAAAAGAACAGCCAACCTGCAATAGACGAACAAGGGGATCGAATGGCCAAACGAAAGATTAAACTGGTATCCTGGAACGTCAACGGTCTGAGGGCGGTTATGGGAAAAGGGTTTTTAGAGACCTTTAAAAGCCTGGATGCCGATGTGGTCGGGATACAGGAAACCAAGCTGCAGGAAGCCCAGGTCACTGATGAAATGGCGAGCATTGACGGCTACGACTCTTTCTGGTCTTATGCCTCGGTAAAAAAAGGATACAGTGGGGTGGCCGCATATTCCCGGATGGCGGCTCAAAAGGTTAAAACCGGCATCGGCCGGCCGGAATACGATAATGAAGGGCGTATCCTTGAGCTGGATCTGGGCGATTTTATTTATTTTAACATTTATTTTCCCAACGGTCAGATGAGTGACGAGCGGCTCACATATAAGCTTGATTTTTATCGTGATTTTTTTGCTTATGCGGATGAATACCGCAAGCAGGGGCGGAGCCTGGTGATCTGCGGGGATTATAATACCGCTCACAACGAGATCGATCTGAAAAACCCCAAGGCTAATGAGAAAACATCAGGCTTTATGCGGATCGAGCGGGACTGGCTGGACCGGATAATCGACGACGGTTATGTGGATACGTTCCGGCATCTGTATCCGGATACTGTCAAGTATTCGTGGTGGACCTATCGCTTCAAAGCCCGGGACCGGAATGTCGGGTGGCGTATCGATTATTTCTTTGTAACCGAAGATATCGTGTCCAAAGGCTGGCTCAAGGACGCCTTTATCGACAATACTGTTTTCGGCTCGGATCATTGCCCGGTGGGGCTGGTCCTGGAGATTTAATGACTTTGTAAATGACCTCAGAATATTATTGACCAGAGTTGACCTTTTTAGGTATACTTGACCTGACAAGACCAAGTTGGCCTTGTCGGGTCAAAAACAGTGAGGTTGCCATGAAGATCGTTAATATTTCAGAAGCAAAAACTAATCTTTCCAAACTGGTTGCGCTTGTTTACCGTGGAGAGAAGGTCGTTATCGCCAAGAACAACCTGCCGCTTGTGGATCTGGTCATTCACAAACCTGAAGGCAAAAGAAAGCTCGGTCTGCTGGCGGGAAAATTTACGGCTCCGGATAATATAATGAATGAGGATGCTGATATCACAGCCATGTTTTATGGTGACGATCAATGAACATCATTATTGATACTCATATTTTTCTCTGGGCATTATCCGATCCGGGCAGAATAGACGATACCAAACGATCGATATTGGAAGATTTGTCAAATACGATATATGTCAGCGCTGTCACCATTGCAGAACTCATGATAAAAGCGTCAGTCGGAAAGCTTGCGATGGACTTTGACCCGGTGGCCATGGCCGGTGAAAGCGGGTTTGCGCTTCTTGATTTTTCCGCGGAAGCAGCCTTATTGCTCAAGGACATGCCGTTCCATCATGAAGATCCTTTTGATCGAATGCTTATCGCACAGAGTATGGCGAACAGCTATCCCCTCATGACGGATGATCCCAAGATCGCCCTTTACCCTTGCCGGGTAATCTAGGCCGGATACGTTATTTTACCTGGAAAAAGGCTTCCTCGAATTCCGGTTTGTCGGCGTAGCGGCTCATGAAAAAAGCCGGCAGCTCGTCAAACTTGTCAAACAGGTCGGCATTGACATCAAAACCCGCCTGGGTCAGGGCCTTGTAAATGTTCTCCGGCTTGGGCGGGCAGCCCTTGATGGCGATCATTTCCTGGATATCCGGGTTATTGCGGTGTGCTTCGTACATGCATTTGCCCACCAGGATGGTTTTTTTCATGCCCGGTGTGGGTTTCATCATTTTCCCGGTCAGCACTTCGATGTGGTCCCAGGGCTCGCC
Organism: Desulfosudaceae bacterium; assembly: GCA_963674745.2. Lineage (GTDB taxonomy): Bacteria > Desulfobacterota > Desulfobacteria > Desulfobacterales > Desulfosudaceae > JBFMDX01. The sequence goes on along the minus strand of CAXXDV010000003.1, from coordinate 1,818,679 downwards.
TTTCCAGGCATAACGGATGGCCTGCAAAATGAGCCCGTTGACACCGGAACAGTAGGTGCACATGGAAGTGTCGAATTTACGGTAGTAGATGCCTTTGAGCCCGCCTTTGGCCATGGGCGTCGGCAGGCAGGCGTCTTCGTCCTCCTGGTAAGCGAAATCAAATTCGTGATAAGAGGCAACATCGTCGATGGTTTCGCCGACTACCTCGATGTCGGACAGGTCAGTCGGCCGGTTGCGGTTGTCGGCCGCGTGAACCAGGTAAGGAATATCGGCCGCGTCATGGCCCAGTACTTTGGCCCCCACGATATCGGCTGAAAACACATCACGTGAAGCCAGCAAAAGATTGCTGCGCCGCATTTTGCCGTCGAATCCGGGCCCGCGTTCTATGGTATAAATACCGTCGAGAACCGTCAGCATGGGCGGCATGGGGTCTGCCAGCCGGGCGATCATGAAATAAAGGTCCTTTTCCGGGTCGGCATTATGGCACTTTTTTCTGGATTTAAAGTCGATCAGGCCCTTGAGGTTTTTGATGCCCAGGCTGACCGTGGTCTGGTTGTGGGTTTTCATGGCCGGTATATCCACCAGAAAATCACTTTCCATGGCCTGGGCGTTGAAATTAAGCTCGATACCGTCTCCAAGATCGACTTTTTTAAAAGGCGCTTCCAGCACGTTGACGGATTCGACCCCGTATTTCTTTTTCAACGTTCCATATCCCAGTGTTTTAAAAGCATGGGCCGGGGTCTCGGTGTCCCTGGGGTCGGTCACGACAATACCTTCGCCGATGGTGATGCTTTTTACGCCGCGTTCCTTTAACATCACCACGATATCTTCGATCACCCGGGAAGTGGTGATGACGCCCCACTTGGGAAACTGAACCGACTTGGTCCAGAAAACGATGTTGGGCTTGATAAAGACGTTGGCATCGGCAGGCAGGTGGTCCAGACCACCGGCCAGTTCCACGGCCCGGCGAACGGATTTACCCGGTTCTTCATATTTGACGATGGAGACGGTGTGTTTGCTCATGTTGTTTTCCCTTCGGTTGCATCATATTTTTGATATATCCGTTTATCATAAAACCGAATTTTAACGTTAATCTATACCAATATCAGAATTCGCTTTGATGGCAAACCCCTTTTTCTTTTTGGACGGTTGTCATGGATTTCCCGATTGCGGCCCATAGATAATCCTGATCGGTCGATGCTAATATATAGAAATTTACTATTTTACTTATTTGTAAACGCAACATTATGGTTAATAATTCAGGTCACAAATGTCGGCTGCAACGGCCTTTTGTGCACTTTTATGTTTGAAATGAAATTTATAAAGGAGAGGGTGGTGTAATGAAGAATGTTTTTGCGACACGGTGGGGGATCATCGGTGTAGGCGCTTTTATCGGCGTCATCGCCGCGCTGTTGCAGTACTGGGGTAACCCGGGGAATATGGGGATCTGCGTGGCCTGTTTTGTCAGGGATATTACCGGTGCCCTGGGTTTGCATCGGGCCGGCGTGGTCCAGTATATGCGGCCGGAGATTATCGGGTTTGTCATCGGTTCCCTGGTTGCAGCCCTTATTTTTAAAGAATTCAGACCAAGGGGCGGATCCTCCCCGCTGGTTCGTTTTATCCTTGGGGCTTTTGCCATGATCGGCGCCCTGGTTTTTCTGGGGTGCCCCTGGCGGGCCATGCTGCGTCTGGCCGGTGGCGACTGGAACGCGATTCTCGGTCTGTTCGGCCTTGTAATTGGTGTCTGGATCGGCACCCGGTTTTTAAAAAGCGGGTACAACCTCGGTCGGACCCATAAATTCTCTCCGGCCGCGGGATTGATTCTGCCGGTTCTGGCCATCGGGTTTTTACTGCTCATGCTGATTTATCCCCAGGCGGAAGGGGAAGCCCAGAGCGGGGTATTGTTTTACAGCTCAAAAGGTCCGGGCGCCATGCACGCCCCCCTGATTATCTCTATTTTGGTCGGTCTGGTGATCGGTTTTTTCGCCCAGCGGAGCCGGTTCTGCACCATGGGCGCTTTCCGCGATCTGATTCTGTTCAAACAGATTCATCTGTTTTCAGGTGTTGTGGCCCTGATTGTTTTCGCGTTCGTCACCAACTTGATCCTGGGGCAGTTCAAACCCGGGTTCGAAGGCCAACCGGTGGCGCATACCCAGCATGTCTGGAATGCGTTGGGCATGGTCCTGGCCGGCCTGGCCTTTGCCCTGGCCGGTGGATGTCCCGGCCGACAGTTGTTTTTATCCGGGGAAGGGGACACGGACGCCGGCATTTTTGTCGTCGGCATGGTGGCCGGGGCCGCTTTTGCCCATAATTTCGGTTTGGCCAGTTCACCAAAGGGCATCGGTCCTCATGGGTTGGCCGCGGTAGTGATCGGCCTGGTTGTATGTGTGGTCATCGGTTTCACTGTTAAGCAGAAGTAGGGGCGGCCCGCCGGTCGCCCTGACAGTGGTTTCATTGATCACGAACAAGATATACCAACACGAACAAGAAGGAGAAATAATATGGAAACAATCGACGCCCGGGGGCTGTCCTGCCCGCAACCGGTGTTAATGACCGTAGATGCTTTAAAAAAGGCAACTGCCGATGAATTTCTGGTGCTGGTGGATACCGAGGCCTCAAAAGAGAATGTCAGCCGGGCGGTTGAGAGCCAGGGATGGCAGGTGGCTGGTATTACCTCTGAAGATGAAACCTATCGGCTTGAGATCCGCAAGGGGTAAGGTGTGGGGATTTTTGATTTTTTCAAAAAGAAGCCGTCGGCCGGTGTTGCCGGTTTGAAGGATCGCGGTATCCTGGTATTTGAGAACACCAGCGAAGTGATCCAGGCGGAAAACCTGCTTGCCAAAAACGGGTGGAAAATACGGGTCATGGGCCCGCCGCCGGAAATCCGGACCGGTTGTGACCTGGTGATTGAATTTCCCCTGATCGAGGAACTCGAGATTCTGCGGGTCCTGGAATCAGGCCAGATTGCTCCGCTTCAGATCGTGCCTGTCTCCAGCCCGCTGCTGGAGCCGGTCGATATTTTTTTTACCACCGATTATGGCCGGTTTCTGATGGTCCGGGCCGCGAATATGAAAATCACAGTGGAAAAAGAAACCCGGACCGTGGTCAATATTTCCGGTGGCGGATGTCCGGATGTGCCTTATCTGGCCGCCGAGATGGTCGGCAAAAGCCTGGATGAAGCGCCGTCTCCCCGCAGTATCGGGCATACCTTGTGCGGGTACGCGCTGCAACTGGCTTATGAGGAAATGGAGCGCCAATGTTCGCCGTAGTCGGTACAGTCCCGGATCAGCAGTTCCCTTTAACCTGCGGGCAGGTCGCCTTGTCCGGTCGGATGCTTGAGATCAATGGCCACCGTCTTGCCGTTAACCGGGGTACACCGGCCTTGCTGGCCGCTGCGGTCAATATCTGTGATTATTTCAACGCGCCGCCCCCGTTCGCGTACCTGGTCGGTGACATCGGGACCGGTGCCGGCAGCCGGAAACTTTATAGCCATCTGGAAGCCGATCTGCCGTCCCAAAAGTTTGGCAGCCTGACCTTTCATTATATTCAACCGGACGTCGACTGGCATAACCGGGTCATGCTGGCCATGGAGAAAATGTCGCCCCGCCCGGTCGTCATTGCGGATGCCGGATTCATGTATGCCGCCAAAATGAGCGGGTATGCCGATTTTTACGATATTTTTACACCGGATATCGGTGAACTGGCTTTTCTGGCCGATGAATCCGCGCCCCATCCATTTTATACACGGGGGTTTATATTTCATGAATCAAATCGTGTTCCGGAGTTGATTGCAAGGGCCTATCAATACCAAAACGCCGCCCGGTACCTGTTAATCAAGGGTGAACAGGATGTATTGGCGGATGCTGATGGAATCATTCAGGCCGTATCCGAACCTATGGTGGCGGTCCTGGAAGCCATCGGCGGAACCGGGGACATTCTGACCGGGCTGGTGGCGGCTCTGACCGGTCTGGGATATGAGATTCCCATCGCCTGCTGCCATGCTTCTGCCATCAGCCGCCTGGCCGGAGAGACGGCCCGTCCTGATCCCGGTTCACAAGTGATCGATATTATCCGGTGCCTTTCCGAATGCGCCGCGTCTTTTCTTAATGAGGATAAACATAATACCATTTTAAACAAAACAAAGGAGAGGGAGACATGTTGAAAAAGCTGGTGTTTTTCTGTATCGGGGCAATGTTATTGCCATCGCTGGCCGGAGCCGTGGAAGTGTATAAAGACGGTGATATGAGTTTGAATGTGGGCTTCTGGGGACAGGCCTGGTATCAGTATGTAGGAGATTATGACCGTGACGGAGATGGTGAATGGGATGACGAGCTGAATGATTTCATGGTGCGCCGCACTTATTTCAGCGTCAGTGGAACCGTGACACCGAAAATCAGTTTTTTTGTTCATTACGCCGGGGACCGGATCGGCCAGGAAGGTTTGGATAATTCCGGCATGGGCCTGGGCACAGGGCTGGCCTTGCGGGACGGCTGGGTCAATTATAAACTGCTGGGAGATGATTTTATGATCCAGGTCGGGCGAATGTATGTGCCCTTCACCCGGAACTACGGCACCACTTCCACCAAGTCTTTGCTGACGACCGAACTGGACTGGGGCCAGGGCGGACTGCGCAGCGGCATTCTGTACCCCACAAAGGTGGGACGGGATGACAGTGTTACCCTCTGGGGTAATGTGCTGGAAGATAAACTGCAGTACCGCCTGATGGTTGGAGAAGGCGTAGAAAACAGCACGGTTAATCCGGATGATAAGATCCGGCTGGCCGGTCGCTTGAGCCTGAACCTGTTTGACACTGAGACAGCCTGGTTTAATGGCGGTACTTATCTGGGTAAAAAGAATATCGTTGCTATCGGGGGCGGTTTTGATTATCAGCCGGACCTGATGATGGGCGGTAACAAAGAGGACTACACGGGGTTTACTGCAGACATTCATCTGGACATCCCCATGGAAGCCTGCGCCATTACAGCCGAGTTTGCCTATATCTGGCTTGATAATATTGTCAACAGCGTGACCTGGTCCGACCTGACTTCCGGAACGGACGGGGATATTTTCACGGCCAAAGCCGGTGTGCTGCTGGCCGGTAATATTCAACCTTTCGCGCATTACGAAACCATCATGCCCGACGATCCCGGCACGGATGATACGACCGTTTACGGGGTCGGGTGTAACTATTATTTAAAAGGTCCGGCCAATAAACTGACCCTGGAATGGTCACAGGTGGATGATGATACCAATACCGTTGACATTGTTACATTTCAGGTGGCATTTGGTCTGTAGAATATCTCTCGGATTGTTCTGCCATGCAGGGGCAACCCCCAGTGGGTGCCCTTTGCCGGGCAGGCACAGGGGCCTGCCCCTACAATGCTCATAATCGGCCTGGACAAACCCGTAGGGGCAACCCCCTGTGGTTGCCCTTTTACTGGGCAGGCACAGGGGCCTGCCCCTACAATGCTCATGATCGGCCTGGACAAACCCGTAGGGGCAACCCCCTGTGGTTGCCCTTTTACTGGGCAGGCACAGGGGCCTGCCCCTACAATGCTCATGATCGGCCTGGACAAACCCGTAGGGGCAACCCCCTGTGGTTGCCCTTTTATCTAGACACGACTGGAAAAAACCGCCATGGAAGACATCGAAAAAATAAGCCCCGATATGACCGTACTTGACATCGTCAGCCGGTTCCGGTCAACTGAAGCGGTTTTTAAAAAATATGATCATATTGCCGGAGAATGTATCTGCTGCCAGGCATTGTTTGATCCATTAAAGACCGTTGCTGGAAAATATAATTTGGATCTGAAGCAATTGATTCAGGATCTGATAAAAGAAATCGATTATGAATGAAAGATAGTCTTGCTGAAAAGCTGAAGACAGTTGCGCATGGTCTGCCGGTCGGGGCGCAAATGGCGGCACGATTGCCTTTTTTGTTTTTGTTCGCATATGAAGACGTTCAAACATGGAGGGAAAAAAGAAAAAAATTCCCATCATCACCCTGCCATTCCGTATCAATTATTATCCCGACTTTAAACGAAGAAAATCATATCGTCCGATGTTTGCAGGCCTTTTCGGATAATGCGCGTGTGGTGGAAACGCTTGTGATTGATGCCGGGTCTGAAGATCGGACCTGCATACTGGCGAGAGAATCCGGCGCCCGGGTGATTATTCATGATCAACCGATTGAAGACGGCGGCGGGCGGGGCGGACAGATCAAATCCGGCATCGACGCAGCTAAAGGTGATGTGGTGATGATCCTTCATGCCGATGCTATGTTGCCGGCCGAAGAAATTGACCGGGTACTTGCCGCTCTGAATAAACATCCCGGTGTTATCGGCGGCGCCGTGGGCTGCCGGTTTGATTCTTCCCGATTATGGTTCCGGTTTATCGAACTGGCCAATGACTTCCGGGCCGCATTTTTTAAAATCAGTTTCGGTGATCAGGTCCAGTTTTTTCGTAGACAGCCGGTTGTTGACCGGGATATGTTTCCGGGTATCGCCCTGATGGAAGATGTGGAATTTTCCATAAGACTTCATCGGCTGGGTCGACAGATTTACCTGATCGGCAACGTCCTTGTCTCCACCAGGCGATGGGATAAGACCGGTTTTCGAAATGCGCCCTGGGTTTTAAGGCAGGTAACAACATATCTGATTCGCCGTTTGTGGTCGGACCCGGACACAGTCAAGCTGTATCGGAAATACTACAATCGGGCTTAACCGAACATTTTATTCTTCGGGTGCATCAACTTAAACCATCCCCCTGCCCCTTCTGATGTTTTGCATTTCGTCCGCGGATTTTGTAGGGGCAGGCCCCCGTGCCTGCCCGGCAAAAGGGCAACCACAGGGGGGTGCCCCTACGATAGCAGAACCCTGTGCCTTGCAGAAGGCGGCCAAGGCCCTGGATGGTTGCATTAAATTCGACTCGTGAAATCTTCGGGTTAATCAATCCTGACCCGCGAAAAGAGACTTTCGTGCAGGCTTTTTCCGATGACCAACAGGAACCCCGATGGAAAAAGAAACAGAAAAGGGATTGCGATCCAGGTTCCCCGGTCAATGGCCAGCCCGATCGGGGCAAAAGTATAAACGAGCAGCACCAGGTCCATCAAAAAGACGACTGTCCCGGGGCGTTTTCCCGTAAAAGCGATTTTTATATGGTTTGACTTTCCCCTGATGCCGAGCTTGGGCGTACGGTTGAAGTGCCCACCGTTTGAAAACAGCCCGCTGACAATCGCCAGCGAAAGAGATGGCGCCAGGCCGATACTCAATGCCGGGAGAAACAACAGGTATCGAAGCGATTCTCTTTGACCGTTTGAAAGGATATGAACCAGATAATAAGTCAAGAAAGCGCCGCCGGAGAAAAGAAATACCGGGATATCGATCCTGATAATCTGGTAAGGCCCGATTCCCGCCCGGCTTAAAATCAGCGGGAAAAGCGTGAGAGTTGCGAAAAACCCGAACAGCCAGCAGAGGTTTGCCAGCAGATGGGCGAAGGCTTCTATTTTAATACCGACAGGTAAACGGGATTTGCAGATCAGGGGCAGAATTTTTCTGGCGGTCTGAATAGATCCCTTGCTCCATCTTTGCTGCTGAATGCGAAAATCAGACAGGAACACCGGCAGTTCGGATGGAACCACAACGCCGTTTAAATAAACGAATCGCCAGCCGGCCAGCTGGGCCCGGTAGCTGATATCCAGGTCTTCTGTGACCGTATCCGCCTGCCATCCACCGGCGTCTTCAATGGCGGACTTGCGCCAGATACCGGCAGTGCCGTTAAAATTGAAAAAAAGCGAACGACTGAACCGGACGTTATGTTCCACACTGAAATGGGGGGCCAGCAGCATGGCCTGGATGCGTGTCAACAAAGAATATCCGGCGTTTAAAAAGCCCCAACGGGCTTGAACCATACCGATATCCGGGCGAGAAAAATACGGCATGGTTTTTTTAAGAAAATCAGCCGGCGGAACAAAATCAGCATCAAATATGGCAACAAACTCACCTTTTGCATATTTTAACCCGTGGGCCAGAGCGCCGGCTTTATAGCCGTCCCTGGACCTGCGTCGAATCACCTGGATAAAGCGCCCCTGTTTCGCCCAGCAGGCGGCCCTGTCGTCAACAATATGTCTGGTCTGATCGGTGGAGTCGTCCAGTAACTGTATGTCCAGTCGTTCTGCGGGCCAGGAGATGCCGGCCACGGCATCAATGATTCTGCCGGCCACTGACGGTTCATTATACAAGGGGATCTGTATGGTTACGCGAGGCTGTCGATCGGGGTACGCGGGCAGGGGCGGTAAATCGTCGGTCGATCGCCACCAGCAGAAAAGAAGCCATAACCGGTGGCATCCGAAAACGATCAGCCCGGCCATGCTGATGATGTGTAAAACAACCCCGATCGTAATCAAATAGGCAATCATGGAAAGTGGAAGTAGCATGATCGGCGGGTGTTTGTCTAATGGTTTGTGCGACATTGAAATTATGTATAGGTGTGGATAAAGCTATTGATAATTTCAATTTGACTTATTTGGTCTTTCTGCCTATGAAACAAAAAAATGATATATGGAAAAGATGAAAAATCAAAATCTGCAGAATAACGAAAAACGTCAGTCCGATTTCCGGTCGGGGCTTGATACGCTTATCGACGATGTGAAACAGCGCTGTATCGATTGTCCCAAATGCCGGGCGGAGTGCGCTTTTCTGGAGCAATACGGAACACCACGTGAGATTGCTTTAAATTACGATCCTGCTGAAAACCGCTGGTTGTTAATGGCCTATGAATGCAGCCTGTGCGGGCTTTGCGGTCAGGTCTGCCCTGTCGGGCTGCAACCGGAAAAAATGTTCCTGGAGATGAGAAGAGAGGCGGTCGATCGTAACACGGCGCCGTTGCCGGAACACGGGGTTTTGATGTCTTATGAACGGCGGGGCGCATCCCGGCGATTTTCTTATTACAGTCTTCCCCGGGACTGTCATACGGTCTTTTTCCCCGGTTGTACGCTGCCCGGATCCCGGCCGAATCAGACCATCGCGATCTATGAACATTTAAAACAAACGGATCCTGTTCTGGGTGTGGTGCTTGATTGCTGCTGCAAACCGTCACATGACCTGGGCCGTTCGGATTATTTTTCGGCCATGATGGATGAAATGAAAATTTTTCTGGTCGGTCACGGGATTAAAGAGATTATTACCGCCTGTCCCAATTGTTATACCGTGTTTAAGGAATATGGTGAACCGCTTCAGGTTACTTCCGTATATGAAGTCCTGGCTCAGAACGGTTTGCCCGATACCGGTCGAATTGAGGACGGTATGGTTGTATCCATCCATGATCCCTGTGTCACCAGAACACGGGGAGAGATCCATAAAGCCGTCAGAAAACTGGCCGAGGCAAAAGGTTTTTCCATTGTGGATATGCTGCATGCGCGCGGCAACACCATCTGCTGCGGGGAAGGGGGCTGTGTCGGATTGGTTTCTCCGGCGTTAGCCAACAACTGGACAGGCCGGCGCCGGGAGGAAGCAGACGGCCGGATGTTGTTGACCTACTGCGCCGGATGCGCGGACAGGCTGAATCAACAGATGCCTGTATGTCATATTCTGGACGCTGTCTTAGATCCCGGGGCGGTTGAATCAGGCAAGGTCAAAGTGTCCAAATCCCCGTTGACATATCTTAACCGTTTACGTCTCAAACAATTTTTTAAAAAGCATGTGCCCGGTGATGTCACGCGGGAACGATCATTCTCAGCCGATCCGGTCTCAAAGAAGAAACCTTTCAAGCAGATTTTTATTCTGCTGTTTCTGGCCGCCGTTATCGGCGCTTTTAATATGGCCGGGGGGACGCGCCTGCTGGATCAGGCCTACCTTCGTCAATGGGTTGAATCCTGGGGTGTATTCGCGCCCATTTTGTATATACTGATTTATACAATTGCCCCGGTCCTGTTTCTGCCCGGCCTTCCCATCACCGTGGTCGGCGGTATTCTGTTCGGTCCTTTCTGGGGTGTGGTGTATGCCATTATCGGCGCCACATCCGGCGCCAGCCTGTCGTTTCTAGTCGCCCGGTACGCAGCCAGGGATCTGATCAAACAGCGCCTGACCGGTCCCGGGTGGAATAAACTTGATGAAGGCGTGTCCCGGCATGGGTGGAAAATTGTGGCCTTTACCAGGCTTATACCTGTTTTTCCTTTCAATTTACTCAACTATGCCTTCGGGCTGACCGCTATACCGTTTCTTCATTATGCCGTGGTTTCGTTTATATGTATGTTGCCGGCCTGCATTGCCTTTATTGTATTTTCAAGTTCCCTGCCGGACCTGGTCCGGGGCAGGGTCTCACCGGCCTTTGGCGTCGGTCTCGCCCTAATCGGCGCAGTGATGCTGCTGCCCGTGGTCTACCGCTATGTTCGTTCCAGGGGAAAATAATAATTTGGTGCAGGACGAAAATTCATGTATGGGGACCGCGTATCATGCCCTATACAGAACGCAAATGAATGTAGGGGCACGGCGTGCCGTGCCCTTAAGATGGTTGGAAAAGGAGAAAACCCAAATGTCTGATTACAGACCAGTAAAAATTTTATTCTTAAGCGCTTTGATCTCGGTCTTTATTGCCGGACCTGTCTTTGCCGGTGCCTGGACCCGAGATAAAGGCGGCCTGTACGCACAAATAACGGCCAATAACTACACGGCCGACGAAAATTTTGATAACGGCGGCAGTAAAGAAGATTTTACCGACGATGGTGAGTTCAGCGATGACAACATAAGTCTTTATCTGGAATACGGTCTGGCCGACAACCTGACGGTCATCGGTTCCTGGTCACATAAATGGCTGGAATATGAAAATGACCTGATCAGCAATGAAACAAGCGGATTTTCGGACCTGGAACTGGGGCTCAAATACCGCCTGTTTGAGAAAAACGGCGGCGTTTGCTCGATACAGACATTGATCAAGATCCCGGAAGCCTATGATGAAGACGACGCGGTTCCATTGGGAAACGCTCAGTATGATTATGAATTCCGGTTTCTGTATGGTCAGTCCTTGTATCCGCATTTCCCGGGCTACTTGAACCTCGAATCCGGTTACCGGTTCCGGGCAGAAGCGCCGGCTGATGAACTGAAATACCTGCTTGAGTTCGGTGCTGATCTTACGAAAAAACTATATGGCCGGATTAAGCTGGACGGCACTTACGGCATGGGCAATGCCGAAAAAAGGTCCGCCTTCAGCGACAATCCAAGTGCCACGTATGATTATGACCTGGGTAAACTGGAAGCGGTCCTGGGATTTAAAATTTCCGATAACTGGGGAACGGAACTTGGGTACCGTAAAGAGATATACGGCAAAAACATTTCCGCCGGGGAAAACTGGTCAGTGGCGGTCACATATCAGATGCCCTGACCCCGAAAATAATAGCCCGGGCGATTCACCTTGAACCCGAGCCCCTGGCTCCCTCTGCTGTGTCGCTGGCCGCTGTAGGGGCGACCCGCGGTCGCCCGATGATAGGGCACGGCACGCCATAGGGCACGGCACGCCGTGCCCCTACATTATTGCGTTCCGCAAACGGGTACGGTATCCGGGTACGGCTTGCCGTAGGGGCACGGCGTGCCGTGCCCCCGTAAGCATGAAATATCAGGGCTGAACCGAATGTTTTTTGCCGGTCAACATGCGGATTATTGAGCTGGCGCAAAACGCGCTTACCGGTCCGATAAAAATAAGAAACGGAATAAAATCGTTTTCAACCCATTGCCCGGTCACGCCGTACAATAAAAGCACCCGGTAGGCGAGAAAGACAGACCAGGAAAAGACGATTCCGGCGGGTCCGGCCGCAAACGGCAGAAAAGCGGCCAGGTACAGGGCATACCAGGGATGAAGCGTGGGGGTCAGCAGCAGGAACGTTATGGACAGAAAATAAAATGTTTTGAATAACATTCTTGTTCGAAAAAGCGCTGGTGACCGGCGTGTTTTAAGAAAGCGGCCATAGATGATTACCGAGATAATTGTAAATCCTGTAACGATAAACATCCGGGCCGCTTGCCCGGAGCCGGTAATTGCCCTTAGTGAACGGAAGATAAATCCGGAAAATTCCCAGTTGGCCGTGAACACGGAAAGGGTATGAAAACTGTTTGTAATTTCAGGCAGGAAAAAGGCGATCATTGTGATGGCAGCGGATAGAAAACCAAGGGTTGCGAATTTTCTGGAACCGGAAGGTATTAACAGCAGAATACCTGGCAGAAACATTAAAGGCGCCCATTTGGTCAAAACCGCCAGGGCAAATATCAGTCCGGCGAAACAGGCCCATGATTTTGATGAATGAGACCGTAATGTTTTGCCAGGCGCGCTTTTTTTCTGTCGGCTGCCGATCTTCAGAGAAATAATGACGGCCAGTGTTAAATAAAGGAAGAAGATTCCGGCTGCGTCAACGTGGCCGGAGGCGGCGACTTCAATGACCGGCAGGGGATGCCAGGCATACAGGACGGCATTGGCGCGATCGAGTTCAAGTTTGTTTAAGATCATTATTATCAGCGCGCAGCTCAGCAGATCAATCACGACCAGACATAGTTTCATGCCCGTTATCCCACCGATACCGGCGCCTACGGTAAACACAAACTGGGCCGCAGGCGGATAAATGGTTGGAAGGTGCGGGTGGTTGATCCGGGAGATCATCGATTGCAGGTATGGGGCCTTTGTCAGCATATCCGCAGGTGCGGCTGCGTAGGGATTATTCCCATGGAGGGACATAAGACCGTCAAAAAGGTACCGGAAAATATCATCCGAAAGCTCGGGAATGCGCCATATAAACATCAGGCGCAGGATAGCCGACACAAGGAGGATGAAACCGGGAGACCAGCCTGTCTGAATCTGCTTGTTCAGAACAGGAATCAATGCCAGAAGTATGATAATCAAGGTGTTGAAGCCGATCAGCTCGGGAATAGAAAAACGTAAATCCGGCAACCGTGCCGCCATCAAATAGGACAAAAAAATTATCAGCGGGAGACTGATTATGTACACGTTTTTATATCGAAAAGCATTTGTCATGGCGATTGTTTTTGCATTATCAGCTTATTTTGCAGTCCCCGGGAAATCTCAGGCATTTGATCTTGGTTTAATCGAAACGGGTGAATTGAGTCAAACCCTTTCGGCCTGGACTATTCTGGACGCAAGACCCCAAAAAGAATGGCAGGCCGGTCATATACCCGGAGCAGCTTCCTTTTGCTGGGAGGACTATACCAGAACCGACGAAAAAGGCATACCTTACCGGACATTTCCGCCCGATCAGCTGGCTGAAGCACTGGGTGAAATGGGAATAAGCGAAAACGCCGCTCTTGTTGTTTACGGAGACGCCGATACAAGTTGGGGCGGAGAAGGTTGGGCCTGCTGGGCCTTGGCCTGGATCGGTCATCAGGGCAAGGTCCGCCTGCTCAATGGCGGTATACAGGCCTGGACCGGTAAGGGACTTTCTGTGAAAACCGGTGCAAAAAATTTGAATAAAGCGGCATCTGTCTATCATTATCAGATTAACCCCTCGCTTAACATCTCGGCACAAGAAATTCGAAACGATCCATCGTCTTATCAGCTGGTCGATACCCGTTCGACTTTTGAGTGGATCAAAGGGCGCATTCCTGATTCCGTGCATATCTCATGGGAAAAATTTTTTACCGGTCCACACCGGCAACCGATCGGCCGTTCCGAACTAAAATCACTGCTGGCAAATGATGATATCAAACCGGACGGGACCGTCGTGTACTACTGCACGGGCGGTATCAGGTCCGGGTATGCCTGGTTGGTCCATCAAATGGCCGGGTCTCCTTCGGCAGTCAATTTTGAAGGCGGCACGGCCGAGTGGAATAAAATGGTGCCTTAGTATCTATAGATAAAAACTATTTTAAAAATTTTTAATATCAATATTTAGTATTGGACAATCTGCCTCTCCACGTCTTAATCTACACATTTCACGGCATCATACATCTTTTGAGCACCGGTTTTCGAGGGCTTCATTAGTGTAATAAAAATCTGACCGGGACTACCCGGCTATGACAAAGGAGTCAGCTATGAAGAGAAATGTCCATTTTTCTAATATCTTGCGGTATACTTTTATGCTTTTGATTGTTCTGATCGGCCTGGTGGCCATCATCGGCACAGGGGGCAGTAGCAGCAGCAGTAAAAAAATTGATGGTAATACCAATGACACACGAATGCATAAAATGCTGGTCACCCCGGCCTGGGTTGATGCGCTGATAAAAGGCGGTAATCCCGGGAAAGCGGGAACGCCTGATGACTACCCCGGAAAAGGATATATTATTATTGATCTTGATAACTGGGGAGGGGGATATGATGCCGGTCACGTGCCGGGCGCCATCCCTGTGAGCTGGTGGGAGTTAAATAAGGAAGAAACAAAAAATCCGACCACACCAGACGGTGGCAACCTTAAGGCACCGGCTGAAATGAAGGCCAAACTGGAAGAAATCGGTATTGAGCATGATATGACCGTAGTGATCTGCAGTAAATGGGCAACGCTCTACGGCAGGGTTGCCTGGGCGCTGATGTGTGTAGGCGTTGAAGACGTACGCGTATTAAACGGCGGCGTGACCGCCTGGGAGGCATATGGCGGAACCGTTGAAACCGCAATAAACGCCAGGACACCTGTCACGTACACCGGAATAATACCTGATCCGACATTATCGAAATATAATGCCACGACCGCTGATATGGAAACTTACATGAATGATCCGGACGGTGCCATCATGCTGGATACCCGTACCTGGGACGAATATATCGGCGCGGACGATTATCATTCATACATCAGCACGCCCGGCCGCGTTCCCGGTTCCTTGTATTATCCGTACCTCAGTATGATCGAAGGCGGCGTTGACGGCGAAGATGCCATGCTGCGTGATTTCGATGAGGTCAGGACCGAGCTGGAAGCGCTTGGCGTAACGGACAGCAAGACGATTGCGTTTATCTGTACCATCGGCCAGAGATCGGGATTCGCCTGCTGGTATGCTTATATGATGGGTTATATTGATGTTAAGAACTGGGATTCCGGGTGGTACGACTGGATCGCTGATCCGACCCGTCCGGTTGAAACAGGGGATCCGGGCAGATATCCAAACGACAGCCTCCTGGCAGATGCCGATGATTTAAATTCCTCCGATGTCATTATTTTGGATGCCAGAAGCGAGGATGCATATAATGACGGCCATATTCCGGGTGCTTTGAACCTGCGCTGGCAGACGTTCGTTGATGCGGATAATATGCTTTTACCGGTCGGGCAACTTGAGATTTTGCTGGGGCAGTCCGGGTTGACCAGGACGTCCCGGATGATTATCTATGACGATACCACCACCTCCTGGGGCGCGTCAGGTCGTTTGTTCTGGATGTTTGAGTCGCTGGGATGCAGTCATGTCAGTATTTTGAACGGCGGCTGGGATAAATGGGCAGCTGACGGCAACCAGGCGGAGACAACCGCTAATGTCCTTCCCGGGGCAACATTTACAGCGCTGGCAGATTCAGATGCAACCTCGACCAGGGCGCATATTAAAAACCGGATGGGTGATAATGATTTCGTGATCATCGATACCCGTACCGATGAGGAATACAACGGCTGGACATTATATGGGGAGGCCCGGGGCGGCCATATTACCGGTGCGGTTCAGATCCCGTATGAATGGAATTTTCAATCCGACAAGACCCTTCTGCCATATACTGAAATGAAGGATTTGTACGAATCCCGGGGGGTAACAAAAGACAAGGAGGTTGCATCCTACTGCACGATCGGTATTCGCAGTGGTTTTGCGTATTTCCTCTGTCGCCTCATGGGATATGATCGGGCTTCAAATTATGACGGCTCAATTATGGATTGGGCGACGGCTTCTGTTGACTGTCCCGCCTGTTACCCCATGGAACAGATGGCCAATTACCAGGCCCTGGTGTATCCGGACTGGGTAGACCAGCTGATTAATGACGAAAATCCGCCGACATATCCCGGAAACGGATATGTCGTTGTCTTTACATCATGGTGGCCGCGATGGGAAACAAACGAGGTATCCACTACCGGTACCGGAACCCCCTTTGCCACGGAAGGGCATATCCCGGGTGCGATATTTCTGGATACGTACTCCATAGAAACCGGCCCAGGCTCCGAGTATGGAGACGGATATGCAAGTCCGAGTGAGTCTTATGTAAAAGCGCTTCCGGATCTTCAAGCCCTTTTCGCAAGTATGGGTATTACAAAGGATACGACCGTTGTTGTTTACGCGGACGACGATATTACGCCCATGACCGCGGGACGAATCGCCTGGGGTCTTTTGTATGCCGGGGTTGATGATGTGCGCATTTTGAACGGCGGATATGATGCCTGGGTGGCAGGCGGATACATGGTCGAGACAGGACCGACTGCCTGGGCCCCTGTCGCGGATTTTGGTGAATCACAGGGGAACCTGGAATACCTGGCAACGACCGAAGACGTCGAAGATGTTGTTGACGGTATCGATCATGATTCGGTGATTGTTGATGACCGGGCCTGGGATGAATATACCGGTGAGACGAATTCATACTACTGGTGGTTTGAAGAATACGGCCGGATTCCGACCGCTGTATGGATAGGCGACTGGTATGATATTGCACGCCCACGTGACAATAATCAGTCGTTTATAACTTATACCATTGCAGAATCCAATTGGAGAGAACTCGGCCTGTCACCCGATAAAAAAATGTATTTTTATTGCGGCGGTGGCGCCCGATCAGCGCAATATACCTTTTATGCTTATCTGCTTGGCTGGCCTGCCGCAAACTATGAAGGCGGGTGGTTTTTGTGGACTTATGACTCTGAACATGACAGGGAGACCGGTGTGCCTGAATAAACGGCTCAAAAGGGCTGATTAAATTCATTGATTAGAGCGTACAGAAGTTGTTATAACGATGAGCAGCCTTCGGCTTGAGCCGATGGCTGCTCAATTTATTATGAGGTTATTGAATGCATATAGATGATCTGATAAAAAAATCAGGGGACGGCATACGCTTTTCGCGCGAAGAACTGGTTCGTATGCTTAGTTTTCCATCGGATTCTGTTGAGTCTTTTCTAATCATGGCTGAAGCCAACCGGATATCAAAGGAGCTGACAGATAACAAGGCGGAAGTTCATGCCCAGTTTGCCCTAAATCTTGCGCCCTGTCCCTGCAATTGCAAATTTTGTTCATTTGCAACGATTAACGGTGTTTTTCAAGATGAAACGATTATCAGCATAGACGATGCCATTGCTTATGCCAGACAATTTGAAGCCGATGGCGCTAATGCGGTTTATGTTATGATCACGGCTAATTATTCTTTTTCGGCGTTTATTGAGATTTCTCAGGAAATCAGAAAGAACTTGGACCCATCAACCATGATGATCGCCAATATCGGTGATCAGTCCCTGGAGAATGCCAGAAAGATTAAAGATGCCGGATATTCAGGGGTATATCACGCCAGGCGATTAAGAGAAGGAAAAGACACGGGCCTTAATCCAGAGGCCAGGATTGCAAGTATTCGTAATTTTCAGGAAGCAGGTTTAATGGTGGGCACTTGTGTGGAGCCGGTCGGTCCTGAACATTCCAATGAAGAACTGGCCGATATGATTCTGTTGACCGCTTCATTAAATCCGGCTTACAGCGGTGCGGCACGGAGAATTTCCATTCCAGGTACGGAGATGGCAAAACTGGGCATGATTACAGAATTGCGGATGGCCCAGATTGTTGCAGTCACTCGACTGGGAATGCCCCGAACAGTTAAGGGTAATTGCACCCACGAACCATGTACACTCGGTGGTTTGGCCGGGGCCAGTCTTTTCTGGGCGGAAGTCGGCGCTAACCCCCGGGATAATCGGGAAAAAACTGAAGAAGGAAGGGGAGAAAGCGTCCCCAGTTGTCAGGCTCTTTTTAAAGAATGTGGCTGTGAAACATTGGAGGGGTCGTCAAAATTTTTTGCCACGGATAAGTGACGTTATCGTGCCGGTTTGTTCGGTCGTAGCCTGGATATTTCATTATTTAATCCGACCTGATCAATTTTCTTCGTCAATTGGCTCCGACGATATTGACTGGCTATTGTTCTGGCAGCGATCGAGCAGTTCAAGAGCAAAACGTGTTGCGTCTGCGGTATCTTTTTCATCCGGGTGACTGGGATAGGTACGGAGGATTTTGTGGCGTCCGTGACACTTAAATTTGCCCAGGCTGGTTCCCTGCAGGCTTTTTTCCATTTTCTTCAGGCAGGCGTTAGCCGTCATCGGCCCGAACAGCGGTGCTCCGAAGGTGACAAACACCGCTGACATGCAGGGTTTGGGGAGTTCAGCCAGAAAAGCCTTTATCTCTTCGGTCGGCCGCCCGCCGTGAACCGGAGACCCCACGACAATCAAATCAAAATCAGCCATGTCGTAATCGCAGGTTTGGGCCACCGAGACAGCCGGGGCATTCAGCTGTTCGGCTATTACTTCCGCCACCAGGGTGGTATTGCCGCTCCAGCTGTCAAATATTACAATGGCTTTAGGATAATCCGGCTCTGCTCTTATAATAATCGGCACATCCGGGTTCAGGTTTATGGCGGTAAAGCCGCAACCACTCAACATGAAAGCCAATATGGCGATGACGGCCATGGTAAAAAAATGTTTTCGTGTCATCAAGTCTCTCTTTCGTATTTTTAAATATGTTCACCGTTTGGGGTAATATTACGCTCATTATCGCCGGTAAGTGTTGGAACCAGTATATAGATTCTATCAATAATATTTATTATAATTATCAATATAATCACTTTGACATTCAGGCGCCATCACAATAAATTAGCATCAAAATTTTTATAAGGCAAAATTTTATGTACCGGTTTTTCGGCTTTACTTGAGCAAATTGTATCCCAACCTGCCCGGGTTCGGTAGGTGCTGAAGCAGCTGAAAAATCGATGTGCAGTTCATCTTTTCCCCTTATCGGCACTATCTAGAATTTTCAGACTGTTTCAGGATTCCGGCCGGAGCTCGGTTTTGTAAGACTAAAAATCAGACCGGCCGAAGCTTCATACCCTTTTTAGTCGATCTGAATTCTGTAAAAGTTTAACGCTGGATTAGAGAGGAGAAGGAAATGACAACTGAAGCGGTTAAAATTAGTGAGCAAGTCAGTTCACCTTTTAAAGAAAAAATTATGAACAAGATTCCTAATGGTGCCAACATGAATCTTTGTTTGACATGTGGCGCCTGTGCCTCCGGCTGCCCGGCGACCGGTCTGGAAAACATGGACCCGAGAAAATTCGTGCGTATGGTTTCCCTGGGCATGGAAGATGCCATATCTAAGCATCCATGGGTTTGGATGTGTTCCATGTGCAAACGTTGTGTTCATGTCTGCCCGATGGAAATTGATATCGCCGCCATTGTTTATGAAGCAAGGCAGCTCTGGCCACGGGAAGAACGACCCAGGGGGATTCTCGGTTCATGTGATATGGCCTTGAAAAACGACAGTTGCAGTGCCATGGGAACACCGGAAGATGATTTTCAGTTTGTCGTTGAGGATATACTGGATGAAGTCCGAGATACGCAGTCCGAGTGGGAGGACCTGCAGGCGCCGATCGATAAGCAGAATGCCCATTTTTTTCTGACTCAGAATTCACGCGAACCTGTAACGGAACCGGAAGAAATGGTTCCGCTCTGGAAAATTCTTCATCTGGCCGGAGCGGACTGGACTTACAGTCGTGTCGGTTGGGGCGGAGAAAATTATTGCATGTTTCTGGCTGATGATGAGGGCTGGAAGACCGTAACCCAAAAATCGCTGGATAGAGCCGGTGAACTCGGATGCAAAGTATATTTGAACACCGAATGCGGTCACGCCACATATTCGGTGTGGATGGGCCAGAAGCGCCATAACATTCCAACCGACCTGGAAATTGAACCTATTGTGCCGTATTACGCCCGCTGGATCCGTGAGGGCAGGTTGAAGGTTAACGCCGATTGGAACAAAGATCTACAGGTAAAATTTACGGTTCAGGACCCCTGTCAACAGGTCCGCAAAAGCTTTGGTGATCCCCTGGCAGATGATTTGCGGTTTGTTATTAAGACCTGTGTCGGTGAAGAAAATTTTATCGAAGTAACGCCCAACAAGTCCAATAATTTCTGTTGTGGCGGTGGGGGCGGATTTTTGCAATCCGGTTATAAAGAGCAACGGTTGGCTTATGGGTTGCTGAAACACCGCCAGGTAATGGCTACCGGCGCGCCCTATGTCATTACGCCCTGCCACAACTGTCATGCCCAGATCGAAGAACTGGGTGAACATCACGGAGATGGGGCTTACCGTGCCGTTCATTTATGGACGATTATCGCCCTCTCTCTGGGAATACTGGGCGAAAACGAAAGAACATACCTGTGGCCGGATTTGGCCGAAGTGAATCTGCCGGGTTATTAAAGAGCGATAAGGAATACGCATGAGTCAAATTAAGCCGATGGAAAAATTAGTACAGAATTGTCAGGCTAGCATCAGTAAATCAGAGTCAGCGATCCGTGATCATCCAATCGAGTTTTCAGAAATCAGGAAGATTGTTAATCAAATCATTTTGGAGCCGGTCGATATCGATGATTATTATCCGCTGGCCGAACGGCTGACTGCATTGCTTGAGACCATGGGACCGGACACGATTTTTTTTCATTATTTTCTGGAAAATATCGATCCGAACCGCGGTTGCCAGGCTCGGTATCTGAGGTTTATCTGCATGGATCTATGCCAACAGATAAATCACCTGCTGCACCGGAAGATTATACAGCAGAACCTGCATCTGGTTGAGAGGAGCAATTGAGAACAGTCAGGATCATTATCAGTGTTTAAAGGGAGAATTGATATGTTGAATGTAACTGAAAGCGCCAATGAGGAAATCGGCCGTTACTTTGAAGGCAAGGAGGTTCAACCGATACGGATTTTTTTAAACCAGGGTTGCAGCGGTTCTCAGTTCGCCATGGCCGTAGACGTACAAAAGGCTGAGGACAAGTCATTTAAAATGGGTGAGTTTACTTATGTCATCGACAAAAACCTGCTGATAAAAGCCCAACCAATCGAAGTTGATTTTAACGAATGGGGATTTAAAATCACTTCCAATCTGGAACTGGGCGGGGGATGCGGCAGTTGTTGCGGTAATTGTGGAGCGGATTAGTCCAAAATATCTCACAGGATCCGAACCTGAATCCCCGGCGCCTTTTGCAAGGCGCAGGAGTTAATCCGTTAAGCGAAAAGCTGAACAGCCTGTCCCACAACTCGCCATCGTGGCTAGCTCTGCATGGGCGCCCGGCGGTCGCCCATGCGTTTGGTTACTCGGCTGGATAACGAATCGCAACACAGACTGCTCGTCCGAATAGCGATTGTTTGGGGTTATTGGTCTATGAAGACAGAAAATATTCGACATGAACCACCCGCGGTTACGGTCGGTGTTGCCGGTCACACTGGCCACGGCAAATCCATGCTGATCCGTTGCCTGACCGGGACAGATGCCGTTGCGCAGCCTCAAGAGAGATCACTGCCCGAGTTATCCTTCGGCTGCGATGTTACGCCATTAAAAACAGACATTGGCAATGTCGCGGCGCTGATCGAAATTCCCGTATGTCAGCGGGATCTGCTTGACAGTTTCCGGGGGCTTTGTGGGGTGGATATGGTTATTCTGGTGGTTGCCGCGGATGACGGCGTAATGCCCCAGACAATAGCTTTTTTGAATTTAATGCGATGGTTCGGAATTCGGCATGGATTTATTGTTTTATCTCGGACCGACCTGGTAGATGAAGAGTTGAGTCGTCTGGCTGAGGATGAAGTCAGAGAAGCGATCAAAAGCTCGTTTTTACAGAATTTACCGGTGGTTTCTTTTTCAGCCGTATCTTATGCCGGTAAAAATGATGTGATGGCTTGTCTGTCTGATGTCTTGAAAACAATACCACCAAAACCGATTGATCATCCTTTTCGAATGTGGATCGACAAAGCCACGGCCAAGCCCGGCGTGGGTACGGTCGTCTGCGGTACGATTCTTTCAGGCAGGGTTTGTGTTGACGACCCGTTTGTAATGCTGCCGATAAACAAAACCACTAAAGCCCGTTCACTGGAGGTCCATCATGTTCGGGTTGATAAAGCCGTTGCCGGTCAACGGGTCGGAATAAATCTGCCTCGAATTCCTCTTGATAGTGTCGTCTGGGGTATGGCCCTGGCCGCGCCGGGCGTATGGAAGACAAGTCGATATATTAATGCTGCTCTGACAGTTTTTTCGCCTGTCGTCGATGAACAGCAGGTGGTTATATATGTCGGGACAACCGCAACAATTTCTATGTTGAAAATGATACGGACAAAATCATTGACCCTAAATGAAAGCGGTTTTGTGCAGTTAGAGCTGGTTGAAACGATTATGGCCGCGAAGGGAGATCGATTCGTCATTACATTGTCGGACAACCTGACGGTAATCGGGGGCGGTATGATCCTGGAATTATCTGAGACTTCGTTAGAGGAAAACAATGTCGATGAAACCGTCGACTTTCTGATCGCCATGAAAAACGGTCGGACCGTTGAAATGATCATGGCATGTCTGCAACGATATGCAGATCGGTCAATCGATGTAAACGAAATTTCAGTCGTCACCGGCCTGTCGGTTTCTACGATCCAGATAGAAATGACGGCTATGACGAAAAACGGAAAAATTATCAGGCTGGATGACGGTAGTTATTTTCTAAAAGACAACTATGAAAAATATATCGAAAACATTATCACAACCATGACAAACAGACTGGCCGGACATCCTCTGGTCCCTATGCTGAATAAAGAAGAAATAAAGGCTTACCTTAAGCCGTCAATGAGTGACACATTGCTCAATTTTTTGTTGTCGGTTCTTGTGGACAGTGGTAACGTCCACCAGCATGGTTCTGATTTTACCATACCGGGATTCAAGGGCGATCTCACCGCCGATCAGGAACGTTTGAGCCGGCGCATTATCGCTTTTGCTGAAGCAAATGGAGATTCGCCGTTTTCAATCGGTAGTTTCTTTCATACCACCCGTCTCCGCATCAGTAAAAAAGAAGTGCTACAGATTGTTGATTATCTTTGCCGTCACGGTGAACTGGTCCGCATCAGCTTCGATCATTATATTTTGCCAATGTCTTTGTCCGTTATAAAACAACGTGTCAAAGAAGCGGCAAAAACCACCGATTCTATTCATCTGGCGGCAAGCAAAGAGATTCTGGGCTTTGGCCGCACAAAGGGTACGCTGGTATTTGAATATCTGGATGAAATCGGATTTACCGTCAGGCAGGGCGATCTTCGTAGTTTGAACCGATAAACAGGAACAAAGTCCCGATACGGCGAACAATTAACGTTATCCTTTTTAATGTCGCGCGGTGGTTAATCGATATTATCGGCCGTCATGTCCCTGACACACCGGGCATAATTGTAAATGCGGATGACATCGCCCTGGGGACCGTGCCCGAAAGGGTAATCACCGGGATCACCGGTTTTGGGGTCGCTGCGCTGGGCACCGGCGCCGTGAACATCCAGCAATGCATAGTCTCCGCCGAACTGGTCCTGCATCCATCCCAGGGCCTCGCCAAAGGCCAGGTAAGCGGCATTGGCGCCGTTCTGCATGTTGGCATGGGTGGTGGATGTCCAGTAAAAGGGGTAATTGGCATTCCCCCCTTCATCGATGATGACCGATGACAGAAATACCGGGTCAATGGCCGCGGATCCCGTTGTCGCGGGTGATCGCGTATAATCCACGATGCTTTGAAGCGACTTGGCACTGGGCAGCCGCCAGTCGGAAAAACCGGCATAATCGAGTTCTTCCGCCCAGGCAAGGGCTTCCTGCCAGGTCAGGGAACCATCCATACGGCTGCCTGCTGCAAAATGGCCGCTGTCCCGCTGCATCCACATCAACCCGGTGGCCTTGTCGGTTATGGTGCCGTCGTCATTGTCCGCAAAATCATTGATACCGTAATGATCGTTGCCGCGCACATATACCACAAAGAATTTTTTGCCTTCCGTCTGCCCCGGCATGGGGCCGGTGCCATAGCCTTTTATCCGACCATCCGCGAAGTTGACCCCGAACATGGTGTCATCACCGTTCATGGTCGTGCTGACGTATTTTGTCGCGGTCGCCCACTGGGAATCAATAATACGATCACCATCTGCGGGATCGCCGTATTCAAAATTAAAGTAGTCCGTGTCAATAAATGGTGTTAGCCCGATCGTATCATTACCTTCATATCCGCTGGGATCGATACCGGAAAACAGTATCAGGGAATACAGCTCTTTGATTGTCGGCAGGCGCCAGTCGTCGTAACCGGCCAGGTTGAAAGCGGCGGCGCCGGCCACTGCCTCGTCCCAGGTCATCTTGTCGCCGGGATTCTGTTGCCACATCAGGCCGGTAATGTTGTCCGTGACCGTACCGTCTTCGTTGTCAGTATAATCCGGTTGAAGTCCGGTATACCGTGCGTCCTGACCGTAAAAGGTTTCACCCCGGGCAGGGGAGGGGATAATGGCTCCGGTACTGTTATAACAAATAGCCTGCCCCGTATCGACCACCGGAAACGTCAGGTCGACGCCGTCGCCTGCATCGTCATCACAATCCGGGTCGTCACTGCAATCGTTGTCATCACAGTCCATGTTGCCGTCACAATCATTGTCCAGACCGTCGTCACATATTTCAGCCGCACCCGGATGAACTCCGGCATTATTGTCATTACAGTCCGTGCTGTCTGTCACATAGCCTTCGGGTGGCGTTTCTGCTTCCAGGGTCGTATCGGGATCGCCGTAACCGTCTCTGTCCGCATCCTGGTACCAGGTGGTCGGTTGTGTCCCGCTGTTGCTTCCGCCGCCGCTGCTGTTACAGGCGGCTAACATCATAGAAAAAGGCAGGATGCTGCAGAAAACCCATATCAGCCCGACATATCCGAAATTATTGCGATTCGATTTCATATTTCACCTCTGTCATAATTTGATAGAATTTACAACGATGTCATAAATAATCACGCTGACATTGCAGGCATTCTTTTTAAATATCGCAAGTTACATGGCCAGACGGATACCCGGAGGTATAATCCTTCAAAAAATGCATTGAAGTCGGAGCGAGACCGCATCTCCTTTGATTTTTTCATCAGTCTCTTTATCGGTCAGCGATAAATACATATAATCGGTCATCAGGCAAACGGTATTGTTGATATACCAGTTGACACCCGCGGTGCAGGCATCTGCAGTGCTGCCAATTTTATTTTCAGAAACGTCAAGACTACTGTACCTGGCAATCAGTTCAAAGGCGCCATAAGGTGACTCTGGTTTTACGCGCCCCCAGGTTCCGTTTTTAAAGGGGCGTTTTTCCCCTGTCAGAAACCAGCCTGCGGACAGGTAATATCCTTCAAGATCTGCATCATCTTCTTTTGCGATCGCATTTACATCCGTCATCATATATTCAGCGGCAAAAGAGAAAGGGCCGACGCCAAAAGCCGTTTCAAGACCACATAGCAGAAGGTGGTCGGTATCTATTTCGTCGCTGAAAATGATATTGTCAGCCGTATGGATCTGGGCGGATTCTTTAATTTCGAATTTTTCTCCATCATAATCCCGGTATGAGCCTGAAACGCCCAGATGGAAAAAGCCGTTCCCGGTCTTCCAGGGCATAACTGCCAGTCGTCCGGACAGGGCGCAGGTACCGCCGTCATCTTCCCGGGTTTCAGCCTGATAGACACCTGCCTGCCAGTTAAAAACGGCAATCTCTCCTTTAAGAGAAATGCCAATATTCCGTCCCGGCGCGAAAGCGCTGGAAACCATGGATCGTTCAACAAAACTCAGGTTTTTAGAGCTGGTGAGATTTTCAAGCCCGAACGGTTCTTTGTCCTGACCGACAATGATATTCAGCATTTTCCATCGGTTGTTTTCGACATAGGCATCTTTTATTTCAACAGTGCCGTCTTCATCCCCGTAATTGAATTGAAGTTTAGCCTTCCAGTTCTTCGACATCCTGGTGTTGATATTTAACCGTGCCCGCCTTAATTCGGAACGTGTATGCCAGGCATCATCATCGTCTTCAAAATCCCAGAACGTGCCGCTGGCGGTATCAACGTCCCACATTAAGACACCACCGATTTTTATCCATTGATCATCGTTTGCAATCTTAAAACCATCATCCGTATACCGGACATCAATTTCACCGGAAGCGACCACGGGAAAAAATATCATGCCGGCTATGATCAGCAAGGTAATTCCTGATACTGGTTTTTTCATTACACGTTCCTTTATAATTCTTGCGTCTGCTTTGTGTTTTCAGCAGTACAGGAGGGCTGTTTTTGAAAGAAGGAGGATATTACGTTTGATGACTCCGGTACAAACAGGGCATTTTCTTCCGCTACATAAAATATTCTGAGTGTTGCGGTGTCTCTTAAAAAATCGATTTTATCAATCAATACATTACGTATCTCTAGTCCGGTTCGCAGGCGCAGGTCATCCAAAAGAGCCTTTCGATTCTGCGGACGGATATTTTCAATTTTTTCGTATCGCACGATTTGTTCGGCAAGTTGCGGGGTCAGCATCTTAGACTCTGCCAGGCTCGTGCAGACACATATCAACGCGTTTAGTAACAACAGTTCAACCGTGGTCGTCTGACCCACGGCAGACAATAATGAAACAGTGATGACCAGAAACAGATAAGTCATGGATTTGATGGAAATGGCTTCCGTGCGGTATCTGAGCATGGAAAAAATGGCAAACAGACCGAATGCGAATCCCATGGACACCTTGACGTTATGCAGCAGGTAGGACACAATATATACGCCGGTTCCAAACAGGAAGAATGAGAACAGGAAGTCCCGGTTGGGTGTCCGGCGATAATAACAATACTTCACCAGTACAAACAGCGTCATCGTGTTGATCAGGAACCGACCCAAAAAATTAATATCAAGCGTGTTGAACATGTTTATTCTCCATATTGTTTGTCAATGCCTCCGGTAGGGTCCTTTCGCGGGAAATCCTGTCGAGGGCCATCAAGGTTGCTTTAAACCGATTGGTCTTAATTCTCTCTGGATGAAGCAGGGCACAGCCAATGCAGTATTTGGAGAAAGAAACAGGTTTATGCCGGAATTGGTCCATCAAGTCCATAAACCGGGAAGAAGCTTTAACGCTGCTTCTCTTTACTTCCGCGATCAAAACCTGATCTAATTGTTTTAAACGCGTCTGATCCGGATCGTTAAACGACAGGTCAAAATCCAGTGTCAACCGTTCTCCATTTTTTTCATCTGCCATGGCAATTCTGACGTATGAGCAGACCAGGGTTTTGAAGAGCTGTGCCCGGTTCCCTTCAAACGGCCTGGAAACCAGATTGTTAAGGCCTTCTCTGTTGATGCTGTTACCATTGATGAGAATTCGCTCTTTTTGGGTTACCCGTTTGTTTGTTTTATGTTTCACCTCTACATACTGATCACCGGAATCAACATATAATCGATGGCGGATTTTAAACCTGTTTTGTTTGCCGTTATGATGCATCAGATAAAAGTCAAATTCGGAGGTGTCAAAATAAGTCGTCTGGTAGGGAAATATTCGTGAAAAGTTTATTTCCAGTACGGTATAGAAAGGTGAAAGAATCGACAGTAATTTTTCCAGATTGTTGTTTGGCAGAAGATATTTTGTATCCACCCGACTCATCAAGCCGGCATTGTTCAGATCATCAAGACGATGGGGCTTGAATCGTGACAGCAAAGACTCAATCCGATAATTTTTCATAATTGCTTTTCGGCTTATGTTGGGTTCGACAATCTGTTTACCGGCTTCAAAACTGTGTTGCAGCAAGGCATTATTTGTTTTCATATCGCTTACTCCTGAGTCAATCAGCATAACAAAGTCCCCGGTTAATTAAAGTAGTTGAAGCGTGCTGAAACGGCATTAAGGCCTGGGCGGCGGCATACCCGGTCCGCCACCCGGCATGCCGGGATTTACCTGGCCCCCACAGCTTCCGCTTCCGTCCCCGGAAGAGGGTTCAATGCCTGAAAGCTGCTCGATCATGTTTTCCGTGCGGTTATCCACAAAATTCTGCAGCCCGAAGATTTCTCCGATATTAACGTATCCCAGGGATGCTTCAAATTCCGCATAGGAAAAAAAGGCGGTGGGATCATTGGCCACATGGCTGCTGATCAGGTTTTTCGTATTCTCAATGGTCCAGGCAATGATGGCCGGGTTCATGACCCCGTATATCAGGTCTTCAATGTATTCGTGATAAGTGGCTTTATAATTTTCCTGTTCAAGCAGCCTGGCAATAAGGGGCCGGTCGGCCAGAGTGCTGGAAGTCGGCTCGTCAATATAGAGGCTGATCATGGCATTGCTGTCCTGGCAGCCCATGGTAAAAGAGCCGAAGGACTCGTTAAAATCCCAGGGGATGATGGAAAATACACCGTCCTGTTCATATATGTAGTAGTTGTGCGCCAGCGGCCCCTGGTAACTGTCCAGGTTGGACAAGGCGGTGCTGACCGCCAGGTACCGGAGGACTTCATCCACATCGATTACTGATTCAAGGTTATTACCATTGTCTAATTCATCAATCATGTTAATAAACGCGGCATTTTCAGTACTTTCTTCATTGGTTTTCAGCTCAACCCCTGAATATGAGGCAAAATTTGTCCCCCGCCATAGCAGGTCGCTGCCCGTGCCGTCCGGCTTGTAAAGATCGCCTTCGGAATTATCAAAATTTTTCTCTAAAAATTCACTGTCAACCTGTTCCACAAGTGTGTACAGGCCATGCAGCGAACCGTTGATGTAAAGGTTTACATATGAAAGCCGCGGGGCCGGGACATCAAGAGAACGCAGCATATCATAGGCAATACGCTCTCTCATGTAAGACGGGTCTTTAAAATTATTGTTCAGGTTGATCTTTTTCATGCCCAGCAGCTTCTGGCCGTCCACGTAATAGTTCATATCCACTTTGAAGCTGAATCTGGTGCTGTTGGTAGTGGCAACATGTTTCAGGCTGGAATTGCCCTTGGTCCGGAAAGCCACATCTTCCAAAGTGACATCCCGATAGGTAATGGAAGCAGGGTGGTATTCTTCAGCCATGGGATTGCCGAGAATACTGTTCCAGTCTGTCTGGCTCATGTCGATATATATTTTTTCAACCGTATCTTCGGAGAAAAAATCAACCGGTTCATTTGCAGCAGAAGGCGTTACCTCCAGCGTCTGATGATCCCAGGACCCATCCGGATACAGGCCATAAGAAAACCCTTCCGGCGCATCTGAATTCTGCCATTCCATATAATCGACAACTTCATCGTTTAACATCAGGCTCAGGCTGTCAGAAGCGCCCAGTTTAAATTTGACCGAATAAAGCGTCTGATCGGTATCCTCACCTGTTGCGTACACTACCAGAAATGTGCCCGGAGCAAGGGCCACATCCGGCAAAGCCGCCGGTTCCTGGTCTTTGTCGTCGTCTACGATAAGGTAATCTCCGGGATTTACGACCGTATTGCCGGCATTGTACAGCTCAAACCAGTCAAACCCGCCGTCACTGTCTTTGCACATGATTTCATTGATCACCAGCTGACCGCGTGTGGCGGGTGTATTTTCATATCCCGGAGTCGGAGAAAGTGTCTGCGTATTTTTAGAACCGTCCGGATAACAGCCATAGCTGTAACCGATCAGTGCGTCACCATCATCCCAGTCCAGTTTGTCAATCAGGTCATTTCCCTGAAACAGTTTAACACAGTCATCTGATCCCAGTTTTATGGGCACATAATCGGACCCGTCTTCCGGAGGATCGTCTGTGGCCTGAATTACATAAAATTCTCCCGGCGTTAATATGACTACCGGCAGTGCGACGGGTTCATTCTCCTCATTATCGTCACTAACAGTGTAGTCGTTTAAATTTACTTCGTTTGATCCGGAAACATAGAACTCGATCCAGTCGTTGCCGCCTTCTGTTGCTTTTGCAACGATTTCATTGATCACCAGGGGGCCGGAACTTGTCCCGGTTTCTGTGTCAGCAATGCTGGAATCATCTTCATTACTGCTGCCGGACGATCCGCCGCCGGAACATCCGGAGAAAAATGCCAGACAGATTGCCAGAAGTATCAAGTTTATTTTTATTGCCGGATGAATCGGTTTTGTCATAAGTCGTTTCCCCTTCCGGATTCGGTAGTTGAAATATAATTTATTCCCGTTTATTCCTGATCGTTTCTTTCTGGCCGGCCCCCGGGTCCTTTTTTCGGCGGATTGTCTGGGCGCAGAACGAGCCGGTCACCATCGGGTTCCTGTTCGCAGGTGCCTGTCACCGTATCCCCGTGGGGGCTGATAAATTCCGCCGTGTCGCCGGCACTTTTGCCTTCACAGGCGGAATACGCCTCCGGAGGCGGTCCCTGATGTCTTCCCCGGCCTTGTCCCCGGGAGGATTCGCTTCCAAATACAGTGATGGGGACAAGCATTCCCAGAAGTGCGATAATAATTGATGCTTTTTTAACCGTGTTCATAGAAAAACCTCCATATTTAATATTTAATCGGTTGTGGCGGACGGGGAGGGTGATGACCAACTGCCTTCGGTTTTATTTTAGGGCTAATCTTGAGGGTCACCTCTAAAATCTTCCACGAAGCCTTTGCTGCAGGTGAGGCCGGAATCCGGGTTTATCACCAGGGCCCTGGCAAGGGTTACTCCCTAATGCCAGCATCCGCGAGATCTGGTCTTCGGTTAACACGCCCCGTACGGCAATACGAAAATCGGTTTCTTTTTTCATAAGCTGGTAACGGATATCATGAAGCTTTTCCTGCGCCGTCTCGATCTTCTTTGTGTCAGGCGTTATCTGGAGCCACAAAATATTCAGTCGCGCGTTAATATCAAATTCCTGAAGTTTTAGCGGCGCAATGGCTTCTTCAAAGTCCTGACGAAGGGATCTGATTTTTTGGGTTTGTTTGGCACTGAGATCCAGATCGGCCAGGGGGTTGACGCCTTGTTTTCCGTGACGATCGAAACCGTCCGGGTTGGCGGTTACAATCGTTGCGCCGGTAATGACCAGGCAGGCAACCAATGTCAGTGTTCGAAAATGTCTGTTCATGTTGTTCTCCTTTTTTTAATAATATTTGTTTTCATCCTGACTAAGAATATAAGTGCGGAATATGGAGAAAGTATGGAGAAACCATGGGATTGCTGTGGAGATACCGATATCCGGTTGCAAAGGGTGATGTTTTGGTTTATTTTTTTCTCAAGCTTAATAATCCCTTTCCCGGGCGGAATTGATGATATCGAAGCTCTTCTATAAATCTTTGCTGACATTTCTTGTGACATCGGTATCCGTAGTTGTGCTGATGGTCATAACGATGCAGTTCTTTGTGTACCGCAATTTTTCCGATTTTGTATTACAACAGGAACTGGATTCTCTTGGCGCTCTGGCTCAGGCACTGTCCGAGGACTATCAACTAAACAACAATTGGGACAAATACAGGCACAACCCCCGGATCTGGCACGAGACGTTGATCCGGTTTTTTCCGGCAGACAGCCAGATCCTTTCGCGGCAACCGGAAAGAGACCTATACCAGACACAGGTGAATTTTCCGGCAGAGGAAAACATTAATAGTAACAGAAGACCCGGGCCGCCGCCTCCGCCTGTGAGAAATTTTCCCACCGAAAGAAAAACCTTGAACGCCGAAAATTTTCGAACCCGGCCCCTCCCGCCACCGCCTCCCCGAAGGCCCCTGGAAATATCCGACATGGCCCGCCGGCTGTCTCTTTTTGATATGAAAAAACGGGTCGTATCCGGAAATCCGGACCTTGCCCAACAGGCGCTTAAACCCATAACGGCTGACAATCAGGTCATCGGCTGGCTGGGATTGAAAAAAGAGACGCAAAAAATGACCCCTACGGATATTTCTTTTTTAAAGCGCCAGTCGCGTACTTTTTATTTTATCGGCGGTATTGTTCTGTTCATGGCGGTTGTGGTGTCTATCTTTTTTTCACGCCACCTGACAGCCCCTGTGCGAACAATCGCTCAAGCCACCAACGCCATTCGCAACCGGCAGTTTGATCTGCGCATTGCGGTGGCCTCCAACGATGAACTCGGCCAGCTGGCCGAGAACTTTAATGCCATGGCGCAGGCGCTGCAAAGCCATGAAAGCATTCGCCGGCAGTGGTTAAGCGATATCGCCCACGAGTTGAGGACCCCCCTGGCGGTGCTTCGGGCGGAAATCGAAGCGCTTCAGGACGGGATAAGAAAGGTGACCCCCGCAACCATTAATTCGTTGCATGGCGAGGTAATGGTTCTGGCCAAAATCGTCGATGACTTGAGCCTGATCGCGAAGACGGAAAGCGGTATCATTCAAATGCGGCAGGAGGTGATCAATCCGATCAGGGTGCTGGAAAATGTGATTCAGCGCTTTTCATCCAGGTTTAATGACAATCAGATTGCCATAAACAGGGCCTTCCCGGATTCAGCCCGGTTCACTGTATTGGGAGATGCCGACAAGCTGGCTCAGGTGTTCGGCAATATTTTTGAAAATATATTAAGATATGCAACAACTTCAGAATCAGTGGCCATTAATTGCCGGGAATTAAAAGAACATTTTGTGATCAGCATTGAAGACACCGGTCCGGGTGTGCCTGAAGACTGTCTTGGCCGGCTCTTTGACAGGCTTTACCGGATCGATTCCGCCAGGACGCGCGAACTGGGCGGTTCCGGCCTGGGTTTGTCCATCTGTAAGACAATCATCGAAGCCCTCCAGGGACAAATATGGGCGGAGAACGTCTCCGCAGGCGGACTGCGGATCATCATAAAACTGCCGATATGCAAACAGAAATTGTAAAGTGATGATCCGGATCACTCTGAAAAGGAATATATATGATCAGTCAGCAGATTATGATCATCGAGGATGAGCCCAAGATCGCCCGGGTTGTGAAAGAGTACCTGGAGAACGCGGGATATGCAACAATCCTTGTCAGTCATGGCAGCGAGGTGGTGCCGCAGTTTCGTAAAACGTCACCGGATCTGATCATCCTTGACATCATGCTGCCGGGCAGGGACGGCCTGGATATCTGCCGTGAAATCCGCAAAAAGTCCATGGTTCCCATTATCATGCTGACCGCAAAAGTAGAAGAGATAGACCGGCTTATCGGTCTGGAATTGGGCGCGGATGATTATATCTGCAAGCCGTTTTCTCCACGGGAGGTGGTGGCCCGGGTAAAGGCGGTCTTGCGTCGAAATCAACCAGAGCCGGCTGAGGAGACGCTGGTTGTCGGACCTT
This sequence comes from Desulfosudaceae bacterium, assembly GCA_963674745.2. GTDB lineage: Bacteria > Desulfobacterota > Desulfobacteria > Desulfobacterales > Desulfosudaceae > JBFMDX01. Next base: position 1,785,488 of record CAXXDV010000003.1, on the reverse strand, counting down.
TTGTGCTGGATACAACAAAACATCGGATTTCCATCCATGAAGCAGCACTTTCTTTGACCAACATAGAATTTCAACTCATGCGTGTCTTTATGGAACAGCCGGACCGGGTGTTTTCACGAAATGACCTGATCGCAAATGTTCAAGGGTATGACTTTGAAGGATATGACCGGACCATTGACAGTCATATCAAAAATCTGAGAAAAAAAATCGGGCATCACCTGCCGGCACAAACCGTCATTCATACCGTTTACGGCGTGGGCTACAGGTTCAGTCCGGGTGGCCCGTAATTATCAGGGCGAGACCGAAGGGAAAAACTTTTTTCCCAACAACCCTGTTCTTTAAAAAAATGATTCCGGGCCATACCGGATTTTAATAATTTTGATACGGATTTCACGGATTTTTTGGATGAAATGTTTTTTTAAACGGCCTGATTAAAACCTTAAAACTCTAAAACCTTAAAACTTTTACCCACAAAACGACTCCTGTTACTTGCCGGTTTGGTTCCGGGCCGGCCCGGTTGGGACGTTCTTCACATGTTGTTCCCTATAAACCAGGAACGCTGTCAATGTTCAATATGCGAAAAGTATTAACATATGTTATTGACGTACGATCATAATCCTGTTATCAAAACCCGACCTGTTTGTTTTTCTGCTCACCTATTAATTGAAAGGGAAGATACATGATTCACGTCTTTCATCACAAGTCCAGCCGATACATCGTCTGTTCTTTTCTTATAATGTGTATTTTCGGTGTTGTTTCAATCTCTGTGGCAGCAGATTTGACCAAAAAAGAAGTGGATACCGTGTTAAAGGAGAGTATGACGGCCCTTCTGACCGGGAAAAAATTCAGCCCGGTGCTGCAGAAGCAGCAGCAGACATTAAGAACCATGTTTGAGAAGGGGGCCATCACCAAGGATGAACTGGTTTCCATGCTGGAGAAGATGTTTCTACCTATTTTGAGTCAGCACCGGACTTCCCGCTATATTTTAAAAGAAATGCCCGGGCGCGTTGAAGCCCTTCTTGGCCCCTATATGGATTGGGAAGAAGTCAAAGTGCTTGTCTGGAAAGCGTCCTCGAGCCTGATCCCTGACGGTGAAAAGATGGTCATAACCATTGGTACCCTTGCCCCGACGGGAACGCCGTGGATTAAAATTCCCGAAGAAACCCTGATCCCCCAGATGGCCAAGTTGAGCAATAACAAGTTCGTTGTAAAAATATACGCCGGCGGTGTCATGGGAGAGGATACCGATATCTTGAGAAAAATGGATATCGGCCAACTTGACGGTTGCGGATGCACCGCCATGGGGCTTACGGCTGCGGCTCCGGAAATCTCTGTCCTGATTTTGCCGGGTCTTTTCAGAAACTATGATGAAGTGGATTATATCACCGATAAATTCAGGAAAAGAATCGATACCTTTTTTGAGGAGAGAGGGTATATCCTTTCTTCCTTTATTGATACCGGTTTTTTCTATGTGTTTACAAAAAATAGGGTAACCGGGCTGGCGGATCTTAGAAAACAGAAATTTATGACCACCAACGGTGAGGTTGAAAACGTGCTGTATGAAGAACTCGGGATTGACGCCACGCCGATGGCGGTTCCGGAAACCGTTTCAGCCCTCAGTACGGGCATGGCCGACGCCATGATGGCCCCTTCCGGGTATTTGCTTGGCATACAGGCCTATCAATATCTGAACTATTTTATCAAACCGCCGCTGCTGTATTCCCCCGGGGCTGCATTGACCAGCGTGAAAACAAAGGAAAGGCTGCGCAAGCGGTTCGGTGTGTCCAAGCTGCTTGCCGACAATTTTCAGGAGATGCTGGTATATGAGGTCGGTACCCTTGAAAAGAATTGGAAAAAAACGACCAGGGTTTTTGAGGAAAAAAGTCTGGAGGCGTTTGAGTCCAAATGCGGCATGAAACCGGTCACCCTTTCTGCTTCTGATCTGAAAGAGCTTCAAGCGGCGTCTATGAGAGTGCGGGAACAGCTTGTCGATAAAGGGCTATTTCCCCGGGATTTGATGAGCGACATGTTGAAGGCGCTCGAGGAATACAGGGCCAAAAACTAGTGTCATGTCAATTATAAGGTGTTGCTAAAATGCGGATGGAAGGCTAGCCTTCCGCTACGTGCTGCATTATTATGCCGCCATCGTCAATTGTAGCGGAAGCCTTCACAGGCTGTCCAATAACACCAACATTCGTCATTCCGGCCTCCGCGCCGGAATCCAGAAAAATGAATAAAACCAATTTTATACTGGATCCCGGGTCACGTTCCGCTTCGCTCCACTGCCCGGGATGACGAGTTGCGGGACAGCCTGTTCAGGCTTCCAGTTTCCAGGTAGCAACAGTAACAACATTCTGTAACCGTAAAATTCATGAAATTTCCGGTCTATTGCCTGCTTCTGATGCCTTCCAGGGTGTTGTTTAACTGGTCGGCCAGGTCGGACAGCTCCTGAACACTGGCATTGACCTGACTGGTAATATCCATCATCTCATGGGAAATGCTCTCCAGGTCGGCAATCCTGCCGGTAACATCTGAAGAAACGGCGGTTGTACCGGCTATATTGCTTGCGGCATCCTGGATGCCGCCGGCGGCTTTGCTGACGTTCTCAAATATTCTATTGACCGCGTCCTGTTGATTGTCAATGCCGCTGGTCGTGGAAGATACGATTTCATTGATTTGCGTAATATCATTTGAAAATTTATCAATGACGGCCATGGTGGCGGATGTGGTCAGTTCTATTCGTTCAATCTGCTGTTTGATATCTTTAGTGGCCTGACCGGCCTGGCTGGCGAGCTGCTTTACTTCGGCGGCGACTACGGCAAACCCCTTGCCGGCATCTCCGGCCCTGGCCGCTTCTATGGTGGCATTAAGTGACAGCAGGTTGGTCTGCCCGGAAATGTCGGAAATTGCCTGGGAAACATTGCTGATGGTGCCGGCGGCCTGACCAAGTTCTCTGACGCTGCCCGAGGCACGGGCGACCAGGGGGACCACCTTGTTGATACTGCCGCTGACCTGCCTTGAGTTCTCGTTGATCTGCCGCATGGAACTTGAAATATTTTCAGCCGCTGTTTCCGCCACGGACATGTATTTAGATGATTTTTTCATATACTCGGTAACGGTGTTCATACTCGAGTTCATGCGGGTTATGGCAGTGGTGACGGCTGATGATATCTCTTCCATTTTGAGGACCATTTTTCTGGTGCTGTCGGCCATCTTGTCGGACAGCGACAGCAAAGAGGTGGATGACGTCGTTACAATGGCCGATTTCTCGGCTACATTGTTGATCAGCTGTTGCAGTTCATCCAGGGCATTGTTGAGCCTGGCCTGGTTCAGGAACACATTAAAGCGCATCCTGTCAAGAAAGAAGCCGCCGACAAACCCCAGAAGATAGGTGATGACCAGGTTGTTCAGGCTGTACTGGGTGGCCGGCGAACTGATATCGGGCTTGTAGATCAATACCGCGCTGACAAACAACATGATGGAAAGAATGTAAAAGGTGACCAGAACGCGATAAGGGCAGGGGCCGAGAATGAATATCAGAATCAATATCTGGATACCGGCAACATAACCGGCGTCGTCCGCCAGTCGTCCGGTAAAAAAAGAACAGGACAGCAATGAAAACACCGCCAGTACGTAAAATAGCCCCATGCCTTTACCCCGGAGGGGTTCAAAAAATGAGGCGACGAAAACATAGGCCCCGGAAATGGTAAGGCCCATGCGGAAATAAAAGAGCCCTGGGAATTCAGGGTGCAGCAGGGGGTCAATGCGAAAAGCAAAATTGATCCAGGCGACCATGGCGATAAAACCGACCGGCCGGTGAAGGGTCCTGATCTGTTCGATCAGGTATTCGTTAAAGGCCCGGTTGTATTCTTCGCGGTATGGTTGTTTTAAAATGGTTTGTAAATACGAATAGGCACGGCCGTTCATAGTCCCTCCCCCATATTACACAGTCGTAGATAAAAATATTACAAACCTTGACGGAAGTAGATTATTATGTGAACAGGTCGTCAGGATAATGATTTCCGATTTTACTGTTTTTTTTGCAAAAGTTTCCAAATCATAAGCTGCCAGATGAAGCAGAGACCGGGTGCCGGGTGCCGGAAAACAGGACAACTTATCAGACCATGTCCGACGCCGAAGGGCTTTTTGCCTCGGCAACTCCGGGGGACAAGGCCTGATCTGGCCTGAATGTTTCACGAAATGTTCGGGTTAAACAACCCAGACCGTAAAGTCCCTGCCGCTGTGAATGACCTTTTCACTTACGCTGCCGATAAAAAATTCCTGAATGCGGGAAACACCCTTGCGCCCCATAACGATGGTGCCGAAGCCGCCGTCTTCCGCTTCGGCGACAATCGCTTGCGATCGGCTTGAAACACCACTGATTATTTTTTCAGACACTTTATCGGCTTCGAATCCGGCTGTGATTAACCGGCTTTTCATGTCCTCGAATTGTTTTGAGATTTCTTTTGTAATTATTTCAATTGCTTCCGGGGGAATGAATTCCGGGTTGTTCGGATTCAGGGAACCGCCCCGGATGACATGTAATAATTGGACGGCATATCCGAATGGCCCGAGTTGGCTGGCCACAAAATCAACTGCCTGCAATGAAGCGTCGGATCCATCGACGGCAATCAGAACCTTGTCGGTCAGGGCGCGCTTCCCGGCCAGCAGAACCGGCGTGTCGGAAAGTTTTGAGAGCAGTTTAACCGAGACACTGCCCAGAACGATGCCGGTGGTTTTGCTCATTCCCCGGCGACGCATAATTACGGCTTCATAACCCTGGGCGGCTTCTTTTAAAATGTCCCTGGCGATGCCGGTTTCTCTTTTGTGGAGGTCGATCACTACCCGATCGTCTTTGAAACCGGCTTCCAACAATCGGGCCTTGCCTTCTTCCATAAAGGCATTGACGGTTTCCAGTTTTTCTTTTTGCCAGGCTTCAAAACCCGGAAAGGTGTGAGGCGGATGCTGGGGATCCAGGTCCAGATCCCAGTAATATTCGGGAATTTCGCTGTATACATGATACAGTACGATGGTTTTGTCCCTTAACGCTTTGAGGGCGGCGACATACGATACCGTTTCCTTCGACCGTTCCGAACCGTCCAGTAGTACCAGCACTCTGCTTTGCGTGTTCATCACTCACTCCTCCGTTTTCGAGTTGTATATTCTTTGTTGTAAGGCGTCTCTAAAATTAGAATTTTTGAAGGATTCCTTTGACCTGGTTGCCGTCGGCGCTGGAACCAAAATGGGCCATGATATCCCGCATGGCCTGCATTTTATTTTTATAATCGTCAAAATTGATATTCTCGTTGATCCAATGGATAATGTCTTCGTCAGCAGCCATTTTCGGCAGGTAAGATTCCAGAATTTCAATATACCGGTTGGTTCCCTCCGTTCCTGATCTTTCCAGTGTTTCCCGTTCCGATTTAATCAGTTTCTTGACATGTTTTACCGCCTCATCATCAGAGACCGTTTTTGTCTCGCCCCGGCTGAACTCGCCAATAAGAATCCGCAGCGCGTTTTTTTTCTCTTCGTCCTTGGCCTTCATGGCGACCATCAGATCTTTTTTGATTTGTTCCTGTATGGACATGAATAGCTTCTCCTGAAACGATGTGATTTAATGACTTACTGATATTGAGTATAATATTTTTACAGAAAAATACCAGTATCTTTGCTTGATGCAGGAAAAATACGATAAATCTTTGATCCCTAAGCCCCTGCCCCTGCATTGTTCATGAACGCCCTCCACGATCCGTAGGGGCACCCCCCTGTGGTTGCCCATCATCGGGCAGGCACGGGGGCCTGCCCCTACATTGTTCATGAACGCCCTCCACGATCCGTAGGGGCAACCCCCTGTGGTTGCCCTTAATCCGTAAACCGGTCCTGAATGTTCAGGGTGGCCAGAACGGTCTTTGACGCAATCGTCCGAATCGGTTCTGGCGGCCAGGGAATGGGTGGTATGCCCTGAATCCTGAAACGCTATCCCTTGACAAATTCTATGGTTGGTGGTCAATTATTAAATTTGAAGGGGTTATAATGCCGATTATCTTTTGAAAAGGGGGCGAAATCATGGCTGAAGAACACAAAGGGATGTTAAGCGGGAATGAATATGAAGCTGAGGATGTTCTGGCTGACGCCGAACCCTGGGAGCCGTTTGAAACCAAGCTGGTCCTCTGGTCCCTGGGAATAGCCATTGTTGTTCTGGTGATCGGGCTTATTTTCGTACCGACTTCGATCCTTCACTAATGGACATGACAATGGATTTCATTATTCATCATGACGGTGTCAACTGGTGCCTGCGCAATGAACAGGTATCGATCTCTGCACCGGACCTGACCCTGCTGGATAAACGCTTGCGACTGAAGATGGTAGAACGCGGTCTGATCCGTGCCGGGGAGACAAAAAAAGTGCGCATGTTGTTTGATAATGCCACCCTGCCGCCTGTCATTCGCCAGTACGCGCAGCATTATTTCAACCGGGTGCTGGAAATCGTGGGGTAGCGTGTCGTACTTTCAATTATATTGAACCGAAAAAAGTCTAATTTGTATGGCAAAGTAAAAAGTTCAAGATCAAGGCGTGCAAATCCTGAGGAATGCAGCGTACATAAAAGTACGTGAAATTCCGAAGGATGCAGCACAACGAAGATATTGGGCTGTTTACGAAGCCATCAATTTTGGTGATATCAGGGGGAGAATAAATGACGGCAATAAATCGTAAGTGGTATTCCGGGATGCTTTCCCAGGAAGACTGGTGGGCCGTGTGGATGGGCCTTTTTCTGTTCGCCATGGGGCTTTTGTCTCTGGTTGATATTGATCTGGTCGGCTGGGCCGTTTATCCTTCGGCCTGGGTATTTGAACCGGTCAACGGTACCGGCGCCATCAGCAAGGCCTTTTACGCCCTGGGCGGGAAATACAGCAACACGGCCAAAGATTTTTACGGCACCCTGGGCTGGTGGAGTATCCTCTTTACTTATGTTGTCTTAACGGTCTTGACCTGTATCGGCGCTGCCTGCATGAGATGGAATCTGAAACAGTTTTTTCTCGGCTGGACGGTCCTTTATTTCTTAACCATTGCGGTCTGGTTTATCGGACACCATGCCTTTTTCACTACGACCAAACTTCAGTGGGATAAATACGGTCTGCCGTTCGGCCTTTCGCTTGGTGGTGGCGCTTCTTATATTCTGGCCCTGACCGTGGGGCTGATCATCGGTAATTTATTCAAAGGGTTTTCCAAATTTTTATCCGAAGCCGCCAAGCCCGAATGGTATATCAAGACTGCGATTGTTTTTCTGGGAGTGAAGATCGGGTACCTGCCGATTAAAGCCGCAGCCACCTCCGCCGAACTGGGGCAGAAAATGGCCGGGCTGACCGGTGAATTGTTTATCGCCGGTGCGGTGGCTACCATTGTGGCCTACCTGATCTTCTGGCCCGGGGTGTACACGATTGCCCGGCTGATTTTCAAGTTGCCGCGCAAAACCGCTGCTGTACTGGGTTCCGGTATTTCCATCTGCGGTGTATCAGCCGCCGTGGCTACCGGTGGGGCAGTGCGGGCCAAACCGGTGGTTCCGATCATGGTATCAGCTCTGGTGGTGGTCTGGGCGGTCATCGAACTGGTTGTTCTGCCCGGTTTTTTCACTCATGTCTGGCCCCAGACGGCTGATCCGCTGGTGGCCGGTTCCGCTATGGGTATGGCGGTTAAAACCGATGGCGCCGACGCGGCCGCCGGTGAACTGCTGGACGTGTTCATGCGCAATAAAGTGACCGCCGAAACCAATGGCGCTGTCGTCTGGCCGGAAGGCATTATCACGGCCAGCGCCGTCATGACCAAGGTCTGGATAGATATGTTTATCGGTCTATGGGCCTTTGTGCTGGCGCTGGTCTGGGTTTATGTAGTGGAACGGCGGCCAGGTGAAACCGTGCCGGCCTCGGAGGTCTGGCACCGTTTTCCCAAGTTTGTACTTGGTTATTTTGCCACCTGGTTTATTCTGCTGGGGATTTTCTTTTCAGCCGGAGCCGGGGCACCGGAAGGACTGGGTACGCTTAAAGCGGTCAAGGCGGGTGCGGTACCGGTTGAGAAAGGGTTGCGGACGCTGCTGTTCATGCTGACATTTATGAGCCTGGGCGTTATCACGGATTTTAAAAAACTGGCTGAGGCCAAATTCGGCCGTATGGTCTGGGTCTATTTTGTCTCTCTGTTCCTGTTTATTATTCCGGTGGCGATCATTGTCGCCTACCTGTTTCATCATGGCATGGAGATACCCAATATCGCGGGTATGGGGATGTAACTTTAATATCGGGTGCTTATCCGGTTCATTATTTGTGAGAATGCGAAGTGCTTGATGCTGCGTTAGAAAAAAAGTACCGGCAACAGGCTGAAATGCTGGCCAACCGGGCCATAAAGCAGTATCGGCATTTAAAAAAACGTTTTTCCCGTCAGAATATCGAAATTTTTCGCATTTACGACTGGGACATACCCGAAATCCGGGCTGTTGTCGACTGGTATGGCGGTCACCTGGTGATCGGCGAATATACCCGCAAACAATCCACCCCTGAATGGCTGCCCATGATGGGCCGGGCTGTAGCTGACGCCCTGGATGTCCCGGTTGAGAAGACCCATCTCAAACAAAGGCATACCGGCACTACCTCAGGGCCCGGCAAGAAACGTTATGAGCGGCTGGCCCGGACCGAACAAAAGATTGCCATGTCGGAACGGGATCTGAAATTTTACGTCAACCTGGATGATTTCGTGGACACCGGCCTGTTTGGCGACCATCGTGATACCCGGCAGATGGTCCGTGAAATGGCAGAAGGAAAAGACTTTTTGAACCTTTTCTGTTATTCAGGCGCGTTTACCTGTTACGCGGCCAAAGGCGGCGCCGGCTCGACCATTTCCGTGGACCGGGCTAAAACCGCCATCCGCTGGACGCGGGAAAATCTGGCCTTGAACAAGATCCCTCAAAAGGGACATGTTCAGATCCAATCCCATGTCTTTGACTTTCTGAAACAGGCGGCTGCTGATCATCAGCAACGGTTTGACCTGGCAGTGGTGGATCCGCCGTCTTTTGCCACCAGTCGGGACGGTGCCCATAACATGGATATCGTCAGGGATCATCCCCGGCTGCTTGGGATGACCCTGGCCCTTATGAGAAGCGGGGCGACAATCTTTTTTTCCACCAATCATCAGGATTTCACACCCCGCATGGAGGGGCTCAAGGCAAAAGAAATACGGGAAATCACGTCGGCTACCATTCCGGAAGATTATCAAAAACGCAAAACACCCATTCACCGCTGCTGGCGGATAACGGCCTGAGTATATCGAAAAGACTTTTCTTGAGACGTTTTTTATGAAACAAAGCATCTTTTCCGCCATTTTCATCATCGTTTCCGCGGTAATTGTCTGTTTCAGTCAGCACTTTGTTTTTATTAAAGATTACCTGAAGATTTCTTCGAATCTGGTTGTCATTCTGGCCGGTCTGACGTTTATGGTCTGCCTGCGGTTCAATAAAAGCCGGGTCTCTTTTATGCTTGTCCTTATGCTGGCCTGGTTTTTTAAAAACCGGATTCCCGGTCTTGCCGCCATCCCTGAAAATGAGTTTCTGATTATACTCTCGTTGAATATTCTGTTTCTGACCAGCGCCAGTGAACGCGGTGTTTTTTCCATTCATGGATTAAAAAAGATTGTTCTTATTCTTCTCCAGATCGGTCTGCTTTACTACTTTACGGTTTATAATGATGCTTTTTATCAGGCACTGGAAAAGCCCGTTATAAAATATCTCCATTTAATTGTATATCTGCCCTACGCGATATTACCCTTTTTGCTGTTACTGATCGCGGCAATTAGAAATATTGTCCGTGGCAGAAGTTACGATATATCTTTTGCAATGGGTGCTGTTTTCGGGCTTACCGTGCTTTTCGCGCTGGGCATGGAAATGGCAGCGCTTAACATGCTGGCTGTTTGTGTGATGATGTTTATCGGGACACTGTCTTCCATTTACACCATCTCTTACGTTGATGAACTGACCGGGCTGCCGGGAAGAAGGGCATATAATGAGTATACGGCATCCCTGGGGTCAAAATACACCATTGCCATGGCGGATATAGATCATTTCAAGAAGTTCAATGATACTTACGGACATGACACCGGCGACGAGGTGCTTAAACTGGTTGCCAGGGCTCTGTCGACGGTTGGTGGCGGGGGCAAAACATTCCGGTTCGGTGGTGAGGAGTTTGTTATTGTTTTTAATGGTAAACACAAAAAGGACACAGCCGAACATCTTGAACACATTAGAATGAAAATCGCGCAAACCCCCTTTACCGTTCGAAATCGCAAAAGCAGAAAACAATATAAGAAAACCGGTGTTAAATCAAAACCGGCCAAATCAAAAAACATCAAAATCACCATGAGCTTCGGTGCCGGCGATTCCTGTGACGGCAAAAGCCTTACCAAAGTCATGAAAGATGCGGATGTAGCCCTTTATAAGTCGAAAAAGAAGGGGCGGAACAGAGTAACGGTTTGACAAGATCGATTTTGACACGGATTGCACGGATTTTATAGACGAAATGTTTTTTTCAAAATTTGAGCCATCCGTGTAATCAGAAAACATTTAACTTCTTTCCGAGTAATAATAAGTTGTCTATATCACTGGATCCGAAGACGCAGGTTGGAGCGCGAACCACATACTCACATTCCAAAAAGCTGAAACGCTAACCCGGATATTTCATTAGTTCGCCAAAGATGATCCAAGTGAGCTCAAAATCTCTGTTAAAAAGCAAAACCGGATATTATGGACTTTTATATAATTCAAAGTCATTTTCTCCAAAAGCCGATCAACATATAGCAGCTGGAAAATATTGACACATCAAGAGATGTCTTGCTATAGATGATGACCATAAAATAACTTCTTCTGTTTATTTTTTGTTCGGCTTTTTTAGAAAACTTATGGAAATTTCGGCTTCAGGTGTTTAGGAAAAAAAGACTATCAGCCGGACGGAAAAAAGGCGCATTTAACTTTTTATTATTTTACGCTTGTATTTAATACGCTACACGCTCAGGGGCGATAAAATTAACATGACAGGACTCTTCTCAGGCGCCAAGCCCAAGCAGACTGCTGTGGCCATGATCACCTTGATTACACTCGTTTTACTGGCCTACGCCAATACGTTCAACGCGCCCTTTAAATATGACGACACAAACAATATCCTCGAGAACCCCCACATTCGGATGACCTCCCTTACCCCCGACATCGTTACATCCATGTTTAAATGCATAAACCCCCGCCGACCCGTGGCCAACCTTAGTTTTGCCATCAACTACTATTTTCACGGCTATGATGTCAGAGGTTACCATGTAGTCAACCTGATCATCCATACCATCACGGCTCTGCTGTTATTTTTAATCGCCCGGGAAACTCTCAGCCTGTGCAAAGTTCAAAACACCTGGGCTCCATTTCTGGCCGCCGCCCTCTGGTCGGTCAACCCCGTTCACACCCAGTCGGTTACCTATATTGTTCAGCGCATGACATCCCTGGCGACCATGTTCTACATGCTGACGATCTTCTTCTACATCCGTGCCCGGATGGTGGATACCATGGCCGGGAAACACCGTGTCCGGCGGTACATACTTTACGCGCTCTGTCTTCTCTCCGGTCTTTTAGGAATGGCTTCAAAAGAGATTACCGTCACCCTGCCGGCCTTGATTTTTCTCTATGAATGGTACTTTTTTCAGCGTCTCGACCCCGCCTGGTTAAAGGGGCAATTACGGTGGATTGCTATAATAATCTTGGCATTGCTGATTGCCACAGCCCTCTACCTCGTCAACAGTTCTTTCTTGGATATGATGCGGGATAAATTTGAAAATACCCTGGGGTTTAAACCGGCTCAACGCCTGTTGACTGAACCGCAGGTGATTGTTTATTACCTGTCATTACTGTTTTTCCCCCATCCCGCCCGATTAAACCTGCTCTACGATTTTCCCCTTTCGTACGGGCTGACTGATCCATTGACCACTCTCCTTGCTCTGGTGGCCTTGTCCCTGATGGTTTTTTCAGCCGTATACTTAGCCGGAAGAAGCCGTTTGTTCTCTTTTACCCTTGTCTGGTTTTTAATCAACCTGGTTCTTGAGAGCTCTGCGATCGCGTTGGCCCTCATTTTCGAACACCGGACCTATCTCCCTTCCATGTTCATCCCTATATTACTAGTATACCTGCTATATCGATATATCAGGTCAGAATGGATCGTAACCGGTTTGTTGACCTTCTTGATTGCTACCTGTAGCATCTGGACATGGCAAAGGAACGCTTTGTGGTCATCCGATATCGGCATATTTCAGGACTGTGCCCGGAAAAATGTTTATTCTCCAATCGTCCATACTAATCTCGGAGCTTCTTTTCAAAAAGCCGGACAAGTCGAAATGGCGATCAATCATTATCAGAAAGCGATTGCGTTGGGAAGACGATTGGATCGTAACTATATTTCGCCCTTTATCAATCTGGGCACTTTATGGTTAAACCAAAATCGGCCTGATGAAGCCCTAACATATTTCCGGGAAGCCGTCAGCCTTGATCCCGATAATGAAGAAGCGCGGATCTGTCTGGGAAAAGCTCTTCAAAGAGACCAGCAGATAATCAAAGCCGTAAAACATTTCAGTGAGGCAGTCAGAATCAATCCCGATTCAGAAACTGCCCATTCTCTCCTGGGCTTGGCATATATGCAAACCGGTAACTATGCCCTGGCGAGACACCATTTGGAACAGGTTTTAAGGTTGAATCCTCATTCTGAAACGACTTACATCGATCTTGGTGCATTGTGCCAAAAAACCGGGGAAACCGGCAATGCCATCTACTATTTTCAGAAAGCCTTAAGTGTGAATCCCCGGTCCACTGAAGCCCTAAACAACCTCGGAATATCCTTTTTCCAAAACGGATGTATTCTTCAGGCCAAGGATTGCATCAGTAGAGCCCTCTCAATAGACAACACCTACACCCTGGCTCAAGCAAATCTGGAAAAAATTAAACACAAAATCGAAACCGTACGATCTGAGATCAACCGGTTGGAAACAATTTTAAGCAACACCGGCAGTCGCCCGGAATTGCTTTACAGATTAGGAAATTTATATGCCTTGATTGAAGACAACGACCTTGCTACAAAACAATTCCAGCATCTTTCCATGCTGATGCCGCATGACCCATCGATCGATTATAATTTAGCGTGCCTTTATGCCAGGCAAAACCAGATCGACAAGGCCGTAACTGCTCTCAAAAATGCCGTTGAAAAAGGCTATGACAACTGGGACCTTTTACTTTCAGATACGGATTTGAACAATCTTCGTCACACCGCTTTTTACCAGAACTTGTCGAAAAACCGTTAAATTCATCTCCAATCACGCCCGTCTCATTTGCTTTCGTCAACCCTTACAATTTTACTGGCTGAAGCCCTCCACTACACTTATAGCCTCCTGCACCTTGCAAAAGGGACCAAGGGTACAAGGACTCAAGGAGCTGTTGTGGCTGTTTACTTGACCCCTCGAACCAAAATTCTAATTTTAGAGGTGCCCCTATGTTTAGACAACGCTATTACGATTTTTAAATTATCCGACGAAATGACATTCTTGCGTGGTGTTTCAAATATTTGCAATTATCCACTGATAAAACGTTTCATTGTTGTTATTGGAATTATTTGGAGATGAGTTGAAGAGGCGGCCCCGACGGCAATGGTCCATGCGTAGGGGCGACCCGCCGGTCGCCCCTACAATACCGAACATTAAAAACCCTCGAACCTTAAAACCTTTTCAATTTGACTCCAATTCCAGGGCGGGGCGTCGGCCGTGGGTTCATGGCCGGGCCAGGGCCAATCAAGGGGCAGGGGAGAGGTGAAGGTCAGTTCCTGCCCGAGGGTGGGATGCATGACGGACAACCGTTCGGCAAAAAGTGCGATCTGTTTTTGGGGTAGGGGGGCGGAGGCACCGTATCTCAGGTCGCCCATCACCGGGTGCCCGATATGTGAGAACTGCAGCCGGATCTGGTGGTGCCGGCCGGTTTCAAGATCGATTTCAACCAGGCTGGAGTCGTTGCGTGTCTCCAGGCATCGGTAAGAAAGCCGGGCTTCGGTGGATTTGTCGGTCGCCTTTTTCACAATCCTGCCGGAACTGCCCCGACGTTCAATATGATTGACCAGTCGGCCGTCCGGTTTTCCCATTTTCCCCTCGACAATGGCGATATATCTTTTTCGGGTCTGCCCGGTGCGGAATTGTTCGCTGATACGACCGGCGGCTTTGGACGTGCGGCAGAAGAGAATGACGCCGGCCACCGGCCGATCCAGTCGATGGACCAGTCCGAGATATACCTGGCCGGGTTTATTGTACTGCTGTTTGACCCACTGTTTGGCCAGGTCAAACATCGTCATGTCACCGGTGCGGTCTCCCTGGACCAGCAGTCCGGCCGGTTTGTAAACCGCCAGCAGATGATTATCGGCGTAAAGTACCGGCCATGAGGGGATAAAGAAATTGGAAAGTTGATTGTTCACCGGCCCAACCGATTATGTTTTGTTATCCATAAAAGTCATTCAGCAACCCGGTCGTCAGGTCGTTCACATACTCCCAGTGGATATAACATAATCGGTTTTGCCGGTTCAACAGTCAATTAAACGTCACTATTGTCCAGGATTAAATCTTTTCTATTTTGAACAATATTGATTTAGCCCGGATATTTCATAAAATATTCGGATTAGAAGTAATATCCAAAGTTGATATTGAAACGATATTCTCCGTGATGTTCCGGGTTGGCGCCGACACGGTTGCTGGAAAATCCCGGCGCCGGGTTGTCACCGTAGCCTGATTCGTTCCCCACGAAATCGTTACCATTGGAATAAACCAGGTCGGTGTAAATATACCAGCCGCCGTTGGCCCAGGCGGCCCCGATGGTGTACAACTCACTGTCATTAAAACCGCTTTCCGATTTTACAATGCTGCTGTATTCAACATACGGCACGACGTAGCTCAGCCAGTCCACCTGGGGTGTTTTGATGGTGTAGCTGAGGGACACAGCGGGAATATAGGCTCTGGCGGCGACCAGGGTGGGAAAATCCCAGGCGCCGAACTGAACCAGGTCACCGGTTCCCAGGGGCTGTTCATCGTCGACATCATAAGCATAATAAGTCAACTGCGGGGTCAGGTTAAATCCGGAAAACTTGATGATGGCATGTAAGGACCCGGCCCAGTGATCACCGTCACGCTGGGGGCCCCTGCTTTTCAGCTGTCCGTATTGAAGCGAAACACCCAGGTCAGCCTTGACGTCGCCGGTTTCCACCGGATAGACGGCACGCAGGTTGACCTGATTTCTCTCTTCATACCCGTCACCGGTTTCATCAACCACGTCATAAGAATAGCGCACGCTGTCACTGGAAAAATTGGCGCCGTTATGCGTTCCTTCGTCACAGGCGTATAAGGCCATATCCAGGATCAAATCATCAAACGATGTTGTGTATTTAACACCGATATCCATATCATCCGCCAGCCCCACATAGTAATGCTGATCGAAAAACCAGCTCTGGGATACGCCATAGGCAGTCGGCCCGAAGGGGACCCGGTTCAGACCGACTTGAACCTGGCTGCCGTTTTCAAAATTATACCCGACCCAACCGGTATGCGGAAAGTGATAGCTGTCATGATTATTGGCGCCGTATCCGGGATAAAACCGGTACTCGGCTTTTCCGATCCAGGGGCCGTTTTCATAACCCAGGTTGAACCTGAAGGTGTCCAGGGCAACGGCACCGCGATCGTCTTCCGCCCTTGAGGAACGATCGAGTTCAGGACTATAATCACCGAAGGTGTAGTTAACCCGCATGGCGCCGCCGATTTTGAAATTGCCGACTTGAAAAGCCGGTGAAGCAATCGGCAGGCACAATAACATTAATCCAGCTAAAAAGAAGATAAACAATCGGCTATTTTTCATCTTTTTCCCCTTTCATAAAAAGATTATAAAATGAACTGACTGGCAACATACTGCCCGAAAAAAGAACGTGTATTCCACCGGATACCGGTACACCAGAACCGGACAGGTGGTTTCTTAGACGTTGTGTTTAAACGGCTTTTTAAATGAGAAACACTACACAGCAGATTTTTCGGCCGTATCAGAGAAATACAAAGTTCAGGCAGGCAGCACGTAAAATATTTGTTACTGATTTTTGATGGCATCAATACAGATTGTAAAGATACAAAAAACACGGGGGGGCAACGCCCCCCGTTGAGTTGTAACCATTTTTACGGTAACCAGGCAGCTACCTTGTCCGCGTTCTGCTTGACCCACTTCAGCGCATTTTCTTCAGGTGTTGCGTTTTTTTCCTGATTCCAGGCCATAACCGTCTGAATGTCTGCAGGGGTCCACTGAAATTTTTTCAGAAAAGCATACATGTCCGGCTTGTCTTCTTTGAGGCCTTTACGGACGATGGTGTCAATATACTCGGCACCGCCGTAAATGTTTTTGGGGTCTTCCAGGTATTTCAGATCCCACTTGCCGAATTTCCAGTGCGGGGTCCAGCCGGTGACGACAACCCATTCCTTGTTTTTGATCTTGTCTTTTAACACAGCCGTCATCATGGCGCCGCTGCCTTCCATCAGTTCCATATTTTTCATGCCGTATTCTTTCATGGCCAGTTCTGTTTTGGACATGATGCCGGCACCCGGATCAATACCCGTAATCTGGCCGTCAAATTTTTCGGCATTGGCGTCAATCTCAGCAATAGAGTCAATGGTAACATAGGTGGGCACGACCAGCCCGATCCGTGTGCCGACCAGATTGTGGCCCACATCTTCGACCTTGTCTTTGACTTTATCATAGTAATGGCCGTGGGTGGTCGGCAGCCAGGCGGTGGTACAGGCATCCACGTCGCCGGTGGCCAGGGCCTGCCACATGGCGGCCGCACTAACGGGCGTCAGTTCTACATCGTATCCCATTTTAGTTTCCATAACAGCCTTGACAACGTTGGCCGAAGCCGTGGCACAAGACCATTCCACATATACAATTTCAGCCTTTTTATCTTTGGCCGGAACAGTATCACTCATGCCCAGGGTCAGACCGATACCGATCATTAAGGTGATTAAAATTAACCGATACGTTTTCATAAGAACCTCCTCTATAAATTAATTAGTAATAAAAAAACCTTTTCGCAAAAAATTATACCGCTTGTTGTTTACCGCCGGCCAGGCGCTGCATGACGCGGTCCAGAATAATGGCCACGATGACAATACCGATGCCGGCTTCAAACCCCCGGCCGGGTTCCAGTCTTTGAATGGCTTTCCAGACTTCACCGCCGAGCCCTTTGGCGCCGATCATAGCGGCAATGACCACCATGGACAGGGCCAGCATGACGGTCTGGTTGATCCCGGCCATGATCGTGGTTTTGGCGATCGGCAACTGTACCTTAATGAGTTTTTGCCACCTGGTGCTGCCGAAGGCATCGGCCGCTTCGATCAACTCTTTGGGGACCTGTTTAATGCCCAGACAGGTCAGGCGGATGCAGGGCGGAACGGAAAATATGACCGTCGAGAAAATAGCACCCACCGCGCCAAGACCGAAAAACGGGATCGCCGGAATCAGATAAACAAATGCGGGCATGGTCTGCATAACGTCCAGGACAGGGGTAATAATCCGGTAGGCAACCTCACTCAAAGCGGAAATAATGCCCAGGGGAACGCCGATGACAATGGCAAACATCACGGCGATCAGGATCAGGGCGATGGTGCTGACGGTCGGTGCCCACAGCTCCATATTCCAAATCAGCATAAGCCCGATCAGGGTGAACAGTGCAACGCCCCGTCTTTTGCTCAGGAACCAGGCCAGTCCGGTAAAAATCAGGATCAGGACCCAGGGGGGAAAGTACATCATTACATTGACAATAACATCCATTCCGTTTTCAGTTACTTTGGAAAATGCTTTGGTGGCAAAAGAAAAATTATCCACAAAAAAATCAATGCCCGTTTCAATGGTTTCTCCGATTGGTATTCTGTATATATTCATTAGTCCGTCCCCCTTTCCGAAAGACCGGCCAGCAGCGATCCCTTGATAATTAGTCCTTTGAGCTTATGCTCCTCGTTGACAACCGGAACCGGATAGGGCAGCCGGGCCAGGAGGGGAATGATATCTACAGCCGGCGTATCCAGTTTTACGATTTCAATGTCCGTCCTGACAATTTTTTCCAGTGTCTCATCTCCCCGCTTGGCTGCTTCGGCCGCGTCGTCAGCGGTTATATAGCCGTACAGCTTTTTATCCTTTCTGACAAACAGCTGGGAAATTTTGCTATGATGCATTTTGCGCAGGGCTGCTTTGGGGCCGTCGGTTTTAAAATGGGCCACATCTTTGGGTTTGATCATGACATTTTCAGCGGTAATGACTTTGGCCATATCCACATCTTCAACGAATTTGGCCACGTAAGCATTGGCAGGATTGGTCAGAATTTCTTCGGCTGTCCCGGTCTGGACGATATAACCGTCTTTCATCAGGACGATCCGGTCGCCGAGTTTGAGGGCTTCGTCCAGATCGTGGCTGATGAACACAATGGTTTTCTGCATTTTATCCTGAAGCATCAGCAATTCATCCTGCATATCGCTGCGAATCAGCGGATCCAGGGCGCTGAAGGCTTCATCCATGAGCATGATATCCGCATCCAGGGCCAGGGCGCGCGCCAGGCCGACCCGTTGCTGCATGCCGCCGCTGAGCTGAGCGGGATATGAATCGTTCCATCCTTCCAGTCCGACCTGGGTCAGTGCTTCCGCAGACCGCTTGAGACGTTCTTCTTTGGGAACTTTTTGAATTTCAAGACCGTAGGCCACGTTTTCGATCACCGTCCGGTGGGGAAACAAGGCAAAGTTCTGAAAAACCATGCCGAAGTGTTCCAGTCGGAATCGCCTTAACTGCTCAACATCCAACCCGGTTACATCCGTGCCGTCGACAATAACCTTGCCGGCGGAAGGGGCGATCAGGCGGTTGATGCAGCGCACCAGGGTGGATTTGCCACTGCCGGACAGGCCCATGACCACCAGGATTTCGCCTTCGTTGACGGTAAATGATGCATCGGCCACACCAACTCCGTGCTTGGTTTTTTCCATGATTTCTTCTTTGCCGGCACCGTCCTGAAGCATTTTCAGGGCGGTTTCGGGATGAGGACCGAAAATTTTATACAAATTTTCGATCAGAATCTTTTCTGTCATGCTAACCCCTTCTTTTTATTTATTGTTTTTGCAAAAAAGTTATCTGGCCGCAGTGAAAAAAATACTGGCGCCCAGTTTTTTTTGAATTTTTGAATATTACTGATGAACAGTTAAAAAACGGCTGTTCAGTCTGATAGCTCGAAAAAAGAGCCTTTAAAACGCGAACATCAACATATATCCAAATCTTGATTAGTTTTTATAAAACAGAATTTGTCCCTGTTGTCAACCGGCCAACGAAAACAAAAACGTGATCTTCTTGATTCTGCAAAACGTCTGACTTATAAAGGATCAGCAGAAAATTACCGGGAAAGAGGAGTGAGCGGACAAAACATAATTCTGTGATGTCTGTTAAACTTGATTATGCCCCATTATCAGAAAAGCAATATCTCAAAGCAGGCAGGAGAATACGGGCTGAATGACATGGACCGGTTACTGGTCCGCTCGGAGATTGCCCTTTCTCCGGCTCAGCTTGAACAACTATGGACCTATCATAACCTGCTTCGACAATACAACGCCCGGTTAAACCTGACCCGCATTCACAATTTTGCCAACATGGTACTGAAGCTTTACGTGGATTCCATTCTGCCCGGCCGCCTCGTCGATTTGCCGGATTCTTTGCTAGACCTGGGAACCGGTCCGGGAATGCCGGGCATTCCATTGAAAATCGCTTTTCCTGATTTGAAAATAACATTGGCGGAAAGCCGCGGTAAACGGGTCGATTTTTTGAAGATGGCTGTGGACCGGCTTCAAATTAAAGATACGGTTGTGGTCGGAAAAACCATCACCCCTGCTTTTGAAACACCCGTTCAGGGGGTGATTACACGTGCGGTTGAAGCCATCAGCCTGACGCTTGATCGTGTCAGCGGCTGCCTTGATTCAGGCGGACAGGTTATATTCATGAAAGGCCCGGATTGTGCGATTGAAATTGCAGAGGCTAAAGAAAAGAATAAATCCCGGTTCCGGTTCCTCCGGCAGATCGATTACGAGATTCCCCATACACCCCATGCCAGGCGGTTGGTTTTATTTCAGCGCGTTGATCAACCGCTTCATAAAAAAAGGCAGACAGCCATGAATCGTCATGATTCCCGTTCCATCGAAAGCGAACAGAACACAATTTTTAAGGACTTGAAACGGCTTTTAAGCGGCCGTGGCATCAAAAAACAGGGGATGGCCCTGGTCTCCGGTTCAAAACAGGTGGAAGAGCTCCTGCGGGATTGTCCGGAACAAAGCCGGGCCTGGATAACCGCGGGAGATAACCTCCCGCCGCCGGAAAAAACGCCGGCCCATGTCGCCTGGTATCAGTTGTCTGCGCCATTATTTAAAAAAATTGATACCATCGGTACAAATGCCCCTTTATTGATGGTCGAAACACCTGAAATCAGGAAATGGATTCCTGTCGACGGCCTGCCGCCGGGCTGCTCGGTCCTGGTGCCGTTTCAGGACCCGGAAAACGTGGGCACGATTATCCGATCGGCGATGGCCTTCGGGTTGGACAACATCATCCTGCTCTCTGAAAGCGCCAATCCCTTTCACCCCAAGGCGCTTCGGGCGTCCGGCGGGGCCGTCCTGAAAGCGAATCTGCTGGAGGGGCCGGCATTGAATGATATCCCCGACAATTTGCCGGTAATGTCGCTTTCCAGGGAAGGAAAAGATATCTCAAACACCGCTTTTCCAGACACCTTTGCTTTTTTACCCGGCATGGAAGGGCAGGGCTTGCCGGCGCATTTGAAAAACCGGACGGTTGCCATTCCCATCAGTGAAACCGTGGAGTCCCTGAACGCCGCCACCGCCGCCGCCATCGCTTTTTATGTCTGGGCCAGAGCCAAGGGGTCAAGGATTCAAGGGGTCTAGGCTCCTACTAAAAAAACATCGACTTCAATGAACTTTATACAATTTGTTTACTACCACTAATCGGGAGATGAACCACATTTTTCAACCGTTGTTGTCGGCTTTCAGCTGGTTGATAATGTCTTTGATCGCTTTGTCCGCGGTTTCTACAGGAAGCTGACAGGTTCCGACTTTACGGTGGCCGCCACCGCCGTACTTGAGCATCAAAGAGCCGACGTCTGTCTTACATGTTCTGTTCAAGATGCTGTGGCCGCAGGTAGCCACTACATTCTGCTTGTTCAATCCCCAGATGATCTGCAGGGAAACATTCTGGTCCGGGTACCAGGCATAAAGCACAAAACGATTGCCGGTGAAAATTTCATCCTGTTTTCGCAGATCCAGAATAACGACATTTTCATTAATGACGGCGTTGTCTTTTATCATTTCCTGAAACGGTGTTTCCTGTTTAAAATATCGTCTTATCCTTTCCTCTACATCATCAATGGCCAGGATTTGATCGATCGTTTTGGTCCGGCAATATTCGATCATGTTTTCCATCAACTGGTAATTACTGATCCGGTAATCCTTGTAGCGACCGAGACCGGTGCGGGGGTCCATGATAAAAGAAAGCAGGACCCAGCCTTTGGGTTCCAGTATTTCATCTTGTGTAAAATCGGCTGTATCCGCCTTGTCGACGGCACTGACAAGTTCCGTAAAATGCTGGTCCGAAAATTGACCCTTTCCGCCGTAGTAGTCGTAAATAACCCGTGCGGCGCTGGGGGCGGAGGGAACACTGGCGCCTTCAAAATCACCGTACGCACTTCGTTCTTTTTCGCTGGAATGATGATCAAACCAGAGACCGCATCCTTTGACATACGGGACATTTGCCAGTACATCGTTTTCGTTGACGTCAACCTGTCCATCCTGCACATCCTTGGGGTGCACAAATTTGATGTCATCGATCACCCCCACTTCTTTTAGCAGCACCGCACACCCCAGTCCGTCAAAATCTGATCGCGTTAAAAGCCTCATTATTTCCTCCCTTGTCTGGATATTATATTTGCTTTTATAACCATGTTGTTCCCCTTTATCCGACTTGAGGTCGTAAAAAAAAAGACGTTTGAATTTTTTAACCAATATATCATCAAACGACTGTTATCTGACGGATAACCAGAGGGTTAAGCCGCCTACGGCAAAACAGTATGGCGCAAAAAGATAGAATCTGCCCTGGTGAACGATTTTTAATAAAACTTTCAAAGCACCATAACCGACCACAAAAGCGGTTAACGTACCCCACAGGACCGTCGCGTCCAGTTTCACCGTACCGTCTAAAAGGTCGCCGGCGGAAAGAAGTTCGGCACCAACAATGGCCGGTATGGAAAGCAGAAAAGAAAATCGGGCTGCCGTGGAACGGTCCAGCCCGAAAAACAGACCGGCCGCGATTGTCGTGCCGGACCTTGAAACACCGGGCAGCACGGCCAGTCCCTGAACGACTCCGACACCGACGGCCTTTGGCCATGCAAAATCAGCCACGCCGCTGCCGGCAGTCCATTTTCGGGTGGCCCACAATATCATGCCCGTGATCAGGAGCATGGCACCGACCAGTGGCAGGGATGAAAAAACATGCTCGGCATGTTTTAAGCCGAGTCCGATCAGACCGGTGGGGACTGACCCCACGATGATGAACGTCATCAGTTTCATGCTGTCCTGGTGCGAATCGGTGCGCAGGTCGTCTCCTTTCAGCCGTAAAAGTAATTCATGCCACAACGCCAGCATTATCTGATAGAGATCCTGCCGAAAGACGATCAGCACCGCAAACAGGGTGCCCACATGCACGCTGACATCAAAAAAAAGGGCCGGTTCAGTGATCCCGAACAAGTGCTGCCCGAGAACAAGGTGCCCTGAGCTGCTGACCGGCAGAAATTCCGTCAAACCCTGAATAATGCCAAGAATAATGCCCTGAATCGGTTCCATTTCTACCGGCTGTCCTTTTAACCGTCATTACGCGCAAACCAAATTTGCTTTTTGAAAAACCCCCCGGTTTTACTGGGTTAATTTAGACTATTGTAGACCAGATTATTTCATTTTGCAAGGTATGCTTATTGACGTACGTGGATTAAAATAATGAGGTTTGTGTCAGGACATGCTATAGCTGGAAATGTTTATCATTACATCGAATTGTTGGTTATGCGGTATGTTTTGATTAAATGAATATATAAAAAAGGCGCACAGGTTTGAACGCGATTGTCGTAATACCCCCGGTGTTTGATTTTTATTATACACCGCACCGGTCCTCCGGCCTGGGGGCGGAAGTCGTTTTAAGACTTTTGACGGAAAGCGGCTGGCAGGCCCGGCTGCTGAATTTTCCGCGGCTGGCAAAAAAAGCGAAAAAACAGTCTTTGCCCCCGGTGTTAGACCATTTAAAGCCCTGTCTTATAGACGGCGAATTCGGAAAAACGTCTTTTTTTAATCAATACAAGCGATTCGGTCCTTGCCTGGAAGAATGTGCCCGGCAAACGCTTGTCTCCGGCCCGGACGTGATCTTTATTTCCTGTTTTGCCTACTGTTACGCTCAAACCGCACTGGATCTGGCCCGTCAGATTCGACAGTCAGATCCCCGCCCGATGATTGTTGTCGGCGGCGCCGGTGTCAGCGCCTATCCGGCGTTTTTTTTAGACAACGCTGCGGTTGATTTCGCATTGACAGGGGAAGCAGAGGTTTCATTGCCGGTATTTCTGGATACCATTACGTCCGGTTCCGGAGATTATGACCGGGTACCGAATCTTTTTCAAAAGAACAACGCAGACATCCGGCCCCCGATAAAGGTAAAGCAAACCGATGCCGGAGAAATAGCGTTTGTATTGAATAAAACGTTTGAAACGTCCGGCGCGGTCTACTATTCGACCACGCTCAGCCGCGGATGCCCCAAAGCCTGTCGTTTCTGTTCCAATTTTATCTCACACGGAAGACAGTTTCGCACGGTTCCACTGGAAACGATTCGATCTTTTCTGCAGGGGTTGACCCGAAGTGAAATAGAGCCGGACAAACAGGTTCTTATCAATTTCGAAGATGATAATTTTCTCTGCAATGCCCCGTATTTCTTTAAGGTGCTGGACGTATTTAAAATGGTTTTTCCGAAGGCGGGCTTTCTGGCCGAAAATGGCATCGACTATACCCTGATAACACCTGAAATCCTGGAAAAACTGATTCGATACGGAATGAAACAGTTCAATCTGTCCATGGTCAGTGTTGATGAACAAATGCTGGAACATGAACAAAGAGCGGCCTGTCTGAAGCAGTATGAAACCATTACAAACGTTTTAGAGAAACATGGTATTCCCTGTGTTACTTATTTTATCTGCGGCCTGAAACATGATACCCGGGAAAAAATTGTTGAAACCGTCTGTTACCTGGCCGGCCAACCGACCCGGGTGGGTATTTCGTTTTTTTATCCGGTCCCCGGCATACCCGGTTTTACGGGTAAGAAAATTTTTACCGGGATTCACCCGACGTTGTGTGCCGGCTCTTCAGTCTATCCCTGGAACCGATCGCTAAGCACCCGGGAGATGATAACCGCCTTCAGGTTGAGTCGCCTCGTGAACCTGATAAAAACCGATGAGCGCACGACGATTGATGACATGGTGGTTGGTAAATCAATTGCAGAACACAGGTTGTTTACACTATTGAAGAAAGGCGGGAATGCTGAACTGATGCCGGTACCGGATATGGATGATCGAATGGTCGATCTGTTTTTTGGAAGGTTGCCTGCAAATCTACTGGAGAGGTGTCTATGAATCGGGAAGGACGTTTAAAAGGGAAAGTCGCCGTTATCACCGGCGCTGCCAGCGGGATCGGTAAAGCCACGGCCGAGACTTTTTCACGTGAAGGGGCAATAATTGTTATTTGCGATTTGAATGAAGAGGCGTTGATGTCCGTAGCTGACAGGCTTAAACCGGGTGTCGATGCGGTCAGGGCGGATGTGGCCGTTGAAGACGATATAAAGCATCTCATATCACGCACTGTGGAAACCCATTCCCGAATTGATATCCTGGTGAATAATGCCGGGATCATCGGTGAAATGTGTACCCTGCAGGAGATGACTGTCGAAGGCTGGCGCATGGCGCTGGATGTGAACCTGATCGGGGCGGTCATGGCCACCAAATACGCGGCGCCGCACATGCAGGCCCGGAAGGCAGGCGCCATCGTCAACATCTCCTCTGTGGCCGGGATCCGTTCCGGGGCCGGTCCCAATGCCTACAGCGCCAGCAAAGCGGCCCTGATTAATTTTACCCAGACCAGTGCCTGTGACCTCGGCGGATACAACATTCGCGTGAATGCCGTCTGCCCGGGGCTGATTGAGACCGGTATGACCAAACCGGTTTTTGACTATGCCCGTCAGGCCGGAAAGGCCGAAAAACTGGGCAGCCGTTGTGAACTCAGGCGATACGGTCTTCCGGAAGAAATCGCCGCCGCTGTCCTGTTTCTGGCTTCCGATGAAGCCAGCTATATTACCGGGCAGTTTCTGCCGGTTGACGGGGGGAATACCGCCTCATTGAATATGCCGGGCATGAAATTTTAACAAGAAAGAGCTTCTCGTACTTTTTCCGCCAGTGACTTGAGAGAGAACGGCTTGGCCAGGAAGATGATGCTTTCTTTGTTCAGATCGCCGTTGGTCACGGCATTGGCTGTATAGCCTGATATATAAAGGCATTTGATATCGGGGATGATCTCTTTTATCTTGTGCGCCAGATCGTGGCCGTTCATACCCGGCATGATGATATCCGTCAACAGCAGGTCTATTCCGTCCTGTCCTGATGCTACCCGCTCAAGCGCTTTTTCCGGTGAATCTTCAGCGATTACGGTATATCCGAGTTGCTCCAGCACGGTTGTACCGAATTTCAGAATTGCCTGATCATCCTCCACCATCAATATGGTTTCAGTCCCTCTGGGGAGAAAATCCGGCTCTTCAGTCTTTTCTTGCCGTATCACCCCTTGATTCTCAATGGCAGGAAAGAAAAGCTTGAATGTCGTGCCCCGGCCTGGTTCGCTGTAAACTTTGATGAGGCCGCTGTTCTGTCTCATGATGCCGAAAATCGTGGCCAGCCCCAGTCCCGTTCCCATGCCCCTTTTGGTGGAAAAGAAGGGGTCGAAAATCTGGTCCTGAACGTCCTTTTTCATGCCGCAGCCGTTGTCGCTTACGGCCAGCATGATATAGGGGCCCGAGGCGGTTTCCTCCTCACCAACGCCAAAGTTTTTGTCAAGTGTTATGTCCCGGGTTTCGATTGTAATGTCGCCGGTTTCATTGATGGCATCCCTGGCATTGACGACCAGGTTGGTGAGAATCTGATCAATCTGGGACGGATCGATCAGAATCCGTCCGGTTATCTCCCCGGGTAACCATTTCAGGGTAATGCTCTCCCGGATGAGCTGGCCAAGCATGGGCATCATTTCCGAGATGGCCTGGTTGATATCGATATTTTCGGGCACAATTGTCTGTCGTCTGGCAAATGCCAGCAGTTGCCGGATCAAGGCGGCTGAACGATTAACCGTGTAGCGGATCGCTTCTAGTTGTTCCAGGCCGTTGTCGTCAAGTTCCTGCTGCATTATAATCAGTTCGGTGTTGCCGATGACCACCGACAGCATATTGTTAAAATCGTGGGCAACACCCCCGGCCAGCTGACCGATGGCTTCCATTTTCTGGGCCTGATAAAGCTGGGCTTCAAGTTTGATCCTTTCTTCTTCGGCCTGTTTGCGTTCTTCGATTTCCGCCTTGGCCCGTTTAATAGCGGTGTTGTTGATACCGAAGACGCTGGCCGCGATAAAGCAGCTGACAATAACCGCCAGAGAGTTATCTGCTAGATAGTCAATAACAGCATAATCCGGGATTGCCAGCTGGGAACGGAAAAAATACATAAAGGTAAACAGGAAACCGATATTGATCAGACCGTATAGAAAGATAATGGATTTATTCTTTTTTATGACCAGCGGCAATAATCCCAAAAGACTGATGACAAAAACAAATGAATCCAGACGGACTGAGGGATCACCCTGATCGAAAATAATGACGACCCAGTCCGAAATGATAATGGTAATAACAAGCAGATGTGTCGAAATGGAAAAATGGCCGCGCAGTAAAAGCAGCAGGACCAAAAAAACGGAGAGGAAACAAACAACGCAGGCTATAAATACGCCGGTAATTACATAACCGACAATCAGGGACTGAAGAAACGCAACAATGGTAGACAGGACGAAAAGTACGGCGAGAATAACAAGACATAAAATCAGGAAAAACCTGGCTTTCAGCTGAAGGTCAAGATCTGACTGCGAATAGGCTGCCAAGGCCCTGTCAAGTAAATGGTTCACAAATATATCCTGATAGAAAAAGCAGGGTTTTTGAAAAGACATATAATAATAAGGATATTACGTTCATTAAATGGGGTTTGTCAATATGATCCAATCGTTTTGACATGTTACTTTTTCTGTTAAGATCAGAACAAAGAAAAACATCGGAAAGCAGCAGAAGGATACAATAAAGATTGAACAGTGGTATCTGATAATGGTATCTTTCCAACGATATGGGTGGCTTTATGAAACCATTGGCGCTTCATTCTTATCTGGCAACGGAGAAATCTGGAGATATGGTATGGGATTAAAAACAACAGTAGCCATTGTGCGGGCCGATGAGTACCCCGGGATCGACGAAGCGGTTGCCGCCGCATTGAAACTGATCAAGGCCAACGAGCTCATCGCAGCCGGAGATCAGATCCTGATCAAGCCCAACCTGTTAATGAAGATAAAGAACGCCTGCACCGAACCTGACTTTCTGACCGGCGTAGTGCGTTATATCAAACAATACAATACTAACCTCCAGTTGGGGGACTCTCCGGGCCAGTTCCGGCACCGGGCCAAAAGCGTCATGAAGGCGGTAGGCCTTGATACCGTGATTGAAGCCGAGGGGGTGGCCTATGCCGAGTTTGAAAGCGGCGGTGTTTTAAATGAGAACAACAACGCCCGGCTGATGAAAAAATCCCATATCGCCAAACCGGTGATGGATGCGGACTGCATCATCAATCTATGCCGGCCAAAGTCTCATGTCGAGGCCGGTTATACCGGCGCGATCAAGAACTACTGGGGCATTATTCCCGGCGGGGAAAAAGCCCGCTGTCATTTGTACGGGAAAAACCCGGCCGAGTTCGGGGCTGTTCTGGCGGACAACTATCAGGCCTTGCTCGGTTTGAATAAAAAGCGGATCATTGTCATGGACGCCCGCAAATTCATGGAAGGACCGGGCGGCCCGGCCAACGGGTTTATGCGCAAAACCGGGCTGATTCTGGCCGGATACGACGAAGCCGCCATTGATATGGCCATGCTGGCCATCGGTCGTATTGACGGCGTCAAGTCGGTTCCGCATCTGACCGCCTGCCATGAACGGGGGCTGGGGGTGACCCGCCTTGAGGACATCGACATCGTCGGCAAGTCCATTGACGAGGTGATGTTGAAGCGAAAAGCCGGGATCGTGTCCACCACCACCGCCGGTCTGCTGAACAATTTTCTGACCCGGACCTTTACCTATAAATTCATGCGCCGGATGCCGGACTTTGCCGACAAGGATCTGTGCGTCATGTGCGGGGACTGTTTCAGTATCTGCCCCAACCGGGCCATATCCTGGCAGAAAAAGGAAACCCCGGTCTTTCACCCGGAAAAATGCGTCAGCTGCCTGTGCTGCGTCGAGTGCTGCCCGCAGCAGGCCTTGAAAGCTAAATCAGCCGGGTTCTCCGGCCTGTTTTTAAAATACCCGGATATCGAACTGCCCGCCCACGAGTAAACCCGGTCTGCCGGGCCCGGGCCGCATATGAGGGGCATCCTCTGTGGGTATCCTTTAGTGGGGCAGGCACGCGGGCCTGCCCCTACAACATTCACAAACAGTTCGGGGAAAAATTCACGAGCAGCCCGGGGCAATGTAGGGGCCCCCCCTGTGGTTGCCCTTTTGTCAGGCAGGCACAGAAACCCGCCCTACGACATTCGCCTTGACACATTCGGCCCGACAGGGTAGGACGGGCCAAACACATGGTGTCGATAAATAAGGACGGACATGAAACTGACCAGACAACAGCAGCAAGCGGTTTCCCATATGGGGTCACCGGCACTGGTGACGGCCGGGGCCGGATCCGGCAAAACCCGGACCCTGACCGCCAAGATCGCGCACCTGATTTCGAGCGGGCTTTCACCGGAGCGGATTCTGGCCATTACCTTTACCAACAAGGCCGCCGATGAGATGAAAAACCGGTTGTTGACCATGACCGGTATCCCTGAATTCAAGTTTCCCTGGGTGCGGACCTATCACAGCGCCTGTTTCCGTATTTTGAGCGCCCATTGCCGGTTACTCGGGTTTGAATCGCCGGTCCAGATATACGATACCTATCACCAGCGGGAAACATATAAATCAATTCTGCGCGACATGAACCTGGACAAGAAGCTGGCGCCGGCCATTATGGCCGAAATCTCCCGGGCCAAAAATTCCGGAGACCCGTCGGCTTATTTTGATGCCAAACCCTATGTCTCCTATGCGCCGCTGACGGATGTGTTTTATCTCTACGAAAACGCGTTAAAAGAAAAAAACGCGGTTGATTTTGACAACCTGCTATTGCTGGTGCGTGATTTATTGAAGAAAAATCCTGATGTGCGTCAGAAATACCGGGAGTTGTTTGATTATGTTCTGGTGGACGAATACCAGGATACGAATAACATCCAGGAAGAGTTGACCGGCCTGTTGAGCCGTGGCGACAACCTTTTCTGCGTGGGTGACGACTGGCAGGCCATTTATTCCTTTCGCGGCAGCAATATCAACCATTTTCTTTCCTTTGAACGGCGTTATGACAATGCCCGGATATTCCGGTTGGAGCAGAATTTTCGGTCGGCTGATGAAATCGTCAAGCTGGCCAATCATCTGATTGAATACAATGCCGGTAAAATGGAAAAGACCTGTTTTTCGGATAAAACCGGCGGTGTGGTGGAGTGCCACGAATTTAGCGATGAAAGAGAGGAGGCTGCCTGGGTAGCTGAGAAAATCACCGTTTTGCGACAGGCCGGCGTGCCCTATGACAATATGGCGGTACTGTATCGCACCAAATTTACCTCCCTGTTTTTTGAACGGGGTTTAAGGGAATACCACATACCCTACCATCTGCTTGGCGACCGGGGCTTTTTTGACCGCAAGGAAATCATGGATATCAACAGCTACCTGCTGGCCGCGGTGTTTGAAAAAGATGACACGGCTTTTGAGCGGATTGTCAATACCCCGCGCCGGGGTATCGGTCCCAAGGCCCTGGCCAATATTACAAAATTGAGAACCGGCGGCATGAGTGTTCAGGACGCGGCCCGCAAGGCCGTAGCCGAAAACCTGCTGCCTGCGAGAACTTATAAGGCGCTGAAGGAGGTGCTGACGCTGCTGGATGATATCCGCTCCATGCCGCCCGGACAGGCCATTGGAACCGTCATCGACCGTATCGACTACCTGGGATACATCAAACAGTACGCCGACACCAATTCCATGGATTTCACCACCCGGGTGGAAAACATCGAACAGCTGGAATTTGCCGCCTCTCAGAAGGACTCACTTCTGGAATACCTGGAAGAAGCCGCCCTGATACGCGAGGATAAAGAAGAAGAGGGCGAGCAGGGCGGAGGTGTTAACCTGTCTACCATCCATTCCGCCAAGGGACTGGAGTTTCAGGTGGTGTTTGTGGCCGGCTGCGAGGAAAACCTGTTTCCCCACTGGAAATCAGTTGAAAGCCCGGAAGATCTTCAGGAGGAGCGGCGCCTGATGTATGTGGCCATGACCCGGGCGGAGCGGTTTTTGTATTTTACCTCCACCGATTTCCGGAAGGGGCAGTTCACCCGTCGCAGCCGGTTTCTGTACGAGATCGAGAACCATATGGATGAGATATGAGGCAGGCATCAGGTCGGATGGGTGTATTTAAATGTGGTTCCGCTTTCATTCGATGTGGTGAAGCTTATCTTTCCGCCCAGCATTTTTTCGCCGAACAGTTTCATGGAAAAGGTGCCGATACCGCGGCCGGACTGTTCTTTTGTGCTGAAGTTGCGTTGAAACACTCTTAAGCGGACATCCGGTGGTATTCCCCGCGCGTTCCAGACGCAAAAAGAGACAAACCCCTTTTCCTCTTCAATCCAGAACCTGACGTCCCCGCTTGCTTCCGTGGCTTCCATAGCGTTTATGACCATGTTGTATAAAATTCTTGATAACAAGGAAATATCAGTAGAAATCGATACCGAGGGCGGGCTCTGCGCAACATGAAGGGTCCGTTTGTTCGATGCCGGATGGTTGGCGAAAAAAGACTGAATATCCGTCAGAACCTGGTGCGTTGTGACTTCCTGCTTTACTGCTTGATATTCAAACGTATCGTCCTGTGACAGGCATCGCTGAATGTCAACTTCATTCATCAGTTTTAAGGCCGTCCGGTGAAGTGATTTTGTCAGGTCCGAAGGGTCTCTTTGAGCAAGCAGCTCACTTCCGCCGACAACCATTGTCAGCAGGTTGTTCACATCATGAAAAAAAGTCCTTTCCAGGGCCGCTCGATGCTGCTGCCTGGTGATGTCCTGAAGAAATAACAGCAGAAAACGTTTTTCGTCAATGCTGATGGGGTGAGATTTGACAAGAAGGGCCAGGTCCCTGTGGCTTCCGTTACTCAGTGCGGACAGGGCACATATTCTTTCCATCGCTTCATTCCGGCTCAGGCTGGAAACGATGGCGATGGCGGCACCGCAGGTCGAGCAGTATTTTGTCGTCCCGCATCCGGCCGGTTCATCGTGGGCATGAACGCATTTTACGGCCTCTCCCGGCCGAAGCCCGAGAACGCTTTTGGGGTCATCGATTTTCAGTGTCTCCAGAAAGGCGTCATTCAAGGCCACAATCTGTCGGTGTTCATCCAGAACCGCCAGCAGTCCGCTGACCGTGTCGAGCAGTCCGGACACAACCGGGTTGCTGCTTACAAGACCGATTTCTTCGGCAATTTCTTTTGTGCCCGCCTTTGCGGCCGGGGCAAAAAACGTATCCATGTCATGTGCCTCCGAAAAAAAATATTAGAAAAAACCGTCACGTGTTCTGATCGGTTGTATGCGGCACAAAAGACAATTCTCAGAAACCGGATTTCCGGCTGAAAAAAAACGGGTTAAATTGGATTATATAAATGATTATATCAAAACAAATCAAAATCAAAATGTTTTTTTATTACGACCTTTCTTTTTTGAATCGTTGCCGTGCTTTATTAATCGTTCAAATATTTATCCCTGATTTTTTGAAAATCATCCACCATTTTCCCAGAACCCCGGCCGAAAAAAGCAGGACATAAACGGTAGATGGCCCATATTAAACGGGCATGAAAAGGAAATACAATAATACCGCGGTTGGCGGTTACACCTTTTATGATATATTTTGCCGCTTTTTCCGGGCTGATGGGTTTTATGGGCATGGTCGCGAGCAGTTCGTTCATATTCCCTTTTACAACAGTGCCTTTATCAAAAATCGAGGTGTCGACAAAGCCCGGGCAGACGACACTGACCTTTACGCCCAGGCGTGCTGCTTCCGGGCGCAGGGCCGTGGAAAGGCCGACCACGGCGTGCTTGGTGGTGGAGTAGGCGGCAATGGTCGGGGTAGACACCAGACCGGCGGTGGAAGCCGTGTTGATAATGTGGCCGAAGCCCTGTTTTACCATGATCTGATAAGCCGTCAATGTGCCCGTAAGGACACCTTTGAAGTTTACATCAAGAATCTGTTGCCACTGTTCGTCGCTCATGTCACGTACTTCACCGGCGATAAGGATACCGGCGTTGTTGAACATATAATCCAGGCGACCGTGAGCTTCGGCGGTATCGGTTATCAGTTTCTTAACATCCTGATCGATCGTGGTATCCAGATAAACTGCGGATGCCCTTCCGCCTTTGTTGAGAATATTCCTGGCGACCTGCCGGGCGCTTTTTTCATTGATATCGGCGATGATCAATTCTGCGCCCATAACCCCGAGCATCTCGCTCACGGCCCGGCCCATTCCCGACCCGCCGCCGGTTACGATTACAACTTTGTCGGCAAAGATGTCCATATTGTCCTCACTTATGGCTTTATTTGGTTTCAGCTCTATAAATTCCGGTCCACCCGTCATCGGGCGGGTTGGCTTCAAAGTAGTCGATTCGTTGTTCATAGCATTCATGAAGCCGTGTCAGGTCCGGCGCCATGTTTCGACAGTCCGCAAGGGCGGCCCGGGCGTCTTTCCACGCCCGGCCGCGAAAGCATCCCAGCAGTTGTTTGTGACGTGTCTGCAAGTCGATGAAGGTGTTTGTGTTTTTTGTTTCCGGACCTCCCCGCAGGGCAAATACGCGCATGGCCCTGGTTTTGCCTTTGACCGCAATCAGGTCCAGCTCGAGAAGCGCAAAATCAGGCACCATGGCCGCGGTTTCCGGGCCGATTACAATCCGGGTGCCGTAATTTTTAGACTGACCCTCAAGCCGTGAAGCAAGGTTCACGGGGTCTCCCAAAACGGAATAGTCAAAGCGCTGCTCCGAGCCGATGTTGCCTACCACGCAGGTGCCGGTATTGATACCGATTCCGATATCGAGTTGCGGCGCAGGACTGCCGGGTGAAGCAGTTCCATCCTTAAATTCTCGGTTCAAACGATTAACGGCGTCAATCATTTCCAACGCTGCGGAACAGGCATGGGCGCCGTGGTCCGGGTCTTCCAGAGGGGCATTCCAGAAGGCCATAATGCAGTCGCCGATGTATTTATCGACGGTTCCGCCATGCTTCATGATGACGGCCGTCAGTGCGGTGAAAAGGCGGTTCATGACCTGTACCAGCCCCCGCGGATCATCAGCGTATCGTTCCGACAGGGTGGTAAATCCGCGTACATCACAGAACAGAATGGTCATCGACCGCATTTCACCTCCGAGAACCAGTTGTGAACGGTCGGATGCCAGCTGATCGACCAGGGCAGGGGAAAGATATCGGCTGAAGGCCTGCTTGATATAACGCCGTCCGGCCTGCTCCTCGATAAAAGCAAGGGCGCCCCGGCCGATAAACATCATGAAAACAGCCAGAAGGAAAAGGGAAGGGGACAGCCAGACCCGGCCGTATTGCAATAGAAAAAAGGTTCCCAGGGAAATCGCGGCTGCCAGGGCCAGCAGCCTGATCGTGCTCGACCACGGCTGCCAGGATCGGAAAACCGGCATTAACATTAGTATAAATACGGCCAGACAGATTAACACAACATCGTAGGGCATGGGCCGGATAAACAGGCCCAGGCGCAGATTGTCAAAGATCGTGGCCTGGACTTCAACACCGGCCATCATGGTTCCTGAAGATCGGGTTGAAGGTGTGGCATAGGCATCAGCCTGTCCGCTTCTGTTTTCCGGAGACGTTTTTATGGCCAGTCCGACAAAAACCACCCGGTCTTTGAATCGTCCGGGTGAAAGAAATTCTTCCGGTGCCAGGGCCTGGTAATAGGAAACGGTCGGATAACTTCCGGACGGCCCGAAAAACTGAAGATAACGCGTTGACTTGATTCGGGTTACAGCGGGATTGATCTTAGCCGTTTTATTGACCGCCTGCCATTGATTCAATGTGGCCAGCGCAAAACCGTCCGGTCGCAGAGGCAGGCGGCGCAGGATATTGTCGTGGCTGAGGGTAACGGCAGCCACCCCTGGTACCGCCCCGGCGTTTAGAAGCGAATCCAGGGGGTCAATTCGGATGAGCTGGGACACATAAGGGTTTTCTTCAAGTGCCTCTTCGGCGGCCAGTACTACGGGGGGGGCTTTTCTGACGGCGGCGGCCAGGGCCTGATCGGCTTCCGGGTCGCTCGGTTCGGCGAAAAGGATATCCAGGGCGATAACCGATGCGCCGGCCCGGGTCAGGGCATCGACTAATGCCCCGTGAACTTCTCTGGGCCAGGGCCACTGAAGGCCCAGTTCCCTGAAACTGGATTCGTCGATACCGACCAGGATTATTGGCGAGTCTTCGGGAATTGGCGCGGCAGTTGTAGAAAGCCAGTCAAACAGCCGGTCGTCGACCATCTGGTATTCCCGGGACAATGAAGCCAGTACCAGTACAATAAAAACAGCCAGAGCAAGAAACCAGGGGCGGAGGCTTTTTTTCATCATATTAAAAATTGGTTTATCTTCCAATAACACCCCTTGAACCCTCGATCCCTTGAATCCTTTGCCCCAATGAATTGGAGAAGACGCTTAGAATAATATTTTCGCGTTGACACTGAATTCCCGACCGGGATCTGGCGTATCCGTGGCCTGGTCGTAATCCGCATCAAACAGGTTGGTGACCGAGACCCCCAGTTCCAGGTGTTTGTCAAGGGGCTGGCAGGACAGGGCCAGGTCGGCTGTCACATAATCATCGAAGTCATCGGCCCCAATGTCTCCCGGACGTTTCCTGACGTAGTTGACCGTCAGGCTGGCCCGCATCCGGGACGGGTGAACCCAGGCTATACCGGTTTTGACTTCGTTCTTCGGTATCAGTGGCAGGTCCGGCCGTCCGTCAATACCCCGGCTGCGGTTGGACGTATCCCGGAACACGCTGTCAACAAAAAGTCCGATGCCGCCCCTGATCCAGATGTTGACGGCCAAACCCAGCGAATTAATCCGCCCGTAATCGATGTCATTCACAGCCGGGGCCATGTTTATATCGTGAATATCCTGACAACTCAGCCTCAGAGCCGTAAACAGGTGGGCAAACCATTCCCTGCCCCATCGCGCTTGATATATGGTGCTGCGTCCACCTTCTTCCACATAATTCATGCCGTGAAGCATGCCCACCGTGGCCGCCGGCGCCAGGCCGGACAGGCCGGGCACTGAGTAATCTTTTCGGGCCACAAACCGCAGCCAGTCACGGTCGTCAATCTGCCAGGCAACACCTGCCCGCGGCCCCAAACGGGTAAAACGGGTATCCCCGTCATCATCGTAACGGTAAACAAATGACCCGCCTTCGACCCAGAGGGTTTTGGCAATCCGCCATAAGGCGTTGATATGCCCCTTTCCGTTGATACCCTCCTGTCGGCTGGTTTCTGTCACCGGCAGCGGGTCGCCGTATGGGAAAAAAAGCGATTCGTCTCCGATGGATACCGTTCCCCACCCCTGATCCCGTTGAGAAAATGACAGAGACTGCAACTCGTTTTTCGAACGTCTGGAGAACGCTTCCATGCCATAACTGAAATCAACATCCTTGACGGTGAACATGTGCCGGCAGGAAATGCCGATATAATCGTTTTCCAGTCGCGCCCGGGACATGGTTTGGGTGTCCAGCGTATCGGGTATGGGGCTCGCCTGGCCAAGTGAAGAGACGTCCACCACCAGCATGGGGTTATCCGGATCTTCAGGATCAGTTACATCAGTCAGTCCGGCTGCATAAAGCAATTGTGTCCCGAAAAGGCTGAAAGAATTGATCAGGGAATAATCGAGGGCCGACAGACCGGTACCTAAAGGATCTGCGTTGTAATAGGACACTTCCGCACGCAAAAGTGAAAACTGGCTCATAAAAATGTTGCGGGCGCTGAAAGAATGGGCATATCCAATTTCTCCCGACATGCTTTTGGTCTGCATTTTATCATCCGTATCCGGAATGTCCTGCGTTCCCGGCAGGCCGGTATCCGTATCGGACCCGCTGAGACTGACAAACAGGCGATCATAAGGGGTAAGATTCATGCCGGCCATGGCCAGACCGGACAGAGGCTTCGTCTCCGCGTTTTCAACATCTCCGGGATGATTTGTCGTTTCAACGTTTAAATAATATGAAAAAGGAAGGAGATGCCGGTCAAACCCCTGTATGTCACTTGAAAACGTGTACCCAGCGCCTTCTTTCTGCCGAAAAGCCGAACCTCCGATGGAAAAATCCACGAAGGGGCGGTAGTAAAAATCAACGTAACGGTTACGACTGGAAACCGCCAGTGGCTCCAGCATCAGTCCCAGATAAAGGGATGAATAATCATCATCACCGGCATGCAGGGCCCGGTAAAAATGGCTGTCTGCTGAATAAGGGTCAAAAGAAATCTCATTATAATAATCAGCCCACTTGTTAAGCGAAATACCCATAAACGCCCCGCCCAGGGAGCTTTTACCGCCGCGGTTGGCAGCCAGTCCGGAAATACCCACGCCTTTTACCCGGCGGTATTTTTCAACGGCCTGGCGGGCATATTCAATGGCTTCATCCGTCCGCGACTGGTCCAGGGCGATTGTCGCGCCGACCATGGAGATATCGGGATCATTGGGGTCCAGTCGCTCGGCACCGGCCAGGGCCTGTTGGGCCAGGTCCCACTCACCATCCTGGTAATAAGCAACTGCCAGTCCGAGTGCGGCTGTCGGTATGGCCGGGTTGACGGTGGTGGCCTTGAGAAAATATTCCCTGGCAGCCTTCATGTCGCCTGTTTGAAGTTTCTGATCTCCTTGAAGCTCCAACGTAAATTCCCATGAAGGATCGAGCACTTTCAGCATTTTGATGTAGGCTGCGGCTTCGTCCATCCGGTGTTGCTCCTGCAGCAAATAAACATAGTTGCATAAAAGAACAATATCTTTGGGCGCAAGTGAAATGGCTTTCAGCAGGGCTTTTTCAGCCAGTCGCATTTCATTGATTTCATAATACGTCAGGCCCAGTTCACCCCAGAGGTCAGGATCGCAGGGGTTGAATTTAATCCCCTGTTGAAAGGTTTGGATTGCGGTTTCATGGTCAAGAAGAAAATCTCTTTGGCAGGTGCCCAGGATAAAAAAAGCAAAGGTGTTTTCCGGATCAATTTTTTGAACACGCCGGGCTGCTTTTTCAGCAGCTTTGTCTCGTGCCAGCAATATTGACAGGATACCTTCCAGAGAAGGGAAGATGGCTTTATCGGGAAACTGGTTGCCGAATTTTTCAGCCATATCCAAGGCCTGCGGCAGGTCGCCGGAAAAGGCGGTCAGCATAATCCGAAACGTCTGTAATCGCGGATTTGAATCGTATTCTTCTTTCATAACATTTAGAAGAGACCGGGCTGTTTCCATTTCCCGGTTCAAAATCAGGGCTGCGGTACGGCCGATCATAGCCGTTAGGCGCCTTTCATGATCGAGGTGCTGTTCGGCTTCGGCCAGCAGTTTTTGCGCTGTTTTAAAATCAAGATCCGCAATGGCCAGAAAGCCGCGAATTAACTCCTCCCTGGCCTTGAGGACAGCCTTGTCTGCAACACCGGCTTCCGCGAGGCACTTGCGGGTCATGTCCAGGTTATGGCTGTCATAGGCCATTTCGGCCAGGCTTAACCATTGGTCGAGAGAACGTTCCTGGGCCGGGTCAGCCGTCAAACCGGCTATCTTTTCCCGGCGCTCGCGAGTTTTAAGATCAGCCAGTTCAATCATTCCCATGGCCCGGGACAGGCTCATATTGTAATACATCAGTTCCCGACCATCCGGCGCCACCAAAAACAATTTGTTGGGTGCCTTGCCGATTTCCGCGACGGCAATCTCTCCCCGGTTGACGGCAACCCGGCCGTAATCATTTTCCAGCAAAACGGTCCCATCAAGAACGATCAGGGTGGTTCGTCCGCTGTCATCAACCTCGAGCGACCAGTCTGTCCCTCGTATGGCGGCCGTGGCTGAAGGGGTTTCAATTTTCACTTTAGAATTGTCCCGGGCGGCACGGGCCCAGGCGCCGCCTTTATTGAGCCGGAAGACGCTACCCTGTGACTTTTGTTCGGATGCCACCGCTTTGATGGTCAGAGTGGAGTTGCGATGAACCCGGATCTGGGTCCGGTCGGAAAACAGGAGCGCCATTGAACCCAGCGGGCCGGTGCGAAGGTCATCACCGGTCAGCAGGTCCTGGTCAACAGCCGCCTGAGCCCAATTTTTTTTTTCGACAAAGCGGATCTGGGCATCACCGCTGGCACTGGCGATGAGTCCCACCGATGGCTGCTGGCGGGGAACGATAGCCAGACATGGCAAAACGACGGCCGTTAAAAAAAGAAAAAGGAATAACAGCCGCAGGAACAATCGGGCGGGCATAAAACCGGGCATGAATGCATTCTGAAAGGCGTTCATCGTCACATATCCGATTTTGAGGGGTTATGGTAAGGGATTGACTAATATATATCAGGGCCGGTCGTTTACGTCAATCTCAGATACATGGGTTGCCCGTATGATCACAGACGACAGACCCCGGTTTTCAACAAATAAAGTCCATTGGTCATCTTCGATCTGACCGATGTATTCGACCGGCCAGGCCGGTGTCTGGCCGAAGAATATACACACGTAATTCCCCTTGTTGGTATAGGCAATACCCCCGGCAGGGATATACGCAACCGGATTGTCTTGGCCAAGGTCCAGGCTGATCGAGCCGTACAGTTCTCCGCCCCATTGGGTCAGGTTTACCTCGTAAGGCAGGTTGGCCGCAAATTTTTCAGCGATGGGGGTATCAAATAATTCGGCTTCGAGTATATTACTGCCGAAATCCAGTATGATTTTTCTGACCGGCATGGGTACCTCTAAAAAGGCCTTGTTTCAGACGCGGCTTTTTCTCCCTCGTTTTTGATTCGATGATTCAGACAGCGGCCGCATCGGCACCACATATGTTAATCAATATATTAACACAGAACGGCGGGGTTTATCGCCAGATTTCTATAATATAGAAGAAATTGCCGGTTAAATTTTTAAAACAGAATTTTTTAATAATTCAGATGCCGGACGGTAAGGGATTATGATTGAACCCCGATGCCCTTCATGTTATAATACATACGTTTTTTAAATTTGTTTTACAGGCGGTTTAATATTTCAGTAAAAATCGGAACACGTGACTAGCCCTCGCGCTATCTTTATCCTCAATATTCAGTGAGAAAAACCATGAAAAATAAGACGCTTTCCCGAAAAACGGTATGCCGATCAGGCCTGAGGTGTTTTGTCTCTTTGCTTTGCCTTTTCTTTGTGAGTTGCGGCGGCGGCGGCAGCGGAGATGATTCAAAGGAAACCGGAGACAAGGCCGACTGGACCTATATGGTGTATATGGGTGCGGACAACAACCTGTCCACGGCCGGTTTGTTCGATCTGAACGAAATGGAGGCGGCCGGGTCTGATGACAGGGTTAAAATTGTTTTGCAGGCCGAGTTCAGTAATTTTTACACGGATTTTGGTGCAATTGGGCAGGACGGCTACCAGGGCGAAACCCTGCGGTTTATCGTCCAGAAGGACAATGACCCCGACAATGTGAATTTCGGGGCCGGTCGTTCGATCGGAAATGTTGATATGGGTTCCCGGACCGCCCTGACCAATTTTATTAAATGGGCGGCCGGTAAATACCCGGCCGAACATTACGCGCTGGTCATCTGGGACCATGGCGCCGGATGGAAAAAATCTGCTTTATTTAAAGGCGCCGTTCAGGATGAAACCAGCAATTCCTTTATGAGCCTCCCCGATCTCGCTGCTGCCGTCCGCTCGGCCGGCGTTCACCTGGATATTATCAATTTTGATGCCTGCCTCATGGCCATGTATGAGGTGGCTTATGAGTTTCTGGGGCTGGCGGATTACCTGGTGTTTTCCGAAGAACTGGAGCCCGGCGACGGAGACCCCTACGATACCATCCTGGCCGAACTTAAAGCTCGTCCGACCATGTCCGGAGCCGATCTTTCGGATACCATCGTTGAAAAATATGCGGATTTTTACAGCGGGCCGGGAACGAGGAACGAAAAAATTACCAAGTCCGCGGTGGACATGTCGCGTCTGCCGGACCTGCATACGGCCATGCTGAATTTCGCGCAGGCCATCGTCACCGACTATGACACCGTTTCCGGGGTTGTCGCCCAGGCCCAGTCCAATTCCCAGGGGTTTGAATATCAAAGCAACCTCGATCTTCATGACTTTTCCGGACGTATTGCCAACGGGCTGCCGGCCGGTACCGTCCGGAATGCGGCCCTGGCCGTGAACACAGCCGTTACCAATATCGTGATCAGCAACCGCACCATAGGCGTAGCGGTAAGAGATGCTTTTGGTCTGGCTTTGTTTGTTCCTTCTCTGGGTCAGGTCTCCAGTGATACGTTGTACAATGACCTTCGGGAATATAACCGGCTGGCCTGCAACCAGGCCCGGGCCACCGTGTGGTCACAGGCGGTTGAGAAAATCGTGGCCGGATCGCAGGAAACGTTGAATCCCGGGGGGTTCGCTTTTTACATCACCTGGGATACGGATGCCGATCTTGATCTTTATGTCTGGGAGCCCAACCTGGAAATTTACGCCCCATGGATGGGGCAGACCACGCCGAACGGTTATTTCTCGGCCGATTCTTATGAGGTGGGGGAGTCGGTAGAGTATTATGTTTCCAATGATTATGTCCAGCCGGGAGCCTACGACGTTTTCGTGGAATACTACAGTAACGGCTTGATCGGCCAGGGCGCCAATGTCGAATTCTGGTACCTGGATCCCGACGTGGGCGACTGGCAGATGCTGGGCCCTGTCTGGTTGGATTTAAGCGCGCCTTACCTTGGTGACTTCAGTGATATCGGATCTTTATACGAGTTGAACGCATACAGTAATTACTGGTATGCCGGGGCGCTGACCCGGGCCATGCCGGAAGCGGGTACCGTGACGCTTAATTCCGGTCAACGGCAGGTGTCGTTTCATATGACGCCTAAAAAACGGGTCCCTCTTTTAAACGTGGAGATAAAGCAATGACATGGCAAAAGACGTTTGTTTGGGTTACGGCCTTGTGGATGGTTCTTTCCGGCATCGGCGCCTGCTCAGGGCATCCGGCTGGACCGAAACCGACGATGTCGGATAACGAAGGCATGATCGGGCAGGTTCTTGCCGCTCCTGATCGTTTTGAATCCCGAACCATAACCGTCACAGCGTCGTTTCAGGGCTGGCGGGGACCATGTCGCAGCGGTCCGCCGGTCAGTCGCAGTGACTGGATGATGGCGGATGACTCAGGCTGCCTGTATGTCCATGGTCCGGTACCGCCGGGCCTGGATCCGGCCAGGCCCGATGGTGAGAAGACTACCGTGACCGGTGTGGTGCGCCTAAAGAGGGGCAGTCCTTATCTGGATACAACGCAATAACTTCTGTCAAGATGCGGGCTCCAGCACCAGGGTACGGGTGTATTGTTTTTCGATGTTTTCTTCGCGGAACGGAAACGGGTGGTATTCGCCGTTCAGCCAGGCCTGGATGCCATCATCATAGTGAGGGCTGGCCGGATTGTCCGACTGACCTGAGCTGTTGATGCCCACCAGCGGTTCCTCACTGCCGAAATCCACGATAATACGCATGGCCGGAATCAGCCAGGTTTTGAAATCATTGCCGATATGATACCCGGAAACGTTCAGGGTGGTATGGTCACCCGGCGCCGGATAGGGGCCACGGTCAAAATATCCGGACAGAAATTTCATGCCGGTCCTGTCAAAGAAACCCATGTAAGGCGCCAGGCTGGAAGCGTCCGTTGTCCATTCATAGGTGTGCATCTTTCCCCACTCCCACTGGCCGGCCGGCCGGCCGCATGTTTCAGCCAGCAGGTCGACCGCATTTACCACGCTGGCAGCCAGGATTTCATGACGTTTTTCAATCGTTTCGGTTGTGATGTCATCCCAGAAGGGGCTGCTTTGCCCCCTGATGGTCAGGTGATCATGAAGCGCGGAGTAGGACATCTGAAAAATTTCCGTCAGTGATCGCCATGCCAGTGTCCCGGTACCGCCGCATTCATCGGCAAACAGGTTTTTGCTCAGGCATGTCAGAAAGGCCCCGCAAAAGGCGGCTCCGGCCGAGTCAACGCGCAGATCACCGTCGAATTTCTTTAACACGTCCAGGCCGGTTTCCGCTTTTGTTTTTTCTTCGTCAGTCCAGGTTGACGCCATCTGCCGGTAAGTGGTGGTGCTTAAAAGCGCCTGTTTGATAACCGAGGAAAAAGGCGAAAATACATCCAATTGCATTTGACGGGCTTTTTCAGCTGTATATCCGTAGGTGCTTTCGATCATCCGGTTGATGCGTTCCGCCCGGTCCGGATAATACCAGGAAGAGGACAGGATATAGGGGAAATCCGGTGAGACGGTCCGGTTGTTGGCGGTACCGATATATCCTGTTTCCGGATTTTTAATCACCGGATGCAGCGAGGGATTAAGAAATCCCTCCCAGTCATATTCTCCCGTCCAGCCGGGAGAGGGGCATAGACCCCGGCCTTTTTTGCGGTAAGGGTATCGACCGGTTACCTGCCAGGCGATATCTTTTTCATCGGCCATGACCAGGTTCAGGGGGATAATGGTTCTGCTGGAACCGGTCCAGGTCAGAATTTCGTCAACCGAATTCGACCGCATGATATTAAAGAAGATATCCATGGTCCGGTCCGGCTCAAACGCCGCCCAGCTGACGGCAATTCCCAGCGATTGATCCGTGGGCATGGGCACCAGCAGGTGCCTGGGGTCCGTGGACAGAACCCGGTTCATAAGCGGTCCGTGAACGGTTTCATGAATGGTGATGATAACGTCTTTTTCGTCTTTGACTTTGATGGT
Source organism: Desulfosudaceae bacterium (assembly GCA_963674745.2). Taxonomy (GTDB): domain Bacteria; phylum Desulfobacterota; class Desulfobacteria; order Desulfobacterales; family Desulfosudaceae; genus JBFMDX01. The sequence continues at coordinate 1,741,953 of CAXXDV010000003.1, read as the reverse complement.
TTCCTTGCGGATATCTGTCTTTATCCACCGGTCTTTATAAAGGTAATAAAGGCCGTCGTCTTTTTCTTTAAGCTGCTCCAGAAACACATCCTGGTTGTCGGCCATGACCATGGTCATTCCGGCCGCAATATGACCGTTATAACCGGCGATAATGCCCGGCACACCGGCCAGGGCAACGCCGGCGCCTTCAAGTCCGGGACAGCGTAGTTTCATCATATGCCAGAAAGAGGGCATAACCAGGGGGAGATGGGTGTCGTTTGCCAGAATGGGTTTGCCGGAACGGGTCCGCTTTCCGGATACCGCCCAGTTGTTGGAAGCGGCCGCTGCCGGTACGGCCAGACGGTTGGTGTGGCATATGGCGTCATATAAATTCTTTACATTACCGGCCACAGCGGCCAGATCAAGACCTTCCAGTTTTTTCATTTCTTCAAATGGAAGCAGTTCGTCAGGATAAATGGGCGTCAGCCAGGCCAGTTTTTCCGGCGGGATTTTTCCGGCCAGGTTCAGAATACCGATTTCTTCATGAAGATTCTGGGCCAGCCCCAGCGTCAGCACGATAAAAACAGACACCGAGTCAATCCCTTCCCACGGTTCCGGTTCATGACCGGAAAGCTTGACGGTTGTCGGCAGGGGATTGTTGTCCAGATAGGCATTAACGCCCCGGCTGTAAAGATCAAGCAGGCGGCGCAAATCCGATGAGGCTGATCTGTAAACGGTTTCGGCGGCTTTGTTCACGTTTATGGCCCGCAGATACATATCCATTTCAAGGGCGGCTTCCCCCACCATCTCAGATAACCGGCCCTGACCCACCAGCCGGAATCCTTCCATCTGGGCGAAGCGATCGCAGGCACTGACATATCCCATGGCCACCACCAGGTCGTCCAGGCTGGCCGCGTCTACAAAGGGAATGCCGAGGTCGTCTCTTTTTACGGTCACCTTTTCGGAAATCCCCGGAAGCTTTTGTACGCCTTCGTCAGGAGGGAGTGAATCGTTAAAGATGCTGTCCAGCATGCGCGTGCATCCGGGCACTAAAAGGGCAATCACGATGATACCGGTGACAAGCACGAATAAAGTTGTTTTACGGCCTCGAAAACAAAGACGGTTCATTGTGCTCTCCTTGAATTTGGATGGTGAAGAAGTAGCGTAACTGTGCCTTGGACAAATGTCCCGATCAACCGGCTTTGGCAATTTGTTCTTCCCCCGGCGGCATCAGCATGACCGCTTCCACCGGACACTCATCAGCGCAGAACCCGCAACTGATACAGGTTCCGGGATCAGCCAGCTCCGGATAGGCATTTTTATCTTTTAAGGATGGCTGGCCGAACATGATGCAGCCGACAGGGCAGGCGTTTACGCATATGCCGCAGGCCATGCAGGTGCTGTAGTCAAAAGCCGGCTTTTTCCAGTATTTCTTTTTTTCGCTCTGGACGATCCGGCCTGAGGGGTCCTGGACGGCGCTTTGCGGGCAGATCCGGGCGCAGGCACCGCATTCGATACAGAAATCAGCGTCAATGACATGCCGTTCTTTTTTTTCACCCTGTATCGCTTCCACCGGGCAGAGCCCTGCACATGATGTACAGCCGTTACAATTTTCCGTGATTAAATATGCCATCATATCCTCCTAAACGCCGTCGCTTAAACGTTTTATGGTTTCCTGACTGGGTTTTCCGGTCTGGCTGTCCCAGCCGAACTGTTCCCAGTAATGGGTCATCATCATTTCGATATCGATTGAACGTCCCTTGTTGGCCCCTTCGGTCTGGGCCGGTCTTCCCAGGGCCCGTTCACTGATTTTACAATTTTTAGGTTCAATACCGTGCTTGACGTTAAAGGCCTGTTTAACCGTATGAATTTCTCCGGCCAGATTCATATATTCGTTGGGGGTCAGCTTCCAGCCGGTGGCGGCGTTTATCCAGCCGAACAGGGGGAACCGTTTGGCGCCCAGAAAAGACGCGAACAGGCAGGCGCCGGTACAGTTGACCAGGGTCATGAACCGGCTGTTGGCCGCGCCGATGGCCGCCTGTTTTTCGGGGTTTTTGTATTTGCTGCCTTTTAAGTACATGGGCGGGATCTTGGGGACCCCCTTGACGACGGTCCATAATTTGAACATTTCATAATACAGGTGAGAACCCAGGGTATGACGACCGGGTGTGGGCTCAACGCTGTAATGAAGGGCAAAACCGGGGTCATTCCGGGAGTCGTGCATGGCCGGTTCCTGTCCCCCGGCCAGAACGGCAAAGGCTTCAGCCCCTTTTCCGATTCTCAATGCAGCCTGTTTCACACCGTCCGCCAGCACGTGACCGAATCCCTCCCGTTTAACCATTCTTTCGATCAGGGTGACAATCGCCTCCGAGTTACCCCAGGTCAACTCAAGTCCGTCGGTGTCTTCTTTGGTGATAATCCCTTCCTCGTAGCATTCAAGGGCGAAGGCAACGGCATGGCCGGCGGAAATAGTGTCCATACCGGCCCGGTTGAGCAATTCGTTCATATAAAATATGCCGTCCACGTCTTCGTTCATGCAGAATCCACCCAGCGCAAGGACGGTTTCATATTCGGGTTTATGGGTATGGCTGTATTTTTTGTCCATGGTGCAGATACCGCCGCAACCAAGGGGGCATGAATAACAGTGGAATTTGACGATTTCACAGTTTTTGAAAACATCGGGATTTGAAGAATAGCTTTTTTTAAATCCCCAGTCACTGGAAGTCCCTTTCCAGTTTTTGATAGGAGAATCTCCCATTTCCGGTGACATCTGGTTCATGGAGACGGTACCCCATTTTTTGAGCAGTATTTTGTAGAGCATACCGTCCTGGGTGAGTACCGTGGGCATGATGCGCAGCAGGGCGCCGACAAAGGCGGTCATGGGGCCATTGACAAAGGGGGGCTGAAATTGAACCCATTTATTGCACATTCGGCTGAGTCGTTTCATTTCCTCCCGATCGTGAGCGTTGATACGCTTTTGTCCGGAGAGTACAATGGCTTTTAGTTTCTTGGCGCCCATGACGGCACCTAAGCCTGAACGTGCCGCCATGCGGCCTTTATCCGTGGAGATGCCGGATATCAGGGACAGCTTTTCCCCGGCAGGACCGATGCAGACGACTTTCGGCTTTTTGCCGTTGGCTTTGGCATGTTTTTCCAGGTACTCCTCGGTTTCCACCGTATCCATTCCCCATACATCCGAGGCATCCCTCAGTTCCCTGGTGTGATCATTTATATAAAGATATACGGGTTTTTCGCTGATGCCTTTAACAAAGATGCCGTCATAACCGCAGCGTTTGATTTCCGGTGCAAAAGTGCCGCCGCAATTGGCGTCACCCCACCCACCGGTCAGCGGGGATTTTCCGGCGACCATCCAGCGCCCCGTAAACAGGCTTCCGGTCCCCGTGAGAAGACCGGGAAGAAAAGCGAGCATGTTGTCCGGACCCAGCGGATCTGCTCCTTCCGGAATCCGTGTGTACAGGATGTGGGCACCCAGTCCCATACCGCCCAGATATTTTTCGTATACCGGATCAGGCAGGGCTTCTTCCTGGATCTCACCACTGGTCAGGTCCACCATCAGAATCTTTCCCATATACCCTTTGTTTTTCATACGTTCACCACCTGTTCTGTTTTGTTTGCAATGATTTTTTGACCGTATCAGGCTGAAAGGCCTATTTTGAGAACCGACCCCCTTTTTAAAATTTTAATCATGTTATCATAATATCAGAAAAAATAGAATACCGGGCCCTTTCTTCTGCAAAGCGCGGCCGCGAAGCCGGTTTCTATTGATGTGGCTGCAAAGCGCGGCCGCGAAGCCGGTTTCTATTGGAAAAGTTCATGAAATATTCGGGATAAACGGTTAAGTCGAAGCCGTGGCTGAGAATGGATATACTGTTCAGTTTTTTTCGGCAACTGCTTTGCGGTTGGAAATGGCAAAAAATGGCATGACTGTGCGGATGTGAAAGAGGTCGTTTTCGTCTGTTATTTCAAAGCACTTTTGTACGTTAAGCCACGGTATAATGACGTTAATGGTTAACCTTGTCTGAACTTTTGAGGCAATCTTCAGGCAAAGAAGACGTTATTACTTTTTTAACCACATTAATCAACTGATCCGGTTTAAATGGTTTGGTAATCCAGCCGGTTGCACCTACCTGGCGGGCTTCCTGTTTTTTTGACGACTGTGACTCAGTCGTCAGTATGATGATTGGTTTGTACCGGTGCTCATCCGTTGAGCGTAAGGTGCTTGTGAGCTCAAAGCCGTTTATGTCTGGCATGTTCAGATCCAGTATAAACATGTTGATTTCCGATTCTTTGAGTTTTTCCAATGCGTCTTGGCCGTTCTCTGCCTCGACTACGGTGTATCCGGCGTTTTCCAGTGTGAACGAAATCATTTTTCGTACACTGGTTGAGTCGTCTACGACCATAATGGTTGAAACCATTGTTATCTCCTTCTGCTTAAATGACGAGCCCTTAATCGGTTTTATGCAGAACGTTCAGGCTACACTGTCTCAGTGGCTGATTAATCCAATTATATATCAATGCCAAATGGTTGAACAGGCTTTTTTTACGTAAGGTCGTAACCAGTTGAATGGATGTCGGAATCACCGGTCTGAATACGTATCCAGAAAAAGATCCCCCCGGATCTGGTTTTAACCAGGAAGCCGGCCGGCCAGGAAATTCCAGAGCCGGGGATTGTGTCGGTCGGGTTTTTGGGGGGGGGGGGGGGGTGGGGGATTTTTGACGGGAACACAGCCCCCGGCCCCGAAACATCCTGGTCGACCGGCATCATGGTTAAACTTGTTAACATTTTTATTCCTCCAGAAATTCTTTGCTATATTAAATGTCAATCAAGAAGCGTGCCAACCGGCTATTGAAAAATTATAATAATTAAATTCAATTTGTTAGATGAAAATAGCAGATTCAGGGGTTACTCCGAACTGATGAAATCGTACTGGCGAATTGGACAAGATAAGCAAATTCGGCCTGGAAAAAGTGGTAGTATTCTGTTTTTAAATGGTTATTTGTTTTGAGGACGTCGTCGGCTGGTTTTCCGAAAAAATGGACTTGTTTGAAACAGCGGAATACTTCGAAATTATCGGAGGACGAGTTGATTCCTTTGAAAGGCCAACATTTTTATGATTCAGCGCGGTGAAAAAATCTGTCTTCTCCGCTCGTTATGGCAAATATTCAGTGACCGCGGTTTTCCTGCTTTTGACAGAAACGCCTGTATTCATACATGGCCGTAAGGGCGCGGCAGGCAGGTTCGACATCCTTGTATATTGCGCCCGGTTTTTCGATCGCCATTTCTACAAACGGTGTCTGTATCATTTCCGGGAGACTGAAAACCGGGAACACCGGAACACCGGTTTCAAAGCTCAGGGCCTGCACCTGGTCGATGAATGCCGGAATAAAGGCACCCAGGCTTTCAAACAGGTTGGGCGGTTCCAGACCGCGGCGTTCATCTTCGGTTATATCCGTACGGTCAATTTTCGGTGGTCCCACGAAGGTAAAAATCATGGCATCGATTTCATTGCTCTTGAGCAAAATTTCCATAATGGGCAGAATCGTGTCAAAGCGATTCCCGGCCACCAGGTCAACCGGATTGCCCGGTACCCACCAGTCCGGCAGATGTTTTTTTAGTTTGCCAATGGTTTCGTCTGAAAGGGAAACGACATTAAAGCCCTTGTCGCTGCAGATATCAGCGGCTACCACGCCCAGTCCGCCGCCGCCGGTCATGATGGCCACCCGGTTTCCCCGGGGAAGGGGACGGTTGACAAACGAAGCAGCAAGTATCCCGGCTTCTTCAATAGTATGTGCCCGGACAATACCGGTCTGCCGGCAGATATCGGCAAACAGCGCGTCTTCGACGGCCAGGGCGCCGGTATGGGACGAGGCCGCTTTTTTGCCCGAGGGGGTTCGCCCTCCTTTGAGCACGACCACCGGCTTGTGCCGCGTGACGCGTGCCGCCTGTTCGAAAAAACGGCGTCCTTCGGGCACGCTTTCAATATAGGCGACAATAGCCTCCACGTCGGCTTTTCCCGCCATGTAGGTCAGGTAATCTTCAAGTCTCAGGTCGGCTTCGTTACCCGAGGAAACGCCCATGGCGATCCCCTGACCGGCCTCATAAACAGCACCCACAAGCATATTGGAAATGTTGCCGCTCTGGGATACGACCGCCACTTTTCCGGGCGGGATAAAAAAATGCCGGGGCATATGGGCATAAAGACGGCTGGAAGGGCAGAATATACCCTGACAGTTGGGACCCACCAGCACCATACCGCCCGCCCTGGCCCGGGCCACCATTTCCCCTTCAATCCGCTTCTGTTCACCGCCCATTTCGCGAAAACCAGCGGAGATAATCAGGCCTGCTTTAATCTTCATTGACAGGCAGTCGTCAATAACCATGGGCACATATTTGGCCGGTACGGTCATGACCGCCAGGTCGATTTCCTCTGTTATATCTGTAACCGAATTGCAGGCCTTGATGCCCAACACCGTTTGCCTGCCGGGATTGACCGGATAGATACGCCCCTGCCATCCGCCGCGCAGGATACTGTTAAACACAATAAAGCCCCATTTGTTTGTTTCTTCGGAAGCGCCGATAAAAGCGATGGTTTTGGGGTTGAAAAGGGCGTCCAGATGCGTCAGTCGCGTATTTTCCATGTGGTAACCGGTCCCGGTTTCGTTAATTAGAAATTAAGTCCATATCTCCAAAGCATATGAGTATGAAAGAAGGGACCGGTCTTGTCAATTTTTTTCTACACTCGAAAAAATACTATATCCAGGACAGGAAAAGACTGTCGGCGCATCAACCGGGCCGCCTTACACCGAGCGCAAGGTAAATATCAGTTGCAATGCTTTGCGTTGATGGCGGATAAAATCAGGCAGGCAAAAGTGTTCCGGGGGTTGCGGGTTAATATTCGGTTACCTGGACCTTTTTATCATAATCCATATATCTTCGTTTATAGGTTCCCTGGGAATCGAGTTTATCCAATGATCCGGGAAGATCAACTGCAGATTCGGCAAATCCATCGGCACCCATTGATGTCGCCATTTTTTCATCCATGCAGGCACCGCCGACGAGAATTTTAACATCCGGCAGTTCACGGTTACAGCGGACAATAATGTCCTGCATTCCCGCCAGGGTAGTGGTCATCATTGAAGAAACACCAAGGATCGAGGCGTCCATACGTTTGAGTTCGTTTATGAAAACATCGGTATCCGTGTCCTGTTCCAGGCAGATCACGTCGTATCCCAGCGCCTCCATCACGCCGGAGATAATGTAAATACCCAGATTATGCACCTCGCCGGGAGCGACACCCAGGACCGCCCGTTTTTGTTTACCATCATTCGGAACCATTCTTTCTTTAAGGTGTGACAAACCGCATCTGACGGCATCGACAGACAGCAGAAAGTCGCCAACACTGGTGGTCATGTCGCCCAGCTGTTTACGGGCTTCATCAAGGCCTTTGGTCAACGCACCCAAAAGCAGGTCGGCATCCAGGTCGGCAACGGCCGCTTCCTGAAAAATTGCGTCAACACTATCCGGGTCCTGTGACAATACGGCTTTTTCAATATCGTTTAATATTGCAGAAGATGCGGTCATTATGCTTCTCCCTTTCAAATAGAATGTGAATTTTATGAATACAGTTCCGCCGCCTTGACCAGCGCGAACGCATTTTCAAGTGATAAATTAGGCGGATATTCACAACCGGGTGCCAGTACAAACCCTCCGTCCCGGGCAAGAATGTCGATTTGTTCTCTGGCTTCATCCATCACCTGCTGGGGGGTGCCGTTGACGATCGTCGGGGTGTGCACATACCCCACCAGGGTTATCTGGTCACCATATTTTTCTTTCATTTCACGGGGGGTGCTGCAGTCGTCCGGCAGCTGGGCAAAACTGATGAAGTCCGGGGCCATGGCCTTTATCTGGGCATCAAAATAAACACCGTCACCGCAGTTATGAATACCGACAAGACAACCGTTGTCCTTAACACATCGGGTAATTTCACCGGTGAAGTCACCCTCAAGATCCGACCAGACTTTTTTAGGTAATGCGTTCCAGGATGCCAGCAGTGTATCAATGGTTATGGCATGAATACCGGTATCGGATTGTGCTTTAACATACGCCAGAAGCGTTTCCGTTATCGCCGCGCATGCTTTTTTTACGTGGTCAGGGTAATTCCGGCAATCTTTATAAAAGTCTTTTGCACCCCGCATCATCATTAGTATTTCCAGGGGGCCGTAGACAAACCCGGAAACGGGTACGGGGCATGTTTTCGGGTCGGACATGATTTCACACATCCTGACAATCCCTTTCATTCTGGTGGTCGTAGACAGATCAATGGGTTTTATTTTCAGATAATCATCCACATCTTTGATGAAAGGATTCAGGTAGTTAGGGTGTGCGGTGGAGTTTAACGGATAGATCACTTCCTGACCGAAATCGGCCGCTTCAACCGATAAGTCAATCATCATCACCACCAGGTCGCCGCCCACGAAATTCACCGAGGCGCATAACGCTTCAGCGGTTTTTTCCGGGTTGGTGGAATATTCCGGAAAAGAGATGCCGGTAATTCTTCTGGCCACGGCATTGGCCAGAGGAACGACCGGAACTCTATCCGGTTCTTTATGCTTGAACGTGGTGAGCAGCCGTTCAATAGGCGTAAGCTTTGAAAATTTTCCCCGGAAACTGCTGGCAGCGGCCGCGGCACCCACCATCCCTTCGGGAAAACATCGGATCTGCGGGACTTTTTTTTCTTTTACCGATTTTAAAATTTTTTTGATTTTCATACCCGATTCCTTTTCATAATTGGTGGTTGCATCAGGCATTGTTCATTTGAATCCGTATTATTGAATACTATCATATTTAATGCAACATTCGTAACCTCCCCCTTTGTTTATTCAAGCCGAATCAAGGACCTTTCGCAGGGTTACGGCAAGATCTCCGATGACCAGGGGCTTCATCAGGTACCCCTGGATCCCGAGCGCATGGCATTTTTCATCATTTATCTGGTCACTGAATCCGGTACAGATCACAATGGGTAAGTTTTTTCGGATCGTCTTGATTTTTTGTGCCAGCTGAATACCGGTCATGTTGGGCATGCTCATGTCGGTCATGACCAGATCGAATCGGTCCGGATTGGCTTTAAATGCTTCATATGCTTCAATGCTGGCGGTCCTGGTCGTCGTCGTATATCCCAGTCGCGTCAACATCTGTTCAACCATGCGGATAACGGCGTTTTCATCATCAACCAGGAGTATGTGCTCTGAACCCAATGGGATGGTGTCCTGCACGATTACCTGGCGCCCGTCAATGTCTTCGATAACCGGCAGATAAAGGTCTATCCGGGTGCCACGGTGCGGTTCACTGGAGATCTCGATAAGGCCGCCCAGTTCTTGAATGATACCGTGTACGACCGATAAACCCAATCCGGTTCCCTTGCCGATTTCTTTGGTGGTATAGTAAGGGTCAAAAATTTTATTCATGTCTTCCTGTTTAATGCCCACTCCCGTGTCGGCTACACTTAATCGGGCGTACCGGCCGGGAAGAAGCCCGGACGGGGCGGGATCGTTTGTTTCTACCCGGATCTCTTTCAGGGTGACAGTAAGCGCTCCGCCGGTTTCTTCCATGGCATGATACGCATTGGTGGCCAGGTTCATTATTACCTGATGAAACTTGGTCGGATCGGCGTTGACCGGGCCGCAATCCGAATCAATATGGTTATGAATTGCGATATTGGCGGGAATGGACGATCTGAGCAGTTTGAGGCTTTCTTTAATGATCTGTTGAAGCCGTATGGGTTTAATTTCCGATTCCAGTTTCCGGCTGAAAGTCAATATCTGTTGAACAAGGTCCCTGGCCCGCAAAGCGGCCGACAGCATGATTCTGGCATTTACCTGGAGCGGATGGTTGTCCGGAAGATCTTCGATCAGCATTTCGGCATAGCCTACCAGGGGTGCCAGTATATTGTTAAAGTCGTGGGCGATGCCGCCGGCCAGGGTGCCGATGGCCTCCATCTTCTGAGCCTGTCGAAGCTGTTCTTCAAGGCGGCCGGTTTCGGCTTCGGTCCGCTTGCGCTCTGTCAAATCCCGGCCGATACCCAGCAGTCCGGCCAGTTCGCCGCTTTCCCCCCGGATAGGGGAGATACTGTTTTCTAGCCATACCGTTGAACCGTCTTTACGTCGGGACTCCAGTTCCAGTACAATCGGTCCGGTTATCGGTTCTCCCCGGGACTCCTTTCCCATGGCGTCATAAAAAGTCGACATCACCTTTTTGTATGATTCCGGTGTCAGGTTGTCTTGTAAAGGCTGACGCCGGGCTTCTTCCGGCGTAAGCCCTCTTATGCGTTCAACAGAAGGGCTGATATAGGTGGGCTGTAATTCGGCATCCGTGGTCCAGATGAGGTCATTGGCATTTTCAGCCAGTATCCGGTATTTTTCTTCGCTTTCCCGAAGCGAGGCCTGGGCTTTGTCCCGTTTGTCCTCGGTGCTGATTACCTGCCAGGTGATGTATAAAGATAATACCAGCACCATGAACATCAACACCCCCAGAATTTCATACAGGTTCTCTAACAGGGCGCTGATTTCTTTTTGTACATCTCCGATATAAAGTCCGGTGCCGATTACCCATCCCCAGGGTTCAAACAGTTTGACGAAGGATATTTTTGGGGCTATCCGACCCGGATCATCCTTCCATTGCCATAGATAATCCACATAACCCGCACCATGTTTTTGAACGGCGTTCACGACCGAGACAAAAAGCCTTTTGCCCTCCGGGTCGGTATAACCGGACAGATCCTTACCTTCCAGTTCCGGGAAATAGGGATGCATGATCATTCTGGGATGAAGGTCATTGATCCAGAAATAATCTTTTCCCTGCGGGCCATAGCGCATGTGGCGAATGCGGTCAATCACCCTTGACTGGGCTTTCTCACGACTCAGTTCGCCCCTTTCAACACGTTGATGGTACTCGTTCAGGAGGCTCCAGGTGCTCTCGGTCAATTCACGGATGGTCTGCCGTTTCTGGTCAATCAGATTGTTTTTTACAGAAGGTACGAAAAAAACCAGGGTGCTTAAACAAAACAGCAGAAAGGTCACCCACAGGGGGATGATTATTTTCAGGGAAGACAGAAATGCTCTTTTTTTGTAGGGCCTGTCTTTTTTCATGTTGATTGAATGGAAAGTTCCTTAAGGGTGTTTTCCCGCAGTTTCCATTGCTGAACCCGGACCTGGTCTTTGATGATTTCAAGCGCCTGAACCATTGCTTCGGTCACGGCCCGGTTCAGATCCTGGTCTTCACCTTTGACCAGCAGTGACCCCAGAAGAATATCGGCAACCTGGTCAAACAGCTCTTCGAGGTTGTTCTCCGAAAGGTCTTCAACCATGCCGTTGATGATTTCAAATACCACGTCGGCGACAATTTTTTCAATGTTTTTGACCGCGATGCCACCCACTAACGGAACCGTTCGTCTGATAATGGTCAGCTCTCTGCTGCGTTTTGCGGCATCCCGAACACGCAGGTCGACATAGTCCCGGATATCATCTTTGAAATTCCCGTAATTTTCAGCAACCACATGCTGCATCTTGCGGGAAAACCATTTGACCATTTCCGGTTTCCGGGATTTGATGACCTGGTCGGCAATTTTATCCAGCACCGGAGATCCCTGCTGAACCTGTGACTGCATTTCTCCCAGCACATTGACCATCACCCGGTCTGAAATTTCTTCGGTGAAAATATTGTAATATTTTCCCAGGACCCGGAAGGCAAAGCTGCGCCGGAAATCGATCCAGCCCATTTTCTGCATGCCGTTCAGAATAGAGATAACCCGGAAAATACGCACAAAGCGGAACGTGTTCACCGGGATGCAGCCGACAATATCATACCAGTGAATGAAGGGGTAAAAAAACCAGCGGTGATAGATGTCCCGCTTGATGGCAAGCACCCACTGGATGAGAAATTCCGTAATGTAAATACTGACAAAGGCCATGTCATAAAAGAAGAAATTCCGGTGAATCGGCATGTAGAATGACACGAATCGACCGGAAAGGGCTTCAAGTCCGTCCTGAATCAGGGCGATGCCGAAAAGCCCGTCAAAAACAATCCAGACCAGGTTGACCGTCAGGATGACCAGCATCCCGGTGTCGATCAGAATGAAAAAAAGGTGTCTTTTTTGAGGGGCGTCCATGGGCCTTCGGGTATTATCAGGTTGCGGTTCGGCGGCAACATAATCGTTCCACATTATTTATGTTTCATATAACAGATCCGGTAAATCATTGTCAATCGTTCTAAAGGTTGTTTTGGTTGTGGTTGACGGCCGTTAAATTAGCGACAGACAAGGCTTCAGGCGCTCAAGGGCCTCTGGAACCGGCAGGGCTTATCATATGGGTACCGGGTTGGATAAACGGACGGCCCCTCAGAATGCCCGGATCAGGGGGTAAAAACCCTTATCGCCTTTTGGAAACGGCTCAAGGTATTCTCTTCCGCTTCTTTTTGAAACCGCAGCCGAACGTAAAGACGGGTGATCTCGTTGACAGTTTCAGCCAGGTCAGGCCGTTTAAGGCAAATCTCCCGGGCAAAGTCGCCTGCTGCCTGGGCGGGTTGTTTATGAAAACCCGCACGGGTCATTTTTTTTAAAAATTGTCTGTAACCGCGGGTAATCTTGTCCTCGGTTTTTCTGCCGGGAAGAAAGAAATAAATCGAATATCCGACGGCAAACAGAGTCACTATCGCCAGGACCAGCCCCAGCAGCCTGGCGGTCCTGGTCCATCCCTGCCAGGCGAGTCCCAGACGATCCAGAAGTGCCTGCTGTTCCTCATGGGAATAGCCGGTGAACCATTCCTCCCAGGCTGTGCTGACAGCGTCCCATCGCAATTTAAGCCGGTTGAAAAAAGCGGCCAGTGGCCTTTTCCCGGTTTCACGGGACAGGGCAGATGCCATACCGGTCGAAATACGATCCGGCATTACAGCGGTGGTCGGGTCAACACGTCGCCAACCCAGATCTTCCTGCCAGATTTCAACCCAGACATGGGCGTGCGATTGGCGAATCAGCAGATAATTTCCATAGGGATTGATCTCTCCGCCCAGGTATCCGCCGACCACACGGGCCGGCACGTCTAAAGCCCGCATCATAAAGGCAAAAGCCGAGGCATAGTGCTCACAATAACCGCTTCGGGTACGGGTGAAAAAGTCGTCCACGGGATGATCGCCCAGCGGCGGCGGCTGCAATGTGTACACAAAATTCCGGCTTTTAAAATAGGCCATTATCCGTTCGGCTTTTTCCACGGCCGACCCGGCGTTACCGGCCAGCTGCCTGGCCAGGTCCCTGGCCAGGGGGTTTCCGTCCGGCGGCAGCTGAAGGGCAGGTTCAATCATCCTGCTGGTGCCCCGGGTCCGGTAGTCGATCAGCGAGGTCATCCGGTAGCGTATTTTTTGGCGGACGGGCCTGACGGTTCTTAACGTATAATCGGCCCTCAGATTCGTCCAGCGGGGAGCTTCCAAGGGCAGGTCAAGAGCGAACAGCCAGCGCTGATTATGAGGTTCCAGATTGACCGTATAGGATACCCGGTCATCTCCGGCCGGATAATCCCTCAGCAACGGCGTGCCTTTGGCGGCATACCACTGCCGGCCGTCAAACCGTTCAAATACGATTCCCCGCCAGTATCGTTTTTCCGCGGGAGGCGCCGGTTCGTCAAATGTCACCCGGAAAGCGATGGCCTTGTCTTCAACCAGTCGGGCCACACTGCCGGGCCGAAGAACATCGGAAAATCCGGTACGGGCCGTATACAGTCGCGACAGACCGAAGAAACTTCCCGGGATTCGGGGGAAAACCAGAAAAAGAACGGCCATCAGCGGAATCGCCTGGCCCACGATCAGGCCCGCCAGTTTCAGATCGTTCCGGAAGGAGCCGCTGATCTGGTTGATGCGGATCAGGGCGGTCGTTGTGACAAAGACCGATATCAGCATATAACCCGTCATTATGAGCGATTCGGACAGGAACAGTCCGGTGATCACGATAAAATAGGCCAGAAAAATGACAATCACACGGTCCCGGTGGGTACGGATTTCAAACGGCTTTATCGCGGCCATAACCGCCAGCAGCCCCATGAACGCATTCGGACCGAAACTTTGACCGTAAGTCAGGAAGACCCCGATCAGGCCGATAACGCTCAGCACCCTGCTCAGCCATTTGCCCGGGCGGGGCCATCCTGATCGAATGGACAGAAGCAAGAATCCCCACATGAAGGCGCACCAGGCGATTATCCAGAAAGGCAGCCGGCCCAGGTGGGGCAGAATAGCCACCACCAGCGCGACAATTATGGGCGGGATGTACCTGCGGTTTTCCATCATCGGTCTTTTTCCGGCAATCCGAACAGGGCCAGTCGTTTGAGACAGAAAATCCGGTGTCGGTCGCCTTTGCCCGGGGCAATGATTTCATCCGGAAGCTTGATGCCGTATTCCAGGTTCGTGGCGTCGGCCTTGATGATCATGTCGCATAGACGGGACAATCGGGTTTCCGGGTCTTTGGCCCGGATAAGATCATAATCGAGCATGACGGTGTCACCCCGCCGATCAGCCATAAAGTTTTTCACATATACACCCTGGCCCCGGGAGAGGGCCTTCCAGGCAATATGACCGATCATATGACCCGGCTGATAGGGCTTCAGACCATGAAAGTCATCGGTTCCGGGCCGATCCGAAGGCGTAGCGGATGTCTCTTCTTTCCCCTGCGGCGCATTCTCGTCGGGTGCCAGACGCAGAGCCCCGGGAATGGGGGCTGGATAGACCAGGCAGGTAATGTCCGGTCTGATAATTGTCCAGGCGTTAAACAGGCCAAGTGGATAACGGCTGAAGACGGTTAACCGGTCCGGCCTGAGGATTCCCCTGCGGTTGGTTGGCATACCGATTCGGACAAGGGCTTCGTTTCCCGGTTCCAGATTTTCCACCACCAGGCGGTTGTCGTTGAAAAACCAGCCGATTGCCCGGCGCGGTCGGTCCCGGGTATCGACTTTGAAGACAAATTCGGCCCTCTGGCCGGCAAAAACAGATTCACTGGCGGCCGATAACAGGCGCAGGCCATACAGATTACGATAGGTGTGCAGCATGCCGACCAGGGTCATGCCGCCCAGCATGAAAACCAGCATAAAAGCCAGGTTGTTGTTGTAGTTGACGGCGCCTACCAGCATGGCCATCAGAACGACCAGAAAAAGGATGCCGTGCCGGGTGGGGAATATATAAATCCGGCGATGATCCAGAGTTACAGGGAACCTTTGGTATGGCTTCAATCGTGATGGCCTCTGGCGGTAAAATAGGTTCAAATCGGTACCGGGACACTGCTTAACAGTTTTGTCAACTGGGCAAAGGGAATTTCCCGTCGATCTTCACGTCGATAAAGACGGTGGCCGACGACCCAGGGCAGGACCTTTTGCAAATCCTCAGGGACGGTATGGTCACGGCCGTGCAGGAAGGCCCAGGATCGGGCGGCACGGCTCAGGGCCAGACCGGCACGCGGGGAAAGCCCGATATGAAAGTGGTCGGAGGTCCGGGTAAAATAAAGAATGTCCTGCAGGTAGTTTACAAAGGTGTCGGAGGCATGGACCCGTTCGACATCTTCCTGGATCTGAAGGACGGAGTCCGTCATCATGCAGGCGTCCATGGCGGCCAGCACTTTTTCCGCCCCCTCTCCGGTCAGGATTCTTTTTTCGGCCTGGCGATCGGGGTATCCCAGGGAGATGCGCATCAGGAAGCGGTCCATCTGGGATTCCGGAAGTGAAAAGGTGCCCGAATGTTCCAGGGGATTCTGGGTTGCGATAACAAAAAAAGGTTTGTCCAAAGAGCGGGTTTTACCTTCGATCGTGACTTGTCCTTCTTCCATGGCTTCCAGCAGGGCGCTCTGGGTTTTGGGTGTAGCCCGGTTGATCTCATCGGCCAGAAGCACCTGGGTGAAAATGGGGCCGGGGTAAAAACTGAAGGTGCCGTTATTCTGATCAAAAATCGACATGCCCAGAATATCGCCGGGCAACATGTCGCTGGTAAACTGCAACCGTTGAAACTTGAGGTTCAGGCACCTGGCCAGTACCTTGGCCAGGGTGGTTTTGCCGATTCCGGGAAAATCCTCGATCAGCAGGTGCCCGCGGGCAAAAAGGCAGGTCAGGGCCAGGCGCACCTGGGGCTCCTTGCCCAGAACAACGCTGCTGATCTGGTTGACAATGGTTTCAAAACTGTCGATCATCATATTGGTTTTTCCAGTTTTTTGTACATCCATGGTTTTTTTTCGTCGTCATCCGGCGGACAGGTATGAAGAATGTCCAGGGAATCCCGGCGGTTTAACGGGAAACGGTCGGGATGTTTCTCATGGATCGTGGCGGCGATACGGTTGGCATAACAAGTGCAGCCGGGTTTTGAAAAAGCCCGGCTGGTTTCTTCCCAGATATCAGCAAGCGGCCGTTCACGCATATTTCCCAACGACAGCATGGTGAAATCACAAGGACAGACATTGCCCAGCGAGTCGATGAACATATAGTTGTATCCGGCGCCGCAGCCGTAAAAATGCTCACTTTCAAAAAAATCGTAGGCGAACACGCCGGGATAGCCGGGGGTCCGGGTACAGAACCGTTGAACTTCAAGAATGGTCTTAACATGTTTTTTTGACAACAGCAGCTCGGGATGGGCGGTCAGTTTGCCGGCCAGGATGGGCGACGTCAGGCGCATGTCGTTGATGCCCAACGATTTAAAAAATTCGATAACCCTGTAAACCTCGTCCGGCTCGTTCATCAGTTTTCGGTCCGGAACAAAGGAAACGGCAACGTAAAAGCCTTCCTTTTGAAACAGTTCAATGGCCTTTAACGCTGTGGCGTGCATGCCTTTACGGTTTCTTCCCCGGTCGTGAATGTCGGGATCATAATGGTCCAGGCTGATAACCGGTATCCCCAGGCCGGCGGCCTTGAAGTCTTTTACCCGTTGGCGGGTGAGTTCAAATCCGGTGGTGAACAAAAGCGACATGGACCGCTCGTCAATGGCCGCAATAATATCTGTCAGATCGTCCCGCAACAGCGGTTCACCGCCGGTCAGCCCGATGACGCTGGTGCCCAGTTCCTGGACCCGGGCGATGGCGCTTCGCATATCTGCCAGTGTCAGCTTGTCCCGCAGAGAACGGTCGGCAAAGGAACAGTGCCAGCAGTTGCAGGGACAGCGGGCGGTTACGGCAAAATTAGTGACGACAGGCCAGGGCCTGCCCCGGATAATGGAACGCAGGCCATCAACGAATCGATCATAGGCAGCTGAAGGATAATAAGGCGTAAAGGTGTTGGAATAAATGCGATCATTCAAACGGGTAAGCTTGCTCTGGCTGAAAACGTGATTCAGGGCCAGCTTCTGTTTCAGGCTCAACCCCTTTAATCCGGCATGCCGTCCCATCTTAAGCGTGGTTAATATTCTTGACAGGCCATAAAGCTGCATACCGTTCATAAGCACCCCTGAATGTCGGTTCATCTCTTTTTTGTTGATTGTGCAATCAAAATTATAATATAATTCTTATTTATATTAAAGGTTTATTAATAATCCTGACGAACCGTTTAATCCCACAGGACTGGTGTTAACACTGGCTTTTGACTTTCTTTTTAAACTTCTTCATTACCCCTGCATCGTTTGGTAAAACACAACATAACGGCGATAAAGATAACGTGATTAACAGGTCACGATTGAATCCGATGTATTAATGTCAATATTCAATAGGAGACGAATCATGGTAAAATTTAATAAAATCAGACTGTTCTTTGGCCTTCTGCTCATCATCCTGATCGGCATAGGGGAGGTGATCTGTCACGCTGTAAACCTTCCTGCGTGGCCGGCTTTTTTTGTTATGATTTTCTTTTTCGTCGAGGAAAGAAACATGAAAAAAGCGCTGAATATTTTGATCGGCGGTGCCTTCGGGATCCTTTTAATCATTGCCGCCGGGTATTTTATCCCTTTTCTCATGCGTCTGGGGTTATCACAATTTCCGGCCTTCTTAACCTTCGTGCTGTTGTTTGTATACTGTATTGTCGCGCTGGGAGAGATTATTCCGTGGCTTTTTAATAATTACGCATTTATGGCCATCCTTTTTGCGGGAACATATATGAAAACACCTGATGCACAAAATCCGGTCGTGCTGGCAGCAATTCTCATTATTGGCGGTGCCATATTTATCGCCGGAATTATCGGTATCGAAAAAATCGTTATCAAGGTGATGGCGCCGCCCCAGGCTGAATAACAATAACGCGTGTATTGAAAATTAATGAATATCAGCTTCAAATAAGAGGTGTGACCCATGAGCATATATGATGAAAAACCGTGGTTGAAAATGTATGACGAAGGCGTTCCTGAGGATGTCGTTTTTACGGACGAAACGCTTCTCGATATTTATGAGGACACCTGTAACCGGTATCCGGATAAAGTCGGTTTTGTGTCTTTAGGATATGAAATGACGTTCGGCGAGATAAAGGATCAGGCTTACCGCCTGGCAACGTGCCTGGCTGACATGGGCATTCAAAAAGGCGACAAGGTTGCCATTCACCTCCCCAATGTGCTGCATCTGGTTATATCATATTACGCCATTATGAAAATCGGGGCGCAGACGGTCATGAACAACCCGCTATACACGCCGCCTGAACTCGAGCAACAGTTTAACGATTCGGAAGCAAAGATCGTTATAACGGTTGATTTTTTCGGCAATGCCATACTCGATGTAAGGCCGGATACCGGTGTTAAGCAGGTCATCTGTATCTGCCTCAAAGACTATCTTCCCCAAGGGGCTGATACCAGCGCCATATTGACGGCACCTCCCAGGGAAGCGGCCGATGTATATTTCTGGAAGGACCTGATGGAAAAATACAACCCCGCTCCCCCCGTGGTAAAAGTCGGACTCGATGACGTCTGTCAGCTTCAGTATACCGGCGGTACGACGGGAGTATCCAAAGGCGCCATGCTGACTCACAGGAACCTGGCCGCCCAGCTTTTTCAGATCGATGCCTGGTATCCCAACCGGACCAGGGGGGATGGCGGAACCCAGATCGGTGCGATTCCTTTTTTCCATGTGTACGGTCTTACAGCGGTCATGAACGTGGGCTTCTATTACGCGCGGAAAACGGTTCTGGTCGGAAAACCCCAGCCGGAATTCCTCATACCGGCCATTACACATTACCGGCCAATAACCGCCTGCCTGGTCCCGACCATGTATATCGGCATGCTGAACCATCCGGATTTCAAAGACCTGGATTTGACTTTTATCGAGAACCTCATGTCCGGAAGCGCGCCGCTTCCGGTTGAGGTTATCAATGCTTATAAAGATAAAGCCGGGGTCATTATTAACGAAGGCTTCGGCCTTACGGAAGCGTCTCCGGTTACCCATTCAAACCCTATTGAAAGAAAACAGAAAATCGGCAGTATCGGCGTGCCTTACCCCGGTACGTCTGTGCGTCTGGTTGATATTGAGGAGGGTACGACGCAAGTGCCTCCGGGCGAACCGGGAGAGATGATCATTAAAGGTCCCCAGGTGATGAAGGGGTACTGGAAGCGACCCGAAGAAACCGCCAAAGCCCTGAAAGACGGCTGGCTTTATACCGGAGACATCGCCACCATGGATGAAGAGGGCTTTTTTTATATTGTCGACCGTAAAAAAGACATGATCATTTCCGGTGGATATAACATCTATCCCCGTGAAGTCGATGAAGCGTTGTATCATCATCCCAAGGTGCTGGAAGCCTCGTGTATCGGCGTACCCCATGAAAAACGCGGTGAGCAGATCAAAGCCTTTGTCGTGTTAAAAGAAGGGGAAAGCGCCACGGAACAGGAGATCATCGATTTTTGCGCCGCCAGGCTCGCCAAATACAAACTGCCTACAATGGTTGAATTCAGGACGGAACTGCCGAAATCCAATGTCGGTAAGATTTTGAGAAAAGTGCTCAAAGAAGAGTACAAAGCACAATAACCGACCATATTGTTCCGAAATTAATTCAAGAAGATTATCCGGTTTCAAGATGATCGCGTCGGCCGCTGAGGATTTTTGCGGCAAAACAGATAAAGCAGAAGATAAGTATGATGAAATACCATGGGAACCATCCTATGGACGTGATAAAAACGGTCTTATCCACTGAATTTGAAGATATTACGGATAAAGACCCCTGAAGCCGGTACCGCTCCAAGGCCACAGCAGAGGAATAGAGCAGGCCGGCAATACCGTAAGCCATATTAAATGACAGCCCTTTGAAGCTGAGAACCGTGGCGCGCTGGCGGGAATCCGTGATGCGGTTCAGATAGTGGCTGAGAAAAAGGTTTAACAGCATCATGATGCCGAACAGAACGACAACCGGAATCAGGCCTGCATAGGGGACGAACCGGGTCATGGCGAACAGGGCCATGACGGTTAACCCTGCCAGGATCAGGAAGTTCATGGCCGGAGTGACGTGACCCAAAAACCAGACACCGATCCGGGGGATGAACAGACCCATCAAAGCCATGGCCGAACCGATAAGACCATAAGTCGCTTCAGGAAGGTGAATCAAACGATAATACTGGCTGGAAAGAGTGGTGATCATCCGCACGACATTGTCGATCATCAGACCGGCCATTATCAGAACCAGCGCGAACGGGGTCTGCAGTATCCAGCGGCCGGCCTGGATTGTCAGGCGCATGGCCGATTTGAAGGAACGGCCGCATATTTCCAGAGGGGAGCAGTCATCTTGCCTGCGGCCGGATTCACTCATGCGGTATGCCGTTAAAAAAGTAAAGCAAGCCATGAGCAGGCAGAGATACAGCGGGAACCGGATTGTCATCTGCTGAGTGAAAACAACCTTCAGGCCGATCAGGTCGGCCGCTTGCTGCACGAGGGCGGGGTCGTATACAGCCGCACCGATGGCCATGGCGACGATATAGCCCATGGACTGATAACGCATCTGCATTTCAAGTACGCGCGGCCAGTCTCTTTCAAGACCGGCTTCGACCAGGGCGTCGTATGCAAGGGCTTCATCAGCGCCGCTGGCCGCCGCTTCCGCCGTCCCGCTTAGAATCCGGTTCGCAAGAAAGGCATAGAAGATGATCGTCATGTTCCCCAGGGGGACGAAGCTGAGCACGGCCATTTCCACGATCATCAACAGTCCGGTCAGGACCAGCAGGTTCCGACGCCCCAGGCTGTCTGCCAAAGCGCCGGAAGGGACTTCCAGCAGAACAATTGTGGCCGCCCAGACGGCGTTCAGCACGGCAAATTGTTCGAGGGTCAAGCCAAAGTCAAGAAACAGAATCGTGAATACGGGATAGTAGAAACGGGCATTGAAAAAAATACGAAAAGCGATGAACATCCGTACGTTGGGGATGCTCATGAGCTTCCGGGAAGGAGATATCGGCTGAGCTGATCTTCCGGTCTGCTCAGCCGATGATCGATTTTTCATAACGGGCGTCCACCTGTGAAAAGCAGTGTTTTCTTTTCGGTTCTGGTGGTCGTCAGGCCTTGAGTTGTTTGATGACGGCCATGCAATCCGCTTTGGTCATCACCTTTGGAACAGGGTAGGTCGGGTTGCACTCCATCAAGGCGCGCTCGGCAATCAGCGGAATGTCCTTGTCCTCAATGCAGTCAAATTTATCGGGCAGCTCCAGCCGTTTGTTCAGATCTTTAATGGCTTCTATAAAGGCCTTTGCTTTTTGAGCCCGGTCCATACCGGGACTTGAAACACCAACTGCGTCGGCCAGTTCCGCCAGTGGTTTATGGGCTGCCTCTCCATACCATTCAAGCACATAAGGCATGATGACCGGCATGGCCAGGCCATGGGGAACATTATACATACCCCCGAGATTATGGCCGATGCAGTGAATGTTGCCGACGCCGCCGCGGGTAAAGGAAAATCCCCCATAATACGCGGCCAGCAGCATCTGTCCGCGGGCTTCAATATCCTGGCCGTTTTTAAACGCTTTTTCAAGATTGTTGAAAATGATTTTCGCGGCCATGACGGCTTTCTGGCGTGTGACTTTACTGTTATAGAATTTCCCGATGTACGATTCAACAGCATGTGTCATGGCGTCCATGCCCGTTGTGGACGTGATGTGCGGCGGCAGGCCGACCGTCAGCATGGGATCCAAGACCGCGTATTTGGGACGGAGGGTGGGATCCGTAATCGGGTATTTTTCATGGGTCTGGGGGTCTGACACAACTGCCGCGATGGTTGTCTCGGAACCGGTGCCGGCCGTTGTGGGAACAGCGAAAAGGGATGGCGGCAGTAATGAACCCATTTTAAAAGCGGGAAGGATTACCTTGAACAAGCCCCTCATTTTAGGAATCGGTCGGCCCGGACGGGCCACTCTGGCCGCTGTGATTTTGGCGCAATCCATTGGCGAACCGCCGCCAAAAGCGATAATGGCCTGGCAGTTATTTGCCTTATACATATCAAGGGCGGCTTCAATGTTGTCAATGGTGGGGTTGGGCTGAACCTGGTCATAAACAAAGTACTGTATGCCGGCTGACTTTAACGCCTCAAAAAGTGTATCGAGCATGTTCAGGCCCATGAGAACAGCATCCGTGACGATGAGAACCCGTGTAAATTTTTTTTCTTTAATCACATCAGGCAGCTTCTTGATGCTATCCGCGCCTTCGATAACCTCCGGTTCAAACCAGGGGAGAAAATACATTCCCATCCCCATACAGAATTGAAAAATCCGGTAATAAGCCTTTTTGATTGCCCAAATCATGATAATCCTCCCATCTTTAATTTAAGTCCCCACCGATAATCTTTGTCATAACCATAATTCTTTTACCATCATTTTGGAATTGTTGCCAGAATATATATGGCATCAGGTTCTATTAAAATTCGTCAACCCTGATATTCAGATGTCGTTCCAGCCATCGGGCGACGAGTCGACGGTGACAGAAATCACCCGGTTTTTCAAAGCAGAGCAAGACAATATCTCCATCGCCGGCAAAGCGTGTCAGTATTTCATATAGGGATTCCGGTGAAAAAGCGGCTTCCAGGGCCGACAGATATTCTTTTGTATAGTCATCATTATTGATCTTGCCGCTTTTGGCTTTTCCCAGCAGCTTTGGGGATGGGGCCAGTGATTTCAATTCATGACCCTGATACCATTTGGGCGGAAATCGGGCCACGCTGATTGCTGTCATGTCCCCGGGAATGTTTTTCAGGTTTCTGAAATTACTTGTATAAATGTTCATTGTAAAGGACTTCCGAAAACAGCAAAAAGAAAGTTGGTCATGAGCACACAGGTAAAATACCACAGGAAAGCGGGTTTTTGGACAATAATGATTAAAAATTCAAAGATAAAAGCGTATCACGGAGTGCCATCAGGTCCCTGTTGGTCGGCGCAACCTCAAGCCCGCGCTTGATGTATGCCAGCGCTTCTTCTGTTCTGCCGAGCCGGGACAGCGCCACGGCAATGTTTTGATAGGCGTTGACCGATTCCGGGTCAATAACCAGTGCCTTCTGGGAGTATGAGACGGCCCGTGTGAAATCGCCTTTGGTTCCGTAGATCATGCCCGCCGTTACAAGAGCAGGAACATAACGCTTGTTATAGCGCAGGGCTTCTTCGATGTACCTTAAAGCGTCAACCTGATTGCCGCGTTTTAAATGATTTGCGGCCAGTCGGGTCATTAGTTTAGCTGAACCGGGTTGTATGGAAGCCAGGCGGTGGAGGATATCAATAGCTTTGTCATATGCCTGCAGCTGTTCGTAACATGCGGCTAAATTCGACAGGGCCATTTGATGATCGGGTAAAAGCGTAAGGCCCTGTCGATAATATGAGATCGCAGACGGGAAGTCCTGCCCGGCCGCATATATACCGGCCAGGTCAAAATATGCGGCGCCGAGCAGCCAATTCTGACCATCTTTTCCGGTCAGTTGATCGATGCGGGCCAGAATACACTGCTTCTGGACGGGAAGGCAGATGTCCCGGTCAAGTGGCCCTAATCGGCTGTAGTCCTCGATCAAGTTGACCCGGCAGTAGCTTTCCACTATCTGCCGGTACCGATTCGTCTGAGAGGGGTCTGCCTCATCAAGCCGGACAAGGCCGAAGGGGGCGATATTCAACGAGGCCATAAAATCGGCAAATGCGATTTGATGGTTGATATTACTGAATTGTGACAGGCGAGACTGCAGGAGTGGTGAACGTTGCCTTTTTTCAAGGACGTCCTTTCTGAAATCGGATCCGCCCGTATAGGCGTGTCGGGGTGCGAGATATTCCATATACGGGTGATTGTCGGTGTGCAGGCGGCCGTCAGTAAAAAGTGAGGCGGGAATATCGGTCACGATCAACGGGTAAATGACGGATGGGCTTGATATGCGCATGTGAGCGGATTTTTGAGCATAGGGAAGATTGGCCTCCATCAACTTGCTGTCAAGCATGGGGCCATGATCGTCTTTGAATCCCACGAACAGATAGTCCTGGCCGAGAACAGCCGTGTTTACCAGGAGGCTGTTCGGAAAAGCCTGCCGGAAGGTGCGTCCGAACATGGAGAACACATTCCAGTCCGACTGATAGGCATGAAACCATTGAACAAATATGCCGCCCGGATTCAGCCGTTCTTTTACACGCCGGAAGTGATCCAGGGTGAAGAGGTTGGCTGAACCGGCCATCCAGGGATTAATGGGGTCGGCCACAATGACATCGTATTTTTGATCCGTGAGCGCTATATGCGTTCTGGCGTCCTGCACGATGATGTGTGTTCTGGGGTCGATCAGAAGGTTGTTGTGGAAAGGTGCGAAAAGATGGCATGCTTTGACGACTTCGGGGCTGATCTCCACGATATCGAGCCGTTCCAGGGGATAGTGCAGCATTTCACCGGCCGTTAAGCCGCTGCCCAGGCCGACAACCAGTGCCTTTTTTGCGTTCTGGTGAAGCATCAGGGGCAGATGCCCTGCGGTAACCATCATGTTAAGGTCCCACAACGTCGAAGTGACGATCTTGCCGTCCACCGAGAGGAACATGACCGGTGTCCCCAGGCTGTTGATGGTTTTGCCCACCGCAACCAATCCACCGATGCCGTCGTCGATCCAGATAATATCCTTGTCCGTGGACAGGTGTGACAGGCGTTTTGGGCCCTGAAAGATACTTTCAAGAAACGACATGTTTTCCAGCGTCGTGCCATAGAGATCCGGACGCAGGTATTTTCCGCGGGACAGGGTAAGACCGTCCCACCCGGGCAAAAAAAGACTAGCGGTGAAAATAACGGCTGCCACACCCACTGTCAGGACCCTGCGTTGCGGACGATGTCTTCCGGCGGGTAATGAACACATCAGCACGGTAACGACCTGGATCGCGACCAGGGTGGAAATTCCCGCGGCTTTGCCGAACAGGGGGACCAGTATGAACCCGGCACAGAAAGCGCCAAGGAACGCTCCGACCGTACTGATGGCGTAAAGGCTGCCGACCGAAGCCCCGATCAACGCAATGCTCCGGACGCGGATCCGGACGGCTGCCGGGATCACCGCGCCGAGGAAGATCGTTGGTACAACCATGACGGCGAACAACAGGCCGGTTTTGACGGCTTCCAGCAGGATGAAGTTATGCCTCAGTTGATAAATCACTTTAGCGAAAAATATCTGGGAATTACCCAGAAAATGACTGGCGGCCAGAACAAAAGCGGCTCCTGCCAGCTGGGTGACCACCAGCAGACCGAAAGGATTCCGGCTGCGGTCAGCCAGACGGCCGAAAAGAGCACTGCCCATCGCCAGCCCGGTGATGAAGGTGAAAAGTACAATGGTAAATGAATAGGTGGTCGGTCCCACGAGCAGTGCAATCAGCTTTGTCCAGATGACCTCGTATGACATGGCGCAGAAAGCGGATACCGCCAGAATGGCATAGAGGGGCAGGGCATTGATCAAAAACCGGCGGGGCGGTGTTCCTTTTACGGAGGCTGCCTGTGGCGGAATGGTTTTATCCGGTGTTAAAACTCTCCGGCCTTCTTTGATTGCCGGAACGAGGTACAGGATACAGAAAAAGCCGATGACGACATTAACGGTGACGGCCGTCAGCAGGGCTGCGATGATTCCCCATCGTCCTATCAGCCAGAAGCCACACAGGCAGGCGCCCATGGCCGCGCCCAGCGTATTCATCCCGTATAACTGTCCCGTATGCCTGCCGGTACGGGACAGGTCATTAATGATGAAACGGCACAGCAGCGGCAGGGTCGCCCCCATCAGTGTTGTGGGCACGATAAGCAGTAGCGCCGATATGAGCGCGCTGGCCATATTGTATTCGAGAAAGTTGTCCAGAAGACGGTGATAAACCAGGGCATACAACGGTTTGCCGGCGGAGATCAGGATGGGAAAGAGCAGGCCGTATAACCCCACGGCCACTTCCATACCCCCGTAAAAAAGCAGCAACCTTTCCGGCCCGTCGAGGCGATCGGCAAATTTACCGGCAATCGCACTGCCGAGCGCCAGGCCGGCCATGAACACCGTCAACACAATGCTGACCGAAAAAGCGCTGCCGCCGACATACATCGTCAGCATGCGCGTCCAGATGATTTCGTACATCAACCCGGCTGCGCCGGAAAGAAAAAACAACCAGACAACGATTGGACCTGATTTTTTGACGATAATTTCTTTCATCCGGCAGTCACCGGGCCAGCCGGCAACACGACGTCCTGATCATCGCAAACGCCAGGGGCAGTTACTTGCGCGCATGAATTGATCCGTTCTGCACAATTATATCTAATCGAGCACCGACACTTCATGTAAGCATCCTGTTGAAGGACAAGAAAAAAAAGAAAAAAGGAACGGTTAACCCGGTCATTATCTATAACAGGGACGATTTTTAGCGTCAACTTTTTTAGGGCACCTCTAAAAATTGCCTTTTAGCCCGATGTCGGCGTTGTGCTCAAATTTTAATCCTCGAAATACTTAATGTATTCCCCCGGTTAAAATTTTCGCACGCCTTGACCTCGAACCAAAATTCTAATTTTAGAGATACCCTTTACTTTTATGACGCTGGAATAAAAAAGGCCTGCCGGGCAGAACACCCGGCAGGCCCGTACTTATGAAAATGAATTATTTCAGGCTTGCATGATATGCCTGCAGGGGTTTAATGGAGCCGGTATTTTTCCGCGTTTCGGTGATACCGCGCGCGGAGGCAATCGCCGCTGCAGTCGTGGTGATATACGGGACCTTGAATTTAATAGCCGATTTGCGGATATAGGAATCGTCAAACTGGCTTTCCCGGCTGGCCGGGGTGTTGACAACCATCTGAATTTCAGCGTTTTTAATGGCATCGACGATGTTGGGCCGCCCTTCGTGGAGTTTCTTGATATGTGCTGCTTCCACACCGTTGTCCACCAGGTATTTACAGGTCCCTTCGGTTGCCATGATCCGGAACCCTTCCCCTTTCATTTTTCTCGCAAATTCAAGTGCTTCGGGTTTATTGTTGTCAGTTACGGTGATCAGCACCGTTCCTTCCAGCGGCAGCTTCTGGCCGGCTGCTTCCTGGGCCTTGTAGTATGCCAGGCCGAATGAACCGGCCATGCCGAGGACTTCGCCCGTGGACCGCATCTCAGGCCCCAGAACCGGGTCAACCTCGGGGAACATATTAAATGGGAAAACCGCTTCCTTGACCCCGAAATGCGGTATGCTCTTGTTCTCGAGTTTCAGATCAGCCAGCTTTTCGCCCAGCATGAGGCGGGTGGCCAGGTTGGCCATGGAAACGCAGCAGACCTTGGAGACCAGGGGGACGGTTCGTGAAGCCCGGGGGTTGGCTTCCAGGACATAGACCCGATCATCGTGGATGGCATACTGCATGTTCATCAGTCCAACCACGTTCAGCGAGCTGGCGATTTTCATGGTATATTCCCGGATCGTCTCGATGTGCTTTTCCGGTATGCTGATGGGTGGAATCACGCAGGCCGAATCGCCTGAATGGATGCCGGCCCGTTCAATATGCTCCATCACGGCCGGCACGAAAACATCGCTTCCGTCTGAAAGGGCGTCGGCTTCGGCTTCGATGGCATTGGACAGGAATTTGTCAATGAGAATGGGACGCTCCGGTGTGACACCAACGGCTTGACGGACGTAATGTTCCAGCATTTCCTGATCGTAAACGACTTCCATACCACGGCCGCCAAGGACGTAAGACGGACGGACCATCAAGGGGTACCCGATCCGGTCAGCCACAACCAGCGCCTCTTCAAGGGTGCTGGCCATACCGGCCTCGGGCATGGGAATGTTCAGCTCTTCCATCATTTTGCGGAACCGGTCCCGGTCTTCAGCCAGGTCAATACTTTCCGGGGAGGTGCCCAGGATGGGAACCCCGGCGGCCGCCAGTTCACCGGCAATGTTCAGCGGCGTTTGTCCACCGAACTGCACGATCGCGCCTTCCGGCTTTTCTTTTTCATATATAGACAGAACGTCTTCAACGGTCAGGGGTTCGAAATAGAGCCGGTTGGCCGTGTCATAGTCCGTTGAAACCGTCTCCGGGTTGCAGTTTACCATAATCGAGGTGTATCCGGCATCACGCAGGGCAAAGGCGGCATGTACACAGCAATAATCAAATTCGATGCCCTGGCCGATGCGGTTGGGGCCACCACCGAGCACCAGGATTTTGCGGCCGGTTTCGGAAGGGACTTTGTCCGGGGCGTTATAGGTGGAAAAATAATAGGCCGCATCTTCAACGCCGGATACCGGCACAGGCTCCCAGGCCTCGGTCATGCCAAGCCCAATCCGCTGTGACCGGACATCAGCCTCTTTTATCTCAAGCAGAAGGGCGATATATCGATCGGCAAAGCCGTCCTTTTTGGCCTGGACCAGCAGGTCATCCGGCAGTGCCTGCCCCTTACCGGCCAGTATTTTCTCTTCCAGGTCAACCAGCTCTTTCATCTGTTCGATAAACCAGCGCTTGATATGGGTCCTTTCAAACAGCTCATCGATATCTGCTCCCTTTCGCAGGGCTTCGTACATGATGAACTGACGTTCTGAGGTCGGGCTGACCAGCATCTCCATCAGTTCGCCCAGTATCTTTGAGTTGAAATCTCCGGCAAAGCCCAATCCATAACGTCCTGTCTCCAGCGAACGGATCGCTTTTAAGAAGGCTTCCTTGTAGTTTTTCCCGATGGACATGACCTCGCCCACCGCCCGCATCTGAGTGCCCAGTACATCCTGGGCATCGGGAAATTTTTCAAAACCCCAGCGGGCGAATTTGACAACGACATAGTCTCCGGAGGGTGTATATTTTTCCAGGGTACCGTCCCGCCAGTAGGGAATTTCGTCCAGTGTCAGGCCTGCCGCCAGCAGACTGGAAATATAGGCGATGGGAAAACCCGTGGCCTTGGAGGCCAGTGCCGAACTCCGTGACGTACGCGGGTTGATTTCGATCACCACCACGCGGCCGGTCTTCGGGTCATGGGCGAACTGAATGTTGGTTCCGCCAATAACTTCAATAGCTTCCACAATGTCATAGGAGTGTTTCTGGAGCCTGTTCTGAAGCTCTTCGCTGATGGTCAACATGGGGGCGGTACAGAAAGAGTCACCGGTATGAACACCCATGGCATCGACGTTTTCGATAAAACAGACGGTTATCCGCTGGTTTTTGGCGTCTCGCACCACTTCAAGCTCGAGTTCTTCCCATCCCAGCACAGATTCCTCAATGAGCACCTGGTTTACCAGGCTGGCGGCCAGGCCACGCGTGGTAATGGTTTCCAGTTCCTCGACGTTGAAGACCATGCCGCCGCCCGTGCCTCCCATGGTGTACGCCGGGCGAACAACCACGGGGTAGCCCAGTTCTCCGGCAATCCGCTTGGCACCCTCCACGGTGGTGGTCACCTCGCTTCTGGGCATTTCAATCCCCAGGCGGTTCATGGTCTCCTTGAACGCGTCACGGTCTTCTCCGCGCTTGATGGCTTCTTCCTGGACCCCGATAATTCTGACGCCATATTTTTTGAGGATTCCCTGGCGTGCCAGTTCTGATGACAGGTTCAGCCCGTTCTGCCCTCCCAGATTGGGCAGCAGGGCATCCGGCTGTTCCTTTTCAATGATCCGTTCCAGGTATTCCACGGTCAACGGTTCGATATAGGTCGCGTCAGCCGTACCGGGGTCAGTCATAATCGTCGCCGGATTGGAGTTCACCAGTACGATTTCATATCCCACCTTGCGCAGGGCTTTACACGCCTGTGTACCTGAATAGTCGAACTCACAGGCCTGCCCGATGATAATGGGCCCGGATCCGATAATTAAAACCTTGTTGACATCATCCCGTTTCGGCATCAGTTACTCCTATTATTAATGACAGTTAAAATTAAGTTTCCATCGATCTTTTAAGCTGTACTTTAGTTGATGGCAGGAAATGTTTTACTATTTATCGCCAGGAAGGCGCATGTGTCAATATTTTTACATCTGTCATGTTCTGATGGCCTTTTTGCCGGGTATTTCACAACAACTTCAAGATGCAGCAAAATACACCGCAAAGAACAATTACCATCTCAATACAGGTTTTTAACCATATTTTGGGGGATAAAAAAAGAATGGCTCACAAAACAGTTGACAGGTCAGCATAAAATCGGTTAACAATTTAAAATCAAAATAAATATCAGTTAAACCCGTCATCGCGGATAAAAAGTACGTTTTGCCTTGTTTTTGTCGTGCATTACTGTGCGATAAAGGATTTGGTTTATGACAGTTATTTCTTTTCACCAGAAACAGCTGGACCTGATCAGCGATATTCTTCAGAAAGATCTGGAGAAATTCGATGTCCACATGGTTCTGCTGATTGACATGTCAGGGCATATCATTGCCCGTTGTGACTATGGCAACAACAGTTTTGACGTCCACGCGCTGGCCGCTCTTGCAGCGGGTAATTTTGCGGCTGTCAAAGCCATGGCAACCGTCGTTGGCGAGAAGGATTTTCCCCTGATGTTTCACAAAGGCGACAAAGAAAACATCCATTTCAGCCGGGTTGGTAATGATTTTCTGCTGGTAACAATTTTCGGTGAAGATATTTCTTTAGGATTGTTACGTCTGAACGTGAGTGAAACAATTAATAAAATCAAGAAAGTTCTGGCGATTAAGTAATAACGCCCGTTGAAATGCCATTTCTAGGAGAGCGTCTCTTGACCACGCCAATAGACGGACAGCCTGAGTCCGAAAGCAACCTGCCATCGGATGTTCATTTCGAGTGGGAAGAAAACCCCGCAACGTCCTATAAATCCGGGAATAACATTTCCCTAACGTCCCCGTTGCGTACCCTTAAAACGATTATCTGGTCCATTGACTGGGAAATTTCCGACCAGATTTTGAAGATGCTGCATGACGAACTGAATACGCTCAAGGAGTATTACCAGGATGACGAGACCGTCATTAAATTTTTGCAGCTTATGGAAGCAGTGGGCAAATACATCGTAAAGCGAAAAGGAAAATCCCACCCTGAATCCGTAAAGCTTTTACGGGAGTTTTTTGCCGAGCTGGAACGCATTGTTTTCATGCTGGGAATGTCTGAAACCGAACGAAATACCAGTCTGCAGAAACAGATCGATAAGTTTAATGCGTTGAAAAGAAAGCTGGCCAGTTCGCGGAAAGAGGACGCAGCTCCCGCCAAAACCGCGCCAAAAGTCGAAGAAATCATCAAAAAGGAGGCCCTGAAAAAAGTGCCGCCGGTGGTTGTCGAAGCGCCCCCGAAAGTGGTTCCTTCAAAAGTCAAAAAAAAGGCCCCGGCCAAAACCCAAAGCCAGTCCCCGATGGAATTCAAACCCGACGTCTTCCGGCAGATGCTGCTGGATGAAATGCGACTCGTAATCCGGTATGAGTTTAAAAAGATCAAAGCAGAACTTGAAGAAATGGTAAAACATCAACAGTCCGCTGATCAGGTTTAATCAGGGCACTTTTTTTATAATAAGTCTTAATCCTTTTATACCTCAAAAATTCGTTAAAAAATAACGCCCCCTCATTTTTTATTTAAAAAAGTGTTGACAAAAGTATCAAAAAAAGTAAATTTGGTAACCATTGGTTACTAACTGGGGGTTACCCAATTTCTAATGTTACGATTTGAAATCAATTAAAATACTTATCCCACTGCATATCCTTTTGACGATTATCAACTGCCTCGACTGACGAGGAGTGATAAACAAATATACTGAAAATCATTCAAGGAGGCACTATTGTGGGGAAAAATTATGCGTCATGGCCGGTAAACTGGCCGAAATCAATTGATTATCCTGAATTACCCGTTTTTTCTTTCCTGGAGCAGACAGCCAAAAGGGTTCCCAACCGGCTGGCCATCATATTCGGTGGCATGGAGTTGACCTATCAGGAACTGAATGAACTCGCGGACAGGTTTGCCGCCGCACTCCTTGACCTGGGGGTAAATACAGGTGATCGGGTTGCCATCCATTTGCCCAATTGTCCGCAGTTTGCCATCGCCTATTACGGTATATTGAAGACAGGCGCGACATTTACGCCCCTCAGCCCGTTGCTCAGCGCCAGGGAAGCGCTTCATCAGTTAAATGATTCAGGTGCTAAAATCCTAATCTCCTTTGACCTGATGTATCCGTTGATTGAGCATGTAATCCCTGAAACGGTCGTTTCCCATGTGATTACGACCAGCATTGCCGATTGTTTTAATCCCTTGATTGCGCCGTTAAAACCAATTGGAAAAACAGATGTCCCCGGTACGCTGGATATGGCGGAACTGCTGGGCCGGTATGAACCGATACAACACCGGCTTACAATCGATGTGCATAACGACATCGCTCATCTGGCCTATACCGGTGGGACGACCGGCCTGTCAAAAGGCGTAATGCTTACGCATCATAATGTGGTGGCCAATGTCCTTCAGTTTACGAACTGGTTTGTCGGGGCCAATGTCGGTATAGAAGATGGCTTGATGGTATCGATATTCCCCCCGGGTGTCGATCCCGAAAAGGATCGGGTCATGGTTAAAGACAAGGAGACCAGTATTGTTGTTGCCCCATGGTTTCATGCCATGGGGACGATCGGATATTTGAATTCTCCAGTTGTGTCAGGGATGACAATGGTTGTCCAGCCAAGGTTTGAAGTCAGGGACTACCTGGATGCCATTGTTAAATACAACGTCACGCAAATGGGCGGCGCTCCTCAATTATTTATTCCTTTGATGAATCTGCCTGACATAGAAACGTATGATCTTTCAGGCGTAAAACTTATCGCCTCCGGCGCGGCCCCGCTTTCACAATCGCTGCTGGATAAAATGGAAAAGGTATTTTCCGGAGTCATCTTAGAAGCGTATGGTCTGACCGAGTGCTCCATGGGCGCAACCGCCAATCCGCCGGACAAGGAAAAAACGTGCCAGGGATCCGTAGGCCTTCCGGTATTCGATACCGAGTGCAAGGTCGTCAGTATTGAGACCGGCGAAGACCTTGACCCCGGAGAAGAGGGCGAACTGTGTATTCGCGGTCCTCAAGTGATGAAGGGGTATTGGCAGCGGCCGGATGAAACCCGAAAGGTACTCAAAGACGGCTGGCTTTACACGGGGGATATCGCAAAAGAGGACGAGAACGGCTTTTTTTATATCACGGACCGGAAAAAAGACATGATTATTTACAAGGGATATAATGTCTATCCAAGGGAATTGGAAGAAATCCTCCTTACGCATCCATCTGTTCTTCAATGCGCTGTTTTGGGAAAGCAAAATGCGGATGCCGGTGAAATTCCGGTCGCATTTGTTCAGGTTCAGGAAAGTCAGACTGTTTCCGGGGAAGAACTCGCTGATTATGTTAACCGTCAGATCGCTTTCTACAAAAAAGTGCGTGAAATTGTTATCATTGATGAAATTCCGGTAAGCGCGGCCGGTAAGATATTAAAAAGGCAACTGAGGTCGGGGTTGGAACAATCCGCGACTGAATCGGGTTAGGCCGGCATTGAAAAAGTCACGGTGTGTGAGTCTAAGATAAGCGGAGGGAGCGTATGCAGCAGGCAGAGCAATTTTCAGGTTCAACCGTCAGTTCAGGCAGTGACCGGTTGCAGGCTGAAGCCGACGCACTGATCACCAGTATTATTTTGCAGAAAATGTCCGATAAAAATATTCAACGACGAACGCTTTTAATCGCCGGGACAGCGCTTCAGAACAATGGCCATCAGGGTAAAGTTAAAACATGGTTGACGAAAAAGCTGCTGGCTTTGTTGCCCGATATTTTTCAGACGATCAACAACAATTCAGACCGGGATGATACCAGCCTGGCATCGGCCCTGGGCCGGTTTTTAACCGTTCAGATGAGGATTAAAAATCAAGCGGCAGAATCAACAACATTCCACCGGGCAGACCGGCGAGCTGATGATACCGCCGCGTTTATGGATGATTTTCTCTCAAATATCGATTTTGGTGAATTATATGAAATGGTTTCCGGATCGCATGATGACGTGCGGTTACTGGCCAGGACCCTTTCAGATATGCTGCTTGAACAGCACACGGGAAAACTGGCAGCGCTTTTACCCTCGATTGTTGAAGCGGTCAATCTGTTGGTTGAGGCGTTAAATATTGTGCTGGATCACAAAAAGGACCTGCCACCGGACTTTGTGGCCGATTTTATTGCCGGCCTGATTAACCTGTTGGACGGAAAGGCACTCGGTACCCTGCTGGATCAGAAAAATGAACTGGTGCGATTGCTGAATACCGGCGGCCTGCTTCAGGGTGACGGGCATGTTTCTCTTTTTCAGCAAGCGGTATCCGTAAAAACAGCCGAAACAATTTCCGGGATAAATCCTGACCTGTATTTTAAAATGATGACGGCCAGAGCCGGCTTAAAGGAATCTATCCAGGCCGGGATGCTTGAAGGGATTGAAACATCACCTGAAATAATCGGGAAAGTAATCGTGTCAAAAGCGCAGACCGGCAATTCGCAGGTCAGGATATTAAAAAGAAAAATAAAGCTGTTATTAAATCTTTCCGAACAGGACCTGCAAGAAAACATTACCTGTCTCATCAATGATATTGATGCCGACGAGATATCGGAACTGGCCGATTTGACAATTTCTCTTGCGGCCAATGTCCTTAAATCAAAACCGGGACTGGTAGAAGAAATTCTTTCAAATATCATTTCAGGTATTGATACGGATGCGTTTGAAGACACTTTTGCCCGGCTGACAAAAGAAATTTTTGTCGCCATCAATCCGTTTGTCTCTGTACTGATGCCATCTCTGGTTAACGGGTTGGTTGAGCTTCTGTCGGAATCTTTAAATCAAAATACGGATCAATTACCATCTGCCCTGCTCAGACTGTCCAATATTTTGAAAACCGTAAGGAGGGAATAGTGGACGCAATCGATATTTTCAAGGATATCGCAACCAACGCCAATAATCGTTATGTCCGGAAATTTAAAGAAAACGGCGGAAAGGTAATCGGCTATAATTGCTCGTTTCTGCCCATGGGCGAGATCTACCATGCCGCCGGAATGATGGGGTTCAGGTTAAGGGCCAACGAAGCCGGTTCAACAGCCATCGGTGATGCTTACTATGGTGCGGTTATTTGCAGTTTTCCGAAAAGCATGCTTCACATGGCCGGCGAAGGAAAGTACGATTTTTTAGACGGCCTGGTCACCTCAACCGGATGTGATGCGTTGCGGCGATTGTATGATTGCTGGCGGAAAGCCGCTGAAGACTATGAAGGTATCCTGCCTGATTTCTTTGAGATGGTCGGCATCCCGCATAAATCTCTGGACTTCAATATTGACTGGTTTGTCGAGGAAATGAAAATTCACATCGAAAAACTTGAAAACCACTTCAATGTAAATGTCACCGATGAAAACTTGAAGTTATCGATTAGCAAGTTTAACCGGGTCCGCGGTCTCCTTAAGAAACTCGATGAATATCGAATAAAGGATCAACCCTCTCTGTCCGGTGAAGCGGCCCTTGCCGTTCATACCGCCTGCAGCGGCATGCCGGTTGATGATTGCATCCCATTGCTGGAAGAACTCCTGGCCGACCTTGAGAAAAACAACTCCGGTATAAAGGGCAAACGCCTCATGCTTGTCGGCAGCACAAACGATGATATCCAGTTCGTTAAAGCCATGGAAGATGAGGGCTGCGTGATCGTGGCCGATACCATCTGTTTCGGCTCAAGATTTTTCGAACAGCATATTTCAGAAGACGGCAATCCGGTGGAAGCACTTGCGAAAGGTTATCTTGACGATGTCAAGTGCCCCAGAATGATCGGTCAGTTTAAAAAACGAAAAGCCTATATGCTGGAAAAAGCCCGGCGGGCAAAGGTTGATGGCATCATTCTGCAGCATATCCGGTTTTGCGATCTTCATGGTTCGGAAAACGGTGTTCTGGAAAGAGACTTTGAGGCCCTGGGTATTCCTTGTCTTGTCATTGAAAGGGATTACGGCTCTCACCTGGAGACCGGTCGGATAAAAATGAGGGCGGATGCCTTTTTAAGAAGGCTCAAGACGTCGGGAACAAAAAATAACAGGCCCCCAATCTTTACGGAGGAGACAGATGAGAGCCGAGTTTCTTGAATATGGTTATGATGATTCATTAAGAAGGTTGTTTAAAACCTCTAAAAGAGCCCTGGGCGCGTCGGAAAAAGAATTAAAAGCGATATTCAAGGTGCTGCCTGACTGGGAAGACACGTTCGGTATTGTGGGTAATATGGGTAATACGGGAACGTTTTTATTTGAAGCGCTGGGGAAATGGATGGAAGATATCACCCTTGCCCATGAAAGAGGCCAGAAACTGGTATTGACGACGTTCTGTTATCCGGCGGGTGTTTTACGGGCCTTTGACTGTGTCCCCCTGAACATGGAACTGATGACCGCCTTTGGAAACGTTCTCTGGAAGAGAGGGGTGTTCGAGTTTTATGATTATTGTACGGAGCTGGGCATGACAGAGACCTCCTGTTCCGGCCAGAGAGGTGCCATGGGCGCGTATCTGGCCGGCGCGGGCGAAACCCCGGACTTTGTATTAATCAACAGCCCCGGGTTCTGCGATTCCAACGCCAATTCGTTTCAGTTTTACGCTTCATATAAGGATGTCCCCATCTATTCCCACGACTGTCCCCCCGAACTGACCGGGAAAAGGGCCATGGAATATCACCACCGGGACTTTCGGAATATGCTCGAATTCATGGAAGAGCAGACCGGCCGGAAGCTGGACTGGGACTATCTAAGGTCCGTCATGGCGGAGATCCGGAAACAGGATGCGCTGGTAGATGAGATCATGACGCTGGCCATGCAGGTCCCCAACCCGGTACCATGTTTTGCCAATGTCGCCTTGTACGCGGTTAAGCTGGCATTCAGCGGTTTTGAAGAAGCCACGCCGATCCTTGAGGAAATCGTTCGTGTCTCAAAGGAAAATATGAAAAATGGCATCGCCGGAACGCTCTCCGGAAAAGAGCGCGCCCGGGTTTTGCCGTGTTATATCGACCATTATTCGCAGGGGTTGAAATTCTGGAATTTTCTCAATCGGCATGACATTAGCCATCTGGGCAGTATCCTTGACTTTTTCTGGAATGAAGGTTGCCCTTATGACAAGGGGTTTGATGAAGAAACCTATAAAATGGACACGGAAAGTGAAGAAACCATCATTGACAGCCTGGCCGGACAACTGGCCAGGATGCCCATGGTCAAGCAGATTATCGGGCCTTATCACAAAAAAACACAGTGGCTTGAAGACACGCTTTCCGCGGCAAAACTTTATAAAGCCGATGCCGTGGTCTATGTCGGGACATTCGGTTGCCGAAACACCTGGTCGGTTGTTAAGCCTTTTGCGGCGGATCTGGAGAAAACCGGCTGCCCCACCTATATTCTAGTAGCTGATGCCTTTGACGACAGAGTGGCTTCATGGGAAACGTGTGAAAAACGGATGCTGGAATTTTTCCACCTTCGGGGGATACTTTAAAACAACAATGTAGCAGGTTAAGGCAATATTATGATCACTGCAGGATGTGATATCGGTTCATTAACCGCTAAAGCGGTTATCCTCAATGAAAAGAAAATCCTCGGCAGTCACGTCATGCGTGTGTTGAATAATCCGCAGGATTCGGCCGTTAAAGTCATGGATATGGCCGGAGAAAAAGCCGGTATATCCCTTGACGACATAAAATTTTGTGTCGGGACCGGATACGGCAGAAACAAAATCCCCTTTGTCAACGAATCGATATCGGAAATCGCGTGTCATGGCAAAGGGGCGCAATGGCTGGTGCCGAAAGTCAAAACCGTTATTGATATCGGCGGTCAGGATTGCAAGGTGGCCAAACTGGACGAAAACGGCGAATTGCTGAATTTTGCGACCAATGATAAATGTGCCGCGGGTACAGGGCGATTTCTCGAAGTGATGAGTAAACTGTTGAATGTGCCCCTGGATGACTTCGGTACGCTTTCCGAGGCTTCCCGTAAAACGCTTCATTTTTCGTCGACCTGCACGGTCTGGGTGCAACAGGAGGTGATTCACCTTGTCAACGAGGAAGTACCGGTAGAAGATATCGTGGCCGCGATTAATTCAGCCATGGCCGGAAGAATCGCTATTCTTGCCAACAGGGCAGGGGTCGAAAAAGAAGTTTGCATGACAGGCGGCGTGGCCAAAAATGACGGGGTTTTAAGAAATCTGGAAAAAAACCTGAAGATCAGAATTCGGAAAATAAAAGTGGACCCCCAGATTGTCGGCGCCCTGGGGGCCGCTATCTTTGCCCGTGAAAGTTTATAAACGGTTATTCCGGGCGATGGTTTTGAAAAGATCAACCAGAGACAAAGGTGGAAAATGATTGTATGTGGCTGTGACATCGGCTCTTTAACAGCAAAAGCGGTAATTATGGAAAATGGGCGCATTCTTGCCTCGGAAGTCATGAGAACCGGGATAGGCCCGGGAAAGATTGCCGAAGAAGTGTTTGAAAAGGCATTGCAGAAATCCGGGCTTTCCAGAAACAATGTCCAACGGACTGTGGGCACAGGGTATGGGAAAAATAAGATCCCTTTCGCGGATGATGTGCAGTCTGAAATCGCCTGTCATGCCAAAGGAGCCAAATGGATTATACCGTCCGTTAATATGGTGATTGATATCGGAGGGCAGGATGCCAAAGCCATCAAGGTAAACGATGACGGAAGCATAAAGAAATATGTATATAACGATGTTTGCGCCAGTGGTTCGGGACGTTTTCTGGAGGTCATGGCGGAGGCACTGAATGTCGAGCTGGAAGAGATGGGTGAGTTGTCGCTTAAAGCCGAGGATCCGGTAAACGTATCCAGTCAGTGCGTTATCTTTGCGGAAACCGAGGTGATATCAATTTTAAATGAAGGCCGAAATATCAATGATATCCTTGGCGGGCTGCATAAATCAATGGCCCGGAGGGTGGTCGCCCTGGCCAGAAGTATCGGAATAGAACAGGACATCACCTTTACCGGCGGGGTTGCCAAAAATATCGGTGTATATAAAACCATCGAGACGGAACTCGGGGTGCCGCTGAAAAAAATGGAGAAAATCGATCCTCAGCTGACAGGCGCTGTGGGTGCCGCGCTTTTGGCGGAAAATCAGGTCGCCGGCCAGGGAGGGTGACATACGGGTTCTCAGGTTTTTTCCTTTTCCGTAAAAGACAGCAGGCCGATGCATTTCAACTGGCTGGCTTTTTTGACTTTGGCAATCAGCGCTTTTTTCGTAAAAATGATCTGACTGCCGCCCATGGAGAGTAATATGATACCCACCACCGACCCGATAAAAATACCGGCCATCTCCCAGGGGTCAGTCATTTGAACGATTCCTTCCGCAATCGCACGATCAATTTCAGCGGCAAGCAGGCTGAAGCCGTCGATTTCGATTTTTGCCGCCCGGCTTCTTGTGGAAATAGAACAGTTTTCCATCATCTCCGGGGTCGCTTCGGCACTGAACATTTTAAAATACTCATTGTGTTCAAAGGCGAATCTGGCGATGGTTTCGGAATATTTTTCAATATACTCACTGATGGACAATTTGCCGGAAGGAATTTTTTTCAGTTTGTTATATAAAATTTCAAGGCCGTCGGCCGCGACACTGATAAAAAGATCATCCTTGTTCTGATAGTCAAGATAGACGGTGCGCTTGCTGTAACCGGCATTTCTCGCTATCTGGTCGATTGTGGTCTGTTTGTAACCTTTTGTGATAAAAAGCGATTTGGCGGCTTCAGTGATTCTTTTTTTTCTTTGGAGGGGGTCTTTTTTTTTCTTTTCAGGCAAGTCGCATATTCCTTCATGTCAAAAATTTTATATTGCGAGGTCATCAGTAAAAAAACATTTTTAGCAAAAAATGTCAATTAGTCCGTTAATAACATTACCACTTAACCACCTAAGCCTTAAAACTTTAAAACCCTAAAACGCTAAAACCTTTCATCTAGCAAATCGGCTACAGTTATTTATATGGCTGATACAGGAACGGGCTCGATCAGCCGCATAATAGTCAAAAATATTTGAGATTTTGATTGACACACCGCGAAAAACATATTACTTAGTAACCATTGGTTACTAACCGCTGGATACTTCTTTTTTGATCACACAACATATACAAGTCCAAAACAAAATAAACGGGGGATCCTATGGGAAAGAAACTCAAAGCTGATGTTGTCGTTGTGGGGTCAGGGCCGGGCGGCGC
Organism: Desulfosudaceae bacterium; assembly: GCA_963674745.2. Taxonomy (GTDB): domain Bacteria; phylum Desulfobacterota; class Desulfobacteria; order Desulfobacterales; family Desulfosudaceae; genus JBFMDX01. The sequence goes on along the minus strand of CAXXDV010000003.1, from coordinate 1,701,438 downwards.
TACAGTGGCAAAAGATCTGGTTAAAAACGGAAAAGAAGTCATTGTAATTGAAAAAGGAGGAGACAATAAGCCATCGGGAAATGTTATCGGCGCCCTCAAGTTTCAGGGCGGACTGAATTTTCTGGGAAATGGTATGATTATTACACGGGATTTTCTTCAGATTGTAAGGTGCTTGACGACCGGCGGCACATCGATGATGTTTCTGGCATGTGCCTGGGATCCGCCCCGGGAAATGTTCGCAAAATACGGAATTGATATTTCAAATGAAGTCGATGAAATAAAACAGGAGGTGCCGGTCACTGATGTCCCTGACAAACTGCTGGGACCGGCAGCAAAAATTTTGACAAAGTCGGCTCAGGAGCTCGGGTATGATTGGAAAAAAATTCCCAAGTTTTTAAGAGCAGAGAACTGCCGTACCAATTGCAATAAATGCTATTTCGGCTGTCCACACTATGCAAAATGGCATGCCCGGGACTGGATTAAGGAAGCCGAATCAATTGGCCTTAAGCTGATGACCAATATGTCCTGTGAAGGCGCTATTGTTGAAGATGGTAAGGCCACCGGCATAAAAGCGATTGACAAAAAGGGTGTTCAATACGAAATCAGCGCTGATGCGGTTGTGGTTTCCGCAGGGGGGATCGGTTCTCCGGTTATTCTTCAGAAGTCCGGTATTCATGAAGCCGGCGGATCGTTTTTTTTCGATCCCTTTGTGTGCGCTTTCGGATACCTGGACAAACGCTTGAGCACTTCAAAAGAATTCCCCATGATAACGGGCGTGCACCTGGAAGATGAAGGCGTTATGGTAACAGATATGCCGCTTCCGTTTGAAATTTTTGTAAATTATGCGCTGATGGGATTTAAACCGCATAAGTTGCTGCGAAGTAAGGGGAAGCTGGGGCTTCTCATTAAAGTCAGGGATACCATGGGCGGTCATATCAGCATAGATGAGAAAATAAATGCCAAGCCGCTTACCATTGAGGATCATTTCAAATTGAACAGGGGCAGGGCGATTGCGAGAGACGTTCTTGAAAATGCCGGGGCAAAAGACGTCTGGTACAGTGGTGTCGCCGCCGCACATCCTGGTGGTACCTGCCGGATCGGTCATGTTGTGGATAACCATCTTGAAACAAGAGTAAAAAACCTTTATGTGTCCGACGCGAGTGTCATCCCGGAACCATGGGGTCTGCCGCCGTCACTGACCGTAATGTCCCTTTCCCGGCAACTGTCAAAACGCCTGCTTGGCAGCAGTTAATTTGTCCCAAATACTGGCTATACCCGCAGGCTGTAGCCTGCTTCGGTTATAAAAACGAATCGATGCCCTGATCGATTGCGCTGGAAAAGCGTTCGGCGTAACCTGTTGGTAACGCATTCATGCGCACAGGTTGGTAATCTTTTTTCTATTGTGTAAAAGTTTTCAACGTCCTTGAGGTTAATGTTTTTATTCTTTTCGCCCCCCCCCTTTTTTTACCTACCCCTAAGTTGCTTGAATAAAAGAAAAAAAATGTCGTCATAACCTTTTTGCCGGATTTCAGGTCAAGCAGGAGATATGGCATCATATTTGCTGTGATGCTTTATTAGTGCAGCTTAATCAAGGTGTGAAAATGTTTTTTTAACCCGGATATGGATAGACAGGCATTAGACCATAGGGGGGAATTATGAAAAAATTTTATGTGATAGTAATAACGGCGGTTGTTCTGTCTCTGCCGGTGCCGTCACGTGCCATGCTGGAACTGGCCGTTGGCGCCTGGAGTCAGAATATCGATGGGAATCTTTCTTATAACCTTTTTACCAACGGTTCTGATAAAGCGGATGTTGCCGATGACCTGGATTTTGAAGATGATGTCCGGGGAGTTGGATATTTGAAATTGGAATTACCGATATTGCCCAGCCTTTACCTGGGTTTTACGCCTATGGAGTTTAAAGGGTACAACACGATGGATCGGTCTTTTACTTTCGGTCGTTATACTTTCCTGGAAGATCGTCCTTTGAAATCGAAGATAGAATTAAACCATTTCGATATCGGACTGTATTACAGCCTTATTTTTGATGAATTTGCTTATATGAAAAAGATCAAAGTGGATTTGGGGCTGAATTTGAGGACAGCCGAACTTGACGTAGCGGTTACCGGTTCGGTTAACACGGATAATGGGGAAAAACGTATTCGGGAGTCGGAGGACTATACCCTGCCTATTCCGATGCTTTATGGCGCGATTCAAATAACGCCTGCTAAAAGATTTTCTCTGGAAATTGAGGGGAGAGGCGTTACCCTGGGAGGTGATTACCTGGTCAGCCTGCTGAGTAAAATTAAATTCCGGATAAATGAAACGGTGTTTATCGCAGCCGGTTATCGTTACGACGATATTCGACTGGATGAAGACGACCTTGATGTAGACAGTAGCGTCAGCGGCTTATTTTTTGAAACCGGTGTAGCCTTTTAGGTTTTAAATCGTTTCATCGTTAATACGTTACACCTTTAAAGACTGGCAACCTTGATCCCCACTGCGGTGAGAAAACCGGCCAGCGTGGACAGTCCGACAATCGTGCCGCCTCCCTGTTCAAAGGCCTCGGGCAGCATGGTCTCTGCGATCATCGTCAACATGGCGCCTGCTGCCAGTCCTTCGATACCGCATATGAAATATTTCAGCGTGCCGACCGGATGGGCCGGAAAGATCAGGGCCCCGACAGCAGCCCCCACACCCGTCATTACACAAAGTGACATCCACATCCAGAAAATTTTCCCGAATCCGGAACCCTGTCGCTTCATCGTCACCGCGCTGGACATGGCTTCGGGCAGGTTGGCCAGAAAGACGCCGGCGATAAAAGCCAGGCTCATGGCGGTTCCTGACGTATAGGCAGCCACGGCCAGCATGCCGATTACCAGTGACTCGGGGATGCCGTCCAGGGCGATGCCCAGCCAGATAGCCAGCGCGGCGCCGCTGCCGGCATGCGCCTGAATCTCCTCGTTAAGATCCCGTTCCGTGACCGGGATGGCCAGTTGATCAAAATTACGCCGGGCGGTTTCCTTCCACTCTTCAGCTTTCCCTGCCAGGCTTTTGTCTTTTTCCTGAATATCATGAAGCCGTTCCGTCACCATACGACAACTGGCGTTTCTGAGATCAGGTGATTGTTTGATCAGCTGCTCAAATTCCTTTTTGTCCAGGGCAAACACCACCAGATCGGTTTTTGCGTTAATCGTCGCCGTCCTGGGTTGGTCGGAAATCAGCGCGATTTCTCCAAATGTTTCGCCTTCGCCGAGCTCCGCGATCAAAGTGTCACCCGCAACCGATTCCCGGAGGACCTGAACCTGTCCTTTAACAATAAAATAGAGATCGGAAGCTGAAGTGCCCTGTTTGAGAACCGTTTCGTCCGGTTTAAAACGGAGGGTTTTTACACATGGAATCAGCCGGGCGACTTTTTCGGCCGGAAGCATTTGCAGGATTTTGACCCGGCTTAAGGCCTGTATCATTTCTTCCGCACGGCGTCGCTTTTTTTTCAATACCTGCTTGGTTATCAATGACGTTTTGCGCAGAAAAGCCCCCCGGTTGTTAAGCAACTGGTTGAGAAATTCAAAAATCAGACCGCCTGCGACCGCCCCGACCATTGTCATCAGAATGATCAGTGTATCGTTAACTTCATGGGACCGGTGAAGGGCGTGGGCAAACAGTTCGATGGTCAGGGCGAATAACAGCGCCCCGCCACCAAAGGCCATCAAGGAAGAGGTGACTTTTCTGGGCGGGTTTGACCAAAGCCCGATTACCGCGCCCAGCGGGAGAGAAACAGCGCTGACAGATCCCCAGAACAAGGCCATTATCAGAACGTCCATGGCGTTACCTCCTGCAATAGATTATCCCCTGACCGGCCAGAGATAAAATTCAGATAGTCGTTTATAGCCTACGCCGATGATGCCGTCCCTTAAATAAAGAGACCAGGCGTAATCAGGGTCATACCAACTGGTCGTTGAAGACCAGTAAAATTTCTGAACATTTGAGAAGGGATGATCCACAGGCAGGGCAGGTGAATGCCGGCCCAGATCAATCAGGCCTTCAAGTTCGAAAATATGCGGCAGTCGCCAGTCATGAAAACCGCAGGCAGATTCACTGTTCAGGCGCGTCACCGCATCAAAAGCGGTTTGCCAGTCCAACATACCGGAACGGGTATCCGCGTTTTGGAACCAGGTCAGGCCGGTGGCCAGGTCCGTTACAACATCACCGGTGTTTCTGAAACGGGTGTTTGGTGGTTGTTCACCGGATTGATATTCTCCATCCTGCCCGGTATTCAGGCAGTTGATAACGTTTCCTTTTACATCATAGCATTGTTTTTGTCCTGTCGATACAATGCTTGAATTCCCAGTATCAGCCGTACGCACCGGCCAGATCATATATGAATTGTATTTCATTCCTTTGAACACCCTGGCGCCGCCCAGATGGATATACCAGGCCTGGTCAGGCAGTCTGGCACAGCTTGTCGATGTCCAGTAGTAACCGTTGAATATGTCGGTAAAAGGATGGTTTGCCGGCAGACTGGGGTTGATTGCGTCAAGGCTGATGAGGCTGTACAGTTCTCTTCGATTGGGCAGCTTCCAATCGTTGTAGCCATACAGTCGCGAATCATTCTGCGCCCGCACAAAAGAAAGGGACTCGTCCCAGGTCAGAGGAAATTCCGAAACAGAAGCGCTTTTTGTCCACATGAGGCCGGCCTGATTGTCTTTTACGACATCGTTATTAGTTTCAAAACGACTGATAATAAGACCTCACGACGTATTTGGTATGTGTTATCGATATGGCGATTGGATGATCAGGCGCTTTTTAACCGCCGAAATTACTTCCACTTGTAAATCATTTCAAAATGGTTGTTGTTATCGTTTATATCGGCTAAAATTTTTTTTTTCAAAGACTGCTCAATGACTTCGTGAAAAGCGCCGGCCAACCCATAAGCATAAATGGCTCTCATTTCAGGGATGGTCATATCCGGATAATCATAAGTCTTGACAATAATGCGTCCCTGTCCGCTGTCAATTTCGGCTTTTCTGTATTCAGCGCCTTCAAAATCATAGTAATTTTCCCAAAAGCTGATATATTTTTCAAGGCTGGCAACCGGATCATGCGGAACAACGATTCGTTTAAACATCTGGATGCGGGACTTTGCCGCCAATCGTCCGAAGCTGTATAAATTGTCCAGTTTTTTTTCCCCAACCACACAAGCCACTGCGTAGGCGATTCGCCAGTAACTATCACCCCTATACCACTGGCTGGCCATGACCGTATCGTTGATGATGTCCCAGTCTGCGGGTTCCAGATATTTGTTGAAGTCTTTTTCTTTGGTGGCTCTCAGTATGCGGACCAGGTCAAGAATAGTCGTGCCTTTAACTTTCATTCAACCTCCTTTACATTATATCGGTTGAGCGCAATAAATCAGTCCAATTCATTCCCTTCAAACCAGGCATTTGAATCCACGCCGGCGATGCTGCAGATTGCCCGGGCGGTCCGGTTTAGTTCTTCTTTCTTTATATAATAGTGAGGAGAGAGCCGAACAGCGTCAGCATCCCCTTCAGTGGCATGTTTGGTGATAATATTATAATCGGTGAATAAGGTGTCGGCAACCCTTTCAGAGTCCATTCCCTTAATTCGAAAGCATGTCATACTGCAGCTCAGCCCTTCGGCAGACGGTGTAATGACTTCTATTGCCTCAGGGTACCTGGACAGTCCCGTTCGCAGCCATCGGCCGATACTGAGAAGGCGTTCATACACGGTTTGCGGTCCGAGCCAGCGATAAAACTCAAGTGTTTCGGCCAGGGGCAGGATATTGGTAAACGGTTTCATGCCGCCTTTGCGAATGGGGTTGGAACGGGCCGGGTTCCCGGGATTATAGTAATTTTCGTCCACGATGGTCGGCCAGAAACTGCCGGGTGTTTCCAGCATGCCCGGATGGATGCAGATAAAGCCTGAACCGGGCGGGCCGCAGAGGTATTTGTGGCCGTTGACAACCAGAAAGTCACAACCGACATCCGTCACGTCAATCGGTACCACCGCAAACGCCTGGGCGGCGTCAACCACGGAAATGGCCCCGTAATCCCGGGCCAGCCGGCAGAGGCGTTTGACGGGCAGGATATGACCGGTTGAAGTGGTAATGTAACTGAAGCTGACGACCTTTATGTCATGGCTCGTCAGGTAGTCTTCAAACCGCGCCACCAGCGCTTCTTCCCATTCTTCTTCGGGCTCGCTATCTACAATCAGCGGTACTTCATAAAGCTCGGCTCCGTAACGGTCCCGTTGAAGTTCCCACATGGTTTTGCCGCCAGTATGTTCGTGGTCGGTGATCAGGATGCCGTCACCCGGTGAAAAGGTAATACCGTTCGCTACCAGTGACATGCCGTCGGTAACCGATTCCACAATTCCCACGTATGAGCTGCGTCCCCCTGCATCCGTATGGGCGTTGACCAGATTTGTAAACCGGTCCCGGATGGGCGAAATAGCGAAAACAATGTCCTGAACAAAATCCCATACGGGCATACCGGCTGAAAACATTTCCTGGATGGCAGCCATTTTTCCGGAAACAAGCCTCAAGGTCGGGCCGAGCGTGGAATTGTTCATGTAAATGTTTGACTTGTTCAGCTTAAACTCATTTTTCCGGATGTCATCCCAGTTCATCAGGTTTGACAGGGTCGCGCCGTCCGAACTGTCGCAACCGGAAAGAACAGAAACGGCGGCAATGGATGTTAAATAAAGACCGGCGGTACCAGACCCCAGCATTTTTAAGAATTCTCTTCGGCTTGTCATGGATCGGCTCCTTAATCATCAATGACCTCGAAAAAACGAATGTTTTATTTTAGACGATGCGTTACAAATATTCAAAAGGGAAGTTCACTCCGGCGCGGGCCACCAAAAAACATCCCCCCCCATGAAGTTATCTTCACTTGTATTGCGGGCGAAGCAACAGCTGCTGACCGGAACTGAAGCAGAGCCTGCGGACGATGAGCACGATTAAAAGTGTAGCGATGGTTGTCGAGCCGACCAGCATTATCATGACCACAATCTGGTATTTAATGGCTGTAATCGGGTCCGCGCCGGCGATAATCTGTCCCGTCATCATGCCGGGTATAAAAACAATCCCTACCGCCATCATGGAATTGATGGACGGTATCATGCCGGCTTTCATGGCCTCTCTTAGAATTTCGCGGCTGGCTTCTTTGTAATCCGCGCCATGACAGAGCATCATTTCAACTTCCTGGCGCCTGGCCCGTAGTCCACTCAATAACCGTTCCAGAGCGAGAGCGATTGCGTTCATGGAATTGCCGATTACCATTCCGCCAAGGGGGATAAAGTATTGGGGTTTCCACCATGGTGCCACGTCCACAATGACCGACGTTACCAGTATTGCCACAAAAAAAAAGCTGATCAACATGGATAAAAAAGTGGGGAAGAAAAAGGAGACCTGTTTTTCATCCACACTTTTGTATATCGTCCGGGACGCAAAGAATATCATGAATACAAAAATCAATATCACCAGCCAGGCGTTATTAATAGCAAAAATGAACTTTAAGATGTATCCCATAAGGAACAACTGGGCAAAGGTTCTGACTGTTCCGATCAGCAGTTTGCGTTCAAGGCCCAGTGCCTGAAAAAAAGACGCCAGGCCGGCAATCAATATGAAAAAGAGGCCGAAACAGAGTTGAACCCATCCGATATCAACGACAGCGGTCTGCATTATGTTTCCCTTATCTTCCCGTTTTCGAGCTTCAGGATTCTTGGCTTGATGTCATTCGCATTGAGATTCTTATGACTGACCATTATCACGGTCTTTCCGGACACCCGGCATAAGCGGGCGGCACTGGCGTCAACAATCCGGCTGCTTTCCTCGTCCAGGGCACTGGTGGGTTCATCCAGCAGGATGACGTCAGGCGACAGCAGTAACCCCCGTATGAAACATATCCGTTGTTGCTGGCCCACGGACAGGTTCAGCGCGCTGTCATTCAGATTAATCCGGTCCAGGTAAAACTCGGCCAGAAGCTTTTCCAAACGGATATCATCGGGTTTTGTCAGGTCATGATTGGCCTTAAACAAAAAAGGGAGCAGCAGATTGTCTTTTACGGAACCGATTGACACAAGCGGTGTCTGTTGAACATAAAGGACCTGTCTGCGAAGGAGTTGCGGTTGATAGGTTTCGAGTGGTTTGCCTTTAAAGTGGATTTCCCCTGCCTGCGGATCGTGTATGCGGTTTATTAATTTCAGCAGGCTGGACTTTCCGATGCCCGAAGGCCCCTTGATCAAGTTAAAAGATCCGGATTCAACCGCCAGAGACAGGTCTTTAAACAGAAACCTGTCATCTGAGAATGAGAAACAAACCTGTTTAAAGTCAATAATCGGACTGTTTATATTCATTACAATAATTTTTGTAGGTTAATGGTTTGCAGAAGCCATTGTCTTTAACCCGTTTTTATCCAGAACGGTGACAGACTTACCATGCATTGAAATTATTTGTTGGTCGACCATTTTGGCCAGTGCCCGTGACAGGGTTTCCGGGCTGGCGCCGAGAAGGTAAGCCAGCTGCTCCTTGGGAATCGGCAGATTAAACGGTTTCGACGTTTTTTGTTCGTTTAACAGGTAGAGCAGATATCCTGCCAGACGTTCAGGGACCTCCTTCAAAGCAATGTTTTCGATTTGAAGTGCCAGTTCCCGATGCCGCCGAGAGAGAAACGCCAACATGTTAAAGGGCATAGCGGGATTTTCAGATACGAGTTTTAAAAAAGGGTTTTTAGGAAAAAAAAGGCAGGTGCTTTTTTCCAGTGCCTGAGCCGTGGCAGGAAATACTCCGCCATGATAGAGGGCAAGTTGGCCGAAGGGCTCTCCAGCGCCGAGAATGTAGAGAATCTGTTCTTTCCCTTTGGCTGAAATTTTGGTTATTTTGATCCGGCCTGCGATGACAACGTAAAAACCGTCACTGTACTCGCCATCAAAAAAAATAATTGACCCTTTTTGAAACGCCTTTTCACAGGCAATCCGGACCAGGCTGTCAAGGTCTGAATCAGTAAGTCCCTCGTAAATCGCCATATCTGAAATCGTTTTCTTGAGATCGTCCATTTATTTTTTTATATTTTTGTTCACAAATAGTTTAAATAAAATTAAAGGAACCGGCAAAAAAAACACTTTATTGATCCAGGTCAAGGAAAACATATTTTTGTTTAATTATCATATAACAAAAAACAGAAAAACGTTCTACCATTCAAAAAACGTACACAAAGGAGGATTTTATGAATAGTTTAAATATTTTTGAAGCCAACGATTTCTCGGAGAAGGGGTTTAAGAAGCTTCTGGTACACGACTCACCGTATTTTAAAATCATCAATTTTAATTTCAAGGCCGATCAGACCATGCCCATTCATTCTCATGATATCGAAGGGCAATTGTCTTTACTTATCCTTGAGGGTAAAGGTGCTTTTTTAGGCGCTGAGGGAAAAGTAATAACCGCTAAAAAGGGGGATCTACTGATTTGTGATATTGCCGATCCCCATGGGCTCAGAGCAGACACAAACATGCGGGTTCTGGTTACGATTGCGCCGCCCATATGATGATACAATTTTTTTAAGGCCGAATTTATTTTAAATTTCGATTATTAAAGGAGGTCGTTTATGAAACCAAGAGGACCGCTCATGATTGAGCACAGGCTTATCGAACGTATGTTGAAAATTGTTCTCAAAGAGGTTTCCGCCATGAAGGACTCCGGGACAGCCGACCCCGTCATTATCGATACAATTGTGGATTTTATCCGGGTATATGCGGACCGGACCCATCATGGCAAGGAAGAGGATATCCTTTTTACAGCACTTGAGAAAAAGAACATGTCCGATTCCGATCGGGCTCTGATGGCGGAACTGGTCGAAGAGCACAAGTTCGGTCGAAAAACAACTCAGGCCCTTGTTGATGCCAGAAATAAGTATGTTGCCGGAAACCGGGAGGTCGTATTGAGTATTATTAAACACCTGGAGACACTGGCTGATTTTTATCCGGAACATATCCGTAAGGAGGATAAAATTTTTTTCCCATCCACTGAAACGCTGTTCAGTCAACAGGAACTGGATACCATGCTTGAAGATTTCCGGGAATTCGACCGGAAAATGATTCATGAAAAGTATACCGCGGTTGTCGAAACGTTTAAAAATAACCGCTCATGATTTTTTCCGTCCCTGAGCTTGATGATGAATATAAAGCGGTTTAGACTGATATCAGATTGATGCCTGAAAGGAAGCAATCGCATGACAGATGAGATTAAAACCCATCAGCTGATCAATAAGCCTCTTTGCGGTGTGCCGCTTGAGATAAAGGATGGCGTCAGTCGTGTGAAAATGGCTACCACTTCTGAAATGGCGGTTGATGAACATCAACTGGTGCACGGCGGGTTTATCTTCGGTCTGGCGGATCACGCGGCCATGATAGCGGTCAATCATCCCCATGTGGTGCTGGGCGCTGCTGATGTAAAGTTCTTAAAACCTGTTAAAAACGGTGAGATAGTGACTGCCCGGGCAACCGTTGTGGAAAGAAAAGATAAAAAGCAAATAGTTGCGGTCCGGGTCGACCGGGACGACGATATTGTATTCGAAGGGACGTTAACGTGTTTCGTTCTCGATAAACACGTTCTGGCCTGATTCAACGCAAGGTCAGGCCGTTTAGGAAGAGCATAGGCGCCCCGGATAACCGGGGCGCCTATGAAGCAAAACGGAACGGTCCGTCAGGTTTTAAATGTCGTTACGTGGCGCCGGTGTGCTGGTGCCGGGCGGGTTGGTCGGCAGGGCGTCGATTGTTTTAAGCCAATTGCCCAGGTTGGGGAATACAGCTGTCGGCAGTCTGTTTCCCATGGCCACGTCAACATGGGCTGTACCGCCGACGACATACCATTCGTCATAAGCAGTCGGTGTCTTGCTGGAAATGATGAAGGCGTCAGTCTCCTCGGGGGCCACCAGTGCGCCCGTGGTCGAGGAGAAAACAATCAGCGGTACGGTCATGCGCGACACATTTTCGTCATAGTAATAATACCCGTCTCTGCCGGGATTGGGTGTGGGGCCTTCAAAGGTCCACAGATAGTTTTCAGATCCGTTTTTATAATGTTCACGAAGGGTGTAGTGCAGCCCCATGTCCATGTATTGACCGAATCCGCGGATTGTTGCCCCGCCGATGCTGTAGCGCAGCATCCAGTCTTCCATGCAGGGGTCCATATCATCAACCTTCCAGAAGTTCAGATAAGCAAGCAATTCGCCCAGCGTGCCGTCACTGCCGGCATTGTCGTTGATCAGACCCAGGAAGGTGTCCATGACACCGACCAGCAAGGTCTTATCCGGAAACAACTGAATTAGATATTTTGACATACCATCCAGAGGCAGGTATAGCCTTGAACCGACCAGACCCCAGAAGAGGGGGCGGTCCAGGACATCCGCCGGCAGCCAGGGCACGCCGGCCGGGTCAAGCCCGATAAATCCTTTTATGTCGGCGTTTCTGCTGGCGGCAAGAGAAGCGCTGGATTTGACATGGGGCATGTATCCAAAGGCGTAGCAGGACTTGTAGTAGTATTCCTTCCATCTTTCCGGTGTCCATCTGCCGTAATCCATATAAGCCCCCTGAAGGTACTCATAGGACACCAGGCCGCCGGTGCTGTGGCCGCCGATGAACATTCTTTTTCCGGTAACGGACTTTACTTTGGCGATGGCGGCCGGGACGTCCTGGGTGGCCCAGGTGTCAAGGGTCGTGATGCCATTGGGGTTGGTCCCATCACTGGCAACAGGGTCATGACCGGCCCCCCTGTAATTGGCGAACCAGGCGTCATAACCCTGGAGCCAGAGAAAATGCGCCAGGCTGTAATAGCGCATCTTGTCGGCCTTGATGTATGGTTCGTAGTCCGTTCCATCAGCGTTCAGAGCCCAGGCCGGGGCACTGGCGGCAGGGGGGACATACACGTCGTCGTAGACATCCTCCATGCCGGGGGGCGTGCAGGAAAGATACTGGTTCATGTTCATGCAGATGCCGGTGAAGATGAGCACCGGCGTCCCGCTGGTCCGGAACTGCGGTGTGCCAATCGTATAAGGCGCGTAACGATAAAGATAGATCTTGCTGCCGTCATCAGCCTTGGCACTGTACACACCGCTGGAATTTAACGGTATGTTCTCGGCCTGACTCACCCCGGGTGCCGTCGACACGCCCATGACAGCAACCATCATCAGGATCAAAAAAAATCTGAAAAACCGGCTCCACAATGGACGGATGCACTTTAACCAGCTCGTTTTTTTCATGCTTGTCCTCCCCGAAAAAGGTTATGAAATTCAATTTCCCCTTTTAAAGCACAAAGTGAGCCAGGTGTTACAAAATTTGTCATATATTTTATAACTATTTGATTAATAATAAATATTTTTTAAAATTGATATCAAAAAAAATAGTTTTTTGAGTCAAAAGTGCCCCACTTTTGAGGGGGCCTGAAAGGCATGGGGCTTTTATGCCTCAATATGGGGCATGGCAGCTTTGGTTGGATAAAGTTTATAAATTCGAGGTTAAGATTGCGTAATGCCGAATTTTTGCATTTTTCGGTAGAGGGTTTTTCGATTGATTCCTAAAGCAGCGGCGGTTCGGCTGCGGTGCCAGTTGTTTTCCGATAGTATTTTCAGAATATGATCCCGTTCCGTGTCTTTCAGAACGTCTGGTAATTCATTTCTTGTAGACTTTTTATTGCCATGGTCCACCTGACGCCTGCATAACTTCTCGATACCCGTGTCATTTGAGTTCGTATGAGCAACTGATTCAGCTTCTTCGGGGGCCGGTCGTTCTGTCGACATATCTTCAAAGTTCAGTCTTTTTAGGGTCATATACCGGTAAAGGACGTTTTGAAGCTCACGGACATTGCCCGGCCAATCATGGTTTAAAAGGGCATCGACAACATGACCGGGCAGGGGCGGGTGATTCGGATCATACTGCTCCATGAAATGGTCAATCAGCAGTGGCAGGTCGTCTTTTCGTTCTCGAAGCGGCGGAAGATAAATGGGCAGTATATGAATGCGGTAAAAGAAATCCTCTCGCATGATTCCCCGTCTGACCAGGCCCTTCATGTCCCGGTTGGTGGCCGCAATAATTCGGATATCCGATTTCCTGATCAGGTTACTGCCTACAGGCGTGTAACCGTCTCCGGAAATGGCCCGCAGCAGCTTGACCTGCATGTTCAGGCCTATTTCACCTATTTCGTCTAGAAACAGTGTACCCCCGTCGGCTTCATCAAGATAGCCGAATTTATCAATATTTGCTCCGGTAAAGGCACCTTTCTTGTAACCAAAGAACTCGCTTTCCATGAGTGTTTCCGGAATGGCCCCGCAGTGAACCGTAACAAAGCTCTTCCGGTTTCTTCCGCTGTTTTCATGGATGGCGTTGGCCACCAGTTCTTTTCCGGTTCCGGACTCGCCGTAAATAATGACATTGGCCAGGGTCGCCGCCGCCTGAAGAATAAATTCATAAACTTCTTGCATGCCGCGGCTTTTGCCGATGATGTCGCAAAAACGATATCGTTCGCGGATGGATGAACGCAGGCGGATGTTTTCTTCCTGGAGGTTTTCCCGGCTTTCCATCAGGGCTGCTTCGGCCTGTTTATGCGAAGTGATATCCGTAAATGAAGCGATAAACTGGCCCGCGTAGGGCAGATGACCGATACGGACCAGAACATCAAAGACTTCTCCGTTACGGTGGATGATCCGGCATTCATATTCCACGGGATTGCCTTCTCCACTTTGGGAAAAGTAATCAATGAGTGAACGGTGAGCTTCCGGGGCAATGAAGTCCGTTAATTTCATCAGGCCTTTTATTTCATTTATTTTATAACCCGACATCTCCTCAAACCGCTCGTTGACCATCAAGATCACGAGGGACTCTTCCATGATCACCAGGGGGAGTCCGGCGTTTTCAAAAACGCTGCGGTAGCGTTCCTCGCTTTTTTTAAGTTCCTCCTCGGCCCGTTTGCGTTCGGTGATGTCCCTGCTTTCACCCAGGATAGACACGGCATTCCCTTTTTTATCCCGGATAAAACTGCACACGACCTCCACCCAGATGATCTGACCGCTGCGGCAGCGAATTTCAAGCTCCTCCGTTCGATCGAAAATATCGTCCCGGGAATCTTTTGTTATGGGTCCGATTTCTGTAATCAAATCCATTACTTTTTTAAGGGATCCCGGTGTAAGGAGCTGATCCCAGGAAAGAGCTTTCAGTTCTTCAATGGTATATCCCAGCAGTTTTTCAAAAGACGGGCTTAAAAAAGAAGGTGTTAAATTCAAATCCGTCAGCCAGACCTGATCTTTCATATGGTCTGCCAGAAGACGGTATTGGGCTTCTCTTTCGACTAATGCCTTTTCCGCTTGTTTGCGTTCAGTAACATCTCTGCCTTCCCCTAAGATGGATACGGCCTTCCCGTCTTCATCCCGGATAAAGCTGCACCTGATTTCCATCCAGACATTTCGGCCGTCTTTACAGTAAACTTCCATTTCTACTGTTCGATCTAAAATATCGTCCAGGGAATTCATGGTAATCGGCCCGATTTGTGAAACTAATTGCGTCGCCCTTTCCAGGGATTCCGGCGTAAGGAAATTATCCCAGGAAACATCCCTTAATTCTTTAAAAGAATATCCCAGTAATTTGGTGAACGATGGACTTACAAAGATGGGGTTAAAATCAAAATCCATCAGCCAGACCTGGTCTTTCATATGGTCCGCCAGCAGACGATATTGCGCCTCTCTTTCGATCAGGGCCTTTTCCGCCCATTTGCGCTTGGTGATATCATGTACGATTCCGCTGAATCCGAAAGGTTTGCCTGAAGAATCTCTTAACAGGGATGCCGAGCCTTCCACGTATGTTCTGGTGCCGTCTTTTCGAATAATCGACCAGGTGGCCAATTTAACCGGTTTACCGGTTTTGTAAACGCCGGAAAATATCCTGAAAAGTTTTTTGGCGGTTTTTTTATCCGTATACTGCTTGTAATTTAAACCCATTAATTCTTCTTTGGAAAAGCCATATAGCCGGGTTGTTGAATCATTGAAAAAGGTGAGGTTTCCGGCGAGGTCAAGCTCAAAATAACTCTCCTGCATATTTTCAAGAATGTGTCGATATTTCTCCACACTGGCCGGTTGTAAGGTCGCAACCGGTTTGCCTTTTTGCTCTTTGCCGGGCTTTTTTTTCATATCCATGCTTTATGTTTTAATCCAAAGCCAAGCCTTCGTCAAACCAGGACAGAATGGCGGGGTTCTCTTCTCTGGGGTAGGTGTGCGACAGGTTCACAATTTCGTGGAACACGATGTCGGCACCTGCCTGTTTCAGGGTGGCATGGGCCTGGCGGGCGTAGCTGACGGGAAACATCCAGTCCAGTGTCCCGTGTACCAGGTATATCCGTTTTCCGGTCGCAAACGACAGGTCTACCGGATGCAGCACGCCGGATACGGGTGCCAAAGCGGAAAACGGAGACGCTTTTTTCAGTCCCCAGTTCAGGGTATAAATTGCCCCGTCCGATATGCCGGTCAGCAGCATCCGGCTCTTATCCACCGGCCATCGAGCGCTCATGGTTTCGATCATTTCCGATATGGCTTCGGCATCGGTCAGATCGCCAAAGGACCAGGTGCGGCCGGTTGAACCCGGCGCCAGCAGCAGGAAACGGCGGCTGCGGGCCTCCCGCATCCAGAGCCAGATGAAATCGCGACACCGGCCGCTGCCCCCGTGCAGGGCCACGACCAGCGGCCAGTCATTTTTCCCGTCATATGTTTCCGGCACGTAGATGCAGGATCCGCTGTTTTCATCAATGAAAAGGCCGATATTGGTATTATTTTCCGCCGTAGAAACATAGTCGTTCACCCGTTCCCTGACAGGCGTTTCAAGAAAATAGCGGCCCACGGGCTTTAACCCGTTGATCAGCGGGTAAAGGGTCTCCTGGGCGCGACAGTGCTCGCCCATGGCCTTGAGCATCCCGATTACCGCCGTTTGGGGATTTTCAATGTTCATAATATGATCCACGCTCCGGCCGGCACGTTCACCGGCCTTGAGCAATAGATCCGCAACCGGGTCCTCTCCGAAAGGGGCGGTGGCATCTTCAAAAACGCGCCGGGCTGATTTCAGGCGGTCATCAAACGGCCGCAGGGCATCCTGGATTTTCTGCAGCCAGGGGGGATGAAACTGCCGCATGACACTTTCCAGGCCGTAAACCACGGACAGCAGCTTGCCGCAAAATTCGACAAGGCTGTCCCGGAAATCGGCCGGGTAGATGCTCAAGTCGACGGCCAGGGGCTGGATATGCGTTTTCATATTTATTGCGTTGATTCGGTTCCCCGCGGGTGTTTATAAATGATGCTTACAAAAACAGAATTGCCAACGGTTCATTCAGGTTAAGTCACCTGAAGACCAATGATTTGATATTTGTTCTACCACCCGGTATCGATGGCGCCGTCCTTAATGCCTTCAATGATATCCTCGATTTCATCCTTAATATCGGCCGGTATGTCATCTTCATAATCGTGATAGGGGGCCAGCATGACGCCGCTGTTTTGAAGGTTGCCGCGATAGATCCCGCCGCCGTCAAATTCATCATTGACCACCGACTCCACAGCAGCATAGACACCGTTATCAAAGCGTTTGATGCCGGAAGACAGAATGATATCCCGAACCGCCGGCAACCCTTCATACATGTCCCGATCTACACCGATACCCCATACCCCGGAGTCCTTTGCTGCTTCAAGTGCGGCATTGCCGGCCAGTCCACCGCACCCGAAAATAACATCAGCGCCGTCTGCGATGAGATTTCCCGCAATCTGCTCACCCTGGGTCTCGTCATAGAAATCGGTTGAAAAATCACCCCGGCAGGCAACGTCGCTGTCGTGGGCGGTGTTGTAGTGATCAGCCCCGTTGCAGTAGGGTTCGGTCCATTGCCGTACCGGCGGAATGTCCGTTCCGCCCACATAGGCGATAACCGGATCCTCGGGGTCCTGAATCTCGGCCCAGGCCCCGCCGAGATAGCCCAGGGCAAAGGCGGCTTCATCGGCATTAAACACCACGCAGTTCACATTTGCCGGCACCTGCTCATAGGCATAGTCCACAATCACAAAATCCGTATCAGGAAAATCAGCCGCCGCATGATCGACTGCGCCGGCAAAAAAGAATCCATTGGCAATCACCAGGTCATAGTCATCCGGATCATACCGGTCCAGCATGGTTTCAGGCTCAACCGTATCCGCATCGTCAATGATTTGATAGTCCGCCCTGACTCCGTAATCCTGAACGGCTCTCTCGAGTCCTTCCCGGCAGGATTGGTTGAAAGAGTTGTCGTCGTATTCGCCGTCGGCCACCATGAGAATTTTTATCCCGTTCCCGTGGGAGCCCCCGGAATCCCAGCAGCCGGAAAAAACGATCAGTATCGTCATGATGAAAGCCGTCCCAAACCAGGTCCTTTTCTGCATGCCAAAATCTCCTTTATGGGAGCTCCCTATTACAGGACTTCTCCGGTTTTGAAAATGATGCCGCTTTCCACCTCATCGTCCAGCAGGGCAAAGGGCAGGGCTACCTTTCTGATTTTATCCCTGGGGATCAGGTAATCATCCGGTTGATTTAGATCATCCTTTAACACATCTTCCAGAAGTCGGATATACTTTTGCGCGTTGTTTATGAAATGTTCGGATGACTGGACCATGGTGTAGCAACCCGAGGCGGAATAAACGCCGATGTTGAATCGTGACAACCGCTCTACGTCCTGAATGGCTTCCTGGTAAAGGTAAATGATCAGCTTGGCCATGCCGACGGTTACTTCGGGCAGCGTGTTCCACAGAAAGCCGGCAGAGATGCATTTTATACTGGGGGTGAAGTTCGTCACCGAAACATCTTCCGCGTATTGCCTCATCAGATTGTTCAGCCGTTCCTGGAAAAACCGGTGATCGTCCTCGGAATCATCCCTGAGCCAGCCGAGGAACTGATAAGTCTGTCGTGAAATGTTGTAGATAATATCGTATCGGTCGGTCATGGTTTTACTGCTCAGCAGGGTGGCTTTGTCCTTTTCCAGCATCATCATCAGGATCGTGGTCTGCCTGACCCAGAATTCGGCTCTCATATCCGTAATCGGTGCCACGGCCGCACTTTTATTAAACAGCCGTAAGGCATTGCTTAAAATAGCAGTGCATTTTTTGACGGTTTCATCTCGGTTAAATTGACTTTTTTTCTTTCGAAAGGCGACCAGCAATTGAATCGCACGGGTATAATAAAGCAGTCCGGATTCGGTGAGGGCTTCGGCTTCATCCGAATGGTTGCTCTCAAGCACATCGATTTCCCGGACGGACCGGTAAAAATAGGCCTCGGCCAGTTCCGGGTCCTTTTGATACAGGGACAGATAATGATAGATAATCCCCCGGCAGGTTCGTGCCACCACGTGCTGCGGATAAGCGGCCAGTACGGCGGACAGGATTTCTTCGGCTTCATACAGCATCCGTTTGGCGATAAGGATTCGGGCGACTTCGATAGCCAGTAGCGAATCCTGCGGGAATTTGCGTATGGCGGACAATGCTTTATTGCGGCATTCGGCCTGGTCGGGAAAAAAGAGCTCGTTTCGAAAGGCCTCGTAGGCTTCACGGGTGGTGGGCATAACATCTTCCTCAAGCAACTCGGGAACGAAGTCATAATATAGATAAGACCAGAAGGAATCAACGTGCCATACTTTTGAAAGGGTTGCCCCCGGAAATCCAATCATCAGCTCTTCAACGTTACTGCTGAATTTTACTTTGATGTCGGACAGCTTGGCGCACAGTCGGGCAAAATCAGACATTCGTATGGGGGTGATCCCCATTTTTTGGGCTGCAAACAGCATCTGGATATATTTGTCCGCCAGGTCAAACGGACCCGCGTTTATGGCGATGATAATCGAACGCTCACGGCTGCTGTGTTTCGACAGAGCCCAGCGGATAGGCATCTGGTAGGCCAAGGCCAGGCTGTCCCGGATGGCCCTGGCATACAGGCGGGGTTCACCGGCGGGCCCCGGCGCTTTGGGGATATCGATATGTGCGGTCGACAGGGTGAAGGCGATTTTGCCCGGTTGGATATAGTGCAGGTTGAGGTCGTAAATGCATTTATGAAGTTCGGATTTCAGCCAGTTGACGGCCTTGATATCGAGAATGTCGCCGACTGCCTGGAGCGCAAAGACGATACGAACCCCTTCTGTTTCCTCTATCGCCACCGGCTCATCGGTCCGGGCGTCGGCCATCTTCACCAGCATTTCATAGTTCCATCCCAGTTCCGGTTGCTTTGATCCTATCCAGAATGCCAGCAGTCTTAAGGCGTTTCGTTTTTTCGGCGTATTGGGGTTTAAGTTTTTTCTCAGGCGGCTGAACATCGAGGCTTGAACAGGCATCATCCGGAACCGTTGGGCAAATTCGTTGATGGTCTCCAGAAGACTGTTCACCGATTTGGTGCCCAGAACCTGGCTCAACAGATCGGAAAAGGTCATGCCTTCTGTCACTGGCGGATGGGTTACCGGGTTGTGCTCCAGAAAAGCCATAAAAGCGGTTTCCGTCTTTTCCCGTATCAGTTGGTACGAGACCGCATATTCGATAATTTCAGGTATGATGTCCGACGCCCCTTTGCGCATATCCGACTTGAAGTCGGCATAAGCCTCGGCTGAGGGGATCATGCCAAGCAACGCGTATTTTGCGTTTTGCATATCAATGTTGCTGTTTTTTTTATTCATGGTGTGTTTCATTCTCCAATTGAAATTTCAAATCATTTCATGTTGAAACACTGTTTTGTTTCATCAATCATATTTAGCTTGAAATAATATCATAAAAAAAATAGAAATCAAATAATACGCTGGATCATCATCAGGTTTCCAAACATACAGGCCACAATAAGGGGCATAAAGAAAAGGCAACGAGGAGAGGGGGGTGCTTTTCAAATAAGACTGAGATTGGCCTGAACCGTCAATCCGGTCAAAGTGAGGATAAATCAGGCAGGCAAGTTACTTGGATGTTGACCAATAAATGGACGTTTCAAAAAAATCTTTTCAAATGTCGCTAGACGCCAACGAGGATGACATCAAAACTGAGATTCCCGGGAACATCCTTCTGGCGGAAGACAATCCCATTAATCAGAAGGTCGTCTCCCTAATGCTTGAACGGGCCGGATATTTCATAACAACCGTCGAAAACGGCAAAGCGGCTGTTGAACGGTATATATCTGCTCCAGATGATTACAGCATGATTTTAATGGATATTCAGATGCCCGTACTGAATGGGATTAACGCGACCCGGGCCATACGTCAATGGGAAGCGGAACAATCCGTCCCGGCGGAAGTCCCATCCGGAGCAATGCCACGGCATATCTCTATTGTCGCCGTTACCGCAGGAGCCGAAAGTCATGAAAAAAGCTGGTATGTTCAAGCCGGTATGGATGATTTACTGCTTAAACCCATTCGCAGGGAAGTGTTGTTGACTGTGATTGAAAAATGGATGAACAGCAACGTCAAAACGAAAGAATTATTTAAGCGCTGACAATCGGCATGCCTTTTAAAAAAGAACGTGCTGTGAATGATATATAAAGTTGGTTGAGCGGCCGTTAACCCGAATATCCTACTTGTGCCTCCGTCATGGATATAACCAAAAAGGTCTGTAACGGAAGGATATTCGGGTTAAACGGTTTTTTCAGGGTTTGTTTTTCAGATTTTAAAAACGGCACAGATCCGGTCTCTACATTTTCACCTTATCCCGTCCCTTGAGTTTTAATCCTCTCGTTCAGGATAATCAATGATGGCCACCGGACGTGTCCACCCGGCCGAGGCGGACTTGATTTTAACCGGGAAGCAGCCCACCTGAAATCCGTGGGCCACCGGGATCTGATCCAGGTTGGCCATTTTTTCCATGTGACAATACCCTTTTTCAATACCGGCAAAATGAGCTTCCCAGATCACGGACGGGTCGCCGGTTTTCTGAAACTCCTCGGCCAGAAAGGGCAGGGGGCGGTCCCACGACCAGGCATCGATGCCGACCACTTTCACCCCCTGGTCTAAAAGGAACAGGGTTGATTCCCGCGTCATGCCCGCCCCTTTGACCAGGTATTCCGGTTGTCCCCAGAAGGCATCGGCCCCGGTGCGAATCAACACAATATCCAGGGGCTTGATGGTATACCCGATTTCTTTCAACTTGGCCTTTACGTCAGCAGCCGTAATGCGCTCACCGTCGGCCTTGTGGCTGAAGTCCAACACCACGCCGTCCTGCAGGCACCAGTCCAGAGGAATCTGGTCGATGGTCAGGGCGTCTTTCCCGCCGTCGGAATAGGGGTGATAGTGAAAGGGCGCGTCCAGGTGGGTACCTGAATGGGTGGTTAAATGAACAAATTCGACCGCCCATCCCAGGCTGCCGGGAAGCTGATCTTTGTCCAGGCCCGGGAAAAACATCTGCATCTGGTCGGCTCCCTGCTCGTGGGTCAGGTAGTCGATCTGCGGTATCATCATTTCCGGGTCACTGGGAAGCCCGGCTTCAATGGCAATGGACAGATCAATAATTTTACGTCCCATATGATTTCTCCTTGTTCATTCAAGACAAGATCGTTTAAAAAAGGTTTCAGTGATATCCGCTATGATATATTTTTCAAAATAATTGTTTCTGGCCTTTAAAACAATCTTTTAGGGATAAAAAAGCGCAAATGTAAAAAAAATGTAATACACGCAGCAGGATTGTTTTTGACTTGTCATTTAATAATCAATCTTTTAAGTAAAAAAGATGTCAACCACAATTCCCATGATATTCTGGACATCAATCGTCATCACGATTGATACCCTGATTATGGGAAGTGCGGTTATTCTCCTGGCCCCGTTCAGTAAAACCGGCCGGCTGACATTTTTCTTCTGCCGGGCCTGGGCCTGGGTCCTGTGCAAAGCGCACCGGGTCAAAATTCAGATAGATGGTCGGGAGCATCTTCAGGCGGATTGCTCCTACGTTTTTATGTCCAATCATGCCAGCCACCTGGATCCGCCTGCGTTGGCTCTGGCTCTGCCGCATCCGCTGCGTTTTGTGGCCAAAAGCTCCCTTTCACGCATACCGGTTTTCGGCCTGGCGACCCGTATGGCGAAAATGATATTTATTGACAGGGAAAACAATCCAGCCGCTTTGCAGCGACTTAACCAGTCCATTGCGGAACTTCGCAACGGCATCAGCGCCCTTTTTTTTGCCGAGGGGACGCGCAGCCCGGACGGACGTTTAATGGCGTTTAAAAAAGGCGGCGTCATGCTGGCGCTCAAGGCTCGGTTGCCTATTGTGCCGATTACCATTGCCAACAGCCACAATCTGCTGCCGAAACATAAACTGCGCATCAAGCCTGGCATTATCCGGGTCATTATTTCTCCGCCCATAGAAACGGCTGATTATTCTGAAGATGAAAAAGAGGACCTGCTGGTGTCGGTAAGGTCTGCCATCAGCCGTAATCTGTCACAGCAGGGTATCTGAATAAGAAGGGTACTTTTTTAAAATCCCACGAACCCGGCTAATGCATCGATCACCAGCCGGGGCTGTTCAACCTGCGGCATATGACCGGCGTCCCTTATTTCGACCAATCGTGCGTCATGCAGTCGATGTTTTAACCGTTTCGCCTGGTCCGGCCGGCTGCCATGCAGGCGGTCCTCGGTTCCCCATATGATCAAGCCTGGCTGACCGGGTATCGCCTTTGAGATTGAGCCGTCAATAATCACGTCGGTTGTGACCAGCAGTTGTGGCGAACGGCGGCGTTGGCAGAGGTCAATCAGTGGTCCGGGGACGCTCGAAAGATCGGCAAAGGCCGACTCGACCGCTTTTAATGAAAAAGCGACCCGTTTTGCAATGATCCTGACAAGCATCCGCCCCGGGCGCGTCCTGGCGAAGCGTTGCACATTTTTGGAAAGGGGCGGCAGAGGGCCGCCGTTGATCAGTATCAAGCCTTTCACACGATCAGGTGCGTTCAGCGCCAGTTGCCAGGCAATGGCTCCGCCCATTGAGTTGCCGGCGGCCCAAACCTGTTCGATTTCCAGATGATCCATCAGGCGTTCCAGCCATTGACTGAAATTCGGTACGGTTGAAGCAATGGGCGCACTGCCGTATCCCATACCCGGCAGCTCCGGTGCGACAACCCGGACGTGTTCGGCCAGAGCGCCCCAAACCGGCGCCCAGTGCATAACGGCGCTGCCCCAACCACCGTGGATCAAAAGCAGGGTGGGGAAATCCGGTTTTCGCATTGGACTCGTATGAACACATACAGCGCGGCCGTCGATGATGTGGGTTTGTTCGGTGATAGTTTGGTCCGGCATATTGAAACTCCACGAAAACGTTGTTTGTATTAACTGTCAGCGTCGGCCGTTCTACTGATTTATGAAAAACATGAAGCACGCTTTATGGCTGTTTTAAATAGCAAAATCAATTTTGTATGTCAAATTTTCGTCGATTGCCCGTTGCCTGCCTGAAACATTACGCCAACTGAACCCTTCGGGTAGTATTTTCAGATAGGGCTTGATAATAAAATGTAACATTGTTACAACTTGTAACAATGTTACATTTTATATGGGTGGAAAATACATTGAACAAACGAGAACAAAATATTGAAAAACGCAAACAGAAGATACTGAAAACAGCCGCCAGAATAGTCTCAAAAAATGGGCCCGAGGGCCTTACCATGCGGGCTTTAGGCAAGATGGCCGGGTTCTCAGTCACCACCCTTTACAACCTTTTTGGCAACAAAGACGATATTTTAACAGCGCTTCTGGAAAACGCACTGAACGATGTGACGCCGTATCTGCAGGCCAGAAGTAAAAATGATCCTTTTTCCGCTATTCTGGAGATTACCACCGAACCCGTAAAATATTTGATCCAGAACGCCAGGGTCCTTCGTCCCATCATGGCCGTCGAATATTTTAAAGCGGAAAGGCGCTCCGGTCCTTACGCAATTGCCTTGTTTACTGAAATTCTGGATATGCTTTCCGACATAACGTCTGCTGCTCAAACAAAAGGGTATTTTGTCAATAACGTTTCGCCGGTTCTCGTGGCTGCGGAGATATTTTACTGCTACCGTCTTGCCGTTGAAGACTGGGGTCTGAGGGAAATCAGTGACGAAGCGCTCCTGGCCAGGCTGGAATCCGGGGTGTTGCTTGTCCTGTTGTCCGTAGCCACGGATAAATCACGAAAGCGACTTCAGACAAAACTGAAAAAAGTACAGGATCGTGCCGTGGATGATATTTATATCAGATATCCCGGATTGGACAAACATTATCGTTAATCAGAAAAAAGGCGCACCATGAACATAAGCGAAGCCCATGTGAAATTAGCCGAGAAATTCCTTTATAAAGAGAACCTCAAGGATGTGCCCATGCCGGATTCGCTTAAAAAACTGGTTGCTCTGGCTTTTACCGAAGAAGAAGCGACACTCGTTCTGAATTTGACCTTCACCAATAAAACAACAGCGCAAATTGCCCGCCGTGCCAAAAGGCCGGTAGCCGAAGTCCGGCCCATTCTGGAATCGCTGGCAAATCGTTTTTTGATAACCGGTTTAAAAATAATGGGCGTGCAAACCTATGCCTTTTTAAACTTTGTTCCCGGACTTTTTGAAGCGCAGATGATAAGATCCAAAAATGAAGAGGATAACGAGGCATTAAGCGATTATTTCATACAATTCGCTTCTCTTTTTTCTGAATTTTATGAAGAAATAATGCCCTGGGTGAAAAAAAGTGTGGCGGGAAAGGACCTTCGTTTTACCAGGATTATTCCCGTGGAAAAATCTCTGGAAAACGCCGGCGGCATTATTCCCCATTTAACCGACAGCTTTATGGAGACCATTGATCGGAACAACAGTTTTTGTCTTGTGCCCTGTTCCTGTCGACAGGAAAAACGCCTGATCGGTGAAGGCTGCGACAAACCGCTGGACGTGTGTTCCGCCATGGGCTGGCTGGCTGATTTCGCTATAGACAAAGGCCTTGCCAGAAGGGTTTCCAAAAAAGAATACATCGAAGCCAAAACAATGGCCGCGGAAGCCGGGCTGGTCAACATGACGGACAATCTGGTGAACCCCCTCCAGGTCTGCTCCTGCTGTTCCTGCTGCTGCGGGGCCTTAAGGATGTTGAAGATTCACAATATCCCGACCATCGTCGCCGGCAGCCGCTTTGAAGCCCAGGTGGTGGATGATAAGTGTAACGCCTGTGGGAAATGTGCCCAAATTTGCCCCATGGAAGCCATCACCTGGGAAAAGAAGACCCCGCCGGCTAAAATCGATTACGCCCGCTGTATCGGCTGCGGCCTTTGTGTAACCGCCTGCGACCAGCAAAACGCGATAACGTTAAGAGAAAGAAGCAATTATTCCCCGCCGTCAAAAAACCTGCTGGATTATTACGCCGACCGCTACCTCGAAGCCAAAGGCCGTGATCTTTCAGTCGGGCAGGGATTTAAGCTGGGTGCCGCCAGAATAATCGGAAGACTTTCGCCTTTTTCTATAAGCGGGCCGGGCTATCATCCGCCCGAATAACCGGACCGGCATGTCCTTGTTGACCCGTATTTCGAAATTCAATTCATCGCTCAAGGAACCGGCCCCCATGCGCCTGCGGGCCTGTGCTTCTTTTAATAACCGTTCGTTAAAAGCTTTGTCGGCCCGGCTGATAATCATGTTTTCCGCCACCAGTTAAGCGGCAAAATAGGTGGCCGCCAAGGCGGAGAACAGTAGCCGTTTGACGTCGTTTTTCATCGATTCTCCCTGGTCTTTCTGGTGTTTTCCACTGAGAGGCAGGTACTTGGAAGCATGGACGCAGATAAAGGTCAGGTGAAAGAGGGGGGGGGGACTTGTTTTCATCCACAAGCGGTTGTAATAGAGGTTGTCAAAAAAAGCGGTGAGGCCTGGCCGTGTGATACGCATGGAGACCTCACCGCAGCTTGAACGGCAGAATGATTTATTATTTTAAATCAATTCAATGGTGGTTCAATTAGTAAACCATAATATCACAACGGTTCACAATTTTAACATTATTGACCGGATTCGATTCCGTAGTCGGTGGCGTTGGTTGAATTTCCGCTCTGATACCGGTTGATTTTTTTACCAGCACCGGGTGGTTTACAACAACAAATCGTTGAAGTGCCCATGGATTCGTCGGATACGAATTCAGGGTAGAAATACTTTTTATCACCGTCTGCGGACCTGCTACAAGATCATGATAGGTTAAGGTCAACGTAGATGATGTCGGGACACCACTGGCATTGGCAACATCTACCATAATATTTGCCATATAGAACGCATCGACACCTTCCAGTTCGCATCCGCAATTGTAGGAATGAATCGTATCGACTTTTAAGTCCGCTATTTTCGGAATTTTGGCCGCCACCGAGCCCGCATTAATTTGTGTCTGTGGTGTGAGCATCTGTTTTTGTGTTGCAGGTTGCGTAGCGAGCTTCCGTTTGTCGGCAGATATTGATAACGTAACAAACAGGCAAAAAACAATGAGAATAACCAGTGTTGGTATGGTAAGTTTTTTCATTTCTCTATCCTTTTTTTGTAAATAAAAGATTATTAAATCAATTAACCTTCGCCTCACAACCTGTATCACCCCCCTTCCTGATAACAGATAATTTATAGCGCTTGAGTCAATTGATTGAGGATTGTGGAATTTTGGGGACAGTCGGCGTAATCCTGTCATGCACTTTGATTGTGCATAAACAGCTATACTATCCTTGAATTATTCAATAAATAGATATATTGGCCTTGGAATCCCCCCGAAACATGCGCCTCTAACTTCTTGTGAACCGCATTTTTTCATTTCTGTCAAGTAAAAGATAATATTTCATCACCACTTCTGAAAACGATTGGATTTCAGTCATTTTGGTTGATGATTTTTTGAATATTTTATGCGTTTTTGGTTTCCGCTACAACGGCTCCTGGCAAAAGATGAAGCACTGGAACACAGCGGATTAAACGCAGGATGGGCGCGTTTCCGGCGCCGTAATCCTATGCACGCATACGGTTTTTACAACCCCCGCATGTTATCCGGGCGAAGGGCGCCCATGTCGCGGGATGAAAGGACGGCGTCGACGGTTTTCAGCATGGCGGCTTTGTCTTTCTGGAGTTTTCCGCTGACGGGCAGGTAATTGGAGGCATGGGCGCCGATAAATGTCAGGTTGTCGATGGTGATGTTTTCAAACATGATTTTCATTTCTTCCAGAGTCTCAAAGGGATCAGGCAGGACAAACGCCCCGGATTCGACCTTTCTGAACAGGGCCGTTCTCGGAACCGGGGTAAAGGTCAGGGCAGCCAGGTAGCGGGGTTTCATCTGATTGGTAATTTCAGCGGTAAGGGCGGCGTGTCTTTTCGCTTTTTCGCCGGTCCCGGCGATTCCCAGCAGCACCATGGACGACAGGTTAAAGCCGTTTTCCACCAATCGTTTACCGGCTTCCAGCATCTGGGCCGCGTTGACGCCTTTGTTGGTGTCCTTGAGCACCTCGTCATCGCCCGATTCGACCCCCAGGTAGGCCTTGGTCAGTCCCGCCTTTCGAAGGTTTTTCAGGTCGGCCGGGGTTTTGGCCAGTGTGCTCTGGGGGCCGACATAGGTACCCACATGACGAAGGGAAGGAAATGTTTCGTAAAGCGCCTTTATAATGGCCATCAGCGCTTCGGTGTCCATGCACACCGCGTCTCCGTCGCACAAAAAGGCTTTTTGCACATCCCCGTAATAATCTTTGGCCATACGGATATCTTCCATGATTTCTTCCATGGAGCGGATCCGGAATTGCCGGTCCTTGTACATGCCGCAAAAAGTGCAGCCATTGTGGGAGCACCCGATGGTGCATTGTAAAAGATAGCTGTCGGCCTCGGAAAAGGGCCGGTATATCTGTCCTTCGTAACGCATGTTGTCCTCTATCGTTTTAAATTAAATCGTTTCCACACTTCTTCTCCCGGTGCAAAGGTGATTTGGATCATAACGGGATCGGACGGGTTGTTTTTTTCCGGTTGCGGATAAAAATAGTGATCGAAATCAATGACAGCAGGTAAAGGGTTACGATAATCCAGAGCGAACGCTGAAAACCAAAATATATGGCGGTTACTTCTCCCAGACCACCCAGCGCCCCGCCGAAGAAATTCCATTTCTGCATGTTCAGGACAGTGCCGGCACTGTGACCGAGCAGGTAATGCAGATAAAGATGGCCCGCGATAAAGGTCGGCAGGATAAACACAATTACATATAAGCCGACAGACGGCAGAATGTTTCCTTTTAACGGGTGGAACAGCCCGGTGGCCTGAAATACCAGCGCCAGGCTGACAAACAGCAACAGCCAGACAGCGGTGATGTTCGGCTTCAGCTTGAAGGAAGCGGACAGGTTCCCCAGAAAAGACGAGATGATTACCGCTATGATTACCATCGCCTGGCTGAGATAGGAAGAACCAAGAATGGGTGTCAATGCCGAAATCGTCCGCAACTCGATGAAGAAAAATGCGGCTCCGGAGAAAAAGGCGTATGCCAGCAGCATCGGAGCCGCTTTTGTTTGGGATGAGACGGCCTTATCAGCGCCTTCGATATTCTGACAAATACTGAGAATGGCTGCCATCAGTATAAACATGATGACCAGCAGCCTGAAATGCTCCTGCGGAATGCGTTTATGCTGGCAATATAAGAACGGCCAGTCATCGGTGGGAATCAAAGACCGTTTTGAGGCTTTGAACCGGGATGTGGTTTCATTGTAAATGTCTTTGAGGTAATCCAGGTCAAGATTCTGTTTGGAAACCACGTATAGTGTCTGAATACCGGATTGTCTTTGAAAAACCCGGACGATATTTTTGCTGGAATTTTCTAAAAGTTGGAAAATCCTGTTTCTGATCCAAAAAGTGCCGGTGGCAAAGTTGATATACAAAAGGCCATCCGCTTTTAAATGAGACAACACCAGATCTATTCCTTCGCTGGTATAAAGAAAGCTGTCCAGCCTGAACCGGGCCTTGTTGGAGGCATTGGTCTGTGAATCTAAAAAAGCCATATAGATGGTGTCGTATTTCCCGTCATCGGTCAGTAAAAACCGGCGGGCATCGCCGATCACCGTTTTGACCCGCGAATTCCGGTATGACTTGTCAGGATCAATCGTGTTACCGATTTGAACAAAACAGGGGTCGATTTCTACGGCGGTTACTTTTTTTGCTCCCGCGTACAGCGCTTCCCTGACATCATTGGTGCCGCCACATGAACCCAGGACTAAAACCTCATCTTCAGGGCCGATACATTTAAAGACCTTGGATTGAAGTATGCGATTTTTCCGAGGGCTTTCTGCTATGTGTTCCGTGGAAACAGATGAAAGAAAAAACCCGTTAGCCAGAATGTGAATCTGGTTATTATCTTTGGCGTTAACCAGATCAATCCGCTGGTAAGGGCTCCAGTAATGATAGGAGGATACGAGTACTCCGAGAACAAGGAAAAAAATTAACGGGCTGATATAAATCAGTTTCTGGAACAGGCTGTTTTTTGCCTGTATCAGCAGCAGCAAAAGGATGCCCACCCAGAAGAACACCAGCCAGGTAAAGGCTGGTAGAAACTGGTTTTGCAGCGAGAAAAGAACGGCGCCGATAACACCGCCAAGGGCCATCACCAGGTATCCGACAAATCCTTGAGAGAAGGAGAGGAGATAATATGCCTGCTGGCTGCCGATTAAGACCAGTACCGGAATGATTGTCAAAGAAAGGATGATAATGGCCAGTTGAAGATCAAAGTCGGCCGGTCGGGGATAAACATTGGCTATGGTCGACCACAAAAATTCGCCGGAAATGTGGGGGATCAGGTTAAACGTGCTGATCCATAATGTGGACAGAAAGGCAATCAGGATAAAATAGGGCAGCAACACCAGGTGCCGGGATAACCTGGGGGCGAAGAACCCACCGGCCAAAGAAATAATCCCTACTAATAAAAACATGTTTCCGTAATAAGCCGTACCTCCGGCAAAGGTGGTAAACATCCTGACAAAAGCAAGTTGGGAAAATATGCCCATCAGGCTCCATAACAGCAGGTTAAGCTTGGGAGTCCGGATTTTCAATTGGTTAGCCACAAGTTGTCATTCCCGTATTTTTGAGTTAGAGGGGTAATCTGATATTCTAGTATGGTTGGCAGGGACAGATGCGTGATCGCCAAAAGGGTCTGCAAATCGATTCAGGGCCTTTGTCCAATTCGTAAATAAGAAAGTATCATCAGAAAATTTAGCAGGGCCGTGCTTGTGCGTCAATGTTTTTCCCGTCTTTATCAGATGAGAGGCAGTTATAAGATAAAGACAAAAATAAAGGCATGACAATCATAAAAAAACGGCGAAAGAGTTGCCTCTTTCGCCGTTGCGTGCGGTGATGATTGGTAAACCGGACTAGTAGCGGTAATGGTCCGGTTTGTAAGGTCCTTCAACCGGTATACCAAGGTATTCCGCCTGTTTTTCGTTCAGTTTTGTCAGCTTGACGGCCAGCCGGGAAAGATGCAGCCGGGCCACTTCCTCATCCAGCTCCTTGGGCAGGGTATAAACCTGCTTTTCGAGATCTTCAGTGGCCAGTTTGATCTGGGCCAGGGTCTGGTTGGTGAAACTGTTGCTCATGACAAAACTGGGATGACCGGTAGCACAACCCAGATTGACCAGACGACCTTCGGCCAGAACGATAATGGAGCGGCCGGACTTTAACTCCCACTGATCGACCTGGGGTTTGATGTTGGTCTTTTTATAATTTTTTTCCAGGTAGCTCATCTGAATTTCATGATCAAAATGGCCGATATTGCAGACGATGGCCTCATTCCTCATCTGTTCCATGTGCTCCCCGGTGATAACATCGCAGCAACCGCTGGCGGTAACGAAAATATCAGCCAGCGGTGCCATGTCTTCCATGGTGGAAACTTCATAACCTTCCATGGCCGCCTGCAGGGCGCAGATGGGGTCGATTTCGGTGACGATGACCCGGGCGCCAAAACCCCGCATGGACTGGGCACAGCCTTTGCCCACATCGCCGTATCCGCAGACAACCACGATTTTTCCGGCCACCATGGTGTCTGTGGCCCGTTTGATGCCGTCCACCAGGGAATCACGGCAGCCGTATATGTTGTCGAATTTTGATTTGGTGACGGAATCGTTCACATTGACGGCCGGAAAGAGCAGTTGGCCTTTTGCGGCCAACTGGTAGAGCCGGTTGACGCCGGTGGTGGTCTCTTCTGACACGCCCCGGATTTTTTCGGCGATTTTGTGCCAGTGTTGCGGGTCGCGTTCATAACAGGCTTTCAAACGATCAATAATGCACTGATATTCATGGACGTCATAGGTCTTGTCCAGCATGGAGGGATCGTTTTCCGCTTTGACGCCTTCATGAACCAGCAGGGTGGCATCACCGCCGTCATCCACGATCAGGTCGGGACCGGAGCCGTCCGGCCAGGTCAGGGCCTGCTCCGTGCACCACCAGTACTCTTCCAGGGTTTCGCCTTTCCAGGCAAACACGGCGGCGGCACCGGATTCGGCAATGGCGGCCGCGGCATGGTCCTGGGTGGAGAAGATGTTGCATGAAGCCCAGCGGATGTCCGCGCCAAGCTGCTTCAAGGTCTCGATCAGCATGGCCGTCTGGATGGTCATGTGCAGACTGCCGGTAACTTTCATGCCCTTCAGCGGCTGATCAGGGCCGTATTTTTTACGCACGGCCATCAGACCGGGCATTTCGTTTTCAGACAGGGCCATTTCCTTGAAGCCGAAGGCGGCCTGGGAAATATCGGCCACCTTATAGGGCAGTGAAAGGTCCGGGGCCGGTGTTTTTTCTTCTTTTGACATCAACATAGCATCTCCTTTTTGTTCATTTGTTTACAAGGTTTAAGAAACGCGGTGCCGGCTGTGGTAGACGACAAGTGTCAGTCCCTGCTCCAGCGGATAGCGGTTTCTGGTTATTAAATCAAAGCTGTTTTGTGTGAGCCAGCGGGCGATTTCCTGGGGGTCGAATCCAAGCCAGCAGGCCCCGTATGTTTCCCGGAGGGCCGTATTGGCATGCTGTTCAAAGTCCGCCAGGATAAAGTCACCACCCGATCGTAAAACCCGGCTCACCTCGGCGATGGCTGTTTCCGGCCGGGTGAGGTACTGCAACACCAGGGATATGACGGCCAGGTCCGCCTCATTGTCACCCAGCGGGAGATGTTCGATCTCTCCCAGACGGATGTCAATGCCGTGATTACGATTTGCGAATCGTTTTCGCGCTTCTTCCAGCATCCCCGGGGCGCTGTCCACACCGATCACTTTGGCGGCATGCGCCTGAAGGTCTTCCAGCAGGTCGCCCGTGCCGCAGCCCAGGTCAACGGCTACATCGTAGTTGCCGAGGTCGCTGAAGATGGCCCGGTTCAAGTCAAAATCGCCGATGATCTGTTGCTTTAAGCGATCCCAGCTGTCGGCCATGGTATTAAAAAAGCGGCGGGTATTTTGTGCCCGGTCCTCAACCGTCCGGGTCGCCCGCGCCAGGTCTTTTTCCATCACCGGATTGCCCTCAAACAGAAAGCTGATTGAATCGATAAACTGTCGTGCGCGACCGTTTTTAACGATAAAATAAAGACTCCAGACGCCTTCTCTCAAGTGATCGATCAGGCCCGCTTCAGCCATTATTTTAAGATGCCGGGATATCCGTGACTGACCCATCTGCATGATCGACACCAGTTCCCCGACTTTCAACTCATGATGTATCAGAATGTTGATCAGCCGGAGACGGGTTTCGTCCGACAATGCCTTAAAGTATTTCAATTCATCCATATCTATATATCAACTTATCTTGATTTATTGATTTGATTTTAAGGGTAAAAATATAACATGTCAAGAGATAATTTTCTGTTTTGGTTCATTATAAGATAACTGTCCGATTAAAATTGATAAATATAAGGATATCGATCGTCTTTCGCTTTTCAAAACCCATGTCAGGGGATAAAAAGGGCACTCAACGTCTGATTATTCGGTGACTTTCAGACCTGTTGTATTTAAAATCAGGGATGATATGATCAAATTCAAAACGAAAATCGAGACATGACCATGCATCCAAAACCATCACGCCAGGAGGTCCTGAATATCAAGGAAGCCGCGGCCATTTGCCGCGAGTCGGCCCGGTATATCATGAATATCGAACTTCTACTGGATGAGGTTTCCATCCTGGGGATGGATCGGATTATCAATATCGCCTGGCCGGACGGACCGGAAGGTGATCCGGAAAAGGATGCTTATCGATACGAGTTATGGGGGTGTTATCTGGGAGAGGCCATGTGTGTCGTCCTGGATGGTGCCTGGGTGAAAACCTCTCACGGTCTGGGCGTGACGGTCGGGGATGAAGTCGTTTACCCGATCGAAATAATCGAGCGGCGATTCGTTAAGGGAATGGAAAATCCGGTCTCGGATTTTTTTCTGGCGTGTAAAAAACGATTGGCGAAATATCCGCGTTAAATCAAAAGGCCGGCCGGTTCCACAGGCGTTCTATGGCCCTATTTGATCTCTGAGCCCTTCGATCTCTCTGGGATCAAGCATTCCGGGTTCCGGGATGTTTACCTGGTAGATCGCCGACTCATAGGGCGGAAGGGCGCCGCCTTCACCCTGGCCGTCACCGTTACAATCAAGGAAAAGACCGTCCTTGCTCTTGAGCGTACCCCGGAGGTGCATGACATAATAGCCGTTTTCCAGAGGCGCCCCCGAGGCCCATGTGATTACATGCTGCACAACCCGCACATTGTTGTTCTGGGTCGAGGCATCACGCCAGAAATGGTTCTCATCCTTTTTAAGGAGCCTGATATTGACGTTTTGCTGAACCGAAGCCGGGTCGACATCCTTGTTGAAATATATCCCTACCGCCAGAAAGCTCAGGTTGTTCTGAGACATCTCATGGAATTCCACTGACGTTACCTGGAAGGGCAGGGGATGGGCCGGCTTAACCCCCTTTGTTGTCACTTTCGGCATCTCACCGCCGGGTGCGACATTCCGTGCTGACGGCGTTGTCTCTTTGCCGAAAGCAGTCGATGTGACCAGCAGGACAACCAGAAAGACAGTAAAGGTCTCTATAAAGCGCTTCATAAAAAGCCTCCTTTGTTGAAGATATCTTTTATGCCAGGTCGGACACCATGAGTCGGCCGAGCCCCCCATAACAGACAGCTGATTTTTACACAGTATTATAAAGGCCGATCGAATGTCAGGAATAGGATAAGAAGACGCTTAGTGTCTCCTACATATAGCAAGGCCGATATTATGTGTCAATATGCTGCCGGTCGCATCGCATGATGAAAAAGTTTGCCCTTAAAACCGCTGCCTGAATCCTATGGTGAACATGCCCGTATTATAATCAAAAGTGGCATCATCATCATAATTATTGTCTCCATAAATGTGACAATCACCGTTATAACAGTAAACGTCATAGTGATAATCGTCATCCAGTGACGAGGCGTCGAAGTAACGGTAGCCGATATCCAGCGACAGGGTATCGGTTAAGTCAATGTCAATGCCGAACAGCAGCTGCCACGCAAAGACCGCGTCATCAGCGGAATTTCTGCCGCTATAGACAATGCCGTCTATGCTTTGAGTTGATGTTACCGAAAGATCAAAACACGAACCCCCAAGTCCCAGGCCCAGGTATGGGCGTATTCTGGGGGCCGGGTATCTGGCGATCAGATTAATCATGAAATTGTGAAACTTCACTTCGCCTTCAATGGCGGAATAATCGTCTCCGGCCCTGGCCAATATTGCCCGGTCCACATCGGGGTTGAAATAACTGTATTCAAATTCACAGGAGAAATAGTCCGTCGGCAGAAAACTGACGCCGAATTTTGCGCCGAAAACATATGTCTTTTCAATATCCAGATCATATGTGACATTTTCGTCGTCTTCCCAGGATGCCTCGGGATTCAGCGCATATCCCCCGAAGACACCGGCATACCAGAGGGTTGTTTCATCCTGGGCCAAGGCGGTATTGAAACCGGATATAAGGACGAAAAAAACAAATACCGGAAATAAGGGGAAAAGAACGGTGTTTTTCATAAGACAACCTCCTTAACGTTTTGCTTTTCGTCTTCTGATCTCAGATGAAAGCCTTGTTAACGGCATCAGCAGGCCCACCGGAAACCCGGGCCGCTGATCGATTTCCGAAAACAGCGGCTGTGTGATTGCCTTGATGTCAGAAACGGGGTCAATTCCCCCATGAGGTAAGAGCAATGTCTTGATTTCCAAGGCGGAAACTTTTTCCAGAGAGGTTTTCATCAGGTCGGGTAGCGGCAGGCCGTAAGGCAGGTGGTATTTGCCGTTTATTTTGACCAGAAGGTCACCGACATAAAGGGTCTTCGATCGGGCGTGATAAAAGACCATGTCATTTGACGTATGACCGGGGGTATGAAGCGCCTGCCAGTCTTCGAAAAAGGGCAGGGGGGCATTGTCTTTTAGTAAGAAATCCGGCCTTGTCTTTCCTCTAAACCAGAACCTTCTGGTCGGCACCCCGGCCTGGGTGGCGGCAATATGAGAAAAGAAGACATCGGCTATCTGCTGCATTCGCCCGAAAAAGCCCCGGTACCATTTATCGATATCCGGATGGCCGGCAATAACATGGTTAAATTTTTTCCTGAAGGCGAAGACACCGGCTGAATGGTCCGGGTGGACATGCGAGACGGCAATGAGCTTGACATCAGCCATCTCCCGCTTGAGGTCATTTAAAAAAAAGGTTTCAACCAGCTTGTAGTCTTTTTTTGATCCGGTATCAAAGATCAGTATTTTATCCGGGTATTCAATGATCGTGATAAGGGCTATCCGACCGGCAACCTGATGAATTTTGAAATTATCGTTATCCACAACAATTCACATCTGAAATAAAAAAACGTTAACAGGTTATTATCCATAGTCTTGTCGACAGATGTCAATGTTTTTGAGATAGCTTGTCCTTATTCCACGAACGGGGCCAGCATATACAGCAGGTCGCTTTCCCGGGAGGGATAGGGGCTCATGATGTGCTGCCGGTAAAGGGCGTCTGCGGGAATATCGTTTTCCACGGCCAGGTGAATGGCATTGATGATTCCGGCGGCGTTGTCGGAAAGGATATGGGCGCCCAGAAGGCGGTTGGTGTTGTCCACCAGAAGCTTGTAGGCCGCATGCTTCATGCCCACCCTGCGGTAGGTGGGAAAACCCAGATTCCGATCATGACTTTTGTAGTATTGAATACCGGCCGCTTTCAGATCGGCCTCGGTCCTGCCGACCATGCCGTACTGGGGGTAGGTAAACAGCAGAAACGGTGTGGCGGTATAATCAATGGGAAGGGATGACCCGGCAGCGTCCAGTTCATTGGAAATAGCGGCTGCAGCCGTGTGGGCTTCGGCGTCGGCCACCCGGGCCAGTTGAATGGTAGCGGCGCAGTCGCCCACGGCAAATACCCGGGGGTTGGTCGTGCGCATGAACGCATCCACTTCAATCCCCCTGCGGGAGGACTTGATACCGGCGGCCTCCAGGTTGAGCCCCTCGATACGGGGTGCCCGTCCGGCCCCGTGAATTACCATATCGGCCGTTATGGTTTCTTTTGATGCCAGATGCACTGTAAACTCAGGCCCGACCTGTTCCACGGAAGCGATGCGTACGCCGGTGCGGATGGTGATCCCTTCTTCAGCCGAAGCCTTGCAGAGCAGCTCGACCATCTCGGCGTCAAATGGCCCCAGGGGACGCTCGGCCGCTTCCAGAACGGTAATTGCGGTTGCCGGTCCGCCCAGCCGGGCGGCGAAATGGGCAAATTCAAAGCTGATAAATCCGCCGCCGACAAAAACCAGGCGCTCCGGCAGCTGCGCCAGGTCCAGAAACATATCGCTGGTCGTCAGGTACTGATTGCCCGCAAAAGGCAAATCCATGGGCCGGGCACCGGTGGCAATCACGTAATAGCGGGCCTGAACGGGACGGTCTCCGATCCGCAGGGTGGCATCGTCCGTGAAAACGGCCGGTTCCTGGAAAAAGGTGATGCCGGCCGCCTTGAGCTGCTGACGGGCGCGTTCCGGAACGCCGTCGGTGAATTGACGTTTATGCGCCTGGACGGCGCCCCAGTCAGCCCGGGGCGGTTCCGCAACACCCTTTTTCGCCAGGTGTCGTGATCGGGCCATGATTTCGGTCACTTCGTAAAAGTATTTTTTGGCCTGACAACCGGCCAGGGCGCAGATTCCGCCCGGCCGGTCACTTTGATCCGCCACGGCCACGGAAAGGCCTTTGGACGCAAGATCATGGGCGGCGGTCTGCCCCCCGGTACCGGCCCCGATTACCACGACGTCATAATTTTTCATGGCTTTTCCTAAAAACGTGCGGTTGATTATTTTATTAAAGAATGGAATGAAACCAGTATAACATTTTGGTATAAAAAACGTACATTAAAACCAGCATGGAATAAGACTGAAAAGGCCATTTTTTCTTTTTACCGGTTCTGTCCATTGGCAATTGTCCCGATAGTCGATGGCTTAGAATCTTGACGCCGGACCGTCTGGCCGTTATTATATATTATATTTAAGGTTCATCTCCCGATTAGTGATAGTATACAAATTGTATAATGTTCAGTTAATCCTTTGGTTTTTTAGAAGGCGTCAAGGGTTTCAAGGGGTCGAGGGGTGAAGAACCGCTTTTATAAACAGGTGCTTGACGAGTTTTTCAGTGTCTGGTTGACAAGTTGAAACCAGAACGTTTTTCATTGGCGATTCAATCCTTTTAAAAAAAAGATTTATCAACAACAAACACTTGAACCCTCGACCCCTTGAATCCTTGAACCCTGTGCCCACTAAATTGGAGGAGAGCCATAATTAATAATAATCTTACGTTTTCAGTCCTGCGCCAGGACCTTAATTTTTTTGCCGGTGATCTATCCGCCATGAAGAATTTTCTAATTTGCGTTTTATGCCTTGTTCTTTTTCCCCTTTCCGCCGGAAGCGAGTTCTATGAATATGTCGATGAAAACGGGGTGAAAACCTTTACGAACAAACAGGGCGCCATTCCCCCATCGCAGGTAGATGATGTAAAAATCCATAAAGAACGTTACGATGATCTTTCGGAAGAAGAACGACAACGCATGATAGAGGCTGAAGCGGCCAGGCTGGAGGAAATCGAAAAACAGAAAAACCAGGAATGGGAAAAATACATTCAAAAGCTGCACCTCCGGCAGCTGGAAAAAGAAAAAGCCAGAGAAAAGAAAGAATTTGAAGAGAATACAACGCCAGTTGACATCACCGGAAACAACCAGATCCTGGTTCCCGTGTCCCTTGGCTATCGCAATAAGACCGTAGTGGCTAACCTGCTTCTGGACACCGGCGCGAATATGACCATCATTCATGACGATATTGCGGAGCGCCTGGGTATCAGCGGCGGCCGGCGGGGGAAACTGATTGTCGCCGGCGGGGCCAAAGTCAAGGCCCGTCACCTTCCCATCAAGTTTCTTACGGTCGGATCAAAAACTGTCCTGGAACCCAGGATTACCGTTTTGACTTACTCAGGGGATGAATCGCCGTTCGACGGTTTGCTGGGCCTGGACTTTCTTCGGCGGTTCAAATTCACCATTGATTATGAAAAAAGCGTTATTGTCTGGAATGAATAGCCCGGCTCACGATTGTCCGGAATAAAGCGGTAGGGAACAGGCGAACTTTTTTAGCGCCATGACCCTTTCAGGTCGGTTAACACCGTCTTCTTATGAAACAAGGGCAACGCGGTCTTCTTCACAGTCAATGAATTCCATGGCGATGTCTCTGAAGGTTTCCTCAATTTCCAGAAACGCCAGGCACATGTCCGGGTCGAAATGCCTGCCAAGGCCGTCCCGGATGATTTCCACGGCCTGTTTATGGGGAAAAGCCGGCTTGTAAATGCGTCGGGTTACCAGTGCGTCATAAACATCGGCCACGGCCATGAGCCGGCCCGACACCGGAATTTTTTGTCCGGCCAGCCCTTCAGGGTATCCGGACCCATCCCATTTCTCGTGGTGGGTGTAAGCGATCTCCCGTGCCAGGCGTAAAAAGGAAGCCCCGGTGTCTCCTTCCAGCCGGTCTTCCGCGCGCCGGATGGCATCCCTGCCCAGTGTGGTGTGTTTTTTCATGGTCGTGAATTCTTCATCGGTGAGCTTGCCGGGTTTCAGCAGGATAGCGTCGGGTACACCCACCTTGCCTACGTCGTGGAGGGGGGCGGATTTAAACAGGAGATCTATGTAGCGGTCGTCCAGGCGGTCAAGAAATTGTCCCCGGTAACGAAGATGATCGGCCAGAGCCCGAACATAGCGCTGGGTGCGCAGGATGTGTCCGCCGGTCTCATTGTCCCGGGTTTCCGCCAGTGAGGCCAGGCTTCTGATGGTGGCGTCCTGGGTGACCGCCAGTTCCCGGGTGCGGGACCAGACCAGTTCTTCCAGGTGGTCCTGATGGAGCTTGAGACGGATGTGGTTGTTGACCCGGGCACGGACAATCGGCGGAGAAACCGGCTTGGTGATATAGTCCACGCCGCCCAGTTCCAGTCCCCGGGTTTCATCCTCCACGTCTCCCATGGCCGTTACAAACAGAATGGGAATGGCATGGGTATCCGGATCTGCCTTGAGGCGGCGGCAGACCTCGTATCCGTCCATTTCGGGCATCATGATGTCCAGCAGAATCAGGTCCGGACGGGCCGAACCCCGGACGACCTCGAGGGCCTCGGCCCCGGTGGTGGCGACACTGACGGCGTAATCCTCGCGGAGGATATCATTCAATATTTTTATGTTGGACGGCATGTCGTCCACGATGAGAATTCTACGTTTTCCGTCCTTCATGGTTAATCCTGATTTGACCCGGGCTTGGGGCCTTCTTCAAGGCGATCTATAAGGTTTTTCAGTGAGCCCAGGGCGCCTTTAAAATCGAAGTTCTGGATTTTTTTCTCCAACTCCCCGGTGATATCGGGTACCACCGCAAAAAGGGTGTCCCGGATTTCTTCAAAAGCCTCTTCCGTGCCGGTGTCGTTGATGCTTAACAGCTCCGCCAGGCGGTCGAGCGCGCCTTCGGGTAAAGGCGGCGCCTTTTCGCCGGAAAAAACACCGCCTAAAGGTTGTGCCTGTTCAACGAAAAACCGGGCCAGAACCTCCAGCGGGGGGGCAAGGGCCGAGGCCAATTTCCCGAGCCGGTCGGCAAGATCTTTTTCTCCCTGTACGATGGCCTGTTCCATATCCCGGGCCGCGCTTTCCACTTCTGCCGCGCCGAGGTTTCCGGCCACCCCTTTGATGCTGTGGACCTGGTGACGCAGCGCTTCCATATCACCCGAGTCCAGAAGGCGGGCCAGTTCTTTGGCCGCATCCCGGTAGTCATCGGCAAATCGTTTTAACAGGTTGGCGTAGGACCTGGAGTTGCCGGAAAGGCGATCGAGTCCCGCGTCCATGTCAAAGCCCGGAAGGCTTTCGGGCAAAGGAGCCCGGGTCGGCCGCGAAGCGGCAGCGGCTTTTTTCCGGTACAGGGGTTCGATCCATCGGGCCAGGGTTGTAAGAAGCTCATGGGGATTAACGGGTTTGGTGACATGATCGTTCATGCCTGAATCCAGACTTTTCTGTCGGTCACCGGCCATGGCATGGGCGGTCATGGCAATGACGGGCAGCCGTGAGGTGATTTCGTTCTGCCGGATTTCGCCGGTCGCGCGGTATCCGTCCATGACCGGCATCTGCACGTCCATGAGTACGGCATCGAAATTTCCGGCCACGGCCATGTGCACGGCTTCCAGTCCGTTGTCCGCAACTTTTACGGTCATACCGGCGTTTTCCAGGATTTCCCGGGCTACCTGCTGGTT
Source organism: Desulfosudaceae bacterium (assembly GCA_963674745.2). Lineage (GTDB taxonomy): Bacteria > Desulfobacterota > Desulfobacteria > Desulfobacterales > Desulfosudaceae > JBFMDX01. The sequence continues at coordinate 1,660,691 of CAXXDV010000003.1, read as the reverse complement.
GATGGGGTTGTCTTCAGCCACCAGGACCCTTGCCCCGGCCAGGTAGGCCAGAGTGGCTTTTTCCATTTCCCCCAGTCCTTTTCGCCGGGTTGATTCGGGAACGTCTTTTCCAAAGGCCTGCATGATGGTGTCAAAAAAAATACTGCGGCTCACGGGCTTGGAAAGAAAGCGGTCAATACCGATCTCCTCGGCCCGGCGCATGACATCTTCGTTGCCGTAGGCCGTAAGCATGATGATTTTTGGCCGCTTTTCATCTTTTTTGCGATATCCGGCGATGATTTTTTCAGCCGTTTCCAGACCGTCGATTTCCGGCATTTTCCAGTCCATGATGATCAGGTCAAAAGGCTTTCCCGTTTCCTTATCAAACAGGATCTCCAGGCACAGGGCGCCCGAGGCGGCCAGGGTTACTTCAAAGGTGAACGAGGAAAGCATGGAGTCCAGAATTTCCAGGGCCGAAGCATTGTCATCAACCACCAGAACGCGCATGCCTCTCAGATCCGGGGTAGGAACGAAACGATCCGGTTTCCTCTTTTCGATCCGTTGTCTTTCGAATACGGCCGTGAAGGTGAAAAGCGATCCCCGTCCGACTTCGCTTTCCACGCTGATGTCGCCGTCCATCATGGTCACCAGGCGTTTGCATATGACCAGCCCCAGCCCGGTGCCGCCGAATTTCCGGGTGGTGGAAGTGTCGGCCTGGGTAAAGGCCCGGAAAAGGCCTTCCACCTGAGCCGGGTTCATGCCGATGCCCGTGTCCCGCACTGAAAATTCAAGGGTGGTGCGTTCCTCCGTTTTTTCTTTGGCACGCACTTTCAGGACAATTTCGCCGCTGGGTGTAAATTTTATGGCATTGTTGGTCAGATTAATGAGTACCTGCCCCAGGCGAAGCGGGTCACCCTTGAGGGAGTAGGGGACATCGGGATCCACGTGGATCAGAAACTCCAGCCCCTTGTCATGGGCTTTTAAGGCGATCAGGTTGGCCAGGTCATCGAAGACGCTTTCCAGCTGAAAGGGCATGTCCTCAAGGTCCAGTTTGCCGGCCTCGATTTTGGAGAAATCCAGAATATCGTTGATGATCCCCAGAAGGCTCCGGGCCGCTGATTGGACTTTTTCAAGATAGTCCTGCTGTTTGGGGGTCAGGTCGGTTGAAAGCGCCAGGTGGGTCATCCCGACGATGGCGTTTAAAGGGGTACGGATTTCATGGCTCATATTGGCCAGAAATTCGCTTTTGGCCTGGTTGGCATTCTGGGCGGCGTCCCTTGCTTTCCGGATGGCTTCCTCGGCCAGTTTGCGTTCGGTGAGATCGATGACGGTTACGATGTTATGATAACCGGCGTCTTTGTGAACATCCGCCCACTTGAAAGCCAAAACCCGGGTCTCGCCGTCCGGCCGGGTAATGGGCCTTTCCATAAAGAGGTCGGTCGGTTGCTCGTTGCATTTGACTCGTAAAAGCGAGTCAGCCATCTCGGACTGGATCTGCTCTATGAAGTGATGGGATACGTATGGCCCGAATGCTTTTTGAAGGCCCTCCAGGCTTCCGAAACCTAAAAGCTGAAGTGCAGCCCGGTTGGCGCTTACGAGCCGGGCGTTTTGCACCATGTGTTTGACCTTATCCGGATGCTTTTGAAGATAATCCGTCAGGAGGCAGCCTGTTGACTCGGCTTCCTCCCCGGTATTTCTCACGGTGTCGGTCCAGTCCAGTTCCATAATGCCTACGGGGGACAGCTCAAAAAGGTCCCGGAAACGGTTCTCTGCCCGGCGGCGTTCGGCCACCTCGGCTTCCAGCTTCCGTGTTCGATCCGCTACTTTCTGTTCCAGGTCGCTCCGGGCCTGGGCCAGGTTTTCGGCCATGCGGTTCAGGTCATTGGCCAGGTCCTCCAGCTCATCGCCGGTGGAGACGTCAATACGGTGTTCCAGGTCTCCGGTGCCTATTCGGGCGGAACCCTCCTGAAGCAGCCGGACAGGACGGGAAAGCTTTCTGGCAAAGGCCATGGACAGAATCGTCGGCAGCACCAGCATGATAAGTACTGCGAAAACAGCATATATGGTCCGGAACTGGAACTGCTCCTTGAACAGTTGTGCCAGGGACAGGGACACATGAAGCACGGCATGTCGATTTTCAGCTACCTGTGTCCTTAAGTAGATACTGTGTTGGTTTTTGCAGTGCCAGTCGATGTCCGAGCGCTCCAGTTTGCCGGATATGGGCTTGCCAAGTCCGCTCATCAGGCCAGACGGGGCCTTTCCATCCGGGGCCCGGGCCACGACCATTCCCTCCACGTCCAGCACCAGGTGGGTAAGCTGGGGATTGGTCTTGTGAAAGGTCCGTAGCACGACCTTTGCCGCCGTCCAATCGCTATTTGCAACTGCCGGCGCAATCAGTTGCCCCGCAGCCATAGCCACATTCTCAAAATGGTCCAACCGCTCGTGGATACCTTTATTGATCCAGAAAAAATCACTTACCGCACCCCCACAGATCAGGGTAAGGGTGATGGCAGCAAAAAAATAAAGAAACAGCCTTTTTTTAAAAGGAAGCCGTAAACGCTTCATGAAAGAGGTCACCGCGTTTAGGAGGATTATAAAAAAATGTTAAAATTCTATTGTTTATAACCAAAAAGAATATTGTGTGTCAATGTATTTCCAATCATTGTCCAACTTGTCCGGTCAAGGTAGCCTGCACCAGAAGTAAAGACGCAAACCAGCGTTTAAGCTTGAATTGAATTCAGAAATCGATAGAATTTACTGATGAGTAATCATAATGTTTTCAGGGAGACAAATATATGGGAACCACTGAAGTTCAAACAATCTGTTTTGAATGCCATTCACGTTGCGGGGTGATTCTTTCCGTAAGGGACGGCAGGGTCGTGGGGATAAAGGGAGATAAAACGCATCCCTTCAGTCATGGCTATACCTGTCCCAAGGGCAGGGCATGCATGGAGATGATTTATCACCCGGATAGAATCACAACCCCGTTAATTAAGGTGGGCGACCGGCAGGGCACACGATTTGAGAAAGCCACCTGGGACCATGCCCTGGGGCTGATTGCCGAACGTCTGCTTGAATACCGGGAAAAATTCGGCGCCGAATCAGTTGTCTTTGGCTCCGGAACAACCCGGGGCATGGCACCGTATCTTAACCGGTTTTTAATGCAGTTCGGCTCTCCGAATTTTATGGCGCCATCTAACATGAGCGGCGGGCCGCTGGCTTTGGGAAGCGTTGCGACCATTGGTTTCGGCCTGGTGGACCCGGATTACGCCCAAAGCAAATGCATGCTGTTGTGGGCCCATAACCCGGAAGAATCCTGGCCCGGCCTTTATATGTATGACATCCGACAGGGATTGAAAAAAGGGGCCAGCCTGATCGTGGTGGATCCGAGGGGCACAAAATTCGCCCAAAAAGCGGATCACTGGCTTCAGATTCGGCCGGGAACGGATGTTGCCCTTATTCTCTCGATGATTCACGTTATTATAAGAAATGAGTTGTATGACAAGGACTTTGTGGAAAACTGGACCGCCGGTTTTGATCAATTAAAAGACCATGTGGCGGAATTTACCCCTGAAAAAGGCGAAGCGATCACATGGGTCCCGGCAAAAAAGATTGAAGCGGCGGCCATTGCTTTCGCGCAGGCAAATCCGGCAGCCATCGGTCCGGGCATGGGCGGTGTCTGCCAGGCCAATGATGCCTTTCATATTTCAAGGGGCCTGAGCATACTCAGTGCCATTACCGGGAACCTGGAAATCCCCGGCGGCAATTTGAACTGTTCGCCGCCCACCAGAAAAAGAAGTTGCTACGGTTCGGATTACGACTCGGCCAGAAACCTTCCTTCCAGCCAGGGGGCAAAAAAACTCGGGGGAGACACATATCCCCTGATCGGACTGGTGCCGATTCCCTGCCCGCCACAGGTCGTCTGGCCTGCCATTACCCATGGCCAACCCTATCCGGTAAAAGCCCTGGGCCTGTTCGCCAACAACAGCGTCTGTGCCTATCCCAATTCGGGCCGGGTCAGATCGGTCCTGCAGTCCCTGGATTTCCTGTTTACGGTTGATTACTATCATACCCCCACCACCGAGCTGGCGGACGTGATCCTTCCCCCGGCCCACTGGAGTGAGCGGGATGACGTGGAAGACCTGTTGATGAAAAACCATGTGATCTGCCAGAGAAAAGCGGTCGAACCGGTGCCCGAATGCCGGGATGAAAAACAGATCCTGATCGATCTGGCTCGTAAAACGGGTCTGACCGAATACTGGAAAACGATCAAAGAGGTTCTGGACTACCGGTTGGAATATGTCGGCATGACCTTTGATGAACTTGCGAAGATCGGAAAGTCCGTCAACCCGGTAGCGTATAAACGTTACGAAAAAACGGGCCGGTTCCGAACACCTACGGGCAAAGTAGAGCTCTATGCCGATTATCTCAATGGGTTGAACATATCACCGCTGCCGGCTTTTTCCGAGCCTGACGAAAGCCCTTTCAGCAAGCCTGAACTCAGCGAGGAATATCCATTGATTCTGACCACCGGCGGCCGTTATGTTTTTTATTACCATTCGTCTCACCGGAACATTCCGTCTTTACGGAAACGTATGCCGGACCCTGAACTTCAGATCCATCCGGACACGGCCCGGGCGCTTGGCATTGAAGACGGTGAATGGGTTTACCTGTCTTCCCCCAGGAACCGGATAGAAATAAAGGCAAGATACTATGACGGTATAGATCCCCGGGTGGTCCATTCCCCTCATGGTTTCTGGTATGGGGTTGAGGACGGGTGGAAAAAAATAAACATCAACATGGTGACCAATGACGAACCCTTATGCCCGGCATCCGCTTCGGTGCCTATAAAGGCGCTGATCTGCCGGGTTGAAAAAAAAGATACAGGTGCCGCCGGATAATATTATGACATTAAAGCCACTTTCCATAAAAGATGCGGAACTTGTCGGGGACATACTGGGCCGGTCCTTTATGGAAGACCCGGTCATGAACTATATTCAGCCGGAAAAAGATTTTATTCCCCGTTATTTTAAAGCCGTGTTCGTAAAGTATTATGCCGGTTACGGCCTGAGCCGGGTAACCCCGGACAAAACCGGTGCGGCCTTGTGGCTGCCGCCCGGTGTCAGTACCCGGTTCCCACCCCTTTCTTTTGCCCTGGCCTGGGTTTTAAGCTATCTGGGTCGAAAAAAGGGGTTGCGCATGATTGTCCTGGCCGATCGGCTGCTGCGCAGGGTTGAATCTGCGCGACCGGTGAACAGCCACTATTATCTTCATGCTCTGGGCGTCGTCAAAGACATGCAGGGTAAAGGCATCGGTTCCCTGTTGCTGCGGGAGACCCTGGCCGTGTATGACCGGGCAGCCAAACCCGCTTACCTGGAGTGTTCCAATGAAAAAAATCTGCCCTTGTATAAAAGGCATGGTTTTCTGGTCATCAGCGAATACCGGCTGAACCGGGACGCCCCCTCGATATGGTTTATGGCCAGAGAGCCTTCTCCGCCATCATTGGGGTTAAAAGGGTAACGGGAAAAATGCTGAGTCAGGCCCCCAGTCGCGCCTTGAGATCTTCGTTTTCTTTTTTTAACCTGACGATGTCATCACTGGCCGTTTTCAACCGTTGTGTGACCACCTCTGCCAACACACGGTAAAGGATACAGCAGAACGCCAGTTTGTCGTTTGGAGAAAAATCATTGATCAGGGATGCATCCGTTACCAGGCAGATGGTTTCACCAACGGCGGTGGCTGATGCCGAACGATAGGAATCCGTCAACATGCCCATCTCGCCGAATACATCTCCTTTGCGTTTCAAGGTGGCCAGATCCTCACCGTCTTTCTCCACCCGGACTTCGCCTGAAAGAAGGAAGTAGAGCCATGGTCCGACATCGCCTTCTTTGAAAATCTTTTCTCCGTCTTCATACTGGCGTACTTTGCTCTGCCTGAGGATATTACCCAGAGATTTGGTTTCAAACTCTTTCATCATGGGAATGGTAAGGAGTTTTTCAATGTTCTGCATGGTGTCCTTTAAAAACTTGGATTCCTTCATTCAGCCCCCGTCAGTTATGCGGATTAGTCATTCAGTGGGAAATCAGTCCATTTTGGTATATATATTATCAGATCCCGGATTTAAAATCACCGGATAAATCGGGGTCGGGAAGGGATAACGCAGTGATCTGAAAAATTAAACGAGCATGACACCGGGATGGCCATCGGTTGTCTGTTTTGATCAGGGGGGCATGAAGAAAACGATCTATGGGGTGCTGCCGAACTCTTTGAGCTTGGCTGCCGCACGCTGCCAACAGATTTCCCGGGCCTTAAAATAGCTGTTCGGGGCATTCGTACCCCAATCGTCATTCATTTTCTTTATTCGTTTAATCAGACGCTCTTCCTGGTCGCCCATCGCCCACCTTTTCAGTTCCGTTACAAGCGCGAAACTCTCATAGGCCTCTGTCAGCAGTTTTCTTTCGTCTTTAGCATCTGGAATATCGGTGAGTAAATCCAGCCTTGCTTTTGCCTCCACCAACAGTTTCTTGTATTCGTCCCAGTCGATATCTCCTGCTACGAGCGTCTTGAGCTTATTCAGTGCTTCATAAGCGTTATTTATTTTTTCTTTTTTGTCCGTTTTCTGCTTTTTTAACAGTTGTTCTTCTTTATCGGCTTTTTCTTCGGCTAGTTTTTGTTCCAGGCGCTCTTTCCAGTTATCACGCTGATAGTTGGTTTTCTTCGGGGTTTCCTCGTTTTCAACCTCTTCAATGACTTCATAAGACCCCTCAGGCTTCTCAGGAGGCGAATTCGAATAGCGCCTGATCCCGTTTTCGTCCACCCAGGAATTTATCTGTGCGTAAAGGGGCCCGCTAAGCAGGAGATGGAGCAACAAAAGATATGATGCATACTTTAAACAGTTCATTGTCGATTCTCCTTAATGTCCGGATGTTCATATTTTATATTTTGATGGTTATGATACAGATAAATTTATACGTTTGATCGAAATTGATCAATTCAATAAAAGATTTTCATGGTAAGAAAGAAGCGCCGCCATCATCCGCCAATTGTCGCGGACTTTCAAAGTGTAAATGAATATGTGTAATTGTTGACACAAAACCCGCGGTACGGCTATGATTATTTTATTGAACTCAGCCTTTTATCGTTATCTTTCTGGAACAGGATATTGAATATGAATGAGCGGGACTTCCAGGCGTTTTTTACGGAAACGGCCCTGGAAGACATTTTCCCCCGGGACAGGGCTGACCGTTTTTTTGAGGTGCTTTACGGTGATGCAGACGAAGGTGCCTATGATATCAGCCTGGCTTTTGCCGGGCAAACCGGAAAACACCTGAACTTCGAATTCCACCTGCACCAGCGGCCGGGGAAATGCCTGGCCTGTAACCTGACCTATGGTTTGCCTGAAGTTCTGCGACGGCATCCGGTGATCGATGTCAAAGGCGTGGTCGGAGGGATTGATAACCTGCTGGCCGGCAGGGCGGTCTGCAGCAGGTGGGAAATCGGTAAAACCCGTGAAGTCTCCGGAGTACTTCACGTCATCCCTCTGATGATTGAGCTTGAGGCTTAATCGGATGCGGCTTTTTAATGTTTATTATCTTCTTTTAGATCAATATCTTGAATCGGAAGATAAATATGAAATGCGGTCCCTTGGCCGGGCTTGCTTTTTACGATTATGGCGCCGTCATGCCCCTTGATGATACCGTATGAAACGGAAAGGCCAAGTCCCGACCCTTTAGCGGCTTTTTTGGTGGTGAAAAACGGGTCAAAAATCTTTTCAACAGTGGTTTCATCCATGCCCGGGCCTGTATCCGAAACAGATAGTACAAGGTGCCTGCCGGGTGTCAGGGACGGCTCCTGAAGGTTATCGGCATCGATCTGGGTTTCACGCAGCCCGATTTCAAGCAAACCGCCGGTGTCTTCCATGGCATGATAGGCATTGGTGATCAGGTTCATCAAGACCTGATGAAGTTGGCCGGCATCCGCCGGGATCGCCTCAAGGGACTCCTCGATTTTCAGGTTTATATCGATGTTGTCCGGAAGTGAGAGCCGGACCAGGGACAGGACCTCCCGGATGATCTTCTGGATTTCGACCGGCTGCTTGCTGCTGTCTGATCGTCGGCCTATCGTGAGCATCTGTCTTACCAGGTTCGAGGCTTTCTGGGCGCTTTCCAGAATAAGCTGTACCTTGGCTTGCAGCCCGGCGTTTTCAGGCAGTTCTTTTAACAAAATACTGCACATGCCGATAATGGGAGACAGAATATTATTAAAATCGTGTGCAATCCCACCGGCAAGCGTTCCCATGGATTCTATTTTTTGGGCCCGGAAAAGCTGTTCCTGAAGGGATTGTCTTTCTTCCATGGCCATTCGGCGTTCCGTGATATCACGGCATATTCCCATGATTAGTGATGATTCCTCTCCGGGCAGCATGTTGGCCTGGATTTCAACCGGAACGATTCTGCCTGCTGTATCGATGTATGAGATTTCGAGGTTGCGAAGCGATCCGGTCCGCAGGCAGTTCTTAACCGCTTCGGTGCTGCGCCGCCGATCTTCCGGGGCGATCCAGTCGGTGACCGGCCTGTCCAGGATGTCTTGAAGCTCGCCATAACCCGTCATCCGGACATATTCCTGATTGGCGTCAAGGACATGGCCCTTTTCATCAAGGATGACAAAACCGGTATCCGTGGTTTCGATCAGTTGCCGGTATTTTTTTTCACTTTCCCGTAAAGCCGCTTCCGCTTTTTCCCGGTCCGTGATGTCGCGCAGGAAAATCACGGCCCGGCCGCTTTGATCGGGAAGCATCTGACCGATGACCTCAACGCTGAAACAACTGCCGTCTTTGCGACGGTGGGTGGTTTTAAAGCGATCCCACCCCTTGTCTGTGATTAACTGAATATGCCGCGCGACTTCCGGGCCGTCCATGGATGCTTCCAGGTCGGCAATGTTTTTGGTCAGCAGTTCCGCTTCGCTGTAACCGCTCATCCGACAGTATGCTTCGTTGACTTCAATCAGATTGCCCTGGCTGTCTGCCAGCCAGAACCCGTCCAGGGTGGTCTGCAAAATAGACGTATGCAATTCCATGTTTTCGGCATGCTCCCTTTCCAGCACGAGAAGGGATGAAAACAGTCCCATCGACAGGGGGCCGTTAAAAAGGATCAGCAAGCTGCTGCCGGTATCGAGCAGGAGGTTCGGGTGGGGCATGAACACCAGAAGGAAAGTGAGGATAATACCGTTTGAAATGAATCCGATAATCAGGCTGCAAAGAACAGCGTAAGCCACGGTCAAGGGCTGCCGGCGTTTATGACGCTTCAGGTAGCACAGAGAACCCAGAACGGCGGGCAGTATGATTTCCAGGAGCCCGGGAATCAGGCCGGAGCCACCGATGTGCAGTCGATAAAGACCGGGGAAAACAACGCTGGTAAGGGCGCATACCGGACCGCCCAGAATTGCGCCGGCCCCGATCACGCCGGAGCGGCAATCAAAGATCACGCCGGGACTGGTAGCCGATGGAACCGCCATGGCCAGTACCGCCATGAGACCGAACATAAATCCATCCGCCCAGGCGGGAAGATGACTTGAGGGTCCTGCCTTCAGTCGCCGGGACATGGAAGATAAGGCGACAAACCCCAGAAGCATGAACAGATTTATAAGGACACCCCGAGCCAGATCAGGGAACGTCATTTTTTAACCCCAGCCCATTTCCTGCCACCCAATGCCGGATAATGGTTTAAAATAAAATTAGATTAATTGTTTAGATATTCCCCCAAATGCTAAAAAAAATTGCCCCCGATGCCTTTTCAGAAGGAAAATTTTTCTTTAGTTTTTGTATTTTAGCGGGATCATCCCCGGGTGTCAATTCAGAAGATTGCTCGCCCGGGCCATTATGACTTCACCTTTCGATAACAATCATGATATGTTAAAAACCATGGAAGCGAATAAATCACAGCGCCATCCCTGGCGACAGTGCACCTTATTCCATTTGTGTTTTGTTCTGGTGATACTTTTACTCGGTTCCGCATTCAGCCTGCATCATGGTATGAGAACCGGCCGCTATGCGCTGATGAATGAAAAATTGCAGCAAGGGCGCTGCCTTTGTAAACTCATAAGCAGTGAACTTCAGAAACCCTCTCCGGATATTAATGCGCTGCTCCGGCAGCATGCCGAAGGCCCCCTGGGAAAAGGACGGGTAAAAGGCGTCTGGTATTACCGGGGAGGGGCCCCTGTCCTGGAAATGGCGGGTAAAGATATACCGTCTGTGCCCGTTAAAGTGATGGCGTCCATGCTGAATTCTCCGTTACGCCAGAACATTCCGCGCAGCAACTGGGCTTACCTGGTAACACACCCCATGGGAAATCCCCCTGAAGGTCATTTTCTGGTGATCCATCTCGACTGCTGGGTCCCTTTAAAAACGCTTATCCCCTTCATACCGCATCCGGACTGGCCCCTTTGGGGGCTGGTGGGCCTTTTGCTTATTGCTTATGCCGTCATTATCCATTCATTGACGACCGCAACGAAGAAATAAATACGTTATTTGTTGTTATCCGGTTGGCCATATACCATGACACAGTTGCGGCCAGCTCTTTTGGCCTGGTACAGTGCATTGTCGGCCGCCAGGATCAGGGCTTCCGGGTTTGTCTGTCCGCTGTCGGGCACCATGCTCGCTACACCGAAACTGGCGGTCACCTTGGCGTCGACGGTATCGTTGTATGAAATGATCACTTCCACCAGTTTTCTTCTCAACACTTCGGCGACAATTCTGGCCTGGTCCGCAGTGGCGTCAGTGAGTACCAGCGCAAATTCCTCTCCGCCGTATCTTGCCGTCACATCTCCGGGACGGCGGGCATGGCTGTTAAGCAGGGCAGCCACCACCCGAAGGCATTCGTCGCCGGCCTGGTGGCCATACTTGTCGTTAAACAGCTTGAAATGATCGATATCCACCATGATGAACCCCAGCGGGTTACGCTTTCTCCGGGCACGCTGCCATTCGAGAGCCAGGCGCCGATCCAGGCTGCGGCGGTTGGCCACCTGGGTCAGGCCGTCAATGGCTGTCAGGTATTGCAGTTTCAGGTTGGATTCCTCAAGGTCACGGATTTCAACGGACAGCAGACGCGATTGCAGGTAATTCTGTCGCAGGGTGCGCTCTATCAGGAACGTGCCGACCACCGCGGCGATGGCTGCACCGAAAAACACGTAATTATTGATGACCACAATTGCCAGCTTGTTATGGGAAGAACCGAACAGGATCAGCCCGACATTAAACGTGATCATCATAATGATGGCGGAGATCACCCCCCATTTGAACTGTATACGCGACAAAACAAATACCATCACCATGGCCACGGAGATGGCGTTATAATAATAGTAATTGTAGGGTTCGGGAGCAATAAGGGATATGGCGACCAGTCCGGCCACGACACTTGAGGCAAAGAGGCAGATTCCCGGCTGCATGAGGCGTTGGCCGAATTTTTGTTTAAACGGGTCCCAGAAACTGAGCAGCAAAGGCAACGCCATGGGCATGCTGGCAATAACTCTTACCAGCCATTCCTTTTCAGCCACTTCGGGCGTCCAGATCATGTCCAGAAATCCGCTGGCCAGAAAGACAAGCAAACCTGTTATTCCGGCAATCTGCATGTGCAGGAAATAACGTTGGAAATAATCCAGCTGGAATTCATGTTCCAGCTCATTGCTGAAACGCAGACGCCAGCCCCGGTTGTCCAGCAACCGGCGCAAGGTGTCGAGTTCCGCGATTTTAATCATTTCAGCCTCATCTGTAACGCGCGAGGGTGGATAAATGAAGAAGTTTACGTGGTGCGACCCGGCAGCAGGTCAGGAAGTTGTCTGCTTGGGAATTACAGGACTACCATCCTTAAATTCCCCCATGTGTTTTGTCCCGTCTGGTGAGGTCAGTGTGCCTGTCCCGTGCGGTCGATAATCCTTGAATTGACCCTCGTATTTCGATCCGTTCGGATAAGTCACCGCACCACTGATCAGAACGCCATCTGTGCATTCACCTACGAATTCTGACCCGTCCGGGAGCGTCATGGTCCCTTTACCATGGGGGGTATAATTCATAAATTCGCCCTCGTATTTTCTTCCGGACGGAAAAGTGACTGTACCCGTCCCAAGAGGACTGCCGCCACTGAAATCTCCCACGAATTGTGACCCGTCCGGGAAAGTCATCGTCCCGTGTCCTTCGGGACGGCCATCCTTATATCCTCCTTCGTATTTTGTGCCGTCCGGGGAAGTCATCGTCCCGTGTCCTTCGGGACGGCCATCCTTATAATCACCTTCGTATTTCGCGCCGTCCGGGAACGTCACCGTTCCATTTATCAGAAGACCTTCTTTGAAATCCCCCTCGTATATTTTTCCGTCCGGGAAAGTCAACGTCCCATTAACCAGAAGGTTATCCTCGAATTTTCCCTCACATCTTGACCCGTCCGGGAACGTCACCGTCCCGTTTATCAGATGGTTATCCTCAAATTCTCCTTCGTATGTTTTCCCATCCGGGAGCGTCAGTATGCCTTTACCATTGTAGGCATCTTCCTTTAAAGCGCCGTCGTATTTTGTGCCGTCCGGAGAAGTCACCATCCCTAATATAAGCGCACCACTCTTCCATACCCCTTCGTATTTGGATCCATCCGGGAGCGTCAGCATTCCTTCGCCATTGTATGTATCTTCCATGAAATCGCCTTCGTATTTTGTCCCGTCCGGGAACTTCGCCACGCCTTTGGTAAGAACGCCCTTTTTCCATTCGCCCTCGTATTTTGTGCCGTCCGGATAGGTAGTCGCACCTTTTACAAGCATACTCTTTCTGAATTCACCCTCACTTTTTCGTCCGTCCGGGAACATCATCACGCCACTCCCATTGGGACGGCCATCCTTATAATCACCTTCGTATTTTGTTCCGTCCGGAAGCGTCAGCGTCCCTGTTCCAGAGGTATGCTCATCCTTTTTTTCTACTGCATATTTTGATCCGTCCGGGAGCGTCATCATTCCTTTTACAAGCACCCCATCCTTGAATTCGCCTTCGTACTTTCGTCCATCCGGGAGCGTCATTACCCCGTTTCCTTCGGGTTTGCCATCCTTGCAATCACCTTCGTATTCTGCGCCGTCCGGAAGCGTCAGCATTCCCTTGACAAGAACACCATTATTCCATTCCCCCTCGTGTTTCTGTCCGTCCGGATTCGTCACTGTCCCTTTAACAAGCGCATCGCCCCTGAATTCTCCCTCGTATTTTGTCCCGTCCGGGAGACTCAGCGTTCCGGTTACAAAATGACCATCCGCAAATTCCCCTTCGTGTTTTTTCCCGTCCGGGGAAGTCATCTTTCCTTTTACAAGCGCACCGCCCTTGAATACACCCTCGCATTTTGTCCCGTCCGGAAGGCTTAGCGTTCCGGTTACAAAACTGCCGTCCTTAAATTCACCCTCGTATTTTTTCCCGTCCGGAAGGCTCAGCATTCCTTTTCCCGCGGGCCGGCCATCCTTACATTCCCCTTCATATTTTTTCCCATCCTGAAAAGTCAGCATCCCTTTTCCAGTGGGACGGCCATTCGTAAATTCGCCCTCGTATTTTTTCCCGTCCGGGAGATTCAGCACACCTGTTCCCGAGGGACGACCATCCTTGCATTCACCCTCGTATTTTGATCCGTCCGGGGAAGTCACCGTTCCTTTTAAAAAACGGTCTTCTTTCCATTCCCCTTCGAATTTCTTTCCGTCCGGAAAAGTCAGTGTTCCTTTTCCTTCGTAAGCATCATCCTTGAACTCGCCCTCGTATCTGGACCCGTCTGAGAAAGTCTGTGTTCCCTGTCCATGCTTTACTTTTTTAAATACACTGACTTTCTTTACATCGCCCTGGTATGTGTAGCCATCTTTTTGCACGGTCTTGGGCTCCTATCTAAGTTTATGTATGATGATATTTTGGACACTATTTTTTTTATACCATCTTTTTAGACAGATTAAAATCTATACAGTTCGAAAAACAAGACGTAAAGTACGTCGAGTCCTTTTCTCTCTTCATGAAAACAAGCTGTTGGGGAGAAATCAGGGGCCGTCTACAAGGGCACATCAAGCGGGGATTTTAATTTTTTCCTTTAAGTTCAATGTGTTATGTTGGTTAAGCGCTGGTTCCAGGATTCCCTTTGCCTTGATTCAGAAACCTGCCGGTGGTATTATAATTAAATTTTCGGACTCAGGAACATTCAAATGAAAAAAATATATTATGTGTCAGCAATTGCGGCTGCTATGGCCGTGGTATTATTTTTCGGCCTGCGTGATGATCATACTCTGCCTGAAATCAGGGTGCCGGATCAGTTTTTCCAGCTTCATCCCCATGAACATCTGAATTTTCAGCTCAACAGGTTATTAACCTGTGTCGGCATGGACAACCTTGAAGAGGTTCGGCAGGTGGCCGGTAAGATAAATAATCTGGCAGTTACCTCCCGTGCCGGGGCCGTAAGAGGGCGCTTGATAAGGCCGGGATTGAATCTGAAATTAAAAACCCGTTGTAAATTTTTTTGCCGAACGCCAGATGGAAAACGGCATGATGGCCGAATGGGGCATCAGCCATGGCATGATGGTCATGGGAGCGGAAACCCCCTATGATTTTCTGTAAAAAGTCCGTTTGTACAATACGCGGGACATCTCCCGGCTGCTTACCCAGGATGTCCTTCACAGCCGAAGAACAGGCCCAGAACCACTTGTTGGCCGGCAGTGAAGACCACTTCGCTTTTGCCGCTCCTGTGCTATTGGCCGGGCGGAACCACGACCAGGCGGAATCCGCGGCCATTATCGGTGCCGACCGGACAACTGGTATGGCGAACCGCGGAGGTACATTCCTGGGCGAAATTGTGCCAGCAGCCGCCGCGATAGATCCTGGCGGTTCCGGTGGCGGCGCCTGTGGGATTAACTACGCTTTCAGAAGGGTAGGCGGCATAAATGTCCGAGACCCACTCGGTGACATTGCCGTGCATGTCATACAGGCCCCAGGCATTGGGTTGTTTCTGCGCTACGGGTTGCGTTCCCGCGCAGGCGGGGCCGGTATAGCTGCTGATATTATCGCACCCGGCATAGGTTACCGCCGAGTTATAGCAGTACCAGCCGATGGTGCTCAAACTGGCATTATAACCGCAGTAAAGATCCGTAATCGGGCCGTTGGAAAAGGCCGTGGTACTGCCGGCCCCACAGGCATATTCCCACTCCGCCTCGGTCGGCAGCCGGTAGGTGCCTTCTCCCCGCTTGTTCATGGCGCCGATAAAATACCGGGTTATATTCCAGGATATCCTCTCCACCGGGCAGTTGCCGCCGCAATTGGTAAAATACGAGGGGTTGCCCCCGTAGGCTGCCTGCCACTGGGCCTGGGTCACCTCGGTGGTCTGGATATAAAAATCTTTGGTGATCGTGACCTGGTGGGGGGTGTCTCCGCTGCCCGACCCCATGATAAAGGTACCGGCAGGAATCCGCCGGAAGGTCATGCCCAGGGAGTTGGTGAAAGTATCCTGGGCACATCCCTCGTCCACCTGTCCGTCGCAGTCGTTGTCGCGCCTGTCGTCGCAGACCTCCGTGGCGCCGGGATGAATGGCCGGGTTGTTGTCATCGCAGTCGACACCGCCGCCAAACGGGTTGCCGCAGTCGGCCTCGGCATAATACCCGTCGTGGTCCGCGTCGGTGCAGGTGCCGGTAGAGCAGTTTTCGTCGACCTGGCCGTCACAGTCGTTATCGATGTTGTCGTTGCAGATTTCCGTGGCGTCGGGATGCACAGCCGCGTTGTTGTCGTTGCAGTCGACACCGTCGATAAAGGCATTGCCGCAGTTCGCTTCGGCATAATAGCCGTCATTGTCCCTGTCGGTGCAGGTACTGCTCGAGCAGCCTTCATCGATCTGTCCATCGCAGTCGTTATCGATACCGTCGCAGATCTCCGTGGCGCCGGGACGAATGGAGGCGTTGTTGTCATTGCAGTCAACACCCTCCAGCATCGCGTTTCCGCCGCAGCCTGATTTGTTATAATAACCGTCACCATCCGCGTCCTGGCATGCATCAACCGAACAGTCATCGGCCTCGTCCACCTGGCCGTCGCAGTCATTGTCGATACCGTCGTTACATATCTCCGTGGCATAAGGGTATATGGCCGCGTTGTTGTCATTGCAGTCAACGCTGTCGAAAAAGATATCACCGCAGCCTGACTCGACAAAATACCCGTCACCATCTGCGTCGGTGCAGGTAGAACAGCCTTCGTCCACATCCCCGTCGCAGTCGTTGTCGATGCCGTCGTCACAGACTTCGTCAGCGTCGGGATTAATGTCCGCCTTGGTGTCGTCGCAGTCAATTTCTATATCGCATCCCCCTTCGGCAAAAAAACCGTCTTTGTCCGCGTCGGTGCAGTCGGGGCAATCCTCGTCGACGTTTCCGTCGCAGTCATTGTCGATATCGTCGTCACATATTTCGGCCGCGCCGGGGCGAACAGCTGCTTTGGTGTCGTCGCAGTCGACTGCCGTGCCGCATCCGCTCTCGGCAAAAAAGCCGTCATTGTCCGCGTCGGTGCAGTCATCATCGGCACAATCCTCGTCGATCAGTCCGTCGCAGTCATTGTCGATACCGTCTTCACATACTTCAGCAGCGCCGGGGTGAACGGCTGCTTTGGCGTCGTTGCAGTCGACCGCCGTGCCGCATCCCCCCTGGGCATAAAAACCGTCTTTGTCCGAGTCGGTGCAGGTGTTCGTATCGCAGCCCTCGTCGATCAGCCCGTCGCAGTCATTGTCGATGTCGTCGTCACAAACTTCAGCCGCGCCCGGATATATGGCCGTGTTGTTATCATCACAGTCGGTATCGTCGTTTACATATCCTTGCGGCTGGGAAACGGCTTCTATGGAGGCGGCCGCGTCACCATATCCGTCATTGTCGCCGTCGCGGTAATACATGCCCAGTCCGTCATTGTCATCATCCCCGCCACCGCCACCACCACCGGTTCCGATGATGCACAGAAGCCCGAGGACGATTACCGCCAGCAAACAAGAATAACGAAGCGTGTCAAGGTGTGTTTTATTCATATTCATTGTTTGTTTCCTCCGCTTTCTCGTTTATGCCAGTATAAATCCTAGTGTTGTTATATGCATTTAGCAATTTCTGCGCCATAGCCGGGGGAGTCGCTTCGGGCAGTTCTTTAGTTTTTTTATTTCAAATATTTACAGCAGGTGAATGGCGATTGAAAGCTTTTTGAAGGAACATCTTATCCTGGTATTTTTTGCAATTTTTGTAAAAAAAAAGCAAAAAAAAGCGCTTCAAGTCGGTTGCCGTCGAAATAAAGACACTCCATCAGGGTATTTGTTTAATACGTGAATCACACCGGGAAAAACCAAAAATATCCTACTTGAGGTCAAAAAGGGTATTTCAGGCCTTACTTTTTGATCATTGTTTTGCGTATATTGATTTAGAACAAATCGTTATCCTGCACTTTAAAGGGCGACCCCGGTTTCTTGTTCTCAAGTCCGATCATCAGCGAACGTTTACCTGGCGGTAAACGGTTTTCGGCCTGGTTCGTATCCATTTTGAAAAAGGTCATGGCATCCTGGAGTTGCTGGGCCTGACTGGCCAGGCCTTCAGCCGTTGTAGTCAATTCCTCTGCGGAAGAAGCGTTTTGCTGCACCACATTATCAAGCTGATTGATGGCGCCGTTAATCTGGTCTGTACCCGACTTCTGCTCATTGGAAGAAGCTGTGATTTCCTGAACCAGTTCCGCTGTTTTTCGAATATCCGGAACCAGTTTATCCAGCATTGCCCCGGATTTTTCAGCGATATCCACGCTGTTAATGGATCGTTCACCGATTTCCTTGGCCGCCTCCCCGCTGCGTTCGGCCAGTTTTCTGACCTCGGCCGCTACCACGGCGAACCCTTTACCGAATTCACCGGCCCGGGCCGCTTCAATGGCGGCATTCAAAGCCAGCAGGTTGGTCTGCCGGGAGATCTCTTCAATAATTGATATCCGTTCGGCAATGTCCCTCATGGCCCTGACGGTCTCCTGTACCTGGGAGCCACCTTCTTCCGCGTCCATGGCTGCCTGCAGGGCAATCCGTTCTGTCTGGGCTGCGTTGTCCGCGTTCTGATTGATATTGGACATCATCTGTTCCATACTGGAACTGACCTCTTCCAGGTGGGACGACTGTTCTGTGGCGCCCTGTGACAAGCCTTCGGCAGAAGCGCTGGCCTGTTCACTGCCCGACGAAACATTTTCGGCAGCGCAACGGACCCGGTCTACGGCATCTCTCAAGCGGCCTGTCATATCGCTCAAGGCCCGGGTCAGCAGACCGATCTCATCTCCCCTGTGGGTTTTAATGCTTACGGTAAGATCTCCATCGGCTACGCGACCGGCCAGATCAACTGCCTGTAAAATGGGTTTGGTGATGAAACGCGAAAGCAGATAGGAAAAGAATATGGCCGCTCCTACCAGAACAACAGTAACGATAAGGGTGAGCAAGCCCATTTTTTTGGCCGGCGCCAGCACTTCTCCGGCCGAGATAGTCACTGCCGCCCGCCAGTTCATGGAAGGAATCTGGTTGAAGGCGACCCACCGTTTATCTCCATTGCTTCCCGAAATATACTGACCTGCGGTCAGGTCTTTCCATTTTTTAAACGTTTTATTTGAATTCAGATCATAATTGAGCTGCAGCTGCCGGTCCGGGTGGGCAACCATCAGTCCACCTGCCTCATACAGGTAAGCAAAACCGGTCCGGCCGATTTTTATCTGGTCGATAAACAGGGAATTTATGCGGTCTATGGTAACCACGGCAAAAAACACGCCCGGTTCCTGGTCCGTCCCTTCCATACGGGAAGCGATGATTACAAGGGGGAGGCCGGTCTTTGCGTCTTTTTCGAGGGATACAGTAAAGGAATCATTGTCTAGTACCGTTTTGAAAAAGGTTTCATCGGTAACCATATTTCTGGCAGACCCCGGATCCGCAGCCGCCACCACACGGCCAGCCTGATCAGCCAGGCAGATGTTGTCATAATAACCGTAACTCTTTTTAAGATTGGCCAACTGGTCGCTGCTGGCCGACCTGGCGGCCCGGCCCATGAAAGTGTCCTGGACGGCATGAAGATACATTTTCTGCTGGGACCAGCTTTGAACATCCAGCTGGCGGTCCCGGAACCAGTCATCCAGCATTCTGGCAATCATTCCTGAAGTCTGTTTCAGGTCTTGGACCCGGGTTTCGGTCAGAGTGTTCGAAAAGGAGATGTAGGAAATGACAGCTGCGGTTCCCATGCCGAAAAGGATTAACAACACTGTTGGAATAAGAATCTTATTGCGCAGTGAAATTCTCATATAAAACCTTTTTTTGTTATGTTGCCGGCAATACCCGTACTACTCGTAAATTTTTTCAGCGGTGGATAGAATTTCGTACGGAATATTCACGTTCAGTTTTTTAGCCGTAGTCGCGTTAAAAACCAGCCGTCCCTTGGTGCTGGGGCTATAGGGTATATCCGACGGTGCCGTGCCGGACAGAATTTTTACTGCCAGCTCGGCGGCCATTTCTCCGTTGACGGTCACCGAGGTTAAAATCGCAAAAAGCGCGCCGGCCTCAACATCACCTTCTATGGCTGCGATCACCGGAACCTTGGCGTTTTCAACGGTCCAGCTGGTTGTTTCCGTTCTGGTCAATTCTCTATCCCCTTTGATAAGGCGGCTGGTATCCGTAAGATAGAGAAGTTCTGCCGGCGTGGTCTTGACCGCGTTTGTCCATTCTTCAAAGGTGTTGACCAGGTACATGTCCAGATAACGCACGCCGGTGGCTGCTTCCAGCTTATCGGCGCCGGCAGCCATGTAGCCTTTGACCCCGGCCATGGCTTCACTGTACTTACCGATCAACGCGACTGTCTTAACGCCGAGCAGTTTGTTGGCCAGGGCAAAGATATCGCCGGCATAACTGCGGCGCACCACACCGGTGATGTTTTTCTGGGGAAGGCCGGGGATTTTGGTGGGATCACCGAACACATAGGCAAAAACAACCGGGATCTCCTTGAATTTCAGGCCGACATAATGAAGACAGTCGTCGCTGAGCGCAATAACCAGGTCCGGTTTCATGGCCTTGACTCTGGTCACCATCTCATCCCCGATCGTATGATTATTTTTATCATTGTCAGGCGTAAGTTCAGCCCATTCGTAATGAGGTGTAATACCTATCGATTTAAATCCTTTGTTGATTCCTTCATAAGCCTCTGTATAACCGGCTGCATCTGCTTTGGCTTGGCTGATACCCGAAATAACAACCACTTTTTTTTCTGCCAGGTTGTTTTCGGCCAGGGCCACGTTCACATTCATGACAGCCGGAATTACCATAAAAATCAAAAGAAACAGTTTTTTCATTTTTTCGCCTCCTGATTCTGGTTGGTACCATCCCATTTCCAGGTCAAGATCTCTTGAGGAAATACGGTTACAATTATGCCTCGTGACTTACAGCTGTGGCAAATCTGTTATGGTACAAGTACGATAATGAAATTATGAAATTTTTGAATTATTTAATTATAGCATATTTTGAAGAAATTGGAATACTTCACTATTATATATTAATCCTCGACCCGCAATTCCTTTCGGAAATGCCTGACGAATTTTGTTCCCAGCCAAAGCATCATGGCGGGGCTTATGCGGTATAGAATCCAGGCAATCCTGGCCATAACGGTCACCACGATAATCGGCTTGTTGCGTTCGACACCGTGCAGAATTAAGCGGGCGCACTTTTCAGGAGCCATGCCTTTGGGGGCGGTTTCGAGCATTTTTTCCCGGTCGAGTTTGATCACCCGGGAATTGTAAATAGGCGTTTCAATCAAACCGGGGCAAACCACGCTGACCTTCACGCCCAGGTCCGCGCCTTCCATCCGCAGGGTAAGGGAAAGTCCTACCACACCGTGCTTGGCGACCGTGTAAGAACAGAACGGCTCGCACGGCATCAGCCCCGCCAGCGAGGCCGTGTTTACGATATGCCCGAAGCCCTGTTTAATCATCACCGGGTAGGCCGCCGCCACACCGTTGACCGGACCGTAAAGGTCCACGTCGATAATTTTGCGCCAGTCATCATGGTAATCATAGTCCCGGGCTTCGGATAAGACGACGACACCGGCGTTGTTGAAAAGATAATCCAGGTGCCCGTGTTCAGAGATGGTGTCGTCGACAAGTTTATTTACCGCACCGAAATCCGTCACGTCGAGGGGTACTGCTTTGGCTTTACCGCCGGCATTGACTATGGCTGCGGTGGTCTTTTCAAGCAGTTCGGCATTAACATCAGCGAGCGTCACGATTGCTCCCCGGCGGGCCAGTTCCTGGGCCAGCGCCGCTCCTATGCCCGAAGCCCCGCCGGTGATGATGGCTGTTTTTTCCAAAAATATTCCCATGATCGATTTCCCCCCAACCTTTTTAAGCCCTGAGCGTTTCAGTTGGTTTTCAGCTTTTGCATCAGGTTTTGATTTATCTCTTTCAGTCGGAGCAGTTCTTTTTCCAGGTTGTTTATTTTTACGACATAGGCGCCCAGTTTTTCGCCGGCTTTTTTCTTGAGCTGTTCTTCTTTTTGTTCTAACCCGGCCGTCATTTCTTTTTTAACGTCTCGACTTTTTGCATTTCAGCGGCGGCTTTTTTCTTCGCGTCAGCCACAATGGTTTCGGCCTTTTTTTTAAGTTCATTCTCTTTGTTTTCAAATTTGGCTAACATTTCTTTTTTTAAGGCCTCGGCTTTCTGCATTTCAACGGCTGCTTTTTTCTGCTCGTTGGCCACAATGGTTTCGGCCTCTTTTTTAATTGCCCGTTCTTTAATTTTAAATTCGGCCGATATGTCTTTTTTTAAGTTTTCGGCTTTCTGCATTTCATCGGCTGCTTTTTGCTGTGCGTCCGCCACAATGGTTTCGGCCTCACTTTCGAGAGATTTTTCTTTGTTCTCAAATTCGGCCGCCATTTCTTTTTTCAAGGCCTCGATTTTTTGCATTTCAGCGGCTGCTTTTTTCTGCGCGTTGGCCGCAATGGTTTCGGCCTCTTTTAATTTAGCCCTGTAATCCCTTTCGGGTTTTGACTTTGCACGCACCTTGAACCAGATAAAGACAAGCATCAGGAAGACCACCAGGCCGATAACCGACAGGGTTATTTGTTTGTGAGCCATCAGCAGAGGGATTGTCTTTTCATAATATTGCTGCGACAGATAAAGCAGCCTTTCAGATATTACGGCAATGGATTCGGAAAATTTCATACCGGAAAAATCTTTAAGATAGTACTTTTGATAGATAAAATGTCCGGCATGCGCGCCGACAACCCCGGTAAGAATCCAGGCCAGGCCCTTTATGATCCTCCACATCTCTTTTCTCCCCCCGCAGTCAATATCTTTTTTGAGATAATTTTAAGATGTTTCATTTTTTGGATGGATATCATTTTATTTTAGCCGGAAGAGGGCGGGAGTCAAGTGTGGCCCAGATATTTTCTTGTTTTTTCGTATTGTTCAGCGCCACTGACGGGTTCCCGGCAGCATCTCTGGAACTCCTGTCGGCATTGACATAATAGCCTTTTTTTGTTATATATAACAAAAATTTTTAATAAAGACGTCTTATCCTTAATTTTTTAAAAACCACTAAATTTTAATTGCCGGGTTTGTAAAAAATGCACATCACCTGTTCCGAATGCGGCCAAAAATACAAAGTTGATATTGATAAAATCGACCAGATAAAACAAAAGGCCCCCAAGTGTAAAGCCTGCGGATTCGCTCTGTTCCAGAAGGATAAACAATACGGGAAAACGCAAGAGCAGGTAAGATCGGAACCAGGACCTGAGCCGGAAGTTCCTTCTGCTGCCGGGTTGAAACAAACAGTGGTTGACCTCCCGAAAACCATCGGGCCCTATAAGGTCGAAAGGGCCCTTGGAAAAGGGGGGATGGGAATCGTTTACAAATGTCTTGACGAATCACTGAACCGTCATGTTGCCATCAAGGTGCTATCGATCGAAGATGAGACACAAAGACAACGTTTTTTTCTAGAAGCACAGGCACTGGCCAAACTGTCCCATCCGAATATTACGCAAATTTACACTGCCGGCGAAGAAGGCCGGATGCCATACTTTGTGATGGAATACGTCAACGGCCCCTCAACCGCCCAAATGATTCATAAGCAGAAGCGTTTTTCTGTTTCAAAGGCCTTGGGAATTGCCATCCAGGTGTGTGAAGGGCTGAAAAAGGCCCTGCAAATCGGGATTATTCACCGGGACATAAAACCGGCCAATATCCTTATCAACGCTGAAGGTGTTGTCAAAATCACTGATTTCGGCATGGCCAAAGTACTTACCGAAGATCAGCACCTGACTCGAACCAGCATGGTGCTGGGAACGCCCTTGTTCATGTCCCCGGAACAGGGGCGCGGTGAAAAAGTAGACTTTCGGACAGACATCTATGGCCTGGGCGTCATGCTTTACCGGTTCATCATCGGTCGGCTGCCGTTCAAATCGGATGATGCCTTAACCCTTATCATGAAACACATCAATGATCCGGTTCCGTTTCCTTCTCCTACCTCCAGTTTTGCTGTTCCGCCCGCTATTGCCGGTGTCATAAGGAAAATGATGGCCAAAAACCCGGATGATCGTTTTATGAGCTATGACCAGTTGATCCAGGAACTGACGAAACTGAAAAAAAGTTTCCAGGTCCTGCAGATTGACGAAACGGAAACAACGGATTCCGAACCGCCGCCGGCTGCGTCAACCGAATTCAGCAACCCGAATATCATCCCGACCCAACTGTCTCAAACCATGATGATCCCGCAAAAGATGAGCAGCTCCTCCTCCGCTTCTTTTACGAAATTTCTTACACCCATTGCCGTACTTGTTTTAATCGGTTTTTTCGTTTTGATCTTCAAATTTGGGACAGGAACAGATACCAGCTCAAAAAACCTCAATACATCTGCAAATCGCCCCATGACGGAACATCACGTTACGGAAGAACTGGCACCCATTACAAAAGTAGTTACTAAAGCGCCGGACGAAATTGAAATCACCAGTCATGACATCGAAGAGATGGAAGACAGCCGTTTGCGTGTGTACGGAAAGATCAGAAACACAGGAACCAAACCGATTAAAAATCTTGTTGTTGAAGTGGCCTTTGTCGACTGGAGCGATTCTACCATTCAGGAGCAGAAGCTCATGGCGGAACCCAGGGTGATCCTTCCGGGGGAGTTTGCCCGTTTTTCACTGGTTTTCAAGAATGTTGAATACTGGGACCACTATATCATCCGTTCGGCAGACAAAACGGCTGAAGGAAGTGAATTCTCCAATGAAGCCGTTTATGAAGGCGATGTTTATGATGAACTCCCCTCTGAAGGCGTTTATGAGGATGATGTTTATGAGGACGGGAAGGGTTAGAAGACCGACGTTATCCCACGTGTAACTTTTTCAGGCAGGCTTCTATAAAAGCATCCAGATCGCCGGGATAACGACTGGAGATCAGGTTTCCATCCTCGACCACAGCCTCGTCCACGAATGTTGCCCCGGCATTCTTGATGTCCTGAACAATCGATTTCCAGCCGGTAATCCGCCTGCCTCTGATAACATCGGCCGAAATCAGCAGCTGGGGGGCATGACAGATGGAAAAAACGGGCTTGCCGCTCTCGACAAATTGTCTGACAAAATTGACGACTTTATCATCCTCGCGAAGTTTGTCCGGTGAATAGCCTCCGGGAATTAACAGGGCATCAAATTCATCGATGACCACATCGGCAACTGCCTTTTCAATCGTTACCGGTGTTTGTTTCTTTTTCCCTTTAACATTCGCTCCCTCTGAAAGACCGATATGGGTAATAGAATGACCCGCAGCCTGAAAGGCATTTACAGGACGGGTATATTCGGAATCCTCAAAGAGATCGGCTATAATGACGGCAATTTCTTTCATGATAAAACGCCTCTTATGGTTCAGTCCGTTTATTTGCCTTGGTTCGGGGGCCGACCAAAAATAATTTGGTCATTAAAGATAGTTGTCTTTAAAATAGCCGTTTTCTGCCTTTAAAAACAAGCTTTTTTTGTGATTAAACCTTATCATCCTTTCTCGCACAGGCCCGGGGAACCTGCGGGTCGTTCTGTTTTTTCAAAATTTATCCCTGAAGCTTCTGGTTGAAATTGGGTTTCGCAAAATGATGAAATGCTGTCCGGACGCTTTTTTATTTTTTTATAATAAACTTTTAGCTTGCTATTGGATTTTTTACCGCTTAAGATTAAAATATCAATTAAATTCCGCTGAAATTCAGCGGATGGGGTTCTTGCTGCAGGAATTGTTCGTTTTTCAAACGGTATCATCCTACAGTACGTAATATTGAAATTTTTTGAAAGGAGGATGATATTATGAAAAATGGAACAGTTAAGTGGTTTAATGATCGTAAAGGATTTGGCTTCATCGAGCAAGAAGACGGACCGGATGTATTTGTGCATCACAGTGCAATTAATGCAAACGGTTTTAAATCCCTCGAAGAAGGTGCCCGCGTTACTTTTGAAGTAGAAGATGGGCCCAAAGGCCCGTCTGCTGTTAACGTGACTGCTGTCTAAGCAAGTTTTATCGAGCAATTAAGGTGCTCCCTGTATATCGGGGGGCGCCTTTTTTATTTTAGCGGGCAAATTATTCCGGTCGCCATTTAAGTTGTATCGTGAATCGGTCTGATTCTGCAGATTTTTACTTACCCAAAACAGGTTCCAGGGGCGTAATTGATTCAAAAACATCCGGTTTTATTTTTTTACCAACGATTTTTTCTTCCGTCAACGCCTCGGCGGCTTTATTCTTTTCGAAAAAACAAGCCGGTTCATAGGTCCATCCCCGCGCCAGTCTTTTCTCTTCCCGTTTGATGGCAAAAAAAGCAAAAGCCCCGATAATCGGGCCTGCCAGCCTGGTTTTTAAGCCGAATTCGGTGTATATGTCCTGGAGCAGTTCGTCCATTCTGCGGGCCATGTGTTTGTCTTTGCGGTAATATTTTTTCATGGCCCAGACAGCGCCGGCATATGTTGTCCGCAAGGGATCCACTTCCCAGTCATAGCGGTCTCTTATGCGTTCGTCGGGATGGTTTTTGAATTTCTGCCATCCGGAAAGGTGGGTTCGTATCAATCTGAAGAGGCTGGGCCCGTTCACCTTAAAATCCGTATTAAAGGCGTCCAGCAGGAACTGTTCTTCCCGGCCGTCCTTTATGTGCCGGTGCCGATAGTTGAACCGGTACTGGCCGTGGGCGTCCGCGATCGGGAATTCCGATTCGCTGTACAAGGTGCCGTCCTTTTTGTGCTCTTCGTAAAGCGGTGTACCCGGGTTGGGCGTATAAAGCATGAACTGGTGAAAATCGGTGTTGTAACTGACCGCGTAATCAATGACCTCGGAAATGTTTTCCGGGGTATGGTCCTCGAGGCCGATGATTGAAGAGCCCAGGACCCGCATGCCGTTGTCCTGTAATTCCTTGATCAGCTGGTGGGCGTCAATGTCATTGAGTTTTCGGTATCTGCTGGATTTTCCTTCCAGCCCCATCCAGATCCATCCGATACCCAGTCTGACCAGATCTTCCATATCGTAAGACTTTAAAACCCGGGCGGAGCTGAACACGTTCAGCACCCAGCTTTTTCCGTGCTCTTTCATCAGGTCAAGCAACTCAAGCGCCCTTTTTTTGTGAAGTAAGAAGTTTTCATCCAGAACAAAAAAGGAACGTACTTTCAGCTTCTTTTCAATATCGCACATGACCTCAAACAATTCCCGGCCGGTTTGATAAAAATTGATGAATTTGCCTTTGCCGCCAAAGAGGGCGGAGGTTGAACAGAAATTGCATCCCACCGGGCATCCCACGGAAGGAACCAGGATGGCCGCCACTTCGCCGGGTTTTTCGCTCAGCGTATGGCCGACAATTCTGGTGCCAAAGGCAGAGGGCACGGCTGGATGGCAAACCGGTTCTTCCGGGTCCTGACCCAGAAATTCGCGGAACCACCTGACCCCGTCGCCCCGGACAATATAATCGGCGTCAAAGTAGGTGTCGATATCCGCCTTGGCGGCAATATGCCCGCCCACGACAATGTCGGCCCGGGGCTGGTACTGCCGGATCAGTTCGCACATTTTCTTTACTTTACCCACATTGGGGAGAATGGCGCTGATGCCGATAATGTCATAGGAATTGTTTTTCAGCTCATCGATAAATCGATCCCGGGTGGGAAAGTCCAACAGGCAACAGGGGGCTTTGAGGTTGGATTGGATCAGCATGAGACCGAACGTGCGGTGAAACATCCTGAGGGAAAATGCGCCCTGCACCCGGGTAACCTGATTCTGATAAAGCTCCATGGGGTTTATTCTTCTGCTTCCGAACTCATCATCCTGAGCGTAAGGCCCGAAGACACTTGATAAGAGAACTTTCGCGCGGGTACCAAGGGGGTGAACCGTTTTTTGTGTCGCCATGTTTGTTTCCCTTCAGCCGTTGGCCGGCCTGCTTTAACAAATGGTTTGTCTGGTTTGTTAAAAACCATTCGGTTATTAAAAATTACCAACTGCCAACAGCATAAAAGAAAAATCCCGAATACAATAGCGGTCTTTTCGCTATTACAAATGTTTTACAACTTATATCTGTCCTGCAATGTAATGATGAATCAATAAATAAACTTTTCCTGAAAATGCTCCGTAATTTGTCAACGCGGCTTTTATGGTATAAGATTTTCTTACACTTCCCTGACATCGAAATCGATACGGCATGCCGTATTCACCAAAACGCGAGGTGGTCGCCATTACTGACATAATCGCCGTTACCAACAAGGTTTTAGATGTTGACCTGACGTCCGGACAAATATCCGTTCTTTCTGTCTCCTCCGAAGACAGAAAGAACTATATCGGGGGAAAGGGCCTGGCTTTAAAAATACTGTACGATCACATTTCACCCGGAATCGATCCGCTTTCAGCTGAAAACATACTGGTCATCATGAGCGGACCGGCCGCCGGCACGGCGGCACCATCCGGCGGCCGGTTTGCGGTCGTATCAAAATCCCCGCTGACCGGGATTTTCGCCTCTTCATACACCGGCGGCCGGTTCGGGCTGAGCCTGAAACGCGCCGGGTTTGACGGCATCATGGTCCGCGGGGCGTCTGAAACACCGGTATATGTCAGGGTGACGGACAAGGCCCAGGAGATCGTCGACGCTACCGCCATATGGGGCATGGATACACGTGATACCCAGGAACGCGGAAAAGAAGAGGGTGACTGGGTGGTGATCGGCCCGGCCGGGGAGAACATGGTCAAATTCGCTGTCATTGCCTCGGGCAGGCGCATTGCCGGTCGTTGCGGCCTGGGTGCGGTGATGGGTGCCAAAAAGCTGAAAGGGATTGTTGCCTCGGGCAACCGTAAAATTCATCCGGCTGATCCTGAAAAATTCAAACGAGCCGTCACCACCGCCAGAAATAAAATCAAGTCCCATGCCGTTACCGGCCATACCCTGCCGGAACTGGGAACGCCCCTCAATGTAATGAAATACGGTCCATACGGGATCATGCCAAGCCGGAACTTCAGCCGCTCAACGGTAGATAATATTGACGATATCTGCGGTGAAACCATCAGGGACCGGCATTTGAAAAAAAGGCACGGCTGTACCGGATGCGCCATTCAATGCGGGCGAATCGGTGTATTCAATAACAAGGAGATGATTTCACCGGAATATGAGACCATCGGCCTGATGGGGTCAAACCTGATGATTACCAGTCTTCCCCATATCGCACGCTGGAATGAGCTGTTGAACCGGCTCGGCATGGATACCATCAGCACCGGCAATGTCATCGGCTTTGCCATGGAATTAACGGAAAAAGGCCTGCTGAAAAGCGACCTCGCCTTCGGCAACCCGAACGGTATTGAAGAAATAATCGTGGATATTGCCTATCGGCGCGGACTGGGAAACGAACTGGCCGAAGGCGTCAGAACGTTGTCCGAAAAAAGGGGCGGCGCGGAATTTGCCATTCACGTCAAGGGGCTTGAAATGGCGGCCTATGATCCCCGGGGATGTACCGGACAGGGACTGGGGTATGCCACAGCCAACAGCGGCGCCACCCATCTGTCGGGCAGCACGCATGCCATTGAGGCGGACTCCTACCTCAGCCCGCTCGGCACCAGGGGCAAGGCCCATTTCGTCAAGTTCATGCAGGACCTGACCGAAGCGGTAAACTCGGCCATCTTCTGCATATGGACCGAATTTCCGTTTTTAGAAGAGAATTTCATATACAGGCACACCCCCATCCCCATCATGCGCCTGTTGATGCGCTACCTTCCTGCCATAGCGGTCGCCACAACCGACCTTTCCGACTATGCCGCGCTGTTGTCCGGCATCATGGGATACAACGTCACCCCGAATGATTTTTACACTGCCGGCGAGCGCACTTTCAACCTGGAACGTTACATGAACTGCCGGGAAGGGATTACCCGGGCCGATGACACCCTGCCGGACCGCATCTTAAATGAGGTCCGGGAAGATGGCTGGCCCGGAATCGAACTGGAAAAGATGCTTTCCCGGTATTATAAACTCCGCGGATGGGATAAAAACGGCCGTCCTAAAGGTCTGCACGAGGCTAAGGCGTTACAATAGGGAAAAGGCCGTCGGGCTTATCAAACAACATCAAAAAGCGCACCAGATCAATCCGGCTGCCGCTGGTTTCAAGCGAGTCAGAGAATATCGTCTCTTTAATGCCTGCCAGACCGGAGAGCATACGCACAAAAAGTTCATGCGTCACTTTTATAGTGGCATTTGCTTCCGGGTCCGGGGCGGCTTTTTTATGATGCAGTACCCCGTTTTCAATTGTCAAAACATGGCTCTCATCCAGGTCCGTGAAAATCACGTTTATCGCCATTTGTTTTTCTCCGGCTTTGGGACCGTTCAGCCTTACGGCCATGCTGTCAAAAAAAGCAGACACTTCGGTCCTTCTTAAAACCTCATAAAAACCAATAAGATCGACTCCTTCTGCAGGCGCCCCGTGACGCAGCTCGTCTGCTCCGGTCAGATAAACATTGCGCCAAGGACCGGCTTCCGACTGATAGCCAAGCTGGTCATAGGCGCGGGCCAGCAATTCTTTTGCCTTGACATTGTCAGGTTCGGCAAATACCAGATGATTAAGCACCTGGGCAACCCAGCGGTATTCGCCTTTTTCATAAGAGGCCTGAGCCTTGGCAAGAATTTCTTCAGCACCACCCATATACGCGACATATCGCTTGCCCGCCTCCCGGGGCGGCAAAGGATTAAGGTTCGCGGGATTGGCGTCATACCAGCCAAAATAAGCCTGATAAACCGCTTTTGAATTATGCCGCAGGGTTCCGTAATATCCCCGATTGTAAAAAACCGTGCTCAGGGATTCGGGCAGTTCAATCTGTTCGGCAATTTCTTTCGGGGTATAGCCTTCATTAGCCAGTCTGATTGTTTGGTCGTGGATGTATTTATAAAGGTCCCGCTGTTTTTTTAAAAAATCAATTATCCGCTCATTGCCCCATATAGGCCAATGATGGCAGCCGAAATAAATTTTAGCATCGCCGAACAGGTTAATGGCCTCATCAATATAGTGGCTCCATTTGAGCGCGTCACGAATCTTGGCTCCGCGTAGCGTATAGAGATTGTGCATGTTGTGCGAAAGTACTTCCGCGCCGCAAAAAGTTTTAATCTCGGGCAGATAAAAGGTCAGCTCCGCGGGTGCTTCTGATTCCGGCGCGTATTGAAACACAAAGTGAATCCCATCGATGGTCATCTCCTGGCCGGTTCTATCCACCAGCTCGGTGGGAGCCATGATGCTAAAGCTTCCAAAAGGCGTTTGTTTTCCCAGCCCGTTGTCCACATGCCCCCGTTCGGAGGGCGCCAGGTTTTTGCCATACATATATGCGGCCCGGCGCCCCATGGCTGTGCCGGCAATGATGTTTTCGCTGGTGGCCGCCTCCATAAATCCTTGGGGTGCAATAATACGAACATTACGCCTGGCTGCTTCCTCAGGCGATATCACCCCCAGTACCCCCCCAAAATGATCGAGGTGACTGTGTGTATAAATAATCGCCATAATGGGCTTGCTCTCCAGATGCTTGCGGGCAAATGCAATGGCCCTGGCAGCTGTTTCCCTGGTGGTAAGAGGATCGATAATAATCCAACCGGTTTTGCCTTCAATAATGGTCATATTGGAAAGACAAAAACCACGGAGTTGATAGATTCCATCCGTCACCTTAAACAGGCCGTGGATGCTGTTTAACCGGGCCTGTCGCCAAAGACTGGGATTGACGCTTTCCGGGGCGTCACCCTTAACAAATTTGTAAGCGGGCTGGTCCCAGATGACGTTGCCTTTTGCGCTCTTGACTGTTAAATCCGGGTCAGCGGCGATTAACCCTCTTTTGCAGTCGACAAAATCCTGGCGATCGTCAAAAGGGAGTTCCGTCAGGACCTTGTCATTAAGCGCTGTTGTAAAGGCTGTTGGTGCGGTATGCCCCTGG
This sequence comes from Desulfosudaceae bacterium, assembly GCA_963674745.2. GTDB lineage: Bacteria > Desulfobacterota > Desulfobacteria > Desulfobacterales > Desulfosudaceae > JBFMDX01. Next base: position 1,629,277 of record CAXXDV010000003.1, on the reverse strand, counting down.
GAATCAGCATCAGGAGAGTAAGGATTTTTTTTGTCGCATCCAATCGAAATGAGCATCAGCCCAAGTATAAGAACGACAGCGATCTTTAACATATTTTTTTTCATGGGGACGTTCCTTTTTATTTATTGTCGGGCCGGTATTGTCTTCTTTAGAACATTATCAAAGAGATAAAAAAGAACAGAAAAACGGAATGCTTCAAGTACCAGCTCATGCTTCTCCCGGTTCTGGCTGTGATTGATCCGTTGTTCCCTGAATAGCCGGCCCGGCTTCTGAAACAAGGTGGTTTTACACCGCCTCCTGTCTGGGTTTTTTGAAAACCAGAAAAGGACAAAGCTTACAAATATCAAATCCCGGATAGGTCTCTCCTGTTCTCGTTAAAGAGACGCCACCATCACGGACGGTCCGCTCAAGCATCCAGTGAACTGTGGGCTCCATCTGCGCGTAAGGCATAATCCAGTTAATTTCACCCTGTTCCGTCTTTCCGGCGGTATAGCTGCTGCTGCACATCTGGGTAATATTGAATTTATCCACTACAAAACACTGGACGCAGCCGTGACAGATGGAAGAATTCATTGTCATCACCATTTCAAAAGGATGGCTGTCAAACGCGGCATTCCAGTCGTTTGCAAGATGATATGACTGAAGCGTGTCGCACATACCATGGATCAGGTCCGGCTTGAAGGGCGCCTTGTGAAGCGGGGCGGTGGCAAACGCCAGGGGGGCCTTGGGCATCCGCTTTTTGGTCTTTACGAATTTTTCCGCCTGGGCCCGGTCCTTTGTGTATTTAAGGTGGCTTTTAATCTCGCCCTCATCCAGCTCTTTCCAGTTCAGAACGTACTTCGCATTGGAACAGCCGACTCTGTCGGCGGTTCCAAGCAAAATGTCGCCCCGCTGCCTACTTGCCGCCACATAGGCGCAGAAGGTGACGGGATGCAGGGACACCTTGTATGTCGCATGGCTTTTAAATTCTTTGAGTTCTTTTTCGTCAAAAAAATATTTTACCGCAACGGGATAATATTTCATCTTCAGCAGGTTCCGCAAAGCAAACACGATGCCCGCGTCACTGATTTTTTCGTCATTTTTATCGGCACTGGCCAGAATTTTTTGTGCAAGGGCCACATCATCAAGGTACATGTCAAAATCCATATCGCAAGTGCTTTCCCCTTCAACCGTTTTTTCGCCTGTCATCATCTTCCTCCTCAGGTAAGTGTGTTAAAACTTTTATATTTCATTTTACAGTAACGGACCAGGCAATCGTCTCGCCCGATAATCCGGGCAACTCAAGCCTTTTTTTCAAAATCGCCGGTTTTCTGCAGCGGTAAACTCGGCCATCTTCTGCATATGGACCGAATTTCCGTTTTTAGAAGAGAATTTCATATACAGGCACACCCCCATCCCCATCATGCGCCTGTTGATGCGCTACCTTCCTGCCATAGCGGTTGCCACAACCGATCTTTCCGACTATGCCGCGCTGCTGTCCGGCATCATGGGATACAACGTCACCTCAAAAGATTTTTACACTGCCGGCGAGCGCACTTTCAACCTGGAACGGTACATGAACTGCCGGGAAGGGATTACCCGGGCCGATGACACCCTGCCTGACCGCATCTTAAATGAGGTCCGGGAAGATGGCTGGCCCGGAATCGAACTGGAAAAGATGCTTTCCCGGTATTATAAACTCCGCGGATGGGATAAAAACGGCCGGCCTAAAGGCCTGTAGGAATTAAAAAGAAAATTTTAAACCCACATATCCGGTGCTGTCCTTCTTTTCCCACCGGGTGCCTTTATCAAAATCGATTTCAATATACCGATAGCGGGCCACCAGAGCCGCATTTTTTAAAACTTTCCAGTCAATCTCCGCAAGTGCTTCAAAAAATTCATTCGAATCCCGAAAACAAAGGGGTTGGGGTGCAAAACTGGCGGTTGCTGAAAGGGTAACGGGAATTTGCGCTGAATAGGCGATGGCTAGATCATAAGCGACTGAAAGGGCAAACGCGACGTTTGACAGGTCGCCATCAAGCCGGTGCTTTTCGGCTTCTCCCCAGGCTCCCTTGAATCCGAGCATTCCCTCTAATCCATTAATAGGCAGCTTGTTTTTGATCATTGCCCTGGCAAATACGATTTCATATTCATCCTCATTATATACCCCGCTGACACCGGTAACGAAATTGTTGTCATTCACATTGGTAACGGCATCAAAGCCACCGTCAATGGCAGACCGGTTGGCCAATAATCTAAAGCTGAAACTGTCCGCATAAGAGACGCTGACAGCCAACAATAGTATGGAAATTGACAGGACGGAGCGGAAGATGAATTTTTTCATTTAAACGGGTTCCTTTATTTGCATACTGGTATCATCAAAATGACTCAATGAAGGATAAAAAAGCTGCCTTTATGGTCATCATCATATAGCAAGGTCCGGCCTTGTGTGTCAATATTTACCAGCCAGGGGACTCCCTTCGTGCGTTTATTCCAATCCGGTCTGACCGAGCGCGGACAGAACCGTTTCGGCATAGCGCCTGCTGTGCGCAGCCGGCGCCGTATGCGATCCCGGCAGAATCCTGAATGCCAGAGTCGTTTTGTCCGCCGGATTAGACGGATAGTATCGCTTCCAGAACGCTTCGATGTCGCTGTCGGAAGGATTATCAAGATTTCCGATGCCGTATTCGCCTGCCGCTATGCATGTATCGTTGCGCGCGAAGATGACCGCTATGTTTTTAAGGCCGCCGACCGGTGCGACGCTGTCGTCAGTTAATCGGGCGCAGTCGCTGATATCTTTATATGCCCTCGTCAGTTTGGACGGTTTGCCTGACAAAAGGCTGTCGGTCACCGATCTGGAAATATCACCGGTAAGTCCGCAGGTAAGCCCCCACGCGGAACCGATAGCGCCGGGGGATTTTTTTGTCAGCGTCTGCACGCCCGAATTGATCGCTTCCAGTGCGAATCTTACGAGCAGATGGCCGGGATTTTTCCATTTTTTATAACCGGCCGGGCAGACAGTGGCCAGTCCAATGACGGCGCCGGGATAGTTCGAGGCAAATTCCCTGGCGAGTATCCCGCCGTGAGACCAGCCGATCGAACAGATGTTCCCGGAACTGTTGTCCGGCTTCGGGACGAGGGGACTGCCGTTTATCAGCGATGGCATGTCGGTTATCGGGCTGAAGCCTTCGACCGAGACGCCGCACTCATCGAGCATATGCCTGATCGCCTCCATCAGGATGACCATTTTTCCCCGGTCGCCCCGCCATGCCGGATCGTCACCAAAAGGGGTGTCGCATGTCGGCACAAGGCATATACCCGATAAACCGTTAAGCGCCAGCACCTTCGTGAATTCATAGCAGTCTTTCGGCCGCTGACCGTGGCCCTGAAAGAATACCATTACCGGGCCTTTCAGGCTTCCATCGGCCTTGTCGGCCGTTTTTTCTTCGGACGATCTGGCGTCGATAAGAACATAATTGCCCCTTATCGTCTCGCCGTTGAAGGTCGCCTTGAATTTTTTCATCTTTGCTTTTGAAGGGATATGCCTTTTATCGGCCGGGTTCGATGAATCCGAATTTAACGCCATTTTTTCTCCCCAGGTCAGGATGTTAATTTTGTTCTCTCTATTGTTTTGTATCATTACAATAATAGCAATTCCGGGCAATCTTTCAAAGTTGTTTGGTGAATTCGGGGGAGAACTCAAGAATTAGGGGGGGATTCAGGGGGTTTTCGCGATTTTAAATCAACCTGTTAGTCTAAACCTTCTTTTGGTCCGACCCCGGTTACCCCTGGTGGTGACGGAACTTCTGGAATAAAAGGGTTCTTTAATATAGGATAAAAAAATACTCATGGGTATGAACGCAATAATGGTTAACCGGTTGCTTATCGTTTCCTGTTGCTTCCGGCTGATTTGTCCCGCCTTTTGTCGGGTACGCCTTCAAACATATAGACGTAAAGCTTGATGGCTTTGAACCAGGACCCTTCAATTTCACGAAAATTCCGAGTCACCCGGAACCACAGTACCGGTTCTTTGAGCATATTCATTGCCTGGGCCGGTGTCAGGTTCATTTGCTTGAGGGCCTGAATGTTTTTGCGGATTTCACGGATTTTAAGGGAAATGCCTGCCGGCCGTTTTTTCATGGTTTTACCCCTCTTTTTTTTGGCCTACCAGTACCAGCCCCATCAGGCTTCCCCGGGGGACACTGTCCGGCTGACAACTCCCGCCAATGGGATACTGCTGCCAGCCGACCCTGGCCGCCATCCGGTAAACATCCATGCCGGTGGATTCCATGGAGAAAGAACTCAGGTTGGGATGCCGGCAGCCCCGGTCGGTCATCAGGCTCTGGCAAACCGGCCTAAGATGGCAGAACGGATCCCGGCAGTTACCTGCGGCAAAACCATGGGTGCGGTAGCCTTCGGCTTCGGCCGTTTTTTGCAGAATTTTAACAATACTGAACACCAGGATATAGTACCCGCCCAGGTTCAAGGCATGACCGCCGGCATCCATTACCCCGGATTCAATGGCTTCGTGGACATTGTCGGCCGCAATGATGGTACTTTTGACGCCGACCCGGAAAAAAACGGCCCGGCCATACCCGGACACGATGTCCCGCGTTTGTTGAGTGGAATACCCGTGCGGGGGGCAGTGGCCGCAGCTACCGGACATGTAACATCTGGGTATCATGCATTTAAACCGGACCCGGGGGTCAACGATGACATCCGCGGCAGAGATGACCACGGCATCATCAGCACCGCGTTTTACGGCCAGACGTTTAAGATGCTGAACGTTGTTTTCCAGCCGGTTTTCCGGTTCTGTTACCGCAGCATTGGTCACTGACGCTTCCTCTCTTTTCAGGCAATCATCACCAGCCCCGCGATTTCAAAACCATCGGGGGGGGGACCTGTTTCCCATTTCAGCGCCGCAGACATGGCCCGGGCGTCAATTCCGGCCGCCTCCATAGAAGGACGGCCGATATTCGCGTGGATACAAGACTGGCCTTTGATCATCGGCCGGCACCGCTTTTCCTCCGCGCAGAAAATGCCCCGGCAGTTGCCTGCCGCCAGCCCCATTGCCAGATGATACCCGAGATAAAAGGCGGCCGACTCGATCAGGGTAATGATTTCATAGGTCTGCTGATAAAGACGGCGATGGCTTTCATCCCTTATCGGGCCGCCGCCGTAGGCCGGCATGCCGGGGACCCTGCCCATACGAAAGAAAATACCTTTATCATAGGCGCAAAGCGCCTCGGCCAGGTCGTCTACGGGGTAATCCAGGGGCCAGTGTACGGAAGGAAAACGACTGTCCGCCGCCACCCGGGCGGTAATTTCCGGGTTGAAAATGATGTCTCTGCTGGTGATAACGGCACAGTCGGCAGCACCGGCGTCAACGGCTTTCTGTTGGAAAACCGGAAGGTCCTGCTTCAAAAGTTCCGGGTCGATGTCGGCGGGAATACAACGGACTTCCCTCGGCTTGTCTGTCAGTTCATGACGCATCAGTTTACCTGTATACTTGACAGCATCAGAAAGGCGTTTTTTGATATAGAATGTTTATATCAGGGGTGTTTTTTTGTGTCAATCGTGTTGGGAGAAACTGAATTAACGGGGACAGCATCCTTCTTTGTTCATATAATCGAGTTACAAAGAAATAGAGAGACGGCCGCCGGAATTTAACCGGAATTTAAAACGATTATTTACAGTTACCATGCCATAATAATCCTTTTTCAGCTTGAGCCGGGATAGCAAGGGGAAAGACCAAAACCAGAATCACCAGGATAACATAGCAGGGATTTCCGCCCCCACTCTTCCTTGTACAAGTTTTAACGGCACAATTTTTTCCTGGTATATGCATTCCTCCCTTAATCAATTAACTGCTCAAAAACCGATCCGGTTTATATCTGGTTTTGATGGGTTCCAAAAAATATGCCAAAGACAAATGCTTTTATCCGGCGGTTTATTATGCATACGGTTAAAACGGATGGAATCATAAATAACGTATTAAACACATTGGCTTTTTTGAATGAATATCAGATTTTGCGCGGCTCATTTGATTGTGATGGGATGGGGATAGGATCATCTCAGGACCCATTATTGAATATATTTTTGTCCTGATATTCAGGACAAATTCCCAGAAAACTGGATGGTGTATGCTTTGGGATCGAACCATATTAAGAAGCACAGGGCAGGGGCGTCACACCGCCGGGGTCATTGTTCGGCCGGAATTTCCACGAAAACAGACATACAGTCTCCGGAATTCCGGAAAAAAGGCTAGTTTTCAAACCGAAACCGTTCCTTGGTTTGTCGGGTTACGTCGGTCATTATCCGTATACAGATGTAGATTTCTTTAAAGGAAATGCCGAGTTCCCCAGCCATAAGTTCCCAAAACCAGCTTGAGGTACTTGAAATCTCTGCGCCGGAAGAGGCGATTGCCTCATAACCAATCATCAGGGTCCGCGTTTGACGAAATCAATCTGTTCGTTTTCCCGGCAATAAATATGACTGCTGAGGATGTCCGCCCAGACGGCATTAGCCTTGGGGTTGGGATGATGAAAAGGGTCTTTTTCCAGCAGCAACTCCGGACAGAATTCGAGGCTGCCGTCTATATAGTCAATATGGTTCATTTTTAAGAACGTTGTATAAAACTGCTTTTGGCTTTGGTCGTTTAATCCAAGAATCATTACTACCAGGCGGCAGCCATGCCTGGCGCATAGGTTTCTCATCTCTATCATAATAAGTTGCCAGGCGGCGTCCATTTTTTCAAAATAGTTTCTGCTTTGAAAGGTTTTCAGATACATAATTTCAATCAGTCTTACCATCGCTGAAGAATGGTCCAAAGGCCATCGCTTGACAGGAGTGGGGGGATAACGAACCAGTTTGCCTTGCTCATCAATATCAACATAAGGAAGCCAAACCTCTCCTTTCCGGTTCATGGCCAGCATCGCCTGCCAATCGGGTGGTGACACATTTCTTATTAGATGATGCTCTAGAAATCCGTATATGACAATTTTGGGTGAAGACAACGTCGGAAGGACCCGTTCCAGCGTTAGCAGGCATTGATATGTTCCATATCCGGTGGTGCCATAATTTAAAATCTCTATGCAGGGTGTTTTTTGTTGGAGAAGCCAGGGCCAGGTTTCTTCGTCAGACAGGCCATAACCTTGAGTAAAAGATCCACCGACGACAACCAGTTGATCGAGAACATTCGAACTGTTTAATCCATCATCAGAAGTAATCCTTCTCCCGTCTGCTGACTGCGTGATTGTAATATTATCCCGATCGTTCGAAAAGGAAGGGCTATTGATGATGGCTTTTTTGTTAATCCAGCCGATCGAGTTGTCTTTTTGGCATGGTGAAGGGCAGAGGGCGGTGGTGTAAGCCGAAAACTGATGCCGAAGATATAACTCTCCACCGACTATTATTACGATTAGGGTCAGAACAAGGACTGTGATAACTGAATATGCGGGTTTCATTATGACGTTCTGCGTTCGGTCAATGTTTTTATTTCCGTTTCAGCACCCCCAGTGTCTTCAAAGGATAAGTATAAAGGAAGGATAAGAACTTGTTTTTAAGTTAACCATTTATAGCAATGACGGTCTTGTGTGTCAATATTTTTGAGACCGCACTTTAATCCGCCCGGTGAAAATAAATAAAGCTGTTTCTTAGCTTTTAAAATAACTTTTGGGGGTTAATAACATTGATTTAAGATGCCAATTATGTAAAAAAACTTAGAATGATCTTTTTAGGGGCAAAAAGTGCTTTCTAAGCCTTATTCTTCGGTGATTTTGAGATGTATCTTGTTTTAGATCAGACCGTTAGTTAGGTCCGCTCCCTGAGGCCCTTTAGGTCCGACCCCTGAGGCCCCTTAAATTGTTTACTGGTGGCCTTTTTCCTGATATCGTGTATTCGCTGTTTTACCATTTGGGTCCCTTCTGTTTTTATTATTGGTTCTCTATTAAACACTAATATAAGAGGAGACTCGGATGTTTTTTTGCAATACCCGTGCACAATTCAGGGAATACATTTTATGCCAAAATATACTGTATTTCAAAAGACAGAGAATTTTTCTTAAAAGGCCGCCCCGGTGATGCCATTGCCCTGGCCCTGCGATTAAAAGCGGAAATTTATGTCGATGACGTTGAGGTGGAAAATCTGATTACTATGTTTCATTCAACTGCCATTGTGGTCCCTTGTTATAATGAAGCTAAACGGCTTCCCGTTGAAAATTTTATTGAATATGCCTGCCGGCATGAGAATATCTCTTTTATATTTATTAATGATGGTAGTAAAGATTGCACCGGTCATATATTAGATGCCCTTTGCAAGAAGAAATCAGACACCTTAGAAGTTATTCATTTAGAGGATAATGGTGGTAAAGGAGAGGCTGTTCGAATCGGATTCCTTCATGCGTTAAAAAAAGAAACGGATACAGTTGGATATTGGGATGCAGACCTATCTGCGCCTCTTAGTGAGATTGATCGATTAATTTCGGTCCTTCAAAGGAATCCAGATATTGAAGCTGTGTTGGGGGCGAGAGTGCTTCTGCTTGGTAGACATATCCAGCGTCGGAAATCTCGGCATTATATTGGCCGTTTTTTTGCTACAATTTTTTCTATTATCCTTGATATCCCAATCTATGACACTCAATGCGGGGCCAAATTATTCCGAACAACGCCAAAACTCAGAAAGATTATTTCCGAACCGTTTTTAACCAAATGGTTATTTGATGTTGAGATTCTTGCCAGGTTTTTATCTTTATCAAACAAGTTACCTAGAAATATTCAGGAAGAACCCCTGCTGGAATGGACACACATTGAGGGTTCAAAAATTCACGCCTTCGATTTCCCTTTGATTCTTTCCGAGATGTATCAACTTTGGAAACATTACAAGAGATAATTTATTGGTTTTTTATTCTTTTTTGAATGGGCAACAACTATTTTCCTTTTCAATTAAAACACGCTGTAAATTTTCTTTTGCAATGATGTAATTAGGGGCGATTTGCAGCGCCTTGCGGAAAGATATTATACTTTGATCAAGATCATTTACGAAGAAATAAGCGATGCCAAGATTGTTGTACGCCTCAACATTTTTAGGATTCAGTTCCACTGCTTTTAAATAATTTTGAATCGATTTGTTGTATTTTTGAATATTTTTAAAGGTATTTCCAAGATTATAATATGCATTAGCATAATTCGGACTTATTCGGATAGCTTCTTGATAATGCGAGATGGCTTTTAAATATTGATGGCGATCGTTGTAATAAGTCGCCAAATTATTATGCGCTACAGAGTTGTGCGGATTGATAGCAAATGTTCTCTTAAATAGTTCCTCACTATTCTCCCAGTATTGAACTTGGCGCCATGAGAGGACTGTTAAAACTAAGATGATACCAACGCTGATGGCTATCATTCCATTCTTTGTCTGCGGGTATTTGTTTGTAATGGTAACTGCGCAGCTCCATGTGACAGCGATATATATGCCGATCAGAGAAATATAGGCATAACGGTCTGCAATAAGATACGGGCCGATCAAAATAATACCGATTACCGGAAAAAGAGTAATAATAAACCATGACCATCCAAATGCGATAAAAGGGAGGATTTTAATTTTTTTCAATGAATAATAAGAAATAAATGTAAATGCAAAAACAGAAAAAGCAATAACCCTATAAGGAAATTGGCCCGGATATGGATAATGGGCTGCTAAATCCAGTGGCCATACCATTTTTTTTAGGTAAATCATATAGGCGACAAATAGATTTTCAATTCTCATCAAAGGCGGGTGAACATAAAAGGGAGTAATGGCGTGCCCTTTTTTTTGGGTAATATAGGCCATGAAGCTTAAAAATATGATGACCAGGATAAAAGGAACTTTTTCGATAATAATTTTTAAGATTATTCGTTTTTGAGATTTCAATGAAGAATCAAAACAGACCCGCTTTGACGGCCAGAAATCAATCAACAACAAAATAAACGGCAAGGTCACAAGCATTGGTTTTGATAAAATTCCCAATAAAAATGAACCCATGACTGCGAGATAGGTTAAAATTCTAGAGGATTTCAAATAGTAATGATATGATAACAGTGTTAATAAAAAAAAGAAGGTACTTAACACATCCTTTCGTTCGGAAATCCAGGCAACAGACTCCACATGAAGTGGATGTACGGCAAACAGTAACGCAACAAACGCACTGGGGTAAGATTTTTGGGTAAATTTCAATAAACAAACAAAAAGCAGAATAGCGTTCAGCAGGTGCAGCAGAAAATTTGTAAAATGAAATCCGCCGGGATTCAATCCGTATAAATTGTAATCCAATATGAAAGATAGCCAGGTAATCGGAATCCAATAATTAGAAATATCCGTTGAAGAAGTAAAGGCCCACCAAATGTTTTCTAGTGAGAATCCTTCAGATAGATGGAAATTGTTTATCACAAATTGCGGATCATCAAGATAAACAAAATCAAAATGAACTGTTTTTGAATAGATAATTAATACTAATGAAGAAATAAGTCCTGCAATGAAAATCACAGAAGGGGGCTTGTCTGAAATAATTTTTAAAGCCATTTTTTTTACCTTTAAAACAATTAAATGCTTATTCCTGATAGGGATAAGAAGTTGCTTTTATGGTCATCATTAATGGCAAGGACAGCCTTGTGTGTCAATATTTTTGAGCTCCCACAAACTTGCGATTGGTTTTTTACAGGGCTGTTCAGCGGCCACAAGGGTCAAAAAAATCGCTCTGCGGCTTCAATTTCTGTAGCATCAATGCCCAGCGTTTAACCGGCAGTCTCATCATAAATCATTGCCAATCGATGGTTTTAGGAGACCACCACATGTTGATGGCCCTTTAACGCAGGACTCTAAAGAACATTATCAAAGAGATAAAAAGAACAGAAAAAATGTCAGAGCAGTGGAATACAAAGAAAAATACGAGATTTTTGAGACGGCGCTACTGTGTCTCCCGGTCGGCAAATTTTGGGATTATTCAGCCCAGTAGCCATAATCGGGAACATGAGAAAAGAGCCCTATTAGGTGGTACCCTAAAAGATATTGACACACAAGGCCGCACTTGCTATATAAAAGCAAGCTCTTATCCATCAAGCAGTCATATTCTACCGGCAGGAACAGTAACGTGAATGCGCAAAAAAAATAAAACGATTGTCCACGAGGCTCCAAGCCGTCACAAGACGTTGATATTCATTGTTGCCTACAACGCACAAAGCACATTATCGTCCGTCCTTGAGCGTATCCCTCAGTCACTGTTTACGAAGTTTGACACAGAGATTTTGATCATTGACCACTTGCTGGATACATCAATTTGGTATTCACTGGGTAAAGATGACTCATGATATCTGTTCACCAACGACGCGTTCACAGTGCTCGGTCTTTATTGCCCGCTTCAACCGTTCCGAAAATGGCGCTGATGTTATGCTTTGCTATTACAGTCGCCTATGGATGGTTTCATAACGGCGCCAACGCAAACCAAGCGGCCCGACTCAATGTGATTTTTAGTTTTGTGGAGCCGGGAACGGCCGACACGTATACGTTTCATATCAACCGGTTCAAGGGCTGCGGCCCCGACCGGTACACAAACACCTGTGACTGGGCAAACAACCCGCAGTACGACCGCAATTTCTATTCCAACAAACCGCCGCTGCCGTCAATTATGGGAATACCGGTTTATGCCGTCCTCTACTGGTTGGAAAGGGGACTGGGGATTGACCCGTTGCGTACGGAAGCCACTAATGTCAACAGCTTCATCATTAATTTTTTCGTAACGGTTGTGCCGGTGGCCCTATCGAGTATCCTTTTTTACCTGTCCCTTCTGACCTTATGTAAACAAAACGATCTTGTGGCGGGCTTGGGCACCTTCGCCCTTTATTTCGGCACACTGATGTTTCCGTTTTCCACTCAATTATGGGGGCACACACTTGCCGCCGCTTTTTGCATTTCCGGATTTTTCTTTCTGGTAAGACAACCGACAAATTATGAAAGCCTTTCCGGTCTTTTTTTCGGACTGGCAGTGCTCTGTGATTATACCACCGCCCTGACCGTCGCCGTTGTTTTTATTTATATGGTGATGCGCCGGAACCCGCGATCTCTTGCTCGTTTCTGCCTGGGCGGACTGTTCCCGGCTCTGATCTTCGCCGGGTATCACAAAATTTGTTTCGGATCATTCTTCATGCCCGCTTCGATCTATAGCAATCCACTATTTCTCTCGACCAACGCCGCCGGTGGCCTGTTTGATTTTTTCGGATTCAAGCAGGCTGTTTTCGGATTGACGTTTTCGTCCTACCGTGGTCTGTTTTGGTATATGCCCGTTCTTTGTCTCTTTCCCTTAGGGCTTCTGGTGACCGGTAAGCTGGGAAAATATCGCTGGGTGCCTTGGTTGGCTCTAGCTAATATCATACTTTTTTTTGTACTAAACGTGTCTTTCAACGGCTGGCACGGCGGCTGGTCTACCGGACCTCGTTATCAGATAGTCGGGCTTCAATGGTACATAATCCTTGCCGCCGTGGGCATCACACATCTTCAATTACCCCGCCCTTGGATTGTAACAATACCCGGCGCGTTGATGCTGGCGTTTTCCGTCAGCAACATGCTGATAGCCGCTACAGTGTCTACATCCTCCCCCAATGTCCGACCGGATGATCATCCGGTCATACAACAATTCTGGTCCAATCCATTACCGCAATTTTATAAACAGTTTGCAAATGACAACCTGCAGTTCCTCACGGATAGAAATTTTCCTTTAAGAAAACCTCAACCCGATCGGCCGCCATCTGACACGCGGTCATTCATTATGGGGCGTTGGCTGGGGTTGCATGGTAAATGGCAGGTCGCTCCGGTTGTCTCAATTATGCTCTTTTCCATCGGCATATTATTTTATAAACAAATCCGTGAAAAATCCGGCTAAACAAACTTATTCCACCAATTTCATAAGGAAAGGATAAGAAGTCGCTTTTATGGCCATTATCGATAACAAGGCCGGCTTGTTGATCAAGCAGGGTAATAGGTAATAAAAATTGGGCTCTTCTCCCAACCCAAAAGCCCCCTTCGAGGGGGCTTCCTGCAATAAATTTAAAATAGGGATACTGTCCCTGGAAATAAGAGTATGATTTTTTTTAAATGCCTGGATGGGGGATGTTCGGTTCATTTTTTCCAATAACACAAACACAAAAGAGGTGAGGGCATGAAACTTCTGGCGATCAACGGCAGCCCCAGGAAGAAATTGAGCAATACGGACCGTATGCTGCTACCGTTTATTGAGGGGGCAAAAGAAACAGGTGCAACTGTTGACCTGGTCTATCTTCAGGGAATGAAAATCAATCCCTGCATCGGGTGTTTCAACTGCTGGCTCAAGACACCCGGAGAATGCGTGCAGAAGGATGACATGCAGCGTATGCTCGAACTTTTGCGACAGGCGGATGTGGTGGTTCTCGCTACGCCGCTCTATGTATGCGGCATGACGGCCCAGATGAAAATCATGATGGACCGGATCATTCCGCTGGCGCTGCCGTTCATTGAAGTCAAGGACGGTCAGTGTACCCATCCGTTCCGCGAGGGAACCAAAAACTCTTCGATGGTGCTGTTGTCCAACTGCGGTTTTCACGAGATGCATCACTTCGATGAGCTGGTAGCGCATGTTCAGGCTTTTGTCCGGCTGGGTTGCCGGCAGTACCTGGGCTCCCTTCTCAGGCCCCACGGACCGATGATGGAAATTTTCGATGCACTCGAACCGGACAGGATGAAGCCTGTCTACGAAGGCTGTCGTGAGGCCGGGCGGTTCGCCGGGCGGAATGAAGTCATTCCGGACGAGGTGTTAAACCGCGTTTCACAAGAGCTGCTGTCACGTGACGATTTCCTTCAACTGGCGAATGCCTACTTCAAGCAGGAAATCGAAAATAACACCGGGGCGGTTTAAGCTGCAAATAAATCGATATACTGTCCCCGAGATTCGTGGGGTATTCAGTGGCTGACATCAAAATCAAGAATAATATTCAGCATCAAATTGACAGAAATATATTCGGCCATTTTATCGAGGAACTCGGTGAGGCCATTCATGACGGCCTGTGGACAACCTCGGAGCGATACAAAAGCCTGCCGCACTGCGATGACTCTTTTTTGAGCGGCGTCCGGGCAGATGTTCTTCAGGCCGTGATCCCGCTGTTTCAACATGCCGACAAAGGGCCGGGACCTGTGCTCAGGTGGCCGGGGGGGAACTATGCCGAGACATACCATTGGCAGGACGGTGTCGGAAAATCAGAAGACAGAAGAGGGCACCCCAATAAATTCTGGGGCAAATTCATCCCCTATGGATTTTTCAGAAATAAATATGGCGTGCCCGGCCCTTATGTTCATAATCAATTCGGCACGGATGAGTTTAATGCCCTCTGCCGGAAAATCAACGCCGATCCGTATATCAACATCAATTATGGAACCGGCACACCCGAAGAGGCCGCCAATTGGGTAGAATACTGTAACGGTTCTTCAGACACGGCATTCGGCGCTCTGCGGGCAAAGGTCAATCCCGAACCGTATAATGTAAAATACTGGGGGATCGCCAATGAAATCTGGGGCAGGTATATTCCAGGCTGGGAAAAACGCCCGGACAGCTACGCCCGGCGATACCTGCAGTTTGCCAGGGCCATGAAACAGAAAGATCCGGGTATCAGGCTGGTCGCCAGCGGCATTGACCCCGGGTGGCGGGATATCCTTGTTACCCGTCATACGGCGGAATGGAACACCACGCTTTTAAGCGCGATTGACGGCTATGTCGATTATTTGAGTGTTCATATTTACGCACCGTGGACAAACATTAATATTATAAATCCCCGGGCGCTTCTGGGTCGCTCCCTGCCCCCCTGGCATAATGAAAAAGTACATTATGCCATGCAGGCCGCTCCCGCTGAATTTGAAATGATGTTGCGTCGATGCCGGCAGTCCGTTGAAGACGCGCTTGGCCCTGACACAACTGTCAGGATAGCACTGGATGAATGGAATGCCTGGTATCAGATGTCACAGATGATAAAAACAAACTGGACCTTGAGCGATTCTTTGTTTGTGGCATCCGTCCTGTTGTCAATGATGCGGCTGGGGAAAATAATGGGCATGGGGAACTGCTCCCAGCTGATTAATTGCCTCGGGCTGATCAGGACCGACGACCGGGGGATCGTTAAAACCACCAGTTACCATGCCTTTTGGATGATTTTCAGCAACGCTTACCAAAATCACCTGGCGCTTGACATGGCATGCCCCACGGTTATGAATAAAAAAATCGGCATGGTAAAGGAAGGTGCAATCCCGGTACTCGATGCCGGGGCGACCATGTCGGATGACGGGAAAAACATATCTCTGGTTGTTGTCAACCGGCACCTGGAACAACATGTCAAAACCGGGATCTCTTTTGCCGGCTTCACTGACCGTCAATTCGTCTTCAAGGAAATAATGTCACTTACCCATGATGATCCGTTCGCGCAAAACACACCGGAGAACCGTGAAAACATTATCCCGCTAAGTATCTCCCCTCAAGGCAAAACACCTGATGCCTTTTCGTTTCCGCCTTGTTCGTTAACGGCAGTCAAACTGCAGGCAGAATAATGGAATTCCGGTCTGGCGATCTCTGTATATAGATTTAAACCAGTATACTGTTTGAATGCATAAGTAAGTTAATTGAGAGAGGAGACCTCCCGGTGGCAGATGTGGTATTTAAAATACCGGCTGAGACAGGCACTGGGCTTGCTCAGAATCTGAATCCACAAACAAGGAGGTCTCCCATGAAAAAATCATACTATATCGGACTGGACATTCACAAGAAAACTATCGCTTATTGCATTAAACAACAAGACGGAACCGTTATCGGACAAGGGGTGATATCCGCTACGCGTTCCGCTTTAACCCACTGGGCAGATGGTCTGCCAGGGCCGTGGACAGGCGCCATGGAAGCAACGATGTTTTCAGGATGGATTTATGATTTTTTAAAACCGTATGCTGAGGAGTTGAAGGTCGCCCATCCCCAGATGCTCAAGGCTATTTCTGCATCCAAAAAGAAAAACGACAAAGTAGACGCGCGAATGATTGCCGATCTGTTGCGGTGCGATTTATTGCCGGAGTGTTACATGATGCCTGAGGATATGCGGGAGTTGCGCCGCATTCTCCGTTATCGCAATCATATCGTCAGAGAGGCGGTTCGTATGCAAAACAAAATATCCGGCCTCCTGATGGAATGCGGCGCGGAATACACCAAAAGCAGACTGCACCGGAAAAAATATTTTCGTGAGTTGCTGGAGAACATGGAAGATGTGCCCGAGTCGGTAATAAACCTGCTGCGCATGTCCCGATCCGGATATGAGATGTTTACCGATATCCAAAAAAAACTGTTAAAGGTGCTCCGCAATAATGAGCAGATAAAAGAACGGGTGGATCGACTGATGTCCATCAGGGGTGTCGGAGAGGTTACGGCCCTGACCTGGGCACTGGAGATCGGAGATCCTGGCCGTTTTTCATCGGCCCGGAAAGCTGTCAGTTATTGCGGGTTATGCAGCGCTCAAAGAGAGTCGGCCGGCAAAAATATGAGAGGCCCAATATCGAAGAAGCGAAACAAACATTTACAAACGATATTGGTCGAAGCGGCCAAACTGGCACCTTACTGGAACCCGCAACTGGCCGAGGTGCATGCCCGAGAGATCGAGAAAGGCAATAAAAACCGGGCCACGCTGGCGGTAGCACGAAAGCTTGTCGCCTACATGCTTGCGGTTGATAAAGGACAAAAGACGTTTGAACTGCCGAAAGGAGAAGAACAGGAAGCGGCATAGATTTTATAAAATAACGGTTTATCCGTCTGTTGCTTTCCCGCCGGGCCTCGCGTTTTGGGGACTGTGTGATCGAACAGCCGATCGAGATACAATCTTTTATACTGTTTCGAGGCCGGCGGGTTTTAACCCAAACTCAATCTTCTGTGACGCCGCTTTATTTATTAAGGATAAAGCGGCTGATACAGCAAATGGATGTCTGGTCGCGGCAGACCGTCGATCGAATAGACACAGATTAAAAAGAGCTTACGCGGAGAACCGGGAACATAACCACCAGGGGGTATTCTTTGGCGGATGGGAAAACTCTTTTTTTCCCTTGACTTTACTTATCATGGATGTCCCCGGAATACCGGAATACCCTAAGTTAGCCTGGTCCGACCCCTATTGCTTGCTTCATACAGATTATTGTGAGATTATTTATATTAATAGACTATAAAATTCAGCCTTTCCCGCTCACCACGGGCAAAACTCTTCAAGGAGAAACCGTTTACACATGAACTGGCTGATACCTTCGGTTGTCGCAACGCTGTCAGGAACGGTCGTCCTGACCCTGACCTTCTTCTACCTGTATACGGTTGACAGGCAGAAATACCTGTTCATCTGGTCCATAGGGTGGTGCATATATACCCTGCGTTTCGTATTGATGCTGGTGCTGATTACAGCCGGGCCCGACGACTATTCCCGGTATCTGTTGATCAGCAACCAGATCACCACCCTCTTGAGCGGAATGTTTCTGATGTACGGGACCTTTGTTTTTATCAACCGGTCCATGCACCGGCTATGGGTGTATCTTGCAGTTGCCATTGGCATGTGGATTTTTGCCTGCGGCATGACGGACACCACCCTGCTTTTCTTAAGCCTTCCCAATTATCTGTTTATCGGGATGGTTTTCATCTGGACCGGCATCATGATACTCCGGTACAGAACGGTGGACGGAATCCTTCCGAGCGTTGTCGGGATTGCTTTTATCATATGGGGGGTTCACAAGATCGATTACCCCTTCCTGAGGCCCGTGGAGTGGTTTGCCCCATGGGGATACCTGCTGGGGGCCTTTATTGAGATTATTGTCGCAATCGGGATGATTCTGATCTACTTTCAGCTTGCCCGAAAAGAATTCGAGCAGGTGTTCTCCATGTCCCTCGATATGCTATGCATTGCCGATATCCGGACCTCGACATTTATAAGGATCAATCCGGCCTTTACGGAAACGCTCGGTTTTACTGAAGATGAGCTCCAGTCAAAACCGTTTCTTGAATTTATCCATCCGGATGATGTCATGAAGACAATAGACATGGTGGAGTCGAAACTTCAAAAAGGGGAAAGGGTAATCAATTTCATTAACCGGTATATGTGCCGGGACGGTAGCTACCGCTGGCTCAGTTGGGTGTCACACCCGAAGCCGGAAAAGGGGGTGACGTATTCAGTGGCCCGCGATATATCGGATCAGAAACGGGCGGAAGACGAGTTGCGCCGGCAGGCCGCGCTTTTAGAGGCCCAGGCCAATACCACCACTGAAGGCCTTTTGGTGGTTGACGGCAGAGGGAAAAAGGTCTTTCAAAACCGACGGAGCATTGAACTCTGGAAAATCCCGCAACATATCGCCGACAATGACGATGATCAGACCCAGGTCCAGTATGTTATGAATTCAACAAAGGACCCGGAAGCGTTTCTGGCGCAGGTTACCTTTCTTTACAACCATCCGGAGGAGACATTGCAGGACGAAGTCGCACTGAAGGACGGGACTGTTTTGGAGCGATATTCGGCGCCTGTTGTAGGCAAAGACGGCCAAAACTACGGCCGTATCTGGACGTTCCGTGACATCACCGCCCGCCGCCGGGCCGAGATGGAAAATATCAGCCTCCAATCCCAGCTCCTGCAGGCCCAGAAAATGGAGTCCATCGGAACACTTGCCGGCGGCATTGCGCATGACTTCAACAACGTCCTGTCACCGATCGTCGGTTACGCTGAGATGCTCATGGAAATAACGCGCGGCGACAGTCTACAACAAAAATATGCCCGAGCCATTCTGGGCAGTGCCTCTCGAGCAAGCGATCTGGTCAAACAGATTCTCGCCTTCAGCCGGCAGCGGCAGAGCGACAAAACACCCGTCAAAATACAGGACATCATCCGTGAGGTACTGGACCTGACCCGGCATTCTATACCCACCTCAATAGAGATAAGGGCTGATATTGATTCGTCCTGCCGGCCGGTGATGGCCAATCCCGGCCAAATCCATCAGGTGCTGATGAACCTGATCGTGAACGCTCACCACGCCATGGAGGCGGATGTCGGCATAATTGCGATCGGGCTTAATGAAATTGAGCTTGTTGGGGATCGACTGCCGAGTGTGGAGATAGCGCCCGGGAACTACATCGACCTGTCTGTTTCGGACACGGGCACAGGGATGGACCCGGCGGTTATGATGAAAATCTTTGATCCCTTTTATACGACCAAGGAAATCGGTAAAGGCACCGGCCTGGGGCTGTCAGTTTCTTATGGGATCGTCAGAGAGCATGAAGGCCTGATCGATGTGTCCAGCACACCCGGGCAGGGGGCGACATTTCATGTTTTTCTTCCGGTGGCGGCGGCAGGCCCAGAGTGCGCTCCAATGCCGGCGGACAAGCCTGGTTCGGCCAACAGGGGAACGGAACATATTCTCCTGGTTGACGACGAGCTCAGTATCCTTGACATGTTGAATTCGCTCTTGACCGGCTTCGGTTATAAAGTGACGCCGCACGTTGGCAGTCCGCTCGCCCTGGAAGCTTTTCGGAACGCCCCGGATACGTTTGACCTGATGGTGACCGACATGACCATGCCGGAAATGACCGGTGTTCAGCTGATCGCCGAAATTCATAAAATCCGGCCCCGATTGCCCGTTATTCTGTGCACGGGCTTCAACCAGCAGATAGATGAAAAAAAGGCCACGGCCCTGGGGATCAATGCCTTTTTGATGAAGCCGGTTCGGCGGGATCAACTGGCCGCTGCTGTTCGTTGGGTGCTGGATGAATGTGCCGGTGAGGTTGGAACATAGGCCAGCATGTTAACCTGGTCCGGCCCCGGTTAGTGCGCCCCAATTTATTTTGATCAAAAACGGCAATCATTTGACTAAAAAGGCTTTCATGTCGTACCATTAAATATTCACCTTGTGGGGCTGGTGGTTTTTTATTTTGTCGAATAAACGTTTACCATAGTTCTGTTGACTATATGACAAAAGCAGACACAATGGAACAACAGGAAAATCAAGGTCATAGATCCCTTTCGGATAATGAATTGCAGGATGCCAGGCAGGCAACCAGGATTCTTCTCCTGGCCTGGAAGAATTACGGCCTGTATCCGGAGGATCATGTAAATACGATAAAATCTTTTGAAAACCTAATTGACGCATTCAGCAATTTTTTCACGAACCATGGTGATTTGCGGCTGACGGTGGAAAAAGACCGTCTCCTTTGCAGTTCTGAAATCATCTATGAGGTTTCACAGGAGGCCTCGTCGGAAGATATTACGACACTCCTCTATCGTGACGGTATCAAATGGATTGAGTTTAAAGAGGGTCTTACGCTGGAGGAGATCGCTTCTTTTTTCAGAACCGTTAATAATCACAGATCGTTTTTGGAAGAGGCCGAGGGAGACATCGTAACCGACCTGATAGATGAAGAACTTGAATACATTGATTTCAAGGCGGTTGATATTTTCTGGCAGGACATGCTGCTCATTGATTTTTCCAATCTTCCCCAACCTGAATCTCAGGATGATGATACTGAGCAAAAAGAAGAAGAACCGGGAGGAGAAGCGGACCGGCCCATGGAGCCGAAAGGGTCTGACAAAGAAGAAATTGATGCCCGAAGTATAGCCGATATTTTAAAAGGTGATGCCGAACTGGGTTTGTCCGGTGACGATAATGAAACACTTCGGCAAATGGTCGAAGAGGAAGAAAGCTGGATTATTACCGGGGACCTGTTTGACCTGTTGCTGATTATACTTAACAGCCAGTCCGACCCTGAAAAATACGAAGCGGTTTTGGGTTTCATCTCGGAAATGGCGGTTAAAACCCTTGAGCTGGATAAGATCGAACTGGTGATCAAATTGTTTCAGTCCCTGCATAATCTCTTCACCAAAGAATTAGCTAAAAAGGATTGGCGGCGCCCTTCCATCAAGCGGTTTTTTCAGAACCTGAACAGCCCTGAAATCCTTCAGCTTATCAGCGATAAACTCCTGAACGTGCCAACGAGTGAAGTTGATATGTTAAAGGCGCTCGGACAGGCGCTGCGTTATTTTTCGCCTCAGGTTGTTCCTTTTCTGGTGCCGGTCATTGTACAGAGGAATTCACCCGAGATACAGCAGTTGATCACGGATGTGGTCGTGAAAAAGAGCCGGCGTGACATCGGGCCTCTTGAAGAAATAGCACAGAAGCATGGTGAGAAGATGGGCGTCAAGCTTCTGGCCATACTCAATCGTCTGCAAGGAGAAGAGATCAATCAAATCATTCTCAGGATGTGCGATCATTCATCCGACATCGTGCGCAGAAATGCGATCAAAGAACTGGTTAAAAGGGACCCCGAATACGCTCAAAAGCTGTTTTCATTCATTGATGACCCCAGTAAGGAAATACGCGCCAGTATCCTGGCGGCTTTTGCCAGGCAGAGGTCCGGCGCACTGGAGCATATGCTGCTGGATTATATAAAGGAAAATATCGGAAAAAAAGATCCGGCTCATATCCTAGCCTGTTTTGAGGCCCTTGGCCGTTGCGGTTCTGACACGTCCGTGCCGTTTTTGAGTAACATACTCCTTAACAAAGGATGGAACAGTTTTATGGGGACAGGGAAACCGGTTTTCCGTGAGGGCGCCGCCAAAGCCCTGTCTTATATTAATACGCCGGAAGCAGCGGGTGCTGTTCAAGAAGCGTCAGAAAGCCGGTTCGGGGTGGTCAGGAAAGCGTTGAATAAAATAAAGACCTGAAGTGATGTCTCAGGAGAAGACACCAATGTCTGATGGTGAAAAAAGCAAGGCCTATTCGGGATTTGAAGAATTCCTGCGTAACTTCTACAGCCTGGGCCAGATGGCACGAATTCACAACGAAAACCATACGCTGGTTAAAGAGGGAATTGAAAAATTTTCCAGGTCCATAAAAAACTGCATTGATGATGACGCATTGACGTTCAAAATCTCCAATGACCAGTTGTATGTTGATGATGAAAAACTCAGCTACACCAGAACTACAAAGAGTCTTTTTGATAACATCATACGTTATTTCAGTACCCGCGGCCTGGAGGGCGTGCGTCTGCGCGAAGCTATCACGGATGCCTCTGCAAAAGAGATCCTGGCGTTCATGCGTCTTCTGGACAGTGCGGAACAAAAGCCGAAACCGCTGGCCTGGATTACAGACTGCCTTGAGGCTGAAAACATCCAATGGGTTGAACTGATCGAAAAAACGGAAAGGCCTCAGGATGACAGTGAATCCTCTTACAAGGACAAGGCAGAACGGATGGAACGGGCCAGAAAGGACTACACTTATGCCAGGGCCTCTCTCGAAGAAGTCGCCCAGAAGTTAAAAGACGGGAAGCGTGAGGTGGGTATACGGAAAACCGTCCGGGTTGTCCAGGGCATGACGACGCATCTTATCGAGGATGACGAAGTTTATGCTGCCATCAGCACACTCCGGGTATTTGACGACTACACCTATACGCATTCAGTGAATGTTGCCATGCTGTCCATGTGCATCGGCAGGCGCATCAATCTCTCGCGTCGCAATATCGTCAGCCTTGGCATATGTGCCCTTTTTCATGACCTTGGGAAAATTGAAATCCCCGCCGAAATTCTGCATAAAAGGGATAAACTGACCGACAGCGAGCTGAAACTTGTTGAAGCGCATTCACTGAACAGCGCAAGACTGTTATTAAGGCTCAATGCATCCCCTGAAGGCAAGGCCAGAATCATGGTGCCGATGTTTGAGCATCACCTGAGATACGACCTGTCCGGCTATCCCCATGCCGGCTGGAAAAAACCGATGACCCTTTTCGGCAAAATTATTTCCATCGCAGACAAATATGACACTTTAACATCAGCGCGGGCTTACAGGAAATACCTGCTGAGTCCTGACCGAGCCCTTGGCTACATGTTCGATCGTGCCGGAAAACACTATGATCCCACCCTCATCAAGGTGCTCATCAGTATTCTTGGGGTATACCCGGTCGGCACCCTGCTGAAGCTTAAAACCGGCGAACTCGCCCTGGTCGTCAGTTCTCCCAGCAGAGATTTTAGAAAAAGGCCATTGGTCTGCATCCTGGAAAAAGAGAAAGACGGCAGTTATAAGAAAATAGACATCATCAACCTGGACGAACGCGATCCGGAAACCGGCAAATATAAAAAGGGTATCGTCGAAACCTTTCACCCGTCAGCCCTCGGGATTCAGCCCGTGCAGCATATCTTTTCCTGATGGCTTCGTAAAAAGTTCAATATCTTCGTTGCGCTGCATCATTCGGAATTTCACGTACTTCTATGTATGTTGTTGCATTCCTCAGGATTTGCGCGCCTTGATCTTGAATTTTTTACGAAGCCATCATTCTTTATCCGGCCCTGAAACAATGGAAAGCTGCATCAGCGACTCCATCACCGTTTCCTTCATCAGCCTTATATTGTACTTGATTGAATCCTCGTAAAGGTTCCGGTCGATATTCCACCTGTCCCTGAAATGATAAAGCGCTGCCGAAGAAATGCCGTTGAGTTCATTTTTCATTCGTTTACGTGCGATCGATCGATAAAAGCCTTCGGTTTCTTTAAAAAGCTCCAGAGGGGTCTCAAATCCTTTTATTCCGGCTTCCTGGAACTCCAGAAAAAGCAGGGGGAGTTTTTCCTGGTAATTTTTGTCCGCCATCTGGGCGACCAGGTCGGCGGTGCCAACGATTCTGGCCATGGTCCCGACTTCTTCAGACGCAAACGGGATATCGTCCATGTTAAAGGCGAGTTCCGTACACTTGATCATATGGCCACAGTCGCGGATGTCCTCACGGGAATATCCGTTTCCAGAGAGATATTTCTCCATGAGGGCGATTGAGCGATTCTCGTGACCGATGGTGTATTGGGCCCCGGTACCCGCCACTTCTTTTTCGGTCTGGATCAGGCCCGTATCGTGAAAAAGCGCGCCGATCAGGCAAAGCTGAACAAGCCGGGGTGAAAAAACCGCATCCTGGACATGCAATCCATGAATGAGCCTGGCAGCAGCAAGAGCCGTAGAACAGGTATGCTCAAGGTTATGATATTTTGTGTTGGCTGCCCGGTATCCGGGGAATTTCCCGGTAAAGATGAGGATGATATCCCTGAATATCTTTTCGATGGGCGATGGATCCAAATCAGGGTCGATCAAATGCAGGATATATTTTATCTCGGCCAGGGTCTCAGCAGGAGAATCGGTATCAGTCAGTTCAAAAAGTTTGTTGTTGTCTCTCATCATGTCATTGAAGAGCCTTAAAGGGTTCAGTTTTTAAAAACATAACACGGAGGGTGTCAATGTTCAATCATCATCAGGCTTTCTTTTTCTTCACCCCGCCTCCGATCCGGCGTCCAGAAAAATTGACCCCATTCCATATAACCTAACACCTTAAAAAATCTTAACACGTTCTTTTCAGATTTAAAAAGGGCGTTCTAAACCTTCTTTTGGTTAATTTTGTACGCAGATCGTTTTAGAGAAAAATATCTTTTTTTATCAGGCAGGCCCTTTTGTGAAGAAAAATCTTAGATGCATATGTTAATATGTTTTATTCACATCAAATAACTTATCGTTAATATTTGCCGAAACGCAACTGACATGGACCGCTTAATATCGCTTTGAACAAAAAAGACAGGGCAGGGGGAGCACGATGAAACCGTTTATTAAAACGACTTGCTTTTTGACGGCTATCTTCTTTTTTGTTATTACGGTAGCATCCATTGGAGGAATGGACACGTCATGATTACCGATCCTGTTGAAGCGCGGTTCTTTCGAGTCTGGAGGCGGCGACTGATTTCCTTTCCCCTGTGTTTTCTTTTATGGGGCATTGTCACCGCGGGGTTTCCCGTAATTGCGCTATCCACGCTCATACCGGATCTGCTTCTACCCCATCGCGCATCCTGGCCGCGCACCAGATGCGTCCTTTTTTTTCTGCTGTATCTGAACTGCGAAATGCTTGGACTCATGGGTGCTTTTCTTTCATGGGTGATCAGCGGCGCCTTCATGGGCATCGGCAGGGAACGCTTTAGCCGGCAGAATGCATGGCTCCAGGGCCGCTGGGCCCATGCCCTGCTGTACGGTTCCCTGAAAATCTTCTCCATGTCGATCAAGGCGGAAGACATCGCGTGCGCCTTTCCCGGTCCCATCATTCTCCTGATCCGCCATGCCAGCTCGGCGGATACGGTTCTGGCTTCGGTCCTCATTGCCAATACGCACAACCTGCTCCTTCGGTTCGTACTCAAGCAGGAGTTGCTGTGGGATCCATGCCTGGATGTGGTCGGCAACCGCCTGCCCAATGTTTTTGTGGACCGGAGCGGACAGCACACGGAACGGCAGTTGAGCGCCATCCGCGAACTGTCAACCGGTATGGGAAAACGGGACGGCGTGCTGATTTATCCCGAGGGCACCCGTTTTTATCCTCGCAAGCTGGAAAAAATCAGGGCGAAGTTATCCACAACCGAATCTCCGGAAATCCTGTCACGCATCAATGCCATGCAGAACGTGCTTCCACCGCGCATGGGCGGCTTTTCTGCGGCCATTCAGGGTGCACCCGACGCCGATATCCTTATCTGTACCCATACCGGCTTTGAAGGCGCAGCGGATTTCAAGCAGTTCTGGCGCGGCGATCTGATCGGGAAAAAGATTCATGTGCATTTTCGCCGGATCGCGTCAGGGGAAATTCCCGAAGATCATCAGAAACGCAAAAAATGGCTTCTTGACCGCTGGCTGGAAGTGGATCGATGGATCATTGCACATACTAACCTTTTTTGATGTTCGCATCCCGCCGCCCGGCGGATGGGCATTTAACAAACAGGGAGCATTCCACCATGAAAAATTGTTTATCGCTTCTGTTCATCATATCAGTCTTCAGCTTGACCGGGTGTTCCCCGGAACACCGGTCTTTCCGGATTTCACCGGATTATCAGAAAGCATTGGCGGATACGGATCCGGTCCGTACCCCGGATTTTAATCCGGGCGCGCCCGCGGCCCGGGAGGCGATCGAAAAATTCCGGAGATTCTACGCTGATTTTTCCCGGGACAACATCCGCGCCGGGCTACGGGAGCTGTATGCGCCGGATGCTTTTTTTGCCGACGGTTTTAAACACGTCCGGGGCCTGGACGCCATGGAAACCTATTTTCTGGGAAGCATTGAAAGTGTTCATTCCTGCCGTTTTGAAATAGTGGATGTGGTTGATTCG
This sequence comes from Desulfosudaceae bacterium, assembly GCA_963674745.2. Classification (GTDB taxonomy): domain Bacteria; phylum Desulfobacterota; class Desulfobacteria; order Desulfobacterales; family Desulfosudaceae; genus JBFMDX01. The sequence continues at coordinate 1,603,091 of CAXXDV010000003.1, read as the reverse complement.
GAAGGCGATTATTATTTCCGCTGGGTCATGCACCTGGTTCTCGAGAAGGATCTTGAAAACGTTATTGAGACCGTGGGAATGTCCCATGTGCGGTTCAATAATCATGGGCAAATCGTGTTTCATCAGGATTACTGGGATACCGCCCTGATATATGAACAGATTCCGATTCTGGGCGGTGTCATCCGCTGGATCAAAACCCGGTTTTAGAATTCCTGGAATTCCGAATTGTAAAGCGCAGTCTCACATAATTGCGAGACTGCGCTCCTGTTTTTTTGCTACTCCCACTGAAACAGCGCTGATATGGCTGTATGGTCAGATAATTGATCGCCGCTGCTATCTTTAAAATGATCATACTCTACAGTATAGTTAACCGGAATAAGGGTTACATCTGTGCCGCTTCTATAGAGTATTTTATCAATCCTGTCACCACCAATCCCCAGTTCCCGCCTTGCGTCAAGTAATCCGGTATCATCCATGAGCTTACCGAGCAGCACATCACCTTCCCCGCTGTAACTCATATTGAAATCACCGGCCACGATAAGGGCTTTACTTTGGGAGGCTGACAGAATTCGCCTTATAAGCTGATTGACCTGGATCCTTCTGGCGTCGAAGTCTCCCTGACTGTCGCCAGCGTCCATGTGGAGATCATAGATGTCTATAAATACACCGGGAGCCAGTTCATGGGTCGCACGTGTGAACCCTTTAGGCGTCAGGCAATCATTCAAGTGACCAAAAACACCATAACATACCAACCATGCCTCACGAGTGAAGTTGGTAAATGGGCAGTATGAAAATGTGCTGAGGCCATCTCCCATAAAAATATATCCGGAGTCATAGGGGTGGCCGTCTCCTTTTGCCAGGTCAATATGATAGGCAAAGTCTTCCTGAACAAGGGCGATGTCAAAGGCATTCAGCTTTTCGCCGATTGGCTTCGTGTTCGTAATCGGCTCGCTACCTGAAAGTGGTTCAGGCAGGCCGGCAACATTATACGAGACAACGCAGAATTGATTATCCGGGGTCGTTTTGGAATATGGTGGAGGCGGCGGCTCGGGCGCAAATGCGAATGCGGTGGTTGCCTGAACAAACAGAAACAGGGTAAGCATTGACAATACTGCCAGTTTACCAAACAAACATTTTTTCTTCATCCTCTCATCCTCCAGTTAATAATGTTGCTGTTATGGTTGCTTGCAAAAGGATACCGCAACCTTCTTATCTTATCGTAATCTTTAGAGCATTAATCATGCCGAAAAGAATAATCAATAATATTCAGCAGGTTATTGTTTTTGACGGATTACAAACTACAAAATATTGGAGAAAAATACTGCGAAATACGCAAACTTATCATAAAGGAAAGGATAAGAACTTGCTTTTATGGCCACCACATGTTGATGGGCACTCTAATCCTTGTTTTTCGGTGGTTTTGAGGTGTATCTTGTTTTAGAGCAGACTGTTGGTTTGGTCCTGCCCCGGCTGGTTTTTTCGTCAGAGCCGTTTTTTTATAAATTATATATCAGAAGAGAACGATCTCCCCGGATACAAATATGTCTAAAACGCTGGCTTTAATTATTTTCTTATGTGTCTCAATTCTGGTCATTTCCTCAATTCATTACTACTTATGGATTAAAATGGTAAGTGATACCGGCCTGAGCAGCACGTTTAAATATTTCGGGACATTATGTTTAGTCGTGCTGTGCCTGTCAATTCCGGCTGCCGAGATCGCTTACCGGATGCTGCCGCTTAAGTTTTCTTATCCGGTTTTGTGGGGTGCTTATTTCTGGCTCGGTATAATGATGCTGTTTTTCTTTGCCTTTCTCTTTACGGATGTCGTTCATTTACTTGTTTTTATTTATTCGAAACTCCCGGGTACAGAAGAGAGCATCGCCAATCCGGACAGAAGAGAATTTATTTTCAGGATTGTCGTCTGCGGGGTTTCAGCACTGGTTTTGGGTTTATCTTTCATTGGCGTTAAAAATTATTACACCGACGCGGTTGTAACTAAAATAAATATTTCACTCGACGGTCTGCCTGAAATATTCAAAGGTTTTAAAATTGTTCAGATATCCGATCTCCACATTGGCCAGATGATGACAGGAAAGGCGCTGAGCCGGATCGTTAACCGGGTGAACGAATTAAAGCCTGACATGATCGCGATAACAGGGGATATTGCAGACGGCCCGCTTGAAAATCTTATAGACGAGATCAGCCCTTTAAAAAACCTGAAAGCAAAAAAAGGCGTTTATTTTGTAACCGGAAACCATGAGTATTACAACGGCGTTAAAAAATGGACCCGGGCGATTGCAGAATCCGGTATTAAAGTACTTAATAATGAAAATATTGAAATCAGGGCCGGCGGCGATTCTTTTTACCTGGCCGGCGTTACTGACTATCGAGCAAAAACATTCGGGAGCAAATTTGCTTCTGACTGCAAAAAAGCACTTGCCGGAATAAATAACGGCTCAAAGAAAATTCTTCTTGCCCATCAGCCAGTCACGGCCATAAAAGCTTCCGAATATGGAGCAGACCTTGTTTTGGCCGGGCACACACATGGGGGACAGATATGGCCCTTTACATATCTTGTTGATTTACATCAGCCTTTTTTAAAAGGCGTTTATAAACTTAACAACACGAAAATATATGTAAATCAGGGAACCGGCGGATGGGGGCCGCCCATGAGGCTGGGTACTTTCAACGAAATAACAGAAATAATTCTATCCTGATGTTGTTTTATATTGGTTTTGTCCGACCCCAGTCGGGTCCCAAGAGCGGTCTGTTTACGCCCGCTACGGGGATGTCTTTCTGATATTACTGACGGTTATCTGGTTTGGAGAAATGGTTGTTAGATATCTAAGCAAGCGGCGCTTTTAGTTTTTGCACCAGCTGAAATCCTTCTCTCTCATTGAGTCGGCGTCGGTGCCCGCTTTCCGGCAAAGTTTCCAGGAACTGTCCCAGCAGCCAGCCGAGCAGTATTCCGCGTTCTCGTCTATCTCGTTTGCCAGGCCGATGTTTACCGTGCGGGTTTTCTTCCATGTCTTGCTGTTCGCATCGTAAACCCCTCCCTTTATGCCACAGGGGCATAAAGATCCGGTTTCAAAGGTGGTCTGCTGCCCGGGTTCTAATGTTCGCCACCCCATCCATTCAAGGGTAGTAAATTTATCCTTCGACACGGTTACTTTGCATTTGTAATTCGTATCGTTTGTAACAGTCACCTTCCAGTTTATCCCGCCGCCGGCCAGGGCAAGGGTGCTGATCAGAACAAACGAAGCAGCCAGAAAAAGGACGACCTTGATGTGTAAACGGTTTTTTTGCATCATTGTTCTCCTTGATATGTTCGTGTAATCGGGAAAATTTTATTAATTTTATAATATAACGAAAAACAGTAATTTGAAATTACAAAATTTGCAAATAAATGTAGCGGAAGGCTTTTCGCCTTCCATAAGAAAAAGCGTAGACTGTACTTTTCAGGGGCAAGAAAGGTACTCTATGCCTTATTTTTGAGGTGTTATCGTTTATGAATCAGTATGTTGGTTTGGCCCGACCCCGGAGATACCAATTCCTGGCATATGAAAAAAATAACAAAAGGGAAGGCGGAAGCAAGTTGCTTAATTATTTAAAGACGTCCCCTACTTGTTCCTGTTCACTACTTGTTCCTGGCCTGGCGGTCGCAAACTACCTGCAGGCATTCCTCGCCAGCGGCCGGGTCGTGCTGGTCTGCTACCACAACTTCTTCGAACAGCCGATGTTCACGACCGTGGACAGGCCGTCACGGAGAGAAGGTCCACGCGTGAATGGCTCGGCAATCTGTCATTCGGCCGCAACCCCGGATCCCCGCAGCGCGTCGGGTGTTTTCGATAGTGCCACCAGCACTGTGTTGGCCATGGCTTTCGCCACCAACTCGTTTCCGCGGTCGCCCAGATGGTAGTTGTCAAGGAATATGCCGACGTCGCTGGTGCAGTTGTCAAACACGGGGGTCAAGTCAAGCCACGAGAAATTGCAGGCCTGTATTTTTCCCAGCGACTGACGCATAGCCTCATAGCATAGCGAGAAGTAGTTCGGGGACTCGAGCCCGTGACGACGCTTCTCCCACTTGGTCCGTTCTTTCCCGGTCAAATAGAGCGTGGGCTGCAGCACGAACGTGTACCGGGCCCCGACAGCAGACAGTGCAAATGCCGACGATGCCACGTTTCGGCCCAGTCGATCCGCGACGAGTTGCGGGGCAACTGCTGCTTCTGGGACTGGGAGAATGTCGACCAAAGGCGTCCCCGCCGCTTTCCACTGCAGCTGAGACAGGAGCTGAAACACGTTGTTGTCATCTAAAGTCCGGAACCACATGACGTTCTCCCCGCGGCTACCCCAATGGACTTCGTTGATCCCGGAAAAAGCGAACACCCAGTGTGGGGAAAACTCGCAGATTCGGTTCTCGATCATGATCCGTTCGTGCGTGGAGCACCAACCCGGGGTGGCAAGGGTCCATACCTTGGCGACCATTTCGTCATCAAACACCTCGCGGAGCCCCCGTGCCAATTCCCGCTCAAGATACGCGCCAATCGTGCGTTCCTGAGAAGGTGCACCCACACCGAAAGCCGCGGACCCGCCGACGATGAACACCCGGTACTCGTTGCGGGGTCGCGGAATCGCGAGTTGCTCCGAGTTCCGGCACAGCATCGAGTTGATCGCCCCGCTGCCGTACTCGCCTGGACACGCAGCGGTACCCACAAAAGGCGCAATCGCGTACGGCACATTCCATAGGCTTTTCCCAATCGTGTCGGCAGTCGCCCCGTCAGCGTAGTAGCTGGACAGTATCTTTTCGCGCTGGGCCTTGTCGAGATGCGCAGCCAAGTACTGGGTCCGGTTCCTTGCTGCTATGGATTCTCCAAACGGGTGCAGCACGCGCCATTGGCCCGCCAACAAGCCAACGGCGAAGACCAGAACCGTGAGAAATGCTTGAAGAATCAGAAACATGAATACCTGGCGTCGCACTATACCGTCCTCCCTCCTGTTTTATGCGGGTCTGGCTGCAGCCGTACCCGGGTGCTTGTGATCCGGATGTCCCGAGCCCTCGAATAACCAAGGCGGTCCCGCCATGTCTCAGAAGACGTTGGCGGGGATCTCGATGTGGGACGGAATCCCCTCCCCCAAACCATCAAGGATAAGAACTTGCTTTTATGGCCACCATTTATAGCAAGGACGGCCTTGTATGTCAATATTGTTGAGGCCACCACATGTTGATGGTCCTTTCAGGCGGGGTTTGACAGGACATTATCAAAGAGATAAAAAAAACAGAAAAGGTATTCCGGGGACATCCATGATACTTATTTTCTGCAGGCAATAGATTTGAAACAGATATACTGTTCCCCGTATTTCGTGTGTCTTGTTTTAGATCAGGCTGTTGGTTTGGTCCGACCCCGGTTGTATTTCTCAGTTTAAACTTATAGCCACATGAGCCACGGAACTATCCGATAAGTGGCCAGGGCCTGGCTTCTTCGATTTCAAAAGCCAGTTCCAGCAGGGTTTTGTCCTGGCCAAGCCCGGCTGCGAATTGTATCGCAACCGGCAGCCCGTTTGACGTCTGATGGCCTGACGGCAATGATATGGCCGGGGTTCCGGTAACGTTCTGCGGCGGTGTAAACGGCACAAATTTTTCAAGCCTTTCAAGCGCAGTTTCAAAAGGCACGTCCGGGCCCATATAACCGATTTCAGGCGGCTCATGCCCCAGGGCGGGAGACAGAAGCACATCATATTCTTCCAAGATTTTTTTATAAAGCCGGGTAAACTGCATCATGCGAAAGGGCAAAAGCGGAAGCTTGTATGATTTTTTAAAAAAATACCGGCTCAAACCGGATGTAAGGGGTTCGACTTTTGTTTTGTCAAACCCTTTCCCGAAAAACAGGCCGCCGAAATGTTTAATTGAAAACGCCAGCATCCCCCAGTAAACGATAAAATCATCACCCATCTGTTTTGTCGCCGGAGAAGAGATTTCCTCTACTTTATGCCCCAGGCGCTCACAGTCTTTGCCCACACTGTAAACCGCTTCCGCGATATCCTTGTCACAGGCTTCGCTATACGGCGAATCTGTAAAAATACCGATTTTCAGACGTTTTTTGCCGGGGTGCTCAACAAGTCCGATTTCAGGAAACTTTGGGTTTTTGTAAAATTGCTCGGCTGCATGAAAAAAATGAGCCGTGTCCCGGACCGTGCGGGTAAGAACGCCTTCGTGCAGAATATTGATGGGCAGATATTTTCCGGCCTCCATGTTTACCAGCCTGTTTCTGCTCGGCTTTAAACCGACAAGCCCGCAGCAGGACGCGGGGATCCTGATGGAGCCGCCGCCGTCATTGCCATGAGCAATCGGAACAACGCCTGCCGCCACCAATGCGGCGCTTCCGCCGGAGGAACCGCCCGTGGAAAAATCAGAATTCCAGGGATTTCGTGTCGGGCCGGACGCCAAAGGCTCGGTCGTAGCCGTTAAGCCAAATTCCGGCAGTGATGTTTTGCCAAGGCTGATTAACCCGGTCGAAAGGAACTGCCTGACGAATTGACTGGATTCAGGCGAAGGCACCTTGGCCACAGCCCGCGAGCCCTGTAGCGTGGGAAAACCTTTCACTTCATCATTATCTTTAATAAAGGACGGAACCCCGTAAAAGAAATCGTTAACAGGGGCTTTTGCTTTTTCAAGGGCGTCTTCGAATGTTTCAGTCACAATGGCGTTAAGTTCGGGGTCGACTTTTTTTGCCCGCAAAATTGAAGCTTCAACTGCTTCTGATGCTTTTATTTCTCCAGCGGCAATGTGGCGGGCAATTTCCACGGCATCCATATTGGAGATAATATCATCGCAAAAAGCGCTGACCTGCTTATGACTTGTCATATTGTTTCACCTTATACTATGAAAATTTGAAAATCCCCCCGCCTTCTGTAATCACAAACGGGGCCGGACGACAAACTTACTGAGCTGATAAGAGATTTTGTATGTGTACTGATAGCAATGTCGGCCCTGCCTGTCAATATCTCCGGCTGGGGTCGTCCTTTCCTTCGTCATGCCGGACCCCGATCCGAGATCCATACCTTCCTTCGTCATTCCGGGCTTGACCCGGAATCCAGAAATAAAAAAGCTTAGACTGTCCTTTTCAGAGGCAGAAAGGGCCTTTTAAGCCATCCAATCCCGCAAACCCTTGAAAACTATAGGTGCCCTATATTTTAAAACCGGAAATAATGATCTTTTTCTTTTTTATGATGTCGTTCGATTTTTTTATGGTGGTCTTGATATCCGTTTTGGGAACGTTGAACAAAGACAGGGACAATTCCAGAATGGTCGTTGCTTTATCTTGATATGAGATTTCCCCTTTCTGATATCGTTCCGCGATAAAACCGGAAATACAGCTCTTTATGGCCATGGTCCGGACGTAATAGTCCTGATCCGTAAAACCGGGATTAAAGGATTCGAAAAGCATTTTATTTTTCCGGGTTCCTTTTTGTGTCAGAAACGCCAAAACAGTCCATGACTTGTAAGCCTCATAAAACAGTTCCGCCAGTCGTTCATGTTTTTCGACCGCGTAAAACTCCAGGATCATTGCAATCGCATATTTTAAAACAGGGCTGTTATCTTTTCCTGCCAATTCGTCAACCACCCGTGATGCCTCGTCGAACAAGCCGGCTGCCAGGTACATGAAAATCTGTTCCTTGTTTTTGAAAAAATGATACAGGGTGCCGTTTTTTATGCCTGCTTTGGCAAGGATCTGCCGGGTGGTGGTTTTTTGATATCCCTGGGCAAGAAACAATTCCCGCGATACATCCAGTATCTTTTCTCTGACATTTTCCATACCCCTATAAATAATGAATCCGGATGCATAAATCAACATTTTTTGAGCACGCTCAAATTTTTATTGACAACCGCTGGAAGTTGGAGCACGCTCAAGAAAAAACCGATTTTGATCCACTGCTTAATTACCAAAAATTGTGTTTGTGAAAAGGGGAGGCTGGCATGAAAATTCATTATATGAACTGCGCCACCATGTATCCCAGAGGCGCCGGCTTATTCGTGTCCTGTCTGGATCGATCGCCGGCGATCTGCATGCTCATTGAAACAGGGGATCAGCTTGTGCTGGTAGATACGGGTTTCGGCACCAGGGACATGGCGGATACCGGCCGGTTAGGGCCTGGGGAATTGCTGTTAAATACCCGGCCGGATCCTGATCAACCGGCTATACGTCAAATCGAGAAGCTGGGTTTTGCGCCGGAAGATGTCCGTCACATTATCTGTACCCATCTGGATCGCGATCATGCCGGCGGCCTTTCCGACTTTCCGGAAGCCAGCGTGCATGTGCTGGCGGCTGAACGCGAAGCGGTATTACACCCCAAAGTGTTTTCAGAAAAAGAACGCTATCGTCAATGCCACTTTTCGCATGGCCCCAGGTGGATCGTTCATGAGGCGTTATCCGATGAAAAATGGTTTGGCTTCGAATGCATCGCAAACATACCGGAACTGCCGCCCGAGATCCGTCTTGTCCCGCTGCAGGGTCATACGCGCGGTCAGTGCGGTGTGGCTGTGGACACCGGAGCCGGTTGGGTTCTTCATTGCGGCGATGCTTATTATGTCAAGGAGGAGCTTCGTCAGAATGGCAAAGCGTCCTTCGGGGTCAGGGCCTTCCGGCGCGTGGCCCACGTCAATTTCAGCCGGGCCATGGTTCAAGTCGACCGGCTGAAAAAGATTGTACAGGAGCATGGCGATAAGGTCAGGCTTATCGCCAGCCATGACCAGTTTGAATACCGCAACATTTTCGGCAAACCGCTGGACTGATTCATACCTCAAAGGAGACGTTACATGATAAAAACAATTGTTCTTATTGTCATTTTCCTTATCGGCCTTTTCCATATCGTCTGGTACGCAATCAGCCGCGCTTACCAGAACCGGAAGCTTCCCGACGAGACAGCCCTCCGGGAATATGAAGACATCATGATCAAACGGATGAAGATGAAGGTTGATCGATCGGTCATGGAGCAAACCTATATCGACGCCAACGGGTACAGGCTTCATTTGATTGTGGCCGTTGCCGGCAAAGGTGCGCCCAGCCTGGTGTGCATTCCCGGTACCACGGCTTACGCCCAGGTATACGCGCAATTCGGATATGACATGTACAAGCAGGGGTTCAACCTGATCGGGTTCGACCCGAGGGGTCACGGACAGAGCAGCGGGCCACGCGGAGATTACACCATCAACGGTCTGGTCGACGACACCCTGGCGGTTGTGAAATACGCTCGTAAACGGTTCGGCGGCAAGGTCGCCCTGGCCGGAAGCAGCCAGGGCGGTATGGTCGCCTTCTACGCCGCTGCCCGCGACGATTCATTAAACGCCGTTGTCTGCCACAACATCGCCGACCTGAACGGGAAAGACAACCTGGTGCTGTCGACCATCCGGCCGCCACGATTTCTGGTTCCGGCGGCCAGGTTTCTTATGAACCTGTATGCAGGCTACTCGATCCCGGTTTCCCTGTACCTTGATCTTAAAAAGGAGAAATTCCCCGACGGCACGGATGCCGCAACGCTGCTTAAAACCGATCCCCTGGCCGTTTCCTGGGTCACCTTCAGGGCGCTGAATTCACTGTTGCGCACAGACCTGGCCAAACCGGTGGAGCAAATCAACGTTCCGGTCATGCTGATACACGCGGGCAACGACAATATATTTCCGCAGGCGTATGTCGAGGGCATATACAACCGGTTGACCTGCCGGAAACAATATCTTCTGCTCAAGGACACGGAACACCTGGTGATGACCAACAATGTGGGCGAGGTTGTTCCGCCGGTAACGGCCTGGCTCAGGGAAATCATGCAGTAATGAAAAGGGGGAACCCATGTTATTAAAAGACGTCTTCGTCACCTTATGCATGCTGACGCGGCGGACGGAAAAAGCCGCCGGGATTCTGGGGGTACGCTTTTTCCTGCCCAAATTATTCAGACTCCGTTACGCCAACATGGGCAGATTGGACACGGATGTTTTTACGCGCCAGCTTGACAGCATCAAGACATTCGAAGAATCCGAATGGTGCGCATACTGGAATGCCTTTGCCGCAGAATATGAAAAAAAGGCTGAGACGTCGTTTTCTGCGGGAGGAGAAACCAACCGTGATCAAATAAGAGATCTGTTGGCCAAGGCGATAACATATTACACGGTTTCCGCTTTTCCTGGAGATTCTCCGCTCAGGATGCAGGCATACCACAAGGCCAAAGAGATGCTTGCGCAGATCGTGCCCATGTACGAAGAGGGGCTGGAGTATCTTCGCCTCGAGATTGAAAGCGAAAAAGTTGACGGTTATGTGCGTTTTCCAAAAGGTGACAAGAAGGGCCCCATGATCATCATCACCAACGGGCTGGAAGGTACCCTTCAGGAGATACTCATTCCCCTTCAAAAATACAAAGATTCCGAGATGGGTGTTTTCGTAATGGAAATGCCGGGCACGTATGCCTATACCAAATCCATGTCGGCAGCATCGGAAAAGATCTATAAAGGCGTCATCGACTACTTTGCCGGCCATCCCCAGGTGGACGCCGGCAAGATCGCCATGGTCGGCGTCAGTTTCGGCGGGTACTGGTCCGCGCGTATGGCGGCCGTGAGTCCGAATTTAAACTGTGCCGTGGTCTGCGGCGCGCCCCTGCATTATGCCTTCAAATTCGGCAACGCCATCGGCATGCCGGAGATATTCGTATCCGCGTTAAAAAAAGTATTGGGAGCCAAAAGCCTGCACGCGTTGCGCCGGGCGACTGGCGCGCTGTCATTCGAGAAAAACGATCTCTACCGCAAGATAACAATCCCCGTCTTGATCATCAACGGCGAAAACGACACCTTGACCGGTACCAGGGACTCGATCGAGCTGAACATGAAAGTACCGACGTCGTTCTTAAAGCTTTACAAAGACGACGACCACTGTGCCATGGGGAATTACGAAGACTGGCTGGACCTGACCTTTGACTGGCTGAACATGCAGTTTGCTCGGAATATGGGATAAGGGGAAGGGGACGGTGGGATAAGGGGACGTGGGATAAGGGGACGTCTATGATTTTATGCGTTTCTCCCCGTAGTGCTGAAGAAACGCATAAAATCATAGACGTCCCCACTTTTTTCCCTTTTTTTAATTGACATTAATCATTGTTCATAATATGTTTCCCTCGCTATTTAATTGATTAAATACACAATCTATGTGAAAGGCAATCGTCATGGTGAAAGGCAATCGTCATGAATGCATTCATCCTCGAAAAGATATTCTGATCACTTTGTTTTTCTCGTCATAGTGCCTGTTTGCGTCCTGGGAAGTAATCTGGATGTCGAAATGCAGCGTTGCCTAAATAAAACCAATCCCATAAAAGGAGCAAAATATCATGTATAGGATTCGACGTGTTGAATGCCAGTATTTTGTTTTCTTTTTTGTTTTTTTAATACTCATACTGAATGCATTTTCAGCGTTTTCCGTTGAGGACAAAAGCCATTCAGTTTACGACATTCAAAAAGAACTGTCTTTAAAGGGCTATAGCGTCGGGGCTGTTGATGGGACAATGGGGCCTAAGACCAGGCAGGCCCTAAAAAAATTCCAAGAAGATAACGGACTAAATATTTCGGGCACCCTTGACATTGGAACTGAAAACATACTTTTTAAAGCCACGCCTGAACCCGGCAGTACATTTGCAAACGACAGAGTGAGCAGTGGTCCGTATGCGAGCAGCAGTAAAGCCGAGATGTCTCACACGCCGCCTGAATATTTTATTCCGGCAAATCGCATCCAGGTAGACGTCAACATCAAGGATCCTGCCGGCATAGACCGGGCCAGATGCTACTTTAAAGCCGCTGGCGAAGCGGACTTTGTATTTGTGGCAATGATGCATACCGGGGGAAGTGATCGGGGATACAGCTATTCCGCTATTCTTCCCGCCCCGTCTTCATCTACCGGACAGATTCAATACCTGTTTCTTGCAGTTAACAAAGCTAACGAAATAGTAAAGAGCCGGCCGTTTTTGATGAACAGGGATTTAACGGTCGGCCTGCCTGCCTGGCAGAATATCGATAAAGAAAAAAACGTCACGGTCAGTATGGAGCTGGACCAGGTCCCGTCCGGACTTCCCGGTTTCTCTGACAACATCGTCATGAACAAAGTCGAATCAGGGCTTCGATTCGGCATGGTGGCGGGCGGTTTATATACATCAGAAAAAGCCGCCGGGGCAAGCGACCTGGCTGCTTCAGCGACCTCGGGCTGTACCGTAACTGCCGGGGCCGGTGAAACAGGATTCAGTGCCGGCGTTCTGATCGGGGCTGGTGTTGCCGGAGCCGCCGCCGTAGCAGGAACTGCAGCTGCACTGTCCGGTGGTGGTGGAGGTGACGGAGACAGTTCGACAATAGCTGGTAATTGGAACTTCAGCCTTTCATGTGATCCATATACAGAAGTATACCCTGGCGGTACTATTACGGTCACCGTAACTGGTACAGGTACATACACTTTTAATGTTAATGGTCAGTTTTCCTATAGTGGTGTTAACACTGGCATTACTGTTACGGATGCTGGTCTTTATTCCACAGAGGAGATCCCTGTAAGCGGGAAGGGGCAGTGGAGCCTCGCTGGGAACACCCTAACCCTTATACATGATGGTGGAGAAACAGAACAGTATTTTGCTACCGGCAAGAACAATTTTGTAAGCACTTATCCTCAACCTGGAGGGTGGACGTGCATAAGTGTTTTAAGCCGATAACAACAAGCATTATATTTTATAAAGCCAGGGGGGATGCAAGCATGGAGTGGAAGTGGGGACGTCTATGATTTTATGCGTTTCCACCTGAGATATTGAGAATAAAAAGGAGAGAATATGCCACGGAAGGCGAGAATCGACGCTCCGGGAGCGTTGCATCATCTGATTATCAGAGGGATCGAAAGACGGCAGATATTTCGATCCGATTTTGATCGAGAGAATTTTCTTAACCGGCTTTCAGTTTTAATTCCAGAAACCAAAACCGATTGTTTTGCCTGGGCGCTGATTCCCAATCATGTCCATTTAGTGATGAGAACCGGGGTTATACCGATTTCCATATTCATGAACCGCTTGCTTACGGGGTATGCGGGATGGTTCAACAAGAAGTACCAGCGTCATGGTCATCTTTTTCAAAACCGTTATAAATCAATTTTATGTCAGGAAGATCGATATCTGAAAGAACTGGTTCGTTATATCCATTTAAATCCATTAAGGGCCGGGATTGTCAAAGGGCTGGATGAGCTTGAAAAACATCCCTGGTGCGGACATGGCACGTTAATGGGTGTGGTAAAAAGAGCTTGGCAGAATACCGATTATGTTTACGGATGGTTTGATGAACGAAAAGAAATCGCGCAAAAGAAGTATCGCAAATTTGTTGATCGTGGGGTTGAACAGGGCAAACGCCCCGACCTGACCGGAGGAGGGTTAATACGGAGTACCGGCGGTTGGACTGTTTTGCAGAAACACCGTAAAGAAGGAATTCGATCAAGAGGAGATGAACGTATATTAGGTGACAGTGATTTCGTGATAAATGTTCTAAAATCAGCTGAAGAATCTTTTGAACAAAAATATGATTTAAGGATCAGGGGTTATGATTTTGACCGTGTAATCGAACGTGTGGCGGAAGTAATGGGGATAAATACCGATCTGGTGACAGCCTCAGGAAAATCACCGCGAATCGTAGAAGCACGGTCGCTGCTTTGTTTCTGGGCGCAACGCAGGTTGGGCATTAGCACGGTTGCGATTGCTCAGAAATTAGAGATCAGCCAATCAGCAGTAAGCCGTGCATCAAAGAGGGGAGAAATTATCGCAAAAGAAAGGGGAGTCGCTTTGATTGATTGGGGGGGTATGATTTATAACCCAATGAAAAAGGCACTTAAACATAAGTGCCTTTTTCATATCTATGTTTTGGCCGGGGCGAGAGGATTTGAGCCACAGACAATAGCTACTCGAATTCGATCGTTGCCGGTGGCTTGATGCTGATATCGTACGCTACCCTCGACGCGCCGGTGTGCGAGGCAATCTTTTTGCCCATCTCAAGGAGCGCGACCTCATCTATCCTGACCGGGTGCGCCAGCTTTGCGGCCACGCTCTCGACCGCCCGCATGCCGACAACATAACTGGTTTTCGGCGCATTGTTCGCGCAAATCTCGAGAAGAATGCGCGGAAGCTCAAGTTTTTTCCATGCATCGACACAGAGTGTATTCAGCTTATCATAATCGATATCGCCGTCGATCTTTATCCAGGAGACAGGTTTGTAAATAGGGACCTCGGGGCGCGTTCCCTCTTCGGGGACGACCGTCGTTCGGCTATTCATCTTGAAGCATTCAGCGTTCGCGCCGAGGATGCTGTTCGCCAGATCTGCCAGGGCCTGGTCGGGTTCCATGTGCGGGTCAAGAGCCATTCCGAAGTACTGAAAGGGCGTCCGGATGCCGGTAGTTTCGTCGTAAAGGTAGGGGGTACCGTGTTTCTCAGTGTAATATTTCTCAGTCTCCTGTTCGATGATGTCGGACGCGAGTTGGCCAATACGGAGTTTCTCTTCGTTGAATTCACCTACAGTTCTGATAATTTGCGCGGGACCCGGGCAAGGAATCCGGTGCGTGAATGACGGAGGAAGGTCAAGGTACTCTCCGACCTTCCTGACCTGAGGTTTCGCGAGTGACGCCAACGGCTCGATCTTCCCGACAGAATAATTCCAGCCTACATTATGCTGGCTTTTGAAGCCACCTTCGGTTTCAATAATGTCCGGTGCGATCGTGCCGTCTGCAATCCAGGAGGCACCCAACTGAGCGATATGCCTGTCTGATACTTTCCTGTAGTTGCCGATGAACGTCTTGCGTTTCTCTTCACCGTCGGAAAGCCCCACCAGCGGCGGGAGAATCTCGTCCCTGACCTCCAGGACCTCGAAATTCAGTTTGCTGAAGATTTTACGCGTGACTTCTCCCTCGGGTTTATCGTTTATCAGGCGACGGCAACCGTCTTCGATGAAGAATGCATGAAGATCTTTGCCGACGATACGATCAAGGAGAAACGCGGCGACCGTACTGTCAACTCCCCCGGATGCGGAGAGAGCGATCTTCTCACCCGGCTTCACCAGGCTTTTCACCCAGGATATCGCTTTCTCAACAAAGTCCGCAGGGTTGAAATCTGCGGGATTTTCAGGAATATCGTATTCAAATCTGTACGTCTGGATCTTGTTGGCCTGAGTCGACATGTTACCTCCTGTTAGGATGGGTGGATTTCTACATGGATTTTATTTCCATCGATATTAAACCGAAAATCTGCCTGGGAGTCAATTCCTCTCTTAAATCTGTTACGGATGCAATAAAAACCGGGGGCAACCGGCAAAAGTGGGATAATAGGTAGGATAATAGGGACGTCCCCACTTTCCTTTAAAGCGCTGGCTGTAGCCCGATATTTGGTGAAATATCAGGGCCGGCGTGTGCATCATCCGGCACATTTCCGGATAAACCCACGAGACCCTGGAAAATCAAATTTTCAGAAATACCCTTAAACTTAATAACGCTGCACGTCTTCATCCCGGTCGTTGTCGAGCAGAAACGGCTCATCATTAACATCATCCGTCGGTCGATCGTAGGATCTTCGGGCCGGGCCGCCATTTTCAGCGAGTAAACGGTTCATGGGTGCTGATTTAACGTTTTGATGACGATTGCCGTAGTTGCTCACGTTCTGTATGCCCGAACGTTTACCGGATCCGGATTCGTCGATGGTGAAAAAACCGATGATATGCTGAAGATGTTGGGCCTGGGCCGATAATTCTTCAGCCGTGGAAGAGACTTCCTCGGCTGACGAGGCATTTTGCTGCACCACCTGATCCAGTTGGGAAATAGCCCGGTTGATCTGGTCGGCACCGGATGTCTGTTCCTTGGAAGCGGCACTGATTTCCTGGACCAGCTCCGCGGTTTTGTGAATATCCGGCAGCATCTTTTCCAGCATGCGTCCGGCTTTTTCAGCCACGTCCACACTGCTCACGGAACGCTCGCCGATTTCCTTGGCTGCCTGCCCGCTACGTTCGGCCAGCTTGCGCACTTCGGCCGCGACCACCGCAAAGCCCTTACCGGCTTCACCGGCCCGGGCCGCTTCAATGGCGGCATTCAAAGCCAGCAGATTGGTCTGCCGGGCGATTTCTTCGATAATATTGATTTTATTTGCAATATCTCTCATAGCCTGAACCGTGTCCTGGACCTGGCGTCCACCTTCTTCCGCGTCCAGAGAGGCCTGACGGGCGATTTTATCGGTTTCCGTGGCATTATCCGCGTTCTGATTGATATTCGAGCCCATTTCT
This sequence comes from Desulfosudaceae bacterium, assembly GCA_963674745.2. Taxonomy (GTDB): domain Bacteria; phylum Desulfobacterota; class Desulfobacteria; order Desulfobacterales; family Desulfosudaceae; genus JBFMDX01. The sequence goes on along the minus strand of CAXXDV010000003.1, from coordinate 1,586,785 downwards.
TCCATACTGGAAGTGATCTCTTCCAGATTGGAAGCCTGTTCGGTAGATCCCTGCGAAAGCTGCTCTGACGAGGCGCTCATTTCCTGGCTGCCGGAGGCGACATTGTTCGCGGCGCTCTTGACCTGGGAGACCACTTCCCTTAGCTTTTCCGTCATCTGCTCCAGTTTTCCATATAAGAGTCCCAACTCGTCATTACGTAATTTATAACGGTTTGATGTTGTAAGCGATAAATGGCCTTCGGAGAGTTCGGAGATGCGGTCACTGAAATCATCCATGAAATTCTTCAGCAATGAAGAAATATTTAAGTTGATCAGAATTAAAATAATGGAAACAGCCAGCAGCACGATAAACACATTTCTAAAAATGGTGGAAATGGAGGCAAAGCTGTTTTTGGTACTTTCAATATCTTTTTCATTCAGCAGCGTTGACAGCTCAGCCGTTTTCTGCTCTATGTTCGATTGCATTTCAATGGCTTGCTTAACGTTGGCGACATAATCAATGGTCAGGTCTTGAACCTGTTGATTGGCTTTCATGGCCGCCAGCGCCATACCGGCATAGGGCGTATTGGCCAGGTTTTCATAATCTTTCTTGACATTTTCCATGCCGGCCTCAAGCAGGTCGAGCAGCTTTTTCTCTACGGTGATCTCACTGGTCAGTTTTAAGAACAGGACTTTAATACGGCCGTAAAAGAGATTGTTGTTATTGGCGCCGCTGATCACCAGCCGCTCCAGCGTGGTGACATCCTTGCGGGCGGTTTCATCGGCCAGGGCCTGGCTCAGTTTGTTGATAAAATTCGAGGATTGCTCTATGGACTGATCACATAAACCAAGAAGTGTGGATTCAATGGTCTTGTTCCGGGCACGATTTTCTTCAATATCTCCCAGCAACTTCCAGATCTCATTAACGTTATCCGTCAGAACCGCATTATCCAGATCAAACTTCATTTGTTTGAAATCTTTCTGCATCTGGTCATAGCTAAGGCTTTTATTGAAATAATCCTTGATGCCCAAAGTAAACGATTTGATCTTGTTGATTTGTTCCGTATTCCTGAGTTTGGCATCGGATATCTGATTGAACGAACGGTTCAGATAAAACAGAAAGAAACAGATCAGGGCGATAAAAACGACCTGAATTAGAATACCCGTAGACAGCTTGTTGCGAATGGTCATATTCATATTAATACTACCCCTTCTTCCTTGATATTAATATAATTTTTGTCAGGTTATGGCTAACCTTTAATGCATGGGTATTATTTAATGAATCTATCTTTTTTTCACGGCATCGGACATTCTTCGCAAGGTTATGCCGATAATTAGCTGGTCATAATACAAAAAACATGCCGAATTTAATATTATCCTGATATGATTAATAATTATAAACGATCTCCTTGAGTAAGGATTATAATATAAGGCCGGGAGCAGATCCAAAGTCCTCTTTCATAAGACCCGAGAGGTCACAACATCCGTTTAACCTGTTGTGAGAATAAAGTTTTTTTAGATTTTTCGATTCATCAAAAAAAGAGATGCCGTTTTCCGAAAAAATGGACTTGTATGATAAACCGGACGGGAGGGATAAGGGGATAAGGGGACGTCCCCACTTTTTCCTTGTCAGCCCTGTATTTCCAGAAACAAAAGAAACAGGCCGCACCCGAAAAAAAATATCAGGGAATAGGCAACCAGGCGGCTGAAAATCTTATCTAAAAGCGCTTCAACCCATTTGGGTGAAAACAGCGCCCAGATGAAGATCAGGCTGAATGCAGAGAAAAAGATGTAAATAACTTCCTGAAGGGCTATTTTGATCAGCATATCATACCATTGACTTAATTCCCATGCTGCACAAAGCCTTTCCGCACGAAACAGTACATACAGGATGATGGGGATAACCACCGCTGCAACAATGCGTTCTTCCGGTTTTTTAGGCAGGTCCAGCTTGTCTTTGAACAGGGATTTGCGCTGTTGTGTCATAAAACGTATTAATACTTTCGCTAAATGATATTAACTGTCTTTTTTTATTTACCGGTTAAACCATAACCATGTCAAGCTTGATAAAGCCACACATATTGACATAAAGTTATGTTTCTTAGGTATATTTTCGTAGTATGGGGCATCAGGGGGTGCTGAAGAAACGCATAAAATCATAGACGTCCCCACTTTTTTACTAAGCCTTATTTTTCGATGTTTTTTAAGGGTATATTGCATCAGATCAACATGTTCGTCAGGTCTGATCCCGGTTGTTGGCGGTTGTTGGATTCTAAAACTTCAAGCCAATACCACCGCCGGTCTGGATGCGTCCGCCGGCAAGGCTGGTACCGATGTTCACGTGAATATTATGCCTGGTGTAATGCTGGAAGGAGACGGCCACCGCGTTTTCACCATGCGAGTTGCCGAATCCCATGGCAATGCCGGATTCTCCCGGGTTTAAGGGGATGCTCGACCTGGACATGGCAATAGCGCCGGCAATGTCCCGGTGGGCCTCTTGGTCAAGATCGTTGATCCTGTCGTCCGTATAGGCCCTGGCTGTGGCAAGCGAGTTAGATGCAAAAGTCTGTGCCTGGTATACATTGGCGGCGTCTGTGGCATCCACGCCGGCAGCTACATGAGTGACTCTTCTTTCGCTGTCAGCCGAACCGACCGAAACCACATTGGCCTCGCCGTTATCCGTGGAATTGGATCCGATGGCCACGGAATTATTACCCGTGGAGGTGGCGTTTCTACCCAATACTGCGCCGGCGGTGCCCGTAGCCGTGGCATAATCACCCACCGCCGAACCGCCGTTAGAGGCAGTGGCGTCGGTTCCCACCGCCACGGAACCGGTGGCCAGGGCGCCGGTGCCGATGGCAATGGCGTTGGTTCCGGTTGCTTGCGCGTTAATGCCCACGGCCAGGGTTTTGGGAGCAGAGGCCACCGCACCCGGCCCCACGGCCAGGGAGTCCTGGCCGGTGGCCGACGGATCGGCATAACCGCCGGTGTTGTCGGCATCAACAAAATCGGCAATACGATTCTCGGTGTAACCATTGGCCGAATCAAGGGCCCTGGCCCCGACCGTATCCGTGTAAGTATTGGCCGAGTCCAGGGTGCCGGCTGCAACCGCGTCCGTGTAGGCATAGGATGCTGACACAGAAGCAAAAGCGATGCTGTCCGTATAGGCGTTGGCTGATGAAAGGGTATTGGCCGAACTGGTATCGGTATAGGCATTAGCCGAGGCAAGGGTATTGGCCCCGACCGTGTCTGCATAAGTGTTGGCTGACGTCAGGGTATTGGTGCCCACCGTATCCGCATAAGTGTTGGCTGTTGTAAGCGTATTGGCCGCGGTGGTGTTCATCTGGCCGACATTGACCGCGTCGGTGTCATCGACACCGGCTGTGACATTGATAATACGGCGCTCGTTGCCGACCGACCCCACGGAAACCACGTTACTTTGCCCCCCGTCGGAGGAGTTATACCCCAGGGCTACGGATGATTGGCCACTGGCGGTGCTGCCGTTGCCAAATGCGGAACTGTACGCGCCGCTGGCCTCGCTGTATGCGCCGTTGGCGGTGGTGCTTTGGGCGGTTGCTTGACTGAATGCGCCGGTAGTAGTGCTTTGATCACCGTTTGCCAAACTGTATCCGCCCGAGGCAGTGCTGTAATAACCAGTGGCCCAACTGTCAACGCCGGTTGCAGTGGCGAAAGTATCGGTGGCCTGGCTGTAAACGCCAATCGCGGTGGCACCTGAGCTGGTGGCGTGGCTTCCCGCTCCAATGGCGGTGGTATAACTCGAGCTGGCGGTGGCATAACCGCCAAACACGTCATAGGAACCAATAGCGGTACTGCTTATGCCGCTGGCGGTACTGCCTGTGCCAAAGGCGGAACTATATGAACCGTCGGCCGTGCTGTTAGCGCCGGTGGCGGTGCTTTGTTCGCTGCTGGCGAAAGCGCCCGGGCCGACGGCAACTGAATTACTGCCGGTGGCCGAAGGATCGGCGTATCCGCCCGTGTTGTTGATGGCAATACGGCCATCCGTATAGGCATTGGCCGATGCCAGGGTGTTAGCCGAACTGGTATCGGTATAAGCATTGGCCGAAGCAAGAGTGTTAGCGCCAATCGTTTCCGCATAAGTGTTGGCCGAAGCCAGGGTGTTGGCGACGGCGGTATTCATCTGCCCGACATTGACCGCATCGGTGTCATCAATCCCGGCCGCGACATTTATAACCCGGCGCTCGTTACCAACTGACCCCACGGAAACCACATTGCTTTGCCCTCCGTCGTCGGAGTTATACCCCAGGGCCACGGAGGATTGGCCGCTGGCCGTACTGAGGGTGCCGGTAGCGGTACTGTTAATGCCGGTGGCTTGACTCGCTACGCCAAAGGCGGAACTGTATTCGGCGGTGGCGCTGCTATTCATGCCGATAGCGGTGCTGCCCTCACCGCTGGCGGTACTGCCTGTGCCATAGGCGGTGCTGGCATAGCCGCTGGCGGTACTGCCTGTGCCATATGCGGAACTGTTTATGCCGCTGGCGGTACTGTAATATCCGGTAGCAGTACTTTGATCGCCGTTGGCGGTACTGCCTGAGCCATAGGCGGTGCTGTGATCGCCGCTGGCGGTACTGTTAGCACCGGTAGCGGTAGTTTGTCGGCTGCTGGCTTCACTGCCATAACCGTTGGCAGTGCTGTCTTCACCGCTGGCAGTGCTGCTTACGCCGGTAGCGGTACTGTTAGTGCCAGTGGCGACAGCGCCAGGGCCAACGGCTACGGAATCATCACCGGTAGCCGAAGGATCGGCGTATCCGCTTGTATTGTTGACATCAATGAGACCGCCCAGGGTGGTGTTCATCTGGCCGACATTGACCGCATCGGTGTCATCGACGCCGGCCGCGACATTGGTGATGCGGCGTTCGCTGCCGGCGGCGCCCACAGACACGGTGTTGTCCGCGCCGGTCACCGAACCGGCGCCCAGGGCCACGGCATTTGCGTGAGTGGCCCGGGCGTTGTTGCCTATGGCAACGCTGTCGGTTCCTGAGACAACGGCCCCGGACCCCATGCCGATCAGGTTGTCGCCCGTTACCGTTGCACCCATGAGGGCCACGTTGTTGTCGCCGGTGACGCTGTTGGTGTTTCCGGAAACCAGATTGTTGTCACCATCAACAGTGTTGTTTTGGCCGCTGACTGCATTGTAATCGCTGTCATTGAGGGTGTTGTTATTGCCGCTGACCGCATTGTCATCGCTGTCGTTGCTTATGGTGTTGTCGTGACCGGTGACCAGGTTGCCGTCACTGGTGGCGTAATCGGTTATTGTATTGCCGTTGGTCCACTGGATTGTGTTTTCGGCCTGAACCACACCCGGGGAGATCAGAATACATAATGACATGAACATTGAAAACGCAACAACCAGAACCGCCTTTGACCTGGGATACGACCGTACGGACATTTTTGCCTCCTTTACAGGGTCTGTTAAAGTAATCTTATACGGCATAAGAATGCACTTGTAGCGGAAGGATTTAGCCTTCCATCCAAATTTTAAGCGACACTTTCGATTGACATGACACTGGTTTGGGTCGGACCAACGAACATCATGATTAACAGAAGGTAAAAACATCCGGCCGGTTTCCACGAAACGTCATGGCATGGGATTCCCCTGATGTAATCCCAAAAATTCCCAAATTTTATTTTATACCCGAATTTGACAATTAAGTCGATGCGTAATCTGGCAGGAGATTTTGCCTCTTGATGAACCGGAAATGGAATTAGGAGTCCCACCTTTTGCCTTTCCTTTTTAAATCAATTACTTTATCTTTCCAGAGATTAAAGGGTATCTCTAAAAAATAGAATTTTGGTTCGAGGTCAAGGCGTGCGAGAATTTTAACCGCAGTAGGGGCAGGGCGTGCCGTGCCCTATCGAGGATTAAAATTGGAGCACAACGCCGGCATCGGGCCCAAAGGCAATTTTTATAGGTGCCCTAAAGTGTTTATTTGAAAAAATCCGAAACGCTTCGGAATAATTCTGTTTAGAATTTCGCAGTCGCCAATGAAAAAAATCAAACTTTATCTTGCTCCAATCCAGGGATTTACAAATTCGCTTTACAGAAACCTTTTCTCTGAATATTTCACTGGATTTGATCTGGCTATTGCACCTTTTATCGCCTCTGTGAAGGCAAAGCAGATCGGTAGATCCCACATTAAGGATATACTTCCTGAAAACAATTCTGGCATGCCTGTTATCCCCCAGATCCTGAGCAATGATCCTGATGGCTTCATTCAGCTTGCCTCTGTTTTATTCGATCTGGGATATGACACAGTGAACTGGAATCTCGGCTGTCCCTTTCCCATCGTCGCCAAAAAGAAGCGAGGTTCCGGGTTTCTTCCATATACGAAAGAGATCAATTCGTTTCTGGATAAAGTTATCCCGGCGATTCCAAACCGGCTGTCAATAAAAACACGTACCGGATGGAAAAACAGTTCGGATATTCTGAACCTGATCCCTCTTTTCAATCACCATCCCATTTCAGAGATTATCATTCACCCGAGAATCGGCATACAACGGTATGAGGGAGAACCGGATCTCGATATTTTTGAGAAATGCCTTGAGCTTTCTGATCACCGGGTTGTATACAACGGCAACATAGAAAACCTCGAAACATTCCGATTTCTATCTGCAAGATTTCCCACAGTCGATCGCTGGATGATCGGCCGCTTTGCACTATCCAATCCGTTTCTTCCCGACATAATCAAAAAGGACAAGGATACGATTCAGGATAAGACGATGGTTTTTAAAAAGTTTCACGATGAGCTGGTTTACCGGTACAGCATGATTTTAAGTGGCCCATCGCATCTTTTAGATAAAATGAAAGGCTACTGGAATTATTTCTCCTGCTCATTTGAAGACGGCGGGAAAATTTATAAAAAAATTAAAAAAGCCAAAAATCCGGATCAGTTCAAACGGATTGTGGATACGTTTTTTGCAGAGACGCCCAGATGGATAGAAAGTATAAAAGGGATAAGGGGACGCCTATGATTTTATGCGTTTCTCCCCGTAGTGCTGAAGAAACGCATAAAATCATAGGCGTCCCCACTTTCTTACCACTTTCTTAATGAAGACGAACCAGTCAAAAAGACATATGAATCAGCTCATTTGCAATGAAAACCTGCTGCACCGGATTATTTCGAACCTGAAACGGTTTGACATACGAACGCATGACAAAGCGGGTTACAGAAACGCTGCGGTTTCCCTTACGGTCGTTGATGTCCAAAATGATCCGGGAGTCTATGATATCCCGTTTCATGAAGCGTGGGCAAGTCATGCCGCCCTTATCCTGACGCAAAGGGCAACAACGCTCAGAAAACATGCGCACCAGTGGGCACTGCCCGGAGGCCGCATGGATGCGGGAGAACGTCCGGAAGATACGGCCTTAAGGGAACTTGAGGAAGAGGTCGGGCTGAAGCTTGGTGAAGATCGGATTATCGGGCGCCTGGATGACTACAGCACGAGATCGGGATTCACCATTTCCCCGGTCGTGGTATGGGGCGGTACCGGCCTTACACTGACGGCCAATCCCGAAGAGGTTGCGTCGATTCATCGTATTCCCCTGGCTGAATTCATGCGCCCGGATTCACCCATTCTGCAGCCGATTCCCGAAAGCGATCATCCGGCTTTGATTATGCCTGTTGGTAACAATTTCATTGCAGCACCCACAGCGGCGATGATTTATCAATTCCGGGAAGTGGCGATTTTAGGAAAAAATAAACGGGTGGATCATTATGACCAGCCCCATTTTGCCTGGCGGTAGCAGCGGTTAGAATGAAAGGTCCATGGGTAACCGGGATCCATACAGGAGACGTTCATGACAGGTGATATACCTTTTGTCATATCCCCCCCTTCGGGAAACATGGAAAACTATATAAACAGCCTGGACCTGCTGCTGCACAGAGACGACATTTACTACTGGCCCGCCCATGGTCCCGGCATCCGGGACACCAAAAACTATGTCGAATCATTTCTCGTACATCGCAAAAAACGTGAGCAGCAAATATTGGATGAACTGGCAAAAGGCCCAAACACCATCTCCGGGATGGTAGCTGATCTATATAGTGATGTTCCTGATTTTCTGCACCCGGCTGCCCAGCGCTCCATGCTGGCGTGTGTCATTTACTTGATAAAAAGAGGCATCATCGCCTGTGATGGAGAAGTATCCGTAAATGCCGAATTGTTTTTGAATTAGGTATACTGGCACCGGAATTACTGTTATGTATATGTTTATTCCCTTTTGTCGGAAAAATTCATGAAATATTGGGGGTAGGGAGATAACTAAAAGGAGGTATTATGCTCAAGAAAAACGCAAAAACAATCGGCTTGGTATTAATAATATTAGTTGCTGTTGTCACGATCGTGTGGGTCGCGCCAAGAGAAACCAACGCCGGCGGGGGCATCAATCACAAGGTTACGGTTATTAATGACTCCGGTAGCAAGTGTAAGGTGAATTTAAGCAAGGATAAATTAGTTAATGAAGATTGGGTGGGGGTTGTTACGATTTCTGCAGGTGATAGCTATACCTTTGAAACCGGTAGTCTGTGTCCTTGCTGTCTGAAGGGTCAATATTACGATGCCGCCAATAACGTATGGCGAAAGCTTTTAACCAAAAATGTCGGCCTGGGCAACGACTCAAAAAATTGTGACTGCACCGCCGCGTGCTGGGATTCCACTTGGCGTATCTGCCGCAAGGCCGGTGAGGGATATACGCAGGTGCGCGACTATGATTTTGGCTTTTGCAGATAAAACCGGGTTCTATCTGTCACCATCAACGATTATTACGCGTTAATTCCGGAGTCCCGGGATTTCACATGTTCCCTTTTGGGCCGGGTTTCTTGGGTTTTAAGGAATTACTGGCACCGGAATTCTGATAGCAGTGCTCTTTTAATATCTCTTTAGCAGATGACCTTCATTTACCAGTCCCCGAAGAGTCGTCTCAATGCTGCTTTCGATGAGTTCGTGATCCGGTCTCCACTGAATTTCCCGCACCGTAATAAGGCTTGTTACGATCCCGTGGACATGTGTAGAGAGAATTTGCCAGATCAGTTCCATATCATCATAAAAAAACAGTCCGTCTTTGCACCCTTGTTCAATGGCCTCCACAAGGATCTGGAACCCCTGCATTCTACCCATTATACTTGTCGCATTCACGTCTTCGTCAGGGGGTGATGAAAGGTCTTCAATCATAAAGATCACCCTGTAATGATCCTTATTTTCCAACCAGTAATGGATATATTGGGTCATTAAACGCCGGATTCGGGAAAGGGGATCCTTATATCCCTGCACAGCTTCCACGCATGAGTCTGAAAGCTGTTGAAAAAGTTCCTCCCACAGAAAATGGAGAATATGGCGTTTATTGCGGAAATAGTGATAGAGTGTGGTTGGTGTGCAACGGGCCTTTACCGCTATCTTTCTCATTGAAACCTTTTCAAATCCCTCATCCAGAAACAGTTCTCTGGCACTCGCGATGATCCGTTGTCGTATGACTTCCTTCTGCCGGTCACTTTTGGGCGGGCGGCCCCTTCTTTTTTCTTTCGTGGACATAACTTTAACCTTTTTTAGAACGCGTATTAAAAATATCTTGCAATCCATTAAAACCTGTGTTTTATTTAACGCGTTACATAAAATAAAGCAATAGAATTTTTAATAAGTTAAACATGATGGGTATCTCTAAAAATTAGAATTTTGGTTCGAGGTCAAGGCGTGTGAAAATTTTAACCACAGGAATACATAGAAGTATTTCGAGGATTAAAATTTGAGCACAACGCCGACATCGGGCCAAAAGGCAATTTTTAGAGGTGCCCAATACTTTAGGGCACTGAAGACAGTAACCATCCGGAAAGGAAAGACAATGGAAAAAAAGGACATTTTCAAAATGGCCAGGGAGTATGTTTGCCCCGGGAAAATAAATACATTTCATCAGATCGGCATCGATCTTGTAATCGGCAAAAGGGAAGGGCCCTATATTTTTGACATTGACGGACAGCGGCTCATAGACCTGCATATTAACGGCGGCACCTTCAACCTGGGACATCGTCATCCGGAACTGATCCGCATACTAACGTCCGCACTTGAAGAAACAGATATTGGGAACCACCATTTTGCCTCTGAAGCAAGGGCCGTTTTGGCCGGGAAACTGGCAGAGAAAACACCGGGAGATCTTCACTACACTGTCTTTGCTACCGGCGGCAGCGAAGCCGTAGACATTGCCATAAAAACTGCCAGGTGGGCCACACAAAGGCGGCAAATCGTTTCCCTGGACAAGGGGTACCACGGCAGCACAGGCCTTTCCGGCAATGTAGGGGATCCGAAAAACGCTGACTTTTTCCTGAGCAGGGGGTCGCAAGATGAATACATTCATGTCCCCTTCAATGATCTTTCCGCAATGGAGAAGATTCTCGAGAAGGAAAAAACAGCAGCCGTCATCATGGAAACCATACCGGCAACATACGGCTTTCCGCTTCCCGAAGATGGCTACCTCGAGGGGGTCAGGAAACTGTGTGATAAATACGGCGCGCTTTATATTGCCGATGAAGTACAAACAGGCCTGGGGCGAACGGGGCATCTCTGGGGAGTGGAAACATTCGGGATAATCCCGGATATTCTGGTCACGGGCAAGGGGCTCTCGGGCGGCATCTACCCCATTTCAGCCACCGTCATTTCAAAAAAATACGGGGGATGGCTTACGGAAAACGGTTTCGGTCATATTTCCACTTTTGGGGGCGCAGAACCGGGGTGTCATGTGGCCTCCCGTGTTCTGGACATCTGCTCTGATCCGGAAATCCTGGCCTCGGTTAGAAAAAATGCCGCAATTTTAGGCAAGGGATTTGCCGACCTTAAAAGCCGTTATCCGTTTTTAAAAGAAATCAGACAGTGCGGACTGGTGATCGGCCTTCAATATGATAATCCTTTCGGGGCGGTAAGCATGTGTAAGGCGCTATATGAAAACGGTATCTGGGCCATGATCGCCGGTTTCGACTATTCGGTAATGCAATGCAAACCCTGGCTTTACCTGGATCAACCGTTAATCGACGATATCCTTTCCCGATTTGAGGAGGCCTTGAAAATATGCACGCCGTGACCGCCTCTGATGAAATCACCCCTCAGTCGCCGACTTTTAACATTTCGGAACAAGAGGTGCTGCAGCAATTTGAAAATCAGCTTGATCCCTGCAGACCTGAATCAGGCGTCATGCCCGCAACGGTTGTGGCCTGTGGTGAGGTGTCTGCGGTTCTTACACTTAAGGCCCTGCCCGATCGGGTGTGTAAGCGAATGTCCGGTTTTGAGACCGAGTCACAAGTTCATTCGTATATCGCATTGGTCAAACGGTATTGCCAAACCCTTGAATCCATCGGTGTGGATGTGGTTCCCACCCGTTTTGCTTCCGTCAAGGCCCCTGTAGGCGGATTTACTGTTTATCTCACACAACCGGCTCTTCCCGGGACGGAATTGGGAAATGATATTTTAAAAAACGGGACAGACGAAGCGTTGTTCTTCGTCGTCGCCGGTTTTCTGGAAAATGCGGAAAAAATCTTTTCTTTCAACCACACCAATCCGGATAACATTCTCATTGCAGCGGATTCCCAAATCTCCAACTGGCATGTGACAAAGGACACGATTCGCCTCCTCGATGTGGCAACGCCCTGCATTCGGAAAGGAACGACGGATCTTTTTGACAGCACCATCATCGGAAAAGCCATGCCATTACCGGTGCGGTTTATTTTCAACAGGCTCGGTATGATGCAGCGCTACTTTGACTCCTATTTTTGCCCACGTGAAATTATCCTGGATCACCTGGCCAACTACATCAAGGAGGGCCGGCCGGACCGTATTAAAATCACACTGGATTTCATTCACAGTTGGATAGAGGAAAACGGCCATCACCTGAAACTGCAACGTAAAATTACCATAAAAGAGATCAAATCCTTTTACCAAAAAGATGTTGTCCTCCTTGAGGCTTTCCTGCAGTGCCGGCGATTGGATCGTTTCATCAGGACAGGCGTGATGAAAAAAACCTACAACTACATTCTTCCGGGTAAAATTTCCCGATTTTAAGCACGTAGTCACTTGAAAGGATTTAACCACATACCCAACATGGGAGGAAAAAATGAACGTATTACGTACACCAGAAGAGCGATTCAAAGATATACCCAACTTTCCCTATCAACCTAAATACCTGGAAGTCGTTGACGAAAAAATTGGTGCGTTGCGAGTCGCCTATATTGATGAAGGGGATGCGAACCAACCGGTTGTGCTATGCATGCATGGTGAACCAACGTGGAGTTTTCTTTATCGTAAGATGATACCGGTATTTTTATCTGCAGGGTACCGCGTGATAGCCCCAGACCTTATTGGATTTGGTCGTTCTGACAAGCCTACCGATCGCGACGCTTATTCTGTAGCGAATTATGTTAAATGGATGAGTGATTGGCTTAATTCACTCGAGTTAAATGAAATAACTTTGGTCGCTCAAGACTGGGGTGGTCATATTGGATTAAGGCTTCTTACCGCTATGCCTGAGAAGTTCTCGCGTGTTTCTATTTCAAACACAGGATTGCAAACTGGTGATGAACCGATGTCAGATTTCTTTATGGGGTGGCGTGAGCTTAGCCAAACAGTCGAAGATTTTGATATTGGATTAATAGTGAATATGTTTGATGAGGGCCCCTTAACCGAAGCGGAAAAAGATGCTTATCGAGCCCCATTTCCTTCTGAAGAATATAAGGCTGGTGCGCGCCAGTTTCCCTTGCTCGTTCCGGTTTCACCAGATGACCCTGCATCTGAAGATAACCGAAATGCCTGGAAGGTCTTGGAAAAATGGGAGAAACCGATGCTGTTATGCTTCTCGGATAACGACCCGTTAACAGGTCCATGTATAGAACCATTTAAGAATAAAGTGCCCGGCGCAAAAGGGGAGCCTCATGTTACTTTGAACGGCCTTCATTTTATACAAGAACAACAAGGGGAGCGCTGGGCTCAATTGGTAATCGATTGGGCAAATCAATAGGCTAGGTCAGTGGAAAAAAGTGGGGACGTCTATGATTATATGCGTTTCTTGAGTACTGCTGGGCCCAATTCCGGTGCCAGTATACTGAATCTCCTCCCGCTCTGCGGCGGGAGGAGATTCACTTGCTGCCGGTGTCAACAAAGAGAAATAGGTATACTGGCACCGGAATTCCACCGGAATTCTGCTTTCAGCTTAACAATTTCTATCGAGTTAAAGACGTACTATCGATAAAACATCCCCCGCCTCCGCCTCCGCCTGATGCAAAGGTCCCGATTCCACAGGGATCGACAATAACACCATTAACCGTTCCATCCATATCACCGAACCCGCCATCCTGGATTTCAATGGTAACGGACTTCATGTCAGGCGCAAAAGTGGCATGGTCGGAATAATCAATCCAGCCTTCTACCGGGTCATATTTATAAAAAACCGCATTATTCCGCGCTTTTTCTTCAAAAAATATTGTGATCTGGACGGTATCACCCGGGGTAGCGATCTCAATCCTGAAATTGATCAGACCCCATGGCATGTTATCCGGCATACCATCGAGGATATCCTGGTCATTGTTATCCAGTGCCTGTAAAAAGGTTATGTTTTCCGATGTTTCAATGGTGACATACTGGTTTCCAACAACAGCATTAACACCCCTGGAATGATTCCCCTGATTCCCCGGCTGGTTGTTATCGTTCGGGTCCGGCGCTGTCGTAAAGGAAACCGCTTCTGAATAGCGGGACTTGCATTCCTGGCTGCACCATACCCTGGCACGCCAGTAATAGGTGGTATCCGGCGTTAAAACACCCGGCGCAACATTATGGCTGAAGGGGTCTTTACCAATGGTATTTTTGTTGTAGGTCAACCCGTAAAAATCAGGCCGCTCGCTTATCTGCCAGCGGGTTTTATGGTGGTCTCCGCAAGTATCCGGATCAATATCCCAATCAATAACAAACGTGGGGGTAGGCGATGTATCAACGGCGCCATCTAAAGGCAAAACGGCTACCGGGATAAAATCGCAGAAGTCCGCATCATCGTCATCATAATCGTCCCATACACCGTTCGGCGTATCATCATTGCAGTCCGGGATTCCATCATTGTCGGTATCCATATCAGAGACGCCGCAACCACAAACACCTGGATTTGTTTTATCAGGGTCGTTGGGACAAGCGTCGTTATCATCAGGCGTTCCGTCATTGTCTGTATCGTCATCAGAAACGCCGCAACCGAATATTCCGGGGTCTGTCTTGTTGGGGTCATTCGGACAGAGATCATTACAGTCCAGAGTACCATCGTTATCTGAGTCAATATCGCTTACGCCACAACCACAAACTCCGGGAACCATCTTATTGGCATCGTTCGGGCACCGATCATTGCAGTCAGGCGAGCCATCCCCGTCACTGTCTATATCTGCTACGCCGCAACCACATATACCAGGGGTAATCTTATTAGGATCGTTTGGGCAACCATCAGTAATGTCCGGTTCTCCATCACCATCTGTATCCGCAAGGGTTGTAAACGTCATATCAGCGCCATTGATTGTCCCTAATGAGTATTGCCCCACGGCACGGTAATGGTAAGTCGTGTTGAGCGTAAGCCCACCTATAGTGCAGCTGACCGCCGTGTTCGTTGCGCCTGTAACAGGGCTTTGGTCCGCCGTAACCGTTGTGCCGTATCCCGTATCAAGGCCATACTCAAAGGTGGCGGTAGTGCTGTAATTCCAAGCGTTTATAACACCGTTTAGTTTAGCCGCCGCCATTGTTATGTCACTGGCGGCACCGGTTGTGACAGTGGGGGAACTGGATGCACGATTGTAGGCAAATCCGCCGCCGGCACCGCCTTTTTGCCAGCTTGTGAAGAGGATGTCGATGTAGATATCCTCGGATATCAAATGAACCACACCGGGTGTTCCCACAATATAGTCCCCGACATTGACATAAAGTGCCCGGGCAAAATTATCGAACGTTAAAGAAGCATGCTGAACGGCGCCTGAACCCGCTGAAAATGTGGCACAACCGTTCAATCCGGAAAAGGCCCATTCCGTATCCATGGGGCTGGTATCCCATCCCTGGTAGCCTGATTCCAGAACAATGTTGAAAAGACCTTCATTATTCTGGCGTGTGATGTGAACGTTGGATGATATCCAGTCTTGGTTCTCAGGCGCTGTCCAGTCTGCGTAATTCACCTTGGAAAAGGAATAGTCGAGGCCCGACCAAACAACCCCTTGAGCATATCTTGGAGAAACAGCGGCAACACAGATTAACAGAAACAGGCATTTCATTCTCATCACGCACCCTCCTTTACATCCAATATTAAATAATATTCCCTGAATAATTTATTTGACCATTTAATGCTTTCTCTTCCCTCACATAAACACAATGCAGACCATTATCAAGGACATTCTCTCTAAATGCTTCTGTTACAAAAGCGGAATCATTTTCTAAATTTTCCAATTTGAATATTTGTGACCTGGAATAATCGCTGTTTCTTGAAGTCCAGACGCCAGTTTACACCCCGTCATATGAAACCCTTGGCGTATCGCCCGGCAATGTGCTTTACAACCAGTTATTCAAATTTGTTCCAGTTAAAAAAGGCAAGCAGTTGACTAAACAGGCTCTTATAACCTACCATCTTTCATTCCCCTTGTGGGGTTGGTTTTTTTATTTTATCGGAAGAAACTTCCCTATAACGAAGTTTTGAAAATGTTCAAGGTCATCAAAACTCATGGTGTGGCATGTTTACATCCTGCGGAATGATAGAAACGCTCTTTATACCGGCGTCGCCATAAACCCCGTTGCCAGATACTACGAGCACCTTGAAGGCGGGGACAAAGCGGCCAAATACACGAGAGCATCCAGATCACTGGAACTGGTTTATACCATTGCGGCGGATTCAAAAAGTGATGCCTACAAAATCGAGGCGGCAATCAAGCGCCTGACAAAAGACCGAAAAGAATATATCGTCGCCATGCAGCCTGACCTGCCGGGACTTAAAGGTATTCTTTTTACAAAAACATGAAATCGAAACACACATCACGAATTCCGGTGCCAGTATCACCACGAATTCCGCAAAAGATAAATAGGTATACTGGCACCGGAATTCCACCCTGATCAGTCACGTCTGCGGCGCGGTATAAGCAACCGCCCGTGGCGATGGTGTGCAGATGAGGTCGTGCGGATTGAAGACCGTAGCTGTTGCCGCAAGCATGTCGTTAACCGGTCAAATCAGCAGGGATTACGGAAGCCAAGGAAATAAATCTATCAAAAGGGGCTGACATTCATCCAGTGCCAGGCCCCTTTGTTTGTCGTGATGATTTTGGGCTTCTCTTAGCCTGATCCTATCCCACGGTTCCCTTCATACGGCATTGAAGCTGCGGGAAATGATTTCATCTTTCATCTGCGGGGAGAGATCGTTGAAATAGGCCGAATAACCGGAGACCCGGATAAGCAGGTTGGGATAAAGATCGGGGTTGTTCCGGGCATCCATAAGCATCTCAGGATCGATCATGTTGACCTGGGCCTGCATGCCGCCCCGTTGAAAATAAACCCTCAGAATGCTGCCCAGGGCGTTACGGCCGGAATGGTCGGCAAAGGCGGCGGCCTGAAACTTGACATTGAAGTTGATGCCGTTGGGAAACCGGGTGTAATCGATCCGGTTCATGGAGTTGACCAGGGCGGTGGGGCCTTTTTTGTCGGCCCCGTTTTCAGGTGCCATGCCCGAGGCAAACGGTTGACAACGCAAGCGGCCGTTGGGAAGAGCCCCCACGACACTGCCGAAATGAACATGGGTGGTGTTGGAATAGATGCCCGGCAGATACGGCCCGCCCCGGGTATTTGCCCCCAGGCCGGTGATGGCCCCGGCATAGTCATCGGCCGCATAGCGGGTGAAATCGTCCGCCTCCGGCAGGTCATTGCCGAATTTCCCCAGCCGCAGCAGCCGCGCCCGCAGGGCGGGATCGCTCAAGTCGTCTTTCAGCCCGGCGACCAGCCCCTCCAGGCTGATCCGCTGGTCGGTAAACACCGCATTGTGGATGGCGTAAAGCGAATCCCCGACAGTGGATATACCCACGCCCTGAATACCGGAAAAGTTGTAGACGGCCCCTCCCCGGGTGGAGCAGACGCCCTTTTTTAGGCACCCTTCCAGCAGCATGCTGGTCATGGGGGTAGGGTGATGTTCCGCGTGGGCCCGTTCAACGGCCCGTAATTCATTGATCATCTTTGTGAGCTGATGCCGGCGCTGGGCTTCATAGGCGGCCTTGACATCTTCAATGGATTGCATCTGCGATACAGATGGGGTTTTCGCGCCGATACGGAAATTCGTCCCGAACTGCCGGCCCTGGTTCAAAGCCAGCTCCAGGGCCAGGGGAAGATTGACGATGGCGGCATCGGTCGATCCCAGGGTTTTCCCCTGGCAGGTGGGTTCGACACAGCCGATGGCCACGTAATTCCTGGCATCGGCCAGGGTGTATCCGGCGCCGGTCATGGTTTTGATGATGATGTTGTCGTTATACAGGGCGGGCGCGCTGCCGGTTCCCGCATGGATGCGGATGACCTCATCAAAGAAATCGCCGGGGGTGTTGTCGTGAAGGCGGACATGAAAATTGGGCTGGCGCATCCGCAGTTCATCCATGATGTCAAGGAAGATGTAACTGAGTTCATTGGTCGCGTCCCGGCCGTGTTCGTCCACGCCGCCCACGGTGACCACCTGGTAACTGGGCAGCCCGCCCAAGGTTTTAGTCAGAATATCGGAAAAAACCGGGACGGTCTCGCACATCTTGATGCACAGGGCGGTCAGGATTTCCTTTGCCTTTTCCCCGGTGAGGCGGTTGCCGGCCGCGTCTTTCTGGTAATAGGGATAGAGGATCTGGTCCAGCCGGCCGGGGCAGATGGTTTCGCCGATGCTTTCTTGGAACAGGGCAACCTGGGTGAGCATCATGGACTGGACGGCCTCGTGAAAGGACCGGGCGCCGTGGCGGGGCACGCGCCGGCAGACAGTCGCAATTATTTCAAGTTCGCTTTTTCTTTCCCGATCGGTTTCCGCGGCAGCCAGGCGCTCCGCGCAGGCGGCATAACGGTCCCCGAAATCAGCCAGGGCGTTTGCGGATATGATGACCGCCTCGAAAAAATCGCGCTTTTGCGGATCAGTCGTTTCCCGCAACTGTTGTTTCGCTTCTTGTATAATCCCCCGGGCGCCGACCCGGAGCAGCTTTCCATAGTCCGGCGCCAGGTGCGCGATGCCGCCGCTTTCGTAAACCTGGTACTGGCGGGCGGTCAACTGTTTCCACCCGAAGGCCGCTTTTCTTATGGGCGAGGCAAAGGCCTGCCAGGGGATGTTCCTGGTCAGCCAGAAAGGAATGATGGCAGCCAGTTTTCGGCGGTCCCGGGCCGTGGTTTCCAGGGGGTTTGTTTTCCGGGTGTGAAATTTCGAAATTTCCAGCAGCGCCGGGATCCCGGCCAGCTCCGGGTAAATGATGCCGCCCACGCGCCTGGAAGTGTAATTGCCGACAATGATTTCTTCGGGATAAATATGAACGGTCTTGTTTTCAAGAACGTGGCGCGTGGCTTCGGCAATCCGGGTATCAGCGGGTTTTTTCCGGTTTGCCCGTTGCCTGAAATAGGCCGTCCAGAGAAGCGCCCTTTCCGGGCAGATGCCGGGTTTTTCCCGGTGCAGCGCGTTTTTCAGCCGCAGTGTCCGCTCGCTCATTATTCCGCTTCCTTCCTCTCCGCAAGCACAAGAAACGCGGGAAGCATGGACATCAGGCACTGCCCGTTAAAATAGACCATCCAGTTGTAAGCATACAAATCGCGGACCGGTTGATCCGGGTTTCCCGGCAGCCAGGAGTCGAACAGAATCAGGTCCGAATAGGGGAGAAAGACGCCGGCAATTAGGATAATCCAGCCGGAAATCGCCCAGCCGGTTTTGTATGCGTAATAAATGCCCAGAACCGGCATGGCCACGTAAATGGTGGCGTTGAATGTCAACCCGCCGTAATGAAGCAGTGTGAATCCTTGCACCAGTTCGTCAATGTAGATAAACCACGAGGCCACATTATTGATAAGGATAATAACAACAAGGGGAATGAGCGCCGCCAGGGGCATTTTTCGGGAAGGATCGCCCGTGGTCCGGATGGCCTGCCACAGGTTGTAAATATACATGAGATAGCCCGCGCCAAAGAGGAACAGGGCGAACGTCAGCTTGGTGGAAACCGGTGTAACGCCGATCAGGGTGCCGTTGACAAGGTCGCCCATGCCCGTGCACACCAGGGCGGCCGCGGTCAGGGCCGGAACCGTGACAGACAACCCGTTGAGCCGGCAATGCCGGATCAGGAGAACCTGCCCGGCGATTAAAAGACCCATGGAAAAAAGATGTACGACCTGATAAGCAGGGTCGGCAATCGCCTCCAGCCCGGCCAGAAGGCTCATTTCAAAAAGACAGGTAGCCGCGATGATCAGGCTGACAAATACGATGTGGTTTTTGGGGGTCATCTCAATCCTTTCCTTCGTCATCCGCCGGCTCGACCAGGGGATCCATTTTCTTTCTTCATCATCCCGGCCTCTGCCCCCATAGTCTCTTTGATACCCATTTCGGCAAAGGTGAGCAGTTCCTCCATTGCAAATGAAGCATACCTGTCGTCTCCCATTTCCAGGGAATTCATAAGCCTCTTGTAGAACGGTCTTATGGCTTCTGTATTTCCGGGCACTTTGTAATAACTATTCAAATAAAATTTGAAAATCGACCCGATGGAATTAAGCACAACCCGGATAACCGGGTTCCCGGCAATTCTTATGATTTCCATATGAAAAACATAATCCGTTTCAGCAACTGTTTTCGGGTCCCCTGCATGCAATTCCATTTCCAAGTCAAGGGCGTTCAACCGGTTAATTTCTTCCGCTGTAATTCGCTGCGCGCATTTTCCCGCTGCGTAAACCTCGATAATCCGTCTTACATCCAGAAGCGCCAGAAACATCACGTTGTCAACTTTCTCACTGTTTTTGATAATTTCGACCAGAAGATCAACGGACGCATTTTCAAGATAATGGTTAACAAAGGTCCCGCTTTTGGGAACGGTTTTTAAAAAACCAAGCTGGCACAGCTGAGTAATGACCGACCGGATGGTAACCCGGCTGACATTATATTTTTCAGCAAGCTCCCTTTCGGCCGGCAACCGGGTCCCGGGGTTCAATTCCCCCCTGATAATCTCCTGTTTAAGCTTAAAAACAATCTGTTCTGTCAGCGATGTGTCTTTGTTCATTATTTCACCATTATTTTTGGTAATACCAGAATAGCGAATATAAGGTAAAAGTCAACGTAAAATTAACTAAAAAGCTAAAATATATTATTTAACCCCATTATTGGTAATACCAGAAATAATATAGGAATTCCGGTGCCAGTATACTAATTGTTAGCCGGTTTGGGTTTTCTTCCCGGTTTCCTGGGCCGCAACCGCCTGCCCAGCGTATCTTCCAATTGTATCACAAAAACGCGGCTGCCCAATGGGCGTCCGGTGCGGGTATGCCCGCGGATATCATCTTTTTCATATGTAAGATAAATAGGTATACTGGCACCAGAATTCCACCCAAATACACGAGAGCATCCAGATCACTGGAACTGGTTTATACCATTGCGGCGGATTCAAAAAGTGATGCCTACAAAATCGAGGCGGCAATCAAGCGCCTGACAAAAGACCGAAAAGAATATATCGTCGCCATGCAGCCTGACCTGCCTGGACTTAAAGGTATTCTTTTTACAAAGACATGAACGAAACACACATCACGAATTCCGGCTGACGCTTTTCAACTGAGTTTTGTTTTTGACTTATAAGCACTCCAGAGCGAAATGATACAAATACTGTGCGCTTGTAAAAGCAGCATAGGCTTGATGCTCATCTGATTTATCATTATCGGCATAGTCACATGCAGACTTAATTGACATAACTGTTGGGCAGGGTAGTGAGTTATTTTCTGCAGCGAAGAAAACTCCGTAGGTTTCCATGTCAAGCCCCACCAATTTTCGACTTTGTGCTTTGATGTGATCTATTATGCGTTCATCTTGCACAACGGCAGAACCAGAAGCAATCGGACCAATGTGCACTTGTAAACGTTCCGCCTCTTTTCCGCCTCTCCAGCTGTTTTGTATATCCGCTAGAAAAGAATTCTTCGCTTTATGATGCAAAAACCACTCCTTTACATGAACATGCAATGGAATACTTTTCGGGTCAGGCTCAAAGACCTGTTTGTCATTCTTGATTTTGTGCTTACCGCTCTCGTAATCCCATGATTGATCCGCGATAAGGATATCACCTATCTTTGCATCACCACCCTTCACGGCAGCCGCAATACCACTTATAGCAAGGAATCGTGGACGAAATTGCGTTATGAGTTTTGACGTGAGAACAGCTGCGGCAGACATACCCATTTGTTGCGCACAAGCCGAGATGACAGACAATTGCTTACTGTTACTACGAAACCAACCCCTTTGATATATAGTTGGATCATTAGGTTGTTTGATTACTTCCCATTCCGCAGGTAGATCGAGGATACTCTGGAACTCAGGCACATGTAGCGCTGTCACAATACCAAGGTCGTATATATGTCTCGTAGAATCTGCCTTAAGTAATGCCTTTTTGGATGTTATTAAATATTGAAGTTTTGATATAAGCTGACGATGCCAGTTATTTGTGCGAGTATCGTATTTAATAACTCGCCAAAGCTCGTCTTCAAAAAAAGAATCTGCCTTTTCAAGAATATCATCATAGGCAGTGAGTCCAATTATGTGAAAAGGGCGAAGTAGTGTTGTGCTAGTGTTAAGCTCTTTGATAAATTCACATCCTGCCATGTCTTGGGGAGTATCTCCAATTCTATTAGGTAGCTGCAGGTCAAGAATTAACAAGTCGTAAAGATTCTGGCGACAGGCATCCCTTGCTTGAATGAGATCTTGTACACATAAGACATCACTAAGCGGAATATCAGGTATATTTCCAATAACCTTAAGAATCTTGTCTGATTTATCTTTGTTATCGTCAAGAACGAGTATTTTAATCATTCATTTTCTCCATAAAGGTTTTTAATGATTCTTTCCAATTGATCTCGGATGAGTTGTAATAAATTACTCCCTTGTAAATAGAGGAGTAATTCTCTGAAAGCTCCTTATCAAGTTCATCAAGCGTCATCAAATCACTGCCATCTCCGAAAGTCTCAAACATTGTAATAACCACTGTGGGAACAATTACATCTTTTCTAAACATCTCGCCAAGAATATTACGGCCAGAAAATGGATCTACACGGAAACCATCTTCTTCGGGAGAAATATCAAATATTGGAAGGCTCATATCCAACAGCAAGAAGTCGAATTTTACAGACATGAGGAGTTGCATACCACTTTGATATGAACGCGCTTCAGTTATTAGTGCATCAGTTTTAATTTCACGAATTTCATTTGAAATACGTTGCATCTTATTACTATCGTCTTCAATGATTAATATTTTCATATACACAGCTCCTCTATTTCCATGCTAAGCTTAACTACGAAATTCTCTTCATTATCATAAAAAAAATCTAACGATGAATCCTTACGTTGTAAATCAATAGCCATGAGCTTTCTTACTTTCATTAAACCAGATCTTCCCTCTTTGGCTATGCCACCAGTAACTTCTGCCGTTTCAATAAGCGAATGAGTTGTTTTTAGGTTAGCAATAGGGTCAGATTCACGCACTTGCTTCTCCAAACTATTTTTAATTTGCATTGTAAGACGGTTATCAATAACTTGCACAATAATTTGGGCCTTAATTTTCTCTGGGGGTAACCCTGAATGAGTTATAGCATTATCCATAATAGTCCGTAATATATCAAAGAACGGGGCAAAAAATTTACCGTCAATAATCACTTCTTCACTGCTAAAATAGTTCTCTGGATAAATTTTTTTATGAGGGTAAATATTATTGATGCTTTCAATGCAAATAGATACTAAATTTTCGAGGGTAAATTGAGGGACAATGCTGGATCCTGAGATTGTAAACCACTGCGCTACGCTGTCCATTGAGTATTGAAGATTTGTTTGGCAACGAGCTATATTTTGTAGAAGTTCAGCGGCCTGGAATTGAGAAACGATTTTTCGAATTTCACGTTCGAGCTGGCTTATACTTTCATAGATAGTATTCTTCAATTCCACCGAAATATAGTTTTGAATATTTTCTAAGTTTATCTTTAGACGTGTCCACAATACTCCAAATAAACAATCCATAAATTGATCAAAATCTGTAATTTGAAGGAACTCATCTACGAATATCTGGTAAAGTTCTATTGTACTAAATGAATAATCGAAAAGGCCATCGGTATTTTTTTTTTCTGTTTTAACTTGAATCAATTCTTTGTTTAATCTTTGTGCTAGTGCATCAACATCACGAGAGAAATTTGCGAGCTGTTCTTGGATTGCTGCCCGGTTTTCAACAGAGACATCTTCGAGTCGTGTATCCCAATACGGATTTATAAGATATTCTTCGGTAGTAGTATCCTTTTCGGAAATTAAGTGCAACGCCTCAAAGGTACTGCGTATCTGATTTTGCAAAACACCATGTCTAATTCTTACACTCAAATAGCCATCAAGCCCATGCTCACCACTGGAGATAAATCGATCCCTCACATCCATGAACAATTCTCTAAAATTTATGAACAGTGCATTATGAACGATCTGTTTCTCGAAAACGGGATCTTTCAGTTCCGTTGTTGAGATCGGCGCTTTTATTACCTTACCATCACGAGTTATTATGTAGAGATAAAGAGATTCCTGATTCAAAACCCTCATATTTTTAATACTGCTCATTGAAGCCAACTCACGATATCTCGCAAAACTCTCTTCTAGAAGTTTCCGCCCTGTCGTCCTGATTCCCTTTTCGTCGACATGTATCTTACTGACTTCAATCTGTCTCATACCTTCTCTAATCAAGGAACGAGAGGTAATAGAGCTAATCTCGTCTGAATAAATTTTCAATCTTGTTTGATCTTTCTCAGATAGAAACTGACAAATTCGAATCCTCTCCGTTTCCAAATCCTTAGTTCCATTAAAGTGATATGAGCACGAAAGAACATCAATGGTGCAGACTTTTAACAAAAATTCCTGCAGATCACTTGGGCTAAACTCATCAGCCATATCAAAAAGTTGCGTTGGACGACTTAAACCCATGCTATTAAGAAAATTATCATAAGCTACATAAACTTCACGGGGTTTAGTGTGGACAATTGAATATAAAATTGGGTATGAGATCTTCCTCATTACATCAATTGGACCTGTTTCGTCAATTGACTTTACTAGTTGGATAAGTGGAAGCTTTTTTGTCAAAAGGTCATTTTGGAGGAAGGAACTCACGACCATATCAGTGCATTCAGCCAATTGTTTTCTTTCTAGATAACATCGGAAAAGGGCCCCCGCAACTCGTTCGCATGAATAAAAGCCTCCTGGTAATTTATCTTCCATTATATCTATAAGAAGTGGTTGAAGGACAGAAATAGCACTTTGGAACCGTCCTTTTTTTTCATAAATTTCCGCAAGGTAAATCTGTCTTCGTGCTTCTGGAATTTCTTCAGGTAACTGAACATCATCGAATTTATGGGATGATGCTGTTATGGCTCTCATTAGTGATAACGTACTGCCCTCTCCAACCTGACTTGATAACTGGTTTAAGAACTTATCAGCATTGTTTTTATCTTCATAAATTATCGCAAAACGAGGATTAAGAAAATGTGCATTTAGCAACATTAGTTTATGGATTCTTTTTTCTTGAGAGGGCAACGCTTCTTCTACATAAAAATCAAAAAGCCCATATGCCAACGGGTCTCTCCACAAAGACGTAGATAGTTTAGAAAGATAATTGAAACTCCTGTTATACAACCTTTTACCTCTTATTATTACATTGCTATGTTCAAGAATTGAAGCCGCTACCGAATCTTCGGGGAAAAATTGATTGAAAGCTTTGCCTATGTGGGCGAGAGAACGAATATAAATATAATAGAATTCATAACTTTCTGGATTGTCTGTAAGAATCTGGGATGCCATCTCTGCACTAATTTCGTAATATCCATTAGTGTAGTTATCCAATACCTCTATCATATTGACAGCTAATGTGTTACATTCAAATTCACGATCAGGAATGAATAACTGAAGCAAAGAATCAATACGTAAATCTTCAATCAAGCCATC
Source organism: Desulfosudaceae bacterium (assembly GCA_963674745.2). GTDB lineage: Bacteria > Desulfobacterota > Desulfobacteria > Desulfobacterales > Desulfosudaceae > JBFMDX01. The sequence goes on along the minus strand of CAXXDV010000003.1, from coordinate 1,561,594 downwards.
AAGTCTCACTACAACATTTTTTGCGATTTCACTATATTCTTGATCAGCTATTGCACATGACTGAAGAATAGTAATGAAAGTTAAATATCGATCAATAATGGGCGTGCTACCTTCGAAGTAGGTGATGTGAGTTGCGACAGAGGTTAAGTCCATGCCAATTTGTTCAAGTCGGTAGCGCAAATAATTAACAAGTACAAAAAAATCGTCATCAAAATCTATCCCACGGCTTAACCTTATTCGATAGTTTTCATCTGACATTTTAGACTCACATCTTAGGCTTATGTATTCGGCAATAAACTTCAGAAGTTCATCGTTTTTTTCGTCTCCAATGATGTTGGTCAACTCTTTTTTGTTTCTTTCCAAACCATGAGCATATTCTGCTAGCAGAAAGGTTTTCTCTAAACTCCACAGAGAAAATCCAAATTCAGAGATAATGGTTTCAAGTATTTCACTTGCCTGTTGGTAAGAACCTAAAAGAAATGTTTTTTGAAAGGCATTTGCTTGTTTAACAAATTGGGATATCTCCTTAGCATAACGGACTAGCGATAGTGACATCCAATCTAGTTCTTTCTGCAAGGAGTCAGTCAAAACGAAAGAACGGTAAGTGCATAATTCATTATATGCCCTGGCAAACGTAATACCAAACATGAAACGATGGAATGGGTTGTTCGGATTGGCCACATAATTCGCGACCGCTTGCATTTCATTAAAGTCTCGATAAGCCTGTAGATCTTGAAATACTTTTTTAGGATTAAACTCCTTGCTGTTGTAAAGTCTCTGCCGAAAGCCGGCTGGCATTTTCGGATGCTTCTTTTTGGAGGTTTTTTTCTTTCGATTTTTACTCATTTTTAGTGGCTATCATACAATTCTGGGGGCAGTATGCTATTTCAGATATATAACAATGCTGTACCCTAAAGTTATTTTGGACGATTACATATCGATTCCAATCACAAAGATTGGAACCTGAATCGCACTTTTAAAATGTTGTAAATATCTTGTCACCTTCTCAAAAGTTAAGCTGCCTTCCCATTTAAGGCCGACCTCGTCTTTCATTCGTTTTTGAAACGATCTAGTTGTAACGATGTAGACACCTAAATCAATTTTGTTTAGGCCGGAGTAGGATGCAACCTGAAATTTTAGAAGATCAATTCCGATAAACGACGAATGACCGAACTCGACCTCAACGCCTACTGGATCTTTTAGAAAATCCATTTTTGCAGTTGGATCTCGAGGCTCGTCAAAGACTGCAGGCTGGCTTTCCCAACCTTGTTCCTGAAATAACTTATCCAATAACTCGTTGAACTTCGGGCGGGTCAGATCCGGAATGTTAATGGAAGGGTGATTAAGCGTAGATTCAATTTCTTGCTTGATTGTCAGGCGACTGTTGAGTACTTGCTCGGCAAAGCGGTATGAGAATGTTTGGAGTCGCAGTTTCATTTGTTTGATTTAACGATATGGATTATTCGTTTTTCATGATTTTCCCTCGAAAATTCAAATTCCGAGGCTAATCATTTGTCGCCCCTAATGTTGTTTAGCCATTTTCGTTGATAATTACAAGCGAATTTTTTGAGGAGGTATGGCTCCTCTGGTCAAGCCACAGGATGACATCATTTATTTACTGGATTCCGGATTTCCGGATCAAGTCCGGGACAGGCTTGTCCAGGATGACGAGGGCGGTCTGGATTCCCCGATCAAGACGGGGAATGACGAGGAGAAGAAACATGGTCCTGAATATCAAAAACGCAAAAAACAGTTGACAAAATCCGGGGTTTTTGGTTAGTTGACTAACTAAAAAGCGTTTTAAGAAATTGCAACAACAAAAGAGCTTAAATAAGTATGCGTCTTAATGCCCGGGAAAGGTCAATTGGTGTGATAAAAAAACATTACTCGATTTGCTGTCTCTGTGGTGCTGCGTGTGGCATTGAAATCCAACACAAAGACGGGGATATTGTATCCATACGAGGTGATAAAGACAACCCTCATAGTCGAGGATTTATCTGTCCCAAAGCGGTTGCTTTAAAGGACATCCATAATGATCCGGATCGCCTGCGACATCCAGTGATTAGAAAAGGAGACAAATGGGAAGAAATCTCCTGGAAGGATGCCTACGAGTACATGGGGCAAAAAATTCGACAGGTACAAAAAACCCATGGGAACGATTCAGTTGGCGTTTATGTCGGAAATGCCATGGAGCACAATTATGATTCCGTACTCCCTCTTTTGACGTTTGTAAATGGATTTAAAACACGCAATCGCTATTCAGCCATTTCAGTCGATTCTCTGGCACGATTGGCAGCATCACTGCTCTTGTATAATAATCAAGCCATCCTGCCCACACCGGATATAGAGAGAACCGACCTTTTTCTCATCATGGGTGCCAACCCCCTGGTTTCAAACGGCAGTTTAATGACAGCGCCGGACACCAAAAAAAGATTCAAAGAAATACAAAAAAGGGGGGGTAAAATTATTGTCATTGATCCGAGACGTACCGAAACCGCTGCAGCAGCAGATGCGCACTACTTCATTAAACCAGGTACGGATGCGCTGTTGTTGTTTGCAATGATCGATACATTATTCAAAGATAAACAAATAGACACAAGTCGTCCTGGTTCTTTATTGGATGGCATTGAAGAGTTAAAACAGTACGCAGCCGGTTATTCTCCGGAAGCCGTATCACCTGTTGTGGGGATCGCACCAGAAGAGATCCGGAATATTGCCAGGGAATTTGGAACTGCCAAACATGCTGTCTGCTATGGCCGATTGGGCGTGTCCACCCAGGAATTCGGGACGTTAAGCACATGTCTGATCGATATTTTAAACATCATCACCGGTAACATGGACAGGCCTGGTGGCGCCATGTTTAACACGCCGGCCGTGGATTTGCCGGGCCTTGCCAATCTGTTTCGATTACCCGGCACATTCAATCAGTATCAGAGTCGTGTGAGTGGCTTGCCTGAATTCAATGGGGAACTTCCTGTGGCTGCTTTAGCAGAGGAGATGGAAACGCCCGGCGCAGGTCAGATCAAGGCGTTTGTCACTGCCGGGGGAAATCCCCTTTTATCTCTGCCCAATACAAAACGATTGCAAAAAACATTTGAAAATCTGGAATTTATGGCTTCGATTGATTACTACATAAATGAGACCACCAAATTCGCAGATATTATTTTCCCACCCACATCGTTTTTTGAACGGGATCGATATCCGGTTATTGAGCTCATGACCGGTGTTCATAACTTTGCCCAATATTCACCGGCTGTATTTCCCAGGTCAGACAACGCCAAACATCTATGGGAGATAATGGTGGATATCAGCTATTATATGGATAAACATCGCGGATATTTATCTAAAATAATGGGTTGGATTAAATGGGCCGCTGTCAAAAATGTTGTAACACCCAAATTCCAGCTTGATTTTCTTTTGAGACTGGGGCCGCAAAAACTATCCATCAAAAAACTATCAGGCCATCCCCACGGCCTTCTGATCGGTCCGCTTCAACCGAGATTAAAACGCATTCTCAATACAAAAAACAAACGCATTAATCTCTTTTCTGACCCGGTGATTAAAGATCTCGAAAGGTTATCCCTTAAACTGAAACAGACACCTGCCAATGGCAATGGGAAATTGCTTTTAATTTCCCGGAGAACATTGCGCAGTATGAATACCTGGATGCACAACAGCCCAACCCTTGTTGGCGGCCCCCATCGGTGTACCTTGATGATTCATCCCGAAGATGCAAAACAAAAGGGTTTATCACCGGATCAACGCGTCGTTGTTACATCAAGAGTCGGCAGCATCACGGTTCAGATTAAAATAACGGATGAAGTTATGCCGGGTGTCGTCAGCCTGCCATTCGGCTGGGGGCACAATCAGTCCAAGACAAAACTTTCCATCGCCAATCAACATGCCGGTGCCAACATGAATGACATCGTTGATGATGAATTCTATGACCAGCTTTCAGGCAGCTCTGCTCTGGGTGGTATACCGGTAGATATTACCGGCGCAGGGTGATAAAGGGGACGCCTATGATTTTATGCGTTTCTCCACGCAGTACGTAAGAAACGCATAAAATCATAGACGTCCCTACTTTGTCCTGATTGGGAAACGTGATGGGGAATCCCTTTTCACCCTGATCGGCCATATTTTCCTTGCTATTATTCGGCTTTGCCATAAAAATACCCATTCGTATAAACTTGTCCTGCCTGACCGGCAGAGAAACCGGACAACCGCCTCGGTGGCACGGTACTGCCAAAACCGGAAAAAATTAATGAAAACACGACTGAAAAAACGAGACCCCAGCCAGAAAACGCCTACATATATTTACCAGGAAGAAGGGCGTTATATCGCCCAGGTTGCCGAAAACCTGGCCGGACCGGCAGCCGAAGAACTGGCCGCGTTGGGCGCTACCGATATTCAACCCCTGTTTCGCAGCATTCATTTTTGCGCGCAACCGGCCGACCTCTACCGGATCAACTACTCCTCCCGCCTGATTTCCCGGATCCTGGCGCCGCTGATCAGTTTTTCCTGCCAGCAGACCGACACGCTCTATGAACAGGCCAAAACCATTGCCTGGAAACAGTTTTTTTTAAATAACCGGACATTCGCCGTATATGCCAACGTTTCCGACAGTGATGTTACCCATTCCCATTTTGCCGCCTTACGCGTCAAAGACGCCATTGCGGATTATTTTAGAGAAAACACCGGCCGGCAGCGTCCGGACGTCAACACCATTTCACCGGACATACGAATTAATCTTCACCTGCGGAAAAACCAGGCCACCATCAGCATCGATACCTCCGGAGAGCCGCTCCACAAGCGAGGCTATCGGGAAGAAAGCGTAATCGGTCCCATGCAGGAAACCGTAGCCGCCGGTATTCTTCATCTGACCGAATGGGACGGAATCCAGCCCCTGTATGATCCCATGTGCGGCTCCGGCACCTTGCTGTGCGAAGCCCTGATGCGTCGGGCCAATGTACCGGCCGGTATTTTCCGGAAAACGTTTGGCTTTGAAGCCCTGCCTGATTTCGACAATACGCTCTGGCAGCAGGTTCGCCAGGAAGCCGACGCGGCCATCCGCGAACTGCCGGAAAACCTGATTGCAGGCAGCGACATCGACAGGGCAACTGTCTCCGCTGCCAGAACCAACCTCATGGGGATGCACTCCGGCGACCGGGTGTCCGTGTCCCAGAACGACTTTCGGGACCTGTCCGGCCTGGAAAACCATCTCATTGTCACCAATCCGCCCTACGGCATCCGCATGGGTAAAAATCAAAACCTGACCGTGTTTTACAAAGAACTGGGAGACTTTCTAAAGCAGAAATGCCGGGGTTCCCTGGCCTTCATTTACCTGGGGGACCGCTCCTATATCAAATCTATCGGCCTGAAAGCCACCTGGAAAAAGCCCCTGCACGCCGGCGGTCTGGATGGCCGTTTGGTGCGGTATGATCTTTATTGATGATCTATCTTTTCATTGAACCCCAAATCGTAATTCCCAATCCCGCAACCACAGCGATACTGGCGACCGTATTTGAGATAAACATTGCGAAATTGGTTATGGGTAAAGCCGGTTCAATCCCTCTGACGTTGAAGACAGCACCCCAGGCCGGACCAATTGAATAACAATATCCTGTAATCACGAACAGGTATGATATGATGCGACGCAATTTTAAACTCAACTTTAAATAATCAATGTACGATGATCCGGCAATGATGAGAATACCTGTTAATATACCTTGAAGGTGTGCCAGATGCCACGCTCTCATACTCCCGGGCATATCACCCGTAATCACGAACATGTAGCCCAAACCTGAAAGTGCGCCTAATAACGCAACAATTGCACCATGCCTGATCAGAAATAAACGTAAATCTTGATCCATAACCTTGCCTTTTGGTGTGGGGTGATAATGGGGACGTCTTTCCAACTTTCCTACGCCTTCGTCATCCCGGCCGCCGAGCCGGGATCTAGAAAATTGAAACCAATCAATTTTATACTGGATTCCGGGTCACGTTCCGCTTCGCTCCACTGCCCGGAATGACGAGTCGGGCCGGATTCCGGGCAAGCCTGTCCTGAACTCGATCCAGGATTCCGCTTCGCTCCACTGCCCGGAATGACGAACAAGCACTGGATTCAACAGCGAAGACTTCGTCTTCCTTCGCCAGAATGACGAATTGGAATTCGGGGGACAGTATACTGTTCCCGGAATTAGACTGGCATCCGGCGTTTTATCGTTTGACCAGCCTCGCCAGTTCCAGGCCGCGCTCGATCATGGCCCTGCCGGAGTGCAGTCCGGCCTCATCGAGCGTTACCCCGTGACGATGCGCTTTGTCAAAGAATCCGGTGCCTCCCTGGCTGGCCACAGCCGAGGCGCCCAGCGGGCTTATGCAATGGTGCACGCTGACCGGCAGCATCTCCAGCGTCAGAAAAGCCGTGATGTGCGTCAGGTGGGTGGTCTCGAACCCGCCATGCCGGGCCCAGGCAACAGCAGCACTTATGCCGATCTTGTTTTTCAGACGGCCCCCCGCTATATTGCCGAAGACAAATACCCGGAGGCGATCTACAAAAGACGCCATCTGGCCGCTTAAGCGCATGAAATAGACAGGGCTGGCCAGGACGATAATGTCCGCGGCTTCCAGCAGTTCATAGACCCCCTGGACATCATCCTCTTGGGCGCAGTATTTTCCGGCTTTCTGACGTTTGAGGCAGAAGTTGCAATGATTACAGTCTGCAATATGCAGCCGGGATAGATTTATGGCCGTTGTTGTGGCCCCGCGCTCTTCGGCGTGCATAAGCATGGTGTGCAGGAGCATCTCCACATTGCCGTCTTTGACAGGGCTGCCGGAAATACCAATTATATTCAGCATGGTTCCCCCTTGCTATTTTTTATGGGAATTCCGGGGACAGTGGGTAGATAAGGGGACGTATATGTTTTTATGCGTTCCTCCCCGCAGTACTTAAGAAACGCATAAAAACATAGACGTCCCCAAATTGTTCCCGGTTTACAGAGCAGATAACGCCTTTTCTATCCCGGTTACGATTTTATCCAGGTCCTGATCGGTTATGGTGAGGGCAGGGCGGATGACGACGCTGTTTTTGGCTGTCTCTCCGCTTTTTACCAGCACCCCGTTTTGAATCGCGCTTTTGCAGAAACTTTCGGCCTCTTGTGCGCTGTCAAATTCCAGGGACAACAGCAGGCCGACACCCTGCACGGATTTCAGCTTCGGGTTTGATGCGGCCAGTGCTTTCAGCTTTTCCGCCAGTATCTTTCCCTGTTTTTTGGCGTTCTGCCAGGGTTGTACCTGATCATATTCCTTTATGGCCGCGGCCGCGACCAGGCAGCCCACATCATGGCCGCCGAATGTCAGCAAATGGATCAGGGGATGGGCATCGAAAAAGGCCTTCACGGTACTCGTAAATACCATGGCCGAGAAGGGAAACATACCGCCGCCCAGGGCTTCACCGAGGAGCATGATATCCGGCAGCACGCCGAAATAATCCGAGGCGAACTTTTCCCCGGTTCTTCCAAACCCGGTCTGGGATTCATCAAAAATCAGCAACGCCCCGGTTTGATCACAAAATTTACGCAGGGCAACGAGGTAATCCTTGTCCGCGGTGCGGCAATTGTTTTCGGTTTGAACCGGTTCTACGATGACCGCCGCCGTCTTTTGGGTGATTGATTTGCCGGCAGCATCGATGTCATTAAAGGGGATCGTCTGAACATCCGGTATCAGGGAGCCGAAGTCTTTCTTGTCTGCCCGCTCGGACAGGCTCATGGCAAACCCGGTCGGGCCGTAACAACCCCCGTCCACGGTGATCAGCTCAGTTCTCCCGGTATACCCCCGGGCCAGTTTGCAGGCGGCGTCCACGGATTCCCCCCGTACGACCGTAAACAGAGAACAGTCCAGTCCGGACGGGGTGAACCGGGCCAGTTTTTCCGACAACATCGCCTTTTCCCGTGAGATCATGACAAAATTGCCCTGGTCGGTTTCATGGATGGCCTGTTTGAGTGCACGGGCGATGGCGGGGTTTTTCCGGCCCAGGTTATACGTGCCGGACGAACAATAACAGTCAACGAGTTCCTTGCCGGTTGAATCATAGACAACCGATCCCTCCCGGCCGGATTCCAGCCAGTCCAATCCCTTTGACACCAGGTTTTCCACAACACCTTTGCCAAATACCTGTTGAGCGTCTGCCATAAGTTTATTCATATTTCATTCTCCTGAAATTTTTTGTTTCATTATCCCCAGAATGCGGCCTTGCGCAGCAAGTTATTAATGGTGACCAGAATATCCCCCTTGTTCATCGCTTCCCGGACAAAGGGGATTTTGGAAAGCGGGCCCAGGAACAGCAGATACAGTTTGCTCAGCTTGATGGCTTTGCGAATAACCTCCAGGGCCTCGTCAATATCTTCGGCTGTTGCGGCTGTGGGAAACTGGAACCGCATCACCTGGGGCGCATTGCCGGAATAGGCGGAAAACATGCCGTGTGATGCCAGGCAATCGGACATGAGCATGCCCATGTATTCCTGTTTATACTCGATCCCGACCATCATGCCCCGGCCGCGGACTTCCAGGATCAGTCCCGGATTTTCCTTCTGAATACTGCGGAGCCCGTCCAGCAGCCGGTTGCCCATCTTCTCGACATTTTCCCAGACTTTATTCTCAACGATATATTCAATAACGGCAGTGGACACAATACAGCCCAGATCAGAGCCGCCGCCCATGGACAGATGAAACTCGGGGTTACGGTCGACATAGTCGGTGAGCTCGCTGCGGTCGCGATAAAGAATCGCGGCGTTGGGGTACACCCCACCGCCGATTGATTTGGCCAGAAGCATCATGTCCGGTACCACACCGGAATGTTCGGACGCCCAGAGTTTGCCGGATCTGCCGAAACCGGTCTGGATTTCATCAAATATGAGCATGATTCCGTACTGGTCGCAGATTTCACGAAGCCCCTTGAGGTATTCGTCCGTTCCCACGTGTATGCCGCCCTCCCCTTGAATCGGCTCCAGTATGATGGCTGCGGTGCGTTCGGACACCATTTGACGGATCGCCTCAAGATCACCAAAGGGGGCAAAGGAAAAACCCGGCATTAACGGCACGAACAGTTCTTTGTAATAGTCTTTGCCGTTGGCCGACAGGCTCATCCCGGAATGGCCGTGGTAGGCCTTGAGCATGGCTACAATTTCATTGCGCCCGGTGGCGGCCCTGGCCAGTTTTAATGCGCCTTCAACCACGTCAGCGCCGGTTCCGCACAGCAGAACCCGGTTTAAGTCACCCGGGGCCACGTCTGCCAGCAGTTTGGCCAGCTTGATTTTCGGCGCGGACAGCATGCCATAGGTGCCCATATCATACTCATCCACAGCCGCTTCCAGTTTTTGGATAATCTGCGGATTACGGCGCCCGACATTGAAACACCCGGCTGATGAAAACCCGTCGATATAGCTTTTGCCGGTTTGGCCTTCATAAAACCGGAAGCCGTCTCGCTCTCCTTCCAGGATATCCAGGTGACCTGCTGTCAGATAACGGATCTGCCCCTTGGAAATGTGTTTGCCAAAGGCATCGAAAATCTGATCCCGTTCTTTCCGGGATATGGTTTTCCGGCTTGTTTGATTCATGATGGTTTCTCCTCGCTCGTTGTATGTTTTATATTTCATGAGCCGATTTTACCGCATATACTTTGTTGCAGCATACTCGCAGATAATGTAGGGGCGGCCCCCTGTGGCCGCCCGATTAAAGGGCACCCACAGGGGGGTGCCCCTACATAAATCGCTATGGTTCTATCTTCATCAGGCTGCATGCATTTTCATAAAAAAGTTTTCTTTCCAGTCGCGCATTGCCTTTGCAGGCGGCTTTTACCGCCTTGATGGCCGGTTTTCGGCTCCCGTAGGGCCAGTCCGACGCATAAAGGACTTTATCCTCCCCGAACACATCAATTAACTTCCGTATCTTTCCGGGCGACTGCAGGGACGTATCCACCCATACATTCTGGTATCCACCCAACATCTGCATGACGTCTTTGACGTCAAACATGCCGGCATGTCCCACAATAAATTTTGCTTCCGGAAAGGCGGAAACCAGTTCCTCGGCTTCTTTAATACCGCCATTTTCCGGAATATTTTTTCCTTTCTCGCTGCCTACATAGTAGCTGGAAACGCCGGCATGAAACAGTATGGGCAGATCAAACGGCATGAATGCCCGGACCGCTTTTATCAGCCGCTCATCGGAAAACGATATCTTTTGAATGATGGGATGAAGTTTCAGGCCTTTTGCGCCTGCCGCCACTTCGGCTTTAAACTGCTCGTCCAAGTGTGATGTATCGGAAAAATCAACCCCTGTGAACGGAATCAGCCCCGGATCTTTTTCTGCCGCCGCTTTAACGTCAGAAAAAACAACATAGGGCGGAATCGGCATGCAACAGGTAGCCGTCACCCCGTTTTTATCCATCGATTTACGGGCATTCTCCCGTGTTGCCGTAAAATTTCGTTCCTGTTCGGCCCGGATAATCCAATGTAAGAATATTCTGTAAGGCAGGTTCCCCAATCCATAATCACGGTTCAAGCCCATCTGCGATAGGGTGATGGGATCGAATATCAGCTTTTTCCGGACCCCTTTTTGCTCGATAAGCCTGCCGCCGTTCGGATACAGGATATCACCGATATGAGAATGGGCATCTATAATGGGGGGCATGTTTCCTCCTTTTCTGGTTTAATTGTATAAGACGGGGGCGTGACAGCAATCCATTTCAAGTGATTCCGCGACCTTCTCGTTCACAAGCTGCCCGTGATAGACATTGAGCCCTTTGGCTAATGATTCATCCTCTTCAAGCGCAAGTGTACACCCTTTGTCCGCCAACGCCAATGCATAAGGCAGGGTAACGTTTGTCAGGGCATATGTAGACGTCATCGGTACCGCCCCCGGCATATTGGTCACGCAGTAATGCACAACGCCTTCTTCCACAAAGGTCGGGTTGTCATGGGTTGTCGGCCTGCTGGTAGATGCGCAGCCGCCTTGATCGATAGCGATATCCACAAATGCCGCCCCGTTTTTCATACCCGAAAGCATCTCACGGTTGATCAGCTTCGGTGCTTTGGCACCCGGGATGAGAACCGACCCGATAACCAGATCCGCGGTAGAAACACTTTCTTCAAGATTACGGGTATTGGACATTCTGGTGACGATCCGGGAATGGAAAATATCTTCGATATAACGCAGACGGTTCATGTTAATATCCAGAATCGTAACCCTGGCTCCCATGCCGACGGCTAAATGCGCGGCATTCAACCCGGAGATGCCACCGCCGATAATGGTTACTTCTGCGGGAGGAACCCCGGGAACGCCGGAAAGAAGAAGCCCCTTACCGCCATTTTTGGACTCTAAACAGAAACATCCCATCTGTACGGCCAGGCGTCCGGCCACTTCACTCATGGGCGCAAGCAGTGGCAGGCTGCCGTCATTTAACTGAACGGTTTCATAGGCAATGCCGGTCACTTCTTTTTCCAGCAACTTACGGGTGAGTTCTGAATCGGCTGCAAGGTGAAGATAGGTAAAAAGGATCTGGCCGGGCTTCATCCTGTCAAACTCAGGTTCAACCGGCTCCTTTACCTTGATAATCATCTCAGCCTCATGCCAGACATCATCGGCTGTCGATAATATTTCCGCTCCTGCCTGCTGAAAATCCTCATCTGAAGTTCCCAGGCCCGCCCCCGCACCTGTTTCCACAAAAACTTTATGGCCTCTGGCGATAAACGTCTCAACGCCTGCCGGTGTAACCGCCACCCGCTTTTCCAGCTTTTTGATCTCTTTTGGTATGCCGACTCTCATTCTTCACCGCATCATATGGATTCTCAAAACCCTGGTAAAAGGGCTTTTGTGTTTCTTAGTTAGTTGACTAACATTAAAAAATTAGTCTGTCAACTAATTTTTTTCTGGAATTATAATTTTTAATGATGATATAGTCTTCGTATGGAATGAAAGGAAGGACTCAAAATATGGCACACACTCCGATACAGGAAAAAAGACGTCGACAGGTCATGGATGCACTGACCAGGTGTTTATTAAAAAAACCGTTTAATCAGACCTCGATTAAAGATATTGCTGCTGTAGCCGGGATCAATCACGGTATGCTGCATTACTATTATAAAAGTAAAGAAGACATACTCCTCAACTATATCGAATTTGTCATCGACCACTACAAGACTGATTTTGAAAATTGGATGGTTTCAAAAACACCTGAATTTAAGGACCCCGAGGATATGATGCGCGCCTGCCTTGATTTCGCCTACCATCGCATCACTTCAAACCGTGACCTTTCAAAAATATTTCTCGAGTTTCAGGAAATGGCGATATACAACCCCAAAATAAAAAAGAAACTCCGGAAAGCCTATTCCGAGTGGATCGGAACGATTCAAATGATTCTTACCCAAACCTTCAAGGATGAAGATTCAGTGCCTCACATCAGCGCCGGACTGGTCGCCTTTTCAGAAGGTATTTCTCTTTTATCCTTAATCCTTGATAAAGATGATATCGAAATAGAAAAGCTGTTCAAGGCGTTCCAGGAACCGTTTATACAATATTTTATGAAGCGCTAATTCGGAGACAGTATATCTATTTCAGTCATGTTGCATATGAAATAGATATACTATCCCCGGAATACTGGCGATGATTATTGCCCCCCACGCACTGGTCGGACAAAGTAATAACCGTATTGTTTTGGACCATTAGCGTAAACCCCAGTGCGAAAATGCACATCAAATGCGGTACTCGAATTGTCGGCCAGCGTACTCGAGGACCAATAATAGAACCCTAACGTATCCGGGAAATAAGTGGTATCTATGGCCGGGGCGATGGTTGAATAATCCACAATTGATATGAATTCGTGCGCATTCGGCAAGCGCCAGTCATCATACCCTGCCAGGGAAAACCCTGCACACCAGGAAAGGGCTGTTTCCCAGAGTACCTGGTCATTTGAATCAAGGAATAAGTCCGCATTGGTGTCCGCTGTTGCCTTGGCCCACATCAGGCCGGTGACATTATCGGTGATTGTTCCATCACCGTTATCCGTAAATGAGGGGACGTGTTGTTGCCCACGAACTGCACGTACATACCAGTCATTAAGCTTATTATAAGATCCTGGCAAGCCAAAGGAAAAATCGACAAGCCTGGCAATATCAGGATTGGTCGTAGAAGTGGATGACCAGTAGTATACACTCGGATTTATCAAAACGGTCATGGTGTTCGGAAAATAATCGGTGTTTATAGTCGCCGGTGCACTACTTAGATTTGTTAGATAATACAACTCCTTTAGAGTCGGCATGCGCCAGTCGGAATACCCGCCGAAACCGGCGTTGTTTAAATCATTGATAAAGTCTTCTGTGTCCGTTCCGGCCCCAGGTGTGCCTGTAGATCCATCATACCAGGTATAGGTATTATCAGCGTCATGAGGGTTGTTATAATCCAAGAATCCGTCTTTGTCGGTCTTGACTTCCCAGATCAGGTCGGTGACGTTGTCCCGAACCATGGCCCAGTTTGCGGCTCCGGCCGGCAGATCGTTACCGTTGGCATCAAGTTTTGTATATGAAGGCGGATGAATGTCATAACTGGCGTCCTGGCCGTAAAAGGCGTTTCCTTCAGCAGGGCAGGGGATAACGGTTCCGGCCGCGTCATAGCAGTTGGTCTGGCCTGTATCAGGGATAAAAAGACCTTCATCAGTCAGGCCGTCGCAATCATTGTCCGCGCCATCCCGTATTTCAGTGGCGCCGGGATTGATATCGGGATCCGTATCATCACAATCCGTATTGTCGGTTACATAACCCGGAGGCGCGAAAATCGCCACGACAGCAACTGCCGGATTGCCGTAAATGTCTCCGTCGGCATCTTCGTAAAAATTTCTGCTACATCCTTCGTCAGTGACACCGTTGCAGTTGTTGTCCATACCATCACAGATTTCGGCGGCAGCAGGATTAATATAAGTTCTTGTGTCATCACAGTCTGAATCGTCATCCACGTATCCGACTGGCGCAGATGCAGCCAGAATTTTTTCAAGGGGATTGCCGAAAGAATCTCCGTCGGCATCCTGAAAAAACGCGAAACAACCTTCGTCTGTGATGCCGTCGCAATTGTTGTCCTTCTCGTCGCATACTTCAGTCGCACCGGGGTGGATACCGGCGTTCGTATCATTACAATCCGTATCATTAAGGACATAACCTGTGGGTTGAGAAACAGCGGAGATTTTTCCGGCAGGGTTGCCGTAACTGTCACCATCCATGTCCTGATAGTAATCAACGCAATCTTCATCAATATCATTATTACAGTCATTGTCTATCCCGTCGGCGCAGATTTCCGCCGCTCCGGGGTTTATGGCCGCGTTGTTATCATTGCAGTCAATGTCCGTTTTACACCCGCTTTCGGCATAGTAGCCGTCAGCATCCGCATCGGTACAGCTTACGCAGTTCACATCTATTAACCCGTCGCAGTCATTATCTATTTTGTCACTACAGATTTCCGGGGCGCCGGGATTTATGGCTGGATCGTTGTCATTACAATCCGTGTTGTCAGTGACATAATCCTGAGGTTGATAGGAAAAAAAGCCGGCGTCATTAGGATCACCATAGCCATCGCCATCATTGTCATGAAAATAGTCCGGTTGACTGCCACCGCCACCTCCACCACCGGTACCGATTATCGACAGCAGGCCGAAAACGAAGATCGTTAACAGGCAGGTAATACGTAACGCGGAAAAAAGTTTTCTACTGTATTGCATTGTTGCTATCCCCCCTCATTCCCCTGAGATTAAGGTGCTTATCAGCATAAAAAAACCGGACTGTTTATTTAAAGGCAATCCGGTAATAATTTTCGTTTTTCATGGTAACCCGGCTGTCTTATTTAAAAACCCGCTGCTTACCAAGTTCCGGTCACCCCAAATTCGGCTGTAGTATGAAATAAATATTTATAATCATTTTTAAGCTTTTTTTAAACATTTTTTTTACGAAAGGTCAATGCAATTAAATATGGGAATGTACGTTATTATAAATAATAATGCCAGCCATCCAGTTATATATAACAAAATCAAAAACACCCAAACGAACTTAATTCTGGGAACCCGGAACCCAGAAAAATTGACCTCATTCCTAACCACCTAAAACCTAAAACCTAAATCATATTTGCCCGGTCCGAGCCGACCCGAATAAAAGCATGACTTTTAGAGTATAAAGTCCTAAATTAACCCCATGGACGGAACAAACCGAAAAAATACTACCTCCTTTCACCCCCACGGCATCAAGGTGCGGCTGGAATCAGGCATTGTGGGCCGGGTCAAACACGTTAAGCCGGAATCCCAGTGAAACTGCCCAGCAAAAACCGGCTCATGCCCATACACCAGGACCTGTTTCCGGAAGACACGCTGTTCCACCGGATTGCCAGGGCGGTCTGTTGTGCCGGGTTCCTGCCCAGAAAAGAGTTGTATGAGGCCTGGGAAACGGCCCGACGGGTCAGGCGGCGGTTCAGGGGCGGCCGGGTGGTGGACCTGGCCTGCGGCCACGGGCTCCTGGCCCAGATCATGCTCATTCTGGACCGGACGTCACCTTTGGCCCTGGCCGTGGATACCCGCATCCCAAAAAGTGCGGAAACACTGCTTGCCGCCATGTCGGAAACCTGGCCGTTTCTCCGGGACCGTGTCTGTTTCGAACCCCGGGACATAAAGGAGATTGAACTTCTGCCCGGCGATTTGGTGGTTTCTGCCCATGCCTGCGGCAGCCTGACAGATGTTGTTCTGGCCCGGGCTGTGTCGGCGCGGGCCAGGGTAGGGGTTCTGCCTTGCTGCCATGACCTGAAAACCTGCGATACCGGCGGGCTGTCTTCGTGGATGGCTTCGGATCTGGCAGTTGACGCGGTCAGGGCCCTTAAGCTCAGGGATGCCGGGTATCAGGTTTACACCGCGGCCATTCCCCATGCCATCACCCCGAAAAACCGCCTACTCATGGGAGAGCCGGTTAAACCGGGGGATCAGCTTCCTCGTCATGCCGGACCCCGATCCGGCATTCAGAAAGATTGACCCCATTTCTGACCACCTAACACCTTAAAGCTCTAAAACCTGCTTTTTGAGACACAAAAGGGCATTCTAAGCCTTATTTTTCGGTGATTTTGAGGTGTGTCTTGTTTTAGATCAGACCGTTAGTTAGGCCCGATCCCGGTCGAGGACGCTCCTTAGCCGCATCAGGCACCGCAGCACTTTTTAAACTTTTTTCCGCTGCCGCAAGGGCAGGGGGCGTTTCGTCCGACCTTGGGAGCGTCCCTTCTGATGGTTTGCTGATTGACCACATTCCCGTCTTTGAAATACCAGCGGCCGTTATCTTTTTCAAAGCGGGCGCGTTCATGATGCATTGATTTGCGCCCTTTGGCATCAGCGTAATGCGCAATAAATTCAACTTCACCGGTCTGATCATCCTGTCCCCCGCCGGTGGTTTCAAGGATTTCCAGGCGGTCCCAGGCCGATTGCTCAGCCCAAACCCGCGCACTGTCAGCGTTATAACCCGCGCGTTCTTGCGGATGGATGGTCTCCTCAAGATAATCAAGCTCAACCTTCACATAGGCCGAATAGCGCGAGCGCATCAGCTGTTCTGCGGTAAGCGCCGGGGCGCCTTTATGCAACGGCTCACAACACCGGGAATAAGGCTGGTTCGATCCGCAGGGACATTCGCTCATGGTGTGCTCCTTGTCGTTTTTAGTGTTAATCCGTGCCCATCATTATGATCGTTTCCAATTCAGAAATGAGAATTTTTCCGCGCAAAAGCCCCATGGAGACTTTCAGGACTTCATAATCTGATTTGATAGCCAATACAAGGTTTTTTAACCATATCGCGGTTATGAATACCAGGAGGCGTTGAAAGCAAACGGTATTCATTGTAGTATGAGTTGAACGGGGAACTGTTGGGATAATGCGGTGATGGAATCCTTCTTCAGCCGGTTTAAAGTAAAGCTCATTTACGCAGGGAATTACAGAACGGTTGATGAAGCACATGCTGGGGTATTTGAATACATCGAGATGTACTGTTCCCGGAATTTTCGGACATTCGTTTAAGGTAGAAAAATGAAAAATAATTATGAGCATTTAAAAGAAACAGTGGAGCCGGGCGTGTTTGCCCAATGGCAGCAAGTGGATGTCGAGATAATAGCCTTTACCGATCTGGGGATAAAAGTAGCCATCAATGATGCGTATACGGGGCTGGTTTATGGAAATCAGGTTTATGGTGATTACCAGAAAGGCCAGAAAATCAAAGCATACATAAAACTGGTTAGAGAAGATGGAAAGATAGATGTATCTCTGCAGCCGAAAAAAGGCAGCCATGCGCTTACAACCACTGACAAAATCCTGGCGCACCTTAAGGCCGCCGGTGGCAAAAGCCGGCTTAACGATAAAAGTTCCCCCGAAGCTATAAAAAAGGAGTTTCAGGTAAGTAAAAAGGTGTTTAAGCGGGCAATCGGCATACTATATAGACAAAAGAAAATAAAGATTACAGATAAAGGGATAGAACTTGTAAAAAAGATGTGACGTTCCCGGAATTGCGGAATTGCACCTCAGAGAAGAAACCAGATCATGGGCGCAATTATTCCTTGTAGACAAAAAAGCGCATGGCTTCTCTTAAGGCAAATGCCCCGTGCATGTATACCCCCCCCAGCCACCAGGGAACGTTGTAAACTTCAGGCATACGGTACTCGGAGTGACGGTACTGTACCATGTCAAAAACAGCCAGGGTGCCTTCGCCGAATATGCCCGCTGCCGCCAGCACCAGCGCCAGACCGAAAAAGAACCGTTTATCGTAAGT
This sequence comes from Desulfosudaceae bacterium, assembly GCA_963674745.2. Taxonomy (GTDB): domain Bacteria; phylum Desulfobacterota; class Desulfobacteria; order Desulfobacterales; family Desulfosudaceae; genus JBFMDX01. The sequence continues at coordinate 1,543,775 of CAXXDV010000003.1, read as the reverse complement.
AAAAGCCAGGCGCAGGAAAAAAGAGACGTAAAAGACTACTGCCAGCAGTATGGGTTCACGGCTGCCGAAGCCGCTGAGCAGAAATACCATTACGAAGCATGTTGATGTTTCGATACAGGCCTGAAAACTACCGGGCGCGGTTGACTGCTCATGGCTGATGGCATCCGGAAGTGTTTTTGCGACCAGGAAATAGGCCGCGGCCATGACGAGAAAGCTTATAAAAAACGAAGGGAATACCCAGAAGGACTGATTGAACAGCCAGGGATCGGGATATACCAGTGTGCCTGTGTGAACATGAATAGCGTCACAAAAGGTGGTCACTAAGGCTGCCAGCAATGCCAGCAGCAGCAAGCCAATGTAATGGTGTCGGCGTTCCGCCATCAGTTTTCCTCCTTTATAAAAACCTGATCTCCAAAAACCAACTTATTGGCGATAAAGCTTTTTATATTAATGGCTTGAGCAGCCAATCGGATAGTTTGATTAAAGGAGATAATTTTCCCTAAAATACACTTTTTTCGTTTTTTTTACAACCTTTCCGGCGGGTCACCGCTCTTTTACGGTTCTAAAAGAACGGCGCATGATTTGACGTAAACACCGGCGGGTTTTTTCTGAGAATAGAAGCGACATCGGGATTTCGTTTAAATTCTTTATCCAGAAACTGCCTGACCTGGTTCCGATGCCATCCTTCGGGATGAGAAAAAGCGCTGTAAAGCGAAAGATCGCCTTCATAGAAATTTCCGGTATCCAGCTTTTCCGCATCAGGGCCGTAAGCCGGCAGGTTAAAGACGGCCAGATTCAGGTAATCGATTTGTCCCTGGTGGTGAATAATAAAATCAAGGGTCTTTTGGGCGGAAGTGTAATTTTCCGAAGGCGTTCCGAAAAGCAGGTAGATATACGTTTTGATGCCTGCTTTTTTCAGTGCCGCCAGCGCCGCCGAAACCAGCGTAAGATCAATCCCTTTGTTCATGCAATCCAGAATATCCTGGTCACCTGATTCAAGGCCGAGTTTCAGCATGACGCATCCGGATGCTTTTAAGGCCAAACAAAAATCAAGATCTGTCAGGTGGGATGTGAATCTTACAAATCCGTACCAGGGTGTGTGTATAGGATGCTCAGCCATGGTTTTTAAAAGGGCAGGGCGGACGGCATTATCCGTCAAATGGAGCAGTATGGGTTTTGTCTGCGCTGATAAAAATTCAAGATCCGTCATAACGGTATTGATGGCTATGGGAAGAAAGGGATTTTTTTCCGCTTTTTCCGGGCAGAAGGAACAACGGTTCCAGTAGCAGCCGCTGGCGGAACTGTAAGGCAGGATGAAACCCGGGGACAGATATGGATAAGACCGGAATTGATCATAATCCGGTTGATAATGATCCTGTATATCCGTCACACCAAACATGGACAACAGCCTGTTTTCTCCGGGCCCGGCAATGAATTCATCCACAATGCCTGTAAACGGATTGTGCCGGTTCAACCCGCGTACCCATGAGGTGACCAGTCCGCCGCCGAGAATAATTTTAAGACCGGGGTCCTTTTGCTTTAAAAAACCGATCATGGCAAACGTGCATAATGCCTGGCTCAGGAAGTTTAAGGAAATGCCGACTGTTTTACAGGACCTGTTTTCGGCCATCGGGGCCAGGCGGGTTTCGAAATAGGGGTGGAATATATTCTTTTCCGGGTTGTGGAAGGCCTTGATCAAATCCCGGCTTCTGACAGGGGATAAATGCCGGTCCTGGTAATTGGCCAATCCCAGTTTAACGTCAAACGGATTGGATAATGTATCGAGTATTCTGTTGATATCCAGAACCGCCTGTTTATAGGTATCCGGTTTTTGATAAACATCCGGCCCTTGCAGTGATTTGATATTTGAACGAAGGTGAGAACGGGCTCTTTTGATCGAGGTGTTTACCGGTGTCTCCGGCTGTATGGCAGCATTTTCAAGAAGAAACGACAGGCCTTCAATGTTGGCATCGATTACCTGATGGTCGATGCCATGGTTTTTTAAGGCGCCGGCCAGTTTTGCCAGGCCGGGTGGCGGTTCGCACGGTTTTACGACCGGTGGATTAATAAGCAGCATGGTGTTTTTTTGCATAAGAGGGGGGTTTTTGCAATGAAGATGTGATGGCTTCGTAAAAAGTCCCATGCCGCAAGGCGGAGGGCTGCGTTGGATGTTGTAGGGGCGGCCCCCTGTTGCCGCCTGATGAAAGGGCAGCCACAGGAGGGGCCTACGTTAGTAAGAACGGGATATGTCGCTGAAACAAAATGAAATCCGGATCGGGGTCTTATTTTTTAGAGAACCCGTAGTCTTCATCACGCACATTGGGATAGCCGACACCGACCTTTCTGGTAACCTCCAGGGTGGTGTTCCAACAGCAGGCAGGCGCCCATTCCATGCTCATTTTGTTGCCGTAACAATTGGTATCCTGCATTTTAAGCCAATTGCTGTCTGCGGTGCTGTAGATTTTTCCTGTTGCGCCAATAGGACACCAGGCTCCGGTTTCCCAGGTCCCAGAACCGCCGGCAGGTATTGTTTTCTCACCCATGTTTCCCGCTTTAGTTACTTTGTCTACCCATACGGTGACTCTGCATTGAAGATCGGTCGGGTTCTGTACCGTGACCTTGTAGTTGATCCCGCCGCCTGCATACGATGTATCCTGGCCGGCCCAGAATCCAATCGTTATCACAACAAAGAAAACCAACCCAAGTATGCATCTGGCTTTTATGCTTCTTTCCATTAATTTTTTCCTCCCTGTTTTGATTAAGTCACCCACGCGTATCCTTCATCCTTCTTTCTATTTATTAATATTGACACAAAAGGCCGATTTTGCAATAGATTATAGTCAAAAAATAAACTTTTTCTCTTTCTCTATTCCTGATCGATAATGGTGGTGACCGCTTCCTGTCCGGCGTTCCAGGTTCACGCTAACAGGATAAAGACCTTCATAAACTGCAAAACATCAAGAGCAAACACGTTGGGAAAGTATAACCTTTTACCGTTTTAACGGGATGTGAGCTGTTTTCGTCGATCTTTTATATAATATGTTAAAAAAAGGGGGGGGAATGAACAAAAAGTTTACATATTCAACAGTAATTCTTGGGTTGGTAATTATTCCGGCCGTGCTTTTTGGCAGTGAGACAGATGCCGGCGATCCGGTTCTTCGCAATATGAACAAATACCTGATTGCTGCCCAACAAAATCAAAAGGATGGTCTTGCGGTAATCGGTAATATTGCCGAAATGGTTAAACGGATTAATTTCAAGGCACAACAATGTACCGTCACTTTGGGGGATTTAAAGCGGGACGAAAAAGGGGACGAGCCCACGGGCTCCAGGACCAGGGCATCATCGCTGGGGTTTGAGTATCCCATGCAGCCTGGATGCTCACCAGAATCCATGATGATCCCTGGTTCTACCAGGAGCTGTGATCATTTTCCTGAAAATGTCTATAGAGCCAGTGCCAATTCCGGGAAAAACCTGGCCTGTTTGAAGAATATTCAAGCTTACCTGAGAGATATGAATCAGAAAGTGACAGAATACTGTCTGAAGAATAAATTCAGCCAGACAGAGAGCAGCGCCCTGCAGAATCACCTGCTTGTTCAACAGGCAAAGGCAAATGACATAAAGAGAAGGTTTGATCAGATCATTTCCGATATTACCAGATTTATCGGTGATTATGGGGCCTGCAAGGAACGGCTGAAAGGCCTGGTAACGACACCAGGCACCGGAATGATGATGCGGTAAAAATCAACACTTGATGCCAGAGTAGGTTGACCCGGCCTCGATCATGGTCGGGTCGAGGTCAAACCCGTCCACCATCGCCCCGTGTGAAAGGCACATGACAGCCAGCTCTCCGGTACCACAGCCGATCTCCAGCACCCGGGCGCCGGCCGGAACCCGGGCAGCCACGGATTGCTTTATTTGCAGAACCCGCCCGGACGAAGCCATGTTCATGACCTTGTCATAGGAACGCGGCCGGCCTTCCAGGATTTTCATAAAAACATAGCTGAACATGATTTTGTCTGAGCTACCGATTACCGGGCATCAAACCGTCTTTACTCGCTTTCCGCGGCTTTCAGAAAGCACCCGCCGCCGCTGCCGCCGCTGCTGCCGGGCGTAACAGGCGTGGTATCATCGTCAAGGCCGTTGTCATCAGTATTAAACAAACCCGGACCGGAAGGATCGTCAAATACACCGTTGACCTCACCATCCGCGTCACCGGGACCGCCGTCCTGAATCAGGATGGTCAATGACATCCGGTCGTTGCTGATAACGACATAATCTGAAAAATCGTACCAGCCGTTAACCGGGTCATACTTATACCAGACCGCGTCTTCGGGGATCGGTTCCGAGAAGTAGATGACGAGTTCGACGGTATCTCCCGGGTTTGCCGTCATGCCGCGGAAGCTTATCAGCCCCAGGGGTAAACGGTCCGGACGGTTGACGGTGTCGTCAATGGTTGATGGATCGACCCACTCCAGAAACGCCAGGTCAACCCCGGGCGGGGCTGCGATGCCGATAAACAAATCGCCGTCAGCGCCGCCGGCCACCACCCGCAGGTCATCCTGGTCACGGTCGGGAATGCCGTCGCCGTCCATGTCCAGGTCTTCGGGAATATCGCTGTCATCCGTATCCAGGCAATCCGGTATACCGTTATTGTCATTATCATCATCGGGCATACCGCAACCGCAGGCGCCCGGTTCGATCTTGCCAGGATCGTTGGGGCAGCGGTCCTTGTCATCGGGTGTGCCGTCACCGTCACTGTCCGTCCTGCTGAAGGCGGCGGTAACCGTCCGGTTTCCATTCATATAGACCGTGCATCCGCCTGTCCCGGTACAGACACCGGACCAGCCTTCGAATACGCTTCCCTCGTCCGGGACGGCGTTTAAGGAAATCGTTGACCTGGGATTGGCGTATTGCCCGCAGTCCGGGCCGCAATTGATCCCCGGTATGTTGGTGCTGGTGACGGTCCCGCTGCCATCTCCTGATTTAAAGACCGACAGCAGATATCGGCCGGATGTCGGACTGGCAACCGTCAGCGTGTCGTTGGCCGTGCCGCTGGTTCCGAGGCTTGAGGTTAAAGCGCCTGTTGTATTGACATGGCTGCCGTCTGTGCTGGAAGTGACGTCAACGGATACGGTGCAGGATACGCCGGCAGCAACACTGCCGCCGGTGTAGGTGATGACGTTGGTGCCGTCTGTCGCTGTCAGCGTTCCGCCGGTACAGTCGGTCGAGGCGTTGGATGGCGTGACAATGACAATTTCTGCCGGGAGGTTGTCGGTAAAATCCAGGGCTGTAGCGGCAGCAGTGCTTCCGGAGTTATCAATGGTAAAGGTCAGGGTACTGGTTCCGTTTGTTAAAATCGGATTAGGCCCAAAGGTTTTGGAAAAACCGGGCGGAGGGTTTACCTGCAATGTATCGTTGGCCGAGCCGCTGTTTCCGAGGCTCGAGGTTAAATCGCCCGAAGTATTAACATGGCTGCCGGCTGTGCTGGAAGTGACGTCAACGGATACAGTGCAGGATGCGCCGGCAGCAACACTGCCGCCGGTGTAGGTGATGACGTTGGTGCCGTCTGTCGCTGTCAGCGTTCCGCCGGTACAGTCGGTCGAGGCGTTGGCTGGCGTGGCAATGACAACCGCGGCCGGGAGGTTGTCGGTAAAATCAAGTCCGGTGGCGGCAGAGGTGCTGAGTGAATTGTCAATGGCGAAGGTCAGGGTGCTGACACCGCCAATGGCAATTTTATCGGGCGCAAAGTTTTTGGAAAAAGCGGGTGCCGGATCCACTGCCAGGGTATCGGTGGCCGGGCCGCTGTTTCCTGCCGAAGAGGTTAAATCGCCGGTGGTGTTGACCAGAAAACCGGTCGCACTGCTGACGACATCAACCTGTACGGTGCAGGATGCGCCGGCCGCAACACTACCGCCGGTATAGGTGATGGCGCTTGAACCGGCTACTGCAGTGATTGTTCCGCCGGTACAGGTGGTGGATGCATTGGGTGGGGTGGCCACAAGCAAACCGGCCGGGAGGTTGTCGGTAAAACCCAGTCCGGTGGCAGCGCTGGCGCTGGCGGAATTGTCAATGGTGAAGCTCAGGGTGCTGACAGTGCCGAGCCCGGCAGGATTGGGCGCAAAAGATTTGGAAAAAAATGGCGTTGGGTCAATGGCGATTGCCGCCGAGTCGGAAGTGAAAAACCCCACGTCAAAAATAAAACAGAATGCAAGTATCAGCAGGAGTGTTGAGCGTATTGGCCTGGAAGGTTTGCGGGTAAATCTGTTCATTAGATGACCTCTCTCCGGGTAGATGAAGCTGTAAAAACAATCGAATTTATGATTATGATTTTAAGCTTTTATCATAAAAACGTATTATTATCATAAATATTAACAGAAGACCAGTCAGATCACACCCATCCGACAAGATTGACAAATACATAGAGGGTTAATTTTGCTTTTTAATGGTTATAAATAGTGCCTAATAATGATAATTCTACGCGTTTTTTTGAGCCCGGACTCCTGGCCCCTTCTATATTTATTATCGTTTTAATAACATTCAAGGTGGAAGGTATAATACAAAAAAAACATCTGTACTTTAAAATCATTCTTTCCCGCCCTCACATCGCATCTCTGTTCCATGATGTGCTTTATGGCCATTGCAGTAAGTATTGATCATTCCTGGCAGGAGATCCTGGGCAATTAGCGGAATAAACAAATTAGTATACTGAATTCTGTCCCCGGAATTCAAAAACGTTGTCATAAAGGACAGCCCCTGTTATAGATGTTGAAAATTAAAACGCCATATCCATATATACATCCGGCATTCAAATCTATTAAATGGAATTGTATAAATGAAAAAGGGTTTCATGATCAATCAAATCAGCGATCGGGAATTTTGGGCGGCGGAACACCACTACCTGATCGGCGACGATAACATTTTTTATGTTACCTTGAATGGCGATGCCGACGATGAAATGGGTATTGAAATTGACCGTATGATCAATCGTATGGTTGAGGATGTTGACGGTGAGATTGACTTGCTGATCGATCTTAACCGTGCGGGGAAAACGTCTTCCAGGTCGAGAAAGTTGTTCAAGGCCTTTTCCGAAACGGGCAAATGCCGGAAGGTCGCCCTTTTCGGAATGCATCCCGTGTCCATGGTCATCGCTTCCTTTGTCATGGGTATTTCGAGAAACAAAAACATGACGTTTTTCAAAACCCGGGAAGACGCCATGGAATGGCTCAGGCCTGCGTGAAGCGGTATCTGTAGCCTTTTATCGAGATCATATGAACAAGAGTGAAAAAACAAGAATTGATCAGCTGATCCGGCATACGATGGGGATTGCCCGGGGCGATTATGAAGACGGTCTGACCGTGTCGGACCGGAACGATGAACTGGATGCGCTTACCATCGCCGTGAAAATGATGACGGATGACATCAAGGCATCCATCGAGGAAATCAAGGAGCTCCAGGAGAAAGTACACCGGCTGAAAAAGATGGAGGCCCTGGGCCTTCTGGCCGGGGGCGTGGCCCACGATTTGAACAATATCCTGTCCGGCATTCTGACCTATCCTGAACTGCTGCTTATGGACGCCTCCATCTCCGAAAAAACAAGAAAGGGTCTGGAGGTCATCCGGGGGGCGGCGGTACGGGCGGCCGCCGTGGTCAATGACCTGATGAGTCTCGCCAGAGGGGTTGACTCGGAAAAGAGCCCCCTTGTTTTGAACGACATGATTGACGAATTTTTACTGACCCCCGAATTTACCTGCATCCGTGACGCCGCCCCCGACATAAGGATCCAGGCCGACCTGGATCCCGAACTCAGGCATATCGAGGCCTCGAAAATCAGCATGTTCAAGCTGCTGTTGAACTTCGTCATGAACGCCGTGGAAGCCGTGGATGGGAAAGGGAATATCGGTATCTGTACGAAAAATCTCCGCCTTTACAGCCCCCTGTCCGGTTATGAACAGATTGAAAAGGGCGAATATGTGGTTCTGTCGGTTTCCGACACCGGTTCCGGTATCTCGCCGGACCATCTGGAGCGCGTCTTTGAGCCGTTTTACTCAACCAAGATCATGGGCAAGAGCGGGACGGGGCTGGGACTGACGATTGTTTGGAACATCATCCGGGATCACCGGGGGTATGTCAACATTGTCAGCGGTGAACAGGGGTCCCGGTTTGAATGCTTTTTCCCCGTGACTGAGAACCCTAAGGAAGAAAAGGGGATTCCGCCCGTTGCTGCAGGCAGGGGCTGCGGGCAGCGCATTCTGGTGGTGGACGATGAACCGCTCCAGAGGAAATTACTGTGCGAGATTTTGAAAACACTGGGGTATTCGCCTTTGGCGGTTCAGAGCGGCGAGGAAGCCGTCGCCTGCGTTCAAACGCAGTCTTTCGACCTGGTCCTGCTTGATATGATTCTTTCCCATGGCATGAACGGCCGCGAAACATACAAACGCATCCTGGAAAGGGTTCCCGGGCAGAAAGCCATCATTGTCAGCGGATATACCGAAACAGAAGATATGGCCGCCGCCAAGGGCATGGGCGCGGGTAGTTTTATTCAGAAGCCTTACACCATTGATAAAATCCGCCAGACCCTTGAAAAGGAATTGTCCCGCATACCGCCCCGATCCGGGAATCATCACAATAAGGCTTAAAGTACCGTTTTTAAGATCAAAAAGAACACTCTAAGCCTTATTTTACGGTGCTTTTCAGGCGTATATAGTTGGAAATCAGTAAGTTGTCTTGGTGCGACCCCAGTTCGGTACTTCGTTGGTCAAATCATGAGAAAGGGCATTTTTGATGGTTTTATTTTTTTAAAAATAAAGATTTATCTTGCTATTACCTTTTTTAATGCTTATTATGCCCCATCAATAAAATTTCGCTGAAATTCGGCGGAAGAGGTTCTTGCTGCAGGAAATGTTCGTTTTTAATCGATATCATCCTTCAGTTAGTAACATTGAAATTTTAAGAAAGGAGGATGGTATTATGAAAAATGGAACAGTTAAGTGGTTCAATGATAGCAAAGGATATGGTTTCATCGAGCAGGAAGACGGCTCGGATGTATTTGTGCATCACACCGCAATTAATGCAACCGGTTTTAAATCCCTCGACGAAGGTGCAAAAGTTACATTTGAAGTCGAAGATGGACCCAAAGGCCCGTCTGCTGTAAATGTCACCGCTGTCTAAATAAATTTTATCAAGCACTCAAAGGCGCCCCCTGTATATCGGGGGGTGCCTTTTTTTATCCTTACAGGCAAATTAATCCGGTCGTAATCTATTTTGTATCCCGGATCGGTGTAAATTTTGCAGAAAATCAGGGAGGTCGTCCCATGGCAAAATCCCATTACAGTTTTAAAAAACGCCAGAAAGATTTGAAAAAGAAAATGAAGCAGGAGGAAAAAAGGCTGCACCGGCTGGCAAAAAAAGAGGACGCATCCGCCGCAAACGCTGAAACGGATGTGACGCCAGAAACAGCCGACGATTCTGATATTGAAAACGGTCCGTCTGCTTCTGAAAAGGCCGCAGGATAGTTAGATCTTACGCAGCAACAACTCTGTTTTTTCCCTGCGTCTTTCCCTGGTAAAGCGCCTGATCAGCTCGCTTAATGCATGACTCAATCGTGTCGTCTGCCCCATGATGGGTACTCAGGCCGCATGTAATGGTAACGTTAATCTTTAAATCCTTGAATTCGAATTCAGCGGTTTCAATATTTTTTCGTATCCGTTCGGCGACTCTCTGTCCATCATCAAGGTCTGTCTCCACCAGCATGATGAGAAACTCTTCGCCTCCCCATCGGCAGATGCAGTCAATGTTGCGAATCTGGTCTTTCATTATCCGTGCCAGCCTTTTTAGCACATGATCACCCTGCTCATGTCCGAAGGTATCATTTACGTTTTTGAAATAATCAATGTCACCGATGATGAGCGTAAAAGGATATCCGTGCCGGAGCTGACGCTTCTGCTCATTTTGCATTCTTGCGAGCATTTCTCTGCGATTGAAGATTTCGGTCAACGGATCCAGCTTTGAATCTCTCTCGTATTTGTTCTTTTCCTGCTGAAGTTGCATGAACATCATTTTTTGTGACGATTCGTAATAGTAAGATGCCAGGGTGATGATAAGGTAGATGACACAATAGCGGGAGACGACGGAAGAATCATAGGGGCTTGACGACAGTATGTTTTCCGGCGCTGTCATCAGAAAGAGGCTGATAAAAAAATAGGCCATGGTTACCATCACGCCTCTAACAGCGCCCAGAAGCGAAAAACATGCGATGGGAAGAACGAAAGACCAGAGAAAGTATGAGATGTCGGTTCTTCCCAGGAACGTCGTTATACCAAACATCCCCATAAGAAATCCGCATATCGCCAGGTAAACAATGAACGGATTTGCTGTTCTGCGAAGATAAAACAGGAGCAGTAAACACAGCGATAATCCAATACTATCAAGTGCGACAACAAGGAAGCGCTGGTTGTAAAAGTGGTAAACAACAAAAAAAACCAGGGCCGTCAAGGTTATCAGGATGGCAACGACCGCTGTAATTCTTTTGCGCAGCTCTGTTAAACTGCTGGTTGGAGATGAATCGCTGATCTTCATTAAAAAAATCAGAATATACGTGGAAAGATTGATTTTCATTATTCGTCTGACAATTAACACTTCGATTTTTATAGCAAATGTATATCTAACAGCTCTTTTTGAGGCCGGGCCGGGTTAAAAAAAATGATATTAAAAGAGAAACAGATGAAAAACAACCGTTTTCAACCTTTAAATAAGGAATTTTATAAAGGCTGCGCTTTTTTCTCGAAGCCCCTTTATCAGAAAAAACGGGTAATTCTCAGGTAGATCGTGTCAGCGGGCGAGTTATTGAGGCCGGTATAAGGGATATCCCGGCCGCCATATTCGGTACCATGACCGCCAACGTTCAGGCTGCCGCCCAGGGTGACTTGTCCGTTCTGGGTGATGTCATAAATCAGGCGGGGCAGGAGCACACCCGAGGGGTCGTTTACATTAACGATTGCGGTCAGGTACAGATTCACCAGCGGGTGGACTTCAAATTGGATCATGGCAGTGGCATAGAGTTTTCCCAGATTGTATAGATCGCCTCGCTTCAGGCGTTCGGTGATATAGGGCAGGGCGGTGTCGCGGGCGTAATCGTCACTCATCAGCCCGTTGTAATAAAGCTCCAGAAAACCATACCAGTTCTTTTTAAACCAGAACCAAGAGCGGTCGATGTTGGCGATAAGGGACAGGTCGGCACGATGATCCTTTTCGCCGGACCAGAGGGCGTCATCATCGTCGGGTATCGTCAGGACACTGTCCAGGCGCCAGGCCGCAGGGCCCAGATAACCGGTCAGGCCTGTCCCGACCACCATATCCCGGTAATGTTTGCCCGCCATTAGATCCATTTCCAGCCCGGCCAGATAAAAATGATACTTTGCGGCCAGGGACGAGTGATCCCAGGAGATTTTATGATCGGCAGGGTTTCGCCGGGGCACGTAGAGCAGATGCAGGTTCCTTGAAGTGCCGTTGATTTCCACTGAAAGCAGATCATCGCCGGTTTTGTAGTCCCGCACCACGTCGGTTGGCGAAAAAGGATTGAACAGATCCATGGGATTGAAAACCAGTCCGTTACCCCAGGTCACAGCCTGTCGGCCTGCCCGGATGTCCACCGGCCCGGAGCGCCAGGAGAGAAAGATTCGATCCAGGCGGTGATACCAGATGCGATTGTTGCCTTCGTCCAATTGCCCGGTCAGGTCAAACAGGCGACGGTCATCTTCGGGGACACCGTCATCAAAAAAGGCGGTATCCGAAAGGTGGGGCAGGCTTTTTCCTACCGCCTGTTGTTGAGACCGGCTGTCACCACCGGAAACCAGATTTTCATAATGGACGGTAAAGGAAAAGTCGTCGAGGAAATCATGACGCCAGGTAAGGCGTAGTTCACCGATGCCGTCCCTGAGGGTTCTTCCGCCCCCGGCTGCGAGCAGGGCATCGTCGGGCAGGTGGGACAATTGACCGCTGATTTTCAGATGCCCCCCGAAATGACCCGGTAGCGACGTCGCCCAGTCGGCCGCTACTGACGGCTGAATGCCGGCCGGAAGACACGACAGTGCGAGTGCGGTCAGGAAATAAACGTAGCGTTTTATTCGATCGGGGTGTTGATTCATGCCATGTCGTCTTCAATCCGGCCGTCCTTGAGATAAACCAGGCGCCGGGCTTGGTCCATGACCATTTTATCATGGGTGGAAAACACAAACGTTACCTGCTTGTCCTCGTTCATCCGGCGCATCAGGCCCAGCAGGCTTTCACCGGTTGCCGAATCCAGGTTGGCGGTGGGCTCGTCGGCCAGCACAATGGCCGGGTTGGAAACAATAGCGCGTGCCACCGCCACCCGCTGCTGCTGTCCGCCGGAAAGCTCGGCGGGTCGCCGGTTATACATGTTTTCCAGCCCCACCTCGTCCAGTATGGTTCGCGCGCGGTCCCGGCGTTCGGCCCCGGGAATTCCCTGCAGCAGCATGATAAACTCCACGTTTTCTTCGGCCGACAGGACCGGTACCAGGTTGTAGGCCTGAAAGATAAAGCCGATGCGGTTCAGCCGCAGGCGGGCCAGGTCGGATTGGGACATGGCACCGATATCGTTGTCCTCCACACTGACCGAGCCTTCGTCCATGCCGTCCAGACCGCCGATGATGTTGAGCAGAGTGGTCTTTCCCGATCCCGAAGGACCGGCCAGGGCGATGAAGGCCCCTTTTTCAATCTCCAGGCTGACCCCCCGGAGGGCCTCTACTTGAACCTTGCCCTGGTTGTATACTTTTTTGACGTTACGGGTTTCGACAATGTTCATAACCATTTCCTTCCTGAACGCAGTGTTTTACGTTTTCGTCAGTGCCTCCACCGGCGTAATTCGCGCGGCTCTGATGGCCGGGTATAAGCTGACCAGGATACCGAGGACCAGAACCACCAGGTTGGCCCGGATCACATCACTCATGTGAATGGTCGGATAAATGATCCGGGGAATGGAGAACCGTTCCGCGCCGGCGGCGAATACGGACAGGTCGATGCCCCTTTGCGCCAGGGCCCAGATGCTGGCAAACCCGGTCAGGTTGCCGATGAGAATGCCCAGGGCCAGGAGAAGCGACCCTTCCATTAACACCAGTGCAACGATCTGGCGGGGTCTCATGCCCAGGGATTTGACCAGGCCGAATTCACGGATGCGCTCCATCACGGCCATGAGGATGGTGTTGGTGATGCCAAAACCCATGGCCACGAATATGACCACGTACCAGAGAATCATGAAAGTGTCCCAGAGTTCAACCTGGGCTGTTATCAGCGGCATCAGCTCCCGGAAACCCGCCACTTCATAACGGTTCTGCGGCAGCCGTTCCCGCAGGGCCGAAACCACCTGTCCGGTGGCCCCGCGATCCGGCAGCAGCACCGCTACTTCGGAAATGGCGTTACCCATTTTGAGCATGTCCTGCGCCGCCGGCAGGCTGACGAACACGTAAGCCTTTTCCGTGGCTTGCATCTGGGCCTGGTAGATGCCGACGATTCGAAAAGCCCGGGACTGGATCTCCCCGTCGGCGCCCTGGCTCATGAGAATGAGTTTCTTGCCGATTTTTGTTTCAAAATCTTCTGCCAGAGCCCGGCCAATGACGATGCCGTAATCGTCTTGTTCGTTTTTTATAAAGCGTCCCTCGGTGACGGCCTGCCCGATAAAGGATATTTCGGCCTCTTTTTCAGGCTGTATCCCTACCATGGTAATTCCGGCGGAATGCCGGGCGTTCTGGGCAATGGCCGACACGCGGACACGATCGGCCCGGACGGCTCCCGGCGGCAGGACACGTTGCAGGGCGTTGGCCACTATTGCCGGATCATTGATGCTGTATTCCACTACCGGATCATTGCGATAGTCGGGATGATGGATCTGGATATGGCCGGTCAGCGCGGATAACTGGTTTTCGATCATGGCGTCGTACATGCCGGCCATGACGCCGCCCAGAAATATCATGCTCCATACGCCGATTACCACGGCCGTCAGAATAACCGCGGTCCGTTTCGGGTTGCGCCAGATGTTTCGCCAGGCCAGTTGCCGGTACATATTTATTTTCCTTGTCAGGCGGCGTGCATGGCTGCCGCCGGTTTCAGTTTCCGGGCCCTCAGGGCCGGATACAGGGCCGTCAGAAAGGTGACCGCGAAGACCACCGCCGGGCCCGAAATGATGGTGACCCAGGACAGCCTGGGCCGCAGCACTTCCGGCAGGCCGTATGATTTGAGAATTTCCGAAGCACCGGAGATATGTATGCCGTTCTGCTGGAAATAGAGTGTTATTAGAGCGCCGCCGGTGATGCCGGCCACCATACCCACGGCGCAGAGAAAAGACGATTCCAGTAACAACAGGCGTGTCAACCGGCCGTGGGTAACGCCCAGGGCCAGCAAAACGCCGAACTCACGGGTGCGCTCGAAGACAGCCATGAGAAAAGTGTTTAAAATGCTGAAAGCGACCACGATAACCATGATCATGTAGAAAATGATCCCGGAAAAGAAATCAATTTTAATGCCCTGCAGCAGGCCCGGAATCAGTTCCTGCCAGTTCCATACCCTCAAATGACGGCGGGTCTTCAGGCCGTCCAGCGCTTTTTGAACAGCCGCCTGCGCCGGTTTGACGTCGCCCAAAGCAGGGCAGACGGCTACCACTTCGTGCACGGCCCCTCGCATGAAATAGAGACGATCAAACGTGTCCAGGGTAATCAGGGCCACGGAGCGGTCCATGTCCGTCTGGCCGGAAGAAAAAATACCGGTAACCGTCAGCATGCTGGCGGCCACTGAACCGTCCCGGGCCTGACCCAGCAGAACCATTTCATCGCCCGCCCCGACCTTGAGGTTTTCGGCCAGGAGGTTGCCGATAATGGCCTCGTTGTTATCGCCCCCGGAAAGGTATGCCCCCTGGCGGATGACGTGTTTTATGGTCGTCACCCGGGCCTCCCGTTGGGGATCGATGCCCGAGACCATCACGCCGTAAGTACGGTCGTGGGACGAGAGCAGGGAGAAGGCATTGGCCCGGAAGGTGTAGTCGGCCACCCCGGGTTGGGCCTGGAGGATTTCGGCCACAGCCCCGGGATCGGAGACGACTTTGCGAATGTCCTTGTCCTTTTGATAACCGTCGGCCTTGATCTGCAGGTGGCCGGTGTGAATCCGCAGGGAAAACCGGATCATGTCCGCGTAGGAGCCGAGCTGAAAGGAGAGCATGAACACCAGCAGCAGGCAGGCGAAAGCAATGGCCAGAATGGTCAGTATCGACCGGCGGCGGTTACGCCAGATGTTGCGCCAGGCAATTTTAAGGTCGATGCCCATGGTTTACCTCGGCGGATTTTTCAGGGCCGAACGGGTGAACAGGTTGGCCGGCAGGTCTATGTTGAATTTGATTTCATCCACAACCAGCAGGGTATATTCATCATCAACGTCCGTCTTGTAGATTTTCCAGGTCGCGGGCAGAATCCGGCCGCCCATGGTTTTGATTTCCAGCGTATCCATGGTTTTGACCAGTTCGCCGTCCTCGTCAAAAAATTCCTCCTTGAGCAGGACGTTGTCCTCCCGGATTTCAAAACGCAGCTTGCCCCAGATGACCGGCGCCTGCTGTTTGGCCGGACTTTCGATGACATATACCTTTTTCCCGTTGACCGTTTTTGTGGACGTCAGTTGATGGTTGTAGTCGTTGACGATGGTGTCGGACTTGGCCAGGTCATCGTTGGAAAAATCCGATCCCATCCATGACTGTGCCATCATGGATGGCGGCAGCTTGATCACCCGATTGACCTTGGGGTTGTATGTCCACATCTCATTCTGCTGCTTAAGGGTGCCGTTGCCTTCGTCCTTGGGCGGGGACAACACCCAGAAAATACTGTTTTCACGGCCGCTGGTGTAACCTTTGATCGTCATCGTCCGTTCCCAGTCGGGACGGTGAATGGTCATTGTGTTTACGGATTCACTGGTCAGGCCGCGCATCTGATCCAGGGCGTCACCGATAACACTTTCCGCTGACGGTTCGGCCGCAATTGTCAGTCCCGGGACCAGCATCATGCACAGGGTGATCAATATCATTCGTTTCATGCACGCCTCCCATCCGGGTTGGCACCCAGCACTTTATTGAGGTTGTCGAGATAAAGATGGAGCTGATTTTTGATATCCAGATTGCCGCAGCTCATTTTTTCTTCTTTGCCTGTTCTAAAAGTTCGCGGATTCTGACGGCCTTTTCGCTGTCGGCAGGCAAAGTCGCAAGATACTGCGAAAGGAAGGGTATAGCCATTCGGCTTGGGAATGTGAATGTTCGGATCCAGTCCCTTGGCAATGAGTGTTTTATTGCGCATGTCTCCCCCCCCGAAAAATGTGTAAAATAAATGATTAGCTTATTTGACCGATTAAGTCAATGTGTCCGCCATGAGATGTTTCAGGTGATTCCGGGGATAAAATACTGATTTCCGTTCTTTTTGTTGTAAAAGGCCCAGTAAAGCCGGTAGCGGAGAGGCCGTATCATACGTAATTCCCGGGACATTATACGGTTTTCTGTCATATAAAGTAATAGGGCAGACTCAAATGGCGGGTCTCCGGTGGGAACGGCAAATACGGATGATTTGATTGTTTTGTTTGTTTGCAACTGCAGACAATAAATTATTGCCGCACAAAGCTGGTCATGCTATATTTAAATTTATGAAATTTTCCATTTATCCCATGAAATTCAATAAGATCTTTTTTTTTACATTACTTATAGTTACATTCACATTGCCAGCTCTGGCTCTTGATTCTATTATATTTGATGATAATTTCTCCATGATAAAACCGGCCTTAAGTGCTGAGTATCTCATAGATAGTAAAAAAAGTCTGTCAATCGGCAAGATTCTGGCCGACAAAACGGATGATATGCTGAAATGGCAGAAATCGAACCAGGAAAGCCTGGGGTTCGGTTTTACCAAAGATACATATTGGGTACGCTTTCAAGTAAGTAATCCTACCGGCAAAAAGATTGAATGGATGCTCGAGCAGAAATACCCGCTTATTGACCATATCAGTTTATTTGTACCGGGCATGGATGGTCAATATAAAGAGATTAAAACGGGAGATAAGCTCCCTTTTTCAAAAAGGCCCTATCGATATAAAAATTTTGTATTTCCTCTCACACTGGGACCCGGGGACACGGACACATATTTTCTCCGCTTTGAATCAACCAGTGCTATCAACATCAACCTCGTTTGCTGGTCAAATAAAGCCTTTGAGGAACATGTTTATACCGAAACGCCTGTTATGTGGATGTTCTACGGTTTTTTTATAATAATGTTTGTCTATAATCTTCTTTTATTCCTGTCTTTAAGGGACATCAGTTATTTCTATTATATCGTCTGGATCGCGGTGTTTACCCTGCTCCATATGTCTCTGACCGGAGTGGCAGTCCAGTTCTTGTGGCCGAGATCAGTATGGTGGTCAAACATTTGTATCCCGGTATTTCTGGGCCTGGCTGTTTTTTCCCTTGTTCAGTTTGGCCGGCATTTAACAAAGTTCTGGGAAATATCAAAACCAGTAGATAATCTTTTAAAGGCACTGGTGATAATCGCCTTAATCGCATCCGCGGTCACACTGATTTTTAATAGCGACGAAATAGCATTGATTGCTACAGACCTGATTGTGGCAATAGCACTTGTTGTCGGCGGTCCCGTGTCACTCGCAGTCATTGTGATGAAAAAGGTCAGATCAAAACAGTTGTTTTTTGTCTCGTTATCTTTTCTGTTCTTCATTGTGGGCAGCGCTCTGTTCTTATTGAAAACGTTTGCTTTACTTCCGGAAACGTTCTGGACCACCCATGGCATACAGATCGGTGCAGCAATGCAAATTATCCTTATTTCCCTCTGCCTGGCCGATAAAATCAATACGGCTAATAACGAACTGAAGGCTCTGAATACAGGCCTTGAGGATGAGGTGCAGAACCGGACACAGAAGCTGATCGAAGCAAATGATAAACTCAAAGAAATGGACAGGCTTAAAACCGACTTTTTTGCCAACATCACCCATGAGATAAGAACACCTTTAACATTGATTTTATCGCCGGTCGAATCAGTGTTGCAGGGAGAATACAGCAAAGAAGTGGACAAAGCATTTGCGGAAAACATTCAAAGGAACGCGATTCGACTGCTTCGGCTGGTCAACAATATTCTGGATTTCTCGAAAATTAAAGAAGGAAAAATGACCACGGTGGTCAGAGAGGTCGATTTCGCCAAATTACTGAAAAACTATACCGAAACGATTAAACCCGCTGCGGAGTCCAAAGGTGTTGAAGTCTCATTTGTCTCGAGTACAGAGTCGCTTCCATTGTTTCTTGATTCAGCAAAAGCAGATAGAATAGCCATGAACCTGCTCTCTAATGCGCTGAAGTTCACTGATAAAGGGGGGAAAATAGAGGTACGGATACGGGAAGATAACAGGTACTGCTATGTCGATTTTAAAGATACCGGTATCGGAATCCCTTCCGATATGCTGGATTTCATTTTTTATCGTTATGAACAGGCAGACTCAAATTTAACACGAATGAACGTGGGGACAGGAATAGGGCTCTCGCTTGCGAAGGAACTCACAGAGATGCACGGGGGGACTATATCGGTAGTAAGCAGTCAGATCGATGAGTATCCGGACGACCATGGAACGACATTTACCGTCACGATTCCCAAGGGCAAGGCGCACCTTGAAGGCAGGGCAGGGGTTGAGTTTGTTAAGGCGAATGAACAAGAGGAGATGGTGTCTGATCAAAGAAGATTTTTCGGTATGAGGGAAATGATAGATTTTAAAGCGCATGCGCTTGTTACTGAAGATCCTCAGACAACAATCAGCTCTTCGGTTAGATCCGACGTCAGTGATAAAACGAACATCCTTTTAGTAGAAGACAGCGCTCACATGCGTAGCTTGATTATACGGCTCCTTGAAGTCAAAGGCTACACTGTCGACGTTGCCGTGGACGGGCAGGACGGTCTGGAGAAGGCAAAAGAGCTGCATCCCGACATCATCATCACAGACGTGATGATGCCGATCATGGACGGTTACCAGATGACGCGTGCCATCAGGGAAGATAAGCACCTCAAGCAGACACCGATAATTATGTTGACCGCAAAGACAGAGGTCGAGGCAAGGATCGACGGGCTTGAGAGTGGAGCGGATGACTATCTGACCAAGCCGTTCAACTTAAAAGAATTGATTGCCAGAATAAAATCGTTAATCAAAAACCATGAAACAATAAAAGAGTACCAGAACTCCATCACAAAAAACTACGAGGCAACAACAAACGTTTTAATATCGACTATCGATGCGAAAGATCATTACACATATGGCCATTCGGAACGTGTTGCACAATTAATGGAAATTTTTGCCAAAAGGCTTGATTATCCAAAAGAAGAAGTAGACAAAATCAAGATTATCTCATTCCTTCACGATATAGGCAAAATAGGAACCCCTGAAAATATACTAAACAAAGAGGGACCGTTAACAAAAGACGAGTTTGAAGAGATGAAGCTGCATCCCGTCCGCGGATATAAGATTCTTCAACCGATAGATTTTCTCAAGGGATATTTGGAAAATGTTTATTATCATCATGAACGTTTCGATGGGTCGGGATATCCAGAGGGCTTGGCAGGTTCTTCTATTCCGGTTGAATCCAGGATGTTATCGATTGTTGATTCGTATGATGCAATGTCAACAAACCGTCCTTACAGAAACAGTCTAAGTAAACCGATAATCATTGCAGAATTAGAAGAAAATGCCGGCACACAATTTGACCCGACATTAGTTAAAATATTTTTAGACATTATCAAAAGTTAAGGGGGCGGGAAGGCCGAAGGGGTTCACATACAAAAAAGGCTTAAAACCCCGTTTTCAGTTTTTCGTTCTTCAGCAAGTATTCGGCCAGGCGATACCCGAAAGCAATGATGGTAACCACCGTGGGGCGATCCAGGGCCTCGGGAAAAACGCTGGCGTCACAGACAAACAGGTTTTTGATTTTCCGGGTTTCAAGATTTTCGTCCAACACGTCTCCGATACGGCAGGTACCGCTGGGATGTGCCCCCCGGATTTCCCCTGCGACAATAGTGCGCTCCGGGCAACCGGTTTCGATCAACACCTCACGGGCCAGGCCGATACCTTTTTCCAGCTTATGCATGTCCGCCGATGTCAAGGATTTGGATACCTCGCCTTTTTCATTGACCCAGCCGCCGATTTCATCCTTGACCTTGACCAGGATGCCGATCATTTTTCTGTATTTAATAATTTTAAAAACATGTCGCCAGTGGCTTTTGGCAAGTCCGATCATGGTCATCAGCCAGGGATCGATCAAGGTGCCCAGGCGGATGCCGTCACTGTCGTACCATTTCCAGGAGACGACGCTGACCAGCGGGTCCCGCCATGTGCCTCCTGAAGGGCATATGCCGTAAACCAGTACCGTTGGGTCCACCACGCAGCCCTGTCCGGCAGCTTGAATGCCGGCCCGTTTCAATAATACAGGAGAGGGGATGCCGCCGGCGGCCAGGATGATACGATCGGCATAGAAGGCTTGCGGGGAGCCGTTTTTAATACTCACCATAACGCCGGTAGCTGTTTGCCGGTGTACGATGATTTCCCGGCAATCCGCCTGTGTTATCAGTTCGGCGCCGGCCTTTACCGCGTCATTGACGTAATCCCGGGCCGTCCAGCGTTCGCCGAAATTCTGGCCCAGGGAAGTGTTGGCGCCGCTGATACGACCGTTTTTAATCTTTTTCTGGTCGATGAATTTGGGCATGGGCTCCCATTCCTGGCCCAACCGGTTTCCGGCCGCCATCACGAGCCGGGAGGCTTCCCCCAGGTATTCCGGAGGCAGGATATCCACATTCAATTCGGCACAGACACGTTCAGCATATTTTTCAAGATCGATTCCGTATTTCGATTTTAGCCAGTGAGGCGGCATGGCGGCTGAACCGGAATAAAGCATAGTGGCACCGCCCACCGTGGTGGCTTTGAGCATGGTAAGTCCCTCCCGGCTTTTGAAGAACCCCCCTCGATCCAGCATGGCCAGGGCACCCGGGTAGGTGCCGACAAAGCGATGATACCGGCCTTTTTCCAGCAGCAGAATCCGCTTCCCCGCCCGGGCCAGTTCCCGGGCCAGGGTGGCGCCGCCCGGCCCGGAACCGATAACGATGAAATCGTAAGTTTGAGTCATTATCCCCTCCCGTTACATTTGATTCGATTCACAACATATCCCCTTGTCTTTAGAATATAAGTGAAAAAGCATATGATTTACAAGACCGTTCATGCTTGTTATGTTGGCTCCGTAAAGTAATTCCGGGACATTTGTAAATCCCAAAAAGTATGGTATGAATTGATGATACGGGGCGTGTCTGAAGAGATATGACCCCCTTTACTAAAAAAGGAAATAAAAAACGATGACGCAGTTAAAGGGATCTCAACGAAAATATTTAAGAGGGCTTGCTCACAGCCTTAAGCCTGTGGTGTCAATTGGTCAAAAAGGAATAACAGATGCCGTTATTCGAACAATCAATGAAGCCCTTGATACCCATGAACTTATAAAATTACAGTTTCTTGCTTTTAAAGAAAAAGATCAAAAAAAAGAGCTCATCGAACGCATTGAAGTCGAGACTCAATGTGAGGTAGCCGGAACCATCGGCCATACGGCGATTCTCTTCAGGCAGCACCAGGATCCTGAAAAACGAAAGATCACTCTCCCCTGACTATCCCTCGCCTTCCCATAGCCCGGATATTTCACGAGTTGATTTGGCCGCAACCGCAAGGCGCAGGACGCGAAGCTGTAGTAAATCTACTGCAAGCGGCCTGCAACATAGCGGGTGCGGTCAAGGCGACTCGCCCGAAGGGTGAAATTTTCGACATAAAATTGGCGTGAAATCCTTCTATTCGCTCATGAAAGTTTGTATTTTGAAAAAACGATTACATTTTATTGCAACAGTTTGTATTTGATATACATGATTATCCATGTCGAAAAATTTCATGAAATATGCGGGATAGCCGCTGTGCTTGAGGAACTGGAGGCGGTGTTGAACCGTAACCGGTCCGCCGTGCTGGTTGCGCCGCCGGGGGCCGGTAAAACCACCGCCATACCCCTTGCACTGCTGCCGGCCCCATGGCTGGAGGGCAGACGGATACTGCTTCTGGCGCCGCGCCGTCTGGCAGCCCGCGCCGCGGCCTTCCGCATGGCCGCCCTGCTGAAGGAACCGGTGGGGGAGACCGTGGGCTATCGCATCCGCATGGAGAGCCGGGTGGGCCCGCGCACCCGCATCGAGGTCATCACCGAAGGCGTGCTTACCCGCATGCTGCAGTCCGATCCCGGACTGGCCGGCGTGGGGATCGTGATCTTTGACGAATTTCATGAGCGCAGCCTGGATGCCGATCTGGGGCTGGCCCTGTGCCGTGAGGTCCAGGAACATTTCAACGAGCACCTGAAACTGCTGGTAATGTCGGCCACGCTGGACCCCGCGGCCGTTACCTCGCTGTTGGACAATGCGCCGCTGATTCAATGCCAGGGTCGCTCCTTTCCCGTGGAAACCCGCTATGTCCCTCCGCGTCAGCCGGACTTTATTGAACGCGCGGTTATGGAAATCATTTTACGATCCACGGCCGCCGAAGAAGGCAACCTGCTCGTCTTTCTTCCCGGCGCTCCGGAGATCCGGCGGGTGGCCCGCCTGCTGGCCGAGGCCGGTTTGCCGGACCGCTGGGATGTGGCCCTCCTTTATGGCAACTTGCCCCGCGATCGACAGGATGCTGCCATCGCTCCGCCGCCGGCCGGGCGTGGTAAAATAGTGCTGACCACATCGATTGCCGAAACCAGCCTGACCATCGAGCAGATCGGGGTGGTGGTGGACAGTGGCCTGCGGCGGGCCCCGCGCTTTGATCCCCGTGCCGGCATGACGCGGCTGGTAACCCTGCCGGTGTCCCGGGCCTCGGCCGATCAGCGGCGGGGCAGGGCAGGGCGCCTGGGGCCGGGAATCTGCTACCGGCTGTGGAGCGAAGCCGCTCATACGACACTGGCCGCCCATAACCGGCCTGAAATCCTGGACACGGATCTGGCCGGTCTGGCACTGGAGCTGGCGGAGTGGGGCGTGACATCGACCGATGCGCTCGGCTGGCTGGACCCGCCGCCGCCAGGGGCTTTTGAACAGGCCCGGCGCCTCTTGGCCGAACTGGGGGCCGTGGATGACCGGGGTAAAATTACCGCCCACGGCCGCCTCATGGCGGAACTGCCCATGCATCCACGTCTGGCGCATATGGTCCTTTCTGCCCGAAAGGCGGATATGGGTCGCACGGCCTGCGAACTGGCGGCAATTTTAAGCGAACGCGATCCGCTTTTTTTTACAGGCGGCCTGCGGGACGCCGACCTGCGCCTCAGGCTTGATGCCCTGCACGCCTTTAAGGCGCACACCCCTGTCAGCCTTCCCGATTGCAGCGTGGACAATGGTGCCATGCGCAGAATTGTAAAAGTCGCGGCTTTACTGCGGCAGCGCCTGAATATAAACACCGGGCCGGAAGCGCCGCCCGAGGTGGGCCGTCTGCTGGCCTGGGCCTATCCGGACCGTATTGCCTGTCGGCGGTCCGACGGTGCCGGCCGTTATCTCATGACCTGCGGCCGGGGCGCCTTTTTCAAGCCGCCCGAACCTCTCGGCGCCCATGATTTTCTGGTGATCGCCGAACTGGACGGCGAGCGCCGCGAGGCCCGCATTTTCATGGCCGCCGCTTATGATCGCGACACGCTGATGGAACAATTCAGCCACCGGGTGCAATGGCAGGACAGGGTGGTCTGGGATGAACAGCGCCAGGCCGTGGCCGCTGAGCGCCGGCTGATCCTGGATGCACTTACGCTGCGCAGTGAGCCTCTGAACAGCCCCGATCCCCGTGCCCTGACCGCCGCCATGATAACGGGCATCCGGAAAACCGGTATTGACGTTCTGCCCTGGACTCGGGCCCTGCGCACCTGGCAGGCCCGCGTCATGCTGCTGCGAAGGGCCGCATCAGGGGAAGAAGACTGGCCGGACCTGTCCGATGCGGCGCTGGCCGCTGATCTGGAAACGTGGCTGGAGCCCTTTCTGGAAGGCATCACCAGCATCAGGGCGCTGGCGCGCCTGGACCTGGGGAACGCGCTGCACAGCCGGCTGTCCTGGCGGCAGCGGCAGCAGCTCGACACCCTGGCCCCCACCCATGTGGTGGTGCCCGCCGGCGCACGCCGGCCCATCGATTACAGCGCGGAAATACCGGTTCTGGCGGTGCGGATTCAGGAGATGTTTGGCGCCGCGGATACGCCCGCCATCGTCCACGGTCGTCTGCCGCTGCAACTGCATCTGCTCTCTCCCGCCGGCCGTCCGGCTCAGATCACCCGGGATCTGGCCGGCTTCTGGCGCAACAGTTATCCGGCCGTAAAAAAAGAACTCAAAGGGCGCTACCCCAAGCATTACTGGCCCGATGATCCCCTGAACGCGAAACCCACGGACCGGGTCAAGCCCAGGCCGAAGTGATAAGAATTCACACCGAGGTCATCCTCCGGCTCGACCGGGGAACCCACTTCCTTCGTCATCCCGGACCTGAATCGTAGGGTGGATAAGCACAGCGCATCCACCAATTGGCCTAATACCACCTCGTCATGCCGCCGATCCGGCATCCAGATAAATTGCCCCCATCCCCTCCGAGGTCATCCTCCGGCTTGACCGGGGGATCCATTTTTGTAAACAGTCATCAAGAAATAATCTTTTCATATCAATCTCCCCAGGGCCGATAAGCGTAGCGCATCTGCCGACAACCTTGTCTTATCACTTGACTTGTAATTAATGGTAAAAATGGCTAAACATAATAAGGGGCAAAGATCAATAATTCGTAATCTGTCCCCCGATTTTCCAAATAGATTTGATGGAGCAAAATATTAACCCCATGGATGGAGGCAAGGTAAAAAGATGAACAGAAAAGATGAACGGGCCGCAGTGGAAATTTATCGTTCGCCGGATAATCAGGTCGAGCTTAAGGTCAACCTGGACAAGGAAACCGTGTGGCTGAGCCAGGAACAATTAACGCTGTTATTTCAGCGAGATCAATCCGTCATATCCCGGCATATCAATAATGTATTTAAAGAAAGAGAACTTGATCGGAAAAGCAATATGCAAAAAATGCATATTGCAGATTCAGATAAGCCCGTTGCTTTTTACAACCTCGACGTTATTATTTCCGTGGGTTACCGCGTAAAATCGCAGCGGGGCACCCAGTTCCGCCAGTGGGCCACCAAGCGCCTCAAAGACTATCTGGTGCAGGGTTACGCCATCAACGAAAAGCGGCTGGCCCAGAAACAGCAGGAGGTGCGGCATCTGAAAGACGGCATCCGCATTTTAAGCCGGGCCATTGAAGACCAGGCGACGGACGCGGATTTTAAATGGCTTAACCTGTATGCCGCGGGACTGCGGCTGCTGGACGATTACGATCATGAAACCCTTGACGCCCGCGGCGCAACCAAAAAGCGGGTCACCTATCCCGTCTATGAAGACTATATAGACATTGTGGAGCAGATGCGGGCTGAGTTTAATTCCAGGGTCTTCGGGCAGGAACGCGATGACAGTTTTAAAAGCGCCGTTGCGCAGATCCGCCAGGGCTTCGGCAAGAAAGACCTGTATCCCACCTTTGAGGAGAAAGCCGCTACCCTGCTCTATCTGGTTGTAAAAAACCACGCTTTTGTTGACGGCAACAAGCGCATTGCCGCCGCATGCTTTCTTCTGTTTCTGGAAAAGAACAACCGTCTGCGCCCTGAAAAAGAGAGCCTCACCATAAGCAATGAAGCGCTGGCCAGCCTGACTCTATTTGTCGCCGTCAGCAGGCCGGATGAAATGGAAACCGTCAAACGGTTGATCATCAGCATTTTAAACAGGAACAGATGATGAACGGAGCAGAAATAGGTATACTGGCACCAGAATTCCCAGAATTCCTCAGAATTCCTAAGCCTTGTCTTGCAGTGATTTTGAGGTTTATCTTGTGTCAGACCAGACTGTTATTAGGTCCGACCCAGTTTAAGTAGTCCAACCTGTTATCCTGGTCCGACCAAGATTGATTTAAATACATTGACACAAAATATCAATATTGATAAAAACAATGATAATGAAAACAATGCTCTATGCTTAATTGCTATTTGTAATAACAACGTAAATAATTTCCTCTCCTCAACAAATTAAGGGTAAAAAGATATGAAAACGCATAATCCAGACAATAATTGTTACTATCCTACTGCATGTTATGTCGTCGGGATCTTACTTTTAATATGTTTAATTGTAGCGGCATTTGCCATAACGATATTTCATCTGGATATTGTGACTTTTCTAAAAGATGACAAACTTATGCGAGCACATTTCATTTGTGGCACATTCGGAATGCTTGGGGCATCCATGGCGGCAATCAGAAAATATTATAAGACTCTTATTACATATAGTACAAACATTGCTAACAACAATAATGTATCATTAGATTGGAGTTGGGGATGGGTTTATTATTATCTCACAAGACCTCTGCTGGGGGCTATCTTAGGAGCTCTTACATATACATTAAGTTTTATAGGGTTTCAAATTATTTCGTCTGGAAACCAGATAGACTTTTCACCCCAAGGTCAATACCTTCTTTATTCTATAGCTTTAATCTCAGGCTTTTCGGTAAGTCATGTTCTTGATAGGTTAGAAAATGTATCAAAGCAAATGTTTCAGGCGATTGAAAAAGATAATTAAGGGAGTAATTTAATGTCAACAAAAGATCTCGGATGCTTTTTTTGCGATGGTAAATCTTTAGATATTCATGAAAGTTGTCCAAAATGTAGTAAGCCGATTGATATTGAAAGTGAATTACTGAGTTTAAAAATTCATGAATATGAAATGGTAAATTTAATTGGCCGTGGTTTTTATGGTTGGACAATTAAAGTCGTAGATAGTTATCAAACATTTGCAATGAAAATTATCCCTTCTCACCGTTTAAAAAAGACTTTAGAGAATAAGGAAGCGAGGGCTCTTGCAGAATGTTCTCCGCATCGTAATATTGCAAGATTTATTAGAGAAATAAAAGAGAATGTGAATTTGTTGGGTCAAAACATATCAATTGTATGCATAGTTTTTGAATATATTGATAGAGCACAATCATTAAATAAGTTTATCAGTGAATCCGCGGTTGAATTAAACAAAAGCGATGTTGTTGGGATTCTAAAGGGTATTGCAAGTGGATTGTCTCGCATGCATTCAAAGGGACTTTGGCATGATGATTTACACGATGACAATATACTAATAAGAAAAGTAGCATCTGATGAAAACCTTCCAGAACGGTATGAGTCAAAATTAATTGATTTTGGTTCAGTAAAAGAATTAGTCTTGGGAGAACCTGAAACAATTGATGGTAATGATTATTTATATCTTAGTAAGCACATATTAAGCTTAATTGCTAAATTTGAAATGATCAACAGACAATCACTAACCCCAGCAGATCGTTCCTTTGCTCGACGTTTACGTCAACTTGCCTCAAGGCTTTCTGATGCCAATATTTCACGGCGTAATTTTACTCCTTCAGATGTTATTATTGAACTAGATAATTCATTACAGGATTCTTTAACTGGATACGATTTTCAAACATTTAATGAAATGAAAAAAAGATCAAATATATCTTTTGGGGAGCCTTTAGATAAAACTAATGCTATAAACCTTGCACCACAAGACATAGCTTTATTATTCAGAGATTCTTTGGAATGGCAAAAGAAGATTATTAGATCAGAACCTGTGTTGATTGTAGGTCCACGTGGTTGTGGAAAAACTATGCTCTTACGATATTTATCGATTTCAAGCCAAGCGCGTCCTAAAATTGGTGAGAAAGAACCTGAAGAAGTTGCTACACGTCTCAATGGTAATGAATATATTGCATTCATGCTTAATGTTGGTGAATTGCGAACGCCATTTCTTCGTTCGTCATATAAAAAGCTTGAAATTGAAGATAGAGAATTAGCTGAAGATTTTTGTAGGGAATTTATTAACGCGCACTTTCTATTTGAAGTATTAAGAACAATTGTCTGGCTTAAAACTGAAAACCTTGCAGAAATATCTGATGATGATTTAAAGCCATTAACACGCGATATGTTGGCGCTCCTAAAGATAAATGATAAAAGTATAACTACCGTAAACGATATTATAGGATTTATTGATAGAAGGATCGTAGAGTTATCCAATCTTTATAATCCATCATCATATAAACCTTCAAACATTTGCGGTGACAACTCATTAATTCTGTTTACTCGGGCAATAAAGTCTATCCCTTGGATTGCATCAAAAAGCATTTGGTTTCTTTTGGATGATTTTAGTTATACAATACTTCCACAGTTAACAATCCTTTCATATAGCCCTGTTCTATTTAGACTCTCAAGTGAGGTGGAAATCAAATTTAGCAGTGAAGGTGATGGGCCAGTCTTTGAGGATACTTTAGATCGAAAATATAAAGAAAGCCGGGAATACACGAAAGTAAATTTAGGCGAAGTTTATTTTCAAAACGATGAAAAAACTTGTTTGATTTTTTTTGAACAAATTTTAACGGCACGTTTCGAAGCGACTCAGAAAGGTAGTTTATTAGAACTTAAAAATATTTTGGGAGAACATGAGTTTGACTCGAATTTTGGAAAATATATTTGTAATTATAAGCCACCAGGAAAGTCAAAATTTTATGGATTTAGTCTTATCTGTCGCCTTTGCTCAGGAGACGTTAGCTATATTATTGAATTGTTAAACAATATTACTTCGGGACGATGGGGGAAAAAGGTGAAAAAGATATCTAGCAAAGAGCAAGATGAAATTGTCAAACGTTTTGCACAAAGGCAGTTAGCAGATCTTCGCACTACCGCAAAATTTGGACCACAATTGCATAAATTTGCCGAAAAACTTGGAAATTTAATCAAACAATATCTTCTTGATTCAAAAAATAAAGATCAAGCTGATGAACGACTTAGAATTGAAATTGAAGGCGAAGGAGAGCTTAATACAGAAGCAAAAGAATTACATGATGAACTTCTCAGGCATAGCATTTTAATTCCTGGAGGTGCTGGTAAAAGCAGGGCAGGCTTACCTACAAGAAAATATTATTTCCGTCGCTTATTTGCACCTTGTTTTCCATTTAGCCCAACACGATCAGGATCCATTCCTTTAACTGTTCATGAATATCAAAGTTGGTTACTTAACCCTAATATGATATGGAATAAACACCCCGAAGAAACACCTCTTATCCCTGGAGAATAAGTAATGGACTTCGTTAGTATCGAAGAAGAAGCACTTAAAGATTTTCTTAATCGTTCATATGACGAGCGAGATTTTAGTCAGTGGTTAGCAGAAATTGATAACCCCTTTAGCATTGTGATGGCAGAAGGTTTTGAAGAAAGAACAATAGGGATTCTTGAAAAAATTGAATATTATAATTGTAAAATATCGTCAATTGTAATTGGGAGGTATATTGACAACCCGTTACTTAATAAAAAATATAGAGCCCGAATTGAACAATTGGCTGAAAAAATTGCGCCCAATAGATGGTTTGTTATTGAAAATCATAATGCCGGATTATGGGTCAGCGAAGCAATAAACAAAACCGATACAAATGATGTCCTCATAGATATCACAAGTATCTCTAATCGTGGTTTGTTTGGTGCGTTAGATTCGGCGAACAAGAGTGACAAAAATATATTCATTGGTTACACAGAAGCCGATATATATTGGCCTAGAAAAAAGGATTGGGAGCAACTTAAAGAAAAACTGACAGCCAACGAAAATATTGCAGAGATAGTTGATACTAAACCTTGGCTTTTTGGATATGAACAATTTGTTGAGCTTATACCCGATCATGAAGGGTATGATTCTGCGGGATGTAATCGTGCTTTGGTTGGATTTTTGTCCTATAAATATGCTAGGTTGGCTGCCATTGTTGGCGCAGATGAGTATTCTCAATTTCTTTTTATTGCAGGTCGTCCTAGATTGTCAATAAATGCATGGCGCCTTGATGCTTTAAAAGATATTAATAAAGAAATCACAAAAAATAGAGAATTGATTGAAATGGATACTTTTGCATATCGTAATGCAATAGCACAATTTTCTTCGTTTCTGTTTTCTGATGATTCCTTGCTTCAGAAATATGATGTCCACTTGGCGATTTTAGGTTCAAAATTACAGACTGTTGCATGCTGGGTTTTATCGAATATTATTAGATCAATCACTGTTGTTACGAGTGTACCCCCTCAGTATTTCTCTGAATCATTTAGTGAGGGAATAGGAGCTTCTTGGGTATTCCAATTAATACCACTCAAGTAGCAATTACTTTAAGGTAAAGTTGAAAACTAATGAATAAGCCAATAACTCTATTTTCGCTAGAAGCAAAGCTTAAAAGAGAGGTAAGAAGCCACCTTAAAAAATTAGGCTTTTCTAAGTCTGATACAGGCGCTTTAATCCCTCCAAATGTCAATAAAGATAATATTAGAAAAGCACACCTTCTTCAAAGGATTGACAATTTCAATAAATATATTGATTTTGTTAATTTCCAATGGCCCCGATTAAAAAATTATTTTGCGAATGGATCAGAAATCACAGCCCATAAAATTAAACCAAGGATTGAAATTATTAAATCAAAAACATGGCAAAGTGATTTATTCCGTTTAGCAAGTTTAACATGGAGCATTCCCGTTTCTCAGGGTTATGGAAGGAGGATGCGTTTTTTAGTATGGGATGAAAATATTAATAAATTAATTGGAATTATTGCTCTTGGTGACCCCGTTTTTAATTTAAAGCCTAGAGACGATTTTATTGCATGGAATGCAGATGATAGAAAAGAAAGACTAGTCAATGTGCTTGATGCGTATGTTTTAGGGGCAATCCCACCTTATAATGAGTTACTATGTGGGAAATTAGTCGCATGTCTAGTCAGAACAAGAGAAGTCCTCTCTTTTTTTAAAAATAAGTATGCATCAAAAACTGGATTGATCTCTAAAAAACAAAAAAATCCTTCATTATTAATGGTAACAACTTCATCGGCATTAGGGAAATCATCTATTTATAATCGTTTAAAACTAAATCAGGTGAATTACTTTACGTCAGTAGGTTATACAACTGGGTGGGGACATTTCCACATTTCCAACCGTATTTTTAGTTTAATGGTAGAATATTTAAAACGAACTGACGATAATTATGAATCTGATTTCAATTTTGGTGATGGCCCAAATTGGCGCATACGAACTGTTAAAAAAACTTTATCACAAATAGGCATGAATCCTAATATATTGTGTCATGGTATTAAGAGAGAAATCTATATTTCTGAATTGGCATCTAACGCTAGAAAGGTGTTAAGGGGAGAAAATAAAAGACCAAATTTCAAATTCTTATATTCAGTTGATGAGGTTGCTGAACAGGCAATAGATCGTTGGATTTTAGGGAGAAGTAAAAGGCTACCCAACTATAGATATTGGGATAATAATAATATCTTAAATATAATCAAAAATAATCAAGTTTATAGTTCGAACATGATAAAGAAAATGAAGTTTTAACTTTTTTAAAAGTTAATATGTCTATGACCGTATCCTACGATTCTGAACGAACGATCTTGGATGGAATTTTTGCTTTTCTTAACAGATCACCAAAATGGCTTGTAATACCAATATCGCCAATAAGATTAACCCCCCCCCCATCGTTGTCTTCAGACATTGATTTGATAAGAGACCTTAATCCGTCAAGTCCGTTCTTTGTATAATAATTAACATATTTGGTGTTTTTATGGCCTTCAACGATTATATCACTACTGATACTGTTCTCTTTCAATTTGTGAATTTGCACACACCATGCTTTTTGGCCATCAAAAACCCATTCAATGTGAACTGGCCCAATCTGGCTGAAAGCAGCATTGTATAAATGATGTACTGCTTGCATAACGTCATTCGGAAGAACTTCTATTCGCTTCCCGAGCATAAATTTATCACCTCGACCTTTAACCCCCTCAATAACTGGCTTAGAAGAGTTGGCACTTGACATCAAGGCACCAGACCATATCGGTTCGACACTTTCTTGGGAAAGAATAGATTTTACAGGCGATTTTGAAGATGACCAGTTAACCTCATCTTGTTTCTCAGACATTAACTCAAAGGGGTCAGACCATCCAAACTTTGTTGTGTAATAACCTGGTTCTGGAACTTCCGGACAAGTTCTGATCCAATACTCGTTTGTCTGCGTATTCTGGCCAAAACTAAATACAGGTAATCTTTTTCCTATCACATGTGTTTTTGGAACTGGTAAGAGAATCGTATCAGCTAGTAGAAGTCCAAAAGCTTTATCACCAATAAATCTACTGAAATTGTTGGGCCAATCAATTTCAAAGGAATTTTTTACATCTCCAAAATATTCAATTTCCCAAATAATTGTATGCTCTTTCAAAAATCCTCTTCTAATCGGGTGAATGCTAAACTCAACACGATATTCAGGCGGATAATTCAGCAGAGGAAAGAAACCATAAATTTTACTTAATAGTTTTATGCCTAAAATCCGTGGCAACCTACAAGTTCCTGCTTTTTCGACGCATTTCGGCGTATCATCAGGAGAAAATTCTATTAAATCATTTAGCAAGACGCCAGAAACACCGCTATCTGATACATCAATGGTTTCATTTACTATTGTATATAATCCTTCAGAAGATAATTTGATAATATTATTTAACACATCATCAACAGACGAAAGTCCATAAATGAATGGACAGCCTTTCGGATTATCGGGGCGGAAGCTTCTTATATTTACTTTATGGTCAACTGAATTTTCAAGCAAATGCTCGATTGCATTTTTTGCGGATTCAAAATTATGATTAGGTTCGAATCCTGAAATTCGATTGAACCGTCTTGATAAAAAATTGTCGTTGTTAAAACTTACAAACTGGGCGACATTCCCAAAAAATGCTATATCGTTAAGAATTTCATCTTTGTAATGAAGAGTATCGATCTCTTTCTTCTCTAATGTCCAAGAAACTTCTATAGATTGTTGGCTTGAATTAACGGGGAGGTTAATAGATATGATGTTTTGTAATTCATTTATAATTTTTTCAATATAGGCTGTTGGAAGTCCATTCTTTTTTAGGGCATGAATTGACTTGTTAAGCAGTTCTAACCCATCAACGACTGTTAAAGTCTTTAAATCCTCATTTAAGATTTTTAAACCACAATTTGAAGCTTTTAAGAATTCAAAGGTGCATCCGTTACTGTATTCCCAGCTATCTAAGAAAATGACAGTGTTAACATATTGTTCAATAATTTTACCCCAATAATAACGGTATTCGTCCTGTTCCCATTCTTGAAATTCAAGTTTTGAAGGGTCAATAATAATTCCATCAATACTATTTTTAAGAGCACAAATTTTGTTGTTTGCCTCTTCAATATTTTTAGTGATAACTGATTGAAAGTGTTCATGGCGGTAAATATTATCGCCTTTTCCTTTTAGGTTTTTCCCTGTTGATTTATACCAAGATATAAACCTTTTTCCGCTTGTAATTGGCGCCGATACATAAAAATTATCACCTTTATGCACAATGCATTTTAATTGTTCAGACAATTTGTCAATATAACTGCTTTTATAGGGGCTATTTATTCTGTCCATTACCATCACTTGGGATATTATTATAAAAAGTATACAATTTGTTTATTATATAATTGTCTTTGATTACCGGCTTGATTGAATCTTTGAAATCCCTTTCGATTTTGGGAGTTTTGTTATTACATATTCCTTTGACTACTTTTTGAAAATTCACAACGTCAGTTCTATCTTGGGAAGACTCGTTGTGGACATCAATATATTTTAAATAAAAAAGAATAAGGTATTCTTCATACGGCTTTTGATTCGAGGTGATGTTATTATTTTTCCTATTATTTTTAAATATCAAGTTTTTATATTTTGACAACGTAAGCTCAGGGGGTGGGATTTCTGCACTATCAAAACAGGAAACCAAAGCTGTTTTTGTTATTTCGTTTTTAGCAAATTCATTCATAACGTCATTAGTCAGCTTTTTCAGTTCACCAAATTTATATAAGCAAGTTCTCTCTATTGTTGTTATTATATCATCCTTATTGATTCGATCGTATATAGACTTTAATTCCTGATTTTTTTCGGAAGCTAATATTTTTTTTATAATGTTCCATCTTTGGGCTGAATCTGGTGGAACAATCAAAAAATTTTCATCTATTCTACCAACTCTTTTTATTGCAGGGTCTATACGTTCTTCATAATTTGTTGCAATAATGAAAATAGAATTATTCTTATCTCTTAATTTTTTGAATTTTACAAGCATACTTGGTGTCATGAATTGAAAAATATCGCTCTGCTTATGATAATCACCAGAATCCCTATCCAGAATTAAGCGATCGATTTCATCAAATAAAATAACACAATTATTTTGTTCCAATAGTGCTGTAAAGATATTATTGGCTCTATTTTCAACTTCAGACTCACCTTTTTTGATAAAGTTGCTGGGCGTGATGTTTATGAAATTCCATTGAAGGCTTTTCGCAATTTCTTCAGCTATAGCGGTTTTCCCTGTTCCAGGTGGGCCATATAATAACATAGAATAAAAAGGGTCTTCTCCATCATTATTCTCTAACCGTGGTTTAATGTATTTCTCTCCAATTCTTTTTAAAACACAATAACTGCTCTCTTCAGTCAAGGAGGATAGAGGTTCAGTGTCCTGCCAATTATCTATCCAGTATTGCATTGCATCTATTGGGGACGATGATTTATTGTGTTTTTTCCTTGATATTTTATATGAATATAAATTTGTTTCTTCTAATGATTTCTTTGCAATGTGTTCTTTTAGGCTTGCTCTATATTGAAGTAAAAATAAAACCACTTGAGATGTATCCCAAGGGTGGACAACACCAGTTTCAAGCACATTCTCTGAGTGCCAGCCTGTAAATTGTTTTTGATCGCTAGAATGGCTAGTGTGATTCTTTTCTACTCTAGTCAATAACCATGTTGTGTACTTTCTGAAAATATGAACATATGGAGTAAAATAATCTTCTTGTAAATATGATTCGCGAATAATGTGGCATATCCTTAACAAAGAGTTCGTTATTTCGATACTTAATGGCAATAGGACAAAACCTGATTTTGTTTTGACAAATGGCTTTAATGGCCTCCAATATGTGCTTGTCTTTTGACTTTCCTCAATTATATTAAAAATTCTATCTAGCATATTTTTATTGATATTTATTTTCGATTGTTGTGTCAGTAAAAGATAAGCCTCAAGGCTTAAAACAAGCTCAGCAACATCAAAGTCGCCATGTTCTATGTCCTTTAACGATAAATGTCGATAGATGCACGAAAGACAATGTTGTGATAATTTTTCAATATTATTCTCAAATAAAGATTTAACCTCATTTTCTTCATTTTTATATAAAACGAGTAAAACATTGATAGCACGTAATAATGGAAAAGAATGACGCAATGATTCATAATGTTTTAATTCTTTTTTATTGCGCCATATTAAGAACCCTTTGTCGCCTTTTTCTAAGCTCTTGATTGACCTTTCAAGCATCCCAATGGCGTCTTTAATTAACTGTGATTTGTATTCCGAATGCTTACCATTGGAGTGAGAATAGAATATTTCTAAAAACCATGAATAAGAAAAAGGATCATTTATTCCAAAATTTGATGAGTCAAAAGTAACATGTATTTTGTTTACTTTTTTTTCTAATTTGGATTTTTGGATAATTAATTCCAGACTTTTTTCATACTTTTCCAATAGGTCTTCAGTAAGCTCTTTATATATTTTCGGAATTTTGAAAATACAACTATTTCTATCTATGCCAAATGCGATATGAGATCCCTTTAACTTTCCTAAAGATGCCGCGATGGAATGAAGAATCATAATTGTAGTGCTGAAAGAGAAACGGTTTGGTCTTTTAGCTTTTCCATCATTTTCATCATGACGAATTTCGTATGGCCAGGCTGTATCATTGTCATAGAAATCATTAAATATTTTTAAAGTTTGGGATAAAATATCATCAATGTTGTCTATTTCATTTTTTTCGGACAGATAAGTGTCGTATAAATCATTTTCAACAGATGGCATTGTTATTCCTTAAAAAAATTTTCATTTATGTAGTCTGAAAAGTTATAGCGATGACAACTCTCCCAGTTATAAATATAATTTTGAATCGATTCTGTTTTTACAAACTGCTTAGCCGTAATATTAAAGGGCATTTTTTCGTCATCAGTAGCTATTACAACTATTGGAACCAAAGGTATATTATGCATTATCGCAGCGCTTGTCCGTTTGTGCCCATCGTAAATATAAGAAATATTTTCAATATTTATCGCTAAAACCGGAAACTCATAATTAAACCCATTACACTGCATTGAATCATAGACTTGCTTACCTTCATCTCTTCCCAGCACGATAACATCCTGTGTTGGAATTAATAATTTTGGGTTGATCCAATAATAGGGGGTATGTTTGTCGTTTTTCCATTTATCAAATTCACTTAATATAATATTCACTATAGCATCAACTGGGACGTTTGAAGTGTTTACAACCATATCATAGTTGGCAATATTCTCACAATCGACCCCATATAATTGTTTAAATCTATCATTCTCGATAAGTTTTCTTTCCAAAATGTTATTTAATGCCTCGTTAACATTTTTATATGTTTCGCTGATTCTTATTTGATCATCAAAAATTCTTTGTGCCGCGACTTCGGGTCTTACTTTCAAAAAAAGATTAAAGGCTCCTTCTATAAAATGCCATGCCATTCTTGAATCAATGATAAACGACTCTTCTTTTTCACTTAAACTGATTGTAAAATTATCAATTTCCTCATCAATTTCAGGATGAGTTTTCATATATTCATTAAGTTCAAGTGTTGTTTTGTCATATTTTTCCGCTATTTTCCGTTGGATATCTCCAGTAGAGTAACTTTTAATTGATAATTTTTTTGATATTTTTTGGGCAATGGTGCTTTTCCCACTTCCTAAATCCCCGGCTATTGTAATCTTTGGATAGTTCATAAGAATCTCAACTTATATATTGATTTTTAATTGTATTGTAATGGTTTGATTAGCTCCCAATTGGAAGATTTAATACTTGTAAATTTTTGCAGCATTCTTATGACCTAATAGGATACAAAAAGCATAAGAACTTGTTTTTTTTCGCTGTTATGTATAACAAAGGCGGTCTAGGGTGTCAAGATTTTCCCACACGCGGGATTTGCTAGAGGATGATCATATTTTTATACTTGCCCCCGGCTTAAGCCTGTCCTGGACTCGACCCGGGATTCCGCTGCGCGTCACTTGCCGGGAAGGTGAGGGGGGGGGATGAAGGTATTCCGGGAACAGTATACTTATTTCGGTCATGTTGAATATGAAATAGATATGCTGTCCCCGGAATTTTGATTTTATCCAGGTCCTGAGTAGCTGGAGAATCCGGTCGTTTATGGTAAGGGGAGGGCGGGCGCCCTTAATATAAAAAAATAGAGCTCGCCCGGGTGCTGCGAATATCCGGCTGCGATCTCAGCATACGGACCATCGCCCCAGAACAGATCCGCCCGGCCCGGTCCCTTGATGGCGCCGCCCGTATCCTGGTTCAGCACAAAGCGGCTGAAATCCTGCCATTTGCTGATATTCCCCGCGGCATCTACAACAGGTTTTTGAGAGGTCATAAATCCCACGGCAGCGGCCGGGAATAACCTTTTTTCCAGCGCTACCGATCTTCCGGCAGTCACTTTTGTTCCGTAACAGCCGTAGGGCCCGTCTTTGTTCAGCTTAAAAAATACATAACTCGGATTATAGTTCAGCACATCATCAACCTCATCCGGATGTTCACGAAGATAGGACCTGATCTTCTGCATGGACATCTCTTCCCTGGCAATTTTGCCTTCACGGATCAGCAAGGCACCGATACTTTTATAGGGATGACCGTTTGTCGTCTGATACTGAACGTAAAAAGGGGCCCCGCCGTCAATATAGAGTTTCCCGGACCCTTGTATTTGGAGAAAAAAAAGATCCACCCGATCCTTCACATAAGCCAGGGGGTGAACTTTGCCGGCAAGCCGGCCCTCATTTATTTCCCTGCGGTCATAGTAAGGAATGATTGTTCTGTCATCCGTAACCCGCCCGACGATTTTCTTCTCCCCCTTGAAACGGGGACCAAACCGGGGGAGATCAATAACAACATGATCCTCCGGGCGTGCAAAAACAGGATAAGGAAACGCCGGGCCTGGCGATGCGCTTGCCTCAAGTGCGGGTTCATAGTATCCGGTAAAAAGAACATCCCCGGTTTCTTTACGGCCACGGGCCTTATACACCTGAAAGCAGGACCGGATAAATTTGTTCAGCGATTCTTTTGATGGCGCATATCCCAGGAAGTCCCCCAAAAGCGCCAGGGTCTTAATCATATGCTGTGTATCATACGCATCTTCGTCAAACCGGAACTTGCGATCAGGCGGAAGTTTTCTGAGATATGTCAGGCTTTCCTGAATGGCCTCTTTTAATCCGTCGTAGTTCATATCATCCGTAAATTCAGGATACCGGCTCACAGACAGTTTTTTAAGCGCTGACCCGTCAACCTTTTCAGGTTTAACCTTCGATAAGGAACACCCCTGAAACCCCACGGCAATAAAAACCAGCATTAATATAGTCGATAATGATTTCAATATGTTGTCATTCGTTTTATTCATATGGATGGTTTTTGGAGTGGCGAAAAAGGCCAAATCCGTGGACAGTATACTAATTGCGGGCAGGTTGGGCTATGATTAATTGGATGATGATAACATCGTCAAATCGGGTCGGACCAAGGCAAGGTATTCATATAAAAGAAAATATGTCCAAAAATCACTACAAAATAAGGCTTAGAATGCCCTTTTTGACCCTAAAATGAGTATTCGAAACTACACCGTCCAGAACATTGAAGTTCTGTTTTCAGGGTTAAGACGCTGGAACCGGTCGGTCAGGGGCCTCCGTATTCCCATCGGTGTAATACTTCCGCAACAGTATCCCGTACCCTGGCGCGGGCGTTATGCCTTTCAACCATGCGCGCAAGAAGCGCGTCATATTCTGTTTCCGTGTGCCGGACATGTGCAGCTACAGCCAGACGGACAGCGTTTTCGTCCAGGTCTTTGGCAGCGGCGCTGCGCCCTACACGACCGCTGTACTTCCGGCAGGCGTGTTCGGCAATGCGTATTTCCCGCTCAGCGGGGCAGTGTGGATAAACCTCTCGAACACGAATGGCAAAACACCTGATGTATTCCTCGTCAAGCTCCGCGCGACGAAGCGCGGCCTGGGTCTGTCGGATTTTCCGTTTTTCCGCATCAGCCTCGCACTCCCATTCGGCAAGTTCAAGGGCGCTGTCTTCGACAAGGAGGCCCTGCCGCTCGTAACGTTTTCGCGCGCGACTCCACTTCAAAACAACGGCAAAAAGCCGTGAGTGTTTTCTTGAACGGCGCGTCAGCGCCGCATCGCCCGACGGCAGAAAGACCAGATGATCCAGGTCCGCACAGGTTAAACAGGCCGCGCCTTTATTCTCTTTGAGGACGATCCAGGCGTGACGGCCAAGTTCCTGCCCGCATTCATCACATTTTGACTCGCGATTCGAGATGAATACTTTAAGCTGATTGTCTGATGATTTCTTTTTTTTCATTATAATCGCATGGCCTTCAATTCATCCATCAGGCAACAGAGCCGGATGGCACAATCCTTTATCATGGCCGGAGTGACGCCTTCCGCCTCTTCAAGATTCCAGTAATCCACATAATCCTGCGGGTCTGCGGCAATTTTTCTAAGACATGATCTCACGTTGTTAAGCCACTCTTTCTCGTCCCGGCTCCTGGCGCTCATTGCGCCAAGCTCCGCTTTCAGGGTATCAGACACCCGGGCGGCCTGAACAATAAGGTCATAGGCCTTATCCGACAAATCATCCGTATCCATATTAAAAAAAGCTCCTTGAAATCCTGTTCGCCCTGGATGCGCTGTCGCTTATCCACCCTACAGGGCTGGATTCCCCGATCAAGTCGGGGAATGACGAGGGAAGGTATTGTTTTGCACGGGCAAGCTGTCGCTTGGCCCGTGGCACCCGATAAAGAGAACCTGTGATACCCGATAGCGCAAATTCGTTTCTATAATTCCTGACGCTCTGCGACAGAATCGTTGGAAGAGAATTCGGTGGGGATTTCGGGGGTTTTATATACAATTTTACCGTTTTCCCAGTATGGGATTTTATAGTTCTTGCGGATGGCGTCTTCAGCCACTTTGGCTGCAGCCCGGCGCAACGCTTTTAGTGCCATTAGAGAATAATCGCTGTATTCTTCCATTATTGTCTCCTGGACTCTTCAATAATTACTGGCAGCGTTTCGGTGGTATCGATCAACGTCCATGAATCAGCCAGTTGTTTATAGATATTTTGAAAGTTTTCCCAGCTCCTGTCATATCGACGCCGGATAACATCTTCCGGCACATTATGCCCGCCTTGCGAGACCCTTAATCGCACACGTTCGATGGCAAAATCCACCGTCGGCAGTTTCAGATAGTAGATGATAACTTCATAGCCAAACGACTTCCAGTTTCTGATTTTTTCTGCATATCCCTTGCCGCTGAATGTTGTTTCAAACGCGAATGATTCTCCCCGGCGGACGCAATCATTGATTTGTTGAATCATTATTTTCCCTGAGGCGATAGCTGCTTTGTCCGGCTGAAAAGGGGATAAGCCTTTTGAAATTAAATCAGCATTAATAAAATTAAGGCATTCCGCCTCAATGGGAAGAAATTCAACAGAAAAATTTATATCATCATGCCCCGGTGGATTCAAGCCGAAATCCGGCCGAAATCCGGGGACATTATACTTATTTCCTGCAGGTTAAACTAAGATTAAATGGATGAAGATGGGGAGTTGGATCCCCTAACTTTACAGAAGTGCGCTTGGAGAAACTTTTAGGAGGTCCCAGGCCATTCGTGGCCGGGCCAGGCGCCTGTAAAAAATGGAAAACGGAGCGGTGACCGGGTCCCCCAGGGCTGTGAGAACGTCTTCCAGAAGATAATGAGATTTATATCCCGGCTGGAAATAGTGGTTCATAAGATGGCACCCCGGGCAATAGCTGATCACATGCTTCCTTCCGCTTGCCGCAAGGTCCTTGCGCTTGATCATTGCCGTTTTCATGACCCCGGCTATTTTACCGTCATTGAACAATCCACCGTATCCGCAGCAGAGGGCGTCATCCCGGTTGTGTGGCAATTCGGAAACGGTCAGGCCGATGGCTGCGGCCAGATGGCGGAGCGCGTCCAGGTAAGCGGTCCCGTTCTCATACCCGAAACAGGCATCCGATATGGCCGCTTCAGCGCGCAGGGGGCGGGTGACGCTCGCGAGACCTTTTTCGATCAATTCAAGAAAGTATTCATAAAGGCTGATGATGGGAAACGACGGTTCAAGGCTGAACATTTCGGGCAGGATCCGGGTGAGCACTTTCTGGCAATGGCCGCAGCCGACGACAAGGCGGTCGAAGCGATTTTCCTTGAGGCGGTTGATGAGCCGTTCGGCAATCCGATAGCCTTCCTCAAACAGCCCGGCCTGGATGGCCCAGACGCCGCAGCAATCGTCCGGGCCACCGAATTTGGCTGCGTTGCGGAGAACAAAAGAACCCTCCACCGCGGCCGGCATCATGCGGTCGGTACAACCGACAAAGATGAGGTCTTTGCTTTGTTTGGGCGCCGCCCAATCGCGCAGGATTTTTTTGTCCGCCGGGCCAAGGCCCTTGTATACATCCGTAAAGAAATTCGGCCCCCATCCTTCCGGCCCCATACCGTTGATGGCGTAAGCCATGGAAGAGGGGATTTTGCCATCGGCGCGTCGTTTCATTGCACAACACTCCCGAATCAGGTGGCTGGGCCGGGCATCATCGGGACAGCGGTGATCGCATTTGCCGCAGCGGATGCAGCCGGCCAGTTCCGGAACCCATTGCGGCGCTGCCGTTATTTTCAGCATGACTTCCCGGGCCTGCTTGGCCGTAAAGACGCCGTAGTGACATCCGGAGAGGCATTTGCCGCATTGATTACAGTTCTCGACCAGAAAGTCGTTTGTATATCCTGGCATGTATTATAAGCCCCGTAACTTTTTTAGTCCGATTATAGAAACCCTTGCCCTTTGGGCAAGGTGGGAATCAGGGGGTAGTATACTTGTTCCCGCGATAAACAGAATTGAAACAGATATAATGTCCCCGCAAATCACTCTTTTAGAATTTCCGGTTCCTGTCACAACGTAATGGCTCATGCAATGCCAGGGCGCCCAGGCAATTGTTGCAGTTGATGCACACCGGCGGTTTTTCATTGCCTTCCTCCCATTGCTTAACGAGCATGGGCTGTGCGATAAATGGACGGGACATGGATATAAAATCCGCTTCGCCTTCCTTCACTATCTTTTCCATTCCCTGAAAATTGCGCATCCCGCCGACAAGAATGAGCGGAACCTTCCCCATGGGCGCTTTAAGGTAACGGCAGGCCCAAAGATTGTAGGCCTCTTCAAAGGTAAATCGCTTTTCCGGGAAAACGTTTCTCAGCAAAAAGCCGGCAAACGGTTGTAGCAGTAACGGTTTTGTTTTTGCAAAGGCCTTGTCCTGCACATTGCCGCGGATCTGCTTGAACATGGAAAAGGAGAGTGTTCCGCAGGAAATCTCAACCGCGTCAATGCCCAATTCCACCAGCCGCTTGACATGCCCGGTAACCTCTTCAATGGACAAACCCGGCTTTGGCGTATGGTCGTCCGCATTGATCTTCACGGTAACGGGATAATCCGCCCCGACAGCCTCCCGTATCGTCTCGTAAACCCTTTTCAGGAAGAGAAACCACTTTTCCGGGCTGCCGCCCCATTCATCGTTTCGCCGATTAAAAAAGGGAGAAAGAAATTCACTTACCAGATAACCATGGGCGCCATGAATCTGAATACCGT
Source organism: Desulfosudaceae bacterium (assembly GCA_963674745.2). Taxonomy (GTDB): domain Bacteria; phylum Desulfobacterota; class Desulfobacteria; order Desulfobacterales; family Desulfosudaceae; genus JBFMDX01. The sequence continues at coordinate 1,500,794 of CAXXDV010000003.1, read as the reverse complement.
CAAACCCTGCTTTTTGGGCCCTTTTTGCCGCCTCCCCGAACCCCTTCACCGCTTCGACAATTTCTTCATACCTCATGGCACGCGGATACACCTGATAAATCAGATCCGGCCTGGCGGCAGACGGTGCCTTGGGGCGCATGCCCTGGAGCTGGGTCTGACGCCCGCCGTGGACCAGTTGAGCGAAAATGACGGATCCATGCCGGTGTACCGCTTCGGTCACTGCCGAAAGGCGATCAATTGTCTTGTCGCTGTGAAGGCCGATTTGTTTGACAAAGCTTTTACCGCTTGTGGCGGTGTATATCATGCCCGTAATGATCAGGCCGGTATGACCCCGCGCCAGCGATTCATAGATTTTCTGATATGCCCCGGTTGCCGAGCCGTCATCATTGGCGACGCTCTCAAATGTTGCAGAACGGACAAACCGGTTCTTGATCGTTATGTCGCCGATCTTCCCGGGACTGAATAAAATTGAATCATTTGTCTTCATGAAAATAATTCCTATTGTCTCAAGGCCCTCTCTCACTGAAGATGCTTCATGTACTTAAGGGTAGCATACCACAACAGTATCCATGAGGGATAGCACCATATGTTTGCCACAAGCTTGATGGTAGGCCGTAGAAGATAGTTTTTGGGGTCGGTCCAAGACCATCCCTTGCCGGTACATGGCATTCTCTGAAAATGTCGGGCCATTGCAAGACGGCTGCATGAATTTCCATAATTTTATTTAGTGCTTCCTGCCGTCTTTTGATTCCAAAGTACTTTGATTCGGTCAGCAGCGTTTCAAGATTCGGCGGTCCCAACCCCTTGCCGCCCAGCAGCCGTAATAGATTGGGGACACGCGCTTCATCGCGATTTAGATTGTAACGGCGGATCATGAGCCTCCGACCCCAGTCATCCGGCAAGCTGTCTTCAAAAACGCCATGGACGCCGGCCCGGGGGCGGTTGGCATCAAAGTTTTCCGCGGACAAAGGCAGGTTGAGGGGATCGAGGGCAAAAGCCCCGGGGTGTTCCAGGTATCCGGGAGTGTAGCGGAACTGTCCCTGCAACCGTCCACCTTTCGCAGTGTCAGGATCAGCGACAACCAGGCTGCCCGCCTTGACACTTTCCCCTGATGGTAATGTCAGCCAGACATCAAGCCGGATCATTAGCATGTTTGGAACGCTCACTCAAAGTGGGTTCATTATAGGTGGCAGTCAGGTGCTCGGACGGATTACTTATCCGTGCGACCATAATGTTCAAACACCGCAAACAGTGAGAACCATTCATTGTCGTATGAAAACCGGATGCCGAGACCATCAGGGTCCTGCCGGGAAACAAACCCTTCGGTTTCCATGGTGAGCCGGCTGTGCTCCGCTTTGAGGATGACCTCAACCTGGCACGGGGTTTTTTCCGGCACTTTTCGGTCGGTTTCCACATAAATGCCGTTCATGCTGATGTTTTTCATTTTGGCGGATATAATGGTATCAAGTTGGTCAAATTTGAGAAGCACCTCCGTCACAAAAGGTACACGTAACCGGTCCCGCTGATTGTCTTTCGTTTCCATCTTTTCCCCCATTTCCATTATGTGGTTTAGCCCGAATATTTCATGAACTTTTCCGACAAAAGAGAATAAAGCAATATATAACAGAGTGTTGTTAATATATCGGACTGTTTTTCAAAATACAAACAGTCATTGACTTTTTTTAAGGAAATTAAGCAATATTATGTCGGAAAAATTCTTCAAATATCCGGGTTAGGACGGTTGTTTCACATAAATCGCGCCAAAGTCAAACGGTTTTGGGGGAAGAGTGGGGCGCCCTTTTTAATCGTGCCCTGTTTTTACCTGTCAAGCATGCCGGTGCGCCCGGATGAGAACGTGCCCGAGGCTTTCTTATTGCCTGATAAGATCTTAACCATTCCGGAACCTTCTGCGAGTTCTTTTTGACGCAGTCTTGACCGGGAGGCGCGGCTCGCCGCCACCCGGGGGCAGGATGCGCTTATCTGCTGAGGCGACAAATACAAAACGGGACTCTGATTTGCTTCCTTGGTAGGCAGGAACCCGAAAACGGCTGACATGAAAACCGCAGCTTATCAGGCGTTGCTCAAAATTCTTACTCGGCACAGCCGACCACACGGCCAGGCATCCTTTTTCGCGCAGCGCGTGGCAGCAGGCTTGAATACCACCGAGGCCATATAATCGGCGATTGCCTGAATCGGTCATCGCGCTGGGGCCATTATCGATATCAAGCAGGATCGCATCGAACCTGCTTTTGGAACGTGAGATAAGTTCGACAATATCGCCTGTTTTCAAGTTAACGCGTTTGTCCTCCAACGGTTGGCCGTTGAGTTTACCAAAAAACTGCCGGTTCCATTTAACGACTGAATCCATCAGCTCACCCACGACAATTTTCGCGTTGGGGCCGAGCAAATCAAGCGCCTGGCGCAGGGTATAGCCCATACCCAATCCGCCGATGAGGATGCTGGGTCTCTTGTGACCTGCCAGATGCGCACAGCCCAGCCGTGCAAGTTCGAGTTCCGACTCATGTTGTCGACTGCTCATCAAGTTCTGATTGTTGATCTTGATCGAGAAATCACAGCCATGTTGATAAAGCACCATCTCGCTGCCATCCGGGGTCCGGGCGGTTGATAATTTTATTGTCGGTTTCATTTAACCCCTAAGCGGCCTTCCTGGCCATGGCTTCCCGGGTATCCGCGACTTCCTTACTTTCAATATACTCTTCAAAAGTCATGAGCCGGTCAATGACGCCGCCTGGGGTGATTTCTATGATCCGGTTTGCCACGGTATTCACGAACTCATGGTCATGGGAGGTGAAAAGAATCACTTCCTGGAATTTGAGCAGGCTATCATTTAGGGCAGTGATCGATTCCAGGTCCAGGTGGTTGGTGGGTTCATCCAGTATCAGGACATTGGATTCGGAAAGCATCATCCTTGAGAGCATACAGCGAACCTTTTCTCCGCCGGATAGCACACTGATCTTTTTAATGGCCTCTTCCCCTGAAAAGAGCATGCGTCCCAGGAAGGTTCTGGCAAAGCTCTCTCCCTCGGTGGGGGGCGCGAACTGCAGGAACCACTCGATAAGGCTCCGGTCGCCATTGAAATAAACGCTGTGTTCCTTGGGGAAATAGGAATGGGTAATTGTGCGTCCCCAGCAGAAAGTACCGCTGTCCGGCTCAATCTCGCCTGCCAGGATTTGGAAGAGGGTTGTGCTGGCCAGGCTGTTCCCGCCCGTAAAGGCGATCTTGTCCCCGCCTTTCACAGTAAAGCTCACGTTGTTCAGTACCTTTTCACCATCGATGGTCTTGGTGAGTCCGTCCACTTCCAGGATCACGTTGCCGCAGGGGCGTTCCGGCTTGAAGCGAATAAACGGGTATCTTCTTGAGGACACCGGCATGTCCTCAATGGTGAGTTTCGCCAAGAGCTTTTTCCGGGAGGTGGCCTGCTTCGATTTGGATGCGTTGGAACTGAACCTCTGGATAAAAGCCTTTAGTTCATCGGCCCGGTCCGTGATTTTCCTGTTTTCCGCCTGTTTCTGTCTCAGGTTCAGCTGGCTGGCCTGGTACCAGAAATCGTAGTTCCCTACGTACACAGCGATCTTACCGAAATCAATGTCTGCAATGTGCGTGCACACCTGGTTCATGAAATGACGGTCATGTGATACCACGATTACCGTGTTCTGGAACCTGTAGAGAAATTCCTCAAGCCAGGCAATGGACTTGATGTCCAGGTTGTTGGTAGGCTCATCCAGGAGCAGGACGTCCGGGTTCCCGAACAGGGCCTGGGCAAGGAGTACCCGGACCTTATCTCCGCCTTCTAGCTCCTTCATCCTTCTTTGGTGCATCTCTTCGGCAACTCCCAGACTGTCTAAGAGGACCGCCGCTTCAGACTCTGCCTCATAGCCGTTCATCTCCTCGAATTCGACTTCAATCTCACCTGACCTGATTCCATCTTCTACGGAAAAATTGGGCCTGGCATAAAGCGCTTCCCTCTCTGCCATAATTTTGTAAAGCTTTTCATGGCCCATGAGCACAGTGTTTAAAACCGTATCCTCGTCAAAGGCAAAGTGGTCCTGCTTTAAAACCGCGATTCGCTCCCTTGATCCAACTGAGACAGTTCCCGAGTCCGGCTCGATATTCCCGGAAAGAATTTGCAGAAATGTGGACTTTCCTGCGCCGTTCGCGCCGATGAGTCCATAACAGTTACCCGGTGTAAACTTTATATTGACGTCTTTGAACAGAACCCTCTTGCCGTAGGCGAGGGTCACGTTGGTTGCGCAAATCATTGTTGTTTTGTCCCCATCTTTTGTTAAATAAAAAAACCACAGGAGCGCATCCTGTGGCTCAAAGTTCAAAAGCAGGCTGGACCTTATCATTTTCCGCAGTGAAAGCAAATGTTTTTTTCAGGGATCAAATTGGCGCTATCCGGCTGCATGCCGGGTCAAAAAGCACAATATCTGAAGCTTTGCCCGGTTCTAAAGAACCGGTGCCGGTTAAACCAAACCGTTGGGCACTTGCCGATGTCATTCTTTTTACCGCATCTTCAAGGCGAAGCATTTTTTTATCACGCACATATTTCCCCAGAATCTTTGGAAACGTTCCCATGCTGGCAGGATTCGGATAACCGGTGGATACACCGGTCAGCAGTCGGCCAGGTTCGCCGTCCGACAAAAATAAAATGAGATAACTGCAACCGAACGCCTGTTTTCCCTGCCAGGTCAAGCATCTGTTCAAGGGCCAGGACATTATGTGCCTTAAGCGTAGCAGGCGGGTAACACGGGGACATCCATGAAAGCGCCTTCATATGAACGGCAACCGGTTTCCCGGCTTTGGCGGCGACCGCGCAGAAGGCCTCCAGTTCTTCAAGAGGAGAATACATCCCCGGGTCATACCCGAGCCCGAAGCTTAATCCACACGCCCCCTCATCAAATGACCGTCTGGTCAGGTCCAGACATTTTTCAAGTTCTTTTGGCGGCATTTTACCCCGCCGCGTATCAGAAGCGACAAATCTTACGGCAGCGTGCCCGACCAGTTCCGCCATGTTCACAACGGGGCCGGTATCATCAACATGTCTGAAAAGGGGAGGAGTGGACCGAATAAGCACTGTGCCCGGGATTGGGATTCCCGGGATTCAACATCCGCGGTTATTCATGGCAGCCATGTTCATGATTGACGCAGGTAAACCCCGAATCCTTAAGATCGCCCGCAAGCCATTTTTCTGCCACTGCTTTCACGTCACCCGAACAGCCGCGCAGAACCTCAATGCCCTGACGGTTTAAAACATTAACCGCGCCCTGGCCCATGTTGCCTGCCAAAAGAACTTTAACGCCTTTTTCCGCCAGTGTCTGTGCGATATCCGATTTGCAGCCACATCCCGCGGGTGAGGCCACCTTTTCCTCAGATATGATTTTATTCCGGTCGTCGATTGTGTACACCGTGAAGTGGTCACAGTGCCCGAAGTGTTCGTCAATTTCATTGTTACGTGAGGGTAAAGCGATCTTCATAGTTTTTTTTCCTTGATGATGATAGTGGTAAAGGGGTTATTTGACAGACATCGTCTGGATAAAACATCCGCAGCAGTCATCATCATCAGACCCGGCCTTTCCCCCGCGTACGGCAAGGACATTGCCGGTATCGTTTTTTACGTAAGGCTGGCCGATGTCCTGGCCAAAGGACACGGCCCAGACGTAACTTGTATCCGGCGTCCAGGACGTTGATGACAGGAATGGGGTCTCCGGCGGGTTCGCCATATCCGGAAACGCCTGGTTAACGGCCGGGTCTCCGGCAAGATTGGCTATGGTCTGTAACTCTTTGATTGTCGGCAGACGCCAGTCCTTGTGTCCTGCCAGCGAAAGGTTTTCGGCATAATTCAGGGCCTGCTGCCAGGTGAAGTTCCCTGTCGGCGGGGCTTGCTGCCACATCAACCCGGATTCCGGATCTGTTACGGTGCCATTCTTGTTGACAACCAGGGGCTTTGTCGGTCCGCCGCCCCGCACAGCCCGCGCCGAATAGGCATACGCTTTTGAAAAGTAATAAACGCCGAGGCCATAAAAAAAGGAGACGTCTATGGGAACGGTGTTGTCATCAGCCACGGTCGTGGACGACCGGTACCAGGACTCGGCCGTATTCGGGAAATAGGCCGCGTTAACCGACGGGGCAGGGAAGGCGGTGCCGCAATCGATAATGGATTCCAGTTCCCTGGCCGTGGGCAGCCGCCAGTCATTATAGCCGCCGTAATCGGCCGCGTTTAAGGCCTTTATGAAATCTTCGGTGTCGGTTCCATCGCCGGCTAAACCGGCATCGCCGCCGTTAGTGGCCGGGTTGGAATCATACCAGGTATAGATGTTGTCGGCGTCATGGGGGTTGGTGTAATCCTCCGTCCCATCCTTGTCCTGTTTGACCTCCCAGATCAGGCCGGTGACATTGTCCTTCACCAGGACCCAGGCGTCCGCATCAGCGGGCAGGGCCTTGCCCGCACCATTCAGTTTGGTAAAAGTCATGGGATTGATGGTGTAATTTCCGTCCTGACCGTAAAACGGTTGCCCGGAAGAGGGGCAGGTGATGGCATCACCGGCATCATCATAACATGCCGTCTGCCCGGTATCGGGTACGGGAACGGCAAAAACCCCGGCCGGTAAAAAGGAAAACAGAATTGAAAATGTTGCGGACAGAAGCAGCGTTCTACGGCATTTATTCATATCCCACTCCGTTTAAGCTGTTGTTATGTGCGATCAACCGCTCTAAAACGATACCCTAATTCACTGCTCATTGAAAGCCAAAAGACTACAGAAAAACTCGGAATTTAAAACGCCCAGATTAAGGGTATAAAGAACGAACCCATCAATATTACGAGGATGTTCAGGGGAATGCCCATTTTAAGGTAGTCGCTGAAATGATATCCGCCGGGACCGTAAACCAGCAGGTTGGTCTGGTACCCCAGCGGCGTGGCAAAGCAGGCGCTTGCGCCGAAACAGATCCCGATGATAAAGGGTTTGGGATTGACGCCTAACGTAATGGCGGTCGAGATAGCGATGGGCAGGAGAAGCACGGCAGTTGCATTGTTGCTCAAAAGCTGTGTGCTGATGCTGGTCAGGAGGATTATCCCGAAGAGCACGAATTCGGGTCCCAGGCCCTGAAACAGGCGTAAAAAATTTTCGGCATATAACTGAGTCGCGCCTGTTTTCCCAATGGCGTTCCCCATGGCGATCATGCTGATAATCAGGAGCAGCACTTCCGGCTCAAGTGCCCGATAAGCGTCCCGCAGGCTCAAACATCCCAAAACGGCCATCAGAAAAACGCCGGTCAGGGCGCATGTCATAATATCAGCGAGTCCCGAAGTCGCTGTTACAATGATACCGGCAAAGATCAGAAAAGCCATACGGGCTTTGCTCTTGTCAATGAGGGTGTGATGGACGTCCTCAACGATGATGTACTCGCCGCTGGATCTTAACTGATCCAGTTTTTTCTTGGAACAACGGACCAGGATAATATCGCCGATCCGCAGGGTAACATTTTGAATTTTCTGCTCCGAATAATGCAGGCGCCGGCTTTTGACCGCGATGATTTGAATATCCGGGTCACCATGAAGACGGGTGGAAAGAAGCTTGTCCCGGATCACCGATGACTGGGGCGGAACGATCAGTTCAACGAACAGGTTGTTTTCCATATCCGAGGAAAATTGGACCTCTTCCTCGCTGTGCGGCAGCACGACCGTTTCGCTTTGAAGCATGGCGACCAGATCATCGGCGGATCCTTTTACCAGCAAAATATCACCTTCCAGAAGAAGGGTAGACGCGCCGGCCGGATTGATAAAGCGGGATTGTCTCACAATTTCGATGAGCTTTAATGACGGATACTTTTCCTGAATAACTTCAGGAAGGCTTTGACCGATCAACTGGCTGTCCGGAGGAACCAGAAACTGGGCCAGGTAACGCTTGTCTTCCCGCTCTTCGATTTCGCATACCGGCGCCGCATGTCCGGGCATCAGGCGTTTTGATGCCAGCCATAAAAAGATGAGGCCTACTATCGCAATGGGGAGTCCCAGGATTGTCAGCTCAAACATGCCGAGTTCTCCATAACCGTAAATCGCGCTCAGGTCACTGACGATAATGTTGGTGGATGTCCCTACCAGCGTGCATGTTCCCGCCAGAATTGACATATAGGAAATCGGGATTAGCAGCTTAGAGGGGCTGAGATCATACTCGCAGCTCAGGCTCATGACAATCGGTATGAACAGTACCACCACGGGTGTATTGTTAATAAAGGCGGACGCACACCCCACGGTCAGAAGGACGGTTATAAACGCAATGGTGCTGTTTCCCCGGGAAAAACGAAGAACATATTCCGTGATGAAACCAACGGCGCCGGTCCGGATCAAGCCACGGCTGATCAGGAACATGGCGCCTACGGTTATCACGGCAGGGTTGGCAAAGCCTTCCACCGCCTCTTTCGGTGTCAGGATACCGCTAATGGCAAGAACGGCCATAAGGCCGATGGCGGTCCGGTCGACTGATATTTTTTCCGAAACCAGAAGGACGAGCGCGATGATCAGAATGGCCGTTACAATCCAGATGGACATGCGGATCTTTCCTTATTTTGTGGTGGTTTTCAGTCGCATTTCTAAATATATATCAGTTTTCGGTCCGATCCAACTCCGGCCGTATATATACCATTAAAACGGATATTTTACGAGTTGATTCGGACGGTTCTGCAAGGCGCAGGACACGTGTTCATGTAGGGGCAGGCCCCTGTGCCTGCCCGATAAAAGGGCACCCACAGGGGGGTGCCCCTACACCAATTGACGGACCGCCCGGCTGATGGTCTCCGCGCTGATCCGTTCCGGGGCAATATAGCGGGCGCCCATGTGTTCGGCGATTCTTTCAGCCATGCCGAACCCGCCCATGGTTTCCTGTTCGGTGTTGATCACCAGGGATTGAACCAACTGGTCGTTGTGAATGGTCCGGGCCACGGCAAACACCTCATCGTATATCCGGCCGGCCCGTTCCATGGAGTAGGATATGCGGGTGCTGGCCCCGACATTGGCCTTGCCGTCGCTGACCAGGATCAGGATGGGCAGGGTTTTGCGGTCACGCCGGATGCCGGACCGGGCCAGTTCATATCCCCGGATCATCCCGGCGGCCAGCGGGGTCTTGCCGCCGGCGGGCAGGTCCCGGAGTTTCTTTCTGGCCAGCTCGATGCTGCTGGTGGGCGTCAGCAGGACCTCGGCCCGGTCATCCTTAAATGCGATCAGGCTGACCTTGTCCCGGTTCTGATAGGCCTCAAGAAGAAGGCTTAAAATCGCCCCCTTGGTTTCGCTCATCAGACGGGTACCCATGGAGCCCGAGGCATCGACCGTAAAGATCAGCACGGCCCGGGATTTATGCTCCCGGATTTTTTCCCGGATATCTTCGGGTTGGATATTAACGGCCAGGGAACCTTTGGGACGGTTTTTCTGGTTGACTGCTGCCGCCCGGATGGTGGCGTCCAGGGCAATATCATTGTTTGTCCGCTGTGACGTAAAACGAATATACCGGCCCCGCTTGTCCTGGCTGCGGGAGCGGTGGCGCCGGCCTTTTTTCTGCCGCTCAAAGGCAGCCTTATGCCTCACCTCCCGTGCGGAAACCATCATGTTTTCGTCAATGTCAAATATCGTCCCGCCCTTTGCCTGGCCCGGCCGGAGAGAGCGCTCCGCTTCATCCGGCCCTTCTCCGTCACGAATTAGAAAGGGCTGAAGGAAATCGCCTTCTATCGGTTCGGGAGCAGATTGCCCGGCCGGATCACGGGGGCAGGTGGCAGAATGAGGCCCGTCCATGCGGCCGGCATATTCATGATTTGCATCCGCTACTTTCCGGTCTTTGTCAGAAGGCCGCATGCGATGGATCAGGGCCAGTCCCAGGCCGGTCATGATATCCCGGTCGTTCACGGCTGTGCGGCTTTCATACGCGGCCAGGGCCCGGGCGGCCTTGTCGGCTGATATTTCCGCCCGGTGCCCGGCGGTATTGGCTTGCAGGCAGGCGGAAACGATAAAGTCGATCTGTTGGTCCGCAATGGTAACTGAATCATAAACGGAGAATGCTTCACTGATCCGTTGCTGTTCCTGTTGTTGAGCCTGAGCATAAGATGCCAGAAACGCATGCGGGTCCTGCTCAAAGGCGTATATTCGCCGCAGCAGTTCCATTCGCAACCCCGGGCTGGCAATACCGGAGACAGATACGCACAACCCGAAACGGTCCAGAAACTGGGGCCGCAATTCACCCTCCTCGGGATTCATGGTGGCCACCAGGGAGAATTGTGCCTCATGGGCAAAACTGACGCCTTCCCGCTCTACCTTATTGATTCCGGAAGCAGACACATCGGTAACCAGATCCGCCAGATAGTCATCCAGCAGGTTGACCTCGTCCACGTACAGGATGCCCCGGTGGGCTGCGGCCAGCAGGCCGGGTGTAAAGCGCCGTTGGCCGGTTTTTAAGGCATGCTCAAAATCCAGCCCTCCGACCAGGTTGCCTGCAGACGTATTGACCGGCAGGGTAACAAAAGGAATATCCGGCAGCAGGTCGGCCAGGGCCCGGGCACAGGTGCTTTTAGCCGTGCCTTTCTCCCCACGGATCAGAACGCCCAAACCGCCCGGGACAATGGCGTTGATGATCAGGGCCAGCTTGAGGTGGTCCTGCCCGACAATGGCGGTAAACGGAAAAACCCGACGGTGTTGGCGTCTGCCGGTCATTACATCTTTTCCGCGGCTGCCCGGACCAGATCCATGTCAAGGCCGGTATCGTCAAAGGGATGCCGCCGCGCCCGGTGATACAGGGCCAGCGAGGCCGTTTCCAGCACATCTTCCAGGATGACCTCGGTCCGGCCTTCCAGGGCGGCGTGGGTGATGGCCGCCTTCATCATGACCAGGTCGGCCCGGTGTCCATCCACCCCCACTTCCAGGGAGATATTGGAAATTACGGATAACATGCTGTCTGAAATACCGACTTCCGGAAGATTCTTTTTGGCCTGAACGATTTTTGTCTGCAGGGCCTGTTCTTTTGCCGCGAATTGTTCGGCAAATGCCGCCGGGTCATATTCAAAGTCATGCCGTCGCCGGATCAGTTCCATGCGGCCGGCTTTATCTTTGATACCGGTGATGGCGGCACACAGGCCGAACCGGTCCAGAAGCTGGGGCCGTAAATCGCCTTCTTCGGGATTCATGGTGCCCACCAGGATAAAACGGGCCGGGTGGGAGTAGCTGACGCCTTCGCGCTCGACAATATTAACGCCCATGGCGGCACTGTCCAAAAGGATATCAACAATATGATCATCCAGCAGGTTGACCTCGTCCACGTACAAAATACCCCGGTGGGCCGCGGCCAGCAGGCCGGGTTCAAAGCGTTTTTCGCCGGTCTGCAGGGCGTGGGTCAGGTCCAGGGTGCCGGCCACCCGGTCTTCGGTGGCGTTGATGGGCAGTTCCACCACCCGGCCGGGGCGGGACACACATGGCAGATTACCGGAGCGGGCCAGGCATTGCTGGCACAGATGGGTCGGATCACCCGGGTCGCAATTAAAAGGGCAGTCTTTGACAACGGTCAGTTCCGGGAGAAGGGCGGCCAGGGCACGGACAGCCGTGCTCTTGGCGGTCCCTTTTTCACCCCGGATGAGCATGCCGCCGACAGCGGGGTTGACGGCATTCAATATCATGCCCAGTTTCATCTGGTCCTGGCCCACAATGGCGGTAAAGGGGAAAATCGGAGGCATGGGCGGAGTCGTTCTCCTTATCAGCAATTAAAGTAGGGGCATCCCCCTGTGGGTGCCTTTCACCGGGCAGGCACGGGGGCCTGCCCCTACAGACCTTAGATAATAGGGCCAAACACAGGGTGCTGCACCTACAAATGATCAAAAAAAATATCCGGTCATTACAATTACGGCCGTCCTTCAACCGGCAGATTGATCCCTTGAATCCTTGACCCCTGGGTCCCTTGGACCCTTTTAATTAACTCGCTGCCGCGGCAGAAACGGCATCATCCTGCGCGTCTTCCTGCATCAGTTCCCGGATACCGGCAATGATCAGATCCGGCTCGTCATCCTGCAGGTAATGGCTGGCCGTGGCAATTTTAACGCACGGGGCGTGATTCGGCAGCAATTGTTCGAATTTTTTGATAAACCAGGGCACAAACACCGGGTCTTTCATGCCCCAGATCACCCGGGTGCGGATGTTCCAGCCGTCCAGATTTTTGCCGGTCTGCCGCAGCAGCCGGGCAATAGGGCCGAACGGACCGAAGGGAATCTGCCGCACCGACTTCATGATGGCGGTACGCTCGTGCGTCCGTTGAAAGGGATACAGATATCCGTTTAAGGCCTTTTCGTGCAGGCGGCCCTTATTGTGAATACCCAGTCGCATGGAAGACCTCAAGAAAAGATTCCAGTTCATGGCCATGTATTTTCCCAGTAGGGGTATTTTGTAGGACCACAGATAGGGAAAGGCGGTGGCGCCCAGGCACTGGGCTGCTTCGGAAATCTTTTCCGGCAGGAAACCGGTGGTGTTCATGGGAACCAGCCGCTTGAATTTTTCCTTGTTGGCCGAAGCGTAACTCAACCCGATAATGCCGCCCCAGTCCTGGCAGACCAGGGTGATGTCTGTCAGGCCCAGCGCATCGATAAATTTTCCCAGCCGCCGGATATGAGCCTCCATGGAATAGTCTGCATGGGGCGGCTTGTCCGACAGGCCGTAGCCCAGAAGGTCTATGGCCACACAGCGATAGTCCTGTTTCAGGTCGGCGATCAGGTGGCGGTAGAGATAGGACCAGGTGGCATTGCCGTGGATCATGAGAATGGTCTCGCCCCGGCCTTCGTCCACGTAACTGATGCGATCGCCCTCAATTTCCACCTGCTTGAAGTCGACCGGAAAATCGTCAATATCCGCCAGCCGTATGGCGCGATCCGGCTCGACTCCGATCCTGAGCAGCCTTTTTACCAGGCCCCGGAGTGTTTGTTGATACAGATGTTGTCCCGGATTCCGCCGCGCCACGGTCCCGGGCGCCGACTTGTCACCGTTAAACCGGATGATCTCCCAGGGCGGGTCGGATTCCCGTTTTGTGTTTTTCGACTCGGCCAGCAAACGGCGATATATAAACTTCTGGGTTATCTTTTGTTCCCGGGAGTAGTCGCCGAAATACTTCAACGCTTTTTGCTCCAGGGCCTCGGCCCGCTTTCGAACCGTCTCGGTGGGGGCCAGTTTTTTTATGCTGTAATACAGGTCACCCTGCATGTACTTGGCCTCAAAATAACACCGGTCTGCTACAGCCTGGAGAAGGGGATTGGGCGAGTGCACCATGGTGTGGTATCCCTGCATCAGCACGTCGGAAATGTTGAGAATAGTCGGGCCGTTGGTTTCGTAGAGCTTTTTATGGCACAGATCAAAGTAGTATTTGATCTTACCGTCGGAAAAATTGGTGTGTTTAAAAATCTTGTCGCTCCAGATCTGTACATCTTCAAATGAAAAATTTTCGTAGAGCCGTTCCTCTTCCTGCATACGGTCATAGAGCATGGTTCCCGGGCAGGGCGTCAGGGGTGCCACCTGATACAGATCCGGCTTTAAGGAGACAAAATAGTCGATGTCTTCTTCAATATTATCCGGGGTGTGAAAATCAAGACCCAGAATGTTGGAGCCGATAATCTGGATGCCGTACCGGTGCAGATCATCAAAAACCGCTTTGACATCCTTGCCGGCCCGTTTCTGAAAATGATGAACGGAAGTAACCACATCTTCGAATTTGGACTCCACCCCGATCCAGAGCGCGCCGATACCGGCCATGACCAGCTCCTCGACCGTGTACTGAGAAATGGCGCGAATGCTGGCAAAAGAGGAAAGATGAACTTTTCCGATAAGCCCTTCCTTCTGGAGAAGATGGGCTAAACGCATGACGTAGGGCCGGTCGAGCAGAAAATCTTCGTCCCAGAGCATGTTGTAAACAAACCGGTCGTAGGTGTAGTTTTTCATCTGGGCCTTGAGCGCTTCTACGGTCTGTTCGGGCGTGGAAACCTGAATTTTTTTGAACCGGAAAAAAGCCGAGGTGTTGCAGAATTCACAGGCATTGGGGCACCCCAGTGCCACCAGGGTGGAGGTGGTGGGCATAACAGCCAGATTGTCCAGGCCGCGCAAGGTGGAAAGGGCTATCGGCTGATGCAACTGGGTAATGGGTTCGTCCGGGTCCTGCCCCAGAATCTTCCTGAAAAAGCCGACGCCTTCTTCCCGGCAGACATAGTCGGCATTGTCCAGAATGTATTGGGCGTTATTTTCCGGGGGGCGGTGGATGATACAGGGTGGCCACGCCATAGCCGCCCAGAACGATCTTGCTCTGCGGCGAAACTGATACAGGGTGGCCACGCCATAGCCGCCCAGAACGATCTTGCTCTGCGGCGAAACTTCCTTGATGATCCGAACCATTTTCGCAATTCGCGGCACATGGACCGTCACCACCTGGAGACCGATGTAGTCATACCCTTTGGCAAGTTCCTTGCGGAAAATCGCTTCATCCGGATGCTCGATAATCGTTGTCGGGACATTTATGTTTTCGGCAATCAGGTAAAAGGCAAAGGTGTAAAAATATCCCCGTAAGGTAAACGGGCCCTGGCCCCTTGTCAGACGGGCGCCGAAAAGGTCGGTCATGTCTTCGCCCCAACCCAGATCATAGGGACCAATGGCATTGGTGAGCAGTACTTTTGTCATGAGCATCTCCGGACAGTTAAGGGTAAGAGGGGAGAAAGAAATTATATTTTATATCTGTAAGTTATATCAAAAACGGAATCGCGTGTCAACTTTTGTCCGGCCCGTTTTTCAAAGAATTCTACATGTGTTTAATATTATTTTCTTTTCGGTCAGGCATGTCATGGTTATTTTCTGAAACCGGCACGCTCTAGTTCTTTCAATGTTAAGTATACCGGAATCATAAATAAAAAGGGGATGCCCATAATCCCCAGAAGGGCACTGATATAGTAGGTTGTTTTCAATCCCACCAAGTCTCCGCAAAAACCCACCAGAACGATAACGGCCGAACGGGCAAGAAATGAAGCCATCATGAAGAAGCCATTGGCGGCGGAAGGGCTGTTTCTGGCATGTTCCTGAATCATGGCCAGCATTACCGGGGTGGTGGATAAAAGCGTAAATCCCGTGCAGATCAGTGCCGGCACTTTATATGAACCGGGAAGGACCACAAAAAGAAACAGGAAGAAGGGCGCCAAAGCGAGGGTAATCCCCAAAACGCGTCGTCGGCCCAGCCTGTCGCTCAAGGGACCGGCGGAAAAAATGCCCAGGACGCCTGAGGCTTCATACAGGGCAAGCCCGGCGCCGGCCAGCCATAAGCTGCCGGTTTCCTGCCTGATGAAAAGGGGCAGAAAGGTGGACAGGGAACCATGCATGAATCCCCTGGCAACCAGGATGGCGGTCAACGGTTTCATGACCCTTTTGATTTCCCCCCACGATTTTTTTAATGGCACGGGGGCTTCTTTTTTAAAGGTAAGATTCAGATCTTTGAAACGGAAATAAATCAGTACAGAGGATAAAATGCCGATCAGCATGACCGGGTAATAACCTTCAAGTCCCCAGAGCGATACGGCGCCCACGGCGGCGACAGGGCCGATGGTTCGTGAAAATTCTCCGCCGACCATGAAAAAACTCATTCCCCGGCCTTTGTGGTCTCCGGAAAGCTGCGCCACCATGACAGGGGCCGGCACGTGAAAAAGCGCTGTGCTGATACCCACCACCAGCAGCAGTATGGCCACCACACCGTATGAAGGGGCCAGGCCCAGGAGGCTCATGGGGATCGAGGTGAGTGTCGGTGCAAGAACAATAAACCATCGAATGGTGTTGCCCCGGTCGGCCCATCTGCCGATTAGCGGATTCAGCAGGGCCGGAAGTTGCGTAATCGTTCCCAGAAAGCCGGCGGCGGTAAGGCTTATCGACAGTTTTTCCACCAGCAGGGGTAAAAGCGGCGAAAAGAAACTTGAAAAAATGTCATGGATAAAATGGCAAAACGAAATTAAAAGAACCCCTCCCCATTGAAACGGTTCCTGTTTCTTGCTTTTTGGAATCATCTGCTCAACCCTTCAAGTTCTTCCCAGCGGCGGTAGTGGGAGTCGATGGTGTCTCCGACTTTCTGGAGACGTTGTTGCCGGGCCTTGATTTCTTGTGGATCCTGCTTGTAGAAAGCCGAATCGGCCATGGCGGCGTGGAGTTGGCGCTGCTCGGTCTCAAGGGCTTCGATCAGGGCGGGCAGTTCCTTTAGTTCACGATTCTGGGCAAAGGTCAACTTTTTGGGTTTAACAGGCGTTTTGGGTTTGGGGGAGGGCGCCTGTTTGGGCCTGGCCGGTTCCGAAGCAGGGGGAGCAGGGCGCTGGGCCAGCCAGTCATCGTATCCGCCGGCATATTCGACGATCCGGCCGTTGCCTTCAAACGCCAGGGTGCTGGTGACGATATGGTTTAAAAAACTGCGGTCGTGGCTGACCAGCAGCAGGGTGCCGTCAAAGGAAAACAGCAGTTCTTCGAGCAGTTCCAGGGTTTCGGCATCCAGGTCGTTGGTGGGCTCGTCGAGTACCAGCAGGTTGGCCGGCCGGGTAAAGAGTCTGGCCAGCATCAGGCGGTTGCGCTCTCCGCCGGAAAGTACGTGAACCGGGGTGCGGCAGCGATCCGGGGAAAACAGAAAATCCTGCAGGTAACCGATGACGTGGCGCTTCTGACCGTTGAATACAATATAATCATTATCGGTTGAGATGTTCTGCACGACGGTCTTCTGCTCGTCAAGTTGACTCCTGAGCTGATCGAAATAGGCCGGCTGCAGGTGGGTGCCGTGGCGGACGGTGCCGCTGTCCGGCTTAAGGTTGCCCAGCAGGAGCTGGATCAGGGTGGTTTTGCCCGCGCCGTTGGGGCCGATGATACCGACCTTGTCGCCGCGCATGATGGTAGTGGAAAGATCACGCACGAGGGGTGCCCCTTGGTAGGCATAGGTCAGGTCTTTGGCGTCGATGACCAGTTTGCCGGTGCGTTCGGCCTCCTGGAGTTCCAGGCGCACCTGGCCGGTTTTCGCGCGGCGTTGCCGGACCTGGTTCCGCATTTTTTCTAAAGCGCGCACCCGGCCTTCGTTGCGGGTGCGCCGGGCCTTGATGCCCTGCCGGATCCAGGCCTCTTCTTTGGTGAGCTTTTTGTCAAAATTGCGCTGTTGCTCGGCTTCAGCCGCCAGTTCCGCCTCGCGACGTTGCAGATAGATTTTGTAGTCGCAGTTATAGGAAAACAGTCGACCGCGGTCCAGGAGCATGATCCGGGTGGCCAGCCGGTCCAGAAAAACACGGTCATGGGTGATAAACAGCAGGGTCTGGACATGGCGCAGGAGAAATGATTCCATCCAGATGATACTTTCGATATCCATATGGTTGGTCGGTTCATCCAGAAGCAGCAGGTCGGGCGACAGGACCATAGACCGGGCGAACAGGGCCCGGCGTTTCATGCCGGCCGACATGTCGGCAAAACGTTTGTCAGGATCAAGATCGGTGCGCGACAGAATGTTTTCGACCTGCTGCTGCAGCTCCCACCCGCCCTCGGTGTGGCGTGTGTGCTGCAGGCCGCTCGCCACCACTTCATAGACGGTGCCATCGCTTTGAGCAGCCACCTCCTGTTCCAGGGCGGCAACCCGGATGCCCTGGGTGGTAACGATTTCTCCGCTGTCCGGCTGGATCTCACGGTTCAGGAGCCGGAGCAGGGTGGACTTGCCGGCGCCGTTGCGGCCCAGGAGCCCGACCCGTTCGCCTTTTTCAATGTTAAAGCTGATGCCGTCCAGGAGGTCGGACCCGCCGAAACCGTAACGGACATTCTGCATGCTGATTAAGGCCATATGTTTTCCATCTCTTGTTTCTCGAACACCGAATTCGTCGGTTTTGGCTTCACGGGCGGGTTTGGCTTTGCCCGTGGTACCCGGTAGTGAAAAATTGTGTTCTGAAAATAGAAGTTTTTTGGGTCTAAGACAAGCTTTTTAAGGAAAGCGTATTTTGTGGGAAAACGGCTTTTAAACCCCGTCGTTAATCCCGGGGACATCCGTTTCGTGAACATTATACCTGTCCAAGTGACACGAGAATTGACAAAAAATACTGATTTTGTAATAATTTTTAAAATACGGCTTTTTTCATCAATAAGCACCTGTTAAACGATTGTTCGAAAACTGTTCGGTCTGGGGGAGGGATTTTACTTGGATAAGCAACAGTCTGCTTTTGAGGCGCTGAAACAACAGGTTAAAACGTTACAAAAAAAGGAATCCCAATACCAGGAATCAGAAGCGGCTCTGCGTCGGAGCCAGAAAATGCTCGAGCGAACCGAAGAGGTTGCCAACGTCGGCAGCTGGGAATGGGAAATCGCCACCGACACGGTCACCTGGTCAAGGGGATTGTATCGAATTTTTCAGTATGACCCCGGCAACCCCGCACCGGGCTGGATTGAACATCCCGGCCATTGTCACCCGGACGACCGGGAAATCCTGATGAAAGCCGTGGAAGCAGCCGTCACCACCGGCGCTCCTTATGAAATCGAAATCCGGGCCTTTCGCAAAGACGGAAACCTCAGAACGTGCCTGGCCCGGGGTTTTGCCGAGATGGGCCCCAACGGCACGGCCGAACGCCTGTTTGGCTTTATACAGGACATCACTGAAAAAAAAACGGCCGATGAACTTGGTAAGTTGCAGTCGCTGGTCCTTGACCAGATCTCAGATCGGGTGATTGTCACTGATCTTGACGGATACATCACATACGTCAATGCAATCCATACCCGCACTATCGGCACATCAAAAGAAGCCCTGATCGGTCAACACGTTACCGCACTCGGTGATGATCCGGAAAAAGGCGCTTCTCAAATGGAGATACTTCAGAAAACCTTGCGTGACGGTTCCTGGCGCGGAGAAGTCATCAATTTCCGCCCCGATAATACGCCTTTGACGGTGGACTGCCGCACCCAGATGATACGGAATGATGCCGGCCATCCGATTGCCCTGTGCGGTATCGCCACTGATATCACCGAACGCAGACGGGCTCAGGAAGAGGCCCGGAAGACGCTGAACTTTCTCGAGTTTGCCGTCGAACAGATCCCGATTCCCATTATTATTGCCATGGCGCCGGATGTTACGATTACGAATTTCAACCAGGCTGCTCTGGACCTGATGACAAAAAAACCGGAAAATTTGAAGGGGGTCTCGTTGAAAGATTTTCAGGAGTACTGCCCCACCTTTTATCCGGACGGAACCCCTTGCCGGGTTGAAGATCTGCCGCTGGTACGTGCTGTTCAGCAGGGTGAAGAGGTCCGTAACGTTGAAATGATTGTTCGCCCGGGGAATGACGAACGCTGGATATCGGCCAGTGCAGCGCCCCTGAAGGATAAGGACGGAAAACTGCTGGCCGGTATTGTGGCCTTTCCCGACATAACCGATAAAAAACGATTTGAAGCGGAAAAACTGAGCCTTGAAGAGCAGTTCCATCAGGCCCAGAAACTGGAGTCTGTCAGCCGCCTGGCCGGTGGTGCGGCCCATGATTTGAACAACCTGCTTTCGCCGATTCTCGGTTTTTCTGAAATGGTGCTGAATGATACGGCCCCTGATGATCCCCGGCGGGAATTGCTTGAAGATGTTCTCAAAGCGGCCCGGCGGGCGCGGGACCTGGTGGGCCAGCTTCTGGCTTTCAGCCGCAAACAACCACTGGTTTTCAACCCCCTTAACCTCAACGATTTGTTGACAGACTTTGAAACACTGCTTTGCCGCACCATTCGGGAAGATATCACTATTCATATTGAACTGGAGCCGTCTCTGCCGCTTATCAAAGGAGATGCCGGCCACGTGGAACAGGTGGTCATGAACCTGGTGATCAACGCTCAGGATGCCATGCCCGGCGGCGGACATTTAACAATCCATACAAAACGGGTTGAACTGGCTGAATCGCCGGATGGCGTATTCGGAAAATTGGTTCCCGGAGATTATGTGGTAATGTCCATTAAAGACACGGGCGTCGGTATGGATGAAAAGATCCTGGAGCATCTCTTTGAACCCTTTTTTACCACCAAGGACGTCAACCAGGGAACCGGTCTGGGTCTGGCAACTGTATATGGTGTGATCAAGCAGCATGGCGGGAATATCCAGGTAGACAGTAGACCCGGCCAGGGAACAAGTTTCAGGGTTTATCTGCCGGTATTAACAGAACCTGTAGCGGTTGACACCCGGTATGACCCGACAGAACCGCCCGTCCATGTTGCCGGCGGATCTGAAACAATTCTGGTGGTGGAAGACAACGAACCAATGAGGAAAATGGCTGAAATTATGCTGGCCCGACAGGGATACAACATTCTGACAGCAAAAAACGGTTGGGAAGCATTGTCCTTACTGGGTCAGAATGACGGATCGATTGATCTCTTGCTGACCGATATTATCATGCCCGGGATGAATGGGGTTGAATTGTACCACCAGGCCGTCCGGAAGCACCCGGGCCTGAAAGCGGTTTACATGTCCGGATACACAGACGATGTAATCGCCCATCATGATGTGCTGAATGGTAATGTACCGTTCCTGCAGAAGCCTTTTACCAACCGGTCTCTGGTAGAAAAAATCCGGGAAGCGGTCGAACGATAATGGGCGTCTTTTATTTTTTCTTTGAAGCGGGGGTATGCTCGCGCAACAGGTCGGCAAACTGATCAGGGGTGATCGGTTTGCTGAAATAAAAGCCCTGCATTTCATCGCAGATGCGTTCTTTCAGGAATTCATTCTGCTCGAGCGTTTCCACACCTTCGGCGACAACGGTAAGCGACAGGGTTTTGCCCATGGCGATGATGGCTTCGGTAATCGCTTTGTTCTCAGAATCCTGAGGGATATTCCGAATAAATGACCGGTCCACCTTGAGCGTATCGATGGGGAAATGTTTGATCTGGGCGAGGGCGGAGTAGCCGGTACCAAAATCGTCGATGGCGATCCGAACGCCCATTTCCTTTAATCTGGTCATCAGGTCCAGCTGGCGAGCGGGGTTGTGCAACGCCATGCTTTCGGTGATTTCAAGTTCCAGCAAATCCGGCTGCATTCCGGATTTTGCCAGTGCGGCATGGATATCTTCTAACAGGTTATCGTCCATGAGCTGCCTGAGTGACAGGTTTACGCTCATTATAACCGGCGGTAAACCCTGGCGTTGCCAGGCGACATTCTGGTCGCAGGCGGTATTCAATACCCATCTGCCGATGGGCACGATCAGCCCGATCTCTTCGGCCGACGGAATGAACTGCGCCGGGGGGACTGAACCAAGGTACGGGTTCTCCCAGCGCAGCAGCGCTTCCACACCGGTAATCTCGTCTGTCTTGAAATCCAGCTTGGCCTGATATTCCAGGTACAGTTCATTACGCTCCAATGCGCGACGCAGGTTTGTCTCGATGGCAAAACGTTCAAAAGCCTGTATCTGAATATCCTCGGCGTAAAACTGGTAGTTGTTTTTGCCTTCTTCTTTGGCCAGATACATGGCCATGTCGGCATTCTTCATCAGGGCTTGTTCGTCCTCCCCGTCTTTGGGGTAAAGGCTGATGCCGATACTGGCGGTTACGCGGCATTCCTCATCCAGAATCGCCATCGGTTTTTTTACCGTACGGAGAAGCTTCTTCGCAAAGGCGATGACGTGATTTAACGCTTCGATATCCTCGATCAGTATAATGAATTCATCTCCCCCCAGGCGACCGACAACATCTCTTGTACGCAGCGATTGTTTAAACCTTTTGGCCATTTCTATCAGCAGCAGATCTCCTGCTTCATGTCCCAGGGAGTCATTGATGGACTTGAAACGATCAAGATCGATAAAAAAAACGGCTAACTGTCGGTTATGATGCTGGGCGGTGTTAATGGCGTGATTGAGAATCTCACTGAACATCAAGCGGTTGGGCAGCCCGGTCAGGGCGTCATGTGTGGCCATATGGTTGAGTTTCTGTTCCATCCGCTTACGTTCCGTGATGTCGCGCATAATCCCCGTAAATCCGGTTGGATTGCCGGAAGCATCTTTTTGTAACGATATGGACGCTTCGACATGTCGTTCAGTTCCGTTTTTACCCATAATCTGCCAATCGAAATTTTCAACCGGTTGCCCTGTTTTGTAGACCCGGTTAAACGTGCGATGAACTTTTTGGGCGGTATTGGTATCTGTAAACTGCTGATAATTCACGCCCGTAAGTTCTTTCTTGGTGCAACCGGCGATCCGGCACATGGAGTCATTGAAGAAGTTCAGGTTGCCGCCAAGATCGACTTCAAAATAGCCTTCCCGGATGCTTTCAAGAATGGTGCGGTATTTTTCCTCGCTCTTGCGGAGCGCTGTCTCCATGTGTTTGAGCTCGGTGATATCCATAAAACTGCCCAGCGTGGCGCGTTCATTTTTATAAACGATTGAAGTGATCGTCTCCAGAACCCATATGACGTCATTGTTCTTCCTGATAAACCGGTATTCATAGGGTTCGAAGCGTTCCCCCTTTAAGCATTTTATGGCTTCTTCCCTGACCATCTCTCTATCATCGGGGTAAATATGGGCAAGGGAGTTCATGCCTATGAGCTCTGCTTCCGTGTAGCCGATAAGCTTTTGGTATAATTGGCTTACATATACAAAGTTGCCGTTCTGAACAATATAGATGCCGACGCCGACATTGGAAATAATGGCTTTTGCGAGATGGGATAAATCATCCCGCGGGGAGTCTTTTTTCTGGTCTAGCCTGCTGTCTGATGCCGGTTTATCAGCCATTGTTTTTCAATCTGAGAATAAGAGATTGCTGTTGGGAGCATATCTTTAGCAAGGTGGTAATTCCGTGTCAATGGTTTTTGGGGAAATGGTGTTTTTCTGTCCTGGCCCGACTATCATGGTTTGATCGGCTTCCTGACGTTCATGGACGACCGGTGGTGTTCAGGTGACAGGGTGGTTCAACGCCTGGGATACTTTTTGGGTCAGCTGGCTGATGGTAAACGGTTTTTGTATAAAATCCACCGCTCCTGCATCCAGCAGGGATTGGGCTTGACCGTCTTTGCTGTAGCCGGATGACAACAGTATCCTGGCCGATGGATTGATGGCGCGTAAGGCGGCGAATGTCTCAACGCCGTTTATATTGGGCATCATCATGTCAAGAATCACCAGATCGATTTGTTCCGACTCTTTTTGATATAAATCAATAGCCGTATACCCATCGGCACAAAGGATGGCTTCATGCCCCCGGGCTTTCAGAATGCTGCCGGCCAGTTCCAGGATTAATTTTTCATCATCAACCACAAGTATTCGGCCCGTATTGCTGGTGGTTTCACTGGTTAATGCCGGTGTGGTGATGGTGTTGTCTGTTTCTTCGTTGACCGGAAAGTATATGTCGAACGTGCTGCCTTGCCCCGGTCTGCTGGATACGGTGATGCCGCCTTTATGGCTTCTGACAGTACCGTAAACCGCCGCCAGGCCCATTCCTGTTCCTTCTCCCACTTCCTTTGTCGTAAAAAAGGGCTCAAACAGGTGCGGCAGATTATTTTGATCGATTCCTTTGCCCGTGTCTGTGATACTTATTTTAATGTATCGGCCGGGGATAATATCCAGGTTTAACCCTTTGCACCGGGTTTCATCAAGCGACTCGGATGATGTTGAAAAAGTCAGTTCACCGCCTCCCGGCATGGCGTCCCGGCTGTTGATGGCCAGATTCAGAAGGGCATTTTGAATCTGGCTGGCATCACCCAGAATAGAGGGCGGATCAGCAGAAAGGACTTGTTTGATGGTGATCCGTTTGTCGATGCTGCGGCCCAGAAAGGTGACCACTTCCGCGATAATCGAGTGGACATCCACGGGTTCGGCCATGTATTTCCCTTTGCGGGCAAAGGCCAGCAATTGCCGGGTCAGGTCGGCGGAACGGGTTGCCGCAAGGGCGATCATTTCCGCGTAGCTTCGCAGCCCATCTTCTTCAACCTGTTCTACCAGTATTTCCGCGAATCCCATGATCGCTGAAAGATGGTTGTTGAAGTCGTGGGCAATACCGCCGGCCAACTGACCAAGGGCTTGCATCTTTTCCGCCTGTTTGCGACGGGAGATATCCAGCCCCATGCCGATCAGGCACGGTTTCCCGCCGATATGTGCCAATAAACCGGAAAAATAATAGGGCCTCCTGGTCCCGTCTTTGGAGATGAAACCGGCTTCCGCATCGGATTCCCCTTTTTCAAAAGTTTCCCGGATTCTTTCCTGAATATGTTTTTTATCTTCACCCTCAAAAAAATCAAGCGGAGAAGTCTGTTCCATTTCTTCCGACGAATATTGGGAAACCGTTTCGAAATTTTTGTTCCATCTTAAAAACCGTCCGTCTTGATCAAACATGTAAAAAATACCGGGTAAACTGTTGAGGGCGGCATCGGAAAAATCCCTTTCCTGCAGGATGGCTTCTTCGTATTTTTTTCTTTCTGAAATATCACGGAAAATCCCGATGAGACATTTGCGATTATTAAAAGTCATGACACCGGAACTGATATCGACATAGAAAACATCACCATTTTTTCGTTGAACCGGCAGGTCTGGAGCAATAAAAATTTCTTCGTCCCGGGCCAGTCGTTCAAAATAATCGAAAACCTTTTCCAGGGCCGAACGGGGATGGATATCGGCCACACCGAGGCTTAAAATTTCATCTTCAGTATAACCCAGCATGGCCATAAAGGATGTGTTGGCCATGATAAAATTGCCGGTTTCACTGTCTGCGACGGCGATACCGTCATTGACGCTGTTGAAAATGCTCTGGAAACGCAGTTGTGATTCCAGCAAGGCCCGCTGAATTTCTTCAGGCTCGGTCAAATCATCGAAAATAACAAGGACACGATCGGCAATAAGGGCTGTTTTAGCGACCACATGCCGCACCCGGCCGTCTTTACATGTGACATTGGCCTCTATGCTTTCGACTTCACCTCCCTGCTGCCGGACGGTTTCCATGGAATTCAGCCACCTGGGAACAATTCTATCCCGATATGCCGGGTCAGGATAAGCCGTGTTAAACCAGTCCTCAACCGTTGGTATATCGGTTATATTGTATCCGAACAACTCAATGAATTTATAATTGGTGAACTCGATAATGCCGTCTGCATTGGCCCAGGTAGTGGCAACGGGAAGGGCTTCTAAAATGCTGCGCAGGCTATCCTTGTCAAAGACGTCAGCAGAGGATTTGAGGTGGTTCAGATCCGAAGCCAATATCTGTCTCAGGGCAGACAATTCAGATTGCAGACGGTTGTTTTCTGCTTGCAGGCGGAGAATCGTATCTTGTGGATTCGGCATTCCGATAATTCCCGGTCCGGTTTCGGATTTACAGCCTTATGAATTGACCTGATTTTTTTGCCTGGATGCTCTTATAGTATGGTTAAAGTGCTGAAAAATGTCAATTTATTTTATTATGTCCATGGAACTGCGGGCACTGGCAAAATGGCTGATGTTGTCGTCGGTATTCTATTCCGTCTTTCTTTTTCGTGCGTTTACGGGCAATATATATAATTAATATATAATTTCGGGAAAGAAACAACCGTTACGTTGACGCATCAAGGAGCGTTTTATGAATGAAGTCAGAATTAATACGGTTTGTGATGATGCCCTGGGCGATTCCGATGCCTTGGCGCTGGCCGAACGTCTTGAAAAAGGCGAAGTCACGCCGACTGAACTGGTGGAGGCGGCCATCAAAAGGGCAGAGCAGGTAAATCCTGTTCTGAATGCCATTATCACAGACACTTTTGATCAGGCATTAGAGCAGGCAAAATCGCCGCTGAAAGGAAAACTCGGCGGTGTTCCCACATTTATAAAAGATAATGTTGACGTGCAGGGCGCTCCCACGCTGTTCGGCACACGCGGCCTACCGAAACGTCCGGCGAAGAAAGACCAGGCCTTTATCAAGCAGTTTAAGTCCCTGGGCATGATCAGCCTGGGTAAAACCGCTTTGCCTGAGTTTGGTATTCCGCCGACAACCGAGTCGTTGCTTCATGGCGCAACGGCCAACCCCTGGAATACCAATTATTCCACGGGCGGTTCGTCGGGCGGGTCCGCCGCCATGGTGGCTGCAGGGGTCGTGCCCATGGCCCATGGAAATGACGGCGGCGGGTCCATTCGTATTCCGGCAGCTTGTTGCGGTCTGGTTGGACTAAAACCGACCCGTGATCGCCTGGTAAGCGCGCCTGAATTCAAACGGCTGCCCATCAATGTCGTGTTCGAAGGTGTTGTCACCAGAACGGTGAGAGATACGGCCCTGTTCATGGCTGAAGCGGAAAAATATTATGCCAACACCCGCTTGCCGGCGCTGGGGATGGTTGACAGTCCCGGAAAAAAACGGCTGCGAATCGCTGTTGTTACCGATGCCATCGGCGATATCATTGTCGAAGATGAGGTGGTTGAGGTTGTCCGATCCACTGCCGGATTGTGCGAACAGCTCGGTCATCATGTAGATGAACTCCCGCTTCCTTTTACCGATCAGATCGGTGATGATTTTACATTGTATTATGGCTTTCTGTTTTTCATGCTCCACCGGTTCGGCAAAATGCTGATTTCCCGTGATTTTGATTCATCCCGGCTGGAAAGCCTGACCCTGGGAATGAGCAGACATTTTACCAGGCATGTTTTTTCATTTCCGTTTGCCACCAGGCGATTAAAAAAAGCCATAAACGTAACGAAATCTTTTTATGAACAATATGACGTGGTCCTTTGCCCGGTACTGGCTTCGACAACCGTTAAGAACGGGACGTTGCTTGATTCCGAAGCGCCGTTTGAAACTGTTTTTAAAGGCATCCGCGACTACGCGCCCTTTACCGCGCTGCAGAACATCACCGGGGAACCGGCCATTTCTTTACCACTGGGAATGAGCAAAGACGGTTTGCCGATTGGTGTCCAATTCGCGGCCCCGCTGGGTCAGGATAACGTATTGCTGGAACTGGCCTTTGAACTGGAGCAGGCACGGCCGTGGCCGCTGTTTCCTGTGTGAATCCGGGCACGGGTCAGGGGCAAGCTTCACTTCGCCCACGGCACCCGATTTTCCGTTATTCTCCTGTTCCCGGATATCCTACCGTCTGGCATAAGATGATCTTCTGGTGCTCAGGCAGGTTCAGGGCTTTGGCCAGCGGATCCCGATCCACATATCCCCTGACCACCGTGGCCAGCCCTTCGGAAGTGCAGAAAAGGTAGACGTTCTGGCTGATAAAACCGACATCCGTCCCCGAATACCGCGATTGAGCCTCGGGGGAGGCGCCTTTCATCCGTTCCAGGTCGGCCACGTAGACCAGGTTGAGCGGGGCTGTGGCTGCAAAGGCCTGCTTCCCGGTCAGTTCGCGTAAATCACCTTTGGCGACCATTCGGAGGCTGTTGGCTTTGGCATCGTAACGATATGCGCCGTCTTTTGTGACCGCGTAAACATCCACCTCCTGCCAGTTGCGGGCCGAGGGTGCCGTGCGTTTACCGGAATCGGCCCGGTTGATGCCGCAGGCCGCCCAGAGAAGGTCTGACATTACCTGGGGCGGAAGGGGGGTCGTGCTGAAATCACGGCTGGTATGCCGCTGTTTCAACGCCTGCATGAGCGGCATGCCGCCTTCCATACGGGGTGAGGGCAGGATAATGTCGTTCAGGTCGGCGGCTGCTGTCCATGACGCCGTGGTGATGATTGCCATGATGATCAATCCGATTAGTTTCTTCCTGTTTTTCATCCTGGTTCCTTTCATGGGATATTCGAAGGCAAATATTTGAACAACAACGGGTTACAACTTGAAAATAGTTGGTTTTCGGTTTTATGGCAAGTTTTTTGACCGGTATTCTACCTCCCGGAAAACCTGAGGAACGTGCCGGTGCAGCGGCATATCGGAATTGTCAATTTGATTTTAATAAATTGATTTTATGAATGTTTTCGTTTCAGCTGCCTTGCACGAATACCTTTAGAAATGCGAGGTGACAAAAAACCGGAATCGGCATATAATATATATAATCAAGCAACAGCCAAATGTGGGAGGGCATTATGAGGCGTCGATCATTGTTCGGAAGGAAGAACCCTTGTCTTATCTGCAGCCTGTTATTTCTCTGTTTTTTCCTTTTAAGCGGCAGTGTCCGGGCAGCGAGCGTGGCCGAGTGCTGGGGTGAATTAGCTGGCGTGTACATAGGCGAACTGACCGGAACCGCCTCGGCCGGCGCCCAAAGTGACGGCAACGGTGTTTCCGCCGAGGACCTGGTGATCGACGGCCTCTGGTATTTCGATGTCCAGGCCGATGGCAACCTGCTGATTTACCTGGGAGGCGGCCTGAATTATAATCTTCCCCTGTTAATGGGCGTGGGCGAGGTGGACATGGCATCCGGCAGCGTCGATATGCTCTTTACCATTCCCCTGCTTGAAGCGTTATTGGGCGACGCCGCGCCGGCGCTTGGTTTTTCAGGCACCGGACAGTTCGACTGCGATCAAAGTTTTTCCTTTTCAATTCCGGATGTGGGATTCACACTGGACGGCTCTCTTGGAGACGGCGGCGCCGCTTCCGGAACATGGGGCTTCGATTTTAACGCGGTCCTTGACGCTACCATGATAGACCCTGGCGCCGACCCCGGCCTTTCGATGACGGTTGATCTTTTAGCCGCAGGAACTTTTTCCGGCGAAAAGGACACTGTGCCGGTGTATGCTTCACCGATTATTGAAGTCTCTTCCCAGGGATCGGGTGTTGTCTCTCCTGATGGAACCGTAGAGGTGGATGAGGGCAATGATAAGCCCTTTGTTTTTACACCCCAGGACGGTTGCGAGATTCTGGATGTCCTGGTGGATGGTATTTCAGTCGGCGCAATGCCAGGCTATACCTTTACCAATGTGACGGAAAATCATACCCTTGAAGTGCTGTTCGGTTCCGCCGCCCTCTGGGACGGTATTCCGGGCCTGTATGCCGGCGACCTGCAGGGTGACTTGACAATTCCCGGGCGGTTTATGATGAATGATGTTGAAATTCCCTGGGCACCGGCGCTCAAGGGGGCCTGGGAATTTTTCGTTTACCCGGACGGCAACCTGAACATCATGATCAGCGGCGGTATGCCGTTTTCCATGACTCCGGGGGATGACCCGATTATCGGTGATATTATCGGCGTTGGCACCGTCAACACCCTGACCGGAGCGGCTGAAATGGTGTTTACCGTACCGACCTTTGGCACGTTTAACGGAACCGGGCTGTTTACCTGTGACAGGCACTTTTCTTTTACCATTCCGGACCTGGGTTATACCATGAACGGCACCCTGAACGGGGACGGCAGTGTATCCGGGACCTGGGCCTTTGATTCTTCGCTGTTTTTTGTCGGTTTTTCCGCCGGTGGGGCTTTTACCGGAGACCAGAAGGTCGTCGGTACGGGCGACCACTTGATTATAACCAGCGTAACGGGGCCGGGTGCTGTCTCGCCCGAAGGTTATGTGCTCGTTGAAAACGGTGGTTCCAAGACATTTGTCTTTACGCCCGGCGGTTCCTGCCAGGTTCTGGATGTCCTGGTGGACGATGTCTCTTTCGGCCCCATGACCAGTTATACGTTTACCAATGTTACCGAAAACCACGACCTTGAGGTGCGTTTCGGTTCCCCTGGAATGTGGGGGATTGTACCCGGAACCTACAAAGGAAACTTCCAGGGAGAGGCATCAGATCCGCTGCTTTTTCCCGTTGACGGGGAATGGTTGTTTACGATTGATGAGGCGGATAACAGTATTTCCGTCCGGATCTACAGCCCGTCAATTCCATATGGTTTCGGTACCATACTGGGTGAGGGAACGGTAGACCCGCTGACCGGTCATGCCGACATTGACTTTGGTGTATCTCTCCTCGGGACCATTCCGGGAAGTGCACAGTTCGATTGCGACGGCGGATTTTCCTTTGAAGTTCCGGGGGTGGGATATTCCATGAACGGGCTGGTTCAGCCAGACAAAAGCATTACCGGCACCTGGGCCTTTGATACGTCGTTTTCGTTTATAAAGATGTACGCCAGCGGCAGTCTGTCTGACAGCAGAAAATACACCCTGGCGCACGCCATTGAAGTTAACGCCATCGGTGCCGGAAGCGTAAGCCCCTATAA
This sequence comes from Desulfosudaceae bacterium, assembly GCA_963674745.2. Lineage (GTDB taxonomy): Bacteria > Desulfobacterota > Desulfobacteria > Desulfobacterales > Desulfosudaceae > JBFMDX01. Next base: position 1,470,737 of record CAXXDV010000003.1, on the reverse strand, counting down.
CATTAAAAACGCGATAAAGGATGTGAAAGTAGAAAGAGGGGATACCGAAGCGTTTTCCTTTGCTGCCATCGGAGGTTGTGAAATTCTCGACGTGGTGGTAGACGGGGTTTCCCTGGGGCCGGTGACCGAATACACATTTGAAGGCGTTGTGGCAGACCATACGCTGGAAGTACGTTTCGGGTCGGACGCCATGTGGGACGGCATTCCCGGTATATATGCCGGCACCATGGCCGGAGATATCAGGTACGCCATCCTCGGCAGCGCCCAGCAACTGGAAAGCATTGATGGTACCTGGGAATTTGACGTGGGGGCAGATGGACAGCTCGACATTATCATGCATAACTTTCCGATTATCGGCGATGTTCAGGGAACAGGTAAGATCGAAGATCTGCGGACCGGTTACGCACCCATGTCTTTTTCCGCGCCTTCCATAGACGCCCTTCTTGGCGATTTGACTGCTTTGGTCCCCACCAGCCTCCCCGGGGAAGGACAGTTCTATTGTGACAACACCCTCTACTTCAGGATGTCTTTTTTCGGGGTGACATTTACGATGAACGGCAAGGTGGGAGATGACGGCTGGGCTTACGGCACCTGGAATGTCAGTTCCTCGAGCTTCTTCGTCAAGATCAACGGTCAGGGGGATTTCGGAACGGATCTTGACAACGACGGCCTGCCGGACGGATGGGAGGTGGAGAACGGGCTGGATCCCCTGAACCCCGATGATCCCGATGACGATCCCGACAATGACGGGTTGACCAATGCCCAAGAGTACGTGCTGGGTACAAAACCGAATAACAGTGATACCGACGGCGACGGCATGGCAGACAACTGGGAGTTGAGCTACGGCTTGAACCCGTTGGTTAATGACGCCTACCTGGACAATGACAGCGACGGCCTGACCAACGGCCAGGAGCACGCCAGGGGCACCAATCCAATTGACGACGATACCGATAACGACGGTCTGCCCGACGGCTGGGAGGTCGACAACGGCTTGAACCCCCTGGTCGCAGACGCCGACCAGGACCCGGACGGTGACGGCCTTACCAACGGTCAGGAATACGAGCAGGGCACCAGCCCGGTTAACAAGGACAGCGACGGGGACGGCATGGAAGACGGCTGGGAGAAGAACAACGGCCTGAATCCTCTGGTTGCTGACGCAGATCAGGACCTGGATGGCGACGGCTTGATCAACTGGTATGAATATAAAAAGGGTACCAACCCCAACGCCGTGACCCCCGGACCGGGTATTCCGCTGGCATTGTCTCCCGTGGGCGGGGAAGAACTCGCATCGCTGACGCCCGACCTGGTCGTGGATTACCGGGAAGGCTTCGGTGGTGAATTCCACCGCGATTCGGTGTGGCAGGTGGCCGCTGATGAAGCATTTACGCGTATGGTTTTTGAAACCGCTTCCGGCACGGCGCTGCTTGATCTCACACTTCCAGGTGCCTTGCTGGCCGCCAATACCGTTTATTTCTGGCGGACACAGTTCGTGGATTCCGACGGTTGGGACTGGAAATGGTCTGGACCGTCCTCATTTATAACAGCGTCGGCGACTTTTACCGACGCCGACGGCAATAACATCCCGGATGATCAGCAGATAAACGGAAATACCGACCTTAACGGTAATGGTACCCCGGATGGCGATGAACGCATGACCCGCGTGGTATCGGCCGATGGTAACGGGCAGATCGGCCTGACGACCGGCGCAGAAAATCAGACCATTGATTTTGTCGAGGTTGTGGACCCGGACGGACTACCCCAGGAAGGAAGACCGGCGGGGGTTGAATTCCCCTTCGGTGTCATCAGCTTCCGCCTGATGGTTGAAAATGTCGGTGACACGGCCGAGGTCACGATGTTTTTTTCAGAACCGCTGTCGGACGGCGCCGTCTGGTACAAGTATGACAATGTCAACGGCTGGCAGGATTTTTCCAGCCAGGCCTGGTTCAGCCATGATCCGCCAGGCGTCACACTGACCCTGGTTGACGGTGGCGCCGGCGATGCCGACGGTGTGGCCAACGGTGTGATCGTCGATCCTTCCGGCCTCGGGGTCACCGAACGGTCCGTGATAGACAATACCCCGGCCGATAATATCGATAATACCAACACGCAATCTTCCGGCGGCGGTGGCGGCGGCAGTTGTTTTATTTCAACCGCAGGCGGATTGTGGTAAGTCGTATTCCATTCTAAAAGGATGAATAAAACAATAAAGCGGGAGCAGATCAATCTGCTCCCGCTTTTTTGTTTTTGATTCCATTGCCCGGAATTCATCCTTCAACGTTTCTTCTGTTTTTGAAAATACATTTTCTCATCCGCCTCGGACAACATTGAATCACAGGAGAATTCATTTTGGTACTCGGCAAAGGATATGCCGTAGCTCAAAGAAATGCGATATGGTTTTTCGGTCTGGGCGTTATATTCGTTGATCCGTTTTTCAAATTTTTCTTTTATTCTGGAAGTGACGGTATCGAAATTTTTATCATCCATAATCATGCCGAAAACAGCAAATTCATCCCCGCCGATCCTTCCGATGATATCTGTTTCCCTGAACGTGTTTTTTAAAATATCGGCTGTACGGATTAAAGCCTGATCACCCTCTGCGTGCCCGTATCGATCATTGATCAGTTTCAACCCATCCAGGTCGATAAAAATCAACATGGCATTTTTTTGAACCCGCTTAACGACCGCGCATTGCTGTGTCATTATCGATAAGAATCCGCGACGATTATAAAGGCCTGTGAGCTCGTCTTTTAATGACAGCTCTTTAAGTTCGATGACCAGCTTTTCCCTTTCCTGTTCCAGGCGTTTCTGTTGCATTATCCGCCACATATTGTGCATGAACAGCGTTATCTGACGGGCATCGGATGTATCATAAGGGTCTTCCTTATTGCCCACCCCGGTAACGCCCACAATACGGTTTCCATCAAAGATCGGGACACCCAGATGACGGATTAAATGAAAATGACCTTCCGGGAGGCCTCTTTTATGGGCCAGCGATTGATAATCGTTATGAATAACCACTTTTTTGAATCGAACGCTGTCTGCCCATATGCCGGCGGATGTCAGGGGATAATGATGATCCTGTTCCGCTGTACATGTTTCCAGTACGTCTTTTGACCATGAAAAAAGATGAATGGTTTGTTTGTCTTCATCAAAAAAATGCAGATATCCGCCTTTGCTTCTCGTGAGGCGAACGGCTTCTTCCAGGGCAAAATCCGTGATTTCTTTTTCAGAGGTGACATCCATGCGTGTCAGCTTCAGGAGGGATTCAAGGCGTTCTTCATCCAGCTTAAGTGATTTTTCCATGCGCTTGCGTTTCGTTATATCCATGAACGTAACGACAGCGCCTAAAATTTCTCCAACCTCAATGATGGGGGTACTTGTGTATTGAACAGGAAAATAGGTGCCGTCCTTTCTCCAGAAAATCTCGTCATCACCGCTATGGACTTTGCCGTCCTTGTAGGCGGCATAGATGGGGCATTCTTCTTCAGGATAAGTACTGCCGTCGGATTTGTTATAGTGCCAGAGAGAATGGCTCTCCACCCCCGTCAGTTCAGAAACCGGGTAACCCAGCATTCTGGCCGCGGATGGATTGACAAAAGAATGTTTTCCCTGGGTATCAAGAACGATAATTCCTTCGCCGGCGGCATTTAAAACCAGTCGGTCTTTATCAGACACCCGTACAGCCGAATCTGTTTTATTGATCAGCCTTCGTAATTCAGCTAATTCTTCTACGAGCTGCTTTTTTGTTTTGTGTTCGTCTTTCATTGTTTGGGGCCGGAATCAGTTAACGGTTTGATTTAATAAAAATTGCTACCATAAATAGCGTTATTATAATTTTAACACAACATTAATCGATGGCCGGGATGAAAAGAAAAGCGAAGAAGAGGCAGGATGACAAGAGAACAATAGGTCTGAAAGTTTTTTGATAGAGTTGTTCCGGGTCGCCTTCAATTGGCGACCCGGAACATTATAAAGGTCGCGATTTACCAGTTCGACACCAGGCCGAGCGTATCGATAAAACAGGTGGAGCTGCCATGACCGTCACTGGCAGGTACGATGCCCATGGCGGCCAGAACATCACCGATTTCAGTCGCCACATTTTCATGGGCTTTAGTAGTAGGATGAATGGCGTCCCAGAAGAGGTAATCTCCGGCCGGTTCGTTGGTCGCCCCGGTACGGTCTCCGTTTGCATCGAGCACCATGTAAGTGCCGGTGACATTTGCAAAGATGCCGCTGTTGATGATTTCATTCAAATTGGTGAATATATCAAAAGAGATCACCGTCACATCGGGAAAAATCGCGCTGAAAGCGTTAATCCCCTGGGCCAGGGCGGCATTAAAAGCCATTGCCAGGCCGGTTGCGGCTTGGATCTCCTGAGCCGATTTGCTGTTATAGGCCGGGGCCTTGCCCAGGTCGGGCAGGTTAATGACCAGAATGTTCTGGGCACCAACGCTGGCCAGGGCGCTCATGGAATTAATGATATTATCCACGGCACTGGCTATCAATGCCTGGGGATCGGTAAAAGCGGATTCTCCCCGGCCGAACTTTAAAAGGTCATTGCCGCCGATCCAGATGGTGAATAAGGTGGTGTTCGGATCGAACATGGTGCCTTCACCTACAAACCGGTTGACCTGACCCACCAGACCCAGAGGCGGCAGGTTTCCGGTATCCGTCTGGGCCTGAATGGCGGGATTCTCATGGCCCAGTGTCATGGCCCCGGCAATGGCGTTGTTGTCCAGTTCGGCGTTAAGGTCGTCGGCCAGGTACTCCACCCAGACGTCCCCATTGGTCCAGGAGTCGAGTGCGCCGTTAGGGTTTCTCAAGGGATCGTAAAGCCCGATATAGCTGGCAAGACCAAAATGATCGGACAGGCTGTCGCCGAAAGCAATGATGGTGCGATACGTTCCGGCCATGGATGCGAGCGGAAAAGCCACAACCAGGATCAATGTTAAAACGGCCAGGACCAATACCTTACGGGATGTTTTTTTCATAGTTTCCTCCTTGGCAGCATCCGGTCCTTATCACCGAAATCCGGTAAAAGACCAAACGGTTGTTGAAATGATTGTCGATTAAACAGACCCGGTTCGGACGCGGTCTATGACAAACCTAGCCTGAATTTTAAATAAATATTTTACCAGTATAATTGTCTTTATACCACTAAAAAACGACAATTGCGGGATTTTTAATTCCGGGTCAAGCTCGCCGACAATCAGAAAGGTGATGGATCGCCTGTTGAAACCGTTTGCAGATCACTCAGGCTCATAAAAGAGTGTTTTAGATTCATAATCGGAACTCAAAAAATAAATCATATCAGGGACAATCAAGGCTATTTCCCAGTCTCCAGGACCGCTTTGGGAAATATCGAGGGTGTATGTGCCTTCTTTCAAAGACAGATTATTGTAAGTATGAGCCGGCCCCATTGATTTTGAAATAATTGTAACGGGACGCATGTCTTCATCCAACAATTTCACATTCAACCGGGTATTCTCAACATCATCTCCAGACAATTCAGTCTTGGTTGAAATTTCCGTGTCCGCGATGCTGAATTGAATCGTATCTGATCCGTCCCCGCTGAAAACGAATTTTACAAGACTTGTCGGCGGCGGCTTATCCATGCCCCTTAGGACGATTGTCACTTCTCCTGCGTTCTGAGTGTTTTCCATATCAGCAAAACATAAGCTCTGTCCGGCGATAATACAAAAAATCAGAAGAATCGTTCCGATCGTTTTCATTTGTTCCCCCCCGAGTCTTTTATGAACCGTTTGTCAGATTGATCTTTTAATATACCTATATTGTTTAAAAGGCAAATAATGGAAACGTCATCTCTTTACAAATCAGGTTCAGTATGAAAAGACAAAAAGAGTTAAATAAACATCCATTTTTTACATGAGGTTGACATGACTGAAGATAAGGCAGACCACACGATTGACCGGGCCGTTGAGGTGCTGACCGGGGTGGCCACCAGCCGGGAGACGATCAAGAAGGAACTCGCCAGGCTGCCCGATGACGATCCGGGTATCAACAAAACCACCGTTGAATATGAACTTCAATTAATGCGGATTGTTTTTACCGGATGGGCAGTGGCATACTTCATGAACGACCATCCCTTAAAAAACGAACTGGCCGAGGCCTTCTGGCTTTCCATACACAAGTTTGCCGGCCAGATCTCCACCATGGCTTCAGTCGGCACGGATGGTAAGACGGTTGATTATTTTGCCGCCATCCGGGATCGGATTCAATGCTATATCGATGCTATGAACACCAACATGGACGAAGCCGACCCCGCCATCGTGGTGGGGACCCTTTTTGCACAATTGTGCGGCAATGTCGAGTCACAGGCCATTGCCGATGCCGGCAAGCAGGTGTTTGTCAATACCCTCAACACGGTGAGAATCTATCTGGAAACGGTGGAAATAGGAAAGAAATAGCGGTATCATTTCTTGTTCTGCGTGGCCAGCCATTGCTTCCACACCTCGGGGTCACCTTCGAACCGCATGCCGGTGATTGTGATCAGGGAATTATGGGCGCCAAAAGCGGCGTTTTTATCGCTCAGCGCGTCAATAAGGGGCTGTATGGCCCGTTTGTCCTTGATATAGCCGAGGCTCTCGGCGGCTTTCTCTTTTATGCCACCATTTCCATTTTTAAGAATGTGAATCAGGGTTTCAATAATTTCAGTTTGATCGAAAGGCTCCGCAAGGGGGGCGATGATGCCCAGCGCCTGGATGATCCACTCTCTGTTTTTTTCGTCAGCCTCCTTTTTAAGCGCAGCCAGCAGCGGCCGGACGGCCGCGGCGGTCCTGGATTCTCCCCGCACGGCCACAAAAGCCGCTTCCCGTACGCGGGGATTGTCGTTTTCAAAGAGTGTGATAAGAAGCGGTGTGAGCCGGTGGTCTTTGACCTCCGTAAGTCTTACAGCTGTTGAAAAACGTTCGTATTCATCTTCACTGTTTTTAATGGTTTCAACCAGGCTGTAAATATCCGGTTTCCAGTTGGCGGACACATGATACGCGATGCCGAGAACGATGATAAAGGCGGCGGATATGATCACCGGTTTTTGAACGGCATTGTCTTTTTCCATTATATCGATCAATGAAATAAAACCGCTCAGGCCGCATAGCAGAAGTCCTGCCGGGATAATAACGACAATCCCCACAAAACCGCTGACCCAGCCGGATGTTCCCATGGAATATCCGGTACGCTCGGCAAGGAACCAGGTGATCACCAGTGAGCCGGCTATCAGGACCACGCCGATGATGCTGACTATCCTCAATTTAGTCGTGGCGAGCAGGATGAAAAGACATGAAACCCCCATCAGTATCGGCGAGATGTTTTTCATGAATTCGCAAAACACGCCGATGTTGGAGGTCCCAAAGACAGGTCTGCTGATGAGCGTGGACACGGAAAAAATAACCAGGCCGATACTTAAGGTCAAAATAATGCTTCGGATTTTCATCATCCCCCCTGGCGTTTTATTTACCGGTTTTCACGGTGTCATATCTTAACATATGACCAGACAAGATCGTTCAGGATCAGCGGAATCGTCGGTTTTCTTCTGAACGTCAGGAGTTCTTTACCGGTATGAAGGTCCCACAGTTTCATTTTTCCGTTTAATCCCGCCGCGACTTTATTACCATCAGGGCTTACGGCGATTGATAATACGCCTTTGTCTCGCCGAGCATTCAGCGCAAAAAGGAAAACACCTTTTTTCATGTCCCACACTTTAAGCTCTCCTCGGGTTTCTCCCGTCAGGCCGTATCGGCCGTCCGGGCTGAAGGAAATGCTTGTCGGGTATTGATCAACGCGTAAAGAAGAAATTTCTTTACCGGTGTCCAGAGACCATTTTTTTAGGGTCTGATCAAAACCGCCGGATACGACATGTTGTTGGTCATCGGTAATGGAAGCGTTGATTATCTCTTTTTTATGTCCGGTAAAAATACGGTTTTTGCTTCCTGTTTCGACATCCCATACCACAAGACGTTTTCCGGCCGTTAAGGCCAATCGGCCGTCCCTGCTAAACGAAATGCAGCAGATATTTGTTTCTGATCCGTTGCTTTGTTCGCAGTGATCATTCACAAATATTCGTTCTCTTGAATAGTCTTCGACGTTCCATAAAACAAGGCTTTCTTCCGAATCACCCGAAAGAATGAATCTTCCGCCCGGGCTGAATGCTACACAGGGGCCGGAAGTTTTTGTCGGGAGAGGGCGGGAGTCTTCAAAAACATGAAGCATTCTGCCTTCTATAATATCCCAGAGAACGATGCCGTCCGTTCCACCGGAAACGGCAGTGCGTCCGTCAGGACTGAATGCGATATAATCGGCGCCACCCTTAAAATAAGGCTTTCGCATCACGCGCACATCATGACCGGTTGACACATCCCAGAGGAATATTTCCGTACCGTTTTCAATGGCCAGAAGGGCGTCGCCGTTTCGGCTGAAAGCGATTTTTTTGAAGTGTCCTCCATATTCCCAGGTGATGATATAAAACAAAATACCGGCGACAACTGCTGCCGGAAACAACAGTATGAGAAAAATGATTTTCCTGGTTCTGGTCATGGCGTGTTCACTGTATCAAAAGCAGGGCGGATCAGCAGCACCCGGCCGGGTATATTCTTCAAAGTGCTTTCATTGTCAGCCACTACCAGCATGGGCGCTTCAGTTCCCTGCACCCAGCAGGCCATGTCGAAAATTGAAGGCAGCAGCCAGACGTCTTTAAATGTTTTTTCCAGGCGCGCTACGGGCCTTTCCGGATGTTCCGTGTCAAAAATTTCCAGAAACAGGGTGCCGCTGTGATAAGGCTCTTTTTGAATCCATTGCGAGCGACCGAAAAACGGAATAATACCCGGAATGCAGCATGAATATTTGTGGAAGGTTTTCCTGTCGGACGATAAAACGGCGACGAATTCTCTGCCTTTTTTTCGGATCGGCGCGTTAAACGAATGCCCCTCAGGGTCCCCGGCACAGTCAATATCCGGGTATTTCTCCGGCCCGCCCACCGGCAGATCCTCAAAAACAATGTCCAGCTTGAGAAATTGTTCAAAAGGTATCGCCTCAACTGTCGCGGTATTTTCGTCCAGGATAAAGATATCCGGAGAATAACCCATTTGTTCCAGTCCCTGGCGTAAGGCTTTTATGCTGCGTTCATCCTCAGGGGACAGAAATATTCGGTCCGGTTGTCCGGCGACGACAAAGGCATAACGCCGGTTGCAGTAAGATATTCTTTTTTCGGATTGAAATTCGATAACGCGGTCCGACCCGATGGAGATTGTCCACGGGGAATTCCCGTAAAACGACCAGGCAACGGAAGCCACCAGTATCAAAGCACCTATCAGTATTGATTTGCAGAACAGTCGCTTCATGGTCCTCCCTTTAACGGGTTTGTGGACGGATTTATTTGTGTTTGTGAAAATACAGGTCGTGGAACGCTTTTGTCAGCACCCTTAATTTCTCGACATGATCCAGCTCTGTCTCCTGTTTGCACTTCATGCAGTAAATCAGCATTTTGTGGAGTAATACGAGGTTATCGGTATATTTGTCCATGTCGGGCTTGATGCGCTGGGTCATAAAATACTGGGTGATGATATGCTGGGCTTCATCGGCATGTTGTTCCTTGTTGGTAACCCAGCGGACAAGCTGATTGTAGTTTACCGATTTGTCTTTTGAAAGGGCATTGATCTGGTTCATGGACTTTTCAATGGTGGTAATATGTTCCATGATCATTGTTACTCTCATTTCATCGTCATAAATTCCGCATGGAATTTCACAATGGGCGTAAACGTTTACGGTAAAGAGCAGAAGAAGGGAAACGCCAATCAGTGTTTTTAGTCCTGTTTTTTTCATCACGGTTTCCTTATTAATATCGTTAATTCAAGTTATAAATATGAAATTCGGTGCTTCGGGTCGGGAGCAACAAAGAGATCTGCCTGAAAACAGGAGAGACGGCAACCCATTACGGGTGCCGTCTCTCCTTGACAGAGAAATAGCCGGTTATATTAGAAGTTATAAGTCATTTTTAATGCATACAAGGACCACGTTTCGTCATTAAAATCACCGGAACTGAAATCCTTGGCGGAATTGTGACTTTGCACGACATAACCGATGCCTTTCAACCGGTGCGCTTCCAGCTTAACGATCCAGTTGTAATTCAGGTCAAATCGGAGCGACAGGCAGGTATCCTCCAGATATTCCTCGTCTCTTTGACCTTTGGTCGGATAAAACTCCGAGTAGTAAATACCTGTTTCTAACCAGTCCGTAAAGCGGTAGGTGGGGTTTACGTACCAGCCCATGATTTTCGTCTCTTTTGAGTCAAGCAGTTTGAAGCCGTCGTCGGTAATGATCATGCTGTCGAATTCAAAGTTAAAAAATTCGGCGGCAAAACCAAAATTATTATAGTCATACTTCATTGAGGAGAAGGTGATGAACATATCTTTGCCATAAATGATACCGTTCAGGTCACCCAGAAGGGGATGGAAAAACGATGACGTCAATTCCGGCGTGCCAAGATCCATATACGTCTGACTCAGCTCCAGGCCGGGTAACGGCGTTTCCCACTTTAAACTGAAGGCAGACACCGTATCAACCACATGGATGCGGGAAATGTTCGCGTTCAGTGCACTCAAGCGCTCATTGTAATACAAAGCGGTTCCGCCGTCTGCTGGCACCTTCTCTGTGCCGATGTTCACCTGGTATGAAAATGTACCCAGGGGGCCCGCCTGGATGTTACCGTAAATACCGGCACCATCAATATGTGACCAGAAATCCCTGTATGCCTCGGGATAAACAGGCGGTAAAATGATACACGTCCGGAACATGTCCATTTCCCGGGTTTCGTTGTACAGACCGATGGGCATTTTAAGCCTTCCGACCCGCATACCGAGATAATCCTTGAAACGATAATCGCCATAAGCCCAGTTTAATTCCACTTCCGTACCGCCGAATTCGCCCAGGTTCCGGGAGCTGAGGCCAAACCCGATATGAAATTTTTCACTTATGCGGGATGAAAAATTGGCATTCATTTCATTGAACTGATAAATGCCTTCTTTTGAATCATCGGTTAAATAGTTAAAGTTGGTTGTCTTGAGAAAGCCCTGCGAAATACTGCCGTGTATGTTAATATCTTCGGCAAAAGCACTTCCGGACAGGAGGCTCGCCACAAGAAGCATAACCATTAAAATACCTTTTCTCATGTTTACCTCCTTATTTGATAATTTGGATTTTCTTGACGTTTGCGTCGGACAGGTCTTTATCGGAAGAGATGAAGCCGATGCTGTTCGGCGTTGAAGAGACGTTCTGAATCATTTCTTCCGTTGTTTTGCAGGACGGGGGCATGCCGGCCGCTTTTCCCAGAAAAAGCTCTCTTCTCCAGAAATTATTGTATTGAAGCTGGCTTTTCTTCACAAATTGTTGCAGAAACGCTTGCTGGGTTTGCCCCTCTTCCATGGTAAAAAAGGCGATCCTGGAGCCATCGTCCCAGACCGTTTTTTTACCTGTATAAATATCTTTTATTACACTTTGATCGATGGCGGTCACGTTAGCGCCACTGTTGGCAATAATTACTATTTCCGCGTAGGCGGATATTGTCCCCAACAGGAAAAGAACAGACACGGCACATAAGATTTTTTTCATATAATGCCTCCCCTTATTTTGATAGTTTAGCCCTCTATGAGGATCGGAAGTCGGCCATCACCTCCTTTTGATGATAAGGATATATTTTTGGGCTGGATTTTTTCTTATAGCATTGACGGTAGTATGCGTCAATTCTTTTCTGGGTACAATGCGGTGTAGAAGAGAAAAGTTTATGCCGGCTCCCATCCAGACTTCGCTTAGCACCACCGCCAGGATGAGGGCAGCTTATAGCGGCTTTGATCGGGCCGGAAACTGAAGAAATCTGTTCAGGCTCGGGCCTTTTTGGGGTGGATGGGAAAACTACCGCTGATCCAGGTGAAAGCGATTATGCCGGCGGATACGATGCCCAGGGTGATGAATATCTCACCGATAGATGGGTAGTAGTGCTCCCATCGGGGAATGTCAATACCGATGATGGCAACATTGATCCGGTTTAAGACGACGCCGGCCACAACCAGAAAAGAGGCTGTAAAAATACCGGTTTTGGTGCGAATGATTTTGGGAATGGCAAATAATATCAATGGAATAACGATACCAAAAAAAACTTCTAATGCCCAGAACAGGGCCGGCATGCCTGAATCAAACGCTTCCCGGCCGATATTACGGGACAGGATATCGCTTGCCTTTAAAAGAAGATACAGGCAGAGAATAAACGGCATTTTGCTGACAAAACCCGTCAACAGATTCCGGTCGGATTTGTGATCGAGTAGCCAGTCGGTCAAAATGGCTTCCATGGCCACCATGGCCACACCAGCGGCAATGGCCGACATCAGGAACAGCACCGGCAAAAGGGGAGAGTGCCACAGGGGGTTGAGCTTCTGCCCGGCCAGGATATACAGGGTGCCCAGGGACGACTGGTGTAAAAAAGAGAATATCACACCGGCGGCGATAAGCAGGATAGGGACTTCGTCGTCTTTTTTTAACAGCCCTTTGAGCATGGCCGTTTCCCAGGCAACCAGGATGGCGGCCACAACAAGGGTCCATACCACGGAAAACGTCATGGCCCAGGTAAACAGGGTCAGCAGGGCGATCACCAGAAAAGGCACGATTTTTTTCCAGAACGCCAGGAAGCCGTACCATCGGAATTTATCGAACACGGCGGGCATGATTTCGAGGAAAAGCACAAACGTATAAAACGAGGCGCACCAGCCGATTTCGTAAAGCGGTGAATGACGGTTGCCGACCATGATGTAAAGCATGTGCCAGGGCCGTCCCATGTCAATGATCAGGCCGACGGTAAACAGAATGTATCCCAGAAAGGCTGTCAGCACGGCCGGCCGGGCCATGGGGGCAAAACGCTTGCCGCCGAAAAGGTGCACGGTACCGAGGACGACAAAGCCGCCCGAGGCCAGGGCGACGCCGGCCATGATGTCCACAGCCACCCACAGCCCCCAGGGGTAACCGTCCGAGAGGTTGCTGACCGAGCCAATGCCGTTCATGAAACGGTAAACCGCCAGTACAAATCCGGTTATGGCCAGCGCGACCAGCACCACCATCAGGACTGAAAATCTTCTGTTTTGCGGCTTATTCATTATCTGAGTCCATATTTTTTTCTTCTTCACTTACTTCATCGCGTCTCTTAATAATCCAGAAAAGACCGCCCAGGATGGCGGTCATCGAGGTCATGGCAAAGGGAATGGCCTGCATGGGTTTTTCGATCTGACGAGCCAGGGGCTTTTCCGGAAGGCCGCTGACATAACCCATCTTTTCAAAGGGAACAGCGGCCAGATGCAGGACGCAGGTGCCGCCCACCTCCTTTTCGCCATAGACGTGGTTGACATAACGATCCGGGGCTTCGGCAATCCGGTTTTTGGCCTCGCGCAGCAGCGCCTGCCGGTCACCGAACATGATGGCCCCGGTGGGGCAGGTGGCGCTGCAGGCCGGCTGTTCGCCAAACTGGATCAGGTCATCACACAGATCGCATTTTTTGATTTCCGGCATGGCCTTGTCCCACTCAAAACGCGGGGCGTTAAAGGGGCAGGCAATCTGGCAGTACCGGCATCCCAGGCAGCGGGATTCGTCATAACAGACCGCGCCGGAGTTGTTTTTATACAACGCGCCAACCGGGCAGGCAGTGACGCAGGCGGGCTCCACGCAATGAAAGCACTGCCTGCGGCCGAACTCCCACCTGAAACCTTCAGGACCGGTGGATTCGTTGAAAGTGATCAGGTTCCAGGTCTTGCTTGAGCGATGAACCGGGTTCTGATATCCGGTTGTCAGAAAGAAGCTGGTCTTTTCGGCTTCCAGGTGATGCTGCCGCTTGCAGGCGACCTGGCAGGCACGGCAGGAGATGCATTTTGTTGTATCGATCAGTAGACCTTTCATAATGTATCTCCTTATGCTTTGGTTACGCGACATAAAAATGCCTTATATTCAGGTATCATGGTATTCGGGTCGCCGATATCCGGTGTCAGCATGTTGGCGGTCGCACCCGTGGCCAATCCTTTGAACCCGAAGTGCCATAACAGTCCGATCTGGTGAACGGTTTTTTCCTGCAGCGTGAACGGGGTAAATCGGCCGGTCACCAGGGCTTTTAATTTGACAGCGCCCCGGGCGGATTCGACCATGACCATATCACCGGTTTTGACGGACAGCTCCCGGGCCAGTTCGCGGCTGATTTCAGCAAATGAATCGGGCACCAGCTCGGTCAGCCAGGGGGTGTTGCGGGTGATGGCCCCGGACTGCCAGTGTTCGCTCATGCGATAGGTCGTGGCCACAACCGGAAATTGATCAAAGCTGCCGGCGTTGCGGTCAGGGGCTGTTTCAAGCGTAAACGCCAGGGGGTTGACGGCCGGATTATTCCGGGTTGTGGAAATACAATTGGCCACGGGACTTTCAAATGGTTCGTAATGTTCCGGAAAAGGCCCGTCATTTAAAGAAGGAGCAAAAACTTCGGCGTATCCGGCAGGCTTCATGATAAAGGGCAGTTTATCCCCCGGGGCCCAACCACCATCGGGTACGTCACCCAGCCATTTTTTTTCTTCATCCCATTTGATGACCCATTTATCCGGGTTACGGGGTTGACCGTTTCTGTCTACCGAAGCCCGGTTGTACAGGATCCTGCGATTGACCGGCCAGCACCAGGACCACTCGGGGAACAGACCGATGTGGTTGACAGCCTCGGTTTTCTTTCGTCTGGCCATTTTGTTGTCGGCGATTTGTTTGCCCGGATAGGAGCCCGAGTAGAGCCAGTTGCCGCAGGCAGTGGCACCGTCATCTTTCAGAAAGGCGAATGAGGGCACCTGGTCGCCCCGGTTAAAAGTCCGGCCTTTGACCACGGCATCTTCTGTGAAATAACCGTTGACCTCTTTCGCCACCAGGTGAGGGTCGGGACTGACGTGCCCCTCAGGCGCGTCATAGTCCCATTTTAAACTCAATATCGGATCGGGACAAACGCCGTTGTGGCCGTATTTTTTTTTAATGGCTTTGTACAGGGCATCTATAATCCACAGGTCGGCTCTGGCCTGCCCCGGGGGCGGGGCGGCCTCATAACGCCACTGGGCCCAGCGGCCGCTGTTGGTGATGCTGCCTTCTTTTTCGCAGAAGAAGGCGGCCGGCAGCAGAAACACTTCGGTGTTGATGTTTTTTGCCCCGGCCATGTCTTCCTGCCAGAAGCAGGCGGTCTCGGTTTCAAAAAGATCAACGGCCACTATCCAGTCCAGTTTGGCCAGGGTTTTACTTTCCTTTCCGGAATTGGGGCCGCTGACCACCGGGTTCTGGCCAAACAGTATCAGGCCCTTGACGATTCTTTGTTCTATATCCTTGAACAGGGACATGTAAGAGTAATTGCCGCTTCTTTTGGGCAGATAATCATAGCAGAAATCGTTTTGGGCTGTGGCATGCGCCCCGTACCAGGCTTTCAGAAGCGAAACCGTATATTTGGGCGTGTGCTGCCACCAATTGGCGGATTTCGGGTCAGGGGAGGCGGGCGTGTAAGCGTTTAAGTAAGCTGCCAGGGTGATGTCTTTTGAAGCCGGGGATTTTAAATATCCGGGCAGCAGGTGGTATAAAAGGGCCATGTCGGTGGAGCCCTGAACATTTGATTCTCCACGCAGGGCATTGATGCCGCCGCCGGCGATGCCGATGTTACCTAACAGAAGCTGCAAAATGCAGTAGGAACGGATGTTCTGCGCGCCGTGACTGCTCTGGGTGGCGCCCATGGCGTAAAGCCAGGTGCCGGCCTTGTCATTTTGCCAGGAGCGGGTGAAAAGGTCACAGATTTTTTCGTACTGTTCTTTTGGCGCGCCGGTGATATCACACACGGTCTGAGCGTCATAGCGACTGAAATGTTTTTTCAAAAGTTGAAACACGCAACGTTCGTGTGCGAGGGTTTCGTCTTTTCGGGGCAGGCCGGAGGCGTCCATTTCAAAGGCCCATTTGGATTTGTCATACCTGAAAGTTGCGGGATCAAACCCGGAAAACAGGCCGTCATGAAAGCCAAAATCCTTGCCCACAATAAATGAAGCATTCGTGTTGTCAATGAGGTATTGCCTGTTAATGCGTTGATTTCTTATAGCATAGTTTATCATACCACCGACAAAGGCGATGTCGGTGCCGCTTCTTAATTTACAGTAATGGTCGGCAAAAGCTGAGGTCCGGGTAAAACGGGGATCAACCGAAAGAATAACGGCGCCTTTACTTCTGGCTGCTTCCAGCCAACGGGCAGCCACCGGATGGTTTTCCACGACATTGGAGCCCATGACCATAACGGCATCGGCATTGGCCATGTCTATCCAGTGGTTGGTCATGGCGCCCCGGCCGAAACTGGCCGCCAGACTGGCGACCGTGGTGCTGTGTCAGATACGGGCCTGGTGTTCGATGCGGGTGATGCCGAGGGCCCGGGCCAGTTTGACGTAAAGATAGCACTCTTCATTATCCAGGGCCGCGCCGCCGAGACAGGCAATGGAGTCGGTTCGATTGACGCGATTTTCGCCTTCCTTGTGGATAAAGTCGTCATCCCGGGTCTGTTTTATTCTTTTGGCGATCTGTTCGATGGCCCAGGACCAGGGTTTTTCTTCAAAAGCGGTTCCGCCCGGCGGGCGGTACAGGACCTTATCCAGGCGCCGGGGGTTGTTGACCATCTGGATCAGGGCCTGCCCTTTGGCGCACAGGGCGCCCTGGTTGATGGGGTGCTCCGGGTCGCCGCAGATGTCGGTGATCCGGCCTTTTTCCCGAAAGACCAGGAGCCCGCAGCCCACGGCGCAGAAAGGGCAGATGGAAGTGGTGTAATCAGATCCCGGTTTTGATGGTTTGGTTTGGCTTTTGGCACCTGCTTTTTTTTCAGGCGCACCGATACCAAAAGCACCGAGGCCGGTGATTTTTAGAAAGGACCTTCGGGAAATTTTCATCAATTTACCTGACTATTACTTGAAATTATTTATGTTTTGTCAAAAGCCGGAAAAAGGTGGGGCATGAAATATCCGGATTAACCGTAGTCGAAAAAAAGAACCACACTAAAAAAGAGAGGCGTACTTACTTTATGAAGAATATTATACATCTAATCGACATTCCAGTCAATCAATACAAAGGGCAGTAACGTCATCCCGATCAACTGAAAATAAAAAATATCCATCTGATACCGGATATTTCTGGATATGCGTGTTTAAATACCGTATTCTATATAAATTATGTAGTTTAAAAAAAATGTCGATATTCGATGTTTTGAAATTCGTTTTAAGGAGTCGTCTTTATGTTGCGATCTTTGGGTATTTCTAAAAAAATCTATCTTAGCCTCGGTATCCTGCTGGCAGGATATTTTTTCTCCATGCTGTTAGGGTTTTTAAAAGGAATTGACACGGAAGAACGGATTCAATCCGTTCATCTGTTTTTTTCCCCTGCTTCCCACCAGAGTCAGGCCGCGCTGGAAGCCTTCAATAATCAGGTTGAACTTTATAAAGATGTTTTTATGACCGGTGATCAGAGCCTGATTGAAAAAGCTGATTCAAAAGCTGCGATGGTTCAAGAAACGCTTCAGGATATCAGCCGGATGGCAAAGCAGCAGGAAAAGGATTCCAGCCAGATCGATCAATTGATCACCAGAACGGCACAATTTTCTCAAGCCGCCAGAGCGACTTATCTTTCCCTGGTTTCAAATTCAAATATGTTTGAAGATGCTAAATTGCGGAAAAAGGTCTCTGGTATGGCAAAAGAAATAAAGGCCATACAAGACGATCTTGAAAACTTGAAATCTGATTACAAAAAACGCCTGACGGCGGAGCTGTCTGATGTCGTTTCTTTCAGCAAGGCCCAACGCTATTGGAATTTATGGGTTTTTTGCCTTATTGTGGCGATCTCGACAATTCTGGTCACCATTATTTTGCGGCGCTCGATTATTCTGCCGATACAAAACGCCGTGGATATGGTTAAAAACATTGCCAAGGGCGAAGGCGACCTGACGCGACGGCTGGACATTAAATACCAGGATGAAGTAGGTGAACTTTCCAGGTGGTTTAACATGTTCATGGAAAATATGCAGAACATGACCCGGTCGATTATATCCGATGCCGGGACGTTAAAAGGTTCTTCTAACAGCCTGACCGATCTTTCCGGTGTGATGAACCGGTCTTCCGGGCAAATGGTTGACAAGACCAACTCCGTTTCTTCCGCCATGGAACAGATGGATGCCAGTATCCGTAATATTGCGGTGGCCATGGAAGAAGCCACGGCCAACACGGATTTAGTGGCCAGTTCGGCGGAACAGATGAGTTCCACCATTAATGAAATCGCGCAGAACTCACATAATGCTTCGAAAATAACCAGAGAAGCCGTTGAAAAATCCGATCATGCCTCGAACCGGGTAGGCGCGCTGGGTGCCGCAGCCGACGAAATCGGAAAGGTAACCGAGACCATCAATGATATTTCCGAACAGACCAACCTGCTGGCATTGAATGCGACCATCGAGGCGGCCAGGGCAGGGGATGCCGGAAAGGGTTTTGCGGTAGTTGCAGAGGAGATCAAGGTACTGGCCAAGCAGACTGCTGAGGCCACGCTTGATATCAAGGGGAAAATTAACAGTATCCAGGAAACAACTTTTGGAACGGTCGAAGATATCCAGGGGATTGCCGATATTATTGATAAGGTAAACGAAACGGTCATGATTATTGCATCTTCGGTAGAGGAACAATCGGCTACTACCAGAGAAATCGCAAGCAATGTATCTGAAATCTCCAAGGCCATCGGGGATGTGACTGAAAGCGTTTCCCAGAGTTCCCAGTCCACCAGCCAGGTGGCGGAAGACATTCTCAATGTCAATCAGAGTGCGATTGATGTGGCGGGAAACAGCGACCAGTTAAAAAAGAGCGCTGAAAACCTGGCCGGCCTGGCGGAGCAGTTGTATCAGCTTATGGGGAAGTTTAAGGTTTAAGTGATTATGTGTTTAGGTGATTAAGTGATTATGTGAATAGCAAATTGAGATGTATAGGCATCAAAGGTTTTAGGTTTTAAAGTTTTATGTTTTAGATGGTTAGCTGATGGTGCGGGCTTGTCCGAGTGCAACGAGGAAATGCAAGTTGTATTTACAAAAACCTAACCATTTAAACCCCAAAAATGTTGTTTATGTTATGAAAACTGGCCGCTAAATTTTTCGGAATTGTAGGGGCGGCCCCCTGTGGCCGCCCGGTAAATGGGCACCCACAGGGGGGTGCCCCTACATGAGCACAAGCCATAAACCTCGAACCTAAAACCCTGACACTTTAAAACCCCAAAACCTTTAAAGCTTCAACTTCCCATCCCCAGAACACATAACCACATAATCACTTAATCACATAACCACTTAAAACTCTAAAACCTTAAAACCCCAAAACCTTTAAAGCCTCAATCTCCCATCTCCAGAACACATAACCACATAATCACTTAACCACTTAACCACATTTTTAAAAAGCCGTTACCGGTTCGAGCGGTATTTCCGGATAAATCTGGCCGTGGCAGGGGGGCATGGAGTTATAGACCCAGTCGATATCAACGGCAGCCATGGGCAGTCCCAAAATCTTTTTCTTTCGGATAAATTTTCCCCGGATCAGCACGTTCTCCATAACCATGGTCAGGGCGAATACAGCCACCGGTGTACCGTCCGGGATGGCGGCCAGTTCCTTGCCAAAAGGAAAACAGAAAAAGACCAGTCGGCCGGAATCAGCCGCCTGACATTGAACAACCGGAATCAGCCTGGGCAAGCCGTCCTCTCCGATCCAGGAGATGAACTTGAGGGCGCTCAGGTTATTGAAAATGCCGCGTTCGGCAAAAGGCTTTAACACTTGAGCGGTTTTTCCGGTTTTGAACTTCCCTTTGATCATCCTGGTCAACAACGTCGATAGAATAATCCTGGCCAGGGGAAGGCTTTTGCGACCGCTTGTTTCTTTTAAATCCAGGTAGTGAACGGTATTGATGCCGAAATAGGCGTTATAACGGAACATGGGGATGTCGTTGTAAACCTCGTATTCCGGACCTTCTTTCTTCAAATGGGTCCAGGTCGCCCGGCCGCGCCATATTTTCCTGTCCATGGTCAGAACCAGAAAGGCCATGTCGGGGTTGAGCTGCAGGTATTCTTTGCTTTTACCTTTGGAAAATTCGCCCAGCGTTACCTGACCGGGACCGGAGGCCATAATGGACGTGATCAGCGTAATATGGGGCAGCCCTTCAGGATTGATAGTGGCCACCAGGCCGATTTTTTCAGCCGGCTTGAAAGCGTCTATATCGTCTTGCGTAAAGGCATTTGCCATTAGTAATTCTCCTTAGTACTTCATTATTTAATTGTTTTAGCCCCTATTTAATGTCAGAAAAGGGTTCAAGGGTTCAAGGATTCGAGGGGTCAAGGGGCCAAGGCACTGCTCCTTCACTTGACTCCTTGACCCCTCGAATCCCTGAACCCTAATATGGCCATTAAGCGTTATAGCTAATCAGAAAATAAATCAATATGTTAACCTGCATTAATGTCCTTTCCCTTATCCGTCGCCCCACTCCAGACAACAATTTCCGGATTGACACCGGATTTGCGGGCGGTTTCGGCCAGGCGTTCCATCCCTTCAACCGGCAGACATCCACGTCCTTCATAGGCCCAGTCCAGCCCCAGGCGCTGGTATTTGTCCGCGCAAAGGTTGTTGAAGGCGCACAGCTCCCAGCGGACAACCGCTTTACCACCGACGGCGGCGATATGCCGTCCGATGGCGGTAATATTATTGTCAGTATCCGTGGCGCCGGGTATGATCGGTGTCCTGACCCAGATGCCGGTCGGATAGAGGTGGTCGGCTGTATAGTCTGCAATATAGGCAAAATTTTCCAGGATGAGGCGATTGTCGCTGCCGGTGAATTTTCTGTGTGACTCAGCATCGAATAGCTTGATGTCAAACAGAACCAGGGCGACATAAGGCAGAACGCTGTCCAGCTTTTCCCGGGGATACAACCCGCAGGTGTCCAGGGCGGTATGAAGCCCATGCTCTCTAAGTCTTGCCAGAAAGGGGGCCAGGGCAGGGGCCTGCATCAGGGGTTCACCGCCGGATACGGTCACGCCGCCGTCAGAGGTTTCATAATAGGTTTTGTCTTTTAATACTTCCTCGACCAGGGCGTTGATATCCCGGCGGGTGCCGATCTGTTCCAGCGCTGTGGAAGGGCATTCTTCGGCGCATTTACCGCAACGGCTGCATTTGTCACGGTCGATGATCATACCCTGTTCGGTCAGCAAAAGCGCTTTTTCCGGACAAACGTCAATGCAGGTGCGGCAGCCGATGCAGCGGGTCGCAAACCAGACGACTTCCGGATGGGGTGAAATGCTTTCCGGGTTATGGCACCACTCGCAGTGCAGGGGGCAGCCTTTTAAGAAAACAGTCGTCCGGATGCCGGGCCCGTCTTCGGTGGAAAACCGCTGAATCTCAAAAACGTTCATGGCTTAACCGTTCGATGATTTCATTCTGCAGTTCCCGGCCCACGGCCGTAAAATAAGCGTTGTAACCGGTGACCCGGACCAGGAGGTGCTTGTAATTTTCAGGATGCTTCTGGGCGTCACGGAGCATTTCCGGATCGACCATGTTGATCTGCAGGGCGGTCCCGCCGTTTTGCGCGTAAGCCCGTAGAAAGGCCTTGAATTTATCCCGGTGACCGGGGCTGGCGACGATGGCCGGGTGAAAAGAGATGGTGTGGCTGGCACCGTTGGGCAGCAGGTTGACATATCCGTCCAGGTCGCCGTCTTCAACGGCACTCATGCCGCCCAACGCCTTGCCCACCGAGTTGGTGTTGGATGTGGGGCCGTGGATGTCGGCACCGTTGACCGGACAGATGGCGTTGGACAGAAATTGCCCTTTTTCGCGTCCGTCGGCACTGGCCGCCATGATAAAGCCGTCTCCGGCCCAGTAATTCCAGCTGAGCATGCCCGGCCGGAACTGACGGCCGGTGGCGCGGGTTTTATGCTTCCAGGTTTCGTCACACCACAGGTTCATGACCTTTTCCGCCATGGCATCGGCCTGCTCGTCATCCCGGCCGTATTTGGGCGCCCTGTTTTTGGCCAGTGCCTGCAGGACTTCGTGGCCTTTCCAGTTGGCCTGAAGGGCCCGGATCAGCTCGGCCATGGTGCATTTTTCCGCCTCAAACACCAGGTACCTGACAGCCAGCAGCGAATCCACCGTGGTGGCAAAAGTGACCGCCTCGATGGTGGTGAAGTTGATTTCGGCACCGCCGCGGGTGATATCCAGCCCCTTTTCGGCGCACCCCCTGACCAGACAGGAAAGATAGGGCGTCGGGAAAAAACGCGCCCGGATGGATTCAGTGGTCTCATACAGGTCCACACAACGTTGAATAATATAGGCGGTCTGTTCCCGGTAGGCATTCCAGAAATCCTGCCAGGTCTCAAACCTGGTGGCATCCCCGGTATAGGGGCCGTCCTGGGCGATTTTTTCGGTTTTGCCGGTCATGGGGTCGGTAAATTCCAGCATGTCTTTACCGCCGGTCAGGGCCAGCTCCACGGCCTTGAGCAGGTTGAGGTTGTTGTCGACTGTTCCGGAACGGTCATTCCCGACCATGGTGTTTTCCAGGCAGCCCACAGGCGCGTAATCATGCACGTTGTTTTCATTGATCAGGTGCTCCAGGCCGGCCAGGCGGGCCTCACGCATCATGCCGGCCATGGAACGCTCATCAAAATTGAGCAGGAACGGGGCGCCCTGGCTGGAACCGATCATGTCCACCACCTTGTTCAGCAATTCTTCAGGAGAATTGCGGTGAAGCCGGATGTTGGGTTTGGGTTCCAGGATGGGGGACATTTCATCGATGACCTCCAGAATGGCAAAGGTCAGATCGTTGGTCATGTCCTGGCCGTCTTTGCCCAGACCGGAAAGGGTGATCAACTGCCCGAAACCCGAGGTGATGCCCTGGTACCCGTTGCGGATCATGGCATCATAGGCGGTGTTGCAGTGAATCCAGAAGCATTTTAATATTTCTTTACCGAATTCCCGGGACATGCCGTTTTCAAGAGAACTCTGCCAGTAGGGCAGAAGGAACTGGTCGATGCGGCCGAAGGAGACACCCGGTCCTGGATAATTTTCATCACTCATGACCAGCATGTGGTTCAGCCACAGGGCCTGGACCGCTTCCCAGAAGGTGGCCGGGGGGTACCAGGAGACATTATCCAGGTTTCTGGACATCTGCTCCAGTTCCTGTTGCCGGTCGGGATCTTTTTCCCCGTCCGCCAGGGTCCGGCACAGGCGGGCGTATCGGACGGCCAGTTCCTTTGGCATTTTGGCGGCCGTGATCATGGCGCTTAACTGCTCGCCCCTGGGGCCGTTTTTTTCGTTTTCGGGCAGGCCGGTATATATCGCGCCCAGTTCACCGACCACACCCTGCCAGCCGACTTTCAGAATACGTTCATGATCGGGGACCAGGTGGCCCGAGGTGGCCCCGGCATTGCCGTAGCCATGATCATGAAACCACTTCATGGCGGCCCGGGCGCCGTTTTTACCGTTGATCAGCCGGTTGTATTCGGCCTGCTCTTCTTTTGTCAGGCACATGGATGTCTGAAGGTTGAACCGTCCACCGGCGATCAGGTCACCGGGAAGGATCTCTTTGGGAAGCTGGTTGACCATCACTTCCCGTACAAACCAGGCCCTTCTTTCCGGCAGGCTCCAGGACCAGAAATTTTCCGGCAGGGGAACCGTACGCGCAGCCTGGCGGAAAGACCCGCCCATGGTGCGGAGCAGGGGATAGGTCTCGGGAACAATATAGAACGTCATTTCATTGAACTGGTTATCCCAGGGGGTGCCGGTCGACCAGGCCGTGAACTCGTTGTTCCAGGCCCTGTCCGTACCTTTGAAATAGTAATCCCTCAGCCAGGTGATCCTGTCGGACAACCGGGCAGGCTGTTTTAAAGGTTTTTCAAACTGTTTTGCGGCGGTTGCTCCCATGTTATTACCTCCTCAGGTTGTCACCCGAACTAAATCTTATGGTCCTTGCTGAAAATGACATGTGGACAGGACGGTCTTACTCAATATCAGGGAAATCCGCTTCCCTTTTTTCCAGAAAGGCTGTTACGCCGTGCACACTCTCCCCGGATTCCACCAGGGTTGCTGCTTCTTCCAGCTCCAGTTCCAGGGTTTTGTCTAAAGACAGGTTCCGGCTCTGCCGGATGACAGACAGGGCGTGACGAACGGCCCTGGGGCCGTTTTTGGAAATCGTTTCCGCCAGGGCAAAGGCTTCGTCCAGGCAGCGGTCATCGGCGCAGACCCGGTTGGCCAGACCGAGCAACAGGGCTTCATCGGCCGAAACTTTCCGGGCCGAAAGACTCAGGTCGGCGGCCCTGGCCGGGCCGATCAGGTGGGCCAGGGTGGCACCGCCACCCCAGTCGGGCATCAGCCCCAGCTTTACTTCGGACATACAGATTACGGCGCTTTTGTTCATCACGCGCATGTCACACCGTATGGACAGTTCGGCACCGCCGCCATAAGCCAGGCCGTTGATGGCGGCGATAATAGGAACCGGCAGGGAGACGAAGTTACCAACCGTATCAATCACAAACTTCATACCGCTGACGATTGCCGGCCGGTCGCTTTTGCCCATGGCATCGTACAGCTCCATTAACAGCGGGTTGTCGGGGTTGACATCAAATCCGGCACTGAAGGCCTTGTCACCGGCCCCGGTAATGATAATGACCCGGGGCAGTCGCTTTTTCAGTTCAGCGGTCACCCGCTCTAGTTCCTCAAGCATTAAGCGGTTAAAGGCGTTGAGCCGTGACGGCCGGTTGACCGTGACCACCGCAATATGGCCTTTTCTTTCCAGCAGGATCCCTTCTGTTGTCATAGCGCCTCCGGAGATTGGAAAACGTAAATTTTTATAATTATATCAGAAAATATGTCAAAATAGCAAGAATAGAGGTTTGAAGTTCAGGGTTCGAAGTTTGGGGTTTTAGGGGGCGACCCGCCGGTCGCCCCTCACATGGGTGCTATTTAGGCAGCGGCCCATCACCCCAACTCCAAGCCTGCTGCAACTTAACCACATAAACACATAATCACTTAAACACATAACCACATAATCTCCCTTGCCTTTTTCGACCCCATCGTCTATATCTACATTTTTACGGATGTAGAAGACGTACTAAATAAAGAGGGTTACGGGCAAAGATGTCACCTATCAAAGATCGCATTGAGTTGTTTTTCGAAAATCTGGCCAGGACACTTTATACCCACCGGATTAAAACCCTGGTGCTGTTGTTCTCTCTGATCGGTTTGATTTTTTACGGCCTTCCGAATCTGGTTGTAGATACCAATACCGAAGAGTTGTTGCGGGACAGCGACCCGTATAAGCAGGTTTATAACCAGTTCCGCGAACAGTTCGGCCAGGACCGTATGGTTGTCATCGCTATTTCCAGCGATAATCTGTTTTCCGAAACGTTTTTTCGTAAATTAAAAGCGTTTCACAATGAACTGGAAGAAAAAGTTCCCTATATTGATGAAATTACCAGCCTGATTAATGTCCGCCACACCCTTGGCAGTGAAGACCGCCTGATTGTCGAGGACCTTATGGAAGGCTGGCCGGAAGAGCGGCAGGTCGATTTTGCGGCGTTGAAAAAACTGGTCCTTGAAAACCCGTTTTACCGCAACCAGATCATCTCCTCTGATGGTCATACCACCGCCGTGGTGATAAAGCCTGAAGTTTATCATACCAAAACTATGGACACCCTTGATGTGCTGGACGGTTTTGATGATACCGACTTTTCTGCGGAACCCCAAACCGCTGAAAAAAAGCGGTATTTATCCGAAGAGCAGAACGAAGAGCTGGTCAAGACCATCGAAGCGGTAATGGATGAATATGACGCGCCTGATTTTTCTCTGGCGTTTACCGGCGCGCCGGTCATCATGTCGGTTTTCAACCAGTATACCATGAAAGATCTGAAGCTGTGCTTTGGACTCAGTTTTGCTGTGATCATGATTTTTCTGGCGCTGATGTTCCGCCGGATTTCCGGTGTGCTGCTGCCACAGGTAATCGTCAATGCGGCCTCTTTTTCAGCCCTGTCGCTCATGGGCTGGACCGGTGTTTCCGTAAAAATGACCACCACGGTGCTGCCGGCCTTTCTGCTGGCCGTTGGCGTGGCCGATTCCGTTCATATTCTGTCTATTTTTTATAAGCAGATAGACCGGGGACACAATAAAAAAGACGCCATTGCCTATGCCATGGGCCATTCCGGCCTGGCCGTGGTGCTGACGACCCTGACCACGGCGGCGGCCCTGCTTTCCTTTGCCACAGCCGAACTGACCGCCATGGGAGAGCTGGGCTTTTTCGCGGCTGCCGGAGTGGTGATGGCGTTGCTGTACACGGTCATCATGCTGCCCGCCATGGTCGCCCTGGTACCGGTCAAGCCCAGGGTACCGAAAACCGTAAAACCGGAAGTCCATCGGACGGTGATGGATATTTTTCTGAACTGGGCGGCGCGATTTTCCACCCGTTATCCCATTCGCATTATCATCGTCAGTCTTGTGGCCTTTGCCATCAGTCTTTATTTTCTTTTTGACCTTCGATATTCCGATTACGTGCTCAGTTATTTCCCCAAATCCATGAGGATACGTCATGATATCGAAGTGGTAAACGACCGCTTGAACGGTGCCTTGAACATCGAAATTATCATCGATACCGGCCGGGAAAACGGCATTTATGACCCGGATATTTTAAACCGCATCGAACGATTGACAGTGGACCTGGAACGCTTGGACTTCCCCCATATCACCATCGGTCATGTCGGCAGCATTAACGATATCCTCAAGGAAACCCATCAGGCCTTAAACGAAAACAAGACGGATTTTTACCGTGTTCCACAGGATTACAACACCATTGCTCAGGAGTTTTTGCTGTTTGAAAATTCAGGGTCGGACGACCTGGAAACCATCGTGGATTCGCAGTTTTCCAAAACACGGGTAACCGTTAAAATCCTTTGGGTGGATTCGGTTTATGTGAATGAGTTTGTCGGCTACCTGAATCAATATCTGGGTATTATGTTCAAAGACCGGGCCGAAATCCATATCACCGGTATGTCGGCCTTGCTGGCCCGGACCATATCCGCGGCCCTGGGCAGCATGACCAGGAGTTATCTTCTGGCGTTTGTTATCATTGCCGTAATGATGATCCTGCTGGTGGGCGAAGTGAAAACCGGCCTGTTTTCCATGATTCCCAATGTGCTGCCCATTCTGATGACACTGGGTATTATGGGTGCGATCGATGTGCCCCTGGATATGACTTCGCTGATGATCGCCAGTATCGCCATGGGGCTGGTGGTGGATGATACCGTGCATTTTATTTACAATTTCCGAAAATATTACCTGAAAACCGGCAATGCCTACGCGGCCGTGAATATCACCCTGTCCGGCGTGGGGCGGGCCATGATGGTAACCTCCATCGTGCTCAGCCTCGGGTTTATTGTAACTGTTTTCGCTCACCTGTCCCACACCATCCGGTTTGGTATTTTTACCGCCATGGCCATTATGTTCGCTTTGCTGGCTGATTTTATCCTGGCGCCGGCTTTGATGATCGTGATTACCGGCAGCCATAAGAATGTTGCCCATCGTAAAGCCCGTGACGAGATAACCGAAGCTTTTGTCAAAAAGATTTCAGCCGGGGAATATTAAGCGGCCGGTTAAAAAATACAACTCAATTTAAACAGGATCTCTCTTGCCGGAATGGGTGAATCCGTTTGAAGGTAATCGGTGATCAGGTTAAATTCCTTGTCAAACAGGTTGTTGACGTCCATCCCGAGGGACATCCGCTTGTTTAAAAGCTCTTTGCTGACGCTGAGATTTACCAACTCAAAGGAAGAGGGCTCTTCAACTTCATATTCATCCGCGTCTTTGAGCTCCTGGTTTATATGTGACAGTTCGAGGCTTGCCTTCCAGCCGGTGGGGTGATGAAAGTAAAAGGCCAGTCGGACCAGATAATCGTCTCTTCGTCTTTTGGGGTTGACAAGGTAACCGATATCGAATGCCTCCTCCCGGTTTTGGATGTAAGCGCAGGACAGATTAAGGCCGAAGAAGGAAAGGAACATCCGGTTCCATTCGGCTTCCACGCCATAGAAACGACGGGTCTTGGTGACAAATTCATCGGTAAACAGGGTATCCATCTTTTCCTGTCGCTTACGATTAAAAACACGGGTGCTGAAATGTGACCGGTCGCTGATCTGCACATCCCAGGCAACCGCTACTTCTTTGTGCATGGATCCGGGCAGGGCGTTATGGCCGATCGTAAACCCGGCCACATCGGTGGGTTGCAGCCTCTCCAGGGCAATCGAGATGTTCTGCAGATATTGATAATATCCCAGACGGAAGGTATGGCGCCTTGCGGGACTGTAAATCAAGCCGATGCGGGGACTGAGGTGGTCGCTGTCAAACGTGTTTGAAGAAAGTATCGGCGGTACCAGACCGGTTTTGGCATCCTCGTAAAAAAGACCGGCGTCCAGCATTAATTGCGGGAGGATGTGCCAGGTGTCATGTAAAAAAAAGGCGTAGTATTCAGGCTTGATGCGTCCCCGGTACGGCTCTTCAACGGCTATATAGCTAAGTTCCGGGTAATACAGCAGAGAATAATTTTTTATCGATAACGATGAATATTTACTGCGGCTGTTAAAATATTCCGCGCCATAGGCGATTTTGTGGCTGCCCAGGGAAAGCTGATGCACTGCCGACAACTGCCATACATGATCCTCCCAGTCGCCATCAGTGCCGGCCGGTTCAACCAGCCAGAACTCATCACCCAAAAAATCCAATGACCAGTTTTCGTTTTCCGGGCCGTCGAAAGTGTCGCTCTTTTTGGAGTGTTTCTGGGCCACGACCATGACGTCGGACCCCGGCGACAGTCGGGCATGATAACCCAGCGTCATCCTGGAGATGGTGTTTTCGCCGGTGTAGTCCGGATCCATCACGGCATCGGCCATGGCATCATCGAAGCGGTCGCCGTTTTTACCATCGGAAGTCTCGGCCAGTAAGAGAAAATCATGATTCAGGCCGAGCTGAAATTTCAAAACCGTGTGACTTAACGCGTAGCGGTTAAAATTATCGTCCCGGTAGCCATCAGTGGTGTAATACTGAAAAAGCTGACGGCCGGCGATATTATGCCGACTGCCGGTAAAATCCGCCATATAATCTCCGGTGCCGTGATTACCGCCGAATATATCCAGACCGATGTTCAGATCTGGTTTCTCGAAAAAAGAGGTGTAATCGTTGAACGTGTTAAACGAGTTTTTGTTGACCGGCTGCAGCAGATAAAATTTCAGCAGTTCGCTGGCACCGGCTTCACCGCGATCGTTCTCAAAGATCAGGGACCGGGCCATAAACAGGTGGCCGGCGCTGTTGTTGGGATCGTCTTTTAAAGACAGAAGGGCCCGGTTCCGGGCCATGGCGGACAAACCCAGGGAGGCGTAAGTCCTTGCCAGGTCTACATTTTTAACCGCCCGATCCTGGTCCAGAAGAAAGCGGGACCGGTATACGGCCCGGTTGTCGTTCAGCGCCACGGCTTTTTCCAGTTCACGGATGCCGTCAGCCACCTGGTTTAAATCGGTCTTCATGATCCCGGCATAAAGGTATGGTGACGGGTCATTGGGATCAAGCTGTTTGGCCCGGATCAGGGTTTTTTCAGCGCCTTTGAAATCGCCGTTTTGATACAGGGCCTTGCCCAGATAACTGAAATTAAGCGACTCATTGGGAGAGAGCAGGGCGGCAATGAGCATTTCCTGTATACCCTCAGGGGTTTCCCCCTGACGGATTAAGGCGATTCCCAGGCCAAGGTGAGGACGGGACTGCCCGCTGTCAAGATCACGGGCCTTGTTGAACCAGTTCATGGCTTTATCCGTCTGCCGCCTGGCCAGGCAGAGAAAGCCTTTTAATGTACAGGCTTCCGGTTCTTGTGAAGACCGGGCCAGCACCCTGTCAACATGGTCTTCGGCTATTTCCAGGTATCCGAAACCGAATTGCAGCCGGCTGTATGTCAGCAGCGCCCTGATGTTATCCGGGTCAAGGGCGAGCGCCCGGGATGTTTCCGCCAGTGCCCGGTCAAGTTGAAACAGGGCCTGATAGACCCAGGCCAGGTCGACATGGGCCGCACTGGAGCAGGGGCTCAGGGCAACGGCTTTTTGAGCGGCTGACAGGGCCGCATCATTTTTATTCTGTACGATCATAATGGTTGACAGCAGTCGATAAGCCAGGGCATTTTCCTGTTCCGCGAGGGACTCATGTATAAGATCGAGGGCTTTTCCCGGGTTGCCGGACATGAGCATTGTTTCAGCGGCCCTGGCAAGGATAAGTGCGTGAGACCGAATGGGTTTTCTGTCAAGCGCCTGAAAAAGGATCTTTTGTGCCTGTTCTGTTTTTGACAGGCGCTGGTATGCCAGGGACAGACCGATTATCGACAACTCGGTCGGAGTGGACATCCGCTTGAAATACGCGATGGCCTGTTCGGGCATGTCCTGTCTAAGAGAACACCATCCCAATCCTTCCAGTGCCTGGAAGCTCATGGCCTTCTTCTTGAGCATCTGCTTAAATATCGTTTGCGCCTCATCGACGACGTCCAGATCATAAAGAATCCGGCCTTTTTTTATCAACAGCGTCAGGCTGCCGGGCTGGTCTGCCAGCAGCCGGTCGATTTTTTCAAGTTCAGATGCAAGTACTTCACGGTTGCCTGAAACCAGGGCATAGTCTTTTAAATAAGGTGCAACCGGGTAGTGAAGGGACCATTGCACGGCATCCGCCGGGTTTACCAGAATCCGTTTGACAGGTGCCTTACCCTTTTCAGCCATGCCCTGTTCACCGGAATTGACCATTACCGAACCATAGTCGTTTGACATTCTGGCGCTTCCTTCCAGCATGGCCAGCATGGTATCGCCGGTTGGCGTGACTTCCAGGCCGAATTCGGTGCCTCGAACGCCGATTACCGATGTCGGGGTCTCAATATCCATGGCATAAAAGGCGCGTATGCGCATTTTCCCGTTGAACAGTTTGTAGGCTGAATAAACGGCTCTGGTCAGGGCGGTGTTGATCATCTGGCCCCAACCGGTATTGCCGGAAATCATCACTCGGGTTAAGGCAACTTCACTCTGTTCGGCCAGTGTCATCAGGCTCTGATCAGCCAGAAGAATAAACGCGCGGCTTTTAGGCCCGGTCCTGACAATATTCCCTTCGTGCAGCCCGGCTTCTTTTTCAGCCGGAAGAAAGGATTGGCCGTTATTTTTCGAGATACTTACCCGGCCCTGGAAATCATATAATTTCCCGATAGTTGTGTCTTCGGCCAGGCCTGTCAGAACGAATAAAAAAAACACAACAGGAAAAACAAAAAAGATTTTTAAAAACAATCTGCGGAAATCGCCGAATGAATGGGTTTTATCGTGAACGAGCGCCAAATTGAGCGCCATATTGTTCATTTTTCACCTCACGCTATTGAGATTAAAGCGGCTGTCCGTCATTCCGCTTATCGATCAACAAACAAAAGAGGCGATTGAATGTCTGAGACGAAAATAAAGAGGAATAAGATGTGGTTAAATATGCCCCCCTTATGATCATTTTTATATAACAATCTCGAAATGAAGAAAATATCTTTTTTATAACGGATATATTATTGATATCGACAACCTGGACCAGGTCGGGATAAAGGTGGTGTTAACGGTTTGAAAAATTCGTGATGAAAATGGGGTGAAACGATTGCGGGAGAAACAAAATACCGGGAGAGAAGCATATCTCTCCCGGTATCGTATTATTTATTATGCCAGTTCCATTTTTTCCGGTTCACAGAGCAGGGCCGGGTTGATGGCGGTTTTACCACATTTTTTACATGAATAGCGGTCATTGTTGACACGGTTGTGGCAGGCCTGAGGGGGCGGCAGGTCCTTGGAGCCGCACCAGTCAATTTTTGTTATTCTTCCGGCAGGATTGCATATATTATTCTGATCAAGTGCTACAGCACCGCAGTTGGCACAGTGAAAAGCCTTGGTATCTTTGGGCAGAGGGACATGTTTCGTCATTTACAGAAGCTCCTTTTTCATTCAAAAATTGGTTCAAAGGTTAAATAAAAAGTCAAATCAGCAAACTTTGTTTCTAACAACAGCTTCCTTTGATGTCAATATTTTTCAGGTCATTTTTCATTCTTCAACGTATTATACATATCAAAGGCTTTTTCCGGTTTCTCCAGTTTATGCACAACGCTGTGAACGGCCTGGATCATGGCAATGGGGTCTTCTGACTGAAAGATATTACGACCCATATCCACACCGGCGGCGCCCTGTTGAACCGCGTTGTAGGCCATGGTCAGGGCATCCAGTTCGGGGATTTTTTTACCGCCGGCCATGACGATGGGGACAGGGCAGGATGAGGTGACGGTCTCAAAGCCTTCTTCAATATAGTAGGATTTGATGTAGGTCGCCCCCAGTTCGGCGCAGATGCGGGTGGCCAGCCGGAAGTAGCGGGCGTCTCTGGCCATGTCCTTACCCACTGCGGTAACGGCCAGGGTGGGAATACCGTAGCGATTTCCCAGATCCACCAGATTGGTCATGTTAATGATGGATTGGCGCTCGTATTCCCCGCCGATAAACACCTGCACGGCCATGGCGCAGACATTGAGTCGGATGGAATCTTCGATGTCCACGGCAATTTTTTCGTTGGACAGTTCAGAAAGAATACTGGTGCCGCCGGAAGCCCGCAGTACAATGGGAATGGTTGAAGATGGCGGCACGATGCTCCGGAGGATGCCCCGGGTGAGCATGAGGGTATCGGCATAAGGAACCAGGGGCAGGATGTTGATATCGATCCGTTCCAGGCCGGTGGTCGGCCCCTGAAAGTAACCGTGATCGACGGCCAGCATGACGGTTCGGCCGCTTTCCGGGTTGAATATCCGGGCCAGCCGGTTTTTCATTCCCCAGTCCAGGGAGTTGCAGCCTTTAAGAAAAAAGCCGTCACATTCCTGGGGTTTGTCCGTATAATAGTTTTTCCCTTCTTTGACATCATCAACATCAGGCATGGTATACCTCCTTACAATGAGTAATTATTGAAGTTTTCTATTTTATTTCAAATAAATTTTGATCAAAATCCTCTATAAAAACGATACTGTCGCCGTCATCTTTTACAAAACGGCGGATGGAAATGTTCATTTTTTTACAGGTTGTCAAAAAACCATCGTGCGCTTTTACCTTCAGGCAGGCATGAGAGACAGGGGTGAGTTCCCTGACGGCCATGATAAAAACTTCAAAAACAAGGCCATCTTTGTGAACATAATTGATAATGGTGGCGACTTCATCCTGGTTGAACAACGATTTCATCAGGGTGGCCGGAACCTGGCGCGGTGGTTTTTTTTCACATCCCAACAAGTCTTTGTAAAACAAATCGCTGTTTTTCTCTGAGGAATTGACAAGGGCGATGTGAAGCAGTTCCATTTTGTACCTTTATTATCTCGGGAACGCCGCCGGTACGCCACCGTCCACCGGAAGCGCGGCCCCGGTTGTAGGTGTCTGGTTGGTGGCGAAAAATACCACGGCATTGCCGACATGTTCTGCTGTTACCGTAATTTTCAACAGGTTTCGTTGCCGATAATAGGCTTTCAGTCCCTCTGGATCAAGTCCACGGGCTTTCATCCGGTCGGGGCCGATCATTTCCCAGAGTTTCGAAGGGACGGCTTCATCCCCGAAAACAGCATCAGGATTAATCATATTGACCCGAACGCCCAGTTCGGCCAGCTCCAGGGCGGCGATCCGGGCCATCTGATGGGCTCCCGCCTTTGAGGCGCTGTAGGCGCCAAAAGCAGCACCAGGGTCAAACACATTTTTGGTGCTGATGACCACGATGTTGCCGCCGGTGTTTTGTCGTTTGAAGACGGGTATTACGGCCTTTATTACATTGAACGTACCCATGAGGTTTACGTTTGTAACATTTTGAAATTTATCGAAATCAAGATCTTCTATTTTTGCCACATGAGCTGTCCCGGCATTGGGCACCAGGATGTCCATTCCACCAAATGCCAGGCAGGCTTTTTCCATGCCGGACCGGACACTTTCTTCCCGGGTAACGTCAAAATGAATGGCGGCGACCCGGTCTTTGTCATACCGGTCAGCCAGGATCCGACGCACATTTTCCAGTCCGGTTTCATCAATATCTGAGACGACCACTGCCGCTCCCGCTGCCAGGAGACGGTCGGCAATGCCGAATCCAATGGCGCCGGCAGCGCCTGTGACAAGGCCGATTTTCCCCTGCAGGGGGGGAGGGGCTTTTGTTTTCAATTTTTTCAACTGGAGAGGCCAGTATTCCATGTCAAATATATGGGCCTCATCAATTGGCGTATAAGATTCCATGCCTGCCCGAAATTTGGTGATGATGGTATGTTCGGCAATATCAGCAGCGATTTTTGCCGCCTTTCTTGTCTCGCCCAGAGCAAACAACCCGGCTCCGGCCACCAGAAACACCCGGGGCTTTGGATCCAGCATGGTTTTGTCGGGATCTTCTTGAAACGTTTTAAAATATGTTTCGTAATCGGCCTTGAAAGCATTGATTCTTTTTGTAATCAGGGCCGTCAGTTCTTCGTCGTCATCAGGCACATAATCAATATACACGTACCGATTTTTGGTCCGGATGACATGGTCGGGTGTCAACACCCCGGAAGAACAGATATTTTCAACTTCCCAGCTTAAAGAAATTTCGATTATCTCATCATGATCGCGAATATCGACCAGCAGCGTATTGACATGATCAGGGCTTTCCGTTACGGCACATGTGCTGCGAATAATCTGGGCGATTCTGGGAATGGCGCTGTCATTCCGGATAACGGCAGACCATTTCAATTCCACAGGTGACTGTTCCGCCAGCCATTTTTCAGCCCGGGCAACATAGTCGGCCATACGCTGAAAAGCGGTTTCGGCATCTTCTCCAAAAGTAAAGATGCCGTGATGCAGTACGATAATGGCTTCGGCTTCAGGGTTTTTTTCCCAGGCGGTTACCGCGGCTGATGCCAGTGGGAGTCCTGATTTTTCATAAGGGATGACGCATACCTTATCGCCCAGAACACTCACGATCAGGCTTTCGGCTTCATCCCGGCTGGTCATAGCCAGTATGGCATCGGCATGGGTATGGTCGATGAATCTGTGAGGTAAAAACGCGTGCAGCAAGGCTTCCACCGAGGGATCCGGTGCGTCTGCCCGCAGCTTGCTCAGCCTCAGCTGGTTGTCCATCTCATCGTCGCTTAACCGGGGTAATTGACGAAGTCGTTTGAGGGAAGCAAGGTCAAGTCCGGTAAAATCGTCGGCTTTAATGGCCGCCATGTCAACACCGCTGCCTTTGACAAAAATAACGTCACGGTCTTCACCGAACAGGTCAGGGCCTGTCAGCTTGATTGAAGTGTTGCCGCCGCCGTGGAGGACCCATTCGGGTTTTTCCCCGATAAGGCGGGAGGTATATATCCTTTCGGCCATCTCCCGGGATAGATCCGGAAATTCGTTTAAGATCTCTTTTATTTTTGTTTTTTCAAACATTCTGGGGTGTTCCTGAGATTGAGATTTTAATCCCGTTAGTATGATGAAAACGTCGGGGTGTCAATGAAAAGGTGATTGAAAACAGGTTTTAGGTTTTAAAGTGTTATGTATTAAAGATTTAGCCTTTTTGTTGTTTGTGATGGAAAGGCATTAATGGATTAGTGTTTAGGTGTTTAAGTGATTAAGTGGGTATGGGGTGCAGAAGGATAAAAGGTTTTAAACGTCCCAACCGGACCGGGTCCGGAACCAAACCGATAAATAACAATGGATTGTACTCTTGTTCGTTGGAAGCGTTAATTTTTCAGGCTGAGAGGTTTTGATCAAAATCGGAAGGGTGAGGGTTGGCACGGCAAATGCACTATTACTGAAAAGAACAATTCATGAAGAGATATGAGTGAACTTACAATATCGATTATTACTTATTAATTTGAGTAAGTTGTATCTGTCCGGGGACAGCCTGACGTTAGCGATTTAGAATTGAACAAAAAGATATTTCATTATTATTGTTTGACAGATTGTAAGGTTATGTTACACCACGTTTTTACATTTAAGGAGAAAACTGATGCAAAGGATTCTGTTTATTGCGGGCGTAACGGTTTTATTCGGTATGTTTATTCTTTTCCCCAGCCTGCCGGAAGCGAACGGCGCTGAGATAACGCAGGAAATATTGGAGATTCTGCATTCTCGTGGAGACATCACAGATGAAAAGTATGAAGAACTGAAACAAAAGGCCGCAAAAGAAGACCGGGGATTTTCAACAACCTTTGATAAAGTACTTCATGTCGATTCGGATGACGGTCTTTTTAAATTCCAGATCGGCGGCCGGATCATGATCGACGCGGCACATGTCAGCAGTGACAGGCAAATGGAAGCGGCGGCGGATGCAAACGGCAATGCTTTTGAGGGAACCGGCGTCGAGTTCCGGCAGACACGGCTTCACATCACCGGATTGATTTATGACAGATTTGCTTTCAGCAATGAATTTGATTTTTCAGCCGGCGATGTGGCTTTTCAGGAGAACTGGATTGAATTCCAGCGCCTTGCCTATCTGGGCCGGATGCGGATCGGTCATACCAAGGAGCCGTTTTCACTGGAGAGACTGGACAGTCGGCTTTATATGCCGGTTATGGAGCGGGCGCTTCCGGATGGCATCGTTCCCGGCAGGAACATCGGCATCCGTTTTTTGAATTTTTTTGATCATCCACGTGTAAGCTGGAGCCTGGGTATTTTCAAGGAGACCGATGCCGGTGCCGAGGGGTACACCAAGAACGGCGATTACAATATAACCGGCCGGGTCACCATCACGCCCTGGTATGCGGACGACGGTAGTAAACTATTGCATCTGGGCCTTGGTTACAGCCATAAGATCGCTGATGACGGTCTGCGGTTCCGCAAACGACCTGAACTTCACGTTTCTGATTTTCGACCCATTGACACCGGTAATATACCCGCCGACAGCGCCGACATGCTGGGACCGGAAGCAGCGATTGTACTGGGGCCTTTCTG
Organism: Desulfosudaceae bacterium; assembly: GCA_963674745.2. Lineage (GTDB taxonomy): Bacteria > Desulfobacterota > Desulfobacteria > Desulfobacterales > Desulfosudaceae > JBFMDX01. Next base: position 1,433,662 of record CAXXDV010000003.1, on the reverse strand, counting down.
CCTTCAAGCAGAATACTGGTATACCCGTGTTGATTCGGAAGCTTTTGATGATCCTGAGTTGAAGGGATATTACCTGACGGCCAGTTATTTTTTAACCGGGGAACACAAAAAGTATAAATTAAAAGGGAATGACGGGGCCGAGTTTTCCCTGGTGGATGTCACATCACCTTTTGAACCGGATCGGGGCGGTTGGGGTGCCTGGGAAGCGGCGGTGCGATATGCGGATGTTGATTTAAACGACCATCTGCTTTACGGCGGTGAGATGAAAGATGTTACCCTGGCATTGAACTGGTATATCAACCAGAACCTTCGCTGGAGTTTTAACTATGTTCATATTGATGTAGAAGACAGCCTTGCCGCGGCAGGTATTGAGGACGCGGAAGCGGATATTTACCAGATGCGGTGGCAGGTATTCTTTTAGAAGGTTTTAGGGTTTTAGAGTGTTAGGGTATTAGGTGATTAAGGTGTTAGGTGTTAGGGATTTAGGTTAAGTGGTTATGTGATTATGTGTTTATGTGGTTAAGTGATCGGGGCTTAAGGACAGTGTTTAGCCAGCTTCGCTGGGGCCAGATCGGAGTTTAAACTTTGTGGTTAAGGTTTATGGTGTTAGCGTTTTAAAGTTTTAGGTAGAGGTTATTATGTGGTTAAATGATTATGTGATCGAGGCTTGCGGATGGAGATGACTAATAAACACTTAACCACCCGGTACCTAAGAATTGAGAAAGGCCAAAATTTCCAAATGTTCATAAAGACAAGCCGTTACCGATTAAAGAGATAATGAAAAATATCCCCGATATAGACAACACCTTCAAGGCGGCCGTTTTTCACCACCGGCAGCCGGCGGTATTTGTTTTTCACCATGCGGTCGAGCAGGGCCATGACATGGTCATCCGGGTTGGCGGTAACGACGCCCTGGCTCATGATCTGTTTGACCCGTTTTCCTTTTAGTTCACGCTGGGCCGGTTCAAAAAGTCCTTCCCAGGGCACGGCGTTTCCCCCGAGATCGTAGTTTAAAAAGCCGGGTCTTAAATGGTATAGAATATCAAACATGGTAATCACGCCCACCAATTGTCCCAACTCGTTGATTACCATCAGGCTGACGGTTTTATAACCGGTTTGGCGCAGTTTGCCGGCCATAATTTTTGTGATGGCTTCTACTACCGGGGCGTTTTCATCAATAGAATCAAAATCCCGAACCATGATATCGCTTGCAGAATCGGTCATGATCTCCCTTTCGTTTCTGTGAGGTTCTTGTTTTCTCAAAATGTGTCTGACAAAATATATTAAGTAAATGCTTTTAAAAATCAACCTAATTCAATAAAATACATATCAATCTCTTTAGTGCATTTTGGGATTACGGTTTTTCCCTTCTGCTTGTGAATAACTAAAACAAGAAAAGATAAATATTCATGGAATCACGTTCTTTTCGAAAAACAATCATCATCACCTGTATTCTGGCGGCCGGCTTTTTTTTAATCATTATCAACCGGTTGTACAATGATCGGGAAACAACCGGCCAGGCCGGACAAAGGGATTCCGCTCCAGTAGAGATCGGCGTCATCAAAAGAGGCCCCATCGAGCTGCGCCGCATATTCAGCGGATCTTTGGAACCGGTTGCTGAATTTGTGATCGCACCAAAGGTCAGTGGCCGCGTGGAGCGGGTATACGCGGACCTTGGAGATATCGTTGAGAAAGGGCAGGTGGTGGCCCAGATGGACAATGATGAGTTCCTCCAGTCGGTCGCCCTGGCGGAAGCCGATTTGCAGGTGGCTAAAGCCAACCTGGTGGAGGCGGAAAATGCACTGGAAATCGCAGCGCGTGAGTTAAAAAGGTTTGATACCCTTCGTTCCAGGGGTGTCGCGTCCGACTCTCAGTTTGACGGTGCTAAAGCCGATCAGCTTTCCAAACAGGCCGCCCGTGAAGTGGCCCGTGCCCGGGTGAACAGGGCGGAGGCTTTGCTGGAAACCGCCAGGATTCGCCTTGGATATACCGAAATCAGCGCTTCCTGGGCGGATGAAGGTAGCTCCCGCATCGTGTCCGAGCGGTTTGTAGACGAAGGAGAAACCGTGGCCGCCAATGCCCCCTTGCTTTCCATCGTTTCGCTGGATCCCATGATTGGTGTCATCTATGTAACGGAAAAGGACTATGCCAGCCTCAAGGTAGGGCAAATGGCTTCCCTGGTCACAGATGCCTTTGCGGATACCCGGTTTAAGGCCCTTATTGACCGGATTTCACCGGTATTTGGTAGAAATTCTCGACAGGCAAAAGTCGAATTGAAAATCGAAAACAATCAGGGCCTGCTGAAACCGGGAATGTTTATCCGGGTGACGATTGTATTGGACCGGATCGAAAATGCGGTTATCGTACCGGAACAGGCCCTGACCAGCCGGGATGACAAAACCGGCATTTTCGTGGTCGATAACGGTGGCCAGACGGTTTCCTGGCGACTGGTGAAGACAGGCATCCTTGACAGTGGCATGGTGCAGATAGATGACCGTTTTTTGTCCGACCTGAAACTTCCTCAAAAGGTTGTTACGCTTGGCCAGCAGCTTTTAAACGATGGCTCAGTTATTACCATTTCCGAGTCAGTGGAAAAAATGAATACCGGCAGCAGGGAGACGCCACAATAATGAATCTGCCGCGTTTCAGCGTTCATCGACCGATATTCACCATCATGGTCACCCTTATTGTTGTCGTTCTCGGGGTCGTTTCGCTGAGTCGGCTTCGTATTGATATGCTTCCCGACATCGAAATGCCGACAATGTCGGTTCGCACGGAATACGAAGGGGCCAGCCCCGAGGTGATGGAAAAGCTGGTGACACAGATTTTAGAAGAGATTATTGCCACTGTTCCGGGAGTGGCCGAACTAACCTCTGAATCAACCGAAGGCCGAAGCGCCATCCGCATCACGTTTTCCTGGGGCACGGATATCGACACCGCCGCTCTTGATGTTCAATCGATTATTGAAAACGAATTAAACGAACTGCCGGAGGATGTCGTCCGTCCCAGCATCCGGAAATTCGACATCAACAGTTTTCCGGTCATGTTGCTGGGCATTTCCAGCAGCCTTGATCCGGTGGAATTGACCCGGTTGATTGAAGATCGTATCCGGTATCGTTTTGCCCGTATTCCGGGTGTGGCGCAGGTGGATCTGTGGGGCGGATACAACCGTGAAATACGGATCGAGCTGGATCATGAACGGATCCGGGCTCTGGGCATTCCCCTGGACAGAATTGTTTCAGCCATCAGGAACGCCAACCTTGATCTCCCGGCCGGCACTATCGAGCAGGGCCGTTATGAGATTACGCTCCGCGCGCCAGCAGAATTCACCAATATCGATGAGATCCGCAACACCGTTGTCGACCTGCAGGACGGTGCTGCTGTGACCCTGGGTCAGATTGCCATCGTTAAAGACACCTATGAAAAGATTTCCCGGGTTATCCGGGTCAATCATGTCAGGGGTATAAGAGTCGCTATCCGGAAGCAGGGGGATGCCAACACGGTAGAGGTGACCAAACGGGTTCTGGCGGAAATAGAATCCGCCAATCGCGCTTTTCCCCAGATGAATATTGTACCGGTTATTAACCAGGGAAATTTCATCGAACGTTCCATCGCCAATGTGGCCCGTTCCGTCTTGTATGGTGGCCTGCTGGCCGTTTTGGTCCTGCTGTTTTTTTTAAGAAACATCCGCAGCACCATTGTTATTTCCCTGTCCATTCCCATATCCATCGTGGCCACCTTTACATTGATATATTTCGGTAGTTTCACCCTCAACCTGATGACCCTGGGCGGACTGGCTCTGGGTGTCGGCATGATGGTGGACAGCTCTATCGTGGTACTGGAAAATATTTTCCGGCGGCACACGGAAAACGGCGAGACATCTGAAGTCGCGGCTGTCGAAGGGGCCGGAGAGGTCGCACCCGCCATTGTGGCCAGTACCATCACGACCCTGGTGATTTTTCTGCCCCTGGTTTTTGTGCGCGGTGTTTCCGGTATACTGTTTACGGAACTTGCTTACGTGATCATCTTTTCCCTGTCCTGCTCACTACTGGTATCCCTGAGCCTGGTACCCATGATGACCGCCAGGCTGTTTGGTGCTTCTCATGATGCGTATGGGAAAAGGTTTTCCGGGGTCAAGCGACTGTTTGAAATGTTTTCAGGAGTTTCGGAATCATTTTTCTCCCGGGTGAACGCCAACTATCGATCCGCCCTGGTTCGGGTCCTCGACAACCGTCTTTTAACCGTTACCACCGCAGCGTTAATTGTCGCAGCCAGCCTGCTGTTACTGCCGTTGATCGGCAGCGAGTTCCTGCCGCCCAGTGATGAGGGAGAAGTGCGAATTTCCGGTGAGATGGAAATCGGGACACGCCTGAGCCTTCTCGACCGACAGACCCGCTTGATGGAACAGCTGGTATTTTCGGCTGTTCCGGAAATCGTTTCTTCTGTTGTCAGTGTCAGGGGTGGAAGGGATTCGTCCGGGGAAATCCGACTTTCACTGACGTCATCTTCCCAACGGAAACGGTCCAACGTGGAAATAGCCGATGATCTTCGACAGCGGCTGACAGGTAAAATTGCAGGCATGAAGATCCGTGTCCGCGCACCCCAGGGCCAGTTTCTTCTGGATCGGCTTGTCGGCGGTGATGAGGGGTTGGTCATAGAAATCCGTGGAAACGATCTTGATATCCTCAAGGCCCTTTCTGACCGGGTAGCGAAGTCAATTGTTGACGTGCCTGGCATCACCGACGTGGAAATCAGCCGGGACAGCGGCATGCCCCAGCAGTCCTTTCATGTGGATCGGGACAAGATCGCCGATCTGGGACTGAGTATCCGCGATGTGACCGGTATTCTTGAAACCGCCGTCGCGGGATCAAAAGTAGGCGAGTTCCGGTCGGAAGGAAACGCTTATCGTATTTTCGTCCAGTTAAAAGACGTGGAAAAAACCTCTTTGGATGACATCCTCGATTTGACACTGACCTCGCCGGACGGTCACCAGGTCGCCCTGCGCAATTTCGTGACCACCGAAAAAAGCCTCGGCCCGGTTGTCATTAATCGCAAAGACCAGCAGCGACTGGTGACGGTTTCCGCCAATGTCTCCAACCGTGACCTTGGATCCGTTGCCGCGGATGTGGAATCCGTGCTGGGCACCCTGGCACGGCCGGTCGGTTACGATCTGGCGGTGGCCGGAAATTTCGAAGAACAGAAAAAAGCATCCCGGGAACTGATGATTTCGTTCCTGCTGGCCCTGATACTGGTGTATATGGTGCTGGCCTGTCAGTATGAATCTTTTGTCAATCCACTGGTGGTGATGTTTTCCGTTCCGGTTGCGGCGGTTGGCGTGTTACTGACGCTTTTTCTTACCGGCACAACCTTGAACGTTCAATCCTATATCGGTTGTATTATGCTGGGAGGCATCGTCGTCAATAACGCCATCCTGCTGGTGGATCAGGCTGAACGGCTCAACAGGCAGGGCCTGGATATCCGGGAAGCCCTTCTGGAAGCCGGACGCAGGAGATTGCGGCCGATTCTGATGACAACTCTGACGACAATTCTCGGCTTACTGCCACTGGCCATGGGAATAGGCGAGGGGGCCGAAGCCCAGGCGCCACTGGCAAGAGCCGTGGTCGGCGGACTGACAGCTTCCACCCTCATTACGTTACTGCTGATCCCGACCATTTATTCATTATTTCACCAAAAATATGCGGAGCGTTGAAAAGTGAAGCTGATGCATTGTAACGGCCCGGTTGCCGGAATACTGTTTTTATTATCAATGTTGATCATCGGATGTGCGCCGGTGGATCAATGGACTGTTTTTAAAACCGCTTCCCGCCCCCCCCTCGAAGATATCAAAGGGCTTGATGCGGGCACGCCGGCCGCTGCGGCAGTGGATGTTCCGGAATACGTGAAAACCCCTGCCTCGGCGGAACTGCTACCGGAAATATCTTCGGCCGATGGTACCTTAAAACTGACCATTGAGCAGATGGCCATATTGACCCTGCAAAACAATCGGGACCTCAGGGTGAATAGATTAAACCCGGCGCTGGCCGGGGCGTTCGAACAGATCGAACGTGGTGCCTATGATCCGGAATGGTTCGCTCAGTGGACCTATTTTAAAGAAAAAGCCAGTGAAACGTCTCGGGCCACCGGAGAACAGTTCGGTGTAAAAGGGACTGAAACCGAAAGCCTTATCGGGATTCGGCAGCAATTGCCGACCGGTACCACCATTGAAACGACTGTCAGTCATGAGCGGGAAACATCTGACCGGGCGCCGGACCAGCAGACCGCCCGGATCGGTTTGAGTATTACCCAGGCCCTGTTGCGTGGCTTCAGCCCGATGGTTAACCTGGCCGGTGTACGTCAGGCGGAACTGGGTGTAAGTGCCAGTATCTACGAACTCAGGGCCTACATCGAGACGTTGCTGGCCGACAGTGAAATCGCTTATTGGCAATATGTACTTGCGGAAGAAGAAATCGCTATTTTTGAAAGTTCCCTGGCCGTGGTGAAACAGCAACGGGATGAAATTGAACAGAAAATAGAGGTCGGCCTGCTGCCCGAGACTGAGGCCGCCGCGGCCCGTGCCCAGGTGGCCACCCACGAACAGTCATTGATTGACGCGCGAAGCCTCCTGGAGGAAAGGCGCCTGCGACTTTTACGCAAGATCAGCCCGGGTACAAACGGCCGTTTTGATCTTGACATCAAAGCGGTTTCTGAACCGTTTGTTTCGGCTGAACCGATAAAAGACCTTGCGGATCGTATTCTTCTGGCCGATCAATCCAGACCCGATTTGAATGAAGCCCGCCTGCGGCTTATGCAGAATCGCCTGGAAACCATCGTGACGGCGAACGGGCTGCTGCCGCAACTGGATTTTTTTGTCGGCCTGGGACGGACCGGATTCGCTGATAACTTTTTTGATACCTTTCAAGAACTGGATGGAAATACCTATGATTACACTGCCGGTGTCAGCCTGAACGGCCTGATCGGTGACCGGACGGCCAGAGCCAGGGATTACGCGGCCCGGATTTCTTACCGGCAGGCAGCGGAATCCGTCGCCAATCTGCGACAGGTGGTTGAGTTGAATGTCCGGCTGGCCGCAAATGAAGTTGAACGTGCCCGGAAGCAGATCAGTGCCAGTAACGCCACCCGTTTACTCGAAGAGGAAAAGCTCAATGCTGAAAAGGAGCGATTCGAGGTCGGCGCCGGTACATCGCTCCTGGTGGCCCAGGCCCAGCGTGACCTGCTGATCAGCCGCATCGCCGAAGTCCGGGCGGTCATAAATTATCGCATCGCCCTGGTAAAACTTTACCTGGCCGAGGGCAGCCTGATGGAACGCCGCGGCATCATGGTTCAATAACCAATCATCCGGAAAATCGCCCGGTTTACTCCTTGCTGATCACACCGGCAATTTCCCTGCTCAGCTGCTCCAGTGTTCGGCTCTGGGCCGAAACCATCGCCGTATAATCATCCGGGCCCTGACCGCCTGCCGGTTCAGTGATGACTGAACGCCGGACAATGGGAGGGCCGCTTTCAGAATTATCAACAACCTGCCAGACGACATTTAACGTTACCTGACCATTTAATTGTCCGTCAAACTGTTTAACATCGAGCTTGACCTGGTATCGGGGTTCAAAAGAACCGTTCCAGGGATATATGCCGATCAGGTCGGTGTCGAGAATAACGGACAGGTCTTCGGCGACTACCCTTAGAAACGTTTTTTCCAAAAACCCCGCCCAGCGATGAAATTCAGAATACAGGATTTTTGTGGAACTGTCGCGGATCGCGATCCGGGGTTTGTTGATATATTCCGGAAAACTGATCGGCCCGACGCCGATTGAAACATCGTTTTCTGGCTGTTGGGAGGCATCTGATACCGTCGACTGAATCGGAGACAGGGTATAATAAGAAATCGGCCGGGTTTTTCCCCGACAGCCGGCCAGAGTAACGAGGACAATCAATATGATTATTGCCGGGTGCCATATTCGGCGGAGCCGTTGATCATCAATTTTATTCATTATCCATTCCTTTTCCATAAATCAGTGCATCCGGATGCTGTTCAAGATAGTCAGCCAGAAATCGAATTGAACGGGCTGTATCTGCCAGCTCTTCCAACATGCGAATCGCCTCGGTGTTCAACGGTGAATCGGAAGACAGGACTTCTTCTATGGAAACCAGGGTTTTATTTGCCTGGGAAAGTGCTGAAACCGCCTCAGGGCCGATCTGGGAATCAAGTTTTTTCAGTACATTCTTAGCTGACCCGATGGCGTCGCCCAGGTTCTTGAGTGATAGCCGTGCTTCCTGTCCGATTTCCTCAAAGGGCATATTTTCAATACGGGCAATCATGCGGTTCAAGGAAGTTGTCAGTTCATCCAGCGGCTTGGGAACGGTCGGGAGTATCGGATACGTGCCGCTCCAGTCAATTGTTGCCTCCGGTGCTTCGGGGTGAAAATCCAGGTCTACATACAACTGGCCGGTGAGCAGGTTGTCTGTTTTCAATTGTGCCCGCAGCCCCTTGTCCACCAGACGATCGGCAAAATGATACATTTCCTTCTCGTTTTTCATGTTTTCCAGGTTCAAATACCGTTGCGGTTCGGTTTCAATCAGGACCGGGATGGCATAAGAAAGATCGTCCGTGTTGATGTTAAAATGAGAAGCGACGCTCACGACTTTGCCGATGGTAATGCCTTTGAACTCCACCGTTGATTCCGGCGAAAGGCCTCTTACGGAACCTGTAAAGTTGAGCATCCAGTAATGTTTTATGGGATAAGCCTGTTCCCGTGCCTTCTGGCGGTTTTCATAGAGGACAAAAATGTCATCACTTGATGCGGGCTGAAGTTGCTCTGCGCTTATAGGCGTATAAAAGGCAACGCCACCGATCATCATGCTGACCAGGGACTGGGTGTCAATTTTTATACCACCCACATCCATTTTCACATCCACACCTGAGGCGTTCCAGAAGCGGGTGGATTTGTAAACCAGCTTATCGTGAGGCGCATTGATAAAAACGGTTATGGTCACATGCCGGCCGTCATCATCCAGTTTGTAATTGGCGACCTGCCCGACATTGATCTGTTTAAAGTGAACCGGGGATCCGATATCGATGGAACCCAGCTGTTCTGATTTTAATGTAAAATGTTTTCCGGGCAGATCCGTTGTGACTACCGGCGGCCGTTCGAGACCCTCAAAGTTTTCACAGAACTTTCCGATTTTCCCGGGGTCAAGGGTAATGTAGGCGCCTTCAAAAAGCGTGTTCAAACCGGTGACTTCCCGGGCGGACAAACGGGCGCGGACCACCCAGAATTTTGTGTGATCGGTCAGGTAATGCTCTGAGCCCTTAACCAACCTGGCCTTCAAAACCACATGAGACAAATCCTCACTCAGATTAATCGCCTCGACCCGTCCAATTTCAACATCCTTGAATTTGATTTTGGTGGTACCTGCTTCAAGGCCCTGCGCATTCTTAAAGGTTATTGTAATTTCCGGCCCTTTTTCAGTAAGGGCCTTAAACACCAGCCAGCCGGCGAGAATCAGCGCCACCAGTGGGACAATCCATACGATGGATATGGATTGATTTTTGCTGACATTCGCTTCAGCAGCCTCTGGTACGTGGCCTGCCGTGTAGCCTGTATCACTCATCCGTATCCTCCAAATTATCCCATATCAAGCGGGGATCAAAGCTCGTAGCGGCAAACATGGTAATGACCACCACTGCCGCGAAATAAACAGCCGCAGGAGCCGCTTCAATCGAAGCAATGGCACCGATCTTTACAATTGCCACCATCAGGGTCACCACATAAATATCAACCATTGACCATCGACCGATGCCCTCGATCAACCGGTAAAGCCGGGCCCGGTCACGTGGCCGCCACCGAGATTTTCTTCTGACCGAAATCAGCAAACCCGTCAGTGTCAACAGCTTTAACAGGGGGATAAAAATACTGGCGGTAAAGATAATAATGGCAATAAGCCAGGAACCGGTTTCAATGAAATAAAAAACACCTGAAAGAATGGTATCGCTTTCAGTGTAGCCCAAAGTAGTGACCTTCATGATGGGAAATACATTGGCGGGAACATAAAGAATATAGGCCGCCAGCAATAAGGCCCAGGTGCGTACGATACTGTTGGGTTTACGGACATGAAGCCTTTCTCCACAACGGGGGCAGGTAGCATGATGCCAGTTATCGACCTCTGGCATCTGACATAAAAGATGGCAGGATTGACATGATGTCAGGGACGAATTCATGGCGATCATGGACGTCTCAGTCATGCCGGACTCCTGTTTTTTCCCAGATCAGATAGGGATCCATAGATGAAACAGTCGCGGTCAGAACCAGGACGAGCGCGGCAAATGCGTATAAAGAGAACCCCGGCATGACCGCCGCCATATCGGATAGTTTTACAATGGAAACCAGGATACCCAGCATAAACACTTCCATCATTCCCCATGGCTGCAGTTTTCGTAAAAAGCGAAAGAGCAATGGCGCTTGCCATGCCGAATGATTCAACCGTATGGGTATGAGAATATACAGCAGACCTGCAAGCTGGATGAAGGGAACAAGAATACAGGTAATGAAAACAAGTGCCGCGACACCCCACATATTCTGAGCGTAAAGGGCTTTTACGCTTTCAAATAAAGTGGTCTCAGAAAGAACGCCTTCGCTTTTCATTATCAGTATGGGATATGCGTTGGCCAGGACAAAAAATACCAGGCCGGCTATGGCCCAGGCCAGCGTGCGTTCAATGCTGTTCTTTTTTCTGGAATATAACGCGACCCCACAGCGCGCGCACCGGGCAGTGGTGCCGACCGGAATATCAATTACGGAATTCAGCAGATCACATTCGTGACAGGCAATAATCATATTACTGGATCCTGCTCAGTATTTTGGCGAGTCGCGTCAATAAAGAAATAATGACGTGTCACTTGCCTATATCTTCTTAAGGTCGTTTGTATCGGGGCAGGATAATTAGCCCGAAAATTTCATGAAATATCCGGGTTGGTATATCCCGTGATAAATTTCTGCTTAATATATACTACACACAATGTAAAAACAAGTTGTTGCGGCTGCTGGTCGGAAATAAATGAAAAAGTACGGAAACAAAGCCGGACAGAATTATAATTGATCATCCGCGATTCGGCGTGTTATTGAGTGGTAATCAATTAAGACTCAAGGGCACCTCTAAAAATTGCCTTTTGGCCCGATGTCGGCGTTGTGCTCAAACCAAAATTCTAATTTTTAGAGATACCCTCAATGCCTTTTAAAAAAAGAACAGATGAAAGAGGGGAAAAATGAAAAAATCCCGGTGGATTTTATTTGTTGTCTGTCTGACCCTGATCGGATTCATGATTGAAACCAGCCGTGCTGGCAATTTACCTTTATCTGGACCGGTTAAAGTTTTTGAGGGCGGGACCCTTTATCGCTCCGGTAAGATCCCCGTGCTGGACCTGCATGGCACCTGGCGGCAGATGGGGCGTCAGTACGGCTACCTGTTGGCTGAAGAACTGCAGGACCTTTATTCCCGGGCCGTGGTCAAATATTTTATGGAGGAAAAAGGCCTTTCACAGGAGACCATGAAACAGGCAGCAGAAGGATTATTTCAATTTTATCCCCAGCGTTTCAAAGACATAATTCTCGGCATGGCAGAAACTTCAGGGCTTTTTCTGGATCAGCAGCTCCTTCTCAATGCGCTGGAGCTGTACGGCACGATGTCAGGATGTTCCGGCATATTTGCCTGGGGGGACTATACGAAACACGGCCCTTTGATCGCCGGCCGGAACTATGACTGGTTTGACAGCTATGCTGATTTTGCCCGCAACCTGACGGTCACTGTTTTTCATCCGGATTCCGGTATTTCTACGGCTATTGTCACATTCGCCGGAGTGATTTATGTTACCACGGGCATAAATGAAAAGAGCCTGTTTCTGGAGTTGAACAATGGCCTGCCTTCGGGAGGCGGCCTCAGCTTCTCAAACCGGGTACCGGCGATTGCCAACCTTTTGGCTTTTCTGATAGACTGCGACACCAGGAAGCAGCTTGACGCAGCGTTTCAAACCACCCGTCCCGATTTTACTTTTATTATCAATGTTGCCGACAGCGAGTCCGCCTGTGCTTACGAATGGCCACCGTTTGGGCTTAAAAAACGTTGTGGTGACGTTGAGGGCCTGCTGGTAGAGACCAATCACTTTGTCGACCCGTCCTGGGGTGTTGTGCTGCAGCAGAATACGGGCTTTAAATCAGTTTTGCGGCGGGAGAACCTTCTGGCACTGGGGCAAAAGAATAAGGGCCGTTTTGGGCCGTCAATCATGATGAAAATCCTGGATACGCCCATGGCCGGTGGCGGTGCCACCTGGCCGCTGGAAGGCGGCATACGAACGGTTTACCAGATCATAGCCGTTCCCGAAGACCGGGCACTCTGGGTTAAAGTGCCCGGTTTTCAGGACTGGACAGGGGTGGATTTGAAAATGTTATTTTCAACCGGCGAAGCGGGCAGATGATAAACGGTTATGTATCATCTTCTTCCAGAGGCACCCCTTCAATATATTTAAGTTCCGCGTTTTCCGGCATATTACCCATGCCGTGTTCGGCATAAATCGGGACTTCAGCCAGATCCAGGTTCTGGGCGTCGATAATATTCAGATTTCCGGGATCACCGGTCAGTGTTAAAAACAGGCTGATCTCCAGGGGTTTTATGAGATAGCTGATGCCGGTTGACGATTCCTGAACCGTTGTGCCGGCCGGCAGGTTAATGACTTTTTCTTTTATGGCATCGGTCATCTGCCACCCGGCTTCTTCCAGAAGATCTTCCGCGTAAGGGACCCCGCTTAACCATCCGTCGTACATCAGGGTCAGTTTCCGGGTTGAGCCGTCAAGCCGGGTAACGGTAATCGGGCTGAAAATCATGGGGTCATCGATCAAAATGTAGGTGGCGCCGTTCATCAGAAATGTGACGGTTCCCCAGTCACCGTCAAATTCAGGCCGCTCCCAGTTGAACCATTCGTTTTCCCCGTCAATTTCGGCTTCAAGCCCCCAGATACTCCTGGCCGGTTTGCCAACTTCCGCGCCCTCAAGAGGTTCTCCGTTTACGTCCCGGTCATTGTCGCCAATGGACCTGTATACCAGCATGAGATAATATTGACTGGACGGATCGGTGATAAATTCATAAGTCGAGTTGTAATCGGGGTTCCAGGAATCATAAAAAACCGTACCGTCAGGCACTATTTTATCGGCATTGACCGGATTGCATACCGTCTGGAGTTCTTTGGAGACTTCAAATCCGTCGGCGGTTTTTGCAACGACATAATTGACGCCCTGGGAGTTGATATAAAACTCTTTACCCTCCGGCATAACAAATGGCTGATCGCCGTCTTTGACGAAAACCGGTTTCCAGACGCGTTGATCGAAATAATCAAGCTGCTTTTCAACCCATCCGACAACACTCCCCTGATATTCGATGTAAATACTGCCGCCGATATAAATATAAAGGTGGGTGATATTTTCCGTATCGAGCTTGACCCGTGGTATTTTTGCCTGCGTGATCGGTTCCAGCTTGTCGTTTAAGACGGTTTCGGCTTCATAGAACCCGGCGGTAATGCCGTTGGCGGTATCGGCCGCTTCGTAAACGAACTGCACCTCTTGCTGATCCGTTTCATCCCAGCCCCAGATTTCCACCATTTTCATGAAGTTGTTTTTACCAACGATCAGTGTTCTCAGGCCGACGATATTGTCAAATGGTTCATCTCCGGATAAACAGGTGGGCGGGTCTGTGGACCAGTCCACGCGGGGACAGTAATACCATTTCTCAGCGTCAAAATTATAGTGCAGATTGAATTCCTGATCCACCCAGCATTCCAGGGGGACGCCTTTAATATCATCGAGCCGGGCTTCTTCATAATTGCTTTTAACCAGGACCCCTTCAAATGTTTCACCGACTGTGTATGTAACCGGTGTCTGGTCCGGAGGCGTATCTTCGCGGGTAACAACGGTCCCTTGAGAAAGCGGAAGTCCTTGTTCATTTATTAATTCATGACGACCGTCGAACGCGGCGTAGTATGCATGACGGGTCATGTTGTTTTCGGTATACTTGACCGGGAAACCGAAGTTTCTGGTTTTCAAGACATCATTGCCGGTTTCCGAATCATACACGCCATATTGAAGCGTTACCGGCACGATGGTATTTCTGTCTTTATAGACCACGCTGCCGCTTCCCACTTGAACGGCAAGGGTGTCTTGGTCGTAGGCATAAACTGACGTTTTGTGGGGAATTTCGGAGCCGGTCTCAAAATCCGGACAGTAGTATTCGTCAAGATCGGGATAAAACACTTTTCCGTACCCGCTGGAGGCCGAACGGTACATAATGGCTTTTACCCGGGTGGGCTGGTCTTCTCCGCCCTCTTCGCTATGGCCGGAAAACTTTTCGTAGAGCTTGATCAGGGAAAGCCCGTCGGCGGTTGTTGTGCAGGAGGCAGTGATATAGTCTTCTTCGCCGGTTTCATCATATTTCAGGTTAATCGTCCATTCGCCGTAGTTTTCATAAGAACCGTCGTCATTGCGGGTCGGAGGGGTAAAGACCTTGAATTCCCCTTTTAAATAAGCATATTCAACTTCCATCCAGATGCGGATCCTGAGCGCGTTGCGGCCGTTTTCGCGAATTGAATCCGATTGAACAACCCACTCCTTGAGGTGCGTATACATGCGCCCGCCTTCTGCTTCCCGGATGGCGACGATGACCCGATATGGCCCCTGGTCAATTTCGTCGGTGTAGTTTGTCTGGGCGAGCAGTTCCAGAATGGATTCCAGGGTTTCACAATGATGAAGGCTCTTTTCCTCGATATATCGTTGTGTGACCGCATTGGTATAATCCGTTCCCGGATTCATGGCCGCCCTGTAAATGACACTGGCGGTTGTGTTGCCATTACTGTCCACGCCGGCCGGCACGGCGGAGATTTCATTGGGCAGGGTGAAACGGGCCAGGGTGGTGCCTGTCTGAGAGTCGTCCTGGGTTGTCTCACCGCTGTTGCTCAGGGCGTTATAGGAGGGTGTACTGTCGCAACCTGCCAACAGGCATGCGGCACACCAGATAACGATACCGACGATGATCGTTCTTCGTCCCGGTTGTGTGGTTTTTCTTGTATTAATCAGCATGTTTTCTCCTTTGAGAGAATGTTGATTGCCTTGTCAGTATGGATGCCATCCGGTTACTGATTATTTGCAAGTCCATCAATATTTGTATGCGGCCGACAGATAGAAGGAGATGTTTTCGATTTCCGCGTCCTGAATCAATGTGCTGTCGGTTATCATCTGGGCCTCGCCTTTTCCGTATCCGTAGGACACACCCATGGTGATGTTGGACAGCTTGTGGAACAATGTCAGGCTGGTGTTCAAGCCGTAAACATCAATATTCTCTTTCTGGTTGGTGTCACCGTCCGATATCTTGTCCGTATTGGCAAAGTCGGTATACAGGCCGCATCGCCAGGCCAGATTGCGTGAAAAATAATATTCTGTACCAAGGGCAAAATTGACCACGGATTCTTTATCCTTTTCTGAGCCGTGAAAGGTGATGTCCCCGGTGAACAGGAGGCTCGGGGAAACAAACCAGGCCAGTCCGAGTGAACCGGACCAGGGATAATCTTCCTTGTTATCCTGGTCCTGGCTCTGGAAGTGAATACTGTCGGTGTCGGAAAAATCGTATTCCTGTCCGTCAACCAGGGTAAAGCCGCCGGAAATGGTTTCACGGAAGATATCGGTGGTATGGGTATCGTTGTCGAGAATAATCGTTTGTGAGACCGAAAGACCGATGGCGACCGTATCATAGGGTTCCCAGATCAGCCCCAGGATCGGTTTAATGCCCCGATCTTTACGGGTTTTGTAGTAATTAATAAAATAATGTTCCCCCTGTTGAAACTGCAGCAGCTGGCTGCGGATGATTTCCATGTCCCGGTAATAAAAATACATGGTCGCGCCCACCGACAAGGAGTCGGACAGCGACATGGCATAGGAGGGGCCGAACAGGTATTCCTTGTCACTGTCGTTGATGTGAATCAGATAGGACTCGACCGGATTGTCTTCATAAACAGTGGCAATGTCTTTGAAGTACTGTTTCTGCCGGCGGTGGGTCGAATCCGGAACCGCATATGACAAACCGAGCCTGCCACGGCCGATCTTTCGGACAACACCGAAGTAGTTGGGTAACAGGCTGGACGATTCCTGCTTCCAGTCAAGCTTACCGCCGTTCACCCTGGTAAGCACGTCCTTGTAGGTTTTTTCCGACGTACCGAAAACATTGACACTGGCCGAAAGGCTCATTTCCGGCGCAAAGGCGATGCCGGCCGGGTTGTAATAACACCCGGAAGGGTCATCGGAGACGGCGCTGTATGCCCCGCCCAAACCGGCGGCTCTGTTTCCCACGATCATATTGACATAATGAAAGTCGTCGGCCAGTACGCTGTTCGGTACCAGAAAGACCAGTAATATCAACAGATATTTAAGGGTTGATGTGTTCATTAAACCTCCCTTTCATCGTGGCGTTAAGGTTTTGGGTCAGGCCGTTTATCTTTATGGTCTGATCAATTGTTTCAAGGCGTACCATATGCATGGGGTGTTCTTTGTTTTTATAGGTGGCGTCTTCGGGCTCAAAGTGTTTGACTTTGGACAGAAAATTTTTCAGTCCGTCTGGGCTATATCCCGCCACGGCAGACATGAGGATGCCGATCTGATCGGCTTCCAGTTCATCTTTGATTTTATAACCCCGGTTAAAAAGGATATCAGCGGCTGTTTCCAGCGCCTGCTCCAGCGTTTTTCGCATGGTGTCAGTAGATCCCCCGATCAGGTTGGCCAGACCAGCGGTGATCGAATCGTCCGCTCCCCGGATATTGAGCTCTTTGACGATGTGTTTTTCAGTGATATGGGCAATTTCATGGGACAGCACACCCGCCAGTTGCGCCTCGTTCTCCATGAGATCGAGGGCCCCCCGGGTGATGAACACATAGCCTCCCGGGGCGGCGAAAGCATTGCATTCACCGGCATCCAGAACGGCAAAATGGAATTTCAACTCCGGTCTTCCGGAATAGAGGGCTACGGCGTTTCCCACCAGGTTGACATAGTGATTGACCCCGACATTGTCCAGGAGCGTGTAGTTACCAAGAATCCTGGCGGCCAGGTCCCGGCCGAAACTGATTTCCGCTTCCAGATCGCTCTGGTCATCATAATTTTCATCAAGGGCGGACAGCCGCCTTCTCCCTTCACCCGCGAAAACGAAGCTTACGGTCAAAAGAGCGAATATTAAAATAAAGAGAACGACATTAATCCTTGTGCGCATTTTCAATCCCCTGTTTGATGAATGACATCAGTTCGGCCTCGGAAATCTGAACCGCTTCAACTTTTTCCAGTGTTTTATAGTCAAGGTTGTATTTTTCAGCAAAACGTTTGCGTTTTTCCCTGAGCCCTCTTGCCGCCGCCGCCGCCGTGTAAGATGACGGCCGCCGCCTGGCTTTGGAGGAAAACGTTTTGTACTGATTGATCAGGGCATCGTTTTCTTCGGCGTTCAGGGGCGGCTTGTCGCCGACCAGAAACCGGTATACCCAGCCGGTGCCATCTTTTACCCTGATCATATGCCAGTTGCCCTTGTTCTCAACCCCGGCCAGTTTCGTTCCTTTCTCATATGTGACCATGAGGCCTGAAGCCGTATCCGGCATGGCATATACCGGCGCTTTGACGCTTTTGACATACAGGTCATAAGCCGAAACAACTGCCGGGACAACAAGTGCGCAAATAAGAAACATCAGCGTTTTTCTTGGCATAAAACAGTTTGCTCCTTGTTTTTATCGAATTATTTGGTTGTCTGAATAAAGGCCCCGTCCCAGTCGTCCGGCGGCGGGGACGTCATATGCCCTCTGATACGTTCTATAAACATGTTCGCCAGATAATCTTCCGGCCTGATCTTTAAAATTTTTTCATAACAGGCAATGGCATCGGTGAATTGTTTTTTTTGATAAAATTCAAACGCCTGAAGCGAAAAGAAGGCAACGTCCATATCTTCCTGAGTTGCTGCTTCACGATGGCACAGGACCGAATAAATCATGATCGGTTTGTTTTTCCCCTTGACCACCACATAATCGACGATTCGGCAAAGCACTTTGTCTTTAACATGCTGATACGTCTCCCCGGATATTATAACCCGGCATTGATAGCCTTTGGTCAACCCTTCAAGACGTGAGGTGAGATTGACATTGTCGCCGATAACCGTGTAGTCCAGTTTTTTCTCGGAACCGATATTGCCGAGGATGACGCTGCCGGTATGGATGCCGATCCCGATGGCCAGTTCGGGGAGGTCGTTTTTCCGGTTGTAGCGGTTAATCCCTTCCAGGGAGTCCAGCATCTCCAGGGCCGATTTCACGGCCCGGTAGTGATCGTCGTCATGAGGCAAAGGCGCGCCCCAGAAGGCGACCACCGCGTCACCGATGAATTTATCCAGGGTCCCTTCATTTTCATGAATAATGTTGACCATGCGTGACAGGTAAGCGTTAAGCATTTCCACCACCTGTTCTTCCCTGAGCTTTTCGGACAGGGACGTAAAGCCGCGGATATCAGAGAAAAACATGGTCAGCTCTTCCCTGGTGCCGACTTCCGCCTTGAAGTAATCGTCCTTGTGCTTTTCCAGTACCTCGTTGAGCATGTCGGGGGAGACATACTGGCCCAGGATGTTTTTGATTTTGCGTTTGTCCCGGCCTTCGGTCAGGCCGATATACGTAAAGCTGAGAATATAGGCACCGACAAACGAGAACAAGGGGTTGATCATCATCACAACGGTATTGCTTTTAAACACCGCCAAAGCAGTCACAAGGTACAGAGAGATGGCGGAAAGGGGAATGAGCACCTGGGCAAAAACTTTTTTAATATAAAAAATCGGCATCACGGTCACGATAACCAGCAGGAAGATGACGGCCAGAGACAGGGGACGGGAAACAAACAGCAAAAAGTCCCGGGTAATAATATTACCGAAAATAGACGCGTGCAGAAATACCCCGGGGGTTTTGGTGGCAATGGACGTATGTTTCAAATCTTCCACTCCGACAGCGGCCGCCCCGACAAACACGGTTTTGCCATCAAACTCTTCCGGCCTGACGGGCAGATCATCAAGAATTCCGTCATGAAGCTTTCCGATGGTTACCAGTGCGCCGCCATAGGAATAGACATTATTATCATATTGACCGTACATATTGACATAATACTGTTTGTCCCGTAACGGGATTATCACATCGGGAAGATGAAGCGCTTTATCCGTCTGGATGATCTTCTCATTTGCATATCCGCTTAATACCGGGGACAGGGAAAGGCCCGGGAAATAACGCCCCTTATAATTGAACAAGAGCCGCTCTTCACGCAGAACACCGTCCCGATCGGGGTCGAATGTGATCACGCCGATGCCTTTGGCCGCCTGATACAGTGACGGGAAGGGAAGATAATAGTTGTTGTAACCGGCGTAAACGGTGTCGGTTGTCACATCCACGGCAAAAGTGTTAAGAAAATCATCCGGCATATCACGGTCCAACTGGGTTTTGTTGACTTCATCTTCCGTATCCTCGACCAGCTGAACGGCATGAAAGACATTGCCGGCAGCAGCGGTGGCTGCAGACAGCCGGGTATCGTCAGCACCAAGCTCGCTGCTGGATGTATCGGTATCAAACTGATTTTCCGTAAACAGATAGTCAATAACGATATTCTCAGCTCCCCATTGCGTTAACGCTTCAATAAGATCCGCATGGATGCTTCTCGGCCATGGCCATCGCCCGGCGATATAGTTGACATAATTGAGGGATGCTTCATCAACCACAATTATGGCTATTTTCGGGGGCAGGGGGGTGTCTTTTCTGATCAGGCGGGTTCTCATGTCAATGGTTTGCCGCTCCCAGGTGCCATAAAAACCACTCAAATCGGCATAAACAGCAAACAGAGATATAACGGTGATGATAAGGAAACAGGGCCTGGTTCTGTTTTGAAAAGTCTTTTTCATCACCTATCAACTTTTTGGTAAAAAGGGAATTGCAGGCTGCTGTTAAGTTAATTTTTAAATAATACCAAATTTTGCCTTAGATTTCAATCCTTATCACATACTGCAAACCCGTCAATTTTCCGCAAAGGGCAGGCGTTTTATGGGGCGGAAGGTTTCACGGTTTTCGTTTTAAACCGTTCTTTTTGCTTGGACTGCAGTAGGTGATAGCATAAAGTGATATATCAAGCCTTAAAACACATTCTTAGGGATAGGCCCCACTTATTAATAATCATCATTAATTTTTTTATGAATCTTTTTCTGTTTTCCGACGGTAGTGTGAGCCCCAGGCAAGGCATTGGCTTTGGCGCATATCTGGCATTTACCAACGCGCCTGAGAATATCAGCGTGCTGAGCGATCTGATTAAGACCAAACGTTTTGAAAACACATCATCCACTAAGCTGGAACTGCAGACACTGCTCTGGGCATTGTCTGAAATATCTGAAAGAAAGATCGTCGCTTACACTGATTCTCAGAATATTGCAGGGTTGCTTTTCCGGAAGGACAGACTGGTAAAGAATCAATACTGTTCGAACAAAGGGCGACGGATAAAAAATCACGCGCTTTATAAAGCATTTTTCGATTGCACCGAGAAGTTTGATATACAGTTTCATCTGTTAAGCGGGCATATGCCGTCGGGTTGCCGGCATCGTATTGATGAAATTTTTTCGCTTGTAGATCGGGCCTCACGAAGTGCTTTGAGATCTTACTTGAAACGGCATCCCCGACCCGTTTCCGGCGTTGCCAACGGTCGCTGACGCTCAAGGCGCACCTTTAGGGGCGTTTGCAATTATTTTCCCGGCTAATAGCACATTATGAACGGGTTCTGTCCGGTGGAGATACCCGGGAAGGATCACTGAAATATTCTTTGGTCGATTTAATGATTACCGGGCTTAATAAAATCAGACCGATCAGGTTGGGCCAGGCCATGAGGGCGTTAAAAATATCCGAGATCAGCCAGACCGTTTCCAGTTTGATATAGGCGCCCACCGGCAACAAAATACAGAACAGCACCCGGTAGGGCATGACCATTTTTTCACCCAGCAGATAATCCACACAGCGATCGCCATAATAGGACCAGCTGATGGCCGTCGAGAAGGCGAAAAAGATGATACCGAAGGCCACAATGAAGCCGCCGGGTCCGGGCAGGCCGAGGTTGAAGGCTTTGGCGGTCAGGTCGGCTCCGGTGGTGCCGCTTTCAAAAGCACCGGTCAGCACGATTACCAGGGCGGTCATGGTGCATACGACAATTGTGTCGATAAACGGCCCCAGCATGGCCACCAGGCCTTCCCTGACCGGTTCTTTGGTCCTGGCCGCACCATGCGCAATGGGTGCGCTTCCCAGGCCGGACTCATTGGAAAATACGCCTCTGGCGACACCGAAACGAATCGCCTGGGCCAGGGTGGCCCCGGCGAAACCGCCGGCAGCGGCCGTGCCGGTAAAGGCGTCGTGAAATATCAGGGAAAATGCGTGGGGAATCGTTTTGATATTGAGGATGATGATTACCAGGCATCCCAGCACGTAAAAGACGGTCATAAAAGGCACCATTTTGCTGGCTACCTGACCGATTCTTTTAATGCCGCCGACAATAACCAGAAAAACCAGGCCGCCGATAACCAGGCCGGTAACGATCTTGGGGATGCCGAAATAGGTTTCCACCGGTTCGGCCACGGAATTGGCCTGGACCATGTTTCCGATTCCGAAAGAAGCAATGGCCGCAAAAAAGGCGAAAAGCACACCCAGCCATTTCTGTTTCAGCCCTTTTTCCAGGTAATACATGGGACCCGCACCGACAACGCCGTCAGGATGGATTACCCGGTATTTGAGAGACAGCAGGCATTCGCCGTATTTCAGGGACATACCGAAAATGGCGGTAATCCACATCCAGAAGACCGCTCCGGGCCCGCCCAGGGCGATGGCCGTACCCACACCGGCAATATTACCGGTTCCCAGGGTAGCAGACAAAGCGGCCGACAGCGCCTGGAAGTGGGTGATCTCCCCCTTGTCATCAGGGTTGTCAAACTTGCCGGAAATAAGTCGCCAGGCATAAAAGAATTTTCGAACCTGAATCACCCGGCAAAGAAGTGTAATAAAAATCCCTGTCCCGACCAGTAAAACAATTGTTATGGGTCCCCACACAAAACCGCTGATGGAATTCAATGTTTCCAGCATTTAAAACCCCCTCATGATATATCTAATCATCTCCGTCAAAACCGCCCGGATCATCCAGGTCATCATCATAGTTGTCATCATAATGATGCCGGCTGCTGCGCCTTCGGGATCTTTTTGCTTTCTTACGGCGGGGAAGTATCAGTCCCCCCAGAAATGCGCCCAGGGCCGTTGCTGCCAGTACCACCATCAGGTCTTTGGGGGCGGCCATGACAGCTTTCTTCAGAATTTGGACTTCCTGACCACTGCCGATGTCAGAAATTTTAAGCGGTTGCTGAATCAGCAGCCAGGGAATGATCGGGATCAGCAGCCCGGCAACAAGACTTTGAATCCGTCTGCCCACAATCATTCCGCCAGCCAGGCCGCCGGCCAGCCAGGCCACGGCCGGTAATCCCTGCCCGGCGTTCTGCCAGGCCGATAACGGAGACAGCAGGAACCGGAAAAAGGCTGTGATGTCCAGGGCGTTGCCGGTAATAATGGCCCAGCCGATACCGGCCACGATGATGGTCATTACGGGCCCGACAACCAGTGCAATCAGCAGGCGTCGAATCAGCCATAGCGAAATGGCTCCCAGGATGGCGGCCAGCAGGGCCGCAGCCGGCAGTGCCCACCGGGGAAGGTTTTTTATCCTTTCCCTGACCCGGTCCGGGTTCGTCCAGGGAAAGTCTTTGATGCGCTCCTGAATTTGATTCAGGATTAATCCCGGCGAAGATCCGGATCCCTGCCGGGGGAGGGGGGGCAATTCCAGGTCGGGCAGGAACGCAGACAGACGCGCTTCCGGGTTGAAGGCATTAACAGCGGAAAAAGCGCCATCGGCGGTCATTTGAATCGATTGCCCGGCACCCAGAGATGTAATCCGGCCGGTGTTTGACGTGACCTGGACACTCCCGTGCAGGGTGCTCACGTCGGTCTGTTCCTGATCATCGACATGAACCTGGACCACGGTGCCTGTTGGTTTGATAATGCCGCCCGGCGTTTCGATTTCTATCGGAAAATCCGCACCGACCATTCCCATGTAAACCTTTATTCTGGTGCGGGAGTACAGTTTTATCCGGGCCGGGGCCTTAACCACCAGTGTGCGCGTGACGGTCGCGTCCGAGAGATCGATATTGATCAACCCGGCCGTGACCTGGATAATCTGGTTGAATGGAATCGTCACAACCGGAAAAGCGCTGAAGTCTTCTTTATGGCCATAGATGATGATGCGGGACTCTTTTTTGCCGAATTCGGGTGTCGCGGTCGGTTCCGGTTCGGCACCCTCAAACAGGCGGTACCGGCCTGCCAGGGCGCTGACATCAGCAGAACCGAGCCCTCTGGGTAAACTTTGTTTGGTCTGCACCCACTGGGAGATGGTCCGTGCCGGCCGGTTGGTCAAGGTGCCCGCCCAGCCGCTTTGCCGGTCGAGGTGAAGCAGCATGGTGTTGAGATAGTCGTTGAAGACAACCGCCGGCCGGGTGTTTACCGCGTTGCCGTAAAACGCCCGCAGAAAACGTGTTTGTACGCCTTCGACCAGGTAACCGGGAGTACCGGAACCGACCACCGCCATGGCCTTTTCGTCTGTTTTAAACTCCGGCATGTACCCCGGCCGCATAAAATAAGGGGACTCTTTGATTTCCGGGTGACGGGACGCCCAGAAATTCCGGAATACCAGGGCGAAGAAATCGGCGGTGTTTTCGGAAAAACTCAGATAGGGGGCCTTGAATCGTGCCGTGGACGGCACTTTCCATGTCTCATGATCTCCGGTGGACAGCTTGTTGTAGCACATATGGATGAAGGCGTGCTTTTCGACGAGATGATGGTGGACAAAATGACCCAGCTCATGGGGAATGATCTGGTAAGCCGGGTCATCGCCCACGTTCAGGTTGTTGCCCCAGTATGCTTCTGCTTTTCCGGGTGTGGTGATAATTCCGGAATCATCCGTATAGTTGTCCAGGTAAACGGGAACATCATTTGAAGAACCGGGCTGAAACACCAGCCTGAGAATGGCGTTCTGAATGCCGGACTGTTCTGTCGGTGTCAGCGCCATGGCAGAGCAGAATTCTTTTAAAACGCCGGTCAATCGTTGGATGTGTTCTTGGGGCGTCAGCACGTCAATTTTTCCCACTTCAAGAACCTGACCGGGTTGGGGGCTTGTTGCCATTGGATAATTGAGCGGCAGGTGGTTGTTCTCGTTCCAGAACAACTCCCAGTTGTCCATGGGTTTCAAAGAAACCGGATGAAGCGGGTGGACCAAAATGCCGAACCGTCCGGTTTCATCTTTCCAGCGGTCGACACACATTTTCTGTGATACCCCTGTTATGCGGGGCGCTTCGGCTTCCTCTCGAGGCTGCATGTCCGGCCCCACAGTCAAGCCTGAAATCAGGGCCAGGTTAAGCGGGGAGGTATAGATGCCCCGGGCGGTTTCGCCGCCGTCCCGGGGTTTGACGACGGCTTCCACTTTGACGGTCAGCATTTCGGCGGCCAAAACATTGCTGTTTATGGGGCCCGGCCTATGGATTTCCAGGGGGATTTTCGCTTGCCCCAGGGTGTCGAGCATGGTGGATGCTACCGGGGCCCTGACAAAACCGGGAATGGTCCAGTTCAGGCCGACCGCCGCCTTTGAGATTGGTTGGCCGTTCCGGTCAGTCGCGGAAATGGTTAACTGTGTGTTATAAGGCACCGGCAATGTTTGAAAATCCGGCCCGGTTATGGTGACCCGTGTGCCGGATACGGGCTGCTGCATGGTAATATTGAAATCCAGTGTAAAAGGGTCTTTCCCTTGGGTTGCCGTATAAAGCCGGAACGAACCATCCATGTTGGTGTCAGTCGAGAGGTTTAGCGACGGGATGTGCAGTCGCGCGCCGGTGACGGGTTGCCCGGCCGGGTCCAGTACGCGCCCTGTCAATGTGATGGAGGAAGGGGAGGCATTGCCTGTGGCCACCGGCCGATCAACAGGCAGCCAGCCGTCTTTTCGGACCTGGACCGTAAAGGCCACACCTTCATCCACCGGTCCGAACAGCCCGGCATTTTTAAGATTCTTGATCAAGGCCGACATATAGGGGTCGGGATTGCGATCGCCCTGGACCAGGACCGAAAAAACAATCAGTGGATCGGGCTCTACCGTCAGGGTGGTGGTTTTAAGCGTGGCGCCGGCGGTAACTGGGCCGCTGTAGTTGTGGGGCGCCCACGACACCTGTTCTACACTGATTCCGTCAAAGATCCGTGTGGACGAGGATTTTGAGGGCAGTGAACCGGCCTGGGCTTTGGCTGTTTGCATAAAGGCATTGCCCATTTCCAAGACACCCTGTTTGATCTTTTTGCTTTTATAGACCATGACCTTGAATTGCAGCCCCATCATGTCCGGGTTGTAAGCGGTAATAGAGTAAAAAATCTCATCTTCCGTTCCCTCCCGGTTAACAGCCGGATCAAATCCTAAGTCGGAAGCGGTTTGACGCAGGACCAGTTCATATTTATCCGCATTGGCGGTGACGTCGACGGGAAAAAGGGGGAAGACCAGCAGAAATATTATAAGCATCTTGAATTTATTGTTTTTTGTCACAAATTACTCCGGTTGATGGGGTTTCTGAGGCAGTTTCAGCATTTTTCCAAGCATGTGGCCCTCATAAAATTTTGTAATTATGGTGATATGTGCCTCAGTGTGGCATCAAGTTCCTTTTTTTATTCGATTATTTTACCAACCCGGCTTTTAAGTGTCAATGCTTATTCTATCAACTTGAGGCGTAATAGTATTGAATGGGGGGTGTGCCTCATGGTATGAAGTAAGAAAAACAAGCTTCATGGAGGCATAAAATTCAAGATTACGGCGCGCAAGTTTTGAAGGAACCAGGTCGCTTTGCCGTTCGTGAAATTCCGGAAATTTAAGTAGATGCTTTTCCGATTGGAGATAACGGGGAAAATCGACAAATGCGAAACGGCCAGGTGCATAAATTATGTTTAATATCGATGATAAAACAACTGCTTATAATCATATTTGCAAAGTGTATGATGAGCATGTCGACTCGCTTGACCTGGCTTGCCGGGCCGGGTGCGCCACCTGCTGCACCATTAATGTAACCATAACTTCTCTGGAGGGCTTTCTGATTGTCGAGGCATTGGAACGGGCAGGCCGGGTGGCTGTTCCGGATCAGTTGCAAGCATACTTATTAAGAAAGCGTTTTATCCCTCAGTTCACGTTTAACCGGTTGACGGAAATGATTGTCAAAGAGGAGGAAGTGCCGGAAGAGGTTATTGATCCGGCCTGGGGAGATTGCCCTTTGTTGAGCGAGAACCAGTGCCCGATATATGATGTGCGTCCTTTTGCCTGCCGTTGCCTGGTTTCCCAGAAGACTTGCCGGCGAGGGGAATACGCGCGCATGTCACCGCTGACCGTATCGGTTAATCATGTCATGTTGCAGTATATTGAACATATTGATTCATACGGTTTTACCGGCAACATGACAGATGTGCTGATTTTCATGCAATCGGCGGAAAACAGAATGCGATACAGAGAGGGGTACTTGTCGGTGCATGGTCAACCGTTTATCCCCAATTTCCCGGCCAGAAATTTACTGATTGAACCGGAATATAAAGAAGATATCGCACCTTTGCTGGATGCCTTGAACAGGGGAGGGGTATAAACAGACATCAGGCGTTCAAGACGCCTGGCTTCCATACCCCGTCCGCAACAGCGCGTCCCGACTGATCATGCCCTGGAACCGGCCATCCCGGTTAATTACGGGAAGCCGTTTTAGCCCCTTGTCAAGCATCAAACCGATGGCCGTTTCGATTTTCATGTCCTCATCAACCGTAATCACCGTTGTTGTCATGACCGCTCCTGCGGTTATCTCGGACAGGCGCTTTTGAATATCTCCGGAATCGGAAGTCTCCTGCTTGAAGGGGTTTTTCATCTTTGCCAATATACGCCAGACACCTTCCTGCTCCGGCTTGAAGTATCGCAGCAAATCACGATCCGAAATCAACCCCAGCAGTTTTCCCCCGGTGTCAACAACGGCCACCCGTTGAATGGCGTTGTCATCGATAAACCGGATAACTTCATCAATCGTCGTCTCCGGTGAGACGGCGTGCACGTCCCGGTGTAAAATGTCCCCTACGCGTTTTAGCTGTTTTACTTCTATTTTTTGCGCCTTGAATGTGTCCCAGTCCGGCGCCTCCCGCATGACCGTCCGGAAGATATCCAGCCGCGACAGCATGCCTGAGATTCCGCCGTTCTTATCGACTACCGGCAGGCGTTTAACGCCTTTGTTCAACATCAGTTCCACTGCTTTGGTTAATGGCTGGTCGGCGGCAATCATCACCGCCGGTGTCGTCATGACTTCGCTGGCCGTTCGGGAAGAAAGCCGGTTTAAAACAGACGCCAGGCGGTTCTGATCGGACTCTGCCAGCAGCCCCAAACGCAGGGGAAGGCCGCCTTTTTTAATCAAATCCCCCTGGGTGATGACACCCACGGGACGGTTGAACTCATCGACTACGGGCAACCCTGAAAAAATCGAGGATAAAAGCAGGCGAACCACATCGCTCAAAGCGGTGCCGGCTGTCACACATTCCGGATCGCGGGTCATGACGTCCCGAACCAGGAGCTGCCTGGGAAAAAAGGCATTTTGCGTCCGGTGACAGAGTACGTTCAGATCATGCAGCGCCACGATGCCGTCGGTGATCATCTCGTTCAGTCCGTCGAGCACCCGTTCGGCTTCAGCGTCTGGAAGAACGATATAGATTCGGACCGGCAGGTTGAAAGAGAGGATTTCCAGGCGGGTAGTCGTCAATTCACCGCTTTCGTAACAACCGGCAATACCCCGGGTGACGATACAGCGGGCGGCAATCTTCAAGTCTTTGATATATTGCAGGACCGTATCGACTAACGGCTTTTTCCGGTAACGTGCTTCTTCGCTGGTAAAAATCTCGATCGCTTTGTAATTAAGCATTCCCCCCCCTATTTAAGGCTTCCCAGCCATAACCCCAGAAAGGTCAAGCCGATACCGCCCAGGTTGTTGACCAGAATATTAACAACCGGCTGAAGCGTCATGCCGGCTCGAGCGGCGTTGGTGGTTTCAAGAGAAAACGTAGAAAATGTGGTCAGTGCGCCCAGAAATCCGGTGATCAACAGAAGGCGCATTTCCGGTGTCAGCAGTCGGGCCCGGTCCGAAAGGGCGAAAAAAAAACCGATCAGAAAACAACCCGCCAGATTAACGATAAGCGTTCCCCAGGGAAAATGAGTCCCCCATATCCTGGCGCTCAATAAACCGACCAGATATCGGCTGGCCGCGCCCAGACCGCCCCCCAGCATAACAATAACCAACGGTTTAAAGACTGATTTCAGTCGAAACAACTCGGACATCCAGTCTCCCATCAAAAAACCTCTTTGCTCAAATTAGAAAGGCGTTTATTTCGGATACTCTCTATATAACGCTGTATTTACAAAAAGCAATTGAAATCAACGGGTTTAAAATAATGACTTGGTGAGCGGGTGATTAGCGTTCCAACCGGGCACGGCCCGGAACCAAACCTACAAATAACTTTCTTACACTGGGTTGTTTCGTGGGTTGTGCTTCGGCGTGTATATAACACAACATATGGCGTTTTTTTGTTAAGTTACTTAGAAGGTGTTTATGTGATTAAGTGATTAAGTGGATATCGTGGTTGATTGGTTTGTTGAGGCATTAAAGACTTAAGTTTTAGGTTTTAAAGTGTTAGAGTTTTAGTTGATTGCGTCATTGCGAGGGTTGTAGGTTCGGAGGTTGAGTGATGATAGGCGAGGGCCCCGAACTCCTGTAGGGGCAACCCCCTGTGGTTGCCCTTTTGCCGGGCGGCCACAGGGGGCCGCCCCTACAACATTCGCGAGCGACAACACCTTAACCAAAAATAAATAACACGTAACACCCTGATACCTTAATCACATAAACACTTAACCACATAAACACCTTGAACAACCCAGCCTCTTAAATAACAAAAACACCGGCCTGGCTTTGAAAGGGAAGAATCCGTATATGAACAATCCCCGCAACCCCTTTTTGACTGTTGATATCATTATTCAAATCAATGGCGGTATCATTCTGATTGAACGCAAAAATCCGCCCTATGGCTGGGCTTTGCCGGGCGGGTTTGTCGATTACGGTGAATCGGTGGAAAGGGCTGCTGTTCGCGAGGCGGCTGAAGAAACCGGGCTGAATGTGAGCCTGAAAGAGCAGTTTCACGTTTATTCCGATCCAGCCCGTGACCCCCGTCACCATACGGCCAGCGTCGTTTTTATCGCCGAAGCCGAAGGTACGCCCATTGCTGCAGACGATGCCGCCAGGGCCGTTGTTTATACCAAAGACACCTTGCCGGAAACCCTGGCTTTTGATCACGGGCGTATTTTGTCTGACTATTTCAGATATATGAGCGGTGAAAGTAAAATCGATATATTTGGATAACAAACTGTAAAAGCATCCTTTGCAAGGCATTTCCGATCCATTCACCGGACGATCATTCTTGTCCAGAAAAATAAAAGGGCACTATCTGTCATTATCACCCCCTCTGTTTTCATACAGGCACTTTTTCTGTTTCATTTTCTACCGGATTGGTCTGCATTTCATAATATGTGCTGCAGATATCGCATTGATGGCATTGTTTATCACAATTTAACGTGGAAAAATAAAAATCAGAATCAATATAAACAGGGTCTAGGACAGACGCCGGCCCGCCGCCGATTTCATCCGGGGTCAGCGGCGTCCCGGTAATATAAGCATTCAGCACCTTCATATACTTTGCCGGATCTTTTAAGGTAACGCGGCCCGCCAGTTTGAGTTCATCATAGATGGTATCGAAAAAAGACAGGTGCTGCGGAAGAACCCAGGCACCGGTTAAGCGCAGCCATGGTTTTTCCTCGAGAAGGTCGGTACAGAGCGATTCAGGGTACGAACGGTCGGAATTCATCTCGTAAAAATGCTGATCACGGTAGGGGCAGCCCGGAAGGCACGCTTCATTGGCGATCAACCGTATCTTCCCGGCAAAAGCCTGCCTGATCCGCATCAGGGCATTGATATTACGCATAATCCTGCTGGACGGAACCAGGCAGTCAAAAGTATCCCCCATCCGTTTTATCTGATCAGGCCCGTAAACATCCATCAACACCGAAGCCGTCAGGGTCAGGTCAGGAAATACCTCCCGGATCCGTCTGCCGACCTTACGATTGGCAATCGTCACGCCCGATAAAGGGTATTTCTCCGAAAACAGCCTCAATTCCCTGATGACACGGCTTGTAAAATCGTCCAGCGGTTCTTTAACAAAAGGCGAGTTGATAAGGATATCCGTCTCAAAATAACCGGAACATAAAAATTGATGTAAATGGTCATCGGGTTGAGGCGGACGCCCGGAACCGATTTTACTGCCGGGCAGGGGACAATACACCTTTTTGATAAACCGGCCAAAGGCGCTATAAATTTCCTCCCAGAAACGCGGTGGCTGATCGATATACGGAATGATGAAATCTTTGTCCACCCTGGCATCGTTCACATCTTCCAGCGTCCCGTTACCGGGGGACGGCTCATTGCCGGTAAAATCCGACGCAAGGGATGTGCTGAGCGGAATTGACAGAGAAAAGCATTGAGACGAACTTCTCAAGCGCCGGCCGGCTGCCGCAATACAACCGCCGGAGCACTGATCCGCCGTCCGATATTCACAGCAGCCGCATTCCGGGAAAATACCCGTATGCTGATACGGTGCAACCATTCGCGACAATTCTTTTCCTGCCGCCCGGGCACAGGCCAGTTGATCCAGTGTCAGTTTCGATATGGCACGTAACGGAAAACAGTGCACTACTGAGCCATCGGGTAAGATGTCCGGTATCGGCCCGCAGCGGCGCCCGATGTCCTCCGGTTTGAAAACAGACTGTGAAAAAAACCAGTCCGGGAACATGCAGGGCACGAAGCCGCAATCAAACTCGATCGACAGATCCGGGTGCCGAATGATAAAATCGGCTATGATTTGTCCGACCAGACAATAATGCTTGGGAGGCAACCATTGATTGGTGCTGTCCGGGCAGGGATGGGCCAGACCCAGGCGGATGGCGGGGCGTAAATTCAATATTTCAATATACGAACAGATGGAATCAATATCAGGGTTCGTTGTGTGAATGGTTAAACCGATCATTACCCTCTGATTCAAACGTTTCAATATCTCGATCCGGCGACCACGTAGGTTCATGTTCCAACGCCGGGAAGGGGTGGTATTTACCAGAACCAGTAGCTTGTCCGGGGGCAGGATTTCAAGACATTTTACGGCGCTTTCAGGCATCATGCCGTTTGAAAATACCAGCACATGAAAGCCCTGACGGAAAGCCTCTTCTACAAAAAAAATAAAGTCCGGATGAAGCGTGGGTTCACCGCCCAGCAACCGGACCTGCTTGATCCCTGACCGCCTCAAAAACGCGAGGAACCCATCATACTCCCGGCGGGGAAAACGGCTGACTTCCGTTATATTCCCGGCAAAGCAGTATGAACAATTCTGGTTACATTCAGAGGTAAGGGAAAGATTCGTCATGATGCGGTTTCCCCGTCTTCGAGCATCCAGCCCGCGTCAATCCAGCCCTGGACGGTCCGGCGGCACCATAGCCGGACAGCCGGGTCCTCAACGCCGTCAGAGCCGTCATGATCCGGATGATCCTCGTCATTTCCACCTCTCTGCTCAACAGATCCCATAAAGCGGCTTGGGGATAAACCAGGCAAGCGCGGTCACCTGTTTTACGGTGAACCAGCGACAAACCGCGGCAGTCAACAGACCAGACGACATCAGGATCAAAGTGAACCATCTTCACCTGCTTTCAAGATCATGTAAAACATCAGCAATCATTTGATTAACAAACCAGGAGCCGTTCGGTGTTAACGCAAAATCATTTCCGCCGGATAAATTTTCGATCAGCAGACAGTCTTCCCATTTCTTGATCAGACTGTCGATACCCAGATGTTCATGAACGCTTCTCCGGATATGGCTGCCCATAATGTCGAGGATCGCCGGACGCGCCCTGACCTCAAGGTCTGATTCCTCAAGACAGCCTTGCAGCACCGGCATGCCTGATTTGTTTTGCAACTGGTTCATATACCTTGCATATTCCGCGTTACGGTATCGATAATTACCGAAAAAACCGTCTGCCGTCGGCCCCATGGCCAGCAGGTCTTCCCCCCTCAGCGGACAGGTGAAATACAGGTTGCGATCCGCTTGTTTTGCAAAATGCGCAAAATGGTTTTTCCGATAACCGGCTTTGGTCAGCATTTGCTCCGCGGCCTGAAACATCAAGTAATCACGACGCGGATCCGGGTTAAACTCCCGGCAACGCTTAATATACCATCGATTCCGTTTTGATACATTGAAACGGTAAAGCGACAGACCGTGAATCTCCATGTCAATCAGGATCGACAGGGTATTCAGCACATCCGATAAGCGCTGTCCGGGGAGGCCATATAAAATATCTACGGAAACAACAAAACCTGCCCCCATGGCCTTTTTCAGCCTGAAGACAGCATCCTTGGCTGAAGTCCTTCTCCCAATGGATTGCCTTAAATCCTCATTTAAGGTCTGAACCCCAACATGCAGCCGGGAAAAGCCCAATTTTCCCAACCGGTTCAAATCTTCCTGCCTGATGTGAGAAACGGTTGTTTCCAGCGCCCATTCCGTCTGCTCATGGACTTTAAAAAGATCGCGGCATTCCGTCAGAATTCGATCAAACACAGGAGCATTCAAACACCCCGGGGTCCCTCCGCCGAAATGGACGGTCGTAACCCGGCGTCGGCTGATCGGGTAAATATCCGACCAAAAACGCATTTCAGCTACAAGCGCCCGGCAAAAGGCCTCTTCTTTTACGGACCTTTTTTTCCCGAAGGGAAAGGCATAGCAGTCACAAAAGGCACACCGGTGTTCACAAAACGGGACATGGAAATAAATAGACACCGGTCGGGCGTGATCCGTATCCGGTAAAACCCGACGCAGATAATGCCAGGCATCAGGGCCATTGAAGGTAAACCCCTTTTTCCGCCAGGCAGGCTCCGGCAAGCGGCCGGCTGTAATATCATAGGTACCGCCCACCGCGTCATACTGTTTTCTGATCTCTTCCCTGTTTACGGCAGCCGGCAGATCATTCAGGTTAAGGCCGGCTTCATCGGAGATGCCGATATCGGGTAGTATCGTCACCGCCTTTTTTTGTTCTCTGTTTATCAACCTGTCCGCTGCGTCCATAATGAGGGCCGGCGCCAGTTTTTGATACAACCGGCACAGAAAATTATTATTATTTTTATTCTCCGGATCAACGGGCGACCCGGTTAAAACCGGACACCGGTCCGGACATCCCCGGGCGCAATGACAGATATTGATGCATTGTTCACATTCGGCAGGTATGACGGCGACGGAACGCCGGAATGCCTCTATCTTTTTGGTGTCTAAAATAAAATCACCCGTGTCCGGGTCCGCCCGGCCAATCAAAAAAGGCGAACTGACAGGTACCGTTTCATCTGATATCAGAAAACAGGCCGTAGCCGAACCGTCCGGTCCCAGACGCAGGACATTCCGCAGGACATCGCAAAAAGGGCCGTGGATCTCTTCGGGCCGGATACCGGATAAGGAAAGATGGCATCCCATGGATTCTGCTGTCTTCCTGGCAGCCAGAAAATGCTCGACAAAAATTGACGCATCGTCTGCGGTGAATCCCGGATGCCCATTATCCCGAAGTCGAAAAGCCGGTTCAAAACGTATGGCGGATGGATTTAAATGCTCATAAAAATAGGTGACAATTTCAGTCTGACGAGAAAAAGACCAGGGTGTCAGGGTGGCGCGGACAACCATATCCGCGCCATGTTCAGTTAAAATACGCGCGGTCTGTTTTACCTGTGGCGAGGTTCTGCCGCCAGTTTTAAGCGGCCGCTGCCTGTCCTGAATATCTGGAGGGCCGTCGCACGACAGTCCGATCCGCGTAAAATTTTCAGCCAGCCACCGGGCATTTTTTTCAGGCATTACCCCATTGGTGGCGATATACCCGAACCAGTCCAGCCCGAGCTGCCGGGCAGCCTGGCGGGTTATCGCCGTATAACGGCGCACCTGATCAAAGTAGTATGAGGGCTCTCCACCGCCGTGCAGAACCAGATGAAACGGAAGTCCTTTGTCGGCGCAGTTTTTCGCTACAATCGCGGCAGCGGAAGCCACAACCGAATCAGCCATAACCGGACGGCCTGACCTGCTTCCCGCTGTTTCATCAACGTCACGGTTCCGCGCGTAACAATAACCACATTTCAGGTTGCACTGAATACCCGGGTAAATGGTCAGGCATTCGGGCTGGAAAGGCATGCCGGTAACAGCCTTCCATTTTTTCAGGGCATTTTCCGCATGCGTTTCAAGCCATCGGGCCGTCTGACCGGAAATGCTGCCCGGAGACAGGACACCGTCTCCGGACCATGCCCGGCAGATCGCTTCGGCATTCGGATAATCTACAACGGCAACTTTTCCGGGCGCATACAATACGCTTTGACCGCCCGAACGCAGTTCAAACAGAGGCAGTTTCGGATGGACCTTCCCCTTAAGCATAAAATTGCCGACAGAAAAAGTGTCCGCTGCCGTGAAATCGTCGGTTATGTCGTTTTTATTCGCAGGAGTTAAAATATTCATCTGCCGTCCGGCTTAAGTGGGATACCAGTAATGCCCGCCTCCTGTTGAAACCGTATCGCAGGTGCAGATGGTATCGCAGGTACAAGTCGTTCCGGTCGTCTGTTTTGTGTGGCCGCCTACAGCATAACGGGAACAAGGAAGACCGGCCCTCGACACCGTATCACAGGTACAAATAGTATTGCAGGTACAGGACTTCCCTGACATGTGCCGTTCATGATTCTTGGGGATACAACCCGTGCCGACTAAAATTGTGTTGCAGACACACACCGTATTTCCCGGCAGCGTTTTGAAGGCCGGGACGGCGATGGTATCACAAATACAGATCGTTTCAGGCCCCTTGTGGATAGAGGCCGCTGCCACACAATTACAAGTGCAAACAGCCCCCGGCGGTATCTGTGCGCCACAGGGCAGGATCCGGGTGCAAAATCCCATCTGACGAAAGGTTTTCATCTCCTGCGGCGCGGTTAAGGCAGGATCGGAAAAGCACCAACTGGGGGATCCATCCGGAAGCGTCCATACGGTAATGGTTTTGTCACTACCGGCCGATATTAACAAATTCCCTTCCGGGTTGATTACCACGGATTTTATCGGCAAATCCTGGCCCATCATCACCAGAAGCGGTTTACCCTCCGGCAGGGACCATATTCTTACCGTTTTATCAGCACTTCCCGACGCCAGCAGATGTCCGCACAGGCTGATCGCTAAAGTATTGATCCAGCCGGAATGACCTGCCAGGGTTTGCAACAGCCCCCCGTCCGGCAAAGACCACAGTTTAATCGTTCTGTCACAGCTTCCCGATATCAGGAGCCGGCTGTCCGAACCGACAACCAGTGAGTTGACATAGTCGGAATGCCCTGTCAGGGTTTGTGACAGCATTGCGTCCGGCAAAGACCACAACCGGATGGTTTTGTCAGCGCTTCCGGATATTAGAAATTTACCGTCCGGGCTGAAGGCAACCGCATACACATAACTCGAATGTCCCGTCAGGGTTTTCAGCAGTTTCCCCTCCGGCAGAGACCACAACTTAATGGTTTTGTCTCCGCTTCCGGAAGCCAGCAGCCGGCCATCCGGGCTGAAGGCAACAGACTTGACAAACGCTGAATGCCCTTTCAAAGAAAGCAGCCCCCGGCCATTTTTAAGAGACCACAGCCTGACAGTCTTACCGCCGCTTCCGGAAGCCAGCAGCTTGCCGTCCGGACTGACGGCTACCGTATTTACAACATTTGAATGCCCCTTTAAGATTTTCAGGAGCTTTCCCCCGGGGAGAGACCATAATTTGATCGTTGTGTCGGCGCTTCCCGACACCAGCATCCGGCCATTCGGGCTGACAGCCAGGGCATTGACGGAATTTGAATGGGTATTAAAATTTTCGCACCACTCATACACTTCTTTTACCGGTTCCGACGGTAATTGTGAAACACCCCCCGGCCGGCCGGCTGTTTTGTCGACACATCCGTTTTTTTGAGGATTTAGTTCAGCACAGGCGGTCAGCAGCGCGCCGGTACCGATACTGCCCAAAAAAGCACGACGGCTTAATGAAACCCTCTTTTTTTTCATTGAGACCGCGTACACCTCAGGTTTTTCATCCGGATTCTCGGGCACTTGCTTCAAGCGATCATCTTTTCTAGAGTCATCCATATGGCCTCTTTCGTTATGGTTTAATTTCCATACATCATGTGAATTGTACCAAATAATCCGATGGATTCAACGCCAGAGTTTCCATCGCGTCCATATCCGCCAGAAGCGAATCGGCCAGATCGCGGAATCCAAGGTTGTCCAGCAGAGAACAGGCGGTAATAAGGCGCGTCTGAACACAAAAATCATTTTTTGTAGAAACAGCTGCCTGATCGTATTGCCTGACATGACAGCCTCCGGCGCAAGTCCATTTGCAAAAGCATTTTTCACAGCCGGGCTTATCGGCGGTTATCCGGCGCAGACGCTGGATTGCAGCCATGTCAATATCCATTGAACCATCCGTTCTCAGACGTCCCACATCAAGATCCAGTCCCTTTTTCTTCCAGTCCCTGTCCGGCAGATAACAACTGCTGATCCGTCCATCGGGAGAAACGATCAAGGTATCCTTTCCCATGGGACAAAAACTTCGACGCACGGTATCAATAGATGCCGACGCGTAAACCGCTTGAATCCCGAATTGTCGGACAAGACGACAGGCCCGAACGCAATTACCGGCAAAACGATACGGGTCGGGCGGAAACAATCCCGCCGCATCTGATTTTGAATTTGAACTTACGATTTCAAAGTTTACGACAGATGGTTTTAATTCTTCACAGAACCACCGGGCAATCGCTTCCATCCTGTCCACGTTTATATGCGATATACAACACCGCAGACAAACCTCTGCCGGCGTCATCGAAAGCCGCCGAATTGACTCTACGACACCATCAAAACTACCTCTGCTCCCGTCTAGGGGGCGGTGACGGTCATGTGTTTCCCGGAATCCATCCAGGGAAATAACAGCTGAATTAAAGTAATCCCCCACAAAAACGGCCCTGTTCTCATCAAATAGACCGTTGGTGGACACTTCCAGATGAAGGGGTATCCCTTTTTCCCCGGCAACAGCCCGCGCCCGGTAAACGGCGGCGTCCACGACATCTGGGGCGACAAACGGCTCTCCGCCGAAAAAGTGGATTTCCAGTTTATCCCGGCCTGTCCGATAAACATGGTCCGCCATCCAGTCCACAGCAGCTACAGCAGTCCGTAAATCCATGGACTGCGAACCCGGCGATTGGTCCCCGAAATCGCAATAACGGCAGGACATGTTACAGGCCCGCGTGGGAATAATACCCAGAAAAAAAGGAGCCAGCAGCTTATCCGGTTCAAATGGAGGGGGTAAAGCAGGCGTTGAAAGCGCATTGAAAATAGCGTCAAGCGGTGACGCCCCCCTGTTTCGGCATGGTTTTCCCGTTACAAACCGGGCGGATTCATCAAGGGCTTTCCGGTTTACGAGCGCGGAAAAACCCCTTAACGGGGAATATAGCAGAAACTTCTCTTCTGGTAAGGAAATGGCGTAAATATCGGCAATATCTGCCCGGTTCATTTTTGCTGCTCCGGTGTTTCATGCAGCGGATGGCATACCGCGTATCCGGCCATGGTGCAGAACAGATTTTTTACCTGCTGAAACGCTGCTTCGGCATCTTGGTCAAACTGGTTTATAATTACATAAACAATTGAATTTAATGTATTATGTCCGTCAAATTGATTCAAAACATACAGCTCTCGAGGCGTAAATTGATAGGCTTTTCTGAAAATAGCGCTCTTTTCATCGACGATGAGTAGCCGATCACCTTCAATCCGATACCGGGTATGTTCACTGAAAACCGGAATGATACTACCGAAAATCTCATCCGGGAGCGCTGCGATATCATTCAGGTTGAGCTGGGGGGTTCCCCTGGCTTCCTCAATAAGGCTTATCGTTTCAGTAAAAAAACGACGGAAAAAGTTCCGGCGGGATGTTGTCGCAGCGCCAGGATTCCTTCTCTTTTCCATCGTCGATTCCTTTTGGTGTTAACTGCCCTAACAGGCGACAAGCATCTGTTCTTCTGATGCCCCCTGCCAGATACCGTTACCGTTTGTAATGTTGCGTATAATCAGTTCCCGGGTAATATGGCGGTTCAAATCACACCGTCGGTCAAACCGAAGGTGCCCCCTGCCATCCGCCGTCATTGTCTTGGACGGGCAGTCTCCGGCACAATGCCAGAAACAAAAGCAGTCCCGGCACTGTTTTTTTCGCTGTTCAATTTTTTCAAAAAGCGCCTGCCGGGTCTTTTCGTGCACGGACATTATCCCGTTTTCGGAGATATCACCAAAGCAAAACAGCCCCGCCAGTTCGTGGTCTCTACTGCACACTTCATAACATGCCGTGAGAAACCCGTCCGTACCCACAATCAAAGCATTTTCCGGGGCCTGACAAAAACGTGGGGTAATCACCCAGGGCCTTGCGCCTGAATAATACATGTGCCTGCCCGCAGCCACGGCAATATCATATGCTTTAAGAAAGGCCCGGGCAAATCGATCGTATTGGGTCAGGGCATTATGGCCCTGCATTGCCCGTCCATGATTGGACGCCGGCTCCACCTGGAAAACCCGGCAATCCGTGCTGCTGCAAAGGAATTTCATGTTTTCCGGCAATTGATCGACAGAGTCCTCTGTTACCGTCATTCGGATACCATAAGACAACTGCCGCTGGTCCATGGCCGTAATGCTCGCCATAACCAGGTCATATGTTCCTCTACCGCTTGCAAGCGGACGCTGGCGGTCCTGAATTTCACGCAAACCGTCAAAAGAGAGGCTGACATCGTCAAAATTGTTCAGAATCCACTCCCTGTCAGCCGCAGACCAGCAACCGTTGGTTGTAAGATTGGCATGACAGGGTACTTCTTTTTTTCTGGCGTAATTTATCAGCTGTTTCATTTTTTTCGACGCCATCGTCGGTTCGCCGCCGCCATGAAAGCTCAACGTGAATTTGTTTTTTCCGGTCAGCAGGGCATTTTCACAGACAACATCAATGGTGCGATATCCCAGCCTGACGGGAAGCGTTTCCGTGGCCGGCACACCGCCTGCTGAAGCATAACAATAAACACATTTACAATTACAGTCAGTGGTTAAAAACACGACCGCGACTGTCGGTAAATACGGTTCTTGAACTGGCGGCGGTTGGGTAGGCCGGGGGTCGGGTTCAAAAAAACCGACGGCATCGAGAAAGGCCATGGCTTCACTGTGCGTCGGCAGGCCCTTAAAATGTGACTTCTCCTGTATCTTCGCAATAAGATTAACCATGGCCGAATTAGCAATAAAGGCTAATCTTTTTAAAGGTCTGTAGACGACAAACTTATCCTGGAAGGGTATGATGTAGACATGCATATGTGGAGGAAGAGGCTGCATTTATGTAAGAATCTGCTTTTATGGGTATTATATATAGCAAGAGCATCTTGTGTGTCAATATTTTTGAGGGTACCACATGTTGTCAAGTGGCTTTGGGATGACATTTATCAGGTGTAACCAGAGAGGCGGAGGAAACAGTCGGCGATTTAAGGGGATCTGTGATCGCTCTTGAGGCGAACGATAATTATCTTGTGTTCACATCTTTTCTCTTGCACCATGAAAAACAACCTGATATATACAACAGATTTTTTCGGGAATGGAAAAGACTAAGTATCCCTGAACTGTTTTCTGTAATCATGCTGCTTAAGTTATCCGTATGACACCCGGAGCGCGACTCATAAACCGGCTTTTACCGTTTTATTGTTTTAATCCAAGAGATTGATGAAAGATTATTAAAATAGGGTATTACTGAAAAATGAAACCTGCAAAACAGAAACTGAGAAACATCGGCATCAGCGCCCATATTGATTCGGGAAAAACCACACTGACCGAACGGATACTGTTCTATACCCAACGGATTCATTCTATCCATGACGTTAAGGGAAAAGACGGCGTGGGTGCGACCATGGATTTCATGGAGCTTGAAAAAGAGCGGGGGATTACCATCGCCTCGGCGGCGACCTTTTGTGAGTGGAAGGGGTATAGCGTCAATATTATCGACACACCGGGCCATGTGGATTTTACTATTGAAGTTGAGCGGTCACTTCGGGTCCTGGACAGTGCCGTCCTGGTCTTGTGCGCCGTGGGCGGGGTCCAATCCCAGTCGATTACCGTGGACCGGCAGATGAAGCGGTATAAGGTTCCCTGCCTGGCCTTTGTCAATAAATGTGACCGCAGCGGGGCCGATCCCTTTCGCGTAACCCGACAACTCAAAGATAAACTCGGCCACAATGCCGTGCTGATACAGATTCCCATTGGCCTGGAAGCGGATTTTAATGGCGTTGTGGACCTGGTAACCATGAAAGCCGTTTATTTCGAGGGTGACAACGGTGAGACAATCAAAACCACTGAAATTCCGGATGACCTTAAAGATCGGGCGGCAGAACAGCGTGAAGTGCTGATCGATGCCGCATCAGCCTTTTCGGAAGAACTGACCGATGCCGTTCTGGAAGAAACGGAAATTACCGAAGCGATGCTGGCTGAAGCCATCCGGAAGGGCGCTTTTGCCCGGGAATTGACGCCGGTTTTCGTGGGATCGGCTTACAAAAATAAGGGTGTACAACCCCTGCTGGACGCGATTATCACTTATATGCCGGCCCCTGAAGACGCACAGAACACGGCTATTGACCTGGATAATGATCAGTCGCAGGTGACCCTGTCCCACGACCCGGGCCAGCCCGTCGTCGCCCTGGCGTTTAAACTGGAAGACGGGCGTTACGGTCAGTTGACCTATGTGCGCGTATACCAGGGAACCTTATCAAAAGGGGATAACGTCATCAATGTCAGAACGGGTAAGAAAGTCCGCATCGGCCGGCTGGTACGCATGCATGCCGACCAGATGGAAGATATCGAACGAATATCGGCCGGCGGTATCGGCGCTTTGTTCGGGATCGATTGTGCTTCCGGCGACACGTTTACCAGTGACGGCTTAAGGCTGACGATGACATCTATTTTCGTGCCCGATCCGGTCGTCTCTCTGGCCATCAAGCCCAAGGACAACAAGTCGGAAATCGCCATGTCCAAAGCCATCGGCCGGTTTACCAGGGAAGATCCGACCTTTCAAACGTTTGTGGACAAAGAGACCAACGAAACAATTATCCAGGGTATGGGCGAACTGCATTTGGATGTCTATCTGGAACGTATGCGCCGTGAATATGACGCCGCCATCTCCATCGGTAGCCCCCAGGTGGCTTACCGGGAAACAATCACCCGCCGGGTTGAATTTAATTATACCCATAAAAAACAGACGGGTGGGGCAGGTCAGTTCGGGCGCGTCGCGGGATACATGGAACCCGCTCCCGGAGAGGGTTTCGTGTTTGAAAACAAAATAACCGGGGGTGCCATACCGACCCAATATATTCCATCCTGTGAAAAAAGCTTTTCAAAGTGCATGGATAAGGGGCCCTGGCTGGAATTCCCGGTGGTGGATGTCAAAATTGAAATCAATGACGGCGCCTTTCATTCGGTTGATTCATCGGAAATGGCTTTTGAGGCCGCGGCCCGAGGCGCCTTTCTCGAAGCTTACAGAAAGGCCGGTCCGATTATTCATGAACCCATAATGAAAGTAACGGTTGAAACCCCGCCGGAATTTCAGGGCGGCGTAATGAAGCTGTTAAACCAGCGGCGCGGTATCATTGTCGGTACCCAGGACGAAGGCGTTTCCTGTGCGATTGAAGCCCAGGTACCGTTGGCTGAAATGTTCGGTTTCTCAAACGTTCTGCGGTCATCTACCCAGGGACAGGCACAATTCGCCATGGAGTTTATGGCTTACCAGCAGGTGCCGGCGGCCATTGCCGAAGAAATTGAAAAAATGAAAAATAAAAAGCAGGAGAAATAAATGCAGGAGCAAACCGTAACCATACCAGAATCACTGGCTCCCGTGGCCGGTATCATTAATGACGCCCTGTCTGACGGCAAACTCGGAGCCGTGGTGGCTCGCGCCGGTGTCGGTAAAACCTCTTTTTTGGTCCAGTCCGCTATATATGCCATGATGACCGGGAAAAACGTGCTGCATATCAATTTGTCCGATTCGGTAAAGAAGACCGCCTTGTGGTATAACGAGGTCTTTAATCTGGTGAAGGCCCATGGCGGAAAAACCGGGGAAAACTTGTCGCTTTCTCCACTGCTTTCCCGCCGCTTGATTATGACCATGAAAGCCCCAGGCTTTTCCATTGACGGTGTCAGGGAGAGACTGATGGACTTCGTGGAGCAGAGTGTCTTCTCACCGCAAATGGTTATCCTAGACGGTTTTTTTCTCGACGCCTCAGCGCCCGACACGATCACCGGGATCAAGGAACTCGGCCGGGAATTGTCTTTTGGCGCATGGCTCTCTATCCCGTCACATCGAGAGGCAGAACGGGATGACCAGAACCGCCCGGCCGGATTTGCCGGCCTGGCCGATCTGTTTGACGTTGCCTGGGAGTTGTTGCCGGAGAATAAAAAAATCCGGGTCAGAGCCCTGCCGACAAAAGAAACAGCGGCTTCCGATCCGGGCCTGTATTTAAATCCGTCAACGATGTTGCTGGACGTCGATACCGTATAGTCCGAATATTCACCCTCCCGTCTAAATTAATGTGAGCGAATAATGCCCTCAACTGAAAATGATATGACCGGTGTTATTCTTGCCGCCGGAAGAGGGGTCCGGGCTTACCCCGCTTCACACTATATACCAAAAGCGCTCATGGAAATAGCCGGTATACCGCTTATTGAACGAACGCTTTCTATAATGAAAAGCCAGTGCCGTGTGCGTCGGGTCATCGTCGTGATCGGGCATTGCGGTGATCAGCTTGTTGCGCATTTGTCTTCACGGGATTTTGGCCTGGAGTTTGTTTTTGCCGAACAGAAGGAGCCAGGAGGCGTAGGTCATGCCTTACTAATGGCAGAACCCTACATTCTTCAGCCCGGACATTTCCTTGTCATGCTGGGGGATGAACTGTATTTGGAGACAAATCATGATACGCTGCTTGAATATGATATGCGAACTTGTGACGGCGTCATTATGTTTAAAAAGGAGAATGACCATAGCAGAATCTCCGATAACTATACTGGAGATATCCATGACGGGCGTATTCGCGCCTTAATTGAAAAACCGGTCAACACCCGGACTGAACTGATGGGCGTCGGCACCTACCTGTTGACACCGAAGGTGTTTGACTATATCCGTAGGACCCCGCCTTCCAGCCTCAGGCATGAAGTGGAATTGACTGATGCGCTTTCAGAGATGGCCCGCCATGAAAAGGTAATGGCGGAGATTCTGACGGGTCACTATATGAATATCAACAATCTAGATGATCTTAACAAAGCCAATTATCTCGTTCGCTCGTCCGATTTTGATCAAAAAAATGTTACCGTTCTGATACCGGCTTACAACGAAGAAGAAACCATTGCCAGCGTTATAGCGGATTTCAGTGTTCATAACCAGGTTAACGAAGTCCTGGTTGTGGATAACAATTCAAGTGATCGCACGAAAGAAATCTCCTTAGAGGCGGGTGCCCATGTGATTACTGAGACCCGCCAGGGATATGGGAACGCTATCAGGCGTGGGCTTGAGGAAGCCAACGGAGATATTATTATAATCACTGAGGCTGACGGCAGTTTTACTGCCAATGATATTCCGAAGTTTCTGGAATATCTAAAAGATTGCGATATGGTCATCGGCACACGGACCACCCGTCAGATGATCGAGCAGGGCGCGAATATGAGGAGCCTTGTCAGATGGGGTAATGTGTTTTACGGTAAGATTATTGAAGTTCTCTGGTGGGGGCAGGAACCACGCTTTACGGATGTGGGGTGCACGTATCGTGCCCTTTGGAGAAACAGTTATATACGAATTAAACCCTACTTGAATGCACCAGGCCCCGAATTTTCTCCGGAAATGATCATCGCTATGCTGATCTGCCGAAGCAGAGTTATCGAGATCCCTGTAACGTATCGAAGACGGATGGGCGGACAATCAAAGCATTCCGGCAATTTCATCCCGCTTGCTCAAAATGCTTTAA
Source organism: Desulfosudaceae bacterium (assembly GCA_963674745.2). Lineage (GTDB taxonomy): Bacteria > Desulfobacterota > Desulfobacteria > Desulfobacterales > Desulfosudaceae > JBFMDX01. The sequence goes on along the minus strand of CAXXDV010000003.1, from coordinate 1,389,274 downwards.
AAATGATGTACCTCATTTTAAAAAGCAGATGCCAATTTTCAGGTTTTTGGGATGGGTTCAGAAAGAAATCAGAGACCAGACGGTAGCCGGTCCAGTAACCAGTAAACTTCGGCATAATCCGGATATCTCACCCGCCGGGCGAAATCAAAGGGCACCCACAGGGGGGGGCCTATAAGTGAAATGTCCGCTAAAACTATTCCGAACGCCAGAGCTGAGTCCGGGCGGACTCGGCCATAATTTTCCCCTTGGCACCCATAAGGGTTTTATATCCGCCACTTAAGTTCTGAACATTGTATCCCTTCTGTGACATGATGCGGTAAGCCACGTATCCCCGCAAACCAATGGCGCAGAACGTTATGTATTGCTTGTGCGGATCCAGTTTACTTAAATGGTTTCTGAGTTCAGGCAGGGGGATATGCATCGCCCCGGGGACGACGCCGGCTTCTTCCAGTTCATCCTTGTTTCTGAGGTCGATCAACTCAATGCCTTCCGGATCAATGTCGATAAATTCATGCCAGTTGATATTCCGTACATCACCCTTGAGTAAATTGGATGCCACAAAGCCGGCAATATTGACCGGATCCTTGGCGGATGAATAAGGCGGCGCGTAGGCCAGTTCCAGTTCTTCCAGATCGTAAACCGTCATGGATCCATGAATGGCGGTGGCAATGACATCGATCCGTTTATCCACGCCGTCCTGACCGATAATCTGGGCGCCCAGAACCTTCCCGCTGCCCGGAGAGAAAAACAGCTTGATGGCCATCATTTCCGCACCCGGATAATATGAGGCATGGGAGCCGGAATGGGTGTAACTGACCAGAAAGGGAACATTGTTAGCGGTCAAAAAACGCTCATTGGCACCGGTAGAAGCCACGGTCATGTCAAACAGTTTTACGACTGACGTGCCCAGTGTCCCGCGGAAAATACTTCGTCGTCCCATAACATTGTCAGCCGCGATACGCCCCTGTTTATTGGCCGGGCCGGCCAGCGGCGTCATGGTACGAAAGCCGGTGACGTGATCCATTATTTCAACCGCATCGCCGACGGCAAAAATATCCGGATCCGATGTCTGCATGGTGGCGCTGACCTTGACACCGCCACGACCGCTGATTTCCAGCCCGGCTTCTCTTGCCAGCCGGTTTTCAGGACGGACACCGATGGACAGTATCACCAGGTCACAGGACAGTTTCTGTCCTTTTTCCGTATGTACGACCAAACGTCCATTGTCCTTTGAAAAGGCGCTGATGCCGTCACCGAGGATACACTCCACGTTTTTTTCTTTTAGATGGGCGGACATGAACGCCGCCATCTCCACATCGAGTGAGGGCATCACCTGGTCCAACTTTTCTACAATAGTGGTTTTAATACCGCGGATGGCCAGGTTTTCCGCCATTTCCAGGCCGATAAACCCGCCGCCCACGACAACAGCAGCTTCCGGGCTATGGGTATCGACAAAGTTTTTAATTTTTACGGAATCGGGAATGTTACGAAGGTTAAAGATATTGTCCAGATCAATCCCCTCAAGGGGTGGTTTTATCGGCTCAGCGCCCGGAGAGAGAATTATTTTATCAAAAGACTCCTGATAGGTTTCTCCTGTTTTGAGATTTTTGATTGCGACCTGTCGATTTTCCCGATCAATAGCCGTTACTTCTGTAAATACCCGGACATCAACCGCATAACGTTTAACAAAATCCTCGACCGTGATCACCAGCAGGTCTTCCTGCTCCTTGATAATCTGACCGATGTAATAGGGCAGCCCGCAATTGGCAAAAGAGATAAACTCACCGCGTTCAAAAAGAACGATCTCGGCATCTTCGTTCAGTCTGCGTGCTCTGGCAGCTGCTGTGGCTCCGCCGGCGACGCCGCCGATAATTAACAACTTCATATGTTTCCTCCTTTGAATGTATTCTTATGACATCGTTTTGTTTTAATTGTTTTTCTCAGGTGAATTCTTAACGGTCAGGCAGGCAGGTGGTGACGTCCCGGTTCAAGCGTCTGTCATCAGTTTCTTGACAAAATCGCCGACTGCCTTAAAGACGCGTTCCGATCCTTCCCCATTGACAATACCGTGGTGTGGATAATTGATCAGGAGATATTCTTTATCAACTGAAGCGAGTTTTTTGAAAATCGTTCTGGATCCTTTAGGGTCGACCACCGGGTCCGCCTGGGACTGGATGACCAGTGCCGGGACGGTAATCGAAGACAGTTTTGATTCCAACGTATCCATCAAGCGGCCCATTTCGGCGACTGCGGCAATGGGGTTACGGATATAATTGATAGCCGGGTTTTCAGGCGTATTTTCAACATACTCCATTCTGTTTCGATCAATGTTGATCCGTTTGAGCAGCCGGTTCCACAGGTTTACGGCTGGGACGAAATTACTGGAGAAGTTCTGGAGCTTGAGTGGCGGCGCAATAGCGAACATTCCGGAAAGATCGGTCACTCTTGACGTCAGATCAATCACAAGACCGGCACCCATGGAAAATCCGCCGGCAATCACCTTGTCGCAACGGTTCCTGATGATGGCGTAGCCTTTTTCCACGGATTCTATCCATTCGGTAAACTGACATTTTGCCAGATCCACAGGAGAAGTACCGTGACCCTTTAAACGGGGGGCATAAACGGTAATGCCCATATCATTCAAGTAGGTGGCCAGGGCCCTTACCTCCAGCGGTGCGGCCATGTATCCATGTACCAGAACGACCCCCAGGCGCGGAGAGGCGCCTTTTAATAAATATGGCCGGCCAACGTTCTTTTTCTTGGATTCACCTTGAATGGAAAAATTGGCGTAATCTTTTTCAAACTCGAAATCAGCAGTTGTTATCAGGTGGGTGGATATCAGCTGCCTTATTTCCTGGTAAGTGGCTCCGGCCAGGTCATTAATGGAATCCTGAAGATCTGCCAATGGCTCCACTTCATTGGCAATGACCGTTATGGGATTGGTCATGCGGGCACTGTGAAAATCCGGCAGAGCATCCATGTCAACCGCTTTGATTACCCAGCCGTCTTCTCTTTTAACAGCCCCGGTTTCTTCCGCAATAGCAACAAAATTGGCGTATTTCTTGTGCCTGTCATCGGTCAGCAGATGACTCTGGTCCTGCATTAATGAAGAGTGTTTGAATGTCCGGGTGGTCAGTGAATCAACTGCCGTAATGGCCAGAAAGGCTCTTCGCTTCAAATCGTCTTCCTGGATCCGGTCTCCGGAAATATGTTTTAAAATCGACGCGAAAATATGATCATGGTTAACCGTCGTCATATTGTAAATCGACGACATGTATCGTTCCATGATTTCGACCGCGATGGCGCGCAACATATTCTTGGCGGCGATGGAGTCGTTAAAACCGATTTTCGCCCGTAACGCGATGTTTTCCTGGATGATTTTCGCTTTTAAAAAACCGCTGACGTCAATGGGTTCGCCAAATCGGATATCAATGTCCGTGTCGGAAAGCAGCAGGGTACCTTCGGCCTGCAACTCGTCAACAGCACGTAAGGAAAGGTTCTCAAACAGCCGGCCGGCCAGGCTGCTGACGATATTTTCTTTGGCCCTGATGGGGTAATAGGTAATGTTTACCGGAACGATCAGGGTTTTGTTTTCTTTTATGCTCTCGAAGGAATCAATCTGATAAAGATCCAGAAGCCGCCGGGCCTCATCCGGATAAATTTCCAGCATTTTTCCGATGCGGTTTCTGTAGAATTCGGTTCTCAAAGCAAGGGTAGCCGCACCGGTATGGGGTGGGTGCTTCCCTACCGAAGAGGAAACGATATACTGACCCTTCTGATCGACAACATCATAAATTTTTTTATTTTTGACCATTCGGCCTTCTGGGAAAATGATCCACGAGGCTTCATTTGTCAGCAGGGTTTTGACGATCAGCTTGTCCCGGTCCGGATCACCGGTGGAAACGGCACCAACCCTCTCAAGAAACATGCCCAGGCCACCCCTGAAAAGGCCATGATCGGCCAGAGACCAGATTTGCCGGCCGGTAATTTTATTGATGTAATAGGGTAGCAGAAGCGTTTCTGCTCGGGTGAAATGATTAATGACAAAGATAATAGAGCTATCCGTGGGGATATTCTCCTGTTCGTAGATCCTGACCCTCGGTTTAATCAGCCCGGAAAGCGTTTTGATGGCCAGCCCTGTAGTGCGATAGGCAAAACGATTCATTTTCAGTATTTATTTTTTATGGTTGATGATCATTCATCATTAATCCATTATCATAATTCACATTTGCCCGGATGGCAATAATATCTTTCATGCGACAGGTTATTGGTGCGGAAGAAATGGATTGAGTTTACTGGATAAAGGACGAAGAAAAGATGGAGCCACCGGAGGGATTTGAACCCACGGCCCACGCATTACGAATGCGTTGCTCTACCAACTGAGCTACGGTGGCCGATCTGACTTATCATAATAGAAAAAGAAAATAACGTGAGTATGTTTCAAAATCAAGAGAAAAAAATACAGCAGCTCCTCGATGCCGTTCAGGGGTCCGCTTCTCATATTGAATGTAGCGGCATAAACGGTTCGGCTGATGCTTATATTGCTTTTCGGATCGCCGACTTTACCGGAGCACCCGTGGTCGTTGTTACAGCCGATGCCCGCGAAGCCGAGCGACTGTCAAGCGACCTGTCATTTTTTCTGGGTGATTCCCGGGACCGGTCTCTGGAAGTTTTCCCGGGTTACAGCATTCTGCCATATACCCACCTGTCATATCACAACCGAACGTCGGCTGCGAGAGTTCGCCTTTTATACCAGATGACCCAGGGCGTTATGCCGTCGGTACTCGTTCTGTCCCTTGAAGGATTGCTGCAACGGCTTCTACCGAAAACCGAATTGTGTGATTTTGCTGAAATCCTGATGGTCGGCGAAGATGTTGATTTATCGGGACTGCTGGAGAAACTGACCAATGGCGGCTATTCCCGGAGCGCCATCGTAGAGGAACCGGGTGATTTCTCTTTACGTGGCGGTATTCTGGACGTGTTTTCACCCTTTTACGATGATCCCGTGCGGGTGGATTTTTTCGGAGATACAGTAGACACCCTCCACTTTTTTTCACCGGTTTCCCAGCGCCGGACCAAAACAGCTGAAGAGATCATATTGTTGCCGGCCAGAGAAACAATTCTGAAAAAAGAGCATACCGGCCGATATATCGCAGCCATCAAAAAACGGGCCGCTGAACTCGATTTACCCCTGTCTGCCGTCAGGGAAATGGTGGAGCGGGTCACCACCGGATCCGCCGGTGACGATATCCATAGAATGACGCCGCTGTTGTACAACCATTTATCCACGCTGTTTGATTATCTTCCCGGCAATACCTGTTTCGTCCTGGCAATCCCGGAAGATATAGAAAGCGCTGCCGCTTACCATCGGCAACAGATTGCTGAGAATTACGAGGCTTCGGAAAACGAAAGAAAACTGTGTGTTCCGCCGGAGGACCTGTTCCTCGACTGGGAAGAAGCAAAAGAGATGGTTTTCCAAAGGCGTACGATTTTGCTTCGTGCGCTGGCAAAGGAAGAATCTCCGGGATTACCGGAAGACAAACAGGCCAAAAACCGGATCCACATGGACGTCAAGTCGGTAAACAGCCTGCCGGCAACCTTAAAGTACAACCATGACACAGACAACCCGTTAAAACCTTTTGCGGAATGGTTGACAAACAATCAACAGGCGGGACAGACCACCGTAATCACCTGCAGTAATCTTTCCCGGGAGGAACGGATACAGGCCCTGTTGGCGCCGTATGGCATCAAACCGGTTCATGTTGACGGGTTCCCCGATGTTCTTTCAGGTTCTGCCGGACTGATACGACTGGTCCCGGGTCAGGTATCAACCGGATTTATATGCCCCGGTTGCGGATTGTCTTTGATCTGCGAATCAGATATTTTCGGCAGCAACCGTAAGCGCAGACGCGTCCGGCGGCCGACGACCCGGGCGGAAATCCTGGAGCTCGAAGAACTGAAAAAAGGTGATTTTATCGTTCATGTTGATCACGGTATTGGCCGTTATGACGGTATGCGGAAAATTAAAGTAGAAAACGTTTATGGTGATTTTCTGCTGATCCGATACAAATATGATGACCGTCTTTATTTGTCCGTCGACCGGATGGATATGGCCAGAAAATATATCGGGGTCGACGATATCGTTCCAGAGCTGGACAAGATGGGTGGTAAATCATGGCAAACGGCAAAAGCAAAGGCCAAAAAAGAAGCGGAAAGAATCGCCAAGGAACTGTTAACGCTTTACGCCCGGCGTAAAGTCAACCAGGGGTATTCTTTCAGCCCGGCCGACGCCTACTTTGACGATTTTGAGGCAAGCTTCCCCTACGATGAGACAGACGATCAGCTCAACGTAATTGAAGAGGTGTTGTCCGATATGGAGATGACAAAACCCATGGACCGTCTGGTTTGTGGCGATGTCGGGTTCGGAAAAACCGAAATCGCCATGAGAGCCACATTCAAGGCTGTCTGCGACGGCAAGCAGATAGCGGTTCTGGTACCCACCACAGTTCTGGCTGAACAGCATCTGGCCACATTCAAAAACCGGTTTTCGGATTATCCGGTACAGATCGCGTGTTTGAATCGTTTCCGGTCGCCTGCCAGGCAGAAGCAGATCGTCCGTGATGTCAGTGACGGAAAGATCGATATTGTTATCGGGACCCATCGCTTATTATCCAAGGATGTCTCTTTTAAAGACCTGGGGTTGGTCATAATGGATGAAGAACAGCGATTCGGTGTCAAACACAAAGAAAAGCTGAAAACACTTAGAAGCACGGTGGATGTACTTTCTTTGACTGCAACGCCCATTCCCAGGACCCTGCATATGTCCCTGATCGGCGTCAGAGATATCAGCGTAATCAACACGCCGCCGGAAGACCGCCTGGCTGTCAAAACCTATGTCTGCGAGTTTGACGATGGCATTATAAAAGCGGCCGTCCGAAGAGAGCTCAAACGCGGCGGCCAGATCTATTTTGTTCATAACAATATCAATAAAATATGGTATATCGCCAATCACCTGCAGAAGCTGGTGCCGGAGGTAAGAATCGGTGTCGCCCACGGACGGCTGGGAAGTGATAAGCTGGAACAGGAAATGCTGAAATTCGTGAACAAAGAAATTGATATGCTTGTCTGCACCCGTATTATTGAATCCGGCCTGGATATCCCGTCGGCCAACACCATTTTTGTCAATCGTGCCGACAAGTTCGGTCTGGCCCAGATTTACCAGTTGCGTGGAAGAGTGGGGCGCTCGGATGAACAGGCCTATGCTTACCTGTTCATTCCCAAAGACACGGCTTTGAGCAAGGACGCCCAGAAACGGCTGAAAGTACTGATGGAGCACAGCGATCTTGGTTCCGGTTTTCAGATCGCGATGAACGACTTGCAGATTCGCGGCGGCGGTTCGGTTCTGGGTGTTTCCCAGTCCGGACATATAGCGGCTGTCGGATATGATATGTTCCTGCAATTGATGGAAAAAACAGTGGCTGAATTAAAAGGGGAGCCGGCCGAAGGACCGGTTGACGCCGAGATCAACATCCCGCTTTCAGCCTTTATCAGCGATGAATATATCCCGGCCATTGACCAGCGGATGTCGATTTACAGACGCCTGGCCAGAGCCCGGACAACCGGTGACATTAACAGCGTAAAAGAAGAATTGACCGACCGGTACGGCCGGATGCCGGTAGAAACAGAGAACCTGCTTTTAAAAATCCTTCTTAAGGTCTTTGCCGTCAGGGCCGGGATAAAAAGAGTGGAATTAACAGATTCATACCTGGCCCTTTATCTTGGTCCGGACCGTTTGTCGTCACATCCGGTCATCCAGGAGATCTTATCAGAAAAGCAGTTGCCTTTTGAAACGCTCTCCGAACAGGCCTTCAAGGTAAATCTTCCTCCGAAAAAGCGTCGAAACGGTATTGTCTTTGCCAGAAATCTCTTGAAAGACATAACTTATCGTGTTAACAATAAATAATTTATAGTATATGTTCTTATTCAGGTGGGAAAATCAGGGGAATAATGGCTTTTCAATTTCTTAAAAAAGTGGTGCTCGGGGTTGTTCTGCCTTTCATGCTCATCATCGGTTGCAGTATTTTCGATAACGACACAAATAAAAATTATCTTGTTCGAATCGACAATACAGCTGTAACCGTTGAAGACTACCTGGACGCTCTGGAAGTAATGAAGGCCTCCTATCCCTATGAAGCCCTTCAGGAAAAACCGGTGGTTGATAAATTGAAAACCCGGCTTCTGAAGCAGTTGACCGAAGAGCTTATCCTGACCAAAAGGGCCGAGGAACTGGGGTTGTCTGTATCGCCCGCAGAATTGGAAAACGCGGTTAAAGAGGTCAAGGATGATTATCCGGATGGTGTTTTTAATAAGACCTTACAGGAAAGGGCGATTCCTTTTGACGCCTGGAAAAAAAGGGTGGCCATCCGATTGTTGACGGAAAAAGTGATCGATCATGAGCTGGTCATCAAAATCAACCTGTCACCGGAAGAGGTCAGGCGGCATTTTCGTGCCTGTCTTCCCGTTGATCAGGAAGATGAAGCATCTCTTTCGCATAAGATTGACGCTTCTTTTGTAAAACAATTACGCAGGGAAAAAGCACAGGCGCTTTATCCACAATGGATGAGCAGTCTGCAACAACAATACGACATAGAATTGAATGAGCAACAATGGGAAAAAATTTACAAGTAAAGCACAAATCACGCAGGCGGATAACCCGTTTGACAAAAGCCATCGAGCGCTTTTTTTTGATTGGAACGGTGGTCATCATTTCAGGGTTATTCGTCTATCCATCCCCGGCACAACAGAACAAGCCTGAAAAAGTGGTGGACAGGATAGTCGCCATTGTCAACAACGATATTGTTTTATTGTCTGATATTGACAAGGCCCTGGTTCCATACAAAATGAATATCATGCAGCAGCATCTGCCGGAAGAAACCGAAAAAAATGTCCTTGCCCAGGCGCGAAATGAAATTCTGGCCGGCCTGATCAACGAAAAGTTGGGCAGACAGCAAGCAGCGGATCTGGGCATTATCGTGAGTGACCAGGAGGTTACCGAAGCCCTGGATCAAATGAAACAATCTATGCTTTACTCTGATGACGCTTTTCAATCATACCTTTCTGAAATCGGCCAGACGGTTGATGAGTATCGAGAAAATGTAAAAAATCAGCTTATTAAAAACAAGTTATTGAGTCATGAGGTCAAGTCAAAAATCGTTGTCACCAGAGAGGAAGTCGAGCATTATTATCAGGATCATCCTGAAGAGTTCGCCACCGGGACCTGGTATCATTTGAAACAGATCGTCCTTTTAACGCCAAAAGGGGCTGAACCGGATCAAAGGGAGGCGGTTCTTGCAAAAATGGAAGAAATCCATCAGCAGATTAAAGCGGGCGCTTCTTTTGAAGACATGGCCAGGCAATACTCGCAGTCGTCCGTGGCCGAGACAGGCGGAGATCTCGGTCTATTTGCTGAAAACGATCTGGCCGATACCATTAAAGAGGCAATTATCAATACGGCTGAAGGTGATATAACCCCCGTGATTGAAACGGGTTTTGGATATCAGATTTTTTATGTCCACTCGGTCATAAACAATGACGGTAATCTTGATGATGAAACAGCCGGCAGGATTCACAAAAAACTTTATGAGAAAAAACTGGATGATAAATTTAATGCCTGGATTAGTGAATTGCGTGATTCGGCCCATATTAAAATTCTTGAATAAACAATATTAATGCCTGACCACCCTATGGTTGAAAAAAACTGACATGGCCCTTACCGGTAGTCAAACGCAAATGTCTTTTGGCCGCTATCTTCAATGGTGCAGAAAAACGAAAAATCTGAACCTGGAGGTTGTTGCGCTGGACTTAAAAATCGGTACAAGCGTCTTAAAAGCGATTGAGAATGAAGATTTGTCAAGGATGCCGGAGCCGGTATTTGCCAAAGGCTTTTTAAGGGGATTTGCCCGACTCGTAGATGCTGATGAAGCCAGGGTTATTCAGGATTATCTGCAACGATTAAACCAGTTTAAGCAGACAATTGTGTCAAGCGAGAACCTGGTCAGGGAAAATGATTTGTTCTGGAAAAAACTGATCATGTCCGGGACTGTCATTTTTATCCTTATTTCACTGACTGTTTTTCTTTCAACCCGGCATGAAGAGCAGGTAAGACATCAAAAGCAAACGGATAAGGGCAGGGTAGCGGTCACCTCGGAACCGGTTTTAACGCCACCCGCTGATTGTGGTGATGAAATAAATGATACCGGTAGTGTATTGCCGGGCGATACTGATACAAAAACGATTCGTTTATCCGTAGTTGCCGTGGCGGACACCTGGTTAAAAATTAACATTGATAATAACAAAAACAGGGAATATACACTTCGACCGGGAGACCGTCTTGAATTTGAAGCGCTCAGGAGATATAACCTGCTCATCGGGAATGCCGCCGGCATAAAACTTTTTGCCAATGATGTTCCGGTTGAACTTCCCCGGGAACAGGGAAAAGTCGTAAATATCGATATTCCCTGATTGTACTGCTTTTTTTACAAGGGATGGAAAAATGGTTGACATCGGCCGGCTCAGTCATCGAAACAGAATACTTGTTGAAAGCATTAAGCGGCTCCTGAGGCGAAATGCGATTACCCACCTGCGAAAAATGGTCAATAAAACGCATGCTGCCGACCTGGCGCTTGTGTTTAAGGATATACCCCTGGTTAATCAGGTAAAACTGTTTAATATGCTTGATGCAGTGGAACATAAAGGGGTGCTGTTCGCCACCCTGGATGAATCTATTGTGCCCAGTCTTATCGACAAACTGGATGTGAACGACGTCGTTGAGGTGCTGATGGAGATGTCCCCCGATGATGTCGCTGCCCTGCTGGGGTGTCTGCCTGAAACAAAATCCACTGAACTGCTTGAAAAAATGCAGCGCGAAGCATCGGAGGACGTGGAAGAGCTGCTGGCTTATGAAGATGATACCGCCGGCGCGATCATGCTGCCGGATTTTATAGCCCTGCAGCAGGACGTTACCGCCAGTGAGGCTATCCAGTCTTTGCAGAGTGAATATATTAATGTGGAAATGCCGTTTTATCTGTATGTCGTGGATGAATACAAGCGACTGGTGGGAGTGGTCTCTTTGCGTCAGCTGGTTGTGGTACCCGGACATACACCGCTAAAAGAGTTTATGACCACGGATGTCTATTCCGTGACAACCGATACCCACCAGGAAGATGTGGCAAAAATCGTAGAGCGTTATGACTTTCTGGCCGTTCCCGTTATAGACAGGTCCAATGTCCTGGTGGGAATTGTCACGGTTGACGATGTCATCGATGTTTTCCGGGAAGAAGCCACGGAAGACATCCTGAAAATGGCCGGTGTCGGCGAAACCTTTGTGGAAACGCAGACCGTTTTCCGCAGTATCCGCATCCGTCTGCCATGGCTGTTTGCCAGTTGTTTCGGCGGGATTGTGGCTTTTTTTATAATCGGCCATTTCGAAGAACATCTGCGCACGTTTGCTTATATCGCCGCTTTTATTCCGGTCATCATGGGGATGGGCGGGAATATCGGCACCCAGTCATGCACCATTGTTGTCCGCGGGCTGGCGACAAACAGATTGAGTATCAGTGACTTTAGTGCCGTCATTTTCAAGGAGATCGCAGTCGGTCTGCTGCTGGGCCTTTTTTACGGCGCCATCATCGGCGCTGTTGCCCAGGTGCAATACGGCATGTCGGGTTTTAGCCTGGCGGTCGGAACATCCGTTGTTTCATCCATGTCCATTGCCGCCCTGGTCGGCTCGCTGTTCCCCATGACGTTTGCCCGGTTGAAAATCGATCCCGCGGTTGCGACCGGCCCGTTTGTGACCACCTTTATCGATATCATCAGCGTATTTTTTTATTTTATAGCGGCGACAACAATCCTCGGAATATAATTTATGTCCCTGGCTACAGCTTCAATTATACTCAGGCGGATGGATTTTTCCGAATATGATTACATCATTGATTTTCTGACCCGGGATCACGGAAAAATTTCCGCCATCGCTAAAAACGCCAAAAAAAGCAAAAAACGTTTTGCCGGTGTTTTAGAACCGTTTTCCTGCCTGGACGCCAATTTTGCGGTTCCTAAAAACGGCCGGGGAAACCTGCTGTTGCTAAAAGAAGTCGTTTTAACGCATCCTTTTGCCGGCATGAGAAACGACGCTGAAAAAATTGCCTACGCCAGCTACTGGTCGGAAATGATCAATCGCTGGGTCGTCAGTGGCGGCTTTCAGAATAATCTGTTCGCTCTTTTTTTTCACGCCCTGACCATGCTGGACAAGGATATGGCGACCAGAGAGACCATCAGCCTTTTGTTCCAGATCCGCTTTATGAGCCTGGCGGGGATGTCGCCCGGGTTGACCGGTTGCCGGGTCTGCCATAAACCGTTGGAAGATCTGGCCGAAGCGCAGATGGCGTTTGATATTGCCATGGGCGGGCTGGTCTGCGGTACATGCTTTTCTTCCGCCCGGGTGACCCGGTACGTGATGATTTCCAAAGGAGCCATAAAACAGCTGTTGTGGTTAAAAGAGGGCAACCTCCAGAAAGCCGGGAGAATCCAGCTTACGCCCGCTGCCAAACGGGAAGGTCTGGCTGCCATGGAATTGTTTGTGCCCTTTCATCTTTCTACGGACATTAAAAGCCTTAAGGTCCTGCGTAGTCTGAGAGAATGGAGACAGAAAGACAATGTCACAAAATATAAAAAAGTATCTTGAAAAATCCCCGCTGACGACATCCGCGCCATGCCGTGTCGATATGGGGGGAACCTTGGACATTAAAACGATTTACCTGCCCATGCAGAATCTGTTGCCGGCGACCTTTAACCTGGCCATTGATCTCCGTACGGAAGTAACCCTTTTGCCTTATACCGAAGGGGTGGTTAAAATTTCTTCCCGGGGATTTGAAAGCGTCGAATTTTCTTCCGGTGCGGCACCGTATCAACATCCACTCGGTCTGATGTTTGCCATTGCCGACTATTTTAATGTATCCGGCCTGCATATTACCATCAATTCGACTTCTCCGCCAAAAAGCGCTCTGGGCGGATCATCAGCAGCTGCCGTGGCCCTTGTCTGCGCCCTGGCTTCGATTAACCCGAAAGATGCCCTTTCACGCAAACAAATCGCGCTCGTCGCCCATGCCATAGAAGAAGCCGTGGCCCGGATTCCCTGCGGCCTTCAAGACCAGCTGGCCGCGGTTTATGGCGGCGCCAATGCCTGGTACTGGCATTCATCCGTCGGTCATCCGGACTTTACGCGGACCGTTGTTTTCGATGGCGTACAGTGTCAGGACTTTAACGACCGGTTTGCGGTCGCTTACTGTGGTATCCCTCATGAATCAAGGGACATCAACAGCCGATGGATGAGCCATTTTATCGGCGCTGAGGATCGCGACCTGTGGAAGGATATTATCGACTGCGCCCGGTCTTTTATCGAAGCCCTGAAAGCCGGTAAAATCGACGAAGCGATCGTGTCCATGAACCGCGACAGTACTTGCAGAAAACAGATGACACCGGATGTTTTTGATGATATGGGAGAGAGTCTGGCGACCGCAGCAAAAGAGATAAACTGTGGCGTCAGGTTCACCGGTGCCGGTGGTGGCGGATGCGTCTGGGCCATAGGAAAACCGGAAAATATCACGCGCCTTAAAGGCAGGTGGAAAACGCTTCTGGAAAATCGGGATGATGCCTGCCTGCTGGAGACGCGAATTGATACAAAGGGGCTTATAGCGCCTGACGGCATTTCGTTAACAGATTAACGGTGTATTCGATTTGGGGTTGTGAATGAATTTTCAAGATATCATCCTGACGTTGCAAAAATTCTGGATAAAAAAAGGGTGCGTCCTGGTTCAACCATATGATCTGGAAGTCGGTGCCGGAACGTTTCATCCGGAAACGCTCCTGAAAGCCATCGGGCCCGAGCCGTGGAAAGTCGCTTATGTCCAGCCGTCCAGGCGCCCGACCGATGGGCGTTATGGTGAAAATCCCAACCGCCTGCAACATTATTACCAGTTTCAGGTTCTGATGAAACCCTCACCACCGGATGTCCAGAATCTTTATATCAAAAGCCTGGCCGCCCTGGGAATCAAACCGGAAGATCACGATATCCGTTTTGTAGAAGATGACTGGGAGTCTCCGACACTCGGTGCCTCCGGTCTGGGCTGGGAAGTCTGGTTGGACGGTATGGAAGTAACCCAGTTCACCTATTTTCAGACGGCCGGCAGTATCGAACTGTCACCCATATCCGTTGAATTGACTTATGGGTTGGAACGCATCGCCATGTACATGCAGCAGGTAGACAATGTGTATGATCTGCAATGGACCGATGACGGTATCACCTATGGTGATCTGCATTTCCAGCAGGAAGTGGAACAGTCCGGATATAATTTCGAGCATGCCGATGTCGACAGCCTCCTGCTTTTCTTTGAAAAATACGAACAGGAAGCCTATCGTGTCCTGGCGCATTCGCTGGTACTGCCGGCTTATGAATTATGCCTGAAATGTTCCCATACCTTCAACCTGCTTGACGCACGAGGGGCCATCAGTGTTACTGAAAGAACAGGGTACATTAAAAGAATCAGGGATATTGCCCGAAAATGTGCCCGCCAGTACCTGGAACAGAGAGAATCCATGGGTTTCCCTTTACTTAAAAAATAATAAGGTAATATTGAAAAATGACGTCTGAAACCCTGCTGTTTGAAATCGGCACCGAAGAATTACCCGCGGGGTATATCGAACCCGCACTGGACGCACTGAAAGCATCACTGACGGAAAAGCTTACCGCCGCGCGTGTCCGGCATGGTATGATGGAGACTTTCGGGACGCCCCGGCGGCTGGCCGTTATCGTCAGTGACGTGGCTTCCAAGCAGGCCGATGTTTCCGAAACGATGACCGGCCCGCCGGTCAAGGTGGCCATTGATGCTGATGGCAACTTTACGGTGCCGGCCCGTAAATTTGCTGAAAAAGCCGGTGTTCCAATCACATCGCTGAAAACCATCACTACGGATAAGGGTGAATACCTGGTTGCCAAACGGGTCGAAAAAGGCCGGAAGACGGCAGCCGTATTGAAAGAAATACTCCCCGGGCTGCTTTCCGCCATAACTTTTCCAAAAAACATGAAGTGGGGGGAACACAAAGAACTGTTTGCCAGGCCGGTCCACTCGCTTGTGGCACTCTTCGGTGCACAGATTGTGAGGTTTTCCTGGGCCGGCATCACCAGCAATAAATATACTTCGGGTCACCCGTTTTTAAGCCCGGGCCGGATAAAGATCGATCACCCCGACGCCTACAGAGACGCCCTTCGCGAAGCAAATGTTATTGTCGACATAAAAACCCGCCGGCAAATGGTGGTCGATGAAATCAGCCGGATATCCGCTTCCCTGGGAGGGCAGGTTCTTCCTGATGAAGACCTGATAGACATGGTCACCAATATGGTGGAGCTTCCCGTAGCTGCCGCCGGACGGTTCGAGGAGAGATATCTGGCCCTTCCCGATGAGGTCCTGATAACCGCCATGCGATCACACCAGAAATATTTTGCCATGGGCGGCAATGGCGACCGGTTGCTGCCTCATTTTATCGTTATCAACAATAACCGTGCTTCTGATATGTCGCAGGTGACAAAAGGCCATGAGCGGGTTCTACGCGCACGTCTGGAAGACGCCATGTTCTTTTATGAAAACGATATTAAAATCTCCCTTGACGATCGAATCGACAGCCTGAGGCGGGTGCTGTTTCAGGCCAGGCTGGGATCTGTCTACGAAAAGACGGAAAGGTTGATGGCGCTGGCCTTGAATTTGACCCGGATGCTGAATATGGACGATGCCGGGCTTACGGCCGATCTTTCACGAGCCGCTCAGCTCTGCAAGGCCGACCTGGTGACCCATATGGTGATCGAATTTCCCAAGCTTCAGGGCACCATGGGCAGAATATATGCGCTGGCCAATGGTGAAAAACCGACTGTGTCACGGGCGGTTGAAGAACATTATCAGCCGGCCTTTTCGGGCGCCTCCCTTCCTGAGTCATTATGCGGCGCCTTGCTGGCCGTTGTTGATAAAATCGATTCCATTTGCGGGTGTTTCGCCATCGGTCTGATTCCCAGCGGTGCCTCGGACCCCTATGCACTCAGGCGGCAGGGCATCGGCATCATCCAGATCCTGCTGGCCAGAAACCTGAACCTGTCTTTAAAAGAGCTGGTTACAAAAGCGTTACAGCCTTATGCGGCTCTGGCGGAAAATGACCTGGAAGAAGCCGCCGACGCCGTGGTCGGTTTTTTTCAGGGCAGAATTGCTCAGCTTTTGATTGATGAGGGTGTACCAAAAGATGTCGTTAATGCCGTGCTGAATGCTTCGGCGGATAATATTCCGGATATTTGGCGCCGGGCAGGGGCTCTGGCTGCCATGAAATCCAGGCCTGATTTCGAGCCGCTGGCAGTAGCTTTCAAACGGGTGGCCAACATTATTAAAAAAACGAATATGGACGATGTCGGGCCGGTGGATAAAGCGCTGTTTCAACATCCCAGTGAAAACCATTTGTACACCACGTATCAGGATGCGTCCGACCGGGTGGCGGAAACAATGAGCCAGGGCAGGTATGAACAGGCCCTGGTGGAAATTGCCGCCATACGGCAGGCGGTCGACGCTTTTTTTGATGATGTTCTTGTCATGGATAAAGACCCGGCTTTGCGTGCCAATCGCCTGGCGCTGCTGTTGAATATCTCATCACTTTTTTCCGGATTTGCCGATTTTTCAGCCATTGCCACGGAAACGAAATGATATCGTTTAGCTGTTTCGTTGTTGAGATGTTGAATCGTTTAACTTTTGACTTAAAATAAGGAGAGAAAATGCCCTTTGATCCTGAGAAAGACAAGGTACTGGAACAATGGAAATGCGAAGAAACCGGCCTGATTGTTACCATCAATCAATATGCCAATGGCCAGCCCAAGGTACAGATCGGGCCAAGACTGCTGAAGAAAAAAGACGGCAGTGATCGGGCACCCACAAAGGCCGGACGACTGACCATTGAAGACATATTGTGGTTTTATGATATAATTGATGAAGTTAAGGATAAACTATCTGACCTGGCCGGTCCTGAATAATATGACAGTATTCAAATAAGGATCTTCTCCAATTTAGCAGGCGCACAGGGTTCAAGGATTCAAAGGCTCGAGGGTGCAAGTATTTGTTGCGGTCCTTGACCCCTCGAGCCCTTGAATCCTTGGCCCCTCCTAAAAAGCCGTCAAATTCACTGGGCATTATACAATTTGTTTGCTACCAGAAATCGGGAGAAGAACCTCAAATAAAAGGTCATGCCATGGGTGACGACTTATTTGAATTCGCGGATGTCAAAAATCGTATCCTGTCACTTCGAGAATCGCTTCATCATCACAATCATCAGTACTATGTAAAAGATGACCCTGAAATTTCCGATGCGGCCTACGACAGGATGTTCAGGGAGTTGCAGGACCTTGAGGCCGCCCACCCGGAGTTCGCTTCCCCCGATTCCCCGACCCAGCGTGTCGGTGCGCCGCCCGCTACAGAGCTGAGCACGGTCCGCCGCTCCATTCCCATGCTCAGCATCAATAACGCTTTTACGGATGACGACATTTTTGACTTTGATAAGCGTATCCGGCGACATTTAGATTCAGACGTTACGATTTTTTATACCGTAGAATTGAAACTGGATGGTATCGCGGTTGAACTGACATATGAGGACGGTATATTGTCCCTCGGCACAACCAGGGGGGACGGCATAACCGGCGAAGTCATCACGCCAAACTTGAAAACGATCGGCACCATTCCCATTGTATTGCGTCAGTCCGATAACTTACCACTGCCCCGCCTGCTTGAAGTCAGGGGGGAGGTGGTGATGACCAAAGAAGGTTTTGCCCGGCTGAATGCCGATCGTTTAAGCAAAGAAGAGCCGCCCTTTGCCAACGCGCGCAACGCCGCGGCCGGTTCCCTCCGACAGCTGGATTCTTCAGTAACGGCATCACGTCCTCTGATGATGTTTGCTTATGGCATCGGCCGGTTCTCGGATATTGAGCATTACGCAAGTCATTATGAACTCCTGAAAAAGCTGGACCACCTGGGATTCAGGGTTAATGAACATACCCGCACCGGTGTCGATATTAAAGAAGTGGTCGAGATTTTCAGGAATATGGACAAGGCCCGTGAGTCCCTGCCATATGATATCGATGGCCTGGTCGTCAAGGTCGACAGCCTTGAAATGCAGCGACAACTCGGTGCCACTTCGAGAAGCCCCCGCTGGGTGATTGCCCGTAAATTTCAGGCGGTGCAGGAAACGACAACGATTGAGTCAATCGAGATCCAGGTCGGACGGACCGGCGCCATGACGCCGGTGGCCAATCTAAAACCGGTGAAAATCGGCGGCGTGCTGGTGTCCCGAGCGACGTTGCATAATGAAGACGAGATTAAAAGAAAAGACATCAGAATAGGGGATACGGTCCTTGTTCAGCGTGCCGGCGATGTGATCCCGGAGGTCGTAAAAGTTATTACTTCCGCAAGATCCGGCGGGGAAGCGTCATTTCAGATGAGTGCTGTCTGTCCGGTCTGCGGCACCCGGGCGGTAAGGATCGAAGGAGAGGCGGTTACCCGCTGTGTGAACGCACTCTGCCCGGCACAGGTCAAGGAACGGATCAAACATTTTGCTTCCAAGGGCGCCTTTGATATCGACGGCATGGGAGACAAACTGGTTGAACAGCTGGTAGACAAAGAACTGGTGCTGTCACCGGCCGATTTGTTTCATCTAGATCAGGATGTCCTGGCCGCTCTGGATCGGATGGGTGAAAAATCCGCGGAAAATATCATCACCGCCATTGAAAAAAGCAAGCGGATTGATTTTAACGCCTTTCTTTACGCGTTGGGCATTCGTTTTGTCGGAGAACATATCGCCCGTCTGCTGGCAAACGCGTTTAAGGATATTAATGACCTGGCACAAGCAGATGTTGAAACATTAAATGCGATTGAAGGTATTGGGCCGGTCGTATCTGACAGCCTGAGACGTTTTTTTGAGAATGATGAAAACCGCAAGCTTGTCGGACGGCTGATTGACAGTGGTGTTGCCGTTAATTACAACCACATGCTTTCAGAAACGGTGAACCAGGTGGTGAGCGGTAAAAGTTTTGTCTTTACCGGCGGCCTGGATAGCCTGACCCGTGATGAGGCGCGTGCGCTGGTTGAACAGGCCGGGGGACGGGTAACCGGTTCGGTCAGCTCAAAAACGGATTTTGTGGTGGCCGGATCAGATCCCGGCTCCAAGCTGGGTAAAGCCGAACTCCTGGGAGTGACAATTTTAGATGAGCAGGCCTTCAAGAACTTAATGCATTGATAAAGAGGGGAGGGTGCGATGTCAGATCATATTTGCGTTCATGCCATTATTTCCGGTCGCGTCCAAGGGGTGTTTTTCCGCATGGAAACCAAAAGAAAGGCGGATGCCTGCAGTGTTAGCGGCTGGGTCAGAAACCTGCCGGATGGCAGTGTGGAAGCGGTTTTTGAAGGTGAACGGCCACGCGTTGAAGATGTTCTTGAGTGGTGTCGTCAAGGACCTCCGTCAGCCAGAGTGGAACAGGTCAAGGCATCGGAACAGTCTTCAACCGAGGGGTGTGATGGGTTCAATGTCCGGTATTAAAAAAATCATTTCCATTCAACCTGGCTGAAAATTCGGGAAATGAACCCGAAAGGTTAAACCACTAAACAAAAAAAGCGACGGTTTACTGCTTGAAAAGGCAATAAACCGTCGCTTTTAAAACTGGTACAACAAAACCTGCAGGGCTGTTAAACGGCGTCAGATAATTTTTTACCGGCCTTGAACTTTACGACATTGCGTGCCTTAATTTTGATCGCCGCACCGGTCTGAGGATTGCGGCCTTTACGGCCTTTGCGGTGAACTTTAGAGAAAGTACCGAAACCGACCAACGTCACTTTCCCGTCCTTTTTCTTAAGGGCTTTGGTCACGCCGTCCATAAATGAGTTTAAAGCCGCGCCGGCAGCTACTTTGGAAATACCGGCATCTTTTGCCATCTTGTCAATTAATTCAGATTTTGTCATAGCGATTTCCCCCAAATTAGTGTTAACAGTTCTTTAGAAAGGCTCTTACCATGAAACTTTGCACGCACTAAACCTTAATGTCAATAGATTTTTCAATGTATCGCGTTTTTTTTTCTTTATAATCCCCCTTGTATCATGCGTTTCAGGCGATTCGCCTATGTCGACTACATATCATTGAGAATGCGATTTTTTTTGTAAGCCCTTAATCAGTAAGGGGTTACAGAGATTGGAGAACGTTTTCAAAAAAGGTAAGATGGCCATATCGCGACCACGGGCAGGGGCTGGCGTGAAATGACTAAAACAATGCGTCGATAAATTCTTCCGGTTCAAAAGGCTGCAAATCCGTGATCTGTTCCCCGACGCCGATATACCGCAGCGGAACATTAAAGGTATGACAGAGATTGACCACGATACCGCCTTTGGCTGTACCATCCAGCTTGGTCAAGGCAATTGCTGTGACACCGGTGGCCTGAACGAACATTTCCGCCTGGGATAAGGCATTCTGGCCGGTAGTCGCATCCAGTACCAGTAGCACCTCATGCGGTGCGTCGGAATTTTTTTTGGTTATCGTTCGTTTTACTTTTTTCAACTCTTCCATGAGGTTGACCTTGGTGTGTAAACGACCGGCGGTGTCAATCAAAACAATATCAATACCCCGCGCACGCGCGGCTTCAATCCCGTCAAAAACAACCGCGGCCGGATCGGCGTTTTCACGGTGCTTGATAAAATCGGCACCCGTTCTTTGAGCCCAGATCTCCAGCTGCTCCATTGCGGCGGCCCGAAAAGTATCGGCTGCCACCAGCATAACCTTTTTCCCGTCCCGGACATATCTGGCGGCAAGTTTCCCGATGGTCGTTGTTTTGCCGACACCGTTTACACCGACGACAAGAATTATCCGGGGACCGCTAACCAGATCCGGATCTTCGACCACCGGTTCTCTTTCTGTCTCCAGGTATGACAGAAAGATGTCCTTAAGACTGGTTCGAAGATGGTCGGCATCGGTTATCTTGGTACTGGAAAGACGATCCATTATTTCCATAGCGGTTTTAACACCGATATCCGCAGTGATAAGGCGTTCTTCCAGTTCATCAAGATCGTCCGGGGAAAGTTGTTTTCCGGAACTGAAAAGTTCATCGATATCCGTCGTCAACAGTTTACGGGTTTTGGTAAGCCCGTTTCTCAGGCGCTGGTAAAAACCCGGGGTGGAAGAGGGTGGTGGATCAGAAGAAGGCGTTTCAGGGAGGGGCATATCCGGTGTTTCTGTTTCGGCCTCTTCGGTTGGCTCTTCCGGACGATCCGGTATCAACGAAACATCGTCTTCTTTGCCGGCTTCTGCTGACGTTTCTTTGGGCTGTTTGGATTTTTTTTTGAATATATTAAAAGCCATAATATTTGATGAACTCGAGAATTTGATTTAATTAACCATCGCCAGTTGCGGTTTACGGCCATTGCCATTGGCAAGATCGACCGACACGATTTTGGAAACACCTTTTTTCTCCATGGTGACCCCGAGCAATTGATCGGCGAACTCCATGGTTTTTTTGTTGTGCGTTATCATAATAATCTGGGATTTTTCCCCGATGATTTTCAATAATTCATTAAAACGGTAAACATTGGCTTCGTCAAGGGGCGCGTCGATTTCATCCATCAGGCAGAATGATGTAGGTTTTAAGAGAAATATGGAAAAAATAAACGCTATCGCCGAAAGGGCTTTTTCGCCACCGGACAAAAGCGACAGGCGGGACACCTTTTTGCCGGGCAATCGAATCATCAGCTCCACGCCGCTTTCAAGGGGCTTATTGGGTTCGGACAACACCATTTCGGCGGAACCGCCGTCAAACAGGCGGGGGAAGACTTCATTCATCTTCTGGTTAATAGAATGAAAGGTGTCTAAAAAGAGCTGCTGTGAAACACGATTGATCTTTTTGATAACCTCATGAAGGTCGTCTATCGCCGCGACCAGGTCGTCATGCTGAGCGGTCAGGAATTCAAGCCGCTCCTTCTGCTCTTCAAACTCACTTATCGCCCCCAGGTTGACATCTCCGATTCGGGACAGTTTTTCCCGCAACTCGGTCAATTCGGTCTCCATATCGGCCATGGACTTGTCTGTCTCCAACAGCTGCTGATCATAATCCCGCCTGATGGTTTGAAACGGGGAGTGATAAAGATCTTCGAGCTTATGAACAATGCTTTCCTGCTTAACCGACCGGTCTGACTGCTCTCTTTCCAAAAAGCGGATCTTTTCCGCGTTTTTTTCACGCTGGCTGCGAATATCGGAAAACTTGCGATCGGTTTCCGATATTTTTTCAGAGATATCATTATAAACTGTTTCGTACTCTGCCAGCTTCTCTTCCAATTGCTTGAGACTGTCATAAGATGAAGACAGATTGCTCTCGTACTGGGTTATGGATAGTTTTATGGCCTCAATCTTTTCCTGTTTGACGGCGATATCGGAAACAATCTGTTCCCGGCGTTGCACGGTATCACGTTGAAACGCCTGAAGCCTTTCCATTGTCTTACGGTTACTTTCCAGTTCAGCTTCAGAACCGGATAACTTCAGCTTTAACTCCATGGTTGTTTCGTTAAACGCTTCATATTCTTCGGACACATTGCCCAGTGATTCGTTGAATTGTGCAATCTGTGCTTCTGCTTCCCCGATCCGCTGCCGGATTGTCGCCAGCGCCTGGTTAAATTTATTGATCTCATCATCCAGGTCTGTTTCTTCACCATCCAGCTGCTGCTCTTCAAGTTCCAGGATTTCCAGACGCTGACCGGCCGCATCAAGATCCGAAGAAATTCTGTAAAGATCTTTTTCAAGATCAATCTTACGGGCGGCAGCATGGTTTCTGTCGTTTTTTAACTTCTGCAGGTCTTCTTCAATCTCCCTGACATCCGTTTCGATTTCCGATTGCGTTTTCCGGGCTTTTTCAAGTACCACCTTAAGGTCGTCCATCTGCCCGGCCAGATCTTCTATCTCCTGCTTTTTAGACAGGATACCGTCCATTCTGTCTTTGCTTCCACCGACAATGATCCCCAAAGACGAAACAAGGTCACCTTCGGGGGTGACAATGGTCTTTTTAACCGGACCGTTTGGCGTATGCCAGAGTTCCAGGGCCGAATGAACATCTTCTGCCAGAAATACATGTCCGATCAAAGAATTGATAATATGATTGTATTCAGGATTGGTCGAAACATGGTTAATAAGACGTTCAGCGGTTGTCGTTGCTGATGCCTGAGAACTGTCATTACCGTTGCTGAATTCAGAAACCGGTATAAAGCCGCTTCTTCCGGAATGGTGGACGCGCAGGTCCTCAATCCATCGGGCCCCGGACTGTTGGTTGTCGATCAGGACATATTGCAGGGATTCACCCAGAGCGGCTTCGGTAGCTGCCTCATAGCCGGGTTCCGGTTTGACGATATCGGCGATTACACCCAGAATACCGGTTTGCGAATCAGCCTCCTCGCTGGCCGCCTGTTTCATAATACTCTTAACCCCATCCCGGTACCATTCAAAATTCTCATCCAGCTTTTTGATTTCCGTATATTTTGATTTAATCCGGTTTCGTTCGATATCCGTGGACTGAACAAGCTTGATCTGGTCCGACAAGGCCTTGTGTTTGGCGTCCAGCCGGTTGCCGGTAACAGTGATTTCTTCGTCAAGTTGATGGATTCGGCCGGTAACGGCATCAATTTCTTCCTGAACTTTTTCCTGTTCATTTTTTAAACGGGTAGCGTTCCTGGCGGCTGAAATCCGGTCGGTCCGGATCTCCTGTTTCCGCTTTTGCAGGGCTTCTTTGTCCTCAGATGCATTCTGGCAGATATTATGGTATCTGGCTTCATCGGCCGTAAGCCGCATCAAATCGTTTTTCCGGCTGTCCAACTGCTGCTTGAGGCCGGTCATTTTCTGCAGTAACTCGCCAGACGCGTCCTGTCTGTCCGCCAGTGCATCTTTTAATCGCAGATTTTCTTCCCTGATGCGGGTTTCCGTCGTTTCGGCTTCGGTAATCTCGGTTACCATACGGGTATTTTTTTCACTTAAAAGCGCTTCTTCCTCTTTCAGCCTGACCGTATCAGATTGAATGCGTTCATTGTCCCGTCGCAGATAATCGAGATCTTTTTCGGACTTATCAATGACGCGTTGGGCTTCGAACTTTTTCTCTTTTAAGGAAGATATCTCCCTGTCTTTGAGCGCTTTTTCGTATTTAACGGCCTCTATGGCCGCATCCAGTTTCCCGATCTCAGCGGCATGAACGTTATCCGTGTCTCGAAGGGACTGGAGTAGGGCGCCTGTCTCCTGGATTTTCTGATGATAATCATTATATTTGTTCAGCGAAATCAGAATATCCAGTTCTTTAATGGCGGCCTTATAATTTTTGAATCGTTGTGCTGCTTTGGCCTGACGATTAAGGCTGTTCATCCGCCTCTGGACTTCGACCATGATATCTTTAATCCGAAGCAGGTCCTGATCGGTTGCCTTTATTTTTCGCAAGGTCTCTATTTTTCGGGTCATGTAGCGGGTAACACCGGCCGCGTCTTCAATAAACGTACGACGATCCTCAGGCGTTGCCTCGGTAATGGCGCCGATATTGCCTTGCTGGATAATCGAATAGGAGCGCGCCCCCATGCCGCTGCCCATAAAAATGTTATAAATATCTTTCAACCGGCAGGGCTGCTTGTTGATATAATAAGCCCGTTCACCGGACCGGTACATCCGGCGGGTAATCATGATCTCTGACAGATGCTTCAATTCTTCCGGTGCCGATCCATTGTCGTTAACAAGGGTCAGCGAGACTTCCGCCATATTTACCGGCGTTTTATCGTCGGTACCGGCAAAAATCACATCTTCCATTGATTTTCCACGCAGCTGAAGGGCGCTCTGTTCACCCATGACCCATTTCAGGGCGTCAATAATGTTGCTCTTACCACAGCCATTGGGGCCGACAATGGAAAAAATTCCGGAAGGGAAATTGATGACCGCGTTCTCCGGAAAAGACTTAAATCCTGAAAGTTCAAGTTGTTTAAGCCTCATTGAACACTCCTCCTGCCACTTATTAAAACCGGGCAGATAATAATTGGATTAAGAGATAGCAGTACAAGTTGTTTTTTGCTGGATTGTTTGAATAGAGAAGTATCAAAGCATTTTCCGTTTGTAAAGAAAAAAACACAATTTAGGGTATAAAAATATTAACCATTACACAACATGTTGTAGAATCACCGGTTGTCAAAAAAATCAAAAACGACAGTCCCTTGGCGTTTTTTGAGGTTTCATGCGCTACATATGTGTTTGATTTTATATGGTTTTGTCATGATATCGGGCAGCAGAATCAAGGGCGTGGCTGGACAAAAAAAATTCATTAAAACAATAAAATGATTTATTTCAAACAATTAAATATAAAAAAATAAACTCTTATATTAAGTTTTTGGGCTTTGTATAAAATTCTATTGAAGCAATTCGGCCGGCTGCGCTACGATGAATACCTTATATTTTACGTGCCGCCACCTTGATTTATTTTACGCTCTTATCTTTTAAAGCCCGGAAAAATATTAACACGTTTTTATCCGGTCATAAGCCAGGTAAAAGATAATGTCTGATTACAGGACTTCCTGGAAATAAATATATTAATGATACTTGAATCTGACCGTGCTGAAAAAAAACGAATAAAGGTGCGGTAGTATCTGGTTTTTACCGCACGGGCTTTAAAATCCGTCTAAAAACAATATGCCGTACCCATAACGTCTGATAAGATATATTATGTAAACTTTTAGATTTATAAAAATAAGGTTGTCGAGGGAATGTCAGGAATCCGGCTTCAGGCAACAGGTATTGTGCCCTGCCTGCCGGGATTAAGAGCGTGGCTGTAGAAGTTCACGGATGGCCGGTACAATATAAACAGCTTCGAGATTCATCTCTCTTAAGCATTCAGCCAGGGTTTCGATTTTTTCACGAATGGTCAGGCGCTTGTCCATGATAAAAAACTGTTCTTCACGGATTTTGCATAACCCGCTTGATACATGGATGCCGGTATTTTTAAAATTGGATTCCTTGACCGTTATCCCGACCTTTTCGGCTGTTTCTTTCAGGTTATGATAGAGCTGATCGGGTTTCATTTTAAATACTTTATTATGAGCAAAGCGTTATCATGGTTGAAATGCCTAAAAAAGGTGTTATATTATTTGTAAAAATTTAGCAATCCCAAAATCAACCGGGACAAAACAAATTATAAAAACGTAATCAACGTAATTAAAGAATCAAGAATATGGAGGATTCAATGAACGAACCTGTTTTTGCCAGAGAAACCACTCAAACCCGTTCTGTGGTGAACTCTTTCATCCAGAGTGTTTACAACTGGATGACGGTCGGTCTCGCCCTTACCGGTATTATCGCTTTTTATGTGGCTTCACAACCTGCTATTCTTTCTGTCGTTTTGCGTCTTTTCATACCCCTTATAATTGCTGAACTGGGCCTGGTGTTTTACCTGTCTTTCAAAATCGCCAAAATGGAAGCCAAAACAGCAACGGCAATGTTTGTCATCTACGCCATGCTCAACGGCCTGACCATGTCCGTCATTTTCCTTGCCTTTGCCAAGGCTACCATCGCTTCGGCATTTTTTATCACTGCAGCCACATTCGGCACATGCAGCATCTACGGCATGGTGACCAAACGGGATTTAACCGGCATGGGACAGTTCATGATGATGGGCTTTATCGGCCTTTTCATTGCCATGATTGTCAATTTTTTCTTCCATCACTCCGGGCTCACCATGATTATTAACTATCTTGGTGTGTTTATTTTTGTCGGCCTTACCGCATATGATACCCAGAAACTGAAAAATATGGCCCTGACCCAGCCGCAAGGCCTGGATGCCGGAGTGGTCAGAAAAGGCGCCATTATGGGCGCTCTGACACTTTATCTTGACTTTATTCTCATGTTTCAGTTCCTGCTTAACATTCTCGGCGGCGGCAGAGATTAATACCTATCCTTTCGAATAAATAAAGAAAAAGGGGCACTCCCCCTTGGGTACCCGTTTATCTAGCGGTTACAGGAGGGTACCCCCACGTTTATATCGAAACCGTCTGGCCCGGTACCGGCACAACCGTCTCTATGCCTTCCCCCTCAAGCGCCTTGGAAAACGCCAGGGACTGTTCGGCCTCACCATGAACAACGGCGGCTTTTTTAATGTTCAGGTTTGATTCTTTGACAAACCGCATCAACTCGTGCTTGTCCCCGTGGGCGCTGAACCCGTCAATCTTAGACACATGAGCCTTTAAAGGGTATTCTTTACCAAAAAACTTCATTATCGGGGGCTCTGTTTTCCGGCCCGACTTTTCATATTTCCTGCCCTCTTCCAGGATTTTCCGTCCCAGGGTATGTTCCGCCATATAGCCGACAATTAAAATGGTGTTGGCGGGGTTGTGAATTTTGTAGCGGAGATGATGCAGGATACGGCCGAATTCACACATACCCGATGCGGATATGACGATATGGGGGGTTTTGTCTCTCATTAATACCATTGATTCTTCAACCGACTTGACAAAACCGAGTTCTTTAAACACGAAGGGGTTTTCGCCGATTTCAAGAAACGTTTTGTGGGTTTCACCATCATAGACTTCCGGATGTTCGACAAAAACCCGGGTCAGCTTGCTGGCCAGCGGACTGTCGACATAAACGGGAACATGCTTGATGTTGTTGGTATTATAAATCTCATGAATGGCATAAAGCATTTCCTGTGTGCGTCCGTAAGCAAATGCCGGAATCACCACCGTGCCGTTTCTGTCTAGCGTCTCTGATAAAACCGAATTCATTCTGGCCGTTAAATCACTTACCGGGCCGTGCTCCCTGTCGCCGTAAGTGCTTTCGATGATCAACAGATCGATATCCCGGTCTTCAGGCGCAAAATCAAGGTTGGGGTCCCGGATAATGGCTTTGCCGAACCGGCCGAGATCGCCGGTAAAACAGATTTTCTTCTCCCTGCCCTGTTCCTTATATTTGATAATACTGATGGCTGATCCCAGGATATGACCGGCTTCGTAGAACGTAACCGTCATATTCTTTCCAATCTCAACGGGTGTCCGGTAGGGAATGCCTTCAAAACACGACAGGGCGTTGGTGGCATCGAGCATGGTGTAAAGGGGTTCGGCCATGGATACACCCAGTTTTGACGCCAGTTTTCCGATCTGCTCCGCATTGAGGCCTGATTTGCCCTTTTTCAGCAACTTGGCGGCTTCTTTCAACTCCCGGTGTGAACCGCCGCCCCCTTTTTTCCCGCTTGTTTTTTTATGGACGGCGTTTCGAACAGCCTTGTAATTGAGGTACTGCGCATCTGACTCCTGGATATGGGCCGCGTCCATGAGCATGTAATCGCAGACATCTTCGGTGGCGCGGGTGGACAGGATTCGTCCGCCGAAACCCTGCCGAACCATCATCGGAAGTCTGCCCGAATGATCGATATGGGCATGGGAAAGGACAATATTGGTTAATATGGATGGATCAAACGGAGCGGTGCGGTTTTTTTGGGCTGCCTCGGCCCTCCTGCCCTGGAAAAGGCCGCAGTCGAGCAGGACGTTATCACTGTCTGTCTGTAATAAATGCATTGAACCGGTCACTTCTCCAGTCGCGCCATGAAATGTTATTTTCATCACTTCTCCTTTTTGTGTATAAAAAACGTCAACGCTTCTCCGAAATGAAACAATCCGAAAAGCCTGATTTAAAAACCTGCCTTAAGATGAACCGATTTCAAGACGAATGGCCTCAACAATCCGTCCGGCAGCCTCTTTGGCCCGGCTGGAAGACCCGGCCTCAACCATCACCCGGCAAAGGGGCTGGGTTCCTGAATACCTTACCAGCACACGGCCTGATTCACCAAGGTCCGCTTCAACGGCCTTGATCGCATTCTGAACCGATTCAATTGTATCCAGATCGGTCTTCTCCCTCACAGGAACATTGACCAGTTCCTGTGGATAGACAGTCATGCAGGCGACCAGTTCGGATAACGGTTTTTCGGTCTGTGCCATTATGCCGCAGATCATCAGGGCGGTCAGCATCCCGTCACCGGTTGTCTGGTAATCTGAAAATATGATATGCCCGGAATCCTCACCACCGATGACCGCGCCGCTGTCCAGCATTTTTTCCAGTACGTGCCGGTCGCCCACGTCGGTCATGAGATGCGCAATATCCTGTTCACGCAGAAAGCGGGTCAGCCCGATATTGCTCATCACCGTAGTGACAACCGTATTGTTTTTAAGAAGCCCCTTTTCTTTAAAATAAGCGGCACAAACCGCGATGAGGCGGTCACCGGATATCACACTCCCCTTTTCGTCAGCCGCGATCACCCTGTCACCGTCACCGTCAAAAGCGAATCCGGCAGCAGCCCCCTGCGCCACTACTTTGCGGCAAAGGGCCCGGGGATATTCTGAACCACAATCATTGTTGATGTTCTTGCCGTCCGGTGAGTTGAATAAAACCGTTGCTTCGGGAAACACCTTTTCGGCTATACCCGACACGGCGCCGTTGGCACAATCCACAACCAGTTTTGGCTGATCAAAGGGATATCGTTCGCGGATGCTGTTTAAGAAATCAGCGTAAAGGCTGACGGCATCATGCATGTAAAAAATCCGGCCCATCCGATTGTTGTCGGAAACAGACAGTTCACGGGCGGAGAGGATACGTGTCTCCAGTTCCATCTCCCGGGCGACTGAAAGCTTGTACCCCAGATGATGAAATATTTTAATCCCGTTGTCCATGTAGGGATTGTGAGAAGCGGAAAGAACAATACCGGCATCCGCTTTGCGGTCAAGGGTAAGAAAGGCGACGCCCGGTGTCGGCATAACCCCGGTCATACAGACGTTTACACCCATGGAGCAGATACCCGCGCACAAGGCGCTGGCAAGCATATCCCCGGATTCACGGGTGTCTTTACCAACAATAATGGTTGTCGGTTCAGCCCTGTTTTGTTCTGCAAAGAAACCGGCCACCACCCGGCCGATTGCCGTGACCATATCCACTGTCAAGGGGTATTCACCGGCGGTTCCCCGGATTCCATCCGTACCAAAAAGCCTGGTCATATCATTTTATTTTGTCGTTTGGTCATTAAACTGAACGAAGGCAGAACGTCACCGATCCGGTCAACAACAGAATCAACAACAGATCTCAACCAGACCGTGCCGTTATTAACATCCGCCTGCTTTAATGATTTAATGGCAGATAGATAATCAGGATCAGATTCAAGGCGGGCCTGGCTTAATCCTTCCAGAAATAAATTTTTCATACGTTCATCTCCGGCTTCTGACTTGATCATCAGCCGCAATAACTCAGGAACGATTTCTTTCTTTGCAAGAAGTTCCTGCTTCTGTTCAAGGAGTACTGTCGGCCGGTCATCCTCACGCGTAATCAGGGCGATGGCATACGGCATCTTTTCGCATAATCCTTCAAAACGTTTTATCCGTTCTGCAACCCCCATGTTTATTTTTTCTTTCAACCCCTCAAGTAACGCGTCAGGGAATCGTTCGGAATGAACAAACATGGCACGGACACTTTCGTACCAGCGCAGCAGGGCGATCAGATTGGCAATATAATTAATATTGTTGGCGACAATTCTGTTAATATTCGGATATATGCCGGGTGAATACTCTATTGTTCCGCCCTTGAGGGTTCTCCCGATAATCAGTTTGCCGGAATTGAACTCATCTTTCCGGCAGATCG
The DNA here is from genome assembly GCA_963674745.2 of Desulfosudaceae bacterium. Taxonomy (GTDB): domain Bacteria; phylum Desulfobacterota; class Desulfobacteria; order Desulfobacterales; family Desulfosudaceae; genus JBFMDX01. The sequence continues at coordinate 1,358,491 of CAXXDV010000003.1, read as the reverse complement.
TACCCGCCGCCGTAACCGAACCGAAAGCCAGATGCAGGGGTCCCACAGCACCGCCCTGCCCTCCCAGGAAAATCGGCCGTTGACGCAGCATGACACCCCGCGGTACATCACCGAACAACGATGGCGTTGCCTTGTCCTGGTTGGGTGAAAAATTGAAATGAATATACGAGCTGCCCACTTCACTGTGATTTTTGCTGTCCGTTCCCCCGGTCATCAGGCAATCACAGAAATTGATCAGACTGCCCAGCGTAACAAAGGGAAACAGTATCGTCTGTTTCAGGCCGACCGCGTGAGCCAGGCTGCTGGCCTCCTCCATGATCGTGCCCTCACGGACATGCGCGTTGGCCCCGGTTTTGACGCCTTCCAGAAATACCGCGTCAGTATAGAAACCACCGCCCAGGCGGGCTTGCGGTCCGATCTGGCAGTTTTGAATCGTCACCGGTCCTTCCCGGCCAATCGACACGTCCCGTGAAATGTAGGTGGACGCCCCGTAAACCCGGCATCCGGCGTGAATGGTGACCCCGTCAGCGGAAATCCGGTCAACGGAAACGCTCTCGTCAATTTCCACGCTTTCCGGTGCCGGAATGGAAACACCTTTTGCCAGTAATTCTTCGATCACCCTCGACCGGTTTTTCATAACCTACCTTCCACCTGGTTCCATTTTAATCATTATAATAAAAACTGAACGGATTTTCAATATACCAGTGCGGAAGGAATAAAAGGAGCAGGAGAATAACCGGGTAAAACAGATGGCAAAAGCCGGCGGGTATCAATCAATGTCGAACAGGTAATAAACCGATGTCAGATTATCATCGATTTCCACGTTGAAGAGCTGGGCCAGGGAATTGAGAATAATGATCGCGTTTTTGTCCGCATCCTTTTCGACAACACTGCCGATACGGGCCAGAATGCCTTTGTTGACCTTCTGGACATTTTCATAATGCGCGTCGAGCTTTTCCATGTCCAGGTCCGGATTTTTTCCTTTTTTATGAACAAAATACTGGCGAAGCAGGTACATGGAGGCGGAACGGACCATGGTTTCCTGAATCGTTGAAAACGGCAGATGAAAACGTGCCATGGGTTTAAAAAGGTTCATCACCGGGCAATTGCTGGTGGCCATGATAATTCCCATGATGGAAAAAAGCCCTTCCTGAACGGATGTCTGTTTTTGATAGGTCCGCTCAAGTGTCTTGCAGTATACAAGGCAGGTATCATGGGAAAAGGTGTTTTTGAATTCTTCCACCAGTTCGGCCATATTGACCGCTATGGGACAATATGGTGTGTCTTCCAGGGTCAGCGGACAGCATTCGCACTGCTCATTGTCCAGAGACGTCCATGCCGGGAATTCTGTCGGTTGAGGATGGATGATGGAAATCGTATCGGAATCAAGTTCTATCTTGAAATTTTTCTGGCTGTTGTCATCAAAACAGAACTCGTACTCAATAGTGTAAGTGGATGCGTCCATGTCCATGCTGTCACCCGCTTTTTAGTTGTGGTCGGGACGGCAAGATTTGAACTTGCGACCCCAGCGTCCCGAACGCTGTGCTCTACCAGACTGAGCCACGTCCCGACTTTTTGTATATTTAGTTTACACGAATCAGGTTGTCAATGGAAAATATCAGATGCTTTTATTTATTCAAAAAGGTTTTTATTTACGATGGTTTCCCTTCTCCCGGGGCCGACGGATACAATGTTGATCGGTACCCCAACGGCTTCTTCGATAAAGTTCAGATAGGTTATGGCGTTTTGCGGCAGCTCATCCAGGCTGCGGGCATTGGAAATATCGTTCGTCCAGCCGGCCAGGGTTTCATAAACCGGTTCACACTCAGCCAGAACACCTAAATCCGCAGGAAAATCGGTTAGGGTTTTGCCCTGGTATTTATACCCCACACATACATCAAGTTGATTCAGGCCGGTCAACACATCCAGTTTGGTAACCGCCATGCCGGTCAAACCATTAAGTATAGCGGCGTTTTTCAGCATCACCATATCAAGCCAGCCGCATCGCCGTTTGCGACCGGTGGTGGCACCGAATTCACTGCCTTGTTTCTGCATATAGTCGCCGATCTCATCGAACAGTTCCGTTGGGAAAGGCCCTTCACCGACCCTGGTCGTATACGCTTTGACGATTCCCAGCACACCGGTTATTTCCGTCGGACCGATACCGGAACCGCAACAGGCGTTGCCCGCCACGGTATTGGATGAAGTGACAAACGGATATGTGCCGTGGTCAATATCCAGGTAGGTACCCTGGGCGCCCTCAAAAAGAACATGCCGGCCACCTTTGGCGGCTTCAGAAATCATCCCGGACACATTGGTAATGTATGGTGCCAGTGTTTCCGCGTAACCGTTAAATTCGGTGATGATGGCGTCCGTGTCAAGCGGGTCCACACCGAATATCTTTTTAAGGTAGTCGTTTTTCTCTTTGGTCCGCTGCACAATTTTATCCCGCCCCTTGTCACCACTCAGCAGATCCACAAACCGGATCCCGCGCCGGGACACCTTGTCCTCGTAACACGGTCCGATACCGCGACCGGTAGTGCCGATCTTATTATTCCCGAGGCTGTTTTCACGGGCAGCGTCGATGGTTTTGTGATAGGGCATGATGATGTGAGCATTCCGGCTGATGTAAAAATTCTCGGAAGAGATTTCAAGCCCTCTGCTCCTCAGCCCTTCCATTTCTTCGGTCAGTACAGCAGGGTCAACAACGACACCGTTGCCGATAAGGCATTTCTTACCCTGGAGAATACCGGAGGGGATCAGATGGCTGATAAATTCCTCCCCGTCCACGACCAGTGTATGTCCGGCATTGTTACCGCCCTGGAACCTTACCACCAGGTCGGCGTTTTCCGCCAGCATATCAACGACCTTCCCCTTGCCTTCATCTCCCCACTGCGTTCCCAGCACTACGATGTTGGCCACTTCAAGCTCCCCTGTTCAAGTTCAAGATTATCTTCTGGCCCTGAAAAACGATTGCATTAATTGACGGCATTCTTCTTCACAAACCCCCGCCACAATCTCGGGGTGGTGATTCAGTCGATTGTCGTCCGCTAAATTATATAAAGAACCCGCTGCTCCCCATTTGGGATCAGGGGCGCCGTACACAACAGTTTTTACCCGGGCGTGTATGATGGCACCCATGCACATCAGACAAGGCTCAATCGTAACATAGAGCGTGGTGTTTAACAATCGGTAATTTAATACCCTGCGACCGGCTTCCCGCAATGCCATAATCTCTGCATGGGCCGTCGGATCACTTAACGATATCGGCTGGTTAAAGGCTGTGGAAAGCACTTCACCGGAACCACCTACCAGCACGGCACCCACCGGGACCTCACCATGATCACCGGCCTCCTGAGCAAGACCGAGGGCCATGCGCATGTATGTTTCGTGATCACTCATCCCCTGCCCTAAGTTATCAGCCGACAAGCGCTGCCATTGTATCCAGTGACAACGTCCAGTGATTGTAAAATGCCGGGTTTCCTGTCCCGGACAAATTTTTAACATACTTAAACACGTTAATTAATAATATTTTTAAAATAAATCCGCCTGTTTCGATATTAAATCAAGTTATTGTTGACATTATCCCTACTATCATTTAGAAACTACATCAACATAAAACGATATATTGCGCCCGTAGCTCAGCCTGGATAGAGTGCCGGACTACGAATCCGTAGGTCGCAGGTTCGAATCCTGCCGGGCGCGCCACTAAAATAAAGGGTTTACAGATATTCTGTAAACCCTTCTTTTTTTCCCGTGTGTGAATCTTTGTGTGGATAACATTTGGACTATATAGAAAGTTAAGGAAAAACTTGGGAAAATGGATATGTGGAAAGTTTTAACGGCAAGCTTCGTGATGAATTGGCTCAATCGAGAGCTTTTTGATACCTTGAAAGAGGCTCAGGTGCTGATCGAGGACTGGCGGCAAGAATATAACACCATTCGCCCACACAGCGCTTTGGGGTACCGTCCACCCGCACCTGAATCAGTCCTGTTGCCTTTTGCGAGCGACGAGACTTTTAAAGGGTCTCGTCGCCAGGTTGCATGTTTGGAACTCTCACTTAAAGTGGGGTCATTATAGGGGACGGGTCAGCATCCTGGCCTAAAAATTCGACTATCACCAGGTTGTTTAAAAACTGGACCGTATTAAAACCCATTATCTCACCTAAAAGTTTACCCCGAATCAGACAGGATCTTTTTTCCCTATTTAATTTCTACCACACTCTATACGAAGTTGTATGTAGTCACGACACATTTCCAGTGTATTTTCGTAAAAAACAACATTTTCCTTAAGATGTTTTTTTATTTGTTCCTGATCTTTAAGCTGCATTTCAAGTTGTGCTAATTCTTCTTCCAACTTTGGTAGTGGTTGCCGGGCAGTTCTAATTTCTTCCGCTTCTTCCTTGAGATCATCAATTTTTCCGGAATTTCTTTCTATCCTTGACGTTTTATTGATATTTTGTCTTTCCAGCTCTCCACTTTTTTTTCTCTTCTTCCTGGCATCTACCTGCTTGCCCTTGGCCTCAAAAGCTTCCGCCTCTTTGGTTAGCAAGTCGATTTTATTAATATTTTTCTTAATATCAATTTCAAGTTTTTTTATTCCATTTTCCAGCTTTGAAATTTTGATTTCAATCTCCCGGGGCCGCTGGATTCTATGATTTACAGTTTTTTTCAATCTGCGCATCTCCTTTACCATTGGAGAGATTACCTCATCCTCAAAGTTATCTAATTTATTTTTTTCACGTTCCAGCTTTTGCACATAAACGCCACATTCATCAAAGGTATTAGTTGAAAAATCGGCATAGGCCAATGAGAATGAAACAAAAATTGTCATGAGTAAAAATAGACAGGACTTTTTCATAAGATTTCTCCTTAATTGAATATACATATCATCAACTTCCAGTATGGAGCTTCAATAGTGAAGGGAATTCGGCCATGACATCAACAATACCATGTTATTAGGTTATAATTCCCCGCTGACGCGATTGATGGTGTCCATGATTTTTGTCTTTACATTTAAAAATGACGAGGCTTGAATAACTCTAACGATATTAAAACGTAATCTATCAATATTACAACCTCATTCTTTGACGCACCCTCCCCCTGCCTTCATTCTTAAAAAATTTGTTGATTCCATATAACCGTTTATTCAGTATATTTTCAGGTGTTTGTTACCCATTGAAAATACATTCCCTGAGCTATGCTTTTTTGCCTTGACACGAGAACAGGATAATAATAATATTGAACTACCACATTGTGGTATTTGCCCTGTTTTTTGGCAACGCTTCATAAGTAATAACAAATTGGTCGCCTATTCAAACGATATTCCTAACTTGGCAATCAGCTATACAACGCTTTGAAGACTTATCATTAGAAATGAAAGGGGATAATTTTGTCCCCATATCAAATCAATAAGGAGAAAAATATGACCAGCAAACATTTTTTGAACAACACACTTAAAAGTTTTTACGGTTGCGTATTCCTGCTTCTGATCGGTTGTTTTCTGAATTTCCCCGGCCCTGCCGAAGCCGGTTGAGGGATTGACCCGCTGACCGTGAATGTCAGCCCGGCAAATGGCGGTGAGGTTACGTCCCCCAATTTTACAACCCCCATAACCGCATACCCGGCCGTTTATACATGCAGCAACGAATACACCCTTACAGCTACACCCAATACAAATGGCGGTTTTCAATTTATCGAATGGATCGTCAATACGTCGAGAACAACATCCAATCCTTTATTTGTGTCTGCTGATGGGCCAACAGACGTTACAGCGGTTTTCAGGAAGTTTAACTCACCGAACGCTGATGCGGGTGCAGATCAAACCGTCATCGAAAACAGCCTGGTAACGCTGAACGGTTCCGGTTCATCCGATCTGGACAATGACATCGCGAGCTATTTCTGGCGGCAGACGGCAGGCGTCAGTGTGACATTGTCGGATTCATCAGCGGTCAACCCCACGTTAACGGCACCGGAGGTCTCCGGGAATCCGGAAGTGTTGACCTTTCAACTGAGGGTGAGAGACGAGGCCGGTTTTTTCGACACCGACACCGTTACGATAACCGTGGCAGATGAAGACAATGTGCCGCCGACTGCCGATGCGGGTGGTGATCAAACCGTTACCGAAGGGGACCAGGTAACACTGGACGGTTCCGGCTCTTTTCATCCGGATGATGATATCATCAGCTACCTCTGGCAGCAGACCGCGGGAGTCAATGTGACGCTTTCGGATTCATCAGCCGTCAACCCGACGTTTACAGCACCGGAAGTTACCGGAGATCCGTTAACATTGACGTTTCAATTGACAGTGGAAGATTTGACCGGTCTGACTGATGTAGATATGGTTTCGATCATAATCAATGCCGTTACCAACGGAGATGAAGACGATGGAGGCGGTGGAGGTGGTGGAGGTGGTGGAGGTGGTGGCTGTTTTATCACTGATGCCCTGCGATAAACATACCAGACGCTTGTGCCGTTGACCGGGATTCGGGTTCTCATAGAATTCCCCCCTTAAGCTTCGAACCCTGCCGGGCGCGCCAATAAAAATAAGGGCTTACAGAGATTCTGTGAGCCCTTATTTTTAGGTGATATGAAAACCGTTCCACCTCAAAAGATGAAAAACACAAAGTCAGATCACCGCTGAGACAGCCCGTTTGGCGCTAGACAAGGCACCTTCCAGGTAACCGCCGAAATCATCGGCTGTTTCCGTGCCGGCAAAATGAAAGGTGTTATTCCAGATGCTTGTTTTTCCGGAAGGTGGATGGAATTCGGGGTGATTGTGGGCGGCCCGCTGGTCATATTCGGTGGCGGTGAATTCTTCTGTTGCCCAATCCTGGTAGTAGATTTTGAGGGGGTGTCCGGCCGGCTGCCCGTAAAGAAGCGAAAGCTGGGCGAGGATGGCACGGATCATGGTTTCGCTGTTTTTGCGCCGCAATGCCGGAACGCCGACAAAACCGGTCAGTCCGTAAGGGGTGCCGGTTTCGCTTGACCCGTCATGGATTTCCCCTAAGGGGCCGCACAGGCTGAACCCCTGGCCGGAAAGACCGAGGTTGCGCCAGTCCGCTCGATCATACAGGGCGAAAAATTTCGCCTGCCCCGCCATCCAGGTGCTTGCTCTTAACATGGCCTGGGTAATGTCGTAGGACAAATCAGGTGTAAACAGAATGAAACCGGCAGCAAGCCGGGGCGGTAAGGCGAGGATGAGGTCGGCTGCTTGCAGCCGGCATTTGGGTTCATGGTCAAGGCGACCGACCGTAACCCGGACACCATTGTCCAGCCGTTCGATTTCGCAGACCGGATGATTCAGCCGGATGGCATCCTCGGGGATTTGGACGCAAAGCCCGTTGACAAGGGAGATCATGCCGCCGTTAAGTCGCCATCCCGGCGGTTCCATGGGATAACCTGCGATGGTTTCCGTATGGCCGTCCCTGGCCTGGAACCGGCACAGGCCTGATTCAAACTGAGGATATCCTTTCAGCCCCAGTTTATGTATCAGTGCGTTTAACTCGGGGTTGATCATGGGCCAATACCAGGAGGGCCCCAGATCAGTAAAAAAACCTTGGTGCTCGGTGCTTAAAATTCTGCCGCCCACACGGGACCGGGCTTCAAGCAGAACAAACGGTTTTTTCTTTGCCGCCAGCAGAAAGGCCGCATAAAGTCCACTGAGACCGCCGCCGACAATAATGGTATCAACTCTTTCGTTAGACATATCTACTGCATTTTAAAAATGGACGGCAGGGAGCAGAACGCTCTGCATCACCTACTCTTGTTCTTTTACGTTGATGCCGGTCGAGTTTACCTTTTTGTATAAGCTTGTCTTGATCATGGTCATATCCGCGGCTGAATTGGTTCCCAGGCCCAGTTTTGCTTCCTCTAAATCCTTGTCGAGGATATTGCCGTCTTTGTCATAAAAATTGATGGAAATCATCACCTTGCATGCTTTTTCGGAATCCATTTTGGTGGTCCAGGATACATATACATAATCATCAGAGGATTCGACAATTTTTGTGGAAAACGCTTTGACCTGGAGGAATTCGGGGATCTCGCCAACGCGGTCTTTCGGCAGTTCCGGCTCCGGCTTTTTATTTTCTTCAAGGTAATTATACTCCCCCTTGACGATTCTATCGACTTTGCTCATCGGGAATGACACAACGCCGCCATACCTTTCGGTTTTAACGACATTGCCCTCCTGCCATGCGATTTTGACTTCCATTTTTGTACCGTCTTTAAAAACGATTGTATCGGCAACGGCGATGTTAAAGCAGAAAAACAAGGCAGAAAAAAGAAAAACAAAGGGACACCCGGGAATTTTTGATCGATTTTTCATAATGTTTTCTCCTTTTACGGTAAACAATTTTTACAGATACCATCGACACGTATTTCCACTTTTTCAATCCGTCCGGGAAAAATTTTCCCCAGTTGGCTGGTATCCGCGGTTAGACTTTCAGGGGTCAGGCATTCCATCTGACCGCATTTTTTACAATAAAAATGGGCGTGCGAGCGGTGATTGTGGTTTAGCGTCAGACCATAGTAAAAGGCGCGGCCGCCTGTACTGAGCCTTTCAATCAAACCATTTCCCACCAGCAATTCAAGTATGCGATAAACGGTAACGCGGTTAATGGTGCTGTCGCATTCCAGCTTATGATGGATATCCGTCGCCGAAAGCGGATAATGGTTTTTGCCGATTACTTGCAGCACCTGAAGACGGTTATCGGTAATCCGCAGGTTTACGGCCTTTAACAGGGCCTCATAGTCACACTGATGGTTCATAATTGGATAATTGCCTTAAGCAGGTTCCCGTCTGTAACGATCGGTTACGCGGTCTAAAATCAATGATATGAAGAAAAATATACCGGCAACCATAATAATGGCCGCTCCGGATGTTATATTATAAACAAAAGATATCCACAATCCGATAACGGTAAACACCATTCCCAGCAGGCTGGCGCCGATCATCATTTGTGGCAGGGATTTTACCCGCTTCTCCATGATGTATGGCGGTATCGTCAGCAATGCGATTACCAGAATCAGCCCCACAATCTGAATAACCATCACAATCGTCACGGCCAGCATGATGATCATTAAAAAATAAAGCGCGGTGGTCGGCACACCTCTGATTTTGGCAAATTCCTCGTCATAGGACAGTGCCAGGAGGTCATGGAAAAAATAAAACACCAGGCCGAGAATGACAAAACTTGAAATGAACATTACCCACAGATGAGACAACGGAACGGCCAGTATACTGCCAAACAGATAACTCATCAGGTCGACGTTATATCCCGGGGTCATATCCAGAAAAATGACGCCGCTGGCCATGCCCATGGACCAGATCACGCCGATGACAGTATCGGCCCGGTGTTTTGCTTTCATGCTGACACCGGCCATAAGTGCGGCTGCGGCCACGGAAAAGCCCATCGTCCCGGCCAGGTACGGCCAACCGAAATAAAAGGACATGCCGATCCCCCCGTAAGCGGCATGGGCGATACCACCGGAGAGAAAGACAATCCGGTTAACGACAACCAGGGTACCCATTATTCCGCAGATGATGCTGGCCAGAATACCGGCCATTAAGGCGTTGCGCATGAATTCATATTGCAGAAGCTCTATCATCGGTTAATCTTTCCGGGTATTTTGTCCTGAGTTGAAATTCAGCATGGGGGTAACCAATCCAACCGGACAAATATCCTCTACCGTACAGGGGCATATGGTGTCCATCACCTTCCCTGTGATTTCGGATTCCCGGTGATAATGCAGCCGTCTGTTTACACAGGCCACTGATTTCATATATCGGGAGATGACCAGCAGATCATGGCTGACCACGATAATCGTGATGTCTTTGTTTAACTCTTTGAGCAGCGCGTAGAAATCGTTTTGTCCTTTTGTGTCAATGCTGGCGGTCGGTTCGTCTAGAAGCAACAGGCGCGGTTGCGTAACCAGTGCCCTGGAAATAAATACCCGTTGCCGCTGCCCGCCGGACAGTTGACTGATCCGCCGGTGGGCAAAAGACGCCATTTCCATTTGCTCCAGGGCGGTCATTGCCAGTTTGCGATCCCGGCCTGTTTCTCCGATTTTCTTTTTGAAAGGCCCCAGCCTGCCCATCAAAACGATATCCATGACCGTAACCGGGAAATTCGGATTAATGTTGATGTTCTGCGGCACGTATCCGATATGGTGAGACGCTTTTTGGGGAGGACCGCCCAACACCCTGACGACTCCCCTATCCGGTTGAAGAAGCCCCAGCATAATTTTCAAGAGGGATGTTTTACCGCCGCCGTTAGGACCGATAATGGCGATAAAATCGTTTTCCTGGATCGACAGGTTAACGCCCTCCAGAACGGGAAATCCGTTATAGGAGAAAAAAAGGTCTTTGATATCAACAATTACTTGATCCATAAACAGGACTTGACTTACTTCAGGGTGTTTTTTATTTTTTCAGCCACTTGAACCAAATTCCGGTCCCAGTCAGAAGAAAGCGGGTCGGCATAAGTCACTTTCCCCTTAATGGCCTTTGCCAGCTGTTCCGCAAACTTGGACGAAGACTGTGGTTGTGCTAAAACAGTTGACAGGCCGTGCTGCCGGGCGTAATCAATCAGTTCTTTTAGCTGGGCCGGTTTGGGGTTTTTCCCTTCGATTTCTATGGGAACCTGAACCAGACCGTAGGCATGGGCAAAATATCCCCAGGCTGGATGCAGCACCATAAAACGTTTGTTGACGGTCTGATCGAACAATTGCCGCAATGCTTCGTCAATATCCACCAGCTTTGCAATAAAGTTCCGGTAATTTTGCGCGTATATGGCCCGGCGATCCGGATCTGCCTGCTCCAGACCGAGCAGTATGGCCCTGGCCTGTATCATGACCAACGGTGGTGAAAGCCATATGTGGGGGTCTGGAATATGTCCCGACGAATCATTATGTCCATGCCTGTCTACCGCATGGCCGGTCGCTCCTTCATGAATATGATCTGCCAGAAACTGTTTTTGAATGCCCTCATCCGTATGAATTATCTTCAACCGGGGATTAATGGCGGCGATTTTGTTCAGCCAGACTTTTTCAAAGGGAACCCCGATGGCAAAATAAATGTCCGTATTTACCAGCGCTTTCATCTGTGATGGTCTGGGTTCATACGTGGCCGGGCTTGCCCCTGGCGGGACCATGACCTGAACGTCAACGCTGTTAGTACCGATTTGTTGAACAAAATACTTTTGCGGCAGAATGCTGACAAATACCTGTATGTTGTTTCCGGCTTCCAGCGGCCCGCAAAGAAATCCGGTCAAAACGGCGCTTAGCAATATGACCGGCATCAGATTGAAAAAGGAATTCTTGTTACAATACATATTTACCCGCCACAATCATTTTCCCCTAAAACGCATAACCGTTGTTCGCTGCATCTTCCCTTAGCACCCGTAAACAAATAACTAGTTGGATTTACAATGCAATTCAATATCAGAAAGCGCGATGGAACATTTAATGCAACAATATAACATAAAACTTCTTTGAACAACCGTTTTTGTTTAATGTTTTAAATAATTGACTGATTGGCGGAGAAGGCATAAAATATAAGAATAATTTTAAAACTATATTGACGGCGCCCGAAATGAAAAAACTATCTGTCTTATTATCAATGTTCGGCCTTTTTCTCTTCACATCACCGGCACTCCATGCCGCAAAAGTTATCCCTGATGCCAAATTGGATTCGATTACCGGACAAAGTGGGATCGTGGTCAATGTTTTGCTGGATTCGCTGATCGGAGAGAGCTTCGATCAACTGTCTGAAGAAAAAAAAACAGAAGCGCGGCAATTACTGGAGAAGACATTCGGACCGTTGTCAAAAACAGAGGTTGATGAAATCATTTCCGCCCACCAGATGTTCAATGAAATGCTGCAACAGCTTCCTGAAACAGATCGTCAAAAAATTGAAGAAGCTTATGAAGTTATTACCGCCCAGCTTACGGCAACCGCTCCGACTGATTTATTGGGCATGGCAGACGGAAGCCAACTCACAGCGGATAACCTTGATGAATGGGCCGGCGATAAAGCCAATAAAATTATGATCGCTCAGCAGATCATCAACGAAATGATCGAGGCCCTTTCACCGGATCAGTATCAGCAGATGATGAATGTTCAGCAAATTTTTAACAACCATTTTGACACACTGAAAAGATAACGTACTTTTATCGAAGTTATACGGTTATCTCTAAAAATTATAATAATTTTAAAGATACCCGTAATATAAAGCCGGTTTTCTAACCAATACTGAAGGAGTCCTCTATGCAGTCAAAAGAAGAATCCGCTCAAATTGTTGTCGATGGTCATAAAACAAGGGACAGGCGCCGCTGGAAGCGTTTTCTGGTCGACGGAGCTTACGTGCTGGTTACCAAGCCATCGTTTTTCGGTATTCGAAAGCCGTCTTATATTACCCTTGGCCCGATCAAAAATATCGGGATGAAAGGGTTGGCCATGCATTATGTAGAAAAAAACAATAAAATCCTCCGAAAAGTTGAGACACTTTCCATCATGTTCCCGGGAGAAGGGGTCATTGTCGATAAAATTCCTTTTAAAATCGTCCAGGATTTTGAAATCGCTGATCTGCCGGGCTTAAACGGTAAAGTCCGGAACCTCTGCGTGGCCTTTAAAAAAGTTCTCCCCATGCAGAAAGCGCAACTGGAACGATTTATCAGTCAGCATGGTAACGAGTTGTCGACCTGATCCGGATATTCGTTGTCTGCGGTTTAAGGTGTAGAGTGCCAGGCAATATCGAAAAATTTCATGAAATATCCGGCCCAAGGCATTAAAGGTAAAGTTTATTGAAAAAAACAGATATTCACGGTTATTGTGATCCGGCCTTTAATAAAGTCAAAACCGCATTTCTGGACAATTTTCATCAAAAAAAAGAAACCGGGGCAGCCTTTGCCCTGGACGTAGAAGGTAAAACCGTTGTCGATATCTGGGCGGGTTTTGCTGATTTCTCTAAAAATCGGCCCTGGCGGAAAAATACGCTGACCAATATTTATTCCGCAACCAAAGGCATCACCGCCATTTGTGCATTAAAGCTGGCGGATCAGGGACGTTTGGATCTGGATGCCCCTGTTGCCCGGTACTGGCCGGCGTTTTCCCGGGCCGGTAAAGAGGCCCTAACCGTTCGCATGCTGCTGAATCATACCGCGGGAATGGTGGGTGTAAAAAAGCGTCTGCCCAGCAAAGCCCTTTATGACTGGAAAGTGATGACTGACGCCCTGGCCGGGCAGGCACCCTGGTGGCATCCGGGTAAGATCCAGGGATATCACGCGGTCACTTACGGATGGCTGGTGGGACAGGTCATTCGCCAAATCACCGGTCGCTCTGTTGGCCAATATTTGAAAGAGGAAATCACTGATCCATTGGGGCTTGATCTTCATATCGGACTGAATCCGGTGGAGCACAAGCGTTCGGCAACAATGATCATGCTGCGTTTCCCTACGCTCCATGCCGATGCAACTCGATTAACAGCGGCTATTGTTAAGAATCCCAGGGGGCCCACGGCCTGTGCTTTTACCAATCCATTCAGTATCATTACAGGCGTAAATACACGTGCCTGGAGAAGCGCTGAGTTACCTGCGGCCAATGGTCAGAGCACAGCACGGTCCCTTGCAAAATTGTACGGCATTCTCGCCACAGGCGGTAAATCAGGTACAACGGAAATACTTTCCCGGACAATGATTGAGCACTGCTCCATGGAAGAGACCGTCGGCCATGACGCGGTTTTGAAACTGCAGACCCGGTTCAGCCTGGGGTTTATGCTGAACCAGAATAATAAATCCGGTAATTTCGGCCCCGGGCAAAAGAGTTTCGGCCATCCCGGTGCCGGTGGGTGCCTGGGCTTCGCCGACCCGGACGCCAGGCTGGGCTTTGGTTACACCGTGAACAAAATGGATACATTCATTCTGATTGATCCCAGGGCCAAACGTATTATTGACGCCGTTTATCAATGCCTCTAAAAACGGTTGATCCCGACCGGGTCTTTGAAGATTAAAATGAAGACGGAAACGAACAATACTTTCTCATCCAGTCCAACAATTCATTATTATCACACTTCATCATTTGACATGCCCGTTTAAAATCCTTGCAGGCGGCTGATGTATTTCCGACTTTCTTCCATGCTTCTGCCCTTCTGATATATAACCCCGGGGAGTCCGGATCAATATCTATGGCTTCGCTGTAATTCCACAATGCCAGGTCATAATCTTCTTTCCCCATTAACGCATCTCCCCGGATTCGATAGGCGGACGAGACCAGGGGGAAAATACGCAAGGCCATCCGGCAATTCTCAATCGCCTGATCGTATTTTTTTTGCAGCAAATGAATTTCGGCCTGTTGAATGTAGATGCCCGGATCCGAAGGGTTAATCAATCTGCACCGGGAAAAGTCAGCCAGGGCGGCATCCATTTTACCCTGTTCTTTATACAGCATCCCCCGCTTGAAATAGCCGAGAAATGCTCTGTCAGGCGCAATTTTGATGACATGATCAAAATCAGTCATGGCCTTATCCGTATCCCCCATTTTTTGATACAATACGCCTCTGACAAAATAGGCGCTGAGCAGGTCAGGCTTAAGCGCAATGGATTTGGACAGGTCCGACAGGCCCTGCTGATCCTCCTCTATTTCAATATAGGCGGTTCCTCTTGAAAGATAGGCATCCGCGTAATCCGGGTCAAGCTCTATGGCACGGGAAAAATCAGAAATGGCTTTCTGGTATTCGCCTTTTTTCAGCCAGGTATTACCCCGGTGAAAATAGGCTTCTGAAAAATCCGGAGAAGCCTCAACCGCCTGGTTAAATGATTCGATGGCACCATCCAGATCATCATATTGTAAACAACCAATGCCGCGGGAGATGTGCCTTGATGCGGTGCAGGCGGATAAAGCCACCAAAACAACCATCAAACTGATGGAAAAACAACATGTTGAATAGTAGCGTCGGTTTGGCATAATTTTTTTAATACCATACCGATGTCACTGCGGCAAGCAATAAACACAGAACCGTTGTTTGCAAAAAAGTACAATTGTGATATTATTTATGCATAACAAAAAGCTGAGGAGAGGTTGCTATGCCGATTTTTGAATTCCAATGCAGCCGTTGTGGTAATATCTTTGAAGAACTTGTCTTAAGTGGTGATGATGAGGACATTAAATGTCCCAAATGCCGTGACAAAAAAGTAAACAGGCTGATCAGCCGGACCGGGTCTATCAGGAAAAACAATTCCGTTGCGCAAGGCCCGCCGGCGTCATCATGCGGCGGGGGCGCGTTTACCTGAGCGAGTTGAGCGCAATGTGATCGTTGATCACATCATTTTTTCAGACATCGCCTGATGAGACGCTACGGCCTCTGCCATAATGGCTTCCATTACCTCTTGTACCGAAGGGGTTTCTTTTATAATACCCGTTACCTGCCCCATCAGAAACACCCCTTTTTCCCGGTCACCCTCATCAATGGCCATCATAACCGACCTGAAAGCATTGGACATACGTGCCAGTTGTATTGAACGGTTATAGCCGGCCAACAATATCCCCGCGATGGCTTTTATCCAGGGAAAGCCATAAGCCTTTGCGGCAAAACGAGAGTTGTTCAGTGCTTTAAATAAATACAGTTTGTCATTGATCAGCTTTCTGGAACCGGCCGAATCAATCGCCCGGCAGGGAAGACCGTCAATGCGGTCGGAATAGATCGTCTCGTGGGCTTTTTTTTCGTTGCTCATCTGTTTCATGTTTTCATGGGCGGGACTTTCCCTGGTATTCATAAACCTTGTACCCATGGCGATGCCATCTGCTCCAAGGGCCAAGGCCGCAGCAAGCCCTCTTCCGTCCGCGAATCCGCCGGCCGCGATGACAGGAATGTCCACCACATCCACAATACTGGGAATAAGTACCATCGACGTAATCAATCCGCCATGTGCGGCCGCTTCATGACCGGTTATGATCAACGCGTCCGCGCCGTATTTCTGGGCAGACAGGGCATGTTTTTCTGTGGTGACCGTAGCAACCGCCTTGCCGCCATACCGGTGCACAGCCTCAATCAACCACTCCCCGCTTCCCAGGGTGTAGTTTATAACATCCACCTTTTCTTCCAGTAATATTTCGGCCTTTTCCGCACAACCCGGAATGAAAAGCGGCACGTTGGCACCAAAGGGCCTGTCTGTCAGCTGTCTGATTTTTTTTATGGACTCACGGGTCTGGTCAAAGGTCAGATCTGCTGTCGCCAGTATGCCCAGTCCACCGGCATTGTTTACGGCACCGACCAGTTCAGGTGTACTGATACCGGTCATTCCGGACAGCCAGACCGGATATTGACATCCAAACAACTCCGTAACTGCGGTTTTCATGTTTTTACCTTTCCAAATAATTGAACTTTTCAGAGTCGCAGGCTAAACCGGATATCTCACGGGTTGGTTTTCTCCATATCAAAAAATCCATGAAATATTAGGCTAATTGTGTTTATGTTTACTTTATGTTAATACTAAAAAAAATCTGAATTTACCATCCCGTATTTAATAAGGGTATCTCTAAAAATCGCGCAGGCACTCAAAGCCTTGCAAGGAAATGTGACACTTTTTTAACAGGTGGCCCGATTGTTAAACGCGAAAAGCCTAAAAACCGTTATTGCCATTCATATCGCACTTCTGCTGCTGATCATTGTTGTTCTGATTGATATGGTTTTTGTGTCAACCAGCCAGAAAAATTTTATTCGCCAGAAAACAAACGACTGCCGTGTTCTGGCCCTGTCTATCGAAAACATACTCAATACCAGCCATAAAATCCCCGCCCTGCCCTTATCTTCTGCAACAGAACGTCATTTAAAAAAGATTGCCAAAATCAGTGCCATTACGGCCACGGTCATCATGACCCCTGGAGGTGATGCATTATTCATAAGCAATAAAAGTGATGATAAAAAGTTGTCTGAATTACTGGTCAGCGGAGCAACCCAGACGAGTTTGACCGGCAAAAACAGGGTGTCTCTTCACGATAAGGCCTGGGGGGTTTTTTATATACGTAATCATTATTTAATTGTCTCAACCCCCATCCTGGTTGAAGGTAACAATACCGCCGGAGCCGTCAGCAGTGTCGTTGATCTGACGTCTTTTTACGTGCTGCAGCGGGAAAACCAGCTGGTCATTCTTTTTTATACCATCATTAATATTCTGCTGCTGGTATTGCTGGGAACTTACGGCATCAGCCGGACAACCATCCGTCCGATCAACAACCTGGTTAGACGGGCCGAGGAGCGTCAGGATCACGATAATCTCGATTTTATCTATCCCAAGGGCAGAAACGAGTTCAGACGGCTGTCTATTTCATTAAACAGGATGCTGGATCGAATCGAGGGTGACAAACGCCGGTTGGAAGACTCACTTGTTGATCTGGAGGAAGCCAACAGGGAAATTAAAGCCCGTCAAAACGAATTGATCCGGGCAGAAAAACTGGCGTCAGTAGGCAGGTTATCAGCAGGTATCGCCCATGAGATCGGCAACCCGATCGGTATTGTTCTGGGATACCTTGATATGTTGAACCACAAAGAGGCATCGGAATCCGAAAAAACAGATTATATCAACCGGTGTCGGACTGAAATACAAAAGATAAACAATATCATCAGAGAGCTGCTTGACTTTTCCCGCCCGGCGGGTAAAGAAACCACTGAAACGATCGCTGTTCACGCTTTAATCCAAGAAACCATGGACTTGCTGGCAGTTCAGCCTGTTATGCGGGATGTAAACCGAAAATATGAGTTTAACGCCTCCTGTGACAAGGTCTCCTGCTTTCCGGACAAGTTAAGGCAGGTCTTTGTCAACCTGATTTTGAATGCCGCCGATGCCCTCTCGACCAAGCCTCCCGGCAAAAAAGAAATCGTCATTCGCTCCTGCACAACACTTGATTATTCTGGTAAAGAGAAGAGACTCCGTATCGACATTTCAGATAACGGTATCGGCATCAACCAGGCGGACCTGGAAACTATTTTTGATCCGTTTTTTACGACCAAGGATCCAGGATATGGGACAGGACTTGGCCTTTATGTATGTTATATGATAGTCGATAATATGAACGGCATGATGAGTGTCGACAGCAAAGAGGGTGAAGGGACGACCTTTACCATACAGTTTCCTTTAAAAAACGATTAAAAGTGAAACAGGAAGGTCTTAATGAGCACCGAGGATAAAACCCATAATCGTGTTCTCGTTGTCGATGATGAAGAGAACATGCGCCACATGCTTTCTGCCCTCCTGACCAGGGAGGGGTATAAAGTTGACACGGCGGGCAATGGCGAAGAAGCGCTGAAAATTTCAGCTGAAACGCGATATGATTTCATCCTGTGCGATATTAAGATGCCCCGCATGGACGGTATAACCTTTCTGGAACAAGCCGCCGCAAAAATTTCGGATACAACCATCATTATGATGTCCGCTTACGGCAGTATTGATTCGGCGGTAGAGGCCATGAAACAGGGCGCCTATGATTATATTTCAAAACCCTTTAAACCGGATGAGGTTATCCTTACCCTGAAAAAGGCCCATGAACGGGAACGGCTCAAGAAAGAAAATATTCGTTTGAAAAAAGAATTGGCGGATATCCGTGAGTCGTATTCATACGGCAATATGATTGCCAAAAGCAGTGCCATGCAGTCCGTGGTTGACATGATCTCAAAAGTTGCTGCATATGACACGACCGTGCTGATCACAGGCGAAAGCGGTACCGGCAAAGAGCTGGTAGCCAGAAGCCTTCACTTCAACAGCAGCCGATCAGAAAATGAATTTGTGGCCATAAATTGCGGGGGTATACCTGAAAATTTACTTGAAAGCGAACTCTTCGGGCATGTCAAAGGCGCATTTACAGGCGCGGATAAAAATAAAATCGGGATATGTGAACAAGCCGAAGATGGAACACTTTTTTTAGATGAAATCGGTGAACTGCCCCTTTCCCTTCAGGTAAAACTGTTGCGACTGTTGCAGGATAACGAAATCAGGCCGGTCGGCGCTTCGGAAACCCGAACGATCAATATCCGGGTTGTCGCGGCCACATCTAAAGTACTGGAAGATGAAGTCGCCAGGGGTGATTTCCGGGAAGATTTGTTTTACCGGTTGAATGTACTTAGAATTCACATCGCGCCTTTGCGTGAGCGGTCCGATGATATCCCCTATCTTTGCCAATATTTTGTTGAAAAGTTTAACAAAAAACTGAATCAAAATGTCACGGACATAACGCCTGCAGCCATGTCATTTCTTATGGATCATCAATGGCCGGGTAATGTCAGAGAACTTGAAAACGCGATCGAACGGGCAGTTGTTCTGGCCGAAAGTGACTACATCGAACCGGGCAACCTGCCGCCCGGTATCGGCGGACCGTCCACTGACGAAACCGTCAGCCGGGATATCAACTTGAGGGATGAATATTCCATTAAAGTCGCCCAGAAAAAAATCGAAAAAATCCTCATCGAAAAAGCCCTTCGCCAAACCGGCGGGAACCGGACACAGGCCTCCCGGTTACTTGAAATCAGCCACCCCTCGCTACTGACCAAAATAAGAGAATATGGAATAAAATAAGAGAAACCAAAAACGGGGGGACGCCGTGGATTCTAAAGGGCATAGAAAATTCGATTGGATTGTTGTGTGCGTTTTATTGATACTCGGTCTCTCTTTTGTCTTTACCTCGAAAACGATTGCAGCGGATCTGACCAAAGCGCAGTTTCAGGATACGTTAAGCGAAACAATGAAAACGTTATGGACCGGGCAGGACTTCGGGCTCGATCTCGAACAACGTCAGCATATTTTAAAGCACATGCTTGAAAAAAAGTTTGTGTCAAAAACCGAACTGGCAGGTATGATCGAAAAAGACGCGCGTGTCATTGTCAATAATTACAAAACATCACGTTATGTTCTCGAAGACATCGGCGTACGATTCAACGCGCTGCTGTCCCCGTTTCTGAACTGGGAATCCGTAAAAGAAACTGTTATCTGGGACAAAATAGCCGACAGGCTCAACAAAGAACCGTTTATTCTGAAACTGGCAACACTGGCCCCTGAAGGCACCCCCTGGCTCGATGTGCCTCAAACCATCCTGGTCCCCAGAATCATCGAATTAACCAGAGGTGGTCTTAAACCAAAGTTCTATACCGGTGGTGTCATGGGGGAAGACTGCGATGTATTAAGAAAAATGGACATAGGACAGCTCGATGGCTGCGGATGCACTACCCTTGGTGTGGTCAAGGCTTCCCCTGATGCAACTGTCTTGATGGCCCCGGACCTGTTCCGTGATTATGAAGAAATTGATTATGTTTACCGTACGTTCCGCAAACGCCTGGACCAGTCCTTTGAAAAAAGGGGATATATCTGCGGGGCGATCATCGATACCGGCTTTTTATATGTATTTTCGAAAAACAGGCTGACCGGTCTTGAAGATCTGCGCCACCAGAAAGCCCTGTCATCCATGGGGCTGGTTGAATCAACACTGCTTGAGGAACTCGGGGTAGATGCCATCCCGGTAGCCGTTCCGGAAGTGGTTTCAGCCTTGAGTACGGGCCTGGCAGACACATTCATCGCGCCACCGGCCTGGACGCTGGGAATGCAGGCTTATCAATATGTTAATTATTATATTGCCAAGCCGTTTTATTACTCTCCCGGTGTGGTGCTTCTCAGCGCCAACACCCGGGAAAAAATCCGTAAACATTTCAATTTACCGGAAACACTGGTTTTCAACACCCAGGAGTTGATTGTCCACGAAATAAAATCCATCGAACCGGAATGGAAAAAGCGGGGAAGAATTTATGAGGCCAAAAGTCTCAAAGCATTTGAAGTAAAATGTGGCATCAAGCCTGTAACGCTTTCCGCCAAAGATTTGAAGGATTTTGAAAAAGCGGCCCGCAACGTGCGCGAAAAACTGGTTGACAAGGCCTTTCCCGCAAAACTGTTGAATGATGTACAGACCAAGCTGGAACAATACAGACAGCAATAAAGATCGTTACAAAAACGGTTTCCGGGCCGTTATCGATCAATCCCGATTATCTGCCTCGTCTCTTTCGGGGTTGCCGGCTCTTTGCCTGCTTCACGGACAATCTTAACCAGGGCTTCAACGAGTTGTCCATTGTTGTCGGCTTGCTCACCGCCGGGCAGATAAAACGTATCTTCCAGTCCGGTACGGACGTTTCCACCCATTTCTACTGCTTCGCGCAGAACTTTCCAGATCGCTTCGCGCCTGATACCGGTGGCGATAACCTGCCAGTGAGCGCTCTGAGGCAGTTCGTCGACCAGTATGGGCAGCAGGTCCGGCCTGGCCGGCATTCCCGAACTGACGCCCATGACGAATGAAACATGAGTGTCTCCCTGAAACATGCCGACGTCCTTGAACATACCGACGCTGCGGACAATCCCGGTATCAAAGCATTCAAATTCCGGCACAATCCCATGAGCGTTCATAACGTCGAGGAATGCGGTCACTTTTTCCACCGGATTATCAAACATAATGGGGGGCCAGGCCCACTGCCCCCCTTTTTTTGTTTTGAGATAATTTAAAGAACCCGCGTTGCAGGCGGCCATTTCCGGCTCAAAGGCTTCAAGACAACCCAGGGGCCCGGAAATATCATTTCCCATGACACCTGTGCTCATGCAGATGATAATGTCGGGCACACGTTTTTTGATGGCGGCAACAATGTCACCGACCTCTTTCAGGTCCCAGGTGGGGAAGGCCCCCATTCCCGGTTGTTGAGACCGGAAATGAGTGTGAACAATACTGGCTCCCTGATTATAGGCCTGCTCGGTGGCATCGGCCATCTGTTCCGGTGTGACCGGTACGTTGAATTTTTCAGGACTGGTTAAAACACCGGTTACGGCACAGGTTACAATGGTTTTTGAATCATGATGCATGGGCGCCTCCTGTCGGTAAAATTAATGGAACAGGATCAATTTTTCAGTTTTAACGACAACCGCTTGAAGAATATGCAGGACATGTATATGATAATTATTATCACAGCGGTTTGAATTTAACAAGCGCCTTAACGTTGATGTGGAGGGTAACTGATGACACATGAAGATGCCGGAAAATACAGCGCCAAACACCCTGCCGGAACGACTTGTGACCCTGTCCTGGCTGAAGAGGTCAGGCAAAAAGCGCAGAACGAGCGTTTAACCTGTTCAGCCGCCCATGAAATAGCCGAACGTTTTAACGTGGTACCTGCTGAAGTCGGTAAAACAATAGATCTGCTCGAATACCGTATTACAAAATGTCAAATGGGGCTGTTCGGTTATTCACCGGAAAAGAAAATTGTCGGTCCGGCCGAAGAGATATCGGATGAGTTGCGCAACCGTATTGAAAACGCTGCGAACGACGAAAAAATCAGTTGTGCCGAATGCTGGAAAGTCGCGGGCGAACTCGGTATCAAGAAAATGGCTGTATCATCCGCATGTGAAGCCCTGGGGATAAAAATCACCCCCTGTCAGCTGGGTGCTTTTTAACCCGGATTTTTTACAAAGACGGGTAATTGTTTTCGTCCTGAACAAAACGTTCAAAGTCGTATTTATCCAGAAACCGGGAGATCATCTTTCCTACCAGATCCGCTGTATCCACCCGGTATCCGCCTTTTTCATCCCTGCCCGCAATCCGTTTGGCGTTTTCTACAATAGACGTCAGGACCCCGCCGTTAACGGTCACATTGACATGAACATCCAGCTTGTCTTCCAAGTCCGCCATCTTCTCCTCCTATTTTGCCCTGCCGCAGCAGCTGCCGGGACCGGCACATGTTGCCTGGTCGGGTGACATTCCACAGCATCCGGTATCGCCGGCACCTGGAAGTCTGTTTTTAGCCACACCCGACATGGAAGAAGGCGCGGACAAAAGCTTGGTCAAATTTTTACTGCCGCAATAACGACATTCCGGTTTGGCCCCATCACCGGGGGATAAAAGAATCTCCATCGTTTTATCACAATCCCGGCATTGATATTCATATAACGGCATTTTGTGAGCTCCTTAGTAAATTTAAACCCAGTGGCCTTCGACATTGGCCTCATCAACGGGTTTCAATTCGCCCCGTTTATAAGCCAGGACGGCTTCTTCAACAGTACCTTTGGCATTAATAACCACCCCGATCTTTGCCTGGTTTAATACGGAAAAAGCTTTCGGACCGCAATTGCCGGTTAAAAGCACTGTCGCTCCCGAGTTGACGACTGTTTTTCCCGCTTGAATCCCGGCGCCCTGGGGCAGATCCAGGTTTTGAATATTCTCAATGGCTTCATAAGCCATTGTTTCTGAATCAACCACAATAAAATAAGCGGCTCTACCGAACCGTGGATCAACATCAGCTTTTAGATCAGCACCTGTAGCACTAACTGCGACTTTCATTGAAGGCTCCTTATTAAACGTTAATAATGATAAATTAACCCGTTAACCGGGGTTTGAATTCTATTCAATTTTACCTGTCGATGTTTTGAGCATATTCTCATATTTATAATTTGCCAACAATTTGGTCAACATAAAAAGCGATAACGTTTAAATGAAAACCGATACATCCGGTAGCCGCCGGATAGAACAAGCAGATGAAAAATACTTGTCAATAAACAAAAAATAAGATATTTTTATAAAGATAAATAAACCATAAAATATGAAAAGTTTACACTCTCAGACCAGCATAAGAACCGGTGTCAGGTCCAATGGGAATTTGACAATCAATCCCTTTACCCTGAAGTTCACCGGCGATTGCGCTGACTATGAAGAGTCCTTTTATAATTTTTATTTAATCAATTCCTTGACTCAGCTCCGCTATGCCATCATTCTGGGAGTTGTCTGCTGGAGCCTGTTCGCCTTTCTGGATTTCTATCTTGACCCTCAAAACATATGGTCGTTATGGGCCATTCGTTTCGGCATCGTCGCGCCCATAATGATCGCCGGCCTGGTCTTTTCTTACTTAAAAACCTTCAACAGAATGATGCAGCCCCTGATCGCTATTACGATCTTATCTGTCGGCTGTGCCGTGATCGCGATGATCCCGGTCGTATCAACGCCGCTGAAACACACCTATTATGCCGGCCTGATTATTGTTTTTCTTTTTGCCTACACGCTTTTGAGATTCCGCTTCATGTGGGCGACGATATCCTGCTGGACACTGGTTATCATCTATGAAATTGTTGCTATCGCCATCGACACACCGTTCGACATTCTCCTGGTCAACAATTTTTTCTTTATTACCGCCAATATCAGCGGCATGCTTGCCTGTTATGAGTTTGAGCTGTCTTCTCGCAAGAACTTTTTCTATATCAAAATGATCGAATCGGAGCAGGAAAAAGTAAGCGCCGCCAACAGGGAGCTTGAAAGAAAAGTTCAGGAAAGAACAAAACAGCTGATCAAAATTAACGAAGATTTGAACCTGACCATTTCCGAACATAAGCGGTCTCAGGAAAATCTGAAAAAAAGTGAAGAAAAATACCGGACCATCATTGATAATATCGAAGAGGGCTTTTACGAAATTGACGTTGCCGGAAATTTTACTTTTGCCAATGCCTCTACCCTGCAAATTTATAACTATAATTCCGAAGATGAACTTCTGGGAAAAAACTTCCGGGACTTTTTCACGACCGGAGAAAAAGCCGAGGAAGCCCTCTGGACGTTAAATGAAGTATATCAGACGAAATTTCCCGCACACGCCATGAGTTGGGAAATCATCAGGGCCGACGGATCGATCAGTTATCTTGAAGTATCAGCCACCCGCATTGACAATTCAACAGGCTCACCCGTTGGTTTTCGGGGGATTATCCGTGATATCACCTCCCGCAAGATGATGGAACAGAAGCTGCTCGATTCATATGAAAACATTAAACAGACCCAGACCATGACCATTCTCGGCCTGGCCAAGCTGGCTGAATACCGGGATCAGGATACCGGCGAGCACCTGGAACGCATAATGGAATACACCCGGGTGTTGACCGAAGCACTTCGCAAGAACGAGCGGTACGATGATTATATTACGGATGAATATATTGAAGACATTTATATCTCGTCCATGCTGCACGATATCGGAAAAGTCGGCATACCCGATGAAATTCTTTTAAAGCCGGGGCCGTTGACCAGCGAAGAATATGAAATCGTAAAAGAACATTCCAGGCTGGGCGGCGATGCCCTGCGTGCCGTGGAGCTTCAAGTAAAAGGCAAATCCTTTTTAACCATCGGCAAGCAGATCTGTTATTTTCACCATGAGCGCTGGGATGGAAAAGGATATCCGGTCGGGTTAACCCGCGAGGAGATTCCACTGGCAGCCCGGATAGTGGCTGTGGCGGATGTTTATGACGCATTGACATCAGACAGAGTATATAAAAAGGCCATTTCCCATGAAGATGCCATGGGCATTATTGCCAAAGAAAAAGGCTTTCAATTTGATCCGGATATTACCGACGTCTTTCTGGAGATGGAATGGCGATTCAAGGAAATACTTGAAGGTAACATGAATAAATTCCATGGGGAATTAAATCTCCAGTAAACCCGATTGATCAATCATGCCCGGCCGTTTTTTAACGGAACGAGTCTCAACCCGAAGTTTTTCATCTCATAAATAAACAGCCCGTCCACCTTCAGAAACCCGTTGGCGTAAACAGCGGGAAAAGGCGTCTCTTCGACAGCAATAATATCGGCATCGACCACAACCTGTTTGTTTTGTGGTACGACCTGCCCCCGGTAAATCCACTCGTGTTCATTGTCAAGGACGAATTCAAAGCGATGTGTTTCATGCAGATGCGGCCAGCGATCAAGGCAGACATGCTTGAGCAACTGAATAAATGATTCCAGTCCCAGGGAACCCGGGCAGACCGGATCCTGGTAAAAATGGGCTTTAAAAAACCATTCATCAGGGTCCACTTTTTTGTTCCCCCTTATAAAACCCAGGCCGGCAGAGCCGCCTCGAGGAAGAAAAACGTCAATGCCGTCAACCATCAGCAGCGCCCGGGAAGGCATGGCCAGAGCAGGCGCCTCGTCAACAGTGGTATCTTCGGGCGTCAACGGTGCTTCTTTTTTCAGTACAATGCCGACCTTCCCCTGACAATCTTCCCAAGAAGGCTCATATGCCCGATCCGCAGCGCCCGGAATGCCTTTCTGCCGGGACAGGGCCTGTTGAGAAAAGAACCCGAAATAGGTTGTTCCTTTATATACCATCTGCCGGTCATCATCTGACAGAACTTCAATATCAAAATGTTCGATGATCATGCCGCCGGATTCCGAGACCTTGGTCATGCGGCAACGCATGGTCAGGATTTTCTTTTCCGGATTCAGATCCATGTACTGTATGGCCGTACCGCCGAGGTTCCGGAACTTGAGATCGGTTTCACTTTTCAAGGCCGAACCGGCATAAGCCGCCAACCAGCCGCAAGGTTGCAACGCTATTTCGAGAAGAATGCAAAACGGCATGGACGGTTGACGGTTGGCTGAAAAATACCAGTCATCCGGTTTTATTGTAAATTCAGCTTCAATCCAGCCGTCCGCTTTTACAATCCAGGGTGGCGGCTCAACAGCGGTTACCCGGTCCATGAAAAAATAAGGAGGACCGGGAAGACGCGCGATAACCCGGCCTTTGTCGAAAATTCGATAAGGCTCACCAAACGCTTCCGAGGGGCTGCCAATGGCATAAGCCAGCAGTTTATCCCGATCATATAGTGTCTGTTTCGACAGGACGGGCCGCTTTTCCGGTTTCCCTACCCTGGCCCAGGTTTCTTCGAGGTCCTGTTGTGTCGCGCCGGTCAGTTTCAGAGACATGTTCCGAAAAGAAACGATACGCTCACCGTCAGCGAAGATAAAGGCATCCGCTTTCACGTAAGGTTCCGGGTTATACCCTATTTCACTCAATTCGACTTCGTAAACAACATGCCGTGTTTCAGCGGTGACCGGTCCCCGGCACTTAAGGACCGCGCCCACATCCGGAACAGGCTCAAAGCACACCTCAGGTCCACCGGAAACCCAGCCCATGCGAAGCAGCAGTACCCGTAAAGCGTGTTCGCAGCACTGATACATGAGGGTGCCGGGCATGACCATATCGTCCACGAAATGGCAGGTTAAAAACCAGTCATCCGGATGAATGTCTGCTTCGGCGCTGATATGCCCCAGGCCATAGCGCCCACCGGTGGGATCAAGCGACTTGACGCGGTGAATCAGCTTCATCCTGCCACCGGGAAGCCATAATGAGTCGGACAATTTGATACCGACAAACTGCGTGCCGAAACAAGCCTTAAGATCACCTTTTCTTAAGGCATCAATCTGCCGATCATCGTATGTTGCACGGTCAACGGGGACCAGTTGTCGCCAGCCGTTTATAACGCCCCGGGCCGGCTTTTTCTCTTCGGCGGTCAGAACGATTCCACCGGAATCCTTAACCTCCGCGGGCGTAAAAAAACCGGCGCAGCCGTTCCTCATGGTGATCACATGGCGTCCATTGATGAGACCGTCAAATTCAAAGAAAAACAGATAGGTTTTCCCCTGGCGGACAAACCGGCTGATCTTTATTTCGTAACGGATGATGTCACCGGGTCGGGGAAGGCCTTCATGAAACGTCGCCACGGCATCAAGAAGACGGTAACTGCGCTCGCCCTTCACGGCCATGTCGATCCCCAGGTAAGAACATAAAAACAGATCCGCCTGCCCCGCTTCAATGGAAATACAGACCGGTGCCCGGCCGCCATCCAGATACCAGGCACCCGGCAGCACATCATGCTCGGTTACCACTTTACCGGATTTTAAGGACCCTTTTTCTCCTTCAACCGACATAATTCTGTCAACCAGCATCAGGGGCTCATCGGGCAGCCGCACCCGGACCGGATAGGTGTCCACTTCTGCGAACATCGGGCCCAGCACTTTTTCTATGGAACCGATGGCGAACTCCATGCACATCTCACGTGGAAACGCCGGGATCGATTTCGTTACTGTTTCCGGCACCGGGGATATTTTGCTGGCCGGGACATTTCCCGGGACAGGACCGGCAGGCGCCGGCACATTGGAGACAATATCGGCAATCGCGCCGGCATCACCAGCCGTCAACGCTTTTTCAAGAAGCTGTGCCTGAAGCGAGAATGTCTGCGCGTAGATATTATTCAACTGGTCGGAGAATGCCAGAAAAGACTGATGGGCACGTGCGGTAATGTCGGCTTCACGGACAATTTCATCCATTATCCCGGCATACGCGGCCGTATCAGCAGTTGTTACCGTGGCCCTCGAAGCCGTATGCCCTGCTTTCGGTAACTCCCGTGGTTGAGGAGGAATATGAGGAAAGCTCACCTCTTTTATCACTTGAATTTCCGGCAATTCCGGTATGCCACCGGTTTTGACATGAACCCGGCGGTTTTCATCGACACCTTTTGATATAGATGAAACCATCAGGTTTTCCGGGCATGAGGATGGACCATATAGGAAATCAAGTTTAACCGGCACCCGTTCAGAAACAAGATAGCCGAGGAATTTCAACAGTGCCGTATAACTGCCCTCTGAACGATGACAGATGGACACGGCCAGATGGGCTGAATCGTGAAGAATATTCTGTATCATGCGGCTGCAGGAGTTATGCGGTCCCATCTCGAGAAAAATTCTGACACCGTCTTTATGGGCGTGGCGGATCGTCTGGGTAAAATCGAAGCCATAAATCGCCTGATCCAGAATAGACTGCGCGGCAGCCTCTGACGTCAATTCATAAGAACGGCCCCTGGCACAGCTGTAAAAACGGACATTTTCCGGTTTTAAGACGGGAAAAACATGCAAATTTTTATATGCCTGTTTGACGGGAACAGCGGCGTCGCAATGAACGGTAACGACACCTTCCAGAAATACGGCTTCACACCCGAGCGCCTTGATGGCTTCCTCAACCTGGACCTTGCGTCCACCGATAACGCATTCGGTCGGCGTGTTTACGATCAGCAGATGAACGGCCGGAAATCCCCGGGTGACCTTTTTGACACCGGCCGCGTCCCGGTTCACGACCGCTACGCACCAGTCTACCGCTTCTTCCGGCGGCACATTCCAGACCTGCCTGGCGGCGTTACAAGGGCCTGCCAGCTGGGTGGTAAACAGGTCCGAAGCACGCATGCGATCCAGCATTTCACTTCGTTGGTTCCAGGCGCCGACGGCGAAAAGTCCGGCGGACTCGCCCAGGCTATAGCCGATAACGGCATCGGGAATAAGGCCGAACTGTTCCGCCAGGCAGGTTGTCAGACCGCCGTAAGAGACCTGACCGATAATCATGTTTAAAGGATCAGAGGTGATTTTTTTCCGGCTTTTGTCTTCCCATCCGGACTCCCAGGAACCCCTGTACGGAAAATAACATTCCGGGAGAAACCGGTCTTTGAGCTTTCGGGCTTCCTTATCCATCAGCCGCATGACTTCCGGGAACTCGGCGCTGAGGTCCCTGCCCATGCCCAGAAAATGATTTCCGGATCCCGGAAATACAAAGGCAATATCGCCCTTTCGTTCACCGATCGGTGTGGTGCTGTTTGTATATCGGATACCCCGGCTGCCGATGATACTGGCCGGTTTGTCGCTTGTAATACGCTGCCTGGCTTCATCAATAAACCGGTTCAATTCAACAACGTCTGTGGCCACGATCGACACTGCGTATTGTTTGGAGTGGTCGGTCTTTCGGGTCAAGTACCATTGGCGGGCCACTTTTTCAATATTGGCATCCCGTTCATCAATTGTCATGATGAACCGGTAAAGGCTGTCGAGCCTTTGAATCAACTCATGATTATTGTTTCCTTCAACGATAAACAGGCCGGGGGCTCCCGGTCGAAACCCGAGTGGTTTTCTGCGCTCAATATCAATTTGCTCATGAACCCGGGTCGATGTGTTCCCCGAATGGTCGTATTCTTCGCTGATAACATGCATGCAAACCCCGTCACGGGTGATGACGCCGGTACAGGCTTTACGGAGGCCGTCGATTCTGTTGCGAAGCCAGTAATACGGAAAATGGGGCACATGAAAAAACGTATTTTCTAACCACGCCTGCGACGGTGAGATAAAATTAGTCATGGGCGGAATCATCTGTTGATACAGGCACAGGCTTGTCCGGACAAACGCAGCCAGTCCGGCAGCCGCCCCGGTATGACCGATAATCGATTTAACGGAACCCAGCGCGCATTGTTTCTTTTGGCCGGATTCGGCTCCGGCGAAATAGTCCCCGAGAACCGTGGCTTCGATATCGTCTTCTTGCGGGTTTCCACTGCCGTTTGTTTCGAAAAACGAAATATCCGCTGCTTCCACGCCGGCGTCGCTAAACGCCCGGTCCAGAGAAACCCTGTAGGCTTTGGCAAGCGCCGAAGCGTAGGCATCGGATTGGTCTTCCAGCACGTCCCGGCTGTTGGCACTGCCGAACCCCTTGATAACGGCATAAATACGATTACCGTCCGATAGGGCATCATCCAGACGTTTTAACACCAGAGCCGTTGCGCCCTCTCCCGGCAGGGTGCCGTCGGCCTGAGCATCAAAGGGACGCACCTTCCCCGCCCTGCTGTAAGGACGGGAAGCGTCATCCATTATGACCCGGCGGACATCAGCGGGCAGATCCACCGCCCCCACCAGGAAGGTATCGGTTTCAAAAAGTTGCAGAGAACGGCTGCCGATTTCAAGGGCGCGCAATCCGGACGCCGATTCACAGGAAACAACAAAACCGGGGCCGCCCAATTGAAACTGCTTGGCGATCCTGCTGGCCATAATCCCCCCCAGCGCCCCGATGACCCTGGAGGCGATCAATGGCGGGGACCAGGCATCCTTCACCGATTCAATCCATTCCCGGTATTGTTCCGGAGAGGGTGTCAGGTCATAACGTTGTCGCCATTTATCAAACTCATTGGAAAGATTCCATCGGAAATGATAATCATTCGCCTGGGCGTCAAAGTCCATACCGATCACGACCCCCATGGCGGGGCGCTCTTCCCGCAGGGGCAGTCCCGCGTCAATCAGCGCCTGACGGCAGGCTTTTAAGGCCAGTAGATGCTGGCACAGGATATGATCAATTTCATTGGGGGGTATATGGTATTCGCCGATCAGGACAGAAACTTCATCAACAAAAACCCCTCTGTTAATATCAGTATCGATAAACTGTTTGGCTGTTTCTTCACATCCCCGCCAGCGTTCGCGGGGACGTTTTGTGAAAAGGCTGTCGCCACGAAGCACGGCCTCCTGGAACCTGCGTAAATTATCAAGTTGTCCGAAAATTGCTTCCATGCCGACAACGGCAATGTCGGGTGGTGTTTCAGGGGCGTCACCGTTCACAATTTGTACATCCGAAATTTCAATAGCGGTATAGTCTTTGTCTTCCCTTTCGATCCATTCTTCCAGGAGAATATGGGCGTTGATGCCGCCGAATCCAAAAGAACTGACAGCCGCCCGCAAAGGGTCACCCGGTTTTTCGGGCTTCCATTCCTCGGCCCGGGTTTGAACCCGGAAGGGGCCATCGGTGAGGGGGCTGTTTTTTCCCGGTGCCGAAAAATTGGCGGAAGGCGGTATGGTTCGATGCTTGAATCCCAGCAATGTCTTAACCATGCTGGCCGCCCCGGCAGCCGTCAGCAGATGCCCTACCATGGATTTGACGGAACCGATCGGACATTGTCCGGCGGTCCAGCCGGATTCGCCCCACAGCGAACGCATGCTGGCCAGTTCAACAGCATCACCAACCGGTGTGCCGGTTCCATGGCATTCGATAAAATCGACATCACGGGGCGACCAGCCGGCATGTTTATAAGCCGTTCGCATGGCCCGTAACTGGCCCTCGGTTTCAGGCGACAGCAGATTGCCGCCGATGTCATTGGACAAACCGATACCACGGATCAAACCAAAAATATGCTCCTTGTCCCGAAGGGCGTCACTTAACCGTTTTAATACGAAAATACCGCTTCCTTCGCCGACCACAAGGCCATCGGCTTGAGCGTCAAAAGGCCGGCAGCAACCGGACTGCGACAGGGCCCTTAACTGGGTAAACCCGACCTGGGTGTAAAGTATCTCGGGTCTGGAAACACCCCCGGCGATCATGGCGTCTGCCCGCCCCGCCGCCAACTCGTCGCAGGCCAGTTTTACGGCATACAAGGACGTCGAACAGGCGGCATCAAGCGTATAAGATCCGCCGCCCAGCCGAAAGGCCTTGGCCAGCAGAGATGCCGGCTGACTGGTTACCCTGGCGGATATCAGGTCGGTTTGCGACAACCGGCCGGTGTCATTCAAAGCCTTTTCGCCGAACATTTTCCGGCTCAGTTGGCGGCCGATAATACGGTTGGCAAAGGCTGAAGAGCCTTCGGTCGGGAGCGCGATAGCCGCCAGCACCACCCCGGTCCGGTTGCGGATAATCGATGATAAGCGGCATCCGGAAAAAGCCTCCCTGGCCGCTGTAAGTGTGTAATGATATAACGGGTCAAGGCGCTCAAGCAGGGATGCGTCGATTTCAAAGCCATTGCCGTCAAAGTCAAGGTCAACCACCCCGGCTCTTCTGGAATAGGTTTTATCTATGGCGAATTCCCGGCTGTAGACCTCCGCCGGGCTGACAACCCAGCGATGATCCGGGATATCGGTGATCGCGTCTATCCGGTTGACAATGTTCTGCCAGAGAGCATCAGTGCTTAACGCACCGGGAAAAACCCCGCCCATTCCGACAATAGCTATTGGTTCGAGTTTCGGCATTTTGTATTCAACCTGGCTTTTAAAAATTGATGGTCTTGTTCACCATATCATGTTTTCTCTTTGCCCCTGGCCCCTGAGTTTTATTCTTATATCGCAGACCGTGAATTATTGTCAATATATCCCCGCGCCTGTCCAGACATTGCGTCTTGACACAACTGGTCGTTAATGCTATGAATTTTAAAACTTTCAGTAATCGTTCAGCGGGATTTCCCGCCCGAAATGATACCCATACCGACCATCGTTAACAATTGAAAGGAGCGACTGATGGCTAATCCCTATCTGCCGATCAAGCCCGGGAGGAAATGGATTAAAGAAGTCATTGTTAAATCGGTTTTTCTCTTTATGGGCACGGCTTTAGAATCGGCAGCCAGACGAGATCCGGATATTAAAAAGGAAATCGACACCTGGGACAACGGTTTTACCATGATGATGAACGTGCTCCCCTTCGGCCCTTATATGACATTTGAGAAAACCGCCGGTAAATTCTGCTATCGGGGGGTCAGGATAAAGGACAGAAAAAACGATATCAAAGAGCGGGAAGTAAAAGGCAATGGGGGGGAATCCGGCAACATAAAGCTACAGGACATTGATCTTATCGTGAATTTTAAAAACATCGAATCGGCTTTTCTGGCGTTAACGCCTCAGATGGGAACGCCCCAGGCTTATGCGGAAAGGCGCCTGCTGGTCAGAGGCAATCTGGCCAGGGTAATGTCTTTTTCAAGATGCCTGAACATCCTTTTGGCCCACCTTTACCCCAGATTTGTTTATGCCTCACTGATGAAACGCCCCCCGCGAATGGGATTGAAAAAACAACTTATCCGCCTGATGATCATGACGGATATCGCCCTTGGTCTGCCCGGACACATCCTGCGGTCAACCTGATACCGATATGCTAACGAAAATAATCAACAAACTTTAGGAGCCAGCCATGTTGCCGTCATATTATGAGTTCTACAATTCATGCAAGATTATTTCCGGTAAAAAAGCCCTTGACAACCTGCCCTACGAGCTCCGCTTTTTCGGTGCCAAAAGACCGATTATCATCACCGACAAGGGGGTTGTTGCAGCCGGGCTGGTCGACCATGTAAAAAACGCTTTCAAGAGTTCCGAAATGACCATCGGTGCCATATTTGATGATGTGCCGCCGGATTCATCCCTGAAGCTGGTCACTGAAATCGCGGCTGTATACAGAGAGAACAACTGCGACTCCTTTGTCGCCGTTGGCGGTGGCTCTCCCATGGACACAGCCAAGGGGGTCAATATCGTCATCAGCGAGGATTCGGAAAAGCTGAGTGATTTCATGGGTGCGGATATGTTGACCAGGCCCATGCGGCCGTTTATCGCCATCCCGACCACCAGTGGTACGGGATCGGAAGTCACCCTGGCCGCGGTGATCGCGGACACGGAAAAAAACATAAAGATGCCGTTTGTTTCTCAAAAACTCATCGCTTCGGCCACTATTCTGGACCCGCGAATGACCATTACCATGCCGCCCCATATTACCGCTGCCACTGCCATGGATGCGTTGACACATGCCATGGAAGCTTACACCTGCATCCAGAAAAATCCCATGAGCGACGCATACGCCCATGCCGCCATTAAAATGGTCAAAGAACATCTGGTCCGGGTCGTTAAAAACGGAGATGATGAAAACGGAAGGCTGGCCCTGGCCAATGCAGCCACCATGGCCGGAGCCGCATTTTCAAATTCCATGACCGGCATGATTCACTCCCTGGGGCATGCCACCGGCGGCGTCTGCCATGTGCCCCACGGTGTTGCCATGTCAATTTTTCTGCCCTTCGGCCTGGAATACAACATGAAAAAAATTGAGCCCTACCTGGCAGAAATGCTGCTGCCTTTTGGCGGTGAGGATGAATATGTCAAAACCCCCGCAAAATATCGGGCCCGGAGGCTGATCGAGCTTGTGCGTCAATTAAGGCGAGAACTGCGGGATTTATGCGGGCTTCCCATGACACTCAAGGAGGCGGGGGTTTCAGAAAGTGCCCTTGAGACCATCGCACGGCTCAGCATCGATGATCCGGCCCTGACATTTAATCCGGAAGAGCTGGAATATGAGGACGCGCTGGAGGTATTGAAACAGGCCTATCAGTAATCCGTGGCATCTATAAAAAAAGAATTCATCCATAAAATCCGTGAAATCCGTGTCTTAAACAAACGAAAAACGTCAGTGTTAACGACAGTGTTTACGGGCGACCGGCAGGTCGCCCCTACGTCCGAGACACACAGTACGGACGGTCAGTTAAAACCCTAAAACCTTAAAACACTAAAACTTTTTAATCCACAAACCGGCTCATGTTACTTTCCGGTTTGGTTCCGGGCCGTGCCCGGTTGGGACGCTAAGAAGATGTTCCCACCGTCGTGTCCATGCAAACCTGTGAAAAGGTCAGGGCAATATTGGAAGAATACACCACGACCTGTTTTAAAAGATCCAGCAGTTCCATGTGAACTTCATGGGTAGCCAGGGATTCTTTTTTCTGGAGTTGCACCCGGTGAAGGTGCTGCAGCCGGTATTTGGATTCAAGATCCAGGTAAATACGCTCCTGTCCCATGATGCGGCAGGACCGGTCCGGCGAAGTTTCGGCAAAGGCTTCTTTTAACAGCCGGATATGGTTACAGACCTTTTGATGGTAGATCATCAGCTCTTCTTTCCCTTCTATGGAAAAGTCTTCAGTCAACTCCCGCTTTTTGGCAATCAGCGGCATGATATTGCGATGAATCAGGTCACCGATGGCTTCCATGTCTTTGGCAATGGACATCATGCCCATGGCCTCCTTGATAATATTTTCATCTACATCTTGCTGCAGTACCCGGTTCAGATAATCACCGATTTTTTCTTCCAGAAAATCAATCTTTTTTTCCCGCATATCGAGCCCTTCCAACAGGGTCAGATCAGGAAAAATTTCGTCCTGTTTGGGGATTTCCCTTTTAAACAGGGCGGCTTCGTCTTTTTCCTTGATCTCATCGGCAATAAACCGTTCATCAGATATAAAGGGGATAATGACCGCGCGCAACATGCGTTCAAGCAGCTTGGCTATTCTGGAGATTTCAGTCCTGGCCAGGCCGATCGCCATCTCCGGGGTCTGAATACTCTTTTCATCAAGATACCAGGTTACCATCTCCTTGGTAATGCGGGACTCGGGCCTGTCCGGAATAATTTTTTGAATCAGTACGGCAAAGATTGTCGTAAACGGCAGGAAAACCAATGCCATTCCGACGTTGAAAACCGTATGCGCATTGGCGATCTCCCTTCCCGGATCAGCACTCATGTAAAACGTCAGGTGATGGATCAACTCGGCAAAGGCCGGGATCCAGAAAATGAATAACAACACGCCCGCAACTTTGAAAAGAACGTGCCCCAGGGCGACCCGTTTGGCGTCTCTGGACATACCGATAGTGGCCAGGCCGGCTGTGATACAGGTACCGATGTTGGCCCCCAGTACCATGGGGATACCGGCTTCCAGCGTAATCAGTTGCTGCTGGGCCAGGACAATCAGTATCCCGGTAAAAGCACTGCTGCTTTGAATAACGGCGGTAAACACAATGCCTACCAGCAAACCCAGCAAGGGGTTTTCCAGGCTGTAAAGCAGATTGATCAGGTCCGCGTCGGTGCTTAACGGTGCCATGGCGTCACTCATGATTTTCATGCCGAAAAAAAGAATGCCGAACCCGAGAAGAATGTCGCCAAAGGTTTTAATCAGCTTCCTTCCGGCCATCATGCGCGTACAGACGCCGGCGGCAATAACCAGCAGGGCGTAATCCGCCAGCTTGAACGCGATCAGCTGGGCGGTGATGGTGGTGCCGATATCCGCGCCCAGAATTACCCCCAACGAGCGGGCAAATGTCATCAGCTCCGCCTGGACAAAACTGACCAGCAAAACCGTGGTGGCGCTGCTGGACTGAATAACCATGGTGATGAACGCCCCTACCAGCATGGCAAGCAGGCGGTTGCTGGTCAGAGCGGCTAAAATGACACGCATCTGATGACCGGCAGCCAGCTTCAGCCCGTCGCTCATCTTTTCCAGTCCGTAAAGAAACAGCGCCAGGCCGCCGAACAGGCCGACAACCAGCAGCGACCAGGATATTTCAGTTGGAACTGGTCCCGGGGCTGACGAATGGGCAAAGGCGTATTTGGAAATCATTATGAAGGCGACGGAGACAACACCCGGAAAAAGAAATTTTTGCGGCACCGGTCTTAATCCTTTCATTTTTTTATCGCGACATAATACGCCTGGTCCGTGTCAGGATGTATATACCAGTTCCCGGACCGTATCCAGCAGGGGCGCGGTAAGATCCCGCCAGCGGGGTCTTACCGCCCTGCCCGCTTCCCAGTCAAAATCCACAGCTTCGAATTTTTCTTGAATATGCTTGATTTTACGCTTGCCGTATTCAACAGCCGGATAAAATTCCACCCAGAGCATCCGATGATGATTGATGTCAAACGTATTGACAATATAACTGGCCAGGGGCCCGGCCCAACCTTTAACGGAAATCTTTTCCCCCGGAACATCGGAAACAACCACGATAATCGGACGCAGATGCAGGATATCAGCGTTATCGCCCTCGTTCAGGTTAAAGATACGCAACCGGATTTTCCCGACAGCCAGACCGAATCTCCGGCCCAGGCCCTCCCAGCTGTATATATCATTATAAATAATCATTCATTCTATCCTGTAAGACGCCCGTATATCCGTATCAACCTGTCCGGCAGTTCACGCACGTCTGAGATAACACTGTGGCGAACCCTTCCATACAGTTCATCAAGGCGGGCATCACCGGCAATGTTAATGGTAATGCTGTGAACAATAATACCCTGTGTTCTGGCTTCCAGGAGCGAGCGTCGCGTGTCGGCCAGTGCGTAATCACGTTTGTAATCAATATCGTTGGGAAAACCGTCACTGATAATAATCAGCAATTTTGTCCTGGCGGTTATATCTGAAAAGGCTGCTGTCGCATGTCGGACCGCAGCGCCCATGCGGGTATTCCGTTGCGGACTGACGATACCGATTCGTTGTTCCACGTCACCGCTGACAGGTTCTTCAAAAGACTTAACCGGAAAATAATCAACGCCGAGACGACCGGTTCCCGAGAATCCGGCAATGGCGAATTTGTCTCCGGTCACCTTTAACGCTTCGCAGAAAAGAACCAGCGCTTCTTTTTCAACATCCATCACCATGGTTGTTTCCGAACCGGCCACATTGTTGGAAGTTGACCGGGAAAAATCAAGCAGCAGCAATACCGCCACATCGCGTTCCTGTTTCAATCGTTTGATATAAATCCGGTCGGAAGGCGTTCTTCCGGATTTTTTATCAACAGCGTATTCCAGGAGCTGGCGGTAGTCAAAATCATCTCCTTCCCGCCACTTGCGCAGAATCGCGATACCCTCGGGTTTCAGCATTTCAAACGCGTATCTGATTTTTTTAACCAGGCCGCTGTTTTTAGACAATGTGGCCTGGTAAAAATCCGAGTCTCCGGAAATAGTGGCTCTTTGACGGACCAGGACATGATCAGCCAGATAATCACCGATGTTCCGGTCCCACTCGTGATACCGGAAGACCTGGCCACGGAAAGTATCTGTGGCAGGCGATCTCACACCACTGTCGGCGTAAAGCGCCTCGATATCGATATCGTTTAAGAGGAATTCTCCGCCGTTATCCGGATCAGCCCCGCCGTCTTTTTTTCTGACGTCGTGGACCATCTCGTGTATGTCATCGGCGGATATTAACCCGTTCTGTTCGATCAGCCGTTTTCGAATTTCCGCTTTGTAGACGGATTTACCGGACATGCGGGCGATTTTTTCCTTTAACGCTCCGGCCTGTTTCTCATAGGCGGCAAAGGCGGCGTGAAACAGCTCAGGTCGGACCTTCAGGCCGAACGGTGTTACCATTGGCGTGTAGTTCAGCCGGTCTCGAAAGATATCACTTCCTGTTTCGGTCAGAACACGAAGCACGCCTTGGGCACTGGCTTCGACATTCCCGGCACCGGCCGTAAGGTTATTAAAAATAGCCACAATTTTCGAAGCCGTTGGCGCGTGAATGCATTTGCCTGCCCACTGGGCCGTATCGGCTTGTAAGGCGATCCGGTTATATAAAAACGTCATCAGATTGCGTTGTGAAGCCGATTCCCACAGTTTTTGCGCCTCCTTCCGGAGCGGGGGAAAATAGCGTCCGGCCCCGCCCGGATAAACATTTTCCAGAAGTGTGCGTACCCGACCATACTCAAAAACGGTAAACAGATCGCGGGCGATCCGGGAATCGGAAAAGGAAAGGAAAAAACGCTCCATATCGGTCATCTCATTATGGTCAATGTTTTTCAGAAGACCGGCGTCGGGGCAAAGGGCCGCGACTTTTTCAAGATCAAAATCAAAGGTGCCGAACTCAAACAAACCGGCCTCAATCCACGCCAGGGCCTTGTAGAGGAAATCGTTTTCCCGGTGGCCGTTAAAATGGCTGATCTCATCGGCCAGATAAATCGTTCGACCGTCAAAACCGGCCAGCGTCTGCCGGTCTTTCATGTCGGGCAACAATTTATCGATGACGGATATCGGACGAACCGGTAAAGGATTTCCGCATCTTGCCTGAAGGTATGATATCAGCTGCCGTCGGTTCAGCGACAGAACACCTGTTGTGCGCAGGCCCTGACAGGCTTCAACCGCGGATCGCGTGGACAAACCCAGAAATTTTGTCCCCCTGGTTTCGTCCCGGCTGTATCGTACCAGACCTTCTGAGACAAAAGATTCCAGCCCTTCTTCGCCAAGCAGTGACAATTCACGATTCAACGCATCCACAAAAATACAGGCCAGATTGAAATCCCTCCGGACAACCCTTCGGAGCTGATTGATCCGCCAGAACCGTTTATCGGCCGACCAGGAACGGATGGTTTTAGGAAAAATACCGGAAAAACGCCGGAACTGGTTATACGTCAGGTCATGATTAAACACATCACACAAAAAATCCAGCCAGGCCATGCCGGCTGATGTGTTTTCAGGGCCGATTATTTCGGAGACCACATTCAACGGCTCCGGTGCCAGGGCGTACAACCACTTGCTTTTAAACAACGTGGCGGCCCGGGAAAAAGCGTCAAAGAGAGCGTCATCTCCCCATATCAGCACATCAACCAGGCTGCCGGCCATAATGACGGCATAGGTGGTATTGACCGCACCCTCACGATGAACGACACGGCTGTAAACGCCCATTTTCCGCACATTTACACCGGCGCCGATCATTTTCAAATAACCGTCGGTAATCGCCCTGCCGAGTGACGTATCAATGGAAAGACCGTAAATTACGTCATTGACCATCCGGGCCAATGTTTCCCTTTCGGGCTCAACACCGGTCGCCTTGAGGCTGTTGCGGACCCGGTCCGCGGTTTCCGGGTCTGCCGTAACCAGGAGAGACATGGGATCGGACGTTTGTAAGCGCATGTCATTCATGTCGTCAACATAAACAGGGCGTTCCATCACGGCCCGGATTTAGCACCGGGTTTGTTAAAAAATATCCCGCACCAGGTCTTCCATGGTTTCCTGCAGGCCGGCGTCATCGGTCAACGGCAGGCAAACGGCTGAACGGCAGGCCTCGACCGGGGGGAAACCACCGGCGATAAGCCTGGCGGCATAAACCAGCAGCCGGGTACTGGCGCCCTCGGTTAATCCGTGTTCTCTGATATTTCGTATCTTCTGTCCCAGTGCTACCAGCTTGACGGCGGTTTCTTCGTCCGTTCCGGATTCCTTGCGCAGGATGATGACTTCATTGTCAAATTCCGGGTAATCAAACGCCATGGAAACGAACCGCTGGCGGGTACTTTGCTTGAGATCTTTTAAAACGGACTGATAACCGGGATTATATGAAATCACCAGCACAAAATCGGGGTGTGCTCTGACCACCTCACCTTTCTTGTCGATATAAAGTGTCCGGCGATCATCGGTTAAGGGGTGAATTACAACGGTGGTATCTTTTCTGGCTTCGACAATTTCATCACAATAGCATATCGCCCCCATCCGGACCGCAGCCGTCAGCGGACCATCAACCCACACGGTTTCGTCATTTTTTAACATATACCTGCCCACCAGGTCGGACACAAACAGATCTTCATGGCAGGCGATCGTCACCAGGGGTAGATTCATACGATGGGCCATATACTCCACAAACCGGGTCTTTCCGCATCCGGTGGGGCCTTTTAACATCATCGGCAGCCGATCGGCATAAGCGGCCTCAAAAAAACCGATTTCATTACTGGTGGCGAGATAAAAAGGGGCGTCTGTTATCATAAAATTTTCCGGACCGATGCCGGTTTTCGATTTCTTCACAATCAGCCTCTTCGTTAAGTGTATTACTATCCTGCTTGACACTTGCGCTAAATCATGACTATATGCCAGATAACATTTTCCGGCAACAGCCGCTGTGAACGTATGCCAATGCGCGGGTACTGAATAACGACATAATACACATGACAAAAATGATAGGCAACAGCAATCAAAACGTTGATACCCTGACAAGAGGCGATAAAACCGTCACCCTGGTGGGCACTGCCCATGTTTCAAGAAAAAGTGCCGAATTCGTCTCGGAACTCATAGACGAAATGAAGCCCGACACTGTGTGTGTTGAGCTGTGCCAGCCGCGTTTTGAATCCATTCAGAACAAGAACAAGTGGCGGGAAATGGATATCTTTAAAGTGG
Organism: Desulfosudaceae bacterium; assembly: GCA_963674745.2. Classification (GTDB taxonomy): domain Bacteria; phylum Desulfobacterota; class Desulfobacteria; order Desulfobacterales; family Desulfosudaceae; genus JBFMDX01. Next base: position 1,317,165 of record CAXXDV010000003.1, on the reverse strand, counting down.
TCAAGGAAAAAAAGGCCTTTCTCCTGCTGGCCAACCTCCTGCTGGCCTCGTTTCAGAAAAAAATTGCCGATCAGTTTGATATAAAACCCGGCGAGGATATGATCAGTGCCATTGCCGCGGCCGAAAAAGCCCAGGCCGTTGTTCATCTGGTTGACCGGGAAATCCGTATTACACTGGCACGGGTCTGGAAATCCATCGGATTTTTCAGCAAAATTAAGCTGCTCATCCAGCTGCTGTTTTCGATCAGTGGCGCGGACGAAATCACCGAAGAAGATATTGAACGGTTAAAACAGGAAGACGCGCTTCAGGTCCTGCTCTCGGAACTGGCGGCCTCTTATCCGGCACTGCGGGAAACACTCGTTGACGAACGAGACCGTTACCTGGCGCAAAAAATCAAGAGCGCACCGGGAAAAAACATAGTAGCCGTTGTCGGTGCCGGGCATGTGACCGGTATCAAAAAATACTGGGAGACCGATATCGATCTGGTTGAACTCGACACCATTCCTCCGCCGGGGATAAGCAGGGATATCATTAAATGGAGCATCCCCCTGGCTGTTATGGCGGTTTTCATGACCGGTTTTCTGTTCAGCGGAAAAGATGCCGGCTTGCAAATGGTGGGCGCCTGGGTTGTTGTCAACAGTGTCATGGCTGCCCTGGGAGCGATTATTGCCCTGGCCCATCCGCTCACCATCCTGGTGTCGGCGGCATCAGCGCCACTGACTTCCGTAAGCCCGGTTATCGGTGCCGGCTGGCTGGCCGGTCTTTCCGAAGCGCTGCTAAGAAAACCCACCGTAGGCGACCTGGAAGACCTCTCCAGTGATATTACAAGCTTGAAGGGCTTCTGGAAAAACAGGGCCACGCGTATCCTTCTGGTGGTGGCACTGGTCAACCTGGGCAGCGCCATCGGTACTTTTGCCGCCATCCCCCTGATCGTCCGTGCTTTCGGCTCCTAGCCGATATCTTTTCATGAATCGATTTGAGCGTTTATACAAGACGCAGAACGCGAAACTGAAGGGGCACCCCCGACAACATTTGCAAGCGGCCTGAAACACAGCAAATGGGCCCTCAGGTCGGGATTCGAATCAAACCGTGACATGACAACAAAAATAAATCATTATTTTCAGTTAGTTATATTGGATGCCGGGCCTCTTCAGCCCTATCATTTTTTCACTCGATATTATTGTTAAAATGTGTTATAAATATAAAGTTATATAAACTGCATTTATATACTTAGACTTATCGATCGCACATGGGGAAATGATTATGGAACCAGCCGGGAAAACACATGTTATTTATAAACCGATGGCCAGCGACGATGCCAAGACCGTCAAAATTTTCCCCGACCCGTCGACCAGCAGCAAGTTAAAGGTTGATGAACCTTCCCAGCTGATCAACCTGAATGAAAAAACAGCCGGATTGAGAGGCAAAAAAAGCGGTAAGATTAAATACCTGATTGACCGCATCAACTATCTTAACTTCCAGGATGATACCATCCTCATTAACTTTCAGCATAAACAGCATGATTATAAAATCACCAAGCATGTTATCCCTCAACCCTGTCATGGGCAGACCCTGGAATGTCTGTGGACGGACATTTCCGACCTGATTCCGGTCATCAAAAACTATCGCCTTCTCAACCTGTTGATACCGGATAACAACCGGGTCCTTCAGGTAACCCCGGGGATTATCAGCGTCACCAGAAAAAAAATCGTTCTCAAGCTTCCCAGCATGTATGAAGAAGTTAATAAAAGACGGGTTAAGCGTTATGACAGCACGGGCATCCAGGTGCAGATGATCCAGAACAGTAATATATACCGCGGAACACTTTTGGATTTCAGTACAATGGCGTTTCATGTCCGGCTGAGCAGGGAAATTTCACCGACTTTTAAATGGATCAACTCCAACGGTAAAGTCAACCTGGTGTTCAGGTGCAACAAGGATACGGTCTATTCAGGAGAGGCGCTGATCTTCAAGCAGACCGGTGACAAACATCATCGCGATATTGTGCTGGAACCGTTAAATTTTCAAATCCAGCGCTTTAAACCCAAGGAGTTCCGAAGTACCCGGCAGGAACTCGTCCCCTCACCCGATGTCATTATCCGGCATCCCCTGACACAGAAAAACATTCAGCTTAAAATTCTGGATATGTCAGGGTCCGGTTTTGCCGTCGAAGAAGGTAAAGAAGACGCGCAACTGCTTCCCGGTCTGATAACGCCGGAAACAACAATCAAGTTCGGCAACCAGTTTCTTTTAAGGTGCCGTGGACAGGTCATCTACAGCCAGGCCGATAAACAGGTGGAGAACACAGTTAAATGCGGCATATCTATTTTAGACATGGCGCTTAATGACCATATGGATTTTCTGGCCATGCTGGGCCAGGCGGAAGATAAGAACTCTTATCTTTGCGACAAAGTCGATATGGATCTGCTCTGGGACTTCTTTTTCCGTAACGGTATTATTTATTCCGACAACTATGAATCGTTTCACAAAAAAAAGGAGCAGATCAAAAAAACATATGACAACCTCTATACTAGAAACCCTCATATCGCCCGGCATTTCATTTATCAGGATAAAGGGGCCATATTAGGTCATATGGCCATGCTCCGGTTTTATGAAAAATCCTGGCTGCTGTGCCTGCACACTTCACCCAATTCCATTCCCCAGCTGAACCAGCGGCTGTCATTACTCAAACAGGCCTCCCGTTATGTGTATGACTCATACACTTTTGCATCCGCCAACCTGGATTATTTAATCAGTTATTTTGACACCAATGATAAATTTTCAAAATCCGTTTTCAGCAGTATAACGCAAAACACCAGAAGCCAGAAAGGGTGTTCCATGGACATGCTGGCCTACCTGCGTTATAAAGAAACCGGAAAGGGAAGCGATGAACTGCCTCCCGGTTATAACCTGAACAATGCCGTTCAGGAAGACCTGGCGATCCTGGAAAGCTTTTATGAAAGTAAGTCCGGCGGATTAATGTTGCAATCTTTGGATTTGTCCCCCCAATCTTACGGCAGCATTAATAACCTTTCCAACGAGTATCTCCATCTCGGGTTTAAGCGAAAACGCTATCTGCTCTCCCTCAAGCATGAGAGATGGCTTAAAGCCGTTCTGATGGTAAACACCTCGGATATCGGCCTGAACATGTCGGAATTTACCAGTTGTATTAAAATATTTATTGTAGACCGCAAGGAGTTGCCCGCCGAGGCCCTGCTTGCCTCACTTTGCCGTATCTGCCGCAACCTTAGGAAATCAATTATGCCGGTTTTTATCTATCCTTCTAATTTTTTCAGCCAGTTGGGCCTGTCGTACGATAAAACTTATAACTTCTGGGCCTTGAACACCCAGCATACCGATCAGTTTTTCCACCAGGTCAAGCGGTTGATGGACGAACAGGAAACCACCCCCATTGTTACGGCCTGATTTTTAGTGCTTTTTTTTGTTGCTATCCATGAAAAACATGATAGGATACAAACCGTTTTAAGTCACAGAATAAACAATATGGAGTAATAACTTGATGAGTGGCAGTGAAATCACAAAAACGGGAACTGAAATTACCGTAAAGCCCGGAAGAAACATAATTGCTTCTCTGGCGGATGAATTCAGAGCCGAACTGCATGCACTGGTTCAGGAAAAACCGGATCAGATTATTATTGACATGACCGGCGTAGAAATGGTTGATTCAGTCGGCATCGGTGTCATGATTGCCGTGCACAATTCGTTATCGAAAAACGGCGGCAAGCTTAAGATAGAAAATGCCGATAAGAATATTCGAAACCTTTTCAGCACAATGAGACTTGATCGACATTTTTCTGTCGAAGGTGCTGAGTAACAGCGTCACGCCCCCCGTATTAAGAATCATTCCCTTTATCGAATCTTATTATTTCTGATATCTTTCATGCTGGATATCATGCATCTGTTGTATATTGTAATCAATTCGACCGGCAGTTGCGTTCAATCGGGTGTTTTGATCAGAGTAGCTCAAAGCAAGCCATGAGAACCTGACTGCCCGAAACCGCTTTTATGAATATGCGGTCAGGCGTAATCCAGCTCCAGTTTCAGCCACTTTTCAACCGTCCCTTTGATTGAAAATACGCCTTTCTGGTAGCCTACCGATTTCAAGAACTGATCCTGAATCTCCGGCGGCAGATAAAATTCAGCCAGTTCTTCGGCGATTTCGGAGTTTCTTTTTACCAGAAAAACACGGGGCTTGTCCTTCCATGTATTCACCACAAAATAGTGAGTCACATCGTTTTTGGATCGGATGACGTAATTACCGCCGGCCCAGTTGTTTCCCCATTCAAGATACAACCGGACCGCTTCTTCCGGGGTCATTTTCCAGTCGATTTCATTTACCAGCCGTCTATTTTGTTTTAGTTGTTCCAGTTTAAGCATAACCGTCCTCCTGCTCAAAAAAGGGTTTTATCAATCCGAAACAACACATGATTTTCAATGTGTTTCGTTTGTATATCTATTTACAGGATATACAGCAAAGGTCATGCCGCTGCTGGAGGTGAACCCCACAGGCGTCTTGTTGTCAGTTTAAAACATTGAATTAATAAGAAATTTTATTTTATATGCGACCCCGATAAAAACGAATTTTTAAAGACAAATCAGATAATTTATTCACATGTGTCTCATATATATGAGACAATTAAAGCTATTATTACCAACCCATACAGAAATTTGACGGCATTGACATCCAATTTCCACAACTAAACCAATAAGCATTAAAACCACAAAAATTCAAATGTTTAGATGTATAAAGAACTTAAAAGATATACCCCCTTCTGCTTTGAAGCCAAACCCTTGCTTGACTTATTGTCTTCCAGGGCTACCGATATTGATTCATACCGAATTTTGTAACGGCCCTTCTGTATTTTTTCATTTACCAAGTCATGAAATATCAGATGGCTTTCAGGGGAGCATGTCGGTTGAGATGGTGATATTCATCTTATCGTCCTCTTGCTGCAATGGGCTTGCGCTTGTCTTTTCAGGGGCCTTTGGGGTGCCTGTTTCTAACGGTGCGGGTACTGTGTCACTTGCAACCTTCGCATCAGGTTTTGTCGGTAATGGCCATTGATTTCGGTACATATTGCCGTAGGTACAAACCAGCATCATTTTCATTAATGTCCCGGCGTCAATTGTTACCTCACATTCCTCAAGGCGCTGAAATTGCTTGACCAGTTTTTCAGCCTGTTGCTGCAACATTGACAGGCGGTCAAAAAAGGCGATTATCTTTTTGCGCATGGCCGGCTTAACCTGGGGAACGCAGGTGTTGGTTTTCCAGTTTTCGAGTCGTTTTCTTATCGCCTTAGCCGGTGATACCAGCAATTTCTGATTGGTCTGCTGATCTTTAAAGGGTGTTGCGGACAAAATAAAGGTGGCAACTCTTTGCCGGCAAACATTTTCCTGCTTTTGATAACCGGCCAGAAGTAACTCTCGGAACTCATCAGGCAGCGGCACCATAACCCTCTTTAAACGGTGAGCCTCGGCAGTGGTTTTCTCGTCAAATTCCCGCCACACGCTTTGCCAGAAATTGAAACTTTCTGATTTGAAGTACGCCGTCCGCATGGCGGTATCTTTCCCATTCCGTTGAATGGTTTTTAAGACGTTAATCAAGGTGCGGGAAGTTTCTATAAAAAGGAGTTTACCGGTTACAGTTTCGTAAATTATTGCCACAACCGCGTACCAATCCTGATAATAATAAACAGACGCAACTTCGCCTAAAAGATCATATAGTGTCTCATGATCGAAGAAATGTGAGGGCGTCGCGTAAAACGGTGTACCACCCAGAAAAGGGTTCTTGCCGGGCTTGCCTTCATCATTGAGATGGATCGCCGTTTCAAAATCGATAATTCCCAGAGCTGTTTTCGATGATTTGTCGGGTGATTCGTCGATAATGAACAGGTTGCCCGGTTTTAAGTCACGCATGCTGATACGCCGCTCCTGGAGTTTTACCAGCAATGAAAGCAGGTCGTGGATGACTTCGGCCATCTGGGAGGCGCTATGCCTGAAGTTTTTAGCAGCAATTCTACTCAGAACCATTTTTCGGTACATGTCCATGGTGTTGCCATACTCTTTTGACAATGATTGCAGCAAGTCGGTTCTTTTTTTTGTCAGTTCCGGGGAAAGTACCTGTTTCAAATCTGATAAATGTCTAAAGACATGGGCCACAAACCAGGTTTTCAGTTCATGGGGTGATACCTGAGGAGCGGTCTCGTCCGTTTTCAGCAATCGGCTCATTTCTGATTCAAACTGGAGGCAGCAATCATGCAAATGATGGCACATATCTCCGTTTTTTTCGCCATACGTCGCTTCAAGGGCGCCGGGGTTAGAAATGAGAGCAGGCTGTCGGGCCATTTCCGCCTTTATTTTAGCCGTTATTTTCTGAGCGTGGAGTTTTTTGAGGTATTGATCTAAAAACAGGTATCGGGAAATATCCATGAAAAAGGCAAAGCAGTTGTCGATCTTTAAATATTTCTGAAAGTCGGGGTTTTCCGTAAGCCATGCGACGGCCATTTTTTCCGCGGCTGCCGAATCCATATCCTGTGACGGGTTAAACCCGGGGATCTTTTTCAAAACATCTGCAATGCCGGGGGCAATGCACATAAAATCATCGGACAACTGATCCAGTGTCATTCTTTCGGCCTTAACCGCGTCGCTGTATGCCTCAAATTGAGTAATGGGCTTTGGCGGAATTTTTACCACCCAGGCAGTATCAAAGATGACTTTGTAACAACGGCTTTTACTGCCACTCCCTTCTCCAAGCATGCTCAGAGAAATGATGCGGGATGACCACTGATCGGCATCCGCATCAATATTAATTTCCAGCCGATATGAATTGTTCGACGCATCGGCATCAAAGCTTGTAGGAAAAAAACGCATGGCGCTGTCCGGACCGGCGCCGATTTGCAGTTTGTAAAGATTTAAAAGAAAGTTCAGGATCGCTACCCGGTCCGGAAGCCGGGCCCATTTGTAGCTATAACTCCGGTCGGTTTGAGCGCCTTTTTCGATCAGCAGTTTTTCGACGTCGTTGTGCCCGCTATGCAGCGCCCATGTAAAGGGCGTCCATCCATGGCCATCCGGGGCGTTTACATCCGCTCCGTTGCCAATCAACTGTCGGACATTGTTAATATCACCGCTACAGGCCGCCATGGTCAGGGCTGTCCAGCCCTCTTTATCCGGGAGTTCTGTCTGGCTACCATTTTTCAGCAGCAGGGCAACCATGTCAATCAGATTGTGCTTGACGGCCTCGATCAGCGGTATGTTGCCGCTATCTGTCATCGCGTTAACGTCCGCTCCCTGTTGAAAGAGCTGCCCCAGCAGCTCGGTATCTTCAGACAGAACCGCATCCATGATACGATGGCTCCCGATGTTTGGCTTGTCGCCTTCCTGTTTTGGGGACCGCGATGGTCGCGCCGGGCGGAAAGCAACAAGCCGATCCGCTGCCTCTGCGCGAAGCACCCAGATCATAATCGCCAAAAAAGCCATGCAACAGGCAACGCTCGAGACCAGTTTCAGCACGGGGGATTGTTCAGGAAGCAACATCAAAAGATTGTAATAACATTTGAGGCCTAACAGAAGAGACAGAAACAATCCGAATCCGGGCCCGAAAAAGGTAATGGCTTTGAGTGTTTCCTGGCTCTTTATGCGGCGGCTGATGCCAAGTGCCTTCAGTAACCGGTTCAGAGAAAAGATGATGGTGAAAATAATCAGAACCATCAGCAGGTCCATTGCTGCCGCGACCAAAGGGCCGACAACGCCCATACCGATCGAAAACAATGCCGTTAAAATACGGATGAGAATGAATGGAATAAACAGCGTCAGATAATTCAGGATGTCTGTTTGCAGCACCCATTGATGCAGGTCGGCATTGTATTGTTCAACACGGCCGGTGACCTGATCAATCAGCATGGTCCGGATAAACCACCATGACACAAAACTTAAGATGACAACCAGGCCCAGTAAGATAAGACTAAAAACAGTTCCGGAAATTAGCGATGCTAACGGTTCTATCGACATGATGGCCGGCTCAACTTATCTGACATCCTGCTCCTGGATAAGCCCGGTAAGGCTCATGGATAGAGTCAATTATGCTTTAAAGATTGGGTTTTGGGGTATTTCTTTTAATTATACCTTTTCTGACCGGTCCTGTCAATTTTGTTTTTTGTTTAAATTATAGGCCATTACAGGCTTCAAGCGTCTCCCCCTTTGGTCTCTGGTGCCTGGCCGGCTATTCGCCGGTGATGGGCGGCGGCAAAATGAAGCGTGCTGTAATCGTATTTTTTGTCAAAATAATCGTACACGGGTTTGAGATAGGATGTCTGCAGATAGTCGATGGCGGCAGTGATGTCGGCAAGGGCATCATCTGTCACCAGCCGGCTCACGGGGATCGTACCGTTTTCAATCCAGTGGGCCAGATGGCCCTGAATGGTTTGCCGGGTCAGCGATCGCTCTGCCGTGATTTCATCAATGGTTTTTCCCTGCTCGAACAATTGCAGGGTAATGGTCTTTGTGTCGATTTTTTCTTTTTTTTTGCCGGACTTCCCCGCGGTTTTGATGGAAGGTCCTCTTTTTACAACTGAAACAGCGCCGCTGTGCTCGGGAATTGCCATGTCCGAGCGGGTGAGTTCACGGTCACTGCGATAGGACCGGACCAGATCCAGAGCCTTGTGTATCTTCTGGCGACAGTCATAAAACTGAAGTTCAAGTTCATCCAATTCCCGTAAATACTTTTTTACCCCTTTCGCCGTTTTCTTCATCCGGCCTGCATGTTGGCCGATACGATCGGAAAAGCCCTTCAACAGGGGGTCGAAATAATCCACTGCCGCCTGAACCCGCTCTGCCAGAAAGGCATCATCCAGAGGGGTGGTACGGAAAATGGCGTCCACCTGGTTAATAAATTTAGCGGCAACGGTCCTGACCGGCGCCAGATCTTCTTTGAGAGTCCTGGCCCAGGGAAGGTGCTGCTGTTTTTGTGAACGGTTTGCGTCCTTATCATAGGTGCGGATGTGTTGATGGATGGCGGCCCAGAGACCGGAAAAATCAAAGGCATCCCTGGCGGCATGGCCCAGGTATTCGGAAGCGGCATTGCTTAATCCGCTCTTTAATTCATTTGTCGTGTTTTTCCGGGCGGCAAAGGATGCCAGCGCCGGATCCTGGCGATGGCCCTGCCAGCGAAAGGGGTCGGTCAGGACAAGCCCGTCCAGGGCGGTCAGACGGGACAGGGCCACATATACCTGGCCGGCGGCAAATGCCCGGGACACGTCAATTACAGCACGATCAAAAGTTAGCCCCTGGCTCTTGTGAATGGTGATGGCCCAGGCCAGTTTCAAAGGAAAATGGACGAACGTGCCAACCACCTTTTCCTGGATCTCGTTGGTGGTCTTATCCAGGGTATACCGTTTGTTCTCCCAGGTGTGGGGTTCAACCCATACGGATTCGGTGTCGTCATCAAACCGTACCTTTATGTCGTCCTTTCGCAGTTCATCCACCGTCCCTATTTTGCCGTTGAAAAACCGGCTTTCTCCGGAAACATCATTTTTGATGAACATGACCTGGGCCCCTTTTTTCAGGGTCAAAACCGCATCTACCGGATAGGTGTGTTCGTCAAAAACGCCTTCCACCAGGGCCTTGTAATGATATTCCCGGTCCGGCAGATTCCCCAGTTCAGCGCCGTTGATTTGGTCGGCCTTGCGGTTGTGGGTGGTGAGAAATACATACCCATCCCCTGCAGAAGGGGTAAAGCCCGGGCGATGTTGGCGGTTCAGACGCTCGGTATCCGCTTGCGTGACCTGCCCGTCCCGAACGTGGTTTAAAATATTGATAAACACCGGATCGGTCTGTCTGTAGATATACTCCAGCTCGAGATAGACCGGCGGTCTGTCTTGAAGGGATCGGGCGCCGAAAAAGAAAAGTGTGTCATAATATTGATTCAATATCTGCCATTCCGCATCTTTTATCACCGGCGGCAGCTGGTTCAGATCGCCGATGAACAAAACCTGGACCCCGCCAAAGGGCTGAGGTCGGCGGCGCATGCGGCGTAACACATGATCTATGGCATCCAGCAGGTCGGCCCGAAGCATGCTGACCTCGTCGACGATCAGCAGCTCCAGCTTTTGCAGCATCTTGCGCTTGGTGGCATTCATTTTAAGTTGCCGGTGCAAGGTGCGGGGGGTATTGATCTCAAACGCGGGCGCACGATCGCCGAAAATTGCATCTTCCGGAATAAAGGCGCCGAACGGCAGTTGAAACAGGGAATGCAGGGTCACGCCTTCGGCATTAATGGCGGCAATGCCCGTGGGTGCGGCCACGATGGTGTTTTTATGGGTATGGCGTCGGATATCGTGCAGAAAGGTGGTCTTGCCGGTGCCGGCCCGGCCCGTGAGAAAAACGTGGCAATGGGTCCGGTTAATATATCGGGACGCCATGAAAGCGGCGTCATCTTTCCATTTGAGCATGGTAACAATCCCTGTTTTTGAAATATTCAGTACGGCCCTTCCCTGCCGATCATTTCCTGTCACACTGGAAGAAAAACGGCTGCATACTCATCTTCATATATTTTTTCCCATTCATAAGAATCATACAAATATAAATAGGTTCTGAAATATTCTTTTTTATCTATTAAGATAATATCATGATGGTATTTTTTTAGAATCTGTTTCCAATTATATATATGATTGAAAAAAAAATAAACTTCCTCAAAGGTACTTTCCGGATAGACTTCTTCATAGCGTCCATCAATTGAAACCCTGCAATAAGGGTACAAATGCCAAAGTGCATAACTGCCCCAGTCAAAGGGTAACAGTAAGTTACCACTGAGTTTTTTCTGTAATATGAAATTGGTTGCTTTAACGGGAAAACGCCCGTTCTCTATTTGCAAATCGATTGAAAACGAACGGGTCATTAAGCAAGATATGCAAAACAATATAAGAAGGGCATAAATCGCAGAATGATAAAAAAGAATCAAAAAACCATAGACTTTTGAAGATATTTTTTTCTTAAAAAAAATGGCGATTTTCGATTTGAAGCTATCTATTAATTCAAAAAAATATCCATAACCGAAAACAGACGCCGCAATAACAAAAAATGTTGTATGGCGAATATGTTTTAAAGACAAATATAAGGTCACTATTATGATAAGCATACCGGTTTTATCCAGGTTTCTGTTTTTACGGATAAAAATACTGTTAATTAAACCTGCTATTGTGAGCATTAAAATAATTTTGTAGCTGAGGTAATAGAAAGGACCAAAAAAATATATCGGCGCCCATTCAACTATATATTTGCGAGGTATTGAGACAGCATCAATTATAAAATGCCAGAGACTGAAACCATATGGATTTATCAGTGTAACTAAAAGGATAAAAAATAAAATTTTTAAATATGGATAAATGCACTTTTTATTTAAGAACTCACCCACAATGTAGATAACAATAAGCCCAATTCCGGAGACAAATCCGCCATGCAGGTTACACCAGAAGAGCATTGTTAAAGGGAAAAACCAGAACCATCGATAATATTCACCGTTTCTTATTTTTTCGAGTACATATATCCATAAGGTGAAAAACAAATAAGTAAAAGCATGACACCTAATTGTTGATTTAAGACCGAAAAATATTCCATACATGACAATCAGATAGAAAATGATTCGATAATGATTTAATTGCGGATATCTGTTTTTGTTAAGGGCCCAGATTAGAAGTAAAGTTGAGAATAAAATTAAAAACTTTAATAGAAAAAGTGATTTTTCCCCCAAAAAATGATAAAAGGCATAAAGAATAATACCGGATCCCCATTCATGGTCCACCCAGATATTTTTTACCGGTAGATAAGAGTAGATGTCTTGATATAGTATCTCTCCATTGTTAAAGAAATGACAACCAACAACCAGCCTGTGCCATAGATCGAGGTCTGCACGATTACTAATTAAGCAAAAAGAAAAGGCAAGAAAAATAAGGGTGCCAAAAAATATAATTTTTCTGGAATTCAGCATAAAGTTTAAGGATAGAAAATTTCTTTTTTATGGCCATGAACTATAGCAAGGCCGGGAATGTGTGTCAACATACTTCCGGAAACACAGTGTTGATGGGTATTTTGGCTGGACGTAAGGCAAGATTTTCGATAGCAAGGACAGACTGGTTTTTAAAAAGCGTAAAAATCGTCAAAAATATATTTTTTTAAGCAAAAACAACGTTTGTATTGTCTCCGTTTTATTCAATAAAAACAAGTCAAATACAGTCGTCTCCGAAATCCCGGTAAAGATGAGGAAGAATTTGAGCGAGGTTATTATATTCCTGCGCGCAGTGGAGTGACATTTGATAGGGTGTATTTCGGGGAATGGCCATCTTTCTCATGAATCTGGTGTTAGCGAGCCGATTAACACGGGATCTGTCGGAAAACATCCTGACTTTAATCCTGCGGCCGATCCAGAAACGGCTTCGCATCTCAACCCCACCCTCAACCTTCCGTACGAAATGGCACATATCCGTATGGTCTGCTTTTTTGTTTTCTGAGCCGACTCTGGTGCAGATGGCGGTACTGACATTGGCCGCTTTAAAACGTGCTGTGTCGAAACCGAATTCTTTTGGTGGGATGAATGTAATGGACAACTTTTCCTGGCCGATACCAACGTCTTCGACCGGATAGTGAGTGGTGTGCCAATAACGCTCGCGCAGTGGTAATGATTTGTTTTTCAAGCGCTCGGGATCATTCACACCGGTTCCCGCATGAGAGCCGGGATACCAGATCTTATACCTGAGATCCTCCTGGGCATGCCATGAGAACCACCAATCCAGCATATCGCCGGTGACGCCGGGCATCCGGGTCAAAACGGCCACGTAACAGCTCCCGTCCGGCATGAAACAGTATCCGTTTTCCTTTGCATGGTAACCCGGTTCGAGGAGATCGTTTATTTTCTCAAATGGCAGTGCATCGGACAGATCAATCGGCCCGGCCTCAAGCGCAGTTCGAACATCCCCGGGAACGGCTGCAGGCTGCCGGTAATAATATCCGGCATAAGGTTTTGTCTTTTCATCACCGGTCAGATCAGGCAAAAAGTTGTTTTTTTTCATTGTGCATACCCCATGAATATTAAGGTTATCTCTAAAAATCAGAATCTGGATTCGAGGTCAAGGCGTGCGAAAATTTTAACCGGAGGAATACATGGACGTATTTCGAGGATTGAAATTTGAACACAACGCCATACTCTCCGCTTCGTTGCAGCGCGCCAGTTCATAATGAACACAGTCCTCCGGGTGACTGACCTTTGGCTGCTTGTTAGCCTTGTCCCAGGAAAAAACATTTACAAAACAGGTATTGTAACATTTCCTGCACCCGTTACAATTTTCAAAATCTATCGTTATCGTATTCATTTATATCCCCTGAAATCACTCATTAGATGACGTTCGCCGCCAAGATTCTGGCAAGTCTCATCATCCGGAATTTTATCAGCATATCTGCCATGTATCTGGAATTAGAGTAAATAATCATGAAAGCTTTTTTTTAATCGTTGCCGCAGGAGCCGCGCCGATGGCCCTTTCACCTCTTTGCGGGGGCAGGATACTGTCCCCGGAGGGTATTCAAAAACATGCCGACCTGATCATTGCGACATTATTTGATGATTAAGCGTAGAAAGTTATTGAATAGTTGTCGACAACCATAAACGTTATAAGTGCTAACCCCGGACAGGCTGTTTTTAAAAAAAATATGGGCCTTGAGTTGTAGACAAAGGGAGCGGCATTCCGATTCATAATATTCCGACTTTACTTGACAATGGCATAATTGGGCGTATATTTGTAAAAGTTTTGTAAAACCTTGGGGTGCAATGACATCCTGCGGGTCTTCGACCTGTCTAACTGATTGATATTTAATGCAGCTTTGCGTTGGGGGGATATGGCGGTTCAGGAACACATTCTGGGGATAGATGTTGGCTCCGTTGCCGCGGCGCTGATAGTGATCTCCCCGGAAAAACGCATTATTCAAAAAGACTATCGTTTCCATGGCGGCAATATCGTTGAAACCGTCGGGGAGATGCTGGAAGGCCTTGATCTGTCCAAAATATCTGCTGTCGGGGTCACATCATCAACCCCGGGCATCATCCGGACCGCTTTCCGGTATGATGATCAGGTGTCCATTATCTCTGCCAGCCATGAACTTCACCCCGATGCCGGAGCCATTCTTTCTGTGGGCGGTGAAAAATTCGGCCTGATACTCTTTGATAAAGCCGGAAACTACCGTAAATACCTGTCCAACACATCGTGTGCCGCCGGCACGGGCAGCTTTCTTGACCAGCAGGCCGGGCGCCTCAACCTGGCCGGGATTGAAGACCTGTGCGCGCGTGCCCTTAAAAATACCGGCGACATCCCCCGTATTGCCAGCCGCTGCGCCGTGTTTGCCAAAACCGACCTGATTCACGCTCAGCAGGAAGGTTATTGCCTGGATAGCATATGCGACGGCCTGTGCCATGGCCTGGCCCGCAATATTGTGGATACGCTTTTTTCAAATGAACAGCCGTTCCCCCCCCTTGTTTTATGCGGCGGCGTATCGCACAACCGCGCGGTAGTCGGGCATATCAGCGCCCTGACAGGGATGGAGATTGTGGTCGACCGATGGTCCCATCTGTACGGCGCCTTTGGCGCAGCCATAAACCGTTTAAACGAGGCTGACGCCGGTGATGGACGGGTTTGTTTACGGAACCCCGGGGACATTGTTGTTCCTGTCAAAAATGAACAGGCCTATGCCTACCCGCCGCTGGAACTGTCCCTTTCCCGATACCCGGATTTTAAAGCACATGAACGGTATGTGTTTTTCCCGGATAATGATAAGAAGCGATGCGCGGTCGAGGTGGACGTTTATGATGAGCGTGAGGACGCGGGTGCATGGGAGGCGTTTATCGGCATCGACATCGGGTCCACCAGCACCAAGGCGGTGTTGGTTGACGATACCGGCGATGTCCTGGCCGGTTTTTACACCCGCACGGCCGGGCGACCGGTGGACGCGATGCAGTCGGTTCTGGCCGCCGCAGAAGACCTGGGTCGACGCAAAAAAATTGATATTTCCATTTGCGGGGCCGGAACAACCGGGTCGGGCCGCAAGTTCGTCGGCCGTATCCTGGGAGCCGACCTGATTCTGGATGAAATTACCGCCCATGCCCGGGCGGCGGTGGAACTGGACCCGGGGGTGGACACCATCATTGAAATCGGGGGGCAGGACGCCAAGTTCACCACCTTGAAAAACGGCCGCGTGACCTTCTCGGCCATGAACACCGTATGCGCGGCCGGTACCGGCAGCTTTATCGAGGAACAGGCCAAACGCCTGCAATGCCCTCTGGACGAGTTTCCTGTCCGCACCAGGGGCTGCAAGTCGCCCATGACCAGCGACCGCTGCACCGTCTTCATGGAGCGGGACATCAATCACTTTTTGAGCGCCGGATATTCACGGGATGAAATGCTGGCCGCCAGCCTGCATGCCGTTCGTGAAAATTACCTGACCAAGGTAGCCATTGAAGGCCAGATCGGTAAAACCGTTTTTTTCCAGGGGGCCACGGCCAAAAACAGCGCCCTGGTGGCGGCCTTTGAACAGCGCCTGAACCGGCCCATCCAGGTGTCCCGGTACTGTCATTTGACCGGCGCTCTGGGCACAGCCCTGACCCTGGCCGAAACGATTCGCGGCCGGGAAGACTTTGTTTCAAAATTTCGAGGGCTGTCGCTTTATCGGCAACAGATACCGATCCGAAACGAAGTGTGCGACCTGTGTACCAATCACTGCAAGATCACCTGCGCCACGGTGGGAACAGAGACCGTGGCCTTTGGATTTTTGTGCGGCCGTGATTATGAAACGCGGCGGTTCGTGCGCAACAACACCTCCGGATTTGACCTGGCAGCCAGCCGGGAAAAAGCGCAGCAGGATTTGCCGCACAAAGCACCGGTTCGGAAGACCACCATCGGCATCCCGGCAGCCCTGCACCTGGTTGACGACCTGCCCTTCTGGCAACATTTTTTCGGGCAGCTCGGCCTGCGCACGATTGTCAGCGACCGCTTCCGCGAGGGTGTGAAAACCGGCAAGCAACTGGCCGGGGCTGAATTCTGCGCGCCGATCACGGCCCTGCACGGTCATGTCGACCATCTGCTGGAAAAGGCCGATTACGTATTTCTGCCCCAGTATTTTGAAAACCGGGACAAGGCCAAACACACCCGCCGCCAGTTCTGCTATTACACCCAGTACGCCGCCACCATGATCGCCGGGCAGGTCGACGCATCCCGGCTGCTGATGCCGCTGGTCAATTACCTGTACAGCCATTTCCACACCAAAATGCAGCTTTACCGGATGCTCAAATCCATCTGCCGGGACACCGTCTGGTTCATGGAGGTAAGCAAGGCCTATGACAGCGCCATGGAGCATCGCCGAAAAACACGCGCCCGGCTGCAAAGCATATACCGCAAGACACCCAAACCATCCGACGATATCCACGTGGTGCTGCTGGGACGGCCGTATACCGTCCTGACCCGGGAAATGAACAAGAATATTCCGGACATATTCGCCGCCCAGGGGATCAAGGTCTTTTACCAGGACATGCTCGACCCCGGGACCGCCGATCTTGAGACCATCCGGCCCCTGCTGGATGAAATCCACTGGGAACATGCCTCGGCCATTCTTTCGGCCGCCGTGATCGCCGCCCAGACCGAGTCGTGTTATCCGGTGCTGCTGACCTCGTTCATGTGCACACCGGATTCTTTTGTGATGGATTATTTCAGACATATAATGGACCTGCACGACAAGCCCTACCTGATCCTGCAGCTTGATGAGCACGGCTCCAGCGTCGGCTATGAAACCCGGATTGAGGCGGCCGTGCGGTCCTTTCGCAACCACAACGACAGTGTCGCACCGCCGGTTCCCCGGGCCTCGTGCCGGTCTTTGCACCCGGCCCATGCCGGAAGCCTGGACGGCAAAACCATCGTCATGCCCAACTGGGATGATATCACCTGCCGGCTGCTGGTGGCCGCCTTCCAACGCGAAGGATACGATGCCCGGCTGCTGAAAGAGACCGAAGCCAGCGTGCGGAAAAGCCTGCGGCACAACACCGGCCAGTGTATCCCGCTGAACATCATCGCCCAGGAATTTGCCGATTACGTCGAGCACCACAACCTGGATCCGGCCCAGTCGGTGCTGTGGATGGCCAGCGGTGAAATTGCCTGCAACCTCAAGCTGTATCCCTACCATATCAAGCGGCTGGTGAACGGCCTGGGCAACGGCATGGAAAAAGCGAGCGTGTATAACGGCGACATCACCTTGAGCGATATTTCTCACCGGATCTCGATGAACGCCTACTTTGCCTTCATGTTCGGGGGCATGCTGCGGAAAATGGCCTGTCGGATCCGGCCCTACGAATGTGAAGCCGGGGCTACGGACCGGGCATTAACCGAAAGCGTTCGAATTTGTACTGACGCATTTCTGGGCCTGCGGGACAGGGATGACGCGGCCGCGACTGTTACCACCCTGTTCAAAGCGATTGACATCCGCCGGGAACAAAGGCCCCAGGTGGCTATCTTCGGAGACCTGTATGTACGCGACAACCGGTTCATCAACCAGAACCTGATCCGCTTTATTGAAAAAAACGGTGGCGAAGTCATCACCACGCCCTACAGCACTTACGGGCGAATGATCGCGGGTCCGTATGTCCGCAAATGGTTCCGGGAGGGAAAATACTGGCATGCCTTTTCATCAAAAACGATTATATCGGCGGTGCAATGGATGGAAAGAAAGTACTACCGCCATTTTGAGCGGGTGATCCAGGAACCGGAACATGATTACACGGACGCACCGGACAAGATACTGGCTGGATACCATATGGGCCTGGAACACACCGGCGAGTCCATGGACAACATTTTAAAGATCCATTACATCAAGAAATACTATCCCAACCTGGCCCTGTTCGTGCAGACCAACCCCGCCTTCTGCTGTCCCTCCATCGTTACCCAGGCCATGTCCCAAACCATCGAGGAGAGAACCGGCATACCCGTTGTCACCATCACCTATGACGGGACCGGCAGCTTCAAGAATTCCAAGATCATTCCCTACCTGACCTATCCGCGTCAGGCCGGCGATCCCGGACAGAGGCAAAAAGGGAAAGTCGCATCCGGGTAATGATGCCCATTTGATAAAAAAAACCATCCTCGGCAAAATCTTTCGACGTCAAATCATCCAGCGGTGCGCCGAACTGTTTGAGCGAATTAAAAACGGCAGTGGCGTTCTCCGGCGTGGTGCTGATCCACAAATCGAGATCTTTTGTATATCGCGGTTCAGCGTATTGAATCAGGGCATACCCGCCGATAACCAGATATTGAACGTTATTGTCGTTGAAAGTTTTCAACAGTTCGCTGTATCCTTTCACCCGCCCGGCGTGAACTATCAACTCCCAGGCGGCGTTAAAGCGGACCTTAGGCTCCTGCTGCTGCCAGAATTGAATATCAAAGGAACGATCAAGATCCTGGATACGTCCCCTCTTCATCATACTCAACGGTTTCACGCTGCCACCTTATCATCGGATTATAAAAAATGCTGATAATGTTTATCTTAGCACAAATTGAAAAGAATCCAAAATTCTTTTAACGGACAATATCACAAAAATATGTTATATTTACAAATTGTTCAGAACATCATGGGTTCAACGATGAATTATAAGACACTGCTTGAAAAATACAAATCCCTGCTAGACGAAGTTAGTCGATTAACAAAAGAAAACGACCAACTGAAAGCCCAACTCGGCCAAACGGAACCTGCGTTAGCCCGAAATCCTGCCTCAGCAACAAAAATAGAAGCAACGATATTCGATAATGAACCAACTGGAAGCAATCGTTTTTCAGGCGTGGACAGCACTTCGGATTCTATTTCCAAGATCCGTCTGTTCATGTCTCTTTTTAGAGGCCGCGAAGATGTATATGCAAAGCGGTGGGAGAATAAAAAGAAAGGAGCATCAGGCTATTCGCCTGTTTGCTTGAATCAATGGCAGGAGGGCCTTTGCGGTAAGCCCAGAATACCATGTACCAAATGTGATCATAAAGCGTATGCCCCTTTGAACGAAGACATCATTGAGGACCATTTAAGAGGGAATATCGTTGTTGGAATTTATCCAATGCTACCGGATGAAACGTGCTGCTTTCTGGCAATGGATTTTGACGAAGCTGACTGGCAAAAAGATATCTCTGTTGTCAGAAACGTCTGCAACGAGTTCAATATTCCCCTTGCTGTGGAACGGTCGCGATCCGGTCAAGGCGGTCATATCTGGTTTTTCTTTGAAAATCATGTATCAGCTGTGTTGGCGCGCAAGTTTGGTTCTGCCCTGCTCACCTGTGCCATGGGTAAAAGGCATGAAATCCAGTTCAAATCATATGACAGGTTGTTTCCCAGCCAGGACACCATGCCTAAAGGCGGTCTAGGCAACCTGATCGCGCTGCCGTTACAAAAAGCCGCATCATTTGAAAAATTTTCCTGCATAATCAAAACCATGTTTTTAAAAATATTCTTTTGCCGAATACAATCAAAGGGGTTAAAATAAAACATGAGCAAAACATTTCAAAAAATTCTTGAGCTGGTCGAGCAAAAAAATGTGATGATATCAGACCATGGCTACGATGAACTTGCAGAAGATGATATTTTTGCGAAAGATATAATAGCCAATATTGTTACGGCTGTGGTCGTTGAAGATTATCCGGAATATTCAAAAGGACCATGTGTTTTGGTGTTGCAGAACGACAACCAGGGGAACCCGATCCATGTGGTACGGGGGATACCGATGGGAGCCTCATCCCCTGCTGTTTTAGTCACTGCCTATAGGCCAGATCCGGATAAGTGGTCAAATGATTTTAAGAGGAGAAAGCTATGAGGAAGAGGCGTCACACAAAACTTGTTCATGAAGGGCAATATGTAGCCAAAGTTAACATTGAACTGATTGATACTGATGAAGGCTGGTCGCCTTATCTATCCATTGATGATGCCATGAAGCTTGATGATGTTCGCGACGCTTTGCGTAGAGGAGACGTAAAAGCTGCTGGTCGGCTTGCCCACGTTTTCACCCTTACCCCGGTTGCAGTTTAGATCCCTCCACAGAGCCAGTCGCTGTAACCTGGCACCAACAGGGCGTCCCATTTCGCCCCCCGTAATAATTTCCGGCTTGAGACATTGGCATGAATAAATAAATACTTATGATAAAATCCCAACGTTATTTTACTAAATACGGTTATCTGAAAAGCCCAAGTAGATAATATTCGGAAATTGGATCCATATCCCACAGGATATTTTTCCCTATAATTTTTGGCGTTTTAACAGCCTGCTGGACGATACGCATAAACTTTTTGCCTATTGATGCTGATTTACGACGATTAAAGCGGAACACATATTCATCCAGATAGTTTTGAATATATTTGGGCTCAAACCGTCCTTGGTATGTTCCCGTGATAAGTCGTTTAATCAAAGAAATTATTATGTGGACGCCGTACAGCGCTTTGTTGCTACTGCTGGTCTTGGATTGATTTATTTGCTCGTGTTTGTAGTGTTCTTTGTCAATAAAATGGTAACTGGCCCAGGAATCAGTCGTTATTTTACTGCCGGGTTCGATATTTGTTTCAATGAAAGTTTTCAATGAATCCTCCGAACAGTCCAATAGGACTTGCAGAGGGCAACGGCCGATCTTTTTCTTCTTGTCATCTCGTTCAACGGCAATGGCTACAACCATCTTCCCTTCAGCGCCACGGCCCTTTTTGCCGGGCTTCTGGCCGCCGACGAAAAATTCATCAACCTCAACGCGTCCAGACAACTTCTCTCGGCCGTTACGAATGGTGCAGCGCCTCAATTTCTGGAGCCAAATCCAGGCGGTGCTGTAACTACCGAACCCTAATAAATTTTGGAGGCTTACAGCGTTGATGCCTGACTTTCTAGTTGTAAACCACCACATGGCCTTAAACCAATAAGTGATCGGCTTTTTGGTGCTGTCCATAATCGTGCCGGCGTTCAGCGAGTGATGATGCTCACAGCGTTTGCAAATGTAAAGATGTTTGGAGCTCACCCAATACTCGCTGTGTCCGCATTTTGAACACGCAAAACCGTTTGGCCAAATCATGTTGAATAAATAATCGTAACAAGCGCTAAGTTTTGAAAAGCGTTTGTCAAAATCAATTTCGCAATGTGGAAAGTTCTCAATGATAATAAATTCATCATAAAGGACGGCAGTGATTTTATATCATATATGCACAATTTCCCCTTCATGCTCTTAATATCCCTCCAAGTCCATTATCCGGTCTGCGACAATCCAGAAAAAAGCGCCTCTGTGGGGGCTGAGAAAAATACTCAGAAAATGTTAATGCGCCACCGGCATTATTATACGGCTATTAAAGTGACTTCCTATTCCTTTCTTATTTATTCTTAATCAGCGCACATTTCCGTGCGCACCCCTGCTCAAGCAGCAGGCAGCCGTACAACGAGGAGACCTATAACCGTCTAGAATCATAACTTATTTATAACTATTTGTTTTCTTGTTCCTTGTTTTCCAGAAATATATACCATCAATAATATCAAGTAATTATAAAAAGTATTCTTTTGAAAAGGAATTAAGTGGGGGTCACATAGGGGTCACAAAAAGCAAAAATGACATTTTGGTACAAAAAAAAAGCAGATTGTGTATTTCACAACCTGCTTTATTTATTTTGTTTTTTGGTCGGGGCGGCAGGATTTGAACCTGCGACTCCCTGCTCCCAAAGCAGGTGCGCTACCAGACTGCGCCACGCCCCGAGAAAGTGGGGTAATTATACAGCAAAATGTCTCTAACACACGGGGGATTGAAATGCAAGCCTGAAGATTTCACTCGGACCGGAAAAACCGTTCAATGGCGCTGGTGATCATATCGGACATGATCACCATTCGATCAGGGTCTCTGAACTGCTTTTCCCAGGACGGATTAACCATGCATCCGATTTCGATCATTGCAGCCGGCATGTCCGCCCCTTCAAGCACATTTATTTGACCGCTTTTAACCCGGCTGCATTTACCGAATACGTTCCGGCATTCCTGCCCCAGTATTTCCGCAAAAGCCTTGCTTAAGCGATGATGATCTTGTTGGGCTTCACCCCAGACGACGGCCGGATATTCACCAGAAAAATCCGTTATGGTATAGGCTTTGGGCTTTTGATCCGAACCAGACTCACCGCCAGGCCAGTAAACCGTTATTGTATTGTTTTTAATAGAAAATCCACCACCGACATGTATGCTGAGAAACAAATCGGCATGGTCATGATTGGCCTTGGCGACCCTGTCCGCCGTTTTTATCTGATAATCACCGGTCCGGGTCAGCAACACCCGGTACCTGCCCTCCATTTGAGATGCGATCAGGCGCGCCAGGGCCAGGGTAACATCTTTTTCAGTGGTCCCTTCAGGGCCTTTGGCACCACTGTCATATCCGCCATGTCCCGGATCAATGACAATGGTTCGAAGGCCGGACGCAAAACTCACCCGGACGACAAATATTTGCACGGCAACTGTTATAAAAATGAGCCATCGTCTGTTCAATTGCCAGGTCACCTTCTGAATGTTAATCTATTATTTTTACGCCCGCTTTCGCCGGACAGATTTACGTGTTGACTTTAGCGCAATCAGGCCTTACTTTATCAGTCTAAATGATGATAATACCAGACAGATGCAATGATTGCATTAACCTTTTTTCGATTTGAATAAAATCGTAAATCCGGGCAAAAAAGCACTCACGGACGAATGCTGTCTCAGGCGAGAGTGGCGGAATTGGTAGACGCACTGGACTTAGGATCCAGCTCTGGAGACAGAGTGGGAGTTCAAGTCTCCCCTCTCGCACCACTTTTGTCGTTCACTATGAACTGACCGGTAATTTTAACAGAATTTTAGAACCCAAGGAGAAAGTATCAGAGAATGCAGATAACCGTTAAAGATGAAAGCAGCATCAAAAAAACACTTCACATTGAAATCCCTGTCGAAAAGGTCAACAAGGAACTTGGTGACACCTACCAGCAATTAAAGAAAACAGCCAAGGTAAAAGGGTTTCGCCCGGGAAAAGCCCCCTTGTCGGTTTTAAAACGCATGTTTAAGGACAAAGTACATGCTGATGTTGCTTACCAGTTAATTCAGACCTCACTGCCGGATGCCGTCATGGAAAAACAACTGAACGTGGTTGGAGAACCGGTGATCAATTCTTCGGAACTCGCAGAAGAGCAGCCTTTCACATATGACGCCATCGTGGAAGTTAAACCAGAACTTCCGGATATTGACTTTAAGGGACTGAATCTTAAGAAGAATATGTATAAATGCAGCGATGGAGAAATTGACGGCCAGTTGACCATGCTGCGCAATAACATGGCCAGCCAGGAAGACCCGGCAACCCCAAGGCCGGCCGCTGTTGACGATATCGCATTTATCAACTTTTCAGGGTCCCTGGACGGCGAACCGTTCGACGGGTTCCCTGAACGTGAAGACTACCGGTTGAAAATCGGCGCGGGAAGCATATCAAAAAGTTTTGACGACCAGATGGTCGGCATGTCCGTCGGGGACACAAAAGAATTTGATGTCGATTTTCCCGATGATTACGCGGACTCAGGGTTAGCCGGCAAAACCATTCACTTTAATGTTACCCTCACCTCTTTAAAAGAGGAAATCCTGCCCGCCCTGGATGACGAACTGGCTAAATCCGCCGGGCCTTATCAATCTCTGGACGAACTCAAAGAAGCGATTACGGCACATCTTCAATCGGGTTATGATAAACGTAGTGAGCAGGAACTGCACGAACAGGTGTTTGAGGCACTTCTTTCAAAATATCCCTTTGAAGCCCCGGAAACCATGATTAAATTTGAGCTGGACAACATCATGGAGGAAATTGAAAGGACCTATCAGGCCTATAACATGTCTCTTGAAAGTACGGGGCAAACCCGCGAATCTTTGAACGTAAAATATCGTGATACAGCGGAGAAACAGGCCAAACGGCATATCCTGTTAAATAAAATCATTGAACAGGAAAAACTGGATATCAACGATGAAGAAATGGAAGCGGGTTTTGAGGGGGTCGCCGAAACATTGAAGCAACCGGCGGATATGGTAAAACAGTATTATCAGACCAATCCCCAGTACCAGGACATGCTCAAATACTCTCTTCTGGAAAAAAAGGCCATGACCCTGATGATGGATAACGGCAATATCGAAGAAGTTATTCCGGAAAAATCCGAAGATGACAAAACCGACTAAAAATAGTATAATAAATATATTTAAAATGGAGGTTTAACCAGTGCCTTTAATTCCCATGGTCATCGAGCAGAGCAGCAGAGGAGAACGTGCTTTTGATATTTATTCGCGGCTGCTCAAAGATAGGATTATCTTTATCGGCAGTGCGATTGATGATGAAACAGCCAATCTGCTGATTGCCCAGTTGCTTTTTCTCGAATCTGAAGACCCGGACAAGGATATTAATTTTTATATCAATTCACCCGGTGGAAAGGTCTCCGCCGGTCTGGCCATTTATGATACCATGCAGTACATCAAACCCGACATCGCCACGGTCTGTATCGGGCAAGCCGCCAGCATGGGGGCTTTCCTCCTGGCCGCCGGTAATAAAGGCAAACGGTTCTCGTTACCCAACGCCAGAATAATGATCCACCAGCCCATGGGTGGCGTTCAGGGACAGGCTTCGGATATTGCCATTCAAGCAAAAGAAATCCTGAAAATGAAAGACACGCTGAATCATATTCTGGCCCACCACACCGGTCAGGACCTGGAAAAAATCCAGGTAGACACGGATCGGGATTTTTTCATGTCCGGCATGGAAGCCAAAGATTACGGCATCATTGATCATGTCATCACCGATCGCAGCGATCTTGAGAAGCTGGATAACCCCGATCAGAAGGAGAAAAAATAAAAATGAATCGACATGATGAAGGTAATGATAAACTTGTCTGCTCATTTTGCGGGAAAACCCAGAAAGAAGTCAGAAAGCTGATCGCCGGACCGTCCGTTTATATCTGTGACGAATGCATTAATCTTTGTGGCGAGATTATTGCTGAAGAATATGAAAAAGAGACCGCCACCGGTCCGCAAAAACTGCTGGCACCCAAAGAGATCAAGACGTTGCTCGATGATTATGTGATCGAGCAGGATCATGCCAAAAAAGTGCTTTCCGTGGCTGTTTACAACCACTACAAGAGGCTTGACTCAGCCATCACGACCGATGACGTTGAGATCCAGAAAAGCAATATCCTGCTTATCGGACCGACCGGTTGCGGTAAAACCCTTCTGGCCCAGACAATGGCCAGGTTCCTCAATGTGCCTTTTACCATAGCCGATGCCACCGCCCTGACGGAAGCCGGTTACGTGGGCGAAGACGTAGAAAACATCATCCTGAACCTGCTTCAGAACGCGGATTATGATGTGGAAAAAGCCGAGCGCGGCATTGTCTACGTGGATGAAATAGACAAAATAGCACAGCGTTCGGACAACCCGTCCATCACCCGGGATGTCTCCGGCGAAGGCGTTCAACAGGCGCTGTTGAAAATACTGGAGGGTACCACCGCCAGTGTTCCGCCCAAAGGCGGCCGCAAGCACCCACAGCAGGATTTTGTAAAAGTGGACACCACCAACATCCTGTTTATCTGTGGCGGTACGTTTACGGGTCTGGATAAAATCATTGAACGACGTCTCAGGGAACGGACCATTGGTTTCGGCAGCAAGGTGCTGCCCAAAGCAGAAAGAAACCTGGGGGAAATTCTTAATCAGGTAGAGTCTGAAGATCTGATTCACTTCGGCCTGATACCCGAGTTTCTGGGTCGATTACCGATTATCAGTACGCTTGACGAACTGAGCCAGCCCTCTTTGATTAAAATTCTGACCGAGCCCAAGAATGCCCTGGTTAAACAATTTCAAAAACTGTTCGAAATTGAAGGCGTCAATCTGCGATTTACCGACAGCGCCCTGTCTGCCATTGCGGAAAAAGCCATGCAACGTAAATCCGGTGCCCGTGGACTGCGCTCGATTATCGAACGATGCATGCTGAACATCATGTATGATCTTCCTTCCCAGGAAGGTATTAAAGAGTGCGTCATCAATGAAGAGGTAATAAAAAACACGGAAGAACCGATTCTGTTGCTGGAACAGGAAGATAAACAGAAGCAGGCTTAAATTCGTGCTGACGGCCATTCATTAACGCCAAAAACCTGTGTTTATCCGGCAGGAACTATTTTTTTCAGTCACCATGATACATATACCCAATATATTTAAACAAAACGAAATCATGCAGCCGACTATCCGCTCTTTGCCGCTTTTGCCGTTAAGAGACATCGTCGTCTTCCCACACATGCAGGTGCCCCTTTTTATCGGCCGGAAAAAATCGATCAATGCCCTGTCCGCCGCCATGGAAGGTGACAAGGAAATTTTTCTGGCGACCCAGACCCGGCCGGATATCGATAATCCGGTAGAAAAGGATATCAGGATATACGGTACCATCGGTCGGGTGCTCCAGATGCTGCGCCTTTCCGACGGTACAGTAAAAGCGCTGGTAGAAGGAGACGCTCGCGGAAAGATAGATGAATTCCTTCCCGGTAACGATTTCTTTTTCGTAAACACCGAGGAAATAGTTGACGACAGGCTCCCGCGCACAGAAGCCGAAGCGCTCGTCCGTACGGTGCTGGAGAGCTTTGGCGCCTATACGCTAAGCAATAAAAAAATTATTTCCCAGGAAATCATTACCCATATCAATTCGATTACGGAACCTTCCCGCCTGGCGGATACCATTACCGCCCACATGCCGTTGAAAATAGAACTCAAACAGAAGCTGCTGGAGACGGTAAATCTGCGCAAACGCCTGCCCGAACTGGCCGGAATAATCAATTCGGAAGTAGAAATTACCGAGGTTGAACGGCGGATTAAAAAACGCGTTAAAGATCAGATGGAGAAAAGCCAGAAAAATTATTACCTCAATGAGCAGATGCGGGCCATCAAAAAAGAGATGGAAAGCGAAGACGGTTCCGGTGATGACCTGGCCCAGCTGGAAAAACAGATCAAACGCAAAAAGATGTCTGCCGAGGGCAAAAAAAAGGTCAAAGAAGAGTTAAAAAAGCTCAAAAACACGACCCCCATGTCGGCTGAAGCAACGGTTATCAGGAATTACATCGACTGGCTGATCAGCCTGCCCTGGAAAAACGTCAGTAAAGTCAGAAACGATATCAACCTGGCCGAATCCATCCTGGACGAAGATCATTATGGCCTGAAGAAGCCTAAAGAACGCATCCTGGAATATCTGGCCGTACAGTCACTTGTTAAAAAACTTAAAGGCCCTATCCTCTGCCTGG
Source organism: Desulfosudaceae bacterium (assembly GCA_963674745.2). Taxonomy (GTDB): domain Bacteria; phylum Desulfobacterota; class Desulfobacteria; order Desulfobacterales; family Desulfosudaceae; genus JBFMDX01. Next base: position 1,289,815 of record CAXXDV010000003.1, on the reverse strand, counting down.
TCGGACCGCCGGGTGTCGGCAAGACCTCTCTGGCAAAATCCGTAGCCCGGGCTACGGGCAGAAAATTCATCCGCATTTCGCTGGGTGGTGTCAGAGACGAGGCTGAAATCCGCGGGCACCGCAGAACGTATATCGGTTCCATGCCGGGAAAAATCATTCAGGCCCTTAAAAAGTCGAATGTCAACAATCCTGTTTTCTGCCTTGATGAAGTCGATAAAATGAGCATGGATTTCCGTGGTGATCCGTCGGCAGCCCTGCTGGAAGTGCTCGACCCCGAACAGAATTATGCCTTTAATGACCATTACCTGGATGTGGACTACGATCTTTCGCAGATTCTTTTTATTACTACCGCCAACACCTTGCAGAGTATCCCCCTGCCCCTTCAGGACAGGATGGAAATTATCCGGCTGCCGGGTTACACGGAGTATGAAAAATACAACATCGCCACCACCTTCCTGATTCCGAAACAACTCAAGGCAAACGGCGTCGACGAGTATGATATTACGTTTTCAAAAAATGCGGTTTATGAAATTATTCAAAGATACACACGGGAAGCCGGCGTCCGCAGCCTTGAACGGGAAATTTCCACCATTTTCCGGAAAATCGCCCGGGATATTTCTACCAGTGACACCCCAAAGCCATATCGGGTGACCACCGCGTCCATCCACGGCTACCTCGGTCCGCCCAAGTTCCGGCACGGCCAGATCGAAGAGAACGACCAGGTGGGGCTGGTCACAGGCCTGGCCTGGACCGAAGTCGGTGGCGAACTGATCAACATTGAAACTGCCATCATGCCTGGAAAGGGCAAGCTGACCATTACCGGAAAGCTGGGAGAAGTCATGCAGGAGTCTGCCCAGGCGGCTTTAAGCTACGTCAGATCCCGTTCGGAACAGTTGCACATTGACAACAAATTCTATGAAACCCTGGATATTCACATTCATGTTCCCGAAGGCGCCATTCCTAAAGACGGGCCGTCCGCCGGCGTTTCCATGTGTACCTCCCTGGTTTCCGCACTGACCCGGAAACCGGTTGACAGAAACCTGGCCATGACCGGTGAGATCACACTGCGGGGCCGTGTGCTTCCCGTAGGCGGCATCCGGGATAAAATCCTGGCGGCCCATCGCAGCGGAATTCAGAAAATCATCATTCCCAGGGAGTGTGAAAAAGACCTCGAGGAGATTCCCGGATCCATTGCCAGGCAACTTGATATTGTTCTGATCGATCATATGGACGATATCCTGTCACAGGCCTTAAAACCCTCTTCCGACATGCAGCAGTAGGCAAAAAAAATGGATCGGGAATGCTTTTTTTGCCTTGACATTATCCATCCGGGTTGGTAGATAGAGAGACTTTAAACGCGGGTGTCATCAAATGGTATTGGCGTTTGAACGGGGCGGGTAGCTCAGTTGGGAGAGCATCGGCCTTACAAGCCGAGGGTCACAGGTTCAAGCCCTGTTCCGCCCACCATAGAAAGACCCTGTTTCAATTCGGGGGTGTAGCTCAGTTTGGTTAGAGCGCCGGCCTGTCACGCCGGAGGTCGCGAGTTCGAGTCTCGTCACTCCCGCCATAATAAAATCAGGAGGTTGAGAATAATTCTCGCCTCCTTTTTTATTCTTACAGGATGTCCAGTACCGAAAAACGATAGGTCAACCCGATTCCGATAAAGCTGGTATTCAATCGTTCGTTATACTGGTCAAAATTATTGTACAGGTCTAATTTATAAAGTGATATGGTCTTTCCGACCTGGGCATAGAGCGCAAAATGATCACTCAAGCTGTAATTTATCCCCATCGAAGGTTTTAACAATACACTATGGACATTAACGCCAATCAAAACCTGGCAAAAGTACTGGAAACGATTTGTTGATGCGTATTTATTCTGCAAACCGAATCCGGTTAACATTTCGCCATACCCGGGATACCCGAAAAAATCATTATACGCGACACTGACCTGAACGGGTATATACCAGTTATCATGCACAAGATTATCAAGTTGAAATGATAAAAAATTGATGTTGTCGTGATCCATATCTCCTAATTTGACATTAAACTCAGTTTGATGGAACACATTGAAACGAAATCCCCGAAATACCAGACGCTTCTCTGGGCTGGATTTATCAGGGATACGATCTGTTGTCGAAAGGTGGTAATTCATGGCAGCGCCCAGGGTAAAATTTCTAGAGGAACCTTCCGGCGCTAACAAATAGCCACCCGACAAAGATAATCCAATATGATTATTCAATAAGTATTCAACCGAACATTTTGGATAAACAAGCAGTCCGGGGCCGGTATCGATTATATCCGGCGAATACCCGCCGGAGCCGACACCGATCTGGCCATGTAGATTAACGCGGGAAGAGATTGTATGCTTATACCCGATACCACCGAATAATTGATTATACAGTGGAAGGCCGTTATAGCCGACATCCGCTCCAAGAAAAAAATAATGATTGTTATTCAGGAACCGTGAAAATTGCAGGGAAAACGTATTAATCGTTCTGGTATTCGAGCCTTCCGGTTTAATTTGAAATATATTATTAAATTCAAGTGTCAGTATCGTTTCTTTGGATCCTGAAAGGCTAACATCAAATGCGTTCTGTTTTCCTGAATTCGCATATGGACTGATCGAAAATGAAATTGGTTTTTGGATAAAAAAATTGAATTGTGAGTGCTTGATAGAGGAATTCATGAATTTAAAGTGCGCATAGTTTACGCCTAATGAGAAAAGGCGAAAATCGTACCCCAACCCTGCGTAACTTTTTATATAACCGCCCTTTCCGGATAATTCTCTGCTCTGGTTTATACTGGAGCCACCGCCGCCCCCGCCCATGGAGACGCCGGCATCGACAAATGAATTCCCGAATATTTTTCGTTGCGCATGTATTGTGGCATCTGCTGCCATAAAGCCGCCATAATCTCCATCGACCAGGGGGGCATGGGCGCCAAAACCCAGAAAAAGCCACCTGTTCACCTGGTGAAGATAATGAAAGCCCAGCAAATCAATAGCTTTATTGTCAGGAACGGGAATCTTTTCATAATCCCACATCAGCAGCCCTTTTTCTGTTTTGAGGGCTGTGCGTTCAAATGTTGCCTTGTTTTCTATCTTATTCGAAGCAGAATCAGGAACGATTTGAATTTGCTGTGAAGCGAACGCAGTTCTTACTGCAATAAATAATAGAATAAAAAAAAAGAAGCTATTGAATCTTGATGAAAAGATAAGCATTCTCCATTATCCCGGAAAGGATTCTGAAATTATGGCTCCATATTGAATATATTTTTCTTGTGGGTAATCGTAAACCTTTATGCCCGAAAGGGAAACGACCAACACCTTAAAAAGGACAAGAAATGATCCGATAACAAACCACTTCTACCCCCAACAACACCGTTAGAAATATCAGAAAAGTATTCCCGCAGGCCGCGTAAAGGGATCGATCCGGGGGCACGAACAAAGGAAAAGCGGTCAGCCGGGGCTGGAACACCGGTGTTCTCGATCCATCGACGATTTCTCCTGTAGGCTGGACAAACACGCCATTTCCTGAATTGGTCACCCTGACCAGCGGTAACCGGTATTCCGCCGCCCGAAATACGGCCAGGGCCATGTGGATGGCCGATGCGTCGCTCTCCCCAAACCAGACATCATCGACCAGGTTGATGATCACATCGCCGCCTTGAAGAACAAAATCCCGCACCAGGCCGGGGAACAGCACTTCATAGCACAGGGTGGGAATTGCCTGATGCTTTCCGCCAAGGGGCAGGAGGGTAACGCCATCATCACCCGGGATATAGTAAAGAGACCGTGGGAAAAGCCGTCGCAGCCAGGGCAGATGCCGTTCTCCGGGCAGATACTCGCCAAAAGGCAGAAGAATCCGCTTCCGGTATCCGGGGCCTGTTTCTCCGGCCCCGGATATTAACCGGGCAATATTGTAATCACCTCGAACAGCCGGGTTATATTCATAGCAATTAACGATAAACGGGATGCCTGATTTTGAGGCCAGATCACGAACCTTTCGCCAGATTCCATTATCAGGATTACAGGAAATGCCGTCCGGCAGCTCAGGCCACACGACAGCCTGTGCGTCCGGGAAAAGGGTTATCGCTTCTTCCGATAGCGTCAAAACAGACGCCGTGTCTTTTGCTTTTTCAGCGTTACCGAAGACCTGAGGCACCCCTGCCCGCTTGAGCGAAAGGTTGGGTTGAACGGAAACGATCTTCACCCGCCGGTCCCCGTCGGCGTCAGCCATGTCTGCATGAAACCGGCTCAACCGCGAATTTCCGTAGATAATCACCAGTGCCAGCGTAATCATCGCCATCAGAATGTTTTTGACAGGACCGCGCGGGGTGGCCCGGTCTAAAAGAGTGCCGGCGATAAAAAAATTAATCAGATTCATGGCCAGCAACAAAAGCGGTATGCCGCCCAGATCGACCAACTGGATGAGCAGGGGATGGGCATAGAGCGAATGGGCGTAATTTCCCGGAAAAGCGATCGGGTACCAGGAAAGAAGAACCGTCAACGCCACAGCCGCTTTAAAACGGCCGTAAGGGGTCTTCATCCACCCGCACAGACCGCTTAACAGGCCGAAAATCATGTAGGGCAGAGACGAAATCAGGCAGATTAATGCTGTCCAGAACCAGGCCGCACCCCAGGGAAGTCTGACATAATAATAAAAGCCATTGGCCATCCACCAGGCCGCGATCATCCAGATACAAAACCCGTACAATAACCCCATTATCAAACCGGATTTTGCGGTGGCACCTTCAAGGGAGAGGGCGAAGGGCACCAGGCAGACAAAAGCGGCCAGGGGCAGCGGACCATCAGGAAAACACAGGGCGAAAAGACCGGCCGAAACAAGAATGAACAGAAATCGGATAATCATGGCAGGTTGTTTTATTCCGTCCTGAGCGCATCAATGGGGTTCATTCTGGCAGCTTGCCGGGCCGGATAATAACCGAAAAAGAGGCCGACCGCCGCTGACACCAACACACCCAGGACTACCGCCATGTGGGAAATAAAAAACTGCCAGTTGGAAAAGCGGGCAATGGCGAACGACACGGCTAACCCCAGGGCAACGCCCAGGACGCCTCCGGTCAGGCATAAAAAAATTGACTCCACCAAAAACTGGCCCTGGATGTCCTTTCGCCTCGCGCCCAGGGCCCTGCGAATACCGATTTCCTTTCTGCGCTCGGTGACGGAAACGAGCATGACGTTCATAACCCCGACGCCGCCCACAATCAAAGAAATGGAGCCGATGACCCCCAGAAGCAGGGTAAACATCTGCATCTGCTTCTGCATCTGCGCTATAAGTTCTTCGGCGCTCTGAACACGCACGCTCATGCCTTCGGCCTGTGTCTCAAAATACCTGCGAATTTCATCAGTTGCCACAAGGTGATCCCCATCGGGCACCATCCGGGCCAGAATTGAACGGATGCCCTCATTCTGCCCCAGACGGCGCGAAGTGGACAGGGGAATCATGATACCCGCGCTCACTTCATAAGGTCGCATATTGGTGGGCGGTGCATAGGCGATGGTGCCCATAATGGTAAACTGTTTTTCCATATATATGATGCTGGTTCCGACAATCTCCCCCACACCCAGCTCCGCCAGCTTCTGCTGAACACCGGCACCGGCCACGCAGAAATACATGAAATGATCCAGGTCGGAAACAAACCTCCCCTGTAACAGCTTCAGCTTGTTGATATCCAAAAAAGAACTGGTCACGCCCAGCGCCGGGGTGTCGATTTTCTGCCCCCGGTACTTTAACGTGCCGAAGACAGAGGCATAAGGCGCCACCATTTCGATCTGTGAACAGTATTCCGGAATTCCCAGTGCAATATCGAGACTTATCCCGCTGTCTCGCCCCCTCGCCCCCTCTTTCCCGGACGCTTTGGTTATAGACAGGATATCGGTGCCCATCTCCTTGAACTGCCTCAAAGCCTCCCGCTGAACGATGGTGCCCACCGAAACCATGGCAATAACCGAGCCGATACCGACCAGAATACCGATCAGGGCCAGAAGACTGCGCTGCTTGGCGCTCCATAGGCTCTGAACAGCCTCTTTGACATTGGTGCTCAGGATCATACGGCCTCCGTCAGCGGATGGATTATACCGTCATCCATGCGAACCATCATATCGCACTGGGCGGCCACTTTCGGGTCATGGGTAATAATCACGATGGTAATGCCCTCTTCCCGGTTAAGCCTGATAAAAAGGTCCATTATCTCCTGGCCCACCCTGGTATCCAGAGCACCTGTGGGCTCGTCGGCCAGAATAATGGAGGGCTTGCCCACAATGGCCCTGGCAATGGCGACCCGTTGCTGCTGGCCGCCGGAAAGTTCACCGGGACGGTGATGCGCCCTGTCGGACACGCCCACCTTTTCCAGAATTTCCAGAGATCGATGTCGGCGCTCCTTTTCCGTTACCCCCCGGTACACCAGGGGCAAAGACACATTGTCCACGGCGGAAAGCCGATGGAGGAGGTTGAACTGCTGAAACACAAAACCGATTCGCTCGTTTCTGATATCAGAAAGCGCTTCGTCATCAAGGTCTGAGACATCTCTTTCTTCCAGAAAGTAGGACCCGCTGTCCGGTGTATCCAGAAAACCCATAATGTTCATCAGGGTCGATTTGCCGCTCCCGGAAGAACCCATTATAGAAAGAAGCGCGCCCGTCGCCACATCCAGGTCCACTCCTTTGAGGATTTCCATCTCTACCGGGCCCAGCCGGTAGGACTTACGGATCTGATTAAGCTTGAGAAGCTTTGCGGCCATTTTTCTCACCACCCCAGGTAATCAACGTTGTATTGATCGCGACCCGTTTTACCGGCCGTATCAGCGGATATTACCACCGTATCACCCGCCTTTAAACCACTCTTGACTTCCACCGAATCCATGGTGGTAATACCGACCTTGACCGGAACCATTTTAATTTCACCGGTCTTTTTTATCCGGACATAGACCCGGGGTTCGGCGCCATCCGTACGCACCATATGGATCGGCACCATCAAGGCCCGGGGGTTTTTATAAACCTGCACCTGAAGATTGCAGCTCATGCCCAGCCGAAGTCGTTCAGCCTCCTCCGGGCACAACGAATCGATCGTCACGATGACATCGAACATGGGTATGGAAGAAAACCCATCTGAAGAACCCGCCTGGGACGAGACGTGACTGATCTTTCCTGCCAGGAAAAGGTCAGGAAAGGCATCACCACTGACCGTCACCGATTGGCCGATCTTTATCTTGCCGATGTCTACTTCGTCCACCTGACATTTTACCGAATAGCCCTCCAGATCACCGACCGATACCAGCAGTTCGCCCTGGTTTACGGAAACGCCCCTGGCAACTCTCTTTATTTCTGTGCCGAGCGCCCTTGGCAACAGAATAATCCCTGTTACCGGCGACCGCACCTCAGCCATATCCAGTTGCTCCTGGAGCTTGTTCAACTCGACACTGGCGTTTTCAAACTCGAACTCGGCCACCCGGACATTATCGGCACTTCCCTTTTCCAGAACCGCTGCCAGGTTATCCTCAGCGGAAGCCAACTCCAGAAAGGCGTTCCGCAAGGATTCGTCAGCGGACTCGTATTCGGCACGGGATATGATGCCTTTGTCAAAAAGGACTTTCGCTTCATCAAGCTTTCTGGCGGCGGTGTCCCTGGCGTGTTTTGACCTGGAAAGAGAACGTTTGGCCTGGGTGACATCGGTGCTTTGATTCCAGTTTCGGATATTCTGAAGCTGCTGGCTGGTCTTGATGTGCTTGGCCGTTGCCTCCCGGATCCGGGCGTTAAGTTCTTCGGTATCCATTTTCACAAGCAGTTGCCCCTTGTCCACGTTCTGACCATACTCAAAAAATTTCTCCGCGACTTTTCCGGTAAAAGGACTGACAATGCTGATCTGCTTTAAGGGTTCCAACTTACCCACAAGCGAAACACTGGAGGAAATCGGTTGCGGCGTGACGATATAGGCACTGGTGGCGTCTCTGCCAGCAATACCGGCAGCGGCTGAGCGGGAAGGCATCTTCCGCTTAAGGGCCGTTTTCTGATAAACGTAAAAACCGCCTCCGGCCAGGAGGAAAAAAATAATGACCGCCACACTTACGATCCGGGTCACCTTGACCTTTTTCAGGGCAGCGGCCATTTCCTTGTTGGATTCTTCCACATCCAGAAAGGCCGACTTAATCTGACGGTTGAGGTCATCCACATTCTCTTTAAGTTTTCTCGTTTTATCCAATTCCCGGTACAGCTGATCGATTAGCCGGGTTTTGGTGAGCGCTACGGCGGCAAGGGAGGCCAGAGCGGAAACAATTTTCGCATCGTGTTCGGAAAAAGCGGTGAACGTACCGCTGTGTTCGTCATTGGCATTGATAAGCTGAAGCACACCGACCGTCTCATCCAGATGATTCTTCATGGGAATGACCAGCATGGCGCTGGTCCGGTAACCGGTCTGCTTGTCAAATGTCTTGGGCCCTTCAAAGTCGAAACTTTTATCTTTATAAACATCCTGGATATTGACTGTTTCGCCGGTCAGGGCGACATAGGACGATACATTGACATGGTTGGGCTTACTGCCGGAGTAAAGCGGAATCCGGGGGTATTCGTCGGCCGCGTCCTCCCCGCGGGTCCTGATGTTCAATTTATCATTCTGCATAAAAGCGAACCACAGACAACGTTCATCTGCATCAAGGGTATAAATCGTACCGGCATCCGCCCGGCAAATCGCCCGGGCCTCATCCAGAATCATCTCCAACAAATGATCGGCGTCCTTCTCCCTGGAGAGGGACAGGGCTATATGAATAAGCCGTTCATATGACTCGATGATCCTGTCGTTACCGTTTGACTTGTTTTTCGTGTTCATCATCATCGCCCGTCTGAAATCTTCATGACATTTTCCGAGTGTTCTGGTCCTGAAAACACGTTCCCGTTATCATCCTTGTAGTATATCCTCCACGTGTCAAGGGTTGTGCCCAAAACCTGATCCAGAGACGTCAGCGCGTTTCTATAGTCAGTAATGGCGCTCAATTCCGCGTTCTGGGCATTGACCAGATCGTTCTGAAAGCTGACCAGCTGAAAGTTGGTAGAGCGTCCGGCTTTGAGCTTGGCGTCCTCTATCACGAGCTTTTGTTCCGTCAAATCCCTGCTGAGCCTGGCCAGGTCAACCTGTTTCAGCTTGGTTTTAACGTCTCTGATCGCATCCAGGACTTCTGTTTCGACGTTATCCTTCAGCTCCTTCAGACTGATACGGGTCTTTTTCAGGCTCGTTTCGGCACTGAGTACGGCCTGTTTTCGGGAAAGATCACCCCACACAGGAACGCTGAGGTTCAATCCGGCGTTCCACTCCTGGCCCACACCCTTCAACCGCGGGCTGGACAGAGCGTCAGTATGGTGATCGGTTCGGCTGTCGGATTCACCGTAGGCGGCATTAAAGCTTAAATCCCAGAGCCGGTTGTTTTCTGCCAGGTTCACATTAATCTTCGTGCTTTCCAGGTTTAAAAGGGCCTGAAGATAATCCGGCCTGTTTTCAAAAGCAGTGCCGGCACAGGTATCAAGATCAGGCACAATACGTCGAAGGTCGCCTTCACCGGCCAGGACAAATCGGGTATGTTTGGGGATATCCAGTACTTTTACAAGTGCCAGCCTGGCCCTGTCAAAATTGTTCAAGGCCCCCTCATAAGCGAACTCTCTGCTGGCGACCTCGGCCTCACTCTGCACCAGCTCCACCGACGGCATCCGGCCGGAATCGATCAGGAGCTTGTTGATTTCCACCAGCTTCCTGGCTCTTTCCAGGGAAGCCTTACTTATCTCGACCTGATCCCGGGACAGTTGAAAAGCGCGGTAGGCGGTGATCACCGAAGTTACCGTGCTGATAAGCGTGGCCTTGAGGGAAAGGATATTGCTTTTCTCCATCAACCGGGCCTGCGACACCGAGGCGGTGTTGACGTCAATCCCCCCGCCTTTAAGGAGCGGTTGGGTGAAACTGATACGCCATGATGAAGTGTAATCGTCGGACGCCCGCCGGGTTGAGCCGAAACCGGTCTGAAAATCATCCGTCTCGTAATCGCTTTTTGTGGGTGTCCAGACAAACGCGAACATGCCGCCGGTGGGGATCGTTTCTGAAACGCTTACAGACCCGGAAAACTGATCGCTTAGACTGTCTGTTTCAGTCCGTTCCAGGGATTGTGAGGTTTCATCGGATGTGTCGGTTCGACTGATGCCGGCGGCGACATCCACGTCCGGCCGGAACTTGTCTTCGGCGACCTTAAGCGCAAACTTTTGAACAACCCGGTCCAGGTAAGCCATTTGGACCGACCGGTTGGACCTGAGTGCCAGTGAAACGGCTTCGGCCAGGCTCATCTCCAGAACGTTCTCTAGGGGTTCAGTTTCGACTTCATCAGAAAATACGGAAAGGGGAAAGGTGAGACAGAAGAACAGGAGAAAAATCAACAACAGGGCTGCGTACCGGAAAGAAAAGTGATTTTTTTTAATCCCCTCAAGGGAGGCTAAAGAGAAAAAACAATATTTTCTTGAATGATTATTATTGATAACCATGTGGTTGACGTGGTCCGACCCCGCTGATGTTCTTTACATTTTGTTGGGCCATTCGAAGGTAAAATCGGTTCCACTGCTTATTGTGGCAGACCTGGTCAGGCAACATGTTTTAACCACCGCCTGTTTATCGGCATTATAGGTGATGACATCATACTCAATCGTACACTCATACGGGTATTCGGCACTGCCGCTAATTCCGAAATCCCTGTATCTTCCGGAGTAAAATGTCGCACTGACATCTGTATAACGCACAAAACCGGCTTCAAAATCGTCTGTGTTGAAGTTTGCATCGGTGCTTGTGAATATATTGTGCATGCCGCCCGAAGATTGCCAATTCAGTTTTACTTTTTTGACCTTGATATGCCCGTAGTTCAGCCAGTCCCTGGACACTTTAATGTAAACCCTCACCGTTGTGCCGCCTCCACCGGCTTGAACCTCAGCACGGTTTAACACCAGGCCGGCAAAAATAAAGGTTAGCAAAACAGCAAAGAATACCCGCCTAAAAGAAGTGCTTTTCATGGCCCCCTCCCGGTTTAAGGACATATCGTCATTTGATGCTGTAATCATAACAAGCCCGGTCTTGTGCGTCAATATTATTTCAGTTATTACAGGACATTCCGTGAATGATGGTTTTTTTGATCAGTATTATGCCTGTTTCAACCGTTACCGGGAAACCGAAAATATTGACAAACAGATATGTCTTTGTTAATTAATAAAAATTGAAAAAACAACTCTTTATAAATTGTAAACATAAAAATCGGCCGGCCCGGTTGTCATCCCCTATGACTTCAAATCTAACCTGGAAAGGAGTGTAACATGAAAAGAATATTGATTGGCGCCATAGTTTTGTTATCGGTATTTGCCCTGTCAGGCCTGTGTTTTGCCGGAGGCGGGCCTTCAGAAGATAGCTGTAAGGACCTGGGCTTGATAGACGTAACCTGCATCGCCTGCGCCAGCGGCCAGAAAACCGGAGTGATCAGCATCGAAGCCGCTTACGATCCCGCCTATGGTGACTGCATGCTGTATTACCGGGAGGCCCGGAAAAAATGTGCCGATGTCTACGGAACCGCTTTGAATGCAACCGGGATAAAATGGGAATACTGGATGCGATCAACAAAATATTATGGGCATTATCCCACCTCCTGTGAAACACATCCAAAATCTTCTGTCGGCCTCCAGGGCGTTACGGCAGGTGCGCCGCCAACCGTCGACACAAAATTTTCGGGAAAGCAATAAGCCGGAACCTTAGAACGGTTTTAACCACAAGCATTAAAGGGCTCAGAGCATTTTCTGAGCCCTTTTTATATTTAACGCTGCCGGTCGCCTATGGAAGCTTCCCCTCAAGGGCCTGAAGAACCAGTTCACAGGCCTGTTTCGTTCCCCCCTGGCGATTGCGGACATATGCCGCCGCTTTGTTCTGAACTTCATCACGTGGTAGAGGATTTTCGAGCAACCGGATCAGTTCCGCAGCGGCCTGCTGCCAGTCCGGGGTCTTATGCACCAGGTCGGCCGAAAACACCTCCTGACCGATCCAGAAGAAATTCTCCCAGGAAGGTCCGATCACCGGAACAACACCGTTGATCAAAGGCTCCAGAAAATTCTGCCCGCCCAGGGGCGCCAGGCTGCCGCCGACAAACACGGCTTTGGCGGCAGAATAGGCCGCATTCAGCTCGCCGAATGTGTCCCATAGCACAACCGACCCGGGACCGGCCGGGGCATCGACCAGGGCGCTTCGAAAGGCCCATTTCCTTCCTTGTTTTTCCAGGTTCTGCTGCCATGCCTTTAAACGGTGCATATGGCGCGGGAACAGGCCGATCACAAGATCCGGAAAGCGGGTGTGGATCTGCTCGATCATTTTCAGGATATCAGACTCTTCTTCCTGCCGGACGGAGCCGAAAACCAGAAAATCCGAATTCTCAGGCACCAGCGATTGAACCCGGCCGGCACTTTCTTCAAAGCCATCGCCTGTGTCGACACCATCAAATTTGATATTGGGCATGACCCCTACCCTGTCCTGCCCGAATACGGCGGCAAACCGATCGGCATCCTGCCTGGAAATGGCCAGAACATGATCCGGTGCCAGTTTTTTCCAGAGCCCCGAAAGCAGCCGGTATCCTTTGACACTCTTGGGTGTCATGCGACCGTTAATGATCAGGATTCGGCAATCGTGCCGGCGCAGGGCGGACAATAAACCGGGCCACAATTCACTTTCCAGAAGCACCATCACTTTCGGTTGAATCCGCCGGACAGCCGCATTCATAATTTTGGGCTGATCAAACGGAAAAAAAGTCAGCATGATGTCCGGGTGTGACGATCGAACAACCGGATCCGTGACGGCTTTTTGCAGAATTTCCATACCCTGGCGGGTGTTGGTGGTGACCAGGATACGCGCCTTTGGGTCCGATGGAAGGGATTTAATCAGGCCGGCTGCCAGGTAGGCCTCTCCGGCCGATGCCGCCTGTATCCAGAGATCCGCCGGTTTCGCCGGTTGATCAATGAACATCCGTGCCGCAAATCCGTCTTTGAGACGGGGATGGGTTTTCAGGATCGGCAGCACCAGGTGCCAGCCAAAATTATATAATCCAAAAGCGATATCACTCATATTTTTTCCCAAAAAACCCTCTTTAAAGCCATCGGGCTATGCCAGTAATGCATATATGATCAGGTATATGCCAATCAATACGGTTAGAACAAGCACAACCGTTCCCACCCTGGCGGCGGTATTCGCGCCTTGTTTCACATCCTGGTTTTCCGTATTCCGCAATCGTTCCGGTACATTGTCTTTGAACCACAGCCGGTGCCAAAACCAGGAGACAACAATAAAAACGACCAGTAAAGCATAAAAACCAATAATTTTGACCATTAACATGGCGCTGTCAGGGCTCCTTTTCAATAGACACCGTCAGTTTATTATATTTTATAAATAAATGATATATGGTGTTCTTGTAAATATTATATAATGGTACCTGAAAAATGCCGTTTAGCCCGATATCGACGTTGTGCTCAAATTGCAATCCTCGATATGCTTATATCTAAAGCCTAAAACCTTTGACTTCATTCCGCATTTTTGTTATTTAAAATACCCATTAAAAACAGCTCATTATTCTTATAGATAACTTTACTGACGGACACCGGGTTGAAGACATCTGCGCTTAAAATATTCATCTGCCTGTTTCTTATCATCCTGACGCTCTGTGTTTACTGGCAAATCGGCGCCCATGATCAGATCAATGCCGATGATTTTTACATCACCACCAACCCGTATATTCACAATGCCTATTCGATCCCGGTCTTTAAAGAAGCCATGACCAACCTGGTGGCCGGTATCTGGATGCCTTTCACCTACCTGTTTATCGGCATTGAGATGGAGCTGTTCGACACCAATTTCGGCCCCTACCATACCGTCGCGGCCTTTGTCCACGCGGTCAACGCCATCATTCTCTTTCTGCTGCTCTTCCAATTGACCGGAGCCCTGTGGAAAAGTGCCCTGGTCGCGGCCCTTTTCGCGGTCCACCCCGTCAACGTGGAGGCCGTCGCCTGGCTGGTCGGTATCAGGGTGCTGTTGTGCGTCTTTTTCTGCCTGTTGACGATTTATGCCTACAGCTTTTATGCCGCCCGTCGCTCCAGCGGCTGGTACGCGGCCACGCTTTTCTGTTATACGGCCAGTCTTTTTGCCCTGCCCATGTTTCCGGGCCTGCCCTTTTTATTGATTCTGCTTGATTACTGGCCGCTCGACCGGCTCAGGGAAACCGGCGGCAATGATTCTCGTCCCCGGCTCAGCATTAAAAAAATACGGTCGGCCATATGGGAAAAATTTCCTTTTTTCGGTATCATGGCCGTGCTTGTTTTCATTGTCCTGCTGTCCCATGATATTTCATCATCTCCCGGCATCGAACGCTACCCTTTTGACGAACGCCTGATGAATGCTTTTCTTACTTATGTGAAATTTATCCGGCAGATCCTGTTGCCGGTCAACCTGGCGGTTTATTATCCTTTCCCGGAAAGTTTTCCGGCCTGGAAGATCAGCGGCGCCCTCCTGATCCTGATTTCTATCACGCTGTTTTCATTACGCGTCATGTATCGAGCCCCCTTTCTCATCACCGGCTGGTTGTGGTTTGCCGGCATGTTGTTCCCGCTTTCCGGAATCGCCCAGGTCGGCACCCAGGCCAGGGCCGACCATTATGTATACCTGCCCATGATCGGCCTTCTGATAGCAATCTGCTGGGGGATAGACGCCATATTGCAGAAGCGCCCCATTCCAAAGCTGCCGATTAAAACCGGTGCTGTTTTAATCATCATGATTCTGGCCTTCTTGTCCTGGCAACAGGCCGGCCGCTGGAAAAATTCCGTTACCCTCATGTTCCATTCGGCAAACGTCACTAAAAACAATTACGAGGCATATAACTACCTGGCCCAGGCCCTGGTTTCAGAAGGCGACTGGGATACAGCCATCGGGTATTTTGAAAAAGCCCTGGCCATCAAACCGGATCATATCAAATCCCTTATCAATCTGGCCAACACATGGCTTAAGGCAGGCGACATTGAAAAGGCCATTTCGTTTTTAAAAAAGGCCCTGAAAAAACAGCCAAACGATGCCCGGCTGCACAACAACCTCGGCGCATTGTATCAAAAAACCGGTAACACGGCTGCCGCACTTTATCACTATCGGCAGGCCGTGGCGATAAACCCGAACTACGACACGGCCTATGAAAATCTGGCGGTTCTGGAAGCCAATAGAGGCGACCTTGCCCGGGCCATCAGGTATTTCAAACAGGCGCTGCGGATCAATACCCGGTCACCCGGCCTTCATTTCCGACTGGCGCTGGTGCTCAACCAGGCGGATAAAATTGATGAAGCTGTTTACCATGTTGGCCAGGCCCTTGTCTTTGACCCGGGCAATACGCAATACCGGCAATTTTTAACCATACTTGAGCGAGACAAGGCTTCAGAACAAAACAGGTAAAACAAAATATAGGGTATCTCTAAAAATTGTCTTTTAGTTCGAGATCAAGGCGTGCGAAAATTTAACCGCAATAATATTGTAGGGGCACGGCGTGCCGTGCCCTGATTGGCGTATTTCGAGGATTAAAATTTGAGCACAACGCCGAGATCGGGCCAAAAGACAATTTTTAGAGGTGCCCTATATTCACATCTGGACAATCGACATGGGATTTAATATAAAAGATGGGATAACCGGTTCACCCTTAACTTGAACATTAGAATCCATTACAGGCATGATTCAACAATTTAAAGACTGGTACAAACAACATCTTTCCGACCCGCAGATTGTCATTCTGCTGATGCTGCTGATCTGCGGATTTCTGCTGATCATCTTTTTCGGCGATGTGCTGGCACCTGTTTTTGCCGCCGTTGTCATTGCCTACCTTCTTGAAGGGTTGGTAGGCCTTCTGGTAAAGATCCGGATTCCTCGAAAAATCGCCATGCCGGTGATTTTCTCTTTATTTGTTCTGGGCCTGCTGTCTGTCATCATCGTTTTTCTGCCGTTGCTGTCAAAGCAGGTGGCCCAGATGATCCAGGAACTGCCGGCCCTGGTTGCCAATGGCCAGAAAGAATTGATGCAGATGCCCGAACGATATCCGGAACTGATCTCAGAATCTCAAATAACCGATTTCATCATTTTTCTGAAATCGGAAATCACCCGGCTGGGTCAGCACATACTTTCAATCTCAATTGCCTCGGTACGAAGCATCATGACCATTGTCATTTACCTTATCCTGGTTCCCCTGATGGTTTTTTTCTTTTTGAAAGACAAAATCAAGATCCTGTCCTGGCTAAAGGCTTTTCTGCCGGATAACACCCGCCTGGCAGCCGAAGTATGGCAGGAGGCCAATGTGCAGGTGGCCAATTATGTCAGGGGGAAAATCTGGGAAATTGCCATTGTCTGGGTAGCCAGCTATATCCTGTTTAGTATCCTGGGCTTAAAATTCGCCCTGCTGGTATCCATGGCCGTGGGTCTTTCGGTTCTGGCCCCGTATATCGGCGCCACCCTGATGTTCTTCCCGGTTGCCCTGATCGGCTTCTTCCAGTGGGGCGTCACCTCCGACTTTATCTGGATCATGATCGCCTACGGCATCCTCCAGGCTCTGGACGGAAACCTGCTCGCCCCGCTGCTGCTGTCCGAGGTGGTGGACCTCCATCCCGTGGCCATTATCGTGGCCATCCTGGTTTTCGGCGGTTTCTGGGGAATGTGGGGCCTGTTTTTTGCCATCCCGCTGGCAACCCTGGTTCACGCTGTTCTGAAAACCTGGTTTAAGCACATTAAAGAAAAAAATCAGCCCGATCCCTCTCCCGCCCCGGAGACAGCCTCATAATCACATAACCATGCCCGCGGGCAGCAATTTCAGGAAGAATAATGAACAAACAGACCTCTCCCATGACATGGAAACAGGCCGTCCAGAACAGCCCCGGTCCTGACACGATAAAAGATTCGGCCTTTTTATCCATAAAAGGGCTGTGTATGGGCAGCGCCGATGTTGTTCCCGGTGTTTCCGGCGGCACCATCGCCCTGATCACCGGTATTTATGAAGATCTTCTGGCGGCCATAAAATCAATCAATACAGCGGCCTTAAAACGATTGCTGACAGGTGATATAAAAGGCGCGCTGGCCATGGTCCACATACGTTTTCTTTTTTTTCTGTTTATCGGCATCGGAACAGCCATTATCAGCCTGGCCAGGCTGATGAATTACCTGATCAACAACCATCCGGTTTATACCTGGAGCCTGTTTTTCGGGCTGATTGTCGCGTCTATCCTGATGGTGGGCAAAAAGGTACGCCCCTGGAACACTTCGGCTACGCTTTCCTTTATTGCCGGAAGCGCGGTTGCCTGGCTGGTCGTGGGCCTGATTCCGGTATCCACCCCGGAAGAACTGTGGTTCCTCTTTCTGGCCGGATTTATCGCCATCTGTGCCATGCTGCTGCCCGGCTTAAGCGGTGCCTTTATTCTGCTGATTCTCGGCAAATACGAATTTCTAACGGCCACTTTAAAAAACCCGTTTCTACCGGCCAACATGATCATTATATTCGTTTATTGCGCCGGTACAGCGGCCGGCATCCTCTGCTTTTCCCGCTTTTTAAAATGGTTGCTGGATAGATGGCACAACGCCACCCTGGCCTTTTTAACCGGTCTGATGGCCGGATCTTTGCGCAAAATCTGGCCCTGGAAGGAGACGCTGGAGAGTATTATCATCCGCGGTGAGCCCCATGTCTTGAAAGAACAGAATATACTGCCGCCTGATTTCAGTTCCGCGTTTATGCTGGCCGTTCTGCTGGCGGTGATCGGTGTTATCCTGGTACTGGCCCTGGACCGGATGTCCGGATCAAAACGGGATGCAAATGACAGCAACTGAGACAGGTTCCGGACCGATGAAAACTCTTGACAGTCAAAGGCCTTAAATTATAGCGTTGGCAAATATTCACAGTCGATAGACAATCACGGGGAACCATTCAAAAAAATGCGTTATCAACATGTTTTTATAGATGCCTTTGGCTACGAACTTGCTCCGAACGTCATCAGTTCAGCTGAACTCGAAGAAAGACTTGCCCCGATTTATCAGCGATTAAATTTGCGTCAGGGCCAGTTACAGGCGTTGACCGGTATTCAGGAACGTCGCTTCTGGGATCCCGGCGAACCCATGTATACCGGAACCATCAAAGCCGGTAAAAAAGCCCTGGCCAATTCCGCTGTTACGCCGGATGACCTGGGCATGCTGGTTTACTGCGGGGTCTGCCGGGACAATATGGAGCCGGCCACGGCCTGTTCCGTGGCCAGCGGCCTGGGCCTGAACGCCGACGCCAAAGTTTGTGATATTTCCAATGCCTGTCTGGGTGTTGTCAGCGGCATGATCGAAGTAGCCAATGCCATCGAACTGGGCCAGATAAAAGCCGGCATGGTGGTCTCCTGTGAATCGGCCCGCCAGATCGTGGACCTGACCATTGACCGCATGAATGCCGAATGCGACATGGAATCCTTTAAAAGATCCATGGCCGTGTTGACCGGCGGTTCCGGCGCGGTGGCCGTTATCATGACCGGCGAAGCCATACCCGAGGCCGATTACCGGCGCCACCGCCTTCTCGGCGGCGTTGTTAAAAACGCCGTGGAACACCACCGGCTCTGTATCTGGGGGCCGGACACCGGCGTGCCGTCCAGCGCGCCCTACAAAATGGAAACCGATTCGGTAGGTGTCCTGAAAAACGGTGTCAAGCTCGGCCAGGAGACGTTTGCCGCCTTCAAAAAGGAACTCGGTTTCGGGGATGATAAACCGGACAAGGTCATCTGTCACCAGGTCGGCGAAGCCAACCAGCGCGCCATCTTAAAAGCGATCGGCGTTGCCCCTGAAAAAGATTTCCCCACCTATCAATATTTTGCCAACATGGGAACGGTCTCACTGCCCGTTACCGCCGCCATTGCCGATGAACGGGAATTTCTCCAGCCCGGCGACCTGGTGGGTTTTCTGGGTATCGGCAGCGGCTTGAACTGCCTGATGCTGGGAGTGGAATGGTAATGACCGGAACCGTCGATATAAGCGCCTTTGCGCACCTTTACCCGTTTAAATCCCACTATGCGGACATTAACGGTCTTAAATATCACTATCTTGACGAGGGCCGGGGCGAGCCCGTGCTGATGCTGCACGGTAACCCCACCTGGTCTTTTTACTACCGGGAATTAATCAAAAAACTATCGCCGCGTTATCGTGTCATCTGTCCGGATCATATCGGCTGCGGCCTTTCCGATAAGCCGCCGGCCAGGGATTACGGATACCGCCTGGAAAACCGGGTCAGTGACGTAGAAGAACTGGTCCGGCAGCTGGATATCAAAGACAACCTTACCCTTATCGTTCATGACTGGGGCGGATTTATCGGATGTACGTTCGCCCTCAGGAACCGGGACATGCTCAAACGAGTCGTGATTACCAACACGGCCGCCTTTCTCAAACCGGCCGGCAAGGCCCTGCCCTTGAGGCTCTGGTTGCTGCGCTACCTGACCCCCCTGGCCGTTCCCGGTATTCTGGGCGCCAACCTGTTCTGCCGGGCGGCCTTGATCATGGCGCCCTACAAAAAGCTTCCCCGGGATGTTAAAAAAGGCCTAATCGCGCCATACAACAGCTGGGCCAACCGGATTGCCACCTTAAAGTTTGTCCAGGATATTGCCGTTAAAGAAAGCGACCCCAGTTACACCCTGGGACGGTTTCTGGATGAAAACCTGCATATGCTTGAGGGCCTGCCCATGCTCATCTGCTGGGGAAAGCATGACTTTGTATTTGACGACACCTATTTTGACGAGTGGCGACGCAGGTTTCCGGAGGCCGAAAGCCATCTATTTGAGCAGGCCGGTCATTACCTTCTTGAGGATGAACCGCAAAAAGTTCCGGAAATAATTGACGCGTTTCTAAAAAAAACAGACTGACAGCAGGCGAACAGGACCATAACGATGCCACAAACATCATCAGAGAACGCATCGACCGTTAATATTGCAGCACGCCTGAAACAGATGGCCGCGGCATTCCCTTACAAAAAGGCCGTCATCGCGCCGGTGGGGAAAGATCCTTACGGACGGATCACCTATGCCCAATTCACCTTTGCCCAGCTCGACGCCGATTCAGACAGAATCGCGTCCGGGCTCCAGCAATTCGGCATCAGGCGTGGAACCCGCACCATCCTCATGGTCAAACCCTGCCTTGATTTTTTTTCCCTGGTCTTCGGACTGTTCAAGGCGGGCATCGTGCCGGTGGTGGTTGATCCCGGCATGGGACTCAAGCGTATGTTGAGCTGTCTTGCCGAAAGCCAGCCCCGGGCGTTTATCGGCATCCCCCTGGCGCACGCACTAAGGGTCACCCATCCCAAAGCGTTTAAAACCGTCGAGACCTGTATCACGGTGGGCCGGCGCTGGTTCTGGGGCGGTCCGACACTTAAAGATGTTCGTTTGAAGGGGAAAGAAAAATATTCCATGGCCAACACCGGCCGTGATGAAACCGCCGCTATCCTGTTTACCACCGGCAGCACCGGACCGGCCAAAGGTGTGATTTATACCCACGGCAATTTTGACGCCCAGATCCAGCAGATCCAGGACCATTTTCAGATCGGCAGCGATGAAGTCGACCTGCCCACCTTTCCGCTGTTCGCCCTCTTTGATCCGGCCCTGGGCATGACCGCCGTCATCCCGGACATGGACCCGACCAAACCGGCTTTTGTCAATCCCGAAAAAATTATCGAAGCTATCATGAATCACGGGGTGACCAACATGTTCGCCTCGCCCGCTTTATTAAACCGCGTCGGGGGCTACTGTCATCGCAAAAGCATTAAATTGCCGCCTTTGCGACGGGTGGTATCCGCGGGAGCACCGGTGCATCCGTCAAACATAGAACAATTCTCTCACGCGCTTTCCGAAGATGCGGAAATCCACACCCCTTACGGTGCTTCAGAGGCGGTGCCCATCATTTCCATCGGCAGCCGTGAAATCCTCTCGGAAACCGCCAAAATGACCGAGCAGGGATTCGGCAACTGCGTCGGGCGGGTGTTGTCAAACGTATCGGTTCAGCTGATAAAAATTACGGACGCCCCTATCGAGGAATGGTCCGAGGACCTGCTCGTACCCCAGGGCGAACCCGGGGAAATCGTTGTCAAAGGCGCTCACGTAACAGCGTCTTACTATAACCGCCGCCTTGATAATGCCCTGGCTAAAATCAAGGACGATAACGGCTTCTGGCATCGCATGGGAGACCTGGCCTGGATGGATCACCATGGCCGGTTCTGGTTCTGCGGCCGTAAAAGTCACCGGGTCGTCACACCCGGGAAAACCCTTTTTACCGTTCCCTGTGAGGCGATTTTCAACCGGCATCCGGATGTCGCCCGTAGCGCCCTGGTCGGTATCGGTAAACCGGGCAAGCAGACGCCGGTTATCTGCATTGAAAGCATAAAAGACAAACGCATTAATAAAAAAGAACTGGCCAACGAACTGCTGGGGCTGGCCGAAAGCCAACCCCTGACGAAATCCATTTCGCATATCCTGTTCCATGATAATTTCCCGGTTGACATCCGGCACAACTCGAAAATTTTCAGAGAGAAACTGGCCCTCTGGGCTGAAGGGAAAATTAAAACCGAATGACCACGACAAAACCCAAAAAAATCCTTGTCACCGGCGGAGGCGGTTTTCTGGGTACAGCCATCGTCCGCCGGCTGGCGTTAAGGGGCGACCGGGTCACCAGCCTGGCCAGAAACAGCTACGGTCAACTTGAAGCCCTTGACGTCCGGCAGATTCAAGGGGATATCAGCGATCCAAACGTCGTCATACGGGCCAGTCAGGGGATGGACATGATTTTCCATACCGCCGCAAAACCGGGCGTGTGGGGGCGCTATCAGGAATACTACCGTCCCAATGTGATGGGCACGGAAAATATTATCACCGCCTGCAAGCACCACCAGATACCGGTGCTGGTTCACACCAGCTCACCCAGTGTCATCTTTGACGGCACCGACATGGAAGGCGTGGATGAGTCATACCCCTACCCGGAATCATTTCCCACGCATTATACCAAAACCAAGGCTATGGCCGAACAGATGGTTGTCGCCGCGGCCCGGGCCGGTGAAATCAACGCCATTATCCTGCGGCCCCATCTGATCTGGGGACCGGGCGACCCTCACCTGGTACCCCGGGTTCTGGCGCGGGCGAAAAAGCTGGTTAAAATCGGTAAACGGAAAAACCTGGTCGACACCATTTACATTGATGACGCGGCCTCAGCCCATGTCCTTGCCGGAGACAGGCTGGCCGAGGAGCCGTCCCTTTCCGGCCGGATTTACTTTATCAGCCAGGAAGAGCCCATTCCCATGTGGGACATGATCAATGGTATCCTGGAAGCCGGGGGACTGCCGCCGGTCACCCGCACCATGCCGGCCGGCGTGGTCTGGTCGGTAGGTGCTGCGCTGGAAGGGATATATAAGCTGGCCGGGATAAAAAAAGAGCCGCCCATGACCCGATTTGTGGCCAAAGAACTGGCCACCGCGCACTGGTTTGACATCTCCGCCGCCCGGCATGAACTCGGCTATCGTCCGAAATTCACCATCAGGCAGGGCCTGGACAACTTATCCCACTGGCTTCAGTCAAAATAGGCGGCGCCTGTTACCTGACGCGAAGCTGCTGCCCCATTGAAATAATATTGGAGTCAAGTCCGTTTAATCTTTTCAATTCACTTGGTTTCAAACCATATTGCCGGCTGATGCTGTATAGCGTATCCCCTTTCCCAACCGTATGATACAGCACGGTGTTCGGGGGCTGTTTAACAGCCGGTGCTTTGGGTGTTTCCGGTTTGTTTTCCTTTACCGGGGTTGCCGGACGGGAAAGCGGTTGCGTCTTTTTCACCGTGGGCGTGGTGCTGACCACCGGCGGAGGGGATTGGACCATTCTTTCCAGTTTGCTGACCTGCAGGATCAAGGCCGTATGCCGCCGTTCATTTTCTTCCGATATCCGTTTAACCTTTGTATCAAGCTCGTTCAAGGTATCGTTGTTGAGTTCAAGAGCAGCCACACGGGTTTCAAGGCGTTTAATCCGATAATTCAGGTTTTCTATTTCATTTTCAGAGCCGGACGGGCCGCATCCCGCAACCGGTATTAAAAGCAGCGCAAGCGGCAGAACAAAAAAAACCCTTGTTTTTCTCATTTTATTCTCCTTATCGGTTCAAACACAGCATCGATATACTGGACAAGATCACAAATTCTGGTAAGATATTTTTTGTTAAACATATTAATATTATAAATTATGACGTTATAGCCCTCTTGTCAAATAAAACAGTTCCGCAACCTTGCAAAGGAGGCCGAAAATATGCTGACGGAAAAACAACTGGACCGGTATGCAGACGTGCTTTTATGGGGTCTGACAACCGCCCGAAAAAAGAAATTCAATAAAAACGACATCGTGCTTGTCCGTTATAACTTAAAAGCCGTCCGGCTGGCGGAGGTTCTTTTTGAAAAACTGTTGGCAGCCGGTCATCACCCGATTCTCCGGGCCGGTTATACCCCGAACGCGGAAAAAGGGTTTTACGAACTGTCCAACAGCGACCAGCTGGTTTTTCAAGCGCCGGGAGAAAAAGAACTGATCAAGAATTTAAACGGCTCGATTGCCGTCATCGCGCCCGAATCACTGACGCACTTAAGCGGTGTCGATCCTGCCAGAATCGGCCGGGTGGCCATGTCCCGAAAGCCGTTTCGGGACATCCTCGAACGCCGTGAAGACAGCGGTGAATTCTCCTGGACCCTGGGTATGTTTCCCACGGCTGCCCTGGCCCGACACGCCCGCATGTCCCAGAAAGAATATGCCCGGCAGATCGTCAGTGCCTGCTTTCTGGACAAGACATCACCGGTGGACCACTGGAAAAGCATTTTCATCAAAGCCCGGGACATTAAAAAATGGTTGAACAGCCTGAAAATCAAAACCCTCAGAATCGAATCAAAACATACGGATGTTGAAATTACGCCCGGCGAAGAAAGGCAATGGGTCGGTATTTCGGGACACAATATCCCGAGCTTTGAAATATTTCTTTCGCCGGACTGGCGTGGTACCAAGGGCGTCTATTTCGCGGATATGCCTTCATTCCGGGACGGCAACATGGTCAAAAACCTGAAAATTGAATTCAAAGCCGGCCGGGCCGTAAAAATTACGGCCGCCGGAGGCCAGCAATTCACCCGCAAGCTGCTGGCCACGGACCCCGGGGCTGCCCAACTGGGAGAGTTTTCATTGACCGATAAGCGCTTTTCAAAAATCGACCGGTTTATGGCCAATACCCTGTTTGATGAAAACTTCGGCGGCCGTCAGGGCAACTGTCATATCGCCCTGGGCGCTTCCTACTCGGACACCTTCAGCGGCAACCCGGCCGAACTGACCGCCGCCCGCAAGAAAAGGCTGGGATTCAACCAGTCCGCCATCCACTGGGATATCATCAACACGGAAAAAAAATGCGTCACCGCTGTTTTGAAAGATGGTAAAAAAAGAGTCATTTACGAAAACGGTATGTTCTGCTTTTAAAAAACAAAAGGATCGGCACTTATTTCAGTTCCATGGCCTTTTCCGGGCAGACTTCCTGGCAGCAGAAGCAGGTGATGCAGGTGTCCGCGTCCACGACCGGCAAATCGTCGGGCATGGACAGGGCCGAGACCGGGCACTGCTCGATGCAGGTTCCGCAGGCCGTGCACAGGTCCGGATCGGCCTGGGGCCGCAGAAGGGTCCGGCTTTCAAGCCGGTTTTGAATGTCTTTGTTGGATATGATGGCGTCCCCGCTTAAGGGCGGCAGTTTGAAATTGTCCAGTTTGTTCAGTTCGCCGATGATCTCGATTGTATCAAGATCATAATCGCCCAGTCCCGCCGCCTTTGCTTTCTGCAGGAACCGCAGGCGGCCGGGCTCACAGCCCATCATAAAGGCCGCCACGGCATCCATGGCCACGGCATTGTCGGCGGCCAGGATCAGGCCGATATCAAACAGGTCCGGTGAGGCCGGGCCGTTGCCCTCCATTCCCACCACGGCGTCCATGATAAACAGGTCGGGCACCCGCAGCCTGAACACATCAACGACAAGTTCATGAAAACGGGCCGGGCTGCCGGCCAGACGGTGAAGCTTGGCTTTCTGAGCGCCGGGCAGCAGGCCGTAGCTGTTTTTAACGGCGCCGGTTAAAACGGTCAGGCCATGGGTCTTGAATTTGGGCACACTGATGATAATATCGGCTTCAACCGCCGCCCGGGATATGCTGACCGCCGGCATAAAATCCGGGTTAAAGTCCATTTTAACTGAGTCGTCTCCGATATTGACATAATATTCCCGGGCCGCTTCCATTAGCCCGGTTTTGCGGAAGCTTTCCTCGTTGGCACCATAACTGTGCACACCGGGGTTGTCCCCAACGATGATGGCGGCCGGTTTCATGGATTCGACCTTGTCCACCACCGCCGCCAGCACGGCCGGATGGGTGACGATCCCCTCCCCTGCTTCCGAGGCCCTGAGAACATTGGGTTTGATCAGGACTTTTTTGCCGGAAAAATTCATGGGAAAGAGGGAAAAGGCCCGGTCTACGGCCGGGCGCACATTGTCATAGGTGGCCGGATGGATCAGGACTTTGGACATGAAACCTCCTTATGATTCTCGTCGTTCCAACACGGCGGCAATACCCAGTCCGCCGCCGCCGCAAATGCATTCGACGGCATGACGGACATTGCGCCGTTTCATCTCATGAACCAGGCTTACCAGTACCCGGACGCCGGTGGCGGCAATGGGATGGCCCAGGGAAATGCCGGATCCATTAACGTTGACCTTGTGGTAATCATCCGGTCCAACGTCCATGTCCTTGAGATCGGCCAGGACCTGGGCGGCAAACGCCTCCTGGATTTCAATCAGGTCCATATCGGCAATGGTCGTCCCGGCCATATCCAGGGCTTTGGTAACGGCGGCCGGAACGGTTTTGTATGTTTTGCGGGGATCACACCCGGCCACGGCAACGGATTTGACGACGGCATAAGGCGCCAGGCCGAGTTCAGCCGCCTTTTTAGCCGACATGAGCACCACGGCCGCGGCACCGTCGTTTTCAGAAGAGGAATTGCCGGCCGTACACACCCCGCCCAGCACAGGTTTCAACCGGGCCAGTTTTTCCAGGGTGGTATCGGTCCGGGGGTTCTCGTCCTTATCCACAATAATTGGATCGCCCTTGGCCTGTGGCACGCTGACCGGAACGATTTCATCATCGAATTTTCCGTCGGCCATGGCCGCGCAGGCTTTTTGATGGCTTTCCAGGGCCCACTGGTCGCATTCCTCGCGGCTGATCCCCTCTTCTTCGGCGGCCGTCTCGGCCCAGGACATCATGGACGGCAGAACACCATAGCGCACTTCGGGTTGGGACATGACCCGGCCGCGCTGAAGCCGGTCATAAAGCACGATGCCCCACAGGGAAAGATCGCCGTGCCCCCGGGGCATGCCCTTTTCTCCTCCGATGCCCCACTTGACCTTTCCGGGAATATAAAACTCACCGTTGCTCATGCTTTCCACGCCTCCGGCCACAACGATTTCGGCCTGGCCGGTCTGAATCAGCATGGCGGCGTAGCGGATGACATCAAGCCCGGTACAGCAGCGCCGATCCAGGGTAATGCCGGGGATCGTATCCGGCCACCCGGCCGTCAGCAGAGACATGCGGGCGATATTGACATATTCACCACTCTGGTAGGCCTGCCCCAGAACCACTTCATCCACCCGGGCCGGGTCGATGTTGATGCGTTTGACGGCTTCATCTATAACCAGCGCCCCCAATTCGTATGCTTCGATGGTTTTCAGCCCCCCCAGATAGCGGCCGACAGGTGTCCGAACAGCACTCGTGATAACGACAGGTTCCAATTTTAAACCTCCATAAATTTCAGGCCCGTTCGAGCAGCTCCTGGCGACCGGTTTCTTCAAAGCTTTGTTTAATATCGGCAAAGGCGTCGGGTGTCAGTAAATGAAAGCAGGTATCGCCCCGCTGCCGGAAATACACGGTCATATCCGGATGTCGGTCGATATTAAAATGCTGCTTTTTGAACGGCCTGACCAGGATCTTCTGGGTGTTGGTCAGGGTAAAGGCCTCCACCACCCGGATGTAGTCGGGCATCCATTTGGGATCCATGCCGCAGTCATTCTGCTGGCACGTCAACCAGTCAAAGGTCTGGTTGGGATCAAAATCAGCGCCGTCCGACAGTTGCACGGCGATCATCACTTTCTCGTCTGAAACCTCACAGGGGACGCCGTAAGCAACGGCCAGGCGTACACCGGGTATTTTCTGCGCGAACGCCACTACGTTTTCCGCTGAGAAATTTTCCCCGTCCTTGCGGATCCAGTCGTCTGTGCGACCGTTAAAGAAAAGATAACGCTTACCGTTCACCAGACGGACGTGCCCCAGATCACCGGAGTGGTAGTACCCGTCACGGAATTTCTTGCCGGTATCTTTTTCGTTGTCAAAATAACCGTCAAATCTCAGATTGTTTCGATCCACCTTCTTGCAGATCTCACCGACCGCCCGGTCGTAGTTGAGCAGGCGGCCGCATTCATCCACCTGCCCGGGTTCGCAGGGTCGCCCTTCTTCATCGAGGATAACCACCGATTTGGGTACCCGGCCGACGCTGTCTTCGGGATCGCCGGGTTTGTTGGCCGTGGTAATGACCGCCTCGGTGGAACCATAGATTTCGAATACATGATCCATACCCAGGTACTGTTTTATTTTGCGCCTATCAATAACCGGCGCGCCGTTGCCATAGGCGATCCTGAAACGGTTATCAGGGTTTTCTGCCAGGGCTGTTGTCACCGCTTCACCGCTGCCGTATTTCTTTTCCAGGGCGGTAATGATGTAATGCAGGGGCTGGCCCACGTAATTCATGTAGGTCACACCATGGGTCAGGATGTCTGCCTCAAAGGCACTGGCGCTGAACCGCTTTTTGAGCACCAGGCTTGCACCGCTGAACATCAGCGGCAGTACGCCCACATACCAGGCATTGGAGTGAAACAGGGGCATGCTGATATACCCCCGGTCATGTTTTCCCAGACGAACGGTTGCCTGGACCATGGCCCCGGCACCGACCATTTTCAAATGGGTGCAGGGAACGCCTTTGGGCAGGCCGGTGGTGCCGGAAGTGTAAATAACCAGCACCGGGCTGGTATTGTCTATGGGCGGCAGGGATTTCCGATTTGGTTTCACGGTCTGTTGTGCCGACTGTTCCATGACATTCATCAGATAGTTGTAATCAAGGGCATTATCGGCCGGCGGCCCCAGAAGCAACAGGTCTTCCTTGCTGATGTTGGGGATATCCGCCAGCACCTTGCTCACATAATCCAGCGACTCGTCATTGGTCAAAAGCAGACGGACATCGGCCTGGTTAATGACGCTGGCCAGGATGTGCCCGCGGAAACCGGTATTAACGGCAAAAAGAATGGCATTGCTCAAACCGGCGCCAAAAGAGGCAAAAAGGTATTCCGGTGAATTGTCCTGATAAATGGCGATCTTCAGCCGTTGATCAGGCGCCAGCACGCCCTTTTCAACCAGTTGCTGCCGCCGTTTTTCAAAAAAAGCGGCATACCGGCGGGACTGCTCAAAAACCTGACCGTAAGTATAGGTTGTATCTTCAAAAATGATAAAAGGCCGTTTGGCCCGGGTGGGCAAACCGATCAGCATATTGATCATGCTCCGGAAATTGACAAAACCGGCGTAATCCCGAACAAATGTTTTAGCATTAAAAGGCATTGTTTTTCCTTTTATCGCAAATCAAGTAAATTAGAGGATGTTGCTTCAGTTGTTTTGTGACATTATCATAAAGACAGGCTTCTTATCAAGAACGTAGACACCTGCTTTTCATGGTAAACGCCGCCCCTTCAGGTCTCATTTTGCAGGGTTTATCTTAACGGTGGTTGAAACCACCGGCTATACGACCTAATCCCTCCGGGATAGAGTGAATTCCGAAAATTATATTAATTATAAAAGCATTAAGACTGAGGTTGGTTGAGATTTGTTCTTCTCGAAATCTCTACATAAAAATGTTTCTCCCGGATCGGATTCCTTCCCATTATATTAAAATGCTCAATATCTCCTGGATCGAATGAAAATCCATCCGGAACCGACCGGGATCTTGAGGCAGAGAATAAAAGACTGAGAAAAGAAAACCAACGCCTTTTAATGGCGCATGAAATCTTAAAAAAAGCGACGGCCTTCTTTGCGAACGAATCAAAGTAAGAATTGATTTTATTCGGCAGCAAATGGAGACCTATCCCGTAACCGTCCTGTGTGCGGTCATGCGGGTCAGCCGGAGCGGTTTTTACGAGTATCTTGACCAATACAGTACCGATGAAATCGGCCTGAAGAAACCGCATTAAGAAACCGAATCAAGGAAATATTTGATATGTCCAGGGCCAGTTACGGTCTCCGCAGAATGGTGAAGCAGCTAAATGATGAAGGGCATCAAATCGGCCGCTACAAAGTGCGACGGATAATGCGCCAAATGGGTTTGAAGGCAAAAACGCCCACGCGCTTCAAGCTGACCACCGACAGCCGGCATTCCTTCCCGGTAGCGGCGAACACGCTCAGTATTGATTGAAATGACAGATATGGCCCGAGGATGTGGTGCCCCCCAGCGGGCCTTTTTATTTTCTGGAGATAATTAATCATCGCGCCCGGTGATGTCAAGGATGGAAATCAATCGTCAAAACAAAAATTTCATCACCGCGATTCCGGAGCCACACATACACGATCGCGGCTATGCGAAGCTACGCTTTTCCCTGGGCCACCAGCCTGGCGAAATATTCAAACGACCGGTCAAACGTTCTTTCCGCGTCATCCGGAAAACAGCAGGCCGGCAATTCTCTCATTTTAAGATGAAAGCGGATACACTCGCAACAGATGCCCTTGCGAGAACAGGGTTCGTAGGTACAGTTGCAATGCTCCAGATTATTCTCCTGCCGACACTCCATCATCAACTGCCTTAATGTTTTCGTGTTAACCTGATATTCATATTTTCTTTAATACACAATACTAACGTAAAACCTTATAATGATAAAACAAATTACGGAGCCGGTCCATGTCACAGACCGAAAAACGCCTGATATTAAAAAAAATATTGACATACTGGAGTACATCTATACTCTTTATTTCTTCAATCCCTGATTTTTATAAAATGCTTGTAGCAAAAACCGGGGGAGACGATATCCCGGTCATATCAAAGCTGTCGGCGTAAGACTGACTTTCCTGTATCCGTCGTCGCCGGAAGGGGTATTGTACCGTTTTTGAACATAACCGAGGAGTCAGGAAATGTCCGCTGTTTTCCCCAAAAAAAATCACCTGTTGATGAAATACTTTTTCGCCCAGCTGGTCCTCTGCATAATGGTTTCTCCGACAATCATTCAGGCACAGGATGTATTCGGCAACCTTTTCGGCGGAGCGGATGTTTCTTCCGTCGGCGATCAGCCGGACACCACCGCGGCATCCAAAGGGTTCGGTTCTCCGGTTCCGATCAATAATGAACGGACAAAGCAGAAAAGCAAGGACGGCAGGGCCAGCGGAATTCTTTCATTTCACCTGAAATCCCCCGGTGATGTCTCGGTTAATGTACCGATTGATTTCGGCCCCTGGGCACGATACGGCCATGTCAAGCAGGCCATGATCCATGACGTCAACGGGTACGTCATGGGCGGCTATGTCGAACAGGACGACAAGGATGTCCGCATGACCGGCGCCTACCGCCTGTATGTGGAAAAATGGAATGACAAAGACAATCGCTGGGAAAAACATGCGGATTATCCCCAGCATACGGGCGGACGGATCAGTTTCAGCCAGGAAGCCTATTATCGCCTCTCAGTTCTGCCCGTAGGACCGACGGTATTCAGCCTTTCTCCCAAATCCATCGTGGTCACCGTCAAAGATCCCGCCCTGGACCGTACCGGAAAACAGATCATCGGCCGGATTCTTATTGAGGGCGTCCCCCCCTACCATGGCACCGGTGTTTCCCTGGATTGCACCGGGCTGCCGAAATACGACCATGGCGCGGGTTTTGTGCCGGCATATCCGAAATATACTTTCAAAAGCCTCATCCAGCGGGGCGTTGTCCGCTTTGAAGCCAGCATGAATCAAATGCTGAAATCCCTTGACGACCCGGAACCATACCGTGAGGCCACCTGGCGTTTGATAAGATTCGAGGGCAAATCCGGCATGAAAGTCGTGGCCGTCCAGCATGGTGGAGAAACCTTTACCTTTGATACCGGTTACTGGGGCAGCGGCACCGACGATCCCACCAGCCCCGGCCGCTACGAACTGGAGGCTCACCTGGCCGAAAAAGATCAGGCCAAAGGCATTCAGCAGATGCCGGTCCGTCCCGGTCTTGCTTCAATCACGCTTTTTGAATGCGGAAAAGGGAAGTACAAGCCGGCCGAGCCTGAAACAAAAACCTTTGAAGGGCAAAAGAAAAAGAATTGTGAAATTGTTGTCAGCGCCGCAGAAGCGGACGCTGCGGCCGCCAGCCATCCGGATAAAACCGTCTGCATCGAAGCGGCTTCCTTTCAGCAGAAAGGCATGGCCCGGCTCAACGATCAGAATGAAATTGTTATTGTGCAACAGCCCGCTCCGGAAGAGATCGTCCAACAGAACGCACCCAGAGACACCCCGGATGTGCCGGTCCGCATCAGCGAAGATTGTGGCGATCTGTTGCAGCAGATTCAGGCCCGCGAAAAGCAGATCCAGATTCCCTGTGACGCCCCTGTCGGCCTCATGAACCGCATCCTGGAAATACCCCAGCAGTATTTTGATCAGCAGTCCGCCTACGCCGATCTCTGGCAGGCTGCCCTGCAGGATATCAAGGACTTCTATGATTCGGCCCCGATCATAAAACTCAGCCAGGATTATGCCAGGCTGGTCCAGACCGCCATGGTCAACGATCTGGTCATGTCCGCGGCGGATCAGCAAAGATATGACAGCTATCGCATGGGAGAAACGGGTATCCCGTTGTCCCTCGGTCATGGCATCGCCCCGACCGCGGCTGTTTTTGATCAGAAACGTGTGGCCCTGCTGAATCAATTACGGGCGGATCAGAAACGTATATATAATGAACACGCCGATGCCCGGCGCCGGCTCGAAGCCGGTCTGCCTGCGATAAAGGAAAAGCTTGCCGAACGCAACCGGCAACTCGATGACGGCTTTAACGCGCTTTTAAAAATCCGGGAAACGCTCGGTCAGGGGCAGACCGCCCTGGCCGACATGTTCGCCTCCGGAAAATTTGAGCACTGCCTGGGAATGGGACCGACCACCAGTATGGATTACACAATTACCTTTGCCGACGGCCGGCAGGATCGGGGGGCGGCCTGGGCGCTTCCGGGCATGAGCCTGAAACTGCCCGAACCGAAAAAGGAACAGATCCCGATCGATAATATTACCATCCCCGCCCCCTTACACCAGATCTTGCCGCTGCGCCTGAAAATCGACGGCATCAGACAGGTGGAGCAGGACCGCAAAACCGCCGAAGCCCTGGCCGAAGCAGCCCGACTGGCCTTTGAAGTGGAAAACGGCTCCTGGCTCAACTGGTCCGGATCCTGGTGCCTGTGGCTGCTGCAACCCACCGGCCTTGATTCGGTCCTTGAGAGCATCGCCGCCGGCAATTCCGTTGCCGACAGCCTGGCAACGGCCGGCGTCACTCTCGCTGACCGCTACAGTTCCGTTGTCGGCGGTATCGCCGGCGGCGTATATGACGGTGTCGTTAACCAGCCGCTGCACGAGGTGATGGCGAAAATGGACGCCATAGCGAACGTGCTGAATCCCGGCAACCTGGTACCGGCCATCTTTGAAGCCCTGGGAGAGGATGTCGCCAAACTCGTTCATTCCAAAACCGACGTACTCAAGGAGATTGAGTCTCTCATGGACGAACAGCTTCGCTTGGGCGGTTCCACACAAGACAATGTCAAGGCCATTGAAATCGCCAATCGCATCAATGAGCTCTGGGGAAAAATGGACGAGGCCGGCAAGGCCATGAACAACATCATCCTGACCATTGCCACCTCGGGCACCGCTCTGAATGGGGCTAAAGCCGCTGCTGGGACAAAACCATTGGCCAAGCTTCAGGCATACATTGATGATATCGGCAGACAAATTGTGACCTCGCAGAAAACGGCCGTGGCTACCGCCAATGCCATTCAGCAGCGGGCCCTGCTGGAAGCCGATATTGCCCGGCTGGAAGCGGCCCGGCAAAGCGGGCAGATCGCAGGCCAGCAGGTGGATGATGCCCTGGCCGCCGCCCGGGAGGCGCTGCAAAAAACCGGCGGTGCCTTTGATGAGGCCGTGGCCGCCAATCAGCAGGCCGTCAAGCAGCTCTCCGACAAACTCGACGAGGCCGTCAGGAACAGGGCGGCGCAACTGGATGAATTGAGCAAGGCGCCGCCGCCGCCGACGGACCTGGATCTGACCCCGGCACTGCGAGAACAACTCAAAAACGGAGAAGTCCTCGGCAAGGGTATTGCCGGCAAAGTCATTGATGTCGGTGATGACAGGGTGGCCAAGGTGTTTACCGAAAAATTCAGGTTCGATGATGAAGTGGCGGGGTTAAAAACCCTCCGGGAGGCTGATATTCCCCATATACCGGCAAAGGAAGCCGGATCCAACGTCATCATAAAGGACAAATTCGCCGCCAACCAGCAGACCCTCCAGGACATCCTGGACAGCCGTGCCGGGACAGGGCGGGTGCTGAC
This sequence comes from Desulfosudaceae bacterium, assembly GCA_963674745.2. Classification (GTDB taxonomy): domain Bacteria; phylum Desulfobacterota; class Desulfobacteria; order Desulfobacterales; family Desulfosudaceae; genus JBFMDX01. Next base: position 1,256,052 of record CAXXDV010000003.1, on the reverse strand, counting down.
ACGCCAGGAACAGATCGAGGCCCTGGAATTTTACAACAATGCCGCCAAGAAAGGCGTCGTGTTCGGTGACGCGCATTCCGGCAACCTGATCAAGGAAACCCTGCCTGATGGCAGCTTCCGTTATGTTGCCGTGGAAGGCGGCAGCATCGCCAAGGTCAGTCCGGAAGAGGCCAGAAGATTAATGAACGCACTGCTGGACAAAAGCCTGATTACGGAAACGGTGGACCCGGCCTATAAAGCCATGCTTCTGGCGAACGAGGTCGGTCCCGAACTCGCCCAGTTTGCCGAAAAATTCCTCGGGACAGGGTTCACGATGGGTGACACCAATATCGCCAAGCATATCGACCCGGATCTGCTCAAGACGTTTCTGACCGATCCGAATAAATGGGATAACATTGTCAATGGCACCCGCAAGGCCCAGGCCATGGCCACCGACGCTGTAAAAAAACTGCAAAGCACGGTGGACGAAACAGCGGCCGCGGTCAATGCCGCATCCAGTCAACTCGGCAACAGCGCCGCTGATCTACAGCAACAGATTAACAATCTGTCATCCGCCACACCCGCTCAGATTCAAAGCGGTTCCGTCATGAGCGGCGCCGGCCAGACACCCGTCATCCCTGCCATACCTGTCATTGGGCCTCAGAGCTCCCTGTCACCTTTTAATCCCTTAACCGAGCAATCCACGCGGATGGCGGCTTGAGTTATAGGAGAATAACGATGATCCTGAAAAAACAAAAATACACCAATCACGGCCTGTCGCATAAAACGATACATTTCTACGCGGCCGCAATCCTGTGGTTGATATTCTCCATCATACCGGCGACGCTGTCTGCCGATCCGGCTGAAAATAAAAACAAGCCGATCGAAACCCCGGCCAACTTTGTCAACCGCAAGGTTGCAAACTATAAGGCCGGTACGGACGCGCTGCAACAGCAATACGACCTCTTCTGCGATCTTGGCGGGGGTAAAAAACCGGGCGCCCCCCAGCCCCCTGCCCCCCCCGGGGCGCCGCCGCAGCCGCCACCACTACTACCGCCGCAGCCTCCCGCACAACCACCCGGCGGGCAGCTTCCCGGCGGGCCTAAAGTTATCCAGGTCGAAACACCCGGCCTCGGGAACGAACCGCCGGTCGTAGACATAGAGATTGAACAGGTTATAACCGCCTGGTCAGCGTTGAAAGACGGAGAGACAGGGACAAATCCCTTCTCTTGGGACCAAGTACAAAAGGCTTTCTTGCCTGCTTCCGGCAACGACGATAATAAACCACCGTCGCCGACGCCGGAACCGACACCACCCGCACCGGAGCCGGAGCCGCCAGCGCCGGAACCGACGCCACCACCGGAACCGACACCACCCGCACCGGAGCCGGAGCCGCCAGCGCCGGAACCGACGCCACCACCCAGCAGCAGTGATAATTGTACCGGCAGCTCGATTGCTCTCTCCTCCGGTGGGATGGCTTTTATTGTGGCGGACCCGGAAAACAAGTCCTGCCGTCTGTCTACAAGCTCCGCCGGCGCCTCGGTTTACATCAGTAATTCAGGCACAGGAATCTTTTATTTTGGGGTCGCTGACTCTTCAAGTGGCTGGAGTGGCTCAAGCGGTCAAGCCGCTTATAATTCGGCGGTCACTGCTTCTTTCCTAAAAGGAGGGAGTATGATGTCCGTCACGTTCATGTTGAGCAGCGGACCGCCTTATATCTTTCAGGTAACCAGCGTTAAATGGCAATGATGCCGAATTGTTTCAGTTAACGATTCAAAAAACAGTTATGGAGGTTTCTCCCCATGTTATTCAGGTTGACTGGTGCATTCATCCTTCTGGCGATCAGTTTTTTTACTGTTCCCGTTCAGGCCCAGGAGTTCCGTATCATCCAGCCCATTGCTACCCCTGTCCTGGCGGATACCCCTCTTGCTGAAGGGGCCAGGCCGGTAAAAAAAATCATCCCGCTTGACCGCCGGGTGATTGAGGAAACCATGCAGGAGATTGCCCGGTCGTGGAACACCCCCGATATGTCCCAAAACTTCGCCGCCACCTTGCAAGACAAGGATCGGCTGATGGATTCGATGAACGCCTACGCGCCGGTTGATGCGCAACTCCGGCTGCTATCCATCGGGAGCTATAGAGTCCTGGCGCAAGAGATCAAGGAGGACGATCAGGGGGCACAACTCATCAGCAGGGTATCGGTCATCGCCCGGACACAGGTTGAATATAATGATCCTGAAAACGGCTTCCAGCGCAGGCCCGGGGAGCAGGAATACATCATCAAAATCACCCAGAAGGTTTTTCAATGAAACGAATCCTCATACTCATCATTATCGCGGGGGTTCTTCTGCCGGCTTATGCCCGCGCGCAGGAGACGCAGTGGCTCCAGGACTGGTCCATCACGGTTGACAATACCGCCAGATATGAACATTACGATTACTGGGGAAACCCTTCCGGAAGCCCTTACCAGGATACCGGCGGCCAGTTCTATAATGAACTGGCGACCGGATTTTCCAGGCGCTACTCGCCTTACGAGTTTATCCAGGGCCGGGCCGATCTTCTCTATAATGACTCCGGCTACCGCAGCCGTTACACCGGCTTTGTCCTGGAAAGATGTAACCTGACCTGGGAAAAGGGCGACAGAGGAGTCCCCTTTAGAAACCAGCTCGGCGACACTTTCTCGTTTATAAGCACCCGAACCATCCAGCGTTCCTTGAAAGGCATCCAGCTTGAATTTCAGCCCACCTTCGCGTCCATGGACGGAAAAAACTCTTTTCTGCTCTTTTCCGGCGCGGGCGCGGACGATTATAAAGACTATACCCCCCGGGACAACCTGTTCAGCGGTGCTTCGTGGCTTATGGAACACCCCCGCTGGGGAAACTACGCCGTCAATATCGTTCATAATCACAGTGCCCGTGACGAGAGCAACGAGTATTCTACGCGCAATCAGATAACGACCGGCGTAACCGGTGAAAAAAAATGGGCCCTCGGAAAACAGGAAATGACGGTTGAGGGGGAAGTCAATTTTTTCACCGGCGATTACATCGACTTTATGGACAACACGGTAAAAGAAAATGCTTCGGGCATGGGGTATTTCGGGCAGCTCCGGGGAAAGACCGGGACACCCTTCACCTACCGTCTCCGGTACGAGAACTACGGCAAAAACTACAAGCCGAAGGGCGCCCTGGTCAACCAGGATTATGAGGCCTGCGAAGCACACGGGGCATGGCGGTTTACCCAGGGGCTTAACCTCAGGGGACGTCTCCAGCGCTTCACCGATGGCGTCAGCTCCGGCAATCCAACGGAAACAAATGTCGCCGGCGTGGCGCTTACCGGTCCCCTCGGCTTTTTCCATCCGGCCCTGACCACCAACTTCGACGCCTTCTGCCAGACGACAGAAGATCATGATAAAACCATCGACACCGACATCCAGTCTTTAAACCTCAGCCTGGGTATGCCCGTCCGTTCCTGGGCCACCCGGCTCGCGCTGATCGGCCGAAGGCTTGAAAACTATGCCGTTGCCAATAGCCGCTCCCAGCACACGATCGAGGTCAGCCTCAGCGGCGCCCATGCGATCGCCCTTGCTTCCTTCAAGGGCAGCATCACGCCGGGGCTCGTCTTCCAGCACCTCCAGGGGAATCAGACCGATGGCGATGTGTATGGCGGTTCATTGGGGCTGCAACTGGCGCGTGAGCATCATTATTTCGGGCTTAATTACAATCTCCTGCTGAAAAAAGCATATGCCGCGGGAACCCGGGATGATTTTATCAACACCCTGTCGGCGAATTACCGGCTTGTCTACGGCGCTCACACACTTGGGCTGGAAATGGATTATACCGACAGGGATCCGACCAGTGCCGACGCAACAGAGGCATACCGGGTGGGCGCCTTCTACACATTCCATTTCGAGAAGCCCGCGGGTAAAACCGTCGCCAGCGTTTTCCGCCCCTTATTCACCCGACAGGAAGAAGCCGCATCCCCGCAGCAGCCGGCGCTGATGCCCTCCAAAATTATCGGCGAGGATCTTGCCACTGTGATGCGGCAACTGGATACACAGGGGCTGACCGGCGGAATAATGCAGCCGGGGCTTGTCGTTTATGAAGCGCATATTCTTGACGAAATAGATGAACGCCAGCGTTTCGGGCTCCTCACCGATGAAACCATCGTCAACGGCACCGTCCTGGTGATCGATTTCGATAACGTGGGTAACCAGCAGACCGTGGCGCAGACCTTCGGGCGCGTGCAGGCGGCCATCCTCAAGCGGCTGGGACCGCCCACAGACACCTATGACCAGGGAGAATTTTCTCCTGACTTTATCAATGACCTGAACACCGGAAAATTCGCCCGCATCACGGAATGGAAGACCAAAGACGGCATCATCCGGTTTGGCATTCCCCAGCGTCTTGATAAGCAGGTCCGAATGGAACTTCAGTACAAGAAGAAATTTCCACCGGTAAACGATACCTATTGGAGCGTAGAAACACTGTATTAAGCGGCCTGAAATGACGCCCTTCTCACCTGCCGTAGGTTTTATCCACCCAGGCGCGAACCCTGGCTTCGACCTCTTCGGGAAGAGTCGACGAATTTTCGCTGGTGGGAAAACAGCCGGACGCGGATACATTTTAGTTTTCCATGCCCTGAAATGGCGTGGTTATAAACATATTCAGATTGACATCACATTTCCCGCACGGCCCCGCCCGTTGCAGCGCAGCCGAGCGCGGGCGGTTTTTTCGGAAGACGCGGACAAATGCTGTAGGGGCGGCCCCCTGTGGCCGCCCAGCTGATGGGCAACCACAGGGGGTTGCCCCTACACAACCGAGACTGCGCGAGTTCCTGTCCGCGCCGAAAAAAACGACTGCGCGAGGGAAGCCGAAGGCCAAGCTGCCGGGCAATGTTTCTTTTGGTATTTTTCTTTGCGCCAAAGAAAAGTACGTATGCAAGCGAAACGCCTACCGGTTCGCTTTTCGATACCCCAGTTTGTCCATGGCAATAATCTGTTTGCAGATATTGGCCGACCCCTCAACAATAATGTAAGTCGGAATATCACGATAAAACCGCGCCAAAGGGTATTCCGTGGAATAACCATAGGCACCCATGATGCGCATGGCATAATTGGCGCACTTCATGGCCGCTTCCCCGGCAAAATACTTGGCCTGGGCCACTTCCATGCCATTGTTGAGCATACCCTGATCCTTCTGCCAGGCTGACTTATACACCAGCAGGCGGGCCGCTTCCACGTCCACGGTCATCTGCGCGATGAGATCCTGATTCATCTGGTATTTGCCGATGGGCTGCCCGAACTGTTCCCGCTGATTACAGTATTGCGTGGCAATATCCAGGCAGGCCTGGGCCGTACCCACAGCGCCGGCCGCGGCCGACAGCCGGGTCTGGTTTAAGGAACTGAACACAATGCGGGCGCCGTCTCCGGGTTCGCCCAGCAGGTTTTCCCGGGGCACGATGACGTTGTTGAAAAAAAGCTCGCCGGTAGGCGATGAAAAAGAACCCAGTTTATCAAGGTCGGTGGTGGAAATACCGTCAAAATTCTTCGGCTCCAGGATAAAGGCCGACAGGCCCTTACCCCTTTTTTCCTTGTCCGTATAAGCATAGCAGACGATTACATCGGACTGGTTGGCGTTTGATATCCATGTCTTCGAACCGTTTATAACAAAATGATCGCCTTTGTCCTCGGCTGTCGTTTCAATGGACATTACATCCGAACCGGCGTTGGGCTCGGTAATGGAAAATCCACCCAGATATTCGGCCGTGCACAGTTTGGGGATATACTTTTTTTTAGCTGCTTCCGTGCCGTAACGGAAAATAGGATAGGCCGTACCCAGGCCCTGAAGGTTGACCTGCACCCGCAAAGAACTGGACACCCGGGCGATCTCCTCGGTAATGATGGCCGCGGCCAGAAAGCCCATGTCATCGCCCCCGTATTCCTCAGGAATAACCGAGCCGAAAAAGCCCAGCTCGCCCATGGGTTTTAAGGCCTCTTCATGGGGCAGATAATGATTTTTATCCCACTCGTCCACATGCGGCGCGATTTTCTTGTTGGCAAACCGGCGGACAGCGTCCCGCAGCATGGTCATTTCTCTTGACAGGCCGAAATCCATAACTCCTCCGTTTATGATAACTGTTAAATTTTTCCCGAACTTTTTTGACGCGCAGGGTTCAAGGATTCGAGGATTCGAGGATTCGAGGGTTCGAGGGTTCAAAAATCTGTTAAAAAATATATTATTAAATCAATTGGTGTTCAACAGTACTTTATTCATAGTCGTTCCTTGACCCCTTGAATCCTTGAACCCTTGATCCCTCCCATAAGCCATTCACCTTACAAAATTCTGCCCTTAGACTACTTCCATCTTATCAGAATAAAAAGCATCTTTAAAATGCAGATATTGGCATATCAACGATTTCCCTGCCTTCCCGCAGACAACCGGTCATCTCGGTAATGCAGAACGGCAAAACGGTATCGGCATACCAGGTGGCCTGAAGAATTTTGCCTTTGAAAAAATCTTCCGGCCCCCGGCCCGATTGAATTTTCTTATGAGCCGCCACAGCCATGTCCAGCAGGCGCCAGACAACGGTTATTTCACCCAGGCACATCAGGGCGGGATAAGTATATGAGGCCCATTGCAACGGATCGGTTTTCTGGAGATCACGCATTTTCACGGCCATGCCGCAGACCTGATCAACGGCCCGGCCCAGGGCATTGATTTGTTCACCCAGGACGGAATGACCGGCATGGATTTGACAGAATTCCATTACCTCGTCTTTAAAGCCGTTCAAAAGTGCCCCGTCTTTCATGGCCATTTTGCGGCCCATGAGATCCAGGGACTGAATGCCGTTGGTGCCCTCATAGAGGGACAGTACCTTGACGTCCCTCAGGTATTGTTCGATGGGATATTCCCGGCTGTAGCCATAACCGCCCAGGCACTGCATGGCGATTTCGCATACCCGGAAGCCTTTTTCCGAACAATAGGCCTTGACAACGGGGGTAATAAACTCGATCAGATCACGATAATGTTCCCGCCGGCTCCGGTCCGGAAGTTGCGCGGCCAGGTCGGCCCAGAAAGCCGCGGTATAGGTTAAAGAACGCATGCCCTCGGTAACCGCTTTCATCCACAACAGCATGCGACGAACGTCCGGATGATCGATGATGGGCACCCCGCCTTTTTTCCGACCGGCGATATCACGCCCCTGAACGCGTTCTTTGGCATACGCCAGGGCGTTCTGATAAGCCGTCGCCGCGATAGCCATGCCCGAAACACCGGTGTTGATCCGGGCCTGGTTCATCATCTGAAACATATGGGCCAGGCCGCGGTTTTCTTCCCCGCACAACCAGGCGTCACAATTGTCACCGGTACCGAAGTTTAACACACAGGTTGGCGACCCATGCAGGCCCAGCTTTTTCTCCACCCCGCCGCAAAGCACATCGTTGGGATCCCCGACCGATCCGTCCGGGTTGATCTTGTATTTGGGCACGATAAAAAGAGATATTCCCTTAACGCCTTCAGGAGCGCCCACAATACGGGCCAGGACAAGGTGGACAATGTTTTCGGCCAGATCGTGATCGCCCCAGGAGATAAATATTTTAGTGCCTTTGATTTTGAACCGTCCGTTTTCAAGAGGGGCGGCCGTGGTTTGAATGTCGGCCAGGTTGGAACCCGCGTCAGGTTCGGTCAGGGCCATGGTGCCGGACCAGGTACCGTCGTACATCCGGGGAACAAACATTTTTTTCAGTTCATCGGTGCCGAAACTTTCGATCAAATGGGCCGCGCCGTGGGTCAGGCTGGGGGCCATGTTAAAAGCCTGGCAGGCGCCGTACATAATATCGTTAACCACGATGCGCATCATGGTGGGAAACCCGCCGCCGCCCCAGACCGGGTCCCGGGCAGCCGCGGTCCAGCCGTCTTGACCGTATTTCTTAAACGCCTCACGGAAGGCCCGGGGGCAGGATACCCGGCCGTTATCAAAAATCACGCCTTCGGTTTCACCCAGTTCCTGAAGGGGATCGACCACCCCTTTGGCAAAAGCGACGGCTTCGTTTATCAGCAGATCCAGGGTCTTCTCGTCAAGATCGCTGTATTTATCCAGGGCACACAGCGCGCCATAGTCAAGCTGGTCCTTTAAAATAAAAAAAATATCCCGGGTATTGATTTTAAAATGCCCCATAAGCTTACTTGTAATATATTTTCATCTGGTTAGTATCGTTTTGCGGCTGCCCGGGTGTGGGCTGTCCCGATGTAATGACGAAGCTCTCTCCTTTGGCAAATTCATCATGGCTTTCGATAAACATTTCCACCCGGTCAAGATGGTCCTCCAGTTGATTATCTCCCTGCACGGGCCTGACACCCCATAGAAAATTGATCCGCCGGGCGGTTTCAATATGCGGCGAAATAGCGTAGATCGGTCTGGCCGGACGACAGGCGGACAGCATGGCGGCGGTCAACCCGCTGGCGGTATGGCAGGTCAGAGCCCTGCTTCCGGCATGGTCAGCCACCTGGCAGGCGGAATAAGCCAGATGCTTGCCCACCTGATCACCTTTGGGATAACGGGGGCCGGCCATTTTTTCGGCCATGTACTGCTCTGCATGACGGGCCACCTGGCCCATTATGGTCACAGCCTCGACCGGGTATTCACCGACGGCTGTTTCTTCGGACAGCATCACCGCGTCGGCACCATCCATAATGGCATTGGCGACATCAGCCGCTTCGGCCCGGGTGGGAAGTGGATTATGCACCATGGACAATAGCATCTGGGTGGCTACAATGACGGGTTTCTGATGATCCAGACACATATTGATGATCTTTTTCTGCAGTACCGGCAAAGCCGGCAAAGAAGTTTCCAGGCCCAGGTCGCCCCTGGCCACCATAATGCCGTCGGCTTCGGCAATAATTTCGTCAAAAGCATCAACGGCCCCGACCCGCTCGATCTTCACAATTACCGGAACCTGCCGTCCATGACGCTGCATCTCATCCTTTAAATCCAGCACATCCTGTTTTTTCTGGACAAAAGACAAGGCCAGGGCATCAATCCCCAGGCGTAACGCTTCGGCCACATCTTCACGATCTTTGTTTGTCAGGGCCGGCAGATCGAACGTCAGGCCGGGAAAAGAAATACCCTTGCTGGAAGAAACGATACCGCTGTTTATTGTTTCAAGGATAAAAACCTGCCCCTGGTCTGTATCTGAGATCTCTTTAATCTGGAATTTTGGAATACCGTCACTGAGGATTACGGACAATCCAACGTCCAGTTTGTTCAAAATTCCAGGAAAGTCCAGGGGAAGATAAGGGGCATCGTCAAAGTTTTTCTCCGCACTGGAAGGGCCAAGCCGGACCGCCTGCCCGGAGAAAACCTGCAGGGGCGCTCCCTCAACTTTGCCGATACGTATCTTGGGCCCCCCAAGATCGCCCATCAGCGTAATTATTTTACCGGTTTTCTGTTCAATATCCCTGAAGAATTCAATTACGTCAGAGAACGTGTCGGGGGATGAATGGGAAAAATTCAACCGGAAGATCGAGACGCCGGCCTCGACCAGGCGGCGCATAACGTTTTTTTCCCTGGAACTGGGCCCGATGGTTGCGATTATTTTGGTCTGCACATGTCTGTCCATGTCTAAAAGTCCGATATTAATGTTATGATTTGTTGATCAGCAGGGAACGCTCGCCTTGAATATTTTTGCGTCTCCGGAAAGCGTATAGTGCGTAACAGATGCCGGTATGATGACTGAGACCCCTCTGGTCAGTTCGGTTGTTTCTTCCGTGTCCTCATCGGTCAGGATGGCCTGACCTTCAACACACAGTAGAATCGCCACCCTGCCCTGCTGACCGGGAATGCATGTTGTCCCGGGCATGACGCGCACCACCGACAGGACAAACTCTTCCGCTGAAGTGTCAAACACGCCTTCACAGCCCTCACCGAATTCCGGAGACAACAACTGAAGGGTCAGTGGAGAAAAATCAAGCACACGCATCAACTCATCAACATCGACATGTTTGGGTGTCAACCCGCCGCGCAGAACATTATCAGAGCTGGCCATCAGCTCGACCCCGACGCCCTCGAGATACGCATGAAGTACACCGGCCGGCAGAAACAGGGCCTGTTGGGGAGACAATTCAACCAGGTTCAAAAAAGCAGGCGCCAGTGCCATGATATCACCCGGATAGAACTGATTCAGGCGTACTATCCAGCGGCACATGAAATCGTTTTCGGCCCGCTTTCCGGCTTCGTCAACTGCCCGGGCCGTGACATCACCTGCTGCATCGGAATCCATAACGAGTAATTGATGAAAAAACGCCTTCAATCCGACGCTATCCGATTTTCTGTGGAGATCAGACAGCACATTTTGACGGTGCCCGGGAAGAACGGTGGAAAGATTATGGATAATATCCGGTATATCCCGAAAACCACACAATGCGGTAAACGGCGTCATGGCACAGATACATTCCGGTTTGTGATGGGAATCCTTATAGTTTCTGTTCGGCGCGTCCAGAGGTATGCCGGCCCTGTTCTCCCGATCAAACCCTTCTCTTGCCTGGGCTTTATCCGGATGGGCCTGAATGGAAAGCGGTTCCGCTGCAGCCAACACTTTGAACAAAAACGGCAGGCTGTTGTTAAATTTTCCGGCAACTGTTTTACCGAGCAGGTGTTCCGCATTTCGAACAATATATTGGTCTAAGGAAACTGTTCTTCCTTCGTGAGTTACCCGGGAAGGGGCGTTTGGATGTGCGCCCATCCAGAGTTCAGCGCACGGGCGATCGGAGGAAAAAGAAATGTCCAGCAATTCAGGAATAGCGGTGAGAGATCCCCAGGCATAATGCCGGATATTGTTTTCCAGAATTTTTATGCGTGCCATCAGCGTAATAATGATTAATCAGCCGGATGGACACTCTTTAAATAATTCAGCGTTCTTCCAGCTTCTGCTTTTACCGTCAGGGACTTATCCTCAAGGGCCAGTCGGCGAAGGGCTTTGTATACATTCTTATTAACGATTTTAAATTCCCCCAGTGTTTTGACGGCATTTAAACGAACCCCCTCGTCAACATCATCCAGACAAAGAAGCAATCGCGGCATCCAGGATTCCCTGTATTCCGGCATGGCGTTGCGCAGTTCAAAAACAGCAGCCGCCCGTGTCATGGGGGCTTCCTTTTCAGTTAAGGCTTTATCAAACGCGATCATGGCTGCTCCGCCACCCGGTTGAATTTTGCTCAGCGACAAGGCGGCCTGACGACGGACATCGGCATTAATGTCGGTCATCGTCGCTTCCAAGAGCGCCGGTACAGCCGCCACCGCGTCTGCTTCGAATCTCCCAAGAACGGCTGCGGCTTCTTTGCGGACATCGCTGTCCGGATCACCAAAATGCATGTTTGTATACGCCAGGTCTTTTTGGCTTGACGGCAGCATGCTGGCAAAAGCATCCCGCACGCCGATCAGTTCCGGGTCACCGTGTACGGCCTCGATCAAGGCTTCTCTTACAGCCGTGTCTGTACCCGGACCGATTTTACCCAGGGCCTTGACAACTTCCAGACGAATCTCGTAGTCCTTGTTGTCCATCAGTTTTATCAGGGCTGGATTTGCAGCCCGGGCTTCAGGACCGATATTTCCAAGAGCAATCACAGCCCCTTTGAGTACTTGATTATAATAATGATCGCGCCAGTCAGACCTGTCTTCAATAATGGATATCAATTCTGGTAAGGCATCAGCAGCCTCATGCCCCAGGTCAGCCAGCCTGTTAACGGCCTCCAGCCGAATCATCCAGTTATCTATCTCCAGCCTGGTGGTGTTTACCAGCAACCGGACTTTTCTTTTTGCCTCATCATCTTTACCCGATATACCCATCAGTTCAATGGCTTCCAGAGCGTCAGCAGCGGCCTGACGAACGTTGAAATCGTTATCTTTCAAGACTTCCGTCAGTGCCGGTACGGCATCTTTGGCGTCAGAACCGATCTCCTCCAGTGCACGGGCAGTCTTCTTGCGTACACTGGGGTCCTGATCCCCCAGTGCGTCGATCAGCACCGGAACCGAAGCAATGGATATGACATCTTCCCGGGAATCAAAGCCATAAGACTGATACCAGGCTTTGTTGGCACAAGCGGTCAGCGCCAGGGCTAAAAACATTATAATAATACATACCAGAACGGTATATTGATGATCTTCAGACTGGGGATGCAATTTGTGGCGCATGAAGAAATTCCTCCTTCAAATGTTTACCGCGCAAGACTACTCATTAACCATTTTTACCAACCGGAAACCTAAGGTTTCATTTTTAAAATCAGCGGCTTCGCGTCCCCGGTAGGCGCAGCGGCAATATTTCGCGCTCGATACCCAGCTGCCACCCCGGTAGACCTTGTATTTTCCACTTTCCGAGCCGGTTGAATCCTTAATCTTGTACATCGGAAATGTTTTGTGTCTTACGTCATATTTGCCATAAGTATCCTGACACCATTCATTGACATTCCCATGCATATCATAAACCCCCAGCTTGTTCGGAGGAAAGCTTTTAACCGGCATGGTTATCTCGCGGAAAACACCTTTATCACAACCGAGCAGCGGATAATTGCCGTTATAATTGGCATGATCCGTTGACAGGCAGTCACCGGTGGTAAACAGATCAAAGGTGACGATTTTGATCCCGTGCTTGATTATTCGACTGATATCCGAAATCATGACCGCATCGGCAAAGGGCCCTCTGTCCGAGCCCAGTCGACAGACATACTCCCACTCGGTCTCGGTGGGCAATCGGTATTTCTGACCGCTTTCGGCCGCGTTCAATTTTTCGATAAAAGCCTGGGCATCATTCCAGGAGACATTATCCACCGGATAATCATCTCCCTTTTTTTGAAAATTAAACAACGAGGGATTATCCCCCATAACGGCCTTCCATTGGCCCTGTGTCACTTCCGTCATCTGTATATAAAAGCCTTTGCTGATTTCCGCTCTATGTTCGGTTTCATCATCAAAGCGGACGGCGGCATAAGGGGGACTACCCATAATAAACGAACCCGGCGGGATATACACAAACGCCATATCCATGGTGTTGTTTATGAGCGGTTCCGGCGTCGACCAGAAGATTGAACAGGCGGAAACACACAATATTATTGAGCACAATAATAATATTACACCTTTTTTCTTCATTGGCATCCTTTCGATTGGCTTGAACCGGTCAGACAATGTTTTCACCGAGCCCGACCTGTCGTCAGTTAAAGTAACACAGGTTACTGGCCTCATTATTAATTGCGATAAAACCCGCTTGACAAACACAGAGAATGAAAAAGGCATTCCATAATGAAGATGGTCAGGTAGATGAAATGCCTTTTTCAATTACAAACATCAAAATAAAAAAATCAGGCCCTCATGACATTCCGGGCCGCAGGCCCTCTGTCAGTGTCCTCAATGTCAAAAGTAACCCGGTCTCCCTCCAATAATGTTTTGAAACCCGGCATACTGATTGCGGAGTAATGAACAAATACATCATTGCTTTCATCAACCGCAATAAACCCAAACCCTTTTTTCTCATTAAACCATTTAACAACTCCGTCTGCCAAAGCTACCTCCTTTTACAGTCACACTTTTCCTGCCGCGTTGAGTGTCAACCCTGTTCAAACGAGTGTCTTCAACGCGGGCAGTTTATACTACCGTTAATTACCGGAAACATTGTTTTTGGCTGGAATTAGGCCCGACACATCTTTCCGGATTATAACGGCACCCCCTATCCACAAAATTTTTTAACACTTCAATATAAAAAAATCAACTTTTTTTAACAGTTTTTATCCCTGAAGCGTTTTTAGGAATTGATTCGTGCTGACCTGCATCTGAACAAGAGAAAATAAAAAATTCAAGATTAATACGCCACATATCTCAAGAAACGCGTCCGCTTTCGGCGGGTTGTTTTTAAAACATGCAGCGCAACGTCTATTTTTAATGTTTTTAATTACTTATATACTGGAAACAGAATAAGACATTCGGACTAGGGCATCTCAAAAATTTAAATTCCGGTTCGGGGTCAAGGCGTGTAAGAAGGGTGAAATATTCGGGCTAGTGTTGATGGGGAAGGTCACCGAACATATGGGCATGTTCATGACGGTGATGGTGAATTTCTGAATCGATGATGAGTTTCCCGTCTTCAAGTGTATAAATACTGCTTGTCGTTGCGGCCAGAAATTCAATGTTATGTGAAATGATAATATATGAAAGATCAATATCCTGTAGAATATCATGGATCGCTTTGCGTGTCCGGATATCCAGGCCGGTCAGCGGTTCGTCGAGCAGCAGCACCTCCGGCTCCATGGCCAGGACAGCCGCCAGAGAGACCAGGCGCTTTTCCCCCCCGGACAGATGAAAGGTGATTTTATCTTCATAACCGGCAAGTCCTAAAAAATCTAAAAATTTACGGGCAATGGCAACGGCTTCTGATTTACGCTTGCCCATGTTCAGGGGACCGAAAGCGACATCTTCAAGTACGGTTGGACAAAAGAGCTGATCATCGGCGTCCTGAAACAGCAGCCCGACACGTTGACGAATACGGACAAAGTCTTTTTCCCGGCAGACGGGTTCTCCAAAAAGCCTCATATTTCCCTTGTCCGGTTTGATAAGCCCCATGATCATATGAAAAAACGTTGTCTTTCCACTGCCGTTGGGCGCCAAAAGACCGACGCGATCCCCCTGGTGGAACGCAAAATCAAGCCCATTAAAAACCCGGCCGGCACCGGGATAAGAAAAATCGATACCTGCCATCTCAATTAAAAGTTGTTTTTGCTCAGACATGTTATCCCCATTCCAGATAGCCGATACCGATCATAACAGCGATCATTACCAGCAGAAAAACCATACTGCCCGGAGAGGAGCGCAATTCGGACAGACTATAGAAACGACCGCTGTACCCCCGGCACCGCATGGCGAAATAAACCCTTTCCGCCCTTTCGGTTGCCAGCACAAACAGCATACCGACGATATAAGCATAGGTTTTATAGGTATGCAGGTTTGTACGGGGTATAAATCCTCTTATTTTCAACGCCCGGATGATTCTTTGATATTCCTGTTCAATGACAAAAATATACCGATAGGTTAATACAAAAAGGGCCACAAATTTATCCGGTATCCGCAATCGGTGCAAGGCATGCCCCATGGTCACAAACGACATGGTTGACACCATCGTAATCAGCAACAAAATGATCACATTACATTTAATGGTCAGAACCGTTGCCAGCATGACCCCCTGCCGGGTTATGTCCAGTCCCCTGATTGAAAAAATTGCGTCACCGCTGTAAGTCCAGGGCAGAAACAACCAGAGCATCAGGACAAAACCGTTGACCAGAAAAAGCCGTTTTAAGAGCTTGACGGGATTCAACCGGGCCAGAAGAACCAGTATCAAAGCCGCACCCAGAGCGGTCAAAAGAGCAGAGAAGTCAAAACAGACAGCTACCGTGCAGGAGAACAAAACCGCTACCACCAGACGGATTCTGGGGTCTGTCCGGTGCAGTACCGAGTTGCCGGACACAAACGGTTCACTGATCATAGCGATTATCCTTTTTTCCGGGAATAAAACCAGGCCAGGACCCCGGTTAACCCGAAAATATAACCTAAACCCGCAACCACATCGTCAAGACCGATGGCCGCTTCTTCACGAATTGCAACCAGCATGTCCATAACCGGTGACAGCTTTCGATCAACCGCCGCTTCCACGATCTGTCTTAACTCGGCATCATTCAGCCGACAGGGCGTATTATCTTCCGGGGGAGGTAAAGAGGACGGGGACGGACCACCGGATGGCGGGTTAAGGTTTGTTTCAGCCTCGACTGCTGATGCGCCTGCAGCGCTTTCTGCTCCCAGTGCCTGACCGACATCCTGTCGTGTCAGGGTCCAATATGCCTGATGCCCCATGCCGGCATTCAACACGATTTTCAGCTCGGACGGTTTTTTGAGCGATGTCAGGGAAAAAGAGTACGCGCCCTGTTCATCCGTTTTTCCGGTCAGCAACTCTTGACCGGCCTCATCCAACACGGTTATTTTCCCGTTGGATACGTTCGCGCCGCCGGGAAACTTGCTCTCGGTAAAAACCGTATCGCCTTCAATCCAGGCGAAAACAATCACCCGATGTGCGGAAGCGATGGTGGCCGCCGCAAAAAGCAGGACCCAGGCCCAAAGAACAATGTTTGTCATCCGTTTCTTTTGTCGGCCCCCAAAGACCGCACCTTTCAGATTTGATCGAATCATAGGCATTCTCCAAAAAAATCATGCTGGCGCTGTTTATTTCAACAAATCCGGTTTGACTTTCTTCAAAAAAGTAATGGCAAATCCGGTAATCAGCCCCTCGATTATCATGACCGGTACATGCGCGGTTACAATTAAGACCGCCATTTCCCGGAAGCTGTTTTCGGAAAACACCAGAACCGCCGCCGCCAGAAGTGCACTCAAAAAAACGGCCAGTACACCGGCAACAAACCCGGCCACTGACTGAATCAGCTGTTTACCGGAAAAAAAGTTATAAAGATAATAACAGACAACCGCCGGCACGGCCATGATTAGCGTATTCACTCCCAGCGTGGTGATACCACCGAATTGAAACATGATCGCCTGAAGCATCAGGGCGACGAGGATGGCGGGAAAAGCCGCCCACCCCAGCAGCAGACCGACCAGGCCGTTTAAAATAAGATGAACACTGCCGGGACCAAGGGGAATATGAATCAGGGAAGCCACAAAAAACGCCGCTGAAAGAATACCCGTCCTGGCCACCTTCTCCTGGTCCAGCGCCTTGATGCCGATAACAGTACCGGTTAAAGACACGGCGCCGCCGGCGGTCAGCACCTGCCACGATAGTATGCCTTCGGAAATATGCATATATTACATCACCTTTGAGTACCGGAAAAGTTCATTACGAACAGCAAAAAAAGAAGTTCAAGATGCCGTTACTTTTGCCATTTATGAAACCTCACCCAGATAACAGCGCCCAATTCCACATCTTTGTTGTCACCATTGTGCGCTATCTGATAATCCGCCGGGTTCAAAGCGGCAAATCCCCACCAGCCGTCTGACGGAACGGCATAGGTAAACACGCCGTTGGGATCCGCTTTTATCGTCTGGGCAATCATGTAGTCCGTCGGCGCCGTCACCTGCTTATCTTCATTATAATACTCCACTTCAACTTCGGCTCCGGAAACCGGTTTGCCGTCCAAAAGCACCATTCCCTGGAAAACGTTTCCGGCATAAAGCCCGAAAGGCTTGGACAGGGGCACGATTTCCGTCTTCAATCCGGCCGGCATGTCCCACCCCTCGTCATCGCCAAAGGCGGCTACAACTGTTTTAGTATAATGAATGATAAAGCAGTCTTCGGCCGGTTCCCAGTATGGAACGGGTTCCATGAAAAACGTATAAGCCCCCGGCCGCTTGACCTGAAATAATCCCTGCCAGGCAGTTTGCCCCATCACTTTGGTCTCTTTTAACTGTGCCGTCAGGTCTTCGGTTTTTCCATCATGAACCACGCAGAACCGTTTTGGCCGGACCAGTTCCATTCCAACCATTTCAAACGGATGCGAAAACGACAGGGTTAAATCTACCGAGCGGACATCTTCCTGCATTACCATTGAATCCGAAGGAATAACCATTCCAAAATGCGCGACGGCCGGACAGGAAACCGCCAACACCAGCAATACCATTACCAGCGCCATCTTCCATTGAATCTTCATACCGTCACCTCTTATCAATGCAAAAAAAAACCACGAACCTGTATCTGCAGATACAATTGCCTTCGTGGTCGATTGTTAAAATAAAAAATACCTGATGTTACTGACGTCCTCGGCTTCAGCCCGATATTATCATGCTGTCAGATAGTTTTTTTATATCTTTGCCCGGACATCCCTGTCAATAAAAAAATCAGGTGATTACCAAACCGGAAAGGATCGGAGAAAATCGGAAACGGTTACTGAACCCCAAAACGTTTTATGGTGACAGACAAGGGCAAACCAAAGAAAAAATCAAGAACAGCGGCCTCAAGAAGCCCTTTTTCAACCACCAGGTCACGGTAGGCGCGGTCATAACTGAGCAGATATGCCACAGTATCCATATCCTTTTCTTTCACCGCCTGTCCGATATTTTCGTAATCACATGTTTCCTGATGAACCGTCACCAACTCCCACAGTTTTGGGCTGCCGTCCAGAATATCCTTACGGCTTAACCGCTGATTTTCGTAAATATTTATTATCTCTGTATTATCCCAGCATTTCAAAACCCGGCACTCCAGCGGCCGAAAGGAATAAGCCTCACAGGCATGGTCCGCTGAATTATAAAACAGACAGGCGGTCACCCCTTTCCTGCTTCTGATTTTTATGATGTCTTCACCGGCATAACAGATACGGTTGCGAATATTGTCCCGGGCAGGTTCACCCTTACGAATTGTAAAAAGATGGTGTATCGGAAGTTTTCCGCTTTCAACCAGTTCCAGATCTTCCAAATGGAGGCATGGGCCACCTTTCCGGCAGCAGGTACCACATCGGCGACAGGTCCTCTGCTTTTCGGGCAAGGTTTCCGGTTGAGACGTGTTATTTCGGTCAGCCATAAAAACCTAATGTAAATTATGAGAAATCTTTTACTAATATATTGAAAAAATGATATATTATTTATAAAAAGTTTCGATATCTGAACGTGATAGAAAAAATATTATCTAAATTTAGCATCATTTGGTTGCTAAAAAAACAATTTCCTGCTTTACATCCACAAAATAATTTGTTAAAAATCTCTGTTTAATAATTTTTTTTAGCAGTTGTCAATCAACGAAAAGGGTGCGGGTTATTATGAAAAAAAAGGACATTGAATATTTCAAAACGCTTCTTTCCAACCGTTTAAATGAATTGTTGTCTCAGGCGGACGATACGGTGGCAGGCATGACCAATGAAGACGAGTCATTTCCTGACCCGACAGACCGTGCTTCCCATGAATCCGACAGAAACTTTATTTTACGTATCCGGGACAGGGAACACAAGCTGATCAAAAAAATAAGAGGCGCCCTGGATCGAATAGAAGAAGGTACTTTCGGCCAATGTGAGATATGCGAGGAAGACATCTCTTTGGAACGGCTTAAAGCGCGGCCCGTGACGACCCGTTGCATCAAATGCAAGAAAAAAGAGGAGGAGATGGAGAAAATCCTTGGGATTTAATGATCGTCGTTTTATTGACCTTCACATCCACTCCACTGCTTCAGACGGTACGCTGGAGCCTTTGGAAATAATTGACGCAGCCCTGGCGGCGGGGCTGTCGGCTATTTCCATAACCGATCACGATACCACCGACGGATGCAAAAAAGTACTGTCGCAATCTCCCCACCCTGCCCTGGATTTTTTGACCGGAGTAGAGATTAGTGCCGCCTTTCCATCAATCGTAACCGTCACCGGCAGTATTCACATTCTGGGATACGACATCGATGTCCACAACACGCGGCTGAACCATCATCTGGCCGAACTCCGGGCTGCCAGGAACGACCGCTCCCCCAGAATTATCCAACGGCTTAACCAGATCGGCATCCCTCTTAGCACAGAAGACATCGCCCCGTTTGCCAGAGGCAGTCAGACGGGACGCCCCCATATCGCCCAGGCCATGGTGCATAAAGGTTATGCCGCTTCAATCAATGAGGTGTTTGACAAATATATCGGGAAAAACGGCAGCGCTTTTGTGGACAAGGAACGAATTTCCTGCCGTCTGGCGATTGAATTGATTACTGATGCCGGCGGCATTCCGGTGCTGGCGCATCCCGGACTAATTGACCTGCCAGGGCAGCACAGCCTGGAAGAATTGCTTGACGTCCTGATTGATCAGGGCATTCTGGGTATCGAAGCATATTACCCCGGGCACTCCAGGCAGGAGACCGGACTGTATTCAGACTTTGCCCGCAGCCACGGACTTCTGGTGACCGGTGGCAGCGATTTTCACGGCGACATAAACCCCGACATTCAAATGGGAAAAGGACGCGGCGACCTGTTTGTGGATTATCAGCTTTACGAACAGATAAAAGCCTATAACGGTTGAAGATCACTTAACTTTTCCGGCATTGGTTATGAATATCAGCGAACTTGAAAAAAGTCTCGGTCATGTTTTTTCAAATCAGCGCCTGGCCGAACAGGCATTGCGCCACAGGTCCTTTGTCAACGAGCAGCAGCAACCGGATATTGAAGATAACGAACGGCTGGAGTTTCTCGGTGACGCTGTCCTGTCTCTTAGCATCAGCCACCTGTTGATGACATATTACCCGGAAGTAAATGAAGGCACCTTGTCCAAAATCCGCGCCAGCCTGGTCAATGACCAGAGCCTGGCGGACCACGCCAAAACATTTTCCCTGGGGTCTTTTCTTCAACTGGGCAAAGGCGAAGAGTTGACCCAGGGCCGCTACAAAGACTCTATTCTGGCCAATGCCTTTGAAGCCCTGCTGGGCGCGGTTTACCTTGACGGCGGACTGGAGGCGGCCCTCGAAGTCGTCAACCGTTTCTTTCACAAGGACTTAAAGACGGTTTCCGTATCAGACATCGGCTATGATTTTAAAAGCAGCCTGCAGGAATATACCCAGGCGGAATTCAAGATCGCACCGGTATACGATATTATCGAGTCCTTCGGCCCGGATCATGAAAAAACCTTTCGTTACATGGTAACGGCGGGAGACATTCAAGCGGAAGGCTTTGGCAGCAGCAAGCAGGCCGCACAGCAGATGGCGGCTAAAAACGCCCTCAAGCAGATTCACAACCCGGCCGAAAATGAATAGCAAGCCCCTCAAACCCTTTGTCATCCCTTTTTTTATTCCTCATGCCGGCTGTCCGCATCGTTGCATATTCTGCAACCAGACCGCCATTACCGGCATCGTCAAGCCACCTTCCCCCGCCGATATCCGACCCGTCATCGATCAGTTCCGTTTGTATAATCATCGACGGCGAACGCCGGTACAACTGGCTTTTTTCGGCGGCAATTTCCTGGGGCTGGCTCCGGAAACCATCATCGCCCTGCTGAAAGAAACACAAAAATGCGTCCATGAGGGCCTGGTCGACACGATCCGCTTCTCCACTAGGCCGGACACCATCACGCCCGACAAGTTGGACATCATATCGGACTTTTCCGTACAAACCATTGAACTGGGGGTCCAGTCAATGGATGATACCGTCTTAACACTTTGCCGGCGTGGACACACGGCCGGGCAAAGTAATGAGGCCATTAAAAGGCTCAAACAACGAGGCTATGAAACCGGGGCACAGATCATGACCGGTCTACCGGGCGATAGCGGCCCGCAGTCGATAAAAACAGCCGAAACAATAGCCGCATCCGGGCCCGATTTTGTCAGGATATATCCGGCCGTCGTCATCTCCGGCAGCATTCTGGCACAGTGGTTCGAGAAAGGCCGATACAAACCGGCCGGCCTGAACGAGACCGTCCGGCTGGTATCCCGGTTGTACAGAATATTTGCAGGACATGACATACCCGTAATCCGCATGGGGCTTCAACCAACAGAAGACCTGGATGACAGCGCCGTTGTACTGGCCGGCCCCTATCACCCGGCTTTCGGGCACCTGGTCTTTTCGGAAATCTTCCTTGAAAACGCCGTCCGGCTCATCAGCCAAAGCCCCGGGAATACCAGTCAACTGACCCTGGCTGTTCATCCCCATGATGTCTCCAGATTAAAAGGGCTGCGCAACGACAATATCAAGCACCTGAAAGAACGCTTCGGGCTTGAGTCAATCCGTGTCATTCAAGACGCGTCAATCGTACACGGCCAGATCAGGTGCCGGTAGTTCACCCTGGACGCTCCTGGAGTGCTGCAGACCCCTCGCCAATGGTGTAGGGACGACCCGCGGTCGCCCCATAACAGGGCGCCCCCCTGTGGATGCCCCTGCGTGAGTTAATGTCCTGCGCTCAGCAGAAGCGGCCATGCGGTCATGGCCTCAATCAACACGTAAAAATCCGGTAATCTTATTGACAGCCTGCCGGATTTTGCCCAGAATGTCATTAAACCCCACCCAAAAAAAACAACACGGCTTTTTGATAACCGAAGTCAATGGGAGGCAATTATGGCAACCATGGAAGAAAAACAAGAACTGGCAAAAAAAATGGTCATGACCTGGATCATCTGGGGTGCCATGTTTTTTTCATTGCTGATGTATATCATTATGGCCCATTTGGTAATGGACCAGTTGGATTCAAACACACTGGGACCTGATTTCCCTCTGGCGCTTTTTACCAATATCCTGTTTGCGGTTGGCGTCACTGAAGTGGTTATCGCCTTTTTCCTCAGATGGTTTATGTTAAAAATGGCTGGCCGAAAACAGGCGGACATCAGCCAGGCCGCCGGAAAATATACCGTTATTGTTTTGATCTCCTGCGCTATTTGCGAGAGTGTCGGTATTTACGGGCTAGTGTTGTTTTTTTTATGCCAGGACTTTCAACTGTTGTATTCGTTCATGTTTATCAGCGC
This sequence comes from Desulfosudaceae bacterium, assembly GCA_963674745.2. GTDB lineage: Bacteria > Desulfobacterota > Desulfobacteria > Desulfobacterales > Desulfosudaceae > JBFMDX01. The sequence continues at coordinate 1,233,632 of CAXXDV010000003.1, read as the reverse complement.
CATCTCCATGATCTATTTCCGCCCGAAAACCAGGGAGCTGGAAGCCATTCTGTATGGCGGCGGCGAAGGAAATAAAAATGAATGACAAACCGACCTACGAAGAATTAACCGCTATTGTTCAAGCGAACGAAAAACTGGCCGGAGAGCTCCAGCAGATTTTCGACCTTTCACCGGATATGATCGGTTCGGCTAACCTGGAAGGCTATTTTGAAAAGATCAACGATTCCTTTGAAAAAATTCTGGGTTATACGCCGGAAGAATTCTGCAGTAAACCGTTCCTCCATTTCGTGCATGAGGATGACCTAGAGCGGACAAAAAGCGCTCTGCTCAGCGCTTCTGCGGGAAAAAAACTGATTGAAATCGAAAACCGCTACCGTTGTAAAAATGGTGAAATACGCTGGATTGACTGGAAAGTATGGGATACCGGTAACGGTGAAAAATATATTGCGGTCGGCAGGGACATCACCGACCGGAAGCAGATGCGACAATCGCTTCAGGCCAGCGAACATCGATATGAGACGGTCACAAAAGCCGCCCAGGATTTCATTTTCATTAAAAATGACAAAAGGCAATATACCTTTGTCAATCCCGCCATGGCGAAACTGTTCGGTCTGAATGAGGCGGAGATAATCGGTAAAACACCCGAACAGTTATTTAATCCCGAATTCGCTGAAGTTGTCAAAGAAGTCGATGACAAAACCTTTAACGGGGAGGAAGTCAACGAAATCAGAACCCTCAAAATGGGGGCCAACGAATACGTTTTTCACACGGTTCAAGTGCCCCTGGAGCGACAAAACGGAAAGGTGACCGTTATCAGCGGCATTGTTCGCGATATTACAGAAGTCACCAGGGTTCAAAAACAGAAAGAAGAACTGGAAGCCCAGCGGCTTCAGATTCAAAAACTGGAGGCCATCGGCACGCTGGCCGGAGGCATTGCTCACGATTTCAACAACATGCTCGGTGTTATTATCGGCAACACGTCCCTGGCCCGGGACAAGCTCGACAAAATGGACCCGCTGTACGAGATACTGACGGGTATACAGACCGGTGCCTTGCAGGCCCAGGGCCTGACCCAGCAGCTGTTGACCTTTGCCAGGGGCGGCGAGCCCGTTAAACAGTCAACGGACCTCAATCAACTCATTAAAGAGACAGCCCGCTTTGTCACCAGTGGGTCCGGGTCGACCTGTGTTTTTGAACTTGCCAGAGACTTATGGCCGGCTGACATCGATCCGGGGCAGATCAATCAGGCCATAGGCAATCTTGTCTTAAATGCCTGCCAGGCAATGCCCGAGAGCGGTACGATCAAAATCAGAACGGCGAACATAAGGATTGTTGCAAACGCCGGCCTGCCTTTACCTGACGGCAGGTTTATCAAAATAGAAATTGAAGACAAGGGTGTCGGTATTCTGGAAAAACATCTTTCAAAAATATTTGACCCCTATTTCACGACCAAACAGCAAGGAAGCGGCCTGGGGCTGGCCTCCACATTTTCAATAATCAAAAGGCACGGCGGACACATCAATGCCCGTTCAAAAGTAAACGAAGGAACTGTCATGACGCTTTTTCTGCCGGCCTGCGACGAAACAAGCCAAAACACCTGTAACGAAAACACGGCGCATCAGGGAACAGGAAAAGTACTGGTCATGGATGATCATGAGCAGATCCTGAAAATATCGACCACCATACTGGAACAGATGGGATACGAAACCATGGCTGTAAAAGACGGTACCGAAGCCATTGAGCAGTATCGTCAGGCACACCGCTCCGGGGAACCGTTTGACCTGGTCATCCTGGATTTGACCGTTCCGGGAGGACTGGGCGGCGCCAGGGTCATACCCGAATTGTTAAAAATTGACCCGGCCGTCAAAGCCATTGTCTCCAGCGGATATTCAAATGATCCCATCCTGGCCAATTATAAAGATTACGGGTTTTCCGGGGTCTTACCAAAGCCCTTTACAACGGGCCAGGTGGCCGCGGTTTTAAATAAAGTATTCAACAGGGGAAGCGGATCAGAATAATATGTCACATCCATTTGAATCTTATCAATCAGCGGTTATCAAAGGGGTTCGGTCTTTGGTGGAGATGGGGCTGCTGGCGCAGGAGACCGGCGGGAATGTCTCGGTCCGCGTCGGTAAGACGGACGGCCTGGCGATTACGCCTTCTCAGACACCATATCAGGACATGACGTCCAGGGATATCTGTGTGCTAGGCCCGGACCTGTCTCCCCTGGTTGAGAACAGCAAAAAGGCGTCGATCGAAGCCGGCATGCACTTACAGGTCTATCGCCGGAGGCCGGACGTGAAGGCTGTGGCCCACACCCATCAGCGGTTTGCCAGTATTTTCGCGCTGATTAACCGGCCCATCCCGGCCCTGTTTGACGAAGTATCCCTTTTTATCGGTAACCGGGTAGAAGTCGTGCCATATGGTTTTTCCGGCAGCCCGCAACTCATCGAAAACCTGGCACCCCTGTTAAGCAACCATGCCAATTGCTATATTCTCCAAAACCACGGAGCGCTCAGCCTGGGGACGGATGTGGTCAAAGCCATACGTAACGCCGCTCTTTTGGAAAAGGCGGCGGAAATTTATTACCGGGCGCTGGCCACCGGATTGCCTGTCAACGAACTGCCGGAGGATACGCAGACCCTGCTGGCCGCCCTGCTGGCAGAAGAGCAGCAAAAGGCAGCCCCGTAATCAATCAAGCGGCTTTAAATTCTCCATGGCCGACAGGGTTGCCTCAAAATCCGTTACGCCGGCATCACTGCCCAATCCCGTTGCGACCAGAGCGGCGGTTGCCGACGCGAACCGACAGGCTTTTTCCGGTGTCCACCCCTGTGCCAGACCGGCCGCAAATCCCGCACAGTAGGCATCCCCGCAACCGGTTGTATCCACCACATCAACCGCCAGTGCCGGAATATGTATCCGGTCTTTTCGGGTAATCAAAAAAGAACCCCGTGCGCCGGACTTGATCACGCAGGCATCTGCCCCCATATCGATGAAAAACCGGCCCGTGTCTTCCGGGCCGCTGGTTTGCGCCACCGCCATGGCTTCTTCCAGGCTGGGCATAAAATAGTTCACATGCGGCATTACCAGTTTCAAGGCATCCATTATTTCAGGTCCGGGTGCGATAAAATCACAGGTTACCGTGGCCCCGTTTTCCCGGGCAGCTTTTAGAACCTCGACGCCGGGACCGCCATCCAGAAGAAGCATGGTACCGACACCACCCCAGTGAACAAAGCGACTGTTGACAATGGCGTTCTTCCGGGCTTCATCAAGCTCCAGCATTACCGAGGCGCCGATAGCATGAAAATTGGGCCGTTGCCCCCGGGGCGTCACCGCCAGCATGGTTGCGGAAGTGGGCATGTCGTCACGGTGCTGAAGCAAAGCCGTATCCACATTAGCTGCCTCGAGCATGCTTTCCAGGATCTGCCCCATGTCATCTTTACCGATAGCACCCACAAGGGCGGTTTTCAGTCCGTACCGGGAACCGATCACCGCAGGACCGGCAGCCGTTCCGGCCGGGGTAATCCGTATCTGGTCAATAATTTCCGTGGCGCCGCCTTCCGGAATTTTTTCAATATGCCGGCCCAGAATATCAAGGATAGTCAATCCTGCACAGACATAATCGTAAACATAGGCCATGGTCTCCTCCTCATCATGTTTATTGAATATTGCGGCAACCGCACATCGTTATGAAGTATTAAGAATTAATGGTGTCTTTAAAAATGATCCGCTATCCACTCCTGAATCTCCTGTCCGCTTTTAACGCCTGTTTTGTTTGAAAACACCCCCAGGTCGACTTCGGCCCGGGCCATTCCCTTGTGCCCGCCGGCAGCCCCCATGGACCCGAACAGTTTTGCGGCTGTTTTGCCGGCATCCCGGCTGATGCCGTCGTTTCTGAAAATAACGACCAGTGTTCTGCCATGCACTCCGGACACGACGCTCCAGCGGATGGCGCTGACACGCATGAAAAAATCAGCCAGGATGACACACACATCCGGGCTTTCCACCTGCCCCAGGTGAGCAAAAACCCTGTTATTCGAGATTGTTCGACGATCCAGGGCCCTTGAAAAATATTTTAAAAAATCCCGTTTGATCTCCTCCTGCTCGATTCTCCGGGCAAGATACACATTGGCCCGCTGATAGACGAATTGAAAAGCCCGCACATCTTCCATCAGCACACGTCGTTCGAAATTACCGGTATCCACCTTGATGCCCAGGTAAAGAGCGGTGGCCAGTTTGATGGCGGGTGAAATTTTGGCTGCTTTCAGATATTCAACCATCATGGTGCAGGTGGCCCCGTATTCCGGCCGGATATCGGCATAACCGGTAATCGGGGTTTTTCCCGGCGGGTGATGATCGATCACCACATCGGGGTTAAAAACAGAAAACCATTCATGATGGTGGGGCTGAGAATCCACAATCACGAAACGATCATACTGATTGATGTCGACCCCGCCGATATGGACCAAACCGGTCGTCAGCAACCGGACCATGGCAAGGTTATCCGGTCGTTCGATTACATTGATGTTGCTCAGGGTTACGGAAGCCACCCGTTTCCATAACAGTCTTTTCACGGCCATGGCGCTGGCGATGGCATCAGGGTCGGCATTAATAACCACCAGCACACGATCACCGGCCTTGAATCGGCTGTAGAATTGCCGCAGGCGTTCAATGTTGGAGACAGGCATAAAAGGGAATCCTGTAAAGAAGTCACTGGTTTTAATTTCAAACTTACTTTAATCAGCCTCGGTTGTAAACCTGCCCCTGATATTTCATGCTTTTTAATCAAAGGGCAGCCACAGGGGGGAGCCCTGAATGGACATAATTTACAATCGGGCACGGCACGCCGTGCCCCTACATGAATTTGTATCCTGCGCCTTCCGGCTTAACTCTTGACAATCTGGCCGAAAACAGAGATTATGCTGAAAAAACGGATCGTTTTCAACAAGTCTGTAGAGGATTGCTTTGCATCTTTTTTGCCCGGGAACTTTCCCGGCCCGGCCGGCCGGATTTTTTCGTATCATCATGATAACAGCCCTGATTCCATTTATCTGCGGGTTGTCGGGGCAACTCCTGTTCGCGGAAGAAGGGCCTTTTTCCTGGGAAGCGTGCGTCAGGGAAGCATTAATCTCCCATCCCGACCTGCGCTCAGCCAGGGAACAGTTAAACCAGGCCATGGTCAACGAGGATATCGTCCGAAGCGCCGCCCTGCCCCAGGTCAGCGCTTCTATTAACAGCAGCCGCAGCGACAGTGACGACCAACCCGCCACCAGTTCTCACGGGTACAGCATCAGCGGCCGGCAACTGCTTTATGACGGCAGCCGGACAGCCAACCAGCTCGCCTCATCCCGGACGGCCGTAACCGCCGGGCAGTTTGCTTACGATTTGGTTTCATCACGCATACGACTGGATCTTCGCGTCGCCTTCATCAAACTGCTTCAGGCCCGCAAGCTGCTCTCCATTACAGAAGAAATCGCCGAAAGACGGAAGCAGAACCTGGGGCTGGTCGAACTCCGCTACGAAGCCGGCCGGGAACACCGGGGATCGTTGCTGTCCGCCAGGGCCAACCTGGCCCAGGCCGAATATGAAATTCAATCTTCCAGGCGGGCTATTGAACTGGCCCGCTGGCGTCTGGCCAGGGAGCTGGGCCGAAGTACCGGAGAGTCGATCTCTATTGTCGGAGACATGACATTGCCGGAAATCGGTTCCGGCATCCCGGACTTTGAAAAACTGGCCCATGAGACACCGTTTTTACAAGAACTGGTGGCGCAAAAGGATATTGCCCGGTCAGAAAAAGACATCGCGAAATCCGATTTTTTCCCTCAGATTTACGCCGAAGCGTCGGCCGGCAGGAGCGATTCGGACTGGCCGCCGGAACGGGACAGGTGGTCGGCCGGCCTTTCTCTATCCATCCCTCTGTTTGAGGGCGGCAGCCGATTTGCAGCACTCAAAAAGGCGGACTCCGGGCTGAGACAGGCCCTGGCCGAAGAAAAGAGCGGCTACCATGAAGTACTTTACACCCTGTTTACAGGCTGGTCCGATCTTCAGGATGCCGTCGACCGGGTCGCTGTCGGCGAGGCCTTTTTAAAAGCATCGGAAGAGCGGGCCAGAATCACACAGGTTGAATATTCAAACGGATTGATCTCCTTTGATAACTGGGCCATTATTGAAGATGATCTGGAGAGAGACCGGAAAACCTGGCTGTCCTACCTGACGGAAGCGCTGACCGCTCACGCTTACTGGATTCAGGCGATGGGAGAAACACTGGAATATGATCTTGAAAAAAAATAAAATTGTCTATCTCGTTCTGATCGTTATCATTATTGGCGCCGGTATCTGGTACAGTCGATACAGGAACGAAAAAAATCCGTCAGCCGACTTCATCATGGAAGAAATTCACCCGGTCCCCGGTGATATGGAGGTTTCGATTTCCACCACCGGGATTGTAGAGCCGAAAAACCGTCTTGAAGTCAAGCCGGCCATCAACGGACGGATTGAAGAATTGCTGGTCAAGGAAGGTGATCAGGTCAAGAAGGGGCAGATCGTGGCCCGCATGAGTTCCACGGAACGGGCGGCCTTGCTCGACGCCGCCCGGGGACAGGGGGAATCGGTTATGGATTACTGGGAGAATGTCTATAAAGCAACTTCCCTGATTTCCCCCATAAACGGAGAAGTGATTGTCCGGTCGGTTGAACCGGGACAGACGATAACCACTTCAAACGCGGTAATCGTACTCTCCGACCGGTTGATTGTCAAAGCCCAGGTGGATGAAACCGATATCGGCCTGGTCAAGCCCGAACAGAAAGCGGTAATTGCCCTGGACGCTTATCCGGAAAACCAGCTCCCCGGTGTTGTCGAGCATATCGCCTATGAATCAACAATTACCAATAATGTGACCGTCTATCAGGTCGACGTTTTTCCGGAATTCATACCCGATTATTTCCGTTCCGGAATGAGTGCCAATGTGGACATCACGGTTAGACGTAAAGAAAACGTGTTACTGATTCCCGTCGAAGCCCTGATCGAACATAATGGTAAAAAAAGTGTCTTGACAAAACAGGCCGACACCGCCCAGCCGGTTGAAACAGAAGTCACCATCGGCCTTTCCAATACCGACCGGGTCGAGATTGTCGACGGTATCGATGAAAATACGATCGTCATCGTGAAACGCCAGAAATACGTCGTCCCTGAGGACAAAACCGGCAGTAATCCGTTTTTACCGTTTGGCTCCAAGAAAAAGAAAAAATGATTATCGCGATTGAGAATCTCTCCCGGGTTTATCGCACCGGTGATGTCAAAGTACATGCCCTGCGAAATGTTTCCCTGACCATTGAAGCGGGTGAATTTATCGCCATCATGGGGCCCTCCGGTTCCGGGAAATCGACCCTGATGCACACACTGGGCCTGCTGGACAGGCCCGACAGCGGCACTTACACCCTGTTCGGCAAGGATGTCACCCGACTGGACAGCGACACCCTGGCTGCCCTCAGAAACCATCTGGCCGGATTCGTGTTTCAGCAGTTTCATTTACTGCAAAGATCTTCAGCCGTTGATAACGTAGAACTGCCATTGATTTATGCCGGCAAGCGGGGTCTGAAAGAGCTCGCCCTGGAACGCCTTTCACAGGTAGGGCTGGCCCAAAGAGCGCATCACAGGCCGGGTGAGATGTCCGGCGGTGAGCAACAGCGGGTTGCCATCGCCCGGGCGCTGATCAACGATCCGGCCATTATTTTTGCCGACGAGCCCACCGGAAACCTGGACACAAAAAGCGAAGCCGATATCATGGATGTTCTGAAGCAGCTGAACCGGGAGGGCAAAACCATCATAATGGTCACCCATGAAAAAGAAGTAGCAGATTATGCCGATCGGGTAATCCATATGCGGGATGGTGAGATCATTGCCGATGAAACGAGAAAGAACACCAACCCCTTTCCCGGGGAAGGTGAACGGACTGAAATGTTTGACATGTCCGCCCCTAAAATAGGCCGTATTGCCTTTACCGATCATCTTCGCCAGGCTTTTTCATCGGTATTCGCCCACAAAATGCGGTCTTTTCTGTCTATCCTGGGTATCCTCATCGGGGTTGCGGCGGTCATCGCCATGCTTGCCCTGGGTCGCGGGGCCAAGACATCCATTGAAGAAAGTCTGAAATCCCTGGGTTCCAATCTGCTGGCCATCCGGCCCGGCTCCCCACGCATGCACGGCATCCACACGGCCGGAGGCGATATCGCCCGGTTCACCGATGCCGACGTCACAGCCGTAAAGCAACTGCACCTGCTCCGATACACTGCCGGCATGGTCGGCGGCAGCGGGCAGGTGGTGTATAAGGATAAAAACTGGAACACGCGTGTCGAAGGCGTGGGATATGATTACGGTGTCATGCGGGCCTCCATGCCCACCATCGGCCGGTGGTTTACCAAAACAGAACTCCGGCAGAGGGACAAGGTCCTGTTAATCGGACTGACAGTGGCCAAAGAACTTTTCGGACAGGAAAGCCCTATCGGTAAAACAGTTAAATTCAACCGTATTAACTTCACCGTCATTGGCGTTCTGCCGCAAAAAGGCTCGAATGCCTGGCGGGACAATGACGATGTCGTGGTGATGCCGGTGACGACCGCCATGTACCGGGTGCTGGGAAAAAAATATATCGATGCCATGTACGCGGAAGTTGTCGACCAGGACTCCATGCCGGCCGCTCAAGAGGCGATCCGGTCCCTTCTTCGGACCAGGCAACGGCTTTCAAAAAACCAGGAGGATACATTCGACATACGGGATCTGAGTGAGATCCAGGAGACCCTGGGGAGCACGACCCGGACCATGGGGATTTTACTGGGGGCCATCGCGGCCATATCACTGCTGGTAGGTGGTATCGGCATCATGAATATCATGCTGGTGTCGGTGACGGAACGAACCCGGGAGATCGGTCTCCGAATTGCCATCGGCGCCCGCTCACGTGATATCATGGTGCAGTTTCTGATCGAATCCATTGTCATGACCTTCTGTGGAGGGCTTCTTGGAACACTGCTGGGCGTGGGTATTGCGACCGGACTTTCAACTTTTGCCGGCTGGACGACCATGGTCTCGCCGGCCAGCGTCGTCCTGGCGACAACCTTTTCCATTGCCGTAGGTATCGGATTCGGGCTCTGGCCGGCGCAAAAGGCGGCCGGTTTCAATCCGGTTGATGCGTTGCGGTATGAATGATCGCGAAACCCGGTTTGTCGCAGTCAATTAGGAGGGGTTTGAGGTTTTAGAGTGTTAGAGTTTTAAAGTTTTAGGTGATTAAGTGGTTATGTGATTATGTGATTATGTGATTAAGTGGTTATGTGATTAAGGGTTCAGGGTTTGAGGTTCCAGGTTTGAGGACGTTCGCAATTGTTGTAGGGGCAGGCCCCTGTGCCTGCCCGGTGAAGGGCAACCACGGGGGGTTGCCCCTACGGGCCGGGGAGAGCGTTCATGAATATTGCCGGTCGTCCATGGGCATTGTAGGGGCAGGCCCCCGTGCCTGCCCGGTGAAGGACAACCACAGGGGGTTGCCCCTACGGGCCGGGGAGAGCGTTCATGAATATTGCCGGTCGTCCATGGGCATTGTAGGGGCAGGCCCCTGTGCCTGCCCGGTGAAGGGCAACCACGGGGGGTTGCCCCTACGGGCCGGGGAGAGCGTTCATGAATATTGCCGGTCGTCCATGGGCATTGTAGGGGCAGGCCCCCGTGCCTGCCCGGTGAAGGGCAACCACGGGGGGTTGCCCCTACGGGCCGGGGAGAGCGTTCATGAATATTGCCGGTCGTCCATGGGCATTGTAGGGGCAGGCCCCCCGTGCCTGCCCGGTGAAGGGCAACCACGGGGGGTTGCCCCTACGGGCCGGGGAGAGCGTTCATGAATATTGCCGGTCGTCCATGGGCATTGTAGGGGCAGGCCCCTGTGCCTGCCCGGTGAAGGACAACCACAGGGGGTTGCCCCTACGTGAGCCGGGATCCGGTATAAAATTGATAAGCTTCATTATTTATAAAAACGGGAAAACGGAGGGGATTTATGCAAGGTATTGTCGGTCTTCTGGTATTTGTTCTAATCGCCTGGCTGATCAGTGAAAACAGGCGACAGGTCCGGATCAAAGTCATTTTGGTCGGGGTCGGACTTCAATTCCTGCTGGCGGTTATCCTGCTGAAAACCCCGGGTTCTCTCCAGTTCTTTAAAATGCTGAATAAAATTGTCCTGGCTCTTCAAACCGCGACCATCGAAGGCACCGGGTTTGTCTTTGGTTACGTAGGCGGCAAGTTGCCGTCCCCTTTTGAAATGACCGACCCGGGAGCAACCTTTATTCTGGCTTTCCAGGCCCTGCCCCTTGTTTTAATCATGAGCGCCCTGTCGGCGATACTTTTTTACTGGAAAATCCTGCCGGCCATCGTCAGGAGTTTTTCCTGGCTCCTGCAAAAATCCGCCAACATCGGCGGTGCCGAAGGTGTCGGTCTTTCCGCCAACATCTTTGTCGGCATGGTCGAATCCCCCCTGCTGATCCGGCCTTACTTAAAAGACATGACCCGCAGTGAAATTTTCTGTATCATGACCTGCGGTATGGCCACCATCGCCGGTACCGTTATGGTGGTGTATGCCGGTTTTATCAGCGGGATCATACCCAACGGCATGGGCCATATCCTGACGGCTTCGGTAATCAGCGTTCCGGCGGCCATTACCATCGCCAAGATAATGGTCCCGGAGACATCTTCTCCAACCGCCGGGAACTTTATTCTCCCGCAAAACGCCAAGAGCACCATGGACGCTGTTACCCAGGGAACGATTCAGGGTGTTGAACTGCTGATCAACATCGTGGCCATGCTGATCGTGCTGGTGGCCCTTGTAAAGCTGTTCAACATCGGGCTCAGCTACATGCCCGGTACAGGAGAAAGCCCCTTGACCTTAGAACGCATTCTGGGTGTTCTCATGGCGCCGGTGGCCTGGCTCATGGGCATCCCCTGGAAAGAATCGTTTACGGCCGGATCGCTAATGGGCATCAAAACCATATTAAACGAAATGCTGGCCTACCTGAACATGGCCCAGCTTCCTGAAGGTGCTTTGAGCCCCAAAAGCCTGATGATCATGACCTATGCCATGTGCGGTTTTGCCAATCCGGGCAGCCTGGGCATCATGATCGGCGGAATGGGCACCATGGCGCCGGAACGAAGAGGCGAAATCGTCTCCCTGGGGTTCCGTTCTATTCTGGCCGGTACCATGGCCACCTGCATGACAGGGACAGTTGTAGGGCTTTTAATTTAAATTAAAAACTTACTCAGTTTTAAAAGAGCATAATGGACTTTAATGTTTAAAGGGTTCAAGGATTCAAGGGGTCCAGGGTTCAAGTGAACGACAACTTATTGACCCCTTGTATTAATTTAACCTGATAACAAAGCCGTCCGAATATATCTAACTGACCTGAAAGGATTATGCTATGGAACCATGCATCGACTTGCCGGCGATTGACGAATTGCCGCAGGAAACCGCCGATCTGTTGAAGCTGTTGCCGCCCTTAAACGCCTTTCGCATGATGGCCCTGGTCCAGAACAGTTTTAAAGGCTTTCTTGACCTGGCCGGATCGGTGCTGTCCGGTACCGACTTTGACGCCCGCCTGCGGGAGATCGCCGTCTTGCGCGTGGTCGGTGTGCTTCGGTGCGAGTATGCCTGGTCTCACCACGTGACCGTCGGCTTGATGACCGGCCTTACCGACAAAGATATCGATATCATCAAAAAAGAAAATCCGGTCACCTCCCTTGACGCGGAAGGCAACCTGCTCTGCCGGGTGGCAGACGAAATCACCAGGGAAGGCCGTCTTGGGGACGAAATGCTGATGGCCATCAAAGACCGGTACGGCAATCACGGCGCGGCCGCGCTGATCCTATGCTGCAGCTATTTCAACATGCTGACCCGCTGCCTGGAAAGCATGCGGGTGCCCCTGGAAACCGATAGCGAAGCGGACGACCAGATTAAGGCGCTTTTGAAAACGTCTTAATATAAACCTTTGGGGCAACCCCCCGTGGTTGCCCTTCACCGGGCAGGCACAGGGGCCTGCCCCTGCATTATCCATGAACGCCCACCCCGATCCGTAGGGGCAACCCCCTGTGGTTGCCCTTCACCGGGCAGGCACGGGGGCCTGCCCCTACCATGCCCGGGCCGAGTTGCGCCAGCGACATTTGCGAATGATCTCAAACCTTAACAAAAGGGCACGGCACGCCGTGCCCCTACACCGAACACTAAACCCCGGCCTGTAGGGGCGACCCGCCGGTCGCCCCTACGAGACGATACATAACAAACCTTAAAACCTTAACACCTAAAACCTAACACCTTTAACGCTATGTTATTTATGCGACTGGACCGGAAGACGAACGGTTGAACACGAATCAGGGGATCAATCAAACACAATAATGTTCGGTTCCCACAACCCCACCTGGATGGCTTTTCCCGGGAAGAGATCGTACCGCTCTTTCAGGTAAGGCGGCAGCTTGATTTCAAAATCAAATTCCCGCGGGCTGTTATCAATCCTGAAATGGAGCAGGCAGTATTCCGGAAAGGGGAACACGGAGACGACACAGCCGGCCAGGACATTGTGCTTTAAGGCATCTTTCAATGGTGATCCCGGCTTGATAATCTTAATGTCCTGCTGCCGTATGCAGAGATCGACCCTCTTGTCCGGTGCGATCCCGCGATTAAGAACGACCTTGAAAGCACCGGTATCGACAACCGTTCCGGCCTCGTGCGGACGGGCCGTTCCCGAAAAAAGATTGCGGTAGTTCAAAAACGCCGCTATGGCCCGGGTTGCCGGACATTCAAATATTTCCTTTTTGGCGGCACTCTGATGAATCCTGCCGTTCAGCATGACCGACAACCGTTCTCCCAGGCTGTATGCTTCTTCCAGGTTATGGGTAATATGAAACGTGGTAATGCCGATTTCGTTGATGATTTTTTTCATCTCCACCCAGAGGTCACGCCGGCCGCCCTCATCTATGGATGAGAACGGCTCATCTAAAAAGATCACGTCGGGTTGAATGGCCAGGGCACGGGCCAGGGCGACTTTCTGTCGTTCTCCGCCGGACAGGTGACGAATGCGCCTGTTACGAAGGCCGTCAATCCCCAGCATGTTGCACAGCCGGTTGACCACCTGGTCTGCGGCTGAGGCATCATGTTTTTTGCAACACAACCCGAAACGGATATTCGCTTCGACCTTCAGGTGAGGAAACAGCGAATAATTCTGGGGAACATACCCCATGCGCCGTTCTTCCGGGCGATACTGGCTGATATCTTTACCGTTTAAATAGATCGTGTCGCGGCCGAGGCGAAAAAAACCCAGCATGCATTTCATCAAAGTCGACTTGCCGCTGCCGGTCGGCCCCAGCAGCACGTGGTATTCCCCCTTACCGCAGGAAAGCTGAATGTTTTTCAGGGAAAATCTTCCCAGCGTAACCGTTAATTTGTTGACCTGAAGATAATGTTCTGTCATACGCTCTGCCGCCAGTTTGATGTCAACCGGTTTTCAATAAAAATAAAAATTTTTTCAAACGCCAGGCACATGACGGCCAGTATGGTCAGGCAGACAATGATGATGTCAATACGCATCAGGCTTTCCGCTTTCATCAGCAATGCCCCGATACCGGTGGGAATGGCCACCATTTCAGCGGCAATCACCGTCCGCCAGGCCATGCCGGCTTCCAGCCTGAGACCGGTAAATATATTGGGCAGGGCCAATGGCAGAGTAACACGGAACAGGATGCGGCCTTCCGATGCGCCAAGCGTCCGGGCCACCAGGATATAATCCCGGTCAACGGTTTTAATGCCCGTAATCGTGTTGTACAGCATCGGGAAAAAGGAACAGATGAAAATCAGGATAATGGGCAGCATTTCATTGATGCCGACCCACAACATCAGTAATGGTATCCATCCCAGGGCCGGGATGGGATAAAACAGACTGATAATCGGGCTGAAGGACTTATCAATAGTCGAACGCCATCCCATCAGGGTACCGACAATCAGACCGGCGGTTGAACCAGCCAAAAATCCGGCCAGCACGCGAACCAGGCTGCTGAGAAAGTTTTTACCCAGCACACCGTTCACACTCAAAACGTAAAATTGGGACAACACCTCGGAAAACGGGGGCAGAAAAAAGTGTCCGGGCAGCAGATTCAACCGCGCCGTCACTTCCCATAACCCCAGAAAAACGAATATGGGCAATAGCCCCCATCCGGCGGACCGTTTATTGGCTCCGGGCATTTTCAATAAACCTCAAGTCAAGGATATCTTCAGCCGCAAATCGTTTTTTAATGTAACCCAAATCGGCCATATAATCTATAGTCAGCTGGACCTGTCCCGGATCAATATCAATCGTATACACCAATCGTTTCATTGAACGCGCCAATATGTCGGGCGCAATCGCGGAATGACCGTCAGCCTTGAATCCTTTTTGAACAAGAGCCGGGCCCGCAAGTTGCATCTGCCTGGAAACGATTTCGGCGGCCTTGCGCGGGTCCTGGTTGATCAATTCATTGGCCCGTTTCAGCAAATCAACCAGTTTTCGAACCACATCCGGATGACGGGTCATCAGGTCGTGCCGAACCGCGAGAACACTTCCCTGCATTTGCGGCCATACATCCTGGGCCATCAGGAGCATTTTGAAGCCCGAAGCCTCGGCCATGGTCGTCCATTGTTCAGGCAGCACGGCGGCATCCAGTTGCCCGGTCTGAACCGCCAGCAGCTGTTTTGCCGGCGGCATGCGCCGTACGTTTTTGAGCACTTTGTCCACGTCAAGACCATACGTCTCGATGATTCTTCGTAACAGCACATCAACAGCCCCGCCCTCTCTGACGCAGCCCAGCCGGATGCCTTCTTTTTCAAGGTCCTGAACAGATTTAACGGCCCTGTCATCTACCACCAGTCCGTATCCGTACTGATGGGTACCGGCAACAATTTTGATCGGGACCCCGGCATTGATAAACGCATTGATGGCCGGTACCAGGCAGAGATAAGCGACCTGGACATCGCCTCTGGCAAGAGCCGCGGCCAGTGCCATGCCGGTATTGTAACTCTCATAACTTTTTACATTCAGACCGGATTGTTCAAACCAGCCCTGATCATTGCAGATAAAGGCGGCAGCGGCATGGTCCATGAATTCCACCGCCATGTTGAGCGTCACGTTCTCCTGTTTTAACGTTGAAGCACCTTCCGCGTACACGGTTATTCGACAACTGAGGATTAAAACGATCACAACAGCCGTATGGAAACAACATTGCCGCATTACATCTCCCTTCATTTGATAAAATAAAGATGCCATCGTTAAAACAACTTTCTAAAGGCCGACGCCTTGATGCCCGCCACAACGGTTTCACCCTTTGTGATACCCAATTCGTCAACGGATTCGGGCACCACCTGGCATATCAGTTTTTGATCGTGACAGGCCAGTTCCACTCCAACCCGGTTGCCGACCGGAAAAATGTCCGTCACGGTACAGTCCAGCAGGTTCCTCGCACTTGAAGCTTCCGGGTGCCGCTTGAAAAGCATGATTTCCCGGGATGGCAGTTCAAACTGGTTTTCCCCGGGCTGACCGGGTTCGGTAAGGATCAAGCTGCTCTGTCCCCACCGGTATTGATAAATTGAATTGTGGGGGCGGGGATCCGATAAAATGACCAGGTTCATATAGCCGCCGCTTCCGGTCATCAGGTTCTGACGCGCCAGGGCTTCCGACGACATCCTGTTCAGGAGGCGCCCATGGTCAAAGGCCAGGACATCATCGGTCATCAGCCGCATTTCCTGGATGGAATGACTGATGAACATCAGCGGAATATCAAAGGCGTCAAACACTTTTCGCAAGTAAGGAATAATCTGAAATTTCAGCTTCCGGTCCAGGCCGGTCAATGGTTCATCCATCAGAATCAGCCGCGGACAGGCCAGGATGGTCCGCCCCAGGGCCACCCGCTGTCGCTCCCCGCCGGACAAGCGGTTGGGGCTGCGATCCAGCAGATGATCCAGGGCCAGGACATTGATCAGGTCTTCGGGCGCAATTTTACGGTCCTGTTTTGGAATACGTCTGAATCCGTACAACAGGTTTCTCCGGACACTCAGGTGTGGGAACAGATGGGCCTGCTGGAAAACAACGCCGATGCGCCGTTTTTCCGTGGGCACATGGAGGTGTTCCTCAGCGTCAAACAGGGTGTGGCCGTTCAGTCGAATGCCCCCCCGGTCCGGTTTCATGAGCCCGGCCAGCAGATATACCAGGGTCGACTTGCCGCTGCCGGAAGGTCCGAAGATACCGGTGCGGTTGCCCGACTCCACAAAATCGGCCTTTAAAAAAAAATTCTTGAACCGTTTTTCAACCGATACCTGAAGTTTCATGCCCTGCCCTTTTTTTGAAACGATCGGGTCATGGCTTCGCTGACCATGAGTACGGCAAAAGACAGCACCATGGAAACCAGGCACAGGGAAAGTGCCATACGGTCACCGCCCGGGGTGTTGGTGTAATCGTAAATGGCCAGGGGGATGGTCTGGGTAACACCGGGGATATTGCCGGCCAGAATGATGGTCGCCCCGAATTCTCCCAGGCTGCGGGCAAACATGAGGGTCATACCGGCCACCAGGGCGCGGCCCGAAAGCGGCAGGATCACGGTCAGCAGCGTGTCCCACCACCCGGCACCCAGCGTCCGGGCAGCCAGGAGATAATGTTCGTCGATATCTTCCATACCGATGCGCAGGGACCGGACCAGCAGCGGAAACCCCACCACGGCCGAGGCGATGACCGCTCCTTTGAGGGTAAAAATTACCCGGATGTCGAACGTGGCCAGGAACGGCCCGAGACCGGATTGGCCCAGCAGCAGCAGCAGTAAATAACCGACCACTACCGGCGGCAGCACCAGGGGCAGGTTGAACAGGCCGTCCAGAAGGATTTTGCCGGGCACCCGGGAAAAAACCAGAAGATAGGCCGCGAAAAAACCCAGCGGCACCGACAACAGGGTGGCGGCCGTGGCCACCTTCATGGACAGCACAATGGCTGATATGTTCTCCGGTCCCAGCACAAGCATGAACGATCCTTTATTCTTTTAGTGGTGCTTTATAGACGCTTAGTCGTTTTTAGAATAAACGTTGAACATTGAACGTCCAACATCGAACATCCAACATCGAACATCCAATGAGGCATTCTGTCAATTTTAAAAAACTTGATTACAATTTCTTTCTCTTTTCCGATGTTCAAACCTATTTTCCTTAACCTTTACATATTAAAGCGACTTAGCGCTTATCGGGGGTGTCCCTACTTTGCGTCCGGTGCCACAAAACCGAACGACTCGATTATTGCCAGGGCGTCTTTACCGTTCAAAAACGAAAACACTTGCCGGGCGGCCTGCTTGTTCCTGCCCGACATGGTCACGGCCAGGGGATAATCGATACGCGGATAGAGACTTGACGGCACCGCCAGCAGGATAACCGCTTTTTCGGCCAGCAGCGCGTCGGTGCGGTATACAAAAGCGCCGTCGGCTTCTCCCCTGTCGGCATACATCAGGGCCTGCCGGACATCCTTGGCCATAATAAACTTGTTTGCAGCCAGCAGCGACGCATACACACCAACCGACCGCATGGCCTGCTCGGCATATTTTCCTGCCGGAACGCTGGCCGGGCTGCCCAGGGCGATACGATCAAATCCGGCCAGATCCTGCAGCGTACTGACTTTTTTATCTTTTCCACCGATAAAAACCAGGCTGTTGTGCGCCAATATCCGGATATCGGCAGCATCAACAAGCCTTTTTTCGACCAGGTAATCCATCCAGTTGGTGTTGGCCGACACGAATATGTCGGCCGGCGCACCCTGGCTGATCTGCTTGGCCAGGGCCCCTGATGAGGCGAAATTAAGCTGTACGGTGATGTCCGGATTGGCCTGCTCAAAAGCACCGGCCAGCTTCTTGAAAACATCGGTCATGCTGCCGGCCACCGAAATCGTCACCACCTCTGAACGGACCGGTGTCGAACCGATAACAAACACACACATGAGTAAGGCCGCAATTGTTTTTCTTAAAGCCATGATATGTCTCCCACATAAAATCATCTTAGCTAATCAGGGCTAAAATACGGGTGTAAATCATCATTGTTCTTTTTGTAGTGGCAGGCCCTTTCATTTCGTAGGGGCAGGCCCCTGTGCCTGCCCAGCCCAGGGCAACCACAGGGGGTTGCCCCTACTTTCTCTTTTCAGCTGTATTGATACTTGTGATGAAAAATTTAAACAGAAACGTATATGCAACGGTAATGAATTGCACACTATAATACCTTCCGGGAAAACTTATACTCCCACTGCACAAACACCCAGTTACTGTTCTTGTCCGAAGCAACGGCCCTGGCAAATTCATCCGGTCGGAAATGACCGAAACCGGCCTGAATGCAGTGGCTGGGGAAAAAATTGATCACCGCCACGATATCCACTTCCCGCCCTACCTCGTCTCCTGATTGACCGCTTTTGTCCCGATAGGCCTGGGCATTGAGATACCAGGCATCCTCTTTTTGCGCCAGCCGGAACTGATGGATTTCCGCCTTGAGGGAAAGCCACTCGATCGGTTTAACCTCAAAATTCACCTGGGCATCCTTTAAGTTCTGCCAGTGAAAAAGATTCATGCGGCCGTACATTTTATCCCGGGCACCGAAAGCGGCGTCAAACGTCTCGTGATCACCGTCAGCCGGGTCATCATCACCCGAAGCATAACTGTACTCAAGGCTGATCCTGGGTTCCAGGCTTACCTGTTTACACGTATAGGCCAGCAGCGCGTGATAGCCACAGGCATCGATGTCGTCATCGGCATAATCTCCGGCCTGGCGAATATACGTAAAATCATAATCAAAACCAAAGAAATTCTTTTTAAAGGCCCGGAAACCCCAGTACCAGGAATCAACGTCGCCCATGGCCTGATCTTCTCCTTTGTAAAGGTCGTGATCATCTACCCGGGTCATCATAAACGGTTCCAGCACAATGGGGATCAGTTTCACCGGAGACTTGAATTGACTATAGATACCGGCACTTTCAAATCCATGACGATGATTGAGGCTGAAAGCGTTGGGATCATGGAGCTGGGTTTTGCCGTAATAAGCGTCTACAAAGCCATGGTTGAATTGATAGGACAACTTAACGGCGTCCCAGATCCAGCGGCCGCTGTTCCCCCATTCGCCGGGGCCGAACACCCGCTTGTCACCGTAAAAAATACGCTGCCTCCCGGCTTTGACAGAGAATGTATCATCAAAAAGGTTCTTGAATTCCAGGTACGAATCCCATAATTCCCATCGATCCTTGTCGGGGTTGTGTTGCTGGCCGAACTTCCCTTTATGGAAATCACTGTCTGCCAGCGCCAGGCCCCATGCTTCGGCGTCCTGCAGCCAGAGCGCCAGGTGAAAATGGTTGCAGGGGGTGTAATCGAAACCGGCCCGAAGTCGTCCCAACAGAAATCCGTCGCTGGACGATCCTTTAACCGGATTTTCGCCATAAGCAAGCTGGTTGAAATTGTCCTGAAATTCATATCGAAGCCGGACATCGGCGCCAAAAACGAGTGTTTTGTCAGCTGAATCGGCCAAACAGGATCCCGGAATGACTTGCGTTAAAAAAACCAGGAAAACCAACGGTATCAGCTTGTAAGTGACCTTTCCCATTCTGATATCTCCTGTCCCCGCGTGTTTCTTTTTTGATTGCAACATGTTAACAACCCGGCTATAATAACAAAATATGTCGTCTACAAACGTCAATTGACTGGATAAGACTTATTTTCTATGTTTCTAAATGTCAAGTCTAATTTTAAAAACGTCATTTGAGGCAAAATAATGGACGAAAAAAAGCCCAAAATAACCTGTCATGTCAAGACGTACCGCCAGGCCAAAGGCCTGTCCCAGGCAGACCTGGCCAAAGCGGTCGGGGTCAAGCGTCAGGCGATATACGATATCGAGTCCGGCCGCTACCTGCCCAACACAGGCGTGTCTCTGAGACTGGCCCGCTGCCTGGAATGTTCGGTGGAGACCCTTTTCAACGAGGAGATTTACGGCAAAAGCCAGCCCGTGGATATCGTGGGAGAGGATTCATCGGGTACGCGTCGACTCCTGGCGGCCTATCTTCGGGGAAAGCTGACCGGCGTTCCCATCACCGGCAATATCCTGTTTAACAGCGGGCTGCCGGCGGCTGACGCCCTGCTGGAAGATGACAACCGGACCGCCAGGGTGTATTGTCCGGACGACATACTGGAAAGAACCGTCCTGCTCTTCGGTTGCGACCCGGCGTTTACCATTCTGGGGGGGCATGTGGCCCGCGCCTTTTCGGGTGCCCGGGTATATTGCTGTTTTGCCTCCAGCTATGCCGCCATGCAGGCCCTTTCCGCCGGACGCGCCCATGTGGGCGGCATTCATCTTCATAATACCGAAGACGGGGAATCCAACGTAGTGGTCGCCCGTAAAATGCTGCCCGGCATGAGCGGCAAGGTGATCGGTTTTACCCGCATGGATGAAGGCCTGATCGTTGCCCGGGGCAACCCCCACAACATCCATTCTGTGGCCGACCTGGCTGACAGGAACGTCGACATGGTCAACCGGGAATGCGGCGCGGCCTTGCGCCTTTTGCTGGATGACCAGCTGGCAAAGGCCGGCATCCCGATTTCAGCTGTCAGGGGTTACGGCAATGAAGTCAATACCCACAACCAGGGCGCGCAATGGGTGGCTGCCGGTCTGGCCGATGTCGCCCTCGGCCTTCATGTAGTTGCTGAAATGTTTCACCTGGACTTTGTTCCTGTTGAGACCGTGCGCTGTGACCTGATCGTCCCCGACGACCTGATGGATCATCCGACCATCCGCATCATGCTTGACACTCTCCAGTCCCGGGCTCTGCGCGAAGAGATCGCCGCCATCCCCGGGTATGAAAGCACGACTATCGGAAACCTGATCGATACCCTGTGATACGCCTTTCACCGTCCTTGACTTCACTTTTTGCTTCCGATAAATTCTGATGATTGCGGCACCTTAAAATATCCATCCACCTGGTCCGCGACACGATACGTTTTAAAATACAAAGCGAGGCATCTATCATGACAGACGAAACCAGGGCAGCAACAAACAAAAAAAGTGATGCCGTCATTCTGGTCGCAGTTTTGATCATTTTCGGACTGATTTTGGGCGGCTTCGGCCTTTTCCGATACTCGATCGGCAAAAAAAGCGCAAACTGGCCACAGGTCACCGGAAAGATCACTTACTCACGGGCCGAATCACGCCGGGTGGACGACCGCACACAATATTCCCCCTCGGTTAAATACACCTATAAAGTTGCCGGCAGGCAATATGCCGGCAACCGCATCTCAGCCTCGGACATGTACCAGAAGACGTTGAGCGGGGCCAGGGACGTCCTTCGCAAATACCCTGCCGGTGGAGAAGTGTCCGTTTTTTACAATCCGGATGATCCCGGTGTGTCGGTGCTGAAAACCGGAATGCCGAAAAACGTTTTTGTGCTGTTGTTCAGCGCGGTTGCCTGCTTCGGGTTGGCGATCCTGATCACCATATCGGCTGCAAGGCAAAAAAGCTAAGCTTTATGGAACAGGTCAAAACGTCTAAATCCGCCCTGCTGCTGGTTGTAACCGCCACGACATTCATGGGGCCGTTCATGGTCTCGGGTGTCAACATTATTCTGCCGGCCATCGGCCGTGAGTTTTCCGCCGGGGCCGTTTTGTTGAGCTGGGTGGCCAATGCCTACCTGTTGTCGACGGCGATCATGCTGGTGCCCATCGCTAAAATCGCGGACATGACCGGCCGCAAAAAAATATTTGTAACCGGTATTGCCCTGTTCACCCTGTCAACCGTTACCATCGCCCTGGCGCCCTCCATATGGATGGTAATTGCCTTAAGAATGGTGCAAGGCGTCGGCGCTGCCATGATCTCCACCACCGGTATTGCCATTATCGCGGCCGTCTTCCCCTTGTCCGAACGCGGCCGGGCCATCGGTATCACGGTGGCGGCTGTATATATGGGCCTTTCCACGGGACCTTTTGCCGCAGGCTACCTGACGGCTGCCTGGGGATGGCGCAGCATTTTTATCGTGACCTTTCCCCTGGGCCTCCTGTCGTTTTACCTGGCCGTCACCATGATAAAAGATGAATGGGTGGTAGCCAAAGGTCAGTCCCTGGATCTGACCGGCGTCTTTTTTTATGCCGCTTCACTGGTCTTTTTTATGCTGGGTCTTTCGAAAATGCCTGAAACCTCAGGCATCATCATGGTTGTCGTCAGCATGGCGGCCTTTGCGATCTTTATCCGGCAGGAAACCATCGCTGATTTTCCGGTAGTAGAAATCAGCCTTTTCCGAAACAACCGGGGGTTCTCATTTTCCGGCCTGGCCGCCCTGATCAACTATGCCGCCACCTTTGCCATTGCCTTTTACCTGAGCCTTTACCTGCAATACATCAAGGGCCTGACGCCGCAGACCACCGGGCTGGTCCTGATCACCCAGCCGATCATGATGGCCCTGTTCTCACCCCTGGCCGGCCGGCTTTCCGATCGGTTTGAGCCCGGTGTCATTGCCTCCATCGGCATGGCCATGTGCGCCGCCGGCCTGTTCTCTCTGGCCTGGATCACTTCGACCACGACCATTGCCTATATTGTCACCACCCTGCTGGGACTGGGACTGGGATTCGCCCTTTTTTCCTCGCCCAACATGAACGCCATCATGAGCAGCGTACAGCCGGCCCATTACGGCCTGGCCTCGGGCACCGTGGCCACCATGCGGCTGATCGGCCAGATGCTCAGCATGGCTATTGCCACCATGTACCTGGCCATTCTCATCGGCGGAGAAGCCATTACGCCGGACCAATACGACCGGTTCCTGTTGTCCACCAGGCTTGGTTTTGCCACCTGTTGCGCCCTTTGCCTGGTCGGCATCTATTTTTCGTATACCCGTGGCAATATCCGGCCTGATTAAACAAAAAAGTATTTATATTGAACGCCGGCAACCGCCATGTTATTTTTAAAACTTCAATTTTAAATACTTTTTTCAAAGCCAGCGCACAGGATTTAAAAATGACGAAAAGACCATCAGTGCTGTTATGGGTATTATGTCTTGGTTTGCTGTTCAGCGTCCCGGCTTCTGCCAGACGATTCGTCACCATCGGCACGGGCGGCGTGACCGGGGTTTATTACCCGGCCGGCGGCGCCATCTCCAGGATGATCAATAAAAAAGCCGCCCGATACGACATCAAGGCAACCGTTGAATCCACTTCCGGTTCGGTTTACAATATCAACGCGGTTTTAAGCGGCGACCTGGAGTTCGGCGTGGCCCAGTCGGACCGTCAGTTTCAGGCTTACAACGGCCTGGCCGAGTGGGAAAAACGCGGGCCGCAGAAAGCGCTTCGCTCGGTTTTTTCGTTGCACCCCGAATCCATTACCCTGGTGGTATCCGCAGACAGCGGCATTAAAACCGTGTCCGCTTTAAAACAAAAACGGGTCAACATCGGCAACCCGGGATCCGGCCAGCGGCAGAACGCCATTGACGTGTTGTCCGCGTTCGGCCTTGACCTGGAAGACATCCATGCCGAACAGGTCAAAGCGGTTGAAGCACCGGGCCTTGTGCAGGATGAAAAAATCGATGCTTTTTTTTATACCGTGGGCCATCCCAACGGCAATATCAAAGAATCCACTTCAGGCAGAATCAAGGTGAATATTATCCCCATAGTGGGAACCGGTATCGACCGGCTCCTTGAAAAATACAGCTACTACGCCGAATCCGTCATTTCCGGCGACGACTACCCGAACAAATCAACCCCCGGCGATGTGCGGACCATCGGGGTAAAGGCGACACTGGTCAGTTCGGCAACGGTTGAGGATGAAATCGTCTATGCTGTTACCAAAGAAGTTTTCGACAATTTTGAAAAATTCAAAAAGCTTCATCCCGCATTTTCCACGCTCACTAAAAAGGATATGCTCAAAGGGCTTTCCGCCCCAGTTCACAAGGGCGCACTTAAATATTATCGGGAAGCGGATCTGATAAAACATATCAAACCCGCCCTGGTAAAATAGAAAATCGTTTATCGGGCACGGCACGGGTGACCTGCCCTTACAATATCCGTATGAGCATCCGGTAATATCCATAAACGATCACCCCGGCCCGTAGGGGCAACCCCCTGTGGTTGCCCTTCATCAGGGCAGGCACGGGGGCCTGCCCCTACATTATTAAAGAACGTATACCACGATTTCATGAACGCATACCCCGGGCCGTAGGGGCAACCCCCTGTGGTTGCCCTTCATCAGGGCAGGCACGGGGGCCTGCCCCTACATTATTAAAGAGCGCATACCACGATTTCATGAACGCATACCCCGGGCCGTAGGGGCAACCCCCTGTGGTTGCCCTTCATCAGGGCAGGCACGGGGGCCTGCCCCTACATTATTAAAGAACGCATACCACGATTTCATGAACGCATACCCCGGGCCGTAGGGGCAACCCCCTGTGGTTGCCCTTCATCAGGGCAGGCACGGGGGCCTGCCCCTACATTATTAAAGAACGCATACCACGATTTCATGAACGCATACCCCGGGCCGTAGGGGCAACCCCCTGTGGTTGCCCTTCATCAGGGCAGGCACGGGGGCCTGCCCCTACATTATTAAAGAACGCATACCACGATTTCATGAACGCATACCCCGGGCCGTAGGGGCAACCCCCTGTGGTTGCCCTTCATCAGGGCAGGCACGGGGGCCTGCCCCTACATTATTAAAGAGCGCATACCACGATTTCATGAACGCATACCCCGGGCCGTAGGGGCAACCCCCTGTGGTTGCCCTTCATCAGGGCAGGCACGGGGGCCTGCCCCTACAATATCAATGAACGGCCGGCAACACATCCGTAGGGGCGGGCACGGAGTGCCGTGCCCCTGTAGTTTTCGGGAATAGTGTGCTATATGCCTTATTATGCAAAATAACGCTGACGGTATTTCTGCAAAAATCGAAAATAAACAAACGGACATATTCAGAAACCCGCGGGATTTTGAATCGTTTTTCATTGCCGCCATCGCTGTCTCCTGGGCGGTTTTTCAACTGGTCCTGGCCGGTTTTCTGGTGCTGGACAGCACCATGGCAAGATCGATCCACCTGGCCTTCGCCATGGCCTTGCTTTTTCTCCTTAGCCCCGCCCTTAAACGCCGGAAAAAATTGCCCGGGGTTCTTTCCATATCCGATCGTATTCCCGTAATTGACTATATTCTGGCGGCGGCCGGTGCCATATCCGCCCTTTACCTGTCCATCAATTATGAAAATATTGCCACCCGGGCCGGTATCCCGAACGCACTTGACCTGACAGCCGGCATCACCCTGGTCGTGCTTCTGCTGGAAGCGGCCAGGCGCATCATCGGCCCGGCCCTTTCCGTGATCGCGATCCTCTTTACCCTGTACGCCTTTGCCGGGCAGCATATGCCGGACATTTTCGCTTTTAAAGGCGTCTCCGTCAGAAAATACATCAGCAATATCTCGCTTTCCACCGAAGGCATTTTCGGTATTCCCCTGGAGGTATCGGCCTCCATTGTTTACCTGTTCGTTCTTCTCGGCGCGCTGCTGGATAAAGCCGGGGCCGGTCGGTTTTTTTCCAATCTCTCCCTGTCCCTGCTGGGCCGATATAAGGGCGGAGCCGCCAAGGCGGCCGTCGTTTCAAGTGGTGCCACCGGAATGATATCCGGTTCAAGCATCGCCAATATCGTTACCACCGGACCGTTTACCATACCGTTGATGAAGCGCATCGGTTATCCGGCCAAAAAAGCCGCCGCCATAGAAGTGGCCGCCAGTTCGGATGGCCAGTTAATGCCGCCCATCATGGGCGCGGCCGCTTTTATTATTGCCGAGTATGTCCACCTGCCCTACATGGAAGTGATAAAGGCAGCCGCCATTCCGGCTTTTGTCTCGTATTTCGGCCTGTTCTGCATCAGCCACCTGGAAGCATCCAAACTCGGCATCTTCGGCATGCCAAAAGAGGATCTTCCGGATTTTCTACCCACTTTAAAAAAAGGCCTTCATTACCTTGTTCCCATCGCTATGCTTCTGTACGAACTGGTCGTGATGCGCCATTCACCGGAAATGGCGGCTTTCAGAGCCATCATGGTTCTTTTTTTCATCATTGTTTACCAGGAGATCAGGACCGCCCGGCAAAACAAAGATGACTTCAGGATGGCTTTTATACGTGCTGCCCGGTTGATCATAGATGGAATGGTCATCGGTTCCCGCAACATGATTGCCGTAGCCCTGGCCTGTGCCGCGGCCGGGATTATTGTCGGCGTGGTCAACATGGGCATCGGCGGCATGATCTCCGGTATCGTGGAAACCCTTGCCATGGGCAACATCTTTCTTCTGCTGCTGATAACGGCCGTTGCCAGCCTTTTGATCGGCATGGGTCTGCCGACCACCGCCACCTATATCGTCATGGCCGCCCTGACGGCACCGATTATCGTCCAGGTCGGGGCATTGTACAATTTCGCCATCCCGATCCTGGCCGCGCATCTGTTCTGCTTCTACTTTGGCATTTTGGCCGATGACACCCCGCCCGTGGGGCTGGCCGCCTATACTGCCGCCGCCATAGCCGGATCCGACCCCGTCCAGACCGGCATTCAGGGTTTTTTATACGATATCAGGACTTCGGTTATCGCTTTTCTGTTTGTCTTTAACCCGGAACTGATTCTGCACGGTATCAACTCCTGGCCCCATGCACTGCTATTATTCGCCATGGCGCTGATCGGTATTGCCGCTTTTGAAAACGCGGTCCAGGGCTGGTGCCTGACAAAAAACAGGCTTTATGAAATCCCTTTTTTTCTGGCCGCCTCATTTACGCTCTTTTATCCCGGGGCAGTAGCCGCTGCCATCCACTACGATCAAGCTCAAAAATATGATATGTTCTTTGTGGGTATATTGATATATGTTTTAATTATCGTCAACCAGGCCATAAGAAGATACCAGGCGGACCGGCAGGCCGCTTGACCGCCCTTAAAAAACGAAAGTTTTTAAATGGTGTGCCATGTCTGAAATATTCAGCGAAACACTCTCGAAAATATTCGGGACAAGGTGGTTTCTCTTTTTCCTGGCGGCGCTGATCATTTTCCTGGTCTGCGGTGTCTGGATTGCGTCCACTCCGGCATACGAAACCATGTATAATCATCGCACCCTTCCCCGGGTTCAGACCGAAACAGTTACCATGGATTGCCACATTATAGAAATCGGAAACACCGGACGAAAAATCCAGGACGACATTGACCTCCTCTTTTACACCGATGCCTATGAAAAAGCGGCTATGATGCCCAAGGCTGAAAACTTTGGAAAATCGGATCGGAAAACAGAAATCGAAAAAACAGGTGGTGTCACCATAATGCGTTTGGGAGCGGTAAAACCGGACATGCGGGTGGAAGTCAAGTTGTTGTTTGTTTACAAAAAAAACGATACCCCATACAGCTGGGATGATATTTTCAAGGGCATCGAGACCTCCCATGGCGAGGTTGTGGAAGGAGACCCGGGCTGGACCACCGTCGGCAGGATGCTGTTTGCGGTGTTCGGCTGATGCCTGAACGTAATGTAATCAATTTCTGATTGAAAAATAACGATAAAAGCGATCAGGGTTATCCGGACCGTCCGCGGCCTGTTCATTGTCTCCCGGAAAAACAGGCTCCCGGATCAGGGTCAGGGTCCCGGGCAGGGTTTCCCAGCAGCGGGTATCAGGCACTTCCATCAGGAAAAAGGCAATACGCACCAGGGACTCAACACCACTATCATTGATGTTGTTGGCAATGGCTTCCTTGGCCACCACCCGGGCGGTTTCCTTGGCGATGATCCGCGCCAGCCGTTGATCCAGGGATGCGCGCAGTACCTTGCCGACATCCGTGGTAACCCGGGTCCTGGTCCCGATCCCCGGTAACGGCGGAATTTCCGGGCCCGGGAAATAACCGCCCCGGTTCTCATAGGTGGAAAAAGAAAAGCGAATGGATTCGGGCAGAATAATATCATGCGGAATTTTCACCGGTGCTCTGCCCCGGCTTAAAAATATCAGCCTTTCACCGATCGGCCTTTCTCTCTTTTCTTCATTTTTGTCCGGCAGAAACTGGCTGAAATGCTCAACTTCATCGTAAAAACCCAGCCGGTTGGCCAGTTGACAGAGTTTATCAGCCACAGGCGCTGGATTCCCCATCAGTTCAGCCAGTTTCTTATATTCAATATAGGCCCCGTTTATTTCGTCCAGGGCTTCAAAACAATGCGCGATCAGAGCCCTTGTGAAATAATCGCCGTCGCAGGCTTCGGGATAAGTGTCGTAAACTTCCAGCGCCTGCTTGGCTTCGACCAGGGCACTTTCATGCTTACCCAGCAGCAGATAATTCATCATCTGGAACGTATGGACAAAAAGCCGTTCGACATATTCGCCTTTGTACTTTGTCAGCCACTCGGTTGTCACCATGGAGGCGGCCTGCCGGGTGGCACTGATCACCTCCTGTTCTGTGATCAAGGCGGCGGCCTGGAGAAAAATAGCCGCACTGCCTTCATAATCACCGCCGTAATGCAGAATGGTCCCTTTTTCCATAAAATAAAGAAGCCGGTCCCGGGAGCCGACCTTCTCCGGCTCGTCCAGCGCCTGTGATGCCATGACGACATCACCGCTGTAAAAAGCGTTCCGGGCCAGGGTCAGATTGGAAGAAGTGCATCCGCAAAGCGCCAGGCCGGCACCCATCAGCAGGAAACAGATCCAGCGGACAAAAATTCTGTGTTGCCGGTTGGTACCGGAAGATCTGGTCATGTCAGGCATGCGTCATTTCGACCGGCTGTTACCAGCCGATGAACGGTTTTGAAGATTCCCGGACGATTTCCGCGTTATCCGTCCATTCGATCAGACCGGACTGCAGGTCCGTAAGCTCCAGGGTCAGACTGTAATATTGAAGGGTTTTCTTTTTCAGCCGCACCTGCTTGGGTTGCTTCTTTTTGATGGAACGCAGGGTGCCGGAGAGCATGTATTCCGCCCCGATCTGCCGGGCCCGCTGAAGACGGGTTTCCGGACTGACATTACCACCGTACTGGTATGCCGTTTCTTCGGCAATATTGTCCCGTTGAACCTTGTTAACAAACCGGGCTTTGCCGGACTGAAGAATTTTCATTCGGATATCATCGGTAATACCGCTGGTTTCAATGTGTTCCGAGGTACGATTGGCCACCCCGTACACAATCATTACCGGCCGGTCATAACGAGATACAAGCGGCGGCTTGGAAACCAGGGAAGACACCAGGTAATCGACAATAGCGTTCTTATCGGAAAAATCATAACCTTCATCATAATGAACAACGTCATCCGGTGAATAGTCACGGGTGGTTGCCCGGCATCCCGCTAATGACGCGACCAAAACGGTCAGAAAAATAAAAAACATGCTTTTGGAAAAAACGTTCCGGAACATAACCTGCCTCCTTATTGTCCACTTTCAATTTCGTTTAGCTTAATCCTGGCTTCCTCGTTGTCTGGATTTTCCTTGAGTTCGGCGATCAGCTCATCGATGGCTTTTTCATTCATCCCCTTACGGTAATACTCCATTGCCTGATAGTAGTGAGTGCTGACCTGTTCACTTTCCTCTTGTCGGGCGGAAGCGTATTTTTCATGCGCCTCCGTATTGGCGGGATCGATCTTGATAGCGATGCGGTAAAACGCAATGGCGTCTTCCAGTTCGCCTTTCCCATAATAGACATCACCCACCTTGACCGCCTCGGTGGAATCTTCAATATTCCACTGTTTCATGCGGTCTCTTTCCCGCTGCTGCAGTTCAAAGTCAAAGTCTTTCATCTTGATGACTTCATCGGCCACGCCTTCAACACTGCGGGTGTGTCTGATGGTAATATCCGTGTCTTTTTTAATATTGACATCTTCGCAGAATCCCGCTGCGGGGATCAGACAGACCGCTAAAAAGATAGGTAAGACCTGGGTTACAATAGAGCGTTTCATGGCTCCCTCCTGAAAATATTCATCTGGTGATGTATGAAAAAACGCGCAGGTGGAATGTCATCGAAAACCTGCAATAACTTCTATTATAGGATGGAATGATTCCGGCTGTCAATTTGATACACGAGCAGTAACAGATAAGGTCCGCCTGTAGGGGCAACCCCCTGTGGTTGCCCTTCACCTGGACAGGCACGGGGGCCTGCCCCTACAATATTAATGAACGCATGTCTCGATTTCATGAACGCATACCACGGACTGTAGGGGCAACCCCCTGTGGTTGCCCTTCACCTGGACAGGCACGGGGGCCTGCCCCTACAATATTAATGAACGCATACCTCGATTTCATGAACGCACACAACGATTTCATGAACGCATACCACGGCCTGTAGGGGCAACCCCCTGTGGTTGCCCTTCATCAGGGCAGGCACGGGGGCCTGCCCCTACAATATTAATGAACGCAGACCTCGATTTCATGAACGCACATAACGATTTCATGAACGCATACCACGGCCTGTAGGGGCAACCCCCTGTGGTTGTCGTTCATCAGGGCAGGCACAGGGGCGTTCATAAACGATCTCTTCGGCCCGTAGAGCCCCTGACTCCCGTGGCAGCCATTAAAAAAGGGCCGTTTAAAACCCTAAAACCTAAAACTTTAAAACCTTTTTATGTTACTTGCCGGATTGGTTCAGGCTGTGCCCGGCCAGGACGCTAGTCAGAAAATGAACCGGGTACAAATATCTTCATATACATGTTGGCGCCGTTTTCATCACGGAAAATATCATGGGCAAGGCCTTCAGGCACAATGCTGACCATATCCTTCTCATCACGAAGTACCAGTTCCCATTCGCCGCCGTAATCCATGAATGCTCTTGAAAAACAATTTTTATGGACATTGGTCACAATGACGACACCTCCCGGCTGGGTATGTTTGATCATGTAACGGATAATCCGTTTGCAGACTTTCAGTGAAAAATAGTCGAACATACCGGCACAATAGGTGAGTGAAAATTTCGTATCTACCGGGTCTTTTCCGCGGCCGGCAATAATGCTCAGAAGGTTATGGTTCAGCGTGGTCAGCTCGAAATGGTTGATATCCAGATACTGAATATGATCTTTAAAATCAACCAGGGCAAAGGCATCCATATCAAGCAGTGCCGCGTGGACCGGTTTTTCCGGCGTAAACGGTGTTTGGTCAACAAACCGCAGGATCTCTTCCCCGGGGCCCGACCCCAGGACAAAAAATGAGAACGGTTTTTCAGTCTGTTCATACATGGCGATCAGATTGTCATACAAAAAATTGATCCGGTCCTGATGGGCTGTGACCGCGTCAAGGCTCAAGGCCAGGCAATTGATCATTTTGGCGAAAAGGGTGTCGCCCTTGTAGGGGTCGTCGTCGAAAAACTGTTTGATAATTTCAAAATTTCCGGCATACCCCCTGTCTTTATCAATAACCGATGCGACAAACGGTGACGACCTTAAAAAAGGTTCCATGTTTTCCCGGAAATATTTTTTGAAATAACCACTTTGTGTCTTGTCCAGGCTGTCTGCAAAATGGTTCAGCTTTTGAATGTAGCCGTACATGTCTTCCATAACCGCCTGTTCAATGCTTTTCAAAAAATGAATCTGCTCATGATGATCCCGGTACCGGCTTTTTAAATTCTCGTCGTCAAGCCGCTGTTTCAGACGCGTCATATACATCCGCCAGTCTGATACCAGGGCCTTGAACGAATCCGAGACGGCATCGTAATCATCTAAACCGGCCAGGTATTCCCGGGTCTCTTTTGCGTCTTTTAAAGACTCGGAAATGCTTTCAATATTGGGGACATCCAGGAATTTCTTTGAAAACTGAAGGATCAGCTCGGAACCGTCTGATTTTTTGCGAATGACATTGGCCGTATCTTCCAGCAGGACATTCCCCATTGACTCAATCTTCAGTTGAACCAGATCACCCAGTTCAAGGTCACGGGGCCGGTCTTCGGGAAACGTCAGCCGGGTTGAAGACGGGGTATAATCGGCAACAAAACCCTTGAAATGGGCTTTAGAACCGTTTTCACTGTTTTGAACTGCGGCATCCATCTGGATGGTAGGGACATAACGGGTGGTTCTTATCTTACCCAGAATGGAGTGAACAATTTTAGTGGATACAAATGATGCGCCGACCTTTACGGTGCTCTGATCGAACGTTTTGGTGTAAACGACGGTTCCTGATGCTTCAATGATTTTATTGCCATCAGCATCAAAGAAAAGAATTTCGTTTAACGACCGATTCTTGTCAAAAAAGCACTTTTCCCTGTCGCATAAAAAAGAAAAGCCCTTTACGGAAAGATCATGCACAGGGTAGCTTTCAAGGGTTTTCTCAAACCGGCAGCGCGTGTGTTTGATGACTTTTCTTCTAGCCTTCCGAATCTCTTCAAAGCGATCAGCCATTGATTCGTATCCTCAATTATCAGATGTTAGTTCAAACCTTTCAATTGCTCGTTGGTTAAGTATCTGAGATACAATTTTTCGCTCTGATCCATAAAAGCGTCGTACAGTTGCGGGTCAAAGGTTTTACCCCGTTCGGCAGACATGATTTCAAGTGCTTCCATAACCGGAATGGCCCGTCGATAGGGGCGATCGGAAGTGATGGCATCCCAGAAGTCGGCGACCGTCGATATCCTGGCCTCTATGGGGATATCAAGCCCTTTCAGCCGCTGTGGATACCCTGTACCATCCCATTTCTCCTGATGACCATAGGCGATATTGACGGCGGCGGGAAGCATTTCAAGTTTTGAAAGAAGATTTTTACCGATGGCGGGATGCTCCTTGATATGATCGAACTCTGCCGCGGTAAGCTTTCCGGTCTTGTTTAACACCTCATCCCGGATACCGATTTTTCCAATGTCATGAACGATCGTTCCCAGATAAATTTCATTCACCTTGTCTTCCGGCAATCTTATTTTTTGCGCCAGGTCCCGGGCATAGTAAGCCACCCGTTCCACATGACCGCCGGTATACTTGTCTTTTGATTCAATTGCCGAAGCAAGCACCAGCAAGAACATTTCCAGTTGCTCGGTACGGAGTTTTTCCCGGTAAAGCTTACGCAGACTGATCACGTTATTCACGCGGGCTTTCAGTTCCAGGTGATGAAAGGGTTTGGTCAGAAAATCATTCGCTCCCAGTTGAAGCCCTTTTATCCGCTCATTTTTATCAGCCGTCGCCGTAATCAGAACAATGGGAATATTTTCCGTTTCTTTGTGGGATTTGATATTTTCAACCAGTTCATATCCGTCCATTACAGGCATCATGATATCCGAGATAATTAAATCCGGCCGTTCCTTCACAATGGCCTCCCAGGCCAGCAGGCCGTTCGGCGCCAGGTGCATGGTATAATCTTTTAGTATGGTCTGTAACAGAAGACGCACCGCCTTGTTGTCTTCGGCGATCACCAGTTTGCCCCTTGTGTTTTCGGCTTCGACAACGACCACCGAATCCGTGTCTTCAGTTTTGATGTCTTCAGCCAGAATCTGGACAATATTTTGACCGGTAATCTTCGCAAAATCGCTTTCTCTTCTGCCCCCCAGTCGTCGATTCTGTGGACCATGTTTCTGATCCGTTTTTCTCCGGTCTTTTTTGCGCCGGTCAACAAATGCGTTGGGCACCAGTTTTTCCAGGTTCATGGGGATCTGTATGGTAAAGGTGGTGCCCTGCTGCTCTATGCTTTCGACGGTGATCTGACCATGAAGCATGTCGACCGACTCTTTGACAATGGCCAGCCCCAGTCCCGTACCCTCAAACTTCCAGGCTTCCGAATTTTCCGCCTGATAAAACCGGTTGAAAATATTTTCCATGCTGGCCGGGTCCATACCGACACCGGTATCCTTTACCTCGATGATCAAGTTGTTGTTCATCGAAGATAAAGTCACATTGATGTTACCTCTTTCGGTAAATTTATAGGCGTTTCGTATCAGGTTATTCAGAATATCCGTTAATTTTTCCTTGTCCATGGCGACCTGATCTATTCTGGATTGGCAGGAAAAATTAAGCCCGATATTTCTGTGTGTAGCCAGATCCCGGAAATTGGTAACGATGTCGGCTATAAAATCTTCAATATCAAGCCGGTATAAAACAAGTTCCGCCATGCCGGCATCAAATTTGGACAATTTCAGCATGTGGTTGATTTTTTCCGTCAGGGCCAGGTTCTGGGTATCGATTTTATGGATAATGTCTTTTAATTTTTCCGGGATCTGCCCGAGTTCGCCGCTTATAATATAATCGGTCCACCCTCTGATAAGGGTCAATGGTGTTCGCAGCTCATGGCTGAGATTGGCGAAAAAATGAGACTTTATCGAATTGATCTTTTTAAGTTCACTGTTTGCCTGCTCGAGTCGAATTTTCTGGTGGTTCAGATCAAGGGTCTTGAGATCAATTTCTTTTTGAAGTTTCTGTGAAAACGCTTCCTGCATTTTCAGGTTGGCTTCCTGGGCCTGGGAGTTGGCGAGTTTAAGCGCATTGAAACGATCCACGAGGCCGAAAGAAAGCAGCAGCGCCTGGATGGTTGTCCCTATGTGCATGGCAAAAGTTGACAGAAACGTCTTTTCTATGGTTCCGGTATACCCCAGCGCCACAAGAACCATACCGGCCAGAAGGCAGAACGAGGCCGAAACAAAAAACCGTGCCTCCCTGACGCCTTTGGCCAGCCCGGCCAGCCCGGCCCCGAATGACAATACGGCAAATACGATGCCTGTAATCGAAGCAAGCATGCCGGCGATTAAAACATCGGTAAAAAACAACACCCAGATACCGATAAAAGAGAAACCGGCCAACACGTTCAACAGCCTGTTGAAAACCGGCGTGTTCACGGCCGTATTCAAAAACTTCTGACAGAAGAGCGTTCCCCAGAAGACCCCGAGAAACACGAAAATATTGACGCATTTATTTGCCCAGCCAGGATAAGACGGCCATAAGTAAGCGTGGGCAAACCCGTCCAGCACCATTTGGATCAACAGCAGGCTGGCAATAAACAGAACGTAATAAAGATAATAAACCTTCTCCTGGATACCGAAAAACAGGAA
This sequence comes from Desulfosudaceae bacterium, assembly GCA_963674745.2. Classification (GTDB taxonomy): domain Bacteria; phylum Desulfobacterota; class Desulfobacteria; order Desulfobacterales; family Desulfosudaceae; genus JBFMDX01. The sequence goes on along the minus strand of CAXXDV010000003.1, from coordinate 1,198,627 downwards.
CAGGTTGTATAAAATCATTATCAGGATGGCACCGTAATAAACGCCGAAGGCATAATGTTTGTGAATGGCATGAGTGGAAAAGGCCTGTGGATCCCAGAGGATAAAATCAAGGATCATGGAGGCCTTGGACTGCACCCTTAGATAAGCCGTGTAATATTCCTGGGGGGCCGGCGCAAAAGAGAAAATCGGATTTAAATATCTCTCCCCCCGTCCGTTTAACGGTTTAAGATCACCCTGGTGTTCTTCAAAAACGCGTTTACCATTTTTAAGAATATAAAAATCGACGATATCATGGTGGGGCCAATTGCTTTCGAGGATCAGGGGCCGATTCTTATCGGTTGAATTCTTAATATCAAAACGGAGCCAGAAAGTAGACTTCTGAAAACCGAACGTCGGAATCGGCCGGACATTGGGGACAAATTCATCTTCTGCTTTGCCGGAAAGGACTTCATCTGTGGTGAATGAGTTATTTTTATCAACCAGTATGTCAACATGTTTGCCAAGGGGGATTTTATCAAGATGATCAACAATCCTGACAGTCTGGCCGGCATTTACCGGGAACGACGAAAGAAACAAGCAAAAAACAGTTATCCACAAAAGGTAAAGAGCGCTGCCTGCCCGGAGTGATAGCATTTCAATCTTTCTTCTGAGTGATTGATAACGTATTGAAGCATAATGTAATATATCGTTTTCTTATTTCAAAGGAAAAACGTAAAAATTAGCAAAAAATCATATAACCGTTTTGCCTGAACAGGTTTATAAACATATTCGGGTTAACGCGAATATTTTTCGGGTTGATTTGAACCCGGCCCCCGGCGCCTAAAATATTTCATGCACGCGCTCCTCGGTCCGTAGGGGCACCCCCCCTGTGGTTGCCCTTCATCAGGGCAGGCACGGGGGCCTGCCCCTACATTATTAAAGAACGTATACCGCGGTCCGTAGGGGCAACCCCCTGTGGTTGCCCTTCATCAGGGCAGGCACGGGGGCCTGCCCCTACATTATTAAAGAACGTATACCGCGGTCCGTAGGGGCAACCCCCTGTGGTTGCCCTTCATCAGGGCAGGCACGTGGGCCTGCCCCTACAAATCCGGGTTTATTACAGGCATGCTGTATTCAACCCTGTCCTTTCCGCCGGACTTGGCCCGGTAAAGGGCTTCATCCGCTCTTGATATCAGCCCGTCTACTGAAACACCGTTCTGGATATAAGCCGTGGCACCGATGGATATGGTCAACCGCAGGTCCTTGTCGATATCCGGAAAAGTCAGTCTCCGCGTGGCCGACAGCAGGCGTTCAACACAGGCGGGGTTGCAGTCATTGCAGTCAATACTCACAAAAATGACAAAAAACTCTTCTCCTCCGTAACGTCCCACATAATCCTCCGCCCGGACATTCATTTTGATGGTCCGGGTAAAGGCTTTTAATACATTGTCTCCGGCCTGGTGCCCGTAAGTATCATTGACTCTTTTGAAATCATCAAGGTCCAGGATACAGAGGGTAAAGGGGAACCCCAAGCGGTCTGAAAATGCTTTCTCCCGTTTCAGGATTTCAAGGATTTCTCTGCGGTTGTAAATGTTTGTCAGGGGATCACGCGTCGCCAGAAGTTTGACCTTTTGCCTTAATCTGAAAACATAGGTGGATATGTAAGAAACCCACAGCAGCGCGATAAACAGGATCATGGCGCGGACAATTTCTGTCATCACCTCCACCGATTCCGGATGGTTGTGATAAAGCAGCATCATGGAAAAAACATACAACATGACCGCCATGGCAACGAGTGCCAGGAACTCCCGGAACCGCAACTGGAAAATACCGTACATAAACATCAATATATAAATCGTGGTAATACTGCCCCTGATATCGGGACTGGTGAAGTAAGCCATCTGCGCGGCCCAGCAGATGGCGATAAACAGCTGAAATACGGTCAGGCTGGGATCTTTGAATTTCAGGTTCAACCCGGAAAAAATCAGAAGAAAAACAACGATGTAAATCATCACAAGAGACAGATACAGCAGGAAGATACCACCAAGAGTGATATTGATTGTCATTCCCCCGTAATGACAGATCAGGGTAGCGAGAAAGATAACGAAATAACCGGAAAGCGCCAGCAATGCCCGCCGGATTCGCAACGCCTGACCGGAATCATTATTTGGTATCAAACTGATCATGAAACAAACAAGTTTAAATCAATCTTGCGCGGAACCATCCAACCGTTTTTATCCCTTTTTTTCTATAATCCGGTCAAACCGGAAGTTTAACCCGAAAATTTAAATAAAACGATACCTTTCGCATTGTCAACAAAATTTATAAATGACTGCCATGTGCCGATTCCCATTGCTTTTCAAGAAAATACAGTACCGGAACCGTCATGCGTGAAAACAGCAGGGACGCCACCTCACCGGCCATCAGGGAAATGGCCAGGCCCTGGAAAATGGGATCAAACAGGATCACCGAGGCGCCGACGATAACGGCCGCGGCCGTCAGCATCATGGGCCGGAAACGGATGGCCCCGGCATCGATCACCGCCTGGTCAAGGGGCACGCCCTGCGCCAACCGCAGCTCGATAAAATCAACCAGGATAATCGAGTTCCGGACGACAATGCCGGCCCCGGCAATAAACCCGATCATGGAGGTGGCGGTAAAAAAAGCGCCGGCCAGCCAGTGAGCGGGCAGAATACCGATCAACGAAAAGGGAATGGCCACCATGATCGTCAACGGTGTGGTAAAGGACTGGAACCATCCCACCACCAGGACGAAAATCAGCACCAGCACCACCGCGAAAGCAATACCCATATCACGGAACACTTCATAGGTAATGTGCCATTCTCCATCCCACTTCATGGTGAACTTCCGGTCGCTTTCCGGCAAGTGCGCCGTATGCTGTTCGATGCTGTAGCCTTCGGGAAGGTCGATGGCATCGATTTTGTTTTTCATCTCCAGGATGGCATATACCGGGCTTTCCTTTTCGCCGGCCACGTCACCGATCACGTAAACCACCGGCATCAGGTTCTTGTGGTAAATGCTCTTGTCATTGGTTGTTTTTACCGGCGTCACCAGTGTTGACAGGGGTACCAGGGCACCGCCCGGGGCGGCGATTTTTATGCCTTCCAGTTGCTTGATACTGGCCCGGGCCGGCAGCGGGAGCCGGAGCGTAATCGGCACATCCTCTTTTTCCAGGGGCAGGTGCAGCAATCCCACCTGGCGACCGCTGACGGCCAGCTCAAGTGTGCGGGCGATCTGGGCGACACTGATACCGTGCAGCGCGGCCCGTTCTTTGTCTACCTGAAAGTCGTAACGCGGCTGATCGTCTTCCATGTACCAGTCCACATCAACAACCCCGGCCGTATCTTCAAATACATCCATTATCTGCTGCGCGATTTCCTTTTGCCGATCGTAATCCGGGCCGTAAATTTCGGCCACCAGGGTGGACAGCACCGGCGGGCCGGGGGGCACTTCGGCCACCTTGATACGGGCCTTGTATTTTTCCGCAATCTTTACCAGCTCCGGTCGCACACGTTTGGCAATGGCGTGGCTCTGGTCTTTGCGATGATGTTTTCCGGCAAGGTTCACCTGGATATCGGCCATGTTAGGCCCCTGCCTCAAATAATAATGACGAACCAGGCCGTTGAAATTAAAAGGACCGGACGTCCCGGTATATACCTGGTAATCCGTCACTTCGTTGACCGTGGACAGGTAGTCGCCCATTTCCAAGGCTGCCGCCGCGGTTTCTTCAAGGGTGGCGGATTCCGGCAGATCAATAATCACCTGGAATTCGCTTTTGTTGTCAAAAGGCAGCATTTTGACCCGTACCAGCCCTATTCCGACCAGGGCGCAGGAGGCCAGCAGCAACCCCACCACCCCGATAAAGAACAGGGATCGAATACCCGGCTTGTGAATCAATGGATCCATGGCCTTCCGGTACAGGCGGGTGCTCCAGTCTTCGGGCCCGTGCTCATCGTCTCCGCCATGGGATGTTTTATGGTCTCTGATCAGGCGGATGGCGGCCCAGGGCGTAATGATAAAGGCCACCAGCAGGGAGAATACCATGGCCGCCGAGGCGCCCACCGGAATGGGCCGCATGTAGGGTCCCATCAACCCGCCCACGAAGGCCATGGGCAGAATCGCGAAAATCACCGTCAGTGTGGCCAGGATGGTCGGGTTGCCGACCTCGTCCACTGCCTCCACCGCCACCTGCGACCTTGACTGGCCCTTGTTTTCGGGAAGCCTGAAATGCCGGACAATATTCTCCACAATAACGATGGCGTCATCCACCAGGATACCGATGGAAAAAATCAACGCAAACAGGGTGATCCGGTTCAGGGTGTACCCGTAAAGGTAAAACACGGCCAGGGTCAGGGCCAGGGTGACCGGAATGGCCAGGGCCACCACGCCGGATTCGCGGCGTCCGAGCGTAAACCAGATCAGCAGGGTGACCGATACAATGGCGATCAACATATGGTAAAGCAGTTCGTTGGATTTTTCCTGGGCCGTCTCACCGTAATGACGGGTAATCGTGATATTCAGATTGTCGGGGATGACTTTCCCCCGGGCGTCTTCAATGCGGTCTAAAATCTTTTCCGCCACCGTAATGGCGTTGGTGCCTTTACGCTTGGCAACCGTCAGCGTAACAGCCGGGGTCATACCCTTGCCCTCATGCGCCCCTGCAATACCTTTTTCTTCCGCCGCCGGTCCGGCGCCGAAAAACACATACTGGTCCGGTTCACCGGGGCCGTCCATAACCGTGGCCACATCACGCACGTAAACCGGTCGATTGTTCGATATGCCCACCACCACCGATTCAACATCCTGCCGGGTTTCGAGAAAACCGCCGGTATGAACCAGCAGTTGTCCTTCGGGGCTGGGAATTTTTCCCGGATCGGTTTCCTGGTTGGCGGCCTGGAGCATCGCCGCTACCCGGTCCAGGTCAAGGTTGTAAGCGGCCAGGCGGACCGGATCGATTTCAACCTGAATCCTGCGGGGAGCCCCGCCGATCAGGGAGGTAATGGAGACATTGTCTTCACGCTTGATCAGGTTTTCAACTTCGGCCGCGGCCCGGCGAAGGGTGTAGTGATCAAAGTCCTCTCCCCAGAACGTCAGGGCCAGAATGGGCACATCATCGATATAACGGGGCTTGATCAAGGGCGGCGTGGCAGCCCAGGGAATACGGTCATAATTGGCCATCAGCTTTGACTGAAGCCGCACAATGGCAGCCTCTTCATCCTGCCCCACAAAAAAACGGACGATGGCCATGGACATGCCCGGGCTGGAGGTGGAATAAACGTATTCCACGCCGGGAATTTCCCAGAGCAGTTTTTCCATGGGCGATGTAATGCGCTGTTCCACTTCTTTGGCACTTGCGCCGGGCATTTGAACGAACACGTCTACCATGGGAACGATGATCTGGGGCTCCTCTTCCCGCGGCAGGGCGATCACGGCCGCGATACCAAGCAGAATGGAAGCGACAATAATAAGGGGGGTCAGCTTGGAATCAATAAAGTAATGAGCGAATTTTCCGGCCGGGCCTGTTCCCTTCATGAGACCACCTCCACTTTGGCGCCGTCTTCCATATCCGGCGGCGGCATTACCACATACCGGTCGCCGTCTTTCATGCCGGACAGCACTTCAACCGATTCGCCGAAGGCCCTTCCGGTGCGGAGCAGGCGAAAACGGGCGATATCGTTATCGTCCACCATGTAGTAACCGGTCAACTGCCCCCGGTAAATCAGGGCGGTCTTCGGGACCCGCAGCATACCGGCTTCACCGATCGGCAGGGCCACGCGGGCGAATATACCGGAACGGAAGTCATACCCGTCCGGAAGGGCGACTTTAACGATAAATGACCGGCTCTGCTGATCCGCTGCCGGATCGATACGGCCGATCTTTCCCTGAACAACCAGTTCTTCCATGGAGGGAATGGTCACACTCACCTGGTCGCCCAGGGCCACGGTGCGGATATGGATTTCCGGCACCACCAGCGAGACACAGAAAACACCTTTCTGTTCCAGGGTCAGTAACGGCGTTCCGGGTGAAGCCATGTCCCCCACGTCGACCATTTTGGCCGTTACCGTTCCCTGGTAGGGAGCCCGGATGGTAGCGTCCTTGAACATGGACCGGGCGGACGCTACGCCGGCCTCGGCCTGCTCGACCCGGTTTCCGGCCGCTTCCACCATGGCATCGGACTGGACAAAGGAAGCATTTGCCTTGCGATAGCGGGCATCCACTTCGTCATATTCCTGCCGGCTGACCGATTCTTCTTCCAGGAGTTTGCTGTACCGGTCATGGGTCGCCCGGGCCAGATCGGCGCCGGCCTCGGCCGCGTCCCTGGCCGATTTTGCCGATTCAAGCGCGCGCCTGGCTTCGGCAAGGGCAGCCTCAGCCTGTTGTAATTGGGCCGTGGGCTGGCGATCGTCAAGTTCCACCAGCAGGTCATCCTTTTCAACCAGGTCCCCTTCCCGCACATGGATCGCCTTGACGACGCCCATGATTTTGCTGGAAAGCGTACTGGTCGTCCGGGCACCGACGGTTCCCACAGCTTCATAAAAGAACTGCCGGGCGTTTGTTGACGCCACAGCCACCTGCGCTTTAACGGTTTTTGTAACGTCGTTCGGCGTGGTGCCCGGTTCAATTTTATCGCTGCAGCCAGAGGCCGTGATAACGAACATGAAACTCAGGATATAAAAAAATGTTCTTTGCCGCATGGTAATACCTCCCGGTATATATCTGTGGTGAATATGCCGACATTAATATCGTCGAATGTTATTACATTTGCCCTGCATGTTCCCCGGCCCGTAGGGGCAACCCCCTGTGGTTGCCCTTCACCGGGCAGGCACGGGGGCCTGCCCCTACATTATTTATGAACGCCCTCCGCGATTTCATAGACGCTCTCCCCGGCCCGTAGGGGCAACCCCCTGTGGTTGCCCTTCACCGGGCAGGCACGGGGGCCTGCCCCTACATTATTTATGAACAACCGCCTCATCATCATAAGCGGATGTTTCGCTGATAATACCCGCCGCCAGCTCCAGCTTGACCATGGCGGTCTTGAAATCGTGAAGCGCTTTGAAATAACTCATTTTTGCCTGCCGATTGGCCAGTTCCGCGTCCAGCAGCCCGACAATGGTTAATAGTCCATTTTCATAACGGTTTTTTACGATCCGCAATCCTTCTTCCGCCTGGTCGAGGGCGGCCCGGGCCACGTCTATTCGTTTTAAAGCGCTTTGCGCTTCTAAAAAAGCGCTTTGAACTTCCACCCGGACACCCAGTTCCATTTTTTTGATCATCTGCCGCACACTGTTCAGGTCGGCCCTGGCGCTCCTGACACCGGATGAGGTGCCCAGGCCATTGAAAAGATTGACGCTCATCACGGCCCCGACCGTATAGCTGTTGGCCGTATCATCAAAATCTTCGGTATTAACATCATAAGACCCGACCAGTCGCAGGCTGGGATAGTGATCCGCTTTGGAGACGGTAACGCCCTGTTCGGCTATTTTTTCCATACATTGCAACCGCTTAAGGTCAGATCGATGGGTCAACGCGATTTGTGTCCAGTGATCGATATCACCCGACAGTTTACAGCATTTTTCAAAAGATGACGTTAAAATCAACGGCGTTTCGACTGCCCTGCCCATGGCGGCGTTCAAACCGGCCCCGGCTGTTTTGACCATACTTTCCGCCTGCAGCCGCTGCTGTTCCAGGTCGGCCAGCGTGACCTGGGAACGAAGCAGATCGCTTTTTACAGACAGGCCGCTGCCAAAGGCCGATTTGACTATTTTATAATTTGCCTCGGCCGAGGTAATCGACTGGTTAATGACTTTCAGGTGTTCACCGGCCAGCATCATTCCCACATAAGCCATGGCCGCCCGGGCCATAACCGCCTGCCGGGTCCGCTGGAACAAAAGCTGATCGGCCTCGGCATTGGTCTCGGCCTGCTTGAAGCGGTTATATATCTTTCCACCGGTAAAAACAGGCCAGGACACGGCCAGAGTGGATGTAAAATTATCATGGGCATCCGGATCATTGAGCCGGTCAGGATTAAAATCCATGGTGGTGATGCTTTCCTGGTTGAGCCTGGCACCGAACACCCACATGGGGTTGGTGGTCCGGTTGTAGGTTTCCATGAAATCAACCCGAGGCATAAATCCGGATTTTGCCTGCGCAAGGCCGGCTTCCGAAGATTCAACCTTGAATCCGGCAGCCAGGACTTCCGGATTTTCCTTTGCTGCGATCTGCATCGCTTCTGACAGGGTCAGGCTGACCGCCTGCGGCCCGGGCGTTTCGGCGTAAACCGTAACCGCAAGGCACATGCAGGCCGCAAGGAACAACCCTTTACGAAATGTTCTGTTCATTTTTTCACTCCGATTGTTGACTGGAACCGGGAATATTTTTACAAAAGTTGACAATCCCCCCAAAAAGTATTTTTTTAGCATATTCTTTAGAATCTAGCAGTTTTTTTCCATTTTTTCAAGGCTGCGAGTTGACAACCCGAATAAAATAATACAAACAGGATCAAAATAGATATTCCGGTCATCGTCGGCGTCACAATCGGAGTTCAGTCCGAACCGGACCGATAAGGAAAGAAAGTTTAAGGTTTTAGCGTTTTAGCGTTTAAAGAGGTTCGTCTTTAGTGTTTCACGTGAGCCTTTTCATGCCACGGCTTAATAGTTATGAATCATCTAACCATTTGTTATTTGATCAAAAATATGTTTTATTAGAAGAATTGGAAAGGTAAAATAATGAACAGTGAACTTGATGATTTTGTAAATCAGCTCCAGGATGAAATATATAATGAAACCCGCCAGGAATTCGGTGAGATAGCCTACAAACGCTGGCGGGAACCGAAATTCATGGGGCGGATTGATATGCCTGACGGTTACGCCAAACTGACCGGAACATGCGGCGATACCATGGAAATTTTTCTAAAATTTGAAAACGGCCGGGTGGTGGCCGCGTCATTCATGACAGACGGCTGCGGGCCAAGTGTGGTCTGCGGTTCTTATGCCGCCGAACTGGCCAACGGCAAAAGTCCCGAGGAACTGGCCGATTTCAACGGGGACATGATCCTGGATATTGTGGACGGGCTGCCCAAAGATCATGAGCACTGCGCCTTTCTTTCCGCGGAAACCGTCAAACGGGCCCTGGATGATTATATGGGAAAATCGGTGAAGGAGTGAGCCCCTCCCTGCGGGTAATTAAAATCCAGGCTATCGGGCGATTTTTGGTTTTAAAGTTTTTAGGTGATTATGTGTTTAGGTGGTTAAGTGTTTATGTGATCACAAGCATGCCCGGTTACCGTGGATAGGTTCGAGGGTTTTAGCATGTTAAGGTTTTTAAAATTTTTGGTGGTTAACCTGTAGGGGCAGGCCCCCGTGCCTGCCCGGTGATGGGCACCCACAGGGGGGTGCCCCTACAGTGAAATATCCGGACGAATCCCCCTAAACCTCAAACCCCGAACCTCGAAATCACCCCCGCGAAGCGGGCTAAATTCTTACCTCAAGCCCCGCCCACTTAACCACATAATCACATAATCACTTAACCACATAATCACTTAATCACATAATCACATAATCACATAATCACATAATCACATAATCACTTAAACACATAATCACTTAAAACTTTCAACTTATGCAATGTTGTAAGCGGTGCCAGTATCAGCAGCACTTATTTTAAAGAGGGTCGATCGAGGCCTGAGCTATGCTATCGCCTGGAGAAATTTCCGAAGCCTGTCACGAATGGCCCGGATGGACTTTTCCGCCCAACTGCGATGCTCATACTGCGTTTTTTTCTTGTTCACCAACGGATTCCGGCAGGTATCGCAATTTGAATTTGGTAATGGCCCGGTAATCGTCCACCACAAAGCGGTCAAAAATCATGGTCAGCGGGAAAAACCGGAACTCGGTCCGGGAGATGGATGCGCCCCAGTCAATGACAAACGGCCGGCCGTCTCCGCTGACCAGCACGTTTCCCGACGCTTTTAAGTCACAATGGGCCACGCCCCGTTCATGGACTTCGTTGACCAGGTCTTTCAAACTTTCAAAAAAACCGGGGGTGAGTTTTTTCTGCAGACCGGCCTCTTTCAGGTCAGTGCCGGAAACCGCTTCTACCATCAGTGACCTGCCCCGGACGACTTGCAGCAGCCGCGGTACCCCTTCCAGATCCGACAACTGCCGGTAGGCCTTGACTTCCCGCCATAACAGGAATCGGCCGACAATGTTTCTGTAAAAAAAAACCGTTCCGGCTGAAATCCTTGACCACCGCCTCAACGCCGTCATGATCCACCACCCGGATAACCGGACGGGTGGAAGTGGCTTCCCGGAGAATCAGAACGGTTGATGTTTCAGTATTTTTTGATTTCAATGCCGGCAGACCCTTAACAAGTTACCATCAAACAAGGAATATTTTATCTAACATTCACCATGCGGCTTGATCAACATAAAAACATGTCGTGCCGCCAGATCACTTTTTCACCCCTTACAAACTTTTTATCTTTCCCTAATATTTTCCTAATATTTAAATCTTAATCTCGCACTAACACAAGAAAAACAGAACCCAGATATATTTTAAAGATATTGAATAATGCGACTGTATATTAAGTATTTTATAAAAACCAAAACTCAAACATTATTTGAATATATATGATGAGGGGGATATTTATTAAGAATAATTTTAATTACGACCAACCAATTCTTAATAATAATCCAATTAAACCAAAACAAGAACATGGAGAAAAAAATGAAAAAATCAAACTTGATCCGAACCGGGGTTCTGACGCTGGCGATCACGTTTCTGTCTGCCGGTATGGTTTTTGCCGGCGACGGTAACCAACTCATCGACAAACTGGTGGAAAAAAACATCCTGACGGCGGAAGAAGCCCGGGAACTGGAGACGTCAATGATGCCCCCCTGGGTTGAAAAAATTAAACTGGGCGGCGACCTGCGGCTGCGCCATGACACCCAGTGGCGGGATGAAGGCGGGGAAAACTATCACCGCAACCGGGAACGGTTTCGTCTCCGGTTCAAAATGACCGCCAAAACCTCCGAAACCACAGAAGTGGGCCTGCAACTGGCCTCGGGTTCCGGCTACCAGAACACCACCAACCAGAGTTTTGACGGCCATGCCCGGGGAAAAAACATCTTTATCGACAAGGCTTACGCCAAATGGAAGGCAACCGACAATATGAACATCGTGGCCGGAAAACAGGCCAACCCCCTGTTCACCTCCTCGCTGGTCTGGGACTCGGATGTAAACCCGGAAGGTGTCACCGAATCTTTTAACTTTAAAATAAACGAAAACACGGCTCTGTTCGTCAACCTGGGCCAGTGGATGATCGAAGAATTCGACGCCAAGGACGATTTCAACACGGATCCCGCCATGACGACCTGGCAGGCCGGTGGTGTCATGGACCTGGCTGAAGGTGTCAGCCTGACCGCTGCCGCAACGTATTATGACTTTACCCACCTGGATGACATGCAGTGGGACAACGGCATCCTGAGTGATAAAACGGAATTCCTCGGCTATAACAACAAATACGGCCAGCAGATGATCTTTGACAGCCAGGGCGACCTGCTGAATGAATTTGCCTGCCTTGAGCTGGGTTTCAAACTCAAAATGAAAGGCATCCTGCCCGTCCCCGTGTCCCTGTTCGGCTCTTATATCAAGAACCTCGACCAGGATATCGATGATCTGACTCAGGACGGTGTTGACCCGGGTGACAGCGATCCGGCCGACCTGCTGGTTTACGGCGGTGATGATCGGGACACCGGCTGGCAGATCGGATTTGACGCGGGTAACAAGAAGAAAAAAGGCGACCTGTACGTTAAATATCTCTACCAGGAACTGGAAGACTATGCTTTCCCGGCCGTGTTCGTGGATTCGGATTTTCACGGCGGCGGTACCAACAACAGGGGGCATAAAGCCGAAATCCGCTATTTCCTGGCGGACAATGTTTACCTGAATGCCACGGGTTTTTTTCACCGAACGTGAAGACGAAGACAAGGACGGCCGGAAAGATGAAGACCGCGTTCAACTTGACGCCATCCTGAAGTTCTAATTACAAACAAGCGGTTTTAATCAAAGCGGGCCGGCCCAAAGGCTGTCCCGCTTTTTTATTGTTTAACAACCTGCCCGGTAATGTGTAGGGACGACCCGCTGTGGCCGCCCTGGTGAAGGACAACCACAGGGGGTTGCCCCTACGGGCCGGGCGAATGTCCGTGAATGTGGCGAATGTTCCTGAATGTGGCGAATGTTCCTGAACAATGTAGGGGCAGGCCCCCGTGCCTGCCCAGGTGAAGGGCAACCACAGGGGGTTGCCCCTACAGAGAAATATCCGGGTTAATCGCCGAACCCGAACCCCGAACCTCGAGCCTCGAACCCCGAACCTCGAACCCCGTCTCCGATCATCCCCCCGCGAAGCGGGCTAAATCCCACCTCAAACCCCATCCACATAATCACATAACCACTTAAGCACAGAACCAAAACCCTAAAACCTTAAAACTCTAAAACCTTAAAACTTAAATAAAAAAACCGGAGACAATTCCCGATAAAAAGGAATCATCTCCGGTTTTTATTAACAGGTCTTTACGAACCGGTAAAACTTAGAAAGCCAGGTTCGTCTCGAAAAACAATTCGTGGGCCATGTCATCATTGGAGTCAGGGAAAGCATCACCCGGCTCGATGGCGGCCGCATACAAAGAAAAAGTCAGCGCTTTTGTGTAGGGATAAGACAACTGCAGCTGATAATAATCGCCGTAATCGTCATCATCCTCAAAAGGTACTAAATTAGGCGCATAATTTGCAGAATTTTTTCTCATTAAATTTGAGCTGTGAATAGACAATGTTGGCCTTTACCTTTTTGATACCGACCTGAGCGCCAATCGAGGCAATTTCCAGGTTGGAATAATTGGCTTCTCCGATTACCGTGTTGCCATTAAAATAATTCGGGCTCATGTTCGGCGGAATGTTGATGGATACCCAGGCCAGAAGGTCGCCGACCTGCGGCCATCCGCCGGTACCGATCTGCGGCCATCCGCCGTAGAACACATCCCAGCCTTCAAACTCATTGTCCATATGGTCCTTGTCCCCGCTCATGAGAACATAACCAATAAACGGACGCAGAGAGAAGTCTTTGGACTCGATGGGCACATTGTAGCCCAGTTCCAGCTTGCAGCCGCGGGCTTCCTGGTCCATCTTTACGCCGGAAGCGTCACGGAAGGCATTGCCTCTCTGAACGGCATATTCAGCGGAATAGTCCAGGCCGAAGTCGAACTTGTTGGACAGACGGGCACCATACATCCAGATATCCTTGTCGATTCCTCTGTCAACCCGGTTTAAGGCGTATATTTCCTGCTGACCGCCCATTACCGGGCAATTGGCAGTAATGTAAGTACCGGTCAGGTAGACGTCATCCGAAGGATTCTCGGCCCGGCTGTTTTCTTCATCAACGGCATACAGGGCATCCACTTTAAGGTTGTCGGAAACTTTCAAGGACAGCTTGACAGCGTCAAAAAAAATGGTCGTGGAAGCGGCTTCAGACTCGCCGTCAAACAGCACGAACCCGGTACCATACATCAGGTTCTGACGACCGACCCGCAGGGACAGGGGAAGACCGAAGAAATTCTGGACATCAATGTAGGCATTGTCCACAAACACATTGTCATCATTGTTCTTTCCGGTGCTTCCGATGTTTTCGCCATAAGTCTGGTTACCCAGCCGGACAAACCCGGAAACATTGTCCGTCAAAGAGACCTTGGTATAAATGCGGGTCCGAAGACGAAAGGTTTCAAAATCATCAAAACGGGTATCATCATTGAAATCCCAAAAATTTTCAAAATCATAATACCGTAACCGGACATCACCACCGATATCAAACTTCACATCCGAATCCGCTGCCATCGGTATGTTCAGGGCGTAAACCGGCATGGCCAATAACAGCAATAATACAATTAATACCCCTCTTCTCATCACGTCCTCCCTCCTTTAAATTAATAAAAAACCAACTTAAAAAATTACGTGGAACCCCTTACCCATTAGATTTCCGGATATCATGACCAAAGAATCCAGGTCTGTCAATGTTTTTTTTGTGCCTTGCCGCTGATAACCTTTCGGATTTAAATTGATTTTAAACGCTTACCGGTTGTTTGAGAAGAAGGTCAGGTTTTTATAAATCATATTTTAATTGTAGGGGCAACCCCCTGTGGTTGCCCTTCACCGGGCAGGCACGGGGGCCTGCCCCTACAATATTGGGGATTACCTGTCAAAGAATTTACCCGCCTGCGACAGGAAAAATATGGCTCATTGGATGGCCAAAAACATATTGACTTAAACCCGGTATTACAATATATTATTTATTCAATTCATCACTTAACTTCAAAACGCATATGGTCTCAATCTGCTACTATGGTTAAAGAGGCTGGACTGATCGACTTTTCATTCGCAAACAAAATGATAATACATGGTGCTGTGCCATGTACATTCATATTAATTTAAGTGGGGCTTTAATTAAAGGAGATCATTTATGAAAAAATTAGGTATTCTTGTCACATTGATCAGTGTTCTGATGTTGTTTGGCTGTGCTGGTCCGTATAGCCCGGGCTTCCTTATTTCTGAGTATGATGCGCCTATGTGCTCACCTGATGATGCCAGCGGGCTGGATATCGGCTCAAAAACCGGGCAAGCCCAGATGGTCAACTATCTTGGGTGGGTTGCGACCGGTGATGCAAGCGTCGCAACGGCTGCCGCAAACGGTGGCATTTCCAAAGTTAAAACAGTTGATTACCACTATGACACCCTGCTGGGCATTGTCAACAAAACAACCACAATCGTAACCGGTGATTAGTAAAAAATTTCGAGGCCCTGCTTAAAGAAAGAGAGTCAACGCCGATTCGGCGTTGACTCTTTTTTTTGTCTTTATTGCGATTGTGGAAAACGATAACCGATGGACCAGTCAAAATGGTCCCCCCCGGCGTGCAGGCGTTCGCCGAACAGCTTCATGTTTACCCTGGATCGGCGCCAGCCCAGGTTGATATGCCAGGTATCCGTCAACCTGAAGTTGACCCCGGCGCCGTACCAGGTGCCGTAAGTACCTTCATTGTCATCATCACCGGGGATATCCGCGTAAACGCTCAGGCTGTTGAATCCCCCGGCAATATAAGGCTTTACCGATGGGTGCAGGTCCAAAGCCTTCTTAAGACCCAGCCGGGTCTCGGAGTAGAAGATATCTGCAGTTTTGGAATGACCGTAGGACAGGTTGTATGCCGCTACAATACCGACCGGCCAGGATGGTTTGGCCGCCTCACACATGACACCGATCTCGAACCGGTCATCCAGTTCAAATGCCCGGCCAAAGTCGTCATGGGTGGCCACCACGCCTGCCGAGCAACTGAAAATGCCCGTCACCTCCCCGGCCTGACCTGAAACCGGAAAAAGGCAGCAAACGATAACGCCATAGAAAACAGCTAAGATAGATAATAATTTATTCAAAACAACAACGCCGGTTTCCTGTCATTCCGGACCATGTAGGCGCAATTACCTGTGATCAACCATTGTACCCACGGCCCGTAGGGGCGACCGGCGGGTCGCCCTTAACCGGGCAGGCACGGGGGCCTGCCCCTACATTATTTCATGAACGCCCACCACGATTTCACGAACGCCCTCCCCGGTCCGTAGGGGCAACCCCCTGTGGTCGCCCTTAACCGGGCAGGCACGGGGGCCTGCCCCTACATTATTTCATGAACGCCCACCACGATTTCACGAACGCTCTCCCCGGTCCGTAGGGGCAACCCCCTGTGGTTGCCCTTAACCGGGCAGGCACGGGGGCCTGCCCCTACAACAATTGAGAACGTCCCTGAACCTGGATATTTCCCCCGCGAAGCGGGTTAAATTACGACCTCAAGCCCTGTCTACATAACCACTTAATCACCTAACCACATTAACCCCTACTTCACCAGCAGCACCGGGCACTGGCTCAATATCCCCACCTTATGGCTGATGGAGCCCCAGCCCCTGGTCGGTTCTTCGGGATCGATGCGGTGTGAACTCAACACGATCAAATCGACCTTGCGCTCAAGGGCAAACTGCAGAATCTGGGCGGCCCGGTTACCGAACAGGATTTTCTGCTTGATGGTCACATCACCGCCCTCCAGCGACACCATCAGTTTATCCATGGCTGCAGTAGCGCGTTTTTCAAGCTGGCCGTAAAAGTCCTTTATTTCCATGAAGTCCGCGTCATCAATGGTTTCAATAACATGAAGCAAGGTGATGACGCCATTGTCCTGCCGGGTCATGGAAAATGCGATATCCAGGGCTTTCTTGTTGTCTTCGGAAAAATCCACGGGAACGAGAATGTTGGTAAACATAACCGTCAGTCCTTATATGAAGTTAATCAAATAGCGTACGTTTATATTATATCAATTTCTTTATTTTGTTACCAAAAAAAAACGATGACACGGACGAGATCCGGGTCCCGAATCTGCGGGGCAGATACACCCGTACGGGCACGGCGTGCCGTGCCCCAAACCCAAACCCCGTAATCATGACAAAAGGGCACGGCACGCCGTGCCCCTACGGCCAGACATCAAACCCTGGACCTTGAACCTAAAACTCTATCTCCCGTTCTTGCCGGCAATCCCCTGATACACATGCACCATCCAGACGGTTCCGACAATAGGCGCAAACAGGTTAACAAACGGTGTCAGGGTCATCAGCGTAACCATCAGTCCCCCCAGGTACCGGGCCCGCCGGTTCTTTTTGCCCAGCATTCCGGCCTCGTCCTTGCCGATATGGTATCCGGCCGCGCTTTCAAAAAACTCCCGGCCCAGCAGGTAACTGTTTAAAGCTATGGAAAGCACATACCCGATCCCGATCAGGTACAACGGCAGCACAATGACATTCAAAAACAAAGCAAAACAGGTAAACTTGATATCATGGACCAATTCGGCCATGAAACTCGGGGCTTCATTTGCCTGTGATTCCGGATAATAAACTTTATCCACCCGCCTGATGACCGTTTCCTGGAAAAATCCGGCGATCAGCACCGTAAAAACCGGCAGCATAAACCAGCCGCCAACGCCCATGGCCACCCCGAACCCGGAATTGAACAAGGTGTTCAGCCAGCCGGTTTCAAAATTAACAAAATAAGCGGCCAGCCAGGTCAGCCCGACCACCAGCGCCACCACCAGGCAGAAGGCGCAAACCGCGCACAGCATAATCAACCCGATCAGCTTCGCCCGCTTCAAAGACTGCAGTGTTTTTAATAATGGAAACAAATCGACCCCCTCCTTCCTTTCCGTCATGCCCTTCGGTTGCCCATTATATCCAGAGCCCGTAGGGGCACGGCGTGCCGTGCCCGCTTGTAAACAAATGTAGGTGCAATTTCCTGTGATCAACCATTTTACCCACGGCCCGTAGGGGCAACCCCCTGTGGTTGCCCTTCATCAGGGCAGGCACGGGGGCCTGCCCCTACAATATTAATGAGCGCATACCTCGATTTCATGGACGCCCACCACGGCCCGTAGGGGCACGGCGTGCCGTGCCCGCTTGTGAACAAATGCAGGTGCAATTTCCTGTGATCAACCATTTTACCCCCGGCCCGTAGGGGCGACCGGCGGGTCGCCCTTCACCGGGGCATCATGGTAATGGCCTCATTCGGGCAGACATAAGCGCACAACCCGCAGCCATAACACCTGGCCGGCTCGTACCGTAATTGCGCTTTACCGTCTTTTTCCACCAGGGTCCTGGCCCCGAAATGACAGACCCGGGTGCAATCGCCGACATTATCACAGGCCGCCGGATCGGTAACGGCAAGGTATTGTCCCTTCTTGATCACTTTGGCCCGGCTGTCGTTTAAATGATTATAAACGATCAGCGGCACGCATGTGGCCGAAGAACAATGGCAGATACTCCCCTCCCCGCCCAGCATGAGATAGACATTTGATACCAGCCCCATGTTCCGGGTCTGCTGCTCGAGTTCCAGCAGCCCCTGCTTTGAGATGGGTTCATACCCCTCGCAAGACTGGAATTTGTCGCCGCACACCCCGAACTGGATGTCCAGGTTCAGCGGCGACGGCTGACACAGGTCCAACCGCCCGCCCGCGAAATCCCGGGCATCGTTGCCGGCTTCGGTCAGGGTGTTTTTGCGGCAGGCACATGGTCCGCAGACAATCGTAAAATCATCCGGGATGGAATTGATGAATGTCACCATCTCCTCGTACGTGGCCACCTGGGTATAAAAAGAAAGACCGACCAGGCGATCGATAAGCCGAAGAAGCGTTTTATGGGAAAATATCTTCTTCGGCCCCAGGGTGTTCAGCAGCAGCTTCATGATCTGCGGCTCCCGGGGCGCCCAGGCGCCGATGACCAGTTCCTTGACTACCCCTTTCTTCAATTTCGCCCGTTCTTCATCCGACAGGTTCATCAGGTCTGTAATGGTAATCATAAAAACCCTCCGGTGATATTGTTTGGCGTATTCTATCACCGACGGGTCTTCTTTTTCAATCAATGCCTTTCACCACAAAAAAAGGGCAACCTCACCTGGTCGCCCTTCACCGGGCAGGCACAGGAACCTGCCCCTACATTGTTCATGAACGCTCTCCCCGGCCCGGGTTACCCGTTTTGCCCCGACCCGTAGGGGCAACCCCCCGTGGTTGCCCTTCACCGGGCAGGCACGGGGGCCTGCCCCTACATTACAAGCCTCTGTCCCTGCAATAATAATTATCCGGGTTTTCCCGATCCAGATCCCATTTCCGGGGATTATTTATGATATATTCCCTGGCCAGATTCAATTCAGTCTCATCACGGATAATATGTTCATAATAATTACGTTGCCACAATCTGCCGGAAAACCTTGTCCAACCCCTTTGTTTAACTCCATCAACATATTGTTTCGTGGTTATGGTTTTAAAACGATGAACAACATCCGGTAACGATAATGTAGGGGCAACCCCCTGTGGTTGCCCTTCATCAGGGCAGGCACAGGGGCCTGCCCCTACAATAATGATAATGCCGTGAATATGATTTGGCATGATGGCAAATTCATCGATTTTTATACCGCAATAATGTCCCGGTATTACGTCCCAAACCATTTGAATCATCAAACCGGCAACATTCAAAACCATTTTACCGTCCACAATTTTTCCAAAAAGGCATTTCCGGTTTTTCGTACATACCGTGACAAAATACGCACCGGATTTTGAATAATCATATTTTTTTAAACGAATTGATCGGCGACGATGATTTTCGGAATTGAATATCATATTTCGTCCTCCCTGACGTGTTTGTGTTTATTGCATTGGGTCCCTTCGTGGTTCCCCGTTTATATTTTTGATCCGTAGGGGCAACCCCCAGTGGTAGCCCTTCACCGGGCAGGTACGGGGGCCTGCCCCTGCATTATTTCATAGACGCATACCCCGGTCCGTAGGGGCACCCCCCCCCCCGTGGTTGCCCATCAGCGGGCAGGCACAGGGGCCTGCCCCTACAATATTCCATAGACGCATACCCCGGTCCGTAGGGGCAACCCCCCGTGGTTGCCCTTCACCAGGGCAGGTACGGGGGCCTGCCCCTGCATTATTTCATAGACGCATACCCCGGTCCGTAGGGGCAACCCCCCGTGGTTGCCCATCAGCGGGCAGGCACAGGGGCCTGCCCCTACAATATTCCATAGACGCATACCCCGGTCCGTAGGGGCAACCCCCCGTGGTTGCCCTTCATCAGGGCAGGCACAGGGGCATGCCCCTACAATACGTTATGTCATGTACGACCCATAATATCGTTATACACCAGAAACGATTCGTCAAGACAAGACAAAACCGGATAATTTGACAACCCCCCGCTCATCCGATACATTTAATTATCTACATAAAAAATCCAAAAAACTCGGGAACAATATGGCTCTACTGACGGATGAAGAGATCGGCAGAATCGAACGCAAAATCGAGGCCGCGGAAAAACTCACCTCCGCGGAATTCAAGGTCATCATCGCCAAACGCGCCTGGTTCGGTTTTCGAAAAAAGGCCATGCGGCTGTTTCGCAAGTACAATCTGGATCAAACCAAAGACCGCAACTCGGTGCTGCTGCTGATTTTAGAAAAGGACCGGCGGATACTGATTTACGGTGATGAAGGGATTCACCGGAAAGTGGGCACCGCTCACTGGGAGACGATCCGTGATAAGGTGATCGAAAATTTTAAACAGGGGGATTTTGCCCAAGGCCTTGCCCTTGGCATTCATATGATTGCGGACAGCCTGATCGAATTTTTCCCCGCCACAGATAATCAGACCAATGAGATTTCAAATGAAATTATTTTTGAAAAATAACATTGCCGCTGCCGTTCTTGCACTATTCCTTGTCGGCGTGCCCCTCTTTGCCGCCGCAAATGAATATGAACCTTACCCGGAACCCGATTCCGGTTATGTCACGGATATAGCGGATTTATTAACCTATGATGAAGAAGAGCGGATCGAAAAATGGCTGTGGCAGGTTGAGTCCCGCTCGGGAATCGAAATCATCGTGGTTATCCTCAACTCCATAAAAGATTATCCAGACACAGAAAACCATTCCATTGAAACATTCGCGACAGCGCTGTTTGACACTTACGGTATTGGCAATATGCCGGCCAATGACGGCATCCTGCTGCTGATCGCCAGAAACGACCGCAAGGCGCGGATCGAGCTTGGCGGCGGTTACGGCTATTCCCGGGACAGTGACGCCCAACGGATTATGGATAAAGTGATTATTCCCGAATTTAAAAATGGTGATTACGTCGCCGGCATCACCGAAGGCACCCGGGCGATAATGAAAGAATTTGCCGGCATGCGGGTCGGCTTTCCCTGGCATATTGTATGGGTGGTGGTCGCAGCGATCGTTTGCTTGCTGATCGGCATAAGCCTTATGGCCAGCGGGAAAAAGGGCTGGGGTTATGTCTTTATCGGCCTGGCCATCGTGCTCCTGCTCGCGGCCCTGTACATGTTTGTGCAGGTCCTCAAGCATTTACCCGAAGGCGCCAGCAGCGGCTGGGGTTCCGGCGGACTGGGCGGTTTTGGCGGCGGTTCCAGCGGTGGCGGCGGCGCCACGGGAGGTTGGTAATGCAATGCCCCAAATGTAAAGACATATCCTTGAAAACGACTGTTGAAAAATCAAAAAACATCGAGCTTGACCGCTGCCCGACCTGCAAGGGCATCTGGTTTGACGATAAGGAATTACAGGGCATACTGGGCCCGCGCGCGGAAAAAAACCTGGCCGTCCCCGCTTCCGCCCGCCTGGTCGAAGATATCCAATGCCCCCGCTGCCGGACAGGCCTGTACGAGTTCGTCTACCCGGGCACAATGACCATGGTCGATGCCTGCAAAACCTGCAACGGTTTCTGGCTGGACAACATGGAATGGAAAGAGATCAAAACAGCCCGGGCCGCCGGCAACCAGACCACCTGCCCCAAATGCGGAACACGCCAGCCCAAATCCGATTCCTGCATCAAGTGCGGCATTGTTTTTGCCAAATATCAACCGGATGCCCGCTCGGATGATACGGACAATCAACCCTTTGAACCCGCTACACCCGCCGTTAAACCGGTCATCAGCAGAAACGCCGACCTCGACGATATCCCCGGCGTAAAAGGCACCCTGCTCAGGTTTATCGACACCGCCATCGAAAAGCTTACCGATTATTAGGTGCCGGCCCCTACATTGTTCATGAACTCCCTCCCCGGTCTGTAGGGGCAACCCCCTGTGGTTGCCCATCACAAGGGCAGGCACGGGGGCCTGCCCCTACAACATTAATGAACGCATACCTCGATTTCATAGACGCATACCCACGGCCCGTAGGGGCAACCCCCTGTGGTTGCCCTTCACAAGGGCAGGCACAGGGGCCTGCCCCTACAACATTAATGAACGCATACCTCGATTTCATAGACGCATACCCACGGCCCGTAGGGGCAACCCCCTGTGGTTGCCCTTCACAAGGGCAGGCACAGGGGCCTGCCCCTACAACATTAATGAACGCATACCTCAATTTCATAGACGCATACCCACGGCCCGTAGGGGCAACCCCCCGTGGTTGCCCTTCACCAGGGCAGGCACGGGGGCCTGCCCCTACAATACCCCATGAACACCTCTACCACGGCCCGTAGGGGCACGGCACGCCGTGCCCCTACCTCAAACCCCGAACCCTGAACCTAAACCCTAAAACTTCAATCCGATTCCGCCTCCGGCCTGGATATGGCCGCCGGCCACACTGGTGCCGAGATTGAGTTGGATGTTGTTTGTGGTGTGGTGCTGAAAGGAAACAGCCACCGCGCTCTTGCCGTGGGATGTGCCGAACCCCATGGCCACGCCCGACTCACCGGGCGCCAGGGAAAGCACCGCCCGGGACAGGGCGATGGCGCCGGCAATGCTCCGCTGGGCTTTCTGGTCCAGGTCATTGATCTTGTCGTCGGTGTAAGCATTGGCCGACGAAAGAGCGCCGGCGGCTAGCCCCTGGGCCTGGTAAACGTTGACCGCGTCATTGGGACCCAGGCCCGTGGCCACGTGGGTGATCCTTCTTTCTGCTCCTTCGGCCCCCACCGAGACCACCCGCTCAAGCCCGTCGTCCGTGGAATCCGACCCGATGGCCACGGAATCGGTTCCGGTGGCAACGGCGTTCTGACCCAGGGCCGCGCTTGCGGTTCCTGTGGCCGTTGAAAAATCACCCACGGCCGCACCGCCGTTGGCTGCAGATGCGTCGGTGCCCAAAGCCACTGACCCGGTCGCCTGCGAACCGGTGCCGATGGCAATAGCGTTGGTGCCCGTGGCCCGGGCATTGACACCTACCGCCATGGCGCTGGACGCCGAAGCCAACGCACCCGGTCCCACGGCCAGGGAGTTACTGCCGGTAGCCAGAGGATCGGCATAACCGCCGCTGTTGTCGGCATCGACAAAGTCACCGATACGATCGTCAGTGTATCCGTTGGCCGAAGCCAGGGTATTTGCACCCACAGTATCCGTGTAAGTATTGGCCGAGGTCAGGGTCCGGGCCGCGACCGTGTCCGTGTATGAATAAGCTGCTGACGCAGAAGTAAAGGCAACCGAGTCCGTATAGGTATTGGCCGAGGCCAGCGTACCGGCCGCGCTGGTGTTCATCTGGCCGACATTGACCGCATCCGTGTTATCAACCCCGGCCGTAACATTGACGATCCGTCGTTCATTACCGAGTGATCCAACGGATACCACATTGTCCCGCCCGCCGTCGTCGGAACCGTAACCCAGGGCCACCGAGTACAAGCCGGTACTGCTGGTGCTGAAACCCAGGGCGGTGCTGTAGTCACCGGCGGCATCGCCGCCAAACCCGAAGACGGAACTGCCGATACCGTTGGCCCTGTTGCTTCCCCCCACGGCCGTACTGAAATTACCGTTGGCCTGACTGTCTTCGCCGTAAGCGCTGCTGGCGTTGCCGATGGCACGACTGATCAAGCCCGTTGCGGTACTGTCGTCACCAATGGCTGCGCTGTTAAAGCCGATGGCCGAACTGCCCTGGCCAACGGCCTGGCTGATCGCCCCGAAGGCCGTACTGGTCTCTCCCGAAGCCATACTGCCCGCCCCACTGGCGGTAGTACCGGCGGCCACGGCCAGACTCGAAGCACCCGTAGCCGTGCTCAATAAGCCGCTGGCCATCGCCCCCGGGCCAACGGCAACGGAATCATTACCGGTTGCCGAAGGGTCGGCGTAAACACTGGTATTGTTGATGTCGATGCGGGCGTCCGTATAGGCATTGGCCGAGGTCAGGGTGTTGGCCGCGACGGTGTCTGCATACGTATTGGCCGAAGCAAGAGTGTTGGCCGCGGTGGTATTGAGCTGGTTGAGGTTGACCGCGTCGGTGCCGCCGGTGCCGGTTGCGACATTGATGATCCGGCGTTCACCGCCGACCGTGCCCACGGATACGACGTTGTTCTGTCCGCCGTCGAGGGAGCCGGAGCCCAGGGCCACGGAAGAAGACCCGCTGGCGGTGCTCGAGGAACCGATGGCGGTGCTCCTGTAACCGCTGGCGGTGCTGTTGTAACCATTGGCGGTGCTCCAGGTGTTGATGGCAGCACTAAAGCTACCATAGGCGGTGCTTTCTACACCGCTGGCGATGCTCTCAGAGCCGCTGGCGTTGCTGTGGTCCCCGGTGGCGGTGCTGTTAAAACCATAAGAGGAACTGTCTGTTCCGGTGGCGGAACTGCCTGTGCCATAGGCGGTAGAGTCGGCCCGGGCAACCGTGCTCACGAAAAGCAAAAATAGCGTCATGATCACAACAGTGTTGGTGCCGGCGTTGATAATGTTAACAACAGATAATGGTCTGGTTGCGTCTTTCTTGTCTGACATGAAAAATTCCTCCCCAAATTGACGGCCTGAAAAGCTTTATTGGCAATGAGAAACTTCATTGCCTTTTTGCCTGCATCATATTTTATATAATTTATTGATTATAAATTATTTTTCCTGATTCATCAATTTTAGGGGAACTGATATCGGCCCGTAAGGGCACGGCGGGCCGTGCCCGATTGCGAACACCTGTAGGGACAACCGGCGGTTGGACATTCTGCCTACGGCCCGTAGGGGCAACCCCCTGTGGTTGCCCTTCAACAGGGCAGGCACGGGGGCCTGCCCCTACAACACCCCATGAACACCTCTACCCCGGTCTGTAGGGGCACGGCGGGCCGTGCCCGGGGCCTGCCCCTACAACACCCCGTGTAAAAGGGCGACCGGCCGGTCGCCCCTACGAAATCCACCACATTTGCGAATATTCCCGAACCTTGACAAAAGGGCACGGCACGCCGTGCCCCTACCCCTACCCCTACCCCTACCCCGAACCTTGAACCCTGAACCCTGAACCCTGAACCCTGAACCCTAACACTCTGAAACTTTAAAACCCTAAAACTCTTTTTTAACCTATTTCACCCCCAGCTCCACGCGACTGTTCGCAAAGCCCCCTTCAGCCGCCTTAAACAGGTTGTCCGGGGCCTTGAGGAAAACCCGCTCCCCGGTAAGGGTGCCCCCGGCCAGCAGATAATCTTTAACCGCTTCGGCCCGTTCTTTGGCCAGCTGGCCCAGGTCGGCATCGGTGACATCAGCGGCCAGACGCGTCACCAGGGCCGCTTCCATCTCTTCTACCCCGCCCTCAACCGGCTTTTTCCCTATTTCGTTTTTATAAAGCTTGACCAGGGCCTGTTTGTATTCTTCCGGTGACAGCGTCACCGAGTCCAGGGTCACCGAATCTCCGGCCTCGCCCTTTTTCTCGAGCGCTGCCAGGAACGGGGCCTTGATCCGGCGTTCCAGGGCAACGGCGGCCAGGCCACGGCGATCGGCTTCGGCATCCGCATATCCGGTAATCTCCAGTTTCAGGGCCGGGCGCTCGACCATCAGTTTTCGTACCCCGTCCAGCTTGGCGGTACCGGTTTCACCCGGTCTTGACCGGCCGGGTTCAAATGCGATATACCGCATTTCCTCGCCGCCGCCCACCAGCGCGCTCACCAGCGAGAAGGGCGAAGTGGCCGCTTTCATGATCAGGTTGCCCAGGGCCTTGAACACGATCCGCGTCACTTTGAATGCGGGATCGTCGATTCGGCCCGACACCGGCAGGTTCACGTCGATCACACCCTTGCGGTCCTTGAGCAGGGCCACGGCCAGGCCCACGGGCAGGTTCATGGCATCCGGGCTGTCTACGGTTTTGCCCAGGGTAAACTGGTCCATCACAATGTGATGGTCGGCCTTCAGGGTCTTCTGCTCGATGTTGTAGGCAAGGTCCAGGTTCAGCTTGCCCTTTTCAATGGCCTGGCCCACGTATTTACCCGTATAGGGTGAGAAAGGCGCCATCTCCATGTTGTCTACCTTCACGCCCAGGTCTACAAACAGGTCGCCGGCCAGGGGATTGATGGTACCGCTAACCGTTACCGGCGCGTACCCGTTGATGGTGCCGTTGGCCGTGACTTCGGCGGCCTTGAAGTCTTCCGAGGTCAGGCCCGTCACCTTCAGGTCGGCCAGGGCAAGACGGGTATCATAGTAAGGCGTCAGGCTCCGGTCCGTGAACCGAAGCTCGGTGTTGTCCATCAGAAATTGTCCGATACGAACGGGCGTCACCGCTGTTGGCGCATCGGAAGTTTCGGTTTTCTCCTCTGTCGGGGCCGGCTCCGGCGTTTCATCCTTGACAAATATCCGGGCGATGTTGGTAGCGCCGTCTTCAAACACCATTACCTGCTGCCGGATGCCTTTAAAAGCGATCGTGTCCACGCTCACATCCAGGGGTTCGAGGGAGACCTTGACGCCGTCAACCGTAAAATCCTTCCACTGAAGAAACGGTTCGTCCTTTTCCGGACCGGCCGCGTCAAAATCCCGCACTTCGGCAGCAGCGGTAACCGTGGCCGCTATCTGACCGGTTTCGGTCGTGCCAAGCGAGAGATGCCCGGACGCGGCCGCCTGCCCCCGGTTGATCACCAGCTTGACGTTTTCCGGCAGATAGGGCTGTCCCCAATCAAGGTCCACATCGGAAAGGCTGAAGTCGCTCTCAACGGCCAACGGCGTTACGACCATCCTCCCTTTTACGTTCAGGGGCGCCCGGTTGTTGACGGCCGCGCTCACGTCAAACCGCGATTCCTTTTCCGGGGCCGTGGTAAAAGGCGCCACCGTCACGTTCAGGTTGTCGACCGTGTTCTCCACGGGCCCGTCTTCCGGCCCGGTTACGTTAAAATCGGTAAACCGCACCGCGGCACCGTCCAGGGAAAATCGGTCCACATCCACCACAAACCCGTTGCCCGAATCCGCTTCCGGCTCATCAACCCCGTCAGCATCTTCGGCCGGAGTCTTGCCGCCGGTTACCAGGTTGGCCAGGTTCAAGGCGCCGTCGGCCTGCCGCACGACCGCCAGCACCGGGGATGTAACCTTCACGGCCCCGATGTGCACCTGCTTGTCCGTGACCACCGAGGGCAACAGGTCCACCTCCAGCCGGGGCAGCGTAAAAATGTCCGTTCCGGCCTTATCGGTGATGTTCAGGTCGTCCATCACCGCCCTCCCCCGGGCACTGACCACCGGCCTGTCCCCCGATTTTTCAAATGACACTTCGGCCGTAACATCCAGGCGGCCCCGGTCGACCAGAAATCCGACCCGTTCCGGTGGCACATAGTCGACATAGCGGGACAGCTGAAGGTTGGAAAGACCCAGTTTCACTAAGGTTTCCATGGTGTCGTGAAAGGGCCTGGTACTTACATCCAGGGACACAAGCGCCCCGTCCACGGTACAGGAAAATCTCGGTTCAGAAAACCGCTCATGATGCCGGGTAAAATTGGAGATAAACGGGATGTGCCAGTTAATCGGCGACACCGTATGGGTCTTTCCCGCAGGCGCGTCACTGTAGATCACGGTACCGTTCACAACGGCCAGGTCGGCCAGATAAAAACGGAACGGCTCCGAAGGCGCCGGCGGCTCTCCGGTCTTTTCTTCACCCTTGCCGCCAATCAGGTCCGAAAAATTAAAGGTGGTGCCGGACAGACGCGCCACATGAATCTCCGGATTTTCCAGCAGCAGCTTTTTTAACACCAGCCCCCTTCGGGCCAAAGACCAGACTTCCGCGTTCACATAAAGCCGGTCAAAACGCACAAACGGGTCGGTTTTGTTTTTGTCCATGATCACCAGCCCCCTCACCGTCACCGACAACGTCAGGGGATTGACCCGGATCTTGTCCACGGCCACGGGCCGGCCCAGAAAGGCTTCCAGCTTTCCCGGTGCCATGCGCGTGACCACCGCTGAAACCACAAAAAAGACGGCTATAAAATATACAACCAGGCAAACCCCGGCTGTCTTCAGTATTCTCTTTTTCCTCTGTGTCATACCCCGACTTCCTTTCAGGCAAATACCCGGTGATGTTTTCTTACGTTTTCCAAATTACCAGTTTACGCCCGCTGATTCTCTGGCGCAAGAGGAGAGAATGAACACCCCCTGTGGTTGCCCGTTTTCCCCAGGGCCCGTAGGGGCACGGCGTGCCGTGCCCGGTTGTGAACAAATCGGGGGCCTGCCCCTACAACATCCCACGAACGCATACCCCGGTCCGTAGGGGCAACCCCCTGTGGTTGCCCTTCATCAGGGCAGGCACGGGGGCCTGCCCCTACATTATCCATGAACGCATACCCCGGCCCGTAGGGGCAACCCCCTGTGGTTGCCCTTCACCGGGCAGGCACGGGGGCCTGCCCCTACAACATCCATGAACGCATACCCCGGTCCGTAGGGGCAACCCCCTGTGGTTGCCCTTCATCAGGGCAGGCACGGGGGCCTGCCCCTACATTATCCATGAACGCATACCCCGGTCCGTAGGGGCAACCCCCTGTGGTTGCCCTTCATCAGGGCAGGCACGGGGGCCTGCCCCTACATTATCCATGAACGCATACCCCGGTCCGTAGGGGCAACCCCCTGTGGTTGCCCTTCATCAGGGCGGGCACGGGGGCCTGCCCCTACAACACCCCACGAACACCCACCCTCAACCAAACCTCGAACATCGAACCTTAATCTTTGAACTCCGGTCATTTTTCCGGTAAGATCAGCACCAGCCAAGGCAGCCCTTTTGACACCCAAACCCCCTCAGCACTGCTGCGATTATGCTGCTACGGGTCGGCAATCGCCTGAAAGGAGAAATATGGTCGACGAAACAGAAAAATATCCCTGGGAACAGGTGGAAGTGCTTCTTGCCGCCGGTGACGCCGATCAGTTATCCGGTTACCTGAAAGACATA
Source organism: Desulfosudaceae bacterium (assembly GCA_963674745.2). GTDB lineage: Bacteria > Desulfobacterota > Desulfobacteria > Desulfobacterales > Desulfosudaceae > JBFMDX01. Next base: position 1,169,920 of record CAXXDV010000003.1, on the reverse strand, counting down.
CCGGGCGGGGAAGTCGCCCGGTGTTTTTCCCGCCTGTCTTCGGAGAATGTCCAGCAGGTACTGACCCTGCTGGATGGAAAAGACGCGGCCGATATCGTAGAACAACTTCCCGAATCTTTCAGCGCCGATATCCTTTCGGAAATGGAGGGGTCGGTTGCCGCCCAGGTCCTGGAACAGATGCCCAGCAACGAGCGGGCCGATGTTCTGTCTGAAATGGACCGGGACGAAGCAGCCGCCATCCTGGAAGAAATGAAACCGGCGGCCGCGGCGGACGCCATGGCGCTGAGCCGTTACGCACCCGAGGTGGCCGGCGGTTTGATGATCACGGAATATCTCCGCCATTATGAGGACGTCACGGTGGATGACGTGGTCCGGGATTTTCGCCGACATGCCGAACAGTATTCCGACTATGATGTTCAGTACACCTATATTGTGACCCGTGAGGAAGTGCTGGTCGGGGTGCTGCGGCTTCGTGACCTGCTGCTGGCGCCCCGCCGCAAGACCATCGCCGAGATCATGATCCGGCAGCCCATGCAGGTCAGCGACAGGACGCCGTTGACAGCCCTGGGCGATTTTTTCGAGGAGCATCCGCTGATGGGCGTGCCGGTCACAGACGACCGGGGGCGGTTGATCGGCGTGGTCCGGCGCGAAGACGTGGATGAAGCCCTGTTAGAGCGGTCGGACAGGGACTATCTGAAATCCCAGGGCATTGTCAGCGGCGAGGAACTGCGCTCCATGTCCATCTGGCGGCGGTCATCCCGCCGGCTTTCCTGGCTCAGCATCAATATTGTGCTGAACATTCTGGCAGCCAGCGTTATCGCCGCTTATCAGGACACGCTGACGGCCGTCATCGCTTTGGCCGTGTTTCTGCCGATTATTTCCGATATGAGCGGCTGTTCCGGCAACCAGGCGGTGGCGGTTTCCATCCGGGAATTGAGCCTGGGGCTGATCCGGCCCCGGGATGTCGTCCGCGTCTGGTCTAAGGAACTGGCCGTGGGATTGATCAACGGCGTGGTGCTGGGCGTCATGCTGGGGTTTGCCGCCTGGCTCTGGAAAGGCAATGTTTACCTGGGACTGGTGGTGGCCGGCGCCATGGCCATTAACACCCTGGTGGCGGTGTCCATCGGCGGTATGGTGCCCCTGCTTCTGAAAGGGATGAAGGCGGACCCGGCCCTGGCTTCAGGCCCGATCCTGACGACGATTACCGATATGTGCGGCTTTTTGCTGATCTTAAGCCTGGCCACGGTTATGCTGTCCCGACTCGTTTGATATCTTTGAATATTCACGTTAACGCCCAGCCCGGCCCGTAGGGGCAACCCCATGATCGCTTTGCACGGCCCGTAGGGGCAACCCCATGATCGCTTTGCACGGCCTGTAGGGGCACCCCCCTGTGGTTGCCCTTCATCAGGGCAGGCACGGGGGCCTGCCCCTACAACACCCCACGAACGCCCACCCCGGTCGCCCCTACAACATCCGCCACATTTGCGAACATTCTTGAACCTTGACAAAAGGGCACGGCACGCCGTGCCCCTGCCCCGTCATTCCGGGCTTGACCCGGAACCCGAATTTATCGTACATAAAAAACGAATGAACATTTAAAGAAAAACCGGCCGAAATGCCAAAGACAACGTAACCACTTAATCACTTAACCACATAACCACTTTATAGACCCCATGCCCATCGATCAAATCACAACCCTTTTGAAAAAATGCGACACCCCGGACACCAACTTCCCGCCCACCGATCTTTACAACGAAGGCTGGATGCTCCGCCTGGTCCTGGACTGGCTTTCCGCCCATCCCGGCCTTAACCACGAACTGGCCTTTACCGCCACCGACAAATGGTATGCCGAAGCCCTCCTCCCCTCCGCCTTCCAGGCCAGGTACAAGGGCGATATACTGGCCGAAGCCCGGACACACGCCGACAGTGTCATCGGCGATTTTGTCATCGGCGCCAAGCAAAAAGGCGACCTGTCGCTCACACAAAACGCCGCCCGCATTATCGTTACCGAGGCCAAAATGTTCAGCAAACTGTCACCCGGCACCAGGAACGCCGGATACTTTAACCAGGCCGCCCGCAATGTGGCCTGCATTGCCGAGCTCATCCACCGCGCCCGGATTTCCCCGGACAAGTTCAATGCCATCGGTTTTTATGTCCTGGCCCCGGCCGCACAAATTCAAGATGGCGTCTTTGCCCAACACATGTCCCCGGGCATCATCCTGGATGTCGTCAAACAACGGGTGTCCGAATTTCAGGATCCGGATAAAGACAAATGGCTGACCGACTGGTTCATGCCCACCCTGCAGAGAATCCTCATCCGTGAAATCGCCTGGGAGGAAATGATCAACCTGATCACAGAACACGATCAGCCTTTTGGAACCCGAATAAACGCGTTTTATCAAAAATGCCTTGAATACAACCGGCCACCCGATTCCAAACACCCGTAGGGGCGACCGGCGGGTCGCCCTTCACCGATCAGGCACGGGGGCCTGCCCCTACATTGCTTCATGAACGCCCACCCCGGTCCGTAGGGGCAACCCCCTGTGGTTGCCCTTCATCAGGGCAGGCACGGGGGCCTGCCCCTACAACACCCCTCGATCGCCAACCCCGGTCCGTAGGGGCAACCCCCTGTGGTTGCCCTTCATCAGGGCAGGCACGGGGGCCTGCCCCTACAACACCCCACGAACGCCCACCCCGGTCCGTAGGGGCAACCCCCTGTGGTTGCCCTTCATCAGGGCAGGCACGGGGGCCTGCCCCTACAACACCCCTCGAACGCCAACCCCGCCCCCCCCTTTTTTCCGTCTCCTTCTGGATTGTTTTGCGTTTTCAATGTATAATAATAATCATTTCAATTTTTCATCAAAACCCGTAAATACAAATATGATCAACATTCTCCCCAAAGGTGATACCCGGCAGGCATTGCGAATACGCAGAACGTTGATGGCTGTCGCCAGTTATCTGTTCATCGCTGCGGGGTGTTACCTGGGTGCTCATCTGGGATATGCCCGGGATCTTGGGCCCGGCATGGTTTTGATCATCACGGCATGGGTGCTGGGTATCCACCTCGTCATTCTGACGTTGATGTATACGGGCCTTAACGAGCGTTTCCGTGACCCCAGCCTCACATTGTTCCAGATTTTATGCGGCATTATGACGATCACGCTGATTGCCTACCACATGGTCGACCGGATACGCGGGACCGCCTCGGTTCTATATATCCTGGCCTTCATGTTCGGCACCTTCCGGCTCCGGCTCAAGGATTTGCTGGTACTGACCGTCATAACCGGCGGGCTTTATGCCGGGGCCATGGCGCTGCTGCATTTTTCAGAACCCGGGGCGGTTGATCCCCGGCTGGAGATCATGCGGTGGGTGATATTGATGATGTCCCTGGTCTGGGTATCCTCTATGGCCGACTACATCTCCAAGCTCCGACGGCGCATCACCCGCCTGGCCACCCATGACGCGTTGACCGGGGTGTTGAGCAGGAGAGAGATTTTCGAAGTCCTGAACAGGGAAAAGGCCTTTTCAGACCGGGCCGGCACCCCGTTTTCGCTGTGCATGCTCGACCTGGACAACTTCAAACACTTGAACGATACCTACGGTCATCAGGCCGGCGATACGGTGCTCTCTGCCTTTGCCGAGGTCTTGAAGCACAATACACGGGCCACGGATTATGTGGGCCGGTACGGCGGGGAGGAGTTTATGGTGGTGTTTTCCAACTTCCAGTGCGAAGACAGCGACTCAAGCAGCACCCAGCGGCTCCTGGCCGCCACCCGGAGCCTTGACTTTTCCGATATTTCACCGGACCTGAGAATCACCACCTCGATCGGCATTGCCGCCTACCAGCCCGGTGAATCCCCGGATGACCTGGTGGCAAGGGCCGATGCCGCCCTTTATGAAGCCAAGGAAAACGGCAAGGACCGGGCCGTCTTCAAAGGGCCGGGGCCCCGTTAATCCCGGTGCCGCCTACCCCGTCGTTCCGGCCCCCAAAAACCCCAAACCTCAAATGGGTGCCACGTGCCAAGCGAAGCTTGCCCGTGCCCGATTGCGAACACATGTAGGGGCAACCCCCCGTGGTTGCCCTTCCCCGAACAGGCACATGGAGCCGTCCCTACATTATTTCATGAACGCCAACCTCGTCCCGTAGGGGCACCCCCCCGTGGTTGCCCTCCATCAGTCCGGGCACATGGAGCCGTCCCTACATTATTTCATGAACGCCAACCTCGTCCCGTAGGGGCAACCCCCCGTGGTTGCCCTCCACCAGTCCAGCCACATGGGAAGGCCCCTACTTCCTCATTCTGGCCTATGCAACGCGCGTTGTTTTTCTTTTACGGTAAAACCAATCTGTTTTGGCGGTTTGTATTCAGCCGCCAGAAGCTGGTCCAGTGTTTCAAATACAATACTAAAGCGTTCTTCCGTGAACTGCTTTAACTCCATCAACTCTTTTCTCAGGTCTTTATTACTCAAAATCGCCTGACAAAGCTTCGTAAAGGTCCGCATTATCTGAATATTAACGGCAATCGCCCGTTCACTATTCAGTACACTGGACAGCATGGCCACACCTTGTTCGGTAAATGCTCGCGGCAGAGAAGAAGAGTGTTTTAATGAATTTAACCGGTCACAATTTGTGACCAGTTCATCCTTTTCCTGTTTTGAAAGCCTGAACATAAAGTCTGCGGGAAAACGCTGCTCGTTTCTCGATACGGCCTGATTTAACAATTTTGTCGTAACATTGTATAATTTTGCTAGATCCCGATCAATCAAGACCCGCTCACCCCTGATTATAAAAATATTTCCCGCAATTATTTCAACCGGCACAATGTCATCCATGACTGATTTCCCTTATCATTTAAAATTATTATTTATTTGGACGTCGCAAATTGCGACCTCCAAACCTCGCACTGATTTCGCCCACCCCGACCTGTTTTCTTGAGGTGCCAATCTGGCACCTCAAGAATTCGTATTACTTATGCCAAAAAATGGAGAATCGTGCTTAGAAAAATTCACTCAGCCCTCCCTGGCCGTGATTTATTTGATTTGATTATCAGTGAATATAAGGCCGCCCTTTTTCCCCCAACCTGTAGGGGCAACCCCCCGTGGTTGCCAACGTGTTTCCTCGGCCCGTAGGGGCACCCCCCTGTGGTTGCTTTGCACGGCCTGTAGGGGCAACCCCCTGTGGTTGCCCGTCATCAGGTCAGGCACGAAGGCCTGCCCCTACCCCGACACCCCGGACACCGATCCAAGGCCCGGACCTACTGAACATAAAGAAACCACTGAACGTGTTTTAAGATAACCGGCCAGAATGCCGAAGCAAACTTAACCACCTAAAACCCTAAAACGCTAAAACCTTAAAACTCTAAAACCTTCTACTCAATATTCGCACTCACAACCGAAGCCAGCTGCATCATATCAATCGTCTGGCCTTCTTTTAATCCCGTAAAATCCACCACCTTGCCGCTTTTGGTGGTCACTTTGGTGTTGTTGAATATTTTAAGCAACTTGGCATCAGCCACAATATTCTTTCCACCGTTTTCCGGCTTGCCGTTTACGGTCTTTGTCTGCAGCTTGTTGGCCTTGATGTAATCCCACAGTTTCTTGGTTATTTCCGTACGGGGAAGTGCGTCAGCGCCAAGCAACGCCGCCAGATCCGCTTTTAACTTTACCGGTTTATTCAATCCTTTTACTTCTGCCATGGTTATTACCCCCGTTTTTTGAGTGTTAATGATAAGTTTCAACTTGCCCTATAGACCGGCAAGTATTAGATCGTCCCGCGAAATATGTCAAGGTAATAATGGCGGGACACAAACTCCCGTATGGTCACCCGTGTGGCTCCCCCACGTGTTCACCCCGACCCGTAGGGGCAACCCCCCGTGGTTGCCCTTCATCAGGCCAGGCACGAAGGCCTGCCCCTACAACACCCACAAACGCCCACCACGGCCCGTAGGGGCAACCCCCCGTGGTTGCCCTTCCCAATTGCCCCAATTCCTCGTCATCCTGAACCCCGAACCCCAAACCCACAAACGCCTACCCCGGGCCAACCAAAAATTGCCCGTGCTATTTACCGCCGCTCTTATTGGCCGTTTCAATCTGGTTCAACTTCTTTTCCGCCTCTATGAAGTGCTTTTCCGCCTCGGACGGTTCCGCCAACCGCCTTTCCCGAAACTTTTCATATTCCTCATGGGCCTTTTGAAGTGCTTCTTCATGGCTTATTGTCCCGGCATGGGTCAACTGTTCACGGCCGGTCATTGTCAGAAACTGGTGCAGGCGCTCTATCCAATCGGCCATGGTCATGGGGTTGCGGTTCAACGCCTGAATTTCAGCCACTTCAAGGTAAGCGGTCACGATCCGGTTAAGCAGATCCAGTTCTTTTTCGTTCAGGTAATTTTTGGCCACTTCCACATCACGCTTGAGCAGTTTACTGCCCGGGTAATTGGTCACCCCCATGTTGGTCTGCGAGGCGTCGACGCGTTCATAAATCAGTTCCGCCGCCGTGTGGCCATGGGCGGCCCAGTGCATCATATTTTGTACCTGACTGAAGAATTTCTGAGAGATTTCCACCGTGGGATCATAATCGATGCTGGTGGCATAAATATCCAGGACCTTGCGCCAGAAAACCTTTTCCGAAGACCGGATATCGCGGATACGGGCCAGCAACTCTTCAAAGTACCGCCCACCTTCCGGCTCTTTCAGCCGCTCATCATTTAAGATAAATCCCTTGACGATATATTCGCGCAGGCGCTGTGTCGCCCAGATGCGAAAACGGGTGGCCACCCGGCTTTTGACGCGGTAACCGACTGAAATAATACCATCCAGATTATAATGATCAATTGTACGGGTTACGTTTCTCTGTCCCTCTTTTTGAACTATTTGGAATTTCCGAATAGTTGCCTCAGGGATAAGCTCCCCTTCCTCAAATATGTTTTTTATATGCTCATTGATTGTCGGAACGGTTACTTGAAACAGATCAGCCATCAGCTTCTGCGTCAGCCAGACGGTTTCATCCTCCAATCGCACATCAATTTTTATGCGGCCGTCTTCCACTTCATAAACAAGAAGCTGGCCCCTGTCGCTTGCTGAATCCGCACTTTTCACCAAATCCCTGGTCATTTTTGATTCCCTCCTCAATGAGTTGTTCCACCCGGACCCTGGCCCGGTCAATAAATCATTAAAATACATTACTTTTATTAAAGGTTAATCTTATATACGCGCTTAATCATTTTCAATACCTATATTTCCTGAGCCCCCCCTGTCTCGGCATCCTGGGTTGACCCGAAACCCAGAATAAAATTGGCTCCATTCCTCATAACCCTAAAACGCTAAAACCTTAACACTCTAAAACATCCCCTTGAGTTGATTGTTGTAACTCTACCATAAACCTGTGACAGATCCGGTCACACTTGCAGAATATTTTAGAAAGTAACGTAGAAGTAATAAAAGAAATTCATGACGGGCTTTACCCGACTTGAAAATTCAACGAACCTACTCATACCGCTTAATGATTGCCTGAGCCGCCTCTTTAACATCGTCAACCAGCCATTTCGGCGACAGCACCTTGACCTCATCACCAAACGACAAAATCCATGCCAGGACTTCCGGCTCTGATGAAGCTGTAAACGTCAGGATATGATTGCCATCATTTTTTTTAGTTACCTTCTGATCCGGGCTGAACCGTCGTTCACAGGCATAAGCAGCAGCATAACCGGTAAGCTCAACCCTGACTTTAAAGGCATCCTGCTTGATAATGCCGAATTCCTGGTTAAAGTGTTTTCCAAAATTGTAGTTTTTGGGGAAAACATATTGATTATCCGTCAATGTCACTTTTTCCAGTCGATGCACGGCCAGCAGCGGATCAAACTTAAAGGCCGTCTTTTTTGAACCCGGATATCGGGCCATACCCGCATGTAAATACAGGGCGTTGTTATAAGAAAACAGTTTATACGGTTTGATATAAAACGTCTTGACGGTTTCTTCCCAGGGCTTTCTATAGATAACTTTGCAGACGGTCTTCTCTTCCATGGCTTTCATCAACTGACGGATGTCTTTCTGCCGGGGCGAATAATCGATGGTGCCGGGCAGAAACACATCAAAATGCTCCGACCCGCCCCCACCAGAGGCCAGAATGCAGCTTTTCTGTATCGCTTTTTCAGACTCCTGGAACAATTCGTCACCCAACAGGTGCCGTGTAAACGACTGACACATGTAAAGCATGGTCAGCTCTGAGGGTGAAATACTCAAGGCTTTACCTTCACCGGCCGGGCGCTTGATCTGATAATAGCTCTTCCTGCCTTCCCTTATTTCTTCAATCTGGACATAGGAGCGCGAAATATCATCAACCAGCCTTTTGACGGTCTGCTTGGAACAGCCCAGCTTTTCAGACAGTTCGATCATGGATCGGCGGTTTCTGGCAAAATACAAATCACCGAACAATTGCATCAGTTTCTCACCATGGGTCCTATCGGACTTTTTCCTCGGCATACATTCCCCCTGAAAAAATGATTTGTCGTTCCATATTATGGAACAATAGCGTGCAACATTGTTTTTGTCAAACCGACCCCTGGCACCTTCTGCAAGACGCAGAACGCAAGATCACGTTGGGGCACCCCTTGTGGGTGCCCATCCATAAAAACGGAGGCCCCCATGAACACCCGTAACCAATATGAAGGATTTGAAAACGAAGAAAAATTCCAACTGGTACTGGAAATGGCCATTCGCGACTGCCCTTTAATAATGGCCAGAACAGTCAAAATGATCATTGCCCATTATCAACCGGAACTGGTAGAAAAACTGTTTCAAATCAGAAAATGTCAACGCCGTCTTCGATATATCGGCTGTGGTTGCGTAGAAGAAAAATGCCCCCATGGTCCCGATTTTTTTGAACATGGCAAAATTTACGAATCCATCGACTTTTCCGGAGCGACCTATACGATTAAAGGCTATGAAAATGGAGAAAAAAGAATCGGCTGCGTATATTTCAAGTGGATAAAAGACTGAAGATAAACCACCAAAAAAAAACATCATTTCCTCGTCACCCCTGCCCCCAAGCCGGAATCCAGATATATTTATCCGTCTTTTCATTCCGCCTAATGGAACAAGTTTATGAAATATCTTATTTACATTAGATAATCTGCCTTTCCGGCAACCCCACCCCGGACAAGGTCCTGGATCCGGGGGTAACGCCATTCAATATTGAGGAACTGTTGAGCCGCCTCAAAGAACATGGTAATAATAAAACATAACGGAGAAAACCGTCATTCAACAAAGAGAAAAGAGGGAAGTTACGTGCCCGACACCTAAAACCTTAAAACTCTAACACCCTGAAACTTTTTCCCTATGAAACTCACTTTCGATATGGCCTTCGACAAAGGCCACTGGCCCGGCCCGCTGACAAACCGCAAAGCAACCGCCGGGGAACTCTGGGTCGGCCCTTTGGGCCTGCTCAACACCGTTGAAACCATGACCGGTCTACGCGGCCCCGGCCTGCCCCGGGCCGTACGCGTGGCATCCCTGGTGCCGGCCATTCGCGACACCAACGGCTTCTGGAGCGAATCCGCCGGCGTCGACCCCTTTGGCACGGCCGCCAAAATCCTGGAATGGCGGGATTATCTCCGGCTGCATGGCTGGCATGGCGAAAAAGCAAAAGGCCGGCTGCCGGCCCTGGCCCAGGTCACCGCCGACGTTCTGCCCGGCATCCCCGACCGCCTGCTTCAGGCAGCGGATGCCATCACCGGGCGTAATAACGTTATCGCCGGATTAAACCTGTTCGAACCGCCGACCGATCTGCCCCAAACCTGGCAACATGTCATCACCGTCCTGGCACAGACAGGCACCACCGTCTCGGTCAACGGCATTATACCGGCCAAACCCGGTGGCGACCTGGCCGCCTGCCGCAAATCGCCCTTTGTGCCCTCCGGCGACGGTTCCCTGCAGCTTCTCCGGCCGCTCACCCCGGGGGCGGCCGCCCAGGAAGCCGCCGCCTGGCTGTCCGGCCTGTCAAATCCGGACCGCACCGTCATCATCGGCCCGGACAACACCCTGGATGCCGCCCTGTATCGCTTTGGCCTGCCCACTACCGGCGGCAGCGTCCCGGTCTATGACAACGCCCTGCGGCAAATCCTGCCCCTGGTCCTTGAAATGGCCTGGTCACCGCCGGACCCCCAGCGGGCCCTGGAGTTGCTGATACTGCCGGTCAGCCCCATCCCCCGTTCCATCGCCTTCAGGCTGATCCGCGCACTACAGAACTACCCGGCTGTGGGATCCGAAGATTGGCACCGGGCCCTGGCCGACGGTTTGCAGAACATCACCGACACCAATCGCCGCAACAACCTTAAAAAGCGGTTGGAGGCCATTTTCAACCCCAGCATCGGAGGCAAACAATACCCGGCCGCCGAGATCCGGCTCAGGATCGAACTGCTGCGTGCCTGGGCCCGGGGACGGTTACGAAACGACACTTCCGGGGATATTGACTGGCACCCCCTGATCGCCCAGCTTGAAAACGCCGGGCGCATGATCGACCTGTCCGGGCTGAAATCGTTTACCGCGCCCCAGATCCGGCGCATCATCCACGATATTACCGTTGAAAGCCATGCCCTGCCCCTGTACCAGCACCAGGCCGGCCTGGCCCACGTCAATGACCCCGAATGCCTGGTTGCCCCCGCCGAGAACATCCTCTGGTGGTCGTTCAACCGCGATGCCGCCGGGTCTGTTTTCACCGATCCGTTTTCCGACAATGAACGACAGTCATTAAAAGATATCGGCGTCATCCTTCCCGATCCGGGCCGACAGGCCATCCGCAACGCCGCCCGCTGGCAGCGGCCCCTGCTGCTGGCCGAAAGCCGCCTCATCCTGGCCTGCCCGGAGAACAGCCTCACCAATGACGCACAATCGCCTCACCCCCTGTGGGACGAACTGATCGGCCGGTTAAAAAAGAACGCCAATCCCGCTGTTCTGGAAGCACAGGAAATCCATTCCCCTTCAAAACCGGGCACCCAAAAGCGCAAAAGAATTGCCCTGCCCCACCCGGAAACCGGGCTTCACATCGATCCGGGCCTGGTCACCAAGCGCGAAACCGAATCGCCCAACAGCCTGTCGGCCCTCTTTTCCTGCCCTTTTCGCTGGGTGGCAACCTACCTGGGCAACATTTCCAGCGGCCTGTCCGCTTCGCTCTCGTCGCCCGAAGAACTGGAGGGCTGGTTTATCCATGAAATTCTCAGGCGCCTGCTGGAACAGGGCAAACAGACACCCCGGGCCGCCACAAAAAACGCCGGCAAAATATTTGACCAGCAGGGGCCGTACCTGGCAGCCAGGTTTTTTCTACCTGGCTACGACGACCTGCGGGCCCGGGTACGAAGCAACACGGTAACCGCGGCCGAACGGATTTTCCAGCTCATGGACCGGGTCGGCTTTTCCATTGACGCCGTGGAGCAAAGCTATGAACAGAAAGTCGCTTCCCTGGGTATAAAACTCAACGGCCGGCCGGACCTGGTGTTTGCCTCCCCGCAAGCGGTTGTCGACTTTAAACGCGGCGGGGTCAAATACCGCCAAACCGAACTGGCCAACGGCACCAGCCTCCAGCTGACGATTTACGGACACCTCCTCCGGAAAAAAGAAAAAGCCCCGTTCCCCCCGGCCGCCTATTTCATGCTCAAAACCGGCCAACTGATCACCACCGACCCCGGGGCCTTTTCTGACGCCATCGTCATTGACGGCGTGGATGCCGAAGACACCTGGTCGGCCATAAAAAGCACCTATAAATCTATTCATGAAGAACTGGACCAGGGCGAAATTCAAATCCCGGGCAACGACGAAGACCCGCCCAAAGAAAGCCGGATCATCGACGACCGCCTGGCCCTTACACCCTGCGCTTTCTGCAACCTGGGCGCCCTCTGCGGCCAGTCATTCGGAGAGGATTAAAATGACCCCATTCCACGTCATCCCGGATCCCGATCCGGGATCCAGAATAAAATTGACCACATTCCTCGTCATCCCGGACCCCGATCCGGGATCCAGATCTGCCGGACATTTTAAAAACGGCTGCACGTTTTTTAAGAGCCAAAAACACTTATTTGGGTGCCACGGGCAAAGCGACAGCTTGCCCGTGCTTCCAACAGCAATAAGGACAAAAGATACAGAAACCAAAAAGAACAAAATAGGGATGGCAAAGTAAAAAGTTTAAGATCAAGGCGTCGCAAATCTCGAGGAATGCAGCGTACATAAGAGTACGTGAAATTCCGAGAGATGCAGCGCAACGCAGATATTGGACTTTTTACGAAGCCAGAATAACATGAAAAACATAAAAATCATCACCGCCTCGGCCGGATCCGGTAAAACCTACCGCCTGTCCACCCTCCTCCACGAACGCATTGCCGCCGGCGCTGTCCGCCCGGAGGCCATCATCGCCACCACCTTCACCCGCAAGGCCGCCGCCGAACTGTCCGAACGGGTCCGCCAACGCCTCATCTCCGAAAACCTGGTCGAGGAAGCCAACCGCCTGGCCGCCGCCCGCATGGGCACCATCAACTCCGTCTGCGGCCGCCTCATCGGCGATTTTGCCTTTGAACAGGGTATCTTTCCCGAGGCCGGCGTGCTGGACGAAACCGCCGCCAACCGGGAAGTCCGCCGGGCCATTTCCAGCGTGGTCACCCAGGACCTTACCCACCGGCTGACCGAGCTGGAAGATTGCCTGGGCAGCTTCAAATGGATTGACGCGGTCAAAAGAATCATATCCCTGGCCCGCAGCAACGGCCTGACAACAGACGACCTGGAAAAGTCCAAAGCCCACAGCCGTCAAAGCATCCAGGACCTGCTCGGCCGGACATCCACAGCCGATCTGGATCAGGCCCTGGCCGAAGAACTGGCGGCCGTGATTGAAGCCATCGACCCGGACGCAGACACCACCAAAGGAACCAAAGACGCCCTGGAACTTTGCAAAAACACCTTAACCCTCTTGCAACAGGGCAGAAAATTGTCCTGGTCACAATGGCATAAACTGTCCACCCCGAAATTTACCAAAAAATCCATCGACAAAGCCCAAGGACTTATAGACCTGGCCGCATCCCATGACAGCCACCCCGGATTAAAACAGGACCTGGATGAAGCCATTTGCCGGGTCTTTGACATTGCCATTGCCACCCTGGATATCTACGAGGAACACAAACGACTCTGGGGTGTATTGGACTTTACCGACCAGGAAGTCCTGATGCTCAACCTGCTCGACCAGCCCGAAGTCATAAACCGCCTGAAGGATCACATCGATCTGCTGCTGGTGGATGAATTTCAGGACACCAGCCCCATCGAGCTGGCCATCCTCCTCAAGCTGGCCGACATCAGTAAAGAAACCATCTGGGTGGGTGACCAGAAGCAATCCATCTACGGGTTTCGCGGCACCGACCCGGCCCTGATGGACACCTGCCTGGCCGAAATCGTCAAAACCCGCAAACCCGAAACCTTGAACAAATCCTGGCGCAGCCGGCCGCCCCTGGTCAAACTCACTTCGGATATCTTCAGCCGGGCCTTTGCCCGACACGGCATACCCGAAGAATGGGTGCGTCTCTCACCCGCCAAACCCAAAGACGACAAACAATTGGGCCCGTCCGTCGAATGGTGGACCATAACCGCCAAAATCCAGGACGAAGACGCCTTTGCCCTGGCCGGCGGCATCCGCAAACTCTTAAACGACCCCAATGCAAAGGTCCGGGACAAATCCACCAACCCCGCCCGACCGGTAAAACCGGGCGACATCGCCATCCTCTGCCGCACCCATCCCATCTGCCGTAAAACCGCCGCCGCCCTGGAAAGCCTCAACATCCGGGCCGCCCTGCCCCGCACCGGCCTGCTCACCACCCCGGAGATCATGGCCGTCATGGCCGGCCTGCGCCTGTGGGTCGATGACAGAGACTCCCTGGCCGCGGCCGAACTGGCCCGCCTGCTTCACTTCTCAAAGGCCCCGGCCCAATGGCTGGAGGCCCTCCTGAAAAACCCCGGCAACCAGGCCTTTGCCGACCTGCCGGAACACCGGGCCATAGCCGCTCAGGCCAAAACCTACCCCTCCGCCGGCGTAGAACAAAGCCTGGACCTGGTCTGCCGGGCCCTGGACATCCGCAAATGGTGCCTGGCCTGGGGCGATGCCGCCGAACGTTTTGCCAACCTGGATTCGCTCAAGGCCCACGCCCAGAACTACATCAACACCTGTTTTGAAGAAGGCATCGGCTGCACCCCGGCCGGTCTCATCGCCCACCTCTACGACCTTAACGCCAATGAAGAAGACACCCGGGCCCCGGTCACCGGCGAGAACGCCGTCACCATCGTCACCTGGCATGCCTGCAAAGGCCTGGAATGGCCCATCACCGTCTTAAACCAGATCGGCAAAACCTTTGACCCCAACGCCCTGGGTGTTCAGGTCATCAGCAACTGGCAGCGCTTTAATCTGGACAACCCCCTGGCCGACCGCATCCTTCGATTCTGGGTTTCTCCCTATCATGAACGGACAAAAAATTCGGCTTTTCACGACCGGTTGCAAGACCACCCCACCATGGCAGAAACCACCCGCCAGCAAAACCGCCAGGAACTCCGCCTGCTTTACGTGGGCTGGACCCGCGCCCGGGACCGCCTCATCCTGGCCGGACGGGAAAAGGAATTCGCCAACGGCATCCTCGGCATGCTCAAAGACGATAAAGATAACTGGTTGCTCTGCCCCCCGGATAAAAGCAAAGCCACCTGGGCCGGTAAAGAAATAAAAATCCACACCCGCACCCTGGAACCGGCCGAACCCGAAACCCGCAAAATTGAATCCGGCCGGGATTACCCGCCGGTAAAGCCAATCGATCACCCCCCTGCCCGCTTATCCCCTTCTTCCATTACCGGAGACGGACAAATCCTCTCCCTGAAGAAAATCGGCGACCGCCTGCCCCTGAACGGCACCCCCGACATGACCGCCCTGGGCGAAGCCATCCACACTTTTTATGCCGCCGATAACACCGATCTTGACAAGAAAGCCCGCCTGCAAATGGCAAAAGATATTCTGACCCGCTGGCAGGTCGCTGGCAGCTTAAAACCCGAAGACCTGTTAAAATCCGCCGATGCCCTCAAAGCATGGGTCGACAAAACATACCCCAACGCCACCTGGAAAAAAGAAGTGCCCATCCTCCATCGCCTGGACAACGGCATCCTGATCTCCGGCTTTATCGACCTGCTTCTGGAAACCCCGGATCAACTGATCATCATCGACCACAAGGCTTTCCCTGGAAACCAGGCAGAACTAAAAAAAAGGTCAGAAGAATATTTTGGGCAATTGGAGGCGTATGAGGATTGTTTAAAGGGGATCACCGACAATCCTTTGGTGAAAAAACTACATTATCCGGTGGCGGGCTATCTGGTGGAGGTCGTTCAATAATGATAGATCTATACTTAACGGAAACCACCTCCTCACAACTTCATTTTAATTGCCTGAATGATGTCATCCCTAAAAGCAAAAAATGAATATTTGATAACACGCGTACCTACTGCGCCAGAACGCATTGGCGGAAGTGAAACTGCCGAAGGTGATGTGCTGTGAGACCATTGATTTTAATAAGATAGATTGATAGGATTATTAAAAGGACATTAACTGAAATCCACATCAACCACCGAGTAGTATTATGGAACAAAAACTACCCGAAGTTGAAGTTAAATTGTTGACACTCGAGGATTTTTTGAATCCCGGTAGTAAAGTGTTTACAATATCATCTTACCAGCGGTCGTTCGAATGGGAGGCTAAGCACGTTGACGCACTTTTGGAAACTATCATTGATGAAGATTGTCACTTTTTGGGAAATTTTATTATTCACGAAGATCGATCCAACAACTATGTTGTTGATGGTCAACAGCGACTGATATGCTTTCTGCTTATCCTTTCCGAAATGTCATCAGAGAAAAATTCTTCAAGTAACTGGCTAAACAAACTCCACTACGAGGAAGCACATAATCAAAAGAGCAGTAGCTCTTATTTAAAAACAGCAATGGACACCATTCAAAAACATAGTGAAGACATCCCAGATAACTGGACAAAAATGTATATACAACAAACAACAGTCCGAAACCTGGACTTGGCGTTTACATTTTTTGATGCTCAGAACACCGCCGGCAAGCGAGCCCTTTCAAAAGACCTTCTCAAAGCACGACACCTCCAAAAAATGTGGGAAAATAAGCTCGCAGGCCCTGGCGACAGAGCGCTTGTCGAAATGGACGAATTATGGAATAAGCTGGAGAACTATTCGACAAATGAGGGGGAAACTCTAACGCTGACGTATTATCTTTTCAGCTGTCTGCTTTCGATCCGGCGTTGGGCAAGGGGGGAAAGCACACCATATTTTCACAGTGAAGAACAAACCGATTATTACAACCGTTCTAAAGTAGAGGATGAATTCGCCAGCAAACGTATACTAAAGAAGCAGCCCGGCACTACCCATTTTGCAATACCATTACGTACTGCATCTCTCTCCTTTGGAACTTCTGGATTTTTAAATCATACTAAAACGAAAAAACCTGATTGGCTGGGGCACATGACCATGCCGCTGGAATCCGGCGAACTCTTTTTCAGGTATATTGATCATTACCATAAACGATGGCGCGATCTAAGAAAATCTTGTAAGTTCAGTAGCTGGCTTTCTACTGACAATTGGCGTGTCTTGAGTCACACAAGTGTTCGCCGGCTGGACTGGATCACAATAAGCATTGCCGTATATCTGGATGATTTGTTCGGCAGCGAATCTCAAACTTTTCAGCATCTAATGGAAGTTGTGTACACAAATCTGGCCCTATACCGCATCGAAGAATCGAGAGTGCAAATCAACCACTTGGAATCACTAAATATTTATAAGTCCGGATTGCGGTATATAAATAAAATGCTCCGGAATCTGAGTTTAGGCGTCAGCCCTGATGAATACGAGACTGCAGAAATTCAGGAAGAGCAGCCAATAGAAGATGATAGTGGCTTTCACATTCAAAACGAGATATGGCGTATATGGAAGGAAAAATAAGCCCGGGAAATGCAGGCATTTGCATTGACGCATTTGATAATGCCAGGGTTCTAAGCAGCAACCAGGGGAAAAGAATATCCAAGCTGTGGATTCCTATATACCAGCGTCCTTACTGCTGGGGGCGCGAACAGGTCAACGACTTGCTTAGGGACTTATGTGAAGCGTGGCGAGATGACAAGGTCGATAAGTATTACCTGGGAACAATATCATTGGTAGCCCGTCCAGAAGATAGCGGTTTTGACGTTTTGGACGGGCAACAACGACTTACCACTCTTACGATTCTTTGTGCATATTTTAAAAACAGAACACCTTTAGAGAACAAAGAAATTTTTGACGCGTTTCTTTACCATCAAAATGAATCGCGTCTGACTTTTGTCACCCGGGAAGACATTAAGCATAGTTTCGGGGCCCTTATTAAAACAGGTGAATTTCGGCCCTCTGATATACAGGGCCAGCAAGCTGATACCGTCCGACTTACGGATTATCTTGCCCAGGCTCTTGATACGATTAAAAACTTTATTAAAGAAAATTTTATTCCAGAAGGTGCAGGAGTCCATTTGGCAATACAACAATATTCCAAATGGTTAGCAAAGAATGTCATTCTATTTGCCGTCGAGGTACCGCAAAAATCTGAGAAAAGCGCTATTCCACAATCCCTGTATAAATACTATGATCTTGTTAATTCTACCGGTAAGCAGTTGGAAAAAAGTGATGTACTCAAAGCAAGACTACTCAGTAAGTTCTGCGATGGGCCTGAGCTCTTAGAAAAACTTAATGCAATCTGGAATAAAGCATTAAATATACGAAAAGAGGTTAATAAACCCTGTCATCCTATTGAACCAGAGAACATTGAAAGTGCAGAGGCTGAAAACGATGGAGAGACGAACAAACTAGCCCCTATTACACTTTCGGATATACTTGAGGATATAAAAAACGAAACTCCTGAGTCGAATGTTCCTTATGAAGATAATGGCCACTATGCGCCTCCCATTCTCACTGGCTGGAAACTGGTGGTACTTGCTTATGATCTATGGATAAATGGAATACGTCTTGGGCGATGTGAGCAGGCAATCGAATCATCGTCCACAATTATCCGCACTTCGGACTCCACAACCTGGAATCGCGTTACCGTCAAAGATATTGAAAACGTCGTAATCAAAGAAGGCAATGAAAAGCAAAACATAGTGATGTTTATTTACCTCCTGCATACATTGCGCCTTTGTCTAGATCAATTTGTAATCATACCTACTGACGATGGGCATGAACAGCCTCCAGATATGCGGTATGAGAATGACAGTGACGGTAAGAGGAAAAGACTAATCAAACCGGACGAAGATAAAGAATCGTCCCGGGGAAAATGTCGATTATTGCAGGATTCGCTGCTTGGAAGTACCCTTGAAAATTACACATGGCTTCTAGAGGCTGCTAGTTTTATGCTAATAAATTTCAACTTAAAAGAAAAAGAACCGGTTTTCAGCTTCTCATGGAGTAAATTGTTAGAGCACATGGAATCCACTGAACGTGACCGAATTAATGCCTTTTTCCCTGCAGACTACAGGGACAAAAACCAGAGGCTTGAGGAAATGAAGGGATACAGTTACGGCAAACGGTACATTCCTTACCTTTTAAATCTTATTGACTATCTTCTGGCGAAAGAGGCCTTCAGTGACTCCCAAAATAAGCACTATATGCGGTTCACGCAACGAACCAGCGTAGAGCATATTCTGCCACAATCTCCAAGAAACGACGAGGGAAAGAGTAAAAAACAAGTAGAAGATATAGACGGGATATGGAATTTGGCGTTATTAACTGCCGGCAGAAATTCTACGTATTATAACAAGGAATCTCACGAAAAAAAGGAAATTTTCAATTCATATTTTAAAGACGACAAAAATCGCATCGAGTCCTTTCGCCTTAAAGAGATATATGAAATTGACCACACTCAAAATGAGGGCTACATAAAAAAAGAAATGCAAAAAGCGACAGAACGCCAACTTGAAAAAGTTGTGGCTTTTGCTATGGGCGTTATCTAATAGCATGGAGGGAATATGTACAAGTTTATTAACAAATCCGCCGAGTATATAAACGATAAAAAGTTTGATGATGCTCGTGATTTTTCTCAAGGCCTTGCCCCGATTAAAGTAGATGGCAAATGGGGATTCATTAAAAAGGACGGAGAAATTGCCATACAGCCAAATTATGAAAACGCATTGTCATTCTTTAAAATAATGCTTTCGAGCAAAAATGGTCCATCACTGTTCTGCCTGGCCTTGGTTCAACTGAATAAACGATGGGGCTTCATCGACCAAAAGGGAAATCTGTTTTTAGACTTTATATACGAAGACGCCAAAAATTTCAGCGAAATCAAAGATGACGCTCTTGCTCCGGTTAAAATGTACGACAGGACGCATGGAAAGTCGGCATGGGGCTATATAGATCTTAATGGTAAGGTTATAATCCCACCGAAATATAAGCGGGCTGATGTTTTTTCAGGGGGGTTGGCAGCTGTTAGTTTTTCCGGCTCAGGTGGAGAAATGAGTTATATCAATCAAAATGGGGACATAAATAGTCGTCTTTCGGGATTTTATAATGCTTTAAAAATTGAAGAGGGAATAGCCTGTGTTGAAGAAGACGGTTATGATTTTATAGATAGCTGGAAATTTCTAAAAATTCGCTTTCCCCACCTGGAAAAAAAGGGGAGCATTATTCCGCTTAATAAAGAAAAATATGCTTTGGCTGAGTCCTTTTCAGACGGCTACGGACTGGTTGGTATTAGAGATCAGGGAGAAGATATTTTCTTCGGCTATATTGATCGCGAAGGTAAACAAATTATAAAGCCACAATATGAAGATGCCAAAAGTTTTCATGAAGGGCTTGCGCCTGTTCGAAAGAACAGAAAATGGGGCGTAATTGATAAGGACAATAAGCTGGTCATTGATTTCAAGTTTGACGATATGGACGATTTTTCAGAAGGTATTGCGCCTATAAAACTGTCAGGCCAGAACGGCTATGTAAACACCAGCGGAAACCATTTGATTATTGATAATGCAATAAAAGTTTTTGCCTTTAACGAAGGGATTGCAAAAGTAGAGTTCTAAGTTGGGATAGTTCAGACTTAATCTGACAGACACCTACTCAAAACTGACATATATTAGATCCAGCTTGAGCTATTACAACTAAAATCAAAATTTCCAGAATCGCCAGCCATTAACAGATTGTTTTGTAACAGCTTTTGCTGCTGCCGTCATGCTTTTATAAATTTTGTTGTTGTATTTTATGCCTCGTCCAGTTACCGAATTTTTGTCCTTAACTATTTTTGCCGTTTATTCTTTCCCCTTAAATTTTCCATTAAGTATGGTTCCGACTTCTGGCAAATGTCGTTCTATTATTTTCTTCATTATCCCGTAAGCGTCAAGTTAACCCCACCCCGTCAAGCCGGGCTACCCAGAACGGCCGGATCGAGGTTTTGCGGCAGTAGTTTCTTGTATTCTTCCGGATCACCGTCGATCAGTGGAAGCTGCTCAAAGATATATCGCAAGTACGCATAAGGTTCCAGCCCGTTCGCCTTGGCCGTTTCGATCAGGCTGAAGATGGCGGCGCTGGCGGCCGCACCCCGGGGATGCCCGGAAAATAACCAGTTCTTTCGTCCCAAAACAAAGGGCCGAATGGCGTTCTCCACCAGGTTGTTATCGGGTCGCAGACGTCCGTCCTGAACATAGCCGGTCAGCCGGTCCCATTGGTCCAGAGTGTAATTGATGGCTTTTCCCAGCAGTCCTTGAGGCGGTGTCTGTTGACTGCGTTTGTCCAGCCACTTTTTAAAAGATTCCAAGATTGGCAAGACCTCAGCCTGTCGAAGCTCGCGCCGTTGATCCGGGGAAAGTTCCGCTTTATCGGCTCGGCTTTCCACTTGGTACAGTTTGCCGATGAAACTCATGGCCTTTTCCGCGCTGCCGGGTTTCTGCGGCTTCCCTTTTTTTACCGGCTGACGGGCCTTAATCACTTCATGAAACTTACGGCGTGCGTGCGCCCAGCAGCCGATGTGAATAATATTGGAGGCTTGCTCCAGGCTGTTATAACCTTTATAACCATCAGTCTGGATATAGCCCTCGTAGCCGTTTATGAAATTCTTAGGAACCTCTCCGGATCGCGTGGGGTGATATTGATAGATCAGCGCCGGTTTATCCGGATCACCTCCGCGGAAAACCCACATATAGGATTTGCTGGTATTATTCCGGCCGGGCTCATTCAAAACCTGAACCGTGGTTTCATCCATGCCGATCAATGGACCGGATCGGATCTCTTGGCATAGGCCGTCAATCAAGGGCTGACACCTTTTTGCCGCCTGAATGGTCCAGTTGGCCATGGTAGCCCGGGGAAGATCGACCCCGATCCGGGTAAACTGCTTTTCCTGGCGGTAAAACGGCAGGCTGTCGGCAAACTTGGCTGTCAGGATATGGGCTATCAGGCCCGGTGTGGCGATGCTTTGCGGAATAAGTTGCGGCGGTAGCGGCGCTGTCTTGACTGCTCCTTGTTCGGATTCTACGCCTTCACATTGTTTGCAAGCGTATTTGTATCGAATATGGCGAATAACCTGTACTTTGGCCGGAATAACATCCAGTTTCTCGGAAATGTCTTTGCCGATACGGCTCATTTCACAGCCGCAGGCGCACATCTTTTCTTCTTCCGGAATATCGTGAATAACGTCTATGCGCGGCAGGTCATCAGGCAGGGGCTTGCGACCGCCTTTTTTCCTGGAATGCCCGGTAACCGCTATCTTTTCTTCTTTTTCGTCGGCATCTTCAGCAATATCCTCGGCCTCGTCAAACAGGGTCATCTGCTTGTCATCGGTGTCAATTATGTGCTTTTCTGATTTTTTGCCGAACAGCTTGGCTCTTAGAAGACGATTCTGTTTTTCTAAATGCTCAATACGGGTATGCTGAAATTGAATCAATTCATTGTCTGACTGAATGACTTTATTGAGATCTTTTATGGTATTCTGAAGTTGTGCAGACTCACTGTTCATAATGGTTTACATAACAAAACCATCATGCAATGTCAAGCCTGTTTTATGATTATGTAGTAATTTTTTACTTAAATGACTGTGGAATATTGAAGCCTATCATGTCCCCGAACCTGGGTAATCTCAAGTCCGTCCAGCAACCACCCCAAACGCCGGGAACCGATCTCCATAACCTCATCATACGACTCTGGCCAGCGAAATTTTTCTTTCTCCAGACGCTTGTGCCATAGACAAAAACCGTTCCGATGCCAGTATAATATTTTGAGGATCGTTCGACGCCGATTGCAAAAAACAAATAAATGGCCGGAAAACGGGTCAAGTTCAATCTGGCCTTCCACCATAATGGACAGGCCATTGATGGATTTTCTCATATCCGTATGACCCATCACCAGAAAAGCCCGCGTTTGGCTGGGAAAGAACATCATCGCCGGTCCACTACTTCCAGAACCTGCTCCAGAACCAACGGCTGAAATCCTTCGGATACTTCTATCCGGTATCGGTTATTAACGACCAGGCTTAACGGTGCGGACGGCATGGCTTGCGGCAAGGAAATCGGAACCAGGGAGACATCTGATGAAACCGGTTGTTCGAACTTTTTCTTCCAGTACACAAATTGCCATTTAGACAAATTGTTTTTTCGCTGATATTCCGTCTGGCTCAGGCCACTGGCCCGCCACATCTGAATATGCCGTTCCCAGAACCGTCGTTTCTCCGCTCGTTCCTGTTCGCGGTTAATTTTCTTGTTTTTCATAATAGCGCCTTTCCGAATTAAATTTTTGGCGCTATCTTGACACGGTCCGCCCGGCTTGTGAAGATGGGGTTAATTTGACGCTTACATTATCCCTCTCCTTTTACTTTTTAGAAAATGGACATTTTACCCAAAACCTAACATAGATATACCTGTAAAGTCTGGCCACAACTTAATCTATTCTAAATTAACCTTTTATGATTTGTTTTAATATATCCGAACTTTTTGTACAAAATATTTTTATCCGTTGGGTAATTTTGTTTTGGGGTTCTGTCCACCTGGTATATAGCTGGTTGATGATCTTCTCCTTCTGGTTATCTGTCAACTGATCAAAATCCTTGTTTTGCAGCACTTCTTTTAAATCTTTTTTAACGAATTGCAGAATATCGATATTGCGACTTTTCATGTGATCGGAGAAGTAAAGTTCAGCACATGAAAAATTTAATACCTCTATAAAACAGGATGTCATGGCATTGGAATCAAGAGAAGTCTCAATGATACAATTAAGTCTGCAAAAAATATCTAAATACTCACCAAAAGCCTTTTCAGGAATAGGCAAAGAACCAATTTCATTAGTGCCGACATTAAAATATCCCCCGGCCATTGACAAAGAATTGTAGTTTTTTGAAAACCAAAATGAAATGATTGTTGAATTTAAGATTGCATTAAGAGCCATTAACTTTTTCTTATTACCAAGTATTATTGATGTCGATTTCCCAGCCAGAAAACCGCCTGCGTCATAAAATGCCTCAATCCGCAGACTCATCCCCGCAACAATGATTTTAGCAGAATCTGATTGTTCAAGTCTTTTAGGAGAAATTTTTTTAAGATTTGACTTGGAGATAACAGGTCTTTCATATGTGCCTTTGATATACTTCGTTTTTTTAACTCCCCAAAAATTTCGAAAAGGGTCTATTGTGCCGGTATTAATGAGTTTATAATAATCTTTCAAAGAAGCGTTTAGTTCACGAATATGTTCTTTAATTTGGTAGGCTTCACTGACCGTGGCCGCGCCAAGTATTTCGAAGTCATAGCTCGTAAGTGGATTGTTTGTTGATATCTCGACAATAGATTCTACAACATGTTGGTCGAAAAAGTATTTATCCCAAAAAATGTCGGAGTAAAATATATTAGATGCAATGCTCAGATTTACCTTGGTATTGTGTAGATCAGACATTAATTTTGTATTTACATTTAACCTTCTATTTGTATTACAGATTCTAAATACAACCGGATAAACATCTGCCTCTTCGAATACATTTACTGAGGAATAATCTACAATCTCCTGGATTTGATATTTGCATAACAATGTCCTTAATCCAGTAGTGTACTTTGCTGAAATAAATTTGTTTGGAACAATATATGTGGTATTCCCATTCATCTTTGTAAGTAATATGCCTTTTTCAATAAACACTACAAATATATCCCAATTCCCTTGAGCGGCTCTGTAGATACTTTTCAATTTGTCTCTATATTCGGAATCATTTTTAACCATGGTTTCGGAGTCAACATATGGTGGATTTCCAATCACCACATCAAATCCATCTGCTATATCAAACATCCATTCGGCATCAAAGAATGGTGATGAGGCATTTTGATCATAAGGATCCCAGTCTGCTAACTGCCGTGCCGTTTCATTGCCCCAACCGGTCTCTTCAAGTTTTTTTGTTATTTGCTCCCGGATATTTTTATCTTCTTTGCGAAGATTTCTTTTTGTTGTTGGTGTTTTTGCGGAAAAAAGACGATGCCGTATATCTTTGAGTTCGTTTTCAAGTTTTTGGACTTCCTCACGGTCAAATAATGGTTCTTCCGGCTTTTTCAATCCAATCAGCGTGTTTGCGGCGACAAATTTGGTCTCAAGGTTTGGCAGCGGACGAACACCGAAGTTTTTCTTCTTTTTATTTACCTTCTGGTCAACGATAAGCGAAATAAAAAAGCGTAGCTTACTGATCTGCACGGCAATGGGCTGAATATCAACACCATAGATACAGTTTTCGATCAGGTAAAGCTTACGGCCATAGTCTAATTCGTTATTTTCAAATGCCTCTTCAATATCAGCAATCAGACTGTCTCGAATGGTGCCGTCATCAATGGCTTGGGCTTTTTCATATTGTCTTTCTTTCCAGCGTTTGTTCATCGGGTCAATTTTTTGAATGATGTGAACCATTTTCTGCAATGCGCCCATGGGAAAAGCGCCGGAACCGCAGGCAGGATCAAGAATTTTGCATTTATCAATGGCTTTAATTATAGCTTCCTTTACGCCTTCATCATCAAAAGGCTGTATGTCATCATAAGACAAAAGCTGATGCAGTTTTTCATCCAGCTCCTTTGCAACCTCGAAAGAATCTGCGAGGCTGTTTTTTAGATGGGCAATCAGGCTTTCATCCACCATGTAATTTACAATCTCGCGGGGTGTATAAAAAGAACCGGTTTGTTTTCTGGCGGTTGTTTTTGTTTCCGGGTTGTAGCTGGCCAACAGGTTTTCAAATACGCGACCCAATAGTTCAGGGTCTAAGGCAATGTCCTGCTCAATGGGGGTGTTTTCATCAATGGTAAATTTGTATGAGTTTAGAATGTCAATTAAACCCTTGACAGAGACATCTTTATTTTTGCTTTTCCCCTGCCCGTATTCTTCACTTAAATTGACGTGGTCTTCGGTACCAAAGAAAATATAATCGGGTACGATCAGTTCGTTTTCTTTTTTGTCTGAAAACCCGTCAATATAATTGATAATATCTCCGCCCCTTCTGCCTTTTTTCCCCTCAATCGGTTTATCAAGACATTCAAAAAGACCGCCATTCATAAAGGGTACTGCCTTTTCAACAAGATGGATGAATTTGTCCGGGGCTTTGAAATATGTTTCATAGCGCATCAAGTTCGTTATGTTCATGTGTTGCCCGGATTTTCGGAACTCACGTTTACCCATGTCCTGGTTGAGCGTGGCAAAAAAGAGGTTTTGCAGTATCGCGCGGTAATACATGCTTCCATGTGTTTTATAATCAAATTTCTTTTTTTTCTTTGGTTCAAAATTTTTCAACAGTTCAGTTTTTATATGGGCTTCATCAAAAAGCTCTTCAGGGATAAGCTTTTTTTCTTTAACAAACCAGACAAAGAGTATGCGGGTGAGGAGCCTGATAAGGTTTTTGGCATTGTGTTCCCTGACTTCGGGATCTTTTAAACCATCTGCCCCAAAGTTGGCCTGCAAAGGCGCATCGGGGAAATAGACTTCACGCATGGCCCAAAAATACCAGTCGGAGAGCTCTTTATAGAACTGCTTATTCAGAATCGAAACATTAAAGACAGACTGCCAGTAGGCGTATAATTCAGCAAAGCTGTTTACCGCGCCTTTCCCTGAGCGGGTAATGGTCAGTTCTTGTAGGATTTTCAGGTGCCCAGTATGAGGCTTATCGATATTAATGTCTCTGAGCAGAGCAACTTTGCCGACTTTTTCACCCTCTCGCCATTGCTGCTTATAGGCTGCTCGCTCTGAGTTGGCGATTGCAATATAGTCACCGTATCGGCATACAACAACAACAGGTGCGTGAGGATATTCTCTGTTGAAGGCCCTGCTTATTTCTGCCAACTGGGTACGGGTAGGTAAAAGACCTTTATCCCGGTCTTTCAAAGTAACCCCGAATATTAAAATACCGTCATAGTCCTGGCTTCTGTTCTTTACACTATCCAAGGTGTCGCTTGCAGATCCTGCAAAAGCATTGTCATCAACCATGCCAAGCACATAGACATCTTCCATCAATAAAAATGCTTCATTGGTCTCCTTGTATGTTTTCGTTAGTATTGATTCTGGAGCTATTGATTTTTCATCAATACAGTTAACCGGGACATTAAGAGATTCAAAAAGCGATTTCAGTGCATCATAAAAGTCCACTTTGTCTTTAAATAAACTCAAATCCATTTTTTTGTCCTTTAGTTGACCAGAAACCATGTTATCAAATCAAAATTCTCCGGCTTGAATTTATCCGATACCCTGACATTTTCTTTCACTCTTTTTAAAGCAGTACTGTCACCGGTTTTAAGTTTTCCCAGGATGTCTTTTGTTTCCGCCCCGGCTCGCTTTCTAACCGTGCCATCGTCTAAAATTTCTTCTTCTGTGGCTTGTGAGTCAAGCCAGTTCTTGATAGAGACAACCAAACCTGAAATAGCGGCTTCTTCGCCTCTTTCAACACCATCCGGAACATGCCTTTCTTTATCTTTATGATAGGAAAGGGCGTCCAGCACCTCCTTCTGATTTAACAATACTTGTTCGCCATTCTCATTTATGTAAATCAGGTCATAGGTGCTGTATTCATGATTGATCGTTTTAGGTGGCTTTGCCGGATACCCCAGAAGGGCAATAATGCCACCTTCTTTACATATCGCTTTATCTGCCTGGAAGCCGGTATACACGCCCTTGGGCATATTCTTATAGAACTCTTCATCTCTCTGCTGTTCTTCCAATAAATCCTGCCTGAATTCTTCAAGAGAGAGATCCTCAAAGCCCAATCCGCTTTCATTTTCCTCAATATCTTCCCAGGTCGTCTGCATCTGCCGCAACATTCTTTCGTTCAGTTGGTCTTCGAAACTGGCGTCAGTTGCCATTTCCTTGAATGATTTTGAAAACTCCAACTGAACTTCTGAGCCGGCAAGTTTCATGAGTGTCATTTTCTGTTCAACTCGTCCTTTGAGATTTAAATAGGTATTTATATTTTCTGAAGGCCAGTAGTTAATACCAAATATCTCTTTATTGGGTGACCCCAGCCTGTCTATCCGCCCCATACGCTGTATTACTCGAACTGGGTTCCAATGAATATCATAATTTATGACTAGGTCACAATCTTGCAGGTTTTGCCCTTCGCTGAGGACATCTGTAGCGATAAGAATATCAATCGGATTTTGAAGTTGCTTATATGTTTTAGGGGCATTTTCTTCTACCCACGTAAGCCACTCCTCGTATTGTTTGGATTTGGGTAAATTGGGCTTACTTGGCGTGAATGACCATTCTTTTTCATTAAATTGTTTTGTAAAAGGAGCAAATCGTTCCAATATTGGCTCAAATAACTTTGTTTCATGTTCCAAAGAATCTGTTTTAGCTCCGTCCCCACTGACAACAGCAATATCTTTAAACCCCCTCTTAACCAGCTGATCAAAAAGGTAGAATGCGGTGTCTTTATATACAGTAAAAATAAGAATTTTCTGGTTATTGCCGTTTTTCCCGGCTTTTCTTTTGGTATTTATTTTTTCTATCAGTGACTGTAGCTTTTCATCTTTGCTTGAATAATTTCTCGATTTTTTAGTCTCCGCTTTTATGTCTTTGTTGAATCTATCCAAGTTATTTTTTAGAGCATCTAATGCTTCAATATCTTTTTTCAGATCCTTTTTAAAACCACCCAATTTACCTGCTGTATTTATTTCGTCAAGGCTAATAGGACGCTTTTTCCCAAGGGTAAAGTCGTCGGTAAAGCCTTCCTGATCCTCATCGTCTAAAAAACCCTGTTCAAAAACATCCTCAATTTCGAAATTCTTTTTGTTTTTCTCATATTCATTGATTTTATTAAGTGCGTTCTGATGGTGTACCAGTATTTTTTCAACAGTTGAGTGGAAAGAAGACCAGGACGACTCTAATCGCTTCACAAGCAGAATATACATCATTTTGACAAGAAATCTGTCTCGCTGTCTTTCATCGTGAATTTTATCGACATCCTCCTCCTGCTCGATATAGAAGGCGGGTTGATACGCCGATAAAAAAGGCGGGAAGTGCTCAAACAATTCCTCAAAACTATCGTAATTGCCGATTTGTTTTGGTGTTACAAAAATATTTTCGGGCTTTGTCTTTTGCGGGAAAAACAGCCCGGTCTTCTGCTTTTCAATCATTGGGCGGGTTCTGGCTACCGTCAACGCGTCCGTTAGCCTGAAAAAATCACGTGGCAGCAGTTTTATAAAGTCATTGATTTTAGGTGCTTTAGCTTTTCTCCACTCAAAAAAAGCATGTTGCGCGCGGTTAAATAAATGATCAATATTTCTTACAGAATGACTTTCAAAAAAACCGCCGGTTTCCCCCTGCTTTATCAGCTTAAACTGATTTCTTATGTCCATAAGTGTATTATTAATCGGAGTCGCAGAAAGCATCAGCACTTTTACATCGGCATTCTTTTTTAAAATTTCATCAACAAAAAACTGGTAACGCTGACTCTTGCTATTTCTTAAGTTATGACTTTCATCAATGACAAACAATTTGGGCTTATCATCGTTGAAAAATTTATCTGCCCTATCATCATAGCGTTCTAACCTTTCTTCATGCATATCGGTATGGAAGCGAATAAAATACTCTAACTGATCTTTTTCAAATTTTGAATTTTGGTGTTTGCGGTATCTGTGCCAGTTATACTGTAGTTTCTTGGGACACATGAGGATAACTTCTCGCCCCTGCAATTGGAAAAATTTCATTACGGCCAGGGCGCTCCATGTTTTACCCAATCCGACGGCATCGGCAAGAATAGCCCCGTCATATTTTTGCAGCATCTTTATCAGGCTCAGCGCACCCTTTTTCTGAAAATCATAAAGGGTATTATAAATAACGGTGTTCTCAAGCCTTCCGACTTGTCGACTAAACTCGGGATTATCTTGCTCTGTTATTAACTGATTACCGAATAATTCAAACAGGACTTTGTAATAAAGCTGCCTGGGAGTATATTTAATAAAAATCTTCTCTATGGCCTCAATAAGATATTCTTTAAAAGGCGTGGCCGTTTTTCTCCCGTCCGCGTGCACTATTGTTTTTTTGTTATGTGCCTCTTTGCTTTTCCAAAGATTATTAAACCATCTTATCAATTCCTGGTATTGATTGTTATTACCTGTCTCAGCGATATTCAGTTCCAAGTTGTTCGTTGCCTTAAGGCCAATCCCTGCTTCAGTAAGGTTTGAACTGCCTGAAATGAAATATTTGTATCTTTCATCATGTTCAGGATTAAAAAGATAAATTTTTGCGTGACAAAAATTTGGTTCCAGCGTCTTAGCTTCGACTTTCTCCTGACGCAAAAATGCTACAGCTTCCTGGGCAACTGAGTTCAACTTTAAGGCAGCTTCGATAGTAATGTTTTCATTGAGCAGATCAATTGTCCTATCCTGTATCAAGTCCATATTGACGATGTCGCCTAAGACCATTCTGAATTGTTTGATTTTCTGATTGGTTTGATTTGATAGATAAGCTAAAGCGCCGACTGTGAAATAACCGGTGACTATATCCATTTGGCCTTCGTCGGTGTAGTCTTGAAGCCATTCATAAACTCTTTTTTCGTTATTTTTATTGTCTAATATCATTATTTCCCCTTATCTAACTGATACGCTTAATGGCTTTTGTTACAAGTTGGTGCTAATTTAATATACTGTAACGACTCGTAAAACCAAAAAGCTCGAATAACATCAAACGCCAATAAAGCCTACCCCTTGAAAACCGTCTGGGTATGCCATTCAAGTAACTTTTTATTGGGTCGTAATATTACATTACTCGGAATATGGATCGATGAACCATGTAGACTATAATAGCTGCGACCATTTTTAAACTCATCGCGGAGCCTATCACCGACTTGAAAAACATAGTCTGGTGTTATTGTCACATAACCACGATCATAAAGACTGTGTAAATCCCTACGAAGCAAGAGCCCATTATCTACTCGGTGTTCCCCGCCACGAGCATAAGGCTTTATATGCGCTGCCTCAAGAACAGGTATAGTATGCTCATGCGTCACGGCGCAGGCACCGTTGTAGGCTTCTCGAACTTTTATACTAAAAAGTCCCTGCCCCAAGCGAGGGCGGACAGTAATTGGATTGCCATAGCGATCGTTCACGTTGTCCGAAATTTTATCTTCAGGCTCTACATTCCAGTAATTCCCGTCTTTTGCTAGGGCTAAACAGTCTAAAAGGACTCGTTGTCCTTCACCAATTTGGAGATTGTAAGTCTTGCCCTGCTGGATTCCTGTTTTGGCCCAATCAGATGGTGGGGTTACCCATTCATTTTCTGCGAAAAAAACAGGCGCTGAAATCATGATGCAGCCGATCAAAAAATCTCCAGCCATATTCGATTGCTCGTCAGCATTGCGAAGGCGGCAAATTCTGTCAATCATACTCTCAAAATCAGGCGCACCATTCATTTCTTTAAAACAGTCCCACGCCAACCAGGCAGGGAGCCTTTCGTACCGTTCAAAAAAGCCAAAACCGGCAATTGTTTTGAGAGGGGCTCTTAATTTGAAGAAGAACAATTCACCGGGATTAAGCGCACGAAACGCCCGGTTTCCGTGTGGTTGCCAGAAGTTGACCTCATCAATATGAGGTTGAGCATTCAAAAAAGAATACCAATCTGGGTCAGTTAGTCCAATATAACCTTTTAAGGGTCCACTCATAACCACTCACAGAGCTCAGAAAATCTGAACGCAAACCTCAAAAATTATGAAGAAAAGCTATCGAACACTTTCTCTTTATGCCATGCCAGGGCATCCAAATGCGGATAATAGTTTTCATCCTCCGGTAAATGGATTTGCTGACCGTTCATTTCCAATATTGGAAACTTGTTGATACTAGCATTTTTTGCCTTGGGGTGAATTACGATCTCATATTGATCTGAAATTGTAAACATACCCACATCAAAGGCCCAATGGGCGGTGCGAGACAGAGCAATGCCGTTGCGCGGATCATCAGAGCCCTTTTTACCTTTTGCAATGATATGGGCAGCCTGAGCTTCGGTTAAGTTGTCTGAATGATATTTTAGGCCGGTGACCGCGCATTGGAAATCATATTGATCCAGGATAACGTTTTTAAAGGCCTGATCACGTTTTTGCTTGGCCACCTGATAAATGGCTACATCGTCAACCACAAAAGGTTTAAATTCTTCTAACGTAAATTCCCGAAGGGCTGAAGCAATAAAAATTTCATCATCAACACCTTGGCTTACCTGCTCCAATGTGGCAAAATCTACATGATGGATGTTAAAAGTGTCAGTTGCTGACTCATAATTATAAATCAACCCTAAACCTCTCAATCTATATCGCACACCCTTTTTGCTCGTTTTTCTTGAAAGCTGTTCTAAAACAATAACAGGCTCTTTATGATTCATACAGTTGAACAATCCTTGATTTACAGCTGTATCCGGGCCGCCTTTTTTAGCTGAGTACTTTATGGTCCAGCGGCCATCCGGAAGAGGCGTAAGCTTATCTACATACGGATTAATTTTCATGCTGGCGATACTTAGCGCATGGTCACTCCATTTGGGTTTATATATGCCTTCAATTAAAGGATGTACCCTTTCTATGCCTGGAATAAAATTAGAGGTCTTTCGCAGAAAATCAGGTACCACTATCTTTCCATAAAATGGAAGTAGAGCCCGAAATATTTCCCAGCGACGCTCTTTTTCTGATTTAGGCATTTATTGATGGTTTCCCGTTATGAAACTCGCGCATACCCCTTAAACACTTCTTTCACATGCCAGTTTACGAAGTTGACTTTCGGATAATACGATGACCGTTGTGGCGGCCGGATATCTTTGCCATGAAAGGCCAGCAGCCATTCATCCATTCCATGGGAGCCGTGGGCGGTTTCTGAGACGACCATTTTCATCTTGGCGGTAATGGTAAAGGCGCCCCGGTCAAACAGTTTGTGGTGAAGGGAACACAGGGCCAGGCCGTTGTTCTCTTCATCCGGGCCGCCAGCCTGGTGCCATTTGATGTGAGCGGCTTCAAGGGCTACCAAAGAGTCCCCTACTCTGACATTAAAGCCGCAGACGGCACACTGATATTGATAGGCCCGTAAGATCCGTTCCCGGAAATTGGGATCGCGCAGTCTTGCTTTGGATGAAATGTTTTCAATATCCAGACCTACGGCCTGGAGGATGTCTTCGTGAATTGATGGCGGAAAATTGTTTTCCAAGATGCGGGTGGCGATGTCTGCTGAGAATTGTTTGTCGGATGCAAACAGACGAAAAACAGCGGGTGGCAGGCCACCGCTTACGTTGTGTTTGAGTAGTTCGGATTTTTTGGCGCTTGAACTCGCTTTTCTTTTTTCCAATGGGTGAGATTTGTCAAGTTCCCAGAGGCCATCTGATTGAAGATGCCAGAAGGGGAATTCCGGATGATAGCTTTTTCTGGCAGGGTCAAATTCGCGAAGCAGTTTTTTCAGGTCCTGATCGATTTCGGCATAAGGGATAAGGCGTTGACTGTTTTGCAGACGGCCGAGGGCATATAATAATAAAAGCGGTTTATGAGGGGCGCGAATGCCGCCTCTTTTCCAGACATTGAGGTTGTCTATGCGATCTATAATTTCCGCTTTTTTCATTATCGCGTTGATATAATATCAAAAAACTGTCATTGGCTCGCTCCCTCCGTGGATTATTAGCGATTTCGTAATTTTCTATATCATATTCGTGTTGAGTTTGCAAAAGGGTTTCGGGTAATGAAATTTGCATTACTGATCAAAATAATCTTCATGGCAATCGTTGGGGTCTCCTGAATGGTCGGGTATGTCATCTTGAGGTCCACGCCTGTTTTCTTCAAAAAAGGGGAATATTAAATATTCTTCATCACTTCTTTTGATTCTGGTTCTTCTCCATTCTTCCATGGTTTTTTTGTCTTTTTCGTAATAGACGCCAAAATAAATGATAAGGGCAATAATGAAACATGCGATTAAAAGTGCCATGATGGTTTGATCACTCCTATTTTTTGCAGAGGGTTGAAGCAAAACCTGCGATCAGGTCTTTAAGGGCAAGGCTGTTTTGCCATGTATCCGGAATACCCGGGAGGCCGTAAAAGGCACCGGCGAGCTGGCCGTAAACGGCTGCGGTGGTATCGGCATCATTACCCAGGTTGACGGCCAGCAGGCAACCTTCTTTAAAGTTGGTGGTGTGGTAGAAGGCCCACAGGGCCGCCTCGAGAGATTGTACGACATACCCGCTGCCGACAATTTCGGGTGGGCTTTTGTGTTTGAACGATCCACAGGCCACGGTATCGATTTCCGGGCACAGGGGGTGATCGTCCCAGGTTCCCGGGACGGGTGTATAACGTCGGGAAAGCAGTTCATCTTTGCCTGCGCCGTGAACGGCGCCGACAATCAGGCCGCCGAAATACCGGCAGGCATCAAGGCATGTTCTGGTGCCATGGGTGGTTTTTGAACTTTCTTCGCTCATGGTAATCGCTAATATCGGGTCTGATGCAAAGTAGAGTGGAACAGGCGCCAGGCGCATGATGCTGCCGTTGCCGGCTGAACGTGCGTCCGTTGATCCGGCGATGGGCTCCCCGGTATTAAGAAACCGCGACAGGGCGCCCGAGACCGTGTTGCCGATATCAAAGCAGCGACCATTGCTGCTGAGGTGGCCTTCCTGCCACCAGCGAACATAGCGTTCCATCTGGTCCCGGGCGTCAAATCCGCCGCAGGTCAGAAGGCTTTCCGCAAGGCACAAGGCCATGGAGGTATCATCCGTCCATTCACCTTTTTTGAGGCGGAATGGTCCGCCGCCGACCATGTCCGTGACCGGGGTAAAAGAACCCGGCGGTTTGAATTCGACCGTTGTTCCCACGGCGTCTCCGGCGGCCAGGCCCAGGAGGCATCCCTGAAAGCGCTCTTCTTTTGAGATCATTGCCCTGCCCTCCATTGTCTTTTATCCCCTTACTAAAAGCTTGCCACAGATTTTATTTAATACAAACGCATTATATCCAGTATGTTTTTTTTTACCACACCGGTGTGACAGATTAGGTCACAGTTTGGGGGATTTTTTTTAAGATGTGATTATGTGTTTAGGTGATTAAGTGGTTAAGGGGGCGGGGAAATTCGGCTGGTTTTCTAAAAACATGTGCAGGTGTGCGTTTGTGGCCGGCAGATCTGGATACCGGATCGGGGTCCGGCATGACGGGGAATGGGGCCAGTCTTATTCCGGGTTCGGGTTCGAGGCTGTTCGCGGGTTTATTGAACCGCGATTAACCAGATCAAATGCTATCCCCGCTCTGCTCAAATTCAGCTTCAATCTGCTCAATTGTAGGCAGAGCGGACTTCAATTCATTGGGCAGGGACCGTACCAGTTCATATTCCGAAACGCCCATGGGTTTGTGGATATCGCTCAGGGCATATTCAGCCACAACCTTGTCTTTGCCCTTGCAAAGCAGAATGCCGATAGTCGGATTGTCGCCGTCTTGACGCAGTTGCTCGTCAACGGCCTTAATGTAGAAATTGAGTTTACCCGCATGCTCCGGCTCAAACTCCGAGACCTTCAGCTCAATAACGGCATAACAATGCAGCCGGGTATGGTAGAACAGCAAATCCAGAAAAAACTCCCGTTCGCCCACCTGCAGAGGAACCTGTTTTCCCACATAGGCAAAACCCGCGCCAAGCTCCAACAGAAACCTGGTGACATGGTCAATGAGGCCCTTTTCCAGTTCCCGCTCGGTGTAATCTTCGGTGAGTGTCAGGAAATCGAAATTGTACGGGTCTTTGATAATCTCCCGGGCAAGGTCAGACTGCGGGGCAGGTAATGTTTGGTCAAAATTGGTGATTGCTTTGCCGCTGCGGGCAAACAAATCACTTTCGATTTGATGGATCAGCACACTGCGCGACCAGTTGGACTCGACGGTTTTTTGGACATAAAACAGGGCTTGTTCTACGGTGCTGCATTTGGAGATAATCGCCAGATTGTGCCCCCATGGGATCCGGGCCAAAATGGCAACAGCTTGTTGCCATTTTGTATTATCCTGGGAATAAAAGAGATACCATTGTTTGATCGCCCGCAGATTTCTGTAGGAAAACCCTTTCATATCAGGAAATTCTGCCATCAGGTCTTTGCTGAGCTGCTTGAGAAAACCGCTGCCCCAGGTGGCGTTTTTCTGCTTTTCCGCGATATCCGCGCCCAAACTCCAGTAAAATTCCAGCAAAGCTGTATTGACCGCCGTGGCCGCTTTCAGTTGAGCACTCCGGACGCGCCGTTTTATATCGGTCAGCCAGTCGCGGTATTCTTTGGTTGTGATTATCTCTTTTGCCATAACCCAAAACCTCCATGTTTTTTTTGTTTACGGCTTCCTGCCGTTTGGATTCGGCGACCGGTGTGGGCGTTGTGTCGCCAACCTGGTCATTTATAACAAAACCCCTGCCCTTTAGGCAGGCTGTTGTTTTCTATACCATATTAGTGGTGATTTTAAAAGTGGTCAGGTGGTTCGGGTGCCGTTCGCAAATGTGTAGGGGCGGCCCTGTGCCTGTCCAGGTGAAGGGCAACTACGGGGGGTTGCCCCAACGGGGTTTTACCGTGAGTTCTGCCTTCTTGAAGATTGTTCAGGTGTGCGTTTGTGGCCGGTAGAGCTGGATGCCGGATCGGGGTCCGGCATGACGGGGGCAAAGGCCAGGATGACGAGGAATATGACATTTTTTTTGGATGCCGGATTACCGGGTCGAGTTCGGGACAAAGCTGGCCGGGATGGCTGTGTTAGAAAATTGAGTGGTGACGTGCTTTTCCTCAAAATGAATTTTCGTTCCGTATTATGGAACGACCTTCCTTTATTATCTTCCCAGATCAAACAATCAGGCTGATAGTTTTTTTGCCTTGAAAATTCTTCGGCATAACGGGGAGGAAAAAAATGAATGGTTTTCAGAGGAGACGGAAGAAATTGATGAAAAAAGAGGGTTGCTTTTCAATCGAGTTTTCGCCGCATGAAGCCCGGGATGAAAACGCGCAGTTTGTGGTGAAAAAGTGCTGTGACTATTTATTGCGGCTGATGGAAAGGCGGTTGTCGATAAGCCAGGAGGCTGTGGAGTTTGTCTGCTGGGTTGCCGGGGACCGCATGCTTGAAATCGGGGAATTTGTGGTTTCGCGGGTTCCGGTGGAAACCCGGCAGGAAGACATGGATGAGCTGCGGTGCGAGCAGGGAAACATCTCGGGTTATGGCAGGGAGATATTCAGGATTTTAAACCGGGCGGGGAACCGGTGGATAGCCGGGGATTTTGTCGAATTTGTGACGGCGGTTATCCGGCAGACCGGGCGTGATCTGGCCGCAGGCAAAGTGTCCAACCTTGAAAAAAGCATCTTGCATCTTCAGAAAATCTTCAGCTTAAGCGACCTGGAAACCGAGTTGTGCCTGTTCTGTTTTGTGGTTGATGTCTTTTCCGGGCCTGAAGAATTTTTTGACAATCATTTAAAGACCCTTTGCTTTCAGGGGCTGGGTCATTTGGCCACGATTATGGCTGTCACCCGGAGCGATATCAACGCGGCCTTAACGAAGACCTTGCTCCCGGCCGGTTTGGTTGAATCCGGTTTCAGTCGTTTTGGCAGTAATGGGTTTCAACTAAGCGATGAGATGAAAGGTTTTCTGGAAAAAGGCAATACCAACATCTTGGAAGAAAAAAACCTGAAGCGGGTAAAGGGGGCATCCGGTCCGGACCTGGAAGACTATTTTATTCCTGTCGGGGATGTGGCCCATGTGCTGAGTCTGCTCGGGCAGAAAACGGCTTCGGCCACCCATATCCTGTTATACGGTCCGCCGGGCACTGGCAAAACCAGTTTTGCCAGGGGGCTGGCCGGGTACCTGGACGACCCGGTTTATGAAATTGTCCAGCACAATTCTGAGGACAATGAAAGCAAGCAGCGGCGGCTGATCTTGAATGCCTGTGTCAGCAGCATGAACCGGGACAAGGGGGCTGTGTTCATTATGGACGAGGCCGACAATGTGCTGAATACGGAGAATGCCTGGTGGCGAAGGGGGGAGACCCAGGACAAGGGCTGGCTGAACAACCTGATGGAGCGGCCCGGGCTGCGCATCATCTGGATCGTCAACCACATGGGGGGTATTGAGGACTCTGTTTTGCGGCGGATTGCCTTCAGCATTCATTTCAAGCCCTTTAACCGGCAGCAGCGGGAACGGTTGTGGGAGAATATCGTACGCCGGCATCGCTGCAAGCGGTTTTTCAGGCAGGATGACCTGCGGATGCTGGCCCAGGCGTTTCAGACCAATGCCGGGGTGATCGATTTGGCCGTGAAAAAGGCCAGGGAAACCGGGCAAATGAACCGCACAGACATGCTAAAGGCGGTGCAGCGGAGCGTGGAAGCCCACCAGGCGTTGATCAATGACGGGGAGAAAAAGACCGCGGTGGATCGGCTGGAGGCCTGTTATTCACTGGAGGGGTTAAATATTTCGGCCGACATTGATGAAGTGCTGTTTCAGGCGGAGCAGTTTGACCAGTATTTACAGAAGGTGTCCGGTTACGAACAGAGCCGTTACGGGTTCAACCTGCTGCTTCATGGTCCGCCCGGCACGGGCAAAAGCGAGTTTGCCCGGTTTCTGGCCCGGCACTTGAGCCGGGAACTGCTGGTAAGGCGGTTAAGCGACCTGCTGGACCCGTATGTGGGCATGACCGAGCGGTATATCCGGGAAGCCTTTGAACGGGCGGCCCATGAAGGGGCGGTGCTGGTGCTGGACGAGGTTGACGCCCTGCTCTTTCCCCGGGCGGCGGCGAGCCGGTCATGGGAAGTCAGCCACACCGCAGAGCTGCTGACGGCCATGGAACGCTTCAACGGGATGTTGATTGCCACCACCAACCGGCTGACCGGCGTGGACCCGGCCGCGATCCGACGGTTTAACCACAAGATCGGCTTTGATTTTTTGACACCCGAGGGCAATCGGTTGTTTTACGAGCGCATGTTGGGGTCTGTTGTGCCCGGGGGGGTGGATGAACAAACGGCCCGTGTGCTTGACCGGCTGCAATGTCTTGCGCCCGGGGATTTTAAGATCGTTCGTGACCGGTATGCCTTTTACCCCAAGGGCAGTGTAACGGCCGACATGCTGGTGGCGGCCTTGGAACAGGAGGCGGGGATAAAGGAAAAGCAGGCGGGGAAGAGCAGAATCGGGTTCGGGGTTCGGGGTCGTTCGCAAATGTCGCGGTTTTTGTAGGGGCAGGCCCCCGTGCCTGCCCGGTGAAGGGCAACCACAGGGGGTTGCCCCTACGATTAAAGCAATTTCGAGAAATGTCCGAGATAACTACGAAATGGAGGGTAAAAAATGGATGCCAAATTGATTATTAACGATGTTGAAGTGGTGCTGGGGCACAAGGGGCTGGAGGAAATTGCCTTTATGCTGGAAGACAAGGCGGAATACAGTGATGTTTATCATGAATTGGCCAGGTCCGAATACAGTGAAATCCTGGTCTGTCTGGTTGACAAGGAACACCTGTCCCGATTGACCCTGCGGATGCTGATTGAAAATGATTCTCCGGAGGTGATGCGGGCTGTTTTGGATTCAAGGCGGGCCAGAAGGCACATGACGCGACGGGATCTGGAGACCTATATGGACACCGATGACCGTGCCATTTTAATCGCGGTGGCAAACAATATGGATGATTTTACAGATGAAAACGAGATCTGTGAAAAATCGTGGCTGTGCCAAAGGCTGGTCAGCCGGTCGGACCCGTCTGTGCGGTTTGCCCTTGCGGAAAACCCGGACACGCCTGAAGAATTCCTGGAAAGACTGGCCGGGGATGATGATGTGGATGTGGCCCGGCAGGCGGAAGAGACATTGGCGGAAATACGGGAAGAGGATGATGATGAAGACATACCGCTATAGCGGATGAAGGTTTTAAAGTGATTAAGTGGTTATGTGATTATGTGGTTAAGGGGTTAAGTGGTTATGTGGTTAAGGGGAGCGGGGTATTTTGACTGGCTTTCTTAAAACACGTTCAGGTGGGTGTTTGTGGCCGGGAGATCTGGATACCGGATCGGGGTCCGGGGTGACGAAGAAGGTGGGTTTGGGGTTCGGGATTGCGTTGTAGGGGCGGCCCCCTGTGGCCGCCCTGATGAAGGGCAACCACGGGGGGTTGCCCCTACGGGCCGGGGGAAGCGTTCAGGGACGATGTAGGGGCAGGCTGCCGTGCCTGCACGGTTCCGGGCAACCACGGGGGGTTGCCCCTACGGGTTCGAGGTTTGAGGTTTGAGGTTCGGGGTTTCAGGGTTGTTCCCGGGTTTATTGAGCCGCGATTAACCAGATCAAATGCTATCCCCGCTCTGGTCAAATTCAGCTTCGATCTGCTCAATTGTCGGCAGAGCGGATTTCAATTCATCGGGCAGGGACCGGACCAGTTCATATTCCGAAACGCCCATGGGTTTGCGGAATGAGATGTTGTTGAATGGCGTCAGTGTGGATACGATAATTGATTTTTGCAAGATTGCGGCGGATGTCCCAGCCCAGCGTTTTCCGCTCGTATTCCTTAAGACGCTGGGATTCCTTTATCAGATATAGCTTGAACTCCACCGATACCCAGGACGCAAATTCAAAGGCAATATCCTTATGGGCATACGTTCCACCATAGCGTCCGGCTTAGGAAACAATCCCTATGGCCCCGGTTTTTTCTATCCACTGTTTGGGTGTGAGCGTAAAGCTGTTTAATCCGGCCTGGATTCTAAACCCGTCGAATTCGACGGGTTTAAACACGGGGTTGTTCAGATGCTCCCGTATCCCGAGAAATTCCAGCGTATTGCGAATACGCAACCAGTTGCGGATAAGGTCATCGGTTCCAAATCGGGGGACAGATACTGTCCCCCGATTTGGATGTGATAGATTTTCGCGTTTTGGTGATAGATTAGTGATAGATTAATCATCGGCTAATTTAATGATGTACCGCGTGCTTCGTCCCGAACCCGTCTGCTCAACAAGTCCTGCCTCCAGCAACCCCTTCAAGTCCCGATACACGGTCTGATATGCCACGCCGAACACCTTTTTGCACCACCCGCTCGTCACGCTGCCTTCGGTCTGCACCTGCACCATGATTTGTTTCTGCCGTTCGTTCAGCCGGGACTCTATGGACAGCGAGATCAGGCCCCGGGCATCGGCTGGCGTCCGGAGCCGGTCAAAGTCCCCGTCCGGTCCGGGCAGAATGACCTTAAAATAACCATCGCGCTGTTCCAGTTTGTGCGCGCTCAATCCGTGGTCCTGCATGGCGGCACGGATTCTTTCAAACCCGGTTCCTCGCTGTTCCATCATATCCAGAGAGGCAAGGCATTCGGCAATTACCGGATTTCGTCTGCACGATTCGTACTTGCCTCGTCTGAGCTTGGCCAGTGTAAGCGGCCTGGGGGGATAGCCGGGGCTGGATACAACCAGACGATCCCGAAAAATCTCAAGCCGGATTTTGCGTGAGGTATCCTCATAATTACGGTGTGCGAAGGCATTGACCAGTGCCTCGCGCACGGCAAGGCGCGGATACTCGTCAAGCTCAATATTGTTTATTCCCACAACCCGGGTCGGGTGCGCCGTGTTGCTGTGGACGAAATCGAGGAGTTCCTCGATTATGAATGCAATGGGGCCGGTGAACTTCGCCTGGGACTTTGGTTTTGAGGTCACTTTCGTATCCCAATAGGCATCCGCCAGCACCTGGCATTGGGCATATGCCAGCCAGGGGTTTTGGCCGAGAAACACGACGCCTGCAGCGGTGG
The DNA here is from genome assembly GCA_963674745.2 of Desulfosudaceae bacterium. Lineage (GTDB taxonomy): Bacteria > Desulfobacterota > Desulfobacteria > Desulfobacterales > Desulfosudaceae > JBFMDX01. Next base: position 1,128,704 of record CAXXDV010000003.1, on the reverse strand, counting down.
GTTGCAGAGCACCGGTGTCGCCGTTACGCCAGAGCAAACCGCGCACCCGAAAGACAGAGGACATTTTCGTCATGGTTGCTGATTTAGCGGATTGGCCTGTCAATTCCGCATACAATTGCCGTGCAGCCGGTAAATCCAGATCGCTTAATGAAAGGCCATCCTGCTGCATGGTTTCAAAGGCGGATGCGGCTTCGATGGTATCTTCACTGCTTTCTTCCTGGCCTGGTTGCGGCTCAATGCCGAACTCATCTTTCAGCACTTGGATCAGCCATTTTGCTACTTCTTTTTTCAGGTCGATCCGGTCGATGAACCGTTTGTAGGTGAAACCGTCTTTCCGGATTGTTTTAAAGAACGCTTGTGTTCGAAGATCTCTGCCGGTGTCGTGTCTCCCCTTGATCATGGCCAGGGCCGGGATGCCCATCAAGCAGGCAAGCTCATACTCTTCATGTGTGGGTGACTTGGCAGTGCCCTCCGGGGCGTACTCCCGATCAATCATTAGTACATAGGCCTGGCAGGTCTTGAGTGCCTTCAGATATGGCTTTTTCATTGGACGGGGTGGCGGAGGAAGTATTTCAAAGAGGACGGGCTCCACGTGATCCTTTAACGCCGGATCGGTAGTCAACAACGAAAATAGAGCCAGCCGCTCGGGTTCAAGCTCTTTTTGTACTGAACTGATAAATATTCGTAATGGCGTCGACTTATTGTCCATAACCCAAAACCTCCATGTTTTTTTTGTATACGGCTTCCTGCCGTTTGGATTCGGCGAGCGGTGTGGGCGTAGCCTGGGCCTTTAGATAGGCTGTTGTCTTCTTTACCATATTAATGATGATTTTTAAAGTGGTCAGGCGGTTCGGGGTTCGAAGGTTCAGGGTTCAGGGTTCAGGGTTTAAGGTTTGGGGTTCAGGGGGATCAGGTGATTATGGTGGCCCTGGTAATATTGACAGAAAATGGGCGTGATTGGTATTAATGGAGAATAAACAGGTAAAAAAAGCAAAAGTCCGGCTGATAGGGAAAAACAGAATAAAAACAATCACAGGAGGCCCAGGTGTCAATTAAACAGGTAGATTACATGGCGGTTGCGGAAAAGGTGATGAAACAGATGGCCGAAGGGGCTTTTCTGACGGTTAAATCGGACGATGAGATGAACACAACGATCATAGGCTGGGCGACGATCGGTGTTGTCTGGCAAAAGCCGATATTGATGATTGCCGTGCGTAAATCAAGGCACACCTTCTCCATTTTGGAACAAGCTGAAGATTTTACTGTTTCGGTCCCCCTGAAAAACATGAAAGATAAGATTTTATGCTGCGGAACAAAATCAGGTAAAGATGTAAACAAGTACAAAAAATGTAAACTGGCGACCCGTAAAAGCCAGAAAGTGGTTTCTCCTGTTATCAATGTGCCCGGCATTCATTTCGAATGCAAAATCGTATTTAAAAATGAAATGGACCCGACCTACCTGGTAGATGAATACCGGTCGATTTACCCGGACAAAGACTACCATGTGCTCTACTTCGGCCAGATCCTCGATTGTTACGAGATTTAAGGATAAGCAAACGGGAAATCATGCAGGTAAAACAAGGGCAACCACGGGGGGTTGCCCCTACGGGCCGGGGGAAACGTTCAGGGACGATGTAGGGGCAGGCCCCTGTACCTGCCCGATGGAGGGCGACCACGGGGATATTGGGCACGGCACGCCCTGCCCCTACGGGCCGGGGTGGGTGTTTTGCCTTCTTGAAGATTGTTCAGGGGTGTGTTTGTGGCCTGGAGGGGCTGGATTCCGGATCGCGCCCGCCGCTGGCAGTCTTGACCGAGATGAAGAAGAAAGGGGTATAAACCCATGGATAAGGACCGATTATTGCTTCAAATCAGGCAGGCAGTTCATGAAGTTGAACCGACGGCAGAGATTATTCTTTACGGCTCCCGATCTCGGGGAGATGCCGGACCGGATTCGGACTGGGATCTGCTGGTTCTGGTAGATGGTATTGTGAATGATGAACGCACTGATCGCATTCGTCACCGTCTCTATGAGATTGAATGGGAGGCCGGAACGGTTATCTCCGCTATTGTCAGGTCTCACCGGGAATGGCAAAGTGAACGCTACCAGGGTATGCCATTTTTTCAGCAGGTAGAAGCCGAAGGAATCCGTATTTGATGGAATGGAACCAGGACCTGATTTCCCATCGCCTGGCACGAGCTGAAGAAACGCTGGAAGCTGGACAATCAATCTTCTTCCAAGCATTCCGGCATACGCAGCCTTTTTAATCAGCAATATGTTAAAACCGTAAAAATCCCCAGGGACTTGGCCCAAATCTATAACGACTTGTTTGAAAGACGGCAGGAAGGAGATTATATCGATTTTGTCAGCTTTAATGAGTCTCAGGTATTGCCCTGGATACCCAAAGCAGAAAAATTAATTGCATTCATCATCAACCTGGTTCAAACGCATCAACAAGGATAGTATGTTTATTTGTGTGGTGCCAGGGTTTTAAGCTTCGGGGGTTGGGGTTTAACGATAGATTTCTTGGAATCGTCGATAGATTTGAGAAGCGATCTGTTTTGTTAATTGTGAAGCGGACCGTTGCGCATTTTGGGGTAATTGCGAAACAGGCTGTTTCGCAAATTGGAAATAATCCCTATGGCCCCGGTTTTTTCTATCCACTGTTTGGGTGTGAGCGTAAAGCTGTTTAATCCGGCCTGGATTCTAAACCCGTCGAATTCGACGGGTTTAAACACGGGGTTGTTCAGATGCTCCCATATCCCGAGAAATTCTATGTTTTTGATTACGGCTTCCAGCGGTCTGGATTCGGCGACCGGCTTGGGGTTCGAGGCTGTTCTCAAATATGTGTAAGGGCAACCGCCTGTGAGCGCTGGTCGATTTCTATTGCACTTATATTCAGCAATGTTATCATTGTAATAATTTGGTAAACAATCAAATATCACATAAATATCATTTAGTTATTCTTTCTTGGAGATAATATTGATGCAGGTTCAGCCACTAACACTGGAAGAAGGTCTTAAAATTCTGAAGAAAAGAAAGGCCGACTTTGAGGCCAGTTATTTTGTTACCAGTATCGGAATCTTTGGCTCTCTGGCAAGAGGGAAAGCTACACAGGTTAACGATGTGGATATCGTTGTCAAAATGAGCAAGCCGGATCTTTTTTCACTTGTCCATATTAAAGAAGAACTCGAAAATGAATATAAAAGGAAGGTCGATATTGTTCATTACCGCAAAAAAATGAATGCTTTTTTAAAAATGCGTATCGATCAAGAGGCCGTGTATGTTTGATAGAGACCTTGTTGAAGAAATTCTCAATCAGATTATTACTGCCTCAAACCGCATTACGCGAAGATTCGAGGGGATTAATTCCTCGGATGATTTCCTCTCAACAGAATCGGGTATTGATAAACTGGACGCCATTTGCATGATGCTGATCGCCATCGGCGAAAGCGTAAAGAACCTTGATAAAGTCTCAAACGGACAACTTCTTTGTCGATATCCGGAAATGGACTGGAAAGGCGTCATGGGAATGCGCGACATTATCAGCCACCATTATTTTGACCTGAATGCCGAAATCGTTTTTTCCATCTGCAAGGACCACATGCCCGATTTGATAAATACAATAACCAGGATGAAAAAAGACCTTTAGCAAAAGGTCTTTAGGGATTCCCGCAATACCTCATCTGTAACTTCTTACCTTACGTATTTTTCCTTTTGATGGATCAGCACACTGCGCGACCAGTTGTACTCGACGGTTTTTTGGACATAAAACAGGGCTTGTTCTACGGTGCTGCATTTTTGAATAATGACGACATTGTGCCACCAGGGAATTTGAAACAATTTGGCAACAGGCTGTTGCCGCAAAAGCGAAGCAGGCTGCTTCGCTTTTGCATCCCCCTGAGAATAAAAGAGATACCATCTCCTGATGATTTCCAGATTTCTCCGGGAAAACCCTTTCATATCAGGGAATTCTGCCATCAGGTCTTTGCTGAGCTGCTTGAGAAAGCCGCTGCCCCAGGTGGCGTTTTTCTGCTTTTCCGCGATATCCGCGCCCAAACGCCAGTAAAATTCAAGCAAAGCGGTACGGCTTGGCTTCCAGCCGTTTGGATTCGGCGACCGGTTGGGGCGTTGTGCCGCGAACCTGGTCATTTATAACAAAACCCCTGCCCTTTAGATAGGCTGTTGTTTTCTATACCATATTCATGATGACTTTCAAAGTGGTCAGGTGGGTTCAGGGTTCAGGGTTCAGGGTTCAAGGTTCGGGGTTCGGGGTTCGAGATGGTTAGCGGTAAAGTTTTTCAGGCGGCCTTTTCAGCGTTGTTTTTAATCAGCTTGAGCATGATCTTGCGAATAAGGCCGCTGAAATAGGAGATGATCAGCCAGTAGACGCCGAAGAACATCCTGGACATCGGGCTGGCGCACCCTACCCTTGTGTGGGTTGTCAGGACGGTGTTGCCGTGTTTGTCCGGCTTCAGGTAAAAGTTCCAGACCACCTTGATGTGGTGTTTATTGTTAAAACGGATAAATTCTTTTGGTTTGACCCGGGCCGGTTTGAAGTGCGGGGGATCGATCAAGAGGCCCAGCACCAGTTCCTTGTTTTTTTCTTCTGCCAGCACGACAAACCCGATATCGATGCAGCCTTTTAAGCAGCACATCTGACGCGGCAGGCCGCGCAGGGTAAACAGCAGGCGGATGATTTTTGATTCACAGAAATCCAGTTCCCAGATACAGGGGTAAACCGATTCCGGGGGGTTGGCGATGGTGATGTGGTGGGTTTCGTCAAAGTCGATGTTTTTGAGGAATTTGTCGATCAGCATTGTCGTTCTCTTTCAAAAGATAAAACGGATAAAATGGCCGGTATATTCATTTTTGTACTGTCGGGGTAAAATTGTCAATGTGATTATGTGGTTAAGTGATTATGTGATTATGTGATTAAGTGGTTAAGGGGGGCGGGGTCTTTTGGCTGGTTTTCTTGGATCACGTTCAGTTGAATATTTATGGCCAGCCGATCTGGATGCCGGATCGGGGTCCGGCATGACGAGGTAGGTGGGTTCGGGGTTCGGGGTTTGAGTTGTAGGGGCAGGCCCCTGTGCCTGCTCTGATGATGGGCAACCACGGGGGGTTGCCCCTACGGGCCGGGGGAAACGTTCAGGGACGATGTAGGGGCAGGCCCCTGTGCCTGCCCTGATGAAGGGCAACCACGGGGGGTTGCCCCTACGGGTCGGGGGAAACGTTCAGGGACGATGTAGGGGCAGGCCCCTGTGCCTGCCCAGGTGAAGGGCAACCACGGGGGGTTGCCCCTACGGGTCGGGGTTCGAGGTTTGAGGTTTTAGGTTCGGGATTGGGGTTATAGGGGCAGGCCCAACATGTTATACCGGCAGGCCGTGAACGAGGATGTTTTGTATGGCGGTATCATCGACCTGATATTGGTCAGTGCCGTTATACAGGACAAACCCCGGGATGCTTCGTTCTGGTGTCTGCTTGCGGAATTGTTTGAGTCCCTTAAGAAAGTCTTTGGTAAAGGTGGCGGCGGATTTGATCTCGATGGGCAATAATTGCCGGTGCTGCCGGATAACCAGGTCCACTTCATTGCCATGGGTGTCCCGGTAAAAGAAAAGGTCCGGTCGCCGGCCATGGTTGTAAAACGATTTTAGAATCTCCAGGATGACCAGGTTCTCATACAAACCGCCCCGGAGGGGGTCACGTGCGACCTGATCCGGAGAATTGATACCCAGAAGATGGCTTACCAGGCCGGTATCGGTAAAATAGATTTTGGGTGATTTGATTACCCGTTTGCCGATGTTTTCAAAAAACGGGGGTAATTCAAAAACAACGAAAGAGGCTTTTAAAACGCTCAGCCAGTTCTTAATGGTGGTGCCTGTCAAACCCAGGTCGTTGCCAAGGGAAGTATAGTTGACGACCTGCCCGACCCTTCCTGCAAGCAGGGTAAGAAACTGCTGAAACAGCCCCAGGTCTTTTATGTTCACCAGTGACCGCACATCCCTTTCAACATAGGTTTGAATATAGCCGTTGAAAAAACGGGGCGGGGTCAGCTTTTCCTGGTGCAGGCGCGGAAAGGCGCCGGAGGCAATCAAATCAAAAGCGTCCCATTTTTTTTTATACGCCTGCAGTTCATGGATGGAAAAAGGCAGCAGGGTTAACAGGGCCGTACGGCCGGCCAGGGTCTGGCTGACGGCCTGATGAACCTCGGGTTGATGGCTGCCGGTTAAAACAAACATGCCCGCCCTGTTGGTCTGATCCACAACCCCCTGAAGGTAAGACAGCAATTCGGGCAGGCGTTGAATTTCATCCAGAACAGCGCCGTCGGGGATAGTGCTTAAAAACCCCCTGGGGTCTGTTTTTGCAGCCAGGCGGGTGTCCGGATCTTCCATGGAATAGTAAGGCTTATCGGGAAACGTCATTTTGGCCAGCGTGGTCTTACCGGATTGACGGGGACCGAAGATGGTCGTTACCGGGTATTCTTTGGCGGAAGCGGTCAGCTCCTGTGATATATCACGCGTAATCATATTTGTACGATAGGTTCTTTTTGTGAAAATGTCAAGTACGATTTGAGTTTTTCACATATTTGGGGGCATCCATATGAGGGGCAGGCCCCTGTGACTGCCTTGGTGGTGGGCAACCACGGGGGGTTGCCCCTACGGGTCGGGGGAAACGTTCAGGGACAATGTAGGGGCAGGCCCCCGTGCCTGCCCTGATGATGGGCAACCACGGGGGGTTGCCCCTACGGGTCGGGGGAAACGTTCAGGGACGATGTAGGGGCAGGCCCCTGTGCCTGCACGGGTGATGGGCAACCACGGGGGGTTGCCCCTACGGGCCGGGGGAAACGTTCAGGAACGATGTAGGGGCAGGCCCCTGTGACTGCCCTGGTGGTGGGCAACCACGGGGGGTTGCCCCTACGGGCCGGGGGAAACGTTCAGGAACGATGTAGGGGCAGGCCCCTGTGCCTGCCCTGGTGGAGGGCAACCACGGGGGGGTTGCCCCTACGGGTCACGGGGGAAACGTTCAGGGACAATGTAGGGGCAGGCCCCTGTGACTGCCCTGGTGGTGGGCAACCACGGGGGGTTGCCCCTACGGGCCGGGGAACACGCAGTCAACCACGGGATTCAAGTTTTCAGGTGGCTAAATTCCGTGGGGAAGTTCTTTTTGAACCGGTGCTGCATGATCATGGACAGGGGGAAGCTCAGGGGCCGGGGGTTGTGGCGCAAGAGGTCGAGGCTTCTTTTGAACCGGCGGCCCCATGAATAGGCGTCGCGCATGGCGGCGGCGGCGCCGGCTACCATCTCCTGCTCGCTGAGCAGCGGGTGGTGATAGACAATGTTGTTGCCGGCCAGGCTGAAATCTTGCCAGTCCAGGCCGGGTTTCATTCTGCCGGCCGCGGTAAAATCGTCGTAAAGCCGGGTGCCCGGCATGGGATAGAGGTTTACGATTATCGGGACGATCCCGGCCCGATCGGCAAATTCCAGGGTGCTCTGGTACTGGTCTGTCGTGTCGCTGTCCCAGCCGATGACGAACCAGGCCAGGATAAACAGGCCGTGGTCTTTGAGGACGCGGATCTGGTCGAGTATGGTATCCAGGCTGGGGGTATGGTTGTCTTTATTGGACAGCTTTTTGGCGGCGTCGGACTCGAGCAGGCCCTGTTTGGAAACAGACTCGATCCCCACGGACACCAGTTTCAGGCCGCTTTTGACGGCCAGCCGGAGAATGGTCCGCCCTTTTTCCGTATCGACCACGCCCAGCCCGGCCTGACCGCTCCAGAACCGTTTCTTTTTCAAGGCGGCCAGTTTTGCGAAAAGATCCAGGTAGTAGTCTTCATCCCCGGGAATGCCGAAGATATTGTCATCCAGGTTGAAATAAATGCGCTTTTTCATGGCGGCCACCTCGTTGACGACCTCTTCGACCGGCCGGTGCCGGGGCTTTTTGCCGAACAGGGTCGTTACCGGGCAGAAGGAACAGTCAAACGGGCATCCCCGGGTGGTGATGATCGAATCCATGATATACCGTCTTCGGGGAAGCAGTTCGTTTCCCGGTGCCGGAAGACCGGCCAGGGGCGGCAGTTTGGGTTCATGAAACAGGGATGATTGGCCGGGATCAAAATTCAGGGGGCCGCAGACATAAAACCGTCGGGCTTCCCCTTTTTTAAAATCTTCCAGCAAACGGGGCCAGGTGGTTTCGGCTTCGCCCACGACCACCATATCGGCATGGAGCGCCGCGTCCAGGGGCACGGCCGAGGCATGGGGGCCGCCCAGGACCACCGGCACGCCCCGGGCCCTGAACTGGTCGGCAATCTTGTAGGCAACAGAGGCCACCGGCGTTCTGACCGTTATGCCGACCAGGTCAACCGGCGCGTTGTAGTCCACCCGGTCATTACTGAGCATGTCCACCAGTTTCACTTCATCCTCTTCCGGGACCAGTGCGGCCAGCCGCGTGATACCGGCCGGCGGGATACTCATCATGCCGCGGGCGATATCTTTTTCCCTTGCCGGAAATATCAATGTAATTTTCATTTGCAGGCGTCTTTCGTTTTGGTGGTCGATCGAAATTGTTGTAGGGGCGGCCCCCTGTGGCCGCCCTGATGATGGGCATCCACAGGGGGGTGCCCCTACGATTTCAGGTTTAAGGTGTTTAGTCTTTTCGGGTAAGCGCTGTCAGGTACCGTTCCAGGTAGGCAAAGCGGTTTTCCCGGTAATATGCCCTGTCATCGGGCGACAGCAGGGAGCCGAGTTTTACATAAAAATCGTTTTTCTTAAAAGCCTGAATGGTTTTCAGGACCGCACTGGCTTTCTGCCTGTCTTCGGGAAAGACTACCTCCCGGCGTAACAGGAATTCAATATCAAAGGCATCGCGTATTTCCTTTCTGGACAGAAGGGCTTCAATTTTATTGTTCATCATGTCTTTTAACGGAACCGTATCCACATGTACCTGCATGGCGGCATGGGGCGAAAAAGCAATCGTCGTCTGATAGGCCGTAAAACGCCGCATTTTATTGATTTCGATCTTAAGCTTCATCCCGTAACGTTCATGTTTGATTTCCTGGAGGATGGTATTCCGTTTATTGTGACTGTCGGTAACCACGAACGGGCCGGCGAATTCTGATGTGATTTTTTGAAAAAAACGGTCGTGGGCGGTTTGGTCTTTTAAATAGAAATCAAGGTCAACAGAATACCTGTTCAGGCCGTGGCACAAACGCAGCATGGTATCACCACCGAAGACCAGGCTGTCGAGCAGGCGCCGGTTCTTCATAAACTGAAGGGTTTCGATTTCAAAAATTTCGTGTTGTTTAAGCTGGTCCACGTGTTCTCCAGAGGTTTCGGGTTTTTTCCGGGTATCTTCCCAGCAGGTTTTCCAGTTTATTGCTGTCGATTCGGCTGCTTTCCAGGGCGGCAAAATCGAGGCTGTATCTGCCCAGGGACATCAGGTAAAGCGCATCGGCCAGCGCTTTTTCCGCAGAAGCGATAAACACGCCGTTTATCCTGTCAAAATCAAAATAATAAGGTCGTGATACTTTGGTAAAATTGAATTCGATTGCTTCAATCGTCTTATTGCCTGTTCGGTTTAAGCAAACCGACTCCATAAAATTCTGCTGGATCTGGGTTGTGTATCCATAATACGACAGGGCGGTTGTCAGGGAGATATATGATGGCACCTGGAGAATATTGGCCACCTGCATGATCTCGTTTTCATCCAGATAATCCCAGCGTTCCTTTAAAATATAGACATTTCTTTTCAAGCGGATGAGCAGACCGGCCGCCACATACCGGGAGCACAGCACCCGGGCGGAATCCGGCTTGATGTTCAGTATCTCCGCAACCTCATTGTACGTGAAGTAGAGGGACCTGATTTTTCTGAGTGAAGAATAACCCATTGCAAAGTACAGTTTATTAACAAATTTGATAATTAACTGTATTTTACATTATATTCGGTCAAAAGCAAGAAAAAAGATGGGGTTGGGGTTCGAGGTTTTAAAGTGATTAAGTGGTTAAGTGATTAAGTGGTTATGGGGGCCTCGGCATTTTGGCTGATTATCTTAGGTCATGTGCAGGCGTGTGTTTATGTCCGGCAGATCTGGATGCCGGATCGGGGGTCCGGCATGACGAGGTAGGTGGGTTCAGGGTTCGGGGTTTGAATTGTAGGGGCAGGCCCCCGTGCCTGCCCTGATGATGGGCAACCACGGGGGGTTGCCCCTACGGGTCGGGGGAAACGTTCAGGGACAATGTAGGGGCAGGCCCCTGTGCCTGCCCTGATGATGGGCAACCACGGGGGGTTGCCCCTACGGGTCGGGGGAAGGTGATTAAGTGGTTAAGTGATTAAGTGGTTATGGGGGCCTCGGCATTTTGGCTGATTATCTTAGGTCATGTGCAGGCGTGTGTTTATGGCCGGCCGTTCTGGATGCCGGATCGGGGTCCAGGGTAACGGTGAGACAGCACGGGCAAGCTGGCGCTTTGCCCGTGGCACCCGTCAAAGTGGTGCTGGTCAATTTTTCTGGATTCCGGATCGGGGTCCGGAATGACGAGGTAAAAAAATTTCCGTGAAGTGTGACCGGATATGTCACAGGTGGGTGGTATTGTTGGATCAAGGTTGAGGATGGTGTGTTCATTGTCAACCGGGGGCGATATGGACGGGCGGGCATTTTTATTCAGGGTACAGCTGAAAATTCTGATTTTCAGCGAGGCCCTAAACTCTTCAGTAAAGGAGGATAAAAATGGATATGATCAAACGATTTTGTGACCAGCCGGTGGCCGGCGGCGGGGGCGTTGTGCGCACCCTCAGTATTGACCTGGGCACCACCAACTCCACCATTGCCGAAAGTGTCTGGATGCCGGGATATGCGCCCATGTGCCGGGTATTCGAGGTGGTCCAGCCGCTTTCGACCGGAACGTTTTCCAGTGAAATGGTGCCGTCGGTGGCGGTGGTGATGAAAGACGAAACCATCTATATCGGCGAAGGCGCCCGGCGGAAGTGGCACAGTGTTGACAGGGTCCACCTGGTAAGGGGACGGAATATCTTTTACGAAACCAAGAACGACATGGGCCTGAACAAGACCTATGTCGGGGCGCCGGCCTACCTGGATCATGCCCACAAGGTGGCCGGGTATATCCTGGCGTTCCTGGTGGACGCGGCCGAGCAGGCGGCTGTGGCGCCTTACCAGGCCGTTACGGTGACGGTGCCGGCCTCGTTCCAGATGAACCAGCGCCGGGATACCCTGCGGGCCGGCCGGCTGGCCGATCTTCACCTGGACCAGGGCAGCCTGCTCGAGGAGCCCACGGCCGCCCTGGTCGACTACCTCATGTCCGAAGAAAGCAACCTGGTGCTGTCACCCGAAGATGAAAACATCGGCGTTATTTTTGATTTCGGGGGCGGTACCTGCGATGTATCGGTGGTATCGATCACCAGCGATGGAGAGAACAGGCCACTGTCGTTGAGTGAGCTGTCGGTTTCCCGGTATCACCGGCTGGGCGGCGGCGATATTGACGAGGCCATTGTTCATGATGTGCTGATCCCGGCGCTGATGGAAAGCAACGGGCTCGAGCCGGCTGACCTGAACTGGGAAGACAAAAAACTGGTTTTGGAGACCCAGTTGATCGGCACGGCTGAAACATTGAAAATCAGTCTGTGTGATAAGATTCGTGAAAGGAAAGCCCGGGGGACATATAAGACCGACAGCCAGACAATGCGTGCCACGGTTGCTTCAATACGCTGCGATCTGAACGGTGATGAATTGTATCTTAATGAACCCGGCCTGTCGATCCAACAGTTTGAGACCCTGCTGGAGCCGTTTCTGGATACCGATCATCTTTACGCCCGGGAAACCGAATACCGGATGTCCCAGTCCGTGTTTTCGCCGCTGGAAGACGCCCTGGACCGGGCCGGTATCCGCCCGGATATGGTTGATTTCTGTCTGATAACCGGCGGCAGTGTGCTCATTCCCCAGGTTCGGGAAGCCATCGAGGAATATTTCGAGGATTGTTATATCTGTTGTTTTGAAGATCCGATAAGAATGCAGACGGCCGTGGCCCGCGGGGCGGCCTGGAACACCATCTATAAAACCATTACCGGCCGGCCCCTGATCCGGCCGGTGCTGCATGACGGCATTGACCTGGAAACCAATGACGGCACCCGCTATCCCCTGGTGGAACCGGGGACGCCCCTGCCCTGGCCGGCGGACGGCTCCTGGGTGGACCTGGAGATGACGGTGCCGAACACGGCGCAACTGCTGGTGAATCAGTTGCGAATCAAGCTGATGAGCCATACCGACAGCCGCCACCTGTTAAACGAGATATGGGATCTGCCCGAGGCGGCCACGGCCGGTGATGAAATCGTCATGCAGTACCGGGTGACCGCCGGCAAGCAGTTTGAGTGCCGGGCCTTTCTGGGCGAAGCCGAAGAAGATGAGGAGAACGAGGGGTTTGTGCGGACCCTTGAAAATCCTTTGGTCAATGTGGTCAATCCCGGTTCCATACGCCTGAAGATCGAGGAGATGGAAGAGAAACTTCGCGCGCAGCAGGGCGGTAACGAGGAAAGCGTTGAAGACTACACCAAGCTGGCCAGGTGGTACGCGGAACTGAACCATCAGGAGAAAGCCCTGTATTACCTGCGCACGGCTTTGAGAAAAAAAGGTGAGCCAAGCGCGTATATCTCGAACCTGATGGGCATTTATTATAAAGAGATTAATGACTATGAACGCGCGGAAAAAGCCTACCGGGAATCCATCCGGGTCGCCGACCGGGGATTTCGAGCCATTCCGTCATTTAACCTGGCGCAGCTTTATCAAAAAACAAAGCGTGATGAAGAGGCGCTGGTCTTAGTCGATGCGGCCCTTGATATCGAGAGGGAAAAAAGTGCTTATCTTTCCCTGAAAGCGGAGATTTTAAATGATACAGGCCAGACAAAACAGGCCAGGGATACAGCCGAGAAAGCCGCAAATGGGTTTCCACCGCTGAAACAACAGGAAGACTGGGAATTGTTCTGGTATGCTAGCAATGCCCGGTTTTTAGGAAATGACAAGGCGGTAGCAGACGTCGAGACAGAAAGGAAACGCCGGAAGCAGGCAAAGACCGAAGAGCCGGTGGATGATGAAACGCCCCGGCCCGTGGTGAGAGGCAGCCTGGTGCCGTTTGCGCGGACGAGTGCGGCGTAGGGCCCGCTTCGCGGGAGTTTTAAGGTTTCAGGGTTATAGCGTTTTAAGGTGATTAAGGGGACGGGGTGTGAGGCAACCACGGGTGGTTGCCCCTACGGGCCGTGGTGAATGTTCATGAATACCGTGGAAATCGTTCATGAACAATGTAGGGGCAGGCCCCTGTGGCCGCCCTGATGATGGGCAACCACGGGGGGTTGCCCCTACGGGCCGTGGTGAATGTTCATGAATACCGTGGAAATCGTTCATGAACAATGTAGGGGCAGGCCCCTGTGCCTGCCCTGATGAAGGGCAACCACGGGGGGTTGCCCCTACGGGCCGGGGCGAATGTTCATGAATACCGTGGAAATCGTTCATGAACAATGTAGGGGCAGGCCCCTGTGCCTGCCCTGATGAAGGGCAACCACGGGGGGTTGCCCCTACGGGCCGTGGCGAATGTTCATGAATACCGTGGAAATCGTTCATGAACAATGTAGGGGCAGGCCCCTGTGTCTGCCCGGTGAAGGGCAACCACGGGGGGTTGCCCCTACGGGCCGTGGTGAATGTTCATGAATACCGTGGAAATCGTTCATGAACAATGTAGGGGCAGGCCCCTGTGCCTGCCCTGATGAAGGGCAACCACGGGGGGTTGCCCCTACGGGCCGGGATGGGCGTCGAGAAATCCGCGGAGAGCGTTCATGAACAATGTAGGGGCGGCCCCCTGTGGCCGCCCGGTCAAGGGCACCCACGGGGGGGGTGCCCCTACGAATTTGTTGGAGGTGGTTATGTGATTAGGTGATTAGGTTTGCCTCGGAATTCTGGCCGGTTTTCTTAAAACACGTTCAGGCGTGTGTTTATGTCCGGCAGATCTGAATCCCGGCTTTCGAGGCCGGAATGACGAAGGCAGAATATCGGCCTTGAAAGAAAACCATTGCAAACTTCAGTCATATCCTCAACAATCGACTTGTAACGATCAGAGGGGCTGCTGTGAACAACATGACGATTATTGACAGTCATTTGCACCTGGACCTTGTGGATAAGAATCATCCGGAGCGGATCGAATGGATGCAGAAACATGATATGATGCCGGTTTCCTGGGCCTTTTGTCCGGGGGTAAAAAACCAGTCCGGTTTGCTGAACTGTTTGACGGCCCAGGCCGACCTGGTCCGGCGCTTGAACCGCAGAGGCAAAAAATGCTTTTACCTGGCCGGTATCCACCCCCGGAGCATTACGCCGGACCTGGCCGCCACAGAAGTGGCAAACATCCTGATGCCCTACCTGAAGGACCCGCTCTGCCTGGGTTTGGGCGAAATCGGCCTGGAAACCGGCAGTGTTTTTGAACAGGAGATGTTGAGGGAGCAGCTCGCCCTGGGGGACAAGCTGCTGGCCATGAACAAATGCATCGGCATCCATACCCCCCGGGAAGACAAACCGGCCGTGACCGCCCAGACCATGGTGCTGCTGGCGGATTTTCCGGATCTGGCGCCGATCACGGTCATCGATCACTGCACGCCAAAGACCATCGGCCCGGTCCTGAGAGGCGGCTTTTGGGCCGGGATAACGTTGAGCCCCATCAAGACGTCTCTTGATGATTTAATGCAGATCGTGGACAGCCATGCCGAACAGCTTGATAAGATCATGTGCAACACGGATTCCGGGGTCATGTTTTACGAAGACCTGGTTGATTTTTACCAGGACAAACGATTTTCGGCCGAAGTGAGAAAAGCCCTGGCGTTTGAGAATGCCAATCGTTTTTTTATCCATCAGGATTCCACATAATTTTTTGTTCACATCGGGGAAACCCTTATGGGTTCGGGGTTTGAGGTTCGGGGTTCCGGTAGGGGCACGGCGTGCCGTGCCCTTTTGTCAAGGTCCGGGAATATTCTCAAATGTTGCGGATGTTGTAGGGGCGACCGGCCGGTCGCCCCTACAATAAAACGGCAAGGCCCTGACCAATTCGGCATCCGCTCCGGAAAAGTCTTGACTTTTTCGGAACGGATGCCATAATAGTCATTATGAAACGTTACCTGGAAACATATATAAAAAAGGATCTGCCGGAAAAAATTATCCTTTTGACAGGCCCACGACAGGCAGGCAAGACAACATTGTCCAAAATGTTGACCGAAAGCTTTGATTATTTTAATTATGATAATGCCGAGCATCGGCTGGATATATCTGACAAATCATGGGACCGGTCAAAAGAGCTGATTATTTTTGATGAGCTGCACAAACTGAAAAACTGGAAGTCCTGGATCAAAGGCATTTTTGATACAGAAGGAATTCCGCCAGCCCTGCTGGTTACCGGCAGTGCCCGGCTGGATACATACAAAAAAGTCGGGGATTCGCTGGCCGGTCGTTTTTTTCAGTTCCGGCTTCATCCCCTGGATTTAAAAGAAATCGGTACCTTTTTAAAACCGGACAATCCCGGGAAGGAGCTGGACAAACTGCTCGATACAGGTGGTTTTCCCGAACCGTTTTTAAAAGGCAAAGGCCCTTTTTATAAACGCTGGCAAAAGTCACACCTTGATATTATTATCCGGCAGGACCTGATCGAGCTTGAAAACGTTCAGGAAATATCGGCCATTGAAACCCTGATTCAGCTTCTGAAACGACGGGTAGGCAGCCCGATCTCCTACCACTCCCTGGCGGAAGACCTGCAGTGCTCGGATAAAACCGTCAAGCGATGGCTGACCATCCTGGAAAACATGTATGTTATTTTCAAGGTGCCCCCGTACCACAAAAACATTGCCCGGGCGATTTTAAAATCACCCAAGTTCTATTTTTACGATACCGGTCAGGTAATCGGCGACCAGGGTGTCAAGCTGGAAAATCTGGTGGCCTGCGCCCTGATGAAGGAAATTCATTTTCTGGAAGATTGTTTTGGCGAGACCCGCGGACTTTATTATCTAAAAAATAAAGAAGGCAAAGAAATCGATTTTCTGGTGACCCGATCCGAGTCACCGGTGTTAATGCTGGAAGTAAAATGGCAGGATGACGCCTTGAGCCCCAATTTTGATGTATTTGCAAAGTATTTCTCAGGTATCAGAAAAATCCAACTGGTCAAATCTCTTAAAAAAGAAAAAACCTATCCTGACGGTTCTGAAATCCGCTCAGCCCACAACTGGTTGACAAGGTTAGATCTGTCCGGGAACAATTAGAAAAACGGTTTCAGGGTTTTGGGTTTGAGGCTCCGGGATCGTTCACGAATGTTGTAAGGCGACCCGATCCGAATGTTGTCGGGGGCGGCCCTATCGCGAATATTGTTCATGAACATTTTCCACGGCCCGTAGGGGCAACCCCCTGTGGTTGCCCTTTTCCGGGCAGGTTGAGGCCGATAGGGGTTCGCTTATTCCTCCGGTTTGGGGTGGCATTCATTGCACTTGGTGGGACCGGCTTCGCCGGCCTTGTGGCAGTCGATGCAGTTGGCATGAATAGCGCCGTAGTAGTACTCGAGCTGCATGGTGCTCCACTCTTCCCGGGACATGCCGGCGGGTTTTTTGGGTTTATCGGTTTTGTCATGGCAGGCCATGCAGCCCTGAACAACGTCGCCCTTTTTAAGTTCCAGGGGTTGTCCGTCTTTGTCATGGTGGCATTCACCGCAGGCAATGGCGTGGCCATCCGGGGCCGGTAAAAAATGTTTTTTGTGGGTGAACATGACAATGGCCCGGGTATGCTCTTTAAAAGCGGTCGTATTTTTCATTACAATCACATCGGCCACTGCATCAGAACCCGTGGACGTGTCGACGGGTGATTCAGCTGCTTCGGACGGTATTTTTTCTTCGACCGGTGGGACAGCGGTTTTAACCGGTGGGGCGGGTTGTTCAATTGCTTGCTGTGGTGCCGGTCGGGTTGTCGGGGGGGCTTCCTTTGCCGGTTCGGGCCCGGTTTTTTTCTGATCGTCCGGAGACGGGCCGCAGCCGGTTAAAATGAGCGCGAAAGTAAAAACGATGGCCGGAATGAGCAGGTTTTTTTTCATGATTCCCCTCCCTGTTTGAATGTTTCAGTCTCACGTGTGGTTTTAACAGAAACGGGCAATTGATGCAATCCTGCTTTGCAACCTGCTTCGCAGGGGTTTTAGGGTTCAACAATTTCTGCACCCGTAGGGGCAACCCCCTGTGGTTGCCCTTTTAAATGGGCAGGCACGGGGGCCTGCCCCTACAATATTCATGAACGCCTTCCACGGTCCGTAGGGGCAACCCCCTGTGGTCGCCCTTTTGCCGGTCGGCCACGGGGGCCTGCCCCTACAATATTAAATCGCATACAACCATGTAAATTTCTCAAATACGCCCGGGTTTTCTTTCAATCAATTGTGTTTTAGGGGGTATATTCATCTATGCGAATACCGGGGTGATTTTGCCGGCCGGAACAATGCTTAAAGGGAAAGGGCGGAATGAATATGAAAATGATGAAATGGTTTTGCCTGGCGATCATGCCGGCGTTAATGATGGCGGCCTGCTGCACGGCCCCGAAATATCAAGATGGCTGTGAAACACTGAACGCTACCCTGTGGATGCAGACCTCGGCCGAATACCGGATGATGACCACCCAGGCCTATCAGCGGGCCCGGACATCCGTGGAAAAGGCACTGGCCGATCCGACCTGGACGGCCGCCGTCGAACAGGTCGGCACGGATTTTGGTGCCCTGCCCCCGGCGATTATCGTGGATATTGACGAAACCGTGCTCGACACCACCGGTTTCCAGGCACAGATGATAAAGCAGGGCCGCCGGTTCAACCAGGCCCTTTGGGATGAGTGGACCCGCACCGCTTCGGCCAAAAGTATTTCCGGTGCCCTGGCGTTTATCAAGTGGGCGGCCGAAGAAAAAGGTGTTACCGTTTTCTATGTCACCAACCGGCCCGTGTCCGTGGAGCCCTGGACTTTGAAAAACCTGAAAAATGAGGGGTTCCCGGTCGCAAAAGGCGTGGATTCGATTTACTCCAAAGGCGAATGCGGTGACACGTCATCGAACAAATGCAGCCGGCGGCGCCGGATCTGCGGGGATTATCGTGTCATACTGATGGCCGGGGACAACCTGGGCGATTTTATCAGCGGCATGAAAGACAAACCGGAAAACCGGATCAAAGCGGCCGAAGCCTATGCCCCGTTCTGGGCGGAAAAATGGATCGTGCTGCCCAACCCCATTTACGGTTCATGGGAAGGGGCGGTTTACGGGTACGATCATGAGCTGTCCGGGCAGGAGGTTTTGACGCGTAAAATTGATCGGTTGATGCCATAAAGAAAGGGGTTCGGGGTGACGAACGCTTTCTACGGCCCGTAGGGGCGACCGGCGGGTCGCCCTTTTGCCGTGTTTAGGTGGTTACCCTTATTCACCACGGCCCGTAGGGGCAACCCCCTGTGGTTGCCCTTTTGCCGGGCAGGCACGGGGGCCTGCCCCTACATTGTTCATGAACACGCCCCTAACGTGAACAAACGTTCGTCACCTCAAACCGCCTCGCTCCGGAGATTAACTTGCCTTTATGGACATTCAGGTTTAAAATAGAAAAATCTGATGGAGCGCTGATGAACATCCGTGAGGGCAAAAACAGAAAAACCACCGGCCAGAAAACAGGTCTTGTCCTTGGCCCGGTTCTGTTCATCCTGATGATTACCCTCTTCCGGCCAGAAACCGACAGCACCACCTTGCCGGCCATGGCCGCGGTGGCGATTTTGATGGCCACCTGGTGGATCACCGACGCCATTCCCCTGTTTGCTACGGCCCTTCTGCCCATGGTGCTTTTCCCGTTGCTGGGCATTCTTAAAGGCAAAGCCACGGCGCCGATTTATATCAACAGCACCATCTTCCTCTTTCTGGGCGGGTTCATGATCGCCCTGACCATGGAAAAATGGCACCTGCATCGCCGCATCGCCCTGTCGATCATCAGGGTCATCGGCGGCGGCCCGGCCCGTATCATCCTCGGGTTCATGCTGGCCTCGGCCTTTTTATCCATGTGGATTTCCAATACCGCCACGGCCATCATGATGGTACCCATCGGCATGGCCATTATCCTGCAGCTTGAAGAAACATTCGACCGGGACGATACCCGGCAGTTCACGACCGGTCTGATGCTGGGCATTGCCTATGCCTGCTCCCTGGGCGGTGTGGCCACACTGGTCGGCACCCCGCCGAACCTGTCTTTTGCGCGGATTTTTCAAATCACCTTTCCCGGGGCGGAACCCATCAGCTTCGGCACCTGGTTCGTGTTCGGGCTGCCCCTGTCGGTGATCATGCTGGCCATTGTCTGGCTGCTGCTGACCCGGCTCTTTCTCCGGATACCCGAACACGTCATTATTGATAAAAGCATCATCACCGAGGAATACCGCAAGCTGGGGCCGGTCACGTTTGAAGAAAAAGCCGTCATGTGGGTATTTTCCCTGACCGCATTATTGTGGGTGTTCCGCAAAAACCTGGACATTGGATTTGTGTCCATACCCGGCTGGTCCAACCTGCTGCCTTTTCCGGAGATGATCGATGACGGAACGGTGGCCGTCTTTATGGCCATGACCCTGTTTTTTATTCCGGTTAAAAGTAAAGAAGCCCGGGCCGACCGGCTGATGGACGTCGAAGTGGTCCGCAACCTGCCCTGGGAAATCGTGCTGCTGTTCGGCGGCGGGTTTGCCCTGGCCAAGGGGTTCCAGGTCAGCGGGCTGTCGGCCTGGATCGGCGAACAGTTCAGCGGACTGGCTGATGTACCGCCGTTTGTAATGATCCTGATCCTCTGCCTGGGCATTACCTTTTTAACCGAACTGACCTCGAATACGGCCACGACGGAAATGATCCTGCCCATCCTGGCCTGCATGGGCGTAGCCATGAAAACCAATCCCCTGGTGCTGATGATCCCGGCCACCATTTCCGCGTCATGCGCCTTTATGATGCCGGTGGCGACCCCGCCCAACGCCATTATTTTCGGCAGCGGCCGGGTGAAAATATCCGACATGGCCAGAGTCGGGATGGGTATTAACATTATCGGCGCGATTGTGATTGCCACATTGTTCTATTTTCTGGGCAGTGTTGTTTTCGGCATTGATATGAACACCTTGCCGGGTTGGGCGAAATAGGTTTTAAAGTTTTAAAGTTTTAAAGTTTTAGGGTTTTAAGGTGTTATGGCGCTGTGGTTATGTGGTTATGTGGTTATGTGGTTAAGTGGTTATGTGGTTAAGTGATTATGTGGTTAAGTGGTTAAGGTGGCGGGGTTTGAGATTGGCTGTGGCCCGCTTCGCGGGAGAAAGATTGAGGTTTGAGGTATGGCACGGGCAAGCTTCGCTTTGCCCGTGGCACCCGACAAAGCATAAATCAGGTTTGAGGTTTAATTTTGCGAGTGGAGGACGGGGTTCAACACCCGGGGTGGGGTTGAACGATGTAAGGGAAGGCATTTGGCCTTCCCTTGCATCAACCCCTACGGGCCGTGGGGAATGTTTATGAACGGCGAATGTGTATGAACAATGTAGGGGCAGGCCCCCGTGCCTGCCCTGGTGATGGGCAACCACAGGGGGTTGCCCCTACGGACCGTGGTGAATGTTTATGAATACCGTGGAAATCGTTCATGAACAATGTAGGGGCAGGCCCCCGTGCCTGCCCTGATGAAGGGCAACCACAGGGTGTTGCCCCTACAGGCCGTGGGGAATGTTTATGAATACCGTGGAAATCGTTCATGAACAATGTAGGGGCAGGCCCCCGTGCCTGCCCTGGTGAAGGGCAACCACAGGGGGTTGCCCCTACGGGCCGTGGGGAATGTTTATGAATACCGTGGAAATCGTTCATGAACAATGTAGGGGCAGGCCCCCGTGCCTGCCCTGGTGAAGGGCAACCACAGGGGGTTGCCCCTACGGGCCGGGGATTATGAGGGCAACCGCGGGGGGGCCCTACAAGACAAGGCATTACTAAGGCCTGATACCTTAAAACTCTAACACCATAAAACTTTAAAACCTAAAACAACAACACCTTTAACCGTCCGAAGTGTTCAAGACAGACAGATAAAAAAATATAACCGCGGAGGAAGCAAACATGGACATCATCAAGGGATTTCCCGCCACCAGCCAGGACAACTATCAGCTTAATGTAACCAATATCATCCGGCACGCCAGCCGCACTTTCGGACGCCAGGAAATCGTCAGCCGGCGGCTGGACGGCAGTATGTTTAAGTATACGTATGCCGATGCCTACGACCGGATGAAGCGGCTGGCCAACGGCCTTAAGTCCATCGGCGTCAACGTGGGTGACCGGGTCGGTGTACTGGCCTGGAACAGCCATGAAAACTACGAGATTTACTTCGGGCTGCCGGGCATGGGCGCGGTCATGCTTCTGCTCAACCTGCGGCTGACGCCCCAGGACCTGGCTTATGTGATCGACCATTCCGGTGCCCGGTTTATTATTGTGGACGAGACCCTGCTGCCCATAGCCCATGCCGTGGCCCCGCTGTGCAAAAACCTGGAAGGATTTGTGATCATCACCCTGCCCGGTAAAAAGCTGGCCGACGTAGAGACCTCCCTGGAAAATACTTTTTCTTATGAAGACCTGCTGGCCGGGGCTTCCCCGGATTTCAAATGGCCCGTGATGGACGAAACCTCGGCTTACGCGGCCTGCTATACCACCGGCACGACCGGCCGTCCCAAGGGCGTGTATTACTCCCACCGAAATGTCTATCTTCACACCAGCGCCATCGGCGCCAACGCCGGCATCTCGGCCCAGGACACCTACTGCCAGATCGTGCCCCTGTTTCATGCCCTGGGCTGGGGGCTGAGCCAGGCCGCCACCATGGTCGGCGCCCGCCTCGTTTTTCCGGGCATGTACACCCTGGATACACTGGAGGCGCTCAGCCGTCTGATTGTAGACGAAAAAGTAACCGTCAGCGCCGGTGCCCCGGCTATCTTCATGCCGCTTTTAGAGTACATCCGCGGCCTGGATGACAAGCCCGACCTGAAGGGCGCGCGGATGCTTTCGGGTGCCAGCGAACCGCCGGTATCCATGATGAAGGGTTTCATGGACATGACCGGGGCCGAGATTATTCATGCCTACGGCGCCACTGAAACCACGCCCATGGTGACCACCAACCGGATCATGCCCTGGCTGGAGGCCGAACTGGACGAAGACCAGAAATGGGAGTTAAAGAAAAAACAGGGCCTGCCGGTCGTGGGGCTGGATGTTAAAGTGGTCGATGCCTCAGGCAATGAAGTGCCCGCCGACGGCAGGACACCCGGCGAGATCATCATCCGGGGGCCGTGGATTACCGGAAAATACCATGATGCACCGGGGTCGGAAAACCAGTTCACGGAAAACGGGTACTGGCGAAGCGGTGATGTGGGCACCATGGACGAGTACGGTTATGTTAAAATCACCGACCGGGTCAAAGATGTCATCAAAAGCGGCGGCGAATGGATCAGCTCGGTTGACATGGAAAATGAAATCGTCTCCCATCCCGCTGTCCTGGAAGCCGCCGTGGTAGGCATCGCCCATCCCAAATGGGAAGAGCGTCCGCTGGCGCTGGTGGTTTTACGCGAGAACGAAAAAGACAAGGTTACGGCCGCGGATATCAGGACCCATCTGGCCAAAACCTTTGCCAAATGGCAGCTGCCCGACGAGGTGCTGTTTGTGGACCAGATCCCCAAAACCAGCGTGGGAAAGCTGAATAAAAAGGAGATCCGGGAAGAATATAAGGCGCTTTACAAAGGCTAACAGGTTTTAGGGTTTTAGGTATTGTAGGGGCGACCGGCGGGTCGCCCTTTGCATACGGGCACGGCACGCCGTGCCCCTACGGGCCTTAGGCAAAAAGGGCAGCCACCTGAAAACGGCAAATGGGCGACCGGCCGGTCGCCCCTACAGACCGTGGTACCCATCGACCCATCGACCCACGAACCTTGAACCCTGAACCCCGAACCTTGAACCTATTTTATACACCCCTTCAGTCGCGGGGCGATTTCGGCAAGGCGCTCATCATCTGATTTTTCCAGAATCTGCGTCAGGGTTTCCGAGGGATAATAAGAGGCCAGGCGGACGGCCTTTTCCGTATCCAGCCGGGAAAGCATGCTGATCTGCCGGTCGATATCCATTTTTTGGCCCACGATGGCAGCCAGTTCATAATCTTCCCTGCTGGAAATCTGGGATAAAAACCCCAGCAGGTAGTCATCGGGGAGCCCTATGGCCGTCAGGGCTATTTTTTCCTTGTCCTTCATGTATCGCGCGATCCGAATCAGGCCGGCCGGGTCATTGATGCTTTTGGCAACATCGGTCAGCATTTCAACACTGAGGGCGTCCGAGAATCCGGCCATAACCTGATAATCACCTCTTTCCAGCAGAATCCGGGTGATGTCATAAAGATAGGTATCGTGCACACCGTCTTCGGCCATTTCCATAATCCGGGCAATGGTCTCGGGCGGATAGTAAGATGCGATCATGGCGGCTTTATCCATATCCAGCCGGTTGAGCATTCTGATCTGGCGATCCGGATCCAGCTCACGGCCCACAGCCGCGGCCAGTTTGTAATCTTCTTCACTGGAAAGCAGGTTCATAAAACCCAGCAGGTAGTCATCGGACAGGGAGATCGCGGTTTTAACTGTTTTGTCCCGGTTTTTCATGTAGCGCGCGATCTCGATCAGGGTGGCCGGGTCATTGATCTTCTCGGCCACTGACCGGAGTTTTTCCGGGCTCAGGCCGTCCGAAAACCCGGCTACGATCCGGTACTCACCCCTGTCAAAAAGAATCCGGGTAATTTTCGTCAGGTCCTCGTCAGGCAGTCCTTCGACCACTGCCGTGACTTTTTTCGGGTCCTGGTATACGGCCACTTCAGCCAGGAACTCGGGCTCGAGACGTTTACCGATGGCAATGGCCTTGCCGACGGACACCTTGTCGGAAATCCGGGCCACCACAGCGGGTTCCATCTTGTCCGCGAACTGCGCACTGATAAAGGCCGGTACAAAACGGGACACAATGGCCATGATGGAGACGACGACCCCGGCTTCATCGTCCACCCGCTCTTTGATCATGCGGGCCAGCTGGTGCTGTTCTTCCGGTGTCAGCCGGGCCAGAAAATCGTACCGTGAACGTTCCTTGACCGCCAGGATGCTTTCCAGTTCGGGATCAAAATAGGTTTCGGTTACGGCCGGGGTGTCTCCGGCGGCAGTGGCTGCCGCCGCCTGGTCCGGTGTCGGATCCTGCCCGGCCTCATCCGCATAGGCATTGACAACGGACAACAGAAAGGCAAACAACAAAACGATACCGATGGTTTTTGGGGCAGGTCTCATGGCCATGTCTCCTATTTGACTTTTTACGGATACATCCTTTAGGGCTGGTTATTTTTTTGGCCTCTTTTTCGGGTGGAAGACGCGATTCAATCTGCTGATTGTTTTTAAAAACCAGAAAACCATCTGCCCTTCACCTTCCAGCATCAGTACACCGTCGGCCACGGCGTCATTCAGGGCTTTGGATTTTCCCATCAGCATGTCGTACATGGCCTGCCCGCCGGATTTACTGTCTTTCCAGACAAGGCCGAAGGGCTTGATTTCCGGCGCGTCAGCCGGCATGGGAATGGGTTTGCGGCTGGTGCGAAGTTTTCCGTTAATGCCCTGGAAATATCGAATGGGCCCGCCGTCAGCGGCCTTCATGACAAAGGTAAAAGGTGTTTCCTTCAGCCACTCTCGAAAGTCCCCGTTAATGATTGCCGCAACCCATATTACCCGGCCGAGCCCGTACATCAGAAGAAACAGACGGCCACGGTAAAACACCACTTTAATTTCCAATTATGACTCCCTCTTGTGGGTTCTTTGCTGATTTTCATTATTATCGAACATCAGGTTTTATTAAGTCCAGGGTTTTTATCGGTTCGGGTGATTATGTGATTATGTGATTATGTGATTATGTGATTATGTGATTAAGTGGTTAAGTGGTTAAGTGGTTAAGTGGTTATGTGGTTAGGTGGTTATGTGGTTAGGTGATTAGGTGGTTAGGTGGTAATGTGGTTAGGGGTTATGTAGGGGCACCCCCCTGTGGGTGCCCTTCACCGGGCAGGCACGGGGGCTTGCCCCTACAATGTTCATGAACGATCATCACAAACCGTAGGGGCGACCGGCGGGTCGCCCTTGCACATGGGCGACCCGCCGGTCGCCCCTACAGGAACACACCCGCCCCCTTAAACACATAAACACCAAAATACAATGTAGGGACGGCTGCAAGGCCGTCCCTACATCATTCAAACAAGCACTCAATCAACTCAACCCTTAATCACTTAAACACTTAACCACTTTTGCGCCGAGACGCATTCCCAGGTCAGACGAAATGCGGTGCTTTAAGCCCAATCCGGGTCTTTAGCAGAATTATGTCAACAACGGCTGCAGCCCCATGGCAAAGGACATATCGCCCTCGATGCCCAGGCGCCCGTTCATGAACAGCTGAATGGGCGATTCCTGCCCGCTGCTGACGGCAGCAGCGTCTTCCATGGCCAGGGAAATCGTGGCTTTGGGCGTTTCGGCGCCGTTGAAGGTGGCCGTAATCTCGGCCGGAGCACCGTCACCGTTTTTCAACTGGAAAACGCCGGTACCCTTCAGGCCTTTTATTACATCGTTCTTTTGCTTGCTCAACTGGCCCTGCATGTTGATCAGCATATCGATATTTTTCATGTCCGCCAGTTTTTCCATGGTTTCAAGGGAGATACCCAGTTGCACCATGGGGTTGTCCAGGGCACCTTCGGTGACATCAAAATCAACGCCGTCCTTGATGTGATAACCGTACACCTGGCCGGAGACATCCACGTTCAACGTCAGTTCCGTACCTTTTAATTCTTCGGCCAGCCCGCCAAGGGCCATGTATTGCTTTGCCAGTTTGGGGATAAATCCGGTTAACAGTTCTTTTACATCGACGGTGATGGTGATGGTTTGCTCTGCCATTTTCGTTTCCTCCAGTTTTGTCAATTAAACTGATTTGTTCCGGTGACGATCATTCGTCGTTTCGCAGTGTACAATTTGGCCAATTTTTTTTGTACATATGTATAATAATCTGTCTCCGGAACATGTCAAGTATTTTTTGTACGTGTGTACACAAAAATTTGGGGTCTTTTTCCATCTATGGGATTTAATTTGATTTTCTATTTAACAACCTTGTTGACAAAACCGTTTATCCGGGATTATCATGTAAATATGAAATTCAAGAAAACGAGCAGGCGCTCCAAATTAAAAAAGAGTACCCGTACCCGGGATACGGATCATGCATCCAAAAGTGACGCCACCCGGGCCATGATCATTACGTCAGCCCGCAAGGTATTTGCCCGTTATCCCTACCATAAGGCCAGTATCCGCATGATCGCCGAAGAAGGCGGCTTTCACTTTTCCCTGATCAACCATTATTTTACCAAGTCCGAACTGTTCGGCGCAGTGGCCTCACAGGTAAGCGAAGAACTGCTCAAGGAGTTCACCGGCTGGCTCAAAGATGTTCAGAAAATGCCGCCGGGAGAAGGCTTCTCCTGGTTTCTCGACCGGGCACTGGACTGTTTTTTTGAAAACCCGGACATGCTCCAGATCCTGATGAAAAACGCCGGCGAAGCCGACTCCAAGGAAACCGCACCGGCCTTTGAATCGTTTTCCAAATATGTTTTTGCCGGCGGCGGTATCCTGATCAACGAACTGAGAATGGAAAAAAGTGTAGATAATATTGTCGTCTGGTTTTACGGTGTTCTTAACCTGCTGATCAGCTTTGTCGGGGCAGCGCCTTATCATTGCAAGGTGCTCAACATGGACCCCAATGGCCCGGAATTTCGCAAATGGGTCAAAAAATGCCTGGTGTACCTGTTTACCCCGACCTTGAAAGAGTTGTTTCCTGCCCCGAAAAAAACATAATTTCCCTCTTCGGCCGAAATGAAAGGGCAACCACAGGGGGTTGCCCCTACAGGCCGGGGTAGGTGTTCACAAACAATGTAGGGGCAGGCCCCCGTGCCTGCCCGGTAAAAGGGCAACCACAGGGAGGTGCTCTACAGGTGAGCCCGCGCCCGAATCGACTCGTTAAATATTTATTTATTTTTTTGGGAGGAACGTATGGCCGGTTTCCAGGAATACCACCGGTATGACGCCCTTGGCCTGGCGGAACTGGTTAAAAACAAATCCGTCACCCCGTCCGAACTCTGCAAAGAAGCAATCAAACGGATCGAGGCCGTCAACCCCGAACTCAATGCTGTCATTCATTCCATGTATGACAATGCCCGAAAGACAATCGAAAATCATTTACCACCGGGTCCGTTTGAAGGCGTGCCTTTCCTGCTCAAGGATCTGATCGCCGCCTATGCCGGAGCACCGCTGACAAACAGCTGCAAGGCTTATCAGAACTACATTCCCGACTATGACAGCGAACTGGTCACACGGTTCAAGCGGTCCGGTGTGGTTGTGCTGGGCAAAACCAATACCCCGGAATTCGGGTTGATGGGTGTGACGGAACCGGAGCTTCACGGCCCCACGAAAAACCCCTGGAGCCCGGACAGGACGCCGGGCGGTTCCAGCGGCGGGTCCGCCGCGGCCGTGGCATCGGGCATGGTGCCCATGGCATCGGGCGGGGACGGAGGCGGTTCCATTCGTATTCCTTCGGGATGGTGCGGGCTGTTCGGGTTAAAACCCAGTCGGGGACGGGTTCCCGCCGGTCCGCAGCAAGGTGAACACTGGCAGGGAGCGGCCCAGGAGCATGTGCTGACCCGGTCGGTTCGCGACAGTGCCGCCATGCTGGACGCCGTCCGGGGGGCGGAAAAAGGCGCGCCTTTTATTATCCCCGAACCGGAAACGCCTTACCTGGAAGCGGTCAAAAGCCGTGTCGGTCAGTTGAAAATCGGTTTATGCACGCGTTCGCCCCTAGGCACACCGGTTCATGATGACTGCGTCCGGGCCATTGAAAGCACGGCCGGCCTGTTGACCGACCTGGGACATGTCGTCGAAGAGGCGGAACCGGCGGTTGACGGCAAGGCCCTGGCCATGAGTTATTTCATCATGTACTACGGGGAAGTGGCCGCGGATGTCGACGAAATAAGTGATTATCTTAAACGGAAGGCCAAACCGGCGGATATGGAGGCCCTGACATGGACCATCAGCAAGCTGGGGCGAACCTTTACCGCCTGTGACTTTGTCAAAGCCAAACGGCAATGGCACCGGGCGGCCATGGCCATGGCCGATTACTTTTCCCGGTATGATCTTTACCTGATTCCGACGGCCGCCGATATACCGCCCCTGATCGGCGAGAACAAGTTGTCATCCTTTGAGAAATTCGGTTCTTCCGTCATTCACACCTTAAAGCTGGAAAAGCTGCTGATCCTGTCGGGCATGATCGAAAAAACAGGCTATAAAAACCTGGCGCCCACGCCTTTCACGCAACTGGCCAACCTGTGCGGCCTGCCGGCCATGTCCGTCCCCCTGTACTGGACGGCCGACGGCCTGCCCTGCGGCTCCCAGTTTGTGGCCCCTTTCGGCGATGAGACAACCCTGTTCCAGCTGGCCGGCCAACTGGAAGAAGCCCGGCCCTGGTTTGACAAAATACCGGGCGTTCATGCGTCGAAGGAGGTTTGAAGTTCGGCCGCTTCGCGGGGGTTTTAAGTTTTTAAAGTGTTAAAGTTTCAGGGTTTTAGAGTGTTAACATTTTAGGCCTCGGTAATTTATGCGCCTGTAGGGGCAACCCCCTGTGGTTGCCCTTCACCGGGCAGGCACGGGGGCCTGCCCCTACATTATTTATGAACATTCCCCACAGCCCCTAAAACCTGAATCATAACACCCTGAAACTCTTGCGAGGCAGGTAACCCCGGCCCCTTAATCACATAATCACTTAATCACATCAACACTTAATCACCTCGTCTTACCCGGGCAGTTCCTTAAAAACGTTATTCTGCCGTCTCACATGGGTTTGGAACAGGTCTTTGCAATAGTTGCAGGTCCGGCAGGATTTATCACACGTGGTCATTGTGTTCAGAAACGTTTTCGGCAACCGGTGATTATCCACATAAAAATGATCGGCGAGAAAGTCTGTCGCATCCATTAACGAAAGCAGGTTTCCCTCAAATTTGTGTTCAATGTAAGCCGTAATCACCTTTATTAAAAATGATGCGCCGAGGGTTCTGCCGCAGATCTTGATAATATCCGCCACCTGGCTGTAGGCATCCGTATCTTCGGGCCGGATAAACGGCGATTTGAAGAGACAATGCGGGTGGTCCAGAAAATACTGCGTGCACCCGAAGGTGCGATTGACATGAAAGGTATCCACGCCGCCGCAAATGTCCCGCAAGGAAATGTGCGCGTCATGGGCCGGTTTGAACGGGCATTGATAAATGCACCCTTCGTTTGCGAGCAGTTCGATGCCAACGCCCGGATGGTGTTTTTGAATATTTTCCGAAATGGCGGACAGATCGGCCATTCGCCTGTTTAACGACCGGTCGAGGGTAAGTTTGCCGGGCGATTTAAAATGGGTGGTATCAAGGATGTCAAGATATGCCAGGAATTTTTCGTAGGAATCGATCATGCAGTTCACGCTGGGAACCGCTTCCAGCATTCCGGAAAGGTCCGGGCCGGCCGATGAGATGGCCTGAATGAGGTACTGGTCGGCATAAACGATGCCGCTGATTACCGATTGGTCGACGAGCCGGGATAACCGGTCTAAAACATCCTTCAACGCATGCTGTTCTGTATAGGCGGCCGGGGGATAAACCCGGGTGTTCAACAGAAGATATTTTTTGGGGATTTCGAGTTCACCCAGGTATTTCGCAAGGGTTTCAATATCCAGCACCCGTGTCTTGTGTCTGCCGTCGAGTGCCAGATGATCGTGAAGACTGTAGTGACAGGAGTGGAGGACATCTTTCTTTGCGTTGAGAAAGTTTATATAGGTTTCATCGGGCAGGAATGGAACGTTAAATTTTAACATGTTATCAGGTCAAATAAGCAATTGGTTTTATGCTCATCATCTGTAGCAGGGACGGCCTTGTGTGTCAATGATCGGGGGTTCGGGGTTGGCCCGCTTCGCGGGGGTTTTAGAGTTTTAGAGTTTTAGAATTATGTGGTTAAGTGATTATGTGGTTAAGTGATTATGTGGTTAGGTGATTATGTGGTTAGGTGGTATATGGCTTTCAGTATTAATAGGGACATCCTTCTATGGTTGTCCTTTTATCTCAGGCCTCGTAGGGGCAACCCCCTGTGGTTGCCCTTTTGCCGGGCAGGCACGGGGGCCTGCCCCTACAACACTAATGAACGCTCTCCAAGGCCCGTAGGGGCGACCGGCGGGTCGCCCTTGTGCGAGGGCGACCCGCCGGTCGCCCCTACGCCCGTGCCACCCCTCGAACCCCGTCCCCTTAACCACTTAAACACATAACCACCTAATCACTTGTATTGCCCCTGCATGGCTTTAATCTCGTCCCGAATCTCTTTTCTCAGGCTCTCGGGCTCCAGCACCACGGCCTGGGCGCCCCAGCCCATGACCCAGAGCTTGATCTCACGGGTGCCGGCCACTTCCATTTCCAGCTCCACCGAACCGTCGCGGTTTTCGGACAACACCTGGGATTCATGCCACTCCTTTTCTTTGACATAACCGGCCACCTGCGGGGAAAACCGGATTTTCACCCGGGTGGGCTTTCCCTGGAAAGCGCCGAAACTGGTGCGCATGAATTCCCGGCCGGAAAAATCGGCCGGCCGCTCAAAGGTTTCCGGGCAAAGTTGATAGTCTTCCATGCGGTCAACGGCAAACACCCGGACCTCGTTTCTCAGGTGGCAATTGCCGAGCAGATAGAAACTGCCGTCAAAGTACCACAGGCTGTAGGGATCGATCTGCCGCTGAGTAGACTTGCCCCGGCTCATGGTAAAATAGGTAATATCCATGACACGGCGATCGGCAATGGCCTGGTTGATGGCGTCGAACAGGCCGGTCAGGCTTTTTTTGTAATGCTTGGACGGCCGCTGCCTGACGTAAAGCGTGTTTTCCATCTCTTTTAAAAAGTCCATGGCTTCGGTCGGCAGAATGGCCTGGATCTTTTTAAACAGGGTGTCCAGGTTGTCATAAATAAAGGTGTCTTTTAATATCTTGAGCACATCCCGGCCCAGGTAAAGGGCCATGAGTTCCGGCAGTTCCAGGGGAAACGGCAGGCCCATGCGCTCTGTGGACAAAAGGGCCCAGCAGTTCTTGCGGCCGCTGGTACCGGGATTGTACACGGGAAAGCCCGCTTCCTGCAGCGCGTCCAGGTCGCGGTACAGGGTCCTGCGGCAGCAGTCCATCTCGTCGGCCATTTCATCAATGGTGGCGCCCAGCGGGCTGGCCGCCAGTTTCTGAAGAATGCGCCACTGGCGCGTCATCTGTCTTCCCCGGGACATGTGTTTCTCCTTTTCTGTCCTGATGTGTCGGCCCGGTCATTTCACCATCCCGGCCATGTGGGTATTTCTTTAACGGGTGCCACGGGTGTAGGGGCGACCGGCGGGTCGCCCTTGCACGCGGGCGACCCGCCGGTCGCCCCTACGGGCCGTGGCACCCATTTTCGTTATGTTTTTTCCAAATAAAGGATTGCGACACAACCTGCAGCACCCGACGATCGTACGGCATCTCTCCGGTAGGGGCAACCCCCTGTGGTTGCCCTTCTGCCGGGCAGGCACGGGGGCCTGCCCCTACAACATCTGCGGCCGGTCCGTCGTTACAGGGTTCGGGATCGGGCCGGAACGGTTTTATGGTCAGCCGTTTGTCGGCCGGTGTTTCCAGGTGCCATGAATTTTGGATACCGTTGTCGACGTAGATACCGGCCGTGTACGCGGCGGTTTGCTCAAAGGCAAAGCCTGGCTCGATTGCCGCCCTGCCCCGGCCGTCTATGATATCCACCGGAATACGGCTGACGGGTTCGCTGTCCTTGTAAATGACGACCGTGCAGTTGGTTGGTGTATATTCGGCCGGAGTGACTTGAACGATCAGGCCTGCCTCCTGTTCAGCCAGATAATTTTCATTCACCGGGACGTTCATCTCGCTTATGCCCGCGCCCTGATCGTCGACAAACCCGGTGCCGACACCGTAAACCGTTATGATATCTTCGCCCTTAACGGTTTTTCGCATCCGGGTTATCTTGCAGGTTTCACAGGGTGTAAACGTGACATCCCGGCTCACGGTAGCGGTAAACGTCACGGGTATGGTGTTGACGCCGGGTAAAATCGTATGCCGGCAGGTATAGACGTTACCTGTGCGGACATCCTGATCGGGCTGGTGATTAAAGACCACGTCGGCGTCAAAGGACACCTGGCGCGCCTCGTCATAATTCAAATTTGTGGTGAATTTTTTGATGCCGTAAATGTGGGGACATTTTTTTCCATAGTCACAGGTAATGACATGTTCTTTTTCCTGCTCGATGATCAGCCTCAGATGGGCCCGAAGATCGATGGTGTCGCCCGGTACGCCGCAATACGGGCCGAACTCAGGAAACAGCTCAAACACCACCAGATGGCCGCCGGGGCTGGTATCGTCAAGGCAGACCCAGCGGGCCACATCGGTTGAATGAAACCGGGCCGTTCGGGTCACCGGAGTCCCGTCCTGACCGGTAAACCCGGCCGTGACCATGTAATCCGCACCGGGCACACCGCCCAGAATGACATAAACCATGGACCTGCCTTTGTCGTCCGTCCGGCGGTGACATACTTCGCCTGATCCGCACCGGTCGTATACCGGGCAGCCATTTGCCAGGCAGGGGTCATCGGGCGCCATAAACTTCAGCCCCTTGTTAACGGCATCCGGTGCGCTGCAGTCGGCATTCTCAAGCGAGGGGGTAAAAAAAACGTCCACACCGAATACGGGATTGCCGTCAGCATCCAGAACCGTTACCACCACAGGCCCGGCAAAAGACAAAATATCCGCCTGCCGGGTCTGTTGGGGCATTATTTTCAACCGGACCGGCCGGCTGTTGTTTTCTCCTGTAACACCCCCGGATATTTCTGCGGGCACGGGTTTGACCGGGGCCATAACCCCTTCCCTTTCGGCCCGGGAGGGCATGGCGGTGGCGGTCAGGGCAATCATGGCCATGATTGCCAGCAGAAAAAACTGCCGCAGTGCCATATGGAATTTGTTTATCATTAAACTATTGAATAGATTATTTCTTATTATTTTATATCCTTATACAATATTTGTGTCAACGCTGAAGACTTTTTCATGCCTTGAGTCCGGCAACAGGCTGCTGTTTTCCGGAATCTGATGATAAACGTCTAAAATCACGAGCATCCCTACTTTGGCCCGGCAAAAAGACATGAGCGGTTTCTTGATTTTCATCGGGGAATGGTTATAATTAAGAAATTATGAATATAAAAAAAGAAAACATGCCGGATCCGAAAAAGATTGAAAAGGAAATCGGTGAATTTTTACAGGAAAAGTATGGTGACAACGTTAAACTGGTGACCCCGGTGGTGATCCCTGACCCGGACAAAGGCGATGAGGACCCCCGCAAGCCCAAACCCATCAGTGAGCGAATCAATTTTGATTTAAAACCCGAAGAACTGGTCGCCTATCTGGATCAGTTCATCATAAAACAGGACAGTGCCAAAAAAATCCTGGCCACCAAAATCTGTACCCACTTCAACCGCATCAAACACCATCATCTCTGGAATAGTAACGAAAAAATCGTCGGCGCCATCAAGAATAATATCCTTATGCTGGGGCCGACCGGTGTCGGCAAAACCTATTTGATCCGCCTGATCGCGCAGAAGATCGGCGTTCCCTTTGTCAAAGGCGACGCCACCAAATTCAGTGAAACCGGTTACGTGGGCGGCGATGTGGAAGACATGGTAAGGGACCTGGTGCGGGAGGCCGGCAACGATATTGAACTGGCCCAGCATGGCATTGTATATATAGACGAAATCGATAAAATCGCCTCCAGCAAAAACCTGATCGGGCTGGATGTTTCCCGCAGCGGTGTGCAAAGGGCCCTGCTGACCCTGATGGAAGAAATCGATGTGGAAATGAAGGTGCCCCATGACCCGGTTTCCATCATGCAGGAAGTCGAAACATTCCGCAGGACCGGAAAACGCGAAAAACGCGTGGTAAACACCAAAAATATCCTGTTTATCATGAGCGGATCCTTCAACGGCCTGCAGGAGATCATCAACAAGCGACTTGTCCGGCAATCCATCGGGTTTTCCGCACAACTAACCGATTCAACAGAAGATCCCTATGAGGCCATTAAACACATCAAGGCCGAAGACCTGAC
Source organism: Desulfosudaceae bacterium (assembly GCA_963674745.2). Classification (GTDB taxonomy): domain Bacteria; phylum Desulfobacterota; class Desulfobacteria; order Desulfobacterales; family Desulfosudaceae; genus JBFMDX01. The sequence continues at coordinate 1,094,413 of CAXXDV010000003.1, read as the reverse complement.
AGAATACGGGTTTGAGGCCGAATTCGTGGGACGACTGCCGGTGCGGGCCATATTTGAAAACCTGACCGAACAGGACCTGTTTGATATTCTCAAAAACCCCAGCAATCCGGTGATCTTGAGCAAAAGAATGGACTTTGCCGCTTACGGTATTGACATTAAATTTGATGACAGCGCCATGAAAATGCTGGCCAGACATGCCTTTGAAGAAAAAACCGGCGCCCGGGGACTGGTCAACGCCGTGGAACGGGCCCTGATTCATTTTGAAAACCGGCTGCCCACAAGCGAGGTCAACTACCTGCCGGTCAACGAAGCCACGATTGTTTCTCCCGAGCAGGAACTCGAACAGGTTATGGCGGCCGATGCCCGGGACCTGAAAACCCGGTGCGAACAGATCCGGAGACAGAATAAAATATCCCTGTCCGACCATATCCGGGACAAGTGCCGCACCCAGGCGAAAAAATATCGTTTCACGCTGACACCCGAACGGATCGACATTGTTTCCGAGTTCTACATGAACAATATCACGGATATAGATAACGCTTTTGAAACCGTAAGGGCCTATTTTGAAGAGGCCAAACACATTGAGGACTATTTTTTAAGTAACTACGACATCATTATCAATATTACCGAAGACGCACTGGCGTATATCGTCCAGCAGTATATCCTGGGCGGTTTTGACAGTTTTGAGCAGGTATGCGATGAGATGGCCGCTAATTTTATTGACGGATTCAGGCTGCTGGTTGATAAGGCCGAAATGGATCTTATCACTGTTAACAAACAGGCCATCATGTTTCCCGAATCATGGCTTGACTCGATGATCAAAAAAGCGTTCGGCGTCGGGGACAGCCCTCCTGAACTTCAACAATCATAACAGAATGGCTTTATCATGATCGGTATCTCCAAGCTTTATTGCGGCACCACCGAGCCTTCCGACGCCCTGCGCTACGGCCGGCGTTCCGAAGATCTGCCCTCGCATTTGCTGCAGTTTTCCATCGACAAACGTCCGGTAGTGGTCTGGAACATTACCAAGCGCTGCAACTTAAAATGCCGGCACTGCTACGCCCACGCCAAAACGCAAGCGGACAAAAACGAGCTGACAACGGCCGAAGGCAAACAGCTGATCGACGACCTGTCCGCCTTTAAAGCACCGGTGATGCTTTTCTCCGGCGGTGAGCCGCTGATGCGCGAAGATCTGCCGGAACTGGCGGCCTATGCCATCGAAAAGGGCATGCGGGCCGTCATCTCGACCAACGGCACCCTGATTGACAAAGAAAAAGCCGCGGTCTTAAAAGAGATCGGGTTGTCCTATGTCGGTATCAGCCTGGACGGCGGCCGGGAAATCAACGACAAGTTCCGCGGGGTAGAGGGCGCCTTTGACGATGCCATGCAGGGCATTAAAAACTGCCGTGAAGCCGGCATCAAGGTCGGGCTCAGGTTCACCATCAACAAGTTCAATGTCGATGAAGTGGCGCAAATGTTCGATATCGTCGAGGAACACGATGTCCCCCGGATCTGTTTTTACCACCTGGTGTATGCCGGACGGGGTTCGGACATGATTGAAAGTGACCTGACCCGCGAAGGGACACGTGAAGTGATCGACCTGATTCTTGACCGGACAAAAGACCTGCACGACCGGGGCAAACCCAAGGAAGTCCTTACCGTGGACAACCATGCCGACGGTCCCTATATTTACCTGCGGCTTTTAAAAGAAGACCCGAAACGGGCCGAACAGGTCCTGGAACTGCTGAAAATGAACGAGGGCAACAGTTCCGGACGGGGAATCGGCTGTGTCAGCTGGGACGGCACCGTCCACGCCGACCAGTTCTGGCGGCATTACAGTTTCGGCAATGTCCGGCAGCGGCCGTTTTCCGAGATCTGGAACGATACCAGCGAGCCCCTGATGGGTAAGCTCAAGGAAAAAGCCAAACATGTCAAGGGCCGCTGCGCCCAATGCCGCTGGCTCGATGTCTGTGCCGGGAATTTCCGGGTGCGGGCCGAAGCCTTCAGCGGCGATCTCTGGGCGCCTGACCCGGCCTGTTACCTGACGGATGAAGAAATTGGATTGAAATAAGGAGAATAAATGCTGTTTCCGGATTATAGACCCAGACGCATGAGACAGAACGCGGCATTCCGCCGGATGATCCGGGAGACCACGCTTTCCACGGACGACCTCATTCTGCCGCTGTTTGCCATCGGCGGTAAAAACGTCAAAAACGCCATCGAGGCCATGCCCGGCCATTTTCAGCTTTCCATTGACAACCTGGTCAAAGAGGCCAAAAGCGCCGTGGAACTGGGCATCCCGGCCATCATGCTGTTCGGTGTGCCGGACAAGAAAAACGCCCTGGGCACCGGCGCCTACGCCAAAGACGGCATTGTCCAGAAAGCGGTCAAAGAACTGAAAAACAAGGTGCCGGAGCTGATGGTCATTACCGACGTCTGTTTGTGCCAGTACACGGACCACGGCCACTGCGGCATCGTGGAAAAAGGCATTATCGACAATGATGCCAGCCTCGACCTGATCGCCAAAACCGCCCTGTCCCACGCCAAAGCCGGGGCCGACATGGTGGCGCCGTCCGACATGATGGACGGCCGGGTGGCGGAAATCCGCGGGGCCCTGGATGACAACGGTTATGCCGATATTCCCATCATGTCTTACGCGGTCAAATACTGCTCGGCCTTTTACGGCCCGTTCCGTCAGGCCGCCCATTCGGCACCCAAATTCGGGGACAGAAAAACCTACCAGATGGATCCGGCCAATGCCTTAGAAGCCATCCGCGAAGCCGGCATGGATGTCGAGGAAGGGGCCGATATCCTGATGGTCAAACCCGCCCTGCCCTACCTGGATATTATTTACCGGGTCCGGGAGGAGTTTGATCTGCCCGTGGCCGCCTATAATGTCAGCGGCGAATATGCCATGATCAAAGCCGCCGATAAAATGGGCTGGGTTGACGGCAATAAAGTCATGATGGAAAGCCTGCTGTCCATCAAACGGGCCGGGGCAGACATGATCCTGACCTATTTTGCCAAAGAAGCGGCCGCCGTTATTTTATCTGGAGGACAGTAAACCATGAGTGCTCATCCGGGCCATAAACCGGGAAAACCCGGGGCGTCAGATTTAAGGCTGGTGGCCTGGGAGACCACCCGCAACTGCAACCTTTCCTGCCTGCACTGCCGGGCATCGGCCGGACGCGGCGAAGTCTTTACCGGTGAACTGGACACGGACGCCAGCCTGCGGCTGGTCGACCAGATCGCCGAAACCGGGTCACCCATTGTTATTTTAACGGGCGGCGAGCCCCTGATGCGGGAAGACATCTTCACCATTGCCAGATACGGAACGGACAAGGGCCTGCGCATGGTTATGGCCCCGAACGGCACGCTCATTACCGAATCTACCGCCCGGCAGATGAAAGATGCCGGCATTCAGCGGATCAGCATCAGTATTGACGGTGCCACCGGCGAAAGTCACGATCGTTTCCGGGGCGTTTCCGGGGCCTATGAAGGCGCCCTCAACGGCGCCAGGCTGGCCGCCGAAGCCGGTATCGAGTTCCAGCTGAATACCACCATTACCCGCAATAACATGGATGAAATTCCGCAGATCCTGGAACTGGCCGAAGAGATCGGTGCCGTGGCCCACCATATTTTCCTGCTGGTGCCCACCGGCCGGGGAAAAGACATGGCCGACCAGGCGATTACCGCCGAAGATTATGAAAAAACCCTGAACTGGTTTTATGACCGCAAAAAAACAACCGATTTGCAGTTAAAAGCGACCTGCGCCCCCCAGTATTACCGGATTCTCCGCCAGCGCGCCAGACAGGACGGGGTGGCCGTCAATTTTCAGACCCACGGCCTTGACGCCGTCACCCGGGGCTGCCTGGGGGGAACGGCTTTCTGCTTTATCTCCCATGTCGGCATTGTCCAGCCGTGCGGTTTTCTGGAATTAAACTGCGGTGACGTTAGACAGGATTCCTTTAACACCATCTGGAACCATTCCGACATATTCCTGAAACTGAGGGATTTTGACAACTTGAAGGGAAAATGCGGTAAATGTGAGTTCAAGAATGTCTGTGGCGGCTGCCGGGCCCGGGCATATGAAAATACCGGTGACTTTCTGGAAGAAGAACCCCTCTGTGCTTACCAGCCGTCCCGGACGGGATGAGCGCCCGCCCTCCGCGATCAAACGTCAACAGCCCGGCCGTTTTCCCAAAGAACGACCGGGCTGTGGTGACGAAAAAATTCGCTATTATTGTTTTACCACCGAAACAACGGTCTTCATATCATTTTTCAGTACAATTTTTACAGACGTTCCGGGAAAGAAATTCGAGGATGTTATCTTTATTCCCGAAGTGCTATAAAACGTTGTGTCCGGGTTAAATTCGTAAAAAACGTCATCGATGGTCATTCCGATTTCGTCAACGCGGTTAATTTTACCGGACTTCCATACCAGTTCAGGGTTTTCCCGGGTGCCCAGTTCAGCGGCACCCATCAACGGATCCGTGGCCGTGGAATCCGCTGCCGGCAACACCATCGGCACCATCATCAAGACCAGGATCCCTATCATCAGCAGGTATTTTTTCATGATCACTCCTTTATACCAGACAATTTCTGTCGACCGCATCGCTTTAACCCGTACTTACGGATTTAGATGCAGCATTCTTAAGAAACGCCAGTAAGCCACGCCGAGACGCTCACTGGGACCGACCTCAGGGTCTTCCTCATTAAAGTATAGATAATCTTCAAGAATGACGGGTTTATAGAAAATATCCGACAGCTCTTTCCGGTTTACATCTTCGTCGGCATCGTCAAGAATATTATCATCAGTCGTATTCAGGACCTTCTCGTCCGGCTTACTGCCGTCACAGGCCGTCAGGAATGTCAGCAAGGAGTTCCCACCGGGCCGGCAGGGCGTCGGAGACGGATCCAGCGAAATCATGATGGCCAGACCGGCACGGATGGTCGTGTCGGCGATTATCCGCTCTCCGCTGTTCGGCAGGTCATAATACCAGCCGACATATCGGGTGCCCTCATAATTTGCGCCCTGAGCTTCCCACCGATCAGCGTCAAACCAGGCCCGCTGGTCGTCAGCGTTGCCGGGGATACCGTCAGGGTCCTGATACCTGTCAAACAGCTGGTTTGAACTGGTTTCGCTGTAAACAGAGCCATCGATAATCTGATCGGCGCCGGTACTCTGACCCAGCATGGCAAAGGTGACCGGAGAGGTTCCGCCCAAAGAAAGTACCGAATCATCCGCGTCCTTGATGGTGGCATACATATCAGCATGGTCCCCGTTCCGTAACAGCGTGCCGAGAGGATGGTTCCACGGGTCGGCCACATTACCGTCTACCAGTTCTTCAGCCCAATCCCAGACGCCGTAAACAGACTGCACCGAGGTATCTGTGAAATCGTCGTTTCCAAAGAACTGGCCTGTACCGAATACGATGATGTACCCGGAACGATTGGGCAGACAGTGACTCATGGCACCGGGTTTGGCTGTAATCGGCTGGGGAACGATGACATTGGTTTTATCTTTTCCTGTGCCTTCATTATAATCATCCGGATCATAAACCGATACCGCCCGGACCAATGGCTTGGGATTCAGGTCTGTACCATAAAAGACCTTCCAGGTATTTTTTGTGTATCCTCTAAAGTCGAACTTCCAGAGGTTCCCCTGGAGGTCCCCGGCATAAATAAAGTCAAGGCTGTTGTCAAAATCAACGTCCGTGGCCAGGGGGCTGGAAAGACCGTTGCAACCGGTCTTAATATCCGGAGTAGATGACTGGGTGCCGACCTTTGTATCAATGACCGTTGTGTCCGTAACGACACCGTTGGTATCCACAGTAAGCGCATACAGCACGGCTTTGCCGCTGTCACTGTCGTACCCGTTACCGAAAATCACCAGGTATTCCAAATCACCATCGCTATTATACTTATGGGGCACGATGACCGGTTTAGCAAAAGAATATCCCATATCGCCGGCATTCGCGCTGGCCGGGACTTCCCACAACACATCACTGGCCGAAAAGGTTGCCGGGTCAGTTACGTCAAGACCAAAATATCCCTTACCACCGGCGCCCAGACCGCAGACCAGGAGTTTTGTGTTACCGACATCCTGGACATAGGGCGTCGCATCGACATAATACCGGTGCTCGTAAAGCGGATCGGCAAGGGTATAAAGGTTTTCGTACACATAACTCGGTATATAGGCGAACCGTTCAACTCCTCCGCCGGCTGACGTGGAGGTAAAGGCATGGAACATACCGTCATTGGCACCGACATAAATGGTATTCGTGGAGCCGTCGTGAAAGGGGGCCGAATGGACGATGTCACCCAGGCGGGAATCACGATTACGCATATTACCGCCATGGCTTTTTTCAAGGGTACGGTCACCATAAAGATAATCGATCAGGTCCTCCCGGCCGGCAGTCGTGCTGCCCAGCCACTCTTTTTGTTCATCCGTCAGATTATCCAAGGCAAATGCCACACCGTTTTTGGAAATCGGATTATAGGTAAAAATATTTCGGGGGTCGGAAGCAAGATTCCGATTATCCAGTATGTTCGCAGCGGACCAGGTCCAGGAATCAGCGACATCACCTTTGAAATATTGAGGCGGATCAGCATCATCATCTTTATCATAAATCGCCCAGGCGGTCAGGTCACCGCTCCAGTTGGCGGACTCGTAAAAGCCCTGGTACAACAGGGTATCCTCTTCCAGGGCCTGGGTATTGACGGCCACTGATGCACCGGACCCCCTGCGGTCGGCGATTTCCCCAAGGATGGTCGACAGGGCATAGGCAAGCTGCTGGACATTGGTAGTGGCATAATATTTACCCCTTCCGTTGACAGCGGCATGATAAAGGTCGTCGATTGTGGTGTCGGTATTGCTGGTGGTGACAAACGGCCAGTAAGGTGCGCATTCACACGGTGACTCATCCGTGCAGGTAGATGCCGATCCCGCAGCGCAGGTGGATGATCCCGAGTTGAATATATACCCTTTTGGATCCAGGCTGCCGATCACGCCGAAAGAAATACTGTAGGTCACCATATGCTGATGGTTGGCCGGATCAGTAGAAGTGACCGGCACATAATTGTTCAGGCCTGTATGCAGATCCCTTTCATAATAATGCATGGCGATATCCGCCAGGGTGTTGCCCTGACCATAGTTGTCCCCGTAAGGCGAGCCGTCATAATCCGTGTTGTTGTCACCGTCCGTATCCGGCATGTTGGGGCTTGAGCCATTATAGTAGCCGTCGGTCATCAGAATCGTAAACGCCAGCTGGCATTCACCGCCGTCTGTCGCAGCGGCCCATGGCGAGGACCGGCCGTCATTGACGGACTGGTCATAAAAGTTGCCGATCCTTTTAAATGTGGTCCGTAACGGCGTACCGCCATTGGGCCGGCTGGCAGCATAAATAAAATCCAGAACCGCCTGCCGGTTGATCTGGCCCTGGGCTGTATTGTTCACGGCCAGCGGGAACAGAAAATCGCTGACCGAGGAGGAGTTGTCATGAAGCATTTGAAAGCCGACCTCGATGTCTCCGACCTCGGCTACCACTTTGGCCATGGTATAGGTAGCGGTCAGCATGCGTGTCCGGTAGTACTGGTACCAGTTGGCAAAATTCTGCCGGGCCACAGCGGCTTCAGCGGCCGAACACTCCTTGTTACCGTCCGCCCAGGCCTGGGGGATGATGGCGTCGTCCGGAACAGAGTCCGCCGCTATCGGTCCGCTCACGTGCTGGGGATCAATCTCATTATCTCCCGGCGGATCGATCCGGTAATAGGTCACACTGGTGTTGTTGATAATCACCAGGTAAGGCCGCTGCTCCGTAGACGACCAGGCATAATAATGGGCGTACTTGACACTTAAAGCACCGTCGATGTCTTCGAATTCCCAATCCAGATCGATGGTGCCTGATTGATACGGGAGCGACCGGGGGTCATCCGAATTTGCCACGGGATATCCCGGCCAGGGTTCATATTCAATGGTCGGGTCGTAATAGATACTGTTGATACCCGAATACTGGGTCTGCCAGTATTCACTACTGCCGGCGGCGGCACTGCTGTTTCCCTTGTAAAGCCCGTTGTCCTCGCCGGCGCACATGACATCCCAGGCCATACTGCCGGAGTTGTCCACGACAAACATGACAACCGGCGTCGAGGACTCGACCTGGGTTTCCAGGGGCTGGTCGGCCAGGTCGGCACAGCCTTTGGTGGTGGATGACCCGCAAGCGCGGTCAGCACCGGAGCAGTCCTCGTCGGTACCATTGTCACAGATATCGAAGGCGCCGGGATGGATGGCGGCCGCAGAGTCATTGCAGTCCAGATTGTTCAGAACATAATTGAAACCCGGTGAATTACATTCAAACATATAACTGGCCGGGTTGCCGTATCCGTCGCCGTCCGAATCCAGGTAGTAATTGGTCTTTTCGGAATCCGGCACATCTTCATCAACGGCGCCGTCACAGTCATTGTCCAAATCGTCACAAAGATCCAGACGATAAGGATGAATCTGGTTGTTAGCGTCGTTACAATCACCGCCGGCAATTACGTGTCCCGGCGGCCGGAAAACGGTCCATTGGACGAAATTGTTGTCTCCATAATTGTCCACGTCATTATCCAGGTGCCAGACGAGACAACCTTCATCCCTGTCGCCATCGCAATCGTTGTCTTTGCCGTCGCAGATTTCAATCGCATTGGGATTAATGTCAGGATCACTGTCATCGCAGTCACCGCTGATATCGATATAGTCGTCAGGACGGGTATCGGACACAATTGTTGTGGATGATCCGAACCCGTCGCCGTCAAGGTCCTCGAACCAGTTCTGGCAGCGCTCGTCCACAACCGTATCACAGTCATTGTCCTTACCGTCACAGACTTCAACAGCGGCGGGGTTTATGGCGGCATCGGAATCATTACAGTCACCGTCCCGGGTCACATAGCCGCCCGGATTGGAGACCGAAACCGAGGTGGTGACGCTGTTGCCGTAGGTATCGCCGTCAGCATCCTCATACCAGGTCTGACAGCCTTCATCCACGTCGCCGTCACAGTCGTTATCAATACCGTCTTCGCAAAGTTCAAGTTGTCCGGGGTTGATGTCATGGTTGGTATCGTCACAATCCGTATTATCAGAAACAAAGCCGGGCGGGATATGATTATCGACAACCGTAACAGTATTATCCCCGTAGCCGTCACCGTCACCATCTTGATACCAGTTAATACATCCTTCGTCGATTTCACCGTCACAATCGTTGTCGATACCGTCTTCACAGACCTCAGCGACACCGGGGTTCACCGCAGGACCGGTGACCGGGTCATCGTCACAGTCACCGGCCACGTCAACATAGCCGATCGGCTGAGGAATGGACTCCGTGAAAACTGACGGGTTACCGTAACCGTCGCCATCAGCATCCTCATACCAGGTGGTGCAGCCTTCATCAGTGTCGCCGTCGCAATCATTATCAATGGTGTCACAGATTTCACCGGCGCCGGGATAGATGGTGTTATCACCGTCATTACAGTCGCCGGGTTCGGCCACGTAACCGGGTAAGGAGCCAACAGCCTCGCCAGTATTCGTCGAACCGAAACCGTCACCGTCATTGTCCTGATACCAGGTCCGGCAGCCCTCGTCTATGCCGCCTTCGCAATCATTGTCGATGGTGTCGCAGATTTCCAGGGCGCCGGGGTGAATCGCCGGATTGGTGTCGTCACAATCACCGGTCAGGGCCGTGTAACCGCCCGGCTGTAAAACCGCCGTAGCGGTAGTGCCGGTTCCGAAACCGTCGTGGTCATTGTCCTGATACCAGGTCCGGCAGCCCTCGTCCACGCCGCCGTCGCAATCATTGTCGAAGCCGTCGCAAACTTCCAGAATGCCGGGGTTAACAAAGGCCTTGGTGTCGTCGCAATCGGTGTTGTCGGCCACATAACCGAACGGCTTGACGACTTCATCTACGGAAACAGAAGCGTTACCGTATCCGTCACTGTCAACGTCCTGGAACCACGTCATGCAACCGTCATTAACCAACCCGTTACAATCATTGTCAAAACTATCATTGCAGTCTTCAGGAACTCCGGGATGAATGGCCGGGTTGTCATCCTTGCAATCCGTGTTGTCAGACACATAACCCGCCGGCTGGATGACTTCATTAAGGACTACACCCGGGTTTCCGTAATTATCCCCGTCCAGATCCTGATACCACATCATGCAGCCTTCATCTGTCTGGCTGTCACAGTTGTTGTCAACGCCGTCACAGTCTTCAGGCACTCCGGGATGGATGGCCGGATTGGTGTCGTCACAATCCTGGTTGTCGGACACATAGCCCGGCGGCTGGATAATGGTATCCATGCTGTCAGACGAATCCCCGTAACCGTCACTATCGTCGTCCGCATACCAGGTCTGGCAGCCCTCATCGGTGTCGCCGTCACAGTTGTTGTCAACGCTGTCGCACACTTCCACACCGCCGGGATGGATGGCCGGGTCGGTGTCGTCGCAGTCCGTGTCGTTAAAGACATAACCGGCCGGCCGGCTCGGGCTTGTCTGAGGCGCAGCGGAGTTGCCGTAACCGTCGCCGTCATTGTCCTCGTACCAGGTCTGGCAGCCTTCATCGGTGTCGCCGTCACAATCATTATCGATGGAGTCGCACACTTCTGCCGCACCGGGATACACTGCGGGATTGTTGTCGTTGCAGTCCGTGTTGTCGGAGATATAATTCGCGGCAGGCGGGACGCGTGAAACATGTTTATCGCCAATATACCCGAAGTTGTCCCCGTCAAGGTCACGATACCAATCAAGGCAATCTTCATCAGTCGAGCCGTCGCAGTTGTTGTCAACACCGTCGCCGCATATATCCACAGCAGCCGGATTAATGGCGGCATCGCTGTCATCACAATCCGTAAAATCGTTTACATAGCCGGCCGGCTGGATCACGGCCCAGACAGACACCCCGGGATTACCAAAGTTGTCATGGTCGTTGTCCCGGTACCAGAAGTCACAGCCTTCATCTATGCCACCGGCACAGTTGTTGTCGATGCCGTCGCACACTTCGGTCGCACCGGGATTGACCGCGGCCTTGGTGTCGTCGCAGTCGGTGTTGTCGGAAATATAACCCGGCGGCTGGATAATGGTAACCATGTTGTCAGACGGATCCCCGTAACCGTCACTGTCGGCGTCCCGGTACCAGGTCTGGCAGCCTTCGTCCACACTGCCGTCACAGTTCTCGTCATTGGTGCCGTCGCACACCTCCACTGCCCCGGGATGAATGTTGAAATCACCGTCGTCACAATCCGTGTCGTCAAGAACATATCCGGGCGGCGGAATGACAGCATCGACGGACACGCCCGAGTTGCCGTAATTGTCGCCATCACTGTCCTCGTACCAGGTATTACAACCTTCGTCCACCGACCCGTCGCAGTTCTCGTCATTGACGCCGTCGCACACTTCAATCGCGCCCGGGTTGACATTAAAATTCGTGTCGTCACAGTCCGTACCGTCAAGCACCCAGCCGGCCGGCGGCACGATATGCACGGCCGTAACGCCGGCGTTACCGTACCCGTCGCCGTCACTGTCCTGGAACCAGGTATTACAGCCTTCGTCCACCGACCCGTCGCAGTTCTCGTCATTGACGCCGTCGCACACTTCAATCGCGCCCGGGTTGACATTAAAATTCGTGTCGTCACAGTCCGTATCGTCAAGCACCCAGCCGGCCGGCGGCACGATATGCACGGCCGTAACGCCGGCGTTACCGTACCCGTCGCCGTCACTGTCCTGGAACCAGGTATTACAGCCTTCGTCCACCGACCCGTCGCAGTTCTCGTCATTGACGCCGTCGCACACTTCAATCGCGCCCGGGTTGACATTAAAATTCGTGTCGTCACAATCCGTACCGTCAAGCACCCAGCCGGCCGGCGGCACGATATGCACGGCCGTAACGCCGGCGTTACCGTACCCGTCGCCGTCACTGTCCTGGTACCAGGTATTACAGCCTTCGTCCACCGACCCGTCGCAGTTCTCGTCATTGACGCCGTCGCACACTTCAATCGCGCCCGGGTTGACATTAAAATTCGTGTCGTCACAATCCGTGTCGTCAAGCACATATCCGGCCGGCGGCACGATGGCTGTCGAGGAAACGGCCGCATTCCCGTAAGAGTCGCCGTCGCTGTCCTCGTACCAGGTCAGACAGCCTTCATCCACGTTGCCGTCACAATTATTGTCATCACCGTCGCAGACCTCCAAAGCACCCGGATGTATCGCCGGGTTATCGAAAACGCAGTCGCCGTCTTTTAACACGTATCCGGCCGGCTGGGTGATGGATTGCACGACAGACCAGTTAGTGCCATAACCATCGCCATCAGAGTCAATATACCAGGTCAGACAGCCTTCATCCACCTGGCCGTTGCAGTTTTCATCTACCGCGCCGTCGCACACCTCTACTACACCGGGGTTGATGTTGAACTCGGTGTCGTCGCAATCACCAGCCTTGCCCACGTATCCAGCCGGTTGACCTACGGCCATACTTGGCACAGCCGGATCGCCATAACCGTCACCATCAGTATCCTTGTACCAGTTGGCGCAACTGTCATCCACCAGCCCGTTGCAATCATTGTCCAGGGTATCCCCGCAGACTTCGGCCATACCCGGGTTCCTCAATGGTTCAGTATCATCACAGTCGGTGTTGTCCAGCACATATCCGCCCGGCTGAACCACGCCAATGGTAGACACACCGGCATCGCCGTAATTGTCGCCGTCGCTGTCCCGGAACCAGGTCCGGCAGCCTTCGTCCACCGACCCGTCGCAGTTCTCGTCATTGAGGCCATCACAGATTTCCGTGCCGGCCGGGTTGATGGCGGCATCGCCATCGTCACAGTCGGTGTTGTCCAGCACATAATTGGGCGGCTGGAAGTTGGACGTCATGGAAACGCCGGCATCGCCGTAATTGTCGCCGTCGTTGTCCAGGTACCAGGTCTGGCAGCCTTCGTCCACCGACCCGTCGCAGTTCTCGTCATTAACGCCGTCGCACACTTCCACACCACCGGGATGGATCGTCGCGTTGGTATCGTCACAATCGGTGTTGTCGGACACATAGCCGGGCGGCGGAATGACAGCATCGACGGACACGCCCGGGTTGCCGTATTTGTCGCCGTCACTGTCCCGATACCAGGTCAGGCAGCCTTCGTCCACCGACCCGTCGCAGTTCTCGTCATTAACGCCGTCGCACACTTCCACACCACCGGGATGGATCGTCGCGTTGGTATCGTCACAATCGGTGTTGTCGGACACATAGCCGGGCGGCGGAATGACAGCATCGACGGACACGCCCGGGTTGCCGTAATTGTCGCCATCACTGTCCTCGTACCAGGTCAGGCAGCCTTCGTCCACCGACCCGTCGCAGTTCTCGTCATTAACGCCGTCGCACACTTCCACACCACCGGGATGGATCGTCGCGTTGGTATCGTCACAATCGGTGTTGTCGGACACATAGCCGGGCGGGGGAATGACAGCATCGACGGACACGCCCGGGTTGCCGTATTTGTCGCCGTCACTGTCCTCGTACCAGGTCAGGCAGCCTTCGTCCACCGACCCGTCGCAGTTCTCGTCATTAACGCCGTCGCACACTTCCACACCACCGGGATGGATCGTCGCGTTGGTATCGTCACAATCGGTGTTGTCGGACACATAGCCGGGCGGCGGAATGACAGCATCGACGGACACGCCCGGGTTGCCGTAATTGTCGCCATCACTGTCCTCGTACCAGGTCAGGCAGCCTTCATCCACGCTGCCGTCGCAGTTCTCGTCATTAACGCCGTCGCACACTTCAGGCGCGCCCGGGTTAATGGCCGCGTCGGTATCGTCACAGTCCGTATTATCGGCCACATAGCCGGCCGGCTGGACCAGGGAAACGGTGGATACACCCGGATCACCGTAGGTATCGCTGTCGTTGTCCCGATACCAGGTCAAACAGCCCTCATCCGTGTTACCGTCACAGTTGTTATCCAGGGTGTCGCAGATTTCCGCCGCCCCGGGATGGATGGCCGCGTTGGTATCGTCGCAATCCGTGCCGTTAAGCAGATACCCGCCCGGCTGGACCTGGGAATAAACAGATGTTGCCGGATCGCCGTAATTATCGGCGTCACCGTCCCAGTACCAGGTCAGACAGCCTTCGTTTACATCGCCGTCACAGTCTTCATCATCCAGTCCCGCGTCACACAATTCCAGGGCACCGGGGTTGATGAGCGGATCACTATCATCGCAATCGGTGTTGTCAAGCACGAACCCGACCGGTTTGGTCTGGGACACGCTAGGCAATGCCGGATCACCGTAATTATCACCATCGGCGTCCCGGTACCAGGTCAGGCAGCCCTCGTCCGTGTCGCCGTTACAATTGTTGTCATCGCCGTCGCACACTTCCACACCGCCGGGATGGATGGCCGCGTCGGTATCGTCACAGTCCGTATTATCGGCCACATAGCCGGCCGGCTGGGCCTGGGAAACGGTGGATACACCCGGATCACCGTAGGTGTCGCCGTCACTGTCCCGATACCAGGTCAGGCAGTCTTCGTCCGTGTTACCATCACAGTTGTTGTCAATGCCGTCCGCACATACCTCGGCGACACCGGGGTTGATGGCGAAAACAGCATCATTGCAGTCCGTATTATCGGCCACATAGCCGGCCGGCTGGACCAGGGAAACGGTGGATACACCCGGATCACCGTAGGTGTCGCTGTCGCTGTCCCGATACCAGGTCAGGCAGCCTTCATCCGTATCGCCGTCACAGTTGTTATCCAGGGTGTCGCAGATTTCCGCAGCCCCGGGATGGACTTCCAAACGGGTGTCATCGCAATCCGTGCCGTCAAGGATATAGCCGGGCGGCTGGACCTGGGAAACGGTGGTGTCACCCGGATCACCGTAGGTGTCGCCGTCGCTGTCCCGATACCAGGTCAGGCAGCCTTCATCCGTGTTGCCGTCACAGTTGTTGTCGATTCCGTCGCAGATTTCAACCGCGTCCGGATTCACGTCCTCGTCGGTATCAACGCAGTCCAGGCCGTTCAGTACATGATCCGGCGACGGCAAGTTGATGGCTGTCTGCAGGGTGGCGGGATCGCCGAATCCGTCACCATCAGCATCTAAAAACCAGTCCAGACAACCTTCATCAATATAGGTATTGCAGTTGTTGTCATCGCCGTCGCATACTTCGGCCGCGTCGGGATTGATGGCGGCATCCGAATCATCGCAGTCACCGGATCTGTAAACATAACCGAGGGGCTGGGACTTGCCGGTCATCGTATTGGCAATATCCCCCCAGGTATCATTGTCGGCGTCCCGGTACCAGACCTGACAGCCTTCATCGGCTTCGCCGTCACAGTTGTTGTCGATACCGTCGTCGCATACCTCGGCAACACCGGGGTTGACGGCGAAAACGGCATCATCACAGTCCGTGTTATCCGACACGTAACCACCCGGCTGAACATTATCAATAACGGAAACGGACGCATCTCCGTAGTTGTCGCCGTCGGCGTCCTGGTACCAGTCGGTGCAGCCCTCGTCGACACTCAAATCGCAATTATTATCAATACCGTCACAGATTTCGACGGCGCCGGGATTAATGGCGGCAACGGCATCGTCACAGTCACCGGTAATGTCCACGAAATTGGGTGGGGCGGTAATCGCCACCTGGGAAGTTGCCGACCCCCATCCGTCGTGGTCACCGTCCTCATACCAGATCGTGCAGCCTTCATCCGTGAAACCGTCACAGTCATTATCATAGGTGTCACAGACTTCCGACGCATCGGGATTGACGGCAGCATCTTCGTCATCGCAATCGCCGGCCCGGTCTACGTAATCGTCAGGCTGGGTGGTTGCGTATCCGATATCATCCTCTAGAGCCGATCCCCAGCCATCACCATCATTATCATAATACCAGGCCTGGCAGCCTTCATTTATGTTGCCGTCACAGTTGTTGTCAAAGGTATCATCACAGACTTCTAGAGCGCCGGGATTGATACTGGTGCTATGGTCGTTGCAATCCCCCCCCCTTTCCACATAGCCGTCCGGTTGGGTATCAAGGGCCTTAATGACGGAGGAATTACCCCAGCCGTCACCGTCAAAGTCCTGGTACCAGATAATACAGCCTTCGTCTATTTCACCGTCACAATCATCATCAACATTGTTGGCGCAGTCCTCGTGCATACCGGGATTGACATTGGAGTCTTCATCATCACAATCGAGGCTGTTGTCCACATACCCCGCCGGCTGAACGACCGAAGTGGCGGGTACCGCGGGATTGCCGTATCCGTCCCCATCATAATCCTGATACCAGTCAGCGCAGCCCTCGTCCGTAAAACCGTCGCAATCGTCATCGGCACCGTTGCAGATTTCAGTCGCGTCGGGATTAATGTCGGAGTTGCCGTCATTACAGTCCGAGTGGTCGGCGGTATATCCGGCCGGCGCCGCATACGCCCTGACGGCACTGGCTGAATCGATATCGCCGAAGCCGTCAAAGTCATCATCCGGATACCAGTAAAGACAGCCCTCGTCAATGCCGCCTACGCAATTGTTGTCGATTCCGTCGTTGCAGATTTCATCCCTGCCGGGATAAACCAGGGGATTGCTGTCGTCACAGTCGCCCGGCACGGGTACATAACCCGGCTGCTGGGTGTCTGAAGAATCACTCGAATCGCCGTAAGTGTCACCGTCACTGTCCCGGTACCATTTCCCCTCGCAGCCTTCATCAATAACACCGTTACAGTTGTTGTCATAACCATCGCAGATTTCAGCGGCATCTGGATTGACGGCCGCGTCGGTATCATCACAATCCCGCAGGTTGTTTACAAAACCGCCCGGTTGTGAAGTGGCCCAGGTGGTCACTCCGGGATTACCGTACCCGTCACCATCGCCGTCCTCATACCAGACGTAACAATTTTCATTAACTTGCCCGTCGCAGTTATTGTCAATCGAGTCTAAACAGAGCTCGTCAGCGGCGGGATTGACAAGGGGATTGCTGTCGTCACAGTCCGTGTTGTCGGAAACATAATCATAACCGGCGGGTTTGGCATCGGCGATAACCCACACAGCCGGGTCTCCGTAACCGTCGTTGTCGGCATCCCGATACCAGGTATTGCACCCTTCATCCACGGCGCCGTTGCAATTGTTATCGATTCCGTCATCGCATATCTCCGGTGCGCCCGGGTAAGTAAAATTATCGCTGTCATCACAATCCGTGTTGTCGGCAACATATCCTGGCGGCTGGGAAAAGCCGGTAGTGCTCACGTCCGGCTTACCAAAACCGTCGTTGTCGCTGTCCTCATACCAGAGACTGCTTTCATCGGTCAGACCGTCGCAGTTGTTGTCGATGCCGTCGCCGTCAATTTCATTCGCGCCCGGATAGATGTCGGCGTCGGTATCGTCACAGTCGGTATTGTCGCTCACATAGCCGGGCGGCGGGTTAAAAAGGAACGCGGTTACGGCCGGGTTTCCAAACCCGTCGCCGTCAGCGTCCTGATACCAGGTCTGGCAGCCTTCATCCGTAACGCCGTTACAGTTGTTGTCCACACCGTCGCAGACTTCGGTTGCGTCTGGACTTATCGCGGCGTTTAAGTCATTACAATCGAGGCTGTTAGAAACATACCCGGTCGGGTTGTGGCCGCTAAAGAAAACAGCGGGATTGCCGTAACCGTCACCGTCGGCGTCCTCATACCAGGTCTCACAGCCTTCATCCGTATCGCCGTCGCAATTGTTGTCCAGGCCGTCGCAGATCTCGCTTTGGCCGGGGTTGACATTGGAGCGGGTATCGTCACAGTCCGTATTGTCGGCCACATAACCCGCCGGCTTTGAAGCGGCCGAAGTGGTGTCACCGGCCGTGCCATAGCCGTCGTTGTCGGCGTCGCGGTACCAGGTCTGGCAGCCTTCGTCCACGTCGGTGTCGCAGTCATTGTCCACGCCGTCGCACAATTCAGTGGCATTGGGGTAGACATCGCCCCGGGTGTCGTCACAATCGGTAGAATCCAATACATATCCCGTCGGCTGGGTCTGGGCCGATTTAATGTCACTGGAATCGCCGTAATTATCAATGTCACTGTCCCGATACCAGTCGTAACAGCTTTCATCCACCCCACCAGTACAGTTGTTGTTGATGCCGTCCCCGCAAATTTCGTCCGCATCCGGGTTGATACCGGCTTCACTGTCGTTGCAATCCTCGCACAGGCCGGTACTCCACTTGTACCATATCCCTGACGGAAGATTCTTCTTTTTGCAATACTCCCAATTAGTGGGATCACCCCAGCCATCGCCGTCACCATCTTTACACCAATATGTGGCGGGGGCCGCCATGGCAACAGTGGTCAGCATCAGGCCCATTGCCATCAGAACCAGGAGACACAGCGCTGATTTTACCAGGCGCTCGTGCAAAGCCGGCGCGCCCGGCAATCTTTTACCAACGGTTATTTTAGAAAACGACCGGTCGGTTTGATGTGATTTGTTCATGGCATACTCCCTTTATTATCCTTGATGCGGCCACTTACGGGCCATAAGATTTAACAGCGGCTTTGTTCTGCCAGTTTCCATTTAGGATACCTTCCCCTGGGAAAACACTAAACTACTATTTGATATGCTTTAACATACAAAAAACATGCCGCATTTGGGAAATTAATGATCACAAACCCAGTTTAATAATAACACACTGAATAATAATATAAATTTTAAACCTGACGATCACATGGGGATAAAGAAACCTTTTCGAAAAATGTAGTTTCGGCATTAAACCATTAATTATTTTTATAGCACCTTAAAGAAATTTAATAGCCTGAAGGGATCTAATCGCTACGGCTCATGATGGGCAAAGATATCTTTAAAGTTGTGCCTTTTCCGAGTGTGCTGTCAACCGAAATGAAGCCTTCCAGACCGGTTACCACGCCATGAACGACCGAAAGCCCGAGTCCGGTTCCCTGCCCCTGCGGACGGGTGGTGAAGTAGGGCTCAAATATGCGATCCTTGTCCTCAGGCGACATGCCCACCCCCGTGTCCTTTACGTTCAGGCGGCAATATCGGCTGCCGGTATGCGACTCGTCTGCGGCTTCGGCACCTGAATCATCATTCTGCTGCAAGGTTACCTCAAGAAGACCGCCATCCGGCATTGCCTGAAGGGCGTTCTTGCAAATATTGAGTATAATAGCATGGATCTGGACCGGGTTGGCATAAACCAGGCAATCTTTTTCGGATACTTCTTTAATAATTTCAACCGTTGGCGGGCATAAGGCACGAATCATCTCCAAAACTTCGGTGACCATCATATTCATGCTCACCGGGCTGTAATCCTGTTCCGCTGACTTGCTGAACGAAAGCAACTGCTTGACAAGCCCCCTGGCCCGTAAAACCGACTTGCGGATCTGGGTCAGATTTTTATGGGTGGTTGTGCCCTCCGGTGTTTCACCGGCAATAACATCCGTATACCCCATGATGCCGGCCAGAATATTATTAAAATCATGTGCAATACCGCCGGCCAGAGTTCCGACCGCCTCCATTTTATATTTCTGCCGGAGTTGTTCTTCCATTATCTGCTGGCGGGTGATGTCTCTTAAAAAAACCAGGGCGGCCGGCCGGCCCTCCCATTCGATATAGACACTGGTAATCTGCACCCACAACATTTTTCCCGCTTTATTATATATGCGGAAAGAGTAGGTCTGCTCAAACTGCTCTCCCCGCAGGCGCTTCATATGCCGTTCCATCACCAATTCGCGGTCATCCGGATGAATGACGGAAAGAAAAGAGGTGTTGACCAGCTCTTCTTTTGTATAACCGAACAGGGCCTCCCCTCTAAGATTGGGGAACTTGACCAGACCGTCCTGGGCGATAAAAATAACATCCCCGGCATGCTGATACAGAATCCGGTATTTTTCTTCGCTTTTCCGCAAGGCCTGCTCAGCCTCTTTCAGGTCTGAAATATCCCTTGAAATAATGGCATGGTAAAGCGGTCGGCCGTCTTCATCCCGGATCAAGAAAATATCGTTCAGTGTCGGCATCTGTCGGCCGTCCGGTCTTTTCAGTAAAAGCTCTCCTTTCCACTCCCCCTCATTCATGACCACCGGATTTGTTTCCTTGATCAGCTTTTTGCTGGTCTCTTTGTCATAATAATCGGTGACCCGCTTTCCTCTGGCAGATGCCAGGTCGGTTTCCCCCAGAATACGGCACATGGTTTCATTGATATACACGATACGACCGTCAAGGTCGGACCATCCCACACCTTCACCCGAGGCTTCGGCAAAGCGCCGGAACATCATCAGAAATTCTTCGTTTTTCTTCCGCTCTGATATATCCCGGAGAATTCCCCTGAAACCGACCGGTTTTCCTTCCTTGTCTCTGATCAGTGAAGTGGTCGCCTCGACATAGCACAGTTTTCCGTCCGGATTTACAATCTCATAGATAATGTTGTAGGCCGGCTTACCTGTCCTGAAAACCTTGTTGAACGCTTCAAACACCTTGTCCGCATTTTTCTGATCCAGCTTGTCCCTGTAATTGGTGCCGATCACCGACTCCCGGGAAAAACCGGAAGCCCTGCAAAACGCCTCGTTGGCAACCAGAATGGTTCCGGTCAGATCGCATTCATAATATCCATCATCGATGCTTTCGATAATTCTGCGTTGTTCGGTTTCTTTTTCGATCAAATCCCGTAAAGACTGTTCCCGTTCCCGGATCAAATCTTCCAGATCCACTTTTAACAGATCAATGGCTTCGAATACCGGTTTAAAAGGGTGGTCATCCGGCTTTACGGATACGTGGTTTGCCTCCCCGGTCTCCCAGTTGATCTGGCCGATATAACGCACCAGTTCATCAACATATGCTTCAAAATTTTTGTTGTCTTGGGGCTGATGAACAACGGCCTGCCTGTCGCCCTCAGGCTGACCGGTTTTTTCGTTTTTCAACATTTCCAATGCCCGGTTTACGGCATCCCGGTAATCTGAAGCCATGCAGGCCCAGAACGGGTAATGATAAAGACGCATACCGACACCGGCCACGATTCTTATGGCCGGCGGGGCATTAAAAAGAACCAGTCCCTGCATGCGATCCTGGCAGGAGCGCAACCCCTCCACCATCTGTTTACGGGCGTTCCAGTTGGGTTTGCCCGAAATCCGGCTATAATCCCTCAATTCTACATACGTTTCGCCTGCCGGGAGCATCTCGTTGAGCGCTTTTTCTCTTTCCCGGAAAAGGGCCGCCATCCCCTGGCTGCCGCTGTATCCCCGGGGAACCGTCAGGAGAATCCGGTCACCGATAAACTTGAAAGTAACGGTATACCCCTCGGCCAGAGGGATATCCGTCCACCCGGGTTTTTCAGTTATTTTCAGACTGCTGACCGGACAGACATCTGTGCCGGGGGAACTGTTCTGACCTGCATTGTCGTTTTCAACCTGCATTGGAATGCTCTTTTCATGAAGGGTTTTTTGTCATGAACCTTTTACATTGTACACCAACCTGGCCAATATTTGTCAAGAAATTAAGCAGTTGACACCAATACGGTTTTCCGTGTTGCCGGATAATGTTTTGTTGTGTAGAGTAACAATATTAAAAACGAAAGGGCGACCAGCCGGTCGCCCCTACATACGGATGGCCACGAGCGTAGGGGCGACCGGCTGGTCGCCCTTAAATAAGGTTGGAATTACACATTACGGCACCGTCTCCAAGCCCGGAATGGCGTATAAGGGCTTTTTACGAGGCCATCAACAATAAGAATACGGACATAGGCATGAAGCACATCAAAGAACTGGCGCGCCTGGCCGGATCGCTCGAACAACAGACCGCCGTCTGCAAACAGTGCGGGGTTTGCCTGTCCGCCTGCCCGATTTACCCGCAAACAAGACTGGAAAGGGATGTGGCCCGGGGTAAAATCGCCATCCTGGAAGGCGTCATGTCCGAGGTGGTCAAAAACGCCGACAGCGTCAAAGACCGGCTGGACCGCTGCCTTCTTTGCGGCGGCTGCGCCGGTGTCTGCCCCAACGGTGTCAATACACTGGAAATTTTCTTAAAAGCCCGGGTGTTGCTGGCCGGATACCTGGGCCTGTCCCCCTTGAAAAAAATCGTTTTCCGGCAGCTGCTGGCAAAACCGGAAAGATTCAACCGGGCCGCCGATCTGGCGGCAAAATCACAGGGGCTGTTTTTAAAACAAGTCAATCCCGGGCTGGGAACCAGTTGCGCCCGGATTACAGCCTCCCCCCTTCTGGCCGGTCGACATGTGGTGCCGCTGGCACCGGTTCCCTTTCATCGTCAAAAAATAGTCGAAAAGCATCAGGCACAGACGACCGGAAAAGAAACGGTTCTTTTTTTCACCGGCTGCCTGCTCGACAAGGTGTTTCCGCAGGTAGCCAGGGCTTCCGTCAAGGCGCTGGCGCATCAGGGTTTTAACGTCATTTTACCGGACAGCGAAGGATGCTGTGGTATTCCCGCCCTGTCAGCGGGAGACGGCGAATCCTTCCGGCAGTTACTGTCATATAACCTAAACCGGTTTAAATCGCTTTCTTTTGATCGACTGGTCACGGCCTGCGCCACCTGTACCTTTACCATCAAAAAAATCTGGCCCATGATGGTCGACCCGCAAGACCAGGAATACGCCTTTGTCCAACAATTATCCGAAAAGACAATGGATATAACGGAACTGATCGCTGCCGGCCTGGATACGGACCCGCCCCGCCCGAACGATAAGGGCATTGCTGTGACCTATCACGACCCATGTCATCTGAAAAAATCCCTGGGCGTACACCAGGCCCCACGGCTACTGATTGCCGCCAACCCGGCCTACCGGCTGATTGAAATGGCGGAAGCGGATGTCTGCTGCGGCATGGGCGGCGGGTTCGGGCTGGCCCACAACGACCTGTCCGAAAAAATTGGCGGACGCAAGCGGGAGAATATCATTGCCAGCGGCTGCCGGATGGTGGCCACCGCCTGCCCGGCCTGCATGATTCAACTGGCGGGATTGTTGTCAAAACATGGCGGAACAGACATTCAGGTCTGTCATCCCGTGGAACTTTATATGTCGACGGAATTTGACCGTGACGCCTGACATGGCCGGCGTCAATTCCAGGTCACGGTCAGTGCGTGCTGTTCGCCTATGTGTTGAATGTCGGTTTGGACATTTTTTCCGCCGGCGATAACCGCCAGTTCGTAAAATATGCCCAGCAGCGAATTGATGACGACGTCGGCTGTTTCTGTGCCTCGAATCTTTGTGTCGGCGATGGTATATACCGTTATCCGGCCGTCACCCTTTTCCGCGCGATTCTGTTCGTCATCCGGATAATCCGTTTCGAAAAAAGTCTGACGACGGACCACAAAGCGCTCGATGGTCGTGGCCGGATCGTCCGGAACCAAAATGTTTTTATAAACTTCGACCATATTGTGGGCCGCAAGCTGCCCGTAGGCGAAACAGGCATCCAGACTGGATTCGCCGATGACCTTGTATACCGCTAAAGACAGGCGATAAAAAAAATCATCCGGGTACCAGGCGGATGTCAGGATTTCACCGTTGATCAGCACCATGTCTTCCGGCGTCAAATACGTCTCCCAATCTTTATCCCGGGCCACCCGAACCTGTTTAACAAGATCAACCAGAAGGGTGCCCTTGACCTGAACTGTCATAAACCATTATCTCCTATAACCAGCTGATGGTTATTTTAAAGCCCTCGTTATGCTTAACCAGATGGGACTGCACGTTGTGTCCGCCGACGATGGTGGCCAGCTCATGAGCCACACCCATAACGGAGTACATTATTACTTCAGATACTTCCGTTCCCCTAATCTTTTTATCACTGATGGTGTAGATGGTAACCTTTTTGTCGTCCTTGATGACCTGATTTCTTTCAGAGTCCTGGTAGTCGGTACTGAAAAACGACTTCCGGCGCGAAACAAAACGCTCGATGGTGGTGGCCGGGTCGTTTTGAACGATCACATTTTTATACACATCGGCCATATTATGAGCAGTCAACTGGCCATAAGCAAAAGAATTGTCGAGATTGGATTCGCCGGTAACCTTGAACACCGCCAGAGACAGGCGGTAAAAAAAATCATCCGGATACCAGGAAGACGTCATTATCTCACCGTTAATCAACTCCATATCTTCGGCTGTCAGATACTTTTCCCAATTCCGGTCTTTTGCCGACCGGACCTGTTTGACGAGGTCTATCAATACGGTTCCCTTGACTTTTAACCCCATATGCCCCCCGAACAAAAATGGTAAATCTTAAAAAACGTTTGCCGTGAAATCAAATCCGTGTATGATTACCTACTTGATGATATGTTTATTTTATACCGTAATCCGGTGTTAACATCAAGACCATATTGAGTATCCAGGAACTCTTTTTTAAAAGACAGGCTCTTCTCCAAATTTAGTGGGCACACAGGGTTCAAGGATTCAAGGGGTCGAGGATTCAAGTGTTTGCTATTGAGATGTTTTATGTCGGGAGATGAACCAAAAAAATGGGCAGCAACTACGAAGCCATCATCCGCGACAACCTGTTGAGGTTTTATGAAAATGCGTCTGGTTCGGCCGTCAACCGCCTGCCGGCGACAATAGACGGGGACCGGTTTGTTTTTGACGCTTTCGGCGATACCTGCATCATTTCACCCGAGGGGATCAGCCTGGGAAACGTTCAGGTAACCGACCCCAGAGGCATCATCATTTCCCTTTATGCCCTTCATACGACAGCAGCGCCCTGCCGCAAGGAACCGTATAGGGCCTACAAAGAGTTCCCGGACACCATGCCCTATGCCGGCGCTTTTCACACCCACACCGAACAGATCCTCGTACCGCATGCGGACAAAATCATGGAATCGGCCGACCTCGTCCGGGAACATTTCAATGGCGGCAGCGCGCCGGATGGTATCGGGGGGGATCTGGCCTTTACCGTCAACCCCTTACCGAAAATATGCCTCTGCTATATCTTTTATGCCGCCGATGAAGATTTTCCGGCATCCGTGACCTGTCTTTATTCATCCAATGCCGCCGATTTTCTGCCGATCGACGCCCTGGCAGATGTCGGTGAGTATGCATCGAAAAAAATGATTGAGCTTATCACCCCGTAAAAATGGAGATGCCATGGGCGCACCCGATATCAATAACAGGGACAATGCAACCGGCGCCATAATCCTGGTTCAAACCTTAAAAGCGTGCGGTATTGAATACGTTTTCATGGAAGATCATCCCACAACCGATTTTATTGCCCGGGCGATAAAAAACATCAACGGTCTGCACCTCGTTCAACCGGTCAGTGATATCGCATGTGTTCCCATGGCAGACGCCTGTGCCCGTTATACCGGAAAACCGGTGGTTTCACTGACCACGGGCGGCGGTCACTGCCTGAACCAGGTCATGGGCGTAACCACCGCCTGGGGCGACAAATCACCGGTAATCACCATCGCCGTGTGCCAGGAGACAGATTTTCCCCGCTCGCCGGTATTTGATCGCGAAGCCACCAACCTTGAAGACGTGTTCGCGCCGGTTTGCGTGTATCATACGACCATCCACAAGATCCGTGATCTGGCGCCCGCCGTCCAGCGCGCCGCCCGGGAAACCGTCAGCGGCCGGGGCGGAACGGCCCACATTCGTATCCCGCTGCCCCTGCTCGAATCCCGAAAAGTATCTGAGATTAAAGTGCCCGGGGGAGAAAACCCGTTTGCCGGCTGGGTTCCCCATGTTGTGCCGCCAATGGGAGAACCGGAAAAAATCCGTCAGGCCCTTGATCTGATCAGGACCGCCAGGCGGCCGTTCATCTTTGCCGGCGGGGGCGTCGTCAAAGCCAATGCCGCCGATCTGCTCAACCGGCTGGCCGAAAAAACCGGCATTCCGCTGCTTTCCAGTATGGGCGCGCTGGACGTGGTTGACCCGGGCAATCCCATGTATATCGGGCCGTCAAGTTACCTGGCCGGTGAAGCTTTTCACACGGCGATCAAACAGGCGGACGTGGTCCTGGCTGTCGGGGCCTGTTTCAGCGGCCTGGACGGTTTCGGCCTGCCACCGCTCTGGTCAGGCAGCATCAAGTTCATCCAGGTCAACATCGATCACCAGTACATTGCCTTGAACCCGGGAGCACGGACGGCCATCATCGCTGACGCCGGTCTGTTTCTCTCCCAGATGCTCGATCTGGTCGAACATGATCCCCCCCTGCCCGACTGGTCCGGGTGGGTCAACCACTTAAAACAGAAAAACCGGGATCACGAAAAACGACTGCAAAAAGAAGCCCGCGACCACCGGGGCAAAGACGGAAAATTTCATCCCGCGGCCGGACTGCTGGCCGCCAGGGAATATATCGAAAAATCGGATGCCATTGCTGTCGTCGACGGTGGCAATACCCCCCTGTGGGCGGGCATGACCATGCGCGTCAAAGGCCCTAAGCGTGTTTTTTTCCCCACCGGCATGGCCACCCTGGGCGTGGGCATTCCCATGGCCCTGGGGCTTAAAGCGGCCGCCCCGGAAAAACCGGTCATGCTCCTGACCGGCGATGGTTCCCTGATGTACAATATCCAGGAACTGGAACTGATGAAACGTTACAACCTGCCGATTACCATTGTGGTCAACAATGATTCCGCCTGGAACATGATCCGGGCCGGCGAGGTGATGGTCAACCGGCCGGTCAGCACGGAACTGCCGGAACAGAATTACGCCGATGTGGCCGAAGCGTTCGGCATTACGGTTAAACGCGTTACCCGGCTGGAAGACGTGCCGGCCATGATCCGGGATGCGATCCAGGCCGACCATCCGGTACTGATCGACATTCCGACGGATAAAAATGTCTATCCTGATGCCCTGGCCAGTTTTATACGGGTTGAGTTCATGGGGTCTTTGTTTCCGCTGCCCCTGAAAAAAGCCCTTCGCTTGTATCAAAACCGGTTGAACCTGTTCAGCCGGAATTCATGGAATATGGTCAAGTTTCTGTTTAAGACCATGTAAAACGGGCAGGGGTTAGATAGCGGAAGGCTGTGGCCTTTTAGAAGATGGTTTTAGAGTTTTAGGGTTTTAGGGTTTTAGGTGGTTATGTGTTTAGGTGGTTAAGTGATTATGTGTTTAAGTGGTTAAGTGGTTATGGGGACGGGGTTCGAGGTCGGGAATCGGCCCGCTTTGCGGGGGAAGGACCGAGATTTAAGGTTCAGCTTTATTACAGGCCGTCCGCAAATGCTGTAGGGGCAGGCCCCCGTGCCTGCCCTGATGAAGGGCAACCACAGGGGGTTGCCCCTACGGGCCGGGGCAAAACGGATAACCCGGGCCGGGGATGGTGTTCATGAATAATGCCGGGGCAAAACGGGTAACCCGGGCCGGGGATGGTGTTCATGCATATTGTAGGGGCAGGCCCCTGTGCCTGCCCTGATGAAGGGCAACCACAGGGGGTTGCCCCTACGAGACCATACATTACCAAGACCTAAAAAAATTAAAACGATTACACTCTAAAACTTAAAACCCCGCAAAGCGGGCTGCAACAAGTCTCACACCGCGCCCGCTTAAACACTTAACCACTTAAACACTTAAACACTTAATCACTTAAACACTTAATCACTTAATCACTTAATCACTTAATCACTTAACCACTTAACCACATAAACCTAAAACCTTTTTCGATTGAATAAAAAAATTACGCTTTCAAAAACGATATCTTTAAAGAAAGACAATCCTCATGCCGACTTTGCTAGGTGCCGACCTGATCGTTAAATCGCTGGCCAGGGAAAATATATCCCATGTGTTTACCCTGCCCGGCGGCCAGATGAACCCGATTCATTTTGCCATCGACGAAGAACCGGGCATGACCCTGATCATTCCCCGGCACGAAGGCGCGGGTGCCCTGATGGCGGCCGGTTTTTCCCTGGCTTCAGGTAAACCGGCCTGCGTCATGTCAACCGTCGGTGCCGGTATTGCCTATGAAATCGGCGCCCTTTATTTTGCATGGAAAGAACGACTGCCCCTGATTTCCATCTCGCCCCAGGTCCAGTCATACAAGATGAAACCGATCCAGGAAAACCTGCAGGCCTGTGACCAGGACGAAATATTCAAACCCATCACCAAGTTCACGTCCATTCTCTACCACCGGGATCGTATTCCCAACCTCATTCAGCGGGCGTTTAAAACCGCACTGGCGCCTGAACCCGGACCGGTTCACCTGGACGCGCCGGTAGATGTCATATTCGGTTTTAAGCGGGTGTCCGCCAAAAAAATGGGAGACCTCTTTCCAGACGCGGATTTCAGGTTTAAAGGCCTGATTTACCCGGATGAACGCGGCCTTGCCGAAGCGGTTGAGTTGATCAAAAAATCCAGCAAACCCCTGGTGCTGGCCGGTCGAAACGTGGAACGGGCCAGGGCCGGCCAGGCCCTGTCCGATTTTCTGCAGATTACCGGCGCTCCGGTCATCACCTCGACCCCGGCCTTTGGCACGCTGGCCGCCGGTTATACACTGAATCTGGGAGGATGCTGGCTTTGGGATAACGCTCAGAACAGAGGGTTGTTATCGGAAACAGACCTGATTATACTGTTTGAAGCGGATGAGGAAACCGCCCGCCTGGCAACCGCCCTGGCGGCTCTTAATCCCGACATAAAAATCATCCAGACCGCTGAACTGACGGCTTCTCTTGGCTCAATCATGCCCATTACCACCGGCTTGTCGGGCTCGCCCCAGGCCATAATGGAACAGTTCTCCCGAATTTTGTCCGACATGACATCACTGCTTTCGATCAACAGTGACTGGAAAAAGGCGCTTTTCGTCACCATCGCTTCCCATAAGTCCAGGCTGCGAGAGTGCCTGACCATTCACGAAGACCGCCTGTATAGCATGATCCACGCGATTGAACGGATCAATGCCGTTATTACACCCGAAGATATCGTTATCTGTGAAGGCCCTGCCGTTGCCAGGGTAGCCATGGTTTATTTAATGCCTCCGGGATTGCATAATTGTTTTCTGCTGGATGATGTTGATGTTGCCGGCGCGGGGTATCCACTGGCCCTGGGCGCCAAACTGGCCAGGCCTGAGGCCAGGGTCTTTCTGATCAGTGAAACCGGGATGTTAAAACGGCACCACAGGGAATTCCAGACCCAAAGCCGATATCAACTGGGGATAACCTCGCTTCTTTTCCAGTCGCTTGAACAGCGGCCGGAAGAAGAGGTCGACTTTACCGTGCTGGCCAAAAGCCTTGGCGTGCCGGCACGAAAAATAAGGGATGCCGAAGAAGAGATCACCGATACCCTGCTCAATGAAACTGCCGTTTCAGGCGGGTTGCTGGACATTACGACTTAAACGGTTTTAAAGTTTTAGAGTGTTAGGGTTTTAGGGATTTAGGGATGTGGTTATGTGTTTAGGTGATTATGTGTTTAAGGGGACGGGGGGTGAGACTGGATTCGGCCCGCTTTGCGGGGGGGAATATCGGGGTTTCAGATTCGATGTGTTGCAGGCCGTTTGCAAATGTTGTAGGGGCAGGCCCCCGTGCCTGCCCTGATGAAGGGCAACCACGGGGGGTTGCCCCTACGGGTCAAAATATAAACGGAGAGCCACTCGAGAGGCTCCTGCGCAACAAACACACACACGTCAGGGAGGACGAAATATGGTGTTTAATCCCGTTACTCATCGTCGGCGGTCGATTCGTTTAAAAAAATATGATTATTCACAATCCGGTGCATATTTTGTAACGGTATGTACGAAAAACCGGAAATGCCTGTTTGGAAAAATTGTTGACGGCAACATGTTTTTGAATGGTATCGGCCTGATGATTCAAATGGTCTGGGGCGCAATACCCGAATATTATAGCGGTATAAAAATCGATAAATTTGCCATCATGCCAAATCATATTCACGGCATTATAATTATTGTAGGGGCAGGCCCCCGTGCCTGCCCTGGTGAAGGGCAACCACGGGGGGTTGCCCCTACATTATCGTTACCGGATGTTGTTCATCGTTTTAAAACCATAACCACGAAACAATATGTTGATGGAGTTAAACAAAGGGGTTGGACAAGGTTTTCCGGCAGATTGTGGCAACGTAATTATTATGAACATATTATCCGTGATGAGACTGAATTGAATCTGGCCAGGGAATACATCATCAATAATGCCCGAAAATGGGATCTGGATCGGGAAAACCCGGACAATTATTATTGCAGGGACAGAGGCTTTTAATGTAGGGGCAGGCCCCCGTGCCTGCCCTGATGAAGGGCAACCACGGGGGGTTGCCCCTACGGACCGAGGTCAAAAGGGTAACCTGGGCCGTGGATGGCGTTCATGAATAATGTAGGGGCAGGCCCCCGTGCCTGCCCTGATGAAGGGCAACCACGGGGGGTTGCCCCTACGGGTCGGGGCAAAACGGGTAACCCGGGCCGGGGATGGTGTTCATGAATATGATCAAACGACCCGTTCGCTTTTTTGCAGAGAGGACAATTATCCGGGAACCACCTGCAAGAAAACCCTAAAACTTTAAAACCTAAAACCTATCTGGATTGAATTAAAGCAATTAAGATTTCAAAAAAAATTTCTATGCTGTGATATAGTCTCATCAAAAACAAAGGGGGGAAAAGATGAAAAAAACAGCCATCATGACGGGAGCACTTTTTATTTTTATCAGTATATTGTCAACGGGTCTGCTGTTCGCTCAAACGCGGTTTCACCCGGATAGCTCCATCAGGAAGCCGCCGATAAAAAAACCGCTCAGAAAATCGCTCAAGCCGGATCTGGTCGTCAGTAATATCGATTTGATTCAGGACTGCTGGATCAGGGTTACCATTCAAAACGTCGGTACGGCCGGTGTTCCCAACCCGGTTTATACCGGGAACCTTTGCGCAATCCAGATGTATCAGGGGAACCAGCCCCATGGCGGCATGGTATTGAGCGTGTTTGATCCGGGCGGCCAGTTAAAGGCCCCCGGAACGTCGGTCAGCAAAGTCTGGTTTCAGGGGTCACCGGGCCTGAACCTGAATCCGGGAACGCATGTCATCCGGGTTGAGGTCGATACCGGCAATGCCGTGGCAGAGGCCAACGAAAGCAACAATTCCATGACCAGAAACCTGACCTGCCAGGGAGCGATGCCGGACCTGATCGTCAGCGACATCAAGGTCATCGAGGGGACCCAGGTTGCCGGCTGCCCGATAGAAGTCACGGTCAGCAACATCGGCACCGGCGGTGTCCCGGACGCGGCCTATGGGACAAATGCGTCAATCCTGAATATGTATTATGGTAATAACCTTCACAGCAGCATGGCACTGAGCGCGTTTGATCCGGGCGGAACACTGAAGGCCCCGGGAACAACGGTGAGCTGCACCTGGTGCCCGATCGGCGCCGGGTTTCCGGGAACGGTTCTGGGATACAATATTGTTCACCCCATCCGGGTATGGGTCGACGCCAACAGTGCTGTGGCAGAAGTAAACGATAACAACAATTCGACGAGCAGGAGTCTGACCTGCAACAACCCTTAAAAAGGAATCAGCTCAATTTTATACTAGATCCCGGCTCACGTTCCGCTTCGCTCCACTGGCCGGGATGACGAAAAAAGGGAGTTCCGCCCTGCGCGGATAGCACGGGCGTAGGGGGGGCCGGCGGGTCGCCCTAACACACGGGCAACCTTCGGTTGGCCCGTGGCACCCGTTAAAGGAATATCCGCATGGCCCTCGGCCGCTCAGCCGCAATTGGATTTTTTACGAAGCCATCAATAATGATGCACGCGTAAAAAAGTCGAAGTTGGGATGGCAAAGTAAAAAGTTCAAGATCAAGGCGCGCAAATCCTGAGGAATGCAGCGTACATAGAAGTACGTGAAATTCCGAAGGATGCAGCGCAACAAAGATATTGGACTTTTTACGAAGCCATCCGTGGTCAGGAAACGATCAGCTTGATGGTCGGCCCCACGGTAAACCGCAGCGGCTGATCGGTGGTATAGACGTCACCGTCAATCATCCAGGGAACCTCCTCTTCGGGCTCCAGCACCATCTCGGCCGCAATGCCGTTGAAATACAGGTCAGGATGGACGATATCCCGGCCCAGCCACAGGGCCGGTACTTTGGGCACGATGCTGGCCGGTGTCATGGAACCGGCAAACAGATGAAAGTGCCCGGGTTTTTCATAAGCCCGGGGGGTAGGCGTAAAGCCCAGGCCCAGTTCCCTGACCGTACAGGCCAGGACAAACAGGTATTCGTTGTGCGGAATTTCCCGGCCGTCGACCGTCATCCGGCATTTCATGGGATGAAATATGCGGCCGTTATAACCGGTCCGGAAAACGGCGCTGAAAATCATCTGCGCCACCATGCCCGCGGCGTGAACCGGCCCGGGCTTGGGCGCTGAATAATAGATCTGGAGAAAACCGGCCACCACGCCGGCACCGGTCAGGAATCCGAACCGGTCATTGATGTTCATGGTATGCTGGTCAAAGGTTTCAAAGCTTTTCCCGGCCGCAAGGTTTTTGACGACATGGGCCAGGATCTCGGTTGATTGCCCCTTGATTTTAACGGAATTGGAAACCGTATTCATGGTGCCGCATCGCAGGGAAGCCAGCATGGGCAATGGGTGATCGCCATAGATTTCAGCCATGGTGGAAAGGGCCTGATGAAGGGTGCCGTCGCCGCCGCTGACGGCCATCACTTCGATATCCGCTTTTAAAAAGTCCTGCGCCGCTGAAACCAGGGCCGCTTTATCGTCTGTCCGGACAAAAAGGCCGTTGTCACCGACAATCCTTTTCAGGTCCTCTTCCAGACAGGGATTTCTCCGGTTCTTGCCGGCATAGGGATTAAATATTACACCGATTCCGCTCATTCGACCGATCCAATCGTTATGTGGTTTATGGTAATATTTGGGTAAAAGGATATATAAACCCTATGCCACGAAGGCGGCTGATGTCAATGCATAAGTCGTCGGCTCAAAAGAGCGTAAACCGTTAGCCGTCAACGCCAACCTGAAGAAAAGAACAAATAAAACCAACGCCCTCAACCCGGGCCGGCCGGCTTTACCTGCTGTCATGTTTTATGGTATGGTTGTATTTTTATAGGTAATAACATTAAGCCCTCGTCCGGTGATAATGCAGATTGATTATAAAAAATTCGTCCCCATCGCCCTGCTCCTGATCCTGCTGCTGATGACGGTGCTGAGAGCCGGTTATTCCCTTCAAATTGCCGATTACCCCGGATTCAACCGGTTTATCTTTCCAGATGACCAGGATTATTATCACAAAACAGCTGTCGCCATCGCCGACGGTTATATCATCGGTCAAAAAGGCCCCATTACCCGGGGCCCCGGCTATCTGTATTTCCTGGGAGCTGTTTATCAACTGTTCGGCAAGACCCCCCTGGCGGCACGAGTGATTCAGTGGGGACTGGGGATCATTACCGGGCTGCTGATTTTTTTACTGACCCGGCGCTTATTCACAGACAAAGAAGCCCTCACGGCCAGCCTCCTCTACGCGCTTTATCTTCCGGCGCTTTGTTATGAAGGCGCGTTGCTGATGGCCTCCCTGGTAACATTCCTGCTGACGGCCGCGTTTTACTGCCTGATCCGGGCCGTTTATGACAGGTCATCACCGTGCCTGATACTGTCCGGAATATTTTACGGCTGGGCTTTTATATGCCGCCCCAACAATATCTTCCTGTTCATGGCCGGCCTGGTGTTTCTGGCATTAAACAGAACGGATCGGCGGCGAATGCTTCGTTTTGTGCTGCCTTTTGTTTCGGTATACGGATTGATCGTCTTACGCAATTTACTTGCCGGCACCGGGCTGTTGAGCATCACTACCCAGGGACGCCTGGTTCTGTTAAACAGCCATTTTCATCAAGCCTGTGGCGTCGGCTGGTGGGAACAGGACAGCTGGTACCCCCTGTTGAAGACATATGGCGGCAGTTCATGGCGTTTTATGCTGTTTCTGCTCGAGGACATCAGCAGTCATGGCATGAACTGGATCCATTTGCAGTTTTCCAAACTGTATGCCTTCTTTTTCAACTATGAATTCTCCCAGTTTGTCGATTTCTATGCATACCGTGAAGTCGTTCCGTTGCTGCGGCTACCTTACGTTTCCCTGGGTATCCTTTCACCTCTGGCGATCCTTGGACTGGTCTTGCTTTTTTTAAAACGGCGGGAAAAGGGCCGCCTGTTGCTGGCACTTTATTTTATCACCGGCGTATTTTCCGTCATTGCCTTTTACGTGCTGTCACGTTTCCGGCTGCCCTTGATACCCCTGTTCTGCGTTATCAGCGCATTTACCCTGTGGCGGCTGCCCGGAACATTTTACAAATTGAACTGGACGGGCAGAACCGCTCTGGCCGCTGTCTTTATTTGTCTGGTTATCGGGTTCAACGCAAAATCCATACGGATGTCTTACCAAAAGAAATTCATGCCGATAGCGACTTACAACCGGGGCATTCATTATAAAATCAATGGCCAGTATGGCCCGGCCGCAGCCGATTTTAAACGCATTTATTCCGCCATGGATGAAAAGACCGATCCGGACGTGCGTTACATCGTCTCCATGAATCTGGCCGATTCGCTTCAACTGATGAGAAACGCAGAGCAGGCGGCCGCTATCTGGTATGAACTGACCCAGAAAATCCCGGACCGGGCGCTCCCCTATTATAAGCTTGGCCTGCATTTCGCCCAAAAGGGGCAGTATAACCGTTCACTCACTTTCCTCAACAAGGCGGAAAAGCTGAAACCGGAAAACACCGACTTAAAATACGATATAGAAATGATCCGGCATAAAGCGGCCGAAAATACTGATAATCCACAATCGGGAAGCTCACAAGGCCGGCAGAGCGGGCAAACAATAAAATAAACCGGTACCGGATAACAACAAAAGCCCGGCCGTATCAGGGCCGGGCTTTTGTTGTTTTGCTTTGCTTTGATTTATCCGCCGAAAGAGGCATCGGCGATGTCAATGGCAGACGTATCCGTCGCCATAATGGCATTTACTTTACCCAGGGTCGCCGGCAGAACCGTGTTCACAAAAAAGGTCAACGACTTGATCTGGCCTTCGTAGAAAGCGGCGTCCTTGGGGTTTTTCTCCAGGGCTTTGGCCGCAACACAGGCACGCCAGAGCAGCATCCAGGCCATGATAACGTCACCGCACACATCCTGGAGGGGGTGGGCGTACAAAAACGCCTGTTCGACATTCTGCATCGCCGTTTTGCCCAGGTGGCTGCCGGCTTCACCCAGTTTGGTCATAGCCTCGGTGACTTTATCGGCCGGGGTTTTCAGGGTATCAATCTGACCGGCTTCGGCAATGGTTTTCTGGATTTCACCGAACAGGTCCGTCACCAGTTTACCTTTTTTCATGGTCATTTTCCGGCCCAACAGGTCCATGGCCTGAATACCGTTGGTGCCCTCGTAAATCATGGTAATACGGCAGTCGCGCATGTATTGCTCGGCCGGGTATTCCTTGGTATATCCGTACCCGCCGAAAACCTGGACACCGTGGCTGCAGACGTCAAAGGCCCGATCCGTGCCGTAACCTTTGACAATAGGGGTCAGAATTTCAACCAGGCCGGCGTATTTCTCTTTTTCCTCATCGGAATCAGCAATCTTGGCCATGTCCATACAGTAACCGACATAATAAATCAGGCTGCGCAGCCCTTCCACGAACACCTTCATGTTCATCAACTGGCGCCGCACATCCGGATGCTGAATAATGGGAACACCGCCGATGGAAGCGTCCTTACCCGCCGTTAGGGGTCTGCCCTGAACCCGGGTGCGGGCGTAATTCAGCGCTTCCAGGTAAGAGGCCGTGGCACACGCAAAACCCTGGAATCCCACCAGCAGGCGGGCATCATTCATCATCAGGAACATCTCCATCATGCCCTTGTTTTCTTCGCCGATGAGCTCACCGATACATTCTCCCTTACTGCCCAGTGTCAATGAGCAGGTGGCGCTGCCGTGAATCCCCATCTTCTCTTCAATGCCGGTGCAGACCACATCGTTGAACTTGCCCAGGCTGCCGTCGGGATTGACACGGTACTTGGGTACCAGAAACAGGGAAATACCCCTGGTTCCGGCAGGTGCACCTTCGATACGGGCCAGAACGGGATGGATAATGTTTTCGGTCATATCGTGTTCGCCGCCGGAAATAAATATCTTGGAACCGGTGATAGAGTAAGTGCCGTCATCATTCTTGACCGCCGAGGTGGTCAGGGCGCCTACATCCGAACCGGCTTCCGGCTCGGTCAGCAGCATGGTGCCGGACCACTCACCGGAAAAAAGCTTTTTCAAATACATGGCCTTCTGTTCCGGCGAGCCAAAAGCTTCAACCAGTTTGCCGGCGCCGTGGGTAAGGCCTGCATACAGCATGAATGCAAAGTTGGCACCCAGCAGATAGTCGCTGGCCGCCCGTTCGACCAGATTCGGCATGCCCTGCCCGCCGACTTCCAGGTCTTCGGCCATGGCGATCCACTCACCTTCCATCAGCAGTTTGTAGGCCCGATGAAACGATTCGGGAACGCTGACCTTGCCGCCGTCAAACGTAACGCCGATTTCATCACCTTCCTTGTTGATGGGCCACAGTTCCTTCAGGGCCAGACCGCGCGCCTCGTTGACGATCATGTCGATCGTCTTCCGGTTGAAATCGGCAAACAGCTCGTTTTTGCTCAATTCTTCCGCATGAAACTGTTCATGCAGAACAAAATCGACATCTCTTCTATCCGCTACATTTTGTGCCATAGTCCTTCTCCTTGATTGCTGGTTTTGTAAAAAATTCAATGAACTTTTTACTTTGCCATCCAAATTATAACTTGTTGTAAGTTTTCCTCGCTTGTTGATTACATGTCTATCAGCTTTCCTTCCGGCCGCCGATGCCGTGAAGGAATAATTCCACCAGTCCTTCCGCCTGGGCTTCAATGTCAAACGTATCCCCGGCATGCAGCCAGGTATTGATCACCTCGTCCACTGCCCCGAGGATAAACCGCTTGACCAGGCTCAACTCCATATCTTTTCTGAATATACCCTCTTCCTGTCCCTGTAAAACGATTTCCCCGACCAGGTCGAAATACATATGGGTAATATCCTTGATATACAACTCAAAATATCTTATCTGACGGGCCTCGGCCTGAAAAACGACGGCCATGTTTTTGTCTTTTTTAAATTCCCGTATATGGGCCCGGATAAGATTGTTTAATTTGCTTCTGGCATCCTGCCCCTTATCAACTGCCTTGCGGAACTCGTCAAATACCTGGCGGGTCTTGTAATTGAAAAAATGAAGCAGGATATCGTTTTTATTTTTAAAATAGAGATAAATGGTACCATCGGCCACGCCGGCGGCTTTGGCGATTTTGGAAACCGTGGAGTTAAAAAAGCCCTCCTCGGCAATAACACTGATGGCCGCTTCCAGGATCAGGGAATATTTGTCCGGATTTAGTGTGTTTTTATTCTGTTCGCTCATTGTCCTTCCATGACAAATAAAAATGAATGAGTGCTCATTCACTAAACCATTAAAATCGCTTTTCTGTCAAGCAAAAAAGAAACGGGATATGTCGTTCAGAATTAATTGTTTTCTATGATTTCAATTGCTTTGGCAATGGCTTCAGACAGCTTTTCGGGGTTGGACCCGCCGGCCTGGGCCATGTCCGGCCGGCCACCGCCGCCCCCTCCGACTTCGGCTGCCGCTGCTTTGATAATATCCCCGGCTTTGAAACGACCGGTCAGATCTTTTGTGACAACAACGATCAAAAAAGCCTTGGCATCCACTGCGGCTCCCAGAACAATAATACCTGATTTAAGCTTGTCTTTGAGCTGATCCGCCAGCGTTCTCAAAGCGCCCGGGTTATCCGCCTCCACCACCCGGGAAATCACCTTGACCCCGTTGATCTCGGTATGATCCGTCCCCCCCCCGCCGCCTCCGCCGGACACCGAAGCGGCCGCCAGTTTGTTTTTGAGGGCTTCCTTTTCTTTCTCCAGGGACTTGATATCCTTCATGATTTTCTGAATACGCGGCACCAGGGCAAGCGGTGTCTCTTTCATCAGCCCGCTGATATCATTTAAAACCCGCATATTCTCCTGAACGTATGCCAGGGCGGCTGCTCCGGTTAAGGCCTCGATCCGCCTGACACCGGAGGCAACACTGGCTTCGGACAGTATCTTGAATAAACCGATATCCCCTGTCCGGCGCGTATGGGTTCCGCCGCACAGCTCCCGGCTGACATCGCCCATGGCAATGACCCGCACCGTATCACCGTATTTTTCTTCAA
Organism: Desulfosudaceae bacterium; assembly: GCA_963674745.2. Lineage (GTDB taxonomy): Bacteria > Desulfobacterota > Desulfobacteria > Desulfobacterales > Desulfosudaceae > JBFMDX01. Next base: position 1,056,279 of record CAXXDV010000003.1, on the reverse strand, counting down.
ACAGGGCTGTTGCGCCCTCTTCCAGCGCTTTTTCAATGGCCATTTCGGTTATGGAAATGGGGTAGTTTTCGCATATCCGGGCGTTGACAAAAGCCTCGATTTTTTCCAGGGCTTCGGCATCAACCATGGCAAAATGGGTAAAGTCAAACCGCAGCCGATCGGGTGAAACCATTGACCCGGCCTGCTTGACATGGTCTCCCACCACCTGGCGCAAGGCCGCGTGCAGTAAATGCGTGGCCGAATGATTGCAGGCGGTGGCGCGCCGTTTCTGCGCATCAACCGTAAGGCTGACCTGATCACCCGGGCGCACGGCGCCGGATATAACATCGCCTTTATGAATGGTGAGGCCGGACGGTTCCTTGACCGTATCGGTCACCTTCATTGAAAAATCCCCGGCCGTAATCAGCCCGGTATCACCGACCTGGCCCCCGGATTCGCCGTAGAAAGGTGTTTCATCCACCACCAGCTCGACGGTTTCCCCCTGGCCGGCTGTTTCAAGCTCATTTCCGTCCCTGACCAGCGTCAGCACCTTTGCTTTTTTCTCCAGGGTTTCATAACCCACAAACGCCGTCCTGGTGCCGTCGGCGGCCAGCCGGCCGTAAGCCGGACAGGTTTTCGAAAATTCAGCCACGGACCGGGATTTTTCCCGCTGACCGGTCATATGCCGGTTAAACCCGTCCATGTCCAGGGAGATGTTCTCACCCCGGACCACATCCTGAACAATATCCACCGGAAAACCGAAGGTATCATAGAGCTTGAAAATAACGTCTCCGGGAATGACCGTTTCTCCCCCGGCCTTGATATCCGCCAGTGTGTCCTGCAGAACGCGCAGGCCGTTATCCAGGGTTTCGGAAAACCGGATTTCTTCGTTTTCGATGACATTGGTAATAAACGAACCGGCATCCTTGAGCTCGGGATAAGTATCGGACATCGTGTCCAGAACCGTCAGCGCGGTTTTATGCAGAAAGGGCTGGTTTAAACCGATATTCCGTCCATAGCGAATGGCCCGCCGCATGATCCGGCGCAGGACGTACCCCCGGCCTTCGTTGGAAGGAAGCACGCCGTCTCCGATCAGAAAAGCGGACGCCCGGCTGTGGTCGGCAATGACTTTCATGCACACGTCGGCATCCGCGTCTTTTCCGTATGACCGTTCGGCCATCTCTTCAATGGTCTTGATAATCGGAAAAATCAGGTCGGTTTCATAATTGGTGTCGGTGTTCTGAACCACCGAAGCAATCCGCTCCAGGCCCATGCCGGTATCGATGCTCGGTTTGGGCAGCGGGGTCATTTCGCCGGTCTTGTCCCGGTTATACTGCATGAAAACCATGTTCCAGATTTCCAGATAGCGGTCGCATTCACAGCCTACCGCGCAATCCGGTCGCCCGCAGCCGAATCGCTCACCACGGTCAATATGAATTTCACTGCAAGGCCCGCAAGGGCCGGTATCCCCCATGGCCCAGAAATTATCCTTTTCACCCAGACGGGCAATCCGGTCTTCAGGAACGCCCATGGTATTTTTCCAGATATTATAGGCCTCGTCATCATCCTTATAAACCGAGACCCAGAGATCATCCGGCGACAGACCGTACCCGTTCAACAGCAGGTCCCAGGCCAGCTCAATGGCCCTTTCCTTGAAATAATCCCCAAAGGAAAAGTTGCCCAGCATCTCAAAAAAAGTATGATGCCGGGCCGTATACCCCACGTTATCCAGATCGTTGTGCTTGCCTCCGGCGCGAACACATTTCTGCGAAGTGGCGGCGGTTTTATAATCACGCGTTTCCTCACCGATGAAGAGCCGCTTGAACTGGACCATACCGGCATTGACAAACAGCAAGGTCGGGTCCGACTGGGGAACCAGGGACGCACTGCGGACAATACGATGATCTTTGGTTTTAAAATATTCCAGAAATTTACTGCGGATGTCGTTTCCTGTCATCAACACGCCTCATTATTTCTTTTCCGGTTCCGATTCCGTCTCCGGTTCCGCGGTTTTCTCCACGGGACTGCCGAGACCGAGGCTGTCCCTTACTTTTGAATACAATTCTTTAAAAACATCAGGGTTCTCGGCAAAGTACTGCTTGACATTCTCCCGGCCCTGACCGATGCGTTCATTATTATAGGAATACCAGGACCCGCTTTTCTCAATAATATTCTGCTCAACCCCGATATCGAGCAACTCGCCGGTTTTGGAGATGCCTTCGCCGTACATGATATCAAATTCAATATTTTTGAACGGCGGGGCCACCTTGTTCTTGACGACCTTGACCTTGACCCTGTTGCCGATCACCTCCTGACCGTCCTTGATGGCCGCGCTGCGCCGAATATCCAACCTGACCGAAGAATAAAACTTCAGTGCGTTACCTCCGGTAGTGGTTTCAGGATTGCCAAAGAAGACGCCTATTTTCTCACGTATCTGGTTAATAAATATAATACAAGTATTTGTTTTTCCTATTACACCTGTCAGCTTACGAAGTGCCTGGGACATGAGCCTCGCCTGGAGCCCCATGTGAGAATCACCCATTTCACCTTCAATCTCCGCCTTGGGAACCAGGGCGGCCACGGAGTCGATTACCAGGATATCAACCGCACCGCTTCTGACCAGCATATCGGCAATCTCCAGGGCCTGTTCGCCGGTATCCGGCTGAGAGACCAGCAGCTCATCGCAGTTTACCCCCAGCCTTCTGGCATAAGCCACATCAAGGGCATGCTCGGCATCTACAAAAGCGGCGATTCCGCCGAGCTGCTGGGCCTCTGCCACTGTGTGCAGGGCCAGGGTCGTTTTTCCTGATGATTCCTGCCCGAATATCTCGGTAACCCTTCCCCGGGGAATACCGCCGATACCAAGGGCCTTGTCCAGGGCCAGCGAACCGGTCGATATGGACGGTATTCTAATAATTGTTCCGGCACCGAGTTTCATGATCGACCCCTTGCCGAACTGGCGCTCGATCTGCGTCATTGCGGCTTCCACTGCCTTTGACTTGTCGGATGAATTACTCATCTTCTCCTCCATGTGTGTTAATTATATGGTTAAAATCAGAACTTAAGACATCAGCCTGCCAGGTCAAATGCCTGCAGAGCCGTGTAAACCGCTCCTTCCGGCCTCAACTGACTTCTGTATAAAACCAGTCGGTCAGCCGCAAAAGATCGGGAAGCAAATCCGCCGCAGGCGTCAAAAGCGGAAACCAGCTTTACCGGAGACAGCTTTTTTTTCACCCTTCCCAGAGTCAAATGGGCCTTAAAGCGGCGTCGCTCTTTTTCAAAACCAACATTTGCGAGATTTTCCTCCAGGTCGGCCTGAAAGTCAATAAGAGACTGCGTCCGGCCGCTCAAACCCGCCCAGATCACCCGGGGCCGCCTGGCATCCGGAAAAACACCCAGGCCTTTGACAGACAGTTCCATGGGCGAAGCACCGACAGCGGTTGTTTCGGCCGCCTGAATCGCCAGCTGAACTGAAGCCGGGGAGATTTCACCCAGAAACTTGACCGTCAGATGAATGTTTTCTGGTTTTACCCAGGAAATCCGGATATCCCGACCGATCAGGCACTGCTGGACATCCCTGATTACCTCCAGGATATCGGCCGGCAAAGGAAAAGCCAGAAATGTCCGAATTTTATCTTTTTCTAAAGCCATCAGAAAATGATGCGCAATATAATATGGGCCGCCACACCGGCCGCCACATCATCAACCACAATCCCCAGACCACCGGACAGATTTTTTTCAATTTGCCGAATGGGAAAGGGCTTGATCATATCCAGGCAGCGAAAAACCAGAAAACCGGTCAACACGACCGGCCATTCAAACGGCAGCGCCCAGAGCGTGACCATGATGCCGGCAATCTCATCAATTACAATGCACCCTGGATCAACGGTCCCCAACGCCTGCTCTGCCCGTTCGGATATCCAGATCGACACCAGAATAAAAAGAACGATTAAAACCAGACCGATATAAGCATTCTCCAACAGCGACAGGGCAAAGGCGGGCAACAATCCGACCATTGTCCCGAAAGTTCCCGGCACAACCGGCAGATTTCCCACATAACCGCCGGTGGCGGACATCATAATAAACCGTTGTTTTATCTTCATGCCCCGCATTTATAATGAGATAACATTTGAATGTCAAGACGCCAGATCACAGGGCTCAACAGATTTTTACCCGCCATCACGAGCCTGTAAGACCTGCCCCGATAAAAGGGCACCCACAGGGGGGTGCCCCTACGGACCGTGGCGGGCGTCAATGAACAATGTAGGGGCAGGCCCCCGTGCCTGCCCGGTGAAAGGCAACCACAAGGGGTTGCCCCTCAATGTAATATCCGTGTTAATGCGTAAGGGCGACCCGCCGGTCGCCCCTACAGCTTCGCCCCAACCCCCAACCCTGAACCCTGAACCCCAAACCCCAAACCCCAAACCTTGAACCCCGAACCCCGAACCAGTGCCGATTTTTTTTACAGTTTGTAAAACAATCCTATCGACAAAAACACCTCCGGCTTCCCGCAAACAGATTTCATTACCCGGCAGAAAACCTGAAAGTTAAAGTTTAATATTATGTTTAAACTAATAACATACTTATATTAAAAATTAATATAATTTCTTTAAAAATGCTTAAGGAACGACATATTTCCCCGAAAAAGCAAACCGGACAATTGTACATTTTGGCATGCTTCATGAAATAGACGAGGTCATGAAACATTGCGACGGAAGCAAGATCCGATATTCAGGATCCGGAAAAGTCAGGTTCCGACAGCGTCAATGGAATCCGGCTTTTTTTGTGCAACAGATAAATTCTTGCGGAAAGATGTTATGACAACCAACGGCAAACAGAAGAACTATTACCAGTCGCTCTCCCGGAACATGATTTTAGGTGTTATTTCGGTTTCCTTTGCCCCCATGCTGCTGGTTATTTTCATTCTGCTGCACCAGTTTACGGTGGCCTATCATGAAAAAACATATGCGCATTTGACGGAGCTGGTATTAAAGCACAAACAGCAGATCGACACCTTTTTAAATGAAAAACTGGCCAACATTCGTTTTCTGGCCATAACCAAAACATTTGAAACACTTAACGATAATGATTTCCTCCAGAAAAAACTGATCTACCTCAGCAATGATTACGGTAACGTCTTCGTTGACCTGGGCATCGTTGACGAAAACGGGGATCAGGTTGCCTATGCCGGTCCCCATGGACTGGCCAACGTCAATTATGCCGACGCGGACTGGTTTAAAAAAGCCTGGCAAAACAATTCATACATCAGTGATGTCTTTCTGGGCATCCGGGGTACACCCCATTTTATCGTCACCGTCAAACAGAAAGAGGCCGACCGGTGGTTTCTGGTCCGGGCCACCATTGATTTCATGTCTTTTAATTCACTGGTTCAAAACCTGCGCGTAGGGGAAACCGGTCATGCTTTTATCCTGAACCGGGCCGGAAAATTTCAGACCCAGCCGACCATGGATGTACCCCGGGATACCAGTGAATATGAATATTTCTGGGAAGCCGTGAAAAAAACGCGGAACAAAATCCTGGTAACCCACCGGAAGGATGTTGCCGGAAAAGACAGCTTATATGCCGTGGGCAGCCTTAAAAACGGCGACTGGCTCCTCATTGTCACCCAGAAAAGCGCTGACGCCTACGCTGACCTAAAACGTATGAAATTGATTTCATTTGCCATTTTCCTTGTCGGTGGAGCGGCCATTGTGTTCATGTCCATCTACATGGCCCGGCGCATGGTCAAACGAATCCGCAAGACAGACAAAGAAAAAGAAGGCATGAATCAGCAGATCATCGAAACCGGTAAGATGGCGTCCATCGGGGAATTGGCGGCCGGCATCGCCCATGAAATCAACAACCCGGTGGCCATCATGGTTGAAGAAGCCGGGTGGATCGGCGACCTGCTCGAAGAAGAAGAGTTTGGTAAAAGCGAAAACCTGGAAGAATTTAAGCGGGCCTTGATTCAGATCAACACCCAGGGTCGGCGGTGCAAGGAGATTACACACAAACTGCTGAGTTTTGCCAGAAAAACCGACACCATTGCCAAAGATGTCCAGGTCAATGACACCATAACGGAAATTGTTAATCTTTCCAGCCAGATGGCCAAATACAACAAGGTCATTATCGAAACCGATCTGCAGCAGAATTTACCCTATATTACGATTTCACCGTCTGAGATGCAGCAGGTTTTACTCAACCTGATCAACAATGCCCTGGACGCCATGGAAAAAACCGGCGGCACCATAAAAATATCGACCAAAGTCAGTGAAATAGAACCCGATCACATCGTTATCGTTGTGGAAGACAACGGCCCCGGTATTCCCGAGGCCAACCTGCCCCGAATCTTTGATCCTTTTTTTACCAGCAAACCGGTAGGCAAAGGCACCGGCCTGGGACTCTCCATCTGCTACGGGATCATCAACAAAATGGGCGGCAAAATCGATGTGCAAAGTGCGGTCGGTAAAGGGGCCCGCTTTCGCATCTGGGTCCCTTTTCAGGAGTCATGATGCTGAAAACATTATTAAAATCGATAAACCTACAAAAAAATCAAAATTGGGATGGCAAAAAGTAAAAAAGTTTTTACGAAGCCATCAGAAAAGAAAGGAGAAGGACCATGACAACGGATTACATCATGCTGGTGGATGACGAAGTGCCCTTTGTCGAAACCATGACCAAGCGTCTGGACAAGCGGGGGCTGAGGATTGTTTCCGCCCACAGTGGACAAGAGGCCCTGGACCTTCTGGACGAAGAAAGGGCAATCGACGTTATTATCCTGGATGTAAAAATGCCCGGCATGGACGGCATTGAAACGTTAAAGGAGATAAAAATACGGCATCCCCTCAAAGAAGTCATCATGCTCACCGGCCACGCCACCGTGGAGACCGCCATCGAGGGGATGAGGCTGGGCGCTTTTGATTACCTGATGAAGCCCTGCGACATCGACACGCTGGTTTCCAAAGTTAATGAGGCGGCCAGAAAAAAACAGTCACACGACGCCAAAATCGAAAAAGCGCGTATCGACAAACTGGTCTTAAGCCGCGGTTATGACTGATACGACATTTAAAAACGACATATCAACCGAAATCCGGAAAAACGCCGGGGTTCCATGTCAGATCAGCATGCAAAGGGAAAAAGCATGGATGTAGAAACACACACCCATCTTTCTGGGGCGGCCCCCATTCGGCTTCTCCTGGTGGATGATGAAGAAGGATATGTCAATGTACTGGCCAACCGCCTGGGAAAACGTAATTTCCAGGTCACCAAGGCTTTCAGCGGGAAAGATGCCATCCGGGCGGTCCGGGGGGAGGATTTTGACGTGGCCATCCTGGACCTGAAGATGGAGGACATGGACGGGATCGAAGTATTGAAAATATTCAACCAAATGGGACTTTCCATGAAAATTATCATGCTGACCGGACACGGTTCTCAGGAAGCGGCCCGGGAAGGGCTGAAGCTGGGTGCTTATGATTATCTGACCAAACCCTGTGAACTGACGGATTTGATTAAAAAAATTTACGAGGCCTGCCAGGCGCAGCCTCCCGGGGAAAAAACCAGCTGAACCAAAAAGATGGCCTCTTACAAAATATGGATGGCAAAGTAAAAATATCTTTACGAAGCCATCAAAAGCCTCTTTCGGCTTTTAATAATTATTAAGGAGCAGACATGTTTTTCAAATCTAATGGATTCAAACTCTGTATCGGGATTCTACTGGGCGCTATTGTGCTGATGTTGCCCAGACCGGAAGGGACGACGTTTAAGATTTCAGGGGACGCACAGCAAACCCTGTACGCGGCGGTTAATACCCACTTTCAATTGACCGGAGAACCGTCAACAAAAGACGGGTCCTATGTTTTAACGGCCAAAACACCGGGCGCTGCGGAAGCCACGGGATTTTTTCTAAAGGAACAGGCAAAAAAAATCAGCGGCGCGAACGTGAACATCGATTATGTCAATGGCTTGTCCCCCACCGCCAAACGTTTTCTGGCCGTGCTGGTGGTGCTGATTTTTCTGTTTGTGGTAGAGCCGATCCCCCTGGAAATAACGGCCATCTGTATCGGCGTGTTTCTGGTGGTTATGGGCATCGCTGACCCAAAAGACGCCTGGGCACCGTATATGCACCCGGTGGTCATCTTTATCATGTGTTGCCTGATTTTCGCCATTGCCCTTGACGAGGCGGGTTTGACCAAACGACTGGGTTATTTTATCATCAAAAAAGCCGGGAATAACGTGACGCGGTTTACATTTATTATAGCCATAGGATTGGGGTGGGCGTCGGGCGTCATGCATGACGCAGCAGCCTGCGCCATCGGTATTGTGACCATGCTGCCCATGATGCGGGCGGCCGGGATCGAACCCCACAGCGATACTGCCAAGTTCATGATGCTGTCACTGCCGTTTGCCTGTTCCTGCGGCGGTATGGGTACGCTGATCGGCGGGGGACGATGCATGGTTTCTGCGGCATTTTTAAAAGAATACACCGGCCTGGAAATCACCTTTTTCAAGTGGATTCTTTATGCCATGCCTGCGGCACTGCTCACCGTGCCGGCAGCGGTCGGTATTGTTTACCTGGTATTCAGGCCTAATCCCAAATATAAACTGCCGACCTTTGACGAGGCCGTCGGCCCCTGGACACCAATCGAACTCAAAACCCTGGCCATCATCGGGTTGACCTTCTGCCTGTGGTTGACCAAGGGAATCCACGGTATTGATTATTCCATCACGGGTATGCTGGGCGTGGCTGCGCTGGTGCTGTTCGGTGTTTTAAAATGGGAGCATATCAACGACAACCTGGAATGGGGAACCGCCCTGTTCATTTTCGGCGGCGGTATCTCCCTCGGGCTGGCCATGGGATATTCCGGGGCCGCGGATTATTTCGCCAATCTCTTCTTCCCGCTAATCCAGGGGAAGGGCTGGCTGGTGCTGTTCGTCGGCATGGGTGTTTTCGGCGCCCTGGTGACCAATGCCATGGCCAATGTGGCCGCGGCCGCCCTGATCCTGCCCATTGTCATCCCCATGGCGCAAATGGAAGGCATCGACCCGACCATCCTGGCCCTGGGACTGGGAATGGCCACTTCCTTTGCCCTGCTTCTGGTAATCGGTTGCCCGCCCAACGCGATTTCTTACAGCTACCGGTATTTCAAGGCATCGGACCTGACCAAGGCCGGCCTGGTGGCTACGCCCCTGCTGCTGGGTATTCTGGTAGTGGTGGCCGCCGTATGGTGGAAAATACTGGGATTGGTGTAGGATAGGTTTTAAGTTTTAAAATTTTAGGGTTTTAGGGTAAGTGGTTAGGTGATTATGTGATTAAGTGGTTAAGGGAACGGAATGTGAGACCTGGTGTGGCCCGCTTCGCGGGGGAAATGGCGAGGTTCGAGGTTTGAGGTTCACCGGTCGTTCGCAAATGTTGTAGGGGCACGGCGTGCCGTGCCCTTTTGTCAGGGTTCGAAGGTTTGGGTTTGAAACTATGACTGAATACGTGGAAAAGATACGCCTGCTGCTGGTGGACGATGAAGCCGATTTCCGGGCACCATTGAAAAAACGGCTCATGAAAAGGGGGTTTTCCGTCCTCGAGGCCGAAAACGGTGAAGAATGCCGGGCACAGATGGCAACAGAGCCAATGGATGTGGTGATTCTGGATGTAAAAATGCCGGGCATGAGCGGCCATGAAGTACTGGAATGGATCAGGCAAAACCATGCCGACACGGAGGTTATCTTACTCACCGGCCACGCCTGCACGGCCGACGGCGTGGACGGGATCAAAAATGGCGCTTTTGATTATCTTTCCAAACCGGTTGAATTTGAGCACCTGGTTAAAAAGATCGGTCAGGCGGTTGAAAAAAGAAGACGTGAAGAAGAGAAAAAACAGGAAGCCGAATTCAAAGCCAGAATGGAGCAGCAAATGGTGGCCACCGAACGTCTGGTCTCACTGGGCACTCTGTCAACAGGCATTGCCCATGAAATCGACAATCCCCTGGCCATCATCAGGGAGAGCGCGGAATATGTGCGGTTGTTACTTTCCAAAATGGAAGAAACCACCCTGCCCCGTAAAGCGGATTTAGAAAACGCCATCGGAAAAATCGAATCCGCCATCGACCGGGCCAGCCGCATTACCCATCAACTCCTGAGCTTTGTTCGACAGCCCGAGACCATGTTTACGCAAACCGATTTAAAAGCGCTGGTGTCGGATACGGTTAACTTTGCGCGTAAAGAAGCCGCCAACCGGAAAATCGAAATTGTACAGGAAACAGACTGGGCCGACGGTATTATCTGGAGTGACCCCTACGCCATTCGCCAGGTACTGATCAACCTGATCACCAACGCCATGGCGGCCATTGAAACCGAGGGCACCATAACCATTTCCCTGAGTCATACGGATGCCACGGTCACCCTGTCGATCAAAGATACCGGGCCGGGTATCCCCAGGGAAAATCTGGAAAAAATTTTTGAACCGTTTTTCACGACCAAACCCCCGGGCAAGGGTACCGGATTGGGGTTGTATGTAACATCCGGTATTATCGGTCGTCTGGGTGGGAAAATCGAGGTATCCAGTCAAATCGGCCGCGAGACCGATTTCCGGGTAACCCTGCCCCGCACCCGGGAGGCCTGTGAATCCATGGCGGATAATAAAGATATTTGTTCTGATATATTAAACAGGATTAAAGGAGACCGTCCAAATGATTAAAATTCCGACCAAGGTCCTGATTGTGGATGATGAGAAAGACTTTGTGGAGATGTTTTCGCTGCGATTGAAAGAAAGCGGCGATAATGTGTTGACCGCCCACAGCGGCCAGGAATGCCTCCAGGCGCTGGAAAAGGAAAGTGTCGATGTCGTTGTACTGGACATCAAAATGCCGGGTATGGATGGGATTGAGACCCTTAAAGAGATCAAAAAACGCTGCCCCATCGTGGAAGTCATTCTGCTGACCGGCCATGGTGCCATTGAAACCGCGGTCGAAGGCATGAAGCTGGGCGCCTATGATTATCTGCTCAAGCCTGCCGATGCAAAGGAGATGACGGAAAAACTCGAAGGCGCGCGTAAACGAAAAGATGAGCAGGACGAGCGGATCCGAAAAGCCGAGCAGAGGAGTCTGTTGCGCAGGGGGGGCAACATCTGACTTTAAGAATTGCCTTTGGGGGCACAGGCGTAGGGGCGACCGGCTGGTCGCCCACTTAAAGGGCACCCACAGGAGGGGCCCCTACGGACCGTGGTAACCGTGCATAAACAATGTAGGGGCAGGCCCCCTGTGGTCGCCCACTTAAAGGGCACCCACAGGGGGCCGCCCCTACAACCGCTAAGTTGTTTTAACATGAAAGGGATGAAGGGGACAGGTTTGGATGTTCGATGTTCAGCGTTTATTCTGAAGAACAACCTAGCGCTAATGCGGGGATACCCCTCATTAGCAATCAAACTTCTACGGGAAACACGGGCAACCTCCGGTTAGCCCGTGGCACCCAATTAATTAAATTCACACCCGTCATATTTCTTTACACTTCGTCATAATTACAAACATGCCTGACAGGGGCATACTTTTTTAAAAATCATAATTTCCAATATTTTCAATCTATTATAAATCAGGCACAACCGACTTCCTTTGGCATGGCACTTGCTCAGACAATAATCAGCCGATGCAACCATCATTGAGCCAAGGAGTCGACATGAAGAATCAATCCGAGTTTGATATTTCATACGAATCGTTCCAGGCGACTTTAAAGGATAATATCGCCACGCTTCGATTTCACCGTGATTTTCTGCTGCGTACCACCGATCTTGAAAACCGGGACCGGGTTCTGGACTATCTGGACCGGATTGGCAGAAGCCGGAACATTCATGTCCTGATCGTTTCCGGGGCGCCTGATTCAAAAGGGCGCGAGGAGTTTGTTGACTTTTTTAAACGGGCGCGGGCCAGCGGGGCGGATATGATTCGCACGCACCGCATGTACAACGTTATTAATCAGCTTGTGTTGAAACTCGTTAAACTGGATAAGTTCGTTATCTATGTTAACAGCGGCTATGTGATCATGCCTTACCTGAATATGGGGCTGGCCTGCGATTACCGGATCCTGGCCGATAATGCGGTTATCCAGAACCCCTGCATTGAACTGGGTATGGCCCCCAAGGGCGGGGGCGGTTATTTTCTGCCCCGGATGCTGGGAAGGCAAAAAGCGTATCAGATCATGCTGAACGCCAATGACATAACCGCTCAAGAGGCATTGACGCTGGGTCTGGTTGATGAAGTGGTCCCCTCTGATCAACTTGAGGAGGTGTCCTTGCAACGGGCGGGGCAATACGCAACATCCCCTCCGCAGGTACTGTCAGGCGTTAAAAAACTGATCAATTTCGATTTCAAGGATCTTCAGGATTATATGGAACATGAAAACGACGTCCTGTTACAGATTATCCGTAAAAACGACTATCAGCCATGGCTTGAAAGATAGGCCGCAGGTATTGAACGACAAACCGGTATCAACAAATAAGGAGGCGTTCTCATGAGTAAAAAAATGAACATATTAATGGCCTTTGACGGGTCGGATCAGGCCATGGACGCGGTGCGGTACATCAGCCGCTTTTTTCCGGCAAAAAACACGCGGGTCAACCTTTTTCACGTGGCCACCGATATTCCCGAAGCTTTTCTGGATCTGGGGAAAGAGGCCGCTTACAGCAGTAAAATTTCCTCTGTCAGCGCCTGGGCCGCAAGCATTAAGAAGCATATCAATGAAACTTTCGCAACAGCCGAGTCCATCCTTGTAGGGGAAGGTTTTGCCTCCGAAGCCGTCAAATCCACTTATCATCATCGAAAAACGGGGGTGGCACGGGATATCCTGGCCGAATCCCGCAACGGTTATGACGCCATGATCGTCGGACGGTGCGGTATCAGCCGTATCCAGGAAGTCGTGCTGGGGAGCATCACCAGTAAACTGCTGTCCGACGCCGACCACCCGCCCATAGCCGTCGTCGGTGGATGTCCGGAAACCGAAAAAATTCTTATTGGTTTTGACAGCTCCGAAAGCGCCGTTAAAGCCATTGATACCGTCTGTGATTTAATGGCCTCAAACAATCGTGACGTCATGCTGTGCCATGTCGTGCGGTCTTTGAACATCTTTCTTCATGAACAGACGGTCTTCAGAACAGAAGAAGAAAAAATGTGGCTGGATGAAACCCGCCAGGGGATTGACCCCCCCATGCTGAAAGCCGAACAGAAATTAATTGATGCCGGATTTCATCCCGGTCGGACTTACAAACAGATCCTGGAAGACAAGGCCAGTCGGGCTGGCGGTATTATCCAGGCCGCACGTGAAGGCGGTTATGGAACCATTGTCATGGGTCGCCGCGGACTTTCCCGGGTTCAGGAATTTATCATGGGCCGGGTCAGTCGAAAAGTACTGCACATGGGAAAAGAAATGGCCGTGTGGATCATTTAAATACGCCCGATCGCCGCAGGCCACGCCTCATCCGGCACGGTCTGCGGCATTTTTTTTAATAATTTTCGGTCATGCCTGTTCTGAAAATTTGATTGCTTTCCCTGCTCGATCGAGCCTTTCTTCTGCCGCTAAAACCTGTGAATCAAACGGTTTAAATCCTTTCCACCTTGTAAAGATTTTCAGCACAAACCCGGATTATTCAGAGCATCATACACGATTTATAACCGGAAGGAGGGGCGTAGGGAAATCAGATTAACGGAATATACTTTTAATTTTAACGTAACCTCACTTAATCACACAATATTCTTATAACCACCCCGATTTTGTTTAGAATGAAACCCGTAAACGTAACACTGGCACTGTATTTGCTATTAAGTAATGTAACGACAAACTGAATGATAAAAAAGAGAATATAATCATTACCGGGAGGATCTTATGACCTCAAAATTTAAAATCATCAGGCATCAAAACAGCGATAACCTTCATCTGAAGCTGATTGGTAAATTTGACGGTGGTGCGGCCATGGAACTGGTCAACATGATCCAGGAAAATGCAAGATGGTTTAAACGTATTTTTGTCCATACCTGTGGCCTGACGTCAATATCGGCTTTCGGAAGTATGGTGTTTACTAAAAACATCAGAATATCCCGACTGCGTCCGCACCAGTTGAAAATCACAGGAAGCTTTATGGACAAAATGCATCAGGAGGTGGTTAACGTTATGCCGGATAGTGAATGCGGGTTCGGTCAACCTCATGCGTATTGATGCCGAGCATTACGACTGATCCGGCAATAGCGTTTATCCGGTTGATTCAGGTCAAACCGGCAACAGCAAAATAGGCCAAAAACAAACCGGCAAGGAGAAAAGTCATGGGTAAAAACAAAAAAATTCTGGTGTTAATCGATGGTTCCGATCGATCCAAACTTACGATCGGGTATATCACTGACGTGGAAACATTCAAAAGAAACAAAATCGTACTTTACCACGTATACAGCGAAATACCCGAATGCTACTGGGATATGGACAATGATCCGACACGTCCGAACGCCTTAAAAGGATTCGAGGCCTGGAAAAAAGAAAAACTGGAAGCCATTGAGGCCTTCATGCAGGAAGCCAAATCCAGACTGGTTGAAGCCGGTTTTTCTGAAAAAGACATTAAGATTAAAATTCACAAACGGGAAAAAGGTATCGCCCGGGATATACTGGACGAAGCAGCCGGGGGGTATGATGCTGTCATTCTGAGACGACGGGGTATGGGCACAATCAAAAGCATCACCCTGGGAAGTGTTTCAAGCAAATTATTATCCAAATTTCCGGACGTCCCTATTCTTCTTGCCGGCAGGCGACCACATAACAACAAAGTCCTGATCGCGGTTGACGGGTCACCCTCATCTGCCCAGGCCGTTAATTTTATCGGCAAATATTTCGGCCAGTATGATTATTCCGCTGAACTGTTTCACGCTATTCGCTGCGGAGGCGCACTGAACCCGGTAAGTCCGGACTATATGCCGGCCGAAGTCATGACGCTGATTCAGGAAGAAGTCATGCGTAAGATTGAAGAGCTGAAGAAAAAACTCATCAAAGCCGGCTTTGATGAAGAGAAGGTATCAGGCAAGGTTTTAAACGGTGTGGAAAGCCGGGCCGAAGAGATCGTCCGGGAAGCTGAATCCGGAGAGTTTGGCACCATCGTTATCGGTCGCAAAGGTATTTCCCGTGTACAGGACTTCTTCATGGGTCGGGTCAGTTACAAGGTGATTCACAGCGGCAGGGATTTTACCGTATGGGTCGTTTAGCCCGAAAATATTTCATAAAACATCAGGATAAGACATGAGCATTTATCATCTGGAAAAAATTTTCAACCCGGGTTCCGTAGCTGTCGTGGGCGCCAGTGAAAAGCAGGACAGTATCGGAACGGCCGTGATGAGAAACCTGGTTATGGGCGGTTTTCCCGGAACCATTTACCCGATCAACCCCGGCCATCGAAAGCTGTGGGACCGGAAAAGCTACAAGTCGATCGAGCAACTGCCGCAGCCCGCGGATCTTGTTGTTATTGCCACGCCCAT
Source organism: Desulfosudaceae bacterium (assembly GCA_963674745.2). Taxonomy (GTDB): domain Bacteria; phylum Desulfobacterota; class Desulfobacteria; order Desulfobacterales; family Desulfosudaceae; genus JBFMDX01. The sequence continues at coordinate 1,040,812 of CAXXDV010000003.1, read as the reverse complement.
CAGAACGGTTCCGGCAATTGTCAAACAGTGCCGGGAATCGGGTTGCGGTGGTGCCGTCGTAATTTCAGCCGGTGGCAAGGAAGTCGGGACGGCCGGGGCGGAGATTGAAGCGGCCATAATTGAATCCGCCGGCACTTCTGATCAATTTCGGGTTATCGGACCGAATTGCCTTGGCATCATGTCGGTAAAAAACGGTTTAAACGCCAGTTTTGCGAACCAGATGCCCAAACAGGGCAAAATGGCCTTTATCTCTCAAAGCGGCGCCATCTGCACTTCCATCCTGGATTTCTCCCTTAAAGAACACATCGGTTTCAGTTATTTTGTCAGCCTCGGATCAATGCTGGACGTGGACTTCGGGGATGTGATCGACTATTTAGGCGCAGACCCCGAGGTCAGCAGCATCGTCATGTATATTGAAAACCTGACCCATGTCAGAAATTTTATGAGTGCCGCCCGGGGGGTCTCCCGGGTCAAACCGATCATTGCCTTAAAGTCCGGTCGAACAAAAGCCGGGGCCATGGCCGCGGCCTCACACACAGGCGCCCTGGCCAGCGAGGACGCGGTTTACGACGTCGCACTCAAACGGGCCGGTATCATCCGGGTCAAAACGTTTCAGGAACTATTTGATTGTGCTGAATTGCTGGCCAAACAGCCGCAGATTCAGGGGCCCGGGCTGGCCATTGTGACCAACGCCGGCGGACCGGGTGTCATGGCGGCAGATTCCATGACCGACTACGGTGTTGAGCCGGTAAAATTGCAGCCGGATACCCTGCAGCAACTGGACGCACTTCTGCCGCCTCACTGGAGCCGGTCCAACCCGGTTGACATCCTGGGTGACGCCTCGCCTGAAAAATTCCGGCAGGTTGTCGATATTCTGGTAAAAGCCAGAGAAGTCAACGGGCTGCTGATCATGTTCTCGCCCCAGGCCATGTCGCAACCCACGGAAGTTGCAAAAAAGCTGATCGACACCTTGCAGGGTCGAAATTTGCCGGTTTTCACCGCCTGGATGGGCGGGGCGGAAGTAGAGGCTGGACGAGACCTTTTCAATCGGGCCGGTATCAGCACTTTTGACACACCGGAGCGGGCGGTCCGTGCTTTTATGGATTTATACCATTATTCCAAAAACATCGAAATGCTCCAGCAGATCCCCCCGGCCCTGCCCAAACGATTGAAGTTTGACAGAGAAAGGGTCGAATCGCTGATTCAAAAAGGGTTACGCCAGCCGACGGGTATACTGAATGAAATTGATGCCAAGGACATGCTCTCGGCTTATGGTATTAGCATCAACCGGACGGTTGCAGCCGTGGATGAAGCAGATGCCGTTTCCCGTGCCGAAGAGATCGGCTTTCCGGTGGTTATGAAAATTTTTTCCCCTGACATTACCCATAAAACCGATGCCGGCGGCGTCATTCTGAATATTGATTCACCCCAAAAAGTGCGGTCGGCATACAAACAGATCATGGAAAATTGCCGGGTGTATAATCCTGAGGCGACGATAACCGGTGTTACGATTCAGAAGAATATCCCCTCACCGGACTATGAACTGATTGCCGGGGCCAAGAAAGACAAAGATTTCGGTCCGGTGCTATTGTTCGGCATGGGCGGTATTTTTACCGAAATTTACAAGGACAAGGCCCTGGCCCTGCCCCCGCTGAACCGTTTACTGGCCCGGCGCATGATGGAAGAAACAAAAGTTTATGGAATCCTCAAAGGATACCGCGGGCGGCCACCGGCTGATCTCACCCTGCTGGAAGAACTGATGATTCGTCTTTCTCAGCTGGTTATTGATTTTCCGGAAATTGAAGCCATAGATATCAACCCCCTGTTTATCGTCAACCAGGCACCTGTTGCCCTGGATGCCCGGATCATGGTCTCTTCTTCAACAGAAAAAGCACCATTTCACCTGGTGATCAGTCCCTACCCGAATCGATATGAGCAGCGGCTCAATCTTATTGATATCGGCGACCTGCTGATTCGGCCCATTCGTCCGGAAGACGCCCCACTGGTGGTGGAACTTTTTAACACACTTTCACCACAGAGTATTTATTTCCGGTTCTTTTCACCGCTAAAAACATTGCCGCACCACATGCTGGCCAGATTCACCCAGATCGATTATGACCGGGAAATCGCTCTGGTCGCAGTGGTGCAACAGGACAACCGGGATCGATTGCTTGGTGTCGCCAGGGTTATCCCGGAACACAACCGGAAACAGGCTGAGTTTGCAGTACTGGTAGCTGATGAGCACCACGGCAAAGGAATCGGCGCAGCATTGATGAAGCGTTGCCTGGAAGTATCCCGGCCTTACCGTTTTGAAAGGATAAAAGGTCTCGTGCTGGCGGACAACACCAAAATGATGGCCCTGGGTAGGAAGTTGGGGTTTGTCGTCCAGCGGGTACCGGGATCGGATACATATGAATTGGTATTGGAATGTGATGATAAAGCGGACTGTTTGCCAGAGGCATCATAAAAAGGGTTCAAGGATTCAAAGGGTCGAGGGGTCAAGACAACACAAAAAATAAAGGAGAATTAATCGCCGGCAACCGTAACTGAAACAGGCCAAAAGATATTAAAAAAATACTTAATAATAAACACCTGGCCCCTTGACCCCTTGAATCCTTGAACCTATTTGCAGATACGGACTTATTATTTGTGATTATCAATAACCAGAAACTAACAACAAGGAGAAAGAAAAATGGCTGATTCACGTCAAAAAAATCGATACGTTCCCGGCATGTACGCCAAAAAGCGGACTAGCACGGCTACCATGGTGGATCAATGCCTCCGGGAATGGGAAATGAAAAAACAGTTAGCGGCCAAAAAAAAGGCCGGCAAAAAGGATCGCCTGCATCATATCTGTTTTTCCCGCAAAATTGGTGTGGGTGCCCTTGAAATCGCCGATATACTCGGAAAAAAAACCGGGCACAAAGTCGTTGACCGGGAAATCATGGAGCACATTGCCGGAGAAAAATTATTGCAGACGGAGACGCTCGATGGTTTCGATGAGCGCTATCCGGGTCATATGAGTGAACTGGCGTCCATGCTGTTCGGAGACAAATCATTCACCATGGGGGATTACATGCGCTACCTGGTTGATTCTGTCCTGAAAATCGCGGAAACAGGCCCGACAATATTTGTGGGCCGGGCAACGCACCTGATCCTTCCACGTGAGGATCTCCTGGCAGTTCGTTTTATCAGCTCCCGTGATCACCGCATCAAACGGGTAGCCAAAATTCTGAATGTCGCCGAAAAAGAAGCGGCACGGCAACTGGACGAGCAGGACAAGATGCAGAAGGTCTTTTTTAAAAAGAACTTTAATAAAAAAGACGCTCATCCCTGTGAATTCGATATGGTCATTAATCGGGATTATATCACTGATGCCAAAGACGCCGCCGAACTGGTCCGGCAGGCATTTGTAATGAAGTTCGGTGAATTGCCGGCCAAAAAATAGCACAAGTCGTTCATCCGTCCCGGGAAAAAACAATAAATCCGGGACGGATATCTTTCCGGCCAATACCGATCGCGGCTTTTATCCCGGAGATGGCAAAATGCATACAATGAGCCGACGCCTGGCGGGATATGTGGCAGGTTCCGTTAAAGCGGGCGTGCTTATCCTAAGCTTGTTGCTGATCAGCGCGATCAGTTACATCCGTTACTGGACCGGACCGGAGTATGCGTTTTCCATTTTTTATTTCTTCCCTATCCTGGTCATGACCTGGGTCTGGGGACTGATAGCAGGGTGCATATGCGCAACGATCAGCGCTCTGGCCTGGCTGATGGCCGATCTCGAATTTCTTCACACCTTTTCGTCTCCCCGGGTTCCCTTTATCAATGAAACGTTCCGACTGGTCGTTTTTCTGGCTTTTGTTTTCCTGATATGGGAATTGAGACAGACCCTGAACATGCAGCAGAAACTGGCCAGAACGGATGCCCTTACCGGTCTGGCCAATCGGCGGGCGTTTATGGAATTTGCCGAAGTGGAGTTAAAACGAGCGGGAAGATTCAGCCTGCCGCTGACAATACTTTGCATGGATGTGGACAATTTTAAATCTGTCAACGACCGTTACGGCCATCAAGCCGGTGATCGGCTGCTTACGGAACTGGCCCAAACGCTTCTTGGAAATATCCGGGCAATTGACATGGCTTCCAGATTTGGTGGTGATGAATTCTGCATACTGTTCTCCGGTGCAGACGAGATAAATGCCCATAGGATTGTTCGGAAACTGGGTGATAAGCTGACGTCGACCATGCAGGCAAACAACTGGCCGGTGACTTTCAGCTCGGGAGTGGTCACCTACAAAACGGCACCGGATTCCATTGAGGACATGCTGAAAGCGGCCGACAACCTGATGTACCAGGCCAAGGAAAACGGCAAAAACAACATTATTCATCAGGTAATTGCATGAAAGAACGGGGTCTATAAATAAGTTCTAAAGGCCCTTGAACCCTCGACCCCTGGAATCCTTGGCCCCTGCGCTATCGCTGCCGCCCTTCCCTGACAATCTCAACGATCTCCTGCGTGGTTATTACGGCTTTAACCATTGGAACATCTAAAGGTGAAAATGAAATTCTTTCAGGAACCATGGAAAACGTTCTACCATCTTTTCGTCGGATGATGACTTTCCCGTTTTTTTCGGCCAGATCAAGAAGATGCGCCAGTTTCTGTCGGGCTTTAGAGTATGTGTAAACCTGCATTTTTAAACCTCCACGGTTTCAATATTTAAATGCCCGGCGATTGCATTTAAACGCTGATCAAGCGTCAACAATGGTGATTTGTATCTTAAAGCGCAATCAAAAAAGTAGGCGTCATAGGCACAAATATCAGACTGTTTTAATAACTCCAGCACCATGGCAAAATCCGGCTCAATCAACCTCAGGGGGATACTGTTAAAAATCGACAGCCCTTTTTTGGCTTCCTCAAGGGATAGTCGGTCCTGTTTGAACATGGCCGAAAAAGCATTACCAATCTCCCAGGGAAGCGAACCAGGCCCGATCAAAGTGCGCCCTTTTGTCACATTGATTATTTTTTTACGTTCGGGCTTGCCCACAATCACCGCGATCAACGCTGACGTATCAATAACAATATCCATTGACCACTCAAACTGTAAAAGTTCACAGCATCACCGGGGAATTGGTTTAAACGATTAAATCCCGCCCCTCATCATCCAGATCATTAATCAGTTCCGGATAAAGGATTTTGGCACATTCAGGACAAACGGTATGGGTAAAGTCCGCATCCGTACGATCCTGGATATAAGATTCCACAGGGCGCCATTTACCGGAATCCTCACGAATTTTCTTACATCTGGAACATATCGGCAGATATCCGCTGAGCACCTTGGTCAGTGTTTCTGAAAGTTCGGACTTCAAGCGCCGTTGTTCTTCTATGGCTTTCTTTAACTGGGTGACATCAACCATGGTGGCTACGATTTTATTCGTGCCCGGGATCAGTGTAAATGTCAGCCGGATATCTTTGACACCGCCGGTCTTGTTATTCAATTTGACCATCAGGTATCCGGCCCCGTAAAATTTCTCTTTACGGACATAGTAGTAATAATTTCTTGCTTTATGCATGTGTTTATCCGCCAACATGGTGAACAGGCTTCTGTTCGTCCCCAGTTCTTCCATTGAATATTCGGTCAATTTTTCAAACTCCACGTTGACCAAATCAATTTCAGCGTCTTTTTCCAGAATCGCTATAGCGGTGCCGGCATTATAAAAAATGGTCTGATACCAGAGTTTGTTTTCATTGGCTCTTTCCTGTGCTTTTTCAATACCCTCGCTGAGCAGTATGCTTACAAAGGCAACCAGGAAAAATATCAGAATGCGCATGAAATTGTTGGCATAGCCTTCACTACCCCGAAAAATGTGGTCACTTCCCAGAAGGACCAGGGAAAGCAACGCAATCACCATCAGTCCTCTTTTCTTCCACCAGATACAGGCCAGTACAATCGGCAGGTAATAAAAGTGTGTAAACACCGTCCCGGTACCCAGCACCCGGTGGTAATAATAGGCCAGATAGGCGGACATAAAGATCAAAACGGCCATAACAAGAAATTTGTAGGTTTTTGGCAGCTCAAACAAGGACAAGTTCATGGATTTACCTCTTCCTGGTCCAGGATCCTGGCCATTTCAAAAAACAAGTCCTGCTCCCGAACAAGGCCCACTACGGCGTCATCTATAACAACCAGCAAACGCCTGGCATGATGATGAATCATCATATAAGCGGCTTCCATTAACGAAGCTTCACCATCGATGGAAACAGGCACCGGTGACATGATCTCGCTGATAAGGGTGGAGGCTTTTTCCCGGACTTCGGTCGTGAACATGCCGTTCCAAAAAATAGGCGAATACTGAATGCTGTCGGCCAGAGACGGTCGGGGAGCACTCAGGTAAGCCGGCAGCATCGTTTGGAGCAGGTCGGTAATCGCCAGGATCCCCTGGGCCCGTTTCTGGTCATCAACGACCAGGATGGAACGGTGACCGGTTTCCATAAGCCGCGAAGTAGCCATCTTCATATTAAATGATTCCTGCAGTTTCATGATGGCGTCCATCACCGAACTGTTCTGGCTTAAAAGCGTGTACTCGTCGATCGGAATCATGATATCCGAGATCAATTTTTCTTTCCCTTCAGCGCCACTCATTGCCCGCTGAAAGGCTTCCCTGATTTTCCCAACCAGCAAATTAATATCACAGGGCTTGGAAAGATAATCCAGGGCGCCTTCGTGACGGGCCTGTAACGCGGAATTGATTTCACCATGGCCGGTCAGCATAATCACCGGCAGATCGGGCTTGATCTTTTTGATCTCCCGCAGCGTCTGGTGGCCATCCATGTCAGGCATCTTGATATCCAGAATGACCACATCCGGATTTTGACTGATTTTATCAATGGCCGATCTGCCGTTATCAGCCATAATCATCTCAAATCCGCGTCGGGTCAGCAGTTTTTCCGTGGTAGCCCGGAACTGGTCCTCATCATCAACCATCAACACCTTGATTTTTCTTTCCATTGCTTTTATTCCTTCAATTTATGTTTGTCATTTTCAATATCAGACACCTGATTATGCCAATACCGCCAGAAGCGACCGGAAAAAGAGAACGATGACGGCAATAGACAGGATCAATACCAGCGCGCCCTCTTTTTTATTAAACACGCCCCCCCTGGTCAGTCCGACGAAAATCAACCACCACTTCCAGAGTTCTGTAAACATGAGGGAAAACGGAATCCATGACAGCAACAGGGTCGTGCCCGAGGCTAAAGCATATATCCTGAACAGCTTCAAAAAAGACGACTTCCTGCCGAATCCCATGATCATGATGATGTAACCCACCATGACCGCGAAAAAGCACATCCCCACAGCATTGGCGAACAGAATACCGAACACGGCCATGAACTCGGGAGGGCGATGCACCAATATGCCCGCACCCGCAGAAATCAGCGAAGCGAATATCAAAAAGGTAAACGCCTCACGGATTTCCGGTCCGGTTGTTTCAAGTTCCCCGTAAAGCGCACCGGGTCCGGTGAACATACGGGTAACGATCCGAACATAAACGGCCAACGGGAAATGAATTCGGGTCGCTGTCATCATGGCCGGGTCCTTCCTGTTAAAATTTAACCATTATGCCGGCAATCAGCATGGCAACGGTCAGGATAAACATCACCTTTCTTTCAGCACCGGTCGTAAAATAAAGTCTGCCGTCCTGGTATTTACAAATTTTTTCTTTTGATTTTCTCATAACCGACTCCTTTGTGTTGAACTGGAAACGCATTAGGGCCATTGTCTTGTCTGGTTAAAACATCGGCAGATCACCGAAGCCTCTCAACGCCCAATAAACACCCGACAATACCAGCAGGAGGATATTGGCGATAAACCACATGGGAATACCCACCCGCAGATAATCCTTGGGCTCCAGGTAACCACTGGCATAGACAATCGCGTTGGGCGGCGTGCCGATAATCAGGCAGTAGGCAAAAGACGAGGCAATGGCCGTGGACATGGCGATAAACGGCAGATAAGTCGTGCCCGGATGCGCCAGGCCGGCCATGTTCAGCGCGATGGGCCCCACCGAGGCGGCTGCCGGACCGTCGGCCATAAGATTGGTCAAAACGGACGTCAGCCCGTTGGAAACCGCCATCAACGGCAGTCCCGAGTCAAGACCCAGCGGCGCAACCAGTTCCAGAACCGTTCTGGCCAGCCAGTAAGCGGCGCCGGTCTGATCCAGGACCCGGCCAAAAATAATGGCGCCTGCATAGAGCCAGACGACACCCCAATCAACCTTTTCCTGGTAATCCCGCCAGTTAACGATACCGGCCATAAGATAGGCTACGGCACCAGCCACGGCCAGCACGCCGATACCCAGCCGGACAGGCAGGATGCCCATATCGTAAAACGTTTTTTCCGTAAACCAGCCGAAGACCATAACGGCAAAAATAATCAAGGCCACGATCTGTTGTTTGTTCCATTTCCCCATGCGGTTAATTTCGGATTTAAGGTGCTCCATGGCCGGGCCAAGGCTTTTGATTTTAGGCTTGAACCGCAGATTTACAATTATCCAGGTAAGCGGGATCATAATCATGAGATAGGGGAAACAATACGATACCCATTGGAAATATCCGATGTCCAGTCCGAACATATCGTTCAGATAGGTCATCATGATAACATTACGGGCACCGCCGGAAGGGGCTCCCGGACCGCCGATATTGCAGGCCATGGCAATGGTGATCATCAGCATTTTGGCCAGTTCCGTGTCCTGGGGTGTATCCTTGGTCAGGCTGTTCTGATAAAGCAGGATACCGATGGGCAAAAATATGGCCGCCAGGGCATGATCGGAAATAAAAGCCGCCAATGGAGAAATGATAATAAAAATAATCAGCGTCACCCATTTGACATTTGGCGTGGCCAGTTTTTTGAACATCATCAAGCAGACGCGTTTGTCCACGCCGGTTTTCACAAAAGCCACGGCGAACATCAAGCTGCCCATAATAAACCAGCAGGCGTCACTCCAGTACATCATGGTCACCTCTTCACGGTTGAGAACGCCCGTGAAAACCAGCAGCAGACCGATACAGAATGCTACGCCGGGCAGCGGAATGCATTCAGTCAAAAAGCACAGCACCACGAACACGGTCATGGCCAGGGAAACCTTGACCTGCCAGGCGCCGATATCAGCCGCCTTTCGGGCGGTATCATCAAGCTGGTCATATTGAAGTCCATTCAGCCGTAAATCCATGGCCGCCGACATGATGTTTCGAAAATTTTCGGCACTGATCTGTTCCTTAATAAACTTCTGAGACATTTCAAGATGGGTTTTTGTAACCGGGATATCATACTTGCTGCACCATTTTAAATTACGCTTTAAAAAACGGTCCTCGCTCAGTGCGCCCATGCGCATGTTTTTTTCCATAATACGGGCCGTCAAAAGCTGCCATTGTTCGGCGGACTCGCTGTCGGCCTGAAACAACTGCTGGGTGATATACTCAATTACCGCATCCGTACCGACCTGATACTCCACCCCCACATCCCGCATGCCCCGACTTGCCGGGAGCATCAGTACCAGTGCGCACAGCACAACGGGAACAATAAATATTTTCCAGTCGATATATTTATCATAACCAGTTGCTTTCTTTTTTTCTTTTCGTGCAGCCATCGTGCCTCCTCAACATCTCAATTCAATAAGTTATTTTCAAAAATCCCGCCGCGGATGATGACTAAACCACATCGATGAGCACTCAGTTGTACAGGCTCAATCCTCATTTTTCCCTTCTTTATCAAAGACCGCCATGGGATGACTGATAATTCGTTCAACTTTTAGTTTCTGAATTTTCTCTTCCGTGACCTGTTTTTTAATAAACGCTTCCTGAATTTTTTTGAGCATATCGGCAATATCACAGGGCTTCATAAGATAGTCGAAAGCGCCCAACCGCATACCATCAACCGCCGAGTCAACGGAAGCATGACCGGTCAGCATGACCACTTCCACCAGGGGATATCGCTGTTTAATCAGACGCAACGTTTCTATTCCGTCCATGTCGGGCATTTTGACGTCCAGAACCACCACGTCTACACGCTTTTCTTCCAGTATCCGCAGGGCCTCACGGCCGCCGGAAGCCGTATGCGTTATAACACCCCGCTTTTCCAGCAGTAATTTTGTGGTTGACAGAAAGCGTTCTTCGTCATCCACAAGAAGCAATTGAAGATTTTTCATAAGGCGTCTCCTTATCAGAAATTTTATATAATTATTTTCAATACTAATTACTTTCGCCCCTGTTTATCGGCCCCGGATAAAAGAGGGAGTGACAATGTAAAAGCAGATCCCTCTTCGGGTTCGCTTTTGACGGACAATGTTCCGCCCAGACGTTCGATAATGCCGTAACAGGTACTCAAGCCGAGACCGGTCCCCTTGCCCACCGGTTTAGTGGTAAAAAACGGCATAAATATTTTTTCCAGGTTTTCTCTATTGATGCCGCAGCCGTTATCCCTGACTTCAATCCTGACACTGTCGTCAGCATTTTTTACGGAAACATCAATCATTCCGTCATTTTTCTCCTGTACGGCGTAAATCGCGTTATTCAGCAGGTTAACCAGCACCTGTCGAAGCTGTTCCGTGTCACTATGAACAACAGGCAGATGCTGGTCGATATGACGATTAATATTAACGCCCTGAAGCTGGGCCTGATGGACAACCATTTGAATGGAATCTTCTATCAGACTTGGTATATTAATCGGCTGTAAATGCAGTTCGGATTTCCGGGAAAATTTTAACAGGCCGTGGGTTATGTCCCGGCATCGGTTGATCTGCAATCCGATCTGCTCAATGGAATCCAGTATCGTTTTCCGGTCGGTATCATCAAACGGACGGCCGTCTGAATAATCAGCGAACACGTCATTGATCATTGTAAATTCCATGGCCATAATCTGCAGCGGATTATTGATTTCATGGGCCATGCCGGCACTCATCTCCCCTATTTCCGCCAGTTTTCCGGCCATGATCAACTGACTGCCCATTTCTCTTTTTTCCGCTTCCGCCAGGGTCAATCGACTGGCAACATTGGTGGACAGATAAAAGGCGATTAAAACCACCAGGGCACCGCCGATCAGAACCAGCAGGGAAGCGATAATGACGGCCTTGATCAGCGGAAAAAACACGTCGCTGGTTTTCTGGCGGATCACCAGTCGCCAGCCGGTGGGTTCCAAGTAGCCGATTGTATAAAAATATCGATTGCCCGAAGCCCCTCTTTCCAGGAACGGAGTCACCCGGGTCTTGTCTTTGGGATAGAGATGAAAATCCGGATCATCAGCCATCAATCTGGCGCCGGATCGGCTTTTGGTCTGAAAAATACCGGTCTGATTGACCAGGTAAGCTTCACCACTTTCACCGATACGGATATCTTCAACCAGGGAGTTGAAATAACGCATATCAATGGTGGCCCGCAGGTACCACGGAACAGCACCTTCCTGTTTTTTAACCACCACAATAAAATGCGGCGTCTGTCGGAAGCCAAGAAACACATCGGATATATATACCTGTCGATGTTGAGTCGCTTGAAACCATTCGGTATCGGAATAATTACGTCCGGCCAGGTCATAAGGTCCGACATAGGCCAGGTGATTGCCCTCTACATCAAACACCCCCAGGTCTGAAAACGCCTCTGATTTTAACCGCAGGCGTTTCAAATAACTGTCAAGGCGATGATCATCGGTAATCGTCGACAGGCTGACAGAGGCAGCAATAAATTGAAGGTCACTGACCCGTTCGACAAAAAACTGTTCTATCAGGCGCCGATGATCTTCGGTGACAATGACCAGCTCCGTTCCGACATGATCATAAATATTTGTGGCCAGGTAATAGATCAGCGTTCCACAAATAATCAGCAGAATAATAAACGGCAGCAGCAAAACCCGGACCAGAATCGTACGCCGAATCCGGTTGAATTTTTCATCCCCGTTGGGTTTATTATTTACGACTGACTTTTGCATAATCGTTATTATCCGTGTTATTTAAAATCCTGTTGAAATTCAGCTCGGAAAACCGATCCAGCGCCAGTAGCCTAAAAAGACCCAGAACCACAGCACCAGGAACGACAGCAACAGCACAACGCCGCCATGAATGAAAAAATCTTTCATTGTCACCAGCTGCTCCCCGGTATCCGGATCACGGGCCATACTGTAGGCGATGGCATTGTTGGGTGTACCGATAATCATGGCATGGGCGAACGAAGAGGCAAAAGCGGTAGCCAGGCCGACCATCCAGGGGTGCGTGTCGGCCATCGTGGCCATGGGTACGACAATGGGACCGATAGCCGCCACGGTAGCGCCGTCGCTCATGAAATTTGTCATGACGCCGGTAAACAAGCTGGCGGAAAAAGCCAGTCCCGTTCCGGTCATCAACACATCCGGAAGAATATTAATAAAACTGTCCGCCATCCATAAAGCCGCGCCGGTTGAAGCCAGACCGGTGCCCATGGCGCAGGCGCTGGCATACAGGGCCACCACATCCCAGTGAATACCATTAATGTCCTTCCAGCGAAGAATGCCCAGAATATTGAGCGCCACCAGGGCCAGGACGACCGGACCGCCCATGCCGAACCGGTCACTGACCGTGATCCAGAGCGTGACCAGAACAACCAGAACAATAGCAGTTACATATTCATCCCGGGTCATTTTGCCGATTTTTCGGGTTTCCTGTTGGATTTCCGCCAGCAGATTCAAATTTTTTACTTTTATTTTTTTGCGGAACATGAAAAAGAAATAAGCGCCGATGACGATGGCCATGACCGGCACAAAAGGCAGACCGTACATGACCCACTGGGCAAAACTCGGGGCTGCCCCGTAATCGGTCAAAATCCCCAGCATGACGGCGTTTCGGCCGCCGGCTGCCGGTGATCCCGGGCCGCCGATATTGGCAACAAAACAGACCATCAGAATCATCATCACGGCCAGATTGCGGTCATTGCGAATCTGAGCAGTACGGACCACGCCCAGATAGGCCATCATCAGCACCGGAATAATAAAAGCCACCAGGGCGTGTTCTGAAAGAAAAGAGGCGGTCACGGCCAACAGCGGGCAGAAGATAAAGGCCAGCCGTGCCAGTGAACTGCTCGTCCCCAGCAACAGGGAACCGATGCGCTTGTCCAACCCGGTTTTCATGACCGCGGCGGCCATGGCCAGCACACCGAAAATAAAAATAACCGCATCTTTGGCAAAAGCCTTGGCGATCTTGTCCGGTGGCAGAACGCCAAAAAAGTACATCAGCACACCCACCAGCAGGGCCGTAATACCGACGGGGATGGCGCCTGTAGCCCAAAACAGGGCGGCCACGATCAAAACGCCGACCATAACCCTGGCCCGAAGCGAAGCCTTATCCGCAAGTTTCCCATCATCAATAACCGCTTCCGTGTTTTTCGGAAGAAGCCCCGCTTCTTTCAAATAATACCCGGCAATATTTTCACCGGTTTTCATGCTGCGATAACCGGCGTAACCGGTTATGGCCGAATCCCCCACCCCTGCCTTGTCTTTTGTGAATAACTGGTTCATACGATCCGGTGTCGGCATCAGCACCATGGCCAGAAACAGCAGAGCGCCCAGAATCATCAGCCCGGGACGGGCGTTGTGGACGCCGACCAGCCACTGTTTTAAGCTGTGACGTTTGACCACCGCTATTTCATTACGCATCATGGCATACACCCGCTCCTGGCGGGCGGCTTCGATATTCTCTACCAGTTCGTTGATGCCGCATGGTTTGAGCATGTATTTAAAAACATCGTGACGGCCGGTTTCGGTGGCGGCTTCCGTACTGCCGTGCCCGGTCAACATAATGACCTGCGCTTCCGGCCGGATGGCTTTAATTTCCTTTAATGTCTGGATGCCGTCCATGTCCGGCATTTTCTGATCAAGGATGATCACTTCCGGGTTGTTATGACGAACGATCTTGATGGCGTCAAAACCGCCTTTCACGTCGTACACCCTGTATCCCCGCGATGATAACTGCTTGTTCATCGCGTTTCTAAAATGGTCTTCATCATCAACAAGCAGAATGACCGTCGGCTTGCTGTCCTTTCTGGGTTCTTGCAATTGGGTCATGTCGATTCAACCTCCTGTGTGCTATTAATCGGCAGGGTAATGGTAAAAGTGCTGCCTGCTCCCGGCATGGACTGGACATCAATGGTCCCGCCCATGGCTTCAACGATGCTCAAGCTGATACCAAGCCCCAGCCCTGTTCCTTTGCCAACCTCTTTAGTCGTAAAAAACGGCAGAAATACTTTTCCCAAAACATCCTGGGTCATACCGCAACCGGTATCGGTCACGGATGCTTTAACAAAATTATCGCCGGCACTGGTCACGATGGTGATTGTGCCCGGCCCTTTAATGGCATCACCGGCGTTATTTATCAGGTTCTGAAACACCTGGTGAAGTTGATCGGCGTCAGTCATGATGTCCGGCAGATCAGGCGCGTATTCTCTGACCAGATCGATGTTGGATACCTTAAACTCACGTTCCAGCAACCCGTCGACAACATCATTAAGAATATGATTAAGGTTGCATTTTGTTATCCGGGGTGTTGACTTTCTGGATGAACTCAACAATTTCTGGGTAATGCCCTTGGCCCGCATAACCGCACCATCTATGATATCCAGTTCTTCGTTGACCTGGGACGGTGTTTCCGGTCCGATGCCGCCACCGAACTCGGGATCGAATATGTCCCGTATGACCCCGCACTGGGAAAAGATGATGGCCAGGGGATTGTTGATTTCATGGGCCACCCCGGCCGCCAGTTCTCCTACGGAAACCAGTTTGGCGGCGTGAAATAATTGTGATTTGAGTTCATAGCGGTCTTTTTCCATTTTTTCGGCTTTTGTGAGCAGCCGTCCGGTAATAATGACAACCGTGGAAAAAAGAAGAATCGCCGTCAAGGCGCTGCCGATAATGATGTATCTCCTGGCGGCGAACATCCGGGCGTACGCCAGTTTAAGCGGCTGCCGCACAATCAGGGCCCAGGGGACCTGTTTGAGCCATGCATAGCCCACCAGTTCCGATTGCCCGTTCCAGGTGATTTCCTCAATATCCGGCCCATGGGTGTTGCGGGGCTGGAACTCGCTTTTTTTCAAGACTTCTCCTGAACCGGGGGCCACGACCTGATACTCTCCGGACAGATTGATCAGAAAGGAACTAACATGTTTCCCCTGCCCGATAGTCTTAAGGAAGTGATAAAACTTGTCAGGATCAAGAGTGGCCCGCACGATATAATATTTATCTCCCACCAGTTGTTTGACGGCGATGGTAAAGTGAGGTTTATCGCGGAACCCCCTGTAAATATCGCTGATAAAATAATTGGATTGTCGACTCATCAGCGAGGCAAACCAGAATTCATCCTTGTAGTTTTTTCTGATCAAAAAGGGGAAAGGCCCGGAATAACCGATTTTATGTCCGTTTTCGTTGAGAAAACCGACATCAACAAAAGCATCACTGGTTTCCTGAAGCCGCTTGAGATAGGCGTCCATATCAGACTGGTCCGGATTCACTTTAAAGTCCGCGCCATGAAACAGGTTGAAGATATTCACCAGACGTTCCTGAAGAAAGAGATCAATGGTGTTACGCTGGCTTTCGGCCAGGGAAAGCAGCTGCATTTTTCCACTCTGCTTCATGGTCAGGTTGAACTGAAAATGGAAATATATCGACAGCAGTACCAGTGGCGACAGAAAGGCGATCATCATGATCAGCAGAATACGTTTTTTCAGCTTCTGAAAATAGTAGCGGGCTGCTTCATGATTCGTGTCATGACGCGACTGGGCTTCGAGATTTGTTTTTCCGGGCGGGTTTTTCTTGGCGATATTCATCGGTTGTTCCATCAAAGGGAGAAATCCTGGCGACCCTGTTCGGGACGGCAGGGGGTTTCATAATAATAATTCAGCACCTCGCTGATTTTGTTCTGCAGCGCGGCGATGTTCCCGTTTTTCTCAACAAAGCCATGGGTATCTTTTACCAGGGGATGATCTTTGTATTCGGAAAGGTAGGAATAAATAATGATGGGGATGGGCGGGGTGATGTTCAAAAGCTGTTTTAATACATCAAGGCAATTGATATAGGGAATATTCATATCAAAGACAATCAGATCCGGTGTTTTTTTCCCGAATATTCTGGCAAAAAGCTGCATATGGTTGGCCGCCTGAATGATTTCATAGGATGGGCTACTCAACTCTCGAACAAGAAACCGCCTGACGTGAATATTGCTGTCGGCAATTAATATGGTGTACTTTCGAGTCATCGTCCGCCTCTTTTATTTTGCGTTAACTCATATAGAGCAAGCATGATGCCAAGTTTTCACTCCTTCTTCGAAGTCCTTTGTCCAGGTATAATAATTTGATTTTAAATGACATTCTCATGAGGCGGGTTTTTTTTTCAGTACTTGAACGAATTTAACACTTAAATTCCGTCGAAAATTTTTACATGTTGTAAAAAACAGATGATGATCCGTATCCACCGCTTAAACCTTATTTGCGGGAATGCTTCGACTTTCAGCTCATGCCGGTTAATCCGTACATTTCACGATTTGATTGAGCCCCTGGCCGCTTGATCATTTCTGTAAGAGGCAGCAGCGGTGGGCTGCAGCGCCCTATTGGAAATTGGAAGGTTGAAGCCTTCCGCTACTGTTTGATTGTTGTAAATAAAAATAAAAGAGGGTCCACGACCGGGTTGACCCGGTTGTGAAGGACGTTGATCATGTCAATGAATTTAACAGGCGGCCTGTTCAATCACTTTTCCCCTGTTACCGGGAAGCCAACTAACAAATTGTTTTAAATAAGAAATTTATTGTGTAGCGGGCAAGATACGGCTAAATACGAAATTGGCACAGCATTTGCTACTTTTTAAATTGAAAAACCGTATTTAACGGCCCTGGTTGGGCGTAATTGACATAATTAAGGAGAAAGCGGCATGGAGCATAAGATCAACTTGCTGTTTGTAGATGATGAGGAACAGTTTCTGGCGTCCATGAAAAAGCAACTTGAGGTCAGAGATTTTAACGTCGTTGCCGTGAACCGCGGTGAAAAAGCGCTGGAAGCAGCCGATAAAATGAATATTGATATTGCCCTGGTTGACCTGAAAATGCCGGGATTAGACGGAGAAGAAACACTGAAGGCATTGAAGGAAAAACATCAATGGATGGAAATCGTTATTCTCACGGGTCATGGCACCATTGATTCCGCGGTCGGCACCATGCAGAGCGGGGCCTACGCTTACCTGCAAAAACCGTGTAAGCTGGATGAACTGATGGGAATTCTTCAGGAGGCATACAAAAAAAAGGTGATGAACAAAAACCAGATTGAAGAAAAAAGAATGAACCAGCTGCTCAAACTTTCGCAGTCTACTTCTCCAAGGGAGATTTTAAGACGCTTGAGCGAAATTGATCATGGCGCAACGGCTGTTTAAAACTGAAGGGTTCAAGGATTCGAGGGGTCAAGGGGTCAAGGAGAGCCATTTAAGCCTTTTTCCCAAAAGGATTAAGGCGCGAATAAACAATTTTCGCTAAATCATTCCTCTTCATGCCGAACGGTCGTGGTCGTGGTCAGGTTTAACTTTTCAATCTTGGACAACAGGGTCGGCCGGGCCAAACCCAGTATCTTAGAGGCCTGACTGCGATTCCCATTGGTTATTCGCAATGCTTCACCGATCACGATCCGGGTAAACGTGTCCATCAGGAAATTAAACTTGTCATCATATTTGCTTGAGTTTAATATGCCGGCCACCCATTGCCGGCTCAGGCGTTCAATTGATTCAATCTCCGTGTCCGACGGCTGATCGCCGGTATCTGAAATGGCATAGGACACATCTTCCGGCCGGATGGGATAACCGTTGCTGAAGATCAGCGCTTTTTTCAAGGTATTGCCCAGTTCCCGGACATTTCCCGGCCAGGCGCGTTCGGCAATGATTTTCCGGGCGGGTTCTGTAATACCCGGATTTTCAATCCCCATTTCACGGGAAAAATTGGCCATGAAATAATCACATAACAGTGGAATGTCACTTTTGCGGTCTTTTAAGGGCGGAAGCGTGATGGTCACGACTTTAAGCCGATAGTATAAATCATCGCGAAAAGCACCCTCGGCAATGGCCTTTTCCAGGTTGCGATTGGTGGCGGCCAGAATGCGGACATCAACCGCAATGGGTTTTCCGCCGCCAAGCCGCTCAATGTTTTTTTCCTGAAGCAGACGCAGAATCTTGGCCTGAATGGAAAGCGGCATATCACCGATTTCATCTAGAAAAATTGTTCCACCGTGAGCCTGCTCGATTTTTCCGATACGCCGGCTGTTGGCGCCCGTAAAGGCCCCCCTTTCATAGCCGAACAGCTCGCTCTCCAGCAGCGTTTCCGGCAGGGCCACGCAGTTGATCACCAGAAACGGCTTGTCTGAGCGGTTACTGTACTGATAGATGGCCCTGGACACCAGTTCCTTGCCGGTGCCGGATTCTCCCTGGATAAGAACTGTGGCATCGGTCGATGCCACACGGCCGATAGACTTATAAACCTCCTGCATGACCGGATTGCGCCCAATTAGCACATCCCGGGGGGCGCTTTCCGGGGTTCCGTTCATTTCCACCCGATTTCGCATCAGCCGTCCGGCTTCAAGTGCCTGCTGAATGAGTTTTAAAACAAAAGGAATGTCAAATGGTTTTAAAATATAATCAAAAGCGCCCAGTTTGGTCGCTTCAATAGCCGTATCCGTTGTCCCATAGGCGGTCATGATGATAACCGGCAGCGTAGCGTCAATTTCCCGGATTTGGCTGAACGCTTCTAAACCGCTCATTCCCGGCATTTTGATATCCAGCACGACCAGGTCCGGGACCTCCCGTGAGACCTCTTCAATTCCGGCTTCACCGCTGGCCGCGGTTCTGACATCATAGCCTTCCTCCTTCAGCAGTTTAAAAAAACTTTGTCGGAGCTGATCGTCATCATCAACAATTAAAATGGTACTCATGCGGAAACCTTTTCATAAGCCGGCAGGATAATCGTAAAGGTAGTGCCCTGACCTTCCCGGGAACGGAGATTCAATATCCCGCCGTGTTCTTCGATAATTTTTAATACAATAAACAGGCCCAGCCCGGTACCGTCCGGCTTGGTCGTTTCAAACGGTTTAAAGGCCCGGTCCTGCATTTCCGGAGACATGCCCGGACCATTATCAATGACTTCAATCATGATGGCCTGGCCGATGTTATCCGCCACGGCTTCTTTTTCCACCACAATAATTTCCCCGCCGTCTTCCATGGCTTCACAGGCATTGACGATGAGGTTGACAAACACCTCCTTCAACAGGCCGGGATCAGCTTCAAGCTCGAGATTTTCCACCTCCTGTTGGCGGGTAATGGTGATATTATACAGATCCAGGCGATAGGACAGCAGATCCATGGTGGTGGAGATGATTTTCGAGATACTGATCCGCTGTTTTTTCAGTTTATGGGGTTTGGAAAACTCCAAAAAATTCTGAACGATATTGTCCAGCCGATTCATTTCCTCAAACACCACCTCAAAATCTTCTTTTTGATTCTCGGTCATGTCCAGATTGCGCTGGAGAGAAAACAGACGCATGTTGATGGATGTCATGGGATTTCGGATGCTGTGCGCCACGACCGGTGCCAGTCGGCCGACCAAGGCCATTTTTTCCGAGTTCATGAGCATTTCCTTGCTTTGCTCGAGTTCACTTCTGGTGCGGTCCCGTTCATCAAGCAACTCATGGACACTATCTCTCAAACGGTTCACCTCATTGCCCGGTTCAGGAACCGATTTGTCTGTCACCGTTTCACGTGAGAGACGCTGAATGGGGATAATGATATGGCTGATCAGATTAAACAACAGCAAGGCAGTAAGAATAAACTGGGACACAATCAGGGTTATGGTGACAGAAGTGATCTGGCGGAAATTCTGACGGCTCTTGTCACGGGCCTTGCGGATCTGTAATTCGTTCAGGCTCAAATACTTGCGGCACAGTTCGTAAAGCTGAAAATATTGATCGCGGACCTTCCAGTGCAGGGCTTCACCTTCTTCTTTTTTTCCGGACTGGTACAGATCAATGACTTTGTCTTTAGCCAGTATATAATCATTGTACTGTCTCTTGATCTGTTCACGTAAAGACGCCTGGGCGGGGCCATGGGTTATTTCATAAGTTTTATCCAGCCATTCGCTGAACTGTTTTCGATGGGTATCCAGCTCTTTTAGCCATTTTTGATCACCGTCAAGAAAATAATAGGTGACAAACCCTTTCTGATTGGCCAATTGGGTGTTCATTTCACGGGAGGCCTGAACCAGCACAATGGCTTCCTGGGATATCTGGTGCAGCATACCGTTGAACCGGCTGGCAAACCAGATAGTGGTAACCCCCATACAGACCGTGACCACCAGCAACAGGGAGACATTAAAAAAAATACGTGTGGAAAGGCTGACCTGTTTCATGAGGTTATCTGCCCAAAAACCGGAAACAGGCCGGCGGTAATCCCCGGCAGCCTGTTTCCGCAAAACAGATTTATAGTAAATCCAGTTAATTACCGATTGTAATCGGCATGCCCATCAGAGGCCACAGCACATATACTGAAAAACCGACCACCGCCATCAGCAGAACACTGGCGGGCAGACCGTAAAGGAAGAATTCGCCGGTGGTAAACTGTTTGGAGTCATAGGCGATGGCATTCGGAGCGGCACCCACCAGCAGCAGAAAAGGCATACCGGCGGTCACCAGTGAAGCGAACAGAATAACTTCTCCGGCCACCCCCAGGTAAGGCGCGATAACCAGGGCCACCGGCAGGGAAATGGCAATGGCGGCCACGTTCATAATGAAGTTGGTCATGATCATGACAAAAAAAGCAATACCCAGAACGAACACAAACCAATGGGCCTTTTCAAACATAACCAGCCAGTTGATGGCCAGCCATTCAGCGGCACCGGTCTGCCACAGACAGAAGCCGATACTCATGGCGCCGGCAAACAACAGAATAATGTTCCAGGGCACTTCTTCCAGATCTTCGATGGTCAAAATGCCGGCCAAGAAAAACAGAACCGTGGACAGCAGGATAACGGCGGTTTTATGGGGGGGATGAAAACCGGGGACCGTCGACTTCAACACGGCGATCACACCCAGGGAAAGGACACATGCCCCTACGATAACGGCGGCTATAATTTCCTGGCGGGTAATCCCGCCCAGTTCCTTGTTCAGCTCCCGTGCTTTTTCGCGCAGGCCCGGGATGGTCTTTTTTTCGGGTTTACAGACAATCATGAAATACCCCCACAGCAGGAATGTCATCAACCAGCCGATAGGGAGCATATAGTAGGTGAGCTCGAAAAACCCGATGTCCTTACCCACGACATCTTTGAAAAACCCGATGGCAACCGCGCCCCTGGCCGCGCCCAGCAGGGTTACGATACTGCCGGCCCCGGCCACATAGGCCATGCCTATAAACAGGCCTTTGCCGAACTTGGTCTGTTTGTCGCCTTCGCCGTACAGCGCATAAATAGCCATCAGCAGCGGATAAATGGTGGCGGCCACGGCCGTATGGGCCATGATATGGGCCAGGGCGGCCGTAACAACGAAACAGCCCAGGTAAATCATGCTGGTACGTTCACCCACAATTATCAGCATTTTATAGGCCAGTCGCCGGGTCAGCCCGGTTTTGGTAAATACCAGGCCGATAACGATGGAGCCGAAAATGAACAGCACCGAGGGGTCCATAAAGTCCTTGAATGCTTCATTGGCCGGACGGATGAGAAACAACACCTGCAGGATGCCGATCATCAGGCTGGTAATACCGATGGGAACCACCTCAAAGACCCACCAGGTACTGGCCAGCAAGAATACCGCCAGGGCGCCTTTGCCCTCCTGGGACAAGACGAAGTGTTTTCCTTCCGGATCCACGGCATCGAACCAGGGCGGTGAATAATAAACAAGTGCGAATAAAAAAATCCCGCCGAACAGGGCGATAATTTTTGTCCAGTTTTTTTCAGATGACTGCGCGTTACCCATGAATCAAAGCCTCCTTAAGCTTACAAAAAGGGGGGAAATAGCAATTATGAAAGTCCACATGTATGCATTGTCTGGCAAATGTCGGTGAAAATATCCGTCAACCTCAGAACACCGATAATGTCTCCGTTCTTATCGGTCACCAGCAGGGACTGATGCTGTCCCAAAACCAGCAGGTGAATGGCTTCGTTTAATGAAGCATCGACATCAACATATTCGCCTTCCGTGGGTTGGACCATAATCTTGCTGACTTTGGTTTCCCCGGCTTTTCTGCAGATGTTTTCCATGGCCCCGTCAAGCAACCGGAAATTTTCCAACATGGATTTCATAAACTTTTTGCTGAAACCCAGCCCGGTCATGCCCTGACGGTTCTGCATTTCAAAATACTTTGGTTCAAGGGCTTTGAGCACATCAAGCAGCCCCAATTTCCCCACAATTTTTTTATTTTTGTCATAAACGAGAACAGCCCGATGCGGGTATCGGTCCTGCTTGAAACTCTGCTGAGCATTTTCCAGAGCGACCACCGCCTCATACAACGTCGCGTCTTCGGATACCGTGGCGTACTCCGAAAGAGAAACCATCAGATCCTTTATTTTGTAATCTTTCATAATGTCCTTACCTCCTTATGGTGACCCGCACACGCGGTTATATTCAAACTAAAAAATTTATTATATGCAAACGGAATAATCAAGCAGAATCGGTCGATTTTGCCCAGTGTCTCGACAATGCTGAAATAGCCTGATATTGCGTCGTAATTTTTTGTGCCTGGGAGGCTCGACTTACTGTTTTTTATTTGCCTTTTCAGTCAGTCAGGTCTATTATTAAAGTTAAACGATCCGGGGGGTCTGACACTCAACCAGAAAATCTTCCTAAGCTGCGTTCTATCCGACAAAGCCGCCTCACCCCCGAGCACTGTTAATTACGTTTAGACGCCTCTCTGTCTAAGAGGAGGAAAAATGCGGCTCAAGCTATGCCACTTGCGGCTTCCATCACCCGTGTTGGCCATCTGATGGAAGCCGGATCATCGAAAAAGATGGTGGGAATATTAATTTTTGTCATTATTCCATAAGGGGGGCACATGAAAAAACAAATGCTCAATTATGAAACATTACTGAAAATTACCAACGCCATTTCTCATTCTCGTGATCCTGAAGAGGTCGTGTTAATGGCTGTGGAAAGCATTAAGACAGCCCTGGATGTTAAAGGGTGCACCCTGTTTCTCGTTAATCGCAGTACCAATGCCCTGGAAGTGGCAGCTTCCTTTGGCCTCAGTGATGAATATATCAACAAAGGACCGTTAAGCGCCTTGCAGTCTATTGCCGCATCTCTGGAAGACGGTCCGGTCGCGATTTATGATGTCAGCGATGATCCCCGCATTCAGTATCCGGAAGCAGCCGAAAAAGAGGGTATCGCCTCGATCCTTTCCGTTCCTATTGTTACCGGCGGCCGGGTCATCGGTGCCCTGCGGGTCTATACCGCCGAGCCATGGGAGTTTACGCTGGAAGATGTCAACTTTGTCCAGGCCATGGCAAACATCACCGGCCTGGCCATTGGCATGGCCCGTCATCTTAAGGGTATGAAGGAAAGCATTGATATTTTGAAAACGTTAAGGGACCCGAAAACACTCAAATCCAAAAAGCGGACGCCCTTCGAAGGCGTTCCCCAGAGCTTTCCGCAGAGCTATTCGGCCCACTGATCCGGATCTTTCTCCATTGGGAAGAAATGAACGGGCACCAACTGGGGGGTACCCCCTATGAGACGCGGAAGGACGCTGGTAAACATTGTAGTAGGGGCAGGCCCCTGTGCCTGCCCTGATGGAGGGCACCCACAGGGGGGTGCCCCTACGGGACGCGGTACGTATTGATGGGTGTTGTAGAGGAACGCCGCCCGGCCAACCCGGCCGCGCCACCTCTGTGGTACTGACATCAGGAAGAGGCTTTTACGATTTCAATCAACAGATCAGTAGCCCGGGCCATGTCATCAAGGGCAACGTTCTCGCGTACGGAATGAATATCCCTCATACCGGTTCCCAGTACACCGGCCGTAATACCGTGCTGAAAGAATATATTGGCGTCAGACCCGCCGCCGGATACGGTTTCCACCATATCGAAACCCAGAACACGGGCGGCACTGGCGGCGGTTGTGACCACCCGGTGATCGGACGGGATATAAAAACTCTTAAAATCATTGACGACTGAAACCTCGAGGTACGGGAATCCCTCATGCCTCGACTGTTCAGCCGCCCGGGCCACCGTTTCGCGAAAAACCGTTACCACCTGATCGGTCACCTCGTCCAGTTTGTCATCCCGCTGACTCCTGGCCTCTCCCCGGACCGTGACCAGGGCCGGCACAATGTTAGTCGCCTGACCGCCCTGGATCAAGCCGATGTTGAATGTGGTTTCTTCATCAACCCGGCCGGGCTCAAGGCAGGCAATGGCTTTTGCGGCTACTGAGATCGCATTGACACCGTCTTCCGGATGGGCACCGGCATGGGCATCTTTACCGTGAATCACAAATTCCAGTCGATTGGCGGCCGGCGCCCGGGTCACGATACCGGCCGTGTTTGAGGCATCCAGCATATAACCGCTCTTGGCCCGCAACAGGGAAAAATCAAAATGTTTAGCACCGATCAAACCGATTTCTTCACACACGGTAAAAACCAGTTCCAGGGGGCAGAAATCAACGCCGGCCTCTTGCAGCACACACATGGCCTCATACATGATGGCAATGGCGCTCTTGTCGTCAGAGCCCAGAATGGTATCACCTTCGCTGGAGAACAGCCCGTCTTTGAAAACCGGAATAATCCCCCGCCCCGGCGTAACCGTATCCATGTGCGCACCGATCAGCAGGGGCTCCAGACCCTGATTTCCCTCAAACCGTGCCAGCAGGTTACCGGTGTTGCTGCCGGTTTGCGCCTGTGAATGATCGGTTATGATCTGGGCGCCCAGCTTTGAAAACAATCCGGAAATGAATTCACAGACCGCACGCTCGTCCCTTGATTCACTGTCAATTCTGACCAGCGCGTCGAACGTATCCGCCAGACGCTTTGTGTTTACCGTCATGAAAACCTTCCTTTTAAAAAGACAAATACATTGACAGATATCACATTCCTGTTTACTTTATGCACAAAACAGGTCATGGAAGTGCGCAGCGTTCTGGTGATGCTCCCGGACTTCAAATCCGGTGTGGGGCGCTAACACCGTCCCGGGTGGGTTCGATTCCCATGCACTTCCGCCAGTTTTTATTGATTTTTCAGGTATTTATTTTTTTTTTATCTGCTTCTTTCCTTCTCCGCATCTTCTCCGTATTTATATAACAGGATTTCCCAAAAAGTTAAAATTAAAAAATCATCCGGGGCACCCGGCCGGTCGGGACCGGGGATTCAGCCCGCACCCGGCCGGTCGGAGGTTATTAAAAAACTCAAAACATGGGAGGAATCATGAGAATTATTATTGTTTGTCTTTTTGCCGCGGCCTTGGCCGGGTGCGTATCTTTAAGTCGGTCAGATAAATGGATAAGAACTTGCTTTTATGGTCGTAAACTATAGCAGGGCCGGGTTTGTGTGTCAATGATTTTGAGGGCACCACATGTTGACGTGCGGTTTGGGGCGGATTTGGCAGGTCGTTTCAAGGTGAGGCAGAAAAAGCCCAAAAGCCGTCAGGACAACAAAAACTTCAGAAAA
This sequence comes from Desulfosudaceae bacterium, assembly GCA_963674745.2. Classification (GTDB taxonomy): domain Bacteria; phylum Desulfobacterota; class Desulfobacteria; order Desulfobacterales; family Desulfosudaceae; genus JBFMDX01. The sequence goes on along the minus strand of CAXXDV010000003.1, from coordinate 1,015,139 downwards.
AGCGGGATTTTTGAGGCAGCTCTATTGTGCCGCCGGGACCGAATTTCTAAAATAATCAATCCGCCCAGTAGCCATAATCGGGAACCTGTGGCCAGTATCCGTCATCATCCTGTGCCTGGTCAGGCGCAGGATGATAGGTCAGTTCCCGGACAACATTCAGTTGCGGTGTCGGCGGGTCGTTGTTGCGGGTCTCCCATAAACCAAGGTGCTGAAGTATCTGCTTGATGACGGCCTGCTCCTCTATAAAACTGATGATCTTCATTTCCCCCTGGCACTTGGGGCATAACAGCGGATCAACTTCATATATCTTCTGTATCAGCCGCGCCCAGGATTTTCTGAAGGCCTTATTGGGCAGGTCCGTCTCGATGATGTTGGCAATGTCGTCATCCTGGTCCGCTTTTTTCCGCTGGCCCCGGCTCTTGTTGCTGTAGTATCCATAATAACGGACCATATGTTCCCTGCGGTTGGGGATGTGCGTGGTCATTTGGGCCAGCCAGTCCAGGGCCGGAAACACTTTGCGCTCGCGGCCGTTTTTAGACTGATAAATGACTTTGGCCCGGCCGTCGGATGCGCTTGAGGCCGGGATGTATTGCATCCGCTCCTGAGAAAAAGCCGCCCGAATAATATACCGGGCCAGGTTCTCGACGCCGGTGTTGTCGCCCGGCCAGATGGCCGGACCGCAGTAAACATTAAACCCGCTGTGATGCCAGCCCATCATGTTTTCTATGACCCGTTCCGACAGGCCGTAAGATTTGAGCAGCTTGAACACCTCCTGCCGGAACAGCGGCGTCAGGTCATCAGCAACCGGCTGGCTCCCCACCTGGAACTGCCCCTGCCCGTAAAAGCAGCCGTCCGTGGCGATAATGTGCAGATGCGGGTTAAAGTTCTGGAAGTCCCCAAAGGTCTGCACCGCCACCACGCCGCCGGGCACGGCATCGTCATGCGGAACAGAGTGCTTCAGATATTGGCAGAAAACCTTCCAGGCACACCGTGACAGCCCGGCCAGCAGTTTTCTGTCATGAGAAAACCAGGGCCGCAGCCGTTTGGGGATGGAGAATACCCATTGCCGATGGGGAACGGATTTGAGCACATCCGTGCACAGCCACTCGCCGAATTCCACCACCCGCTTCTGGTGGCAGGAGGGACAGAAATGCCGCCTTCTTTAACACCCAATACCTGGCGATAACCGAACCGGTCAACTCCTATCGCTACCAGAACGCTGACGTTCTTTACTTCCCCGGCCCAGGACCGCTTCAGCCAGATCCCGTCCAAAAAAACATATACATAATCACCGGTGATCGGTTCTTCGAGCCACTTCCGGATACGACCGTATACTTTCTTGTTCAGGTTGCTTACCGTTGAAGGACTGACTCTTGTTCCCCACAAGGACTCGGTAATGTCTTCCACCCGCCTGACCGATATGCCGGCCAGATACATCTCTATCAGCGCTTCTTCTACCGAACTCTCCCGTCTCCGGTAACGCTCGATAATGGCGGTCTCAAACGGCAGCGTCCTCAACTTGGGCACCTTGAGCTCAACCTCTCCGGCCTTTGTCTCCAGCTTACGGGTATAAAATCCTGCCCGGGTATCTCTGCGGGCTTTGGTGTGTTCATATCGCCTGGCCTTACACAGTTGATCCGCCTCAGCATCCAGCAAGGCGTTCAACGTCTCCTCCACCGTCCCTCTGACCACCTTGTCCAAGTGCTTCTTTAACTGCCCCTGCTCGATCTTGATTATTTGCCCTGATTTTAAACCCTTGCTTCCCGCACACCTTTTGGTATCCTGCATTCGTAGCTCTCCTTCTGTTTTGTGGTTGAGTCTTGGTCTACCCAACCCTTACCAGATCGAGGGCTACTTCTTCATTAAAAAATGTGCGAAAAATATTGTACGTTATCCCACAAAAAAAGGCGTCACGACCCAAAGATCGCTATTCGCTCATGATTGATAATTTCGATTTACAGGTACTTTCAAAGAAAGGGGAGGGCGACCGCCGGCTATGTTAACCGGATACCGTCTCCTGTATATCCGATTGTTATTGTAAGAAAAGCCATACATAAAGCGAGAGAAAAAACTGTGCTTGAGCCGTCAAAAAAGCCGTCTAATAAGCCGCTTGGACCATAACCTGTAAAAACAAAAAATCCAGGCAGTTTATAACCAACTGGATTTGATTTGTATAATGGCGGGAGTGACGAGACTCGAACTCGCGACCTCCGGCGTGACAGAGCGTTCCAAAGCGTATTCTACTTGATTTTATTGGCTTTTTCGACCACCAAAAGCCGTTTACGGGCGTTAAAAGCCGTCTAAAAAGCCGTCAAGAAACGTTGAAGATTTATCCATAACCCCTAATTCAGCATATTGAATTCGTCAATCCTCATCCTCAGAAAAAGCCCAATGTCGAAATAGACATAATCTGGAATAGCTGATCTAATTTGTTATAATAGGCAATTTAATGGTGAAGGTGCTCCCTTTACCCATTTGGCTGTTAACATCGATTCGTCCCTTGTGAACATCAATGATCTGTTTGCATATGGAGAGACCCAAACCGCTTCCTCCTTCACTGCGGGATCTTGCTTTATCAACACGATAAAATCTCTCAAAAATATATGGCAAACTTTCCTTTTGTATACCAATTCCCGTGTCTGAAATAGAGACCTCGGCCATGTGGTCTTTTTCTTCCAAAGCAAGACGAATTGTCCCGCCTTCTTTCGTATACTTAATTGCATTATTCAAAATGTTAAAAAACATTCTTTGTAAACTTTTTCGATCCCCTTTAATCTGAACTTGACTTAAAAGATGTGTCTGTAATTCCAGGTTCTTTTCTTGACATAAAATTGTTATATCGGAACAGATGTTCTGAAGAAATTCTTTCAAGTTTATTGATTCAGATACATCAGGCTCCTTATCGGCATCCATCCGGGCAAGTTCAAGAAGCTGATTGGTTAAAAAAGCCATACGTTCAGCTTCACCGGAAATCACTTTAAGCGTTTTTTTATATTCCTGTGGTTCCCGCGCTTTGCGGAGAGACAATGAAGCTTCTGCCTGGATCACGGCAAGGGGACCACGAAGTTCATGTGATGCATCGCTGGTGAATTCTTTCTGTCGTTTGAATGCATTTTCCAGTCTTTCGATCATCTGGTTGAGAGTTTCGGCAAGAAAGCCCAGTTCGTCCTTTGTGCGCACATCAATGCGACGACTCAAATCGCTTTCTTCAATTTGACGCGCTGTGTCTGAGATCCTTTTCACCGGGGTTAATGCCCGATGTGCCAAAAAAATTCCGCCTCCACCGGCCAACAGCAGTGTCAAAGGGATGGCGATTACCAGAATATGAAAAAGTTGTCTGAGAACACTTTCTATATCCTTAGTGGGGCGTGCAATAACAAGAGCCGCTGATGTAACCTTCATTCTGGGATCATATCTTTCTTTATAGTCAGGGGGAGGTGGTCTATTGGGTCTGTCATCACGACGAGGGGGAGATTTAAATCCTCCATCTCTCCTTCGTTCATAATTAGGCTGTTGTCTTTCTCTCCTGAATTGATCTGGTCTGACTACAGGATTATCTGGCGTGAATGAGGAAATGAGAACCCGAAACAATCCTTTTTGAGGTATATCAACATTTTCAAACAGCGTTTCTCCTGATAATACACGGTCGATCACTTCTCTTGTCATCGGGAATACATTATCTTTAGGAGCGATATGCTTTAACCGGTTACCCTCGTAATAGTAAAAAGTAATATACTCCCCCGCTTGGTCTTCAAACATTCCTCCGGCAATGATGGACAGAACATCGCGGAACTCGGAAAGGTGCTCGGCTCTCTCTTTAAGGGATACATCAAGATGATGATACAACCTGTTGGAAAGGGTCACATAAACACCGATTCCAAGTAGCACCATCATTACACCAAGTATCGCCAGGTACCAGAGTGTGACGCGGAAGGTAATACTGTGAAGGAATTTCATAAGACGTTTATCCGGTAACCGGCCCCACGGATGGTTTGAATGATTTTTTTACCTTGTTCCGGATCAATTTTCTGTCTTATCCGTCGAATGTAAACATCGACCAAATTTGATATGCTATCCAACTCATAATCCCATGCATGTTCTTCAATCATTGTCCGAGTTATAACAGCATTGGGATTGCTCATCAGGTATTCAAGAATTGAATATTCCTTAGTTGTCAGATTAATAAGTTGTTCTTTCCACCTCACTTCGCGCGTTGTAGTATTAAGTGACAGGTCATCAGCCTTTAACTCAGATGATTTTGAAACGCCATCACGCCTTAAAAGAGCTCTCACCCTTGCCAGTAATTCATCAAATGAAAAGGGTTTTATCAAATAATCATCCGCCCCGCTATTGAGCCCTTTGACACGATCCTCCACGGCATCTTTTGCCGTAAGCATGAGGATGCATGTGTTTATTTTTTTCTGGCGAAGATATTTACAAACATCAGTCCCATTTTTTTTCGGCATCATAACATCTAATATAATAAGATCATAAGGGGTGTTTTCAGCGTAATATTCCCCGTCGTCACCGTTAAATACACAATCAACGGCGTATGCTTCTTCTTCCAGACCGCGTTTCAACACATCACATAGTTTTTGGTCATCATCGACTATTAGAATTCGCATGACGTTCCACCTTTCAGGATAATGAATTTAAAACAATAACACCTGAATAATTATTCCCATCATTTTCCCGTCCTTATCATATACAACAAAAATGAACCGAAAATGAAAAACGCATTTCATTAATATGAAGTTCATTTTTGGTCATTAAAGCGAATGCTCGAAATCTAAAATAACACATTTGCTCAGTTTAATGTTTTGAGGCTAAAAAATTAAAATAAAAATTTTTTTGTCAATTCATCTTCAGTTCATAATTCATTTTTATACTCTAATCAACATTGGGTAACCAAAGTCACCTTTTAAAACCAAAAGAATAAGGAGGGCCAAAATGAAACAGAATTTTAAAAACGTATTAACATGGGGCTGTGCAATATTGACCATCCATCTTTGCAATGTATCTTTTGCCCAGGAGTTAAACACCTCAGAAATTGGAACCGGGAATTATAATAATTCGGCTAAAAAATCAGGGCAGACCCTGACGGATGAATTGAAATCAAAAGTTGCGGACATACTGTCTAAGTATAATCCAGATTCTCTAACCGCAGCCGATGCCAAAGCAATAAATAACGCCTTCAGGGAAGCCGGAATCCGGCGGGGGGCGGCGCAGCAGGAAGCCATTAAAGCTACGGGTTTTGATCCGAGAAAGATAAGCTGCCTTGACCCGCCGCCGGATCAAAAATAAAATCAGATTCGAGTAAATAATACACATCATCAAATTGTTATAAGGAGAAAGTGAAATGACCCCAAAATACGAACTTTATATGAGAAGGTTTCATTGGTGTATCTGTTTACTCATGGTTCTTGGAATTTGTTCCGGAATATTTTGTCACATATCCATCGCAATGGCATCAGAGAATACGACTGATACCTGCCTGAATCATACTGGGTCTGAACCTGAATGCAAAGATTGTTGTGACTGCTTGAAAAACGCCGAAGAACGCCAAGCTTGCCGGGATGCCTGCATTGCTAAAACACAAACAGGAGAAGGGTTTGACAATAATACCGATTTGATCACCGTAGAAGCCCCTTCCGTTCTGGGGCCTGATTATGATTATATAACGATGATCGGACTTGACAACGAGGCAGACTGCAAAACCTATTGCGATGAATCGTCAAACCTTGCCTGCGGTGACCGAAAATATTGCCGCGATGCCTGCAATGCATATTTTGCAAATTCGGAAAATACAGGAGATACTGACCCCCCGGATGCAAACAATCCAACGGATACAACCGAAGCTGGGATCTCCATTACCCAGGCCATCGGGGATGAAGCCCAGATGAAAACAATTGCATTTTCCGCGCTGGCATTTCTGACCAGCGATTTTTGCTCCAATACCTTTTTTCCGCCCGGCAAAGTATCCGACTTTTTCGGATTCCAGTATTTACGGGACATCACACCCAACGGATTCGGCCATAACACGGAATTTGCCGGCAGAATTTCAGACAGCGTCCTGTCGATTCTAACCGATGCCCAGGTTCAGGCCCTGGTGGACCTGGCCAATACTCAGGCATGGCAGGTAGATGCATACGGATATAAACGATTTGTCATGATCGAGGCGTTCATCCGTCTTCTGGAAAATGACCTGCCGGAAGGAACAACAGGCCTGGATAAAGATGCGTTAAAAGAATTCACGGCAGATTTGTATGAAATTGATGCGGACATCAGTTACTCCAGGGCTAATGTGCTCGGCGGCATTGTGGTGGGATTGACCGATGCCCAGAAAACAGCCCTTTCTGATTTGCTGGACGAATTTAATAACCTGTTCGAACAGGCGGGTGAAGGCGGGACCATTGCCAATGAAGAGTGGCCGGCGGCAGATCCTGTCGATCTGTCCGGCCTTACCGTGAGTGACGGCCGGGTGCTGGTCAGCACTTATGCCACACAGCTGTTTGCCTGGTACCTGGGATCTGTTGAAGGAGACACCTATTTCTGTCCGGAACGCCACGGGACCTACTTTGGCTCTTTTTACATGAAAGACATCCCGCCCTTAATAGCAAGGGAAGCCGTGACCATTGACACCAACCTTACCGCGGACATGGGACAGGCATTTCTTGACGCACTCGATGAAACTCAAGCGAGCCTGATAACCGGCCTGGTGGATATCCAGAGAACAGACTTGAACAACATTGTCTTACAAAGGCAGAAAACAGCTGAAAAGCTGCGGCTTTTCATGAATGGTACGCCTGTTTCCAAAGACGATGTTATTGCCCTGGTTCGGCAGTACGGGGCATATGAAGGTGCCATGATGTACCACTATGCCACCAACTTTGCGGCGGTGGGCAACAGCCTGTCCGGCACCCAGGCAGAAACCCTGATGGCACTCCGCACGGGGTATTATGAAAACTTTCCGGATTATCAGGAAAATCCCAGTGTGTATGACTGTTCCGGCGCCTGGCTGTACGCCTCAAAAATCGATATGCCGGTCATTGAAAACACGGATTTTCTTTTTAAAACGGATGATACCGGAAGCGTTGTGGCTCCCGGGGGGACGGTGACCTCTTTGGCAGAGAATTTCTCGTTTGCCGAAGGACCGGCTGCAGATGACGGGGGTAATATCTTTTTTTCAGATATTTCCTCGAATCTTATTTATAAATGGTCCGTGGAAGGAGTGTTGTCGACATTTTTGACAAATTCCATGGGAACCAACGGCCTGTATTTTGACACAAGCGGCAATCTTCTGGCCTGCCAGGGGACTGGCGGATGCCTGGCTTCCATTGATGATGCCGGCAACACAACCATCATCGCCGGTACCTATAATAATGTTCCGTTTAATGAGCCAAATGACCTCTGGATAAGCCCGGACGGCGGTGTTTATTTCACGGATCCACTCTATTTCTCCTCAACTTTGCAACAGGACGGCCAGCACGTGTATTATATCACTCCCGACCGCGGATCGGTTGTTCGCGTCATTGATGACATGATCCGTCCGAACGGTATTGTCGGCACTGCAGACGGAACGATTCTTTATGTAACGGACCATGGCGCCGGAGTAACATACCATTATACCATTAACAATGACGGAAGCCTCGCGGACAAGCAGGTTTTCGCCTATATCGGCGCTGACGGCATGACCATTGACAATGAGAATAATGTTTATCTGTGCGAGAACGGCGTGCTGGTGTTTAATGACAAGGGGGATTGGATTGAAACCATCAGCGCACCCGGCCAGGTGACCAATGCCTGTTTTGGGGGGGCGGACAACAGCACCCTTTTTATCACCACCCGTTCCGGCCTCTATTCCATCGCCATGCGCGTTACCGGGTCCGTGATAAGTGGGACAAACGGACAGGACAACAATTCCACGGATGGCGGCAACACCGGCAGTGGCAGTGGCGGTGGTTGTTTTTTGACAAGTTTACAATCGGGAGTGAATTGTGGCGAAAATGATGATGAATAAAATGTATTGCGCTTCAGGATCGAAAAACAAGAAAATTCATGGGGAAAATTTATGAAGTCAAAAAAGAATATATTTGCGATAAATTATTTCGAATTCGTTCCGCAAACGTTCCGCAGAGGATATACCGGCCATGATCAATTGTTTTGTGGAACGGAAAGCCAAAGAATTAAAGCTTGGGATTCCCTTTGGGCGAAATATAGACCAAACCGAACAGGAAACAACGCTAATTAATCTCAGATAATGGCTTTTGCGATGCTATTTTTGTCGGCTCCCAGAGCCAGCAGTGATTTTATCAGAAGATCAACAGAAACACTGGGATCACCGTTTTCCATTTTTGCGACCCTGGACTGGCTGGACTTTAAACGCTTGGCCAACTGCGCTTGTGTTAATTTGCTTTTCTTGCGGTGCTTTGTTAAAGCCTGACTGAGGGACAGTTTTAATTCGATGTACTCCATTTCATCAGCACTCAGGCCAAGAAACTCATCCACGGAGCCGACTCTGTAGCCTTTAGACTCTATGGCTTTCTTTTTTTTCTTATCCATTGTTCTTTTCCCATTCCTTAACGTCTGCCTCATAGAATTTGATTCTTTGTTTGCAGACATCAACTACTGATTTCGGAGTTTTGCCTGTCTTTTTTTCAAAAATCTCCAGGATCAAAATGGCATCCTTATGCACCTGATAAACAATTCGCCAGGTTTTTGCTTCATCGTTTATCCTCAGCTCATGACAACGAGTCCCAATTGACGGCATTGGCCGCGATTGAGGCAAAGACAGTTTCATGCCTTTCTGGAGTTGACGTAGTAGATACCCCGCTTCAATTCGGGCATTTGAGGAAAAAGGCGGACTTGTAATTTCACCTTGCAGCCACACCAGTGGTTTATCGTTTGGACTCATGAATATTATATTATGTCAGATCTGACATATTGTCAACTGGTTCTTATTCTTTTTTAAAAAAGTCTATTGCATAATTTCAAATCGATTGTGCTATTGAGGATTCGTTCCGCAAAAGTTCCGCAAAAAAGGCGGATTATCAAAAATCCTATTTAATACCAGATAGTTAAAAATTGAAGGGTGGGTTCGATTCCCATGCACTTCCGCCATTTCTTATAATAATTTCAAATACTTATAAGACTGCGCCCCTCAAACAACCCTAACGATATTACACCGTAATTAATCAATATTACAACCCTATTCTTTCGTAAAACCGAAACGTTCCGCATTACTGATATGCATCAAATATTTGACTGTATGGAAAAAGTAGACGGAATAATATTTGGAACTCCGGTATATTTTGTTAATGTCAGTGCCCAGGCAAAAGCGGTTATTGACAGAACGTATTCATATTTGTTTTCCCGGAAGCTGAAGGGGAAAGTCGCTGCTGCCATTGTCGCCACAAGAAGGGTCGGTGGCTGGCAGGCCCTCAGCTTTTTGCAGAGTTTTTTTTCAATTCATGACATGAAAGTAGCAGGGGGAAGCATTGGTTACGGGCTGGCCAAAGGGGATGTGCTCCAAGGCCCTGGCGCATCATTTTCATTAAATGCAATTGAAGAGGCCAAGCATATTGGAAAAAGAGTTGTGAATCTGTGTTCGAGTTGATGGGAACACCGTATTGGAGTGACGTTTACGATAATTTTGATGCCTCAAAAATGTATCCAGGAACAAAATTATCGATTAGAAATACAGCTAAACAGTTGAAACGACGTCTATGAATCACGCTCCTGAGTTTGATCCGTGCTTTGAAATGGAGTTTGTTTGTTCAGGACAAGTCAGATAATGGCTTTTGCGATGCTATTTTTGTCGGCTCCCAAGGCCAGCAGGGATTTTATCAGAAGATCAACAGAAACACTGGGATCGCCGTTTTCCATTTTTGCGACCCTGGACTGGCTGGATTTCAACCGCTTGGCCAACTGCGCCTGTGTCAATTTGCTTTTCTTCCGGTGCTTTGTTAAAGCCTGGCTGAGGGACAGTTTTAATTCGATGTATTCCATTTCATCAGCGTTCAGGCCAAGAAGCTCATCCACGGAGCCGACCTTATAGCCCTTAGACTCTATGGCTTTCTTTTTTTTCTTATCCATTGTTCTTTTCCCATTCCTTAACGTCTGCCTCATAGAATTTGATTCTTTGTTTGCAGACATCAATTACTGATTTCGGAGTTTTGCCTGTCTTTTTCTCAAAAATCTCCAGGATCAAAATGGCATCCTTATGCACCTGATAAACGATTCGCCAGGTTCTTGCTTCATCGTTTATCCTCAGTTCATGGCAACGAGCCCCAATTGACGGCATTGGCCGCGACTGAGGCAAAGACAGTTTTATGCCTTTCTGGAGTTGCCGTAATAAATACCCCGCTTCAATTCGGGCATTTGAAGAAAAAGGCGGACTTGTAATTTCGCCTTGCAGCCACACGAGTGGTTTATCGCTTGGACTCATGAATATTATATTATGTCAGATCTGACATATTGTCAACTGATTCTTGTTCTTTTTTAAAAAAAGTCTATTGCATAATTTCAAATCGATTGTGCTATTGAAAATTCGTTCCGCAAACGTTCCGCAAAAAAAGCAGGTTATAAAAATTTTGATTTATTATCAAATAGTTAAAAACTTAAGGGTGGGTTCGATTCCCATGCACTTCCGCCATTTTTTTAAATAATTTCAAATACTTATAAGACTGCGCCCCTCAAACAACCCTAACGATATTACACCGTAATTAATCAATATTACAACCCTATTCTTTCGTAAAACCGAAACGTTCCGCATGGCTCTTATTAAAAGTTGAGATCGTCGATTATCACAAGGGGTAAGGCATGAAAAAGTTCTCCCCTACAACCCAGGGAGAAAATGCCTGTGCTTGGTCATTCCGGCTTCCTGGTTGAAACCCACAGGCAATGCGACGGATAGCCTCAACCTTCCAGAAAGTAATTAAATAGATAACCCGGGAATCGGCAGGTTCGGGTCGCAATAACGAAAGAAGAGGTTTTTATACTGGATTCCCGACTCCCCATGATTTCATCCATGAATTGAATCCGTTTCGTTTCTTCATTATTTACTTGACATAAATCAACGACTCATATACCTAACAGCTGTTAGACGAACATGTGTTAGATTAAAATCAAGGAAAAGGAAAGGGGAAATGCCCAAGACGCCACGGAATGATCAGGAAATAAACGAATTTAAAAACAAAATAATTGACGTTGCAGCACAGGTCGTCAAAGAAGATGGCTTTCAGAATCTTTCCCTGCGAAAAATCGGGGCCCGTATGAACATGGCCGCGCCAAGCCTGTATTACTATTTTGCCAATAAAGACGAGATCAATATTGCCATCCGCAAGCGTGCTGGTGACATCCTTTACGAAAAAATATCGGCCGCCTACGGGTCCGTTTCAGACCTCAAGACAAAAGCCTGGAATATGATCCGGGCGTACGTGGAGTTTGGCCTTTACACCCCCCATTACTACGAGGTCATGTTCGATTCGGCCGCACCCAAATACACTTACTACGTGGGAACCGTCCTGGAAAAGATAGCTGCCGGAGAACGTGAGTCTACTCTTCGAAGCCTGGAACTAATGAGTCAATGCGTTATGGAATTTAAGGCGGCCGGATATAATCTTCCGCAAGATATCGGCATTTTACAAATATCGTTATGGAGCCAGCTTCACGGTATTGTCAGTCTTTACAATAACGGACTGCTGGATGAAGTGGGCTATTCCCGGAAAGAAAACGTCACCAGGGTAGCCGATCTCTTTTTTCTGTTGATCATGTCCTTTATTGAGAAGAAAGAGTAAGGAATTAAATAACCAATGATGAGTGACAATCAACTTTCTGTTCAAAAGTACAGTCATGATGCAACCGTTTTTGCCGCAGCCGGCATCTATTATGATTTTGGAATGTCCTGTAGTTTATACCACGACCATCAGGAGGATAGCGAGAGGGAGGGCTTGACTATTGATTTATTTGTGACCGACAACTCGACTCCTGTAAAGGCTTGGGGAATTGCTTTTGAATCAACTGATTCAATTACCGAGAATCAGGCGCAATGTCAGTGGCTCGGTTATTCAAAAGCATTCGACTATTGGTATCTGGCTGTGCCGTTGCAAACGAAAACCAGCACCATCCACCTGCTGGAAAAACTGAACATTAGAAACTGCTCCTTGATTACCTGGCAGGAAGCAGATAATGAAAAGTTCTCTTTCCGGGGATTGCCGGGTCTGCCTTCCGGCTCACATGAAAAAAAAAGCATGTACAGCAACTATAAAAGGGTGATTCAGACAAGGGACGAGACCTTTGATGAGCATAACGATTAAGGGAATCCAATATATTAAGTTGCATAGTCTTTTTGTGGACACTAAACGACCCATGGGAGTGTAGTAATGATCTTTTCTTTTACCCTTTTTGAAAATTTCCGTTCTCGAGTAGTGTTCTGCGGACTCATATTGCTGTTTATCGCCGGACAGCCGCTTGTGGACCCGGCAGCAGCAGCTACCCGGGCTGAGTTTGAGGACATATTAAAGGACAACCTGGAGGCTTTATGGACCGGTCGGGAATTCAGCGCGGCCATGAAACAACGCCAACAGATCCTAAAAACCATGTTGGCGAATGGTGAAGTGGAGAAGTCCGAACTTGCCAAAATGATAGAAAAAGCGCTTCTCCCTATTATGGATCGCCGGGAAACATCCCGGTATTTTTTAAAACTGCTTCCGGAGCGGGTTAACGCCCTGTTTACCCCTTATATGAACTGGGAAGAATTTGAAACGGTGATGTGGCGGTCGCTGTCTTCGTCCTTTAAAACAGAAGGCCCGATCGTGTTTAAATGCGGTTCACTGGCTCCACCGGGTACCCCCTGGCTAACGGTTGCTGAAACCATCGGTTTTCCTGAACTTGAACAGAGGCTGGCCCGCGGAAGACTCCAGACAAAACTTTACGGCGGCGGTGTCATGGGCGATGACAGAGAGGTTCTTCAGAAAATGGAAAACGGCGAACTGGACGATTGCGGCTGCACCGCACTGGGTATGCTGGAAGCCTGCCCGGAATCGTCGGTGCTGATGTTGCCCGGTTTGTTCCGAAATTATGATGAGGTCGATTATATATCTGAAAAATTTAGAAAAAGACTGGACGAAAGTTTTGAAAAGCGAGGTTATACCCTGCTGGCACTTATTGACACCGGGTTTTTAAATATATTTTCAGGAAACAAAATAACCGGGCTGGATGATATGCGAAGAGAGAACGTGCTCAGCTGGTTCGGTGAGTTTGAAAAAACATTTTACACGGAACTGGGGATCAGCCCGGATTCTGTTGACGTGCCGGACCTTGTTGCCACGCTCAATAACATCCGGGACAATATAATGATGGCTCCGCCGTCCTGGGTGCTGGGCATGCAGGCTTATCCATATTTAAACTATTACTTTAAGCAGCCCGTAATCTACACTCCAGGGGCCATTATTGTCGGTAGCTATATGAAAGATAAAATTCGACAACATCTCGATGGATCCGAAATTTTTTTCCGGAATTTTATGGAAGTATGGGCCTTTGAATGGTCTTCCCTTGAGTCGGAATGGAAGCGACAGATCAGAAACTACGAAGAAAAATGCCTGAAAGCATTTGAAACCAAATGCGGCATGAAGGCGTTAACCTTTTCACCCGAAGATCAACAGGCGATTGAAAAGGCCAGTAAAACCGTTCAGCAGAAAGTGGCGGGAAAGCTTTTTCCGAAAGATTTTATCAATGACATACAAAAAGCGCTTGAGGAATACAGGGCAGTTCATTAATCGAAACCCTGTTGTCAGCGGCTTCGTTCAACTACTCTGGGAAATAGAGTCAAATATCATTTAAAAGGGGGGAACGATGAAAAGGCTGTTTTTTATCATTTTTTTATTAATTATCTCTGCCTCAAATGCTTATTCTTTAAGCCCTTATACACAAAGAGCATATTACGGCGCTGCCCTTGAGCCTGAAACAGGCGTTCTGCATGGACTGGGGCAGCAGGTTGTGCCGACTTCTTATGATAATTTCCAAATTGTTTTGAAGAATATGGAGGATTATCAACTGCAGAAGAATTCTGCGAAAGCAGTTCTGGATAATATATACGTTTCTATTATGCCCTACATTGATGGCGGTTATACAAACACAGTCTCTTACTCCGGATGGGATGAAGAATATGTAAATATCAATGTTAATGCATTCAAAGAAGCGTCCGCTGTTCTGCTGATTTCAGTAATGTGGAATGATGCGCCATTAATTCCGAATATGCAGCAATTTGATGATTTTTGCAAAAAAGCAAAATCACTGAACATTCCCATCCTCTTTCGTATTGAATACGAAATTAACACCGGTTATTCCAAGGGATATAACGAATCTGAATACAAGTTTTTCTGGAATAGATTTACAACTGCAATGGACAATAACGGCATGCTTGATAATCCAATGTATGCGACTGTATTATGTTTTTTATCCCGTAATTTTGCCGGGGAATTCAGGGAAGATTTTAATAGATGGTATCCGGAAATCAATCCGCCTGATTGGTTGAGTATTGATATTTTTGAAGCATATCGGTTTAACAACCCTTATACAAATGAATTTTTCAGATATGCGGAAGAGATTCTTTATAAGCCGGTCATCTTAGCTGAAATAACACCTAGAAAAGTTGGCGTAAACCATGACCTGGATTGGAATATATTTTTTGATCCGTTTTTCTCGCTGATCAGAAGCCGAAAAAGTGTTAAGGCGTTCAATTATATTTCGTGGGAATGGCAGCGTGTCTGGAATGAAGCGACCTATTTTGATTGGCTGGACTCGACTATCGACGATAAAAATCCAAACCTTTCCAGTGTCGTAAAAAACAATTACATAAAGGAGTTGTCCAATGATTTTTATTATCATCAAAACCATGGCGAAGCGGCTCTTTACGATATATTAAATATCCCTTTATCCATTACGGAGGCATCCTCAATAATCGAAGCAGAAGATTATATTGCTCAACGAGGAATTCTTTTGGAAAGCGGATTATATAGCTCAGGCGGATCACATGTAGCCTACATCAACAACAACGACTTTATTAAATTCAACAAAATTGACTTTGGCCGTGGCGCCAACATAGTTAATATGAGATTGGCTTCTGATTATCATGGCGGCACTGTAAAAATTTATATCGATAATATTTATAAAGGGGAAACCTCAATCGGTAATACCGGCGGGTGGCATAACTGGATTAACAAGGAAGTTGATATCCCTTTCATCGCCGGAGTACATGATGTCGACTTCGTGTTTACAGGTGGCGACTCATACCTGTTAAATATTGACTGGATAACATTTGATCTGACACCTCTGCCTGAAAAAGATGCATTCTCTCCTATTCAGGCCGAAGCGTGTGATGATTATGACAGCCTTGTTGTTTCCGGGAGTGTATTGGGATGGGTTAATCATAGTAGTTCTTCAGTGTATGCAAACGTAAATTTTGGTAATGGCGCGACAAAAGTCAAAATAAATTATGCAACGCCGCAGAACAACAGTTTTATAATCATTAAAACAACAGATGAAGAAATTATCGGTTTTATTTATTTGCCATCAACAGGAACCTGGACTGACTATAATCAATTAACAACAGACATTAATCCTGTTGCAGGAATGAATAATATTCAATTAGAATTCATTAATGATGACTCTAATCACGTATGTAATATAGATTGGTTTAAATTTGAATAGTTCAATTGCAAAATCCAGGGACAGCCATGAAACAGTTCAGAATTAGAGTGTCCTGGCAACGGAATACGGGATGAAGTCAGACTAACACGCTCAGAAAGCGCATGAACAAGCTGCGGATTCCCTTTGGGAGAAATACAATCCGAACCTGATAGGAAAGTACGCTAATGAATCTCAGATAATGGCTTTTGCGATGCTATTTTTGTCGCCTCCCAGAGCCAGCAGGGATTTTACCAAAAGATCAACAGAAACACTGGGATCGCCGGTATCCATTTTTGCGACCCTGGACTGGCTGGAGTTCAACCGCTTGGCCAACTGCGCCTGTGTCAATTTGCTTTTCTTCCGGTTTTCATGCCCCTGCATGGCGGGTAGGATGAAAACGGAATTATCTCAACCAACGATTAGTATTGTTTGGGGCTGGTTATCGCTTTTTGCTCTCCTAGTGTTTAATAATGAACAGCAAATTGTCAACATATCAACACAGACCATTCTGTTTATTTTTTAAGTAAATAAAATCAAATTGTTATAATAATAATTCTGTGGCACTGAATTTGCTTTGAGAATAACAATAATATTTCGAAAGCAAGCACATCTTTTCGGCGACAAGGAAAAAAGTCTTCGTTATTGTTTGGACTTTGAGATCAGATGAATATAACAGGAAAAAACACATAGAGATATCCGCCGATAATTGGAAAAAATATTAATAGCTCGGCTTTCTTAAAAAAACACAACGGGTATATCTGAATGAATAAGCAAAAAGAGCATCGGGCGCACCCTCGATTCAAATGTGAAGTCCCGGTGGTGATATTAAGAGATGAGCCGATGATCTTATCTTCCACATTGATGATGAATTACAGTAAAGGGGGGGGGGCGTATTTTGAAGATTCCGATCCATTAAAGGCAGGGGACTACATTATGATTAAATTAAAAAAGACCTCGGCCCCTGATCGGGTTGGTCTAAACACCTGGGACTATCGTCCCGCGGAAGTCTGTTGGTGCAGACAGATAGAGGAAGGAGATGATCGTCGATTTGGGTGTGGTGTGCGATATATCAACGAGGGATGAATTTATCAGGCGGTAAGCAATAACCAGGAAAAAGGTCATATTCGATAAAGAGCGATTAAAGGGGGGCAGCATGAAAAAGTTAAATATTATTTCGTTCACAGTAGTTATGCTGATTATGCTTATCAGTGCACAAACGGTCTTGGCCGTAACCGGAACGGTTGCGCCGACCTTCCCCTATGTAGGACTGGACGGCGCATCCAGCATGCACGGGGATGTCGCCTCGTCCGACACATCGCCGCTTCCCGGGCCGGGTGTGGCCAATGTTGATGTCGTCACCCGGTTGCTCTGGGCCGCCTGTCCGACCATGCTGATACGGTCAGATGGCAAACCTTTTGTTTTAAGTACCAGCATGCTAGGAAGAAATCCGGTCGTCCGCCTGCTTAAACAGCGCAACGGCAAGGAAAAGGCCCGGCTGTCGCTGGAGGCCGGCAGCCTGCTGGGCGGTGTATACGCCTGCCTTGATACCCAGGACCGGCTGGTTATGGTTGACGGCGGCCAGAATTTAATCCGCGTTAAAGCCGAAGAAAAAAGTTTCTGGTTTTCCACCTGGTGGGAGCTGTCCGTTGCAGAAAGCGTATCGCTTCTGTCCGCCGTGACCGGTCATTGCGGCAGCAGCGATTGTGACGCGGTGGTGAGTATCAGCGCCGGTGCCGACGATACCATCTGGTTTGCCACCCAGAAATCTGTGGTCGGGATATACGATCCCAACGCCCCGGTCGGGCAGAACATTTCATGGCTGAAACTGGGAGATGACGAGCGGATCGACAATTCCTTTTCTACGACTGTTGACGGCCGGGCGGCCGTTGTCACCAGCAAGGCCATTTACCTGTTATGGCAGGATTATGACAACCAGCCCTATGTTGCCTGGCGGTACGCGTATGACGCCGGTTCAGCCCGCAAGCCCGGGCAGTTGAGCCACGGCAGCGGCGCTACCCCGACCTTTTTTGGACCGTATACCGGCACGGACTATGTCATGCTGACGGATAACGCCGACGGCCAAATTTCCCTTATTGTTCTTGATTCTGACGACGGTCGCCTGGTCTGCAAGCAGCCGATCTTTACGGCAGGAGTGAATTCCGGAACCGAAAATTCAGCCATTGGCGTCGGCAATACCGTTATCGTCGCTTCCACCTATGGGTATCCCTACCCGCAGCTGCCCGAAGGTGCCGAAGACTCGATTCCGGAAAGCGCCGATTTCGTGGGCGGCATGGTCCGGGTGGATATTAATGACTGTGCCGGTGATTCATCATGCGCTTCAGGCACTATTGTCTGGGAAAACAACGTACGCTCGGCCGCGGTGCCGAAATTGTCAACGGCAGACGAGTATATTTACACGGTGGAACGCAGTACATCGGATGATTACTATTTTACCGTCATTGACTCTGATACCGGCGCGGTGATGAAGCAGACCAAAATCGGTTCCGGGCTTTTTTCGGACACCCTTCAGATGGCCGGTAATATCGGTATAAACGACGTCTACTGGCAGGGCACTTTGAGCGGGATAGTTCGTATCGAACCGCAATAAGATTTCATGCAATTGGGGCGTTAGTTGTTTTGAGCGTTTGACGCCTGCCGGGGCCGTCAATTAAAGATACGACGGCCCCTGCCCTTTCGGGGAAGAGGTCTTTGTATTAACAAAAAACAAGGGGGGCGGCCGGCCGACAGGCTTTGCTGTTTAAAAAAAATGCAAGATTACTATATCATGTATAATCCGGTCACTTATGACCTGATGGGAATGGTCGGCAATCAAACGGCCTCGCTTCCGGATGTTCTCGCATATCTGACTAACCGCAAAGCCACAGAACTGAACAAAGAAAATTATATTGAGTTTTTGAATTTTGATAGGTCAAAATTCAGGCATGGCTTAAACGAGTTTTTCGGCTTTGAAAATTACGCCACCTATTATATCGCCAATCAGGTGGCCGCGATTCAAAAGGATATTGCCATATTCATCGCTGACGGCCGGCGGCGGAAAATCCGTGATATTATCAAAAAACAGGGGAACAAGCCCCGGGCTGTTTTTATTACCGCCATCAGCGCCAATTTTCCCGTTGCAGTGTTGGTAACTGTCGCCCTGAATTTTGGGGAGATCCCGGTGATTATCGGCGGCATTCATGTCTCCTCGGTTCCTGACGACATTGAACGGTTTGTCAAACCACACGTACCTCATCCTGAACTTATCAGCCAGGTTCGGGGGCCCGGGGATTCAAATGTCATCCGGGAAGTAATTGCTGACCTGAAGCAACGCTGTTTAAAACCCGAATATGCCGGGACCGTTACGCTTGAAGATAATGTATGGGGAAATGACAACATTCATCCGCTTCCGGAAGTCGAACCGCCTTTCCTCAAAAAACTGCCGGTCATCGGAAGATATATCAGCCGTATTTCCAGGGCCCGGGTGGCCGCGCCTTACCTGGGCTGCCCTTATTCATGCAGTTTCTGCTCTATTTCGGCTGTGCCGAAAAACCAGCGTCAATTCACCTCCCGTTCACCTAAGGATTTTGTCGATGAAATCGAATATTTTCAGAAAGAAGGCGTCAACTTTAAAAATCGATTCTACGTGTTTCTGCCGGATAACATGCTTATCAGCAGAAAAAGGTTGGAAGAGATTCTCGATGAACTCATCAGAAGACGGGTGAAAATCAATTACCTTACCCAGATATCCATCGATATCGCCGATGAACCAAAACTGATGAAAAAAATGAGGCGATCCGGCTGCTGTCATTTTTTCATTGGTATGGAATCGCTGAACCTGGAAAACCTCCGGTTGATCGGCAAGAACGCTGTTCGGGCCATTGAAAAAAAGCACCTGAGCGTGCCGGAATACTATTCCCGGCAGATCAGAAAAATTCAGGACCAGGGCATCAGTCTCCACGGGGCCTTTATCACCGGTTTGCCGCATGATTACTTCAACGCCCTGGATGATCACTCCGGGGTTGAAGTGGCCGACTTCTGCCTGGAAAACGGGATTACGCTACAGGCTACTGTATTAAATGATCTGCCGGGCTCGAAAAACTTTTCAGACTCCCAAAAAAAAGGCACATTCATGTACGGCAGGCAGGGAACCACCCCTTATTTCTGTTCGTTGTCCACATCGGATTTGATGGAGTCAAACCGGGAAATTCCGGACGCATTAAAAAACAGTCCCCTGGTCACTTTTTTCATGATGTACGACATGTTAAAAAGGGTCTGTTCCACCAAAACAGCCTTACGGACAGGACTCTGTTCGGGCAGAAAAGCCTGGGCCAAACCGACCGCAAACGGCAGCATCAGTATCAGGGAACGGTTCATCGACTGGCTTTCCGGAACCGGCATCCATCTTGGCGTCAGCGCCCATCTGGACCACGTCTCTTCCATGGCCTATTCCAATAAGAAAACAGGTTATGTCGGTGTTTTTGAGCGTCTCTACAGCAGGGAAAAAAACCCGGCGGTCAGGGCCATGTTTTGTGACTACATTAAACCGTTTGTTTTGAGCGCAGGAAAATCAGCGGATGCCGAGTTTTTTCATACGGTGGTAAAGGGTCGTCCGGTTGATGCCGAGGATGGCGACCGCGCCGTCCGGACCGCCGATTCGCCCTTTAGTCTCCCTCAGCACATGGGCGATATAGCGTCCCTGAGCTTTATCCAGGGTGGGCCTGTCCGTGAACGGATTGTCCGCTGAATTCTATATTCAGAATTTTCTTGTTACTTTATCTGGGAAACTGCTATTATTAAATATCCGCTTATACTTCTAAGGATTGATAAAATCTATGCTTGACGAACGACTCAATAAAAACATTCTCACCGTTCATAATCTAAGAGATGAACAAAACGATCACACTTTCTGGCTGCAACAGTCGCCACAGGATCGTTTTTTCGCAATCGAAATGATGCGCAGAATAAATTATGGACAAAACATCTCTACCGCAAGACTTCAAAGATTTTTTGAAGTTGCTGAACGCTCATAAGGTTGACTATCTGCTGATCGGCGGTTATGCCGTCGGCTATCATGGTTATCCACGCGCAACGACTGATCTGGATATCTGGATTGGATCAAGCCAGGAGAACGCAAAGAAATTGGTGGTGGTGCTGAAGGAATTCGGTTTTGATCTTCCGGAGATTAAAGAATCATTATTTCTCCAGAAAGACAAGGTCCTTCGAATGGGAAACGCACCCATACGAATCGAACTCCTGACAACAATTTCCGGCGTAGATTTTCAAACCTGCTATATGGCCCGCATTGAGGACAGCATTGATGATACGAAGATTAAAATCATCGATCTTGAAAACCTCAGAATAAACAAAAAAGCAAGCGGCCGCTTCAAAGATTTGAATGATCTTGAGAATCTGCCGTAATTCACCGTAATCTGAAAAGACGGGAAGTCAGCGGATGCCGAGTTTTTTCATACGGTGGTAAAGGGTCGTCCGGTTGATGCCGAGGATGGCGGCCGCGCCGTCCGGTCCGCCGATTCTCCCTTTTGTCTCCCTCAGCACATGAGAGATATAGCGTCCCTGAACTTCATCCAGGGTGGGCATGTCCGTGAACGGATTCTCCGTGGTTGACGGCGGGGTCGGGCTCAAAGGCAGATCAAGCCCCAGGCGGTCGTCGGTTGACAGCAAAACGCCCCTTTCAATGATATTCTTGAGTTCCCGGATATTCCCCGGCCAGGCATATGCAAGCAGAGCGCCCTGCTGCTCTTCATCAAGTTCAAATTCAGGGCGGTTGTAGCGGACAGCGTATCGCTTTATAAAATAGCGGGCCAGATGGAGAATATCTTTTTTTCTTTCTCTTAAGGACGGGATAAGAATCGGAATGACATTCAAGCGGTAATACAGGTCTTCCCGAAACCGCCCGGCGGCCACTTCCTCGACAAGGTCTCTGTTGGTGGCCACAACCAGGCGGAAATCGCTGGAAATTGTCTGTGTCCCGCCGACCCGCATGAAGGTTTTTTCCTGGATCGCCCGAAGCAGTTTAACCTGGGCGGACAGCGGGATTTCCCCGATCTCGTCAATGAACAGGGTACCCTTGTGGGCCAGTTCCATGAGCCCCTTTTTCTGCCGGTCAGCGCCGGTAAAGGCGCCTTTTTCATGACCGAACAGTTCGCTTTCCACAAGGTTTTCCGGAATACTGGTAGGGTCGATGATAACCAGGGGCCGGTCACTGCGCGGGCTTTTATCATGTATGCGCCCGGCAATCAGCTCCTTGCCGACCCCGGTTTCCCCTAAAACCAGAACCGTGCTGTCGGTAACGGCAATCCTGTCAATCTGTGCTAAAACGTTGTTCAGTCCGGTGCTGTTACCCACAATTTCCGTCCTGGTCGACTGTTCCGATGCAATCAGGGGCCGGTCTGTCAAGGCCTCGATTCCGCGGCTCAACCCGCAGGCATGTTCGATATAATTACCGAGCGCCGGGATCAGGCGACTCAGCTGGGTTTCGCTGAGAAAATTGAAGCAATCGGAAAGGTATGAATTGTCGTGATAAAGAACCCCGCGGATTTCACCTTCGATTTCAAAGGGAAGACATAAAACCGCCTTGTTTTTAAATTCCCCCCGGTTCGTTTGCCCGCCACGGATCATTTGCAGACGGTTGTTCCGGAAGGCTTCGAATACCAGGGCCAGGTTGGATCGGAACCTCTCGGCAAACACCTCTTCATCCGTAATGTTACTTGCGGCGCGCAGGACCGGGGCCTTTTTAAGATTTTTATTGTCAAACCAGAACAGCGCCCCTCTTTCCGCCCCGAAATACCGGTTTGTGGATTTGACAAGACGGGTCAGCAATGCTTCCGGATCCGGCGCGGGCATTATATCCTGAACGATACTGATAAATCGGGTGAAAAACACTTCCTCCGTGGTTTCGTCAACGGCCGGATCCTGGGTCGGCGGCAGAAGGGGACGTAAATCATCCGGGTAAAATTGTTCGCCATATCCGGCCAGGTCTCTCCAGGCCTTTTGCGCCAGCTGACGCGCTTGTTCGGTGGCGCCGGTTTTTAAATGAATGCGGATAAGCTCAAAGCGGGTTCTGGCAAGCTGAACCGGCGTTCCCGCGGTCTGCAGCCAGTCTGCGCTGAGTTGGAGGTCTCTTTTAAGGTCTTCGGCATTCCCCCCGGACTCAAACCGTCTGACGGCCGCCAGTCGCAGCATGACGCCCCGCAGATGAAGATTGTTTTCCGACATGATACGAATGCTTTCATTCTGCAGGTCGCCGTCGGAATACAGGGAAAATCCGGCTTTGTACAGGGCAAAACCCATTTCAAGAAATTCCGGCGAGGTGTATTGCCGGACCAGACCGGCTTTTTCGCCGTCTTTGAGGGTAAGGTCGAGATATTTTTTGCAGGCCTTGATATCACCCTGCAGGAAATAGTAGTAGGCAATGCCGCCGCGGGCAAAGTATACAGCCAGGGCATTCTGGATTTTCTGGGCATATTTGATGACATCAAAAAGATGTGTCGCGGCCTCCTCTGTTCTTCCGATTTGAAGCAGCACGATGCCCAGTGCAGCCCGGGTGGTAGCGGCCAGGGCGAGATCGCCGCGTTCCGCGGAGACGCGGCGGTAATAATCCAGCATGCCCACCGACCGGTGAAACTGCCCCAGGTAGGCGGCGCAATATCCCAGCCACATCGGTGCCAGGGGGTTGGTGGTCGAAATCCCCTTGGTAGACTCAAATTTTTCTACCGCGATTTCAAAGTATTCCAGGGCCTGTCGGAACTGCCCCTGGATATGATAATAAAGGCCGATAAATTCAGATGCCTGGGCCATGATATCATCGTCACCCAGAAATTCGACTTCGGCCCTGCCCTCTTCAAAGGCCGGTATGGCTTTCTGCCGCTGATTCGAGAAGTAATACAACCGTGCCAGATGAAGCTTGATCATTGCCCGTGACCGGCGGTCCCCCAGTTGTTCTGCTGCTTCAAGGCTGGCCTTGAGAAAAGGCACCGCTTCCTTGAATCCTTTGCCGAGAATGAAATTCAGGTTGGACAGCTCGAGTGTTGCTGTTACCAGCAATGTGTTTTTGCGGTTATCCGCGTGAGGGGCGGCAGTAAGTCGCTCCAGGATATGGCGAAAATGGTTGCGCGCGGTTTCCCGGTCGGAATTGGCAAGGGCCTTGTAGGCCATATCCATTTCCAGTCGCGCGGCGTCTTCTGAATAGTCCCGTTTGGTCATGGCAGGGATCAATTCTATCAGCAACGGTCAGAAAGTCAACCGGATTGTTCATATGTTGACATCAAGCAGTTCATATATCAACGGAGCGTCTGGCTGAATAATTAAAATGTTATAAAATCAATAATTTATAAAATGAAAAGACTGGCATGTACCTTGCTTTGAAAAGCGGAACGATAGCAGTCGGTTCAGGAATCATAATTTTCAAAGCAAAAAGGAGTGTTTGTGATGCGTGATGTGTATGTGATCGGTGTGGGCATGACACCGTTTGGCAAATACATGGATAAGTCCATGAAACAATTATCTTCAGACGCTGTTAACCGGGCCCTCGAGCATGCCGGCATATCCAAATCGGATTTGCAGGTGGCGGTTGTCGGTAATGCCTATCAGGGGCTTGTGACCGGCCAGGAATCGATCCGGGGGCAGGTGGTGCTCCGGTCGATGGGAATCGGCAACATTCCGGTCACCAATGTGGAAAACGCCTGCTGCTCTTCGTCCACGGCCTTTCAGGTGGCCTGGATGGATATTGCCCTGGGCCTTCACGATGTGGCGCTGGTCCTGGGAATGGAAAAAATGTACATGGAAGACCGGGAAAAACGATTGAAGCTGTATTCAAGCTCGGCGGACATCGAAGTGGTTGAACTTATGGTTAAGGCCATGAGACAGGACGCTGAACAAAAGCGCCAAGCCGCTGAAGCGCAGGGCAAGGTCGCCAGGGCCAACCCATCAAAAGGCGGCAGCGCCTTCATGGAGTTATATGCCATGGGCGCACGGCGGCACATGGATAAATACGGCCTTACCCAGCGGCAGCTGGCCGTAATCAGTTCCAAAAACCATAATAACAGCGTGCACAACCCCTACGCCCAATACCGGCAACCCTTCACGGTGGAAGAAGTGCTGGAAGCGCCGCCGGTGGCCTATCCGCTGACCCGGCCCATGTGCTCGCCGGTGGGTGACGGGGCTTCAGCGGTGATCATGTGTTCAAAAGGCTATGTCAGGAAACTCGGCATTTCAAAACCGGTCAAGGTCCTGGCTACGGTTCTGGGCGGCGGCATGGATCGCGGGTTTGACGACCCGGATCTGGGTGAACGGCTGGGAAAAATCGCTTATGAAACAGCCGGCGTGGGGCCGGAAGACATCGACGTGGCGGAGTTTCATGATGCCACGGCCTTTGGCGAAGTCGCCAACACGGAAGCCCTGGGGTTCTGCCCGCGGGGCGAAGGCGGGATATTTGCCGAGGAAGGCCACTCCGCCATTGACGGCAAACTCCCGATTAACCCTTCGGGCGGACTCGAATCCAAGGGACATCCCATCGGCGCCACCGGTGCGGCCCAGATCACCGAACTGGTCTGGCAGTTAAGGGGCGAGGCGAATGGCCGGCAGGTGGAGAAGGCCCGGATCGCACTGGCGGAAAACGGAGGGGGCAATATCGGCATCGAAGAGGCCGCCATGGTGATAACGATTCTCCAGGCGGATTTCTGATGGCCGAAAATAAACGGTCTTTTGATATCGGTTGAATTTGGTTAACCCTTAATTTGACGAGTTGATTTGGACGGTTCTGCTAGGCGCAGAACGCATAATGCAGGAGAAGGCTTTAGCCTTCCAGATATAAGTGGAGGGCTGAAGCCCTCCGATACTCCGGTGACGGTTAGGCGTCTTTTTATTCACCATTTTTTTGGGAGGAGGTCGATGTCAGTAAAAGTAAAAGGCAGCCTGTTGGTAGATTATGCCCGTTTGATCCGGGCCAACAAGGAGATTGACTGGACTCAGTGGCTCGACGCTGAAGAAATGGAAATAGTCAACAATGAAGTGATGACCTCGGCCTGGTATTCATACCGCGTGTTCCGGAAACTGGCCTGGGCCTGCTTCCAGGGGATCGCATGCGGTGACCTGGAGCTGACCGCCACCTTCGGGCGGTTTATCCTCCAAAACCAGCTGTCGGTCTACCAGAATGTGCGGGTTCCCAACGATCCCGTGGCCAGTATCAAGAATTTTGCCCGGTTCTGGCAGAATTTTTTCCAGGGCGAAACCATGGAATCGGTCATGACAGAATCAGGTGTTAACCGAATAACGTATAAAATAACAGCCCCGGTCGATGAAAAAGCCATGGACAGGGTCAACTCCTTTACCGGGAACTATCTGGATAGTGTGGCTGCTTTCTCTTATCAAATCGGCGGTATGCTGCAGGAACTGGTGGAACAGGCGGGCGGGCGTTCTGCCCGGTTCGAGGTGGTTTCAGAAGGACTGACCCAACACATAACAGTTCAATGGGAATAAGCCTCGAAAGTTTGAAATCATTTTTAATAATTTACCATCCTGCTGCCCGGTCATCCATGCCTTATGGAGGATTGTTCCAGTAGCCCGATATGCCGGATTGTCGGAGTGATTATGTGGTCAGTTTTTAACCTTTATGGAGAGAGATAATTGCATATGCTTTCAGGCGCAGACAAAAAAATTTATCTGAATAAGGCCCCCCGGTTTGACGATATCATGTGCGGCCTGCGTGCCACCGGCCGGCAGCCAAAGGGCATTATTAAAGAGATGAAGACCGTTATGGCACTGGCCCGCAAATTCAATGATGAAGTGGCCCGGCCATACGCTCTGGAACTTGATCTTAAGATGCATGCCGACCCGGATTACCTGCCCTGGGATTTTGTAAAAAAAGCCAATGAATGGGGGTTTTATACCCTGTTTATTCCCAAAGTGTTCGGTGGACAGGGGTTCAGTTTCTCCTGCATCGGCTGTTTGCTGGAGGAGCTGAACTCGGCCTGCTCCTCGCTGGCCAACCTGGTCGGCGTTCACTACCTGGGTTATACCGGCTTGATGACGTCGTTTAACGTCAGGTTGATGGATCAGGTTTCGCGGGATGTGGTTGAGGGGCAAAAAACCGGTGAGCCGCGACTTATTTCGTTTGCCATAACAGAACCGGACGCGGGTACAGACAGCCAGGTGACGGAGTTCATGGATACAGGCGCCCTTGCCTGTCATGCCCGAAAAATCGACGGAGGATATGAGATAAACGGCTCGAAAATATTTATCAGCTGCGGCCACCTGGCCGCCTGGCATATTCTTTATGCCTATACCGACCTTGAAAAGGCATCGGAGAACATGGCGGTGCTGGTGGTAAAAACCGGGACAGACGGATTCTCCCTGGGGAAAAAAGAGAAGAAGATGGGCCAGAAGGCATGCGTGGCCAGCGAACTGGTCTTTACGGATTGTTTCATACCTGATGAATACGTGGCCCTGGACAAGGGGCAAATGGAAAAGCTTTCCCGAACGCCCGGCCAGACAGCGCAGCAGGTTCTGTCTTATGTCTGGGCGGCCTCGCGGACAGGCGTGGCCGCATTCGGCACCGGCGCGGCCAGGGGCGCCCTTGAAACCGTCCTTGAGTTTGCCGCAAAAACAGAAGTCGACGGCCGGTTGTTGATCAATCACGAGTGGTGTCAGCACATGCTGGCGGAAATGTATAATAACGTGGCCGTCGGCCGCCTGGCTTATTGTGAAACCTCGGCCGCCGTCGGTATGCACGCGTTGACAAAGTTGTTCAACTTTAAGCCGGTCTATTACCTGTTAAAATATTTACCCTTGAAACTGCTGGATCCGATCTGTTCGCGGGTCACCAGGCTGGGCATCGTTACCTGGGCGGTGCGCAAGCTCTATTTTGATATGCAAACAGATGACGAGATTGCCCGCACCGACGGGTGGGGGTCTGTGGCCAAAGTGGTGGGCACCGACGCCGGGGTGAAGAATTGCCGCATGGCCCTGGCAATTATGGGAGCAGCCGGGATCCGCCACGACCAGCGGGCGGAAAAACTCATGCGGGACAGCAAGCTGTATCAGATTTATGAGGGCACCAATCAGATCAACCGGCTCGAAGTTTTCAAGTGGTTTTTGAAACGGTCATTCCCGGAAACGGTATGCTTTCCGGTTGAAAGCGGCGAAAGTTGCTGAGGTTTCAAAAAACGGACCGGGTATCGGTAATCCGGGGCGTCAATTTTTCATGACCGGTTACGGCCTTGTAAATCGATAAACGGAGAAAAACAGGCAACACCTAATTGAAAATGCTTGGGTAAGGAGACAGAGAAATTGTTCATGTTTACGAAACCGATCAATAAACTGCCGATTTTTAAAGGACTGAACCTGAAAATTCGCGATCCGCACAAAGTCGCGCTGCGATTTGTAAATGAAAACGAAAGTGAAGAGCCGGTGACCTATCAGGACCTTTTTGACAACACCAACCGGTTGACCCATGTTTTGCGCCAGGCAGGGATTGGTGAAGGCGATACCTTTATTCTACTGCTCAAGAATCATCCGGAATTTGTTTACGCCTTGTTTGCGGCCGTGTCCATCGGCGCCATTGCCGTTCTTGTAGACCCGAGGTCAAAAGGACGAAAGCTGGCCTTTCAGATTAACAACACGGATGCCAAAGGCATTATTGTCGGTGATCAGTTTGTGGAAAGCCTGGATGAAATCAAAACCGATATCAAGGATCGGCCGGTCCTGGGCGTGGTCTATCGGGATCACCACAACCTTCCGGTGCGGGATGAGTTCCCGGATCTGAAGGAACGCATGAATCAGGCCAGTCCGAAACTCCCTAAAAAACTACTGGGTTTTGACGCCACCCGTCCCGCCCAGATCATTCATACCTCGGGAACCACCGGCGACCCCAAGGGCGTTGTGCTGAAAGCGGACCGGTTTGTCATTTACGGCATGATGGCTGATTTCATGTGGCAGTATCAGCCTGACGATATCCCCTATACGGGTTTATCGATGACACATGGGAATGCCCAATCCGTTACGCTTTTTCCGGCCCTTGCAAAAGGCCTGCCCGCGGTTATCAGCGAACGTTTCACCAAAAGCAGGATATGGGATATTTGCAGAAAATACAATTGCACCACTTTTTCCATGCTGGGTGGCATGATGGCCGGGATTTATAACGAGCATCCGAAAGTCAATGACCTGGACAACCCCGTTCGGAAGGTCATCAGCGCCGGCACGCCCCGGGCGATTTGGGAGCATTTTGAAAAACGGTTCGGGGTCAGGATTCATGAGTGGTATGCCGCTGTCGAAGGGGGACTGGCCCATAATCCGCCCGGGTTCGGGCCGGCGGGATCATTCGGTAAACCCCCCGGAACGCTGATCGAAATGAAGATTGTGGATGAAGCGGACAATGAACTGCCCCCTGGAGAAAAAGGAGAATTGATCAGCCGGATGGGGGGCGGGAACAAAACGGAGGTCAGTTATTACGGCAAAGAGAAAGAATCACAGGAGAAGACCCGGGGGGGATGGCTGCGCAGCGGTGATATCTGCCACATGGATGAAGAAGGATTTTTCTATTTTGACTTTCGTAAAGGCGGCGGCCTGAGACGGCAGGGTGATTTCATCCAGCCCGATTTGTTGGAAAAGGTGATCGGCGAGTGTGATACCGTGTCGGAGGTCTGTGTATACGGTGTTCCTGCCGCGTCCGGCGCGCCCGGTGAAAGCGACCTGGTTGCGGCCGTTACCCCTTTTGGCGATCGGGAACCGGACCTGGAAGAAATAAGGACGGCCTGTCTGAAAGGGCTGGAGCGAAACGCCATCCCCACTTATATCCAGGTAGTAAATGAAATTCCCAAGACAATATCGGAGAAAATGCTTTCCAGAGTGCTGCAGGAAGCCTTCTCGCCGGAGGCGCCCAACGTTATCCCATTATAAATTGATGTCGAATTTTTCCCGAAGGAGAAAAATCATGACAGGTTCGGAACAAAAAGAATTGCAGCTTTTAGACAAGGCAAGCCGCGAGTTTGCCCGTAAAATGCTGGCCCCGGAACGTGAGGAAAACGATAAATACCCCTTCGGGCCTTTTTTCCAGCATGTGCTTGACAAGGCCTTTGAACTTGATTTTTTCCACCTGATGCTGCCTGAAGACGCCGGTGGTACCGGCCACGGGATCGATGCGCTGTGTGTCATTCTGGACAATATCTGCCGGGAGGACAGCAGCCTGGGAGGAATCCTGTTTACCAGTACCCTGGCCCAGCAGATATTCCTGGCCGCGGATGAAAAAGCGCGATTGATTCAAATTGTCGGCGAGGCGGATACACCGGCAGCGTTTCTGATCGCATTTCAGGCATTGAATAATCCCGGTGAAACGCGACAACTACCGATCGCTTCTCAAAATAGGGGCAAATACAGTCTTTCAGGAACGGCCGACTATCTCGTTCTCGGCAATATTGCCGATCAGGCACTAATTCCCGCCAGGCTCGGTGACGGCCGGGGATATTCATTTTTTCTGGTGAGCACTTCAGCTGGCGGTGTTACGCTGAGCGAACCCGTGGTCAGCCATGGTCTGCATGGCTGTCCGGCCGTGGACATGGAAATGGAATCAACCCCCGGTACCCTGGTCGGCAGTGAGGGTGAAGGTGCGGCCTGTTTTAAAAAAGCTGCTGACGTTATGCAGCTTGCCGCAGCAGCCATGTCTTCCGGCATTATGAAGGGGGCGGTCAAGGAAGCCTTCGCCTATTGCAGTGAGCGGGTCCAGGGCGGCCGTAAAATAAAGGACTGGTCGGCGCTTCAGATGATCCTGTCTGACATGGCCGTCAAAAGCCGGGTGGCGGACCTGCTGGTTTCTCAGGCCTGTCGGGCGGTTAAAAACGGTGATAAAGGGTGGGAGGTCAGTGCTCAAGCGGTGTCAATTCATGTTCAGGATACAGCCGCCGACCTGGCACCTGACGGTATCCAGGCTCTCGGCGGCGTGGGTTATATGAAGGATTTCGGCCAGGAAAAACGCTTTCGGGATATCGGCCAGGTGAATGCCTTTCTCGGAATCGGCCCCATGAAGAAACTGAATTTCGTCAGGCAACTGCTGGCCGGGTAAACCGCAGCGATTGTTTCAGCATTTATCCACAGGAGCAAAAAACAATGTCAGAGGCATTTAAACACACAAGAGAACTTCTGGAATTCATATTCAAACCGGGCGCGCAAATTTTTAAGGCAAAGGGCGGGCCAAAAGCGTTTCTCGGGGAAGTGATTGAATGCCTTGGCAGCCCTTTTGAGGAACTTCTGGCTGCCTGGGACAGTAAGGACAAACCGTTGGTTTTGTTTGAAAACGCCCTTGTTCCGCAACTGCTGTATGCCTTTGATTGCGCCCCCTTATGTATGGAAGCCCAGCCCGTTATCTTTTCCGGTTCCAATATCAGCGTTGTACACGCGTTCCTGGCGCTGGCCGAGGAAGCGGGCCTGCCGCCGGACCTCTGCTCTACAGACCGGTTTTTTGTGGGCGCGGCGCTTTCCGGGGAGTACCCGGCCGAGGCCCATTATATAACCACTACCATGCCATGCGACGGCACCCGGACCGCTTATCCGATCCTCGAAAAAATTTTTAAAAACAGGATGTGTTATATCGAGAGCACCAACGCGGACGGAAAGGACGCCGCGCAATGGTTCGGCAATCAAATCAAAACGACCCTGATCCCTTTTTTGGAGGACATCACCGGGAAACGGTTTGATATCGACCGCTTCCGCGAGGTGGTCGAGGAATCCAACCGGGCCTTTGAACTGATGACGGAAATCCATGATGCCTATACCCTGATGCCGGCGCCGCAGCGGTCGGCCATCAGGCGGGTCCCCCATGTCGGGTATATGACCCAGGCCGGAAATCCCCGGCTGACGGTTTTTTTTGAAAAGATGCTGGCCGATATCAAACGCATCATTGATGAAGATGCCCCGCCGAAATACGAGGAAAAGCATCGTGTTCTCTGGGCGCATATTCCGCCTGCCCACGACCCGGATCTGTTTTCATGGATGGAAAAGAAATTCGGGGCAACGGTTGTGGCCTATACCATTATGGGGCCGAAAATCATGCCCATCGACACCACTGATATGGATACCATGATGGAAGGTTATGCCTGGCAGGGACTTGACCTGTCCATGTCGCTTTTAAGGCTCGGCGCCAGGGACATGCTGGACTATATGCATGATTTATATCGGCACTTCAAATGTGACTGCATCATCATGACCCAGCATGTGGGCTGCAGCAATATCTGCGGCAAGGAAGGGGTTGCCCGGTATTTATGCAAAAAACATGATGCCCCGCTGTTGCTGCTTGAGCTGGATTACAATGATGACAGAATCACGCCCAGGGAGTCAGTGCGGGAACAGGTTGAAACGTTTTTCACAACAGTAATGCAGTAGGATGCGAAGATAAAGAATTCTGGCCTGTTTAATGAACTTTCAGAGAAGATGGACAAAGATAAAATTCGTCAATGGGAAAAGGCCATAAAATGGATACGCAAATCAGGATCATGCTTTGAAAAATAAAATTGACCGGCTTCTGTCTGCTTACTCACAATCAGACCTTGACCTCCAGCTGAAGGCCCGTTATTTCCTGGTATTAAACCTGGTTGTTATAACCACCATCTTTTTGTTGACTGTAGCCATTTCGTTCGCTCAGTATTTTTCCCTGGGATATGTCTTTAAAGGGAATATCATTCTCCTGGTCGGAGGACTCGTATGTGTTTTAAACCTTTTTCTCTTCCTGGTCCGGGGCCATTTTTTCCTTTCTGCACACCTGCTGGTCATTATCATTATGCTGGTGAACTGGAGTGTACTTATTATTGATCCCGGCGGGCCGGTAGCGCGTCTGGATTCATTTATTTATATCATATGTCTTATCGGGTTGCTTCCCCTGATCATCAATCAACGCAAATCCGTCATTTTTTTGTATGGCACTTTGAACATCGGCTACCTGCTGGTGTTTCTCTATTTTTTCCGGCCGGTATTATTAATCTCAGATTATGAACTTTTCGATTTTATATGTGACAGTTCCCTGGCCGTTTTTGCCGCCTGCTTTGTTGCGGCCGGCGTTTTCAGCATAAATGACACCGCCATAAAACGGGCCAAGGCGGAAATCAGGGAACGGGAAAAAACCGAGGAGAATAAAATAAAGCTTGAAGCCCAGCTTTACCAGGCCCAGAAAATGGAAGCCCTCGGCCAGCTGGCCGGGGGCATCGCCCATGATTTTAACAACATGCTGTCAGTGGTTGCTGGCAATATCGAATTGATCATGATGCAACAGGAGCTGGATGACAACGGCCGGGAACAAATGCAAGCGGTACGCCATACCGTAAATCGTTCAGCGGCGCTCATACGACAATTACTGACATTTGCAAGAAGACAGGCCGTTATCCCGGAAATGGTCGATATCAATCAGGCCATTTCAGAAATGATACCCATACTGAATCGACTCGTCCGGGAAAATATCTATTTAAAATGGCTGCCCGGAAAGATTGCCAGCCCGATTATGATTGACCCTTCTCAAATGGATCAGATTCTGACCAACCTGGTGGTCAATGCCAGAGACGCCATAAGTGAAACCGGAAACATTACAATCGAGACCGAAGCCATAAATCTTGATGCAAGCTTCGGCATCGGCGAGGAAGAGGCCGTTTCGGGACCCTATGTCATGCTGGTCGTCAGCGACAATGGGTGCGGTATGGACAAAAAAGTCCGGAATCAAATTTTTGCCCCGTTTTTTTCGACAAAAAATGAAACGGGAACGGGGCTGGGACTGGCCACGATTTACGGTATCCTTAAGCAAAACAATGGCCTGATCAAGGTTTACAGCGAACCGGACCGGGGAACGACCTTCAAGATTTTTTTCCCGGCCATTGAAACCCAGGCTATCAATCCGGAAGAGATAATCGATGAGCCGGAATTTTTGTCCAGAGGCGCAGAGACCATATTAATGGTGGATGATGAGCCGGCGATTCTGAAGTTCGGTAAAACAGTGCTGGAACAACTTGGATATACCGTTATGGCCGCAGATGCGCCGGAAAAACCCCTTGAACTGGTAAAATCCGGACAGGACCGGATTGACCTGTTGTTGACGGACGTTATCATGCCCGGCATGAACGGGCAGAACCTGGCTCATCAGGTAAAAACAATGATTCCCGGCATCCGGTGTATGTACATGTCAGGCTATACATCCAATGTCATCGCCAATGATGACCTGGTCAAATAGGAGGTTGTTTTTCTGGCCAAACCATTTTCGATTAAATCCCTGGCTCAAAGCGTCAGAGAGGCGTTGTCTTAGCCCGAAAAATCAATGCCCTATCACCGGTTGGCCCGTAAAGAAAATTTCCAGAACTTGAGACAGGATTAAAAAGTCAGATTCGGCAGATTTAACGAGGCGAAATCCATATAAAAGGACATATTGAAGCTTTTTTCATAACAGCAACAAAGCAGGAAGAAAAGATGAATACACTTGCCGTATTTAATGAACTTTCGGAAAAAATGGACAATGACAGGAGCCGCCAATGGAAAAAAGGTGGCAAACCGGTGGTCGGCCTGACCTGTTCCGGTATACCGGAGGAAATCATCCACAGCGCCGGTATTCTGCCTTTGCGCATAACCGCCAATTTGGTTGCGGATACGGCCTGCGCGGATGCCGAGCTCCATAAAATGACCTGTTCGTATATCAAGGCTGCGGCGGAAATTCTGCTGACAGACCAAACAGGCTTTTTCGACGGTGTAATTGCGGCCAATGCCTGTGACCACCATTTGAATCTTGCGGACCTGCTGTACCACAAATCGGAGATCCCCTTGTATTATTTTGAGATGCACCACTCCAATACTCCCGGCGGGCGGGACCTGTTTATCAACAGCATGAAGAAACTGATTCAGTATCTGCATGATCAATATTCAATTTTGATCAGAGATTCGGACATTTGGGACTCAATAAAGATATACAACAAAACCCGGACGCTCATGGCTAACCTGAACGAATTTCGCAAAAGCGACCCGCCGCTTATCAGCGGTGCGGAATATATGCGGATTGTGCGGGCCGGCATGGCTGCTCGCAAAGAAACGTTCAATGTTTATCTGGAAAGCCTGATTGGTGAATTGTCAGCAGCAGACAGCGGCCTGGAACAACGGCCCCGCGTCATGATATTGGGCGGTGCCTGTGATTCGCCGGATTTTGTTTCATTCATCGAAGGCCAGGGGTTTTTTGTGGCGGCAGACAACATCTGTTTTGGCGCCAGGCATTACCATGGAGAGATTGACGAAAATGCCGACGATCCACTTTCGGCTGTTGCGGAAAGATACTTCCAAATGATTTCATGCCCGTCCGTTATGAATGATTTTAAGAGAAATTATGAACTGCTGACAGGTGTGCTTGATAAAATGAATATACAGGGCCTTATTATGGCCCGGGTAAAGTTCTGTGACCCTTATGCCGGGTTTACCAAAATGCTAAAGGAGTCTCTTTCGGCGGATAACCGTGTTCCGGTGCTGGACCTGGAAAAAGATTACGGCACGAACAGTTCCGCCCAGCTGGCCACCCGATTGCAGGCTTTTCGCGAAATGATCAGCAGGTAATCCCGGTTTTGCGGTTCAGAAGCTGACAGCCCTCAGCGGCCCTTGCGCCTGAGCGGTGATGGATTAACATTATTGTCTTTTTTCAAACGGTTACACTGGAAAAATTATCATTACTGTTATTGATAACAATTCAGCATAAGGGGGGAACAAAATGGTAAAAATCAATAGATCTCCGGCGGTCCTGTTATTAATAATGATATCGGCATTG
Source organism: Desulfosudaceae bacterium (assembly GCA_963674745.2). Taxonomy (GTDB): domain Bacteria; phylum Desulfobacterota; class Desulfobacteria; order Desulfobacterales; family Desulfosudaceae; genus JBFMDX01. The sequence continues at coordinate 979,666 of CAXXDV010000003.1, read as the reverse complement.
CTGCTCGCCGCTCCAGCCATTGCTGAATCCCAAAAAGGCTTATCTGTGAAGTCTTTATACACAGAGCCGTCTCCCCTGCCGGCAGGGGTTCATGGTGATCTTATCAAATCCATAAAAGTAAAGATCGTGATTCCTGAAGCACCCCCGTTTGATTCATGGCAGATAATGTATCGGTCTACTACTGCTGTTGGCAGGGGGAACGCCGTGACCGGTACCGTCATCGTGCCTGATGCCTGGGATCATGGGAACGTGGTTATTTATTGTGCCGCCACTCAGGGGCTTGCTCAGAAATGCGCGCCTTCTTTTCAGCTCAGGGCAGGTGAATACTGGGAAAACGACAATATTACAGCCATTCTTAAAGCGGGTTACGCCGTGTTGATAAGCGATAATCCCGGATATACCACTGGCGGGTATCCATCATACTGTAACGGTTATAACCAGGGTTATGCCGCACTGGATATTGTTAAGGCTTCAAGACAGATTCCTTACGCCCCATTCAGCTATAGCGACAAAGTCGTTGTCTGGGGATACTCCCAGGGCGGACAGACCGCACCGTGGGTGGGCCAGCTTCAGCCGTCTTATATGCCTGATTTGAATTTGGTTGGTGTCATAGCGGGCTCTGTTAGCGCTGATCTCATAGATGTGGCCAGAGTACTCGACGGCGGACCTGGGGCCTGTTATTTATTCTCATATTACGTTGGACTGTATTACCAGTATCCCAATGAAGTGCCGTTGTTTGATCTTGTAAATGATGGGGGGCGTGCGGCCCTTGAAGGCGCAATGGATGTGTGTTTGTGGGACGGGTTAAAAATATATAAGCATATCAAAACCAAAGATCTCACAAAGGATCGACTTACGATAGACGATTTAATTACAGGGTTCCCCAAAGTGTACAGGATTGTCGAAGGCATGAAGCTCGGCAAAAGCCCGATTAATGCACCTGTTTATTTGTATCACGGATCAGCTGATCCGTTTATCCCTATGGATCAGGCCCTGGATCTAAAAGAGGATTATTGTGAAATGGGTATGAATGTCTCTTTCCAGGTGTTTCCGACGGCCGAGCATCTTATCCCGTTGTTTCAGGTAGCACCATACGCGTTAGCCTGGATGAAAGACAGGTTTGACGGCGCGCCTTTGGATGAGACGACATTGTGCAACACCAAAGATCGTCCTGTATCTGACGCACAGAAGCCGGAAGATGATTTTGTGATTAAAATGGAAAACTGGCACGTTGACGGGATGGTTGAGATTGAGAACTTGAAACAGGAAGTCAAACTGCCGGACACAACCACAATGACTTGTGGCGCAAATGTGTCTTCTTTGAGACTTGAAAACGGCAGTATTGATATGCCGCCATTCAAGGTTAAAGTACGTGTCGGCTTTCTTCCAATGAAAGTTGGCTTTACGATGGAACAGCTTGAGCCGTTTACGGGTTCTTTACGCTTAGACAGCATGGGAAACATTACCATAGATGGTGTCATAAAGAGCCATTTTCATGTACAAAAATGGTGGGGAAAAGCACGTACCTCGACCCCGGTTGAGATGAAACTGTTTTTTAACGGTCCTGTTGCTGATTTCGCTTCAGGGAAAATGGTGCTTGAGGGCGAGACAGTCATTCCGAAGATGAAGCGCATGAATGCGCTGGGAGGCATCGTTTCTTTCCTGTCTACCAGAATGATGTCCGGTCCCATGAAATACAGTTTCAGGGCTTATCCAAGAGAGCCTTATATTTACTGATGTATTAATAATGACATCGGCCCTGCTTGTACCCGGACAGTTCAAAAACTATCGAAAAGGCAAGCAAAGCAGTTCAACAAAAAATGAACGGAAAGGCTTTTCAAAAGACATGCTCGACGAAATTCAAAAAGCACTCGAAGAATACAGGGCACGCCATTGAACCGGGTAAAATTACTTCACAACACGTAAATATTAAAATACTTGGCAATGGCCATTTTCAATATTCGTGATACCGGCAACGGGTAGGATAACCGCCGGTCAAAGATAGAGTAATCGCCGATGATAATTATTTTCCACCGGCTTTATTAAATTCGGCTCTGTCTTTGCCGTTTGTCTTGGCCCGGTAAAGCGCTTCATCCGCCCTTGCAATCAGGTCCTCAACTGAGCCACCGTCAGGGATATAGGAAGCAGCACCGATGGATATGGTTATCTGCAGGTTGCGGTCAATGTCCGGGAAAGACAGTTGTCTTGTCGCTGACAGCAGCCGCTCGACACAGACGGGGTTACAATCATTGCAGTCAATACTCACAAACAAGACAAAAAATTCCTCTCCCCCGTATCTTCCCAGATAATCCTCGGCGCGGATATTCTCTTTAATCGTCCGGGTAAATAATTTTAAGACGCTGTCACCTGCCTGATGTCCGTATGTGTCATTGACTTGCTTGAAATTGTCAAGATCAAGAATACAGAGGGTAAAAGGAAGTCCCGAACGGTCAGAGAAAGATTTTTCCCGTTTGACGATTTCAAAAATTTCGCGGCGGTTATAAACGTTCGTCAGCGGGTCTCTGGACGCAAGCCGCTGTATCTTCCGCCTTAAAGAGGAAACGTAGTCTGAGATATATGAAACCCACAGCAAAACGATAAACAAAATGACGGTTCGAACAATTTCGGTCGGGATGTCCACTGCCTCAGGATAATTATGATGCAGCAGGATCATGGCCAACACATATAAAACCACTGCTGCAAATACGAGGACAAGAAAATCTCGAAATTTCAGGCGGAATATACCGTACATGAACATTGATATATAGATTGCGGTCATGCTGCCGCGAAAAGTATCATTAATAAAATAAGTCATCAGCGTGGCCCAGCAGATAGCGATAAACAACTGCAGCACCGTCAGGCTGGGGTCTTTGCTTTTTAAGTTCAGGCCGGAATAAATCGAGACAAGAATACCGGTGTTGAAAATCAGAAGCGCCAGGTAAAACAGAAGAATACCGGTAAGCGAAATGCGGCCTGTAACGCCGGCAAAATAACAGATCAGAGTGGAGATAAATACAAAGATATATCCGGTAAGCGCCAAAAAGGCACGTCGCATGCGCAGTGCCTGTCTGGCATCGTTTTTGGGTATGAGGCTTATCATAATATCTATGCAACAGGGTCTGGCGAATAACAGATAAACATTTTTATATTATACCTGTTTTTAACCCGCCCAAAAAGATTTTTTATCATTTGCAAATAAGATAGCCTAGCCATCCCCTTAATTGATAGGCGATTTATATCTTTGTTTTTAATATTTCAACGGCGTTTCGGGCAATCTTTTCAGTATGGCGTTTATCATAAACAGGCGCCATGCCGACAAAGTTCCAGGCCAGGCGGTTTTTTATGGTTGCCGCAAAGCAGGCCATGGAACTCATGGTCGATAAAGATGAGGCAAAACCGATGGTCTCGACCGCAAGGCCGTCATAATCCGCTGGCATGTCAACCAGGCCGAGGTTGCTCAAGTCTGTAGCACCGGAAGCGAGCAGCTCATACATAAACGCCTGGAGCAGGCTGGCCGGCGTTCCCGTGCCAAACAGGCGAAACAGAACGTCTGCTTTTTCCAGCAACATGGAGAATTCCAGGGGTTCGCCCTGGTGGATTCTTTCCCTGAGAGCAGTCCCGACATCCCGGGCAACCTGCCAGAAGTCCCTGCTTTCCCCCACCCGGCAAAAACAGGTGCAGGCCGAGGCAAACTGTCCTACATCGTCGTGAACCGGAGGGGATAAATACTTGCGTATGTTGGTATCGGCTGATGGCATGAACAGGCGGTCTTTTCTGGTATTAAGATCGTTATTGATCGCAAAAAGGCAGGCTGCCGTCAGGGCACCGTGAACCGTTGTCCCTTCTTTTCGTGCTCTTGTGAGCAGGGGCTCAACAACTGTTAGAGGCAACTGGTGTGAAACAATATAAGCGTTTCTCTTTGTCGGAAAAGCCCATCTATCCCGTTTCGGTCTTGCCGGGACACCTTGAAACAGGGAACCGATGAGCCGGCAAAGAACAAGGCCGGAACGCCACCAGCCGTGCCAGGCTTTCATCTCAGGGGGCAGGTACGCTTCCATTGGCTCTTTGAGATCAAGATCGGGCAGGCGGTCATGTTTTCCCCTGATGGTTCCGGAGGCCGCGTCAAGCAGATCCCGGATCAGATACACCCCGGACATTCCGTCACCAATCGAGTGATGAAAAGAAACCAGCAGGGTGGATCGTTCTTCTTCATGCCGGACAAGCACGCAGCGCACCAGCGGCCCCTGTTCGGTGGGGAAAAGAGTATTGCACTCATATTCGGCCTCGGCCACCCAGGATGCTTCCAGGCCGTCCACAACCCGCAGGGGGATTCTCGGCACATGGCTGCTTTCATAACAAAGTCCGGACCAGCCTTTTCTCACAATACGCACACGAAGCAGGGGGTGGCGTTGCTGGACAGAATCCAGAGCCGCGCGCAATGATTCGGGAGACAGCGGTCCGCGGATGCCGGCGTGCATGACAAAGTTGATGCGGCAGACCCTGTCTATCAGCCAGAGCGATTTTTCCATAGGGCCCAAGCGTCTGGTTATCATAGCCTGTTTGATCCTGACTGTTTTTGATTATCCCTAAAATTTGTTTATATATTAACACAAATGTGTCAGCATATAAACACTTTCAGCTTTTTTTAACATAACTTTTTGTAAAAACTTAGTTTACATGATGGTATAAATTTTGCTTTTTTTGGGGTGGATTATACGAGGTAATGAAAAAGTGTAAGGTCAGGCCTATAACTTAAGCTTGGGAAGGATGATGGCTTTAAAAGGTAGCCACCTGCCATTACGAAAAATCGGGATAAAAATTGCATCAAAAAGGAGGATCCTTTAATGAAAACAAAAACACTATTCGGTGTCGGCGGATTAATGATCCCCATACCTTTTTGGCTTTGCGTTTTTAACGGTGTGGTTGAGGGCCTGATCATGAAGTTTGTCTTTCCATTAATCTATTCCAGAGGCCATTACAAGGTCAGGGATTTTCTGATTCTTGAACTTACCCGTCTCAGGCAGCCTGTTTCCCCGGAACATATATCCCAAAAACTATCCATGCCAATAGACAGGGTAAATAAGATATTGGCGAAAATCGGAAAAATGCAGATGTGGATCGTAAGGAATCAGGCAGGACATGTTACCTGGGCTTATCCGGTTACTGTTGAAGAAACAAAATTCAAAGTTACCTATGCTACCGGAGAGCAGGTCTGGGCGCCTTGAGCGGCAGACTCCTTTGGAGCGCCCTTCGTGCGAGGGCATTTAATGGAAGATAAAGTCCAGGTGACCGTGGAATCGGCTTGTGCCAATTCTCAAAAACCCATAAAAATTAAAATAGATGATTCAATGCGTTTTCAGGTGACCGATAAAACAAGCAACCCTTTAATATTTTTACCAATCAAGGATATAAAGGTTTTTGCAAAAGGTATCAGGAATCAATACTGACCCGCTTGTGTTTTCTTCTGGTCAGAAGAAGAGGCAAAAGTCTATCGTAAAAACAACAAGGGGGTTGCAGGCTTTTATCTTCAACTGGATCCGGCCACCAGGATATTAAAATCGTTTTTCAAGAACCTTTATCGAATCCATTAAGGAGCGATAACAGGAGCTCTCTTTATTGCAATATGGTGGTATCTTTAATCAGGGGGACGTTTCAGCTAAATGAAAATAGACGTTGGAACCTGCTTTCAAAGAAATCTTGAGGATCTTCCGGTTTTCATGCCCCAGCATCCTCTGCTTAACACCTATGGGAACAGGGTTGCCGTCCATATAAAAGTGCCTGCATGAGACAGGCAGGACAAACCTTAAATATTCCCGATCGGTAATTTTTATAATCAAAAGAGTTTATGCAATAAACTATATTACCGTTCGGTAATATTTTCCTTGACAACCACTTCACAGGGCGATATATTCCCGATCGGTAACATGAATATTATAAATCCAGAACAGCTTGGCGCTGCTATTCGTGCCAGGCGCAGAGAATTGAAAGTCACCCAGAAGGACCTGGCGTTGACCTGCGGGACGGGTCTGCGCTTCATTAGTGATCTTGAAAACGGCAAGCCGACTTGCCAAATCGGAAAAATCCTGCAGGTTCTCCAGGCGCTGGGCCTCAAACTCCAGATTACCGGCCAAGGCAAAACGCTATGAATAACCTGATCGTTTATCTGAACAACGAGAGGGTCGGAAGCCTCCAACAAGATGATAGCGGCTTGCTGCAATTCACCTATGATCAGGCATGGCTTGAAAAGCCGAATGCCATACCCCTCTCCCGTTCACTGCCACTCCAAAGCGAGGTGTTCCCGGGAAAAAAGGCCAGGCCTTTCTTTGCCGGCATACTGCCTGAAGAGGGCCCGCGAGAAAAGATAGCCGAGATCCTTGGAATCAGCCGCACCAATGACTTTGCCATGCTGGAGCGAATAGGCGGAGAGTGCGCCGGCGCTGTCAGTCTGCTTCCCGAAGGCATTTCCCCGACGGATCCGAAGAACGCCCGACACCGCGAACTGACCGAACCGGAGTTGCAAAAGCTCATCGCCGAATTGCCTGATCGGCCCTTAATGGCCGGTGTGGAGGGACTGCGCCTCTCACTCGCCGGAGCCCAGGACAAGCTGCCGGTTATCGTTCATCAGAACGGTATCTGTCTGCCTCTTGGTGATACGCCCAGCACCCACATACTGAAACCGGAACCGGATCGCTTTGCCGGACTGGCCGTCAACGAACTTTTCTGCATGACGCTGGCTCAGGCAGTCGGCTTGAACGCACCCGATACCGAATATCGTTTGATCGGAAGAAAACAGTGCCTTCTGGTTCAACGATATGACCGGACAACCGATGAAGCCGGCCATACGACCCGACTCCACCAGGAGGACTTCTGCCAGGCACTGGGATTTCCGCCGGAGCGAAAGTACCAGGCAGAGGGAGGCCCGACGCTCGGCGAGTGCATTTCTCTGCTTCGGGACTGGTCCACTGCGCCTGTTCTTGATATCCCCGACTTCATCAACGGACTGATTTTCAATGTATTAATCGGCAATGCCGATGCGCATGGCAAGAACTTCGCATTATTGTATGCCGGTGGCGAACGACGGTTGTCTCCCTATTATGATCTTGTCTGCACACTTGCCTGGCCTAACCTTTCCAGGAATCTCGCGATGAAGATCGGCGGCTGCGACTCAGTCAATGCCTTCACGATTGGTGACTGGAAGAAGATGGCCAAAAAGACCGGACTGGGTTGGCCGGTGATACGGGAACGAATGGCGGAAAGCTGCCGTCGTGTTCTGAACAAGCTCGGCGAGGTTCAGGCACAGACTAGAGAATACAACGAATCGGTGGCCACATTACTTCATGAAACCATAAAAAACCGGGCGGACAAAATGCTTGAAGCGCTTTTACGGCAAGGTCACTAGCCCGGATTGTTCTTTGGATGCTTTAGCGGGATATAATATTTTGGTGAACGTAAAAATATATTTGCGATAGATTGTTTCGGTTTTGTTCCGCAAAAGACGAATGCCATGCCCTCCCCCGTCTCCACCAGACAAGAATAAGGCCCCAGCGCTAAAGCGACGCCTTTTCGATACCCCAGAAAAATTATTCCTGCGCGGTTAAATCCTGGCGGCGGAACAGGTAATAGGTAGCGGTTATTATAACGATCATATACGCCAGCAGGATGGCGCAGGACTGCCACCACGGCGCTGTTTCAATGAACAGATCAGCCGCGTTCATGGTCATCAGATTATTGATATTATAACCAATAAAATATCTGGCGGCCTCCGGCCACCAGCTGTTGGCGATGGAAAGATGGCTTATGGTGATTGACTCGCCGATATACCAGGCAACCGTTACCGCCATCCCGGTTGCATAAGATCGCATAAGCACGGCAAAAAAAACGGCCATAGACGTATAAACCGCCAGCATCAGCAATGTACGCCCCAGCGAAGCGAAGAAATAGCCGGTGAAGCCATTCCAGTCAATAACGCCCTCTATTAAAGTGCCGGTGATTATATTGGCAAGCATGCCGACCAGTACGGCTGTCAGTACGCCGCCAAAGACAACGATGGCGATCGCCAGCAGTTTGGCCGTCAGGTATTGATTACGGCTCGTACCCCTTGCCAGTGTCTGCTGCAGTGTTCCCCATCCGTATTCTGCACCGGTCATCGAAGCCGCCAGTATAGCCACCAGAATGATGCCCAGGCCAGGCACTGCGGTAAAGGTGCTGGTCATCGCATCCTGCAACACCAGGGTCTCTGCCGGTGTTTCCCCGCTCAAATACCTTTCCAGTAATGGAATAACAATGATTGCCAGCAGCAGCAACAGCATAACATAGGGCATCCGTCTCTTCTTGAGCTTGAACATCTCAATGCCGATCATTCTAAACATTGCCCGCCCCCGCTGCCTTTTCTTCTGCAATCGTTTCCAGGAAGAAGTCCTCCAGAGATCCTTCGGACGTTTTCATCTCAAAGACGCGGATCCCCCCTTTTACAAGCATCTCGTTGACATCAGGGAATCTTTCTTCATCAACCTCCATGAAGACGACGCCCCCCTCCGCCCCCGTTTCTATGGTCTTTATCCACGCTGCATCCTTCAGCAGTGTAACGGCCGCATTAACATCCGAAACACGCATCCGGAGCTTCCTGCCACGATGCAACAGCTCATCCACCGGTCCCCGGGCGATAACCCTGCCCTTATTCAGGATGGCGACATGATTGCAGACCTGCTCCACTTCATGCAGCAGGTGACTGGAAAGGAATATCGTCTTACCCTGCTGCCCCAACTCACTTATTAAGTCCCTGATTTCAATGATGCCGGAAGGATCCAGCCCGTTGGTCGGCTCATCCAGAATGATAAGCTCCGGGTCGTTGAGCAGGGCGACGGCAATAGCCAGCCGCTGCCGCATTCCCAGCGAGTATGTCCCGGCCTTGCGCCCGGCCCTTTTCTTTAAACCGACCGTTTCAAGCACCTCGTCTACACGACGATCCGGCACGCCGCCGGTCATTCTGGCAAAAATTTCTATATTATTACGCCCGGAGAGGTAGGGATAAAAAGAAGCGTTTTCAAGCACAGCACTGGTTCGCCGCAGCAGCGAGGGCAAATCCCGACTGACGTCCCGTCCGAAAAGCGCTATAGCGCCCGATGTCGGCCGGATCAAACCCAGTAGCAAACCGATGGTTGTTGTCTTGCCTGAGCCATTGGGCCCCAGAAAACCGAAAATATTACCCCGCCGTACCTCTATACTCAAATCATCAACAGCCAGTATTTGTCTGGAAGCCTTGCCAAACCGCTTTGTTAATCCTTCTGTTTTAACGATAGGGCTATCCTGCATTTGATAGTCCTCCCAAGTATCTATTAACTCATCAATACTGAGTATGGGTGATTATAACACGGCTTCTTTACAACATATAGATATGATTAAACAGATTTATTTATGTGATGGTATATGCTTAATCTGCAAAGCAAAAGCCCTGACTTACCTTCAGAGCCTTTGTTTTTAAACAGGAAGATGTATTTTCTGTCTTTTCCTTGATTTTCGATGCTGAATCGCAATACAGTGCCCGTGCTTTTAAACTACATACCAAGGAGGGTAGCCGATGTTCAATCAAACTTGCACGTCTGTTTTGTTTGCATCTGTAGTCTCTGCCGATCTTACCGACTGACGCCAGGTATGCGGCAACAACGTCAGCTATCAACCCGGACCACCGGGCGGTCTCCGGGGTATATAAGCCGAGAAATCAGGCAGCCAGCCATTATTTTCAATGCGTATCCGCGCACGGAGAAGAGCTGGAACCGGCATGGGATGTTTATTATCAAAAGTAAAGATCAATCAAGCAGGATAAAGGCAGGCTGTTGTCTCAGAAATCGGGGGCCGATCCGGATTGGTCAAAAAAAACAGGCCCCCGGAAACTTCAGTCCATTTTCGAGGGGCCCAGTTCATCGAGTGGAACAAATAAGTTATCCATTGTTTCTTCGGCGACGTTTATAAAGGAATTTATTTTTCCTCTCAGTTCAGCAGGAATGTCGATAAATTCGCATCCAAACCCGATATTGTCCATCCATTGAGCATTCGCGACCCACCGGATTTCAGATTTAATTTCGCGAACAAATTTCAGATCAGGATTCCCGACAATCTCCTTGAGGTGCAAAATGTCTCCAGCCTTAAGGTCGTCGGCCGCGTTGGTATCGCTTTTGCGCACCACCAACCCAAGCCCTAATTCACTCAGGTTCAATACCTTTGAGTCAAAAATCAGTTGCTTGTCATCTGAAAATGAAAAAACGGCTCGAATCATTTCATCCGTTGGGAAGTAAAGCCTCTTGTATTTCCGTTGTTCACTGTTGTCGGGGCTCATTGGGGATCACCTTCCAGGTTAATCTACCAGAGTGAAATTTTCAAAAATAAAAGATAAGAACTTGCTTTTATGGTCTTTATCTATAGCATGTACGGCCTTGTGTGTCAATCTTATTCTGGGCGCTACATGTTGATGGGCTATTGGGACGGTTATGTCAGGTCGATTCAGGTGGGGCAGAAAAAAGATTTTCATATACAAAAATAAAGTTTAAGAAAAAGATTATTAACATCATTTGTATTATTTTTTTCAAACTGTTACACTAAAAATTATCATAAGTTGTGGTGCAAAAGACAGACAAATTCCTGAACAAAAATCATCGTTACTGTTATTAATAACAATTCAGCATAAGGGGGGAACAAAATGGTAAAAATCAGTAGGTCTCCGGCGGTCCTGTTACTAATAATGATATCGGCATTGCTGTTCACCGCTCCGGCCATTGCTGAATCCCAAAAGGGCTTCTCTGTGAAGTCTTTTTACACAGAGCCGTCTCCACTACCGGCAGGCGTTCATGGTGACCTTATCAGATCCATAAAAGCAAAGGTCGTGATTCCTGGAGCCCCCCCGTATGATTCATGGCAGGTAATGTATCGGTCTTCTGATTATCTTGGCAGGCCAAACGCCGTGACAGGTTCCGTCATAGTGCCTGAGGCCTGGGATCATGGGAACGTGGTTATCTATTGCGCCGTCGCTCAAGGGCTTTCTCAGAAATGCGCTCCTTCTTTTCAGCTCAGGGCAGGTAACTACTGGGAAAACGAAAATATTATATCCCTTCTTAATGCGGGTTACGCCGTGTTAATAACCGATTATCCCGGATATACCAACGGTATGTATCCATCATTCCTTAACGGTTATAACGAGGGTTATGCCGCACTGGATATCGTTAAGGCGTCAAGACAGATTCCTTACTCCCCATTCAGCTATAGCGACAAAGTCGTTATCTGGGGATACTCCCAGGGCGGGCAGGCCGCACCGTGGGCGGGCCAGCTTCAGCCGTCTTATATGCCTGATTTGAATTTGGTTGGTGTTATAGCGGGCGGTGTTCCCGCTGATCTCATAAATGCGCAAATACTCCAGGACGGCGGACCGGGCGCCGTTTATCTGCTGGCATATTTAGCCGGGCTGTATTACCAGTATCCCAATGAAGTTCCGTTGCTGGATCTTGTAACTAAGGGGGGGCGTGCGGCCTTTGAAGGCGCAATGGATATATGTATATGGGATGGGGTGAAAATATATATGGGTGTCGGAACCAAAGATTTAACAAGGGATCACCTTACGATAGAAGATTTAATTAAAAAGTTCCCCAAGGTGGCCGCAATTTCCGAGAGCATGAAGCTCGGTAAAAGCCCGATTAACGCGCCTGTTTATTTGTATCACGGATCAGCTGATGCGTTTGTTCCGATGGAGCAGTCCCTGGCTCTAAAAGAGGCTTATTGTGAAATGGGTATGGATGTTTGTTTCCAGGTGTTTCCCACGGCCGAGCATATTATCCCGGTGTTTCAGGTAACCCCATACGCGATAGCCTGGATGAAAGACAGATTTGACGGCGCGCCTTTGGATGAGGCGACATTGTGCAGCACCCGACCCCGTCCGTTATCTGACGCACAGAATCCGGATGATGATTTTGTGATTAAAATGGAAAACTGGCACGTTGACGGGATGGTTGAGATTGTAAAGATGAAGCAGGAAATCAAACTGCCGGAAACAACCACAATGTCTGTTGGCGCAAATATGTCTTCAAAGAGACTTGAAAACGGCACTATTGATGTGCCTCCATTTAAGGTTAAAACACGTGTCGGCTTTCTTCCACTGAAAGTAAGCACCAGGATGGAACAGGTTGGGCCGATTAGGGGTTCTATATACTTAAGCAGCGACGGAATCATGACGATAAATGGTGTCGCTAAGAGCCATCTTCATGTGAAAAAATTCTGGGGAAAAGCACGTACCTCGACCCCGGTTGAGATTAAACTGTTTTATGAAGGTTCTGTTGCTGATTTTTGCTCAGGAAACGTGGTGATTGAGGGCGAGGCCGTAATTCCGAAGATGAAAAGCATGAATTTTCTGGGAGGCATTCTTTCTTTCATGTCCACTAGAATGATGTCCGGGCCCATGAAATACCGCTTCAGGGCATATCCAACAGAGCCTTATATGTACTAATCCGGACTGTTGTTAATAGCAATTCAGCATAAGGGGGGAATAAAATGATAAGAATCAGTAGGTCTCCGGCGGTCCTGTTATTGATAATAATATCGGCATTGCTGTTCGCCGCTCCGGCCATTGCTGAATCCCAAAAGGGCTTCTCTGTAAAGTCTTTTTACACAGAGCCGTCTCCACTGCCGGCAGGCGTTCATGGTGACCTTATCAGATCCATAAAAGCAAAGGTCGTGATTCCTGAAGCCCCCCCGTTTGATTCATGGCAGATAATGTATCGGTCTTCTGATGCACTTGGCAGGGCAAACGCCGTGACAGGTACCGTCATAGCGCCTGTGGCCTGGGATCATGGGAACGTGGTTATTTATTGCCCCTCCACTCAAGGGCTTGGTCAGAAATGCGCTCCTTCTTTTCAGCTCAGGTCAGGTAACTACTGGGAAAACGACAATATTATAGCCATTCTGAAAGCAGGTTACGCCGTGGTAATAAGTGATTATCCCGGATATACCACTGGTGCGTATCCATCATACTGTAACGGTTATAACCAGGGTTATGCCGTATTGGATATCGTTAAGGCTTCAAGGCAGATTCCGTACTCCCCGTTCAGCTTTAGCGACAAAGTCGTTACCTGGGGATACGACGTGGGCGCGCAGACCGCAGCGTGGGCGGGCCAGCTTCAACCATCTTATATGCCTGATTTGAATCTGGTTGGTGTTATCGCGGGCGGTATTCCCTGTGATCTCATAGAGGTGGGAAGAGTCATGGACGGCGGACCGGGAGCCGTCTGTTTATTTTCATTTTTAGCCGGGCTGTATTACCAGTATCCCAATGAAGTGCCGTTGTATGATCTTGTAAATGAGGGGGGGTTTGCAGCCTTTGAAGGCGCAAGGGATGTGTGTGTGTGGGATGGGCTGAAAATATATATGCATATCAAAATCAAAGACCTAACAAATGATCAACTTAATATAGATGATTTAATTACAATGTTCCCCGAGGTGTCCGCGATTGTCGAGAGCATGAAGCTCGGCAAAAGCCCGATTAACGCGCCTGTTTATTTGTATCACGGGACAGCCGATCCGTTTTCTCCTCTGGATCCTGCCCTGGATTTAAAAGAGACTTATTGCGAAATGGGTATGGATGTTTCTTTCCAGGTGTTTCCGACGGCCGAGCATATGGTCCCGCTGTTCCAGGTGGCACCATACGCAATAGCCTGGATGAAAGACAGATTTGACGGCGCGCCTCTGGATGAGACGACATTGTGCAGCACCGGAGTTCGTCCTGTATCTGACGCACAGAATCCGGAAGATGATTTTGTGATCAAGATGAAAGACTGGCACGTTGACGGGATGGTTGAGATTGAAAATTTGAAACAGGAAGTCAAACTGCCGGACACAACCACAATGTCTATCGGAGCAAATTTGTCTTCCAAGAGACTTGAAAACGGCAGTATTGATATGCCGCCATTCAAGGTTAAAGTACGCGTCGGCTTTCTTCCCATGAAAGTAGGTTTCAGGATGGAACAGCTTGAGCCGTTTACAGGTTCTTTATTTTTAAACAGCATAGGAACCTTTACGATAAATGGTACCGTAAAGAGCCATTTTCATGTGAAAAAATGGTGGGGAAAAGCACGGACCTCGACCCCGGTTGAGATGAAACTATTTTTTAAAGGTCCTGTTGCTGATTTTTGCTCAGGAAAAGCGGTGCTCGAGGGAGAGACAGTAATTCCGAAGATGAAAAGCATGAATGCCCTGGGAGGCATACTTTCTTTCATGTCTACCAAAAAGATGTCCGGACCCATGAAATACAGTTTCAGGGCATATCCAGGAGATCCTTACATGTATTAGTTTAGTCGCGTATAATTACCCGAAGCCCCACGCCCTTACTCGTAGCGGTGGGCGCACTCCTGTCATGGAATGCTGACCGGCATTGTGCAGCCCCGCTAAACCAGCCCCCCCCCCTGATTATGCGGTGTGTGCCTACGGACGGTCCCCTGGGATCTGTAACAGGGCCTGTATTATAACCGCCGGGAAAATTGTTATACCAGTCTGAACACCATTCCCAGACATTGCCCAGCATATCATATAAACCCCAGGCATTGGGTTTTTTCGTTCCAACAGGTTGTGTTCCGCAGCGCTGGCATTTGATCTTCGCACCTTTTCGGTCGGAGCAGTCATCGGCCCCGGAGTAATCCGCACAGCTATTTCCGCCATACCAGGCAATAGGCTCCAATTCCACGCCGGTATTAAGACTCAAGATGCTCAGGGGGCCGGTATATATGGCTGTTTTGCTTCCGGCGCGGCAGGCATATTCCCACTCCGCTTCCGTGGGCATATCGTAATTCATGTTATATTTTGCTTTTAATTTTTTTATGAATTCCTGGGCACCCAGCCAGGAAATATTTTCCACAGGGCAGTTATCGCCGCAACCTGTAAAATAAGATGGATTGTTGCCCATCAGCCTGGCCCACTGTTTCTGGGTTACCTCTGTGGTTTGAATGTAGAACCCCTTGCTTATGGTAACCTTGTGCTGATATTCGTCCATGGCACGCCCGGTTTCAGTTGTCGGGCTGCCAATCGTAAAACTTCCGGGACCGATCCATTTGAAGTTCATACCCAGGGAGTTTGTAAAGACTTCAGCCTGGGTTAACGATAAGGATACGCTGTTTTTCTCATTAGCTGAAACGGTGACCCATTCACTTGCCCTGGCAAAGCCTGATTCAGCGTCAATCTGGTACTTACCTGCCGGTAGTTCTATCCCCTGTTGAAATTCCTTATCATAATTCATTATTTTGATAACGGCACCGGATGGTTTGGTAGTAACATAGAGGGTACCCAGATCAGGGGGAAACGCTATGTCGACTTTGTTGTCAGTTCCTGCTGAGACAATAGCGGTTTTTTCTATTGGCGCGTGGTTTGGTGCCGTTGCGATTACTTTATATTTACCCGGTGCCAGCCGCATGCCGGGGCTGTATTCTTGTTTGATGTCAGGAAGCGTAATGGTAGCGTCTTTATAATTTGTGTTTACATAGAAACGTCCCGCAGTGACGGTATTATCGACGGGAAGCTTGACCCGTGCCGTCTCGGCGGTCCCTGAAGTCAAGGGTTTGACGGCATCTTTACCGGGGGATCGATCCGTATTGCCGGCATTCGCGACGGGAAGCTTGCCCCGTACCGCCTCGACGGTCTTCAACGGTTTGACGGCATCTTCACCGGGGGATTGTTCGCCAGAGCTCGAAAAGAAAAAGGCAAGAAGCCCCAGACAGACGAAACCCGATATTCCCGCAATGATGCTATAGCGAAACTTTTTGCTTTTCCACCACGGAATGATGGTCCCGGTGGCCCGAGGTTCATCGGCAGCCGGGGCTTTATCCGATTCGGCCCTGGTTTTTTCAGCCGGCTCAGCGGGCGGGCTTTCCTGCGCCTCCCGGGGGGCAGCGGCCTTCTTTTTCTCGGCAGCGGCTTTCTGTTTTTGGATGTCAGCCTGATTTTTTTCAGCAGCAGCCTTCTTTTTCTCGGCAGCGGCTTTCTGTTTTTCGAGGGCGACTTTTTCTTTTTCAGCAGCGGCCTTCTGTTTTTGGATGTCAGCCTGATTTTTTTCAGCAGCAGCCTTCTTTTTCTCGGCAGCGGCTTTCTGTTTTTGGATGTCAGCCTGCTTTTTTTGAGCAGCAGCCTTTTTTTTCTCGGCAGCGGCTTTCTGTTTTTCGATGACAGCCTGCATTTTTTCGGTGTCTTCCCGGGTATCTGCCGTATCTCCGTCCTGCACCGGTCTGTAACTGATCTTACCGGATTGGTGTACGACCTTACCGACTTTTGCATCTTGTCGTCTCGTCATTTCCATCAGGAGGTGCATCAGCGGCTGATCAATTTCCCTGGAAATGTTCAGGTCGGGATAATCAATCTCGATCGTCGGCCTGTTCCAGCCGAGTATTTCGTATACAGCTTCTTCTCCGCTGACGGCCCCGGCCGCCGCCGCTACCAGGGTGCCGTTTTGCAAATAGAGTCGACCGTCTTCCTGTCCCCCTGCTTTTACCTTCAGCGTACAGGAGGCGCCTTCGATTTCCGACATCTGGAGAAAAGAAGCCAGGCTGATGCCATGAAAGACGCCGCCGACGCCACCTGCCATTTCCTGCACCACTTTGTCTGTCAGGGCCGTAAAATCGACCGGCTTTTCAAAGTATCGAATTTCGCGAATGGACCTGATGGTGGACTCAATCTCACCGGATTCAAAGAAGGTCATAACGATAAAAGGAATACGAGCGTTATTTTTCGTGATCGTTTTGAGTAATTCAAGGTCGCTCGTGGAGGGGGCGAACAAGTCGATAATAACAATATCGATTTTTGTCTTTTTGAGTGTGGTATCAGCTTCCTGAAGGCTTTCCGCCGTAAGGATATCATAATTACTGGCGTGTTCGTGTTTTCGAAGCAGGCTGGAGATTTTGTTAAGTATAAGCGTATCTACACTTACGGAGAGAATTTTCTTCATGCAACCCCTTCAGTATTAGTGTTGGACGCCCCCAAAAAAGATACTATCTTTTTTTGTTTTAACATATTTTTTAAGAAAATCAAGGTTGAAATCAGTTTTTAATTTAGAATGATAGCAAAGGGACAGGCTGTTGGCAAGGTGACCTGGCTCCCCGGCCCCGGATATTTCACGAGTCGTGTTTGGCACCAGCCACCTGGCTGCACATGCAAGACAGATTATTTCTGATTATCAATAAAGATCAAAACGCTAACCCGAATATTTCGCTCAAACATAATGATTCGACCCTGGAGCAAACTGCAGGGAAAAAACAAGTTTCAGATCTCCGTCAAGTAATTGCAGGATAAACGTTTCTGAGGTCTTAAATTCGTCTTCCGTGGCATTCCGGGTAATATCGCCTACGATGATCACCTGCCTGTCCGGATTGATATCCGGGTTTAAGGCATCCTTAACAAATGAAGCCACGTCTTCTTCTCGATTGGCTCCAAAGTGAATATCTGATACGAAGACAACAGGGCTTTGCCCTGTTTTTCAGCTGAGTTCTTTCATGCTTTTTCTCCATTATGAGATGTACATCTAAGTGCACACTCAGATTGCCATTCGTCAACAACGAATTCCCGTTCACTTCTCTGCCGACAAGATCCTGCGGCCCTCGCAAGCGGTGAGTTCACGGTTCCAACCGTCTTTGGATTGATAGATGACCCAGGCTCGGCCGCCAATGCTAACTTTAAAAAAGGCAAGTCAACCATTAATCGGCGACAATGTATCAGTATTCCCTTTATTAGCAACATGCTGTGTTAAATTGCCTGGTATTTTACATCTTTGAAATTAATTAGACTGTAAACAATGCCAGTATCTTTATGCTCTTGATTTGGTTCCGGCTGTTTTATGTTATGAATGAGATCAAAGCCTCTTTGCACTCGATCCCAATTAATACGTGTATTATGATCACGTAAATCAAAATAGGTCATGATATACCATACAATTCGTGCATAGAGAATGTCTCCTTTCTCTCCACCTGTGCTATCGGCAACAGTCAAAGCAAATCTTTCCCACTCTCCATCTTCACCAAACCATCTGTTGAGCAGGTATTTTGCTTTTTGAAAAAAGTATATATAGTTGCATGGTTCGGCGGCAATTGCCTTAGAATATATATTTTCATATCTGGCTCTATCAAACCTTAAACCCAACGCAGTTGTTTGATATACCGTCCAGTAAAACGGGCAGGTGTATTTGAGTTTTTCCGCCTGGTTGAGGATTGCTTCGGCCTTGACGCCCTTTTTTGAAAAGCCCTTCAAAATGCATATGGTGGCCAGTGACATATTGACACTCAAGGACGGTCTTGCTATAGAAAAAAAAGAGCGTGCCCCATGCTTTTGGAGGCCTTGATCGACCGTCTGATGCCGGAGAGGTGTGTGTATTGCTTCTGAAGACAATCCGCACGGAGTTATCAAGCCCTTTGTTCTGCCATGTCACAAATCAAAAAAACGCCTAAAATAACGAGTCAATTGAATTGAATGCTTACACGAAGTCTGTTTCATACATCCGGTATTTAATTTTAGTGGCATTGATTTTTTCCGCCATCCTGATCATTCAGGAAATAATGAGTGCGCCTCTAGATCGGCATAAGGTCCCCCACAAGGGGGGAATCGGATATTATATCTCCGAGGGGTGTTGGAACGGCGTCAGACTTTCCTGGAGCTATTCAATTCTTTTGGGTGACGACCTTTATCCCTATAAAACCGGTCCAATACTGTCACAAATGTACGGACCGGTAACCCCTTTTGTCTATTTGCCCGCATTGTTGCTCCCTTCGATCAATCTTTGCCTGATGGGTGCGTCCGCCATCAGTGTTTTTCTATATTTATTGCCGGTGTTAATGACATTATTATTAAAAACTAATAATCACCCGCGACGGTTTCTTCTGACTCTTGGTTTTTTTGTTTTGTTTTGTTTGTTTACCACAAACATGGAGAGTTTGACCTATTCGGCGTTTACGATCCACGCTGATGCGCCGACCCTGGGATTCGCCGGGATGGCCTGTCTCTTCCTTTACGCAAAGAAGCAAAAACATGCCAAAGGGTTAACTTATGAATTGTCAGCCCTTTTTACAGCCCTCTCGATCGGATCCAAACAGACAAGCATTCCCCTGGTGGTAGCCTTGTTTGTTTATATTTGCCTCTCTGAAGGAAGAAAGGAGGCTTGTCAGTACTTGCTTTATTTCTTTGTGTTTATGGCATTACTTGGAGGTTTAACCTTGTGGGTATCCGATGCCCGGGCCTTTTTTTTTAACACCTTTTTGATTCCCGCCCACACGCCGTGGATTAAAGACAATCGCCTTCTGGCATTATTGGGTGTGACAAAAGATGTTTTGGCTCAGTCCTGGTTTTTTTTCTCATTCCTCACGCTTTGTCTGGTTTACCTGTTAATCGTCTGCCGCAAAGCTGGTGTCCAATTGAATAGAAAAACATTAATTAATGAAAACCCCTGGTGTATTTTCCTTTTGGTTTCTGTATTCATGTTTCCCGTTTCGGTGCTTTTACGGGTTAAAGTGGGCGGTGCTGAAAACGCCTACAGCCCCATGCTGTATTTTCTAGTAACGGCATTTTGCCTTTTTCTGTATAAGTACGCGCTTGGCGGTAATAACGGCAACGGTCTTTTAAGAAATTTCCAGAAATTCTGTCTGGGTACTTTTGTTATTTTGATGGTTGGCCTGGTTTTCCTGCAAGCGACATCCATAAGGAATTCATTTGATCTTGCGACAGCGCTCCGTCATGATATTCATAGCCAGGCCTATTTATTGGCGAAAAAATATCCGGGCAAAGTTTATTTTCCATTCAACCCTTTGTCCAGTCAGATGGCAGAGGCGAAAACTTATCATTGTTTAGTGGGCATTTTCGATTGGAATAAGGCCGGCTTCAGGGTCTCCAATAATCATTATCAGGAATGTCTGCCCCAAGACATGGCGTTTATTGCTTTCCCTGTCGACTATAGATGGGTAGCGTACCGGATGAAATATGCTGAAGAGAATCAAATGATGTTCAAGGATTTTCCTGGTTTTGTATTTTTCCCTTATTAATGACTGAGAATTTTGGAATATGTCCAGGCTGGCATGGAATGTATTTTGTGACATAAAAATAGAAACCGAGCGGAAACCGGAAATGGCGTGGGTAATAGATTTAAAGCAATTTTTAGAGATGCCCTTAAACAAAAAAGAGGTTAATTATGAGTGAGATACGAATGACAGCGGATGTTCGCACGGATTACGATTGTGAAGCCACCGGCCTGCCCGCCGAACACTGGGGAGAAGCGGTCTTTACCATCGGGGACAATGAAATTGTAATGGAAGTCAGCGCCGAAAAGGACGTTATCGTGGCCATCATGATCGATGAACAGACCAGCTGGAAAGGCACCCTCACCGGTCTTAAAAAAATGCTGGCCGATGCGATCAGGCCGGCCTCATCCTGATCTTCATCCATTAAGGTTTTTATTACCGTCGCCGGACGATGATGACGATGTAAAGGATTCCCAGTCCAGAGAAGAACCGTCCCATTTATGGTCCGGATCCGGTAAAAAGGCCAGACCGCCGGCACCACCGCCTTGAGGCACACCGGCCAGCAGACAGATAATCCAGCCGCCCGGTACTTTAGCCCTGTAAAGAGGAGCGGCTTTGCCCACTTTACCGGAAAGATACGATACTCTCGGTTCCAGCTCTTCCCATACAAACATTTGAAATCCTTTTTTATCGGTTCAAGTCAATTTACTAAGGGCTTTTTTTATTATAACCCGCCCCTGGCCAAAGCAACAGGTTTTTATGCCACTTCCGGTTTTTCGTTAACGACCGCCTGATCATTCCGGTTTTGCTGCCTGTATTGGGCTGGTGTGAGGTTCATAAACTTGGGAAAAATCCGGTTAAACGTCCGCAGACTGTCAAAACCAACATCAAAGGCAATGGCGATTATTTTGTCGTCGGTTTCCCGAAGCCTGCGTGCAGCTTCCTGGATACGAAGTTCATAAATGAAATCCCCCAGTTTTTTGCCGGTATAGTCCTTGAATTGTTTTCCCAGGCTGTCGGGGTGAACCCCCACCGACTCGGCCAGATCCGCCCTTGACAATTCCGATAGAAAATTCTCCCGAATGATATCAATAACCGCCAGGATTTTCTCTTCTGCCTGCAAGGTAATACCGATAGGCGTCTTCCTTGACTTGTTCTGATTCTGTTCAAGTGTTTTATTGAGCAGGGAGTTTTCGATAATAAAATTTTCAAGGTTCCGGTTCAGGTCATCAATTTCATCCACCATCTCCTTATATTTATTTTCCAGGACGAAAAATGTCCCCAGATACAGAAAAACGGCACCGAATTGCAGCACCATGACCGTTGGCGTCCAGCCGAAAAAAGAAATATCAAAATCAACATACTTATTAAAATAAATCAGGCCGTCATTCATGGATGCCAGGATAACGATAAAACCGAATACACTGAAAATTTTAGCATACTCCCTTCTTCTGAACAGCGCTTCGATATGGCAGGACATGTTGTAGAACCCGATAAACCAGGTGCCGACGATCAGCAGTCTTCCCCAGAAACGGATATTGTCCTGATGGGTAAAAAAAATTGCCATGATCACACAGAAAATGAAGTATCCCCATAAAATTCTTTCCGGCCAGATTCTTTTCAGCCGGTAGAAACGGTGCAGAAAAGCGGGATGAAAAAGATTGATGGCCACCCAGGACAGACCGAGCACTTTCAAACGGGTGACATGATCCGGGTATATTTCCCAGGTCAGGCAAAGATCCAGCACAGCCGGAAGTCCCGCAAAAAACTGGAGAAAATAATAAAAATTTTCATTAAACGACAATTGTTTCAGACGGGAAAACAAAAAAACCAGTATCAAAACCAGTGCGATACTCATGGTGGCATATCCCATGGAAACATGAATGAACCGGGAAAATGGGAGGTATCGCTTGAAGTAATCCGCGTCCGTCACCATCAGTTTGCCGATCACCTCGCCGATGACATTGAAAGACACCCTGACGGCAATAATGTTCCTGGCTCCTCTTCGTAAATGTTTGTCCGGCAGAAGGTAATTTCTGGGAAAGTTCCACATGGAAAATTCATGGGGCGGGAACTGCCCCATACCACCTATTTTTTCACCATTCAAATATGTTTCATCGGCATTGGCAATTCTGCCCAGAATAAGCCCGTAGTCGCCTTCGGCATCATCTAAATAAAACGTTTTTCGAAGCCAGCAGGTTCCCCTGACTTTGTTTTGTTTTTCAATGGCATAGGGAACGATTTCTCCGGGCAGCGAAATCGTATCCCAGCCGGTATCATCATACGCTAAAAAGGAGTAATCAATTGAATCATTTAATGATATTTTCCACTCTCCGGAAAGGGGAATGGCTTTGACCGGTTCTCCAGGGGTAAACAGGGGCAAAAACATGAATGCGGCCAGGAGTGTCAAAAGGACAAAAACAGTTGCCGCCAGGAGATAACTGTTTTTAATATTTTCAGAAAATTCAAACTTTTGTGTCATGAGGCATATCTCTTCAACTGCTGCCCGGTATTTTACGCTTTAATCTGAAAATGATTTTTAAAATTAATTTCAATAAATTATCCGATATCCGATTCCAGCAGAACACGATTATGCCGAGCGGCGTTTGAACGGCATATAACCATAACTATTTGTCATTAAAGATTATTTTTTAACGGTAAGTAAAAATTAATTCGCATATTAAATCGCTTTTGTAAACAGATAAATAGGGTTAACAAAAAATTTCATCAAAAATCGGGTTTTTAATTGGGCTGTTCAATATAGTTTAAAGAAATCCCCCAAAAAAAACACCCAGAATCACTGGTCAATGTCAGTCAGGTCCGAAAGTGACGACTCAGCGACCAGGTTCACCGCTTCTTATTTCTTTTTTTATCAAATAAAAAACAAATGTTTTTTAGCGTTTGCGCAACTTTTGTCATAACGGCTTGAGGTACACTTTTTTTTAATCCCTTAAAAAAAAACGACGGTCAATTGCAGATTCTAAGACCTGTTGGCCAGACAGGCACCTTTTTTCCGGACAATATGGGCTTAAAAGACAGGGGGATTTTTCTCACAATCAATTTTTTTTTAAAAAGGAGACGGGAAATGTTCAAAAAAATGTTTTTGGCAGCACTGGTAAGTGTGGTTGTTGCGGGCATGTCAACCGGGGCGTTTGCCCGGGCGGATAAAACAGAATATCCGGTCGTGTTCGCCCACGGCATGCTGGGGTTTGACGAGCTGGTGGGAATTGATTATTTTGGTAACGATTACGGCGTATTTGTCGGTGATCCCTGCGACGGATTTCTTGAAACATCCTGCAACAACGAAATAGACAAAAAGCAACAGGCCTTTGCCGCCTCGGTCAACCCCTTTCAATCATCCGAACACCGGGGCCTGGAGCTGGCCGATCAGATCGAAAGCTACATGGCCACGGTCGGGGCCGACTGCGTCAATATCGTCGGTCATTCCCAGGGCGGCATGGACGCCAGAAAGGCGGCCAAACTGCTCCATGACCGCAAAGGGAAACAAGTCGTCAAGGTGCTGGTATCCATTTCAGCCCCCCATCGGGGTTCACCTGTGGGAAAGGGTGTACTTGATGGCGGAGACAGCATGATCAACTCGGTTCTGGAAGTGCTGGTCAACTATCTTGTCGGTCCCTTTCTGGTGCTGGACGTCAGTGATTTTAAGGCCAGCATGAAATCATTTGTGTATGATGATTATGATCCCAACGACGGTTTGACGACCGGTGCCCGGGCATTCAACAACAAATACGGGATTGACGATGACTGTGTGGGTCACTATGCCTCGATCATCACCGCCACTCAGGGAAACCTCAACCCGATTCTGCAGGCCCTGGGACTGGTAGCGCCCCTTGATATCGACGGGGACGGCTGGTGCGAGCCGAGCAATGAAGACGGAGACAATGATGGTGTCGCCGGTTGTGGTGACGGGGATTTCGAGGATAATGACGACGACGGCCTTGTGGGCATCAACTCCCAGCAGATGGGCTATCGCCTGAAATACAAAAAAAGCTGGTTCTTCGGCACCTATTTTGATGAAGACGATTCCACCGGCTACGTGGCGGACATCAACCGGCCCAACCAGGTCCAATCCACATCCCACAGCAGCGTCGTTGACCAGGACCATCTGGATGTTCTCGGTTTGGGTGTTATTCCTTATCTGATTCCCGACATCTTTGACGAATTCCAGTTCTATGGCGACCTGATTGACTACATTGCCGATAATGAAGGTGTTGACTCCGGAGGCTGGTGGTTCTGGTAAAGTTAACTTAGAAATACACTTAATAAAAAAATACCGGGGAAGGAACGCGTTCCTTCCCCGGTATTTCAAAACCTAACGCATGACAGGAAACAGATAAAAAATGAAACGATACAAAACCACCGGGATTATCATCAGCGCCATTTTGATTTGCGTCATTTCGTTTATCTGGTTTTTTTCAAAAACAGAAGCCAGCCTGGAACAGACGGCTATGCCTGCCGAAAAGCAGAGCGGATCGTTATCGGAAATGATGACAACAGAAAAATCGTTCCCATCATCCGGTAAAGAGACACCGGAGGCGGACATATCCGATGAAGCCGGGACAGAAGAAACCGACGAAGAGTTGAATCAGGTTGTCATTGTTGCCCGCCTTAACGACCTGTTCGCGGGAAGAATGGATCACGCCGGCGTCCAGCTTCAGGCCATCGAAAAACTGATTGGCTACCTGAAGGAAATCTACCCGGAAAACTGGCAGGCGCATGTATATGAATACCTCACCCTGGCTTTTCCGGAACGGGCAGCAGCCTTGTATGACAACTTTCATAAACTGATGGATTACAAACAGTGGGTGGCGAACAATTACATGATATTGCTGGGCATGAAAACCAATGAACGAAAAGCGTTCCTCTGGGACAAGCGAAAGACGTTTTTCGGAGATGATGTCGAGCAGATCTGGGAAATGGAGATCAAAGGGGAAAAACTCACCCGATCATTGGAACAGATCAATGAGACGAAAATACCGTTTAACGAAAAAGTCAATTATTACCTGGTCAGCATCGACAGTATCTATGACAACCAGGCGGAGACATACAAGCAGGCCTATCAACAGAATATGATTGACAAATTTCTGACTCTCAAAAGCGTTCAGGCAGACCTTCAAGACATGGCCCCGGAAGAAAGGAAGGAAAACCTGGCCGACTTACGTTGCGCCATGGGGATGGATGCGGCCGCTCTAAACCGCTGGTCGGAACTGGATGATTTAAGAGAACAACGTTGGGAAAACGGCCGGTCGTATATGCAGGCCCGGGCCGACATTCTCAACGAACCCGGCGGTCCGGACCGGGAATACCAACTGGATCAACTGCGGCAGACGTTTTTCGGTGAAGAAGCAGAAACAATCAAAAACGAAGAAACGTCAGGCCTTTTCCGTTTTACGGGCCCACGGGTTTTCGGGAAAAACTGACGATTATTGGATTTACCCGGTCTGGTAATTCAGTATCTCCGTATATTCATCTGTGACGGGGTCGTGGATTATCATGACGAACCAGTCGACATCATCCTGGTGATCGGGGTACTGGGGATAAAGCCAGATGGCGATGATCTGGAAAGACTCTTTTCCTGTACCGGAAACCCATTTGTTGAAATTGCCTTTATCCGGTTCATATCCCGTTGCCGCCGGGTAACATGAGGCATCATAAATGATGAGTTCCTGCCCGCAGGAGGAGCAGACACATTTAACTTCCGGGTATTCCGATAGATAGATCCTGAAAAAACGGTTTTCGCAATTACAAATGATATGTGAAAATGAACTGTCCAGTTCATAGGGGTTATACTTCCCATGGACCGTGACGCGTTTTCTGACCGGATGTGTAATTCCTTTAAAGTGACTTGGAATCTTTTTCATCATCACATCTTTTCGTTTATCCTGTTAATGCCGTTTTTATGGTGCCCAATTACCAAATCGCTTACGACGATTTGTCTTTTGAAAAAGCAACCGACTTTATTAACCAGTTGTGTTTTATGCATCTGCTTATCTGTATCGAAAAAATTCATGAAATATCGGACTATGGGAAACAACCGGGGTAAAGCAGGTGACCGTATCCGATCTTACATCTTGTTGTAAAGAAACTTGATAATATCGCGCCGGCTTATGATGCCCACCAGCTTTCCGGAAGAGGTGATCGGCACTCGCCTGAAACTGTTTTCGACAAGGCACTTGAAGATATTGATTAGATCCGTATTTTCATCAAAGGACACCACTTCCTGCGACATCAGGTCCCTAACGGCCTTGCTTTTCTCTTTATTGTACAGCACTTTCAATATGTCTTTTTCCGTTACCACGCCGATCAGGTTCATATCTTCATCAACAACAGGCAGTCCGGTTACATTGTTTTCTACAAGCAGTTTTATAACGTCGACCAACTTCATGTGTAGGTTGACGGTTAAAACAGAGCTGGACATAATCTCTTTGGCTGTGACCATATGCGCCTCCTGTTTTTAAAAGAGGATAAAGGATCTCCAAAAACGGATAAGAAATTGTTTTATTTAGCCATTAATTTATAGGAAGAAGGCCTTGTGTGTCAATGCTTTTCGGGAACCACTGTTTTCGGTAACCACACATTGATGCGCGTTTGGTGTGCCCACAGCGGGTCGTTTCAAAAAGAACAAAAAAGCTTTTTTTAGCCCTTGATTTAAAACGGGCAGGAAAGAGATCTGATCCAGTCTTCATCCGGGTTCCAGAGCAGACAGAGGCCGTCCATCAGGGCACCGCAAGTCACCACGCAAGGCCGGATATCAGACAGGTAAATCTTTTCATCCGCCGGAAGAGAACGGGTGACCGCCCTGCCCTCCTGGGAAAAAACAAGTTCCGGCGTATGGCTATGGCCCCGGAACAGGACCTGTTCGGGATACATCCTGAAAAACAGTTCTGCCGCCAGGGGCTCCATTATCCGCACCATGGCGGACAACCCCAGTTCTTTTTCAAACGGAAGCGAGTGCGCGAAAATTGCTCCCTTACAGGAACGGACCAGTGGCAGTTGTGATAAATACGATGCCAATGCAACAGCTTGGGGATCGTGTTCATGATCTTTCAGGTTCACGGCAATGGCGTGCTCATTATTGCCTTTTATGGCCATCACCTGGTATTCCCGGATAGTATCCAGGCATTCCCGGGTGGTCTCAAAATAAGTAGAGTCGCAGATGTCTCCCAAGTGGTAAATCACGTCGCAGCCATGATGTTGCAGTACCGACAATCCGGCGGACAAGGCATTTATCTGTCCGTGACTGTCTGCCATGATACCGACCAGGGATGTGGCGGGATGGATAGAGGTGGACGTCATAATGGTATCCGGGGTATGCCTTCATGTAGGGGTGACCGGCGGGTCGCCCCTACATGAACGTGATTCACAATTGGGCACGGCACGCCGTGCCCCTGCATTATTCAGCCAGGAACCCGGCCTTCAAAAACTCGCGATTCATCCGGGCGATGTTGACAATGGATATTTCCTTGGGACAACTTGCCTCGCACTCCCTTTCATTGGAACAGTTGCCGAAACCCAGACAGTCGTGCATGTTCAACATGGCCGCCACCCTTTTGGCCGCTTCAGGACGGCCCTGGGGCAACAGGGCCAGTTGAGAAATTTTGGCACTGGTAAACAGCATGGCCGAGGCATTGGGACAGGCGGCCACACAGGCGCCGCAGCCGATGCAGGCGGCGGCATCCATGGCCTTTTCCGCGATTTCCTGGGGAACGGGGATGGCATTGCCGTCGGGAACGCCGCCGGTATTAACCGAGACATATCCGCCTTCCTGAATGATTTTGTCAAAGGCGCTGCGGTCGACAATCAGATCCTTGACCACCTTGAAGGCCCGGGCCCGCCAGGGCTCGATAACCAGGGTATCCCCGTTGTCAAAATGACGCATGTGAAGCTGGCACAGGGTCGTTCCTTTTTCATGGCCATGGGCATGTCCATTGACCATGGTGCCGCACATGCCGCAGATGCCTTCGCGACAGTCATGATCAAACGCGATGGGTTCTTTGCCGGCCAGGGTCAGTTCTTCGTTGACCACATCGAGCATTTCCAGAAAGGACATATCCGTGGAGATGTTTTTGGCCGGGTATGTTTCAAACCTGCCTTTGGATTCATTGGTGCCCTGACGCCACACCTTCAAGGTCAGATTGATGTTCTTCATTATTTATAGCTCCTTTGCGACAATTTCACGTTCTCAAACGCCAGTGGCTCTTTGTGAAAAACCGGTTTCTGCCCTTGTCCGGCGTACTCCCAGACAGACACATGGGAAAAATTCTCGTCATCCCGCAAAGCCTCATTTTCGTCGGTCTGATAGGCCTCGTTGAAATGGCAGCCACAGGACTCCCGACGGGCCAGCGCGTCTTCGATCATGATTTCGGAAAATTCCATAAAATCCGCCACCCGGCATGCTTTTTCCAGGGACTGGTTTAAATCGGCCGCCGCACCTGGCACGGTGACATCCTCCCAGTAGGACTGCCGCAGGTCTTTGATCAAACCAAGCGCTTTGGTCAGGCTTTCGTCATTCCGGGCCATACCGCAGTGATCCCACATGACCTGTCCCAGCTGTTTGTGAAAATCATCCACCGTCCGTTTGCCCTTGACAGACAGAAGCTTGTCTGTAACAGCCCGGGTTTCCCCAGCGGAATCCTTGAAAGCGGCGTGGTCGGCAGTAATTTCCGCCAGTCCGGATCCGGCCAGATAGCCGCCGATGGTATAAGGAATAACAAAATACCCGTCGGCCAGGCCCTGCATCAGGGCGCTGGCCCCGAGCCGGTTGGCCCCGTGATCTGAAAAATTGGCCTCACCCAGAACGAACAAGCCCTCCAGGTTACTCATCAGGTTGTAATCCACCCACAAACCGCCCATGGTATAATGTACGGCCGGATAAATTCTCATGGGCGTTTGATAGGGGTTTTCAGCGGTGATTTTTTCGTACATGGCAAACAGGTTGCCGTATTTGCGGGCAATGACGTCCTGGCCGTCTCTGTTAATGGCATCGGCAAAATCAAGATAAACAGCCAGACCGGTATCCCCCACGCCCTTACCCTTGTCGCACTGTTCCTTGGCATTGCGTGAAGCCACGTCCCTGGGCACCAGGTTGCCGAAGCTGGGGTATTTGTTCTCCAGGTAATAATCCCGGTCGCTTTCCGGGATTTCGTGGGGCGGACGCTTGTCGCCGGGATTTTTCGGAACCCACACCCGGCCGTCGTTGCGCAGGCTTTCGCTCATCAGGGTCAGCTTGGACTGGTAGGTGCCGTGCACCGGGATACAGGTCGGATGAATCTGGGTAAAGCAGGGGTTGGCAAAACCCGCCCCCTTTTTATACGCCCGGAAGGCGGCCGTGACATTGCTGGCCATGGCGTTGGTGGACAGAAAAAAAACGTTACCATAGCCGCCGGTACAAAGGACCACGGCATGAGCGGCATGGGATTCAATATCACCCGTGATCAGGTTGCGGACGGTAATGCCCCGGGCTTTGCCGTCCACCACTACCAGGTCAAGCATTTCCCGGCGGGGAAACATCTCCACCTTGCCGGTCTTGATCTGGCGGGACAACGCACCGTAAGCGCCGAGAAGCAGCTGTTGTCCGGTCTGTCCCCGGGCATAAAAGGTCCGGGATACCTGGGCCCCGCCAAAGGAACGGTTGGCCAGCAGGCCGCCATATTCCCGCGCAAACGGTACGCCCTGGGCCACGCACTGGTCGATGATGTTGGTGCTCAGCTGGGCCAGCCGGTAGACGTTGGCCTCCCTGGCCCGGAAATCACCGCCCTTGATGGTATCGTAAAACAGCCGCCAGACACTGTCACCGTCGTTCTGGTAGTTCTTGGCGGCGTTGATCCCGCCCTGGGCTGCTATGCTGTGGGCCCGCCGGGGAGAATCCTGAATGCAGAAGCACTTGACATTATATCCCAGTTCCGCCAGGCTGGCGGCCGCAGAGCCGCCGGCCAGACCCGAGCCGACCACGATGATGGTAAACTTCCGCTTGTTGGCCGGATTGACCAGCTTCAGTTCAAACTGGTGGCGGTCCCACTTTTCTGCCAGTGGCCCGCCGGGCGTATTCGCATCAAGTTTCATAAAGTCCTCACTTTATTTGCTACGATTAAAGACCGATCCTTATTATTAAACCAGGTTTAAATCTCTTGTTCTTCTTTCATTCAGTCGGCACACATGGTTCAAGGGGTCCAGGAGTCGAGGGCACGTCGCCGTTCACTTAAACCCTTGACCCCTTGAATCCTCGGCCCCTTACAAAAGCACGTAAATCGGTATCAATCCGAACCCGGCTGCAACCGTAATCGAAAAGATCCACCCCAGGACCATGATCAGCGGCATGTACTTGACATGGTTGAAGCCCACCGTTTGAAACAGGCTCCAGAATCCGTGGCTGATGTGCGTGGCCACAATCAGCACGGCCAATACGTATAAACCAGCCGTCAGCGGAACTGAAAAAGCGCCGACAAGAATGTCGTACACCGTCCGGCCGGAATGATCGGCAAAATGGAAACCCGCCAGATGAAACACCAGAAATACGAGGATAATAAACCCGGTGTAAGGCATGGTGGCCGACCCGATGGTACGGCCTCCGGCGTTCTTTCTGCCGGCGTATTTAACCGGGCGGGCGCGCCAATTCTGAATAAAAAGGATGGTTCCGGTCGAGACATGCACAATGGCCAGAAACAGCAATCCCAACTCGGCCACATTGATCAACAGGCCAAGTGAGTGGAGATGATCCACGTAAGCGTTGAACATGCCGCTGCCACCGTATACGGTCAGGTTACCGATCAAGTGAACAACCAGAAAACCGCAGAAGCTGAAGCCGGTAACCGCCATCAGCAGTTTTTTGCCGACAGAAGACGTAAAAACCGACACAAGGGAATTCATATGGTCACCCCGATTTCTGAAAGATGTTTTATTTCTTCGTCATTGTAACCCAGTTCTTTGAGCACTGCCGCCGTACTCTCGCCGAACCCGTCCGGCGTTGTGCGGACACCGCCGGGCGTATCGCTCAGCTTGACCGACACGCCGAAGGTCTTGGCCTTTTTGGGATCAGGATCACCGGTTTCAACGATCATCTGCCGCTCGGCGAAAAACGGATCTTCCATTACCTCGGCAAAGGTCTGTACCGGTGCCCAGCAGCAGTCCACGCCTTCGAGATCCTGTTTCCATTCCGCCAGGGTTTTGGAGGCGAAAATCTCGCGTATCCGGTCGAGGATTTCCTGACGACGGGTTTCATCATACTGCAGGGAAGCGAATTCGGGTACCCCGAGATGTTCGCAAAGATTTTTCCAGAACCGGTGTTCCAGGGCGCCGATGGAAATGTCGCGTTCATCCCTGGTCCGATAGGTATTGTAAAACGCGTAACGGTGGGAAAGCACGGCATCGCTCCGACCGGGCCACATCCCCGCCAGATGGTACATGAACAGGGCCGTGGGCATGAAGGCCAGCATGGAATCGGTCATGGAAATGTCGATGTACTGGCCCCGGCCGGTCTTTTCCCGGGCCACCAGGGCCATCAGGATACCGATAGCAGCATTCATACCGCCGCCGGCGATATCGGCGAACTGAATGCCCGGAATACTGGGCGGCTGGCCCTTCGGGCCGATCTGGTCCAGAACACCGCACATGGCCAGGTAGTTGACATCATGGCCGCTGCGATCCCGGCAGGCACCATCCTGGCCGTAACCGCTAATCGAGCAATAAACAATTCCGGGGTTCTTTTCAGACAGGGTCTTGTAATCTACCCCGAGTTTTTCCACCACCCCCGGTCGGAATCCTTCCAGTACCACATCCGCGTCTTCCAGCAATTTGAAGAAGATCTCTTTTCCTTCCGGTGTTTTCAAATCCAGCGCGATATGCTGCTTGTTTCGGTTGACGATATTCATAAAAAGGCCGTCAGCCAGAAACCGCTTGTCTTCTACGGCAATCACCCGCGCTCCGTGATCCGCCAGGATCATGGAGCAGTAAGGCCCGGGCAGCAGCCGGGACAGATCAATTACCTTAATACCCGTTAAGGCGCCGTTGCTTAACATATTTAGCTTCTCCGTCAAAATGGTTACGTTATCTCTTAAAGGTTTTATAGTTTTAAGACTATTGTGATTAAGTGTTTATGTGTTTAAGTGGTTAAGGGTTCAGCGGTTTGAAAAAGTATGTGGCTAAAGCGTTAAAAAATTATGAGATCAGCAGATATCGTTATCCATAACGTCCTAACCACTCAATTCCTCAAAATCTGATCCCCATAAAGTCATAAACAATTATACACTAATCCTCATTTACCTGAGGTCTAACACTTAGCACTTAAAGCCTTAACCACTAAAGCACCTAATCACTGCAACTTTAAAGTGAAACTGTAACTTATCGTCCCGGTTCAGGATCGTGCCCGGTCAGGACACGAACACCTTAATCACATAATCACCTAACCACTTAAACACTACGCCTCTTTAGCCCAAAGTCTTCCGCCTAAGGCACCCCGTCTAGAAAACAGAAGGTCTGGCTTTTTTTCCTCCTAAAGTCCCGACATTTTACCGACGACCATCTTCATGATCTCGTTGGTACCCGCAAAAATAGGCAATACCCTCAGGTCACGCCAGCCGCGCAGGATCATGCTGCGTTCGGCCGTGGCCTCTTCGCCGATCAGATCCATTACCTGGTTGGATATCTTCTGGGTCAGGTCCGTGTGCCAGTACTTGGCCATGCAGGTTTCCTTGACCACACTCAGACCTTCCATATGATCCGCCACCAGCTTCTCCATGAACACCCGGCCGATATGGGCTTCGGTCATCATTTCCACCAGCTGAAAGTTCATGCCCTGGTATTTGGACATCGGCTTTCCGGTGGTGTCCTTGGTGGTCTGGCAATACAGTATCGCGGCTTCAAGCATGAGCTCTACGGCAAACTGGGCCATGATGGCGCAGATCAGCCGTTCCTGCTGAAGTTTCTCCATGAGCATGATAAAGCCCATGTTTTTCTGCCCCAATATATTCTCCCTGGGGATGCGGCAATTGGTGAAAAACAGCTCGGCCGTATCCTGGCTGTGAAAGCCCATTTTCTCCAGATGACGACCGCGGGTAAACCCGGGCGTGCCATCCTCGACAATGTAGAGCGAAACCGCCTGGTGCGGGTTTTCCGCGTTGGGGTCCTTGGCGGCCACCACCACCAGATCGGCATTGATGCCGTTGGTGATAAATGTCTTGGAGCCGTTGATAACGACCATGTCTCCGTCTTCTTCGGCCGTGGTCGTCATGGCGGCCACATCACTGCCGGCATCCGATTCAGTCATGGCCACGGCCGTAATAATATCTCCGGTGGTACAGCCGGGAATATATTTTTTCTTTATCTCTTCCGAGCCGTAGGAAACGATATACGGCACCACAATATCGCTGTGCAACGGCGCGGCCAGACCGGTATGATTGGTCCTGGCCAGCTCTTCGGCCACAATCACGGAATACAGAAAATCCAGACCGTGCCCGCCGTATTCAGCCGGCGCGTTGGTGCACAAAAAGCCCTCTTCGCCCATGCGCTTCCAAGCGCTTTTGGGCACGATGTGGTCGGCTTCCCACTGATCCACATTGGGGATAATCTCTTTCTGACAGAATTCCCGGAGCCGCATGCGGAACTGTTGATGCGCTTCCGTGTAATTCAAAATATCCATAGCCATCCTCCTTTTGGCGTAACCCGTTATTTAATTTTACCGACGATTGTTTCCGCGATGACATCTTTCTGTACGCTGATAGCGCCGCAGAAAAGGTCTATAAACTTGGCGTCCCGGTAAAAATGTTCAACTTCATATTCGGTCATAAATCCGTAACCGCCATAAAGTTGAATCGCCTCATAGGTTACCGCCATAGCCGCTTTGGCAGCTGTCATTTTGGTTATGGAGGCCAGGCCCGCGTCCAGTTTCCCCTTGTCAAAAGTCCATGCGGCCTTATAGGTCAGGGTCCTGGCATATTCTATTTGAGCGGCCATATCCGCCACCTTGTGCCAGGTGATATGAAACATGGCCAGTTTTTTTCCGAACTGCTCCCGCTGTTTGATATAGTCCAGGGCTTTTTCATAGGCACCCTGGGCAATGCCGACGGCCATGGCCGACAGCAGCACCCGCAGTTCGTTAAAATAAGCATTCACCTGGGAATATCCGGCGCCTTCGGTACCGATCAGTTTGTCCGCACCGACCTTGACATTATTAAAGGTCACGTCGGCAGCCGAAAGCATATTGCAACCGATGCGGCGTCCCACATCTTCACAGGTAATGCCCGGTGTATCTCCGTCCACAATAAACATGCTCAAACGCTTATCCGGCGTGGCGGCGGTGTCATCGGTCTGGCAGAGGACGATATAAAAACCGGCGCTATTGCCGTTCAATACCATTGATTTTTTACCGTTAATGACCCAGCCGTCACCGTCCTTGGCGGCAGTTGTCTGCATGACACGCATATCAAAAGCCTGCCCGGGTTCCATGAAGGCCGCCGCCGAGAACATCTTCCCTTCGGCTACGGGCGTCAGGTATTGATCCTTCTGGCCGTCACTGCCGAACCGCAGAACGCATTCCGCGCCGTATCCGGCCATCATCAGCGCCAGTCCCAGGGTGGAGTCCTTGCGGCACAGCTCTTCGGCAATCAGGCAGTTTTCAAACAGGCCGAGATCGGCGCCCAGGTATTTTTCCGGAAAATGAATACCGATAAACCCCAGGTCACAGGCACCGGCCAATATATCCGCGGGATACTTTCCTTCTTTCTCAAGATCCAGTCCCAGGTCCTTGTCGAATTCACCTTTGGTAAAATCCCGGACTGCTTTCTGAATCTCTTTTTGTGATTTATCAAGCGCAAAATCCATGGGTCCCCCACATATAAAGTTGAACAAACAGGGGCGACACCAACGGGTCGCCCCTGTTTGTTCTAGTGTCTATTCACACGGTTTATCATCATTTGCCATATTTTCCGATAATGGAAATGGCGCAGATGTTCTGGAACGGAAAGCCGCCCAGATTATGCGTCAAACCGATTTTCGGGTTGTCCAACTGGCGTTTGTCCGCCCGGCCCAAAAGCTGCAGATACATCTCATAGAGCATCCGCAGACCGGAGGCGCCGATAGGATGACCGAAGCATTTCAGGCCACCATCAATCTGGCAGGGCACTTCTCCGTCTCTGTCATACATACCGTTCAAGGAATCCTTCCAGGCCTGTCCGCGCTCGGAAATGTGCAGGTCCTCATAGGTGACCAGCTCGGTAATGGAAAAGCAGTCATGGACTTCCATCATGCTGATCTCTTTTCTGGGGTCCTTGATCCCGGCTTCTTCATAGGCCCGGGTACTGGCGATGGAGGTGGTCATGAAATGCTCGCCGTCCCATTCATTGTAACCGACTTCCTGACCGCTGCTGAGCGCAACCTGCAGCGCCTTGACGCTGACGATCTCGGCTTTTTTCTTGCCCAGCTTTTTGGCGATTTCCGGTGTGGTTACAATCGCACAGGCCGAGCCGTCACTGACGCCGCAGCAGTCGAACAGTCCCAGCGGATGTGCAATAATGGGTGCGCCCATCACCTGTGCTTCGGTGACTACTTTCTGCAGATGGGCCTTGGGGTTCAAGGCGCCATTGGCATGACTTTTGACCGACACATGGGCGATGGCGCGTTTCAGGTCTTCGTCCTTGACCTTATATTTGGCGGCATACGCACTGGCCAGCTGGGCAAAACATCCGGGCGCCGAAATATTCGGCCACCATTGCCAGGTCAGGGTACCGGCCCCGGAACCCGGGTTGGGTAACCCGCCGTAACCGGTGTCTTTCAGTTTTTCCAGCCCCTGGGCCAGACAAATGTCATAGGCCCCGGATGCAACCGCATAGCAAGCCCCGCGAAAGGCCTCGGTGCCGGTGGCACAGTAGTTTTCAACCCGGGTCACCGGGATCATGGGCAGCCGCAGCGTGGTTGACAACGGCATGCCGGTTTTACCAACATTTATTTCTTCTAAGCAGGTGCCGAACCAGGCGGCTTCAATATCCTTTTTTTCAAGGCCGGAATCCGCCAGGCACTCTTCAAACGCCTCAACAAGCAAATCTTCGCCATTCGCATCCCAGCGTTCTCCGAACTTGGTACAGCCCATGCCGATAATCGCTACTTTATCTCTAATACCTGTAGCCATTTGTTCACCCTCCTTCTAGTTTAAGGTAAACAGCTTTTCAAGAAGCTGAGATTTCATTACATCGCCTTCTATGACCAGATCACCTGAAGAGAACGCCTTCATGGGGTTCAACTTGCCGGTAACCATCAGGATAAACTTATCGTCGGCCATCTTGATGGTACAGGTCGGTTTAGCGGCCTTGCCCTGTGCGACCTGACATGCCTGGTCTTTAACCGTGACGTTCCAGTCACCTCCGGTGGGCCCGGAAATACAGTATTGGAAGACCACATCAACGCCGGCCGCAGCGTCAGGCTTGAAGACGCTGGGCATCATATCAAAAACCGCCTGGGGGGTGACATCCCCGGCACCAGCAGCCGGCTGGGCGTCATCCGAAGCACCGGACTGGGGTCCTGACAGCAGGTCCATCATGGCCGTATTCAGATCGGACAATTCCTTGGCGCCTTCCAGGCTGTTGATGGCATCCCAGTTTTTATGAATGTCCTCCGGCGTTGGCAGATTGTCATTATCGCCGATCTGGACGGTGTTGCCGGTCATTATGGCGGCACGGTTGTAATACCCCATACCGGCATTAAAAATGTTTCCGGAGGGCTCGCATTCCTCGCTGGCCAGATAGGTCACCAGCGGTACCACATATTCCGGTTTCATTTTTTCAAAAATTTCCGGCGGCATAATGTCTTCGGTCAGCCGGGAAGCGGCCAGCGGCGCAATCGTGTTGACCTTGATATTGTACTTGCCCCCTTCCAGTTTAAGGGTATTCATGAAACCCACCAGGGCCATCTTGGCCGAGGAGTAGTTGGTCTGACCGAAGTTGCCGTAAAGACCGGCTGCAGACGTGGTCATAATAATACGACCGAATCCGTTTTCCTTCATAATCGCAAAGGCCGGCCGGGTGACGTTATAGGCACCGGTAAGGTGCACCGCCAGAACAGCGTCCCAATTGTCCGGTTCCATCTTCAGGAAGCTCTTGTCCCTGAGAATACCGGCATTATTGACGACGATATCCACGGTACCGAAGGCCTTGACCGCAGCCTTGATGATATTTTCACCACCTTTGGCCGTCGCCACGTTGTCGTAATTGGCAATGGCCTCACCGCCCAGGTCCTCGATCTCCTTGACGACCACTTCAGCCGGAGACTTTGATCCCTTACCCGAACCGTCACGGGCGCCGCCCAGGTCATTAACCACCACTTTGGCACCGCGTCGGGCGAATTCCAGGGCATAGGCCCGGCCCAGACCGCCGCCGGCACCGGTAATAACCGCTACACGACCGTCCAGGGTAAGCTTGTCCATTTCATCCATGGCACCGGCCATGGGTTTGGCTTTCCAGAAGTAAGACGAGAACTTGCGTTCCGGATCGACCACCCGTCGACGGAAAACCATTTCCACCGGCAGGCCGACCTTGACATCGTCAATGCTGCAATCCGTAAAGTCGGCCATCATCCGGCCGCCGTTGTCAAATTGGACCATACCGTAAATATTGGGCGGATCCACACTGACCGACAGCATGTCACCGGTAAACGTCTTGACCTTGGCCGGCTGACCGGCGAATTCATAATCATCCTGGCTGTGCATGGCCCCGCAGTGAGGGTTAACGCAGACCTGGGTCTTGGGAAACTGCGGTGTACCGCATTCCCGGCACTTGCCGCCCACCAGACCAAGCAACATTTTCCGGTTCCGATACAGAGCCGTTGTGGCCGTCTGCAGCGGCGCTTCCGCCCGAATACCCATATCCGGTTCGATCAACTGACGGAAAACCAGGAATTTGGCATAATTATCAATGGAAAGTTTGTTCTCCAGGGTGCCGCGAGCGCCGTCTCTGGGCGCCAGGTTGGCAATATTTTTGGTTACCTTGAAACACAGCGCGTCACAACCCTGTCCGAAACCAGCCACAACAATAACGTCGCCTGCTTTGGCGTCATCAAGGGCCGCGGCCAGCATCAGCAGCGCATGGGCTGCGCCGGTGTCACCGCAGACCTCGTGCAGCGGATCGGTGATCTTGGACGGATCAATACCGCACAGCTTGGCGATCTTTTTCCGGTCTTTGGCAAAAAAGCAGGGGAATACAAACTTGTCGACCTTGTCGCCGGTCATCCCGATTTTCTCGAACAGGCCGTTCACGGCTTCGGGAATGATCTTGGAAAAGCCTTCATCCCTTACCCAGCGCTCTTCCCAGAAATAATCAAAACGCCGGCCTTTGCCTTTATAATGGTCCACAAAATCGCGGGTCAACGTAAACGACCCCTTGTATTCCGCGACAACGTCTTTGGAGCCGATCGTTACAGCGGCGGCGCCGTCGCCATACCACATTTCATAAAAATAGGCAGGCTTGGTTTCCCGGGCATCGGTGCCGATGACCATCACATTGTTTTTTTCCTTGCTCTTGACCGATTCCACAGCGTGAATCAGCGCCGAGGTGCCGGCCCGCTGGGAAGAGGTGAAGTCGGCGGTGGCCATATGTTCGCTCAAGTTCAACGCCGTAGATACAATGCCGGCGTTCTGCCGGTCAATAAACGGAAGGCTGGTCGAGGCCAGGTACAAACCGTCAATCTGTTGTTTATCATATTCTGTCAAGCAATCCCGTCCCGCGCCGACCGCCATGGTAATCGGATCCTCATCCCAGTTACACATGGACCGTTCACCCTGGGCGACCATCATGATCGCCGGGGCAAACCATCCCATGGTCTGGAAAATGGAACTGCGGCTTAGTCGGTAACGCGGAACAAATGCGCCATAAGAAGTAATACCAATCATTTTATATATCTCCTTATCTTGTTTCCGGTTGTCGTAAATATTATATTTTTATTCAGCGACAGGTGTTATTGTTTAAACACTTTTTCAATCAGCTGCGATTTCATGACATCTCCCTCAATAACCAGCTTGCCCGATGAATAGGCCGCCATGGGCGCCAGCTTGCCGGACATCATGTCAAGAAAATCGCCGTCCGCCATTTTAATGGTGCAGGTGGCCTTGCCGGCTGCACCGGTTTTCACCGTGCAGGTCTGGTCCTTGATGATGCAGTGCCAGTCACCACCACCGCCACCGGAAATCAGGAAATTAAAAATAACGTCAACACCCGCAGCCGCCTCTTTCACGAAATGGTCGTTCATGGAAGCGAAATAGTCCTTAACCGATCCCGCGGCTGCCGGGGCCTCCGCCTGGGGAGCCGCAGCATCACCGGCATCGGCTGAAGGCGGGTTCATCAGGGCGGTCATAACATCGCCGACCTGATCATTCAGTTGATAGTAGGGTTTACCGTTCTTCAAAGAAGAAATCTGGCGCAGATTGTCGCGAACGTCTTCCGCTGACGGAAATCCATCCTCACCGTCGGCCAGCACCGCGCCGGGACCGGTTATAACAGCCGCCCGATTGAAAAAGCCCATACCGGCGTTGTAAATATTACCATTGACAGGACAACGCTCACTGCACAGGTAAAGCGCCATGGCGCTGACATATTCGGGATCCATTTTGGCGAATATATCGGGTGGCATGATATCTTCGGTCAGCCGGGAAGCAGCAATGGGCGCAATGGTATTGATCTTGATATCGTACTTCCCGCCTTCCAGCTTGAGGGTGTTCATAAACCCGACCAGGGCCATTTTGGCCGATGAATAATTGGTCTGGCCGAAATTACCGTACAGTCCGGCGGCCGAAGTGGTCATGATGATTCGGCCGTAACCGTTTTCTTTCATGATCTTAAAAGCCGGACGGGTGACGTTGTAAGCCCCTTGAAGATGCACGGCCATGACCGCGGACCAGTTTTCCGGTTCCATTTTAAGAAAACTTTTGTCGCGCAGAATACCGGCGTTATTAATGACAATATCGACCTTGCCAAAGGCTTTTACGGCGGACTTGACGATATTTTCGCCGCCCTTGGCCGTGGCCACGTTGTCATAATTGGCAACCGCCTCGCCACCGGCTTTCTGGATTTCTTTGACCACCTTGTCGGCGGCTGATGATGATCCTTTTCCTGAGCCGTCGCGGGCGCCGCCCAAATCGTTTACGACCACTTTAGCACCGCGTTTGGCCAATTCCAGGGCGTATGTCCGTCCCAAACCGCCACCGGCACCGGTGATAATGGCCACCCGGTCGTCAAACCGGATTTCGTCTTTAGGGATATCGCCATATTCAAAAACACCCAGGTCAATGACGGTATCGCCGGTCTTGGGATTGACCACCCGCCAGTAAGCCAGCCCCTCGCCTTCTTTCCATATCTGAAGCTTGATGGGGTCACCGGGCATGAGCGGACGGGAAAACCGGTTGGCCATACGGCGGGCTTTTTCAGGTTCACCGGGAATCAGGTTCTTTATCAGCATCCGGCAGGCAAAACCATGGGTACACAATCCATGCAGAATCGGTTTTTCAAACCCTGCCATCTTGGCAAAATCTTTGTCCACATGCAGCGGGTTGATATCACCGGAAAGACGATACAACAGCGGTTGATCCTCTGATGTCTGCGCCTCTTCCTCGATATCCGGCTCGCGATCCGGGATCACGACCGGATTCTTGGGCGCGTTTTCACCGCCGAAATTGCCGTCAAACCGGGCAAACAGGGTAACAATACTGGTGAACAGCTTTTCGCCGCTGGAATGATAGGTCTCGCTTTCGCCGATGATAATGGCACCTTTGTCGCCCTTATCATACATGTGAGTGACCTGCCCCTCGCTCTTCAGGCTGCCCTTGACGGGAATGGGATTATGAAAAATCAGCTCCTGCTCGGCATGAAGAAGCCCGGCCAGATTAAGATTCGTTTCCACCGCGATCTGAGCCAGAAAATCAAAAATCGCCGCAATGGAAAAACTGGGAATGACCTTCAGCTCTTTTTCATAGCAATATTCAAGTTCTGAAAAGCCGGCTCCCACACCCAGCGCGTAAAGCACCGCGTCTTTCCAGGTGTATTCCCTGGTTACCGGGTCCAGCTTTTTTCCCACGGCATCCAACTTTAACGCCATAACGTACCTCCTAATTAAATGGTTATTTAACCCAGCATTCTCTTTTCTGTCGACCATGCAAACTGAAAATAAAACCATGACGTGCCTTTACGTCAAACGCCAGTTCACCTGGACTTCCAGTTGAAAAACTCACCCCCTTTTTTCGAACATGCCGTAACTGTTTTCCGATCTGTTAATTGTTCGTACGTGATGACGACCGGAATTTGCGAATATCTTTAGCTTCAAACCGGTCGCCACCTTTTTACCTGTTATTGTTTCTTCTCATGCCCGCCCTGCGTAAACGCGGGTATCATAATAAATTTAAGTGTATCTTTAATTATATCAATATATTGAACCTTCTCCACGCCAAGTACGGGGCGCAAAAACGGTTCACCGGAGGTGAAGCTGAAAAGAGATAAAACCATTGCCATGACCCTGGCCTTGGCGGTAGAAGTGATGCTGCTTTTATCCATGGCCAGCCCCATGGAGACAGCGATATTTGAAATATAATCCGAAATGGCCACTCCCAGGTCGTCGGTTTCCCTTGAACGCATAAAAGAACTGAAAAGGATCAACCGGGTGACATCAACATTATTAAAAAGATAATCACACATCTCATCGATGGCGATTTCCAGCCGGGTATTCAATGATGTGCCGTGAACAATGGATTCGACCTCTTTTAATTTCAGATCAATGTCATTATTGAAATTTTCAAGCACCGCCAGGTAGAGTTCTTTTTTTTCGCCCCAGTGGTAATAAAGTGTGGAGATATCAATCCCCACGTCCTTGGCAATCATGCGGGTGGTGGTACCGTCGAAACCGTATTCTGCGAAAAGCTTCTGGGCGGAGGCAAAAATCCGGGCTTTCATTGAATCCGGATTTGAGAGGGCTTTTTCAAGCGTTGTCGGCATGTGGTTGTCTCCGATTATCGTTACATAAAACGCCGTTTGACAGGACTGCAAAAAACTCAACGATTGTTTCCATAAGCCGTATCCAAACCTATGCTTCCATCATTTGATGGAGAAATTATTAACCCTATGGATACGACCTGTCAAGGATTTTTTACGGGCACCCGAAGAAATTGACGCTCTCGTTAAAATGTGAGCGTTTGGATGGGAATCAGATCAACGTATGGCTGAGGCATCGGACAACCGCAGGGTTGAGTTTAACCGGATTCATGGTTACGTATTTCGCACGCATTCTGTAACGAATTAAATAATGCGCCTTGGTGAAGAATAAAGGATTTCTCTAAAATATTGATCGGTTATTAATGTTCATAAAATCCATCATATATTATAATAATCCTCAACAAATAGAGGGATTGAGAAGAAAAAAGTAATGATGCAAACAGGTTTTTTGGGCTGGTATGAACGATTTGAAAAGTTGAACAAAAGTGTGTTTTTAATTATATCCGCCTGGTGCGTGATGCGCATTGATATTAAAGCCTTTTACGACAAGTAAAAATATTGGCGTATTCATTAGCGCGTACTGTTAACGTAATAGCATCAATCGTTAGCGATCTGCATGAAAGTATTGCAGACAATGAAACATGAAATATATTTGAGCAGGCCGCTACTTCATGATATGTTTCTAAAATCAATACGATCTATGAATGATTTTCATCGAGAGCTAAGAAGGTGACAAGGCGGAAAGTTGGTGAATAACATCAGTCAGAGCAGGACTTGAATATATCGTCTTTTTTAAAAAGACAAGAAGATCGGAATGAATAAACATCCCGGCACGAAATCAAAATCGATTTATCCGGTAGTTCTGTGGCTGGTGCTGTTCATATCTGTTGCTTCTGCTCTGCAGTGCTATACTGCGGTACCGTTTGACGATGATACCGCCTACCATGTTGCTGTCGGACGCCTGATCGCACAACACGGTATCCTTCACTCTTTTCCCTGGACAGAATTCAGTTGGCTTAATGATAACTATGCGGATAAGGAACTGCTTTTTCACCTGTTGTTTGTACCACTTAATCGCTTTAATTGGGTGACCGCGTCGAAAATAATCGGCGCAATAGCGACAACCTTGACTCTTTTTTCTTTCTACCTGGTTCTCCGTACCGAAGATGTCTGG
The DNA here is from genome assembly GCA_963674745.2 of Desulfosudaceae bacterium. GTDB lineage: Bacteria > Desulfobacterota > Desulfobacteria > Desulfobacterales > Desulfosudaceae > JBFMDX01. The sequence continues at coordinate 936,503 of CAXXDV010000003.1, read as the reverse complement.
AATCCGGGGCTCTGGGCATTTCTGCCATTGACCGCTTCAACTCTTTTTCTACTTCGAATGGCTGTTGTGCGGCCGTATGTTCTGGTCATCGGCCTGACCGTTATCATGCTATGGGCTGCCGCAAAGCAGCGCCATGCAATTTTGGGTATCGTTGCGTTGCTGTTTCCATGGATTTATGTGGCATTCTGGCAACTTCCGGCTATTGTTCTTTTCAGCGCTGAGGCGGCACGACTGTTTTCCGGAAGACAGTTGCGCTGGAAACCGGCCACGACAGTAACATTGGGCATATCGGTTGGAGTGATGCTTCACCCCAATTCCGTCAATCTTTTAGGTATCAGCTGGGTCAATATGATGGAAATGTTTGTCAAAAACACCTTGGGCGGGCATGACAGGATGATCATGGGTATGGAGCTACACGCTTTTTCATGGTCACAGTGGTTGGCCTGGATGCCGGCAACGGTAGTTATGGGGATCAGCGGTAGTATTGTTGCTTGGCGCGACCGGCGGCATGATGATACAACCCTAGCGTTTGCAGTGGCAACCCTGATTTTTGCTATACTCACGCTTAGGTCGGGAAAGTTCGCCGACTATTTCACTCCATTCTCGGTCGTCACCATGGCGCTGGCATCACGTCGTATACAATGGCACTATCTTCCTCAAACGTTGATGATCTTATCAATCGCATGTTCTTTGCTGTTTGGCGTAAAGGCATCGCCCTGGATCGTTTCCTCGTTGGCAACCAGACAAGATGAAGTTTCGCCTATGCTGGCAAAGGTAATGCGCAGCCAAATCCCTGTCGGGGCACATATCTTCACCACTGAATGGGATCGAACAGGAAGGTTCATGCTGGAGTTGCCGGACAGATATTTTTTGGTGGCGCTTGATCCTACTTTTTTTTCCGCAAAAGATCCCGAACGCTATTCCCTGTGGAAACAGCTGATCTTCCGCCCCCCACCGGACGCTGCCGAAATAATTCGTTCCAGGTTCGGATCTGATTTTCTGATCGGCAGTAACGAACCGAAAAATCATCTCCTGCTGTTACAGCTTAACGCTACTCCTGGAGTCCGCTTGTTGTATGTCGATGATAATTGGGCGCTGTTTGATCTTAAGGAATGACTCTTCGTTGTTCATGACGCATTAGTGTCTAAAAACGAATTTTAAAATAACCGTTCAAAAATGAAAGCGCTTGGCAATAAAAAGTATCAAACATAGACTCGATAGAGTTTGGATTGAATAAACATAAACACTGAATATGTCCATCGGAACCGGACTGCGATGTCAATAATCCATACTAGAAAAGCGTTCTGGCAAAAAGTCCTTCAATGGTTTCTGGTACTGTTCATAACCCTTTCACTAGGAGAACTTTTTGCCAGATTTTACGGCGAACCAAAACAGCTTTCATGGATGCTTGAGCAGAACATGAAAACGGTTGATTTTGTCGGCTTATCTGAGTTAAACGAAGCAATTGAGTTTGACCCTTTTCTCTTCTGGCGACTGAAAAAGGACCTGAAACGCTTTCATATTAAAGGCCATGTATTTGGGAAACAACTGTGTTTTTCTGTAACAACGAATAATCATTTAAGGTCACCGGCGAGTTCACCTGACAAAGAAGGGAAAATCGTTTTAGCCCTCGGCGATTCCTGCACGTTTGGCCTAGGCGTTAATGACGGTGATTCATGGCCGGCGCAATTGCAATTACTGCTCAATCAACAGGGTGTGAAAGCAACTGTTGTTAATGCCGGTGTGCCCGGTTATTCAGCATTTCAAGGTAAAAGGTTCCTCGAAAAAAATCGGGAAAATCTCAATCCAGACCTGGTAATTGCGTGCTTCGGTTTTGGTGACCATGAATACTGGGACGGATTGTCCGACATTGAAGTCGCACGCCGGATGGACATTGCGCAACAGGAACCATTATTAAAAGACAGCCGGTTGTATTATTTATCCCGTCAAGCTTTCCAGAATGTTCTCTATGCGATACGGCACTACTTAAAAGGTAACAACCCCGGTTACAGGCTTTCCGGGACGGAATATCAGGAAACAATCAAAGAAATGAAACGTCTTTGCGACCAGAAAAACATAGGTTTTATCTATATTATCTGGCCTTACCAGATCCAGATTGCCAACCGGTTAAATCGGTTTTTGAGTTATCAAACGAATACCACCAGAATTTGTGCGCAAGAACATATCGATTGTGTCAATCTGATCACCCCCTTTATCGACGCGAACTTACCATTATATATTGATCATATTCATGCCAATGAAGAGGGATGCCGTTTAACTGCAGAAGTAATATTACCACATGCTGTTTCCAGGTTGAAACAAGCAAAAAAATAAACCCGGAAAAACCTATTAAACTATTCGCGCTAAAAATAATTTTTAGAGGTGGCCTTAAGATATTGGAATGAACTTTGCCGGTCAGGAAGATGTCCGATAGCCGGAAACGATATGGGTCAGTTCTTCAATTGCCCGGTCAAGATCATCATTGACGAGCACATGCTGGTAGTTGTCTTTACGTGCCATTTCCTTTTCTGCCGCGGCCATCCGGACTTTCATGGCCGCCTCATCATCACCGCCCCTGTTTTCCAGGCGTCTTTTCAACTCTTCAAGAGACGGCGGCATGATAAAAATCCGCACGCAATCCGGAAACCGGGCAGAGATCTGGTCGGCACCCTGGACATCGATGTTGAGTATCATGTCAATACCGTCTACCAGAGACTGTTCGATGGTATCCGCGGCTGTCCCGTAGTAGTTCTCGTGAACACGAGCCCATTCAACCCAACGACCGGCATCAATTCCATTGCGGAACGTGTCTTCATCAATAAAAAAATAATCAAGGCCGTGTTTTTCACCGGGCCTTGGTTCCCGGGTGGTATATGACACGGAACGGGCCATATCCGGCATTCGTTCCAGAAGGCCGGCGCATAAAGTCGTCTTGCCGGCCCCGGACGGGGCTGAAACAATAAACAGTCTCCCTCGCCGCTGTCCGCCGGTCCGCCCCTTCCAGGTAACTGCAGAATGATTCGGAGTCATCATAATCCGCCTTTCTTCGCCGATTTACTCCTGAACGACCAACCCCTGCCCGTTCAGGGCCGCAAAGCGCATGGAAATCGTATCCGGATTGACGGCTGACAGAACCACATGATTGCTCGACATCACGATAATAGACCGCGTTTTTCGTCCCTGGGTGGCGTCTACCAGGCGCCCTTGCTCGGCGGCTTCATTCCTCATTCTTTTAACCGGCGCGGAATTGGGAGAAATAATGGCGACCACCGCTTCAGCCACAATGTGATTACCAAAGCCGATATTTAACAGTTTCTGCGGCATTTCCCCCCCCTGCATCTATTCGTCATCAAAACAATGAATATGCCCCTGCCGGCCTTTGTACTCACGCACACAATCCCTGGCACCCAGTAAAAAGGCCAGTCGGATACCGAGGCGATCCGGTATCAAACCGCGCATGGCAACGGCTATTTTCAAGGTGCGGGGACGGGCAACAACCAGTTGCCCGCGTTTCAATCCACTTTCGACGATGGCCCGGGCAATGACATCGTGATCTTTAACCGGGGGTACCAGAATCGCCCCCAGCCGGTTAAGTTTAAAGCCTTCGAACATGCCGGAAACGATATTCCCGGGATGAACGGAAGTGAAACGGACACCCTTTTTACCCAGCGCCAGTGCTTCCATTCGCAGCACATCGGTCAGGCCCCAGGTGGCCCATTTTGATGTCGCATATGCCGCCAGGCCGGGCGTGCTGACAAAAGCGACACCTGAAGACACATTCACAATGTGGCCCGAGTCCCGTTCGAGCATTTCAGGCAATACCGCGTGAATGGTGTAAAATAAAGAGTTTACGTTCACGTCCATCTGCCGGACAGCGTCTTCTACGGGCCGATCGCAGAAAAAGCCGGTTCTGACGAAAGCCGCGTTGTTGACGAGAATGTCGATCCGCCCCATGTCCTGCCGGGCTTTTTCCACCAGAGAAAGCAACCGCTCCCGGTCTGCCACATCAGCGGGATAGGCGAACAGGCGTCCGCCTGAAACGGTTTGCAGTGTTTTTTCAGCTTCTGCCAGGGCGGATTCGTTGATGTCCCAGATGGTCACATCGCAGCCCTCGTCAAGAAGGCGCCTGGCCGTGGCCAGTCCGACCCCCATGGCAGCACCGGTCACAATCGCTTTTTTCCCTTTTAACAGCGTCATCTTCCCCCTCCTTCCCCCCCGGGCTGTCCCGGCCCGGAAATTTAACCCGGATATGCCATGACATCTTTCGGGTTAAGGTCGCGCGTTATTCCACGTTCTGCACCTGTTCCCGCAGCTTCTCAAGCTCAATCTTGGCCGTAACGACCTTCTCAGACACCTCCGGGCTCCCGGTTTTTGACCCCATGGTATTAAACTCACGGTTAAACTCCTGGAGCAGAAAATTAAGCTTCCGGCCACAGGGCAGATCATCATCCATCGCCTTGCGGAACTGCTCGATATGACTTTCAGCCCTGACGATTTCTTCCGAAATATCGGCTTTGTCTACGTAAAAGGCCGCCTCCTGGGCGATTCGGGCCTCATCAATCTCAATCATGTCACCGATCAATCCGGAAACCCGCTCTTTTATCCGCTGGTAAAAATCCGACATCAGGTCATCGCTCTGATCTTTGACAAACGCTACGATGGTTTCAAGCGTATCGATTCGTGCCGACAGATCTGCCGCAAGAAAGGCGCCTTCCTTCTGACGCATCACATTCAATTCTGCAAGTGCTGTTTCAAGCGTCTGGCTGATACATTGCCACTCGAACGCCCCCGGCGCATCCGGCTCAACGGGGGTAATCACACCATCGGTGCGGGCAACCAGGTCCAGGGGAATCGGGGCGCTGATCCCAAGCGCAGCATTTAACTGCGTCAGTGCCTTGTAATAACCGGTGGCCTTGGCCGTATCCACTGCGTAGCGTACGGCGTGATCATCACGCTGATCATTGATGTATAAGGTCGTCTCGACTCTTCCACGCTGAATATTATTTGAGATCAGCTTTTTAATGTTGTTTTCATAATGCCGGTACATGGCCGGCAGACGGACACTCACATCGAGATAACGGCTGTTATAGGTTCTCACTTCACAACCAACGGTGAAACCTTCCTGTTCAATCTGGTTCTTGGCAAAAGCGGTCATGCTTCGGATCATGATTTTTCCCTGTTCGGCATCTCTTTCTGTTTGGTTTTTAAATCAACAATATAACGGTTCCTGACCTGCGTTAAAAAAGACTGCATGGTGACTTCAGCATAATCCGGGTAGGTCCAGGGAAGTGTTTGAAACGCATTTTTATAATACACCAGGGTGAGATCGGCGTAAATCCCCTCACCGATATAAATCCGGTGCGCGAAATTCTTACCCGTTGCCAGCACGAACCGTTCCCGAAGCAGGTACCCGGGGTCGATATTGATTTGCCGTTTATCGTCCCGGCTGTATTTTAATTCGATATCATTGGTGAGGCGTTTAATACCGGCCAGGTCTGCCTGTTGGATCAACCGTTGGAAAGAAACCATCCGTCTGAACAAAGGAGCGCCGAATTCGGCGCTATAATATGACGTAAAATCAAAATCAAACCACCGGCTGACCAGGTCTACCGGGCCCAGTTGCGCTTCCAGATCACGGACAACCGTATCCAGCAAATCCTTCCGGCCCGTAAAAAAGCCGATAACCAGCCTGGCCGGGTCCGGGCGTCCGGGTGTGCTCATCTTTAACCATCCAGGGGCGAGGCTTCATCTATAAGCAGGATGGGAATATCATCCCTGACCTCGTATTTTAATCGGCAGGCTTCACAGATCAGCCAGTTGCCGGTCTCATCCATACTGATATCCCCCTTGCATTTGGGGCAGGCAAGGATGTCCAGTAATTCCTGTTTGACCGCCATAATCACCTCTTGTCAAAAAAATGTATCGGTTAAATGGTGGGTGTCGTTATACCAGACCATACTACAGCATGCAAAAAGAATAAACCATCGCCAATATTTTTTCCTGGGATACCCATAAGTTTTTCCTTGCAATAAACATTGTCCCCCTTTATGGTGACCATTGTTTGACAATTTATATACTACCGGTTTTATGATAAGGAAGACATATCATGGGAAAAACCTTTTTTAAAGGCAACAGGGAATCACAACTGCTGTCAAGGATCGAATCCTCCAAGGGTTTTGAACGCCGCTCGACCATTTCGCGTGTCAGGGATGTGGAAGACAAGCTGGCAACCAGCATAACGTCCAAACTGGTAGAAAGCGGTTTCGTGGAGACGTCCAACCAGAACAGCCTGGAAGAAATGATCCACGGCTGCCTGGAAAAACTGACCCGCGCCGATGATTTTGATATTGATTTCTGCGTGGCGCCGTTCCGCGATCTGACCGTCAACCCCAACATAGTCGCTTTATATGTGACCGCCTTTGTCATTGAAAAAGTCATCAATCACAAGGATACGGTTGATATTTATGGTTCTGATGAAGATATTTATTCCTGTATCAGCATGCAGGTGAAAAAACATATCCCATAAAGACCACCCATGCGACCGACCTTCCAACCGTTTCTCGTGAACGATTCGTTTCACGACGCCTGCCTGTATATTAATTTCATTTTTGATAACCGTGCCATTATATTTGACCTGGGAGACATTCACGCACTTTCCCCCAAGGAAATTCTGAAAATTAGTCACGGTTTTATCACCCATACCCACATGGACCATTTCGCCGGTTTCGACCGGCTTCTCCGGCTGACACTGGGACGCAACAAAAACATTCATCTCTTCGGCCCGGAAGATTTTCTGGACAATATTGAAGGCAAACTGGCCGGTTATACCTGGAACCTGACCCAGAACTACGCCGAAAGCCTGACGATTTTTGCCACGGAAGTCCGCCGGGAGGAAATCCGTACACGAACATACGAGTGCCGGGAACGTTTTTATGCCGGAAACCCGGTTTCCCACAGACCGTTCAGCGGCATGTTGCTGTCGGAACCGGGCTTTTCTGTTTCGGCGATCATCCTTGATCACGATATACCCTGCCTGGGATTCCGTTTGAATGAAAAATTTCATATCAACATCAAAAAAAACGCGCTGACCGAACTCGGTCTGGAACCCGGGCCCTGGCTGACGGCATTCAAGCAGACGCTCTATACCGATTTTGATGAAAACACTGAAATACCCATACCGGGCAGGCAACAGATACGTCGCTTCCTGATCAAAGACCTGGCCGAAAAGATTGCCCTTGTTACACCGGGGCAAACCATCACTTATATTACGGATGTGGGCTGGAGTGAGACGAATGCCGAAAAAATAATCGATTTTGCAAGAGATTCAGATTGTCTGTTCATTGAATCCCACTTTCTGGACGAGGACAGACAAACGGCAAGAACCAAATTTCATCTGACCGCACGCCAGGCAGGCGAAATAGCCGGCCGGGCCAATGCCGGACGGTTGATCACGTTTCACTATTCGCCACGGTATTCAGAGCAAGGCGATTTGTTAGAACTTGAAGCCAGGCAGGGGTATGAGGAATTCAGGGGCAAAGGAGGATAGGTGATTAAGTGTTTAAGTGGTTATGTGATTAGTGGTTATGGGGTTAAGTGGTTATGGGGTTCAGGGTATGCGAGGCAGAGGCACTAAAGACTTAGGATTTTTTAGGGTTTCAGTTTGATGAGCTGCAGGCCGCTGGCGAATGTTGTAGGGGCAGGCCCCCGTGCCTGACCGGTAAAGGGCAACCACAGGGGGTTGCCCCTACAGGCCGGGGAGAATGTTCATGAATAATGTAGGCCGGAACACTACAAAGGTCTAAAATGCTGAAACCTTAACACTTTAAAACTTAACCACATAATCACGTAAACACTTAACCACATAATCACTTAAACACTTAACCACATAATCACTTAATCACATAAACACATAACCACTGTCCCCAAACAGCCGAAAAAAGACGAGTTTATGACCAATGGACTTAACAACCTACATAAAACGCGAACACATCGTCTTTCTGGAAGAAAACGAAAAAGCGGATGTAATCCGGCGACTGGTCGATAGGGCCGCGGCCCTTTCCCTGGTCAAAGCCAAAAACCGGTTCGAAGCAGCGGTCATGCAAAGAGAGGCCATGTCCAGCACCGGCATCGGCATGGGGCTTGCCATCCCCCATGGGAGATGCAGTGAAACGCCTGATTTTTTTATCATTCCAGGCATCGCCAGGCACCCCCTCGAATGGCAGGCCATTGATTCTGAGCCGGTCAAGGTGATTTTTCTGATCGGGATTCCCGGCTCCCCGTCTTCGGCCCAAAAGGAGACAGCCGGTCATTACCTGGAAATCATCGCGACCTTGATGCTTTTGGTCAAGCAACCGGAAAGGCGGGAGGTCTTGTTTTCCGCTACTGTTCCCGAAGACCTGATGGGTGTTCTGGCACTTTCCCCTTGATAAAAATATATTCAGCAGTAAAATGGCCCTAACACGGATATTTCATGAAATATCCGTGATAACATATCTTTGGAGTACACATGAAACCGGCGCCGGACACACAAGAAATCATCGAACAGGCGATCAACGTCTTAAAAATAGAGGCCGAAGGCATCAATGGCCTGATCCACCGGGTTGACGAACGTTTTGCGCAAATGGTAGAGACCATTTGCGCCACCAGGGGCCGGCTGATAATCAGCGGTATCGGCAAGTCCGGTATTGTGGGCCAGAAAATTGCCGCCACCCTGAACAGCACCGGGACGCGGGCGATTTTCCTTCACCCCGTGGAAGCCATGCATGGCGATCTTGGAATGGTCAGTTCCAGGGATGTTTTCCTCGGTATTTCCAATAGCGGCGGAACCGAAGAACTCAATCACCTGATACCGACCATCAAACAGATCGGTTGTAAGATCATCGCCTTTACGGGAAACGAAGCCTCCCAGCTGGCCCGGCAGAGCGACATTGTCATCAACGTCGGTGTCAAACGGGAAGCATGCCCTCTCGGCCTGGCCCCAACGGCCAGCACCACGGCCGTCATGGCCATGGGAGACGCGCTTGCGGTCGCCCTGATCAACAAAAAACAATTCAAAGTCAGTGACTTTCAGCGGTTTCACCCCGGCGGTGCCCTGGGACAGCGCCTGGCCTCCAATGTTTCCGAAATCATGCTCAGCGGTGAAGCGGTCCCCTTTGTCCGGGAAGACACCCCGATGGAGGAGGCGCTGGAAATTCTCGACCGGCTGAAGCTGGGGACGGTTATTGCTGTAAAGGCGGATAACACCCTGTCCGGAATTTTAACGGACGGTGATATCAGGCGGCTGGTCATTAGAAAAATGCTGCGGCCCGACGTTGCCATCGACCGGTTAATGACCCCTGACCCGCTCTTTGTCTACGCCCAGGACCCTGTTTATGACGCCCTCAACATAATGGAACAGCACCAGATAACGGTCCTTCCCGTAACCGGCAACGATAAAAAACTGTGCGGTGTGCTGCACCTTCATGACATTCTGGGAAAGGGCGCCTTTACTTTCAACGGCAAGTAGCAGCCGGTTCCTGACCAGCCCTCTTTCCAGGTGCTTTTTTAAAAACCTCAAGGATAATTATTTTATGGAAGACATCAGCAAGGGATTAACCATTTCCGACACCCAGGTTGAAGCGCTGGGCGAAGCCAAGATCGACTCCCCCATCTTAAAGGAGGAAAATGTCGATCCGGAACATGACTTTACCAGTGATAATGATCGCGTATTGGTCAGCATTAACCCGGACGTGATTGAAGAAATCCTGTTAAAAGGCGAAAAGCCCGCCTCTTTTGAACTGGCCGGTCCCCGTCGAAAGATTTACTTTGACACCAGCAAGGTCCGATGTGCCCTGGTTACCTGCGGCGGCCTGTGCCCCGGTCTTAACGACATTATCCGGGCCATTGTGCTTGAACTTTACTATCGCTATGGCGTCAGAAATATTTACGGCATCCGTTACGGCCTGGAGGGATTCATTCCCGAATACGGTCATGAAATGATCGACCTGGTGCCGGGCAACGTGGCAAACATTCTCAATACAGGCGGCACCATGCTGGGATCGTCCCGCGGCCCCCAAGACATTGAAAAGATCGTCGATTCCCTGGAACGGATGAACATCAGCATCCTGTTCATGATCGGGGGTGACGGCACCCTGATGGCGGCAACCAAAATCTCCGATGAAATCACAAACCGGGGACTGAAAATCAGCATTATCGGCATTCCCAAAACCATAGACAACGATATTTTCCTGATTTCCAAATCTTTCGGTTTTGATACGGCGGTCGATATCGCCACCGATGCCATCAAAAGCGCCCACAGTGAGGCCGAAGGCTATCCCCACGGTGTCGGCCTGATCAAGCTCATGGGGCGTCATTCCGGATTTATTGCCGCCACTGCCGCCCTGGGAAGGCAGGATGTCAACTTTGTGCTTGTTCCGGAAATCGACTTTGACCTTGACGGGGAGGATGGTTTTCTGACCGCCCTTGAGGAGCGCTTGCAGACCAGGGAGCATGCCGTTATTGTCGTGGCTGAAGGGGCCGGCCAGAAGTACTTCCAGGATGAAGAAAAGGCCCATGACGCGTCGGGTAATGTCCGTTTAAAAGATATCGGCCTCTACCTGAAAGACCGGATCAACGACTATTTTTCAACCCGGGGCATCAATATCGCTTTAAAATACATCGATCCCAGCTATATTATTCGAAGCCTGCCGGCCAATGCCAATGACAGTGTCTTCTGCGGTTTTCTGGGACGGGATGCCGTACATGCCGCCATTGCGGGAAAAACAAAGGTCCTGGTCGGGCACTGGAACAACCATTTTGTCCACATCCCCATGAAACTTTCCGTTGGCAAGCGAAAACAGATCAGCCCCCACGGAAAGTTATGGCGAACGGTTCTGGAAGCTACCGGCCAGGGATCTTTTAAAAACGACTGATGCCGGACGTATATAAAGTTCTCTTGTTCTTCGAACACTGGCAACAAGTTGCCAGTGCCACCCCCGGCCGTGCAAATTGCCCCGGTCTCGGGTGCCCGCACTGACGGGGTGCCCCCGGCAACTTGTTGCCGGGGTGCGAAGCACAGGAGGATATTCAAACAATCCTTGTAATCGGCACCCCCACCGGTTTATTCAGCCAATACCATCTGGCCGAGCCAAACTTCCAGTCTTCGGGACGTTCTGCCAGCCCAGCCTTAACAGGATTGTTGTGCATATAAGTCAACTTCTCCCTGATCTTCTTCTCAGAAAAAACATTAAAACAGTAGTATTTCGCCTGCCACATGGGCTCTTTTGAATCTATCTTTTCGCCATAAGGTTTTATTATCGTTTCGTACAAATCCTTAAGCTGCATCGATGATCTTCTTTTCCACTGATTCATAAAAGTACTCAAAAGGCCGGGATCACGGAATTTAACCAATGCATGCACATGATCCGGCATGATCACAAAACCGATACATATACCGTCCTGGTTCTTTATTTGTGCAGACAGAAAATGGATTACAATACCTTTTGCCCGGTCGTTATCAAGTATCCTTCTTCGTCGATAACAGGAAAACGTCACAAAAAACGCATGGTTTTCCTTATCAAAAACCTTTCGTCTCATCTTAAGGAATCCATTCCTTTCAATTTGATTTGCCTCCTGCAAGCTCCTGTTCTTCGAACACTGACAACAAGTTGTCAGTGCCACCCCGGGCAGTCTGTCTCTTTTATTTTACAAATTCAAACAACGGAATTTTTGAGGCGGTTTTATCAAAGGTCAATATCGAATCACAACCCGAGAAAGACGCTGAAGCTGCGATAAGAAGATCGGAAAGATCCGCTTTTGCGTCTTTCGCCGATGCGATAAACGCTCTTATTGCCTGCTGATCCTCGAATACGAAAAGAGGCATCAGCAACAGTGTTTCAAAAGCGTCCAGAATATCTTCCCTGCCGACATCATAAACCGCTTCCAGCACCCAGATCGTCTCTAACACAACAAGCAGGGGGACAAAAAGCGTATCCCTGCGTGTTTCCGTGTTTTTGAATAATCTGTATACCGCCTGAGCCTGTTTTTCATCATCCCGGACAAGAAAGCGGATCAGGATGTTCGTATCCAGGGCTTTCACTTTAAGCGCCCCTTCATTTTCTCTTTCACAGCGGTATTCATCTCCTTAACAGACACAGGCTTTTTGCCGGGTTTATGAAGCTTTCCGAACACATCATCGACTTTTTTAATGATCGGTTTGCACAGCACCTCACCATCCCGGTTGACAATAAACTCGAGTTTGTCTCCGGGGTGCAGCCCTAACGACTGCCTGACAGCTTTGGGAATCGTTATCTGGCCCTTGTTGGTTAAGGTGGCAAGTGGCATGGCATTATTCCTTACTTTTTATTTTTTTCTTACATCATAGTAAGGAATGCGACGAATGTCAATAAATATGTGGAACCGCAATAGTACAGCCCGGTCTCGGCATCGTGGTATTTTGTGCTATATCCGGATCAGGGGTTTTCTGAATGGGCGTTTTCTAAGTGGGACGCCTCTTTTTCAGGGTAAGCGGCGGCCCTGTCAGCAACCACTGCAAAACCGTTTCTTTTTATTTTTAACAGCGTCAACTTCTTCCTGACTTCTCCACTCAAATCAAAGGCGGTCTCACCGGTAACCCCCGGGAAGCCTTCCATGTTTTCCAGGCGTTCAATGATTGAATGTCGAAAGCGAATCGCGGGATCGTTGATGATACGCATCAGGATAACGGCGGTATCATAAGCCACCGCGGAGACAAAGCCCGGTTTTTCATTATAAAAAAGCTCATATCGGGAAGAAAAAGACCCTGCCGCCGCCTGCCGGCCCCCGGTTTCCAGGAAATCCGCAGGAAACACCGCCCCCTGGGCGTATCCCCCGGCCGTCTCAATCAATTCCCGGCTGTACCATAAATTGGTCCCCAGCAGCAGCGTATCAATGATATCATAAAAAGCCAGTTGCGGAATGATCATACCGACGTTGGTAGGCCCGTCCGGAACAAACAGGGCATCGAAATCCACCAGCGCCTTGTCTTCTTCTTCCGCCTCTTCTTCCGCTGTTTGACTATCCGGGTCTTCTTCCTTGTTAAGGCCCTCTTCGTTTGCTTCGTCTTCTTGGTTTACTTCGTCTTCAATCACCACCTCTTCTATACCCTGATTTTCCGTGTTTTCCGCCGGTAAATCCCGGAAAAGAAAGGCGTCAAGAAATCCGGTATCGACTTCCTTGAGCCCCAGCCTGATCAAACGCTGTTCCCGCACCTCTTTTAAGTCTTCAGGCACCTCGTAATACAGGCCCGCCAGCTTTTTGATGGGTTCGGCAAAATCGGTGTCAGACGGATTGTAAGATTCAAACCCGACCATTTCGCCGTCATACTTTAAAATCTCATCCCAGAATTTATGGGCAAAAACCCGCCCGTATTCTTCTTCGGGATAAAGTACGGCAAATTTGCGCATCCCCAGATCATCACAGGTATATTTCACCAGCGATTCAACCTGCATCTGAGGCGTTAAAAAATTACGGAAAACATATTCACCCAGTTTAGGGATATTCTGATCCTGGCATATGGTAATAATGGGGATGCGGTGCTTATCCGCTTCCAGAATAGCTTCTTTAAAAGGAAGCAGCGGGCCGATAATGGCGGCGACTTTTTTGTCGGCCAGTGCCTTTGCCGCATTAACCGCTTTTCTGGCATTCGATCCGGTATCTTCTATAATCAACCTGATGGGTGGTGCCACACCATTCCCGGAATGAGCCGTGAGGAACTCCTGGAAAGCGAACTGGATGCCTTTTAACGCCCGTTCCCCGAAAAGACGATATTTACCGCTGAGGGGCAACAGACAACCGATCGCATAGCGTTCATAAACCGATGTTGTGTCTATCCGGCGCAGCAGTTCCACTGCTTTTTGCGCGTAAGCATTGTTCGGAAAAGCCGTCAGGAAACCGGACAGGATCATGACGGCCTGTTCATAATTCTGGTTCTGTATATACCGTTCGGCAATTTGACAGCTCAAGAATCCCCTGAAATCCGGATCTTTGACCGCTGCCATGATCTTTTGAAGCGATTCCGGCCCTATTTTGCCCGACACCTGGCCCAGCTTCATCAAAATCTTGTTCTGGGCCGCCCCGTCCACCTTTTTCAACCCCGATATCAGGACATAAGCCGCATCCACAGGCTCGCCCAGAGCCAGGTAGGCGTCGCTGACAATGGCATACTTTCTGGCCAGACAGTCATCGGATACGTCTTTATCGGTTATCGTGTTGGCATAATCAATTGCCCGGGCGTATTGCCGCTGCTTGTACCAGGACAGAAGAATACCGATCCTGGCGTCTTCAGCGGCTGTGTTTTCCGGAAAACGATCCACCAGCAGGCTGTAATGCCGGCGGGCATCGTCATATTCACCCTGGGCGGAAAACACATCACCGATACCAAGAAGGGCCGTGGGCACACTGTCCCCGTTGGGGAAATAGTGAAGATAATCCTGATAGTAGGTTACGGCACTGCTATAAAACCCCTGCTTAAACCGGCTTTCCGCTTTGACAAGCAGATCCTGCCCTGGTCCATGGGCGGGAATCACGCCTTTTGACACACAGGCACAGATCATCAACATGCCGGCTATCGCCAGTCCGGCCAGTATTCTCCGATTTTTCATATGTCTTCTCTAATTAATAAACCGGTCTATCAGGTTGCATACTTCCTGAATCCCGGCCTGTTTGTCAACCCAGATCATTTCGGGGTCACCCCGGAACCAGGTCAACTGCCGTTTGGCATACCGTCGTGTATCCCGCATCATGGTTTCTCTCATTTCTTCCCAGGACATTTCTTTATGCAGATACTGCGCCATATGCCGATAACCGATTGATTGCATGGATTTCAAATCCGGGGTAAAACCCCGCTCCAATAATCGGCGGACCTCGTCGGCAAACCCGGCCTCGAGCATGGCATCAACCCTGGCATCAATACGCTGATACAGCGCCTGCCTTTCACGGTTAAGGCATATTTTAAGGGTTGCGTATCGTTGACCGGAAAACCCGTGCCCCTGTATATGTTCCGATGCCGGTCGTCCGGTAACAGCATAAAGCTCCAATGCCCGGATGATCCGAAATACATCATTGGGGTCTATCCGCCGGGCCGACGCCGGATCACAGGCCATTAACCGGTCATGCATAACGGCGGCTCCTTTTTCATCCGCCTCTGCTCTCAATTCCTGCAGCAGATGGCTGTCTGCGGGGCCTTCCCGGAATAAACCCTTCAAACAGGCTTTGATATACAACCCCGTGCCGCCGACCAGAAAGGGAAGAATACCATTTTGATGCAGCCGGGACAATATTGATTCCGCCATACGGGCATATTTGCCGGCACTGAAATCCTCATCCGGCTCGGCAACATCAATCATGTAGTGGGGAACCTGCTCCTGTTCCTCACGCGAAGGCTTGGCCGTACCGATATCCATGTATTTATAAATCTGCATGGAATCAGCCCCGACGATATGGCCGCCAAAGGTTTGTGCCAGTTCAAGCGCATATTCCGTCTTGCCGACACCGGTCGGCCCGCAGAGGACGATTACCGGGGGTAGCGAGGAATTTATATCTTTATGATCGATTCCGGACGACATGGGAAAACTACCTCAAACCTCATATCCATGCTGAAACGACTTTAACCCGGCCGGCAGGTTCTTCAGATACCGGCCGTCAAAAAGTTCAAACCGGCCGAGACATACGGCTTCCGGTAACTGTTTGCAAATCGATTCGAACCGATCGGGTTCGCAGGCGAACAACAGCTCGTAGTCTTCTCCACCGCAAAACATCATCTCTTCCGGCGTTCGGCCGGTTTTTTGACAAAAGGCCAGCAGTTCAGGGGCAAAAACGCCGCTGTCAAAGTCAAAAGCGACAGATAACGCTGAGGCTTCGGCAAGATGGCCCGCGTCTCCTGCCAGACCGTCACTGACGTCGATCACGCAGGCCACACCATGGGCGGCCAGCACAGCCGCGGCATCAAACCGCGCCCTGGGAAATTTAAATTTTTCGATCAATTCAGGATGGGAATCGTCTTTATCCTGAAGCAACACCAGGCCGGCACCGGACAGCCCTAACCGGCCGGTACAGTACAGGCCATTTCCCG
Organism: Desulfosudaceae bacterium; assembly: GCA_963674745.2. Classification (GTDB taxonomy): domain Bacteria; phylum Desulfobacterota; class Desulfobacteria; order Desulfobacterales; family Desulfosudaceae; genus JBFMDX01. Next base: position 920,416 of record CAXXDV010000003.1, on the reverse strand, counting down.
GCCGGGCACCTGACCGTAATGGATAAACGTTATCATCGCCCTTCCCCACCACGAACAGATTAAGACCGACGGTTCGTCCACGAGAAATATTTCCACCACCAAGAGCGCAGCCATATTCGCTGAGCGCTTTTTTCAAACCGTCATACATTTCACAAATTTGCGTTTCCGGCTCCTGCCCGGTCAGGGTCAGGTTGACAAACATGGCCACCGGCTGCGCGTATGACGCGGCCAGGTCACTCAACGTTACAACCGCTGCCTTGTAACCCACTTCAGCCGGTGTCTGCCAGGAAAAGTCAAAATGCACGCCTTCAATGTGGGCGTCAGTGGAAATAACCGGCTTGATCAGACCGGACAGCACGGCCGCGTCATCACCGGAAGGCACTTCAAAAACGGCCTTTTTACCATTTCCCGCCGGTGCATTGCTCATGATGCGCCGGATCAGGTCGAACTCGTCCTGCCAGGGAAGCAGAATGTTTTCCGGGAAAAAGGAAATCCCGCAGGCTGCCGCCAGCCGGCGGGCACCTTCAAGGGGATTTTCAACCCGCGTCACACAACTGATGACCGACACACCGGCAGCGCCGGCAGTCAGGCAGGCAGCGGCATTATCGGGATTTATCCCACCGATGGCCACTATCGGGATACCCGCCGCCTTGACCATCTGTTCCAGGCCGCCAAGCCCGATGGTTTCTTTGGTGTCTTTTTTGGTGTCCGTGTCAAATACCGGGCCTGTCCCCATGTAATCACACCGTCCGATATCAGTCGCGGCCAGTTCTTCCAGCGTGGAAACAGACACCCCGATAATCGCGTTGTCTCCCATTATCCGGCGGGCCAGTGAGGGGGACGCATCATCCTGGCCGACATGAACACCGTCAGCCTCGACCGCTTTGGCCAGTACGATATCATCATTAATAATAAAAGGAATGCGGTTGGCACGGCACATCTTCCTGGCCGCCAGAACTTCTTCAAAATGACTGCTGCTAAAAGATTTGTTCCGGTACTGGATCATGGTGGCGCCACCCAGAACAGCGGTCTTCACCTGTTCCGCCACCGGCATGGCAGCCCCGTCATCGGTGATAAAATAGAACTTTAAGTGTTTTCTCAGATCATTCGGCAACATAGATCATCATTATGCAGTATTTGGCCTGTTGTTTAAAGAGGAACCTGCAAAAAGATTTTGTTCGCGCCGTGACCCTCTTGGGGGCCGGTAGTCTAAGCCAAAGAGAATTCCTGCTTCAGATTCAAAACGGAGTGAATAAAAATTTTCTGAAAATCAACTTACTATCATACTATTGGGGCGAGGCATTGCCATGCTGAAGCTCTTCTCTGATGACCCGCCTTAACACCTTCTCGATGGGCTCTTTTTCCGTTTCAATATGCTTGCGTAAGGCCTCATTAATCATAGACTGATAACTCCCGCCTCCGGCTTCATGTACTTTAGTTTTAAACCACTCAATTATATCATTATCCAGGCGAATCGTAATTCTTGTTTTGTTCGACGCCGGGAGTATAGCCGGACCGCGCTTTCCTTTGGAAAAATCATACTCTTTTTTCATGGTCCCACCTCGTATTGCCTTCGTTCTTTTCCGGTTGCTTTTCGGGCGGAAATAATTCGAACGTTGTTCCGCCTCCATGTGTATACAACAACCAAAACCCTGGCAAAACAGTCAATGCCTATTGAAACAAACCGTTGTTCCTGCTCGTTTTCATCATCAATCGTTATGGCATTGGGATCTTCAAGAACAAAAACCGCATCGGCAAAATCAATGCCGTGCTTTTTCAAGTTACTTTCAGCCTTCCTGGCATCCCATTCGAAATCCATAACAAGATTATTGTATGCACAAATTGTGCACATGTCAAGAGAGCTGTTTTCTTCATCGACCGAAGGAAGTATATATTTATTTAAGGCGGTTATGATCGATCAACAGGAACCTGCAAAAAGATTTTGTTCGCGCCGTGACCCTTTTGGGGGCCGGTAGCGAGGCTACCGGTCGCCGAATATTTCCGCCCAGGACAGAAAGGTTTCCACCTGGCGCCGGCCGTAGTGTGCCAGACCGCTGACGACCTGTTCAAAAGGAATTTCATCATCCTGACGATCAGGATGTTTGGAGAAGAATTTGTCGGCGTAGGCAATGATCCGCTCTTCCGTGGTAACCGGCATCATGTCCCGGAGCGGCAGGGGCAGTTGCTGATTTTCGATTTCAATTGCGGTCAGGCCGACCCCGACATGCCGCTCACACACCATGGCATGATCGCGCAGACCGATCGATTCCAGCATTTCACGCCCCAGGATACCATGGCAGACATAAGGATGTTGGCCGTAGCAGCCCAGAACCGGTGTATTGGTCCGGATCATGCCGATATCATGGAGCATGGCCGCCTGTTCAATAAAGAGGGTATCCGGAAAAAGATCGCGGACATGATGGGCGATGCGCAGGCTTTTTTCGGTTACCTGCCGGCCATGGGCGATGAGCAGGTTAAACGCTTTTGACCCGGACTCATAGAAATCACGGATAATCGCCGTCGGATCAATCCCTGAATTACAGCCACCCTGCCCCGGTTGTACCGATTCACCGGTCAAGGTTTTCCTCCCAGAAGGACGGCGTCTATAAACGGATCGATGTTGCCATCCAGCACGCCCTGGACATTACCGATCTCGACATCCACCCGATGGTCTTTGGCTTTCTGATACGGATGCAGGACATAGGACCGGATCTGGCTTCCCCAGGCGATTTCATCCTTGTTATCATGCATGTCCTGAAGCTTGGCCTGCTGCTTCGCCTTTTCAAGCTGGTAGAGGCGGGACTTGAGGACCGCCATGGCGATCTCCTTGTTCCTGGTCTGGGATTTTTCCTGCTGACACTGGACAACGACCCCGCTGGGGAAATGGGTGATACGAACGGCACTGCTGGTTTTATTGACATGCTGCCCCCCGGCACCACTGGCCCGGAACACATCAATCCTGAGATCATTGTCATTGATTTCAATATCGAAATCCTTGTCCACCTCAGGAGAGACAAAGACTGAAGCGAACGAAGTGTGGCGTTTACCGCTGGCGTTGAATGGTGAAATCCTGACCAGGCGGTGAACCCCGATCTCGTTTTTCAGGTATCCGAAAGCGTTGCGGCCGGTCACCTTTACCGTGGCGCTCTTAATGCCTGCTTCTTCCCCGGGCTGAACATCCAGGATATCCAGGCCATACCCTTTATGCTCCACCCAGCGGGTATACATGCGAAACAGCATTTCAGCCCAGTCCTGGGAGTCGGTGCCACCGGCACCGGCATTAATGGACAGGATGGCGTTGGAAGGGTCGTCTTCACCGGTCAGCGTCAGTTCGATAAAAAATGAATCGATTTGCCTGGAGATCCGTGAGGCTCGTTTGCCCGCGTCGACTATCGCTTCAGCGTCGTCTTCCTCTTCTCCAAGCTCCAGAAGGACCTCCGCGTCCTCGATATCCGCGCAAATGGACTGCAATGAATCCAGCTTTGAGGAAAGCACAGAGCGCTCTTTTAAGACATCAACCGATTCTTCGGAATTATCCCAGAACCCCTCACTGGCCAGCCGGGTCTCTATGTCCGCCAACCGTTTTTCAATGGCCGGTACGTCAAAGATATCCTCTGAGCTGTTCTGCTTTTTCGTACAACTCCTTTATCACCTGCCTGGTTTCCGCGCTGTTGGTGGTTGTCATTTTTATCTCCCCCGATAGATATCTATCTTATTTTATAAAAATTAATATGATGTCAAATATCACAAATCTCTGTAAAAATCCATTTTTTTGGATACACCGGCACAAGGTTATTCATGTTTTTTTTCTGCGCCGGATAAAGACATTTAGTCTTCGGACCGGCACAACCAGCAGGAAAACAGTGCATAGCACGGCCGCCACATCACCCATCCGGGTATAAATTGCCTGTTCTTTCATGACCGGCACCCGGTACACCGGCGTGCTGTCTACAAACAACCCGGTACTACCCCGGATACGACCGGCCGGATCAACAAAACCGCTGATACCGGTATTGGCCGATCTGACCAGAGAACGCCTGTTTTCAACCGCCCTCAGCACGGTCATGGAAAAATGCTGATAGGGGGCGCTGGTTCGGCCGTACCAGGCGTCATTGGTTATATTAATGATCATATCCGCGCCGTTATTCACCATCTTGCGGCAAATGGACGGAAAAATGATCTCGAAACATATCTGAACGCCCAACCGGCAACCGTCCATCGATAACACCCGGCCCATGGTTCCCGGCGTAAAATCCCCCACACCGGCAACCAGTTTGTCAATAAAGGGCAGATATTGTCCAAAAGGCACATATTCGCCAAAAGGAACCAGGTGGGTCTTGTCATACCGGTCGAGGACAGTGCCCTCCGGATTAATCAGAAAAGCACTGTTGTATGAAAGGATCCCCCCCGGAATCACCTTGAACGCCGGCGCGCCGACCAGTAAAAAAGTGCCGGTCTCCTGTGCGGTCCGACAAACCATCTCTGTAAGATCCTTTTCATAAAAAAAATAAAAAGGCATGGCGGTTTCCGGCATGACAATCAGATCGGGGTGGGATTCAACGCTCCGGCGCGCCATATCCAGATGTTTGTTGATCACGGCCAGACAATGGGCACGATCCCATTTCTGCCCCTGGCTGATATTGCCCTGAATCACTGCGATAGTGCGGATCGGTGCCGTTTCCAGAGCTTTATCAATAGTTCCCAGCCGCCACCGGCCATAACCACAGACGATACCCAGGAGTGCCAGGGCGCCGGCCGTCAACACCATGACACCGCTTTTACTTACGGGCATATCCTGCCAGGGGCGCTTCATCAGCCACAAAAGCAGGCCCGCCACCGCCGCGTTGGTCAGCCCGATAATAAAAGAAATCCCGTAAACCCCGAGGATATCGGCGATCTGAATCAGGTAAAGCCGTTCAAACTGGGAGTATCCAAGCAACCCCCAGGGCAGTCCGGTAAACAGGTGGGTACGCAGAAATTCCAGCCCCACCCAGATAAACGGCACCGCTGCCATTACGGCTATCGGCCGGCCGGGGAAACTCGCCACGAACAGGCAGAACAGGGCCACATAAACCGCCAGGCAGGCGGCCAGGCCCAGGTAAAACAACAGGGCCGGCGTCAGGGGAACGCCGCCGTAGGTCATGACTGTTGGAACCAGCCAGTACCCGAGGGTAAGAAAGTGAGCCCATCCCGCAAAAAAACCGGCGGCAAAAGACCATTTGGGTGACAGATCTCGCAGGGAAAGCAATAGCGGCACCAGGGCCACCCAGGCCAGCGCCCACAATCCTACTTGGGGGAAAGCGGCCGTAAGCAAAAGTCCGGATATCAGGGCCGGCAGCAGGACCTTTATGAATACCTGGGCGTTTGTCATCAAGTGTCGTCTTTCTTTTAAAACGCTTCTATAGCGGCTACGGCGCTTTTCGCGGCCATGTCCATCAATTCACGGCAGGTTGAAGCCGTATCGATATATTGACAGAATTCCGGGTAATCGGAAAATGTTTGACCGGTAATGGTGGCACACTCAACGGATCCGGCTTGATTTATAAATTGTTGTACAATGTTGTTACCCACGGAAAACGGCTCGGCTTTGGACGGTGGTTTTTTCCGCAACAGATTCAGGTGCCCGGCAATAAACCCGTTAAAATTTTTCAAATAGGAAATATTCCGGATATCCATACCAAACTTCAGGTTGATGCCCAGGATGGCGCCGACCAGGGCGCCGCAGATGCCGCCGGAAAGCCCTACCCCGCCGTCAAAAACAAAAGCTATCCGATTCAGAATATCATCCGCCAAACCGGTCTTTTTTTCAATTTCAGCCAGAACGGTAGTGGCGCAATGGGAGACCCGGCCGGCATCGCAGGACACGGACCGGGGTGAATCCGGCAACGGCTGTTGTTGCAGTTCGTGCAGGTAACGGACGGCACCACTGATATGCCACATGCATCCAGCCACTTTGTCGCCCGGAAACAGATAACGCACCTGGCCCCATGGACGTTGGAAATCAACATCGGTTCTCTGGCGGCACAGACAGGAGCCGTAATTACGTCCAAACCATTGCATATAGTCTTTGATCATAGACATAACACCGGCCTCTGCTTCAGTTCCGTCCCGGGATAAAACATCCAGGTTCATCATTGCGATACCGGCCGCACCGCCGGTCACCACTCCGCATGTCGATCCGGAGGCAACCAGCCCGCCTTCCAGCCCGGTAAAGGCCTTCAGCATGGGATCGTAAGGTTTCCCGAGCATATCCTGAACGACCTCCAGGGATGCCAGGGCTCAGTTTAAGTCTTTAATCAGATAAAGCGGGGCTTTCATTCCCCAGTATCCGGTTGTTCTGTCTGTCATGTCTTTTTCTCCATTATCTGCAGATTCAGACTTGTTTTCATGACCTCTCATATCAAAAAACACACAACATGATCAACTGGTATAATTTAGGTTCGGGGTTCAAGGTTCAAGGTTCGGGGTTCGTTCGCAAATGTTGTAGGGGCGACCGGCGGGTCGCCCATGTCCAAGGGCGACCCGCCGGTCGCCCCTACACATGGATGCCACGGGTGTAGGGGCAGGCCCCCGTGGCGGCCCGGAGCGGAGGTTGAAGGTTTATGAGACGGGTTCCTTAAGGCAACGTCATCATTTTTTTAAAAAATTAAACAGAATTGCCTTGACAGTGGTCTGTTTCCATTGTATTGAATTTTTAATTTGAATTAAGGAAATTTTATGATGAACAATCAAGTAATTATCAGCTTATCGATTCGACTTATTCGTCTAGTCGCGGTCGTACTGGTCCGCGACGGACATATGGGCTGATAATGGCTTGAAAAACCCAATATTTTTTAAAAAACCGTTATCAGCCAATCTGATAACGGTTTTTTTTTACAAGGAGGAGGCATCATGAAAAGTGACGCGTTCAAAAAGGGAATCGCCAGAGCCCCCCACCGGGCACTCTTCAAGTCCATGGGTTATACCGACCAGGAGATCAACCGCCCGATCATCGGCATCGCCAATTCCGCCAACGAGGTGGTGCCGGGTCACGCTGATCTGGATAAAATCGCCGGAGCGGTCAAAGCCGGCGTCTATATGGCCGGCGGCACGCCGGTGGAGTTCTGCACCATCGGTGTCTGCGACGGTATTGCCATGAACCATACCGGCATGAAATACTCCCTGGGCAGTCGGGAACTGATTGCCGACTCCGTGGAAATCATGGCCACCGCCCACGCCTTTGACGCACTGGTAATGATCCCCAACTGCGACAAAATTATTCCCGGCATGCTGATGGCGGCCGCGCGCTTGAATATTCCGACCATCTTTATCAGCGGCGGTCCCATGCTGGCCGGAAGGCACCCCCAGCACCCGGAACGCAAGGTCGACCTGATCACCGTCTTTGAGGCGGTCGGCGCCGTTCGTTCAGGCAAAATGGACGAAAAGGAACTGGCCCTGATCGAAAACGCGGCCTGCCCCACCTGCGGTTCCTGTTCCGGCATGTTTACGGCCAACTCCATGAACTGCCTGACCGAGGCCATCGGCCTGGGGCTGCCCGGCAACGGTACCATTCCGGCCGTCATGGCCGAGCGTCTGCGCCTGGCCAAGCAGGCCGGCATGCAGATCCTGGAACTGATCAAGAAAAAAATTACGCCGGATAAAATCCTGACGGAAAGCGCTTTTCGCAACGCCCTGGCCGTGGACATGGCCCTGGGCTGTTCGACCAACACCGTCCTTCACCTGACGGCCCTGGCCCATGAAGCAGGCGTTCCCATCAGCCTGGATCTGATTAATGAAATCAGTGCCCGTGTGCCGCACCTGTGCTCCCTGAGCCCGGCCGGACCGAATCATATTGAAGATCTGAACCGTGCCGGTGGCATCCCTGCTATCTTAAAGGAACTATCCAAAGCCAAACTGATTGACAAAAAATGCCTGACGGTCACCGGTAAAACCGTTGGACAGAATATCACCGGCTCCAAGGGCGCGGACAAAGATATCATCCGACCGCTAAAAAACCCCCACCACGCCCAGGGCGGCCTGGCTGTCCTGTTCGGCAACCTGGCACCTGACGGATGTGTGGTCAAGCAGTCGGCGGTGGTACCGGCCATGATGAAACATGAAGGTCCGGCCCGGGTATTTAACTCCGAGGAAGAGGCCAGCAATGCCATCATGAACGGCAAAATAAAACGAGGCGACGTCATCGTTATTCGTTATGAAGGTCCAAAAGGCGGGCCCGGCATGCGGGAAATGCTGACCCCGACGTCGGCCCTGGCCGGCATGGGACTGGACGAACATGTGGCCCTGATCACGGACGGTCGTTTTTCCGGCGGCACCCGGGGCGCGGCCATCGGCCATGTTTCACCTGAAGCCATGGAAAAAGGTATCATTGCCATCGTTAAAACCGGGGACCGCATTGCCATCGACATTCCCGCCAAAAAAATAACGTTGAAGGTCACCAGGGCGGAAATCAAAAAACGATTTTCAAAATGGAAAAAACCGGCCCCGAAAATCACCCGCGGCTATATGGCACGATACGCCCAAATGGTGTCATCGGCCAATACCGGGGCCGTGTTTAAGGAATAAAAAAGGAAATTGACATGAAATTAACCGGCGCGCAAATATTAATGAAAGCGCTCAAAGACCAGGGTGTGGACACCATCTTCGGCTATCCCGGAGGCGCGGTTCTGGACATTTATAACGAACTGTTAAACACCGATTTCAAACATATCCTGGTCCGTCAGGAACAGGGCGCGGTGCACGCGGCCGACGCCTATGCCCGGGTCACCGGCAAGGTCGGCACCTGCCTGGTGACTTCCGGTCCGGGTGCCACCAACACCGTCACCGGCATTGCCACCGCTTACATGGACTCGATCCCGGTGGTTATCTTCACCGGCCAGGTACCGACACCGCTGATCGGTAACGACGCCTTTCAGGAAGTGGATATTGTCGGCATTTCCCGGCCCTGCACCAAGCACAATTACCTGGTCAAGGATATAAACGATCTGGCGCGAATTATCTACGAAGCTTATTACATCGCGGGTTCCGGGCGTCCCGGACCGGTGTTGATAGACATTCCCAAAGACGTCATCAATGCCAAAGCCGATTACAGCAAACCCAAAGAGGTCAAGCTGAAGTCCTACAACCCGACCTACGAGCCTAATATCAAACAGCTTCACAAGGTGATCGACCTGGTTAAGAACGCCAAACGGCCGGTGATTTTCACCGGCGGAGGCGTCATCCTGTCTGACGGCGCCGAAGAATTGACCCGCTTTGCCAGAACCTGCCGGGTGCCGGTGGCCGGGTCGCTCATGGGGCTGGGCTCGTTCCCGGCCACGGATGACCTGTGGATGGGCATGCTGGGCATGCACGGCACCTATCGCGCCAACATGGCCGTTTCCAACGCCGACCTGCTGATCGGCATCGGCGTCCGCTTTGACGACCGGGTGACGGGTAAAACCGATGAGTTTGCCGACAAGGCCACCATCGTTCATATTGATATAGACCCCACTTCGATCCATAAAAACGTGGCCGTTTCCGTACCGGTCGTGGGTGACTGCAAAACAACGCTTAAGCACCTGAACAAACTGGCCGCCGGGCAAAATAAACTGCTGGACGACAAGGCCATTCAAAACAGGGACAAATGGCTCAAACAGATCAAAGACTGGAAAGACACCAATCCCCTGGCCTATGATCAGAAAGAGACGATCAAACCCCAGTTTGTGGTGGAGAAACTGTATGAACTGACCAGGGGTGAAGCCATTATCACCACCGAAGTCGGACAGAACCAGATGTGGGCCGCCCAGTACTATCATTTTGACAAGCCCCGGCGATTTGTCACCTCCGGGGGGCTGGGCACCATGGGTTTCGGCCTGCCGGCCGCCATCGGCGCGCAGGTCGCCTATCCGGACAAGACCGTTATCAATGTTGCCGGCGACGGCAGTATCCAGATGAACATCCAGGAAATGATGACCGCCGTCAGCCACAACCTGCCGGTCAAAATCGCCATTCTCAACAATGGATACCTGGGTATGGTCCGGCAGTGGCAGGAGTTGTTTTATGACAAACGCTATTCCAGCACCACCATGGATGCCGCCCCGGACTTTGTTAAACTGGCCGAAGCTTACGGCGCCGTCGGCCTGCGCGCCACAAAACCGGAAGAAGTCGAGAAGGTCATCAAAGAGGCCCTGGCCACACCCAAAACCGTTATGATCGATTTTGTAGTGGAACGTGAAGAGAACGTCTACCCCATGGTACCGGCCGGCGCACCCATAACCAACATGATTTTAGTCTGAAAAAGGACAAGGCAATGGAAGATAAAAGACATATACTATCCATTCTGGTCGATAACCAGCCGGGCGTGCTGTCCCGGATAGCCGGACTGTTCAGCGGCCGTGGATACAATATCGAAAGCTTATGCGTGGCAGCCACCAATGAAGCCAACGTCTCCAGGCTGACCATGGTGACCGTGGGTGACGATGCCATCCTGGAACAGATCAAAAAACAATTGAACAAGCTCATCAATGTGATCAAGGTTTACAACCTGACCGGAACGTCTTATGTGCAGCGCGAACTGATATTAATCAAGGTCAGGGCCAAGCCGGACTCCAGGGCGGAGATACTGAGAATCGTCGATATTTTTAGGGCCAAAGTGGTGGATGTCAGCCAGGATCATTACAGCATTGAAGTTACCGGTAATGAAGAAAAACTGTCAGCCATAATCACCATGCTGCAACCCATCGGGATCAAGGAGATCGCCCGCACCGGCGCCATCGCCCTGCAACGGGACGTGAAATCGGGCTGAGCCCGATGTATAATACTGAATCAATTAATTCAATAAAGGAGAAGGACATGCCGAAAATCAATTTTGGAGGGGTCGAGGAAAACGTTGTCACAGCAGACGAATTTACACTGGAAAAAGCACGGGAAGTGCTCAAAGACGAAACCATCGTCGTTCTGGGATACGGTGTCCAGGGACCGGCCCAGGCCTTGAACCTGAAAGACAACGGGTTTGACGTTATTATCGGCCAGATGGAAGGCGATGAATACTGGGAAAAAGCCATTCGTGACGGGTTTGAGCCGGGTAAAACGCTTTTCCCCATTGAAGAAGCAGCCAAAAAAGGTACCATCATTAAAATGCTGTTGTCCGACGCCGGACAGGTGGCGGTCTGGCCTAAAATCATGGAATGCCTGAACGAAGGTGATGCCGTTTATTTTTCCCACGGCTTTTCCATTGTTTACAAAGAACAGACCGGTGTTATTCCCCCGGAGAACGTTGACGTCATCCTGGTCGCCCCCAAGGGTTCCGGAACCAACGTGCGCCGCAATTTCCTGGACGGCAGCGGCATTAACTCGAGCTACGCGGTATTCCAGGACTTCACCGGCCGGGCCGAAGAACGGACCATCGCCCTGGGTATCGCCATCGGCTCCGGGTACCTGTTCCCGACCACTTTCGAGCATGAAGTCTACAGCGACCTGACCGGCGAACGGGGCGTGCTCATGGGCTGCCTGGCCGGCACCATGGAAGCACAGTACAACATATTAAGAAAGAACGGTCACTCTCCGAGTGAAGCCTTTAACGAAACCGTGGAAGAACTGACCCAGAGCCTGATCCGCCTGGTAGCTGAAAACGGCATGGACTGGATGTTCGCCAACTGCAGCGCCACCGCCCAGAGAGGCGCCCTGGACTGGGCCCCGAAGTTCAGGGATGCCGTGGCACCGGTTTTTGAAGACCTGTACACCCGGGTCAGAAACGGCAAGGAAACCGAACGGGTCCTGCAGGCCAACAGCGCGGCCGACTACAAGGAAAAACTGACCGAAGAACTGGACGCCATCAAGAATTCTGAAATGTGGAAGGCAGGCGCCGAGGTCCGTGCCTTGCGCCCGGAAAACCGGAACAAATAAAGGCGTCTCATCTTCGTCATTCCAGCCAGTGGAGCGAAGCGGAAGGTGAGCCGGAATCCAGTATAAAATTGATATTTTCTATTTTTTCTGGACTTCGGATAAAGAGAGGAAGCTGAATAAACAAGTCATTAATTGGGTGCCACGGGCGAAGCGACAGCTTGCCCGTGTTCCCTGTAGCGATTCAACTACTCACGGGCAACCTTCGGTTTGCCCGTGGCACCCGCCAAAGTGTAACCGACTTGACGGGGTAATGAAAAAATGAGCTTTTTACGAAGCCATCAAGGGTTAACGCCATGAGACAGATCCTCATCTACGACACCACCCTTCGGGACGGCATGCAGGGAGAAAATATCAATTTCTCCGCCGAGGATAAAATCAGAATCGCCCGGGTGTTTGATGATTTCGGCATCCATTATATTGAAGGCGGCTGGCCGGGGTCCAACCCCAAGGACCTGCGGTTTTTTCAACTCGCCCGGGAGATTGATTTCAAGAACGCCCGCCTGACCGCTTTCGGGGCCACCCGTAAAAGCGGGGTGCCCGTTGAGCAGGATCAGAGCGTCAAGCTCCTGATTGAAAGCGGTGCCCCGGCCGTGGCCATTGTCGGTAAAACATGGGATCTGCACGTCACGGAAATCATGAGCAACTCGCTGGAAGAAAACCTGGCCATGATTCATGATACCGTGATCTACCTGAAAAAGCACGAACTGGAAGTGTTTTTTGACGCCGAGCATTTCTTTGACGGTTACACGCGGAACCCGGAATATGCCTTGAAAACCCTGGCAACCGCGGCCGATGCGGGTGCCGACGCCCTGGTGTTGTGTGATACCAACGGCGGTTCCCTGCCCGAGGACATCGAGCAGGCCACCCGGGCGGTTTATGAAGCCATGCAGGCGGCAGGGAAAGGTGAATCAATCCGGATCGGCATCCACACCCATAACGACTGCGGGCTGGCCGTGGCCAATTCCCTGGCCGGTATCAGGGGCGGCGCCGACATGGTGCAGGGGACCATCAATGGCTACGGGGAACGCTGCGGTAACGCCGACCTGATCTCCATTATCCCCATCCTGTGCCTGAAAATGGGTTATTCGTGCATGTCCGACGAAAATCTGAAAAAGCTGAAAAAGGTTTCCCGGTTTGTCAGTGAGACCGCCAACATCACCCCCCTTTCCAGCAGGCCGTTTGTTGGCAAGAGCGCTTTCTGCCACAAAGGCGGCTTGCACGTCAGCGCCATCATGAAAAATCCGATTGCTTACGAGCACATCGATCCGGAACTGGTGGGCAGCAATCGCCGGGTGTTGGTTTCCGACCTGGCCGGAAAGAGCAATATCCTTTACAAGGCCAAAGAAATGGGCGTGGATGTTGACACCCTGGGCGCGGACACCGGCCGGATCGTCTCGGAAATCAAGCTGCTGGAAGAAGACGGCTACCAGTTTGAAGCCGCGGACGGATCATTTAAAATTTTAATGGAAAAAATAACCGGCCATTTCCAGCCATTGTTCGAATTAAAATCCTTCCGGGTGATTATTGAAAAGAACCAGGATCAGCCCTGCGCCTCGCAGGCCATGATCAAAATCGCGGTTGGCGGTTCGGAAACCATTACCGCCGCCGAAGGGGACGGGCCGGTCAGCGCGCTGGACAATGCCATCCGCAAGGCCATTGCCGATTTTTATCCGGATTCGCTCGGACTTGAGGCCATGCACCTGGTGGATTTCAAAGTCCGTGTGCTTGACGGGCGTGACGGCACATCCGCCAAGGTCCGGGTGCTGATCGACTCCCGGGATGAAGATGAAGTATGGAGCACCATCGGTGTTTCCGAGGATATTATTGAAGCCAGCTGGCAGGCCCTGGCCGACAGCTGTCAATATAAGCTGGCCAAGGAACTGTCCAGCAAAAATAAAAAGTAGACAGGAGCGGCGACAATGTCTGACAGGGTTTACTTATTTGACACCACGCTACGGGACGGTGAGCAGTCTCCCGGAGCAAGCATGAACGTCAATGAAAAACTTCGGATCGCTTCCCGCCTGGAAGAGCTCGGTGTGGATATCATCGAAGCCGGCTTTCCGGCGGCATCCAAAGGCGACCTGGAAGCGGTTTCCGCGGTGGCGCAGAAACTGACCCTGCCCGAAATCGCCGGCCTGGCCCGGACCAACAAGGAAGACATCGACAAGGCCTGGGCGGCCGTATCCAACGCCAAAAAGCCCCGTCTCCATGTATTTATCGCCACCTCGGACATCCACATGCAGTACAAGCTGCGGTTGCCCAGAGAACAGGTCATCGCCAGTGCCGTGGCCGGTGTCAAGTATGCCAAGTCATTCACAGACAGCGTGGAATTTTCAGCAGAAGACGCCTCGCGCAGTGACCGTGATTTTCTGTGCAAAATCGTCGAGGCGACTATTGAAGCCGGGGCCACGACCATCAACATTCCAGATACAGTGGGTTACGCCATACCGGACGAATTCGCGGATTTGATCAAATACATCAAGGAACATACGCCCAATATTCACAAGGCCGTTATCAGCGTCCATTGCCATAACGACCTGGGCCTGGCCACGGCCAATACCCTGGCCGCCCTGGCAGCCGGCGCCCGCCAATGCGAAGTCACCATCAACGGCATCGGCGAACGGGCCGGCAACACCTCTCTGGAAGAAGTGGTCATGGCGCTCAAGACCAGAAATAACCGCCTGCCCCTGACGACCAACATCGACGCCACAAAGATTTACCCCACCAGCCGGCTGGTCAGCATGCTGACGGGGATGATCGTCCAGCCCAACAAGGCCATTGTCGGGGCCAACGCATTTTCCCATGAAGCCGGCATCCACCAGGACGGCATGCTGAAAAATCCCATGACCTATGAAATCATGCGTCCGGAAACCGTGGGGGTGGCCAGCAGTTCCCTGGTGCTGGGCAAGCATTCGGGCAGAAGCGCCCTGAGGGACCGGCTCAAGGCCATCGGCTACAACCTGTCCAAACCGGAAATCGATCTTATCTTCGGCAAGTTCAAAGACCTGTGCGACAAGAAAAAGAGTATCGTGGACGAAGATCTGGAAATCCTGGTTTCGGAAAACCTCATGCAGACCGTCAACGTCTTCGAGCTGGAATACCTTCATATTATCAGCGGCACCACGGTCTTTCCCATGGCCAGTGTCCAGATGAGCATCAACGGCCGCTCGGTCAAAGGCGCCAACTACGGCAACGGCCCCATTGACGCGGCTTTCATGACCATCACCGAACTGTCCAAAACCACCTGCGAACTGATGCGGTTTACCATTTCCGCCCTGTCCGGCGGCACCGACGCCCAGGGTGAAGTAACCGTGAGGCTGAAAGAAGACGGGCTGGTGGCCCTCGGGCGCGGCGCCGATCCGGACATCATCACCGCCAGCGCCAAGGCCTTTATCAACGGTCTCAACCGGCTGGAATACTTGAAACGCCACCCGGTCATGACCGACGACCTGGTGTAGTTTGCCTAATTTGCGACGAGCATAAAAAGGGGTGGCCGTGTTGACGCACGCCACCTCTTCATTCAATATTTGACTCGCTACACCTGAAACCCGGACTTCCTTAACCACATAAGCACTTAATCACCTGAGCGCTTCTTGAAAAATAAAACGTTAACACTATAAAATTTTAAACCGCTAACAATATAACGCCTGGAGTTGAGGCCCCCTGTTAAATCCATATCAACACAAATACTTAAAATTACTTTCTAACGGCATTCTTTCTCATACCCTCCATATTTAATAGGTTTTTAGACCTATAAGCCCCGCTCAAACAAACCAAAGGAGAAACAACAGTGCTATAAACTGTTGACTTGTGTTGAATAAAGTGTTTATTTTTTAAAAAGCTTAAACCGGGTCGATCAATTCATGCCAAAGCCAGACTTGGGGCAACCTGAGGAGGGAAAGCAACGGGTCTTTCAAAAGAGAGACAGCCGGGCTGCCATAAAGGGAAAGACTTTATAGCCGGGTCCTCTTAGGCAAGGGATGGCCCGGCTTTTTTGCTTTAGTAACGATTATATACTACACAATACCAATACGGGGGGGGCGTATGAGAACGCACAAAAATCACAATATTATTCATCGGGCAGGTAATCTTCTTATTCCAATCCTTATACTGCTCCTGTTCTGTACCACTGCCATGGCGGCAGACGGAGATCTGGACACTACGTTTGGCGGCGACGGCCTATCGGCGATTGCGGATTTAAGCGGCGGTAATAATGATTATGTTAGTGATATAGCAATCCAGCCTGATGAAAAAATTGTTGTGGTGGGGACTGTTGGCTATAACACTGTTATGGACGTCGGAATAGTCCGCTATAACACGGACGGCAGTCTCGACACATCTTTCTCCGGGGACGGTATTGTAACCACGGACTTTGGAGCAGATGAGTATGGTTCAAGCGTAGCTATCCAGCCTGATGGGAAAATCATTGTGGGCGGGCAGTCCGGGTCTTATCCCAATTATGAGTCGGTGATGGCGCGTTATAACTCAGACGGCAGTCTCGACACATCTTTTTCCGGTGATGGCAAGGTTATCTTGACCTTTGGCAGCAGTAACCATACTGGTGCCTCTGTAGCAGTCCAGCCTGATGGGAAAATTGTATTTAGCTGTTCATACGGAGCGATTCATGGCGCCCAGGACATTGCGGTGGCCCGCTTCAACGCTGACGGCAGTCTCGACACATCCTTTTCCGGTGACGGCAAGGTTACCACAGACATCAACGGTGGTTCTGATGTCTCCAGAAACGTAGCCATCCAATCTGACGGCAAGATCGTGGTCTCCGGGGATTCCGGAAGCCCTTCCGCCTATGACTTTGCGGTTGTCCGCTATAACACTGACGGCAGTCTCGACACATCATTCTCCGGAGACGGCAAGGTAATCACATCCATCAGCGCGGAAAGCGATTATGGAAGAGCCATGACGATCCAGCCTGACGGAAAAATCATTGTAGCCGGACAGGTTGACGACCCTGTCACCCATGCGGATTTTGGAGTAGTCCGTTACAACGCTGACGGTAGTCTCGACACATCCTTTTCCGGAGACGGCATTGTGCAGACGAACATCGGCTATCATGATATCCCTTACGGTGTAGCGGTTCAGGCTGACGGGAAGATCGTTGTGGTTGGTACCAATCGACTCACAATTGCACGCTATAACTCTGACGGCAGCCTGGACACATCATTCTTTGGGGTCGGAACAGAGATAATTGCTGACATCAACGGTAATTATCTTACGTGTGACGGGGGTGTAGCGATCCAGGCTGACGATAAGATCGTCGTTGCAGCGGGAACCCAGTACGACTTTGCTGCAGTCAGATTGATATCAACCATTCCGACCCCATCGGGTGCGACTTTTCCTGTTTCTGATACCGGTCAGACCACCTGCTATGATGCCAACGGGAATATTCTCAACCCATGCCCGTCATCGGGAGAGTCTTTTTACGGCCAAGACGCCTGCTATACCATCAACCCGCCTTCATTTACCAAGCTGGATGCCAGCGGTAACGACCTGCCCGATGGTGCTGCTGATTGGACAATGGTCAGGGATAATCATACCGGCCTGATATGGGAGGTGAAAACCGATGACGGCGGCATACATGACAAAGACAATACCTATACCTGGTATGACAGCAACCCGGCGACCAATGGCGGTGACGCCGGTACACCGGGGGACGGAACGGATACAGAAGATTTTATCAATGCTTTAAACAGTCAAAGTTTTGGCGGTTTTTCCGATTGGCGAATGCCCACCATTGCTGAGATTCGTTCTATCTTCAATTATGCGAATTGGTCTCCTAGCGTTGACACGACTTATTTTAAAAACTGCCAAACTTATCCAGGGGCTTGGCACTGGACGTCAACAACTCATGCCAATACTCCGAGCCAGGTCTGGGAAGCAGGCTTCGTTTCAGGCTCAATTGCGAGCGGTGGCGATAAGCAGTCTGACACACTATACATACGTGCTGTTCGTGGCCAAAAGGCATCACCGTCATTTACGGATAACAACGACGGGACAATCACAGATAACAATACCGGCCTTATGTGGGTCAAAGAGGCAGGTGCCTCGACAATGAACTGGGAATCCGCCCTGGCGTACTGTGAAAATTTGACCCTGGCCGGTTATTCCGACTGGCGCCTGCCAACCATTAAAGAACTGGCCTCTATTACAGATTATAGTCGGTATCCGGTCATTAACAGCAATTTTAGTTATTGGCCGGGCGGTTCCTACTGGTCGTCTACAACTTTAATCGACTCTCTCTCTCGTACGGAGGAAGCTTGGCTTATCGCTATAGTAGGTTATTACAATATAATGCTCAAAACAAACGACTCTTATTATGTTCGCCCGGTTCGCGGCGAGCTCTCTCCCCCCACCGATACAGACGGAGATGGTGTACCGGACATTACCGATGGATGTCCCAACGATCCTTTAAAAATTGCGCCTGGGATCTGCGGCTGCGGTTTTCCGGACACGGACACAGACAACGATGGCTGGCTGGACTGCGTTGACGATTGCCCCAATGATCCGGATAAAATCCTTCCCGGTGTCTGCGGTTGTGGGACGCCGGACACGGATACGGACGGTGACGGGACACCGGATTGCATTGATCCTGTATTGTTGCCGCCTGTGGCCGATCCTGGTCCGGACCGGACGGTTGATAGTGACGCATCAGTGACACTGGATGGCTCGGGCTCCTATGATCCTGACGGAACGCTTGTGAGTTATCTGTGGGAACAGACGGAGGGCCAGGAAGTCGTGCTGACTGACGCAACCACCCCGTACGCCCAATTTGTATCTCCGACAGTCGCGGCAGGAAGTATCCTGATGACGTTTTCTCTGACCGTAACCGACAATGATGGATTGTCTTCATCCGAATCGGTCAATGTAATGGTGAACGCATCCACATCCGGTGAAGAACCGTGCAAGACATCCCCGCAGCCGATCTCTCCGGCAGATGGGACCGTTGACTTATCACTGATGCCGGTTCTGGTAATTGACAAGGACATTGATCCCGTGACATGCGGCACGGTTCATAAAACCCGCTGGCAGATCAGTGAAAATCCTGATTTTCATGGACTGGCTTATAACCGGAATGTGTTTGACGGAGACCTTTTCAGCCACCAGGTCCCTCCGGGCGTGCTGAAACCCGAAACCACCTATTACTGGCATGCGCACATCCATTGCAGTAGCGGATGCACATCCGGATATTCAGCAACATCCACTTTTACGACCGGTCAAGCGGATAACGACACGAATGGAAACGGCATCCCCGATAATCAGGAAATGACCGGGCAAACCGATTTGGACGGCGATGGACAGCCGGACAACCAGGGAGAGCACTTCAAGGGTGTAATAACCGTGGTCGGGAACTCATACATCGCTATTGCGACCTCCGAAAACATAACGTCCCTGCAATCCCTGGACAACCTGGATCAGGATATTCTTGATGACATGCCCGACAATATGCCATGGGGCCTGATTAATTTCAGAATTGAAACAGCCAATCCCGGAGACATGGTTCAGATAACGATTTACTTTGATGAAAAAGCACCCGCCGGATCGGTTTACTACAAATACGATCCCATAGAGGGATGGATCGATTACTCCCAACATGCCACATTCGCACCAAACATGAAATCCGTAACCATCGAGATTCAGGATGGAGGATTTGGTGATCTTGACGGCGTTGCCAATGGCGTTATTGTGGATCCCGGCGGAATCGGCCTGATCGAATCCGGCAGTGGCGGTGGTGGCGGCGGAAGTTGTTTTCTGGACACTGTTTTAAAACAATAATTAACAGCCGCTGGCTGGGTAAAAACAAATCAATAAAAAAGGGTGGACGCGGTCACGCGTCCACCCTTTGTCATTTTCTTTTGCGATCTGTCTTTAAAATGACGCCTTAAGCATTATTCCGAGAAGGCTGGTTTATAAAAAGAACTTCCACTTTTTAATGATCGGGTGAAGTGCTTTTTTTCTTTTTGTCATACAGGCCAGACATTGACAGTCCACGTCAAGCGGGTGAGGTCCTTTACTGGCGGCCAGTTCACAGGAACGGTCAATTATCCGGTAAACCCGGATTCTGTCCTTTGCTTTAAAATAGACAACATTGTTGTCTTTTTTTTGTGTCAAGAAAACCTCTTTTGGACAATGGTGGGTGTGCTTCGCACACTGGCAACGAGTTGCCAGTGCCACCCGTGCGGGCACCCACGACCGTGCAAGTTGCCCCGGCCTCGGATGGCCCCGGCAACTTGTTGCCGGGGTGCAAGGCACAGGAGCATTATTTTTTGAATTATCTCAGGTTAATGGTGGATGCGCTGTCGCCTTTCCACCCTGCGTGCTGGAAGGCTAAACAGGCTGTCCCGCAGCCTTCCTATATGTTTTTGATTTTTATGCGGTCCGATTTCGTTAGTTGATCGCCTGCTCTTTGAAAATTTTATTTAAATATCTCGACGCCAAGCTTTTTTTGTCGCTGGAAGCATAAAACCAGGCTCCTCTGCCTCCGTATTACATTTTTACTGTCATTGGGGTAAGGCCAATCCCTTTTTTGTAACCTTTTTTTGATATTTTTTTCAGATTGTGGGCAATGGCCACCAACATGAACTCCCCATTGACCTTGTGTAACCCCCGCAGGTGGAACCCGGTAAAACCGATGACTGTTTTTATGTGCCCGAAGACAGGCTCGACTATATGCTTTCGCTTAGCGTAAATGGCCTTGCCGGTGTCACTGTCCAGCTTTGAGCGCATGGCTTTGATCCGTTCTTCTCCCACCATCCGCCAGATGGTCCGTCCTCGTCTGTTTTTGGTGCACTCTCCAAAATGCGGACAGACTTTGCACTCCCGGCAGCGATAAACCCGATAGTCGGCGCATTTGTCCTGCTTGCTTTGCCAGAACGCTAAGGCCTTGCCGGCAGGGCAGGTAAACACATCAGCCGATTCGTCATAAATGAACTTGCTTTTATCAAAAGACGTGTCTTTATGCCCGCGGCTGTGGCTCTGGTAGGTATCATCCGGGATGTAAGCGTCTAGGCCTTCGATGCCTTCCAGTTTTTCAAGGTTATTGACTGAACTGTAACCGGCATCAGCGCTTACGATACGGACCGACGCCTGTGTGTTTTGTGCTGTCTGTTCAATCATCGGCAACAACTGATCCCGGTCGTTGGTATTGATCACCTTGGCGGCAATGACAATCTGAGATGTTTCGTCGACCGAGGCCTGCGCGTTGTATGATGTTTGAAAACGATTTTTTGTTTTCATGAACACCGCCTCTGGATCAGTAGCATTGAGTTTTTTCTTGTCTTCCTGATCCAGTTGCTGCCGAAGTTTTTTTAATCTTTCGATACGGCGGTTCCGGTTCCGGATATCCTCGGGAAGTTCATCTCCGGATTTATCCGAACCGTAAAGAGCGTCTTCTTCACGATCTTTTTCCGTCGCCTTTTCCAGAAGACGCTTCATCTCTTTTTCAATGCGGGCCCGGTCATATGACTGCCGATCCGCGGCATTGGCTTTGAACTTGGAACCATCGATAGATATATGGCCGAGTGTAACCATTTTAAGCTGCTGGCAGAGACGGACAATTTGAATAAATAAATCCTCAAGCTCGCTTAAATTGTTGCGCCTGAAGTTATTAACCGTGCGGAAGTCCGGCCGTTGCCAGGCGGCCAGATAGATAAGGGCGATATTTTCACCCAACGCTTTGGCAATGCGGCGAGAACTGAAGATCCCGCTGGCATAGGAATAGAACAGGACTTTCAACATCATTTTAGGATGATACGACATGTTCCCTTCATAAGATGTTTTGCGGTAAAGACAGGAGAGATCAAGCGTGTTGACGACATCATCGACAACCATGCAGAGGTCATAATGTTGGATAAAGTCCAGCAGGTTGGGAGGAAACAAAAGACTTTGGTTTTGGCAATAAGGCCTGACGTTTTTGGGTTCACGGACGCTCAAAATAAACTCCTCGAAATAAGATTGACTTGGAGTTATAAATATAATATTTTTTCAATAAAATCAAGTATATAATTTAATTTTTTAGCTATCTTTAAAGGAAAAATTTACAATTTTCAAACATGAACGCGGGGGCTCAAACAACAGGTTGTTGGACAGCCTGTAAAGCCTTTCACTACATGACCACTTAAACACGTAATCACTTAACACGCTAAAACCTTAATCCAAAAGCTTGGCCATCCCATCGGCCACTTTCTCAAATGCTTTGGTCACCGGCGAATCCGGGTATTGTTCCCGGAAGGAGTTGCCGCTGTCGCCGCACTGAACCATATTGGCATCAAATGGAATGTATCCCAGAAAATTGATGCCGGTATCATTGGCAGTCTTCTCGCCTCCGCCCGTACCGAACAGCTTGACGTCCTTGCCACAATGGGGGCAGGTATAACCGCTCATGTTTTCGATCAGGCCGAAGGGTTCCATTTTTACGGTTTTACAGAAATTGATGGACTTGCGGACATCGGCCAGGGCCACTTCCTGGGGCGTGGTGACGATAATGGCCTTGGCGCCGGTAACCACCTGGGCCACGGTCAGGGGCTCGTCGCCGGTACCGGGAGGTGAATCAATAATCAGAAAGTCAAGGTCACCCCAGGCCACATCACCGATGAACTGCTGAATTACCGAATGCTTGACCGGGCCACGCCAAATAATGGCATCGTCCTTGCTCTGACTTAAGGACTCGATGGATATAATCCCGAGGTTATCCGAATATTTGACCGGAATCATCTTGCGGTCGGGCGTAACGCCGGGCATGCCGTCCAGACCGAGCATACGGGGGATATCCGGGCCATGAATATCCACGTCCATCAGGCCGACCTTATAACCTTTGCCGGCCAGGGCAAAGGCCAGATTGACGGAAGTGCTGGTTTTGCCCACCCCACCCTTGCCGCTCATGACGATAAACTTATGTTTAATCTTGTCCAACGAAGCCTTTATCTTTACCTCGGGGTCATCCTTTTTCGGCTGCGCCTCTTTTGTTCCGCACAAGGGAACACCCTGCTGTGTCTTACTCATTGTTTCTCATCCCTTCGTTAAAAAATTTACAACTATAATTTACATAATGAATCATATCTATTTCATACTGGATCCCGGCTCACGTTCCGCTCCGCTCCACTGGCCGGGATGACGAAGAATCAATAAACTCATTTAATCATGCTCTGATTCAACTTTCTTGGGTGTATCCTGGTTACAGCGGGGGCACCTTAACTGCTGCTCCGTATCCGGCAGGTCCTTCCAGGTACTCCCGCATTCATCACACATAAAAGATTCCGCTTCCCGATCAGCCGACATATAATCCCCGCCTTCAATCCGGATGGCCATGCCGTTGACCAGGGCCTCGGCCACTGAGCGGCGGGCTTTTTGAATAATCCGTCCGAATGTGGCCCGTGAGACCCCCATCCGTTTGCCGGCTTCTTCGTGAGACAGGCCGAAAAGATCCGCCAGCCGGATGGCCTCATATTCATCAACCGTCAAAGACACCTCTTCAAGATCCCGAAGCGGAACCCCCCGGGGTTTGAAGTAACTGACGTCCGGATCACAGACGATATTTCTTGTTTTCTTTGGTCTGGACATTTTTTTCACATTATGAGCATATACTCATAAAAATATTTATAGCCGTCCACTCGTAAGATGTCAAGCGCCAAGATTAAACCGTTTTATTCAGCCGGTGGCTTTTATTTTTTAAAAGCCGCTACCATGGCCTTTAAATTTTGACGCTCATGACGCATTGAGTCGTTTAAGAAGGCCTGATTCTGGTGCTCAATCAACCGTTTGACGGTCAGGGCCATATCATAATTGACCGAGCAGATGAATTCGGCTATGGCCATGACCCGGGGCATCAGCTCTTCGTCCGGCACCACTTCATTGACCAGCCCGAATTGAAGCGCCTGTTCGGCTGATATAAACCGGCAGGTCAAAGACATCTGCTTGGCCATGCGTTGTCCCACGGCCTGCTGCAGCAACTGGGTCATCCCCCAGCCCGGCTGAATGCCGACTTTGGCATGGGTATCGGCAAAAGCTGCACTCTGGCCGGCGATCAGAAAATCACAGTTTAAGGCCAGTTCAAAACCGCCGGTAATGGCGAAACCATTTACAGCCCCGATGATCGGTTTATCACAGGCATTGATCAGATCCACCATGTCACGGCCGTCACCCCTGGGGTCAAGAAGATTGTCCGTGGCCAGGCAATCCAGGTCAAGGCCTGAACAGAACGCCTTACCAACCCCGGTGATAACAGCGACTTTAATAGCATCGTCACCGGTCAGTTTTTCAAGACTGTCGTAAAGACCGCGCAGCAGTGCTTCGTTGATGGCATTGCGCCTATCCGGCCGGTTCAGGCGGATGATGGCCACCGGCCCCTCACATTCATATAAAATCGGTTGTTCCATTTTTTACGCTCCGTCATGGTGATTGCAGACAACACCGTCTGACCGTCGTGCCAACTATAGCACCAAAGTTAAAAAAATCAAGCGTTTCAGAATGAACAAAAGACACGAAAAATCTTTTTTCTTGACAAAATGAGCAATGTTCACTATAAAATTCATAGTTCAATTAATGGCGGAAACAACACTTCATTATAAGGAGGCCGTATGTATGATTTTCTGCTCACGCCCGAGGAACAGGCGCTGAAAAAAGAGGCCAGAGCATTTGTCCGCGAAGAAATTTCCAGCGATTTTCTTCGGCAGATGGATAAAAACGAGATTACCTATCCCCGCGAGTTTGTCGAAAAACTGGCCGCACGGAAACTGCTGGGCGTCCGTTTTCCGGAACAATACGGCGGCCGCGGCATGGGCTGGACCGCCGAAATCGCTGTGTTAGAAGAGATCGGCTGCCTGGGTATCGCCCTTGGTTGCGCCTATTCCATGCCGTCCATCGTGGGAGAAGCACTGAACGTGTTCGGCACCGAAGAGCAGAAACAAAAATACTTAAAGCCCTACCTGGAAGGGAAGCTGGTCGCGGCTGAAGCACTGACCGAACCCCGGGGCGGATCGGATTTCTTTGGCGCCATGACCCGGGCCGAAGTCCATGACGATCATTTTATCTTAAACGGACAGAAACGGTTTGTGGTCGGGGCCGAAGGCGCGGATTTCTTCCTTGTTTATTGCCGGACCAATTTTGACGAAAGCGCCCACAAGTACGGCCGCCTGAGCCTGTTGCTGGTAGACCGGGGCCCGGGCGTTGAAACCGAATACCTCTACGGGCTGATGGGCTGCCGGGGCGGCGGAACCGGCCGGCTGGTGTTCCGGGATGTCAAAGTACCCAGGGAAAACATTATCGGTGAACTCCACGGCGGCGCCCTGTGCTTTCACCAGATGATGATTCCCGAACGTATGACCTCGGCCGGCGGCAGCCTGGCCCTTTGGGGCGCCCTGGACCTGGCCGCCCGCTATTCCAACCGGCGCCGGGCATTCGGCCAGGAAATCCGCAAATACCAGGCCGTCAGCTTCATGCTGGCCGACGCCATTACCGAACTCGATGCGGCCCGGGGCCTGTGTTATATTGCCGCCAAAGCTGTTGATAACAATTATCCCTATTCCCGCCGACTGGTCAGTGAAGCCAAAAAGTGCGCCACCGAAACGGCCTGGAATGTGGTCAACAAGGCCATGCAGATGATGGGCGGCATCGGTTATACCGAGGTATACCCCATTGAACGGGCCCTGCGTGACACCCGCCTGTCCATGATCTGGACCGGCACCAATGAAATCATGAAACTCCTGATTCAGCATGAATATTACAAACAGGTGCTTGATCCGGCCTATGACCGCCGCAAAATGGAAGATGATGCCCTCAACCCGGACGAAACCGAGCGCTGCTTTACGGACGATGATATGATGCGGATTCACGAGGAGTACGGGAAATAAAAATAAGGCATTATAGGGTGCCACGGGCGAAGCGAAGCTTGCCCGTGCAAACATGTGGTTAGTGGATTAAAACACGGGCAAGCCTGTGGCTTGGCCCGTGGCACCCATTAAAGTTAGTCACCTGAAGGGGATGAACACTATGCCCGCATTGACCCTGGCTGAATTGAAACAACAGGAAAAAGACGCCCGCCGGAACCTCATTCTGGAAGCCGCCCGGGAGCTTTTTGCGACAAAGGACTTCCGGCAGGTTACGGTCCGTGAAATCGCCCGCCAGGGGGAAATCAGTGTGGGCACGATTTATAACTATTACGAAAGTCTGGATCAACTGTTTCTGGATATTTTTCTGCAATGTTCCCGGGAACTCACCCAGATAATCGACCGTCAGGAGGCATCGGGTCCGGTCTCGCTGATTGACCTGTGCCGGATATACGTGGATTACCTGAACACGAACATGACATTTTACCAGATGATGAGTCACTTCATGCTGGGAAATAATCTGGGCTCCCAGGCGACCGAAAAACTGAATCTGGCCATGCGCGGCCTTTTGGACCGGATTGAAGTCGGGCTGGACGGAACCGCCGAATCAGTCGAAAAGAGCGGCAACCGAATACGGGCGCACGCCCTGTTCGCGGCCTTGAACGGTGTCATGATCAGTTACGCCCGCTATCCCGGCCGTACTGACACGGAAATCCGGAAGCACACGCTGCGTCTGACCGACATCATCGCCAGGGTTTTTGAAGATTAGTGCCAGCCGGCAGCAGGCGTTGGCGGTAACGGTGCCGGAAGGTTATTACCCCTGTTCGGCGGGTTTCCGGCCGTAAAAGGCGTAGTAACTGACCGGCACCACCAGCAGGGTAAACAGGGTCGAGGCGAACAGGCCGAAAATCAAGGCCCAGGCCAACCCGGAAAAAATCGGGTCCAGCGTAATCGGCCAGGCGCCCAGGGCCGTCGTAAGCGCCGTGAGCACAATGGGCCGCATGCGAATGGCGCCGCTCTGAAGGATGGCTTCCTTGACGGGCATGTTTTCTTTTATCGAGTCCTGGATGAATTCGATCAACACCAGTGAATTTCGAATCACGATACCGCCCAGGGCGATCATGCCGATCATGCTCGTCGCGGTAAAAAAAATCAAATCCTGGTAGCCGCCGACGGTACCTCCGGCAACCATGTTCAGCAGCCAGAACCCGGGCATGATACCGATCAGGGTCAGGGGTATGGCCATCATGATCAACAGCGGCATGAAGAAAGAACCGGTCTGAATGATCATCAGGATATAAATCCCAATCAGGGCGGCCGCAAAGGCGATTCCCATATCGCGAAACACCCGCAGGGTGATTTTCCATTCCCCTTCACCGGCCCATTCGACGCGGATCCCTTCAGGCAGCGGGTCCCGGCACAGCCATTTCTTCATTCCCAGTATCGCTTCGGCCGGTGCCCGGCCGGCTACCTCCGCCAGGACATAGACCACCCTGTCCAGGTTTTTATGAAAAATGGTCTGGTCATTGGTGCTGTAGTCATATCTGACCAGTTCCGCCAGCGGAACCATGCCGCCGTCCAGCGCGGTCATGGGGATCTGGATCAGCGATGACATGGTGCTGCGGTATTCCCGGGGCAGGATCATCCGGACATGCAGGGGCTGCCGCTGGTCCGGGACATGCAGGGTGATCGAGGTCTCTCCGCCGACCGCGATTTTAAGGGCGTTGATCACGGCCATGGCGGAGACGCCGTGGAGGGCGGCTTTCTCCCGGTCGACGAAAAAATCGATCTGCTCACAGGGCATGGCGGTCATGTCATCGATGTCCACCACGCCGGGTTCCCGGGCCATAATCCGCCGGACATGATCTGTGGCCGCAACCAGTTCATCATAAGACTGATTGGGCGTACCGTAAATTTCCGCCACAATAGTGGCCAGAACCGGCGGACCGGGCGGCACTTCGACGATCTGGATGCGGGCATTGTTTTCGCGGGCGATTTCCATCAGATCGTTTCTCAAGCCGAGCACAATGGAATGACTTTGCTGCCGGCGTTCGTCCTTCAAGGCCAGGTTGACCCGGATATCGGCCAGGTTAGGGCTTTGGCGCAGATAATAATGCCTGACCATGCCGTTAAAATCCATGGGGGAAACCGTGCCGACATAAGAAATGACATTATTGACTTCGCTGACCCGCCGCAGATAGTCTTCAAACTCCCGGACTACGGCATCGGTCGATTCCAGAGTCGTCCCTTCCGGCATGTCGATCACGATCTGAAACTCGTTTTTATTGTCAAAGGGCAGCATTTTAAGCGGCACGACACGAAAAATCACCAACGCCACGGAAAACAGCATCAGCCCGATAATGGCCATCAGCAGAAGGTAGCGACGGGAACGGGATTCCAGAAAGGGGGTGACGATTTTCCGGTATGTTCCGGAGATCCATGCCGGCGGACCGCCCTCCCCCGCCCCGTTTGACCGCTGGTCCGACAGGGGGTGTTTTTTCAGCAGCGCGTAGGTCATCCAGGGAACAATGGTCAGGGCGCACACGGTTGAAAAAATAACCGTCAGGGGAACATTGACCGACATGGGCGCCATATAAGGCCCCATCATGCCGGTAATGAAGAAAAGCGGGACAAAAGAGATGATGATGGCGATGGTCGACATGATCACCGGGGGCAGCACTTCATTGACCGCGAACAGGGTGGCGGCAAACGGCTTGCGCCGGCCCATGAAAATATGACGCTGAATATTGTCCACGTTGGTGATGGGATCATCAACCACCAGACCCAAAGAAAGAATCAGGGCAAACAGGGTGACCCGGTTGATGGTATAACCGAAAAGATAGTTCACAAAAAGGGCCAGGCTGAAACTGACCGGCACCGCCACGGCCACCACCAGGGCTTCCCGCCGGCCGAGGGTGAAGGCCAGCAGAATCACCACCGTCAAAACGGCGAACCCCAGGGAAGACAAGAGGTCGTTGACCTTTTCCTGGGCATTGTAGCCGTAGTTGCGGGTAACCTCGATGCGGACCTCTTCGGGGATGATTTTCTTTTTTAATTCATCCAGCAGGTTCAGAATATCACGCGACACTTCCACGGCGTTGGTACCGGGTTTTTTGGCCAGAGAAAGGGTCACCGCCGGATATTCCCGGGGCTGATCCTCCAGCCCGGCTGCCTGCCGATAGCGGCAGGAGTGGCTGAAACGGGTATAATGAGCGACCTCGGCCGGGCCGTCGGTGATAACGGCCAGGTCACGCAGATAAACCGGCCGTCCGGCGCGAACGCCGACCACCAGCGCCGAGACTTCGTCCACCGAACGCAGAAAAGAATTGATATTAATTTGGAAACGGGTGTTAAGACGGTCCATATGTCCGGCCGTAACGGCCGCGTCCGCCCCCTGCAGGGCCTGCCGGATCTGAAGCAGGGAAATGTTGTAGCCGTTCAGGCGTTCCGGCAGAATTTCCACGCGGATTTCCCTGGGGCGGCCACCGGTAATAAAGGTACGGGAAATATTCCGGATCCGGGACAGCCGCCAGAGCACTTCCTCGCCGATGCGGCGCAGCTCATGATCGTCATAGCGTTCGGAATAAAGCGCCAGGTTGACAATCGGAACATCGTCGATCTCCACCGGCTTGATCACCCAGCCGCGTACAATGGACGGCACCTGGTCGATGTGCATGGTAATCTGATTGTGCAGCTTGACCAGGGAATCCTCCCGGTCCTGGCCGACGTAGAAACGGACGGTCACAATGGCCAGGCCCTTGTGCGACATGGAGTAGACGTATTCAACCCCGTCGATCTGCCATAAAAGGTTTTCCAGGGGGGTGGCCACCAGTTTTTCAACCTCTTGAGGGTCGGCTCCCGGGGCCTGAACGTAAATATCGGCCAGGGGAACCACGATCTGGGGATCTTCTTCCCGGGGGGTGACGAAAATGGCCGCAACGCCCAAACATAGCGAAACAATCAATAGAATAATGGCCGGCCGGCCGGAAAGAAAGGGCTTGACGATTCCGGGGATCAGCCCGCCGGGCGCATCATCCTTATTCGCCATTGCCAGGCTCCTTTAATTCCAATATCTCACCGCCGGAAAGTCCGGACAGCACTTCCACCTTGCCCTGGTAGACATGTCCGGTTTTAATGTAACGACGTGCCCATCCTGCCGGTGTTTTAACTCTGACCAGTTCCAGTTGACCGACCCGGGCGATTGTTTCCGGCGGAACCAGGACCAGGTCGACCGTTTTGTAAGGCATCAGCAGCTTGCCGTACATGCCGGGATATAAACCCGGCAGGTCCGGCAGCGCAGCCTTGACCAGAAAGCTACGGCTTTGGGGATCCGCGTAGGGGATTATTTCCTCCACCCGGGCATCCACCGTCCGTTCCAGGGCAGGCAGCTCCACCCGGAGCTCTGAACCGATGCGGATCTTGTCGATAAGGCTTTCACGAACATGGGCTTCCAGCCGTAACCCGCCGATGGTGCGCAACAGCAGCAAGGGTTTCCCGGGCATGGCCAGGTCGCCGGGGTCGGCCATCCGTTTCAACACCCGTCCATCGGAAGGGGCTTTGATTCGGGTATACCCCAGGGGGATTTCCGCTTCGGCAACCATTTCTTCCGCCATGCGGACACCGGCATCGGCTCCGGAAACGGCATCCCCGGCCTGTTTTAAGGCGGATTCTGCCTGTTGATAACGGGAACGGGCCTGTTCCAGCGACTGCTCGGTTGCGGCCTGGGCCTCATAAAACCCGCGGACCCGCTTATAGGCCGATTCCGCCTCTTCAAATGCCGCCCGGGCCGCGTTGACCGCCTGCCGCGCCTGTTCCCGGGCGGCCATAGACGTCTGAAGGGATTGCCTGGCCTGGGACAGCCGGGTCTGCATCTGGCGGTTATCGAGAAGGATTAACAGCTGGCCGGTTTTCACCTCATCGCCGGCATTAACACGGATCTCATTGATCTGGCCGGAAACCTGAGCCTCGATCCGCGCCTGGGTACTCGGTTGTACCGTTCCCACCGCATCATACCATTCGTTAACCGTGGTCAGCTCGGCCCGCGCCGTGGCGTTGGTGTTTCCGGCAAAAATTTTATCCGGCCCGCAGACCCGGGGACTGATGTCCTCGTCGGAAAAGAACCGGAACATAAGGATTCCACCGACAATCAGAACACATACGATCAGAAAAAAAATGACCCGTTTCTTTTCTTTCATGGGCTTACCGTTTTTTTCGTGTTTTTCGGTTCGTCTTTTGCCAGCTTGCCGACGGCACGGGCCAGTTCGGCGGTGGCTTTGATCTTATCGTAAAAAGCCGCGGTCGAATGAAATCGTGCCCGGTTGCGGTCCAGTTCGGCCGACAGATAACGGGTGATGGTTACCGCGCCGCCCCTGTAGTACTCTTTTACCAGGCGGAATGATTCTTCGGCGTTTTCAACGCTGGCGGCGGCCACTTCGTACCGGGACCGGGCCGCTTCCAGGTTCAGAAAAGCGTTTTTGACGTCCAGCTTGACACCCAGGGTGGCCTTTCGATCGGCAGCCAGCATTTCCTTTAAAACAGCGTCGGCCTGTTTTATCCGATCCTGAGTAGAAAACCCGGCAAACAGATCCCAGTTGAAGAAGATGGCCGCGGTCCAGTTTTCACGGTCACGGTCATATTCCAGATGGGGGTCATCAACATAATATTTCCCCATCAAATCGATTCGGGGCAGGTAGGCGGCTTTGGAAGCATCAAGTCCCATTTGGGATTTGATCAGCGTTTTTCGGGCTTTTTCC
The DNA here is from genome assembly GCA_963674745.2 of Desulfosudaceae bacterium. Lineage (GTDB taxonomy): Bacteria > Desulfobacterota > Desulfobacteria > Desulfobacterales > Desulfosudaceae > JBFMDX01. Next base: position 888,948 of record CAXXDV010000003.1, on the reverse strand, counting down.
AGCTCAGGGCGATGGACCAGGGCATAGGCAATGGCATCTTCATATGTGGCCGGCACCGACTCGGCGACCAGGGCTTCGGCTTCGACCAGTTTCAGGTCCGTTTCTTTTTCGGCGGGATCGGCCCCCATCAGATGGATCAGGGCCGCCTGGGCCAGCTTATAGCGGTTACGGCTTTCAACCAGGCCTTCTTCCGCCTGGGCCAGACGGACCTTCAAGGTCAAAACATCTGATTTCAAGGCGCCGCCGCCCTCATATTGAACCTGTATAATGCGCAACTGTTCGGAAGCAGTCGCCACCGATGTTTCCGCAATGCCTGCAAATTTCCTGGCCGCCAGGACATCGTAAAAGGCCGCAATCACCTGGGCCGTCAGGTCGTTCTGGACCGCCCGCCGGTCCAGTTCCGAAATATCCACATCCTGCCGGGACATGTGATACCTCAGGTAGTCCCGGCCGCCGTTGAACAGGTTCAAACGGAGACCGAGGCCGCTTTCATAATTTTCGAACCAGCCCGGATCATTGAAATTGGTATCGGGCGGAAGCTGACGTTGATCAATTGTCTTGAACAAATAGGCGGAAGGGGCGTTTCCCTGGATATATTCCGTATAAACATTAACCATCGGCCAGAAGGCCGTATCGGAAAGCGCCTTCATCGCCCTGGCCTGTGAGATACGATAAACCGTCTGCTGCAGATCGGGATTGTTGGCAAGCGATATATCGATTACCCGGGATAACGTCAGTTCGCTTCCCCAGTCAAAATCAACTGGAATCGAAGCATGGGCCAACGTCTCATGACCGTTTCCAACGATTGCTTGATCTTCGTTAATGGATGGAATCGAGGTAATGGTTGGGCTGGAATGTTCGGCACGGATCTCATCGGCTGAATACCGAACGTTAAAGCCACAACCGGCTACAAGCGATAACACTAAAACCAGTCCGATAAAACGGTAAGTACCCATAATAAAAAAGTTTGCTATATTTTCAATCTGTTGTAAACATTTTTATATTATTACAACCGTTTATTTGTTTTTTCCGGCACGCTGGATATAAAATCAAATCAACCATATCCATCCGGTAAAGTACAGAAACAGTGACCCCGCCCCATAAAAAAAGCGCCCAACGATTTTCTGCTGAGCGCTTTATTATAATTAATTACAATACCGGTTAGCCGTGGGGGTTATCCATAAAAGCCTTAAGCTTTTCCGGCCCTTCCTCTGCGGTCAGAGGCTTGATGATATAACCGGAAATACCCAGGGCCTTACATTCCGCCACAACATTCGAATCGGACACGGAAGTAAACATGACCACCGGAATATTCTTATCCTGCAGACGTATCTGCTGCAGGGCTTCATACCCCGTCATCTGCGGCATGACATAGTCCATAAGAATGATATCCGGTCTTTCTTTCTTGTACATTTCGATGGCTTCCCTGCCGTTGGAAGCTTCAACCGTATTCTCGTAACCGATCTTTCTCAAGTACTTTTTGACAACCATCCGGATAAAATTGGAGTCATCCACCACCAGCACCTTGCCTGTTCTGGGGATACCACCTTTTTGGGTGCCGGCAGACGCTTCGCCCGTACTAATAATGTAATTAAAATAGAATCGGCCCTCATCCTTGATATGAATGGGGATGGAAATAATTTCCTTGGCGTTGCTCAACAGAGGATCCATATTCCCGGTATTGGTAATAAAATAAGGCGGGTTAAATTTAATCCCCAGGTTTTTGTCCGTCAGAAAGTCGGTGGCGTTTCCGATGATGGTGTTGCCCCACTCGGCCAGCGCGCTCTGCATGTCTTCATCGATTTTGTCGTGTTGATGCGTTTCTTCCAGCAACCGCATCCGCAACCGGTTGCCGATCGTCAGGGCTGTTTCGATATAATTGTGTAAAAGGATAACGCCGTTGATTTTACCTCTTGTTTCCGAAGCAACAGCATAACCTTTGAACCGAAAATTTACGACCTCATCCAGGAAAGGGTCGCCGGCGTAGGCTTCCAGGCCGCACATGTTGTCCAGCTTTTTAATTGTTTCATCAATAAACGGTGCGATCGTCATCAGTTGAAGATCTGTTAACTCCATTATAACCGCCTCCTGCAAAAAGTGTTAGTCGCTCTATTTTACAACCGAACCCGAAAATATCTTTCATTATACCCCTTTCAGGCCCAAAACTCAAGCCATAATACGTTATTAAAGACGCTCTATCAGGGCTTGATCATGATGGTCGGATACAGGCCTTTTAATTCACCTTCCGAGTACGGTTGCAGCGTGTTGAACGAAATATTCTGATTGAACTGGGCGTGCCCCCGGTTGCGGGTACCGTCGAAAAAAGCGCCATTGGCTTCCAGAATATGGTCAATCCGGTGTTCGAAAGCTTCGACAAAGGCGGCGCCGCTGCCTTCAAAAAACATGTCGCCGATGGTCAGCTTGTCTTTAACGGCTGCCAGTTCTGACAGGGCGATGCTGTTGGTGAGGATATCTGCGGGTTTTGTTATCAGCCCCCAGACAAGGTGACCGGGGGGAATGATCAAGGGTTCGGGGCTGTCAATGATGGTGTGGGGCATGATAATGCTTTTTTCACCGATCTGCAATTTGGTTTCCGGCCGGCCGTTGACAAAGCTGTTAAATCCCACAAATACCTGCTGTCCCAGTTCCGCGTCCAGAATTTTGGCGCCATGGGCGGTAACGTTGTTGCCGGTCAATCGGGAATTGATGATATAGCAGTTTTCCTGGGCATTGGCCCCTTTGCCCAACCAGGAATTCTGGACAAAGGCCCGCTGGGCCACCAGAACATTTTCATCAATATGGGTTTTCGGCTTGATCACGGCATAGCGATCCACCGAGGTGCTGTCCGGAACGGATATGGGATGTTCCAGATGGACACGGTCATAAATGCCCTGAAAATCTTCCTTACAGGCTTCAGCGACTTCCATGAATACGCCCTTGGGGATCGAGCCGGGTTCAAAGGTGATATAATCACCGAGCCGGTCAAGGTCATATCGATACAGAAAATTAAACACACCGGGGCTGCGGACCCATACGGTTCCGGGCTGGATATTCATATGCCCGATTTCCCCTGCCTGGACATAAGAAAAAGCGCCGATGATACAATCCCGCATGGTCGTCAGGTCAACCGTGGCAAACGGGCCCAGAAAACAACCGTCACTGGGCGCGCCGTGAATATTGGCATAATGCGTGGAGAGCGTGTCTTTGATGAAAAACCGCTCCAGGGTTTCCGGGTCATGAGAAAAATTATGAACCAGTGTTTTGATCAGAAAGCTGTCTTCAATATCAAACCCTTCATCGCGGGTCATCGGGATTTCAAAATTTTGAAATTTAAACACGTCTCCCTTTTTTTTAAGCTCATCGCCCCGGATGTCGCTCTTGTATAAAATAGAATTGCTGACCCGGCATTTTCCCAGAAAATAACTGCCGGCCAGGTTCGAGTGCCGGAATTGCAGATCCAGCGGATGATAATTGGAAATACCGTAAAAAGCGTAAAATTTTTCCATTTTACTCAAAGGCACCAGGCCTTTGATCACCGGCGTCGCATCGTAGGGGATTTCCCGCAGGTTGATGTTGGCGCGTTGTATGATTCTGTCTAATAGCTTTTCCAGTTCTTGCATTGGATATATCCCGTGCTCCATGAAATATTAATTATTGATTCTTCTGCCCTTCTTCCATCATATGAAATACAGCAGCGAATACATCAGACAACCGTAATATGCCGATGATTTCACCATCTTTCCGGGTAACCAGCAATGACAGATGGTGGCCGGAAATAAACTGGGGGATCACCGTTTCAAGAGGGGTGTTTTCATCCACGTACTCACCGGCAGAGGTGGCTTTCATGAAATTTTCCACCTTCAAGTTGGCCGGGGCGGCACAAATGTCTTTAAAAGACCGGCCGGCAAAACGTTGCCGGGCTTCCATGCTGCTGACAAACTGGGGGCTGAACCCGAAGTCACCCAGCCGGCTGACTTTATCGACCTGCTGGCTGTCCGTTTCACCGCCAAGGGCTTGCAAAACATTCAACTGACTCAGCTTACCGACAACCTGGTTGTTTTCATCCATCACCAGGATCGCCCGATGATGATACTTGGAACGATCGAAATTCAACTGGGCTTCTTCGAGGGCCAGAACGGCTTCAAACAGGGTGGTTCCAATAGAAACCGTGGCATACTCCGAAATCGGCACCATCAAGTCTTTAACATCGTAATTCATAAGCACTCCGTCTATTCGGTTAAAATATCAGATTAACATAACATGAGTAAAAATCTCAATCAAACGACTAATAGCCAAAAACTTTTTTATTGTATTGAGGGCCGGCGGCGAATGTTGTAAAGGCGGTTCTCTGTGGCCGCCCGATCAAAGGGAACCCACAGAAACGACCCTGAACGGACGTGATTCACAATCGGGAACGGCACGCCTTATTGGGCACGGCACGCCGTGCCCCTACAGGCCTTCAGTAACAAGGGCAATCATATAAACACGAAAAAGGGCGACCCGCCGGTCGCCCCTACAAAGCCATATATTACCAAGATCTAAAAACCCATAATCACATAACCACTTAAACACATAGTCACTTAATCTCCTAATACTCTAAAACTTTAAAACCCAAAAAAAAATCTTGACAAGGCCACCTGCAACGAAATACAACTGACTAGACAGTCAGCCTGACTGACTTATCAGTTAGCACGCACTTAAATGAAGGCCGGTTATGTCAAAAAAAGATGAAATACTTGAAATTGCTACTTTTTTATTTGCAAACAAGGGCTTTAAAGAGACTTCAATGGTGGAAGTCGCTAAAAGAAGCGGGGTGGCCAGTGCTACCATATTTTATCATTTCAAGACCAAGGAAGACCTGTTCCTGTCGGTTTTAAACAATGTTAAAAACGGTATTCTGGAAGAATTCTCCCATTATTTCAGTGAAAAAACATTTTCCAACGGCGCCGAGCGGCTGGAGGCGTCGGTTGCTTTTTACCTTTACCTGGCCGGCACCCGACAACCCTGGTTTCTGTTGCTACACCGCTATTATCCTTACAAACTGGCCGAAAAAAACGATTTCTGCCGAACGCTGTTGGAAGCCATTTACAACTGCTTTGTAGATATATTTGAAAATGCCCTTGTCAGGGGTCAGAAAGACGGATCGGTGGGCGATATCTCTCCCCGTAAAACCGCCCTGGTCATTCTTTCTACGGTGGATGGCATTGTCCGCTTCAAGAATTGTAACCTGTATGACGCAGGCGCCTTGTACAACGAGCTGATGGGCCTGGTTGGTCGCATGGTCAAATAAAAAATTTAAATAAAAAGGATAAGGTAACGTTTATGATCAATGTAATTTTTCCATTTCTGAGCTGGTTGCGCGGCTACAATCTGGACAAGTTCAAAGCGGACGGGATTTCCGGCCTGACGGTGGCCCTGGTATTGATTCCCCAATCCATGGCCTATGCCCAGTTGGCGGGGATGCCTTCTTATTACGGTCTATATGCTTCTTTTCTCCCGCCCCTGATCGCGGCCCTGTTCGGTTCCAGTCGCCAGCTGGCCACCGGCCCGGTTGCGGTGGTATCACTGATGACGTCAGCTTCGCTTGAACCACTGGCAACCGCCGGCAGTGAAGGGTATATTGCCTATGCCATCATGCTGGCCCTGATGGTGGGGGTGTTCCAGTTTTCCCTGGGTGTGCTGCGGCTGGGCCTGGTCGTCAATTTTCTGTCTCATCCGGTGGTCAACGGTTTTACCAATGCCGCCGCTATTATCATCGCTTCTTCCCAGCTCTCCAAAATGTTCGGGGTGGATGTGGATAAGGCGGCCCACCATTATGAAACGATTATCCGGGTCGTCGAGGCGGCTTTCCATTATACTCACTGGTTTACCCTTTTCATGGGATTACTGGCCTTTGCCATTATGGTAATACTCAAACGCATCAACCCCCGCATACCCAATGTACTGGTGGCCGTGGCCGTGACCACCATCCTGTCCTGGGCAATAGGTTTTGAACACAACACCACCGTATCCATGAAAGCCATTCAGGCACCGGCCGTGCATCAGACGGTTACGGACTACAACAGCCGGATCACTCAAATTAAATCCCTTGTGGAAGAACGTACCGCCATCATGAAAGCGATGGACGAGGCCAAAGAGGCTCATGACGACCTGGCCCTGATGGATGCCGAGCATGGCCTGCGGGTTGCCAATTATAAAATCAACACCCTCAAGGAAAAAGCACATGTTTATCGCGCGGAACTGCGGTCCATGCTTTTTGTCGCCGATGAGGAAGAAAAGACCTTTTACCTGAAAGACGACCCGGCGGCAAAAAACCTGGATGCCCACATCTGGCGCCTCAAAGTTCGTGAAGCGCCGGTCAACCCGGAAGAAATGAAAATGATCGGCGGCGGCGCGGTGGTCGGCGTAGTGCCCAAGGGTATACCGGCCATGTCTATGCCGGAACTCAACATGAAAATCATGCTTCACCTGTTTCCCTACGCGGCCATTATTTCTCTACTTGGTTTTATGGAAGCCATTTCCATTGCCAAGGCCATGGCCGCCAAGACCGGCCAACGGCTGGACCCCAACCAGGAACTTATCGGTCAGGGGCTGGCCAACATGATCGGCGCTGCCGGCAAAAGCTACCCGGTTTCCGGTTCTTTCTCCCGTTCGGCGGTCAATCTCCAGGCCGGTGCGGTTACCGGCCTGTCCAGCGCCTTTACCTCCCTGGCGGTGCTTATCGTTCTGCTTTTCTTTACCCCCCTGCTCTATAACCTGCCCCAGGCGGTTCTGGCTGCGGTCATCATGATGGCGGTCATCGGGCTGATCAATGTCAGCGGTTTTATTCATGCCTGGAAAGCCCAGTGGTATGACGGCGCCATCTCCATTCTTTCCTTTATCTGCACCCTGGCCTTCGCGCCCCACCTGGATCGGGGCATCATGGTCGGTGTGGTGCTTTCCCTGGGTGTCTTTTTATATAAAAGCATGCGCCCCACGGTGGCCTCACTCTCACGGAAAGAGGACGACGCCTTTCGGGCCGCCATGGTCCACGGCCTGCAAAAATGTAAATACATCGACCTGGTCCGGTTCGACGGGCCGTTGTTTTTTGCCAATGCCAGCTACCTGGAAGACAAAATCAACGACCGCATGATGAACCGCAGTGACTTACGCCATATCGTTATCGCGGCCAACGCCATTAATGATATCGACGCTTCCGGAGAAGAAACACTCTCGCTTCTTATTGACAATGTTCGCAGTGCGGGTGTAAAAATTTCCTTCAGCGGCATAAACGAGTCGGTCATGAAGGTGATGGAACGCACTCACCTGCTGGCCAAGATCGGAGAAGAAAACATTTATCCGACAATGGAAAAAGCGGTATGCTCAATCCATGCCGATGCCCATCATGCATCAGATGAGCCTGACTGCCCACTGATGACGGTGTGCCGTATTTCATAACAACAAATTATATAAAGGATTCAGCCATGACGATACTTGCATTTTTCAGTGGGGCTTTCTGCAACGCCGAAGCTATTATTGACGGCTGCCGGAACAAGACCGGGCAGAAGCTGGTCTCCGACGACTCGCTGGTTGCCGAAGCGGCCCGGCTTTCCGGCCTCAGCCCCAAAAAAATTGAAGCCGCCTTTGCCGCCAAGGCTTCGGTATTCAACCCCTTTACCCATGAAAAAGAACGGGCCATTGCTTACCTGCGCCTGGCCCTGGCCAATCAACTTGACGCGGAAAACCAGATCATATCCGGATTTACCAGTCTCCTGCTGCCGACTGATATCACCCATGTGCTGCGTGTGTGTCTGGTGGCAGATGCCAAATTCAGGGTGGAGATGGCGCAGCAGCAGAAAAACATAAGTGAAAAAGATGCCACAGCACTGGTTCGCAAGCATACGGAACAGGCCGCGGCCTGGGTAAAGGCTGTAAAAAATAAGGACGATCCATGGGCACCGGAACTGTATGACATGGTGGTGCCTACAGACAAAACCGACGCGGAAAAAACGGTCGATTTGATCACCCAGCACCTGGCGACGGATGTGGTACAACCGACCGATCGATCCCGCCAGGCAGTTGCTGATTTTCAACTGGCTGCCAGGGCGGGAGAACTTCTGGCCCGGGCCGGTCACAATGTGACCACCAAAGCCAAGGACGGTAAAGTGTTCATCACCATCAACAAACATGTACTGATGCTTGCCCGCCTGGAAGAGGAATTAAAAGGCCTGGTGCAGAAAGTTGAGGGTGTCAAGGATGTAGAAACGAAAGTGGGAGAGGACTTCTATCAGACCGACATCTATCGAAAATATGATTTCCAGATGCCCTCCAGGGTATTGCTGGTGGACGACGAGCGGGAATTTGTGCAGACCCTCTCGGAACGGCTGATCATGCGGGATATGGGGTCGGCCGTGGCTTACGACGGAGAGTCGGCGCTGAACATGGTGGCCGAAGAAGAACCGGAGGTCATGATCCTGGACCTGAAAATGCCCGGTATCGACGGTATCGAAGTGCTGCGCCAGGTAAAATCCACCCGGCCGGATATTGAAATTATTATTCTTACCGGGCACGGTTCCGAAGCCGACCGCAAGGTATGCATGGAACTGGGCGCCTTTGCCTATCTGCAGAAACCGGTGGATATCGATGTGCTCAGCAAAACCTTAAAACAGGCCAATGAAAAGGTTCAGCAGAAAAAACACTCCCCGGGAGAGCCTGATAACGGATAAATTTTTTTATTGATATGAAATATAATATCATGAAACGTTCCCTCAAACTTTTCTTACCCGGCTTTCGACAGCAGGAGGATCACTCCCAGGGCCGTCTTGATCGGTTCATGTTCAACTACAGCCGGCTTTGGAAGTCTGCGGTCATGCTCACCGGACTGTGCGCGATTATACCGCTGCTGATGGTCACCTGGATCGATTATAATGTCACTCAAAGGGCGGTTGAGTCCGAGAGCCTGGCCCGCACGTCACGGACCGTTTCCAACGCCAAACGGACCATCGCCGCGTTTCTGGCCAAACGCAAGGCATCCCTGGTATATATTGTAAATGACACCCCCTATGATCGGCTGCTGGATTCCGATCGCCTGGCCACGATCCTGAAGAATCTCCGCCTGGCCCTTGGCGGGGTCACCGATATCGGGGTCATCAACGCAGCCGGCCAGCAAATTGCTTACAGCGGCCCTTATTCACTTGAAGGCAGGAATTACAGTGACCAGCAATGGTTCAAGGAAGCCATGACCCGGGGCACCTTTATCAGCGAAGTTTTCATGGGCTTCAGAAACGCCCCCCATTTCGTTATAGCGGTAAGGCACGAGACACAGGACCAGTCCTTTTTCATACTTCGCATTTCAATTGATACCGGCCGTTTGAATGAACAGCTGTCGGGATTCGAGCTCAGTGACCAGGGCAATGCCTTTATCATCAATACCGGCGGCATTCTGCAGACGCCTTCCCGGGGCCATGAAAAAATGTTCGAAAAAATTGACTTTCCGGTCCCGGCTTATTCTGACAAAACCGAGGTCTCCCAGTATCAGACGTCCTCCGAAGGCGATTATATCCTGGGCTATGCCTATATTCCGGACAGCCCCTTCATACTGATGATCGTTAATAAAACCGGGGAACTCATGCGATCATGGCACCGGACCCGGATTGAAATGCTGGTCTATGTCCTGGCCGGTATCGTGATCGTGCTGATCGCGGTAACCGGTTTTGCCACTTACTTTGTCAACCGCATATATATCGCCGACCAGCGTCGAATTCGCAGCCTGCACCAGGTGGAGTATGCCAACAAGCTGGCCTCCATCGGTCGACTGGCGGCTGGTGTGGCCCATGAAATCAATAACCCCCTGGCTGTAATCAACGAAAAAGCCGGTCTGATCAAGGATATTTTTCAACTTACGAATCGATACGCCGGAGACGAAAAACTCCAGGGACTGGTCGAGGCCATTAATGAATCGGTCACCCGTTGCGGCAGGATTACCAAGCAGTTGCTCAGTTTCGCCCGCCACATGGATTCCAGTGTCGAACCGGTTGATATACAGACCGTAATTTCGGATGTGGTGGGATTTCTGGGCAAAGAGGCGGAATACCGAAACATCACCATTAACATTGATGTACCTTCTGACCTGCCCCAGTTTGAAAGTGACCGCGGTAAGCTCCAGCAGATTCTGCTCAATCTGATCAACAACGCTTTTGCCGCACAAACCGATGGCGGTTCCCTGTCCATATCGGTATTCCGGGCCGACGAAAAGTCGATCTTTATAAGGGTAAAGGACACCGGGTGCGGGATTCCGGATAAAGACCTGAAACGAATTTTTGAACCTTTTTTCTCAACCAAGACAAACACCGGCGGAACCGGGCTGGGCCTTTCCATCACTTACTCGCTTATTCAGGAGTTGGGCGGTACCATCGACGTCAACAGTGAAATCGGCGTCGGAACCGAATTTACGATTATGCTGCCGTTAACACCTCCAGCCAAAAAGAAGGAGACAACGAATGAAACTGCTTCTGGTTGATGATGAAATAGATTTTGTGGCCACGCTGGCTGAACGACTCTCGCTTCGAAATATTGACGCGGACTGGGTCACCAGTGCCAAGGACGCGGAAGCGATTATCCAGACACGGCATTATGATCTGGCAGTGCTGGATGTAAAGATGCCGGGCATGAGTGGACGCGATTTAAAAAAAATCATTGAAAAAAGAATACCCGGAATTAAAACAATCTATCTGACCGGTCATGGATCCGAAGAGGATTACAAGGCCGGCGTCGCCGAAGCGGAATACTATCTGATGAAGCCGATCAACATCGACGACCTGATCGCCAAGATCAATGACGCACTGGCCGAATAGGAGGGCTGCATGATGGAAACAAAAAAACTTCCCGATGAGACGGCGTTGGCTTTTTATTCCAAAGTTTCAGCATCCATCTCCCATGAGTTAAAAAATTCACTGGCGGTAATCAATGAAAGCGCCGGCTTCCTGGAAGACATTATACTTATGGCGCAAAAAGGCAGGCCGCTTGACCCGAATCAAATTGGCGCGCTGGCCGGAACTGTTTTAAAACAGGTACAGCGATCCAATACCATCATCAAAAACATGAACCGTCTGGCCCACAGCCTGGATGAAAAGCGTTCTTCCATCGAACTGATCGATTTGCTGGAACTCATGACCTGCCTGGTCGAACGGACCGCAGTCAACAAGGGCGTAAAAATTTCAACCACTTTTCCGGAGACCCGGATTAACTTGACGACCTGTCCTTTTTACCTGCAAACACTGGTATGGCTTGTGCTGGAATATTCCATGGCCGCCTGCGGCGTTGATAAGACGATCGGTCTTGGCGTAACGCAGACGAATGCCGGTGCCCGGATTTATTTCTCAGGGCTCAAATCAGTTACATCAGGTTCAATCGACGATTTTTTTTCAGGAAGGCTCGAGTCTTTGCTGGCCGTATTGAAGGCCGACCTGACAATCAGTGAAAGTGACGGTCGCCTTGAATTTTTACTCCCGGCATCAGTTCCGGAGATTTTTGAATCATAGCCGGCATGATCGTAAACGATCCGGCTTTTTAAAACGAATAAGGAGGTTACTATGTCCGACAATGTTTTGATCGTAGATGATGAAAAAGACTTCTTAGATCTTATTTCTGAACGGTTGGCAGCCCGGGATGTAAAAGTTTCCACCGCCACCCGCGCCCAGGACGCCCTCTCACTGCTGGACAAGGAGTCCTATGACGCAGTGGTGCTGGACCTTCAGATGCCTGAAATGGACGGGCTTGAGGCCCTCAAGCGCATTAAGGAAAAAAATCCCGATGTGCAGGTCATCCTGCTGACCGGTCATGCCACGGTTGAAAAAGGTGTTGAAGCCATGAAACTCGGCGCCATGGATCTGATTGAAAAACCGGCGGATCTGACAACCATCATTGACCGGATCAAACGTGCCAAAGCCGAAAAAATCATTCTGGTGGAGAAAAAGAGTGAACAACGGATAAGGGATATATTAACCCGCAAAGGATGGTAAGGAAAAAGACGGCTTTAAACAGGGGTACCCATTGCGCTAAATTCTGAGAACGCCTCCAGAAACCGCCAGCCTCCCGCTTCGGCAAGAATATTGACAATGTTATTATAATTATTTATAATAATTTATTTTCTTATATTCAGGGACCAAAATGGGTACTCAATCCTGTCACACATCAGGCCTCCGGGGATTTTCACTTATCGAAGTCATGACGGTGATCGTCATTATAGCTCTTTTAGTTCTCATCGCCGTGCCCAACTTTATTTCTTACAGAAACAAAGCCTATTGCAGCCGTGTGGAACGGGATGCCGATATTATCGCCAACGAAATCGGGGAATATTTCGCGATTCCGAACCATACGACTATCGACAAAGAGAGCCTTCACGCTACCGGCCTGACCAGCCAGAAATGGGATATTTCAGCCGCCGACCCGAATATATGGGTCACCATCACGGTTATGGATGATTCCGGCAGATGCCCCGTCGATTATCAGAACACCATGCCCAATTGGGACAACAATGTATTTACCAAGACCATGAGACGCTGATGGCCGAGTAAGAAAGTTGCTATCAGGATTGTCATGAATTCATAAAAATTCAAATCGGAACTAATAAGTCCAGCCCATTACACCGAGGGCGAAAATATTCATGACAACGGCTGTTGCATATATCCCGCCGACGTAAGCCACCTTGTACCGGTTTTGTTTCATGCCGATCACCAGCATGGGACTGAGAAAAAGCGGAAAATAACCACAGCAAAAAATGGGCAGCACACCCAGGGACGATCGCTTCCAGAAAGCATATTCCCAGACCAGGTGATCACCCATATTCAACAGGCATTCCACAAAAACACAAAAAGCCGCGTAGCATATCACCCAGAACAGTTTTTCGGGCACCCCCAGAATCCTGGCGTTCTGATTTTCTGAAAGCGTATGATAATAAATAATCCCGGCCAGAAGAAACATGAACATGATTTCTATATTCCATCCGACCATGGTCCGCAGGGCTGTATCCCCGGGAGTCGTCCACAGGGCCGAATATTGCGTGAAATGTAACACCCAGCCATTGATGGTCTCCAAAAGAAAATCCGTCCCGAAAAGCGTCAATCCGGCCAGAACGGCGTTCCAGTCTGACGACTGCCGGGCTTTTTTTATTTCCACCGTATAAATATAAAATACCATGGCCAGTAGCGGGATAACATACCATTTGACAGTGGAAAGATCCCTGAGCCCGTCAAGTGCCAGTACCGATGCGGTCGTCATAGCTGCCTCCTTTTTTTGTTCATCATGATCCGGTTTCGCTAACCCGGATATTTCATAAAATATCCGGGCAAAAACGGTGCTTCCTGATTTGTCCTGGCGAAACCGGCCAGCCGCTAATAGACATGGCGCAGCAAATATTTATCAGCATCATAAATGGTGAAAAGGATTAACGGTATGCTGATCATCCTCGGTCAACTGCCCGCTGAAAACCACTTTCTTGACACCTTCCTTTTGAGCGGCAACGGCCTTGACCCTAGCCAGAACAGCCGGTTTAATTTTTCTGGCGACTTCAATATTACTGATCTGGACCACACCGTCTTCAGCTGTCACCTTCAGCATGGGCTCAATATCCACGACCGCGGCCTTAACGTCTGCGGCCAGCAGCAGGTTATCAAAAATTTTGAGGGATTCGGAAGAGGCTTCAAACGTGCCGCTTTTAACAATTTGACAGATGACATCAACAGCCTTGTCAACTGTAATGGTCTTGATGTGCAGAACCATATCGTAAAGCTGGGGATCCCAGGTATCGATGCCATAAAGTTGAATACCCCATTTGCGACGCTCTTCATCATCCTTTTTGAGTGTATAAAGCGCCTTGTCGGCGCTGATATTTTCTCTTTTGACCTCTTCCTTTACCCGCGCGTCCAGATCAGCGATAATTCTGATCTTAAAAACATGCGGGATATCCATCAAAAAATAATGACCGGCCAGGCCGTGATAGACCACATTGTCTTTTTGAACGTGTTTCAAAAGCGCTTTACGGATATAGGCGACATACCGTTCTTTACCGTGGGTAAACCGTTCCAGAACCGACGGGGCGTCATGAAGGGCACGAACCAGTCTGATTTCAGGTATATTAAATTCTTCAGAGGTCTGAAGAAGAATGTCCCGGGATATACATTCATAACCCAGCTTTTGGGCCACTTTTTCAGCAACTTTTTTTCCCCGGCTGTAAGACCCCCTGGAAATGGTAATAACAGGCATTGATTAACCTCCCCCCCTTAATTATTTTTTGTTAATGCTCTTTTTGAAATAAATATCATATTTTTACATAAAACAAAATGAGGGCTGACCGGAAAATGCCTGCAAAATTGAATAACACTTTAAATTTTTTAAAATGTTGATGAACTGATTACTTCAACTATATATTGGCATAAGCTGGAAAATAATATGAGTGTGTACCAGCCTTTTAAAATATATCGTTATTTGGGAAAGGGGATGAAATGGGTAATGAAATGTATTTCACCAAGGACCACGAAATGGTCCGTAAGGCAGTAAGGGATTTTGTTAACAAGGAAATCAATCCTTATGTTGATGAATGGGAAGAAAAGGGCATCGCGCCGCTGCATGATCTGTTTAAAAAAATGGGGGACCTGGGTTTTCTGGGCATCCGCAGTGACCCCAAATACGGCGGGCAGGGACTGGACTACTGGTATGAACTGGCGTTCATCGAGGAGCTTTCCCTGATCGACTGCGGCGGGGTACCCATGGCCATTCTGGTCCAGACCAACATGGCCACCCCGGCCATTGAAGCCTTCGGCAGTGAACACCTCAAGGAGACTTATTTAAAACCGGCCATTGCCGGTGACATGGTGGCTTCCATCGCCGTTACCGAACCGGATGCCGGATCAGACGTGGCCGCTATTAAAACCTATGCCAAAAAAGACGGCGATGACTACGTCATCAACGGTTCCAAAACCTATATCACCAACGGTACCCAGGCCGACTTTCTGACCCTTCTGGCCAGGACCAGCGATGACCCGGGTTATCATTCATTCGGCCTGTTTGTGGTACCCACCAATCTGCCGGGGTTTAATGTCAGTAAGAAACTCGACAAAATGGGGATGCGCAGCAGTGACACGGCCGAACTCTTTTTTGATGACCTGAGGATACCCGCTGAAAACATTATCGGCCAGGAAGGGGAAGGGTTTATCTACCAGATGCAGCAGTTCCAGCATGAACGCTTTGCCGCCCTTCCCGGCTGCTATATCTCAACGAAAAGAGTGATTGACCAGACCGTGGAATACCTGAGAAAACGTATTGTGTTCGGCAAGCCCCTGATCAAAAAACAGGTACTCCGTCACCGGTTGGCCCAGTGGCTGACTGAAATTGAATGTATGCGGCAGATGACTTACCATATTGTACGGCTGAAAATGGCCGGTCAGGACGCAACCAAAGAGATTTCCATGGCCAAACTGTTCGGCGCCCAACTGTTGAACAAGGTCATGGACGGATGTTTGCAGATGCACGGCGGTATGGGATACATGAATGAAATGGCGATTTCAAGGGCGTTCCGGGATTCACGCCTGATTTCCATCGGCGGCGGCGCCGATGAGATTATGTGTGAGATTATTTCAAAACTTGAGGGGTTTTAAGGTTTTAGAGTTTTAGGGTTTAATAATGCCTGACCTCGTAGAGGCGACCCGTTGATTGCCCTACAGGCCGTGGTACATGTTCATGAACAATGTAGGGGCAGGCCCCCGTGCCTGCCCGGAAAAGGGCAACCACAGGGGGTTGCCCCTACGGGCCGTGGAAAGCGATCGTCTTCCCGAACCCCGAACCTCGAACCTCAAACCTTGAACCTTTCTTGAACCCTGATTGCATAAAAAAACCGGGCCGGGCATAAGAATGCCCGGCCCGGCGTTTTTTATCAGCTATCAATTAGTCAAGGTCAATGGAGCCCTTGGTTTTCTCTCTTCTCTTGCTCTCTTTGGCGTTGTATTCCTGCATGCAGCTGTCGTTGGGGCCTTTAACCATGGAGCATTCCAGGTACTCGGCGATCTCCATGACACAGGCCCGGATGGCCTTGCCGGTGGGTGTCTTTTTATACCCATCCAGACTGCCCCCCAAACCGCCCCTGCTGAAGCCCACGCCCAGGCCGCCGGACTTGGCCGTTGCCTCGACTGTCCTGACGTCTGCGATCTCCCCGGTTGTCGAATTAATCACCTTCAGGTCCACAGCCATATAGGCCCGGTCCCGTTTGCCGCCGATGGAAATGCCCTTAAAGGAAAGACCGCCACCACCGCCGCTGGTATCAGCTTCAAACGCTGAAACCGTGGCAGACACAAGGTAGGGAGCACCTTTTAATTTTCCCATTTGCACCTTGAACTTGGGATCGACTCTGCCGGAAGCACTTAAATTCTGCTCACCAAGAACAGCCTCAAGCTCTTTTCTTTCCAGCACGGAAAAGCTTTTCATGGCCGCCAGCTCAGCAATCAGCATGTCCTGAAGATCCCTGCCGGTACTGCCGCTCCACCAACCGGCACTGGTATTGTTGGTAAACCTCAGCACGCCCAGCCGCGGTTTGTCTTCGGCAAAAGCGGATGAAACAGACAGGCAAAGCACCAGAAGTAAAACAACCAGAAAACATTTTTTCATCGAACCACCCTCCTCTAAAAAAATTATAAATAAAGATCTAACGAAATACCTTGAATGTTCATTTTTATTTACCAGTTTAGAGAGAATCTGTCAAACAAATGAACGGCCGGAAACACCTGGAACAAGTCAAAGTCACACTCGACCCGGTCGTCTTTTTTTGACACGGATTGTACGGACTGCACGGATTTTAGGACTGTCTCGTAATTCGTTATCCAACCAAGTTAATATTTCTTTAACGGGTGCCACGGGCCAACCGAAGGTTGCCCGTGTGTAAGGGCGACCCGCCGGTCGCCCCTACGCCATACCCCCCATAAAACGGTCCGCTTAATATACAACCCCCTCAAACCTCGCCCACCTAAATCCGGATCAGAATCGGACACGGCACGCCGTGTTACTACATAACCACATAATCACTTAAGCACCTAACCACTTAAGCACTTCAATCGGGCACGGCACGCCGTGCCCCTACTTGACCACCTAAAACCTGACACTTTAAAACCTAAAACCATAATACGTTAACACCTTAAAAAAGGGGACACTATTGTAAAAAGTACAGGGGTGTCTCTATCATTTGCCTGAAATATTATTTTTAAGTTGCTATTTTATTAAAAATAGATAAAAAATGATTGTTTCTAATCATACGGACAAAACATAAACAGGGCCGGTCTTATGAAATATTGGCGTGAACCGCTGGATACGGATGAAATCCCGCTATCCAAAGGAAAAGTTGTTATTATTCCGGATCGATGCAAGGGGTGTGGATACTGCATCGAGTTCTGTCCCAGGGAGGTTCTGGTTTTTTCCACGGGATTTAATATAAAAGGATATCATCCCCCGGTGGTCCAGAACGACGAATGCCTGAACTGCCATTATTGCGAATTGCTGTGCCCCGAATTTGCCATTTATTCGGTGGAAGATCCGTCACCACCGGTAACATCAAAACCACTAAAAACAGACAAATAAAATCATGAAACCAGCCGTATTAACCGGTGAACATTTTCTAAACGGCGACATTGCCTGTGCCGAGGGCGCTATTGCCGCCGGCTGCCGGTTTTTTGGCGCCTACCCGATTACGCCGGCCACGGAAGTGGCCGAACAGATGTCCGAACGACTGCCGGATGTGGGCGGCACTTTTATCCAGATGGAAGACGAAATCGCCGCCATGACCTCCATCCTGGGCGCGGCCTGGACCGGCGTCAAAACCATGACCGCCACTTCCGGCCCGGGGTTCAGCCTGATGATGGAAACCGTCGGCCTGGCCGTGGTCACCGAAACACCCTGTGTGGTAGTCAATATCCAGCGGGCCGGGCCGTCTACCGGACTGCCCACCATGGGCGCCCAGGCGGATATGATGCAGGCACGCTGGGGGTCTCACGGGGATTATGAAATCATCGCCATCGCGCCCTCATCGCCCCAGGAGATGTTCGATCTGACCATCGAGGCCTTCAACCTCAGTGAAACCTATCGCGTGCCGGTTTTCATCATGTCCGACGAGATCGTGGGGCACATGAGTGAAAAGGTTGTCATCCCCCCGGCCAAAACCATTAAAACCGTCCGCCGCAGAAAACCAACCGGCCGCAAAAAAGATTATCTGCCGTATCACCCCGATAAAAACGGGGTGCCGCCCATGCCGGCCATCGGCGACGGCTTTAACATTCATGTCACCGGATTGACCCATGATGAACGGGGCTACCCGGTCATGTCTGTGGAAACCCAGCACGACATGATCACCCGCCTGCTGGGAAAAATCCGCAGCAACCGCAAAGACATTGTCCGCACCCGGGGATACCTGCTGGAAGATGCCGAGATAATTATTGTTTCATATGGCGTCTCTTCCCGGACCAGCTACACGGCGGTGGACGAAGCGCGACGCATGGGCATCAAAGCCGGACTGCTGCGGCTGGTCACCGTCTGGCCTTTTCCGGATGAACAAATTCAACAACTGGCCGAAAAGGCCAAAGGTTTTATTACCGTCGAAATAAACATGGGCCAGATCAGCCGCGAGGTGATGCGTTGCGTTGGCGGGAATGCCCCCTGCCACCTGGTCGGGCACCCCGGAGGAACGATCATCCCTCCCGATGAAGTAATTAAATTAATGAAAGAGGCATTTTAATATGGCTGCTAAAAAACAGCCGGCGCATCCGCTGGAAGACCTGATCCGGGTTGACCGCATTCCGCATATATGGTGCCCGGGATGCGGTGTGGGCTCGGTGTTTGCGAGCTGCCTGGCCGCCATAAAAGATACGGGCATCGATTATCGTAAATTTACCATGGTATCCGGCATTGGCTGTTCCGGTCGCGGCGCGGGTTATGTCAAACTGGATTCGTTTCACACCACCCACGGCCGTGCCATCCCTTTTGCCACCGGGATTAAAATGGCCAAACCGGACCTCAATGTTATTGTTTTTTCAGGAGACGGCGACCTGTTTGCCATCGGCGGCAACCATTTTATTCATGCCGCCAGGCGAAACATGGACCTGACTGTCATTTGCATCAACAACCTGATCTACGGCATGACCGGCGGACAAGTGGCGGCCACAACCCCCAACCAGGCCAAAACAGCGACCACGCCCTACGGCAACCCGGAAACGCCATTCAACCTCCCCCTGCTGGCTTACGCTTCGGGTGCCACCTACGTGGCCCGCTGGACAATGATTCATGTCCGTGACCTGATTCATTCTTTTGTTGAGGCAATAAACCATCGTGGCTTTGCATTTATCGAGGTGCTTTCCCCCTGCCCGATTAATTACGGCCGGCGTAACAAGGAATCGGCCATGCAGATACTGCACAGCTTTCAGGATAAAACCATTATTCAAAACGGCGCCGATCCGGCCGCCCTGGACATGGACTTAACCAAAAGCGTCACATTAGGGAAATTTATTCACGTGGAAAAGCCGACCCAGGACGAATGTTATGCCAAGGTATGCATGGGGGAGGAGTGAACATTGAAGGGGTCGAGGGGTCGAGGGGTCAAGGGGATTGTGGAAGCAGATTGGAGTTAATTATATGGTGATGAAACAGGTATCAGGCCTGTTGTTACTTTATTGAAGGCTTAATCGTCGTAATACTCGACGAGAAGACGGTTGATAAAAGTACTGGTTAAATATTTAAAATGGGCATTTACGATAACTTTCTATGGTTTGAATACACCGTATTGTTTGAGGACCAATAATATCGAGTTCATGGGAAGTTCCTTGACCCCTTGACCCCTTGACCCCTTGACTCCTTGGCCCCTTAAAAGAACAATACGACTGAATTGGACAAAAGCAAAACAATGAACGCAAAAAAAGAAATACTCCGTAAAGAAGTCATCGTCACCGGATTCGGCGGCCAGGGAATCGTTCTGGCCGGTAAAATTCTGGGGATGGCAGCGGTTCTGGGAGACAAGAAGGAAAGCACGCTGGTGCAGTCATACGGCCCGGAATCCCGGGGCGGGGCCTGCTCGGCCCAGGTGATTGTCTCGGACGAGGTCATCCAATACCCGTATATCAAAATACCCGATGTGCTTGTCTGCATGTCCCAGTCGGCTTACGACAAATACAAAGACCAGCTCAAGCCGGAAGGGTTGCTGCTGACTGACCGCGACCTTGTCAAACCGGACGGCAAGCGGGATTATTTCGCCGTTCCGGCCACCCGCATGGCAGAAGAACTGGGGCGCAAAATGATGGCCAACATCATCATGATCGGTTTTACCGTGGCTGTTACCGGGTTGATTTCCGAAACCGCAGCCAGAGAAGCCGTGGCAGCCTCTGTCCCCAAAGGAACGGAAAAAAAGAATGACCAGGCTTTTACCAAAGGGCTTGAGTTCGGCCAGTCACTTCTCAAAGGACGGGAGCGCAAAGCTTCGGGTCAGACGGGGGTGCTGTAATGAAACGCGCCAAGGAACGTCTTCATCGGGTGATCGTGATCGGCGCCACGCCGGCGGGTATCGCAGCAGCCAACAAACTGGGGGAGATCGGCATACCGGTTACGCTGGTGGACCGTGATCCGGACATCAACACCAAACTGGGCGCTGAACACTGGCGCCTTCCGTCAGGCGTTTTGCTGAACCAGGCCCATCGTCCGGGCTTGATACGGATACTGCGTAATGACAGTATCAAAGCCCTGCTTCCGGCCCATGTTACCGGCATCAAGCACAACCGCCAGGGTTTCCGCGTTGATATTCGGACCAGTCCCACCTTTGTTGATTCGAACTTATGCGTCCTTTGCGGGCGTTGTGTTGAAGCCTGCCCGGTATCCATTGACAATACCAAAGCCATTGGTTTTGACAGCCGGCAGAGCCTTCCCAGTCGGGCTTTCATTGACAAACGCCGCCTTCCCTTATGCCGGGAAAGCTGCCCGCTGGGTGTCAACGCCCAGGGATATGTGGCCCTGGCCGGCGCCGGACGTTTTGCAGAAGCACTGGAACTTGTCCGTCAGCGGAATGTGCTACCCGGTATCTGCGGCCGGATCTGCACCCATCCATGTGAAGACGCCTGCCGCCGCGGCGAGCTGGACGAGCCGGTCGCCATCCGGGACATCAAAAAATTCCTGGCCGATCACGAGATGAGACAGGCCGCTAAAACGAAAAAAAAATCGGCATCCACGGCAACAGAAAAACGGCCCGAAAAAATAGCCGTGATCGGTTCCGGCCCGGCCGGCCTGGCCGCAGCAGCAGAACTGGCCCGCCAGGGTTGCCAGGTAACGGTTTATGAAAAGGAAAAAAAGGCCGGCGGCCTGCTTCGTTACGGCATCGGTCCTCATCGCCTGCCCCGTTCGATCCTGGATATGGAACTGGCCTGGATCAAAGGGCTGGGTGTCAAATTTGAGACCGGCAGCGACATTGATTTTAAATCCGATCTGGCCAAATTAACGAAAAAATTTAATGCCGTGCTGATCGCCACGGGCACCTGGGCGGACCGTAAACTGGGAATTCCCGGCGAAGAACTGACCGGTGTTCAGGGATGCCTTGACTTTCTGCCCAGCCTATACCGGGGAGGAATCAAAAAGCTCAAGAAAAAAGTCGCCGTGATCGGCGACGGCAACGCGGCCTTTGATCTGGCCCGGGCCCTGGTTCGTATCAACGCGGATGTGACCCTGATTTCCTGGTTTGCGGCCGATAAAATCCCGGCCGACAGGGAAGAATACGACGATGCCCTAGCCGAAGGCGTCAAGTTGATTGACAGCATGCGGGTGGTCGCCTTTGAAGGCAAAAATGGCCGTTTAAAACAACTTGTCTGCCGCCCGACCCGACCCGGCCCGGCCGACAGCCAGGGCATCGAGTGGCCGGTGGTAATCAAAGACAGCGCCCCTTCTCTGCTGGAATTCGACCGGGCGGTGGTGGCCATCGGTCAGACCGGCCCTTTTACCGGTAAAAAAATAGGGAAACTAAGCCTTTCATCCGCGGGGTTGATTGATACCGATGAAGGCCACGGCACCGGTATGAAAAACGTTTACGCCGCCGGCGACGCCGTTACCGGGTATTCATCGGTGGTGCAGGCCATGGCGAACGGTCGTGCCGCTGCGGCTCAGATACTGAAACAGGTTTGCGACATTATTATTGATCTCCCGGCCGATGATGCGGCCAGACGGCCGGCTGATCTTGATTTTCCAGCGCTTCCCGAAGACCTTCCCTCAAACGACAGGATTTGTATAGCCAAACGTGACGTATCGGAGCGAAGAGGCAACTTTGACGAAGTGGCCATGGGGTGTTCGGAAACGCAGATCGGCGCCGAGGCGCAACGCTGTCTGCAATGCGGCATCTGCTCTGAATGCATGGAATGCGTGACCGCCTGTGGCGCCATTAACGCCATTTTTCATGATGAAACGGCCGAGACAATCAATGAACAGGTCGGCGCCATTATCATTGCCGATTCAGATCAGGCGCCCATGGTGCGGGGTGACGATATCATCCGCGCCTATGGGCCACAAACATCCCGGGCAGACACCCATGCCATGATGACCCGTGGTTATGCCGCCGCTGCCCGGGCCATGACATTACTCGGCAACGCCTCTGTTCAACGCGGGGGCAGAGGCGTTACGTTTACGCCGCCAGACCCCGGGCTGTCGAAAGACATTCGCATCGGTGTTTTTTTCTGCGCCTGCAACCAGGCGTTGGGCTGGCTACCGGAATTTGACGCCTATGCCCGGACACTTGCGGAACGCCCGGACATTGAACATGTTGAAACCGTGAACGCGGCCTGCATACAGGACGGTTTAACGCGTATTCTCAGAGTGGTCCGTGAAAAAGGAATTACCCGCCTGGTGCTGGCGTCGTGCGTCTGCTGCCCATTGGATTTCGTCTGCAGCGCCTGCACCGATCAGCGCAGCCGCCTGAAAAAAGGACTGTTCAACGCCACCGGCGTCAGTCGTTCCATGGTGACGACGTTCAACCTGCGGGGTGAAGTGCTTAACCTGATCGCTGATTCACCTGAATCAGCCGCTCAGCGTTTCGAAGGGATGACCGATCGCGCCATCCGGCGTTCACGGAATCTCAAACCATTTTCATCTCCGGCCAGAAACTACAACTTTACCACGGCCATTATCGGTGAGTCCGAAGCAGCCCTGGAAAGCGCGGAAGTTCTGGCGCAGTCCAAAATCGATGTCTTCATGTTCGGCACAAAAAAGAAGCCGTTGTCCGATAAGCACAAAGATGTGAACGTGCTCCGGTTTGAAGGTTCAAAGGCAATGCGCATAACGGGCAGCCTGGGAGACTTTCACATCCAAGTCAACCTGGGTGACCAGGAGCAGGAATTTCAAGTCGGGGCGGTCATCATCGGAGACAAAAACACCGACGCGGTAACATTTCTGCGTCAGGATGAACTTCCGGCCCGGGCAATCTCCGCCACCATGCAGCGGCCGAATATAACCGGAATTCCTTACTATTATCCCGGCATGACATCCGTGGCCGGAATTTTTATGGCTGAGCCGCCCGGGATAGAGGTCTCGGCCCGCCAGAAAGGTGCCGCAGCCGCTGCCCTGGCCGCAGCGGTTATGCCCCGGGGGCCCAGGCAAAGCAAGGGGTATACCGTGGCCATAGATGCCCAACATTGCCGACTCTGCGGCCGTTGCATCCAGGCCTGCCCCTACCAGGCGATCACCATCCGGCAGAACGATTACAATAACTGGCATGCCGTAATTGATGAAACCCTGTGCAAAGGATGCGGCAATTGTATTTCGGTGTGCCCGTCAAACGCGGCCGACAGTCCTTATCGGGACCAGCAGTTTTTAGAACAGACACTGGAAGAAATACTGATAAAATAAGGTTTTAGGTTTTAAAGTTTTAGGTTTTAGGTTTTGAATCGTGGGCTTTGGTTAGAATATAAAGTAGGAAATAATTTTAAACGCCTCGGAAAATTAACTACCGTTTGGAACCAGATGACAACATCAAAATATGAAGACCCGTTCCCTAAAACATAAAACTTTAAAACCTAACACCTTAAAACTTTTTTTATAAGGAACAACCGTGGCCAAAAGAAAAACGGACAATAAAGAAAACGATATCAACATCGTCCTCTTTCTATGCAACTGGAGCCCTCATTCCGCTTACAACGCGCTCCTGGATCAGGGCTATCCCATGCCCTCGGAAATACGAATGGTCAGAATTCCCTGTACCGGACGGATAACCAAGGCGTTATTGTTTAAAGCCTTTGAAATGGGAGCCGATGGTGTGGCCTTGCTGGGATGCAAATCCGGCACCTGCCGATACGGCAGCGGCACGGATGCCGCACACAACAATACCGAAGATACACGCCGGATTATCGACCTGCTGGGCATCGGCCGAAACCGGATGAAAATGGCGACCTTTCACCCGGACGAAACTCAGTCGCTCAA
The DNA here is from genome assembly GCA_963674745.2 of Desulfosudaceae bacterium. GTDB lineage: Bacteria > Desulfobacterota > Desulfobacteria > Desulfobacterales > Desulfosudaceae > JBFMDX01. The sequence goes on along the minus strand of CAXXDV010000003.1, from coordinate 864,501 downwards.
AGAATTCCTGGAAACCTTCCGCAAGGAAATTATGGCGCTCGGTAATAGTCCCGTAATTCCGACCGTTCGGCCGAGACTGGAAGACCGCACGACCCTGCCATCGTTTACGGACATTCTGTCCCGGTATAATGCCTATGAATGCCAGGATTGCGGCAAATGCACCTCTTCCTGTCCCCTGGCGCTCAGCGGCCGGCCTTTTTCTCCACGGGCCCTGGTTTCCGCCATCATTGCCGGTGACGCAGACAAGGTTCATGACGACATCTGGGCCTGCCTGACATGCGGCCTCTGTTATGACCGCTGTCCGTCGGGTGTCAACTTTCCGGATTTTGTCCGGGATATCCGATGCGAAATGATCGGCAGCGGTGAACGGCACTCCACCCACGGCGGTTTTTTTCAGTCCCTGATGCGAGCCATGACCTCGCCGGAACTGAGAACCCGGCGATGGGGCAGCCTGCCCAAATCAATTAAAATTGATTCAGACAGTTCGGTCCTCTTTTTCGGTGGCTGCGCGCCGTTTTTTGACGCTTTTTTTCGAAAACATACCGACATCCAGACCGGCACCATCCTGGAAGACAGTCTCCGGTTGTTGAATTTTTTTGATATTACGCCGGCTGTGTTGGAAAACGAACGCTGCTGCGGTCATGACCTGCTGTGGTCGGGGGACCGATCAAATTTCCTGAAACTGGCCCGGCTGAACGTGGAAACGATCCATCAAAAAGGCATACAGGAAGTAATCACCGCCTGTCCGGAATGCTGGCGCACACTGGCAATAGACTATCCGGCCCACGGCATAGAAGTAAACTTCAAGGTCACTCACCTGTACGAAGTGCTGGAGCGGGAAATTGAAAAAGGCGCCTATTCATTCAAGCCACTGGAACGGCAATTTACTTTTCAGGATTCATGCCGGATGAACCGCTTTGAACAATTACGGGATTTGCCGCGCAAGTTGATACAACGCATTGCGCCGGACAACTTTCATGAGATGAAGGATTCCGGCACCTCTTCCATATGCTGCGGGAACAGTGCCTGGACCGGGTGCGATGCCTTTAGTAAAGCCATGCAGATCAACCGGCTTCAGCAGGCGCATGAAACAGGCAGCGATCTGCTGGTCACCGCCTGCCCGAAATGCCAGGCCCATCTGCGATGCGCCATGGAAGACCCGCTGCGGGGAAAAGAGCTTGAAATGGACATGATGGACCTGACCGGTGTTATTGCAAGAACATTAACCTGGGAATAATCATCCCGGGCCGGGATACAAAATAGAAAAGGGAAACAGATGAAAGAAGAAAAACCAGCGGCATCCGTCACAGCAACGGACCCGACCAATGATCAGGCACGGATCGGCGTTTATGTCTGCCGTTGCGGGCTGAATATCGCCCAGACCGTGGATTGTGCCCGGGTGGCCCAAACAGCAGCGGGCCTCGACAATGTCCGGATCGCCAAGGAAATCGCCTATGCCTGCTCCGAACCGGGCCAGGCGGAAATCGTCGAAGACATCCGTGAGAACAACCTCAACCGGATTGTGGTGGCCTCCTGTTCACCCCGTCTGCACGAGCCGACCTTCCGGGAGGTAATGAAAAAAGCCGATCTCAACCCGTTTCTTTTGGAAATGGCCAACCTGCGTGAACAGTGCAGCTGGGTCCACATGAAACAGCCGGCGGAAGCGACTGAAAAAGCGGAAGATCTGGTTCGCATGGCAGTGGCGCGGGTGGAGCGTTTATGGGCCCTGACCGAAGAGGTTCTGCCCATGACCAAACGGACCCTGGTGATCGGCGGCGGCGTGGCCGGCATTCAGGCGGCTTTGGACCTGGCGGACAACGGTTATGAAGTTTTCCTGGTCGAGAAAAACCCGTCCATCGGGGGGATGATGGCCCAGCTGGATAAAACATTCCCCACCATGGACTGCTCCATCTGAATACTGGGGCCGAAAATGGCGGATGTCGGTCGACATCCCAACATTACGCTGCTGACCTTGAGTGAAGTAATCGATATCAAGGGCTATGTCGGTAATTTTGACGTTCGGGTTCGAAAAAAATCCAAATTTGTTCAAGAGAAAGAGTGTACCGCCTGCGGCGACTGTGCCAATGCCTGCCCGGTGGTTTATCCTGACGAATTCAATGCCGGCCTGGGATCCCGAAAAGCGGTTTACATTCCCTTTCCCCAGGCCGTGCCGGCTTCATTTCTGATCAATATGCAGGAATGCCTGGGGCATGGCTGTACCAAATGCGCCGATGCCTGCGAAAAGAAATGTATTGACTTTCATCTCTCGGACGAGGAAATAAACGTGCGGGTCGGCACGATTGTCGTGGCCACCGGTATGGAAGCCTATGATCCAAGGGAAATGGACGAATATGGATACACCCGTTTTGACAATATCCTGACCAGCGTGGAGTTTGAACGACTGGTCAATGCCGGCGGTCCGACCAAGGGCGAGGTTATGCGGCCCACAGACCGCAAGCATCCCCGCTCCATCGGGTTCATTCAATGCGTCGGCTCGCGCTCCCGGAGTAAAGGGGGCGTTTACTGTTCCAATATCTGCTGCATGAACACCATCAAAAGCACCCTGGTATTAAAAGAACATGATCCGGACATTGATATCACGGTTTTCTACATCGACATCCGCGCTTTTGGCAAAGGGTTTGAAGACCTCTATAATCGCAGCCGCGCCCTGGGCGTCCGTTACGTCCGGGGGCTGCCCGGCAATGTCCAGGAAACCGGGGACCGCGGTTTGAGGGTGGCCGTGGAGAACACCGCCGCCGGTAAAATTGAGTTCCACGATCTGGATATGCTGGTGCTGGCCGTGGGTATTAAACCTTCGCCGGGTACCCAGCGGCTCCAGGAAATGCTGGGTCTCCAACTCACGCCGGATGGATTTTATCTGGAAGCCCACCCCAAACTCCAGCCCGTGGACGCGGCCACCCGGGGCATTTTTTATGCCGGGTGTGCCGAAGGGCCCAAGGACATCAAAGAGAGCGTGACCCAGGCCTCAGCTGCCGCCGGGCGGGCCATACGGATGATGCACCGGGGTGTGATCCTGTCCGAACCGATCACCTCGGAAGTAATTGCCGAAAAGTGCAAGTCCTGCGGCAAGTGCGCCGAAGTCTGTCCCTACAATGCCATCACGGTTGATGTTAAGAAAAAAATACCGGCCGTGGTCAACAAGGCGGCCTGCGCCGGGTGCGGTACCTGTGCCGCCGAATGCGTTTTTGACGCCATTATCATGAACCATTTTTCAGATGAGCAGATCGAAAGCCAGAGCGAGGCCATGCTGGCCCAAAGACCGGAAGACAAGATCCTGATTTTTGCCTGCAACTGGTGTTCCTACGCCGGCGCCGACTACGCCGGTGTTTCCCGTTTGCAGTACCCGCCCAACGCCCGTTTGATAAGGACCATGTGTTCCGGCCGGGTGGATGAAAAGTTTGTCTGGCAGGCCTTTGCCAAAGGCGCGCCGGTGGTTCTGGTCAGCGGTTGTCACATCGGTGACTGCCATTATATCGACGCCAATCACTGGACGGAAAAACGGATCAACAAGATCCACCGCAAAATGGAAAAACGGGGGATCCGTACGGAACGATTGCAGCTGGAATGGATCAGCGCCGCCGAAGGCGTCCGGTTCGCCGCTGTTATGGAACGTATGGAGGCCATACGTAAAACAGTTACAACAGAAGAAATCGCCTCGACAGTCAGGGCACTTGAAAACAAGAAGAACAGATAAAGTATTATCGACTGGAGTGCCTATTACCACCGACATCGAGGGTTTTATCTGCTTCCTTTGAAGGCGCCCCCACTTCGTCTTTTTCCGACAAAAATAAGAACCAGCGAACATATGACACTGACGGCGGAAATAAGGCATCCGATATAAAAGGAAACCGGACGAAAAACAAAGTGAACGGTATGCCTGCCCTGGGGTAAAAAAACTGCCCTGACAAGGCCATATGCCTCATAAATTTCCGTCGGGATTTGATCATCTATGTAGGCCTTCCATTCGGGATGGTACATATCACCCAACACTAAAAAACCGGGGCCGTCCATATTCGCCTCGACAATCACCTCGTTGGGGGAATATTGGCTGATGTGTGCGGTGGAGTTGGTGAATGACCTTCTATCGACATCTTTCTGAATAATTTCTGCAACAGGTGGATGACGAATAATGGCAACCTTGTTAAAATAGGCCTGACATTTTTGAAGCATATGATAAAAATAATTATCGTCAGAGTCGACAAAAATCGCCTGATGAACAATAAACGCCCTGGGTAAGACGCCCTTACGTTTATAAATATTTACTTCACGGGCATATATCAGTTCTAGATCATCACTTTTGATATGAAAACGAGTTGTGAGAGCCTCCGAAGGGAAAACCAGATATTTTACATTCAGCAAATCAAGAAAATGTTTTACCCTCAACAGCGGCTTGTTGCGAAGGGTGGTGAGGCAGGCTTTATCATTGTAAAAATGGTTTGAATCCAGACAATTATTTACAAAATTAACAAATCGTTTCAGGATAAGGCCATCGAAAATCCCCAGGTCATCCACCTCGTAAGCGCTGGCGACATTTGGGAAAAAAGTCCAGAACTGACCGTAGGAACGGCCCCGGCCGGAGGTGGCATCCAACGTTTTCAGGTAATTGACATACGGTACCGGCGGGAACGAATCAAACCGGTCGGGCTTAACACGATAGATATAAAAAAACAACTCCCCCCATACCAGCAACAGAATTAAAAGACCGGTCATCCTGACCGGAAAAATCTTAAACCTTACGACCAGTACGACTGACAGAAAAAGAAAAAGCAAGATAAACGCCAACATCACTGCTTTTTGTGACAGCAAAGGAGACACCTCGGACTGATAGTTCATTAAAGCGAATGTAATAAGGGCCGCCATGACGCCTGCGACCACAGAAGCCTTTATGACAATGCGCTTTCCTGTCAAGAGGGTTCTCACCCCCATACCGGCGCAAACAGAGAAGCAGAAAGTAACGATTGCGGGAGTATGCAGGGAAAAGCGAATCACATCGAAAACCGGCAGATAGCCGATGCTGTTTACAATTGGCAACCCATAGGCTTTCGCCATCACTAAAAAAGCGACTGCCGCAAAGAAATAATTCAAACCTTTTCGCTGGCAGTTCCCGAGACTTATCAGTGCAAGGCAGACAGGTACAAGGCCGATATATCCTCCCAGCCACCCTATCGGATGAAATCCCGGTGAATTCATAGCAGATACTTGAAAAAAATGGGGCATAATAATGGAAAAAATTTTGTAAGGAATTTCTTCAGCCATAAGCCCTGTGCCGGGATAATGCGAATGCCAGAATTCAGAGTTTAAATTCCAAAGGAAGGAAGATAGCCCGAATGCCGAAAAACCGATCGCCATCAAAAAGGCCAGAAACAAAACAGAACACACCCGTCTCATCGGCACTTGGTTGCGAAGGGAAAACAAACGAAAAACAGTATAGGCCAATCCAAAAAGGCTATTGATAAACACATGCTCGGGATGGCCTGCCAGAACCATCAAGGCAGCGGCAACGGCGGCAACGACTGTACGGGTAGGCGTCGGTCTTTGAATCAAGCGTTCGAGTGCATAAAGCAGAACGGGAATCATGATATCGGCATTGGCTGTGACGTTCTGGTAAAGCAGCAGGGTGCCGCTCAACATAAAAGTGACCGCAGCAACAGCAGCTACAACAGGCTTAAATTTTAACTCCCGCATGAAAAGATAGGTAAAAAAAGCGGCAAAAAAGAAACGGGACAAAATAAGCAAATCAAAGGCAATGACCTGTGGAAAAATATATAAAATATAGGTCAGGGGGAAAAACATCCCCAAATGCAGCATGGCAACAAGCGGATGACCCAATGCCTGATGAGGGTTCCATAAAGGGATTGTGCCCTCCCGCAGGGATTGTTTAATAAACTCGCAAAGCGGTTCTTCCTGTACGGCGTGGTCTACGCCAACGGTAAGATGAAATGGCGGTTTATTTTGGTCCTGGCCATAGACACCGGTTGTAACCGCCTGGGGCACGTCATTTGTAACTTTGAAGGTTTTACCCTGAAAAACAACATCGTAAAAAGTGATGGTCAATACACTGATGATGACAAGCGCTACAAAAAAAAACTCCCTGAAATGAATGGACATTAGCTTTTTCACCAAACAAAGTCCCCAAACAAAATCGATTCTCAAAAATTTAATCATTAATCGGCTTATTTTTCAATTTCAAATCTTATCCGTCAAGGCTATTATATTATTTATATTATAAGGGAGTAGTGAATAACGTGTTAAATATTGAAGATTACCGAAACGTTTCAGATCCTCGACAAACCAGGCTGATTTTGCTATAACACTGGTCATTAAAGATTTTTTTTATTTCTTCCCTGGAGAAACCAGTGTCGACCCCATGGCAAACAAGCGATTTGTTGGATCTGGATTATTTTCTGAACCGTTCGCCGGATCAGATGGACGGCAGCGATACAGACGATTCCGTTAATTTTGACCGTGCCGTTTATCGGGCTTACGCCAAAGCCAACAATCCCCCCTTTGAACGCCGGGAACTGATCAAACACTGGCTGGATGAAAAACGAACGGCTTCATCCAAAGCCGGCCCCTTCCCCGGCGAACTGTATCATGAGACCATGTCCCTGACACGTATTCTGGTTTCGGTTTCCGCTTTTCTTTTCGGCGCGATCCTGTCGTGGTCGGTTCTGTCTTACAGCGGCGCCACGCCCATCAATATATTTACCTGCGTCTGGGTAATGATCGTCCCTCAGCTATTGTTGCTGGGTTTTTTCGGGCTGTCAGCCCTGATGTCAGGATTGGGGATAAAAAACAGTTTTGCGGGGTTTTATCCCCTGACCGTTACATTGCTTCGACGAATGGCCAACCGAACGGCCACAAAGGGTCGGAACTTATTCCCGGCCCGTTCGCGGCAACGATTGATCACGTTGATTGATCTTGCCCGCATCAAAAATACGCCTTACAGCCCGGTCCTGTTCTGGCCCGTATTTATACTGGCCCAGTTATTCGGTATCTGGTTCAACCTGGGGCTTCTGATCACCACGGGGCTTAAACTGGCCATCACCGACCTGGCCTTTGGCTGGCAGTCCACCTTGTTTCCGGCCCCGGATACCGTTCTGCGCATGGTGAAAGTCTTTTCCCTGCCCTGGTCGTGGGCGGTTGACAGCGCCCACCCCACCATTTCCCAGATCGAGGGAAGCCGGATGGTTTTAAAGGATGGCATTGTTCACCTGACCACGCCGGACCTGGTGTCGTGGTGGCCGTTTCTGATTTGCGCGATTCTCTGTTACGGACTGATTCCCAGGGCAGTCCTTCTGGCCTGGGGGTTCTGGAAACAGCACCGGGTGCTGGCCAAAACCAGTTTTTCAACCGGTGCCTGTGACCGCCTGATTCATCGCCTGCAGACACCGCGACTGCAAAGTGCGGGGTCGAACACATCCGACAAAGCTACGGAAGAGGGGCCAAAATCATTACCCGGCACCCCCGCCCCTGGCGGAAGCACCGACCAACCGGCGGGACCGGCGATTGTCCTGATTCCGGAAGAAATCGCCCACCTGTTTACCGACGAAAGCCTGAAAATCCGGATTTCCCGGAACTTGAGCCTGGATATGACCGGCCGTTTATCCATTGAACAGGACCCGGATATCGATCAAAAGGCACTTAAACACCTTTTAAAGAAACAGGGCATCCCGGCGGAAGCGTTGCGCCTGGTAGTGGTAACCGAGGCCTGGCAACCGCCGCTTCAGGAAACCATTACCTGGCTGATCGGCCTGCGTCATGCGGCCGGTCCGCATACCGGTATTATCCTGGGACTGGTGGGAAAACCCGAAAGGGATAACCGTTTTACCGCCCCGGACCTGACCGACCGGAAGGTCTGGGAGCAGGCGGCAGGCAGCCTGAATGACCCTTTTACGCGCATTGAAAATCTGGGAGATACCCATGAATAAATCGGCTGTTCCCATCTTTGCCGTCATGGGGCATCCCAACGAGGGAAAATCATCGGTGGTCTCCACCCTGACCGAGGACGACAGCGTCCGCATCAGCCCGGTCCCCGGTGAAACACGCGTATGCAGGCCCTATATGATCAAAATTGACGATCGCGAAATTATCCGGTTTGTAGACACGCCCGGATTTCAGCAGCCGCGTCAGAGCTTGAAATGGCTGTCGGGCTATGACGGTCCGGCCGGCTGCATGGTGGCCGAATTTATTACCGCCCATCGCGACAATCCGGACTTTTCCCATGAGGTTGAACTTTTTTCACCTCTGGCCCGGGGAGCAGGTATTATTTTTGTGGTAGACGGTTCGCGGCCGTTACGGCAGGTGGACATTATGGAGATGGAAATTCTTCGCCTTACCGGCCTTCCGCGCATGGTCGTTATCAACACCAAAGAGCACGCCCGGGGCGAGTTTATCGAAGACTGGAAGCATGAAGCCCGAAAACGCTTCAACATCGTCCGGCTGTTCAACGCTCACCGGGCCAACTTTGCCGAACGGATAGACCTGCTGGAAAGCCTCAAGCACATTGACCCGGAATGGCAGCCCCTGCTCCAGGAAGCGATAGACGCTTTTCAACTGGAGTGGCAGCGCCGTATAGACCTCACGGTAAGCGCCGTCCTGGAACTCCTGGTGATCACCGCCCGGCACTCAACCAGAACGACCTGCCGGGATGAATTACAGGTAACGGAAACTAAAAAGCGGCTTGAGCAGAAATACAGAAAGGACATCCAGGCATTCGAAAGAAACACCCATCTGGAAATACGCCGGCAGTTCAGACACAATCTGTTTGACCTGGCTTTGCCGCCCCACTCCATTGTCAATGAAGACCTTTTTTCTAAAAAGGCGTGGCGGATTCTGGGACTCAGCCAATGGCAACTGGCCGCTGCCGGAGCTGCAGGCGGCGGATTGGTGGGTGCAAAGATTGATTTGGCTCTGGCCGGTCATAGCCTGGGCGCCTTTACGGCCCTGGGCGGACTGATCGGCGGTGGGTCGGCCGCCATGGGCGCGCGACAGGCAACCCGCGCTGATGTCAAGGGACTGTCACTGGGTCGTATACAGGTCAGTGTGGGGCCGTTAAAAAGCGATCAGATACTTTTTATTCTTCTGGACCGGGCCCTGATTTATTTTTCCCATGTCAGCAGCTGGGCTCACAGCCGCCGGGACCTGCCCCCACCCTCCGCCCATATCAGTTCCGGCAAATCGGGTGTCACCACCCGCTGGGACATCTCCTTGAAAAAAACATTCAGCCGCTATTTTGCTGCGGCCCGGAAAGGAGACTGGGAAAAAATCTCTGGCCTTAAACCCGATGTTTCAGATATCCTCACCAGAGCTTTTCAGGAAATTTCAAAGGAAGGCTTTGAGCGGTTACAGATAGATTGAATAAGGAGAAATTTATGAAAATTCTACCAATTATTGTTTCGATGATCCTTACCGGCCTGATTGGTTGCAGTTCAATGTATTACGGTGCCATGGAAAAAGTCGGTATCCATAAACGTGACATCATGGTCGACCGGATTAAAGAGGCCCGAGACACGCAGAATGAAGCCAAAGAGCAGTTTCAAACGGCCCTTGAACAGTTCAAAAGTGTTATCAATTTCCAGGGCGGCGACCTGGAAAAAGAATACAACCGGTTAAATAAAACCCTTCAGAAAACCGAGGCCGGAGCCGACAAGGTCCGGGATCGAATCCAGGCGGTTGAGGATGTTTCCGAGGCCCTGTTCAAGGAGTGGCGTCAGGAAATCAAACAATACGCCAGCGACAGCCTGAGGAAATCAAGCCGGCAAAAGTATGACCTGACACAGAAAAAATACACGGCGCTCATTAAAGCCATGAAAAAAGCTGAGGCCAGACTGGAGCCCGCGCTCCGGCCCCTCCGTGATCAGGTCCTGTTTATGAAGCACAACCTGAATGCCAGGGCCATTGCCGGGCTCAGTGACGAAGTCGTCGGCATACAGGCCAATGTGGACCAACTGGTAAGCGAAATGGAAGAGGCCGTATCCCAGGCCGATGCCTTCATCCGATCTCTGAAAGAAGAATAAGCAAGACAATACAAAAGAGCCGGGAAAAACCCGGCTCTTTTGTATTTTACCAATAAATTAAACGTATTATTTAAAAACGCCAAGAATCGCCGAACGAATATCTCTGACGGCTTTGCTCTCCTTGATGATGTCTTCCAGTTCGCCCGGATCCAGATGCACGGCGCCGCAGTCTTCGTTAACACACACATCCACCACGACGTCCCCCTTGCGCACTTCTACCAGGCTCTTGGTGCCGCAACGAAAACAATGGTGCTTATGATCATCCCGATACTTTAAATCACTTTCCTTGGCTGCCGCCTCTCTGAGGGCCTTAATCTGTTCGCGCTCTTTCTGGTGGAAATAACCCTCTTCTTCCTCCAATTTTACTATCAGACGCGTATTAGCCATTTTTTTCTCCTTCTATCCTGTTAAAAGTTAAATCCATAAAACTATAAAATGTGGTTGGATTCGTTTTTTATATCCCTAATCTTTTTGACTGTAAAGAATTAATTTTATCCTTCAGGCCGTATTGTTCCCTGATTTGCCTGAATTCCGCCAATTTCGGATAACCTTCACCAAACACATGGGATTTGATCCGGGCGTCCTTGGCTAAATAATGGCGTCCGCCATGATCCAACACAATCCGGTCCAGTTCATCAAGAAAAGAAAAAAGCCCGGGACTCACTTTAAAATCCAGGGCAAGGGTAACGCCGTGCATGGGAAACGAGAGCATATTCTCATTTTCAGGCCCGAACAGCTTCAAGACCCCGAGAAAGGCCTCATATCGGGCTTTTGTTATCTTGTCCATAATTTTTCGCAGCCCACCGGTCCGGGCTGCTTCAGGAATGACGAATTGATACTGAATAAACCCGGCCGGGCCATACATCCGATTCCAGGCCTCAAGCCGGTCAAGGGGATAAAAAAAGCGATCCAGCGTTACCCGCGTTGATCGGGACCGGCCGGCCGCCCGATAATAGCATTGATTGAAAAGGCTTACGGAATAACGGTTAAGAAGAACCGACGGGAATCCGGCCGGGACAACCTGCGATCGGGGACAGGAACGGGACAGGTCGCCATCATCAGCGTGTTCACCGAGCATGACCAGGCCGCGTCCCTTCTTCTGTCCACCGGCAAGACAGTCTATCCAGGCCACGGAATAGGTGGTCTCATGAGAGAGATGAAGTGTTTCGATGACCTCATCCAGATGTTTGCAGGAAATGGTGGTTTCCGTAATGAAGGCGCTGTTAACAGGTTCCAGTTGCAGGACGGCATCCATTATCAGCCCGGTCAAGCCCATGCCGCCACAGGTTGCCCGGAAAAGATCGGAATTTTCTTTCCGGCTGCAGGTTAGCACTTGCCCGTCCGGCATCATTAGCCGGACAGATAAAACCGAATTACTGAAACATCCTGCCTGATGATGGTTTTTGCCATGGACATCGGCGGCAATGGCACCGCCCAGGGTAATATGTTTCGTGCCCGGCGTAACCCTGAGAAACCAGCCGCGGGAAAGTACCAGATCGACAATATCCCCCAGAAGCATGCCGGACGAGCAGTGAATGATGCCCTGTTGATCATCAAAGTCGATCAGCCGGTCAAATCGCCGCGTAAAGATGACACGCTGCTCCAGGGCACTGTCACCGTAACTCCTGCCCGCCCCGTGGGCAATCCAGGGGTGTTCATCCGTTACCAGAACGGCCGCCTCTTCGGCAGACCCGAAAAAACGTCCCTGAGCGTCAATGCGCGGATAGCATCCCCACCCGGATAGTTTCATGACGATCCTTGCCCGAATATTTCATGAAGTTAGAACGATTGAACCAGGGCCCTGATTTTTCCGGCGCCAACGGCTTCCTCGAAATCATCTGCCAGACGACGACTCTGGTCAACAACCTTTTGCCAGGACTTGAGTCTTTCATCGTCCCTTCCATGGAATATTCCAAAATCCTTACGGTCGGAGATCTTTCCCATGGGAAGACCGGCAATAAAGTCCGGCGACGGTGCGACCAGAACCACATTGTCCAGATAATCAGAAACGGGTTTACGCCAGGACACTTTTTTGTCAAACCAGCCTGGGATAACATGCCCGGCATAGTGCGGAAAAAGAACCAGTTCCTCTGAATCGCAGGGAAAATTCAAATTCAAATGATAGTCAATGATGCCGCCGTCCCGATAAACCCCCGGTGGTGCGCCCGGTATATCCGAAACACCGGACATGACCAGGGGAATCGCGCCGGAAGCCATAACCGCATCACGGAAATTCGCCTCATTCAAGACGACCTTCTGCTCGGGAAAATCCTGAAACCCGCCCCAGAACCCGTTTCCGGCAGGATGATGGAACAGGGTCCGCCGGAAGAAGAAACGGAGTGAAGATCGGGCAACAGCATTGCACAGCGCGGCAACACCAAGCGCCGCCGTCTGAGGGAAAACCGTTTCACTGGCCAGGGCGGTGCCACGGCATCGGACCGTCAGAATGGCCGGTCTGAATGACGGGTGCGACAGGATTTGACGGATTTCATCTTCACCGATAAACCCGTCCAGGACCCCTCTGGTTTCCAGCGATACTTCCGCAGCAGTCGGCTTCGATGCGTAACGCTGCCGGAAGTAGGCTTCTTTAAAATTATCAAGACAGGAAACCGGGTTTTTGGCTGAAGCGGCGGCAAACCGCCAGCTGCCGATGGAAGAACCGATTAAATGCAGGGGGGCCTGCCTGTTTTTAAAAAATTCACCGAAAAGCCATCGATCAAGGCCATACAGAACCAGCCATTTGGGTCCACCGGCGGCACCGGCCACGACCTGAACCCGGGCAGGATCAAGCCCCTCATCCCTGATGATCGGCAGGGCCTTGCGCCCGGCGAGGACAACAAACCTTTGTGACATAATGTAAACTCCCGCTAAACCGGGCAGTTAAGCGTCTTTTTCCTTCTATAACTTAAGATTCATAAGGGCTCAAGGATTCGAGGGAATCGGGCACGGCACGCCGTCCCCCTACACAAAAAAACCTCAAACCCCGACCCCGAACCTAAGTAAAGGGTGCTTCTAAAAATTAGAATTTTGGTTCGAGGTCAAGGCGTGCGAAAATTTTAACCGGAGGAATACTTAGTCGTATTTCGAGGATTAAAATTTGAGCACAACGCCGACATCGGGCCAAAAGGCAATTTTTAGAAGTGCCCACCCGGATATTTCACGAGTCGATTTGGACGCTTTTGCAAGGCGCAGGACGCGAAGCTGTAGTCGACCTACCGCAAGCGGCCTGCAACAAAGCAGAAGCGTTCAAAGTGACTCGCCCGTAGGGTGAATTATTCGACACAATAATGATACTCGATTCATTAAACCGCTTACGGCAGTATATGTTTCTGAGAAGCACCCAATTTTCCTTTCAATTGATTGCCTTTTATAAATAAATTCATCTATGTCGAAAAAATTCATGAAATATTCGGGTTAAGCAAGCATGCCTCCATCACAGGTAATGCAACTGCCGGTGGTGAAAGACGAGGCATCCGAAACCAGGTAAAGTACCGCCCCGGCCATTTCCTCGGGCTGAGCAATACGGCCCAGGGGGATACCGCTGACCGCGTAATCATATATGGCTTTATTGGCCACAATGGCTTCGCTGAACTTGGTATCGGTCAGACCCGGCAAAAGGGCGTTGACACGAATGTTACTGCCCGCCAGTTCTTTAGCAAAGGCTTTGGTCATGCCCACCACGCCGGCCTTGGTGATGGAATAGATGCCCTGCATGGGTGCCGGCCTCACGGCGTTGACCGAAGCCACGTTAACAATCGATCCTTTGCTGCCGGTTTCAATCATCATCCTGGCCGCAAACTGGGTAATAAAAAACGGCCCCTTGAGATTGACATCATTGGTCTTGTCCCAGGCCCATTCCTCGGCGTTCAGCATATCACCGAAATAGGGATTGGTGGCCGCGTTATTAACGACGATATCAAGCTTGCCGTACTTTTCCTTGATATGCCCGAACAGGTTTTTCAACTGCTCCATATCACCGACATGACAGGCCAGGGCTTCGGCCTTGCCACCGGCTTTCTCGATATTGGCGGCAACCGTATTCAAGGGATCTACCTTCCTGCCGATCAGAATACACTGTGCGCCATTGGCCGCCAACAGCATGGCGATGGCTTCCCCTATTCCCCGACTTGACCCGGTGATCAAGGCCACCCTGTCCTTTAATGAAAAATCAACCATCATCGTCCTCCTTTAAAATACTATTTTAAATTCGCAAAAGCCGCAAAATTATCTGCCAGAATTTTCTGCCGGTCCCCGGGGTCCGGCAGCAGATTTTCAATTCTTTTTTTAATCAAACACATGTCAAAAGTATGGGTTTCGTCGTGGAACCCAAAGGGCCCGTCGGTACCGTAACAGCACCTTTCCACGCCCAATGCTTTTACAACCCGGTCCAAGATCTTTTCGCCCACGTAGCTGGTCTGAGAAACATCCACCAGAATATTTTGATTTTCCGCGATTTTCTCCCAGGTATCACGATATTCAGGAAAACCCGCGTGGGCAAGAATCAATTTCAGTTTTGGAACGGATGCCATCAGCTCCTCAAAGCGGCCATGCGCGCCGAACCCGACATGAATCAACAGGGGCCGGCCATCCGCGGCAGCCCGGCCGGCAACCGCCGCGAGTTCTATTGGTTCGTATTGATGCCAGAAAGGATGAGCCTTGACACCGACCACACCGGGATGGTCTTTCCAGCGTTCGTATTCTTCAACCGGATTGTTTTTTCCCCCGGGATTGACAAAAATCCAGCCGTAAAAACGGTCCGGATGTTTGTCAACGGCATCAAAGACCAGTGCATTATCCGGATCCGGATAAACGGGAAAGTTCCCGGCCGGAAGTTTAATGGCGCCGTCATCCGTAAAACGGGCCGCCAGTATTCGGGCCAGCCACCGGGTTGATCGGTGAAAAAGCAGAAAATGAAACAGGTGGATCAGCAGCGCCCCGGACTCAGGAATGGGATCAACCATGGGTGCCATCAGCGCGGTTTTATCTATTCCGCAGACATCCATTTTTTTCAGAATTTGATCAAGGGACAGTAAACGTTCCTCCAGATGAAAATGGCAGTCGATAATCATTTATTCCCTCCCCCCTTTAATACCGTCAGAATTCCGACTTTTCCATGGACCTGAGCGCGACGCGTTCTAAAACCTCCACCGCCGCGATCAACAGGCCGAACCGCTCGTCCTTGGTCTGTCCATGATAAAAACGGTAATAAATCTGCTGGGCGATCACAGCCAGACGAAAAAGACCGAACACATAATAAAAATTAAAATCATCAACCGACCGGCCGCTTTTGGCAAGATAGGCGTCAACCACTTCACGCCTGGTCATCATGCCTTCGGCCGTTGTGGGCAACATTCGAATAAGGACCTGCTCCTCTGAATCGTCGGCCTGCACCCAGTATCCCAGAGATGACCCCAGGTCCATGAGCGGATCGCCCAGAGTCGCCATTTCCCAGTCAAAGACGCCAATAATTTCCAAGGGATTATCCGGGTTCAAGACAAGGTTGTCGAACTTGTAATCATTATGAATAATACAGGAATCGCTTACATCAGCCGGCATGTTTTCATGCAGCCAGGCCATGACTGTTTCGCAATCCGGCGCGTCCGGGGTTCTGGCATCCCGGTAGCGACGGCTCCATCCTTCCACCTGTCGTCTGACATATCCCTCGGGTTTTCCAAAATCGTCCAGACCGATGGCCTTATAATCAATGTCATGCAGCCGGCAAAAGACATCAATCATACTGTCACATAATTTTCTGACCTGATCCGGTGTCATGGACAGCTCAGACGGGATGTTTTTGCGCAGCACAACCCCACGAATACAATTCATGACATAAAAATCACATCCCAACACCGACGAATCATCACAAAAGGCCAGTGGTTCCGGGCAATAGGGAAAAACCGGGTGCAGCGCCTTTAAGATACGGTATTCCCTGGACATGTCGTGAGCCGTTTTAGCCTTTTTACCAAATGGCGGCCGCCGCAGCACCATTTCGGTATCTCCCAGTTTCAGAAAATACGTCAGGTTCGAAAAACCGCTGGGGAACTGTTTGACCGTCAGGGCGCCTTCAAGTCCGGGTATGGTGTCCTTTAAATACGTTTCGACCTTCTGCAGATCAAATTGTTCCCCTTCTCTGATCGCTTTCGGTTGATCTATGACATTCATCGAGGTTCCTCAAATTTGTGTTTATGTGATTAGGTGTTTATGTGATTAAGTGATTAAGTGTTTAGGTGTTTACGTTTTTAGCGTCATATCCGGGCATAGCCTGGTACCGAATCGATAAGTAAAAATTCTGCTTTAAAGTGTTTGTGATTAGGTGGTTAAGTCAATTTTAGCTTTAATGAATATTAAGCGCCTTGTCACCAACATCGTCATGACAACAAACATGGTTAAGACCAATTGTTTAATCACATAATCACTTAAACACATAATCACTTAACCACTTTTCACTTAACCACCTGAAACGTTCAATCGCAAACAAATTGCCTTAATGCTTTCCGTTTAACGCCTGCAATACAAACTTAATAACAAAATCCGCATAATCATCAACATTGATATCTCTTTTTATATGCTTCCACCGCTTCAAATACCAGTCCTGGAGCATGGTTTTGATAACAGATGCCGTCAGCAGCTTGTTGTCGGTTAAAAACACGCCGGCCTTAACCCCCTGATCAATAATATCGGTAAAAATCTGTTCTGTATACAGCTCACTGGCAATGACCGTTTTCTGTGTTTCTTTGTTCAGGTTCTTTGCTTCCATAAAGAAAAAATAAAACCAGGGCTGCATGCTTTCGCTTAGATACAGATGCGTTCGGATGGCAATATCGAGCTTTTGAACCGGATCGGATGATTTATTGATCTCCTCTTCCAGCAACCGGCCGGTGATCCGGTACCCCTGCTCCTGGATGATCGCCAGAAGCTGTTCCTTGTTTGAAAAATAGGAATACAGGGCGCCCAGGCTCAAGCTGGTTTCCCTGGCCAGTTCCCGAAGGCTCATGGAGTGAAAACCTTTTTTATTGCTCAGCCGCAGGGTGGCCTCATAAATATTGACCAGATTTTTCACCACCACGGCTTCTTTTTTCACCTTGATGGCATCCCTGTTTTCATGGAAGATATCACGACAGATATCTTCCATGGAAAGCATTACCTTATCTTTGAAGTCGGCGTATGTCATTACAATCAGCTACTTGCCCTCATACTCTCTCAGAATGCGCTTGGCCACCGACATCTTATGAACTTCATCGGCGCCGTCATAAATCCGGGCCGCCCGTTCATGGCGATAGAAAAAGGCCAGGATGGTATCGTCGGTCATGCCGAGTCCGCCGTGAACCTGCAGCGCCCGATCGATCACCCGCAGCATGGTATTGGCTACCGTGTACTTGATATAGGAAACATAATTGCGGGCCTCCTTCTGTCCGTGGTTGTCAATCATCCAGGCGGCATGCAGGGTCATCAACCGTGCGGCCTGAATTTCAGCGGCCGAATCCGCTACCCACTCCCTGATAATCTGCCGCGTGGCCAGGGTACGGCCATCAGGCAGAATCATTCGCTGATTGGCGCGTCGGCACATCATCTCAAAACATCGCTTGCAGATACCCAGCCAGCGCATGCAGTGATGGATCCGGCCCGGCCCCAGTCTTTCCTGGGCGATAACAAAACCGTGCCCTTCCGGTCCAAGCAGATTTTTCTGCGGCACACGGCAGGACTGATAAAGAATTTCACCGTGACTGGCGTAATCACTCCCTTTTTCCCCCATAACCGGGAGATTTCTCACCAGGTTGAAACCGAGCGTGTCCGTGGGAACAATGATCATACTGGCCCGTAAATAGACCGGTGCTTCAGGATTGGTGACCGCCATAACAATCGCGAATTTAGCGCCGTCAGCGGCAGTGGTGTACCATTTATGACCATTGATGACATAATCATCCCCGTCTTTGACGGCGGTGGTGTCCAGCATAACCGGGTTGGAACCCGCCAGATCCACCTCTGTCATGGAAAAACAACTGCGAATTTTGCCATCAACCAGGGGCTGCAAATATTGATCTTTCTGTTCTTCGGTACCATGCAAATGAAGAATTTCGATATTGCCGGCGTCCGGTGCCTGACATCCGAACACATAATGGCCCAGCGGACATCCGCCCAGGGCTTCTGAAACCAGGCCATGTTCCACCAGGGAAAGTCCCATTCCACCCAATTCTTCAGGAATCTGAGGCCCCCACAGCTCCATTTTCTTGACCATTTCCCGTTTTTCGGCCAGTACCGGCACCATTTCCTTAAAGTCATGGTTTATGAACTCCGCCTCAAGTGGGACCAGTTCTTTTTCCACAAACTCATTGATCATTTCTAAAATTGTCTTCATCCGATCGGATATTTCAAAATCCATGGTTTCCTCCCGCTATTGTTAATTATGACAACTAACACATCATCTATATGTGATCATGCCTTCTTTCTCAGCCCCCATCAGCCAGTAATGCTCATTAAAAGACGACAGCATCATGGTCTCAAACGTGGACTTAAAACGCGTCAATGAACAGTTGATAACCTGCCAGTTAAGCCGCATGGTCATCTCATCAGAAAGGCCCATGGCGCGTTGTGCCGCAACCGCAAGTGGCCCACCTGAAGTAAACACTGCCACCTGGCGCCCCTGGCCGTCCTGCTTGAGGATCGTATCAATACCCCGATTCACCCGGGCGAAAAAATCATTCCAGGTCATCAGGTCGCATGGCGGATATTCTCCCTTTACCCATTTCATGGCGGCTGTTTCAAACACCCGCTGAAAGGCTCTGCCGTCGGCAAACATCCGGCTGATGTCATCATTAAAGGAAGCATCTTCGGCCGCCATGATCGGCATCAGGGTTTTCAACACACCGCCAAAATCATACTCCGCCAGATCCGCCAGTTCAGTAATCGTAAAATCATTGATACCAGCCGTTCGACATAAAGAAATATATTCGTCCGCAGTCTGACGATGCCGTACCTGAGGCCCGATATATATCTTGTCAAAAATAATATTCTGATCGAGCAGATAGGCGGCCAGATGCCTGGCCTGAACGATGCCCCGGTCTGATAACTGATCATAGTTCTGTTTGGCAAATGAAGCCTGAGCGTGGCGGATAAAGTAAAGTGTACTCATAAACATCTCCGTTATTTTCAATTCATAATACGCGGGAAATTTTCCAAGTCAAGAAAAATCTAACGAACGTTCGTTTTTTTCTTGAAACTTACGTTTTCCTTCGTTAATATATATTTAATTAAAAAAGGGCCCCTCTAAAAACAACGCCTAAATGGTTATGGAAACAACACCACATGAAAATCCTCGTATGCGTCAAACAGGTCGTCGACATTGAGCAACAGATCGATATCCGGCCAGACCGTCTCTGGATATTGGAAGATGAAGAAACCCGCTATCACATGAACTATTTTGACGAATTTGCCGTGGAGGAAGCCGTCAGGATTAAGGAACAGTTCAAAGACGTCACCATTGACGTTTTGACCATAGGGCCGGCCAGGGCCGAAAGCACGTTAAGACAGGCACTGGCACTGGGTGCCGACAATGCCGTTCACATCCGATGCGACGGAAACGGATTTCTGCCGGCCGAAGAAACGGCCTTCCATATCGCGCAATTAATTCAATCTGATTCATATGATCTGGTTCTGCTTGGTGTTATGTCCGAAGATGCCATGCAAAGCCTGACAGGCCCCATGACAGCGGCCCTGTGTGGCCTGCCCTGCGCCACGGCTGTTGTAAACCAGACGCTTGAGCCCGAATTCGGAACCGTTAAAGTTGTCTGTGAACTGGAAGGCGGCTTACATGAAACCGTCAAGCTGCCCCTGCCGTCGGTATTGTGCGTCCAGTCCGGCATCAATCAGCCACGGTACGCTTCGCTGTCTAACCGGCTACGGGCAAAATCCCAGGAAATTAAGGTCATCGATCTCAACGCGAGTGCGCTACCGGAACAGCGGCAACACCTGATGTCTGTTTTCAGCCCGCCGAAAACGGGTACCGGCGAATTTATCCAGGGCAACCTGGAAGAAAAAGCCGTTGCCCTGCTTGATATCCTGCACAAACAATCACTGATATGAAAGGAAGCCCCTTGAGTTATAATATTCTGATGATAACGGATACCACAGGTAACCGGATAGCCGCCAACAGCGCCGAACTGTCGGTTCTGGCCGAACAGCTTTCGCCCTCTTCCGGAGGCCGGAAATGCTTTCTGATTTGCGGCCGTGAAATTGCAGAGCGGGCAGGCGCCTTTTCGGCGCAAACCGGCTTTCACGCTTACGTTGCCGACAGCCGGGGCTTCCGATATCCCAACCCGGCCCTGACAGCAGATGTGGTTGTCAACCTGATAGAAGAGACACCGTTTGATTACGTCTGTTTTCTTCATACCGCCGCAGGATGCCAGGCAGCGGCCGTGACAGCGGCCAAAACCGGCGCCGTATGCATTTCCGCGGTAAACGATATGCGGATACAAGAAAATCGGGATATTATTTTTCAACGGGCATTGTTCAATGGCAAAATGGTCATGGAAACCAGACCTGTCAACCGGCCGGTTGTCCTGACCGTCCTGCCCGGAGCCTTCAGCTATGACCCAAACGACAAAGGACAATCGGCCCAGCCGGATATTACCAGTATCAAGGTAGAAGGGACTTCGGACGGTTATCAACCCCTGGAAATCACGTCAGCCGACGACACGGACGCGGCCATTGACAAGGCCGACATTATCATCGCTGCCGGCCGTGGAATCGGCAGTGAAGAGAATCTTGAACTGGTCAACCGGATGGCCAGGCTGTTTCCCAATGCCGCCGTGGCCGCCTCGCGCCCTCTGTGCGATCTCAAGTGGTTGCCTTATTCCCGCCAGGTGGGCGCAACCGGTAAAACCGTCGCCCCGAAACTCTACCTGGCCTGCGGGATTTCCGGTGCCCAGCAGCACCTGTACGGCATGAAAGATTCCCAATGCATCGTGGCCGTGAATACCGATTCCAATGCGGCCATCTTCTCTGTGGCCGACTTCTGCATCGTGGCGGATGTCACCGCTTTTCTACCGACCCTGGCGGACATGTACGAAAAACAACGGAATAACCAATCGGACACTTAAAAAACCGTTTGATCCCGCCATAAGATTATCTATACTGTAAAACAATCCACAAATTGGCAGGAGAAAAACGGATATGACCGACCGATTCAAATTTAACCGGATGGAAGTGGCCGGATCCCTGGGCGATCTGGGCACCCTGCTGCCCATTGCCATTGCCATGGTCCTCTTCAATGGCCTCAACCCCCTGGGGTTGTTTTTAAGTGTCGGGGTATTCTATCTTCTGGCAGGTGCCTACTTCGGTGTTACGGTACCGGTCCAGCCCATGAAAGTCATCGGGGCCTATGCCATTGCCACCGCCATGACCCCCGACCAGATCCAGGCATCGTCCCTGCTGATGGGGATTTTTCTGATGATAGCCGGCATTACCGGTGCTATCGACATTATCCGACGAACGACCCCGCAATCCGTCATCCGGGGCGTACAGTTGTCCACCGGGGTTGTGCTGATTGTCAGCGGCATTAAATTAATCATCGGCCAATCCATGTTCCAATTGCTCAGCAAGGCGGTTGAGCCACATCTCGCGCTCCAGGCTATCGGACCTGTTCCTGTCAGCCTGATCATCGGAATCACCGCCGGGGTGATCACCCTGCTGCTCCTGGATAATAAAAAACTGCCGGCCGGCCTGATTCTGGTTGTCGGCGGGCTTCTGACCGGTCTGGCCCTGGGGGCCAGATTCGCCCCGGATAACGGTTTTATCGGTTTACACCTGCCGCAGCTGCTCCCCTTCGGTTTCCCGGCCAAAGCCGACTTTTCCTTTGCCGTCCTGGTACTGGTGTTGCCGCAGTTACCCATGACACTCGGAAACGCGGTATTGGCCTACACGGATCTTTCCAGGACGTATTTCGGAAAAAAGTCAACCAGAGTGACCAATCGCAGGGTCTGCATCAGCATGGCCCTGGCCAATTGTCTCAGCTTCTGCCTGGGTGGCATGCCGCTCTGTCATGGTGCCGGCGGACTGGCGGCTCATTACCGTTTCGGCGGCCGGACCGCCGGTTCCAATGTCATCATCGGGTTGTCTTTTGTCTTCCTGGCGGTTCTTCTGGGTGACAATATTATCGGGTTCCTAAATCTTTTACCCTTGTCAATCCTGGGTGTTCTGCTGGTATTTGCCGGCGGTCAGTTGGCCCTGACCATCATGGACCTGGAGAACCGAAAAGACTATTTCGTGGCCATGCTCATCCTGAGCATCAGCCTGGCATCAAACCTGGCAGCCGGATTTATCACCGGCATCATCATTGCCCATGCCCTGAAATGGAAACGGCTGTCCATCTGAGCCCCTCCCCTACCACGCCCACTCAATAATGCCTACCCGCACACGCCAGCCGTCGGTCCGGAGATCAACCGATTCGCTGCTGTCGATATCCATTGAAAAAGGGGTGTCAAAATCAAAAATTGATGAGTCGATCCTTACATTTCCGGAAAACTTACCGTCTATGTCGGCATTATCGCTCAACCGACCGGTCTCAAAACCAACGGCAACAGACGAGGTCAGGTTCTTCTTCCAGTGATACCGCATACCGACCAGGGCGGACATGATCCACCCGATATCCTTTACTTCCACCTTTCCCCGGTATGAGGCCGACGTCTGTCCGTTAATTAACAGGACCCGGGCAGTTCCTGACATGTCAACGTCAATATCCATACCGCCCTTGTAAAACAGCACCCCGCCGGAAAGCGAACCGAACCAGGACAAGGTTTTATCCGGTTTCGGTTCATACCGGATGCCCACCTGCACAGGAATGTAATAATCCAGGTACTGATCCACGCGGATACGCATGTCGCCATCAAGGTCAACAAAAGGAAAATCCGCTACATCCACAACCCCCGGTATGGCCGGAAAGGAGTTCAGTTCGTACTGTTTGTCATAATCATCATTCAACATGTCCGTGGAACCGGTTGTGCCCGCTAACGAGCCGAAAAGATGCAATCCTTTCGGCAGTTCAGGCCGCATCAACCTGACTTCAGCGCCTATCAGGCACAAATGTTCAAAAAGTTCGACGTCTTTATATCCCCGCAGCCATCCACCGACCAGGTCATTAATATTATCCAGCACATCCTCGGCCCCGCCCTTGTCAGTGTGATACTGGTATTCGACAAACGGTGATATGATCAATACCGGTTCGTCATCACCCGCCGCGCAGACCGAAGGATAAAAGAACAGGAGCATTAACATCAGCATTCCCGCGTTTACAAAAAATGTTCTCATATTTTTTCCTTTCAGAGTGATGGCACAGCAGCGTTTCCCGACAGATGCCCCCGGTGTCGAATACAAACTGCTGTTTTTCTACTGTTGACGATCATTACAGGAGGCGCTTAAAGAGTCAATGGTTTTCAGGCCGTTAGACGAGCCGTTCGGTTTTGTCTCGAACGCGAATGCGGGAAAAGCATTGACCTGGGAGGCGGACACTGATATTGATAATAATCATAAAAACAACTTCTTATCTTTGGTGTTGCCTGTGCCTCAAGCGGACACGAAACTTGAACTGTCGATCGTAATGCCCTGCCTTAATGAAGCGGAAACGCTGGCCGGTTGCATTGCTCAGGCCCGTGGCTATCTTTCCGAAAACAGTATCAACGGTGAAATCATTATCGCGGACAACGGCAGCACTGATGACTCCCGGGAGATTGCCGCCAGGTCCGGCGCGCGCGTGGTCCAGGTAGCGGAAAAAGGCTACGGCAGCGCACTGGCAGGCGGAATTGAAGCCGCTCACGGTGAATTCATTATCATGGGCGATGCTGACGGAAGTTATGATTTCTCAGGGCTGTCCGGTTTTGTTGATAAACTGCGTAAAGGGTTTGATCTTGTGATCGGCAACCGGTTTCAGGGCGGTATTTCTCCGCAGGCCATGCCTTTTCTGCACAAATACCTGGGTAATCCGGTGCTTACCGGCATTGGACGATTGTTTTTCAACGCCCCCATCGGTGATTTTCATTGCGGTCTGAGAGGATTTAAAAAAACAGCCATCGAAAAGCTGGATCTACGGACCACGGGAATGGAATTTGCCAGCGAAATGATCGTCAAGGCGCAGCTTCAGAATATGCGCATTACGGAAGTCCCCACCACCCTCTCCCCGGACGGACGGAGCCGGAGGCCGCATTTACGGACCTGGCGTGACGGCTGGCGGCATTTAAGGTTTATGCTGCTTTACAGTCCAAAATGGCTTTTTTTCTATCCGGGAATACTGCTTTTCATCATTGGAGCGGTAGCGGGCCTCTGGCTCTTGCCCGGACCAAGGGCAATCGCGGGCGTCACCTTTGATATCCATACCCTGCTGTATTGTTCAGCGGCCGTGTTTATCGGTTTTCAATCCATTCTGTTTGCCGCATTTTATAAAATTTTCGCTCTGACGGAAAACCTTCAGCCCCCCGATCCCGTTTTTAACCGGCTCTTTAAAATTTTTACACTGGAACGCGGTCTTATCACCGGTGGCATCCTTTTTTTCGTCGGACTGGCCGGCTCTCTGTATGCCGTCGGCACCTGGGGCAGTGAAGCGTTTGGCGACCTGGATCCACAGCAGACCCTGCGCCTGGTTATTCCGGCCGTCCTGGCCATGATACTGGGATGTCAGATAATCCTGTCCAGTTTTTTCTTGAGCATTCTGGGCATCAACCGCAAATAACGCCCTTTTTCCGTTCCCCTTCCCCAGCGCTGAAGACTGAGCCCTGAACCCCGACAAAAGGGCACGGCCCGCTGTGCCCCTACCCGAACCCCGAACCGACAATCATCTTCCCGGGCATTTTAACCGGTAAACAGACATCTTATCATCGGCAAAGAGCAGATCGAACTGCGGTCGTTGATTTAAGTCAGAAACGATCTCTGCAGTTAAAAACGATTTATCCACAATAAGATAATCGACACCACGTTCACACAAATATCCCGGCCCGGGGGGGGCGGGGAAATGTTTTATTGTCTCCTTAAGCGCCAGGTATTCGGGAGGGCGAAAAGAAGAAAAACCGTTTAACAAGGGTTTCCCATGATCCAGGGCATGAATCATGCCGACCACGATCGGTAGATAGTTGTAGTCAACCCTTTCGTTTTCCTCTGCCATTGGAATCATGACGGCGGAACCATCCGGCTGCTTTGCCAGAAAATCCGACCAATCGGCCGAGAAGGTAGATTCCGGCAAAGGCCTTAACCGGGTTAAAGGCAACACCTCGACAACACTTAATAAAAAAATCAGCATCAGCAATAGCGGCCCCCGCCCTCTGCTTGAGCGATAAATCCATTCCAGGCTAAAACCGGCCAGGCCGACCAGAAAAATCTGAACAAAAACACCGAACCGGAAGGCGTTTCGCAATTGTTTGAAACCCGGCAAAAAGCCTTTTAAAAAATTCATCAGGTTCCATCCGGCAATTTCGATATTTCCCGCCATGCTCAAAATCATGGCCAGAACAACCCCCAGCGTGCAGAAAAGGACCCAACGGGGCGCTTTGTCCCTGCCCAGCCAGATACCGGCAACAGCCAAAACCAGTAAACCGGTTCCGGGATACATGGGATGGAGAGCCCTGCTGCCTCCAAGCCAGGGAAGGAAATGAGCACCAAAAAGAATCGGCGCCAGCGCCAGGTAATCAGCCGGGCGACAGCTTTGCAAATGTGTGACCGAGGCGCCATGGGTAAAGCCGGACGTAATTTTGAGCTGGGTGAACAAAACCGGCTTCACGGCCAACGCGGCCAGACAGACCCCGCAAACCAGATAAAAAAGCGGCCTGAAGGTAAAAACTGTCCGGTTAAAAAGACAAGCCGCCCCCAGAACGGCAAAAAAAGACAGAAACAGGCCATAGTAGCTGCAGGAGAGCGATAACAAGGCTCCCCACAGCCCCATCAAAAGAGCGTTTTTAAACGTTGGCTTGCGGCTGAACTGATAAAAATATGAAAAAAAATAAAAAATCGGAAACAGAACGATCAGCTGGCAGACGCCCATTTCATAGGCTGAATACGGCAGGGCCACGACAAAAAGACCGGCGATAACGGCCGGAAAATCACTGGTGCCGGTTCTGCGCAGGAGACTGAAAGCGGCCATCCCGTTCAAGGCCAGGCAGCACAAAAGCATGAGATTGTAAACCCGCAATGGGTCATTAATAAGAAAAACACCGGCGGCAAAGACAATGCCCTGAGGCAGCATGGTTTCGGAAAAAGCAAATGTCCCTTCAACAGGATAAAAGATCGGCGCATTCCAATAGTGTTGGAACAGGTCGGGAACCTGCTGCGCGTTCCAGAGCAGGGTCCAGAGGCCGAACAGCGGTATGGTCGTGGTTCGTTCCGTGCCGATGGGGATAACAGTAGAAATATTAGCCAGGAGGGGCCAGGTAAGAATAATGGCGAAGATAAAATAGACCGGAAACAAGAAAAAGGGTTTGAGATATAATCGATGCGTCATAAAAAGGATATTTTAGTTTATGGACTGTTTTATTTATGTTATCTGAATAACCGACCTGTCTTATGAAAACCGGCGATAAATAATTATTTCAATAAGTGACGATTATCTCAATCAGTTATGTTATAATGGAAAAAAACTAAAACTAAAAGGACTAAAGAAAATCCGAACAGAGAAACACACTCAAAAAAAGCCCGGACGTAAAAGAAGACAAAACGATTCAGAGCCGGACGCGTCGGCCACGCCGGATCAAGCGGTTGCAGAAAGCAGTGATGAGGGTTCCGGCCATTGGCAGCCGTCACAATTTACAGTGCCTCCGGAACGGGATAAAACCCGCTTTCACGATTTTGACCTTCCCGAAGTTTTGATGCACGCCATCCATGACCTGGGTTTTACTTATTGCACACCCATTCAGGCGAAAATTCTGCCCAGCACTCTGGCGGGACGGGATGCCTTCGGCCGTGCCCAGACCGGGACCGGGAAAACAGCCGCTTTTCTGATTTCAATACTGACCCATCTGCACAACGACCCCATCCAGGGTAAACGGAAACCGGGAACCCCCAGGGTGTTGATCCTGGCGCCCACCCGGGAACTGGTTGTCCAGATAACAGAGGAAGCCCGTCAACTCGCCACTTACAGCGACATAAACATTTTCGCGATCTTCGGTGGCATGGATTTTAAACTGCAGCAAAAACAACTGACCGGTCGCCCGGCGGATATCATCGTCGCCACACCGGGTCGGCTGCTTGATTTCTCGAGGCGAAACCTGCTGATGCTCAAAAGAGTGGAAGTGCTGGTGATTGACGAAGCCGACCGCATGCTTGATATGGGGTTCATACCCGACGTCCGCAAGATTGTTTACGCCACCCCCAAAAAAACCGGCCGCCAGACCATGCTGTTCAGTGCCACGCTTACGGAAGCCATCACCCGGCTGGCTGCCAGCTGGACCCATGATCCGGTTCAGGTAGCCATTGAACCGGAGCAGGTGGCGGTGGATTCCGTCGATCAGATCGTCTATATCGTTACCAGCCAGAACAAATTCGCCCTGCTTTACAACATCATCGTTAAACAGGACCTGGCCCGGGTACTGGTCTTCTGCAACCGCAAGGATGAGGTCAGCCGGCTGGCCGATAAGATAAAACGATACGGCCTGAGGTGCGAGATACTGACCGGTGATGTGCCCCAGCAGAAGCGGTCCCAACGCCTGGAAAATTTTAAATCCGGCCAGATACGTATTCTGGTGGCAACCGATGTCATGGCCAGGGGGATTCACATCGAAGACATGGACCATGTCATCAACTTCAACCTCCCCCATGATCCGGAAGACTATGTCCATCGCATCGGCCGTACCGGCCGGGCAGGATCAACCGGCACCTCGATCAGTTTCGCCGACGAGCGTGAATCTTTTTACCTCCCGGACATCGAGGATTTTATGGATCGTCCCCTGCCCTGCATCCAGCCGGACCCGGACTGGCTGATCCTTCCCCGGTCTCCTGCCCCCAAAAAACAATCCCGGCAAAAAAGAAAACCCCGAACCAGCGGTACGAACGACAAAAAAAGTTAAACCGGTTCTAAAAAATCCTTATAAAGGGCATCCTGTGTTTAAAAAAAATCTGATTTTTGTGTTATATTTTCTCTGTTTTAAGAAAAATATATTTATTAATATGCTATAGGTTAAAGGACTGATCCATGCCATCGAAGACCGCTTCACCTTTCCCCCGTCTTCAGCGATTTGCAAGGGAAAAATATCCCCTGTTGTGGTTGAATCTTGCTGTCAAGCCAAGACGACTGTTCTCTTTTAGAAATGAAAAAAAGGCGATGAAAGGGGCGGACATCTCAAAGAGTGAACATCGGAGCATTGTTTTCTTCTCCGTTAATAAAAGCGCCACCCAGTATGTCAATGGTATCCTCAAGACGTTGGCCGAAAATGAAAAAATGATGCATTTAAATTACAACTCCTATTTTTCACTGTCCAACAATGCAAAATATCAGTTGTATTCAGACCCCGTTTTTATGGAAAAAGCGTTCAAGGATAAGGGTTACCTTTACGGCCCCTCGGGTGGATGGATCAACATCCCGGATATTGGGAAATACCTTGTCCTATTACTTTTAAGAGATCCCCGTGACGTATTGACATCCTCCTATTTCTCAGTCGCGTACAGTCACGAGCTGATTAACCGGACAATCGTAAACAGCAGACAACAGGCAAGGCAGATGACAATCGACGAGTTTGCCCTTCAGCGAATGGAACCGGTTAAAAAGACTTATGATACATATTGTCGGGAGCTGCTGAGTGAAAGAAAACCGAATGTCCTGTTGATGAAATATGAAGACATGGTTTCAAATTTTTCCGACTGGCTCGACCGGATCGCGGCGCATCTTGAATTGAACGGGAACCCGGCTTTGATCCAAATGATAAAAGATCAGGCAGATTTTACGGTAGCCGAACAAAACGTGTATTCGCACAGGAGGCAGGTTACACCGGGTGATCATAAACGGAAACTTAAAGCGGAAACCATAAACATCTTAAATGACACACTTCATCCTATCCTGGAAAAGCTCGGATATGATTGAGCCTCTTTTTCTTAGCCTTCTCATCCGGAAATCTTTTTTATGCGCGTTTAAAATACTTGCATGAAAAAAACGAACAGAACCAGGCCACCGTGAACCCGGCCACCACATCCATTATGTAATGCTGTTTCAGCAGCACCACCGAGACACCGACAACGGTCGCCATGGTCATTGTAACCCAACCGATAATCTTCCCCTTGCGCACACAATAAAAAGCGACAAAAAAGGAAGCCGCCAGATGCATGGAGGGGAAAAGGTTATAAGGTTTGTCCATCCAGAAATAAAAACTGACCAGTTCGGTTATCCAGTCTTGCCCCACGCCCACGGCGGGACGAAACTTCATGCGTACCGGAAACAGCAGAAAAATCGCAAAACAGATCAACGTCATGATCAGAAAACGGCGGCAGATATCCCAGAAATCAGGCATATTGTCAATGACCAGAAAAAGGATGACCACCAGAAGAAACACAAATGAATAGCCGATAATCATTGACGGGACAAAGGGGATATCCTTCTCGAACCACAAGGAAACATCGTAATAACGGCTCCGATAATCATTAAGCCAGTTGATCCCCAGATAGCCGCCGGTATAAAACGCCACCAGCAACGCCAGAAAGAAGGATTTCCATTTAACCGAATACACCTGGGGCAGCATACGATGTTCCTTATTTCAACGGTTAAGTTTTCGCGGATCCAGACCGCAGTGCATAACCGCACTTCGGTCGAGAATAGCCGGGATACCGCCTTTATCCCCGGGGACAAACCCCAGGCATTGTTTCCAGACATCGTCATCTTCCATACAAAAATAGAGCGTTACATTCGCGGCATAGCGCCTGATATCGGCAATGATCGACTGGTAAAGCTCGATGCGAAGCGGCTTGAAGTAACGCATTTTCCGGTCCAGGCCGGTGATGAATTCACCGTAAATAATTTTTGAATCTGGAAACCGTTGATGGAGGAGGGGTTTTAAATCCGGCATGAAACGAAATGAGCCCAGGCTGATCCAGACAATATTATCCGGCGATACCGCGTCGAATAATCGTTTGATTACCCCTGAATAATCATCCTCACAACCATCATAGACAATCAGGGGGTCAAAGTGAAAAGCCAGGGGGTAACCCATGGCCTGGCAGTCGGCAGCGGCTTCCAGTCGCTCGGTCAGTGAAGCCGAACCGCGTTCCTGACCGGCGATCACCAACTCCGTGTTCAGTGACCAGGCGGCAATGGTCTTCCGGTTATGAGCAACATCACGGAGGGGTTCAATATTCACGGTTTTTGTTTTGATCTCCAGAATACAGCTGTCCTGAGCGGCAAACATCGTAACCAGACGTCGGTTCAGATCCGTACAGTCGTTCCAGATGGAGCTGTCGGTAAATTCTCCGGTACCGATACGCATGATCCGGTCTGAATTCTCAAAGAGGGCATTCAGCTCAAGCGCCATATCTTCCTGGTTGACATAATACTGGAGTAGCGGCGGATGAAAATAAGCCTGAAGGATACAATAAGAGCAGTCCATGGTACAAAAACGGGCAATATTTAAAATCTGATAACCGCAGCACCGATAATAACGGGTTCCCGGGCATCTCCGGATAAACGGTCCCCTGTTGACGGTCAGAAAAAGCGTTTGTTTACCCGTTTTGACCACATCATCAGCCTGGGAAACAGCTTTGAAAACGTCATGAGGAGAAGCCACGATTTCTCTGTCCGCGTGGATTCTTTTTCTTACGTTTTCCGTCTCCTGGTACCCTTCAGCATCCGGATCGATATATAAAGTGGCAATCTTCATTATAAAAAGTCGTCTTCAGTATTGATATTGAAACACTCGTAAATAAAGTCAAAGCTGGGCTGGCAAAGTAAAAAGTTCAAGATCAAGGCGCGCAAATCCTGAGGAATGCAGCGTACACAGGAGTACGTGAAATTCCGAAGGATGAAGCGTAACGCAGAGATTGGACTTTTTACTTTGCCAGCAACATTGACAATCCATGAGGATCATACTAAGCATGGAAGAAGGTAAAGTCAAAACAAACAAGGGGAAAAAACAGCCATGAAAATCACCATCATCTACGATAATACCACCCGTGACCGGCGTCTGGCGGCAGACTGGGGATTTGCCTGCCTGGTAGAAGCCTTTGACAGGAAGATTCTTTTTGACACCGGCGCCAATGGAAGCATACTGATTAACAACATGAAGTACCTTGAGATTCGTCCGGAAGACATTACCGACATTTTTATTTCCCATGATCACTGGGACCATACCGGCGGTCTGGAGGCCATCACCGGTGCCAACCAGTCTACCTGGTTCCTGCCCGACACGTTTCAGCCGACGAAAAACGTATCGGAAATGCGTATCGGAAAACAACCACAGGAAATCCATGAAAACATCTGGTCTACCGGCACCCTGGCTGGGATCGAACATTCCCTGGTTATCAAGCAGAAAGGCCAGACGGTAGTCGTTACCGGATGTTCCCACCCAGGCGTGGAAAATATTCTGACCGCAGCCGGTACAGTCGGAAAGGTCACGTCACTGATCGGGGGGCTGCACGGCTTTGATAATTTTGACGCACTGAACGGGCTGGACCTGGTCTGCCCCACCCACTGTACCCAGCACATAACTGAAATCCGCCAGCGTCACGCCGACATCTATGTTGAAGGCGGGGCCGGCAGCTTTTTTGATATCTGATACAGTTCTGTATACGGCAGATTCAGACATGCATCTTCATGCCCCTGAGGACGATCTGTTGATTTTTGGACAGAACAAGACGCGGACCGCCCGGATCGCCATCTGCGTCCTGTTGCTGGTCATTGCCGGCAGCACGCTGCTCCGTGTTCAACAGACATGCTCAGCCCCCGGTTTTGATGTTAAACATGACGAAGGCCAACTGGCGGGGGATCCGGGGTTGCTGTTTTACCTGACCAGCCGTCTTGTTGACAACAACGGATTCCCTCCTGATAATTTCCGGGCCGATCATCGCGTCGAGCATCCGTATGCGGTTGATCTGCCGGCCCTGTTTACCGTAGGGCAGGAATTTTATCTGGCCTGGAGTTACCGGCTTTTCGGGCGGAATCTGCCGCTTCATGTGTTCTGTGTTATGGCAATGAGTCTGTTTGCCAGTCTCACCGCGATCGGGGTGTTCGGCCTGACCCGGGAACTGACCGGCAAACCGGGTTGGGCGGCCTTTGCCACACTGGTTTACGGATTGACTACGGCCAACTACCGCACCATTGGCTTTATTCTCATGCGGGAGGACTTCAGCCTGCCGTTGTTCGCCATGCATCTCTGGCTGTTGGCTCGCGCCATGCGCCTGGGCTCACGCTCGGCATACGTGACGGCCGCACTTGCGCTGCTGGCTGCACTGTCCACCTGGCACGCCATGACGTTTATTGCCACACTGGAGACAACCGCTTTGTTTGCCTGGTATTTGAGGACGGGGCGAAACATCCTTTCAGGATCAAGTGCCCGGCCTTTTCCCGCAATTCTGGCGGCGGGATCCCTGCTGATACCGGTCTTGCGCGCCAAGTGGTTTCCGGTCTCTCCGCCGATGTTGATCCTTTACGGGCTGCTACTGGCGGCGTGGATTGAACGGCGCCGGCCGTTTAAACCATTATGGCGACTGCTGACCGGTCTCGCCCTGTTTGTCGTGTTGATCTGTTTTTCCCGCTTTTTTATTGGGGACTACCAACATGTTTTTGAGCTGATGTTGAGTAAACTGATTTACCTGGGTCATCCACCCAGGGATCCGAATGCGCTGAGTTTTGGGGCCCGTTTGCTGTGGCAGGGGCCCTTCGCCACGGCATCCCCTTTTTATCTTGCTCTGCAGCTCGGCATTTCCGGACTGATGCTGATCATTGCGCTGATTTCCGGTGCAGGCGACCTGTGGCGCGGAAAAGGGAACAACCGCATACAGGTCTTCCTGATAATGGCCTTCATGTCATTGACGGCGAGTCTGCTTGTCAAGCGACTGGTCGTTCTCTGCGGCCTGATGGCACCGGTATTTACAGCTGTTTTGCTGTCACGTTTAAAATCTTCAAAGATAAAACGAACTGCCGTATCAATAACACTGGCCTTCCAATCCTTTTTAATGCTCGCCGCACTGCCGACAATAAATAACGCATCCTGGTATCCGTCATTTGAACGCCGCAACCTGGCAGAATTCATTTACTGGGCGCAGTCCAACCTGGACGGCCAAAGCGCCATCGCGGCTGATTTTATCAACTCGGCGGCGATTCTGGCCCATACTGAACACCCGGTTATCATGCAGCCCAAGTATGAAACCCGTTCCAGCCGGGAACGGATAGAACGATACTTCAATACGTTTTATCAGGGTACGCCGGATGATCTGCATGCCTTCCTGAAAGGATTGAAATGCCGTTATCTGCTGGTTGACGGTTACCTGATGATCGCCTTCCGCTATCAGGGTGGAATCCCCTGGCAGGCCAGGCCCGCGCCGGGGACAGCGGCCGACGCGTTTCTGTCAACCCGGCCGGACAGATACACCGCTATCCCCGGATTTCGACTGATATGGCAGAATGATGAGCACAATTCGACCTGGCGGCTGTATGAGATCGAACCAAGAAGTGATTAAGTGTTTAAGTGATCAGGTGGTAAGGTAGCAGAAGGCGTTACGGTTTGTCCCACAATTCGTCATCCCGGCCTGTGGGTTATATATTCTTCAAGATTCCGAATTTCGTTCGACGTTGTCAAACGCGTCCGGAATGCTGGCTGTTTTGGGTTATTTGACAGCCTGTTTAGCTTTCTGTGAAAAAATTTTCAGAATTTCAAAAGTATTATTGTTTAAAGCTTTATTCTTTTAGGTACCGGCTCTCTGGAGGGATAAAAAATCAGCAGGAGAAACTAATATACTAATGTTGTTGTTTTGCAGTTCGATCTCGGACGCGCCATAAAACGCCAAACACCTTAATGCCTTAATCACATAACCACCTAATCACTTAAACACATAAACACAATGCTCATTTCCCGACAATTTTCTCCAGGATCACACGGGTGACCATATATGTCGGCCGGATACCCTCTACCCCCATCTCTCCGGCCGCCAGCGTCTGACCGCTGACCAGGGGGTTATCCGAGGCGTAGTAGGCGTACCTTGTCTTGACGCTGCGGGGTATATGGCCTTTAAGAATGGCGGCGCTGATGGCCCGCTGATAATGTCCGCCCTCCATTTCCAGCCCGATGGTTTGCCAGCTTTCCTGAAACCGCTGAAGCAAATCCCGGTTCTGCAATGATGTGCCCAGGACGGTAATCATAGGCCCGCTATACACGTCAATACCCGGCTCAAAGTCAGACTTTTTCAAATCATTCTTACAGGTGTAGTTGTCTGATGTACCTTCGATCACATGAGCGGTGGCCAGCATGATATCACCCTTTTTCCCGGCCAGCACGCCGGCCTTGCCCATAATGGATATGGATTTCACGTTCAGGCGACGGGGTGGTTCATCCGTATCGGGATCAAGCAGGCAATCCATCACTTCAAAAGCCTGGGCGCCGAATGCGTAATCCATTACCAGCAGCACCGGCGCCTTCTTCTTGTCGGGGTCTGAAAAGTCGAACCGGTGGGTGGGGTGCTGCGGGACCGAGTCAAGGCAGGCCGTGTCAATAAGCTGGCAGTCGATATGGCTGCCGGACTGATCCTTGATTTCGTGCAGTCCGTTCTGCCTGGCATAGTTAAAGACATCATCAGCATTTTCCCGGATGCAGCCGATAAAATTGTAAAGATCTTCATCCGCCTCAGTCTGTATGGCACATGCCCTGGCTGCTGCAAACCCGTAAAGCAGGTTCACGGCACTGTGAAGATTGGCGCTGATAATGTGCAACGGCCGGTCATGGAGTCCCAGTTCCCGGAGTCTGGTTTTGATGCTCCTGGCCCAGCGTTCTCCGTTCCGCTGGTGCGCGATAATGTTCATCAGGGAAGGCGTAAAAGAAACGACCAGCATGTTTTCCTGAGCTTTTCGTTCTTCATGGACCCGATTGCCCAGATGATAGATAATGGAAAATAAACCGCTGTTGGTGTTAGCGGCCGCCCGGCTTTTTTCAAGACGCTCATAGGTCTGGCGGGTCTCCGAATAGGGCCGTCCCACGATCAGGCTCAGGTTCCAGATGGCCTGTTCCAGTTCATGTTCGCTGACCGTTTTCGGATCTTCGACAAACGTTTTCAGGTCCCGCCATTCATTGGTCATCCCCCCGGACTCACGCATCATGCGGGATTCGATCTTGCCGGACTCGATGTTCAAAAACGTAAGATGGGTCAGGATGTCATAGATCTCGCTCAACCCCCGGGTTACGACAAAACACATTTCCGTTTCACTGATCCGGCAACATGTCCGCCGACGTCTTAAGGGCACGATCTCTTCAAAAACGCTTTCACCGAACTGGTCTTCCTCGGTCAGCGTAATCCGTGTGCATTCTTCCACCCCTCGCGGCAGGCGATCGATCACATACTCCAGTCCGTTGAGTTCAACCACACGGGGATCGGTCATGCTGCCGTAAATTTCCGGGTTAAGCGTCAACAGGCAATCCGCCAGTTGGCCGCCCATTCTGCCCGAAGGCCTGAAAAACCCCCTCAGGGCATTCGCTTTGGCCAGTGTTTTAAACGTGCTGATGGCAAACCGGGCTTTCTGAGAACGCGTCAGGTCCTGCATCTTCGGATACACCTCTATTTAATTGTCATCATCGAAAAGGGCCTCAACCAAAAGGCTGAAGAGAGAAAGGCAATAGTGATTATACATCTATTTTCAGTGCCTTCAGCGTTTTTCCGGTGGGAATGCCGTGTTCATCATAACCCCGTAAGTCATAATACTTTTCCAGCATTTCTTCCAGCGGCACTGTTCGTTTATCAGGATCGGATTTGCGGCTCTCCCTGAGCAGTCGTATGGGCAGGGTGTCATCCTTTCTGGAAACCCCCTCCCGGGTGTTCATAAACCGTTCCAGAACATGGATTCTATCTCCGGCCTTTAGAAATTCCTTGTCGGACATCTTGATCCCGGTAATGGCTGACCAGAGCTTCGTATAAACACTGAAATCAATTAATTTGATGGCCATAACCGGCATGTTCTGCATCAGGAATCCCAGGATGGGGTCAAATGTATATTTTGACATGGGCGGCTCAAGAAGATAGGCAAACATGGTGAACTGGCAGGTCTGCAAAGAATTGATACAACAGGTCAGGCTTTCAAAAAACTTCGTAAATTCAGGCTTGGCGGAAGCCTTGGCCGGATCCAGCAGGCCAAAATATACCTCCTGGGCAACCAGGTAGGCGGATAAATGGCAGGCCCCCCGGTTGGCAACCGCATAAGCCAGTCCCTGGCCGAAAGACCCCCGGGGGTCATAAGCCGCCATTTCCATCCCCTTGACCTGCATGGCGAACTCGGTGCCGCCGTATTTTTTGGCCAGGGCCTTGGTGCCCATTGCCATCTCAGCGCCAAAACCGTTGAAATGGGCGATATCAAGCAGCGCCTGTTCTACCCCTTCCGCGGAGCCGAACTTCAAAGGGCTTTTTACCAACCCTTTTTCTGCTGCCTCCATAACCCAGGCCAGCGTACCACCGGCGGAAATGGTGTCCATACCCATTTCATTGCAGATCTGGTTGAACCGGGCAATCTTATCAGTGTCAAAAATACCGAGGTTGGAACCCAGCAGACCGACTGTTTCAAATTCGGGCACCGGCAGCTCTTTACCGTTAAAAGTCCCCATTTGCCCGCACATAATCATACAAGGGATACAGGTCTTATGAAATGTCTTGTGCTTTTCGCTGATCGTTTCGCCGGATATTTTTCCGCCTCGTCACTGCTGCCGTCCGAAAAATTATTGATCGGCAGTATATTGCCCTTATTGCTCATATTGACATTGGCCCGGGTGCCGTAATTGGTATACACATCCGATGTCATCTTATTACTGCTGATATATTTTACGGCCTTCTTTCTTACCTTCTCAAAGCCGTCCGCATCCACCGGTTTGATTCTGAATCCCCCGCCAGCGGCCACAATTGCTTTTAAGTTTTTGGCGCCCATAACGGCACCCATTCCACCACGCCCGAGAAACCGGTGCCCTGAAGCAATACTGGCAAACCGGACACCTTTCTCGCCGGCCGGGCCGATGACCAGGGCGGCGGTTCGTTTATGTTCAATTATTTTCTCCTGGACGGAAACGGTATCCATGCCCCAGAACTCGTCCGCGTCTTTGAAAGATACGTTTTTCGCGGAAATCTCAATATAAACCGGTCGATCGGCCTTGCCCTTTATTAAAACGCCATCCCAACCGGCGGTCTTCAACTGCATACCAAAAGCGCCTCCGCAGGAAGAAGAGGTCATGATACCGGTCAAAGGAGACTTGGTGACGGCATGAAACCGCCCGGAACAGGGTGCACCCGTCCCCATGACAACACCCGGCATAAGGGCGAGGATGTTCTCCTCTCCCATAGGGTCAACACCTGCGGGCATGCGATCAAAAATAAGCTTCAGGCCAAGCCCCTTACCGCCCAGATACAGTTTTCTTTCTTTATCAGTAACGACATAAATACTGGCCTTGCGCTTGGTCAAATCCACCTCGAGGATCTTGTTTGTCGGACCGACCAGGTTCTCTTTTTCGATCATTGCTTTACCTCGCTATCCCCATTTCCCTCAAAATACCCATAAAAAGTCTCTGATCCCGAGACCATCTTATCAAGGCAGCAGCGCCAACCCCTGTTCACCCTTGATAATGGCCAGTGCCAGGCGATGCATATACGCCTTCTTTTCATCATCATTCAAACCCGGATAATGCAAAAAAGTCAGCACCACCCCGCAAATGGACGCAAAAAAAGCCTGAGAAGCCAGGGCTTCAGTCACAATCCCTTTCTGCTTTAACTTCATATTGAACATGTTAAGAAAATATTCTGATATCATGGTAAATTTTTTGGTGGCATCGGGATCAACCGCCCGACGTGTCAGAAAATAACACATCATCTGGAAAATCATTTCATTGTCATAAAAATAATCAACTACTTGTATAGCAAGCTTTTCAAGCCTGATGGACTGGGTTTCAAGCGTTTCGTCAATCAGTTTTTCAATATCGTTGATGCCCTGAATCAGTATTTCAACGATAATATCATCCCTGCTGGGGAAGTACCGGTAAATCGTTGCCGCAGAAATGCCGGCCACAGCAGCGATATCCCGCATGCCTACAGCGTGAAACCCTTTTTCATTAAAGAGTTGAACAGTGGCATCGAGTATAATCGTTTTACGGACTTCCCGCTCTCCCTCTCTCAGATTTTTAAACGATGATTCCGGCATTGCCCTTCCTCCCGGCAAATTCCTGTCAAATTCCAAAAGCAGAACATGTCAGCGTTATGTTCACAAACGTAATATATTATCATTCATTTAACATAATTTCCTGAGATCAACAAGTTTTTTGAACTTTCAGGGCTTTATCATACCCGGCCTTATCGCGAACGGTTTACCTGATCCACCTGGGCGTTCAGCGTACAGAAATCATAAAGGTATCCGACAAAAAACAGTCCGCCGGTAAAAAAATAAATAATACCGGTAATCCATTTCCCCATATACATCCGGTGAACGCCAAACACCCCGAGAAACGTCAGCAAAATCCATGTCAGATTGTAATCAACGGGTCCGGACTGGAATTTTATATCAGCCCGGCGATCCATGGAAGGGATCAGAAACAGGTCAATGATCCAGCCGATAAAAAAAAGACCGAAAGTAAAAAAATAAATAGTCCCTGTTATGGGCTTTCCATAATAAAAGCGATGCGACCCCGTGAAACCGAACAACCAGAGAATATAGCCGATGGATTTCAAATGTGTATCGTTTGCTTTATTCATAATCCCTCCCATACGATAATACTTTAATTATTAAAATAGGTTCTTCTCTAATTTAGTGGACGCACAGGGTTCAAGGATTCAAGGGGCCGAGGATTCAGATGAACCTTAAAATATTATTTGTCTGATTTCATCGCGTCCTGAAGCTTCTGCCCCAGCACCCCCAGTCCCGATGGGGCCTGCCGGCCTTTCTGAGAAAAGTCTTTCCATTCCGTCGCATCTCCACCATCGGACGGTGCCAGGCTGATTTTTCGTTCTTCAAGATCCATCGCTTCGATTCTGACGGGAATGGGATCATCCACTTTCAACCGGTCGATAGCCTGTGGATCTGCAGCGATTTCAATATTGGATTTAGGCAATAACCCGGTAATCCCCGGCGCCAGGGTGACAAAATACCCGAAGTCGGCTTTTCTTTCAATGGTGCCTGATATAACCTTCCCTACGGACAGTTTGTCGGCAATGGTCAGCCAGGGATCGCCTTCGGCCTCCCTGATGCTCAATGACAACCGCCGATTGACAGCGTCAACGGATATGACCGTCACCGCCACCGTTTCTCCCGGGCTGACCACATCCTCTGCTTTGACCACCCGCCGGGTAAAACTCATTTCGCTGATATGCACCAGTCCCTCGATACCCGGGGCCAGTTCGACAAAAGCACCGAAAGGGGCACAGCGGGTCACACGGCCCGTGACTTTGTCACCGGCTTTAAACTTTTCGCTAATCGTTGTCCAGGGATCTTGACCGGCCTGTTTGACGGACAGGGCTATTTTGGGGCTGCCGTTTTTACCGCCCGCTTTTTCTATGGACAGAATTTTGACCGGCAGCTGGTCACCGGCTTTAACCACTTCAGACGGATCCGACACCCGCGACCAACCCAACTCGGAAATATGGGCCATCCCCTCCACCCCGGTGTTCAGTTCAATAAAGGCCCCATAGGGCATGATACGGGTCACCCGGCCGTCAACAATATCACCGGTGGTAACGGTTTTCAGAAATTTTTCCCGCTCTTCTGCCTGCAGCCGTTCCAGATGTCGGCGCCGGTTAACGACCAGGTTCCGGCCGCCGGATTCAATGCGTTCGATTAAAAATTCCAGGGTGGCGCCGACAAAGGTTTCCGGCTTTTCAACATATTGAACGTCCATCTGGCTGACCGGACAAAAAGCACTGTGCCCCATGACCCGTACCCGAAAACCACCCTTGCAGGTTTCCGTAACCTTGCCCTCAACCGGAACACGGCTCTGGTGTGCCTCATAAAGCATGTCCGCGTTACCGGTTGCGGACATGGCCTTTGACAACCGGATCTCTCCATCCCCGGCGGCCACAACGTAAAGCGTCAGTCGATCACCCTTCCGGCAGGAAATTTCGCCATTTTCATCCAACAGTTCGGATTTTTCAATTACGCCGTCCTCTTTACCGCCGGTATTGATATAAACGCTGTCCGATCCGATAGCGATAACCTCGCCGGTAATCTTGTCCCCCATTCGTATATCGGCTATCTCCGTTTCCGACATATAGGAATCAAGCAGTGCCGCAAACTCCTGCGACTGATCTTCTTCCCTGTCAAGATCGTCATCGTCTTCGAAATCTTCGTTTTTATGATCTTCCATCTTCGTCTCTCCAAAATAGTCATTCTTTATTATTTTCAGGCAAACGGGACATGTTCAAAACTCCTGACCCTGTATGTTTTTTACCAGCATCGCCTGTTTTCCGCAAGAAAAGCCTGTTCAATCTTCAAACGGGTGGTCTTTACAAAAGTCCGGCCGATAATGACGGTAACTCGACATTTCCTGGAACCAACCGTTTTCTATCCCCAGAGCTTCAGCCCTTTCACGGACAGTTGTATATTCTTCCCGACCGAGTGTTCGATTCAGAGGCGGACCGCACAGCCCCGCCCCGGCAGTTGGGTGGTACTGAGACATCAACGAAAGATGAACCTCCGGAGACAATTCGCGAGCGATAAAGTCAAGTATGTCCAGGGAGTTGTCAACGCATCCGGGCAGCACCAGGTGACGGATGATAAGCCCTCGTAGGGCCGCACCGGTTTTTGGATTTATTTCTACCGTACGGCCCGTTTGCCGGTACATTTCTTTTACGGCCGCGGCCGCCATTTGCGGATAATCTGCGGCTCGGGAATGTTTACCGGCCAGATCGGCATCCATATATTTAATGTCCGGCAGGTAGATATCCATGATACCATCCAGCAACCGGATAATCTCGGCTTTTTCATACCCACCGCAATTATAAACCAGGGGTATGGTCAGCCCTTGTTGAAAAGCGATTTCCAGAGCAGCGATTATATAGGGCAAAACATGGGTCGGGGTGACAAAATTAATGTTATGGCAACCCATGGCCTGCAGCACCCGCATGACAGCGGCCAGATCATCAACCGAGATCAGCGTCTCATCCACGGGCAGGGAGTTGTCACTGATCTGGTGGTTCTGGCAGAACACACACCCCAGGTTGCAATGGCCGAAAAAAATCGTGCCGGACCCGTCACAGCCGGAGATGGGCGGTTCTTCACCACGGTGAACACAGTAACTGGACACCGGCACCCCGTCACCGGACAAGGAGCAGAACCCCTGTTCACCGGCCAGTCGATTGACGCCACACTCACGGGGGCACAAATCGCAGGCCTCAAGCCGTTGCCAGAGCCCCGGCCGAACCCGCGAAACGTTCCGTTGTTTTTCCAAAATCGACAGCATGATAAAAAAAATATATCATCCACCCCAGCCGGTCTCAAGAACTAAGGTAATAATTGAACCCTGCTATCTCATTTACCGGTTGCCCGGCCATATGGAGGGTGGTATATAGTCGCTGTTATGAAACGTGAAATCCGGACAAAACAGCCGGCGGTACAAAAGGTCGAAAAACTCAGCCGTTCCTTGAGCATCAACCCCGTAACAGCGACCCTTCTGGTCAACCGGGGGATAGATGACCTCAAGACAGCCCGCTCTTTTTTGCGGGATTCACTGGCCCATATTTCCCCGCCGTCGATGATCAGGGATATCGGCAGCGCGGTTGAGCGGATTGCCAAAGCCATTGAAAAAAAAGAAAAAATTCTCGTATTCGGCGATTATGACGCCGACGGCATCACCGCAACCGCCCTGCTGGTTGATTTTCTGCAAAGCACCGGTTCGGATGTCTCCGCTTATATCCCTCACCGCATCATGGAAGGATACGGCTTAAAAAGCGATCTGATAACCGGCGGCGGTATCAAACCGGAAACCGACCTGGTCATTACCGTGGATTGCGGTTCCGGCAGCACGGAGGCGGCGCAGGCCTGTCGCCAGGCCGGTATCGATCTGATTATCACCGACCATCACCAGGTTTCTCCCCCTTATCCCGAAGCACTGGCCATGCTTAACCCGTCACGCCATGACTGTCTCTCAGGTTTGACCATGCTGGCCGGCGTGGGGGTGGCGTTCTACCTGGTCATCGCCCTGCGGGCCTTTCTTCGTGAACAGGGATTCTGGGAAGACAGCCCCGAACCGAACCTGAAACAGTACTGTGACCTGGTCGCCATCGGCACCGTGGCCGATATCGTACCCCTGGTCGGGGAAAACCGCATTTTCACCAAAGCCGGGCTTGAAATTTTAAACGATCGGCCCCGGCCCGGCATCCAGGCACTCCTGAACGTGGCCAGGCTCAGAAAACGCCCCCTGATCGCTGAAGATATCGCTTTTGTGCTCGCGCCCAGGATCAATGCCGCCGGCCGGATCGATCACGGTAAAACCGCCTTTGAACTACTGATGACTACCGATACCGACCAGGCCGGTCAAATTGCCGGTATTCTGAACAAACTCAATTCCCGGCGGCAACTGTTTGAAGAAGACGTTTCAGATGAAATCGAAAAAGTGATTTCCGCCGCCCCGAACATGATGCGCGAGAAAAAGACACTGGTGCTGGCCCATCGTCAGTGGCACCCGGGCATCATCGGTATCGTTGCTTCACGGGTGGTGAGAAAATATTTTTTGCCGGTGGCCCTGATCGCCATTAACGGAGATATCGGCGTTGGTTCGGCAAGAAGCATTCCGGGGGTCAACCTTTACGAAACCATGTCCCAGTGCGCCGATCTTTTTGAAGATTTCGGCGGCCATGCCCGTGCGGCCGGATTTAAAATAAAATGTGAAAATATTTCCCGGTTTGAAAAACAGTTCGAACAGATCGTACATGAGCGCACGAAACCGGAAGATTTTGTGCCGGTAATTGAAGTCGACTGCCGCCTGCCCCTGGACCGGATTTCAAAAAAACTGCTCGATGAAATCGAATCCCTGCAGCCTTTCGGCGAGCAAAACCCGGAGCCCCTGTTCATGGCGGAAAACATATCGGTGACGTCCGCTTTTTTAATCAAAGGGCAACACCGGAAAATGACCCTCTCCAATGGTCGAATGAGCTCCGAGACCCCGATTAACGCCATCTGCTTTAATACGCCGGCCGATCAGCAGGAAGCCAGGCATTTCCACCGCATTGTCTTTCGTTTGCGCCGGGACACGTATAATGGTAAGAACACCCCCCAGCTCGTCATTGAATACGCCGAGGTAACACCTGCCTGAGCGTTGACTGCCGTACCGCTGTTTTCAGGGACGTCGGCATTGACACCGGCCACTTTCACCTTAGTTTATTAAAAAAGCATAACAACTGCGAAGCTAACCGAAAACGATGGACACTACTTTAAAAGTAAGGATATGACCAAAGG
The DNA here is from genome assembly GCA_963674745.2 of Desulfosudaceae bacterium. Taxonomy (GTDB): domain Bacteria; phylum Desulfobacterota; class Desulfobacteria; order Desulfobacterales; family Desulfosudaceae; genus JBFMDX01. Next base: position 820,896 of record CAXXDV010000003.1, on the reverse strand, counting down.
AGTTTGAAAATGAGCAACCAGATTCGAACCACTTTTCTACTGGCCCTGATGACCGTTTTTATCGTTCTGGTCGGAAATGTTCTGGGTGGGCGCCAGGGCATGATCATCGCCTTTGTTTTCGCAGGCGGCATGAATTTTTTCAGTTACTGGTATTCGGACAAAATCGTTCTGAAAATGTATCGGGCGGTTGAAGCCTCGCCGCAGCAGGCACCGGAATTATATCGTATGGTGGAGCAACTTACCCGCCAGGCCGACATGCCCATGCCGAAAATCTATATCATCCCCAATGACGCGCCCAATGCCTTTGCCACCGGAAGGAACCCGGACAACGCGGTCGTGGCCGTTACCCAGGGGCTTCTCCGCATAATGAACCCGGAGGAAATCATGGGGGTTCTGGCCCACGAACTGGCCCATGTCAAAAACCGGGATACCCTTATCCAGACCATTGCGGCCACAATGGCCGGGGCCGTCATGATGCTGGCCACCATGGCCCGCTGGTCAGCCTTTTTCGGGGGCCGCTCGGACGACGAGGGCGGCGGCAACATGATTGTGCTGCTGGTCATGTCGTTCCTGGCGCCGCTGGCAGCGGCCCTTATTCAGATGGCCATATCCCGCTCACGGGAGTACCAGGCCGATGCCACCGGCGCCCGCTTTATGGGGTCTGCCGACGGCCTGGCCGATGCCCTGGAAAAACTGGGCACATACTCCAGCAGGCGCACCCCCATGGCGGCCAGTCCCGCCACGGCCCATATGTTCATCGTCAATCCCCTGTCCGGTCAGCGCCTGGCCGGTCTTTTCAGCACTCACCCACCCCTGGAGGACCGCATTGCCCGGTTACGGGGGACCGGGTCCGGCCCGAAATCCGATAACAACCGGCAGCCCGGCCACGGAATAGAACAGGGCAAAGCTTTCTGGGACAGTCTTTCGGGGAAATAGTGATGATGAATATTTAGTGCCTTACCGAACAATTTCCTGTAGTATATCCGGCATCATCACAGCCTGCTTGTAAACTTATTCTCTTTTTACCGTTTTATCTGATAAATGGAGGGATTATGCCGCTGTACGAATTTAACGGAAAACAACCGTTCGTGAGCCCGGGCACCTGGATCGCGCCCAGTGCGGAAATTATCGGCGCAGTCACCATTGGCCAAAACTGCTATATCGGTTTCGGTGCGGTCATCCGGGCCGACTTCGGCACGATCACCATCGGTGATGAAACCGCGGTGGAGGAAGGTGTCATCATTCACGAAGCAGACCAGGTCGTCATTGGAAACCGCGTTATCATAGGTCATATGGCCATGATTCATGATGCGGTTATCGAAGATTGTGCCCTGATCGGCATGCAGTCGATGATCTGTGACTATTCCCGAGTCGGTGAATGGGCCATGCTGGCCGAAAAATCGTTGGTCATGAAACGCCAGGTAATTCCTTCGAATGAAATTTTCGGCGGCATTCCCGCCAGAAAAATAGGGCCGGTTACGGAAAAACACAAAGCCAACCTGACCTATGGCCAGCAGTTGTACGCCGGGCTTCCAAATCTATATGCCCAATCATTCAAGGAAGTTAATGTTTAACAAATTGCGCCGGAAGGATATCCATATTTTTTCTTGACAACCTTTACCGGACAATATTAGAATTTAAAAAAATTCACCTTAATTTACTTTTTTTTTGGCCATTTGGTCACCATCGGTGACCAAATATTAGTATCCTGAAAAAATTAAGAAATTTTGTCAAGCCGCCATCGCCAAAACAGGGGAAAAACCAGTGGAAAACGTTCCGGAAAGTATCGAAGGACTCCAAAAAGAAATTGATCGTCTGCTGGGAGATATCACGGTCAAAATTTTGGGTAATGAACAGCAACAGCAGACCGTATTATCTATTGTCGAGACCGTCATGGCCACCTGGGCGGCCGGCAATCCCTTTAAACGGTTTTTCTCTTTTCTGGCCTTGAAAACAATACCGAACCTGCCCTCCTCGGAAAGCAACCGTTCCGCCGATATCGCCGCCGACCTGGGGCGCCTGATGATGTTCCGCTGGATGCTGCAGACGCATGAAAACAATAAAAACCCGACCGGATCGGCTGAAAAACTGACCGCCTCTGTCAAGGCCTTCCTTGACAACACGGATGTTTCCGCCTGGAAAACCATGCTGGAGTCATCAAAGCCCGGCCGGATTGAAACCGCCCGGCAGCTCAACGAGCTTCTGGGGGAATACCAGGGCAAACTCATGGCCGCCACAGCCGCCCTGCCGACCGTCATCAGCATTGCCGCCAACAGCTTAAAATCCTACCTGGAAACCCAGCTTAAAATCATGCCGCCGGAGATGGTCTTTGAAGTTTTTAATGGTCTCAATGGCAATATCGACTGGAAAGAAATCGGACGGATGCTCAATGACCACTATGAACTGGTTCGACGCATCCATATCGGCAGCAGCCTGAGCGGCGACGGGGTCACACCCGCCGTGCAGAATCTGGTAGGCGATATTCTCAAAGACATTGTCAGCGAAATCGACCCCCGGCGATATGCCGAAGCCGTGGCCGGAAAAGCGGAAGACAGGGAAGCCGTCAAAAATGCTGTATCCGACATGATGCGAGCCTATCCCGACTTCGGCAAAAACATGTTTATTGCAGCGGCCCTGTCGAAGAACGCCCGTATCCGGGGGATGAAAAACCGGTTGCAGATCCTGGCCGATCTGCCTGAAAAAGATTTGAGTGATATGATCAAGGCCCTGACGGAAGCCTTTGATGAGCTTGAACTGGCCGACCTGATCTCCCTGATGGCTGAAGTGATCAATTCCGTTTACGCATCAGATCCGGAACGCATTCCGCAGACGGTCTCCAACCTGGTTGCCTCTGTTGATATGGATGAAATCGGGCTACTTGCTGAAAACGATCTTATCCGGGACATCATAAAAGCGGTAAAGCCCCTGGCCCTGCCGCTGATACCGCCACTAATCCACGGCATCTGCGACATTCTGGAACCTGACCCCGACGACACCGACCACGAATTACAGGAAGCCCTGATCCGGCTTAAAGGCATCATGGGAGTCGATAATGATGATCGATAAATTCACTGAAATACACGCGTCCATATACAACAGCTACGTTCAAGAATTTCAGGCCAACGGGGGCAAGGTGATCGGTATCTGCTACTCCCAGGTGCCGGTCCCGGAAGTCTATCACGCCGCCGGGATGCTCGGTATCCGGCTTCGTGCCAACCAAATAACGGCCACAACACTGGGCGACGCCCATTTCGGGCCGGTGGTCTGCAGCTTCCCCAAGAGCATCCTGCAAATGGCCGGAGAAGGAAAGTTAAAATTCCTGGACGGGGTGGTTACGTCTTCCCTGTGCGACACCATGCGCCGGCTGGATGACTGCTGGAGAAGGGCCGCCAAAGATATGGACGGCCTGCTGCCGCCGTATCATTATTATTTTGCCGTACCTCATAAAAAATATGATTTCAACCTGGAATGGTTTACCGAAGAATTGCGCCTGCACGTCAAAACGTTGGAAAACCGATTCGATGTAAAAATTACCACGGAGAGCCTGAACCACTCGATCAAACTGCATAACCATGGCCGACGGCTGCTCCGGCGGCTGGACGACATCCGAAGCCGCCCGGGTGTTCCCATTTCAGGCACCGACGCCCTGTCGGTATTTGTGGCGGCCGTTTCCATGCCCATGGAGAAATTTGTCGAGCTGACCGAAACGCTTTTGTCCGAACTGGAATCGAGCCCCAAAACCGTCAAAGGGAAAAAATTGTTCATGGTCGGAAGTGTCAACGATGACCGGGCCTTTATCGAAAGCATCGAGCAGACCGGGGCGGTCGTTGTGGGCGACATGATGTCTTTCGGTGCCAAGTATTACGAAAACATGATCGAAGAAGACAGTGATGACCCGCTGTATGAAATTGCCCGGGCTTACCTGATGAATCTGAATCATCCGCGTATGTTCGGCCGGTTCAAAGAAAGGAGCGCTTTTCTGGCCGAGCGGGTAAAACAGTCCGGGGCACAGGGGGTGATTCTCCAGAACATCCGTTTTTGTGATATGCACGGTTGCGAGAACAGCCTGTTTGAAAACGACCTGACGGCCATGGGAATTCCCTGCCTGAAACTGGAGCGGGAATACGGTCCGCTGGTTGAAACCGAACGGGTTAAAATGCGCGCCCAGGCGTTTGTGGAAAGGATATAATGAGAAAAGAATTAATGGCGTTTAACTATGACTGGCAACTGCTGGTCACCTATCAGAACCTGCGGACACTGCTGGGAAACACCACCCCCGGTGAGCAGGAGGCGATTTTCAGTTTTCTGCCCCGGCGGGCCAATACCTTTGAAATGTTAAAACAGATCGGCCACGCCATGTACTATCTGGTCGACGCCACCTGCGAGTGGCTGGACGACCTGGTTCACGCAAAAGAAAAAGGCAAAAAGGCCGTGCTGACCACCTACTGTTACCCGGTGGGCATTCTTCAGGCCTTTGACTGTGTGCCGATCAACGCCGAGGTGCTTTCCGCTTACGGCGGCCTGGTTTTCAGCCGGGGCGTGATCGAGTTTCTGGACCATTGCGTAGAACTGGGCATGACCGAGACCTCATGCTCCGGCCAACGGGGCTCCATGGGTGCTTACATGGCCGGTCTCGGTACCGAGCCCGATTTCTGCCTGGCCAACACGGCCGGCATCTGCGATTCCAATGCCAACTCTTTTCATTTTTACACATCCTACAAAGATATTCCCATGTACATGCACGACTCGCCGCCGGACCTGACCGGCGAACGTGCCACCCGCTATAACCGGCAGGACTTCCGGCAGATGCTTCTGTTTCTGGAAAAACAGACCGGGAAAAAAGTGGACTGGGATAAACTGGCGGCGGTCATCCACGAAATCCAGCGGCAGGATGACCTGATCAATGATATCCAGCAACTCATGACCGTTGTTCCCAATCCGGTGCCACCGCTGGTGCAGCCGATCATTTACCTGCTTAAATTCGGGTTCAACGGCGTGGCCGGCGCCACCCGGGTCCTGGAAGAAATGTTACGGGTTTCCGAAGAAAATTACAAAAAAGGTGTGGCCGGCACGCTATCCGGAAAAGAAAGAGCGCGCGTCCTGCCCAGTTATATCGAACATTACACCATGGATTTTCGCTTCTTTAACTTTTTCAACCATCTCGATATCAGCATGCTGGGCTGCATGCTCAACTATTTCTTTCCCCAGGGCGCGCCTTACGCCGCCGGCAGGGAAGACCAGTGCTATAAAATGGATACGTCTTCGGAAGACGCCATTATCGACAGCCTGGCCGACCAATTATCCCGCATGCCCATGATCAAACAGATCCGGGGGCCTTATGACGCCCCGGAAATGTGGCTGGAAGACACGCTCTCGGCCTGCAAGCTTTACAAAGCCGACTGCACCATCTATGTCGGTACCCTAGGCTGCCGCAACACCTGGGGCATGGTCAAACCGTTCATGCAGGACCTGGAAGCGGCCGGTTATCCGTCATACGCCCTTTTTGCCGATGCCTTTGACGACCGGGCCAGGAGCTGGGAAGCCTGCAAAAGCGCCATGCAGGAATTTCTGGAAGTAAGGAAAATTATTTGAAGGTTCAAGGTTCAGGGTTCAGGGTGTGAGGGTCGTTCGTAAATATTGTAGGGGCACGGCGTGCCGTGCCCTTTTGGCATGTTCATGTGGTTATAGATTTGGTGTTGAGGAATTGAGAAATTCAGAGGATTGAGGCGGGGGTAAAATAAAAATGGAACCGGGAAAATATAACTTATGACGATTATCAATAAACCCGAGCATACCAGTATATTCGCCTTGTGCGGCAAGGGAGGGGTGGGCAAGACCTCCCTTAGCGCCGCCTTTGTCAAATTATTGTGCGACCGTAAAGCCGGCAAGGTGCTGGCCATAGACGCTGATCCGGCTGTGGGCCTGGCTTCAGCCCTGGGCATGGCGGTCACCAAAACGATTGACGATATCCGGACCGATTTGATTAAAAGTGTCCGGGACGGGCACAGCGATGTCGATAAAAAAGAGATCCTGTCCATGATCGACTATGAAGTGTTTGATGCCATTGTGGAAAAAGGCGACCTGGGTTTTCTGGCCATCGGACGGCCGGAAACCGAAGGGTGTTACTGCCGGGTCAACAACTTTTTAAAAGACATCATCAAGTCCACGGCTTACCATTTTGACTACGTGGTCATCGACGGTGAGGCCGGTATCGAACAGGTCAACCGCCGGGTCATGGAGGAAGTGGACTATCTGGTACTGGCCTCGGATGCCTCGGCCAAGGGGTTGAATGTCGTCCGGGAAATCAAGGAGGTGGCCGGTCAAAGGATTGTTAAATATAAAAAGGCCATGCTCGTTTTAAACCGGATCAGGAGCGCCGAGGAGGCGGAAAAAGTCATCAGCCGTACGGATCTGGATGTGGCCGGCTGGATTCCGGATGATGACCTCCTGCGGGAGTTTGATATCGAAGGTCGAAGCATCCTGGAACTGCCCGACTGCCCTGCCCTGACAGCCGTGGGCCAGGTCCTGGACCGGATTATGGGATAGGGATTTTGGGTTCAGGGTGTGAGGGTCAAGGTTCAGGGTGTGAGGGTCGTTCGCAAATGTTGTAGGGGCACGGCGTGCCGTGCCTTTTTGTCATGTTTATGTGGTTAAAAATTTTATGGTTATATCGGTTCGAGGTTCAATATGAGCAACAACAAAAATTTATCCGCCGATGTCGTAGTCGTAGGGTCCGGACCGGGCGGGGCGACGGTCGCCAGGGACCTGGCCATGGCCGGCAAAAACGTCATCATCGTTGAATGGGGTAAGGACAATAAGCCCCGGGGCACCATGCACACCTTCGTCAAAGCCATGGGCGGATATTTTTCCAGCCTGGGCAAGGGGCTGATGGTCACCCCCGATCTGCTGATGATGGTTCGGGCCATCACCGTGGGCGGCACCACCATGTTTTACACGGCTACAGCCTGGGACCCACCCTATGAACAACTGCGGGCCCAAGGTGTTGATCTTGCGCCGGAGGAAACGGAAAACATCAAAAAAGAGCTGAATGTCGCACCCCTGCCAGACGACATGATGGGACCGGCCGCTAAAGCCATCATGGCTTCAGCCCTCGACCTGGGATTTGACTGGCACAAACTCAACAAGTTCATTGACCCGGCCAAAGGCAGAATCGGGTGCATGGATACCTACTGCGGTGACAGGCACGGGGCCAAATGGGAGGCCTACCAGTGGGTCACGGATGCCGTCGATCACGGTGCGCGACTATTACCGGCCACGTACTGCGAAGAAGTCCTGGTCAGCAACGACACGGCCGTGGGCGTCCGGGTGAGCAATGCCGCCGGCCGGGAATATGAAATCCAGGCCAAAGCCGTAGCGGTCTGCGCCGGAGGGATCGGCTCCCCTACCCTGCTTCAGCGGTCGGGCATCGAAGATGCGGGAAGGAAATTCTTTTTCGACCCCTTTGTCGTGACCAGCGGTTATATAGACGGAGATGCCCGGCCAGGCAAAGAACTGGCCATGGTAGCCGGTACTCACCTGGAAGAAGACGGCATCATGATGACCGACATCACCAACCCCTGGTTTCAATCACTTGCTTTCCGGGTTCTGGCCGGACGACCGGGAAAGGTGTTTAAAAACAGGGGGCAGGTCAGTATCATGACCAAAATCCGGGATGTCATGGACGGTATTATCGATGTTGACGGCCGGGTCTGCAAACCCCTGACGCCTCAGGACCGGGAAAAACTAAACCGCGGTAAGATCATGGCCCGCAGGATCCTGAAAAACATGGGCGCAACCGATGTCTGGAACGGCGCCCTGGGTGCGGCCCACCCCGGCGGTACCTGCCGCATCGGTCATATTGTCGATACCAACCTGGAAACGCAATACAAAAACCTGTTTGTATCCGATGGCAGTGTCATCCCCTTTGAGCTGGGCCTGCCGCCGGTTTTGACCATTATCAGCCTTTCCCGGCGGTTGTCGCAGCACCTGCTGAAGCAGGTGATTTAAATAGAGGCACCCCCCTGTGAATGCCCTTTCATCGGGCGACCACGGGGGGCCGCCCCTACATCTATTTCATCAGGGCCGTACTGCTGCCGCAGCCGATCCGGTTCGCCCCGGCCCGGATCATGGCCAGGGCGGTTTCAAAATCACGGATCCCGCCGCTGGCCTTGACGCCCGTGTGCGGGCCCACGGTTTCGCGCATCAGGGCCACATCATGAACGGTAGCGCCGCTTGCGGCAAAACCGGTACTGGTCTTGACAAAATCCGCCCCGGCCTCACGAGCCATCAGGCAGGCCCGGCGCTTCTGTTCATCATCCAGCAGTGCTGTTTCGATGATCACCTTTAGGACAATCGGACCTGGAGCGGCCTGGCGAACCGCCCGGATGTCCGCCTCAACCAGTTCCAGATCACCGGCCACCAAGGCGCCGATGTTAATGACCATATCCAGTTCATCCGCCCCGTCCGCAACCGCCTGCCGTGCCTCGGCCGCCTTGGCGGCACTGCTCATGGCACCCAGGGGAAAACCGATGACGGAACAGACCCGGACCGCCGATCCGTCCAGCCGTTCGGCCACCCGCCTGATCCATCCCGAATTAACGCAAACCGCGGCAAAACCGTAATCCACGGCTTCGTCGCAGACACGGTCGATGTCCGACGGCCCGGCTTCGGGTTTGAGAATGGTATGATCGATACAGGCCGCCATTTGCTCCCGGGACATTTTCTGACCACCGGTGTCTAAATCCTCTTGCCCTTCGGCAACCACATCCTTTATCGCATCCGGTAACTGCTCGATATCCGGAAAACTGCTTTGCGTGCCTTCGGCCTGAACGCTGATGGCGGCCACCTGGTTGGCCCAATCCATGGCCTTTTCAACCGGTTCACCCATTGCCAGAAAAAAGGCCAGGCTGCCCATGAAACAGTCACCGGCACCGGTGGTGTCAAGCGCCTTAACGACTCTTCTTACCGGCACATGGTAAACATTATCCCCGGTCACATACAGGCTGCCTTTTTCTCCCAGGGTCAGGATAACGGCGCCGGCACCTCTTTTGATAAGCAGCCGGGCGGCTTTTTCCGCTTCTTCAACGGTATGCACCGGCCGGCCGGTCAGGATTTCGGTTTCGCTTTGATTAGGACAGACCAGGTCACTCAGTTCAAAAAGCGCTTCCGGCACATCTTTTAGGGCCGGAGCGGGATTATAGATGGTGCGGACGCCCGCCTGACGGGCAATTTCCATAGCCGCCAGGCTGATATGAGGGGGGATCTCGTTCTGACAGATCAGCACATCGGCCCTGGCGATGGCCAAACGGGCAGCCTGGATTTCTTCAACCGTCAATTCATTATTTGCCCCCAGTGTAATGATGATGGCATTGTTGCCCTGGGGGTCGACGGCAATGGGTGCCACCCCGGAAAAGGCGCGGTCGGTAAAATGAACATGAGTGGTGTCGATGCCGTACTGCTGAAAATTTCTCAGGGTATTTTCACCAAAGATATCCTTGCCCAGCTTGGTGACCATGGTCACCCGGGCGGACAGCTTGGCGGCCATAACCGCCTGGTTGGCGCCCTTACCGCCGAACCCCATTGCAAAACGTTTTCCATGAAGGGTCTCACCGAGAACCGGTAGACGGTCGACATAACTGATCAGGTCCATGGCGCATGAACCGACCACGCATATTTCTGGTTTCTTCATTTTCGTTTCAATCTCCTGTTATACTTTTTTGACGTTTATCCGGTTTGACGGCTTTAAGGGTTCAAGGATTCAAGTGGTCGAGGGGTCAAGGGTATTATCTAAAACAGACTTTCGGGTTTGATAAACGCCAACCATTTCATCATCCGGACCGCTTTTTGTCCCAGCCGGGCGATGCTGTGCATATGAGAGGGCAGCAGTTCCAGGGTTTTGCCGGTCAGATCATCCATCCGATATCGGGCCGGATCAACCTGTTCCAACTGCCCGGAGATATGATCGATAGAAGCAACCGGCGATGCCGGTATTCCGACAGCCACAACCATGGCATCAACCGTTTCGTAAAACGCGCCTGGCATGGCTTTCCGGTACAACACCACCGGTTTTCCGGCTGCGAACGCCATTCCGATTTCAGCCACCCCGCCCTCGTCCGGCACCCGGCCGTTCATGTTAAAAACAAGGCCGTCACATTTCAAGAGGTAGTAAACATCAACGGCAAAGGTCAGACGATGAAAAAAGCGGACCAGGGGCCGCAACAGGTTGGCCGCATAATTATCGGTATGCTTCATGACAAATGCTTCCATACCGTCCCGGTGGGGCAGATAGGTTTTCCACCCGGATGATTCCAATGACCGGGCAATATCCGCCATCTCTTTTACTTCCCCGGGGCAGAAAAGCGGGCCGGAACAATACACCATGCCCTTTGCCCGGGTGGTTCCGGCAGTGGACGACGGGTGTCCGATAGCATGTTTCTTAAATGCATTAATCGCGGACGAAACAGATTCGTCATAAAGTGCCAGCGCCCTGGTTAACGTGGCCGGGACATCTTCCGACGACAGGGGCTGATGACCGGCCGGTATAGCATCCAGTTTCCGGCCCAGATCAATTGTTTCTTGCATAACCTGAGGCAATTGACGACTCCGGTTGGTGGCTTTCCGAAACAGAATCTCTCCGGCCACGGCTTTTGCAGCCGACTGGGGATCGGGCATTGTGGAAAAAGTGCGGCTAAGGCCGGTAATCATGGCATTGTCCTGGCCGTGGAATGTGCTGCGATAATCCTGCTTGCAAAGCACAACCGGAATACCGGACATGGACGCGACAGCAGACATAATGGTGCCGGCGGTGTCCGGCACGCGTCCGTTCATGGAAAAAACCACGGCATCACACTTTTCGACGAGTCGGAAAAGGTTTAAAGCAAAAGCAGCCCCGGACAATTTAAGGCGGGTTTCCTCATCATTGCCTGCCAAATTCTGATAAAACCGGTCCAGTCCGTCCCGGAAAGGCAGATATGATTGATAGCCGCAGGATTTGAGTGCCCTTTCCAACGCATCAAGCTGCCACCTGTCTTCCGGAGTAGCACAAGGACCCGCACAGTAAATTAAATGAGACGTCATGGGAACGCTCCCAACGGCCAGCCTGGCCCGAAGATTTCATGTTTTTTCGATAGCTATTAATTTATACACAAAAAAAACAATTGGTTGAAAATAAAGCGGTGTTATTGGAAATACAAACTGCCGTAAACGGCTCAAAGCATCAGGCACCATTTGTTATTATTTTAACTATTTTTGTTGTTATTATAACATTTCAATCCTGATTGTCAACCGAATAATAAACCCGGATATTCCAGTCAAAAAAAACATATCAGGGTAATGTTCAAAAAGGCTCAGGTCTGGTGCAGGGTTATTCCCATGGAACGGATTTGTTCAGCGAAAACAGCGGATATTTTACGGTCTGTAATGACCATGTCAAAATCAGAAAGGTCGGCAAAATGAGCCTGCTGGACCCGGCCGAACTTGGTGGAATCGGCCAGAAGTATTTTCTGCTGGGAAGATCCCATGGCGGCCTTTTTGGCCTCAACCTCATACTGGTTGGCGCAGGTCACCCCCAGGCTTTCATTGATACCGGCCGCGGAAATAAATGCCCTGGTGGCGCGGATTCTCCTGATCAGCGCTTCTCCTTCTTCACTCTGGAACATCTGGGTGTTTTCGTGAAAAACCCCGCCGGCCATGATCAGGCGGCAATTGGTTTTGTTTCGCACGTGCAGCAGAATATTCATGTTGTAACAGATCACCGTCAGCGCATTCATGTCCGGAAGATGACGGGCCAGATGATCGGTGGTCGTTCCGGTATCAATAATAATTACATCACCCGGTTTGACCAGGGATGACGCCTTGCGGCCGATACGCACCTTTTCACGGCGCATGTGGTCTTCTTCGTCCAGCAGATGGTAGGCAAGTTCCCGTCCGTTTTCCGGATCATGATCCGGGTTGAAAATGGCCGCGCCGTGAACCAGCTTGATGATGTTCCGTCCGGACAAAACATTTAAATCACGGCGAACGGTCATTTCCGATACACCAAGGGCTTGGGCCAGCTCCCGAACCGTGGCGCCATTCTGCTGTTTAAGCAATCTTACGATTTCACTGCTTCTTTTTAAGCGTTTATCCAAAAGCCCCCCGAATTGATTTTACCTGGGAAAAAACATCCATCTCGATATCCGCCGGCGACACAAGAACCGAATGGGATATCTGTTTTTTAAAATACCATGAATAACATGCGGAATTCAATCATCATTATAACATAGTCCGATTCATCGGAGAACAGACGAAGACGACAAGCGATGGTTTTCGGTTGAAAAAATAAATTGACATATTTGTTGAGTTTTGTAATGGGTTAAAAGAATTAAAAAAATATTTTTTTTCTCACCGGTTTTCATACATATTTTCGATGATAATAACCGCCAAAAAATTTTCAAAAAAAAGTCGGTCAATAAATGAATGACGTCACGGAATCCAGATTTACCGGCCTGATCCGCCGGGTGCTTAAAAAAATAAACAGAAACGCCGAGCGGCTCCATACAATGGCAGAGCTGCTTGATGTGGCACCGAATTCCATCACGATTCATGATTTTGAAGGGAACCTGCTGTACGTCAACCGCAAAACGCTGGAACTCCACGGTTATAATGAGAAAAACGAATTCCTGGCCCTGAACGTACATCAACTGGACGTGCCGGAAAGCGAGGCGCTGATTGCCGAGCGAATGAACTTGATTGAGGAAAAAGGAGAAGCCTCGTTTGAAGTCCGTCATTTTCGCAAGGACGGTTCTGTCTTTCCTTTGCTGGTTTATGCTAAAAAAACCCGGTGGCACGGCCAGCCGGCTTTGATGAGCATCGCCACGGATATTTCCGAGCACAAAAAGGCAGAAACGGCATTAAGAATGAGTGAGGACCGGTTCCGGCTTCTTTTTGAAAATGCCCCCATACCCTACCAATCCCTGGATGAACAGGGGAATTTCATCGAAGTCAACAAAGCCTTTCTTCAAGTTCTCGGCTATCAGCGGGAAGAATTGATCGGAAGAAATTTCGGCGATTTCACTCATCCTGATTACGCTATTTACTTCAAGGAGAACTTCCCCATATTCAAGTCTATTGGTGAAATTCTAGGGGTTGAATTCGAAATGCTGAAAAAGGACGGGTCGACCATTCTGGTATATTTCAACGGTAAAATCCAGCGGGACAGTGCCGGCCGCTTTCAAAGAACGCACTGTGTGTTCCATGATATAACCGAACAAAGGAAAACAGAAGATGCCCTGCGCGAGAATGAACAAAAATACCGGAGTCTGCTCGAAGGGCTGCCCGATATTGTCATGCGTTTTGATCAAGACGGGCGGCACCTGTTCGTCTCTGGAAACATCAGCCGGGTAATCGACACGCCGCCTGAAGGGATTATCGGCCGAACCCATCGCGAGCTGGGTTTTTCCGAAGACTTTTGCCGTTTCTGGGAAAAAACGCTGCAAAAGGTATTCAACAGCGGCGTCCCATATGAAACCGAGACCTCACTTGAAAGCAAGCATGGCCCGATGATTTTCAACTGGCGCCTGCAACCGGAATTTAACCTCCAGGGGGATGTCACCTCTGTCCTTTCCATTGCCCGCGATATTACCCAATACCGGCAGGTGGAACGCAATTATCATATGCTTTTCCATGAAATGCTCAGCGGCTTTGCGCTGCATGAAATTATCCTGAACCCGCAGGGGAAACCCGTAGACTACCGTTATCTGGCCGTCAACCCGGCCTTTGAAAAAATGACCGGGTTAAAAGCCGAAGAGGTTATCGGGAAAACCGTTATGGAAGTGCTGCCCGAAACCGAACACTACTGGATTGAAACGTTCGGTCAAGTCGCAATAACCGGCTCGCCGGCAACCTTTGAAAATTATACCGCAGAACTCCAGAAGTTTTTTCACGTCTCGTCCTTTTCCCCCGCGCCCAACCAGTTTGCCTGCTTAATCAGGGATATTACCGAACAGAAGGAAATGGAAGTCCGGATCCGGCAAAAGGAAAAAATGGAATCCATCGGCCGCCTGGCCGGCGGTATTGCCCACGATTTTAATAATATGCTCAGCGTCATCCTCGGCCATGTCCAGGTAATGCTGGAAGATACCGGGTCGGACATGAGCACCCGCCAGGCCTTTGAATCCATTGAGCAGGCCGCTCAGCGCTCGGCGGAACTGACCAGCCAGCTGCTGGGTTTTGCCCGCAAGCAGATTGTCTCGCCCAAAACCATTGATTTAAACCGCTCGGTGGAGAGTATGATCCGCATGTTGCGGCGGATTGTCGGCGAAAACATCGACCTGAACTGGATACCTGGCATTGATTTATGGACCGTCAAACTCGACCCCGTTCAATTGGACCAGATCCTGATGAACCTGACGGCCAATGCCCGCAGTGCCATTTCCGGCAAAGGAGAGATCATCATCACGACGGCCAACGCTTCGCTGGATCAGCATTATATGGACGAACACCCCGAACTCCCCGGTTTTGTCCCCGGTGAATACGTGATGCTGGCCCTGAGTGATAACGGCTGCGGCATGGACCGGGAAATGCAAAAACAGATTTTCGACCCTTTTTTCACCACCCGTGAAGTTGGCCAGGGAACAGGCATGGGGCTGGCGACCGTATACGGTATCATCAAGCAGAACAATGGCTTTATTTATGTGGACAGCGAACCCGGACAGGGAACCGTTTTCACGGTTTATTTTCCCCGACAGACAAAACCGGATACTTCTCCGGAAGAAACCGCCCCGCCCGTGACGGTACCCAGCGTGTGGGAAACCGTACTGCTGGTAGAAGATGCCCCCGAGGTTCTGGAAATGTGCCGGATGATGTTAACAAAACTGGGCTATAAGGTTTTACCGGCCGGGACCCCGGCCGAAGCCCTCCGCCTGGCAGAAGAATACAAAGGGGATATCCAGCTGATGATCTGTGATGTCATCATGCCGGAAATGAACGGCGCGGAACTGACCAAACAACTGACCCCCCTTCGTCCGGATATCAAGTGCCTGTTCATGTCCGGATATACGGCCGATATCATCGCCAGCCAGGGTGTTTTGGAGGAAGGCATGAACTTTATCGAAAAACCGTTTACCAAAAAAGCGTTGGAAACCAAAATCCGCGAGATATTCAATCAAGAATAACCCGGTTTACTAAAAAAAATTGAAAAACCGGTTTTTGCCGATCTGCATTACCTTAACAATCGAATTCCAGATAAACAGGGTCGCATCCCGCGCGTCCAGCATGGGGCTGGGCAGTTTGAAAATAAAAGGAACTTTCAGCATCAACGCCCGTGCCCCGATGGGGCAACCTTTGACGCGATAAATCTTTTTCGCTTCCAGCCGTCCTTCCACCCGGGTGCAGTCGCCGACCAGCAGGACCGGTTTGTCCGGCATGACGACATCTCCCTCGTACACCCCGCAGACAATGCCGCCGGCCCGGGCTTTTCTCAGCGAACCGGGCCGGCGTTTTTCAATGGTGCCCAGGCATCCTTTAACCGCCCCTTCACACCCGCCATCGCAGATCATGCCTGTATCCCAGGCCTGACCGGTGAAAAAACGGATAGGCGTATCCAGTTCGTTGAGCACCTGAAACAATCGATGTTCACCCTTGGGACGCTGTTTGAGTTTCGCCAGGTCGATATCCCCGGAGACATCAATATCATCAATATCCAGTGAACCGTACCCCCGTTCGGCCGCGATCTTCAGGTGCGTCACTTCGTGGGGGTCGTAGCCCATGATGTGAGCGGCCACCACATCGACCGCCAGGGGATGGTCGGCAATCATGAGCAATCCCAGGCGGACCGGATAAGGCGCTGACTCAAAACCATAGGTAATGTCAACGGCATCGGACACAATCAGGTCAGGGTAGCCGGCTTCTAAAAGGTCCACGATTTTTTCGTGAATGCGGTGATCATGGTAAAGCATCCGCTCTTTATGGACCAGGATCCCGATGTTGAGCTTCAGGCAATTGGTGATGGAAGCAAAAATATGGTATTTGAGCTTGGGCATCCATACCTTGACGTCAGCCTCGGCGATATATTTTGAGAGCAGAATGCGCTTGTGCCATCGGGCCTTTTCGAGAACGGTTTCGACCACTGGATGTTCATTAAAGTCCAACAATTCCACCCCGCTTCGACGGGCCATTTCATAATAACCGGCTTCTTTTAAAAACAGACGTGAAGGGATGCCGTATCCGCCGGACTCGCCGATGACCAGGCGGCGCGGATTGTCTTTTTTGATTCTCTCCGCCATAGCAGCGACAACCGATGGATGGGTATAGGAATTATGAATATACTTGCGATTGGCCGTCACCACATTGGGCTTTACAAGCACATTGCCTGAAAATGAAATGTTCAGATCAGCGACGGTTTCCTTCAAAATCCCGGAAATCATGTCCTGATGATATTCCGGACAAGCCCGAAGAATGACCCTTGGTTTTTCCATAAAAAAGCCTCTTTTAAGGAATTTAGCGCAACTACGCTTTAAAGTTATTTTTTAATAATCATATCATTTTGTCTTTATCGATGCAAACTGGAATCAGGACAACAATCTGGAATTTATAAATTAATGTGCAATTGGTGAAAACAATAATTCCAGGGGCCGGCCGATGAAAGGGCACCCACAGGGGGGTGCCCCTACATGATTATATGACCTGCTTTTTGCAAAAAAGACCGGGGCTCGGTCCGGATCAACTCGTGACATATCGGGCAATTGCTTTTCAAACGGATTTTTTTCAGTTGACAAGGAAACTTTAGCACCATATATTATACATCGACTAACAAGTCAATTCCCTTCAACCCTTGACACGGAGTTGCTGATGGAAAAACGTTCAACTGAATCCTCATCAAAACAGCCCCCGGACACATACACCGGAAGGCCTTTAGATCTCTGGAGGCTCCATAATCGCCGCCACCCGTTTCATTTTTTTCACGCCATGTTTTACCTGGGCAACACCCGCCGCTACGTCAACATCCTGGCCACGACCTACGAACTGATTCAAAAACATGTCCCCCGGGCCTGGTATCACTGGCCGTTAATACGGGAATTTTTAAGGTTCGTGCCGGACCGCTATCACGGTAAGGTTTTAAAATATGAACACGCCAGAAAAATTCTCGAACTGAACCGCGATCTCAGTGTCGAACCGGCCAAAGCGGAAAAGGTGCTGACCTATAAACAGGTCAACCAGATTGTCATGAAAAGCCCGGACGTCATCGCCGTTGGTGACTGTTCCTGCCGGAAACGCAAAAAAGATCATTGTGAACCGATTCATGTATGCATGTTTGTGGGAGAGCCTTTCGCAACTTATGCCGTACAACACGGTCAGGCGCTGAATGTGAATTATGTTACCCGGGATGAAGCACTGGAGATCCTCAGGCAGGCCCATGAAGCCGGTTTTATTCATAATGCTTTTTTCAAAGACGCCCTGGGCGACCGTTTGTTCGCTATCTGCAACTGCTGCTCCTGCTGCTGCGGTGTAATGAACATACAGAAGGATTTTAACGAAATCTATGCCGAGATGCTTCAACCACCCGGCATGCTGCTGCCCTCGGGGTTCTCCCCGGTCGTTGACCCGTCGTTGTGCGATCTCTGTGGCGCATGCGTTGATGCCTGTCCGTTTAAAGCCAGAGCCGTCCTTGACGAAAAACTGCACATTGATCCCCATAAATGCTTTGGTTGCGGTGTTTGTGAGACCACCTGTCCGCAAAAGGCGATTATTCTCTGTGAAGATAAAAATAAAGGGATCCCCCTGGATGTGGGGGCGTTGGCTGAACAGCCAGAGCCACCCGTTTAAACATAAGAATCAGGACAATCACAAGAGGAAGATATGGAAAATGTAAAAGAGCTCCAGGCAGACGCGGTTGTGGTAGGTACCGGTCCGGGGGGATCAACGGTGGCAAAAGAATTGACCGCCCTGGGCAAGCGGGTTGTTATGCTCGAACGCGGCCGGGATCACCAGTTTTACGGGAACTTTCTGGGGACCGCCCTGATGGCGGATCGAATGGGTTTCAAATGGTCAAAAGAGGGTCTCAATGCCATCCGTGCCCTGACGACCGGCGGCAGCACGATGATTTACGGCGCCTCCGCGATCATGCCTCCGGACTGGCTGACTGACGAATACGGCATCGACTTGAAAACCTATGTCGAAGAGACTAAAGCCGAACTAAGCATTAGTCCCCTGCCGGAGAGTCATATCGGCGAGTCTTCCCGTCATATCATGAATGCTGCCCGGGAACTGGGAATGAACTGGTCCCCGGTAGACAAATTTATCAACGCTGAAAAATGCACCCTGGACTGCTCCTGCTGCATGTATGGATGTAAAAAAGGTGCCAAGTGGACCGCCCGGAATTTCGCTTATCAGGCCAGGGATAACGGCGCGACACTGGTCAACCGTGCCCGGGTGGACCGGGTCATGGTTGAAAACGCTCAGGCCGTCGGCGTAACTGCATCTACACCCCGGGGCCCCTTACGGGTTATGGCCGACACCGTTGTCATCGCGGCCGGCGGAATGGGAACCCCCGGTATCTTGAACCGCTCCGGGCTTGATGAAGCCGGCCGGGGTTTTATCGGCGACCCCCTGATCATATCAACCGGATGTGCCGAAAAATACCAGGGGCCAGGAATGCGGGCCGATATCACCATGTGCGGCGGTACCTTTGATTATATGGCCGAGGGCATCCTAATCGCAGACCTCATCGACCCCTGGCCATCACACCTGCTTCAACTGTTTTATAAAGGGATCAGTCATATTCCGAAAATCCTCAAGCATCACCGTTTGATGGGTGTCATGTGCAAAATTTCCGACAGTATCGGCGGCCGGGTTTTCCCTGACGAATCTTTTTCCAAGGCCCTGGCAGTGGAAGACCGGCAAAAACTGGACAGAGGTGCTTTTTTGAATGAAAAAATCCTGGCGCAGGCCGGCTGTAAGCCCGGTTCCATCGTTCACACGCCGGTAAGGCTGGGACACCCGGGTGGTACCGCCCGTATCGGCCATATCGTCAACATTGACCTGGAAACACAAATCAAACATTTGTTTGTGTGTGATAACAGTATTACGCCGCAGCCATACGGCCTGCCGCCGGTACTAATGCTCATTGCCATGGGGAAACGGCTCGTCAAAACCCGGCTGCAAACCATCACATAACCGTCCCCCGATGCCGACGGTGAAAATAATTATGCTTTTTATTTCCGTGTTTTATCGTTATAATACTAAATCATGAAAAACAGACGCACCAATCATCCCCCGTCTGGTTTAATCAAATCCGTCGTGAGATTGGGGAGCCCGAGATTTCTCAAGCCGATGGAAAGGCACCGAAGGATACCGGCGGTTGTTATCCTGGTCGCCAGCATAATGACCATGATATCATTTTCGATTTACCATCTTTATTCCGGAAACGACTGGATTGCAGCGGCGGACGTGGTGGCACTGATCGGTGCCTTCATCGGACTGATTTATCTCAATAAAACAGAAAAGGGACTGATCGTTTACTGGATAATCAGTATTGTTTTCATGGGTATTTCTATTATAACGGTTGTGTTTGGCCGACAGGAAATTTCCTATTTTTTATGGGCGTTCGTACCCCCGGCGGTGGTTTTTTCCATACTGGGAAAAAAGGCGGGTATGGCCATGAGCCTGGCTTACTTTGCCGTCGCCCTGGTCCTCATGACGGCACCGGAGCGCATAATGGGTTCAGCGCCCTATTCTATTTTTGTGATCGTCCGCTATGCCGTCATTTACATGATTCTTACTTTTATTCTTTATTATTATGAGTCGTCACAGCAACTGCTGTTCGAATATATCCGTAAAGAAAAAGATAAATTTGAATTTGCTTCAAAACGGGACCACCTGACCGGCCTTTCCAACCGACGGGACCTGTTTGAAAGAATCAGGAATGAACAACAGCGCCAAACGCGCCTGAACAATGCATTCACACTGATAATGGGCGACATCGACAATTTCAAGGCATTGAACGACAGTTACGGGCATGACGCCGGTGACTATGTCTTAAAATCGATCGCACGGTTGTTGAAAGACCAGATACGCGGTATTGACTGCTCCGCCCGGTGGGGCGGTGAAGAGTTCCTGATCATGCTGATTGAAACCGACATTGAAAACGGTAAGCTGGTAGCGGAACGGATACGGCAAAAAATTGAAACAGCCATCATCATCCATAACGGCATTTCCATTCCCGTCACCATGACATTCGGTTTAAGCCAGTACAATGGGACGGATGACACGATTGAGAGCTGCATCAAACGGGCGGACATGGCCCTTTATACCGGCAAGCAACAGGGAAAAAACAGAGTCGTTGTCGGCATATGACATTTCACCGTTTTTTTGAACCGGATATTCGATCCGCGCCTGAATCAGACCAGACGATTTCCGTCATTAAAAAACAAACTTATCCCTGGATTATTAACTTGCGGTCAATTTTTTTTTATGATAGTCACAAAAAAGTGTTTCTGACACCCTGAACGGCCCGAAAAAAGGGGCCGCAGGCAAATACCGCAGTCACAAAAAGGAGGCCATCAATGGCGGATAATGTATTCGAAATCAGCGACGACAGTTTCGAAAGTGATGTGATGCAGTCAGACCTTCCGGTCTTTGTCGATTTCTGGGCACCATGGTGCGGCCCGTGTAAAGCCATTGGACCGATCGTCGAAGAATTGGCCAACGAATTTTCCGGTAAAATCAAATTTGCTAAATGCAATGTCGATAACAATCCGGCCACACCGACCAAATTCGGTATTCAGGCGATTCCGACCCTGATTCTTTTCAAGGACGGGGAAGTTGCGGAAAAAATTGTCGGCATGGTTCCCAAAGCAAAACTGGAAGAGACCCTGAATAAAGCTATCGGATAAACATAACAGGTCAGCAATAATGACAACAACAGATCATGAACTGGTTATTATCGGCGGCGGCCCGGCCGGACTGACTGCAGGTATTTACGCGGCACGGGCCCGATTGGACGCGGTGCTGCTTGAAAAAATCACCCCCGGCGGTCAGGTTCTGACAACCGACTGGATTGAAAATTATCCCGGATTTCCGGACGGTATCAGTGGGGCGGATCTGGTCATGAAAATGAGTGAACAGGCCGGCAATCTGAATGTTCCCATTGAATCAGCGGAAGTAACGGCTGTCGATTTCTCACAGGACATCAAAAAGATAACAACCGATTCCGGCACCATCACCTGCCGGGCGGTTATCGTTGCCACCGGCGCCTCTCCCAACCGACTGGGAGTACCCGGTGAAGATCGTTTTTACGGTAAGGGAATCTCCTTCTGTGCCACCTGCGACGCGCCTTTTTACCGTGATAAAATCGTAGCGGCCGTGGGCGGCGGCGACACAGCCGTTCAGGAAGCGCTTTACCTAACGAAATTCGCTCAAAAAGTCTACCTGATTCATCGTCGGGATCAACTCCGGGCAACGAAGATCCTCCAAGAACGGGCTTTGGCCAACGACAAAATCGAAATGGTCTGGGACAGCGTCGTCACTGAAATCGGGGGCGGCCTGACCAACGTGGAAAAAGTCACCGTGAAGAACGTCAAGACCGATCAGACCCGGGACATTGATGTCAACGGCTGTTTTATCTGGGTGGGCATTAAGCCCAACGCCGAGTTTCTGGGCGAGGCCGTAAAGACCGACGATTACGGTTTTATTATCACCGATCAGGAAATGAACACATCGGTTCCCGGTGTGTTTGCGGCCGGAGATGTCCGATCAACTGCCTTAAGGCAGATAACCACCTCGGTCGGAGACGCCGCCATGGCGACCCACACGGCTGAGCACTACCTGGAAAACACGCCCCACTGAATCTCGCGATTAGTGGTAGTACATGGATAGCATAATTTTCAATTCAGTCAACGGTCCTGGATAAGAACCCCTTGAACCCTGTACTCCCGCTAAATTGAAGAAGATCCTTTTTTATTTTGAATCGTGCGCTTATCACTTTTTTTCCGGGTGATAAAAGCGCTCCTTCTCACTGTAAACGCAGCCACAATACTGCTGGCGATATAGCCCTGACTGCTTTGACGCTTCAATCCCCTCTTTCCAGCCCGGGCGAAAATCTTCATAGTAGAAACGCACACCCGTTTCCCGGCCGACAGACTCACCGATCTCCCGGATCAGCTCATGTTTCTGGAACTTGCTGTAAAGAAGGGTGGATGAAAAACCATCAAATTTGCCGTGCCGGGCCGTAAGTGCGGTTGCTCTGAGCCGGTCATGATAACAGTAACGACAGCGTTCGGCCTCCCTGAAAACGACATTACGGATAAAGGTTTCCATGTCATACCCGTCCTGATAGATCACCCGAAGGTCAATGTCCGCGCTGTATTCTTCCAGTGCCTGCTGCCGCTTCAGGCACTCGCTGTAAGGATGAATATTGCTTTTATGGAAATAGCCCATGACGGTTATATCCCGTTCTCTTAATAAATTTACGGGATAGATGGCACAGGGCGCACAGCAGATATGAAGCAGGATTTTCATTGTCGCTCTCCGAAAATGGCGGTGCCGACACGGACAATGGTTGCCCCTTCCGCAATGGCCGCCTCGAAATCACCGGTCATGCCCATGGAAAGCTCGGCCATCCGGATATTCGGTATCTGTTCAGCAGCGATCTTTTCGGCCAGTTTGCGCACGGCAGCGAAACAGGGGCGCGCCTGTTCCGGGGCGTTAAACATGGGCGGCAGTGTCATCAACCCCTCAAGAGAAAGGTTGTCCAGCGAACTGACGGCCAGGGCCAGAGCAGTCGTCTCTTCAGCAAGGACACCCGATTTGGTCGCTTCCTGTCCGATATTCACCTGGATGAGTACTTTCTGCACGATTCCCTGGCGAAGGGCCTGCCTGTTTACTTCATGGGCCAGCTTAACGGAATCAATGGTGTGGATCAGGTCAAACAGGCCGACCGCGTACCTTGCTTTATTGGACTGCAGGTGGCCGATAAAATGCCAGGTTACATCGTGAGAGGACAGAGCGGCTATCTTCTCTCTGGCCTCCTGGATGTAATTTTCACCCAGGTCGGTTATGCCGGCGGCGATCCCCCGGGCCACTGTTTCCACGGATTTGGTTTTGCTGACCGCCACCAGCCTGATCTCTTCCGGCGATCGACCGCAATCGACCGCCGCGGCCCGGATACGCTTCCGGATCAATGATAACTTTTCCCGGATTGAGTTGTCTTCAGACACCGTCCCTCCCCGGCCCCTGGTTATCCGCTACCACTTTCCGCTGAACAATATTATGATGTAAAAGATAATCCATTACCTCGCAGACCGGCAGCCCCACTACATTTGTATACGAACCGTTGACCGATTGAACCAGAAACGAACCCAGCCCCTGAATGGCATAGGCGCCGGCCTTGTCATAAGGCTCGTCGGTATGAACATACCATTCGATTTCCCCGGTTGACAAGGGTTTAAAACGGACATCCGACCGTATGGTTTCGGCATGAACATGAACCTTATCCTTATGCATCACGGAAAAGCCCGTAAAAACCTGATGCACGGCACCGCTCAAGCGAGTCAGCATCCGCCGGGCGTCATCCCTGGATTCCGGTTTCTCCAGCAGATCGTCACCTGCCATGACAATGGTGTCCGCCCCAATGACCCAGCTATCCGGGAACCGCCCGGCTACTTCCCGGGCCTTGGCCAAGGCTAACTCACGGGTATAGGTCTCCGGATCAGACCATGGTATGGCGGATTCGCTGACCCGGCTGACAACCACCGAAAAGTCCAGGCCGGCCTGTTCCAGTAAATATTTTCGCCGGGGAGACTTGGAGGCCAGAATCAACGATCCGTTAATATGTGTTTCATTCATCTATATCTCTCCGTATCAGCCTGGCGACACATTCGATATGCGGGGTATGGGGAAACATGTCCACCGGCTGTACTTCAGCTACGTTGTATTTTTCCTTTAACAGGCCGATATCCCGGGCAAGGGTGGCGGGATTGCAGGAGACATAGACGATTTTCGGCGGGGCCATGTCCAGCACCTGTTTTACGACATCCTGGTGCATGCCCGCCCGGGGGGGATCAATAATCATGACATCGGCCCGCCGATCGAGCCGGGAAAAGGTGTCCCTAATATCGCCGGTGATGAATTCGACGTTCCGCACATTGTTTTTTTCGCGGTTCCGCTCGGCATCGGCGACACAGGCATCGTTTATTTCCAGGCCGACCACATGCCGGGCTTTTCCGGCCAGCCAGATAGCGATGGTTCCGGTTCCGCAATAAAGATCGATCACCGTTTCCGTTCCGGTCAACCCGGCGTAAGATTCGACCATCCGGTACAACTTTTCCGCGCCACGGGTGTTGGTCTGAAAAAAAGAGTTGGCCGAAATATCAAAACAAAAATCACCCAACCGGTCTTCAATAACGGCATCACCGTAAAGTAATATTTCCCGTTCCCCGACTGCGATGGCGGCTTTCCGGGTATTGATATTATTGATCACCGAGACAACCCGGGAATACTTTTCCGCAATCTTGTCCGCCAGGGGCTGAACCGCTTCACGATCTTCAAACGCGGTAATAATGTTGACCATCCATTGGTCCAGGGCCACCGTGTGCCGCAGCATGACAAAACGCCAGAAACCGGTATGGGACCGCAATCCATACACCGGCTGCGGTGATTGCCGGATATAATTCCGCGCTTCGGACAGAAGCTGATTACCATAATCCGGAAAAAGCAGGCATTGTTCAATGTCCAGAATTTTATTAAACGTGCCGGGCACATGCAATCCCAGGGCAAAGCCGGCTTCAATATCATCTTGTCCCATTTCCTGGGGCAGCAGCCACCGCCGATCTGAACAGGAGAATTCCATCTTATTGCGATATTCAAAAACCGGTTGCGCCGGCATAACCGGATGAACGGTAATGTCCGGCATCAGGGCAATGTGAGCCAGAGAATCAACGACGTGCTGTCTTTTGTATTCAAGCTGCTTGTCGTAAGCGAGAATTTGAAGGCGGCATCCCCCGCAGAAACCGCTATAACGGCATCGGGGGGCCATGCGAAAAGGGGAAGGCCTTATCACGTCCATCAGACGGGCTTCGGCAAACCGTTTTTTCTTTTTTACGATCCTGGCCACAACCCTGTCCTGAGGAACAGCACCGTCTATAAAAACGGCCAGGCCGTTTATCCTTGCCACCCCGCGCCCGCCGAAAGCCAGAGACTCGACATCCAGCGTGACACATTCGCCTTTTTTAATTCTCACCGGGCTGTCTTCCGGCATGACGCTTTCCATATCAAGTCAATCCTTTTTCTGCGCCAGATAGCGTTCCACCCGATCAAGGCCTCTGGTTATATTTTCCATTGAATTAGCGTAAGAAAACCGCAGGTAGCCTTCACCGTTACTACCGAAATCAATGCCCGGGGTGACACCCACATGGGCTTTCTCGAGAATATCAAATGCCAGACGGAGTGAGTCATTCTCAATATGAGCGGCATTTACAAACACATAAAAAGCACCGGTCGGTTCCACCGCCAGCCCGAAACCCATATCTTTCAGGCGTTTTATCATATAGCGACGGCGCCTGTCGTAGGTTTCCCGCATTCCGGCGACATCTCCTGCCGCTTTTTCCAGGGCCGCGATACCTGCCTGCTGGGCCAGTGAATTGGCGGATATCATAAAATTCTGGTGCAGCACCTGGACTGTCCTGACAAAAGCCTCCGGCATGATAACATACCCCAGGCGCAGGCCGGTCATGGCATAACACTTGGAGAATCCGTTCAGCACAAAGGCGTTATCAGTAAATTCAAGAATGGAATGTTCTTCTCCCTCGTAAACCAGGCCGTGATATACTTCATCTGAAATAATATACGCCGGCAGGTCAGCTATCTCATTCATTCGCTGTTCGGATAATACCGCACCGGTCGGATTGGCCGGGGAATTTATGATAATGGCCCGGGTCGCGGCAGTTAAAGCATGTTCAACGGCCTTTGGGGACAACTGGAATCCGTCTTCTTCAAAGACTTTCACCATAACGGGATTTCCGCCGGAAAACCGGACAAAATTGGGATAACAGGCGTAATGGGGGTCGGACAGAAGGACCTCATCACCCGGCTCCAGAAGGGCCGCAAAAATCAGCAGCATGGCCGGTGAGGTGCCGGCAGTGACCATTACCCTGTCAGGGGACACGGCAACGCCGTACCTGTCGCCATAATGTCGGCAGATCGCTTTCCTCAGCCTGATGTCTCCCAGACTGTGTGTATAGCAGGTAAAATCCCCCTGAAGTGCTTCAATCGTGGCATCTTTAACTGACGGCGGGACAGGGAAGTCCGGTTCGCCCACCTCAAGGTGGATGACGTCAACCCCCTCATTCTCCATTACGCTGGCCCGTTCGAGTATATCCATCACCAGAAAGGGCGATATCTGCTGCGCCCGTTCGGATATCATCCGTTTTGAATTCTTCGTGTTCATATATGATACACTCGTAAAAAGTCTAAACTTATAATGTATCCAGAAAACCCAGATCCTTCACCTGTGTATTTTTTGTGCCGACAACCAGTATCTCGACTTTGCCATCTTTGGTGTTGCGAAAATACAATCGGCCGTTATAAGCAAAAATGATCTCAAATATCTTTTCCCGGCTCTTCTGGAGTTCGACCTTGCGCTTGATTTTTACACCGCCAAAGTCATCGTTCAACTGCCGGACGACCTCTTCGGCCTTTATTTTCATGTCGTCCACAAGATCGATAAACCCGTCAAAAAAACGCTTATGAAACAGTACGTTTTTGTAAAGTGTTTTAAACCGCTTCTCGATATTGCCGTAAACAGAAGATTTTTTGGCGCCGCGTTGTTTTTCCTTTTCAAAACGCTGGGTGATATCCTGCAAAGCCTGGTTCTGTTCACGCAGGGTTTCGGCCAGTTCCATGTTTTTCTGAATTTTTTCCTCCAGGGAAATAATTTCATCAATCATGGCCTCTTCATTCTTGTCAGCACTTACCTTATATTCCAGAAGTGATTTTTTAGTTTCCTCAATATCCTGCTCCAGCAGTTCTTTTTCCTTATTCAGTTCCTCCGCAAGGCCCTGATGATGTTTTTCAAGCTCCCGCAAACGACGGATTTCCCGCTCTTTTTTTTCGGCTTCCCGTTTTGCCTTGCGAGCTCCGGCCAGATAAAAAAAGACAAACACACCCGCCGCGCAAAAAACATAAACAATAAAAATAATGACTACCGGAAACGAATTCCAACCCAGGATGATTTTAACCGACACGGACATGCCACGGTTCATCAGCCGGTAATTCTCAGCGGCGATTTCCGCCGCCGACGGTGGTGATAGCCTTTCGGTGTTAAGGTCCAGGGGAGAAGGGTAAACCCAGGTATTATTACCGGAGACGACACGCGCATCCACGCTTGCGCCGCTCAATATCAGCGACTTTTCCTGGAAAAAAGCGTCAATATTGTTGCTGATGGCCTCACTTAAAGGAAGTTGCCCCTCGAACAACGGTTTTGTATTCCCGATATAAATATTCTCAATGTCACGGGTATAGGTATGCGCCAGATATTTTTCCAGCAGGTTGACCGTAACAAAATGGGCCGTCACCGTCATGATGAGCAGCAGCAATAATATTTTTAATGGAAAATACTTCATGCCTGTCGTCTGATTCTCAATTAGTATATTTTTTTCAGCGTATTCCTGATCTTGTCCGCCTCGTTGAAGTCACTTTCCAGTTGCAGGACCTTTTCCAGATGCTGCCTGGCCTGAATATCATTCCCCTTTTTATAATATGCCATACCCAGATGGTAGTTTACCGTCGCGATTTCAGGCATCAGGGCCAACGCCCGGTTCAGTTCCCGCACGGCATCATCATAGGCCCCTTTTTGATAATAGATCCAGCCCAGCGTATCCAGGATATAGGGGTCATCCGGCTTGAGCTTTCTGGCATGAAGCACGAGCGTTAAAGCTTCATCCAGGTTTTTTTTCTGTTCTGCCAGAAGATAGGCCAGGTTGTTGGCGGCCGGGACAAAGTCGCCATCTATGGCCAGTGCCTTGCGGTAATAATCTTCCGCCGCCTGAAAATCCCTCTGCATTTTACTCAGGGCCCCCAGAAGAAGATAGGGAACCGCTTGTGCTTGTTCCGGGGCTCTACCGACCAGGGCTTCATACTGGGTAATGGCGTTTTTAATATCTTTGTTGATAATATAAACTTTGGCCAATCCGTAATAAGGTTTCAGGAAATCCGGTGCCAGGTTTATGGCCTGCTTGAACGATGTTTCCGCCTGGCCGATATTGTTCTGTGCCAGGTATAACCCGGCCTTGATGTTATAAATTTCCGCCGCCAGATATGGCGTGTCTTTCAACCGTTTTATCTGCTGATCACATTTGGCCAGGGCAATATCATACTCTTTTCTGGCGGCATGAAGCAGAATAACATTTTCAAAAACACCGATCAGGCCCGGTCGCTTTTCAAGAATCCGGTTGAATTCTCCCATTAACCGGGCATATTCAGACCGCAATTTTTCCAGATGTTCCGGTCTGAACCGGTCAAAAGGATTGGCGGATGCGAACCGGGAAAATGAATCCAGAGAATCCAGTCCTTTTTGCGTTTTTTCCTTGTTCAGTTCAGTATCACCCAGGACAACCGCCACATCGAAGTTCTCATGCAGGTAGCTGAAGATATTCCGATTTAACTGCTGGGCCTGTTCAATTTTTCCCTGTTTCAGATAAACGTCAAGCAGCCTGAACTTGGCATTAATATTGGCCGGGGCTGTTTTGACTGCCTCTGACAGTACTTCTTCCGCCTGTTCAAGTTCCCCTTTGCGAACGTGCGCCACGCCTTTCAATACAAGGAGCTGGTCTGCCGCAGGATTACTTTTAAGATACGTGTCACTCAGTAAAATGGCCTGCTCATATTTTTTTTGAGCCAGCAATAGTTTTATTTCCAGCAAACGAGCCGGAAAATATCCGGGATGCTCATTTTGGATTTGAGTGATGGCCTGACTGGCAAGTTCCAGAGAATTGTTTTCCAGGTAAAACTCAGCCAGGAGGATGGCAATTTTGACATCCTGAGGATTCAAACGGCCGGCCTTTTGAAACATTTTCAAGGCGGCTTCCGGATTTTGATTCGAACTGTAGAAATTACCGGCAATCAGGTAAGCCCTGGCCTGGTCAGGTTCCAGCCTGACGGCTTCCAAAAAAGCCGATTCCGCTTCGGCCGGCTGATGCTGATTTAAATAATATTGCCCCAGCAGCATCTGAAGCGTGGCATTTCCCGGATTAGCCTCTATGGCTTGCAAAAGGGTATTCTCGGCATTTGGAAAATCGCCCTGCCCATAAAAATAATTAAACAGCAGCAGTCTCGGCTCCAGGGCGTTCGGCGCTAAAGTAACGGCCTTTTCAAGACTCTTCAGCGCGGCGGTCAGGTCACCTGCCCTGGCCTGGATACGGGCAAGACCGGTCAGCGTGTCCGTCTTGTCAGAAACCAGCGGCAGTATCCGTTCAAGCGTCGCTCTGGCCTTGTCAAGACGGTTCGTTTCGGAATACAGATCTGTCAGCAGAAACAACGCTTCTGTGTTATCAGGATTTTTCCTCAGGACATCATCTGTTTTCTGTTCCGCGGACGTCAGGTTGCCTGCCAGCAGGTCAAACCTGGCAAGCTTTAACAATGCCTCGACATGGTCGGGTTGAATGTCAACAATGCGCTGATAGGCTTCGGATGCCCCTTTGATATCGCCGCGTTGAATTCTGGTCCTGGCCAGTCCTGTCCAGGCTTCTATGGAGTCAGGATAGTCTGCAATCACCTGGCGGTAACTGTCAGCGGCTCGATGGTAATCTTTTTTGTCATAAAGCGCTGCAGCATTTTTCAAAAGGGTATCGGGACGATCCTGGTCCGGGCCGCATCCTGAGACAGCAAAAAATAAAACCGTCGCGATCAAAACAACCGGCAAAATCCACTTCATTGATTTTCCACCTAAATATCTGGATATCATTTATCGCTATGGCCTCTATGGGTATTTTATGAGGTACACTCTCCGTAACTGGGGCAATCTTCTTTTCCGGTGATATATGGTTTTATATCTAGAATGGGAGTACCGTCCAGCATATCAACGCCTTCGACATTAATTGTCCCCCCATGTATATCGCATACGGTCAACACAGACAAGCCGATGGGATTGGGCCTTTTGGGAGAACAAATTGAAAAGACACCCAGCGCTTGATCGCGGTGTGGTGGTGTCTGGCGAAGAAATCGGGCCGAAAAATCAGGACTCTTGTGGAACCAGAACAGTACCACGATTTTCTGTCCCGGCTTGATATCTACCAGACCGTCAACATAGGTTGTGTCAAGAACAATTGTTCCCCTTACCTGAGACAAAGACCAGTGCCTGGGTATCTCACGGGCGTCCGTGTGCAGAAAGCCAATGGGTGTCATTGTAACGGTTGTTTGCTCGTTCATCGTTTTTCCTTTGGACCTGATTATCGATGCGTCTTTTTGTTCAATTAGTTTACAGGATTCAAGGTGTGAAGTGTCAAGGGTTCAGGCTTTCTTTTTAGCCACCAGCCGGCCCACTTCACAACCGATATCACGGGCGGCAACCGGACACTTTGTCTTAAACAGAAAAAATATATTTGAATGATCGGTTGTTTCCGAAAGGGTTTCATAATTGCCCTGCCCTTTGGCAACGACCAGATCCGCATCAGCAAAGGCCCGCACAAATGCCTGCGAACAGGCATTCAGAACAGTTCCCGGTATATCGGTTCCATTATCGATAACGTTAACCAGATCGGTCAATCCACAAAACCGGGCGTCATCCATGGTGGCGTCATTAATGACCGGTCCGCCTCTGACAGCCAATGTTATCCGATCAGGCCCGAGTGCTTCAATCAAAAGGCGATCAAAAACGATTTCTCCGGTGTTGTCAGCAAGATATAAAATATTATCGGCTCCTGATACAGCCCTGGAAAATTCGTCTATATCACCGAATAAAGGTTCCGTAAGGGACTGCTCAATGGTTTGGTCAACAACCGTTTGATTAATATTCAAATTGGCGCCGAAATCGATAATGTTACCGGCTATGGCCAACCTGACCGCCGTTTCCAACGGACTGGGGGAATCGGATATGATCCGCTTCAAACGGGGGTATGCGTCCATCGCGAAACAGTTATACTGATGCTTTAAATCCAGGTAGGGATCATTCTGACCGGTCTGCTGTCTGATCAGACGATGTATTTCAGCGCCCATCTCCGGCGGAGATGAATGCATATCCATATTACTGATTTTAATAAGAATTTCCCTAAGAGCACGCTCCTGGACCACTTCGTCCGCCCGGGCCAGCCGAACCGCGCTGAGCGATTGCTGGACAAGGCACGGAATACAGTCAATATACGTTTTCATAATTGCAAAGCCTACACCATCAATCGGCGGCTTGCAAATAAATCATCAACAAATGAAATTTACGTATTTGCTTGAAGGCAAAACCATATTGTGGTAACAAAATAGAAGGGTAACACAATCAACTGAGAAAAATAATACATTCATGACACAAGACGCACAGAATAAAAGGCGCGGCACCCGCGTCAGGTTTAATGTTAATGCAGAACTGTCCTACGGTGATGAGACGATTCGCGGAGAAGTGCGCAATCTCAGTTTAAAAGGCATGCTGGTCGATATAGACACGACGGTTCCGGAAAACACCGAGCTGACGATCACCATCTATCTGTCCGGCAGTTCTTCCTCTTTGACCCTCAATATGAAGGGCAGCGTCGTGCGCTGTGATCAAAACGGCCTGGCCATCCTGTTCAAAGAAATAGATGTTGAGTCTTTTATTCATCTTCGCAGCGTGGTCGGATACAACGAAGGAAATGAAAGTAAAATTATGAGGGAATTTTACGACTTAATAGAGGACGCCGCCGCTAACCGTGAGGAATCCGCCGGCCGCAGGTAAATGGCGTTCAATCAAGGCCCCGATCTTCCGTTCAACAATCACTTCAGTCCCTTTGCCGGCATCTTGCTCGAATGTTCTCCCTGCCACAAGTACGTAGGCCGGATCGGATCACCGTAAAAAGTCGATTTTAATTTAAATTTTCAATTTCAGGGCTGAAAAAAGATTGACATTAATGCTGATAAGAACTATAAATTGTCGGATTTGGGACACTTAAATAATCCCTTGAGATTAAAATACTTATGGAAAAATACAACTGGGCTGATCCACAGAGCGGAACCGCATTTCCGATTGCCAAAGCGGGATACCCGTTCATTTTCGCCTTTGCCTTCATAACGGCTGTGCTGGCATTAATCGGGCTGACCTTTCTAACGGTTATTGCGCTCATCATGACCGTTTTTACCTGCTGTTTTTTCAGGGACCCCGACCGTGTAATCCCTGACGGCAACGGACTGGTAGTATCACCGGCGGACGGAAAAGTCGTTGCCATGGCGCCTGTTTCAGACAGCCCGCTGGGAAAGGAACCCTGCTTAAAAGTCAGTATTTTTATGTCCATATTCAATGTACATGTCAACCGTGTGCCCTGCGACGGCAACATAACCGGAATCGATTATCATCCGGGAAAATTCTTTTCCGCCAACCTTGACAAGGCATCGGCCGAAAATGAACACAACAAGATTTTTCTGCGGACGGAAAACAATCAGCGGATATGTTTTGTCCAGATAGCAGGCCTGGTCGCCCGCCGGATCATCTGCCACCTGTCCGGTGATGAAACAGTTATCCGGGGACAACGATTCGGCATGATCTGCTTCGGTTCACGACTTGACGTATACCTGCCGGCCGACACAAAGCTGCGCGTCACCCTGGGTGACAAAGTTCAGGCAGGAACCTCTGTTTTGGGGACATTACTATGAAAAGAAAAAGAAAAACGGAACACGCTGAAAAAGACCGCTGGCATAAGGGGATCTATATCCTTCCGAACATTTTCACCACCATGAACCTGTTTTGCGGCTTTACTGCAATCATCGCGGCCATTGAAGGTGCCTTTACCAAAAGCGCACTGTTAATCCTGGCCAGCATGGTTTTTGACGTTCTTGATGGAAAGGTGGCCAGGGCCACCCGCACGACCAGCCGTTTTGGTGTGGAATACGATTCCCTGGCGGATCTTATCTCCTTCGGGTTGGCACCGGGGTTAATGATGTATCTATGGGCTTTAAAACCGCTGGGGAAGCTGGGCTGGATTGCGGCCCTGATCTTTCTTGCCTGCGGCGCCCTGCGACTGGCCCGGTTCAACACAACCGCGGGCACCACGGACAACAGGTGGTTCACCGGCCTGCCCATTCCGGCCGCGGCCGGAATGGTGGCGACAACTATTTTGCTGTTCTCCAGAATCGGCCTGAAAGCGCCGGAGTCATTTTTAATTTATGTGATGTTGTTCGGCCTTTATGTTCTTTCGTTTTTGATGGTCAGCGCCATTAAATATGTCAGTTTTAAAAAACTGCCGCCGATCCTGGTCCATGCGAAAAATTTTAACCTGCTGGTCATTGCCGTTCTGCTGCTGGTTTTCATCGTCCTGGAACCGATGGTGACCCTGTTCACACTGGGGCTTTTGTATATAATATCCGGACCGGTCAGCACCCTTCGTCGGCATTCCGCTGAAGAAGAAGACCACGATGATCTTGCGGAACATCCGGAAACGGAACCTCCCGGCAGGGATCGGCAGAGTACACCTTATATCTGAAAATCCAATAACCGACTACAGAACGATAAACATTAACTGCTTAAAACGTCATCGGTGAGAATCACCGTATGATGTACACAGTAATGAAGGAGCGTTGCGAATGACCAGTAAGTACAACATCGCCGTAATTCCCGGGGACGGAACAGGCCCGGAAGTTGTTGACGAGAGCATTAAAGTGCTTGACGCCGTTGCAGCCAAATGCGGTTTTGCACTGAATTACACCCCTTTCCCTCTGGGTGGAGACCACTATCAGCAAACCGGAGAGATATTGAATGACGAGACCATTGAACAGCTCAAAACAGCGGACGCCATTTTGCTTGGCGCCATCGGGCACCCGGATGTCAAACCCGGCATCCTTGAAAAGGGTCTGCTGCTGAAGCTTCGTTTTACCTGTGATCAGTACATCAACCTGCGCCCCGTAAAACTTTATGAAGGTGTTTACACGCCCATCAAGGAAAAAGGACCGGATGAGATTGATTTCACGGTAATCAGGGAAAACACCGAGGGGCTCTATGCCGGTGCCGGCGGCACCCTGAAAAAAGGCACGGCCGATGAAGTCGCCATCCAGGAATCGATCAACACCAGAAAAGGCGTAGAGCGTTGCATTCGTTATGCTTTCGAATATACCAGAGCCAGAAACAAGGGCAAAAAGCTGACCCTTTGCGGCAAGACCAACGTCCTGACATTCGCTTTTGATCTCTGGGAGCGGACATTCAATGAAGTCGCCAAAGAATATCCGGATATCACGACCGATTACGCACACGTGGATGCCATCTGCATGTGGATGATTAAAAATCCCGAATGGTTTGATGTGATTGTCACGGATAACATGTTCGGCGACATCATCACAGACCTTGGCGCCATGATTCAGGGCGGCATGGGCGTTGCAGCGGGTGGCAACATTAATCCCGAAGGATTATCCATGTTTGAGCCCATCGGTGGCTCCGCTCCCAAGTATACCGGTCTGGGCGTTATCAATCCGGTGGCGGCTATCATGGCCGGCAGTCTGATGCTGGATCATCTGGGAGAAAAGAACGCAGCTGAAATGATTGAACGGGCGGTCATAAAAACCGTCAAAGATGACTTAAAAAGCGTGGAAGCCAAAAAGATGGGCATGGCCACCAGCCAGGTCGGAGATACCATCGCAAACTATATCAACAACGCCTGAGTCGGACATTACCGATAAAAAGGAGCATGAAACATCATGGCTGAAAAAAGAGTTAACGTTGCAGTCGCCGGGGCTACCGGTGTTGTAGGAAATCAGATGCTGGTCTGCCTGGAAGAGATGAATTTTCCCATTGCCGGCATTAAAATGCTGGCGTCTTCCCGTTCAGCAGGCAAGACGATCACATTCAGGGGAGAGCAGTTTGTCGTCGAGGAGTTGACTGAAAACTCTTTTGAGGGCGTGGATGTTGCTTTCTTTTCAGCCGGCGGCTCCACCAGCAAAAAATTCGCCCCCCATGCCGCCCGTTCAGGATGCGTTGTAATTGATAATTCCAGTGCCTGGCGCATGGACCCGGACGTTCCGCTGGTGGTACCGGAAGTGAATCCCCACGCCACTGCCGGCTACAAAAGCAAGCATATCATCGCCAACCCCAACTGCTCCACCATCCAGATGGTGGTGGCACTGGCACCGATACATCGTCAGGCCAAGATCAAACGTATCGTGGTTTCAACCTACCAGGCGGTTTCCGGCACCGGCAAAGCAGCGGTGGATGAGCTGGACGCACAGGTCCGCGCCTACGTCAAAGAAGAAGAAATGGTCAGCAAGGTTTATCCTCACCAGATCGCCTTCAACTGCCTGCCCCACATCGGCCCTTTCCTGGAAAACGGCTACACCGAGGAAGAAATGAAGATGGTCAACGAAACCCGCAAAATCCTTGAGGACGACACCATTGTCGTTTCCGCCACCACTGTCAGGGTACCGGTTTTCTTCGGCCATTCCGAGTCCGTCAACATAGAAACGGAAAAGCCGATTACCCCGGAAGAAGTGAGAGCGCTGCTTGAAAAACAACCCAATGTGCGCCTGGTGGACAATCCCGGGCAGAATGAATATCCGCTGGCGATTGACGCCGCCGGGCAGGATATGACACTGGTCGGCAGAATCCGCCAGGACGTTTCTGTTCCCAACGGCATTGACATGTGGATCGTTGCTGACAACATCCGCAAGGGTGCGGCCACCAATGCCATCCAGATCGGTCAAATTTTAGTTTCCGATCACTTTTAATTTAAGGAGTCTGAAGTGGGATCTATTCCGATTACCCGAAACGGCTATGAAGCCATGAAAAAAGAACTGGAAATGCTTAAATCCATAGAGCGGCCGAAAACCATCATGGCCATCGCCGAAGCCCGCGCCCACGGTGACCTGTCGGAAAACGCCGAGTATCACGCCGCAAGGGAGCGACAGTCCTTTCTTGAAGGCCGAATCAATGAACTGTCCAGCAAGCTGGCTGATGTGAATGTGATCGATCCGGAGACGGCTATCAGAGATAAGGCCATGTTCGGCACTACGGTCCTGCTGGAAAATATGGATACAGGAGAAGAGGTCACCTATCAACTGGTTGGACCGGATGAATCTGATATCGACAAGGGACTGATTTCAATTACTTCACCACTGGGAAAAGCCATCCTGGGCAAAGAGCCGGGACAGGAGATTACACTTCAGGCACCCGGCGGCCAGCGTAAATATGAACTTGTGGAAATTTTATAAAAATATACCGGAGGATTAAACGTGGCAAGAATAACTGTTGAAGACTGCTTGAGAAAAGTGCCATCCCGTTTTGAACTGGTTCACCTGGCGGCACAGCGCGTCCGGCAGATTCGGGAAGGATCTGAATACCTGGTAATTTCGCCTAAAAACGAGGATATCGTTGTCGCGCTCAGGGAAATTGCGGCCGGCAAAATCACCATGGAAAACATGGAAAAAGCCAAAAGGGCCCTGTTCAGCACTGACATGGATGCCTTACCGGAAGAGGACCTGGCTGAAATTGCGAGTGAATTCAAAGAGAAAATAGTCGCCGTGGAAGACAGTGATGAAGTTGAGGATGCAGACGAAAACTTCGACGCCACTGAAGAAGAGAACTACGACGACGAATTATAACTGAATTCCATGCCCGCCAGCAGACCAAAACGTATCAACCGCGCTGTCGGCAAAGCGATTCACCGTTATGACATGCTCCATGACCGGGACAGAATCTGCGTCGCCCTGTCCGGTGGGAAAGACAGCCTGGCCATGTTGTGGCTGCTTTCGGAACGGCTTTCCCGGATACCGATAACCTACGAGCTTTTTCCCTGCTATATCGATCCGGGATTTGAAAACGGTTTTGCTGAAGAACTCCTGTCTTACTGTCGGGAAAACGGGTGGGCACTTCGCGTAGACTATTCTGATTGTGGTGTTGTCGCCCACAGTGAGATTAACCGAGAGAACCCCTGCTTTCTCTGTTCGCGGATACGTCGCAAAAGACTTTTTGAAATCTCCGCCGAACTGGGTTGCAACAAACTCGCCCTGGGTCACAACAAAGATGACATCATCGAATCCCTGTTTTTGAATATGTGTTATGCCGGCGAAATTAGTGCCATGCAACCCAGCCTGTCCATGTTCGGCGGAGAGATTACCATCATCCGGCCACTTGCATTCGTTGAAGAACATGATATAAGAAAATTTGTGGCGGAACTCGGGTTCGAGGAATTTGAAAACCCCTGCCCGACGGCGAAGACATCCCGGCGTCATGAGATCAAGCTGTTACTGGAACAGCTGTACAAAAGCAACCGGAAAGTGAAAGGGAACATCTTCAGGGCCATGGGAAACATCAAAACAGACTATATGTTAAAAAGTGACAAGGTAAAAAACATATAATGAAAGACATTCAGAAAGCCCGTGATTACAGGGTAATGCCCATTGACAACGTGGGCATCAAAAATCTGAAGTACCCTATCCGGGTACTTGACCGAAAAAACGGCTTCCAGCGGACAGTGGCTTCCATCAACATGTACGTGGACCTTCCCCATTACAGCAAGGGCACGCATATGAGCCGTTTTGTGGAACTGCTGCACATGTTCCAGCCGGAAATCTCATTAAAAACCTTTGCCGTCATTCTGGATCAGATGAAACAGGATCTTGAGGCCCAGTCCGCCCATATGGAAGTGACCTTCCCCTATTTCATCGAAAAAGAGGCACCGATCAGCAAAACACCGGCTTACATGGAATACACCTGCCGGCTGCTGGGAACCAGCAAAGCCAATGCCAAAGTCGACCTTGTGTCAGAAATCATCGTTCCCATCTCTTCGGTCTGTCCCTGTTCAAAGGAGATAAGCAGCGGCGGCGCCCACAATCAGCGGGGCGTTGTCAAGCTGGCCATCCGGTTTAAAAAATTTATCTGGATCGAGGATATGATCGAACTGGTTGAACGGGCGGCTTCATGTGAACTTTACTCGGTATTAAAACGCTCGGACGAAAAATACGTAACCGACAAAGGTTATAGCAACCCCAAGTTTGTTGAAGATATTGTACGGGATATTGCCATTGAACTGAAAGAGGACACCAACATTACCTGGTTTTCCATAAGCGTTGAAAATTTCGAGTCTATTCATAACCACAGCGCTTATGCCACCATCACCTGCGGCACCCAGCCCGATCTCGGAGAATAAGCCTACAGGCCTGGACGGGCATACCGCTTGCCAAGTCCTGCAAGCGTTATGATTTTTTACACAAATTCCATGTTCTTTTATCACTGAATCAGGTTTCCAGGGTACCGATAATCTCTTTAACTGAAGAGATGTTATTCTCTTCCAGGTAGCGCTCGATACCATCCAGAGCATCTGTAGTCGTACGGGGATTGATGAAGTTGGCGGTGCCGATCTGAACGGCCATGGCGCCGGCAATGAGAAATTCCAGGGCATCTTCAGCGGTCATGATGCCGCCGATGCCAATGACCGGGATATCGACGTTGCGGGCGGTTTCCCAGACCATGCGCAGGGCAACCGGTTTGATGGCCGGACCGGACAGGCCGCCGGTGATATTGGCCAGCCTGGGCCGCCGGGTGGCAACATCTATGGCCATACCGGTCAGGGTGTTGATCAGGGACACGGAATCCGCGCCGGCATCGGCCACGCTACGGGCAATGGCCGTGATATCCGACACGTTAGGGGAAAGCTTGACCATCACGTGACGGGTCGTCATTTTTCTGACGGCCGTGACCACGCGGGCGGCTTCGATCGGGTCCACGCCAAAAGCAATACCGCCGGATTTGACATTGGGACAGGAGATATTGACCTCCAGGCCGTGGATGCCATCCAGACCATCCAGTTCACCGGCCAGGGCCGCGTAATCTTCAATCTGCCTGCCGTAAATGTTGACAAAAATTCTGGGGGCCAGGGTTTTTAGAAAAGGCAGTTTTTCTTTGATAAAGGCTTCCAGGCCGACGTTTTCCAGGCCGATGGCATTGAGCATACCGGCGGCGGTTTCAACGATTCGGGGGGGCGGGTTGCCGGGTGAAGGTTTCAGGGAAATACCCTTGACGACGATTCCGCCCAGACGGTCCAGATCCATCAGGTCGTCAAACTCGCGTCCATAGCCAAAAGTTCCCGAGGCGGTCATGACCGGGTTGGTCAGGGTCAAGCCATTGATATCGACTTCCAGATGACTCACGGTTTTTCCTTTCTTTCAAAAGCCCGCGAAAGCGCACCATATTTTCTTGAGCGATATATAAACATCATTTTTCATTATTGTCCAAGACAATCGAAAAACGTGTTGCCTCTTGCCCCATCCTGAAAGGCGCAGGACGCCAAATCACGTAGGGGCACCCCCCTGTGTCCTTTCATCGGGCGGCCACAGGGGGCCGCCCCTACAGCATTGGCGAGCGGCCTGCAACACAGCAGAAGGTGCCAGGGGACCAGGTTCAAGGCGTCTCTAGAGGGGTAAAATCTTTCGGAATTAACCGTGCCCCAGCCGCCGCTGAACCGCCGCTATCCTGGCCTGAAGGTTCAACAGGTAAGCGGGCTCCGGCTGCTTGGAGCCGGTTTTACAGTCATACTCCACGGCTTTGACCCGCTGGATGACCCGCTCCAGGTCACCCGCTTCTTCCGCCAGGCAGGTTTGGACCAGGCTGAAAAATTCTTCCGCGTATTTCATGGCCCGGGGAATATGTTCGGCGGCATCTTCACCCGTATAAACATAGCCGTGACCGAAGCACAGGACCTCGACATCAAGATCCATCAGGCTTCTCATGGAATCCAGATAAAGGTCATAATCCACCAGAAAATCCGTGACCACATAGCCCGTATAGTCGGGAATACCCAGGGCCTCGGAGGCGATCAATGTCTTTTTTTCCGGGATGTAATAACTCAGGCAATCCCGGGTATGACCTGGTGTATGAAACACACGGATTGTCAGGTCGTCGGCTATTTTAATTTCATCACCAGCCGCCAGGCACTGGTCCACGGTAAACGGTTCAAACGGTTCACGGCTTATCGTTTCAACACCGTATGACGCCACGGATTCAAGGCCGGCTTTATTCAACATACGGATCCGCTCCACGGCCGAATCTTTTTCCAGGATCCGGCCCACATTCTCATGAGCGCAAATCCGCATGTCCGGGAAACGGTTCTTTAAAACAGATACGGCACCCAGGTGATCAAAATGGGAATGGGTGATAAAGCAGAAACCGGGGCTGCGCCCTTCCAGAAGGTTATTGATCTGGTCGGCATACCAGCCCCCCAGGCAGGAAAAGCCGGCGTCAAAAACAGCAGGATAACGGCCGTCAAGTAGAAAAGCCGGCACATCAATGGGATACAGGGCGAAAAAGCCCGGAAAAATCTCGCTTGATTGCCGAATAATCAAAAAATGGCCTCCTACTGCCCGGGGGTATAGGTGGCGCAGGCATCGTTGGATTCCCAGACCGCTATGCGGGAGACATGGATTCCGTTGTCGGGCAGCATGCTGGACAGCCTGTCGGCAATATAAACAGCGATCCGCTCGGAAGAGGGATTGTTGTTGAATACGGCCAGATCATTTAAAAATTTGTGGTCAAGATCGGCCACGATTTCCCCTACAAGGGCTTTGAGTTCACCGAAGTCGATCAAAACACCGGCGCTGTTCAGTTCTTTTCCGGCCACGCAAACTTCCACCTGCCAGTTATGGCCGTGCAGGTTCTCGCATTTCTCAGTGACCATGGTCAACTGGTGAGCGGCAGCAAAGTCCGTCAAAATTTTTAATTCAAACATATATTTATTTCCCTGTTTTTCAGATCAGCCGGTTATCACCGAAAGCCGGCGCTCTTTTTTAGAAGGTTTTTCAGTTTGTTGGAAAATTTTTCCTTTTCAAAGGAAGCAAACTCCTGGAGCAGTTCTTCCTGTTTCTTGCTCAGGTTGACCGGGGTCTTGACGTCAACTTGAATGATCTGGTCCCCTCGCTGTTTGGTTCGCAAAGACGGTATACCTTCCCCGACAAACCGGAAGGTATCTCCATATTGAGTGCCTTTGGGAATGTCCAGCGGCTTTTCACCGTCCAGGGTGGGTACCATGATGGTATCGCCCAGGGCGGCCTGGACAAAGGATATCTCCATAAGGCAGATCACATCGTTCTGATTTCGCTGAAAAAACTTGTGGGGCCGAACATTGATGAACACGTACAGGTCTCCGGGAGGCGCCCCGTCCGGACCGGCTTCACCTTCACCTGTCAGGCGTAGTTTTGAGCCGTTGTCAACCCCGGCCGGGATTTTCAGGGCCACGGTTTTCTTGGCCATTTCCTGCCCCCTGCCCTTGCACTTGGGGCAGGGCGAAGCGATATATCGCCCGCTTCCCCGGCAGGCGGAACAGGTGGTTTTAACCATGAAAAAGCCCTGGGAACGGGTCATCTGGCCGGTACCGTTACATTGCCGGCATGTTTCGGGCTGCGTGCCGGGTTTGCATCCGCTGCCTTCACATTTTGAACACGGGGCCAGTTTTTCCAGCTGGATTTCCGTTTCATGACCAAAGGCGGCCTGTAAAAAATCAATGGTTAAATCATATCTCAGGTCATCCCCGCGACGGGTCCGCCGGCCACCTCGGCGACCGCCGCCAAACCCGAAAAAATCTTCAAATATATCGCCGAAACTGGAAAAAACATCTTCAAAACCGGTACCATGTCCGCCACCAAAACCGTTTAAACCGGCATGTCCGAACTGATCATAAACACGGCGCTTTTCAGAATCACAAAGCACGCTGTAGGCTTCCGACGCTTCCTTGAATTTTTCTTCGGCTTCTTTATCACCCGGATTTTTGTCCGGATGATACTTCAGCGCGATTTTGCGGTAGCACTTTTTCAGTTCCACCTCGGTCACTTCTCTGGAAACACCGAGAATCTCGTAATAACATCGCTTTTCCATCATACCTCTCTGCTTGATGCCTGGGAAAACGTATCTTCTCAGATTAATAATATAAAATAATACCTGAAGGCTGGTTGTCAATAACCTGATTGAGGGTGAGACGTCAAGGGGTAATAATAAAAACGGGTGCCACGGGCGTAGGGGCGACCCGCCGGTCGCCCCTACATAGTAAAAATTAAAATTGGGGGTCGCGGTCAAGGTGCAGGACGCGATGGAGGCCCCCCATAAATCGCTAATTTGTTTTTTTTAGAATAAACGTTGAACATTGAACGTCCAACGTCGAACATCCAATGAGGCATTCTGTCTATTTTTAAAAAGCATCTTGATTACGAAATTTTTTGAAATTGACAGAATGCATTATTCAAAATTCGACGTTGGACGTTCAATGTTCGATGTTCAAGCCTAACTCCCTCAACCCTTACATGTTAAAACAACTTAATGCTTTATCGGGCATACCCCTGAGGGTGCCCTTAGTCATCCTGCATACTGATGACCGTATCCTTCAACCAGTTGGCGTCGTCTTTAAAATTATAATCGATATTATAATGAAGCCCCCGGCTTTCCTTCCGCATCATGGCGCAGGTAATGATAAGATCCGCTACCGTGGCGATATTCCGCAATTCGAGCAAATCAGCGGTCACACGGAAATTCCAGTAGTACTCCTTGATCTCTCCCATGATCAGATCAATGCGGTTTTTGGCCCGTTTCAGCCGCTTGTCGGAACGGACGATGCCGACATAGTTCCACATAAACAGCCGTATTTCATCCCAGTTCTGAGATACCGTAATGGCTTCATTGCTGTCCGTCGTACCGGCTTCATCCCATACCGGCAGGTCGTTTTCACCGCGGGGTAATTCCCGCCATTGCGCAATAGCGCATTCAACCGCTTTATTGGCATAGACAACTGCTTCCAGCAGCGAATTACTGGCCAGCCGATTGGCGCCATGAAGACCGGTACAGGCGGATTCTCCAACGGCATACAGCCGGTCGATGTTGGTCCTGCCGCTCATGTCGGTCACAACACCACCGCACATGTAGTGAGCGGCGGGAACGACCGGAACGGGATCCGTCGTCATGTCAATGCCGTAATTCAAACAGTTGGCGTATAAATTGGGGAACCGGTCTTTGATAAAATCCGCCTTGCGGTGGGTCAGGTCCAGAAACACACAATCATCTCCCCTGGCCTTAATCTCGGTGTCAATGGCCCGGGCCACAACGTCACGACAGGCCAGGTCTTTGGCCGGATCGTATTTTCCCATAAACGGTTCACCGGCGGAATTAATCAGCACCCCGCCTTCGCCCCTGACGGCTTCTGAAATCAGAAAATTCTTTGCAGCCGGATGAAACAGGCAGGTGGGATGGAACTGAACAAATTCCAGGTTGGCCACCGTGCATCCGGCGCGGTAGGCCATGGCAATACCATCGCCGGTGGCGATATCGGGATTACTGGTATAGGCATACACCTTGCCGGCTCCGCCGGTGGCCAGCATGGTAATCATGGAACTGAAGGTATTTACTTGATCATTCTTAATATCAAGGACATAGGCACCGCAACAGTAAACGTCCCGGGTTTTAACCACCGGCCCTTTTTTAACCCGGGTGGAATGTGTAATCAGATCGACGGCGATATGGTCTTCATAAATGGTAATGTTTTTGTTCGCTTTGGCCAAACCAACCAGGGCCTGCTCGATTTCCTTACCGGTCAGGTCTTTGGCGTGAACAATCCGATTGTGCGAATGTCCGCCCTCCCGCCCGAGATCAAAATCCTTTTGCCCGGCCGGGGTTGTGGTAAAATTAATGCCAAGAGAAGCCAGTTCCCGAACCGCGTCAGGGCCCTGTTTGATCACCATGTCCACGACCTTCTTATCGCAAAGGCCGTCACCCGAAGCCAGGGTATCTTCTATATGATAATCAAAAGAATCCAGCCCACTGATGACCGCAGCGATACCCCCCTGGGCACGGTTGGTGCTGCTGTCATCAACCGAT
Organism: Desulfosudaceae bacterium; assembly: GCA_963674745.2. Classification (GTDB taxonomy): domain Bacteria; phylum Desulfobacterota; class Desulfobacteria; order Desulfobacterales; family Desulfosudaceae; genus JBFMDX01. Next base: position 776,924 of record CAXXDV010000003.1, on the reverse strand, counting down.
TTTTTGGTCACAATTGTAACCCGGCCCACTTCCGCTGCTTTAAGAGCGAATTTAAGCCCTGCTATACCGCTTCCGACAATCAGAAAATCCGTTTTAATTTCCATCAATTGGTTTGCTTTCAAAAAAATTTATAAAAGGTAAGACCGCCGGCGCTCCCGTTTGGTCAGGTAACCGATAAAAAACCCGAAAAACAAGACCCCGGCACCGGTCAGAAACCATTTGATCAGCCGGTTGGAGACCTCATCCCGAAGAAGCCGGTTCTCCTTGGTGAGTTTCTCGATCTGAGCTGTCATCTCACCCATCCCGGTGTTCAGCCGTTTGGCCATCTCTTTGTTCTCTCTGGTCAGCCGGCTGTTCTCCTTTTCAACGGCAGCGCGTTTTTCGGAAATTTCCTTGTATTCTTTGTGGAGCGCGTCAAAACGAATCCGGTAAGGTACTTCATAGCCGACAAAACGGCTCAGGACCCATCCTTCGGTTCCCGCGTCCGTTCTTATTTTCACCCACCCGTCCGCTTCTTCCAGAACGGTTATCTTCTGCCCCAGCGTCGGCATGGCGATAATCCGATAATCAGAGCCTTTCCCGGACCGCATCATGATTTTAATGGAATCGTTTAAAAAACCGACCTGCTCCGCAGCGCAAACAGGTGTTTGCAGAACTGCGCTCATGACAAACAGGCAAACCACCATCAAAATTAACCGTGTCATGGTTCTTATGGTTATCATCACACCTATTCCCCCTGTTTTGTTGTTTAAAATGACCTAACATATTTTTCCAGGGATTGCAAAAAATCCAGAGCAGAATCTCTCTTGAACAAAGATCTATTTCATATTATGTTAAAAAAATTATATTCAGAAATATGTGCGTTCTTGAAATAAAATAATTGCTTTACGTATAAGGATTAAAAATTATGGCTTTTTCAATTGCACTGGCCGGAAAAGGCGGAACAGGCAAAACCACTATCGCGGGCATGCTGATCAATTACTTAACCCTTAAAGGAAAGGTGCCGATACTGGCGGTTGACGCCGACTCCAACGCCAACCTGAACGAAGTGCTGGGTATGGAAGTATCCGGAACCCTGGGACAGGCGCGGGAAGACATGAAAAAAGGCAGTGTTCCTTCGGGCATGACCAAGGACATTTTTATCTCCATGAAAATGGAAGAATCAATTTCCGAAGCCGACGGGTATGACCTGATTGTCATGGGCCAGCCGGAGGGAACCGGTTGCTATTGTGCCGCCAACACCCTGCTGATCAATTTTCTGGAAAAACTTTCGGACAATTATCCCTGGATCGTCATTGACAACGAGGCCGGCATGGAACATATCAGCCGGCTGACCACCAGAAACGTGGATGTCCTGCTAATCATATCAGACGCTTCCCGCCGCGGGCTTCAGGCCGCGATCAGGATCAACGACCTGGCCCGGAATTTAAACATCGGGGTGGAGAAATCCTTTCTCATTTTTAACCGGGTCAAGGAAGACCCTTCTGATGAAGTCAAGGCCATCATCGCTGAAAACAATCTGACACTGGCGGGATGTATTCCGGCCGATGATACGGTGTACGATTTCGACTTTAAAGGCCGCCCCACCGTCGAGCTGCCCCAGGAAAACCCCGCTATTGCGGCTGCTTATAAGATTTTTGATCAGATATTATGAACAACACGGCCCGACAAATGTCGCAACCGGTAGAAACCGGAACAGCCCTACCACTTGTTCCCGGCGAACATATTTATATCTACTATCTTAAAGGCAGGGCGGATACCTGCCAGGCGAATCTGGGCCCTGACTTTATCGGCAACTGGGAAGAAGCGGACTGCTCGTTTCTTTTTTTTACTGCCCCGGCTGAAGAAGCGGTTCGAAAATTCTTGAATGAGCGACCGATGCTGACCCTGGCCGACATATTTGATATGCCTTACAGGGAATGGCAACCCATGGACGGCCTGCCGCTTACCGCCGGGGGATTTAATATCTACCCGCCCTGGGATCCCCCGATCGAATCGAGCGAGGGCACACACCTGTTACTGGATCCGGGACTGGTTTTCGGCAGCGGGTTTCATGCCACAACCCATGACTGCCTTGAAGCATTGTCCTTAATGTGCTATAATAGTAAAAATGTAAAAACGGCCCTTGATATCGGCACGGGGACCGGCATGCTTTCCATAGCCGCGGCATTAAGGGGCGTTGAAAGAATTGTCGGGGTAGACAACAATTTGCTGGCGGCTCAAACCGCCAGGCACAATGTTATGATTAATAACGTGAACGATCGGGTTCTGATTATAAAAGGTTCGGCCATGGAACCGGCTTATAAACGGGTTGACCTGCTGATGGCCAATATCCACTACGAGATTATGGACACGCTGATCGATTCACCCCTGTTTCTTAACAGCCGGTGGTTCATCCTGTCCGGCCTGCTGCGAACACCGGTGAAAAAAATCCTCAAGCGATTAAATAATTTATCTGTTGACATTTTAAATATTTGGAATAGTAATCAGATCTGGTACACCATTTTGGGGAAACAGGGGGTTGAACTACCCGATCAAGGACATAACCAGTTAAGGTAACGGTTCAATGATTATCAAATCCTGGGGATCAAGAGGCTCCATACCGGTGTCGGGGCCTGAGTACATTAAATACGGCGGTGACACCACCTGTATACAAATTACGACCAAGAGCAATGATATTATCATCATTGATGCCGGTACCGGCATCCGCCGACTGGGGAATATGCTGGTTGAACAGCAGCGGTTTCACTATCACCTGCTGTTTACCCACGCCCATTGGGACCACCTGATGGGGTTGCCTTTTTTCAAACCGCTTTTTCTGGAAAATACGGTTATTGATGTTTATCGTTGTCCCAATCCGGGAAAATATGTCGAACAGATGATCTCCAAAGTTATGACCCCACCCCATTTCCCGATCCGATACGATGATCTCAAAGCCGGTATCAACTATAAAAAAGGCTGCCCCGATGAATTTCAGATCGGATCCGTGTCTATTATGCCCATCCACCTCAGTCACCCCGGCGGCGGCAGCGGTTACAAGCTCACCGAAGACGGTAAAACATTTGTTTTCCTGACGGACAATGAACTTGGCTACGTCCATGACGGCGGCCTGGCTTACGAAGACTATCTTGAATTTTCCCGGGACGCGGACCTTCTGATTCATGATGCCGAATATACACCGGAAGAATACGACAACCAGATCGATTGGGGACATTCGGTTTACACCGACACGCTTTCTCTGGCCATCGAGGCCAATGTGACCACCCTGGGCCTCTTTCACCTCAACCAGAACCGGACAGACCGCCAGATGGATACGATCCTGAATGTCTGCCACAACATTATTGATGAGCAGGGCAAATCCCTGCAATGTGTGGCTGTTGACTGCGGTATGTCATTTGAGCTTTAATCCGGTGGCATGGGTATGACAACGCCAAGCGCCTCCTGGGTTGAACGCATCACGCTTTCGCCTCCCTCCCTGTCCGATAACCTGGCCGACACGGACCGGCTGCTGAACACCCTGAAAAAAAAGTTTCATGTCAAAAATATGGTAGCGGATATAGAACTGATCCGTCTGCTTCCTGATAACCTTCGACAATGGCATTATGATGTCCGTTGCGTTCTGTTCTCCGATGGCACGATCACACGCCTGATCGGCGTAACCGACGCCGCGGATGAAACGCCGATCACCGGCCTGGCCGTTGATCTCGGCACGACCAGGGTGGTTACCCGGCTGATCGAGCTTGAAACCGGACAGGCGCTGGCGGAAACGTCGTTTGAGAATCCGCAGACCGCCTTCGGTGATGATATCCTGACCCGTATTCATTTTACCGACCGGGAACCCGGCGGCCTGGAACAGATGCATCAGGTGATCGTAGAAGGGTTAAACAACGCCATTAATGAATTGTGCGCCGTCTGCGGCCTGTCTGCGGAAAAACTTTATCTTCTGGCCGTGGCCGGCAACACCACCATGACCCATTTTTTTTTGAAACTCAACCCGCACTGGATCATTCGCGAGCCTTACATTCCGGCCTGTAACCACCCGGGCATGATTAAGGCCGCAGACATCGGCATATCAGCCGCCCCGTTGGCCGAAATCTATGGGTTTCCCAATATCGGCAGTTACTTCGGTGGTGATCTCGTTTCCGGAATCCTTTATTCCGGTATGGCCGAAAGCGAACAGACCATGCTGCTGGTCGACGTCGGTACCAACGCCGAAGTCGTGCTGGGCAATAAAGACTGGCTGATCGCCTGTGCCGGCGCGGCCGGACCGGCCTTAGAAGGCGGGGTAACGGAAATCGGGGCCAAGGCCGGCCCGGGCGTGATTCACCGCCTTGAGCTTGATCCCGAAACGCAATTGCTGACCATGGAAACCATCGACAACCTGCCTCCCCGGGGTATCTGCGGTTCGGCCTTTATCGACCTGGTTGCCGGGCTGTTTCAGGCCGGCATTATCGACATCCGCGGCAAGTTGACCGAAGACCGGCATGGCCGGATCAAAAACAAGGACGGCATCAAAGAATTTGTGGTCGTTCCGGAAGAATCCTCTGCCACCGATAAAGCCCTCAGCCTGAGCCAGCCCGACATCGACAACCTGATCCGCTCCAAGGCGGCCATGTATACCATATTAAGAACCCTGACCACAACGGTCGGCCTGACCTTTTCCGACATCAACACCTTTAACGTGGCCGGCACATTCGGTTCGTTCATCAATCCCCGTTCAGCCATCGCCATCGGTATGCTGCCGGATTTGCCGTTGTCCATATTCAACGTGCTCGGCAACAGTTCCCTGGAAGGAGCGACCATGGTTCTGACCGACCGAACGTCGATCGAGCAAATACCAGGGATAACGGACCGGCTGACCTATCTGGAACTGAACGTCAACCAGGATTTCATGAACCGCTTCAGCGCTGCGAAGTTCCTGCCCCACACGGACGTATCCCGTTTCCCGTCAGTAACCATACCCAGACAGTAACGACGCAGACTGCTCCACGTCTGCCGGATATACCCGAACCGCCGCCGGGCCGGGTACCGGGCATACCTTTTCGCAGATACCACAGCCGATACAACGATCAATCACCACAAAAGGCCGTTTGAGCATTACCGTTCGGCCATCCGGGCCGGTGGCCCTCACCTGCTCGAACTGGATGGCTTTTTCCGAGGTAGGACAATGTTCTTCACAGACGATACAGGGAGTGGCCGCGGCATAGGGCAGGCAACGATTTTTGTCAAACACCGCCCGCCCGATGACAAAGGCATGTTTTTCAGCCAGGGGCAGTTGTTCGAGGGCGCCGGTGGGACAGACCTGACCGCACAGGGTGCAGTTGAATTCACAGTATCCCAGCCGGGGCACCAGCCGGGGGGTGAAGATACCGTCCAGCCCCTGTTCAAAAAAGACCGGCTGAAGCGCGTTTTGAATACAGACTTTCATGCACTCACCGCATCGCACGCAGGTTTTAAGAAAGTCGGTTTCTTTCAGGGCGCCGGGGGGTCTTAGTATGCGGTTCGAAGGGTTACCGGCTTTGGCATCAAGTTTTACCAGAACCGGCAGAAACAAACCGGTCAACCCGGCCCCGAGCAGATGACGCCGGGGCACATCCATGGGCGCTTTGTTGACCGGCATGGAAAATTTGAAGGTGGTGATTTTTTTGGGGCAGAATTCAAGGCAATCCAGACAGAGGCTACATTCTTCGGCCATCATGCGGTGCCTGTCATCAAAGGCCTGCATGCGGCATTTTTCCCTGCAATCGCCACACCCTTTACAGGCCATTAAAGGCTTGCGCCGGAAAAAAGAAAACCGTGAAATCAGGGCCAGCATGGCGCCCAGCGGACAGACATTCCGGCACCAGAAACGCCTGCCCAGGATTTCCAGGGCGAAAACCCCGGCCAGAATGGCAAAAGAAATCACCGGCCACAAAAAATAGGACTGCTTGTAAGGCAGAACAACATCCTTGAAAACATCATACACGGGTTCACTGACAGCCGTCATCCAATCCGGGCCATGGAAATAAATGGCGTCAAACCCGGATGTCACCAGAGCGTTAACCAGCGGGTCGACGGCAATCACCATTCCACGGACCAGGATGGCGAACGGATCCACCCACCCGGCCAGCTGCATACCAAATCCCGCCGATACCAGGACGATTGTCAGAACAATGTATTTCAAATAACGTTTGGGGCGGACGGGATGCCGAACCGGCTTGATCACATGACCGGCACCGTCCAGCAGCGTACCCAGGGGGCAGATCCAGCCGCAGAAAACCCGGCCGAAAAGAACCGTCAACCCGACAACAAAAAAGGCGGGAAGCAGCAAAAATATCAACGTACGGGTGGCCAACGTCACCGTGGCCGCCACCAGCGGGTCCCATCGGAAAAAAATATTGACCGCGTAAGGAATCGTGTCCTGACCGGTGTAATCGGTCTGCCGGAAAAGAAACAAAAACAGCGCCAGAAACAAGAGCTGACAGACCTGCCGCGCCCGGCGGGTGAACACCTTTTTATTCATCTTTACAGTTCAGTGACGCGGCATTTGCCAAGATCCATCTCCCCCAGGCCCATCTTATAAGCCGCCACCGTGGAAGGCAGCATATCGGGTTTGACATCAAAAAGCGTGGTGGCATAGGCATCGGTAGCCACGGGATCGGTCGAAGCCAGCACCGTGTTGCGCACGCTGACATCATCCAGACTCCCTCCCTGGGGTCCGCTTCTCAACAGCATACGGGTGGCATCCACCACGGTCAATGTCGGCCGGATAACCGTGTTCAGATCAGCCAGGTTCTGGGCCATGTCATGATGGATTTTTCCCCGCCGGCCGCCAATGACCCCCATGACGTTTTTCAGCCCCAGCGTCAGGCCGGACAGGCCGTGATGCTTGGCTATGGGCACATTGATATAGCAGTCCGCCTCCAGGGCGTCTTTATAAAACGACCACTCACGAAGCGCCCGCCCATGTTCGATTTTGACCGGCACAAACTTGCGGTCATCGATAAATTCACATTTGACACGTTTGTCTTTGATTTTTTCCAGTTCCGGCTTGATACCGCTGTTCTGGTAGCATCGTCTTTCCTCATTGCAGGTCCGGTCAAACACCTGGACGGAAGCAGCACCGGCATCAAGCGCCATTTCAACCAGGGCCCGCACCACCAGTGGATGGGTATCTGCTGCCTGTTCCGGTCTTCTGTCCCAGCCGATGTTCGGCTTTACCACAACCCTGGCGCCGGTTTTGACAAACCGGCTGATACCGCCCATCTTTTCGACAACCGCGGCAGTGATCCCGGCGTAATCGTCACCTTTGGCAACCATGATCTCCGGCTTGACGGTTGTTTCAGCCATAGCCCCGGATACCAGTCGAAACACCGGCACGGTCGTAACAACCCCAGCATACCAAAGGGCCACCTGTTTTAAAAAAGTTCTTCTATCCATACTTACGCCTCCAGGTTTTATCCGGTTACCCGGTCAGATTTTTCCGGACCATGGTCCGGAATTGGATGGCGAACCTGACCGGGCCCGGACAAAAGGCCCTCCCCTCACATCCAGCCGTCTCCATCCATCGTATATTCTTCAAAATACCCTTATCATCACCCGTCCTGTCCGGGCGTCTTTTCATTTCTCGAAAGATCGATTGACCATGGCTTCCAGGCTGAACAACTCATCCGCCTCGGCCCGGGAAAGCAAGCCGTTTGTCACCACCAATTCAGCCACCGGCCGACCGGTCCTGATCGACTCCTTGGCGACTTTGGCTGCCGCCAGGTATCCGATTTTCCGGTTGAGCAATGTGGCCAAAGCGGGATTCTGCATCACCCGTTCTTTCAACCGGTCGGCATTGGCCGTAATTCCCTGTACGCATTTTGTTTCAAACACCGGCAGATAATTGATCAGGTAGTCGAATGTTCTCAACAGAACGTTGGCCATCATCGGCATCATGACGTTCAGTTCCATCTGCCCGGCGGCTCCGGCCTGGGCAACTGCCGCGTCATTACCCATAACCACAAAGCAGATCATGTTCAGACACTCGGCCATGACCGGATTGACCTTACCCGGCATAATCGACGATCCCGGCTGAACGGCCGGAAGCTCGATGTCCGCCAGCCCGGCGGTGGGCCCGGACGCCATCAGCCGCAGATCATTGGCAATGCGGCAAAGATCAACGGCCAGCTCACGGCAGACAGATGAAACCGCCACCACCCGGGTCATGGATTGCATGGCTTCACGCATCTGCGGGTTGGCGGTAAACGGTTGATTGGTAATCCGGGCGATATGGGTAACGGCCCTATCCCTGTATTCCGGATGGGTGTTAATACCCGTTCCGGTGGCAGTCCCTCCCAGGGGAAGCGCCAGCAGTCCGGCCGCCCGCTGGGTCAGATTCTGACCGCTTCTGTCCAAAGCAGCGGCATAGGCGGTAAACTCCATACCCAGTGTAACCGGCATGGCATCCTGCAAATGGGTCCTTCCGGGCTTGATGAACCGGTCAAATTCCTGTGACTTATCGCTGAAAGCAAGCGCCAGTGATTCAAGCACCTCAACCAGCGCCATGGCCTCGGTGTAAACCGCTATGTGCATGGCCGTGGGGAAGGTGTCGTTGGTGGACTGGGCCATGTTGACATGATCATTGGGAGAAATAACATCGTAACGGCCCCGCTCCTGGCCGATAATTTCCAGGGCACGGTTGGCAAGTACCTCGTTTACGTTCATGTTGGTCGATGTACCGGCCCCGGCCTGGAACTGGTCCACGATAAACTGATCGGCCATCTCGCCGGCCAACACCTCGTCTGCTGCCTGGACAATGGCCTGACCGACGGCCTCATCGAGCCAGCCGACCTCCATGTTGGCCAGGGCCGCCGCTTTTTTGATCACAGCGTAAGCATTGATAATACCGGCGTGGTTGGGGACGCCGGAAACAGGAAAATTCTCCGCAGCGCGAACCGTCTGAATACCGTAATACTTGTCCTGTGGAATTTCTTTTTCCCCCAGGCTGTCTTTTTCATTGCGGATAGGTCTGGTCATGATGCCCGGCCTGGATTTGAATGTTGTTGCTAACGGCCTTTTTTAGAATGAGCCCTGACGGATTCTTTTGAATAATTTTTTTTATTATACGATATCATGATCAAAAAGTATAGCCATATTATTGACGACACAGGCATTTTATCAATACGCTGTTCCGGAGGCTGTTTTTATAAATTCGCTTGTAATTGGCAGGAGAAATAAATATCGTCCAGAATCAGAAACCGATAATTGATGGAAGGCAGGGCATCGTGCATAAAACCATGACCGGCACATTAAAACGATACGAACATGTCTCTTCGGCGTTTGTTGCCTCGCGACATGTCGACATCTGGCTTCCGCCCCAATATGACGGAAAGCGTTCATTGCCGGTGATTTACATGCAGGACGGGCATAATCTGTTTGACCCGTACGTCTCCAATGGCGGTGAAATCTGGGCCATGGATCGGGCGGTGACGCGCCTGACGGACAGCGGTGATATCCCGCCGGCGGTTGTTGTCGGCGTCTGGGACACGGCCCGGCGGTTCCGGGAGTATATGCCCCGGAAAGCCATGGAAATGGCCGACCAGGAGAGCACAGCCCGTTTTGTTAGCGAAAACGGCGGCCCGCCGGTTTCCGATCAATACCTGCATTTTTTGACAGAAGAGTTAAAACCGATGATAGATGGTGAATTCACCACCCTTATTGGACGGGAACATACTTTTATCATGGGGTCAAGTATGGGCGCGCTCCTTTCTCTTTACGCCCTGTGTGAGTACCCGGAAGTGTTCGGTGGTGCGGGCTGCCTTTCCACGCACTGGCCGGCCGGTGACGGCGTCATGGTGGAATATTTGAAAGATGCCCTTCCGGAACCGGGAAGGCATCGGATCTATTTTGATCACGGCACAAAAACGCTGGACGCCCTGTATGAACCCTATCAAACAAAAGTCGATAAGATAATGCGAGCCAAGGGATATGGCCAAAATCAGGATTGGGTAACACATTGTTTCGAAGGGGCGGCGCATTCCGAACGGGCCTGGCGGAAACGGGTGCATATACCGCTGAAATTTCTGCTTGGCAATAATTGATCGGCGAACAGGCAAGAAGGGACTTTTTAAATGAAACGACCGACATGGGCAACGATGGTTGGCGTGATCGGCATCCTTATCGGGTGCCTGGGATTTTTCGGGGGCGGGCTGACAATTATGACGCCCAAAATGATCGACATTCAGAAAAATCTCTGGACGGATACGAAGACGTCCATGGAAGAATACGATATCACCGATCCCGATCAGATGCCTCCAGCGGAAATGATGCAGCGGATGGAACAGATGTGGGACATCCCCGACTGGTTCAATACATTCTGCCTGATTACCGGTGTCGCCTCGACTGCGGTATGCATATTTTATATTTTTTCCTGTATACGGCTTCTTCAGATCAGCCCCACGGCCATCCGGTTGTTTTATACGGCCGCGGGCGTTTCCATTGGTTTCAGCCTGCTGAAATCGATATTGTTCATGGCCGTCCTGTCATTCATGGGAATGGGCTTGATCGTGGGCAGCCTGCTCTGGATTGTTGCCAATATCCTGCTGTTGATCGTTGTTGCCACAAAAGATAAACAGGCCTTTTCCCCACAAGAAGATTAATCAGAAATTTCCCGGGTTGGCTGCCTGAGAATAGGCCATTTAAGGAAAAGCATAAAAAGGATAACCGGAATGGAGGTTCGATGAAAACATTCGCGGAAAAAATGACGGACATATTAAATTACGGTTCTTTGAATCTGGCCATGGCTTTGGGTTATCGCACCCGGCTCTTTGATGTCATGGATACGTTTGAAACGCCGCAACCGGTAAGCGTTATTGTCCAAAAGGCCGGCCTTAACCAGCGCTATGTGCGCGAATGGCTGGGTGTCATGGTAACCGGTGAAATTATCGAACTGTCAGAAAGCCCCGAGGGAACGGACCTGTTCTTTCTGCCGCCGGCCCATGCCGATTTGCTGACCCGGCGGGCGGGCAACGCCAACCTGGGCGTATATACCCAGGAAATCCCTCTCCTCACCCAGTGTGCCATGGAGCCGGTGTTTGATGGCTTTCACACCGGACAGGGCGTCGCTTATGAGCACTACCCCCGGTTTCAGGCCTTCATGACCCAGCTGGCCAATGCCAAACACCAGGCCGTTCTGGTAAATGTATTTCTACCCTCGGTGGATGATGGCCGCATGATGGAACGGTTGACAGAGGGTATCCGGGTCTGTGACCTGGGGTGCGCCGAGGGCGTGGCCCTGATACTGATGGCCGAAGCCTTTCCCGCCAGCACATTTGTCGGCATCGACCTGTCGCGGGAAGTGATTCAACTGGCCGGCCAGCGGGCCGCGGAAAAAGGACTGGAAAATATTGAATTCCACCACCTGGACGCCGCCGACGCGGAGACATGGAAAAAATATGAAGCCTCGTTTGATTACATAACCGCCTTTGATGCCATTCATGATCAGAACCGGCCTCAGGAGGCGCTGCTCGGCGTTTACGCCATGCTCAAACCCGGGGGTGCCTTTTCCATGGTGGATATTGCGGCCGACACCCGTCTTTCTGAGAACCTGTCACACCCCATGGGCCCGTTCCTGTATACCGTCAGCCTCATGCACTGCCTGCCGGTGGGGCTGGCCGACAACGGCCGGGGGCTGGGTATGATGTGGGGAAAACAGCTGGCGATAGAAATGCTCCAGTCGGCCGGATTCACGGATTGCCACGTTACCCCCGTACCCGAAGACAGTTTCAACCTGCATTATTTCTGCAGGAAATAAACCATTCACGGTATGACATCCATGGCCATGCCGACCGGGAATGCCGTCACTTTCGTCGAAAAACAATTATTGAAACAATAGCCTGATCTTCAATTGTTTCTATGGGACAATATCCGTAACGAATCAAATATTTTTGGATATAATCACTGGCCGGCATATCCATCGTAAAAAATACCAGGCCACGATAACCGCGGTCTATAATGGCCTTAATTTCACTGGAAAGTACGCCGGGACGTTCACCATAGTCCTTGAAACCGGACAGAACATGCACATTGGCCCGATTGATCACCGGGTTGAAGCCGGCAGCATAAAAGTCGCTGGGCTCAAGAGAAACAGGCCAATCGCAGTAGTAGGCAAAACAAAAAGAGCAGTGGGGAATAATAATAAGACCGTCATCTGCGCGCAATGCCGCTTCGGCCCGGGAAACCATTTCCGGCAGTTTACCGCCCGTCGGATAAGAGATACCTGGTGCCAGTAGCGAGGGCAGACAAAAAGGCAGCGCAATCAAGCCGCACACAAGCGTCGTCCAGTCTGACCGCCATTTTCTTTTGGACATACTCTCAAACAACCGGACCAGACAGGATGACAACAACAAAATGGTTACCGGATAGGTGAACAGATCCGTCCGCCCACCCCCCAGCGGATATAAGTGCAGAAAAGCCATCATGCACAGCACCGGGTACAGGCACACAAGACAGATGCCCAGCCACCGGTAAGCAGGCTTGCGAACAATCATTAACGCCCCGAAAGCGGCAAGACCGATATAAACAAAAGACAGCGCCTGACGAAAAGGCTCGACCCATTGTGAAGACAGATTTTCAGGTTTCGGTACAAGCGCTTTAAAAAGGGCCGTCAGTCCGGAAAAAAAGCCCTGAAACGAATCAGGAAAACAGCCCCGCCAGAACACTTCCAGACCCAGATTTTTCTGCCCGCTTAAGACAAAACCGTAATATATACCGGTACTGACAAAAAATACAGCCAGGTTGACAAGTATCCACCGGTTTTCCGCCTTCTTCAGAAGGCCCCGCCAATGGGAAACGGCAAAGGCGCTGATCAACAGTACGGACACAACCGCGGAACTGAATGAAAAAAGAAGGGACGTCAACGCGGCGACAACCAGCAGGGTAAAATATTTCTTTTCTTCACAGACAATGATCGCCAGCAGTAGAAGGACAGCCACCAGCAACGCGTCAAGGGTATACTGTTTGACGCGGATGGAAAGCTCAGCCACCTGCGGGGCAAAGGTGATCATGGCGGCCGCCAGAACCGCTGCCGGGGGATTTTTGGTCAACCGGTAGACGACCCAGGCCATAAGCGGGATCAGCGCCAGACCGGCCAGAAAAGGAACCAGCTGCAGGCTCAATTCCGGGTCAGGTATAAGACGTAAAGCCGTTCCCAAAAGCGCCGTAAAAGCAATGGGGGCTGAAGAACGTAACCTGAATTGATCCGGCAGGGAGGCACCGGACAAAAGGCCCTGCCAGAGATCGTCGATAAAAAGAGAAGGCGGATTAAGCCCTTGCATCCGGGTCATCAGGGCAATCACGGTCATTACCGCAACGGACAACAGCATAAACCGTATCGCGGTTTTCTTGTACCGGTCGTTGTCACTCATTTTCCGGTTCCCGGGACGGTCCGTCCATATCAGCGCGGTAAATTATTATTGCAGCAATGGCCCGGTCTTGAATTTTTCCGATCGGAAAATATCCGCAACTTTTCAAGTGATTGTTGACATAACGATTGAAATGATCACTGGCGGGCACAGCCATGGTAAAAAAAACCAGACCGGGATAACCGCGGTCTATTATCGCCTGTAGTTCCGGGACAAGAATTTCCGGATGATCGGTATATCCAATCTCCCCGGGAAGAACATGCACATTGCCCTGCTTGATCACCGGGTTAAAACCGGCAGCGTAATAGTCACAGGGTTCAAGAAATACAGGCCAGTTACTGTAATAAGCAAAGCAGAAAGCGCAATGGGGATAAACAATGAGGCCGTCATCAGGGCGCATGGCAGCCTGCGCGCTAGAAACCATCTCAGGTAATTTACCACCGGTCCGATAATAAATTTTGGGGCCCAGAATCGATGGTATGCAGAATGGCAGGACGAAAACAGCGCAAACGATGAGCATTCGATCCATCCGCCATATTTTTCTTTTCAGACTCTCAAACAGCCCGGCCAGGCCAGACGATATTAATAAAATGGTTACCGGATAGGTGAACAGATCCGTCCGCCCACCCCCCAGCGGATATAAGTGCAGAAAAGCCATCATGCACAGCACCGGGTACAGGCACACAAGACAGATGCCCAGCCACCGGTAAGCAGGCTTGCGAACAATCATTAACGCCCCGAAAGCGGCAAGACCGATATAAACAAAAGACAGCGCCTGACGAAAAGGCTCGACCCATTGTGAAGACAGATTTTCAGGTTTCGGTACAAGCGCTTTAAAAAGGGCCGTCAGTCCGGAAAAAAAGCCCTGAAACGAATCAGGAAAACAGCCCCGCCAGAACACTTCCAGACCCAGATTTTTCTGCCCGCTTAAGACAAAACCGTAATATAGACCGGTACAGATAAAAAACACAGCCAGGTTGACAAGTATCCACCGGTTTTTCGCCTTCTTCAGAAGGCCCCGCCAATGGGAAACGGCAAAGGCGCTGATCAACAGTACGGACACAACCGCGGAACTGAATGAAAAAAGAAGGGACGTCAACGCGGCGACAACCAGCAGGGTAAAATATTTCTTTTCTTCACAGACAATGATCGCCAGCAGTAGAAGGACAGCCACCAGCAACGCGTCAAGGGCATACTGTTTGACGCGGATGGAAAGCTCAGCCACCTGCGGGGCAAAGGTGATCATGGCGGCCGCCAGAACCGCTGCCGGGGGATTTTTGGTCAACCGGTAGACGACCCAGGCCATAAGCGGGATCAGCGCCAGACCGGCCAGAAAAGGAACCAGCTGCAGGCTCAATTCCGGGTCAGGTATAAGACGTAAAGCCGTTCCCAAAAGCGCCGTAAAAGCAATGGGGGCTGAAGAACGTAACCTGAATTGATCCGGCAGGGAGGCACCGGACAAAAGGCCCTGCCAGAGATCGTCGATAAAAAGAGAAGGCGGATTAAGCCCTTGCATCCGGGTCATCAGGGCAATCATCGTCATGACGACAACGGACAACGACATATACCATAATGCGCTTTTCTTGTATCGGTCATTGTCATTCATTTTCCGGTTCCCGGGAACGGACCGTTTATATCAGCTATGCGTTATCAGACGTCACTGATTCTGTTTAAAAGACAAAGGTTGATCGAATTTTACAGTTACTGCTTTAATGTGTCCAGATGTTTCCGCTGTCAACCCCGGCGGGTACGATAACGCGGCGGCTTATTGCCTGTTTTGATACGACGCAACACATCTTCAAAAGCCTGATTTAGGCGGATAAAAGCGTCATGCCCGCCCCCCCGGTCAGGATGATGCTGTTTGGCCATGCGCCGGTAATGGCGGGTCAGATTTTTTATTGTCATGCCGTTGAGTTCAGAAGGATCAATTCCCAGTACCGCCAGGGCCTCTTCTTCAGGCATATGGCTGCGGGGCGGCGGCGGCCGGAACCCGTGGTGACGGCTTTTGAACTGCCAGACCAGGTCATCCAGGTAGCCGTCCCCGGCAAAGGCCGTATCATAGAACCAGCAGGCATAGCGGACCAGATATTCGTGGAGAAAGTCGCTCATGGGCAGATCCACCCAGAAAGCGGCATCGGCGTTCAGTCGGCAGAGTTCCGCCATAAAACAATCATCCACCTTTTCCTCGGACAGCGCCATGGGAAACTTTCTGGCAATTTCACTTTGAAAATGGCCGGCGATATTGAAAACTGCAAAGACGTAGTTCTTTTTTTCGTGCGGCTGCAGCACTTGTTCCATGGTCATGAACTGCTGTTCGATTTCATCCCGGGACTTATCCAGCAATTTACGAAAGATTTTTTTGGGTACTCTGGCCAGTCCGGATTGATCAATTTCACCAAAACGCAGAAAATGCATGCGCCGCCGGTCAAACATATGAAACGCCTCGACTTCGCTTCTTTTACGCGCCTCTGCCAGACGCCCTGCCCGCCCGGCCGGTGTGCGGGAGACCCCTTCGAGCAGGCGACGGGTTTCAGGGGTGAAAAAGGGCCAGAAGACCGTTTCCAGAAGGTCGTTATCCGGCTCCACTCCCCTGGCTTTGATGGCCGCGCACAACCCGTCATCAAAATAAAAGTTATTACCGTTATCCGGATAAATAATATAGACTTCGGGATGACAGCCAAGATCAAACAACTCACGGCTGCGTATGGTTTGTCCGTCTGAAACGCTCTGTCGCAGGAAAAAATGAATCCTGTGCCCGATTTTCTTTCTGGCCAGGTACATGAAAAAATCACCGGTTGAAAGTGGTTATATATATACTTTTTATAATATAAACATATTTGACGGTGAAGCAACCGTAATTGAGTTTTCAAAACATGAAGTGCTATGATAAACCCGTTTTCATAATGTATATGACCGTAAAAGGAGAATGTTTCAACGTTGAAGGGCGTGTCTTTTAAGAAAGAGTTGGGTATTCAGGCCGGAATTTTTCTACTGGCTCTGATGTTACGTCTGATTTACCTCTATCAGAGCACATCCGGCCCGACCTTTACAACACCGGTTGTCGATGCGGGTGTCTATGACATCACCGCCCGCATGATGGCAGCCGGTAAAGGCGTAAACTATTATCATAATTTCTTCTGGCAACCCCCCTTTTACCCGGCCTTCCTGGCCCTGGTCTATGCGATCAGCAACAACTCAATCCTTCTGGCCAAACTGGTCCAGGCAATATTGGGCAGTTTCTGCTGCCTGCTGACATACCGGCTGGGAAGAAATATTTTCAAGCCTGCCGTCGGCATCATCAGCGGCATTATGGTGGCGGCCTATGGCCCGTTGATTTTTTTTGAACAGGAACTGCTGGCCTGCGGCTGGGCCGTATTCTGGTCTCTGGCTCTTATGCTGCTGTTCCTGGACGCGGCCGACAGGGGAAAATGGTGGGTATGTATGGTTCTGGGTGTTTGCGGCGCTTTAAGCATTTTAACCCGGCCTGTTTTTCTTCCGTTCTTTATGGCCGGGACGATCTGGCTGATAATACGTTTTTTTCAACGGGAAAACCCGGTCAATCATCCGATACTCAAACTGTTCCTTATCCTGGCCGGTTTCTGCCTGATCGCCCTGCCCGTGGCTGAAAAAAACAAAAAAATAACCGGTCACTACGGAATCGTATCCGCCGGCGGCGGAATCAACCTGTATATCGGCAACAACCCGGATGCCACCGGAACATTGACCGCCCGTCCCGGACGGGACTGGCGGAAAATAACCAACCTGGCCGGTCAAAACGGGGGTTCCGGCGACATGTGGACCCGGCAGGAGTATTATTTCAAGCGTTTTAAAGATTTTGTGCGATCACAACCGGTCCTCTTTATGCGGGGACTGGCCGGTAAAACCGTCCGGCTTTTCAACTCGCGAGAGATACCGAGAAACGTGGATATCTACCTCTTCCGCCAATGGTCATGGCTGCTTGGACAGCTGACCTGGAAAGTGAACGGCTTCGGTTTTCCTTTCGGCGTGCTGCTGCCCCTGACGCTGGCAGGGTTGATCCTCTGCTGGCAACGCATTCCCGTGTTGCTGAAAATATATCTATTTTTAAATCCGCTTCTGTTGATACTGATTTTTGTCACCGCCCGTTATCGGATCCCCCTTATCCCGGTTATGTCTGTTGTCGCGACCGCAGGGCTGTTGAGATTAAAAGAGTTGATAGGTGCATCAAATCCCAGACTTTTTTGGATCACGGGTACCGTCATGGCCGTCGTGGTTCTGGTTTCGACGCTGCCGGGCCCGTTTCCCGAAGAAGAGATCAACTACGAGGCTGAATTATACGCCGACACGGGAGAAGAAGCGTTAAGGCGCGGTCGGACGGATCAGGCGATCGTGCACCTGGACTACGCCCTGGCATTAAAATTTAACTTCCCTTCAGCACACGGCAACCTGGGGATGGCATTAACCCGCAAGGGGCGTTATCAAGAAGCGATCAAACATTTTAATATCGCTCTGGAACAAGACGACAGTGCCGCCGAAGTCCACAACAACCTGGCCTCGGCCCTGGCCGGCATCAATGAAACCGACCGGGCCCTCGAACATTATTCCAGGGCGATAGCGTTGAACCCGCGTTACCCCGAGGCGCACTATAACCTCGGCAACATTTTATTTTCCCGGGGAAAACTGGAAGATGCCATCAACCATTTGAACGCCGCGGTGCAAATCGATGATGATTTTTTCGAAGCTTACAATTCCCTGGCCGTGGCCCTGGCGGAACGGGGTGATATTGAACAGGCGACCAACCGTTTCCATGAGGCTATCCGGCTTCGTCCTTATGAACAGCAGCCGCGTTTTAACCTGGCGGTTGCCCTGGCCGACAGTGGCAGAAAGGAAGAGGCCATCAGCGAATTGCGGCAGCTGTTGGAATACCATCCCCGATTGCCCCGGGTTCTTGACTATCTGGCCCGGCTTTTAATCACTGCCCGGGATCAAAACCCCCGGTATGCAACCGAAGCGATTATATCAGCCGCAAAAGCCTGCCGACTGACGGACTACCAGCAGCCTTTATATATCGGCACGCTGGCCGATGCATACGCGGCTGCGGGAGACTTTCCAAGGGCCACGGCCCTTGCCCGAAAAGGGTTGCGCATCACCACCGATGCCGGCCAGGATACGGCTACAGACTATTTTCAGAGCCGGTTGAAACATTACAGATCTAAAATGACGGGGAAACAAAAAGACTAATTATGGCCTTATTTGAAACAATACCCCTTGCCTTTACCTCAGATGGCCTGACATTAAAAGGTGTTCTCCACCTGCCGGACACCACGCCCGTGCCGTTTGTGGTCGGATGCCACGGGTTATTTGCCGACAAGGAATCCCCTAAACAAATCGCCCTGGCCGAAGCCTGCTGCCGGGCCGGGGTGGCCTATTTCCGGTTTGATCATCGCGGTTGCGGAGAGAGTGCCGGTGATTTTGTCAAGGTCACGTCATTGCCGGCGAGATGCCGGGACCTGGTCGATGCCGTGACCACATTGCAGGCCAGGCCTGAAACAGGACATTTGACCGGCCTTTTCGGCAGCAGCATGGGCGGTACGGTAGTCCTGGCTTCAGCCGCGCAGTTTCCACCCGTCCGGCTGGTGACGGTGGCCGCACCGCTGAAAAGCGGCCCGGTGATACAATCGATCCGGCAGTCACAGGACCCGATGCTGGGAAAAATCCCCCCTGAATTTTTCGATCATTCCCTTCGTTTTGATATCAGCAAACAAGTCAAAGGATTAAAAGATATTCTCATCGTTCACGGTGACAACGACCAGGTGGTACCGTATGAAAATGCGGATCGGCTTTACGCCGCCTGCGAACACCCCAAACGGCTGCTGCGCCAGGAAGGCGGCGATCATCGCATCACGGCCGTCCATCATCAGGAAGAATTCATCCGCAATGCGACCCGGTGGTTAGTTGGAGACCGGCATCAGGGATGACAGCCCCCTGTATGGACACAACTTTATCCATTAGCTGAGTCACGTATGTTACCGTAAGGCATTGACAGAAACAAAAACCGGGGCCTCAAAAAAACATAACGGTTTATGAAATTATGACCGGATATCAAGCCGCTTCATTTTACTGTACAGGGTAGTACGTTTTAAGCCAAGAATTTCCGCCGATCCGCCCGGCCCACCGACCCTGCCGCCGGTCTTTTCCAGAACATGTTGAATGTAGCGTCGCTGCACCTCGTCCAGGGTGGGCAGATCAAAAAAAGGGTCGGCCGTGTGGTGCGAGTCGCTGCTGGGCAAGTCCAGTTCGAGCACCTCACCTTTGGACAGCAGCATACCGCGTTCGATCATGTTTTCCAGTTCCCGAACGTTTCCCGGCCAGTGATAGGTAAGCAGTTTTGTTTCTACTTCGGGGCTCATGGTGGGAACAGGCCGGTTGTGGCGGATGGCATAGCGTTTTAAAAAATAGACGGCCAGGGGAATGATGTCTTCTTTACGTTCCCGCAAAGCCGGTACCTTGACGGGAATGACATTCAATCGATAATAAAGGTCTTCACGAAACCGGCCGGCCGCCACCTCTTCGGCCAGGTCGCGATTGGTGGCGCACACCAGGCGGAAATCGGTCAAAATGGATTTGATGCCGCCCACACGCATGGTTGTTTTTTCCTGGAGCACCCGAAGCAGCTTAACCTGAACCTGTTTGGGGATATCACCCACCTCATCAATGAACAGGGTGCCTTTATGGGCAAGTTCCAGAAGCCCTTTTTTCCGGGAATCGGCGCCGGTAAAAGCGCCTTTTTCATGACCGAACAGTTCACTCTCTACCAGGCTTTCAGGAATGGCAGTGGGATCCACCACGACCATGGGGCCTTCACGCCGATTGCTCTTCTCGTGAATTCGACGGGCGATCAGCTCTTTACCGACACCGGTTTCTCCCAGAATCAATATATTGCTGTCAACCGGGGCCACCTGAGCAATCTTGGACAGAATGGCCTTGATTTTATCGCTTTCACCTATAATATCCGCGGCCCTGGCCGTTCCCCTGGACACGGTCGTTTCTGAAGAAAACTTTTCAACCCCCCGGGAAAGACCGCAGACATGCTCAATATAGCTGCTGAGCGCGTAGATCAACCGGCGCAACTGAATCTGGTCAAGAGAGCTGAAACGATCGGTCACATAGGCGTTATCGTGGTACAGGACGCCCCTGGTACGGTCTTGAATCTGAAAAGGAAGGCAGAGTATCGCCTTTTCCTTGTAAGGCTCCTGAGACTTATGGGCGCCATGTATCAATATCGGCCGGTTCTCACGGTAAGCATCAAAGATCAGCGCCAGATTGGATCGGAACCCCTCGGAAAAAGCGTCTGTTTCGGTCAGGTTGCAGGCGGCCCGAACCATGGGCGGTTTTTTCGTTGTGTCGGAAAACCAGAAAAGCGCGCCCCGCTCCGCACCGAAAAACCGGTTGGTGGATTGAACCAGCCGGGTCAGCAGCCGGTGAGGAGACGGCACCGGCATGAGCTCGGTAATAATATCGATAAACCGGAGCAGAACCTCCTCTTTTGTTTCCAGCGCCGGTTCCACGCCCGGTTCCGTTGCCAGCAGATAAAGAAGGTCTTTGGGGAAAAAAGTTTCTTCGTAGCCGGCCAGTTCTTTCCATGCTTTTCTGGCCTCAACCCGGGCATTGATGAAGTCTTCCTGCTTGAGATAACTGCGCGTCAAAGCAAAACGGGTTTTGGCCAGTTGAATCGGATCGCCTGATTCTTTCAGGTACTGCTTGCTGGCCAGAAAATCTTTTTCCGGATCAAAGCTGTCGTCAAGCGACAGTCGATATTCCGCCACCAGACGCAGCAAAACACCTTTTAAATGAACATTCGGACCGTTTAAGATACGGTCGATTTCGATAAGGTCGTCTTTACCGGGCAGGAAGGATTCACCCGCCCGGATAAAGGCGGATCCGATTTCCAGAAAATTCGGTGTAATATATTGCCTGAACATACCGGCGTCCTGACCGATCTGAAGGGTATCGGCGGCACAACGGCGACAGGCCTCCATGTTCCCGTCGATAAAATAGTACAGGGCCATGCCGCCCGTGGCGAAATACAGCGCCATGACATTTCCGGTCTTTTCCGCCTCGTCTATAGCGCCTTTAAGGTGCGTCACAGCTTCACTGTTTTTTCTGATTTCCAGCAGGATGATACCCAGCAGGGCCTGCGTCACGGCAGCCAGGGTCCGATCTCCCCGCTCACGCAGAATGCGACGGTAATAATCCAGGGTCCCGATGGCGCGATTAAACTGCCCCAGGTAAGCGGCACAATATCCAAGCCATACCGGAGCAGAAAGGCTGGGGACCAGGACGCCCCGGGTCGTTTCCAATCGTTCCACGGCCACTTCAAAATAGGCGAGGGCTTCGGCAAACCGTCCCTGAAGATAATAATAAAAGCCGATAAGCTCTGCCGCACTGTCCCGGATATCGTCATCGCCCAGGCCTTCTACTTCATCCTTCCCCTCCTGGAAAAAAGCGGTGGCTTTCTTCCGTTTGCCGGCAAAAAAATAGTGTCGGCCCAGATGAAGTTTGATCATGGCCATGGAACGAAGGTCACCCAGAAATTGGGCGGTTTTCAGGCTGGCCTGAAGAAAGGGAATGGCTTCGATGAACCCTTTGCCGCCGATAAAATTTAATTTGGAAAGCTCCAGCGTAGCGGTTATCAGCAGGCTGCTGGATTCTGAATGGCCCGTGTCGATAAGCCTTGTCACCGCTGTGTGGAAATGGCTCCGGGCCGCCTCCCGATCCCCTTTTTCAAGGGCTGCGAACGCCAGGTTCACTTCCAGTCGGGCGGACTCTTCTGATTGGGGTTGTAAAGTCGGGGACATATCGCCTTCCTGTAACCAAAGAAACAAAAGGAATTTTTAATGGCGTCAAAATATAATAAATATAGTATATTATAAATGAAACCCCGAAAAAAGTCAACCCGGTTGTTTTTATTCAAACATGTGCCTGTCTTTATGTAGACACCCGTGAGTCCGATCCATTAACGACCCCGGCCCTGATTGCTTTTTTGTGAACCTTTTGAGCCGGAAACGGTTGATGATTAAAATCAGGAGGGAAGATGAACGGCCGGTGAGCGGGGCTTGTTTTCCAGCCTCAAAACGGCCCGTGCGCCGCCCCCGGCCCTGTTCTGTAGCCCTATGTCACCATTATGCAACATGGCCACTTCTTTTACGAAATTCAATCCCAGACCCGTGCTTTTTCTGCCGGTATCCGGCCGTTGAAGGGAAAAGAACTTATCAAACACCTTGCCGACCGCATAATCAGGGATACCCGGACCGTGATCCTCTACGGTCAATTCCACGCCCTGGCTGCTTCTTGTGGCCGCCAGTTCGATCTGCCCATGGACAGGACTGAAGTCCACGGCATTCTGGACCAGATTGGAAATGGCCCGATGCAGCAGAAAGGAATCGCCGCTGACCATGATACCCTCCGGCACCCGGTTGACAACGGTCAGTTTTTTTTTGGCAATGATGGGACGCATGCTTTCCAGGGTTGTCCGTATCAGCGAGCCGATAGATATACTTTCCCGCTTATTGAGTTGTTTCAGGTTTTCCAGTGACGCCAGCTCCAGCAGGCGGTCAACAATGTCCTGAATACGATTGGCTTCATTATGAATATTGGCTAAAAAACGCTCCCGCTGCGCCTCGTCCATCTGCTCTTCGAGCAATTCGGCCGCCCCCCGGATAGCCGACAAGGGGCTTTTGATTTCATGGGTCAGCTTTTGGACGTACTGTTCCACGTATTTTTTACCTTCCAGCGCCTCCTGCATCTTTTCAAAGGCTTTGCCCATATCACCGATCTCGCTAGTGTCCAGCCGGGGAAAAGAAGATCGCCGACCGGCGCTGATATCATTCGCGTAACGCGTCAGCCGCCGGATGGGCAGGGTAACCGCATAAGAAACGAGAAAGCTCAAAACAATAGCGACCAGGGCCGCAAGCAGCCCGATCCTGACGATCCGGGGTTTGGCTTTTTCCAGAAAGGTGTTGACGGCCGTGGTCGGTTTTGCCACGGTCAGGACACCGGCGGTTTCACCGTTGACCATGATCGGCGCCGCCACATACAGCACGGAAGATGTGGGCTCTTCCGGATCCTTGAGCGTCGACCGGGCCCCGTATTCGCCATCCAGCGTCAGGCGGACATCCCGCCAGGTGGCATAATCTTCACCCACACGACCGTTGTCCTCGGAATCAAAAACAATCCGACCGGCCTTGTCCGTAATATATACCCGCATATCCACCCGGTCTTTATCAAACTGATAAATCCGGGCTTTAAGCTGCCGGCCATAGACACTCTGAAATGCCCGGTAAAAGGCTTTTGGATCGAAGCTGCCGCTTTGCATCTGGTGGCCGACAATGGCGGCCAGGATGTTGGCCTGGTCCACCAGCGGGTCCTCCACGCCTTCCAGGTACCGGAAGCGGAGATTGGTCCAGGTCCAATTGATGGGGTAATAAAAACAGATCACGAAAATCGTCACATATAGAAAAAAGATGCGAATACCGAGTTTCATATCCCCTCTTTCAATGAATAGCCCGTGCCCCGGTGGGTTACAATGGGATCCATCTCCGGATCAACGGCTCTGAGCTTGGCCCGCAGGTTCTTGATATGAGCGTCCACCGTCCTGTCCATGCTGGCTTCGGGTTCATCCCAGGCATTTGCCATGAGCTGGTCCCGCGTAAAGACCCGCCCGGGAGAATCAATAAATGTCTTCAGCAGACGAAATTCATAACGGGAGAGGTCCAGCACTTCACCGTAAAATGATATCCGCTGCCGCATCTCATCAATATGAAATGCGGATGACGCCGGTGGGGCGGAAGACGGGCCTTTCCCGGTGCGCCTGAGGACCGCCCGAACCCGGGCGGACAACTCCCGCGGGCTGAAGGGCTTGGTCACATAATCATCCCCCCCGATCTCAAGGCCGACCACCCGGTCAACTTCATCGGAACGGGCGGTCAGGAAAATAATCGGCAGGTCATGCTGTTCACGAATTTTTTTGCATAATTCAAGTCCGTTGATGTCCGGCAGGCCGATATCCAGTATCATCAGATCGACTTTTTCCGCTGCCAGATAAGGCAGCACCGGCTGCCCGGCAGTCAGCAGGGCGGTATGAAATCCGTCGGTTTCCAGCGCGTACTGGATGGTATCGGCAATGGCCGGCTCGTCTTCAACAATCAGGACTCTGGATTTCATGGTTTTGATAACCCCCGGTAAAATAACAGGCGAATTCCCTGACCGCAGAGCTCAACAACGGCTATGCCGGTCCAGGTCATCAGGCACAGGCTGAGTACCATGGCCGCGTGCTCGAAAAACAGGCTGCCGTATCTGGCGGCCGCCCGGTTAAAAAAAGGCACGGCCAGTGTTACACCCAGATACCAGGCACAGGGCATCATTCCCTTTGCAAGGATTTTCCGGAGCCGCATCGTTCCACCCCCTGGCATCACGGGATTTTTTGTTATTCGACCGACTTGACCGGCCGAATATCTCCGGACAATCTTCTGTATCATAGAATAAAACAGGTATTGAAAAAAGAAATATATCACGATCCCTTCCAGGCGATGAATTCGTTCCCACATCATGCCATCGACAAAAGCGCCCGAATTATACGTATAAATGGAAACCATGATGCGCAGGGCGTTTACAACCAGGGTCAGCAGATAGGACGCGAGCAGGCATGACAGCAGCCAGGCAGCACCATGCCGCCACCCGCGCATGTGGCGCATCCCGGAAAAAACCGCCATCCCGAAGGCCATAAGCATGAAATTGACACCCGCACAGGCCGGGGCAATGATCACGTTTCGAACATGACAGGCATAACCGGCCCCGGCTTCAAAGATAAACACATCCCCGTTGAGCAGGGAAACCAGGCCCGCCGTGGGTTTGAGAATCCAAATAAGGTCCTCCGGCCGGGCCTGGCTGAAGTGTTGCTTGACCGCCAGGGCCATCAAAACGGCAACCGGATAAAAAACCGCGTCACGCCTGATGGATTGCTGCCAGGATCTCATGGCTATCCCCTGTTTAGAATTCTTTTCCGATTTATCAGTATCGCGATACCCCCCAATCCCGCCAACAGGTACAGCAACCCCGGTTCGGGAACGGTGGCACATCCGCCGACAGCATTGTTGGAAACCCCCTTGGGCAGGGGCAGCGGTTGTTTCACGTTTTTGGCGTTGCCCTGCGGATTACGAACTTCCTCGAGGACCGCTATAAATGAGGTATACGCCGTCAGCAGGTTATAAGTCAGGCCGAGGCTGGTGATTTCCGCTTTCCGGTCCGGATCTGATTTGCCCTTCTGAAAATCCGAAAGCCTGGAAATGCGGGACCGCGCCCAGAGATATCGTTGCGCCCGGTTCACATCCGCCGGCTTTATTTTGGAGACATCAAACACCTGCTTGTAAGCTCCCTGACCGCCGGTTCCGGTCACCGTGACCTTGCCCCGGGCTTTACCCCGCCACTTTCCAAAAACAATCACCGGCCTTTTGGCGAAAAGATCCGGAATGGACGGGGGTTCGACATCATATGTTTCAAACCCGTCAAACCGAACCGAAGCCCCGGTCAACACCGGCGCGGAAATATACTCCCGGAAAGCCCTGGCGGTTTTCGGCGCTTCATCCTTGTCGGTCACCACAAAGGGTTCGCCCATACCGGCTTTGGCCATGCCCTCGATAAGATAACGGTTGACACCGCTGCCGATCCCGAAGGCAAACACATTGGTCCGGTTCATATTATCCTGAATCAATTCAAACACATCTCGTTCGGCCTGGATATATCCGTCGGTAACAATAACCATGGTACGCGAACACCCCTCTCGCCGGGGAAGTTGCAAAGCCTTGTCAAGCGCACTGTACAGCCGGGTTCCGCCACCGCCCCGCTGCTTTTCCAGAAATGCGACGGCCCGGCTGATATTGTCGGCCGTGGCCGGAATGGAGGTATTAGACATCAAACGCGAGCTGCCGGAAAACAGAAGGACATTAAACGTATCCGTCGGCTTCAGGCCGCCCACCAGATCGCGCATCAATCGCTTGGCCGTATTTAGTGGGAAACCGCTCATGGAACCGGACACATCCACCACAAAAACATACTCCCGGGCGGGGATTTCCTCGGGCTTGACGCGTTCAGGCGGCTGAACCATGAGCAGGAAAAAATTTTCATCTTCGCCTTCATAAAGCGTCAGTCCGGATTCGATTTTTGATCCGCTCAGGCGATAGTTCAGGATATAGTCCCGATCACCGCCGAAATCACCGGCATTCTTCAGGCGGACACCCGCCCGGGCCTCACCATTCCAGTCAACGACCGTCTCATGGGTCCGGCACTGTAAATCCTGAATCGGCAGACCGGTGGACAGGTTGACGTTCATATCAAAGGTTGTTGAAACAGGCGTGCCCTGTTTCAAATACGGATTCTTGACCCATTGCTCCGATGCCGGGGCAAGTGCTTCCGTCTGATCCGAATACCGTGGACCGACCACGGTGGGATAAACAAATTCATAGACACCGTCGGTTGGTACGAGCAGTTCCGTGTAACGAAGTTCGATTTCAATGTTATCGCCCGGCATGATGTTGGCCACGTTCATGCTGAACACGTTGGGACGCTGCTGCTCCAGCAGGGTAGCGCTTTTGCCCTCTTTTTTGGCTTTCTCAAACGTTTTTTTGGCGACTTCCTTTTCCTTCACCCTGGCATGAATGATTCGTTCACCGATCTTCATGGTCAGGCCGTGAACCGCCGCCCGGGTGGAGGCCGGAAAAATATACTGCGCGTTGATCGCCTCAGTGCCCTGATTTTCGTAAACCTGCTTGACCGACACATCGGCGATGACACCACAGATATCCGCCCTGACATCCGTGGCTTTCAACGGGAAATGATCCGTGCCGCTTTCTTCGGTTTGAACAAAAAAATACGGTGACAGGGTCTTGTCCGTGCCTGTGGCCCCGATGGCCGCCGTTCCCGCAAACAGGGCCAGACAAACAACGATGATCATGATCGAAATGGTTTGGTTTTGTTTCATGGCGCATCCTCCTTATGATAATATGTTTCGTGATTTGCCTGCATGATGCACGGAGAGAATGAAACGATTATGAAAACAAAGTGAAAAATAAATGAAAAATGATATTGTCGGCGGTTTATCATCACCCAAAAGCATGCGACGGCGACAGGTCTCCGTAAAAACGGATTTTTTTAAAACGCGGTTGAATTACCAAGAGGGAAAGCATTGACAGAAAAAACCGGTCTTGCTACAAATTATATAAAAACAAAAGACAGACCATGCCCCAACGCATGAATGGTTAAGGTATGGAAAAAAACCGCATTACAATTTCCGGCAACGCCGCCAGGGCATCCGGCCCGGGTTCATCGAAAAGCCTGTTCATCTATGGCCTTTTGGTATGCATCACCCTCTGCGCGTATTGGGGGGTATGGAACCACCATTTTATTAATTATGACGATTATGAATATGTTGTCGAAAATATCAGCGTCAGGGAGGGGTTATCAACAGACAGCGTCCTTTGGGCATTTACCTCAACATCCCGGTCAAACTGGCACCCGCTAACCTGGCTGTCTCACATGGTTGATGTTGAATTTTTCGGTCTGGATCCCGGAATGCATCACCTGACGAACCTGCTTTTTCATATCATCAACACGCTGCTTCTGTTCACGGTTCTCAAAAGGATGTCAGGTGCCGTATGGCAAAGCGGTTTTGTCGCGGCATTATTTGCCGTCCATCCGCTTCACGTGGAATCAGTCGCATGGGTTGCCGAAAGAAAGGATATCCTGAGCACTTTCTTTTGGATACTGACCCTGTACGGTTATGCGGTTTATGCAGAGAAAGAGAGTTTGCTTCGTTACCTGGGCACGCTCTTACTATTTTTCCTGGGATTGATGGCAAAGCCCATGGTTGTTACGCTCCCCTTTGTCCTGATGCTGCTTGATTACTGGCCGCTCCGCCGTTATCGATTTGTTACGGAAAACACCCGGAAGGGGGAAAGAGAAAAATCAGCCGGCATCAATCTTCTGTTGGAAAAGGTCCCTTTTCTGCTGCTGTCGGCAGGATCCTGCCTGATGACGATTTACGCCCAACAAACGGGCGGGGCCTTGGCTAATATACAGACATATCCATTTGTCGGCCGTCTGGCAAATGCGCTGGTTTCCTATATTCTTTATCTGTATAAGACCTTGCTGCCCATCAACCTTGCCATTGCTTATCCATACCCGGAAACCATTTCGTTAACAAACGCCACCATTTGCAGCATCATTTTGGCACTCATATCCACAATTGCCGTTAAAACATACAAAACACACCCGTACTTCATCGTTGGATGGTTATGGTTTGCGGGTACGCTGGTACCTGTTATCGGCATCGTTCAAGTCGGCACCCAGGGACTGGCGGATCGATATACATATATACCCCTTATCGGCATATTTATCATATTTGCATGGGGCGGTACGGCCCTGGCGACAAAATGGCGCCTGAAAAATGTCTATATCGGCACTATCGTCGTGTCGCTGATAGGCATTTTACTCCTTGCCAGCAGAATCCAGGTGAATTATTGGAAAGACAGCATAACGTTATTCAAGCACAGCCTTGATGTAACAGCGGAAAATTTTGTCGCGCAGAACAACCTGGGACTTGCCTACAAAGAAAAAGGCATGCCGGACAAAGCCATTGTGCATTACCGGAAGGCGATTCAGATCAACCCCGATTTTGAAACAGCGTATCTCAATTTAGGCGTCCTTTTTTCCGAACAGGGAGACATAAAAAAAGCGGCTGAAAACTATGCCCGGAGCCTGGAAATAAAACCCGGAAATATAACGGCCCTGACCAATGTGGGCAATCTTTTTTTAAGGCAGAGAAAATTACAAGAAGCCGCGCATTATTATACAGAAGCGCTTCGCATCAATTCTGATTATGCGCCCGCGTATAATGGTCTGGGGGCGGTGATGGCTTCTTCGGGAAATTATGAAAAGGCCATTCCGTTTTTTCAAAAAGCCTTGCAGGCTGATCCGAAAGATAAAGCAGCAAAAACAAACCTTGAAAAAACGCTGACCGCCTTGGATCAAACCGGATAATAATTCACCATCAGCGGATTCGCCAGGTTGAAAGAATCGATGCCATTTTAAAACGAATCAAGTGCCAGTCGTTTCAATGTCTCCGGTTCAGGCACCCCGGTATCCGGATGCCAGCCTTGCTCCCGGTAATAATCGCTGACCATGGCTTCGATCTGTTCCCGTGTCAGGGAGGTTTCGGTCAGATAGTCTTTGAATCCCGGTTGGGTGACCCAGCGTTCCGGCACCGCGTCCGCTGTGCGGCCGACACCTTCCCGGACATTCAACATCTTGTACAGTGTCCAGACCCGCGCGGCCCGGTGCTGCAACTGCTCGAGCGTCGTCGCGATACCGGTCACGGACTGGTAAAGCACCGCGCACCGTTCGGCATTATAAAACCGGTTGACCTGGCCCCGGGCACAGACACCAAGAGAACCCAGTATGGAAAACCAGCGGTGGGAGTAAGCCAGCAAAGCCCCCACGTTCAGGCCGGTTTCGTTGTTTTCATTTTCCGGCAGGATACGCCCGACAGCCTGTTCGGGAACGCCCATGCGTTTCATGTGCCGGGGAAAGACATCCAGGGGCCGCCGGGCAAAATAGGTGGGCGAACCACCCGAGCCGACATGAGGTCCCCGGGGATCAATCATCTGTCCCAGCTCCATGGTGCCGAACAGGTCCCAGGGAAGGGCCGATTCCGGGCCGGTATAGGGGTGCATGTTCTTGACCAGGGCGGGTGCGCAACCGGCGGCCTGTTCGCCGTAAGCGGACAGCATGCCGGCAAACCCGTCGGCCAGCACATCCCCGACCCCCTGCCTTTGGGCTGTTTTTTTGGCCCAGGCGGTCATTGCAGACAAGTCATTAATGACAATCGGCGGATCGTTTTCTTCTGCCGGCAGTATGCCTTGTTCAAACAGGGCGGCGGCAAAACGCATGACCCCGAAGAACTCGAACATGTCCATCCCGAAATCATCGAGCACCGAGATCAGCCTGGCCGCCTCGCGATAATCGGTAAAACCGTACATCAGGGGGGTAAAAAGATTGATGGCCGAACTGGACCGAAAGGTTTCACCGGCAAAAGGCCCGTCCTTGATCTCAACCAGGTCTTTACATCCCACCGGGCAGGAAACACAGGCCAGGCGGCGCTTTTTGATCTTCTCGTACACTTCCAGGGGCGCCACCGGAAAGGACTTGAGCATGCCCATGTGCTGCCATTCCTTTAAATACCGGTAGTTGCGGATTTCTTCCACCAGCTCGTTTCTCAGCGACCGGTATGCCTTTTGATCCGCCACCCGGACGCCGCCGGTGCCGTGGACCGCAATGGCTTTCAGGTTTTTGGACCCGAAAACCGCACCGAAACCGCCCCGGCCCAGGGTGGACACGCCGTCCACATAAGCCATGGAAAATACCGAACGGTTTTCACCGGCCGGACCGATGGCGATAACGCCGCTGCTTCCGCCTGTCACCCGGTTAACCTGCCGGGTGGTTTCGGCAATGCCCTTGCCCCACAGATCAGCGGCATCATGAAACAGGATTCTGTCATCGTTTATTTCCAGAAAAACCGGATGGTCACTTTGGCCGGTAATGATGAGATTGTCATACCCCGCATATTTCAGGTTACAGCCGAAGGTCATGCCTCCGGCCCCGCTCCAGCCGATGGTGCCCGTGGCGGGAACCCTGCTGACGGCGTAAATACGGGATGACGAAGGCACGTCCGTACCGACCAGGGGGCCTGCACCGAGAACAATGGGGTTGTCCGCTGATAAAGGATCAACACCGGGTGTAATGGCATCAAGTGCCAGCCGGAAGGTCAGGCCCAGCCCGCCGATAAAATCCCGGGCCATCCGTTCATCCAGTGCCTGCCGGCGGACCTGTTGTGCCGCCAGGTCAACGTGCAGTATGGTTCCGGAAAAACCGCCGGCCACCGTCATGACGCCTCCTCCGTTATTTCCTTTTTAATCAGTGCCCCGTAAAAACAATTATCCGCGCACAGGCCGCATTGCACGCAGTCATCCAGAAATGAAACAATGATTTCTGCGTCGGCGACTGACACCTGGATCCGGGCTGCGGCTAAAGCGAACTGCTTTTCATACTGCCATGAACAGACCAGCATGCAGCGCATGCAGCCCGTGCATAAATCGGGATTGGTCTGAATTTCCCAGCGGCTCATATGACCTGCCTCATGCGTTTGTTATAAACGGATTTAATGAGCGTTCACATGCCAGTTACAACTCTCACGAATAAACTTTGGCAGATATGGATAGAATAATCAAGTCGTGGGTTCTTCCATCAACCCCGGGTTGACAAGTACGGCCTGGCTGTTTAACTTTAAGTTTCAATACACGAAAAGGAGCGCTTTATGACCAAACAGGCCACCACACTTGATATTGTCAAACTGCTGGACCAGTCCAACTGCCGGGAATGCGGCGAAAAAACCTGTTTTGCCTTTGCCGCCGCGGTATTCAAGGGCAACCGCGCGCTTGCCGAATGTCCCAGACTGGACCCGGAAACCGTGCGGGAATTTTCCGAGACTTACGGCCTTCAAAAAGCCGCGCCCAACGCAACCGATGAACGGGAAAATACGATCGACGAGCTGAAAAAAGCCGTCTCCGATCTGGATTTTGAAAAAGCGGCCCAGCGCACCGGCGGCCGGTTGGCCAACGGTAAACTGACCGTCAAAGTGATGGGAAAAGACTTCAGTGTGGATAAAAACGGTACGCTTTACGCCGACATCCATGTCAACCCCTGGGTGGCCGGTCCCTTCCTCGACTACGTATTGTTCAGCAAAGGCATCGACCCCACCGGCGAATGGCTCTCCTACCGGGAACTGAAAAAAGGACGGGAAGGCTACCCCCTGTTCAAAAAACGCTGCGAAGAAGCCATGAAGCGGGTGGCCGACGCCTACCCCGAGCTGTTTGACGACATGGTGCACATGTTCAGCGGCAAACAGGTCGGGCAGGAATTCGAGTCCGATATTTCGGTGGTGCTTTACCCCATGCCCAAGGTGCCGGTCATGATCTGCTACTGGTATCCCGAAGAAGGCATGGCATCCACCATCAACCTTTTCTTCGACAAATGCGTTGAAGACAACCTCTCCATCGGTTCGGCCTTTGCCCTGGGCGCCGGCCTGGCCCAGATGTTCACCAAACTGGCCCACCGCCACGGGGTGGATGTCTGAGTCGTAAACCTGTCTTTCGGTATAACTTCCGAATCTGCCCGGAGTCCCGTTCCAGAAGCGGACTTCTCGTCCTTGATATACCGGGTAACCCCCTTTCGTCAAAAAAATAATTGACACCCATATACAGATTGTTTATATAAATAAACATAAATAGCTTTCGATAAACAAAGAGATCATTATGACGATCATCCCTTTTGACGTTTTTTATGAAAAAGCCAGGCAGGGCCTGGGCATCCGTTCCCAGTCGGAACTGGCCGCCATACTGGGGGTACACCGCTCGGCCATTACCCAGGCCAAGCGCAAAAATACGGTCCCGGACGCCTGGCTGGTCAAGCTCGGCCGGCATTTTGATGTTGATCCCGGG
Source organism: Desulfosudaceae bacterium (assembly GCA_963674745.2). GTDB lineage: Bacteria > Desulfobacterota > Desulfobacteria > Desulfobacterales > Desulfosudaceae > JBFMDX01. The sequence continues at coordinate 743,953 of CAXXDV010000003.1, read as the reverse complement.
TGGCTGGCATCAACCGGATCCGGACCGCCGGTCATGCGCGAGGCGACCACGGCCGTGCCCCGGGTCCGGGCCCGGCTGCACGCCGGCGGTGGGTCCTTTGAAACCAGCCCGGAAATCGAATCATATTACGCCTTCAGCCGCTCCTGGCTGCGCCGCAAGGGCAACCCGGAACAGATGGTGCTCATGGACGTCATCGGCGACAGCATGTCCCCGGTCATCGAAGAAGGCGATACGGTGCTGGTGGACCAGTCCCGCACGGAGATATATGCCGGCGGTATCTATGCCGTGGGCATCGACGACACGGTCATGGTCAAACGGGTTGAGAAACATCCCCGGCGCCTGGTGCTGATCAGCGCCAACACCGGTTACGCGCCGGTTTACCTGCAGGACGAAGAAATCAACCGGGTACGGATTATCGGAAGGGTGGTCTGGACATGTCGGGAACTGGTTTAAATTACACCGGTTTTCCGTCGCCAGCCCGGGATTTTGCCGAAAGCCGGCTGGACTTGAACCAGCTGGTCATCGCTCACCCCCTGGCCACCTTTTTCATGCGGGTGTCCGGGGACGCCATGCAGGCGGCCGGCATCCACTCCGGAGACATCCTGGTGGTGGACCGGGCCCTTAACGCCGGGCACCGGGATGTGGTCGTGGCCGTGGTCGAGGGCGAGCTGATGGTCCGCAGGCTCTGGTCCCGGAACGGACAGATCCGCCTGCTGGCCGAAAACCCCGACGTCTCGCCCCTGGCCATCCATGGCGACACGGAACTGATGGTCTGGGGGGTGGCCACCTATGTCCTTCACAACCTGCGGCAGCACCGGATCACAAATGCCCCGGCCGGATGACAGCAGTTCTTTGACAGCCCTGGTGGACTGCAATAATTTTTACGTCTCCTGCGAACGGGTCTTTCAACCCCGCCTGGAAAACCGTCCGGTAGTGGTGTTGTCCAACAATGACGGCTGTGTCATCGCCCGCTCCAACGAGGCCAAGGCCCTGGGCATTGCCATGGGCGCGCCGGCCTTTAAAATGAAAGCCGATTTCAGGCGTTACGGGGTGCGGGTGTTTTCGTCCAACTACACCCTTTACGCCGATATGTCCGACCGGGTCATGTCCGTGCTGGGCATGCTGACACCGGACCTGGAAATATACTCCCAGGACGAGGCTTTTTTGTGCCTGACCGGAAAATCGTCGCCGGCCCTGGAAGCCCAGGCCCGCCAGATCCGGGCCGTGGTGCGGCAATGGACCGGGATACCGGTTTCCGTCGGCCTGGCATCCACCAAGACCCTGGCCAAAGCAGCCAATAAAATCGCCAAAAAAAATCCGGAAACCAGGGGGGTCGTCTGCATTGACAACGCCACCGACCTGGACGGTCTGCTGCAGACCATCCCCGTGGCCGACATCTGGGGCATCGGCCGGCAGTACACGAAAATGCTTCATCACTACGGTATCCACACCGCCGGCGCGCTTGTCCGCATGCCGGAATCATGGATAAGAAAACGGATGACCATCAACGGGGTACGCATGGTCCGGGAACTTACGGGTCGGCCCTGCCTGGCATTGAACACGGCGCCGGCGCCGGCCAAGAGCCTGATCCGCTCACGATCTTTCGGCCGGCTGGTGACGGACCGGAATGATCTTGAACAGGCCGTATCGGTTCACACCCACCGGGCCGCGGAGAAACTGAGACAATCCGGGCAGGTGGCCCATTGCCTGCACGTGTTTCTCCAGACCGACCGCTTCCGGCCCCTGCCCCAGTACATGGCCTGCGAATTCCTCCGCCTCTGCCCGCCGTCAAACAGCACCCCCGCCATGCTGACGGCCGCGCTGAAAGTGCTGCGCCATATTTACCGCCCGGGCTACGGGTACAAAAAAGCCGGGGTCATGCTGTCCGGGCTGACGGACGCACAACACCGGCAGACCTGCATCGAAGAGCATCTGGTGACCGACAGACGGGCCGATGAACAGTTGATGACCACCCTGGACCGGATCAATGAACGCTTCGGCCGGGACGTCCTGTACTTTGCGGCCAGCGGCCGGGACCATGCCTGGGAAATGCAGCGCCGCCACACCTCACCGGCCTTTACCTCCCGCTGGCAGGATTTGCCGCTGGCCCGGGCCGGCTGATACCTTTACCTGCCTACCGGAAACGCTTTCAGTACTTCTTTGATACCCAGACGGGCCAACTCCTCGGCCGTTAGCCATTGCCCATCATGTTTTATAAAATCGCCAAGTTTTAAGAGATTGTCGGACAGCGGCTGCTGGGTTTTATCAAACGATCCTTTCCATACCCTTGCGCCCCTGTCGACATCTATCAGGTGAACATCGAACGCCACCGATGCCGGAATCTCCGACCCGAGTGCGGTCCCGCTACGCTGTGTGAACCGCCAGACATTGCCGGTGACCACGTAACCGGCTTTTACTTCACGGCCCAGTTTCATGGCCAGGTCCAGCATGGTCTGTCCGTCCCCCTTTCCGGCCATCTGCTCGAGGGTCACCTGGTCAAAAGCCGTCGCCGTTTTCTCCTGCGGCACCACGCGATCACCATAACGCCCGGCCATCGCTTTCTGCAGGACAGATGTCATGGTCTTTTCAGCCCCCGGCAACACGGCTTCGTCTTCCGTGCATAAACGACCCACTGGGCACATCATGATGGTTTCGATTTTTTCCGGTTTTTTCCCTTTAAAAAAAGGCATGACGGCTATCTGCCGGAGCTGCCTGGTTTCCGTCGACTCTTGGGCATATGTCAAGTCGCAGGATACGGCAGAAAAACAGAAGCTCATGGCCATAACCAGCAAAAACCGGATAAAATCATGTTTTGCCATATTTTTTTTTATCATTGGTTTCTCCAGTCCTATTTCTTCACCCATTTGCCATCTTTTCCCTGGATCCAGGTGCCGGGCGCGGCGCTTTCCCGAATCTGGAGGGCTCGCCTGGCACCGACGGTTTCGGCGGGCGCGCCGGCCTTGGCGGCAATGGCCTGGTAGACCGTTTTGCGATCATTGTTTTCAGCGGCCACCACTTTGGACCACTCGCCATCAATACCCATGACCTGTAAAAAGCCCTTGTTGTTTTCTCCCACAGTCCCCTGGGCTTTATAATCATTGATCACCGGCAGGCGTTCGAGCATACGCGCCTTGATGTCTCCGGCGCTTTCAGCCACGGCAAGAGAAGAAACACTCAGCAGGCAGAAGCCGGCTGCCAGCAGGATAAAAAGATATGATCTATGTTTCATGACAGTCTCCTTGAAAAATATGCGTTCAGTATTAAGCGTTTTCAATCCGTTGCCGGCGCGGTTTCGGCTGCGGCACCGGTCTGGTCGATATCACCGAAAAAATCATCCAGGGCCCTGTCCACCTTGATGTTGACATCCACCGTAATGTGAATCGGGTCAACCTGTACCCGGTGGGTGCAAGCCACCAGAAACAAAAGGGCGGCGGCAAGCGCGCAAAAAATAATTTTGTTTCTCATATCCGACTCCTTATATTTAATTATTGGGCTACACACCCGATTAGCCAGACACACGATTCCAAGTTGTAGGGGCGGCCCCCTGTGGCCGCCCGATGAAAGGGCACCCACAGGGGGATGCCCCTACTTGAGTTCGTGACCTGCGTTTTACAGAAGGGTCTAAGGCGACTCACCCGGGAGGGATGCTAACCGCCGAATAACGTAATCACCTAAACATCTGACCACTTAATCACCTTGATCACATATTTAACACCCTTTTATACCCGATCAGCTCGTTCAAGGGAATCCTGAAATTCACATCCAGACTCAGGCCCATGAATTCCGAGCCGTTTCGTCCATTTTCGACCCTGACAAATCCGCCTTTCTTCTTATCCGGGATGAAAGGCAGTGATTGTCTGGGCTTACCGTCAAAAGACAGCCGGATCAAAAGGTTTTCGTCTTCTGAGTTCAACAGTACCTTGGCCCAGTCATACTGATAATTTTTCAAGGCCTCCCGGGCCAGATCGATCTGGGTGTATTGCGGGCTGTTTTTCGGCAGGCCTGCGGTCAGAATATCGGTTTTGCTCAGATAGATAATACCACCTTCACCGGGTGCTGAAAACAGAAACCCGTTATTGATGCTGATCCCCCCGCCGGCATAGCGAATGGGAATGCGGCCGCTGACCGTTCCTTCACCTTCGGCCTGAATACCGCCGATCTGGCTTAACACATCGGCCAGGTTCAAACGATCGCTGTAAAGCGTCAGATCGTACACATCCCTGTCCGGTGAAATCCGCATACCCTCAGCATATACACTGCCCCGGCACCACTTGAATCCGCTTTTTTCCAGAAAAACCGTCCTGGTCGATTCCAGTTGAAACTCGAATTCACCGTCAGTCACCTGAATGTCGCCAAGAGTTGCCATGTTAAAAGAAAGTTTCTGGTCAGGATCACTTTTCAGGCTTAACAGATCCGGAATTTTCAGGTCGGCTTTTATACCGCTGATATCAAATCCCTTTTCAGCGGAACGCACGTTGCCGTTGTCAATCCGGGACGTCAGGCGACCGGCAGGCAGACCGTTAGCCATTGCGATCTCAACGATTGCGTCCAGCCCCCCGGTTACAACTGTTCCCGCGGCCTGCGGAAGGAAACGGCCCAGGTCAATGCCTGCCGCGTCGGCCGGATGCCGCAGGTGAAATGTCATATCCACGGCCGGATCGATCTCATCCATGCCCAGGGTGCCGGATAAATCTCCTTTTAATCCGGGGACAAGACCGGGTTTATACATTCCGCTGATTTCAACCCTTTTGCCCTTCTGCTGCAGCGTTCCGGTCAGCGCGCCCAGGTCCTTATCCCGCCACACTAAAGGGCCTACAGCAAGCCCCCCCCGGTCCGGGCTTGATCCCGGCCAACAAAAAGGCAAATCGATTTCGATTTTTTTGATTTCCGCCTGTTGGCCTACGGCTGATATTTTTCCGGACGATAACCGCAGGCTGCCTGAGACAGCCGGGTTGTTGTCCGTTGACCGGGTGATATCGGCCTCGACCCGTATGGCGGCGTTTGACAGCGCGATCTTTTCGCCCCCCGCATCCATGTCTGCTTGCGACAGCTCGACAGCAGTTTTGACCCGGGTTTGCGGACCTGAGCCCTCTGCCGACAGGGTAAACCCCGGAACCGGTGCCCTGAAAACGACGTCACCGGATTTAAACTGGCAGACGGCTGAATCCGGCGCGGATTGTTGACCGGACAGGGCAATCCGCCATGAATCGTCCGTATTTTCCATGTCAATGGCGCCGTCAACGTTTATTGGTACCATCAAACCAAAATCGGAAGGCGTTGCTCTTATCGACCGATCAAAGGCAACTGAAAAATTGCCCTGCCTTTTACCATTTACCGTCGCGGCTGACAGGAAACCGTCAAACCCGGACAACCGCAATGGAAAGGGACCGGAAACAGTCATGGCCGAACCGGTAACCTGCCAGCCCTTTTTAGTTGATCCGGCCACACTGATTGATATGGGTGTTTGGTCATCAACCGGCCCCAGGGCAACATCCTGAAATGCGATCCCGCCCCTTGTCAGATCCAGATCAAAGCCCGCCGCCAGCAGTTCCGGGGGGGCAATCTTCAAATCCGCCCGGGCCGACAAAGCGGCCAGGCCGTCTGCGTCGGTAACGCCCAGCCGGTCGATCCAGTCAGCCAGGCTGCCCAACCGGATATGGGGCGCCTCCAGCCGCGAGGATATGCTGTTACCGGTTATGTCCATCCGGAAGTTGACAGTTACCTCCTGTCCCCGGGGATAAAGCCGAAGGGTGCCGTCGATGAGTTGCATATTACTGTTGTCCGAAACCATGTTCAACGATACCGGCAGCTGAAAAATGTCCTCTCCCAGAGCGACATTGATCATGACATTGTTGACCGCTACCATGCCGATTGTGACCGGCCATGTACCATCAGACACATCGTCTTTATCTTCTTCAACCCGTGCCGGGGGCGAAAAACCCGGCAGCACCAGGCTGTTATCCGACCAGACGGCATTCACCACAAGCCCGTTGACGATCACCGTTTCGATATGTCTGTTGATCAGTCCCACTGGTGTATAGCAGATTTTAATTGATGCAATTTCCAGAAAATCGGTTTTCCGGTCGCCCAGCCTGACCTGACCGGCTACGGTTTCAAACAGCCCTGGTTTGAGGATATCAATGGATGCCCGGTCGATACCGTACTGGTCAGCCGTTCGGGGGATAAGAACAGAGGTGATATAATGGGTCAGAAGCACATCCACAGCCAGGCCTGCCAGGAAGAGTGCCGACACAATGATCAGTATGGCGAAAAACAATTTTTTCATGATTGGCTGGTTTCGTGAAAAGCGCCTTTTGTGACGTTTAATGGACCGGAAAGTGTTTTCGAAGCTTTTGAACATCGTATAAAAAGCCTTAATCGGTGTCAATGTAATTGACCGGATACTTTTCAAGCCGGTTGACAAAATCCGCTTAAAAGGTTATTAAGTTGATAATTTGTGTTATCGGGGGAAGGTTTTGACCGGAGGCTGTGATGATGTCCGGATCTTTTTTTATACGAACATCATCATAAAAATAACAGGAAAAAAGCCCTGTCCGGCAGCGTCTTTTTTAATGGAATCAACAAAACGTTTTGATTATAAAACGACGCCAGACCTTTCATTGAAATTCGTCGTAAAACACACTGTATCTAAACGCGAACTGGAAGCACGCAGGCGTAATCAACACGACACCTGACGGAGAGAATTGACTATGGATTGGTATTATGTTGTCGACAATGAACGTATCGGGCCCGTTTCAGATGAAGACTTTCAGGCGCTGATCGATAACGGAACGATTCAGCCGGACACGCTGGTGTGGAACGAAACCATGGAAGCCTGGGAAAAGTTCAGACAGACGACCGACGGGGAAGAAGCGACAGACGGTCGTGTGCCCTGCGCAGAATGCGGCAACTATTTTTCCACCGATGATGTCATCCAGTATGAAAACGCCTGGGTATGCGCTTCGTGCAAACCGGTTTTTCTGCAGAAACTAAAAGAAGGCGTAAATGTTTCAGGTGACTTGCGTTACGCGGGCTTCTGGATCCGTGCCGCGGCAGCGATAATAGACGGTATCATTCTCTGGGTCGTTCAAATCGTGGTGACAACCCCCTTTACCTTGATCCTTTCCGGTATGATGGGCGATATTAATCAAATGGAAGATCAGAATTTTGAAAATTTAGGTCTGTTTATGGGCCTCCAGTTTTTTTTGATTTTTCTTCAGTTCGGCATCGCCATTGCCTATGAAACATGGTTCGTGGGAAAATATGCCGCCACCCCGGGAAAAATGGCCTGCAAAATAAAAGTCATTAAATCCGACGGCGAAAAAGTCGGATACGGACTGGCTTTCGGACGCTATTTCGGCAAGCTCGTCAGTTCTATCATCCTGGGTATCGGTTTTATCATGGCCGGCTTTGACGGGCAGAAACGTGCCCTGCATGATCACATGTGCAACACCCGGGTGGTATACAAAGACTAAAAAGGGAGTTGCCGATTTGATTAAATGCACGAAATGCGCCTCGCCCCTTGACGCGGACATCTATAATAAAAATCAGCTTTCGCCCTGCCCCAACTGCGGCGTGCCGATCCGGGTCGACGCCTTCCCCGCCCTCCTGCAGAACGTCACCCCCGGAGAAAACGGCGAAAGACTGATCCTTGATGATGATGCCGGGTGTTATTATCATCCCGACAAAAAAGCCGTTATCGCCTGTGAATCCTGCGGCCGGTTTCTCTGCGCTTTGTGTGATCTGGAAATGCACGGTCGGCACCTGTGTGCCGCCTGCCTGGAAACCGGTACAAAAACAAAATCCATCAAAACCCTGGAGACCCGGCGCACCCTGTATGATAATATGGCCTTACACATCTCCATCGTTTCCCTGCTGTTCTGGTTTTTTTCGTTTATTACGGCCCCGGTCGTCATTTATCTTGTTGTTCGACACTGGAGAAGCCAGTCCAGCATTATGCCCAGAACAAAAATCCGGTTTATGGCCGCTTTCCTGATTGCGGGCCTGCAGATCGCGGCCTGGTCCTGGGGCGTTTATGCCTTGATCCGGCTGACATGAAAAATTGACAAAAAATTATGGCCCGAAAAAAAGAATATAAAAAACTGCCCGGCATCAAACGGTATTCTTTCACCAGGCAGCAGCTTCTGCTGGGCAGGGATCACCTGCTGTCACTTACCACCCGGGTGTTTGTCGAAGAATACAAGCGCTTCTACTTTCGGGACATCAAAGCCATCGTGCTTCGAAAAGTTGAAAGCTGGAAAATCACCATCGCCGTGTCAGGCTTTTTCAGCGCCCTTTTTCTTGGGCTGGCGCTCCTTCTTTCCGGCGGCTGGACCATCTTCTTCGGCGTCATGTGCGTTCCGCTCACAGGGCTCTTCATACAGCAACTGCTTTACGGGACCAGCAGTGAATGCCATCTGATCACCGCGGTCCAGATGGAAAAACTACCGTCATTATATCGACTGCGTACGGCGAAAAAGGTGATTCGTCGGTTAAAGCCCCTGATCGAGGAAGCCCAGGGGGCCATCTCCGCGGAGTCGCTTCAGGCCGACGCCATCTTCCTGCCGGATAAAGGAACCGGAGGCGTGAGGTCGTCCGTGGGTCTGTCAGAGCCGCAAAAAAGGCTCAGGGGGCGCTGGCACACCGCCATGATCTGCCTGATTCTGATCAACGCCCTGGTTACCAGTATCAGCATTGATTTTCATAACAGCTTTTTCATGTCCCTGGGAACGCTCCTGTTTTTCTGTTTTCTGATCACCGTTATCGTCTCTCTGGTGCGGCAGCAGAACAGTAATCTGTTTGCGCCCCTGCGTCGGTTGACGTGGGTTAATCTCGGATACGCGATCATCACCTTCGTGGCAAGCTACTTTCTGATCATCTATATCATGATAAAACATCTGGGATTTTCGAATCAAGCCATGCAGGACCAGTGGACTTTGATGGCGGCTTTGTCCGCGGTATCCGTCCGGAATGATCCTGTCCTGCTGAGCAGCTACCTGTTTTTTATTGTCGCCGACCTGTTGCTTGGCATAACGGGTTTTGTTTTTATACTCAGACATCGACGATTGAATCAAGCCTGATGGATATCCACCGGAAGCGATGCGCCAATCATCAATCCCGCGAAGCCGCAGCACGTTGTCCGGTCTGCGGCCGGTTTTTCTGCCGGGAATGCGTCACCGAACATGACGGACGGATGCTGTGTGCGTCCTGCATCAGGTCGCTATCATCAGAAAAACCCTTATCCGCCAAACGGTTTGCGTGGATTCTCCAGGCCTTGCTGGCAGCTGCCGGATTTTTCCTGTCATGGTGCGTTTTTTACTATATCGGCCGGCTGCTGATCATGTTGCCTACTGCTTTTCATGACGGCACACTCTGGCAGACGGGCTGGTGGCATAATTTATGAAAAAGATGAAAAAAATACAGGAAAAAAGCGCGCTTGAAATTATCGATGAGGCAACCCATCTCCTGCGGGGAAATGCCCTGACACTACTGCCGATATACTATATCGGCAGCCTTCCTTTTATTATGGGTTTTCTCTTCTTCTGGGGAGACATGAGCCGTAGTGCCTTTGCCGCCGAGCATTGTGCCGCCGCAGCTTTAGGGCTGGCGCTTCTTTTTGCCTGGATGAAAATCTGGCAATCCCTGTTTATGGATCGGGTCAGATCTTTGCTGAGCCTTATGCCCCACCGCCCCGGAACACTGAAAAGCCTTTCGCGGATTGCTTTTGTCCAATCGGTCATCCAGCCGACGGGATGGGTTCTCCTGCCCCTGGCCATGGTTTTTACGATTCCCTTTGCCTGGATATTCGCCTTTTATCAGCATCTGTCCCTGATGGACAATACCCACCCGGAAAGTCTTGGCGAGGCTGTCGGCCGGGCCGTTCGCCAGTGCCGGTCGTGGCCGAAACAGAACCATGTGCTTTTCCTCATCCTGTCCGCATTCGGTACGGTCGTCTTCTTTAATATCCTGATCGGGCTGTTCGCTCTGCCCTACCTTTTAAAAACACTATTCGGGTTTGAAACAATTTTCACACTGACCTGGCGCTCATTTCTCAACACCACTTACCTGGCTGTTTCTATGGGCCTGTGCTACCTTTGCGTCGACCCCCTGGTTAAGACCGTATACACATTACGCTCTTTTTATGATGAATCGATCCAGACCGGTGAAGACCTCAATGTAGCGTTACGTCGCCTGGCCGCTGTAAGAAAAACCATCCCTGTCGTTCTGTCGATTTTGCTGATGGTAACCTTCCTGTGTGGCCATGCCGCAGCCGAACAGACGGTTGATCAGCCGGTTGCCGAGTCTGTCGCCGCTGCGGACCTGAATGTTGCTATCCGGACGGTACTTGAGCGTCCGGAATTTTCATGGCGCCTGCCAAGAGAAAGAAACGATCATGCAAGCAGGGAGCTGTTCAATCCCCTGGCAGCTTTCTTCAAATGGGTAAAACCGATTCTCAAAACAGCTGCATCTCCGGTGATCGACATACTCAAACCGCTGGCAAAAAAGCTGGTTGACTGGTTTCGGGAAAGCGCCCGGTCAGCGCCTCCAGGCAAAATAAAGTCAAGCAATATCAATTGGATAGGATGGATTAAAATATTATTGTTCCTTCTTTTATGCGTTTTTGGCGCCATGTTGGGTGTTTATGCCAAAAGAGTGTGGGCCGCGCGGAAAAAACGGGTTCAAGACAACCTTGAGGAAGATGAGCCTGTTGTGCCGGACCTGAATGATGAAAATGTCGACGCAAAAGAGTTGAATGTCGACCAGTGGCTCTCCCTGGCCAATGATCTGGTCGCCAAAGGAGAACTGCGACAGGGATTGCGTGCCGTTTACCTGGCCACCCTGGCCTATCTGGCGGAAATAGGGGTGATTCAGATCGCCAGACATAAATCCAATCGGGATTACGCCACGGAACTGCGCCGTCGTCTACATGAAAACAAAGACGCCCAGGACCTGTTTTCAGCTAACGTCACCTTGTTTGACAGGACCTGGTACGGCCTGTATGGCGTAAGCCGGAATGATGTCGAATTGTTTACAGACAACCACAAAAGGATCGTCAATCTTGTCTACGGGCAATAAACTCATACAAATTCTTTTCGTCTGCCTGATCATCCTTTTTCTGGGCGGTGTGTTCAAATTGTTCGATCTCCGTTTCCAGGCCGGTGATATTTACCCGCCTTACTCCTCGTTCAGAAGCGACCCCCTGGGCAGCAAGGTGTTCTACGAAAGCCTGATGACCCTGCCGTCGTTGACGGTGACCCGAAACCTGAAGCAGATCAACCGTATTCCTCATGACAATGAAAAACGGGCTTTCTTTTATCTGGGAACAGCTGGCTTTGAACATAGCCTGTTTGACGAAAAAACATTTGCTTATTTTGAACATACGGCTGCTGTGGGCGGCCGGGTGGTTGTTTCCTGCCTCCCCCGGACCACCCTGGAGAATGCAACCAAAACCGATTCGGAGACCGAAAAAAAGAATGACCCATGCCCGTGCCCAACGGACGAGGATGAACCCGGGGATGAGCAGCCGGAAAAAGAAGAAACTTTTCAATCTATCTCTGAACGCTGGGAGTTCTCCATCGCCGCTGAAACCGAAAAACCGGAAGACATGTTTGCCACAGCCGCATTTGACAGCCCCCTCCGGAGTACCATGCCGATGGTGTTCTGGCCGACCACGCGCTATTTCAAACAAACGGCCGAAGACTGGCGGGTTATCTATACAAAAAACGACCGGCCGGTGATCATTGAAAAAAAATGGGGAAAAGGCAGCATCATCCTACTGACCGACAGTTATCTTTTCAGCAATGAGGCCCTGAAAAAAGAATCACCGGCAGCCTTGCTGGCCTGGCTCGTCGGCGATTCAGATCGTATTGTATTCGACGAGTCCCACCTGGGAATTCAAAAATCGCCGGGCATCGCCTCATTGATCAGAAAATATAATCTTTTCGGATTACTCGGCACATTAGTGATAATAGCGGTGCTGTTTATCTGGAAACAGACGGCCGTTCTGGTGCCGATACACGAAACCACGGGGACAGACGGTTCGGAAACAATAAGAACCGGAAAGGGCAACCTGGCCGGCCTGACCAACATGCTCAAACGCCGCTATTCTCCCGCCGACATTGTCCGGCTGGCGGTTGTGGAATGGGAGAACTCGCCGGCCAACAGGGCCAAAATAAAATATCCCGCCACCACCCGAAAGCTCGAACAGGCCCGGGCCGTCATAACAGCCGGCGGCAACAAATCAAAACGAAAAAATGATCCCATAAAGCAATATAACACCATCTTGAAAATATTATCCGAATAAGAGGGAGCACCATGAACGACGAACACCAACAGGAAGCAGCACCGGAATCCCGCGCCAATACGGAGGCGTTGAGAACCATTCTGGCCGATGCCAGGCAGGAGGTGGGCAAGGTCATTATCGGCCAGGAGGACGTGATCAACAAAGCCCTGATCGCCATCTTCACCAATCATCATGTTCTCATCGAAGGGGTGCCCGGCATTGCCAAGACCCTGCTGGTCAGGACCCTGGCGCATGTGCTGAGCTGTGAGTTTTCACGGATTCAATTCACCCCGGATTTGATGCCGGCCGACATTACCGGCACCCATGTTTTCAATTTACAGAAAAATGCCTTTTCCCTGGTCAAGGGACCTGTGTTTACCACCTTTTTGCTCGCCGATGAAATCAACCGGGCGCCGGCCAAAACCCAGTCCGCCCTGCTGCAGGCCATGCAGGAACGCACCGTCACCATCGATCGTAAGACCCACCTGCTGTCGCCGGACTTTACGGTCTTTGCCACCCAGAACCCGATTGAATACGAAGGTACTTATCCCCTTCCGGAGGCCCAGAAGGACCGGTTTTTCCTCAAAATCACCATGGAACCGCCCGGCCATGAAGAAGAAGTTCAACTGGCCCATCGAACCCGTGGCAAGGATTCACCGGAAGCCGTTCTGGCTGCCGGAGCGGTTCGACCTGTGCTTAAACCCGAAACGCTCAGCGTGTTCCGTGAGACCCTACTCGACGTCATGGTCAAGGATGAACTGGTTGAATATATCGTTACCATCGTCCGGGCCACCCGCACTCACCAGAGTGTCCTGGTCGGGGCCGGCCCCCGGGCCACACAGGCGCTGCTTTTGTCCAGCCGGGCCCTGGCGGCTGTTGAAGGCCGCGATTTTGTCATTCCCGATGACATCAAATACATGGCCCGACCGGTCCTGGAGCATCGCCTGGTACTGCGACCGGAATACGAGATTGAACGACTGACGACCGCTGAAGTAATTGAAGAAATTCTGGCCGGCATAGCCGTGCCGCGGTGACAGGCTGACATGACGATTGTTCCCACAAACAGACTGATTCTCTGGACGGCATTGACACTTCTGCCGGCTTCCATTATCAGGGCAGGAATTCCGGGCACACCTGCCATCAGCTATCTGCCGGTATTGATACTGTTTCTGGCGGCGCTGATCGATGCCGTTATAACCGGCAGGCAAAAAGACACCTTCTTTCTGGAATTTCCGTTGGTCGTACGCATGATCGAAAACCGGGAAACCGTGATCCCCTTTCAGGCCTTAAACCGGAGCCAGTCAGCACAACGCCTGCGTCTCGGACTGGGGCTACCGGAACATATCAGCAGCGCCCGCGACATGTCAGTCGCCCTTTTGCCGGAAGCATCCCAATCCAATATTTCCTGGAACTGCACGCCCGGCATGCGGGGTGAATTTTACATCAACCGATGCCGGGTTGAGACTGAATCCTTTCTGAATTTATGGTCAAAACGCAGAGAAGTGAGCATAAACACGCAGCTGCGTGTTTATCCCGACCTGTCTCCGGAAAAAAAATATCTGGCCTGGCTGCTGGCCGGACGCCAGAGCGGCGTCCACGCCCTGCGGCAGATCGGAAAAGGCCGGGATTTCGAACAACTCCGGGAATATCTGCCGGGAGACAGTTATGAGGATATTCACTGGAAAGCAACCGCCCGGCGGGGATTTCCCGTAACCAAGACATACCAGATCGAACGCACCCAGGAAGTGTATATGGTCATTGACGCTTCACGATTAAGCGGCCGCCGGGTTCACACGCCATTTCCAGATGGCGAAAGGCGTGTGAACCCGGCAGATGGAAAACCGAACCGGCTACAAGGGACCCGTTCGTTTCTTGATCATTTTATTGCGACCGTTCTCATGTCCGGCCTGGCCATCGAACGGCAGGGTGACCTTTTCGGCCTGCTTTCGTTTGATGACCGTATCCGTGGTTTTGTCAAAGCCAGAAACGGGAAAGCCCACTATGACACCTGTCGGGATATGCTTTACAACCTCTATCCCAAACGGGTGTCACCGGATTTTAATGAGTTGTTTTCCTTTATCGGCAACAGCCTGAGAAAACGCGCCATGCTCATTTTTTTGACCAGCCTGGACGATCCGGTCCTGGCTGATGGTTTTGTCAAAAACGCGCAAATGATTTCAAACCGCCATGTCATTCTGGTCAACATGATCAATCCTGAGGGGGTGGCCCCGATTTTTTCATCTTCTCCCTTGACCACCCCGAAAGATCTTTATACCGCGCTCAGCGGTCACCTGGAATGGGAAAACATCATCGGAACAAAAAACCGTTTAAAACGGATGGGCATCGACTTTTCAATGGTTGAGGGGGACAAGCTGTCCCTGCAATTAACCCGTCAATACCTGGCGGTCAAACGGAGTCAATTGCTTTGATCATCGATATTTCCCGATTCATCAACGAGGAAAGAGAATATTGGACGGAACTGGAGGGTTTTCTGGACAAGCTGGAAAAGGACCCGTCTTTTCGCATGGATCTGGGCCAGATCAAGCGGTTCCACTATCTTTACCAGCGGGCCTCGGCCGATACCGCCAGGATCAAAACCTTTTCATCGGAAAAGAATCTGCGCCAGTATTTAGAGTCCCTTGTCGGCCGGGCATTCGGATACATACATGAAACCGGTCGGCGGCCGCGTAAAATCGCTCTGCTGAACTGGTTTTTCAACACCTTTCCGCAAACCTTCCGAAAGCATATACAGGCATTTCTGATCAGCGCCCTGATCACTGTCACCGGTTGCGTGTTCGGCGGCGCGGCGGTGGGCCTCGACACTCAGGCAAAACCGGTCTTGATACCGTTTGAGCATCTTCAGAAAACACCATCCGAACGTGTGGCCATGGAGGAAAGCATGGACAAGGACACCATGAAAGGCCACAAGGCCCGGTTTTCCTCCTACCTGATGACCCATAACACCCGGGTCTCTATTTTCATCATGGTACTGGGCATTTCCTGGGGTATCGGCACCATCATCATGCTGTTTTATAACGGCGTCATCCTGGGAGCGATCGCTGTTGATTATATAATGGACGGCCAGCTTCGCTTTCTGGCGGGCTGGCTTCTGCCCCACGGTTCGATTGAAATCCCCGCCATTCTCATTGCCGGTCAGGCCGGCCTGGTGATTGCCGGAACACTCGTCGGTCGAGGTGAACCCGTGTCCGTGAGACAGCGTTTCCGTGACGTCTCCAGGGACATCTTAACATTGATTGCCGGTGTCGCCGTGCTACTGATCTGGGCCGGTCTGGTCGAGTCTTATCTGTCACAATATCACCAGCCGGTTATCAGCTATGAACTGAAAATTACATTAGGCGTATTCGAATTGTTACTGTTAACTCTTTTCCTATGGAAGTCGGGCAGGAAAACACATGCGGACCAACACGCTTAATATTATAACGCCTGAAGGAATCGATTTTTCGCTGCGTCTGGCCGGCCCGGTGACCCGGTTTCTGGCCTGGGTAATCGATGCCGCCTCCGTTATAGCGGTCTTTACCATGCTGGAAGGACTGTTCAAGGCCATCGGCGCCCTGAACTCCGATTTTGCTGTGGCATTGTCCATTTTGATCTACTTTATCATTTCCATCGCGTACCGGATCGTTCTCGAATGGTTCTGGGACGGGCAGACCGTGGGTAAACGCATTTTTCAACTCTATGTGATGGATGCCCAGGGATTGAACCTGCAGTTCAGCCAGATCGTGGTGCGCAACCTGTTCCGTTTTCTGGACAGCCTGCCGGGGTTATACCTGGTCGGAGGGGCGGCCTGCCTGCTGTCTTCAAACGCTCAACGGATCGGCGATTTCGCGGCCAATACCATTGTCGTCTGGAAGCAGTCGATACCCGAACCCGATCTGGACAGCGTCCTGGCCGACAAGTACAATTCTTTGCGTGTTTATCCTCATCTGGCGGCCCGCCTGCGCCAGCAGACCACACCGGACGAAGCCGGAGTTGTCCTGCAGGCGCTGTTAAGACGGAATCAACTTAATCCGGCTGACCGGGTTTCCCTTTTTAACCGGATTGCCGAACATTTCCGGACCCTGGTGGTTTTTCCCCAGGAAGCCGTCGAGGGACAGTCCGACGAGCAGTACACACGCAATGTCCTGGATATCCTGTATCGCAAATAGCCCGTATATTTCATTTTTAAAATTTTCTATCGTTCGCGCCCCCGATTGTTCTATAATAACCATCATTATTCGAATTCGGGGATACTGTCAGAACATTAAAGGGGAAAATCATGAGCGATAAAATCAAACTGGGCATCTCATCCTGCCTGCTGGGCAACCTGGTACGTTACAACGGCCAGCACCAGCTCGACCGGTTTCTTACAGAACAGCTCGGCCAATACGTGGAATGGGTGCCGGTCTGCCCGGAAGTAGAATGCGGTTTGCCGGTTCCCCGGGAAACCATGCGGCTGATCGGGACACCGGAGGCGCCCCGTCTGGTTACCACCCGCACCAAAATAGATCATACAGAAAAAATGCTGAACTGGATCAAAAAAAAGCTGTCTCAACTGGAAAAAGAGAATTTACGCGGTTTTGTGTTCAAAAGCAAATCCCCCAGTTCCGGCATGCAGGGCGTCAAGATATACACTGAACAGGGGATGCCGTCCCGCCAGGGGTCCGGACTGTTTGCCAAAGCCTTTATGGAAAGGTTCCCCCTGCTGCCGGTCGAGGATGACGGCCGGTTGAACGACGCCGGCTTGAGAGAAAATTTTATCGAACGCATATACGTCATGCACCGCTGGCTGACATACATGGAAACCGATGGCAGCCCGGCCGGCCTGGTGGACTTTCACACCCGGCATAAACTACTGATCATGGCACACAGCACCAAGGACCTTAAACCCATGGGCAATCTGGTGGCGCAGGGGCGCCGGGCCGACAGGAACCGTCTTCAGGCCGAGTACCTGGAACTGCTTATGTCCGCCCTTAAGCTCAAAGCCTCGGTCCGGAAAAACACCAACACCCTGGATCACATCATGGGGTATTTTAAGAAACAACTGACCGCTGATGAAAAAATAGAGTTAAAGGAGGTCATCGCGCAGTACCACCAGGGGCTTATCCCCCTGATCGTGCCGATTATCCTGCTGCGCCATTATGTCCGTAAATTCGATGAGCCCTATTTAAAAAAACAGGTTTACCTGCATCCCCACCCCAGTGAGCTTAAGCTGCGCAACCACGCCTGACGGCAGCGTAATTTGGGCAATTGCCGCAAAACGGCCGGCGGCGTTGTGCTGCATCTCTCAGAAGTTCACTCGAAGGGGCACGGCGTGCCGTGCCCGATTGGGAATCTTTTTTTTATTCAGGGCACGGCGTGCCGTGCCCCTACAACACCCGTAAGCACGCTCGACGGCATCGTTACCTGGCCACGTATCCCAGTGAATTGCCGTTATTATCACTGAACATGGCAAATCCCCGTCCACCGGTGAAATTCATGGATGCGATAATATTACAGCGGCCGGTGACATCAGCAGGGCCGTTCCAGTTAATATTTTCCACCATGTCGACGTATACCTCTCCGGCTTTCAGAAAAATACTGGCGGTAGCCGCTCTTCCGGTCGTATCGTGCAGGGTCAGATTGACAGTGCCGTTGGACGTGCTGGAATTCACAAGAACGATTCCCCTCCAGAAGGTACTGCTCGACGGGAAATAAGGAAAGTACAGATCGGCAGGGGTCGTGGCAGCGACAAAATTTTCCACCACATATCCCATGGAATCGCCTTTATTATTCCCGAACATGGCAAAGCCCCGCCCACCGGAAAAACTCATGGTACCGGTAATATAACAACGGCCGTCAATATCGGCATCACCCACCCAGTTGATGTTGTCCAGCATATCAACAAAGGTGGCATTGGCATTCAGGGCCAGCGTTGCGGAGGATGTTCTGCCGTCCATGTCGTGTAAAATCAGGTTTAAAACACCATTGGTTGCGCCGGGATTAAAAATGGCAATACCCCGCCAGTAGCTTGAACCGGATGCAAAATAAGGGAAAAACAAACTGGTTCTGATTTCAAACGTTTCCTCGCCGACAATGACCGTGCAGGTGTCCGTATCCGTCAGACCGTCGTTATCCGTAACCGTTAACTCGAAAGTCAAAGAGACGGGCCCATCTTCGTCCGGCGCCGTAAAGGTCGGGCTGACCGCGGTATCATCAGAAAGCGTGACATCAGGGCCATCGGTTTGTTGCCACAGGTAGGCGACAATAGTACCGTCCGAATCAGCAGAGTCACTGCCGTCCAGGGTGACCTCGATACCACCGTCCTCGATGATCTGATCAGGCCCGGCATCGGCAACCGGTGGGTTCAGCGGCGCGTCGGAGACCGTAACCGTACAGGTATCCGTATCCGTGTAAGCGGCCGTATCCGTAACCGTCAATTCAAAGGTCATCATATCGGGGGCAACCGCCGGTGCCGTAAATGTCGGTTTGGCGGCGCTGCTGTTTGAAAGCGTGACATTGGTACCGCTGAGCTGAATCCAATAATAGGAGACAATCCCGTCGTCATCATAAGAACCGCTGCCGTCCAGGGTAACCTGCACCCCGCCCTCGCCCACGGTCTGATCCAGGCCGGCACTGGCTACCGGCGGCGCATCCACCCAGTTGACCGTCACCGAACAGTCATCCGAATCCGTCAATCCGCCGGAATCGGTTACCGTCAGGCTGAAGGTCAATATTGCACCGGCCGGCCCCACATTCGGGGGCACAAATGTCGGGCTGACGGAACTGGCATTTAAAAGTGTAACGCCCGGGCCGCCTGTCTGGATCCAGGCATAACCGGCGACAGGGCCTTCAGGGTCGGAAGAGCCGCTGCCGTCCAGCGTGACAAGGGATGCGGTTTCATTCACCACCTGGCTGCCACCGGCATCGGCTGTCGGTGCCGTATTGACGGATACAACAACATTGATGGTACTGCTGCCACCGGAGCTGCCGACAAAAAACTGGCCATTGGCCGGTGATGTGACGGTTTGGGCCACACCGCCCTTATAGACACGAATAAAAGCGGAATCTACGGGTTGCGCACCATTGGGTTGATCGGTGGCATCGTACATGGGAATATCGATCACATACCAGTCGGACGCGTTCAAACCGTCACTGTCAACCGAAGCGGTGCCACCCGATCCGGTAAAAAGACTTCCTCCGGCATTTGTTATCATAAAGCTGTAGCCGGCGGCAGTGGCCTGGGTAAGTTGAACCCCGTTGACGGTAACGGTACCGCCGACCCTGTAAGGCATTGGTATTACGGCATGGCTGGTTATCGGTACAAACAACAAAACCAAACCCGCCGTTAAAACGCTTCTGATTAATTTTTTAATCGCCATCACTGCACCATCTCCATATTTTAAATATTAATGACTTAGCCTGAAAAAAATATTCTCCCTGAAATTAGATACCCGGCGGCATGGGCGGACGTTCAACCCCGCGATACCTTCCCGGGCCGATTGCCGGCGGCAATGGCCGTTTCCTGCTTGAGACGTTGCCGGAAACAGCCCGCCCGCGATTTCCGGGGGCAAGAGCGGGCGGCAGGTCACCGGCCTGTCCATTCTGATCATCAATCCGGATATCAATGGTAACAAGCTGTTTATCATCATAATACCAGACAATGGCATAATTCCGCCTTCGCAACAAATCCGTCACGATTTCATCGACAGAGACCTGCATATAATTTTTTTGGACTTTTTTCTGCAAAAGATCAAAAGGGGCTTTAATAACGATACCGGTATCCTGGCTGATGGTCCGTAAAGCCTCCGCTTCGGTTATGTTGTCAAAATCATAGGTACCGGATTTTGCAGCAGCGTTGTCCGCCCCGACAGCCGTATAGCAGCAGCCAGTGGTCATGATGCACAAACAAACAACTTTTATAAAAAATATTTTCATTTTACTCATATCCGCACCTTGCTTCCGAACCACTCAAGCCGCATGGCAAACGGCGCTCTGCTGACCGGCCGGAACCGGGAAAATCCATATCGACCGGCTTCACATCGTCCAGGTGCAGCTCGATGTGGCGTTTATCCAGTAGCCGAAACCGGGTTCCATGGTCGGCAGATCACTGAAACCGGGATTGGCCGGATCGTACATCAGCCAGACATTGTTGATGTATGCCCATACAGACACATATTGACCCGCAATTGATGCCATGGTCGTGGCCGGATCCTGGATTGAGGAAGAATTATACCCCACCAAATTCCATCCATTTGATACAGGTATAAATCCCGGCGGCGTCACCCCGGTAAGATCAAGGGTTGCCGCTTCAGTCATATTGATCCAGTATCCAATGCCGGCATCCATCTCAAACAAATCGCTGAAACCCGGACTGGCCGGGTCATAAAGTTTCCAGGCACCCGCAGAAAACGACCAGACACTGATATATTTTCCGGCTATGGGGTTTAAAACGGTTTCAATGGCCCCATCCAGCGGCGAAAGCGGCAGGGATATCAGGTTCCAGCCGGCAAAAAGATCCAACGACGCGGTCAGGGGATTAACATGGACGGTGTAATCTTCCACCTCTCCGTATATAAATGTACCGCATGGGACAGGAGAAAAAATGAGGGTCATGATCACCCGCATCCGGGTATCCCCGGCAGGGGCATCCACGGGCACCGGGATCAATACTGTAAATGGTCCGGCCACACCACCAGCATCGGCCACGATGACATAGCTTTCGCCGGGATCGTCAAAAACCGCATTCTGATTCCAGTCGATAAACACAGACACATTTTCAAATATGCGGGGGAAGATGGTAACCGACAGGATTTCATCCGTGCCGGGCGTAACAGTTGCCGGCGTACCCGCGGTGAAATCAGAATAACCGCCTTCCTGGGTCGAATCATTGTCGATGCCGGCAAAGGTGACATTGGAGATATAAGAAATTGTGGACTCCGCTCCGGCAGCACTGCAATACTCCGTTCCCACGGTGACATCGACCCGGTCCGTGGACGGCGGATAGCCGGTTGCTGAAGCCGTATAAGTTATGGTGGTGGGATCCTGCTGGTTGACCGGCATCCACCAGTTGCCGAATATACCGTCATCCGCAACGCCGTCATCATGCAGGCCGTCGTCATACAACTGAATCGGGCTATCGCCATTGGAAAAAGTCGTTTCCACCGCGGCACCACCTGTTAACGCGCCGCATTGACCTGAGACCCGTGCCTGCAGAATTGTTTGACTTCCCAGGGCGAGAACGGCCGCCGGCGCCGGGGAAAGCGCCTCAACCGTCAACAAGCCGGTATTACAGGCGACATTGACGGTATAATCTTCCACTTCACCGTAGTCGAATGATCCGCAGGGTAAAGATACGGTGTCGCGCGTCATCACTACCCGCAGACACGTATCGCCTAAAACCGCATCAGCGGGAACGGATATCAACGAAGTAAACGGACCGGGCTGATCCGTCGGACCGGCCAGATCATATCGCTCATCCGGATCGTCGAACACCATATCCTGGTTCCAGTCGATAAAAACCGACAGGTAATCATTGGTGTCGGGCGAAATGGTAACCCATAGATTTAAATTTGTTCCGCTGACCACATTTGCCGGTATACCCGCCGTATAATCCGCATACCCGCCCGCCTGGGTCGAATTATTATCAATTCCGGCAAACGTGAGATTGGTGATATAGTCGGAAGCGCTATCAAGCCCGCCGGCAGCGCAATAATCGGACACAACCGCCACATCAACCTGGTCTGTGCCCGAGGTGTAACCGGTGTTTGAAGCCGTAAAGGTAATGGTGGTCGGATCCTGCTCGGTGACCGGCGTCCACCAGTCGGCAAAAAGGCCGTCATCGGCAACGCCGTCATCATGAAGGCCGTCGTCGTAAAGCGGTACCGCACTGTCGCCATTGGAAAAAGTCGCTTCTACGGTCACACCGCTGACCGGGTCACCGCACTGATCGGCCACATCGGCCTGAAGGAGGGTAGCGACGCCGGAAGCAACATTCGCCGCGTCATCGGGCGACAGGGCGTCAACCATCAATATGTTGGGATCACAAACAACACTGACGGTATAGTCCTCTACCTCACCAAACTTGAAAATCCCGCACGACTCAGCACCGGCCATAAAATTCAGTACCACCCGCATACGTGTGTCACCCGGTGCAGCGTCCGCGGGCACTGAAATTGTAGTGGTATAGGGGCCGGGTAGACTTGTTGAACTGGCCAGATCGTATCGTTCGCCCGCATCGTTAAAGCTGAAATTATGATTCCAGTCAATAAATACGGTTAAAAATTGATAACCCATCGTGCTGATGGTAACAGACAGAACTTCATCCGTACCGGGAGACACACTGGCTGCCGTACCCGAGGTGTAATCCGAATAACCGCTCACTTCAATTGAATCATTATCGATACCCGCAAAGGTGACATTGGATATATATACATCTGCAGCATCAGTCCCTCCGGCATCGCAATACTCGGCAACAACGGTTACATCAACCTGGTCCATACCCGACGTATAACCGGTTTTTGTCGCCGTATACGTAATGGTGGTCGGGTCCTGTTCGTTTATCGGTATCCACCAGTTGCCAAAAATGCCGTCATAGGCGGCGCCGTCACTATGGAGACCGTCGTCATATAATTGTATGGGGCTGTCACCATTGGAAAAAATAACCTCCACGGCTACCCCGTAAACATAGCGGTTACAATCATTAGAGGCCCGCGCCTTAAGTGTTGCCTGGACACCGGGCTTCAAACCTGCTGCTGATTCGGGTAAAAGGGCATCGATCAGCAATACAGCGGGGTCACAATAAATGGCCGAGTCAATATTAATCCTGGGCACACTGCCGCCGGTAGTGCATGCGGTTGATACCGGGGTACCGGTCGCCACCAGGTCATCGTAAATATCCGTTACCGAGGCCGCGGGATCGGCCTGGCGTAAAATAGCCCAGGCACCGGCCACATGGGGCGTGGCCATGGACGTGCCGTTCCAGTACTCATAGCTGGTATTGGTATCAGCGGTTGAAGAATAAATCGACACACCGGGCGCGAAGAACCGCTGCAGAACCGGGTGCCAGTTGTTAAACGGCGCTTCGGTGTCATTATCATACGACGCGCCCACGGATATGGCGGAGGAAATACAGGCCGGGGCACTGACCGCGCCGCAGTAGCCGTCATTGCCGGTGGCAATGACCGTGGCAATACCCACCGCGCGCAGGTTGTCGATGGCCGCTTTCCGCTCAACTTGTGCATCGTCACAAAAGTCCGAATATTCACCGCCCCCCAGGCTCATGTTGACCGAAGCAATACTGTAGGTTGACCGTAACCCGTAGACATATTCAAGCCCTTTAAGCTGATCACTGGTATAGCTCATGACACAGGGAGTACCGTCAGGGTCACCGCAGCATTCTGTGGGCGTAAACCGTGAGAACACCTGAACGGCAATGATATCAGCGTCTTTGGCCACCCCGAACAGGGTGCCGTTATTGCCGGTGGCGATCCCGGCCACATGCGTTCCATGGTCATAACTCTGATAGATTGAGGAATAATGGGCTGCCGACCCCGGTCCGACATCCTCGTCGGTACCATTGGGGCAGTTGCTTCTCAGGGAATAACATTTTTCCACGATGGTTTTTCCGGCAAAAAACTCGTGGGTGTTTAAAATCCCGGAATCCAGCACCGCCACATACCAGCCCGAACCGGTATACCCCATGGCCCAGGCGTCTTCCGCGCCGATGATGCCGGTGGTATCGTTCAAAAGCGGTTTGTTCAGGTCAAGAACACCCTTTTCCCATGTAAAATCTTCAGGCTTGCTCCTTGTTGACAGCCCTTCAATCGGGGGCTCAAGCCTGACGGGTCGATCAGGCACACAATTGGCCACCTGGGGCAGCGTTTCCAGAACCGCCAGGGCATCAGGCGACACTCTCATGGCGATCAGGGGCAGGGTTGAGAATTGCCTTGTCACAGTAAAAGCCGTGCCTTTCAAGGTGTTGACGACGGCGTCCGCCACTCCGTCTATGGCGGCTTTCAAGGCAAGATCCGCGTCTTTTCCGGATTGAGGGAATGATCTGCCGGGCTGCATCACGGAGTAGGCATTGGAAGCGGCCGTCAACTCCTGCAGCCTGGCAATGTTCAACCGCACAATGATCATCACAGAGCCCTTTTGCGCGGCTTCCTCAAACAGTTGATCAAAAGATGCTTCGCGTGAACAATTGGTGCATTGCGCACCTGCCATTCTGACTGCCGCAAACTGACCGGCCAGAATTATGACCACCAGCCAGGCCACGGCAACCGATAATAAAGCCGGCTGCGTCTGCCTCAGGTTTTCGTTTTTTTCTTTCATCAGTTTTTCCATCCTGAATAAATTAAAAAACAGACGGCCAGTGAAAAAACAAAACACTGATCAAAAATGCATTTTAAATTATTGGCGCTGTCCCTGGGAAGGTGATTTTTTAATAAAAAACCAATATTTAAAAATATTTAATATTATACAGGATGTCTTTCCGTCCAGTCAAACGGTCAGATAAAAACGGCGCATATTAATATAATACCAGCCCATTAAAAAAGCACTTCGGGTATCACCGTTAATCATCACATTGTCCAGGTACAATCCCCGCTTGCGTTTATCCAGTACCCTAAACCGGATTCCATGGTCGGCAGATTGTTTAAGCCCGGATTGGCCGGATCGTACATCAGCCAGGCATTATTAACATATGCCCACACAAGAACATAGTGGCCCGCGATTGAGGCCAAAGCCGTTGCCGGATCCTGAACCGAGAAGGAATTATAGCCCACCAGGTTCCACCCGTTTAAAATGGCGATACTGTTCTGTGGCACGGTCCCCAGAAGTGTAAGTGTCGCAGTTTCGGACATGTTGACCCAGTAGCCGATGCCGGCATCCATCTCGAACAGATCATTGAAACCGGGACTGGCCGGGTCATAAAATTTCCAGGCGCCCGAAGAAAAAGACCAGACGCTGATATACTTACCCGCAATGGAGGACAAAACGGTTTCAATGGCCTTGTCCAGCGGCGAAAGCGGCAGGGATATCAGGTTCCAGCCCCCGATCAAGGGCAGGAATCGGGTTGCAACCACTATAAAATAGACATCGACCTGGTCCGTGGCTGACACAAAACCGGTTTTTGAGGCCGTACAGGTAATCGTGGTCGGATCCTGTTCATTGACCGGTATCCACCAGTTGCCATAAAGGCCGTCATCGGCGGCACCGTCACCGTGAAGACCGTCGTCGTACAACAATACCGGATTATCGCCATTGGAAAAGGTCGTTTCCACGGTAATGTCGTCCACAAAAACACCGCATTGATCTGAAACCTGCGCCTGAATCGTCACCTGATTTCCCAGGGTGACGGTCGCAAAGGGCAACGGAGAAATTATATCAACCGACAAAAGACTCGAATTGCAAGCCACATTAACGGTGTAGTCTTCGACCTCGCCATAATCAAAGGTTCCGCATGGCACCGGCGTGGTGTCGCGGGTTAACACCACCCGCAGACACGTGTCGCCCAAAACGGCATCCGCAGGAACCGACACCAGCGTAGAAAACGGACCGGGCTGATCCGTCGCGCTCACCAGGTCATATCGCTCGTCGGGATCGTCAAACACCAGGTTCCGGTTCCAGTCGATAAATACCGACACATTATCATCAGCATCCGGATTGATGGTAACCGACAGGTTGACGTCTGTCCCGGCCGTCACATTCCCGGGGGTACCGGCCGTATAATCCGCATATCCGCCCGCCTGGGTAGAATCATTATCAATACCGGCAAAGGTCACGTTGGTAATATATTCCATTATGCTGTCAAGCCCGCCGGCATCGCAATAATCGGACACAACCGCCACATCGACCAGGTCCGTGCCCGATGTGTAACCGGTTTTTGAGGCCGTAAATGTAATAGTGGTCGGGTCCTGCTCGTTAACCGGTGTCCACCAGTCGGCGAAAAGAGCGTCATCGGCGGCACCGTCATCATGAAGACCGTCGTCATACAATTGAACCGGGCTGTCGCCGTTTGAAAAGGTTGCCTCCACGGTCGCACCGCTGACCGGGTCTCCGCACTGATCGGCCAAACCGGCCTGAAGGAGCGTGGCAACGCCCGGGACTATAAACGCACCGGCCGTGGGTGACAGGGCGTCAACTACCAGTATGATCGGAGAACAGGCGATATTAACCGTATAGTCTTCCACTTCACCATAGTTAAAACCGCCACACGGATCCGGACGTTCCCCCCATTTCAACACAACCCGCATGCGCGTATCACCCAGGGCCGCGTCCTCGGGAACGGATACCAGGGTGGTAAACGGACCGGATTGATCTGTCGCAGCCGCCAGGTCGTATCTTTCAGCCGGATCATCAAAAATTAAGTTCCGGTTCCAGTCGATAAATACCGATAAATAATCCCCGGAGTCCGGGCTGATGGTTACCGAGAGATTGACGTCTGTCCCGGCTGTCACATTTGCCGGTGTACCGGCGGTATAATCCGCATACCCGCCCGAATAGGTCGAATCATTATCGATACCGGCAAAGGTCACGTTAGCGATATGTTCATATGAACTGTCACCTGCTCCGGCAGGACAATAATCCATGACCACCGTAACATCAACCTGGTCCGAACCTGAAGTGTAACCGGTTTTTGAAGCGGTATAGGTAATGGTGGTCGGGTCCTGTTCATTAACCGGTATCCACCAGTTGCCATAAAGACCGTCGTCAGCAGCCCCGTCGTCATGCAGGCCGTCGTCATACATTTGTACTGCACCATCGCCATTTGAAAACGTGGCCGATACTGTCACGCCGTCCACCAGGCCGCCGCAATCACCGGACACCCGGGCATTCAGCGTCACCTGGCTGCCGGGCATCAAGACCGCCGATGCCTGCGGCAAGAACGCGTCAACCGCTAAAGCATTAGGATCACAGGAAATGGCACGGTCGATGTTGATCCGGGGCACACTGCCGCCGCCCGCACAGGTGGTGGTTATCAGGGTCCCGGTTGCGGTCAGATCATCGTAAATATCCGTTACCGAGGCCGCGGGATCGGCCTGGCGTAAAATGGCCCAGGCGCCGGCCACATGGGGCGTGGCCATGGACGTGCCGCCCCATGACGCATAACTGGTGTCCGAAACGCCGGTTGAAGAATTTATCGACACACCGGGCGCAAAAAACCGCTGCATGACCGGATGCCAGTTGCTGAACGAGGCCTGGACGTCACTATCATTCGACGCGCCCACGGATATACATGTTGAAACACAGGCCGGGGAACTGACCTGGCCGCAAAGGTATTCATTGCCGGTGGCAATGACGGTGGCAATGCCCACCGCGCGCAGGTTGTCGATGGCCGTTTTCCGGTCGGCGTCTTCATCATCACAAAAGTCTGAATAGGCACCGCCGCCCAGGCTCATATTGACCGAAGCAATACTGTAGGTCGACCGTAACCCGTAGACATATTCAAGCCCCTTGAGCGAATCACTGTCATAACTCATGACGCAGGGAGAGCCGCCGCATTCAGGCCTAGTCGCCGGGAATCTGGAGAACACCTGAACGGCAATGATATCGGCATCTTTGGCCACCCCGAACAGGGTACCGTTGTTGCCGACGGCGATCCCGGTCACGTGGGTGCCATGATCATAGCCCTGATAACTTGACGCATAATGCGCGGCCGCCCCGGAACCCTCGTCCTCGTCGGTACCATCCGGGCAGTCATTGTTTGCTGAATAGCACTTTTCCACGATGGTTTTTCCGGCAAAAAACGCGTGCGAGCTTCGAATCCCGGTATCCAGGACGGCCACATACCAGCCCGAACCGGTGTACCCCATGGCCCAGGCGTCTTCCGCCCCGATAATGCCGGTGGTATTGTTTAAAAACGGTTTACTCAAGTCGGCAGCGCCCCTGCCCGATACAGTCTTGCCGGATTTGCCCGCCGGTACCCTTCCCTCGATGGGCTGGATGAGTTTAACCGGTCGATCCGGCACGCAATTAACCACCCGGGGCAGTGTTTCCAGGGTCGCCAGAGCGTCGGCCGAAACCTCCATGGCAATCAATGGAAGCGTCGAAAACCTTGAACTTACTCTAAAAGCCGTTCCCTTCAGGGCGTTGACGACCCCATCGGCCACACCATCAATGGCCGCTTTCAATCTGCGGTCCGCGTCTTTTCCGGATTGGGGAAATGATCTGCCCGGTGCAACCACCGAAAAGCCATTGGAAGCGGCCGTCAGATCTTTTATGCCGTCCACATCCAGCCAGACAATGACCCTGATTGATTCCGCCTGCTCGAGCTTTTGAAAAAGATTGTCAAAGGATTGTTCCCTGGCGCACGAAACGCATTGGGCGCCGGCATCTGGAACAATAAATGCCTGACCGATCAAAAGGGATATTGAAACCCAGATAAAGCATGAAAAAAGGAAGGGCAAGGGGTTGTTTCTTATAGCAAAAACTCGGGATCTCATAATTTTCGATTTTCTCCGTTGCCGGCACACCATTGCCGGCCGAAAGCATCCAGAACAGCGGATTCCGGATTCATCGCCGCCGGAATTGCCTTTAAAACCAAAAACGTCTTTCTCCAATCCAGAAAAAATCCTTTGAGGGGAGATGTGGTTTTACGGGATTAATAATATTCAACCGATACTTACAATTTTTGTTATTATACCCCACTGCATGCAGTTCCGTCAAACATTACCATATCTTCTCTCCCATATTTATCGATAAAGGATATTGACAACACAGTGGATTAACGATACTTAAAAGCAAAAATAACGGCAGAAGCGTCGTTTTAACGACATCGGCTGAACAACAAAAGAAAAAGCAGAAAAATGATCAATCCTGATTTTGACAAAACCGGCGGGCTGATTCCCGCCATTGTCCAGGACCACGAAACGGGTGATGTCCTGATGCTGGCTTATATCAACAAGGACGCCTGGGAAGCCACCCTGGCTTCGGGAAACGCCACCTACTACAGCCGCTCCCGGAAAGCCCTCTGGGTCAAAGGCGAAACCTCCGGACACGTCCAGAAAATCAAAGAGATCCGAATCGATTGTGACCTGGATACCGTGCTGTTCCGGGTGGATCAGGCCGGTGCCGCCTGCCACAAAGGGTATCGGACCTGTTTTTATACGCAAATTAAAAATGACGGGGAAGCGATCATCACCGAAGAACGTGTATTTGACCCCGCGGAGGTATATTCAAAATGACACAGGTGCTGAAACTGGGAATTCCCAAGGGAAGCCTGCAGAACGCGACTTTCGACCTTTTCAAACGGTCCGGCTGGAAAATCAACGTCAATGACCGGAGTTATTTTCCGGAGATTAATGATGATGACATATCTTGTGCCCTGTGCCGGGCTCAGGAAATGTCCATAAACGTGGAACACGGCACCCTGGATGCCGGGCTGACCGGTCTGGACTGGACGGCTGAGAACAAATCCGACGTTCATGTGGTGACGGACCTGATTTACTCCAAGGTCAGCGCCCGTCCCGCCCGCTGGGTACTGGCCGTGGCCAAGGATTCTCCTGTCAACTCACTGGAAGACCTGGAAGGCAAAACCATTTCCACCGAGCTGGTCAACTTTACCCGGCGCTTTTTTGCGGAAAAAAAGATCAATGTCAATATCGAGTTTTCCTGGGGTGCCACCGAAGCAAAAGTTGTAAACGGTCTGGCCGATGCCATTGTGGAAATCACCGAAACCGAGAGCACCATCCGGGCTCACAACTTGAGAATCATCCATGAGCTGATGCAGACCCATACCCAGCTCATTGCCAATCACGAGGCCTGGAAGGATTCTTTCAAACGGAAAAAGCTGGAACAGATCGCGCTGCTGCTGACCGGTGCCCTGCAGGCCGAAAAAATGGTCGGTCTGAAGATGAACGCTCCGGGTGACCGGCTGGAAAAAATTATGGCCCTTTTGCCCAGCCTGAACGCCCCGACCGTATCCCCTTTATACCAGTCGGAATGGTTTGCCGTTGAAACCGTTGTAGCGGCCAACGCCGTACGGGACCTGATCCCGGAACTGATGGCCAACGGTGCCGAAGGTATTATCGAATATCCGTTAAACAAGGTACTGTAAACTTTTCGTGGGCAACCGGCCCGATCGGATAATTTCATGACTTTCGGCAGATCTGCCTGCCGGTAATCAATAAACGACGGTGTATTGAAGTTCGTCTTAATCGTCTAAAAGATATGGGTGTCCATATACGTCATGGAATATCCGGGGCAGTAATCATGATCATTAAATCCGCAGAATTTATCACCAGCGCGGTCAAACCGGACCAGTACCCTGACGAAGGGTTGCCGGAAATCGCCTTTGCCGGCCGTTCCAACGTGGGCAAATCCTCTCTGATCAACTGCCTGGTAAACCGCCGTAACCTGGTCAAGACCAGTTCCACGCCGGGAAAAACCCGTTTGGTCAATTTTTTTGATATCAACAACCGGTTGATTTTCGTAGACCTTCCCGGTTATGGTTATGCCAAGGTATCCCGCCGGGAGCAGAAAGCCTGGGGGCCGATGATCGATACCTACCTGACCGACAGGTCGGCATTAAAAGGCGCGGCCCTGCTGGTCGACCTGCGGCGCGAGCCCCGGGAAGATGAGTTCATCCTCCTGGACCTGTTTACACGCCACGGAATTCCATTTATTATTATCCTGACCAAGGCCGATAAATTAAAAAAAACAGCCCAACAAAAACAACACCAGGCTATTGCGGCGGCATTCGGGCTGGATGAGCGTAATCTCATCCGTTTTTCAACCAAAACCCGGTTGGGTAAAGAGGCGGTTCTGACCGCCATTGAGGACATGACGGGATATGACGAGCAAGACACAAAACAACCACCCGGAGAATGATTTCCGATCCGGATTTATCGCCATCTGCGGACCGCCCAATGCCGGCAAATCGACCCTGCTCAACCGGCTGACCGGCGAAAAAATCTCCATTACGTCAAACAAACCGCAGACGACCCGGAACCGGATTCTGGGTATTGTCAGCCGGGAGAAATCGCAACTGGTCTTTATCGATACGCCCGGTATTTTCAAAGCCACCGGCAAACTCAATACCCGGATCGTCAATACGGCCATATCCGCCCTGGCTGATGTCGACCTTATACTGATGATGATTGACGTTTCCGGCCGACCCCGCATGAACGATTCAAGGCTGATCGTCCGCCAGTTGGAAAGGATAAATACGCCGGTCGTCCTGGCCCTGAACAAAATCGACCTGATCAAAAAGCCAGACATTCTGGCGCACATTGATCAATGGCGAACCATCTACGCCTTTTCCGATATTGTTCCGGTATCCGCCAAACATGGTGACCAGGCCGACGAACTGGTCCGGGTGCTGGAAACGCTTCTTCCTTCCGGTGCCCCCCTGTTTCCGGATGACATGGTAACCGATATGCCGGAACGGTTTATTGCCGCGGAAATGATCAGGGAAAAGATTTTTCGCCTGACCAACCAGGAGATCCCATATTCAACGGCTGTCAGCATTGATTCATTCAAAGAAAAAAAGGGCGGCGCGGTAATCCATATCCAGGCCACTATTCATGTGGAAAGGTCCTCACAAAAAGGCATTATCATCGGCAAAAAAGGACAACAGCTGAAAGAGATCGGTGAAAAAAGCCGCCTGGATATTCAGCGCATGACCGGCGCCAGAGTATACCTGGAGCTTTTTGTGCGGGTCCAGGACAAATGGCGCTCCAGCGACGCCAACTTGACGGAGTTCGGCTACTCATGATCCTTTCGTTTCACCCCTGCTTTTCCGGTGATCGGTTCATCAATTGCGGCGGCAGAAATCTGACGACTGAAGACATCGCGGCCATCAGTCAGGCTTCGGCCGTCATTCTGCCCCAGGCCTGCAAAAAAGAACTGTATGAAGCAGCCGGCGCCCATTGCCGTAGCGTGTTTCCGAATTTTGACAGCAAATTCGCCTACCCGGGAAAAACCGGCCAGATACGGCTGTTCCGGAAAACCGGCACACCCCACCCGGAAACCGTGATATTCTCTGACACCGTTGATTTTTACAACCGCGTCAATCACCCCGGGGATCCGGGCTTTGATTTTCCGGTGGTACTGAAACTGAACGGAACGGACGAAGGCCGTGGTGTCTTTCTGGTCAAAACCGCCGAAGGCATTCCCCCGTTTCTGGACCTGGCGGCAAAAACCGAAAAAACAGGAGACCCGGGCTTTCTTGTCCAGGATTACATTGAAACCGGTGGCCGGGTGCTGAGAGTATGTGTTATATACAAAACCATTATCGCTTACTGGCGGGTCAGCCGGAATCCTGACGACTTCCGCGTCAACGCCGCCCGTGGCGCCGCCATTGATAAAAACACGCGGCCGGACCTCAGGGAAAAAGGCATCCGGGCGGTAAGCAAATTCTGCGATCAAACCGGCATCAACCTGGCCGGTTTTGACCTGATTTTTTCATCAACAGAAAAAAACGAACGGCCGTTCTTCCTGGAGATCAACTATTATTTTGGACGGCGCGGCCTGGGTGGGACCCGGCAATATTATCAATTACTGACACAAGCGGTACAACAGTGGCTGATCGACCAAAAAGAAACCGCCGGACAACACGTTTCAGTGACAATCTGATCAGTGACAGCGGGATAAAGCGGGAAAAAAACAAGGCCCGGGAAATGCGGAAGACCCAGTGGTGGAAAAGGCAGATCGCCCGGGGTGTCTGCCATTACTGCGGCCGGTCCTTTTTGCCGGCGGAGATGACAATGGATCATGTCGTGCCCCTTTCACGGGGCGGTAAAACCACAAAAGGCAACGTGGTTCCGGCCTGCAAGACCTGCAACACCGAAAAGAACCGGCTGGTACCGGTGGAATGGGACGCCTATCTTGAACGGCTGGATAAAGAAAAACTCTAATCATCAGACAACCCGGGAGATCAGCCTCAAATGAACCGTAGATTTTATAAACTGCTTGTGCTTGTGCTGATTGTCCTGGGGATTACCCTGTTTTTCGCCTCCGGGCTTCACCACCATATTACCTTTGACAACCTCAAGGCCAGACAGGCCGATCTGGAAGCTTTTTATACCGACCATACCCTGCTGACCATCGCCGTCTATGCCGGCACCTACATCATCATGGCCGCCCTGTCACTTCCCGGAGCAGCTGTTATGACCCTGGCCGGAGGAGCGTTGTTCGGCCTGCTGACCGGCCTGATCGTTGTCTCTTTTGCCAGTACCATCGGTGCCACCCTGGCCTTCCTGATGGCACGTTTTCTGTTAAGAAATTATATCCAGACCCGTTTTGCCGACCGGTTGAAAAAGATCAATGAGGGCATTCAAAAAGACGGTCCCTTTTACCTATTCACCCTCCGTCTGGTGCCGATATTCCCGTTTTTTGTGATCAATGTCGTTATGGGACTGACCCCCATCCGGACCGGCATGTTCTATATCGTCAGCCAGGTGGGCATGCTGCCCGGAACACTGGTGTTTATCAATGCCGGTACCCAGCTGTCCCGGGTCCAATCCCCGGGCGACATTCTTTCACCGGCACTGATCGCCTCGTTTGCCCTGCTGGGCGTGTTTCCATGGGTTGCCAGGGCCTTTACGAATTTTGTAAAGAACAGGCGGGCGATGGCACGTTTCCGGCGACCGTCCCGGTTCGACTACAACCTGGTCGTTATCGGGGCCGGCTCAGCCGGACTGGTGACCGCTTATATCGCGGCCACGGTCAAGGCCGGCGTGGCATTAATTGAAAAAGACAAAATGGGCGGGGACTGCCTGAACACCGGTTGCGTGCCCAGCAAAGCCCTGATCCGCAGTGCCAGAATGCTGAACTTCGCCCGCCGGGCCTCTGAATTCGGTTTTCGTCAGACGCGGGTGGATTTTGAGTTTGCCGATGTCATGCAGCGGGTGACAGACATCATCAAAAAAATAGAACCCCATGATTCCGTCGAACGGTATACCGATCTGGGTGTTGACTGCATCTCCGGGCAGGCCCGGATTACCTCCCCCTATGAAATCGAAGTCAACGACAGGATCATCACCACCCGGAGCATCGTGGTAGCGACCGGCGCCGGCCCATTGATACCCCCTATTCCCGGCCTTGATCAGATCGACTACCTGACATCCGACACGATCTGGTCGTTAAAGGAACGTCCCGACCGCTTGGTCGTCCTGGGAGGCGGGCCCATCGGCTGCGAGCTTAGCCAGGCATTTGCGCGTCTTGGTTCCCGGGTCACACAGGTCGAGATGGCACACCAGATCATGGGCCGTGAAGACAAGGATGTCGCGGATTTCATTAAAAACACCTTTATTGAAGAAGGCATAACCGTTCTGACCCGTCACCAGGCCAAAGAAGTCCGGGTTGAACAGGACAAAAAAATACTGGTCTGCCTTCATGATGACCGGGATGTCACCATTGAATTCGACGCCCTGCTGGTAGCTGTGGGACGCCGGGCCAACACCCGGGGCTTCGGCCTGGAAGAAATCGGTGTCGCGGTCAATCCCAACGGCACCGTCAAAACCAATGACCGGTTGCAGACCGCCCTGCCCAATATTTACGCCGCCGGTGACGTGGTCGGCCCCTTTCAGTTCACCCACGTGGCCGCTTACCAGGCCTGGTTCGCGGCTGTAAACGCCTTGTTCGGCGGCATCAAAAAATTCAAAATCGATTACCGGGTCATTCCATGGGCGACGTTTACCGATCCGGAAGTGGCCCGGGTGGGCCTGAATGAAACCGAAGCCCAAGCGGCCGACATCGACTATGAAATCACCCGTTATCATATTGACGATCTTGACCGGGCCATTACCGACTCGGAAGCCAGAGGGTTTGTCAAGGTATTGACCCGGCCGGGTAAAGATACAATCCTTGGCGTCACCATCGTCGGTTCTCAGGCCGACGACCTGATCGCCGAATTTGTCCTGGCCATGAAGCACAATATCGGGTTAAATAAAATGCTCGGCACCATACATATTTATCCCACGCTGACGGAGGCCAACCGTTTCGCGGCCGGTGAGTGGAAAAAAGCCCGGGTGCCGGAAAAGGCCCTTGGCCTGGTCCAACGCTACCTGGCCTGGCGACGCGGATAACCCGAATTTTTATAGAGGATTGATGTGAAGAAAAACCGTTTCGAGGACTGGGTAAGATTTGAACTTGATAATACACCGGTATTTATCCGGCCTGATACGCCGGACTGGATGGTCCCCAGTTCAACCGGAGACCGCTTGCTGCAGAATGTAATCGAATATGGTGAGATGGCGATTATCGGCGATCGCCGATATCATGCCAAAGCATCCGGCGGAACCGATTTTGCGGACATCATGCGTGTAACCCAGTTTCTTTCCCTGCTGACGTCTCCGGAAATCGAAGATTATGACGGACGTGCCGGCGCTCTGCAACTGAACCACTTGAAAGAATGCTGGCTGCATATTACCGATCAATGCAACCTGTCCTGCCGTCATTGCCTGTTTTCATGCTCGGCAAAGACACAGACGACGCTTTCCCTGGAATCGATCAAGACGGTTGTTTCTGATGCATACGGCCTGGGCACCCGCGTCTTTTACCTGACCGGTGGAGAGCCCCTTGTTCATCCGGACTTTCAACAGATATGCCGTCTGGTTCTGTTTGATTTTCCCGATACCATGCTGGCCATCCTGACCAACGGCATTTTACTACCGGAACAACGGTCCTTTTTACAGTCGCTGCCATCCGACCGGCTTTTTCTCCAGGTCAGCCTGGACGGACTTGAAGATGTCAACGACGACCTGCGAGGCAAGGGATCATTTGCAAAAATCGTAAACGGGCTGACGGCCCTTGACGGGCTGGGCCTCCAGACGACCCTTTCCATGGCGGTTACGCCCGATAACCGGCACCAGATGACGGACATGGTGTCACTGGCCGCACGGCACAACATCAACAGCGTCCACTACATGTGGCTGCTGAACACCGGACGGGCATCCGGCCTGTCGTATGTGCCGGCCGACGCACTGTTTTCCGACCTGGTTCAATCTCATGCCCTGGCGAAAAAAAACAATGTGACCATCGATAATATCTCCAACCTGTCAGCCCAGGTGTTTTCCACGCCGGGGACCAGATACGATCTTGGCAATGCCGGCTGGGAGTCGCTGGCCATCGGCCCGAACGGCAGTGTTTACCCCACCCCCGCCTTGATCGGCCGCAAAGACACGGTCTGCGGTCACATTTCCGAAAACCTGGAAAACGTCTGGCGAAACAGTCCGGCGCTGGCGTCCCTTCGGGAATTATCCATCGTGAGCGATACCAACTACAATGCCAACCCCCTGAAATATATCATCGGCGGTGGCGACATTGACCACAGCTATTATGCCGGTGGTGCCTATGTCGGTCATGATCCTTATGTACCGCTCTATAATCGTCTGGCATTGTGGCTGATGGTTCAATCCGCCCAAATTGTCGAAGAACGGCCCTGGCCCCAGATCCGGCGAAAAATGGGGGAAAAACTGCTGCACTGCATTCAGGAAGGGGAAGGTGTTGCCCTGACCCATTCCAACTGCGTACTGACTTTCTCCGGCACCCGCGGGGTTGTCGGCGAATTTTATTCCACCGCCGCAGAAGATGAGAACACAGACATCACCAACCCGGTCTGTTATCCCGATGCCGAGATGCCGCACATCCCGCCCGCAGCCCGGATCCGCTCATACGGATGCGGCAGCCCGGTGCTGGATGCCGCCATTAAACCCGGTGAAACAGTTGTTGACCTGGGTTCGGGCGCCGGGGTCGAATGTTACATTGCCGCCCGCAAGGTCGGACCGAAAGGTTCGGTGACAGGCATCGATATGCTGGACAATATGCTGGCCCTGGCCCGGCGCCCCATGGATGAAGTGGCCGATAACCTGGGATACCGGAACGTCGAATTTAAAAAGGGCTTTCTCGAGCAGCTTCCCGTAAGCGACAAAACGGTTGACGTGGTCATATCCAACTGTGTGATCAACCTTTCCGAAGATAAGCG
The DNA here is from genome assembly GCA_963674745.2 of Desulfosudaceae bacterium. Classification (GTDB taxonomy): domain Bacteria; phylum Desulfobacterota; class Desulfobacteria; order Desulfobacterales; family Desulfosudaceae; genus JBFMDX01. The sequence continues at coordinate 706,766 of CAXXDV010000003.1, read as the reverse complement.
CCGGACATTTTCCGAGATATTCCGAGTTCTTACGCCCGGGGGACGGATCTTCATTTCCGACGTCGTCACCGACACCCCCTGCCCGCCGGCCATTCAGAATGATGCCAAACTGCGCGGAGAATGCATTGCCGGCGCCCTGGTCCAGCCCCATCTGATCGCCATCCTGGAATCGGCCGGGTTCTGCCATATCCGCATCGTCAAACGTTTTTTCTACAAAGAAGTCCTGGGGCACCACTTTTATTCGGTCACCTATACGGCCTTTCGGCCCATGCCGGAAGAAAAATCCCCGGCCATGTATCCCGGTCCTTACGCGGCCGTGGTAACCGACGATGGAGAGTTATTGCTGCGGGGACAGGTATCGGAAATTAACTGGCCCTATGACGCCCAGGGTGATTCAGCGATTTTCAAACTCGATGCCATGGGCAATGTCGACAACATAGAAGCAGCCAATGCCTGCAGCTGTGGCATACCACCTGAAGGTGCTGTGAGTTGTGACTGTTCCGTTCCGCCTGAGGACAGTCGATCGGCCGGGGACAAACCGGCCCCCGTTACAGCTCTTTTTATGAACAATGATCCAAAACACAGTCGGGATTGCATGCTGTGCGGTAAGCCACTGATCTATTTTTCCGAAGACCGGCAGGAAACCTGCGTTTTCTGCGGGAATAAACTCATGGCCAACGCGGCCTGCGAAGACGGTCACTTTGTCTGTGACAGTTGCCATGGCAGCGACATGGTCGATATTGTCAAACATGTCTGTACCCATACCGACTTAGTGGACATGATCGACCTGATCAATCAACTCAGACGGCACCCGGCTTTTTCCGTTCACGGTCCCGAGCACCATTTTGCGGTACCGGGGGTAATTACCGCGACTTACAAAAACCTGGGGGGCGACCTGACCGAAAAGGATATTGTTACCGCCATTGAACGGGGACGCGCCGTACCCGGCGGGGCCTGCGGATTCTGGGGTACCTGCGGCGCGGCCGTGGGCGTGGGTATCGCCTTTGGCATTATTTTAAAAAGCAACCCGCTCGCACCCGGCCCCCGCCAGATCATTCAAAAGGTTTCCGAAGCCATTATCAGCCGATTGAACCGGACGGAAGCCGCCCGCTGCTGTCAGCGTGAGGTCTGGACGGCTTTAAAGGCGGCGGCTGAATTATCCGAGACCTACCTGCCCCTGCCATTAAAGGCCGACGGAGATGTTCAGTGCCGCCAGCAGGGCAGGAACAGGGAGTGTATCCAGAAGGATTGCCCCTATTTTAAAATTTAATTGGCGGTACAAATTTATCCCGAAGGGATGTGGGCATATAGCCGGCGGTTTAAGCCACCTGTAAAATATGCCCCGGGCTCTTGATTCATTCTGCAAAACGCAAACCGTAAAACTGTAGGGGCACCCCCCTGTGGGTGCCCTTCTAACGGGCGGAAACAATTATGGATAAATCTCTTGAATTTCGCAAAAAATCAGGCAGAATCAATTATGAGGGGATAATAAAATAACACACTGCGGACAACACAAATTAAAAGAGATATGAACAAACTTTCTCGCGCAATTGTTTCACCAGAAGAGGCTCTACAAATACCTTACCCATATGTTTACGTCGAGAACAACGGCTCGTTCAGAGAACTAAAAAACTTTGAAAGAGAACACCTCCAAACCGGATTTCATCCGAATGATGGCAACAGACCTTATATAAAATTAAAATACCGGTCAAAAACATCTGATGATCAGTTAGGAGGGTATTTAAAAAGGTCTAAAATTCCGAAAGGACTAAAGACAGATGAGATTTTTAAGCACGAAACAGTTTAAACAACGGTTTCAAATTCTGTTCATTATCATCATAGGCGCACTGTCTTTAAGTGCCTGCGCGCCGGGTGTAAAACCCTCTGTTTTTCCGGCTGGCGATGATACAGCCGCCAGCGCGGCTTTTCTTATGGACCTGGATAAAGCAGTGGCCGAGGCGGGTGTCAACAATGCCGCCGTGTTCCGGCTGGAAGGTTTTCCGTATCTTAGAACCGACCGTTTTTTATGCGGACTGAAAAACCGTGTTGCCAATCAGGCGGAAAAAGATGTATGGGTCGACTGGATGCGAGCCCGGGACACCAGGGCCAGATACACCGAGATTGCCTGCCTGCCAAAACAGGCACGACAAGAACTGGCAGACAGGGCGGGTTTATCACCCACGATCGCGGCATTATCCACCCATGCCGAAACGTGTGCCGCCAGCCTGCTGTCCGCACATCGAAGTCTGCCTGGATTTTATGAATCCTTGTCAGAGGCGGTCCAATGCCCGAGTGAATATAAAACCACCATGCGTGTGGCCGGGGTCTATCCCCTGGCCGCCCTGCCGGTCGCTTTTCTGACCAAAAAAGCCCATAAACGGATGACGCGCTGGCTCAACAGGAAAACTGACAACATTTTGCCCGGGGGGACTTGGATTTCCTATATACCGGACCAGCGCTATGATCTTTCGACCGAGGAGATCAAACGGATGATACTCAAAGCATCAAACAATGCCCTGTCCGTCCCCCGACCCAATGAAAACACCCAACAGGTGCTGGCCACAGCCTTCGCGCCGGTTCTGACCCAGGATATCCGTGGTGATGACGACCGTATCGGTGCCATCAAATGGCAGGAGCATAATATCATCGTGGCCGGTGACCGGCCGACCATGTACTATTATTTCACCAATGCCTTTTATAACGGACAACCGGTTCTTCAAATCAACTATGTGGTGTGGTATCCGGCCCGGACAGGACCCGGCGCGCCATCGATTGAAAGAGGAACGCTGGACGGGCTGACCTTCCGCATCAGCCTGGGGCAGGACGGACGGCCGGTGATGGTGGATATCATGAACAACTGCGGCTGTTACCATTTTTTTGTCCCGGCCGACGGGTCCGTCAAGGCCGTCAGACCGCAGTCCCTGACCATAGACGCCTTTGCGCCAGCCGGACTGCCGGAATCCTTCTCCGGGACCCCGCTCAATGTCCATGTCAACGCCGACTGGCACCAGGTGGTCGGTCTGTCTTACGAACCGCCCCCGGCAAAGGACATCCCCTACCGGCTTGTCCCTTATAAGTCTCTTGAGATGCTGCCCGCGTCCGACGGCACCTTTGCAAGCATGTTCAACCGGCACGGCATCGCCAAAAATTCAAAACGCATAGAGCCGCTATTGCTTTTTTCCATGGGGATTCCCAAGGTCGGCAGCATGCGCCAGCGCAGCCATCATGCATTGAAACTGGTCGGCAAAGCCTATTTTTCAGACCCTGACCTTTTTGATCAGAGCTTTGAATTCGTCAAGTAAGCCTTATGACAACACAACAAAATGAAACATCAGAAGACTTCCGCATTATTCTTTTTCTCAAGGCACCAATAAAAGGCGCGGTCAAAACCCGTCTGGCCGAATCAATCGGTGATGCGGCCGCCCTGGAACTCTATCGATGCTTTGTTGCGGATGTCCTGACCATGGCTCAATCCACCGGCTTGAATATCAGCGTCTATTATTATCCGGCCCGGGCCGGCGATCAAATCCGGTCCTGGCTGGGCGACGGGTTTGATATTTTCCCGCAAACTGGCGACAATCTGGGCGAAAAAATGAAAAACGCCCTGGCTGAAACATTTTTTGCGGGCTTTAAACGGGCCATTATCATCGGTTCTGATTTACCCGATCTTTTGCCGGAAATTATCGATGAAGCCTTTGATCGTTTAAAGGAAAACTCGGCCGTCATCGGGCCCAGCCGGGACGGCGGATATTACCTGATCGGATTTACGGCAGACGGTTTTCTACCGGAAATTTTTGACAACATTTCCTGGGGAACGGATACGGTTTTGAGTAACACCCTGAAGCGGTTCCGGGATAATGGTATCGTGCCCATAATATTGCCGGTCTGGCGGGATATTGACACCATCGTAGACCTTGACAACCTGTCACTGACGCTGAAAGAAGTCCCCGGGCTGGCCAAACACACCCGGGCTTACCTGCAACAGGCAAAGATCAAGTGATGACTGTAATACAACCAACGGGGTTACAACAAATGAACGATATAAAGAATATATCATTATGCGGACTGGCGGTTATCCTGATGGCACTTTTTCAGCCCGGATGGATCAAAGCTGAAGAGGTGTTGAAGGTGGGCGATTTTTCCAATGCTGTCGCTGCGGCCGACCGGCTTCCGGAAAACTGGGAGCCGTTGACGTTCAAAAAAATCGACAATCATACCCTGTATGAAGCGGTTGTTGAAGACGGGAAAACCGTCATCCGGGCCAAAAGCAAGGCTTCGGCTTCCGGGCTGATCCGTAAAATGCGGATTGACCCGCGGGAATATCCCGTCATCCAGTGGAACTGGAAAATCACCGGTGTATATGAAAACGGAGATGTTACCAAAAAAAGCGGTGATGACTATCCGGTCCGGATATATATTGCTTTTGAGTATGACGCCGATCGGGTGGGGTTTCTGGAAAAGGCAAAATTTGAGACAGTCCGGATTCTTTACGGCGAGTATCCCCCCATCGGAGCCATCAATTATATCTGGGAAAGCCGGACGGCAAAAGGCACCCGGGTAACCAACCCCTATACCGACCGGGTCATGATGATTGTCGTGGAAAGCGGACCGGACAAGGCCGGTACCTGGGTCAATGAAGAAAGAAATATCTATCAGGATTATGTGGACAGTTTCGGTCAGCCGCCCCCCATGATTTCCGGGGTGGCCATCATGACCGATTCAGACAACACCGGCGAGGCAACAACCGCCTTTTACGGCGATATCATTTTCAAATCAGGCACGAACGCTGACCAGCCCTGACCGATTCCGAACCGTTCTACCGGCTTATGAAACCGATGATATCCATAATTATCCCCGCGCTTGACGAGGCTGACCGGATCAATCGGACAATTGTTCAAATAAAGACAACGGACAAAAATGCCGATACGGAAATCATCGTGGTGGATGGAGACCCGTCGGAGACCACCCTGCGGGCGATTGCCGACCCGGATGTCACCAAAACAAAGGCCTCATCAGGCCGAAGCGTCCAGATGAACGCCGGCGCGGAAAAAGCCGCCGGAGAGATCCTGCTGTTTCTTCATGCTGACACGATTCTGCCCGAAACCGCTGTCAGGTCGATCCTGGACGTTTGTCGCGATTCAGGGACCGTGGGCGGGGCCTTTGACCTTGCCATAGATGCGCCCGGACCGGCTTTTCGAATCATCGAAAAGGCCGCCTCGATTCGCTCCCGCCTCACACATATCCCTTACGGTGATCAGGCCATATTCATAAAAGCCGGCTGTTTCAGGGAACTGGGCGGGTTTACAGAGATGCCGCTCATGGAAGATATCGACCTCATGCGGCGAATCAAGAAACGCGGTTATCGCATCCGGTTGATCCCCGAGCCGGTGACGACTTCCGCCCGGCGCTGGAAAAAAGAAGGCCTGATTTATACCACCCTGCGTAACTGGATATTATCCACCCTGTTCTACGCCGGTGTTCATCCGGAAAAACTGAAAAAATACTACCCCTGACCGGGATACCCTGTTTTCCATTTACTTTTTTATCGTTAAAAACTTTTTCTTTGCGGCGTTTAAGCCTTTTGACTTTTCTCCATGCGCTGGAATTTTTTCATGAACCGGCGGTCGATATAATCCTTGAGCATGAATGCCGACCGGCCGCTGAAGGTCAGCCATTTCTTTTTGAGCACGCCCCGGCGATCGCCCAGGTTGAAAATCAGCAGGTAATCTCCGCCCGGGTCAAACGGTTTCAACGATTGGTCTTCAAGGGTTGCCATCAAATTATGACACAGAACAGGATTCTGCCGGACCGCAAAAACACCGACCTTGTCAAGTGGACGGGGTTCAAAATAGATACAGTCACCGCCGCCGAAAATTTCGGGATATTTCGGCGATTGCAGGAATTGGTTGACCAGCAGGCCGCCGTCAGGACCGAGCGGCAGACCGGAAGCGGCGAAAACCGGCGATGGCTTCACCCCCAGGGCCACAAAAATCAGGTCCGCGGCGATAATCTTAGCCGACTCAAGTGTGACGGCACCGGTTTCGATGGATTTAACGTAACCGGATTCATCAACAATAATACCCCGTTCGGTCAGCGAGTGATAAACACGGCTGCGGACCGATTCAGGAAACCGGCCCATAAACCCTTTTCCGGCACACATGTATATGGTAGGCATGGCCTTGCCCGTGGTTTTGGCCAGGTGATAAATATTACCCGCGATCTCGGATGCCGCCGGCCCACCGCCGGCAACAGCGATAGAAGCCTGATTGTCGGACATGATTTCGATGGCCCGCTGCCGTGCTTCAAGCAGTTTTTCGATGGGTTTGACCGCGTAGATGTCACCATAATCGTTTGTAATCAGATCCCCAGGCACCTGACTGCCCAGGTTACAGGAGAGAACGTCATAATCAATGGTGTCACCGGATGCCAGGTGGACTCTTTTCTCTGCAGGGTCGATACGCTCAACCCTGTCATGCACGAACGTCCCGCCTTTTTTTTCAGTAACCAGTCGGGTAGCAAAACGGATATCGTCCGGAGAATAAAAACCACCCAGCATGCCCGGCCCCATACCCGAATAATAATGATATGGCGAAGGGCCGATAACCGTGACCCGGTGTCCGCGACCGACAAAATCATCAATATGTTCCAGCGTTACCATGTGGGCATGACCGCCGCCAGCTAATACTAGATGCCCCATATCCGGACCTTTCATGAACTTTTGTAAAAATTATGTGTTTAGCATTCATAAAACTTTCAATGACAAACACTTGAGCCCTCGACCCCTTGAATCCTTGAACCCTTTGTGCACATTAAATTGGAGAAGAGCCTGTATTATTCAGACAGCCCATCAATCAATTCTCCCAGCCGCCTGATATGCGTCCGTTCCTCATCGGCCAGCTGTGCCAGCGCCTTCTGCCCCTCAGGAGGGGTAACCGCTTCAGCCGCCCGGGAATAAAGATCCAGGGCCTGGGCTTCGATGGACATGGCCAGGCTGATAATATCGACAACCGATTCCATATCGGGTTTGAACATGGCGATATAGGCTTCGGTCGTCAGGCCGCCTTCAATCACATTACCGACCCGGTCGGTGACAAAAGCCTCCCTTGGCATAGGCTGGTCGGCCAGGGCTTTATAAATCCCGTAGACGCGATCCTGGTGTTTGACTTCTATTTCCGCCAGTTTTGCAAACAGGTCGGCGGCTTCAGCGTTTCGGACCTTTTCGGCCATGATGAGATAAAAATCCCTTAAACCATCTTCAATGGAATAAGCCACCGCCAGTATCTGGTCGATGGTTTCCTGACCTGAAAAAAAATCCAGGCCCTGGTCCACCGGTCCGACAGCCGCATTACCCTTCCAGGCCTTGAAACCTCCGGCCAGGTTAATGACATCGGAAAACCCTTTGGCGGCCATCATCTGGGCCGCTACCCGGCTGCGGCCGCCGACAGCACAATAAACCACAGCCGGTTTATCAGCCGGTATTTCGTTCAGCCGGTTACCCAGTTCACCCACCGGGATCAAACGGGCGCCGGGAATATGACCGGACTTATACTCACCGGGCTGACGCACATCAATAATAGAAATATCTTCCCGGGGCGTGTTCTCAATCATCTCCCGGGCTTGTGCGCTGTCCATGGATTTAACAGGCGTGAAAAACTGTCTCCATTTCATTGCTGCTCCTTCTTGCATTTTATTACCGGATAACCTAAGTCCCCCTCTTGATACGGACTGATAATAGAATACCACCGCCTGTTTTTCAACACATGTCTCTGGAAAACGATACGGTTTCATGATAAAAATGTCTCAAAACAATTGAACGTAATAAGGAGTCCGCCATGAAATATTCAGAAGCCCGGCAGGGCCGTATTTTTATCCTGCGTTTGGAGGACGGCGAAATCGTTCACCAGGTGATTGAGTCTTTTGCCCGGGACAAGGGAATAACCGCAGCAGCGCTGGTCGCCGTAGGCGGCGCTGACCAGTACAGCGCACTGGTGGTCGGCCCGGAAGACGGGCGCGCCACTCCGGTCATCCCCATGCAACGGTTACTGGATAATGTTCACGAAATCGCCGGCGTGGGGACATTGTTCCCGGACGAGGAAGGACTTCCCATGCTGCACATGCACATGGCCTGCGGCCGTGAAGGCCAAACCACCACCGGCTGCATCCGAAGCGGTGTCATTACCTGGCAGATCCTGGAAATCATTATTTTTGAATTACTGGACACAACCGCGATAAGACGTCTTGAACCCGACCTGGGCTTTAAACTGCTGGATCCCGGCACACCCGGTTAGACCGAATACTTCACCCTGCGAAGGAGTCACCTTAGATATTGCAGGGGCGGCCCCTGTGGCCGTACGATGCAAGGGCACCCACAGGGGGGTGCCCCTACTGCCGAATCCGGGCACAGCCGGTTGACGGACCCGAAGATTGTTTACAACCATCACGCCTTGAGGTACCGGTTCGATCCAATCATTTCCTGCTTTTGTCCGACAGTTTTTTAATCCCCATGGTGTTGATCAGGTCATTGATGTCGGTGGTTTTCAGGTTCATTCCGCCTTCAGAAACCGGCAGCAGAAAAATTTCCTTGCCCTGCAGGGACTCGGCGATTCTCAGTTTGACAAAGGCCTCTCCGCCGGCGCTGGCCATGGCGGTGTTCATTTCCTGAATGCCCTGGGCCTCGGCAATACCTTCGGCTTTTATAGCCTGGGCGATGAGCTTCTGCTTCTCATAGTAGGCATCCACTTCGATTTTGGCTTTCAGGTATTCACCGTCAATATCGGCCACCATTTTATTGACCTCGCCTTTGGCCTGTTCCAATTTGCGCAGGTACTCCTCTTGCGTGGCGTGCTGGGCGGAGCGGTTTTTTTCCACCATCTGATCGGCCACTTTCTTGTCTTCAATGGCCTTCTGATAGGCCGGGTTAAACCGGTAATCCTTAGTCAAAACCCTTTCAATGATAACACCCATGGGGTCAAACATGGCCTGTAGTTGTTTCTTGACTTCCTGAGCCTGGGCTTCACGATTTTTGGCAATATAAAAATCTTCGGTTTTCAGTTCGCCGAAAATATCCCTGGGTTTGCTGCGGGCAATGGTCCTGACGATTTTATCCCTCAGGGTATCATCGTTTTCAGCCACATACTGCAGAATATAGGGCGCCTTTTCCGGCATGATGCGATAGGCGATAATCACGTCCAGACCGATATCATTACCGTCGATGGTTTTAAATAACAGGTCGTCCTGGGTGGGCCGGTCGCCCCGTGTTCGCTGAAAGGTCATTTCCATGTTCTGCAGTTTGGTGTCGAAGGTGTACCAGTCATTTATAAAGGGGAGAAAAAAGAAGGTTGAACCTGGAGAGAATATCCTGTCGGACACGCCTTTTTCACCCCACAAAGCCAGTTTCTTGACCTGGACCCCGACTTCGGTTTCACCGGTGGTATGGGGGACACAGGCCTGCGTTAATGGCAATATCATCAACAGCATTATGGTAATCATCATTTTTCTCATTTGGCACCTCCTTTGCGGACATCAAACAGATTGAGGGCATTATCCAGATCCAGGGGGTTGACGCCGGACGGGCCGTCGCTGGGCAGGATGATCAGTTCCAGGCCCTGATACACTTCAGCCATTTTAAGACCGACCATCCGCTCGGCGCCGGCGCCTTTAAGGGCCTCGTTTTTAAGCCGGACTTTCTCGGCTTCGGCCAGTTTGACCAGCAAATCGGCTTCCGCCCGTTTACTTCGGGCATAAAGGTCTTTTTCCGCCCGCTTTCTGGTAACATAGGCGCTGCCTTTTTCCATCTCCACTGATACGTTGACTTTTCCTTCCTGCTCGATCTTTTTGAGCGTGGCTTCTTCAGTCGCCGCCCGGGCTTCGGCCTGATTCTTAAACACCAGCTGGTCTTTTAACTTTTTCTCTTCGATATTTTTCTGAATTTCATCACTGTATTTGAAATACCGGACCAGAACCTGGTCAACGGCAATGCCTTTTTCGTTTAACTCCTGGTTCAGTTTCTCCTTGGCCGCCAGAGCCCGTTCGACCCGCAGGGGGCTGTTGTAAAACTCCTCGGTGGTCAACTTACCAAGGGTGTCTTTTAAGGCCGGTTCGGTTTTGGGGATAATGCCGTTGTCTTCAAACAGGGTGCCCGGGCCGATCATGGTGAACACCTTGTAAGGATCTGCAATGTGATAAAGGATGGAAACATCGACATCCACAAAAAATCCGTCCGATGTCTGGATGTGGGCCGCCCGTTCCCTTCGCGCATAGCGGGAGGCGGTAGCGGGATAATTGGTCAGCTCCAACACCTGGGCATCTTTCGGCAGATAATGCATGCGTTGAAACACCGGAATGATAATATGAAGTCCCGGCGTAAAAGTCTTTTTCTGGATGCCCCGGTTTGTACCGATTTTCACCTGTTTGATCCCGTACTCATTGGGACCGACATAAACCAGAAAAGAATTGTAAAGAACGACAATGACCGCCAGAAAGAGGATAATCAATCCCAGCTTGCCCGAAATCCTGATCTTCGGGATTTTAATTCTTTTAAAATTCCGGGGTATTTCAGGCACCCTTTTAATGACCTCTTGATCTTCCATGGTTTGGCTCCTTGTCTATAGATTTTTAAGCTCAAGGGTTTTTTCCCTCTTCTTTGTTTCCAGTCGTAAAGAACCCGGTCAACACCAGCAACACAAACAACACCGCCGGAATCAACCAGAAACTGATGGCGGGCTTCACCTTGACATGTGAAAACAACATATAAATCAGGTAAATGGCGGCACCGGCGACAATATATAGCATTCGATCGGTTTTATATACCGGATCGAGATCGTAATCAAAAACAAAGAAATAAACCAGCAGGGCCGTGGCGGTTGAAAAAGCGGCCCCAAAATGACCGGCAAAGGGAATAAAATAAAAATTAAGAACCGCATTCACAACGGCGATTAAAATAATGATCTGCTGAAGTGCCCCGGATCGGCCCACGGCCTCATAAACCGGTTCCCTGACAATAACAGCAGAAAAATAGAGCAGACCGGGCAGCAGGGTGGCAAACAACCGGAAAGAGATTTCCCGCTGTCCGTGAAAATCAAACAGACAGTTGATCACCCTGGGATAATATATCAGCATATACAGCCCGACGAGGGCGTGAAGAAAAAAAATCCAGGTCGATGTCCGTCGCACCCGGGCGGCCAGATCTTCATGACATTCCAGGGCGGCCTGCTCGCAATAGCTCTCCCGGTAAATGGGCTTCAAACACATGGGGATCAGCAAAAAAATCTTCACCAGCACCGAGGCTTCGGCATAAATCCCCAGATTCCACGACGAAACAAAAAAGCCAAGGATAAAAAAGTCCATGTACAGAACCACATCCAGTGCTTCGTCAGTAAAAATATATTGATATCCCTGTTTCAGCGTCCGGGGTATGGCCCCAAACGGACGCCACAGGTTTGACAGCGGCGGCAGCCGAAGGTGTTTTTTTGCAAAACCGGCCTGTCCGATCTCAGCAGCCAGAAACCCCAGGGTCAGAAAGGAGACGGGAATTTCAATCAGTGCCAGCCAGAAAACCGCAAAAATAAATATCAGATGCTTTTGCAGCCGCAACATGGCCGCCTGGTCGTGATGTTTACTGCCGTCTAGAACGGCCAGCCTGAGTTTGTTGAGGTTTCTGATGGGGAAGGTTAAGGCAATGATCAGATAAGCCATACGTTTTTCATCAACTTTTGTCCAGGAGGCATCGTAGACGGCTGTCAGGACAAACAGAACAGTAAACAAAAAGCCCCACCAGAAAAGGGCGCAGTAGGCTTCCCGCAAAAGGATCTCTTTTCTGCCGCTGTTGATGGCCGTTTCCCGTTCAACCAGACCGGCCATACCGAATTCGGTGATAAATCCCGAAAGAATGTAAAGGGAAATCAGAAAAGAGAAAGTGCCCAGACCTTTTTCGCCATACGTCCGCTCTATGATAACCAGGCTGACAATGCTGACAAAAAGGCCGACAGCGCCCTGGCTGACGGACAAAAGCATCTCTTTCGCTTTTGACGATGTCATATCATTCATATGGAAAATATCCGGGCAGGAGCCATATAAGCGGAGTGCTTATATGGCGACTATCTATCGCATAGGCGGTCTCTGTCTGTCAATACAAAATACGTTTACATTCCCTCCCTTGAACGCAGTGCCGGCGCCTACCGAACGGCAGTTTAACAACTGGCCCGGTTACCGGGTACATGCCCTGGATATGCCGGGATTCGGCCGCTCGCCATCCTGCCCGGCTTCGCCGGTTGACCTGGTTTATGAATTACTCAAACAGGAGGGGATCACATCACCGGTGTTTCTGAAGGACGCACCTCACCCCTGCTATCTGGAGCAGACCGATCACTGGCATCGTACACTGGTCGGGTTTCTTGATGAACAAGGCGTTTAGCTGAAGAGAAAAGGTTCCGGCAGACGGCAAAAGCCTGGCGCTACGATAGCAGTCCGTGAGAGATTAGAGCGCAACCGGCGGAAACGACACAAGACCTCATTCCTGAGCCGCCAGCCAGTCCATTGCTTCTTCAGTATTATTGAAGAAATTGACGTCCCGATAGATCAATTGGGCCAGGATCTTGGCCGGCCCCTTCATGCCCACGGCGGCCAACGCTTTTAAGTATTTCCTTGTGGCCTCTCTCTGCTCTTTGGCTTTCTGACGGATCCGCTCGTTCACCTTTCCGGAGTCAACAATGGCCATGCACAATACGGAATTTTCCGGCTCTTTTTCCAGAATCCGTCGGGCTTCATCCGCAGTCCGGCAATACTCGTCATCATTTAAACCGGAATAATTGGTGCACAGAATACGTTTGTCTTTGTGACGGATCCATTCAACTTTTTTTTCCATTTCCCCCCCTGTATAACATACAAACCAAAGTGAATTACTGATAATCAATCTGGCACGAATAGACCGACCAGTCAAGTAATAAATGCGCCTATACACCACAGGTAAAATTTTTATTCTGGCGGACGGCTGCAACTTTTGTACTACTGTATATTTTTAATATTAAAAGGAATATGCAATGAAAAGCAGCCGGTTGAATCAAAAACATGAATTTAATCGGGCAGTGACAACGCCTGACAACAAATGCATAAAACCAGACTGGGAAGTAACTGTGACGTAATTCACAATCGGGCACGGCACGCCGTGCCCCTACAGAAATTCGCGTACCACGACTTGCTGAAAGAACCGGGAGATCGGGTCCGAATCAACTCGTGACATATCCGGCTAAACCGCCATGGCACTTTCGAGTTTCTTACCGATCAGCACATAATATAAATTAGGCACCACGATCAGGGTCAGTACCGTGGAAGCGGCCAAACCGAAAATAATCACCCAGGCCATGGGCGCGAAAAGCGGCCCGCCGGCCAGGCCCAGGGGCAGCATGCCGCCCATGGTGGTGGCGGTTGTCACAAAAATCGGCCGCATTCTTAACCGCCCTGCGTTCCGGATGGCAGACGACGGCTTTTCACCATCCTTTATTCTTTTATCGATAAAATCAATCAGGATAATGGCGTTATTGACCACAATCCCGCTTAAGGCCACCACCCCCAGAAACGCCATGAAACCGAAAGGGTAACCCGTGACAAACAACCCGGTTACCGAACCGACCAGGGAAAGGGGTATGGTGGAAAAAATAATCAGGGTCTTTTTAACGGAGTTGAAATTGATCATCAGCACCAGCAGCATGAGCAGGATCGCATTCATGAAAGCCCGGGAAATACGGCCGAAAGCCTTTTCGCGCTCTTCAAACTCACCGGCCTTTTTCAGATGATAACCTTCCGGTATTTCCAGCTTCTCGATGTCCGGCCAGATATTCTTAAGAATAGTATCGGCCAGAACCCCTTCTTCCACAAAGGCGTTGACTTTTAAGGTTCTTTTGCCGTTTTTGTGGCGGATCACCGGCACATAGGGCCGGGCCGTAATTTTTGCCACCTGCTTTATGGCAATTTCTTTTTGGGTAAGAGACGAACGCACCCGGGTTTCGGCCAGGTCATTAAAGTCATCAATCAGGTAATCGGCGGCTTTCAGCTTGATCGGAATGGTCTTGTCGTCCTCTCTGAAATTGGTGACATGCAGCCCGGAAAAATTGGCCATCAGCGACAGGGCGATTTCCTGGTTGGTCAGGCCGATCCTTTTTATTTCGTCCTCGTCAAAATCACCGCTGATCTTGTAGGCGTTGGTCCCGAAATCGTCATGAATGGCAAAAACCCCTTTCTGTCCGGCAATCAACTGCTGGACCTGTTCGGAGAGGCCTCTCAAAATATCGATATCTTCCCCCTGGATCTCTATGGACACCGGTGCCCCGACCGGCGGGCCGGTTTCCAGAAGTTTTGTTTCCACCCGGGCACCGACCACGTTTCTTCTTATTTTCTCTCTTATCTCCGGCACCAGGTCGTTGGTTTCATGCCAGTCGTGCGTTTTCACCCAGATCATGGCATAATTGGGCGTCAGGTTCTGCTGTATGACACCGAGTTCAATCCGGGGTGAACCGATACCGGTATAGGTTACAAAGGATTTAATCTTCTTTTCTTCCTTTAAAATATCCTCTGCCTGCGCGGCGATTTCTCTGGTTTTATCGACATTGGTACCCTCCGGCGCCCAGACTTCGATTAAAAAAAGGTCTTTCTGCGCCAGGGGAAAAAACTGCATCCCCAGCCTGGGAATCAACATCAGGGAGACAATAAAAACAAGCAGGGCCGCCATGATCACCAGTTTCGGCCGCTTTAATGAAACGCCGATCACAGTATTGTAAACGCGACCGATTCTGCCCCAAAAACCGGGCAGTTGTTCGTTTATGGCTGATTTCTCCGGTTTCTGCTCGACCTCTCTGGCGACAAGGATACGGGAACACATCCAGGGGGTAATGGTAATGGCAATGGCGTAAGAAGCACTCAAGGCAATGATCACCACCAGGGGAATGGAGACGATGAACTCGCCCACGGTTCCGGGGATAAAGGCCAGCGGTCCGAAAGCCGCGATGGTCGTGGCCGTGGCGCTGAGCATGGGGATGGCCACCTCGCCGGTTCCGGTCCAGGCGGCACGAACTTTGTCATACCCCATTTGCATATAACGGTCGATATTTTCGGTAATCACCACGGCATTGTCCACGATCATCCCCAGGGCCACGATCAGTCCGGTGATGACCATGTTTTCCATGTCACGTCCCATGACGGGCAGAACACCAAAGGTAAATAAAAGAGACAGGGGAATGGCCACAGCCATGATAACGGCCGGCCTGATGCCGATGGATAAAAGGGCCACCGCCAAAACAAGGATAATGCCCTGATAGAGGTTCCTGGAAAATTCACTCAGTTTTTCAGACACAACCTCAGCCTGGCTGACCACCACATTGATATTTACGTCCGAAGGAAACGTCTTTTTCGCCCGCTCGAGCATTTCTTCCACCTGCTCGCCCATGCGGATGACGTTCTCCCCTTTTTTCAGCTCCACATCCACCAGGATCGCCCGTTTGCCGTTGACATGGGCCATCTGGTCGGGCGGGTCTTCCAGTCCCCGCCTGATGGTAAACAGGTCCCTCAGGTACACGGCATGGCCGGTTTCCGGGCTGACATTGATAACCACGTCACCGATTTCAGACAGGCTGTTGAACTCACCCGAAGGCTCGATAATCATTTCATTGCCGGAAAGGCTCAGGATTCCGCCGCTCATGGTGATGTTTCGCGCGGAAAGGGCGCGCATGACATCCAGAAGATGGACACCGTATTCATTAAAACGCTCGGTTGAAACAAGATAAATCACTTCCCGGGTATTTCCGGAAATTTCCGACCGGTTTACGGTATCAAGATAGGTTAATTCATCGGACAGACTTTCGGCGTAATCGATCAGCTCCGGATAAGACCTTTCGTCCGAAGACAGTGAAATGAGCATGGATTTTACTTCGGAAAAGCGGTCGTTCACAAAAGGCCCGAAATAAATTCCCTCGGGCATCTCATCCCGGACCCGGTCCACCTCTTCCTTGACTTCGTCCCAGATCTTCTGCTTGTCCAGAAACAATTTGTCGGTGTCGACATAGGCAAAAACAATACTGATACCCGTCCGGCTCCAGGAAACGGTTTTTTCGATATTTTCCGCCTTGCCGGCCGCGTCCTCTATTTTCTCGCTGATAAGCTGTTCCACCTTTTCAGGTGAAGCACCCGGCCAGATCGTTATGATGTTGCAGGCCGGGAAATCAACTTCCGGGTATTCTCTTTTGGGGATATCCCGGTACCCGAAAATACCCCAGATGACGATCAGGACAACGGCCACGATCAGGGCCGGCCCTCTTTGAATGGACGCTTTGGGGATGTTCATATCAACCTGCCTGGGTCGTCTGGTTCATAATCTTGATTTGCTGTCCGGGCCGGACGTAATGCTGTCCCTCGACGATCAGCATGTCACCATCTTCCAGACCGCTTTCCACTCCCACCAGCTTCTGAAACATGGGACCGAGGACAATATCCTTTTTGACGGCCTTACCGTCTTTGACCACAAATACGTACGGACCGGCGTCAACCGAATGAAGAATGGCGGAAAGCGGTGCGCCGGCCAGTTTCTTCCCCCCGTTTTTGATCTTAAAATTCATGGTCACGATCATGCCGGCCTTGAGCAGGCCGCCCGGATTGGGCAGGCTGACCCGGACCCGATAGGTTCTGGAAACCGGATCCGGCATGGAACCGATGAGTACGACTTTGCCGGTAAACTTTTTTTCCGGAAACGCGCTCATGGTAAAAGCCACTTCCTCACCCAGTTTAAACCGGTTGATATCAAGGTCGGGCACGCCGATCTCCGCCTCCACCCCGCTCATATCCATTAATAGAACGATGACCCGGTCAGGCGCAGCCAGTTCACCGGAATCGGCCTGGCGCCGGGCGATCTCGCCGTCGAAAGGCGCTTTTAATTGGCAGTCCTTCAGGTTGTTTCTGGCCAGGTTCAATTTATAGGTGGCCACCTTGTACTGGGCTTCAAACTGCTCGAACTCGGCCTGGGTAATGGCTTTATCCTTGAGCAGGGACCGCTGCCGCTGGTATTCCGGGGCCAGGGCTTTAACTTGCGCTTCCGCCATTTTGACGTTCAGCTCGTAATCATTAGCTTCCAGCAGGGCCACCACATCGCCTTTGCCGATCCGGTCGCCTTCATCGACCAGTATATCCGCAATCCGGCCCGGCACCTTGAATGACAGCCCCGCTTTCTCCCGGGGACGGATGGTACCTGTCAGACGGATGGTGTTTGTCAGAACACTTGTTTCGATCTTGCGCACCTTGACGGGGATGGGCAGGACCTGCGCATCTTCTTTTTCGCTTTCCTTACACCCGTAGCACAGCAACGAAAAAACGAGCAGCAACAAAAAAACTTTCTTCATAAGGCGCCTCTTTAATATGTGTCACCTGTATAACGAGATTCGTTGATATCCATGTCGGGAAGCGGCGGCATTCCGGCTGCCGTCCGCACCGCGGCATAATCGATAATCATCTGGTCCGCGACCAGGGCAAGGTCTGTTCGGGCCTGGTGAAAAACCGTCTGGTCATTCAAAAGGTCGGTTATGGTGGCCCGGCCCGCTTCATACTGCTTCTGGGTGATGCGCAGGGATTCTTCGGCCAGCGTTAAGCTCTGATCGGCCAGCCGGTGCCTGGAGCGGCTGTCTTCAAAGGTCTTCAGTGCCAGCAGCACATCAAGGCGGATCATTTCTTTGGCATTTTCAAGGTTCTTTCGGGCGCTGTCCAGGCGCATGCCCGCCGCGGTCTTCTGTTTACCGGTCTTTCCCCATTCAAAAAGTGTGGCCGTCACCTCTACTCCGACAATCGTGTTTTTGTCCGGCAAAGAATGGTCGCCGTCCTGCTCCGTGTATCGGGCAAATACGTTCAACTCCGGCAGATATTCACTGACCGCCAGTCCCACCTGGAGTCCGGCGGCCTTGACCGCTTCAACGGCTTTCTTCATTTCCCAGCGATTTTGAAGACCGCTTTTAACAAAACGGGCCGCGTCAACGTCATTGACACCGACATCCATGGGCAATTCTACCACCGGCTCGTCAAAAACCGGTGGCTCAACCTCCCCGCCCATCACCCAGAACAGTTTTTCAATGGCCAGCAATCGTTCACGCTCGGCTATTTCCAGTTCCAGCCGGGCATTGTCCAGCCCCAGCTGGACCTGGAAAAGGTCCCGGTCCAGCACATGCCCCACCCGGTGGAGGCTTTGGATTCGCGCCAGGTGAGCGGTAAGTTCCGTGATATTGGTTTTTGCCAGATCAATCTTTTTTTCCACCATCTTGACATGACAGAAGGCTTCGATCACGTCCATGGTGACTTTATGCTTCAAGACCCCGACATCGGCCCCGGCAATGGCGGCTATTTTCTTTTTTAAACGCCAGGCTTTGTTGATTTTATAAAGCCCCAGAATCGGCTGGGCCAGGGTGAAGGAATAGTCATGCATGGTCTTGTCGTTTAAGTATGTCGCCACATCATAAGCGGGTATGGGCGTCATGGGAACACCCATATTATATGCCCCTTGAGGGATTTCCATGCTTCCCTGATCCGTCAAATCCATGTATTTACCTTCCGCCAGAAGTTTGGGGAAGAAATCGCGCATTTGTCCGGACGCCTCGGCCCGGGCCGCGTCCTGCTGCTTTTCCGCGGCCGACAATTCCAGGTTCTTTTTTAACCCGACGGACACCGCCTCCTGCAACGTCAATGCCCGGCCACTGACCGGCATTACGACAATCAACAAAAACAAGAAAATTCTTTTCATATCCGGTTCCCAACCCGATGTATCATCCGGTTTCTTTCAGGTAACGCAAATAGCCGTTTAAAAATATTTCCGTTGTCTCAACAATATTTTTCTCAAATTCCGGCATAAACATATCGATTCCCTCATCCAGTAACCGGCTGCTGACCGCCGGTGGCCGATCCAGTACCTGCCAAAGCCCGAGCGTCAGGGCATAACCCCGTGCCAGCATCTGCGAGGCCTGCTTGCGGGTGATAAAGGAAAATCGTTCCGAGATTACCCCGGCCGCCATATCGACAAGGGTCACGATGCGCTTATCGCAATCATAAATAATGTTGGCATCGATGTTGTTTTGAATAAAACTCTTGGTGATGGTGCCTAGTTTGATCACCAGGGGATTTTCAGCCGCATACCCGGTCAGTGCACGGGATAAGTCTATTATACCGATATCCGCCATCCTCTCTCCCAGGACGGTTTCAATTGACCGCACCCATTCCTCTACCCGGCTTTCAAAAACAGAAAAAAATAATTCTTCTTTGGAAGAAAAATAGAGATAAAGGGTTCCCTTTGACAGACCGACCCGCCGCGCCACGCGTGTTACGGTCGGCAATTCTCCGGATGACTCTAAAAACAAATCCCAGGCAGCCGTTAAAATGTCCTGACGCCGGGCCGTCTTCTGGTCTGATTGTCTGGCTCGTTTCATCTTCCCCGTTGAAATTGATATAGGTTCAACAATCACCCCCTGCGCTTAACTGACCGCTGGTCATTTAAAAAATAGGGATTTCTCATGCCAATGTCAAGACATTTTATACCCGGAAAAATAACGGGGCCGCGTTGGACGCTGTCTGGCGGCACCCGCAAGGCGCAGGCCGCAGACTCACGTAGGGGCACGGCGTGCCGTGCCCGATTGTGAATCACGTCCCCCCCCTATGGGGTTGCCCTTTTATCGGATAACCATGTAGGGGCAACCCCCTGTGGTTGCCCTTGTGCAGGGCGGCCACAGGGGGCCGCCCCTACAATATCAGCGGGCGGAGTGGCGTATCGCAGAATGTGTCAGGTGCGCGGGGTCGAATCAATTCTTGATATATCCGGGCTATCCCCAACCGTGGCTAACCATAAAATCTGTAATCTGTTTCTTGATTTCGGTCTCGGACGTATGGCGTTTGTCCATAATATCGATATTTAAATAAAGCGCCGGCAGCCCTCTTTGCTTAATGGTGTCCTGGACAATCTTCAGACCGGCCCAGCCGTGCTTACATCCGTTGTGGCCCATAAAGAAAATGCAGTCCGGCGAATAGTCATCTATCATTTTATTCAGTTCATCGGTAAAAAAGTCCATGGGACCGTGACATTGCCGGCCCATGGCAAGGTGCATCTGGGCTTTAGCCAGGCCTTCGACCATGGATTCTTTTGAAGAGGTGTCTACCTGAATCGTTGAAATATGACCGATAAAATCGGCGACCACAACAGCACCGAACTCCTTTTCCAGCCATGTAAAAAAATAAAGATAGAATGCGATGGGCGGAAACCACATGATGATGCGGACTTTTTCGTTTTTAATAACGCCCTGCCCTTTATCGAAACGCTTCTTTGAATTCTCATAAAGGGCCTTGGCCATATCAAGCATATGGGGCGACCGCACATCAATCTCACGGGTTGCCCAGGCAAAAAGAAGCGTATTGATTGAAGACGGACAGGGAATGGCCCGCGCCATCTCACAGACTTCCCGCAGATAGTAATTAATCTGATTGACCCGTTCCAGGACGGTTCTTAATTTATCCCAGTCAGCCGGTTTGCCGGTATGTTTTTCAAGAAAAGCGATCAGTTCCCAAATATTATCTTCAAAATATTTATAAGCGCCTTCGTCTTTCCAGTATGGCACGTCGAGGATAAATGCAGGCGCACCGGTCAGATATTCAAGTGTCTGGTAAACCGAAACACTGGTATCGCAGGGATGGGATCCGCCGATAATTAAAGACGGCGGCGGTGTCTGCTTTGAAATGTAGGCGCCGATGGCCAGTTTCTGGGCCGAGCAGTTTTCAATCGGCGTGCCCTGCTTTTCGGCGGCTTCAATCAAAAGCGGCGGATACTCGCCACTCAAGGAATTGCCGTAAACATTCAACGCTTCAGGATTAATCGTCGTCAGGTCAAAGGCCTCCCCGATTTCCCCCTGAAGTATCCACTCCACCCAGACAACGGGTTGATTGTTTTCAGCGGCGTCAATGGCTTTCAAAAAATTTGCGGCTACTGCTCTGATAGAAAAAAGCATGGCCTTGATATCTTCAGGCGCCATGCTGCCCGCCCCCAGTGAAAGCGCATAATACCGGAACGATCTGTTGAACCAGGTTTCCTTTTTCATATAAAGCGGTCTGAGAAGATATAAAAGAGCTTTTACAACGTACGGGGAACTTAATGAGAAAAAAACTTTTCGCACATTCCCGCCCGCGTTTTTCCTTAACAACTCATAGGGTTTCAGTTTTTCTAAATTTGGCGCCATTGGTGACCTGCAATTTAAGTTAATCGATAAACCGGTCTTCGGGCTTTACTTTTTTCAACAGGAACTTTGACAATAGCCTGGACATGGCCATAACCGACAGGCTTGGCGGTGAACCCGGTGAAACCGGGAATACACTGGCGTCACAAACATAAAGGTTCTGATATTCCGACCGAAATGTCCTGTCAACAAGCTTGCCCATTTCGATGGTACCGCCCGGGTGCCCGCCGGCCCACTCCAGCATGGCGATGGAATCCGGCTTGACACCGGCCTTTATCATCAGTTCGGAGGCGATATCCGTCCCTTTTTTCATTCTTTTTTTATCGTTCTCGGTCATGGGCTTGCTGGTTCTTTCATTGGGGAAAATCTCCCCCCTGTCATCTTCAGCCAGCTTTACGAACAGACCGACACCCTGTTTGACAAACGGCGCCTTGTACCATGTTTTCATGGCAGCCTTGAGCCTGACGATATTCATTACCGCATAGGTACCGAAAGCCGAGCTGTTGCCGATCATGAAACCGTCGCTTTGGGCGAACGTTTCAATGGCATGGGTAAACGTCTGTTCTCCCCAGAGGCCGCCGTCTTTATGTTTATTGATGCCGTAAAGAATATGCATGGGGTCCATAAAAAACCGCTTGCCGACCCGATTGTCTCCGGACCTGAGCATAACACCCGGCGAGCCGATACCGCCGGCCGCCAGAATGACATTGTCTCCAAAAATCTGTTGCCCGTTTTTGAGCTTCACCCCGGTCACTTTTTTATTGGTATCCATGAGCAGCCTGTCGACCGGACTTTTTACCAGCAACTCATAATTATCGCCATATTTTTCAAGACCTTCTTCTACCAGGCGCCTGGTGGACCACTTGGCATCATACGGGCATCCCATCATGCACCAGTCACAACCCAGCCGGCATTTGTCCGGCTCCACAAACTTTTCCTGCTCCTCGAACGGGCAGCCCATTTTTTCCGCGGCTTCCAGAAGCCTGGCCGTACCGTTGGTCAACCGGTTGTAAAATCTGTCCGGCAGGGTATTGGTACCGATCTCTTTTTTGATCTCGTCCGCCTCGGGAGAAAAATCAAGCCCCATGGCATTCAGAAGATGTTTGGCCGGATCAAAAACATTGCCCTGATAAATCATGGATGATCCGCCCACGGTCAGCCCCCGTTCAAGCACGACCCCTTCTTTTGAACGGTTGAAACAGAAAAACCGTTCGGAAAGCCTGGCACCCAGCGGTGACCCGAGAAACCGTTTGTGGTAGGCGCCCCTTTCAACGACCAGGACACTTTTTCCGGCCTTGGCCAGTTCCAGCGCCACCGGCCCGCCCCCGGGGCCGGTACCGATGACAATGTACTCATAATGTTTCTGTGCAGTCATTTTTCATCCATACTTTATGCATTCGTTCACAGTTTGGCCTGGTAATCCCTGCCCGCAGTCGGCAGCAGACCGGCATCAACCACCGCCCGGTTTCTGACCTGTTCAAAAAAGGCCTGCACCCTGGTTCTGATCTGTCCTTCGCCGCCGCCGTAAAGCTCACGTTCAAGGGCGAGTATGGGGAGATGGCTTTTTCCTGCTTCCTGCCGCATCAGATACAGCTCGCCCCCCCAGATATCACAAAACTTCAGTTTTTCGGCGATGATAGCTTCGGCTCCTGATTCTTGAATCGTCTTTTTCAGAAATGCGTTCCGGCCGGCAAAATCATTGACCATCCGCGGGCAGGACAAGTGGTTAAGATATCGACGGGAAAGGGCCTCAAATACGGGTGCCGTTTCATCCACCATACCGTCAAAATGACGGGCCCCCAGACACAGGTTATCAGCGACCACGATCCCACCGCATTCTTCAATAAGCTGCAGATGGTCAACCTCTTCCATACACCCGGAGCTGACAAACACCCTGATTTTGTTTTCCGCGCCCACATCCCTGCCGGATATTTCAGCCAGGACCTTGTCCAGGAGATCAATCGCCTGTTCAACCGGTATGGCGGTTATGGCAAGCATGACACTCAGGATTTCACTGCCGTTGATGGGGACCTTTTTTTCATACCGTCGCCGGTACAATTCAGACAGCAGACATCTTTTCTGATTGTAAAGACGGATAGAGGCCCGGATCGAATCTTCAGATATGGTGATGCTGAAGGCTTTTTCAAGGGCGGCCTTGAATGTTTCCATCTCGGCCGTAAACCTTTTTTCCGCCAGCCTGCCGGTCTTATGGGGCACAACAAACATGTAACGAAAATCGGGATCAATCCCGGCATGCCGCCAGTTGTCATACATTCTTCGGGTATGGTCACAGCCGTTCAAAAAGACGACCCCGTCTAAAAAATCAAAGTCACCATGGAGGGCTTTATCAAAACACCGTTTGACAAATGTGCAATTAAGCGAAGAAAAATAGATATCGCCTTTTGTCGTTCCGGTACTGCCGACGGCTCTCATCCTGTACGGCACAAAACCGGCCGCATGGACGATTTCTTCCGGAAAATAAGAACAAAAATAGCCGATAATTTTCCTGCCTGATTTTTTTTCATCCACCAGGAGGGAATGGTAATCTGTTGCCGCGATTTTTTTTATTTCATCTAAGATTGACAGACCTGCACCTCTACCGTAGCGTTAAAGAATAAAAAAGCATAATATTTCTTAAGGGGCGACCTTAAATGTTCTACGCTTTGATTATTGACAAATGGTAGATTCCGTGTCAAGTAAAATTCTACGGGTGCAAAAAAAATGACCTGTTGTCATGGCATCCATCATATCGAATAAAAGCTTTTAAAATCGTATAAATATGAGGCAAAAAAATGAATTACCATTTTTATAAGAAGGCTTTCTTTGTGGGCGGGCTGTGGAATATCGGATTGGGCGTATTCGGTCTGGCGTTCGGTACTCTTGCGACAAAGCTGTTGCTGGGGGATCAGGCACTGACTGGTAATTTTTACCAGGTTCTGTTTTTTAAGGTTTTTATGCTGGCAGTAGTGATTTTCGGTGTCGGATACTGCTCGGTTGCCGCAGACCTGACGAAAAACAGGGTCGTGATCTGGCTGGGAATCATCGCAAAACTGATTCTTTTCGCGATATTTACCTGGTGTTTTATCATCGGCCAGGCCACCTTTCTGGCATTTTCAACCCTTTTCGGAGATTTCTTATGGGCACTACTGTTTTTCCGCTTTCTCCAGCTGACCAGGGATAACGTGACGGTTAACCATTTTATCGGATAAAATGATTCAGAAAACAGAGATATTTGCCGGTTGTGATGTGGGTTCACTTACGGCAAAAGCCGTGATCATGGACGGTCAATCGATCCTGGCCACGGATATTATCAGGGTAAAGCCGACGGTTTTAGAATCCGCGACCTGCGTCATGCAGCGGGTACTCTCCTCAAGCGGCCTGACGTTTGACAATATTACCCGCTGCTGCAGTACCGGATATGGAAGAACCGGTATTCCTTTTGCGGATATGAATTTAAGCGAGATATCCTGCCATGGCATGGGTGCTTTTTATGCCGATAACAGCATTCGAACGATCATCGATATCGGCGGCCAGGATTGCAAAGTGATTTCAATCGATGAAAAGGGGTTGATCAAAAACTTCGCCATGAACGATAAATGCGCGGCCGGCACCGGTCGCTCCCTGGAGATACTGGCCAGAACAATCGGGGTAAAACTTGAGGATTTAGGCCCCTTGACGTTAAAATCACGCAAACCATTAAATATTACCAATAAATGCAGCATATTCATGGAACTTGAAATTTTAGAAGCCCTTTACGAAAAAAAGAAATTAAAACACATCGCCGCCGGGCTTTCTGATGCTGTGGCCAAAAGGGTCGCAGATCTTTCCACGGTGATTGAAATTCAAAAAAATGTCTGTCTGACCGGGGGCGTATCAAAAAATCAGGGGGTTGTGCGGCAGCTTGAAAAGCACCTGAGCCTGAAATTTACCCGGCTGAACATCGACCCCCAAATAACCGGGGCGCTGGGGGCGGCTGTTTTCGCCATGAAAGGCTTAACATGATAACGGCCGGAATAGACGTCGGAACACGGTTCCTGAAAATCTGCCTTGTTGAAGATGCCAGGCTCCTCGGATACGCCTGCCGCGAAATGGACCGGCGGTTTGACAGATTGTACCGGCACGCGTTTCGCGAGGCGCTTGATCTGGCGGCCACGGCCCGGGGGAAAAAAATACGGAACCGGTCCGTAAAAAAGTCCGTTGCAACCGGATACGGTGCCAGGCTGGTAAACAAGGCGACTTACCGGTTAAGCGAGCCCGTCTGCCTTGCGCGCGGGGCCTTTTCGATTGACAATAATGCCCGAACCATTATTGATGTCGGCGGTTTTTTTATTAAAGTCGTTACCATTGACGATAGCGGCTTTGCCGAGCAGGACTATGTTAATGAAAGATGTGCCGCCGGAAGCGGTAAGTTTCTGGAAATGGTCGCCGAAGCCATCCAGATTCCGTTTGAAAAAATTTCAGCTTACGCGGAACAGGCCACCGAGCAATTCATGATTGCCGGCAATTGCGCCGTATTTGCCGAAAGCAGTGTCATCAGCCAGGTCAATGCCGGCAAAAACAAAAACGATGTCATCGCCGGCGTGATTGATTCCATCGCCTCCAAAACGACATCCATGTTCAGCAGTGCGGATACCGACAGCGACATTATTCTGTCAGGCGGTCTGGCCAAGGTGCCGGCTTTTACGGCCCGGTTGAAGAAAATGGCCAATCTAACCGTCAAACACTCGGATATTGATCCGCAACTTATGGCGGCCTACGGCGCCGCTGTTATTGCCGGAGGTAATTTCATTTCCCCCAAAAGGCAACGCCAATGACTGACACGGGCAACGGGACAGACCAGCCGGTATGCGACCACCTGCCGCTGATCCATCTGATCGAGAACATGCTAAATGAAAACGCGTTCAGGACTTACGCCTTTGATAACGGCAAAGAAGCCGGACGGCTTGGTTTTGTTTCAAAAAAATCCGGAAAGAAAACCGCCTTTATCGTCCCGGAAAGTGATACCGCTCTTGAAATCGGATCCCCCTCACATATTTCGTCAAGTGCCGTTCTGTGGACCTGCGAATCGGATATCGGCCGGGATGCCGTTTATACACTGGGAACGGAATTGGCTGATATGGGAAAAGGGCCGGCATCGATAGCCGTAACCGTCATCACCAACCCGGGCCCGGATATTGATCCGCTGTCGCCGGATTTTAACAACGCAAAAAACCTCTCGAATAAAATTCCGGGTTTTATGACCCGGAGTATTCCCGGAAAGCTCTGGATCAGAATCAGCCACGACCTGATGAAAAAAGGGTTCACCCTGGCCGCTCTGGGTCAGTGCCTGATCTTTGCATACAGGGACGCTTTTCCCGACATAAAAGATGTCAAAGTGATCATTGTGGCGGAAATACCGGAGGTCATCAGCGCCATTGATGATATCCATAAACGGGCGGCGGCCATCCGGGGGGAACACACCCGGCTCAGACTCGAAGCGGACGGCACCATCAGTTGTTCGGACCTGGATTGCAGCGCCTGCGATGACAAACCGATTTGTGACACCATAAGAACCGCGATAAGGAAAAAAAGGAGATCATGATATGAGTCCCCTGATCATGGCGTTTACCGGCAAAGGCGGGGTGGGGAAAACAATCCTGTCCGCCCTCACGGGCAAGATTTTCTCCGGTCAGGGCAAACGGGTTCTTTTTGTTGACGCCGATCCGGCCAGGGGCCTTGAAGGTTCGCTGGGCGTTTTAGACTTGAAGACAATCGGACAGGCACGGGAAAAAATTATCCGCAAAGCCGCGCAAAAAAAGGCCGCCGGAGAAAAGGCCGACCTTTTCAACATGATCGATTATCTGATACTCGAAGCCTTGTACGAAGCGCCCGATTTCAGTCTCCTGGTAATGGGCAGGACCGATAACATCGGCTGCTACTGTCCGTTAAATGAACTGCTCAGGGGAACCATCGCTGCCATTTCATCCCAGTATGACGTGATCATCATTGACGCCGAAGCCGGCCTGGAACAGGTCAACCGGAAGGTGGTCGAAACAGTTCACTACCCGGTGATTGTCTGCGACAATTCCATGCGGAGTGTCAGAACAGCAGTCATGATCGACGAGATTATCAACGATATCCCTAAAATGGCCCCGATTAAAACCGGCGTCATTTTCAACCGTGTTGACGAAGCGGATAACAAGCTGGTTCAACTGATCACGGATCAAAAAATGCTGTGTTACGGATGTATCAAGCCGGACCGGGTGATTTCGGATTTTGATCTGTCCGGCCGGTCGCTGATGGAGATACCGGACGACAGCCCGGCCCTGGGTCAACTCACTTCATTGCTGGATTCGATTATCGGCTGAGAAATCTTTGAAGATATCGCTTCGGCCGATTCCAGAAAAGTGTTTGACCCCTCGACCCCTTGAACCCTGTGTGCTCACTAAATTGGAGAAGAACCAAAAATATTAATCAATCAATAACAAGGTGTTCGTATGACTCATGAAAATGTCATTACCACAACCCATGACGGCGCCCTGGCGATTGTGACCATCAACCGGCCCGGGCAAAAAAATGCCATGTCCGTGGACGTACTGGACAAACTCTGTGACGTGGCCGCAAGCTTTCAAAAGCGTTCCGATGTGTCTGCGATCATTTTAACCGGCGCGGGCGGTTGCTTCAGTGCCGGCGTCGATCTTGCCGACCCTGCTCTGGCGCAAGTGCTTACCGCCACCCTGGCTGAAAAACGCAAATTAATGGCATATGGCCCCAGGATGTGCCGGATGTGGGAAGAACTGGATCAGATAACCATATGCGCCATAGAAGGCTTCTGCGTGGGCGGCGGTGTTTCCCTGGCCTGCGCCTGCGACTTCCGTGTCATGGCGGAATCGGCCTTTATGCGGGTTCCGGAAATCGGGCTGGCCATGAACATGAGCTGGGCCACGATCCCCCGGCTGGTTCATCTGGTTGGCCCGCCCAGGACCAAGGAAATTGTTCTGTTCGGTGATAAGGTTTACGCCAAAGACGCTTATGACTGGGGGTTTGCCCAAAGGGTCTGCCCTGACAACAAAACCATGGATGAAGCCCGGGCAATCGCGGATAAAGTCCTTTGCCTGCCGCCTGTGTCGGCCGCGATGACCAAGCAGACCGTAAACGCCGTCGCCAACGCCCTGGACAAATCAACCACGCATATGGATGTCGATCAGTTTGTGTTGACCCTGCTTTCCGAAGATTTTAAAGAAGGTGTCGAAGCCTATCTTCAGAAACGCAAACCCAAATTCTCGGGTGCCTGACCCGAAAAATTCTAGAATGACAATTTCAGTCGCTTTGATTTATTGCCTATTTTGCGGGAGGAAAAACAAGCAAATGTTTACCATTGAAAACTTCATCACACTGGGTTTATTGACCCTGCTCCAGGCCGTTCTGGGTTTTGACAACCTGCTTTACATCTCCATTGAATCCAGGCGGGCACCGGAACACAGACAGGCCTTTGTCAGGCGGCTGGGAATCGGTCTGGCCGTTTTATTACGGATTTTTTTACTGTTCATTCTGCTCAGGCTGATCGACTATTTCCATGAGCCTTTTATGAGTATCAACATGACCGGTGTGATCGAAAGTGAATTAAATCTGCACGGCCTGGTTGTCCTGCTGGGCGGCGTGTTTATTATGTACACGGCAACCCGGGAAGTGCTTCATATGATGAGCATGGAAGATGTTGTCCATGAAATACGGCAGCAGCAATCCGTGGCCATGATCGTTTTTCTGATCGTTTCCATGAATGCCGTCTTCTCATTTGACTCCATATTGAGCGCCATTGCCCTGACCCACGTGTTTTGGGTAATGGCCGCGGCGATTATCATGGGCGGGATTCTGATGATATGGCTGGCTGATCGTGTAGCGGCTTTCCTGCAAAAAAACCGGATGTATGAAGTGCTTGGCCTGTTTATTCTTTTTGTGGTCGGCGTCATGCTTCTTTCCGAAGGCGGCCACCTGGCGCATCTGCGGTTATTAGGTCATGCCATCACCCCCATGAACAAGGCCACCTTTTATTTTATTATCTTTGTCATGGTGATGACCGATATTGTTCAATCGAGATACAAGAAAAAGCTGCAATTAATGAAAGAACAAAGGGCCGATTGCGCCCCTGAAATGATTCTGAAATAACCAAACGGGAAAAAGCGTAAGATCCACCAAGGACAGGAGCCAGCCATGACCGAAGCGACCCTGCAGACACTGAGCATACTCAGAAGCCCGGACCATTTTCAGCCCTACATTATTCTTTATATTCCATTTTTATTATATGTTTACACGGTTGAGATCGAAAGAAAAGCCTGGGACAACGTCCTGCTGGGCCTGATATTTTCGGTGGCCGTTTTTCTGCCGGAATTTATCAATGGACTTGTTCTGCATTTTACCAATTACGCCGGTTTGTGGATGACACCGAAAAGCTCGGCCTTTGTCATCCTGATCGGCGTCAATATCGAAATCAGCCTGATGTTCTGCACGGCCGGCATTATTTTTGCCAAGCTCCTGTCCATGGATAAAAACATCACCATCCTGGGCGTCCCCAACCGGATTTTTATTCCCGTTGCCATGGGGATATTCTGTATCCTGGTCGAGGTGGCGCTGAACTATTTCGGTATTCTTGTCTGGGAATATAAATACTGGTCCTGGCCCCATATTGAATTTATTTTGCTTGCCTATACCGCGCCTTTTTTTCTGGTCGTCTGGGTTTATGACAACCTGGGATTAAAAGGCAAAGCCACCCTGTTTTTCAGCCTCCTGACGGCAGATATCGTTTTGTGGATTGTATTCGTCAATATTCTTGGCTGGATGTAATTTAGCTTGTATCATACCGAAAAATAGACTATTTAAAATTCTTCAGGTGAAACGGGGAAATAACATTATTCATACGCGGGATTAACTTTTCAGAATCATTATCAGAATATGGGGGTTACAAGTGAAATCATCATCAAAAAATCCTTTAACGAAACCGTCGCCTGTCTTTTCATTATTGGCAGCCGTTTGTTTTATTGCCGTTCCGCTATTATTCTCAACCGGCTGGGCTGCTGTCGGGCCTCTGGAAGCGGATCTGTCGATCATCAAATCCGGTGACAATAATCCCGTCAATCTGGGCGATACCCTGACCTATACCATTACCGTCACCAACCATGGACCAGATACGGCTGATGGTGTGACCGTTAGCGACATTCTGCCGCCTGAAGTAACGTTTGTGTCAACTACCGGGTGTGCGGAAGACCCCGCTGGCTGCCCGACCTGCTTTCTGGGATCGATCGCGGCCGGCGGCAGCGGCCAATATACCCTTGTCGTCACTGTCGACAGCTTCGGAGAAGGTATACTGCTTAACCAGGCGTTTGTTTCCTCGTCGACATACGATCCCAATGGCGGTAACGACGTCGTTTATGATCAAACCTATGTCTATCAACCTGAACAAGAACCCAATGAGGGCCCGCAACCACCGCAACGTTACAGGCTGACCGTGGTCAAGGCCGGGGAAGGCGATGGCACGGTCGTCAGCGAGTTTCCGGGCATTGATTGCGGCGACGATTGCATGCAGTATTATACCCCCGGCGCATTTGTCCCGCTGACGGCCATTGCGGATGAAGGAAGCACCTTTGTCGGATGGTCTGATGCCTGCACCGGCACCACCGATTGTACCCTCATTATGAACAGGAACAAAGCGGTTACAGCCAATTTTGACAAACTGGACAGTGATGGCGACGGCACACCCGATGACAGAGATCTTTGCCCCAACGATCCGGACAAAATCGATCCGGGCGCCTGCGGTTGCGGTGTGACAGACGATGACAATGATCAGAACGGCATACCGGACTGTCTGGATGCAGATGATGACAATGGGATACCCGAAGACCTGGACATGGACGGCAACGGCATTCCCGACCGTGACCAGGACGACATGCGGGTCACGCCCGGTGGCACCGCCGGTGATTTATTTATCGGTGTTGTGGTTCCTCCGGGGATCAGCCTTGAACTTCTGGAGTGGATCGACCCATCAACTATTGACGATTCCAGCAACCGGCCGGACCAGCTACCGCTGGGGCTGATCAACTTCAGCGCCTTGATGGCAAACCCGGGAGACACCGTCGAACTGACCTTCTATTTCTCAGAACCGATCCCCGAAGGCGCGGTCTGGTATAAATACGACCCGGCTGTCGGCTGGTATGATTTTTCAGATTATGTGGTCATCAGCGAAGACCGCATGTCATTGACCATCATGGCCCAGGACGGCGGTCCCGGTGACGCGGACGGTGAGGCCAACGGCATCTTTAATGATCCGTCCGGACCGGGTTTGTTTGATACCGATGATAATGGCGGTGACGATACCGCCCCCGTTAATCCAAACAGCAGCGGCAGCGGCAGCGGCGGCGGGTGCTTTCTAAAAGCAGTAACAGCAAGATAATACGATAAAAAATGGGCGGTGGTCTTTTCCACCGCCCATCATTCAACTTTTTTGTTCGCTATTCCGCTTTTTCCAGTGATGCCTTAAACGCTTCGGACATTTTCTGGATTTCGGGAATCAAGGAGGCCATTCGTTTTTGTGAAATCTGCATGGCCTTTTGAATAACGACGGGTTGTTTTTCAATCATGCTCTGACCAACCGGAGACTCATAAAAAGCAACCAGCCCCTTTAATTCTTCAAGAGAATAAACCTCCGCAAAGAGGGCCGCATAATCTTTGTGCAGATCGTCGAAATTCATAATTTCAAACGTTTTTTCCGTCAGCTTTTTTTGAAAAGCCATCGCATCAGCTTTTTTTTCTTCGGGGACATCAAACTGGCCGACCATCTGCGATTCCATCTGCAGGATCTGCTGTTTTGTCTGTTCCATCATCTTGTCCATATTGGTCAGGGTTATCAGCTTTTCCGCCAGATCAGTTTTCTCGTCAGCAACGGCATAAAAAGGGATTAATAAAACCAGAAGGGTTATTGCAGCGATCAGTTTTTTCATTTTAGATCCTTTCTTTTGGATGTCTCTGTAACAGGCAGCAGCCAAGGCGGCTACCGTTGATTCAAATAAAAAAAGTTTACCCTGCGTTTCTTAGAGAAGAAGAAAAGACAGGATAGCGGTTTTTCAAAATACGGTATCATAATTTTCAAAAGCTTAATACCAAAACAAAAAAAGTGCTCCGATGGGAAAAATCGATATCAGCCTAAATCAATTCAAATGTTTACTCGAGGTTATGAGAAATTCGATAAAAAGCAGCGCAAAAAGCAGATCTACGACTCCTGCGCCGGCCAAGGGCCAGGCGATTTGACCGGAAATACCAGCCCACAGGAGGGCCACAAAGACGAACACTTTTCCGATGATACCCATTTTGACGATATCATGGTTTTTGTTGATATCCCTGGACACCCAGTAATATCCGATACCAAAAACAAAAGCCAGGCCCAGAAAAAGAATAAAAAATACCGGGAACACGGGCAAATTCATGCTAAACAAAGCAAAAATCCATTTGTAACCCAGCGCGAAAGACAGGGTCGCCAGCCAGTTCCAGGTGGCACCGATTAAAAAAAGATTTTTGTAATAAGCGATCTTTTCCATCATCCGCCTCCTCATATTTGAAGCATTAGTGCATCTCTAGAAATCAGGATGTTGGTTCGAGGTCAAGGCGTGAGGATTAAAAATTTGGACACAACACCGACATCGGGCCAAAAGGCAATTTTTAGAGGCGCTCTAAATCTTTTCACCGGGCTGAATATCCCCCAGCCAGCGCTCAAACGTTTTGTTGTAAAGCGTCCATGTCAAAAAATTGGAAATGCCCCATTTTACAGACAGGGCCTGTGGTCGGCAGCCATTCATGCAGCGATAGCATCTGATGCAGGTCGAACCTATTTGCGGTAAAGGGCTTAGCACAATACTGCCGGTGGGGCAGGCGTGAAAGCACCACCGGCATTCATCGCACTTTTCCGGATCAAGGACGGGTTCCGGCATGACGGCTCGAATCAGCGGATCTTTTAACAAAACGGCCAGCATATGATAAAACCCGAATCCATGCTTCAAGGCATCCGGCCGGGTTTCCGGCAATGGCCCCGCCCGCCCGGAAGTCACATGTTCCAAAACCGACCGGGCGAAAAACCGGGCGTCCGCCAGGTCCGCCTGGTCCGGCCGATCGGGAAAACGGTTGACCAGGCAGGGTACCGGATAGTAGCAGGTGCCCCGACAAAGAAATCCGCCGATCACATCAGCCCCGGCATCCATAAGGGGCCTGGCCAGATCATATAATACCCGGCCGGGGCCGCCTCCGGAAGTAGCGAACACAAACGCTTTTTTCCCCTCCAGATGAGGCAGGGGCTTTAAAAACGTTCTGACCGGTTCCGGTGCCTGGCTTTCGAAACAGGGTGCGCCGACCCCGATGAGATCGGCTTCCGTGAAATGCCGGTAACCGGCCTTTCTGAATGAGATATAACCGACGTCATGTCCATCCTGCTTGAAGACACCGGCCATGTCCCGCGCGACTTTCCGTGTATTACCGGTCTGGGAAAAACAAATGATATTAACCCGCACCACTGCTCCTTAAACAATGCAAAAATTCCATAAATACAGTAAATGGCCGTTTGTTTTTTGAAATACAGCTTTTTTTACTGGCAACATCTCGTTATCTGTTGTTGAAAAATTTCATGAAATATTCGGGCAAAGCGTCCAGCGGATCACCCAGGAACGGCTGTCCGGATCGATATCAAGGCAGACGATACCGCCGTTCTGAAATTTGAATACCGGATTATCCGTGGATCCGGCAATAAGAAGAGACGTGAGCCTGCTCATAAAAGGGAGATGGCCGACCAGCATCAGGTCGTCTGCGGGATCAACCCTGATCGCCCAGGCCGCCACATCATCCATGGGGGACAGCCCGCTTTCTTTGTGAACACCTCCCGCGGGCTTCAAAAAGGAATCAAAGATTTCGGCCGTCTGCAAGGCCCGTTTCTTACCGCTGTGGACAATGCGTGATACCTTCACATTGTATCCTTGAGCGACTTTCGCGATCCGCTCGACCTCGGAAAACCCTTCGCTGGAAAGCCCCTTCTCGGGATCTGTTTCGGTTGGTAAGCTTTTGCCGTGCTGAACCAGAAAAAGCGGCATGTGATCCCTCCCTCGAAAAAGTAACATGGAACTTGCATTCCGGCTGAATATCCGTCATATTTTATAATATATAATTTCATTTTTCCAGGGCTCAGAAAAACATAATAAATTTTTATCTTTTGTCTTATCATCTTTTGTTGAAGAATTTCAAAAATATATTCGGAGGAATCGGGGACAAATAAAATGACGGATCAATCAATTCTGTTTACGGAAAAAGACCATATCGGCCTGCTGACACTAAACCGCCCCAAAACCATCAATGCCCTGAACCAGCAAATGGTGGAAGAGCTGGATGCCCTGCTTGACGATCTTCGGAATAATGACAATGTGCGGGTATTGATCATCACCGGCAGCGGTGAAAAAGGGTTTTGCTCCGGAATGGACATGAAAGAATCCGCTGCCAAATTATTTGAAGCCACACCGGAACTGATTTATAAATTCCAGAGCATGGCCTCCTGGTTGTTTTACAAAATGAGACGCATTCCTCAGCCTGTTATTGCCGCCGTTCACGGCGCCGCCTCGGGCGCGGGATTCAGCTTTGCCATGGCCGCGGATGTGCGAATCATTACCCCTCAGGCCCGTTTCAACGCGGCCTATATCAACATCGGCCTGGGCGGCGCGGACCTGGCCAGCAGTTATTTCCTGCCCAAACTGATCGGTTCGGGGCGGGCCAACGAGTTTCTGCTGACCGGAGAGTTCATGACCGCCGAAGAGGCCATGTCCCTGGGGTTTGCCAGCCGAATGGTGGAAAAAGAAGCGCTGCTGGATACGGCTTATGAAATCGCGGGTAAAATGGTGGGAAAAAACCCGCTGGGATTACGCATGACCAAAGAAGCGATCAATCAGAACCTGGATGTGAGTTCAATGGAACAGGCCCTTCACCTGGAGAACCGCAACCAGGCCTTCATGATAGCGGGGCTAAGAATTGGGGCGCAACAGACATAATCATTTTGGAATAAGGGAATAAACATGGCCGGAAAGTTTATCAGTAAAAGGAATCTGGATTTTCTGTTGTACGAAGTGTTTGATGTCGAGCAGCTTACCTCATACGATTTTTACAGCATGCATAATCGTCAGGTTTTCGACATGGTTGTCGACGCGGCCATAAAACTGGCTAAAAACATGATGCTCCCCATTTTAAAGGAAATGGACACAGAGCCACCGGAGCTGGTTGACGGTGAAGTGATCGTTCACAAACGGGTCAAAGACATTATGCGTGAATGCGGCGAGGGTGGCTGGATCGCCGCCAGTTTTTCAACCGATCACGGCGGAGACCAGTTCCCGCTGCTTCTCTCCAACGTGGCCCGGTTTATCTTTGCCGCGGCCAACTATTCGGCCAGTGTTTACGCCGACCTGACCACCGGCGCCGCCCATCTGATCATCTCGTTTGCGAGCGAGGAACTGAATAATACCTTTGTCGAAAACATGATTTCCGGCAAGTGGCAGGGCACCATGGCCATGACCGAACCCCAGGCCGGCAGCTCCCTTACGGACATCACCACCACCGCCTGTCCCACGGACGGGGGGCATTACCTGATCCGGGGCCAGAAAATCTTTATCTCCGCCGGGGACCACAACGGCGCTGAAAACGTGGTGCATTTAATGCTGGCCAGAATCGAGGGCGCGCCGGCCGGCATCAAGGGCATTTCCCTGTTCGTGGTTCCCAAAAAAAGAGTCAACCCGAATGGTCAGCTGGCGCCCAACGACATCAAGGTAACACAGGTTTATCATAAACTGGGCTATAAGGGCACGCCGCTGACGGAACTGAGTATCGGAGAATCAGACGACTGCCATGGATACCTGGTGGGTGAACCCCACAAGGGGCTCAAGTACATGTTTCAGATGATGAACGAGGCCCGGCTCGAAGTAGGCATGGGCGCGGCCGGTATCGCCACCGCGGCCTATTATGCCGCTCTTGATTACGCCAGGGCCAGGCCCCAGGGCAGGCGGCTGATGGAAAAAAACCCCGACCTGCCTCAAATCCCTATTATCGAGCATGCCGACGTCAGGCGGATGCTGCTGTTTCAGCGCGCCATCGTGGAAGGGTCGCTGGCGCTTTTGCTGCAATGCTCCCTGTATTATGATTTACAGCTGGTCTCAAAAAACCCGGAAGACAAAGAGCGATACAGCCTGCTGCTGGAGATCCTGACCCCGGTGGCCAAGACCTTTCCTTCGGAAATGGGTGTTTTATCCGTCAGCACCGGTTTGCAGTGTTTCGGCGGTTATGGCTATTGTGATGACTTTCCCCTGGAGCAGTATTACCGGGACGTCCGCATTCACCCCATCCACGAAGGCACCACCGGTATGCAGGGCATGGACCTGCTGGGTCGAAAAGTCGTCATGAAAGACGGCAAAGCTTCGCTGTTCTTCTTTGAGGAGGCCCACAAAACAATATCCCTGGCCCAGGAGTTTGACACGCTTGCCCCATACGGAAAAAAACTGAAAAAGGCGCTGAACAGATTACAGGAAGTGACCATGCATTTAATCGGGGTGGCTCAGGAAAAAGGGCCGGAGGTCTATCTTTCCGATGCCACGGTCTATCTTGAGTATTTCGGGATTATCGTCGTGTCCTGGCAGTGGCTCAAGCAGGCGGTTTCGGCCACACAACTGCTGGAAGAAAAAACAACCGGTAAAGATGCCCTGTTTTACGAAGGAAAGCTGTATGCCTTTAAATATTATTTCAACTATGAACTGCCCCGGACAACGGGTCTGGCCGAGCGTTTGACGGATAACGCGCCGATCTGCTGGGAGATGGCACCGGAGTGTTTCAATGATTAGAAAAATTAAAACCGATGTGTCCATTTACCTGTTTTTAATCTCTTTAAAACTGCTGGGGCTGCTGTTTAAAATCAGCGGCAACATTCGTAAAGAGATCAACAACCCGGACACCGGCTTTATTTTTAATGCCCGTTACCAGTTCAAAACCCGGGACAACACGGTCAATGTCTTTGTCGTGTTCGCCGACGGTAAAATGAAATCCGGGTTCGGCACCATCGACAATCCCGATGTGACCATTTTTTATAAAAACAAGGAGACCCTGGCCAGGATATACAGCAAAAGCCCTGAAGAGTCTCTTGACTACCTGCTGACCAATGAAATGTCGTATACCGGCAACATCGCCTACCTGACCAAGTTCTCCTACCTGGGCACGCTGGTTAAACCCGGCAAAAAAACCACCTACACCGGCCCGGAAAACAGCCTGCTCTACCCGGTCGAAGATGTCGACACACAACCGAAAAAACGAAAACATCAAAACGAAATTCTGACCGAAAAAGTGGACCAGGTCCGGTTTCTGGATGATCCTTACCTGGGGCGTTTTTCCCTCGATGATTTTCCCCGCTTGAAATATCTGAAAAACAGGCGGTTTGCCTTAAAACCGGCCATCTGCGCCGAACGGGCCCGGCTTTTGACCGAGTATCACCGGCAAAACGGATTCGAGAACGATGCTGACGGCAACCCCGTAGACCCGGACCTCCGCCAGGCCCGGGCCATGCATTACATACTGAGCCATAAACGACCGATCATCCATGACCGCCACCTGATACCGGGTTCGACCACCACCAAAGAAATCGGTGTGCCCATTTATCCGGAGCTGATCGGCACCCTGCTCTGGCCGGAATTGAAAAGCATCGGTCAACGGGGATTGAACCCCAACGATATCAGTCCGGAAGATGCCGAAGCGTTGAATTTCGATGTTTTTCCTTTCTGGATGGACCGCAATGTCAGGGAATATTGCCGAAAAAAATTCAACAACCCGGTTTCACAGCAACTGGAAGAACGGTTCGTGCTTTATTTTATGATGAAGAACAATGCCATCTCCCACACCGTACCCGACTTTAAGCTGGTCATCGAAAAAGGGCTTGAAAGAATTAAGATTGAGGCAAAAGAAAAAGAAAACCAGGGTGATGATCCGGCCGTTATGGCTTTTTACAAGTCGATTCAACTCTGTGTTGACGGCATTTTGGAATATACCCGGCATTTGCGGGAAGAAGCGTTAAGCCAGATCTCCACGCTGGACAAAAATATACCGGAGCAGGCCCGGCGAATCGAAGAATTAACCCGTATTGCCGAAATCTGCCAACGGGTCCCACTCAAACCCGCCCGAACCGTTTACGAAGGTCTTGTGGCAGTGTGGATCTGTTTTGTCTGCCTGCATGCTGAAAACGCCGATTCGGCCCTGTCCATCGGCCGGCTGGATCAACTGTTGCAGCC
Organism: Desulfosudaceae bacterium; assembly: GCA_963674745.2. GTDB lineage: Bacteria > Desulfobacterota > Desulfobacteria > Desulfobacterales > Desulfosudaceae > JBFMDX01. The sequence goes on along the minus strand of CAXXDV010000003.1, from coordinate 668,221 downwards.
CCTGTTTGTCCGGGATATGGAAAAAGCAACAACCGACGCTGAAAAACAGGCGGTGATTAAAGAAGCCATCGAACTGGTGGCATCCCTCTTTCTGCGCCTGAACGACCATGACCCTTTTGTGCCGGACGTGGGCAACAAACTGTTCGGTGGCAGTTCCTCGGATGATACCGTAACGGTGGGCGGCGTCGATGCCCAAGGCGAGAACGCGGTCTGCGACATGACCTATATCGTCTTAAAAGCCAATGAGATGATGGGTTTTCAAGACCCGAACATGAACGCCCGTTATTATCCCGGCGTCAATTCCAAAGCCTATTTAAGACGACTGTGCGAAGTAAACATCAACATGGGGGCCTCTCCGATTATTCATAACGACAAAGCCATGATCGAGTCCCTGGTCAACCAGGGCATCCGGATCGAAGACGCCCGGGACTGGGCCGCCACCGGATGCGTGGAACCGACCATCGCTGGAAAACATTACGGCCACACCAACTGCATGCTGCTGAACATGGTGGCGCCCCTGGAGATGGCCTTGAACAACGGAATCCATCCGGTCATGGGCGAAAAAATCGGACCTGAAACAGGAGATGTCAGGACCGCCTTTCCCGCCTTTGATGATTTTGTGGCCGCTTACAAAACCCAGTTCCAGTACCTGGCGGAAAAGTCCATCGAAATAAACAACTATCTGGGATACGCCCATCAGTACATTCATCCCACCCCGCTGTTATCATCGCTCACTACCGGCCCCATGGAAAAGGGCAAAGACCTCATATACGGCGGTGCCGTATACAACTCCTCGGGCGTGGCCCTGGTTTCCATCACGGATGTGGTTGACAGCCTGATGGTGATCAAAAAACTGGTTTATGAAGAACAGGCCGTTGACTTCCCGACCTTGATGACCGCTCTGGCGCATGATTTTGAAGGCCATGAAATGCTGCTGGAAAAAATCCGGCAGGCTCCCAAATTCGGCTCGGACACCGCCGAAACCAATGCCATTGCCCGGGACCTGATCGATTACAGCTATGATGTTTATAACACCCGGGAGAATTACCGGGGCGGGAAATATGTGCCCGGCTACTGGTCCATCAGCTACCATGTCGGGTTCGGCATGCTTTCCGGAGCCCTGCCCTCGGGCCGGAAAAAAGGCAAGGCCTTTACCCCGGGCCTGACGCCGGCGCCGGGTGCTTCCGAGCAGCTGCTGCCCGGCCTTCGCGCCGTGGCCGGACTGGACCATTTGAAAATGCCCAACAATATCGCCTTTAACGTAAAACTCGTGCCCCACGGCAACGATTCCCACGCCGCCACCCTGGACCTGTTTACCAGCTATCTGAGCGGTTATTTTGATATGGGCGGCATGCAGTGGCAATTTAATGTCGTCACCACCGACATGATGAAAGACGCCATGGAAAACCCGGATGATTACCGCTGGCTGCTGGTGCGGATCTCGGGCTATAATGCTTACTTCGTCAAACTCAACCGAAACATGCAGATCGAACTGATCGAACGCACGGAGCACCGGCATTGATGACGGTTACCGCACTTTTTTTAAAACACGGAGACAGATACAATTATGGTCGAAAAATCCGGTTCCGATTCTCAGGAAAATAAGCCTGCAACAGGAAAGCGAGTAGGTGCCGACACGCTCGCGAAAGTCGGCGAAGTCTTATTGCAGATCAGCGTAGTCGGAAAAAATATTCGTATGTATCCGAGTGGCCACCCCCAACTGAAAAGCACACTTGAAAAGACCAAGATTACACTTGACACATACTTTGCCGAAAACGACGCGATCACGATTGGCGTTTCCGCTGACAGTCTCATGTTCTCCGGGACGAACCTGCCGTCCAAAAATCCTGCTTTCGGTGATCTTGCCGAGGATTTACATGCCTTTTCAATCTATTCATTGACACTTAAACCCGGCATCGCCATTGAGGAGATCCAGAGATTCTCAGAAATCATCAGCAATGACCAGGAGGATTCCTCTTTTGAAAATTTGAACCAGCTCATAGAAAACGCCGACCTGCCCCATATTGAAGCGGTTTTTCTCAACTGGAACACGGCTGAATTTGAGGATATCGAAGAAATACTCCTGGAAAAAAGTTCCGAAAGCGAATCTTCATGGTCAGATTATCTTCAGGAGCTGATGCGGTCCGAAGCTGCCGGGGAGGGGGAGCCTGAAGAATCCCAGGAGTATCTAGACGCCTTGAAAGTTTTTAAAGCTCTTGTAGAGAACGTACGGCCCGACTTAAGAACGGCACTACTGGCCAAACCACTTAAGCTAAAAGATCGTAAACCGTTAATGGACGAGGAAATGTTCACCCAACCACCGGCCAGGGATGTTTTGAGTGTAATCAATGACGTCAATAGTGGAGAAGATCATCTCCACCCATATATTTTGCGACTACTTAACGTTTTATCCGCCGTATGCAGTGACCAGGAGGGCCAGGAAGTCCTGCCAACAAAAAACAAGTCGAATAACGAAAGTGTTGTCGCAGTAAGTGATATCAAGGTTCTTCTCTCCGACAACCTTCCCCAGCCGGTTTTGCGGATGACCCAGTTGCGAAGCAAGATAGATGAATTATTAAAAAAATTCCCACGGCCCGAACAAAAGGCCACGCTGCCGGACACGGATACCCTGGCAAGGGAAAACCGGAAGCACATGATGCTGTTGCTGCTTGATTTTCTGGGACGGGAAACGTTTATTGATAAAGTTCAAAATCATTGCGCCGTGCTCCTTAAAACACTGAAATCCATTGAGCCGGAAGATAATTTGAACGAATTGAACTATGCGCTTAATGAAGTTCTCAGACAGATCAAACGTCTTCATGTTAGTCCTGCCTCAGACCGTGAACCCGGAGAAAACGATTCGGAAGCGGAATTGAAGACCATAAAAAAGAAAACGATTATCCAACATCTGCTGTTGCCGCTTGATCTTCCCGGGATTTTTACCACACTATACAGCGACAGAGACAAACCCGCCGTAAAAACGTTTATTAAACTTTTAGAGTTAAGCACTGAATTTACGTCAGATGCGATTATTGAATCTTATTTACGCAGCCAGGATAAGAATGAACAAAAAGCTTTGATAAAGCTGATCAAGCTAAACAAAAAGCATTATGTCCTGGATATTAAACGCAGACTCCGCCGGGCAGTACCCGACGAAATCACAGAATTACTCAAAATAGTTCCTGATCTGGGCGATGAAGGACTGAATAAAGAAATAAACCGGCTTTTGAATAACGATAACCTTTCCATAAAACTTGCCGCACTAAAAACCCTGGTAACAATGGATGCCCCGAACTCCTCGCAGATTCTGGTCGAACATCTGGAAAGTCCTGACCGGGACATCTCGATGGGTACCATAGATATTGCAATGGCAGACGATTCCACCGACGTCCTGGCCGCGCTGTTGAATATCGTCATTGGCAATGACGGCCCCTTTTGGCGCAAAATCGATCTGGAACGAAAAATTAAGGCCGTAAGAGCCATGTCCGCTGTTGGCAACCCGGAAGTACTTGATGTTCTGCTGGAGTTTGTTAAAATTCGTCATTTTTTCCGGGCCAAGGCCTTTGAAACGCTCAAAACAGAAATCTTTCGCAGTTTAAAGGGATATCCAGCTAAAAAAACGAAAGCATTCCTTATTTATGGTGCGGATAGCAAGAATGATAACATCGTAAAAATCTGTCAACGCATGGCAAAAAAATAATTCTAAGGAAACACAATGGGTATTGATCAACAAGAAACGCTGGAAGACCTTGTTCAGGGTACTGTGGCGGCTTTTATGTCAGTGTTTCATAACAGCCTGATCTATTCTCCTCATCATCCCCAGGTACTGACGTCACTGAAACAGTTTGATAACGTAACCTCAAAGGTTTTTGCGCAAATAAATCCGATTTCTTTGATCGGCATTGAGAAAGAGATTATTTTCAATGGTCGCTCCATGCGGAAAGCGGGTGTTCATTTTGACAAGTTGGGCGAATTCATGAAAAAAATTAGTATTCAAGTCCTTCGCATATACAAAGGCGTAACTTCCGATGAACTCCGTCAGTTCATTTTTTATCTCATCGGTCTGGACACCAACGGTGAACCTGTCGATCAGAAAATGGCCAGATCGACGACGCATATTCGCCTCGGGGAAATAATATCTGTAACGTCAAGCAAAGAAGAAAAATTCAACAATGAAAATATTGCAGACGTTCTTGGCATTGACGCTGAGGAGGATGGTGAGCCAAAACCTGACGAAGAAGAATCTGAGGAAAAAAAAGAGGCCCGGATTTTAAAAAAACAGACAACAAATGCGCTTCTGAATCTGATATATGACTGGAACCGGTTTGTCACCTTGTTTGCCCCCTTGGTTGACATCAAAAATTATGACGCCGCCAGTTTTCATCATTCGCTTCGCGTTGCCTATCTCACGGCCCGAATGGCCGTTGAGCTGAAAATGCCGCCTGAGCATGTGCTGGATATTATAAAAGCGTCGTTAAGTCATGATCTGGGCAAGCTGGACGTTCCTTCGGATGTATTATCACAGCAATCGCCGACAAAAGAAATGACGCAGCTTGTCGAGACGCATCCCTTTTCAGGTGCGCAAAGGCTGCTAAAAAATGCGTCCGAAGCCCCCTTGCCGGCAATTGTTGCTTATGAACATCACCGATTTTTGAACGGTGACGGTTACCCTGAAAATATGCGCGCCAAAGAACCGCACCCCTTTGCCCAGCTGGTAGGGATTGCTGATTTATTTGATCAATCGTTAATACACGAAAAAAGTGCCTTTAATATGAAAGCCATTGCGCAGGCAATCAGGGAACTGGTTGCCAGACGCAACAAGGGTTTAAACCCGGTTTGGGTGGACCGGTTTTTAAATATCATTAAAACACTCGAATAGATTGTTATGGGGGCGTATTACGCCCTGGACGGCGCGCCGCAATTCGAGTCCGCATTTCTTTGACGACGGCATCCAGCGTTGTTTCATGGGGTATTCGGGCGGAAAAAATATGGCTGAAAAAAGGGATCCTCAGGCGAGAAAAATAAAAATCTACAATGCCGCGCGTGACCTGTTTTTTAAATATGGTTACCGGGGAACATCCATGGAAATGATCGCCCGCCAAGCCGGGTACAGCAAAAAGTCGATATACCTGGACTATCGCAACAAGGATGATCTGTTTCTCAACCTGGTCGTAGAAGGCACGGCCATTTTACTGGACAAGCTGCTGCAGATCCCCCATGAACGACTCGAGGTTGAGGAGGCCATCGTCGCCTTTTTCAAGGTTTATTATGACTTTTCGTCACAATACGAATCGTATTTCAAGATGGCTTTTTCCGAAGCCACCCCCGAACTGGTTGCCAACACTTCGGCAGAAGTTCAGCAGAAACTGGCAAAACTGTCTCAAGCCTGTCTGGAAGAAGCCGCAAAGGTCGCCCGCCGGGCGATTGAGGCCGGCATTGTCATCCCTATTGACCCCTGGGAGGCGGCCGGCGTCTTTCTGGGCGCTGCCACAGGGAATATCATGCTGGCCAAAGGCGCCGGCCAAGCCCTGTTTGCCACCGAAAGCCTGAAGAGGATCAGTGACAAATCCATTAAAATTATCCTTCGGGGAATCCGCGCGGTACCGGGAGACGGAACCGATCTGCTGTAAACCTGTACATTATGTTCCCAGGCGGCTAGCCCGGATATTTCATGAAAAATTTTGATATTGGGCATATTATAGTCATATTTCAATCTGTTATGACTGGATCTATCCGTTTTAACAAAAAACAAACTGTAATTTATATTTGACGTAATCCGGTCAATTTTATATCAGAAAATTTCACCCTTTGGGCGAGCCGAGTTTGCCGCCAGGATTGAATTTTATGCATGTCAATATCTGGCAAACACATTACCCACGATAAACTCCGGCGTTATTTTTGAAAGTTCCCGCGGCCTGTAAGGCCGGTCCAGGTGACGGCGGGCGGCGGCGGATATGGGCCGGGATTGAAGATCGACGCATTCTTTATATGCCGCCAGGGCTTCCTTCCGCCTGTTCATCAGATCCAGGCAACGGCCAAGCCAGATCAGCGCCTCGGCACGCATAAGATCGCTGTGTTGAGCAAAGGCCGCATTTTTTTCAAAAAAAGGCAGCGCCTGGATGAATTTCTTTTTGCGCAGCAGTAAAAAACCCGCCATTTTGGGGATGATCGGTTCGTGTGGTGCCAGGTTCATGGCCCGGCGCAGATAAAAGATCGCTTTGTCGTCCCTAAGATCATCAAAATGGGCCTCCCAGGCATCTTCGTATAACATCAATGCCTTGTGTTCATCCGGCGTATAATCGGCCCCGCCTTTCAGGTCATCGATGGCGTAACGATCCCTGTCACCGTCAAACAGGGCTGAGATATTAAACCCTGTAAACGTTTCGCCGGCGCATACCGGGAACGGCCCGCGGGCCACCCAGAGGGCGTCGTCCTCCGGTGAGAATACCGCCGAATAGGCATTATTGGTGGCACAGACGATATTGCCGGCCAGGCATTTCCGGTTTTCCCAGAAATCGGTCCGGTCCGCCAACACCGGCGGTATGTCATCCGGTGTCAGTTTTCCGTATTTTTCCGTTATTAGCTGCCTGATCCGGTTATACCGGCCTTCCGTGTTCAGCCTGAACTGCAGGGGCACCGTTTCTCCGGCCTTCATTTCCGGCGTAAGATAATGATTGGTCCGGATCAGGACGTCATCTTCCGGCCGCATCACTTCCTGCTTACCGGCCGAAAAGCCTACCACCGCGGCATCCCTGGCCCGGGTATCCACGATAAACATGGATAACCCACAGATTCTCGGTTGGGCCTTGATAAGGTTGATCGCCTCTTCCAGGCAGGTACAGGATTCCAGGATATTGACAAAAAGCGAGTACAGGGGAACCCCTCTGAGCCGGACGTCCCTGGTAAATTTTGTATGCAGAGAGACAATCAGGCCGCTTTCGTTCATGGCCTGACCACTGGCCGGCAGCCCCAGGGAACCCATCCAGCAGTATTTCTGTTTTCCTTCCGGCTCAAAAATGATCAGGGCGCTGTTGGTGTTCCATATGCCCTTACCGTAAAAATCAAAATTTCGGCCCACCAGCAGCCGCCCGTCGGCCGTGGCGTTGTCTCTGACCATGAAACCGCTGCACGACAGGGACGAGACAAACATGGGCATTGATTTGCCGATCAGGTAATGAAGAATGTCCGGCACCAGCAGCATTTTGGCGTAATGACGGGCCTTAAACCCCTGGGAATCGCACATACCCCGGGTGTGATCAGGCAATTGGCTGCCGATCCGCTTCCGGTTTAAATAATAGAAAAGGGATTTGAGCATGGCTGCTCCAGGGCCGGCCAGGGGCGGGACGACATGTGCCACCAGGGTTTTAAGAAATGAATCGAAATATTCGGGAACAATGTCGCCGCACACCTCGGCCGCCAGCAGACCGTGCTGTCGTCCCATCTCATAGTCTGACCCTTTAAGACGAACAATATGAATCCCTTTGACCGTTTCCAGCGTTCCCCTTTCGGCCCGGATCAGCGAACGAGAACTGTCATCATAAATTACCTGTGCTTCTGTCATCTTTTTATTCCCTGATTTGTTTTAAGGAAATGATACCCCGCCGGAGATCAGGTGTCTTCCATCTCTTTTTTGACCCGCAGGATTTCTTTATACACCTTTTTTTTAGCGACACCGTACCTGGCGGACAATCTTGAGGCCAGCTCCGAGGCACCGCAGTCGGCGTTTTCAACTTCCCGGCGGATGTCCTCCAGATCAAACCCGGGGGTTTTTTCCGTATTTCCCGCCACCACCAGGGTAATCTCTCCCTTGACGGACGGACGCTGTTCCAACACCTGCAGAATTTCCGTTAACCGCCCGCGCACGAATTCTTCGTACGGCTTGGTCATTTCCCGGCAAACCACCCCTGCCCTGTCACCCAGACAATTCACCATTTCCCTCAGCGTTTCGGTAATTCTCCGGGGTGACTCAAAAAACACCAGGGTGGCCGGGATATCAGCCAGGACTTCCAGACGTTTTCCCCGTTTGCCCGGTTTTTTCGGCAAAAAACCCTCAAAAAAGAAAGAATCTGTCGGCAGGCCACTGACGGCCAGGGCGGCGGTTACGGCGGACGGGCCCGGGACCGGGATCACCGGAATACCCTCTTCAATGGCTTTTCTGACCAGGGGGAAACCGGGGTCGGACACGGTGGGCGTGCCGGCATCGGTTATCAGGGCCAGTGACTCGCCATGCTGCAAGCGGACAATCAAATCAGCCAGGCGTCCCTGTTCGTTATGTTCATGGCAGGATACCAGCCGGCCGCCGGCCTCAATTTTATGGTAAGACAACAACCGGCGGGCCTCCCGGGTATCTTCGGCGGCAATGATATCCACCCGGCCCAATACATTCAAAGCCCTTATGGTGATATCCTCCAAATTACCCACAGGGCAGGCAACTACATACAATACGGTTTCAGGCATAATCCCCTACCTTTCAATTGACCCCTTGAACCCTTGAACCCTTGGCCCCTTCCAAGACCTTTGGCTGAACTGAACCGTATACTATAACTAATCGGAAAATGAACCTTCAATATGTTATATTTCTATTGATCTTTACCAGAGGATTTTGTTATTTACAAACGAACATAGTAAACCCGGATGTCTCTGAGAGTAATAATATAATGACCGAGTCAAAATCAACATCAACCCCTGCCGGGGCCCTTTGGAAAAAGCTGACGTCAATCAAGCTGACGGTCTGGATCCTGTTAACCATTGCCGCTGCTGCTGTTATCGGCACGCTGATCCCCCAGAACAAGCCGACGGTTTATTACCAGAATTATTTCGGCGACCGACTTTACGCCGTTCTGTCCCGCCTCGACCTTCTGGATATGTACCATTCTCTCTGGTTTCAGGCGCTTCTGCTGTTACTGGCGTTAAACATCCTGGCCTGTTCCCTGGATCGCATCAAAACCGTTTTTAAAATCGTATTCGAAAAAACCCCCTCTTTTTCTCCCAACGCTTTCAGCAAATCCGGCGCCACCGAGCCGGTTACGATAGACAAACCGGTTGACCAGGTGCTGCCCCTTTTCCGGGCCCGGATTAAACGGAAGTTCTCCAGGACCGCCGAACAACAGGCAGACAACGATATCTTCCTGTTTGCTGAAAAAGGCCGTTTCTCCCGATTGGGTGTTTATATCGTTCATTCGAGCATCCTGGTCCTTCTGGCCGGTGCGCTGATCGGTTCTTTATTTGGTTTTGAAGGTTATATCAACCTGCCGGAAGGCGAAACCACCGACCATGTTTTTCTGACCAATTCAGACCAGCCTTATAACCTGGGGTTTTCCGTTCGTTGTGATGACTTTAGCGTTTCCTTTCACGATAACGGCCAACCCAAAGAGTACCGTTCCAGCCTGTCTATCCTGGATGGCAATGAACTCGTCTTGAAAAAGGACATCCTGGTCAACAAACCGCTTGGTTTCCGGGGGGTACGCATTTTTCAGTCCAGCTACGGCACGGCCTCGGCCAAAAACATCGATCTCACCTTTACCAGCCGCAAAACCGGTATGCAGTATCAAAAAACCGTTGACATCGGCCAGGCCGTCAACCTCCCCGAGGACCTGGGAAAATTTACGGCCAACAGGCTCCTTCACGAATATCTGTTTCAAGGGAAACACAACATCGGCGAAACCCTCATCGGCACCCTGACAAGGGGAGACGATCGGGAAATGGTGGCCCTGCCGGTTAAATTCCGCGGCTTTGACAAGATGCGGCAGGGCGAGGTGATCATCACGGTCAACGGTCTTGAGCCGGTATTTTATACCGGCCTGCAGATGAGAAATGACCCGGGCGTACCCCTGGTTTATGCCGGTTTTCTGATGATTATCGCCGGCATTTATATTACGTTCTTCCTTTCCCATCAGAGATATTGCGTCAAACTGACCGGTTCAGGAAATAAAACGACGGTAACGGTTTATGGTAAAGCCAACAAAAATCAGACGGCGGCCAGGAATAAGGCCCGGATGCTGAGCCACAAACTGACGGAATTAATAATTAACACAGACACCGTGTAATAAATGAGGAAAGCTGTATGGAAAGCGCGTTCTTGTTATCAATAGCAACCTTTGTCTACGGACTGGCGGTGGTCTGTTACATGGCGGGTTTCTCCTTTAAGTTCAAACCGGCTGAAAAAGCGGGTACGATTGTCACGGCGGCAGCGGTAATGCTCAACCTGGCCGGCATTATTACCCGCTGGATCGAATCCCATCAGATGGGGATAGGCCACGCACCCCTGTCCAACCTCTATGAATCACTTGTCTTTTTCGCCTTTTCCATCGGTGCGATTTACCTGTTTATGGAAATCAAATTCAAAACCCGGACCTTCGGCGCCATTGCCGTGCTCCTGGCATTCATCGCCCTGGCATACGCTTCTTTGTCGCCGGATATCGACCAGCAGATCAAACCGCTCATACCGGCCTTGCAGAGCAACTGGCTGACCGCCCATGTCATCACCTGTTTTCTCGGTTATGCTGCCTTTGCCATCGCTTTCGGCATCAGCCTGCTGTATATCGGGTTGAAACGTGGCGGAGATACGGAAAAAAATTCTCTGGCCGCCACCCTGCTGCCACCGGCGGAGGTGCTGGACGACCTGATTTACCAGAGCGTTATTTTCGGGTTCTTCTTCCTGTCCATCGGCATCATCACCGGCGCGGTCTGGGCCAATACCGCCTGGGGACGTTACTGGGGATGGGACCCCAAAGAAACATGGTCCCTGGTAACCTGGTTTATTTATGCCATCCTGCTTCATGCCCGGCTGGTTCGGGGCTGGCAGGGCAAAACCATTGCCTGGATATCCATTATCGGCTTCGCGGCCGTCATTTTCACCTACTTCGGCGTCAACCTTCTGCCCGGCCTGCACAGCTATCAATAACGACGGCAACGTAAAAAGCCCAATGCCGGCGTTGCGCTGCATCTTTCGGAATTTCACGTACGCCTAAGTACGCTGCATTCCTCAAGATTTGCGCGCCTTGGCCTTGAACTTTTTACGTTGCCGTCAAACACAAATGCCTTTACGAGTCAATTGTGAGTATTACTGGGGCTCTGGCCCTCCGCCATTGGTCAGGTATTTGCTTGACACCTGCGGGGTTTCTGCTTTACATAGGGCGTTGTTTATACCTTTTACCGGAGGACACCATGGATTACAAAAAAACGCTGAACCTGCCTTCAACATCGTTTCCAATGAAGGCTTCCCTGGTCCAGCGTGAACCGGAACAGTTAAAACAATGGGAAACGGATCGGCTTTATGAAAAAATCAACACCGCCACCCAGGACAAACCCAGATTTATCCTGCATGACGGCCCGCCCTATGCCAACGGCAGGATTCATATCGGCCATGCCTTAAACAAAATATTAAAAGATTTTATCATTCGCAGTCGGAGAATGGTCGGCTTCAGCGCCAGTTACGTACCGGGCTGGGACTGTCACGGCCTTCCCATTGAACATAATGTCGATAAAGAGCTGGGCTCAAAAAAGCACACCCTGTCACAGGTTGAAAAAAGGGGCCTGTGCCGGCAGTACGCGGATAAATATATCAATATTCAGCGGGATGAATTTAAACGGCTTGGCGTCATGGGAGAATGGGAAAACCCCTATCTGACCATGAACTATGAATACGAAGCCGTTATTGCCAGAGAATGCTGCCAGTTCGCCCTTAACGGGAATCTGGTCCGGCATAAAAAACCGATTCACTGGTGTTGCAGCTGCCAGACCGCCCTGGCCGAAGCGGAAATTGAATATGCCGATGTGCCGTCGCCGTCAATTTACGTCAAATTTGCGGCCAGAGACGACCTGTCCGACATCATGCCGGAATTAAATGACAAATCCGTTTCCATCGTCATCTGGACGACGACCCCCTGGACCTTGCCGGCCAACCTGGCCATCGCGCTGCACCCGGAATTCGAATACGCGGCCGTTGAAACACCCGATCACGGCGTGCTGATCCTGGCCTCGGAACTGGTCAGCCGCTGCATGGGAGCCTTCGATATCGCCGAATACACGGTCCTCAAGCGTTTCCCGGGTACCCTGCTTGAGAAAAGAGCGTTTTCCCATCCTTTATATGACCGGAAATCCCTGGTCATCAACGGCCGCCATGTTACCCTTGAAGCCGGTACCGGCTGCGTGCATACGGCTCCCGGTCATGGTGCCGAAGACTACGAAGCCGCACTGAAATACGGGCTCGACATCTACTCACCGGTTGAAGACAACGGTTGTTTTTCAGAAAATGTCGAAATGTTTGCAGGCCAGTTCGTGTTTAAGGCCAACAGCGTCATCACTGAAAAACTGGCGGAACAACAGGCCCTGATCAAAGAGGCGTCCTTTACCCATTCCTACCCCCATTGCTGGCGCTGTAAAAAACCGGTTATCTTCCGGGCCACGGCGCAATGGTTCATTTCCATGGAAAAAACCGGCCTGCGTCAGAAGGCACTGGAACAGATAGACAAGGTCACCTGGATTCCCGCCTGGGGCAGAGAGCGGATTTACGGCATGATTGAAAACCGGCCGGACTGGTGTATTTCACGCCAGCGTTCCTGGGGTGTCCCCATCACGATTTTTTTCTGCAAGGTCTGCGGCGCTGTCCTGATGAACAAAACGATTCAGGAAAAAATATATGACCTGTTTAAAACCAACGGTTCGGACATCTGGTTTGAAACGGACGCTGAAACCTTTATCGGTGCCGATGCCGTCTGTCCTTCATGCGGCTCAAAAGAACTGATCAAGGAAAACGATATCCTTGATGTCTGGTTTGATTCCGGCGTCAGTCATGCTGCGGTTCTTGAAATGAGGAAAAACCTGGGCTGGCCGGCCGACCTTTACCTGGAAGGCAGCGATCAGCACCGGGGATGGTTTCACAGCGCGATGCTGACGGCGGTGGGCACCCGGGGCACGTCCCCGTATAAGGCGGTTCTGACGCATGGCTTTGTCGTGGACGGCAAAGGCAAGAAAATGTCCAAGTCGGTCGGCAACGTGGTTGCCCCGGATAAAATCATCAAAAAGTACGGGACCGAAATCCTGCGGTTATGGGCGGCGGCATCAGATTACCGGGAAGATATCCGCATTTCCGACAACATCATCAACCAGCTCAGTGATGCCTATAAAAAAATCCGGAACACCTGCCGTTTCCTTCTCGGCAACCTGTCCGACTTTTCTCCGGCCAGGGACGTCGTTCCCCTGGAAAACATGCCTGAACTCGACCGTTATATGCTGCTCAGCCTGGGCCGGTTGATCAACAAACTCCGTCAGGCCTACGATGAGTATGAGTTTCATGTCGTCTATCACCGGCTCTATAATTTCTGTACGGTGGACCTGTCCGCTTTCTATCTCGACATCATGAAAGATCGTTTATACCCGGCGGCCCCGAAGGACCCTGACCGAAAAAGCGCCCAGACCGTCATGTATACCATCATCAGCAGCCTGGCACGTCTCATGGCGCCGATCCTTCCTTTTACAGCCGAAGAACTGTGGCGGTTTCTTCCCGAAGAAACGAATGCGCCGGAAAGCATTCATTTAGCCCTGCTGCCGGAAGCCGATACCCGTTGGGAAGACCGCCAGCTGGCTGAAGAATGGGCAATCCTGCTCAAAATCCGCGGGGAGGTCACCAAGGCCCTGGAGGCGGCGCGAGCCCAGAAACTGATCGGTCATCCCCTCGATGCCCAGATTACCATGAACGCGGAGCATCGACCGGCAAAGGTATTGAAAAAATATACCGACATCCTCCGACAGCTGTTTATTGTTTCCCGGGTAGAACTGGCAGGCCGCGGGGATATAACGGCCGGTTTTCAAAGCCGGGAACTGGAAGGTCTTTCTATTGCGGTCAGCCAGGCGCCGGGGAACAAATGCGAGCGTTGCTGGATTTATGATGTCAGCGTTGGGCAGGACCAGACCCATCCGACCCTCTGCAAGCGATGCCGGGATGCCCTGGACAGAATGTAAAGCATAAAGAATGAGCCCTAAACATCTGATCATTTTTATTGTTGCCGGCCTGACCATCCTACTGGATCAGGTCACAAAACTGATAATTCTGAAGTACCTTTCAGCATATCAGACCATTACCGTTATTCCCGGGTTCTTTAATATTACCCGGGTCCACAACCCCGGCGGCGCCTTCGGCTTTCTGGCCGGGCAAACACACCAGATCCGCATTACCCTCTTTATTCTGGTGTCTTTGCTGGCCGCGGGGTTCATTCTCTACCTGTATGTCAAGACCCCCCGCAAGCATCCCTTTTTACTGGCCGGGCTGTCCCTTATATTCGGCGGGGCGGTGGGCAACCTGATCGACCGGTTCCGCTACGGCGCGGTGGTCGATTTTCTTGATTTTGACCTGTATCTGATGCACTGGCCGGCTTTCAACCTGGCTGACAGTGCCATTTCCATTGGAATGGCCGTGCTGCTGTTCTTTATTATCGTAAAAAAAGTACCGGTATAACCATGCATCCTGTCTTATTTAAAATCGGCCCGCTGACCATTTATACCTACGGCTTTTTTTCAGCATTGGCGCTGCTGACCGCGCTCTGGTTTGTTCTTTATCAGGCCAAAAAGCAGGAATTGCCATCTGAACCGCTTTTGAATCTTTTTTTTTACAGCATTATTGCCGGACTTGTCGGTTCCCGCTTGTTTTACGTTGTCTTGTACTTTCCATTATTCCGCGACGATCCGCTTGAAATTTTCAAGCTCTGGAAGGGCGGGCTGGTATTTTATGGCGGTTTTCTGGCCGGCTTTGCCTTTGTGCTTATCTATGTCAGACAGCAGAAATTGCCGTTAGGCAAAATCATGGATATAATTGCGGTCGGTACGCCCCTGGCCCACAGCGTGGCCAGAATCGGATGCTTTTTTGCCGGATGCTGCTACGGCAAGTCATGCAGCCTGCCCTGGGCCGTCACCTTCACCAACAAGGACTCCCTGGCCTGGCCACTGCACACGCCTTTGCATCCGACCCAGCTTTACAGTTCGGCCGGTAATTTTCTGATTTTCCTTGTCCTGCTGCTGATGCACCGCTCAGGTAAATTCTCCGGGCGGATGATTTTTTTCTATCTTCTGCTTTACGGTCTGTCTCGATCCTTTATCGAACTCTTCAGGGGCGATGAACGAGGTCGGCCGATATTTGATTTTCTTTCCACATCCCAGACGATCGGCCTGGCGGCAGCCATATTTGCCGCCATATGTTTAATCATTATAACCATTCGAAACAAACGCAACAGCCAATAATGGCCGAAATAACCTACAGCCAGTTTAAATCTTATATCAGTGACGATTTTTCACCGGCCGGCGTCTACCTGATTTTCGGCGAAGAATACCTTTACAAATCAGTTTATCAGAAATTGATCGACCGTATCATCCCCGAAGATCGCCGGGAATTCTCTTTAGAAGAACTGGCCGGGACCGATGACAACACGTATGAGGCTGTTGAGCGCGTCAATACCTTTTCGCTGGATGCGGAGTCCAAAGTAATCGGTCTGACGGATGCCGGCATCTTTTATTCCAAAGATAACGCCGGTGATCTGGTTCAACGGATCAAAACGTCCGTCACGGACGGGAATCTGAAAAAGGGTGCCGACCTGTTTATAAAACTGCTATCATTGATGGACATCGATTTAGAGGACATGTCCGCCGACGACCGCTCACGGATCCATCAAAAAGACGCTGAAGCAACAGACAATGATCCCTCATGGCTTGAAACGATAACCGGTTATTGTCGTGACCGGGCATTGGGCCCAACAACTGTCGCTGACGCGGTCACCACCTTGACAACAGCCATTGAAAAAGGATTCGCACCCGGCAACCACCTGCTGATCACCGCCGAAAATGTCGATAAACGACGCAAGCTATACAAAACCATAAAAGAACGGGGTGTTGTGATCGATTGCAGTGTCCCCACCCGGGACAACCGTGCGGATCGCGCCAAACAGGAAACAGCCCTTGCCGAAATCATGCGGACTGTTCTTGAAGCCAGGGGGAAAACCATGGCCCAGGACGCATTTAACGCACTGCGCAACATGACCGGATTTGACCTGCGGACGTTTCATAGCAGCCTGGAAAAACTGATCGCTTTCACAGGCGACCGCACGGTCATAACCGCTTCGGATGTCACCGAACTGCTCAAGCGGACAAAAAAAGACCCGATTTATGAGCTCACCGGGGCACTTTTTGATAGGAATATTCCCCAGGCCCTTTTTCTGCTGGACAGCCTTTTATCCGGCGCCGAGCCCCTGCACCCACTCCAGGTAATTGCCGCCATCGTCAACCAGACCCGGAAGTTGCTGGTTATCCGTGACTTTATGGACAACGATCAAAACAAGAACTGGCATGATGCAATGCCTTTTGACGCTTTCAGAAAAAAAACGCTGCCGGCTATAACCGACTATGATAACCGGATCCGCGAACACCTCGACCAGCAACAGGCGCTGCTGCCTGACCAGGACACGGGCAAAAAACCGGGCAAACGTAAAGCACCAACCTCTGATCTGTTGATTTCCCCCAACCCGGCCAGCCCTTTTCCCACCTATCAGAACTTCAAAAAAGCCGCCGCCTTTTCAACTACCGAACTGCTGGCCGCTTTAACGGCGCTGGCAGAAACCGACCGGCAGCTAAAGAGCAGCCGCCTGGACCAGCGTTTGATCCTGGAGAACCTGATCATCCGCATCATCCGCGGAAACCCTTAGGGGCACGGCGGACCAGCGTTAATTGCCGGGGCCTGTACGACAGGGTTAATTGCCGGAGCCTGAGGGGCGACCGGCGGGTCGTGCCTACACACACATACCGACACAATCGGACGAACGGCGGGGCAGGGTTATTTGCTGCGCCTTGTAGGGGCGACCGGCGGGTCGCCCTATCCCGGATCGCGAACAATTGGGAGACCGGCCGGTCGCCCACCCTACAATGTCAACGGGATACCCCGAACCGTAGGGGCACGGCGTGCCGTGCCCGATTGTGAATCGTTTCCATTTTGAGCACGGCGTGCCGTACCCTGTTTTCGGTTACCAACCAACCGAAATTTATTTGTTTTTTATCCGCATTTTTATTTTACAAGCTCCGGCGGATGTTATATTAAAGGGTATCTCAGAAAAGGGGCGCAGCATAGGTATAACAATCAGGCAGGATGCCATAAAAGAGAATCCATGGAAGGAATAATCCAATGACAAAGCATGACCTTCACGAGAGCGAGACTGTTGAGTTGAAAAAAAGCCTGGCCGAACTAAAGCAAGGGATCATATCCATGACGGCCATATTGAACAAGCACCAGGCCGGAACACTGTGGTTCGGGGTTCGCAATGACGGTGTCGCCACCGGGATGCCGGTCGGTGGCAAAACCCTGCGTGATCTGTCCCAGGCCATTGCCGCTCATATCGAACCCAAGATATTCCCAAAAGTTACAAAAGTTACCATCAAAGGCAAGCGGTGCATCAAAATCGAGTTCAGTGGTAACGACACGCCCTACTTTGCATATGGCCGGGCTTTTATGCGGGTCGCCGATGAAGACCGTCAACTGAGTGTAAAACAACTTAGCGTTTTGCTGACCGCCCAGAGCCGGGAATCCATGCGGTGGGACAATCAACCCGGCACAATTACCCCGGCCGACATTAGCCAGGTCAAACTGAAACGCTTTGTGGCCCGGGCAAACCTTGCCTGGGATAATACGGCCAATACCTTGACCAAACTGGGGCTCATTAAAGACGGACGTCTGCTCAACGCAGCCAGACTTTTTTTCGGCAAAAAACCGCTGCAATTACGATGCGCGGTGTTTCTGACCACCCAAACCGCCACTATCATCGATCGGCACGATTTTGACGGTGATATCCTTGAGCTGATCGATGAGGCCCAGAAATACATTTTAAAAAATATTCATATCGGCATGCGGCTGGAAGGGATGCGCCGGGTGGATGTGCCGGAAATATCCGTGGAGGCCCTGCGGGAGGCCATCATCAACGCCTTTTGTCACCGGGACTATTACGATCCCGATTACGTGCAGGTGGCCGTCTTCAAAGACCGCGTGGAAATCCGCAATCCCGGAAAGCTTTACGGCAACCTGACCATCGACGATCTGCGCAAGGGCAATGTCTCCAAACGCCGCAACCCGCTGATCGCCGATCTCTTCCGCCGCATTGACATGGTGGAGGCCTGGGGACGGGGCATGACCCTGATTCTGGAAAAAGAACCGACCGTACAATTTAAAGAGGTCGGCGGCCTTTTTATTGCCGCCTTTGACCGGCCCTCTTATAAAGGGGAAGATATTATGGGTAGCACTACCCAAGAAACTTCCCAAGAAACTACCCAAGAAACTACCCAAGAAAAAATCATGGTTCTCATGATGTCTTTACCGTCGATAACGGGTAAACGCCTGGCGCAACAGATCGGTATTTCTGAAAACGGTATTAAATACCATCTGAAAAAGCTCAAACAGGCTGGAAAAATCCGCCATGTAGGACCGACCAAGGCCGGACGATGGGAGGTGATGAAAGAAGGCCCTTCTGTTGGGACTGGCGGTATAAAAGGCAAAAAGGATTAAATCGCGTTATGATCACTCAAGACAATATCTGTAAAATGCTTGAAATCCTGGGATTTACGAAAAGCCAATCCGGTTACCTTAAAACTATCGGGACCTACCCTCTGGCTGCTGATATCCCCAAGCAAAGCCTCCAGTACCCGGAGAGCGACGGCCTGTTTGTCAACGAACGCCAAACCTGTAATTTTTCAGCCAATGAAAATTTTGTCGTGTTCGAGTGCGTTCACCGATTGCTGGAAAAGGGCTATAAGCCGGAGCACATCGAGCTGGAGCCAAAATGGAAACTGGGCCGGGGCGCCAGCGGCGGGCGGGCGGATATTCTTGTCCGGGATAACTTCGGTAAACCGCTGCTGCTTATTGAATGTAAAACAGCGGGCAACGAGTTTACAAAAGCCTGGAACAAAACACAGCAAGACGGTGATCAACTTTTTTCCTATGCCCAGCAAATCAGTGAAACCCAGTTCCTGTGCCTTTACACCGCGGATTTTGAAAACGATCAAGTGATTTATCATAGTCATATCATCGCCCACCGGGATAATGAAAGATACCTGGCCGACAACCCGCATTTTAAAAGTTTCAACAATGCCACGGACGTAAAGGAGCGTTTTGCGGTCTGGCGCGACACCTACAAGCTTGATTTCACCAGCAGGGGCATATTTGAAGACAATATTCAGCCCTACCAAATCGGCAAGGACAAGTATTCCCTGGCTGATCTGCACATTATTTCCGCCTCCGACCAGCAGAAGAAATACCATGAGTTTGCTACGATTCTACGGCAGCATAATGTATCGGGCCGTGAAAACGCCTTTGACAAGCTTGTTAATTTGTTCCTGTGCAAACTGGTGGACGAAATCGAGAATCCCGACGATCTCAAGTTTTACTGGAAAGGCGTGGCCTACGACACCCATTTCGATCTGATGGACCGGATGTAACAGCTTTATCAGTCGGGCATGGGTAAGTTTCTCGGCGAAGACATCACCTATATCAACCAGAACGACGTCAATAACGCGCTGCGGTTCATCCGGCAGAACCCGGATGCCACCCAGCGGGCAGTCTGGAACCTGTTCATTCAACAGAAATTTTTTACCAACAACGATTTTTCATTTATCGACGTTCACAACGAAAAGCTGTTTTACCAAAATGCCGAGGTGCTGCTTAAAATCCTGCAAATGTGGCAAAACATCCGGCTCACCAATCAGAACGGCCACAACCAGTTTCTGGGGGATATGTTTGAAGGCTTTCTTGATCAGGGCATCAAACAGAGCGAAGGCCAGTTTTTCACCCCCATGCCGATCTGCCGTTTTATCCTGATGAGCCTGCCCCTGGAAAGCCTGATCAAAAACAGCCCCACGCCGCCCATGGCCATAGATTTTGCCTGCGGCGCCGGGCATTTTCTCACCGAACTGGCGCTCCAGATCCAGCCCTTGCTGAAGCAACACAAACCACAGTCTGATCTGGCCGAATATCACCGGGCCATGTACGGCATGGAAAAGGAGTACAGACTTTCCAAGGTTGCCAAGGTTTCGGCCTTTATGTACGGTCAGCAGGATATTCATATCTGCTACGGTGATGCCCTGGTCAACGCCCACGAAGCCTTTCCCGACATCCGTGACGGAAACTTCGACCTTTTGGTCGCCAATCCGCCTTACAGTGTACGCGGTTTTCTTGAAACCCTTCCCGACCAGGAACGTGAGGCCTATACCCTTACAAAAACCATTCACGATGCCGAAACGGCCAACAGCATCGAGACTTTTTTCGTGGAGCGCGCCAAACAACTGCTCAAGTCCGGAGGTGTGGCCGCCATTATTCTACCATCTTCGATTCTCTCCAACGGCGGCGCCACTTACATCCGTGCCCGCGAAATTCTGCTGCAATATTTCGATATTATCGCCATCGCCGAATTCGGCAGCGGCACTTTCGGCAAGACCGGCACCAACACCGTTACCCTGTTTCTGCGCCGCAAACAAACCTCGCCGGACACAGCCGAGCATTACCGCGAGCGGGTGGAAGAGTGGTTCAAAGGCCATGGCGGCAATAAACGAAAACATGCGCTATACAAGGACAGGCATTTAATCGAGCAGTATTGCGCCCATATCAATGTGCCGGTGGATGATTATCAAACACTGTTGAACAGTGATATTGACGGTGCCTGGATCCGACATGAACATTTCAAACCTTATGCCGATAAATTTAAGAAAAGCGCCGAGTTGGTCAACCTGCGCAAGTTAAGAAAATTTCAGGGGCTTCCTAAATCCGAACAGGAGGAGGAGATCGCCAAACGTTACCTGAATTTTGTTCAAGCCATCGAGCGCGACAAACTTTACCATTTTGTGATGGCAAGCAACCAGCGCAACCCGGTATTGATCATCCGCAGCCCTTCCGGAACCAAAGAGATCAAGCATTTTCTTGGTTATGAATGGAGTTCATCCAAGGGCGACGAGGGCATCAAACTCATCGAAGACGCCACCGGCAAGCACGTCACCGCCCTTTATGATGGGCCGGATCGGGATCATCCCACGCGTTATAACCGCCGGAACCCGGCCAAGCTCAATCATTACGTTGTTGCGAATTTTGATGGGGAGCTGGGCGCGATTCCCGATGAATTGCAAGCAGTGGCCAACTCGGCGAGGCTGGTGGATATGCTGGATTTTTCACGGGCGGTGTTTGAAAAGCAGTTAGCCTTGTTGGCGTATAAAAAGAGCGACATTGAAACAAGATGGCCTAAAGTAAAACTATCAAGTGTGACACAAATATTGAATGGTGGTACACCAGATACCAAAAAAGCGGTTTATTGGGAGGGAGGGGATATTTGTTGGGCAACACTTGTTGATACCAAACAAAAATATCTTACCGACACTCAACGCAAGATTACCAAAGAAGGGCTTAAAGTTACTACCCTATTACCATTGAATACAGTCATTTTCTCCAGTCGAGCAACAATTGGAGAGGTGTGTATAAACCGTGTTCCAACAGCTACCAACCAAGGGTATAAAAATTTTGTTTGCAATCCAAAATTGATTGATTATGAATACTTATACCAAGTTTTTGTTTATTTGAGACCAATTCTAGAGAATTTGGTCCCAGCTGGTTCCAAATATAAAGAAATAAATACCGATACTATTTCAAATTTTCAAATCCCTCTTCCGCCGCTTGATGTTCAACAGCAAATAGCGGATGCATGCAAAGTTGTTGAAAAAGAAACCGAGAAAGCCCAGAAAACGTTGACCGACGCAAAACAAAGCATAGAGGCACTCACATCCGACATATCAACCAAAGCAAAATCGTCAAAGAAGCTGGGCATAGATAGCGTCTCTAAAATAAATCCCTCTAAAGCCGAAATAAAGACAGTCAATAACGACACATTGGTCTCTTTTGTCGAAATGGCCTCTGTTTCAGAGGCCGGGTTTATCGCCAGCCTTGTCGAAAGACCGCTGGGCGAACTTCGCAAAGGCAGCTACACCTATTTTGCCGAAAATGACATTATTGTCGCTAAAATCACTCCTTGCATGGAAAACGGCAAATGCGCCTTGGCCAAAGGGTTGACCAATGGCCTTGGCATGGGCAGCAGTGAATTTCATGTCATACGCGCCAATACCGCCAACTTTATGCCGGAGTATCTTTTTGCCTTGCTGAATCGAAAAGCAGTGCGGCAAGCAGCGGAAAAAGTGATGACCGGGTCAAGCGGTCACCGACGCGTACCGGCATCATTTTATGAAAATTTTCCTGTTCCGATTATTTCGCTAAAAAAACAAAAACAAATTGTTTCCAGAATCGAAGCCCTTGAAAAGAAAATCGCCGCTGCCCAGGCCGTCATCGACGCCGCCCCCGCCAAAAAAGAGGCGATAATGAAACGTTATTTGTAGGGGCACGGCGTGCCGTGCCCTGATGGACGTGATTCACAATCGGACGCGACGCCGGGCACATGAGGAAAACGTCCTGCATTCGGGCACGGCGCGCCGTGCCCCTGCAATATGATGAATATTATTTTTTTTCTTGACAACACCCTTTTGATGAACTAAGTTAAATTTAACTTTGTTCAATTATTTATTCAGGAGGCTTGTACAATGGCAAAAGTAATAATTTTAGGCGGGTGTGGCGCAGTCGGCCGGGTGGTAGTCAAAACCCTGGCCGAAGATGATACCTTTGACCAGGTGGTTATCGGTGACATTGATCTCAATACAGCTGAAGCGCTGGTGACTGAAATGGGAAAATCCCATGTCGCCGCCGTAACCATAGATGCCCTTGATCCGGAGTCGGTCAGAACGGCGATCACGGGATGCGATCTGGTGGTCAATTGCGTGGGCCCGTTTTACAAAACCGTCATGCCCATCGTCAAAACGGTCATTGCGTGCGGCATCAACTATCTGGATATCTGCGACGACGTGGATGTCACCTTCGACCTGCTGGCCATGAACGAACGTGCCGAACAGGCCGGCATTACCATGGTCATCGGTATGGGGAACTCCCCCGGTGCCACCAACCTGTTGGCCAAATTCGCCGCCGACCATATGCTCGACCAAACCGAGGCCGTCGATATCTTTCACGCCCACGGAGGCGAACCCTTTGAGGGTAAGGGCGTCATCGGTCATCGCTTCCATTGCATGTCCATTGATATTCCCATGTACCTTGACGGCAAACTTCAACATGTCAAATTTTTTGAAGAAGACGGTATGGCCCTTCGCCGGACATTTGAATTCCCCATTCTGGGTGACGACATCATGGTATACCCCTACCCTCACCCCGAACAGGTAACGTTACCACAATACCTGAACGTTCAACGGGTAACCAATCGGGGCACGATTCTGCCGGCGGCTTATTATCAGTTGACCATGGACGTATGCCGACTGGGCCTGGCCGACAAAACCCCTCTGGACATCGGGGGAATGACCGTCACGCCCTATGATTTCTCAACCGCTTTTCTGATCCGGGAGCGGGAACGCATTTTAAAAGAAACCAAATTTTCAGGTCAGAAGGGTTGTACGTCAACAGTGGTTACCGGTATCAAAGACGGCCGGCGGCAGGAATTGCGGTTTCACCTGGCATCGGATTCCCAGGCCCTGGGAGAAGGCACCGGTATTCCGGCCGCCGTTGGTGCCATATTGCTTCAGCAGGGCAAAATTACCCGCAAGGGCATTTTCCCGCCGGAAGGCGGTGTCAAGCCCATGGACTTTATATCGCTGATTCCCGGTATTCTTGAAAAGAATAAAGCCCATACGCCATCTTCCAGCGAACAACTGTTGATCGATATCATTGAAGAAAACGGCGACAAAACAACAATGGACATGATGGAAGCAGCACAAATGCTGACCTCGGGCAGCCTTGATATTTAATAGTATATCAGATAAAGATGTTCGCTTTGGGAAAAATTGAGGCCTTAAAGCGGTAAAGAATATGAGCACGGAAAAATACATACTGGCCGTTGACCACGGCACCTCCGGCGTAAAAACCGCGCTGATTTCCGTTACCGGCCGGGTTGTTGATTTTGCTTTTGAAAAAGCGGATCTTTTTTTTCTTCCCGGCGGCGGAGTGGAGCAGGATCCCGACCAGTGGTGGCGGGCGGTTGTGACGACGTCCGCCCGGTTGATGACCAAAGGCACGGTCAGAAAAGAGGACATCGCCGCTGTTTCCGTGTCGAGCACTTTTTCCAGTACCGTGGCGGTCGACAAGGATGGCAGCGCTCTGATGAACGCCATTACCTGGATGGACACCAGGGGCGGACCGTACATTAAAAAAGCCATGGCCGGATTTCCATCCTTCGACGGTTACGGGATTGTCAAGGCACTGAAGATGGTCTCCCGCACCGGCGGCGCACCGACCCTGTCCGGCAAGGATGATATCGGCCACGTTCTGCTGGTAAAACATGCCTTCCCCAAAATCCATGACCGAACATATATGTTTCTACCCAGCAAAGACTATCTCAACATGAAGCTGACCGGGGAATTCGCGGCCACGTTTGACTCCATCCATCTGTTCTGGATAACCGATATCCGGGATATCCGTAACGTCCGATACGATCAGGGGCTGATCAACACATTTGGCATCGACCGCGAAAAGCTGCCCCCTTTGATAGCGGCCACCGACATCCTGGGTACCATCACCGATGAGAATGCCGATTGTATGGGGCTCGCTCACGGGACACCGGTGGTGGCCGGTTCCCCGGATCACCAGACCGCCTGCATTGGTTCCGGCGCGGTCGACGATTTTGCCGGTCACATGTATATCGGGACATCATCCTGGGTGCAATGCATCGTACCGTTTAAAAAGACAGACGTCTTCCATTCAGTGGCCTCGTTTCCGACCGCCATCCCGGGTAAATATCAGGCCGTCAATGAACAGGATATTGCCGGTGAAGCCGTCGACTATTTTATTGAACACATTCTGCCAGCCCCCTCACAGGATACCGGCGAACAGAATCCATACCGGCACATCAATGAACTGGCCGGCCGGGCGCCGGCCGGCAGCGGCAACCTGATTTTCACCCCCTGGCTTAACGGCGAACGAACGCCGGTTGACAATGAATTCATCCGGGGCTGTTTGTTCAACCTTTCCCAGACCACGACCACCGCTCACATGGTACGATCCGTCATGGAAGGCGTGGCCTTTAACAATCGCTGGAGCCTGAAGTATGTCGAGCGGTTTATCGGCCGGAAAATGGATACCATCAATATCATCGGCGGCGGTGCCAGGTCCGACCTCTGGTGCCGGATTTTTGCCGATGTGCTGAACAGGCGCATCCGCCGGGTAAAGCAGCCCATGATGGCCAATGCCCGGGGCGCGGCTTTTATTGCCGCGGTCGCTCTGGGTCATATCGGGTTTGATGATATTCCGGACCTGATCGAGTTTGACGGAATTTATCAACCCCGCCCCGAAAACCGGAAGACATATGATTTGCTGTTCCAGCAGTTTTTAAACCTGTATGGGGCACATAAAAAAATCTGCAAAAAACTGAACCGCGTTACAGACGATCAATCATGAAAACACCCCGCAGACCGGAAACCATAGAAAAAATAAAAGCCACCATTCTCGACCAGGCACTGGACATCATCGCCCGGGAAGGGCTCGGCAACCTGACCATGCGCAACCTGGCCGGACGGGTCAAAATGACGGCACCGAATATTTACAATTATTACTCCGGAAAAGATGAAATTTACCTCTGCCTGGTTGTCCAGGGGTTTGAAATGCTCCAGGCCGTATTGCACGAAGCCGGGGACAGCCAAAAGGGCAGAAAAGAAAAAGCCCGGGCCATGATCGAGGCCTACATCCGGTTCGGCATCACCTATTCACGCTATTATGACATCTTGTTTGTACTGCCGACACCGAAATACAATGATTATAAGGGCACACCATACGAGCAGCTGTCTGCAACAGAACTTCGGATTTCCATGAAAATCGCCGATATGGCCGCACAGGCCATCCGGGAAGTATACGCCCAGCCGGTAGAAGAAGACCTCGTCACCCGCCGGCTGATCCAGGTCTGGAGCCTGCTGCACGGCATGATCAGCCTGCACAACAGCAAAGTCGCCATATACGTGGCCGAAGATTTAGAGTCAATTTACAGCCGTTCCATTGATGAACTGATGGAACTCATCGAACGGCTGTAACCAACCTCAAACCGGGTTCATCACCCGTCCCAGAAACAGAATCGTCCCGGTCGTGTTTTCCCGGATGAGAAAGACAAACGGGTGATCGGCCTTAAAGGTCAAGCCCTGGAAAACGGCGCTTTTTGTCTCCATGATCACCCCTGTTGCGGCCGCCGCCTCCGAGCCCTCTTCATCCACCTCGATGACGGCCTTATGGATCACATCATTGATATAAAGATCTTTTGATCCGTTCATGTCTGAGAAGTCCGCCCGGTCATCAAAGGCGTCCGTCATGCCCATGGCTATCAGTGTCTCAGACAGGCTGAGATTCCCCTCGACTTTAAACCGCGGCAGGAAAATCCTTACCTCGAACTCATTCATGTGATTATACAGATTATTAACATAGTCAGGGGTCAGCATTTTCCCGATCGCTTTTATGGCGGCCCGGGGATGCCCCAGCAGGATCAGCATGGAGGCATCTTTCCCCTCGTAGGGCAGTTCGATCATCTGAAAATAGTCATCACGGGCATATTTAAACGGGCCCTGCTGACTCATCATGGGAACTTTAACAGAGGTCTCCGGCGTCACCCAGAACGGTACCTTTCTGGTCCTGTCTTCTTTAAAAGGCACCGCCCAGTCACCTTTAAAATAAATGGCATTGACCAGTACCATGCGGGTCTGCGGGTCAAGCGTACCCGATGAGAGAAGGTCCGTGATTTTATCCTTTGTTTTCTTTTCCACCCAGTCGTTAATTTGTTGACGCTGATATTCATACCCGGTAACAAAATCGACCTGCTGTATTTCCGCGTCAAAGGCCTTTCCGGCTATTGCCATAAACGCTTTTCTAAACGGATGTCCGGCCTGTGCCCACACGCCATTGGCGCAAAGAGTCGAAACGCCGTCCTTTCGGTTCATGTTGTTTATGCTTTTATTCATGGCGGAAAAAGCGGAAAAAAGGTCCTCGTCCCCCATTTCAAGCGCCAGCACCTGAGCCATTTGTTTCCTGGTATCGCCCCGGGCACCGCCCAGGGTCAGACAAAGCGCGTTGACCAGACTATAAGGGGAAAAAAGAAGATTGTCGCTATCCGGTGAAAGCTGCCGGTAAAGATCAAACGCAAAGCGGTTGTTCTGCTTTGCCAGTCCGGATGTGTCAGGCGGGGATTGTTCGACAGCGGGAAGGTTGTGCCCGCAGCCGATAATACAGACGGCCAACAAAAAAGAAAGTATTCGCATATCAACATCCTTTTTTTAGAATTAAAGAGCGCTCTAAAAAATAGAAGCCGCCGCGCTGCCGATAAAGCAGCTGCCACCACCGCCGTGACTACTGCCATCGCCGGTCTCTCCGGCAGCATCATTGTTGGTGCCGTCATCACCGGCCCCCGCCGGTGTCGTCAGCACACCGTTTTTACTGGCGTCTTCGGCCCACATGGCATATTTGTATGTCAACGGGGTGCCGTCCTCGTCTTCAAATTCCAGGGTTTCCACCCCGAATTCAGGCGCTTTGGTAAACGTAATCACATCACCGGTTTCAAACCAGTCATCCCGTTCCGGATCCGTCAGATGAAAGCCATAGGCCCAGAACTGGATTTTATCACCGGGCTGTATCTGATGGGTCACCTTGTCAAACTGCACTCTGCCATACGCATCATCCGGACCGTCATAAAGAATCTTGTAAGTCTGGACAAAATGATTGGCCACCTGATTGTTTTCGTCCACGACAATACGCAATACGGCGTAATCCGCGGGAAAATCATAACCGCTGTAATCTTTTTCTGCCTGGTAATAATCGATTTCCGCCATGTATTCGGTATAGGTTACCTCACCGGTTGTGTAACGCTGCTGAAAGACCATGGGCATCCATTCGGTCATAGGGGCATTGGCATCATAATCGACCGTGTACCATTTCTTGTTCCAGGCCGGCGTAAAATACTGCCCTTTTGTCTTTGTCGGGTAGGCTTCCACTTCCGCCACCGACAGGAAATAGGGGTCGCTGGCGCCGCCCTCGCCAAAATCAAGCTCAAAGCCGAAGATAGTGGTTGTGCGGGCAAAGTTTTTATCGGAAAACGTGGCCGAGACCCCTTTTACGCCGGAGCTGCCGGCCACATCCCGCAGATAACTCCCGTCAGGTACAAAAGCGGCCCGTTCCCCTCTCAAAAACGGCGGGACATCGGCGTCAATGACTGAAAAATACCAGTCGTCATCATACCAACCCCAGTAGTCGTCCCAGCCATCATCATCGTCCCAGTCATCGTTATCCCATTCATCGTTATTGCTCCAGTCGTTATGCCAGTCATCCTGCCAGTCGTCATACCAGTCATCATCCCAGTCATAATCATTGGAATTGGCGTTTGAGTTATAATCCTCAACGGTGGGTTCCGTGGTATCATCCGTTTTAAGCTTGGCATAGGCCTGCTGCAGTTTAACCCAGCCGGTGTTGACCATATATGTGTCAGTCTGGTCGCCGACCGCGCCTTGAACCGGCGCAATCGAAATGCCGTAAGACCTGGGGCGTGTCCCGTCCTGCCTGGAATAATAAATATAATCGTTGACCTCGGTTAAAAGGGCGTAGCACAGTTGACGGGCGGTGGTACTTTTCACCTTGTCCCGGAATTTTTTAACCAGGTCTTTCAAGTCCACGCTGACCGGATCATCTTCCCGGGATTCCACACCGAAATCACGGACATTGGTGACGGCATGGATCATCGCGTCTTTGTAGTCATCGCTGGTCGCCAGATTGTCGGCAACATCCCGGGCAAACGCGTCCAGTGCCGTAGATACCGCATTAAATTTATCCAGCTTGACGGCTGAAAGGGTTTTTCCGTCAGCCTGGTATTCATGGTTATTACCGACAAAATTACCAATACTGTTTGTCATCGCCTTGGTAATATTGTCATGCGCGGCATACTCTTTTACAAAAGACGTCCAGTTCCAGCCATGGCCGGGTTCCGTCTCCTCGGAAGCCAGCAGGTAGGTGGCATACCGGTAGACAAAACGCGCCACTTCGACCGACCCCATCAGGCAGGCATCAAAGCCGATCATGTCAAACTTGCCGATGCCGCTTTGCTCCAGGCCGGCCTGGATCTCGGTAAGGGTCAACTCGTCATAATTAAAATTCTCATCATTGCCGAACCCGCCGTATGACGCGCCATGGTCCCAGAAAACAAGAGAACTGACATCATAATTGACATACCCTTCCTTCACGTATTCAAGGAAAAGCTGAAGTGAACTTTTATCTCCCATGTGGGCGTTTTCCGCCTTGTACAGGTAGGCGCTGCTTCCGGTCTCATCTCCATATCTTCCGTCCGTACCGTCCTGGACAAGCTGGTTGATTGTGGCAAAGCGCATGCCCCGCCAGCCGTTCTGATCCGCACCGCCAAAGGCAATAATAATATCAATCAGGCCGGAATTGCTCAGCGCATTATAACCGGTAATCATCTCATTAAAATCGGTTGTTGCCGCCCCGTCATAACTTTCCAGGTCACTGCCGACCACATAGACGGCCAGCAGCTTTTTACCCGTTCCATTTTTTTTTTGCGGCGCCTGGTAAGCGGTCAGTGTGCCACTGCTCTGGGAATAACCGGTCTGCGCGGCAAATGCCACACCGCCGCCGGTCAGCAGCACGACAAAAACGAAAAAACACAAAAGCAGATGAAAACATCGCTTGCAATCCTGATTGTTCATTACTTTCCCCTTATCATGTGCCGGGCCCGTGGGTTTCGACGGTATACCTGTTTCCGACCGCCTATCCGCTGGTTATTGATACCGATTCCTGTTTTCAATGATTGACAAAAAAACGAAAAAAAATAAGAACTTAGTTGAAAAATTATTCTAAATACAATAGCATGACTATGATTATAAGTCAATACATCAGAAGGGGCTTAACATACTTCAGGAGGGGCTTATGCGATTGCATTGGTTGGCTGCAGTGATGTTAACCATGGTATTGATGACCGGATGCGCCGCCATACCGACCGGCGGATACTATGGTGATGTTTCAGATATCGGCACTCCCGGGCCGTTGCTGGGTACGATGGAGCTCGGTGAAGGGATGCAGGTGAAAACTGTAAGGCTGGATACCGGCCGAACGATCAATCTGCAAATCAACGAAGAAGATGTTCCTGAAGGCGAAGCCCTTTATTCTCATGTCTTGACTATCGGACAGTTCAGTACCATTCTCGGCAGCGGGTTTACAGCTAAAGAAAACATTTACTTTCGCAAGCGAATAGGACCTGATGGCAGGGACATCTTTCAGGTCGACGATAAAAACTATCTGGTCACCTGGGACTGCAATTACCGTAACCCGCTGACCTGGATTGTGGCCGATTACTACAGCGTCACCATTCAGCGTCTTTACAGCCGGGCGGAAATTGAAGCGACCCGGTGAAAGGCTTTTTAGCCCGATCATTTCTCCGATGGGTTTTCCGGGGCGCCATACCCCCCGCCGCCGGGCGTTTTAATAATAAAGGTATCGCCTTTCGCCATCTCCACCGTGTCGGTACTGCCGATCACCTCAACAGACCCGTTTTGCCGTTCAACCAGGTTTTCTCCGCCCGTACCGTCTTCTCCGCCGTCAAGGCCGAAAGGCACAACCTGTCGCCGGTTCGATAAAACCGCCGCCGTCATGGGTTCCAGAAAACGCAAACGACGGATCACGCCGTTACCACCCCGGTATCGGCCGTTTCCGCCGCTGGCCGGACGAATCGAAAAATCCTCCAGCAGCACCGGGAAACGCCACTCCAGAACCTCGGGGTCGGTCAGCCGGGAGTTGGTCATATGGGTCTGGACCGCGTCAGTGCCGGCGAAACCAGGCCCCGCCCCCGAACCGCCGCAAATGGTTTCATAGTATTGATAACGGTCATTGCCGAAGGTAAAGTTGTTCATGGTTCCCTGGGAAGCCGCCATTACGCCCAGTGCCCCGTAAAGTGCGTCGACAATCGCCTGGGAGGTTTCCACGTTTCCCCCGGCCACGGCCGCCGGATAATCCGGATTCAGCATGCAGCCCGGCGGCAGAATAATTTCCAGGGGCTTCAGGCACCCCGCGTTCAGGGGAATGTCGTCCCCGACCAGGGTGCGGAACACGTAAAGCACCGCCGCCCGGGCGATGGCGGCCGGGGCGTTGAGGTTGTTGGGCTGCCGGGCCGACGTCCCGGAAAAATCGATGCGGGCGCTGCGCCTCTTTTTATCAATGGACACGGCCACGTTAATCCGGCACCCGGCATCCATAGCACAATCGAAGCAGCCTTCCGACAAACCGGAAATCACCCGGCGGACGGATGCTTCCGCGTTGGCCTGCACAAATATCATGTAGGCACTCACCGTGTCCCGTCCGAATTGATCCGTCAACCGCTTTAATTCCTGAATGCCCCGCTCGTTGGCCGCGATCTGGGCCCGCACATCGGCGATATTCTGCTCCGGGTTGCGGGCGGGATGCGGTCCGGACACCAGCATGCCACGCAACTCCGGCTCCCGGAAGGCATGATTTTTGACCAGGTGAAAATTGTCCAGCAGGACGCCTTCTTCAGCCAGGCACGTACTGTGAGGGGGCATGGAGCCGGGGGTCAAGCCGCCGATGTCGGCATGGTGGCCCCGGGAGGCGACAAAAAAGATGATTTTATTATTATCGAAAACCGGCGTGATCACGGTGATATCAGGCAAATGTGTGCCGCCGCAAAAAGGGTTGTTGGAAGCGAACACATCTCCGGGTTGAAACCGGCCCTGGCGGGCTTCAATCAAGGCCTGTACGCTTTCGCCCATGGAGCCCAGATGAACCGGAATGTGGGGTGCATTGGCCACCAGCCCGCCCTGATGATCAAACACGGCACAGGAGAAATCAAGACGTTCCTTGATATTCACCGACGAAGCGGTGTTCTGCAGGGTGATGCCCATTTGTTCCGCCACCGCCATAAACAGGTTGTTGAAAATTTCCAGCATGACCGGATCCGGTCGATCCCTATTAACCGTGGTTGATAACGGATTGCCCGGGTTTGTCGTCTTTGGTAACGCCGTTTTAGATAAAACCAGGTGGCCGTGAACGGTTACTTCGACCTGCCAGCCGTCGTCGATCAGGTTGGTACCGGTAGCTTCCACGATAATGGCCGGTCCACGAATGATGTCGCCGGGTTGCAGGTCGACGCGTTGAAAAACCGGTGCCTTCACCCATCCGCCGTTATCAAATATTTCGGATGTGGTCATCGGAACCGGTGGGCCTGATGATTGCCGTTTGAATTCGGGTTCCGGCGGCGGTGTCTCTGTCCGAACGGTTTCTACGGATACGGCTTCAACCATCAGGGGCTTGTCCTGTTGGATAAAGCCGAAACGTTGCCAATGGACCCGTTCAAAGGCAGACCGAATGGTTGTCGGATGGCCGCTCAATTCCACGGGCAGCGCGGTATCCGTATCCCGGTACTTGATCAGCAAACGGGATATGTGGATCAGTGGGCGGGCGGCATCATCCGGTTCACTGACCGCTTCTTTTCCCTCGGCTATCAGCTCGGAAACGATCTGCCTGATTTCAGCTAACAGCGCTGCCGTCAAAAGCCTGTTTAAACTGCGATGCCGCATGTCACGGATGTCGGCCAGTCCCATGCCATAGGCCGAAAGCACGCCGGCCAGGGAGTGAATGAAAATCCGACGCATGCCCAGCGTATCGGCCATGCGACAGGCATGCTGCCCTCCGGCACCGCCAAAACAGCACAGGGTGTAGCTGGAAACATCATAGCCGCGCCGTAAAGAAACCTTTTTGATGGCATTGGCCATATTTTCCACGGCTATGGTCAGAAAACCGGTGGCGACCTGTTCCGGAAGCAATGCTTTCCCGGTAGCCCGGTTGATCTGTCGGGTCAACGCCTCAGATTTTCGACGGGTCGCCTCTGTATCCAGGTGCTGCTTACCGTCGGGCCCGAATACCCGGGGGAAATAGTCCGGCAGGATCCTGCCGACCAGCAGGTTGCAGTCCGTTATGGTCAGCGGTCCGTTGTGACGATAGCAGGCCGGTCCCGGATCGGCACCGGCCGATTCGGGACCGACCCGGTATCGATCCCCGTCAAAACGGACAATTGAACCGCCCCCGGCCGCCACGGTATGAATGGCCATCATGGGCGTCCGCAGACGGACACCGGCCATTTCCGTTTCCAGTTCCCGCTCGTATTCACCGTTATAATGGGCCACATCAGTGGATGTGCCGCCCATGTCAAAGGTGATAATCCGATCAAAGCCCGCCATCCGGCAGACCTGGACGGCACCGACAATACCGCCGGCCGGGCCGGACAACAGGCTGTCTTTCCCCTGAAATTGACCGGCATCAACAAGACCGCCGTTGGACTGCATGAACAGCAGGCGGGGATGATGTTTCCGGCCTTTTCCCGCGGTCTCGTCCGTCAGCCGCAACCGACCCGACAGGCCCTGGATATACCGTTGCAAAACCGGTGTCAGGTAAGCATCGACCACGGTGGTATCGCCACGACTGACCAGTTTCATCAACGGGCTGACCCGGTGAGAAACCGAAATCCGGGTAAAACCGGTTTTTCCGGCTATAGCCGCGGCCCGTGTTTCATGATCGGGGTAACGGTACCCGTGCAAAAAAACAATGGCGCAGGAGCGGATACCGGTATCATATGCCGATTGCAGGTCACCGGCCAGGTCTTCCTCGTTGAGTTCTCTTTCAACAAGCCCGTCGGCCCGGCAGCGTTCGCCGGCTTCGATCACCCGCACATAAAGCATTTCCGGCAGGTCGATGCGTCGGGCAAAGATATCGGGCCGGTTCTGATAACCGATCCGCAAGGCATCTTTAAATCCCCTGGTGATGACCAGCACCGTGGGTTCGCCTTTCCGCTCCAGCAGGGCGTTGGTGGCTACGGTAGTGCCCATGCGAATGGTGTTGATCTTTTCGGGGGGGATAACCGTCCCGGAGGGAACATCCAGGATGTCGCACATGCCCTGGACCGGGGCATCCGGATATTGTTCAGGGTTTTCGGACAAAAGCTTATGAATCTTCAGACCGCCACCAGGCCCTCTGGCGACGATATCGGTAAATGTACCGCCCCGATCGATCCAGAAGGCCCACCCGCCCTTCGCCTGATGCTGATTACCCATAAATCAAAAGCCCGTCTGTTCAGCCACATGCTTCTCGAATACATTCATATTAAAAAAAACGCGTTGCTTTCAAATCAGTTTTTCCGGAAGCCGTAATCATATTCCCGCACCTCGGTAACCCCCTTTTTGCGTTCAATGGTAAAGCTCTGGCTGGCACAGACCGCCACATTACCCGCCCCGCTACTACAGTCGCTCCTGTTGCCATACATGTTCACGCACTGCATCCACCGCCATTCCTGGCCTACCGGGTCATGCACCTTTCCCTGGAGACCGCAGGGACAAATTGCGCCGGTCTCCCAGGTATGACTTCCACCGGGAGACAGCGTCACGGTCTGTTCAGCCGTCTGCGCGTATCCCTTTTCTACCCTTAACCAGACCCGACACTTTTTATCTGTCGGATTGTTGACCGTTACCTGGTAGTTGATTCCGCCCCCGGCATACGTCATGCGGGTATCCAGCGATCCAAGAACAATCAAGACAAAGATAACCACTATTAACAGACATGTTGTGTTTATTTTTCTTTTCATCTGTTTTCCTTTCTCTTTAAAGCGTTTTTAAAGCGGTTAACGGCAAAACAATGTACAAGCCGCAACAACGATATAGAAACATCATTAACCGAAAAAGCTTCTGACGTTTTGATGGACGTGGTCCCCTATTTTTGTGACCCGGGTCATTTCTTCATCGGACAGCGGCCCGGCATCCAGCGCCGTCAAGGCCTGCCGCATCTGTCCCGTATCGGCCGGACCGCACAAACAGACATCCACGGCCGGATTGGACATGGAAAAACGATAGCAGTCAGATGCCGACAGGGGCGCCTCGCCCGCCGGCATTTTCTTATGATTGAGCAGATGCCCCCAGCGGGTAGCGGTATAAGAGACGATGCCGGGCCGTGGTTCTTGATTCAACAAGGGAAAGCACTCTGTTTCCGCCCCGCGATGGGCGGCGTTGTAACGGATATGAAAGACGTCAAAGGCACCTGTTTCGGCCATGCGGGGAAAGAGCTGCCGGTTATGGCCGGACATGGCCAGAAACCGGCACAACCCCTTATCCTGCCAGCGTTTCATCCGTTCCATCAGACCGGCAGAGGGTTCCCGGTTGTGCCAGCCGGCCACCACCACATCGGCATAATCGATATGAAGGGACCGTAACGTTCTTGTCAGTAATTTTTCGGTTGCCAGCCCGATCCTGGCATACGTCTGGACGGCCACAACCAGTTTTTCCCGGTGTCCGGCTGCGCAGATATTCCGGATGGCCCTGGCCATTCCCGCCCGATGCCGGCCTGAACCGGAATAAAAATAATTGCACCCCCGTTCAAACGCTTCTTCAAAGGCTTCGGCCGGTGCACCGTAACTGGCGGCCACCCCCAGGCGACCGACGGAAAGCCCGGTCCGCCCCAGTGTGCCGGATAGATAGTTCTGCGACATGAGTTTCCTCCTCAACCGATGCTTACAATTCCCGATCTATTCTCATCCGTTTGTTCATCAATAATTGATGGACGCGTAAATGTCAAAAGGTCAAACCGCTTTGTTTTACAATTTGAGGGCCTTGAATAATAAAAGGGCACGGCGCGCCGTGCCCCTACGTCATTCGCAGGCCACCCCGAACCCCAAACATCGAACCCCGAACCCCGAACCTCATAATATTTCATTAAACACAATTATTTCAGAAATTAAAATTATTTTGTATTTATGAAATATTTTTCTTGACAAAACTAAACGAATATTTTTAAATAAAAGCCAAAAGGAGGCAAAAATGACCAGCACCCTGTTTGACAACATCGCCAGGTTGAGCACCAAATTGAGGATCTACCGGGCCGTGCAGATCGCGGACAGTGAAGCCGGCGACCTTAAAGATCGCGATATCCTTATTCTTGAACTGCTCCAGACACAGGGAACAATGAACATGACCGAACTGGCCCAGTTTTTTCCCGGTGTTAAGGCGAGCACGCTGTCCACTGACATCAAAAGGCTTCGTACCGAAATGGATTTGATTGATATGCAGGTGGACAAAAATGACATGCGGGTCCACCTGATTGATCTATCGGAAAAAGGGCGTGCAAAAATTGCCGAGATTAAAACCCAGCGGGCGAATTCATATATTCCGCTGGCCCAGGCCATCGGCAATGACCCTGAAGAGATCAAACTGTTGAACAAGGTCGTGAAACGGGCCATTGACCTGGTTGACCAGGAAATCAAGGCCTTTGCCGAATCAGATAACAGGTAACAGATAACTTCGATGGAATTATCATCATCAACCGGAGACCATAAGGAGGCAAAAATGAAAAAAACAGCATTAATCTCACTGGCCGTATTTTTTTTCCTGTCCGCTTCCATACCGTCCGCTTTTGCCGGCTCAAAAGAACGGCATCGATGGCAGGGCGCCGCCATGGCCATTGGGGCCGTCGTCCTGGGAAATGCGATCCTCAACAACTGCCAGTATGATCGCCCCCCGCAACGTGTGGCAGCGGTCGATCGCTACCGGACGGGATATCATCATCAACAACGACCGTGCGGTCCCCCGAAATATACGCGCGGGCATTGGGAGCATCGGAAAATCTGGGTGGATCCGGTGCTGGAAAAAGTCTGGAATCCGGGACATTACAATGCCTGTCATCAATGGGTTCCCGGCGAGTACATCATGATTGAACACAAACCGGGCTACTGGAGAACGGAAAAGGTCTGGGTCAGCCGGCGCTAACCTGAATGTTTATCACAACGCATCATTCCAGGCCGGGATATTTCACGAGTTGATTTGAACCCGAGCCCCTGGCGCCTTCTGCAAGGCGCAGGACGCACACCGACAAAAATCTTTTGACACACAAGACAGGGCCTGCTAAAGAAAACGGCTAGAAAATATTCGGCTTTACCAGCCGGTAATATCCAGAGGGAATGGCTGGGAAAGTGCGTCATCTTAGTCCTCTTAACGAATCTGGGGAAAGGCCATGAATCTTCGCGTCAAAATTCTTTCCGGTTTCTTGATCCTTGCCGTTATGCTGGGTACGGCCGGTGGGATTTCCATTATCGAATTCAACAAAATTAGCCGCTCCGTACACGCGCTCCTGGACGAAAACTACAAAAGTATTACCGCTGCCAAAGATATGACCGAAGCACTGGAACGTGAAGACAGCGGTATTCTGCTCCTGATGTCCGGTGACTGGAAAAGCGGTCGTTCAACAATGGAAAAGGCGGATAAGGATTTCATCAATGCCCTTAATATCGCCAAAACCAATATTACAATTTCCGGAGAGCAGGCCGCCACCGAAGCCATCGATCAGGCGTATAACCGTTTTAAAGCGTTATGGGAACGACCGATTGTGGATACCAGCCGGCAAGGGAATATGGGATGGTACTTCAGCCAGGCCCATCCGGCTTTCCTGGAAGCGAAAACATCCGTCAAAGAACTGATGACACTGAACGACAAGACGATGTATCTGACCGCCTCGGAGCTTAAAAACAGGGCCGGCAGAGCCATTATGCCGGGTATTGTGGCCATCATTTCATCCCTGATTTTTGCCATAATATTCAATTTCTTTATCAACCTGTATGTAATCCACCCGATCAAGAGACTGACCGACGGTATCCGGTCATATATGAAAAGCGGCAAAATGGTTCAATTCCATGTCGACAGCCGTGATGAAATCTCCAGGCTGACGGAGGCCATACAGGAACTCATTTATTTTGTGAAAAAGGATGAAAAAACCCGATGAGGCCTCAAATCATACTGCGGTATTTAGGGTTTGTGTTTTTTTTCAACGCTTTTTTCCTTCTCACATCAACCATCATATCTGCAAGTAACGGTGACAGCGCCATTTATCCCCTTGCATTCAGTGCCATCGTTTGTACTTTATTCGGCCTTTTTTTATTTGTGTTCGTACCACCGACACAGGACATCACCAACAAGGAAGGACTTTTCATCGTTGTCTGCAGCTGGTTGTTGTCATGCCTGATCGGCACGCTCCCCTATATCCTCTGGGGCGGCCCTTTTTCTTTCACAAACGCCTGGTTTGAAAGTGTATCCGGATTTACCACCACCGGGGCTTCTATTCTATCGAATATTCAGAGCATTGCACCGGGGCTGCTCTTCTGGCGAGCGGCAACTCACTGGATGGGAGGCGTGGGAATCATCATTTTCGTGCTGGCCGTCCTTCCCTCCATGGGTGCCGCTTCAATGATCCTTTATCGCAGCGAAGTATCGCCGCTGGTGCAGGAAAGTTTCAACTACCGGACCAGGAAGACCTTAAAGATCATCCTGTACGTTTATATCGGTCTGACGGTAATGGAAACGGTTCTGCTGATGTTTCAGGGAATGAGCCTTTTCGATGCCACCACTCATGCTTTTGCCACCATTGCCACCGGAGGATTCTCAACCAAGAATACCAGTGTGGCCTATTTTTCAAGCACGGGAATAGAAATAACACTGATGATTTTTATGGTTCTGTCCGGTGTGCATTTCGGTCTTCTGTATCTGACGATTACCGGAAGCCCCCGCCACCTGCTTGAATCTTCGGTATTCAGGTACTACGTCACCGCCATGCTGATCGGCATCTGCCTGGTGGCTGTCAGCCTGCACCATCATAACTACGATACCTGGCCCCAGGCCTTTCGCTATTCCGCCTTTCAGGTGATATCCATCGGTACCAGCACCGGTTTCGCCAGTGCCGACAGCTCTGCGTGGCCCGCTCTGGCGCAACTGATCATTATCTTTTTCACCCTGCAATGCGCCTGCTCGGCATCCACATCAGGGGGCATCAAGGTGGACAGAATGGTCCTTTTCTGGAAAGTCTTTCTGCGTCGACTGGTTCGATTAAGACATCCCAGAGCAATCGAGGTCATCAAGGTCGATCAGATCCGGATCGATGATGAAGTGGTGGAAACCGCACTGACCTATATTATCCTCTATCTTTCTGTGTTAATGCTTTCGGCAATCATCCTGACCATGTTCGGCACGGATATTATGACGGCGGTTTCGGCAGTAGCGGCCGCCATGGGGAATGTCGGCCCGGGATTCGGCTCCGTTGGTTCGATGAGCAACTACAGCCATCTACCCGCGGCGGCGAAATGGGTCCTGACCGGTGACATGCTGGTCGGACGCCTCGAGATTTTCGCCCTGTTTCTGTTTGTGACCGTTCATCGATGGAAGTAACCGGAGCGTTTCGGCCGGGCCTGTCCATCACACCTCAAATTTCTCAACCAGCTGCACCATGGCTTCGGTCATTTGAGACAGCTTTTCAGCGCTGTCTCTAACCGACTCTCCGGCCTCGCCGACATCGTCGACCACCTGGTTCAAAGCAGACATGTCGCCGGCGACCTTTTTCGAGATGGATGCGGATTCATCCACCTGCCGGTTTACCTCGGAAACACCCCGGTTGACTTCTTCAACATTCCGGGCAATATCTTTGGTGGTGACATTCTGCTCTTCGATCGAAACGGCTATGGAAGAAACCAGCTCGTCCACGTTCTTGATGACTTCGGAAATCCGGCCGATATCCGTAACGGTCTCGGCACGAAACCGCCCCATGGCCGACAGTTTCTGACGGATACCTTCCACCGCTTCTTCGGTCTGATTGGCCAGTTGCTTCACTTCATCAGCGACCACGGCAAAGCCTTTGCCGAATTCACCCGCCCTGGCGGCTTCAATGGTGGCATTTAAGGCCAGCAGCTTGGTTTGATCAACAACTTCATTGATGGTGTCTATTATCGTATTGGCTTCTTTGGCGCTGGCTTCCAGTTGATGAATGTTGGCCACGCTTTTGTCGGCCTGCAATACCGCGTCACTTGAAATCTTCCGGGCCATTTCGGTATTCCGGGCGATTTCATTGACCGTAACACTCATGCCTTCGATCGAACTGGAAATCATGCCCAGGCTTTTGGCCGACTGATCGGCGGAACCGGCAACGGTCGACATGCTGACCGTCATCTCCTCTGAAGCGGCGGAAACACTTGACGACTGAATTTTCATCTGCCCCGAATTCTCCTGCAGCTGGTTTGACTTGCCGACCAGCAGTTCCACCGTACCGGTCAGGATACCGATGTTCCGGACGATATCCGACACGATCCGGCTTAAATCACGATATGTGCCATTAATGCTCTGAGACAATTCACCCAGTTCGTTTCCTGAAACAAACGGCTCCATGTCCAGGTTGCTGTCGGTTAACTTCCCCTCTGAAATGGCGTTACTGATGGCGACGATAGCCCTTAAGGGTTCCCGGATCTTGCGCTTGATATGACCCAGCATGAGAAAAAAAATAATCATCCCGCCCGGTATAATCGCGAAAATACTCTTCCAGTCGGTTACGAAATATATGTACGTCACCAGCGAAGATATGGCCCCGCCGAGAATGATGGAGTTGCCGATATCGGTTACAATGGTTTTTTTATAGGCGAGCCTGACCATGCACACAGCAACCAGAACAGCACTACCCGAACACAAGACATAAGACAGATGTGGATTCATCAATGCAGCCCCTTTGTATTGTTAGAATACATTATTATAACAAAACCAAATGGTTATGTCAACAAAACAACGTCACCCCCGACCCTGTCCGATTCGCAGCCCAAAGTCATCCCCAATGGCACGGCAATAAAGAATCCAATCTTATAACTTGACATCGGAAATTTTCGAATTATTTTTTTGTCAGAAAAAATAAACGTTTTTATCAAATTGTTAGCCATTCATCAATCGAATGACTTCATAATTCGAGGAGGCAAACAATGTCGGCAAATCATTTCACGTAACGACTGATAAACAACCTGATCCGAAAAACAGGTCGGTCTTTTTCAGTCCCGCCTCTAAGGGCATGGAATCAAATTCGGAAACCCGTAAGTGAAATTCCGACCCCTTATTTTAACATCAAATTATTTTTTGACATCACTGTTTCGCCCTCCTTCTTGAAAGACGGAACAGCGAAAAGGAGGTTACCATGGAACTGAACACCAAGTACAGAATCGCCATGTCGGTAATAGCCATCTTGTGTGTGGCCTGCGTGGCTTTAGGCGCAGCCGTTTTTCAGGCGCAGAAAACGACCACAGAGCCCGCCACAGACGAAGCACCGCTCATCAAAGATGAAGCAGCAGCCTGGAAAAACTTCGACACCTTTTTCCAGAACCTCAATCAGCAATTCCAAACAGATCGACAGCATGCATTCAGTATGCTGGATAATTTTTTTAACGATGATTTCTTCACGAATACGGATGAACCTTTTAAAGAAATGGAAAAAATGCACCAGGAAATGATGCAACGGATGGAGAAAAGCTTTAAAGGCGCTTTTGACGACTCCTGGGACACATGGTTCAACACAAAATTTACAAACAACGGATTACTGTCCGACGGCAGCCGGCTGAGCGAACAGACCGAAGAAACAAAAGACGCCTATATTTATCGCTTCACCGCCCCCGACCTTAAGGGGAAAAAACTGAATGTGAAAATAGACGACCGGGGAATCACCATTCAGGGGGATTACGTTCAACAGACGGAGAAGACCGACAAGGAGGATAAAGTGATCGCGCGGCAGGAGGCACGCCGGTCGATCTACGAACGCTTCTCAATCCCGGAAGACGCCGATGTCCAGAAGGCGGAAATCAACAACAATGGTAACGAGGTAACTGTCAGGCTGCCCAAAAAGTCCACATCCTGAGCCGTTTGGATAAATCGATCAATTTCCCGAATCACCCTGTCAGGAAAGGCCGCTTTTGCGCAAAGCGGCCGCCAGGGGTGAGTCAGACGAAGAGGGCTCTTTGCCTTTGATTTGCTTCTTTTTTACCTTGCCGCGGTGTTGGGGTTGGGGGGGCGTCTCCGGTTTTTCCTTTTCAACGCCTGCCGTCTGCGACTTCATGGACAGGGATATCCGCTTGCGCTCCAGGTCCACTTCCAGAACGGTCACCATGACCCGTTGCTGAACACCCACAATATCTTTGGGTGACTTGACGAAACGATCCGCCATCTGGCTGATATGCACCAGGCCGTCCTGGTGAACGCCGACGTCCACAAAGGCACCGAAGGCAGTAACATTGGTGACCACACCCGGCAGGCGCATGCCAGCTTTGACGTCGTCTATGGTATTGACGCCTTCGGCAAAAGTAACGGCCTCGAAAGTCCGCCTCGGATCACGTCCCGGCTTGGCCAGCTCCTCCAGAATGTCCGTCAGCGTCGGCATGCCCACGGTTTCGGTTACATAGGCCGAAAGATCGATTTTCCGCCGCAGATCAGGCTGATGAATGATATCAATTACCTTTTTGCCCAGGTCAGCGGCCATGGCTTCCACGATCCCGTAACTTTCGGGATGCACGGCACTGGCATCAAGCGGGTTTTCGGCATCCGGTATTCTCAAAAACCCGGCGCTCTGTTCAAATGTTTTGGGGCCGAAACGGGACACCTTTTTTAACGCTTCCCGGGATTTAAAAGGCCCGTTGGTTTCGCGCCAGGCAACGATGTTCTGGGCAATGGAAGCGTTAAGGCCGGATACATAGGTGAGCAATTGGGCGCTGGCCCGGTTCAAATCGACCCCCACCGCGTTAACACAGCTGATGACCACATCGTCCAGGGCCTTTTTCAATTCAGCCTGGTTGACATCGTGCTGGTATTGGCCGACACCGATGGACTTGGGATCGATCTTAACCAGCTCGGCCAGCGGATCCATCAAGCGCCGGGCAATG
Organism: Desulfosudaceae bacterium; assembly: GCA_963674745.2. Classification (GTDB taxonomy): domain Bacteria; phylum Desulfobacterota; class Desulfobacteria; order Desulfobacterales; family Desulfosudaceae; genus JBFMDX01. Next base: position 625,370 of record CAXXDV010000003.1, on the reverse strand, counting down.
GAAACGCTGCCGCGTACCGTCAGGTCCAGGTCGGGAAACTCCTGCCGGGCGATTTCGGAAGCCGAATAGATGGACGCCCCGCTTTCATTGACCATCACCACCTGAATCGAACCGGACAATGAAATGGCTTTAATGAAAGCCTCGGTTTCCCTGCCGGCCGTACCGTTTCCAATGGCGATGGCCTCCACTTCAAACTGCTCACACATTGATTTTATCTTTTCCGCGGCCGCCTGTTCTTTCCCCTCGGAGAAATGGGGATAAACCGTATCCCAGTGCAGCAGCTTGCCCTGCCGGTCCAGGCAGACCACCTTGCACCCGGTTCTGAATCCCGGATCAATGCCCATGATCCGTTTTGCGCCCAGGGGGGGGGCCAGCAGCAGTTGCCGGAGGTTTTCGGCAAATATTTTTATGGCCTCCGCATCAGCCTGCTTTTTGGTATGAAGACGGGTTTCGGTTTCCATGGAAAGCGACAACAACCGTTTATAACCGTCTTTGGCCGCCATCCTGACCTGGCCGGCGTCTTCTGTTTCACCTTTGACGAAACGCTGTTCCAGGATAGCAATGGCCGCGTCTTCTTCCGGAGCGATATTCAGGACAAGGAAGCCTTCTTTTTCACCGCGCCGCATGGCCAGCATCCGGTGCGAAGGGACATCCGCCACCGCTTCTTTCCAGTCAAAATAATCACGATATTTGGCGCCTTCGGTTTCCATGCCGGCAATGACATGGCAGGCGATTCCGGCCCGGTTGAAAAACAGGTCCCGCATGGACGCCCGAGCCGCTTCATCTTCGTTAATGATTTCGGCAATGATATCCCGGGCACCGGCCAAAGCGTCGTCTATGGATGACACCCCTTTGTCTTCATCCACATAAGCGGATGCTTCTGCCTGCAAATCCACGCCCTGCTGCTCCAGGATGATCATGGCCAAGGGCTCCAGCCCCTTTTCCTTTGCCATTATCCCCCGGGTACGACGTTTGGGCTTAAACGGAAGATAAATGTCTTCCAGCACGGCCATGGTGCCCGCTGCCAGAACGCGCTGATTCAGCTCATCGGTCAGATGTCCGTTCTTCTCAAGTGACGCCAGGACGACCTGCCGACGGTCTTCCAGTTCTTTTAACTGATGGAGTTTGTCCCGTATATCCGTAACCGCGACTTCATCCAGGCTGCCGGTCGCCTCCTTGCGGTAACGGGCGATAAACGGAATGGTTGCGCCGTCTGCCAGTAAAGCTGCAACGGCCGTGACCTGTCCCAAGTTGATGCCAAGCGTTTCTGCCGCAGTTTCAATCAGAATTGCGTTGTTCATATACCTCCCATTATCCGATATAAGGGCATCTCTAAAAATTGCCTTTTGGCCCGATGCCGGCGTTGTGCTCAACCCCTGAGCCCTGGAACTTATATAACCATAAAACCTTTAACCACATAAACATGACAAAAGGGCACGGCACGCCGTGCCCCTAAAACATTTGCGAACGCCCCTTAAAGCCCGAACCTGGAACCCTGAACCCTGAACCTCGAACCTAAACAATATTTGGTCGCGATTATACATAACAAGGCCTGAATGTCCATATTAAGTACGCTTTAAATACAAAAACGGTCCGGGCGATTATATTTTCCCCCTGCTGCAACCTGGTCGGGTGCAAAGGTTTTCAGGCTTCAAGGGGCCGAGGGGTCCAGAAAATATTATTGTGGTAAGAGCAATCTTATTGAAACAGTATTGCCAGTCAACAACACACCGGACGGACGATGTTTCAAAAATAAACGAATAAAAATAAGAGATTATTTTCTTGACAGGCAGGACGGTCACGGCTAATCTTAAAAATAAGGGGTAAAATCCAATTTTTTAGGACACTTTCGTTTCATAATATACGACTCGCTTTTTCCAGACGGATCAACATTCAACTTAATCTTTTTAAATTATTGAATAATATTCTATTCAGAAAAAATTTGGCAATTCGGCACGATATTCGCATTTATTTATAAATCAAGCCCACGTGTCATAAACGTGCAACTAATCCGGGAGGGTAGAAGCTATGATGCAAAGATTTTTTTTAATTTTTCTTCTGTTCATCGCCATGACGTTCATTTTCGCGCCAAATGCTTTATACGCTCAGCCGGAAACCATTTATGTTTTTGCCAACATGAATGTTCAAGACAGCGTTTTAAGTCAGGCGGACATCCAAAGCATCTATCTTGGCAAAAAAGATAAATGGACCAACAATCAGGGCATCAATTTTACGGCTTTAGGCAATGGCACATGTCACGATGCATTTATCCGGAAATTTGTCGGCAGAACCCCCTTCCAATTTCAGAATTACTGGAAAAAACAAATTTTTACAGGAAAAGGCCAGCCGCCCCGCGCGTTTGATTCCGACGCTGAAGTGGTTGATTATGTTTCCCGTACCAGCGGTGCCATTGGCTTTTCCTGCACCCCCCCGGACAGCAGCAAGGTAAAAGTACTGACCATCAACTAGCCGATAGGGGTATTTATTGCCTACTATTTTAACAATAAGGAGAAACCAATGAAAATTCATCAAACTATTCTGGTTTTAATCATCGTCTCTCTTTTGACATTGCCTTGTGGTGCAGCCGCTTTTAACTATAAAGACATCAATATCCACGGGTTTGTCAGCCAGGGCTTTTTTCAGACGACAAAAGAAATGGGATATCTGGCCAGAGACGCCGAAGACGGTACATTTGACTTTAACGAAATGGCCGTCAATTTTTCCATAAACCCGAGCGACAACCTCCGCATGGGTATACAGTTGAACGCTTTTGACATGGGCGGTATCGGCAACGACCGGCTGGACGTGGACTGGGCTTATGGCGATTATTCCATCAGCGATTACCTGAATGTTCAGGCCGGTATCATGAAGATTCCTTTCGGCCTGTATAACGATGTCCGGAAAGTTGACATGGTCCGCACCAGCATCCTGCTGCCGAGCAGCGTATATCCGGAATGGTTCCGCGAAGCCTTTGCCCGCATCAAGGGCGTCAGCCTTTCCGGCACCCTGCCCGGCAACATCTCTTACCAGGCCATGTACGGCACCTTGAATCTTAAAAAAAACGGCGGGCTGGCAGACGCTTTTGCATCCCTGTTTGGCTCCGCCTTTGGCGCCAGTCTGTCCACAGACGATGTAGAAACCAATTTTGCCTACGCCGGCAGACTCCAATGGGACTCGACTTTCGGGCTGAAACTGGCTGCCAGCCATTATACGTTTGACGGAATGAAGATGAATTTGGGCACGATCATCGACCTGCCCGCCATGATAACCGGCGGACTGGCCGGCCTGACCTCGCCCTTAAACATCGATCTGGTGTTCGAACCGCTTGAGATGTCGGTTTTATCCGCCGAATATATGACCGACCGGCTGACCCTGGCGGCCGAATACATTGAATATGACCTTGAATTTTTGGCTACCTTCCGTTCCAATCTCGACCCGGCCATTTTAGCCGCCATAGGGATTCCGCCTCAGTTTGGATATAAGACGACCATGCAGGGATTTTACGGCAGCATGGCCTACCGGCTCCTGGATCAACTTGAGGTAGGCACCTATTACTCCGAATTATATTTTGACAAATCAGATCACAGCGGCCAGGAATATGCCCAGGCATTCAACCTTCAGGCTGAGTATGAAGCCTGGCTGAAGGACTGGTGCCTGTCTCTCCGTTATGATTTCTCACCCAACTGGTGCGCCAAGGTTGAAGGGCACTTCATGGACGGCATTTTCTTGACGTATGGTGGAAGTGCCAGGAACTGGGCACTTTATGCTGCTAAGGTCACTTACAGCTTTTAAATATTTGTCACGTACTAAATTGAAAGGACGGATACTATGAATAAACGAATCTTTTGGCTGGTAATTTTCTGCCTGACCTTTTCGGCCCTCATGATAATCAACCCGGATAAGGCACAGTCAGAAACGATTTACGTTTTTGCCAACAAGAATGTTGCCGATAGTGCTTTGAGCCAGGCGGATATTCAAAACATCTATCTGGGTAAAAAGGACAAATGGGACAACAATCAGGGCATCAACTTTACGGCTTTAAGCCAGGGCAATTGTTATGAGGCGTTCATCAGGGAATTTGTCGGCAGAACCCCTTTTCAGTTCCAGAACTATTGGAAAAAGCAGATTTTTACGGGAAAAGGACAGCCGCCCCGGGGGTTTGATTCTGTTACTGAATTGGTTGACTATGTCTCACGTACCACCGGTGCCATCGGTTTTTCCTGCACACCGCCGGACACCGGCAAGGTAAAAGTATTAACCATCAAATAACAGACGACTTCATTGCGTAAAATATTTAACTAAATATCAGGAGAAACCAATGAAAAATATCAAACTGCTGCTGGCTTTAAGCATGATGATGCTGTTCTTGACGGTTCCATGCGTTTTCGCCAATGCAAACCTTGAAAACCTGAACATCCATGGTTTTGTCAGCCAGGGTTTTCTGTATACCACCAAAGACATGCCCTTTCTGGCAAAAGACTCGGGTGACGGCACCTTTGATTACAATGAAATGGCCATCAATTTTTCCGCAAGCCCGACGGATGATCTTACCCTGGGCATGCAATTGTATGCCTTTGACATGGGCGACGTCGGCAATGACGGCGTGGAAGTGGACTGGGCCTTCGGGGATTATTCGCTCAGGGATTACCTGGGTGTCCGGGTGGGCATCATGAAAATTCCTTACGGCCTTTACAATGAGATCCGCAAAGTGGACATGGTCCGCACCAGCATCCTGCTGCCGACCAGCGTCTATCCGGAATGGTTCAGAGAAACGTTTGCCCGCATGAAAGGGGTCGGTTTTTACGGCACCCTTCCCGGCGATATCTCTTACCAGGCCATGTACGGCACCGTAAACATAAAAGCAGACGGCGGTTTGGCCGACGGCTTTGAGACACTGATGAGCGCCCTGGGTATGGAGGTAAATGAAGTTGACTCCAATTTTGCTTACGCCGGCAAGCTCCAGTGGGACTCGACCTTCGGGCTGAAACTGGCGGCCAGCTACTATGCAGCTGACGGACTGGAAATGTTTATGAGCAGGACCCTTGACCTGCCCGCCGTGGTGACCGGCGGCCTGGCCGGCCTGACTTCGCCCATGACCGGTCACCTGAGATTTAATGACCCGATCAATTCATTTGTCCTATCCGCCGAGTACATGACCGACCGGCTGACCCTGGCCGCTGAATACACCGAAAACGACCTTGATTTTACCATTGATATCAACACCACCCTGGATCCGGCCATTGTAGCGGCCATAGGGATTCCCCCGCAACTGGGCGTGAAAACGACCTTTCAGGGCTACTACGCCAGCATCGCCTACCGGGTGCTGGAGCGCATGGAACTGGGCGCATACTACTCCGAACTGTATTATGACAAAAATGACCACGACGGCAGCGAATATGCAAAAGTGTTCCCGAATCCCGATTACAATGCCTGGCTGAAGGACTGGTGCCTGTCCGCCCGGTATGATTTTTCTTCCAACTGGTGCGGTAAAATTGAAGCCCACATTATGGATGGATCTTTTTTCACTTTTTCGTCAAAGGAAAAAGACTGGGCGTGTTATGCCGCCAAAGTCACTTACAGTTTTTAAATGTCTTTGGCCGGAATCCTTCAACAGGCCTTCCGGCCAAAGCTAAACAACATATAGATTTGTAAACCAAACTGATTAGGAGACCGAATATGTGGCGGTCAGCCAGTATCTCAAGAAAAATCTGGGCCAGTCTGGGCATTCTCATGCTGGGCTACCTGTTATCCATCAGCTTCGGCTTCTGGACCGGAAAGAACACGGAATCTCAATTAACTTCCGTTGATATTTACCTTTTCCCGGCTTCGCACAAAAGTCAGGCGGCATTAACAGCCTTTGACAATCAGCTCAAAATGTACCAGGACGCCTACCTGACCGGTGAATCCGGACTCATCGCCAATGCCGATCAGGAGGCTGAAAAAGCCCAAACCGCTTTACAGGAAATTATCAAACTGGCCGCAGATCAGAAGCAGGAAACGCCTGAGGCCGAAAAAGTGCTCGAAGAGCTGAAACAGTTCACCAATAACGCCCGCGAGGTTTACAAGGCCGCCATTACCCAGACGGATACGGGAACGGCCGGCAGCCAGATTGACATCTTTGAGCTGGCCAATAAGAACAAAGAAATCAGTAAACTCCTGGTTGATCTTAAAACCGGCTATAATAACCGCCTCACCGAAGAGCTGTCTTCTATCATCAGTTTCAGCAAAAAATTGCGTAACGGCAACGTGGCCCTTTTTATCGGTATCGTCCTGTTCTCCTCTATCATCATCCATTTTATCATCAGGCGGTTTGTGACGATCCCCCTGCAGAAAGCGGTTTCCATGATAACAGAGATCGCTGAGGGCAACCTGTCCGTTGAAATTGACGAACGCGGCGAAGGTGGAGATGAAGTCGGTCTTCTGACCCGGGCCATGAACAACATGGTCAAAAAATTGAGGGATGTGGTCGGTCAGGTCCAGACCGGATCGGATAATGTCGCTTCAGGCAGCCAGGAAATGAGTTCATCTTCCGAAGTGTTGTCTCAAGGGGCCACCACCCAGGCATCCCACCTTGAAGAGATCACTTCCAGCATGGAGGAAATGGGATCAAACATAAATCAGAACGCCGACAACGCTTCGGAAGCGGAAAAAATTGCCAACCAGGTTGCGCTGGACGCTGAAGAAGGCGGCAGCCAGGTGCAGGACACCGTGCGGGCAATGCAGGACATTGCCAGCAAGATAACGATCATTGAAGAAATCGCCCGGCAAACCAACCTGCTGGCTTTAAACGCGGCCATCGAAGCGGCCCGGGCCGGAGACGCCGGCAAGGGTTTCGCCGTAGTGGCGGCGGAAGTGAGAAAACTGGCCGAACGCAGCGGTGATGCCGCCAAGGAAATCGGCGAACGTTCGGCAGGCAGCCTGGATATCGCCGAAAAAGCCGGAACAATGCTGGAAAAACTTGTACCCGAGATCCGCAAAACGGCCGAACTGGTCCAGGAGATCAGTTCCGCTTCCAAAGAACAGACAGCCGGCGCATCTCAAATCAATGAAGCCATCAGCCAGCTTGACCAGATCGTACAGCAGAATGCCTCTTCAGCGGAAGAGATATCCTCCACTGCAGAAAACCTGGCCAGTCAGGCGCAGCAGCTTCAGGACAGTATGAGTTTTTTCATGGTAACAGGCATTGCTGAATCCGCCCAGACCCCGCATCATGATCAACAGGCACTGCCGTCTAAAAGGTTGCCACAAAAGCGACAAAAAGCCACCAGGCAGTTACCTTCCATCGAATTGGCCATGGATGACAATACGGATCAGGATTTCGAGCGATACTAAAACCGGTCATCTGGATCGATGAAACAATACATACCTTCCAAAGCAAAAGGCCCCGTATAAATACAGGGCCTTTTTTACAGGGTATCTCTAAGAATCAGAATTGGGGTTTGCGGTCAGGGCGTGCAAATTTTTCAGGCGCAGGTTACGGCTCTGTAGGGGCAACCCCCTGTGGTTGCCCTTCACCGGGCAGGCACGGGGGCCTGCCCCTACAACACATCCATGAACGCCCTCTGCGGACCGTAGGGGCAACCCCCTGTGGTTGCCCTTCACACCGGGGGCAGGCACGGGGGCCTGCCCCTACAACACATCCATGAACGCCCTCTGCGGACCGTAGGGGCAACCCCCTGTGGTTGCCCTTCCATCTCGAGGGTAAATTATTCGGCCGAACGCAGGGCATCCCGCAATCGTTTTTCGCGTGTTTCGTCCCAGTACCGGCAGTCAAGCTGCAGATAGACGGTTGTGTAGGGCAACCGGGTCGTGGATTTGAGTACCAGGATATTGTAATCAGCGGCCTCATCCTCGACCATTTTCAAGATATCTTTTTCAATAGCGGTTTTAGTGGTGATATTGGCTTCATTCAGCTGACGCCAGATTTCCTGATAAATATCTTCTATACCAATGGCATCGCGATCCGGAATCTTCTCAAGCTCGGAGCTGATCCATGCCGTGGCACCGGCATGTCCTGCTTTATCTATGTTTGACAGAACATAATCAAGCACCGACGTCAGCGGTTTATCGGTCGCGATCGTCTCAATCCCATCAGCCCGCTTGGCGGGATAGGCCGAATCGCTGATAATAATCCAGTTGTTTTTTCCCATTACGGGCAACCTGTTGTTGAACTTTTTGTCCCAGGCCAGCTTATATTCAGGTCCGGCACAACCACTGACTAAAAACGCCGCAACAACCATACAGGCTCCGAATATCCACATTTTACGATTTTTCATGACCACCCTCCCCTTTAAAAGCTCGAACACCAAAAGTTTGTATAACCACCTGAAGCCTTGAAACGTTTAAACTATCAGGCGCCCGGAAGACTGAAGCCTTCCGCTGCATAATCACATAATCATGACTAACGGGCACGGCACGCCGTGCCCCTACGGCATTGGCGAACGCCCCCATAACCACGTAATCACTTAATCACTTAATCACATAAACACTTAACCACTTAATCACTTAAACACTTAACCACTTAATCACATAAGCACTTTTTCATCAAACGGTTGAACTGTTTTATCCCGAACAAACATGCTTACTAAGGATATAAATTATAACCATATTATTCAACAAACAATTAACAACGGATAAAAAAAACAGTGCTTTTCTCGGCCTACTTGGTTTTCAACGTCCAGACCCCATCCCATCCAGGGGTCGGAGGGGTTAATATAAACTCCCGGCATCGTTGTAAATACATTTTGCTCGGGCCGTCCCCCGGATCCAGTTCCAATACAGCCGCAAAACCATCGGCAGCTTCCTGCCAACGGCCGTGCCGGTAAAAGGCCAGCGCGGCATCATAGGCTTCGATCAGTTTCTTGGTTTCCGGATCAAGGTCTTTTGTTCGGCAAATCACTTCGTAAACACGGACGGATTTGTCCTTACCGATGACCCTGATAATATCCAGTTCCCTGGCAATGATCCTGTCCCGGACCTGTTCCATGATAAACTCACTGGTCATTACACGGGTGCCGTACACCTTATTGGCTGATTCAAGCCTGGAGGCAAGGTTGACCGCGTCCCCCATAATGGTGTAGTCCATCCTGGCGTTTGAGCCCATGTTACCGACGATCATGGCACCGGAATTGATTCCTATCCTGATGGAAAACAGGGGTTTTCCTTCCGCATACCACCGGGGATGAAGCGTCTCGTCAATACACTTTATGGAATCAATGGCGGCACAACAGGCCCGGTAGGCATGATCTTCCTGGGCCACCGGGGCGTTCCAGAAAGCCATGATACCGTCACCCTGATACTTGTCCAGGGTGCCCTCATGCTTAAAAATGATACCGGTCATGGCATCCAGGTAATCGTTGAGCATGGCCACCAGTTCTTCGGGCTCTGATTTTTCACTGATGGCGGTAAACCCCTCCACATCACTGAAAAAAGCGGTCATCAGGCGCCGCTGTCCGCCCAGGCGCAACAAGCCGGGATCAGCCGTCACCTGCTGCACGATCGACGGGGTGACATAGGTGGAAAAGGCATTGCGCAACTGCTTTTTTTCACGGCGTTCGCTCATGATGTTCTGTGTCACAATGGCAAAAAACGTCAGGGCAATCGCGATTATCGGCTGCGAGGTCGGCATCCAGACACCTGCTCTGTTAAAAAGCACGGTGCTGCCCAGGAAATACCCGCCGACCAACAGGAGCGTAATCGCCGAGCCGGTCAGCGGATGCAGGCGTTGCGGCAGAAAGACCACCGGCAGTGAGCAGACAAGCGCAATCAAAAACACGGCCCACCACGAGGTAACGTCATGAATAAACTGCCGGGTGAGTATGGTGTTAACCGCGTTCACGTGCAGACCGACCATGGGATAAGCCGGATTAAACGGGATCGGTCCGAAATCATGAGTAGCCGTTGCCGTCAGTCCCATATACAGCACCTTGCCGGCCAGATTCAACGGAGACAGGATCGTTTTACGGCTGGAGCCCTCGTACGAAATGGTAATGGGTTTGGAAAAATACAACGGCCGCCAATCGTCCAAATCCTTTCCACGGTTAATAATAAAACGCAAAAAATCTGTTGAATGGCGCATTTCATCGTCACGCACATCCGCTATGGCCAGCCGGGATTTTATGTCTTCGTAGGTGAGGTCTTCATTTTTCCGGAGCAGATCAAGGATCCGGGTATTATCGGACACCTGGTCCCAGATATCCGATATGGTCTTCCGCATTTCGACATCGCCGGCGCCCAGTGCCTGCAGAAAATCCGCTTTTGAGGTATTTCCCGCTGCCTGGTCGGACTCGGCCAGCTGGGCGATCATCAAATGCATGCCCATCAGCCCGGCTTCGGCTTCATAAATCAGCTTGCGGTTTAAAACACGTCCTACGGCCTCGTCGTATCCCCGGCCGATCAACTCACCCGGATTACCGGCATACTTGCGTATGGTCTCTTTCAAGAGGTCTTCCGCCTGAAATTTTAAAATAGCCGAGGCCGGAATATGGCTGAAGGTGTCCAGGTAATCGCCGGTCCAGTTGACCTTCATTCTCAGGTAATGATCAACCGGTATTTTGATATCGACCGGTTCCCCTGAGGCATTTAATTCCGGTGACCGGGCGTCCGGCAGCAGCACATGGCTGCCCGGAAATATTTTCATGGCGGAAAGGGGCACACCGGTCAACAGCGATATGCCCATCAGCCCGATGGAAGGGTATAGCCTGCCGTTATAAAGAAGAAACATCGGGTATTCCCTGGCGGTACCGTCAACATCCTGCACACTCACCATCTGGGCAAACCCCAGTCCTGCAGCATTCTTCAATAATTCAGGTATCGGGGGTTCAACGGCATACGCCCGTGACAGCCCTGTTTCCCTGCCTTCGGGCGGCACATAGGGCACGGAATACTTGTCGGCCATGGCCAGGGATGTCCGGGCACTGTCGCTCATGTCCTCCATTCCGACCCGGGTAAGGCGATCTATGGTTTCGATATCCGGATAATATGCCAGCGTCTTAAACGAAAAGGTCTGGGCCAGAACTTCTGAAGCGGAAGTACGTAAAGCCGCGGCGAAATCTTCGTCCGGGCTCTTACGAAGTTCGGCAAGCATATTTCTGCAGTTTTCCGCCTGCCCTTCATCTTCCGCCAGAGCAGCCAGCTTCGCCATCTGGCCCTGGGAAATATTCAATGCACCGGGATCAGGGAAAAAGATATCCGAAGTCACCAGCGACACATCATATCTGTCCAGGCACCTGATCAGATCGGCATAAAGTTTTCGGGAAACCGGCCATCCACCGGCCAGGTTGATGGTTGCCGAATCAATATCCACTGTCCCCAGCCTTTCGGAAAGAACCAGGGGCGGCCGGTGTTTGAATCGGAAATCCAGGATGTTCAGCTCGGCCTGCCTGAAAAGGGGAACAAACGTAAATAACAAAGAGACCACCAGACAGATCACGACAACCCGTATGGCACGAAATAAAACAAACCGGAATTTATCTGATTTATATGTTCCTGTCAGTATGGTCAGTAACCGATTGTATTTAAAAGTTGATGCTGTCACAAAGGATGCTCCGCCCCCGACGCCACAAAAGATTCCGCGTGCAAAGCAGAAAAACGGTTTCACCTGAATCTGCCAGACCTTTCTTACCGGCGCTTTGACAGATGGCTTATGATACCGCAAACCATTCGTTGGTTCAAGCTCGAACCGGATTTTTGCTGTATTTTCCAATACCTTTTGCCTTTTGGGGCCTTCTGCCGTTTCTTGACAATAAGTGAATACAACGGTATAATTTATTGTTGTCTTAAAAGGCGGCAGGTACGACTGAAACTGTTTCAGGCCCGTATTTCATGATTTTCTCCGGTGGCACGGAAGCAGCGGATTGTTATGGGGATATCTAAAAATCAGTGACATATGCGGGTCGGGTATTAATCCATTTTTGAAGATAAAGGTCCTTAATTATGCCCGGGAGAAAACGGCTCTTGATTCGCTTTCCTGTAATCCTGACAATTTGTTTATTCATTTCACAATTCCCGTCACCGGCACGAGCGCTGGAGGGGTTCAAATTCGTTGTGCGGCAGGCCATCCCTGCGGAAAAGCCGCTTTATATGACGTCTCTGGGTCAACACCCCGGCTTTGTGGTCTATGACGATAAAAGCGAGAGCCTTATTTTTCTTGATGAAGACTTCAACCGGACCAGCAGTGTCGGCCTGGCCCAATCTCCCGGCTATGTCCCCAAAGAAGTGCTCAGCCTGTCATATGACCCGTCACAGGACCGTATTATCGTGTTTGACGCCGGCACCCGGGATGTCCTGATTTTTGATGCCGACGGCCGGTTCCAGCGCATCTTGAATATGACCATCAAGTCTCCGGATTATTTTGGTTTTTTTTCAAAGCCAACCGACATGGCCATTGACACCCAGGGCCTTTTTTATATTGCCGACTGCAAGGAGAATGACATAAAGGCGTTCACCATTGACGGCACTTACCTGTTTTCAATGCACCTACCGCTCAATGTTATGGGAGAAAAACCTGAATTCTGCGTTACCGCACTGACCGTCCTGGATGACGGTACAATCGCCGCCATTGACTCTGAAGCCGGAAGCATGGTCCTTTTTTCACGAGAAGGCCGGTTCGTTTCCGAGCGCCGGCTGGAAGGCGACTACGAAGATGTAAAAAAACTCATCACCCTTGATTCAGGCGAACTGCTGGGGATTGACTCCTCACAGAAAATCTTCAAGTGGACGGTACGCGGCAAACAGACGGCCGCTTTGGGGTCCAAGGGCACCAGTCGCGGTCAGTTTTCAGAGCTGTCCGACATCACATGTGATGCCGACGGCAATATCGTTGCCATGGACAGGGACGACAAGGACGTGCAGATATTCTCTTTTGACACCCCGGCCCGCCCCCTGCCGGCTCAGAAAGAGCCCGCCAAATACCTGATTCAACACACCGCCACAAACACCATCTCCGGCGAAGTGGTCGGCCTGTTACCCGACGGCGTTATCGTGTTTGATCCGCAGACAAAAGCCATCATTATGAAAAGGACCGGCAATGAACAGGTATTCAAGCATCCGGACATCAAAAAAATTACCTGCGTTTACGCCGGTGATGACATGCTTTACGCTTTTGATCGCTCAAGGTCAAAAGTTTTCGCTTTCAAACTTCCCAATGGCTATTTTGCTTTTGATTGCGGTGAAGACAAGCTTGACGACGTTACCCGGATTCTTCCCGCACCGGGGAACTCCCTGGTCTTCTCGGATGAAGACGATACAGAAATAAAAGTATTCAGTCAGGACGGCATCATGAGTTCCCGGTTCGGAGAAAAAGGGGATGTCCTGCCCCAGGAGATTAAACAGCTCCGTGATATCACCTGGTACGACGGCCAGCTGGCCGTTCTGGACAGCGGCCGGAACATGCTTCATCTTTTTTCACCAAACGGCAGTTTTGTCCGGAACATCGAAATCAAGTCTCCCACACCCGACGCGGAATTCACCGCCGTTGAATCCGATGCCAACGGTTTTCTGCTGGTGCTTGACAGCCATAACGGCAAAATACTGCTGCTTGACGACGACGGCAAAGTGGCCTTCAAGTTCGGCAGCAGCGGCGACCGGGCACAGGACTGGCAAAAACCGGCCGACTTCATGGTCTGGCCGGACGGAACCTTGCGGGTTCTGGATGATGTGTCACCGCCCAGGCTGCTGACCTACAAGCTGCGTACCCCCGGTATTTTAAGCCAGGCCGGACTGGCCATCGACAGCAGTGACTGGGACAAGGCCGTGCGGCTGCTTCAGCCTTTCTTCTCGCGTGATTTCAAAGACACACCCGAAGATGTCAGGGCCATGACCCTGGCGTTGACGGCTTATGCCAGATCATCGGGTCGGTCACCGTCCAAAATGATGGCCGACAAAGCCAAAACAGCCATCCGGAGTATCATCCAGAACCAGACGGATGCCATTGACAAGCGGCTGGTGCTGGCGGCCTGTTACAAACAGGACAACCAGATCGAGGATGCCATCGCCGTTCTCAAAGCCGGCCAGAGAGAGAATCCGGATGAACCGCGGTATAATGATGCCATCGAAGATTACGCCAAATTATTACACAAGGTCAAAGAGCTCAAATACGTTCTGTCCATCAAGTCCTGCCAGGCGCCACCCATCATGGGCGCCATTTACCAGACCTATATGGATAACCCCGAGATCAAGCTGACGATCACCAATGACGGCGGCAAGGCATCACCGCCTTGCAAAGCCCTGTTCTATGCCAAAGCCATCATGGACAACCCGACCGAGACCCAGATTCCGGCCATCAACCCGTTTTCAGAAGAAACGTTCAATATCAGGGCCACCCTTAACCGCGATGTGCTGACCTATGTTGAAAATACCCGCCTGGGGGCCCAGGCTCAAGTCGTCATCAACGGGCAGGCGCCTATTGAAAAAAATCTCAATATCGAACTGTTCGGTCGAAACAGCATTAACTGGGGACGTGAAAAAATGATTGCCTGTTTCGTAACGCCCAAAGATCCGGACGTTCAGATGTTCGCCCGGCAGGCGGTCAAAACCGCCGGCGAACAAACCATCCAGACCGAATTGGACCAGAATCTGTTCAAGGCGCTGGCGCTGTTTGATGCCATGCAAAGCCTGGGCATGTACTACATGCCTGACCCCATTCAACCGTTCAATTTCTCAAAAATGTCTGAAGGTACGGTCATCGATTACGTCCAGTTCCCGCGGGAAACGCTGCAGCGGCTGAGCGGAGACTGTGATGATCTGTCGATTCTCTTCGCTTCTTTACTGGAAGGCACCGGGATTGAAACGGTCATGGTAACTTCGCCCGGTCATATTTTCACCGCCTTTAAACTGGCCACCGGAAAACAGGCCATAGATTCCCTGGGGCTGTCAGAAGACCTTCTGTTGATGCACAATGGGGAATACTATGTGCCGGTTGAAACGACACTGGTGGGCAGTCCTTTTATTTCCGCCTGGCGCGTGGCCGCCAACACGGTGGAAACGTATTCCGAAACACAGCAAATCGGTGTCATAGACATCGCTGAAGCGTGGGAGACCTATCAGACAGTCTCTCTGCCCCCGATGGAGCGGAACGTTCCCATGCCCGAAACAGGTGAACTCAATGTCCTGCTGAAGCGGGAGCTTGACGCGCTCAACCTGCGCCAGGTTGAGAAAAGACTGGCCGTGTTCAAACGCTGGCTTGAGCGGGATCCGAAAAACATCTCCCTGCTCCTGCTCATGGCACGTCTCTACTCCGAAGTCGGCGTATTTGACCAGGCGGAAGAATACGCCCTGCGGGCGCAACAGAAAGATACCGGCAGCCCGAAAGTCCTCCAGACACTCGGCAATATCGCCTACATGCAGAACGACTACGAAAAAGCCCTTGAGCTGTATCAGAAAGCCGATGCTGTCGATCACACCGCTGCCATTCAGATAAATACCGCCCTGGCGCATCTCAAGGCCGGGCAGCTGGTTCCGGCCCGCAAAGCATTCCGGGAAGCCAAAAGATTGAATTCCCGGCTGCTGAACGGATATCCGGAGCTGGTCCAGTTACTCGATGAATAAAGGAGGGAGTCATGATGAAAACGACCATCATTCCGGCGTTGTTTGCGTTTCTTTTGCTGAATACAGCGGTTTTAATCGTCAGCACGAATGCCATAGCGGATGAGCAGAAACCGGGGGCAGCCTCGGATCAGAGCATTACCGAAGCGGGGAATCAGGGATGTGGAGATATCAATGCCGACGACGCTCAGGAAACAGCCGTTCAGGATGAGCAGAAAACCCGTTTAAACAACCTGTTCAAGGCGGTAAAGGAAAAATCCAAAGCCATTAAACCCGCCAAATACGAAGTAACCCTGCCTGTCTCTACAGCCGGTGCCCGTGGCGCCGAAACCCGCCAGGCAGACCGCTTTGCCGTTATCTGGCCGGACGGAGATATCTCACCGATCACCGCCCTGGTGGAGAACATCGAAAGCGGGGTTGAGCAGGGTGAAGACAAAACCTCTCTGGAGGCACAGCTGGAAGAGTTTAAAAAAGTATTTCCTGAATACAGCGATCACGAATTGCTGCTTGAACTGGCCGATATCATCAAAAGCATAAAGATGTAAGTCTCCACCCCGGATATGTCACGCGTTGATCTGCCCCCGACCGCTCATCAGCCGCCTTGCCCCGGGCTTCCGGCTGTCCCTGCAATGCGCTACCATCCATGTAGGGGCACGGCGCGCCGTGCCCGAACGTTCATGAACATTGTCGATCGTTCTTAAATGGTGTAGGGGCAGGCCCCCGTGCCTGCCCGGTAAATGGGCAACCACAGGGGGTTGCCCCTACACCGAGTCCTTGCTATGTCCCCTGAATGAAAATAAGGGCGACCCGCCGGTCGCCCCTACAGAAATCACCGAACCCATTATTACCCCCCGCGCAGCGGGCCATCCCTGAGACGCAGACCGCTGTTTCTTAAAACCCTAACACTCTAAAACTTTAAAACCTCCGCGAAGCGGCCCGAACCCCGAACCCCAACCCCCTGTTGATCGCGGCCGCATTTTATTGTATGAACCGGAAAGATCCAAACCGATAATCAAATGAAAGGGGCGGCATGAACACTAAAAACATTGCCGGGATGCTGCGATACCGCTGGTGGATTTTTGTTACCCTGGGGCTGGCCTATTTTTTTGTCTATTTTCACCGCCTGTCCCTGTCCGTGGTGGCAGACGACCTGGTCCGTGATTTTCAGGCCAGCGCCGCCGTCATCGGGCTGATGGGCTCGGTCTATTTTTACTCTTACGCCGTCATGCAGCTTCCTGCCGGCCTGCTGGCCGACTCCATCGGCCCCCGCAAGACCGTGACCGTGTTCCTGCTGATCGCCGCCATCGGCAGTTTTCTGTTCGGACTGGCGACCTCTATTGAAATCGCCTTTGCCGGCCGGGTGCTGGTGGGTTTCGGAGTTTCCATGGTCTTTATTCCCACCATGAAAATCCTCTCCCGGTGGTTCCGTAAAAACGAGTTTGCTTCCATGGCCGGCATTTTCAACGCCGTGGGCGGGATCGGCGTCCTGGCCGGGACCTGGCTGCTGGGCCTGATGGCCACGAAGATCGGCTGGCGGCTCTCCTTTGAAGTGATCGGTATCAGTACCCTGGTCATTGTCATCCTGGCCTGGCTGATCGTCCGGGACCGGCCTCAGGACAAAGGCTGGCCCGCGATCCAGGAACTGGAGGGGCAAACGGCGTCATCCTCTGCGGAACCGGCCATTCCCCTGATGGCCGGCATGCGACAGGTTTTGTCGACCAGGTCCTTCTGGCCGGTGGCCATATGGTTCTTTTTTGACTGCGGCATCTTTTTCGGTTTCGGCGGGCTCTGGGGCGGGCCTTATTTAATGCAGGTCTACGGCATGTCCCGCACTGAAGCCGGTGCCATCTTAAGCATGATTGCGTGGGGAATGATTATCGGCAGCCCGCTGATGGGGCTGGTTTCCGACCGCCTGCTCAAAAGCCGGAAAAAACCGTTTATTATCTGCGCCGTACTTCTTTCAGGGGAACTCCTGTTCCTGTATTTGAACCCCGACGGCCTGCCCCGGCCGGCATTGTACGTCCTTTTTTTCACCCTCTCGGTTTTTGCCTCGGCCATTGTTATTGTGGGGTTTACAACGACCAAAGAACTGTTTCCGGTATCCATCGCCGGCACCTCGGTGGGCGCGGTCAACCTGTTCCCCTTTCTGGGCGGCGCGGTTTACATGCCCCTGATGGGTCGCGTGCTTGACCACTTTCCCGCCGCCCGTGCCGGCGCCTACGCGACGGAAGGGTATACCCTGCTGCTGCTGATATTGTTCCTGTCCGCCCTGTGCGCCCTGGTTTGCACACTGATGATGAAGGAAACCTTTTCCGGATAGGTTCGGGGGGGCGTTCGCAAATGGCGTAGGGGCACGGCGTGCCGTGCCCTTTTGTCATGGTTATGTGGTTGAGGTTTGAGGTGATTATGTAGGGGCGACCGGCGGTCGCCCCAACGGGCCGTGGCGAATGTTCATGAATAATGTAGGGGCAGGCCCCCGTGCCTGCCCTGATGAAGGTCAACCACAGGGGGTTGCCCCTACGGGCCGTGGGTAATAAGGGAAACCACCTGAAAACGACAAATGGGCGACCCGCCGGTCGCCCCTACAGCATCAGCGAACGTCCCGCGGCCCCCAAATCCCCTGCCCCTGGAACCCCGAACCTCGAACCTCAAACCTATTATGAGAGCCCGTACTCGGCCCGCTCGATGAGCTCGATCTGCATCTCCCGGTTAAGCGTCACAAAATAGGCATTGTACCCGGAAATCCTGACCAGCAGATTGCGGTAACTGTCGGGGTCGGCCATGGCGGCTTTGAGAGTGTCGGAATTGACCACGTTAAACTGCATCTGCATGCCGCCCATATTGAAATAGGCGCCGACATAAGCCCGCATGGTATCAACAATTTCCCGGCGGGATTCTTTTGCATCAGGTACCAGCTTGACGTTAAAGGCGATGTTGTTGTCCATGGTTTTCGGATCCAGGGCGGCCACGTCCCGGATATTATCCAGAAAACTCGGCGAGGCTTCCGGATGCGGCGTCAGCCCGGGGGTAAAGGCCTTGCCCCGGATACGACCCGACGGCAGCGTGCCGGACAGGTTGCCGTAAGCCACATGCTGGGACATGGACCAGAAACCGGCGGTATAGTGCCCCCCGCGGAAATTCGTCTGGTTGTGATAGGCATCGTGAACGAAAGCGGTCACCTGCCGGGCCATGTCCACGGCATCATGGTGTCCGGACCCGAACATCGACACCTGCCGCCGGATCCGTTGGTGTAAATCCGGGGCCGCCTTAAAATCGGTATCAATGGCTTTTTTCAGTTCCTGAAAGCCGACAACCCTGTCGTCAAAAACCATTTTTTTGATAACCAGCAAAGAGTCCACCACGTCGGTCAGGCCGATGTTGGACGTGCCCGAAGTGTTGTAACGGGCCCCGCCCCGGGTAACGTCGCGACCGGCTTCCAGGCAGCCGTCCATGAGGGCGCTGAGCAAAGGCGTGGGCCGGATAAAGGCATGGGCCTCGGCCAGCATGTTGTTCAAAGAGACCGCCTGCTCAATCAGAAACCGCTGCTGGGCCTGGTAGGCCGCAAAGAAATCCTCAAACCGGGCAAAATCATCGACCGCCCCGGTGGCCGGCCCCAGTTGCTGATCAAGGTGGGGATGACGGCCGTTGTTCAAGGCCAGTTCCAGGGCCGACACCATGTTCATGAGGATGGAACCGGTATGCCCCATGTGCCTTCCGGACAAGGTCGGCTCCACGCAGCCGGTGGCCGACCAGTCCCGGGCATGTTCGGGCGCGTAACCGTTCTGTGAAAGCGCGGCCAGCACGGCCCGGTCATTGTGCATGGAAGGCGTGGCGGCGGTCACGTAATTGACCTCGCACAACCGGCTCAAGTAGGTATCGCTGTTGACGTCCGGACAGAAGCGGGCGTTCATGTTGGGATCACGGATGGCCAGCATCTCGGTGACTTTTAAGAAAATATAGGTCATGTCATTGACCCCGTCGGCACCGTCCGGGGTGATGCCGCCCAGGGTGATGGCCTGGTCTGAAGAACTGCCGCCGAACAGGTAGTTGCCGATGTCCGGTACCAGCGGCAGATGATCGGTGGCCCGCATCATCAGGTCGCCGACCAGTTCCAGGGCATGCCTGACATACGCCTGCCGTTCGTCGGCCGTGGTCAACTGCTCCATGTCCCGGCCAAAAAACGGCTGCAGCCACTGGTCTAGGCGCCCCAGTGAAAGACCGGTGTTGGTGTTTTCCATGTGCAGCCCGACCCAGACCAGCCAGACGCACTGGACGGCTTCCTGCAGGTTTCGCGCCGGATAACGGGGAACCCTGCGGCAGGCTTCGGCCATGCCAAGCAACTCCTGCTTGCGGACCTGACCCGCCGCCTGTTGTGCCTGCCGTTCCGCTTCTTCGGCACAGTGTTCGGCATAGGCCGTCATCCCTTCCAGGCACAGCTTCATGGCCGTCAGCGTATGGCAGCGGTCTTTATCGTCGGAAGCATCGGCCAGATGTGTTTCAATATCATCGATCAGGCCGGATGTGCCCCGGCTCAGGATGGCGGGGTAATCAGGGATGGTATGGGATACCGCGATGGACTTCCAGACAAAATAATAAACCCAGCGCTCTTCAATCTTCATGCTCAAGGGATAATCGTATTTCTGGCGGACATACTCCTTGAAATTGCGATTGATCCAGAACGGAAAGATATCATGATGCAGTTCCCGGGCATCTTCTTGGCTGATATGGTAAGGGTTGAGCGGCCGGTCGCCGACGGAAGCCAACTCACCCCAGAGCAGGCCGCCATGGGCATCAGGATAAATGACAACGCCGGTGGGCTGGGCCGCGGTGGTCGATCCCGCCAGCAGGGCGTCCCCGGCGATAACCGGCTTTTTTTCACACATCAGATATTTGAAGGCATGGGCCTGCCGCAATTCCGGCGTCCAGGGCTGCCCGTCGGCATCGGTCTCGAAACCGTTTTCCCGGAACCATCGGGTCAGCAGGCGCGGGCGTTCGATACAGACCTGCGGTTTTGCCGTGAAGTGCCGCTCGAGCATCCGCTCCAGCCGGGGGAAATCCGAAAGCGTGTAATCGGAAAGATACGGCTCCGTTAAAAAACCGACCCCGGCTTCGATGGACGGGTTGTCAACCCGCAGGGGCTGCTGCCGCCGGTAAGGCAGATCCGCTTTTTCGCTTTGGCTGTTTTTTCTCCCCCAGGTTCGGGTCCGGTCGGCCCGGTCTTTCTTCTGCTGCCGGCGCAGCATCCACCGATGCAGCGGCCCCGCCAGCAGCGACACATAATAATTAAACAACTGCAGGCAGGAAAGATTGCCCGACAGGGTCATCTTGTTGTTCAGAATCAGGATCAGGATCTGGTTGGGCGTGGTGGTCAGCATTTCCAGCAGGGTCCGGTTATCTTTAAAATACAGGACCAGGTCGGCTTTGTCCGGCGTCTTTTTCAAGGGCGTCATGCGGCCGTCAGCCACCCGAAGGGCCCGGTCAACGGAACCGGTTTCGGTTTTAAAGCCCAGGGTAAATTCAAAATACCCGTCCCTGTGCCGCAGGCATTGATTCAACTTCGGGCGATGATTGAACATCAGGGCCATTGTTCGAAACAACCAGAAAACCAGACCGTTCATATGGCAACTCCTTTTAAACACCGGTATCAAGGACAAAAAACCGGCTGTATGTGTTGATGCAGCGATTGATAAAGGCTTCGGTATCCGCTTCCACTTCCTGAAGCACCCGGCTGTTGTAAAGGCTGACAATACCGTGCAGGGCGGTCCAGACCTGGGTCATAAGGGCAAAAGCCTCCCCGGTTTCAACCCGGGACACTTCGGGTGGAATGCCGGTTATCGCTTCCACCAGCAGGCGCGCCGCTTTCATGGCCGTCTCCTTCTCAACATAGGCATCCGGTTCCAGGCTGGTGTTCTGATAATCGGCGTACTTGGGGGTGTTGAGTATAAACATGATCTCATACAGGCTGGGAAACGAAATGCCAAAGTCAAGGTAGGCCCGCATCACGGCCGGGATGCCGGCATGAGGGTCGGGGTTGTCGTCCAGGGCCTGTTGCAGATAGTCGTAAAGCTGCTCAAAACCCCGGGTCTGAATGTCCAGATACAGCTCATCCTTGTTTTTATAGTAATTATAAATATTGGCTGCGGTCATATTCACCCGTGAGGCAATAGACCGCATGCTCAGGTTGTTGAAGCCTTTTTCCGTAATCAGATAAATGGCCTCGTCCAGAATCCGGTTTCGGATTTCCTGAACTTCGTCCTGTGTGCGGGGTGCTTTCGGCATTGGCCCTCCTGTCATTTGAACAATGTTAATTTAACACCGTTCAAAGAACATGTCAAGGGGACTATCACCGGTTCAAGATTTGAGGTTCGGGATTCGGGATGGCCCTGCTTCGGGGATGTTTCAGGATTTTAAGGTGTTAAAGTTTTAGGGTTTTAGAGTTTTAGGGTGTTCTGTGGTGAGGGGATTAAGTGGCCAGATGGGCGTTCGCGAATGCTGTAGGGGCACGGCGTGCCGTGCCCTTTTGCCATGTTTATGTTGTTCGGGCTCGGTTCACGTTTGAGGCGATTCCGTAGGGGCGACCGGCGGATCGCCCTATCCCCGGGCAGGCACGGGGGCCTGCCCCTACAACAACCATGAACGCCATCGGCATCATTCATGGACACACGGGAATGTATATGGACGCCCGGCACGAACTCTGTAGGGGCGACCGGCGGGTCGCCCTGTGGCTTCAGGTGATTATAGGTTCATGAGGTTTATGTATTTTCTTTAATGGGTGCCACGGGCGAAGCGTCAGCTTGCCCGTGATTGGTCAAATTGCGACAGCACGTAGGGGCGACCGGCGGGTCGCCCTGTGTCCGTGGCACCCATGTTTAAGGGCGACCGGCCGGTCGCCCCTACACCCAATCGGATCCGGAAACGGTCCGCCCGGACGCGGTCACTGGGCCTGGTTGGCCGGTTTTATATACCCCCCATTTGACCAATTTATCGTAGGCATGCCGGGCCTGATCGCCGGCATTCACCTGGTTGAGATAAGCGGTGTAATCCGTGGCCGCCTGCTGTTTTCTGCCCATTTTCTCATAGGCATAGCCCCGGAAGAAAACCGTGTTGGGGTTGCCGGGGAGTTTTTTATCGTAGGCGCTGAAATTGGCCACGGCCGCGTTCAGCCGGTTCAGCTGAAGGCTGGAAAAACCGCTGATATAATTTGCCTGGGCCTCCTGGGGATACACCCGCCTGGCTTTTTCAGAAAAGAGCAGGGCCTGATCGTGCTGGCCCTGGGCCATTTTGCATTTGGCCATGATCACCAGGCCGGCATAATCCTGGGGCACGACTTTCAGTCCTTTTAAAATCGCCGATTCAGCGGCATTGTAATCTTTTTTGGCGATATAGGCTTCCCCCTTTTGGAACTGCTCGACGGCTGTTTTTATTCTCCTTAAAGAAGCGGTATTATCCATGTAGCGCTCTCGATAGAGCGGGATTTGACCGGGCCTGAGAAAATTCGCTTTGCGCCTGGCTGACAGCCGTGTCATACCGTTCCTGGCTCATGGGGTGAGTGGCAAAAAGAAGAGAGACCGCGTCAGAACTGCCATGATGAAGCGAGTTTAACATGTCCATGAGTTCAACCATCCCCCCCGTGCCGTAACCGCTTTGGGTCATGTAGGTCATGCCCAGGTGATCGGCTTCACGCTCGTTGTCACGGCTGTAGCTGGCCAGCAGCGCGCCGGCACCGATCATACCGATGGTTGCGGCGATGTCGCCGTAAAGCTCGTCTCTGGATGCGGCATAGGCGCTGACACCGGCTACAAGGGCCTGGGTCAGCATGGATTTGGACATCTGCCGGGCAGTGTGCCGGGCATTGACATGACCGAGTTCATGACCCATCAGCGCGGCCAGTTCGGCCTCGCTTTCCAGTGTCAGCATAATCCCCCGCGTGGCGGCGATACTGCCGCCGGGAAAAGCATAGGCATTGATATAATTGGCGTTGACGCAACGAAAGGAATAAGGCATGTGCGGACGGTGCGTCCGGGCGGCCATGGCGGTACCGACCTGGTTGACATAATGGTTCAGCGCCTGATCCTGCGTCGCCCCGTAATCCGCTGAAAACTGGTGCGGCGAGTTTTCCCGGTCAACTTGAACCTCCCAGTCTTCGGAGACCAGCATGAATTGTTTTTCACCGGTTACGGGATTGACGGCACACCCGGCGATCACACCGGCCGAGGCCAGTGCCGACAGGCGCAAAAATTCCCGGCGGCTCAGTGTGCGGTAGGGCTGAACTTCTCCGGCGGCTGAGGTTTGCATGTGATCTCCTTTTCATTCAACATCTTTCAGGTAATCGGGCACGGCGCGCCGTGCCCCTTCACAGGCCCCCGTGGGAGGGGGGTACCCTGAATGGACGTGATTCGCAATCGGGCACGGCACGCCGCGCCCCTACGGGCCGTGCCGGCGTTTACGGGCGACCAGCCGGTCGCCCCTGCGGGATTGCGAAATGCGTCGGCACGGACACGGTATCATGCCCCAACAAGGCCGTCCGGGTGTTCAAAGAGTAAACTTAAACGCGGTGTCCTTTCCGGCTGTCAAGAAAAGATAAATCGGCGGACTTTTAAAATGCCGCTTTTAATCATAATGACATTATACAATGCGATTACAAAAAAACGACATGATCACGATGAATCCGGAGGTCATCATTGGGATCAGCCGTTCAAAACATCCATGTCCCGAAGAGTAAACTTGGTTCCTTTTGTCTGGGCAAGAAAAGCATAAACGAGCGGACTTAAATCCGGCGCTTTTATGACGCGGACTGTTTTTGGATCATAATGACAACCATGAATCCGGTCATCATTGAATACGTTAAAACCCACGAAGCCTCGGGTCTTCTGGCTGACAATCATATCCCTGTTCACTTTTGTGGGCATCGATCGCCGCCCCCTGGCTGATCGTCAACATGCCCGCCGACTATTTTACACATGGAACCCGCCGTCTGGCGCGGCAGGGGAAAAGACGGCCATTGCTGAAAATCATAATACTTATTTTCAAAAACGCGATGGGGTTGGTGCTGATCCTGACCGGCGTCGTCATGCTGTTCATCCCCGGCCAGGGCCTACTGACGATCATGCATACCGGCGTGCATACTGCCTGGATTTCATGTCGGGCGGAAAACTTTCAAGGTACGGCATGATCGGCGCCTGTCGTACGGGATACTAAAATCGGCCCCATTTTCGCCGAAAATCCAAGGTTGAACGGCGGGTCGTCGACTATCGCTCTTTATACGGCGATCCATTGATCAGATCCGCAGAAGGGCCGGCCGGCCGCCGCTGGAATTGTGACGATAAAGACGTGAATCGCAATCGGGCACGGCACGCCGTGCCCCTACAGAGTCCGTGACCTGCGCCATACCGGAATCCATGCCCCGACATTATGGGACGATGCCCACGGGAATACGCGACCTGCGCCATACCGGGGTTCGTGCCCCGGCATTGTAGGGGCACGGCGTGCCGTGCCCTCACGATTATTCATGATAAAGATGGTCCTAATTCCCATTGCGCCGGATTGTTGTTGATGTATTGCCGGATTTCATTTAATTCGGATTCGTTACGGATAATATGTTCCCAATAATTCCTCTGCCATAATGGTGCGCCGGGCGTGTGATGTAATTCGTTTATTTGTTTTGTAACGGCGGATTTGAATGACCGGATGATCGTTGGTATCGAACCGGGTACCGGTTTTCCAAACCGTTCAATTGTATGGGCACGGCGCGCCGCGCCCATACCGGTGATGATCAAAATGCCGTGAAAATGATTGGGCATTATCACCCATTCATCCAAATCAACGGATTTCATTACGTATTTCTGCCGTCTTGATCCATTCACCACCAACCACGCGTCCGGCATCGTTTAACCGGACTTTGCCGTCTGTAATATTGCCAAACAGACATTCTTTGTTATATGTGCAAATGGTAACGAAATACGCTCCGGCCCGAGAATAATCATATTTCCGCAAACGAATGGAATGGCGGTGGTGTGTATCGGGGTTGTATGGCATTGTCCCTCCATGGTGAATGATGGAGACGACATCCTGTCGTCCGTATGTAATGTATTGTTGGGCACGGCACGCCGTGCCCCTACGGCGTTCGCGACCTGCGCCATACCGGAATCCATGCCCCAACATTATGGGACGATGCCCACGGGAATACGCGACCTGCGCCATACCGGGGTTCGTGCTCCGGCATTATGGGACGATGCCGGGACGGGAATACGCGACCTGCGCCATACCGGGGTTCGTGCCCCGGCATTGTAGGGGCACGGCGTGCCGTGCCCTTAACCTTTAAACGCCTTTTTCAGGGCCTTGTCCATCACAGCCTGGTAATCAATCATCCGGGCCACCACGGCGCCGCCGTCATCCAGGAACGTAAAATCACCGCGCATTTTGCGGTCGGTCTGCTGCTTTACTTCCAGCACAGTCACGACACCTTCAGCCGGGAAGGCCTTACGATACTGGCGGAACTGTTTAAAAGAAACCGGCAGGGACACCGCCCCGGCATTTTCATAACACCAGACAATGGCCAGTTGAAAAGCGGCGTCCAGAATCATCGGGTCGATCAGCCAGGTATTCCGTAAAGGCTGCGCGATCCATTGACGCGGCATTGGCGCGCAGGCAACGGCCGCCTTTATCCCCTCTTTGCTGCAGGCGTAAATGTCACGAATACCGGCCAGTTCCGGGCCATGGAAAAGAATCTGTTCATATACATCGGCCGTTGATCTTTCATAACTACCCGAAGCCAGTGAAGCCGGTTCGGTGAATGGCGGCGGTGTTTCATAATCGGCGCTCAAGACCGCCCGGGCGGTATATCGAAGCCGCTTGTCCGCGGCATCCGGGCCGGTGATGATCTGCACATCGACCTCGAATACGGAACCGTTCTTTTTGGGTTTTCCGGCCTGGACCTCAATATATTCAGAGCCGCCGTTCAAGGTGATACCGGACAGCACCCGCATATCGTCGATGCCGGTCAGCAGCAGTCCCGGATTGGCGTGAAGCGCGCCGCTGCCGACCCACTCCGCCGCCAGGGCAAAAGGCACCACCGCCTTACCATTTAACATATGCGCTTTTAATACCGGAAACGACGCCAGGCTGACCTCGCGCTCGAACGCCATGGACAGGCCGTTGCCTTTTACCGGTGTCACGGGCTGCTGATCGACCCCGGCCGCTTTAGCAGCCGGTTCCCCGGCATCAGCGGCCAGGTCTGAAAAACCGGCTCCGATGACGATCTCACTGTCGGCTTTATCCTGACTGCTCATTTCGGCCAGCAGGCAACTGGCACCGGCCGCCAGCGGAATCAGGGAAATGCCGTTCTTTTCAAATTCCCGTTTCAGGGAAGCCGTCACCATACCGCCGTCCCAGGGCCCCCAGTTAATAGCAACGGCCCTGCAGTCCGTCAGGCTCAAAGAGAGCTTATGCGCGGTCTTGTTCAACACCTCGTTGGCCATGGCGTAATCCACCTGCCCCTTGTTGCCCATACGGGCAGTGACGGAAGAGAACAGGACGACATAACGCAACAGGCCGGGATCGATGACGGAAAGCAGCGTCCTGACACCCTTTACCTTGGTATCAAAAACCCGGTCGAACTGCCGGCGTGTTTTTTCAACGATAAACCGGTCCTCCAGCACCCCCGCGCCGTGAACAAGGCAGCGGATGGTGCCCTGGTTTTGTCCGATGGTATCAAAAACCGCTTTTACGGCGTCCCGGTCTCGAATGTCCACCGGATAATAAACGACATCCCTGCCCAGGTCACGGATATGGCGCAGGGTTTCAAGAATTTCACGATTGGCCATGTGTTTCTTGTAGGAAGCCTCCAGTTCCATGGGAGACACCTTTTGACCGGCAAATTCATTGGCCATGATTGTCTTTTTGACTTCTGCTTCCCCGGTCACGGGCTTCAGCCATTCGGGCTCTTCCACCGGAGACGGCGATCTGCCCAGCAGCGCGATGGCGGCCGGGGTCTGACCGGCCAGGGTTTTGACGCATTCGGCCGTCACCCCTCTGGCACCGCCGGAAACAACAATGACATCCCCCTGCTGAAGATGGATATCCCCTTCCGGACAAGGCGCTTCCGCCAGTTCAATGACCCGTCGTGCCTTGTCGGACAGGCCGACTTCCAGCGCGCCCTCTTTGTTCAGGATTTCGGTAACGACAGCCCCGGCAGCGGCTTCGGCATCCAGCCATTGCGGATCAACGTCGACCACCCGGCAGATGACCTTATCCCATTCAATGGCGGCGGTTTTCACCAGCCCGCTCATGGCCGCATACAGGGGATTAAAATCAACGCTTTGGCCAAACCCCATGGCGCCGTCCAGCCGGGTAACGGCTGCGAAGACGACATCTTCCCCGCTTGCGGCATGGTTGATCAATTCCGGACCGGCCTGTGCCGTCAGCTCAAAAACCGATTTCACGTAATTTTCATCTTCATCCGTCCACAACAGATCCCCGTCAGACACTGACCTGGAAACAATCACCAGCCCGCCGGCTTGTGAAAAATCCACATCCCCGTCGATCTTATCCAGAAACCGGGTCTTTATGCCGGATGTCATTAATTGATCACAGATGGCCTGCCCCGTTTCCGGGTCATTGCCGGTTACGAATATCATCCGGTCTTCAGCCATGGTAAGCGATCCGGCATCCCCCGCGGGCTGCTCACGCAAAACGATCCGCCGCCGGAGGACCTGTTCTGCCGGCTGTTCGACCGGCGCAGCAGGTTCGGTAACCGGTTCAACGGCCGTGTCGACCGCAACTCCGGAACCTCCGGCGTAACCGGACAGGGACAGCAAATGATCGCAGATTTCCTGCAGCGTCCGCATCTCGGCCAGGTCTTCGGGTGTGGCCGAGGGAATATCCGGGTGCTCTTCTTCAAACACCGACAGGATCTCGACCCGTTTAATGGAGTCAATGCCCAGGTCGTTCTCGATGTCCATTTCAAGACCCAGCATATCCGCCGGATAACCCGTCACCCGGCTGACGATGTCGAGCATGGCGCTTTCGATACCAGCAGCCGATACGCCTGCTGCCGCCGGGGCGGCGGCAACCGGTGCGGCCGGGGTCGGCGCTGCCGCTGCGCCGGTGCCGGCCAATGACAGCAAATGATCGCAGATTTCCTGCAGCGTCCGCATCTCGGCCAGGTCTTCGGGTGTGGCCGAGGGAATATCCGGGTGCTCTTCTTCAAACACCGACAGGATCTCGACCCGCTTGATGGAGTCAATGCCCAGGTCGTTCTCGATGTCCATTTCAAGACCCAGCATATCCGCCGGATAACCCGTCACCCGGCTGACGATATCGAGCATGGCGCTTTCGATACCAGCAGCCGATACGCCTGCTGCCGCCGGGACGGCGGCAACCGGTGCGGCCGGGGTCGGCGCTGCCGCTGCGCCGGTGCCGGCCAATGACAGCAAATGATCGCAGATTTCCTGCAGCGTCCGCATCTCGGCCAGGTCTTCGGGTGTGGCCGGGGGAATGTCCGGGTGCTCTTCTTCAAACACCGACAAAATCTCGACCCGCTTGATGGAGTCAATGCCCAGGTCGTTCTCGATGTCCATTTCAAGACCGAGCATGTCCGCCGGATAACCCGTCACCTGGCTGACGATATCGAGCATGGCGCTTTCGATAACAGCGGCGTCAATGCCGGGCGTTGCCGGTGCAACCGGGGCCGGCACTTGCCGGGCCGGCGGCGGTACAGGCGCGGCAGGCATTCTTTCCGGTTCCGGGGCAGGCGCCGGCCGGGCCGGTGTCACCGGCATTGAAGGCATATCCCCCGCAGGCGCAACAGTCGAGCTGAAATGCCGGGTTTTTTCCATGACAATGCCGAGTGCCCTGCCCGCTTCCGACTGGGTTTCCAGGAACTTCTGGTGAGCCAGGGCGGTTTGCTGCTGAAGGGTCTGCATGGACTTCAAGCTGTCGGACACCACTTTTAACGCCTCGCGGACAACCGAACTGTCCAATGTACCTGTCGGCACGGCCGGTGCAGCAGTCTCGGATACCGGCTTTTCTATGACCGGCGGCGGCGCGGCGACCGGTTTTTGTACAATCGGTGCAATGCGTCGGGGTTTCTTTGGTTGTTCTTTTCTGTAGTTGGCCCCACAGATGGGCACCCGCATTTTCTGCTCCCGGGCAGCCTGCGGGGGGCGCTCTTCCCAGTTTTCCAGTTTAACGGGGTGACCGGCAGCAGCAAAAAAGCACAGGGTTTTGGCCAGATCAACCAACCCGTTCTTACGGCCGCCGGAAGCATCCAGCGACAGGGCATGAAACTCCCGCCCTTTTAATATCGATTTGACAAGACCGGTCAGGACGGACTTGGGCCCGATCTCCATGAAAATCCGGGCCCCGTCGGCATACATCTGCTCGACTTCCTGGACGAAATTTACCGGATTCAGGATCTGACCGCCCAGGATCTTCTTTATTTCGGCACTGTCTTTGGGATAAGCACCGGCCGTGGTATTGGAATAGACAGCGATATCCGTGGCAGCAAGGTCTTTCTTCCGCAGATAGTCGCGAAATGGTTTGGCGGCATCCTGGACCAGTCTGGTGTGAAAGGCGGCCGACACCGGCAGGCGGGTGGCCCTGATCTTATGCTGTTTGCAGATGCCAAGGGCGCGTTCGATTTCATCTTCTTTGCCCGACAGAACCCCCTGGTCATAACTGTTTCTGTTGGCCAGCACCAGGTCCAGATCGTTTTCCGTGATCAGTGATTCAATGCGGGCCAGGTCTTCTTTGACCGCCATCATGGCGCCGGGTTCTTTGCCGGCCGCGGCCATGTATTTTCCACGGGCGGCGGCCAGGGATAAAAACGTCTCTTCATCCATCCACCCGGCCTGGCAAAGTGCTGTCAACTCGCCGAAACTGTGCCCGCAGGCCATGTCGGGAGCCAGGCCGAATCGCGTCAGCACCCGGGCCATCCCCAGGCTGACCGTGCCGATGGCGGGTTGCGCGATGTCCGTGCTGCGCAGGTTTTCTTCAGCCGGTTTTTTCCGGTCACCGGTATACCCGGCCGGAAAAACATGATCCGACAGGCGTTTTTCAGGGGCATCATGGAAATGATCAAACTGCTTGTTGGCTGTTTCAAAGGCTTCGTGCGCTTCCGGGAAAACAACCGCCAGGTCCCGTCCCATATAGACATACTGGCTGCCCTGGCCCGGAAATACAAAAGCGGTTTTCCCGACCGGTCCGTCCGGATGGTCCGATATGCCGTAAAAAAGATTATCGCCGGACACGATCGGTTGTTCGGATGAATTAATTGTGTCGATCGCGCCTTGTAATACACCCGGCACATCGTCTTTCATGAGATCAAGAATCACCAGTAGGCGATGTTTATCCCCGGGGTTAAAACTCTGGCGCGCGTCAGCGGCAAGCCGGCCAATGATCGTAGAAAATCCGCTGATGTCGGACGCGGCCTCGGTCACCGCGCCGGTTAAGTCGCCCAGTTTCTGGACGACGTCGGCTTTTGAAGCCCCGGAAAAAGCGACGATCTCGACCGTGCTGTCCCAGGCCGTTGTTATTTTATCGGCCCCGTATTCCTCGAGGACCAGATGATAATTGCTGCCGCCGAACCCGAAAGAGCTCATGGCCGCCCGGCGGGGGTGTTTGCGGTTGGAAAACCACGGTCTCAGGGTGGTGCTGATGTAAAACGGCGATTGATCGAGTCCCAGTTTGGGATCCGGTTCGTCGACCTTGAGCGTGGGGGGAATGGCCTTGTGGTATAAGGACAGGGCCGTCTTGGCCAGACTGGCGGCGCCCGCGGCCGCCTTGGTGTGACCGATCATCGACTTGACCGAGCCCAGCGCGCAACTGCCCTGTTCGACACCCGCTTCTTTGAAACATCCGGCCAGGGCTTCAAACTCAACCGCGTCGCCGACCCTGGTGCCGGTGCCGTGGGCCTCTACCATTTCCACACTGGTCGGTGAAATACCGGCGTAATCATAGGTGCGCCGGATGGCTTTTGCCTGTCCTGCGGCCACCGGGGCGTATATGCCCGCCGACCGGCCGTCACTGGAAGTCCCCATGGCTTTGATAACGGCATATATTTTGTCCTTGTCCCTTTCGGCGTCTTCCAGCCGCTTGAGCACAAACAGGCCCAGCCCCTCGCCCAGCACCGTACCGTCGGCACTTTTGGAAAACGGTTTGGCGTCACCGGAAAAAGAGAGAACCGCTGTTTTAACAAAACACATATGCATGAAAATATCATTCAGGGTATCGATGCCGCCGGCAATCATCATATCGCTCCGGCCGGAAATCAATTCCAGGACGGCCAGGTTAAGTGCCGCCAGGGAACTGGCACAGGCGGCGTCCACGACACAGTTGGTTCCGCCCAGATCAAACCGGTTGGCGATCCGGCCGGCCACCACATTGCCCAGCAGCCCCGGAAAAGAGCTTTCCTGCCAGCCGACATAAGCGTCGGATATCTGTTCCATGACCAGATCAAGCTGTTCCTGTGTGACACCGGCATTCTCAAGGGCTTTGCGCCAGATGGGAAAGCCCAGCCGGGAACTCAAGGGGATCAACAGTTCCTGGGTGCCGGTCACACCGACAATCACGCCGGTGGCGTCCCGGTCCCAGTTGCGGCCGCCTTCACCGTAGCCGGCATCTTCGAGGGCCATGCGGGTGACGACCAGCCCCAACAGCTGGGACGTATCGGTGGCCTCTAGAATATTGGGCGGAATATTAAATTCCGTGGGGTCAAACAATGTCGGGGAAAGAAAACCGCCCCGCTTGCAATAGGTGTAATCACCGCCGCTGGTGTCCTGACGGTAATAATCAACCGTCGACCAGTGCGAGGAAGGCACTTCGATAATGGCGTCTTCACCCCGGGCCAGAAGCCGCCAGTATTCTTTTAAATTGGCGGATTTCGGGAACAGGCTGCCCATTCCCACGATGGCTATGCTTTGATCCTTGTTATTTCGCGCCTGCTTCAATTGGCTCACCTTCCCAAAACTTTTTTCATGACCTTAAATAATTGGCCTGAAATGATTATAATGGCAAAGTAAAAATTTCAAGATCAAGGCGTCGCAAATCTCGAGGAATGCAGCGTACATGTAGTACGTGAAATTCCGAGAGATGAAGCGCAACGCAGAGGTTGGGATTTTTACTTTGCCATCCAGTTGTTGATTTCATCCAACTGCATGGGCCTCACCTTGCCTGCTGTTGGTGGTAAAGCCCCGCCCTGGCATTGAATCCAGCCGAACCGGGACACCACCGAAGCCCCGAAAAGGAGATTCATGGCCACGGTAGTAACATCACGATTTTCGGCTTTTTCCAGGAAACTGCCCCGGGCCCATTCATTAAACGCGCCCATGGACGGTCCGCACCAGATCTGGTAATCCACCTTGCGGTCTTCTTCACCGGTAATCCCCCACATGGAAGACCGGCCCAGGTAAGAACGGAAAACCAGGGCCATTTTATGCCGGGCGTCTTTTTCCGCCCGTTCTATCTGCCTGGGATCACGAATCTCGAAAAACCTTCGCGTCTCCTGCCACTCTTCTTCAAACCCGCGTCGCAGAAGATTCTTTTCGATATTCTCTTTTTCTTTGGCCGGCAGCTCGTCATAGCTTTTATGCCTGACATACAGGTCATAAAGTTTGGCGGCCCGCATGGCAAACATGGTACCGCGTTTTAACACCTGGACCTTTCCGCCCATTTCAAACATGTCCGCCGCGGGCGCCATGGTCACATCCGCCTGTTCGGCCGAGACCAGCATATTCCGCACGGTCTGTGTTACACCGGCTTCAACACAGGCCTGGTTGACCGAGCCGGTGACCACGTACGCGGCGCCCATGGCAAAGGCGGCGGCAGTGGCTTCGGGCGTGGCGATACCGCCCCCGAGACCGACGGGAATGGATTGCGGGTAATTGTATTGCGCGCATATCTCGTCGCGCAGGGTCAGCATGGTCGGCAGCAATGACAGGGCCGGACGGTTGTCCGTATGTCCGCCGGAGTCGGCTTCCGCCGTCAAGGCGTCCGCCATGGGGATGTTTTCGGCCAGCCGGGCTTCTTCGTCTGTAATCAGGCCCTGCTGGACCAGGCCGTTTAATATTTTTTCCGGGGGCGGGGTAAAAAACCGGGCCGCCACTTCAACCCGGGAGACCTTGGCCACAATCCGGTTGGGCGCCACGATACGGCCCTGGCTGTCGGTATGGATTCCCTTGACCCGGAATAAAACAATATAAGGTGTCAGCCGCATGTAAGCCGAAGCGCTGATCAGGCGAACCTGTTTTTTCAGGTATAAATCAACAATGGCCTGTTCCAGGGAGGCATCAACCGGTGAGTGGATAAGATTGACACCGAAAGGCAGATCCGGCAGGGAGGACTGAAGTTCCGTTAAGGCCGCTTCCACCTTTTCCGGCGGTAGTCCGGCCGCGCCGAAAAAACCGACCATGCCCGCCCCGGCCAGGGCCTGCACCATTTTAACCGAGGTAATGCCGTTGGCCATGGCGCCCCCCACATAGGGGTAACGCAGGCCGATCATTTTTTTAAACCACGGGTCCCCGAAATTTTCAGGCGGCAAAGGCGGCGCGTAACCGACCAGGGGATATCCCTGTCCGGGTTGTCCTGACGTCGATAATTCCGCCCGTCCCTGCGTGGCGACGCCGGCAGCTCCGTCTTTTTCCACCAGAAACACGGGCCTGGAAACAGAAAACAGCGCTGATCTTATCGCTTCTTGACCCTCTTCCGGTGATGCCCCTTCGCTGTCGCGCCATGTGCCGATTCTTGAACCCCGCGACAACTGCCTCTCAGAAGTAAAATTCATACCTGCCATCTCCCCCGATATTTGGCCGTCACATCCGGCGGATTGCGCCGCCGTTAAAAAAGAAACCACCCGGCTATTTCCTACTAAATCTGTCAATCTTCAAAATTTTTGGGTCTATTGTCAAGCTCTATCTTGGATGGAATCGGGAATGCACCTCCTTTAAATGGCCGTAAGCCACATGGGTGTAAATCTGGGTGGTTGAAATATCCGTGTGACCGAGCATCATCTGGACAGACCGCAGGTCGGCCCCGCCTTCAAGCAGATGGCTGGCAAAGGAATGGCGCAGGGAGTGAGGGGTTACCCGTTTATCCAAACCGGCAGCGCGGGCGTATTTTTTAATCAGCTTCCAGAACCCCTGCCGGGTCATGGGCTGCCCCCGCCAGGCGACAAAAAGAAAACGGCTGACATGGTCTTTGAGCAACAGCGGCCGGGCGGTTTTCATGTAATCGTCGAGTTTGTCGGCCGCCATCCGGCCGGTAGGAATCAGCCGCTCCTTGGCCCCTTTTCCGAACACCCGGATAAAAGACACTTCGGTGTTCACATCCTGGACCGCCACATTGACCAGTTCGGACACTCGCAAGCCGGCGGCATAAAGCAGCTCCAGCATGGCTGAATCGCGTTTTCCCCTGGGATTGGTGATATCGGGCGCGTCCAGCAGCGCGATCACTTCCTCGACCGTCAACACATCCGGCAGCCTGAAGCCGATCTTGGGAAGATCGACAATATTCACCGGGTTCTGCTTGAGAAATCTTTCCTGAACCAGGTATTTGTAAAAGCCCCGCAGCGTGACCAGGTGCCGCGCCCGGGACCGTTTTCCCAGGCCGCTGCCCCGGAGATCGATAAGGTACTTGAGGACAACCGCCATGTCGTCTTCGGAAACGCAATCGATCCGGTTGCTTTTTAAAAAATCGGCGTAAGCCGACAGGTCGCTGCTGTAAGCGGCCATCGTGTTTTTCGACAACCCTTTTTCAATCAGCAGGTAATTCAGGTACTGATCGATGTAATCATCAAGCTTGTCCATCAGACACGCTCCGGAATACTGCCGTCACTTTGGTTCAATGTTTCCGCGCCGTCGGTCCGCACCACCACCATGTTCTCGATCCTGACCCCGCCCCATCCGGGCAGATAGATGGCCGGTTCAACGGTAAAGACCATGCCTTCTTCAATGGTTGCCTCGCTCGGCGGGCTGACCCGGGGCGGCTCATGGATGGCCAGGCCGACCCCGTGCCCCAGGCCGTGACCGAACCTGTCTTTGTAACCCGCCCGGTCGATGTGCTCCCGGGCCACGGCGTCAACCTCACTGGCGGCCATGCCCGGTTTAATTTTTTCTTTGGCCATTTGCTGGGCTTCATAAACCGTGCGATGCACCTTGCGATAGGTGTCGTCGGCCTGCCCCCACATAAAGCTCCTGGAAATATCGGCGCAATAACCGTCCAGCTTTGCCCCCCAGTCGAACAATACCGGTGCGCCCTCTTTTAACGGCCGGTCACCGCAGATAGCGTGAGGCCGGGCGCTGTTGTCGCCAAAAGCGGCGATAACGGGAAACGCCATGCCTTCGGCCCCGGCTTCACGCATGTGTTTTTCCAGCAGCCAGGCGGCCTGTTTTTCCGTTATCCCTGTTTTAAAGTCTTCGGCCAGAAACGTTTCAAAAGCGGTTTCCGAAAGGATCAGCGCCCGCTGCATGGCATCGACTTCTTCTGCCGCCTTGCGCACCCGGAGATTGCCCAGCCAGTCATCCACCGCCGTCATCCGGACGGCGGCGTCTTCTTTGTTCAAGCCTTCGGTAATTTTTGTATACTCGGCATGGGGCATGCGTTCGGCTTCAAACCCCAGGCATCGCGTGTTTAACTGCTTGAGCAGCGCCGGCAGCTCTTTGGCCATGCCGTGTTTGTTCTGACAGATCTGGTATGATTCGGCCTCGTCCGCCGCCTGCAGCGTATAACGCGAGTCGGTAACCAGGACCAGTTTGTCAGCCGTAATCAATAACGCCCCGGCCGATTCGTTTATCCCGCCGTCCTCTCCCGTAAAGCCGCTCAAGTAGCGACGGTTTTCCGCGTTGGTCACCAGCAGCGTATCAATATTGGCTTTGACCAAACCTGCCCTTATCCCTTCTATCCGCTTTTCGTAGACACTGTTCAATCTGCCACCTGTTGTTTAAAATGGTTACTGATAAATCCGGGGTTCTTCAGACACCAAAAAAAATTTACAACGATTACTGTCCTTGGTTTTGTTTAAAGAATTACAGCCCCCGGGTAACCGCGTTTTTTGTGATGACTGGGCATCGTTAAAAATTATTTTTCGTCCCGATGCCCTTGAACAAAAACGTTATCACAATACCCTTAAAAATTAAACCGTCCAGACAATTAAACATGCCTGCACAGTCCCGTAGGGGCACGGCGTGCCGTGCCCGATTGCAAATCACGTCCATGTAGGGGCAAGGCGTGCCGTGCCCGATTGTGAATTGGTCCATGTAGGGGCAACCCCCTGTGGTTGCCCTTCACCGGGCGACCGGCAGGTCGCCCCTACAGCCGAGGCATTTGCGTGAATGGTTGTGGCATTCCTCTGTTGTGTAGGGGCGACCGGCGGGTCGCCCTTAGGGCCGAGGCATACGCATGTACGGGCGAACCCTGAACCCTGAACCTCATAACCATAACAAAAAGGGCACGGCACGCCGTGCCCCTACAGCATTTGCGAACAGCCCCATAATCACATAACCACTTAATCACATAAACACATAACCACTTAAAACTTTAAAACCCTAAAACCATAACAAAAGGGCACGGCACGCCGTGCCCCTACTACATTTGCGAACAGCCCCTTAATCACATAATCCCATAATCACATAACCACTTAATCACATAAACACTTAAAACTTTAAAACTCTAAAACCATAAAACCATAAAACCTGAAACTTTATAATCTAAAACACCTTTAACCGCTTGACCTTCTTGAGATTATCATATATCATGTTATAAATTAAACCGTGAGGGATAATGCCGGATACCATAAAACATTTCATAACCTGCCCTGTATGCGAAGCAGAGTGCGGGCTTGAAGTTACGATCCGCGACAAGGAAATCCTGTCCATTCGCGGGGACCGGCAGAACACGTTTTCCAACGGTTTTATCTGCCCCAAAGCCATCGCTCTTAAAGATCTCTACAACGATCCCGATCGCCTCAAGTACCCGGTCAAACGATTCGGCAACGAGTGGCGGCAGATCAGCTGGCAGCAGGCTTTTGATGAAACAGAACAACAGATAAAAAAAATCTGCGACCAATACGGCGACAATGCCCTGGCCACTTTCCTCGGCAATCCCAATGCTCATTATCATGGCAACATGCTTTATATCGGCTTTCTGATAAAAGCCCTGAAAACAAAAAACCGCTATTCTTCCAGTTCCCTTGATCAGCTGCCGCTGATGATGTGCTGCTACCTGATGTTCGGCCATCAGTTTCTGTTCCCGGTACCGGATATCGACCGGACCGATTACTTCCTTGTCATCGGTGCCAACCCGGTTGTGTCCGGCGGCAGCATCATGACCGCCTCGGGCGTTGCCCCGCGGATCAAACGTATTCAGAAACGACAGGGCAAGGTGGTGGTAATAGACCCGGTAAAAACCAGAACCGCTTCCCTTGCGGATCAGCACCTGTTCATCCGTCCGGGTACGGATGTCTATTTTCTGGCCGCCCTGGTCAACACCGTTTTTGAAGAAGGGCTGGACAAGCCCGGCCGGCTGGCCGGTTTTACAGACGGGATCGATGCGGTTAAAACCGCCGTCAAAAATTTTACACCGGAAAAGACCGCCGCTATCACCGGTATCAACGCCGATGACATCCGTCAATTGGCAAAGGAATTCTGCAATGCCGACAAAGCCGTGTGCTACGGCCGGATGGGCACCAGCGTTCAGGCTTACGGCTCCCTGTCCACCTGGCTGATACTGGCGTTTAACATCATCACCGGCAAGATGGATCAACCCGGTGGTTACATGTTCCCCACGCCCGCCCTTGACCTGGTTGACTTTGCGGCCAAAGGGAATGAAAAGGGTTATGTGGGCCGGCATCATTCACGGGTCAGCGGATTGCCGAACTTTGCCGGAGAATTTCCGAGCTCGGTTCTGGCCGAAGAAATTCTCACCGAAGGAGAAGGCCGCATCAGGGCGTTGCTGACCATTGCCGGCAACCCGGTAGTGGCCGCGCCCAACGGCCGGCTGATGGACAAGGCCCTGGCGCACCTGGACTTCATGGTCGCCATCGACTGGTACATCCACGAATCATCCCGCCATGCCCATATCATTTTGCCGCCGACCTGTATCCTGGAACACCACAACTTCATGACCATGATCAACCTGGCGGGCGCCCGCAATTATGCCGCGTATACGAAACCGGTATTTCAGCCCCGTCCGGACACACGCCACAACTGGCAGATCCTTTCCGAACTGAGCGCGCGATTCGTTTCGAATCCGCTGTTCCGTTTTGCAATCAGACAGGCCAAACCGGAACGACTGCTCGGCCTGATGCTGCGCTTTGGTCCCCATGGTACGGGGTTCAACGTTCTGGGTTCGGGCCTGACACTGTCAAAAGTCAAACGCGCCGAACATGGTATCGACCTTGGACCGTTGGTATCAAGGCTTCCGGACCGGCTGTTTACAAAAGACAAAAGAATCAACCTTGCCCCGGAACTGCTGATAAACGAATTAAAATCCGTCGAGCACAACCTGGAACCGGATGCGCCAAAAACATCGACACAAGAATTTGATCTGCTGCTGATCAGCCGACGCAATTTGATGTCCAACAATTCCTGGTTCCACAACTACCCGTCCATGCAAAACCAAACCAACCGCTGCACACTTATTATCAACAGCGAAGACGCGGAAAACAGGTCCATCAAACCCGGTGATTCTGTCCGGGTGACATCAACTATCGGCAGCATCGACATCGAGGCTGAAGTTACCGATCGCATCATGCCGGGTGTTGTCAGCATACCCCATGGATGGGGTCACGACAGGCCTGGCGTGGCTTTGCACGTGGCAGCGAAAAACCCGGGTGTCAATATAAACGATATAACGGATGACAAGAGAATTGACGTAAGCGGCAATGCCGCTTTTTCCGGCCTGCCCGTAAGGGTCGAAAAATAATATATAATTTTAAAAAAAAGGGTTGACACACTATATATTGTATAATAATAAAAAATAGGCACAATTTTCATATAACGCCTTAAACAATTTCAATAAAACCCTCGTTAAAGGAACGAGGTAGGGGAACACATCAAAAAAAAATTAAAGGAGGGGCTTATGGCACCAGCTAAGAAAAAAGCAGCCGCCAAAAAGGCTACCGCGAAGAAGAAAACCGCAGCAAAGAAGAAGACTGCAGCTAAGAAGAAGACGGCTGCCAAGAAAACCGCAACCAAGAAAACTGCTAAGAAAAAGACTGCAGCAAAGAAAACAGCCGCCAAGAAGACCGCAACCAAAAAGGCTGCTAAGAAAAAGACTGCGGCTAAGAAAAAAGCCGCTCCCAAAAAGACCGCAGCCAAGAAAAAAGCAGCTAAGAAAAAAGTCACCAAGAAGACTGCAGCTAAGAAAAAAACCGCAGCCAAGAAAAAACCTGCAGCCAAGAAAAAGACCGCGGCCAAGAAGCGCACCAAAAAGTAGAAGACTTTATTTTACGATTGCTCCCCTTTTAACAAAAAACCGGGCGGCAATAAACCAGCAAATGGTTTTGCCGCCCGGTTTTTTTATTTTATTCCTGAAACGGGCGACCAGCCGGTCGCCCATACGGCCGTGGCATAAGCATGTATATGAACGGCATGTTGCATCCAATCGCAAATGACGTCCACGTAGGGGCACGGCGTGCCGTGCCCCTACGGCCGAGCCCCGAACCTTGAGCCCGAACCCCAAACCCGTAATTTTCAATTGCATTCCAAAACGGTTTATCTTACTCTTTTAATATAATACTAAAAGATCAATTTGGTTCAGACACATCAAGCAGGAGGCACCATGGAATCCAACTCGATTAAAATTGACATCAAGCCGGAAATATTAATTCAGGCTGTTATGAATATGAAGAAAAAAGAAAGAGATGCTTTTCTGGAAGACCTTCTTGCGTCAACATCACCCGATTATCTCAAAAGCATCAAAGAAGCGAGAAATGATTACAAAGAAGGAAACGTCCAATCGCATAATGACGTCTTCGGGGAATAATGTACAACCTCGTTTACACAAACCGTGCCGTAAAAGACATCAAAAAACTCGCCCCGGACATAAAAAAACGTATTGGGAAAACACTACTTCGCTACCAACAGGCTCCGCTTAATTATTCCGAACCACTAACAGATCCCCGACTTGGAACATACCGTTTTAGAATCGGTGATTACAGGGTCATCTTTGATCTTGAAGGATCCGACATTGTTATTCTGCGTGTGGGACATAGAAGAGACATCTACCGAACACTCTGATTGTTCGGGCGACCAGCCGGTCGCCCCTACGGCCGTGGCATAAGCATGTATATGAACGGCATGTTGCATCCAATCGCAAATGACGTCCACGTAGGGGCACGGCGTGCCGTGCCCGATTGTGAATACATCCATGTAGGGGCAACCCCCTGTGGTTGCCCTTCAGCGGGCGACCAGCCGGTCGCCCCTACGGCCGTGCATTGCTCTGTGTAGGGGCGACCGGCTGGTCGCCCTCCGCGCCTGAAACGCCTGCACAATTTTATAAAAAAATATGACGCCTGATGAGATATTTGTAGCGGAGGGCTTTAGCCCTCCAAAAAAAATGGAAGGCTAAAGCCTTCCGCTACGTCGTCTGGCACCTGGAACGCCGGGCCACGGCAACTTGAACCCACATCACCCTCCCGCAAAGCGGGCCACACAAAAAACTAAAGCACGTCATAACCATGACAAAAGGGCACGGCACGCCGTGCCCCTACGGCATTCGCCAACGCCCCATAATCCCATAATCCCATAATCCCATAATCACATAATCACATAATCACATAAAACCTTAAAACTATAAAACCCTAAAACCCCTGTAAAGCAGGCCGTCCTCACCCCCCGATTATCCTCCCTGGATTTTCATTTACAAGCGCCGATGCCCCTGCCCCCGCCCTCCCCTTAAGATATTTCCCGGCAGCCTTCACCCCGGCCGACAGTTCCGGGCGCCTGTCCGTGACATTATGGGCATCAGAGGCCATGTGTGCCACCACCTTTTTTTTCAACAGGTAACGGGCCAGGGACATGGCTTCCTTTCCCATTTCACCGGTCAGGCTGCCGGCCGTGATCTGCAGCGTAACATCCGGTGAGAGCAGGTCCAGCAGAAATTGCGGGTTCTGCATGACCGCATAATTCCGCTCCGGATGGGCAATAATAATTTTATAACCCCGCCCGGTCAGATGGCCGAAAATTTCCGATGACACCGGCAGCATGCCGGTAAACGGGAACTCCACCAGCAGGTAACGCGACCCGGCCAGGCCGATCCGGCAATCTTCATCATCCAGCATAAAGATCGGGATCTCGGCCCCCGGATATATTGTCACGTTCACACCCGCTTCCTGTAAAGCCTCATTTACCTCGGCTGTCCGGCTTTCTATTTCCTTCTGCCGCAGTTCCGGATCACTCAGATGGGGCGTGGCAATGATGTGACGGATACCGTCCTGTTCGGCAATCTTCGCCATTTCAATGGCCTCGTCCATGTTTGCAGCCCCGTCATCAACACCGGGAAGAATATGGGTATGAATATCAATCATCGAAAATCCGTTTTCCTCACAGGCTTGTCAGTTCGCGCAGCCGTTGCTCAGCCCTGCCGTATCCGGGATTCAGCAGCACGATCTTTTTATACAACTCCACCGCCTTGTAGGTTATCTGAAGCATCTCGTACTGCCGGGCCAGTTCATAAAGCAGACCGACGTTCTCAG
The DNA here is from genome assembly GCA_963674745.2 of Desulfosudaceae bacterium. GTDB lineage: Bacteria > Desulfobacterota > Desulfobacteria > Desulfobacterales > Desulfosudaceae > JBFMDX01. The sequence continues at coordinate 583,141 of CAXXDV010000003.1, read as the reverse complement.
GCAGTTTGTCCACCCCTTTTTTCAAAACCGCAATCGCCTCATCATGATTCTTTTCCCGGGCAAATAAACGGGCCAGGGTTAAATAAACACCAGGAGAAGGTGATTCCTCCAGTTTGGCTGCGTTAACGGCGCCAACAAGCACTTCCCTGGTCATGTAATCATAATCCGTATTCCGGATATATGTCGCAAACGTGTACCAGACATAGGAATGATCCGTCAAGGCGGCATAGATTTCCGTGTACGACAAACCACCAGCACGCATGATGTCAAAAAACATTTTCGCCTTTTGCGGATCCAGATCCAGCCCTTTTCGTATCACCTCCCGGGCCGCGGCATGTTGCCCGACCGTCAGCAGAAAGGCCGCGTACCGTCCGTAAAGTTCAGGCTTTTCCGGATAAAAATCCACTCCGGCAGCCATCAAAGCATCGGCCAGGTCGATATCATTGTTTGCAAAATAAGCCGCCCACCCGGCCCGCTGAAGAAATTCGGCACGGGTCGGCACCAGCCTGATGGCCTGCTGATAGGCCTGTAATGCGTCGGCATAGTCTTTGGACGCATAAGCGGCATCACCTGCCATGACCCGGTAAACCGCCTTAAACGGATCCAGGCGCGATGCCTGCTGTGCTGCTGAAGCGAAATTCTGCCGCACATCCAGGTCTGTCTGGCCGGAAATATTCAAATCCATAAAAGGATCGCTATAATAATCGGCCGCCCATTGACCGGCGGAAAAAACCAGCAGCGGAATCCATAAAACAAAAAAGATCACCAGCACCACCGGTTTTGTTTTCTGCCGGCAAACAGAAAGGTAAGTGCCGGGTGTAATATGCGACCTGAAACGGGTGTGCGAGGCCGACACCACCAGTGCGCACAAAAAAGAAAAATAAAGCGTGTTGGCATTGATATGTAGATTAAAATCCACCAGGCTGTGGCAGAAAATCGCTGCCAGGCCTGACACGGCGCCCAGGCACACAAAAACAGCATATGGCTCCACCCGCTTTTTTAGGGTGACCAATGTCTGTTTAAACAAGAATAAAAAGAATAAAGCAAAAAGCAGCATTCCTGAGACACCGCCTTCCAGCAGCAGTTCCAGATAATCATTGTGGGCATGATCAACCAGGTGAAAGGAGGCAGCGCTATGGTATCTTGGAAACACATTTCGGAAACTGCCAAAACCCGCACCGAACACCGGGAAGTCCCTGAACATGTTCAGGCCGTCTTTTACTATAGAAATACGCGATGCCGGGGAGGCTGCAATTATCTCCCCCTCCAATTCTCCGAAGCGCTGATCCAGCCGATCCCAGCCGAACCAGGACACTGCCAGGACAATGGCGAAGAGAATAACCACCGCCAGCCGGGTTTTGCCTGACCGTCGGGAAGGGCTGGTGGTCCAGGCAAAGATGGACATGAAAAACACGAGAGAAACGCACAGACCGAATATGCCCCCCCGGGAAAGGGACATGAACACGGACAGGGCCATCAACACTGAGCCCAAACAGAGCAGAATAAAAACGAGAAAATCATCGTCTTCAAAAAACCCGATAATTTTCTCCCGCCGGGTGCCGAACTGGGGTGCCGGGCGGTAGAGAAAAGTCAGTGCCAGGGTGACGGGGAAAAGCATTTCCATCAGACCGGCATAATGATTGCGGTTGACATAAGGGCCGAAAGGATTTGCGTTTTCCGGCACACCTCTGAACCAGAGGACACGATCCACCGTAAAAATCGACTGCAGGATAGAATAAAGCGCCAGCGCCCCGCCGAACAGGGCCAGTATCAAAACAATCCGCTTAAAAGCTTTGCCGTCGGCCAGCAATTGAACGGCCAGCACATAGCACCCAAAACAGACCAGAAAACGGGACAGCTCATAAATACCGCCCCGGACATCCAGGGAAAGGGGCCAGAATGCCGTGTCGGCAAACAGGCCGACAGTCTGCTGTCTGAATGATAACGAACGCGGCGAAAGGACGGCGGAGAGGAACTCCGGCAAAGGGATCAACTGGAAAACCAGGAGTGAAAAAATCAATACCAGGGGAATAAAACCGGGAATTCGATAAAAGTATCGATCAGAAGGCTGGCAATGGACGAGATAAAAAAGCAAGGAGAGGCCCGTCAGCAGGGCCAGAAAAAAAAACGCCCAGGGCTCGACACTGCCGAATGCCACCGGGGCAAACAAAAGCAACACAATAAACGTTGCACGACTGGCTTTAATCATCAATCCTTTTTCGTCATTCCGGCGAAAGCCGGGCACAAAAACACACCAGCACAATCTTAAGAAGACATAAGAACAGAAATCTAAACACATGTAGGGGCACCCCCCTGTGGGTGCCCATCACCGGGCGGCCACAGGGGGCCGCCCCTACAACATCCGCGGTCATACCAAAAACCCCCGCGAAGCGGGCCACACCCGGCCTCACACCCCGTCCACCTAATCACCTAACCACATAACCACAAAATCATATCAAAATGGCACGGCACGCCGTGCCCCTAGGGCCGAACCCTGAACCTATATTATTCCTCATTTGCGTAGTAATAATTCGAATACTTATAATATGGCGTATAATGTCCCATACGCTCCATGTCCACCGCGTTGACCACCTGCCCTACCACTTTGGCGGCATTGTCTTCGAGCTGATACATGACCCGAATCAGATCCTCATAGCGGGTTATCCCGGAACGGGTCACAAATAGTATCTTTTTCACATATTGGGCCAGCACACTGCTGTCCGATACGCTGGTCATGGGCGGGGTGTCAAACATGACGACATCAAATTTTTCTTCAAGGGCTTCTATAATCCGTACGGTCCCCTCAGCCGCCAGCAGGTCAGAAGGATTGGGCGGAATCGTGCCGGCCGGGATAAACCACAGGTTGGGGATATCGGTCTTCTGGATGGTCTTGGCAATTTCGCTTTGCCCGGCCAGTATTTCGGCAAAACCATTGCCGTTCTTTTTGCCCAGGGCTTTGTGCAGGGTCGGCCGCCGCATGTCGCTGTCAATCAGCAGAACGGTCCGCTTGGCCTGGGCAATGGCCACCGCCAGGTTGGTGCTGGTCATGGTTTTGCCATCGCCCGGGTAAAGGCTGGTCACCATCAAAGAATCAGGATACCCGGTCGAGGTTGACAGGGAAAGGGCCGTCCTGACCACCTTGTAACTTTCGGCTTCTGCGGACGCGGGATGATGACTGACAATGGTAGCCGGCTGTATTTCCTCGTCCTTGATAAAAGGAATCGCGACAAGGGCCTTGACGCCGGTTTTCTCTTCCGCGTCTTCACACAGGGAGATGGTGTTGTCCATGTATTCCAGTAATAGTGAGCTGCCGACACCGCCCAAACAACCTAACACCACCGCAATCAACAAATTCCGGGGCAGATTCTGGTTGGACGGTGTTTCCGGTATTCTGGCAGGCTCTACCACATAAACATCCACGTCCCGGATCTGCTTGGTCATGGTCTGTTCCTTGATCCGGGACACCAGGGCTTCGTAAAGCTGCTTCTTGGTGTCTATCTCCCGTTTTAACATGTCATACTGAATAAACTTTTCATTCAGCCGGGCCGCCTCCGCTTTGATGTTGGCCAGCTGTTGCGTAAGATTTTCGCAATTGGTAGCGGCAAGCTGCAGATCATTCCTCAGTCGCTGGACAATATTGCTGATTTCCGCTTGTTTTTTCTGCTGCAACTCTTCCAACGTTTTCCGGGCCTGGATACGAACCGGATGCAGGGCACCGTATTTCTGGCTTAATGAGATTATCTGCTGTTCTGTTGCCCGAATCTGATCACTGATTTCCGACAATGATCCCTGGCCGGCAATGGCCGGGATGGTATCAAGGGCATTCATCGGGGTGCTATCAATCTGGGCCACGATCATTTCCAATTCCCGCTGTCGGGCCTCGGCACTGGTAAGCTGGGAACTGATCTGGGAAAGCCGCTCCGGAATAATGGCGATACGGTTTTCAATAGTGACAATGTCTTGAGCTACCAGGTAATCCTGGAGGGTATGCTCGGCCTCTTTAAGTTTTTCCCGTTCGACAGCCACCTTTTTTTCCATCCAGTCAATCGTATACTGGGTGTTGTCCATCTTCATTTCAAGCAACTGTTCGATATAGGCCCGTGGAAGCGTATTGCAAATTTCAGCGGAAAAAGCGGGATTTCTCGAGGAGTAGGATATCCTCAGGATATGGCTGTCTCGAGCATGGCCGATACTCAGGCCAACTAACAGTCTTTTGGCCAGTTTTTCAATTTGCTCAGGATCATCCGGCCCCTGGAGTAAGGTTTGCGTTTCGGTTGATTTATCAGCCGAGGTTTTAAAAAGCCCTTTTAGTAAGCCAAGTAAAGACCGCTTGCCCCGGCCCGGGAAATACCGACTGTAAGTATCGTTAAGATCAAGCATGGTGACCACCCTGGTCATCACGCCGGGACTGGAAATAATCTGGATCTGGGAGTTGAAAAATGCGGAATCCTGTCGGGCATAGCCGTATATATCAAGCGGATCGTTACTTTTTTTCTCCACCTTAAGTCGAGTCGTGGCCGTATAAAGTGGGGTGGCACGAAGCGATACCAGTAACCCGCCAATAACGAAAATAATAAAAACACCAAAAACGATTCGCTTTCTTTTTAATACGATATTCAGATATTCACGCGGGTGGAAATCCGATTCATTCTGCATATCGATGGGCATATAGATTTCTCCCCCAGGACTTCGAACCGTTAAAAGAAACTTTCCGGCACCACAATCACATCTTCAGGTTTAACCGGATCGTCCATCTTAACCTTACGAAGCACTCTTTCTTCGCCGTTTCCTTTTCGAATAATTCGAATTCTGGTAGGTGAAGCAATGTCCGACAAGCCGCCCGCATTGGTCAACGCTTTTATTACGGTCAACCCCTCCTCATAAGGATAAGCGCCCGTAGAAGCGACTTGCCCGGTAACGTATATTTTCTGCATATTGGAAACAAAAACACTGTCGCCATCCCGTATCAGTATGTTCTGGTGGGTATCGCCCTCTTCCATCAGTTTTTTCAAGTCTATTCGGATAATTTCCTGCCTGCCGTCAATGGAATCTCTGCTTTTCTGTTCTTTTCGTGTAACATAGGCATATTGGCCGGCATCTGCCGCCAACCCACCAGCAGTGGAGATAAACTCCAGAAGCGTGGTACGCCCTTTTAATTCATACAGCGCCGGCGCTTTTACCTTCCCTAGTATACTGGCTTTGCGGCTGCGGTATTCATCCATGACAACGGTTACCTGTGGATTGACAATATATCCGGCGGCCAGTCGTCCCGTGATGATGCGGGATACCTGGGTGACGCTCATGCCCTGGATCTTTAATTGTCCGATGAAGGGATAAACGATGAAGCCGTCTTCGTTTACTTCAACCGTCTGATTCAGGTCCGGATGGCCGAACACGTTTATGTGCAGGGTATCTCCCGCACCGACCGTGTAGTCCTTGCACCAACCAACGGGCACAAACATCAGCAACACCAACACGATTCCCAGCAGATGCAGCATTTTTTGCATTGATGAACGATATATCAGCATTGACCAGCAGATCCCTGTATCATGACAAACCCGCATAAAACCAAAAGCTGGTTTTCTAACGGATAATTAATTATAGACTGTTATATAAAACGATTATGATACCGGCCAAATCGTTTTCGGTCAAGCGAAAAGGAACAAACACCTCGTCATTCTGGCGAACGCCAGAATCCAGATAAGCCCGGATCAGATTCAATAACCGACCATCGCTGATCCATCCTTCCACCGATTTCATTAGTCGATTAAATTCGCGACTTCCGTCTTTAAGACAGGCAGGTACTTAATAATCGTCCCCCAGATAATTCCGTCATCTATTTTATCATAACCGTGAATAACCCGATTGCGCATACTGATGATCTGCGTTTTGGATGAGATGTTTATCTCAGGAGCAAGCTTATCGAGCCGGCTCATGGCCTCTCCAATAATTTCGAACTCTCGTTCAACCGCTCTCCGAAGCATTTTATTGCTTTGATAATCATCAAAAGTTGCAACACCTTCCAGGTAGGTTTCGATAGAAGCGATGGAAACGCTGATATCATAAAGAAATTTCTTAATTTTGTTTTCCATAGAGCAACATCTTGGTAAGGTTAACCGAATCAATAAAATAAGGATTTGACAACGATTTATCAGTTATCAAATCAACGGGACGGCGGAAAAGCGCTTCGAGTTTTTCAGCAACAGAAAAATAGTTATCCGCATACGCACCGTAATCCATCGGCTCAAAAGAAACCAATAAGTCAATATCACTGGCCTCGTCAAATTGCTCCGTGCAGACAGAGCCAAATGCAAATAGAGATCTAACCCCATGCTGCATGCATAAGACATGAATTTTATCAATATTGTCTTTTAAAATCCGGTGCATTGACTTTTCCCTTGGGGTTTATATAAGTTTAACTCACTGCGTCCGTTCAAAATCTCAAGTTCAATGTGAAGGGATGCTTTAAAGGTCTATAATATCTGAAGTTCGACGACTGTCCGGGCGGAATGCTTCTTCTAATTAAACTGTAAGTCTTTATTCTGATCACTTAAACACTTAAACACATAATCACTTAACCACTTAACCACCTAATCACGACAAAAGGGCGACCCGCCGGTCGCCCCTACGAGACCAGGCATTACGAAAGCCTAGAGCCTTAAAACTCTAACACCCTAAAACTCTAAAACCTTCAAGACCTAATGCTACTTTCAGGTTTGGTTCCGGATCATCCCCGGAAGGAACCCATCAAAAGGATGCGGTAATGGAAAACGTATACGCGTTGGTGGTGTAATCCCAGTTATCATCATCGGAATCCCGATCCGAGTAAGAATACGCCAGCTGGCAGGTCATCCACCGGGTCGGTGAATAGGAGAGGCCCGGACTGACACTGAAGGTATCGTTTTCAATGTCGATCCCGTCATAATCATCATTCTGATAATTCAACTCGAGGTTTGCCCCCAGTTTAGGTGTAAGTTTCTGGTTGATCGTCAGGCCAACCCGGTTGGTGGTGAAATAATCCGATGTCTGTATGTTGGTTTCAAAAAATCCCCGTGTCCCGCTGACCGTAACCACGGTCTTACTGGTCAGCATGTGCGCAATAGATGCTTCAGCGGTCCAGGTAGACGGATCATCCAGGCTTGAATCGTCAAATTCCTTGTTCACATAACCGAACTTAAGCGCACCCTTTGACTTGGCAGTGATATCCCAAGCCAAACCGGCCGAAACTTGTTTTTGAGAGCTGTCCAGAATCTCGGAAAGATCTTCTTCATAGCTGACGTCAACCTGCCTGTATTCAAAAATCAGGCTAATCTTGGGGCTGATGTGATAATTAAAGGAACCGAAAAACGTGGCGTCATCACGGTCCCTGAATTCATTAATCCCGTGTTTGTATCCCAGGGTGTGATAGGAACCGCCGGCGGTAATGCTGAACTTGGACGAGAAAGTAAATTCTAAAATGGCATGGGCCAGGTTATCGTCATAAGTGGCATGATCATTGGTAATGCCGGCTTCCCCCCACATTTCCTGGGCACGCTGGTATTTGTTAGCAATATCAACCGTCAACCTGCCCGGGACGTTGTACTGAAATGCGCCGGTAAAGTATTGGCCCGTAAAATCTTCATCGGAGTTATCGCTGTATTCTATTATCTCGGCATTATATACCAGAAAGCCCTGAAACCGTTTTACTGTAAACAGTTTCTGCCTGGAGGTCGACAGCCCGCCCGGGGCACCGGTGGCTGAAGACATGCCCGTATTGATATTGCCTGTTCCGGGAATGGCCAGGGCTATCCCCGGCGCAACACTCGTGATAAAGTCGGAATCTTCATTATCAGATGAATTGAAAACATTTTCGGTATGCGTTCCGGAAACTTTTATAAACGGATGAATGATGCCGGTTTTACGGCCAAACACATCGCCGCTGACGCCCTGGGAGGAATAATATTCTTCCGCCGCCGAAACCGTTATACTTCCCAGCACCATCAAAAACAAAATTCCCAAGCCGATTTTCCACAACTGTTTCACGACATCTCCTTATTTACTGTATTGTCGATTCCTTAAAACATCACGTCATTTTAAAAATCAAAAACTGACCATCTCCCGGTTAATCAGGGTCAGACGGCGAAACCGTATCCGGGTTGGAACCGCCACCGGACTGGTTGCCGAAAAAAGTTCCACCGTATCCGTCTCCTTCCTGGCCGCCGCCATCGCCGCCACCACCATCGCCGCCGCCGCCAAGGGCATTCACAAGATTTGTCCAGACATCACTCGTAATATCTACTGCCTGACCTGTCAGATCACCGAGCTTGAGCGCCAACTGCTGAAAGGAACTAACCGTTATCGGTGCACCCGGCGAGCCAGTGGCAGGATCAACAGGATAAACCCATACGACGGTGTTGTCACCGCAGGTAATTCTCACCTCATCATCATCGGTTATCTCTATAACAAAATCCGACCCCCGCACCGCCGCGATGGATGTTTTGGTTTTGACCCTGAAGGTGGAGTTTTGAAAATCCGCGAATTTTTTTACATAAAAACGAGCTTTACCGGAAATCAGGCTGAGCAGGGAGGACCGCCTTTTAACCGCCGGATCAAACACGGCTTCGTTAAGCACCATGGTGGTGTTCGGTGCCAGAGTCATCACGCTGTCATCTTTCATGATAAACGTTATCCTGCCGTTTGATTTTGTGGTGATCGTATCGCCGGCATAAAGGGCGAAGTCGTTTCCAGCGGCATAAATAGCGCCCATATCCTGGTGCATGACAAACACTTTACCGTAAACACGACTGATCTTACCGATCGGCGTACCCTGCCCGGGTTGGTAGTCACTGCTGACAGATGATTCCCTGATAATACGTCTTGCGGCACATGCCTCATCGACGGGTAAACTGACCACAACCATCATTATTGCGACAACAAACAATAAAACGGCAGCGGTTTTTGTGGTAAGTTTTTTCATAACTACCTCCCGGAATTCTTTTTCTATATATTCTTACATTTAACTATATTTTTTTATTCCGGACTTTTGCCGGAATCCTTTACACCTTCGTCATTCCGGGCTTGACCCGGAATCCAGCTCAGGCCATAAATTGATGCTATTTATAATAAAACATTTTAATTATATATAATTAAAAATAATACGTCAATAATTATAACCTTAAAAAAAGACAAAAATATTAAAAACTCAATATATTGCGCCTCAACTTCCTCTCGAACCCCGAACCTAGAGTCCCGATCCTCGCCCCCCCCCTTAACCCCGCAACCCTTAAGCCCTTAGATCCCAAGCCTATTTACCCATATTTCCCAGTGCCCCGATAACCGACCGCCGTATCTGTTCGACTCGCCGCAGCATAAACGGAAACATCTCACCTTTACCCAGATCCTTATAGACCGCCAGGCAACCATAAACCTGTTTTTTTGTAGCCAGCGGGAGCGTAACGTGCATGATCCGGTTACTGTCAAAAGCCCCCGGGGCAAAACCGTTATCGGTATAGACATACTTGTTTTTTCCTTCGGCCGATTTATCCATGTTATCATTCAGCTTTAATTCCATATGGTCAAGCCGCAGGTATTTACCAGCCGCCACCAGCCGCTGCCACAGTTCTTCAATATTTGAAGATCGAGAAACTTCTATCTGGTGGTTTAAAAAACTTCGCCGGTGCTGACTCAATCCCGAATCATCCGTCAAATCCCGCAACCAGCCGAAAAACTTGTCTGCGCCCAGGTATTCAAAATACCCCAGCTTCCGCACAAAAACGATTGCCCCCAGCCCGAGCAGGATCAGAAAAAGCCCGGCCCGCTCATCACGCATGTTCACCACCAGCAAGGCGGCCAGACAAAGCACGACCGTCACGCCATACAGCAGCCAGACCACTTTGGCGGTGGAAAGCCCCATCTTCTGCAAACGGTGATGCACATGCCGGTCATCGGGATAAAACATTTTCCGCCCACGAAGAAACCGGCGGATGGGCGACAAAAGGGTGTCAAAAATCGGCACGCCCAACGCCAGCACAGGAATCATCATGGCCGGCGCCACCTGGCTTTTGACAGAGCCGATAATCCCCATAGAAGCCACCACGTATCCCAGAAAATAACTGCCGCCATCACCCATAAACACCGAGGCCGGATTAAAGTTATACCGCAGAAAACCCAGCACACTTCCGGCCAGGGCAGTAAAAATCACGGCAGTATAATAATCTTCCCTGAAGACAGACAGCAAGATCATGACCAGTGAGGCAAAAACGATAATTCCCCCGGCCAGGCCGTCCAGGCCGTCGACCAGGTTAACAGCGTTCATAAACAGCAGAAACCAGAATACCGTCACAAAATATGTAAGATACCCGAAATGGATAGACCAGCCGCCGAAGGCGAAAGCACTGATATGAACACCGCCCAGATAGGCCGAGCTGGCGCCGATAATCTGAAACAAAAACTTGGTCGACGGTTTGAGCCGGGTAAAATCATCGACAGCGCCAACACCAAAGCAGACGACCGCCCCGGCAATAACCAGCAGAATCTTCCGGTTGATTTCCAGTTCTGCAGCAACAGGTGTATTTAAAAAGCTCACGGCCAAAAGAGAAAGAAAAAAAGACGCAAAGATGGCGATGCCGCCGGTTCTTGGAATAGGATGGGTATGCACTTTCCGTTGATCCGGTTCATCCAGGGCGCCATACCTGATACCTAAATTTCGGGCAACCACGGTCAGCACCAGGGACAAACAAAGAGAGACAAGAAGTGTAAACAGCAGCGTCGTCATAAATCCAGACACCTCCTACTGTTACAACAATTTATACCCTTGGGAACCATTTGTAAAGTTGTTCCACTTTTATCTGTCAATTCTAACCAAAAACTAATGCCTGAAACGCCCAAAATTCATGTAATAAAGCTTAACCCCGACCTGACACCTAAAACCTTAACACTTAAAACTTTAAAACCCCGCGAAGCGGTCAAAACCTTAAACACTTAACCACATAATCACTTAACCACTTTTCCCTTCAGGCCCCTTCCAGAACATTCTAATCATCTAACTATCTTTTTTGCCCAAGCGTTGCCGGACTACTAACATTAAAAACCTCGGCGCCGATACCAGGGTCCTGTCATAAAGTCGCCGGGGATCTCTGACCAACCGGGGCAGCCATTCCAATCCCATTTTCTGAAAAGCAGGATGGGAACGTTTGACATTGCCGGTATAAAAATCAAAAGCCGCGCCAATGGCCCCGATAAACTTAACCTTCAGCTTATCTCTATGCTGATAAACCCATTTTTCCTGTTTGGGCGCGGTCATGCCCACCCAAAGCACATCCGGGGCAGCCCGATTAACAGCCGCAATCATTTTACAGCTGTCATCTTCACTGAATGATGCCTTAAACGGTGGCGAATAAGTACCGGCAATTTCTATCCCGGGATAATCCACAGCCATCCGGGTTTTAATGGCAGACAAGGTTTCCTCAGTTGATCCCAGGAAAAAATAACGCACCGCCCTGCCCCCGCGACTGTTTAATCTCCGGCTGAGCCCTGCAAAAATGTCACTTCCGGTTATCCGTTGTTTTATATTCCCGCCCAGTATTCTCGAGGCCAGCACAATGCCGGCCCCATCCGGCGTAACCAGGTCCGCCGATTGAATAGCCGCCTTAAAAACAGGATCTTTCTCCGCCAGCACCAGCGAATGAGGGTTGGCACACACAAACACCCGCTCCCCGCCCTCACGCTCAAGCCACTCGAAAATCACATCCAGACACCCATCCAGGGGATCAGTGACAACCGCGCAATTTAATATGTTTTCAGTTATCAGATTTCGCATACTTATTATTCCGACTAAAACAGAGTCCATCACTTTGTTGTCATTCCGGCGAAAGCCGGAATCCAGATCTGCCGGTCATCAAAAAACGGCTGCACAAATCAAGAAAGAATCAATGCGCCGCAAACAACAAACCTTTTAAGTCATCAACCAATCGTCCCGTCACCACCCCATTGCCCTTCCAGTTCAAATGCCGCAGGTCATAAAACAATTCATGCCGGTGCTGGTAATCGCGATTAAAATCCCAAAACCACACTTTAGCATTTTTATCAGCCAGTCCCTGAAAAATACTCAACACCGCTTCCCGCCCCTCCGGGTCTATCTCGTTCAAAAGGTCTATGGTAGGAATATAGAGCAGGATCACGTTAATACCTCGACCTGTCAAAAAATCAATTGTATCCAGAAAACATTGCCGGCTTTCCGGATTAACACGAATTTTTCTGGCCTTTTCCTCTCTCAAGCGAGCCCGGTAATCGTCAACCCGGATGCGGGTCATCTTCTTGTTTTCAATTTTGTCCAGCAAACCCCGCAAAGCGATATTAATCGTCTGATCCCGAAACCGGGCCGTATGAATCAGTTTCGCAATCACATATTCCTGCCATGTGGTTTCCTGCCTTAAATATTTACCCATGACCGGATTACCGATATACGGCAGAAAAAGGGTGTAAGACGCCGAGCTCAACCCTTCCGAGTCAAACAGGCGCGGATCAACATCATAGATAACAGTCGTCACCGTAGGCTTTTTATCCAGAAAATGCCTCACCATCCACATTCGATCCAGGGTATTGGCCCCGGCCGTGGCATACTTGGCCACCGGCACCCCAAGCTCCTTTTTCATTCTTTCGGCATCAATCCCCAGCACCGTATGAGAATAGCCTACACACAAAACCTTCGCCGGCTTGTTCAATCCGTAATACCGGTCCATCCCGGCCCTAAGCACATGGAAAACCGCCAGGTCGCCCATGAAAAACAGGACGATAACAATCAAGGCGGATGGTATGTGTTTTTTCAATTTTGTTGTTTAGGGGTTGAGGGGTTGAGGGGTTGAGTCAACGAATAAACGACTCAACGCGCAGCTTGCTGCGCCCTCCGCAACGCATTCAACTGATTAGAAATTTAAAACATCATTCTTTAATGCATCAAACGTGTCGAACTCAACGTATTGCAGATCCATTGCCAGATAAAAATGGCTTAATAACTCCATAAGACTGCTATATGAAATAGAGGTAAAACGTGCCTGTTCCCTGGAAGTTACTCTCGAGGTACCTTCTGCCAGGTTTGCCGGAATAGAAATCGCTGCCCGTCGAATTTGGTCTATTAACGAATATGTTTCTGCCTTTGGGAACTTTGCCGTAATTTTATAAACTTGAATAACCAGCTTCCGAGAATCTTGCCAGACATTCAGCTTCTCAAAACCATATTTATGCGCTTCTGCCTTCTTCATGACAACCTCCCTGTCATCATATAACCATTAAAATCAACCCTTCAACTCCTCAACCTCTCAACCCCTAAACCCATCTCAATCCCTCAACGGCGCGAAGCGCCCTAAAACTGAAAATATATAAACTCATTACTACTCACCCCGAACAGCGCCATCAACAAGAGCCCCGCCGCATACCCCGGATACCTCACCACCGGCGGTATGACCTGCACCAAGTCGATACCCCTGCGATCAGCCCAGTAAATCAAAAGCTCCAGCCCCACAATCAGTAAAGCAAACCCGAACGCCAGCGCAGTTGAAAACTGGGAAGACAGCATCCTTACCGGCAGTTCCAGGTGTATGCTCATATTCCGTATCAAAACAAAGGCATCGTCAATTGTTCGCGCCCGGAAAAACACCCAAGCCAGAGATACCAGTTGAAACGTGAAGAAAACCTGCCAGATCGCCTCGAATCTTCCGCGTATACCCAAAAAACCGCGTATCCGATTTCGTACCGGCGCAGTGAACGTCCCAATCAGGTAAAACGAACCATGCAAAACGCCCCAGAAAATAAACGTCCAGCCCGCCCCGTGCCACAAACCGCTGAGCAGAAACACCGCCATGATGTTGAATATCCAGCGACCTGTTGCAACCCGTCTACCTCCCAAAGGGATATACACATAATCCCGGAACCACGAGGTCAGGGTAATATGCCAGCGTCGCCAGAAATCCGCCACGGATCCGGCCATATACGGAAAATTAAAATTCCGGCTCAACTCAATCCCGAATATCCGACCGCACCCGATGGCCATGTCCATGTAAGCGGAAAAATCACAGTAAATCTGAATCGAAAACATCCACATCCCGATCACAACTGTTTTTCCATACATCGAATGCGGATCACCAAACACCATATCCGCATACATGGCCAGTCGATCGGCGATGACAATTTTCTTAAACACACCCCATAAAAAAAGCTGGACACCTGAGACAAAAAGCGCACTGTTAAAACGATCCGCCCGCTTTATCTGCGGCAGAAAGGAACCTCCCCGCTCTATGGGCCCGGAAATCAGCTTTGGAAAGAACGCCAGAAAAAGCGCAAAAGCACCCATATTCTTCTCTGCTTGGATTTTATCCATATAAACATCAGCGCAATAGGCAATGGTTTGAAACGTGTAAAAGGACACACCCAGGGGCAGGAGAATATTCAGCGCCGGAACGGCATAACCCAGTCCCAAAAAAGAAAACGCATCGTTCAGCGCAGCGTTAAAAAAATTAACATATTTAAAAAACAATAACGGCAATAGGTTTAAACCCACGGACGCAATCAAAATTTTCTTTTTTTTCCGATTATCCTGCTCACCGGCCATTAAACGCCCGGCCGACCAGCCAACCAGGGTACAAAAGAGCAGCACCCCGACAAACCAAGGCTGCCAACAGGCATAAAAAGCATAACTTGCCGCAAGCAATACCAACGGCCGCCTCGCCACCGGCACACAAAACCAGATCGAAAAAACGGCCGCCAAAAACAGATAAAATTCAAGAGATGTAAACAACATGAGAAGAACCTGTATAGGCAGTTACCTGTAAAACAGAAGCGATGATTCAATTCAAAATAGTGTTGTTCCGGCGACTGTCAAACATGCTGAACCATAAGGGCAACAATGTCCCTAAAATTGTGAGCATTACGATATAAACACGTGGATGGATATAAACATGAAGCGGTGTCTTATGGTACATGAGATAAAACGTACCGATGACTAATGAGTTTAACAGATAAATATAATAAGAATGTATGCCAATCTTCTTCAGTATCGATAACTTTTCCACAATATAAAGTGACGACAAATAAAGGATGCTGATGATGGCGATAACACTTGTCAACTGATAGGGCACATCGGTTATATCGACAAACGCATTAATAAACAGTAAGCAGAAGACACAAAGAGAGATCAAACCATATTTTTTTACAATCGTTTTTAACAGATCAATTCGCTCAGCCATCATTCCACCAAGAATAAAGAATAAAAAATACTTTCCCGCCAAGTTGGCTGAGAACTCGTAAGGAAAACGGATTAAGGTCAAGAAAAAAGCCAGGGCGACAACCAGATACATCATTTTGTGCGGCAGCGATTTAAGAACCGGTGTAATCAGATAAAAAATCATCAAAACATAAATATACCACAAGAATTTGGCGCTGCTTTGAACCGGAGAAAGGAATATTTTGTATACCTGGTCAGGAATCTGATCCGGGCTGAGATTTTTGAGAAACAGATCGGCAAGAAGGTAGAAAATGGACAAAAGAAAATAAATGGGAATAAATTTTCGTCCTTTTCGGGAAATGTAGCGCCAATATTCGGGAATAGACTTGATCGGTTTAAAGGAATAAAAAATGATAAATCCTGACAAAAAAAAGAAGACGGACATATGAAATTGATAAATGAAAATTCTCAATGGGGCATAAATCGAATCCTGCCTGAAGTCATCAAAATAGTTATGTCCAAAAACCACAAGAATCATTGTAATTCCGGCGGCTGCATCAACCATGTGAATTCTTTGCTTGGAAGGTTCAGGCAATATCAACGTGGCTTTCGATTAGAACGGGAGACACAGTCAAAAATTGTGGCCAGCGTCTCACTTATCGTTCGACGACTGTAGGCGGTCTCGGATTTAAGCTGCCCGGCCCGGCCCAATCGGTCACATAAAGACGGGTTCGAATAAAGGCACTGGACTGATTCAGTAAGGGCATCAACATTTCCGGGTTCGAACAACAGGCCGGTCCGCTCATGTTCTACGATCTCGGGGATAGCGCCAAGGCGTGAAGCAACGACAGGCTTACCAAACGCCATGGCTCGTATAATAACATTTGGAAAGCCCTCGAACCAACGGCCAGGGACGATCAGCATGCGTGACCGCTGATAAAAGGCATCCAGTTCCGCTCCTTTTAAAAATCCCCGCCATTGGACATTGGCCGGTGAACTGTTTACCAGGTCCGGCATTTGGTCATAATGTCCGGCCACGGCAAAGGTCACGTCCGGTAAACGCCTGGCACAGGAAACGAAATCGTTAATTCCTTTTTCCGGGCTCACCCGGCCAACAAAAGAAACAAAATCGCCCGGACCGGACGGTATTTCAGATTCAACTTCCGGAGCAGTATTCGGCAGAAGGGCCAAGCGATCTTCCGGAATCCCACCTTCTATAAATCGCATGCGCTGGAACTCAGACAAAACCACAAAAAGGTCGACATTATCCACGATCCGCCGGGTTATCCGGGCTGCGGCATTTCGTAATGCATACCCCATGCTTTTCGAAAGACTGTTTTCGCAATTTCTGATGACGCACCAGTACTCCTTGCCGTTCAGGCATCGTTCACAAATGTCTCCGTGGGACAGATGCAGGCCGCTGGGGCAGAAGAGTCGATAGTTGGGGCAGCGCATCACAACCGGAATTCCTGAGCGTTTAAATATCGGCAAAATGGAAGGAGAAAGAAACGGGTAAAGGTTCTGAACCAAAGCCGCATCTACAGGTTCCTTTCTTAAAAAAGAGCAAAGACGCTTACATGTGCGAGGGTTATGAATACCTGAGAAAAAAGCGCTGATCTTGTCGGCAAAGCCATGAATTTCAGCCGAAGATCGTAAAAACCACTTCACCTGATGTCCGTTGTCCTTCAACAAGTCGGCAATAACGCCCAGAGCATGCTCTTCGCCGCTGGGGGCCCCATACTCATTATGGGCAATCAAAATTTTCATAATTGTCGGTCTATCACCTTATCGGATCATTAGGGGACCAGGGCCGTCTGCCCCAGGACGATACCCGAGAGAAACGCAACCCGTAAGATA
This sequence comes from Desulfosudaceae bacterium, assembly GCA_963674745.2. GTDB lineage: Bacteria > Desulfobacterota > Desulfobacteria > Desulfobacterales > Desulfosudaceae > JBFMDX01. The sequence continues at coordinate 566,088 of CAXXDV010000003.1, read as the reverse complement.
GGTCAGGCTGCTCCTGTTTGATTTGTTTGGCTTCTTGTAAAAAACGCATATGAAGGCCCAAAAAAGCGATGAAAACCGTTGTGGCCGCGCTCCATTGTTCACTCAAAATCGACAGCGACATGCTGTTTAATGTTCCGGCGGCTAAAGCTGCCGCACAGGCAAGCCAGGGAGGGTTTCTTGAGTGTCGGTATTTTATCAACTCCTGGAAAAGTGCAAAATAAAACATGCTCCAAAGTATTACGCCCACCCAGCCTAAACTAAGCAGGGCGCCAAAAAACAGATTATGGGTATTGGTAGTATATATCGTGCTGACCTCCCTGGCTCCGATGGCAAAGCCAAACCCGGCAACCGGCCGTTCCATGGAAGCGGACCAGAAATCTGCCCAAAGTATTTTTCGGCCGGTCAATGTTTGAATCTCATCAGGTGCTTTGTCACGTACAAGAAGATTCTCGCGGGTATCTGTCCCCAGTATGAAAAAAATCAGTACCCCGACAGCGAACAGTCCAAAGATAAGGCTCTTGCGACGGCTGAAAACAGCGCAATAGAGGATCCCGAACCAGAAAGACCACCAGCTGGCCAGACTAAAGGATAAAAGAACGATTGACAGTCCGATACTGCCCTGAATCAGGCGCTTTCGATCTTTTTTTTGTTCCCGCCCCGCCAATATCCAGGCGATAAAAAAACAGGCGGCCATGACTGCCGCCGCTCCCAGGGTGTTGTTCCGCAAATTCCAGAAAGAGCCGGATCTTGCCGATGCGGCTGCTATCATTAACACGACAGACCAAACAACAATACGTGTTCGTTTGATATTTTTCTCCGTATCAATCCCGCTGGCACAAAAAACAAGTACCGCCAAAGAAAGCGCTAGAACTTCCAGGGCACGATAGAAAGAAAACGCCGGATTGATCGACCAGGCAGCGGACAGTAAAGCCAATAAATAATACAAAAAATAAAATTTTAATGATGAATGTTTGATTTGCGCCAAGAGTTTTAAGCCTGGCCCTGAAAGGAGGATCAACAGTATAGCGAAAACAATACCGACCTGAAACATTGCCATGGTATCAAGAGCGGCATACAAATCGCCCGGGCGCCTTCGAATAAAAATGGTATTGCGGACAACCCACACCATAACGAGAGAATAAAGTAACCATGCTTTAATATTTTCAGGCCCCCATCTGCCGACATTTTTTTGATTTGAACCGATTAAATTTTCTCTGGATGGAATTTTGGAAAAGCCGGGCTGAGGTGCTTCTTTTCGTGCAGCTGCAACCTTTAGCCAATAATCATTTTTAAATTTTTTAGGCATTGTGATCTATATTATCCATTAGGCATCTATAAGCATTATGGCTTTATCTTATTACATCACTGGAAAAAACATGAATCAATTCCTGTTTTTCAAAGCAATCCGGCAGGCGGAAAGGACGGATTCGGCAGCAGTTTCTGGTGAGTGTGCGGACAAAATGTTACGCGAGCATTTGCCCATTTCCAGCAATTGATCTCTCGCATCAGCAGCAGCCCGGATTACCCGCAAGATATCTCCAATATCATTAGGATTAAACACCCACCCGTTTTTACCCTCCTGAACCATTTCAGGCCAACAGCCATTATACCTTGAACAGAGTACGGGTAAACCGCAGGCCATAGCCTCGGGGACTACCAGGCTCCAGTTATCTTCAAGCGTCGGAATGACAAATATATCGGCTGCGGCATAGAATTTTGCCATATCCGTATAATCCACAGACCCGACAAATCGAACTCGTTCAAGGCCTTCGGCCATCACTCGTCCTCTTAATTCCTGCTCCTGAGATCCGCCACCAACGAGCAAAAGGGTTCCCGAAGCACTTTCTTTCTCAAATTGGCTCCAGGCAGCCAGCAGCAGGTCAACACCTTTTAAATGAATCAACCGACCGGCATATAGAAAAATAACCCCTTCAGCTTTATGTTTTTCAAGAAACGCTTTTTTTTCAGCACCGGTAACTGCCTCCGCCTGTTTCTGCAGACTTTCGGTATCCGCAGACATGTGCCCCGTTGTGATTCTTTCGGCGGGCATGCCCAGGTCAACAGTATATTGTTTGGACAACATTCCATTGCAACACATGGCATCCGTAAAATGAAGCACGGCTTTGCGATAAAGCTTGCGGTACCATTGGGCATGTCTTTCCGTATGAGCCCATCGCTCATAGCAGATAACCAACGGCGTACCAAAACCTATCCGATACAAGAGTGCGGGCAGTGTCCATTTAAAGAAACCGTCACACACAATGATATCCGGCTTCAACTCACGGATCTTTTTTAATACACCGGGATGAATGCGTAACGAAACATTTCGATTGGCCAGAAAATGTCTGTCTTCAGGGCCGATCCGCCACTCACCGGTCAAGGGCAAGGATCGTCGGCCAAGGACGGCGACAGCTTTTTCCTGGACGGCCTGTGGTACATAGTCCCCGGCATATATCAAATAGAGCTGGCCACTGACCAGTTTATCCAATTCCCCGTAAACGGGAACGCGATAGTCCAGAAAAGACCGTGTCACCCAGGCAATTTTCATTTTATTGCATTAATAAATATTCAGAATTTCAGCCGGCCATTGCCGGCGCTTGGCAATTGTGTCTCTATCCATCTTGGGGCAGACATATAGCAATTGGGTCATGGTTTCCGAAAATGAGCGAGCAGAGAGTCACCCAGATCAGGATCGGCACAGTTTAAAACACCCGGTACGTTTCCAAACGCATATAACCCTGCGGCAAACAACCGAAACAGATTTCTTAGATTGTTGTTTCGGATTTGTTCGATCCGGTTTGCCATCGTCTTCCCCTGCGCCCTGCGTTGGTATGTAAATTTTACAAATCGCTTGGTTTTTTCCACAAAAGATTGAGAACGGTTCGTCTGACAGGCGATAAGTACAAGCTCGAATCTTTTCGCAATGATTTCAAAACACCCGGGCGTCCATCGGCCGACATGATTGGGCGGCAAATCCAATATCGACCCTTTTTGCTCCTGAAACTCGGTTCGTAACGGATTGGGGACAGCAACAAAAATATCACACTGTGGGGCGGCGAGCTCACAGAGCTTTGCAAAAAGAGGGTCCAGATCGGCCATATGTTCAAGGACCTGGAACAAACAGATAATATCGAACTGACGGCCTTCCAGTTCGGAACTATTGCAAAAATTATGATCCAGACATTGAATGCCCAGGGCGTGTATGGCGTCAGCGCCACTTGAAGAGTACTCAAAACAAGTAGCATCTTCCGGACGTACAAAATCCGGAATTAACTTTTTGACAAAAACGCCGCTGCCGGCGCCAATTTCCAGATAACGGTTTCTCTGTCCAAACCGGTGATCCAGTCGACGAATGGTTTCGTCATACTCCCATTTGTTTTGAGGATACTTGTCAGCAGTGTATGTGTAGGCCAGAGCATAAAAGGAGGAATTCCCGGCCTTAAACGGTGACGCAAATACGAATTGACACCGGGGACATCGAACAAGCAAACAGTCCTTGTGCCCCCATAATTCCCGAATATTTTTAAGCAGGGCGCCATGTCTTTCGGGATGAACTTCTCGCAACACATAATGTTGCGCTGCAGACTCCGCTGTTACGGAATATAGTTGACGGCAATCGGTGTTCCCGCAAACAGGACATTTGACATCCACAGGAGATTGTTCATATTTTATTGCCCAGTTGTGACGATTCATTGTTTTATGCGTATGCCGATCCCGAATCAGGATTGGTTGAGAATCGATATGATTTGTACTGATTCATCACGACCCAGATCAGAAATAATGGTAATGCCGCATTGCATCGCTAGTATCTTAGATGAAGCATCATTGACTTAGCATACTCACGAGCCCTTACCACCTGGCACGCAAGCCACCACCCGAGACCGCCAGACCTGTCGCCCGCAGTCAACAACCGCGTTAATCGATTATGCGGCAAATCCTCTGTAAAGGTTTGAACAATGTGCCGTGCCTTGGTGAAATTCTTAACTAAAATATGATTCTGAGCATAGCCGGCAGCGACCCTGCCTCTGACAATTTTAAAGTATAGGACATCTCGAGACGTAAGCTTTGGCAGAATCCTTTCCTGCCAGCCTTCAACGGTCGGACACAGCTGACGCCGCACCTGATATCGCCTCAGCCAACCCGGCGCCCGTGCAGCCGCCCGCGAATTACCGACCCATAGTGGCTCGGGAATGTAACCCCATTTTCCAAACGTAGCGATATAACCCCAGTATTCCAGGTCCTGGCTGACACGCAGATCTGCCCGTTGGCCACCGGCCTGATCAATGACGTTTTTTCGGATTACCGCTGAACCCGTCCGGACATGGTCATTCTGCGCCCAAAAAGAAAAAAAGTCCTCTATGATAAATGCCTCCCGGGGGGCATCCGACCGGGTCAACAGTTCCGGCTGAACAACCTCCCGCCCGTCATGCATCCGGGTAATCAGGCCGGTATTAACAGCAACGGCATCCGGATATTTATCCAAAAATTCGACACATCGCTTTAAAAAATCAGGCTTCCAGTAGTCATCGGCATCCAGAAAAGCGATGTAATCTCCTGTGGCAACCGTCAACCCGGTATTCCTGGCGGCACCCTGGCCTGAATTTTCCTGGTACAGGTACACAATCCTGTCACCGTATTCATGGGCGATTTTCGCTGTATCATCTTCAGAACCATCATTAATAACAATGACTTCCCTGGGTAGAAAGGTCTGGCTGAACACGCTTTCCAGGCACTGGTTCAAGGAATTTTCCGTGTTATATGCCGGTATTATTACCGACACATGGCCGATTCTATTGTTCATACGGTTTTCTCTGATGATTCAAAAACCAGCTTAGATGGTCCGATAACGGGCGCATGCTCTCCGCATCGCGCAGGACACCATCGGCATCAAGCACGGGGTGCACCATAACTTCTATTTTGCCCTGCAATCGATCCCGGCACCGGCATAAATCGTCGACCGCTCCGAAATAGTCATGTCCCGCCAGTCCGTGCAAACGTAAACGATAATTATAGGCCCGGGTAAACAGCTGTTTGCCAAAATTCTGCCGACGGCAGTTGCCGGCTAATCGAACAGCGGGTATATGATGTTTTTTGGCCAACTGAATAACCATTTTGCCTACCAGCCAGTTCGTGTGACGATGCATATGAGAGTCTATCCGGTGCGGATATATACCAACATCATGGCATTGCCTGATTTGCGCGTCGAGTTCATTCCAGAGTTCTTTTTTCTCAACTTGCCGGAAAGGCCTAAACGCTTTTAATTTAGTCGCCATAAAACGTCCATGTTTATCACAAAAAACAGAAAATTGCCTGATCGCTTCCGTCAAAGGTTCTCCTTCGGTTATGTTCAGGTGTATGCCGATATTTGTGATCTGCTGATTACTGGAGAGTAAGGAACAGGCTTCTTTAAATTCCGGCATATTTGACATGATGGAGGCAGAGGAGACAAGGCCCTGCTCAAATGCCATCAAGATACCTGCGTTGGCTTCCGCAGATCTGCCGAAATCATCCGCGCTGATCTCAACATCCAAATAACTGCCGTTCATATTTTTTTGTTAGATTTCAGAAAAGTGCTGAATTTCATTTAAATCTTCCGAGCCGGGAACGTTTCCCAGCAGTAACCCCAACAAGGTTAAAAATGACGGTTGTTGCCTCAACATAAACTGATCCTGGTCCTGATCCCCCAGGCTCAGCAGCCACTTGGCATGGGGCTTTCCCGCCGACACTTTCCATTTGACTTTAAGATCATTCTGCATTTGACGTATCGGCACGTTAATCCGAATAAGGCGATAGCCCTCTTTTTTTAAAGCCGCAACTTGAACCGGATCACTGGTACTCCAATATGCAGCCAAGGCACCCTGGTTATACAGATCCCCGGTAACACGTCGAATGAATAACGGGAAGCGATCCGCCCCATATTTAGAAGAAACAAGAAATTCTGTTACAATACCGACCGGTATTTCAGGGCGCTTTGCCAGCCGATAAACAATGGCGCCAGCGAGCCTGTTGCCGTCCATGATACCGTACTTTTGAAAGGATACGTGGGGCTGTTGTACATATTTCCAGTTCATATATTCAGCTGACCGGTCTACTCCGAAATCATAGGCGGGACGGATTTCATTTTCCCACAAGTTGTCCCACTCATCATTAAAAGACGATATTTGACGGATATCCGGTAAACAACCGGCATTATCTGCCGTCATTTTTTTAACCGGTGAAACGGGAAGGACGATACGCGACAACAGTCGCATCATCAAGCTGGTCATTCCTGTTTGCGTGACCAGTCCAGCGATTCTTTGCACATATTTTTTTCTGCGGCTCAGTGCTGATTCAAAAGACCGCATCAACGCATCATCGTCAAGGGCACTAAAACGACGACAGCAGATATAGAGAGGCTTTCCAGGGACACCGCCCGCCCGGAGCTTGTTGCGCCGGTTTCCCGCAGACATACTGATGCTCCAGAAAATCGGATAATCTTCGGCAATCAGTGCCTGAACGCGGAAACCAAGTCCAAGGCGTCTGTATTTGGGGAGCGTGAACGTATTGCAGCTGAACGCCGCCGGAACGATCTTATTTTCCAGGAAGACCGGGGTTTCCATGGCGCAGGCCCAGGCGGCAATCGAGTCGTTCACCGTTCCGACCGCCATTGGCAACCGATTTTTTTCAGCACTATGAGAAAATGGATTTGCCTCAAACATCCATTGCCACCGTTGCGGATATTTGTAATCAAAACTATCTTTATATGCTGACCGCCACCCCTTTAAAATGGCGGGCAAGTCATCCGCAACAGCCATTCGTATTGAATCAGGCGCTGTTTTTTGTTTTTGAGACATGCTTGACGGATCCGCCCCGAAGCAATAAACCATAGAAGGCTGGAACGAATAAACAGCCGGGATTATGGAACGCCGCTTTTATCCAGTATATCCAGAAAGGCGATTGAATCTGATTGTGAATATAACGCACCCTGACTTCTTTAACCCGGTTTTCACGTAAACCTCGGACCGTGGTCTTAAAAAGAGACCTTGTACACAGGTTGGATGAGAGAAACCGTTCCAGCACTCGCCGCCGCTCCTGAAGCATTTGCGCATTCATTGACAAGTCTGCTGTCTTTTGAGCACCATGGTGCCGGAAAAAAGACAGGTCCTTATCGAGAATGATCCATTCCTCTCCGGAAGCCGCCATTCGAATCCAGTAATCGTAATCCATGACATAATGCAGGTCTTCTGAAAGCGGTCCGTTTCTTTCCCAACACAGCCGGCTCCAGAATGTACTCTGCTGAGGCGCGGAGAATCCTCCCCTGACGTCCAGCAATCGATCCACATTTACCGGCGAGGCGTCATAGCGGCCTTCCCGGGCGCCATTCTCATCCACAAAAACAGCATGGCCACTAACCACATCGCCTTTCCGGCTGTTAAATATCTCGCCGACACACCACAATGCGTCAGGTGAGTACATGTCATCGGAGTTCAGCCATGCCAGAATCTGCCCGGTTGCTCTTTCAAATCCCTTGTTGATTGCATGAGATTGTCCCTGGTCCGGCTCTGAAACCCAGAAATCTATCCAGTTTTCATATTTTTTAATAATTTCCACGGAATCATCCGAAGAGCCGCCGTCAATAATGATGTATTCCAGATTCGGATACCCCTGAAGCAGCACTGATCGGATGGTGGCTTCCAGAAACCGGCCCTGGTTGTAACTGGGGGTGACAATGGTAATTTCAGGCCATTTTTCCAAGCCATTTATAAAGCCCTGTCCGACTGTTCCGACCGGCTCCCAGGGCCATCCCTTAAAACCTTGCGGGGCTGCCGGAAAATCCGTCCATTGATTCGGCACTTTCAATTTTCGTCCCCTTTGACATGATTTTGCGGATAACCCCAGTGTTTTTTTATTTGCTGAAGATACTGGGGTTTGTATTCGTTGTAATGAAACACAAAAAACCGATCAATGGCCTCCCATGAGAGATCCAGGCATTTTCCGATCATCTTCAGGTCGTTGGCCCCAAGGTGCTGCCTGGCATTCACCACATCGACCTGCAGGTGCGGATCAAACTGAATGTTCAGGCGGCGTGATTCCATGGTGCAAACCAGGCTGAAGACAAACTGGTCCCCGATGGTCACCCCATTGACCTGCTCATGCAGCCGGTGGGCAAACCGTTCCAAATAAGGCCGGCACAGGCCGGCATATTGCTGATTATAAAAAAATACCCCGGACATCACGTAAGGGATCTCCCGGGGCAGGTCCGCTTCAATCGGCGGATAATGTTTCCAGGGCAGCCCTGTAAAAAGCGCATCACACTGTAATGCTTTTTTACGCATGGTATCCAGGGGCTTGCGAATCACCGTATCCACATCCAGAAACAGGGTGTTTTCAAATGGACTGTTGATGGCCGCCATTGCTTTGGCTCTGTAAAAGCGCTTGTCCTGCCCCAGGCGGTTATATCGCTGCCGCCATTTCCAGATCGGGCCCATTCGGCGTAGACGATCCCGAAAGGGTTCTCTGGGAAGCGGAATGCGGACCACCTGTCGCGGCCAGTCCGGATGAAAATCATCCAGAGACTGAATACTCACTTCCAGCATTTTTTCATAGCCGGGATTGTCGTCAATCACATACAGGACGCCGAAATCCTTTGTTCCCAGAGAAGATCCTCCGGGAGGAAATTGGTTGGGGGTATTGTTTTTTAAAAACTGTTTTTCCATGCAACTGCTAATTAAAATTTATGGGTTACAGCCGGTAAGCCTTCCAGCAAAGCGCCAGAGGATCATATTCAATTATGGGGGCTTTGAACAGGCGTTTTGCGGTAAATTGGAATATTTTTCTGGCCACCGGTCGGCGGCACAGACGGGCAATGCGGCCGCGATCCGGCATCCCAAGGAGGCATTCATCCACCTCTTTTCTATAATCTTCCATGGCCGCGGAACGCTGATCCGGATGACGGCGGATGCCGCTGAACACATTGCGCACGCTGTACAATTCCGCATATCGGGCAAAGCGGGTCCACAATTCAAAATCCCCGGCCAAGCGGTATTCATCTGATATATAGCCACCTGCTTTTTCCCATAACCCGCGCCGCCAGAAAACACTTTCCTGCTGAATCCATCCCAAGCCGCGGCCCTCATAGCAGCCCCGTTGGATCAACCCCTGATGAAATCGTTTGAGATCACTGATCCAGCAAAAATCACCTCGGATATTCCACACCCCGCTCATTCCCTTAAGCCATTTCACATCCGGCCCGCATTGCCCAAAACAGGCACCTACCTGACGCAGGCTGTTGGGCACATACATATCATCTGAGTTGAGCCATGCCATGATTCCACCGGAAGTATGATCAAATCCCTTGTTGACGGCATCATACATGCCAGTATCCGGTTCGCTGAGCCAGCCGGACAGCCACGGTTCATAACGGTGTATGATCTCGAGGCTGCCATCGGTGCTGCCCCCGTCCACAATGATATATTCCAAATGCGGATAACCCTGAAGCAAAACAGACCGGATCGTTGCTTCCAGAAACTCTCCGCCATTAAAATTTGGTGTCACAATGGAAATGGCCGGAAGAGTGGCGGATTCGGATTCGGATTGATATCCGGCCCCGCCCGTCCAAGGCCAGCCGGTTTTTCCATTTGGCGGCAGGGGCAAATCTTCAAACTTTCGAGGGGTAATGTTTTCTTTCATAACATCGCCTAACGTTTTTCAAAAACAAGAATAACCCATTTCCTCTGCCAGCCGCCCCAGTCTGTCGTTTAACAATGCCTGTTCTTCCGAACTGCATTCTTCCCTGTAGCGGGATAATGTTCCCTTGTTAAAGTTGAGACTGTTTTTTTTATTTTTTTTCATGCTTCATGATGATTTTGCTGATTTGCGTATCATTCACCCCAAGACCCAGGCAGGTTGAAACGCGTCTTAAAACAGATTGCGGGTCCGTTATCAAATCTTCATACAGAAAAAATTCAACCCTGCCCCAATTTTTCCATTCCCGCCATACTTTGGCCCACCCCAGAACACCGTCGCAACCTGTTTCCAAATCCGTAAATTTTGAGAAACCACTCTCACCCCCTCCTCTGTGTTTCCGATGATCCATGGCAGACAGTACCACGTCCCGGGGATCCCGATAAATATAGAGGGCCTTGAGTTGCTTTGCATTGATCAGCCACCGGACAGTTCGATTCGGCGCACAATGGCTTTTCAAAACCACGGTGCCGTATATATTGGAAATCAGCGCAAGCCGCAGTCCCAATACCAGATGAATTCTATCAACATACCTGGCGCCCACCCGGTCTTTTAAGGCGTTCTGCCCATTCCTCCAGCCGGGAATTGCAACCAGTTCTTCAAGATAGGTGGCAAAAATCGTGCTGGCGGATTTAGGGAGGCTGGAAGAGAGAATGATCATTTACGAACCCTTTACAGCAACTGGTCAATTCGCAATAAAATCTTGCGCATGGCGCTTTTCCACGTGTATTTCCGGATCAATGTTTCCCGGCCCTTGTTCCCCGTCTCTCGAACAAACGCGATTTGCAAAGACAAATCATGTAATTTGCGGGCAAGCGCCTCAGGCCGCTGATCCGTCAGGACCATTTCCGCCAGTCCCATTGCGCTGAGAAACGCGCTGGCCTGAGGCTGATCGGTAAGAACGGACAGGCCTGCGGCAAGAAAATCAAAAAATTTCAGCGGGGAACCGTAGTCTGCAGCCCCTGGCTTATAAAATACCAACCCAACATGCATGATGGAAAGCCATCCTGGAAGATCGTCATATGCAACAGCCCCATACCCATGCACCTGCGGCGTTGCGCCATCATACTGATCGGTCCCTGTGCCGACCAGGTGAAAATGGATATTGTCCGCATGGACTAACTGCCTGGCCGCGTCGATAATTCTTTCGATATCATGCCAGGGGATATCGGCAGATCCCATCCATACGATATTAAATTTATCTTTAAATTTTTCAAGACAGGGGGCCGGCGGCGACTCCGGGTGAAAAATATCCGGATCAGAACCGTTCGGAACCACGATTGTATTGAAAATCCTGAAATGTTTTTTCACATAGTCTTCAATTGCTTCGGAAACACAAATCGCAAGATCACAGCCAGATCCAAACCGGCGAAGGGTAGCAATGGATTGATCCACTTCCTTTTGGGAAGCCCCAAGATGCAGACCGAAGTCCGGAACCGTGTTAAATTCCCAAACATGTTTTGCCCGGCCGGCGATGAAACGATAGGGCTTTACTGCAAATCGGCATTGGGTGCGCGGCTGCCATTCGATACGGCAGTAAATCACATCCATGGACCTTAATGCGGCTACTCTTGAAAACAGCCCCATCGGCAAGGTTCTGGTGGTCGGATGCTCGTCGGGCATGGAAACCCATATTTCATGACCGGCCGCACTTACTAAATCAAGGAAATGTTTAATATGAATATAACCGCCCTCTGTTCGTGATATTCTATAGGGTCTGGAGAAATAGGCTATTTTCAAAACTTCTTTTCCGGATTATCTTTGACCATAAGTTCACTCGATATGCGATAATAATAACGCGACAAACAAAGCCATCCATCATAACATGTATAGAAGTCGCCAAGCGTCAGAATAAATATCCCTCACCCCCTGAGAACATTTACTCGCTTTAATTTGACACCATAAAGCTTCTGTTCAATAATTTATCAACATGTTTCTCCCACGTATATTGTTTTTCAACCACCTTTCTGGCGTTATGCCCTAGATATTCTCTTAATGATTTATCCCCGCCTGTCATTAAAATCTTTTCCGCTAAGGTGTTATGATCACCTGGAGTAAAAAGGACCGCCGTTTCTCCATCAACCAGTATTTCACCAATCTGGTCAAGATTACTTGCCACAATCGCCTTTCCCATGGCCATGTACTCAAATAATTTTGTTGGAGAACCAAAAAAAGGGGTGCCGTCCGGGTTGGGTATCTGAGGCGCGACAAGTATATCACAAGCAGCCAGAAACTCAGGTGTTTCCGCTTGCGGAACCTCGCCGGTAAAGATGACATATTGATTCATATTGTCATCCTTGATTATACGCTTTACAAGAGGCATGGTTGCTCCTGTCCCGATATACAGAAAATGAATCGCCGGATTTTCATTAACAACTTTTCTAATTGATCTGGCCAGGACTTCAGCACCGTGCCAGGGACCGAAAGTGCCCACAAATCCGACGACTATCGTGTCTGCGCTTAACATAAAACGATTTCGGATTTTATCGCCATTGATGGATGGTGAATACCGATCTGGATTGACACCATTAGGGATAATGACTATTTTCGGGGATTGCACCCCCCGGCCGATCAGTTCATCTTTTAAGGGTTTAGCGTTGCCGATAATAAGGCTTGCCGAATGAAAATTTAAACTCTCGATTTCCTCTGCAATACGCTTGAAGCGTAATCTGCTTCCCCAGTTCTCTGACATCCAGATTTCTGATCCATTATATTCCAAAATCATCGGGATATTTAACCTTTTGGACAAATAAGCGGCTGCATAACTGTTTAAACCATAACGGTGATAAATGAACGAAGGCTGGAAATTTTTTATATATGAATATGCCTTAGTAATATATTGTCTATTATACTCCAACTCTCTGAGTTCACCGAAGGCAGAAGATAACAATTCCGGCTCAACCGTATAATTTGGAACCGACGCACTATTGATATAATCAAGCGGGTAGCTTGATAAAATCATAATCTCGAACCCGCGCCGGGCGAATTCTTCGACGACGCCTTTGGTATGCGCTGCAGCGCCGCCGCTCTTGTGCCCCCCCAGCCAATACTCCGTACGTAGATATGCCACTCTGGGCCTGGGTTCAAATCCCTTTATGAAAAAGTTGTTTCTCGACCGTGAAATGTTTCGAATATCGTTTTTTACATGCCCCCAGAGCGCAATATATAAGCTGTATTTAATTATCCTATTTAAATATTTATGACGAGAAAAGTCTTTTAGCCGCCGGGCAATGTAGGTTTTAAAACAGGAAGGCATTGGCACTCAGGTAAAATAAGATCGAATTACATTCAAAACACGCTCTGTTGCGTAACCGTCCCAAAGCGGCGGTATTGTCCCGGTTTTGGGAAAAGAGATCGCTTTTTGTATTTCATCCATATCACGTGGGACCAGTCTGTTGGTGCCACTTGTACAGGTTATCGGCCGTTCGGTGTTATCCCGAAGCGTTACACACGGAATTCCGTAAAAAGTTGTTTCCTCCTGGATGCCACCGCTGTCGGTAATCACAACATCGGCAGTAGCCACTAGTTTCTGGAAAGCGAAATATTCCTGAGGTTCAATGAATAACAGATCGTTTATCGCATTAAGCTCAGCCAACAATCCAAAATCCTCAAAACGCTTGCGGGTTCTCGGGTGAACAGGAAACACAACCGGTTTATATGTGCACAGCTGCTTCAGAAGATCATAGAGAAACAATAATCCATCCGAGTAATCCACATTAGATGGACGGTGCATGGTGGCGAGAAAGAATTCGCCCGGCTTTATGTTGAGTTCTTCCAGAATCTGAGACGCCTCAATCTGGCGCCGAAAACCAACCAGCGCATCAATCATGGTATTACCGACAAAATGAACCTTTTCGTCCGACACCCCTTCACGTTTTAAATTCTCCAAACCGCTTTGTTCGGTTACAAAATGAAGATCCGCAATCTGATCCACCAGTATGCGGTTGATCTCTTCCGTCATCTGTCGGTCATTGCTTCTAAGGCCCGCTTCCAGGTGAGCGACGGGGATATTGGAGCGATGCGCTGTCAAACCAGCGACTAAAGTGGAGTTGACATCCCCGGGCACGATAACGAGGTCTGGTTTGTGTGTGGCCAGCAACGCAGCCAGATCAGCCATCATATAACCCATTTGTGACGCGACATCGTTGCCTCTCAGGGTAAGCTGAAAGTCAGGTTTTAACCCAAATTGTACAAAAAAAACGTCCATCATCATGCGATCATAGTGTTGACCTGTATGCACGATTTCTATATTCAAATCTCTGAATTCAAGAGCCGCCTGCTTAAAACGGGTTATCTTAACAATGTTTGGTCGAGTACCGACAATAATGAATATTTTCATTCCAGGGGATTTTCATTTATTGTTTATTACTTTATTCTGCTCATCATCACTTAAAAAAAGAACAACGCTATTTTGATTAACTACAATTGAGTTCTTTCCTGGATAGGGATGGATTTTTATAGCCATATTTCTAATATAATTTACGATTTTACTATATTCATCATTACTCATAACTTCGAATTCAAGATCTGTGAAATGCTTAAATATTAAATATTTTGCCCAGGATTTATTTAATGGCTCGCGCCCCGAATGCCACCCGATCACACTAAATCTTTTTTCACCAATAATTTTTAGCTTCACCGGTTCTTTTAAATAGTTCCTATCCATACGAATACGGTTTACGATTTGATTCGCACGCATAATGTCTGCACTTGTTTGGCGATTAGCGGCATAAAAGTAAACATTGATATATAATATATTAATTAGAATCAATAACACCGGAAATCCCTTTACTATTATTCCAATTTTTCCTTTAAATGTTGTTGCAGCGATGCAAAAGAAGCCTGCTATAAACCAACCAACCGTATAATGTGCTCTTAAAGGGATGTCAGATCCTGCAATAAACGGCAATTCAATAACAAGAGGAATAGATAAAAACAATAATATCAAAATCAATACGGAGGCACATTTCAAGGATCTTTCCTGCCTGCTTTTGAGTAATCCAACCATTCCGGAAAGAATCGCCAAATAAAACATAGCTTTAACAAACTGATTCAATAAACTTGAAGCGTACATGAATTTATAATTGGGTGTAAAGCTTTTCAGCACCATTAATGCTTTTCCAATATACAGATTCAGGCTTTGACCGGATATCACCTTCTCATATCTATGACTCAATGAAAGATGATGATATTCAATATAAATAGTATTAATAACAATTGAGCAAACAAACGCAGAAATAATGAATACCATCAAACCAAAGAAATGCAGGACTATTTTTTTTAGTTCTTCACTGTTTTGTGCTTTTAGAATATCCAAAGCAGTTTTAATTATAACTATGGACATACAGACTTGAAAGATTGTTTGATATGTGCCTATTGCGCAAGTAAGCAAAACAAGCCCAAGGAATTTACCAAATTTGTTTGGCTTGTACACAATAAATATGCTAACTACTCCGAGCATGGTCGTTAACCATCCCATTATACCAACAGTAAAATACAAAGAGTGTGCTACGAATGGCGTGGCAGAAATAAGTAAGGTCACCACCATTATCTCATACACATTTTTTCGCTGAAAAATCCGAGCTGTCAGAAATCCGGCAAAGGTAAAAGAAAGAACGCCAATTAACCCATATAGGAATGGCAAAACTTGCAACGCACCTGCAAAGATGTATTTGTTGGCGATTGATGCCATCCAACGCCCTGATATACCCGCCAACTCAACTGGGGGGCCAAAAAACATTGCGTAATCATCTGGTGAAAGTGCGTAAAAGAACAACTTTTGGCCATAGATAATTACATTTACAACAAAGGCAATCGACAACAACTTTAGTGCATGCGCATTGTGTTGCAAAAAATGAGTCATTTTCATTTCAATATTAGACATATATATTCCGTTAAGTGCCAGATATATCCGATTTAATTCTAGTATTTTTTTTCATAATCATTACGTTTATTTATTCCATTTCAGCGACAGACTCTTTTCCTGCCAACTTCAGCTTTATGCCATGCCGTCATCGTGTGGATTAGCTCTCTTTGATGAGGATAGTCTTTTTTCTACAATGTATTGAGGGCGAGCCTTGACCTCTTCGTACAACCTGGCCACGTAAATCCCCAGCACACCCAGACCAAACATGCTGCAAGCGCCTATAATCAACTGCAGCAAAATAACAGTTGTAAAGCCGTCCACCGCATTGTCCGTAAGATAAACCGCGAAAGTTTGTACACCCAATACCAGCGAGAATAGCATCATAAAAACACCAACAATCGTAATGAGATAAAGCGGAATGGACGAAAACGAGGTAATTGCGTTAACTGCCAGACGGATCAGTGAAATAATGTTCCAGTTACTGTCTCCACCCATTCTCGGTGCCACATCAAATGTTACTGTGGTGCGCCTGAAGCCCACCCATGTAGATATGCCTCTGAAAAATCTTACCCGTTCAGGAAACGACCTGATTGCCGTGACCACCTCTTTGTCCATCAGTCTGAAATCACTACCGCCTTTCATATTTAGCCCGGCTACACGGCTCATGAACCCATAAAATGCCAATGACAGGTTTTTTTTCAGCCAGTTTTCATTACCCCGACTGTTTTTTATTGCCTCGACAACCTTATATCCATCCTGTCGCCAAAGCCGCACAAACTCGGGAATCAATGCTGGCGGATGTTGCATATCCGCATCGATCACTACTACAGCATCTCCGGTGGCGGCATCCAATCCGGCAGTAATTGCCGACTCTTTTCCAAAATTTCGACTTAGACGGACCAGGACTAGGCCTTCATGCTGTTCGGCAAGTGAGGAAAGAATTTCCCACGATGAGTCACTTGATCCGTCATCGACAAAAATAAATTCGCGGGCGATGTCGAATTCATTCAGAATCGTGTCGCACACTTCAAAAAAATGTCGTAGTTGGGACGCCTCATTGTGGACGGGAACGACTATCGAAATAAATGCAGCTACTGTCATGGCTCCTCACTTGATCTGGTCCGGCTACTTCCCTGTAGCGTGCTTTAGTTATCAAAGTTTTCAACATACATCCAGTCTCCACCCATATTTTGGCAAGTGAAGTTTTGATCTGAAATGTCCAGCTGCTTCAGCAGGCTGTGCTCGTAAGGGAAAAAGTGCAGATGCAGGTCAAAGGTATACTTGTACGGCCTTTGCTTGGGGACAACGATGATCAATTGCTTTGCAGCCACCCTCCGTAACTCCTTTATAGCAAGCCTTAGATTCTGCACATGCTCCAGTGTATGGGTGCATATCACTGTATCGAATGCCTGATTCGGAAAAGGAAGATGTTCGACCGATGCTTCCTGAAAATTGATTTTGGGATTATCCAGTCTTAGCTGTTCATCGATGACAATATCCGCAGCTGTGACTCGGTAGCTTTGAGCCAGTCGCTTGCTCAGGAAACCTCTTCCGCATGAGATATCGAGCACACTATTGCCCAATATGCGGGCTTCAATGACCTCGATACATGCCTGGTTCAGATCGGTTTCCCGTTGAATATGGACAGAGGCCGTTTTCAGATAAATGTTGCGGAATTCCTCTTCGCTCATCAGGAGAGCTTTTTCCTTAAAGGAAAAGAAGCACTCCGTTTTGTCACCAAAGAGCATCTTGAAAGGCAACCACATGAACCACCTGCTGTCACGCAATAGAGGCGGAATTAACTGATCAAAAACAAAATGAACAAGCAGTGTCAGGTTGCGCGGAACTTTCATGGTACATTATCCTAATGCCATAACATAAGAAGTACTACTTGAATATATGAAAATCACTATTTTTTAGAGAAACCCAAATGATATCAATATATTCTAAAACGCGTAATCTTGACAAACGATTAGTCGGCAAGGTTTGAGTGGCTGGGTGTTCATCCGACATTGAAACCCATATTTCATGTCCCGCCGAATGAACGAGATCAAGAAATTGTTTAATATGGGCATTACCGCCTTGTGTTAATGCCGGTCTATATGGTCTTAAGAAATAAGCTGTTTTCATTGCGGATTCGAAAGCTGTTTCACGAGGAAAATCTTTTAGCGGTATATTTGCTTTTTAATGCCCATATAAATACTGTTCCAGATAATTTTAAGTAAATCAGCACGGCGCGGATACGTAACCACATGTTGCGACGGTTTAAAGCATTCAATATCATGCCGACAAAGGCTTGTTCCGGTTTTTCCGCCATTAATTGACGTACAGCTTCAATACCCTGACGATTGGGGCCGGTCTTCTGCAAAAAAGACTCCAGCTTTTCTTTCACTTCAGCCTTGGCCGTTGCCTGCCAGCAGCCGGAAAGCGGCCAAGAATAAATAACATATTTCCCTCTGGACAGGGCTTCGAGAACCATGCGCGGCATGCCGTCATGTTGTGTAATGCGCAGCAGCGCCCCTATTGTCTGCCAAACATCGTCCATGGATACCCATCCGAGGCTATCAACATTGGCATATCCTGCCAGGGAATGCGAATCGTCGCCAACGATTTTAAATTTGACCTCTGGATATTCTTTGATCATTTCCTCGCATACGTTTACTCCGTAAAAATCGAGCCGGTTACTTGGAAGATATATCAGTACCGCATTCGGAGGAACGTTATCCAAGACTTCGGCTTCTGTAGGAACCGGTAGAATAACAGAGGGGATATAGCTGCAGGAGATATTGATACTCGCAAGCTCTTCAACAAGATGTGGCGCGACCACAATGTTGGTAAAGGTAAAACAATTTAAGGTTTTTGCACCTGTTTGCCATCGCGGCTCCTCTAAAACATGCAGTACATCACTGCCCACCCACCATCGTATGATCGGTTTTCCCAGTATCGCGGCACGGGCCAGTTGTCGCAACCGGAAGGTGCCGGGGCCGGTGTAATCCACTACAATGATTACATCGGCCCAGAAAAGCAGCTCCGCCCATAGGCCTGGGGCTTTAAGTTCGGCTTCTTCCGAAAATTTCGTCGAAAACCCGAACGACCCTAACACAGTTGCAAGGGTCAGCGACGGAGCGGCTTTATCGGGTAACTCACCGACAAAAAGGACATTCATATTCGGCATTTAATAAGAAACATTTTTTCCAAAAGTACACATCTGGGGCGTTCGCCCGACATCCGTATCCCTGCGTCAGACAAAATAAGATACGGGGTCCATTATACAGATTTCAATAAATTCTTTTTTACAAGCCGATACTGCCGGATACTTTGTCGCAGAGGGATATTTATGAAAGAAGGGATAAACGACCTGTCCATTATTCTTTGCCTGAATGGATGAGGGAATGCCTTTTGACGTTCGGGCATTGCTGCAAGCATTCTAAAGAGGGCCTCATATTCTCCTGCCCTCCTGAATGGGTCGAAAAAATTAACTACGCGTTTTCGGGCTTCAATGCTCATTCTTTCCAGTTTTTCCCGATCGGCGTGCAGGCCACAGATATCTTCTACAATTTTACTGATACTATTTAAAGGGCAACGAAATCCTGTGCCCCCTTCTTCAACAATTTCGGGGATCCCACTTCTCAGATTTGAGACAATAGGTACCAGGCCGACACTCATGGCTTCCGCTAAAACCAGTGGAAACCCTTCCGTGTATGAAGGTAGTAAAAAAATATCGCCTTTCGCCATTTCATTAAAAACATCTCTGTTCGTCACCTCACCGACCCAATTAACACTGGCGTTTTCCGGCCATTGCCGCTGAAATTCCTCACTGTCTATACCGTCACCGATAAAAATCCAATCAACAAAGACCTGACGTTTACGTAATTCCCTTTCAATTTCAGGCATTAAAAAAATCCCCTTCCCTTTGACCAGTCGTCCCACGAAGACGATTCGCAGATTCTTTTCAGCAGGGCATCGAACACAACCTGAAAACGGGACCGGATGAGGGATATAGCTTATCTGTTCAGGATTGATACCGGAAAGCGCAGTTAACTGATCTGCAATAAAATGACTGACGGCTACATGATGATCGATAATCGGGGCATACCATCTTGCCAGGTTATAAACGAGCTCATTATCGCCATGAGATATATGAATAATTGGATTTTTCAGGCGACAAACCGCAGCCATGTATAAATCGAACTCACTGTTTGTTACCAGCACGGACCGATTACCAAAAGATTTGATCCGGCGTCCGAATTTTCGGCACACATTAAACAGGTTGGCATCCTGATTATATTTAAACCGCGAGATAGAGTCAGCATTCATTTTTTCATAAATGCGCAGCCCTTTGTAACCGGATTGGTCAATGAAAAAAAGATGGTACCCGAGACCGGGAGATTTACGGGAACTTGTTATATTCCGAATCACGTTCGTTAGCCCTCCTGCCCGGTCCGGTAAGGAGATAATAATCAGATTCCGCTTTTCATCCATCAACGTACACTCTCCGTAACCTGACGATTTGAGAGGTTGAGTTTTGGAAGCGGCTCAATGCCATAGATATAGTCGAGGCGGAAGCACTTGAGGGCCTTTAAGCAAAACTCCTTTTGGGAATCAATTACCGAACGCTGCCAATTGTCTACAGGGCTACTCCCTTTGCGAACAGGGCTGTTGATTCGGGAGGTTTTTGATGGTTGACCTATAGTATCCATAAAGGATGGATCAAATGGTCGCCCGATAAATGAAAACAGCTTCGGGACTTCTGTTTCGGGATTTAAATACAGATTTTCATAAAAAACAATTTTTATCCCGCTGCTCTTAAGCTGAACAATCGGAACCCGGGTTTCCACGCACCATTCCAAAATCAAACCTTCAAAATTATCTTTCGTTGATGCCATCAAGTCTTTATAGGGCTCAAGATGGTCCTGCATCAGGTCCGGTTGGTTCAGAAACCCCCTAAGGTCAGCCTTCCATCCGTTAGACACCTGCGAGCTCACAACTGCTAAAGGGTGCCGCAGAAGCAGAACGATTGGGATTTCAGGGAAATTGACTTTTATCCAGCCAAGCAAAAGGTTTATCCTGATATCTTTTATCAATCGTCTTTGTACTACTATTTTCCGATTGAATTTATTTATCCAGCGATTGTTGATTTTTCCGGAAAGGATTTTCCTGGCAGGCTTCAAATATTCATGGCCATGACTATCCGGCCGTAAGTACTGTTTGGATTTAAAATTACTTACCTCTGAAACGTAACCGGGGTGAAAGGGTTCGAATATATATCGATATGAATTGTCATAGTTGATGACATTGGACAACCAAGTTGTTCCGCCTCTTCCGGTTCCGGACAGCAATACGGTCTTACCGTAGCCAGGCAAATCAAGGACATGTTTTCGGGCTTTATATGTGAGATAGCCTTTGGGTAATCCGAACATATCTATTTATTACTAATGGGTCTATCACTAGTGTCCAAAAACGGATTTTAAAATAACGTTCTATCTTGAAAGAATTCTCCTTGTGGGTAATGGTAAACTTTTATTCGGCAAAATAAAAAACCACCAACACCACAAGGAGAATAAGAAATGGTACGACATGGAAGCCTTTTCAGTCAACTGCTTGCCGTTTTTGATCGAAATAAATTTGAAGAACTGGTTATGACGCATCAGGCCGAGAGATATTCGAAGGGGTTCAGTTGCTGGGATCAGTTTGTTTCCATGTTGTTTTGCCAGTTGGCTCAGGCCAAGAGTTTGCGGGAGATATCCGGCGGTCTGGCCTGTTGTCTGGGGAAGCTGAAGCACCTCGGTATGGATAAGGCACCAGGCAAATCAACTTTATCCTATGCCAATAAGAACAGACCCTGGCAAATGTATCAGGATCTTTTCTACGAGACATACGAATGGTGCCGGTCCACAACGCCGGTCAAACATAAGTTTCGTTTCAAAAATAAATTACTGTCCCTTGACAGCACCACTATTTCATTGTGCCTATCCCTGTTTCCCTGGGCCAAATACAGGCGCACGAAAGGGGCTGTAAAACTGCATATGCTTCTTGATCATGACGGCTACCTCCCATCTTACGCATACTTGTCAAATGGGAAGAAGCATGATGTTGCAGTTGCTCGTAAGTTCCCGTTGGCACCGGGTTCTATCGTTACGATGGACCGTGGCTATAATGATTACAGTCTATACTCGTTTTGGATTAAAAAAGGCGTATATTTTGTAACCCGGATGAAGGAGAATGCGGATTATATAACAGAAGAGGTGCGACCGATCCCAAAAGGTCGGAATGTTCTTTCTGATGAGCTTATTCTTTTTGCCGGATATAAGGCTCAAGACGATTGCCCTCACATACTCCGCAGAATCGAAGTCTGGGATGCCGTTAACAAAAAGGTGGTGGTTCTTCTGACCAACCATCTTAAGTTCAGCGCTTCCACCATATCCGCAATATATAAAGATCGGTGGAAAATAGAGTTGTTTTTCAAGGCTATCAAGCAGAACCTCAAGATCAAGACATTTGTCGGAACCAGTGAGAACGCCTTGTATATTCAGATTTGGACAGCATTGATTGCCATGCTGTTGATAAAGTACCTTCAGCTGAAATCAAAATTTGATTGGCCGTTATCCAACCTGGTGGCCTTTCTTCGCTGGAACCTGTTTACCTACAGGGGATTATGGGAATGGATAGATAAACCATTTGATGTAATGCCAAAGGAGGTGGCCCCTGTTCAGCAACAGCTAATGCTCTGTTAAATTGGACAGCATCAGTGGAAAGGACAACCTGTTTTTGGAAAAAGAATTGCGGTTAAATAATTTCAAATAGTTACGACAATAAGATCGGTGTTTTTAGAGTATTTTGGACACGAGTGTGGGTCTATAATTCTTTAGACATAAAGCAAGGCCAATAATCCTTGTGGCACCCCATTATCAAAACTTTTTATATTTTGTAATTGCATTTTTATGTCTAGAGAATACCCGACTTATTAGTAAATGGATTGTTGCTGTTTTTGCCCCATCTTTTCATCAGCTTGTCATGAGCCTATAAAGCTTCTCCATAGGCAAAGTGCTAAGGGAATCGTTTGCGTTTTAGAAAGGCGGCATTCTCTCATCAAGAACGTTGAAACCGCCATAAACAAGCATCTCTTTAATGCATCCAAAGTACAGTGCCATGTTTCATGGCCGTTATGAATACTCGTCATCCCTTGTTATGTGTAACCATCATTCTTAACCATATCCAAACTTTGAGGCGATTGGGCCTACCATAGAGAGCACTCTTCTTTGCTCCTCTTCGGATAAGTCGCGCCGATACTCTTCCTTGTCAACCACTTCAAAGGCACTATCCTCATATTGAGATGGGCTTCCCCCGATACTATGCCGTTTATAAACCCGTTTATTCAAAACCATCTCCTTTTCATATTCCACATTAAGAAAATCGCAAATACGCTTAAGCTGATTTTGCGTATCGAGGCATAAATCTTCATACTTCATGGTTATTCTTTGTTGTTGAGGTATCTTACGAAAAAATATCTGATTTGTTATATATGCCTGACGCCAATCTCGAGCCGCCTTCTCTATCGGAACGTTTCTTTTCTTCATTGAACTGGCCACGCCTAAAGGATGTCGATAAAGCTCTATAGCTTTTATCCTGTCCGGTGATTTGCAATAAAGCGCGTAACACCTGTGAGCCAGTTTTGAGGAATCTATTAATATTTTTTTCCCACTTACACTTGCTACTGCGCGATAAAGCTTAAAACAGTTCTCTGCGATCGACGAATTTCCCATTGCAATCTGCATGGCCCTGTTCGAAAACCACTCCGGGTGTTTTTCGAAAAAACTTTTCTCAAACTTCCTCCTGAGGCGGTCAGCCTCGTTTTTTCTTGGCCTTTTCAGTGTGAAGCTGAAATTAAACGACATATTTTCTATAGGGCTATCAACAACCCGGAAGACTTCATTCCAAAAATTGCACTCTCTTATATTTTCGCCGCAGAAACATTTCAAAGGATAGACAGGATCAAAAAAGCTTCTATCATCTGTCAGATAACCTCTAAGATTACGAAGCTCACCTATTGAAAAAATCTGCGAATGATTCCCTAACAGTCGTTCAACAAGAGTCGACCCTGAACGGTTTGCGCTGGAAATATAAAGGATTGTAGGATCTTGGTTGTTACTCATGATCATTTATTTCGATCACTTGAATCTCGGCATCGAGAAAAGATGTTCCATGCGCAGATGTGTATGGTTGAGAACCCTTCAAAATGATTTTTTCATTTATGGTAACCCCTTTTAATTTTTCATATTTAACATGTCGCGGCATCAACGGAGGGCCTATTTCCAGGTCCAGTATATAATCACCAGGGGAGAGGATATTTTGATTTATCTTGATAATGAGACGAAATCTTTCTTTATATTTTATCCAGGAAAACCCATAAGGTCGGTTTCCAACACTGGCGACCCTTATCCCTTCAGCGTTATAAAACCTGACTACAAAAGCGCTTTCAGCCTGAAGCCCTGGAGCCGCGAGATCAAAAAACAGATCGAACTGTTCTAAAAAGTTTATATCATTGACCCTTTCGCCTTGTTTATTTAAAACGCCATAATCAAAAAGAGACAACTCACCTAAAGGCGGCGTTTTGCTAAGTTTATAAATTTGGTCGGTATTATCGTCGGAAAGGTAATTAGTTACAACCTCATCTGTATTGCCATTCATAACAACGCTGCCGTTTTTCAATAAAACACATCGGGTACAGAATCGACGAACTGCCGGCATCTGGTGGCTCACGAATATGATAGTTCTGCCAGCTTCCGAAACTTCTTGCATTTTACCAATGCACTTTTCCTGAAATTTAAAATCTCCGACGGCTAACACCTCGTCAATTAAAAGAATTTCCGGCTCCAAATGCGCGGCTACGGCAAAACCGAGACGCACCCGCATTCCACTGGAATAACGTTTGACCGGGGTATCGATAAAACGCTCAACTTCGGCAAAAGCGACAATCTCATCGAACTTTGATTTTATTTCCGATCGTTTCATGCCGAGAATGGCACCATTTAAGAATATATTTTCCCGACCGCTTAATTCCGGATGGAAACCCGTCCCCACTTCCAACAGACTCGATACCCTGCCCTTGATTTTTATCTCGCCTTCCGTAGGCTCCGTAATACCAGTCAATATTTTCAACAGTGTTGATTTACCGGCGCCATTAGGGCCGATCAAACCAAGGATCTCTCCTTTTGCGACATCAAAGGAAATGTCTTTCAGCGCCCAAAACTCTTTCTGCTCCGTGAGCGTTGCCATGTCTCTTTTACTCCCCACAAGCCGGGAAGCCATTGACACAATATGGTCTCGTAAAGTATCAGGAGAAAGTGTCGCTCCGAGATCATATCGTTTTCCGAGATTGCTTACACTAATGACATTTTGGCTCATATCCACAATGGTTCCCTTTTATCGCGGACTAAACCACATCGGCGAAACCGCGTTCCACATAACGAAAATAGTAAACGCCACTGATTAGCAGGACAATAACAACAGAAATGCTGACCCACAATCCAGGCCAATAAGGCGCAAATTCCTGGCCCAAAATGCACCAACGGAAACCATCAATAACGCCGACCATGGGATTCAGACTGTACCAGAAATGATAATTTTCTGGAATTTTGGTTGATAAGAACCCGACCGGGCTGATGTAAAGCCCCAATTTAACTAAAAACGGGATAATATGTTTGACATCCCTGTATTTAACATTTAATGCGCTAAACCATAAGCCCATACCCAATGCGGCCAAGGCACCGATGAGCAGAAAAAGCGGCAGCATGATCAACATGGGGGAAAAGACGATGCCAAACAACCACATCAAGATAAATAAAACGCACATTGAAATGGCTAAATCGATTGCGGCAGAGATAATATAGGACACAGGTAAAATCAATCGAGGAAAATATACTTTTGTAATCAGACTGCCTTGAGATACAAGTGATAAGCCGCTGGAATTCATGGCACTGGAAAAGAACTGCCAAGGGACAACCCCGGCCAAAGTTATTACAGCATAGGGCACATCCGTATCTTCCGAAAACCCCGCAAGTGACCCAAAAATAAAAGTAAACACAATCATGGTCAACAAGGGTTGAATCAATGCCCAAAGAATACCCAGTGCTGTCTGTTTGTAGCGAATTATGATCTCCTTCCAAGCCAAAAACAAAAAAAGCTCCCTGTATTGCCATAGCTCTCGAAAATCGACAGGAATAAGGCCTTTTTTGGGTTTTATGATTCGATCAAATTCCATTAAAATAATAACCTTTTATTGTATAAACAATATAGCTCCGCCCCTTTGGTTACAATCGCAGACAGCAGCACCGGTGAGACATCCTACTTATCCACCTTTTTGATCAGTGCCCACCTGCGACAAAAACGAATCCCATTCCCCTTAAAAGCACTTCAAAAGATTTAATTTAGCATAATAATATACCACAATAGTCAATTTTGGTCAAAAAATAATAATGGAATCCGATTTTGGGTTCGGGTCAAGGTTGGTTATCATGCTATTTTCAAGGCCCATTTCCAGGCCGGCAGCACATGGATTTGTCCTGAGGCTGTTGTCAGGTGATCTTCCGTGGCAAAAGTGAGAATCGTGGCCTTTGAATGTCCGCATTCTGCCATGGCTTCGTTTAAAGCGGTCGTTTCACGCTGGATTGTCTTTTGATCACCGAGCTCAGCCGCCACCTGGATCAAGTGTTCTGTGCCGTCAGCAGTGGTGATATAAAAATCAACTTCCCTGCCCTTTTGCGTTCGATAATATTCTATGCCGACTTTTTGACGGCGAAGTTCCATGAATACAAAATTTTCCAGCAGGTGGCCCCAGTCCGGAGTCGTCTTGCGAGAGCAGGCCCTTACCAGGCCGGTATCAATGGCATAGATTTTTCTGGGGTTTACCATACGGGCACGTGGGGAGTCCGCATGGATATAAACCTGGAAAAAAAGATAGGCATCGGTCAGGTAATCCAAAAATTCGTGCAGGGTGTTTTTGCCGCAGGGAATACCTTGTGATCGCAAATCATTGTAAAACTTCTGGACGCTGAAAAGGCCGGCCGGCGCGTTCAGCAGGTGCCGGATCATATATCGCAAAGGGACCACGCTTGAAATGTTATGGCGTTCAATCAGGTCCCGCAAAACGACCACATCCAGATAATTCTGTAATATGCCGGTGCGATAGTGTGCCTCAATCTCCTGGACTTCAGGGAACCCGCCGGTGGTCAAATAAGCCTGAAACCGGTTTTCCAGCAGGGCCCGCCGTTTTGCGCCCGGTGGTTTTGTGTCTTTCTGCCCAATGCCGGCATGTTCCAGGGATTCGGCAAAACTGAAAGGGAATATTTCTGTCGCCAGAGATCTACCGCGAAGACTGGTGGCGATTTCAGTACTCAGAAGTTTGGCCGATGAGCCGGTCAGGCAGATATGGGCTTTTTCCGTATCCAGCAGGCGGCGTAGAAATTGTTCCCAGCCTTGAATATTCTGAATTTCATCAAAAAAATAAACGCATTCCCGGCTTTTCAAATGCGGATTACGGCGATAAAACGCCATTGTAATCTGCTGAAGGTCGGATGTTGTCATCGGCAGCAGTCGTTCATCTTCAAAATTCAAATACAACAGGCATTCCCGGGACACGCCCGCATCAATCAAACGTTTCATATGCTGATATAAAAACCAGGTTTTACCGGAGCGACGCATACCGATTACCGCATCGATCTTTCCCGGCAGCCAGGGTAAATCCGTTTGACGTAGTGTCAAGGAAGGTAATTCGCGTTCATGAAAATCGGCGATAAGTTGTTCCAGAATGGTTTGCATATGTTTTTCTATATCTTTATGGAAGACAAGTCAATATATTTTTGTCTTTTTGATAAAGACGGTTTTTGGTTTAAGGTTCCAGGTATCGGGTTTATTGGCTGGCTTTGCAGAAAATGTACAGTCTTTTGTTGGTGTTCGCAGAAACGGGTTCCGGCCTTCGCCGGAATGATGGGGAACCAAAATCTATTTTTCTATGCCCACCCTGGCCTGAACACCGTTTTTGTAGTAGTGTTTGACGGCTTTCATTTCGGTGACCAGGTCTGCGCGTTGGATGACTTCGGGGGCAGCGCCGCGGCCGGTAATGACCAGCTCCACGTTTTCGGGTTTGGTGTCGATGATGTGGATGAGTTCGGCGGCCGGGAACAGGCCGCAGGAGACGGCGACGTTGGCTTCTTCTGCAATGACGACGTCATAGTTGCCGGAGGTTATGGCTTGTTTGAGGCGGGCCAGGCCTTTCTGGCCGGCTGCCATTTCTTCCGCGGAGGGTTTGTTTCTGACAAAGTGGCCGGTGCCGAACTGTTCTACGGTTATCAGGTCGGAAAAGTATTTTAAGGCCTTTATTTCGCTGTAGTCGCCGGATTTCATGAACTGGCAGATAAAGACGCGCAGGCCGGCGCCGACGGCCCGCAGGGACAGGCCCAGGGCGGCGGTGGTTTTGCCTTTGCCGTCGCCCGTGTATATTTGGACGTAACCCTTCATGTTTTTTCTCCTTCGATTGATTTGTTGCGGTTTGACACGTTATTAACACATTTGGGGAAATGGGGGAAGGGTGATTAAGGTTTTAGAGTTGCAGGCGCGGCGGGTGGGGGCCCGCTACGCGGGAGGAGAACTCGGGTTTGAGTGAGTGGGCGACCCGCCGGTCGCCCCTACAGGGGGCACAAAAGGGCACGGCACGCCGTGCCCCTACAAATGAGTGCTGCGAGGGTTGGGGTTTGAGGGATATTTAAAGATTGGCTTTGAAGTAGGCTTTGGTTTTACGCCAGGCGTGTTTGATGAGCCGTTTGGTGAGTTGGAAGACCCGGCGCAGGTTGGCTTCGGGCAGGCATTTAGCGGCCAGTTCAAAGCAGGGGTGAAACAGGAACAGGATGGGCAGGGGGGTGATGGCCAGGCCGATCTGGAACTGGAGGCCCTGTTCGTGAAGAAAAATCCAGGCAGCGGCGGCCGCGCAGGCAGGGACCCAGAGGATGACCCTGATAGGCACCATCCTGTTTTCGTACAGGACGCGGGCGAGATAAGACACCCGGGCGACGGCGGCCACGACCAGGCAGGCTTTGACGCTGATCAGGCACAGCTGGTAAGAAAACCCGACCGGATCGCCATAGACGATTCTGGCGATGGCACGGGCCCGAAAAGGAAAATGCAGCAGAAACTGCTGGCCGACAAGGCAGAAGCCGGCAACATAAAAAGAGGATACAAGACCATTAGCGACAGCAATGGCGCTAAAGCCGGATTGTTGAACCTTTTTGCCAGAAAATGGCCGCCGCCAAAAACAATAAACAAGGAAAGGATGCCGCCGGCGACTGTCAGCAGTAAAAGGTTTTCTACTAAGAGACCGCGTGGCCTCTCTTCCTCACCGGGCAGGAATGCGAATAAAGCCCGGTCAAAACCAAGAAGCACAAAAGGTACAGCAAAGGCATAGGCAAGCAATCACCTGCCTATAGGTTCCAAAATCCGCTTGCGATAAAATACGCGTCAGGATTGAAGCACTAACAAGAAAGACAAGGGCTGTAAGTGCCTGTCCAGAGGATAGGATGATTACTTTTGTCGAACGAGATTGAGCCATTATTCGCTAGTAGAAAGGTGCCACATAATTTTCAAAACATTAATTACAGAGATCCAGCCCAATTCCGGATACTGATAAATATCAGCAGCATCGTGCCGATCGTTTATTAATATCTTAAAATCAAAGGGCTTGCACCAGACGCGATACGCTGCCCTTGCCGTTATAGTCATCAATAAATCCATCTGGCTTGGTCCGGGCGGCCATCCCGGCTAATATCCGGTCGTGGTCAGTGCCGACCAGTACGTTCCAGCCCTGCTCCACGGTTTCTACCCATTCGGTCTCCTCACGCAGAGTCACACAGGGCACGTTAAGCCAATAGGCCTCCTTCTGAATACCTCCGGAGTCGGTCATAATCATTTTTGCTCCACTTTCCAGTCTTACCATATCCAGATAGCCGACCGGTTCAATCATGCTCAGGGTACTGTTGATGGCCGACGCAAGAGCGTCCGGCAACTCTTTCAACTTATTCCGCGTGCGTGGATGGACGGGGAATACCACCGTATGCGTTTGTGAAATCTCGTAAAGCGCCTCAATTATTTTTTTTAATCTGTCCGGTTGATCGGTATTTTCGGCACGATGGACAGTAGCCAGGATATAGCCACCGTCATGCAAATCCATACGCTCCAGTATGTCTGATTGTCTTTTCGCGATGGCAACGGCGTGCATCAATGCTTCATACATGACATCACCCACCAGATGAACGCCTCTGGTAATACCTTCGGCAGCCAGGTTATTTATTGCGGTTTGACTGGGACAGAACAGAATATCGGACAGATGATCTGTTACCACCCGGTTGATTTCTTCCGGCATGTGACGGTTGAAGCTGCGTAGCCCTGCCTCTACATGCGCCACCGGAATATGGAGTTTGGCGGCGGCCAAGGCTCCGGCCAGGGTGGAATTGGTGTCGCCATATACGAGTACCCGGTCCGGCCGCTCTTTTTGCAGAACGTCCTCAATGGCTGCCAGCATCGCTCCGGTCTGTGCCCCATGGCCTCCGGAGCCAATGCCCAGGTTGTAGTCCGGCCTTGGAATTTTCAGTTCGTCAAAGAAAATCCGGGACATATTGTCGTCATAGTGCTGACCGGTATGAACGATCAGTTCATCACCGATTTTTTGCAGTTCGCGGCTGACCGCTGAAGCTTTTATGAATTGCGGACGTGCGCCGATGATGGTTAGGATTCGTTTTCCCATTTATTTTTCTACAGATTTTAAGAACGGGTGATAATCGCCTTTCAGGGCTTGGGGGGCGGCGTTGCGGATGTCGGCCACGGTTTGGACGGCCACACGGTTTTCTTCCAGGCCAAAACCGGTGCCGGCCAGTATCTCTTGATAGGAACGGGTGTGCAGGTCGGTGAATCCGCCGGAGAATTCGATTTCAGACCCGTCGACGGTAATAGAACGATACGTGCGCTGGTCCTGGGCTTTGGTAGAATCCGGTACGTCAGCGTAATCCACGGATAAAAACCAGCGTACCCGGGCGTTGTCGTATTCCAGGTAACCGCCGGCTTTGGATTCGGATGAGTAGTGTACTGTGTTCTGCTGTAGGGTGCCGAAGATGAAGTGCAGCATGTCAAAGAAGTGGACGCCGATGTTGGTGGCAATACCGCCGGATTTTTTGATATCGCCTTTCCAGGATTGGAGGTACCAGCGACCACGAGAGGTGATATATGTGAGGTCAAATTCGTATTTCCCGGCGGTGGTGTCGTTGAGGACCTGATTTCTGAGGTCTATAATGGCCGGATGCAGGCGGAGCTGCAAGATAGTGTTTACCTTGCGGCCGGTATCCTTTTCCATGGCCAGAAGCCCGTCGATGTTCCAGGGATTGAGCACCAGGGGTTTTTCGCAGATGGCATCGGCATTAGAGCGCAGGGCAAAGCGCATATGAGCGTCGTGGAGATAATTGGGTGAACAGATGGAAACGAAATCAACGGCCTGGCCACCGGCGGCGCGGCGCAGTTTGTCGATGTGGCGGTCGAAACGTTCAAATTCAGTGAAAAAATGGGCTTCCGGGTAATAAGGAGTCGATAACACCAACGGAATCGGAAATGTAGAGAGCGGCTATGAGCTGGTTGCCGGTATCCCGGATGGCTTTCATGTGGCGTGGGGCGACGTAGCCGGCCGCACCCATGAGGGCGAAATGTTTTGGGTTCATGGTATCAGGTTCGGGGTTCAGGGTGCACAGCTCCGCCCCTTGGGTTACATTTACGGGCAGAGTGAAAGGGAAAGGTTCGGCGCTTTCCATCCCCACGACATGTATGAAAAATGCCATTAGCTACTGAAGTTAAATTAATAATATATCGTAAAACATCGTAAATGGGAATAGAATTTATGCCCGCTGCGCGGGCGGTTTTAGGGGAAAGTGGTTAAGTGGTTATGTGATTAAGGCGGCGGGGGGGCTGACTGGCTTAGCAGGTATTGTACAGATGTGCCTGGTTGGGCGGCAGATCTGGATTCCGGCGTTCGCCGGAATGACGTGCGGAGGATAGAGGCACGCTTCGCGGGCGGGGGGAGTTCGAGGTTCGAGATTGGGGGCGACCAGCCGGTCGCCCCTACAGGGGGTGCGTATGCGGGGGGGGCACAAAAGGGCACGGCACGCCGTGCCCCTACAGATGGGTGCCGTGAGGGTTGGGGTTTGAGGGATATTTAAAGATTGGGTTTGAAGTAGGTCTTGGTTTTTCGCCAGGCGTGTTTGATCAGCCGTTTGGTGAGTTGGAAGACCCGGCGCAGGTTGGCTTCGGGCAGGCATTTAGCGGCCAGTTCAAAGCAGGGGTGAAACAGGAACAGGATGGGCAGGGGGGTGATGGCCAGGCCGATCTGGAACTGGAGGCCCTGTTCGTGAAGAAAAATCCAGGCAGCGGCGGCGGCGCAGGCAGGGACCCAGAGGATGACCCTGATAGGCACCATCCTGTTTTCGTACAGGACGCGGGCGAGATAAGACACCCGGGCGACGGCGGCCACGACCAGGCAGGCTTTGACGCTGATCAGGCACAACTGGTAAGAAAACCCGACCGGATCGCCATAGACGATTCTGGCGATGGCGCGGGCCCGAAAAGGAAAATGCAGCAGAAACTGTTGTCCGACCTGGGTTTCCAGGTAAAGGGCCCACAGCCCCTCGCTGATGGACAGCAGGACGACACAGATGACCCAGGCAAAGAAGGCGCAGACCAGTATGGTGGCGATAAGGTCGAGCACGTCCCGGAACCAGGACCGGACGGTTTGCCAGGCGGCATTAAAGACCGCCGCAAGGTCGATACCGATCTTTGCGGACAGCCGGTCAACCTGGGCCAGCCAACGCTTTTTAAAAGCCGGCGGGAAAGCGGCTATTTTTTGATAAATTTGAGCCAGTTTCAGGTAAAATTTAACCAGTTCGAGGACGACAGGGTTTTGCGGCAGGGATCCGTCCGGTTTTTGATTAAAATCCGTACCGCAGAATCTGCATTGCGTTGTATCGCCCTGAACGGCTTTGCATTTGGGGCATTTTACCGTCATTGGGTGGTTTCCATTTTTTTTAATTTTTTAGGATAGCCCAAGTTGAA
This sequence comes from Desulfosudaceae bacterium, assembly GCA_963674745.2. Taxonomy (GTDB): domain Bacteria; phylum Desulfobacterota; class Desulfobacteria; order Desulfobacterales; family Desulfosudaceae; genus JBFMDX01. The sequence goes on along the minus strand of CAXXDV010000003.1, from coordinate 533,363 downwards.
TGTGGGGGCAAATGAAATAGTGGGCCCGCTGCGCGGGGGTTTTAGGGTTTTAGAGTTTTAGGGTGTCAGGCGCGGGGGGTGGAGGGCCGCTACGCGGGGGGAGGTTCGGGGTTTGAGTGAGTGGGCGACCCGCCGTTCGCCCCTACGGGGGTTGAGGGGCGCGGTTCGGGGGTCGGGGTTCGGGGTTCGGGGGCGAGGCGTTCGCAACAATTGTAGGGGCAGGCCCCCGTGCCTGCCCGGTGGAGGGCAACCACAGGGGGTTGCCCCTACATGTGTTGACGTTCCAGGTGTTCTGCCTTCTAAAGATCGTACAGGCGTGTATGGGTGGGCGGGGTTCGAGGTCGCAGGCGCGGCGGGTGGGGGCCCGCTTCGCGGGAGGGGGGAAAAGTCGGGTTTGAGTGAGAGGGCGACCCGCCGGTCGCCCCTACGGGGGTTGAGGGGCGCGGTTCGGGTTCGGGTTTGGGGACGTTCGCAATAATTGTAGGGGCAGGCCCCCGTGCCTGCCCGGTGGAGGGCAACCACAGGGGGTTGCCCCTACATGTGTTGACGTTCCAGGTGTTCTGCCTTCTAAAGATCGTACAGGCGTGTATGGGTGGGCGGGGTTCGAGGTCGCAGGCGCGGCGGGTGGGGGCCCGCTTCGCGGGAGGGGGGAAAAGTCGGGTTTGAGTGAGAGGGCGACCCGCCGGTCGCCCCTACGGGGGTTGAGGGGCGCGGTTCGGGTTCGGGTTTGGGGACGTTCGCAACAATTGTAGGGGCAGGCCCCCGTGCCTGCCCGGTGGAGGGCAACCACAGGGGGTTGCCCCTACGGGTGATTACGTTCATGATCTTTTGTTTTCTGTAAATTGTGCAGACGTTGGTGGATGTTCGGCAGATCTGGATCCCGGGTCGGGGAGACGGCGGAAGGGGGTTCGGGGTGAAATTCATTGACATTTTTCGTAAATAAATAATAGTTTGAGTGACGAATCGGGGGGACGTATGAAACCGGCACAGTTTCTGTGGCGAGTGGCGGCCATTATCATCGGTGTGGGTACCTTTAACATTCTGGGCATGGAACTGCTCATTATCTGTATTATGGGTCCCACCTTAAAAGAGCTGCCCATCATCATGATCAGTCCCCTGCCGGCGGCCATCCCCCTGCTGGGCGGCCATATTTTAATCTCCATTTACTATTTGCGGCCGGTGCGCGCGTTCCTGGAGCAGATCGATCTGGACAAAACGCCGGACCCGGAGCTGATCACGTCAGCCGAGGCCCGGGTCATCGACCTGACCTATTTTCTGGCCCTGCTGTCATTTCCCGCGTACATCCTGGGCGGGATTTTCGGTTACGGGCTGATGGTGCTGGCCCTGCCGGGCTGGCCGGCCCATGTCATTGTTTACGGGGCCCTGTCGGGTGTTATCGCCGGGCTGCTGACCATTCCCATGTCCGAGCATTTCTCGGCCTGGGCGATCACGCCTGTACTGGCCACGATCCGGGACCACAGCAGCGGACGGGCCCATTCGCGAAACGTCGGCCGGCCCATGCCGCTGCGCCGGAAATTCGTTTTGCTCATCGTCGTCATGGTGGTGGCCTTCACCGGCTATACCGTCATCATCAGTTACGGCCTGTACGGCTCGGTTTTGGACAACATGCAGAAGATAGAATCCCTGCTGCCCGCCGAAACCGCCGGCCAACTGGCCCGGGACAGTTTCGGCACGGCCGATGACCGCATCAAGTCGGTCGACTATTTCCAATCCCGGATGGGCAGTGTAACCATGTTGTTTGTGGGCGTCATGATCGTGGGCACACTGCTGGCCCTGCTCGTCAGCCTGGGCACGTCCATGGCCATTACCTGGCCGATAAACATGTTTAAAAAAGTGGCGGAAAAAATTCAGGCCGGCCAGTATAATGAAAAAATCAGTATTATCGCCAATGACGAATTTGCCCACATGGGCGCGTCAATTAACCGCATGACCGACACGCTGTTGTCCCAGCTGGAACAGAACCGCGCCCTGATCGACGGCATCCGCGAGGCGGTTGAGACCTTGAGTCCCCTGTCGCGCCAGCTGGTGGATATCGCGGACCAGCAGACCGGCAGCAGTGAACAGCAGGAGGCGGCCGCAAAAGAAGCAGCCGACATGGGCAAAATCATCGCCGGCGTGGCCAGGCGGATTGCCGAAAACACGGCCCGGATAACCCGGGACGGGGAAAAGACCCGGGATATCACCCTGGCCGGTCAGCAGAAACTCAAACAAACGGAAACCACACTCACTGAAATCTCGGCCAGGATGAAGGACATTGTCCAGGCCATGGACCAACTTGAGGAACAATCCCGCGAGATTGACAGCATTGTGCAAACCATCAACCAGATCAGCAGCAAGACCAATATTCTTTCCATCAACGCCGGGATCGAAGCGCTCAAGGCCGGCGACAAGGGCAGCCGGTTCGGTGTGGTGGCCCGGGAAATCCGCTTTCTGGCGCAGGATTCCCGGGAGTCGACCATGAGCATCACCCGGAACCTGAATCGCATCCGCAGTTCCCTGGCATCTTCGGTCCTGCATGTTGAAGAAGGCGAACAGGCGGTTGCGGCGGGTAAAGAAGTGATGACCCAGATGACCGAGCATTTTGAAAAGATTCTCTACGCCTGTTTGAACGCCAACCGGGATCTTGATGAAATCGAAAGCATCACATCCCATCAGGCCTCGACAAACCAGCAGCTAAACGATATTATCCGCCAGATTAAAACAGGGGCTCAGGAAACAACCTCGGCCACGGAAAAAACGCGAAACACGCTAAAATCCCTGGAGCAGCTGGTGAATCAACTGCAAGCCCATACACAGCAATCTTCCTGATTCAGAAAGGCATCAATGCGAAAAAAACCAGAAACCTGTTACCGGATTACCTATCGCGAACCGGCAGAGGGAAAAATTCAGACATTAAAAGCCAGAACCGTGACGGACTCGACACTGGGCATCAGTTTTGTGTCCATATCGGATTTTATATTTGATACAGACTCACTGGTGGTCAACCCCAACGAAGAGACACAGCAAAAACGTTTTGAGGATGTCAAATCCCTGCACCTGTCCATTTATACCATCCTGTCCATTGAAGAGGTGGGAAAATCCAACCAGGGGCTGAAATTTAAAAAAGACAAGTCCAACCTGGTGGTTCTGCCGGGGAATGACGCGTCGCAGCAGAAGACGGATAAGTAGGTTCGCCCGCTGCGCGGGCGGTTTTAGGGGTTTAGGTTCGAGGTTTGAGGTTTTGGGTTTGAAGCTCGGGGTTCAAGGGCAATCCTCAAATGTTGTAGGGGCAGGCCCCCGTGCCTGCCCGGTGGAGGGCACCCACAGGGGGGTGCCCCTACGTGTGTTTCCGTCCCCAATATTCGGCCTTCTAAAAACAGTACAGAATTTGGTGGATAGGCGGAATATCCGGATGCCGGATCGGGGTCCGGCACGACGCGGAAAAGATGGATTTCAGGTTCGAGTGTAGGGGCGACCGGCGGGTCGCCCCAACACCATTCGCAGGCAACCTGAACCACGAACCTAAATCCCATATACATCCGGTCGTCGTTCTTTCAAGCTGGGGATGGATTTGCGGAAGCGGTCCTGTTCTGCCCGGTCAAGGACGGCATGGATGGCGGTGGTTTCCGTGTCGTCGGCGGATACGGCAACATTACCGGTCGCGGTCACGATCTGTGAATGGCCGCCGTAAAGGATTGTCGCGTCTTTGCCGCAACGGTTGGCCGCCAGAACCGGCAGCTGGTTTTCAATGGCCCGGGCACACAGCAGGGCGTCCCAGTGATGAATCCGCGACGTCGGCCATTCGGCGCAGACAATAAGCCCGTCCGCCCCTTTTAAGGCCAGGGACAGACAGAATTCCGGGAACCGCACATCATAGCAAATCACCAGGCCGAAAATGCCGGCGGTTGTCCTGCAGACCACGGCCTGATCACCGGCCAGAAACGACCGGTCTTCACCGGTGGCTGTAAACAGGTGGGTTTTCCTGTATTTCCCGACCAGCGTGCCATCGCTGTCATGCACATAAAGGGTATTGTAGATCCCCTGGTCGGTGGCTTCAGCCATTGATCCGGCGATGACCATGCGGCAGGCAGCGGCGGTTTCGGACAGTGCTTCCAGAATGGGTGGGGTCTGCCGGGCGTCGGCCGCAATGTTATCGTGAAAGCCCCCGGTCCAAAGCTCGGGCAGGACAGCGACTTGTACGCCCGCTTCTGCCAGCGCGGTTATACCCGAAAGGGCACGGGTTAGATTTTCTTCGGGGTCGGCGGTTTTGACGTCGAATTGGACAATGCCGGCGTGTAGTTTTTTTGACATAACAAGCGCTTTTGATGTTAGGAAGTTAAAGATTTTAAGGTTTTAGGTTTTAAGGTTTTAAAGACGCTATGGATAAACGACAATTCATATATCAAAAATTGTCGGCCGCTGCTTGCTTCGGACCATGTAGGGGCGACCGGCGGGTCGCCCATGTCCAAGGGCGACCCGCCGGTCGCCCCTACAGCGTTTTGCGGTCTACCTCGAACATTGAACCCCGAGCCCTAAAACCATAAAACTTTAACACCTTAAAACCGTTTGCATTTCCGCAAGGCCTTTTCAAACCGCAGTGAGACGCCTAAGCCCTGCCCTGCGCACCTGTCCTACCTTACCCGTGCCACGGTCAGCACGTCAACCCTGGTAGCCCCGGCGGCGGTCAGGACCCGGGCGCATTCGTTGACCGTGGCGCCGGTGGTAAAGACATCATCCACCAGTAAAACAGAGCGGCCGTTCACAGCCGCTTTATCCTTCAGGGCAAACGCGCCGCGGACATTATCCAGGCGTTCCCGCCGGGACAGTTTGGTCTGGGAGCGGGTCATGCGGGTTCTGACCAGCAGGTTTTTAGCCGCTTTTTTCAACGGCCGCAAGGTGTGCCCGTCAGCCGCTTCCCCCCGGCCGTTTCGGATCAGGAGCCAGGCCTGGTTGAACCCCCGCTGGCGCTGTTTTCTGGCATGCAGGGGGACGGGCATGATCATATCCACCGCTTCCGGTGCATGCCAGCGATGAAAGGACGACCACAGCAGGCCGCCCAGGGGCTGCGCCAGTTCGGTCCGCCCCCTGTACTTTAACTGCTGCAGGGCTGTCATCAACGACGTTTCATAGACCCCGGCCGCGCGGGCGGACCGGAAAAATTTCGGCACCCGGCGGCACTCACCGCAAAGGTGGTCGTGGGTGTTGCGGCTTTTGAACATGATGCCGCAGGCCGTACACATGGGCCCACTGACGGGTGTGAACGCCGCGGCGCACTCCGGGCAGACATGCTTGGCCATGAGTCCGGCAAACGTGGGGTTGCCGGGGTTTTCCTCAGGCACGGCAAAAAAGTTGCCGCAGACGCCGCACAGGGGCGGATAGACGGCGTCCATTACCGAATGAAAGATATTGTTGAGCACGCCGTGCCCCTACAGGGCCAGTTTGGCGCACACGTTGGCGGCAAAGGCCGAGCATTTGACTTCACGGGCACCTTCGATCTGACGGGCCAGGTCGTATGTGACCTCACCATCGGCAATGGCCTGCTGCATGGCCGTAAAGATCATATCGGCCGCTTTCTGCCAGCCCATGTGCTCGAGCATCATGGCACCGGAAAGAATCAGCGATCCGGGGTTGACCTTGTCCTGGCCGGCGTATTTGGGGGCGGTGCCGTGGGTGGCTTCGAACACGGCGCACTCGTCGCTGATGTTGGCGCCCGGGGCCATGCCCAGACCGCCCACCTGGGCTGCCAGGGCGTCTGAAATATAATCCCCGTTCAGGTTGGGGCAGGCAATGACATCGTACTCGTCGGGCCGCAGCAGGATCTGCTGAAAAAGCATGTCGGCGATGCGGTCCTTGATGACCACTTTACCGGCCGGGGCCACGCCGTCGTACTTGTCCCACAGCTCCTGTTCGATGACGACCTTGTCGGCGAACAGGTCACTGGCGGTCTTGTACCCCCAGGTGCGGAAAGCGCCTTCGGTGAATTTCATGATATTGCCCTTGTGCATCAGGGTGACCGAGGCCCTGCCCTTGTCGATGGCGTAATTGATGGCCCGGGCCACCAGCCGCCGGGTATTGATTTCACTGATGGGCTTGATGCCGATGCCGGCGTTTTCCGGTATGGATGCCCCCATCTCTTTTTCCAGAAAGGCAATCACCCGCTCGGCTTCCGGGCTTTTCGCTTCCCACTCGATGCCGGCGTAAACATCTTCGGTATTTTCACGAAAAACGACCATGTCCACTTTTTCCGGATTTTTCATGGGGCTGGGGATGGGGTCAATATATTTGACTGGCCGGACACAGGCGTACAGATCCAGCCGCTGCCGGATGGTCACGTTCAGGCTGCGCATGCCCTCGCCTACCGGCGTTGTCAACGGGCCTTTTATGGCGACCACATGCTCTCTGATGGTGTCCAGGGTCTCTTCGGGCAGCCACTGGCCGGTTTTTTCATGGGCTTTTTCCCCGGCATAGACCTCCAGCCAGGCAATTTTCTTTTTGCCGGCGTATGCCGATTCAACAGCCGCGTCCATGACCATTTGTGTCGCTTTCCAGATATCCGGGCCGATGCCGTCACCCTCGATAAAAGGGATAATCGGACAATTCGGGACATTTAATGAACCATCGTTGTTTTTTGTAATTTTTGCTGCTTCGGACATAGAAATTCCTTTCTGTTTGGTCAGATACCATCTCCAGTTGTTACTGAAATTTAATAACCATCATTCAAAAGTTATCGGTTTTAGGTGTTTAGGTGATTAAATGTTTATGTGGTTAAGTGTTTAAGTGTTTATGTGGTTATGTGGTTAGGTGGTTAGGTCAGTCATGAAATTATGGCTTTTTTCATAATTAAAGACCAGCCTAAAAAAATCAAGTTATTGGGGCGGCGCCCTGTGGGTGTCCTTCAGCGGGCGACCCGCCGGTCGCCCCTACGTTCGTGGCGCCCATTTGTTCGGGCGACCAGCCGGTCGCCCCTACAATATTCGCAGACAGCCATAGGCCCCGGAACGTCGAGCCTTGAACCTTGAACCCCGGCAAAAGGGCACGGCACGCCGTGCCCCTACGCCTTGGCATCCGTCTTTGTCCTGTACGGGCGACCGGCGGGTCGCCCCTACATGGTCTGAAGCAAGCAACGGCCGATAGTTTTTGACATATGAACTGTTATTTATCCATCGTGCTTTTAAAACTTTAACACCCTAACACTTTAAAACCATCAACTTTTCTGGAAAGCTGAACAGCCTTGCGCCACATAATCACATAATCACTTAATCACTTAATCACTTAATCACTTAACAACTTCGATGTTCTTTGCCTGAGGATTTCGTACATGGCCACCCCGCCGGCGACCGAGGCGTTTAAGGAATTGACGGTGCTTTTCTGCGGGATGGAAACGATCATGTCGCATTTTTCCCTGACCAGTCGCCGGATGCCCCGGTCCTCGCCACCGATGACCAGGGCCATGGGGCCGTTCAAATTCGCTTCAAAAACAGATATTTCACCCGAACTGTCGAGGCCGGCAACCCAGAACCCCACTTCCTTGAGCCGGTCCAGGGTGCGGGCGATGTTGGTTTCCCGGGCAACCGCCATATATTCCAGGGCACCGGCCGAGGCTTTTGAAACAGCCGGTGTGGGTGAGGCGGCGTTGTCCTTGGGAATAATCACCCCGTCAACACCAACGCAGGCACCGGTCCTGATCAGCGCGCCCAGGTTGTGGGGGTCAACGATGCCGTCCGCGATCAACAGAAGCGCATCTGCTGAAAAATTTTCGACCGCCGGCAGGGTTTCCACCGACAACATCGGGTATTGATCAACCTGTGCGGCAATGCCCTGATGGGCGCCGGCACCGGTCATCCGCTCGATCTGCTCCCCGGTGGTGTCGGTGATCCTGGTACCGGCTTTTTTCGCCAGCTCAAAAATCGGGGCAAACCGTTTTTTCCGGCTGCCGGCACCGGCCACATATATCTCATATACACGCCGCCGACCGGCGGACAGTGCCGCATGAACCGGGTGCATGCCGTATAGAAATTCTTTTCGTGGATTGCCCTTCACAATGAAATCCATATTTTACAGGTTAAACGAATAGTTGCAGGTATGGCCGAAATCCATAACAGGATGGACGAAAAGTGTCAACATTTTTGGGGATCGGGGTGCGGAGGGCGAGGTTTGTGCGCATGTAGGGGCACCCCCCTGTGGGTGCCCTTCACCGGGCAGGCACGGGGGCCTGCCCCTACATTATTCATGGACACCCGCCACGGTCCGTAGGGGCGACCGGCGGGTCGCCCGTATGTACGGGTGCACGGGCGCAGGGTCGTCTCTTTTTGTGTTTATTTTGGAACTTATGATAAAATTATGATAATTAAGATCCAGCGACATTCAAATAAACGCCTTTTTGAAAAATCTTTCGTTAAAACAACCACCATTGAGCACAAGGAGCAGGCATGAATCGCATCTTTTATCATATCCGTCTGGTATTGCTGTCGGGCATGATTATTTTCGGTATTCTGTGCCTTATCGGCACCGGCGGCAGCGGCAGCGGCTCGGGCGGAACGACGGGCGAAAACGGGGTTGCCAGGTCCGCCCTGCCCTATGACGATTCACCGGCTTTTACACCGGCCGATCAGCAGGCCCTGGTCAGCGGCCTGATCGATTTTACCTTTGATTTTTTTCACCAGCTTGAAGCCGAACCGGACATGGACGATAAAAACATCTTTTTTTCGTCATACAGCATCATCAATGCCCTGGCCATGACCTGGGCCGGAGCGGAAAACGACACGGCCGCGGAAATGGCTGACGCGCTTGGCATCACCCTTTCAGAGGAAGCGTTTCATCCGGCCTTAAACGGCCTGAATATCGATTTAAACAGCCGGGACGACCAGGCCCCGTGGGATGGAGACGCGTTTCAGCTGAACCTGGTCAATGCCGTCTGGAGCCAGGACGGGTATCCCCTGCTGCCCGCTTACCTGGATACGCTGGCGACCCATTATGATGCCGGTGTCCGGCTGCTCGACTTTTACGGCGCCCCGGACGAGAGCCGGCAGACGATCAACCAGTGGGTTGAGGAACAGACCAACGAAAAGATCATCAATCTGCTGCCACCGGGCTCCATTACCAGTTTTACCGTCCTGGTGCTGACCAATGCCATTTATTTCAAGGCGTCCTGGCATTCGGCCTTTGAAGAAAATGCGACTACCGATCAGCCGTTTACCTGCCTGGATGATTCCATAGTTACCGTTCCCATGATGCGTCAGCGTGTGGACACCCGGTTTTACCGGGATGACCTGTTTGATGCGGTTGAGCTGCCGTATGTCAGCGCCGGGTACGCGGAATACGAATATCCCCTGGAATTGTCCATGCTGGTCATAATTCCGAAAGACCAACGCTTCGAGGCCGTGTCCGGCGGACTGGACGCCGATCAGCTGAAAACCATTGTGGCGGCCCTGTCCATCGGTGATATCATGCTGAGTCTTCCGAAGTTCACCTTTGAGTTTGAGGTTTCATGCAAAAAAATCATGATGGACCTGGGCATGACCAAAGCGTTTGATCCCAATCTGGCTGACTTTTCCGGTATGGCGGACCCGGCCGAAACCGCTCCGTGGATTGACGACATCTATCACAAGGCCTTTATCGCGGTGGATGAAGAAGGCACGGAAGCCGCGGCGGCCACGGCGGTGGTTATGGCCGAAACGACTGTAAATCCGGATCCGATCGTTATTTCGGCTGACCGGCCGTTTATCTTTCTGATCCGCGACAGTGTTACCAATGCGGTGCTGTTTATGGGCAGGGTGATTGAACCGCAAAACTGAGGTTCAGCCTACTTGGCAGGCGGTTTTATGGTTTTAAAGTTTCAGGGTTTTAGGGTTAGGTTGACGGGGTGTGCGAATGGGCGTGGCCCGTTGCGCGAGGGAAAGAACGGGGGTTGAGATTTAGGGCGACCCGCCGGTCGCCCCTACATGGACGTGGTTCACAATCGGGCACGGCACGCCGTGCCCCTACGGGTGGGTGCCATGGGCGTACGGGGGCGACTCGCTGGTCGCCCTTGCAGATGATTTTGCGTTTCCGTCGCTTTATGATAACATTCCGCCAATTCTGATAGATTAAACCGCTTTAGTGTCGAGGGCCTAATCAATGGAGAAATCCTGGCAGGAAATTGAAGCACTGGCCGATGAAAACGGTTTTATACCGGCATCTGTTTATAATGACAATGCCGGGGCTTTTCCCGTCTGTCCGCCACAGAACCCGGAAGCCCGGCAACAGGAGGAGCACATCTGGCGGACATACCTGTCCACCAGCCGGCGGCGGGACAAAAACCATAAAATGTACCAGGAGATTTTCCGTTACGAGTGGTATGAGGGCCGTAAACGCAGCGGTTTCTGGGGCAATATTGAAAACGGTCTGAAACTGGTAGCGCCCGGTCGGGCACCCGTCATCACCATCCTTTCCGCCGGCAGCGGGCGGGACCTGATCAAGGTCGGGCTGGCTGCAGGCGTCTTTGAATCCATGGCCCCGAACCGAATCAAAGGCACATACAAAGAGATCGACAAAAAATACATGCGGCTGGCCAAACCCGACGCCCGAATCATGGTCACCGAATTTGACGACAACAACCTCTCCTGCCTGGAACAAACGGTAACGGATCTTATCGCCTGCGGCGCGCTGATCAAGGGGATGATCTCCATCCGAAAATGGAATTTCCGGCTGATGGCGCCGCTGGCTTCAGGCAGCCAGGATATTATCGTATTTTCCCTGACCGGGAACTATGCCACCATTGAGGAGCAGCCCCTGATCCTGCGCGAAATCGCCCGCTGTATCAAGCCCGGCGGCCACCTGGTCACATCTACCATGACCGACAAGATCAGTTTTAAAAAAGCCCACGGCATCCTCAGCAAAATCCGGCTTTACCTGACCACGCCCCTGGGCCTGCCGGTGGTGCTGGATTTCGCGCCCTGGCAGATTCGCTGGGCAAAGATGGCGGCCCAAATGCATGACAAAGGGTACTGGAAGAATGTGGCCGCCGACGTCTGGATGGATTTTTTAAAACCGGCCGGCATGGAAGAAGTGATGATTTATCCCGGGCCGTGTCCGCATTTGCCGACCGAAGTACTGGTGGCGAAAAAACAGGGATGAGGTTCAGGGTTCAGGGTTCGAGGCCGTTCGGGAATATTGTAGGGGCACGGCGTGCCGTGCCCTGTTTTTCGGATTCGGGGCGCAAGCAAAAGGGCACGGCACGCCGTGCCCCTACGGGGTGCTGGAGGGCGTCAGCCCCGTGTGCGAGGGCGACCGGCCGGTCGCCCCTACAATTCCAGCCATGCCCCCTACAATCCGGCCATGACCGCTTTTGCCGCGTCCAGGGTCTTGTCTATGTCCACCCTGGTGTGGGCCGTGGAAATAAAAAAGGCCTCAAACTGGGACGGCGCTAAAAAGATACCCCGCTCGAGCATACCACGGTAATAGGCGGCAAAGCGATCAAGGTCGCTCTTTTTGGCGCTTTTGAAATCGGTTACCGGCTGATCGGAAAAAAACATGCCCAGCATAGCACCGCAACAGTCTACCTGAACCGGAATGCCGGCCTCGTCAGCGACCCGTTTGAGGCCTGTTATCAGGATACGGGACATATTTTCCAGCTCGTCATACACACCGGGCTGCTGCAGCAATTTCAGGCAGGCGATGCCGGCGGCCATGGCCACCGGGTTTCCGGACAGGGTCCCGGCCTGGTAAATATCGCCTTCCGGCGCAATATGCCGCATAATGTCTTTCCCGGCCCCGTAGGCCCCGACCGGCATACCGCCGCCGATCACCTTGCCCAGGCAGGTGATATCCGGCATGATGCCGAATCTTTCCTGGGCGCCGCCGTAGGCCACCCGGAAGCCGGACATGACTTCGTCAAATATCAGCAGGCTGCCGTGTTGACGGGTTTCCTGCCGCAGGGTTTCCAGAAAACCGGCCGCCGGGGTCACCAGCCCCATATTACCGACCACCGGTTCGACAATCACGGCGGCAATGGTATGACCGCGTTCGGCAAACAACCGGGTGACGGCTTTTGCATCATTATAGGGAAGGGAAAGGGTGTTTTTAATGACATCTGCGGGGATACCCGGGCTTCCGGGAATGCCCTGGGTGGCCACTCCGGATCCGGCGCTGACCAGCAGGGTGTCGGCATGACCGTGATAACAGCCGTCAAATTTGACGATCACATCGCGGCCGGTAACGCCCCGGGCCAGCCGGACCGCACTCATGGTGGCTTCGGTGCCGGAATTGACCATACGCACCATTTCAATCGACGGCACGGCCGCAACAACCATTTCGGCCAGTTCCACTTCAAGATCCGTGGGCGCGCCGAAACTCATGCCCCGGCTCAGGGCGGCCTCGACGCCGGCCAGCACCTGGGGATGATTGTGGCCGACGATCATAGGCCCCCAGGAACCGATATAATCAATATAAGAATTGCCATCCGCATCGACAATCTCAGCGCCTTTTGCCCCGTTGATAAATAACGGCCGGCCACCGACCGACTTGCATGACCGGACGGGACTGTTGACGCCACCCGGAATCAGCTTGACCGCTTTTTCAAATAATGCTTCAGACGCTTGTCTTTTCATCTTTCTTTTCCCCCTTTACGACTTGACATGATTGTTCTACAGGCTTACAGATAGCAGAAAAACCGCATGGCGGTCAAGGATATCGGACGGCCTCTGTAAAAACTGAAGGCTTTGGAAATCGGTCATGGCTGATCAGAAACAGAATAAACGGCTTTCAAAAGTCATTGCCTATATGCTGGGGAAAGCACCCGGCGAGTTCGGGCTGATCCCGGATGAGAACGGTTTTGTCAAAACCAAAGATCTTCTGCAGGCACTGCATGATGAAGACGGGTGGCGCCATGTCCGAACTGCCACCCTGAACGAACTGGCCATCACCCTGCCCGAGGTGCCTTTTGAAATCAGCGGGAACGACATCCGTTCGAGGCAATGGCAGGAACTGCCGCAGCCTGTTTTTTGCCAGGCGCCCCCGAAATGTCTTTTTACGTATGTCCGGCAGAAGGCTTATCCCCATGTGCGCCAGAAAGGCATTTCCCCGTCATCCCACAGCCGGGTGATATTGTTTGCCGACCCCGAACTGGCCGAAAAAATCGGGCGCCGTAAAACAGAAAATCCGGTCACGCTGACAGTCCACACGGAAAAAGCGGAAGCACAAGGGGCCGTATTCTATCAAGTCGGCGAGAATCTTTTTCTGGCGGATTACATACCGGCGGACGGCTTTACCGGGCCGGCGTTGCCCAAAGAAAGAGAGAAAAAACAGACGCCAAAACGGGCTAATCCGCCGGCCGATCAACCGCTTGAGGGCACACAGAACCGGGCCGGGACATTCCTTCCGCCCCGGCCGGAACCCGGCAGTTCAAACAGCCCGGGGAAAAAGAAGAAAAAAGACGCGGACTGGAAGCGGGAGCGGAAAAAGATGAACCGGAAAGGCCGCAAGCAGTGGCCGGATCATTCCTTGTAGCTGTCCATCCATTTAATGAACACATCGGTTACGTCGACCTTTTCGGAAAAAGCGGCAACGCGATGTTTCTCAATGACAATACAATAATCCGTGGCAGCGACAAACTGATCCAGAACAATGTGAACCCGTTTTTTCATTTTGGTCTGAAGGGTTTTATCCATTTTCACCAACGTATTATCCATATTCTCTTTCATCAAGGCCAATTCCTTGATGTCTTTCTCCAGATCTTTTTTCAGCTCTTCAAGCGCCTTCTCACTTTTACCGTCCTTTTTTGCCTGAATGAGCCTTTTTTTCTTCCTTTCCGCTTTTACCCGTTTTTTTTCAAGCGCCTGGCGCTGATCTTCCATATGCTCGGCGAAACCGGCCCTGATCTCCTCGCCATATTTGGACTTTAAGACGATCATGGCGGTATCGATAACGCCCACCTTACAATCACCTGCCAGAGCAGGGATTGCACCAGGGCCGGCCGGCAGCACCAACCCGGCACAAAAAATAAAAACCCACAGCGCGGTAAGACTGCGGCATTTCCCGGGCTGTCTCATCTGATTGTCACATTTAACGTTATTTTTGTTCATCTTCGTATCCGACCATGTTTTCCGTGCAGTTGCCAACCCCCATCATCCGAACGGTCATCATCTGCAGCAAGCGATCCGGCAGTATACCCCGGAAAAATACGCCCAGATGAAGTGTTATTGGAATCTTGACGGTGTTTTGTTTCTTTTTCAGGGCTTTTTTAATAATGGCCCGGGCCACGACCTCATGTGTCCGGATGCGCGGCACCAGCAATTCACCCAGAAAATTGAGCCGTCCGCCGGAGAACAACCCTTCCTTGACAAAATGCGGATGAATCGACGTAAACAAAACATTTTTCTTGTCCATGGCCGCCTCGGCCCGCAACGACTCGGTGAACCCGAATACCGCCCACTTGGTGGCGGCATAAACCGCCAGATCCGCGACCCCGATCAAACCGGCCGCCGAAGAGATGTTGACAATGTGCCCTTCATTTCTGCGATACATGCCGGGCAGAATGGCGTGAGTCGTGTAATATATGGCATAAAGATTGACGGCCGTCTCCTGTTCCCAGACTTCCAGCGGCACCTCGCAGAACCGGCCGTGTTTTTCGATGCCGGCGTTGTTGATCAATATATCAACCCGCCCCATTTCCTGCTCGGCTGTTTCGGCCAGGGTAAGCACCCGCTCCCGGTCCGTAACGTCACACTGATGAGCGTAAACCGCTCCGCGGTTAAGGGAGCTCAGCTCCGCCGCGGTCGCCGCCAGCATTTCCTGATTCATATCCCAGATCGTGACGTCACAGCCTTCTTCCAGCAAGCACCTGGCCGTGGCCCGCCCGATCCCCATGGCGCCGCCGGTCACAATTGCCTTTTTATTGTCTAAAACGCCCATAATCTCCCCCCTAATTATGTCCGACTCCCTGCAAACGTTGCTCAAGCCTTACCTTCCCAGTATTTTCAGTCCGACCATATGGTAATCTGTAAACCGGGTGCCACTGCCTTTGGTGATATGCCTTATTTCTGTTCTGCATATCATGGTTTCCCCATACAGGTCCCGGGGATAATATTTAATTTTAAACACATCCCCTACTGCCAGATGGTATAAGGCCTCCGAGTCATTATCGATCAGGATGCACATGCCGTTGGGTGAGATATCCCACAGAACGAACTGAAACAGAGCGTCCAGGTGTTTGACAAAAAACTGAACACTGTAAAATTCGTTTATAATTTCCCGGGCTTCAGTTCGTCTTTCCCGGCCTGTGGCTTCGCCTGTCTCGCTTTCTTTCAAAATGGCCTCAACATCTCAACGTCTTGACAATTCAAAATACCAACCGTGTGAGAGGGCGACCCGCCGGTCGCCCCTACGCCCGTGGCAACCGTGTAGGGGCGACCGGCGGGTCGCCCCTACCCTTGCACCTCAAACCTCAATCCTGTTTTTCAAAACTATAAAGTAATGCGACCTCCTCCGCCCAGATATCACTGTTTTTCGTCTCAAGAATCATGGGGATATCATCAAACCGGGCATCGTTCATCAGAAAACGAAAAGGCGCCAGCCCGAGGGATCCGGCACCGAGGCTTTCATGCCGGTCGACCCGGCTGTCAAAATCAACCCTGGCGTCATTTAAGTGAACGCCTTTTAAAAATGTAAATCCAATAATGTTATCAAAATCCGTCATCGTTTGCTCATAGGCCTTACGGGTCCGCAAATCATAACCGGCGGCAAAGGCGTGGCAGGTATCCAGGCAGACACCGATCCGCGATTTATCCTCCACGGCGTCTATCATACGGGCCATATGCTCAAACCTGAAGCCCACATTATTTCCCTGTCCGGCCGTGTTCTCAATAACGGCCGTCACGCCTTCGGTTTCATCAAGGGCCATATTAACAGATTCGGCAATTCGATCCAAACAGTCGTTATCGTTCATTCGTCCCAGATGACTGCCGGGGTGAAAATTCAGATAACACAGCCCCAGTTGCCGGCAGCGGGACATTTCATCGACAAAGGCCGTTCTTGATTTGTGCAGGCCGTCTTTGTCCGGATGCCCGAGGTTGATGAGGTATCCGTCATGGGGAAGAATATGGGCCGGAAGAAAGCCATGATCGTCGCAGTTTTTTCGAAAGGCCTTGATTGATGCCTCACTTAAAGGCCTGGTCTTCCATTGGCGCTGGTTTTTTGTAAACAGGGCGAAGGCCCGGGCCCCTATCCGGCTTGCATTCAGGGGGGCGTTTTCCACGCCACCCGCTATGCTGACATGGGCGCCGATATACTTCATTCCTTTGCCTCCGCATTACAACAGGTATTACACGGTTACCGGATTCAGGCAAAACCCCGATCCATATTTTACGCTTTTTCTATCATATTTGGGGTTCAAGGTTCAAGGTTCAAAATTCAGGGTTCAGGGTTCAGGGTGCGGAGGGCGGAGGGCGAGGTTTTTTGCGCATGTAGGGGCACCCCCCTGTGGGTGCCCTTCACCGGGCAGGCACGGGGGCCTGCCCCTACATTATTCATAGACACCCGCCACGGTCCGTAGGGGCGACCCGCCGGTCGCCCTCTCACACGGATGCCACGGACGTAGGGGCGGCCGGGGGCTATTATCGAGATCACATATTAAAAACAGAGGAATCTCACAGGAAACCATTGAGCGACGGATAGAAAAAGCCCCGGGCTAATCCAGCGCCATTTCACAGGCATGCTCGTCGATAAACCGCTCGAGGTGGACTTTCTGGGCCGGCAGCAGGTTGTGAAAGTTAATGCACAGTGTACGGATGGTTCCGAGCCTCGGCATCCGCCCGACTTCAAAATCCCTGATCGGCCTGAATTTGATTTTATCCAACACCACCGTGCCGTCAGACAGGGCAATGGCGATCTCGTCAATATCGCGCAGGATGTTTTTATGGTCCACATACTGAACGGCCAGCCCTCTCATGCTGATATCTTTTATCGGGCCCAACTTGACCATTACGGGCTTGCCCAGTTTCATCTTCGAAGATCGATAGATCATGACAAAGGCGCCTTGCTTTAAGGCATAGCGTTTCCAGAGTCTTTTGGTGTTATTGGCGGGCAGGCATTCCGGCTCAACAGCTTTTTCTTCAGGCTTCGCGCGTTTCTTCTTTTTTCCCGAAAAAGTGTGGTCGAGATCAAACGGAATATTTTTTTCAGCCTTTCTGGATCTGGCTTTAGTGGTTTTTCCAGTCATTCTTCACCAAATTATCAAATCAGTTTCATAAAAAAAACCCGCGCAAAAGACGGGCACAACCGGATTAAGTTATAATATATTATAATCTTTAATAAATCATCCGTCAAGAAAAATTCATTTTCCGTGTTCACCAAAAAAATCGCGTCTTTTTCAGGTCTTCGGCCCGATTCAAGCACTTGACAACCTTCCCCCGGATGACGTTTATTAGGTTAAGGGCACCTCTAAAAATTGCCTTTTGGCCCGATGTCGGCGTTGTGCTCAAATTTTAATCCTCGAAATACTTCAAGTATTCCTGTGGTTAAAATTCTCGCACGCCTTGACCTCGAACCAAAATTCTAATTTTTAGAGATGCCCTTAATTACCCGTCATTACTGTTCAATAAAACACATGGAGTCATACGAATGAAACCCGGCAAGCACCTGCCTTTCGGTAATATAACCATTCAGGACACATCAAAACGCCTGATCGCCGAAGTCCTTGACACCGGCAGAATCAGTAACGGTAAGCTGGTACGGGAGTTTGAAGACCGTTTCGCGGAACTGATCGGCGTCAAAGAGGCAGTTGCCGTTGCAAGTGGAACAGACGCCGACACCCTGGCCATGGCAACCCTTTATGATTTCGGCGCGCACAGAGGCGACCAGGTCATTATTCCGGCCCTGTCGTTTGTCGCCACCGGTCACGCCGTTTTGCATGCCGGTTTTTCACCGGTTTTCGTCGATATCGATCCGGACACGTTGAACATCGATCCGGATAAAATCGAAGCGGCCATTACAAAAAAAACCCGCGCCATCATGCCGGTCCACCTGATGGGAAAACCGGCCGATATGGATAAGGTCAGGGATATTGCCGGGCGGCATTCCCTTCGTGTAATTGAAGACGCCGCCGAGGCCCATGGCACCCTTTACAAAGGGCAGGCTGCCGGATCCATGGGCGATATGGGGGCGTTCAGCCTGTATGTGGCCCACCTGGTCAGTACGGGTGAAGGCGGCATCGTGACCACCAACGACGAATCTTTGGCCCGGATCCTGAGGTCTTTAAGGTCCCACGGCCGGGCCTGTGACTGCCGCATCTGCCAGCTTAATGTTTCCTCCGGATACTGCCCGGATCGCTTCAAGGACGGAACGGACATCCGTTTTATCACCCGCCGGGTGGGGTTTTCCAGCAAGATGAACGAACTGGAAGCTGCTGTGGGGCTGGGAACGATTGAAGCCTACCCTGACATTCTTGAAAAACGGCGGGCCAACCTGATGTATGTGCTGGATCGGTTTGACCGGTTTTCGCCCCTGCTGGCCACGATTAAGGAGCAGCCGGATGAACGGATCGGGCCCCATGCCATTCCCATCATCGTGGGCCGGGCGGCCGGGTTTTCCAGAAACGACCTGATGCAGTACCTTGAAGAAAACGGTATCGAAACCCGGACCCTGTTTGAAGCCATGCCGACCCAATGCGCCAGTTTCAAATTTTGCGGCCACCGGCCGGGGGATTTTCCCCATGCCGAGTATGCCGGTGGCAACGGCCTTCACGTAGGCGTTCATGACGGCCTGGGCCTGGACGAGATGCAGTATCTGCTGGATGTACTGGAGAAATTTATTGAAAAGAATTGAGGTTTGAGGTTCAAGGTGCGGGGTTCAGGGTTCAATGTGCGGGGTGCGGGGTGCGGGGTTTTTTGCGCATGTAGGGGCACCCCCCTGTGGGTGCCCTTCACCGGGCAGGCACGGGGGCCTGCCCCTACATTATTCATGGACACCCGCCACGGTCCGTAGGGGCGACCCGCCGGTCGCCCGTACAGGGAGTTCGGGGTTCAAGGTTCGGGGTTCGGGGTTTGAATCGGTCCTCCGGGATCCAGGTCGGCCGGTGTGACAAAAACAAAAAACCGATCAAATAGCATGCTGAAAAAAAGATCTGATTATATAAATTCACTTATCGCCCTGGCGGCCATGTCCGCTTGTTTTCTGTTTCTGCTGAACCGGACATGGATGAAGTGGGGAGACCTGATCGTCGATACCTTTCGGGAGTTCTGGATCCCCATGAAGCTCCTGGACGGCCACATCCTATACCGCGATGTGTTTTACGAATACGGCTTTTTCCCGCCCTATTTCCAGGCCTTGTTATTCAAACTGTTCGGGGTACATGAGCATACCCTGGTGGGGCTGGGTGTCGTTATCACCATCCTGACAGCGGCCGCCCTGTATTTGATCAGCCGTCTGTTTCTTGACCGGGTTGTTTCCGTGCTGACGGTTATCATTTTCTTTCTGGTGTTTGCTTTCGGTCATTATACCGGCAACAACAACTTTAACTTCATACTGCCGTACAGTTTCGCCTCCACGCTGTTTTTTTTGTTTACGCTTTATGCGGTCTTCTTTTTTCTCCGGTTTATTCAATCCGGCCGCCAGGCAATGCTGAACG
Organism: Desulfosudaceae bacterium; assembly: GCA_963674745.2. Classification (GTDB taxonomy): domain Bacteria; phylum Desulfobacterota; class Desulfobacteria; order Desulfobacterales; family Desulfosudaceae; genus JBFMDX01. Next base: position 513,763 of record CAXXDV010000003.1, on the reverse strand, counting down.
GCTGGGCTGCCTGCCTGAGCATGGCCCTGTTCTGCCGGGTCGATCAGCCGCTGCTGGTCTGGACGGGATTCATGTTCACCGGCGGGCTTCTGGCTGTCAAAAACCCGGGACAGCGCCGCTTAAGACTGTGGCTGACGCTGGCGAGCCCGGTTATCGCAGGAATCATCGGCTATGGCCTGTTCATATGTCACTTCGATGCCTGGAGTGGATTCAAAGAATCCGTTATCGGCCCGGCCCTGTTTATGAAGGACGATTCTTTTCAGAAGATGGTCATGGGGACAGAAAATGTCTTTAAAAGTCTGAAGATAATCTGCAAGTCGTCACTGCTTACCCTTGTGCTGTTTTCCTTACTCGGATTGTGTGCGGCAGGGATTGCCCGGTTCTTTAAATCAGGCGCCACGGCCCTGCCCTTTCTGCCGGCAGGCATTGCCGGCCTGGCGTTGATCTTCCTTTTCACCCCCGCCCTGCTGTATGGCATTCAATACCGTTGCCTGCCATTGTTTCTGGCAGTGGGCATTTTCTACTACGGCCGGAAGTTTTTAAAAAATGCGGACGGGTATCACCTTCAACTGTTCTGTCTTTTTCTGGTCGCCCTGCTGCTGGCTTTTCGCGTGCTGCTGAAAAACGGCCCCGGGCTGTACGGCTTTTACCTGGTGGTTGTGGGGTTGGTCTGCTACCATTTAATCGTATTCAAGGTAATCGGTGATTTTCTTCTGTGCCGCCTTCCCGTGACGCCACGGCCCCTTCTTTATGCCGTTTTTATCGGCTTTCTGATTTTTCCGGCTGTTGATTACGGGACCTGGGCCAACGCCTATTATCAAAAACGAACCGCCAAAATGATCACCGAAAAGGGCACATTCATCTGGCCCGACAATGTTCAGACCCGAACCGTTCATGAAACAATTGCCTGGCTGCGCCACAACACCAGGCCGGAAGCGACAGTGGCCGTGTTTCCGGAAGGCATCGGCATCAATTTCTTTTCCGACCGGGAAAACCCCTTAAAATATTGTAATTTCATGCCACCCGTGCTGCAATACATCGGCTATGACAAACTGGTCGAGGACCTGTCCGCCAATAATGTGGACTATGTCGTAATTATCGGCCGGAACGCTTCCGATTACGGCCATCCGTTTTTCGGGGTGGACTACGGAAAAAGGTTAATGAACTGGATACAGCAACACTATCACCTGAAACAGGTGATCGGCGCCATCCCTTTTGAAAGCAAGGGGTTCGGGGTGGCGATTTACCGGAAGAATACTTGATGAAAATCGTCTTTGTTGACCTTCTGAATCTTTATAACGACTATCATGGAATTTACGCTCTGGCGGGTGCCCTGAAGGGAAAGGGTGCGCACTTATTTTTTATCGGCTCACGAAAATTTCCCCTAATTTTGGAAAAAATAAAAACAATAGATCCGGATCTGCTCTGTTATTCTTCGTTTTCCGCGACCCTTCCGTTGTATATTTCATTTGATAAACTGGTCAAAAAATCAGTTAACGCCAGATCCCTGATCGGCGGACCCGGCCCGACCTTTGACTGGTCGACATTGCGGGATTCAAGTATTGACGCCATTTGCATCGGTGAGGGAGAATACGCCATAGTTGATTATATTCAAAACGGCTTTGAACCCGCAAAAAACATTTTCAACCGGGACGATCCGTTCCCGACGGCCTTCTACCCTCTGGCCGATATGGATAACCTACCGTTTCCGGACCGATCGGTTGTGTACAATACGGACACACTTCTTAGAGAATCACCTTCTAAACAGTTCTTTTCCGGTCGCGGATGTCCTTACAACTGCTCTTATTGTTTTAATCACAAATTCCGTGAACTTTTTCAGGGTTGTGGCCCCCAGGTAAGAAAAAAAAGCGTCGATTACCTGCTGGAAGAAATCAAAGATGTCAGAAAGCACTACCCATTAAAAGAGATTGTTTTCAACGACGATATTTTCATTTTAGAGAAAAAATGGTTTTCCGAGTTCTGTGACAGGTATCCCGGAGAAATCGGACTTCCATACACCTGTAACGTCCGTGCTGATTTAATAACGGATGAAATCGTAGCCGGCTTGCGGGACAGTTTCTGCCAGGGGGTAAACTGGGCCATTGAAACCGGCAACCAGCAAATCAGGAATAACGTGCTAAACCGCAACATGCCGGATGATCAGATTTATCATGCCGCTCAATGTTTATCCAAATACGGCATCCGTTTTCGTACCGGGAACATCCTCGGGTTACCGGGCGAAACACTTGTCCAGATGTACGAGACCGTTGAAATGAACATTAAGGTAAAGCCCTACCTTGGCCTGGCCAATATTTTTATCCCTTTCCCGGGACTGAAATTAACACAATATGCCATGGAACAGGGCTGTTGCCGCCAGCCTGATATTCGTAAGCTTCCCAAAGATTATTTTTCAAACACCATGCTGAATTTCAGCGAAAAAGAAAAAAACCTGATTTATAAACTCTTCTGCCTGTTTCCCCTGTTCGTGCAGTGGCCGGTCCTGTTTTACAACCTGAAAATCCGAAAAGCGCTCTTGAATGTGCCCCGAATTCTTCTGCGGCTGATTTATGAGCTGGTATATACTTACAAAATGTCCAGACTCTGCATCCCACGAGTGCCCTTGCGCATCAAACTGAGAATGGTGTTGCGGCATTTAAAAAATCTTTAACCGGTTTTTGCCTTAATTTATTTTTTTCTTGTTCCAATTTACACCTTTGTAAAGCTCAATTTTCATATTCGTGATTCCGGCGAAAGCCGGAATCCAGTTTGGCCGGAGGTAAGCTACCAGGTGAACAAAAATAGGCCGTAAAAAACAGCAGCGATCGGCTGGCCTTAAAAAAAAGATCCGGCGGGGGTCATGCCTGTCCGCTCTGGATCCCGGGTCGGAACCCGGGATGACGAGGGATAATGCCTGCGAAGACGATTCTTCCAGCCAGAAAAAAAATCAACAACAACCATAGGAAAGCATTCAAACTAAAAAGAAAATAAATAAAGGACATGAGATTAGATTTGAAATAAAAATGCACCCGGTTTTCACCTTTTTCCAGCCTAACCGCTTTATAGGCCAGATTTGCCTTGTACACGGGTACTTCTTTACCGTTTACGGTTGCACGCCATAAGGGATGCCAGACATCGCTGTACATCAACCAGGCTGATCCATTAACGCTGATATCCGTCGACACTTCGAGGTTATTGGAATCAAACCGATTCACTTGATACATATTATTCAGCCGGGTGTTTGTTGAAAGGTTTATTTCAGCAGGTACCGCCGTATCGACAACGTCCTCGCCTTTACTCTTAATCGGCGAAAGAAGCAGAATATCACCTTTATATTCGGAATCCGTCATATACGAAGCGATAAGTTCATCCGAAAACACCATCTCAGCCTGACTGAAAAACTGAATTTTGTCTTCGGTAACACCTGAAATCTTCATGACGGCCGGATTCTGTGTCGAGAAATCCAGGTGGGAAAATGGATGCAGGCCCAGAGGGGCACCTTTATCATAGATTGATTGTCCCCGGTATGCTTTCATGTATTGATCCAGTGGCAACAGCATGTGATCGGTCTTAAACGGGCTACCGAGTTCATCCATGAAGCACATGGCATGGGCTGTCCAGTAAGTCGCACCGTATGATATGGGAAGGACATTCAACAATTCTGTTCTGGAATTGGTCTTATTAAAAGTAAGATTTCTTTTAGCAGTATAGGGGATGGTTGTAAAACGGGTGACATCATAGGCCGCATCATTCAACTCAGCCGTTTTGAAATTTATTTCAGAGAATTTAAACCCATACAGATCCGCAGCATGAAAACTTGCCAGCAAAAGCAACAGAGCAAGGGCCTCTCTCTTCTTCTCAAACAGAACCATAACGGCTAAAAGCAGTGACGCGATAAAGGCAAAAATCGCGTTGCGAACAAGCAGGGAACCGACCAGGCATTCATCTGCCAAAGTGAGAAAGCGATAAAGTTTCTCCGGCACCATGTCATCGAGAAGCCGGGTGGTGAAATCACAATCACCGGACAGACGCCACAAGACAAAAGCGACGCCCATCATCAGTAAAGACAGCACAGCCAGGGATGTTGTAATCTTCATGGGTTTTTGCCGGTGCAAAGAAGCGTCAATCAACGCGTCAAACCCGAAGCCCGCCTGGAAACAAAAAAGCAGTTTAATAACCGTGGCGGTCAGCATCAGATGGCGGAAATACGTCATCATGGGCCAGCAATAATAGAAAAAAACGCTGACGAATGTCCCGGCACTGAAAAGTAGAAGAACGATTATCGTAAACAGAAAATGAATATTTTTTCTTCGCAGGTTAAAAAATAATCCCAATATGATTAACGGCACCCCAATGATGCCGATATACAACGTATAGTCCAGCCCGGGCGATACCCCCAGCAGCATTTCAAGCCATGACTTCCAGGTAGGTTCTCCTCCGTAAGTAAAAAAAACGTCCAGAGAAGAGCTGCCATCCGGGCTTCTGAAGGTATAATTTTTGATCTGGTCCGTACCAAAATGCATGGTGGCATACAAGGCGGCAAAACATATCAAAATTACTGATATCGTCAGAAGAAACGACCACTTGAATCTGATATTTTTTACCTGCCGGCATACTTCTGCATAGTTAAGCGCTGTATAAAAGAGGAAATAAAGAAAAATGACCAGGGATATTAGCGGCAGAAAATACGGCAGATTGCCCAGGGACTGAATAAAAAGTAAATTACCGGCCAGAAAAGCATATCGCCATTGGCCGCTGTCCAGAAACCGGTGGCAAAAATACAGTATCATGGGAAGCGCGTAATACAGATGAAAATTCCACCAGGGCTGGAGGATCCAGATACAAGACCCCATGACAGACACGGCTACGATAAATACAGTTAATGGTGAAAGAAAAAAGCGCCTGCCCAACAGCCATACACCGGTTAATAAAAGAAGTTCATCAACAAAAATACCGGCGTAAAAAAACGGCAGAAAGTTCAATCCTTTCCATAGCCCGGCAGACAAAAGCAAAACACTCTGCAGAATACCGCCCTGAATAATATACCACCAGGAAGCAACCGTGCCATGAGTCAGAAAAGGCATCCACTGTGGGATCTCACCATAACTGACGACATGATTCAGAAAATAGTACTGCAGGGTAAAATATTGGAAACCGTCATGGCCGCCGACAATCCGGTGATCATGGATCATAAAAAACGTTATGCCGACCTCGATAATGACAAGCAGCAGAAATAAAACGCTTTCAAACAAGCGTGAATCCTGCCCCCCATTATCCCCCACAGATTTTGAATTGTTTTCCAACATAAAGTTACACAAGTTCGGCCATAATATTAAAATGTCACAATTCTTTGGCGGCTGCGCCTCAACATACTTGGATATACAATGATTTTAAATTCTTAGCCTGTATTTCATGGCATATTGGCTGTAGCCTGCCAACCACAGTTTTTAGCCGCGCCTGAACCATTTCGTGACATATCCGGGCAAAATAAAATTTTTCCCGACATGACAAGAATCAACATCAGCCAGAAGAAGGAATTTATTCCAAAAAATGACGGATAGCGCAGAAAATAGTTGAGATTTATAATAAAAATGGACTTTATTAAAGCCTTTACTCAATTTGACGACTTTATAAGCCAGGTTTGCCTTGTAAACCTTTGTTTTCTGTCCATTAACAGTCACTCTCCAAAATGGATGCCAGACATCGCTGTATAACAACCATGCCGGCTTAGCCTCATTGTTCTGAATTGTGATGGTCAGATCATTCGAATCAAATTTCAATATCTGATACGGAAGGTGTAGACGATTGTTCTTGGTAAGCGCATTTCCGGAAAGGGGGGAAATACTGACAGGAATTCCGGATTTAATCTCCTTTTGAGGAGATAAAAAAATCATATCGCCCTTATAATTGGGATCGGTAATATATGAAGCGATCAAATCGTCTGACGGCACAATTTCCGCCTCTTGAAAAAACTGAATTTTATCCTCGGTAACACCGGAAATCTTTAGTGCCGCCGGATGCTCCCGAGGAAACTCAAGCCTGGGAAGCACAAACATTGAAGGATAAACAAGTCCTCGAAGTTTAACAGATAAATCATGGATAGGTTGCCCCCAATAGGCCCTCATATATTGATCTAACGGATAAAGACCGAAGTTTATCCTTAACGAATTTCCAAGTTCATCTTTAAACAAAAAAGCATGTGTTGAAAAATTCAGAACACCGGGCGCCAAAAAGGGTAAACTCTTCAATAATTCAGCTCTTGAATTGTTGGTTTCAAAAGAGGTATCGCGATTTCTGGAATACGGCATGGCTTGAAAATTAATTATCTTATACAACTTATCAGTTAAAGGGACTGACTTTTGAGATACTTCTAAAAATTTGAACCCATAAATATCTCCTCCATGCAAAATCAATAAGATGACAATAAAAGGTGTAAGATATTTTTCTCTTTTAATCAAAAAGATACTGACCAACAAAATAGAAGCCGCCATCGCAAAAAAAGAAGTTCGCATCAGCAGCATCGGAATCAGATCCCTATCAAACAATTCATTATTTACGGGGAGTTGTCGTGGTATCATATATTCGACGAGCTTAACAAAAAAATGATAATTATCGGGGTAATTTATTGACAGGAGCCATAGGCTTGCAGAAACGCCAAACATAAATAGGGACATACCAATCAACGAAGCTTTTTCTCCAATTGACTTTTTGCGATTAGGTTTCTTGTAAAATATCGCGTCGAAGCCAAAGCCCGCCACAAAGCAAATAAAAACTTTAATCAATGGCGAAATCAGTGCTAAATGCCGAAAAAAATTCATCATTGGCCAGCAGTAATAAAAGAAAACGCTGACTATCGTTCCCATGCTGAAAAGTAAAAGAATAATGACCATAAACAAAAAATGCATATTGGTTTTATTTTGATTGAACAAGAGCCCAAAAACGATAAACGGAAAACAAATAACGCCAATATATAATGTGTAATCCAGGCCAAAGGATATCCCTAGCAGTAGCTCAAGCCAGGCTTTCCAGCATATTTTTCCGCCATATGATAAAAACAGATTTAATGACGCACCACCATCCGGAGCTCTATGACTATAGTTTACTAACTGGTCCGTGCCAAAACGCATCACAAAATATAAACAGAAAAACAGACCCGCCAAGGCCGTCATCACAAGAAAAGATGGCCACCCGAAACGAAGAGCCCTGATTTTCCAAAAGGTTTCCTTAAATGTGAGTCCCAGGTAAAACAGAAAATATAAAAAGATCGTCAAGGAAATGAGAGGCAGAAAATATGGGAGATTCCCCAATGACTGAATAAGTAACAGGTTACCGCCCAGGAACAAATGCCGCCATTTACCACTATCAATAAATTCATGAATAAAATACAGGATCAATGGCACGGCATAGTATAGATGAAAATTCCACCAGGGTTGAAGCACCCAGATACACGACCCCATGATAGCCAGTGCGACAAAGAGAACGGTATAGGTTGAAACAAAAAAACGTCTTCCCAGGAGCCACACCCCCACCAGCAACAGCAATTCATCAATAAAGATGCCCACATAAAATAAGGGTAGAAAGTTAATACCACTGATCAGTTTTCCGGATATGACTAATATGTTTTGTAACAGGCCGCCTTGTATCACGTACCACCAGGTTCCAACAATCCCATGCAATATATAAGGGATCCACAAAGGGACCTCACCACAACTGACAGCATTGTTTAGAAAATAATATTGGAGATAAAAATATTCAAAGCCATCGTGTCCACTGACTATCCGATGTCCGCGCATCAGATAAAAAAATATGACGGCCTCAAAAAGAGTAATCAGTAAAAAAAAAACAGCTTTCGACGGCGCGTGAACGCGTGGGCTCAAAATCCAGTGATAATTTATTTGTTTTTTCCAGGTTATTCATATGTAATGGGTCAACCGTAAACGAATTCCTATACCGCCTTCGTTCAATTCGGAGACGTGCTGCAGATCTCACTGCATTTCCGATCAAAACCGGTGGGCACGATGGCAATCTTTCCTACCAAATAAATTAAAGCAATCAGCCAAAATAATGAATTTATGCCAATGACATAATGAAAAAAATTAATAAATCCGGATTTAAAATAAAAATGGACTTCATTAAACCCTTTATCGAGTTTTACGGCCTTATAAGCCAGATTGGCTTTATATACCGGCGTGTTTTTTCCATTGACGGTCGCTCTCCAAAGCGGATGCCAGGCGTCACTGTATAACAGCCAGGCTGAAACAGCATCCCCGACATCGGTAGAAACCACGATATGATTGCAATCAAATCGGTCTATCTGATAGGCAAAATGGAGTCGTTTATTGGCAGAGAGGTCATATCCGCTATGCGTGAAAGAAGCAGCTGAATTGTTTTGCCCTGACCTTTCCAGGGGTGTGAGAAAAAGAATATCACCTGTATAATCCGGATCGGTGATCTTTGACACGATGTCATCGGCTGACGACAAAAAAACAGCTTGGGAAAAAAACTGAATTTTATCCTCAGTTATTCCGGAAATTTTCAAAATGGCCGGGTGTTTATCGGGAAAGTCAAACCTGGGGTACTCTGTTTCAGAACGATGAACAAGGCCTTTGGGTTTAATGGTTAAATCATTTATATCCTGCCCCCAGTAAGCCCTCATATAGTTGTCCAGTGGCAACATCCAGAAATCCGTCCGGAAGGGATTTCCCAACTGGTCTTTAAATAAAAAGGCGTGAACAGGCGAATAAAAAGAACCGCTATCAGTGACCACCGGCAAGGCTCGAAGCATCTCTGCTCTTGGATTATTATCCCAAAAAGTCAAATCTCTTCGCTTGACGTATGGCATCTTCTGAAAACCGGCGATACTGTATACCTCTTCATTTAAAGGGACTGTCTTCAATTGGATTTCAAAAAATTTGAACGAATAAAGATCAACCGAATGAACCGCTAAAAGTAAAATTACCCAATAATGAATTTTAATATTTTTTTCAAAAACAAAATACGCAAAAAGCAAAACAAATGAACCACTTAAAGCAAAAAAAGCGGTACGAGTCATCAGAGAACATAATAGCCCCTTGTTAAATAATATTAAAAATTTGGGCAGATATTTTGGAACCATGATCTGGATAAGATCTAAAGCCGACATATGCGGTACAATACTTTTGAAAAAATTTACGGGGATAAAGGATTCTCCGGAAAAGTAAAGTGTAAATAAAGCGCAGACGATCAGAAACAGAACCATGGCCGGGACAGCCATTTTTGCGCGAAGCGGCTTTTCACAAAAGGGGTTTCGGACTAAAAAGCTTTCCAATCCAATTCCCGCCAAAAAGCATAGAAAAACCTTAATGATGGGAGAAATGGACACAATATGCCGATAATATTTCATCATCGGCCAGCAATGATAGAAAAAAACACTGACAAAAGAGCCCATACTGAATAAAAGCAGAACAATGGCTGTTAAAAAAAAATGGACATTCTGTTTATTGGTATTCAAAATCAATCCCAGAAAAATTAAAGGGACACAGAGAATGCCGCTATACAGGGTGTAATCCACGCAGGGAGACACCCCGAGGAGAGATTCCAACCATATCTCCCACTTGAACGGGCCGCCATAGGTTAAAAACTGACTTAATGATACAGAGCCGTCCGGTTTTCTCAAAGAATACGAGGCCATTTGAGTTGTACCGAACTTCATAAAGAAAATTACAATGACAAACGATAAGATGACGCAGACGGAAATAATGACAAAAGAGCCGTTAAATCTAATTTTTTTTACATTTTTCCACATGTCCGCCTGGTTACATATGGAATAGAAAAGAAAATACAAAAAAATGATTAAAGATATAATGGGAAGAAAATGTGGCAGGTTACCAAAAGATTGCATCAACAATAAATTGCCACCCAGAAACAAATATCGGTTTTTACCACTATCGAAAAACTGATGAATAAAGTGCAGAATTAAAGGAATGGAATAATAAATATAAAAATTGTAAAGCGGCTGTAGAAACCAGATGCAGGACCCCATTATTGACAAGGCAACAAAAAAACGCGTAAACGGCGATACAAAAAATCGTCTTGCCAGAAGCCAGACGCCCACAATCAGAACCAACTCATCAAAAAACAATGATACATGGAAAAGTGTTAAAAAGTTAAAGGACTGTAAAGCACCTCCTAACAAAAGCAGCACTTTTTCTAGAATTCCGCCTGCGATGACATAGGTAAAAATAAAGATTGTGCCATGCATCATAAAAGGTGACCACTGGGGAATTTCACCATAATTGGCTACCTGGTTAAAAATACTATACAACATGGTAAAGGCATGAAAACCGTCATGTCCGGCCACTAACCTGTGTGCGAAGGTGAGGTAGATAAAAATCAAGGCCTCTATGGATATGATCAGGAGGAAAAGGTATTTTTCGACAGCATGGGGGTGGAAAAGGTAAGGCTGCTTATCAGCTTCCGAAATTTTATTCATTGGGATATGAGTTTTCTTACTTGGATATTTTTGTTTATCAAACAATACCCGGATTCCTATAACCGAAAATAAGGGCTATAAGAGTAATCAAATAAGTTCATTCTTCATACCAATGGGGTTTTTGCAATGTATCAATTCCTGAAAAACCTTTGAATTGTGTCTTATGGATCAAACTGTTTTTTAAGTCTTTCAACATCACACGGGCAACTGCAAATGCGAACCAGCGATGCAGGTCTCTTCGTATCGGGTATGGGGAGAACATGCGCCGGAAATATTTGAAGGGTTTTTTCTGAACAAAATTCCTATAACACCACTGCGTTGCCGCAGCGACCTCCTCCCGGGAGATATGGTGAGTTCTCATGGCGGGATAAAACATATCATATTTTGAATAGTCAAATTCTTCCAAAAGGTTTTCGCGCCTTCCGAGTTCATACATTTCGGTGCCGGGGAAAGGTGCTACCGGATGAAAAGCAGCAAAGTCAAGGTCACAATCATGGGCGTGTTTGACCAGTCCTTTTATAGACTCAACCGTATCCTGGGGAAGTCCCGTAATATAGGTGGCCTGCCTGAACACCTGGGGATATTGTTTACTCAGCATACGAAACGCCTGCTTAGTAATATCATAATTTCTGACTCCCTTGTTAAGAGAGTCAAGGACCTCCTGGGAATCATGCTCGGCACCTACCAGGACATGACGCAAACCCGCTTTCACCATGGCACTTAGTACGCCGCCCTCTTCGTTGTGGATTAATTCATCTGCCCGGACAAAGGCCCACCATCCATCCAACTCGATTTTCCGCCTGAAAATCTCTTCACAGAAAGCCATCAACCAGTCATTGTCAAGGTTCCAGGTGGCATCAACCCAGAAAAGATACCTGATGCCAAAATCCCGATAAAGCCACTCTATCTCGTCCGCCATTCTTTCCGGACTTTTTGTACGGTAGGCCTGATGACTGATATATTTATCACCGGCCAACTCCGGCCGCCCCTCCTGCTGGCGCCAACTGCAAAAACGACAGCTGCGGGTACACCCTCTTGAACGTTGAACGGTAATGGCCTTGGGCCAGAGGTGACCAAAAGGTTGATATTGATCAAGACCGGCAATGTCATAGGCCGGCATGGGCAGGTCATCCAGATTTTCAATTAAGGGTCGCTCCGGCGTAAATTGTGGATTATTACCTGTGTCCCTATAGACAATTCCCTTTACACTCTCAACCAGCCGCCCATCCCGCAGGGTGGTAATCAAATCACGGAGTGTCTCTTCACCTTCATAGAGCACGACAAAATCGATGGCCGGACAGTTTTCCAGCGTCCACTTGGGCATAGCGGTAAAAAAAACACCCCCGGCAATATTAACGACATTGGGCAAAACTTTCCGGGCGAGTTCAAACGCCCTGAATCCTTCTTTATAATAAATGGTTTTCTCGCCGATCGCCACAATATCCGGTTGCGTTTCAGCAAGGCACTTTTCAAGAGACCGCCAACCCATTTTCATGGCCATGGTGTCAACAATCTCAATTTCTATTCCAGGAAAATATTTTTTCAGATATGCTGCCAGTGTAGGGTAGGCCAGCGGCAGCAAAAAATTGTCCTGCTCGTTAATTATTGGCCACATGCTCCTGGGTGAACGCAGGAACATAATTTTAATCTTCTCTTTATTGATGATGGGGTTTTGAAAACATGTATCAGAATCCGGAGTCATTCTTCAGTGCCTTTCTGCTGTTCCGGCCGCACCATTCAACTCTATCGCCTTTATTTTTAAACCATTGACGAAACCAGCTTTTATGGCATATGGTCAAAATTTGTTAATGTGAAACTTTAATTCCGTTTTTTCTACCAATATAAGTTTTTTATAATGCATCACAAAAGCGATGGATTCAACATAAATATCAGTTATTTTTTAATTATTTAGAACGATTCCTGAAATAAATGATTCTATAGCTTGCGGAGACAATGTTCAACTTATTCAGGCTGGAATTTACATTTCCGGTTTTGCGATAAATATTTCCTGATGACAAGTATAAATAATAAGCCTCTGGACTGGTTATTCCTCAACCCCCGGCCAAAATATAATGTTCTGGGTGATTATGATCCGCTGATGGTGCCATTTGCTCCCATGGGCCTGGCCTATCTTGCCGCTGTGTTGGGAAAAAAGGGGTTTGACGTATCGATTTATGATGATTTTGTCAAAAACCGAGTGCCTTTTGTTGACATCCTTCGCCTCAAGAATCCGGCCGTTGTGGGCATATCCTGCCTGACGCCTGTAATGGGTATTCTACCCCATCTTTCCAGACTAATTCGAAATAACAGCCCTTACACCAAAATTGTCCTTGGCAATATTCACCCCACATTGTTCGCAAAGCAGCTGTTAAAAAACGGACTCGGAGATATCATCGTCCGTGGCGAGGCCGAGGAAACTGTTGGCGAGCTTGCTGACTGCCTGGCCGGCCAGGGGGATCTTGCAAACATCCGGGGAATTTCATATCTTGATCAGGATCAAATAATAGAAAATTCCGATCGGGATCTTGTGCGCAATCTGGATGACCTGCCGCTGCCGGCATGGCACCTGGTAGACATAGATCAATACAAAACCCCGCCCATGTTCTCCTTTAACAAACGGCTGCTCCCCCTTCTGGCCTCAAGGGGATGCCCTTTTCGATGTTATTTTTGCGCTCAGAACGTAATGAGCCCAAAAATTCGAAAGCGGAACCCTGCCCTGGTGGCTGACGAGGTTGCATCTATTTACAATAAAACAGGTATAAATATGTTCTGGTTTGCCGATGCCATCTTCCCTTTAACCACCCAAGATGCAGAAACTTTTTGCCGAGAGATAACCAAAAAGGGCCTTCACAATAAGATAAGATGGATAACAGAAACAAGGGCCGATCTGATAGACCGTCCGCTTATTCGGATGATGAAAAAGGCAGGCCTTTACATGTTGATTTTCGGACTGGAAAGTGGTGATCAGGATTTGCTCACCCGAATGAAACCGGGATTAAAGCTGGCTGACGGTAAAAAGGCGGTATCAGCTGCCAAGACCGAGAAGGTCCTGAGCCTGGGCCTGTTCATGCTGGGATTGCCCGGAGAGACAGAACAAAGCATTATAAAAACGATTGATTACGCGAAACGTTCCGGGCTGGATTTTGCCAAGTTTAACATAGCCGTACCTTATCCAGGCTCACAGTTTTTTCAAGACGTATTCAGAAACAAGACAATCCCTGCCTGGGAAAATTTTTCTGCAAACTATCAAAAAAATGCTGAAGCACATGATCTTGTTTATACGCCCGACGGGATGTCTTCACGACAGCTTGAGCACTGGCAAAAAAAAGCTTTTTTCCGTTTTTACATCCGGCCAAAACTGATATTACGTCATTTTATTAAAGGTAATGTGTCACCCGGAAATATGCTGTTGGGTGGTGGCATTACCATAAAAAACTATTTAATCAATGGTAAAAAACATTAGTCTTTCAAAAACAATGAAATGTTTTCTTATTAATCCTGATTATCCGCAACGGCACCCTCTGCTTATGCCGATTCCACCACAGGGCCTGGCCTATATCGGGGCCGTAATGGAAGCGGCCGGACACATTGTAAAAGCGGAAGATCAATTTGCCACCAGACGATCAAATCAACGTCTTGTGGAAAATATTCTATGCTTCAATCCTGATGTGGTGGGGATCGGGGCTCTTACGCCTACCATGCCCAACGTTGCTGAAATATGCAACTTGTTGAAACTGAAAGGCTTTTCCGGAACCATAGTGCTTGGCGGTGTTCATCCCTCCATTTTTTATGAATCTATTCTAACGGATGGACTGGCAGACATCGTGGTTTTGGGTGAGGGGGAGGAGACAGTTGAGCAGCTGATGGATGCTCTGGCAAACAAATTGCCTTTAAATGATATTGCCGGTCTGGCTTTTCGGGACCCTGCGGGTAACATAATAAAAACGAAAGAGCGCCCCCAAAACCGGGATTTAGATGCCCTTCCTTATCCAGCCTGGCACATTTTGGATCTAAACCAATACGCTTCTTTCCCGCTTATTCAATTTTATGGCAGAGCACTTGGCATCCAGGCTTCCAGAGGCTGCCCGGAGCGGTGTATTTTCTGCGGTCAGGAGTGCTTTTACTCAAAAGTGGTGATACGATCCATTCCAAGCGTCATGAAAGAAATTGACCTGCTGGCAGACCGTTATGCGATTAACTGTTTTATATTTGCAGATGCCAACTTTCCTCCCAGCAAACAATATGGAATGGATTTCTGCAAAGCATTTCGCAGCTCCAGGCATTGGCCAAAAATAAAATGGGGTTGCGAAATTAAAGTCAATATGGTTGATGAAGAGATTTTGCGGACCATGAAAGAAGCGGGCTGCCATCATATTCAATTTGGGTTTGAGGTGGGTGATCCAGAAATCCTGGAAAGCCTGGGGAAACGGACGACCCTAGAAGACGGGATACGGGCTATGGCGATTACCCGTAAAGCAGGCATTCGTACCCTTGGTCTGTTCATGATCGGTTTGCCTGGCGAAGGGATACCAGAAATCATTAAAACATTTAAGTTCGCCCGGAAAATAAAATGCGACATGGTCAAGTTTAACATTGCCATCCCTTTTCCGGGTTCACAACTTTTTAACCAGTATAAAAAGCAACTATTGCGAGATTTTCACCCGGAAACCTACAGCAGTTGGTATCATCCCGTTAAGGGCGCCCCGCCCCTGACAACCATTCCCGGCGCACTTTCTGAAAAAACACTTTCGCATTTGCAGACGTTGGGGATGATATGGTTTTACGCCCGGCCGAGTTTTGTAATCCAACAGATACGGCAGCGTTCATTGCCGATGAAAGAAATCTTGCGCGGGATGCGCTTTCTTTTGTCAGAATTGGCCACGAATCTAAGAAGATAACCTTAAAAATAGGATATATATCACATACAGGCCTTTATTTGTTATGTTAATTAAAAACACGAACATATACACGACTTATCCACGGCGATAAAAGCGACAAAATATTGAAATTTTTATTCATAATACCAGACAGCTATAGAATTATCCGGCCGGACTCCCCCTTCAGGCGTAAAGTCAGGGTCCATTACTTGAGAGACTGGACCGGGACAGAAGTTCCGGGGCACCTGTTATTCCAACCCCTGGATGCAATGTATGGCGCATCATATGTCCGCGGACGGGGACATGATGTCCGACTCATAGACGGCAACCTGAAATCTTTTTCACGAGAAAAGATCATCAGAAATATCAAGTCATTTCATCCAGACTGGCTCGTATGCCCGACGGGCTGGAAAAGCCTTGATACCGATATTGAATTCATTAAACA
Organism: Desulfosudaceae bacterium; assembly: GCA_963674745.2. GTDB lineage: Bacteria > Desulfobacterota > Desulfobacteria > Desulfobacterales > Desulfosudaceae > JBFMDX01. Next base: position 497,973 of record CAXXDV010000003.1, on the reverse strand, counting down.
GGTCAAAGAACATGTGACTGATGTAAAGGCCTGCCTGTCAGGACCGAATGTGACCCTTTCCCCAGATCTCGTTCTTTATCCCGGCAGTGCGATTGACCTGGTGATACTGGGTGAAATTGAAGGGGGGCTGCGCGGATTAATGGACGGAAATCCGGAAGACAATTGCAGCTATCTCGATCATAAAGGGGACATAAAGCGTGGCAAACGCACACTGATTGAAGATCTTGATGGAATCCCCTTCCCTGCACGGGACCTGATTTGTAATGAGTGCTACACGCTACCTTTTGCTCCCCGGAACCCTGTCACTTCCATGCTGATCAGTCGCGGATGCCCTCACAGTAAATGCCGGTTTTGTAACGGGAACACTTATGCCCTGGGGGCTTACCGATGTCGAAGTGCCGACAACATCCTGGCAGAAATCGATGAAGTTGTTAACCGCTTCAAGATACCCGGTATCAATTTTCGTGACCAGTGTTTCTCGGGCAATCAGGATTTAGTCGAAAATATCTGCCGTGAAATAATTAACCGGTCCTGGGATATTACCTGGCGGGCCTCTACAAGGGTCGATTGTGTTGATAAAGATCTGCTTGAACTGATGGCCAGGGCCGGATGCCATCAAATATCCTTTGGCTTTGAAACCGATGACCAGGAGGTTCTGGACGCAATCGGCAAGGGAATCACCGTGACCCAGGCCCGCAAAGCGGCCTCATGGGCCAAAAAAGCCGGCATGGAAATTTCAGGCGGTTTAATGCTTTCACTTCCCGGCGAGAAACCGGATGCCCATCTGAGGTTACTGAAATATGCAAAACAATTAAAAATTGATTACCCGCAATTCCAGCTCACATGCGTGATGCCGGGAGCCCAACTGCATGATGAAACACAACCGGTAACAAAGAGCAGGTATGCCGACGACTGTCCATTCATCTTAAACCCGAACACCGACTCGGAAAAACTTATGCTCCGAAAATTGTCCACATTATATTTACGATTTTATTTTCGGCCCGGCTATATCATCAATCGGTTAAAAAAGATAAAATCCGGTTCTCAATTACGCCAGACCACAATAACGGCTTTTAAAATCCTTGGTTACCCTTTTTTATATAACAAATAGTCTTCCTCACCCCGGGTAACTGCTGTTTTTCGATCACTCATCTATAGACTTGTAAAACTCGTTGAGCCTGGCAAAATATCCGAACCAACCCGGCGCCGAGGCCAAGAGTCTAATGATAAAATCCGGATTGTATTTCAATGCAAAACGCACATTCTCGAAAACAATTCCGGGTCTTAAATGATATCTTTTCATGCCTTGAACAATCGCATTGCGTATCTCTTCATTGGAAACCGAGGAAGGCGGGTTTTCTTTATACACTTCATAAAGGCCTGTCCCCGGAAAAACCAGAAGCGGGGCTATCGAAATTCTGTGGGGCCCCGCTTTTAGAGCATAATTAAAATTTGCAGCCAGGCTCTGCCGGGTATCACCCGGAAGCCCATATATAAAATCAAGTATCAGGTAATATCCCAATTTTTTCATCAGCGGGAAAAGCCGTATTAAAATATCCGCTTCGTCCGGGCTTCGATTAATTTTTTTCAGGACGGAAGGTGAAGCTGATTGCAGGCCGAAATGAACACTCCGGCAACCTGATTTTCGGATTTTTTTCAAAAAATTATTATTCATTTTCGAGAAAACAAGCGGGTGCCCATAACAATCCCACGTGATATCCAGTGAAGATTGAAGTAACCTTTCACAAAGGTCATCGACCCAGGACAGCCTTGCACCGAAACAATCATCCTGGAAACTGATATGCCTGACACCAAAACGTCGATGCAACTCAACGATTTCCATTACGACATCTTCTGCTGAACGAATCCGCCAGGGCGTCTTCCATTTTCTGTTGGCCATCCAGCAGAAAGCGCAGGCCATCGGGCAACCGCGGGAAGCCATAACAGTTGCAAAAGGATGCCGGCCAAAAACCATGGTCGGGCAGAAACAATTTCGCGGATCCGACTGGCGCCAGTCCGGCCGGGGCAAGTCATTTATATCTGAATTCGGAAAAACCGGTGCGGACAAGGTTAACGGAAATATTTCCGGAAGCGTAACACCGGCTATGCCCCTCAGGGAACGGCCCGCCTCTATTCTCCTGGCGATTGAACCGATAATGTCATCCGCCTCACCGGCTACGACCGCATCTGCACCAGCATTAAAGTATGATCCCGCATCATAGAATCCCGGGCCGCCCACCAGCACAGGAATATTTTTTATGTCTTTAACAATGCCAATAAACCTGCAGACGGCCTCTTTTAATGCAAAATTGCTGTAAAAACCAACGAACAGAACATCATCGCGCGAAATGGCTTTTAAAAAGGCACTCCGATTCAGGGGCGTCGAAACAGGGTCAAGATATTCGGGCTGAAACCCTTCGTTTCGTAAAACCGAGGCAAGATACAGCAGTCCGAGTTGCGGATAGGAAGATAATTGATAAACAGGCATTGATAGCTTACCAGAGGAATACCTGCTGACGTAAACCAGTAAAATCCGTTTGCGTGGTTTTTCTTTATCGGGCATTTTACCGGTTTGCGACTAAAAAAGTTGATGGTTTATAAATACATCAAGGCAATCTTTTTTCTGAAATGACCGGCCAGCCACAATAAATCGACAGGATAAAATGATACCTGTCAGGTGACTGCCTGAACAAACCGGCGATTGAGCATATGTGCCATTGATTCCGCCACACGGGGAAAACGTCTGTGTACCGCCACCCCGGCTTTAAAAATGGTATTGTACATAACAAATTTATTGGTACCGGAAATGCATTTTCTGTATTGCTCATCAGTGCAGGTGCCGTCAACATCCGGAGCCAAATCCTCATCCCACCAGAAGTCTGCTCTATACAAAAGGCAGCCTGTAGACTTTACGACCCTGCGCAATGCTTTTGCATACGACTCATGATCCTGGACAAATCGATGCGCATAACATAAACGGCATTTATATTTCCGGTTTGATTTTACCTGTTGTATTCGATCAATAAGGGTATCCAGATCGTGCAACTCGATAGAGGTACAATGCTTGCGATCAAGAGAGAACTGAATCAACCCACCGTTGAAAGAGTCCATCAATCTCATCAAGCCCTCTCTGGAGGGGACATCTACAAAGTCCCATGATATGTTCAAATCGTACCCCCGATCTAGAACGACATCAGCATAATCTTCAGGCAATGCGGCAATAAAATCATGAAAGACATTTAAGAAATGAATATCTCTGGAATCACTCCAATAAGCAAGATCATCTTTAACTTTTTCCGCAGATCTCAAAAGCCAGTTTCGACTGAAAATCGTTTTCTGGTAATCCGGAGAGCCATAACAATTATTGCACTTAAAAGGGCATCCTCTCATAACGAGCAGGGTCGGATAAACCGGATAAAACCAGTCATGACAGCTATTATGAAGCTTGAATATCCTTTCCTGCAGGCTCGGAAAAAAACCGATATCCCTGAAATTTGAATCATCAAAATCATTATTGTTTAAAAAATAATTTTCACTGGATTCAAACTGCCTGGTTACAAGATTAGGGACGTTGGAGACATCATCGCTTTTTAACAACTTATCGACAAGCATGTTCAGCGGGATTTCTCCGTCTCCACGAATAATATAGTCGATTCGTGAATCTTTTAATATTTGCCGGGCAAACACTGAAGCCGACAGTCCGCCGGCAATGATGACGACTTCAGGATTGACAGCCTTCAGCTTGAACGACAACCGGATGGCGCTTTTAATCGTCGTATACCAGTGGATGTCCATAATAATGATGTCCGATTTTTTAACTTCCGCTTTTGTCCATTCATTATAAAAACGTCCCGAAACAGGCGCCTCCAGACGGTTTATGAGCCCTGGCAAAGACATGGGGATAATATCAGGAAGGATCATTTTGGCGTCAGGATGAATGTAAAGTATCATTTTCTATTCTTTATCTGTCAGCTGTGACCAATTTAAAAAATTAAAATTACAGGTATTAAAGCCCGATTTTCAACACAAAACAGTTAAAAATATATTATAAGGCAATCAAAAACAACAAAATACCCCCTGTATTTCACGAGTGTCGATAAGTTTTCAATATTAAGAATTCAATACTGAAAAGCGATGAATCGTATTGGAAACAATGGCGCACCCCCAGGTGCAGACGCAATTTTCATGATAGACGCTGTTCAAGACTGTTGTGAATTGTCCCATCGATGCTATGTTCTTCCATTTATGATCAAGAACATTTTCGATCTTATCATCTCTTAATTCACAAAGTTTAACCTCTCCTTCGGGGTCGATAACCAGAAACTTTTTCCCCGCCAGGCAGGGCGCAGGCATTTTACCGGTTCGATAAACATTGACGAAATGACGCTCTACCGTTTTGTATACAAAGCGATAAATATGATCAAAAAAAGTGGGCTTATCGGACATTTGCATTTTCTGAAGAACGCTCACAAACCTTTCCGTTGTGATATGGGGAAGAGAAACCACTCCAGGTCCCGATCTCTGAGGCGTAATAAAAAAATGATCCGGTTTCAGGTCTACTGATATTTTTTCCACGAGCTGTTCCAACACGTCGCTGTTGTCCTGGGTAATAACCAGCGAGAGATTCCTTTTCAGATTACGAAACCTTTTCTGCAGTCGGTACAGACGATCCCACGTATCAAAAACAACGGCGGTCTCTTCCGAATTTTTACCGTTAAAAAAGTAGTCTTCCAGTCCATTCAAGGAAACCTGTACCGTAAGATTCAAATGGGGTGCATCGATCAACAGTCTTTCAATTATGTCTTCGGTTGCCCGGGGCAACGTCCCGTTGGTAGGAATTACCAAATAACGGACTCGATTTTTTTTATAAAACCTCAAGGCGATTTGATCCAGATCGTTCCTTAGAAAAGGTTCTCCACCGGTGAGTGTCAAATAGGGAATTGTTGGTAAATTATCTGATATTTTCTGATAGTCATTCAACATCAGCGTATCTTGATCATTTTGGCTGGTTAACTTATTGCGATAAAAGCAGAAGTCACATCGCTGGTTACAGCGATTGGTTACAAATACATATATTTTGAAAAGCCTTTTTGGATCAAAAAAGTCGCGGGCGAATACCAGCTTGTCAACTAATATACCAGCAGCATTGACCATTTCAGCAAAAAAAGCACCGGCAATCCCCATGATATAGCATAAACCTCTGAGCCATAAAAAAAAGGCCGCGGGTATCCAAAACAGCGTAAATCGTCGTTGTTCAGTAAGCACACTCAACGGATTCAAATGGCTGAAAAAAAACAGTAATACTGATAATACAAATAAAGGAAGCCCTAAAACTGAAAAAGGGGCAGATAAAGCAAGCACGCTCGATAAAACGACGAACCCGATGCTTAATATCTGGGATAAAAGATTGATAATGGGACCTGAAGCCAGATTCGTTCGTTGTTTAACCGGCGGTTTCAAAAAAAGTGATGTCCGACTCTTAGCCCACCTTATCTGTCGTCGGAAGAAGCCTGCTGTTCCATAGGATTGATGCGTGACCGGCGAACCCGGCAAATAGTCTAATTTGTGTTTCTCCAGAATCTCCAGACATAAAAGCGTATCATCCCCGCTGGCAAAATGCCGCCGATGGGATAGTTCCCAGAAATATTGCCTGCCCAGGAAAACCTCTTTCCGAAAGGCGGCATTACCCCCGATAAGAATCGCGCGTCCTTCCGGCTGTTTTTGGGAAAACCAGTCCCTGGCCAGCCTGGAGATAAATGTTTCAAACAGGTTATGACCATTTTCAAACCGATACCCGCCGCCGACTCCGGCCACATCCGCTGACATTGCACCGACCAAATCACGGAGCCAGTCCGGACCGGCGATACAGTCTGCATCCAGAAAAGCAAGGATTGAACCTTTTGCCGCCCTGGCACCCGCAACTCTGGCATAGGCAGCACCCATCCGGCGCGGTAAACGCAACTGTTTAACCGGATATTTAGACAGGAGTTCACCCGTCTCATCAGTAGAGCCGTCATCAACAACCACAATTTCCACAGGTGGGCAGGACTGGTTCAAAACGGATTCCAGACAGGAAGGAAGTGATAAGGCTGAATTATATGCAGGAATAATAACAGTTACACTTTCGCTAATCTTGTTTTGGTCCAAAATCATCACCGGGTACTATCCTAGTCAGCTTCTTCGAGGTCAAAATGTTTTCAGAATTATCTTAGGCGCATTAACTGTGATTAGCATAGGTATCGAAAAAAAACAAAAATCATGTCAATAATTTTAGCCTACTGTCGGCATTCAAAAACAAATCCGCAATTTGCTCCGACTGCCAGTCAAAAATGATTCGGCATATTATGGTTATCGTTGCTGGTTCATCCCGAAATCGGTCCAAAGGTCATAAAGTATATGGAAAATTAAATCATTTTATGGCATTTAGAATAAATTTTATATAGGCTGAAAACATAATTCGCATTATTGTTTCCTAACAGCCGACAGAGAGGAAAGCATGACCCACATTATTCAAGAGCTGAAGAATAAAACCTTTTAAATCCGGCAAGAGATGCTCGAAATGTGCATCAAAGCCGGCACCGGGCATGGTGACCTCTTCCCTGTCCAGTATAGATATTCTGGTTGCGCTTTATTATGGCGGTTTTCTTCGCTTCGACCCTGAAAATCCTGAGTGGGAGGAGCGCGACCGGTTTTTGATCAGTCATGCCCAGGTCAGCCCGGCTTTATACGCGATTCTTGGGGACCTGGGATTCTTTGACAAAAAAGAGAATGACCGTTTTGCCCAACGTGGGGGAAAATTCGGCGTTCATCTTCAATCCGATGTACCGGTCCATCGCATGGGGCTTGCCATGGATAAGGGATATTGCTACAAATACGGCGGCAGGGAAGTTATCCCCCGCCACTACGGGATAGATAAGGGAACCCTGTTGAAAAAAATTACTGGCATGGTGCGCTAAAAAGACCGGAAAACTGGACCGATGATGACTGTCACACTTTTAATCCCGACCCTGAATGAAATAACCGGCATGAAGGCCATCATGCCGCGCATTAAAAAAGAATGGTGTGATCAGATTATCATTGTTGACGGCGGCTCGACTGACGGCACCATCGAATACACGCAGGAAAACGGGTGGGTTCTGATCAAACAGAGTCGTCCGGGACTGAGGCATGCCTACAACGAGGCTTTTCCTCATGTCACAGGGGATATTGTTATCACTTTCAGTCCGGACGGCAACTCGATCCCGGAACTGATTCCCGGCCTGATCGCCAAAATGGAAGAAGGGTATGACATGGTGATTGCATCCCGATATCTGGGGAATGCCAAAAGTGCTGACGACGATTTTCTGACCGGCTTCGGCAACTGGCTTTTCACCAGGACCGTCAACATTCTGCATGGCGGCCGGTACACGGACTGCATGGTCATCTACCGGGCGTACAAAACCCGTGTTTTTTATAATCTTGAGCTGGATAAGGACGAGGGCTTCATTCTTGCGGAAAAGCTGTTTTTTACACGCATCGGAACCGAACCGCTGCTATCGGTACGGGCGGCCAAGCGCAAACTTAAAATAACCGAAATACCGGGAGATGAGCCGCCCCGCATCGGTGGTGAACGGAAACTGCAAATCTGGCGCTGGGGTGCGGCTTATTATTTTCAGTTTATACGGGAGTTTTTTGTGTGGCGCTGACCCGAATATTCCTTCTATGATTCCGGGGATAAAATATTCCGTCGCAGTTTATGCGTCAGCATCTGCCTGATGTGGGTCACGGCTTCCGGACCGAACTTTTTTTTGATCCTGCCAAGATAACCGGTATCGTTGAAATACGTTTCAAAGGCCTTGTCCCGGAAGGCCAATACCTGGGCTGCCGTCAGGTGTTTTGTGGGCAACGGCAGGGTTTCCGGGGAAAACTGGGCATACCCTTCCCAACTTTGCGGAAGCGCCCACCCCTGTTTTACAGCATCCTCATAGAGCGCCGACCCCGGGTAGGCCATGGTAGTATAAAAGTTGACGTACTCGCATTTCAGGCTCTGAGCCAGTGCCAGTGTCTCCTGCATGGTTTCCATATCATCGTCGGGCAGGCCGAACATGAAATTTCCCAGCACATGAATCCCGGCTTCGTGGCACATGGAAACGGCCTGTTCGATGGTTTGCCGGTCAAACCGCCCCTTGGCCACCCCCTCTCGTACCTTCTGATCTCCGGCTTCAATGCCAAGGGCCAGCCAGTTGACGCCGGCCTGCTTCAGCCTGTTTAAAACGGGCAAAAATACCGTGTCAACCCGGGCATAGGCCCAGAGGTTAAGTTCGTAGTCACGTTTGATCAACAGGTCGCAGATTTCCAGCAAGCGGTCTTTGTTGATGACAAAAAGCTCGTCCATGATTTTGATATGGCGGACATGGTATTGTTGATAGAGCAGATCGATATCCGCCACAACCCGCTGCGGGCTTCTAAGCCGGATACCCGGTTTTCCGTCGTACAATGCGTGGATATTGCAGTAATGACAGTTAAACGGGCACCCCAGGCCGGTATGGATAACGGCATAGGGTGAACGATGGCCAAGGTCATCCAGGCAGTGCCAGTTATGGGCCCGGTATTTTTCCATGGGCAGCAGGTCCCAGGCGGCAGAAGGCAGGTCATCCAGATTTTTAACCAGATCCGCCCGGCCATGGTTAATGAACCTGCCGTCCTGTAAATAACAAAGTCCTTTAATATTAGAAAGTTCACCACCTGACCGGACCAGATGAAGCAACTGTTCAACAGGATAAAAGGTTTCTCCACGCACGACAAAATCAACCGCCTCTTCCCAGAGACTCTGTTCGGGCAGGGCCGAAGGATGGATACCGAACAGAAAGGTTTTGCAGGACAGATTTTTTTCTTTGATATGATTCAACAACGGCCGGATGGCGGCCATTTTAGGGGTTGACGAGGCCGAGGGATTGGCCCCCATGGCGCCGACACCCACTACCAGTGGTGCAGAAGCAGCTATCCTGTCGGCGGTCTGCTCGGCATCAAGCCCTTCTGCTTCGGCATCAATGATTTGAACGGTAAAGCCGTATTGACGCAGATAGGCCGCCAGAAGCGCGATCAGCAACGGAGGTTCGATTCCGGCCAGGTCATTGCCCAGACTGCCGTAAGTCTGTTTTTGATTGCCGGGATTAACGAGAATGAGGTCGGTTCTGGTTGCCATGATGATGTCTGTTTCGTTTCAGTATGTAGGGGCGACCCGCCGGTCGTCCCTACTGGATCCGGGTCAACGTATCACGGGCAAGCTGTCGCTTCGCCCGTGGCACCCGTAGGGGCACCCCCCTGTGGGTGCCCTTCACCGGGCGGCCACAGGGGGCCGCCCCTACAACATCCTCCACCAACCCCGAACCTTGACAAAAGGGCACGGCACGCCGTGCCCCTACAACATTCGCGAACGTCCCCATAACCACCCCTTGACCCCTTGAATCCTTGAATCCTATGAGTGATACAAATCCTGCCGTTCAACCAGCATGATGGAACGGGGTTCTTCCCGTGCCAGTTTGTAGCCGTCCACAATATCTTCTTTGGTTTTCAGATCCAGGACCGGAAAATCCACCATGGCCTGAAAGCCTTTAATCAGGTCCTTGGCGTGCTGCAACCCCGGGTGCAAAGGTTCAGTGCCGCCGATGGTCGTACGGATAATCACCCTGGGCGAGAATTTTCCCCTGGACATTTGCGATATAACGTTCAGATGATTCACGATCTGGTCCATGGCCCGGGGCAGAAAATCCATGCGCTGGAAAATGGACACCGGCAATAAACCTTCCAGAGACATGCCGATGCTCATGCCCATCTGCATTTCTTCGGCCACCGGCATCTCGATACGCCTGTCCGTAGGAATATCTTTCAGGGTGCCGTAAAAATCACCCTCTCCCACCTGCTGGCCCAGAAAAAACACATCCGGGTTTTCGGCCAGCGTGTTCATTTCCCGGGTAATGTAATCTTTATAAGTCATGGGTTCTCAATCAAAATCCACAAATTTTCCTGTACCGGCATGGGGATATTGGCGGTCGTATTCATAACGACGGATTTTGACTGTTTTCCCGGTGCCCCACACCTCCCGGGTATCGGTTGTCACTGAAAATCCGTTGTCTTCAATAATATATGTAACCGGCAGGTTATGACCTTCTGCATATTGAACGCACTCTTGCGCCAGGCCGCCGGACGCGGCCATATCGCCGATAAAACACCAGACCATGCAAGCCGGAGGATCAACCGCAGCCCGCTCTTTCTTCAGCTTGAGTGCCAGGGCGACACCCAGCGCGATGGGCGCGTTTCCCCCGACGATGGACGAGGTGAAAAACCGATCATCAAAAACCGACATGGAATCACCGGCCAGGATCTGCCTTTCCAGTTCCTGCGGATCCCTGCCGGACAGCAGCCAGTGGTAATGGTTGCGCCAGGTGGAAAAAATCCAGTCTCCCGGCTGATACTTTTTGAAAATGTCGATCAGGGCCGCTTCGTTGCCACCTGACAAATGAACAGGCGCTCTGATATGACCGGCTTCAAAAAGGGTTTTAATCCGCTCTTCAAAAGCAACAAGATCTTCTTTTTTCATGGTAGTAAGCCCCGCCTGATTAGTAGGGGCATCCCCCTGTGGGTGCCCTTAATATCAGGGCAGGCACAGGGGCCTGCCCCTACACCATCCAACGCCGTCATTCCGGCTGCGGGCCCCAAGGCCGACAGCCCGGGGTGACAACGTTATTTGTCTTATTTTACACAGTATTGTTATCTTGTAAACAAAGAAGAAAAATCCATGTTAATCCGGCCTTTCAGCAAAAAAAGTGGAAATACCAATCATTGTTGTGGTATGCAGGAAACGGAAGGAGGCAGCCCTTATGCCCGCTAAAATACTGGTCACCGGCGGCGCCGGATATATTGGTTCGATCCTGGTACCCGAACTCTTGCGCCAGGGATTTGATGTAACGGTTATCGACGCCCTGACGTACCGCCAGCATGCTTTGCTGGACTGCTGTCATTATCCCGGTTTTGAGTTCATCCGTGGCAATATCTGCGATACCGCCCTGATGCGGAATATGATATCGAAATCCGATATTATCATTCCCCTGGCCGCCATTGTAGGCGCGCCTGCCTGCAAAGCCAACCCGGCCCTTACCCGTCAGGTGAACCTGGAAGCACACCTGACATTAATAGACGAAACATCCGAATCCCAGCGTGTTCTCTTTCCCACCACCAACAGCGGTTATGGGATCGGGGAAAAAGACAGCCTGTGCACGGAGTCGTCTCCCTTGAGACCGGTCTCCGAGTATGGGCAAATGAAGGTAGCTGTTGAAAAAGCGTTTCTTGACAAAGGCAATGCCGTTACCTTCCGTCTGGCCACCGTTTTTGGAATGTCACCGCGGATGCGCATGGACCTGCTGGTAAACGATTTCGTGTACCGGGCCGTCAAAGACAGATTCATTATCCTGTTTGAAGAACATTTTCGAAGAAATTATATTCATATCCGGGATGTGGCCCGGACGTTCGTGTTCGGCATCGAAAATTTTGAAAAAATGGCCGGCCAGCCTTTCAATGTGGGGCTTTCATCCGCCAACCTGACAAAGCGGGAACTGTGCGAACAGATCAAAACACATCTGCCCGGATTTTACATTCATTCGGCCCCGATTGGTGAAGACCCCGATAAAAGGGACTACCTGGTCAGCAATAAAAAAATCGAATCCCTGGGGTGGCGCCCGGAATTTACGCTGGACATGGGAATCGTGGAACTGATCAAGGGGTATGGAATTCTGACGCCTAACCGGTTTACCAATATATAATGCCCGCTACGCGGGGGTTTTAAAGTATCAGGGTGTTAGGGTTTTAAGAAACAGTGGTTTGAGGCTTAGGAATTCGAGGATCGGGGATGGTGGTGGATGTTGTAGGGGCACGGCGTGCCGTGCCCTGTTGTCAGGGTTCCGGATTCGAGGTCACGGGTTGCCGGCTGTCTTTGCAAAAGATGTACAGTCGTGCCTGGATGTTCAGCGGATCTGGATTCCGGCTTTCGCCGGAATGACGGCGGTAAGGGCGGTCCGGGGTCTGGAGTGGTTATGGGGACGTTTGCGAATGTTGTAGGGGCACGGCGTGCCGTGCCCTTTTGTCGGGGTTCGGGGATAATTTCAAAAACAATGAGATCATGCATACGCTTTCAGATATAACCGCTGTCATTCTGGCGGGCGGTGCCGGGACAAGGCTCCAAAAGGTCCTGCCTGATGTCCCCAAAGCCCTGGCGGATGTCAACGGCAAACCGTTTATTTCGTTCCTGCTCGACCGCCTGGAGCGGTTCGGCGTCCGCCGGGTGATTTTCTGCACCGGATACCTGGGTCATTTGATTCAAGACGCCCTGGGAAAACAATCCGGAAAAATCCAACTGGCATATTCCCCGGAACAATCACCTTTGGATACGGCCGGCGCACTGGCCAACGCCTGCCACCTGCTGCCGGCAGGGCCGTCACTGGTGATAAACGGGGATTCTTACTGTCACACCGATCTGAATCAATTTTACACCTGGTTTAAGGAGAAAACGGCTGACGCGGCCGTTCTGCTGACACGCGTCGCCGACACCCGCCGTTTCGGAGGCGTCGAAATCGATCCTTCGGGGCATGTTGTTTCCTTTAATGAAAAACCGGAAAAAAACGGACCAGGATTGGCCAATGCCGGGATTTACCTTATTGACAGGGCCATCATCGAAGCCTTTCCCGAAAACACGCCCTGCTCTCTGGAAAAGGATATTTTTCCCAAGCTCACCGGTGGAAAACTGATGGGCTTTTCAACACAGGACGCCTTTATCGACATCGGTACCCCCGAATCCTATAAAGAGGCGGCTGATTTCTTCACAGCCCTGGAGGGACAAATATGATCATCAGCCGGACCCCCTTCAGAATTTCTTTTTTCGGTGGCGGCACGGATTACCCCCAATGGTATCTTGAAAACGGCGGCAGCGTTCTGTCCACTACCATTGACAAGTACTGCTGGCTTTTCTGCCGGCGACTGCCCCCTTTTTTTGAACATCGCCTGCGCATCGTTTATTCCAAAATTGAATTGTGTCAGCAATTTGATGAAGTGCAGCACCCCGCTGTTCGCGAAACCCTCCGGTTTCTTAATTTCACCGACGGTGTTGAGATCCATCATAACGGTGACCTGCCCGCCAGAAGCGGCATGGGCTCAAGCTCGTCCTTTACGGTCGGATTGCTTCACGCCCTGCATGCCTTAAAAAGTTCCCCACCCGAAGCCCGGCAACTGGCCGAAGAAAGCATTCATATCGAGCAGGACATGATCCGGGAAACCGTCGGTTCCCAGGACCAGTTTTCAGTCGCCATGGGCGGATTAAATCAAATCGTTTTCCACCCTTCAGGCGACATTGAGGTTATTCCGCTACCAGTGGCGAAAAGCCGTGCAAATGAGCTAAACAGCCACCTGATGCTGTTTTATACCGGTATCCGCCGGACGGCCTCGGATATTGCCGGGATGTACGTCAAAACCCTGAAAGAAAAAGCCGCATTAATGCAACAAATGAGGGAAATGGTGGACCGCGGCATTTCTATTCTGACAGACAGCGAAGACATTATCCGGTTCGGTGATCTGCTGCATGAATCCTGGATGGCCAAACGGAAACTAAGCCCGGAAATTTCCAATTCCACCATAGATGGTTTTTATCATTCAGCCCTCAAAAATGGTGCCATCGGTGGCAAAATCGTGGGGGCTGGTGGCGGTGGTTTTCTGCTTCTCTTTGTTCCGCCGGAACGCCAGAGCGAAGTCAGCCGAGAACTTGGACATCTGACCAATGTGCCCTTTTGCTTTGAATCCCAGGGAAGTCAGATTATCTTCCGAAACGTTTAACCGGGGAGGAAAAGATGACCATATCGATTGCCGTAGTAGGTGGCGGAAAGCTGGGAACAGCCATTGGCAAACAACTGTCTGACGCCGGTTACCGGATAACCGGCGTCTGTTGCCGGACAAAAGATTCAGCGCTTCGGTCAGCAAGCACGATCGGAACGGAAACGGCCGTCACAGACCCCCTGGAGATTACCCCCCGGGCGCGACTGGTATTGATCACCACGCCGGATGACACCATTTCTGAAGCCTGCGATGCCATTGTCAAACGCAACGGATTCTCTGAAGGCTCAATCGTTCTGCATTGCAGCGGTTCGCTGCCTTCAACTATTTTAAAAGCAGCCAGTGCCGCGGGAATGGCAACAGGCTCCTTTCATCCCCTCCAGAGTTTTGCCGCGGCGGACACGTCAGGCAGGAACCCTTTCTCCGGTATTGTCGCGGCCATTGAAGGTGACGAACAGGCCGTAAAAACAGCCAAACAGCTTGGAGATGCGCTCGGGGCGACCTGTTTCACCATCCGGACCGAATCCAAATCTCTCTATCATGCCGCCGCTGTGGTGGCGTCAAATTATCTGGTATCCCTAATCGATATCGCTTTCTCGTTTCTATCGTCCGCCGGTATCGATCGCCAGGATGCCGTTACGATTCTGTACCCCCTGATTCATGGAACGCTGAACAACATTAAAACCGCGGGTATCCCGGAAGCGTTGACCGGACCGATTGCAAGGGGAGACATCAAGACGATAGAAGATCACCTGCATCATATTCATGCGCACAACAAAGATCTACTGACAATATACAGTCATCTGGGTTTGCACGCCATCGGGCTGGCCATGGACAAAGGAACCATTACATCGGCACAGGCGGATGCACTGAGGCATTTGCTCAATAATGCGATAAACCGTTAAAAGGAAGATACAAAGCCGCACATATTGACATTGAGCATATTTAATCGTAGAATAAATATTCAGATTTTTTGAGAATATCGTAAAAAAACGGACTTAAAAAATTGCTTTCCCCAAAAATAACAGCGACCGCGGAATCGAAACATATCCTGCCCCTTGTCCAACCATTAATAAAAGGGAATTACTATGCAACTCGGAAATAAAATTACGATACGAATCAGTCTTGGCCTGGTGATGCTGCTGATCGCGCTCTCTATCGCAGTTTCCTTATTGCTTTTCAGTCAAAACAAAAGGGCCTCTGAACTGGCCATTGACCTTACCTTCAATATCATCCGCAAAAATATCGATTCAATAAAAGAAAAGTTGATTGATGACGCCGAAAGTGCCGCTTCTTCCAGCAATATGTGGATAAAATTCAAACAGATGGCAAAAGAAGAAGCCGACGAGAAAACTGTTCTGACCGAAAGTGCCTTCAGAAACGTGGCCCACACCCTGTACACCATCCTGCAGGATACGGATACGCACAAAATCGCCATTTATGACCTGGAAGGTGATCTGGCGGCCTTCGCGCTGGAAAACAAAGGGCAGTCGATAATCGGGTACCCGTTTCGGGAACAGGGCGAACAGAAATTTTATGTTACCGAACTTGGTACGGATATGAATCTGCAGCAGCAGGACTGGACAATTCGGGAAGGCTTGCCCGATATCAGTTTAAAATACAATCAGGATCTAATTTTCGGAAACAACAATTTCGGCTTTGTGTTCACGGACAATTTTCTTGCGCTGATGGTAAGAATGCCATCAACCGTACTGGAGTATAATATGGAAAACGATGCCATGGAGCCGGTCCAGATCGGAACGGTTATCGCCTACCATCGTTTTAATAACTCCTTTGTTGAAGAAATGGGGCGGTTAACCGAGACCGCCGTTAACATTTACGTCGGCCGTGAACTGACCGCCGGAACCCTGCCCGCTTTTCAGAAAATTTCAACGCAATACTCAGAGGTTAAATCATCATGGCAGTTTGAAAGCCAGAAAGTCGATCATGATACCGTCAACATCAAGAAAGAGGGGGGCTTTTTTACCGGTTATTTACCGATATACAGCCAGTCAAAATGTATCGGCGTAATCGCCGCCCTGATCTCCAAACAAAAGGCCAAGGACAACACCATCCAGGCCATCAAAATCCTGCTGATCGTTTTCTTTGTCTGTTTTATTATTATTATTCCCACCAACCACCTCTTAATCAAACGGGCCATAGGCCCCATATTCAAGGTTGTGGACGGCCTTAAAATAATTGCCAAAGGAGAAGGTGACCTGACCCGAAGACTCAGCATCAAAGGTGCCAATGAAGCGGATGAGGTAAGGGAACTGGCACACTGGTTCAATGTGTTTATTGAAAGCATGCATTCCATGATCAGAAACGTCTCCGGTCATGCTGAAACATTGAACAATTCATCCGGCGGGCTGTCCACCCTTTCCAGCCAGATGTCGAGCGGTGCCGAGAACGTCTCCATGAAGGCCAACTCGGTTGCCCGGGCAGCGGAACAGATGAGTTCAAAAGTCAATTCCGTGGCAACCGCCATGGAAGAAAGTTCGGCCACACTGGATTCCATCGCTTCATCAGCCGAAGAAATGACGGCAACCATCAGCGACATCGCCCAGCACTCCGGGAAAGCAAACCAGATTACTGAAAAAGCCGTGGTTGAAACAAGAAAAGCTTCGCAGCAGATCGATGAACTCGGTAAAGCCGCCGAAGAAATCGGCATGGTAACGGAGACCATTACCGAGATTTCGGAACAGACCAACCTTCTGGCGTTGAACGCCACCATCGAAGCCGCCCGGGCCGGTGAAGCCGGTAAAGGCTTTGCCGTGGTTGCCGATGAGATCAAGGTGCTGGCACGTCAAACCGCGGATGCCACGGAACAGATCAAGCAGAAGATTGACGGCATCCAGAACTCCACCATGATGACCGTGGAAGGAATCGACAATATCATCCAGGTCATTGAAGAGATCAACAGTATCGTGTCCACTATTGCCACAGCGGTTGAAGAACAGTCGGTCACCACCAGGGAAATCGCCGCCAATGTAGGCCAGGCGTCCCAGGGGATCCAGGACACCAACAACGAAATCGCCTACAGTTCATCAGCCGCCATCAGCATAGCCGAAGAAATCGGCAATGTTGATCAATCGGCCGGCGAAATCTCGAAAACCAGTACCAAAGTGAACAAAAGTGCTGAAGAGCTCAAGGACCTGGCTGAAAAGCTGAATCAGATGGTCAGAAAGTTCAAGGTTTAAATTAGGTTCAGGGTTCAAGGTTGTAGGGGCACGGCGTGCCGTGCCCTTTTGTCAAGATTCAGCGATAATGGTGGGTGTTGTAGGGGCGACCGGCGGGTCGCCCTCTGATAGGGCACCCACAGGGGGGTGCCCCTCTACGGGTGTTTACCTTCCAGACCGTCTGCCTTCTATATATTGTGGATGCAGTCGTGTTTTAATGTTCACCCGCTCTGGCTTCCGGCTTTCGCCAGAATGACGAAAGGATCAAAAGTCGTCCAGATCCCGGAAGCTGAGCACGAATGTAATCACCACCGCCCAGAGGGTACGGAAATTTTTGGGCACGACCTTAAACGTCCGCCACATGCGCCGGAACGAAAAATGAAACCGCCGATAGGCTGATTTGTTAATCTTTCTCAGGGTTTTAGAAGGCACTTCGGACAGATTCACCCGAAGCGTATTGTACCCCATACTGTCGTCCCTGCCGTCCAGTTTTTCCATAACAGGAAACAATTCCGCCATTTTTGTCCCGGGAAAAGGATTGACATAGAAGAAAAAGGCCTGGTGAAGCTTTGAGTTTTCAGCATAGGCGACGGTCTGTCGCATCTCTGCTTCAGTTTCTGTGGGAAACCCCTGCATGAAGAAACCACAGGTCATGATACCACTGTCCGCCGTATAGGCGATCGTATCTTCAGCCCGGGAAAAATTCAAATTTTTATGGATCAATTGCTGCAGGCGGGGCACGGCGGTTTCGATGGCATAAATGATCCTGTAGGTACCGGCCTGTTTTAACAGGTCGATCAGTTCCCGGTCCATGAGGTCGGCCCGCAAACCGGTCGGAAAGGAAAGCGCCAGGTTTAATTTTCGGTCGATGATCAGGCGGGCGATTTTCTTGGCCCGGTTCAAGTCAAAATTAAAGCAGTCGTCTTCGATCTCGATTTCCCTGACGCCATAGGTCTCTTTGAGCATGGCCATTTCGTCCACCACCGATTCAGGTGAACGGGCCCGAAACGTCCGGCCGAAAACATTATGACAGTAAATACAATCAAAAGGGCACCCCCGGCTGGTGAAAAGGGGCAGGCAACGGCTGGATTTCTTGATAATGCTCTGGCTGGATTGACCGGACAGGGTAAAATAGCGCTCCGGGGCGAGCAGATCCCAGGCCACCTGTAAACTATCGATATCATCAATGAAAGGCCTATCCGGCGTCAGTTGAACAACGCCCTGCTCGTTTTGAACGGTTCCGGGCATCTTGTCGGCGCGTTCCCCTTTGTCCAGTGCCCTTAAATACAGCTGAAAAGTCGATTCCCCCTCACCGACCACGGCCAGATCGAACAGCCCGGATGCGACCATCTCTTTGCCCTGGCTCGACACCAGGGCCCCGCCCAAAACAATCGGTGCTGTGCCACCGGCTTTTTTATACTCACCGGCCACATCCAGGACCGATTTCTTTTCCCCGGCCACGTGAAGGGCCGTCAGGCCCAGAACATCCGGCTGATAATCGAGAATACGCGAAACGGTTTTTTCGGTTGAAAGCCGCTCCAGCCTGGCATCAAGCGCAATCACCTCGTGTCCATCCGCCCGGGCGGCATGAGCGACATAGCCCAACCCCAGCGGTATATAAGTTGATTTCAGTCTGGCATTGGGACGGACCAGTACGACTCGCATGGCAATGGCTCCGGTAAAAGCGTCAATTCGGTTTGCCCGTTATTTCATAAATTTTTCGGTTCAGACTATACCCTACCCCGCTTTTGACAGTGGATCAAGTGCCGGGCCTCCGCTTCTTTGGCGATGGCGTTTTTCGGGTATCGGCCGCCGGTGGCCTGAGAGGGCTGGAACTGTATATAAACTATACACTTTTCAAATAAGGTTATAGCCTTTATTACAGAGGTTAATGGAATCAACAAACGATCATTTTTTTCTTGACCACAAAGTCCAAATAAGATAACAGAAATATTCAGGCAAACACTTTTTTCTGGGACAAACTGCTTTGACCACATTCAGGAGAAGACAACATGGGTAAAACAATCGCTATCACCGGCGTCAACAGCTATTTTGCATCAACACTGCTGCCGAAACTCCAGGCTGACCCGGATGTTGAAAAAATTATCGGCATTGATGTAACCCCCTGGAAAGGCGGTTTCAGAAAAGTTGATTTCCACCGCATGGACACCCGTGATGCCACTATCGCCGATATCCTCAAGGACGTTGACGTGCTCTTTCACCTGGCTTTTGTTGTGGGCGAAATCCATGACAAAGAAAAGACCCGGGACATCAACATCAACGGCAGTAAAAACGTGTTCAAGTCCTGCGTCAAAAATAATATCAAGAAAGTGATATACAGCAGCAGTATGACCGTTTACGGTTCCCACCGGGACAATGCCATCGGTTTCACCGAGGATTCGCCCCTGGCCAGAAACGATGACAGTTATTACAACACCAGTAAAGTGGAAGTTGAATCTTTCGTGACCGACTTTTTCAGCAGCCATCCGGATATTACCCTGACGGTCATCCGGGCCGGGCTTCTGGTCGGCCCGAAAACCAACAATATGTTTTCCAAATTATGGACCCTGAAAGTGACCGCCCTGCCCTGGGGCAACATTGCCCACAACCAGTTCATCCACGAGACGGATCTGGGCGATGCCTTGTACCTGGCTTATGAAAAAGACCTGCCCGGCATTTATAATGTCACGGCCGATGATGCCGTACCAACCCGGTGGTGTTTCAAGCAGGCCGGCGCCATCATCATCCCCCTGCCGGTACCTGTTTTAAAGCTGGTCGCCAACATTGCCTTCAAGCTGCGCCTTTTCCCGGCCAGCGGCGGCTGGGTCAGCGTAGGCCGTTACACTATTTTCGGGCTGAACAGCAAGTTCAAGAACGCTACCGGCTGGAAACCCAGCTACACATCAGCCGAAGCCTTTCTGGATTTCTGCCGGTCCCGTAAACGCGACGCCAAAGACAACCCGATTCAGGCCACATTGTCCTGGATATTTAAAAGCGGCCCGCGCACCAAGCCGACCATGGCCGTTCTTCACATCTTCAAACTGGGCAAAATCCCGGGCATCCGGCGCATGATTCCCTGGATGAACCCGGACAAGAACAGCATGAGCTATCTGCCGGTCAATAAAAGCCTGGACGGCGTCTCCAACGAGGCCCTGCCGGTTAAAGCCCTGCACGAATTTATCGACAAGGCCAGCATCCACGTTATCATGGACCATTGCGGCTGCCGCCTGGCAGGAAATTGTCAGCACTACACCCATGATGTCGGCTGCCTGTTCATGGGGAAAAGCGCGCTCAAGATACCCCACGGTGTCAGCCGGAAGGTCACCAAACAGCAGGCCCATGACCATGTGGAACGGGCCATTGACGCCGGGCTGATCCCCATGACCGGAAAGGTGCGGGTGGACAACTTCATCTTTCTGACGCCCGACCGGAGTGAATTGCTCAGCGTCTGCTTCTGCTGCCCCTGCTGCTGCATGATGACGGCCTTAAAGTATATTCCCGGAGACTACCTGGACGGAATTATTTCGCCGGTGGAAGGTGTCCGCGTCGAAGTCACCGACGCCTGCGTGGGGTGCGGTACCTGTCTTGACGCCTGCGGGTTCGGGGCCATATCCATCCTCAACGGCCGGGCCGTCCACGACAACCACTGCCGGGGCTGCGGCCGTTGCGTAACCTATTGTCCCAACGACGCCATCACCATCACCATCGACAACCCCCATGTGGTCGAAGACATTAAAAAAAGGATCGAGTCTTACGTGGATTTCTAATAACTGATGGCTTTTTTATTAACTGAAAGATGGTTCTCTGTGATATTAAGGAGGTGAACGTTTAAATCACTTTTGAGACCGTTTATCGATGTTGAAAATTGCGCATATCTGCCCATTTTTGGGTGAACAAATGGGTGGATCTGAAAGGTACACTGCCAACCTTTCAAGAATCCAGGCCCGTCAATACGATGTGCATGTTTTCACCACAACAAGAAATCGTCGTCGAACAGGCATTCAAGACTGGTTCGGCGTCAAAATTCACAGGTTCTATTCTCCGCTAACCTTATGGGGCGTTAATCCACTCGCATTTATTCTACCATCTCTTTTAAAATCCAGAAGCGATATATTTCATATCCATTCCCACCTTTACTTCACTTCAAACCAAGCGTCCCTTTTAAAAAAACTCGGCCAGCACCCCGTTCTTTTACAACTTCACGGTGGGCTGGGACCAATGCCGACGCAAACAGACCTTTTAAAACGAACAGTTAAAAAAATATATGATAAATCAATTGGTTATTTTACAATTTCCGCATGTGATATGGTCACATCAGTTTCATTGAAGGACCTCGAATATGTGAAAAACCGTTATAAAATTCAGCCTGATAAGCTTAAGCATCTTCCTAATGCCGTTAACACAAAAATATTTTTCCCGAAAAAAAAAGAACTCACCGTCAAACGTTTCACCCTGCTTTATTTAGGTGATCTTGAGACTTGGAAGGGAGTTGGTTTTTTAACTGAATGTATAAAAAAATTTGAACAAGCAGACGAACTGGATTTAACCATCAAATTTGTTGGGCATGGCTCTTACGAACATAAGCTGCGGCATCTGAGCAGAAAAATAAATGCCAGCGGATCCCGCTTGCATCTTGAGGTGGAGCGCCCGATCCCCCATGAGGCGGTACCGAATCTGATGAATGCGTCATCAGCGTTGATTCTGCCAAGTTATTGGGAAGGTGTCCCTACCGTAATCCTCGAGGCTATGGCTTGCGGTTTGCCGGTTATGGCCTCTTCCGTCGGAGGGATTAAGGAGGTGCTCTTTCATATGAAAACTGGATTGATTATCGACCACACCTTTGAAAGTGTCCGAAAGGCTGTTTTATTGTTAGCAAACGATTCGAATTCAAACCGACAGTTTACGGAAACAGCCAGGCTCTTTGTCAAAGAAAACCACTCTTTATCAGCTATTAGTAAAAAAACAGATCAGATATACGCCCGATTGCTTTACGAGCACAAATGACCTGTCTTTTTCATGATACATTCGTTCTTTTATTCACCGGACCAAAGTTCAACCTTGTTTAGAGCGAACATTCTCGTTTATAATCTTAAGCTTACAAAGGCATTGGTCTCGACCTACATATATGATAGGGGTTAAAATATTGAAAGGGAGTCAACGATTATCACCCACTCGGGACAATTCCGGGAAAATGCAAATAAGACAAACGAGAAACGAACTGATCAGTCACCCGCTGACAGTCGTCCTTCTCTTGGCTCTCGTTGGCATTGCCGGTTATGGTAACGCCGTCCATGCACCCTTCTTTTATGACGATTTACCCAACATTATCAAAAATCCCAATATTACCATTACCGAACTCTCCTTTGATTCCCTGACAGGCGCCGCTAAAAGTGCTTTACGTAACCGTCCTCTGGCCTACATTTCCTTTGCCTTTAACTATTTCCTTCATGGCTTTAACACGACTGGATACCATTTTTTTAATATCCTGATCCATCTCATAACCGGTTTTTGCGTGTTTGTTCTGACCCGTCAGACAATGGTCCTGTGCCGGATAAAGAATCCCGCTACGCCCCTGCTAACAGCCATTTTCTGGACTTCCATGCCATTGCATACCCAGTCTGTCACTTACATTGTCCAGCGCATGAACACCATGGCAACCATGTTTTATATGTTGGCACTGATTTCGTATATCCATGCGCGCCAGATACAAACTGCCGACCACATAAAAAACAATTGGCGGATAACACTCTTTTTTTCAGGCTGCCTCGTTTCCGGGCTGCTGGGACTAATGACAAAAGAAATCGTGGCAACTTTACCTTTTTTTATATTATTTTATGAGTGGTATTTCTTTCAGGGGCTTTCGATAAGCTGGCTAAAAAAAAATCTTAAATGGATAGTCGGGGTCTTTTTAATTTCAGGAAGCGTCTCTCTGATATATCTCGATTACGCTCCCCTTAAACAAATTTTAGCAGAATACGACTACTATGAATTCACATTAGCTGAGCGATTACTGACACAGTCCATGGTGATTGTTTATTTTCTCTCATTGATTGCGTTCCCTCATCCAGCCAGGCTAAACTTGATATATGATTTTCCTTTGTCTCAAGGAATCACGAATCCCCCGATTACCATACTCTGCCTGTTAACGATAGCCGCCGGCGTCACCGCCGCAATCTATATGGCTAAGAGAAACCGTTTGTTTTCATTTGCCATTTTATGGTTCATGGGCAATCTCTTCATAGAATCTTCGTTCATCGGTCTGCATCTGATTTTTGAGCACCGCACCTACCTCCCCTCAATCCTTCCAATCATGACTACTGTAATTTTTTTCCTTCAACTTTCTGATAGCCGAAAAACCGTGGTCATCATTTTATGTGCTGCCATTGCAGTTAATTTGATGTGGACCAGGCAACGCAATAATATTTGGCAAAATCGCATCACATTTTGGCAGGACCAGGCCGTCAAGACAC
Organism: Desulfosudaceae bacterium; assembly: GCA_963674745.2. Classification (GTDB taxonomy): domain Bacteria; phylum Desulfobacterota; class Desulfobacteria; order Desulfobacterales; family Desulfosudaceae; genus JBFMDX01. The sequence goes on along the minus strand of CAXXDV010000003.1, from coordinate 474,470 downwards.
CTTTGATAGGGCTGCCGTTTAACCGTTTAGCGCTTGCATATGCCAGAGACAAGCAAGGGTATCAACAAGCGCTGGAAACATTAAATAGAGCCCTTAAAATTAATCAACGCCGCTATGGCAATAACAACTTAAAAACCGTTAACTGTTATTATGACCTGGGAGAGATTCACCGGATTCATGGAAATTTTGATCAGGCCCTGATGGCTTACAACAGTGCCCTGCGTATCATTGGGCGAGATATCGGCATCGGTCAGGATAAAATTGCCTCTATATACAATAACATGGGAATGATTCACAAAGACCTTAAAAATTTTGATCAAGCCATTGATTATTACCGCCAGGCGATTAAACTTCTACAACTGGGTGATCTCTCTGTAAGCCCGGTGTATCTTGCCGGGACCTGGAACAACCTGGGACTTGCTTTTGCCGATGCCGGCCGCCACCAGCAGGCCATTGATTGCCTTGAAAAAGCGTTAAATATCATCAACAGTAATCTGGGGCAGACCCATCCCTTAGCCAAAAACATCGAAAAAAAAATTTATATCATTAAGAAAAATTCACGGATATAGGACTAAGAGAAAGTAGTCTCTGGTAGGTGTCTTGAGTTTCATCCCGAACAGCCGATGCTTCCCCGGAAGAAAACGGCAGTTGATAATAATCAGGCAATGATATTCTACGGGCTTGTTTAGCGACAGCACCATCTGATACCAAAAGCTCACAATGGTCGTAAAGTTTGCGGAGGATATTTCGAGGTGATCGGCACAGAGCCGCAAAAGGCATAATTAGTGTAGCCTCACGCAGGGCCTCGTTTTCCATCAGGCAAGTGATGATAAATTCATGAATTGTCCGCCAGGTAAGCGCCCACCCACCCACCTCCGCGCCCTCATCCCACATCAAAAGAATACGTTGAACGGCCTCGGTGTCCCCGGTATTAATTGGCCTACGGTCAAGCCCGAATTCGAAATGTCCGGAGAGTCGCATATAGTGCAACACCTTTGGGTCTGCTTGTTCCCGCGCACAAAAAAGTCGGTGCTGTCGCAACAATGAAGCGATGTGATCGACAGGGTTTCTAACCGGTATTATAAACCGGGCGTCCGGAAAAAGTTTATGCACATAGCCAAGACGCGTCACAAGGTAATTATTCTTGGCCAGATAACGACTGCCCTGTCTCAGCAAAAGCAACTTACGGATATGGTCGCTATAAAAAGCCTCAAAATCAGGATGATTTACATCAGCCCCGAGAACATTCGTCAATAGCGGTCGATGAGTGTCATTAAAAAACATCATCCACAGAATTTCCTCCATGGCTTCAGGACTGCCAGGGGTTACAAAAAGGCCGTCCTGATGAAAACGTTCTACAGGCTTGTGATTGTTTTCAACCGCCCGGTCGACAAACCGGTTCCACCACAAAGGGATAGAAGCCAGGGGATAATCCCGGTAGCGGTGTGAAACCGTCTGTTCGTGAGCAGCCAGACATTCCAGGAGAATCGTACTGTCGGAACGGGCCAGACCGGAGATAAAAATCGGACGATCAATGACCTGCCGGCCAATCTCGGCCGAAAAAGTCTTTGTTTCCAGGTTTCCCAGCGTCCGGCAAAGCCGAGGGCGATTTGAAAAAAAGCGGCTGAAGCGATCTCCGAAATCCGTTATGGAAGACACGCTCTGAGTAGTCATTCGTTTTTTCATAGCAACCCATCATCAACGCCCCTACATCACAGCGACGAGATAGCTTCAGGATCATTGATAAATCACATACTTCACGGAACATGCTGTTTTGACTTTAAAAACGTCAATTCGTCCAGCGGATACCGTTGGGCCCAATAAATACCGCCAATACTCCTACCTTCTAGATTATGGGCAACATACTTCCAGGCGACCTGCTTGTCCCGGGTTACTTCATACAATGTCCCGCCGTTACTTTCCGTAATCAAATAATTACCGTTAGGCAGCAACTGCTGGGAACCGCACTCCATAGAAATAAAAATATCTATGCCTCTGACAGGTGACTCACTCCCTTTTACAAAATCATATGGCGTAAAACGCCAACAGGGACGCTGGTTGATACAATCCCACTCTAGGATACTGCTTCCTGCCATTCTTTCAGGCAGGGGCCAAGCGTTATTAAAGAAAACCAGCCTCCCTCGGCCGATAAAGTCCGGATCATGAAGGCTCCTGGCAAGCCCGGCCAGGGCCCACTTGACCGTGTAACTGTCACCATCTAATACGGTAATCACGCCAAGGCTGTTGTGCGACAGAAGCACATCACCCTTGCGGAGAAAAGAATAATCCCGGGCGATGTCGTCGGTAACGAAGTCCACATTATTTGTGTGCATGTAATCCCCAAAGTAATCTGACGGGATCAAGGCCGCGTAGTCAGAATTACTGAATGCGTCGTACAGCTGAATTTCCCGCAGGACTTTTCCGTCAGGAGAAAGAACCGTCAGATAATCATCGATCCTGATATTAACGGCCTTATCGTTATATTTATGGGTCAGGACAAAGATATTGCCATGTTCGTCAATATCCAGGTCGTGATGGGCGTTAACGGCCGCCTTCCAGATCAGGTTGGAGTCGGCATCGATTTTGATCAATCCTCCCCCATAAGGTGTGAACAAGCCTTGGAATATGACCAGTACATCGCCATTGGGAAAAAGTCTGGCTTTACGCCAGATGATCATTTCATCCCGGGGTGCTGGCAGGTAAGGCACAACATGTTTCGGATTTGGCCAGACACTGTAAAAAGATTTATGCCATCTATGAAGAATATTGCCCTGCATATCAATCAGGTATGCTGATGACATGCAATCTGAATAAAAGGTACCCCCCGGATAAACTTTATCGTTTTTATGAACGACTACTCCTGAAGTCTGTTCATTTGTAGCAAACCAAGAAAAGAAAACAGAAAAATTAGAGCTTGGGGAATAATAATATCACACCCCCCAAATTTTTAGCCCACTGCTTAAACGGTTATCATTTAAAATTACTGATCCCTCCCCTGGGCGTTTGCCTGGGGATTTTTGTTTTCAGGGTACCTAACCTTCCCTGGAAAAATCGGGCGACCTGGAGGTTTTTAACAAAAAAAATGTAAGCACGTTTTTTCTTTTTTTGCTTACATAGTGCTTACATTTTTCTTTTTTGCATAAAAAAGGGCTTGCAACCATCTATTGCGAACCGTTGTTTTTATTGGTGCCTGGGGCGAGAATCGAACTCGCACGGCCACTAAGGGCCAAGGGATTTTAAGTCCCTTGTGTCTACCTATTCCACCACCCAGGCAAAAAACATGACTTTTATACAGACATCCGGTTTTTATTGTCAAGCATATAACGGCATCGCATGAAGGGCACGGCTGAAAAAAATCCGGTAACTAAAAACGGTGATCCGCCAGCCATAATGTTGCAAACGGGGGCAGGCGGATTTTTCCGGGATCAAAAGAAGCACCCGTCAGCAAATCCGTGGTGCAGGAACGCCCCGGCCCGGACACATCCATTGTCAGTTCCTTATCGCAGACACTGGTGATGGCCAGAACCACCTGATCTCCGGCAGCCCGTTTGATCGTAACACAACCACTTGCGATATCAACAACTTCAAAAGAAGCGCCGGGATGAAAGGCCGGCTGTCTGCGCCTGATGGACAACATATTAAGATAGGCGTGGAATATGCGGTAACGTAAAGATCCCGGAACCTCTATTTCCGCCAACACCTCCGGGTATTGAAGCGGCCGGCGGTTGATGGTTCTGGCCCGGCCGGTTTGGGCCACCCCTTCGTTCCAGTTGCGCGACCCCAGAAGGCTGTGGATGTAAATCCCCGGCACACCCGGCATGACCAGTTGGATGGCCTGGGAGGCCAGAAAACGGGCCGCCCGGGTGATATCGTTGTCCTCTGGCCCGCTTAAAGCGTCGACATAAGTAATATTCAACTCATAGGGGGTATCGGAGCCGTCGGGATTACGCTTGCAGGACACGTCACCCCCGTTTTTTCGGACATGGTCGGCCAGAAAATCGATTTCCGTATCGGGCAGAATGCCTTCAAGCGGCCGGACACCGATACCGTCATGGGAGGCCGTGAAATTAAAGAAAGTGGTCGCTGCCGAAGACAGGGAAAGCCCCCGTGCCCATTGGGAAAAAACGGTGGCGTCCTGTTTGACAAAAGTGTAAAGCAGCAGGGGCGGCAGGGTAAAATTATAGACCATCTGGGCTTCATCCCGTCCGTTTCCGAAATAACTGATATTTTCCGGGTGAGGCACATTGGTTTCCGTAATAATCATCACATCCGGCGCGACCGCGTCCAGGACCGCCCGGAACAGCTTGACCATGTCATGGGTCTGGGGCAGGTGAATACAGTTGGTACCGATCTCCTTCCACAAATAGGCGATGGCGTCCAGGCGGATCAGCAATGCACCCTGCCGGACATAAAACAGCAGCACGTCGATCATTTTTTCCAGAACGTCCAGGCTGGTATAGTTCAAATCGATCTGATCGGCGGAAAAGGTGGTCCAGACATGGACGGTCTCCCCGTCAGTTCTGGTAAAGGGTGTCAGCAGCGGTGTGGTCCGTGGCCGGGTGACCATGGACAGGTCCTGTTCCGGGTCGACTTCCAGGGCCAGGGCGTCAAAGCCGGGTTCCTGGTTCAAGTATCTCTTGAACCAGTCGCTCTGGGATGAAATATGATTCAAGACCAGGTCAAACATCAGTTCAAAATCCCGGCTCAGGTGATTCACGTCTTCCCATCCGCCCAGATCCGGATTGACGGCATGAAAATCCATGACAGAAAAACCGTCATCAGATGAATACGGGCAAAAGGGCAGGATATGGACGGCGGAAAAAGCGTTTTTTAAATACGTTCGGGCAAAATTTCCCAATGTGTTCAAGGAAGATTCACCGGATTGATTCAACGAATCACCGTAGGTAATCAAAACAGCATCGCTGTTTGAAAAAAAACCGTCTTTCCGGCTCTTTTGAGCCGGGAAATCGTCGAGCAAAGGTTTTACGCGTTCAAAAGCCTCGTTGCCTTGAACCGGACCGTAAATGCGTTTGAGTATTTCGGCTATTGTTTCATCAGTGCTCATGGGTATCACCTCACCGCTATTACCTTGTTTTCATTCTGATTGACTATAACAAATTCATTATGATAAGTAACGCCTAAAGAAAATACGGATCATCACCCGATCTACAGGAGGGGATCGCTATGAAGGAACGGGAACACTGGGACAGCCGGCTTATCTTTATCATGGCAGCCGTGGGTTCGGCCATCGGCCTGGGAAATATGTGGCGGTTTCCCTATATTGCGGCCCAAAACGGCGGCGGTGCTTTTTTAATCCCCTATTTTGTGGCCCTGATCACCGCCGGCATCCCGTTGATGATTATCGAGTACGGCCTTGGCATCCGCTCTCAGGGTTCGGCTTATATCGCACTGGGGAAAATAAGAAAACCGTTTAAGTTTGTCGGCTGGGCGGCCATCCTGGGTGCCATGTGCATCAATATTTACTATTGTATTATTCTGGGTTGGACATGGATCGCGCTTCTGGATATTTCAACTATCGCACAGTGGGGCGCAACGATCGAAGCCAGCAAAACCCATTTTTATACCGGGATTCTTCACCTTTCAGACGGTCCCTGGGATTTTGAGCAACTGCACGGCCACCTGGTGGCCGGCCTGCTGGCCACCTGGGTCGTTATCTGGATCATTATCCGCAGCGGCCTGAAAGGCATCGGCAAAATCCTTTTGTTTACCGTGCCACTGCCCGTCATCCTGGTACTGATCCTGCTTATCCGGGGGGTCACCCTGGAAGGTTCCGCCGCCGGCCTGAACTACTACCTGACACCGGACTGGAGCAAGCTTATATCCCCCGATGTCTGGCTGGCCGCCTATGGTCAGATTTTCTTTTCTTTGTCCCTGGGGTTCGGCACCATGATCGCTTATTCTTCTTTCATGCCCAAAGACACGGAACTGCCCAATTCAGCGGCCATCACTTCTTTTTCCAACTGCTGCTTCAGCTTTCTGGCCGGCCTGGCCGTGTTCAGCGTCCTGGGTTATTTTGCCGTGGCCACCAACGCCCCGATTGAAAAAGTCGTGGACAGCGGTCCCGGCCTGGCCTTTATCGTGTACCCGGCCGCACTGGCCAAACTGCCGGTCTGGGTGACGTTTTTCGGCGGTCTTTTCTTTGTCGTCCTGCTCCTGCTGGGCGTGGATTCTGCCTTCAGCCTGCTGGAAACGGTGGCTGCCTCCCTGTCGGACAAATTTTCGCTGAGTCGGACAAAGGCCACAACCATCACGGCCGTGGTCAGCTTTCTGGCCGGCCTGCCCCTGGCGACCAGCGCCGGGCTTTACTGGCTCGACATCATGGACCATTTTATCATGGCCTATGTCATTACCGTGGTGGCTGTGCTGGAGTGTATTGCCGTTGGCTGGATCTGGGGCGCTAAGAATTTTGCAACCGAAGTCAACAGAACCGCGGAGATCAAAATCGGCCCCATATTTTCTTTTCTGGTCAAATTTCTAACACCAATCATTCTGAGCGGAAGCATCATCTGGACATTTATTAAAGAAATAAATCACCCGTACGGAAATTACCCACTTTCCGCAGTTCTGGCTATCGGCGTCGGTACCATGGCCGTAGTTTTTATCGGCGCCTGGGTACTGACTTCGATATCAACCGATAGTGACAGGGATTACGGCATCGAATAATCGAGAACGAGGTTAACCATGAAACCGGCAGCAATTATTATGTTAATCATCGGCCTGGGCCTGCTTTACGGAGGGCTGGCCTGGTGCATCGGTATTGCCTGGTACCACAGCAAAAACATCAAGAAAAAGACGGCGCGTTAAAGCCTGGGGCAGTGAACGCCTGTGCTATCCCCACGAGAAAAAGGCCATGAATTATCAGATAAAAAAACATTCAGACCGGCTTTTCCAGGTTCTGCTGTCGCCGCCCATTGACGGCTTTGACAATTTTATCTGTTCCTGGATCTATCTTGGAAAAGAGACGGTGCTGGTGGACCCGGGGCCACTGGCCACCACCGGGGACCTTTTGGCGGCCTTAAACGAAATCGGCATTAAAGCCCTTGATTACATTCTTCTGACCCATATCCACATCGATCATGCCGGTGGTACCGGGGAAATTTCAACCGCTTTTCCCGGGACACCCATTGTCTGCCACGAAATCGGCCGGCCCCATCTGGTTGACCCGGAGAGGCTCTGGCAGGGAACCGTCAAAACCCTGGGCGACATCGGCCGTGCCTATGGTGAAATTCGGCCGGTTTCCGACGAATTGCTGGTCAATGCGCAGGATTTCTCGACTGAAACGATAACAGCCATCCTGACGCCCGGGCACGCGCCCCACCATGTCAGCTTTCTCATGGATGACGGCATCCTGTTTGCCGGTGAGGCCGGCGGCGTCCATAGTCAGTTTAAGGAATCCGTGACATACCTCAGGCCGGCCACCCCGCCGAAATTCTTCATGGATACATCGATCACCAGTATTGACCGGCTCCTTGATCACCAGCCGAAATATCTCTGCTACGGCCACACCATCATGACGGATGATGCCGTCAACTGGCTGAAAAAGCATAAACAACAGTTGCGCTTCTGGGAAAATGTGATCAGTGAAGAAAAAATGGCCGGAGACGAGGCCAACATCTTCGAAAGGTGTACCGACCGGCTGATTGGCTCAGATCCCCTGATGCAGGGCCTGGCATATGCGTCCGAGACGGTTCTGGGGCGGGAAAGGTATTTTATTCAGAATTCCATCAAAGGTTATCTCGGGTATCTGGACAGGTAGACGGTTGGGCATGAAAATTTTACGCGTTGATTTGGACTCGAGCCCCTTCGGCCCGTAGGGGCAACCCCCTGTGGTTGCCCTTCACCGGGCAGGCACGGGGGCCTGCCCCTACAATATTCATGAACAGACAGTCTGCAATACAACAGATCCGCCCAAACGGTTGATGGTCAGCGACGTAAACCGGCTACCAGTCGCCCGGTATTGGTCAGCAGGGTCAGGGCGGAAATAATATCCGGGCAGACCATATCCGCGGCCATCACGGTTTCCACACAGGCGCCCTCTTCCTGGATCAAGGCAATCCCCAGTTCGGCGGCCTCGAGCATGAGTTTATCGTTTCGGCCGTTGCCCACGGCCACCACCGGCTCCTCCCCCAGCCCCTTGATATATTGAAGCTTTCCCTGGTCCTGATCGCCCTCGGGCAGGATGGACAGCACCGCGGGAACGCCGGTCAGTTCGGCCCGGGCCTTTCCGAAAGTGTCGGCCGTCAACACGTGAATTTCCATCTGACGGCAAAGCACGTCCAGCTTTTCCCGAACCCCGTCGATCAGCCGCCCGTCACAGGCCATGGTCCCGTTATAGTCCATCACCAGATGATTCAACCACAACGTCTTATAACCGGGTATGGTTACCTCTATCATTTAATCCTCCTTTCAGTTAGTAGGGGCGACCCGCCGGTCGCCCCTACGCCCGTGGCACCCAATTGTATTATTGCTCCTATCGCTCCCCTCGACCGCTGCTGATTCACGCCTTTCCCTTCATACGGCCGACCACCAACCTGATCGTCAGAACAACCACAATCAGCACCCCGGCCCCTGCCAGCGCCCACTTCAAATTCGCCGCCAGGGCCCCGATAAAAACGGTGGTATCAGTCACCCGCCTGATGTCGAGCATCAGCGAGACATCAACGACGTTCTCCACCAGATCCAGAAGGGCCGCAAAGACCGGGATCAATAACAGCCCGTCAAACCGCTTTGATACGGCATTGGCATTAAATAACAATGCCATTAAAGCGGCCAGAAAAATGCCATACCAGATGGGATGGAAAAAATCGAAGTAAAAATGGGCCTTGAATTGCGGCAGAACACCGGTCAGTTTCCAGGTTCCGATGATAGACAGAAATTTAACTTTGGAAAACGTGGTCTGAAGTGCAAGCAGCTTCTCCGGCGGCAGATCACGAATGGTATATGCGATCGTCGCCTGGGATACAACAAACACCAGCCCGGAAAAAACAGCCACACGCCGGCTGCCGCATTTTTGACGCAGCCATGTCCCGGCTTTGGAAAGATGCATGGAACCCCCCTTTTAAGTTTGCAAAACTTCCTGAGTATGAAATAAAATGATTATCAGTGTCAAGATAACCGGCTATAACAAACGGAGACGGAACAAACCATCCTCCAGGCTACGAATCAATAATATCAAATCATATAAATACATTAAGGAGACTCACATGATTAAAACCAAAATGACGAAAATGCTGGGAATCGAATACCCGCTGGTGGGCGGCACCATGATGTCCATTTCCACGGCCGAATTTGTGGCCGCCATCGCCAATGCCGGTGGACTGGGTGTCCTGGCTTCGGCCATCTACAAAACTGGAGAAGACTTTTCAGCAGCCATTGACCATATTCAACAGGCCACGGACAAGCCCTTTGCGGTCAATATCAACCTGTTTCCGGCCATGACGGCCATCGACAACAATATTTACGTTGATATCATGATCGAAAAAGGGGTCCCTATTGTTGAAACATCCGGGCATTCGGCACCGGAGGATCTTTGCGGCCGGTTCAAAAAGGCCGGCATGACATGGATACACAAATGCGTCGGCATCCGTTACGCTAAGAAAGCCGTCGGTCTTGGTGCGGACATCATTACCGTTGTCGGTTATGAAAACGGCGGGGCCACCGGGAAACTGGATATCGGGACCATGGTGCTGGTGCCGGCGGTGGTTGACGCTGTTGATGTTCCGGTTATCGGCGGGGGCGGCATATCCGACGGCCGTGGTGTGGCCGCAGTTCTGGCATTGGGCGCCGAAGGGGTGATCATGGGCACACGTTTGATGCCCACAAAAGAATGCCCTATCCATGACAATCTGAAAAACGCCCTGCTCTCGGCCAGCGAGTTGGATACCATGCTGATCATGCGCTCCATTGGCGCCACCCATCGGGTCTGGACCAATGCCGCCTCCCGGAAATGTGCCGAAATCGAAAAAAACGGGGGCAGTTTTGAGGAGGTTTTGAGTGTCGTAGCCGGCGATAAAGCCAGAGAGATGTATGCCGGCGGCAATACGGACGTCGGTGTCATTTCCTGCGGTCAGGGAATCGGGCTGGTTCACGATATCCCCACGGTCAAGGAACTGTTTGACCGGATCATGGCGGAAACAGAATCTGCCAGAAACGCCATCGGAGCGACCGCCGGTTAAAATTATTGTGTTTCAGGCCACTCGCGAACATTGTAGGGGCGGCCCCCTGTGACCCGCCCGGATGCGGAAGGGCAACCACAGGGGGTTGCCCCTACGGGCCGGGGAGGGCCTCCATGAAATCACTGGGGCGTTCATGAATAATGTAGGGGCAGGCCCCCCGTGCCTGCCCGGTGAAGGGCAACCACAGGGGGTTGCCCCTACATTAAAAATACGACAAGGTCCGAGGGCCAAAAAATCAAGTCCGAATCGACGCGCGATGTATCCGGTCAAATAAGGGCGTAGGTGAAACACCGTTCTTTTTTATTTACATAATGATTCAATTATGAAATAAAGCGGTTACAAACGAATTCACACGGATTACAGCAAAGATAAAGACGTTTGCCGGACAACCGACTGAACCGTTCGTAAAATCGGGGGGGGATAAATGATTAAGACCAGGGCCACGGAAATGTTGGGGATACGGTACCCGCTGGTTGCGGGGACCATGATGTCCATTACCAATGCGGTTTTTGTCGCCGCTGTTGCCGAAGCCGGTGGGCTGGGCATACTGGACTCAACCATGTATACATCAAAAGAGGCCTTTTCCACAGCCATTGACGACATCCGGAAAACCACGAAAAACCCCTTTGCCGTGAACCTCAATCTCTCACCGGCCATAACCACCATGGACAAGGACATCTATATAGATGTCATCACTGAAAAAAACGTGACCATTGTGGAGACCTCCGGAAATTTACCGTCCGAACCGATGCGGGACCGTTTTAAGAAAAACAATATCACCTGGATCCATAAATGCGCCGGCGTTCGTTACGCCCAAAAAGCGGCCGACTTCGGAGCGGATATCATTGCCGTGGTGGGGTATGAAAACGGCGGCACCACCGGGAGCGGCGATATCGGCACCCTGGTTCTTGTCCCGGCCGTGGTCGACAGTCTGAACGTTCCGGTTATCGCCGGCGGCGGCGTGTCCGACGGTCGAAGCGCCCTGGCAGTCCTGGCCCTGGGTGCCGCGGGGGTCATCATGGGCACCCGGATGCTGGCCACACGGGAATGCCCTATTCACGACAATCTGAAGCAGGCCCTTGTCTCGGCCAGTGAACTGGATACCATGCTGATCTTAAAATCCATTGGTTTGTCTTTCCGGGTCTGGGCCAATTCCGCCGCCCAGAAATGCGACGAAATGGCAAAAGACGACAGTCTGTTTGAGGAAACGTTCAGCATGGTAGCAGGCGACAAGGCCAGACAGATGTATGCTGAAGGTGATATCGATATGGGGGTACTGTACTGCGGCCAGGGTGTGGGACTGGTTCATGATATCCCGACGGTCAAAGAATTATTCGAAAGAATTATGGCTGAAGCAGAAACGGCCAAAAACGCCATTAATACGACCGTCGAATAAACAGATCACCGGCGGCCGTATCCGGTTTATCCGACGAAAGGCCATTGTGGTAACCGTTTTCCTGATCATCATCGGTTTTTTATCTATTCTGATCGGTATCGCCGGCTGTTTTCTGCCGGTCATCCCCGGCCCGGTGGTTGCCTATCTGTCCCTGATTTTTATCGATCTGGCCAAAGGCGGGCAGTCATTCTCCCTGATCTTTCTTCTGATCATGGGAACCGTCGCCTTACTGTTGTCAATCCTTCTTGATTATCTGGTTTCCATGGCCGGCGCCAAGAAATACGGTGCGTCCAGAGCCGGCCTGTGGGGGTCTGTGGCCGGCATGATCATCGGTGTTTTTTTCTTTCCACCGCTGGGTATTTTTATCGGCGCGCTGATGGGAGGCGTTATTTGTGAGCTGTTTGCCGGGAAAAAAACCGAAGACGCTATTCGCGTGGGTTGGGGTATCTTTGTCGGCAACCTGGCAGGCATTGTCATAAAATTCGCTTACTGCCTGATGATCCTGTTTTTTTTCGTCAAAGCGCTGCTTTAATCATTCAACAGCGATAAGGCACCACCAGCATCAGGTGCCGGTCAAACTCAATTTTTCTTGATTATTCCCCATATTGACTTTATATATGAAAAATAAACACAAAACAGGACCCGGGCAGCCAGGCTGAACACTGTCTGCCCCTTGAGGAGGGACACATGCAGGTGAATGAAGGAATCATAGACCGAATATTCAGATTGGCCATTGCAATAACGATTATTGTTCTCTTCTTCCTTGGTTATCTTCAAGGCTATTGGGCGCTGTTGCTGGTTTTCAGCGGTTCTTTTTTTATGTCCGCCGCCACCGGTTATTGCCCGCTGTATGTCCCGCTGGGGATTAATACCTGTAAAAAATAAAATCTCTCGAAAAATAAATGAGACATCTTTATCGAAACAGGGAAAAATCTAAGCCTCCGCCCCTGTTATCATCCAGGGACAAAAGGTCATGACCTTACAAGTCGGTGCTCTGATCGTATTGCTGCTGCTGTCAGGATTCTTTTCCTCATCTGAAACAGCGCTTTTCTCCATCAGCAGATCCAAGGCCAAGCATCTGGCCAAAAAGAAAAGCCGGTTTGATCTGTTGATCAAAAGGATGAAGGATAACCCCCATCACCTGCTGTCTACCATCCTTATCGGCAACAATCTGGTTAATATCTGGGCCTCCGCCCTGGCCACGGCTATTGCCTTTGATATTTTTTCCAATAATGCCGTCAGCATCGCAACCGGCATCATGACCTTTTTTATCCTGGTGTTTGGTGAGATCATCCCCAAATCGGTTGCCGCCAAAAACAACATCATGGTCGCCCGGATCGTGATTTATCCGCTTTACTGGCTGTCACTGCTCTTCTTTCCGTTTATCATCATGCTGAATTTTATCCCCCGGATTACCGGAAAGATTAAATCGGCCCCGGTCATCACCGAAGAGGAATTAAAAACCATTGTCGAAGTGACCGAAGAAGAAGGCGAGATCAATGGGGAAGAGAAAGAATTCATCCATAACATTTTCAAACTGGATGACACCAGTGCATCGGAGATAATGACACCGGCCACTGACATGTACGCCCTTGATGTGGATAAGCCCCTGCCGCTGTCCAACATCATCAAGTCCGGGTATACCCGTATTCCGGTTTATGAAAACAACCTGCGCAATATAATCGGTATCATCAATATAAAAGATATTTTCAGGCAATATGCCAGCTCCGGAGAATCGATCAATATCCGCAAATACATGTCCAAGCCCTACTTTATACCGGAGTCAAAAAAATTAAACGGCTTGTTAAGGCAGTTCAAAAACAGAAAAAATCACATGGCCATCATCATCAATGAACATGGCGATGTGGCCGGCCTGATCACACTGGAAGATGTACTGGAAGAGCTTGTAGGTGACATCGTTGACGAAACGGACAAATATGAGCCGCATTTCGTTAAAATCAACAAGTCCCAATGGCTTGTACTGGGCAAATCAGATATTGAAGAAGTCAATGAAAAGATCCCCATGCACATCCCTGCCTCCAAGGAATATGACACCTTTTCCGGGTATGTCCTCTGGAAAATCGGGCGCATCCCTGAACCGGGCGAAACCATTATTCTTGAACCTTTTAAAATTACGGTAAAAGACATGAAGTCCAACCGGATTGTTTCTTTTATTGTAACCAACACGGGGACGCTCGAACCGGAAAAGCCGGACAAGAACCCGCCGGCAAACACCTGATTGGAAAAGATGGCATCATCAACTTTGAAGTACTCGTAAAAAGTCGAAATTTGTACGGCAAAGTAAAACGTTTAAGTTCAAGGCACACAAACCATGAGAAACCCGGTGTACACAATAGTACGTTAAATTCCGAAGGCTGAAGCACAACGCGGAAACTGGACTTTTTACGAAGCCATCAACTTTGATATTGACAACATTCACGCAATTACATAAGGAAGAAGCACAATAAAAATTTACGGTTATTGAAAAACAGGCTATTTCCGACACAACGCTATCGTTTCCAAAAACAAAATTAAGATACACTAATGAAAAGACAATCACTTTTTATTATCTGCCTGCTGGCAATTTTTCTGGCAGTCGGGTGCGCTAAAAACGTCAAAGAGGAAAAAACAGCCGAGCAACTTGCTGATGAAGGTATGCAGGCCTTTGAAACCAGGCACTTTCATCAATCCATCGAGGCTTTTAAAAAATTACGGGACTGGTACCCGTTCAGCAAGCATGCACTTTTGGCTGATCTGAAAATAGCCGACTGCTATTTTGAAATGAAAAATTATGAAGAGGCGGTCATCGCTTACGAAGAGTTTGAACGAATGCATCCCCGGAATGAAGCCATCCCTTTTGTTATTTACCGCATCGGACTCTGCCACTACAACCGTTTGGACACCATCGACAGAGATCAGGCACCGGCCAGACAGGCGCTTGACGCTTTTTACAGGCTGAGCCGACAGTTTCCGGGCCATGAATATGCCCAAAAGGCGGTAGAGCCAATTGACAAATGTCGCCGGAGCCTGGCTGCCCATGAGTTTTATGTAGCTGAATTTTATTTTAAATCAAAACACTACCGGGCCGCGTTAAACCGTTTTAATAACGTCGTCACCAGGTTCCCGAATGTGGGAGATGTGGACGCCGCAAGGCAATATATCGAACTCTGCCAGGATAAAATTAAAGCGGAAGAAGCGGCGGAAAATATTAAAACAGACGAAGTAAAGAATGAAGAAGAATATTAATAAATATACGGCCGCAAAAAAACGCTTTACTATGGCAATTAAAGACTGTATAAAGACAAATTCGATTATTTTTGAAATATTGAAAGGACGATGAAAAATGTCAAGACAATGCGATATATGTGGTAAAAAACCCATGGTGGGCAACAATGTCAGCCACGCACATAACCTTACCAAACGCCGTTTTCTGCCGAATCTCCAGAAAGTTCGTGCGGTGCTCAACGGTCGGACCCAGAAACTCACCGTCTGTACGCAATGCATCAAGTCAGGGCGTGTCGTCAAGAAATCATAAGGGCACCTCAAAAAGATGTTTTTTTTACCGTCTTTTTAAGCCCTGATCTTTTCAGCTGGTCACCCGCTTAGCGCTGTAAACAGACTTTATTTTTTTTATCACGGCAACGATATTATCCAACTGCTGTGCATCGTCCACTGACAGCGTAAAAAAGAGTTCAACTGTTTTGTCATCATTGGTTTCTGTGTTAACGGCCAGAATATTGGCCCCCTGCTGGCTGACCAGGGATGTGATTTCCGCCAGAAGACCGAGCCGGTCATAAGACCGGATACGGATTCGGGCCGGGTATTTAGAAGGTGTTTTATCCGCCCACTCCACGTCAATCCGGCGCTCGGTCGACGCATTGACGACATTGGCACAATCCGCACGGTGAACCGCAACACCGGCCCCACGGGTGATATATCCCGCAATGGGTTCTCCGGGAACGGGCTGGCAACACTTGGCAAACCTGACCAGCATGTCATCTACCCCATGAACAATAACACCGTCCACCGGTTTTTTCTTCATCATGCGGCCGAAAAGCCGGTTCAACAGCGATTCTTCCCGTGCGGTCTCGGTTTTTATTTTTGGAAAAAACTTCTGCACCACCTGTTTGGGGGTGATTTTTCCATAACCGATGTGTTCGATCATGTCGTCTACAGTCTTGAAACCGAAATGCGCAACCACTTCCGTCATTTCAGGAGAATTGGAAATTTCATTAAAATTGAGCCTGTATTTGTGAAATGTTTTCTCGCACATCTCACGACCCAGATGGATACTCCGATCCCGCTCCTGTGCCTTTATCCAGCGTTTGATCCGCGACCGGGCCTTGGGCGTTTTGACAAAATTAAGCCAGTCCCTGCTGGGTTTACTTTTTGAGGAAGTCAGGATTTCAACAATATCCCCTGTTTTCAATGCATGGGAGAGCTGAACCATGCGTCCGTTAACCTTGGCTCCCACACACTGGTGTCCGACTTCAGTGTGGATCAGGTAAGCAAAGTCCACCGGCGTCGCCCCCTTGATCAACGACCGGATCTCCCCTCCGGGTGTAAACACATGAACTTCATCTGAAAAAAGATTTAACCGGACATCTTCCAGAAATTCGCCCGGGGTATCAATGTCTTTTTGAGAATCAACAAGATTCTGAATCCAGGCATAGGGATTGCCGCCTTTTCCCGTAACCGCCCTGCCCTCTTTGTAACTCCAGTGAGCGGCGATGCCGGCGGTAGCTACATGATCCATTTCTCTGGTGCGGATCTGAATTTCCACACGCTCCCCAAAAGGGCCGAATACGGTGGTATGCAGTGACTGGTACATGTTGGGTTTGGGCAGTGCGATATAATCCTTGAACTTCTTGGCAATGGGTCGCCACAGGGAATGGACAATACCCAGCGCCTCATAACATTCCTGAACGGTGTCTAAAATGATCCGGAAGGCAATAATATCGTAAATCTCATCAAAGGGCAGTTCCTGGGTCATCATTTTGTGATAAATACTGTATATCTGCTTATGCCGGCCGGCGACATCACCCTTTAACCCGTTTTCCGCCAGCTTTTCAATAAGATATTCCCGAACGCTTTCAATGTATACATCCCTTTCATTTTTATCATTACTGACTTTGCCGCTGATCGCGGCATACTCTTCGGGGTTGAGGGTTTTGAAACCGATTTCCTCCAGTTCGCTTTTGATCCAGTAAATACCCAGGCGGGCGGCTATGGGCGCGTAAATATCCATTGTTTCTCTGGCAATACGCTGTTTTTTATGTTCTTTCTGAAAGTCCAGGGTCCGCATGTTATGAAGCCGGTCAACAAGTTTGATCAGGATAACCCGGATATCATCAGCCATTGCCAGTATCATCTTTCGGATACTGTCCGCCTGCCGCGCCTGAGCGCTGTTATAGGGCAACGCACTCAGCTTGGTCAGCCCCTTCACGATTTTAAGGACTTCCTCTCCGAACAGTTCACCGAGGTCGTCTTCTGTGGCGCTGGTATCTTCCAGGACATCGTGCAGCAGCCCGGCCGATATACAGACACTGTCGAGCTTCATATCAGCCAGAATACCGGCCACCTCAAGCGGGTGAGAAAGGTAGGGTTCCCCGGAAAGACGCACCTGTCCTTCATGGACCCTTGCGGAATAAATATAAGCTCTTTCCACCAGGCTGGTATCACCGTCCGGGTTATACCTCAGCATGGTGTCAAGAATGTCATTGATGCGAATCATGGATCAGCTGAACCTAGTTTATTTCTCAAATCTAAAAAGCTAAGCAATATTTTTATTTTTTAATTTAGTCGGCGTACAGGGTTCAAGGGTTCAAGGATTCAAGGGGTCGAGGGGTCAAGTGCCTGTTATTGAAAAAACTTATAAACGCTTTTGGCATATTTTATAAAGTTTCCAACCTGTTTTTTACTCTGGCTTATTATTTTATCCAATAAGGATTGATTTGTCAGTAAATAAAGCCAAAATCCCTTAACCAATTAACCACTGAATGTAATAGGGCACGGCACGCCGTGCCCCTACATAGTCACTAAAGCTTTTACGCCACATAAACACATAACCACATAATCACTTAATCACTTAAAACTCTAAAACCTTAAAACCGCTTTTCTGGAAGGCTAAAGCCTTTCGTTACTTAACCACTTTCCGCTTGTAAACCGGCAACATCAGTAGGCTTTGGCAAAAATAGCCCTGTTCGTAACCTTCCCGCCGCAACAGATACATGGTGCGGCTTCTGCCTGCCCGGCACCGGCATCATCCGGCAGGCAGCGGATCGTAACCGAGAGATCTTCTTTGATCTGCTTTTCACATTCTGCGGAACCGCACCAGGGCGACAGGGCGAACCCGCCATGGATTTCCGGATTTTCAGCGTCCTGCGGCGTATAAAATTCATAAAAGCCTTCTCTGGAATCAATGGAAACCGTGTGCTGCTCCCGATAATCAACTGCTCGTTTTAACAATGTCGCCTGGATCTCGTCCAGGATATCCGTAATATCCGCTTCAAAACGACTGATCCCCATAAACGTTTTTTCCTTATGGTTCATGTCCCGACGGGCGACTGAAACGGAATTTTTCTCAATATCCCTGGGGCCGATTTCAATCCTGAGGGGAATGCCTTTTTTAATCCATTCCCAGTTTCGAGCCCCGCCAATATCCCTGTCATCGATTTCAACTTCCATCTGCCGGCCGGCATATGTTTTTTCCCGTAATCGTCGGGCCAGGTTTTCGACAGCCCTCATCACCGGCTCCCGATCCGTGTCTTTACGTATAATCGGCAGCAGCACGACCTGTGCCGGCGATATTCGTGGCGGCATGATCATCCCGTCATCATCGGCATGGGTCATGATCAGCCCGCCGATCAAACGGGTGGAAACGCCCCAGGAGGTTGTCCAGGCAAAGGCCTCCTCGCCTTTTTCCGTCTGGAAGCGGATATCCGAGGCTTTGGCAAAATTCTGGCCCAGCATATGAGAAGTACCGGCCTGAAGGGCTTTGCGGTCCTGCATCATGGCTTCAATGCACATGGTTTCTACCGCTCCGGGGAAACGCTCTGTCTCGGTTTTTCGGCCTTTGATAACCGGTATGGCCAGGTAATCTCTGGCCAGAATTTCATATATATCCAGCATCTGGACCATCCGCTCCAGGGCTTCCTTCTCGGTCGCATGGGCGGTATGTCCTTCCTGCCACAAAAACTCACTGGTCCTCAAGAAAATCCGGGTCCGCATTTCCCAGCGGACGACATTGGCCCATTGATTGATAATGACCGGCAGATCCCGATAACTTTTAACCCAACGGGAAAAGGCATCGCCGATAATCGTTTCCGAGGTGGGCCTTACAATCAGGGGTTCGTTCAGCTCACCGGCCGGAACAAGTCCCTTTCCGGATTTTTCCAGTCGATGATGGGTCACAACCGCGCATTCCTTGGCAAACCCTTCCACGTGATCGGCTTCCTTTTCAAGAAAAGCCAGGGGAATAAAAATCGGAAAATAAGCGTTTTTGACACCACAGTCCTTGAACATCCGGTCAAGTGTAAAACGGATATTTTCCCATAAACCATAACCCCACGGTTTGATCACCATACAACCGCGGACAGGAGATGTTTCGGCCATATCCGCCGCCCTGACGACCTGTTGATACCATTCAGCATAATTTTCATTACGTGTCGGAGAAATCCCCGCTTGCGCCTGTTTACCCATAATATTCCTCTTTACTCATCTTCAGCCTTCATTCTTCTGCCATGCCTGTTCCAGCCGCGCCGCCTCTGTCAACAAAGCTTCCACCAGCTTATCTTCCGGCATGGTGGCGACGATCTGTCCTTTTTTAAACAATACCCCGGCACCATCACCACCGGCGATGCCGATATCCGCTTCTTTGGCCTCTCCCGGGCCATTCACGGCACATCCCATCACTGCCACGGAAAAGGGCGCCCGCATCTTCATCAACCCGCTTTCCACCGCTTCGGCTATTGAAAAAAGATCGATACGGCACCGCCCGCAAGTGGGACAGGAAATAATCTCCGGTCCTACCCGACGAATGTCCAGGGCTTTTAAAATCTCAAACCCGGCCCTGATCTCTTCGACCGGATCCCGGGTCAGGGATACCCGAATGGTATCACCGATCCCCCGGGCCAGCAACAACCCGATCCCCACCGATGATTTGACCAGCCCGGGGAACAACCCGCCTGCTTCCGTAACCCCGACATGCAGGGGATAATCGCACTGTTCGGAGACCAGTCGGTAACCCTCGACCGTGCGATAAACATCCGAAGCCTTGATGGATATTTTGATATTATGAAAATCGGCCTCGTGAAACAACTCGATATTGCGAAAAACGCTCTCCGCCATGGCCGCCGGCGTCGGGCCGCCGTGTTTTTCCAGAAGGTCTTTTTCCACGGATCCGGCATTAACCCCGATGCGGATGGGCACCCCCCTGTCTTTTGCCCGGGCAATAACTTTGAGTGTTTTCTCCTTGCCCCCGATATTACCCGGATTAATCCGCAGACCATCGGCTCCGGCTTCGATTGCGGCCACGGCCAGTCGCCAGTTGAAATGAATATCGGCTATCAAGGGGATTTGGATCGCCGATTTAATAGATGGAATCGCCTCAGCGGCTTCCATATCCGGCACCGCCACCCTGACAATTTCACATCCCGCGTCCTGGAGGCGGGCAATCTGTCCGACCGTGGACGTCACATCGGCCGTGACCGTATTGGTCATGGACTGAACCGAAATCGGGGCGTCACCGCCAATGGCCACATCACCGACATGAATCTGCCGTGTTTTTCTCCGTTCCGATTTAAACATTTTTAAAAGCACCAAATCATAAAATTCATGAAATATCCGGGATACTATCGGCCGTAAACATCCTCCAGTCGCTCAATATCTTCTTCTCCCAGAAAATTACCGGTCTGCACCTCGATCACGTCCAGAGCGTTATCTCCAATATTCTCCAGTCGATGTTCAACACCGGCCGGCAGATAGACCGATTCGTTGGCCACCAGGTCAAAGGTCTGTTCGCCCTTGGTGACCCGGGCCGTTCCGGATAAAACCACCCAGTGCTCAACGCGATGCTGGTGTTTTTGCAGGGACAGCTTCTCCCCGCACCGAACAGTCAGCCGGTTAACATGGAACTGTTGGGAAACAACCAGTTGTTCACACGTCCCCCAGGGTCGATAGCCTGTCTTGTGGCTCAAGGCCTCCTTTCGACTGTCCTGCGTGAGTTGGTCCACAATCGCTTTAACATCCTGGGCCCGGTGGCGGGGTGAAATCAGCACGGCGTCAGCGGTTTCCACGACAATGTGATTGTCGATCCCGACCGCGGCCAACATCCGGGAAGAAGCACGCAAATAAGAATTGGTCACGTCATGAATAACGACATCTCCCTCTATCACGTTATTCTGATCGTCTTTACCGCCGACGCCCCATAAGGCTTCCCAGGAACCGAGGTCGTTCCACCCGGCCGACAACGGTACCATGACCCCTTTATCGGTTTTCTCCATTACCGCGTAGTCGATGGAATCGGACGGACAGGCAGTAAAAGCCGTTTCATCCAGACGGAAAAAATCAAGATCGGACCGGCCTTTGGCCACTGCCTCCCGGCATTGGGACACAATTTCCGGCGCAAAACGCTCAAGCTCATCGATCACGCTTCCGGCCTTAAACATGAACATACCGCTGTTCCAGAAATATTCCCCTGATTTGAGATATGCCTCGGCCGTTTCTCTGTCCGGTTTTTCGACAAACGAATCAATCATGGCAACCCCGTCCGATGCCGGTGGCACTTGTCCGGGGATATCCGGGGGGCCGCCTTTTTTGATATAACCATAACCGGTCTCAGGCGCGTCCGGCACCACCCCGAAAGTGATCAGCGCGCCCTGTTCGGCGAAAATACGACCGACAGCCAGGGCCTCCAGAAAAGCCCGTCCGTCGGCGATATAATGATCGGAAGGCATCACCATAAGCACGGCGTCGTTGTCCTTTTCCAGCCCCATAAGGGCCGCCACTGCCACTGCCGGCGCGGTATTTCTCCCGACCGGTTCCAGCACAATGGTTGCCGATTGAGAATCACTCCGGCGCAATTGTTCGGCCACCATAAAACGATGGGTGTCGTTACAAAGGACAATGGGAGCGCCAATCTCCGGGACGTTCTTCAGACGGTTAACCGTTTCCTGAATCATGGTGTCTTGCCCGGTCAAAGGCATAACCTGCTTGGGATAAAATTGCCGGGAAAGCGGCCAGAGTCGCGTACCAGAGCCCCCGGCCAGAATTACAGGGAATAACATGCAGTCCCTCCGGATTAGGGTTACCTGTTCATATCAGTCTGAAAAACCGGCCCGTTCAACCACAAACCAGGGATTCAGGAGATCCTCCCTGTTATATACCATCGGCTGATTTGTCCCATGGCAATAAAAACGGGCGCCGGCATTTTCGGCGACAGCGTGTCCCGCCGCGATATCCCACTCCATGGTGGGGCCCAGTCGGGGATAAATATCCGCCTCACCTGTCGCAACCAGGCAGATCTTAAGCGAGCTGCCGGCGCTGGTAAATTCCACCTCGCCATGCCTGCTTCGCATCTCTTCCACAAAGGCTTTAACTTCATCAGTTAAATGTGATCTGCTACCGACGACTTTAATCACTGTCCGTGGCGGCAGCGCTCTTGGCAATTTGAGCGCACCGGCCAGCACATCATCAATGGACGCAATGTTACCGGCGGCAATATCGCTGATCACACCCGCGTCTTCAATCACATAAGCCCCCAGGTCCCTGGCGCCGAAATACAGAACGGATTTAACGGGCACGAATACAACACCGAAAACCGGCCGGCCGTTTTCAATCAACGCGATATTGACGGTAAATTCACCGTTACGTTTAATAAACTCTTTGGTACCGTCAAGCGGATCGACAATCCACAACTTTTCCCACCCCTGCCGTTCTTCAAAAGGAATGTTCCGCCCTTCTTCACTCAAAACAGGGATATCGGTAGCATCAAGGTAGGCGATAATGATGTTATGGGCCCGCCGGTCAGCCAGCGTCAGGGGCGAATCATCCGCTTTATGTTCAACGGTAAAATCCGACCCATAAACTTCCAAAATAGCGGTACCGGCTTCCACAGCCGCCCGTAACGGAATTATACAAAAATCATTGTTCATCTTGGCTGGTTCCCGGGGAGAGTTGTGGTGGAGGCGGCATCCGGATTTGAACCGGAGAATGTCGGTTTTGCAGACCGATGCCTTACCACTTGGCTATGCCGCCTAAAAAAAAATGGAGCGGGAAACGGGATTTGAACCCGCGACTTCAACCTTGGCAAGGTTGCACTCTACCACTGAGTTATTCCCGCTCTTTGTGGACAAAAGTCTTTTTAATCTTCTTTACAAGCTTTTGTCAACAAAAAATTCACACGCCGGCATGGATATTATGCCGGCGTGTGAAAAAAAATGAACTACATCAAACCGAGTTTGAACTTCATCGAGTTCAAGGTGTTTTTCATCAGCATGGTAATGGTCATGGGGCCGACGCCGCCCGGTACCGGGGTGATATAACCGGCAATTTCCTTGGCAGCGTCAAAATCAACATCACCCTTCAAAACGGCTACCATCTTGCTGGGATCTTTGGCACTGGGCTTTTCGCCGACGCGGTTGACGCCGACATCGATAACGCAGGCGCCGGGTTTAATCCATTCCGGTTTGACCAGATCGGGGACACCGGCTGCCACGATCAGGATATCGGCCCGTTTGCAATGCGCGGCCATATCTTTGGTACGGGTATGGACAATGGTAACCGTGGAATTGGCGCCGGGACCTTTCTGCAGCATCATATTCGCGATGGGTTTGCCGACAATATTGGACCGTCCGACAACGACCACTTCCGCGCCGCTGGTCTCAACACCGGCCCGCACGATCATTTCCTGGATCCCG
This sequence comes from Desulfosudaceae bacterium, assembly GCA_963674745.2. Taxonomy (GTDB): domain Bacteria; phylum Desulfobacterota; class Desulfobacteria; order Desulfobacterales; family Desulfosudaceae; genus JBFMDX01. The sequence goes on along the minus strand of CAXXDV010000003.1, from coordinate 450,960 downwards.
GCCGGGGTGCAGGGCGGAAACTTGACTTCATTGCCACCGATCATCAGACGGCCCACGTTGACCGGGTGAAAACCATCCACATCCTTGTCCGGATTTATGGCATTGAGCACCTTCTTTTCGTCGATTTGTTTCGGCAACGGCAGCTGAACCAGAATACCATCAATACTGTCGTCATTGTTGTATTTATCAATCAGGGCCAGCAGGTCTTCTTCGGAAATATCAATCGGCTGGGAATCCTGTACTTCCTTGAAGCCAACCCGTTCGGCCGTTTTGATTTTAAGCGTCACGTAAGATATGGAAGCGGGATTTTCGCCTACCAGTATCGTTACCAGACCGGGTACCTGGCCATGTTTTTCCTTGAGCTCCTTAACTTCAGCAGTAATTTCTTCCAGGATCGCTTCCCGGATTTCAGTTCCTTTGATTAATGTTGCAGACATTTTCGACTCCTTTTCTCCATTTTCTTCCAAATGTGTTGTTTATCCAATAAACCCCAGCATCCGGGGTAACCATAATACGACGTCCGGCAGATAAGTAATCATACCCAGAACGATCAACTGAATAATCACAAACGGCAACACGGCCTTGGAGACATATATCAGGTCCCGGTCCGCGATGGCGCCGGTAATATATAAACTGACCCCCATCGGCGGGGTACAATATCCAATAGCAAGATTCACCGTCATAATCAACCCGAAATGAATGGGATCAATATTAAATGCACCCAGCATGGGTAAAAAGACCGGCCCCAGAATCAGGGTGGCTGAAATGATATCCATGAACATGCCGATGACGAGGAGCAGGACATTGATGACCAGCAGAAAGGCAACCGGTGATTGAATACTGGAGATAACGGCACCGGTAATCTGGCCCGGGAGATTTTCAAGGGTCAGATAGCGGCCGAAACAGGTCGCACCCGCCACAATAATCAACAAGGTGGCCGATGTGACCGCCGAACTCACGGTGATCTGCTTGACGTCATCGAATTTAATGCTTTTATGAATAAATAACTCGACGATAAAGGCGTACACGCAGGCCACGACCGCCGCCTCGTTGGCGGTAAACATGCCGGAAAAAATCCCGCCGAAAATAATCACCGGCAGCAGCAGGGACCAGACACTTACTTTGAAGACCGCCCATAACTCAGCCAGCCCGGGCACAGGCGAGACCTTGATGGCTTTATCTTTCCGGAATACGAAGTAGGTGTAAACACAAACCCCGAGCATAATCAACATGCCCGGCACGAAACCCGTCAGGAAAAGTCCTTCCAGAGACACATTGCTGATCATGCTGTAAAGAATCATACCGATACTGGGCGGAATAATAACCCCCAGGTTGGGCGAGGTGGTCATGACACCAAGGGTGTAGTTTTCTTTGTAACCGTTTTCAATCAGGGCCGGAATCATGAAGGACCCCAGAGCGACCACCGTGGCCACGGTAGAACCTGAAATAGCGCCAAAAAGCCCGCAAGCCAGCACGCCGGCCATGCCAAGCCCTCCCGGCAGCCAGCTGACCAGAACGTTGGCGAACTTGATCAGCCGGTCCACAATGGAGCCGGCGGTCATAATGTTTCCGCACAAGATAAAAAACAGCACGACCACCAGGGCAAAATTGTCCAGGCTCTTCAACAAGGTCTGAATCAGCAGCAGCAGCGGCAGGTCAGTAAAAAAGATAAAACTCAACACGGCCGTAAAAAACAGGCACATAAATACCGGCACGTAGGCGGCCATGGTTCCGAGCAGTATCAGCAGAACAATAAGATAACTTATTTCCATAATTTTTCAGCCTTTTGGGTTGGCATACCCGAAAAAACCAGCCAGCCTTTATCAGGCATCCTTTTCCTGTTTAAAAATATCCCGTCCCGTTATATCCCGGTACAATACCTGCAGGATTCGGATACCCATCATAACGCCCATCAGGGGCAGAAAGGCATATATAAGGACATAAGGAATTTCCATAATAACGGTCTTCTGGCAGGTCCTCGCCTGCATGGCGGCAATTTGCCATCCGTAATAAACCAGCATCCCCGAAAAGATCAGCGTAACCAGGTTGCTGAAATAGGAAAGCGGTGTCTTCAGCCGGGGAACAATCTGGACCAATGCGTCTATTTTTATCATGGTGCCGCTTTTAACCGCTGCGCTGCAACCGATCAGGGTCGTATAAACAATCACAATCCGGATCAACTCCTCTGACCAGGCCAGGGAATAATTAAAACCATAACGCAGCACGACATTTACAAACAGGGCGATTAAAGCGATAAAGACCGTTATAAAAAGCGTCCAAGACTCAAAAAATGAGAGCGCTTTGTCCAATATTCTTAATGTTTTTTCAACCATCTACAGACTCCCGCCGGATTCGACCGGGCCGTAAAAAACAGAAAACAGGAGGCCGTCACACGGCCTCCTGTCACTGCCAGTTATTTTACGCCCTTTTTAATCCACGCTGTAACCCATATAGGCCTCAACTTCCTTGAGGTAGTTTTCCGGGCGGTAAGTATCTCCAGGATACAGTTTGTTAATTTCTTCAGAGAATTCCCCATAGACGTCGTTGGCCTGTTTTTTCAACAGGGCCATCTCATCTTCGGGCAACGTGATAAACTCGATGCCGTTGGCCTTGGCGGCGGCGATTTGTTCATCTTCCTGCAACACGGTCTGCTTGCGAATGTCCGCGCACACCTTGTGAACCACTTCCGTAAAAGTCTGCTGCAGGTCTTCGGGCAGGCTTTCAAACCAGGCCTTGTTAAAAATCCAGATAAACAGGCCCTGGGCATAGTTAAGCTGGGTGAAATATTTGCAGACCTCAAACTTCTTGGTAATGTTGCATACCATGGGGGTATGATCCAGGCCGTCGATAACGCCCTGCTTCAATGCCACCGGCACGTCCGGCCAGGGCATGACCACCGGGTTGAACCCCCAGGCCTTGTAAGCCAGATTGTTTACCGCGGCTTCGGCAATACGGAACTTGACCTTTTTGGCGTCTTCGATTTTTCTGACCGGGGTGGTGGTTGCCCAGCCGTAATTTCCATAACCGGTGATATCAAGGCCGATGATGCCCTGGTGATCCATGGCCATCATAAAATGTTCAAACAGGTCACCGCTGGCAATAAATTTGTCCAGTTTGTCAAAGGAATTGATCAGAAACGGCAGGTTGATCAATCCGAACCGGGGACCGAGGTTGGTGGCGGCCACTGAGCTCACGGCCATACCCTGAATGGCACCCATCTGAAGCTGGTTCAGCACTTCGACTTCTCCACCGAGCATGGAAAACGGTTTATAATCAAGGTAAATCCGCCCGTTGGTCGCCTCCCACAGCGCGTCACGAATGGCAAATCCGGCGTAAACCCCCTTGATAACCGGATGGGACACATTAGATACAATACATTTGTATTCAGCACCTGAAGGGTCAAAGGCCGGTTTCCACTGATCCAGAGAAGGGCCTTTCTTTTTGGGTGCAGGTTCTTCTTTGGCGGGTTCTTCTTTGCCGCAACCTTCTTCTGCCTTGGCTGTTTCCTTTTCAACTGCCGGTTTTTCAGCAGCCTTTTCGGCCGCAGGCTGTTCCACGGCTTTTTCAGCCTTGGGTGTTTCGGTGCTCTTGTCGGAAGAGCAGCCGCTGACCCCCAGGCCAGCCAGTGCCATGATCATCACACAGCAAACCAGCAAGACAATTCTTTCTTTTTGCATACCCATCATAACCTCCCTATATCATCGTTATTTTGCCCGGTGAAGCACACGGCCACGGGCACCCCCAAACCGTTCCAATGGGACGGCACCCCTTTACCTGTCGTTAAACTGGAAAGGGCATCATATCAAGTCCCCGGCTCTCGTCAATATTAAACATCAGGTTCATATTCTGAACCGCCTGTCCGGATGCGCCTTTGACAAGGTTATCAATTGCCGACACCAGTATCAACCGCCGGCTCCGGGTGTCCACGGCCACGCCGATATCGCAATAATTGCTGCCGCGTACGAATCTTGTCTCAGGGAAACGCCCTTCCGGACAAAGGCGAACAAACTTTTTGTTGTTGTAAGTTTCACCCAGTATATCCAGGACATGTCCAACGGACACATCTTTTTGCAGATCGGCATAAATCGTGGTCAGCATCCCCCGAATCATGGGCACCAGATGGGGTACGAACACCAGCCGGGCGGCAGCGCCCGCCTCGGCACTTAACACACTCTCCATTTCCGGGGCATGGCGATGGCTGTTGACTTTATAGGCCTTGAAGGATTCACTGACCTCACAGATATGCGTCCCTAAAGACAGCGACCGGCCGGCACCGCTGACACCCGATTTGGCATCCGCAATAATGGTTTCAATCTTGATGATTTTTTCTCTTACCAACGGAATAAGCGGAAGCAGGACACTGGTGGGATAACATCCGGGATTGCCTATCAGGCGGGCCGTTTTAATTTGATCCGGATATATCTCACACAGGCCATACACGCTTTGGGCGCAATAATCCGGGGCGGTATGTTTCTGGTAGGCGGTTTCATAGACCAGCGGATCGGAAAACCGGAAATCAGCCGATAAATCGATGACACGGCATCCGCGATCCACCAGACCTGGAACAATGGTCATGGGTAACTCGTGGGGCAGCGCCGTAAATACCACATCCGCGTTATCTGCTACTGCATCAGCGGAGAATTCACTGATGGTTATATCCACAGTACCACCAAAGGCCGGATAGATATCTGACATTGACTGCCCGGCATACTGACGGGATGTAACCATGGTGACCGTCACGTCCACATGCCCGGCCAACAGCCGGACCAGTTCGGCGCCGGCATATCCGGTAGCGCCAACGACAACCGCTCGAATCATAACAACCCTATTTTATTAAATAATTTTAAACTTGATGACCTGTCCCCATATTTTTCGAATAATGGCACTATTATGGCTTTATGGCAATCCTTTTTTGGCTTATTTCACAATTGTTTAAAAAGTTTTAGGTTTTAAAGTTTTTTAAGTAGACCTTGGTAATGTCTGGCCTCGTAGGGGCAACCCGCGGTTGTTCTTAATACCCAAGGCCTGTAGGGGCAACCCCCTGTGGTTGCCCTTCACCGGGCAGGCACGGGGGCCTGCCCCTACATTGTTCATGGACGTTCCCCACGGTCCCTGGGGCGCCCCGCCGGTCGCCTTTATCCCGTGTAATCCGTGAAATCCCTGTCCTAAAAAATAACGCCGGGTACGGTTGCCGGATGGAAAATATCATGGTACAAAACGATTAAAATACGATTGGCTCAAAGGCACCCATAAATAAGGGAGAAATGGTCATGTCCCCCTCTAGACATCCGTTTTTAGATGCTGCAGGCGGCGTGGTTGACAGCTTGTTTCTGGCCCCGCCCAAACTGTTGCTGCCGTTCAAGCCCAAACGCCATATTGACCTTGCCACCTACGAACAGCAGCTCGACTATTACATTGATAATGGATTCATCCAGTCACCGGCGTCATTTTTCCGTCTGCCTGGACTGGCACCGACCTATCGTCTGGTTGAAACAAAGCCATATCATGAAGGAAAAATACAGGTCTGGTCGTTTCCCAGCGGATATGAAACCAGAAATCCGATGCTGGCTGACAGCTATAATGACTTTGAGAACAACCGCTCCGGTTATCTCATTCGCTGGACCCATGGTGACAGGCCCCGGGACACCGTACTCTGCCTGCATGGCTTCATGCTGGGTGACCCCCGGCAGGCGGCACGGATGTTTAAAGTCAGAAAATTATTTGAACAGGGGCTTGACGTGGCCCTGTTCATCACCCCCTTTCACTGGAGAAGAGCGCCGGGCAACAGAATGCGACGGGGGATATTCCTGCAGCCGGACAATGTGCCCATGACATGTGAATGTTTCGGGCAGACCATGCACGATCTGCAAAGTACAATTCTGATTTTAGACGAACTGGGAATGAAAAAAATCGGCCTGATCGGCGCCAGCCTGGGCGGATACAATGCCGCCCTGTTCACCTGTCTTTCTGACCGCCCGGCCTTTACGGCCATGATGGTGCCGGCCGTAAACTTCTCGGCGCCGTTCGGACCGGATTCAGCCAGGTTACCCTTCCCTGTTTCATCTGAGTTGGCAGGAAAAATCAGGCAGGTCTGGACGTTTCATTCTCCGGCCAACATGCGCCCCCGCCTGACGGCAGACAGGATCCTGGTTATTGCCTCCCGGGGAGACAAACTGTGTCCTGTTGAACATACCCGGGGTCTTTGCGAGGCCTGGGATCTGACCCACTATCACTTCCTTACCGGCGGCCACTGGCTCATCTTCAACGATCATAAAAAAGGCCGTGAATGGTACCGCTTTCTGGCCCAGAACGATTTTTTTAAATAAAACCGAAAATTTACAACTCACCAAAGCTCTGATAAAACAGAATCGTGGCCTGGCTGGTCACAGTCGGATCGGTAACCACGTTGATGCAGGCCGGTTTCCCGGATGCCACGGCCCGTTTTAAGGCAGGTACGATCTCCTCGTCTTTGGTGACCAGCTCACCGTAACCGCCTAATCCTTCCACCATCTTTTCGTAGTGACGCATGCCCAGTTCGCTGCAGGTGCAGCGGTCATGCCCGAGGCTGATTTCCTGGGAATGCTTGATCATGCCCCAGGCACAGTCATTGTTGACCACGCAGATAATGGGGATATTGTGACGCACGGCCGTGTCGAACTCCATGCTGTTAAAACCGAAGGAACCGTCACCGTTTAAAACAATGACCGGCTTGTCCGGATGGGCCAGTTTGGCGGCCAGGGCAAAAGGGATACCGGTGCCCAGGCAGCCCAGCAAACCGCCGGCCGGAATCAGGACACCGGCCCGGTGAACCGAGGAAAAACCGGACAGGCCGTAATAGGTGGTGTCTCCGCCGTCGGCCACATAGTAGGCATCATTGCCGAAAACACTCATCACCTGCTCCACCAGCCGGGCCGGGTGAATGGGATCGGACGGCTGCTGCCGTTTTTCGAGTTCGGTTGTCATAAACGCGGTGCAGGCCCGCTTGAACGTGTCCACCCATTCGGTATGATCCCGCTTTTCCACCAGCGGCAGGAGTTGATCCAGCACCATGCCGGCATCTCCTTCCAGTCCCACCGTGGCGGTCATGTTACGGTCAAGCTCGCTGGGATCGATGTCAATGCGGATGACCTTGGCATCGGGAAAAAGCTGACCGGACTGCAGGACCCAGTTGAATCTCAGCCCCACCGCAACGACCACGTCTGCCACCGGCAGGCCCGAAGCAATACCTGTAAAACCGCCTTCACTCAACGAAAGCGGATGATCATCCGGTAACACGCCCCGGCCGTAGTTGACCAGTGCGAACGGAATACCGGTCTTGTCTACAAATGACTTGAGACTGGCGCCGCAATCGCTCATACCGATACCGCTGCCGCCGATCAAAACCGGCTTTTGGGCACTGTTAATAATACGTGCGGCTGCTTCCAGATCGGATGTTTCCGGCCGGACCGCGGTTTTATGACGCCTGCGAGACGGGACCGGGGCACTGCTGCTGTCGATTTCAGCAAACAGGATATCCGGCGGCAGTTCCAGAAATACCGGCCCGGGCCGCCCCATGGTGGCCTGACGGAAGGCAATGGACAGGTATTCGGGGATGCGCCGGGGGTCATAACAGGTGGCAGCCCATTTGGTCACCGGCTTGACCATATCAATCTGGTTCATTTCCTGGAGCGCCCCTTTAAGGTCGTCCCGGACAGGATGACGGCCGCAAAGCACGACCAGGGGAACGTTTTCCAGATGGGCATTTACAATACCGGTCAGGGCGTTGGTAAATCCCGGACCGGCCGTCACCAGACAGACACCGGGCGTATTGTTGTAAACGGACCAGGCATGGGCCATCATGGCCGCCACCTGTTCATGGCGGACGTCAATGGCGGTGATGTTGTATTCGGTCATACCGTCCAGAATGGCTTCGATATGGCCGCCGGAAAGCGTGAATACGTGGGTTATGTTCTCATTTTCTTTCAAATACCTGGCCACAAGATGACCGCCTGAGATGGTTGACTTTGACATTGGGATTCCCTTTCTTGCTGGCGATGATTATTTTTTTGTTATTTTCCGAAGTTAATGTTTGTCTTAACTACATGATATGGCCCATTGCCGCGTCAAACCACTGGGCATACACCGGCATCCCTTCAATCTTCAGATTTCCGTCCGCGGCGGCATAAAAAATGGCCTCCATGTTCTGCTTGAGCAGGACGGAAAAAGCCGTTTTCGGATCCTTCCAGGTCAGGGCCGCGTCAAAGGGTTGATCGGGATCGGTGACGGTGGTGATTTTTCCCATATCAAATATGAACAACCTGGCATATCGACCGTCTTCGGTCCTGATCATCATCCTGACCCTGGCTTTGCGGATAAACTTTTTAAATGAGGTGTTGGTTTTGGATGAAAACCACAACAGCCCGTACAGTCCGAACAATAAAATTTTCAATCTCATAACAAGTATCCTCGTTCATTGTTTTATAGAAACATTTCTAGGGTTTTGTTGAATCGAAGGTCACAACGGTTTTCATGGCCCTGCGCTTGCCCTTGCTCATGTTGACCTCGATCATACGGCGATAATCTTCCAGCCGAAAACGGTGGGTAACCAGTTTTTCCGCTTCGATCTTATTCTGCGCCATCATGTCCATGGCCACTTCAAACACATGACGCTGCCTTCCGTTATCATTCACCGTGCCGTAGGCAAAAACCCCCTTGATTGTCTGAAGCTTCAGCCACAACGGGGTCAGATCCAGCTTGACATCACCGCCGATGCCCACCACGCTTAACGTCCCCATGGCTTTTAAAACCCGCATGCTCAGGTTAAGGGTGGCGGCCGCACCGACGGTGTCATAAACCCGGTCAAAACCGCCCATGGGAACCGGTTGGCCGATCATGGGTTTATATAGCCTGGCACCGGTAATTTCGGTTGTTTTAGAAAAAATTTCAGCCGGGGGGATAATGTTCTCGGCGCCGCAGGCAAGGGCCAGTTCGGCGGCAAATGGCGAAGGCTCTATCACGGAAATCCGGCAGTCCGGAGCAAGCGCCCTTACAGACTGGATCACCAGGTTGCCGATAACCCCGCCGCCGATGACCAGAATCTTTTCCTTTCCCACCGGCCGGTTGTCAAACACGGTCTGCAGGGCAACTGAAACCGGTTCGGTCATTACCGCCATATCGGTCGTTAACGGCGCCGGCACATGAAAAAGCTGGCTTTGATGGGCCGCCACATAAGGGGCGAATCCGCCGTTAAGATCTTTACAGATACCCAGAAACATTCCGGGCGCAAAGGCGCCTTCCGCCGTTTGCTCACAGTTTCCTTCGCGACCAACCCGACAACTGGGGCACAAAGGTTCAACGCCCCGGGCACGGCAGCTCAGAGCGGGATTGACGACCACCCGGTCCCCGACGGAAAAACCGTTGACCTGCGAACCGGTTTCTACAACCTCCCCTACGAATTCATGGCCGATGACACAGGGGAACGAGGTAAAGGGCTGGGCGCTGGGTGAGTCATGCAACATGATCAGGTTCAAATCACTGCCGCAGAACCCGCAGGCAATCGTCCGGATTTTAACCCAGTCCGGCGACGGCAGTGACGGCTCGGGAATATCAACCAGTTTTATGGTTCTGCCGGGACCCCGATAATAAGCGGATTTACCCAACATTGCGGCGCAAATCTTTCCGGCAACAAAGGTTAACGGCGTAATGTTTAATTGCAGTGCCTGCATGTGACCTCCGTTTGACAAAACCGACGGTGAATGTTAAAATAAAAAATATGAAATAAAGTTCACATTGTCAATAAAAAAATGAATGATAAAAGTAAATAATACAATTATAATAATATGAATAAGAATTCACTTTAAAGTCGTCAACAGAAAGGTGCGGCATGGACAAAACCAGAATCCCCAAACAGCAGAGAAGCCAGGAAACCAAAAAAAAAATTGAACAGGCGGCCTTTCAGCTTTTTTCGAAAAAAGGCATCCATGGCACCAACACCAAAGAAATCACCGAAAAAGCCGGAGTGGCCACCGGCAGCTTTTACGCCTATTTTAAGAACAAAAAACAGCTATTGCTGGAAATTCTGGAAGATTTTCTTAACCGGGGATATTCGGTCATCTGGCAGGACCTGGGCGGCTATAAAGTCGATGCCCTGACCCGTGATAATGTGAAGTCCATCATCTCCAATGTGTTTAAGGCCTATGACATTGCCCCCCTCTTTCTCAGCCAGACCCATGCCTTGCGATACTCCGATCCGGAAATCAATCGAATCTATGAAAGAGAACGTCATCGGGAAGTAGAACAGATATTAAAGCTGTTGAACAGCAATCAGGAGCGGCTTAATATACGTGATCCTTACGCTACTGCCATTATCGTGCACAATACCGTCGAACATGTGGCCCATACCGCCAAATTCATCGGCCCTGAAATCGAAGAAGCCCGGCTGATAGAAGCCCTGACCGACATCCTTTATGACGCGCTCTCGCCCCGCACGGAAGCTGCCGGTCAATAAATATACACCCCGGCAAAAAAAGCCTGCAAAACGCGGGTTTCCGCGGACGTTTCAGGGTTTATTTTATTGTTACCGGTAATTGCTTCAGGATGAATTAACGGTTTTTTCATTTGTCCCTGACCGATCTTCTAAGTACAGCCGACGGGAGGTTGGGGCCCTTTTACTATTTTGCTGACCATAAAAGATTCTTGACGACCGGGATGTTCCGGAGGCATCCTCGCCCACCCGGAAAAAGCCCATGATACCCTGCAACTGCTGGGCCTGGTTGGATAGTTCCTGAGCGGTTGAAGACACTTCTTCAGCAGATGACGCGTTCTGTTGTACGACTATGTCAAGTTGGCTGATGGCCTGATTGATCTGGCTGGTTCCAGCTGTCTGCTCCCTGGAAGCGGCGCTTATTTCCTGAACCAGCTCAGCGGTCTTGCGGATATCGGGGACCATTTTTTCCAGCATCCGGCCGGCCTTTTCGGCCACATCCATACTGTTGACCGACCGTTCAGCGATCTCCTTGGCCGCCTCACCACTGCGTTCCGCCAGTTTACGCACTTCAGCCGCCACCACCGCGAACCCCTTGCCGGCTTCTCCGGCCCGGGCTGCCTCGATGGCGGCGTTTAATGCCAGAAGGTTGGTCTGGCGGGCGATTTCTTCAATTATGGATATTCGATCGGCAATGTCTTTCATGGCGCGAACCGTATCCTGCACCTGCTGCCCGCCTTCCTCAGCGTCCTGAGCCGCCTGTTGGGCGATCTTTTCCGTCTCCATGGCATTGTCCGCGTTCTGATTGATATTGGAACTCATTTCCTCCATGCTGGAGGTTACCTCTTCCAGGTGAGAAGCCTGTTCCGTAGCCCCCTGGGAAAGCTCTTCGGAAGATGAACTCATCTCTTCACTTCCGGAAGACAGGTTATCCGAAGCCGCCTGGATCTGGCGCACCATGTTTTTCAGCTGGCCGATCATCTTTCTTTGGGCCCCTGCCAGCTGACCGATTTCATTCGTCAGACGCACCTCGGGAATTGACGTCAGGTCCCCCTCGGTAATGTTATTAAGCGTTTCGACTACGGCTTTTAAAGGACGTGTAATCTGCCTGGATATAATGACGACATAGGCAAAAATGACAACAAACACGATCGGCGCCTGCCAGAAAAAATATGACAGGTCTCCTAAGGCATTGGTGTATCCAAAAAACCCGGTTATGCCGGCCAACAAACTGGTTGATGCCATAATCAAAAAGACGACCGAGTTTTTATAGATCAGTTTAAGGAGCAATATGATGCCTGAAACCATGCACAACAGAATTATCCCGAAAATCAGAATACTGTTCATGAGACTCTCCCTTTTCTCCAATCCATCCCCGGCGGTTCAGCTGCATTGACCGCCATAAGGACATGGTTGATAAGGCTAACAAAGGTGCCTTTAAAATATCTTGGTCAACGTCAATACCGTCACGTTCCCTTCTGTCCGGTCTTTTGCCTCGAATTCCCAAATTGTTCTCAAAGACACTAAAAGCAGAACCGGCGGAGGGATCATCACAGCGACCTCGGGACCGGCTGCAAACACACGGTCGTTGTCGCTTTTATCCCAGGTCACGTCATCGCCCGAGTCATCAGTCACCTGCCACTGGCAGTAGCCTGCCAGACCGACATCAATTCCCCGGCTGACGGTCTTGCTCAGTCCCCACTCAAAATGAAAATCATCACCGTATCTGACGTCTCGCTCGCTCTGGTTGCTGTGTTTTTCGTAACGGGCAAGAACGGATGCCGTCCAGGTACGTTCAACGTCAAACCAGTACGTACCGGCGAATGTTGCCATACCCGTCCACATCCCTTTCCCCGGCGATGCGGGCCTGTCCAGATCGAAATCTCCGATGGGAGCGAAAAGGCCGAGACCGACACCCGCCTGCCCCTGATCATAGCGCCAGATCACATCAGCAACATCAATATACAGGTCACCGATACCACCATGGTCATCATCGACTATCGGCCAGGGGGCACCCGGAGGCGTGATTTCAATATCCGTATCCACCACGGGAAGCATGGCTGAAACAAAAAAATCCCCCCCCAGTATTTTATAGTTCGTTACCCAGATCACCCGGTTGGCATTAGCATAAACGGACAGATCAAGGTCCACGGGCGAACTGTCACCGCTGTCGTCCCGCAAATCATCAGCCTTGTAAAAATAGTTGTACATTCGCCAGTAAACCCCCGGCGGCGGGACTTCTCCACATTTGAGCCCCTCAATCCCGTTGGGATAAGCATTCCCATTCTCTCCATCAGCAAACGCCGAAAAACCGGTAAAAACAAACATCAACAAAAAGACGCCGGCGACTATCATTGTCCGTTTCATTTTTTCTCCTTTGGTTGAATGGTTTGCCGAGCACAATAATCTGCAAAACTGTTCTGTGTGTTCTATTTTGATCGTGAACCGATTCTCCGTATAAGCATTAATCTCAGCGAAAAACGTCAAAAACAGTAATGAACTTGTTGATGGCATCAGTAAAGTATAAAAATGACGGACCGCTAAAATCGCCCCCCTGCGTTAGCAATCTTAAGAAGGGATCGGGATCAAGGCCGTCCCTGCAGCATGCTTTTTAGTCTGGATTGCAAATTGTAACCGACAACTTGTTGTTGCCCGAGCCAGAGCACTATTTTAATCGCAGTTACCATCAACGGCGCTGAGGCTTAAATCGCGCATCATCGGCACCCGAACAGGATTAAAAGCGTCATCATTCTTTGAGAGTTTGATTTTTGATTATAGCATAATGAGAAAAATTATCAACTTAAATTAGTGCGAGAAACTTTATTGAGGAGGGGGACTTTCCACAGCCGGGAAGAACGTTCATGCCGGGAAAAGCTAAGACCAGGCGGCCGATCAATGTGTTTTTGTATACCTGTCTGTGCGTCAAAGAAAAGGCTATATCAGAAATATTTTTACGAAGACGAAATCCCCTGCTTAAGAAGATTTCGCTTCTGATAACACTGCTCGGTAAAAACCGCTATCTCAGCATCCAGGTTCGGGTTGGGGGAATCACCGAAAAAGCCGTGCAGCACCGGGAACATGGCCTCGGGATTTTTTCGACGCAGTTCATCGGCCAGAGAGTCGATCTTGGCCGCAGCCACCCCCTCCTGCATGCAGGTAAAGGGGCCGACATGAAACATCCCGGACATATGCGCACCGTTTCTGGAAGGGACCAGGTCGTTCATCAGAAAATAGCCCAACCCGATGCTCAGGGCCGCCTCGCCCGTTATCTGGCCATGGAATTCGCCGGCCTGCTCCAGTTTACGGATCAGTTCATCGGCTTCAGGCAAAATATGGCGATCGGCCAAATGTGCCTTGACGGGTGAGGTGATATCATTCTTGGTGTTTTTCAGTTTCCGATAATTAGACCGGTAAAGCATCAATCGCAGCAACGATACAACCGCCCTTTTAGGTTCCATCCCCCGAATCGCCCATTTCCAGGTGCGCTGCATGGCATCGATATTGGTTTTAACGATATACTCAAGCCACTCCAGAACCGGCGGCCGAACCACTTCCAGCCCTTTTGCCTCCAGGCGCTCCACGACACCGGCGGTGTAAGGATCATGCTTGCGCATGTAAATTTCCCCGGCATACAAAACCAGTGGAAAACGTTGCCCACTATCATATTGCCTGAAGTCCGCCAGGGTTGAGGACGCCCACTGGCGCAGGCGCGCCATATCACCGCCGGCTTCCAGGATTTCGACCAGTCCGGTCAGGCACTGCTCCTTGAGACGGTTTACGTCCTGCCGGTCCGGAGCATAAGGCCGATAACGCAACAGAATATCATCCAGCAGATCACTGGCAATGACGGCCTTCATGACCAACCGGTAAAACCGCATTTTTTCCCGCAAGGAATATCCTGCCCCCAGCAGATCGGAATAATTGGTTTCCGTGGTGGGGCCGGCCACCGGCACCTTTTCGAAGCCCTCCTTGTCCATGAACTGACGCAACACCTCGCCGTACTTGCCGAAACGGCAGGGTCCGGAAGTGGTCGGCAGGGCCACCAGATACTGGTTTTCCACATTCTCTTTCCCATGCCGCCGGCTCTCCGCTTCCAGAAAGCTCAACGTATCACCGACAACCCCTTTTAACGGAAAACAGGTCTCGGTATAGACGTGCTTATCGGCCATTTTATAGGCTTCTTCGGTATTCGTCGGCAAGGCCCGGCTGTTGATGCCGAAATGACGCAGGGACGCAGCCAGAACATGACTGATATCACCCATATAGGGCACCAGGAAGGTGCGATGCCGCATTGATTTACCATACACACCGTCTTCAACCATAATATTCTCCCTGAACCACCCTTTCAAACGCCTCCGTGCGGGTCAAAAACGGTGCGTTGTTGGTCTGCGCATCCGTAAGTAACGTCAGCATGGGCTTGCCGGCCTGTTCCTGGTAATGTTCTTCCTGAAACAGTTTCATGCTGTCCGGCCCGCAACCGAAATTCATCATGCGTACCGGAAACAGGTTTTCCCTGGCAGCGACAAACCGGTGGGCTTTTAAAATATCAACACTTTCCACCCAGTATTCATTGGCAGCCATATCATCAATAGACAGGTGCCGGTAATGGTGCTGAAGAAAAATCTGAGGGATATAGTGCAAACCCCTCACCCCGGAAAACATGGCCCCTGAATAGGAACTGGCTTCAGGATCAAGCACCACGTAGTCCCTGCCCACACCCACAAAGGCGATCTGGCCGGTTGTTTTTTCAAGGAACTTATCACCCAGCTTATACAGTACGTCAAGGAAAGCCGCTTCTGCGGCGTCTGCTTTGGCTAACGCCTGCTTCAACCGTCGGCGATTAACACGAAAACCGATACGATGCAATTCTTTCCTGAAGCTTTCAATTAACGCCTCGGGCTCGCCGAACTCCAGGACCGGTATGATCTGCCTGTTTTTATCGAGCGACAATTCACCGTTTAAAAGATACGGCTCCGACTCCGTGTAAACGCAATATTTCAAACCCGGCTTTCCCGCCACTTCTATGAAGGCGGGATTATAAAGAAACGCAACTTCAGGATGGTCGGCCAGAACTTTGGCATGCCCGGTGGCCAATTTTCGGGCAATGCAGAAGCTTGTCTGGGAATGATCAACACCCAGCCGGGCGATCTCATGATTACTTCTTGGTGACACAACCGGATGCAATCCCAGATGATCCAGCAGGGCGGCACTCCAGATGCCTTTGGGGCCAAGGGTGGATGTGCTGCGGCGAATACCGATGGTATGTCCATCGGCCGGTGCTTCATGTAAAAGCGATCCGTATTGTTTAAAATGCTTTTCGTAAATCGTATGATAAATATCCACATAATCAGGGCGGGATCTGCCGGTAGCCTCTGAATTTCCACGAGGGCAGTAACCGTTGCTGACGATTGTCTCCTGGCCGATATGAAACAGGTGGAGTTTGCAGTCTCTCACGCCACAGGACCGGCTACCGAAGACGTCACTGCAGTTTTTCTCCTCCTTCATAAAAGAGGTGTCCATCACCGCCCACCCCCGAAAAGCGGTATCCCATGCGACACCCTCCTGCTCATAATCATTAATCTGCCGGATGACATCCAGGGCAGCACCCCAGGCCCCGAACATTTCACGGTCAGGATATGCATTAAGCGTCAGCCCGGTCACCTGACTCAGGGCGGCCAGAAAAGCATCTCCCAGACAGGGCCCGCCCTGAGCCGAACAGGATAAACCGACCTTCTGGGCACCGCCGACAAATTTATAAAAATAACTGGCCGCTGTTGCGCGTACGATGGCTGCCGCGATTTCTTCTCTGGTAAACCCTTCGGCAATGAGCCGGTTTTCATCCATTTCCATGAAAACACCGCAGGTGGCGTCGATGACAGGTACTCTTTGGGCCCGCAAAGCATATTCCTGCAAGGTGGTGGTCACGTCAAGACCGATCAGGCCGGCCATGTTTTCCATGGTCTGCCCGGAACCGGCCTGGCAGCTGTAGTTCATTTTGGCGTTCCGCACAGCGCCGGTTTCCGTGTTAAAGGTGGTAAACTTCATGTCCTGCCCGCCGATTTCAAATATGGTATCGATATCAGGGTTGTAATATTGGACCCCCAGAGCATGACAGGTAATCTCATCCGTCACCCGGTCGACAGGCGTAATGCCCTTATCGTTAAATGTCTCCACCTGTTTCCGACTGAGCAGGATTTTTTCATAAAGCTTGCGCGCCGAGCCGGTGGTTCCGACCCCCCGGACAACCACATCCGCCTGGTGGCGGCTCAGATACTTGAGCACCTTTTTCAGGCTGCCTTCAGGATCACCGTGGGTTTTGATATAAAGCTTATCCAGCAGCCGGCCCGTGGCCAGATCGACCAGGGCGCCCTTGGTGGTCGTGCTACCGCCATCAATACCCAAAACGACCTCACGGCTGTCAATCTTTTCCTGATGCCGTTCGGCAACGATTTTGTTCACCTGCTGTAACGAGGAATACAGCGGCGGCGCGAACTTGCGCTGCTGTTGACAGTATTCTTGAATCGTTGCCAGCTGTTCCGGCGTAAAGATAAACGTGCTTTTCTGCTGTGCGGCCATGGTAGCCGCGCCAACGGCCCCCACATTATAAAAATCATCCGGCCGGACAAGCGGGACTTTCAGAGAATCCGCCAATGCCTGCAAAATCAGTTTATTGGCGACCACGCCGCCGGTAGAAATGACGCGCCGATTGTCCAGGGATGAATTGCCCAGCACGTCAATTTTGTAATTGCGGGCCACGGTCCGGAACAGACCGGCCAGATTATCCGCCCGATTGACGCCTTCGTTCTGTTTGTGAATGAGATCCGACTGAATCACCACACCACAACGGGCCAGAAACTCACTGGGCACCAGGGATTTTTCCGCCTCCCTCTCGGCAGCGGCCATGATGGCGTCTTCAAACTGCTGTAGATTCGAGGCGTTTCGATCCCGTGCCGCTGATCTTTTATTTTCGGAAAGGGCATCGATGTTTTCCAGCACAGGAAACGCCATTTCGCTTTGAAAAAGACGGCGGCACTGTTTCTGCAGCAGCGTGCCGGTTCCGCCGC
Organism: Desulfosudaceae bacterium; assembly: GCA_963674745.2. Classification (GTDB taxonomy): domain Bacteria; phylum Desulfobacterota; class Desulfobacteria; order Desulfobacterales; family Desulfosudaceae; genus JBFMDX01. Next base: position 433,434 of record CAXXDV010000003.1, on the reverse strand, counting down.
CGCATTTCGACCCGGCCTTCCATTCCTGGAGAATTGTCCGCTCACCCACTTTACGCAACCGGAAGAAATAAGCATCCTTGGCGCCGATATGAACGACACACTCCGCTTCGGGGTCCAGCGCGGCAGCACCGGCAGGGATACTGACGCTGTCATAAAGATATATAACCCCCGGCATCACATCCGGAAAATTCTCCGCCCCGCTGCCGGTAAAAGCAGTAGCCTGTATGGATGATTCAGAAAAGCGACTGGTGATATCCGCCCACGCCCGGCGGATGGTGCCGATGGGATCGGCAAAATGCATGACCGGACTTGCCGAATACACAACAGCTCCGGTATTATCAATAATGGCATAATGGATGGCGCTGCTGCCGACATCAAACCCGACATAATAAGCATCAGACATGGATCATGCCTCAAAGATGTTGATGGAATGAAAGAGTATATGCAATCGACCGGGGTCTGTCAATTCCAAACCTCCCTTTAAATATGTATTTAAAGCAGGATTTTTACGGGGTTAAAAAACCCTGGCGGACCTGACAAAACAGTTCTCTTTTCATGAATATGTGTTGCAATATAAATATTTTTTTAATCAATCCGAATTATCAAGGGGCAACATGGATTTTATTTACAAACAATCGTCGGGTCGGGGTCGACACTGCCGGACCGCTTTGCTCGTCTTTATCCTGTATAATCTTTTGCCTACAGGTTTAACGGGATTTTTCTACCTGTGGTGGCCGTCATACGGGAACAGCGCCTCGCCCTGATGCCCTGGCCCACAAACCTTGAACCGATTATAGCCCCGATTTCATCCGACAGGCGGCAGCGAAGTCTTCGGGAAAATGACCGTTTATCCATCGCAGTTGGAATTCACTGAAAGCGCCGGGTGATTCCGGCAGCCGGGGCAGAAAACTGTAGACCAGCCGCTGGTCTGTTTTAACCGGTGATATCCGTCCGCTGTATTCAATGGTGGTGATCATCCGGGCCCCCAGTCCCGCCAGAACGGTCACGGCCAAATGGATGGCCCTATCAAGCGACTGCCGCACCCCGGCATCGGCCTCCAGAATATTGGCGACCGGTTTTAGCGTCATCAGTTGTAGTTCCCACTGAGATGTCTGGGCCTTGGGGACAAACAGCATGACATGATCATCCCGGTGGACCACCAGGCTGCGCTCACCTGACCGGCCATCGGTGCGGATATTGGTTTCTATGGCCTGAAGATAAGCCTCAAAAAAAGGACGGCCGGTCTTCTGAAAGTAGTCACTGATAAAAGCCGCGACCAGGTCACCGCTGCAGTAGGAGGGGATTTGTTTTTTGTCCAGTGTTTCCACCGTTGCCGGCGACAGGGCATACTGCTGATGGACCTGCTGATGTGAGGCATGAAGCCGATAATGGCTGGGGGCATAATCAAACCCGAAGTTCCACCCCCAGACCGTGGCATTCAAACCAAGGACGGACTTCTGCCCCCCGCTATTGACGGCAGCGAGAATCCGGGCCCTCAACTGTTCCACCTCATCCTCCGAAAGGGTCCGACGCCTGTGCCGGAAATCCAGGCCCAGCATGTGCGCCAGTCGGGCATAGGTTCTTTGATAGTATAAATGCCGCATCCCCCTAACATCTTCAGGTCTCAGATCATTTATCCGATACCGGACGACGTCATCGGCCATGTTGGCCGCATAATGGCCCCAGGGGATATAGCTGTTCCGTCTCAGGTACTCAAAGACATGGCCCGTCGGCTCTGCACCACGCCATTCAGCGGTGATCTCACTACCGCCCTGAGCTCCCGGACGCAACACCATGATCCGCTTGTAATCATCCGGGAGCCAGTGGTTATTGGCCACAGCTTCGAACAGCCGGTGATTTTTTATCTTCGGACGTGCCCGCCCCGCATCATCTTTTTCGTAAAAAAGCCCTCTGGGACGCCCGGAAGTATCATCAAACCAGATATCGCAACTGATTGCCGCCAGCCGGACCAAATCATCGGGATCGGTTGAAGACACTGCCAGGGCCAGCTGCAATGGTTCCGGCAGCAACGCCATCAGCTCATCCGAAAAATCCCCACCGGGCCATTGACTGAGGGATTCCCGGAACGAAACCCACGGCGCCGGCGGTAAAAAAATCTTCTCCGGCCGGTTGGCGGTCCTGTCCGCCCAACGACCGGCGATATAGGTCACACCCCTGAAGGGAAAAGGGTTGGGAATTTCATAAACCCGGTCAGCCTGCTCCTCGACCACATCGTTCTCCGGGAAATTAATCCGGTTGTCGTACACCCGGCCTTCTTCGTCTATTCCCAATGTGCTTAAATAATCGTTTTCCCGCAGATTGGCCACCCGGTAAGCGGGCTTGTGAAGTCCCACGACAAATCGTCCCTCAGGCGCCACACCGCCAAAAATTTTATTCATTTATCTATCCCCTTTTAGGCAACAACACTTTACAAGCCCTGTTTTTTTAAAATTTGATTCCGGACCGGTCCCGGTTGATGCCCCGCCCGTGTCACCCATCTGTAAGGGCAGCCGGCGGGTCGGCCCTACGCCCCTGACACCCATTAGAAACGCCCTCACGATCACCTAACCACATAAACACTTAACCACATTAACACCATAAAACCCTAACACTTTAAAACCTTTATGCTTTATCTCTGGACAAATTTACCAAAATCAGTTTATAGCATACATATATTTATAAAAATCTTATCGTTGCAGGCAACCTTATAATTATGGAATTAATTAAGCCGGCACTTACCATTATTATACTGATCGTTGAAATTCTTGGCATTATCACTGCCATGCACGCCATTCTGCTCACCCGTTCAGCCCGCGGTGCCATCGCCTGGGCCATCACCCTCATCGTCATGCCCTGGGTCGCCCTGCCCCTGTACTGGGTCTTTGGGCGCAACAAATTCTACGGTTATGTTGAGATATTACGTGCCGGCAACATCCAGTCGCATCACCAGGTGGAGCGTGCCTTAAAAAAAATGGAACGGTATGCACCGCCTGCCGATTACCATCAAGTCGGTATTGAGGCCGGCGATGAGGTTTACGTCCATCTGGCCGGCATACCGTTTACCGGAAAAAACAAGGCCGACCTACTCGTAAACGGCCCGGAAACTTTTGACGCCCTGTTCAATAGCATTGATTCCGCAAAACACTACCTGCTCATTGAATTTTTTATTATCCGGCATGATCGTATTGGTCAGCAACTGCAGCAACTGCTGATCAAGAAAGCGGGAGAAGGTGTAAAGATATACTTTCTTTATGACGAAATCGGATCGCGAAAGCTTTCCGGCAATTATGTTAATCGTCTGCGCCAGGCCGGTGTGGAGATTCACCCTTTTTCCACAACCCGGGGATTACGCAACCGGTTTCAGATCAATTTCCGCAATCATCGTAAAATTGTCGTGGTTGACGGAAAAATCGGTTTCGTGGGCGGCCACAACGTCGGTGATGAATACCTGGGCAGAAAAAGAAGATACGGCGCCTGGCGGGATACCCATGTCATGGTCGAAGGCCCCTCTGTGCTCGGGCTGCAACTTGCATTCAACGCCGACTGGTTCTGGGCGGTCCGTAAAAAGCTGGATATTGCCTGGAACGTTCACCCGGCCCCGGCAGGTGATATGAACATTCTGCCGCTGGCCACCGACCCCAGTCAATACCTGGATACCTGTCTTCTCTTTTTTTTACATGCCATTCTTTCGGCCAAAAAACGCATCTGGATCGCCAGTCCTTATTTCGTCCCTGACGAAGGTATCGTCAACGCCCTTCAGGTAGCGGCTTTAAAGGGGGTTGACGTCAGAATCATCCTACCCGGCCGACCGGATAAAATAATTGTCTATCTGGCCTCTTTTGCTTACTTTTCCCGGCTTCTGTCCGTCCCGGGCATCACCATATACCGATATCTGCCCGGTTTCATGCATCAGAAAGTGATGATTATCGATAATCACACCTCGGTTATCGGCAGTGCCAATTTCGATAACCGGTCTTTTTATCTGAACTTCGAAATGAACATGGTGATCAAAAACCGGAATTTTACCGCACGGGTGGAAAACATTCTGAAAAACGATATGGATCAAAGCCGGCAGGTCCTCTACCCGGACGACAAAACCACCTTACTGTTCAGGCTCCTGGTCCGGCTGGCCAGCCTGTTCTCTCCGGTTCTATAGCCCGAATATTTGTCATTCTGTCCGGATCTGGACACATCTTATAAAATAGGGTAACATTATAAAGAGTATTACATTATGGGGGCTGCGGAATATTAATTTCGAAACACTTTAAATCCGGAATGGCAATAATGATAACCCGGATCAAGCCCTCCATATTACGGGGACTGTATCGCATCACACAACCGATAGCAATTCAAGGAGACGATACCCATGGGAAGCAACAACCTCATCTTTCTGGAAAATCTGGAATGGTTCGATGATACCGGCAAAGAACTGGTTCAGCGCCTGCCCGAAACAGGCTCCGGAGAAATCAAGTACGGCGCCCAATTAACGGTCAGGGAAAGCCAGGCAGCCGTATTTTTCTATCAGGGGCGGGCTGTGGGGGCCTTTGGACCGGGCCGTCATACGCTTAAAACCGCCAACATCCCCCTGCTGACGAAAATCATCAGCCTGCCCTGGGGTATGTCCAGCCCCTTGAGGGCTGAAGTTTATTTCACCAACCTGAAGACCTTTACCAACCTGAAATGGGGCACCCGGGATCCAGTGGCCTTCAAGGATGCCGAACTGGGCCTGGTCCGTCTCAGGGCTTTTGGTATCTTTAACATCCGTATTGTTCAACCGGCACTGTTTATCAACAGCCTGGTGGGTACGCAGGGAAAGTATACCACCGACGCCATTGAAGATTATCTGAATCGGGTCATCGTCTCCCGCTTCAACGATTACATCGGCGATCACATCAAGACCATCCTGGATCTGCCGTCCAGCTATAACGAACTGGCCGACGGCCTGGCCCTGAAATTAAAAGAAGACTTCAGCAAATTCGGCCTTGCCCTTTCGGAGCTCTATATCAACGCCATAACCCCTCCGCCTGAAGTGCAGGCCGCCATAGACGACCGCAGCCGCATGGGCGTCTTTGACGACATGAACAAGCTGCTGCAGATGAAGGCCGCAATGGCCATGGAAAAAGCGGCCCAGGGGTCCGAAGACGGTACCGGTGCGGGCGCCGGCATGGGCATGGGGCTGGGCGTCATGCTGCCCGGCCTGTTCTCCCAATATTTTTCAGGGCAACAGAACCAGGCTGCATCAGGCGGCAGCACCGCGCCCCCGACAGTCGCCTGCCCGGAATGCCAAAATGTCATTCCCGCAGATGCCAGGTTCTGTCCACAATGCGGACATCAGCAGGTTATTTTCAAAAAATGTGAAAACTGCGGCAAAAACATCACGCCCGGCGCCAACTTCTGCCCCCGCTGCGGACATGCAACCGCCGAGAAAAAGGCACCGTTGACATGCGCCAAGTGCGGCAACGAAAATCTGCCCGAAGCGCTTTTCTGCGACAACTGCGGTGAAAAACTGACATCGGATTAAATCGGAGGCCGCCATCCAGTTTCAGGTCACGCATCAATGCCCTCAGTGTGGCGCGCCGATCACTTTAAACGAAGCGGACCGGTTTTTTGCCTGTCCTTACTGCCGGGTCCGTTCCTGTATTGATCAGAAAGGTTATTTCCGATTTCTGTTTTCACCATCGAAAAGCATGCCCGAAAACGTGGAAGTCATCTATGTTCCTTACTGGCGGTTTAAAGGCACACTTTTCTCAAGCTCGATTGAAAACGGGATAACCAACAAATACCTGGACATCAGCCGTGTCGCGTTATCCCCTTTTCCCGGTTCGCTTCCCACATCGCTGGGGGTCCGTGCCCAGGCCTTACCGCTTAAACTGGTTTCCGCCGAGAACCAGGGCCGTTTTCTAAAGCCCTGCCGGTTAAAAGCGGCCATGGATGAACTCGAATACCTCAGCCGGATAATACAGTTTGATTTCGATACGGTTTTCAGGGAATACATCGGTGAAACCGCCAGCTTGATTTATTCACCTGTCTATATCAAAAGCAACCGGTTGTATGACGGGATACTCAACGAGCCTGTCCGGGCCTCCGGCCCGGCCGAAAATCTTGAATTTGGTGAAATGGCATCCTGCCGTCCGGAACAAGAAACCGTTTTCATACCCGGTTTGTGTCCTTCCTGTGGATGGGATCTGGACGGCGCCAGTCAGTCGCTGACGCTGGTCTGTCGTAACTGTCAGAGCCTGTGGCGACCACGTCGCCGGCAACTGGTCAGGGTACGCTTCGGGCGTGTGGAATCGGACAATCCGAATGCGATCTACCTGCCATTCTGGCGTATGGAAGCGGCCATCAGCGGCGCGCCGCTGGCTTCTTATGCCGACCTGGTTGAACTGGCCAACCTGCCCCGGGTCATTCAGCCGGAATGGAAAGAAAGGCCTTTTTTCTTCTGGTCACCGGCCTTTAAAATCCGGGGGGATATCTTCCATCGCCTCAACCTGCAACTGGCTTTTGCCCAGCCTCAGGCCGACCTGGTCGAAACCATCGACAAGCACCCTATTCATCCCATAACCCTGCCGGCTTCCGAAGGATTGGAAAGCATTAAAATCACGCTGGCAGCCATTATGCGACCGGCCCACACCTGGCTGCCCCGGTTTTCGGAAATCGGGATCTCTCCCCGACGTGTCACCCTGGTTTTTCTGCCCTTTGCTGAACGTCCCCACGATCTCTTTTCACCGGACATCAATATCAGCATCAACAAAAACATCCTGGTCCACGCCGAAAATCTGTAACCGCAAACCGTAAAACGACCTCATCCGTTTCCGGATGAAAATCCCTTGTGATTCAAAAAATCAGCGATGGCCCGGTTGACCGCCTGTGGCTGTTCAAGCGGCGCCAGGTGAGCGGCATCAGGGACAGTCACCAGTTCTGCCCGGGGAATATGTTCGGCCAGGTAGGCGGCATACTTGGGAGGTGTGGTGGTATCATCATTGCCGCTGATGACCAGGACCGGCAGGTTGATTTCAGAAAGGCGGGCCATGGCATCAAACGAATCGCAGGCCGTAAAATCCTTTTCAGCCACTTCAGGCGAGCATTTCATCAAATCACGGATCGTCTCCGCCATGGCCGGCGACTGATTACCGGCCGCCACTCCGCCGAGATGCGTCATTTGCACAAAGCCATCATAATTGTCGCGAATTGCCTCGAAAATCAGGGGCAATACCCGCAGCCGGGCACCGGTATTAATTAATATTCCGGCGGCAAACCGGTCAGGGTAATTGATCAGCAGCTGCTGGACTACCGCACCGCCCAGACTGAGGCCGCAGGGCACGGGACGCGGCGGTTCAACAGCCTCGATAAAAGCCATAGCGGCTTCTGCGTAAGCCGGAATGTTGTCATGCCCGTCTCCAGGGCTTTGCCCGTGCCCCGGCAGGTCTAAAGCAATCGTATTGAATTCTTTCGAGAGGCCATCCACCTGGGCCTGCCAGGAGGCACCGGACATGGCCGAACCGTGAATGAACACCAGGGTCGGCCGATTTGAATCAAGCGGCCAGGGTTTGGCCATAAAACTGATACCGTTTTGCGTCATGGTTGTCATCATTTCATCCCCTTTAACATTCTATTCCTTTTCGAGCCTCAACCCCGGCCTTGTAATAATGACGGAGTTCCTTCATTTCCGTGACCAGGTCACATTTTTCGATCAACAACGACGGCGCGTAACGACCGGTCAGAACCAGCTCCAGACCCGGGTGTCTGGCCGCCATCAGATCCATTACGTCATCAAGTGTAACCAACGTAAAATAAACAGCTGTTACGATTTCATCCAGTACAACCAGGGACAGGGACGTGTCAGCCACCGTTTCCCTGGCCCGGGCCAGTCCGCGTTGTGCGAATTCGCGATGAATCGGCAGATCGTTTGCTTCGGGAACACAGAAATCCGGACTGCCGTACTGTTCGATTTCAATTAGACCGCCCAGTTTTTTGACGGCCTCAAGCTCGCTGTAGTGCTGTCCTTTCATAAACTGAACAATCCGTGTACTGCCGCCACTGCCGGCCATGCGCAAGGCCAGACCGAGGGCGGCCGTTGTTTTCCCCTTGCCGTTTCCGGTATATAGATGAACATATCCGTCAGATATCATTTTTCTGCCTTAAAAAGGCACCCTCCCTGAAAGCTAAAAAGCCGTATCGGTATTATTTAAAACAAACAATCTGTTTTATTATGGTAATCATGTTTAAACCACTATTGTCAAAAATAATCTGGAAACATTTTTTCTCTATATATATAAATGGTTTCATTAAATCAAAAACAGGGGCTGTCAGCGGCAAAAGATATTTAATATAAACGAATTTTCCAGTCGTCATCCAAATCCTTTTTAGATAATCACTTTCCGCGGCACTTAAATATCTGTTTTAGGGAACAATACGATATGGTATGAAACAGGATAAGCTCAAACACATAACCCAACCTGACCACAAGATTTTTAGGAGGAACTGTTAATGCCTAAACCTGCGAATTCTTACATTGCCATGTTGCCGCTGGCCCTGATGGCTGCCGCGCTGGCCACCTTCTGTGACGCCATTCACGCGCATACGGGTACGCTGGTTTATCCGGACCCCTGGCTGTTCAAACAGGCGGTCTGGGTCTTTCCCCTTTTTTTTCTTACCTTTATCACCATGGCTGCCGGTTATTTCTGGATAACAAAATTACTGCCTGGGACCATCCCCCATGAACGATCAACCGTACCCGGTACTTTTGACGCCTGCATCGAGGCCATGATCTCTTTCGGCCTGGTCTATCTTCTGAGCGGATTCGGCAACCGGGAGCCCATGTTATTGTCGTTTATCTTTTATGGGGCTTTTTTCCTGAGACTGGCCTTCACCTATGAAAAACTGTTTCTGTTCGGGCTGGCCCTGGTCCTGGCAGTGTCAGGAATGCTTGCCGAAGGCGCCCTGGCTGAATTCGAGCTGGTGCACTATCGCCGGCCGGAAATCGTAAATGTTCCCTTCTGGCTGGGGGCTTTATATATGCACGGTGCTTTTGCCCTGCGTGAAGCCATGCGTTTTTTTGTTTACGGCAAAAGGGAATCGTCCGCTTCATGACCTGGTTTTTCCTATCTCTGGCGACCGCCCTGGCAGTATCCTCGTGCGATACAGGCGTAAAAAAATGGTTTTCTCATCTGACGCCTTTTGAGATGACGCTGCTGCCTCTGGTGTATGCCGCACCGGTAATGGTCGCCTGCTTCCTGTGGGTCGACCGGCCACCGCTGGACAAAGAATTTTATCTGCTATTTGCCGTCAGCATGCCCCTGACCCTGGTGCCCCTGGTGTTTTACATGCAAGCCATTAAAATCTCACCCATGTCCCTGACGGTGCCCTACCTAGCTTTTACACCGGTTTTCATCATCGGCACCGGATATCTTTTTTTAGGTGAACAGGTTAACCGATGGGGAATGCTCGGAATCGTCATGGTCTGCGGCGGCGGTTATGTGCTGAACATCACCGCCAAAGACAGAAATTTCGTCGATCCGCTGCTGGCCGTTTTCAGAGAAACCGGTTCCTGGCTGATGCTGATCGTCTCATTTATTTTCAGCCTTTCGTCGGTCATCGGCAAAAAGGCCATCCTCCATTCTTCGCCCTTATACTTCCAGACATTATTCTTTATTGTCTTGACGCTGGTGATGATCATTGTCTTTGGGCTGTTTCGAAAAATCCGCCTCCGCTCATTTCTTCAGCATCCTTTTAAAGGCGGACTGTTGGGTTTACTCGCAGCCATTCACATCATCTGCCACGGCTTTGCCATCTCCATGGTCAAAGCCGCCTACATGATGTCCATTAAACGGCTGAGCATTGTTTTCGGTGTTATTTACGGCGGGCTTGTTTTCCGGGAAGAGAATATCAAAAACCGCCTGGCAGGTGCGGCCCTGATGTTCGCCGGGGCCGCTGTCATCATCATCATGGCCGATTAATCTCAGGACAGAAGCACCTTTTTCTGCTGTTCTTTTTTCCTGATGTTCTTTTCAACAAACAGGGGGGTGCCGTCGGGAAAAGATTTTTCCGTATAGTACATGACGGTGGCCACAGTGGATGGTGAAGGCGTGAATATCTGGACCTGTTGCGGCTTGAACCCCAGAGTGTTTCGAACAAAATTTTTAAGGGCCATCATGTCATCATAGGTACAACCAGGATAAGCAGCGATAAAATAACAGGTCAGAAATTGTTTTTTCTTCAGTTTATCGTTCAGCCGTTTGAAATGGCCCGCGAATTGTTGCAGTAATACCGCCTCGGGTTTGCCCATCAGATTCAGGACATGCGATTGAGAATGTTCCGGGGCGACTTTAACCTGGCCGGAAATATGGTGGGCGACGATTTCTTCCAGATAGGCCGGCCCGTGTTTCCGGTCTCCGACCACAAGATCATGACGGATACCGGAGCCGATGAATACCTTTTTGATATCCGGAATCGCTCTGATTTTCCGCAAAAGACGGATCTGATGTAGATGCCCCGGAGAAAGCCCTTTGCAGGGAGATGGTGTCAGACAATTTTTATCCCGGCAGACCCCGCGTTTTCCCCACAAATTGCAGTCAATACCGTACATATTGGCGGTCGGGCCCCCGACATCCTGAACAATGCCTTTAAAGTCGGGATGCCGGGTCAGAAGGCGTGCTTCTTTTAGAATGGAAGCTTCGCTGCGGGAGACCACCTGCCTTCCCTGGTGGACTGCGATAGAGCAGAATCCGCATTCGCCGCAGCAACCACGGTGAGATGTGATGGAAAATCCGATGGTGTCAAGCGCCCGGACCGGGCCTTCGGCCTGATGACCGGGGTGAACACGCCGCTCATAATCAAGCTCATAAATCCGGTCCAGATCGGCAGTGGAAAGCGGCCATTGCGGAGGATTCTGAACCAGGTAACGGGTATCCTGCTTCTGGTAAAGCCCCTGGGCCGTAACCGGGTCACTGTTTTGATAAAAAATGGAGAACATGTCGGCGAAAGCCGCTTTATCTCTCACGGCCCTGTCATGTGCGGGCAATTCCAGAAAACCATCTATCCGTTGGCGGGATGCATAGCAGATGCCCCTCACATCCGTAAACGGCCTGTTGTCCCGGATACGATCGGCCAGCTCGAGAACGGTTTTCTCCCCCATTCCATACACCAGGATATCCGCCTTGGCATCAAACAATATGGATCGGCGGACACGGTCTGACCAGTAATCATAATGGGAAATACGACGCAGACTGGCTTCTATACCACCGATAATAACAGGCCGGGTGTTTTTAAACCAGCGCCGGATGAGATTGGTATATACGATCACGGCCCGGTCCGGACGCCGGGTGTTTCGACCGCCGGCGGTCAGATCGTCCATGTTCCGCTTCTTCCCGGAAGCTGTGTAATTGGAAATCATGGAGTCAACGCACCCGGCGGTGACACCCCAGAACAAAGCAGGCTCTCCCAACCGGGTGATATCCGTTTGCCCGGAGGTGTCCGGCTGAGCGATGATGCCCACCCGGTAACCGGCGTTCACCAGGGTCTTACCGATAACCGCTACACCGACATGTGGCGAATCAATATAGGCATCGCCGCTGACCAGGATAATATCCAGGGACTTCCAGCCTAGTTGTTCGAGTTCATTTGGCGTGGTGGGTAGAAACATGCTTGTGGTCAAGTTTGGATAGTGCAAAGAATTTCATCCAGCCTGTCCCCCTTGATCGGTTTGGCCAGGTAATCATTCATGCCGGCCTGCAGGCACCTTTCGCGATCGCCGGCCAGGGCGTGGGCGGTCAAGGCCACAATATGCACATCATGTTCAAGTACACTGGATGAAGGGTCCCGGACAATTCGGGTCGTTTCAAACCCGTCAGGGGCAGGCATGGAAACATCCATGAAAACCACGTTATATCTGCGACGTCTCAATTTTTCCAGGACTTCCTTACCGCTGCCGGCACTATCCACATGGCATCCTCTTTTTTTGAGCATGCTTTCCATCAGCTTAAGACTGGCCGGGTTGTCCTCGGCGACCAGGACATAAACACCATCCACCTGGCAACTGACATCCTGATCAATCGGCTCACACAACGATTCGTCTTCACTCAGTCGAAGCGGCAAAACAAGGGTAAAGGTCGATCCCTGTCCCTCCAGGCTCTCCAGCTCAATGTGGCCGCCCATGAGCTCGGCCATGTGTTTTGAAATCGTCAACCCCAGTCCGGTGCCTTCGTATCTTCGGGCGACACCCCCATCCACCTGCCGAAACGAGTCGAAAACAGCCTGGTGAAGGTTCTTGGGAATACCGATACCGGTATCACTTACGGCAATACGAAAAAATCCGTGACTTGACTGATAATTCACGCGAATACTCACCTGTCCCTTATCGGTAAATTTAATGGCGTTCCCGGTCAGGTTCATGATGATCTGTCTGAGCCTGGTTTTATCGCCCACGACCCACCTGGGACCGTTATAATACACCGACAAATCGAGGCCCTTGTTAATGGCTGAATATTCAAGTATGCCCTTTACACCGGCCACACATTTTTCCAGATCAAAAGCCTCTTCCTTGAGCTGCATCTGACCGGCTTCAATTTTGGAAACATCCAGAATATCGTTAATAATATCCAGCAGGCTGCTGGCCGAATGGTATATGGTATTGGCATAATCCATTTGCTCGTCATTCAATTCAGTGGATTTCAACAATTCCACCATGCCCAGAACACCATTCATGGGCGTTCTGATTTCATGTGAGACATTGGCCAGAAACTGTGATTTGGCTTGATTGGCCTGTTCGGCCAGCTCTTCAGCCCGACGCAGTTCGAACTCCACCTGCTTGCGTTCCGAGATGTCCCGGGTGACCCCGATAACCCCCTCGGCCCGACCTGATGCGTCGCGCAACCAGGTCATGCTGATCTCTGTCCATTTCAAAGAGCCATTCTTAAAATACTGCTCAAGTTCAAGTACGTAGGGTTCATCAACCTTCACCCCGGCCTGTTCCTTTGACAGGGCTTCTTGAAACATCTGCAAGGCCCTGTCTCTGGACTCCGGAGTCAGAACTTCTTCCAGTGATCGGGCCTTTTCCTCCTCAGGGGTATAGCCTGTCAGCTTTATCACCGAGGGGCTGACATAAGTCATATTCAAATCCATGTCACGTATCCAGATGGTATCGCTGACCTGTTCCGCCAGTAAGCGGAACCGCTCTTCGCTGGCGCGCAACTTCTCATCGGCACTTTTGCGCTCGGTGACATCACGGGTAACCCCCAGAACCCCCCTGACCTTTCCATCTTGATGACGCAACCAGGTGGCACTGGTTTCGGTCCAGAAGGTTGTGCCGTCTTTACGAACGCATTCAAGGATCAGGATGGTAGGTTGACCGGTACCGGCGGAGGAAACTTTTTCCAGCTCTTTATTAAACACATTTAATACATGCTGATAAGCATCCGGGGTCAGGAAAGTTTCCAGCCTCAAGGCCAAAGCTTCTTCCGGTGAAAATCCCATCAGGCGCTCTAAGGAAGGACTGGCATAGGTCAGCCGCATATTTAAATCAAACGTCCAGATAATATCCATCGCGTTTTCAGCCAGAAGACGATAACGTATTTCTCTTTCCTTAAGTTCATTTTCGACCCGCTTGAGCGCTGTAATATCCTGAAGGGTCGTCATCGCGCCGGTCATTGTTCCCTGGTCATCAAACAACGGGGAAACGGTAAAGAAAAGCCACTTGCCTTCTTTACCGAAACGGGGAAAAAAATCCACAGCCTCATAGCCGCCCACGAGCGCAGATGGCCTGAACTTTCCGGCATAATAAGTTTCAATCTTACCAACCGCGCCGTCCAGAATGAGATCTGCCATGATTGGACGTTCCTCTTCATAAAACGCCCGCCACTGCTGATTGGTGCCCACGATTTCTTCAGCCGGGATACCGGTCAGTTCTTGAAGGCTCTTGTTCCAATGGGTAATACGATGTTTTTTATCCAGCACAAATGTCGCGATGGGGCTGCTTTCAAGTATGCTCTGCTGCAGATTTTTGCTTTCAACCATGGCATCTCAACTTTTACCGACTGTTGGTTTATGCTGTTCCCCTTTTACCCCTGCCCGAAAAAACGATCAGGCACTTCAAAAAAAAATAATATATCAAATTATGATTCACTATAGAATAAAAAACAAGCGTTCAAAAAAAAGTGCGCGGAATACTTTGGGCTGCCCAATTTTTAAAAGGTGTCTTTAAAAGGTCGTTTTCAGAGGTGCCTTTCAGACTGCCGGATCAGCCGCTTGACCACCGGAATCAACTGTCCGGCGTCTTTCTCAGGAGCGTTGAACATAATGACATATTGATACCGTCTATCCGAATCGGAAGTCATATATCCGACCCGTGTACTGACATCGGTCAGGTTACCGGTTTTGTAATACTCGTTATCCTCATGCCGCATGAGCCCCTGGTTAGGGTAAAATGCCGCCAGAACCCGACACATGGTGATCGCGGAAATGCGGTTGCTTTTTGACAGGCCGGATCCCTCAGCCATCTTTATGTCATGGATATCAAGATGTTGGCTTAAAAATTGCTGAACGGCCTGCAGGCCCTTGGCAAGGGTGGCCGGAGGGCCGTATTGCCGGGCGCCGCAGCAAAGGAGCAATTGATTGGCCATGAAGTTGTTCGAATATTGCAACAACAGGACAATAACCTCGGGAAGTTTCTTGTCGGAAACATACCGGTAAACCAGTTGATCGGTTTCAGGTCTTACCCGGCCTTCGTCAACGACCGTATCGCCGACCCGACAGCCGTGGACACCCAGAAAATGGGCGAACAGTTGGCCGGTGTAAACGGCCGCCTCAAGCGGGTCGTTGATGATCATAATCCGGCCCTGGGCAATCCCCGAGGATTTAACACGGTCAGCAGCAAACGGCAGCAGCGGGGTCTGCGGTTCAGCGCTGACATAACGGCCATGCTTTCGGCTGAAGGAAACGGTATTATAGTTGGCGCACAAAGCACCATTCGGGGCATCATAGGGCTCCAGAGAATGCCCGGTCCGCCCGGGAATGACAAGGGGTGTCGTGAAATACGATCCATCAACAACAATTTTTGATACGTCTGCTACCCTTTGGCTGACGGCCCGGGCCATCTGGTCGATTTCTTCTGAAACAAAAGCCGGGTCGCCATATCCCTTGAGGATCAGCACCCCGTCTTTTCGCTGATAGCATTCGGTCACAAAACGGTAGTCTTCACCCAGGTAATGAAGCGCGGCCAGACTGGTAACGACCTTCAGCGTCGATGCCGGGATCAGCGGTTTACTGCTGTTTTTTTCAAACAGGATGGTACCGCTATCGGCATCCTTGACCAGAATGCTGTCGTTACTACCAATTGCTCTGGCCAGAACCTCCCGCGGATCCTCTCCGGCCGTGCCCAGTGTGACGATTAAGGCGACCAACAGGGTTGAAAAAAAGAATATATATTTTTTATTGATCAATTTCTCTCCCGTAATAAAATTTCGTAACTATTCTGATTCTTGATTCAAATGGCAATTAATAAACATTTGGCATTAAACAATAATTTACTCATCTGGATAGTCATAATTATCGCAAACCGAAAAAAGTCTTTTTGGGGGCGGCTTTGTTAAAAGTTCAAGGTCAAGGCGCGCAAAGCCCGAGGAATGCAGCGTACTTCCTGTACGTGAAATTCCGAGGGCTGCCGCGCAACGCAGAGATTGGGCTTTTAACGAAGTCGCCCCCCCCTAACCAGTTATTCCGCGGAAAAAAACGCCTTGTAGGCCTGATACGTCATGTATACATCCCCTTTGCTGGAAATCTCAAAAGGCGAATGCATGGCCAGCAGAGACGGCCCGCAATCCACGATGTCCATGCCGTATTCGGCCAGGAACTTGGCGATTGTACCGCCGCCCCCCTGATCGACCCGACCCAGCTCACCGGTCTGCCAGACAATGCCGGCCTGGTTGAAAATCCGCCTGACATAACCGACATATTCGGCACTGGCATCGCTGGAACCGGATTTTCCGCCGGAACCGGTGAATTTGGTGACGCAGACCCCGTATCCCAGACGGGCGGCATTGCGCTTTTCATGAACTTCCTGATAATCGGGATCAAGGGCGCCGTTGACATCTGCCGAAATTGCCGATGTCTGAACCAGTGCCTTGCGCAGGGTGCGCCCGTCCGTCGCCTCACCGGCATGATTCAGCAGGTCGGAAACAAAGTCCTCCATAATGATGGATTTGGCACCGGAATTACCGTCACTGCCGATCTCTTCCTTGTCAAAAAATAAAGCCACACAGGATTTTTCCGGTTTCTTCAAATCCTTTAATGCCTGCAGCAGGGTATAGGCGCTGACCCGGTCATCCTGGCCATAAGCGCCGATCAAACTGCGGTCAAATCCGATATCCCGGGCCTGCCCGGCTGGAACGGCTTCTATTTCAGCACTGACCAGGTCTTCTTCAATAATTTTGTATTTGTCGTAAAGGTGCTTCAACACGGTCAGCTTGAAACGATCATTTTTTTTCGTTTCTCCGATGGGCATACTGCCGACCACCAGATTCAGCTTTTCACCGTCAAAGACATCGGCCAGCTTCTTTCCGGCCTGAAGTTTTCTGGCCAGGTGGGGCAGCAGATCGGCAATGGTGAACACCGGATCTTCCAGGTCATCACCAATGGCGATATCAATATCTGATCCGTCTTTTCTGACGACCTTGCCATAAAGGGCTAAAGGCCGTGCCAGCCATTGATATTTGCGGATACCGCCGTAATAGTGGACTTTTAACATGGCCAGATCGACTTCTTCATAGAGGGGATTCTGTTTCAAGTCCAGCCGGGGGGAATCAATATGCGCACCGATCAGGTTCAGTCCGGTTTTAACCGGTTGTTTACCGATAACAGCGGCGGCGACCGCTTTATTGCGATAAACAGCGTAAACTTTACGGTTTTTGCTGGCGGCCTTTTGTATATCAACAAAACCGGCGGTATCCAGTTCCCTGACAATGGCGGCCACGGCCAGGCGTTCGGTTTTGGCCGCGTCCAGGAACTGCTTGTATTGTTCGGCAAAATCAAAAGCCCGTTTCTGTTCGGCGGCCGTAAAACGGTCCCAGACCAGGGCCGGCTTGCGTACGACCTTTTTATGTAAGGCGTCGATAGACTTGCCCGTCATTTTTGATGTCATTGTTCCTCCAGATTATTTGTTCATACACCCCGTCAACCCAAATTTTTCACGAGTAGGGGCACGGCGTGCCGTGCCCGATTTTGAATCACGTCCATTCAGGGCACGGCGCGCCGTGCCCCTACAGCATTCATCATCAATCCGGGGCACTCGCCCGAGGGACGAATTATTCGGGACGCCAGTTCATTCAATCCCGGCTGTCAAGAATAATGGTCACCGGCCCGTCATTGATCAGGGCCACGTCCATCATGGCGCCGAATTGACCGGTTGCCGTGGTGACGCCGGCCGCCTCCACCTGTCGGGTGAAATATTCATACAATGGGATGGCTTTGTCAGGCAAAGCGGCCTTGATAAAAGAAGGCCTGCGGCCTTTGCGGCAGTCACCCATCAGGGTAAACTGGGAGACCACCAGCATGGCGCCGCCGCTGTCCAGAAGCGAGCGATTCATTTTACCGGCCTCATCCTCGAAAATTCTCAGGTTAACGATCTTGGACGCCAGAAAATCGGCATCCTTTTCCCCGTCATCGACACTTACCCCCAGCAGCACCATCAGTCCGGCCTCGATTTCGCCGATCACCTTTCCATCAACCGTCACCGAACTCTGTTTAACCCGTTGAATCACCGCTCTCATAAAAAATCCTTATCTGGCTTATCACTTATCACCATTGCGTGAACAAGCCTAACAACAACTTAACTATAAAAATTTTACTAATAATTCCTGTCAATGACATTATTGCTCATAACACTGATCAAAAGTCCTTAAAAATGTAATGCCTGGTATAGGGACGGGGGTATTTTTGAAGCGGCGTTGATTGTTTTTGGGAATAAATTCATCCAATGCCGAAGCGTTGAGATTGCTCACTGTCTGAGGGCGAAGCCCGAGTTTGAGCAATTTCAGCGAAGGCATTTGATGAATCCCAAAAACGATCCGTCGCAAAAAAATCCCCCCGTCCCGCTGTCTTATATCCGTTCCGCCAGGGCCATCAAGGCCATCAGGTAACCCGTCTTGCCGAACCCCGCCACCTGGCCGGTGGCCACCCCGGAAATCATGGACTTGTGCCGGAACGACTCCCGGGCATAAATGTTGGACAGATGGACTTCCACCACCGGCATATCCAGCAGCAGAACCGCATCCCGAATCGCCACACTGGTATGGGTGTATGCCGCGGGGTTGATAATCAGTCCGCCCACGTCACTGCCGACCAGGGACTGGATCTTGTCCACCAGGACCGATTCACTGTTGGATTGAAAGCATTCCACATCCAGGCCGTAACCGGAAGCGGCCTCTTTGATGGCGGCGTCAATATCCGCCAGGGTATCCCGGCCGTATTGCTCGGGTTCTCTCTTACCCAGCATGTTCAGATTCGGCCCATGAATGACCAGCACTCTGCGTTTCCTGTCCGCCATGATGTTAATCCCCCTCCCTGTTTTATCCCGCCAGTTTTTTTAATTCCCCGATCGTGGCCTTGTAATCATCACTGTTAAACACCGCCGATCCCGCCACCAGCACGTCCGCACCGGCCTCGGCCACAGCCGCCACGGTTTTTGCGTTTACCCCGCCATCCACCTCGATCAGCGTTGGCAGATTCCTTTCCGTGATCATTGATTTCAGCAACCGGATGCGCTCCAGTGAATTGGGGATAAATTTCTGCCCGCCGAACCCCGGGTTGACACTCATGATAACGACCAGATCAAGATATTCCAGAACCCATGAAAGCGATTCAACCGGCGTAGACGGATTCAGCGCCACCCCGGCTTTCGCCCCGGCTTCTTTAATCTGCTGAATGGTCCTGTTCAAGTGCCCTCCGGTTTCAGCATGGACGGCAATCAGGTCCGCTCCCGCATCCGCGAAATCCTGAACATACTTTTCCGGTTCCACGATCATGAGATGCACGTCCACGGGCAGATCGGTCACCCGCTTGACCGCGTCGACGATCATCGGTCCGATCGTAATATTGGGTACAAAACGGCCGTCCATAACGTCGAAGTGGATCCAGTCGGCACCGGCCTGTTCAACTGCCTTAATCTCTTCACCCAGTTTTGTAAAATCCGCAGAAAGGATCGACGGTGCGATTCGTTTCATATTTTTTCTCCTTAGCCACCAAAAACTTCAGTCATAACCAGTTCATGATCCACATACACAAAAATAGTGGCGTCCCTGTGGGACGGCACCAATACCCACACCTCGTCACCCGGTTTTTTGAAATCATCCACGACAGACATTGATAAGCCGTAGCAATTCAACAGTATTCTAATATGCCTGTTCAAAAAGCCTTTTTCAAGTCTATAGCGAAAAAGGGCCACACCGTTTCCCGTTAGAAACCGATAAGGGCTCTGTTCTTCAACCCGATTGATGGTCAGGTTAACATGACTGCCTTCAAAAACCCGGTACCCGGCTTCCGGCTCATGGCTGATGACCGTGTTCCGGGGATACTTGTCATCCGAAACCGATCTAATGTCACCGGCCGACAGGCCGCATTGTTCCAGGACAATCGCCGCCGAGGAAAAGGGCATACCCGTTAAATCCGGCATGAGGTACGCGACCGGCCTGGTCCCTTTGCTGATCAGCAGATTGACAGCCGATCCCCTGGCCGCTATTGTTCCCGGGACGGGTTCCTGGGCGAGCACTTTTTGCTGTGCGTACCGTTCATGATACGTTTCGGAAACAATGCCCGTATGCAATCCATTGGCTTCGAGGACCAGACGTGCCTGGCTCAACAATCCCTTTCGCAGATCCGGCAATTGAATAAACTTTTTCCCCTTGGATAGGAAAAGATTAATGTCCCGGCCTTTTTTGATGACGGCACCCGGCTCGGGGTCCTGGTTGATAACATGATGATTGGCCACCGAATCACTGTATTGCGAATCTTTTACCTTGATGTCCAGCCCCAGGTCAGTCAACAGTTCCAGGCAGTAAACCACATCCTTGCCGATCAGGTCGGGAACGATTACGGTTTCCTCGCTTTCGACCAGAAAGACAACCGCCATATAAGCGCCGACACCGATAATAAAGGAAAAACCGAAAAACAGTATGACCAGCTTGAGGATACGCATCATGATTGTTTTTTCTTTAACCGCACACCGAAAAACCCATCCAGATCATGGGGATAAATCGATGTCTTAAAATAACCCGTATCATTGATAAACGGCCGCAACCGGCCTTCCCTTCCACCGAACTTCCGGTCCACATAAAAATCCCGGCGATTATCTAAAAACCGTTCAATCACCCTTTCGTTTTCTTCAGGTTCCGTGCTGCAAACCACATATATCAAAAAACCGTCGGTTCGAACATAATCAGCCAGAACGGATAAAAAACGGACCTGATTTTTCTGATACCTTGAAAAGTCCTTTACTGAGGCAGACCACTTGATATCCGGATTCCGGCGCAACACCCCCATGCCCGAACAGGGGCAATCGGCCAAGACGCGGTCGAATTTTTCCGTTAGCGGAATCGTCGATGGTTTTTTTAACCAGTCGACCTGCCGGGTTTCCACGATTGATGCCCCGAGACGGTCCATTTCCCCGGCCAGCAGCCCCAATTTTCGCTTATCGGAATCAGTCGCCACAACTTTTCCGCAGTTCTCCATCAGTTGCGCGATATAGCCCGTTTTACCGCCCAACCCGGCACAGGCATCCAGCACGCGCTCTTTCGGTTGCGGATCCAGCAGCAGGCAGACCAGTTGTGCTGCTTCACCCTGGACCTGAAACCAGCCGCTCACAAAACTTTCCAGCACGTCTATTGAATCTTTCGGAGAGGAGAGCGAAATCGCGTCGGGCGCAAACCGCCCGTCCTCAACGTGTGCCGCCTCCCGGCCGATTGCTTCCCTGGCCCGGGCATAAACCGTTTTAAGCGTGTTCACCCGTAAGGTTATGGCGGGGATACGATTGGTCATTTCACAGTACCGGATGGTGTCCGCCAGGCCATACCGTTTCATCCAGCGTTGAAGCATCCATTCCGGAAAAGACCGGGTCACCGACAGCCATTTCACCGGATCGGCTGACCTGTCAGGGAAATCCAGTGCATCGCGCTTCCTGGTAGCAGCGCGTAATACGCCGTTTACATAATTACCCAGACGGGGACCGGCCATTTTTTTGACCATCCTGACGGACGAATCAACTGCGGCGTAATCCGGAACTCTGTCCAGAAACAGGATCTGATAAAGACCGGTTCTGAGGATGGACAGAACAACCGGATCTATTTTTTCAAAGGCGGTGCTGGAAAGTTGCCGGATCACCCAGTCCAGTGTCATCCGGTGTCGTAACACACCGTACAACAGGGTCGTCGCCAGTGCCCTGTCCCGTTTTTCCGGGATAGCCTGTCGGGTCAGAAGCGTATCGACAAGGTCATCGAGTGTCCGTCGCCCGGATTCAAGAGAAATGAGGATATTTACTGCCGTGACGCGCGGATCGGATTTCATGGAATCAGTCTTTTCTCAAAGGCATTCGGAAAACAAGTGGGAAGACGTTCATCAAAAGCCATATTATGATTTTGTGGTTATGTGGTTAAGTGATTAGGTGTTTAAGTGGTTAGGTTATCCCTTCCAAAGTTCTTGCCCACCCATACAACCTTACTACTATCGTCCACCGTCACTTGGGCGCAGGGAACAGTGACCTTTGCAAAGCCACGTTAACAGCGAACCACGATACTATAAACAGTCCGCCCCTGCGAATCAAATGCATGGTGTTGATATGTTAAATTATTTAAATATTTTATTCCCAACAACAAACCCGGCCACTATGCAAATTGTGCATGTCACATATGCGGCGGGTTTGTTATTATCAAATACAACCACGGAAAAGACAACTCCTGCTAGACCAAAGATAAATCCAAGGCCGACTTTATTTGCATTTTTCTTAGAAATTGTCGTCCCCGAAAACACTATCTTAGAATCATCATTATTTTTCATATACTCTTCCAGAGGCGTTGTTTTTTTTAAACATAACATTAAACCTTTAACCACTTCCCAAGTTATAACACTATTTATTTTTGCAGATCTGGTTTTGAAAAACAGCCGGGTGGGACGATGATCACTTAATCACCTAATCACATAACCACTTAAGCACATAAACTTTTAAACAACACTATTACTTACCGGTTTGAAGGCAGACTGTGCCCGGTTTGGGCGCTAATCACGTAAACACTTAAACACATAAAACTTTAATCACCGGACCGGCATCAACCATTTGAAAAAACCGAACCCTCCGGGATAGGCGAACCCCGCAGGAAATCAGCGATTGAAAGCGCCTTTCCGGATGCGCCCTGGATCATCAGAACAGAAAGTACCCCCTCACCGGTCGCGACCCTGAGCTCACCGGGAAAACTCTTCAACACGGTTCCGGGCGAACTGGTTTCGCTGGCAGGGATGTGCTCTGCCTTTAAAATTTTGTATCGTTTGTTGTCCAAACAGGTAAATGCCCCGGGCCAGGGTGTCATACCATTGATGAAGGCCACCAGCTGCCGCGCTGATTTTTGCCAGTCAATGCGGCCGTGCGCCTTGGTCAACAGCGGCGCAAGGGTCGCCCGGGAATGATCCTGGGGAACCGGCCGGGCCTTACCTTCCGCCACCAACTTGACGGTCTTTATCAAAACCGTTGCCCCTACAACAGCCAGACGGTCATGAAGCACCTGGGCGGTTTCACCGGGGTCAACCGGGGTGGTCTCAGACAGAATAATGTCGCCCGAATCCATCCCCTCATCCATAAAAATACTCGTCACGCCGGTGACGGGTTCCATGTTGACCACAGCCCACTGGATAGGTGACGGACCGCGGTAGGCCGGCAAAAGAGAAGGATGAATATTGACAGCTCCCAGACGGGGAACGTCAAGCACAGCCCTGGGCAGAATCCTGCCATATGAAATGACCACCATCAGATCCGCGGAAAGGGCGGAAATATCATTGATAAATTCCTGGCCACGAACCGATTCGGGCTGTGCCACCTCGATATTCAACTCCTGTGCGGCCACTTTGACCGGTGTCGGCGACAGACGCCGACCGCGTCCCCGGGGCCTGTCCGGTTGGGTGATGACCAGTGGCACATGACAGCCTTCGTCAACCAGCGCCTTAATACCGGGAACCGCGTATTCCGAAGTCCCGAAAAACAGAATCTTCAAATTCCCGGTCATTTCTGTGCGGCCCTTTTTGCGCATTTTTTCTTGTACAACTGCCGCTTCAAACGACTGGCCTTATCCAGGATCAGGACCCCGTTTAAATGATCGATTTCATGCTGAAGGACCACGGCTTCCAGGTCTTCGGCGTCAATGCGGACAGGGTTTCCGTCCCGGTCCATTGCGTCCACACCAACGCAGAAAGACCGTTTAATGTCAACCCGCAATTCAGGAACACTCAGGCAGCCCTCCCGCTCGGATAAAAACTCATCTTCGGAGGCAATAATCCGTGGATTTATCAAAGCCTTATAACACCGTTTCTCCCGCTCTTCCGATATATCATATATAATCACCTGTTGGTCGCTGCCCACCTGAACAGCCGCCAGCCCGACACCGGCATTGGCATACATGGTCTCAGCCATGGCATCTATCAATTGCTGCAGCCGCTCATCAATCTGCTCGACCGGTTTGGCACCGTCCCGCAGAATATCAGCCGGATAGGTGACGATTTCAAGAATTGACATGATTTTTAACCTCCGTTATTGCAGCAGGGCTTTGGCCTGTTCAATGTCTTTAAAAATTTGTGCTTTCAGCTCCTCGATTCCCGGAAATTTCGTTTCCGCGCGCAACCGTTTTACAAAATCGACCTTTATGTTCTGACCTCTTATCTGATCATCAAAATCCATTATATGAACTTCAACAGTAAACAAATGGTCATCAAAGGTAGGGCTGTAACCGATATTGGCGACGCCCTTGAATCGCTCCGACCGGTATTCGACATAAACAGCATAAACACCCGACGGGGGGCACAACTCATCAACCAGCTCCAGGTTGGCCGTGGGAAACCCCAGGCTGCGGCCGCCCCGCCCGCGGCCGGAAACCACCCTGCCCCTGATCTGATAATAACGTCCCAGCAGTTCAAATGCCGTCCCCATATCACCCCGCCCGACAGTTTCACGGATAATGGTACTGCTGATACGCGGCAGACCGTCGGCCGACGGCACCTCATCCAGGCAGATCAACTCAAAACCTTGAATTTCTGAATATTTACGTAGGAACTCGACATCACCCTCACGATTTTTACCAAAGGCATAATCCTTTCCCACAATAATGGCGGCCATACCAAGACGATCAACAAGAATATGGCTGACGAAATCATGTGCGGACATGACGGCGAATTCTTCAGTAAAAGGAATGCAGAGGCAGACATCCACACCCAAAGCGGCAATCAGTTCAATTTTCTGTTCATACATGGTAATCAGCGGCAAACTGGATTTTCCCCCCACAACCCTTGCCGGATGCGGCTCAAAGGTAATCACCACTGACGTGCCGCCTAATTGTGCGGATTTATTGCACAATATCCGAAACAGCGCCTGGTGCCCTTTATGGACACCGTCAAAGTTGCCGATGGTGACAACCGCTTTTGTATAAGGCCCGTTTATTTTATCCAGCCCTTCAACCAGTTGCATTTTTTTTTGCAAACCTCTCTTTCAAAGTCACATTATTGCTTGACAGAATGTTATAATCTTTTTATATAGAAAAATTCAGTTAAAGACGCAATCATTAATTGATCGAGTCCGGCTGAAGCCGAAGTGGCGGAATTGGTAGACGCGCTAGGTTCAGGGTCTAGTGAGGGTTCCCTCGTGGGAGTTCAAATCTCCCCTTCGGCACCACGCAAACAAAACCGTAACCTTTTTCAAGGTTACGGTTTTTTTTTTACTTTCCGTTGAGCCATCTATCAGTTTGACGTTTAATACCTTTTATGATAATTAAAAATACTTAAAATCGCCTATTAATTTCATGGAGGGCAACGCATGTTCTTCTCACAACTGTTTGATATGGTGAATCTTGGCATTATTATTCTGGACAGTGAGTTGAATGTCCAAAAGTGGAATAGATGGCTGGAGATGCATACCAGGATCCCTGCTGAAGAAATTGTAGGCGCACCGCTTTTTGATTATTTTCCGAATCTCAATAAAAACTGGTTTATCAAAAACTGCAAATCTGTTTTCAGCTTCGGCAACTTCTCCTTTTTTTCTCAAAAATTACATAATTATATCATCCCCATATCACCGGTTCACCATTTTGACCCGGAATTCAAATATATGCAGCAGAATTGCACCCTGGGACCGCTTTATAATAAAGACAAAGAGATCGAATACATATATATGATCATCCAGGATGCGACGGAAGTGGCCGCCTACGAGGCCAAACTGCTGGACATCAACACCCGGGACACCCTGACGGAAATATATAACCGGCGATATTTTGAAGCAAAACTCAAACATGAAATCGAACGCCATAAACGCTATAAACGGCCCCTGTCCCTGATTGCAATTGATATTGATAATTTCAAACAGGTTAACGAAAAATGCGGCTCCCAGGCCGGAGACAATGTCTTAATCCAACTGGCCTCCCTGTTTATCAACCGCCTGCGCATCGTGGACACGGTAGCCCGGTACAACGGTGAAGAATTCAGCCTTATCCTTCCGGAGACAACACCCCAGTCGGCACTGAACGTTGCTGAACAGCTTCAGGAACTGGTGAAGAAAAGCAGTTTTTCTTATGATGATGAATCCATCAACATCACCATCAGCCTTGGTATTGTTGATGCCACCGGCGACGGGATTACGGTCGACAACATCCTGGGAAAAATTAAAATGGTCATAGATACCATTCAGAAACAGGACCCGAATTCGATTCT
The DNA here is from genome assembly GCA_963674745.2 of Desulfosudaceae bacterium. Taxonomy (GTDB): domain Bacteria; phylum Desulfobacterota; class Desulfobacteria; order Desulfobacterales; family Desulfosudaceae; genus JBFMDX01. The sequence continues at coordinate 407,496 of CAXXDV010000003.1, read as the reverse complement.
CATTACACAGCCTTAACCCCTCCTGCCGGATGCAGCCGGCATACCTGCCACAGGCGCTGCAACAATAGACCGGTAATACAAATCGTAAATTTTCATTTCAATTCCCCCCGTTTAATTTTCCTTTGCATGTTTTCGCGGTAAACGCTTTCATCACATCGCCTTTCCCATAAGAGTATCTCTTAAAATAAAACCCGACCTATGATATAAAAGGATGAAAAAAACACCGACATTCAAAACCGTGCTGAAAGGTATCGGGGCTGGATTAACTTTAAAAGCATTGCTATGAATGAAGCGCGACACCATATTCTGGAAAGTATCCTGAAAACCATCGCCGATTCGGACAGCCCTGATCAGTCCCTGGACCGAATTGTCAGAATGATTGCGGCCCGTTTTAAAACCGATGCCTGCTCGGTATATGCCTACAATCCTTACACCAACACGTTGATGTTAAAAGCCACGATCGGGTTAAGCCAGAAATCGGTCGGTGCCATCGAAATGGACGTAAGTGAAGGGCTGACCGGTCTGGTGATTGAAACCATGGCCCCGGTTTTCATCAAAAACCCCGCCGCTCACCCCCGGTACAAGTATTACGGCGGCAGTGGTGAAGAGGTTTACAACACCTATCTGGGGATACCGCTGATCTACCATAAAAAGGTTCTCGGTGCACTGGTTGTCCAGACCCGGGCTGAGGAAGGTATCGCCGATGAGGACATTCAGTTATTGAATAACATTGCCGGTCAGATTGCCGCGACCATTGCCTTTACCATGCTTCAGGAGGAGCGGCAGGAAACCGGCAAATCAATAAAGCTGAAGCCGACCGGGAAGAAAAACGCCATCAAAGAAACCACCCTTAACCAGAAACACCTGCGCGGAGAGGCGGTTTCCGACCGGGTGGCTACCGGATTTGCCCATTTAATGCTGGAAACCATCGAATTCGAGCATATTCATTCAACCGCCGTTACCGACACGGCCGCAGAAATCCTTCGTCTGGAGGAGGCCTTTGATGCCGCTGCCAGACAGATAAAACAGGTGGTTGAAAACGTCCCGAGCCTCTCGGATCAGGAAAAAGCCATTATCGACGCGCACCTCATGTTCCTGGCCGATAAATCCCTGCGCAAAAAAATTGTGGCCCTCATCAATCAGGGCGAAAGTGCCGAGTACTCTTTAAAGCAGGTGGTTTTAAAATATGTAACCCTGTTTAAAGCCATAAACGACCCTTATCTGAACGAACGTTATGCCGATATCCTGGATATCGGCCGCCGGGTGCTGGGCAACCTGGTCGGCATCAACGAAGTGTCGGACCAGGCGTTTACCCGCGACACGATTATCATTGCTTCGGATATTTCTCCGGTAGACCTGCTGGCCACCCGCCAACCGCACCTGAAAGGCGTTGTGCTGGCCCGGGGAGGACGAACCTCACACACGGTTATCATGGCAAAGTCCCTGGAGGTCCCGATTGTTATCGGTGTGGAGGATGTATTCGACAATGTCCGCGCCAATGATTTTCTGATCGTTGATGGGGTATCCGGAATCGTCTACGTCAATCCTGACCCGGATATCCGCGAAAAATATGAACACCGCCAGGAGGAACACAGGCGCGTACTGAAACAACTGGAAGGACTTCGGGACCGTTCGGCGGAAACACAGGACGGTTTTGCGGTCAGGCTCGGCGCCAACATCGGGCTCCTGTCAGATCTGCTCCTGGCCCGGAAATACGGGGCGGATCATATCGGCCTGTACCGGACGGAGTTCCCGTTTCTCCTGCGCAAAACCTTTCCTTCGGAAGAAGAACAGGTCGCCCTTTATACCCGGGCTCTGGAAAAAGCGGACGGTCGAGAACTGACCATCCGGACCTTTGACGTGGGTGGTGATAAATTTTTGTCCTACCTGGATTACCCCAAAGAAAACAACCCTTTTCTGGGGTGGCGGGCCATTCGATTAAGTCTTGACCTGGAAGACATTTTCCGGATCCAGATCCGGGCCATCCTGCGGGCTTCAGCCCTCGGCAAGACCCGGTTACTGTTCCCCATGATCACCCAGGTTGAAGAGATCCGACAGGTCGTGGCACTGGTAGCGGATGAAAAACGGAATCTGGACCGGAACGGCATACCGTTTGACCGGGACATCGAACTGGGTATTATGGTCGAAGTGCCGGCGGCCGTACCTATTTTGGACCGCCTGCTGCGTTACGTAAATTTTGTCAATATCGGCACCAACGATCTGATGCAATATCTGCTTGCTGTGGACCGGAACAACAAAAAAGTGGCCCGGCACTTCAATTCCCTCCACCCGGCCGTTATTGCGACGGTGGAACAGGTCATGTCCACCTGCCGGCAACTCGACAAACAGGTCTGTATCTGCGGTGAAGCCGCATCCGTCAGGGAAAGTATTTTTCTGTTCATCGGGATGGGAGCGAATCAGCTCAGCATGATTCCCTCTTCCATTCCGGCCGCCAAACAATTTATCTGTGCTGTCAGGCAGTCAGATGCTCAAACCGCTTTGAGGGCCTGCCTGAAAATGGAAACCGGGGATGAAATCGCGGCCTTTCTGAAAGAAAAAATGCCGTCTCCGGACATATACCGGAATTAAGAACCTCTTTGGGCCGGTCATCCTGAATTGTGATTCGAATAGACGAGGTCTTTTTGAAAAATAAAAAACTGGCTTATACATTAACACGGGAAACAACCCGCCACCAAACAGGCTTCTTCGTCGTGACACCGGATGAGGCGTTGTCCACAGAAGACGCGTTGCCACTGTTAAAATCCCGGCCCATGGATGATTTCTTACACCAGTACGTTTTGACGCGTATTACTTCACTATCCACCGATGCCCTGCAGCAGCTATTAAACCAAAGCAGTGAAGCAGAAAACCCTGTCTACCGGGCCCTGGTTGCCGAGCACCTGCTGCTGACAAAGGGAAGAGACGCTCTGGCCGGACAGTTTTCGCCGGAAACAATTGACGAAATAAGCCGCCACACCCCGTTGATTTATCTGCGTTCGTTTCTGGAACCGGATCAGTCCCTTCATCGGCAATGGACGACTTTTTTCAGAACCAACCTGCAGGAACACAAGCCGTTGATACCCCCCGAAGAGACGGGTCTGCCGCCACTGACTATTGAGAATCAACCGACCAGGCAGACGGCGACCTTATCCGAACTGGCCGTATCGACCCGTCAAAACAGCACCTCGCCACCCAGGACGCCATCCCCGGATCAGACGGCAGCAACCGCCGCCCAACGGCTGGAAAAGGCCGGCGTGGAACTGGGGCAACTCATGCGGCATGAAGCCAGTTTAAGTCCCATCGGCCTTCTGCGATCATGGCAATTTGCCCGCCGGGTTGATCACCGGCGAAACCGGTTTTCCCTTTCAGGGGAACAGACCAGTTACGGCAGAGGGCTGTCCCTGGACGCGGCCCGGGCCTCATTGATGATGGAAATCGTAGAGCGCTGTTCGGCCTTTGCCGCGGTATCGGACGACGGCCTGGCGGATTATCAGAACGACTACCCGTTGCGCCGGGCAACGTTCAACGAAATACGGGTTGGTAATGCCATCGATCCCTCCAGCCTGTCTTTGGAAGTTGCTTACCGTGATCAGACCCTGCACTGGGTTGAGGGTGTAACGCCCGATCCACACGACCGGAACGAAAACACCCGGCCGATATGGGTTCCAGCCCAGTGCCTCTTTCTGTTCTGCAACCTGGATGAACCGTCCCTGTTTTCCGGACTGGGATCTACCGGCCTGGCATCAGGCAATACCCCGGCCCAGGCCAGGGTTGCCGCACTGCTGGAAGTTATTGAGCGGCACCAGGCGGCCACGGTGCCCTACGACCTGTCGACCTGCTTCCGGCTGGTGGCCCATGATGCCCGAATCGAAGCCCTTCTTGAGGCTTACGGCCGGGCCGGTATTGATCTCTGGTTTCAGGATATTACGCCGGCTATGGGCGTTCCCTGCTGCCGCTGTTTTGTTGTTGAACAATCCGGTATCATACACACCGGTACTGCGGCTCACCTGGATGCCCGGCGTGCCATTATTTCAGCCATTACCGAAACGACCTGCCCTTTTCCCAACCCGCCGCCCACTCGACCGGCGTCAACGGAACTGGTCATGGTGGGTTACGAAAACCTGCCCGACTATTCCACCAATGATCATGCATCCGACCTTGTCCTGCTGGAAACCCTGCTCATTAAAAACCACTATCAGCCCTGTTATGTTGACCTGACCCGGAAAGATATCGGCCTGCCGGTCGTACGGGCGATCATACCCGGCATGGAACTGCTCGGCGACTTTGACGCCTATTCCCGTGTACATCCTGCGCTTTACAACAATTACCTGTCGCTGTTCGAAAAATAAAAGTGCCTCTGAAGTCAGACAAATAAAAGCGTTTGCACCTTTTTCAGATTTGGTGGTAGGTTGAGAAAACAATAACCGTATATCTCAGGGGGGTGAACGTGAGACCGATTATTCTCAGCCTAATTTTATCAATGGTTTTTTTATTCCAGGCCGATGGCGCGGACGTCAGACTGAAGCCGGCGCCATCCAGACAAGTTACACCTTCTGTAATCAAAAACAGGCCTCCGGGCGCCGTAACGCCGGCCACACCCGCCAAACCCGATCTTATGGTCCAGACATTCAAGCTGGAACCGGCTACAGTTCAAAACGGTGCCACCTGTTCCTATCAACTGGTGATCAGAAACAACGGTGGCCCTTCAACAGTGAGTAAAATGCTGGTCGGATTCAATGAAACCCCCCAAACCGGAAGAAGTGATTATTTAGATGTGCCCGGTCCGAACCAGAGCCTGACCTTTTCAGGAGAACTCGGCGTGTCGGTTGATCGGTGTCTGGCGGTCTCGTATACCGTCACCCTGGACGCGCATCACCAGGTTGATGAGTCCAATGAAAACAATAATACCGCCACTTACAGCATTGGCGTCCAAAACCGCCCGGATGTGGGATTCTGCAAAAATCCCAGCATCTGTCAGGAAAAATTTATCAATGGCGGCGTCAACGATAAAATTTTCATCGGCCTGGATGTATATAATTATGGATGCGCCATCAGCCCCGCCTGCTCCATGGACTTGAACTTTCCGGAGCAATGGCCGCTGACCGTGCAGATACCGCCAATTTCCCCCGGCAAATTCTTCCCTTACTATACCTATATGACATGGACGACACCCGGGGTGAAGATGGGTGAGATCATCATCCGGAACCCGGTCAACGATGCCCGGAGTTTTAACGACCGCGTTAAGTTCAAGGTCAATATCGTTCAATAACCGGACACCGGTTATGGTGATTGCTTGAGGCTTTTGAACCAGGCCAGAAAGCCGGTCAGCCCGAAAATAATACTCAACCCCATGGCCATGCCATAAAATCGGGGCAGTTGGTGGGACACTTCGGACGGCTCGGCTGGCAGGGCAAGGTCTTCATCAACCGTCACGTCGGTGGTGATCATATGCCCCATGCCGCCGTCAATCGTCAGATGCCATTGGCCGGGGGCATCCGGGATAAAGGCGAAACAGCCGTTTTTATCGGTGCGGCCGTTCTGGTGCTCGATCTTCGCGTTGTCCGGGGCATAAATTTTTACCGCGGCATAACTCATGGGTTCGCCGTCGTCATAGGCCGCCCGAATAACCACGGCCTCTTCCTGCGTAAAATGATGAACCATACCATGGGCAAAAGAAAGGTCCGGCGAGACCGCCGTCAGCATTATAACCGTTATCCATAAAAACAATCGCATCATATGTGTCTTCCCCTGCTGAGCCTTAAAATATCATTTTTTTCTCAAGAAGGCTGTTTATATTCTCCGTGTTAATCCGTGTCCATGTCCTGTCATTTTTTTGACACGAATAAGGCGGATGAGGTTTATTGCTTTGTTGTAAAGGTCATGAATGTCATTAACTGCAGGTAATCCATTTCAGGATTGTTTTTTTCAGGGATTTTATATCTGGCATAAAAAGAGTGGAATCCGGACTGTTGAACGGGCACCTGAAATTCGCCTTGTTCATTGGTATCGATCTTTTGCCGGTCATGGGTATAAATGGTAATCTTCTCCAGGGGCTGGCCCTGATAAAGCAGCTTGAACGGAATCGAAGAACCCGGCTTGGCAGCGGTCGGATCAGCCAGGGGAACAATTTCAAACGTCAGACCTGCGGGATTAAGCTGCTCGGCTGAAAAAGTAAAAATCGTTTTTGAAAACTGCCTTGAAAAAAAAGCGCTGATAACATTCAACCCTTTTTCCTCGGCCTGTTGCCGGGTCATAAATTTCTTTCCGGATGTGGTATTAACACGATATCCCCAGTCACTGACGACAACCGCCATAGCTGCCGGCCGATCCGCTTTAAAAATCATTTGTTCAGGTTCGGCAACGGCCTGAACAGGTATGGTCATTCCATCCCGGCCATAAGCTTTGATGGTTTTGACACAAGAGGGATCATAGGCTTCCTGAGGCTTTGAGAGTATACCGCGATTGACAGCATAGTGACCGTCTTGAACGGAAACCCACAGATAATGAGCGGAAGCCGGGGTGGTTAACAACAGTATGGTCATTATCCATAGCACACTTTTTTTCATGATCAAAAATTCCTTTTTTATATTTTTAAAATTCAAGTTTCACGCCGCCCTTATAAATGGCACCGGGAGCGATAGCTTCATTGTCCACGCTGTCAAAAATATTTTCCGCGCTCACGTAGGCGGTCAGACGATCCAAAAAACGGCGGGAAAGTTGAAGGTCAACGCTCCAGAAACTGTCCTTTCCCTGGGTCAGTTCGTCAATATCATAGTACTTGTCGATATAACGGTTCCAAAGCAGCGTGACGTTGACAAGATCAGGATTGCTGTAGGTCGCGCCGACATGGATTTTATGTTTGGGGTCATTGGTCAGGTATTTGCCCTCTTCAAACGGATCCGCCTCGTTTTTTTCGATTTCAGACACATTCCAGGTGTAATTGCCGAAAAATGCCAGGTCGGTTCGCGGATACCAGTTCAATTCCGCCTCGACGCCATGCATTTCCACTTGGCTGATGTTGTCCAGGATATACTCATTAAACGTTTTGCCGTTTTTTTCATAGCTGTTGATCAGCCGGGTGCCGATATAATCATCCGCAAAAGACTGATAAAATGTCAGGCTGCCCCGCAGCCTGTCCAACAGCATCCGTTCCACACCGATATCGTAAGCCCAGATTTCTTCCGGTTCCAGATTCGGGTTGGCGTGCCGGTATGACCGCCCGCCCTGGCGCACATGGACCTTGTAAAGTTCAAACAGACTGGGCGCCCGGAAGCCTTTGCCGACTGACGCCCGCAAAGTGGTTTTGGCGTCCGGATGGAAGGCGACGCCGATTTTTGGTGAAAAACTGCTCTCATTCTCGGATCCGTATTCGTTACTGTAGGGTGCCCCTGCATCCGGATCATCATCCCAGTTGGCCCCGTCACTGGTTTTGATCCAGTCATACCGGGCACCCAGGTCGACCACCAGCCGGTCATCGGCCAAAAATTTCATGTTCAGGTTGACAAAAGGCGCCAGATACTGCTGGGTGCCTTCCGCCCCTTCATCACGGGGGTTGTTGACGAATTTGTCGTCATAATCCCAGGCGGTTTTCTTAAACGCCGCCCCCAGCGTCAAATCCGCACGATCGCTGATCGGCACAATACCCTGCAGGTCCGCGCCCCAGGTTGAAGAAGGCGAATCTTCCTTGCGAAGCAGAGAAGCGAAGTTGTCTTTGGAACTGTCCTGGTAAGCGAACTTATCCGCCCGGTTGTAATACATCAGGCCCTTGATCCCCAGACCGGTGTCGGCCTGCCGGGTATAATTCACGGTGTAATGGTTGAGCTGGAGTTCATCATAAAAATATTTCCGCCCCTTACCGGTTTCATGGTCATAATACAAGGTTGAAATTTCGAGACTGGCGGTATCATCCAGCTCATAGCGCACTTTCCCGAAAACTTTACCGACCTCCCGATGCCGTTTGATCTCGTAGCTTTCAGGGTCTTCCGTCATGTAAAAACCGTCCGATTCTTCATATCCGCCGGCGATCAGCAGGCCGAGATTATCCATTGTCTGGCTGTGAAAACCGTATCCGGCATACGTGTCGGACGTACCGGCTTCGGCCCGGACGGAAGTATTGCGGACCGTGTCCGGCGTTTTGGTAATGATATGGACCACACCGCCGATGCCTTCCGAACCGTACATGGCCGAAGAAGGACCGCGGACGATTTCAATCCGTTCGATGGCCTCCTTGGGGATATGACCCCAGGCCACCCAGGCGATGGAGTTGTTAAAATTGTCGTTCTGGGGGACACCGTCCACCAGCAACAGGACCCGGTTGCCGCCGACGCCGCGGACGGTGATGGGATTGGAGACACCGCTGGTCTGGGTGCCGAAATGCCGGGTATTGTAAACGCCGGGAACGCTGCGGATAATGTCTTCTACCCGGTCAAACGGTGAGGCCATGATATCTTCTTTAGACAGAACCGTGACAGTCTGCGCCGCGTCACTGACCGGTATTTCGTTGCGGGTGGTGGATACAACGATATTATCCAGTTTATAAACCGTGGGACTGGACGTATCGTCAGCGGCCCCGGCTGAGGGTAAAATCCCCAAAAAAAGAGCCGGCACGAATAAAAACATCAGACATGCTTTTTTACAACAGTACAGTTTTTTGAATACGTTTTTTATCATTTATTTCTCCTTCCGTTTAGTTGTCACATCAGTTCAAATAATATGGTTATTTCCACCAGCAGTTTTTCCTTAAACAGATTTGCCGGCGGTCGGGGAAGAGGAGCGGCATTTCTGACCGCTTCCAGAGCGGCCCGGTCCAGGATGCCATGCCGTGAACTTTTAACGATCTCAAGGGAGGATATCTGCCCGTCGGGCGTAATGACAAACCCGACCCGGACGCGGCCCTGGATCTGTTTGTCCCGGGCGGATTCCGGGTATTGCTTGCGACTTTCAATCTTCATGCGTACCATGTCGAAATAATCGGCGCTGGTGGCGAACACCGGCGCGCCGTTCATGTTCCAACCGCTAACAGGTACCGACGGCGCGCTGATGTCGGCCATAAGAGACTTGGAAAATCGTTGGTTCGCGGGCGCCATGTTCGACACGGGTATGGGGTCCCGAGACACTTCCGGCCGGCTGACCGTCTCCGCTTTGGGGGCCTGGTGCCGTTTCCGTGGCCTGGGAATGGCGCGTGCCGATGGTTTGGATATATCGTTCAGTGTCAGTTCGATATAGGTCAGCGCACTGGACCGGTAGATACCGGCGATATGCAGGAATATCAACACATGCAGGGCCAGGGACACGGTAATCATGCCCCGCATCAGATGATTGGGCTTTTTCTTGTATTCAGACACGGATTACAAATCCTTCTCCGTGGCCAGGCAGAGCCGGCCGGCGCCGGCGGCCTTGGCCAGGTCCATGACCTTGACGGCTTTGTTCAACACAACTTCCCGGTCGGCCTTGACCACCACCAGCCGGTCGGATTGGCCGCCGATCATTTCCTTGATTCTGGTAAACAGGATCTCTTCCGGGACCGGCTTGTTGTTAATATAAGCCCGCCCCTCCCTGTCCACATAGACGGTTATTTCCTGTTGCGTCTGCGGCGCCGACGCCCGGGCCTGCGGCAATTTTATCTTGATGCCTTCGTCCACCATAAAGTTGGTGGTCAGCAAAAAATAGATCAGCAGCATGAAAACGATATCGATCAATGAGGTCAGCGGTGCCTGGATGGCATAACGCGGTCTTTTTTTCCGATGAACCAGCATATCTGCCTCCTATTTCCGGGTAATGGCTTTCATGAAAGTGACCGACCCGTTCTGCAGTCGCGCTTCATAACTGTCGATGCGGGCTACCAGATAGCTGTGGGCGATCATGGTGGGCAGGGCCACGGCCAGGCCCAGGGCCGTGGTCAGCATAGCCTCCCAGATACCGCCGGCCAGCACAGCCGCATTGACCTTACCGCCCATCTGCTGGATGACCATAAAGGCCTTGATCATGCCGATGACCGTACCCAGCAGCCCCAGCAAAGGAGCAATGTTGCCGATGGTGGCCAGGGTCTGTACGTAGGTGGACAGGTTTCTCACTTCCTCGTCCGTGGCGTTGACCATAACGGTTTCCAGCAATTCACGGTCACTGTCCTTGACTTCAATGGCTTGGGCCAGTATTCGGCCCATGGGGGAATCGCTTTCCCGGGCTGTTTTCTGGGCCGCCTCTTTTTCGCCTTTGAGCAAAAGACCGGCTATTTTTTCGGCCAGACCCGCACCCCGGGTACGCATACGGGCGAAGGTGATGACGCGTTCCAAAAAAATCGCCACGGTAAATACCGAGCAGAGCAGAATGGGGATGACCAGCACCCCACCTTTGGCTAAAAAATCAAACATTGTTCTTGTCCCTTTTTAATTTTTCTTTTCTTCTTTTGCCGTCTCCGTGACATCGGGCTGACCGTCATAGTCCAGGTCTTTTTCCCGTTTGATCAGGGCTTCGGCATTGTCATAGGTTTCCCAGACGTCGGGCTTACCGTCATGGTTGCTGTCTTCCTCTACAGACGTCACCCGGCCTGCCTCATAAAAAAACCGGACATCAGGCAGACCGTCGGCATTGGTGTCTTTTTCCGCCCGAACAGCCTGTTCCGCATCGTCATAAAACCAGGTCAGGGTCAATACACCGGTACCCATTTCGTCTTCCCGGCTTTTGATCAGCCGCCCGTCCCGATCGAAAAATTCCATCAGATCGATGGTGCCGTCATGGTCCTCATCCAGGGATTTTTCCCGAAGCACGCCGTCGATATAGCAGAAACGGGCCTCGGGCTTCTGATCCTGGTCCTTGTCGACCTCGATCACCAGGGGCCATTCCGGGATGTCATACCACTGGGTAATTTCAAAAAAGCCGTCACCATCGGCGTCCTTGATCAGTTTTTCTTTCTCCTCCCGGTTGTTGTAATAAACCTTCAGGTTCACCCGGCCGTCATGGTTATCATCTTTTTCCATGCGGACAATCCGATTGCCCTTAAAAAACTGCCGGGTATCGATGGTTCCGTCAAAGTCGGTGTCGCTCTCCATCCGCAGGCGTTCTTCCCGATCATTAAACAAAAGCGTGTCGTCGGCCTTACCGTCCTGGTTGTTGTCCATTGTCTGGAGACGCATTTTGCCCTTTTTAAAAACCGTGCGCCTGTCTAGAAAACCGCAATGGGAAGTGTCCTGGCGGCTCTCCCGAACCAGCCCCTGGTCATCATACAGCGTAATCTGCTCCGGGCGGCCGTCTTCGTTATCATCTACCGTCCGTTTTACCGGCAGGTTGTCTGAAAATGTTTCATGAATATTAACGACACTGTTCTCGTCCGTGTCACGTGTTGCGGCGTTGATTTCACCGTCGTTAAAATAATAAACCGCATCAAAAACACCGCTGCCGGTTGTGTCTTTTCTAATTTCTGCGGGCTGTTCCTTCTCATCAAACAACGTCACCTGGTATACCCGGTTCTCCTTGTCAAGACGCTCCTGACGGGCTCTTTTGCCGTCTTTGAAATAATCCAGACAGTCGGAATGCCCGTCGGCATCCGTGTCTCTTTCCATTCGTACAAGGGCTTCCTTTTCGTAATATTGAAAGCGGTCCATGGCACCGTCATGATCGGTATCCATCTCCAGGTGTTCGATTTTGCCGGCGCGGTCATAAAAAATGATTCGGTCTGTCCGGCCATCGTTGTTGGTGTCTTCGGCTATTTGCCGATCGGCGGCTGAGGCAGACAGGCAGTAAAAAAGAATCACAGCATAAATAGCGATTGAATATTTTTTCATCTCTTCCAATAAAAAAAGCCACGAAAGTAAAACAGGCATTCAGCCTGATCACCTTCATGGCTTTATTTTTTCGTGCTATTTAATATTTCGCCCACCGGTTCAAGACGATACCGGCGGGACTTGTTTGCTTTTCAGTTGGTTATAATCTGTTAACCGCGATCACCTTCTTGATGATCTTTAAATTATTTAAGTATTATTAAAATAGGCATTAAATGTCAATAATTTTCAGCCTTTTTAAAAACATTGACACGATATACATTTTTATATTATAACTATTTATATATAATGTATTAAAACAAATAGTTATTCATCTACTGTTTTTATCCCCTTAACTCCGGGAAAATCATGGTTGCTTCCCCAAAAGAAAATCCCAGCAGGGCCGCCCGGCGCACACTTGGCGAACAGACAAAACAGCTCTACAGCCACCTGCCTTTCAGTATGCTCAGCACGATCATCAATAGCACTATTCTGGTCGCCCTGTTTTGGCAAAACATATCCCATACCGTCCTTTTCGGCTGGTATGCCATGATACTACTGGTCACCACCCTGCGTTATACCGCCTGTTTCACCTACCGCAGAGCTCCCCAGCAGATAGAGAATACGAAATTCTGGTTCCACCTGATGATGGCCGGCGTCTCTGCCGGCGGCGTGGCCTGGGGGGCTGCCGGCGTCCTCCTCTTTTCCGACTCAATTACGTATCAGGTTTTTCTGGCCTTTGTTATCGCCGGTATGGCAGCCGGGGGAATGACCACCTATTATATTCGAATGGAGACCTATTATCTTTTTGTGGTTCCCGCACTGGTACCTTTGACAACAATGTTTTTTGTCACCGGCGGCACCATGCACGTCACCATGGGCATGATGATCATACTATTCGGCCTGGTCATCACCTTCACCGCCCGCCGCATGAGTCGTACCCTGGCCGCCACTATTCAACTGACCTTTGAAAACAATGATCTGCTGTTTTCCTTACAGATCGAAAAGGAAAAAGCCGAAGCCGCCAATAAAGCCAAAAGCAGCTTTCTGGCCAATATGAGCCACGAACTGCGAACTCCGTTAAGCGGTATTATTGGACTGGCAGACCTCCTGGAAATGACCGGGCAGACAGAGGAACAACGGGAGTATACGGCCAGTATCAAGCAGAGCGCGACGGTTCTGGGATCATTGATCGGTGATATACTTGATTTCTCAAAAATTGAGGCCGGAAAATATGATGTAGAAAACATTCCCTTCAGCCTCCGGGAACGCATGAAAAAACTTTCGGATATGTTTTCCTTTTCGGCTTACCGGAAGGGGCTGGATTTTGGTTGCCTGGTTCCCAAAGAGGTGCCCGACCATCTCAACGGCGACCCGGAGCGTTTGCATCAGGTGATTTCCAATCTGATCAACAACGCCATTAAATATACCCAAACCGGTGAGGTGGCCGTCTACGTCAAAGTAAAATACCGCAAAGATGACGACGTCTGCCTTGAATTTCTTGTTTCAGATACCGGTATCGGTATTGAAAAAAAACAGCTTCCACTGTTATTTGAACCGTTTACCCAGGCCGATGCTTCCACAACGCGCCTTTATGGCGGTACCGGACTGGGTCTGGCCATTTCCAACCAGCTGGTTCTGTTAATGGGGGGCGACACCATCCTGGTCAGCAGCCAACCCGGTAAAGGTTCCGATTTCTCTTTTTCTTTGCCATATAACCTGGCAACGACAGAAAACCGGCCGACCGGTTATACGGAAGATGAAAACCTGTTCAACGGTATTTCAACGCTGCTGATTGGCGAAGAGACCATTACCACGAAAATACTGGAAACGTATTTACGTGACTGGGGGTGTTCGCTGGAAATTGCACGCGATATACCATCGGCTCAAAAACGCCTGAACGACAAGTCCCCGGACAGAACAACTTTTGACGTCATCCTGATCAGATCGGGCCTTAACGATATACAGGCTGTTGAGCCGCTACTGATCTCGCAAGACATCACCTCCGCCCCCTCTATCGTCCTGGTTCCTGATTCTTCAGACATTCTGGAAGCCATAAAAAAAAATATGCCGGGTGCATACTGTCTAACCCGACCAATAAAGAAAAAAATGCTCAAAGACGTCTTGTCCCGCGCGCTTAACCAGGACGTTTCTGACGATCCTGTTGACGTGAATGTTTCCCCGACCGATCAAGAAACACCTCTTTTTGACGGAAACGGGCAGGCGCATGAAACCGTCAGGGAAACCGATACCGGTTCGTCCCTCATGCAAATCCTGGTAGCCGAAGACAACGCCCTAAATCGACGGGTTATCCAGGTAATACTGGAGAAAATGGGTCACCTGGTGACGGTGGTGGGAAATGGCCGGGAGGCCGTTGACCGATACCGGCGCAACCGCTTTGATCTTATCCTGATGGACGGACAGATGCCGGTCATGGATGGTTTTTCAGCAACCCGGGAAATACGAAAGATAGAAGCCCGGTCACCTTCTGAAGAACGGATCCCCATCATCGCCCTGACCGCCCATGCGATAAAAGGTGACCGGGAACATTTTCTATCGGCCGGAATGGATGATTATATTTCAAAACCTATCAATCAGGATCTCTTAAGCGCAAAATTGAGACAGGTAGCCGGAAACAGGCCTTTAAAGTAATGACCAGCCCGACAAGACATAAAATCGCATTATATTAAAAAACCGTTGCTGTTAAACGCTGCCTGGCCGGGGCCATCGTATTGCCGCCTTCTATTCTGAGAATACAACCTGATAAATATCACTTTCGCCCAGCACATTGCCGTCCGCGTTGTATCCCTTGACGCGCCAGCGATAATTTTCATCCCTTTGGAACAGGCTTATGAGGATCATGGCCGGCAACCGGTACGTGTTCTCCCGTGTATAGGCGGAGAAGACCGGCTTTTCGTCGTTGCTACTGGAAAATACAATCAGATAAGTCTGGGCCCATTTGACTGGTTGCCAGATGAAATCAACTGACTCATAAGGCACCCGGCTCCGGTCTTTCGGGAAGTCCAGATCGATCGGACGTATTTCCCCAAAGGCCTCGGCAGTCACAAAGTAAAGCGCCTGAGGAATGGGAATATCAGAAGACGGGCTGGTAACAACAAACCGGACAATATGCGTACCCGGCGAAAACGTCGGCAGAGGGGGGACATCCGGTGTTGAAATGGTGACCGGCGTGCCATAAACCAGGTGCCGGTTCACATAATCCAGAATACGTCCGTCAACCTCCCAGTATCCGGTCAGCAGGCCGTTACCCGCAAGACGGATGTCGGCAAACGCTTTGAGACCCGGCTGGTTCCGTTTAACAGTGATTTCAGCCCGCCGATTCTCGAAATACAATTGAAGCCTGTTGATAGAAAAACCGGCCGTCGCTTCCGTGCCGACAATCAGTTCCACCTGAGCCGTGACAGGCACAGCGCCACCCGTAAATGTCCTGCTGTAAAAAATACGGGAAGTACCGATCTCTTCCGCTCGCAGGGAAACGGCAACCGGTATGTCCAGGGTCTCCGAGAGCAGGCCCCTGCCATTGCCAAGCGAAACGGTCAGGGGCGTCAAGGCTTCACCGATCACCTGAGCACCGATTGTAAAAACCCCCCTGGGGGATATCAGGGTATTGGTACCGGCCGCATTATCGGAAAACGAATAGGCAAGCGTCCGGGTCGAGCCCATATTCCGGGGTATATACAGCACGGCCGGAGAAACAGTCACCTGAAGATCGCCGCTGATCCCCAGCGTAAACGCCTGCTGCACCTGTTGCGCGCCAATGGCGCATGAATCCGTAAGAGAAATGGTAAAATTATAGGTACCGGCCATGGTCGGGATGCCGGCGAGCAGTCCCGAGGTACTCAATATAAGGCCCGGTGGCAGCGCTCCTCCCACGACCGAGAACGAAACCGGCGGCTGCCCGCCGGTAAATTGAATTTGCCGTGAATAGGCCAGCCCCCCTTTTCCGGCCGGTAAGACGGCAGCAGAAGTAATGTTGACAGACGGGCATCCTACAGACAGGCCAAACCGTTTTTGCACCATCTGGGTTCCGATCGGGCAGGAATCGCTGACACCGACCGTAAAATTATATGCACCGGACGTTGTTGGTGTTCCGGTAAGCTGACCGGCAGAAGACAGGATAAGTCCCGGCGGCAGAGCACCGCCCGTCACCGACCAGGTGTAAGGCGCCTGTCCACCGGTCGCCTGAAATACATAGGAATAACTTGTACCCGACGCGCCCGGTAAAAGCGTGGCGGATGAAGAAAGCACCAGACCGGTACATCCGACCTTCAGGTTGACTGTGCCCGGGTCCGGCACTATGGGTGAGATTTGACAGGTCCCGCCAATCTTGCTGCCGGCCGTTATGGTGTATTGGCCCGGCGTCGTGTAAGTATGAACGACGGTGTGAACACAGGGATCCGTCAGGCAGATTGGCAACAGTTCCACGGCGCCGTCACCGAAATCCACACCAAGCGTGCACTGGGGGTTGGCACCGGTCGGCCCGGTGTTGTAAGAAGAATTAACCGTGATCGTCACGGGCTGATCGACAACAGCCGGGCTGGGAGAGGCCGTGATCATGACCGCCCGGGAAAGGCCCTGAAAAACAAACAATAAACCTAAGATAAGCGCTGAAAGAAAAAAATATTTTCTCATGACAGGACTCCTTGTTATTTAATAAGCAAAAGGTATACCGGCCGAGAACACAAAAAGAAGCGTAAATTCGTGGCTCCGGTTGTTATAAACGTAATCTTCCATGGCCGTATAATAGCCGGCAAAGCCCATTGAAGGATTGTTGATCCCCCATATTTTTCGCTGCAACGTGTATGTCACGCGGAAATTTATATTGTAACTGTCCTGTTTTGAGACATCGTCACTTGATTCCGACCGGCTGAAAGTCCCCGCGGATTCATAGTGAATACGCTGGTCCCATAAATTCCCCCTCAGGTCCAGGGTGGTGGTGTAGGTATCCATCCGCACGTGGGCGGGTTTATTGCGGGTTCGGTTCAATGAAACCGAGGGAGAAAAGCTGATATTTCTGCCGCCATAAAAGGAAGACAGCATGTAGTTCACCGTCTCCGTGTCGGCACTGTAGGCGGTGGCGTCATTTTGATCGGAAAAGCCCGCCTGAGCGCCGAAATTCCATGCACCCAGGACATAATTAGCCGTAGCCGACACCGTATTGGTCGTATTGTCCACCGGGTAGGCGTATTCCGGCTCATCCTGGCTTTTGACTTCTGAAAACTGGTACGCCAATCCCAGCGGAAGGCTTGAAAATTTGGTAAACATATACTGGGCCTGTCCCTGGGTGGCAACCGTCCTGGCATAGAGTTCGTCATCGTCCACGTTGTCGCGGTATCGGGTAAATGCCACACTGACGTTTTGAACAGGAAAGGATGCCGAAAAATTCGCCCCCCCGCCCTCCATGTTTGCCTGGACATAGGGGTTGCCGATCACCTGATAATCCGTTCCGAGATGTTCATAAAAAATCCCGTATGAATAGGTATTCCAGGATCCGCCGGCACCCAGTTTCCAGGCTTTGTCTTTCTCCCGGGAAAAATCATCAGTGGTATCGGCATCATAATGAGAGAGGTCAAGCTCGGCCTCGGTAGTCAATTTGTTATTAAAAAAATCCGACGTCAGTAAAAGCCCCAGAACATTCCCCCGTTTATTGCCGCCGGCGCAGTAGGTGCTGTAACCGCCACCTGCCTCACCTCCGGAGGCATAAATGGTTTTCAGTTTGACTTTCTCCGATAACAGACCGATTTCACCCGACGCCCCCACGATATGGTCATCGGAACTGCCGCCGATACCCAGGCCTTTTTTGAACCCGAAAACCTCTTCGCTGTTGACCATGAAGGTTTTAAACTTGATGTTCTTGTAATCAGCCGCGAAGGTACCGCCCCGACGGGATAGATTAACGGTATTCCTGGTTTCACTCACGGTAACATCACCGACCTGAGTACTGGCTTGAAACGATTGCCCCTGATAGGTCCCGGTAAAAAGGTAATTGGCCGGATTAATGCCTTCTTCCTGGGGCGGCTGGGCCGTCAGGTGTTGCGTCAAATGACGCAGATTGGTGGTAAAACGCATCTCCCAGGCCTTTTCCCGGATAACGCTGTCATGGCCCAGATTCGACTCCATCTTATAACTGTTTTGGAATGTCGCCTCATCCGTCTTATCGACGGTTTTCTCCCAGCCCAGACTCAGGTTATTGGTGGTACCGGCTTCTTCAAACATTCCTGAATGCCGTGTGGAAAACGTAAAATCCATCTGTATGGGTTCGCCGTCGGGACCTGTCATCATAACAGACAGCGTGTGGACACCCGGACGAAGGATTTCCACCGGGATAAAAAAGAAACCTTCCGGCGTGGTGTTGATAATGCCGGTGACATCCGCCCCGTCAAAAAGCACCAGGACGTTTTGAAACGCCGCCAGAGACGCCGCCCGGAAGACAATTTTCGGTCGTTTGGCAACGACCTCCGCTCCGGGTTCCGGAGAGATCAATTCAACTTCGGGCATCACCTGGCCAGTTGCCACGACCATCGTTGGAACAACCAACATAAGCGCGATAACGGCTGACAGAATAAAAGGATACCGCCACAGATTCCATTGCCTGTCAACGGCATTAATCGTCACAGCAGATCTGGAAACGGTCATTTTCATATCTCTCGTTTAAGTTGCGTTTGCAGTGAAGGCATTTTTTCAGAAAAGCAACACCTGGCAATATGCTTTCCCGTTTCATCCCCCCACTTTTTTTATGCACATAAAACAATAAAATGAAACTGTTTTGTTTTAAACAGTCCTCGCCCCGTAATGTTGTTTGAAAACACCTGCGGTTCACCGGCTTATTGAGCCGGGTGGCGGATTTCCGAGGTCAGGCAATCCAGCCCCTTCCCATATTGACGTGATGTTAAGGCATTGGTCAGCAACCCGTGAATATATATGACCTCATAAACGAACAGCGCCCGCTGTCCTTCTTCCTCATGGCCGGGGCTTAAATAAACATCGGTGTGATAGGCTGCCTGGGCGCCGGTATCCTGGACGGTCTTTTTGGTAAAAGAAAAATCGCCTTTTTCCAGGGCTTCAAAAAAACCTTCCTTTCCGGGAACGACCAGTTGCCTGTCCGGCGCCAGTGACTAAAGTATAGACACCCGTGTCCGGCTTTGAATTCAAAGACATTTCCAGGTTGCCGTAGGTGATATCGGACGCCTGCAGGATTCTGTAAAGACCCGCACGGTCCGGCTGATCCAATTGGGAAATTCTGCGCCTGAAAATCAGATCACCGACAGCGGTGATCACGGTCTGCCCCGGCTTCTTTGAAAGCAGGGGCTTTAACCGGCCCTCATTAAACGCACTATTGCCCCAACAGGTGCCGCCGGCCAGAAAAAAGACGGCAAGCAACCCGGCAAGGATCGCTATGCTCAACCGGAAAGAATGCATCAGCGCGGAATCGATGTATTCTCTTTCCAGTTGGGATTGTGTTGAGGCGTGGCAGGCTGCATGGTTTGCGTGCCCAGAGCAGGTTGCATGGTGGTCATACCATCACCATGATTGCCATCATCCTTGGCACTTGGCTTACCCGTGTCACCGATGATCCCGGTACGAGAGTCCTCCGGATCCGGTTGAGGCGGCATCGGGATTGGGGCCGGCGCGGCGGTCGGCTTACCCGTGTCACCAATCATCTTTGGCTTGCCCGAGTCGCCGATGATTCGGGCACCCAAAGGCCCCTGCTGACCTTGATACGGCATGACGTCCGGCCGCGGGCGGGCTTGAACGGGTTCTTCCTCTTCCTCCGGCTGGCAAAACGCAACGCCGGAAAAAAGGTTTCCGATGTCGGTGGAGACAATGCCGTTACCCAGCAACAACAGGCCGGCAACCCCAATGATGACAAACAGTTTAAGTGCAGTTTGACTTTCCATATCCCCCCTCCTTGTTAAAAAAAATATATAAGGGTATCCCAAAAAATCAAAAGTTTGGTTTGAGGTCAAGGCGTGTGAAAATTTTAACCGGCGGTATACATAACGGTATTTCGAGGATTAAAATTCGAGCACAACGCCGACATCGGGCCAAAAGACAATTTTTCGAGGTGTCCTTAAATTTTTCTTTAACAACAGAGCGGATATTTGTCAAACTAAACCGATATTCCATTTATTGTCATGAACATCGCTTTTTTTCATGCCAAACACCAGAAACGAAATGATGCCGCCCAGCACCCCACCCAGGTGACAAACGGCAATGGGGATACCACACAGGCCAAACAATAAAAAAGAGAAAAACACCGTTCCCGTCACGCCCTCATATATTGATTTTGCCACCACCATCGTCAGGCAGACGAGGCCGGCCTTCTCGGTGGTTTTTTCCCTCATCATCTCCAGCCCGGAATAAGCCATCAGGCCATGGGCGATTCCGGAAAGGCCGCACAGGCCCTGGGCGTATATGTCAGGGGCAAACAGCAGGGGCGCCAGCAGGCCGGTGCCGCCGCAGATACACACCGTCAACAGTTTTTTCGATGCCCGCTTTTCATTAAGGCCCGTGTATAAAAGAAGAAACGCCCCGGCATCGAGCAGAAAATGATACCAGGAGACATGCACAAAAGGGTGCGTCAGCAGGCGATAAACATCTCCGGCAACCACATCATCAAACCTGAATATCAAATTCCGGCAGGAGTCACCGGTAAGGAGATGAAAATTACAGAATCCGATCATTATCAACAGAAAAACCATATCCAGGGACAGGCCAGAAAATCTGGTTTTCGCCAGAAGACGTCCGGATTGCTCGATCATTTTTTCAAAATTCTGGTAAATAAAAAAGACGTTCATTTGATTATCCCGGTGTATAAAAGCCGGGGCATTCTGTTAAAATGCCCCGGCAGGGTTTAAATGTTATTTTTTACGGATTCTCATCTGACGTCGTCTCAGCCAGAGAATCAGGCCTGCGGACAGGGGCCCTACCGGCCCGCCGCCGAAGTTGAAATCCACACCCCGACTTCTCCTGGAGGAGGAGGTCGGCCGGGTTTGCGGCTGCTGTCCGGAGGTTGCCGGTTGAGCCTGGCGGTTCGGTTTTTCAACGGTCTTAACCGTTTTGACCATATCCTGCGGACCGATATTGGCCATGGCTTTCTTCCGGATTATGTCCATCTGCTCTTTTCTTTTGGTTTGAGCGTCACGGTCTCGTGCAATACGATCCGAATTACGCCGTTCGATTTTCCACCGCTTGTATTCGGCATCATTCTCCAGCACCAGGAACGAGGTATATTCGGTGACAATGGAATATTCTTCACCCAGGGCAATGATTTCATCCAGAACCTGCCCCCGGTCACCGGTCCGGTCCGCGTTTTTCAGCAGTCGGTCAACGCGTTTCCAGGCCCACATGCGTTCGATTTCGGGATTCCGGTCATCCTTTTGAGGGAAAGACATGATCGCCGTCTGTTTCATGTCAACCCCCTGGATATTGCCGGCCAGCGTAACATCAACATCCCCGCCGCCGCTGTAACGGCCGTAAATCCGAATCGGGGACCCGTGGAAAAGATTCGGCAGCACCCGGGGTTCAACATCATATACATTCAGACCACCGAAATCGATCGAAAGATCGGTTGCCACCGGCCGCATGAGTTTTCTTTTAAACCCCCTGGCCGCCTGTTTGAAGTCATCCCCCCGGGAAATAAACGCCGCCAGACCACCTGAGTCTTCAGCCATCTGTTCCAGCAACGGGCGGTTGACTTCATTTCCGATACCGACACAAAACACCCGGGCGTTTCGGGGACGTGACTGGATCATCTGCAGCAGGGTCTGTCTTTCACCCTGTTCGGTCATGCCATCACTTAAAATCACCACGTTCAGGGTGCGGTCGGCATCACCGTATTTGTAGGCGGTCGTCATGGCCGGTACCAGTTCCGTGCGGCCGCGGGCCTTCTGGGTCGCCATAAAATCCCGCGCTTCGGCTTTGGCTGCTTCGATGCCGGGTTTCAGTTCACCGAACAACACCTGGGGCGTGACATTGAAGGTCATGACTTCAAAACGGTCGTTTTCATTGATCTCGTTGGAAAAGGCATCGAGCGCGTTTTTGGAAACAATGAGCTTGCCGTCATTGGCCATACTGCCTGACACATCAAGAACGAAGATATAATCCATGCCGGTTTCCTTTTGTGCCAGTTCTTTGCCGGCTGTGATGGCCATACAGAAATAACCGTCTTCGGCCATTTTTTTGGAAGCGATCATGTCAATACCGCTGTTCGGCCGGGCAATATCATAATTGATGACCACGTCCGATGCCAGGCTGCCGCCGTTGCTCTCCAGACTGGCCGCGGCATATTCTTCGGAATGATTGGCCACCACAAAAGCATCCCCATGACTGGGGCTGTTTACGCTTACCAGCGGTATGGCGGATTTTACTTCCACGTTGATGGCGAACTTACCCGTGGTGTTAGAATCAATTCCTTTCCGGGTAACGGTCGCCAGGGGGTACACATAAGTGCCCCGGTCATGATCGATGTTCAGTTCCTGGTAATAAGTGATGCGCACCTTTTGTTCCGCGTTGGCGTTGATGGGAAACACCCGCATCTCAAAGGTCTTGTAATCCACCTGCTCCAGGAGTCCCGGGTCCTGCCGTTTTCTTTTATAACTGTTGTAAATTTCGCGGGCTCGCTCCTTCTCGACCACTTCTCCGATCATCTCCTTGCCGTTGATCCACATGCTGAAATTCGCCACCGAAGCGCCTTTGGGCACCGGGAACGTATAGAGGGCTTCCACCTGCCGGTTCTCGGTATTCAAAAACACCTGGGTCACATCCGTCACCGCGATGCCGTTGTTAATGGTGACATCAACATCATGCTCTTTGATTTCAAGTACACCGCCAAATCCACCGTCGGCGATCAAAAGTCCTGCAGCCTCCGCCTTTGGCAGCGTCGCCATCATGGCCGCCAGCATAATCGCGGCCACCGCAACCTTGGGCACCCGTTTCATGCCTTTTTGAATCATTTTGAAAAGTTTCATTGTTCGGCCTCCTTATGATTTGTTAGGTGTCAAACCGATACTGTTCAAAGCATAAATCAATAAGCGTGCCGAACCGACCGGAAAGAACAACTATTTGTTTTTAAAAAAGATTCGAGAATTACAGAAGAATAGAAGAATAGAAGAATAGGTTTTACATATTCATATAATGACCTTCAGGCATACATGAGATGATCTTTTTTTTGTGAATGTGACCTGAAAACAAACATACCGGATGTGAAGCAGAGCCCAAAGGGGGGCAGGGATAAATTCGCGGGATGCGAATTTATGTAGGGGCACGGCAAAACAACAGGTGTGCTCAAGATGATCCGGTCAACGGCAAAAAAAGATAAAGGGCTCAAGAGTTCAAGTCGTCTTTCACTTGAATCCTTGAGCCCTTGAATCCTCGAACCCTTTAAAGAAATTACTCGAATGTTTTTTCCAGAAGCTGCGTCTTCTTGGTGGCCCGATCAAGGGTTCCGGGCGCCAGCCAGGTGATGGCCGGTCGGATCTTGAGCAGGGAGTGCATCTTGTCGGACACTTCTTTTTCAATGGCCGGCAGATCTTCTTCTCTGACAGTATCCGCATGCTCGATTTTAAGCTTGAGCGGCGGGACCACTCTGGGAGGCGGCTCATCTAAAATGATCCGGAAAGAACCGGTCAGTTTATCCGGGAAGGAATGAATGACGCCTTCGATGGCCGCGGGATAAACCGGCACGCCCTTGACCTTCAGCATATCGTCGGCCCGACCGACCACCTTGTATCGGAATCCGCTGCGACCGCAGGGGCAGGGATCGGTAAACACCTGGTGAATATCCATCATGGTAAAACGCATATCAAACCAGACAGCACCCGGCGGATTAAGCGAGGTACCGGCCATGATACCGGTGGCCCCGTTTTCCAGTGGAACGGTTTCTTTGGTTTCCGGATCGATCAGTTCGTAATAGGCGTAGTCGTCGGCAATCCAGTGCATGCCCTGGTAGATCGGGTGGTCGCAGGAGACCCCGTAGCCGGCGCCGGCATCAAATACCTGGGCCCCGTATTCGGACTCCAGTTTCTGCCTGACCTCGGGTATACCCGCGCCCGGCTCTGCGCCCAGCATGAGAATTTTTATGCCCAGTGATTTAACCGGCGCGTTGAGCACTTCCGGAGCCCGCTCGATAAGATGAAGGGCCAGCGAGGGGGTCCCGGCGAAAATATTCACCTTGAACAACTGCATGAATTGCAAAATTTTTTCGGTCCCGGCTTCAGCCCCGATGGGAACCAGGGTCAGCCCCGGAAAATTCTTGAACCACAGGATCTGGGGCGTACCGGCCGCGTGCATGGACAACCCGAAACAAATGGCCATGCGGTCGCCCGGACGGAACCCCATCCGCCAGGCCGCCCGGCACATGATCTCCTGGGCGTCGGTAATGGCGGCGTTAAAATTGGGATACGGTGTAGGGATGCCGGTCGTACCGGAAGTGGTGGTCAACAGGTACAGGTCATCCACGCGCTGGTCACCGAAAATATGCCGCATCAACTTATCCATGTCAAAGCCGATCTCGCTGATGGCTTCACGGACTTCCGCCTGACCGGCCGGCGGAATGGCCCGGGCAAAATCTTCAAATGAACGGATGTCGTCCGGTTTAACACCGGCCTGATCAAACCGTTGCCGGTTAAACGGGGTATGTTCGTACTGCCAGTGCAAGGCTTTAATCAGTTTTTCCAGTTGCAGGGCCCGCATTTCTTCTGTATTCAGTTTGGGCTCGACTTCCATATTCCAGTATGTTCTGTCCGTATTCTCCATTATTTCCCCCATCTTCATTAAAATCTCATCATAACCGTTCCGACCATATCAGCGTTTAAAAACATGCAGCGCCATGGCCGCCGCGTCAACACCCAGAATACCGCCGCCATTATGTGTCATGCCGATTTTGGCGTCTTTGACCTGTCGCTTTCCGCATTTGCCCTGAAGTTGATGAACGATCTCGTTGACCTGCCCCAGGCCGGTGGCGCCAATGGGATGGCCTTTGGCGGCCAGCCCGCCGGAAGGGTTCGAGGCAATGGTACCGTCTACTTCCAGTTTCCCCTCATCGATCCATTGGGGCGCCTCTTCACCCGGGCAGACGCCCAGTTCAATCAGGGTAATAATTTCCGACGGAGAAGTGGCGTCATGGACTTCGATCACGTCCAAGTCACCCGGACTGATACCCGCCCGTTCAAAAGCTTTGGGGCCCAGGCGCCGGGTCAGGGTATCGGACAGATCGTCACAGATTTTGCCGCTGCCCACGACCGATGACGCGATCCAGACCGGTTTGTCGGTAAACTGTCTGGCCTTGTCGGCAGAACACACGATAACAGCCGCGCCACCGTCGCTGATCGGTGAACACATCATCCGCGTCAGCGGAAAGGCCACCTCTCCGGAATTGATCACATCCTCCAGGGTTACTTCTTTCTGGTACATGGCATGGGGGTTGTTGGCCCCGTTTTTATGGCTTTTTACCGCCAGTTTGGCGAAATGTTCCTGGGTCAGTCCGTACCGCTTCATGTACTGTCGCGTATAATAAGCATACATATCCATGAAGATACTTTTGCTTTTCCCGCTGCCTTCGCTCAAAATCTGTTCATCGGACTGCTGCCTTTTCTGGAAATCGGCCAGGAACTTTTCCACCATCTGGATATCAACGGCCGTCCCCAACGCCATAAACGATTTCAGCTTATTCTCGTCATACAGCTTTTCAAACCCCACCACCAGGGCACAATCAAACTGACCGGCGCCTACGGCAGTCCAGGCCAGGTTAAGTGCCGAGGATGAACTGGCGCAGGCGTTCTCCACGTTATACATGGGAATGGTGTCAATCCCCATGGCGCTCAGGCAAACCTGGGCTTTTATCTGCTCCTGACCGGTCATAACACCGGGCACCGCCGAGCCGACATAAGCGGCCTCGATATCCGTAAATTCAATGCCGGCATCCTCAACCGCCGCATTGACCGCTTCGGCCACCAGGTCCTTTATCCCTTTATCCGCAAACTTCCCGAACCGGGTCATGCCGGCACCGACTACCGCAACTTCCCGCATTAGCACTCCTCCCAGAATTATTTTATTAAGTCACATTCACTTTCTGATTACTCAACCGTTTGACTGATTTGGTGCGTACGTCGTAATATTCCTGCCGGGGTTCAAAGCCGAGCGTCCTTGTGGGACAATGCTCCACGCACAACCCACAGCCCCGGCATTTACCCTGGTTGACCACGACTTTGCCGTCTTCCGCGAAAGAAATACCGTCATGGGCACACCACTTGGCGCATTCCCGACAGCCGATGCAGGCGGTTCGATTGGCGGCCGTTGCCGTCACAAAGCTGGGAATCCCGCCCCATCTTGCTTCCGGGGCCCGATAGGTGGCACACCGCCAGTCGCAGTTGCAGACCCAGATCACATTGGCATCCCACAGCCAGCCGACGCTCTGCCAGGCCCCTCGTGAACGCCATTTGGCCACCAGGTCCTTGGCTTCCTGCTTGGTGACGGGTTTTACATCCAGGTTCGAGGTATCTTTAAACCAGATGTCCGCCGCAATATTCATGGCAATGCACCGGTAAATGGGTGCTTCCCCCTTGTGCCTGTCCATCACCTGGTGACAGAGGCAGGGCGTCAGGGCCAGCTCGTTGGACATGTCGATAATATTAAACGCCGACTCCCTGTCCGGCAGAAATTGCATTCCATGAAGCGTTTTGGCAAAAAAGTTCAACAACTCCCGGCTGACAAAAGGCATTCGCCTGCCGGCGTAATCCGGCTGCTTGGCCCGGATAAGATTCAGACCGACAGCGATCAGCGGATTCAACCGCCTGCTGACCATGTCCCGGAACACACCCAGTGACCGGATACGATGTTTTTCCTTGTCCAGATACCATAGTTTTTCGGCATTATGTTCACCGCAGGTCAAACACATAACCCCTCCTTAAATCAATCGATCGATCATTATATCCGTAACGCCTGATCGGTCTGCTCAACGGATAACGGCACTTGATATAATCGCGTCTAATCATGGTTATATACTTATACATAGTAGACCGCTAAGTCAAGTAAATATTAACGAATACTTTAATATTTTCGAAAATTGATTAAAAACAAATAGTTATTGGCGTTTAGGTGGGGGCGGCACAGATGGTTAGTTTGTAGACAAGAAACTGACTGCCGGATATTTTACCAAAAGGATTATTTCTTTTCAGGCAGCGGTATTCGTTCTCCAATGCCGACTAGGCCGTATGCCAGCAGATTAAAAAGATGCACCTTCATCTCTTCCTGGGAAAGCTCTCCATTAATCTCCTGCATATAATACATGTTCTCCACTGCCGCGATCATGAAACTGGCCGTCATTTCCACATTAACGGTATTTATGGCACCCCTGGAAATGGCTTTTTTGATGTCGGCTTCGACCGGTCCGCGGATAGAGAGGTAGGTTTTCTTTCCCAGCTCTTTGAGCTTGGGGTCGGTATCCGCCATCGCCTCCTTGGCCAGTTGAAGAATGGCACAGAACCCTTTTAGCTCCTTTAAAACGAGCTGAAAACGCATTTCGAGCCGTTCCAGAGGATCATACAGTTTTCGGATGTCATCCCAGCCGCTGGAAAACATTTCTTCAAAAATCCGCGGCACACACTCTAAAAACAGTTCCTTTTTGTCGGAAAAATAAAAATAAAAGGTCCCCTTGCCGATATCCAGTTTCCGGGTAATATCGTTTAACTTGGTCTCTTTATATCCACATTCGCGGAACATTTCACATCCGGTGCGCAGAATGCGTTCACGGGTTTTAACGCTGTTACGGCCCCGGGGCTTTTTTCGTGATTCCGCCACCCGGACGTCCTCGGTTTCGTCAGCCAGGTAATAATCCGAAATTTTCCGATCATTTCTCGGCTGTATGTCTTTAACACGGTCCTTAACCGAAAACAGCGATTCACCCTGCTCCCTGGCCCGCTTGATCAACTGCAACTGCTCGATATGCGACTCATCGTAGTAGGCCATGGTTTTACCAGTCTTCAACGGCTTGTTCAGCAAACCGGACTGGATATAGAAATGGATTCTTCTTCTGGGTATTCCTGTTATCCGTTCTATTTCCGCAATACGGTATAAACGCTGATGACTGGCAGTCATGATACATCTCCTTATCATATATTTATATTTTTTAAATAGTAACTATACATAACATACCCACTGTCAGAAAACAACCAAAAAATAACCGGCACAAACCCACTACGCTTCTTCCATATAAATAACATTTTGATTTTATAAAATAATACATTTATTAGACCAAAAATCTTTTGGCCCAGAATATCGTCAGCCACAAAAAAAATACTTGACTGGACAGTCTATCTTTAGTATTAACATCACCTACATTCAAACTCAAATCTGTACCAGTTTTTGCCTGAAGGGCACCTCAAAAATGAAGCCAAGCTAAGGAGGCCTGATGCTGTTTGAAAAACACCGGTTGGTTACCCTGCCCCCTGCCGATTACGCCCGTTTTATCCTTGATGAAGAAAAATGCACCGGATGCGGCAGGTGCGTAAATTCCTGTCCCATTCAGTTGCTGATGATAACTCCGGAGAAAAAAGCGGCTTCCAACGACCGCTACGATCATTTCCGTTGCATTACCTGCCAGAACTGCGTGGCCGCCTGCCCTCAAAACGCCGTTACCATTGAGGGAGAATATCGTGTGCCCGGAGGGTACTGGAAAAACAGCCATCTTTTTGAAAACGGCAAAACACTACCCTTGCCGATCTCCGGGAGAAAAGACTACGAAGAATGTGAGCCCGACCTGACGGAAACCGAAAAGGTGATATACAACCGTCGCAGCATCAGGCTCTATAGAGGCAAGCCCGTCCCGCAAAAACTGGTTCACCGGGTCATTGAAGCGGGCCGCTTCGCGCCTTCGGCCGGCAACAACCAGCCCTGGAAATTCATTGTCATCCGGAACAAGGAACTGATCGATGAGATTGACCTCAAATGCAAAAAGTTCTGCCGGCTGGTCATGAAGGCCACCATGCCCCGGCCCTGGGTGGACAAACAAGTCCCGGGCGATAAAACCGCATCACTGAGACTGTGGCAGAAAGCCATTCTCCGGCTGCTGATTGGCCTCAGGGGCCCCAACGAACTCGATCCCCGGGCCCGGGGCGGCATCAACGCCATTGCCAGCGACCCGGACTACCACACCTTCTTTCACGCTCCGGTGCTGATCATCCTGTTGGCCGACAAACGGGGGATCGGGTCAGTCGAACTGGATACCGGTATCTGCGGCCAGAACATGGTCCTGGCGGCTCACTCCCTGGGGCTGGGCACCTGCTGGGTCAGCCTGATCGACGGGCTCCAGGGGTTTCCAAAATTCAAAAAACAGCTTGGCATCACCGAGCCCTTTGAAATCGTGACGTCCCTGACCCTGGGCTATCCCAAAGGCAAAATCGACAACGTCGTCAAACGGGAGCAGGCCCGAGTGGTGTGGCATAACTAACCCGAATATTTCATGAGGCACTAGTCTTTGAGATAATAATTTAATATTGTTTCGATTCTATCCAGGGCCATGCCACCGCTTTGATCCGGATTTTCTTTTCTGTATTCACAAGCACTGATGATCATCTTTTTTGAATTTTCATCAATCAGTTGCGACTGGTCGTAAAAACGCACCCCATAAAATACCGGCGGGTTTTGTTTATGGTACCAATGCCTGTTAATGGCATTGTCCAATTGTTTTTCAAAATAATCCTCTATCGATTCAATTTCATTATCTTTAATCTTTTTTAAGACCGTGACGGACGTGTTGGCATCATAGGGGGCATCTTTAGCGATGGCATAGTTGTATCCCTGAGAAAAACCGATACACCCACCACAATAAAAAGCGGTGGCTGAAATAGAGACAAACACAATAATCCATAATACATATTCCGTGACCCGTTTCATAATTCTCCTTTTTAAAAATGTCTGCGGTTAGCCCGTATGTTTCATGTTCATAATATATGCTTTTGCCTGTTTTTATCAACAGACCTCGGACCGACAACCCAAACCGACACAAATAAATGGTTGGCATCTTTGCAATCAACATCCAAACAATAATTACCAACATGACTATAGTTGAGATCACATTCTATCCCCTTCTTAGTTTCAGGCCGGGTGGCCAGAGCGCGAAAGACAGCAAATGATGGAAGCTTCTGGGGCTATAGGTTGAAAGGATCGCCCAGGTTCCCAGTTTCAGAAGGGATATCGGAGCGTACTCCCGGAATCTTCGGAAGATGAACTGGGGCAGATAAAGAGGGGCAAGCCGACTGAACTCCCGCCGGGCAGCATTTTGGTCAGTGACCGCCATGGCGGCTATCCGTCCGGATACCAAGGCCCCGTTCACACCGAAGTTAAGTACCGGACTTACAACTCCTGCCAAGGTACCGGCTAATATCTTTCCCTCCCTTGACAGGTTCATATTGTTCCAGACCTTTAACGGCCAGGCTGCCCATCCGGAAATATCGTCATTCCAGCCGTCCATTTCGATACCGTTATCTTCTGCAAGCTGTTTACGGAAGGCAGCCTTTTCCTCATCCAGCAGAGGCCGGTCCATTCTGAAAACCAAAGCAACCGACGATTTACCACACTGGGCATAATAACCGTACTCCCGGGTGAACCGGTCGAAAGATACAATTACCTGGGGACGGGAAGGATCGCTGCTGCCGGTGGCCATGTGTCCGTAGAAGGGTCTATGGGGGATATTGAACAGCTCGAAGGAGTTCTTGTTCAAACCTGTTGCAACGATGGTTCCTGCCGGCATTTCCGATATTTCCTTCATGGAAAGTTTCCTGCCCGGGATCACCTCTACCCCTTTCTCCAGCGCCTGCCTGTAAAGGACATTCTCCAGAGAGCGTTCTCCCGTTCCCCTCTCCATGGTATAGGCCTCGGTCAGGTGAGGCAGGGCAAACTCGAATCTCTTTCCATAAGCCAGAATCCGGGCGGACTTCCAGGGCTCGAGCGCTTCGCGGATGCTGATTCCAAGCTCCCTTTCCAGCACTAGTGGATACATCAGGGTGGCATCGGCAAAGGATATATCTCCCCCGATATCGTTCTTCGCCTCGTGAATTGTCACCTTGAAGCCCTGACTGGCAAGGTTGATGCCCGCAACCAGTCCCGCCAATCCTGCCCCGACAATATCTATCTTTCTAGGCATAACGTCTTCCTTTTATGCCACCTCGTAACGTGTAGCTCATAATTTTCAATGTGCTAATCATGAGCCGTTGATAAGCCATTAAGGTCTCCCCTTATCCATACATACATTTATAAGAACGGCGGGCATCAGCAGCCGTGGTTTTTGCGGTCTGCTGAATGGCCTGGCTATGCCTTAATTTCATCTATTGGCAATATCTGTTTCCCATGTCGAATAGTAAGTATGGATATTTGTTTTGTTCCGATGTAATAAATGATCCGATAATTTCCGTAAATTAATTCCCTGAATTGACGTTCATTAATTTCAGGGACGATCCGTCCAATTTCTGGATTAGCTTTGAGCTGGTCAACCTTTGTAAACACAGAATTAATCCAATTGTCTGCTGCCAAAGGCTTATCTTGTGAAATGTAATCAACTATTTCTGAGGCTCTTTCAACAGCAAGGGGAGACCATACGATTTTCATCTGGGGACTCTCTTCAATAATTTGGCTTTTGCCTTTTGGTGGGGAATCCCTTCTCCTTTTGCCAGTTGGTTGAGAGAGGTTTGGATGTCTGAAAGAAGATCAATCTTTTCTTGCATGGCTTCAAATTCATTCGCACCCAAAAGTACAGCTACGCCTTTGCCATGCTGCGTAATTATAACCGGACGTTTGGTGTCATGGACTTGTTTGATGTAAGAAGCCATGGCATTTCTGACTTCCGACATTGATCTGATGTCTTGATCGATTTTAAACTTTTGCATTTTGCACCTCTTTTGTGTTTATTTTGTACAAAATAACATACAATATTAGGTACAATCAACTGTTTATTTAAAAGCCACAACGTCTTCAGCCAAGGGCGACCTGGGCTAACTCCGCCTTGATTATGGTTTTAAAATTTCAATTTTCCCCAGCTCCCTGGCCACGTCAGCGGCTGTCCGGTCCGGTAAATCGGCTAACCGGACCGCCTCTCTCCGATAAAACTCTGAATATATTGTTTTCTTTTTAGCCATTGGACACCTCCTTTTAGGTATATAAACCTAATTGAATGGGGTGTCTACTTTTCGTGGGTAACTCCGCAACATTATCGCTTCGACCCGGCGACGAATTTGAGCGCATTTGAGGAGATAAAGGCCAACCCGAATATTTGATGAAAGGGTACCCACAGGGGGGGGGGGGGGGCTACATAGCACGCATCTTGCGCTTTTCAGAGAATACCAGCGTCCGGGTTGTTGCGCTGGGATTTAAAAACTGCTACATCAATCTTAATGGCTTCGTAAGAGCCCTGTTTAGAGCCAAAAGAAAAGGACTATTTCTGAATGTCACATATCAATAATCCAATGGAAATATATAAGTTGTTGAATGGTTCCAACTGCAGGGACTGTAATGAACAGACCTGCATGGCATTTGCCGTGGCCGTGTTCAAAGGGAAAAAACCCATAGATGTATGCCCGCATCTGGACCGGGAGGTGATTGAGCGGTATGGGGGCACGGTTGAAAAGCCCAATACCGTTGATGAATACAAGCTGGAGGCCATTGAAACACTGAAGCACGAGGTTTCTTTGATTGATCTTTCTGCGGCGGCCAAACGCCTGGGCGCCCGGTTTGCCGACAATAAACTGACCATAAAAATTTTCGGCAAGGATTTCAGTGTTGACATGCAGGGCAATTTGTCGTCCGAGGTGCATATCAATGCCTATATGGTTGTGCCGGCATTGAACTACATCTTAAACGGGGCGGGGATACCGCCCCGGGGCAATTGGATCACATTCCGGGAACTCGCCGGCGGACCTGAACGGTATGCCCATTTTCAACAACGATGTGAAAAACCGTTAAAACAACTGGCGGACTCCTATACCGACCTGTTTAAGGACATGCTGGATATTTTTGATGGAAAGAAGATTGACAGCCATATCGATTCGGATGTTTCAATTGTCCTGCATCCCCTGCCCCTGTTCCCCATCATGGTCTGCTACTGGGAACCGGAAGAAGGCCTTGAATCAAGTCTTCACATCTATTTTGATGCCGCCTCCGATGAGAACCTTGATATTGAATCCAACTATACAATGAACGAGGGGCTGGTATTGATGTTTGAGAAGATCGTCCGGCGTCACAGGGCTTGATTACGGCTTTAACCTGTCCACCGTAGATCGAAAATTTCCGGCAGTTGTTAAATGACGCGTATCCCCATCCTCCAGATAACGGTCAATTGCCAGGATTAGCATGTGTGCGTTAAAGGGTTGGCTTCCGCCTTGCAGTACAATCTTATTCCGCTTGATAATCGTCTTTAATTCATCCAGATTGTTCGCCTTCGCCATTAACGCCTGCGCCCTGTCATTCTTATCAAAAGGATGTTCATTCATCGTGCTGTCCCCCCCGCCTGGAGATCTTGCCGAAAAAGGGCTTCAAGCATTCTGCCCGCCCGGCCTTTTATGGTTCCATGAAGTTGCCTGGCCCCCGATTACAAGTCATTCGACATCACCGGTTTTATGAAAAGTAAGCGTTTTTCTTTCCGGAAGACGCATAACAAAAGAATGCTTCCTCAGTTCGCCGGTCATAACGCCACCGCCTTTGGTATAAATTCTCATTTCTTTGCCTTTGATGGTCCAGGAGAAAGAAACCTCATGATCTGATTCTTCACCACAGCATTTCCAGGTGCCCTGACCGGATTCCTTCAGCACGATGATATTTTCTTTATGCGTCGGGCCATCGTCATCAACCGCGGTATATGTACCGATATAATCATCTTTGGAACTACACGCCGGACAACCCAGTACAAGTAAACCGATGAGCAGCAAAAAAACAGAAATGATAATTGTTGACTTCACTTTTATTCTCCCAGTTCAGGATTCTGACAGAAACGGCCTGGCATATCTTCATAATCGATTTCTAAATACGAGCCTTCGGTCATATAAAAATATCTGTACGGCCATAAAAAACCAGATCGTATCTTCAATGACTTTCTTCCAGCCGATGATTTCACCGGTGGTATCAAAACAGCCGCAACCGATCTCTACCCCCCGGGACATATTAATAAGAATGAAAACAATGAACATCAGCAGCAGACCGCCGGTGATACCAGCAACCACTCGTGTCCTCAAACCGATGATCAGACAGATTCCACAGAACAACTCCAGCCAGGGTAAAATCACCGCCCCCAGATTGATCCCCCAATAAGGCACAATCTGATACGCGGCCACCGATTCCGCGAATTGGGCCGGATAGGGAATTTTACTCATGCTGGCATAAATAAACACAACACCGACATATATCCGTAAAATAAACGACAGGTACTCGCTGGTGATCACGTCTTTGATAAATTGCAGGAAAGGTTTCATGGCTCCAGCGGATACCCCCCATCCTTCCAGGCAGGCAGTCCGCCTTCCAGAAGCTTAATATTTTTGTGCCCCTGCAGATACAGCTTGTTGGCCACAGCCACGTCATAATACCTGCTGATGGTTCGGCCGTAAACGATAACCATTCGGGATTTATCGACGTCGCTTAAATTCATCAAATACATGATATCAAAAAAGGACAACGGTATATTGAGCGCTCCGGCAATATGTTCCTGATCAAAAAAATTCGACGGCATGGCATCGACAAACAATGCATCCCCGTTTTCCAGTTCCCGGACCGCCGCCGACGGAGAGATAAAACCGATATGACCATTCAGTTCGGTTTTAGGGAAAAGCGTGATTCCGTTCGGATTGGTATGATTAAAAACAATCGCACAAAAGCAGCTTAAGAAAATGATAAAGAAAAAATCGAACAGAGACAACTTTGGATGACGATACTGGGTTTTGTGCTTCTGCTCGAGCATCCGGTCATTGTCGGTCAGCCAGACGGACATCTGCCGGATCAGCGTTAATGAAACTTCCGGGTAATTTTTCAGGATATTGTCAAACTGTTCTTTTGAAAGTGTAATCAGGCGGGTATCGCTTAACGCCTCAACGCTGGCCGAACGTGGTGCGCCTGTCAGCAGGGCCATTTCGCCGAAGCTGTCGCCGGGACCGAGCACTGAAAGCTCGGTTTCGATCTCATCCATCCGCCTGAATACGCGAAGCGATCCCGCTTTGACCATAAAAAAACTGTCGCCCGGATCTCCCTGGACAAAAACAGTCTGGCCGGCGGATACGTATTTTTCTTGAGCCATTTTCGCGATTTCAGCTTTAATCGCCGGTGGCAGGTTTTTTAAAACCGGATGGTCAATTTTTTCTATATCGCTCTGCATCGACGCCTTCTAACAGAATGGGACAAGAAACGTATAAACGTTTTTCAGCTCTCCTTTAGAGAACGTATAACCGTCAGGATATAATCCATATCATCGATAATCCCGCCATGGACAAAAAGCACTTTGCAGGT
The DNA here is from genome assembly GCA_963674745.2 of Desulfosudaceae bacterium. Lineage (GTDB taxonomy): Bacteria > Desulfobacterota > Desulfobacteria > Desulfobacterales > Desulfosudaceae > JBFMDX01. The sequence continues at coordinate 372,241 of CAXXDV010000003.1, read as the reverse complement.
GTTGTCCATAATCATTAAAGTGGGGGTTGATACACCTGTCAGGGCATTATCAATTTTACCGTCCGGATCCGGGAATAATGGAAATTTCACCTTAAATTTTTTCTGAAAGGCGCTGACCAGTTTTTCCTCATTATCCAGGGCGATGCCGATCATCACAATATCTGATTTTAATTCCGCATCACCTGAAATAATATTATACAGCTGGTTAACCTTGGGCGCGTTCTGGTGACAGGCCGGGCACATAACGCTGAACGCCTCAACAACAATCAGCCTGGAAGGAAGCTGATCCAGGGTAAAATCCCTTTCCCCGTCGACCCCCAGATACTGTTTTATCTCCGGGTCAGTCGGTGTATCGAGTTTAAATTTCGGCAGGATATTACCTTCGGCCACCGCACCGGGTTTTGTTTCAGCCTTTGCCGGCAGACAGACCATACTTCCCAGAAAGGCAAAAACCGCCGATACCACTATAAGCACCCTGATGAATCTGCTTTGTCTCACCGCATCTCCCCTTGTTGAATAATGCCCTCTCCACCCACAGGTATTTATTCTTTTCGCAAGTCGATTACACCTTTTCTGTTATATAACAGAAATTCTCTCTATAAAAAAAGATAAAAATCAAAACACAACCAATCGCAGTTCCGGAAGAGGTACTCAGCGAATTGTGTATAACCCGAAACCCTGAAAAATCCGAAATTTGAGAACAGTGTGCTTATATTTTGCACAATGATAAATGGATATACTGCCCCCGAAATTCGTCCATAGATATCAGTTTGTTTGTTCGGTCCGCGCCTCAACTTCACATGGGTTTTGCATACCCACGGTGCGAGCCCTGTGCCAGATTACCATTTCTGCTTTAGTCGGCTGGTACCAGCCTCTATCCGAACGATACGACCACACGAGACCGTCGGCACAACATGTTCCCATGTGTACGCCGTCGCTAATAGTTAGCGCCATGTGAATCGGCTCCGCACATGCGCTGTTGCTGCTCGGATCGGGTGGCGCCGTCAGACTGATTCGATCAAGCATCTCCACCATCGTTTGATGGTCGAACATCGTGTCCGGCGTCCTGCGGGCCGGAGCACAAGCAGTCAAAAGCATTACGGACAAGCCAAGGAGAACCCATCTTCTCATTACGTTTCTCTGTCAGCCGGTAGTACGGCGGCAGCCAGAGGGGGCCTGGGATTCCACCGTTTATTTTAAAGTTGTTTGCTGCCCCCCTCCCCCTTCCTGAATTTCTCTACTTTAATTTCAGATATTCCTTTGGGATTTTTTTCATCGGCTCCATGGCAAACACCTGCTGTACGTCTGCAGTCATCATTCCGGTTCCCTTCATTTCCATCCGTCCTACAAAACTCTTCCAAATGCCTTTTCGGACGAGAAACTCTCCCTTGCCAATGAAACTGAACGACATGTTTGTCGGCTTATCCTCTCCCAACATTGGAACAGAAAACTTCCCTTTGACACTTTCAGAAAGGGTGTATTCAAGTGTAGCGATTTGATCTTGAAAATCAGTTGGCTCTAAAGACACCAGCGTGACCCGGTTGACCCGTTTTGCCGAATCACAAATAAAGCCATGTCCCATCGAAACAAAATTGACATCCAGCTCCCAGGAGTCTCCAATTCGGACAGGCGATTGGGGCAATTCAAAAAACATTGACAGTAGATTCTTTTGCCTGGACTCGAGATAAAATGTCCGAATTGATCCACTGGGCGTGATATCCCCACGCAACTGGACGGAACCCTCCATCTGAGCAATAATTTTTTGATAGGCTTCATCGGCGATGCCTTCAGCCGGTTCAGGCGGATTAAAATCCCCCGAAATCATCGCGACAGAAATGGTATCCGTGTCCCTGCCTCGCAGTATGGTCACCTCAGAGTAGTCTTTCGGCAACCGGAGTTCACGGTTGAGGGCCTTCGTTATTTCTTCAGGAGGTGATTCGTCTTCCGATATTCCGTCAAACATGTTCTCGAGATTAATTTTCATCACGTTGTCCTTTGAGGGATCAACGGGAGAGATGGCTGTCTTGAAGGCCACGGCCTTGCCTTTGGGGATATTCCAACGAAGAAGCACAGCATCGCCATTCGCAACGGTGTCTTGTTTTACAATTTGAAAGTGATCCCTTCCGCAACCCACAAACATCATCAACAGGCAAAGAAACAATACAAGATGTTTCATGTTTTCCTTTCTTCTCGACTCAACGGCGGCAGCCACCGGCGAGCAGGATTTTCGGATTTCGCTAAAGTGTGTTTAACACCAAACTATGCCAAAAATAAGGCCGCGCACCCCTGCCAGTGCGTGTGGGTGGCGTTGTTGAGAAATATTTTTACCATTGTTTAACAACAACATATAAATTTCAAATGTCCTGATAGGCTTTTGCAACAATTTCTATTTCGGGACGTATATAAAGCTTTCCGTTGATGTCCATTACAGGTAATTTATAACTGCTTATTCTTAATCCAGCCTTTTGCATTCTTGGATGCAGTTCATCATTTGCTGCCTGTTCTTTCAGGTTTGCATATTCATATGGGATATCTCGTGCTTCCAAATCATTTTCCATTTTCTTACACCAACCGCAAGTTGGCTTTCCATACAAGATAACATACGGTTTTTCATATAAAGGCTCTAATTTTTTCCCAACAAATTCTTGATATGCAAAAAAACCTAAAACAATGACAGCGATAATAAATAGTAATTTATTCATACCTGGACCTTACTTTCATTGATATGGTTTCATAACGTCTTCGCTCACCAGGCGCTGTAAGCGATCTGGTGAAGAGAATTGTTATGCAATATAAATCATCGCCCCTTCACAATTCCTTCGGTAAATATATTCGCTTTATAAATATCAGCGTTTAAATACACTTCAAAAAAAGAAGGGTTTTGGGTTAATTTATAATTAAACAATATTTTTCAACTAACCGAAGGCAATTATTTCAGTATCTACAATCTCTCCATTCTGAATATCTATAAATACATATACCTCAGAACCCCATTGACCAGTTTTAGCTTTTCCCACTTTTTTACACAAAACTTCATTGACTATATAATATCCATAACATGTTATATTTTCGCGTAAAAACCTATACGCATCTCTCGACTCATAATAATCAATTGCTATTTCTATTAATTTATCGTCTGGTAAGAATGCAGTTATTTCCCTTAAATTGTAATACCATCTGTGAATTTTAAGAAAATTAATTTCTCCGGTATTTCCTTCGACTTCAGCATAAATGTAGGGATATGCTAAAGAGTCATTTTGAAATGTTTGCTGAAATTTAATCTCGTACCATTTAATATGAAAAACACCAAAAGAAAGTCCTCCTGATTTCAGATCCTCTGTCCCATCAAACCGTATTCCCATTTGTTCTAATACCGTCTGAATTTTTGAATTAGCTTCATCCTGATCGTATAACAAACCGTCCAATGCCCCGAAACGTCTTAAAAGATATGTTATAATATACGGCTGATCATCATGATCCACCCAAACGGTAATATAAGCGCCATTCGCGGTAGTATATTCATATCCTTCTTTAATCCATTTATTGTCTCCAAGTGCTGAACCTCTAATATCACCCAAAAGATTTTGATTAAAAAATACTGGCGCAACACCTAAAATTCCAGCAAGATTTTCTGCTATTGAATAATATGATTCATTCATAAATTCTGCATATCTAAGATCTATATAGGTGTTTAATTTGCTACTGCCGGAGTTATTGGTGTCAACTGTGCTATTGCTGGAGTAATTAGGTTCAGTTGTACTGCTGCTGGGATTATTATCAAAATCAAGCGTCTCATCTATAGTCAGGTTTAAATCGGCGTTAATCACCGATGTGCCTGAAAATTTAGCCTGGAAGGTATATTTCCCAGGGGGTAAATCATAATATTGTTGCTCGTCAGTATTCCATTGAACAGCAGTAAATTCTTCTGTGAATACAAGTTTACTTCCTGCTTCTATGCACTCGTTATCAAGATACCAACAATCTGCCGCATCCGATTCCCAAATCAACTCTTCTCCCATGTAAATACGGAAATCATATGGGGTGCAATGCTCATATGTAATCTCAATATCTTCAAGGGTATCGTTGATAATCTCCAGCATAAGGGTTACTGTGCTGCCAGTAATGATTGTGTCCACACTTTCTCCAGAAGTGCCTATAATTGAAAGTTTCCAATTCAAATCGTAAATGTCAGAAGGCTCATCATTGCTGCTATGTTTATCGTTACATGAAGCCATAAACACCAACATGATTAAAACTATAGCTAAGACAATATTTTTCATTATTACCTCATAAAGCATAACGTCCACCGTCACTTGGGAGCAAGGAACTGTGACTTTCCTAAAGCCACGTTAACACCGAACCTCGATAATGTAAAAGCCGCCCGCCCTTGCGAGTCAAGTGCATGGTGTTGTTATGCTTTTATTTCTGTTAGTTACATGTAAAGCCATTTATAAAGCAAGGCACATGCTACTGCACCTAAAAGTAATGTCCAGCTATACTTATCTAAACTTTTACCCCACGCTTCAAATGCTTTATCATCATTCCTTCCGACGTGTTCAAACCACTCAAGTCCAAAGTGAAATTTTCTCGCAAAAAACGCGATTATAAAAACCCCGCATAAAAGCCCAAGAATAATTTGGAATATTGTGCCCATAAGTTCCATAGTATGATTGGGAATATTTTTTAGAGCATAACGTTTAATAAATGGAAAATTTTTCCATGTTATTGGAGTATATAGGTGGAAAATTTTCCATTAATCATGATATTAACCCCCCAAACATGGAAAATATTCCCCCATATTTTCCATGTTTGTTTTTCCAATATTTATTTTTTTACTTTTCCATTAATCACTATATTAAGGGGGCAAACATGGAAAGCTGAAAGGGTATTACTGAGCACACCTATTGCCACTGGATTAAGCGTTAAATTTATTTTCATGGTGGTAAACCCCATCCCCGCGAATTAAGTGGAAAAGATATTGAAAATTTTTTATCTTATTTTGCTACTGATGTCAACATTGCGGCTTTGCCCCAACGATAGGCATTTAACACCGTGCCTTTTTATATCGTAATGAATCATATCAATTTATACCTGGATTCCGGCTCACGTTCCGCTCCGTTTCACTGGCCGGAATGACGGGATGTAAGGCATGTTGTAGAGCCTTCCGCTAGATTTTGAATAGGCTCCCACAGGGAGGGTGCCCCTACATTACCATGCAACCTGCGCCTTGCGGAATAAAATCCGGGTTAGCCGAATTTTTACCGGTAGCAGAAGGGATAAGGCTGGTCGGGATTAAAGAGGCGGGGTTGGCGTTCCGGCAGCAGGGATAATTCATCGGCCAACTCCGAGAATCCGTTGTTGCCGCAGTTGTTCCGGACATAATTTAATATCTACACGGCGGCCAGGATGGCCACGAAGAAACGGCCGGGGAAATCGATCTGCTGTTTATCTATGAAAACATAGTGACCGGAACAGGTAGTTTTATCCTGAGGGTTGCGATGGGCCAGATCGGCCAGTACTTGCAGGTCATCATGGGAAAACAGTTCCAGCCGCTCGGTGATATAAGCGTGCTTCATGATAAAGGGGGTTTTGGCGCCTGTTTGTAGCAGGCCGCGTTGGAACTGCCGGCGTCTGAAATTCAGCTTAACAATGCCGATATCGCAGAAAAACGAGACCGGAAAAGAGGCATAATACAGGGGGGTTTTTAAAAAGCCCCGGCTGGACTGTTTGACGGGAAAGCAGTCGTCATTGCCGCCGGTGGCAATGGAGCCGCCGAAATCCATGAGGTTGGCGTTGGCTTCGATGAGCCAGGAGAACAGGGGCAGGATTGTGGGCACATTGCGCCAGGGATCGGGCGTTTGGGCGTTTCCTTTTAACTGATAAGGTCTGGGGGGATTGAGTTCTGCCAGGCAGCGGTACATGATGCTCTTTTCCGGGGGCAGGTTGATCAAACCGGCACACACGCTGTCCACGGCCTGGATATCGGCACCGGCAACAACGGTGTGGGGCTTGACAAAGATGGCCTTCATTTTCACGCCCATCCAGCCGTCGGCCGCCGAGTAGGCCGTCACGATAGAGTAATGAACCGGAAAATCCGCAATCAGCCGGGCCGTCCAGGGCCCGACCTTTCTTTTGCAGTGATAGGCCGTGACCTTGTCCTGCTCGGGCAGGCAGCCGTAAATGTTTTTGATGGCGGCCGTGTAATAGGAATAAAAGTGGGATTTTAAGCCTGAAATGCCGATGCGGAAATCCGCCTCGGCCCAGACCCGGCCGATGGGTGCCGCGCCATCACCAAAATCATGGCTGATGGTATCCAGTTCCAGATCCATCAGCGGTACCTTGGCATCCACCCCGCTGCCCCGGACATGAATGTCCCAGCTCGCCTCCCCCTGATATTCTTCGATAACGGATTCTTCAAAATACCCGGCCCGGGCCGCCACCTGAACGACCGACCGGTTTTTAAACCAGTTGCCGTAAAGGTTGCCGCTTTCCACCACGGTCAGGCGGGTATAGCCGGCGGTCAGCAGCAGCCGGAGAAGGTGGATGACCATAAAGGTGTCGGTGTAGGTGCCGATATCCGCCCGCCGCAGCATCATGGAGATGTTGGGTTTGATGACAATCAAAAAATCGGCCTTGTTTTTGCCCGACGCCTGGCAGGCGTTTTCCACGGATTGGAGGAAGTTGGCCTCGTTTAGGGTTTGTTCGAGCAGTTGATACGGGCTTTGTTCGTGGTCGGTGTTGGCGACGACGATGTTATCGGTTGCGGGTTGGGTCATTTTTTTATCTCATAAAATGAATAATCTTATTTTTTCTGGATCCCCTGGTCAAGCCAGAGGATGACGAGGTTGATTGTGGCACCAGTGATTCGGGCGACCGGCGGGTCGCCCCTACATTTATGAAGCCATCGCCAGCATTTTTTTCTGGGCTTCTTTAACCTCCATGTCATAACAATCCACCGGCAGGCGGCCGGCCCGGGCAATACAGCCGTTGCAGAAGGTGCATTCCGGGCCGGTGATGCCTTCTTTAAAATGCTTGTACAGATAGGGATCGGCGATCATGGCCCGGCCCACGGAAACGGCGTCGCAGAGCCCGCTGTTAATGGCGTCGGTGGCAGCCTGACGGGTCAGAAAACCGCCCACGCAGATGACGGGAATGGACAGTTTTTTCTTGAATGCCAGGGAATAGTGGGTGTTGAAACCTTCGTAATGGGGCCAGATCACATTAAACATCCATGATATGGGATGCCGGAACAGGGTCACGCCCGCTTTTCTGAATGGGGTCATCTGAAAACCGATGCCCTCTTTCATGAGCCCTTTGAAGAAATCACCGAATGTGCCCCGGATCATGGGGAACCCGGATTCATAGTGACCGACCGTAATCTCGACCCCGTCCAGCCCTTCTTCCTGAAGAACCCGGGCCACTTCGACCAGTTCGGATGTTTTCAGGCCGGCCCTGCCGGTCAGTGCGTCGGCACCGCCGATCTTGACGATCAGGGGATAATCATCGCCCACGCGTTCGCGTATGGCCCGGTAGACCTCCAGTAAAAAGCGCATACATTTGTCAAAACTGCCGCCGTAATCGTCTTTGCGGCGATTGGTGTAGGGCGAAAGAAACTGGTTGATCAGGTAACCGTGGCCGGCATGGATCTGGACTCCGTCAAAACCGGCTTCCATGCAGTATTGGGCGGAGTCGGCAAACCGTTTGATTGTCTCCTTGATTTCATCCCCGGTCAGGGGGCGGGGTTTGGTGCCCATGACCTTTTCGGTTACATTCGAGGCGGAAACCGCTGAATCCAGCCCCATGGCCCGGGCAAACACCTGGCGGCCGCAATGGTTGATCTGGCCGAACAGCAGGGAACCATGCTCATGGGCCAGATCCGCCCATCGTTTCAATCCCGGGATCTTGTCCGGCGCGTCAACTCCGCACATGCGGTAGGTGGATTTGCCTTCGTCGGTTACATAGAGGTTACCGGTAATGATCAGGGGTGTTCCGGCTTTGGCGATGGGCTCGTAAAATTCGAGCAGTTCATCGGTGACGAACCCGTCCTCGGAGGCCCGGGTTTCTGACGTGGCGGTTTTGCAGACCCGGCCGGAAAGGGTCAGTTTGCCCAAAGTCAGGGGTTCGAATAAAATATTGTCGTTGTTCATGGTTCCCATCCTCCATTACGATTTTTCTGTCTTATGCCGAATCTTTCACGGGTTGATCTGGTCCGGGTTCTTAACGCATGCTGACGTAGGGGCACCCCCCTGTGGGTGCCCTTTTGTCGGGCGGCCACAGGGGGCCGCCCCTACAACATTTTCGAACGGCCCACATCATTCTCGAACGGCCTGAAACAAAACAAACGTGTTATCCATATTTGATGCAATCAAAACGCCTTAATCATCGGGCGTCAAAATCCGTCCCATGATCTCCGACAGATAGGCCTGCCACTTTTTCTGGTCGGACAGTGATTTATATCGGGCCGTGTTTTTAGGCGCGATCAAGTCCATGTGCGGCAGTACATTGGCCATGCCGATCACCAGCAGCACAATCATGGTGACGGTTTTGTCGGGATCTGTTTTACGGATCACGCCCGATTCTCCCATGTCTTCGAACATGGCGGCAATGACATCCAGTTCGGCAAAAAGGTCCGGCCGGCGCTTTTTCAGTTCGCGCAGGGTCCCGGCACCGGTGGCGATATCGTAGAGAATGATTCTGGCATAGGCTGATTTTTCAATGAATATCTTTAAATATCCCTGCAGCATGGGGAAAAGATCTTCCAGGCCGCTTTTGTCTTTGTCCAGATGGGTTTTGACTTCGTGTACTTTTTCTTCGAACAGGTTTTCCAGGACAGCCAGGTGCAGCTCCTGCTTGTCTTTGTAAATATAATAGATCATGGCCTTGTTGCAGCCGGCCCGCTGACTGATCCGGTCCACCCGGGCGCCGGGAAAACCGAATTCTGAAAATTCGTCTGCAGCGGCATCCAGTATGAGCCGACGGGTTTTTTCCAGATCACGCGTTTTTGTTTTGTCTTCCTTTTTTGCAGCCTTTGCCATTGTGACTCCAATACGTGGACATTAACAACTAACCAGTTAGTTAATTATTTACCCGGCAGCCATCTTCTGTCAAGAAAAAAACGCAGCCGGCCGGACCCGGCAAGCAACAGTCTGTGGTATATTTTTTGACAACCCGTCAAGGATGCTTACAGCCCACCGGCCTTTCCATTTTTTTGCCCCGGAGCGCAATCCCCATAACCAACCGTAATTATTGATATTATATTTTTACGAAAGGCTGGCACGTCTTTTGCCATGAATGCTTATCAGCATGTTCTGTGCCTTGCAGAAGGGGCCGGGAATTCGGGTTCAAACCAACCCGCGAGGTATCCGGGTTAACAGAAATTTTAAAGCATGAGGTGAGCATTATGGATTGGAGACAAGCGTATAAAGAAAAACTGGTAACCGCCGAAGAAGCTGTGTCTATTGTCAAATCAGGCGATGACGTGATGATGTCCGGCGCCAACAGCGCTCCGCCGGCGTTAATTAACACGCTTTGCGCCCGGTACCAGGAGCTGGAAAACGTTACGCTCTGGTCAGGGTTGTTGATGTACCCGTTTGAGTTCCTAAAAAAAGAATACCGCGGGCACATCAACTACGTGACCATTTTTTATGGTCCGGTAGAGCGCATGTTTGCCGCCGAAGGCAACGTCGAAAACTTTTCCTTTCATTTTTCAAATGCCGACAAAGCCTGCCTGGGTGTAATCGATGTGGACGTATTCCTGATGGAGGTATCTCCTCCTGACGATAAAGGGTTCATGAGTTTCGGGCCAACGGGCGTGTATCACAACAGCCTGATGCGTGATGTATCCAAAAAAATCGTCGTCCAGGTCAATGAGCATACCCCCTACGTGCATGGATTTGAAAACATGATTCATGTCAACGATGTGGATTACATCGTGGAAGACAGCCATGTCCTGCCGAATATCCCGGAAATTCCCATTGGAGAGGATGAAAAAACCATCGGCGCGCTGATTGCCGAACGGGTCCCGGACCGTGCCACCATCCAGATCGGTCTTGGCGGCGTAGCCAACGCGGTCGGCCACTTTCTGGATAATAAGAAAGATCTGGGCGTACACACCGAAATGCTGACCGACTCGATGGTTGATCTGGCCCAGCGCGGGGTGATTACCAACAGGGCCAAAAACTTTCATCACGGCAAAATGGTGATTGGCGGGATCTGCATCGGGTCACAGGCGACCTACGACTATGTCGATCATAATCCCATGATGTGTTTCTGCCCGATTTACTATGTCAACAACCGGCGGCACATTGAACGCAACGACAACTTCATCTCTATTAATAATGCCCTGTCGGTCGACCTGACCGGACAGATCGCCTCGGAATCAATCGGTTTCAGCATGTACAGTGGTACCGGCGGGCAGGCCGATTTTGTCCGGGGCGCCACCCAGTCCCATGGCGGCAAATCGTTTATCGCACTCAAATCGACCTATTCCACTAAAGACGGCAACCTGCATTCCCGAATCACCTCCAGCTTTCTTCCCGGAACGGCCGTCACTACTGTCAGAGCCGATGTCATGTACGTGGTCACGGAGCACGGTATTGCCGACTTATGGCAGAAGACCACCTCCCAGCGGGTCAAGGCCATGATTGCCATCGCCCATCCGGATTTCAGAGACCAACTGACCGGAGAGGCAAAACATTACGGGTTGCTGTAACTATTCGAAGCATCGGCCGGATTGGGCAAATCCGGCCCGACAAACAAGGAGAATAAAAATGGCACTGTTAGATTATCGTCTTGATGAGAACGTGGCTGTGATGACCTGGCACAATGGCGAAAACCGGTTTAACCCTGATTTCTTAACCGCCATCCTCACGGCCATGGATGAAATTGAAGCCAGGACTGAAGCCACGGTACTGGTGGTTGAATCGGCCCACGAAAAAATCTGGTCCAACGGTTTGGACCTGGCCTGGCTTTTGCCGACCATGGAAGCGGGCGAAGAAACTGTTTACAAGGCCTTTTTCCATCAATTAAATGAATTTCTACGCCGGTTAATGACGTCGCCCCTGCTGACGGTGGCGGCCATTACCGGCCACGCGGCGGCCGGCGGGGCCATTGCCGCCTGCGCTTTTGATTTCCGCTTTATGCGAACCGGCCGGGGATATTTCTTTTTTCCGGAGGTCGATCTGGGCATGCCCTTTCTGCCGGGCATGGTGGCCCTGTTGCGGGACATCATTCCACCGCTGGACTTCCGGGAGATGTCGTTGACCGCCAAGCGGATGACGGCGGAACAGGGCGTTGCCTCCGGGATTATGCTGGGTGCCTATAACATCGACGAACTGACCGACCAGGCCATCGCCTGGGGCAAGGCCCACAGCAAAAGCCGAAAAATCGTCGGCGTTATGAAATCCATGCTTTATGCCCGTATTCTTCAAATAATGGAAACCGAAGACGCCCAACGCATCGAGGCCGGCCGGCTTGAAGCCTGACTGATATATTCGTCACCAATTCGCGTATTTTTTTAGCCTGAGCTGTCAGACGATATCCGTGCCCAGTGAAGGCCGATAAGCAAGCCGGTGACGGGTATGAAATGCAGTATCAATCTGTCCAGTGAAACGTCAAGCAGTTCCCGGACATCCCAGGGGGTAATGATAAAAACAAACATATAGAGCCCTGCATGCAGCACCAGCAAAAGCCAGGCGGCTTTCACATATCGATGTTTGAAGGCCTTTCTGCCAAGAATTGCGAATACTGCCAGGAGCACCCATATCCCGCCCCAGAGCTTGAAAGCATACAATTGCTCGATAAACGCGGGTAATATAATTTTAAGCCGGTAAAAATTATTCAGCAAAAGCTTGATCCCTGCAAGTTGCGCGTAATCTTCACTGGTTCGCGGCAGATCACGACGCCAATACAACCAGAGCAGGAGGAGGCCCAGAAACACACCGGTACAGGCGATGAATTGTTTCCAGTCTGATTTTTCCCTGTTAAGGAGATTAAACAGGAACATCACCAAAACGATGAAACAGCCTAACACCATACCTTCGTTTTTGGTAAAAGTGCAAAAATATGCAAACAGGACGGTCAGAATCAGGTGGCAGCGCTTTTGATCGTCCAGGTATCTTAACAGATAACAGACACCACACCCGTAGAATACCGTCAGGGCCAGGTCAGCCGTACCGGCACCCGCCCACCGGACAAAGCCCCCGGCACCCAGTGTGATCAATACCAGACAGGCCGCCTTGAGTTTATCAAGTTTCCATTGAAAGCCATTGTATAAAATCAGGGCCAGCGACAGGTAATAAAACGGGAATATGATTTTTGCCCAGGTATCATTTACCTCGCCCAGTAACCCGTAAAAACCTGAAATAAGAAAGGGAACACCCAGGGGGTAGTCCAGGTGACTGAAACTTAAAGAAAGGTCATAAAAATAATCCGGTTTATGGGCCAGGCTTTCATAGAACAACACCTTGGCCTTGAGCCCCCATATACTGAAGGCATCCCATTCATACAACGGAAACCCGAGAGCGTGGATGGCGATGCCGGCCATCAAAAGGGAAAAGGAGCAGAACACCATCACGTTGGCAAGATTAACCACATCGCCTTTTGAATCCACAGGCTGTATTTTCACCAGCCATTGATATTTTGCCCCGATCAAGTAAAGGCAGCCAACAAGTATGATAATCAATAAAAACACCATTCTCGAAGGCGAAAAGCCGCACAGGGATATCCCGAAAAGCAGGCTGCCCATGGCGCCGGCACCGACAGCGAGGGACAAGCCGAGACACTCTGAGAACGGAAGGCTTTCACCCTTGAAGATAAAAGCCAGCAGGACGTAGCCGAAAAAGACAATCAACATCATATATGTTAATGCGTAAACAGGCGTCATGGTCAGCGCTCAATACCTTGCTTTATCTGCACTTTATTTAACTTTTCAATAAATCTCGGAGCCGTATATACATTCAGCCCGACACCGCCGTCATCCGATCCATTTTTTAAAAACAGAACGTATTCTATCCGGTTGTTCTGGATCATATCAATCGACGGCATGACGTTATGCCGTGCCATATCCCGGGCATTATTGACTACCTTGTCCTTGTCCGCGATATAAACTTTTCTGGGATATAAAGAATAAGCGCCACGAAAATAAAACGTTTCCATCATGCCCATCTGGATTTCATCTGAAAGATCAAAACCGGAAAACCCGACAAAGACATTTCCGCTTTTGGCGTAATTGTCATATATGGCATCAGCGTTTAAATACGGTTGGAGTATCGATTTATTATTTTTAAAATAATCCGTAACCATGTTGCGGGAGAAGGCATCGGGATTCAGGTTTGAATAAAATACCCCCAGCATACCCAGGGCAATAAAGGCCCAGCTGATATTGATTGCTTTTCGATTCATACCCGGCCCTCCCCCTATCTTTTGAAAGCCCCCTTCTTCAAAAAAAAGAGTGCCTGGTCAATGACCTGTGCGTTTTTCATAATAAACGGATGCGTGGCATGAATGACAATGTGGTCCTTCATGCCTTCGACCCGTGTATCGGCCACCGCCACCTTGCCGTCATCAGGGCCGGGGATCATCCGGGACAACAACAGGTTAACCGACCGGTCCCCGGCAATGACACCCAGGTCGAAATCGACCGGGCCCAGGCTTTTCGGCAGGCTGCTTTCGCCGGTGCCCAGTTGCTGCCCGGCCGGGCCGTTAAGCCACTGGAACGTAAAATTGTTTTTCAGTTTATCAACCACCGGGCTGCCGTTGTTGGGCGGTGCCAGCATGACCACCCGCCCGAGTTCAGGCAGGCTGTTATGAGCAAGATAATATCTGACCAGGATACCGCCCATGGAATGAGTGACAAAATGGATCTTTTTGGCGCCGTTGTCACGGCACCCGGCCACAGCCGATGGAATGGTTTCTTCGGCCAGTTCCTGAACAGTTGCCGTTCGAGAGGGATAGCCGGCATTAACAACGCCGTAGCCTTGGGCAGCAAGGTGCCGGCCGAGCTTTTCCATCGAGCGCTCTGTCCGGGCCAATCCGTGCAGAAGGATAACACATTCGTCCGGAGAATCACCGGCCCGGCCGTCCGGAGGGGGCATCAGCATAAAAGACGCCATCATGAGCATGACCATTTTCCACATATAAGCAATCCGCAATTCAAATTCATTTTCGACACAGCGCGATAACCGACGACATCACTCTTTAGAGGTGCCCCTTATGCTTATTGCCCCGACATCTTATAGAAACCCGATAAAGGTGTCAATCAGGCGCAATCAAGGTAAATCGTTTTGTGCCCGGCGTTTATAAAGATATGAGCAGGTCCCGAAAAAGACCGCCCCCATCAGCATAAACATGGCCGCCAGCAAAAAGCCTTGCCGGACGCCATACAAATCCATCAGGATTCCGGCGCTCAGGGCACCGAAAAGCATGCCCAGGCTGTGTGCCAGCGTAAGCAGGGACATGACCGACCCCATGGCTCCGGTCCGGGCGCCTTTGATGACGGCCATGGCCATCAAGGGCGGCATGGCAATACCGCCGCCCAGGCCGAAACCGATACTGGCGGCCAGAAGTCCCCAGAACCCCCGGGCCCATTGATAGCCGAGCATATCCAGGGCCACAATCAGCGCCCCCAGCAGGGCCATCTTTTTTTTATCCACCTGATCGGCGACCCTTCCCATGGGGACCTGGAGGATACCGCTCATGAACACGCCCAGCATGATCAAAAAGCCAATGGTGCCTGTCGACAACCCGAAATTCTTGGACATCAGCGGTAGAAAGCACCAGACAACGCCGATGCAGAAAACATGAGCAAAACGAAGGGAAAGAATCGCCCATAATGCCGGATCCTTCAAAAGCACGCCCCAGCCCGCCGGTGACTGTTTAGCACGGCGGCCGGCCGGTTCTTTCTTCACCGGGGGAAGGAACAACAGACTCATCAAGGCCCCGGTAAACGTCAATACGCCCATACACAGAAACGCGCCCCGCATGCCCAGGGCATCACTGATAAATCCGCCGGCCAAAGGGCCGATACTCAGGCCGATGAACATGGACATGTTAAACATGCCCATAACCCGGCCTTCCATGTTTTCAGGTGTGATATCACCCACATAAGCCTGAACCACGGGCATCACCATGGCCGAGGCAATGCCCTGGAAAAAACGGATAACAATCAGGCCCTGGACCGAATCGGAAAAGATAAATGCGACCGAAACCAGGGTGTAGCCGAAGAGCCCTAAAAAAATATAAGGTTTACGCCCGGTCTTATCGGACAGCTTGCCGAACAGCGGCAGCAGAAAAGACCGGGACAATGAAAAAGAGGCAAAAACAAAACCGATATAAAGACCGCCGGCCCCCAGGCTTTCTGCATAAATGGGGATCAGCGGCACGACGATGCCCACCCCCATCACCGCACTGAATATGGAAAAAAAAAGCGTCGCAAAAACTTTTCTGTCTGCTACCGCCAACATAACGCCGGTTTTACCTCCGTCTTTGTACGGATGCGAATCGTGTAAAAAACTTCTCGGCCCGGACCGTAGTCACCCATAAACCCATATACGGGATATAAAAAAAAATAAATAAAAAACCATTTTAATAAATTGACTATATAGTCCAGATTCGAAAACATCATCAGCGACTGTTTTCCATAATGTTATTCGACATCTGTCCCGACCCGTGCCACGCCATAAAAGCGCATGAACAAGGCTGTGCGGTTCGGATTTAAAGCCTTGAAGGATGTGCCTGAAAAGGAAAAGAAAAACAATTTTCTTTTTAAATCGAAACAGTTATATGAAAAACTAAAATATGTTGGGCAGTCCAATTTTTTTCTTGACAAATGATTTTTAATACACTTAATTAAAAAATCGTTATCAGGCGGAACAGCGTTATCGTTAACAATAACGCTGTTTGCAAAAAAGATAACAACTGTACAAATGTACAAAATTAAGGAAAAAGCCAACATCCGGATGACCGGATGACGGAAAGCCCAGGATCTTTAAACAAAAGACAGCCGGGTTGCCCTGATTAAAAACGGGCAGCCCGGCTTTTTGTTTTATTTAACCGTTCGTTTTTTATGGTTTTTGTTCATATCGGAGAATGGGGTTGATGATACTGTCATCGATCGCCATGGGGGAGAAAAAGGGGATTTCTTAAAAATAGTTCGGTATCAAAAGCGCTCTTAAAAAAATGACCACTTGATATCGGCATATGCAAGCAACAGTTTTATCCACAGTTATCATCAATACTCTCATGAGAAGTTGGGGGGGGTAAATGACACACGCGGATCAAAATGTCAGTGCCGTAACTGACATAGCTGTTATCGGAATGGCCGGATTTTTTCCGGATGCACCGGATTTAAAGTCCTATTGGCAGAATATTGTCAAAGGGACTGTATCGATTACGGAGATCCCGCCTCAAAGATGGGACAGTCGGTATTATTTCGACACCGCCCCCACTGGGAAAGACCGTATTGTATCCAAGTGGGGCGCATTTCTGCCGGATATTCCTTTTAACCCCCTTCAATTCGGCATCCCGCCCAAGGCTTTAAAATTCATCGAAACAGCACAGCTGCTGGTCCTGGAAAGCACCCGGCTGGCCCTGGACGACGCCGGTTACATGGACCGCGAATTTAACCGGAGCCGGACATCCGTGTTCGTCGGCGCAGGCGCCGGCGAAGGTGATCTGGGTCAGCAATACAGTTTCCGATCGCAAGTCCCCCGGTTTTTCGGGGAAAGTGCCGACCATATTCTATCCGGCCTCGGTACGGCGGTCCCTGAATGGCGCGAAGACGCCTTTACCGGCATCATCACCAATATTGCCGCCGGCCGGATCGCCGACCGGTTCAATCTCGGCGGCACCAATTGTACCATTGACGCGGCCTGTGCCTCGGCCCTGGCCGCCCTGCGAACGGGTATCCTGGAGCTTGCGACCGGGGAGAGCGATATGGTCATCGTGGGTGGTACGGACACGCTGATGAGCCCCTATGCCTACACCTGTTTTTCCAAAGTCGGCGCCCTGTCCGCGACCGGCAAAAGCATCCCCTTTGATCAGGACGCCGATGGTATTGTTCTGGGAGAGGGGGTGGCCACGGTTATCTTAAAGCGCCTGGCCGACGCCGAAAGAGATGGCGACCCGATTTACGCCGTTATTAAGTCCGTCGGGGCTTCCAGTGACGGGCGCGGCAAGGGGTTGACCGTTCCCAAGCCGGAGGGACAGATCGCGGCCCTGGCCCGGGCCTATGAAAGGGCCGCTATCGAACCGGCAACCATCTCTTTGATCGAAGCCCATGGCACCAGTACAGTCGCAGGTGACAAATCCGAAGCCGCCGCCCTGCACGCCTTTTTCTCGGGGACGGATATGCCCCCCCGCAGCTGTGCCGTAGGGTCGATCAAATCAATGATCGGCCATACCAAATGCGCGGCCGGTATCGCTTCACTGGTCAAAACCGTTCTGGCCCTGCACCACAAGGTGATCCCGCCGACGGCAGGCCTGGAAAAACCGGTCCCCGATCTGACCGGTGAAGACAATCCCTTATACCTGAACACCCGGGCCCGGCCCTGGTTTGCCACCGCCGGCCGGCCCCGGCGGGCCGGCGTCAGTGCCTTCGGCTTCGGCGGAACAAACTTCCACGCGGTACTGGAGGAATATTCCGGGCCGACAGGATCCGCCGGAAAAACGGCTTTCAAGCCGGAATGGGAATCGGAACTTTTTGTTTTTCAGGGGAAAACAACCGGGGCGGTTACCGGCCGTATCCAATACCTGGAAAATCAGCTGGCCCGATATCCGGAAACACCCCTGAAAGACCTGGCCTACACCATGGCCGTGACCCCATCGGCGGAGAACAATGTCCGCCTGGCCGTCGTAGCTTCCTCCACAGACGATCTGAAAAACAAGATCAAGACAGCCCTGATGTTGTTGGCCGAACAAGACACCCGGGACCGACACATCCCGGGTGTCTATTTCAGCTACAGGCCGGTTTCGGAAACAGGCAAAATCGCCTTTGTTTATCCCGGTCAGGGATCCCAGTATCCCGGTATGCTCAACGATCTGGCCCTGTCCTTTCCCCTGGTCCGGGAAACGCTGGAACGTTTCGACCGGCATCTTGCAAAAGCTTTTCCCGCCGGTCTGAGCCGAATTATTAATCCACCGATTTATTTTACCGACAAAGAAAAAAAAGCCGATGAATCCGCCTTGACCCGGGCCGACGTTACCCAGGCTGCCATGGGCGCGGTGGACACGGCTATGCATGAGTTGCTGACGACTCTGGGCGTCGTTCCCGATATGACGGCCGGTCACAGTTACGGCGAATATCCCGCCCTGTTTGCGGCAGGGGTTCTGGCAGAAAAAGACCTGGCCCGGATTTCCGAAGCCCGGGGGCGTTTTATCCTCGAATCGTCCGGGTCAGAGCCCGGCACCATGGCCGCGGTCAAAGCATCTGAGTCGGAAGTCATCCCACTGCTCAAAGACCTGGATCGGGTCTGGATCGCCAACCTGAATGCACCGTCACAGACCGTCATCAGCGGCAGCCGGGCCGGGGTCAAAGCGGCTATGGAAAAACTCGAACAAGAGAAAATACCATGCAAAACAATTCCCGTGGCATGCGCCTTTCATAGCCCCCTCGTTGACGCCGCGAAGTCAAAACTGGAAAATTTCCTGGAAAATATTGATTTTGGCGTCCCTCAAAGACCGGTTTTTTCAAATACCATTGCCGCCCCTTTCCCCGAAAACGGGCCGGAAATCAAAAAACTGATGGCCGGACAACTGGTCAGCCCGGTTCGCTTCTCAGCGGAAATTTCAGCCATGTATGAAGCCGGCGCTCGGATTTTCATAGAGGTCGGCGCCAACAGCGTTCTGACCAATTTGATCAAAGCCATTCTTAAAGACAAACCACACCAGGCTGTAGCCACAAACAAAAAAGGCAGGGCGGACGTAACAGAACTGCAGCATGCCCTGGCGGTCATATTTGTGGCCGGCGTTGAGTTGCAACTGGAGCGGCTGTTCGCGGGGCGTGATTGCCGGCGATTTGACCGGCAGGATACGCTTTCTGACGAAAAATCCGATATTCCTGAAGCCCGCTTTATCATCGGCAGCGGGACGGTTCGCCCCGCCGACCAACCGCCCCCGGAACGCGTTGTTCCGCGACCGGTCGGTTTTGTCGATGAAGCGCAAGAGACAGAAACCGGGAACACCGAAAACCCGACGGATTTTAATAACATTAATACCTTTGAATGGGAGTGGAACAGCCAGACCATGCCTTCACCAACCGATCAACAGGGCCAGTCCGTGCCCATAGAGACAAACAGGAATCCGGCGACCACGGATGATATGATGATTGCCAGATTTCAGGATTTAATGAGTCAGTTTCTGGACACACAAAAAGCGGTTATGACAGCCTGGCTGAACGGCGGATCGTCAGACCGCGCCGGGCTCGGGGAATGCCGGGGATACGAGACCGCCATCGGCCCTGTTTCAGTAAACGGAATCATGCCGGAAATGGTTCAACCGGATATAAACCATCCCATTTCCGACCGGCCACCGGACTTCAGTGTTCCACCGGTCGCTTCCCCGGACCTTTCGGCAACGAAAACAACCGTTCCGGAAAAAGAGGAACGCATCCCATCCCTTGATGTGAAAACCATTCTGCTGGAAATCGTCAGCGACTGCACCGGCTACCCCGTGGAAATGCTGGAACTGGACCAGGAAATTGACGCCGACCTGGGCATCGATTCCATCAAACGGATGCAGGCCATGATGGAGTTGGAGACCGCCCTGGAGCAGCATGGCGTCACGCTTCAGGAAAGCAGAATGGAAAGCCTGGTGGCCAGTCATACGCTGGCGGACCTGCTGGACGGCCTGCAGGCCCTGGTATCGGAAGCCCAGGGGCCACCGGCCGGTAAGGTGGCCGCATCAGCCCCGGCCGTCACAACCGTCGCCCCGTTTGACATCAAAGCCACCCTGATCTCCATTGTCGGCGACCTGACCGGCTATCCCGCCGATATGCTGGAACTGGATCAGGAGATTGACGCGGAACTGGGTATTGATTCCATCAAACGGATGGAGGTGTTGGCCCACTTTGAGGAGAAACTGGCGGAACACCATATCCAGATGACCGATGCCGGCCGGGAACGCCTGGGGAGAAGCGTCACGCTGAACGATATTGTAATCGGCCTGGAATCCGTCATCGGGGACCAGTTAAAAACAGAAAATATCGACGACAAAGCGTCCGCTGTTGGGAAAGCGGAGACCGTCACGCCGTCGACGGCCTCCCTGACCGCTGACCAGAAGACAGTCAGGAACGTATTATATCAAATCGTTGAATCGCATACCGGCTATCCTGCGGAAATACTGGAACCGGACCTTAGGCTGAAAAACGATCTGAATATGGACAAGGCGCTGACAGAAACGGTTATCGCAAAATGGACAGAAGTGTTTAAATCCGACATACCCGGCGCAAAGACGGCAGCCGACCGGCCGTTTCCCGGGGACGCCGCGTGTCTCGGTGATTTGACTGACTGGATGGAACAGCAGATAATCCCCTCGGTGCCGGGCACGTTACCGTCGGAAGAGCGGCCGGACCCGCTCCATATACCACCGGTCAGGCGATATACCCTCTATGCCAAAAAACGCGGCCTGATTGTCAGTCCGGAATCATTTCCCGCCGAGGGCACCGTGCTGGTGACCATGATACCGGGGGATCCGCTGGCCCGGGCGGTTGTGGCCGGGCTTGAACCTCTGGGCTATAATGTCATCATTCTCGAGCATGATCTGCCGGCAACGGATCTGACCGCGGAAAACTTCAACACGGCCGTATATTGCGCGGATTTCACAAATTTTGACCGGCTGGCCGAAACGGTGGATGACATCCGGGAAACCCACGGCCCAGTTACCGCCCTGCTCCATCTGGCACCTCTGGCAGCGGGCAGTGCTTTCCCCTTCCCGGATCTGGCCACCTGGAAAAAAGAAGCGGCGACAATGATCAAAAGCCTCTTCTATCTCACCAAACTGCTGGCCACGGACCTGACCTCGGCGAATCCGGCGGGTGTCTCCGGGATTGTTGCAGCTACGGCCATGGGCGGTACTTTTGCCAGCGTCGTCGAAATCGAAAAACCCGGCGAACCGGATTTTTCGCCGGTCGGCGGCGGCGTCAGCGGTTTTTTAAAGGCCCTGGCCGAAGAAATGCCGGGCCTCAATATACGGGTTGTGGATAACGATCCCAAAGACACGCCACAAACCATTGCCACCCAGATTACCAACGAACTGCTGACCCCCTCCGCGGATATCGAAGTCGGATATCAGGACGGTTGCCGCCTGGTTCTGGCCATTCTGGAAGAACCGTTGATAACAAACCATCCGCCGAAGATAACGATTGGCCCCGGTTCGCGCCTGCTGGTCACCGGCGGCGCCCGGGGGATTACGTCCGCCATAGCCCTGGAACTGGCCAGACGGTTTCAGCCGACGCTGCTGCTGGTGGGTAAAACACCGCTGGCGGAAGAGAATCCGGAAACCATCGGCATCGAGGATGAAAGACAACTGAAAGCGATACTGGCGGAACAACTGAAATCACAAAGTGAAAAAGTCCGACCGGCCGATCTTGAAAATGCCTATCACCGTCTGGTCGCCCAACGCGAAATCCGGGAAACGCTGGACCGGTTAGGCGAACTCGGATCTGAGGCCCATTATCTGCAAAGAGACGTCACCGACGCGGAAGGTTTTTCCCGCTTGATCGATACAATCAATGAAACGTATGGCGGAATCGACGGCGTTATTCACGGCGCCGGCCGGATTGAAGACAAACCGATCAAAGACAAGGATATCACATCATTTGACCGGGTCTTCGATACCAAGGCGGACAGCCTCTTTATTCTCAGCCAGGCCCTGCAGGCCGGCAGCCTTCGTTTTCTGGCCCTTTTTTCTTCGGTGGCCGGAAGATTCGGCAATGCCGGTCAGTCTGACTACGGCGCGGCCAACGAAGTCTACAACAAGACCGCCCTTTACCTGAACCGGGTCTGGCCGGGACGGATCGTCTCATTCATCTGGGGCCCCTGGGAAAGCCGGGGCATGGTGTCGGCGGAACTCAAGGAAAAATTCAGTGCCGCCGGCATTTCGCTGATTCCCCGGGACGAGGGCGTGAATCACTTCATCAACGAACTTCTGTACGGACCGGCAACCGCCACGGAAGTCATTTACGGCGGATGGGACAGCCGAAAAAGAGCCCTGACAGCCGACAGCCGAACGATAGCTCTGCCCCTGCTCTCTTCTAATTCCAATTTTTATCCCAGCGGAAACGGAAACGTGGAACTGGTTCACCGCCTGGACACCGATCATGATTACTATCTCCAGGACCACAAACTGGACGGCTATCCGGTACTTCCCATGGCCATGGCCATGGAAATAATGGCCGAAGCCGTGGCCTTCCGGTATCCGGACTATTTCCTCAGCACTTTTAGTAATTTTCATGTGCTCAAGGGCGTTGTGCTGAAAAACGGATTTGAAACCATTAACATCGTAGTGAATCCGGTAATAAGCACAAACCGGCAGATCACGCTGGATATTCAGATCCGGGACAGCCGCGATAAACGACGCATCTATTACCGGGCTAACGTTGAGCTGCTTCGGGAAAAACCGGCCCCTGGACGGCATATTTCCCTGGATATTTCCGACCCGGAGCCGTTCACCCTGTCCGTCTCTGAACTTTATGAAAAGCAGCTCTTTCACGGCCCCTTGTGGCACGGCATTCAGCATGTGGAAACCATTGGAAAAGACGGCATCATCGGCCGGCTGAAAGCCTCCCGTCCAAAGGCTTACCTGCCCAGGACCGCTGCCTCCGATGATTATGACTGGCTGATCGATCCGCTGATCATTGACAGCGGTCTTCAGCTGGTTTCTTTGTGGATGCGGAACCGGATGAATGCCACGCCCCTGCCGACCCGTCTGAAAAAATTCTTCCGTTTTGACGCCCCCCGCAACGGGGACGATCTGCGTTGCGAAGTGCGGGTCCGGACCCCGGATAACAACGGGATCAAGTCGGCGGATGTGTTTTTTCTCACACCTGAAGGCTCGCTAACCGGCATGATGGAAGGCCTGGAAATTATCGGCAGTGAATCCTTGAACCGCCTGGCCGTAAAATAAAAGGCTATAATGAATTCAGATTATCAGATAAAACCCGAAAATATTGACGATACCGTGGCTGTGATCGGTATGGCCTGCCGTTTTCCCCGGGCACCCGACCTGGAAACGTTCTGGCACAATATCATTCATAAGGTCGATGCCGTAACCGATGCCCCAACGGACCGATGGGACACCGAGCGTTTCTACGATCCGGATTTTAACGACCGGGACAAAGTATATGCCAAACGGGGCGGATACCTGGACTCCCCCTTTCGTTTCAATGCGGCCGAGTTCGGTATCATGCCCAAGGCGGTCAATGGCGGCGAACCCGATCAATTTCTGGTATTAAAAACCGCGGACCAGGCCCTGCGCCATGCCGGCATCGCACCGGGTGGCCCGGACCATGAGAATACGGCATTTATTCTGGGAAGAGGCAGTTATTTGAGTACCGGTGCCTTCAACCTGTTGCAGCGCACCTTCATCGTCGACCAGACCGTGCGCCTGGTGGAACAACTGCATCCGGACCTGCCGCCCGGTGCCGGCGACGAACTCAAGGACAACCTGCTGATCTCGTTAAAACCGTTTGAAGCGGAAACGGCACCATCGGTCATGCCCAACATTACCGCCGGCCGGGTGGCCAACCGGCTGGGCCTGATGGGGCCGAACTACATCATCGACGCGGCCTGCGCCTCATCTTTGTTTGCCGTGGACGCGGCTGTTTCCGCGATTCTGTCCGGACGCAGCGACCTGGCACTGGCGGGCGGCGTCCATATTTTCAACAACATCCCCTTTCTGAATGTTTTCTGTACCCTGGGCGCCATGTCCAAACAGGGGCGAATCCGCCCTTTTGACACAGAAGCCGACGGCATGCTGCCGGGCGAAGGCGTCGGTATCGTCGTTCTGAAACGGACGGCCGACGCGAAAAGGGACGGCAACCGCATTTTTGCCGTGATTCGCGGGGTGGGCAGTTCCAGCGACGGCCGGGGCATCAGCGTGGCCGCACCGCGGGTTGAGGGAGAGATACTGGCTCTGGAACGCGCTTACCAGGCATCAGGGATCCCCCCCAGAACGATCGGGCTGATCGAGGCCCACGGCACGGCCACCAGTGTTGGCGATGCCGCGGAAATCCAGTCCCTGGCCACGGTGTTCGGGAAAAAGGCCGACGGTGCCGCCCGTCACTGCGCGCTGGGAGCGGTCAAGTCCATGATCGGCCATGCCATGCCGGCGGCGGGTATCGCCAGCCTGATCAAAACGGTTCTGGCGCTTCATCATAAAGTTCTGCCGCCGACATTGAATTGCGATACACCCAACCCGAAATTCAATCTGGAAAATACGCCTTTTTATATCAACACCGAAACCCGTCCATGGATCCGTATCTCCCCGTACATACCCCGCCGGGCGGGCGTCAACGCCTTTGGCTTCGGCGGCGTCAACGCCCACGTGGTGCTTGAAGAATACCGGGAACCGACCAAAAAAGCCCCGAAATCGACGACAACCGGAAACACCGAACCGGTGGCTGCTGCCTGCCGGAAGATGACATCACGCGGTCCGGACTGGGATGTCGCCCTGTTCCTTTTTGCCGATGTTTCCCGGGCCGGCCTGGTAACGGCCTGCCGGCAGGTTTTGACGAAGATACAGGAAAAAGAAGGATTTGACTGGAGAGCCCTGTCCCGGACGCTGCTGAGAAATTTTACCCCTGAAGCACAACGACTGGCCGTCATTGCCGAGTCCGCAGATGACCTGGCCAGAAAACTGGAATATGCCGTGACCCGCCTGAAGGCGCCCAATTGCAGAAAAATAAAAGATATCAAGGGAATTTATTACTTCGAAAAACCACTGGCTAAAACAGGCAAAGTTGCTTTCATGTTTCCGGGCGAAGGGGCCGCCTACACCAACATGATGATGGATCTGTGCCTGCATTTCCCGCCGGTCCGGGACGCCTTTGACGAAATAAACATGACGGTTGCCGACCGCAACAAGAAAAGCCGGTACCTGCCCAGCCAGTTTATTTTTCCCGCTACCCTGCTGTCCCGGGAAGAGTATGATTCGCTGGAAGCCGAATTCTGGAAAGTGGACAGCGGTTTGCAGGCCATACTGTCATCAAGCCTGGCCATGAACGACCTGTTGTATCGCTTTGGTGTTGCCCCGGACATGATAGTCGGCCACAGCGCCGGCGAATACAGCGCCTGGATTGCTTCCGGAATTCTGGACAAGCAGGACCTGTATCGCCATCAGGAACGGATCGCCGCCATCTATGAAGATCGGGGAGAAACACCCGACACGTCCATGGTGGCGGTCTCCGCCAGTGTCAAAAAAGTAAAACCTTTGCTGGACGATATAGCAGGGGATATTCACATATCAAACGATAACTGTCCGCACCAGGTGGTCGTGGTCGGAGAAACCGGGGCCATGGACCGGCTGCGGTCATCTCTCAAGAAATCCCGCCTCTTATTCACGGACCTGCCTTCCCGGGAAGTGCATCATACCCCTATGGCAACCCATCAGGCCAGCCCTCTGGAAGCGGCTTTTTCCGCTTTGCAGATTAAATCCGCCCGCGTTCCGGTTTATTCCCCGGTAACTGCTGCCCTCTATCCCAGGGAACGCAATGACATTCTCGAACTGATGGTCGGGTACTGGTTACACCAGTTACGCTTCCGGGAGACGGTGGAAGCCATGTTTCAGGACGGCGCCCGGATTTTCATCGAGGTCGGGCCGGGCAACAACCTGTGCGGATTTGTCGATGATATCCTGCGCGGAAAATCCGTGATGACAGTCCCGGCCAACACCAGCCGGCGTTCCGGAACCGCGCAGTTGTGTCATCTGCTGGGAATGCTGGCGGCCCAGCATGTGGACCTGGCGCTGGATCTTCTGACAGTGGACGACAGGTCTGTCGTGCCTGAGCAGTCAGAATCCGTACCTGAAAAATCAACTGCCTTGGTCGACCTGGACCTGGGGCTTCCGGAGCTGCAATGGGATGAAACGACGCTGGCGACATGGCGCGAAAAGATTACGCCGACGGCGTTTTGCGACATACCGGCAAACCGGGCGGAAAAATCCAGACCGGCAGACCGGACGAAGAAATCCAGAACACGCGCCATGGAAAAATACATGGACACCATGGCCAGATTTCTGGACCTGCAGAAGGAAATGACAATGGGCCTGACGGGTCACGACCGGACGAATGCCCGGAACGATCAGTCCGGCTCGAAAGCCCCCTGGCCGATGGTAGACAGGATGACCGTCCTGGAAGCCGGCCAGCGATTACATACCGAACGGCATATCGACTTGAACCATGATGTTTTTCTGCTGGATCATCCATTCGGGGGTGATATTTCCCAGGTCGACAACCGGCTTTTCCCGCTGATCATTACCCCGCTTACCCTGAACATGGAAGTAATGATAGAGGCCGCGGCCTTCCTGTTTTCCGGTAAAACACCGATCGGCATCAGGGACGTGAAAGCCAACCGCTGGATAGAAGTGGACGAGGAAAAAGGCGTTCATCTGGCGGCCGAAGCCCGGTTGATCGCAAAAGACGAAGCCGTCGTGAGGCTGTTCAACCGTGAGGCCGGCCGAACCCCATCGACCGAGGCCCGGGTCCTCTATGCGGCTGATTATCCCGAAACGATGCCGCCGGAGCCGGTCCCGGCCGAACTGACGACACCTCAGGCCGCGGAAAGGGCCGGGCAGATGTATGTTCAAAAACTGATGACGCATGGCCGCCGTTTCCAGATCGTCAACGCCCTGACGCGAACAGACCAGAATGAAATCATCGCCCTGCTTCAGGCCCCGGGCAATCATGACTTGTTCAGCGAAAATAATCGACAGGCTTTTCTGATCAATCCGCTGCTGCTGGATGCCTGCGCCCAGCTTACCGGATACTGGGCACAGGAGGCTTTATCGGACCGCTTTATCACCTTTCCGGCCGGTGTGAAGGAAATCGTTTTATTCACCCGCCCGCCCCGACCGGGACAATGGCTCTGGTGCCGGATGCGCATCCGTGATATCAGCCATCAGTTTGTCCGGTCAGATCTGGTTATCTTTAATGAAAGCGGCCGGGCATGGGCCCGGGTTACCGGCTGGACGCACCGGCGATTTGACCTGCCCGGAGAGCTTTACCGGTTCTACCGGTTTCCCCTTCAGCATACAATCAGCAGCACGGTTTCCGATGAAACATCCGTTGCCCGTCAAATAAAGTGCACCGTTCCCTGCTATGATCAATTGGACAAGACCATATGGCAGAAAGCCATCGGATACCTTTATTTGAACGCCGACGAACGTCCGCTCTTCCGGGAAAGACTACGGCAGAACGACCTGATCGGACGCTGGTTGAGCGAACGTATTGCCGCCAAAGACGCGGTCCGTGTTTTTCTCCGGGAAAACCGCGGGAGAGCCGTGGCGCCTGCTGACATCACGCTTTACGACGACCGGCGAGGCAACCTGATACCACAAAGCCGCCTCGTCCCCAGCCTGGAGCAGCAGGTCGCCGTGTCCGTTTCCCATACGGACGATTTCGTATCGGCCCGGATATTGCCAATCAAACAACTACGAAAACAGGAGGTTGGATAGAAATGATCAAACCGGATAAAGCAACCATCTTTAACGATATCCTCGACACCCTTGAAAAGGTCGGAGAGGACTGGGAATTTTCCGATGAAATCACCCTGGAAACCTATCTGCTGGGAGATCTGGGGATGGAGTCCATTGATGTGGTCGTTCTGGGAGAGTTTTTAGAAGAGCATTACGGTCAAACTTTTCCATTTACGGAATACTTCACGGAACTGGCCCAGCAGGAGATAACAGACATCCGGGTCGCTGATCTGGTGGATTTTATAGATATTAATTTTGTCACGCAAAGCGAGGCGATATAATGAATTCGAAAAAACCGACAACCATGGTCATCGGTCTTGACGGGGCCACCTTCTCTATCCTGGACCCGCTGATGGAAGCCGGCCATATGCCTTTCTTGCGGCAACTGGCCGCCGAAGGGGTCCGGGCTGAACTTGCGTCCACGATCCCGCCAATCACCCCGCCGGCCTGGACGACAATCATGACCGGACGCAGTCCAGCAGCCCACGGCATACTGGACTTTTTCCGCCCGGAATCTCCGGGCAGCCGTTTTTTGCGCTTTGTCAGCACCAAACAATTGAAATGTGAAACCGTATGGTCGCTGCTGACCCGCCTGGGAAGGTCTTCGGTATGCCTCAATTATCCGGTCATGTCCCCACCCCTGCCAATTGCCGGCTACAGCATTCCGGGATTTGTGACCTGGCGTCATCTGCGGCACGCCTGCCATCCCAAAGATTTGATGGACACGCTGAAGACCATTCCCGGATTCGATCTTAAAATCATCGCTCATGATTTCGGCCTGGAAGAAAAAGTGGTGGCCGGCTGTTCTCCGGAAGAATCCGAAAACTGGATCAAATACCACACGTACAAGGATGATCAGTGGGTCAGGGTGTTGTCCTTTCTGGCCGAAAATGGCCCTTGTAATCTTTATGCCCTGGTGCTGGACAGTACCGACCGGCTGCAGCATGTATTTTACCGGCTGCTTGATCCGGCCTGTTATGCCAGCGGCCTGTCCGAAGATGAAAAACGGATTCAATCCATTCTTTTCGCCCACTATCGGCAACTGGATGTCATGATCGAACGGCTGGCCAAAACGGCCGGACCTGAAGGCCACGTCTTTATCGTTTCCGATCACGGGTTTGGTCCCAGCGAGGAATGCTTTTATTTAAACTCCCTGCTGGAACGACTCGGTTACCTGACCTGGTCCGACCGGGCGGTAACCGATTCGGAAAACGCCGGTGATGTCTCTATGGAAGCGGTCAAGAATCATGGCCATTTGCTGGATTGGGACCGGACCACCGCCTTTGTCAACACACCCAGCAGCAACGGTATTACCATCAATGTGAAGGGGAAAAACAGTGATACCGGTATCCGGCCCGAAGATTACGATAACGTGCGCAACCGGCTCCGGGACCAGCTCCTCTCGTTTACCCATCCGACCACCGGAAAACCGGTGGTGAAAAAAATATGGACGCGGGAAGAAGCTTTTGCCGGCACCGATTCTGATATGGCACCTGATCTGACCCTGCAGTTGCGGGATAACGGCCTGGTATCCACGGTCAAATCTGATGAAGTCGTCAAACCAAGGGCCGAGTGTGTCGGTGTCCACTACCCCATGGGCGTATTCATGGCCAGAGGACCGGGCATCCGGGCCGGGGAGTGGCTCCCCCCCTTGAACATTCTCGATGTGGCCCCGGCCATGCTTTACAGCCAGGGGCTGGCCGTCCCCGATGATTATGAGGGGCGTGTGCCGGTAGAAATGATGACCCCTGAAGCCCTGACCGCCAGGCCGCTGGTTATCGGGCCATCCACTTCGACGATGGCGCCGCAAACCACCGACGCGCCGGAAATGGATGAAGAAGATATGGCGTTGATCATGAAACGCCTGAAAGGACTTGGTTATATCTCATAAATGTTGTCACAGGAGTTAATTCATGCCGTTTGTTACTGTTAATGGAATCAAGCATCATTACCTGCAAAAAGGAGAAGGGGCCGATGTCATACTCATCCATGGGATGGGTGGCAACATGTCCTTCTGGTATGCCAATAAAGCCCTGGTCAGCCTGAAACAGGATTTCCGGGTCACCGTTTACGATATGCGGGGTCATGGATACAGCCAATTCGTTGAAACCGGTTACACTTCCCTTGACCTGGCCCGAGACCTTTCCGCATTGATGGATGCCATCGGACTGGAACGGGCCTTTCTGGTAGGCCACAGCCTGGGCGGACTGGTCGCCCTGCACACGGCCCATCTATACCCGAAAAAAGTCTCCGGACTGGTTCTGGCCGAGGGCAACATCCCGGCCTTGCGGCATCTCATTGATCTGGAAAAATGGCCTTATCGCAAACAGCGCGAGGAGATGCTGCGCCGGATCAACCCCAAACTCCCGGAAATTTTAAACGGATTTAATATGTACTATCTGGAATACCGTTTGAAAGAGCTGAGCGAGGGTAAAGCCGTTGACGATCTGTCTGATTTCGGCATGCGCAAGGGCCTGTCGATCAAGGCCGACGCTATTTTGAAAATTCTGGATGAAACCACCGCCAAAACCGACATCAAAGAGATCGCCGGGTTGACCGAAGAATGCATTAAGGAGATAAATCATGTTGCCCTGGCCCTTTATGGCCAGTATTCTCCGCTGATCCCTGTTTGCAATTACCTGTCAGAAAACATGACCAACTGCCGAAGAACCGTTGTCCCTGAAGCCTGTCACCTGTTCCCGGCCCGGCTGCCGGACCAGTTTGTCCATCATGTCAGAAATTTTTTAATGAGCGTGACCGAGGAGGATAAAGTTGAAAAGCAATACGCAATTGTCTGACCCCTATGAAATACCGCCGGTCTCCGATGCCATCACCCTGGTTTCCGGCTTGCCGCGCTCCGGCACCAGCATGATGATGCGCATGCTCGCGGCCGGTGGTATGCCTGTTGTCACCGACAATATCCGCCAGGCCAATGAAGACAATCCCAACGGGTATTATGAGCTGGAAAAAATCAAACAATTGGAGGCGGACGATACCTGGCTGATGGCGGAAAAAGGGAAGGTCATCAAAGCCATATCCGCCCTGCTGCCCATGCTGCCCAAAGACATCTTCTACTACGTAATTTTCATGCAGCGGAATATGGAAGAGATCCTGGCATCCCAACAAAAAATGCTGGCGCGCCGCGGCACCACTACCGAAGCGGGTGTGCCGGACGAAGTCATGGCCGCCAAATATGAAAAATATCTGGCGGCAACTTACCGATGGCTCGAGGGGCAGCCCCACTTTCACGTGATCTATGTCCATTACAGTGACATATTGAGCGCCCCGCTGGACAAAGCCCAAGAAGTCAGTTCATTTTTGGGCAACGGGCTGGATGTGGAAAAAATGGCGGCGATGGTGGATTCGAATTTATACCGGCAACGGAAATCGATCAGCAGCCGCATCTGACGATAAAAATATTCAGGGAGTTGTACCGAAAATTATAACGACAGACATAAACAATCCATCAGCTTTATTTTGGGGAATATCAATAAGGGCTGCCATGCTTTGGGGGAAGAACGGCGCCCGGGATCAACAACACAACAGAGGAGAGGACCAAATGAAAAAATTAACTTTAATCTTTTTAGCGGTGGGGATGTGTCTCACGATCACCCTGCCCGGTTTCGGGATGGGATTTCATCCGCCAGAGGTGCCACAAGTGTCGTTCGACCATGAACTGGTGGCCAGGGCGGAAGTCGACGAATGTTATAACGGCCTTGGTAATTCATATGTGCCCGGACCGGATTGCGACGGTTGGGGGGAGAGCCCCAAGGCAAATCAGAACTATCTCTGGGGGCTGACCAAGGCAGGAGACAAGCTGTGGTTCGGCACTGCCGCCAACATGCTCTGCCTGGTCCGTGCATTCAGTTCCTATACCACGGATGAGACCGGTGGAATCGGACTGGGAGATCTGTTGAGCAGTGTTTCTCCTTATGAAAACGATCTGTGGGCCTGTGAGTATCAACAGGGCATGTATCCCTCCACTGAAATGATGAACACGATTCCGGATGTCTTCGGTGATTACAGACCGCCTAAAATATATACATATGATATCAATACCCGGTCCCTGACGGATAAAACCGGTTCCCTGACCGGCATTGCAGACCGGATGCGCCTGGAGACGACCTTCGGCCTGCGCTCCGCGGTCGCTTTTGACGGTATGGTCTTTCTGAGCGGTCCAGTAGCGCTTGGCAGCGGCATTAACATGTTTGTATTTGACGCCAATACCGGCGCTTTTCTTAAGTCGGCTACCCTGCCCCAATACCAGAATATCCGGAAGTGGCTGGTTATGAATGGCGTCCTTTATGCCGCTGTAGCTGACGAAATCAGCGGGGGTAAGGTTCTGCGCTGGACCGGCAGTCAGGCCGATCCGTTTTCTTTTGTCGAGGTAGGGGGCCTGGACGGTGGCGGGGCTGAAATCGTCGAGCACAACGGTCGTGTTTTTGTCGGCACCTGGCCCAGCCGTGGTGAGAATCCGGCCAATGCCGGGATATGGATGAGCCCGGTGGTACCGGCCGGCGGTCTGAGCGGCAACGACTATTACCGCTGGACGAAAGTCTGGCAGAGCGACGAATATGAGCCTGATCCGCTGAATGCCTCAATATACGGCGTCGGCGCCATGGCCTCTTTTGACGGATATCTTTACTGGGGCACCATGCATGTCCACGGCAAATCCGCGGTGGTATTCATCAATCACTACAACATGGGGCTTTTTGATTTTCCCGTGACCTATTTCAATACCTGGCGAGCCACGGCACTCTTCCGTGGTTCCGGATTTGGCGAAAACAAAAAAGTGGAGTTGCTTTACGGTGACCGCACCCTGCCGGTTTATGTTTCAAACAGCTTCTTCGGCTACTGGACCTATCGCATTAACAATATGGGCGGTGTCGCCGGGAAATACGGTGAGTCAGGATTTGGCAATATTTACAACAATTATACCTGGACCATGGCTGTTTATGCCGATCAACTGTTCGTCGGCACCATGGACCATTCCTATCTCTGGCTGGACTGGGATAATCTGCAACAGAATTACTGGGGCAATGACTTTTTTTCCTTCCCCACATTTGATTTCCCCTGGCTCTGGACGCCCAGCCAGGATGAGTACGGCGCTGACTTATGGCGCTTCCCCTCGAGCAACGAAAAAGCCATACGGGTCACCCGTGATGGTCTGGGGAATTTTACCAATTACGGATTCCGGTCCGTAGCCGTAGATGAAGACACCGGCCTGTATATCGGTACGGCCAACCCCGCCAGCATCTATACGGACAAATATGGAAACAGCAAAGGCGGATGGGAACTTCACCGGGTATTCGTGGAATAATGATGAACCGGGAAATTCCCGGAATTTATAACAACACGCCCCGGCCGAAAGGCCGGGGCCTTTCCCATGGAGAGAAAAAAGCATGGATGCAGATACCAGGCAACATGTCGGAAATAAACCGGCACACAGGGGATATCAAATCCCTGAACTGGTAGTTGGCTGCGGCGATCATTCCGACGATATTATCGATCAAATCGACCACTGGATCAGTGCCTTGGATGCAGAGCGAAAGCAGGTCGGATATCTTAAACGTGTCTCCCGGCAATCTCAGCAGGATTTTGGCCACAATGGTATGAACGCCGGAATGCGCATGGCCTTAACCGCCTATACTGAACTGGAGTTGGAAAAAAAACTGATCCAGATACGAAAAATGATCAAGGAGCATCCAAAGACCCCGTTTTCGTTTCCAGCGGCCGGCCTGTTTTACGGCCGGGGCGCGCCTCTCGGACGTACGGCTTTTCTCTTCCCCGGGCAGGGCGCCCAGTACCTGGGCATGGGAGGGCCGATGGCCGACGTATTCCCGACGGCACGCCGGATCTGGAACGGGCTCGGAAGCACGCGTTTTGGCGACAAATCCGTTCAGGAAGTGGTCTTTCCGGAAAACATTATGGATGAAACATCGGCCCGGGAAGCGTTTCTGCGACTTTCGGGCGCGGACTGGACAAATCCCGGCATTGCCGTCGTCGGAGAATCGATCTATGCCCTTCTCACAGGAATGGGCCTTCATCCCGACGCCGTGGCGGCCCATAGCTTCGGAGATATCAGTGCTTTCCGGTGCGCCGGCATTCTCGACAGTGAAAAAATGCTTGACGCCATCCGCTACCGCGGTGAACTGGGTGTGGCCTGCCCCCTGGCGACCCGGGGATGTATCCTGATTGTGATGGCGTCTGCGGAAAAGATCCAGGAGATTCTGGATGCCAACGGAATCGACGATGTCTGGATTGCGAACTACAACACGCTCCGGCAGACTGTTCTTTCCGGGGTCAAGGAATCCGTCCGCCGGGCCCATAAAATTCTTGACGATGAAGATATCGGCAACCAGCTCATCCCCATTTCAGCCGCACCGCATTGTCCGCTTGCCGTAGACGTCGCGGAAAAATTTTTCCGATATTTGAAAGGGTTGACATTCCGGCCGGCGGATTGTGATGTATATTCTTTTCTGTTCGGCCGAAAAGTCAACAATGATCCGGACCTGTTTCGCAAACTGCTGAAAACGCATTGCGAAAAACCCGTCCGCTTTTTTTCCCAGGTTGAACAAATGTATGCGGACGGAATCCGGATATTTGTCGAGATCGGCCCCTCTGACATCCTGACCAGGCTGGTCGGTCAGATACTGGAAGACAAGCCTCACCTGGCCCTTTCCACGGACCATCGGAAAGGGAATGAAGCCCTGCTGGTTTTTTTAAATACATTGGCAAATCTTTACAAAGAAGGGCTGCTCCATAACCTGCACCCGCTATGGGAAGGATATAATACGCCTGCTCAGGATATCGGAGCGGATAACACCGGTACAAAAATGACGACCAGGGACAGTGAAACAAAAAACCGCCTTAAAAAACTTGATATGGAATTCGCCAGAATCGAACAGGCGCATCCGCTGGCCCGGGCTGTCTGACCTGAACAGACGGACTTTCCCGGGGACCTGGTACTTACTAATACCGCCGTATATTTCAATCGTTTCTTATACATGTTTGAAATACACGGCGGTTTTTTGCACGGGCATAAAGCCCGTTGTAAATATAGAACACGGGTGTGTAAATCCGGCTGAAAAACCCGGCATTGTTTCCTTCGGCCCTAATTAAAAACGGAGACGCAACATTCATGAATCGCGCGTCAAGTCTTTTGACAGTGGTAGCGATACTCGTCGGCCTGGCCATACCCGGCTGCCTGCGCCTGGGACCGGATTATGAAAGACCGGATACCGGTTTGAACCTGCCTGATAAGTATCTATCGGCCGTGGTGGACGGCATCCGGCCAAAAGAAACTTCCCGGGATTCAGATGATAACTGGTGGGAAGAATTTGAAGACCCCCGGTTGAACCAGGTAATAGCCAATGTCATCACAGGCAATCCCGATATCCGGAAAGCCGCAGCCAGTGTCCTGGAAGCCCATGCCCTGAAGGTCCAGGCCCGGGCCGCCCGTTTCCCGGCACTGGGACTGGACGCCCAGGCCGGGCGGCAAAAACAGCCCATGATCAACCCCCTTACGGAGGACAACATCGTTATCAAAAGCGATTCTTTCTCTCTGGCTTTTCCGGCGTCGTTTGAAGTCGATCTATGGGGACGTCTCTTGCGGGCTTCGCAGGCGGCCCGGGCCGACCTGCTGGCCGCCGAAGAAAACAGTCGGACGATTGCGCAATCCCTGATTGCCGAAGCTGTCAGCCGTTATTTTTCCATGCAATCATTGACCGAGCAGCTACAGATCACCCGGCAACTGACAAAAACGATTCAGGAAAGCCTTGATCTGGTTGAGAACAGATATCGACTGGGTCTGGCGTCCATTCTGGACGTTCATCAGGCCAGACAGGCCCTGGCCCAGTACCAGGCGGAAATTCCATCCCTGGTTGAAGCCCTGGGACGAGCGCGCCAATCGCTGGCCGTCCTGCAGGGCGTCTATCCTTCGGTTGAAGAAATAAACCCGGTGAGGCCCGGCCGGTTCGTCCTGCCGCCGCCGGTCCCGGCCGGGCTTCCTTCGGACCTGCTTCAACGGCGGCCCGACATCCGCGCGGCCGAGGCCGCGCTGGAAGCGGCCTGCGCCCGCATCGGCGTGGCCCGGGCCAACCGTTTTCCGCGAATATCGCTGACCGGCAGTTTTGGTTATGCCAGTGACGAACTGGACTTTCTTTTTAAACCGGAAAGCGAACTCTGGCAAATCGGTGCCGGAATTTTCCAGCCCCTGTTCGACGCCGGAAAGCTCAAGGCCATTGAAAAAGCTGCCAGGGCCCGCTATCAGCAGCAACTTGCCGACTACGCCAAAACACTGTTGACCGCATTTGCCGAGGTAGAAGGCGCTCTGCTGACACGGGAGCAGCAGATCGAACGTCTGGACCGGTTGCAGATATTTTATAATGAAGCAAACGCCACGCAAGAGACCGCGCTGGATCGATACCAGCGGGGCTTAATTGACTATATGAATGTTCTGGACGCTCAGCAGGCCGTTTTCCAGGCAGAAATCAGCCTGACTAAAACACGGTATCAGATATATACCAACCGCATCTCTCTCTACCGGGCGCTGGGCGGAAACTGGGAGCAGGAAGCAACAGGAGAGAGGCCTCATGTTAACGGATAAAACAGCATGACAACTAAACGGAAGATCATTATTCAAACGGCAGTGACACTGGGCCTTATCATTATCGGTGTGACGGGATTAATGCTGTTTAAAGCATGCCGGAAAGGTCCTGCGCATCAACAGTCGGAGTACCTCCTGCCGCTGGTGCGTACGGTTCCGGTACACATCGGCACCGTAAAAATGGCCATCACCGGCCTTGGGACGGTCCAGGCAACAACCGAAAGCCGGCTTGTGCCCCAGATCAGCGGCCAGGTTGTGCAGGTGTCGGACAACCTGGTCAACGGCGGCAGTTTTATCAAAGATGAAGAACTGCTGGTCATTGACCCCAGGGATTATGAAATTGCCGTTATTCTGGCTGAAGCCGGTGTTAAAGAGGCGGAAAGTCATTACGCAACAGCCCTCCAGGAATCCGCTGCCGCCAAGGCGGAATGGCGGCGAATCAATCCGGATATACCCGTGCCTCCTTTGGTGGCCAGGGAACCGCAACTGATGGCCGCCCGGGCCGGCCTGGACGCCCAGCGAGCCAATCTGGAAAAGGCCCGGCTGAACCTGGCACGGACCCGGATCACCGCGCCTTTCAATGGCCGGGTAGCCGACGAGCAGGTGGATGTGGGCCAGTATGTCACGCCCGGACAGGTTCTGGCCGGTCTTTATGCCACTGACACCGCCGAAATCGTGGTCCCCCTGGAAAACAACGACCTGAACTGGCTGGCCGTCCCCGGATTTACCAGTGGCCTGGGAACCGGTTCCAAAGCCACAATCCGGGCCCGGGTGGCGGGCAGGGAAATGACCTGGTCAGGTCGCGTCTTCCGCGCGGAAGGCGCCATAGATGCCAGGACCCGTCTGGTCAATATCATCATACGTGTGCCCGCCCCCTATGCCACTCAGCCCCCGTTGGCTGTCGGCCAGTTTGTAGAAGTTGAAATTGCCGGTCGCCCCCTGGAACAGGCCGCAGTCTTACCCAGGGCCGCCCTGCGCGGAGAGTCCGCCGTCTGGGTGGTTGACCCGGACACGGGTCGTTTGTATTTCCGCCCGGTGGAGATTGCCCGAAAAGATGAACGGGGGGTCATCATCCGTAACGGGTTACAAGACAGCGACCTGGCGGTAATTTCACCGCTCAAGGCGGTTACCGACGGGATGAAAGTGAGGTTCCTCGATTTGCCCCCGACACCCGACACCCAGCCCACCGGGGAGAGCACCTCATGAGGACGACAATCGCCTGGTTTGCAGAAAATCATGTCGCCGCCAACCTGCTCATGCTGTTTTTTCTGGTTGCCGGCATCGTCACCGCCCTGGGCATCAAACTGGAAATCTTTCCCGAAAGTGAGCTGGATAAAATCAGCATCTCCGTCGCTTATCCGGGTGCCTCCCCCTCAGAAGTGGAAGAGGGCGTTGTCCGGCGCGTCGAGGAAAACGTGGCCGGCCTGGATGGCATCAAGCGGATCGATTCGGTTTCCAGAGAAGGTTCCGGAACGGTGACCATCGAGGTCATGGGGGGCTGGGACATCAAAAAACTGCTGGATGAAGTCAAATCCGAGGTGGATCGGATTACCACCCTGCCCGAGGAAGCCGAAGAACCGGTCGTCCGGGAAATCACACGGCGGACCCAGGTCATCAGTGTCGCCATATACGGAGACGTACCCGAAGCCACCATCAAACACATCGCACAAACCGCCCAGGACGATTTAACCAACCTCAAGGGTGTTACCGTGGCCGAACTGGCGGCGGTGCGTCCCAGTGAGATTCACATCGATGTCTCGGAAACCACACTGCGGGAATATGGCCTGACCCTGGGCGCCGTGGCCCAGGCCGTAAACCGCAGCAGCCTGGATCTGCCGGCCGGGAAAGTCGATGCCGAAGCCGGCGAGGTGCTCATCCGTACCAAGGGACGCTGCTATTATGCCGATGAATTCCGGGATATCCCGGTGATCACCAGACCTGACGGCAGCCGGATCACCCTTGACCGAATTGCCTCGATTACAG
This sequence comes from Desulfosudaceae bacterium, assembly GCA_963674745.2. Lineage (GTDB taxonomy): Bacteria > Desulfobacterota > Desulfobacteria > Desulfobacterales > Desulfosudaceae > JBFMDX01. Next base: position 333,966 of record CAXXDV010000003.1, on the reverse strand, counting down.
AAGGTTTTGCCGATGTTGACCTGTATGCCGGTTTTCAGGGAAAACCTGCGGCCATTATTAATGTTTACCGGGTGGCCGATCAGAACGCACTGGCGGTGGCCGCCACGGTTAAACGTTTTGTCCGGCAACTGCAACCCACCCTGCCTGAAGGTGTTTCTGTTGATTACTACCGGGATATGTCCACCATCCTGAAAAGCCGCATTGACCTGCTCATGAAAAACATGGCCCTGGGGTTGCTGCTGGTCAGTTTGCTGCTGGGTGCTTTCTTAAATCTGCGACTGGCCTTCTGGGTGACCCTGGGTATCCCCATCAGTTTCGCTTTTGGATTGATGATGCTGCCCCATTACGATGTTTCTTTGAATATGATCTCCCTGTTCGCTTTTATTATGGTGCTGGGTATCGTGGTGGACGATGCCATTATCGTGGGCGAAAACGTCTTTCGTCATCAGGAAGAAGGCGGCACACAGTTAACAGCTTCAATCAACGGCACTCTTGAAGTGGGCCGTCCGGTAATTTTCGCCGTGCTGACCACCATGGCGGCTTTCTGGCCGCTGCTGAATATCGGCGGTTCCATGGGGATGTTCATGCGCAACATTCCGCTGGTGGTTATCGTGGTTTTGCTGGGTTCGCTGGTAGAATCACTGTTTATTCTGCCGGCCCACCTGTCCCGCAGCAAGGCGATAAAGAAAGCCGGACATCGGTCCAAACGAATGACCCGCTGGTTGAATTGGATCGTACAGGTCCCTTATCACAACCTGGTGACATTTTGTGTCCGCTGGCGATACGCCACTCTGGCTTTCGGTATAGCCATTCTCCTGCTCACTTTCGGGCTCTGGTCGGCCGGCATTATCAAATACACCTTTTTCCCAAAAGTGGAGGGCGACGTCCTGGAATGCAAGATAACCATGCCTTCCGGATTCCCCCAAAAACGTACCACGGCGGTGGTCAGACACATCGAAGAAACCGCTCAGCAGCTGCTGGCGGAAAAAGATGCCGACCGGCCGGATGACGCCCCGCCGTTGCTGGAGCACACGGTTTCTTTAATAGGCGCCCAGTTCGGACACCGCGGCAGTGCAGACAGCGGCGGCCACCTGGCCCAGGTCTGGATACAACTGCTGGAAGGCGAAAAGCGCAATATCAGTGCTGCCGATCTGGTTCGGGAATGGCGGCAACGGGTGGGCAAAGTCCCGGATGCCGAATCACTGGTTTTCCAGAGCCAGATCCACAGTGCCGGGAATCCGATAGAAGTGCATCTGTCCCTGGACGATCACAATGTGCTGATGAAGGCGGCCGAAGAGTTAAAAACCGAGTTGGAAGGCTTTTCCGGCGTCTTTGACATAAACGACAGTTTTCTGCCCGGCAAGATGGAAATGCAGCTCAAGTTGAAGCCGGCCGCGGACAACCTCGGTCTGAAACTGGCCGACCTGGCCCAACAGGTCCGCCACGCTTTTTATGGCGCAGAAGCCATGCGTTTTCAGAGGGACAAAGACGAGATCAAAGTACTTGTCCGCTATCCGGACGAAGAACGCAAATCCCTGGGCAATGCCGAAGAGATGCGTATTCGCACTGCCGACGGCAATGAGGTCCCTTTTTCCGCGGTGGCCGAGGTAAACATGCAACGAGGTTACGCCGCCATTGATCGCGCTCAGCGCCTGCGCGTCATCAAAGTCTCCGCCGATGTCAACGAAAAGATGTCCAACGCCAGCCAGATCAGGCAGAGCCTGGAAAGTGACTTTCTCCCTCTTTTAAAAACCCGATACCCCGGTTTACGCTATACGATTGAAGGGGAAGGACAGGAACAAAAAGAGGTCATGGGTGATATCCGCAGGGGATTCATTATCGCCCTGTTCTGTATCTATGCGCTGCTGGCCGTGCCCTTTAAGTCCTTTTCTCAGCCGTTGATCGTGATGGCAGCCATTCCTTTCGGCATTGTCGGCGCTGTTCTGGGGCACCTGTTGATGGGTTATAACATCAGCTTCATGAGCCTGCTGGGTATTGTCGGTCTTTCCGGAGTGGTGGTCAATGATTCACTGGTACTCATCGACCGCGTCAACCATCTCCGCCTGGAAAACGATTTTGACGCTCAGCAAGCGGTCATTGAAAGTGGTAAATTACGCTTCCGGGCCATTATCCTGACCTCGGTAACCACTTTCGGCGGGCTCACCCCCATGCTTCTGGAAAAAAGCCTGCAGGCCCGGTTCCTGATTCCAATGGCCATCAGTCTGGGATTCGGTGTGATGTTCGCAACATTCATCACGCTTCTGCTGATCCCCTGTGGTTACATCATACTGGAAGACCTGCACTACCTGAAAAATATGATCAAAAACCTGCTAACCGGTGCCGAGATAGATACGAGAATGGATGAGGCGTGATGCTTGTCCCGAAGATCAGTTACGGTTCTGCTTCCTGCTCTTGCTTAAAGCCTCGAGCTTGTCAATGTTGTTACGTATAATCGTGTTATCCGGTGTCAACCTCAGGGCCTGTTGAAAACAATCAATCGCCGCGTCTATCCTTCCGCTGCGAACCAGGGAAGCCCCCATCCCGTTTAATGCTTCGGGAAAGTCAGGCCTGATCCGCAGGGCTTCGGCATAATGTGCCATGGCCTCATGAATTTTGTCCTGCCGGAATTTGATATTGCCGAGATTATTATGGGCCATATAGTTGTCTTCCGTGACCTCAATAGCATGTTCGAATAAGCGTGTGCTGTCAGACCAGTAACCGGTTTGCACCCGGGCAATGGCCATAAACTGAATGATCAGTACAATGGAAAAAACACCAAAGGCGCCCCTTTTCCATCGCGTATGCTTCAGCAAATCGGAGACACCCCAGCTGATCATAACAAAGATACCGATCAGCGGAATGTAGGTGTACCGGTCCGCCATGGCCGCCCCGCCGATTTTGACGAGCCCGATCACCGGCAGAAGTGTTCCCAGATACCAGAGCCAGCCGACGATAAGATACGGACAGCGCTTCCACAGTTTAAGGGATAATAATGTCAACAGAACAACAACTGTCAGCGCAACGCCTGTGCGGGCCGCCGAAAAATCAAAATGATAGGGATAAAAAAAAGCCAGGTCACGGGGCCAGACGGTTTTTGACAGGTAACCGACATAGGACACCAACGCGTTGGCTATGCGGAGGGAAAACGGATAGGTCTGCATTGTTCCGATCCCCCCGCCGGCTTTCTGTGCAAGCACGGCGAGGGCACCGGCGGCAGCGGACAAAAACAATAAAGGTATTTTTTCCCATACCCGGGCTTTCACCCGGGAAAAAGTAATGCCACCGTTTGCACCTGCCCGCTCGAGGGGCCAGTAATCAAGTAAAAGCAGGACAAAGGGCAATGTCACCAGCATGGGTTTGGCCATTAACCCGGCCGCAAAACATAAACAGACCGACAGGTACGTTATCATACCCGGTTTTTTAACATATCGGAGATAACACAATACGGTCAGCATCATGAAAAAGGTACTCAGGACGTCCTTGCGCGCCGCGATCCAGGCGACCGGCTCCACATGCAGGGGGTGAATCGCAAACAGTGCCGCCACCAGCCCGCTGTTCCACACGGAACCGGTCATGTTTTTAAAAATTCCGAACAAAAAAAGGGTACTGAATATATGCAGTAAAAGGCCGGTAAACAGATACCCGCCGGCTTTTACGCCATAGAGTTGGGTATCCAGCATCAAAGACAACCACGTCAAAGGGTGCCAGAATTCCGCCTTCATGGTTGTCAATGCCCAGGCAACGCTTTCGGATGACAGACCGGCTTTTACATGAATATTGCTGGTAATGTAGATATCATCATCAAAATTAATGAATTCATGGCCGGTGATCTGTCCGAAAACGATCAGAATGATGATGATCAAAAACAGGTATGCAAACAGATCTGTATAACGAAAGGACTTAACGGTCCTGTTTGTTTTCATGGCGGAATATTCCGGTTTAAAGTCTGTCTTCTAACCCGGATATTTCATGAAATATCCGGGTTAATGATTGTTTTAGGCCGGTATTTTTTGATAATATGACAGGGTATACCTGAATGCAACCTGAAACGCGGCCGTAATTTTCCTTGACAAAAAAGGGGCCTGGTTCTAAAAATAATGCCAATACTTGTTCAGGTTCCTCCCAGGAGGATCAAAAGGGAACACCGTGTAAGTCGGAGACGGGCCCGCCGCTGTAACCGGGGACGGCCATCGCATAAAGTCACTGTTTTTGAAGCTAAAAACGGGAAGGCGCGGTCGGCAGGATGATCCGGGAGTCAGAAGACCTGCCTGAACATGAGATTATCGCCTGGCGCGGCATCGGGGCGAACTTGATCGGTTTTCAGGATAAAAAAGGGAAATCCCGGATCGAACCAATTTTTCGGTCCGGTTTTTTTTTGCCCGGTCCGAAGCAATCAAAAGGGAAAAACCATGCACAAAAAATTAACCCGGCCGACGGCCGTTATCATCATATGGCTGTTCATGATAGCCGCGCCAACACCGGGGGGCTGTTTTTCCGACACCATCCTGGACGTCAACTTTCAGCCGGTCGAAATTGATAAGCCCTTTCAACGGGCGGTCAGCCTGGTGCCATCGATTACGGAAATCATATTCGCGCTGGGTGCCCGGGGCGCGTTAAAAGGTATCACCTATCACGACGCGGATCTTGACCCGGACCACAAGATGACCGTCGTGGGCGGTTTTTCTTCCCCTTCGCTTGATACCATTGCCGCACTGGCGCCCGACATTATCTTTCTTTCGGACATGCACCTGGCCGTGGAAGAGCGCTTTGCAGACACTGGCATCCCGGTCCTTTTTCTTGAGACCGGCACCCTGGCCAAAAGTTTTGAAACGATCCACCAGCTGGGACTGCTTTTGGGCAAAAAAGAAAAGGCCGCCCAAATCATCAACCGGATCAAAGCCGACCTTGACCTGATTGCCCGAAAAACAGCCGGAATACCGGAAAAAGATAAACAGCGGGTCATCCGGCTGATGGGTAAAAAAACGATCATGACCCCCGGCCTGGATTCCTTCCAGAATGAGATCATCCGTGCCGCCGGCGGCCTTCCCCATGGCATTGAACGAAACGGTGCGGTCATTCCCGTAACCAGGGACCAGTGGCAGTCCTTTGATCCCCAGTTTATTTACGGCTGCAAAGGAGACGACCGCACGGCCGCGGCCTTTTTCAAACTGACCGGTTGGAAAGACGTCTCCGCGGTCAGAAACAACCGGGTTTATTATTTCCCCTGTGACCTGACCTGCCGGGCGGCCACCCATACCGGAGATTTTGTGGCCTGGCTGGCTGCTTCAATTTATACCAAATCGTTTTCAGACACCGGCAACCTGGTCGAAAAAGAAGCGGTCGTGGAAACCGATGGGCTATCCCCCACGATTGACATGCCGGATTATGTAAAGGACGGCCGTATCGTTCAGAGCCGGATTTATGATTTTATTCACAAAACCCTGGTCCTGGATTTCACAAAACCCGTGACCGTTCTTTCTACCTTAGAAGGCTGGCGGGACGACATCAGGACCGTTGGCAATCATTATTTTCCGCCCCCCTGCTGGCCTATCAGCCACAGCATCGGGATCGACACTTTCCAGCGCCACGTGCTGAAGGTTCTCGACCGCAGCGAAAAAAGTGCCGCACTGCTGTTCACCGGTGCCGATATGGACAACCTGTCCATTCAAAAAGCCTCATTTAAAGATCTGACCATATGGGCCTTTGTAACAGCGGGTGTCAAATCCAATGCCCTGCGCATGTCGGCCGACGAGGGGCGCTATTATGAGCCCGGCACCATCAATATGATCATTCTTTCCAGCATACCCCTGACCCGACGGGCCATGTCCAGGGCCGTCATCACCGCTACCGAAGCCAAAACAGCGGCCCTGCTGGACATGGACATTCGCAGCAGCTTTAATCACGGCCGATACCGGGCCACCGGCACCGGCACCGACAACATCATCGTCGTTCAGGGCATGGGAAAGCAAAAACCGCTTGAAAACGCCGGCGGCCATTCCCGGCTCGGTCAAATGATCGCCGAAGCGGTCTACGCCGGCGTCAAAGAGGCGGTGCGGAAACAGAACCACCTGACGGAAAAAAGGGGCATATTCCAGCGCCTGTCAGAACGGGATATCTCGTTGTATCATCTGGTCGACCCGGCCGCCTGTAAATGCAGCCGGCCGGCGAACAAAATCGTCGCGGATATTGAAACACTTTTGCTGGACCCTGCTTTTGCCGGTTTTGTGGAAACCGCCCTGGCGGTCAATGATGATTATGAGAAGGGACTGCTGACGGATTTAACCGCCTTTAATCGCCTGGCGCTTGACATCTGCTCGCAGGTGGCGGAAAAAGAGATGACGCAGATAAATAATCATATCACCCGGGACGATCTGCCGATTGTGATAAAAACCGCCTTTAACGCCCTGTTGACCGGCATATACCAGAAGCACCGGGAATAACGAACGTGTTAAAACGTAAAATATTAAAAAAATGGGCTACGACTTTGATTGTCTTCTGGGGAATGACCCTGCCTACAACTCAGGTATACGCTGAAATTCCCCGGCGCATTATTTCCCTGGGCCCGCTGATTACGGAAATGATCTACCTGCTTGGCGCCGATGATCGCCTCATTGCCGACACCACTTACTGCAATGTTCCGGAAGACGCTAAAAACAAAATAAAAATCGGCTCTCTTATCCAGGCGGACGTGGAAAAAATCATCAGCCTGGATCCGGATATCGTCATCGCCAACCCTCTGGCCAACGAAAACCAGCTCAAGCTGTTGAAGCGCCTGGGTATCCGGGTGGAGCAGTACGAAAATCCGGCCACTTTTGAAAAAATCTGCACCATGATGTCGACACTGGGCCACCTGGTCGGAGAAGCGGAAAAGGCACAGGCGATTATCAACGAAGCCCGAGCGAAGGTTAATGACATAACCCGCCGTACCCGTCGGCTGGCGCCACGAAAGGTGTTTATCCAAATCGGATTTAACCCCCTGCACACTTCGCCCAAGGGGACTTTTATAAATGAATACATTACCTTTGCCGGTGGCATCAATGTGGCGGCGGAGGAAACGTCGGGCAATTACAGTCGTGAAAAGGTAATGGCCAATAATCCCGACGTTATCCTTATTGCCACCATGGGATCGGATAAAACAGGTGCTGAAAAAGAGAAAGAAACCTGGATGGGCTACCACGCCCTGAATGCGTCCAGAACCGGTCAGATTTACGTGCTGGATCCGGAAATTGTCTGCAGCCCGACACCGGTCAGCTTTGCCGAAGCCCTGGCCTATATCGTGCCGCTGATCCATCCCGAGCTGCAGGGTAAAGAAAAGTAATCATGCGCAGAAAAACAAAAATTATCACCACCCTGGCCGGACTGACAACGGCATTGATCGGCGCCGCGATCCTGTCCCTTTGCGTGGGATCGGCGGACATCCCCGTCAAAAGCATCCCCGGGCTTCTTTTCGAGGGCCGGGGAAACATCCAGTCCAGTATCCTGCTTGATATCCGCCTGCCCCGCCTGCTCCTGGGCATCGTCGTCGGCGGCGCCCTGAGCCTGGCGGGAACGCTGCTTCAGGGCATGTTCAGGAATCCCCTGGTGGAGCCTTACACCCTGGGCATTTTCGGCGGCGCCTCCCTGGGCGTATGCATTAATATTCTTTTCAAATTAGACAGCATCATCGGCGTCATTGCCTATCCCATTTCCGGTTTTGCCGGTGCTGCCGCCGTGATCATGCTGGTCTACTACCTCAGCCTTAATGCGGGAACGCTGAAAACAAACAACATGCTGCTGATCGGCGTCATGATCAGTTTTGTTTCTTCTTCCCTGGTCATGCTGCTGATGTCGATTTCCAAATCAGAAGACATTCATACGATAGTGCTCTGGATCATGGGCTCTCTGGATATTACGGATATAACCCTGGTGAAAATCGTATCAGCCGGCACCCTGGCCGGCCTGGTCATGAGCTATTTTTTCTGCCTGGACTTAAACGCCCTGGCCCTGGGCGAGGAGGAAGCGGCCTCACTGGGCATCAACGTGGAACGGACCAAAAAATGGTTGTTTATCCTGGCCTCGCTGCTGACCGGCTTAAGTGTCTCCGTGTCCGGTATTATCGGTTTTGTCGGTCTGATCGTGCCGCATACCATGCGGATTCTCACCGGCACCGATCACCGCCTGCTGCTGATCAGTTCGTTTCTGGCCGGTTCTTTCTTCCTGGTTTTATGTGATGTGGCCGCCCGCACCGTTATCGCCCCCCTGGAGCTGCCGGTAGGTGTCATAACCGGAATTATCGGCGGGACGATTTTTATTTATATTTTAGGCAAGAAACAAATCACCCTATGAAAGACGATTCAGTAAAAAGCCCAACATCTTCGTTGCGCTGCGCCCCTCGAAAATTCACGTACAAAAGTTCGCTGCATTTCTCGGGCCTTGCGCGCCTTGATCTTGAACTTTTTACGAAACCGTCGGATCAACAATGAGCGATATTTTTATAAGACTGAACAATCTTTCATGTGGGTATCCCGGGAAAACCGTTCTCGAGGACATTACCTTTGACATAGCCAAGGGCGACGTCATCGGCATAATCGGACCCAACGGCGCCGGTAAGACAACCCTGTTAAAAACCCTGACCGGTCAGCTCAAGCCCGGGCGGGGGGCTATTGATATCGATTCCCGGCCCCTGGAAAAATATTCCCGTAAGGAACTGGCAGCCGTCATGGCGGTTGTCGGTCAGACCGTTCAATCCTCTCTGCTGACCGTAAGGGAATATGTGCTACTGGGACGTATTCCTTTTTTTCGTAAATACCAGGTTTTTGAATCCCGGACAGATATGGAAGTGGCCGATCAATATATGGAATTGACCGGTATTTCAGAATTTGAAGATGCCCGCATGAATGAGATCAGCGGCGGTGAACGGCAATTGACGGCCATCACCCGGGCACTGGTCCAGCAACCGAAAATCCTGCTGCTGGATGAGCCCACTTCGCATCTTGACATTACCCATCAGCAACGCATTATGAACCTGATTTCCCGACTGAACCGAGAACTGAAGCTGACGGTCATCATGGTCATGCACGATCTGAACCTGGCCGCGGAATATGCGGATCGGCTGATCCTTTTGGATCGAAAAGAAAAACGCGTTTATCATTCAGGCCCGGCCGAATCAGTCCTGACCGAACAATCCCTAAAAGAAATTTACCGGACAGACGTTCATGTGGGCAAAAACCCCGTGTCCGGCAAACCCTTTATTTTTCTAAATAAAGGCAGTTTATAATCCCTGTTCCCGATCAAGATGGTTCTTTAATGATCAAGCACTCGCCGGGCGGATAAAGATACAGCAAACCCTTTGCCGGAAAAAGCATAAATCCCCAAGAGGCGCCTGAAGGTCCGGCCATATAAAAAGAACCAATGGCGTAAAAGACACCCTTTAACAATAAACTTCAGGGGTCAGGCATCGAGCACAAACGAACGGCGGCGTCAGGAAGCTTTTATGGGAAGGCCTTTCTTGTCCTTAAAAGAGCCGACGGCAATCATGATAAGATCTATCAACACCCATATCCCCAGTCCCCCCAGGGTTAACAGCATCAATATACCCGTCCCGATCTTGCCCACATAAAATCTGTGCACACCCAGGCCGCCCAAAAACAGGCACAGCAACAATGTCGGTACAAATCCTTTTTCGCTTTTTTCCATTTTTGCTCCTTTCACGTTGTTTTGAGTTTATCGCTCCTGGCCGAAATATAAAACAGTGTATCCTTTTCTGCTTCTTAAAAGCACAGGTCAATAATATAGAGGCAATGATGGCATGGAAATAATCAAAATCGGAAATGTTTGATTATAAAACAAAATATCGTTCCAGTCAAATAAGCACAAGAAATCCAGACGCTGATCTTTTTTTCGAAAGTGTTGATACCCTGTTGCCCGGGTGATCGGTTCCGTCACATCATATCCCGGTCATAAGCCGATATTAAAATTATATTGCTTTTTTCTTTTCGGTTTGCTAGACAGACGTTTAGACATAATATTCAGGTGTGCCTCGGCACATAAAAGGGAACCCCGTTAAAGTCGGGGGCGGGCCCGCCGCTGTAATCGGGAACGAACATCGCATCAGCCACTGTCGGCATTGAATTCCGGCGGGAAGGCGCGATCAGTAGGATGATCCGAAAGCCAGAAGACCTGCCTGGATATAAAAAAGAAATCACGTGGAGAGATTTCTTTCGACAGATCAGAGGATAAAAAAGGGATTTCCCCGGATCGATTATATCGATTCGGGGTTTTTTTTTGCAATAACAGCTTAAAGAGTACTTCAACGATGATACATAGCGCCTTTTTTAAACACTTTTCCCGCCTGCAGACACTGCTGATGGCAACCGTGCTGCTCTGCCTTCAAACGGTATTGCCGGTTGCGGCTGAAGAGCCGCCGGCATCACCGCTGGTCATGGATACCATCATTGTAACAGCAGAGCACCAGGACACTGATTTCCAGACCGGCGATGTCGACGTCAACGCCACATCGACCTTCTGTACCGTTATCCAGCGGGATCAGTTTGAAAGCAAAATGGAAGGACTGGCCGAGGTCATTGAAAAAGAAGCGGGTATCCAGGTGCGCCAGTCCGGCGGTTTGGGCAGCTTTTCCACCATGACGCTGAGAGGATCCACCAGCGAGCAGGTGATGATTTATTTAGACGGGGTTTTACTCAACGATGCCTCCGGCGGCGGGGTCGACCTGAGCAATATCGCCTTATCGGATGTGGCGGCCATAGAGATTTACCGGGGCAGCGCACCGATCAACTACGGCAGGTCTTCGATCGGAGGTGTCGTCAACATCAAAACCATCCGCAGCCGAAAGGCCTTGGACATGAACGCCAGTACCGGTTTCGGTTCTTTTAACACCCGCACTTTTTCCGGTTTTATCAACCACAAACCCGGTAACTGGGATTACCTGATTTCGGCCGACTACCTGGATTCGGACAACGATTTTGAATTCACCTACGACAACCAAACCAAGTACAACAAGGCCGATGACCGGACCGTCAAGAGGAACAACGCTCAGTTTGATCAGGCCAACATCCTGGCCAAGCTGGGTTATGATGCCGATGACCACCTGCGTGTCGATTTCAGCCATCACTGGTTTTTCAAAGACCAGGGACTGCCGCGATTTAACAACAGTCCGGACGCCAATACGTCACTGGATACGGAATACCACATCAGCACCCTGAAACTGACGGCCGACGATCTGACATCATACGGCATCAACTCCAGTACAAAAATCGACTACACCAGAAAAAAAGAAGAATACGACGACAGCCAGGGCGCCATCGGCCTGGGACACCAGCAATTGAGATATATTACCGAGAAATACGGTTGCGGCACCTACCTGGAGAGCATCTCCGGCAGCAACGTGTTGTCCATGACCGTTGACGCCCACCGGGAAAAATACGTGCCGGAGAATCTGCTTTCCGGTTCTGATCTGGACAAAAGTCACCGGGATCAACTTTCCCTGGGACTGCAGTACCGGGTGGCTTTGCTTCAGGACCAGGTCATGATTACGCCGGCGCTGCGATATATCCACCTCAAGGACAAACTCAGCCCCACCGAGGATTTTCTTGACAGCTCCGTTAATGACCGCATTTCCAACACCGAAGATTATGTCCTGCCGCAAATCGGTATCGATTATCATCCCCTTGCCTGGCTTACCATTAAAAGTAATCTGGGCCGATATCAGCGGGAACCGTCTTTTTTTGAACTGTTCGGCGACCGTGGGTTCTTCACCGGCAATACGGACCTGACGGCTGAAGAAGGCACCAATTTTGATATCGGCCTTGAATGTAACTGGCAAATTGATTCATCACCGGTCCACAACCTCTCATTTTCCGCCGTATATTTCCGAAACGATGTGGATGACCTGATCACCCGTGTTTACGATGCCCGCGGCATCGGCCGTTCGGAAAATATATCCGGCTCCCTGATCTCCGGGGTCGAGGCCCGGGGGCATATGGATTTTTGCAAATATTTTAGACTGACAGCCAATGCCACTTTTCAGGACACGGAAAACCAGAGTCCCACCCCGGTTTTTGACGGCAAGCAGCTTCCGGGACGTTTTGAGTCTTCCTACCTGGGACGCCTGGAGGCGAAATATGCCGGGGTCAAACTTTTTCTCGAATACCTGACGGAAAATGACATGTATTACGATACCGCCAATCTGCTCAAGGCGGCGGATAAAAAAGAAGTCAACGCCGGTGTTTCCTTGCTTTACAGATCCGTTTTGATCAGCCTCGAAGCAAAAAATATGACGGATAATCAGTATGAAGATTTTAACGGCTATCCCCTGCCGGGAAAGTCGTTCACATTTAAAATCAAGTACACCATATGATAATATAAATATCAGAAAAGGGAGGAAATTCATGCAATCAAAAGGGAGAAAACGATTTAGCCTTTACCTGTTATTACCGGCCGTCATTATGTTGACGGCTTTCATCCTGGTTCCCGTGGGATCGGTTGCCCAGGCCGACCAGACAGCGGTGGTGGCCACGGCCGCAGCCGATTATTCTTCCGGCGCGCATTCGGTCATCTCGGTCAACCCGGTCGGCGGCCCCCGGACAGCCAGCAACAACCTGGCCGCGACCATATCGGACATTACCGTGACCGCATACGGCAATTTTTTTTATCGCATTGAAAAATATTTTGCCGACAACGTCACCAAGTTCTCAATTGACGCGCCGGCCACACCCATCTGGCAGTATTCCACTCTGGACGCGCCCTCTGATCCGACCAGCAACCCCCAGGATATGGTTTTTGCAAGCGGTCAAAAAGCGTATATTCTTCGCTATGGCTCAACAAAAGCCTGGATCGTTGATCCTTCAGCCGCCGATGAAGCGGGTTTTAAAATCGGCGAACTGGATTTAAGCGCCTATGACGACGGCGACGGCTGCCCGGAAATGAAAAGTGCCGTGATCGTGGGTAACAAATTGTTTATCGCCATGCAGCGCATGACACAGGCGGCCTATCCCGATCCATGGCTGACCAACACCGCCTACGTGGCTGTTTTTGATACCGACACAGACACGGAGATCGATACCGGCCGGGGCACCGGCGATATGAAAGGCATCCCCGTAAACATCAGGAACCTGGGAGGGATTCAGTACCTGGCAGCCAATGGCTTAATTTATGTTCAAGGTGTCGGCCGTTATGCAGCCGAATATACCGGCGGTATTGCCGTCATTAATCCCGACACATACGGCACGCAAGTCATCCTGGATGACGGTGATGACACGGACCATCCTTACGGCAACATCTCCGGCATGGCCATCGTTTCTCCGACCAGGGGTTATTTTGTAGGGTATGCCGGATGGGGAGACAATACCCTCTACTCCTTTGATCCATCCGCCGCCAATCCCGTTGGCACGGCCGTCACCGGGCTTGAGAATAAAAACATCGCCGGCATGGAGTCCGGTGTCTACACAGACGTAAACGGACTGCTCTGGGTCTGCAACCAGACGGACCACCGGGTGGATATTTTAAACACCAATACCGATGCCGTTGACGAATCCATTGACACCGCCTTAAACCCCATCCGGGTCGTATTTGTCGGCGGTAACGCACCGGGAGGCGGTAGTGGTGGTGGTGGCGGTGGTGGTTGTTTTATCCATACCATGACCGATTAAATTAAATATACAAACCAGAATGGGCCCAGATTATTTCTAAATGCCAGCCTGAATCCGGGCCATTCTAATAAAATATTGTCAGGGTGACATAGCTTAATAGGGAATCCCGTGTGAATCGGGAGCGGTCCCGCCGCTGTAACCCCGGTCCGGTCATAATAAACCGGAACCTTTTCAGCCTGGATGCGCCACTGTATAATTATAGTCATATGGGAAGGCCGCTGAAAAGGCGGGGGAGCCAGAAGACCTGCCCTGGCAATGAAATCGATGTTTTGCGGTGATCAGGCATCGAGACAGATTTACATAAGGGTGAAGAAAACTGGGTGCAGCCCTTCAGACACGCTTGTCGTGTTTGAAGGGCTTTTTTATTGGAGCCCTTAAAACCGAATAAAGGAGGACCCAGTTATGACCTGGTTGTAACTACAACGACCGGCATTACCCGGATTATTTCATGAATTTTAAAGAATTGCGTCATGAGATATCCGGTTCGACCATCATCCGGTTCCGGCCCGGCCAAAAAAAACCCAAATCAGCCGTGTATAACTGCCGGCCTGAACCGGATGGTGGTCACCATTTTGTTCATATTTCTGAAAAGGTATGCGTTTTAATCGACTAACCATGAAAGGAGATACACCACATGAAAACCGGCATTATTCTTTATGTGACGGGTGACCCGGGTATTACTACAGATCAGGACATCATTGACAAAACAGCCAGAAACTTGGTCCCTGAAGCCGACAAGGTGGAAATCGTCGGCTACGACCACGGGCATTGGGACATTTCCGATGCCTGGCGGTCACTGGTTGTCAAAGGAATGCATCAGATCCGGGTCGCCATGGCCGAATATTCCCGTGAAGGCGGCATGCGCCTGACCGGCCGGGAAATGCGGTTATCGGGCTGATGCCCGATAAAGACAAAAAAAGCGTGTCCATCCAACCCACAGCTATCTCTTTTTGGTCAGAAACACGAAAAGATAGTGGATGGACACCTTTTTTATCTCATCCACTCTATTCGCGCAGGCCCCCGTTCCTGGCCGGTGCAAGGGCAACCACAGGGGGTTGCCCCTACGGGCCGGGGTGGACGCACATGAACAATGTAGGGGCAGGCCCCCGTGCCTGCCCGAAAAACGAAAAGGACAGCCACAGGGTGTTGCCCCTACGTGAACAGACTCAAATGACCAGGGGTTCAGGCGTTAACGTGATGGCTTGCAATAGTCCTTGTCTTAGATATCTAAATTACATATCGTATAAGCATAAAAATTTTGAACGGTATAAAGGCCGACCCTGATGTTGAACAAAGAAAACACCTGCCTCACATATCGTCCGGCGATTGTCCTGATTGCAATCACAATAGTGATCACTCTTTTTACGGCCCCCGTCTTCGGGCATCCCCATGTCTTTATTGCCCAGCGGGTGGACGTGGTCTTTGACGACAGGGGGTTGGCCGGTTTTCGGATGCACTGGCAGTTTGACGACATGTTCTCCACCATGATCGCCGCCGACCATGACAAAGACCAAAACGGGCAACTGGAAAAGCCGGAAGTGGCTTCGATCAAGGAAAAGGCGTTTTCCTATATTTCCGAATCCAGCTACTTCACTTTTATTACCATTGACGGCCGGGCCTTTGATGTCAAATACGTCACCGACTTTGACGCGGTGCTGAAGGACAAAAAGCTTGAATACATTTTTTTTATCCCCTGCCATGTAACCGCCATGGAAACCTACAAAAAAATCAAACTGGCCACTTATGACCCGACCTATTATTCGGCCATTTTTTTTGCCGAAAGCCGGCCGGTATCCCTGAACGCCACTCAAAAACTGGAAATTAAAACCGCCGTAAAAGAGGACCCCGACACCCTGATTTATTATGACATGATTCACCCCTGGACGCTGTTTCTGGAGTTTCGCGAAAAACCGTGAAAAAAACCATCAACCTCATATTACTGGTCTGCTTACTCTGCGCCATGGGTGGTCCGGCCCTGTCCCATAACCCGTTTACCACCAGCCCGGATAAACAGCACGAGGCCCCGGCACCGCCGGTTAAAAGCCGGGTCTTTGTCAAGCTCATCCTGTGGCAGCACCAGCTGAAGTTGAAAATGTCGGAACTGATCAGGGAAATCCAGGCCGGTCGAAGCTTCAAGGCCCTGATTTTTCTGCTGGCCCTGGCTTTTGCTTACGGTGCCATTCATTCGGCCGGCCCGGGACACGGCAAGGTTGTCTCTTCGTCATATATCCTGTCACATAACGTGTCCATTCCCGGCGGCTTGCTGTTTGCCTTTGTCTTTGCTTTTGTCCACGGCCTGTCAGGGGCCGTGGCTGTACTGGGCCTGCGCTATGTGCTGCAGCAGGGTGTGGCGGACACACTGGGAGACGTGACCACCGTTACCCAGGTGGTCAGCTTCGGCCTGATTACGCTTCTGGGCCTGATTATCTTCTTTAAAAGCACAAGGGACCTGATTTTAAGCCGCAACGCCCGTCCGGATCATTCTTCTGCGAACGAACCCGGAAAAGGGCTGCTGGCCTGGGCCGGCACGGTAGGGCTGGTCCCCTGCCCGGCCGTGGTCATGGTCATGCTCTTCTGTATTTCCATGGACGGCCTGGTTCTGGGCCTGGTGCTGGCGGCCTGTATTTCCCTGGGCATGGCCTCGACCATATCGGTTGTCGCCGTCAGTGTGATCCTGGGCAAAACCGGTATGATGCAGACGGTTCTTAAAAAACATTCCCTTACAGCCGAACATATTATCAGAATCCTTTCCAGCCTGGTTATCATTGCTTTCGGCCTGATTTTTCTGACCACGACCCTTTGCTGATAAGGTTGCGAAAGACAATTATCTTATCGGGTGCCTGACTGGTTGAAAGACAGGCCAGGCGTATCTAACTCTCCCCTGATGTAAAAGGGTATCGCCCGAAACCGGTCCGTCAAACTAACTATTTAATTTTACTAATAAAAAGTAGCAGTCCTTGACATCATTTCAAAAACATACTATAATAGTAGTAATATAACAAACAAAAGAAAGGAAACCGCAAACAAAAACACAATATGGCCTGCCGGATGACAGGCGCTTTGTTTACGATTTTCATTGGGGCATCAAAACAGCGAAATTTTGTTTATGGTCGGGTTCCCAGGAAAGGTAACCCGGCCTTTTTTTATCCTGAATAAGGGCTTTTAAGTCTCCTCTACCGGCCAACCAACGGCCCGAGCAAACAGGTTCTTAAATTTTTTACCCATACATAAGGAGGTATGCGATGAAACCGTCAACCCTACGCGCAAAAACATTATTTGAAAGATACCGGCCGGCAATGTTGATTGCCATGTTGGCCTGTATTGGCCTGGCAATGCCTTTAACTGCCACGGCCAATGAAATAAACGGCCCCGGCAATACGGGCCCCGGTGCCGGCAGCCAGTTAAACGAAATAAACGGGGCCAACAACCAGATTGGCAGTAACAGTGATGCCAACCTGATCGACGGCCGGGACAATATCATCAATGACGACAGCAGCGCCAACATTATTCATGGTGAGGATAACCGTATAAGAAACAACAGTGTCGGTAACCTGTTAAGCGGTGCCCAAAACGATATCGGCAACAACAGCGACATGAACGCCGTCAATGGTGAAAACAACTTCATCTACGGCAGAAACGACTACAATGCCGTCAGCGGGGTGAACAATGTCCTCGGTACCTCCGGCACGTCAAATACCAACTCAAACCAGGTCAGCGGTGAGAACAACGTCCTCGGCGGCGACAATGAATCAAATGCCGTCAGCGGTGAGAACAATAATCTGGGAGATAACAGTGACCGGAACATTGTCGGTGGTGTCAACAACAGTCTGTCTAATGACAACAGTTCAAACCTGGTTGGCGGAACAATAAACAGCCTCGGGAGTGACGCCGACCGGAATATTGTCGGCGGCGGGAACAACAGGCTGGGTGACAGTGCCAACCAGAACAG
The DNA here is from genome assembly GCA_963674745.2 of Desulfosudaceae bacterium. Taxonomy (GTDB): domain Bacteria; phylum Desulfobacterota; class Desulfobacteria; order Desulfobacterales; family Desulfosudaceae; genus JBFMDX01. The sequence goes on along the minus strand of CAXXDV010000003.1, from coordinate 316,371 downwards.
TGTCAGCGGTGCCAACAACAGGATCGGTAACGGCAGCGGCAGCAACCAGGTCAGCGGTATATTCAATTCCCTTGGAGATGACAGTGACCGGAACACTGTCGGCGGAATGATGAACAGGCTGAACGATAATACCTATCACAACAATGTCAGCGGCATCTTCAACAGCCTTGATTCAGGCAGTGACAGCAACAATGTCAGCGGTGGGTATCATACACTGGGTCAAATCAATATTGCCAACACGGTCGGCGGCGGATACAACACCCTGGGAGACGACACCTTTGCCAACACGGTCAGCGGAGAGAGCAACACCCTGGGGAACAACAACACCAACAACGCCGTCAGCGGAAGAAACAATATCCTGGGCAATAATAATGACCACAATGCCGTCAGCGGAAGAAACAACACCCTGGGCAACAGGAACAATAACAACGCCGTCAGTGGAAGGGACAACAGCCTGGGTAACGGAAGTGCCCGGAACATCGTCGGCGGCGGCGATAATACGCTGGGAAACAACAATGATCGGAACCTTGTCAGCGGCCAGAACAACACCCTCGGCAATGACAACCTCCATAACGCCATCAGTGGTCAATTCAATACCCTGGGGGACAACAACGATTCCAATTTGGTCAGTGGCGAAAGCAATACCCTGGCAATTGACAACCTGCACAACAGTGTTACCGGTTTTTCCAACACCCTGGGAGAAGCGAATGAACGAAACGTTGTCGGCGGCGGACTCAACAGGTTGGGTAACGGCAGCAACCAGAACAGTGTCAGCGGCGTATTAAACACCCTTGGTGATGACAACGGCAGCAACCTTGTCGGCGGCATGAACAATACCCTCGGAAATGACAATGACCGGAATGTCATTGGCGGCGGATTTAACTCCCTGGGGGACGGCAGTTCTCAAAACAACGTCAGCGGACTGAATAACAACCTGGGAGAATCCAGCTCCGGCAACCAGGTCAGCGGTGTATTCAACTCCCTGGGAGACAACAATGGGTTTAACCGGGTCGGTGGATTTATCAATCAACTTGAAGACGGCAACATCGCCAACGATGTCAGCGGGATGTTCAACCGCCTCGACGAAGGCAGCGGCTTTAATAACGTCAGCGGCATGTTCAACTCTCTCGGAGAGGATAACGGCTTTAACCTGGTCAGCGGCCAGAACAACACCCTGGCGGATGACAGTAACAGCAACGGGGTGATCGGCAGCGACAATGTCGTCAACAGCAGCTACAACGGGGTGTACGGCAGCAGCAACAGTGTCACCGGCGACAACCACTTTGTGTCCGGCAACGGCAACACGGTGACCGGCGACGGCAACTTCGCGGCCATGGGCGCCACGGTTTCCGGCACCGGCAATATCGGTATCGGTACGGGTGCCGTCGTCACAGGCACCAACTCGGTAGCCCTGGGCGCCGGTTCTGTTGCCGCCCAGAACAATACCGTTTCCGTGGGCGCGGCCGGGTCAGAACGTCGTATCACCAACGTTGCGGCCGGCATCGACCCGACCGATGCCGTAAACGTCAGCCAGTTGAGCGGCATGGTTGCCGGTTCAATTAACAATACCTATAATATTGACCGAAACACCCGGGCGATTGCCGCCAATGCTGACGGCTTGGCCGATCTCGAATGGCTGTCAACCGGCAGTGATGGCGTTTCCAGCGCTTCATTTGACGGTGCCATTGCCATCGGGCCGGGTGCCTCTGCCAGGACCAACGATATCGCCATCGGGCGCGGCACCGTTGTCATTGCCGACGGCAGCACCGCCCTGGGCACCAACGCTGGCATTGATTCTGAAAACAGCGTGGCCGTGGGTGCGGATACCCGGGTGGATGCAAATGCTGATGGCGGGACCGCTCTCGGGCAGAACGCGGCTGTTCGCTCCGGCGCGACCAACAGTGTTGCCCTGGGTAAAGATGCCGTGGCCTCGGAAGCGGACACGGTTTCTGTCGGCAATACCGACAACCAGCGGCGCGTCACCAACATGGCGGCCGGTGTCAACAGCACCGACGCCGTCAACAAACAGCAACTGGATACCGTCGACAGCCGGGTTGACAACAACACCGGCGACATAGCGGCCAACAGCGACAGCATCGCGACCAACACCGGCAATATTGACCGCAATTTTCATAATATCAAAACGATTCACGACAAGCTCAGCGACCTTGATGACAGGATGGATGATGTCGGCGCCATGGGAGCGGCCCTGTCGGCCCTGGTGCCGAATGCCCGCTCAGCCGGCGATACGCAGGTCTCGGTCGGTGTGGGCACGTATGGATCGAGACAGGCCATTGCCGCCGGTATGTTTCACTACGTGAAAGAAAACCGAATACTGGTCAACGCCGGCATCTCGGCCAGCACAAGCAGTGAAGTTTCCGGACGGGCCGGTATTACCTTCGGTTGGTAGAACAAGGCCGGTTTTCAAGATCGCCCAGTGATGGCAGAAACTGTAGTAAAAAAATCCGGAACTGATCATAAAAACGCGGGCCGGCCGGAATTTCAGGAGGCTGATTTTCCGGCCGGTCATGGCTTTGGGCGACTGTTTCATTCGACTGTTAAAACGCCAGCGCCAGCTGCAGGGTAAACGTGTCGGCACTCTCATCCGTCCCCCCGTCATTTACGCTGTAATCCTCATCATGGACATACTCAATGGCAAGCCCCAGATTTCCGGCCAGGGCAATGCCTGCCGCGGCGCCGTAGCGTATTTCCGGCAGAAACCCGCCCAGGTTATCCGTAGACTGCCAGGTCGCGGCCAGACTCATTTCTCTTCCCATGGCCTCAAATGTGAAGACACCTTCAAGGTGTAAAGCCATCGGCTTGTCCGATGATATGGTGGTAATTAATCCTGCACCGTCGTCGGTAACATAATCCACGTCATCAGTTACAATAATGTATTCACCGATGAGGCTGAACGATGCGACATTGACGATGGCATGAACACCGATACCGGCAACGTAACTTTCCAGATCAAATGAACCGTTCGGGTTAGCATCAGCAAACACATCCCGGGCATCCTGAAAAACGCCTTCGAGTCCGTCCGAATCCATTAAATTACTGATCCAGTCAATCCCCAGGTCCACGCTGATTTCGTTATTTTCAAAAAAATACCCGGTGTTAACGCCAAATGTTTCAATGGTATCGTCGCTGTTACCAGTCGTATCCTGAACATCCCCGTTAAACGCGTAAACCGCCCCGTAAAACCCGTTATATCCGACACCGACCTGCAAGGCGCTCTCACGTGTTTCACCGATTTCAAGTGTAAGAGGGTCTGAGACCATGCTGGTTTCATATACACCGAAAGGGACATACAATTTGCCAGCGGAAAAATAGAACGGGTACGCGTCTTTGCCGCCAACTGTTATAAAACCTTCATCAACATCGACCGGTTCTGTAACGTCTTCCTCCCATAAGAAAAGAGCATGTCCGGAACACCAGGCGTTAAGTCGCGTATCAACAGCGAACGCCATGGTAGCCAGCACGATGTCACCAGTATCGTTATTATCATAATCACTGGAGAACCCTGCTTCCGCCTCAATAACACCGGACAGGTTAATATCCATCTCCGACATTACTGTACCGGCCCGGGCTGTCGTTCCGACCGAGAAAACCATCATCGTCATTAACCCACATACCAACATCACTTTTCGTCTCATTTGCTTCATCCTTTTCATCGTTCTTTCTGTTAAAATATGTATTTCAAAAAAAACGCCCGAATACCGGTATGTTCCGGTTTCGGGCGCTAGGCTCTAAATTGGCCGCTGGCCGCTCTATTATTCCGCCGGCTTTTCTTACGCGTTCAAAGCCGTTTTTTTGTATCAAATTTTTCACTTACTCATCAGGAAGCATCACAACAGGATCTCCTCTGTCATCCGAACCGTAAGACTGATCCGCCTCGGAAAAGCGGATGATAATTTCCCGCTTGCACCGGGTGCACTTGAGTACAACGCCGTTATCGATCTGCTTTGCCAGCAGTTTTCCACAACAACAGCGAACCTGGTTTTCCAGGCATTGCCCTTGCGGGTTATGGTGTCCGCGCCTGTTTCTCATTGAGTTGACTTTCCGTCATGATAATGTTTTTTTTATTATTTCTTATATCCGGTTGCATCGCACAGCAGGATCCAGTCTCCGGACCGCCGCAATTGCATGCTGTGCACCCCTGGCAACCGCCTTCCTGTCGGCATGATTTTACAAATCTGCGGATAAAGTACACCATGGCCGCGGTTACGATTAATATGATAATAACGGTTTCCATCGGACTATCTCCTAATACCCCAGCAACGAACCCACCTGGAATACGGTCACGGACAGGCAGAAGGCCAGAGCGGTATTAAACAGCATGGAAAAAGCACCCCATTTCCAGGAGCCGGCTTCCCTGGCGATACATACCACGGCCACAAAACAGGGCGCGTAAAAAATGGTAAAAACAATCAGGCTCAGGGCCACCAGAGGGCTCCATCCGGGAGCGGCCGCCAGCCGGTCCGACAACGCACCGGCTTCTTCCGGGTCGACCTCTCCCAGCGAGTAGGCCGTACCCAGGGTCGACACCACCACTTCTTTGGCGGCAAACCCGCCCACCAGGGCGATATTGGTCCGCCAGTCAAATCCGGCCAGACGGGTAAGGCCTTCCAATCCAGTACCGATACGTCCGGCCAGAGAATGTCGCAGCCCGGCCTCGGCTTGTTTTTGTTCGATGGCTGTCAGCCGGTCCGCCAGCATCCTGGCTTTTAAAGACAATTCCGTGCCGTCTTCACCGGCTTCGATTTCGGCTGTGACCGCCGGTGAGGCACCGGCCAGCAATTTCGACCGCTGCTGCGCAAACCGGTCGATTTCGGCATCGGGTAATCCGGGAAAGGTCATCATGGCCCACAACAGCACGGATATGGCCAGAATCACGGTTCCCGCTTTTTTAATATACTGCCAGGTCCGTTCCCAGGTGTGAATCATCAGCCCCCTGAAAGTGGGCAGCCGATAAGGCGGCAATTCCATCACAAACGGTGTTGATTCCCCCCTCACCACCGTGCTTCTCAGCAGTTTGGCGACCAGCAGGGCCCCGACCCAGGCAATGAGCGTTATCACCAACATCACCAGGGCTTCGTTTTCCGCGAAGAACGCGGCTGCCAGCAGGGCAAAAACCGGCAGTTTTGCGCCGCAGTTCATAAACGGCACGGTCAGCAGAGTGGCCAGACGTTCCCGGGAAGATTTAAGGGTACGGGCGGCCATGACACCCGGCACTGCGCAGCCGCCGGCAATGCCGCCGGACACGATAAAAGCCATGACGGAACTGCCATGCAGACCGAACATTCGAAAAATCCGGTCCAGCATATATGCCACCCTGGCCAGGTAACCGGAATCTTCCAGGATGGAAATCCCGAAAAACATGAACATGATCAGTGGAACAAATCCCAGAACACCACCCACGCCGTCGATAATACCGGACACGACCAAAGACTTGAGTAAACCGTCAGACAAGCGGCTTTCGGCCAGAACGCCCAGGTGGCCGAACAATCCTTCTATCCAGCCAACGGGTATTTCGCTATAGGTAAAAGTAAACTGATATAAACCGATAAGAACCGCTGCCATGATAATCGGCCCCCAAAACCGGTTGGTCACCACCCGGTCGACCCTGTCGGATAACTGCAGGCGATTGATATCCTGTTGGTGTTTGACAACACCCTGTTTCAATAAGGAACTGATATATCCGTAACGTTGATCTGCAATCACCACCTCAGGATAGGTATCCAGGGTATCGGCAAGATGATCGGTTAATTTCTTAACAACCCGTTCTATCTTTCCAGACAAGAGAGACGAAGCCTGACGGCCTCTTTCCATAATCTGCTGATCGTTTTCCAAATATTTTAAGGCGATCCAGCGGCTTGGATATTTCTGGTTCATGAAACCCGTGTTCTCAATAATTTTTTCTATTTCATCCAATGCATGGTCGATTTCCGCACCATATGAGATACTGAGAACCGATGGTTTCGGTGTTATTACTTGACTCGCCACTGTCTCCATCAGTGCCTTCTTACCTTTACCGTTTCTGGCCACTGTTGGAATTACCGGGACGCCCAGGAGACGGGACAACATATCAATATCGATTTCTATCCCCCTGTCCCGGGCGACATCCATCATGTTCAAAGCGATACAGACCGGCAAACCCAGTTCCATGAATTGAAGTGAAAGATATAAATTGCGTTCCAGATTGGAAGCATCCACAATATTGATTACCATCCCCGGCTTTTCATTAACCAGAAAATCCCTGGTCACCACCTCTTCCAGTGAATAGGCCGTCAGCGAATATGTCCCCGGCAGGTCAACAATCGTAAAATTGCTTTCAGCGGCTTTGTATACGCCCTGTTTCTTTTCCACCGTTACACCGGGATAATTGCCGACCTGCTGCCTCGCGCCGGTAAGCGCGTTAAAAAGTGTTGTTTTGCCGGAATTGGGATTACCGGCCAAAGCGATGGTTGCGTTCATTGTTTTCGTCTTTCCCCTTTCGACTAATTTTGACATCGATAAAATTTGCTTCGTTATTGCGAAGCGTCAGCGTAAATCCTTTGAGCCGTAACGACACCGGATCATATAGCGGTGCCCGGCCCTGGACCCTAATCTCAGTCCCCGGTACGAGGCCCATGTCCCTTATTCGCCTGCCCAACTCACGATCGGCTTTAACGGCAACGATGGTTCCAGTCTGATTTTTTTGCATTTTTCTCATGTTGATTGTCATCATACCCTCTCTTTTCACGGCAGTTAGTGTTTTATTTGAATTACAAAGTTAGGTATTTCAAACTTATTTGTCAATAAAAAAGTTTGCCATAGCCAACTTTTTTTGTTTTAACTTATAAAATATGCTCAGATAGACTGTAAAAACTTTAAAAAGGAAGAAAATATGGACAAGAAAAATCCTCTTTCCGAAAGTCTGGAAGATTATCTGGAGGCCATTCTTCGTCTGGAGACTACCGATAAAGTTGCCAGGCAGAAAGACATTGCCGAAGCCATCGGTGTTCAACGGGGATCGGTCACAAGTGCGCTCAAGGTTCTGGCAGAAAAAGGGCTGGTCAATTACGAACCTTACAGTTATATCACGCTGACCTCTGCGGGGCGAAAAATTGGCCGGGAAATCGAACGTCGGCACAGGGTCATCAAAGACTTCCTGTCCCGGGTGTTGCAAATCGGTGATGACAAGGCGGACGCTACCGCCTGCCACATGGAACATGTCATGGACACGGAAACAGTCAACAGCCTAGTCAAATTCATCCAGTTTATCGACAACTGCCCCAGGGCCGGAGCGGACTGGATCGAGGCTTACGTGGACTATTGCTCAGCAGGCAAATTAGACCGAAAGACATGCCGTTCCTGTCTGAATAAATGTGTGGCTGATTTTGCCAGTTGACCCGTTGCCGGTTCTCTATCTGTGCAAAATCGACTTTATGATCATTCACGTCCAGTCACACATTCCACTTAAACGAGCGCCTAGAACTCCAGGCCGGTTTCGCAAAAGATGCCGCTGACGGTACTGTCAATATTAAGATCGTCTTCATCCAGGCGGATGTAATCATACCGGTAGCCGGCGGCGATAAACAACGCCCCATGGATGCGGTACTTTACCTTGCCCAGCAGGCTGACCAGATCATCCCCGCCCAGAGACACGCCCCGCCCTTCAAATTCCAGAGAAATTTTTTCCGCGGGCGTAATCTGGACCGCAGCATAAAGCATGGGAATGGGCAGCGTATAATCTTCCGCTTCCCGAACCCGTTTTTCACCGTTGCCGGTTGCGACCGTGCCGGTTACGGACACGTCAAGTTCAGCCGTACGCAGATCCAGTCCCAGATCCAGCTTGACCTGTTTTAACCCGGCCAGATCCGGCATGGTAAGGCTGTAGTACAATCCAATGTCGAAATGATTTAATTTCATACGGGTATCCAGCAGCCGATCCTCCAGAAAAGTGTAGTGCCCGAAATTATACGGCCGATCCATCACGTCCGTACCTTTATACGACATGGGGGTAAAGCCCAGATAAAGACTCGGCAGTACCGGCAGTTCCAGCTTTAAATACCCGGTGCCACGGGTATCTTTTTTAAGATCCAGGTCCCGATGCAGATCAGCCTCATCAGTAACATTGTTGAAAAGCGAATAGGAAATATCACCCTCGATATTCTGATTCCAGGCACCGATACCCATTTCCAGCGTCGCCCAGGACGGCGAGGCGGTAAACAGAAAAACCATTGTGATTAACAACATGCCATTTTTTTTCATCATAACTCCTTTGACCCGAAATTTTTAGGAGATATTCGGGTTATCATCATTATAAAAATGTTGGGAGAATTCACTCTTCCGGACAAGCCCCCTTGGCCCCTTCTGCCGTGCTGCAGGCCGCTCGCGAATATTGTAGGGGCCGGCACCCGTGCCTGCCCGATGAAAGGGCACCCACAGGGGGGTGCCCCTCGTTCGTTCGCGCCGTGCAGGACGAGTCCGGGCAGGGTCAACTCGAGAAAGGCCCGGGCCCTGTGCCCGTCTTTTGTGATTTAATTTTCAGCAAATTTATCCATAATTGCTCTCATGTCAGCGACAAATTTGGCTTCGACGATCCGGACGCCTTCGACAATTTCAACGCCCTCCAGTTGACTGATCAGTTCGGCGTCAATAATGGAGTCGCTTTTTTCGCTCCATGAGGTGGCCTCAACGGGTGAGTTCTTTTTTTGCGCGTAGAGGTATTGATTTGAAGAACCGAACCGGAAGTCCTTTAATCCGGCAATGACTTCTTCGTTGATCATCGAACAATCGTCAAGGACAACCTGATCCGCGTTTTGCTGCTGCGCGGCATTGGCTTGAGCAACAGGTTGACCGAACCGGAAACCTTCCAGGGCACTAATGACTTCATCATCGATCATTGAAACCGCTGAACCGGCGTAAACCGCAGGAGCCGAACAGCCAACGACAAGGATTGCGAACAGGATCGAAATGCGTGTTCTTTTTGTGATGCTCTTTTTCATGATATTCTCCTTTAATAAAAAATTTTGTTTTAATCCGTTTTGACATCTGAATGCATCAGAGGCCTTGTTTCTCTTATGCTTTGCCAAATCCGTGCCGAACAAATAACTATTTGAAATTATAGGCTATAATTTTTTTATTGCAAAAACATGCCCCATAGGACAGAATAAAAATGTCTTATGGGATATTTTTTATAAATTCCGGACTATGGGATAGTTAACGACAACTACCGTCAATCCGTGCTCATTGAAGCACGCGTTTATTTGTAGCGGGAGCAGAGATGAAGCGTGAAGACATTGATTTTTTTTACCAGGCAACACTGCGAATTTGCGGAAGCCTCGATATCGACACCATGCTGACCAATGCCTATGCCTACATTCGGCAAACCATCCCCGCAGATGGCATCAGCCTGAGCCTGTTTGACAGGGATCAGGGGTTGTTGAATTTCGTGGCACTGGTCAAAGAGCCCGAGCTTAAAATGCCTTCCAAAACGCTCAAGCTGACCCGGGAGGCGATTGATCACATCAAACAATACGAGTTCAGTGACGACCCTATCGGCCTGATCAACCAGCCGGAAAACCACCCGATCGTAAAGCTCGCCTGGCAGACCATGGAAAAACCGGTTGTCTCCTGCCTGGCCTCACGACTGGATGTGGAGGGCCAGAATATCGGCATGGTGACCTTAATCGCCCGGGGCCGCAACCGCTACACGCAACAGCACCTGGACAAACTCAATCTGCTTCAGGGGCCATTTGCCATTGCCATGGCCAACGGGTTAAGCCACAGGGAGCTGTTAAGGCTTAAAGAGATTCTGGCCGACGACAACCGTTTTTTGAGCCAACAGCTCCAGGATAAGGCCGGCGGCGAAATTATCGGTGAACATTCGGGCCTCAAACATGTCATGGAGATGGTCCGCCAGGTGTCTCCTTTGTCAAGTCAGGTGCTCCTGCTGGGAGAAACCGGGGTGGGCAAGGAAGTCATTGCCAACGCCATTCATTATGCATCCCCGAGAAGCGAGGGGCCGTTTATAAAGGTCAACTGCGGCGCCATCCCCGAGTCCCTGATCGACAGCGAGTTGTTCGGCCATGAAAAAGGCGCTTTTACCGGCGCCGGTGAACAAAAACGCGGCCGGTTTGAACGGGCCGACCACGGCACGATCTTTCTGGATGAGATCGGCGAACTGCCTCTCCAGGCCCAGGTCAGGCTGCTGCGGGTCATTCAGTCAAAAGAAATCGAACGGGTGGGCGGAACAAAGCCCATTCCCGTGGACATCCGCATCATTACCGCCACCCACCGGAACCTGGAAGAGATGGTCCGGAATCAGACCTTCAGGGAAGACCTCTGGTTCAGACTCAATGTCTTTCCCATCACCATCCCGCCCCTGAGGCATCGAAAAGAGGATATTCCCGACCTAGTGTCTTTTTTGATCGAAAAAAAATCCAGAGAACTGAACCTTCGTTTTATCCGGAAACCTGCCCCGGGAAGCATCGAAATGCTTCAGGGACACGACTGGCCCGGTAATATCAGGGAACTTGAAAACATGGTGGAAAGGGCGCTGATCCGGAGCATTCATGCGGACCAGGGGCACTGGCTTTACTTTGAGAGGACCGGCCCTCAAGTCAGCCACAGGGAACAACCGGTGGCTCAACTTCCGGTCCCCGGTTTCCTGAAGCTCGACGACGTCATGAAGCAGCATATTGAATCCGTCCTGGACATGACCGGTGGACGGGTCCAGGGGCCCAAAGGTGCGGCAACCCTGCTTGGGATGAATCCCAGCACCCTTAGAAAACGAATGAAAAAACTGGGCATTCCATTTGGCAGACAAGCCGGCAGCAAAGCGTGACCACCGTGCTTATAACACTTTAGGGCGCCCTTTATTGAAATATTGTTGACACTGATTTTGTTTTAAACCATACTGCGTAATCAATAAAAGCAAGTCTTCGAATTACCATTCACCGAACACGCTTCTTTTTTTTGGACACATCACCGGCTTCCAACCGAAGATCGATTTTCGTATTGTGAGCGATTACTGACGTCAACCCTATAAACAGAGAACGATTGTAAATGAGTTTTGAAAATTTTGATTTAGATCCCGAACTGATGGAAGCCATCCATGACCTTGGATTTGTTGAGGCGACCCCCATTCAAATCGAGGCCATTCCAGAAATCATTTCCGGTGACAATGATTTGATCGGACTGGCCCAGACCGGGACCGGAAAAACAGCGGCCTTTGGCCTGCCAATGGCCCAACGCATTGATTTTCGGTCCACCCACATTCAGGGTCTGATCCTGTGCCCTACCAGGGAATTGTGTCTTCAAATAGAAAATGACATCAATCTGTTCTGCAAATACCTGCCAAAAGCCAGGGTCGTGGCCGTCTATGGCGGGGCAAGCATTGAAAACCAGCGACAGAAAATCCAAAACAAGGCCCAAATTATCGTTGCCACCCCCGGCCGATTGCTGGACTTTATTCGACGTAAAGTGATTGATTTGTCGAAGGTCGCCTACCTGGTACTGGATGAAGCCGATGAGATGCTGAACATGGGATTTCAGGAAGATATCAATGCCATCCTGGAGCAGACACCGGGCAGCAAACGGACATGGCTTTTTTCGGCAACCATGCCCCGGGAGGTGGCGGTTATTGCCAAAAAATATATGCATGCCCCCCGGGAAGTCACCATTGGCAAAAAGGACAGCGGCGCCGAGAATATCGAGCATATCTATTTTATCGTCAAAGAAAAAGACCGATATCAGGCGTTAAAACGGATTATCGATTTTCATCCCGAAATTTACGGCCTTGTTTTCTGCCGGACCCGCAGAGAGACCCAGGAGATTGCCGAAAAATTAATTTTAGATGGATACAATGCAGAAGCCTTGCACGGGGATCTGTCCCAGCAGGTTCGAGATCAGGTGATGCGCCGGTATCGTGAAAAAACGATTCAGGTCCTGATTGCAACCGACGTTGCGGCCAGAGGTCTTGACGTGCACGACATATCCCATGTGATCAATTACAAGCTCCCGGATGAAGCGGATAATTATACCCACCGAAGCGGTCGCACCGGAAGAGCCGGTAAATCCGGCATGTCCATTGCCATCATCAACACCAAAGAAATCGGGAAACTTCAAAGGATCGAGCACAAATCCAAAATTAATTTTTCCTACATGAAAGTTCCGGCAGGGCGGGCCGTGTGTGAAAATCAGCTTTATGCCATGATCAATAAATTGGTGGCGGTTGAAGTCAATGATGATGAAATCGGAAAATTCTTATTGCCTGTATTTGACACGCTCAAAACGCTCACCAAGGAGGAGTTGATCCAGAAGTTTGTATCCCTGGAATTTAACCGCTTCCTGATGTATTACAAGGACGCGGCTGACATTAATGTGTCGCGATCTAAAAAAACGACGGATAAAAAAAAGCCGGGTACAGGTCAAGAACTTCAGGGAGATGCCCGTCGCTTTTTCATGAATGCCGGCCGCATGGATAATATTAACAAAGGGACGATCATCCGGAACATTTGTGAACGGTCCAATATCCGGGCGGCAAAAATAGGAAAAATTGACATATTACGCGAGTTTTCGTTTATTGAAATTGAAGCAGATGTTGCGGATACGGTTGCAAAAGCAATGAAAGAAACAAAAATCGATGGTCGCGCTGTAAGGATGCAATATGCTGAAAAAAGCCCGCCGGTTAAAAAGAAAAAAGATCGTAAGAAAAAACGCGGTCAAGGTTAATCAAAAAGATGTTTTCCAGGAACAATTACTCGCATAGCTTATTGCACGAATAAATATCCAACCCGATGTTTCTCGAATTTCCCGGGAGGCAGCGGCAATGTCCAAAACAAAACGCTATTTATAGGATTCGATTGATCCGGACGGCTGCCCGAACAGATATCCCTGGGAGTAATCCATGTTTAAGCCCCTGACCACATCAAACAGGGACTGACTTTCCACGAATTCCGCCACGGTTTTCAGGCCCGAACGGGCGCAAAGGTTATGAATGGTTTCAACAATGGCCAACGCCTTTGGATTGTCAACGGATTGCCGGATCAGTGACCCGTCGATCTTGACGATATCCACATCCAGGTTGATAAGATTGACAAAATTGGAATATCCGGATCCGAAATCATCAATGGCCACTTTACATCCGTATTGATGAAGCATGTCAATAAAATCTTTGCAATACCGCACTTTGCCGAGTTCATCACTTTCCAGAATTTCAAAAATAAGGGTATTGGGACAGTCCCTGACGGCCCGGCACACCTGACTGGCATGACGGATAAAGACCGGATTATTGATATCCTCCACCGTAATATTGATGGACAGGTCACAGGCGATTTCGGGTATTACCCTGGCGGCGTTTTCCAGAATATAATAAGAGATATCCGGATAGATCCCGGTCGAACGGGCGATTGCCAGGTAAGGGTGGATAGAATCATAACGGTCGCCGTTCACTTGAACCCGCATCAGACTTTCCAGCCATTCAACGCGACCGCTCCGGTTATTGATAATCGGTTGATAAAAAGCCCGGAAAGTATTTTGGGTCTTGTTTTCGACTAAAGCGTGATAATAATCAACTGCCTGATCCTTTTCAACCCGATCGATGTGATCGTAAACCGTCAGCGGGATGTTATTCTTCTGGCCTAATTTCAGAGCATCATCCGCGTATTTCAAAGCCATGGCCCGATTGTCCGGGGTAATCCAGGCGGCCCCCACACGGTATACCAGAAAAATATCATGGGATTCCCATTTCAAAGGCACAGGGCTGATCCGGTCCAGAATTTCTTCCAGTTTTTTATAAGCCTCCTGCGCATCATCTTTGCTCTTCACGGAAAATAACAAGGCGAAATCAGCTCCGTCCAATCGGAACACCTCGTATTTTCGATTTTCGGAAAGCGATATTATGCGTTGGGCGGCAAAACGAACCACATGGGCGGAAAGGTTCTGGCTGAAAATTGAAATCAGTTCGCTGAAATTGGCAATCCGCATAATTGCCAGCACGTAACTGCGTTCCGGTTGGATGGTCAGGCCCAGGATTCTCTTTTTAGGCAACCCGGTCTCGTTGTCAAAAATTAACCCCTTTACCGTGCGGGACAGGTATAGCTGGTGCATTTTTTCAGTGGCCATGGCAATGACAAAAAGCATGATATAGGTCACCAGGCCCACGATCATCTGCACCGGCTCCAGTGCAACCTGCCAGGAAGGGATAAGGCCGATCACAACCCCGGCATAAAGGCATACGGCACTTGCCAGAAAACCGAACGTCCAGAATGTCCCCCTGCGGACACCAGCCAGCAGGAAGGCCAGCTGAGGAAATGAAAAAAACATCAAAAAATATGTCGATTGACCGCCCGGCAAAATCACGGAAAGATGAAACCCGACAACACAAACCAACAGACTGACGGGCGCCATACGCTTGACGTCTCCCGTGCGCAGCAGGTATCCCAGCAGACCGATCATTGCCGCCAGGGAAGAAAAATAATTGATCATCAGGTTTGATCGACCGATGAAAAAATCATGAACAATCAAAATACAGGGGATGGTAATGGCTATCAGGTAAGCGACAATCAGAACATTAAACCGGAAACGATTACGTTCCTCGGACAACTTTTTAAACCAGGACGTCTTCCAATAAGTATATTTATCTGGGAAAAGGCCTCTTATCTCTTTATTTAACATCCAGTCCCTATTCCGTTCCGCGCAGAATTATAAGTCAATAATATTTCTTAAGGATTATCATCTTTTACCAATATCGAAGGCGGGGGTCAATAGCGGATAGCCAACCCGAAGAGGACCGTATCCCGGTTGAAAATTTCATCTTATTAATGATAAAATACTTAAACATTTGATTGAATAAATTCCTGCCCGAAAACACGATGAAACAGGAGAAATCTTTTGGCTGATAGTGTCTGTCCTCATTGTGGCGCGCCGATGACGGGTTTTTATTGCGAGTACTGCCGATCTTCTGCGGTCAACCCGGATGAATGGGATAAGCAGAATGCCGCTTTAAAAGATTTCCACAACAGGCTCAGTCATGCGGATAAAGCAACACTGGCTGTCATCCTGACGGGAGGACCGCTTCCCGATTTTCCTGGTTTGCTGATTGATGAAGGACTGGCCTGCCTCTCCTATATGAACCATACGAGTTTATCGATGGAAGAAGTTGGTGTGTCTGACGCGGCCGCTACCAGGCTGGATTCAATCATCACCAAACTGAAAATAAATCCGGCTGATAACAAAACACAAGACAAACTGGCTGTGCTGGAAAACAAATTGAAGGATTATCGAAAAAAGGCCGACAGAGATGGATGGATGGGCATCTTTATTTTTGCCGCCGTGATCACGATAATCATCCTTCTTTTCTGTCACTTCATGCAGTTTCTTTGATGCCGGAACAACTCACGTCTTTTTTAAAAATCGTTTTCAGATAGTAATGATGTCATAAAAAATATTAATTCAGGTTTTTCGAATCTTTCGTTTTCCCCGTGGAGGGCCGATGATCGTTCGTCTCATTGATATGCCGCTGGCCATTCCCCGCTACCGCCAGGTCCGGTTGCCGACAGTGGCAGCCGAAATCGGTCGCTATGCCGAAGTTGAAATCAACGATGAGAATATCGAACCGGTGAATTTTTCTGCCGCCGACCTGATCGGCATATCCGCCCAGGCCTATAATTTTCCCCGGGCCCTTTACCTGGCGGACCGGTTCCGGGAACTGGGCATACCCACTATTCTCGGCGGTCCGGCTTCGGTCATGACCGATCGGGCTCTGGAACATTTTGACGCGGTGGTGGTCGGCGAAGTCGAAGGACTGGGAGAAAAGATTATCGCCGACGCCGAACAGGGTCGTTTAAAAGGCGTTTATCGGCTGGCGCAACCGCCTAAAAACTGGGGCGAGCACCTGCCCCGCAGGGACCTTCAAAAGGCGGGTAAATATTACTGGGTGAATTTTCCCATAGAGTTTTCGCGGGGATGCCCGCATCGTTGCTCCTTTTGTTTCGGCCGTCACTTTCTGCCCGGCTTCAGGACCCGCAGCCTGGAATCCATCGAGCGAGAGCTTGACCATTGGGACCACGGACTGGTAGAGGCGGTAGACCTGCATTTCGCGGCCGACCGGGATTACATCATCGAGGTCTGCCGGCTCCTGGAGAACAAGGGTGTCTGGGGATGGATGGGCGAAGCCACCCTGGCCTCGCTTGATGACGACAAGCTTCTCAAACACCTGGAGCGAAGCCAATGCAAAGTCGTATTTGTGGGAATGGAATCGGTTGAAAAAAATGTACTGGCCCAGGCCCAAAAAGGATTCAACCCGGTTGAGGAATATGCCCGCATCATCAGGAAAGTCCAGTCCCATGGCATTTTTGTCCATACCGGCCTGATGTGGGGCCTGACCGGGCAAAGCGTTCAGTCCTTTGACGACACCTATCGTTTCTGTGAAGAGGCCGGTGTGTTCCTGGCTTCCACCAATATCGCCACCTGGTTTCCGGGGACGCCCGATTATGAAACCTTAAAAGACCAGGATAAACTGATAACCCGGGATATACGCAAATACGACGGTGCCCACGTAATGGCCGATGTCGGCGGTTTGTCGGAGGATTTAATCTACCAGGGCGCCCGACGATTTTTAGACCGGTTCTACAGTTTTCGGTCGATCCTGG
Source organism: Desulfosudaceae bacterium (assembly GCA_963674745.2). Taxonomy (GTDB): domain Bacteria; phylum Desulfobacterota; class Desulfobacteria; order Desulfobacterales; family Desulfosudaceae; genus JBFMDX01. The sequence goes on along the minus strand of CAXXDV010000003.1, from coordinate 299,728 downwards.
CCCGTTCGTTTAACGCGGCCAATTTCCGGTTTGCCCAGAATGCGGATTTCTGGGCCATGAACCTGACCTACCGCGCATATTACCGCATGTGGGTCAGGCGACTGGGTAAAACGCGGTCACCCTGGCCGGTGTCCCGCAAAGAAAAACAGACTTTTCCCCTGATGGGCGGAAAGATGCCTTTTATCTATCCTGCGGGCAACCTGCTCTGGATCTTTTTCCATTACTGGTATCTTTTATGGCAAAAGGTATCCGGTCCGTTGTCTGTTTTTTCCGCTGTTATTCCGATCATCATATGGCTGATAGCGGGCATATGGGGATATAGATGGATATCCGATGCCGCCGCCGGCCACTGGCCGATCAAATATCCGCCGGTGGCACCGGTGTTGGTCGTTTTCGTACTGTTTTACTGGATCGGCACCTGGCTGACGGGCCGCTTGGCCCGGGTGGCATACGAAAAATGGTCCCCAGCCGGGTCCCGCCTGTTCCTTTTGTTGCCGAGCTTGATCACCATCCCCCTGGTGTTGACCGCCATGATCCTGCATCCGGCCGACAGCGAATGGTCGTTTCTACTGATGCTTTTCTCGATTATCTTTCTATTCAAAAGTTATGATGTACTGCTGGTCGATCCAATTCAGCGCCGGATGACCGCCCGGGTGATCTCATTCATACTGTTTTTCCCCACCCTGGACTACAAGAACAGTTTTTCACCGGATACGACCAAAGTACATTTTTCACGCCATTGGCTGTCAGGCTATGCCGGATTTTTCAGGCTGCTGGCCGGACTGGTGCTCGGTTTTTTTCTGGCCGGCTGGATCGTTACCGCGTCAGGCACCACGGCCTTGCACGTTTTGCTGATATTCGGGCGGTTATTGTGCCTGTACCTGGTGTTAAGAGGCGCACTGGACTGGTCGAACGCCTTGTGGCGCCAGGCCGGCTACAAGCTTCCGGATGCCTTTGGGTACAGGCCTTTCGGTCCCCTGCCGCCCTCAGGATTATGGCGGGCCTGGGACATCCCCCTGGGTGATTTTCTGTTGCGTCACGTCTATATTCCGCTGGACGGACGAAACCGGCCGGTGATTGCCGTTATGGCGATATTTGCAATGATCGGAGGAATGACCGCGGCCATGACCGGGGTTGCCACCGGCCGTTGGTCCTGGGGGGTCTTTGTGTTTTTTCCGGTCAACGGTCTGATGGTGGTGGCGGAAAAATTATGTTTCCCTGCCGGGGTTCCGCAAAAATGGATCTATCCTTTTTTTCTAACCACAGTGGCGCTGTTTCTGTTAACCGCGCCATGGATGTTTGACACAACCGATAAAATCTTCTGGTAAGAGAGGTGAACGCAATGAACAAGATAGCGTTAATAACCGTATCCCTGGCGATGACGTTTTATTCCTGCTCGACCATAATGGCCGATGTCATCGCCGACCAGATTGCCGACAACACCATGTCCATAGCATCCTATCATGGCACATATGAAGAACATTTCGGGCGTAACGACGCCCCCGGAAATGTCACCGAGATATGGTATAAAAAACCATGGCGGGTACGGGCTGAAACAACAGCCCCCAAATCCCTGGCCGGTCAGCTGTTTTTGTTTGACGGCCGGGCCATGACCATGTGGTGGCCCCAATCGCTTTTCGGCATACGGGTCACCGGATTTGATCCACTGGATGAAGCCGACTATAAAAAATTACTCGAAGAAGACGTGGCCTGGCTCTGGGGGCATTACGATTTTCAATTCCTGGGCGATAAAATGACGGTAGCCCGGCCGGCCACAGGGTGGAAAGCCAGCCCCACCGAGAAAAAACCCTGGCTGCTGCCCTATACCTCGTGGACGGACAAAGAATTTTCCGTTCCCCTGCGTGTTCAGATTCTCGACCGGCCCGACCATACCTGGTATGAAGTGGCATTTACCCGGATAAAATACAATATCCGCGTCGAGGACGATCTTTTTGAGATTACCCTGCCGCCCAACGCGGTTGTCTTTGATTTTGACATTACCGACCCGGGCAGCCCCAAAGCTGAGATCGCAAAAGAAATGAACTTTGATTTTCTGATGCCGACCGACCTTCCCCGGGGGCTGGAAGTGAAAAAAATCATCAGAGGCCGGCATTGCCTGCCCATGGCCATGGTCGTGGTTCACAAAAACGGCCGTTACATCACCCTGACCCAGATGCGGGCCCTGGCCGGCCAGTGGAGCCAACCTTCAGGCGTCAGGGTAAAAATCGGGGCGTATACCGGCTACCTGAATTTTTTCGGCCCTTTTTCATCCCTGAGCTGGGTACAGGGCAATACCGCCCTGACCCTGTCCGGAAATATCACCTATACCGAACTTCTGACAACAGCCATGACCGTCAAACAACCTGCGGATCTGCCCCGGCCATGAGCATACCGGCACCATAATACATGTCATCGGATATCCTGAAACACCAGCTATAACAGAATCCGGCAGGGTATTGATAAATCCGATTATTAAAACTACAATCGATACGGATTTTTATGGCGCACATGATGAAAAACATGTGGCTGCATGACCGGGTCGAATCCGTTTTGCGGATCTCTGTCAGGGAAAATGATTCATCTGATTCTGAACCGGAATTGTTGTTCCGGGTTGAGAGGGAACAAGGAGAAAGAACGATATGAGTAAAACACAGTTAGACTTTACGCAATCCGCTGAAATGCTGGCGGAGCATGGAATCACCATTCTCGGCCGGATGACCGACGATCCGCAACAGGTTCTGGAAGTCGCCGGGGAGCTTGGTTACCCAGTCGTCGTTAAAGCCATATCAAAGGACATTATTCATAAAACCGACGCTGACGTTGTTTTTCTAAACCTCAAAACCGAAGAAGCGCTAAAAAAAGCCCTGGACCAACTTCTGAAAAACGTAAAACAGGCTGGTGCCGGACGCCCCGATGGCATCCTGGTCCAGAAAATGGCTGATCCCGGGTTTGAACTTCTGGTAGGGGCCAAGCAGGACCCGGGATTCGGGCCGGTAACCATGATTGGGCATGGCGGCCGGTTTGTGGAACTGTGGGCCGACGTCCAGCCCGGTATCGGCATCCTGACCGAAAAAGATGTTGAGGAAATGCTGTGCCAGACCATGGCCGGTACCGTTCTGGAAGGCTTTCGCGGTCCCGCCCTGGATAAACAGGCCGTTATTGAACTGGCGATAAATGTATCCCGGTTTATGGCGGAGCATCCGGAAATTCACGAACTGGACTTAAATCCCGTCATCGTTTATGAACAGGGATATGCCATCGTGGATTGCCGGCTCATCGTCGACGACCCCATTGCCGTGCCTTCCAGCACGGATCTTTCCGAAGCCAAGATGAAAAGCCTGCAGGCCATTTTTAGCCCCCAATCGGTTGCCATCGTGGGCGCTTCCCGGCCCGGTACCATGGGCGGCATTATCCTGAAAAATTGCCTCGGCATTCCCAGGGTCTATCCCATCAACCCCAAGCTGGAATCCGTCCAGGGCTTGCCCTGCTATCCTGATTTTGAATCCCTGCCAGAAGCACCCGACCTGGCGGTCTTTGCCATTAACGCCGAAGCCACGGTGAAAAGCTTTGAGCAGTTCTGCAAGGCGGGCGGGCGGGGCGCCATTATCTTCAGCGACGGGTTTGCCGAAATCGGCCGCAAAGACCTGGAAGAGCGGCTGCTGGAGTTGAGCATAAAATATGACGTGGCCTATATCGGCCCCAACTGTATGGGCGTCATCGATAATTTTTCCAAAGTCAACACCCTGTTTATACCGGAACATCGCACCAGTGTCATCAAGGGCTCCAGCGGCATCGGCATTATCTCCCAGAGCGGCGGCGTGGGCCTGGAACTGGTTGAAATGCTGGCCGCCGACAACCTGGACCTGGGCCAGTGGGTCAGCTGTGGAAACGCCAGCAGTGTTGGCGTAGCGGAAATTCTGGCCCACATGGGAAACGACCCCCGGATAAAAATTATCGCCATATACATGGAAGGTTATGACAACGGCCTGAAGCTGATGCAGATCGGCAAAGAAGTCACCGCCAAGAAACCGGTGCTGGTCATCAAGGGCGGCACGGGCGGCGGTGCCGCAGCCACCCTGTCCCATACCGCCTCCCTGGCCGGAAGCCACGAGGCTTTCAAGGCCTGCTGCCGCCAGGCCGGCTTTTACCTGATCGAAAAACTGACCGAAGACCCCAAAGGCCTGGTCAACACCCTTTCCATGCTCAGCTCCCAGCCGGCCGCCAGAGGCAACCGGGTGGCCGTGGTCAGTGTCGGGGGCGGCGCCGGGATATTGCTGGCGGACCGGGTGACCGAACAGTGCATGGAACTGGCCGAATTCGCGCCCGAGACAAAGAAAGCGCTTCAGGAGCTGATGGCGGACAATATCAAAACCGCCCGGCCGGAGGACAAGCCCCGGATCATCAGCGGTATCGGAGCCAACCCGTTGGACCTGTTCGGTAACTGTGATGACAACCGTTTAATGGCAGCCCTGCGGATTATCAATGAAGACCCCAATACGGATATTATTATGACGGCCATTTATCTGCAGGTGCCTTATCTGTCCGAATATCTTCCCGAACGGCTCCTCGATCTGCAAAGAGACCTCAAAAAACCGTTGATCGTCTCCCCGAGGGGGTTTTCCCAACACGTCGCCAGAACCCGGGCTTATTTATACGCCAAAAAATTCCATACCTACACGGTACCCATGATTCAACCCCTGAGTATTGCCATCAAGGTGTGGTGCGATTACGGAAAATCGTTTATTCCCGAAGAATAATCGGCGATAAAAAATACGACCCGGGTGTTAACTGATCTGAACAGACGTAAAAAAGCGGTTATTGAAAGGCCGGTTTTCTTTTTGATTTTTTCAAAAGACCCAGTTTTACCACCCGTTCATCCGGCACCAGGCTGACCGCATCTTCAGGACACTGGTATTCGCACTGTCCGCAACCGATGCATAAACCCGGATCATGCCATAGCCGACCGTTTTTGAGCTGCATGGCACTCACCGGGCAAAATTCCACGCATTTACCACAGTTGGTGCATCTGGTTTCATCGGCAATAACCGCCCGGTAATAGGCTTTAAGGGCCAGGGGCGTCAGCCCCCGGTTGTAATTGCCAAGGGCCGTGCAGCAGTCCCAGCAGCAGTTACAGACAGACAACCCGGGTTCCTGGTTCACGTCCATTCTGGTATGCATGATTTCATGCACTCCCCCTTTGTCCCGGACCGTCCTGGTTATTTCATAGGCTTCCTCCTTTGAAACCCGGCGGCCATAGCCATATTTGACGACATGGTCGGCAAACGGCCCAATCCATAAATGGGTTTCCAGGGGAAGATCCAACCGGCAGGGCTCGCCCTCCAGTGCCCAGTGCTGGCGGCAGAGGCACTTGGTGACGGCGATCTGGTCGTCATTACCGTATTTTTCAATCAGGTTATTAACGCTGCCGGTACTGTATATCCTGGCTTCGGGGATATCGAGCGACTGCCCGACCTGGATCTTGATCTGTTCTTCGGTCTCTGTTTTCAACGGCAGCCGGGCGATCCCGGACATCGGCCCCAGACCGAAAAAAATCTGGTTAATGACGTTACGCACCCCGAAAAAATTCATCAGTTTTACTCTATTAAAAAACTTCGTCAGTTCACGGGAAAAGGCTTCTTTGTCCGGTGTAATGTTTCCGTCAGAGCAGCTTAACTCCATCCATCCCAGCATCATGGGCGCTATTCTGAAAACTTCCTCGCCGTCCTGGCGGGCCTCCGACCAGAGAACGGCTTTTCTGGTTATCAGGGAATTAAAAAGGTCGTCAAAGGTTTCGTCAGGACCGCCCACCCGTTCCCGCAACTGTTTTTTGGTCAATCGATCATTTTTCAACTTCAGTAAAAAATCGATTTCCGCTTCAGGCAGGACGGCTGCCATGGCCTTGTAAAGCGGCTTGAAATACCATCTGTAAACCGGCGGCACCAGATACCACCGGATAACCGTCATCGGAAATTCCGACTCGTTATTCATGATGTCCCCAAGCCGGTGCAGCTTTTTCAACAGTTTTCTTTCCATGTCCTCTCCTTATAAAAAATGCTTTCGCTTGCGTTGGGATCACCTGGCGGCATGCAATGAATCCGCCACGCGATTTAATACATTCAGGCTGAACCATTGCGCCATTTTGATCTGCCAGCCGGCGGCCCGTTCCGTTTCAGGGGTCGGCATCCGCCGCAGGGTTTTGTCCGCGTGGATCTGCTCTAATTCCTTCAGGGAATCAAGGCTTTCGCCTCTTTGCGCAATGGTTTCTTCAATGGTTTTCCACACGCATGCCATGTTTTCATCTTTCGTGCATTGCCTGTTTGGGGATTGGGGCGGGTTTTCACAATAGCCATAGCGACATTTTTCAGGGCACAGCACAACCGGGCATATTCCGGCGGTATAAGACATGACGCAATGACCGTCGGGGCATATCGGGCAATAGGTGTGTATCGTAAGACTGTCATTGGGGCCCTGCCTCGGCGACAGGGGATAAGATCCGAATGAATCGCAGGCCGCCACCACGGGGAGACCCGGGCTGTAGAGGTTGGCCGTTTTAATACCGGCTGCGCAACTGATCATAACCAGCGCATCGATATCGGATTGATGAGGATATATCCGCTTTTTCACCGCGTGCTCATGAACCGTACCGACACAGCCGCCAAAAATCAGGCAGTCCGCCACGACCGCTTTCCCCCAGTTCCGGCAAAACCCGGACATCAATTCCAGCCCCTGTTGTCCGCCGCAATCACTCAGGTTGCAGCATACATTACAGGAAATGATGCCCACTTTCTGAAAATTCCGAAGCGAATATTGCAGCTCCTCCTCGGATTTATATTTTGTCTGAAACATGTTTATTCCCTCTTAAATTTCTGATGGCTTTATAAGAAACGATCACCTTACCCAGCGTAAAAGATCCGATATGAATGATGGTGACCGACCGCCGCAGTATCCTGCGATTGTGTGCTGTTTTACGGTCCGGGGCGGTGTGTCAATAGAAGGAATTCTTTCATAATCCGGATTTTCATGAATCTCTTTTAATTTCCCCAGGCCTTCGAGGTCACCACCCCGTTTTTCGATTATTGCCCAGACGCATTTTTGATCAGGCTTAACTGTGCAACCATTCCCCGGGTAAGGCGGGTTCTTGCAATAGCCGTATTTTGATTTTGCCGGGCATGCCACCAGCGGACAGATCCCGGTGGTAAAGGACAAAACGCAGCTTCCGCAGGGCAGGCACAGTTCATGGGCCACCATATAATCCCCGGCATCTTCATAATATGCATTGTGGGGCAGCAGGCATTCCACGCCCATGGGATCGGCAGCGGCAACCACCTTGAGATCGGGATTAAAATAAGCGGCGTTTTTTATTCCCGCAGCACAGCAGATGGCAAGAAGCGCGTCCACCTTTGATCTGTTCGGCTGAATCCATTTATGAGTCGCGTTTTCCATAACCGCGTTCATGCAGATACCGGGAGGGGTTGCACCGGCGACAACCGAATATCCCCATGCCGAAAGGCGTTTTTTCATGAATTTTAACCCGCGCCGGCCGCCGATCTCATTCATGTTGGCGCACCCGCTGCAGGAAAACACCACAACACCCCGGGCTTTTCCAAGCGAATGCCTGATTTCTTCCGGCGATTTATACTCGGTTAAAACCATCATCAGCCCCCTTTAGTTTTATAATGAATGTAAAAAGTGCCCTGCGCGAATACCGTCCGTCATCGCCCGGCTTGACCGGGAAATCCGGCATAAAATTGACATGATATATTCTTCATTCCGGTGGACACTGGAATCCAGTGCGAGATTGGTGCTCTTTATTTTCTTGACTGACATGTCAGTCACTTTAATGGGCGCCTTATCTGATTGCAAGAATTTTCTTAAAATTTTTTGTCCATCCGACAAAACATCAAGGTTAGCTGATGTATAGCCGCCTTGAAGAAAAATTGGGGTCTGATGTAAGGTTGACACCGAGCTTTCTTAAACCCGCTTCATCACCGGGCGTCGGGATATGCGTTATATGGGCTTCGCATCCATGGAGCAGTTCAAGTTTTTCCAGCGTTAACTGGGCGGTGGGGTTGGATATGGTACTTATGCTCAAGGCAATCAGGGTTTCATTTAAATCAAGGTCCGTCTTCGTACCGTGTAGCACGGCTTTCTTCAGATGCGTAATCGAATCAACAATATTCTGCGGAAACAGATCCAGCTTCTCAGGAATTTCAGCCAGATATTTTATCGCTTTTAATGTCAGGCTGGCGGCGGCATGCATGAGCTCGGTATTTTCGGCGGTGATGATGGTGCCGTCCTTCAATTCGATCGCCGCACCACAGTAAATGCCTTTATTCCCCATGCCGTTTTGCATCGCTTTCTCAGCCGCCTTTCTGGCCGGGGCGACCACTTTTCTGTCTTCGGCCACAGCGCCGATATTTTTCATGATCAACTCTGAGAGTTCAAGCACATCTTTATCAATCAGGCCCATGACATATTCGCACGAAGACCTGAAATAACGCCTGATGATTTCCTGTTTGGCCGCTTCACGCACCACCTCATCATCAACAATACCGAACCCGGCACGATTCACCCCCATATCGGTGGGGGATTTATAAAACGTTTCTTTGCCGGTTATTTTCTCAATAATCCGTTTCAGCAACGGAAAAGCATCTATGTCACGGTTATAATTGACTGTTTTTTCGTTGTAAGCTTCCAGGTGAAAATGATCGATCAGGTTGACGTCTTTCAAATCAACGGTAGCCGCCTCATAGGCCACATTGACCGGATGCTTGAGGGGCAGGTTCCAGATGGGAAAGGTTTCAAATTTGGCATATCCGGCATTAACGCCTTTTTTATATTCATGATACATCTGGGAAAGGCATGTCGCCAACTTGCCGCTACCCGGGCCGGGACCGGTCACAACCACGATCGGACTGGTTGTTTCGATCATTTCATCGGCGCCGTAACCCGCGTCGCTGACGATCAGATCAATATTGGTCGGGTACCCTTTTGTAAATGAATGGGTATATACCCGGACGCCTCTTCGCTCAAGTTTGTTCTTAAATGTTTTGGCAGAGGGCTGGTCTTCATAACGGGTAATCACAACAGCGGTAATGGATATACCCCATTCTTTAAAATCATCAATGGTTTTCAGGGTGTCGGAATCATAGGTAATGCCGAAATCAGCGCGTACTTTTTTCCGCTCAATATCCCCGGCATAGATGCAAAGAATCACATCAATCTTATCTTTAAGCTTCTGGAGGAGCCTCATTTTGACGTTGGGATCAAATCCGGGCAGCACCCGCGCGGCATGATAGTCAAATAACAGCTTGCCACCGAATTCAAGGTACAGCTTATCGTTAAACCGCTGAACTCTTTCCAGAATCGCCTTGGTCTGCTCCTCAAGATACTTGTCGTTGTCAAAACCGATTTTCTGATTCATGCTCCCCCGTTTCACAATTTAGAACGCATTAACTAAGAATAGCTTAATTTCTGTGTTAAATATCAGTATTACTTATAGCCGGTCAATTCAACCTAATTCTGAGGAAACGCGGATCCTTTTCCGGGGAAAACAAAAAGGGGCCCCCTGATCACGAATGATGCGTTAAAACTCAATAATATCGATTTGTTGACACGAAAATCAAAGGGCAACAGCGGCATAATAACGACCCCTGTTCGGGTTTATTTTATCGAAAATATTATGGAAAATCATGGCAATGCCGGTCGTTGCATCATCGGGCCGTTATGAAGTATAAAGAAAACAAGTGGCAGTAAACAAATTGTATAATGTTCAGTGAAGTCGATGGTTTTTTGAAGGAGAATATCCGTATGCAGCCCAAAAAAACATTTGCCATTGTGGACTATGATAAATGCCGGCCCCGTGAATGTGATCCTGACAACGGGCGCTGCGCCCCGGTGTCGGTTTGTGAACATAAAGTGTTTAAACAGATCGACGGCCCATTTGAACCGCCCATGGTTTTTCAGGACATGTGCATGGGATGCTGGGATTGTATCGAAGCCTGCCCCATTGGCGCGGTTTCCATAAAGCAGGTAAGTTGACCGGGACCCGAGCCCCTGGCTCCTTGTGCAAGATGAAATTCGCTACATATTACTGCTTACCGGCCTGCTGATTTTGCCGGTTCATCTTCGAGTTCTTCAACCCTTACCCTGCCCTGCTCGTCGGTTGTGATCTTTAAAATCACACCAGCCCTGGTTTTTATGATTTTCACCCCGGTCTTTTTATCTTCAAAAACAATCTTGCCCGAAGGCATGTCAGTCTTTTCGGCATCTGCCAATGTGGGACAGGTTATCGCCAGCATGGCACAAATGAGACACCCCCAACAAACGGTCAAAGCTTTCCTTGAGATTCGAAATTTTTCCATTTCTGGTTTCCCCCTTAATGTACAATTTCAGCGAATGTTGTAGGGGCGGCCCCCTGTGGCCGCCCTTGAAAGGTCACCCACAGGGGGGTGCCCCTACATAAGTTCACGCCCTGCAACTTGCAGGTGCACCGGCTGCCTCGCTGGATTTCACTCACAAAAACAACATTTACGCTCTTTATTCTTCGTGGATTTTCCAGTAGAACCGCCTTACCCCCTCCAGATCCGATTTCGGATCCTCGCTGTGAGGGCCGACAATCAGTTTCGGCCCACGATCGGAAATAAAGATCTTTGGTGACGGTGCGATTGATACCAGGTCGTCCAGTATCTGTTTGCTCCGGTCGTCCTTGTCCAGTTTGTCATCACCGCCGAAATCACAAACAGCCGCGCCGGTTCTGTAATCAACCGCATAAAGCCGGGAGACGCCTGCGCCCGGATTGTTTGATGCGCAGGGATCGCCATTGGCATTTGCATCTAGCGCGGGAGTATAGCTTGTAAAATACACCACTCCGTCAAATACAATTGGCGTGGACAGGCATTTCTCACCAGTGTGTTCCAGATCAATAAACCATCCCCGGTTGTAATTCGCTTCAAGTGCCTGCCTGACCGCCAGCTGTTCCTCTGCGGTACCGTCCTGAATCTTATTGTCGGTCACATTTATAATAACCGGGGCCTCATCATCTCCGTCCGGATCTCCACCAGGGTCATCATCCAGGGTGGGATACTCACCCACCACGCCCGTTACGGTCAAAGGGCCGGTGCGCCAGTCATTTTTAATACAATAAAACCGGTTCTGTTGATCTGTCCGCAGGGGATTGGCACGGTCACCGGTGCCGAAATAGACATAATCGCCGGATACCCGTTCCCACTGATTGTCCCCGGTGTTAAATACTTTGATCTTTTCAGGAACAACATCGACATCTTCAAATATTTTTTTGCCGTCGGATACGACCGAAAACAAATGCATCTTCTGCCATTGACCATCCAGGGCGCCAGGGGCCTCCGGGTTGTTGTTGTCTCTGAAGGCATATAAATACCCTGCCATGTCAGCCGCGTAAATCTGATTTACGACAAAAATTCCGTCATCGATCATATCCAGGCCCGAAGCACTGACAATACAGCTCATGGCATCAAAATCTTCAGAATCCGCCGAAAACCCCTGTTTTTCTCCGGATACCGCATTAATGGTATACACGGAACGGCCGACTTCCGCCGGCTGATCGCCATCAACCGCCTGGTCATAACCGCCGGTAATCAGAAACACCTCGAGCCGTGTTTCCGGTCCTGTGGCAACCCGCATGAACTGGGGCGTTTTCCAGGACTGGCCTTCAATGGTATGGGTATAAAGAGATTGAGGCCGGTTGATATCGGAAATATCAAGGGCATAATAGTGATTGCCGCCCCGCCGTTCACCGCAGACGAGGATTCTAGGTCCTTTTTCCGTGTCGGCAATCGCGGGAGAGCCGTCCATAAAGTATTTATGCTCGCTGGCTGAGAGTTCTTTTAAGCGACCGAACTGTTCCGCCGGTATAAACGCCCAGGCCTCATCGCCATCGGCATCATCAAAGCAATGCAGCATACCGTCGTTGGCACCGGCAAAAATATAAGTTGAGGGCCCGTCATAAACGGCCACTGCGGGGCGTGAATGATTAAAATCACCCAGTCGCCAGCTATCATTTACCCTGCGCACCCGGTCGATCAACACTGCTTTATCCGGGACATTGAAATCATCGGCACTGAGTTCGGTATTCTCTTTTGAAAAAGCGTTGATTCCCAGGGTCAGGTCCGGGAAAAGGCTGATGTTGGCATAAACCCGTCGTGTCCGGTCCGGCTTTTCCGACAGTTTTCCCCCTGCCCCGCCCTTGTCCACGGCATATCCATCAGAGGTATCCGACCAGCAGGACCGGGCACTGTCTTTAATCTGACCCGCCTCGTCCAGAATGGGCACCTGGGTATTACATGAAGAAAATGCATTGTTTTGATTCAAGCTGTATTTTTTCAGATTGCCGATCCATTGTCCCTCGGCCGATGGTTGGAATAAGGCCATGTACACATTGTCACCGGCATAGGCTTTACTGCTGTGACTGACCGGAACAACCGGAGCGGCAAAAAGCGTCCGGCGCTCGCTGATATTAAACATGATCGTTTCAAAAGCCCGATCCAGGTCTTCCGGGCTGGTGGCATTAAAATAAAGCCCTCCGTCATCCACGTTCTTGTTGTTTCCGGCACCGGTTCCCCGATCGGCGGTGTCCTGAAGCAGGGCCGTGTCGCCACCCTGAAAACCAATGGCATAGACCATAATATTCTGAGAAAAATCCGGGGTATCAAAGTTGACATTGATATCATTATCGTGCAGATAACCGGCCACATCATCCAGTGCCGGCAGCTTCCCGCCTGCGATAAAATCGTCATTGATGTACTTTCCTTTTAATACCGGCGCGTCATCACGGGTCGGTTCACCGTCGGTCATGAGAATAATATAATTTTTCCGACAGCGGTGTTCGATGGGCGGGTGGGTCTGGTCCGGGTTATAGGCATCCACAACAGCATCGGGATACCGGCCGCTTACGGGATAGGTGCCGGTTTCGGCATTAAACCAGGAAGGCTTTTCGGCAAAATACAGTCCGGCTTCAGCCAGGGTCTCGGCCAGGGGCGTGTACGTGCGCGGCGTCAATGTATCCACAAAGCTTTTCAAATAGGCTTTATAATCAACAATCGCCTGTTCATAGGCAGCGCCGGTTTTCAAGTCGCCCGCATCATCACGGATAAACCTGTCCTTGACTTCGCAGACCGGGTATTTTCCCTTAAATTCGGCAAAATATCCGCCATTACTGGTATCACTGGTATTGTCATGAAAAATCATGATGCCAAAACGATTCGTGTCTCCATAACGATCAATGATATCTTTGACCGTTTCCTGGGCCACCGTCATCCGGGTCTTTTCCTCGCATACGGTCTCCCATTCCGAGCACACCCACTGGTTGCAGGGCCGACTGACACAGACATCCTGGCAGATTTCAACCCACCTGCCCCCGATACGCCGCTGATAACACTGTTCTTCCCAGGCTTCGCATTCTCCCCATTCATCACAACGCTGTCTGAGGCATTCCTGGCGACAATCCTTGACCGCCGTTGTGTTCATGCTGCCGGAATTGTCAAACAGGATCAAAATGTTCGGCTCGACATAGGTCGAGGAAAAGCCGAAAATATCATTGTCGTCGGCAACCGCCGGGGCACAAATACTCATCATCAACACGGCCGCCAGACCAACAGTAATTAACGGTTTTAAACGTATCATGATTATCCCCCCTTCAAAAATGCCCTATAACAACAATAGAAAATATCCGGTTGAAAAAATCGCTTATGTGATGGCCAAGCCACAAGCTCAAGGTCAAGGCGCGCAAGTTTTGAGGATTGCAGCGTACTTACAGGTACGTGAAAATCCGAAAAACGCAGCGCAACGAAGAGATTGAGCTTGTGGCTTCGCCATCAAAAGCGGTTAAAGACCTTGTACAACCCGGCCTCCACCGTGACGCCGGTATCGGGTCTGTCTTTTTTTGAAGACCCGGTTGAAAGGATGCCATAACGCCGGATTTCAAAATTCATGGCACTGTAACCGGATCCCGAGGGCATCGGTGCCATGTGGCTCAAAGGGTAAAATTTTTCCGACAGGGACCCGGCGGCAGGCACGGTTTCAATACGCGCGATCACGTAACGCCCCATGGCCGGCAGGTCATTGCCGTCCAGCCCGGAAATGGAAAAGCCCTCCTCGGTAACACCGGCACTGCCCTCGGACAAATCAAACAGAATTGAATCCGACGCCAGCCAGGAATCGGTATGAGCCGCTTTGGCGACCGTAATGCCGGTTTCCGCCCGATACAGGTCACAGCGGTAGGTCCTGCTGTTTCTCATGACAGTACCGTCACTGACGGCCATATTAACCGCCATCAGTGACGATACCGTTAAAGCCGCCAGGACCAGAAGCGTAACAACGATAATCGTACCCGCCTGCCCCGGCCTGTCATTCACTGCTGTATTCATATCTACCTCCTTAAAAAAATTAATCCCTGACAGATCGCCGGTAATAATTCTCCATGCGCAGGGCATAGGCATCGCCTTTTTTAACCCACACCTTCAGGCCGATGGACTTATAGTCGTCTTTTCCGTTGCCATCTGTATCAACCGCGTCAAAAACGGTGATTTCCGCCTTCTGGTTTTCCCGCACAATGGTCAGCGGACCGCCCCCATCCAGGTCCGGCGCATCCAGCGGTATCCCGGCCAAATTTTCCGTAATCTGCTGCCCCCAGAAAACAGCCTGATCAGCCATGGCGGTCGTACGGCCGGCGTTTGAACCGGCAATCACACTCGACGTGATGGCCATAAACCCGATGGCAAAAATACTCAGCGCAATCAGCACCTCAATCATGGAAAAACCCGCCTGCGCTTCTTTTTTATTTTGAAACATTTTTTCCCCCTCCTTTGCCTTTAAACGCATAACCATGACAAAAGGGCACGGCACGCCGTGCCCCTACAATATTTGCGAACATCTCCATAACCACCCCGAATCCTTGAACCTTGAACCTTGAACCTAAAACCCATCATCCGTCATTCATATTCCTGCAGCGCACCGTCGTCGTCAGCAGCACATGTCCGTAATAATCGTCCACTTTGCAGCGCCGGTCACCGACCACGAATTCCCGCTGGTCCTTGGCGCCCTTCAAAGGAGATGGCGACCGAACCAGCAGCCAGGCCTTGACCGCCCTGATACGGCCGATGCGGATTTTATCACCCAAATCAATACCGCCGATGCTGTCATCCCTGTCCACATCACCGTCATCATCCGTATCCAGGGCGGTATCCAGACGGCCGTCCTGGTCCGTGTCCACCGCCCAGACAATATGATCAGCCGCCGACAGATCCAGGCAGCCGTCACCATCATCATCAAAAGCATAGGCAAAGCGGATGGCCACAATATCATCAGCCGCCCTGACACCCTGAACGATCAACCCGGTGGCCCCTACCTTACTGTCGGCCAGACCGTCAGCTCCGCAGCCCTCTTTATCATGGGCTTTATATAAATTAATGCTGATCGTCTGCGTTTCATGGTGTTTGCCGGGTTCGGGGTTTTTTCTGCAAAAAACCATCTGCCCGCCCTCGGCCAGGCAGCCCTGCGAAAAATCCATGGCATCCGCACTGTCCAGCCCGCTTCCGGGGCAAAACCCCATCATCTGGATATGACTTTCAAGGATATGCATGGCATTACGGGCGTTAATATTCATCTGCGAACGATGATCGATATGAGCCAGCGTATTCTGCTGGCTTACAAATGTCCTGATGATCACTGTCATGGCAATTGAAAAAACCGCCATGGCGACAATGATTTCGACGAGCGTCAAGCCACTGGAAAAAGAAAATCCGTTGTTTTTATTTACCGTCATGTCAATACTCCCAGGTTTTACCGCTATCACTTGACCGCCTGATAGCCATCGAACCGCTCGATCTGACCAGGACCTGCCGCCAGTCATACCCCGGCTTGTGATACCGGATCCAGACCGAACCGGACACGCCGGTTTTGATGCCCCGGGAATTGAAATAAAACCGCCGGTCATCGTCCCGGTCGCCCTTGATTTCACAAAGATCGATAAAACCCGGCAACCGGGTTTCTGAGACGGTTTGGCCACCGGCATCAACCAGAGACAGGATATTTTTTTCCAGGCTGAAATTGACGGTGACCGTCTCGCCCGCGGCAATCGCCCGGGACTGGGCCTTTCGCAGGTCGCAATAAAGGTCCCTGGCGGCACTCATCATCCGCCGTTCGGGCATACCGCGTAGAAGGCCGACACCGCCGGCAGCGGAAAGGATTGCCAGGATCGCAAGGGCCGTCAACATTTCCACCAGGGTTACGCCACGATTGTCTTTCATGGCATCCGCCCGTTTTTGAAAGTGTCCGGCAGCGAATCCCCGCAACAGGATTTTTTCGCCAAAAATCCGCTGAAACTGGAAATAGAAACTTCAACCGGTGTTTTGAAAAAGGGGAAAACAAAAAAGCCGTTCGGGAAAATTCGAACGGCTGTAAGCATTTTCATGATCGACCTCCCTGTCCTGGCTTTAAATCGGTTGTTTTCTGTCACAAACGGTCCATCCTTGAACCGGAAATGTGCACCTGTAATCTATATAGTTAGTGTATAGTCGTGATGTCAAGAAAAAATCACAAGAAAAGTGACAAATTTCTGCTGTCTGAAAGCCCACATTTGAAAGACGAATTGAGCAATGTCCCAAAAAAAGACTTGAAAAAAATCCTGGTTGGGAATTATATTGTTGGTTTGAATTTTGATTTTGAATCTTTGTTGTCTGGATTTGTCATGCTGACCCACATAACCGCTGAAGAAAAACAAAAAATCGAAACCATCCGTCTGGCTCTGGAAACATATTCCCGGGACAGGAGTTCACTGATTCCCCTTTTACAAAAATCCCAGAAAGAGCTGGGATATCTGCCGGTTGAGGCCCTGGACCTGGTGGCCGGTCATTTAAATATTCCCACCGGTGAAGTTGTCGGGGTGGCTTCATTTTACAACCAGTTCCGATTCAACCCCCCGGGCAAACACCAGGTCAAGGTCTGTATGGGCACCGCCTGCCATGTCCGCGGTGCTGATATTATCCTGGAAAACTTTGAACGCAAGCTGGACATTACCGAGGGCCAGACCACGGAAGACCGGGAATTCAGCCTGGAACGGGTGGCCTGTGTGGGCTGCTGCGCCCTGGCGCCGGTGGCCCTGGTGAATGAAAAGGTCCATGCCTACATGACCCCCAGTAAAATTGAAGGCCTGTTCACCCAGATAGACATCGCCAAAAAGAAAGCCAAAGCAGATCAACAAAATGACGCAGAATAGCGACCAGATACAGGAAAAATTACGGGCCCTGAAGGAAACCGCCGATCAGAAATGGCGGGCGTTTTCCGAATCCACGACACCAAAAATTCATATCGGCATGGCCACCTGCGGCCTGGCCGCCGGCGCCCAGGAAACCAAAACCGCCTTTGAAACCCAGCTTGAAAAGGAGGGTATCGAGGCCGTCATTCATCCCATCGGCTGCCATGGCCACTGCTATGCCGAACCCCTGGTCATCATCGATGTTCCGGAATCCGGCTTTCCGCCGATCATGTACCAGCAGGTCAACGAAGGCAAGGCCATCATGCTGGTCAAAAACTTTCTTAAAAATCATGACCCCCTGCTGGAGCATATTTACGGGGCCATGGAAGAAAATGACACCCTGCCGTCGGTCATGCTGTACCCCCGGTTTAACATGGAAAAACGCATTATCATGGATAAATGCGGCACCATCAATCCGGCCGAAATCGATGAGTATATCGCCCATGGCGGATACACATCCCTGGGCAAAGCCCTGGAAATGAAGCCGGATGCCATTATCGAAACGATCGGCGAATCCGGTCTCAGGGGCCGGGGCGGGGCCGGATTTCCCACCGGCATCAAACTGGAAATCGCCGCCGAGCAGAAATCGGACCATAAAGTCATCATCTGCAATGCCGATGAAGGCGATCCCGGCGCTTACATGGACCGGACCATCCTGGAAAGCAACCCCCACCAGATAGTGGAAGGCATGGCCATCTGTGCCAGGGCCATCGGTGCCGACAGGGGTATTTTCTATGTCCGGGCCGAGTATCCCCTGGCGGTCAAGCTGATTGACCGGGCATTGAAGCAGGCCCGGGAACGCAACCTGCTGGGCGACAATATCCTGGGCAGTGATTTTTCCTTTGATATGGAAATTTTCCAGGGATCCGGCGCCTTTGTCTGCGGCGAAGAGACCTCGCTGATCGAGTCCCTGGAAGGATACCGGGGCATGCCCCGTCACCGGCCGCCCTTTCCCGTGGTACAGGGACTACACGGCTACCCCACGCTGATCGATAATGTCAAAACCCTGGCCAATATCGCCCCCATCATTGACAACGGGGCGGACTGGTTCCAGACCATCGGCACGGAAAAAAGCCCGGGAACGGCTATTTTTTCCATTGTCGGCCATGTCCTTTATCCCGGCCTGGTGGAAATCCCCATGGGAGAATCCCTGCGGTCACTGATCTTTGACATCTGCGGCGGCATACCGGACAAGAAAAACTTCAAGGCCGTCCAGATCGGCGGCCCTTCCGGCGGCTGCCTGCCCGAGTCCTTTCTGGACACGCCCATTGATTTTGATTCCCTGATCGAAGCCGGCGCTATGATGGGTTCCGGCGGCATGGTGATCATGAACGATGATACCTGCATGGTCAACGTGGCCCGTTACTTTCTGGATTTTACCCAGAATGAATCATGCGGCAAATGCACCTTCTGCCGCATCGGCACCAGGCACCTGCTGGAAACACTGGACCAGATCACCAAAGGACATGGGCAGGAAGATACCCTGGAACAGATGGAAAAGCTGGCCCTGGCTGTCAAGAAGGGCTCCCTGTGCGGCCTGGGCAGAACCGCCCCCAACCCCGTGCTCACCTCGCTCAAATATTTCCGGGACGAATATGAAGCCCATATCAGAGACGGTGTCTGCCCGGCCCTGATGTGCCGGGAGTTAATCGCCTATTATATTGATCTGGACAAGTGCGCCCGCGGCTGCGACGCCTGTGTGGGCTGTTGCCCGACAGAAGCCATTTTCACCACCAGCAACCGCAAAAAAGGTATTGACCAGGAAAAATGCATCAAATGCGGTGAGTGCCTGAATGTCTGCGTGCCGCTGTACGACGCCGTCAAAAAAGCGTCACCGCCGGAGACCGCACCCATTATTGAAAAACCCAAGGCCCCCGTAGAATAACGCCATGATAAAACTATATATCGATAACTGGGAGATACACGCCGAAGAAGGCATCAGCCTGCTTCAGGCGGCGCTGGACAGCGAAATCTATATCCCCAACCTGTGCTGGGTCAAAGAACTGCCCAACCCGCCGGCCTCGTGCCGTCTCTGTTTTGTCGAAATTAAGGGTTTTGACCGGCCGGTGACCGCCTGCACCACCATCGTGGAAAATGACATGGAGGTGTGGACCGATACTGAGACCATCCGGGAACTGCAAAGGACCGGGTTAAAGCTGCTGTTGTCCAACCATCATGTGGACTGCGGACATTGCCCGGCCAACAAGCAGTGTGAATTGCAGAACCTGGCCAAATTTCTCAAGGTCAAATTAAAACCAAAAGAGTTTCCGCCTTATGAACCGACCGGTATCATCGACACATCCCATCCGGTTCTGGATTACAACCGCGACCGTTGCGTTTTATGCGGCCGGTGCGTCAACACCTGCCGGGATAAAAACGGGCAGCCCCTGTTCACCTTTACCGGCCGGGGCAGCGACACCGTCGTCACCCCGCTGCTGCCGCCCAAAGGCCAGGCCGTTGACGAAGCCGCCTGCCAGGCCTGCATTGAGGTCTGCCCGACAGGTGCCCTGACCCTCAAGCAATCGGAATAAATATTACTCCTCGTCACCATGACCTGTAGGGGCACCCCCCTGTGGTTGCCCTATCTGTTTGTGGCCGCCCTACCCGTTTTCGGGCAGGCACGGGGGCCTGCCCCTACATGATTCATGAACGCCCGCCTCGACCTGTAGGGGCAACCCCCTGTGGTTGCCCTATCCTTTCTGCACATCCCTGATGTTCACCTCGGCAAAGGTTTTAATCTCCGCCAGGACACGGGTGGCCGCATCCAGCAACTCCATGGCAATGGCCGCACCGGTGCCTTCGCCCAACCGTAGCTTCAGGTCAAGCAGAGGGGCCAGTCCCAAACGCTCATGCATGAATTTGTGTCCGGCCTCGACCGAAACATGGCTGGCAAACACATATTGTTTTGCTGTCGGTGCCAGCTCGCAGGCGATCAACGCCCCGGCCGTGGAAATCAGGCCGTCACACACCACCGGGATGCCCCGGGCGGCAGATCCCAGCACCAGTCCGGCCAGGCCGCCGATTTCAAATCCGCCGACCTTGGCCAGGACATCAATGGCATCGGCCGGGTCCGGGTTGTTAACCTCAAGGCCCTGGCGGATAACCGCCACTTTTTTCTTCCAGCCTTCATCGTCGATACCCGTGCCGCGACCGGTCAAATCAGCCGGATCAAGGCCGGAAAAGGACGCGATAATAGCCGAAGAGGGCGTGGTGTTGCCGATGCCCATGTCGCCGGTGCCGATCATGTCCACCGGACCGGCCGCAAACAGTTCTTCCACGATTTCAATTCCGGCACAGATTGAGGCCACGGCCGCTTCCCGGGTCATGGCCGGACCGTGAGCGAAACTGGCGGTACCCTTGCCGATTTTTTTGTGAAATACGGGCAGATCCGGTTCAAAATCATAATTCACCCCCAGATCGGCCACCTTGACCTCGGCCCCGGCATGCCGGGCCAGAACATTGATGGACGCACCGCCGTCCACAAAGTTGTACACCATCTGGGCGGTCACCTCCTGGGGGAACAGGCTGACACCATCATCAACCACACCGTGATCACCGGCACAGACAATAATGATCTTGTTCTTCAACCGCACGTCCAGGGTCCCGGTAATGGCCGCCAGACGGGCCGAAACGTCTTCGAGCACCCCCAGACTGCCGGCCGGCTTGGCCTGGTCGGCCAGTCGCTGGCGAGCCTGTTCAAAAATTTTCTCATCCACCGGAACAATCGCATTTATCGTTTCTTCAAGCTGTTTCATGTTTCCTCCTAAAGCAAGGGCGACCAGCCGGTCGCCCCACCGACCGTGGCACCCGTGTAGGGGCGACCGGCTGGTCGCCCTTCCGGCGGGTCGCCCTTACCTTCCCATAAAAAAAGGGTTCCGGCAGGAATACAAATAAAACTCCTGCCAAAACCCTTTACCATCAGGTTCCACACATATCGACCGCCCGGCTCGTCTTCTGGCTTCCCCGTGCTTTTTCAGCCTTCCCGCATCGTTTAAACGACACAGTGGCCATCTTCCAAAAAAGCGCCTGTCAGGGTTACAGCGGCGGGACCGCCCCGGATTTCCACCGGGTTCCGTTAACCGACCGATCACATAAGGGTATCTCTAAACTTTTTATTTTCCTACTAAACCGGACGACCTGTGTCAAGGTGAAAAGCAGTCTGGATCATCCGTCATCGTCAACTGTTTCACAATATCTGAAGATATGGTTGATCGGTTTGTAAACATTAACGAAAGATCTATATCTTGTTGCAAATCGCACCTCAATCTGGTATCAGCGAATAATTAATAACTGTGTTTTATTCGACCCGAGACTTAACATCTTATCACACTTGGGATCTCATCATGGCAAACTGGATCAAAAAAATATCTGCTGCTTTGGGACGTTTTTTCAGCAACGGCCGGCAGCGGCTTTTAGGCGGC
Source organism: Desulfosudaceae bacterium (assembly GCA_963674745.2). Lineage (GTDB taxonomy): Bacteria > Desulfobacterota > Desulfobacteria > Desulfobacterales > Desulfosudaceae > JBFMDX01. The sequence goes on along the minus strand of CAXXDV010000003.1, from coordinate 278,017 downwards.
ACCCACAATCATTTTCTCAGCTTCCTGCCCAACGGAAAAGCGCGGCCATCGAGCCGGCTGACGGAGTTTCTTTTTTCCCGGGTAACGGTCAACAACGACATGACGGATCTGGTTAACCGGCTGAACCAGACCGGTGTCATTGTTTATGCCGGCAAATACAAAAGCAAGCTGGATTTTTTTTACTGCAACCGGCAATACCACAAGCACGACCTGCCGGCGCCGGAACTGGCCCTCGGCTATCGGTTGTTTCTGGCGCAACCGGTATCCAGGATTTTTGTGGTGGTGATGGCCCATATCGATCATCTGCTGACCCGGTTTTCGATTCTTTCTCCGTACAAGAACCAGTATTTCAAAGAAGAACTCACCAATGGCCGCACGGCCTATTTTTCCTTGTTCGGCAGAAAGGCCTTTTACCGGGGACTTATCAAATCAAAGAGCAACCCCGTCCAGGAACTGATCGCCATTCAGAAATCCATCGATCGCCCGATTTATATCGTGCCCCAGAACATGTTCTTTTCCAGGCGTCCGGCCAGGGCGAAATTCAGCCTTCTGGATTCAATGTTCGGCGGCCTGGCGCAAAGGCCCGGCATCCTGCGCCGTCTTTTTCTGCTGGTCTCCAGATCAAAAAACATTTTCGTTGAAATGGCCGACCCCATTGACCTGCGCGATTTTCTGCGTCAGCCCGATATCCGGGAAATGTCGGCCGACAACCAGGCCCTGGCCTTGCGACGAATGGTGCTGATGTCCATCAACCGCCTTCGGCAGCGCGTCACCGGGCCGATCATCAAGTCCAGGGAAGAAATCAAGGAAAACATCATGGCCAGCCCCCGGCTGCAGTCGTTTGTCGAAGAGATGGCCATAAATACCGATCGCCAGGTGCGCGACATCAACAAGGAAGCCTACCGTTTCCTTGATGAAATTGCCGCCGATTACAACCTGAACTGGATCATGATGTTTGACCTGGTCCTGACCTGGATGCTGAAACATATTTTCGACGGTATCGCCATCGATCAGGACAACCTGGAAAAACTGAAAAAAGAATCCGAACGTGCGCCCCTGATATTTGTGCCCACCCACAAAAGCCATATCGATTACCTGGTGCTGTCTTATGTCCTATACCATAACAACATGGCCTGCCCGCATATCGCGGCCGGTCAGAATTTGTCTTTCTGGCCCATGGGGACCATCTTCCGCGGCGGCGGCGCCTTTTTCATGAGACGGACGTTCAAGGGGCAGAAACTGTATGCCAAAGTTTTTTTAGAATATATGTACAAACTGCTTGCCGAAGGATTCAGTATTGAATTCTTTCTGGAAGGTACCCGCAGCAGAACCGGCAAAACCCTGACGCCCAAAACCGGGCTGCTGTCCATCCTGCTGGACGCTTATGAAAACGGTGCCTGCCCGGACATGATCTTTGTGCCGGTCAATATCGGTTATGACCGGATCATCGAGGAGGCTGCCTACGTTCACGAATCCGAAGGCGGTGAAAAAAAGGCGGAAAGCCTGCCGGCCCTGATCAAGGCCAGAAAGTCCTTAAAATCCCGATACGGAAAAGTGTATGTCAATTTCAACGAGCCGGTCTCATTGAACGAATTCCTGTCCCGGACCCGCTCATCTTTGACCGGCAAATCCGCGGAAGACAAAAAGCAGTTTATCGACCGGCTTTCCCGCATCCTGATCAACCGCATAAATGACGTTACCACCATCACGCCTTACGGGATCGTCTCCAGCGCCATTTTAAACTGCCCCCAGCGGCGTTTTACCTATCAGTACCTGATGGACATCATCAACACCTACCTGGTCTGCCTCAAATCAATGGATGTCCGGCTTTCGGACACGATTACCAGCGATCATAACCACGCTTTCAGCATAGCCCTGGATTCGTTTATCCAGCGCAAGTTCATCGAACGATTTCAGATTGACACGGACCTGGAAAACCCCCTGTACATGGTCAACGAAAGCAAACGGCCGGCCATGGAATATTATAAAAACAACTGCATCATCTTTTTTGTTCCGGCCGCTTTTACGGCCCTGTCCATCCTCAAGATCGACAATTTTCAGTTCGCCAGCCTGGACATTCACAAGGAGTTCAACTTTCTGCGTAAATTCTTCAGAAATGAATTTGTTCTGCAGACCGACAAGGATTCCGAATATTTTACCAAAAAGAGCGTCAGCACCTTTATTGAACGGGGCATGCTGACACCCCATAAATCAATACCCGGCAACTTCGACCTGACTTCGGACGGATTCAAAAAACTGAAACTCTTTTCTTCGTTTTTGACGCCTTATTTTGAGTCCTACTTGATCGCCCTGACCTTTTTAAGACAGGAGCCGAAAACATCGGATGCCAAAGAAATGATTAAAAAAGCGCTGAACCACGGCCGCCGCATGTATAAAAACAACGAGATCGAATGCTTAGAAGCGGTTTCCACCCCGACCATCAAAAACGCGCTGCGGTTCTTTTCGGGTGAACCCCTGGTCAAGGGCGACGACCGGACCAAGGCCGATTTTTATGAAGACACCATCCGTAATTACCTGATGCTTCTGGCATGACCCGTTTACCGCCATGGAAAGCCCTGATTCTGGCAGCCGGGTACGGCACCCGGCTGCGGCCTTATACCCGCCATCTGCCCAAACCCCTGTTTACCATCAACAATGTGCCAATTCTGGATATCATCATCGAACAACTGACAACGGCCGGTTGCAGTGGCGTGACCATTAATACCCATCATCTGGCGAAAAAAATTAAAACCCATTGCGAAAGTCGCGACTACGACATTCCGGTCCGGCTCTCGTTCGAGCCGGACATCCTGGGTACGGCCGGGGCCATGAAAAACAATGCCGGTTTTTTCGGCGACACCCCCTTTGTGGTAATCAACAGTGATATTATCACCGACATTGACCTTGAAAGTGCTTACCGTTTTCATTTGCGGCATGATCATGACGTCACCATGGTCCTGCACGATTGTGAAAGATTCAACTCCGTGGCTGTCGACGATCGTGACCGGGTGGCCCGCTTTTACCGGGCGGCCGATGCCCGCCCCGGGGGAGAACGCCTGCTGGCCTTTACCGGTATCCATGTCATCCATCCCCGCTTACTGGACCGTATCCCCCCCGGCACTTTTGTCGACATCATCGATGTCTATTCAGACCTGCTGGCCGACGGACAAACCATTGCCGCCTGTATCGCACAAGGCCATCAATGGCAGGATATCGGCACGCCTGAAGCCTTTCGGGAAATCGCTTTTGAAAAGATGAGCCGCCAGGCCCTGCAGGCGGCTTTCGGCGTTGATACCGTCACCAAGATTGAACCTCTTGCCGCCGATGGCTCCGATACCCGCTGGTTTCGTGTTCATTCTTCAGCCGGCACCCTGGTTGCGTGTGATCGGGGTCTTTGCACCACGGACGAGACAGGCGAAGCCAGGGCTTTCACGATGATCAACCGCCATCTGTTTAAAAAAGGCATTGCCGTGCCCCGGATATACCTGTCCGATCCCCTGGCCGGACTGGCCTTTATGGCGGACCTGGGTGACGTCAGTCTTCAGGATGCTGTCCGTGCTGCTACTGACGACGATACGGTCATCCGGCTCTACCGGCCGGTTATCGAGCGGCTGCTGGAACTGGCCATCAAAGGTGCCGAAGATTTTGATGATGCCTGGGCATACCAGACCCCGTCCTATGACCGTAACGTCATCATTGACCGGGAATGCCGGTATTTTAAAGACGAATTTCTGGCCGGCTACCTCGGCCTGGACCCCGCCGACATGAGCCTGGAAGAAGAATTTTCCCGCCTGGCCGACCTGACCTTGAGATATGCCGTCTCCGGCCTCGTTCATCGTGACATGCAGTCCCGCAACATCATGATCAGCAATGATCAGCCTTTTTTTATCGACTTTCAGGGCGCCCGCCGCGGGCCCATCCAGTATGACCTGGCGTCTCTGCTGATCGATCCCTACGTCAATCTTCAAGTAGATACTCAGAGACAGCTGCTGGACGATTACATCATTGGATTATCATCTCAACAATCGGTAAATACAAACGATTTCCACAAAGGCTATGCCTGCTGCGCCGTTACCCGGAACCTCCAGGCCCTGGGCGCCTTCGGCTTTCTGACCCGCAAAAAGCACAAAACCCAGTTTGAACCGTATATCCCCGCGGCGGTTGATAGTTTGATAAGGAATATCCGCGCCCTGGAAGCGAATGTTACCGAATTGTTTCCGAAGCTTGCCGCCACCGCCGAAAAGGCATGCAAGGTTTTAAAGTTTTAGGGTTTTAAGGTTTTAAGGTTTTAGGTGATTAAGTGGTTAGGTGGTTATTTGATTAAGGGCCTGCTGTGCGAGTGTGTTGGGTTTTTAAGTTTTAGGTGATTAGATGGGTAAGTTGTCAGGTTTTCTGGAGAGGTAGGGATTTTAAAGTTTAAGGATTGAAATTCGAAATGACTATGTAGGGGCACGGCGTGCCGTGCCCAATGGCGTGGCTGTTTCTCAAAGTCCTCTTTTGCTTCGCACACTGACAACAAGTTGTCAGTGCCACCCCGGCCGTACAAATAACCCCGTCAGTTCTAATTGCCCCGGCCTCGGGTGGCCCCGGCAACTTGTTGCCGGGGTGCAAAACACAAGAACTTTTATTTTTTCCATAACCCAAAGAGAAAGCCCAAAAAGGTCCATTGCAATACTGCTGCGACCATTGGCACGACTGCGAAAGCTAATTCACTCTGTGGGGGCAATTTTAGTATATCTGACCAAAAATAAGCCAACCAGCTCGCAGGTTTATGGATAAAGTCAAAAAAGCTCCTAAAATCGGTATAGTCTCAGTTTTCAATGCTGCAATAAGAATCAAAATACCAATAATGAAACCACTAAATGAATAAATTATGATTTTTCCGAAAAAACTGTTAGTCATGTTGTCACTCCAAATGTCTGATAGCATTTACAAGCCTTAACTTTATCTAAAATTTTCACATAAGGCTGGAAAGGCGGGCACCTCCGGCCGTGCAAGTTGCTCCGACCCCAGTTGGGTCATGCCTTGTTTTTTATGAAATTGCTATAAAAACCAAAATAATTCCAACTACAAGATCTTCCGGCACATCTTTAGGTTAACATGCTTTTCTCAAAATTCAATAGTGGATGCGCTAACGCTTATCACCCCTAAATGCTGGTAAAAAGAACAAATTTTCGATCTGTCAAAGCTGAGCATATAAAGCGTAACCTTTCGAAAACCCGGGCCCACATAATCACTTAATCACTTAATCACTTAATCACTTAACCACCTTAAAACCTAAAACCCTAAAACTTTAAAACCAATTTTTATTTACAAGCTGGAAATACGGTCTTTTTCCTGCTAATATATTTGGGTTTGTGAACAGGAAAGGAAATGGCATGAAACCCATTGAAATAATGATAAACGGCCTGCCCGGCAATGTGGCTTCCAGGATAGCCGACCGCCTGGTCAATGACGACCGGTTCGCGCTTATCCCCTGGTCGTTGACCGGACCGGAGATCGAGCAGCCGGAAGTATCCATCGGACCGGTCACGGTGCGCCTGGTCCGTCCGGACAAAAAAGAAGCGGCCATTGAAGAAATCAAAGCCACCCGCGGCCGGTTCATCACGGTCGATTACACCCACCCTTCCTCGGTCAATGACAATTGTGAATTCTACTGCCGGCAAAAATTGCCCTTTGTCATGGGCACCACCGGCGGTGACCGGGAAAAGCTGGCTGAAACGGTCCGTCAATCAGATATCAGCGCCGTGATCGCGCCCAACATGGCCAAACAGATCGTCGGCTTCCAGGCCATGATGGAATATGCCGCCCGGGAATTTCCCGGCATGTTTGACGGATATTCACTGGCCATCAAGGAAAGTCATCAACAGGGCAAAGCCGACACCAGCGGCACGGCCAAAGCCATGGTCGGCTATTTCAACGCCATGGGCATCCGTTTTTCGGAAAACGATATCATCAAGGAACGCGATCCGGAAAAACAGGCCAGGGATTGGCACATTCCCGAAGCATATCTCGGCGGACACGCCTGGCACACCTACACCCTGGTGTCAGCCGACCAGACCGTAAAATTCGAATTCACCCATAATATTAATGGACGGGACATTTACGCCGGCGGCACGGCCGACGCCATTGTTTTTCTGAACCGGGCCTGTGACCGGAAAGATAAGGGAACCGTATTTTCCATGATCGATGTGATGAAAGGAAGCAAACCATGACCGGGAAATATATCGCCGCCATAGATCAGGGTACCACCAGCACCCGTTTTGTCGTATTTGACCGGAAGGGCACCATCGTCTCCAGCCATCAGCTCGAGCATCGTCAGATTTACCCCCAGCCGGACTGGGTCGAGCACGATCCCATGGAGATCAAAACCAACACGGCCGCCGTCATTGCCGGCGCCCTGGAGAAAAAGAATATTCTCCCTGATGCCATTGCCGCGGTGGGCATCACCAACCAGCGCGAGACAACGGTTGTCTGGGACAAACGGACCGGCCAACCGTTTTACAATGCCATTGTCTGGCAGGACACCCGCACCGACGGCATCTGCCGCGAGCTGGCCGCGGACGGCGGGGTCGACCGGTTCCGGGACAAAACCGGCCTGCCCCTGGCCACCTATTTTTCCGGGCCTAAAATAAAATGGATCCTGGACAACTGTGAAGAAGCCCGGCAGGCCGCCGGGCAGGGAAACGCCCTGTTCGGCAACATGGACACCTGGCTGGTCTGGTGGCTGACCGGCGGTCCGGACAAAGGGGTCCACGTCACCGATGTAACCAACGCCAGCCGGACCCTGCTGATGGACCTGCACACCCTGGAATGGGACAAGGACATTCTGAAGGTCATGGGTATTTCCGAAACCATGCTGCCCGAAATAAAACCCTCGAGCGACGTATACGGCCATTTATGTTCGGGCTGGGGCGTTGATGAAGGTACACCCGTGGCCGGCATTCTAGGCGACCAGCAGGCCGCCCTCTTCGGCCAGGTCTGTTTCGAGCCGGGGGAAGCCAAAAACACCTACGGCACCGGATGTTTCATGCTGGTCAATACCGGCCGGAAGATCACGCCCTCACGCCATGGCCTGCTGACCACGGTTGCTTACAAAATCGGTCAGGAACCGGCAATTTACGCCCTGGAAGGATCCATCGCCATTGCCGGTTCTTTGGTGCAGTGGCTGCGGGATAATATCGGGCTGATTATCGAGTCACCCCAGGTTGAGGATCTGGCCCGGACCGTGAACGACAACGGCGGCGTCTATTTTGTGCCGGCCTTTTCCGGCCTGTTCGCCCCGCACTGGGACAGCACGGCCCGGGGGTTGCTGATCGGTTTGACCCATTACGCCAACAAAGGCCATCTGGCCCGGGCGACGCTGGAAGCGACCGCCTTTCAAGCAGCCGAAATATTCGATGCCATGGCCAAGGACTCGGGTATTGATTTAAAGTCCCTGAAGGTGGACGGCGGTATGGCCGCCAACGATTTTCTGATGCAGTTTCAGTCGGACATGCTGCAGATACCGGTGATCCGCCCGGCCGTGACCGAATCGACCGTGCTGGGCGCGGCTTATGCCGCGGGCCTGGCCGTGGGATACTGGGACAAAAAAGAATCCCTTACGGCCAACTGGGCCAAGGACAAAGAATGGCAGCCGCAGATGCCCGGACCGGAAAGAAAAAAACTTTACCATGCCTGGAAAGAAGCCGTGAAACGCTCCCGGGGATGGACAGAAAAAAGCACATTATAGCAACTGCCTACGGGGCCAGTCTTGGAAATAACTAAGCGCTGTGCCGCGGAATGAAGGGAAAGGTTTTAGGGTTTTAGGGTTTTAGAGTTTTAGAGTTTTAAGGTTTAGGTAAAGAATTGAAGCGGTTGATCCCCAATCCCATAACCACATAAAAACTTAATCACATAAAACCCTAAAACTCTAAAACCTTAAAACCGGATTGAACAATTGAATTCAAAAAAGGATTAACAAACAAATACAGGACACATAAATGAACATGAACAAAAACGAACTCGACATCCGCTGGCACGGACGCGGCGGCCAGGGCGCCATCACCGCGGCCAAGATCGTGGCCGGCGTGGCTTTTGCCTCGGGATTTCCGGGCGTGGCCATGATCCCCACTTTCGGTACCGAAAGAAGGGGCGCACCGGTATTTACCTCATTAAAACTATCCAAAGAAGAGGTCTATGACCTTTCCCCCATCGAGCAGCCCGATATCGTGGTGGTGCTCGATGAGCGGCTGTTTGATGAAGCCGCGGCCGCGGCCGGCATCAAACCGGGCGGCATGGTGATCATCAACACCCCTAAACAACCCGACGAGTTTCCCTTTCCCGGCGCGGTAACAGCCGTGGCCGACATCGGAGAAATCGCCGTGCAGGCGGGCCTGCCCCGGGGCATCGTTAATTCCGGCATTATCGGCGCCTTTGCCAAAGCCACCGGGCTGGTGCAGATCGCCCCCCTGCTGGACGCTATCGGAAAAGAGTTCAAAGGAAAACATGCCGCCAAAAATGTCGAATCAGCCCGACTGGCTTTTGACGCCACGATTGTTGGAGAAAAGAAATGAAGAAAAATAAATTCGCAGAACAAATTTCCCACAGTGAGCCCGGCCCCGGCGATGCCGGCCATACCGGTTCCTGGCGGGTGGAGCGGCCGGTGCTTGATACCAGCAAATGCCTTCCGGCCAAATCGAACAAAGAGGTCTGTTTTCTGTGCTGGATGTATTGTCCGGAAGGGGTTATCACCCGGACCATACCGCCGACATTTGATTTTGAATACTGCAAGGGTTGCGGTATCTGTGCCGAAGAATGCCCGGCCGGTGCCATTATCATGGTCAATGAGACGGAAGAGGAGGTTTGAGGTTCAGGGTTCGAGGTTCGAGGTTCACCGGTCGTTCGCAAATGTCGTAGGGGCACGGCGTGCCGTGCCCTTTTGTCAAGGTTCTGGGTTCAGGGTTCGAGGAGGCAAGCGTAAAGAAGTTGAGTTGTTGAGTTGTTGAGGGGTTGAGGGGTTGAGGGGTTGAGGTATTTGAATAAAAAAGCCCTCAACGACTCAACCCCTAAACAACTCAACCCTTAAGGCTTTTATTCTTTTACTGACAAGTTTAGAAAAATTATAACTTATTAAATACGAACGGAGTCAATCGCCATGCATTGCATTGAAACAGGGAACACGGCCGCGGCCACCGGCGTCAAACTGGCCCGGACACAGGTTATCGCGGCTTATCCCATAACCCCTCAGACGCCGCTGACCGAAAAGCTTTCCGAATTTGTGGCCTCCGGTGAAATGGCCGCCGAATACATTCCGGTGGAAAGTGAACACAGCGCCCTGTCCGTGTGCATCGCCGCTTCCAGCGCCGGCACCCGGGCTTTTACCGCCACCAGTGCCAACGGCCTGCTCTACATGCACGAACAGATTCACTGGGCCGCGGGTGCGCGTCTGCCCATCGTCATGTGCGTTGCCAACCGGGGCGTGGGCGCGCCCTGGTCGGTCTGGAACGACCACCAGGATTCAATGTCCCAGCGGGACACCGGCTGGATCCAGATTCACGCCGCCAATCACCAGCAGATCATCGATACCGTCATCCAGGCCTTCCGTATCGCCGAAACCGTCCGTATCCCCATTATGGTCTGTTACGACGGTTACCTGTTGTCTCATACCTACATGCCCTTTGAGATACCGGACCAGGAAAAAGTCGACACTTTTCTGGCCGATTCAGCGCCCGATGTCCTGCTCGATCCGTCATCCCCCATGAACCTGAACACGGTCACTCTGCCTTACACCCGACCGGATGTCAGGGGAGACACGGCCCCGGCTTACATGGAAATCCGGCATAACCTGCAGCAGGATCAAAGGCGGGCCCTGACCGTCATCGAACAGACGGCCAAAGACTTTTCGGCCGAGTTCAACCGGGAAGTAAATCCCTTTTATGAGGCCTATTGTTGTGAAGATGCCGAGTTTATCACCATCTGCCTGGGATCGCTCTCCCGGCAGCTGAGAAAGGTGGTGGACACCCTGCGGGTAAAATCCGTCAAGGTGGGGGTGATTGCCCTGCGTGTTTACCGGCCCTTTCCCGCGGAAGAAGTTGCCGGGGCCCTGGAGAATGCCCGGGGTGTGCTGGTTTTTGAAAAAGCCATCAGCTACGGATATGAAGGCCCTCTGGCCGGTGAAATCAAAGCCGCCCTGTATAACCGACCCCGTCGGCCCTGCCTGCACAATTGCATCGTGGGCCTGGGCGGCCGAACCATAACAACCGCCGATCTGCAGAACGCCCTGAACGAATTTTGCGCCGACCCGGAAACCGCCAGCGCCGAATCGCCGCAATGGATAGGACTATCAGATATAAATTAAGGATTAGATATTATGACCACTGTTACAAAAGCCATAGACCTGCCGGTTGAAGAACTGGTCCATCCCGGTAATCGGGCCTGCTCCGGATGCGGCCTTTCCCTGATTTACCGCATCGGGCTCAAAGCCCTGGGCCGGAACACCATCCTGGTGGTGCCGCCCAGTTGCCTGACGGTGCTTCAGGGGCTTTATCCCATTGCGGCCACCCAGCTGCCCTGTTTGAACGTCACCTTCGCCTCCACGGCTGCTGCCGCCTCGGGCGTGCAGGCCGCACTCCGGGCCCGCAAGCAGGAAGACACCATTGTCGCGGCCTGGGCCGGCGACGGCGGAACCAGCGACATCGGCATCCAGGCCCTGTCCGGGGCCTGTGAACGGAATGAAAACTTCATCTACTTCTGTTATGATAACGAAGCATACATGAACACCGGCATCCAGCGGTCCGGCACCACCCCGGCCGGGGCCCTGACCACCACCACGCCCATCAGCGGTAAACCCCAGCAGCGAAAAAATGTGGCCAAAATCATCGCCGCCCACGACGTTACCTACGTGGCCTCCTGTTCGGCCTCATACCCGCTGGATTTTTATAACAAGCTGATAAAGGCCAAAACACTGACCGGCATCAAATACTTTCACATTCATACGCCCTGCCCGTCGGGCTGGGGATTTGAACCGCGCCTGACCGTAAAAATGGGCAAACTGGCCGTGGAATCCGGCCTGTACGAACTTTACGAATTTGAAAACAACACCCTGACCCTGACCGACGCGTCAAAAAAGCTGCTTAAAAAAGACCGTAAACCAGTGACAGAATACCTGTCCGGACAGTCACGTTTCAAGGCCCTGTCGAAGGACAAGATTGAAAAAATCCAGCAGGAAGTCGACCAGCGATGGAACGAATTGAAACAGACGCAATCATAATCGGCGGCGGGGCCACCGGTTGCGGCATCCTCAGGGACTGTGCCTTAAGGGGTATCGATTGCGTGCTGGTTGAAAAACACGACTTCGCGGCCGGCACCACCGGCCGGAATCACGGGCTGCTGCATTCCGGAGCGAGATATGCCGTCAAGGACGAAACATCGGCCAGGGAATGCATTTCCGAAAACAAAATTCTAAAAGCCATCGCACGGCACTGTATTGAAGATACCGGCGGCCTGTTTGTCACCCTGCCGGACGACGACCCCCGATATCATGAACAGCTTCTGGACGCCTGCCGCCGGACCGGTATTGGGGCCAAAGAGATCACCCGTGATCAGGCCCTTGAATGCGAGCCCAACCTCAACGCCGCCATCACCCGGGCCATTGCCGTACCGGACGCCACCATCGACCCTTTCCGCCTGGCATCCGCCAATGTGCTCGACGCGGTCGAGCACGGCGCCCGGGTCAAAACCCACAGCCGTGTAGAAGCGTTCATCATGAATCAAACGACGGTCACCGGTGTACGCTGTCTGGACAGAAAAACCGGCCGTCAGTTTGAGATCCACGGCCGGATCATCATCAATGCCTCGGTGTCTGGGGGCAGCAGATCTGCCAACTGGCGGGCATTGAACTGGCCATGTTCCCGTCCAAAGGGGCCATGGTCATCCTCGATTACCGGATTAACAACGTGGTCATCAATCGCTGCCGCAAACCGGGTGACGGGGACATACTTGTTCCCGGGGATACGGTTTCGCTGATCGGCACCACCTCGCAGAAGATTCCTTACGACGCCATTGAAGATCTGACGGTGACACCGGAGGAGATAAAAACCCTTCTGGATGACGGTGAAAAACTGGTGCCCAACCTGTCGAAGACCCGTGTGTTGCGGGCCTTCTGCGGTGTCCGGCCGCTGGTGGCCACCGGCAAAGACACCTACGGCCGGGACATCACCCGGGGCATCGTGCTGGTGGACCATAAAGAACGGGACGGGGTGGATAATCTGATCACCATTGCCGGCGGCAAACTCATGACCTACCGGCTGATGGCTGAACAGGCAACCGACCTGGCCTGCCCCAAGCTGGGTGTTGACAAAAAATGCGAAACCCACCGCCTGCCCCTGCCCGGGTCGGAGAAACAACCGGCGCTCATCAAACGACGGCGGCACTTCGGTGAATCGGTCATTGAATCCACCTATTACCGCCACGGCACGCGGGCCAGGGACATTCTGGCAGGCGGCGGGGCGGATGAAAACCTGATCTGCGAGTGCGAAATGGTCACGGCCAGGGAAGTGGCCTATGCGATTGATAAATTAAATGTGACCGATATCGTGGACCTGCGCCGCCGGACCCGGATCGGCATGGGCCCCTGCCAGGGCCTTTTATGCGCCTACCGCTGCGCCGGCGCGTTTATTGATTTTAAAGGCACGGACGGCAGTGAGGCCACCAAAATGTTGATCGATTTCTTAGAAGAACGGTGGAAAGGCATCCGCCCGGTTCTGTGGGGAGATACGCTGCGGGAGGCTGAATTCGCCTACTGGGTATGCGAAGGCATGTTCGGCATGGGAAAAATCGTGGCCGGATCTTCGGGTGAAGGCGACGGAGTGGAAATGGTGGAGGAAATTTAAAATTTCTCGTTTTAGGTTTTAAAGTTTTAGGGTTTTAGGGTATTAACACGAATGTTTTATATTTTTCGACGCAGCCCGCTGATGTTGTAGGGGCACCCCCCTGTGGGTGCCCTTTTTCCGGGCGGCCACAGGGGGCCGCCCCTACAGCATTAGCGATAAAAACCTTAAAATTTAAACCCCTTTGCCTTTAACGACAATCTTAACACTTACTGTGGCTTAACATATAGACTATGAATATCGCTTACGAGAATGACTACGACTGCGTCATCATCGGCGGGGGGCTGGCGGGACTGACCTGCGGACTGAAGTGCCTGGCCGAAGGGCTTTCCTGCGCCGTCATCTCTTCGGGCATGAGCGCGCTCCATTTCTCATCCGGATCGATTGACCTGCTGGGTCATCACCCGGGCCGGGAAGTGGTATTCTCTCCCATTGAGGCCCTGCCGGATTTCACCAAAGCCAATCCCGAACACCCTTACACCAAATGCGGCCTGGACGACGTTGTCGAAGCCATGGATTTCTTTCAGCGGGAAACCGATACACAGGGATTCCGGCTGCATTCCAACAGTCGCGATAACCATTTTCACGTTACCGCCGTCGGCACCCTGAAACCGACCTTCTTTTCCCCGGCCAGCGTGTTCACCCGGGAAATCAAAACCGTGTTTGAAAAAAAGCCGTGCATCGCCATTTTGAACATTAAGGGCTTCCGGGATTTTCATCCTGTCCTGGCGGCGGCCAACCTGAACAGGCACAAACTTTTTTCCCATTGCCCCGTCACCTGTGCCGAGATCGAACTGCCCGGTCAAAAAACAGCCGCCTACGGTACCGCGGATATGCGGTCTGTTGACGTGGCCCGGATCCTGGATGCCGCGGCAGACCTGCAGGATGTGGCCCGGGCCATTGCCGTAGCAGCCGGAAAATCCGATATCATTGCGTTACCGGCCTTTCTCGGTTTAAACCGCTACCCGGAAATAGTGGATGAACTGCGCCGGGCAACCGACCGGCTGATTTACGAAATCCCCACACTGCCGCCGTCCATCCTGGGCATGCGACTGGACAACGCCCTCAAATCCCGCTTCACCGCCCAGGGGGGAATCTTTATCGCCAGTGAAACCATCGAAAGCGGAATTGTTGAAAATGACCGGGTCGTTTCTGTCCATACCCAAAACCAGGAGGACGATATCAGGGCCGCCTGTTATGTTCTGGCCAGCGGCAGTTTTTTTTCAAAAGGGCTGGCCAGCCGCTACGGCCGCATGACCGAACCGGTGTTTGACTGCCGGCTGGATATCCCCCCCGACTGTACGGCCCTGTCCGCAGAGACATTTTTTTCCCCCAAAAGTCACGACTTTCTCCGGGCCGGCGTGAAGACCGACGGCAACTTGAGCCCCGAAACCGCTTCCGGCCGGACCGTCACCAATCTTTACTGTGCCGGTGCGGTACTTTCGGGCTACAACCCGGTCAGTGAGGGCAGCGGCGGGGGCGTGGCCATTACCACCGGCTACAAAGCGGCCAAACAGATCGCCGCCCATGTGCGTGACAAGACACATCCGGAGGACAGGGACGGGTCATGATCAACCTCGACAATACCAGCTTTGACTGCTGCATCAAGTGCACCATATGCACGGCTTATTGCCCGGTTGCCAGAGCCACGGACCTTTATCCCGGCCCCAAGTATTCCGGCCCGGACGCGGAACGGATGCGCATTAAATCACCGTTTCTGATTGACCAGTCGCTGTCTTACTGTAACAACTGCAAACGGTGTGAAACCGTCTGCCCCTCGGGCGTCCGGATAACCGATTTTATCTACCGGGCCAGGAACATCCGCCTGAAAAAAAAGCACCGCCTGCGGGATTTTTTTCTGACCCGCACGGACATCACCGGCCGGCTGGCAGCAACCTTTTCCCTGATGGTCAACCCGCTTATCAAACTGAAGGTGACCAAATTTTTGTTGAGTCTGTTCATGGGGATCAGCGATAAAGCCTCCATGCCCGAATTCGACCGGGGCACATTCACGGCCGGCAACACAACACGTCATCAGGAACAACAGGCATTTCCCCGGAAAGTGGTATATTTCCACGGCTGTTATGTCAATTATTATGACCATGCCCTGGGAAAAAGCGTTATTGCCGTGCTCAATGCCATGGGCATCGGTGTGCTAACGCCACCCCAGAAGTGCTGCGGCGTACCGCTGATTGCTGCCGGCAATTTTACGCAAGTCAGAAAAAATGCGGCTTTCAACATTACCAGCCTGCGCCGCGCCGTCAGCGATGATTCAGACATGAAAATCGTTTTTTCGTCTTCCTCATGTGTCCTGACCGTCAAGCAGGACTATCCCCACCTGTTGTCCATGGATACCGGCGCCATTGACGACCGGCTGGAATTCATCACCAAGTTTCTGCACCGGGAAATTAAAAACAACAACCTGCCGCCCATGCAACCGGTCAACCTGACGGCGGCCTATCATTCGCCCTGTCATTTGGATCGGACCGGTGGAATGATCCATACCATAGCGGTATTAAAAGCCATTCCCGGCCTGAACCTGGTCGTGCTGCATTCAGAATGCTGCGGTATCGCCGGCACCTACGGTTTTAAAAAAGAATTTCACGATATCGGCCAACAGATCGGGCAACATCTTTTTGATCAGATCAACCAGGTCAATCCCGACATTGTCATCACCGATTGTGAAACCTGCAAATGGCAGATTGAAGCCAACACCCGGTATCCGGTCAAGCACCCGGTCTCGGTACTGGCCGAGGCCATGAATAACGAATAGGGGTTGAGGGGTCAAGGGAATTGGAAAGGATCCAATTATAGTAATTTTACTTTTAGAAAATCCTGTGATAAATATTAACTATGTATGAAATAACAGCAAACAGATCGAAGTTTGATTTTGAAGTCGGCTATTTTGTTAAAAGCCCATGCCGGGATTGTGAGAGAAAAAACGAGTTCCCGGCCTGCTTTGAAAAGTGTCTTATGCTCGATAAAGTCCGCACCGTTCTGGCCGAAAGTATCTCCTGTTTTAACCCGCATTCTGCTACTTAACACAGAAACAGGTCAACCACCTGGTTACATTAAAAAATGTTCATCTTTCCGTCTTGTGCCTTAAAAATCAAGTAAATACATATTCTGCCGCTTTTCCTGGCGCGACTTTTTAAACCGAAACGACCACCGTGGGCATACATTGACGAAAATTATTAGACTTTTTATGTCAAACAAGATATATTTAATTAATTACCAAGATTCTAACCTTTCCGCCATGGGGGAGAATATGGCAAAAAAAAAGAAGCCCGATCAGGATTCCAAAAAAGGCAAGCCGGAAGCGACTGAAGAACTGAGCGAGATGATGTCCATGGATGATGATTGGGAAATTCTCGAATTGACAGAACGCACCATCGTCCGGCAGGCACCTGAAGATGAAGAAACCATTTCATTGTCGCCTCCCGGTATGGAGGGCAACGATGAGGATGACGATTATACGTTTATTTCTGAGGAATCCGGCGAAACGCCTGCCGCAGAATATAAAGACCCGCCAAAAGAAAGCAACAGTTCTCCGAATGACTTTGAACTCGAGTTAGACGGGGATGATACAGAAGCGGTAACAGAAGACCCTGAAGAACTCGAAGTGGAATTAGAAATGGAGGAAGTGGAAGAAGAAGCCCCGCAACCCGTTAAAAAAGAAACGCCGAAAAAGAAAATAGCGGTTCCGGAGATTGAAGACCTGGCTGATTTCTCCGAGCTTGAGGAAGAAGAGGAGGAGGACCAGGAAGAGGAGGACGAGGAGGAAGAAGAGCCGGCCCCCAAAAAAAGCAAAATGAAACCGGCCAAAAAGAAAAAAGCCGGCAAAAAAGGACCTTTAATCGGCATGGTTGTCGTGCTGTCGCTGGTTCTGGTGGCACTGGTGGTTGTGATCGTGTTGCTCCTGCAGAAACAACCCGGCGAACCCCGAATGGCATCCTCTAAAGATTCGGGCCAACCCATCGCAACAGTCTCCACGCCTGCGCCTGCGGTCGAGCCCAAACCCACAGCCAGGCCAAAACCTGCAGCCAAACCGGCTCCCGCGTCCAGGTCCATACCGACACCGACGACCAGCCCTGTGCCCACGTCCCGGCCAAAACTTGTGGTTAAAACGAAACCATCTCCGGAACCCGCGGCCAGAGAGATCCCGCCGACCTCAACCACTACTGCTCCAGCTCAACCCGCCGAACCTGTAACGACACAGGCACAGCCCGTAAAGCCAACTCCTCCAAAACCGACACCGGCCGCACCGCCTGCCCCAAAACCACCGGCAGCGGCCACCATCGTGGCTGACCCGAACATGGTGCATAAACTGTCTGATATTGATTTTAGAAAAACCGGCGATTCGCTTCAGGTAAAGATCATGGCAAACGGCCCTGTTGGGGAATATAAATCTTTTCCGCTTTCAAGCCCGCCCAGGCTGGTCATTGATTTACCGGGCGAATGGGAAAAGCCGCCGTTTCTGGAGAAAAAGGTGGCCACCGGTTATATCAGCCGCGTAAGACTCGGACAACATGCGGATAAACTGAGAATTGTCGCGGATTTGAGAACCAGTCAAGCCCTGACCCCGGTTTTTACACCCACCCGGGACGGTTTGACGATTAACTTATCGCCGAAATAAGCGGCGCACACCCGGCCGTCTTCCAGGTTTTAAGGTTTTAAAGTTTTAGGGTTTTATGTGGTTAAGTGTTTATGTGATTAAGTGATTAAGGGGTTAAATTCCTTAATCACTCATTTTTTTCCCCTTGAGCCCTTACAATATACTTTTCTCTGTTAGCTCTTGTCCTTCGGACACTCGCAACGCATTCGGGCTGTTGAAAAACCCCGAATAGCGCAGAGTCGATAAGTCAAGCTTTGCTAAAGTCAATAATAGCAAGGGCTTTTGAACAGCAGACATTTCTCTTTTAGTTGATCATGGCGTTTTTCAACAGCCCGCAACGCATTGCCGGTCTCATCCGGGAGTCACATAACCACTTAACCACTTAATCACATAACACTTAAAACCCTAAAACTTTAAAACCATGTTTTAAAGCCCTGAAACCGGCGCCCCAAACCTCGAACCCCGAACCCCGAACCCCGAACCCATACTAAATATAGCCCCTCTCACCGAGTAAAACCAAAATCTCCTGGACCGCCTCATCCGGTGTCAGGTTGGTGGTATCAATCGCAATGTCCGGTGTCTCCGGTACCTGATAAGGATCGTCGATACCCGTAAACCCTGTAATCAATCCGGCCCGGGCCTTGGCGTACATGCCTTTTCGATCCCGCTTTTCACATTCCGCGATAGGTGTTGAAATATATACTTCGATAAAACCGCCATAGGCCTCGATGACCTGTCGCACTTCGTTTCGGGTGACGGTATAAGGGGCAATGGGTGCGCAAATGGCTATACCCCGATTCTTGGTTATTTCACCGGCCACAAAGCCGATTCGTTTGACGTTGATATCCCTGTGTTCTCTTGAAAAATTCAACTCACTGGACAGATTATGCCTTACGATATCACCGTCCAAAAGGGTCACGGGCCGGGTACCGATTTCAAGAAAGCGGGCGTACAGAATTTTGGCGACAGTTGATTTACCGGCGCCTGACAGACCGGTCAGAAAAACGGTAAATCCCTGCTTGGCAGGCGGGGGATAGGCCCGTTCCAGTTCTTCCAGCACTTCCGGAAACGTCGCCCATTCAGGGATCTTCTTGCCTGTTCCCAACCGTTTTTTAATCATTGCACCGGACAGGGAAATACACTGACTGCCTTCGGGCACCTCGTCAACGGGCAGATAGTCGTCTTCAAACGGCAGATACACAATTTCATTAAAAGGAATGACATGAACCCCCACCTCAGCGGAATAAGCGGTGGCTGTTTCAACTGCCAGTCCGGCCCCATAAAACACACCGCCATTCTCCTTTTTTTCAGGGCTGGCATGATCCGGGCCGATGATAAAATCCGTACACCCGAAATTGGCGGCAATGATCATATGCAGCAGTGCTTCCCTTGGCCCGGCCATTCGCATGGCCATGGGGAGCAGGTTCAGCACAAAAGCATCCAGCGGATAATAGTCGGCCACCCGCTTGTAACACCTGACCCGGATATAATGATCAAAATCACCCGGATCGGTCATCCCCACACTCGGCAGGCAAAGCAGGTTGGCCCTGGCGCTTCTCATAGCCCGCATGGTCATTTCAAACTGGGGGCGGTGAATGGGTTGCCGGGTATGAAAGCCGACAATCCGCTGCCAGCCCAGTTTTTTGTATAACTGCCTGATCTCCAGAGGCGTTCGCCTTAATTGCCGGGAATCGAAATGAATCGGCAACTGAACCACTTCCAGCCGACCGCCGATGTAACAGTCCTTACATACGGACATCAGGTAGTGCACTCCCGGGTGATTTGTGTCCGTTGTACCGTAAACCGCCTTTGCTTCCCGTTTACGATCCACGTGCCATACATCTTCAACTGTCATAACCGCCAGCAGCAGCCCCTCCTGGTCTCTCAAGGCCACCGGCTGCCCGATGTCAAAAGACTCCGCCTGCTTCGCAGAAACATCAAGGCAGACAGGGATAGGGAAAAGCCGGCCATCAACCAGACGCATCCCCTCGAGCACACTTTCGTAATCGGCACGGGTCATAAATCCGGATAAAGGCGTAAATACACCGGTGGCCATCAGGTCAAGATCACACAACTGCCTGTTGTTTACGATAATCTCCTGAAATCCGAGTGCCTGTTCTTTTAAAGACGTGCTTTTATGGTCATCAACCAGAAGGTTGACCAGAAGCGATTCGCCGACAGGCGCAGCATCAGTGTTTCTCATTATTTTCTCCGGGTTGAAATTCGGGAACAATTTCTTTTAAAACGGCCCTGATTTTCTCATCGTCCTGGTTTTCGGCCGATCTCATCAACTGGACAATCTTTTCATTCAAAACGGTCAGGTCGGATTCATGACCGTTTAACACCAGAATTTTTGTATGCGATGTCGGAACCAGGCCTTCTTCCGCGGTCATCAGCTCTTCGTATAGCTTTTCACCGGGACGCAGGCCCGTAAACTCAATCTTTATATCCTCTTCAGGTTTGAAACCGGAAAGCCGAATCAGGTCACGTGCCATGTCTACAATTTTAACCGGTGTGCCCATCTTGAGGATATACACTTCGGTTTTACTGCCCTGCTGGCTGTCAATGGCGCCGGCCTGTAGTATCAGCTGGCAGGCTTCGGGAATGGTCATGAAATAACGGGTCACTTCCGGATGGGTCACCGTCACCGGACCACCCCTGGCAATCTGTTTTTTAAACAAAGGGATAACGCTGCCGGCGCTGCCGATGACATTGCCGAAACGGACGATTTTAAACTGTGTGCCGGCATCACTGCCGTGGTCCTGACTTTGCAAAAGGATCTCGGCAATCCGCTTGGAAGCACCCATCACGTTGGCGGGACGGACCGCCTTGTCGGTGGACACAAAAACAAAACGTTCAACATGGTGCGCAAGCGATATTTCCACCAGATTCTGCGTGCCGCAGATATTATTCTTGACCGCCTTCCAGGGGTGGGCTTCGAGAATGGGCACATGTTTGTAGGCGGCCGCGTGAAAAACCACGCCGGGTGCGTATTTTTCAAATACGGCATCAAGCTGACGCCGGTCCTGGATGTCTCCTAACACCGCTACCAGGTCGATGTCCGAGGCCCTGAAGACATCACGCAATTCAAGATCAATTTCATACAGGGACGTTTCCGCCCGTTCAAACAGGATCACCAGGGCGGGATTAAAACGGCAGACCTGGCGGCTGAGTTCGGAACCGATGGAACCGCCCGCACCGGTAATAATAACATTCTGCCCCCTCAAATAGGCACCGATCTGATCGATGTCCAGGGTAACCGCCTCCCGGCCCAGCAGATCCTGGTAGGCGACCTCACGAACCGCTGAAATCGAGATTCTGCCGTTGACCAGTTCCGCATACCCCGGCACGGTTCTGTACTTCACGCCACTGTCTTCACAATACTGGACGATTTGCCGCATCTGGCCGGAAGTTGCCGAGGGGACAGCAATGATGACTTCGGCGACGTTTTCCCTGGCGACGATATTTTTTAAGAAGGCGACGCTGTTAAGGACGGTTACGCCATGGATTTTCATGCCGATCTTGGCGGGGTTATCGTCCAGAAAGCCCATCACATGATAGCCCAGCCGCGAATCGGACTGGACTTCACGAAGAATTTTTTCGCCGCAATTGCCGGCGCCGACAATTAACAATTTCTTTGTCTCACCGGCCTTGCCGCGTTGAAAAACAGCGGTCAGCAATATCCTGAAAATATCGGTCAGCCTGGCGCCGGTGCTGTATTCAAAATATAAGCGGATCATGATCCGGAAACCGGACACAAAAAGGCCTGTCAGCAGCCAGTCAATCAGAAACACCGACCGGGGTATATTTTCGAACCGATTGAGAAACAATATGGCGCCCACGATAATCAGACTGCTGAAAATCGTTGCTTTAAAGATGTTCAACAGATCGGAAAGACTGGTATATCGCCACATACCCCGGTAAAAATCAAAATAATAAAAAATTACCGGCTTGATCAGCAGGACCAGCGGGAAGACATCCCACAGCGCCTCGGCATGGTGCCGGGGAATCTGAAAATCAAAACGCAGAAGAAAAGACAGATAAAAGGCCAGGCCGACCAGAAGAAAGTCGGTCAGAATGACAACCACGCTGTTTCTGGTAAAATACAAGCGCTTCATTGACTCTGTTTTCCATAAACGGGCGAACGGCCGTTTGACGGCTCCATTATTTTTTTTACGAAGCCGTCAAAAACAAATGTGCGGCATGGTCGCGGTACATGCCGCAGTGCCATACCGCACATTGCCGAGGGCGAACAAAACAGCGACTGATGCTACATCATCTGCCTCATTGATCAGTCTTCTTGCTTGTTTTGATTTCCACAGTGATACGATCTTTATTTTTTTCAAAAATCCTGTCACCGATACCTTTAACATTCTTTATTTCTTCAATATGAGAAAACAATCCCTGCGTTTCTCGATATTCAACAATCCGGTTGGCGTATGCGCGCCCCACGCCGCTCAGTTGCATCAGGGCATCAGCCGATGCCGTATTAATGTTGATTTTTTCAGCCAGTCCTTCTTGCTGACTGTCGGCCAGCGTAGGGCCGGACAAAGCGACCAGAGCGAGAACCACCAGACACAATAAACCTGCGAATTTCTTTGTCATCATTTCTTACCTCCATGTAATGTGTTGAAATACCGGAAAAAGCGTCATGCCTTTTCCAGGCGCCGGGCCTGCTGATCAGCCCCGGTAAAACAATATGATTATTGTTCGCCCCCAATTTTATTCGCATTCTGATCTAAACGAAACTACACCAGACTGTCAAGCATAATCACCTATTAACTCCCTCGTACAAAATCCTGATGGCAAAGTAAAAAGTTCAAGCCCCAGATATAAAATTGGGGCGCGCAAATCCTGAGGAATGCAGCGTACATAGAAGTACATGAAGTTCCGAAGGATGCAGCGCAACGCCGATCTTGGGCTTTTTACGAAGCCATCACCACTTGACGCCCCTGAAAATCACATCCCGACGCACATTATCCCGAAACTTTTCAACCGCCTCAAAAAAAGATGCCAGTACCTCATCGGTCAGATAATGGGGTTCGACACCGATATCAATCAGGCCCTGGTAAACCGGATTGTAATAATGTTCCTCGGCTTCTTTGCGGGGGTTTTCAATATGGTCGACCGTCACCTCATGTCCCCGGGCACTACCCACGGCTCGCACCTTTTCCGCCAGTTCATTGACCGAAAAGGTTTCCATGATCTGATTAAAAATCCGCAGTTCACCTGCTTTGGCCGGTGTTTCAAAGGCCTTGTAAACACATTGCAGGGTATCGTTAATATTCAGATAACCGCGTGTCTGCCCCCCTTTTCCATAAACCGTCAGCGGATACCCGACAACCGCCTGAAGGACAAACCGGTTGATGATGGTGCCGAAAATCTCATCATAATTAAAAAGCGTGTACAACCGCTCATCATCGCCGGTTTCTTCGGTCTTAAAACCGTAGACCGGACCCTGCATCAGGTCGGTTATCCGCAGGTTCCACATGCGCACCCCGAACCACATCAGGTCTGTATCCATAATTTTGGTGGTGTGATACAGAGAACTTGCCTGTCGGGGAAACAGAAACCGATCCGTCCGGCCCTTGTGGGTGATGTCGAGCCATCCTTCTTCAATATCAATATCAGGCGTGCCGTATTCACCCATGGTGCCGATATGGACCACATGGGTCGACGGCGCAAAATCCTTGAGTGCGAACACCAGGTTGTTGGTCACCAGAAGATTATTCGTAATCGTGATATTGGCATACTTGTAATTGATCAGCGAATAAGGCGCCGAAGGTTGTTCGGCATAATGAAAAACCGTTTCCGGGATGCCCGCAAAAGCCTTTTCCGGGGGCCAGACATAGGTCACCCGGCCGTCAAACAGGCCCCGCATGATCTCGGGGTCCGTCAGGTCGCCGATGACCACCCGGATCTCTCTACCGGTTTTTTCATGCCAGATTTTGGCCCGGGCAACAAGTGTCGGGATGGGGTAAAGCATGCCCACATCCAGTTCCGTACAGGCATTTCGACGAAAATAATTATCGACCACCGTGACGTCATGGCCGCGGGCGGAAAAATACATGGCCGTCGGCCAGCCCAGATAACCGTCACCACCGAGAATCAGAATGTTCGACATAACCACAACCCCTAATAGCGCCTGTCCGGCCGGAACGTATCTTCTTCCTCACCCTCCAGCAGTTCGTTATCGATCAGGAAACGGCGCAGCTGCTCACGGTCCAGGGCGGGCTCATTGGCCGAATGATAAGGCCGGTCAACCACGCCGTTGATCACATCGGGATAGGAATAGGTCAGGTCCCGGTAAAGTGAGGTAAAGGCCGGCTTGACCACGAAATACCGCTCCAGTTCAACACAACGGCGAACCTCCTCACCGGTCATCAGTTCTTCGTATTGTTTCTCACCGGGCTTGCTACCGATGATTTCGATCTTTATATCTTCCGGCGAATGGCCATAATTTCCCGCCAGTTCTGCGATCATGACATGGGCCAGATCCAGGATGCGGATAACCGGCATCTTGGTGACAAAGACTTCGCCACCCCTGGCAAGGGCCACGGAATCAATGACCAGCTGCACTGCCTGTCGGATACTCATGATAAACCGTGTCATCTCCTCGTCAGTAATGGTAACCGGCCCGCCCTTGCGGATCTGATCCCTGAAAATGGGAATTACCGATCCCCGGGACCCGAGAACGTTTCCAAAACGGGTGGAAATAAACGCCGATAAACCACCGCGCAGGTTACTGTTGGCGGCCGTCATCAACCGTTCGCCCATCAGCTTGGAGGTCCCCATGACATTGGTCGGGTTGACGGCCTTGTCCGAGCTGGTAAACACAACTGTTTTGACCCGGTTTTCAGTAGCGGCCAGGATAACATTCTGTACACCGTTGATATTGGTCTGAACGGCTTCGAACGGCGACACCTCGCACAGGATAACGTGTTTGAAAGCAGCCGCATGAAAAACGATATCCACCCCTGAAAACAGCCGTATCAAACGTTGCTGGTCCCGGACATCAGCCAGAAAAAAATGCGCCGAATAATCATTGTAGCGCTGCTGGGTAAAAAACAGTTCACTTTCATTGTTGTCCAGCCCCACCAGTTCTTTAACGGCATAGTCCGACAGCAGTTGGCGGACCAGTTCTCCGCCGACCGTACCGCAACAGCCGGTCACCAGTACCCGTTTGTCATTCAATTGTCCCATAACCCCTCTTTCTTATTCTGCCCGGCCAGGAATTCCCCCAAATGCCAATTCTGAACAAATTATAGCACTTTACCATTTTTTTAAAGAAATTCTTTTTCAAACTTCTCCTTAACATATTCGTAAAGCTTTTGGTCCTCCCGGGTCAACGATTCAAACCCGGCTTTAATGTCCGGGTGGATTTCGTCAACTGTCAGGCGGAAAGAGGTTTTATTGGCTCTCTCAGGGGGATTAATGGGAATCTCCAGCCGCTTTGCAAGCACCTCCAGAAAGTCTTTAACATAATCAAGCGGTGCCGTCAGGAAAAGCTGTTCATCAACGGCTTTTCTTGCCTTTTCAAATGACCTTTCGCCGCACATGAACAGGCACTGCGGGTTGGCATTGCCTTTTTCTTGACGATGCTCGATATATTGATACAAATTTAAAGACCTGAACCACTCCGTATTTAAAGGATGATCCGGATCCGTTTTAATGTAAAAATAAGCTGAAAGTTCACGGTCCACCGGGTTTCTGAACACCGTGACCGCTTTGTAATCGGAAATTGGCTGTCTTAAGAAAAAGGGGAGCGGGAAATGCCCGGATAAAAGGTTATATGACCGTACCTCTGTCCTGGTCATGGAGAGGTACTTTTCTCTTTCTTCTTCTGAATTCCTTGGGAAACGTATCGCCCGGTCATGTCCTCCGACGGCTTCGGCCAGGGCATTATAGATTGATATCCCGGCCGTTTTAGGGATATGCACAAACAGTATTTTGTCGTTATTTGCCATAGTGTATCTGTTTACAAAAGACCTGGATTTTTTACCAAGGCTTTTAAATTTTTCTTTAAGATTATTAATCGATTCCTTCTGACTCATGGCCATTATCCATAACAAGGGCGTCCGCGGGTGTCAATATTTTCGTCAGAACCCGGGGTGGAGAAAAAGCATTGACAAGAAATGGGACCGCTGTTATTGACTATGCAACAAAAACAGATCGTTAACCTTGATGGCGTCGTAAAAAGTTCAATATCTGCGTTGCGCTTCATCCTTCGGAATTTCACGTACTTCTATGTACGCTGCATTCCTCAGGATTTGCGCGCCTTGATCTTGAACTTTTTACTTTGCCATCCAAATGATGACTTTTTACGACTACATCAACCTTTTTATTAATAAACAGTTTCTTAACGACAATGGTTTTCAGTTCGCTTATATTCCTGCATTTTTTTTTACCGTTAATGCTGGCCGCATATTTTCTGGTGCCTGCCCGGTTTGTACGATTGCGCAACGGGGTTTTACTGGTCTTCAGCCTCATATTTTACGCCTGGGGTGAACCGCAACTGGTAATCGGAATGGTGGCCCTGATCGCTGTGGTGTGGATTGCCGGTATTCTATTGAGCAACGGTGAGGCAGAAACGCAGAGCGGTGAAGGCAATGGAAAATCTGCCGGCCGCAAATGGGTTCTGGCTGTCACCGTGGTTTTATGCCTCGGTTTTCTGGGTTATTTCAAATACGCCAACTTTGCCTTGAACAACGTTGCCGCCATAGCACAATGGCTGGGCATCGACGCGACACGGCTGCGCGATGTGGCGGAAATCAGCCTGCCGCTGGGGATCAGTTTTTATACCTTTCAGGCGCTCAGCTACATCATTGACGTGTACCGCGGCACTGCCGTGGCCACCAGGCGCTTTGACCAGCTGGCCTGTTATATTTCCATGTTCCCCCAGCTGGTGGCAGGCCCCATCGTCCGCTACAATCAAATTTCCGCCGAACTTGTCAAACGAAGCAATGAGCGGTCACAATTCGCAGCCGGTGCCAGACGCTTTGTTGTCGGCCTGGCCAAAAAAGTCCTCCTCGCCAACATCATCGCCCAGGCGGCTGACGCCATATTCAACATGCCCCCGAATCAGCTTTCAACGGCCGTTGCCTGGTGGGGCATCGCGGCATACACCCTGCAGATCTATTTTGATTTTTCCGCCTATTCCGATATGGCCATCGGGATTGGGCTGATGCTGGGTTTTCATTTTCCTGAGAACTTCAACTATCCTTATATTTCAAAGTCAATCCGTGAATTCTGGCAGCGCTGGCACATTTCCCTTTCCACCTGGCTGCGGGATTATCTATACATCCCCCTGGGCGGCAATCGAGCCGGCCAACGGCGTACTTACCTGAACCTTTGGATTGTCTTTCTGCTATGCGGATTGTGGCATGGCGCCAGTTGGAACTTTGTGCTCTGGGGGGGCTGGCACGGTCTGTTCCTGGTTATTGAACGGGCCGGATTTGAACGCGTTCTCCAGCGGACACCTCACGTCTTCCGGCATGGATACGCGTTGCTGGTCGTAATGACCGGCTGGATCGTTTTCCGGTCCGAAGATATGAGCCAGGCCTGGCTTTATACCAGAGCCCTTCTGGGCGACCCGGGTTCTTACGCTTATGCCCGCTCTTTTTCGGAATTCGCCTCTGCTCCGGTATTGCTTTCCATGATCGTGGGCGTGGTGGCTGCCACCGGCCTGCCGGTTGTCGCCTTTACCCGTTTGAAACAGCAATGGCAGCCTCGGCAGGGCGGCTTCAACCCGTGTTATACCTTGTTACAGGCATCACTTCTGGTATGGGGCGGCCTTGTCATGTTTCTTTCCATGATACATCTATATAACGGGGCCTATAATCCATTTATTTATTTCCGGTTTTAGCCATGCCCAAAAACCATTCTTCCATATTTGATATATGCTGCATTTTGGGGCTCCTGATCGTGCTGGTGTTTCCCATGCTGGGCATGTTCAAGGCGCCGGATACGAAACGTTTCTCCCGCATCGAACGCCGAAAACCGGCACCCGCACCGACTTTTTCCATCCGTTTTGACAAAGAATCAGAAGCCCTGGAGGAATGGTTCAATGACAGGGTCATTTTTCGCTTTGAACTGATCAAGGCGATGACCCGGCTGTATGCCGATCTGGGCGTTTCCGCCAAGCCCGACCGGGTAACCATCGGCAAAGACGGCTGGCTGTTTTTAGGCGATCAGTCCTGCGATGCACTTACCCAGCACCGCAGACTGGACTGGGAAAGTCGTGGGGATATTCCAAAAGCGATCAGGTTTTTCGTGACCCTGCGCGACGCGCTGGCAGACAAAGGCATTCCCTTTATGCTGCTGGTAGCGCCGGACAAGCACACGATTTACCCTGAAAAGCTGCCGGACTGGGCCCAGCGGGGGATTGACGCGCCATCCCGACGCGACCTTATACGTGAAGGACTCATGCGGCGACAGGTTACTGTTATCGATCCGACCGCACGACTGCTGCAAAAAAAGTCCGGTCCGGAGGCATTGTATTTTCCCGGCGGAACACACTGGAACAGTGTCGGTGGTTTTTACGCCTTCCAGGAAACAGCCGCCCATTTGCAAACATTATTGAAAATACCGGGCGCTGTTTTAACTGACGCCATCTCTTACCATGAGACGCCCGGAGACAATACCCTGTACGGCTGGCTGGAATATCCGCAAACCTGTTATCTAAAAGACAACCAGCCGTGGTTTAATTCCGTGCCCCGCAAACAGACGTTGGAAAGGCACCTGGGACAAAAAGCGCCCGAGGATGTCCGGATCACCAGAAAGATACGCGTGCGCCAGGGGATGGCACCGCAACGAATCATCAACACGGCCCTTGACACCGACAGCCGGTTGCTGCTGGTCAGGGATTCTTTCAGTAATTTTATCGCGCCTTATCTGCACTGCATCATCAAGGAAGTCATTCACATCCGTCATTCGGAACTGAGCAGGTACCCGATAATGGACCTTGTCGAGACATACCAACCGGATGTGGTGATCTATGAAATCGGAGAGAAGTTCTTGAAAAGCCCCTTGCCGTTAAGGGAAATCGACCGGAACCTGGCCCGACCCGGACGTTCAAAAAAACGGCACACCGCCGATTAAAGAAAAGCAGATAATCAGAGCCAGCCGCGAAGCCGGTAGTACACCCACCCGATATACTCTTTCAAAACAATGGTCGTCTTTTCCAGGGCCGCAGCATCGGGCAGGTAGTCAAGGCCGGTCGGCAGGTGAAAAGGATCCCCTTTAAAGTCGGCGGGACAGGGGATGACCGTCATGCCCAGTTTTTCGAAACAGGCCCGCGCCCGGGGCATGTGAAAGGCCGACGTAACCAGCAGGACGTTGTTGTCCCAGCCTCTGTCCCGGAGGATTTCCTTTGAAAACCAGGCATTTTCCCGGGTATTCCGGCTGTGGCTTTCGATGACCAGATGTTTTTGCGGCACACCCAGTTGCCGGGCCAGGGCGAACATTCTTTCGGACTCGGACAAGGCCCCGGATTTGCGTTTCCACAGAACACCGCCGCCGGACAGTATCACCTGCGGTGCCTTTTGGGCCTGATAAAGCTGATAACCCAGATATAACCGGTCAAAGGCCCGCCCGGGAATGACCGCCCGCCTACCGGTCTGCTGTCCGGCCACACCGCCGCTTAAAACGACAATCGTGCCCGCCCCGGGATAAGCCGAAACCGCTTTTGAGACATAGCGGCCTTCCAGAGACGCCATCAGACGGTCCGCAACCAGCGGGCAACCGGCTGTCCACAGTATGACCAGGCAGACAACCAGCAGAAAAGCGACTTTCTTTTTTCTTTGTCTGTAGTTCAGCCCCCATAAACCGAACAGGCAGATAACCAGCAGCACAATGCTCAGGCCCAGCGGGAACAGAAAAACCGGAACAAACTTGGAAAGTATTATCCCCATAAATCACCCTCGCGGTAAATAGCGATCTTTGATTTTGTTATTGACCACAATAAAAACAATCAGAAACAGAATCAGTACCCCCAGAAGCGGAAGCCTGCCACTATCACCGACCTTCCATACAACCAGCCCGATCAGTAACTGTGCCAGCCCGTATCCCGTGCTTACCCGCCAGTGTGCCAGCCCCCCTTCGTTGGCCAGGACCTGGTACAAATGCCGGCGATGGGCCCGGGTCGGAGATTCACCGTCGCAAAGCCGCTCGACCAGCGTGACCAGCTCGTCGGCATAAAAAAGGAACAGGAAGCCGGAAAGTACAAGAATTTCGGAAAACGAGGCGGCCCACCTGACCACCAGGCAGGCAAAAACAAATCCCATCAGAATACTGCCGACATCCCCCAGAAACACACGGGCCCGCGGCAGGTTAAAGGGCAGAAAGCCGACACAGGCCCAGACCAGGCAAAGGCATAAGGTAATCATGGCGGCGTCCTTGCCGTTTAAGACGCCGTATGCGCCCATCAGGCCAAAAGCGACCATTCCCGTGATACCGGCAATACCGTTGATACCGTCCATGAAATTGTAAAAATTGGCCGTCCCCACGATAAACAACAGATAAAAAACCGGTAAAACCACCCATGGGAAGCTTTTAACATGGATCCCGCCGGCAAAATAAAGAAAGCACAAAGCCATGAAAAACTGGGCCAGCAGCCGTATGGATACACTGACCTCAAACCGGTCGCCAATGAAGCTGACCAGCGCCAGGATAGCGGCCGGAACCCAAAAACCAGGAGGAACGGACAGTAACAACGAACAAACGATAAAAGCGGCCAGAATCCCGATGCCACCACCCCTGGGAACCGCCCGCTGATGGGAACTGCGTTCGTTTGGTTTATCCAGCAGGGCCCACTTCTTCCCGAAAATCGCCACGGCCAGAGCACCGGCGCCACCTGCCGCCAACGCCAGGCCATATATTGACAAGTTGTTGACCATCACGAGGATATTACTCTCATTTTTGTTCTAAGAGACATGCTTTTGATTTAGATAACTTTGTTTGGAAAGATAATCAACAAAATGCCACAAAATAAACGCATTATCTTCCACAAAAGGTACGCCCACCCTGTAAAAGTCCTTTTTGGTGAGCAACATTTGATGGTTTCGGGGATAAAGGATGAAAAAGCCCTGGCGTAAAAAATTTCTCGCTGTTCGAGGGCGTCAGCCCGAGTTCGAGAAATTTAGCCAGGGGTTTTGCAGCCGCCCGAAATCATCAAGTTGCGAACCAAAAAGGCTTTTACAGCCCCAAGTCCATGGATTCAATCTGGCGTCTTACACCGGTTTCAAAGGGAACCGGCGAAAACTGGAAATCCCTGGCCGCTTCATCATATGCAAAGGCCTTGTCTTCGTTCAGCCGTTCAATCTGGTCCGCCCGCACAAAAAACGGAAACCCTCTGGATTCGCCCCATTTGCAGGCACGGACCAGCGGTGAAACCGGCAGATGGGCTTTGACGACTTTTCGTTTCAGCACG
Organism: Desulfosudaceae bacterium; assembly: GCA_963674745.2. GTDB lineage: Bacteria > Desulfobacterota > Desulfobacteria > Desulfobacterales > Desulfosudaceae > JBFMDX01. Next base: position 247,104 of record CAXXDV010000003.1, on the reverse strand, counting down.
GATAACACCGTATCCACCAGGGCATTGAAAGTCAACGGCGCCCGACCGGATATATTGTAGCTTCTGCCGATAGCTACGGACGCCTGAAATGCATCGGCAATAGCCCCGGCCACGTCTTTCACAAAGATCGGCTGCACCAGACAGGTCCCGGGGCCGGGGATAAACAGCACCGGCCATCGGGCCAGATATTGGATCAAACGGCTGATATTGCCGTCCTGATCGGTGCCGTAAACCATGGTCGGCCGGATAATTGTATGGTCCAGCCCGCTGGCAAGGATATGCTTTTCCGCTTTTACCAGATTGATTTTGGTCTTTGTTTCGGGCCGGGTAAAAACAGATGTGCTGCTGACAAACAGGGCTCTTTTAATGTTTCCTGCGACCGCCAAATCCACCAGCGGGACGGCATGCCCGGTATGAAGGCCGACCATACTGATTAGAGCGGAAACGTTGGAAAAGGCCCGGCTCAGGCTTTCCGGGGCGTCAAGATCGCCATGCACCAGTTCCACCCCGATGCTTTCCAGGTGCCGGGTGTCACTGTCCGGTCGAACCAGGCAACGCAGTTTGTAACCCCGGCGGGCCAGCAACGGCACCGTGTGACTGCCGGTAAAACCCGTCCCTCCGGCCACCAGGATTGTTTCGGACATATCTTTCTAACCTGTCTAATGTTTTCTTTTTAAGGTTCTTTCCAAATTCAATTGACGCGCAGGGTTCCAGGGTTCAAGGAGTCGAGGGGCCATCGATAGGCAACCCTCTTTTCACAAACCGGAACACCGCTACCAGCAGAAAATGACTCCAGATGCCGGCCACGGCCACCGGCAACACCAGGCCAAACCCCTGGTGCCTGAAAAACTTCCAGAAGAACCGGGTCAACCCCAGGTGTTTGTGCCACTCAACAAATACCGGTCGCCGCGCGCTGCACACGCCCTTGGCATGCGTCACCCGGGCCCGGGGTGCAAAAAATATTTTCCATTCTTTCTGCCGTATCCTCAGGCACCAGTCAAGGTCTTCCACGTGCAGAAAATAGGCTTCATCAAATCCGCCGACATCGTCAATAATCTTTCGCGGCACCATCATGCAGGCACCGGAAACCGCCTCGACTTCAATCTCGGCCTCCGGCACGGACTCACGGTGGCGTAAAAAACCCGAAAACACCCCGGGAAATAACTTGCTAAAATATACAAGACCGGACAGGTGAACGAACGACCGCCAGGGGGTGGGGATATCCCGCCGGCTGCCGGCCTGTTCCGATCCATCCGGATTCAGCAGCCGGCCGCCGGCCATGCCGGCATCCGGGTGTTGCTCAAAAACAGCCTTCAGTTCAGGAATTGTCTGTTTTTCGATAAGACAGTCCGGGTTCAGGTACAGCAAAAAGTCACCGGAAGCCGCCCTGGTGCCCATATTACAGGCCTTTGAAAATCCCAGGTTGGCATTGTTGCGAATGATTTTCAGTCTTTTTTCGCTGCCGTAAGCGGCCACAAGATCATCCATACTGGTATCCGCGGAATTGTTATCGACCACGATAATCTCGCCCCCATCGGTCGCATCAATGATGGAAGACACGCAGGAGACCAGCCCCTGCCCGGCATTAAAATTGACGATAATAATGGATACCAGAGACATATTTTCAGTTCTTTTCCCGGATTTTATGTCCGTTCACGGATTCCGTACACCCCATGTCAGCGGAGAATGCGTTTATCCATAACTTTAAAAAGGTTAATGGCGGAAACCCTGCGGTCTCCCTGTATCCCGGTTCTTTTCCGCCAGGCCCGGGGAATACCGGTAACGGCGTCGAACTTGGCCCGCGCCATGACCCTGCTCTGGCCTCTTTTAAAAGCAAGGCCGAGGCTGATCAGGTTCATGAAAACATGCAGCGGTAAAAACAGCCAGAACAGATACGACGGCATATTTTTGAAATATACCCAGACCAGGTTTCGATGACCGTAATATACCGCAAAATCACCCCGTTTCCCCCCGGTAACGGCCGACCCCATATGGTAAACCACGGACTGCGGCACCTGCAGGCAACGATACCCCTTCAAGCGCAGACGAAAACCCAGGTCAATGTCTTCCAGGTAGCAGAAAAAATCCGGGTCAAAACCGCCGGCTTCCCTAACGGCTTCGGTCCGATACAAGGCCGCTGCCGCGCACGGGGAAAAGACCTCCCGAGGCGCTGACGGCGCTTTAACCGGCCGCATATGGCCTTCCCGCCAGACAATACCGCTGACATGGTAATAATCCCCGTCACCATCCAGCAGGCGGGGGTTTTCCGCCGACACCAGGCGGCTGCCGAACATGGCGTATTGCGGATATTTCTCCGCCGCGTCCAGGAGTGATTCCAGCCAGTCGGGTTCGGGAAAGGCATCGGGATTTAAAAGCGCGACAAACGGGGTGCTACACCGGGCCAGTGCCAGATTGTTTCCCGCGGCAAACCCCAGGTTTGTCTCCGCCCGGACAAGCGTCATCCCGTCGAGCGTTTCAATCAGATCACAGGAGCCATCGGTACTGGCATTATCGACAACCATCACCTGTTGCGGCGTCACTGTCTGCCGCGCAAGACACTTCAGGCATCGTGCCAGCAGCCGGCCGCTGTTATAATTGACGATGATGACACTGACACACAAATTTATTACTTTCTTCCGGAAAGCAGGCCTGTGATATATCGCAATGGCGCGGTAATACGCCATGACCTGGAGTATTCCATCAACTCAATGGTATGCTCCAGATTCTGTATGCTGACGTCACGTTCGGCCAGCAATGCTTTTTGTTCCGCAAACCGGGCATCACGCTCGGCCAACTGCTCGTCACGGTCCGCGATCAACTCCGCCTGCGCCACGTCCTTTTCCACGATCAGGGCGTCTTTTTCGGCCAGTCGGGCATCTCTTTCGGCGATCATGGCATCCCTTTCAGCCAGTTGGACATAACGCTTATTCAAGACCTGATTGATTCTGACATAATGCGTGTCCTGCTGCATCACGTCGCTGTCTGCCGCCGCCCCTGTATCGCCGCCGGACGCATCCGCTGCCAATCCGGACGAAGCGGATTGCTTGCGCCAATAGACACCGACACCGTCGATTTCGTTTAAGACCGGGGAAATGTTTCTTTTGGCGCAGAAGTCCTCAACCGCCTGGGCGCACTGGGGCACGCAATGATAATCGTCAATAATGATATATCCGTTGTCACTGACTTTATCATATAACGAAACCAGGCCCTGCATGGTTGATTCATACAAGTCCCCGTCCAGGCGCAACAGGGCGATCTTGTCTATTGGCGCCTGAGGCAGGGTGTCCTTGAACCACCCTTTGAGAAATACAACCTGGTCATCAAGCAGATCGTATTTTCGAAAATTCCCTTTAACCTGATCGATATTCACCGCCAGTTCCGGGCAGGTGTGAAACTCGGAGGCACTGTCTGACGGATAAGCGTCTTTGTCCGGCGGTGGCAACCCCTCAAAAGAGTCGGCCAGCCATAAACAACGATCAGATACACCGTAGGCCGACAAAACCCCCCGCAGCATGATACCGACGCCGCCCCGCCAGACACCGGCTTCGAGGAAATCGCCGGGCACGTTTTCCCAAATTACATTTTCAGCCAGTTGCCGGGCATTCATCAACCGTTTAAGGCCGACCATGGTAAGGGCCTTTGTCGGCCAATCCAGGCCTTTTAGCCGGGTATCCAGATTAAACACTTCATCCCCGAAACGCGGATAAGGCGGGTCTTCATAAATCAGCCCCAAAACGGACTTTACAAGTAAATCCAGATATGTTTTCTGGCTGTTGTAAACATAGCGGGGAGAACCGCTGTTTTCAGACAGGTCTGTCATCAACCACCTCCTGGCCAGGCGTTTTAATCTTATTGCCGACCTATATTATATTATTTCAACGCATTATATTGTTTTATGTCCGGACTTGCAATAAGCAAAACCCCTTAGCCCGCATATTTCACATGTTGATTTGGGCGCTCGTGCAAGGCGCAGGACGTAATTAATGAGGGGCACCCCCCTGTGGGTGCCCTTTTGCCAGGGACTCGGGTTCAAGGTGACTCACCCGGGAAAGATATCCGGATTATCGGCGCTTTGGTCAATCCGCCTGGTATGCTAACCGGTCTCTTTTGCGCCGGACGGTGTCGTAAAGTTTCCGGTCCCATTCGGTCAGGTCCGCTAACAGCTGCAACGTCTTTTCCGGAAGGCCTTCAACCGAAATCCTGTCCCGGGTGACATTGTCTTTTCTGACTTTTTCGCCGGCGTTCATGTTCAAGGCCCGCATAATATATCCGGCGTCCGCGTCAAAGGTCTCAATCATCCCGACAAACGACAACTGTTTGATGTTTTCAAGGGCCTGATTGAACATTTCGTCGGGTTGTGCCACTGTTTCCAGCGTCTCAACGTAACCGGGTCCGGCGGCCAGGCACCAGACCTGGCTGTTCCAGATATAAGCCCGGACCAGGCCGTCATCTTCAGCCGCCCGCAGAAATCCGTCCAGGTCATGATCCGAAGCCGCCCGGTAGATGGGGAATTCCTCCGGGTCCTGAACCCGGCAGAAAGAATACAGGGAAAGAATCCTTTCGACCGGATCCCTTAAAAACGTAAACGAAAACCGACCGGGCATCAACTCCCTGGCGTAATCAAACCCGAAATGCCCGGAAACAAAAGGTAAATTTTTAAAATGCGGCGGCGGCTTGCCCATGTAGTCACCATGACCACACACATTCTCATAGCCATAGTGGTCCATGGCCTGCATGACAATCGAGGTACCGCCTGTCTTTCGGATATGCAGGAATAAGGCCGGGACAAACTGTTTTGCGATTTCCTGTTCCGGCTGGTGTTTAGGCGCCGCCACCGCCGGAGCCTTCTTTGTTTTGGCCAGAAATCGCCCCAGCACACGAATGGGGCGGGAACGCAACAAAGATGTCGGCATCAATGAAGCGATCGACCTGTTTTTATTCACGTATCTTTTTAACACTTTAACCAGAGGCAGCAATTGGGCATCATTCTTGTCAGCTGACAATGCCGCCCGCGCCAGAAGCTCTACCACACCGGGATTGGTCTCACCCAGATAGCCGACCATGGCCTCAATCGTGTCGACATTTAACCCGGGATATGGCTTCCACTCAACGACCGGTTCGTTCAGCGGTTCCATAAACAACACACCGTCTTCCCGTCCGAGATAGGTGCGGGCAATATTAGCATTGCCGTCCGCGCATTGGTGAAGGATTTTCCGGCGCTCAGGCAGCGGCAGCAACACATGCTCCTGATAAATGTTCTGTGTTCCGGAATCTATTTTCCGTGAATATTCCAGAAGACCGGGCAGGGTGGCGATTTTGGTATCCCTGTCGGTCGGCAGACGATTAACCAGTTGTTTGAATTCAAGGGCATCACGACAAAGCCGGGGATTTATGTTTCGCTCCGGGAGAACGGCGCTTTGAGGGACAGTCATGCCCAGCAGATAATGGAAAAAGTCGGCCAGGATATCTTCTTTATGCAATTGCTTCCGCTCAAAAGGACGCACCACCAGATTGTCTTTCCCGATTACTGATGCCCATTTGTCACAAATGATTTCATAATCAAACTGTTTTTCGGACCGGACGAATTTTACGGCGCGGTTCAAGTCCGTGTAGTATTCAGGTTTGCCGTTACACCCTTTGACCATTTGCGCCGCCATCGAAGAGATATATTGGTCCTGGCGCCTTAAATAGACAATCGCCCGCACCGGGTAGTCGCGCAACGTCTCCCTTATATAACGTATCCGGGCCAAAGAGAGCGAGCAGAACATCTCAGAGCTGATAACAATAGATGCGGCCTTACTCCCGCTGATATCCGCCAGCAAATGCTTCCAGGCCTGCTCGTATTCTTCCGGCGTCACGCCGTTGGTCCAACCCGGAAAACTTTCTGTTGTCAGGTAATGATGGGCGTTTCCGTAAATGCCGGCCCGGGGATAATAAATATCGCCGCCGGGATTATCGTATGACTTCCACAAAACGCGCTGCAGAAAAGTAGTGGCGGTTTTATACGTTCCCAGATGAAGGTATACGGTCTGATCTTTTCGTTCGCTCATAAACAACGATTTCCACCTTAACTCAACCGGCTGAGCCGGAAGGCATCAATACCAATCCGCCAGGCCGGGGGCGGCGGTGTTCCGGATTCTGTTCAGACGCGTTTTAAACGTCCGGCCAGAGCAGAATCGTACAGCGTCTGATCCAGCTCCGTCAGCCGGGCCAACCGTTCCCGGATGGACGAGGACAAATCGGTTTTCCGGGGTCTGGGACCGCCCGCATTGGTCTTTAAAGCCTTTGCGGATCGGCTGATGCCTAAACTGTTTAATATGACATGAATATCCTGATCAAACGATTCTGTAAAACCGACATAATCGAATTCAGCCAGATGTGTTCTGGCTTCGCCCAGCATCGCCTCCCCGTCGTAATCCAATATGCTTTTTTGGGAAGGATTCCCCCATCCACAGGCCAGTTGCCAGGTCTGATGGTTCCAGATATGGGTTTTGACCCGGGGATTATCCAGGCCCATGTCCAGAAAATCATTTATTGTATTTTCCTGTGTCAGCCGGTAAATTTCATAGGCATCCGGATCGGACCGGCAACAGAAATAATAGAACGATAAAACGCGCTCCACGGGATCACGGAGAAAGGTAAAGCTGTATCGGGAGCCCATCAGCGGTCGGGCAAAACCATATCCGAAATGACCGGAAACAAAACCCGTTTCCTCAAAGGATTCGGGTTTACGCCCGCGGTAATCGATATGCGAAACAAGCGTTTCTCCATAATATTCACGGCACATCTTCACCACAGATGTGCCGGCCGTCTTTTGAATATGAAGAAATAAAGCCGGTTTCATGTTCATCCTTGCCCGCCCGGCGCTTTCGCCAAAACGGTTGCTCTGCTTTAACCCGGATATTTCACGAGCTGATTTGACCCCCAGCCCCTGACTCCTTCTGCCGGGCAGGCACGGGGGCCTGCCCCTACAACATTTTCAGGAACGGTCAATCGAGGAACTGCACCTGTTTGCCGCGATTCAGACAGCTGTTTGAAATATCGAATTGCCCCGACTTGCGGTCAAGTGCTTCCGTTCCCCGTTTTATTACGGCATAAGCCGGCAACAGAAAAATGGACTCGACGACGAACGGGCGTGAAGCCAGCAGCATGGTCAACTCAAAAACCAGGTTGGACAAAGGCGGCTCATTCGGCCAGGGGCCACCTTTCCCCTGCCAGTGTTCGCCTTCCCAATGCGCCCAGCCCCAGTCTTCAATGATATAGTATCCACCGGGCGCGACATGGGGCAAGAGCATATTAAAAGACGCCCGGGTCTCTTTGAGCAAATGGGAAGCATCGTCCACCACCAGGTCGAAAAACTGTCCTTCCGTCTCTTTCCGCAGGATTTCCCCCATCGCGTCCGGGTCTGACTGGTCCACGCCATAATAGGTACGGATTGTACGGTCGAGCCCGTTGGCGCTGATATAAGCATCCAGGGGTTCAACCGGCTTGTTGTCAATATCAACGGCGACAATCTTTTCCGGGGAAAACAGTTTGTGATAAAACATGACACTGCCGCCCTTGTAAATACCCAGGTCAAAAACCCGTTTAACCGGGTTACGAAAGTCCAATCCCTGGATCGTTTCCAGCTGACGGCGGGACTTGCCGATAACAAATGTCTGTTCTTCGGAGATTGCATTGTATAACCCGTCTCCCGCTTCCACAACAAAAGTCACGTCATCTATTTTAAAGATATTGTCATTTTCCCAGTGCAGTTCGCGCGTCACTTTTGCTTTATTTGTCACCATCGTGATCTTCCTTCTGGCAACATGCCACAAATTGAATGGCATTGGCGTGTTCTTTGGAGGCGAGTGCTTCCCACAGCCTGGCCGGCACATATATTTTATTCCAGCGTGTGCCGCAGTTTTTCGGCAACACCGGGGCCTCTACCGGAACCACCTCACCGGCGTTCAGGCCGGCCTCATCAATCAATTCCCGAAGGGTGGCTTCGGTAAAAAAACGAAGGTGGGTCCTGTCCATAATACCGACGTCGGAATAGGAAAAATCATTGTTATATAAGCTGGACAGGATCTGCGTATGGGCAATGTTGGGCACGGATAAAATGATCCGGCCACCGGGCTTGAGCATGCCCACGGATTCCTTCAGCGTCCGCCAGGGATCCCGCAGATGTTCAAGTACATCGGAAAAGAGAATATAGTCATAACGCTTTTCCGAAAAAGCGTCTTTCCATCCATACTGCTCTATGTCCCCGATGTAGGAATCACGAGCGTATACAGCCGCCTTGGCGGCGCAATCGCTGTCTATTTCCACAATATCCACCGCAGCATTGCGTTCCTCGGTCAAGTAGCGGGTGAAATAGCCGGCCGCGGAACCGAATTCCAGTACATCCGCGTCGTTGTCAATAAACCGGTTTATAATGGAAAACGAATGATCATCGGTGTTTTCGATCATGTATTTCAACCACTTGTATTCCTGTGTATACTTTTCCGCAGAATCATGATCATGATTTTCACCGGATTCATCCGGGTCACTCAGCGGATAATCATACAGTGCCTTGGCCGTTGTATTCAGATAAACATAACCGTAGCGTTTGTCCGGTTCCAGGTAGGTGCCTTCGGCCCATTCGTTCCAGGCATTGATAAACACCAGGCGTTCGTCTTCAGGGAATCTGTTTCGCGTATACTCAATGATGCGACGAAGCCAGGTATAATATGTTTTAACCGAAAAATTCTGAAACATGGTCACACCGCGCGTCCCCATCCGGGCCGTGTTATCCCAGCCGAGCATACAGCCTTCATAAATCCGGGTCCCGTTATTTTCCGGGCAGAAATAATCCACACCTGAAGCATAGTCAAAACGGTAACCACCGTCGAACAGTTCATGCTCTTCGGACAGATGCTGACAGGGGAAACTGTGCGGGGGAAAGGCGGCATAAGCGTCAAACCCGATCTTTTCCAGGGGGATATGGGGAAACACCTCTCCATGACAGACCGCCACCAGATGGATTTTTCCAAGCCCGTTGTCCCAGCACCATTTGCGCCAGCGATTGGTGGTTTTCAAAGGATTGGGCAGCTTACTGGCGCGATAGACAAGCAGCACAGCCCTTCCGTTGACCCGGATGTACCGGTGATCACGGAAATAAGGGGCCAGAAATTCGATAAATTCCAGGTCATCTTCGGCGGAAAAGGTCTGCTTGATCAGAATCTGCTCGTCTTTTCCATCCCATTTCCGGCTCCATGTTTCATTGGCCCAGCAGAGGCAGAAGGGCATGTCCAGATCGGGATTGTTCAACAGCAGATCGACCGGTTTTCCCAGCAGCCGCGTGCCGTGAAACCAGTAATGGTAAAAACAGAAACCATATATGCCGTAACTTTTGGCCAGATCGACCTGTTTTCTGATGCTTTCGACATCACTCAAGTCGTAATAGCCGATATCATCATGGGGTTCCCGCGGCTGATAGTGTCCGGCAAAGGCGGGTTTGGCTTTACGCGTGTTGTGCCATTCGGTGAAGCCTTCGCCCCACCATTCGTCATTTTCAGGTATGGCGTGAAACTGGGGCAGGTAATAGGCAATGAGCTTGATATCCGTCTGCATGCCGAACGTCTGCCGCTCTTCGTATTGGGCTTCATAGGCCGGCAGGGGCATCACCATATTGCCATCTTCCGTGGCGGTGACCTGGACCAGGCCTTTATTGCCCGTGAGATGCTGCCTGGTATGACCCGAAACAGCTGACGACAGGTCCAGATACCCTATATTGCGACCAAATCGCCTTGATGTCTCTATGACAAAAATATAGGCTCGTAATACCCATGCAAAAACACGGGGATACGGGGCAAGCCGGAGTTTGACCGCATTGATAAATTTTCGTTTCAATGAATTTTGTTCCATGCGGGTCAATTCCGCCGCCGGCGTATTATTCGATTCATTATCCGCCTTGTTCAACATCTTTTCGCAGGGCCTTTCATTTTCTTCACGTTACCGTTCAATATATCATTATTTATGCGTATTATTCCCCTTCGGGCGCCCCCCACCCGCGCCGACGGCGACAGGTTCTGACACACGACATTCGCCCTGGTTATCCAATATTTTCAAGATAGGCATCCAGAACCTCCGTTGCGGCACCCTGGGCCCTGGTTTTACCGGCCTCGATCCAGACAATACGGTCGCAAAGTTCCCTTAAAATCGGTACGTGGTGGGACACCATCACGACCGTCTTATCGGATTTGATCCGCTGTTTCATGGCTTCGGTTGATTTTTTCCGGAAAGACTCATCGCCCACCCCCAGCACCTCGTCCAAAAGGATCACGTCCGGGTCAAGGTGAAGGGCAACTGAAAATCCCAGGCGGGCGCGCATACCGGTGGAATACGTGTTGACCGGCTCATCAAAAAAATCGCCCAACTCTGAAAAATCCAGGATATCGTCCATGCGTGAAAGAATTTCTTTCCTGGTGGCACCCAGCATCATACCATTTAAAATGGCATTCTCACGACCGCTTAAAAACGGCACAAAACCGGCCCCCAGGGAAATGAGTGAAATTCTCAATCCCGGACGATGGATCACCACCTTTCCGGTGTCCGGGGCGATGATACCGGCCAGTACCCGCAGCAACGTGCTCTTGCCGACCCCGTTCTTTCCGATTACCCCCAGGGTTTCGCCGGCACACAGATCAAAAGAGACATCCTTAAGCGCCCAGAAAAGCGACCGTTTCAAAAACCCCTGGCGCCGGCTGTAATACAGCCCGACATTCTCCAGTCTCAACAGTACGGTATCGTCGACAATCGTCGGTTCTGGCGACATATGTGAAGTCATCAATCTTTCACTTAAAAAATAATTTTGGGATAAATCCGGTCATACCGACGTAAAACCCATACCGCCAGCATCATAATGATCGTGGAAAGCACCAGTATCCATAAAACCTGTCCCCAGTCCGGCGGCATTCCCTTGAGCAGCATTTTTCGGTACATGGCAATAAGCGCCGCCATGGGATTAAGCAACAAATACCCCTGTATCTTTTCGGGCAGTTTGGCGATATCAAAAAAAATGCCGGAAAGAAAGAGGAGCATCATCAGGACATTGTCGATAATGACTTTTAAATCCGGGAAAAAAGGCATAACAGCCGCCAGCAAACTGCTCAGGGCGGCAATCAGCAACAGTTGCGTGAAGACCAGCACCGGCAGCAACAACCAGGCCCATGTCACCCGGGCGGGCGTAAACTGAAGAACGACCAGCAGAATAAGCAGAATAAGAAAAAATTTAAAGGTGTTTACAGCGACATTGGTCAATGGAAAAATAATCTTGGGCACATAGATCTGGTTCATCAGCCCCGCGCTGGCCATAAGGCTCTTAGAGCCGGTATTAATGGTGGCGTGGAACCATTTCCATACGATCAGGCCGGTCAGCAGAAATATGACAAAATTCTCATCCCCCCGTTTCAACAGGTGGGCAAAAGCAACATAAAACACCGTCATATACATGACCGGTTCGATCACCCACCACAACACCCCCAGGTAGCCCCGGGAAGCTTCAGCCCGCAGCCCGGCCCTGGCTTTCTGAAGGATCAGATCCGTCAGATAACGCCAATCCCTTTGATTTGAATCAACCGGTGTTTTCATTGCGTTACTGTCCGTGGTAACCGGATATGCGGTTGCGACAAGACCGTTGCCAACCGCTCGACATTATTGTCCATTCTTTAAACCTGCAATTTAATCATTCGATCATCCGGAAGTCAAGGTAAATCAGGGCCGGACGGAGAAGGCATCACCCCAAACCCGAGTCACCCTAAAACGCTAAAACTTTAAAACCTGATCACAATCGGGCACGGCACGCCGTGCCCCTACATAACCACTTAAACACATAATCACTTAACCACAGTAGTCATTAATAGCTATTCCCTACGAATTATATATGAAAAGACTTGACAGATGCCTTCTCAGGATATAAAAAAGTTCAATTTAACCACGGCTTATCTCCGGATGCTGGGCCGGAGCCTCATTTGCGGTTACACAGGAATCCATGACCAGGTGCCTGATCAGGTTCGTTTTACACCGTTCTTTTTCAGGTATGCAGCAGTGTATCACCCATCAAAAAAATTGCGGACGATCAACTGATGTGGTATAAACACAGAACATAAATTACGCTTTAAAGGAGACCAAACATGTTTCAAAAGATTTATATGAAACCGATCATTCTTTCATTGTCCATATTCATTCTGTGCAGCGTTCTTTCCCTGCCACCCGCTTTTGCCGGAGAAGAAAAACGCGCCACCATTCTTTTCACCGGAGCGGCCAGGGGAAACCTTGACCCGATTCATACCTGAGGGAACAATTTCGCGGGCGGTCTTGCCCGCCGTGCCCAGGCAATCGCGGCCATTCGGGACGAAGGCCTTCCGGTGCTGCTGCTGGATTGTGGAGAAGCCTTCAGTGAGAAGAGTAAAGAACTGGATCTTCGTCAAGACACATCCGAATTCATGTTAAAGGCCATGACATCAATGAAGTACGATGCTTTGAATTTTGGTGTTCTGGAACTACAGTTCGGACCTGAAATCCTCGAAAAAAACCAGTCTGCCATATCCTTTCCCTTTATTGCCTCCAACCTGAAATACAACGGCAGCAGCCCTTCCTGGGCTCGTAAATACATCATCAAAGACGTCGGCGGCATTAAAATGGCCGTTCTTGGCATTGTTGATCCGGACAAACTGCCCGATTTCCTGACACAAGAGCAGAAAAAACAACTGCAGGCAACTCCGCCCGCAGAAGCCCTGAACAAACTGGTGCCGGAAGTCAAAAAGCAGGCTGACCTGGTCATTTTGTTGTCTCAACTCAGCACTTCCGAAATGCTGAGCCTTTTCAAGTCGGTCAAAGGTATCGACGTGTCCATTACCGCCGGTTGCAGAGAATTCCTTGCGAAAAGTGCCGAATCCGGCAAAATGCATTCACCTGGATGCGGTTCGAGTGATGCCAACCATGACACGGATATAAATGAAACACCTTCAGAGGGCCCTGTTTTACTCTATTCCGGCCCCAAAGGCATGGCCCTGGGCAGGCTGACGGTCATGCTTGACAGTAACGGAAAAATGCTGATCAGCAAAAGCAAACCCATTACCCTTGATCGCTCATTTGCCGACGATCAGGAGATGGCCGTTCTGGTTGAGAAGCACAAGAAAGTGCTTGAGAGAAAAGAAGCAAAAGCACAACAGGAACTGATAAATGGCCTGCAGATGAGTCCGGAAGAATTTATGGAGCAATACCAGAAACAACACAATCAATAGAGGAGAAGTACCGTGAAAAAAACCAGAATAACACTGTCGGCCCTTTCTGTCTGCCTGATGCTGTTCCTGATAACCGGATGCGCCGCATTATCGTCCAGAAGCGCCGACAAGAAAGCCTCCCTCGAAGACCGTGTCAAAGGCTACATGCAGGCCCAGGTAGACCAGCAATGGAATACCGCCTATTCATTTTTAAACGCCTCATCCCGGGAAAAGGTTCAACGGGACCAATTTATCCACCAGACCCGCAAGGCGATTTACACCGGCTTTGAGGTAGATGAAATAAACGTGCTTCCCGAAGGTGATAAAGCCAAAGTAAGGGTCAGGATCGACATTATGTTTATGGGATATGAATTAAAACGCGCGCCCCATAACCAGCAATGGGTCAAGGAAAAAGGCGCCTGGTATGTGAATATTCATCCGGAAGCCACCCTTATCGACGAATAGGTCTTATCACATATTGGCGCCGCTGAGAATATTTCTGTTTCTGCGGTTGCCATACAGATAAAAACCGCCGATACTGCCTGCCCCCCCGGTGGCGCGAAGTTTGATAAAAGATATCTCAGGCGCGGTTCCACCAAAATACAACTGCACGTCCATGACGTCATAGGCACCGGCGTTGAGATCGAGCGTTTTGACCGCCCCCTGTATCAGCTCGCCTTCAGCATTATACGGTTCCACGCGTACCGTTTGAGAAATGGTAGAGGGGTTACAGACCACGACACCGGTCCACCAGAAGCCGCCGTTGTTTCCCGCGTAATGCGGCATGTCCAGCACTTCGGCAAAATCGCTCTCATCCAGCAGGGGGAAGGCGGCATAATCGCCGATATCCGGCCGGTTGTAAGCATAATAACCGGCCAACGGTTGTTCACCGGTAATTTCCAGAATCGAATGATAAAGCGGATCACCCGTTGATTTTCCGAACAGATCCTGAATCTCCAACACCCGTTTTTCATAAGGGGCCAGCACAATATCGTAATCGCCGCTTGTGTCTCCACCGGCCAAAGCCAGGTGCAGGTTAACAGCATTGTCTGTGTTATTCGGGTTGATCAGGGTAACCGACGTTACCCAGTACCCTTTTTTCGCGATGTGGGGCACAATTTTTGTTGCCGAATTTACCGGAAGGGCAAAAAGGGTTTCCACGCCCGAAGCGTTGGACAGGTATTGAAACCCGTTCAGGCTGGCCTCAGCGCCCGCCTGAATTTCCATCCAACCGGATGACGGCATACTATAAAACGGATCAGAACCCGGTTTAATGGTCAGGTACCCGCGAGGCGCCACATTCTGGATCACTTCGTCGGCCAGCGCACCTGCCGCCGTATAAAGGCTGATCTTTACCGCGGTTTCCTGGAAACGTTCATTTTTAACCCCTCCGAACATGCGCACACCCGGCATCATGGCAGGGGCGGTATCCGGAAGGACCAACCGATTCCCCCGGGCCTTTCCCTGTACAAAAGTGGCCAAAAAATCATCTCCTTCTCCGACCAGATTAAGCAGCACCACAGATCCATCCGCCATCAGGGTCAGCCGCTCGGTATCAATCAGTTCATGCATGGGCACATCATAATCGCTGAAGAAAAATCGTTTTTTCTCTCCCGGCGCCAACGAAAGCGGCCCCTCCAGTGTCTGGATCGGCACGCCGTCGGCATCGCTGCTGACCAGAATCACATTTTTTACCGTGGTGTCGGTCGGATTGGTCAGCGCAAACCCGGACCAGCCACCTGATTTGGGAATGTAGGGAATTTCCTGGCTGAACGGCTTTTGAAGATCCAGGGCCAGGGTGTAAATGTTCGGGTCCGTGGTGTAGGCTTCGGCCTGGGTAAGATAAACGGTGTAGGGCGGTGTTGTTGCGGTAAACAATTGATCGACGGGATTGTCCTCGGTAATATCGTTACGAAAAACCTCGGCACCATTGCCATCCATCATCACCGCACTGATATCCTGCGCGCTTCCGGACTGCTTGTCTATCCGCAGGGAAATGACATCGTCGACTTGAACTGGAAACCGGTAAGCATCTTCATCAAGCAGGATCAGATTGTAGGTTCCCGGGCCGATTTCAACCGGCCGGCTGCCGTCTTCCAGAAAATCATCTTTCGATGTGGCCAGTTTAACGACCTGTTGATAATCCAGTCCGGGAAAGCCCTCACCCACCCCCAGCGGGATACTCATGTTTTCCGGATGGTCGGTAATGCTGTTGCCGGTCCACTGACCGCCGGTGATGGCCCCGCTTCCGTCCAGAAACAGATCGTAGGTGTAGAAAGTGGACCGTTCCTGTGTTCCCATAAAGTCAGGGAAGACAAAATCATCGGCATAATAGATTTTTACATACACCGACTGGGTGGCGCCCCCGCCGGTGATCTGCATCTCGTATTTGTAAATCGGGTAGGACCAGACCTCAGTACCGGCAAAAAGATCGGCGGTAAAGGCTTTTTTCTGGTCCTTGATATAATGCAAAAGCCAGTAATGAAAGGATTCGGGATAGGAACCGTTGTCCGTCTCGACAATGTCTTTGTGGTGGGCCAGGGTCAGGAGCCCTTTTTTATCCCCTACCCGGAAAATAATATTATCGTTCGAAGAGGGCAGAATATCGCCGGGCTCAAAACAGGCCGCCCGGGCCCAGTGCAGGCAGAATCCATACCAGGCCGAGGCGTAGGGATCATAGGCGATATCCAGGTACTGGGTCAGGGCATAACCGGTGGTGACACCGTCCGTGTAAAGATGGTATTTTTCCAGGGGTGCCGGGTGCCCCCGGTAATCGCTGCCGGTAGCCAGTCCGCCGCGAGTTACCGGCCACCAGTATCCCGACCAGGGAATGGCGGCGGCCTGGTATGCCTGAGCACCGGTGACCGCAAAAAACAAAACCAGAAATAAAAATGTGGCCCCCGGTACGATTTTAAAAGGGGCGGCCGAAAACACCGGACAGCGCAACTTGATTTTTTTCATCTTTAATAAACTCATCATTTATTTTCTATCCGCCAGGAACGCCTGATGGGCGTCTCTTCATAAATCCACCAGGCACCATTGACCGGCCATAACTGCCGGACAACCGTTTCGCCTCTTTTGTCCGTGGCCGTGACCATCACCAGAGCACCCACATCCGGCATGGTGTCATTAATCCAGCCGCTGTCCACCGCTTCAGCCGGCGTAACGGGTCTGGTGGTTACCTGGTAAGATTTAACAAACACGCTGCCGCCTGCTTCATTTCTATCCTGGTAAAGGCCTTGTTCGGAGATATCACCCACCGGCAACACATCGCAGGGCGCAGGGAAACCCGGGACGAGTAAGAAGCCGTCATCAGATATTTTGGGGCTGATATTTTCAATCCCCTGCCATTGAATGCGGTCTGATCCGGTTGCGGCAAACGTCAGTTGACATATCGCCTGCTGCGGGGAAGCGTCCTTCAGATAAAAACCCATAGTTACCTTTCCGTCCGTGGTTGTAACCGGTATGACTGTCCAGTGCCGGGTGCCAGAAGGGTTTGGGGCATCGATACCGGAATATTCCGATAAAATCTGAATGGTCCCGTCCGGCCGGTAAAATGCGGCCGGACACTCAATCGCCCCTGCCAGCAATCCGATAAAGGCCATGAGGATTGAAAGAAATGTAAAAACCTTGTTTTTGTTTATCATTGTGTCACCTGGTCGGAAGTATCAGTGGGTGGGATTTTACTGGTAAAATGAAAAAGTGGGGGGTCTGTTAAACAAACCCCCCACCGATTTTCAGATCTGCGTATCTGCCGTCAAGCAGAACACAACAGGTCGTACCTACAATTAGTCAACAATGTAACCCATGTTGATTGTAGATCCGGAACCCATCATGGCAGCGCCTTCGGCAGCGCCGAAGTTGCAGGTAGCAGATACCCAGCAGCGGCCGTTGGTGTCGGCAGCGCCGGTCCATGTCAGGTTATCCAGAGAGTCGACGAACATGCCGCCGGCCGGAGCTGTACCGGAAGCGGTGGCAGTGTTGCCGGCAACGTCATGCAGGGTCATGGTAATGGTACCGGTAGAGGTGCTGGGGTTGATGATGGCCACGCCTCTCCAGTAAGACGCGTTGGAAGCGAAATACGGGAAGACCAAACCTGTGGTCGGAGCAGCAGAAGCACAGCACATCTGGGCTACGTCGATGACGCATTCGCAGATGGTGCAGCCGCCGCAGATGGAGGTACCGGCGTCATCCAGCAGACAAATCTGAACCTGGATGGTGGAGCCGGCAGCCAGCAAAGACGGATCGGCGCGGATCGGCGGAATATCGATCCACCACCATTCGCCTTCACCACCGACCAGCGTACCGGGACCAATGTTGCTGGCTTCCAGAACGGTGGCACGGTTGGCGGCCGGAACGGAACAGGCAGTGGAGCCCAGCGGGTCAGCTACGGTAACACCGTCGGACAGGTAGTAGGTTTCCGGACCGAATGTGTCGGAAGAAACGGCGGGAGCTACGGGAACACCGGCGCCATGGGAAGGGATGGCACAGGCATTGGCCTGGGTCAACGCGCTATCCCACAGGATGCCGGCACCGATACCGGCAAACACATTCCCTCCTGGAGCAACGGCAGTGTCGGACCAGTAAGCACCGTTGTCACCGGCCTGGCCGTCGACCAGGATGGTCATACGAATACCAACATCCAGACCGGCGATAAAAACCGTCGGATCCGGCAGACAGTCGCAGACGTGCAGGATGGCACGGCAATTCAGGGTGCTGGCAACGCCGGCAACCGTGTTGCAGTAGCCGTCAGTCACGTTGAGAGCCTGATTGGCCTGGGTAGCATTGATGTCAAAATCAAACCAATTACAGGACGCCGGACCCAACTGGGTGTCTGAAGGACAGGGAATGTTTCTGAGCTGGCACTTGCAGTTTGAGCACGGGTCGGCAAAAGCGCCGGTGGAAAGAACCAGAGCGGTCGCCACGACGGTCATCAAAACCAAAATCTTTTTCATTGTTTTCTCCTTTGCAGTTCGTTTAACAACAATCAATTTTACAACTTCACAACTTTTCAACAACTTCATACTTTACATACACTTTACAACATCAACAACTTGATTTTATTTTTTTATCCCCCTCCTTTCTATCGTCTTGATTGATATTGTTTTTCTGTCTATAGCTAAAGACCCGCCTGTTGTCAAGCTTTTAATTTAACAGCTTTTTTTACCCATAACGGATCAAGACCCCGTTTGTATTCAGTAATATTAAGCCTTTACGGCAAATCCTCGGTATCCAGGGCCGTGTCCGGTTCACTTTCCATTTCCGGACGTGCCCCAAAATCCATGGTCAGCAGCAATATGCGGTCACCGCAGATACTTTCAAATTCCGTACAAACACCGGCCGCCATTCCGATACCCATTTCCTCAAAGGTCTCGCCAAACAGCAGGCTGTTGTTCGCCTCATCCACGTTCGTTTTCAAAGCGGCATCCAGCATGCCCTCAAAAACCCGGCCCATCAATACCCGGATCTGATCATAGTTGCTTTCGGCCAGCTCGTTTAACAAATCGTCGTCCTTGCCAAGGCAGGAGCGCCAGAGCAACTCATCTGCGCTAAAGTCTTCTTCTGAGTATTCAGCCTCGAGGAGACGATCCTCAACCGTTCGACCGTCCAGAGACTCACTGGAAAAAAAACCGTTTTCCAGCATATCGGCCGCATGAATCCGGGCCGCTTCCGCCAGGCTTAAATTAAAACAAAGCGGTGCAACCCCTTCTGAAAAAAAGGTCTCCAGGTGCGGATATTCGTCAAGCAGTTCTTCGGCATCCATTTCATAGGCTGCCAGCATTTCCAGCGGATTCACCCGGGCCTGATTGATCAGGTTGAAAAGTTCACCTTCGGCACAGGACATCAGCGAGCCGAAATCACAGGTGGCCAGGTAAACATTCCAGCGGCCGTTTCCCAGGGATAATGTACCGGCCTGGATGCTGATGCCCACTTCTCTTAAGCAGGGATCCAGGATATTTCTTTTTTCCGTTCGCGAAGCATCCAGTTCATCGGCAAACATGTATTCAAAGATCAGACGGGCGGCCTCTTCCGGGTTGATAAAATTGGCAAAAAGGATCAGGCCGAGGGACTCTCCGGACAATACGGCCGGATACCCGGCATCATTAATACGTTCCTCATAATCCTGCCCGTCCGGTGAAAGGCTTGAGTAATAGCCCCTGGCAAACATGTCCCCGGTATGGGCATAAGCGGCTTCATCGAGGTTTTCGTTAAAGGCCAGGGGTTGCATCCCATCGGTCAGGATATTTTCAAGTTCGGGAAAGTCGGCCAGAATCTGCTCCGGGTCCATGCCCATGGCAGCAGCCGTTTCCAGCGGATTGCCACGCGCCTCATTAATCAGGGCCAGCAGGGCTTCCTCCGGCGTCAGGACGTCATTTTCATCTGCAAAGGCAACACCGATTGCCCCGACAAACAAAATGACGACAAACCCGATTAAAATGTATGTTTTTCTAATGCTGACCATAGTGACTCAGTTTGGATGCAATATCCGTGCGCAAGTCCCTTTCACGCGCATCTTTATTTAACAAAAAATTTCTTTATGGTTATACAAAGACCGTGCCGGCGTTTTTGTCATCAGGCTTCAAACAACCCCGTGAACCCGCTTTAAAAACAAACGGCTTTTCCAACAACCACAATATGTAGCGGTATTAATATCAATTACCGTTTTATCTGGTGGAGATGACGACCAACAGGTGCGGTTTACCGCCCGGCAGATAGGACCTCAATCCGGCAGCAGGCGCTCTTTTGACCAAACCGGATCTACTTATCAAAAAAAATAACGCCGGCCCTTGAACGTAAAGGTTCCGGAAGCAAAAAGGCAGCTTTTGCACAAAAAAATTGGCTAAATTTAACCAATACTGGTCATATTTAGCCAACCCCCACCTGGAAGCCACATAAGTCCTTAAACCCTAACACCTGGCCTAAGCATTTCAACCTTCGGGCATGTCACCTTGAACCCATGCCCTTTTATTGTAGGGGCACCCCCCTGTGGGTGCCCTTTTGCCGGGCAGGCACGGGGGCCTGCCCCTACATTGTTCATAATCGGCCACCACGACCCGTAGGGGCAACCCCCTGTGGTTGCCCTTGGGCAGGCACGGGGGCCTGCCCCTACATTGTTCATAATCGGCCACCACAACCCGTAGGGGCACCCCCCTGTGGGTGCCCTTTTGCCGGGCAGGCACGGGGGCCTGCCCCTACATTGTTCATAATCGGCCACCACGACCCGTAGGGGCAACCCCCTGTGGTTGCCCTTGGGCAGGCACGGGGGCCTGCCCCTACACCCCTGGTGAACGGCCCGCAACACCCCGAACCCCGAACCCCGAACCCCGAACCTTGAACCTTGAACCCTGAACCTGGAACCTAAAACCCCTTTCTCAACTCCACCCACAGCGTGATGGGATCTCCCTGTATGAGGCTGTAAGTCCCGGGGGTCTGGTACGACTCGTCCAGGAGATTGCGAACGGTAATTTCCAGGTCCAGGCCGGGAAAACCGATATCCCGGACCGTGGCACTGGTATCCAGCAGCCAGACGCCGGGAACGGAACATATTTCCGCGCTGCGGGGGAATATCAGGTCTCGAGGACCGAAATAACCCAGACGCAAAAAGGCGGACACCCGTTCGACCGGCCGCCATGTCCCGCTGAGATTAAAAAGCCTTTCCGGCCCGCTGTCATAAGGGTATTTGAGTTCGGTGTAATGCTTCTCCACGGTTCCATCGGGTCGGACAAAGGAATAGTCGTTCCAGTTATAGACCTCATCCGGGCCGTCATTGTCCAGCAGGGTCAGGTTGGCCGCGAAATCAAGGCTGCTGACCGGTGAAAAATGACCTTCGATTTCCACCCCCTGGATATCCTGTTCGTTGGGCATGGAAAGACCGGCATAGGGATCTTCGATAATATGGTTCTCGATACGGCTGACAAAACCGCACACACTCAGCCCCACCTGCCGGGACGGCCGCCAGGCCACCTGAAAATTGACGGTCTTGATTTCCTCGGTGTCGGGACGTTGTTCTTCCAGAAGCTGACGGGCAAAGGGCGTGCGATAGGCCACCCCGTAAAGCAGCTTAACCATCCATTGAGATTCAGGAGACCAGACAGCACCGAGATTGTAACTCAGATAATCACCGTATTCGTCATGGGCATCGTTCCGCAAGCCCGCCCAGAGATCGAAATTACCGACTTTCTGATTGTATTGCCCGAAAACCGACCACAACCCGTCACTATAATCATTCACCGTCAGCCCCGGTACCAGGTTGACATTTTCCCCGCCCAGGTAATCCGGCAGATAACCGTCCCAGATGGGGGCATCCTCCACCTGCTTGTCCCGGTAAGAAAACCCGCCGGTGAAAAGGCCCCGGCCGGCCATAAAAGACCGGTCATAAATAATTTCACCGTAAACGGTTTTTTCCTTCTGCTTCATGACCCGGTCAATGATCTCGTATTCGGGCTTCAACAGGCTGTAGGAACCGGTAAAACGGAGGGCGGAAGCGCACCCCAGGTCCTTTTTCGCCTCCATTTTGATAAAACCGAAGGGTACCCCCCGGCTCTCGCGCCAAGAGATATCCGCTTCCGGCCGCGACAGGGTAAATTTCCGGGTATAATCGTGAAACAGGCCTGAAAGCGTGAACCAGTCGTCATAAGAAAAATTCCCCGACAGTTCAAGGTAGTGCGAATCTCCCGGCCGCTGATCACCATACCGTTCGTCAGGGGGGTAGGCGGTGATATCATCTTTCCAGAAACGGACGAGATTGTAATCGCCATCGCCTTCTTCTCCTTCACGGCCGCTGATCGACAAAAAGGCGTCCCAGGCACCTGCGTCATGGCCGGCATTGACATAAAAGGCCCGCTGGCCATTGGGGCTGCCGCCGATGATCCCGGCCTGCGCCCCGTCCACATCCTTACCGGTCATGGGCACCAGGTTCACGATACCGGCAAAGGCGTCCGCCCCCCAGAGCACCGACCCGGGACCGCGCAGGATTTCAATGCGCTTGACCGGGGCAATGGACAGTTCATTGTCAAGTGGATGGATGGATTTGCTGATATCCGAGCCAATGGGCACCGTGTCATAAAGAAACAGGACCGAATCGGGGATACCTCTCAAATAAGGCTGTTTGCCCCACTCTTTCTGGGCCATATAAAAACCAGGCGCCATTTCCAAAGCATGGCTCAGGGTCTGGATCCCCTGCTCCTGGATGTCTTCCCGGGTAATCACATGGGCCACGGCCGGTGCCTGCCAGGCACTCTGCCGGCGCCGGGAGGCAATGGACAGGACTTCCAGATCTTCTCCGACAAACATCAGCAGGGTATCATTCTGTCCGTCACACGGCTCGGCTTCTTCAGCCGGCAATATCCCCGGCATAAGCAGGAACATCAGGAGAACTAAAACCATCAAGGATATGTTGAGAAATCGACCGTTCATTACCTTATGACAAGCACCTTTTATAAAAATATTGTCCGGTTTGAGCCCGGGATTATTCATCCTTTTTCATCTGATTCATCAAAACCCTGAACTTGGCCCTGGTCAGCCCCAGGAATTTCGCTGCCGCGGTCTGGTTGTTCTGACATGTTTCAAGGGCTTGTTTTACCATATCCATCTCCAGTTCTTCCAGAGATATTCCTTCCGGCGGAAGTCGAAAACCGATTTTAGCGGCCGGCTGGGAGCGGTTGGCGTCCAGAAACGAGAGCGTTTCAGCCGTAATCTTGTTTGTCCCCCGCGACAGGATGACGGCTCGCTCGATGGCGTTGGAAAGCTCCCGGACATTCCCCGGCCAGGTGTATTCCTTGAGCAGCCGCAGTGCGCCGCTGGAAAACTCGGTTTTGGGCACATCGCCTTCCAGCCGGCGGAGAAAATGGCGGGCCAGAAGAATAGCGTCGTCCTTGCGCTCACGAAGCGGGGGAAGCACCAGGGGAAAAACGTTGATACGGAAAAACAGGTCCTCGCGGAATGTCCCCTTTTTCACTTTTTCCTCCAGGCTTTGATTGGTCGCGCAGACAAAACGGATATCAACGGCGATCTCTTCGTTGCCGCCCACCCGCTGGATCTTTTTTTCCTGCAGGGCGCGTAAAAGCCTGGCCTGGGCCTCAAGGGACAGTTCACCGATCTCGTCCAGAAACAGGGTCCCTTTATGGGCATACTCAAATTTTCCCAGATTTTTCTGTACCGCCCCGGTAAATGAGCCTTTTTCATGACCGAACAGTTCCGACTCCACCAGGTTGGGGTTAATGGCCGCGCAGTTCAACAGTACGAACCGTTCCTTGCATCGCGGGCTGGTATTATGGATATAACGGGCCAGCAACTCTTTTCCCGTTCCGGATTCACCGCCGATCATTACGGCGGCATCTGCTTCGGCGACCATGGTGGCATTATCCATAACCCTGGCCATTTCCTTGGAAGCATAGACGATTTCGTCACTGCCCGCCTGCAGGATTTCCTTTTTGAGGCTTCTGTTTTCAGCCATAATTCGGGACAGGCCGAGGGTTTTTTCCACCGTCAGCAGTATCCGTTCCTCTTCAAAGGGCTTGTTGATATAGTCAACCGCGCCCTGGCGCATGGCGTCGACAGCCGAATCCACCGTGGCATAAGCCGTTATAAACACCACCGGCGGCGGAATATCCATCGTCATAATCTTCTTCAAAAGCGTTACCCCGTCCATGCGCGGCATCTTGATGTCGGTTATAACCATATCAAACGGCGTGGCCTTGATCATCTCCAGCGCCTGTTGGCCGTCTCCCGCCTCCTCGACATGATACCCCTGCCGACCAAGCATGATAGACAGCAGGTGGCGCATTTTTTCTTCATCATCTACCACCAGTATACGGGCCATATATATTTACCTCACTGTTGCTTCGACAATGGTATCTTCACCCGGAACAGGGCGCCGCCTTCAGGCCGGTTGCCGGCCTTGATCACACCGCCATGAGCCTCGACCGCCCGGGAGGTATATGCAAGCCCCAGGCCGGCCCCCTTGCTGCGGGTGGTAAAAAAAGGATTGAACACTTTGGCCATATGTTCTATGGCAATGCCTTCCCCGTTATCAGCGATTTCCGCCACCCAGGTATCGGCCTGCCGACTGGCCGTAACCCACACCACACAATCATCCCCGTTGATATCAAAGGCGTTCTTGATGATATTACTGATGGCCCGGATCAACAGGTCGGGGTCCGCCTGCGCCGGACAGGCATCAGACGGTATCCGCGCTTTGATTTGAGGCGGTGTGCCTGTTTTCTGCAGATCAAACCGGGTCACGATTTCGGTTAACAGGGCATTTAAATCCGTTTGTTGAAAAGACGGCGCCACCGGACGGGCAAACATCAGGAACTCACCGATCAGGCGGTTTAACCGCATCACCTCATCCTCGATATAGAACACCAGGGTGTTGCCCGAGGGAATGGCAAAATCCTTTTTCAACACGTCAACAGAGCTTTTGATAATGCCCAGCGGGTTTTTAAACTCGTGGGCGATCATCAATGAAAATTCACCCATCTCGGCCAGCGTCTTATGCCGTCGCGACTGCTCTTTGGCTTTTTCAAGAGACCGCCGGTGTCTTTCCAGTGAATCCAGCATGACATTAAAAGCCACCGCCAGCTCCCTTGTCTCCGGCAGGTTTCCCGGCTCGGCCCGGGAATTGAAATTGCCGCTGGCCACCCGGCCGGCCGCACGCGCCAGGGCTTTAACCGGCGCCACCAGGGAACGGGAAATAAAGTAGAAAACCAGGGCTGAAATCAGGGTCAGCCCGACCGCGATACTGATAAAATAAACCATCATCGTTTCCCAGAGCTGGTTTATTCCTTTGGTGCTGTATCGTATCTGGACCTTTCCGATCAGGCGATCCGCCGCGCTGCCATCATAACCGAAGGCTTTGCTCTCTTCACGTGTTTCCGTCAGGTAAACCGGCGTTTCCATCAGGGGGTAGTCATGGGGAAAACCTTCCGGCGCACGGATGAGTTCCCGGTTATAACTGTCCAATATCACCACGCCAACCACGTCCCTTTCAGATAGAAGGTTAACGGCCAGCCGCTGAAGCATACCTTTATCGTCCAATAATATGCCCAGTTCGGCATTCAGCGCAACATACTTTGCCAGAAACGATATATGCTCGACAAATCGTCTCTGGGCGAACTGATGGGTCAGGCTGACCCCTATATAGCTCAGCGTAAAAACCGACACACTGATCATTACCATCGTGGCCAGCAGAACCCTGACATGTATGCCCGGATTTTTCATGGCCCGGCCTCTATGGGTGATGTTTGGTTTTCACTAATACTCAACCCCAGTTTATTGATCACCCGCCGGTTCTGCCAGACCCGGAAAACAGGCATGGCCTTCTCGCATGGTTTCCCCTTGAGCACGTCGGCCGCCATCCGCCCGGTCTGCCGGCCGATGTCCGTATAATCAAACACAAACGCCAGTGCCGCGCCACTTTCATAAAAAAAACGGTTATAACCGATGACGGGTGTATCCCGGAAAAGCGATTCTTTGATGATATACTGCACGATACTTTCCGAGATGACCGTCTGATCGGGAATCAGCCATAAAGCGTCGATATTGTCCCAGTTCTGTTTTAAAACCGCCGGAATGTCTTTTTTGGACGATATGGGCAAGGGAACGATGTCCAGTTTGCATAAACCGGCCTGGGCCGTAGCATCGGCGAAAAACGACGCGTTGTAGCGGGGATCATAAAGAAGCCCCAGCCGTTTGGCGGTGGGAAGGCCGAGGGAAACCATCTCCAGCTGTTTCCAGGCCGGAATATTCAGAGACACCCCGCAGGCGGTTGCCGCCGCCTCAGACACCTCCGGCGGGTTTAAAATCATGGAATACAACCAGTTCCTATTTTCCGGCGCGGCTTTTTCCGAAATCAGTTCTACTGCTTCAGGGCCAATGGCGATAAAAAGGGCGAATTCATCTTCCTCGATCCTTTCCATGAGCCGGTCCCGGCTTTTGCCTTTAATTTTTTCAAGAGAAAAGACTTCGACTGACGCAACGGCATTTTCCGCAAGAACCGTGCTCATGCCCTCCGCGGCAGCGATATACGGCATGATATCCCGGGAGACAAACACGGCTACCCCGGGCTTGCGGGCATCCGCGCCGGGTACGCCGGTAACCCAAGCCGAAGAAAGGCAGAGGGCAACCAGAAGCAGCCGCCCCCAGAGCAGTCGTGGCATAAAGGATGTACGAAAAATAGTCGTTAACCTCGCATAAAACGTGATTAAGTGGTTATGTGGTTAAATGATTAGCGTCCAAACCGGGCAAAACCCGGTATCAAACCGATAAGTAACAGTGTCACTTAAAAGTTTATGTGTTTAAGTGTTTAGGTGGTTAAGTGCTCGAGGTTTCAGTAAAGCTTCAGCCTTTCTTCACACCACCATTTAAACGCACAAGCCTATATTCACTTAAACATTTAACATCTAACGTCTTTAGCATTTATATTTCAACCTTTATACTTCAAAGATTCTGTCTCTCAATCCCCCGGGTCATAATCACTTAAACACTTAATCACATAACCACATAATCACAAAACCGTTAAAGCCTCTAATTCTCAGCCCTCCGAATCTAACCCCACAACCCCATAACCACTTAATCACCTAACCACTTAAACACTCAAACATTAACACGTGCCTCTCTCCAGGCCGGGGTTTTTCTCACCTGTGAACAAACCCATTTTACCGTTATTCAAACGCCCTTTGAAAATCCGAAATTTTGTTCGCAAACTCCCGGCTGATGGTATCCACATCCTCAAGGCTGGTAATAACGTGGGGGGTAATCATGACAATCAGTTCCGATCTGGACGCCTCGTTTTTCTCCGTTCCCGTAAACCAGCGGATAAGCGGGACCTTGGTCAGCCAGGGCACGCCGGAGGAAGCGTTTTTCCGTTCATTGCTGATCAGCCCGCCGATGACAATCGACTGGTTGTGCTTAACCGTCAGCGAAGTCAAAATCTTTTTCCGGTCAAAAGAGTAATAGTCCTCTCCGGCCACTTTTACCAGAGCCCCGACGTTGCTCACCTCCTGGCTGATATCCATGGTGACCAGTCCGTACTCGTTGATATGCGGCGTCACTTCCAGGATCACCCCGGTATCCCTGTACTCGACACTGGTCTCGAGCAGGTTGTCACCCTCGTTCACATAAGTGTAGCTGGTGCTGGGAATGGGCACTTCCGTGGTCACATCGATCTTCGCCTGTTTATTGTCCGATGCCAGCACACTGGGTGTAGAAATGATATTCAGCTTGCTGTCATCGGCCAGGGCATGCAGCGCAGCCTGCCATTTTTCCGACAGCCCCAGGACGTATTGAAGCCCGGTACCACCGATCAAGGCCGACAAAGAGCCCTCCTCGCTCCAATCATCTTTCTTGAATGTCCACTCGATACCCAGTTCCGTTCCCTCGCCAAGGGAGACCTCGGCGATGGTCACATCGATCAGCACCTGCCGGGGCAGAATATCCAGGCGTTCAAGAAGCCGCTCAACGACCTTGTAATCGCCGGGAAGCGCTTCAATAATCAGGGCGTTTCGAATCTGATCGTCGGTGATCCGGATGTCTCCCCGCAAGGTGGCCGAAGGGTCTGAGGGCGTCGCGGCCGGCCTGGCGGTCGAAACCGTCGCGGTATTTGGTTCCGCTTCACCGGTTTCTTTTTTGCTGTTCGCGACATCTCTGGCAAACGGGTTGGTCGCTACGTTTTCCCGTTGATCGGCTTGAATATTTTGCCCGGTCGCGCCGAAAATAGCGCGCAATGTATCACCGAGATCGGACGCCATCCCGTTTTTGACCGAATATACGTAAATCTGGGGCTGGGAACCTTCGCCGGGAACATCCAGTTGGTCGATCAGGCTGTCGGCCCGGTCAAACACATCATCACTTGAACTGACGATCAGCACCGCGTTCAACCATTTAATGGGGATAAACCGCACCTGGCCGTTTCCACCCGAGGACTGCGGTAATATTTCGCCCAGCGTCTTTGAGACATCTTCGGCATTGGCATTTTCCAGCGTGTAAAACCGGTAGTTTGTCCTTTCAAACACACTGACGTCAAAGGCCGCTACCAGCTTGAGAATTTTGAGAATATTGATACCTTTATCAACCACCAGGAGCGCATTTGAATTTCCCTCTGAAATAATCGTTCCGTCGGCTGAAATAAAAGGCGTGATGACTTTGGTCACCTCTTCGGCAGAAATATATTTAAGGGGTATGATCTGAAGAACGATGCGTTCTTCGGGCGGGATCTTTTTTCTGTCCCCGGCAAGGCGGGTGGTAAGTGGTTGACGGGATGCATCTTTGAGGGTTGTGATCCGGTAAACATTTCCCTCCTTGATGGCCGTCAGCCCGTTCACCTCAAGGGTCTGATAAAAAACAGGGAAAACGTCGGCCGCGTTCAGTTGACCGGCCGTATGAATCGTCACCTTGCCGCCCACGCCAGGGTCAATAATGTAGTTTATTTCCAAAAAATCAGCCATGACCCGGATGACCGAAGCAAGCTCGGCCTCGTCAAAATCAAAACTGATGTCACCGGTTTTGGCAGGAGCCTCTTTTTTGACGGGTTCAGAGGCGGATATTTCCTCTGCTGCCGGCGGTGTTTTTACCGGTTCCGGTATTTTGACCGGTTCGGCGGCCAAGACGGATTTGGACTCAATTCCGGGTTGCGAAAGGGCTTCTTGAGGCAATGCCGCTTCAGCGACAGCCGAGGCGTCGGGCGAGTCCGGCAGCTTCTTTCGTTTGATATAGCCAAAGGGCGTGGATATGATCTCGAAGCCTTCTTCCGGTTCAAGTCCGGATCTTTCCGCTACGGCTTCAGCCGTGTCTGCATCGGTCTGCCGGACCTCTCTTTTAATGTCACCAAAGGGCGTTGTGACGACCTCATACCTGACCTGGTCATCGGCAACAGGCGTCTCTTTATTGCGGACCTGCGATCCCGCGCAACCCGCAAACAAAAAAGCAAACAGAAACATGCTGAACAAAATAGCTGTGATGGGTTTCATAAACTTTATTTTATCCTTCTTTTAAATGGTCCAAAAGGTGTTTCCACGATTTCATATCCATCCTCTGTCACCTGCTTCTTTTTCTCCTCTTTAGCCGCATCGGGTTCAGGCGCCGGCGCCGGTCGGGACGGGGGCTGCGCCGCACTGCTGACAGCAGCAGGGGCCGGGGCTTTGGGTTCCGCCCCGGTCACTACGACGGTGGGGGCGGCCGGCGGCCGGGCGCCGGGGTTCTGACGGCGTGCCGGCTTGTTCTCATCATGGAGAAAGATTTCATACCGTTGCCCGTCTTCGACCAGAACGATCTTTTCTTGGCCGATTTGAGCGACCTTCAGGTTACCGATGAGATCGCCTTCTTTCACCCACTGATCTTCTGTCTGCCCGCGCGTGCCCGGCACCTCCCCGGTCAGGGGATGATTGACCAGCGCCTGCTTTTGACCGGCCATCTCAACCACGCCGTAAAGAAAAATCTTATGCCCTGAAATCTGAGGCTGAGGTTGATCCGACGCCCCGGTTGTCGAAGCCATCCGGTCCGGAGAAAAAAGATTTTTTTCCGCCACGATGTCATAATTTGCCGGCGGCGGTGTTATCCGGCTGGTCACTTTTTTGACCGGCGGGTGCGCTTTTGCATCCGTAACGTCCGAACGGTCATGGACCGCGGGGGGTTTACCGGTCCAGACGTCAACGCTCAGGATGCCGAAAAACACAACCAATGCCGTCAGGACAATATTAATCAGCCAGATTCTGGAAGGAACAAATAGCATATAGATTACTCGCTAACATTTTTCATAATACCCGCAACGGCCATATCGCACCGGATCTGTTTGGGCTCTCTGGTCCCGGCGGTGTTGATCCTGATCCATTGCAACGTTAAAAAGAACTGAGGATGGGTCTCGATTTTATACAATATATCTTTCAGTTGCCGGATGGTGACGACGACACTGAATTGAACCGGCACGTTGATATAAAGCGGCGATGCCTGCTTGTTTGTGTCCGGTTTGAGCACCTGCATGCGCTGTATTTCCACACCGCTGGCATAGGCGATCTCGTTAAGGGTGTTCTGTACGTCAACGGCCGCCAGCGCGGCGGTTTCGCCGCCTAACAGGCCTGTTTCAGCCTGTTGAAGGGATTTTTCAAGCATGGTCAGCCCGGCTTCCAGCGCGGCTTTTCCAGCAACCACCTGCCGGTACTTGACAAGACTTTTTTCAAGCACGGTCCGGCCCGTTTCACCACCCGCCATCCCCTCGTAAACAGGGTAAACCCGGAAAACGATTACGAACAAAAACAATATCGCGCACCCGATTAACATGGCTCTTGTTCTCCGGTTGGCGGCCAGTTCCAGCCACTGACGTTTTAATGTTTCCATGACAGGTTTTTTCATATCAACAAACCGTTCATCCAGTATATCATCTTAAATTAAAACCGATCCGGAATTTCTCCTTACCATCGCCATCCTTGGTGATGGGCGACAGAAAGGCCACATCTTTGAGCAAGGGCGAAGATGCCAGCAGGGGGATCAATGCCGAAGCGGAATCGGTATAACCTTCAATATCCCCTTTATCCTCCGTCATATAAAAACGGTTGAACCAGGCAGTATCAGGAATCTCACCGCTCAATTCCCGCAGCAGATTCAGGGCCGGAACATGCTGCTTTCGAAACACATTCACCTCTTCTATCCGGCGCTCCACTTCATTCATGCGGTCCCTGATGCGGTTCACGGCCGCCGCTTCAGTCCTGAGCTGTTTTAATTCCCTTTCGAGTCCGGCGACGGTGCGTTGCTGTTGAATGACGTTGCTGGCGCCCCAGGCCAGGATGGCAATGATAAGCAGGCCGACCAGGGCAAACAAAGTATAATAAGGCGCCTGGCTGACCTTTTTTCTCAAATCAACGGGAAGCAGATTGATATCCATCGGCATGCCGTGAAGACCTTTTAAAGCCAGACCGTAGGCGGACGCCAGAAGGTCCGACGAAAGTCCCGTTCCGGAAAGGTCCACGGCGCCGGCATCGAGGTCTTCCCGTTGGCTGACCGGTTCCATTACACTGTCGTCGGTGCTGGAAATGACAATTTCAAGCTTGTCCGGTTCAGACCCGACCTTTTTTCTGAGCAGGTCCAGTTCTTCACTCACAAGAAACCGCGGGTCATCGCCTTTTTGACTTTTGGGGACGTGCCTGGAGTAGCTCAACCGGTTCTTTTCGACAACACCCAGCTCATAGTGATCATCCCGGTTCAACACAAAGGCATAGACGTCTGATTCCGGAGCCCCTGGTTTGCGCGAAAAGGCGTTCACCAGAGCGGTTGAACTGATCTCTATCCCCGATATGCCTGTACCCGGCCGGTTGCCGGTTTGAAGATAGGGGTCAATCACCGCTTTGCGGACAGCGATCAGCAGGACCGTCATGTTTCCCGCTGCCTTGTCCTCTTCAAGTATCTGAAAGTCAAAATAGATATCACTCACGGCCAATGGAACATATTTCTCCATCTCATAAGTCAATGTTCCTTTGAGGTTTTCTTTGACGGCCAGCGGCAGTTCAAGATAGCGAAGGATGGCCAGGCCCCGGGGAATGCCGATAAAGATATCCGCCGAGGGAATCTGGTGGTTGTTTAAAAATTCGTTAACGCGCTCGGCGACTTCAGCTGCCCGGCTTTCACCTTCCGGCTTTTCAAGGCCATGGATGGCCTGTCCCGCCAGAGAGACCCCCTTAAGCGATCTTTTCAGGTAAACCAGCGAAACCCGGTGCTTTTCAATATTAATGCCGACACTAGCCTGAAAATTCAAAGCCCGCCCTCCCTGCGACGTCCACCCGCATAAAAGCCCTTTTGGCTGTAAAAGCGATTTTTAAATATACTGATATCATTGTCAGAATCAGTATTCAAGACCATCGACCCACTGGATAATCTCATAACCTTTTTCAAGTTTGCGATCAATCTTAACCACCGCACGGACACCCTTCTGCGCCTGATTCTCCCTGGCCAGCCCTGTTGATTGAAGTGTATAATAAGGCGATGGCTTCATTGTCATATATGTCGAAATGGCCCTGTACGTTTCCGGCCCGACAGCCGTATACAGCTCGGACCGTGACCGGAAATTCCGTTTGTCACGAAACGCCAGGACCGCTTCAACGCTGTCCTCGGTCATACCGGGAAGGGAACGCAACATTCGTGCCGAAGCGGCATTGATGTTTATCCGGTTGAAATCGACCATTGCCTTTCGCTTGCTGCCGGCCTTAATCGAATCGTCCGCATCCTGACAGACAGACACCATTTCCCGTAATCCACCATAGAATATCCCGGGTGTCACCCCTCTGACAAGAAGCAGTTCTTCTATGGTTGTAAAATCACCGTTCTTACACCTATAGGGCTCCGGAAGTGACTGATAATACTCATTCTCGGCACCGTTGGTATGGGTCAGGCCGTTTTGATCACGCCAGTCCATTATGGAGTCCACGATAATTTCTTTTTCGGCGTCTTCAATTTCAAAATCATTGAGCATCATCCGCAGCAGTCCTCGACCGGCCAGATTCAAATTGACCTTCCCGCTTTCGTTTTCCTTTCTAACTTGAAACTGCCCTTCTCCGAACGGGATCGCGGGCATATCATAGGTCAGTCGCCAGCGTAAATCATCTGCCGTATCTTCATTACCCTTGAAAAATCCGGGATGCGGCAGGTAGGTATTGGCGACCAGTTCCCCGATCATCCAGAACATCCCGGCTTTGGCAATATAATAGGCCTGGGTTTCTTCCTTGAAATTACGGGTTATTTCGACTTCCGTGCCGATGGTATGAGAGAACTCACCCGCAATGACCGTCAGAAGCACCATTACCCAGAGTACCAGAATAAGCGCAATACCGCGCTCGTCTTTCAAAAACCCCTTCAAGCAACACCGTCCTTCACATACCTGCCGCCGCGATCACATAGACCGGCGATTTATCCTCGTTTTCCAGAAGCGTTATCCGGATGGCCTGGGGAAGCCCCCTGTCAAAAGCGGCATCCCAGCTCTCCTGCCATGGTGATTCCGTTTCATCCGTCCGTATTTTTAAGTATTCAAAGGCAATACTTTTGACACCGGAAAGCAGTTCGTAAAACCCGCCTTCCGGATCCGTCTCCATTTCCGGCGACGTCGCCGCCCTTTCGTAAAAGGCCAGGCGCACCGTCTCGTCCCCGGCGTTCTTTTGAACGGCATATTGAACATAAGCCGGCCCTGCCTGGGGCCCGGGGACAAGCGCCAGGTGGGACACAAAGGCCATGGATGTTCTGTTACCCTTAAAACGGACCGGCTCACCCTCCGGATCCCGGACTTCCGCAGCGCAGATTGACGCCAGCTGATGCCTGATCAAATCAAGCACAATGCGTTGTCGCTGACGACCGGCAACCGAACTTTCACCTTTTTCCCAGGCCCGGACACCGACCCTGAAGCCGCCGAATATGATCACCACGATCATGGCCATAATGGTCATCGATATCAGCAATTCCAGCAACGTAAAGCCGTCTTTGGATAACCCGTCAGGAAACCATTTTCTGTTGCGGTACCTCATCAGATGGTATCCTCAGCCGGTCCCACCAGCTTGATGG
The DNA here is from genome assembly GCA_963674745.2 of Desulfosudaceae bacterium. Taxonomy (GTDB): domain Bacteria; phylum Desulfobacterota; class Desulfobacteria; order Desulfobacterales; family Desulfosudaceae; genus JBFMDX01. The sequence continues at coordinate 213,322 of CAXXDV010000003.1, read as the reverse complement.
TGCTGACCGCGAAATGTTTTTCCTTTGATCCTTCCGTCCAGCTGACATCCACCTTTATATTAAAAGCGCGAAAGGGTAACCTCACCCCCTCTGCATCCGGGAGATCCATCCCCAGCGCCTCCGCCCGCCATCTGAAACCGTCCTCAAACTCGCCACGGATAACCCCGGCGGTCAGGTCTTCGGCCAGAAGAATTTCGTCCATTTTCTCTCTGGCATAAAAAACACCCTGTGTATACGCATCCGACAGGCGGGCCGCTTTCAAACCGCCGGAAAAAACCTGCAAGACCACCACCAGTGAGATAGCCAGGATGGACATGGCCACCAGGACCTCTATCAGGGTAAACCCTTTGTTCATGACGTCATCACCTCTGATAATCGGACCATGCCGGTGATAAAATCAATGGTGACGCTGTACTGCCGTCCCCGTTGATTGGCCACCATTATTTCACCACCGCTGCTGGCACCGGTGGGAAAGAAAAAAACCGGAAAAAAACCGGAACCCACCGTATTTTCCCGCGAAATGCCCTTTTCCAGCTTAATACCTTCGGGTGGCTGGTAAAGTTTCAGCCGCTCCGGATGCCTGTCCAGTTGCGTCGTCAATACCCGTTTAATCGCCGCCTGATCATTAATAAGAAAATCCCGCATGGCCAGGGGGGTGTCCCCGACGATCAGCCGGTTGTTGTCAAAGTCAAACAGTGCCACATAAATGGCCTTTTCCGTGGCGGCCCGGCTGCGAGCGTATCGGAGGGAAGCTGAAATTCTTTTGGCCGCCGTTTTCAAATCCAGGTTGCGCATCGGCCCGGTCAGCCTGGGCGCAATCAGGGCCGACATGAGGCTGACGATCACCAGAACGACGATCAGCTCCAGCAGCGTAAAGCCGCCATAATTGCGCCGGAACGCCGGAAACCGGGCCCCGGTGGTATTAGTTCGTCCAGCTGGCAATGTCTTTATTCTCATCTTCTCCGCCGGGACTGCCGTCCGCGCCCAGCGAAACAATATCATAATCACCATGTTGCCCGGGATATTGATAGACATAAGGGTGTCCCCAGGGGTCCAGCGGCAACTCTTTCTCAAGATAAGGGCCGTCCCAGTTTTCCACCCCGTTGGGCTTTTCCCTGAGTGCCTGAAGCCCCTGTTCCATGGTCGGGAATTTTCCCACATCCAGCCGGTAGAGGCCGATCCCGGTTTCAAAAAGCGATATCTGGGCCTTGGCTGTTTTACGTTCAGACTTGCCGATGTTCTTAAACAACTTGGGACCGACCAGGCTGGCCAACAGGGCCAGAATAACCATGGCAATCAAAAGCTCCATAAGGGAAAACCCCTGACTGTTTTTAAAACTTTTCATACAGCACATCCTCTTAAAAAGGCATTTCATAAACACTGAACATGGCTGTCATCATCGAAATAACGACAAACCCTACGATTATCCCCATCCCCAGAATCATGGCCGGTTCCAGAAAACTGATCATCCGACTGATGGCGTTCCGTGATGATTTTTCGTAATTTTCCGCCAGGCGGAGAAGCATTTCACCCATCCGGCCGGTTTCCTCGCCGACAATGATCATCTGGATGGCCAGCGGCGGGAATACATCGATTTCGCTCAACGAGCGGGACAGCTTTTCACCTTTCTTGACCTGGTTGTAAACACTTTCCAGGCGCCTGGAAATCAACTGGTTACCGACAATACCCGTCACCAGGTTCAGGGCCTGAAGAATAGGCACCCCGCTTTGCTCCAGCGTTCCCAGCGTCCTGGCGAACCGGGCCACCTCGATTTTCCCGACCAGTTCACCGACGAGCGCCGATTTGAGTTTGAAACGGTCCAGCCATAAACTGCCGGCCGGTGTTTTCAGATAACGCGTGATCAAAAAACATACGGCCACCAGACCGCCCAGGATGAACGGCCAATATGACTTCAATACCGTTCCCAGCACCAGCAGCATTCGGGTGGACAGCGGTATGGTTTGCCCCATATCGGCAAAAATGACGGAAAACCTGGGCATCACGAAAGTCAGCAGGATAATAATGGATAAACCGCCGACCAGCACCAGAAATACCGGGTAAATCATGGCCGACTTGATATAATCCTTAAACTCCTGGGAGCTCTCGAGGAAACTGCCGAGTCGCTTGAGCACCTCATCCAGAACGCCGCCGGCTTCTCCGGCCTTGACCATGCTGACATAAAAAGAAGAAAACACCCGCGGGTATTTTTCCAGCGCGTTGGACAGATAACTTCCGCCCTGAATACTTTTCAACACATCCCTGAGAATGTTTTTAAACTTTTCCCGGCCCGCCACATCGATCAGAATAGACAGTGACCGGTCAAGGGGCACGCCGGCTTCAAGCAGCGTGGACAGGTCCTGGGTGAAAGCCACTACATCCCTGGAAGAAACCCGGTTGAAAACCGCTTTCATACCCGTTGACAGGCCGGCATCCAGACCCAGGGGACTCCTTTTGACAGGAGTGATCCTGATGGGGATATACCGCATATCCCTGAGCACGGCTACGGCATCCTTTTCTTCAGCCGCTTCCAGGGTCCCGGTAACCAGTCTGCCGTCAGAATCCGTTGCTTTATATGAATAAATGGACATTTATTGCTCCAGCGTTACCCGCAACACTTCGGAAATGGTGGTGATGCCCTGTTTGACCTTGTTCCAGCCGTCCTGCCGCAATGTCAGCAGCCCTTTTTCTTTGGCCACCGCCTTCACCCGCTCGGTGCCGGACTTGGCCGTAATTTCTCTTCTGATATCTTCATCAACCGGGATATATTCAAAAATGCCGATCCGCCCTTTAAATCCGGTATGGTTGCAGGCATCACATCCCCGCCCGGCAAAAAATTCCACCTCCCGGACCTCTCGCGGACTCAGGTTCATGGCTTTTACCAACTTTTCTTCCGGCACTACCTGCTGCCTGCAATTGGGGCAGATTACCCGGACCAGCCGCTGGGCCAGAATACCCAGCAGCGTCGAGCTCAGCAGAAAATTTTCCACACCGATATCCAGCAGCCGGGAAATGGCGCCGGCCGCGTCATTCGTATGCAGGGTGCTGAACAGCAGGTGGCCCGTAAGGGCGGATTGGATAGCGGTTTCCGCGGTTTCCCTGTCCCTTATTTCACCGACCAGAATGATATCCGGGTCCTGTCGAACGATGGAACGCAGACCACTGGCAAAGGTCATGCCGATTTTCGTGTTGACCTGGATCTGGTTAATGCCCCGCAGCTGATATTCCACGGGCTCTTCTAGGGTAATAATCTTGTTTTCCGGGGCATTGATCTTGGCCAGGGTGGTGTACAGGGTGGTGGTTTTACCGCTTCCGGTGGGACCGGTGACCAGGATCATGCCGTAAGGTTTTTTGATTAAATCAATATAATCCGGGAGAAGCGCGTCGGGCAGGCCCAGTTTTTCAAGATCAAGAATCAGTGCCTCCCGATCCAGTACCCGCATGACCAGGCTTTCGCCGAACACGGTCGGCAATGTGGAAACACGAAAATCAATCTCCCTGTCAAGCACTTTGAGCTTGATCCTGCCGTCCCGGGGAAGGCGTCTTTCAGCAATATCCATTTTGGCCATGATTTTGACCCTGGAAATAATGGCATCCTTCAATCGATTGGGCGGCGATTCGGCGTTGTGCAGGACACCGTCAATACGGTATCTGACCTTGAACTCGTTTTCAAAGGGCTCGAAATGGATATCACTGGCGCCTTCTTCCACGGCATTTAAAATAAGCCGGTTCACCAGCCTGATGATCGGCGCTTCTGAAGCGATATCCCTAAGATGATCGGCATCAATGACGCCCTCGGACGAAACATCGTCGGTATCTTTATCCGCTTCTTCAATAATCGTCTCCATGGACTGACTTCCGGAACCATATAACCGCTCGATGGCCGCCAGGATATCTTCCTCGTTGCCCCGGTATACCTCGACGGCCAGGTTACAGGCCAGCTTAAGGGTGTCTATGGTGTAAAAGTCTTCGGGATCGGCCATGGCGATTTTCATTAAGTCACCATCCAGGTTCAATGGAACGAATCTTGACTGCTTCATGAACACAACCGAAAGGCTGTCGATAACGACCGGTTTCTCCGGATAATCCTTATAAGATAGAGTAGTCATTTCACCTTCTTGAAACATAATTCAACATCTTGATCATTGGCCTGGCATCACTATCCGGAAGGCATCATCGGCCGATTTACCACCCCCGGGAAATCAAACCTGCCGGATACTTCTCATCGTTATAACATTTATCGTTTTTTTGTCATAAAAAATAAGATGACAACCCATTTAATGGATAAAATCAATGCATAAGATATGCCAGAAAACAGAAAAAACAACCTATTTATGGAATAAATACGAAAATCCGGTGTCAGAAGGCCGCTTTATCCAGACACCATTGATAAGTACCGGTGATGCCGTCTCTTAAAGAAATGGAAGCCTGCCAACCCAGAGACGTCATCTTCGAAGGATCGAGGAGTTTCTGAAAAGTACCATCGGGTTTAGACGGATCAAAGACGACTTCTCCTTCAAACCCGGTAATCTGCTTGATCAGCAGCGCCAGCTCATGAATGGTGATATCCTTGCCGGCGCCGATATTGATCAAGGGCGTTCTTTCGGCGGCTACCAGAGGCGCGTATTGTTGATCCGGCAAATTCAACAGGAAAAAACAGGCATCCGCCAGGTCGTCGGCGTGCAGAAATTCACGCCGGGGTTTCCCGGTCCCCCACACCTTGACCTCACGGTTGCCGGATACCACGGCCTCATGAAATTTACGGATCAGGGCAGGCAAGGCGTGACTGGTCTCAAGATCGAAATTGTCATTCGGTCCGTAGAGATTGGTCGGCATGACCGCTATATATTGCGTTCCATACTGGCGGTTATAGGCCTGACACATTTTAATGCCGGCAATTTTGGCCACGGCATACGGTTCGTTGGTCGCCTCAAGGGGGCCTGTCAGCAAATGTTCTTCTTTCATAGGCTGGGGGCAGTCCCGCGGATAAATGCACGAGGAGCCAAGAAAGATGAGCCGTTTGACACCACTCTTGTAAGCCGCATGAATCATATTGGTCTGGATGGCCAGATTGGCATAAATGAATTCCGCCGGAAAGGTATGGTTGGCCATGATACCACCCACCCTGGCCGCGGCCATGACAACGTATTCAGGACGGACGTCTTTGAAAAAGGCCTCGGTATCCGGCTGCCGGGTGAGATCCAGTTCCTTATGACTCCGGGTAATCAGATTCCGGAACCCCCGGGACTGAAATTTTCTGGTTATCGCCGAACCGGCCAGTCCGCGATGTCCGGCAATGTATATAACCGCATTCTTATCCATACGCCTAGTAGTGATGGTTCATCTCCCGATTAGTTGTAGTAAACGGATTGTATCCTTATTCAGTTCAATCAAAGGCCTTGGAAGGGGCCAAGGATTCGAGGGGTCAAGGGGTGGCTGGAATTACATCACATATGTTGTTCAAAACTGCCCGTCAGGGGATAACCGTTATCCCGGCATACCGCGTCCCGGCAGGTATCTCTGAAATCCCATTCCACCATTTCGTTAACCATGGCCTCAAAGGATATCTCGGGTATCCAATCCAGTTCCCGCCGGGCTTTTGAAGCATCCCCGACAAGTGAAACCACGTCAGCCGGCCGGAAATAAGACGGATCGACTAAAACGACCACGTCTCCCGGAGAGAACCGTTTCAGTGCACCGGCGATATCATATTTTTCAACCAGCGCCGCGTCCGGCAGAAGGCCGTCGACAACGCCCTGCTCATCAATACCGCTCCCCCGCCAGGCCAGCCGGATCCCGGCACGGGCAAAGGCGATTTCACAAAACTCCCTCACCGAACGCTGCTCACCGGTGGCGACAACGAAATCATCCGGCTTATCCTGCTGAAGCATCAGCCATTGCGCCCGAACGTAGTCTCTGGCATGTCCCCAGTCCCGAAGCGAGTCCATATTGCCGAGATAAAGGCGGTCCTGAATGCCGGCGGAGATGCGCGCGGCGGCCCGGGTGATCTTCCGGGTAACAAACGTTTCGCCCCGGATAGGAGATTCATGATTGAACAGGATCCCGTTGCAGGCGAACATGCCGTAGGCCTCCCGGTAATTCACCGTACACCAGTAAGCGTATAGCTTGGCACAGCCGTACGGTGAGCGCGGATAAAAAGGTGTCTGCTCATTCTGAGGGGTCTGCTGCACTTTTCCATAAAGCTCCGAAGTCGAGGCCTGGTAAAAACGGATCTCTTTTTCGACACCAAGGATCCGGGCCGCTTCCAACAGCCGCAATGTGCCCAGGGCATCAACGTCGGCCGTATATTCGGGGGATTCGAACGACACCTTGACATGACTTTGGGCGGCAAGATTGTATATCTCGTCCGGTTGCACATCCTGGATGATCCGGATCAGGTTGGTGGCATCGGTCAGATCTCCATAGTGCATGAAAAAATAGACATCTTTCTCATGCGGATCGTGATAAAGGTGATCGACCCGGGTGGTATTCAGCAGAGAGGCCCGGCGTTTGATACCGTGCACTTCGTAGCCTTTATCCAGAAGGAACTCGGCCAGATAGGCACCGTCCTGGCCTGTAATACCCGTTATCAGCGCTTTTCTTCGACTCATGAAAATCCCTTTAAATTATTTTCAGTTCATCCCCGATCACTTGACCCCTCGACCCCTTGACCCCTGTGTGTCCTGCCCGCTAAATTGGAGAAAAGCCTTATTTTATAAAGGCCTAATAAATATTATGACGACAAGACGGTTTCAAAGTAAGCAATGGTCTTTCCCAGCCCTTCCCGCAACGCCACCTTAGGCTGCCAGTCCAGTTTCTGCCGGGCCAGACTGATGTCCGGCCGCCGTCTTTGCGGATCATCCGCGGGCAGGGGTTTATGGACAATCGATGAAGAAGATCCGGTGATGTCGATAATGGTTTCAGCCAGGGAGGCGACCGTCATTTCCAAGGGATTCCCCAGGTTGACCGGGCCGGTGAAGTCATCAAGGGCCATCATACGCATCATTCCCTCGACCAGGTCATCCACAAAACAGAAAGACCGGGTTTGAGAGCCATCCCCGTAAACAGTGATGTCCCGGCCGGTTAAAGCGGCCATGATAAAGTTACTGACCACCCGGCCGTCATCCGGATGCATCCGCGGTCCATAGGTGTTAAAAATGCGAACAACCCGGATATCAACACCGTTCTGACGATGATAATCAAAAAAAAGCGCTTCCGCGCACCGCTTCCCCTCGTCATAACAGGCCCTCGACCCAATGGGGTTAACACAACCCCGGTAGTCTTCAGTTTGGGGATGAATTTCCGGGTCACCGTAGACTTCACTGGTGGAGGCCTGCAGTATCCGGGCCCGCACCCGTTTGGCCAGGCCCAGCATGTGAATGGCGCCCATAACACTCGTTTTGATGGTTTTAACCGGATTGTACTGGTAGTGCACGGGCGAGGCCGGACAGGCCAGGTTGTAGATTCGATCAACTTCAACCAGCAGCGGGTTCACCAGATCATGGCGGATCAATTCAAAATCCGGGTTGTCCAGCAGGTGAGCGATATTCCGCCTCCTGCCGGTAAAAAAATTATCCAGGCAGATAACCTCTTTACCATCCGCCAACAGGCACTCACACAGATGGGATCCGATAAAGCCGGCACCGCCGGTTACCAACACCCTTTTTTTATCGTACATGCTCATCAATATATCCATCAAAAATGAACCAGCGGCGGTCTGCCGGCGGTATAAACGTTAAACCCGATTTCATACAACTTGCGATAGTCAATCACATTTCGACCGTCAAAAAAGAAGGCGGGCTTCTCCATTACGCTGTAGATCTTCTCATAATCCAGGTTTTTATATATATCCCACTCGGTCATCACGGCAATGGCGTGACAGCCTTCGGCGGCCCGGTAAGGGTCTTCATCATAGGATATCCGGTCAAGGTACTCACCGAATGTCTTTCTGGCATTATCCAGGGCCCGTGGATCGGTAATGACCGGGCGGGCGCCTTCGTCCAGCAGACGCCTGACCACGTCTATGGCCGGCGCCTCCCGGATATCACCCGTGTCCGGTTTAAAGGCAAACCCGAAAATCCCGATCTTTTTTTCCGCCAGGGTGCCGAACATGGCCCTGACCATCCGCTGCACAAACCGCTCTTTCTGGCGTTCGTTGATACAGACCACGCTTTCCCAGTAGTCGGCCTCACTGTCGGCGCCGAATTCCCGGCACAGATATACCAGGCTCAGAATGTCTTTTTTGAAGCATGACCCGCCGAACCCCAGCCCGGCCTTCAGAAAACGACTGCCAATGCGCTCATCCATTCCCACCGCCCGGGACACTTCGGTTACGTCGGCACCGGTGTTTTCGCAGATATTGGCAATGGTGTTGATGGAGGAGACCCGCTGGGCCAGAAAGGCGTTTGAGGCCAGCTTGGCCAGTTCACTGCTCCAGATATTGGACGTCAGGATACGTTCCCGGCTTACCCAGTTGGCATAAACCTCGACCAGCACATCCCTGGCCCGTCGTCCGCTTTCGGTCTCGCGGGAACCGATCAGGACCCGATCCGGATTTTCCAGGTCTCTGATGGCCGTTCCTTCGGCCAGGAATTCGGGGTTGGACAATACCTCAAACCGCTGCCGCCCGTCGTTGACGGATAGAATCCGTTCCATGGCTTCGGCGGTTCTGACCGGGACCGTGCTTTTTTCCACTACAATCTTGGGTGTTTCCGACCATTGTCGCAACTCGCGGGCGATATTTTCCCAGAACCGCAGATCAGCGGCCATGCCCGCACCGACGCCGGAGACCTTGGTTGGCGTATTGACACTGACAAAAATAATCTCCGCTTCGGCCACAGCCGATCTCACATCCGTTGAAAAAAAAAGATTCCGGTCCCGGGTGGCGGAAACAATTTCAAACAGGCCCGGTTCATAAACCGGCAAACGATCGGAATTCCAGGCAGCGATCTTCTCATCATCAATATCGACCACAATGATCTTATAGTGCGGACACTTGGAGGCGATCACCGCCATGGTGGGGCCTCCGACATAACCGGCGCCGATACAGAGAATACACTTCTCAAATTCACGGCTCATTAAGCGCTTCTCCTAAATTATACGGGCACCAGATTCTGATGCCCCGTAAAAAAACAAATTTTTGAACGGCCCTGTAAAAAGTTCAGAATCAAATTGGACTTTTTACCAAACCGTCATGTTTTGTTAATTTCAGAAATCATCTCTGCAATCGACGAGGCCATGCGTGCCGTCGGCGGGGCATCATCCCCTGCTACGGACTTTTCTTCCGCCGTCTCTTTGGCAGCGGCCTCATCACCCGCTGGTTCAGCAGTCACCGCGGCATAAGCGCCGCTGTCAGGGGCATCCGCGTTCATATCCAGCCCCGGTGAAACATCATCACCGGCAAAAAGATCTTCATCGGAGGCCTGCCCCGATGAGGTATAGCTGTATGAGCCACTATCCGAACCCGCTTTATCTGTTTCTCTCCCGGTGGATACAGAAGTCCTCTGCCCGGCCGATTCCGTCACCGCTGTAAAAAGGTCGGTTTCAAGGCATTCACCCTCACGGTCAAACAACAATGCCAGGCTGACCATCGCCTGAAATTTAACTTTGTAAGCCACCTGATTATCGTGTACGACCAGATCCCCGTCCCGGCATTCCAGGCTTTCAGCGTCCAGTTCAAGCTGGTACTTGGCTTCAAGCAGTTGCTTAATACCCTTCCGGTCCAGATCGCCGGAAATGGTCACCAGCAACTCTTTTTCCCGATTCCTGATCAAATCAGCGTTGGTTAACTTCACCGGCTATTCCTCCCTTTTCTTTTGATCACAACGAACATCCCGGACCGACCGGCTGAATTGTCCGGGTGGGTCCCTGTGTCGTACCGGCTTCAGTGCCCCAAAAGCTCTGCAGCCAGACTCAGGTAGCTTTCCGATGCGGCCGACATGACATCTTTCAGAACTGCCGGCCGCTGATGGGGCAAGCCGTCGGCAGAAGACCCGGTCTTTGGAACAACGTTTTTCAATGCAACCGTTTCAATGCCGGCCAAAAGGTCTTCCGGAAAAATCGTCCGTGCCTCTTCCCAGCCATCACAATGGGTAAGGACAATTCCCGCAATGGTTAAATCCGGGCGCCGTTGACGTTTGACACCGGCGACGACCGGCAACAGGGTTTCCAGCGTGGCCGGCGCATCCGCCCTGCAGGGCAGCGGAATGAGCACCGCTTCTGAAGCAGCCATCAGACATACCGTCAATGGCCCGAGCGAAGAGGGGGAATCAATAAGAATATAATCAAACTCTCCGGCCAAAGCTTTTATCCTCTGCTTTACCAGCTCCTCCTTGTCCGGAAACGCGAACAGTTCCTGTTCTGCCCGGAACAGATTGGGACCGGCGGGAACAACTTTCAAAAAATCAAGCGCCGTATCGGTCACCACACCCGCACCGGCATCACCGTCCTTCAGAAAAGTGTAAAGTCCGGGACGGCCATCATCCCCCGGCAGAAGACAGGCGGTGCCATCTCCGCACGGGTCACCATCCACCAGAAGCGTCTTTTTTTCAAAAAGCGCCAGACAGGCGGCGATATTTACCGCCAACCCGGTTTTACCGGCACCCAGCCATGGTGTCACGACACTGACGATTTGTTTCATAATTACCTGTTCATATTATATTTAGGATATTTAGAAAACTATCATACCTGATAAATCATTGTACAGTTTTTTTTCCAATACAGACGCATAAATTCAACATAACTCCTTATATTCTTAACGATTGTCTCTTGACACTTTCGCCGATATTCATTATATATAGAAAAACGTACCCGAATTAACTGTTCACGCCCATAAAATAAGGTATTTCAACAGGTGAAAAAAGTTCTCATCGTTGATGACGACGCGGTTTCCCGCGGATTGTTATCAAGGGTAATGAAACCTTACGCCAAGGACTTTGAAATTCTGACCGCTCAAAACGGCGAAGAAGCCGCCTACCTGATGACGGATAACACCATCGACCTTATCATCAGTGACCTGGAAATGCCGATTATGGACGGCATCCAGCTTCTGGAATACATCAATAAAAATTACCCCGGCACACCGGTGTTCATCATGACCGCTTTCGGCACCAAGGAAATCGAGGACAAGGTGATGGAAATGGGCGCCTTCAAATATTTTGAAAAGCCTCTTAACATGGACATTCTGACCGATGCTGTTTTCGAACAGTTAAACGCGGGCGCCGAAGGACAAATCTCGGGGATCAGTCTTTCCTCCTTTCTGCAGTTGATGGAAATGGAAAAAAAAACCGCCACCATCAAGGTTAGATCCGGCGAAAAAACCGGCAACATGTATTTTCGGGAAGGCGCACTGATCAACGCTGCCTCCGAAAGATTGACCGGCATGAAAGCCGCCCAGGAACTGCTGACCTGGGACAAGATCATCATTGAGGTTGAGGGCATCTGCCGTAAGCGGGAAAATGTCATCAAGCAGCCGCTTATGAATGTCCTCATGTCCGCCATGCAAATGAAAGATGAAAAAGAAGAAAAACAGAAAAATCAAAAAGCACCGCTTCGGCCGCTGACCGATTTTTCCTCCCGCCGCGACAGACGGCAATTGAAATAAGGGAAGGTTTCAGCTTTCCAGGATGCCGGGTAGCCCGGAGGCCAACCCGGCAGCAGTTTTGATAGACATTACGCTTTTTCTACCGGCTCATACATGATACTCAACGACCGGGTGGTCTCGTCCAGTGCCTGCTGACAAAAATCATCCCCCAGAAAATCCCTGATTGATCCCATAAACGCCAGCGCCGACTGTCTTTCCCCGGAAAAAAACGCTTTTCGGCAATCATCCATGGCAAGGGACAATGATTGCAAAATTTCCGGTGCATATTTATTGTCACTGACCAGCTCGGCATACAGATTGATATCCTGGGACAGGAGACGGCCGATGAGATCAATATTAATGCGGAAAATGGGGGTGGCAAAGCGGAACGCTTCTGCCGCACTTAAATCGAAACATTGAAGCATACGCCCCAGGGAAAGGGTCAGAAAATGCATCAGGCTCTGAGCCATGGCCATCTTCCGGTCATGCTCAGCCGGATCCATGCGGGTAACAACAGCGCCTTTTTCCGAAAACAGGGACTCCAGCCAGGGTAGCCAGCCGTTCCTGTCCCGTGCCGGGCAGACAATGACGTTCAGCCCACTGATAGACGGGGTGTTGGGTGCGAACATGGGATGTGTACCGATAACATCGGCCGGGGTGGCATCCGCCATCCGCTCGACAATGCGTTCCTTCTGGGAGCAAAAATCAATCAGCAGCTGATCCTCACGCAGGGTCGGACCTATTTTGCCGATAATTTCCAGAGCCGGCTCCAGAGGGGTGCTGATAGCCAATACCCGGCACTTATCGACCAGGTCGTGGTAAGTCAAATCCGTCTTTCGGCCGGCGACCAGCACCTGATGACCGTTGTCCCTAAAATATTTTTCAAACCAGCGGCCCATCCCGCCGGTACCACCGATGATGCCTATTTTGATACCGTTCATTTAATCGCTTTCTGTCTTAAAAAATGATCTGCCAGAACAAGGCAAAGCATGGCTTCACAGACGACATTGATCCGCGGGATGGCCGAGATATCATGCCGTCCCTTGACGGAAACGGTAGTGGGGTTACCATCCGTGTCAATGGTCTTCTGCTCGCTGGCGATTGAGGGAATGGGCTTAACCGCTGCCCTGACGACAATATCATCCCCGTTGGAAATACCGGCCAGGATACCGCCGGCATTATTCGACGTAAAACCTTCCGGTGTCATCTCATCATTATTTTCCGAACCCGTTCTTGCCGCTACCGCGAAGCCCGCACCGATCTCAACTCCCTTGACGGCACCGATACTCATCAGGGCCTTGGCGATGTCGGCGTCCAGCTTGTCAAACACGGGCGCCCCCAGGCCAACCGGTACACCGGTAGCCCGGACCGCCACGATGCCTCCCAGCGAATCACCGTTTTTCCTGACCTCATCCACGCGGACGGCGATCTTAAGAGCGGCTTCAGCATCCGGACAACAGAACATGTTCCGACCGGTCTCTTCAAGATCGATTGTTTTTGCTGCAATACCACCGAGTTCTTCTGTATAAGAATATACCCGAATCCCCGCCTTTTCCAGAAGTGCTCCGGCCACGGCACCGGCGGCCACCCTGGCCAGTGTCTCCCTGGCCGAGGCCCGGCCGCCGCCACGCCAGTCCCGGACCCCGTACTTGCCGGCATAAGTATAATCACCATGTCCGGGGCGGAACAGACCGGCATACGGAGTGTATGCCGATGAGTCGGCGTCCTTGTTCTCGGCCATGATCATGATCGGGGTCCCGGTCGTCACGCCTTCAAATACCCCGGACATAATAACGGCCCGGTCCTTCTCTCGGCGTTTGGTGCTGGCACTGGATTGTCCCGGTTTACGGCGGTCCAGCATCGCCTGGACCACGCCCTCATCCAGGGATATTCCCGGCGGGCAGCCATCAATGACCACGCCGGTTCCCCGGCCGTGTGATTCGCCCCAGGTCGTTACGCGAAACAACCTTCCCCATGTGTTTCCGGACATGATTCATCCTTTCCCGCCCGCCGCGCCAATGACGCGGCGGCAGATATCTTCGACCGCCATACCTTCGGTATCAACCGAAAGGTCCATGGCATTCTCATAAAGCGGCGTTCTTTCAGCCAGTGTTCTGGCAATCTCCTCTTGCAACGGATAGTCGGTCAACCCCGGACGGAAATCCGCCGAAGCGGGATCGGCTGACATCCGATCCAGTATCGTTTCCTTCGACGCCATCAGCCAGACCACCAGGCCACGATCTTTCATCAGCGACACGTTTTCCGGTTTCAGGACAATCCCCCCGCCGGTTGATACGACATTCCCGTCCTCCCGGGAGACCGTGTCTAAAACAACTGATTCCTGTTTACGAAACGCTTCCCAGCCGTAATCGGCCACAAATTCGGTAATGGTAACGCCATGCCGGTCGGTAAAGCAATCATCCGTGTCCACAAAACGCCTTCCGGTCAAAACCGCCAGGCGCCTGCCCACGGTTGTTTTTCCGGTACAGCGGTAGCCGATAAGAAATATGTTCATTGTTTTTTCAGGATTCATACAAGGTTTCAAATACCTGCCAGAATGTGGGAAACGATTTTTCCACACAATTTTCATCCAGAATAATGACGCCCGGCGTAACCAGGCCGACCACGGCAAAGCTCATGGCGATCCGGTGATCATCGTGAGGATCAATACGGGCACCGGATGGACGGCCACCGATAATCGTCAAACCGACATTATCGTTCATGGCGATAATACCCATTTTGCTCAACCCGTTGGCCACAACGGCCAGACGATCGCTTTCCTTGGCTTTTAAATGTGCCACGTTCCTGATGACCGTGGAACCTCTGGCAAAAGCCGCCACAACCGCCAGGGTGGGGACCATATCCGGCATGTCCGACATATCCACCTCCACCGAGACCAGTTTACCGCCGGTTACGGAAATACCGTCGGCTTCATGCGCGACCCGGCAGCCCATAGCCTCCAACACCTCAAGAAAGCGGATATCGCCCTGTTGTGAATCCGAAGACATCCCCAGGACCTTGACGGTTGCCCCGGTTACAGCGGCGGCGGCCCAGAAATAACCGGCCTGTGAGGCATCCGCCTCAACGACATATCGGCCTTTCTGATAGCATTGCCCACCGGGAACACGGAACCGGGCGTAACGGTCCCGTTCCAGACGCACACCGTATTTTTCCATTATGGTAACCGTTAAATCGATATAAGGCTTGGAAACCGGTCCTTCCACAACCGCGATATCCAGCCCTTCATTTATATAAGGCGCAACAAGAAGCAAGGCGGACAAAAACTGACTGCTGAGCCCGCATTTTAAATCAATGTGCCCGCCGGCCATGTTCTTCCCGTCTACAGACAACGGGGGACAGCCGTTGTGTTCCAGGCTGCGGGCATCAACGCCGATACGATTCAGTCCGTCAAGCAGGTCACCGATCGGCCGCTGTGTCATCCTTTCAGAACCGGTCAGCACATAGGGGCCCTGCCCCAGTGCCGCCACTGCGGTCAGAAGACGCATGGAAGTTCCGGAGTTGCCCAGGTATATCGGATCATCACAAGGCGACAACCGGCCGCCGGTACCGTGCACGACTGTTGCCCCGTTGTGGTCCTCAATGACAACCCCCATCTTTTCCAGCGATACCCGGGTCAAACGGGTATCTTCACTGTCCAGACAATTCTCCAGTTCGCAGATTCCGTTGGAAAGCGCCGCGGCGATCAGGCATCGATGCGTATAGCTTTTTGATCCCGGAACGGTCACCGCACAACTTCTGATTTTTCCTGTTTTGATTTCTTTCATCAGATTTCACCTTCCCTGTTTTCTTTTAAAGCGGCCAGTACCGCCTGCCTCATCTTATCGACCGGCGCCCGGCGACCGGTCCAGGCTTCGAACTGATAAGCCCCCTGATAGACAAACATGGCAACCCCGTCGATGATTTCACATCCCTGTTCCGCGGCCTCTTTCAACATCCGGGTCATCAAAGGATTATAAACGATATCCATGACCACCCGACCCGGTATAAGCCAGTGGACCGGCACCGGAGACAGATCATCTACCGGCGTCATCCCCATCGGCGTTGTATTGATCAGGATATCCCAGTCGCATGATTCGGCTTCCACCAGGGACATCGCTTCCCCTTCGAAATCGTTGGCCAGGGATTTCGCTTTTTCTGCCGTGCGGTTGACGACGATCAGCCGGCCGTTCTCCTTCATGATGCCGTAGGCAACCGCCCGGGCCGCGCCACCGGCCCCGACCACCATGACCTTTTTCCCGCTGATCGGGGTTTTCTCCTGTAACGCCCGGACAGCGCCGCGCCAGTCTGAATTATACCCGATTAACCGGCCGTCCCGGTTGACAACAGTATTGACAGCGCCGATACGAAGGGCGTCTTCATCCACCAGGTCAAGATGCGGCATGATATCGACCTTGTGGGGGATGGTCACACTGGCGCCGCCCACATCCAGCGCGCGCAGCCCTTTAACCGCGCCGGCAATATCCGTCACCGCAAAGGCGACATAGACACCGTTGACACCGGTAGCGGCAAAAGCGGCATTATGCATGACCGGTCCCTTGCTGTGCGCCACCGGATTCCCCAGGACACAATAAACCCTTGTTTCCGCATCAATATCCATACTCTGTCAACCCTTTATCGTCGCAACGGGATAAGATCCGAGCACTTTAAGGAACTGGCACCTGTCCTTCATCAGGGCCAATGTCTGCGTGACCGGTTCGTCTTTGGCATGGCCGAGAAGATCCACGAAAAACACATAACTCCAGTTTTCATACTTGGCCGGCCGTGATTCCAGCTTCAGCATGTTGATGCCGCCCTCGGAAATCGGACCCAGGGCCTGGAACAGGGCGCCGGGGACATGGGCCGTGACCAGCATAATCGATGTCTTGTCGTTACCGGTCCGGGGCACCCGGTCGTTTCCGATAACCAGAAAACGAGTGGTGTTGCGGACGACATCCTGAATCCGGGAGGCGACGACCTGCAACCCGTAAATCCTGCCCGCTTCCCGGCCGGCAATGGCGCCTGTTTCATCCGATGCCATGGCCATCTTCGCGGCCTGAGCGTTACTGCTGCATTCCACCAGGCTCACCTCCGGCAGATGTTTATTCAGCCAGCGCCGGCATTGCGCGAACGTCTGCGGGTGGGAATAAACCGTCCTGATTTTATCCAGCTCCCCCGAAAGTGACAGCAGGTCATGGGAAATAACCAGATACGCTTCGGCACAGATCTGCAGATCCGACTCCTGGAACAGGTCCAGGGTATGATTGACGGCCCCCTCTATGGAATTCTCAACCGGCACCACGCCGTAACGACTGGCCCCTTTTTCCACCTCGTCAAACACGTCCTTGATGCTGGGTTGCGGGATCAATGTGTCGGATCTCCCGAAATAGGACAGAGCGGCCACATGGGTAAAGGTTGCCTCCGGGCCCAGGTAAGATATGATACGGGGCTCCTGGACCTGTCTGGCGGCAGCAATAATCTCACTGAATACTTTTTTCAGTTTTTCATTATCCAGCGGGCCGGGATTCTGCGACAATAACGCTTTAAGCAGATTGTCTTCGCGCGCTTTATCCACAATGGCGTGTCCGGCTCCGGCCTTACATTCACCGATCTGCCGGGCAAGTGCCATCCTTTCATTCAAAAGGTCCAGGATTCTGACATCAATAGCATCAATATCACGGCGAAGATCTTCGATCCGTTTTTCTGTTTTTTCCGTGTTGTTCCGGTTCATGAGTATTTTCCATCCTGCATTGACATGGCATCGTTACCGGGCCTACTTTTCCGTAATCGTCTCTTCGATTTTATAACCGAAATGCCGTCCTCCCGCCTCAATGGACACCAGCACGCTATCTCCGGGTTTGAGTGCTACAACCGAAACCGGTTTGCCGTCCGGGGCTGTCAGGCGGATCGTTTCCGCGTTCTGAACAATGGTGGAAACCGGCTTGCCCTCCACAACGGCTTTGACCAGCATCAACGGGCGTTTCTCGATTTTCAAACGGCCGACCACTCCCTCGGTCGTCTTGCCCTGGTAATCTGTGATCAGAATCCGGTCCCCGGCGGACAGTTCCGACAGATACCGGGTTTTCCCGCCGGGCACCCGGGTATAAGCGTGGACCGGCCCGGCATTGACCCGAAACGGACGGGGTGAAACGTAAGGATTGGTGATACTTTCCGAATGAACCAGAAAAAGCGCCCCGCTGCTGTTACCCACCAGCATTCCCTGCCCTTCCGTCATAGCGGTACAGGTATCAACGCATACCCGGTCACCCATGCCGACCGCCCTGATTTCGGTTATCTCGGCCACCTGCAGCGGGGTCTGATCCCCTTTTTCCCTGATGGCCGAAATGGCGTTCTTTAATTCCACCGGATCAGGCGCGTCCACCAGCAGGTGCCGAACGCCTTTTTCCAGAATACCGGCCGCGGTCCGCGCTTCATCAGCACTGGTCACCTGTGTAATGACATCCACCTGCCTGGCGATCAGGTTCTCAAGGGGAATAATGGTCCAGTCCGGACATTGCAGAATCACTTTTTTATCCCGGCAGAGACGGATAATTTCTTCTTCATCGTCGCTCGATGTGATCTCAAAAAAAACCACCTCTTCACCAAGTTTAAGGTCTCCGTCCTCGGCAATGGTTTCAACCCTTCCCAGTTCCTTGACCTTTTCTGAACACCCCGGTGGTACCAGTATCCCGTCGGCACCCCCTTCCAGCGCGGTTGTCACCATCTTTTTATCCCAGGGATCAACCTTGACCCATATTTTTCGCATGGTCCTCCACCTTTCCGAAAATTAAGATTGATTCAGCATTTTCAGCGCCTGATCGACATCAGCCTCCTCATTCACCACTGCGGCGATAGCCGCCACCATTCGGGACGGATTGGCGTGTTGAAAAACATTTCTGCCGATGGACACACCCGCACCACCGGCGTCAATGGCCCCTTTGACCATTTCAAGAATGGCCTTGTCCGAATCCATCTTCGGTCCGCCTGCGATCACCACCGGTATGGCACATCCGGCCACGACCTGTCGGAAGGTATCCACATCGCCGGTATAAGAGACTTTGACGATATCCGCCCCGAGTTCATCTCCAACGCGAGCGGCATGTTTGATCACCTGGACATCATATTCGTCTTTGATTTTCTCTCCCCGGGGATAAATCATGGCCAGCAGCGGCATTCCCCATTCCCGGGCATCAGCGCTGATTTTCCCGAAGTCTTTCAGCATCTGTTTTTCATCCCGATCGCCGATATTGACATGGATAGACACGCCATCCGCTCCCAGCTTGACGGCCTCTTCAACCGTGCAGACCAGGGTCTTGGCGTTCGGCGTCGGAGACAGGCTGGTTGAAGCCGACAGATGAATGATCAAACCGATATCCCGTCCGCCGCCGCGATGTCCTTTGGGCACCAGGCCCTTGTGCTCCACCACGGCATTGGCACCGCCCTCGGCCACGAGTCCCACCGCGGTCCGGATGTCGGTCACCCCGTCAATCGGGCCCACCGATACACCGTGATCCATAGGGACGATCACCGTTCTGCCTGTGTTTCTGTTAACCAACCGCTCCAGCCTGATTTTTTTCCCCAAAATCGTCATGGTCCTTCCTCCTGTTCACGCGCTGACAAAAAGACCGGCGCCCGCGAAAAAAAAAGCCGCGGGCTTGTTCGATCCGCCCGCGGCTTTTTTTGTTTTCTTTATTTAATTCAGTTCAACGCACCACAGACAGACCGGTATTAAAATAATAATACCAAAAATAAAAAAAATAGAATCTGTCTATACGGTTACGCACGCTCATGACACTTTCAATTTAATATAAAATATATACCCTTGATCGTATTTTATGGTTTGGTACATGAGCAAAGAGGAAAAGTCAAGTGTTATTTACTGTTTTTGGGATATGTCCGCTTTTCCAATTAAGCGGTCCTGATTGAAATATATTTAAAAATTATACCCCGAATCATTCCGGGGCCTGCCTTGCCGCATAAAATATTTGAATAATTGTCATTATTCATGCTATTATTTTCTTTATAAAAACTAAACAATTCGTGCTTATTGCGACAGCCCGGAATTAAACTATTAGGACTTCACAAAACCGTTCTTTTCACGCCTTAACCCTTTTGGGGCCGGTTAAATGATTTATAAAAAAGTTCTCGAGACACAGATATGCGCCAGCCGTTAAGTGTTTCTACAAAAATTTGGCTCAGCCTGAGCATACTGGTAATCGGTTATTCCATTTCCATCTCCATCGGGTTCTATCTCGGCCGGCAGACAGAGCAACGCCTGGACAGGGTTTCCGGATATATTTATCCCGCAGCCAAATACAGTCAGGCCGCGCTTTCGGCTTTTGAAGAACAGGTTAAACAATACAAAGAAGCCGTGCTGATCGGTGAAAAATCCTACTTTGAATCCGCCAGTGATATGGCCGAAAAGGTGGCCCTGGCCATCAGAAGGGTAGCCGGCCTGCAGGACATCGAGCCCCGGAAACTCGAAGAAGCCGTCGCTATTCTCAATCACTGGAAGGCTTACACGGAATCCGCCCAGAAGTTTTACCCCCAGTTAATGACACATATGTTTGACAATACCGGCAACGTGATACGGCCGGATCAATTCAATCAAAAAGCGCATCAACTCTCCCGACAGAATAGTGAATTGCGGAAAGAACTGGTTATATTCGCCGACTCTTTCTCTAATGAACTCAATGCTGAACTGGCATCCATCAGGGGCGTCAGCATCCGTCATCGATACAGCAATCTAATCGTTTTCATCATTGTTTTAACCGTTTCGGTTTTTTTCACTTCCCTGATCATCAATCGTTCTATCATCCGACCGCTGGATCAGACGTTTATGCTGGAAAAAGCAATGGAACAGTCAATGGACGGTATTGTCGTGGCCAACGCCTATGGCGCCATCAAATTTGCCAACAATGCCTGGGCAGCCATGCACGGTTATAAGCCCAGCGAACTCGAAGACTGTCACATTTCACTTTTCCACACGGACAGACAATTTAACGATGAGTTCATTCCGTTTAATGATAGAGCCGTATCAAGGGGTGGGTATTCCGGAGAAGTCGGGCATAAACGAAAGGACGGCTCGACATTTCCGGCCATGATGACGGGCAATATCATCAGGGAGAAAACGGATAAACCGTTACGCCTGGTCTATTTTTCCAGAGATATTTCCGAGCAGAAGCATTATGAGGAAGAATTAAGAAAAGCAAAAGAAGAAGCCGAACTTGCAGCCAGGGCAAAAAGCAATTTTCTGGCCAACATGAGCCATGAGATACGAACACCCATGAACGGGATCATCGGCATGGCCAAACTGCTGCTGAACTCGAAAATGGATGATGAGCAGCGGGAGTTTGCTGAGATTATAAGACAAAGCGCTGATTCTCTGCTGTTAATCATAGAAGATATTCTTGATTTCTCAAAAATAGAGGCCGGCAAACTGGCCATTGAAAAAATTGAATTTGACCTGATCAAAACCATAGAAACCGCCGGAGACGTACTGGCCATAAAAGCTTACCAGAAACACCTGGATATGTATAATATCATTGATCCGAACACACCGACCTTTCTGATAGGTGACCCTCACCGACTCAAGCAGGTCCTGATCAACCTGACCGGAAATGCCATCAAGTTTACGCAAAAGGGAGACATTACGATCCATGTGGAATTGGGACATGAGACCGACACCCAGGCCACACTGAAATTTACAATATCAGATACAGGGATTGGTATTCCCGAAAACCGGATGGACCGTCTTTTCAAACCTTTTTCCCAGGTCGATTCTTCCACCACCAGAGAATACGGGGGGACCGGTCTGGGCCTGGTTATTTCCAAACAGATTGTCAGCATGATGGGCGGTGAGATCGGTGTTCAAAGCCAGGAAGGTAAAGGTGCGGCCTTCTGGTTTACGGCCGTTTTTGAAAAACAGCCGGGGCCGGATAAACGGCTGTTAACACTACCGGCTGATATCCGCGACAAGAAAATTCTTATTATATCAGAAAACGAAAAAGAGCGCGCCATCCTTTCAGGCTATCTGTCATCCTGGGGTTGTCGGCACCGGCTCGCGACCGAAGCGGAGCAGGCTTTATCCTTATTGAGGCGTTCCGCCGAAGAGACAGCGCCCTTTGACCTGGCCATCATTGATGCCGGGATAAGCAAAGAGGGCGTAACCCCGGTTGCCCAGAAAATCAAATCTGATCCGCTCATCGACAAAACCATACTGGTTCATTTAACCGGTTACGGCCGTCAAAACCCGGCCGGTTCAGAGAAAAACAACTTTACCACCACGCTGACCAAGCCACTGAAGCGCTCCCAGTTATTCAATTGCCTGATATCCCTTCTTTACAATGAGAACGAAACATATGATCCCGATTTACAATCCGGAAAAAAGGCCATCCTCGATAGCCGTAGAGAGAAGCATTCCACCCACCGCGTCCTGATTGTTGAAGACAATCCCGTCAACCAGTTGTTGGCCAGCCGAATTCTTGAAAAGCTTGGTTTTCAGGTGGATATTGTCAACAATGGCAAAGAAGCAATCCATGCCCTTGAAACGACGATTTATGACATCGTACTAATGGATGCCCAGATGCCCAAAATGGACGGCATCGAAGCGACCAACGTTATCCGCAGCCCGGAGTCAAACGTTATCAACCACCGGATTCCGATAATTGCTGTGACCGCCCACGCCATGAAAGGCGACAAGGAGAGATTTCTGGCAGCCGGAATGAACGATTACATTGCCAAACCGTTCCGGATGGAGCAGTTATATACGATTATTACCAGACATATTGACGCGGACATGTCATGACGCGAATCAAACCCTACTGAAAAAAAAGGAGACTAGAATGCGCGGCGCTTTTTTAATCGTTACCCTGATTGCTTTGCTGATTGTCGGCCTGCTGGTGGTAAAAAACATGACCACCGAAGTGGATGAAGGGGTGCAGCGGATGGATACCGTACACAAAGCCAAAGATACTGTTCGGGAAGTCGATAAACAGACCAAAGACCTTCAGGACCGGCTCAAAAAGGCCACCCAGGGCCTGGAAGATGCCAGATAAGGCGGGGTCAACCCCGCCGTTGAACATCCTTCCAGAAGGGTTCTTCCAGCTTGCGCTTGATGAGTTTACCGTCGATATGCCGCGGCAGTTCGTCATAAAACACAACCTCCCGGGGAATTTTAAATCCCTTTAATCCCTGTTCCCGGCAGAAATCGAGGATTTCATCAGCCGTCTTTGATTCGCCCTCCTGCAACTGGACACAGGCCAGGGGGACCTCTCCAAGGTCCGCGTCAGGCCCCCGGATAACGGCCACATCGGCAACCCCAGGACAATTCACGAGCACATTTTCAATCTCCAGGGGAAAGATATTGACACCGCCGGAAATGATCATTTCCTTGACCCGGCCGGTCAAAAACAGAAAGCCGTCGCTGTCGAGATAACCGATCAGCTTATCGTCATACCATTCCAGGCCGTTGACCATCTTACGATTATCTTTCAGTTTCTCCTCGGTTCCGGGATATCTCAGGGACATGGTGCTGACGGTTCTTCCCAGGACCAGCCCTTCTTCCCCCGTCGCGCAGACTTTTTCATTAATATCGTCATAGATGAGGATATCCCCGCAACGGGCTTTGCCGACGCTGTTGACACGGTAAGGCTTTTCCAGGTAATCCGCCGGTATCAACAGGGTAATCACGGCGCTTTCGGAACTGCCGTAATATTCATGAAAAACCGGTTGCACAGCGCCCTGTTTCATGAACAGCGCATTAATCGCATTCTTCACCTCCGGCGGGCAGGGAGCCGCAGCACTGATCAGCGTGCGCATGGTGCTCAGGTTATATCTGGATTTCACCTCTTCGGGCAGGGCCAGAATCCGCTGAAGAATCGTGGGCACCGCAAATGCATAGGAAATACGCTCTTTTTCGATTATCCGCAGATAATCCTCGGGATCGAATTTTCTCATGATGACGGCGGTCGCGCCCAGCAGCAGACAGGGCGCATATCCGGCGGCGGTACCGGCATGATACAACGGCGTAACGACCAATGACCGGATATTACCATATTCGGGATCCCGGATGGTGTCACAGCCGTAATAATAAAAATAACTGTACTGCATGATCATATATTTCAGGTAGTCGGCGAAGGAAGCCCTTGGTGCCTCTACTTTATCACTCAACAGATAGCTGAGACTGTCATAAAGGTTGGAGCTTTTGGGCGTACCGGTTGTGCCGCCTGTATAAGGATTGATGGAAACGATAAAACTGGTTTGGGCCGGCATTTTGGCCATACTGCTCCGGATAATGTCTTCATAACTTTCCACGCCGGGCGGAAGGGTGCCTTCGCCGACCATGATAAACCGCTCAACACAGCCGAGATCATCTTTTAAAGCCATGACCCGGTCGGTAAAGGCGCTGTCGAATATAAACACCCGGGGGGCGCGCAGATTGATGGTTCCCCTTAACTCCTCACCATCCAGATGCCAGTTGACCGGCGGAAAAGGTGTGCCGATCAGGCAGGCAGCGTAAAAGCATTCAAAAAATTCAGCACCGTTATACAGCATGCAACCGACCCGATCGCCCGGCTTGACGCCAAAGGCCTGAAAAGCATTGGCCAGCCTCAGGACACGGTCACGAAGATCCATAAAAGTAAGCCGCCGGTCGCCGTCTACAACCGCCTCCCGATCGCCGAGGGTCTCCCACATGGACAGAAAAAAATTGGCGGCCACATCGCTCATGTGAAATCCGGCCAGATCCGAAACGGTTTTTCGAATCCCCACCCTGCCCGTTGTTCTGCCCAGAATTCTAAGTAAATTAACAAACCCGATCTGCTTGAAAAACGTTTTGTTAAATCCCCGGAAGGCCTCCATTCCGACCACACCGGTCAGTGCCCGGGCCAATGACGTTAACGATTTATCCGAATTCATCCCCCCCCCTTCCTATCCAAGCGATTTTATTTTTTGCCGAGAGATTCCCCCAAGGCATTCAACAGAAGGGTCAGGGGTCTGTCCTCTTCATTGTCCGAATCCAGCGAAATGGGTGAAGGTGTTCTGAAGCTGTCTTCCCCGGGTGCAGCGGCCAGCCATTCTTCCCTGAGTCCCCTGACCGCCTGAAATGCCGGGCAGTTGATATCGACCAGGCTCTTTTCCAGAACCAGTGACAGTTTTCCCATTCGTTCTTCTAAGTGCATCATGGGCGCAATGGGAATGCCCAGCGGTACCCACTTTTCAAACCCCTTTTCCAGGTTCTTGATGGCGGCCATCTGACCGGTAGCGCCGTTGGCCACCAGCGCGAATACGGTCATACCCAAATTGTAAGTATAGGTACAGTCAAAGCGGGTGGGATCGTTTCCCCGTCCGTCATAACCGTAAAAATGAACCTGTGTTTTGAATTTGGGGACGGAATGTTTGTAAATCAGTTCCACTGCCGGCGGCACGGCTTCATTTTCCAGTATCGCACCGCCTTTGATCAATTCCGCGGTCAGGGTCTTAAGGGACATGATGCTGTTCTTAAAAAGCAGGTAATCGGACGTCCAGTTTTTAAACAGCAGCGGCCCGTAGTATGCCGAATCCAGCCCCGCCTTGGTCATGGTCTCCTCATAGAACTCTTTTCTAATGCCGATGCGGTATTCCCCTTTTTCCTTGAGCGTATTAAGATAATCCTCCACCAATCCCATGATCACTTTTTCCGTGACCACCTGGGAAAACGGAAAATTGCCGTGACTGTCCCGTTCCAGCAGCAAACCTTCCTGAAAAAAAGGCGGAATATCATTAAACAGATCGTCGTCCCGTGTATTCCACAGGGTAAAGCCGTCTTCCTCGCGCGAACGCCTTTCCTGACGGCGCAGATAGTCCAGCTTGTCCTCCAGAAGCGGGAAATCATCATGGAAGTGGGTATCGTGGGTGGCATTGTATTCCGCGATAATGGCGTTTAATTTAATAATAAACACCTGGATCTCATTGATGAATTCCAGCAGCCCTTCGGGGATGACCATCACCCCGTAGTTTTTACCCACCGCCGCCCTTCTGACAATGGCGTCACAGATGACCCGGGAAAGATGACGCAGGGTCATGCCGTAGGCACTGTAGTCCACAGCGCCTTCCCCTTCTGAGTTTTTCAACCGATTGGTATCCACGTAATCCGCCAGGTCTTCTCCGATAAACGTCAGATTGGGGTGCGCCTGCAAGGCCACCTCCAGAGCCAGGTGACTGGCCACCCGGCCCATGACCTTGCAAACATGCCAGTACTTGACGTCTGAACTGGCGTCCGTGCAGAGGTTGCTGATCTGCCCGGCAAAGGAACGGGCGGCGGAATGAAAACCGAACGACATGGCGCACAACACGCGGCCTTCGTCGTCCCTGACCTGGATATCACCGTCAATGGTCTTGGGCACACCGATCACCTGGACACCGTCCTCGTACAGTTCCTGGGCCAGAAAAGCGGCATTGGTATTGGAGTCGTCACCGCCCACAATCACCAGGGCGTCCAGTGCCATTTTACGGCAGGTTTCCCGTGCCCGGGCCTTTTTTTCCCTGGTATCAATTTTAGTGCGGCCGGTTTTAATCATGGAAAAACCGCCCAGGTTGCGATAGGCGTCAACCATCTCTTGCGTTATTTCCACGTACTCTCCCTCAATCACACCGTCCGGGCCGAGAATGAAACCGTATATTTTTGTGTCCGGATTGGCCTTTTTGGCCGCGTCAAATAGCCCGGCAATAACATTATGGCCTCCCGGCGCAGGACCGCCGGAAAAAACAATACCAATATTGCGCCG
The DNA here is from genome assembly GCA_963674745.2 of Desulfosudaceae bacterium. Taxonomy (GTDB): domain Bacteria; phylum Desulfobacterota; class Desulfobacteria; order Desulfobacterales; family Desulfosudaceae; genus JBFMDX01. Next base: position 186,982 of record CAXXDV010000003.1, on the reverse strand, counting down.
GGCGCAATACTTTTCCTTAAAATCATCGGTCAGCGAATCTTCAAGGTAAATCTGCTGCACCATATTATTAATAATGTCCGGCAACTGCCGTTCCGCCTCCTTGTCTATCGTGAACTTAAAACCCGGAACATTGTGAACGGCTGTACATGTCCCGGTGAAGGCGTCGCACAATGGCGGAATGAACTTGCGACGGGCCGCCATTTCCGAACTGACGTCGCTGATTACCTGCCGGACTGATTGCTGTGACAAAAATTCACGAACACCTGGATCTTCAGAAGTCATCAGAGCCTCCGCTGTTACCTCGACGGGCATGAAAATGTTAACCAAAAGACTGGAAAAGCCGCTTGAAACTTGCGTCCATAACAGGTCGAATCTTAACCGCCGGTAATATTTTCTGTCAAGAATTTTATAGACATCGATACAATCAGCATGGGAAAGGATTTGCAATAAATTTGAATTGTAGTATATTAATAAAGGAAATTTTGACCGCTGCCACAGGCCGTCACAACCACGCCACTCAGGAGGAAAAATGGATTACATCAAAATTCGGTTGAGTTCCAACCTTGACCAGGTCAGCAAGGGCCTGCGACGAACCATAGACGACATATTCGGAACCGCCAACCCCATTTTTTCCCAGTTGGATCGCACCTGGAAACCGCAGATGGACTTGTTTGAAACCGCCGATGAGATCAAAATTGTCGCCACCATCGCCGGAGTGGACAAAGAGTCCATGGAAATTGAGATCAACGAACGAGCGGTAAGGATTTCAGGCTCCCGCCGCCCGCCGTCTCCCGTGACGGAGGCGACCTTTTGTCTGGCCGAAATTCAATACGGAAAATTTGAACGTATCCTGTTTTTACCCAAACCGATCGATACGGACAGGGTTTCCGCATCGCTTTCGGCCGGGATACTTCAAATCACCATGGCCAAGCAGCGCCTCCGCAAGTCGATGAAGGTCCCCATTCGAGACGATGACGTATAATGCCGATATCCCGGTGACGATCATCATTCGTATCACCGGATTATGAATAAGCCGACTTTGGAGGAAAAGATGAACACCCCGAATTCCAAGGATATCAACGAAAATAGCACGGAACAACTTCCGGATAAACTTCCTTTGGTACCTCTTGCCGATGGCATATTGTTCCCGAGAATGGTTATCCCGATTGTTATTACGCAGCATGAATACGTCAAAATGGTAGACACCGTGATGGCCGGCAACAGAATGATCGGCCTGATAGCGGTTAAGAGTGAAGAGAAAAAAGACCGGTTTGAACCGGAAGATCTTCATAATATCGGCACCATGTCTCTGATCCTTAAAATGGCCAAGGATGAAAACGAAAAAATCCATCTCATGGTCCAGGGATTGACCCGGGTCAGTATAAAGCAGATCACCAAACGGACCCCGTTTATGGAAGCCGAGGTCGAAACGCTCACCGACCCGGCGACAAAAGACAAAGAAACCGAAGGGTTGATGTCGAATCTGACCAAAATATTTCAGGACATTGTCAGAATTTCCCCGGTAATCCCCAATGAACTGGGCGCCATGTCCACCACCATTGAAGAACCGGGCACCCTGGCCGACATGATCACGTCCACCATTAACTGTTCTCTGCAAGAAAAGCAGAGTGTTCTGGCCACAATGGATGTCAAGGAAAGACTGAAAAAAACGACCAAACTGGCCAATCATCAGGTGGAAGTTCTGAAGCTGGGAGATAAAATCCAATCCCAGGTAAAAGAGGACATGAACCAGCAGCAGAAAGAATTTTATCTGCGCAAGCAGTTGAAGGCCATCAAGGAAGAGTTAGGTGAAAAAGACGACACCAGCGTCGAGGTTGAAGAATATCGGGCCAAAATAGAAGCCGCCAACATGCCGGAAGAAGCATACAAAGCAGCCACACGGGAACTGGAACGGTTCGGCAGAATGCACTCTTCATCTTCCGAATACACGGTCTCCTCAACCTATCTTGACTGGCTGACCGAACTGCCCTGGGCCATCAGTTCGGAAGACAAACTGGACATCACGGCGGCCCGGGCCATTCTGGACAAAGACCACTTCGGTTTGGAAAAGCCCAAAAAAAGGATCCTCGAATACCTGGCCGTCAGAAAATTAAACCCAAGCTCCAAGGGACCGATCCTCTGTTTTGCCGGCCCCCCCGGCACCGGCAAGACATCCCTGGGCCGCTCTATTGCCCGCGCCCTGGGCAGGGAATTTGTCCGCATTTCCCTTGGCGGCGTCCGGGATGAAGCGGAAATCCGGGGGCACCGCCGCACTTATGTGGGCGCACTGCCGGGCCGGATCATCCAGGAACTGCGGAAAGCCGGGAAGAACAATCCTGTTTTCATGATGGATGAAATTGACAAGGTCGGCGCGGACTTTAAGGGAGATCCTTCTTCCGCCCTGCTGGAAGTGCTTGACCCGGAACAGAACTTCTCCTTTGCCGACCATTACCTGGATGTTTCTTATGACCTGTCAAAGGTCATGTTCATCGGTACCGCCAACATCATCGATACCATTCCGCCGGCATTGCGCGACAGGATGGAAATCATCCATCTGCGGGGATATACCCAGGAAGAAAAAATCAAAATCGCCACCCATTATCTTATTCCCCGTCAGCGAAAAGAAAACGGGTTGAACGCCAGACAGATAACCTTTTCAAAAACCGTCATACGGCGCATTATCTCTGATTACACCAGAGAGGCCGGCCTTCGCAACGCCGAACGGGAAATTGCTTCGGTCTGCCGGGGTGTCGCCGCCAAGATCGCGGAAGGGATTCCGGTTTCCCCGACCATCAAAACCGAACACTTAAAAGAATATCTCGGGCCCGTCCGATTTACCTCGGAAGTGGGAGAACGATCATTATCCCCGGGTGTTGTCATGGGCCTGGCCTGGACACCGGTGGGCGGGGAGCTGCTCTTTATCGAAGCCACCTCAATGAAAGGCAAGAGGGGACTGACCCTGACCGGGCAGTTGGGCGATGTCATGAAGGAATCCGCCATGGCCGCCTTGAGCTTTATCCGTTCCAATGCGAAAAGATATGATATTGACGAAGACTTTTACGAAAAAACAGATTTCCATATCCATGTCCCCTCAGGCGCCATCCCAAAAGACGGGCCTTCCGCCGGGGTCACCATCCTGACCGCCCTGGTTTCCCTGATGACCGGCAAACGCGTCAAAAACAAGCTGGCCATGACCGGTGAGATCACGCTGAGAGGGAAAGTCATGCCTGTCGGCGGCATCAAGGAAAAAGTCATTGCGGCCCATCGCGCCGGGATAAAAGAATTGGTGCTCCCGGTCCCCAATGAAAAAGACACGGATGAAATCCCGGACAAGGTCAAAAAAGACCTGACCTTTCATTACGCCGCCACCATGGATGATGTGCTGACGCTGGCATTTCCAAAAAAGAAAAAATGACCAAATATTAGGGCCTGACGGCAACGTCCATTATCATCCGGAATCGGACATGGCAGCCGGATGTGGGTAAATGGCGATCTTAACGCATAAAACGGGGGGGGGTAAGCGTATGGGGTCTTTTTGCAGCTATCATCCGACCAAACCGGCGCACTGGATCTGCCCGAAATGCCAGGCCCGGCTTTGTCCATCCTGTGTTGTGGAACGAGAAAAAGGCAGCTATGGACTGAAGAAAGACAAGATTCACCTTTGCCCCAAATGCTTCATCGAGGCCGAATGGGTCGGCGCGTCCAACCTGATAGAGCCTTTCTGGAATCGAATGCCCGCTTTCTTTGCCTACCCGTTAAAGCCCCAGCCGCTGTTATTCAACCTTATCCTGACCCTCGCCGCTGTTTTTCTCGGCTGGGTGCCGTTTTTTAATCTTTTCATAGGCGCCGCCCTGATTAAATACGCCTATAAAATCCTGCTCAACACCCTTTATGGTGATATGCGTCCGCCTTCCTATGACACCCTGGTTGATTCAGAGGACATCTGGCCTGTAATCCAGCAGTGGATTCTTTTTGGCATCCTGTGGTTTCTGGGCATATCCATAGCGACCAGCACGGGCCTTATCGGAATGATTTTTTATGCCATTGCCGGGATATTTCTCTTGCCCGCCATGATTATTCTCCTGGCCACTTCCGAGCGACTCGGGCATGCCTTAAACCCGGTCATGTTCATCGGTATGGTCGTTCGCATCGGATGGGGATACCTTTTGATGTGGTTTCTGCTGGTGTTGCTATTCTTTGCGCCTTCTTCCCTGATCTACCTGGCCGCGAAATTCATACCGCCCTACCTGCTGGCATTCCTCATCCATTTTGCCCAGAATTACTATACTTTTGTCTCTTATTACCTGATGGGTTACGTTATCCTGCAATATCATGAACAGCTCAATTACGACATTGACTTTGACGAATTTCATGACCCTTCGACAGCAACGGAAAAAACAGCCGAAAGCAAGGACCCGCAACAGGGGGTTATCGATCAGGTTGAAATTCTGGTTAAAGAAGGCAGGACGGATGAAGCCATTGATTATATTAAAGAGGCGGTCGGCGTTGCCGGAATCACCAGCCTGGTCTTATTGGAGCGCTTTTACAGGCTTCTGCGTTTAAAAAAAGAGTACCCTGATATGGTGGAACAAGGCAGAGAACTCGTTCACCGGCTGATCAATGCCGATGAAAAGGAAAAAGCATGCGCCGTCTATATTGAATGCGCTTCGGTTGAAAAAAGTTTTCGTGTAAAGCCACGAAACCTGCTTAAACTGGCCAACTGGCTTCATGAAGGCGAAAAAATCAAAGGCGCCGTAAATGCGTTGAACAAAATCCTTAAATTTTACCCGGACGACGTGCTGGTGCCCAAGGCATACTTTCAGCTAGCTCAGATCTATAACGAAAAACTTAACGACGCTTTAAAATCAAAAAAGATTATCGCCGCCCTGATCAAAAAATTCCCGGACCATGATATTACGCCCTTTGCCAGGAGATACCTGGAAGGAATTAAGACCTGATTCGAGTTTTATCTGGTTTGCGTCATTAAGGCAGCCTCCCTGGATTCAGGGAATCTGCTTAAAAGGATTCGGCGGCACTTCTCATGTTTTCCGTCGTCTCCTCTTTTTTTGAACGCTTGGGCTAGTTTCATCAGGATCACCGGCAGTTCCGGCATATCGGCTTTGCGTTTTAAAAACATGGCCACGAATTTTTCCGCCCTGGCCGTGTCCCCGATTGATATGTAAGCCGCTGTAAGCCGGGCATAAGCCTGCAAAGACAGTTTGGGCTTTTTAACGGTCTTGATATAGTCGTCATACAGGTCACGGGCCTTATCGCCATTTCCTTCTGAAGTGCAAAAGGCGTTCAGCAACCGGCCGGCCACAGTATGAATCACTGCATTATCCGGATCCAATCGCGCGATTTTGTATTGCTGCTTCATGATTTCCAAATGACCGGGATATTCCCCCAGGGCCTGGTCCAGAATGGTAATGGCCTCCTGGATATTCAGCTCCCCGGCCTCTTTTAAGGCCTGTTCAATATACTCCGGTGCCCGGTCTTTGGGTGCTTCCTTGATCACCTCCGGTATATCGACGTGAAGCACCCGGGTGATCAGCAGGCCGGCCGCACCGCCGCCGATAAATCCGCCCACATGGGCCAGATAGGCCACATTGCTCGGGCCTCCCCAGAAGACCTGAACCAGTTCAGCCCCCACCCATATAGGCAGCAGTAAAATGGCCGGTGCTCTTAAATAATTGAAATAAAAACCCAGTGAATAAAAGACCCGAATCCTGTTAAATCCATAAAGGGTGGTCAGCATCCCCATCAGCCCGGAAATCGCGCCTGACGCCCCGACCAGCTGAACGGCACTGCTCTGATTAAACACCCAGAACAGGCCCACCGAAGTAAGTCCCGTAAATATATATGCGGGTAAAAAATAAGGGCGTTTCATGGCGGTTTCCACCAGACAACCGGCCAACCATAAAAAAACCATGTTTCCCAGAAGATGCGCCCACCCGCCATGAAGAAACATATGGGTAAACAGGGTGGTTGTGGTGGGAAAGCCCGGTTTGAACCCAAACCGATATGAAACGCTTTCCAACTTTTTTTCTTCATATTCGGTTCGAAGCGTTTCCCATTTTTCATAATGGGGCATATCATCCGTAATAATATCTCCGCCCCGAAGCATTTTAAGAAAAACGGCATCTGCCATCATCTTCCTGAAATAGGATATGAGCGTTTCATCATCCATATCATCAAAATTATTTTTTTCACCGGGATTCGACTGCAAAGTGTTCAAATAGTCGAGATAGGCCGGCATTTCGATTTGAGCAAGGCCGGATTCAAAATAAAAAACGGTCGCCTCATAATAATGACGGTCGTCATTGAGTTGAAAAAGAGAAAAGACCAGGCAGTTGACCAGAACCAGGGCAATCGTCAAAAACGGTGGATTTTTCCAGCTTATTCTTCCTGAAAGTGGAATAATAATCATATTTTCTCTCCATAGGAGCCATACTTCATGTTTCAGGATGAAGCATGACACCCCTTGCTTTGTGTTGCTTAACGAGAACAAAAACGCCCCAGGCAAAGGCCAGAAACATGATGCCGGTGCCCAGTTTATGTGACAGGCCCGCGAACAAATGATCGTATTGGGCCAGATGCAACTCCTTTAGAATAAACTCCCAATCATGAAAACCGTAGGGCGAAGTCCGGCCGGTATTGCCGCCCAGCAACGGCAGGGTCAGCGATCTGGCGTCGTTGATGTACGGCGCGATATCGATAAAATTCTGCCCGACCCACCACAACACCACCGCTCCGCCGAACGTATCCCGGGTTTTAACCACCAGCACGCCCATGCAGATCAGGGGCATCAGAATCTGCCCCAGGGTGCCGCCCAGTGAATGGATGATCCTGCCAAAGGGTTTGAAAATCAGATGTCCGGCTTCGTGAAAAGGCAGATTCACCAGGTGCATGAAGGAATGGCCGGCCGCGTTGCTTTCAATGGAAGGCAGGATAAACGTCCAGCTCCAGGCAAACAACGCCGCCAGCAGAATCACTCTTGACCAGAACGAGACAGCACTCACTTCTTCCGGCACATGAAACAGCAGCTGGTTGGCAATGGATAAAACGCCCGCCTCCTCTTCAACCGCAGTTTGTTCTGACGCAATCCGGGGCTGAGGTGCAGCGGTGTTTCTGGCCTGCTGTGAAGCCTGGTATTTTTCAAAAACAATACCGCACTTCACGCATTCATGATTGGTATCATTCTGCTCGAAATTACATTTGGGGCAAATCATCATTCATTAGAAATATATTACGGGCGTTACCGGTGTCAACTGCTATGTCCCGGTCTTATCCAACCCGGACAAATCAAACCGTAATACCCGCCACCTGATGAACAATTTTATTGCAATACCCTTTTTTTAATGCTATTTAAGCCTACAAGAATTTAATACTTTATAGAGTTATGAAACAGGTTACGGCCACCCAGACTCGCATGTCTGAGGTGGCTTTTTTATTTGGGGAGCGTCATGAAAAAACTGCTCATGATCGATAATTACGATTCATTTACCTACAACCTGGTCCAGCTGTTTCTGCTGTTTGACCTGGATATTACGGTGCGCCGAAACGACCAGGTCTCGATCGAAGAGATCGAACACATGCACCCCGACTACCTGGTCATCAGCCCGGGGCCAAAAGCGCCGCAGCAGGCCGGCCTGTCCAACGAGATCATCCGCAGGTTTGCCGGGCGAATACCCATCCTGGGGGTCTGCCTGGGCATGCAATGCATCAACGAGGTTTTCGGCGGACAAACCGTCCGGGCACCCCTGCCGGTCCACGGCAAGACCACCGATGTGTATCATGAGGGCGGCAATATTTTCGCCGGTATTCCTTCGCCGTTTACGGCGGCCCGTTATCATTCCCTGGCCGTTCACCAAAACAACGGTACTCTGACCGTCTCCGCCAGGACCGAAGACAACATCATCATGGGCCTATATCATACGGAACACCCCCTGTTCGGAGTCCAATTTCATCCGGAAAGTTTTCTGACCGAGCATGGTTCAAAGATGGCGGAAAACTTTCTCGCCGCAGGATAGGGCCATGGAACAATTTCTAAAAAGCCTGCCCGTACCGGAAAAAATCGTTTCACGGTCTGTTCACCTGGACGAACCGTTCCTTGATTTTGCCGCCCGTTTCGCCCACCAGCCGGGCACCGTGCTCCTGGCCGGCGGCGGATCAACCGACAGCGCCGGCTATCATCTGCTGGCGCTTTTTCCAATGCTGACCGTGACCGCCAAAAACGGTCTGGTGACACTTCAAACAGATAAGCAGGCTGAGGCCTTCGCTATTCCGCCCCTTACGGCTGTAAAAAAAATCCTGTCCCGCTTTCATATAGATGATCCGAACCTGCCTTTGCCGGTAGCGGCCGGGCTGTTCGGTTACCTGGGTTACGATTTGAAGGACAGCCTGGAAGTTCTCCCCCGGACATCAATCGACGACCTGGGATTGCCGGACATGTACCTGGTCGCCCCCCGATCGATCCTGGTCCATGACAACCAGGCAGACAAAACAACGGCCTGTGCAACGGCCTATACAGACCGTGACGCAAACAAGATAATCGACGACCTTCTGGAAAACACCCGTTCAGAGCTGTCTCCGAAAAGCACTTATGCTGTCGGCCGGCCAACGTCCAATTTTACTGAAACCTTATACAAATCATCGGTGGCGAAAATCATCGACTACATTACCGCCGGTGATGTTTATCAGGTCAACCTTTCACAGCGCTTCGAGGCGGACTTTTCAGGCGACGCTTTTTCATTGTTTGTTGACCTTTTCCGGAAAAACCCGGCCCCATTTTTTGCTTACATTAATGCCGGTAATCATCATATCGTATCCACCTCGCCGGAACGGTTTATCAAACAGACCGGCCAGCGGATTGAAACCCGGCCCATCAAAGGCACCCGGCCGAGGGGCGACACCCCCGACCAGGACAAAAAAAACAAAGACGAATTGCTGGCCAGCAACAAAGACACGGCGGAACTATCCATGATCGTCGACCTGCTGCGCAACGATCTGGGCAAGGTCTGCCGGGGCGGCAGTGTCTGTGTGACCGACCATAAACGCCTGGAAGCATATGATAACGTCTTTCACCTGGTGTCCATCGTCGAAGGCGAACTGGCCAGGGAAAAGGACGGTGCGGATATTATCGAGGCGGTTTTCCCCGGCGGCTCCATCACCGGTTGCCCCAAAATTCGATCCATGGAAATCATCGACGAACTGGAGCCCTGCCGGCGTCACATCTATACCGGGTCCATCGGGTATATCAGCTTTCATGACACCATGGACCTGTCCATCGCCATCAGAACCGCCATTATACGTGACAACCGGATTTATTATTCAGCGGGCGGCGGTATCGTATTTGATTCCGATCCGGCCGATGAATACCGGGAGACCCTGGCCAAGGCCGCCACCGTGCTGGACATAATGGGAAACAGCGCCGCAACGCATCAGGACGAAACCTGTTTCTGGATCAACGGTCGATTGACAAATCAAAAAAACATCGACCTGCCCCTTGGCTCACCGGGATTTCAGTACGGCGCCGGCCTGTTTGAGACGATCCGCGCCGATGACGGCCACCCGAAATTTCTGGCCGAGCACCTGGAGCGGTTTACGTCCTCCTGGCAGACGCTTTTCAACACCCCTGCACCGGACATCACCTGGAAGACCGTTATCGATCAGGTGCTCAAAGAAAACCGTTTGACTGACCAAACCGCGGCCGTAAAAGTCATGGCCGCCCATGGCAGCCGGCAAAAACCGCCCTATGATCATACCCTGGTGGTCACGGCCCGGCCCTATACCCATCGACTGGCAGCGCTGAAAAAACCGGGGCTGGACCTGGCCGTCTATCCTTATTCCCGCCAAATCGACACGGCCGGCCACAAGACCATGAACTACCTGTATTATTATCTGGCGGGGCAATGGGCCGCCGCCAACAGCGCTGACGAGGCCCTCATCATGAATCCCGACAACACCGTCTCGGAAACCAATACCGCCAACATTCTGCTGATAAGCGACAGGACGGTTACCGTACCCCAATCACCGACTGTTTTGCCCGGCGTTACCCAGCAGGCGGCCCTCACTTTTCTTGCCGGACAGGGGTACACCACAATACAGGCACCTGTCACCATGGGAATGTGCCTGGCAGCAGAGCAAATCATTCTGACCAATTCGCTGATGGGAGCAGTACCTGTTCTGGGCATCGACGGTCAGCAGGCGGGAAATCCGACCCGTCTCTGGCGGGAAATAAATACCTTCCTGGCGATCGACAGCGTTTAGCCGGGCAAAAGCGTAATGCCATTTTCTCCCAAAAAATTATACATTGAGTATCTGATTCTTTTTGTTATAGTTTAGTATGAAACTCATTGATAAGGAGGGGATATCATGCGTCAGGTCAAAGGTTCCATGTTCATCATGTTCGTAAAAGCCATAAAGTCGGATAAAAAAGGCTCTTTTGACAAATTTCTCACGGATAAAGACCGGGAAGTCATTTCCAAACTGATCCTGTCCTCCGGCTGGTACCCCTTTGAGACGTATAAAAACTGCTTTCTGGCGCTCTCAACCGTGACCGCCAACAACAACCCCAATATGCTCAGGGACTGGGGCAGGGTTTACGGAGAAGAAACCGTGAAAACCATCTATAAAAGTATCCTTCTGAAAAAAGACGCCAAGTCGGCTATAGAAGAATACCAGCGTATATTTAAAAACCAGTTTGACTTCGGACGCATGGAGGCGACAATAATTTCGGACAACGAAATGACGGTGGCGGTCAAGGATTTCGATAAAGATTTCGAACCCTGGTATTACGTGGCCCAGGGATGGATTGAACGCGTTATCCAACTGGTCATACAAAAGCCGGTACGGTCTGAAATCATGGAGCGTTCATGGGCCGGCGCGCCGGCTACGGTTTTCAAGCTCAACTGGTAAAGATCCAACCCGATTTTAAACGCCCGGTTATGTTTCTTCATGAAACATGGAACGCCGCAGCCGCTGTATCACACGGCCCCGTAAAACAATCGCGTCCTCGGGGCACATTTCCTGGCAGCAATAACAGCTGATGCAGATATCTTTATCCGCCCGCGGATATCCTTCCGGCGGCATGGTCATGGCGCCCACCGGACAATGCGCCACACAGATGCCGCACTGTTTGCAGACAGCGACATCAACCTCGGGAATACAATTTATCCAGCGTGACAGAAAACGGTTCAACACGATGCCCATTATGCCGGGTACGAATGTGGCCGGCATGGCAAAATTTTTGACCGGAACAATATCCGTATTAACATGGATTTCCGAAGCGGCAATAGCTCCCAGCCCTCTGGCGGCGGCGATTTTAAGATGCGGAACAATATCCGGTTTTTTCCCGACCAGACGAAGCGCCGTGGCGTCAAGGCAGACGGCATTGTCCGCGGCCAGTACCTTGCCCACCCGACGCACTTTTCCGTTACTCGGGCCGTTCCCTTCCATGGCCTCGACCGCGTCCATGATGGTCAGTTCCGGTGGGCGGATGGCGTAAATAGCCACCAGCGCTTCGGCAAATCGCCGCGGCGTCACGGCCCGGGCATGAACCCGCATCTTATCGCCGCCGACCACGTAACCGAACGTATTTTTGACGGCCCCGGTATAAAACGTCAGGCCGTGGGTCTTCAACTTGGGAAGATTAATAACGATATCGGCCGTCAGCACATCTTCGGCAATCATGACATGACTGATGTCCCGGGACGCCAGCTCATGGCGGACGGGTTTTCTGCCCAGCGAGATAAAACAGTCCCCGGCGGCCTCCAGGATCTTCGAAACCCGGGCGGCCTGGTCGGAGCGGCCATACCCGTGCACACCGGAATTGTCTCCCACCATTACCGTCGCGCCGTTTTTTTTCAGATGGGCGACAACGGCGCCAACCAGGGCGGGATGAGTGGTCACGGCCTTTTCCGGCGTGTGCCCGCCGAGAATATTGGGCTTGACCAGCACCTTTTTTCCGGCCAGATCCAGCGGAAAAGCGTCAAAAGCGGCTTCAACGGCCTCAACCACGGAACCGTCCTCATAGTCCGCGTCAAAAATCATTACCCGTTGTCTGTCGTCTGAACGATTAGGTGTCATTTACATCCCCATCAAAGACTTAAAATAGGCCAGGCTTTTCCTGGCCGGTTCCGGATCGGTGCCGACCTTGACCACTTCGAGAATGACGGGACCGTCAAACTGGTTGATAAATTCAAGACAGGGTGAATAGTCAAAATTACCGGTGCCGATAATCAGGTGGTCGTCCACCTGGCCCAGGTTATCGGTAAAATGAACGTGCCGGGTCAGGGGCCCCATTTTTTCAATCACGGCTTCCAGTTCGTTGTTCAGCCGGGCGTGCCCGATATCGATACAGAAATAAAGTGCCGGCGAGTCCACCACTTCCCGTATGGTCAGCATGTCATCTGCCGTTCGGTCAATGGAGTTGGATTCAAACCCGATATTTTCAAGGCACAGAATGACGCCCCGTTTCTGTCCGTGATCCGCGACTGATTTCAAGGATTCAATATTATAATCCCACTGAATCTGAGCGATCTCGGGAACCTTTTTTCTGAAATTCTTGGAGAGGATGTACTCACCGTTGTGAACAGTCACATGCCTGCCGCCGATATCCGCGCAAAGATCGATGGCCGCTTTGACCTGACGGATGGATTCTGCCCGCACCCCCGGGTTGAGGGCAGCGATATTCAGGCTGGTAAAAGGGGCGTGCACGGAAACAAACAGTCCGGAGGTTTCTACCAGTTCCCTGGTCAGGCGCCGTTCTTCTTCGCTGACCTCATCGCACAAACACTGGGGGAATTCGCCGGACAATTCAAAGGCGTCGTACCCCAGATCAACGGCGGTGGAAATCGCCTCTCTCATGGGCAGCAGCATTACGGCTATGCCGGACATTCCCACTCGAAGCATATCTTTCTCCTTTGAACTAATGATGATTCCAACCGTCCAGCCGGAGACCAAAGACAAAAGGATTCAAGGGGTCGAGGGTTCAAGGGGTCAAGTGATCAAAAACCGGCTTAAACCGGTTTAAAGGTGTTGACCATACCTTCCTGGCTGACAGTTCCTTTGATATCAAAAAAATCCTCGACTGTCATGGATTTTAGCAGCTCCGTGTCCTTGGGCGTATAGGCCGCGAACCGCCGGCCGTCGTCGGTACGGCCGATAATGATGCCGGTGTCCGGTTCATTGTCCTGCCCGAATGTCACCGTATACGTCTCGATCCGCCCGGTACCGGTCGGATCATCCGCGACCGCCGGCCGTGGGCGGCTGTCAACCGTCTGCTGACAGCCGGCAAGATCTGCCCGCCAGGGCGCACCGACAAGGGGAATGCTGCTGTAAATACAGGCGCAATGTTTTGACATATAGAAAGAATTTCCGGTCACCAGCCCTTTACTGCCGGAATTCTCCCGCAGTTTTTCAACCATACGGGCAATGGCGTGCATGACGTAATTGTTGCCCGGCCCGCCGAAATACGGCAGCCCGCCGGTTATTGTCAGGTCACGTTTGTCATCGACCGACAGGCCGATCATGTCCCGGGTGATCTGAACCGAGGAGGGGAAGCAACTGTATAGATCAAAAAAAGAGATATCCTCCAGCGTGCAGTCCGCGTCAATGAATATTTTATCCGCTATCGTCCGGATGGCCGGGGAACTGCAATAATTCTCCCGGGTCAGCACATGCCAGTGATCGGTCGCCTCACCGTAGCCATGGATATATACCGGTTTTTCCGGCGAGACGCCCATCTTCTTTGCTTTATCTGAAGAAGTGACAATCACGGCGGCCGCCTGGTTGACCATGAGCATGGCATTCATCAGCTTGGTATAGGGCAAAGCCGTGTTGCGATTGGTCGCCGAAACGCTGATGATTTCTTCAGCGGTGCGTTCCTGCTGAAACCAGGCATCTGGGTTTTTCGCGGCAACCGCGGACAGCCGGCTCATCATCCGGCCCACTTGGAGCCGATGGTCATCAAGCGAACGTTTATAATGACGGCGCAGCGCGTTTTCAAACATCGGATAAACGTAAGCCGGAACAGACAAGCTGTGAGTGTGCTCGCTGTTAGTGGCCCCGTCGGCCGCACCAATCGATGAGAACAGTGCCGGGTCGTCCCGGTCCGTTGATGCGCCCCAGTTCAGCTTCACGCCCTGACGTCCGGCATCCAGCTTGGTCCGCTGGGCTTCGGCTCCGGCCAGCACCACCAGCCCGGCCTTGCCGTCGTTGATCAACCCGGCGGCATGGGCCAGCATGGCCTGTGGCGAGGTGCCGCCGAAACCGGACATGATACAAACGGCCGGACCCGCGCCGATCGCATCGGCCAGACAGCCGGCCGGATTGCTCATGCCGTCATCGGTGAACAGGGTCGTCACCATGACATGATCCGCGGCCGCCAGGTTTCCTTCTGAAATACCGGCATTTTCGGCCGCCAGTCGCACCGCATCCGACATCAACTGCAGAGGCGATCGCGCCGCCCCGGGCGGCACATCCTTTTCCGTAATCTGTCCGACACCGATGATGACGGGCGTAATGTTGTCTGCCATATGAAATACATCCTTTTTTTAGCTTTCTCCCGTCAAAGGATAGATGAAGGGTTCAAGGATTCAAGGGGTCCAGGGTCAAGGGGTTTAAACCTCACCATAACCGTCAGTTAGGACGCTTAACACCTGGAACGAAACACCTTAACCACCTAAACACTTAACCACATAACCACAAGTTATTAAAAGTCCGCTTGCAGTATGGTCAGCATCATGGCCGCTTCTTCGATGCCGATATTGCCGCCGCCGTTTTCGGCCAGCGCGATGCGGGCATTTTCCACCTGTCTTTTACCGGCCTCTCCCCGAAGCTGCCAGACCAGTTCCGCAATCTGACCGGCACCGGTGGCGCCCACGGGATGGCCCTTTGATTCCAGGCCGCCGGAAGGATTAATGGGCAGTTTACCGCCAATGGTGGAATGCCCCTGTTCGGCAAAAATACCGCCCTCACCCCGTGGGCAGAAGCCCAACGCTTCGGTCTGCAACACTTCCCCAAAAGCGGTGGCGTCATGGAATTCGGCCACGTCGATATCTTCAGGCCCGACCCCGGCTGTTTCATAGGCGACTTTGGCCAGCCGTTCCCCGATGTCCGGATCATCAAAGCCCCGGTCCATGCCGCCGCCGAGTACCGTGGCCAGAATCTTGACCGGCTTTGAAACGCCCAGTTTTTTGACGTAATCTTTGGAACAGATGATCAGGGCGGCCGCGCCGTCACCAACCGGTGAACACATGGGCAGGGTCAGGGGATAAGCGATCAGCGGCGCCGCCAGGACCTCTTCCACGGTAAACGGCTTCTGATACTGGGCAAACGGATTGTGAACGCTGTGGTTGTGGTTTTTCGAACTGACACAGGCCAACTGCCGCTGGGTCAGGCCGTATTTATCCATGTGCAGCCGCGTTCCCATGGCGTATATTTCCATGAAGGCACTGCCGCCCTTGGACTTTTTTTCGTCTTTTTTATCGTCCTTGGCCTCGCCTTTTTCTTCGGCCTCTTTCCGCTTTCTTTCGGCATCGGCTTTCATGGCCGCCACGATCTGCTCCACGACCTCCACATCGGCAGAGGAGGAATAAAGTTTGAGCCGTGCCGCCCGGTCTTCCAGGAACATCTTTTCCATACCCAGCACCAGGGCCACGTCATGCAGCCCCAGGGCGACATCCATCCAGGCCACCTGCAGGGCCGTAGCTGAAGAGCAGCAGGCGTTTTCCACGTTGGTCACCGGGATATTACCGATGCCCATGGCCCTCAGCACCACCTGACCCCGAATGGATTCCTGACCGGTAGCCAGTCCCTGATAGGCATTGCCGACCACCGCCGCCTGAACTTTTTCTTTTGTGATTCCGGCATGTTCAAGTGCCAGGTGGGTCGCTTCAGCAGCCAGGGATTTCATGTTTCTGTCCATATGTTTCCCGAATTTGGTCATCCCCACACCGATCACATAGACATCACGCATATCAGACTCCTTTACTTACAATTAATTACATTTCTGTTTAAATATGGTCGCCATAAAGTGCACAATACAAAGTTCAACTTTAAACTAAAAAAGTTCACAATAGCAAGACTATTTACAAAAAAGAAAATCACCGGTACATAAATGGTCCATATGGAAGAAATTTACCCCGATATTTTCATGATCACCGAAACCGGCACCATGGGGGCATTAATGCCGCCGGTCAACCTCTATGTCCTTACGGGTGATGACGGCCTGATCTTTGACGCCGGGTATGGTCGTAAAAAAATCCTGGCGCATCTCGGTAAAGAGATGGACCGCATTAAAACACTGGTAACATCCCGTGGCGGCAAGTTCAACATCACCCGCGCGCTGCCAAGCCACACACATCCCGATCATATTTCCGGACTGCCCTATCTTAAAAAAAAGTTCGGTGTCAAAACGCTTCTGACTGAAAAAATGGCCACCAGCATGACTTCCCGCAAATATTACTATAAAAAAACAGCCGACAATAATGATGGTGCCGGCGTCATCGGGCGACTGGCCACCACCTTTGTGCTCAGATATTTACAACCCGCCCTGCTGGGGACACGTTTCACCACTGATCCCGACGAAATTGTTCATGAAAAAGACACATTATCGATAAACAACGAAACCTGGCAGATTTTTCCCGCCCCCGGCCATTGTGACGACCACATCTTTCTCTATCATCAGGAAAAAGGGATTCTCTTTTCCGGAGATAATATCATGCGTTCGGTAACCACCTGGCTCGGCCCTCCCCGTTCTGATCTGGAGGCTTATATACAGACCATGGAAAAGGTTCTGGCCCTGCCCAGACTGGACCTGATCTTAAGCGCCCACGGAAGCCCCATTACGGATCCCCGCCCCCGCGTCAAGGAACTGATCGAACACCGGCTGGAGCGCACCCGGGAAATTTCAACCTTAGTCCGGAAAGCCGGCCAAAAGGGCATTTCTATCAAGCAGCTCTTAAAAGCCATGTATACCGGCGCTGAAGCTAAAAAAAGGTTGTTTGCCGAAGGGTGGGTCCGATTAACGCTTGAACATCTGGAGAAAAAGGGAGAAATCACAGAAGGTCCCCCGGGCCTCTCAAAAGGCCTGTATTACCGGGTGAAATGATCACCCCGAAACAATTCGGGCGGTGTATCCTTCCAGCAAAAAGCCCGCAAACTTCAAAAAATGCGGCAGAAAATTGAAATCAGGTGTTATCGCCGGCCATCACAGAATCAATTGGGGGGCAGATTCTCCGGCAGTTCGCGAATCATTTCCGCCAACCGTTGGTCTTTGGCCGTCCACAGCTGGTTGACCCACTCCTGAAACCCGTCCCTGAATCCTTCGTCTTCAAAATAATCACCGATCAACTGGTCGGTAATGGGAAGCACCTCAACATGAACCCGTATATGGGTGACCCGTCCGCACATAAAATCCCAGTAACTTTTCGGCCCGGAAGGATAGACAATGCTCACATTAACGATACTGCTCAGATGCTGCCCCATGGCTGCCAGAACAAAGGCGATTCCGCCGGCCTTGGGTTTTAACAGATGATCGTAAGGCGATTGCTGGGACTGGTGTTTGTGCGCGGTAAAACGGGTACCTTCCAGGAAGTTCATGACCGATACCGGCATTTCGGAAAATTTTTCACAGGCCTTTTTGGTGATCTCTATGTCTTTACCCTTAAGGTGGGGATTCTTCTTGAGGAACTCACCGGAATAGCGCTTCATGAACGGAAAATCAAGGGCCCACCAGGCCAGTCCCATAACCGGCACCCAGATCAGTTCTTTTTTTAAAAAAAATTTGAGAAACGGAATTTTACGGTAAAAAACCCGTTGCAGAACAAGGATATCCACCCAGGTCTGATGGTTGCTGACGACCAGGTACCAGTCATCGGGCTTTAAATTATCGGCGCCTTCAACAACGATATCCAGTTTGTGAAAAAGATCCTGATTTAAGTTATTACACCGAATCCAGGCAAAGGAGATATGGACCAGTATACGGTTGCAAAGCCTTCGGAATGCGGCAACAGGAAGGCAGAGCTTTAAAATCGCTACGGTAAACAGCGGTATACACCAAAAAATGGTATTGACCGCATAAAGTAAAATCGACAGCACACCTCGCACGACTTGCGGCAAAAATGAAAACATCTTGATCCTCTCTCTCCAAAAAAGATCATCACAGGCGACCCATCGCCTGATTATCACAGTGGTAGCAAATTTTATCCCTTATAATTTAGATTGGAATTTTAAGCACCCCTGATTTTCGGCATTTACAAATGTTTTACATTTGATGAAAGGGGGTCCGGGATTCCAGGCACCAAGGGAATAAAAAAATGAACAAAGGGATGTTCGTAATTTGTTCAAAAAGCCATAATCCTCAGTAATAGTGTGAATTTCTGAATATTGACAAAACTGTTCATAATTTCTCACCGGATGGCTTATGTAACACATTATACATGGAAATAAAAGGGGTTAATAATGTTAATAAGGTGTTCATAACCCCAAAATTGGTCTTGTCCATTTTTAAAATAAGGCTTTTAACAGTGAACATCCGGAAAATGTTCATAACTTTTCCCGGACCGGCCGTTATTTTCAATTATCCTCTTCATATCAAATGTTTGCATATGTTCATAACCTGTCGACAAGTTATTGATAAGATGTTGATAACATGCTAGCATCCGGGCTATGAAAAAATTTATCGGGTATGATGAGGCGATTTCCCTGACGCTGGAACATATACAAACAATAGGATCGGAAAGCATTGAATTGCCCTGTCTGACCGACCGGGTGCTGGCTGCCGACCTGGTCGCAAAAGTAGACAGCCCTTCAATCCATGCCTCCCTTAAAGACGGTTATGCCGTGTGTTCTCAGGACGTGGCCGGGGCCTCTGATGCGAATCCGGTTACACTAACATTAGACGGTCACATTACCGCCGGCAACTTGAGCGAACAGGCCGTTATCCCCGGTAGAGCCGTCAGAATCACCACCGGCGGTGCCGTCCCCGAGGGCGCTGATGCGGTTTTATCGGAAGAATTCGTCGCGCCCGGAAAAGACAAAATTATCTGCATGAACACGGCGGAACCTGGAAGGAATATCCTGCCCAGAGGAAGCGATATCCGTCAGGGAGAAACCGTGGCTGAAAAATTTGAAAGAATTACGCCCGCCCTGACCGGTTTGATGGCCACCGCCGGCCTTGAAAAAGCAGAGGTGTTCAGGCTGCCCTGGGTGGCCGTCATTGCCACCGGCGATGAAGTGGTGGCTCCCGGCCAGCCCCTGCCTGAAGGAAAACTTTACGCCAGTAACCTGGTGGAAATCTGTTCCTGGCTCCGGCACTACCAGATCGATTACCGGGTTGACATGGCCAAAGATAAAACAGAAGACATCCTGCGGGCCATACGAGAAGCCCGGCCTCATGTCGACGCCTTTATCACCAGCGGCGGTATCTGGGGAAGCGAACGCGATATGATGATCCAGGTGCTGAGCGAATTAAACTGGCAGGGAATCTACCACCGGGTGCGAATCGGACCGGGTAAGGCAATCGCCTTCGGACTGCTCGATAAAAAACCATTCTTCTGCCTGCCCGGCGGTCCGCCATCCAATGAAATGGCCTTTCTGCAGATTGCCTTGCCCGGCCTTCTCAAAATGAAGGGTGAAACCGCCGTGCGGTTCCCCACAGCAAAGGCCGTACTGACCGAAACCGTCACAGGCGACCGCAAATGGACCCAGTTTATACACGCCCGGGTGGAAACCGATGACCGGAATCTGCTGGTAAGCCCTTTACGACAGAAAAGTCGTCTGCAGTCCATGGCCAGGAAAAATGCCCTGATTGTCATCCCGGAAGGGATTGAAGCGCTGAAAACAGACGAAATGATTGACGTTCAGCTGCTGGATCCACGTTAATTCTTGCGGTTCTCCATCAGTTCCAGAAAACTTTCAACCCTGGTTTTCATCTGGGCTTCGGAAAACGCCCGGGGATCGTTCATATCGCAGTTAATAATCAAAACCGGTATCCCGCATTGCTGTTGAAGCGCGTTTTTCAGGTCGATCATGCCGGTACTCGACGGACGGCACGACAGATTTTCATGCAGGATGACGCCGTCAATGCGGTATTCTTCAATGACCTGCTTGAAATATTCGATCCGCTTTTCCAGGTTGTATGAATAGGGCGTATCCATCATCATCCGGGCCACATGCCGCAGCGTCTCGGCATAACTCAGGTCGACGGGTTTTTTCGGGGCAAACGCAAATGTGTATGGTTCATAGGCGACCACCGCGCCGTACCGGGCCAGGTCATACATGAACCGCATCCGGTACCAGAACGGGATGCCTTCAAACATCAATCGGTACCGCTCTTCGCCACCGGTCAGGGTACCCTGCCCCCGCTCGGTTCTTGTTTTGATATCCGCCAGGATTTTCTTGAAAAATTTTATACCGGATTTAGCGCCGGGCATGACCACCAGCGGGAAAAAAGAGGCCGAAGTCTCGGCCATACTGTATGGCGCGGGTACACACTTTCGGTATTCAAAAATCTCACGCCACAGGGCGCTCATCTGTTCTGATTGTTCAGCGGCCTTAACCATTTTACCGATGTTTGGTTCCTTTCCGGTATGTTTTTTAGCAAATTCGAAAAAGGCATAAAACTGATCCACCATGTAATTCACATACCCATCGATGGTTCGCTCGTCCGTGCCGCTGACAATCTTGGGACAGTCAAAGGCAAATATGGGCACATCCAGTTTTTCGGCCTGAATCTGGAACCACTTCCAATGGGTATCACAAATGGTGTTGGTACAGGTGATGATATCCGGCCGGGCGATCCCCCCTTCTTTCAGCCCGACCCCCAAATCCACCGCCCCGATATTCGTCTTGCAATAAGAGCAAAGATCCCGGGAATACCCCATACCTTCGGCGTGTTCGATCAACCGCTGGGACTGTTTCTGGGCCGCGGCCACGGTGGCCATGTTTTCCGGATGCAGCGGGAATATGTCAAGTCCCAGCAGCAACTCCACCGGAAACCCGGCGCAGGTCCAGGCGGTTTTTTTCCAGGGCAGCAGCGAATAAAGCTTGCCCGTTAAAAAATACCAGGTCATGGGCCACCGGAGGTCTTTGGCATGGGGCAGAACATCCACCCGGGCAGTATCGGTTTGTTCGGTAGCAGACGGCGTGTTGTATTTGTTCATGAGGATTCCACCATTTCAGCAAATGCGGACAACCGGTTGATCAACTGGGTGTCCGGAAGGGGTGAGTATTCCCGTTCCACCTGCAGGACGCTGCACCCCCTGGCCTTGAGCGCCTCATTGACCAGGATGGCATCATAGGCAAAGGGCTCGCAAAACTTGAGGTTCTGGGAAATAACGGCCTTGACTCCGGATGATTCAATCGCTGTTTCCAGGTAGTTGATGCGGCCGCGCAGCCCCAGTTTGGTGGCCGGTCGGGGTATGAAAAGATAATAACGGGCCAGGGCTTCAATGGGATCGCCCGTTTCAGGTATCAGGGTTGCAAAATACCGCTCGCCAACGGACAAGTCGTCCCGAACCACCCTTAATCCCGCCTCGTCAATCTGATCCATCAACTCGGGATAAGTCACGTCAGAACCGGTCAACAATATCTTTTTTTTGTCTTTTGGAAACGGCCCCCGATTTTTCATGACATCGACAGCGGTTTCGATTTCCGCCAGAGCCTCCGGCCTGGGTAGTGTCATGCTTTTGATCAGGATCTCCAGGTACTCCCGGTTGGTGATGTCTTTTTCCGCCCTTAATCCGGAAAGGACCTGGAGCTGCCTCTTGATGGCATTGGATTCGCGGTTGGCCCGGGCCACCATTTCATCGGTAACGACGACGCCGAAATGGCGGTTAATGGCATCAATCAAACGCCACAATTCGATTTTCATGAACCGGACAGCCGGGTCATCATCTTTTAGGGGCGTATTGAACCAGTGCAGAAAAGGCGTCTTTACATGACGCTTCCACACGTCATGATGCCGGTTGGTGGCATTGCAGCCCTGGGCGATAACAATTCCCTCCCATTGACCGGATAAATCCAGGGCTTCCGTCATTGCGCTTCTTGCCGCCGGGCAGAAAAAGGGCTGAAGGTACTGGTCTGCCGGATCATTGGACACATGGACATTCCCGAAAATCTTATAGGGGACAAACCCTGCCGCCGAAATAATTTCTTCGGGCATGTCGTGAGATGCTTCAAAATAGGCAATAGTTTTCATCATTTTCTTCATTTTTTTCTTGACTGGGATACACCATCTACCATAAATTGGTCAATCGACCGAACTATATTTTATTCGGCCCGGTTGCTCAAGTCAAGGAGAAAAAAGCGCAACAAAGGCCTAACGGCCTGTTATAGAAAACGGATAAGGAGATATAATGACGAAAATAAAAAACGCGGCCTGTGTGTGCGGTATCATACTGTCTTTCTTTTTAATCGGCTGCAGCTCCATGAAGACGCTTACGCTCCGGATCGACAACAGACAACCCCTGCCGCCGGTTTCAACCGGTCTTTTCATGGCCGGCGTGGCCGACACCGATATCACGCCGCCGCCGGGTGTCGCCATGGCCGGATATTCCGCCATGGCCAGCAGGGCCAGTGGATTCAGGGGCAGACTTCATGCCCGGGTGATTTATCTTTCCTCACCGGACGGACAAAGCATCGCCCTGGTGCAGACCGACCTGTTGTCCGGCTCCCGGCTGCTGCATCACCGGGTGGCCGAACTGATCGCGGACAAGACCGATATACCGGCCCGGGGGCTCATGCTGGCCGGGACGCACACCCATTCAGCGCCGGGAAATTTTTTCGGCAGCAATTTCTACAACACCTTTGCTTCTTCAAAGAAAGGTTTTGATCCGGATCTGTACACGTTTCTGGCCACACGCATCGCCGGCGCTGTCGAACAAGCGTTTGCCGCCCGGCGCCCGGCCCGGTTGGCCACGGGCTCGACAATCCTTTACGACATGACACGCAACCGGAGCATGGAGGCCTTTGCGGCCAATACGGACGTGAACGCCGACGCGACACCGCGGGAAGCGGTCAATCCGAAAATGTTCATGATGCGGATCGACCTTCTGGATGACGACGGCGGGTTCAAGCCGGCCGGCGCTTTTACCAGTTTTTCCATCCACCCCACGGTTGTGCCCTATGCCAATGAGCTGTATACGGCAGACGTGTTCGGCCATATCGCCAGGGAGCTGGAATTTGTTCAGGGCAAAAACAACACCCCCTGGCCTTTTGTACATGCCGCAGTCAATGGCACCCACGGCGACAATTCCCCGGCTTACGAACCCGGATGCCAGGGCTACCCCGAGGCCCGCAGGCTGGGGCAGGCCATCGGTCTAAAGGCCATCGGTCTTTTCGACGCCCTGGCGGACGACCTGACCGATGATGTATCCATCATGGCCGCCTGCCGGGAAGTGGACCTTTACCAGCAGCCGACCATAGACGACACCTCCCTTTGCAGTCGACCGGTAGTGGGCAACGCCCTTACCGCCGGCGCCGAAGACGGCAAGACGCCGATATTGAACTGGATGCCATTTTTTAAAGAAGGATGCCTGACATCCCGGTGGATCTTTACCGGTTCCTGCCAGGGGCACAAACGTCATATCGGGGGATTTTTCCAGCCCATCGTACTGCACAAACAGAATTTTCCCCACCACTTGTTCTTTCAGGCCATCCGGATCAACGACACGATGTTGTGCCCGCTTCCGTTTGAGATCACATGTCAGACCGGCCAACGAATAGGGGATATGATTCAGGAAACCGATGACAGCATTAAAACACCGCTGGTCATCAGTTGCGCCAACGGGTATTTCGGCTACGCCACCACGCCGGAAGAATATTCCCGACAGCATTATGAAGGCGGGCATACCTTGTACGGCCCGAACACGGCCCTGTTCCTTGCCAAGCACGCGGCTTTGCTGGCAACCGACTTGACCGCTGAACCGGGGGACAACCTGCCGGACCAATGGGAATTCTCCCTTAAGGCCAGAGAGTATTTTCCGGCCGATTGCGCCCCCGAGGACAAGCGCTGCCAGGTATCCGAACCCATGCCTTTGAAAGCCGACCCGGACGAAGAAGCGGGCTGGCGGTTTAAATGGCAGGACGTGGCCCCGGCCCGGATTGACTTTCACCGGCCCCTGGTACAGATAGAAACCAGTGCCGATGGTATTGACTGGCAGCCCCTGGAAAACGAAGGACGCGCGGTTGATGACAGCGGTTATGACCTGGCCGTCCGGTTTTGCAAAAACCTGAAAAAACGCCACATGGGCCTCTATGAGGCCGTCTGGTTTGATCCGGCCATACCCGCCGGCCACGTCTGCCGGTTTAAGGTTTTACCCCGCCAGGGGCAGGCAATTTTATACTCCTCTGTTTTTCCGGAACATTCATCGCCGGAAAAAACGGAAGAATAAAGAAAAAACAGAAATAGAAGAGCGGGTGGACGACAATATCGATCGGGAGTTTGAGCATTTCTAACCGGAACCGGACCGATATCAGCGCATCTCTTCGAGGTCCTGCAAAAGAGAGACCATGCCCGAGGATATCAACCTGCGAAACTGGTCGTATGTTTCCTCGTCCATCAGAAACATGCGTGCGAACAGCTTCATGCCGATGCGAATAAAGTCATTGTCCGGCAGTTCCGTCTGGGCCCGCCAGCGAAGGCGGTTGGCCGAAGGTTCCCGGACTTTCCATTCCGCCTGAAACAACGTCCCCTCCCCGTGATTGGCCTGCATCATGACCGTGGAAAATTCATCCGCCAGGCCATTGACCGACCCCGGGATCACCATATCAATCATGGCAACCGGGATTATCCCCAGCACGCCCCCGGATATGTCGACATCGGGCTTGTTGCTCATTTTATGTTTCAGGCGCATGCATTTACCGCCTGCTTCATATTCGCCGCTGACGACCTGGTTGTCGATACTGATTTTCAACCCCCAGGCCTTTCCTTTCATGGCCACATGGGGCTCCCACACATAATTTTCAAGTGCCTCTATGGCAAAGGCATCAGCCGACACAGGCTTACCGGACACGGTATCCACCGGAAGGACTTTACCGTCTTTTGTGCAGACCCTGAGCCGAAAAAATTCATTTTGCGCGCCCAGGTAAAGTTTCAACAGCGTACGCCCCTGCATATCTTTTAAAATGATATCCAGGTGCCCGTGTTTGTTCATCTTCTTCATATATTTGGCCACCAGCGGATATTGCCTGTCGATGCTCTCGGCATCCGAACTGACGTTTAAGGTAAAATCCGTATAGCGACAGCCGTCTACGGTTTTAATTTCAGCGGCGCTGGACAGTTCGAGGATATTGCTTTGGACAGCAAACCGGGGAAAGTTTTCACAAAACACATCCATTACATCAAACGATGTTTCATTCCCGTCGCGGCTTTGGCAACGCAATGTATCCAGGTTGTCCGGATCAAGCACACGCATCAGGTTATCCAGAAACCGGGTCGCATGAACCCAGCTGATATCACCGGACAACCAGTTCCCATGTGCGATAATGGTATCCGACAAGCGGCCGACCGGGGGTTTGAGATTTTTACGAATAGCGAACTCGCCGCTGAAACGGCCGAAATCTGTACCGTCGGTGCAGGTTTCTTCATACACTTCATGGGTGATCAGGCGAAGGTCAACACTGTCCGATACAAGATCCCCTTCAAACGAAATCCCGTAATACCCGTTGCCCCATGGTAAAAAATAGTCGCTCTGATAAAGCTGGGCCAGGTCAAAGTCCATAATTGCCTCGCGGACCAGATAAAACAGAGGCCGCGCGTTCTCTTCTTTATCGACCAGCGTGACAAACCGTTGAAGAAAATCCATGAACGATATGGCGATTTTTGATCCCTTATTTTCGGGCTCCAGGTCGCGAACCGCATCCGCAAAATCATAGGCCTGAAGTTGAGCGGCCGGTACCATAAGTAGTATCAGCATCAAAATTATTCTTAACACGCCGCGCCTGAACATATTGATAATTCGCAATTTTCCGAAAATACCCCCTGACGGCATATTATTCCCCTTTAACAATGAGGTGAAAAATGATTCAGCGTTTTTGGTGAAATCCGCGTGTTATGCGCGGTAAACGCTGGCCCGAATATTTCATAAAACATCGGGCTAAGGGTGCTGGTTAAAATTAAAAATAATTATAACATAATGGATAAGGCGCGAAAAGGATTAGGGGTGATTTAGGCAAGTTCCATGAAAGATCCGGGCCGGCGTTTTGTTCTGGATTTTAGCGAATTTTGAACAAAAAAATACTTGACTAGAATAAAATTCTAAAATATGATTCTAATCATGAAAACATTAAACGCCACCCATGCCCACTCAACCATCCGTAAACGACAGATAATCACCTCGGCCCTGGCCTGTTTTACGGAAAAAGGGTTTACCGAAACCAGTATCGCGGATATCTGTCAAAAGGCCGGAGCCAGCACCGGCAGCGTATATCACCATTATAAAAGCAAAGGCCGGCTGGCCGCCGCGATTTACCTGGAGGGCATCCGCGATTATCAAACCGGAATGATTGCATCACTGTCAAAACAAAAGGACGCCCGGAACGGGATTTACGCCATCATCCGTTTTCACCTGTCCTGGGTGAAAGCAAACCCGGATTGGGCCCGGTTTCTGTTCCAGAAACGCCATGCCGAATACATGGATGACTCCGAGAACGAGATGAAGCGGTTGAACGCGGCCTTTGCGGCAAATATGTCCGCCTGGTTCAAGGGGCATATTCAATCCGGAAGCATCCGGCCCCTTCCCCGGGACGTCATTATCGCGCTTCTGCTGGGCCCCTGCCAGGAGTTTTCCAGGATGTTTATTTCCGGAAACACCGTGACAGATTTAAATGACGCTGCGGAAGCACTGGCCCAGACCGCATGGAACGCCCTGGGCACGAATGCCTGACAAAAGGAAGACACCATGAAACCATTGGACGCACTTGAGAAAGTCGATATCAAGTGTATTTTTTAACTTAAAATAATTACCGGAGGGATCTACAATGAATGATCAACAATACCGGGCGGCGGCATCAGCCCTTATTTCAGCAGGGGGAATTCCCTTTCCGACCGACAGTGTAATCGACATATTAAAACACCTTATCACTGTCGATCAGGCAGGATTTATCCAGTTGTTTGACCGGCCCTTGAACAGGGATGAGATCAAGGAAAGGTCAGGACTTGATGAGCCCGAACTGGATCGTATGCTTAACGACCTGATGGACAACGGCGTCGTTTTCGGCATGCCCGGCAAAAGTACCGGCATCATGGTCTACCGCTTACTGCCTCCCCTTCCGGGAATATTCGAGTCCACCATGATGCGCGGGGAACGGGGTGAAAAGCAGAAAAAACTGGCACAATTATTTGAGGACCTTTTTGAAGAACTGTCCGGCCTGGTCCAGGAAAACTATGACACCATTGTCCCGGCATTTAAAAACATTCCCGCCATGACCCGGATCGTACCCGTAGAGAAACAGGTCGATCAAAAATTCGACACGGTTATGCCCTGCGAGGACGTAAAAAAACTGGTCGACC
Organism: Desulfosudaceae bacterium; assembly: GCA_963674745.2. Classification (GTDB taxonomy): domain Bacteria; phylum Desulfobacterota; class Desulfobacteria; order Desulfobacterales; family Desulfosudaceae; genus JBFMDX01. Next base: position 159,465 of record CAXXDV010000003.1, on the reverse strand, counting down.
GTTTTGATACTATAGCGGTTGCCTATTGTTATTGCCGCCATCAGAAAGACCTGCTGGACAGATCCTGCAAAGTGACCGATGACAGGAAGAATTGCCTGCTGTTCGGCAAATCAGCCCAATTCTATATTGACCACAAATTCGCGGAGCCGATTTCCAAAGACCAGGCCAAACAGATCCTGGAAAAGGCTGAAAAAGACGGACTGGTTCACAAGGCGTTTCACGAAAAATACGATACCGAAAAAGACGAAATGGCCGTCTGCAACTGCTGCAAATGCTGTTGTGAAACGTTTCAATCCTATTATCGCGGCAGTTCTCCGACCGTGACATATACCGCTTATATCGCCAGGATTGACGACGACACCTGCAGTGGCTGTGAAGTGTGTGTGGATATCTGCCCCATGGAAGCGATCGAAATGGCGAACGACATCGCGCGGATTGACGAAACCAGATGTATCGGATGCGGTCTTTGCGCCTATCATTGTTCCAGCGAAGCACTGCACCTGGAAAGGACCGGACAGCGGGAGGTCTTTGTTCCACCACCAAGGTTATAGATACGTTACCATCAGGTATTGACTTTCGTAAATGGATGATGGTAAGGGGTGATGAAATATTCGGGCATAAGTCATCCCGCCCGACAAGACCACATATATGGTCCGGCTCAAGGCCGGACAGGAGGACCCCAATGTTTGGACTCGGCTTTCCGGAACTGTTAATTATTCTGATCATCATCGTGGTGCTTTTTGGCGCCCGCAAACTGCCGGAGATCGGTTCGGGCATCGGCAAAGGGATTCAGAATTTCAAAAAGGCCACTTCTGAAGTTGAAGAAGACAAAACGGAAAAACTGGAAAACAACGAAAAATAGCCATTGCCGCTGTTTTCAGCTCCCTTGAGCGACCTGCCCCAAAGCCATTCTCCCGCGGTGCCCCGTCTTTTCATTCCTCGATGATCAGCCGGAACCCCAGCGCATCGTCGGTGTTCATGGGGCAATTGCCGCGGCGGACCGCGCAGCGCATGTCCGCAGGTGCACTGTACCAACCACCGCCCCGGACGACCCGCATACCACCTTCCCGGCTGTACAATGGATTGTTCGTTTCATGCTGACCGTAAGCCGTTTCGCTGAAAACATCCCGGCACCATTCCGAGACATTACCCAGCATATCGTAAAGCCCAAAGGCATTGGGCTTAAAACTGCCTACCGGCGCAGTCAGGGCATATCCGTCCCGGCAATCATGATGCGGCCAGAAAAATTCCCGGTCGCTATTGGTGGTGATATCATGCCCATTGGCGTAATCACAGGCGGATTTTAAATCGTTCCCCCAGAAACGGATGGTATCAGTATCGCTGCGACAGGCCCACTCCCACTCCGCTTCTGTGGGCAGACGAAACGTCATGGTGCTGTTTTCGGTCAGCCAGGCCGCCATGGCCTGTGCGTCAAACCAGGAGACATGGACGACCGGAAACCGCTCGTCCTGTTCGAAACCGGGTTGTTGATGATAAACACCCGTCTTTCTTTCAAATCTGTCGGTCATACACCATGACCAGTCACGCTTTGCTGCCGTCGGCTGATAACCGGTTGTACTCACAAATTGCCGGAATTGGGCAACGGTCACCTCGTACTGCCCCATCCAGAAACCATCTACACAGACCCGATGACGGGGCAGCTCTTTGGAAAACCATTGCCGATACTGCGCCTCACCCAGGGCAGCAATCAGTTCCGCTTTTTCCGCCCGGGTCTGTCCCATCTGATAACACCCGCCCGGCACCCATACAAAAGGCATATCCATCAATGGTTCTTTCCGGATTTTAGTCGTGGTGGTGGTCCCGGGGATGAGATCAAAAGTTGATTGACGGAAACAACCTGTCTGAAAAATCAACACCAGACCGCACAAAATCAATAATATCTTAGGCCTGAGCGACATCGTCCGCCTCCTGCCGACCAACCGGATTCTGCACCGGCCCGATGGGCGTGATATTCAATTTCATCAACACGTCATGTATCTCCCGGACAACGTTCCCGTATACCATGATATAATGACAGCCGACGATGGCCTGCTTGAAACCGTCGGGATCCGGTATCTGTACGCGGACCATATTGGCGCAGAAGTCCTTCCCGGTTTCGACGATCGTTCCCGGCCAGAGGACAAAATGCTGCAGGTCTTTAGCGAGAAGCCCCAGCGTTACCGGCCGGTTGACAGGAAAGGTTACCGCCGGTACCGCCCCATGCCCTGTGTCATGATAATCCTGAAGGGAATAATCCATGTCCGGCATCTCATAACCCGCCACCTTCAGCCCGGTCACGCAATGCGTTAACGTCACCCGGCCGGTTTGCCGGTCTACAAAGACCACATTCCCCATATAGGAGGGCTTACCGGCAACGCACTCCATCAAAATAGCCGACAACAGGGCGCAAACATCAGCCTCACAAACAGCGGCGATACCCCTGTCCCGGAATCTTGAAAAAGCCAGGCAGGGAAACGGCATTTCCGGGTGTTCCGGGAACGATTTACTGATACAGTTGATCGATATGCCATGAAAGCCTTCAGCAGCGACCAGATCTTCCAGATAAAGATACATTTTGGATGATGTCAATATATCCCCGTCAGTCGCACCGTTGATGGCTTGCGCCTCATTTTTCCACCTATCGGCTTCAATCCTGGCACGTTGTTCATCGACATCGGCCATTCCCGTAGCAAGTGATTTTAGTGGCCGATACTGCACCTCCACACCGGTCCGGCGGCGAACAAAATCTGCCGTTAATCGAAACGGCCGGATAGTGGATGACTTGAACGGTTTGCCGAAGATGCAGATTTTTTTCCCGCCCCATACCGGCGGGTGGCAAAGAAGACGAACGTGCTCTTTAAGATCATCCCTCGACTCAGCCAGGCAGGCGTTTTTTTGCGACAGCCGGCAAAAAGCCACGATATCAGCATGAAGGAAATAGCCGGTCGAGTGGTGCGGCAATACAATCAGGGGAACGCGAACCCTTGACAGCATATCGTATTGCAACCCCAGGTGTCCGTACAGGGGGAATACCAGGTCCATGATCAGCCGGGCCGGCCGGGCATTAATGTCCCAGTAAAATATAACGATATCCGCCCGGGCGGTTTCAATCCTCAGCCGGGCCCGAATCATTTCAAAGGGTTTAAACAGATCATAGACCCTGCATTCAATTGTCACATCATCGATGCGGCTCAACTCATCGGCCAGTTGTTTTGTTTCCCCGGGATTTATACCCATGGCCAGAATATCAACTTTTTTAACCATTATTGTTTTCCCCTGGAACTGAAGATAAGTTTTCCCCTAGAAAGGCCTTGCCGTCTCCGATTCAAATCAAAGAGATAACCGGAACAAACAAAAGGAAGCGAAGCAGTCGACGCAGAGAACTTTGATTTGAATTTGGTATACTCATAACAAAAATTATTGCCTTAAACAACAGACCTGTTATTAAAATGAAAAGTCGTTTTATTGCAAAAGCGCTGCGGAACAGAAAGCGCCTTTATTCAACAACCGTTTTTGACCCGGGGATTCAGGATATTCGCCATGATGTTACTCCAACATTTATATGACCTGTTTGAAGACAAAGCGCGTCGGGTAACCGTTGATCGGCTCTGCGTGGGACTGGGTTATACAGCGGTATCTACCTCCGATGGCGGCATCGGTATCGCCTATTCCTATTTTGACACCAAAAATGCCTGCATGATGCACAAAAACTACGACAACCCGGAGGGCAAACCCGCCATTGGACTGGTGGAAAAAATCTTAAGCGACGTCCCCTTGGAAAAAAGCATGGCCCTGGCCGCGATCAATGCCTTGAACTTTGATACGGCCGGGAGCATACCCGAAGAGCCGGACAACCAGGTACTTCTAGACGACCTTGGCATCAAAGAAGGGACACGGGTTGCCATGGTCGGCGCTTTTAAGCCCTTGATCCATCTGATCAAAAATCGCGGCAGCGACCTGACGATTTATGACATTGGAAAACAGGTCGGGGAAAAACACTCTTTTTATGAAAAACTTGGCCAATGGGCACAGGTACTGATTTTAACTTCGACCTCTCTGCTGAACAATACCGCTGAAGAAATTTTAGGGCACATTAACAAAGAAGCAAAATCGGTCATGCTGGGTCCCAGTACACCTTTGGTGAGAGACGTCTTTGATCCTTATGCCATCAACTTTCTGGCCGGGACCGTTCCGGTTGATAAGGAAGGGACCTTCCGGGCCATCCGCCACGGTACCGGCACGCCGGTCATACAAAAATTCGGCCGCAAAGTATCCATAAAGCTGAATTGACCTGTGCTGATCCGGGGTTGAAAACACAACTTGAACAGAACTTTTTTTTATCAAGCCTGTTCCTTATTTTCATGAAATATCCGGACCAGGCCGCAAGGAGAAAAAAATGGCTGACACGATCTACGAACAGATAAAAGACAAGTTTTCCCAGCTCTGCATGGCGCACGACCTGATGAATCAGCCCGTCCAGGTCAAGGCCAGGGTGCTCAGCGTTCAAGAGGCCATCGGTGATCCCGAAGCGGATGATTTCCCGCTCCAGCAGGGAAAGGAGCGCCTGATGCAGGCTGATTTTCTCGGTTCATCCGGTCAGGCATTCACGGATCGTTTCGGCGATTATGAAGGACGGCTGAGAGACATCATCGCTATGCCCCTGACCAATAATTTCCGCCGGGCCATTTTTATCGCAACCTTGAATGCGGTCCTCAGTCATTTAAACCAAACCGGTCGAACCATTCATTGCCGGGATCAAGAGCCCGTTGAGTGTGCCTCAGAGCTGGCCGATTTTATTGAAAAGGAATACGGTTCTGTAAAAATAACCCAGGTTGGCTTTCAGCCTGCCATGGTGGAAGCCTTGAACCGGAAATTTTCATATCGCATCCTGGACCTGGATCCGGAGAATATCGGCACGGAAAAGCGGGGCGCCCGCATTGAAGGACCGGAAGCGACAAAGGATGCCATTGACTGGGCGGATCTGCTCCTGGTAACCGGAACGACCATCGTCAATGGTACCATCGAACCGTTTTTGACGGGTAAGCCGGTCCTGTTTTACGGAACAACGATTGCCGGCGTGGCCGACCTGATGGGATGGCCGCGGTTCTGCGCCCGGGGAAAATAAAAGCACTTATTTTATTACCAGAGATTCTCTGATTTTTTTACGCAACCGTCGCCGGTGAATCAGCGGGAACAGGTCTTTGAGGACGTCCAAGATCAGTTCAGCCATTTCATTGGCTTCTTCAACCGTAATCTTGTTATTGATCACATTTCTTAAGAAAGCCTCGAACTCCAGATCCACCAGAGACTCAAACATTTTGTAATGTTGAACGAACAAATCAAACGTAAATCCCCGGGCATCGGTCATAAAAGCCCGGATACGGCCGATATGACGGGCAATCTCAATTTCTTTTTCATGAAACAGGCCGTTCTCGTCAGGGAAAACAACACCATGGGCAATGGCCGCCTTTAAATCTTCAGGCGACATGCCGGTAACTTCTGACAGCTTTTCCCTGGTCACAGCTTCAGGTCCGTTGGCTTCGGATTCCGGTTCAGACAGCCAGGGCATTTCCTTGGCCCGGTCAAGCTTGTTGATGACGGCCTGCAGGTCGTATCCACTTTCTTTGATACCGACCCTGATCACTTCCAGCGGAAGAAAATACTCCTTTTGCAGGGTTTTGATAAATTTGACTTTATCGATAAACGACTCGTCATAATAAGCCATGTTTCGGAAAGGCTTATAGGGTTTAGGCAATAATCCTTCGTTGATGTAATAACGGATGGTGGCCCCGTTTACACCGGTGGCCTCGGACAGGTCTTTCATTTTCAGGTGCCGTCTCCTGCCGGACTGTTTTCTGGCTTGACGGGCACGGCTGTTGTCCACCATTTTAAAGATCCCGATTTAATTGATTTTCTGATAGTAGGTCTTGCCCTGGCAGGCCAGGCAGGGTGTCCCCTGGGCCGCCAGATAGGCTTCATTACAATTTTCACATAACCGAATCTCGCCTTTTTTCTGGCGTTCGGCGTATTCAACGACTTTCACCCTGGCTGTAGAAAGAATGGCCTTACCCGCTTCAAAAATGGCTTCCTGCAAAACTTCGATGGGCAGGTCTTTTTTTGAAACCAGCCCGTTGAACCATTTATAAACCGTCTGATGCGCCTGGGCCTTTTGCAGGTCAAGCCATGTTCTGCATCCTTCAAAGGTATTCCGGTCATACATGGTAATAGCGAATTTGCCGAGATCAAGAATCTTCAGCCAACCGTTGCCGATGGTACATGGGGTCAATATCTGAATGGCATCCGGCAGGCAGCTCCGAGTTTCCACAATGGCATCATACTCGCCTTGTTTTTCCAGACAGTCATAGGTCAGGTCAACCATAAAAGCGCCGATCAACAGCCCGGGCGCCACAAAACCATGGAAATTCCGGATCTCGGTCAGCAATTCTTCCCGCGTTCTCCCGCAGATCATCTTTCTTCTCCTTGTCTATGGGCAATTGAAAATCTGTTATCCAAAATGATTTTTTCCCTGAATTTTTTCCGGGTAAAAATATTATTATGCACACAAAAAGTAAAAAGTCAAACTATTCACTTTATTTTTTTCTGCACCGATCCTTTCAGACCTTTTATCCAAACACGACGACATACTTAAAAAGCCATAAAAAAACACCTACGCAAAATTTAATAACAATGAAAACAGTTGTTTAAATTGATACAAGCTGTTTTTTTGCTTTGGCAACCGTCTTAAGACAAACAAATCTTTTTTTATTTTCAGAACCGGAAAAAAAACCTTGACTTTTGTCCGCTGGAGCCTTTATTATTTTAAAAGTTGAAAGTTAAACTTTTGATTTTAGGCAGCTGAATGATCGCATTAAAATCATCGACGGAACATTTTTCAACACAAATTAAGGGGGAGCCATGATCAAAAAAATTTTAAGAAGTCTTGTTGCCGCCGTAATCATTACGCTGCTGCATTTTATCGTCGTCAATTACTGCTACTGGCGATACAACATGCACACGACCATGTGGGAAAACATTCATTATTATTTCTGGGTCCCCTACGCTGAAGGTACCGGCATGATGTTTGTGGCGGCCTTTATTTTTGAAATGTTTCGGAACTTTTTAAAAAAAGAGTAGTTTTCAATGTCTCACAGACGCTGACAACTAAACAATATTTATAAGAAGTGAGTAAAAAATGTCAGAAAGCTCGAATTCAGGCAATGTAACAGCGGATCAACTGGAAGGGAAAACCACCCTGAACAGAAGGGAATTTCTCAACAAGGGTATATCAGTCGCCGGTTGGGGGATTGTCTTTACAGGCCTGGGGGCGGGAATGTATCAGGGGTTGAAGTTTTTATACCCTTCGGTGGTGTTTCACCCCCCCAGCAAGTATGTTATCGGCCAGGTTAACGATTTTATCACCGACAAAAAACCCGACCAGTACGGTGTCATCTTTATCGACTCCCGTTTCAAAAAAAATCACCGTTTCTTTGTGGTCAGGGACAAAGACCGGGTTTTCGCTCTTTTTGCCCGTTGCACCCATCTGGGCTGCACGGTCAACTGGTTCGAAGACCTGAATATTTTTAAATGCCCCTGCCACGGCAGCGAATTTCACTCCAACGGCGTGGAATTCGCCGGGCCTGCCCCGCGCCCGCTTGACAGGCACCATATTACCCTTGACAGCGAAGGCAATGTAATCGTGGATACGGCCCTGGTGTATTCCAAGCAGGAATTTGAAGACCAGAAAATCTATATCGAAGTAACGTAATGTTGAATACGGCTACAACAAAAGAAAAACCGGCCAAACGTACACGGGTCAAAAGAATCGCCCGGATTCTGGACTGGTGTACGGGCTGCGGAGGCGTTCCCGTCTGCCAGGTCTTCTGTAAATTTGATGCCCTTCACCTGGTGAATGATGAGGAAAATTATCCGTTTAAAAAAATGTCGGTCGACAGCGGCAACTGTGTCGGTTGCGGCGCCTGCGTCAGCAGCGGTTCAAAAGGAACCATGCTGACCGGCTGCCCCTGGAACGCGATTCAGCTGCTGCCGGTAACATAAATTATTAAAAAAGGCGCAAAAAATTTATTACTGTTGCAGTTTGTCAAAAAGGGAACGAATCAGACCAAGGACCTAAAATGCAATTAAAGGGGGCACTATGAAGGAAATGAGAATCTCCCGAAGGACTTTCTTAAAGGGAACAAGCGCGACGGTGGCGTTGCTGTCCTTGAATTCTCTAGGCTTTCTGGGAGGAAACGGCATTGCCAATGCCACGGAAAAAGTCATCGAGGACTGGAAATACGCCGGGTGGGAAGATCTTCACCGGAAAGAATGGACCTGGGATCAAGTCACCTACGGCACCCATCTGGTGGACTGCTACCCGGGCAACTGCCTGTGGCGCGTCTATGCCAAGGACGGGGTGGTTTTCAGAGAAGAACAGGCCGCGAAATATCCGGTTATCGATGCTTCCGGCCCGGATTTCAATCCCCGGGGATGCCAGAAAGGCGCCTCCTACAGCATTCAGATGTATAACCCCGACCGGCTCAAATACCCCATGAAGCAGACCGGCGGCAGGGGCAGCGGCAAATGGAAACGGATATCCTGGGATCAGTGTTTGACCGAAATCGCCGAAGGCATTGTCGATGGTCTGGCCGATCAGGGACCGGAATCCATTATTTTTGAAAGCGGCCCCGGCAACGGCGGTTATATTCATGTCATGGCCGTGCACCGGTTGTTTGTCGGCCTGGGCGCCACCATTCTGGACCTGGACTCCACCATCGGCGACTTCAACCGCGGCATTTACGAAACCTTCGGCAAATTCCAGTTCATGGATTCAGTTGACGCCTGGTATTTCGGCAAACTGCTCCTGATCTGGCACATGAACCCGGTTTATACCCGGATTCCTTCCTACCATTTTATTTCAGAAGCCAGATACAACGGCGCGGATATCGTTTCCATCGCACCGGACTATAACCCCAGCACCATGCATGCCGATGAATATATCCCGGTGGAAATGGGATCGGATGCGGCCCTGGGCTTGGGCGTCTGTCAGATCCTCATTGAAAAGGGCTGGGTGGATGTTCCCTTTGTCAAGGAACAGACCGACCTGCCGCTGCTGGTCAGAACCGACAACAACCGGTTCTTAAGTGCCGCCGACATTGACAAACGCGGCCGGGCGGATCAGTTCTGTTTCTGGGACAGCAAGAAAAATGAAGCCGTCAAGGCCCCGCTTGAGACACTGAAGCTGCCGTGTGACCCGGCCCTGGAAGGAACCTATACAGTGAAATTACTGGACGGCAAAACCGTTTCCGTCCGGCCGGTATTCCAGAACCTGAAAGATCTGCTCAACAAAGATTACAAACCGGAACAAGCATCCCAAAGCTGCGGCACCAATCCCGACACCATTCGACGGCTGGCCGAAAAATGTTACAAGGCCAGCGGCGGTATTCAGGTCATGGTGGGCTGGAACTCACCCAAGTATTATCATGGCGACCTGATTGAACGGGTTATGTGCCTGATACTGGCCCTGACCGGCAGTTACGGTAAGAAAGGCTGCGGTATCCGGGGCTGGAACGAATCCCTGTTTGAAGGGGCCTTTACCCAGATTTTCAAACAAACCATCGGCCTTGAGAACTTGAGAACGCAACTGCCTATTATGCAGGGTATCTTCAACCGGAAAAAACAGGAGGATCCCACGCGTTCACTGGAAATGTGTTCCATCGAGCAGGAACGGGTGCTTGACCGCAACCTGGTCAACTATACCATTCCCGCCCATCTCTACTATAACCACTCCGACTACAAGAAAGCCTGGGACAACAAATCCTGGCACTGCCCGACCATGAAAAGGGAGTTTAAAGAGTACTATGACGAAGCGATCGGTAAAGGCTGGTGGGACGGTTATGTCAAGCCCGCCCCGGACCAGACACCGACTGTTTACGCCTGGATGGGCACCAACCCGGCCCGTAAAAACAGAGGCTGGAATAAGAACATTCTCCACTCTCTGTGGAAAAAATATAAACTCATCTTCGGGTTTGAAACCCGCTGGACAACCACCCTGCTTTACGGCGACTATGCCCTGCCCTGTGCCGGTTTTTACGAAAAAACTGACACCCGTTTCCCGACACCTCATGTTCCCTGGCTGACGCTGACCGATGAAGCGGTCAAGCCGATCGGAGAATCCAAGACGGAATGGGAAATCTGCCGCATGCTGGGCCAGAAAGTAGAAGAGGCGGCCAAAAAGAAGGGAAAACTCACCTTCCCGCCCAAAACGCCTCCGCAGAAAGAGTACATGCAATTCTTAAAACATTTTTCCGTCCGGGACAAGGATGCCAACGTAACCCTTGAAAATTTCGGCGACTGGCAGCGGATGGGGGCCGATAATTTTGAGGAAGTCATGGACGACGCCCTGCAGTCCAGTGTTCTGCTGGGTAACCTGCCGCCGGGGACCGACCTGAAATTCATGCGCAAAGAAGGTATCGTCCGCTTTGTCGATGTGTCCATTTTTGACCCGGTCACCATGAACCTGGCCACGGATATCAAGCCCGATGAACCGATCATTCCGCTGACATGGCATACCGGTGAAAAGAAGGTACCCTACCCCACATACAACCGGCGAATTCAGTTCTACATCGATCATCCCTGGTTCCTGGAAGCCGAAGAACAGCTGCCGGTCCACAAGGACAACCCCCAAATCGGCGGCAACTTCCCTCTGCGGCTGACAAGCGGACATCAGCGCTGGAGTATTCATTCCATCTGGATCAGTAATGAACAGCTCCTGCGAACCCACCAGGGCCGGCCGTTCATGTTCATGAGCAAAGAGGATGCCGAAAGCCGGGGCATCAAGGATGGTGAACTGGTTCATGTCTTCAACGATTTTGATGATTTCAAAATCCATGTCAAGGTAACGCCCGCGGCCAGACCGAACAAAGGCGCGGCCCTGCCGGGACAGGTCATTATTTACCATGCCTGGGAACCGTTCATGTTTCCCGGCTGGAAGAGCTACGATACAGCCATTCCGGGTATGATCAAATGGCTTGACCTGATCAATGACTACGGCCATCTCCGCTACTGGCGCTGGAACTGGTGCGCGCAGCCCGTTGACCGCGGTATCGCCGTGGAAGTAGCCAAAATTTGACCGGAGCAGAAGATGCGGACTAACAATATTTTAAAATAATATAGAGGTGTCAAATGGCAAATATCATCTGTAAAAAAGTTTCAGCATCCACCAAGGACCTGCTGAACTGCGCAAACACAATCTGGAAATCAGGCACGGAGGTGATCGAGACCGCGGCCACTCCGCTGGCCAACCAGCCATCTCCGTACATCAAGGGCGTTTATGATGAAGAAAAAATCGGGGCGGTGAAAAAGGTCTGGTTAAAATCCGTTCACAACGCCGACTCGATTTTCTTTTATCTGGAATGGGAAAGCGCCAAACCCAATCTGAAAATTGAAGACATCAATATCTTCGCCGACGGCATCGCCCTGCTGATGCCGATGAAAGACATCGAAAAAACACCTATCACCGAAATGGGCACCAAGGATTATCCGACCAACGCCTGGTACTGGCGACCCGACTTTGATGAAAAGCCCAAAAACCAGGTGGCCCATGGTCTTTCCACCTCGCTGTATACGGAAAAATCATCCATTACCTCGAACTCTAAATGGGAAAACGGAAAATGGTATGTGGTCATGGGTCGCCCCTTAAAAGCCAACCGTGCCGGCGAAGAGACCGTTGACCTGGCGCCGGGCGGAAAAATCGGTTTCGGTTTCGCCGTCTGGGAAGGGGCCAATGGAGAACGGGGCGGTGTCAAGGCTTTCAGTAAAGAATGGCGGCTCCTGGAAATCGAAGCTTGACAACGGCCGGCAGATACCCTTTTTGCGAACAACAAAATTTAATATAAGGAGATATACCCATGGCTGTTGAAGAAAAAAAACTTACAGACAGGGAAAAAGAACTGGCCCAGGCCTTTGAGGCGACCAAGGAGAATCTTCGAAAATGTGATCACCAGGTCGGCATGGTCATGGACCTGAACAAATGCATCGGCTGCCAGCTCTGTTCCATGGCCTGCAAAACCCTGTGGACCAGTTTTGAAGGTCGTGAATACATGTGGTGGAACAAAGTCAACACCATGCCCGGTTTGGGATCCCCCAAAGACTGGCAGAAGATGGGCGGCGGCTACAAGGTAAAATTCGGCGGCGAGGTCATGGAACCGGTCCGCGGCAAGCATCCCACCAAAAAAGAGTTTGGAGATGACTGGGATTACAACTGGAACGAGGTTGTCAACAACAAAGCCGGGGAAGTGCACCTCCAGGCCAGAAACAAGGAAGACGGCAGCATCCCGGAATGGGGCATGAACTGGGATGAAGACCAGGGTGCCGGCACCTATCCCAACTCGTTCTATTTTTACCTGCCCAGAATTTGTAACCATTGCGCCTACCCGGCCTGTCTGGATGCCTGCCCGAGAAACGCCATTTATAAGCGGGAATCAGACGGTGCGGTCGTCATTGACCAGGATCGTTGCAAGGGCTATCGGTTCTGCCTGGAAGCATGTCCCTATAAGGTGATCTATTTTAACTTCATCACCGAAAAAAGCATGAAATGCATTTTCTGCTATCCCCGGCTGGAACAAAACGTAGCCAATGCCTGTGCCCGGCAGTGTACGGGCAGGGTCCGCTGGGTCGGTTTCGTGGACAAACCCGAAAGCCTCATTTACAAACTGGTCAAGGTGTGGAAAGTCGCTCTGCCGCTTCATGCCGAGTTCGGCACCAACCCCAACGTCTTTTACGTTCCACCGTTTGCCCCGCCCAGACTGGACACAAACGGAAAGGTGGACACGTCCAAACCGAGAATCCCCCGGGAATACCTGCGTTACCTGTTCGGCCCGGAAGTGGACAACGCCCTGGATATCATGAATAAGGAACTGGAAAAGGTCAGAAACGGCGGCCGTTCCGAACTCATGGAAATCCTGATTGCCAAGGAATGGACCAAGATGTTCGACCAGTTCAATAAAGATCCCGCCATCATGAACCGGGTACAGCCCAAAGGCGTGACCTATGACCGGCCGGGAACAAAATAATAAGCTTTCTCTATCCGCCGGCCGGTCTTTCCGGTCGGCGGATAAATCCCTCCGATAAACAAATCGGTAAAATACGATAATCCCTTACAGGATAAGCCAATGAATCAAGTTGCGGAGAAAAAAACAGTCGAGCAGAACGGTGATGTCTTCAGCGAGGTTTTTCAAACCGACACATTGAAAACCGACAATGAAAAAGAAACTGCGGCAAGAAGTAACATGTATGCCTTAATGGCCGATGTTTTCCGTTACCCGGACGAGGCTTTCCGGAATTTTGTCCGGAATGGCGAACTGGTTGACGGTCTGACCGACATCATTTCAGCACTGCCCTTTGCGTATGAACTCACCGACAAGGAAAAAAAGGCGCTGGTCTTCCCCGAAAACCTGAGTGATGATGATGTTGAAGCTGAATTTATCCGTTTGTTCGAAGCCGGGCCGGGAGATCCGCCCTGCCCCCTGATTGAAGGAAAATACAATAAAGACGCCAATCGCCGGGCCATTTTCGAAGATTTGATCCGCTTTTATAACAATTTCGGGCTGAGTTATAAAGAAGGCCCCCAGGAAGACCGGCCCGACCATATTACCTACGAACTGGAATTCATGCATTACCTGGCTTTTTTAACCTTAAGGGCCATGCAGGACGAGAAGGAAACAAATGGTTATTTTCTGGCCCAGAAAGATTTTATGGAACACCATACGGTCAAATGGGCATCAAGCCTGGCAGAACGGATGCAGGGTGTCGTAAGTGAAATAGCCGAACCTGACGCGGCTGTGGTGTTTTATGTTGATCTGATCAATATCCTTGACCGCTTTATCACCGCCGACTTTACTTATCTGAAAAACACCCTGGCGGATTAATTGGACATGAAGCTGAATAAAATTACGGAAAGCGCGGCCTGGCGCTCGATTTTCAGGCACAAGTTTACAGATACACCCAGGAACAAGGCCCTGGCCGTTACCGCCAATGTTTTTATGCATCTTCATCCGGTGCAGATAAAAGCCTCGGCGCTGAAATTCCGGTTCACGTTCTGCCTGGGCGGCCTGACCATGCTGATGTTCATCATCGAAACCATTACCGGTATTCTGCTCATGTTTTATTACCGGCCGGTTCCGGAATATGCCTATCTGGACATGAAGCTGATTGAGCACACGGTGCTGTTCGGCATGTTTTTAAGAAATATGCACCGCTGGGCGGCTCATGCCATGGTTATCCTGGTGATGCTGCACATGCTTCGCGTTTTTCTGACCAGCTCTTATAAACCACCCAGAGAGTTCAACTGGGTCATCGGGGTATTTCTGCTGGTCATAACGCTGCTGCTCAGCTTTACCGGTTATCTGCTGCCCTGGGACCAGATTGCCTTCTGGGCCATCACGGTGGGCACCAAGATGGCAGCGGCCACGCCCTTTCTGGGAAACGAAGGGCCCTTTCACCAATTGCTCGGCATTACGCAATACAACGACATGCAGTTTCTGCTGCTGGGTGACAACCAGGTGGGCGGCAACGCCTTGCTGCGTTTCTACGTGCTTCATTGTGTCCTGTTGCCGGTCGCCTGTGTCCTCTTGATGGCCGTTCACTTCTGGCGCATCAGAAAAGACGGCGGAATTTCAAGGCCCCTGTAAGGAAATAAAATGGAAACGGCTGAAAACAAACAAATGGAACAATCAGGTGGTGAATTGAAAGAGGAATATGTCTTCACCATCCCGGATCTGGTTTCCAGAGAGTTCATTGCGATTCTTATAGCGATCATGGTTCTTTCCATCTGGTCAATGGGAATTGACGCGCCTTTAAAAGCAATCGCCGATCCCAACTGGACGGAAAATCCCGCCAAGGCGCCCTGGTATTTCATCGGCCTGCAGGAAATGCTGGTTTATTTCGATCCCTGGATCGCCGGTGTCATGTTACCCGGACTGATCATTGTCGGGTTGATGATCATTCCTTATATTGACCCCAATCCCAAAGGCGTTGGCGAATATAACCTTAAAGACCGGAAACTGTCCGTTTCAATGTTTATGGTCGGTTACACCCTGTGGTTCGTGCTGATCGTTTTCGGCCAGTTTTTCAGAGGCCCCAACTGGCACTTTTACTGGCCCTGGGAGGACTGGTCCATTGCCAAGGACGCTGAAGAACAATTGGTCAACCTGCCCGCCATCCTGGGCTATACCCTGGTCGTGCTCTATTTTACACTGGGCATCGGCCTGCCGGCCCTGCTTAAAAAACAGTTTTACAAAACCCTGGGGCCTTTCCGGTATTTTACGACAATGGTGATGATCCTGCTGATGTTCGGAACGATTATTAAAATCGTTCTCCGGCTTTTCTTTCATGTTAAATATATTATTGTTACTCCCTATTTCTCGATATGAAAAAGACGAAATTTATCCAGGCGAAATTCAAGTTAAGGGTGCTGTTTGGCGTTGTTTCTGTGCTGATTCTAATGACGATTATCGGCGTCGTGGTAAGAGAACAGAATAACCGGAACAAATGGAAAAAATATCAGGCTGAATATAACAGCCGGTATATTGAAAAACTGAATGTAAAAATCCAGGAAGCGGAACAGGCCGGTGATGAAATCAGCCTGAAAAAATGGGCGAAACTGAAGGCCGACCAGGAGCGGTCACAGGCCGTCAAGATGCGGCAGGTGTTCCTGCCCGGATCACAGACCCGTGACCTGTGCATGACCTGCCATATCGGGATGAAAAACAGCCTTTTCACTGATTCAGAAAACCCGCTCAAGGCCCATCCGCCGGAAATATTAAAAACCCATAAAATTGATAATTTCGGCTGTACCCTGTGCCATCATGGTCAGGGCGTCGGCCTGACCGTCGAAAAAGCGCACGGACATGAAGAAAACTGGGAACTGCCCAGGCTGCCCTTAAAGTACGCGCAAAGTACCTGCCTTGAATGTCATGAGGTGGTCTTCGGGCTCGAGGGCGCAGAAAAAGCTTCCCAAGGCAGGACAAATTTTGTAGAAATGGGGTGCTACGGATGTCATGATGCCAATGTTATGGAAGAGTTGCCAAAATATTCAGCACCTTTCTCCGGGTTGGCGAAAAAAATCCAAGACCGGAACTGGGTGGCCACATGGATCGAAAATCCGGAAGCGGTCCGCCCGGCCACGCTCATGCCGAAATTCAGAATCAGTCCCGAACAGATCCGGGATATTACCGACTATATCTACTCACTGCCTGATGAGGCTTTAATGCTTGAGAAAGACAACAACCCCAAAGGCGTTGTTAAAACCGGACGTCAATTGTTTACAGATAAAGGCTGCATCGCCTGCCACAGCCAGGAGCGCGACAAGCCCGGCTATTCCCGCCGGGTACCCTTACTGTCCGATGCCGGTTTAAAAATGAAAACCGACTGGCTCTATAACTGGATTGACAACCCCAAAGCCGTCAATCCTGACACCTGGATGCCGAATGTCGAGTTGACTGCGGATGATGTTAACAATCTGACGGCCTATGTGGCCTCTTTAAAGGACAGCGAAGCTAAATCGTTAATAAAAGAAGACGTTCCACCGGGCAACAGCGAAGAGGGCAAAGCGCTGATTCAGAGCCTGGGGTGCCTGGGCTGCCACAAAATCAAGGACAAAGCGGACCCGGCCAAAGTCGGTGTAAGCGTTATGGATGTCGCTGACAAGCGCATGGAGGAATTGCCCTTCGGCTATTCGGATGTTTCCCATACCAAGTGGGACTGGCTGCGGAATAAAATCGCCAAACCGGAGATTTATCAGACCGAAGACATGCCCATGTATATGCCGAATTATGTCATGTCCGAGGACGAACTTGACCAGCTGGTAATTTTCTATCTGTATAACCGGCTGCTGAATGCCCCCGAAAACTTTATTGCCCGGGCCTCCGGGTCGGACCGCATGAAAGAACGGGGCGACTGGATGCTTCGACATTTTAATTGCCAGGGGTGCCACCAGATGCTCAAAGATGCGGCTAAACCCCGGATTGATGGGTACCTTGACAGGAAAACCATGGTTCCGCCCATGATTATCGATGAGCCTGAAAAAGTTCAGCCCGACTGGCTGTTTAACTACCTGAAACGACCGACCGCCATGAGGCCCTGGCTGCAGATCCGAATGCCGACCTTTGATTTTTCTTATAACGAATTGACTTTGTTGATCGAGTACCTGCACGCACTCATGTCAGAAGACAAACAGACTGGGGCCACCATCCCATATGAACCGGAACTGGTCAAAACAGATTATGATGATAAAACCCTTGAAATGGGTAAATACCGGTTCAGAAATGATAAGTGCATGCAATGCCATCCGATCAATTTTACCGGGGAACCACCTGAAGGCAAAAAGCTGGAAGACATGTCAATAGACCTGATGTTGTCCAAAAAGCGGCTGAGATATCAATGGATCATCAACTTTCTGCGGGATCCGGGAGTTTACGCCGGTATCCAGACCAGGATGCCCTATGTTTTTTACACCCCGGACAAGGTGCCGCGCATCCCTGACCCTGAGACCTGGATGGAACGGACAACGCTTTTTTTGATGTTTATGGAAGAAGTACCCGAACCCGTAAAAGAAGAAGAGAAACAACGCGAAGTTAAGACTTTTGATTTCAGTAATTACTAATATAATAGGATTACTGGTTAAATATAGGATGGCCGTTATCCGCAGGAAACGGTCTGATAATCCGCCAGGCCTGACCGGATTAAAACCCATCAGGCCTGATGGGGGCCCGAAACACCTGCCCGGTCATCCGGTTTATATCGACTTTTCAGGAGGATATTATCATGAAAAACTATCCTTTAACCGCTAATCCCCTGATCCGTCTTGCTGTTCTTCTGTTTTTAACATGCTGTTTTTCGGCCTGTTCTCTCAGCAAGGTCACCAACCTGAACAACTATGAAGATTATGCCGAAGTGGCCAACTCCTTCTGGGTGAATCTTTACGTTAAAATTAAGAAACCGAAAATTCCCCATTATGATCAGTTGGTTTATAAGGACACACACTGGAAAAAAAAGGACAGTCCCTTTTATGCCACCGGTAACATACTGGTGCTTCCCGGGGTTACCCTGACCATCGACCCTGGCGTAAAAATCATATTGAAAAAAGATGACATGTTCCGCTGCCAGGGGATCGTCATCGCCAGAGGGACTGAAGCAGAACCGATTGTTTTTACGCATGAAAAGGAAGGCGAACACTGGGAAGCGGTCGAGTTTAACAACTGTATTCCAAACCCGCATTCTGAAAACTCCCGTGTCGTGCTTGAACACTGTATCATCGAATACGGAAAAGGGATAAACGTCAATTCCAGCGGGGCAGAAATATCCCGGTGCATTTTCCGGGAACATATTTCAACTGCTATCAAGTTTGAATATGCCTCAGGCATTATTGCCGGAAACAAGATATACAACAATTCTACCGAGCGCCAGACGGAAACCGGAAACGGCGCCGGCATCAATGTCTATACGGATTCTTCTGTCCGCATCGAAGACAATGAGGTTTATGATAATTTTTCCCACGGCGGCCGTGACGGGGGCGGCGGTATTTATGCCTTTGCCTATAATGACGGTAAAGTGGTGGTGAAAAATAACGTTGTCAGAAACAACATCAGCGATCGTAAGGCAGGCGGCATATTCGCCTTTGCGTCTGAAGTAACGGGCAATACCGTTCGTAATAACCGGTCCGAACTTTTCGGCGGCGGCATCTTCACCATCAGCTCGGTGTTGAAAAACAATGTCGTGTCCGGTAACCAATCCCATCACGGCGGCGGCGTTTACTCTGAAAATTGCGAACTGGAATACAATCTGCTGGAGAACAATGCCGCCGACAACGGTACCGGGCTTTATCATCTGGGCGATGGTATTATCCGGGGCAATACAGTGATCGGCAACAAAGGCCTGCAACCCGGCATCAATTCCGCCATCACGCTGTCCGGCAATCCTTCACTGGAAGATAACAACATCATTGCATCGAGCGGATACGCCCTTGAATTCCTGTCTCACAGCCTTTCACCGGACTTGAAGGCAACCGGTAATTACTGGGGAACCGACGACGAAAATGTTATTGAAAAACTGGTTTACGACTGGCTGGAAGATTCGGAGGTCGGGCTGGTCAGCTGGAAGCCCTATCGCCGGCTGCCGAGTGAAAAGGCATACGCCGTATTGGACATCCAAAAGCTGACAACCGGCGTAACTGCCGAAACCCTCGAACCGGGTATGATACGGGGAACGATCGAGACCGATACAACCCTGGGACAGAACGAGGCAAAACGTTATAAGGTTATCGGAAACCTGCTGATTCTGGAAGGTGCCCGGCTGGATATCGTTCCCGGGAGTGAATTGTATCTGGATGAAGGGGCCACCATCAGAATTCGCGGGCAATTAACGGCTGTCGGGAACAAAGCGGAAATGATCCGGTTTACCGGAGACCGTCAGCGTCCCTGGGGCCGAATATTTTTTGAAAGCCGCAGCCTGGACGTCGCGGATCAGGCCGTCACGGCCAAGACAGAGAACATGCTACGCTGTTGTATTATTGAAAACGGCAGCGGCCTGCTGATGGATGGTTACGGTACCGACGTGGTTGACTGCATTATAAAAAACAACAGCGGTACCGGCATCCGTATCAAAGAGTCAATCGCGACCATCAAGGGTTGCACCATTCAAAACAATGTCAGCGATACAGACGGCGGCGGTATTTACGTTTATGGCAGCAAAAACGTTCTTATTCATGACAATCGCTTAACCGGTAATACCGCAGCTGATGGAGGCGGTATCTTCGCCTATGGTTATCTTACCAACGTGGCGGTCGATATCCGGAACAATGTCATAGAAAACAACACCAGTCAGGGTGATGGTGGTGGTATCTGGACATCACGAACGGCAGTGGTCGACAATAAAATCGTCAACAATCACACTGAAGCAAAAGGTGGTGGAATCTTTGCCAGTTTCTCGCGTATTAACGAAAATCTGATTAACGACAACCAGGCGCGAAAGGGCGGCGGCCTTTTTGTCGAAGCCAACAGCACGATCTATGGCAATATCATTGCCGGCAACAGCATAAACGGAAAAATGGGCGGCGGCGCCTTCCTCAATTACTGGGGCATCAGCATGCACAACAAAAAGTTCTGCGGCAATATTATTGAAGACAATACAGCCTCCGGCACCGGCAATACCGGTGGCGTGTTCATGAACGGAAAAATGTCCTTTGGCGGCAATGTCATCAGGCAGAACTCCGGGGTTCAACTGTTCAACCAGAACGCGAAAACCGTCGAAGAGATAACCGCCCGTAACTGTTACTGGGAAACAACTGACGAAAATCAGATAGGCAAACTTATTTATGACGGCCTTGATGATCCCGCTCTGTCGATTGCCGGCTACAAACCCATTGCGTTTACGAAAGATGAGGCATTGGAAAAAGGTAAGGAGCTCTACGAGGCTGAAGATGAAAAATAGAAACCCCTTGATATCGACATTGTTGATCGAACAGGAAAACGAATGACACTTAGCCACAACACGAGCGAGCAGATTCCAGATTTGAGTGGGCTAGAAAAAAGAAAAGTCCCACCGGTTTTTGAACGACGCCTGGTGGATTATGAAAACGCGCTCGAGCTCTGTCTTGAAAATGTGCCTGATCAAAAGATCGCCACTGAAGCAGTAGCACTGGCAGACAGTTTGGGACGGATTCTGCGGCAGGATGTGGAAAGCGATATTGCCATCCCGCCATTCAACAAGTCCACTATGGACGGATATGCCGTTAAAAGTGACGACGTTCAATCGGCAACAAAGGAAAACCCCGTCCCATTAACCGTAATCGATGAAATTCCCGCCGGCAGCATGTCCGACAAAATCGTCAAGACCGGCCAGGCGGCCAGGATCATGACCGGGGCACCGGTGCCGGAAGGCGCGGACGCAATCATCAAAATCGAAAATACGCTTTCCGAGGATCGTGCTACCGTCCTGATTTTTGATTCCGTCGGTGACAATCATTATATCATCCACAAAGGACAGGACATTCTGCCGGGTCAGCGCATCGCCGAGACGGGTACTACGGTTACGGCGCTTCTTATGGGCGTACTGGCCAGTTGCGGGGTCGCGGAAGTCGAGGTCTCCTGCCGGCCGAAAATTGGTATTATATCCACCGGGAGTGAGCTGGTCAGCCCCGGAGACGTTGCCGGGCCGGGCCGGATTTATGATATCAACGGTTATTCACTTTACGGGCTGACTACCGAAAGTGGCGCGGATACGACTTTTCTGGGCGTGGTACAGGACAAGTCGGATGATCTGTTAAAAACCCTCAACGACGGACGTCATTTTGACATTTTGCTGTTATCCGGCGGTGTTTCGGTCGGTGATTATGATATTGTACACGAAACCCTGCAAAGGGCCGGGGTCCGGGAAATTTTCTGGCGTGTAAAAGTAAAACCGGGCAAGCCCCTCTTTTTCGGCACAATGGGCCATACCCTGATATTCGGGCTGCCGGGCAACCCGGTCTCCTCGGTTAATAATTTCTACTTATTTGTAAGACCCGTTATTGACAAAATGTCCGGTAAAAACCGGTGGGGCCTTAAGACCGGAACAGCAACGGTTCAGAACAGCATCATCCTGCAGCCGGGGCGGCGGAAATTTTTAAGAGGTCAATTGAAAACCGAAAATAACCGGCAGACCGTATGGATCATCCCCGAACAGCGGTCCGGTGTTTTCAGTCCCATGGCCAAAGCCGATGTTCTGGTAGAAGTGCCTGAAGACAGAAAGATTGTCAAAGAAGGAGATATGTCAAAAATCTATTACCTGTAGTTTTCGTTACAGGCATCATAATTAAGGACAGAAATATGGCGATAATCAACCTGAAGGGGAAAACCGTTTTTATCACCGGGGGGTCCTCGGGTATCGGCAAGGAACTGTCACGGTGTTTTGCCGCGGAAGGCGCCAACCTGATTATCGTGGCCCTGGAAGCAGAAAAGGAAACCCTGGAAGCCTGGGGTGAAGAGCTGAAAAGCACTTATCGCATCAATGTCTCCACGCTCACCGGTGATCTGTCCGGCCCCGAAGGTCCGGACGATATATATAACCGGGTCAAGAGACTCTCCCCCCAAATTGATGTGCTGGTAAATAATGCCGGCACCATTTCCTTCGGGAAGTTTCATGAGACTTCCGTAGCCGCCCATGAAAGGGTCTTAGCCGTGAACGCAAGGGCCTATATGTTGATGATGCACTATTTTCTGCCCGACATGGTCAAGCGCGATTCCGGATACATCTTTAACGTTGTCTCCGTTTCCGCTTTCGTTCCCACGCCCCGTCATGCTGTTTACGGTGCCACCAAGGCGTTTGTCCAGAGTCTCAGTGAGGCGGTGCAACAGGAGCTTAAAGGTACCCATGTCAAAATATTTACCCTTAACCCCGGGTACACGGATACCCCGTTGCTTAAAGGTGACGGTTTCCCCGAGAAATTAAGATTTTATCGTTTTGCCGGAAAAAGCGACCCCGCCACCATTGCCGGAAAAGGCGTTCAGGCATTTATCAAAGGAAAGTCAGTGTATATACCAGAGCCCAACCTGTGGTTCCTTTTCTTTGTCATGAACCGCTTCACACCTAAACGAATGATAAACGCCATAACAGAGATGATGGTTAAAGGGGTCTAACCGGCATATACGTATTTTAAACAATTAACTTTTTTAATCTTTTCCGGCATGTCCGGACCAGGAGGAGACAATGATTTCCCGGTCAGAAATAAAGATGTGGACAAACAAGGAGCCTGCCTTTGATGACATCATGTTAAGTCTCAACGCGACGGGAAAACAGCCTAAAGGCATTATCAAAGAAACCCGAATGTTGATTGCTCTTGCCAGAAAATTCAACCAGGAAGTTACCATCCCCGGGGCGCTTGAGCTGGACAGAAAAATGCACGAGGACCATGATCATCTGGCCTGGGATTATGTGCAGAAAGCCAATGAATGGGGGTTTTATACCCTGTTTCTGCCCAAACTCTTCGGTGGCAAAGGCTATTCCATGTCCGCTATCGGATTCTTTCTGGAAGAGATTGCCTCCCGCTGCCTGGCCATCGCCAACATTATCGGGGTTCATTATCTGGGCGTAACCAAGATATCCTCCTCGTGGAATATCAAAATCGTGGACCGTATTCTCCGGGAAGTGGTCGAGGGCGAAAAAACCGGCAATCCCTGCCTGCTTTCGCTGGCCATGACCGAACCGGATGCCGGAACGGATTCACAAAACGTGGAGTTCATGAATTCCGGCAACCTTCGCTGTCACGCCAAAAAAGTCGACGGCGGGTATGTATTGAACGGCACTAAAATTTTCATCTCCATGGGCCATATGTCGACCTGGCACCTGGTACACGCTTATACGGACCTGGATCGGGCCGCGGAGAACACCGTCATGCTGGCCGTAAAAACAGGGGATAAAGGGTTTTCCTTCGGTAAGACCGAAAAGAAAATGGGACAAAAAGGCAGTATTGCCAGTGAATTGATTTTCAGTGACTGCTTTGTGCCGGATGAAAATGTCTGTATTGACAATACCCATATCGACAAACTCAAACGATGCTGTCACGACACCAACGCCCAGATTTTTGCCTATATCTGGGGCGCCTCCCGTATGGGGGTAGGCGCATTCGGCACAGGCGCGGCCAGAGGCGCCTTTGAAACCGCCCTGCGTTTTGCCTCTGAGCACCAACTGGAAGGCCGGAAAATGGTGGACTATGAATGGTGCCAGAGCATGCTGGCGGAAATGTATAAAAACGTGGCCCTGGCCAGGATCGCTTACTCCGAGGCCAACTATGCCAATGGTTTACACGGCCTGATGAAGCTGTTAAACAGCAAACCCACCTATTATATGTTGAAGTTCATGCCGGCCGGTCTGTTCGCCGGTCTCAACAAATGGTTCAATTCCAAACCGCTCAACACCTGGTTGATGCGGAAGCTCAATTTTGACATGCAAACCGATGCTGAAATTGATCGCGTAGACGGCTGGGGTTCCCTGGCCAAAGTGGCCGGGACCGACGCCGGCGTCACCAACTGCCGCATGGCGCTGGAGCTCATGGGGCAGGCCGGCGTGCGACAGAACGAATGGGCTGAAAAAATGTTACGGGACGCCAAGCTGCTTCAAATTTACGAAGGCACCAACCAGGTTAATCGCATCAACCTGTTTAAGCGGTTGATTGCCAGGAATTGTCCGGGTTCAGCCGTTTTCTCGGAAGACAGTATATAAAGAATTTAATAAAAACATAAGAAACCATCACCTGATAACGATGACACCATAGGAGGCTCACCATGAGCGCAGCGAATAACAAAGAGCTGAAACTTCTGGACAACGCGTCCCGGGAATTCGCGAAAAAAATGCTGGCGCCGGAACGGGAAGAGACCGACAAGTTTCCGTTTGGACCGTTTTTCAGCCACATCATTGAAAAAGCATTCGACCTTGATTTCTTTCATATCACCCTTCCCGAGGAACTGGGCGGGGTCGGCCACGGGCTGGAAGCGTTATGCCTGATTCTGGATAATATCTGCCAGGAAGACAGTAGCCTGGGCGGAATTATTTTCACCAACGCTTACGCGCAACAGATCATCCTGGCTGCCGGTGCCGAGGGATTGCTCAAAACAATTGCCGATGACCAGAAAACACCGGAAGACTTTTTAATCGCCTGCCCGGTTTTATGCAATCCTTCGGAAGTGCCCCTCGCTGCTGATGCTGTCAAGGAAGGAGAAAGCTATCTCCTGTCCGGATCGGTGGATTATCTGGTAATGGGCGGTGTGGCGTCACAGGCGCTGATTCCGGCCATGATTCAAGGGGAAAACAGCTATACCTGGTTTCTGGTAGGCCTTGCCGATGCAACCGTTACCAGAGGCGAACCCATCATGAGTCACGGCCTGCATGCCTGTCCGGCAGTTGATATCAAGCTGAATAAAGCTGTCGGTCAACCGGTGGGCAACACCGGTGAAGGTGCCGCGTATTTTGAAAAGACGGCCGAAACCATGCAACTGGTGGCCGCGGCCATGTCCTGCGGCATCATGAAGGGCTCTTTTAATGAAGCCGTGGGCTACTGCCGTCAACGCAGCCAGGGCGGAAGAAAAATCGCGGACTGGTCTGAAATGCAGATGCTGCTGGCCAACATGGCCATCCAGATGCAGGTGGCTGACATGCTGGTGGCGCAGGCATGCCTGGCCATGACGGAAAAGGAGAAAAACTGGCCGCAAAAAGTCCAGGCAGCCGCGCTGCATGTACTTTCAACAGCAACGGCCCTGGCAACGGACGGCATCCAGGCCATGGGCGGCGTGGGATACATGAAAGATTTCGGCCAGGAAAAACGGTTTCGTGACGCCGGCCAGATTCAGGCCTTTCTGGGCAATTTTCCCATGAAAAAAATCCGGCTTATAAAAGAGATATTATAGTTCAGCTCAGGCCCTTTATTTTGGGTTCACGGGGTTGCCTTAAACCTTTATCAGAAATTATTACGCGGGATAAGGAGGGATCATGCGTAAACTGCCCATATTCAGTTGCATGAAAATCAAAAAGATCGATCCGGATCGACTGGCTTACATATTCGTCAATTCCGATGGATCGGATGAAAAAGTCACTTACGGAAATATTTTTGAACAGACCAACCGGCTCTCCCATGTGCTGCTTAAAAACGGCATCGGTCCGGGTGACACGTTTACCATGATCATGCGGAATTATCCGGAGTTTCTTTACGCCCTGTTTTCAGCCCTTTCCATCGGTGCCATCGCGGTGCCGGTCGACCCGCGTTCCAAGGGAGAAAAACTGGCCTTTCAAATCAACAACACCAAATCCAAAGCCCTGTTGATCAGTGATGAGTTTATTCAAAGCATCCGGGAAATCGAAGATAAGATCACGAATACCCGGGTCGCCGGAGTCTTGTACAAAGACCATCACCAGATAGACATTGTCAAGGAATGGCCGTCGCTGGCCGATGAAATGGCCCAGGCGTCACCCGATCTGCCGGACAAAATCTTCCCCTTTTCAAAAAAGAGCCCCGTCCAGATCATCCATACTTCCGGGACCACCGGTGATCCCAAGGGTGTCGTTCTCAAGGCCGACCGTTTCAAAAATTACGCTTTACTGGATAAACTGGTCTGGAAATACCAGAACGATGAAATCCCCTATACCGGCCTGTCCATGACCCATGGCAACGCCCAGGCGGTAACGGTATTCCCGGCGCTGGCCCGCCCGAATATTCATGCCGTGGTCAGTGAAAAATTCACCAAGAGCCGCATCTGGGACATCTGCCGCAAATACGGCTGCACCACTTTTTCTCTGTTGGGCGGCATGATGGCCGGTATTTTCAATGAACCGGTCAAAGAAAACGACGCCGACAACCCCGTGCGCCGGGTGGTCAGTGCCGGCACGCCCCAGGCCATCTGGCAGGATTTTGAAAAACGTTTTAACGTTCAGATTCATGAATGGTACGCTGCCATTGAGGGCGGCCTGTGCCATAACCCGCCCGGTAAAGGCGGTCCCATCGGTTCTTTCGGGAAGCCCAACCCCATTCTCTACCGTATGAAAATCGTGGATGAAAAAGATAATGAATTGCCTGCGGGCGAACGGGGCGAGTTGATCAGCCGCATGACTTTCGGTCCTACCCAGGTGAATTATTTCGGAAAGAAGAAAGAATCCAGTGAGAAAACCCGTGGCGGCTGGCTTCGCAGCGGTGATATCTGCCACAAGGATAAAAAAGGTTATCTCTATTTTGACTTCCGCAAAGGCGGGGGGCTTCGCCGGCAGGGCGATTTTGTTCAACCCGATTTTGTGGAACGGGTCGTGGGTGAACATGAAACGGTTTCGGAAGCCTGCGTTTACGGCATTCCAGCCGCCTCCGGCGCCCCCGGCGAAAGCGACATCGTGGTGGCTGTAACGCCCTTTGAAGGTGCCACCGTTGACCTGGACGGTGTTCGTGAGTTGTGCCGCAAGGGGCTGGAGGCCAACTCTTTCCCCTCCTATTTTCAGCTGGTGGATGAAATACCCAAGTCCAGTTCGGAGAAGCACCTGGCACGGCTGCTCAAAGACGTATTTTCACCTGACGCTGAAAATGTGGTACCGTTTTGATGTAATGACGCAGCCGGTTGCAAAAACACCGGGCTTTACGACCGTCGGGCTCAATTCTTAGCGTCCGGAAAGGCCTTTTAATGCATATTGTCCATATCACGGGCCGTTCCAAGAACGGCAAAACAACCCTGATTGTTGAACTTATTCAAGAAATAACGCGCCGGGGGCTGAAAGTCGGTACCCTGAAGCACAGCGGACACGCCCACGAACTGGACAAACCCGGCAAGGATTCCTACCGGCACCGCCAGGCCGGTGCGGTTCCGGTGGCTGTCTCCACCACCAACCAGCTGGCCGTCTTTCTCCCCTATGAACCGTCAGAAAATCCCTTTGACCGCCTGTCCGCTCTTTTTATTGACTGCAATATTATCCTGGTTGAAGGATACATCGACGGCCCCGGCAAAAAAATCGAGGTCTGGCGGGCTGAAGTCGGGAAAGAGCCCCTCTTTAAAGAACGACGGGAAGTTCAGGCGGTGATCACCGATGACCCGATTGAAACCGATCTGCCCGTTCTGCCCCGATCCGATGTCCCCGCCATGGTCGACTTTCTGAT
This sequence comes from Desulfosudaceae bacterium, assembly GCA_963674745.2. Lineage (GTDB taxonomy): Bacteria > Desulfobacterota > Desulfobacteria > Desulfobacterales > Desulfosudaceae > JBFMDX01. Next base: position 131,810 of record CAXXDV010000003.1, on the reverse strand, counting down.
CAGCCTTAAAGATTAAGGTTCTTCTCCAATTTAGTGGGCTCACAGGATCGAAGGCTCCAAGGGGTCAAGGGTTTGTTATTAAGAGGATTTATGAAAGTTTTTAGCATATTTTCTATTCCTGCTATATTCCCTTTTACTTGCAAATTATTCTTTCCAAGGAGGATTGAATTGCCAGTGAATAATATCCGGGTTCCAACCCACAAACCGAACTCTTAGAAATTCGTCAGTTCTTTGTTTATAGTAGTTCACTTGACCCCTCGAATCCTTGAATTCTTGAACCCTTCCAAGGCCCTCTACTGTTCTGAAAATTATCCAATTCGATTATTACAACGAATCGATAGACGAGCCAAAAATAAATAAATCGCCCGGTGTACTATTTTTTTACTTGACAAGGCAGACAAGAATGGATAATTTGTATTTACAGTTAAGCGTACATGTGTACGCACATATATTTTAACAAATAAACGTACAGTTAGAAAATGACAGTTTCAATCAACATAACTCCCAAAACAAAGGCGGCTGACATGTTCAATTTACAAACCCAAAAAAGTGAGTTCAGTTGTAGTTTTTACCCTGCCATGGCTGTTTTAATCAAGGGGCACAAAGAAGGTACTGTCAATCTTTCTCCGCCAAGAAGGACTCCGGTTATGGAGCAGAACAAACAGATGAATATACTGACAGAGGCCGGGCAGAACACGGCCGGTAACGACACCGGCAGGAGCCGTCTGCCTTCCCTGGCCAGGATGCCCGGTACTGCCGACGTAAATCCCCGGCTTTCAGAAGATATCAGATTCTTTTCGAAATTGCGTCTGTTTACGGTTGCCGGGTACTTTACGGCAATCATCGCCATGATGAGCTTATGATGGCCGGCTGACCATATCCGCTCGAGCCTCGGTGTGGTAAAACAGCAATCGCTACTTGTCAGTACGCCTGATATGGTTTATGAATGAATAAACGGGAAAAAACAATTACAGCTATGGCTTCTCGCAGACACAGCAGGGAACAGACCCAAAAAACCCGCCAGACCTTGATAAAGGCCGCATTGGAATTAAGTGCTGAGAACGGATTCGCAAGCTTAAGCCTGCGGTCGGTGGCGCGGGAAGCCGGAATTGCACCGACCTCATTTTACCGCCATTTTCGAGACATGGACGAACTCGGGCTTGAACTGGTAGATGAGGTCGAGCTTGTTTTAAATGAATATCTGGATAAAATCCGGAATTCGATAGAAGAACACACGCTTCCTTCTGCCCGGGATGCCTTTTCAGACTACCAGCAAGTCGTTAAAATTTTTATTGAACATTTTCTCGACGGTGTATCAGACAACCTTCACCTGTTTCATTTTTTCTTTCAGGTGCGGGTGGGAAGCCTGGCCGTATTAAGAGGCGCGGTTAACCGCATTCTGGGAGAGCTTACCCGGGATTACACCATACACCTGCTGAATCTGACTGAAAATGAAACGACCAGAAACCTCATCCCTACAATATCTGAAACATTCCTGGAGCTGATAATCAAAGCAGGGCTGGAAATCCTTGACCAGGATTACGACAAAGCGAATACGGTTGGTCGAATTTTAGAAAAGACCGAACTCCTTTTTCTCGGCGCACTGTCAAAACAGGCGCAGTAACACACCATCAATTTTCGGATAAAAAATGAACGAAACCGCCTCCAGGCTTCTTGACGCTCACATTGATTTTGAAATGAACCTGCTCAAAGAAGACAAATTACGACAGACCATTGAAACACGAATCAATGCCGCATGGGAAAACCTGGAGAATGTTCCGGTACGCGAATGGGTATCAGCAGAACTGTTGCTGTTTTATATGAAACGATATGTGGTGGATTTTCCCATATCAGGCGCGATCACGGAAATTATCGGTGAATGCAGCCGCCGGTTCCTTTCCTTTCCGATCCATTCAAAAACACATTTAAAAGATATTTTTGACCGTGAATTATGGGACTATATCGTTGAAAAATCAGCCTCCATGGAATCTTTCAGGGAAAGCCAGTTTCACCGGATTACGAACAGTCAGGTTTTCACCGAAACCCTTTCCGATGCGATCTACAATGGCATCAAAAGTTACCTGCTGGAGGAGAATCTTCTGATGAAGGCCTTTCCACAGCTATCGTCTTTTCTTCAGCAGGGGAAAAAAACCGCTTTAAAAGGCCGGCCTGAAGTTGAATCTACCGTCCAGGAAAGCATCAAACGTTTTATCGCCGATAACATTGAAAGAAAAATTCAGCGCAGTGAAAAATATGTATCTCAATTTTTCACCAAGGACCGGTTGATGGACTACGGGGATGAAATCTGGGAAAACACCTTTAACATTCCGCTGGCCGAACATTTCGGTCAAATAAGCGAAGACGACATGGAAGACTTTATTGTCTTCGGCTATGAATTCTGGACGAAATTTCGCAAAACCCCTTTTTTTGAAGAAGTATATACTGAAATCGTGCATATTGTTTTTGAAATGTACCAGGACTTTTCCGTACCTGAAATGCTCGTCGACCTGGGCTTTACGAAATCCATCCTGGTCGAAGAAGGCTATCAGTCATTAGCGCCGGTCATAAAAACACTTCGGGAATCGGGTCGTCTTGAACGGCTCTTAAGGTCCCACCTGGAGTCGTTCTATCAATCCCGGGAAGTAGAGACTATCCTCAAAACATAGTTTCTCACAGGCGCGATATCTCTTTACTGACGTGACAAATTACAAAAACGAGCGCTTCTCCAATTGAGTGGATGGGCGGGGTTATCGGCCTTTAAACCATTCCCACGTACGACGCATGCCTTCCGTAAATTCCGTATATTCAAAACCCAGGGTACGCACCAGCTTTTCGGTAGAAATAATAATGTGGCTGTCCAGTGGAAACGGCAGAGGGATACGGCGGGCGTCAATCTCCTGAACGGACATGGGCAGCACGGGGATGCGTTCGCCGGTTATCTCTTCTATGACATCCAAGTATCGGGCATAGGATACCAAGTCCGGGGCGGCCGCGTTAAAAATCGTGTCGCGGGCTGATTCGGCCTCCAGGCAGCAACGGATAATCCGGGCCAGGTCATCAACCAGCAGAAACTGAAAAAGGGGCAGATCATTTTGCGGGACCACCACCGTCTCCCCTTTTCGAACCAGATCAAAAAAATAGCTTTCACGGGGCGCGTAATTGTAACGGCCGTAAACGATTGACGGCCGCAGGATGGTCCAGGCAATCCCCGCTGTCTGGCACTTTTCAATCACCGCTGCTTCCGCCCGGCACTTGTCAAAACCATAATTTGCGGCCGACCCCAGTTCCGGCTGCGGAGCCGTTAACAGGCCGGAAGATTCAAGCAACGGCAATTTTCGGCTGTTTTCGTAAACACTGGCCGTGCTGATAAAAATATATCGGGATGCAAATTGGACGCCCGGTGTTGACAGCAGAACTTCCACCTCCTGGTCGTCATACCCGCAGAAATCGATCACTCCGGCCCACGGCTCGTCAGGAATCACCTGCCCCAAGGCATCAGCGTCGTGCCGGTCAGCCCGGATTTCGGTAACCCCCTCGCGGTTGAGGGGCTGGTTCCCGCGGTTGAGCACAGATATCCGGAAGTCATCGGTTTTAAGCAATTCTTCGACCAAAACCCGGCCGGCAAAATAGCTACCGCCGATGATCAGCAACGGTGGTTTCATGCTCTGTTTTTTCCTTTCAGCCGATCCAGACATCACGGGCCCGAAGGGCCGGATGCTTTATACGGCGCTGGATTTCAGGACCGTGATCAACAAGAAAATCACTGTTGCTGTCCGTCCAGGTTTCGGCCTGAAGGGCGCCGACGAGGTCGGCGCAAAGGGAGTCAATGATTTCCTCACAATCGACCGGATTGATTTCATTCAGCAGCCGGATGATTCTTTCCCGGCTGGTGCGGCCCAGCAGCGGCAGCGTTTCCGCTGCCCGGGCAACCCATTTATAAAAGGGCATGTATCGTTTATTGAACAGAAATATGGCTGAAAAATAGTCGGCACAGAATTTAATGATGGCATAACGGGCGCCGAAAGTGTCGCCTCTTTTGACGCATCGGGGGTAATTGTACTGGCCGGACTGACCGATGGTCATGCAGCGGGAAGCGATCTTTTTCAGCCGGACGTCTTCCGGATAAAAATCCAACAGGGCCCGGCGGCAGCGGGTGAATTCACCCGCGGGATCGGTAAAAACCTCACCGTTGGTGCAGGCCGCCAGTGCCGTTTCCGGCAGCAGCAGCCATTCTTCAGGATATTCAGGCGCCGATTCCCGACCGATAAAGTGTCGATAGAACGCCCCGATCTCAAATACGCCGACACGGCCCTGCCCCCACCGGCTCTGACAACGGGGGCCGAATCCCTCGAACACCGGTGGCAGCCCGTCGATGGCCGCCTGCAATGCCGGTCCGAATGCCCGGTAATCTTCAGCCGTCAACCAGACGCAGAACCCCGGACCCCAGTCATGGTCCCGGGAAATCTCATCATCAAAACCGTAACATTCCGAACCGTCTCCCACCAGTCCGACGGCAATCCGGTCGCGGACATGACCGAACCGGCGCTCGATCAGGGGCCGGCCAAAGGTCTCAAAGTATTTTCCGGATAATGTCAGGCCCTGCATGGTAAACAATGTTTTTTCATCATCAGACACCCTGTCCCAGATCCAGGATGGGCCGGACCTCCAGCACCTCGAAAACGACCAGGTGTTTGAGCATGTCGGCCGCGTCACCGATGCGGGCGCGGATTTCATCCATGCGGGCGTCAAACTCAGGTCCGGAATCCGACATCTGTATGGCTTTTACATACAGCCGGCATCCCTGCATGCCCATGCCCGTGCTGCCGTGCATGATAATGAGAAAGGCGCCGTGGGGATTATGATTCAGGTTGGCCCAGGTGCGGTTGTCCCCCAGCAGCATGCTGACGCGGTCCTCCCCGTCCAGAGCGGGGGAACCGAAAGCGGCCACATTCACTTTTCCGTCGGTCCCGGTAGTGGCCAGAATATTGGTGCGCTCCCGGCTCGAAAAAAACTGCTTTACGGCATCACTGACTTTCATTATGTCTCCTTGCTTCTTGAATGTACGCCATATGAATTTAAAAGGCTTCCGGTTACCGGCCCTTGAATTGCGGCTCCCGTTTTTCCAGAAAAGCACCGAATCCTTCGATGATATCTTCCGTCTTGCGGCACATTTCAAGCACATAGCATTCATAATCCAGTGCCTGGGACAGGTCCCAGCGATGAAAATTCTGCAGGCCGCGTTTGGCAAAAGCAACCGGGATGGGGGCATTACCGGCAATCCGCTCAGCCATCTCCCGGGTGGCCCCGGTCAATTGGTCCTGGGGTACCAGCTTGTTGACCATTCCCATCTGAAAAGCGTCCTCGGCCTTGACGATATCACCACTGAAAATCAGCTCTGCGGCCTTGGCATAACCCACCAACCGGGGCAGAAAATAAATGCCGCCCCAGTCGGGATGGACACCCCGACGGGTAAATACCTGGGCGAACCGGGCCTGGTCTCCGGCAATCCGGATGTCACAGGCCAGGGCCAGGTTACACCCACCGCCGGCAGCCATTCCGTTCACCGAGGCAATAACCGGTTTTTCCATCTGATTAATCGCCAGGACGGCCTCGCACATGGCCGGCCGCCGGTTGGAGGCGGTCTCTTCCAGGGCCTTGGTGTCACCGTCGGCAAATTCCTGAACATCGCCGCCGGTACAGAACCACTTTTGGGTACCGGTAATCACCACCACCCGCACGTCATTGTCTTCGGCCGCCGCCTGTAATGCCTGAACAATCTGCTGACGCATGTAACCGCCAAAAGCGTTGTATCGCTCAGGCCGGTTAAGCGTGATCCAGGCGACATGATTTTTTGTTTCCGTAAGAATATAATTATCCGTCATGATCATCCTCTGAATGGAATAACGCGGCCACATGTCGAGAAACAGCGGCCGCGCCGGTTGTAATTTCTTCAAATATCCCCGCCACATCGGTAATCGTCCGGACCAGGCCGGCGATCTGCCCGCAGGGCATAACGGCGGTGTCGGCATTTCCACCGGACTGAATATAGGTGGCATCGCCTTTTGAAACCATCTGCCGGTCGGCCTCGGCCTCGTCCATCCCGGACACCATGGCGGTCACCGCGTTACGCAGGACCCGGATGGGCATGGCGTCCTTGCCCAGCAACAGCGTCGCGTCACATTCGGCATCGATGACCAGGTTCTTGAAAAAATCAGGCACCGGCGCCTGGGCAGTAGCCACAAAGCGGGTACCAATTTCAACGCCTTCAGCACCCAGGGCAAAAGCCGCGACAACTCCCCTGGCATCGGCGATGCCGCCGGCGGCAATCACCGGAATAGACAGGGCGTCGACCAGCTGCGGTACCAGGCACATGGTGGTGATTTTTTCCCGCCCCACATGCCCGCCGGCTTCAAATCCCATGCCGATAACGGCATCAACTCCGGCGGCCTCGGCTTTTCTGCCCATGGCCACGGTGGACACTTTATGCGCCACCCGCAAACCGGCCTGTTTGGCCTGTTCCATTATCTTGGCGGGATTACCGGCTGAAGTGGTAATGGTCCGCACGCCCAATTCAATGGCGGCTTCCAGCATTTCCGGGGCATTGGAACGATAAACGGGAATATTAACACCCACCGGCCGGTCGGTAATGGCCCGGGCGGTTTCAATCTCTTTTATCAGATCCGCTTTTCCCAGGCCGGATGCGGCCACCTGTCCGAAGCCACCGGCTGCGGACACGGCCCCGGCCATGGTGCCAAGAGTGATCTGTCGCATGGGCCCCAGCGAAATCGGGTAAGCGGTACCGAAGATTTCGGTCACCCGGTTCGTCATCGGTTTCATCTCATCACCCCCTTAAAGCGGAATGTTTCCGTGCCGCTTGTCTGCACGGGGTCTTTTCTTTGAAGCCAACATGTCAAAGGCCCGGATGACATAGCTGCGGGTTTCCGCCGGGGTAATAACATCTTCGACATTGATATTCGAGGAAATATCATAAATAGGATTCGCGTAGGACTCACGGTATTCCTTGAGCTTCTCATCAAGAAAACCCGGTTCACCGGCCCGTTCATGACTTCCGAACAGCAACATCACGGACTGTTCGGCGCCCAGGATCCCGGTTTCCATGGTCGGCCAGTAAAGAACCATGTCGGTACCCAGGCCCGGCAGAATCCCCATGCCCAGGTTACCGCCGCCGTATGCCTTGCGCAACGCGATACAAATCCGGGGCACGGTGGCCTCGCACAGGGCGTACAATACCTTGGCCCCGTGACGGATGATACCGTTATGCTCCTGACCCGAACCCGGCATATAGGCCGGGGTATCGGCCAGGATCAGCAAGGGAATATTAAAGGCGTCACAGAACCGGATAAATCGGGCCTGCTTGTCCGAGCTGTCAACGGTCAGTGATCCTGCCATGACCATGGGCTGGTTGGCCACGATGCCCACAGATTTACCGTCCAGCCGGGCGAAACCGGTGATCATTTCCCCGGCAAATTCTTTTTTGACTTCCATAAAATCATGATTGTCGACGATGGCGTCGATAACCCGACGCATATCATAGGGCTGATTGGGCTGGGCCGGCATGATGTCGTTGAGTTCATCGCATGACCGGTCAGGATCGTCGCCGGGCTGATAGACAGGCGGTGCTTCATCGCAGTTGGCCGGCAGAAAACCGAGCAAACGACGCATTTCCAACAGGCAAAAACGCTCGTCCGGGCAGCGGAAATCGCAGGAACCGGTTTTCTGGGCGTGCACCCTGGCACCGCCCAGATCTTCGATACTGATATCCTCACCGGTAACCATCTTGACCACCATGGGACCGGTGATAAACATCTGGCTGATATTGTCCACCATGAAGATAAAATCATTCAAGGCCGGCGAATATACGGATATGCCGGCGCAGGTACCGAGAATGGCTGACAATTGAGGTATCGCGCCCGAGGCATGCGTATTGGGATAAAAAATGGAACCGCCGTGTTTGGCGGATATATTGGAAAATATGGCCCGCTTGTTGGCGCCCAGCCATTCCAGTTCCGCCGCGCTGGGCAATCGCGCGCCCGGCGAATCATGGAGACCGATGAGCGGCACCTGCATTTCCAGGGCCCGCTCCACGGCGCGATACATCTTGTAACCGTGCTCGACACCGACCGAACCACCCCGAACGGTCTTGTCCTGGGAATAAACAAACACCTGCCGGCCGTTAATCGCGCCGCTGCCGCAGACCAGTCCGTCGCCCGGCATGTTGACCGCGTGTCCGGCCAGCATATTGATCTCAAAAAAGCTATCCTTGTCCAGCAGCAGGTCCAGCCGTTCACGGGCGGTCAGCTTGCCGGCCGCATGCTGTTTTTCTGTTTTATCGGGTCCACCGCCCGCCCGGACCCGTTCCCGAACCGATTCCAACTCCGCCAACCGTTTAGCCAGATGTTCTTCCACAATAATCTCCTTACCGTATAATTTTCAAAATGCTTGCCACATTATGGGTTGTTTTTTGCCGCTTGTTCGGCTTCTTCGAGCGACGCATACCCCAGGCCCATGACCATCGACAGGTATACCTGCTCCGACATATTGCCGCCATCTCGATAAACCGCTTTTACATAACGGCTTAGACAGGCCAGGGTACGGCTGGAATAGGTCTCAAGTTCTCCGGCCAGGTATCGTTTAAAGGACACCCCCATGACCGCTTTTTCCACCGAACGGCCGCGAGCGATCAGGGCCGGATATTTTTGAAACAGCCGGTACTGCCATTCGACCTGAATGGTCACGATCTTATCGATCAAAGGACCGGTATTGATCGGGGGAATCCGATCGTCCATACGGGCGTACTTGAGCGTCATCAGGTTCTTGCCGTTTTTCCGCGCCTCGCACAGATCACCGTGATAACTTTCCAGGGCATCCTGAGGCCAGGCGGAGAACTGGGCCCGGCGCATGATCCGAAAGGTGGTCGTGTCCTGCTGGCAGGGAGCCGGCGTTTCCGGGACTACGGCCACAAACATGGCTTCTTCCAGATCGACAATCCCTTCAATCAGGGCTTCTTTGCTCTCAAGCATAGATCGTTTCTAGAATACTTGTAAAAAACCAACGTTATGATGACAAAGTAAAAGGTTCAGGATCGAGACGCGCAAATCCTGAGGAATGCAGCGTACATGGCAGTACGTGAAATTCCGAAGGATGCAGCGCAACGAAGAGCCTGGACGTTTTACGAAGCCATCAATTCTGGGCGAACTGTTCCTTTAAGGCCCCTTTCTTCACCTTCATGGTAGCCGTCATGGGAAGTTCATCAACGATCTCCAGGTGGGCCGGGTATTTGTATTTGGCGACCTTTTCCGTTAAAAACTGATGGATCTCTTCTTTGGTAATGGTCTCTCCCTTTTCCGGCACCACGCAGGCCATACCCACTTCACCCCATTTTCTATCAGGGACCCCGAATATAGCGATATTGTTGATTTTGGGATGACCCAGCAGCACTTTTTCGATCTCTGCCGGATAAACATTTTCACCGCCGCTGCGATACATGTCTTTGGCCCGGTCGACAATATAAAAGAAGCCTTCCTCATCCATGTATCCCAGATCACCCGTATCCAATACGCCGTTGACGATGGCCCTGGCGGTTTCTTCCGGCTTATTCCAGTAGCCGCTCATCACCGTCGGCCCCTTGGCGACAATCGCACCGATTTCACCGGGCGGCAGCCGTTCGCCGGAAGGTCCGGCAATCCAGATATCGGTAAAAAAGCCGGGTTTTCCGATGGACCCCATTTTCCGCTTGATGTCCGCCTTGGGGACAACCATCATGGCCGAATTCTCCGTCTGGCCGAATCCCTGCTGCAGGTAAAGACCGCGCCTGGCCAGTTCATCAAACAGAACGGGCGGTGTTCGCTCGCCGCCGCCGACCACACAGCGGACACTGCCGACATCGATTTCATCCAGCTTGCCGGTCTCCAGGATCAGCCGCCACATGGTGGTCAGGGCGAAAACAATGGTACCGCGATAACGTTGAATGTCTTCGGCAAATTCATTGGCGTCAAACCCGCGCCGCATGACCAGGGTCAGGCCGGCGGACAATCCCGGTGTGGTCACGATAAACAACCCCCCGGAATGAAACAGCGGCATCTGGGCGATCAGTACGTCTTCCGAAGTGCAATCCGTATAATATCCGACCTGGGCGTTCTTGTAATAGGTCTGTTCGTGTGAGAGCATCGCGCCTTTGGGATCCCCGGTGACGCCGGATGTATAGACAATGCTTAACGGATCGGACATCAGGACCGGTTCTTCAGGAACCGGTTCGGCGTCGCTCTGGTCCTTTACCAGAAGCGGATAATCTTCCGCCCATTCCGGACAGTCCGGCAGTTTGAAGCCGGGCAGTTCCGGGCTGCCGCTTTTCAGAAAGACAAACTTGTCCGCGTCGACATTCAGGCTGGAACGAATTAAATCAATGCTGCCCAGAAATGAGTCATGAAAGGCCAGCAGCTTGGCACCGCAATCATTGATCTGGTATTCCAGTTCCGGCCCGACCATGCGCCAGTTGAGGGGCACAAAAATAATGCCCAGCTTGGCGGCCGCAAAATACAGCTCCAGAAACTCCATGCAGTTCAGCAGAACAGCACAGATGCGATCGCCTTTTTTTAAACCCTTCTGCTGCAACATATGGGCGCACCGATTCACTCCCTCGTTCAGCTGCTGATAGGTCACCGGCTCATCCTCATAAATAACCGCTACCTTGTCCGGCATCATCAAAGCCCTTTTATATGCGATGTATCCGACGTTCCATTCAATTGCCATGGTATGCTCCTTGTTTGTTTATCCGTTCTTCGTGATACTGACGCGTTTTACCTTTTATGCATTAGATGCATACAGTCTGCGACCGCCTTTAACTGCAAGATATTCTGCAAGAGAGGTGCCAATAAATCTGTTTTTTCGTAAACTATTATTTTTATAGGATTTTCAATAATAATACCGTGGGGTAAATCGAAAATAAAAACACGGCGGATTTTAATTCTGGGGAGAAACGCCACGAAATGGGACAAAACGTAGCAATCCGGGCGTATCGATGATGACAACAGACAAAACACCCCACCTCACGCTGACCGATATTCCGGCTCAACAGCAACCGGTCGTAATATTTTATTTACTTACCTGGTTTACTGGAACAGCACTTGGATCAGCATGGAGAAACAGGCGTTTGAACAGCCGCTCCATGGCCGGGGGAAGTTGTTCGTAGCTTTTTAAAAACTGAATCGTATGCCCGTATTGTTTTCTCATGGCCGTCACGTCCTGACAACCGCACCCCAGGGTAACCAGAGATACTTTTTCACGGCGACAGTAATCAATGCCATAACGGACATCACAACCGAAGTTTGATTCTCCATCGGTAATATGCACGATCAGGTTACGTTGTCGTCCATGGCCTCTTTCCATAAGCCAGGCAGCGGCGATAATCGCCTGGCCCGAGGCCGTCTTGCCGGCCGGCGGCACGGTCAGCAACCGGTTATCGGACAGAAGGCTGGAAAACATGCAGATATTGTTGACTTCAAAATAGGCATAGACCGACAGTCGATTCCGGCCGCCGTAAATCGCCTTGTTCAGGTTGGCCATGGTGTTTTCCACGATCCGCATTTTATTACCCCGCATGGATCCGCTGGCATCGATCAGCAGGCATATCTGCCAGCGGTCCTCGGCCACCGTATACCGCTGCCGGAAACATTTACCCGTCAAAGGGGCCCGATAAAGACGCCGGGGATCAACCTTCCCCGAGCTCAAGCCGGTACTGGTAACTTTGCGATGGGGACCGTAGTTGAGAAAAATCGATTTCAGCCGCGACACCATCCGGCGATCGATCACCGGCCGGCAGGGCTGACTGTAGTCCCAGCGGGACATTCGAACAACATCCGGGTTGTCATAACCGGCCACGGAATGGACAATCGGCGTCAGGTCCATGGCACCGGTCGTCAACTGCAGCTCCATATCCCGAATCAAGGATGCCGGCAAAGGCGGCAGACTTTTTCCGGCGGAAACTTTACCCGGTTTCTTTGAAACGCCGTATTCAGGATAATAAAAAAGGGTTTTGTCCTTGACCGGCAACGTCATTATTTGTGACCCCAGCGCCTGCCATTGGCGCTGATACAAATCGGCTCTTTGCCGGCAACGCTCCATGGGACGGACAGGTGAAGCGGAAATGGTTTTCAATGCCTGAAGCACCGGACGCAAAGACTGGAGCAGTTCAGCAGGTATGCCGTCAAGGACCGGTATCTGTTCCCCGGAATCCGGCCAGGCGGACTGCAGCCAGGCCAGCAGAAAAAAATCCAGCGTATCTGTTCTGAAGTGCTGCGATAATAATTGATGCAAGGCGTCGTGACGGGCTTTGTGGGTATAAAGACCGGCGGTTGTGTGGCCGGCGGCATAATCCACATAAATCGTTTCCGCCATATCGACCAGCTTCTGAAAGCTGACCCGCTGACGGCCGGTTATGGTGCCCATAAAATCTTCCAGAAGGATCCAGACCCGTTGGCTCCATTCGACTCTGCGAAAAGCCTCATGGACGACCTGGCCTACCAGGGCATCAATAATATGGAAGTTCAGAGGGTAATCCGAGTCACGGGCCGGTGAAGGGTCAATCATAATAGCCGCGGCATCGGCAAAAGACATGCCCGGGAAAAGGACCTGGCCGACATTGGGCCCCAGATGGCCGGCCACTTTTCGCAGTGACTTGAGCAGATTGGCCAGGGCGGAGGCCTCCGACAGTCCCCGGTTTCTGGCCCAGAACCGTGACAGTTCGGTTGCTGTCGGCGAACAGGCTTCCGGTTTAATAGGACTGATAATCATCCTCCCGCCCACTGTCGGTGGCACCGGTTTCAAGGTGCAAAGACAACAGGGCCGACTCCAGCACATCCCGGTCGATCTGAAGACTGTAAGTGATGGCTTCCCGAACCGAGGCGCCGACGGCGATCATTTCAGCCATCATCAGCGTATGACGGGTGGAAACAACGATGGGTTCCTGGGCGTTGGCCCGTAGTTTATTGGCGATATTGACCAGCGTCAAGGCGTCGGCCTCGCTGATACCGCCTTTTTCGCGCAGCACTTCGGTTTCCACGGCCGGCGGCAGATAATCCAGCATGGTCACATAAAACCGGTCGGCCAGGGCGGCATCCAGCATCTCCGTACCGGCAAATTCCTCGCCCTCGTTAAGGGTGGCGAAAAAAACAACCCCCGGGGCAACCTTGACCAACCCCAGTTCATCAGTCCATATGGCCCGGTCATCGGACAAAATGGAAAACAGCATGTTTAAGGCCTTGGGGTGTTCCGGGCGGTTGATTTCTTCTAAATGAACCACACATCCGGGGGTGCGCACGGCTTTGGGAAAAAGAAATTCCTGGTATTCGGTCCGGCCGTCGCGGAGCCGGTATTCACCGAACAACTGGCCGGGCTCGGACAGCATGCCGACCTGAAAGGTGGCCAGGGGGCGATTGTTGCGGGCGGCAAACTGACGCACCATGGTTGATTTACCGCAACCCTGGCGGCCGGTCACCAGCACATTGACCGGATGCCGCTCGGCCAGCAGTTTAATCCTGTCCAGATTCTCGGTTACCGGCCGGGGCAGAAAAAAATACTTCTCGTGTTCCGGTACGGTCAGGCCTTCTGCCTGGTTCATTGCCTGTCTCCTTATCTGATAATGAGATTTACCAGCCCATCAGTTCCTTTTGTTTCTTTAAAATAAATTCCCTTACGCCGGGCAGGTTCCAGCGCTGATTGATCCGGTAAAGTTTCTTCATGTTCTCGATGGCGGCCTGCCGTGTTGCGTCATCATCACCCCGACTGACGCGGCTGATGTCGGTCACCAGCCGATCGATCAACGATTCTTCCCGGCTCAGGGCCTCGGTTTTTGAAAATACAAGTTCCTGCCCGCACCTGGGACACTGCCGGAGTTCCGATTCTCCGGTGGCCGGTCAGCCGTTGCGGCATAGATAGGGAAACAGCATATGGTCATCGGTATGACCGCAGGCCGTGCAAGAAAACTCCATGCCGTCCTCCTTTTAAAATAAAACAGGCACCCTGCGCCTTTGGCAAAGTACCTGTTCTACATATTGCGTTTGTCTATCGGAACCGTGACTCAAGCGCTCGCCTGGCCGGTTACGTCATCCGCCAGGCCCTCTATACCAGTGGATTTACCCCAGGGGGCAACCCCATCGGCCAGCGTCTGGACGACTTCTCCCTTAATTTCATCTACTGCAAGGTGTGCTCCACAGCTGGTGCACTGCCGGATACTGACCGAAGCATCAATACGGGCATTGTAAAGATAGCGAAAATCCGCCATCGGTGCTTCATGGCTGCATTCTGTACATTTCATATTTTATCCTCCTATCAAACTTTATTTGTCCTGGAACTGCCGCAACGTCCGCCTGAATTGCGGATCACTGCATTCATATCCGTCTTTATCCACGAACTTCATTTTTTCATAATATTTGCACCCGGCCGCGTCGGTCAACGCCCTGATCATGTAACCGTTTTTACCTTCCAGTACGTAAACCGGCGGATCCACCTTGATATTGGAGCCTTCCTTGAGTTTCTTGCAGGCACCTCGACCGTCGCTGGAAAAGGCACTTTCGGAAAAATGCACGCACATACCACAGGGCTTATCCGGCACCTCTTTTCCCTGTTCCACCGGCTGGGTCTGTTGTACCCCAAAAACACCGGACGCATTGGCGAACTCCTGTCGACTTTTTCTTGCCATAATCAGCCTCCTCCCTCCCGGGATTGATTTTGTAGTGAACAGGCCCGCGCCGTTTCCCGGCGCGGGCACTGATTCAATCTTGTTACAATCCCTGAATGGTTCGTTGAATAATATTATCCTGGGTTTTCCGGCTGATATCCACAAAATGGGCGCTGTATCCGGCCACCCGCACAATCACTTCCTGATAATCCTCGGGATCTTTCTGGGCAGCCCGCAAGGTGGTGTCATCGACCATGTTGAACTGCACATGGTCAATACCCAGATCCGCCCAGGCACGCATATAGGCCTTCCACATCTGGAAGCCTTTTTCGCCGGCCAGTTGGGTCGGCGAAAGCCGCTGATTCAAGAGAAACGCCCGGCCGTCGGAGATATGGTCGATTTTACCGCAGGACTTGAGTACTGCCGTGGGACCTTTTTTGTCCAGTCCCGGACCCGGAGAGATACCGCCATCATACAGGGCATCACCCAGGCGCCGGCCGTTGGGCAGGGCGCCGACCACGTTGGCATAATGGATGTTACCGCTGACGTTCTCGGGCAAAATCGGCCAGTTGTTGCCCATGGGATCTTTTATTTCCCGGGAGAACTTGGCCGCCGAACGCAGGCAGCGCAGCATGATATCATCCACATAATCGTCGTCGTTGCCCCATTTGGGTGTGTTCTTGACAAAATCCAGCCGCATATCTTCTTTGCCTTCCCAGTTGGCGTCCATGGCTTCCTTGAGTTCGGCCAGGGTATATTTCTTTTCGTCAAAAACCAACTTCTTTACGGCTGCCAGACTGTCGGCGTTCTCTACCCAGGTGAAGGCCGTAATCCAGGAATTCCCCCGGCTGACGGAGGGGTCGCAGACATCCTTGCCGCTTTCAACCGACCGTTCGGAGATACCGGACAAAAAGGGCCGGGGGGTCATGGTCGGGGCCAAAGAACGGGCCCGGTTGACCGGCCGCACCAACAGGCTGAAAAGGGTTTTCATCTGGGTTTCCCAGGCCTCGTAAACTTTTTCAAAATCGGTCAAATCCTCCACCGGCGGTGTTTCCGCACCGATCTGTATATTAAACACATTGTCAAACCCGCTGGAAAAAACATATTCAATAATCTTGGCGCAGTTGACGGTGGCATTGGCCATGCGCATGGGCTGGAATCCGTGCTTGGTGGTCGGCGCCGGTGACATGCAGGCCTGGTGTACCCAGGTCCTGGCCTCATCGATGGGATGACCGTGCCAGTTCATGGCATTGGCGATCAGAATGGGGTCATTGCGCATGGAAGGGTATCCCAGTCCCTGACGGATGCATTCAAAGCACTCTTTCATGACTTCATCGGACACCTTGGGATGCCAGCGGAAGGCAAAGGTGGGATTGGCCACCCGCACCAACCGGGCCGCCTGAAGCAGGGCAATGGTCATGCCGTTGCAGGCATCGCTTCCGTCCTTGTTGACCCCACCCAGTGTCCAGACCCAGGTACCGCTGATGCCCTGAAGCCCTTCCCGCGCAAACTTGGGCTTGTACTGTTCCACTTCCGCCGCCCGGATGAGAAATTCGCCGGCCAGTTCCACGGCTTCTTCGTGAGTAAGTCGTTTATCCTCGACAACATCCTTTTGATAGTAAGGTCCGTGATAATAGTCCGGGCGAGCCGGCCAGGCGCCTTCAATGGCTTCGGTGCGGCTGAAAAGCTGAATAAAAAGATCGTACTGCAGGGATTCCTGAAGGGTTCTCGGCGGCTGGGCCGGAACGCGCTCACACACTTCGGCGATCTGCAGGAGTTCCTGTTTGCGTTTTTCATCGGTCTCAAAATTTTCAGCAATGATCCGGGCCAGGCGGGCATATCGCTTGGCATGCCGGATACAGGCTTCCAGACAGATCTGCATGGCCTCCCAGTTGTTCATCTTGTCATAAAGTTCCATGATTTCCTGGCTGGCCGCGGGTTCATGAACCTTGGCGTCGGCTTCGTCGATATTTTTGTCAAGCTCGGCAATAACCTCTTCGAACCCGCGCTTGCCGGTCATGATATACTCGTAATCCTTGCCGGAATAACCGCCCCGGGCCAGGGGAACGCCCCAACCGACCGCGCCGGACAGGACCTTCATCATGTCATCCAGATCAAGATACGGCATAATCTTGTCCAGGTCGGACTTACCTGCCCAGTAATTCTTAATATCGGCGATGATTTTCTGGGATTCTTCGATCGGTTCGGGCAGGGAAGAGGGGTCGTTAAAGACCTCTTCATTGAGGATTGAAGCGATCGACGGGTCCCAGCCGATGGTGTTGGGAAGGTCGGCGTTATATCCCACCAGCTGCGAAT
The DNA here is from genome assembly GCA_963674745.2 of Desulfosudaceae bacterium. Taxonomy (GTDB): domain Bacteria; phylum Desulfobacterota; class Desulfobacteria; order Desulfobacterales; family Desulfosudaceae; genus JBFMDX01. Next base: position 114,799 of record CAXXDV010000003.1, on the reverse strand, counting down.
GATCGGTAATAAAAATGGTTTTGTTGTCCAGCACATGGGCGAACATGTGAGCGAATTTCATTACCCAGGGATCGGGCGACATTTCCAGTTCCCTGGCTTTCTGGGTCTGGAGCTGAGGCCTTTCCAGCTCAACTTTCACGCCGGGATTGTAAAGGCCACCCACGGCGCCTTTTTTCCAGATGGCTTTTCTCAGGTAGTCCAGCCGCTTGGAACGTTTTTTTTCAGCCGCCCACCACCACTGCTGCTTTTCCTCAAGTTCTTCTATTGTTTTGGCCGCTTCGTACATAATGTTCTCCTTGCCTTTTTTATGTTGTCAAAGGTGATGTCCCTTGAGCCGGTCATTATTTCTTCTGAAAATCGGGACAGGATGACGCATCCTGTTCGGCAGTCACCGGCCTGGCTGTATAAAACGCCTGCCGGGGATCTTCCCCTCTTCTGACGCAGTCACCTTTTTCCGGTTGTTCATCCTGCGCGAAAAAACGTTTACATTCATTACATACAGCCATGATAGCCTCCTTATTTAAGTAACTGTTTTAATCTGTGACGATACGTCTCATATTGCCCTTGGTTTTAATTATGAGCAATTTATATGCCAAGAGCTAATTATATTATAAATACTTGTAATATAAGTATTATTTTTCATTTTGACATAAACGGCAAATTGCGCCAAAAGGGATCAATTATTTGGCTTAAAAAATATAATATGCTAAAATTTAATGGTTTATTTTTAAAATAACGGGGGCGGGCAGAATTGGGTCACAATGACCCGATTTCCGAGAGGAACGATCATCCGGCCGCAAAGCACGAGAGGGCATCGAGGACGTGTGCATACATTTGTTCGTGCCTATGGGCATAAAAAAAGCCCCCCATGACAGAATCAATGCAATGGGGGGCTTTTTTTATTATACCGGAGCTTGTCATTTCATTAGTGAAGCACCAAATAAGAAGCTTCTAAAACAATAAAACCTAAAACCTGCTCTTATCTCTGGAAGGCTACCCGTCCTCCGCAGTAGCCTGCTACGGAGGATGGAAACAGGCTGTCTAATAACCCTAAACAATCCTCATTCGGACGAGGGCGACCAGCCGGTCGCCCCTACAGGGCGAGCCGGAATGATGAGTTGTGGGACATGCTGGAAAGCCCTCCGCTACATAATCACCTAAACACTTAATCACTTAACCACATAACCACCTAAAACATATATGTGGCCTTGGCAACAAACAGGTTCCAGTGCTGTTCGAGGTCGCCGTTGATAGCACGGTTGAGGTAGGCGACGCCGTCCATAAAGTGGTTTTCCAGCTTGAAGGTCCAGTTGGTGCCCACATCAAACCGCAGGGTGATACAATAATCTTTCAGCCAGGCTTCATAATCATTATTTCCGGCCTTTTCCTGATCAATACCGCTCTTATCATCCTTATCCGGAAAGGCTACCGAATAATAACCGGCCAGTTGAAACCAGTGACTGAACCGGTAAGCTGCGGCCACATAATAGCCCAGGGCTTCTCTTTTTTGAACCATGATGTTGGCCCAACTGTTGGCCAGCACATTGACCGCCGTGGAGGTGGTTGGCGGGCCGGCCGCAGGGATGACGGTTGTTTCCGTGGTGGCGACGATATCACCGGTGGACCAGGTCGTGATATCTTGTTCATTACGCTGGTGCCAGCATTCACCTGAGAGCTCCAGGTTCCCACGGATATATCTGATGTAATAATACTGTTCATCAAATTCCGTGTACCGGGTTTTAAGTAAATCACCGGCATTGACGGCCATGGTGGTAACCGTGGTGGTGATGGTGGTGGTGCCCGTGGCGGGGTCAAAGCCCTGGTTGACATTGACCATGGGCGGTCCGCCGAAGGTATCTTCCTGGAAAGTTGCGGAAACCCTTAAGTCCGTCTTGGTGTGCGATGCGCCGATGATCAGTCCTTCTACCGGGGTTTGCCATTCAAGGTTCAGCCCCCAGACACTGTCAAAATCATATTTATTGATGTCTTCGTTAACAAAGGTGGTATTGTCTTCAATAAACCGGGTCATGGTGCCGTCGCGATCTGTGTTGATGTCCTTGGTTCCCAAATAAACTTCATAGGACAGGTCGCCTATTTTGCCGGCGGGCAGATTTCCGTAAAACGCGCCGCCGTCAAGCGACAGGGACGCGTCCCGGAAATACTCCAGGTAACAGCTCTGGGGCAGAAGCGCCCAGGGCCGGACCATATCGATATCCCGGGTGTCATTGTACAAACCGGTCTTTAATTTCAGCCGGCCCGCTTTGGCGTTGAGCCAGGGTTCCCAGCGATAGTTCAGGATGGCCCAGTCCAGTTTGACCTCCTGGTTTTCGGCCTTGCCCAGGTCCTTGGCAAACAATTGAAACCCGGCGGTAAGGTTGGGGGTAAGCCATCTGTTAAAATTTATACCCATCTCCATGTATTCAAAACTACCCTCTTTGCTGTCATGGGAAAGAAAATTATTGTGGCTGGAATTCAAATAGCCCTGGGATATGAAACCGTGAAGTTCTCCTCCGGACAGTTCCACCGCACCGGCATTGGCTGCCAGCCCCAGACTGATGATGCTTAGCAATATAAATTTCTTCATGGTTATCTCCTTATTCTTTTCCTGAAACATTAAGCTTTTTTAAATCCGCCGAAATGTCCGAAGGCGAAACATATCCAATGGCGCCCGGTGTTTCAGAAACATACTCAATCAGGTCCCTGGAACTGGAAAAACTTCTGGGTTGAATCCCCTGCCCGGTAAAAATCATCCTTCGCCAATAGGTTTTAAACTGGTCGGTGGTTTTACCGGTATAGTTTTTAACAAACTCTTCATGTACTGATCCGTCATTCAATGTGGCCGGTTTGATTGACTGGCCACCCTCCCAGACCACCATCTTTCCGGTAAAGATTTTTTTCAAATCATCACTGGAAATCTTGCTGATGGGCACAGAGGGATTGGCAATGACAGCCACCTCGGCCTGGGCGATGTCCGGTTGCAAAACACCGGTAAGGAACACCAAGGCTGCACCGACTGCCCAGACCAGCCATACCCCGGTCTTTTTTTTGTAAAACATTTCATTCCCCTTTCATGATGACAGTTAGGTATGTTATCTCAAACCACAAAATTGGAAGCACAAGCTTTATCTGTGGTCACCCGCTTCAATTTGAGATCTATGGCTGCGATGTCTGAATAAGGAAAAGGTCGGTTGAAGATATTCGATCAGGTTGATTCACCAAAGCAAGTTGCAGCCCCCCCATGTATCTTTTTAACCACTTTAATAATACAATAATAACAGTTTTCTGCCCGGCCGTCAACAAACATCAAGCGCTCTGGACTTTCCCGGTTTCCTCAAACCCGGAGCCGCCGATGGTCACGGTCAAGCCCTGATCCCGGTAGATTTCCGCCGGCAACTCCAGAAAAAACGGCTGCATGGCCTCGGTGAATTTCAGTGCCCAGTCCCGGCCGAGCCAGTCATACTTGTTTTCACACCAGTTATGAAACGGCAGAAGGTCGATCCGGGCCGGATGGGATGGCAGATCAGCCAGAAAACGGGCGGCTGTTTTATGAAATTCCGGACCATCATTAAAAGCGGGGACCACCGGGATCCGGATCCAGTATTCCTTACCGGAAGCGGCCAGCCTGGCCAGGTTTTCAAGAATGCGTTTATTGTCGACACCGGTCCCGGCTTTGTGCCGTTCCGGATCCATGTGCTTGAGGTCAAACAGAACGATATCGGTCATTGGTAACAATGAAGCCAGGGAATCCCAATTGCAAAATCCGTTGGTATCCAGACAGGTATGAATGCGCCTGTTTTTGGCTTCGGCCAGCAGCGCCAGAGAGAACTCCCGTTGCGAAGTGGGCTCACCACCGCTTAAGGTCATACCGCCGCCGGACGTATCATAAAAAATACGGTCCGCCTCCACTTCCGCCATAACGGATTCCACCGTCATGGGGAGGCCGGAAATCTCCAGGGCGTCATAGGCACAGGCATCAATACACTTGAGACAACGATTGCAACGTTCACGGATAATCTTCTGATAGGTCGCGCCTTCCTGCTGCGCTTCTTCCGGTGGAATGGGAGGGGATATGGCATCCCGGTCGCAGACATCCAGGCAGGCGCCGCACTGCACACACAAACGGCGCTTCCAGTATATGTCCGGTTCCGGGGAAATGGTTTCCGGGTTGTGGCACCAGGTGCATTTCAGGGGACATCCTTTTAAATAAACATTGGTGCGAAAGCCCGGCCCGTCATTGACCGAGTATCGCTGTATATCCGTCACCAGGCAGGTTTTTTCATTCATGACAACTCCTTCGCCTAAAGCGGGCTTTATTGGACTTTTTACGAAACCATCAGAATTTCTCCGCGAATATTTTCATGGACGACAACGTTTCCAGATTATCGATATCCTTCATGGCCTCTTTTGTTTTGTCTTCGCCGATGACCGGTTGGCAAAGATCGATAAATTTCTGCCGTACCCGTGTTTCTTTCAGCTCCAGCGGCGGAATCTCCTGCAGGATATCGGAAGATCGCTCAAACCGGTTTCCTTCGGTATCTTCCACGACAATCGTTGATTCCAGAGCGGTTTTACCGGCATCCAGCTTGACCGTTATTTTCCCCATCAGGTCCTGTATGCGAAAATCTTTGACCTGCTGGTCGGTAAAGGCCTGCGTCCCGGTCACACCGGTAATAATGGCGTTGGCCACGCAGAAAGGAATGCTGAATTTACCTTCCAGCCCGGTCTGCGGTTTCAGCTTGCCGGCCGCGTCCAGGGCCAGCTGGGAAGAATGAACGGTAATGGCGGCAATCCGGTCCGGAGACAGCCTTTCTTCATTCACCACTGCCAGGGCGGCTTCCAGAGGAGAATGGGTGGCATGACAGGAGGCATGATATTTCTGGGACAGGTTGACCACGTCCCAACCAAGGCCCAACAGTTCAACGGCATCTTTATTGATGGTGCCTTTCAGGGCCTGAAAAAACCCCTGGGGACCTTCCAGAATATCTTCGGCACTGGTAAAATCATCAGCCGCCAGTAATGCCGCCATCAGTCCTGATTGAGAAGCCCGGCCGGCATGAAACGGCTTGCACATGGTGCCGAAAACGCGTTTCAATCCGGAAGACTGGGTGGCACCGATGCCCAGCGCGTATTGCGCCTGTGTTTTTCCCAGGCCAAGCAGCCGGGCGCAGGCCGCGGCCGAGGCGATATGCCCCAATGTGGCCGTAGCGTGCCAGCCGGCCATGTAGTGGTCCAGGCTGGCACAGGCACCAACCACGGCGCCGGCCTGAAGGCCGATCAGATAAGCAGTCAGAAAATCCCGGCCGCTTTCCTCCCGCCATTCGGACAGGGCCACCAGGGCCGGGAACAGGGTCACCGATGGATGTCCCAGAAACGAAACCAGGGTATCATCGTAATCCAGGGCGTGCGAGGCAGCGCCGTTGATAAGGGCCGCATCGGCTACGCTTTTTTTCATTCCGCCCCGGCCGATAATCGTGGCCTGGGGCAATCCGCCCAGTTTGTTCGTATACGATATCAACTTGTCGACCAGGGGGTCGTCTTTGCCGCCCAGGGTGACGGCCACCCAGTCCATAAAAGCAACCCGGGCATGCGCGAACATCTCTTCCGGAATATCTTCGGCCCGGGTATCCGCCACAAAAGCGGCTATTTTCTCGGTTACCGGGATCGATGCGTTTTCTGTCATGATGAACTCCTCTATTTTGATGGCTTTTAACGTTTTGGTTCTTCTCCCAATTAGTGGGAGGAAAAGGCCTGTATGACCTTTAATGTAAAGTATCTATCGTCATGAAATCCATAGGATTTTCGTTTTATGACCTTAATTTTATTATTAACACCTTCTATTTTACTGGTATGAATCGGATAATCGCAATGGTTCAGGATGCCGTAAGCGTGCCTTTCAAGCATGTCGGCAAATTTCTGTACGGGCCTGTGGCTCACCGTTCTGGCCAGGGCACACCATTCATCCAATCTCTTTTTGGCCCAGCCCCTTTTTTGATAGTCCCATATTCGCTTCAGACAATCTTTCAAAATCATGACCGTAGATATGGTTTCATTAATTTCAAGAAGCTGCCGCAAATGCTGCCGGGCCTCACTGCTATGAATATTCTGGGGATTGGACAGCAGCAAATACTTGGTTCCTTTGTATATCGCCTGGTCCGGCTTCGTCGCTTTTCTAAACTCTTCTATTCGAACTTTGTCGATCACCTTATTAAATGCGTGAACCACATGAAAAAGATCAAACACGATCTTTACATGAGGCACATTCTCTCGAACCGTTTTAATGTAAGGATCCCACATATCCATGGCGATGGCTTCCAGCGCCTGTTTCTGTTCCTGGCTCATGCCGGCGAAAAAGACTTGAAGCGTCTCCACGGATCGGCCCCTGCCAAGCCATACCACCCGACCGGTTTGATAGTCCAAAACAACAGTCATATACGTATGGCCTTTATGGATGGCGATTTCATCAACCGCCAGTATGCTCAAGTCGCTGTAGTCCGTCCTTCCAAACGATTCTTCCAAAAAGTTTTTATCAATATTTTTGACCGTCTTCCAGTTGAGCTCCAAATGCGCGGCCACTTCAGAGACCGTCAAAATCTTACACAACTCATGGATATAAAGGGCCAGTCTTTTGGTAACCCGCTGGTACGGATTGAAAAAGTCCAGGTCTTCAACCCGAATACCCTGGCAACGGGGGCAATAAATTTTACGATATCTGCAGTTGATCCATACATTTGCGGCCCCAAGGTTCAAATCCCGCAACGGACGTCTGGCCTGGTCATGAACGCCTTGAGCCGGGCTGCCGCAACTATAACAAATAGGGCGATAGCGCTCGTCTGGCTCGGCAATTATCATCGCCATATCTCCGGCGTCAGAAACCGTTTGTTTTGTAAAACGGACTCGACAAAAAGGGAGATAGGGCTTTATACTCATAGCGGACATCATCGGTCTCCTTTCTTCCAGAATTGTCTCTCAACTTTCTGGATAGAAGAAAGAACTGATGATGTCCATTTTTTATTAGCAGCTTAACTCCTCCCACTAATTGGGAGAAGAACCAACGTTTTTAAGTAATCAGGTCCGTCTCCCGATTAGTTGCAGGATAGGGACTTCATCCCCCTTGAGCCCTCGACCCCTTGAATCCTTGGACCCAGCTCACCCACAAAATTGGAGAATAACCAATAATTTAAAGCTGCCCTCAGTCCTTGGAGTGCCAGGGCAGTCTGGCATCCGGATTACTCCAGAATATGGCCAGGTACAGGGAAATAACGAATCCGCCCAAACCGAAGGCGTACCAGGCTGACGGTCCCTGTTGACAGCAATCAAAAAAACCATATACCACGAATCCGCCAATGATGTTGATCCAGGCCCAGACAATGTTAACCCAGGCGGGGGAACGGCGGGCAAAAGGCGTCATATGGGATTTACCGCAGATCCCCTGAACCAGGTGGGGCACGGCGTTAAACAGCAGCATGCCGGAAATAAAGGCGGCAATCAGCGTCATCATGTCAAACCTCCTTGGTATTAACGTATCTTATCGATTAAATCGTTTAAAAGTTCTTCCATCACGGAATAAGGATCGGTTTCACGGCGGGCGATTTTCTCTACCAGGTCGTTCATCCGCTGGTTGTTTTCAAGACTGTTACGCAACCGCCGTGAGACATCACCTTCCAGCAGCCCCATAATCTCTTCCCGGATATTTTTCCTCTCAAAATGCCGGTTCTCAGCTCGCGGCCGCAGGATAAAGTCAGCCAATGCTTCTATGCCCTGTTTTTTAAGGGCCGATGTTTTCAACACCGGTGGTTTAGCGCCGTCGGCCTGGGTTGATAATTCCAGCATGGCGTTGATGTCGGCGGCCAGTTCATCGGCACCGTCACGATCGGCCTTGTTGACCACAAAAAAATCGGCGATTTCCATGATGCCGGCCTTGATGGCCTGAATGCCATCGCCCTGACCGGGCACGCAGACCACCATCACCGAATCTGAAACACGGACAATCTCGATCTCGTCCTGGCCCACGCCCACGGTCTCAATCAGAATGATGTCCTTGCCGAAGGCATCCAGGATGCGGGTCACATCCCGGGCGGCATGACACAGCCCGCCCATGCGGCCGCGCGTCGCCATGGAGCGGATAAACACTTGAGGCACTTCGTAAAGTGCCTGCATGCGCAAGCGGTCACCCAGTAAAGCGCCTCCTGAAAAGGGGCTGGACGGATCAACCGCGATAATACCGATAGACAGGCCTTTTTCCAAAAGCACCAGTGAGAGTTCCTTGGTGAGGGTACTTTTCCCGGCCCCGGGAGACCCGGTGATACCGAAAATCCTGGCCCGGCCGGTGGCGGGATAAATGGTTCTCATGGCCTCTTCCCAGCCGGGCTCACGGTTTTCCACCCGGGTAATCAGGCGTGACAGCGCCCGCGGGCGGCCGTTTTTCAATCCCTCAATCAGCGCTTCCCAGTTATCATTCATAAAACGACCCTTCGTTATCCATTTTGCATCGAAGCAATTTTGATGCATTCGTAAAAAGTCGAAACTGGGATGGCAAAGTAAAAAGTTCAAGATCTGTGTTGCGCCGCGCCCTTCGGGATTTCACGTACTTTAAGTACTCTGCATTCCTCAGGATTTGCACGCCCCCAATTTTAAGCCGGACTAGAACTTTGTACTTTGCCATCTATTCTTCTTTTTTAACGAGAGCATTAGTACTTAAGGGTATCTCTAAAAATTTGAATTTTGGTTCGAGGTCAAGGCGTGCGAAAATTTTAACCGGAGGAATACTTGGCGTATTTCGAGGATTAAAATTTGAGCACAACGCCGACATCGGGCCAAAAGGCAATTTTTAGAGCTTGACCGGCTCCGCCTCTCCAAACACCTCCCTGAGCACATCGCATATCTCCTGCAGGGTAGCCTCCTGTTCAACACAGTCACAGATACCCGGCATCAGGTTTTTATCCGGATCGGCGGCATGGCCTTTTAACGTCGCCAGGGCACCGGATACGGCCTTATCATCTCTTTCCTGTTTTAACTGTGCCAGTGCCGCTTTCTGCCGCTCTTCGGCGGTCTTCATCAGTTCCGGGTCATAGGTGGCCTCGACCTCGCGATTGACGTTGACGGTGATTTCGTTCTCGCCGGTAAAACAGTTGACCCCGACCAGGAACGTTTCCTGGCGTTCGATCTGTTTTTGCCGCTCATAAGCACTTCTGGCCACGGCCCGTTGCATGTAACCGCTTTCGATGGCCGCCACCGCGCCGCCCATGTCGTCGATTTTTTTCATCTCCGCCAGTGCGTCCGTCTCGATTTCATCGGTCAGGGACTCCATAAAATAAGATCCGGCCCAGGGGTCGTTGACATCGGCGACTTTGGCTTCGTAAATCATGATGCGCGTGGCATCCAGTTGCAACTGAACCGCCTCCTGGCTGTGGCCCAGGCCCAGGGGTTCATCAAAAGGCGGATACACACCCGGCATGCCGCCGGACATACCGGCCGCCAGGCCGCCCACAACCGCCCGGGCCAGGTTGTTCAGCGGCCGGTTGAGGGTGGTGGAAGAACAACCGATATGAGCGGTAATGGGCTGGCGGATGATCATGCTGCGCTTATCCTTAGCCCCGAATTCCTCTTTGAGCATTCTGGCCCACATGCGTCGGGCCGCCCTCTGAAAGGCGATCTCCTGGTACATTTCCATGCTGCCCCCAAAGGCATTAAAGGTAAACCGGGGGGCAAACGCGTCAACTTCCAGCCCGGCTTCAAGGCCGGCCTGAATATAGGCTTTGCCGTTGGCCAGGGAAAAGGCCAGGTCCTGAACCCGACTGGCGCCGGCTTCACGGATATGATAACCCCCGATACTATTGATGTTGAGCCTGGGCATATGTCCCACGCAAAAAGCGCAGATGTCCCGGAACAGGCGCATGGATTGCCGCGGCGGAAAAATATAGGTGCCGCGGGCGATAAACTCTTTGAGGATGTCGTTCTGAGGCGTACCGGCCAGGTGTTCCAGGGGGATACCCCGTTTTTTTGCCAGCACGGCATACATGGCGATAATAACGGCTGCCGGCGCATTGATGGTGAAATTGGACGGCACTTTGTCAATATCAAGATCACCGGTATAGGCTTCATAAATGATCTGAAAATCCCGGAAAGAAGCCACCGACACGCCGACGCGTCCGATTTCGCCGATGGCCCGGGCGCTGTCCGGATCATAGCCACACTGGGTGGCCAGGTCAAAAGCAATATTGGGACCGCCTTTTCTTCCCATGGACTGCATGCGAAAGAGGTAGTCGCGGTAATCGGCCGGGGTGCCGAATCCGCCGTACTTGCCGACTTTTCCGGCTCCGCCCCAATCCGGGCGATATCCCATTTTAGCGGCGTCTTCGGCAAAAGCCCGCCAGAAATCAAAAGGGTTATTGCCGGCCGTAAAGGGATACTCACCGGGGAAACCGACCTTTTCCATAAAATCATGTTTTGTCAAAGCAGCCGGGCTGTAAAAGGTTGTCGGACTTTTGGCCAGATTAAACCGCTCGACCCGTTTCTCAAGCAGGTTTTTTCGCCAATTTTCTTCAGCATGCTTTATCTTTTCCATCTCTTTTTCATCATCTTGAAACATAAACACCTCGTACATATCCGAGTATTTAATCAGTTAAAGTTAAAGGCAGGACTACTTTTCTATGAGGCATTCCGCCTGGCCGCAGTTGTGTTTTGAATCGTTTCTGCAATAGCGGATATGGGCGTACCGGAAGTAAAGATTTCGGTAACCCCCATTTCCTTCAATTCTGAAAAATCGTTTTCCGGAACGACTCCGCCCACCAGAACAATGATATCGTCGGCCTCGAGTTCACGAAGGTTATTGATGACCTCCCTGGTAAGCAACAGGTGGGCACCGGATAATATGGACAATCCAATAACGTCCACATCTTCATCAACCGCCGCTTTGGCGATCTGCCCCGGCGTCTGACGTAACCCGGTGTAAATCACCTCGAACCCGGCATCCCGAAGTCCATAAGCGACAACCCTGGCACCTCTTTCATGGCCATCCAGCCCCGGTTTAGCGACAAGGACACGAATTTTATGTTCCTGGTTCATTATTCCTCCGATCCTGTTTGTTAACAATGACCTGTCATAAATTCACAAAACTAACTTTGTACGGTTCTGTATGGCCTTAACAAAGCAAATAGAATGCCAGAAACCATCATAGTTGCCGGTTAGTAATTATATTATTGTTATTACTAATAAAAACATATAAGAAGCGATTGTGTGGAACCAGACTTGACAACCGTGTCGAAAAATGTGGGGATAAAGGAATCAGTGGCGGGAATGAACTAAAATATATATTTATTTTAGACGGTTATTATCATTTTCAGGTAGTACTTCATGATGCATGTATTTACACAAAAGGCATGAAAGCATCCGGAATGGACGTTTTGTAACTTTTCCGGGGGGCAACATATAAAATGGTAACAAACGCCCCATTTTGGATACAAACAACCCGACATGCAGGGGAACTGATCAATCTTTACCCCCCGGACCCGGCACGCCCCTGGCTATTCCAGCTGTAGCCGTTCCATTTTTCTTGACAGGGTTTTGCGTGAAATTTTCAGTTTCTGGGCAACCTTGCTTTTATTACCACGACATTCCCGCAGGCTTTTTTCAATCAGGGCTTTTTCCAGGGCATCGACATTGTCCTGAAGGCTTTCAAATTCCGCCGAAGCGCCTAATGCCATTTTTTCTTTCCCCGGGGACTCATTCACAACCGACGCGTCCTTTTCAGCCTGACCCGTTTCCAGGAAATCCACACTGCCGACCGCCAGGTAACGCTGAATCACATTCTGCAGTTCACGGACATTGCCCGGCCAGGCATAGGCCATCAAGGCCTCCAGCACCGGGCCCGGAATCTGAATTTTGTTGTCCACGACCAGTCTTTTTAAGAAATCTTCCGCAATCAGCGGGATATCCTCTTTCCGATCTCTTAAAGGCGGCAGCGTAATCGGCAGGATATGGATGCGGTAAAAAAAATCTTCCCTCAGCTCTCCCTCGCGGATCATGGCCTTTAAATTTTTATTGGTCGCGGAAAGAAGCCGGAAATCCGAATGCTTGACGACACTGCTGCCGACCGGTGAATAAGTGCCTTCTTCCAGGGCGCGCAGAAGTTTGGCCTGGAGATTGATGTTCAAATCACCCACTTCATCCAGAAACAACGTTCCCCCGTTGGCCATGTCCAGGTATCCGGCCCTATCGGCATGAGCCCCGGTAAAAGCGCCCTTCTTGTGGCCGAAGAATTCACTTTCCAGCAGATTCTCGGGAATGGCCGAAGAATTGACCGGCACGAAATTCTTTCCGGCCCTGCGGCTCATATCATGAATCGCCCGGGCCACCAGTTCCTTGCCCGTGCCGGACTCCCCGTAGATCACGACACTGGCATGGGTGCCGGAAGCATTGAGGATCTGCTCATAAATCCGCTGCATGGCAGGGCTTTTTCCGACGATTTTCCCGAACCGGTACCGTTCCTGAATCGAAGACCGCAGCTTGACATTCTGCCGCCGAAGGTTATCGGCTTCTTCCTGCATGGATATTTCTTTCTGTTTAGCCTCGGTAATATCCCGGACGGTCAGAAAAACCGTCGGTGCACCCTTCCACTCCAGGCGGTTGCCGATGCCTTCAACCCACAATACGTCTTTGTTTGTATTCAGCCACCGGGCCTGGAAAAACCGTTCGTTACAGACGCCGGTTTCAAGGGCGTCGCACAGATCCTGAAAATAAATCTCAAAACCCTTGGCGATCATTTCTCTCAAATTACTGCCGATTATGGATTGGGGATCTTTATAACCGAAAATCCTGAGAAAAGCATTGTTGGCAAACAATATCTTGAAATTCTTCAGCAGCACGACGCCTTCGGTCATCCGTTCCGCCAGAAGCCGGTAAAGCGCTTCATTCTCCTGCAACTCTTTGAGCGTTTGTTTATAAACGCTCATATCGAGACCGACACCGACCAGATAGGATTCATTATCAATCGTGGCGCCCACGCCGGTAAAATGAAACGGGCGACGCTCTCCGGTTTTGGTAATCAGCTCGGCTTCGACCTCACCCTGGTGACCGTTAAGAACATCGTTCACGACCTTTTGAACTTTGATCAGGTCTTCTCCATCAAACAGATCAATCAGCTTCAGAGCGGGAAGGTCCTCCCGGGTATAACCGGTGATCTGTTCCACATTGCGATTCCACTTGAGCACATTAAAACTACTGTCAAAAAGATAGAACAAACCGGGCAGGCTTCTCACCAGCATTTCAAAAAACTGGTTACTCTTTTCATAAGAAACAATTTTCTGTTTGAGGTCGGACAACTGTTGATCAATATCTTTGTCTGGTGATAATTTATCCATGACAATCTCCCTAAACCCGAAATATTAAGGCCCCGTCTGATAATGGCAATTCATCCTAAACCACAAACAATCAAAACAATCAATGACTTCCCGATACACCCGTCAAACACGTCGATGATCACAATCCCGTTGGGGGCAGAATTGGCAGGGACATTTCAGGGGCACCTGATCGGCGGTGATCATAACGGCAGAGATGGATTTTGAAGGCAGCATGGCGCCGGTGGACAACGCTTTGACACCGATGGCGTCCGGTTGCAGAAAATTAAAAACAGCCTTCTGGCCGGACGGCAGCGGCCAGTCGCAATATCCCGGACTGAATCTTCGGGAGCAGTCCATGGCATTGGATTCGGCCCAAACCGCAATATATTCTTCAGCCATCTGCGCGGCTGTCTCGATCAGCTCCGAGCCCAAACCGTCAAGCACATAGGTTTCAAAAAGCGCCCTATCTTTCTTAATCCGGTCGAACGCTTCCCCCAGTGTCAGCACGAAACAGATTAAATGACGCGGTGCGGTCATCCGGGAAACGACCCCTGCCCATTGCGGACTTTTAATCTGCAGTCCTCCGCCTGACAGGCCTTCGTTATCCCAGGCATCGATGGAAGTCATGCGGGTGATGCCGCTCATTCTGACCGAGTCCAAGCCGGATTGCATGATGGTTCTGATACGTTCTTTTTTGGCGACAGAAATGCCGTCATCATAACCGATCCGGGGAACAACCCGGGAAACAAAATCAACCCCCTCAATGCCGGGAAAAACCTTTCCCGGAGGCAATTGGGAAAACTGAAAAAAACCTTTGTTTAATTGGTCAAAAACCATCAACGGCCGTAATTTTATTCGTGATCCGTTTGGTATCCGGACAGGTCAAAAGCTCAACTTTTTACTTTTAACAAATAATCGCCGTGACCGGCTGTTTTGTCAAGGTTATAATTATAGGGCCGATATTCAACAACAGCAAAACCAACAGATCGTATTGCTTTTTGATGATGATTTGGATATGATGGTTTTTTAAAAGGGGCAGGCAGGCAACGTTAAGTAAAAAATTAGTCATTTTTGTGGCTGTTGATGTCAAATTGCCGGTTACGATAATCAGGATTAGCCGAGCATATCGACATAAATGGCTTCAAGAAGGCGTCTGAATGAAATCTTTTTTTACCAGATCGATGAATCATGTATACCGGATGTTTTTTGCATCTGTCGGGAATCGCCTGAGTAACGGTTGCCAAGAGCCGCGCACTACCCGGATACCGGGCAGTGTTGCGGATACCGAACTCGTCCTGAAAGTCACCAGTTCCATGGTAGCCGTTCTGGATAAAAACGCATTATATACCTATCTCAGCCCGTCCCACAAAAACGCACTGGGTTATGCACCCGAAGAGCTGCTGGGGAAAACCGGTTTTGATCTCATTCATCCCGAAGACAGAGAACGCATGTCGGTGTTGCTGACCAAGGCCTTGTCCGGTGAGATAAACGACAGCCGCCAGGCATATTACCGACTCATCCATCGTAACGGCCAGGTCAAACATATCCGGGGGGTATTTAACGCGGTCCGGGATGAACAGGGGAACCTGGAAAAGATCATCTGTGTCAGCGATGATATGACAGAAATAATCGACATGGAATCCGCCCTAAAGGAAAGCGAACAAAGACTCAGGTCGATTGTGGACACCGTGCCGACACCAATTGCTGAAATTGACCGGCAGGGACAGTTCCTTTTCACCAACAATGCCTATTCCAAAATATTTGGATATACCACCGAAGATTTGAAGACAATGCGCATCAGTGATCTGTCTGAATCCCGACAGGAAGGCCGGCGGCTGCTGACACTGCTTGAGCAACTGGCCGAAGAGCAGCCCCCCCCGCTTCAATGGGAAGGGCGAAACCTCACCAAAAACGGAAAAGCAGTGGATGTGATTGTTGACTGGAATTACAAAATGGATGATCAGGGACAGGTGGTCGGCTTTCTGACGGCCATCAGTGATGTCACCGAACGCAAAAAAACATCCATGGCCCTGCGCCGGAGCCAGCAGCGTTACCAGGCGATGTTCAACAATATTTCCGTCGGCGTGGCCGTATTCCAGCCGGTTGACGGGGGACAGGACTTTGTCATCATTGATTTTAACGAAACCGCCGAAAAGATCGAAAAAATCTCGAAAGCGGACGTCATCAACAAAAAGGTTACAGACGTTTTTCCCGGCGTCAAATCGTTTGGCCTGCTTGACGTCTTTCAGCGTGTAAACGAAACCGGCCTGCCTGAAGAGCACCCGGTTGCCCTTTACCAGGACAACCGGATTGCCAGCTGGCGAAGGAACTACGTCTACAAACTGCCGGGCAACGAAATCGTGGCCGTTTACGTTGATGAAACTGATCGTATGCAGGCGGAAGAATCCCAACGGGAAAGCGAAGCCAAATTCCGGGCGCTGGTGGAATATTCAGCCGATCATGTTTTCATGATCAACCGGGAGGGTGAATACCTGTTCAGCAATGACCGTGCCAAGCAAGAGGCTTTACCCGGGAATGCCTCACTGATCGGCAAAAAGCTGGAAGATGCTTATCCACAGGATGTCGCCACCCGTTTCCGACGACTGGTCGCCCATGTCTTCAAACATGGCAACCCCACTTCTTTTGAACATGATGAGAGAGAAAAAGACGGGGTGTTTACCTATCTGAATACGCTTTATCCGATATACAAACAGGGCCAGCAGTGGGCCGTGGGCGGTGTCAGTCGGGACATCACCACCCGAAAACGATATGAGCAGGAACTTCAGCAGAAAACGCATGAACTGGAAAAAACCCTCCACGAACTGCGAAGCACCCAGCGCCGAATCGTCGACAATGAACGGCAGAGAGCCCTGTCTCAAATGGCAAGCGGCATTGCCCATGATTTTAACAACTCCCTGACATCGATTCAGGGTTTTTCCGACCTGCTGCTCCAGACCCCGAAAAAAATGAGCAATGTCAATACCGTTAAAGAATACATCACGCTCATTAACACCTCGGCCAGAGACGCGGCCCAGATCGTCAGACGGCTTCGGAAGTTCTACCGGCCCAGCGACAACGAAATTATCGAACCGGTTGATATCAACCAGCTGATTGATGATGCCGTGGCCCTGACCGAGCCCATTTGGAAAAGCAACGCCCAGACCCGGGGCGCTTTCATCTCGATAGAAAAACAACTGACGCCTGAAATAATGGCCCTCGGCAATCGTACCGAACTGCATGAAGTCATTACCAACCTGATTTTCAATGCTGTAGACGCCATGCCTGAAGGTGGCATTCTCCGGTTTGTTACCCGTCGTGAACAGGGACTGATCGTCCTGGAAATCAGTGATAACGGTATCGGCATGGAGGCTGGGGTTCTTCGCCAATGCCTGAACCCTTTTTACACCACCAAAGGTGAAACCGGCAGCGGCCTGGGGCTGGCAACCGTGCAGGGCATCATGACACGCCATCAGGGACGGATTGACATTCACAGTCAACCGGGGAAAGGCACGACTTTCGTTCTGCGACTGCCCGAAGCCGGACCCCAAGAGCCGAAGGCCACGGAAAACAAACCTGTCAGACAAAGGCCCGACGCATTGAGGATTCTGATCGTTGATGATGAAGCGCGTCAGCGATACCTCCTGGACGAATACCTGAAAAAGGACAACCACTTTACGGAAACCGCGGTTGACGGTGTGGACGCCATGCGGAAATTCAATGAAGGCTGGTTTGACCTGGTCATCACAGATCATGCCATGCCGGAACTGAACGGGGACGACCTGGCCAGAGCCATCAAAAAATTTGCGCCGGGAAAGCCGGTTATCATGCTGACCGGGTTCGGCGACATGCTCGAACCGGAAGAAAAAGTAACGGACGCAATCGATCTGTTGTTATCGAAGCCCGTCTCCCTGGAACAGCTGCGAGAGGCCATACAACAGGTTTTTGAAGGGAAAAACCACAGATAAACTTATAAACGAGGCTACATGGCAACCATTCTGATTATAGACGACGAACCTTCCATCTGCCTGCTGCTGACGGAAACCGTATCCCAGGAAGGATGGACCCCCGTCAGCGCCCACACCCTGACAGAAGCCCACAAAACAATTTCCGACAACAATATTGATATTGTGCTTCTGGATATCAATCTCCCGGATGGCAGCGGACTGGAGGCAATTTCCTCCTTTATCAACGCCCCCGGTTCCCCGGAAGTCATTATCATTACGGGCTACGGTCATTCGGACGCCGCCGGCCTGGCCCTGGAACACGGCGCCTGGGACTATGTTGAAAAACCGATCAACATCAAAAAAATAATTCTCTCCATCCGACGGGCCCTGCAATTCAGGGAGGCCAAAAAAATCAGCAAAAAAAGCCGGGTTCTAAAACGCAATGGTATCGTGGGCAACAGTCAGGCCATCAATGACTGCCTGGGACAGATGGCGGAAGCGGCTGACGGCGACCACAGCGTTCTTCTGTCCGGAGAAACAGGCACCGGCAAAGAACTTTTTGCCCGGGCCATCCACCTGAACAGTCAGCGGGCGGAAAATCACTTCATGGTCGTGGATTGTACAGCACTCAGCGAAACCCTGATCGAAAGCAGCCTTTTCGGCCATGTTAAAGGCGCTTTTACGGACGCCGGCCGGGACCGGGACGGATTGATCAAGCTGGCTCACCAGGGAACATTATTTTTAGATGAAATCGGTGAATTGCCGCTGGAAATACAGAAAAAATTCTTAAGAGTGCTGGAAGATAAAAAATTTCGCCCGGTCGGCAGCACGACGGAATTAAAAAGTGACTTCCGATTAATTTCAGCGACCAACAGAAATCTGGAGGAAATGGTTGAACTGGGTACGTTTCGAAGTGACCTGCTGTATCGCGTCAAATCTCAAAAATTGACGTTACCGCCCTTAAGGGAACGGAAGGAAGACATTCCGGAACTGGTCAACCATTACCAGGCCAGAATCTGCCGCCGTATGGCAATCCCCCCGAAAACCATTCATCCGGAATTCCTGCAGTGCCTTTACGATTATGAATGGCCCGGTAACGTCAGGGAACTGGTCAATGTGCTGGATCAAGTCATTTGTTCGGCCAAATCGACACCGGCTTTGTTTCACAAAAATCTGCCGGTGGACATCCGGTCGGCGGTCATTCGCAAGCAAACCAGGCCCGTTACGGAACACGAGGAAGAAACACTCTTCACCGCAGATCAGGACATGACAAGCTGGCAGGGTTACAGAAAAACAGCGCTGGAAGCGGCCGAAGCGAAATATTTCCAAAATCTGCTGGCTGTCACCGGTGGTGATATCCGGGAAATGGTCAAAATTGCAGATATGAGTAAATCCCGGATTTACGGTCTGATCAATAAACACGACCTTACACCGAAGCGATAACGGCATGGATGCCGCTGTTGCCAATTGTCTAACGTTTCAGGACAACAATCCTAATTTTCTGGAAGCATCAGAAATCGGCCGAAAATCCGTAAACCATTATATATAAAGCATTAATCGGTTTTTTTGACCGCCAGGACAAATGGTACTTTATGGCCGCAATCTTGTCCGCCCGCTTCACAAGCGGTCGGACAGGCCGAGAATTAAGTTTAATGATTTGATTTTGCTATATATTTTAAACACCGCATAAAAAAGGCACAATTATTGCTAATTTTCTTCACAATGAGATAATTCTTATATCATGAGGAAATTTGTAAATGATTGTTTATGCCAATTTATGCGATCCTAAGGAACGGGAAAACGGACTTGAAGGGCTGATTAGGCTCAATTTTCCTTTTAATACTGAGTACTTATACAGTCTGGAAGACCTGCGGGAACGACTCCGGGCCTCTATGTATAACATTGAGATCATGGTCATTCATGTCGGCTGTGATTCACCGGTTGCGGGTCTGCTCGAATTCCAGAACGACCTGAAGGAATTGAATATTATTCTCATCTTTAATGAAACGGCGTCCCATGAACAAATGGCGCAAACTGCTCAAGCTCTATCCGAGATATATGACTTCGGATGAAGCAGACGATACGATTATATATCCCTGATTGAGCAGCGACTAAACAATAACATTAAAAGATCCGTATCTTTTTAAACGATGACAGGCTGTTGGGGGGAATAAAGGAGACACGCCAATAATGGGAGGAAATCATTCTGCATGGTGACTGGCCTGGTAAACCGGGTGGGAGAAGCTGCATAAACTGCTGCTTCATTTTTTAAACGGGCCGGAAGATAAGGTTGAAGTCGATATGTCGGCTACAGGTAAATGCGACACGGCTTTTTTTCAACTCATCTGTTCGGCCTGCCGAAGCTATTCGAAAAAGAACAAACGACTTGTATTACGAAACCAACCGCCACCCGCTGTGGCGGAAAGATTCAGAAAAGTGGGCTTTATCCAGGCATGCGAAGATTGCGATAATTCAGCCTGCCTGTTCAAGCAGGCGTTTTGCAATAGAGACCAACAGTAACCGGCAGAGGCCGCTGCAAAGGATACAACCATCTAAAACATAAACCGGATTCACAGGTAGAACATGTCAAAAATCTTAAAAGCCAGACAGATATTCATTGATGAAGCCCGGGATGAGTTACTGCCGGAACTGGAAAACAGCCTCCTGGAACTGGACAAAAACCCGGATGATCCGGAATTGATTAACCGGGCCTTCAGGGCTCTGCATACCCTGAAAGGTTCCGGTGCCATGTTCGGTTTTGACCGGCTTGCGGAACTGGCTCACGAAGTGGAAACGGTTTTTGACAGCGTCAGGGACGGCCTTTACCGGATCGACCACTCACTGGTGGAATTAACCCTAAAAGCCAAAGACCAGTTTCAACTGCTGATTGACGACCCTGACGCAGTAGCTGCCGCAACGATTGACGCGCTGGCACGTTTTTTCAGGGAGATCGGGGAAAAAAAAGAAACCGGCCCGGACGTCATGACGGAACAGGCAGACACCGGCCAGGACGCTGTTTCTCTGAGTTGGACGGCTTTTCATATCCGCTTCAAACCCCACCCGGGAATCTTTAACAACGGCACCAACCCGCTGTTTCTTCTGGATGAGTTGAATGAGCTGGGAAGTACCCGGATTTTAGCGCATACCGGAAGCCTTCCGCTCCTGGACGCCATTGACCCCGAAGCCTGTTATGTCTGGTGGGACATCCTCCTGGCCACAGATAAGAATATCAACGCGATCAGGGATGTTTTTATCTTTGTCGAACATGACTGTGAATTATCGATTGCCGTTATTGCCGAAAACATTCAACCCGGACAGGAGGCATCGGCTTTTGACGAACTGTCGCTCATGCTGTTGGATGACGAAAAAATGGACATTGAGGCGCTGCGCAGATGTTTTTCTGATGCCAAAGCAGAAGCCGAGACGCCTTTAGAAAACCGTCAAGCAAAAGACAGTACAGACGATGCCGGGCCGGTTAAACAGAGCGCCGAAAAAGAACGGCGAACCGCACAGGACCGCCGTTCATCAAGGGACCGACGTACGGGTAAAGACCGGAGAGGAGCAGGGGCTGCCGGCACGATTTCCAGCATGCGCGTACAGTCAGCCAAACTCGACCAACTGGTCAACCTGGTCGGCGAGCTGGTTATCGCCCAAACCCGTCTGACACGACTGGCTGATCATGAAGAAAACCTGGAGTTGATCGAAATCGCCGAGGTCATCGAGCGGTTAAGTAATGACCTGCGGGAAAACACGCTGGATATACGCATGCTCCCCATTGGCGCCAGCTTTGGAAAATTCAAACGCGTGGTCTGGGATATGTCTACCCAGCGAGGGAAAACAGTAGAACTGGTAACTGAAGGCGCGGCCACAGAACTGGACAAAACGGTTATCGAAAGGCTGGACGACCCACTTGTTCACTTGTTAAGGAACAGTATCGATCACGGCATCGAAACACCGGAAGAAAGAACCAGGGCCGGTAAGCCCCCCCAGGGCAAAATTGTTTTTTCGGCCGAACATTCAGGCGGCCATGTCATTATCACCATATCAGATGACGGCCGGGGAATTGACCCGGAAATCATTAAAGCCAAAGCCATTGAAAAGGGGTTTCTGCCGCCGGACGCGAATCCGGATGCGAAAGATCTGCTCAATCTTATATTCGAGCCCGGCTTTTCAACCGCCGGGCAGGTCAGCGACATTTCCGGCCGTGGCGTGGGCATGGACGTGGTCAAACAGAGTATCACCGCCTTAAGGGGAAAAGTATCGGTAAACAGCGAAAAGGGCCTGGGTTCTTCGATCAGGATGACCATTCCCCTGACACTGGCCATCATCGACGGCCTAGAGGTCTCAATTGCCGGACAACATTATATCGTCCCCCTGGCGGTTGTCAGTGAGTGCCTGGAGATGGAACAGAAAAACTACGATTCACATGAAAACAGGTTCATCAATCTGCGAGACCAGCTGGTGCCGTTTTTAAGGCTGAGAGAATGGTTTTCCGTCGACGAACAGAAACCGGGAAAAGAACAGCTGGTGATTGTCGCCTCGGATAAACACCTGGTCGGCCTGGTGGTAGATGAAGTCATCGGCCTGCAGCAGACCGTCATAAAAAACCTGGGTGACGCCTATAAAAATATCCAGGGCGTCTCCGGGGCAACCATCCAGGGAGATGGAAGCATCGCCCTCATCCTGGATGTAGAACCGTTGATACTCAAAGCGGAAAACAATCTGCGTCATGAAAAAAAAAGGGCATAAACAATAAGATGGCCTCACCACCCATCCTTACAGATGTATGACAGTATGGCGTTCTTTAAATTATGCATTATGAGGGTCGGCCCCTGGAGAGCTCAGGAAAGGAATTGATTGAATGAAGACCGAGCAAAACCAAAAACTCAGACGTTTTATAATTAACTCATTATTGATCAATGAAGGCATTGCCTATTTATTCCTTGTCCCTGTTGTGGCTTTTCACGTCTGGTCCAATATCTCCGTTTCGGGGGAACAGCTCGGTATCCTGATCTTCAGCATTCCCGCCGGCGTTCTTTTTTCCTTTCTTCCGACGGTCTACTTTAACTACACCATGTTAAAGCCTGTCAGAGATTATTTTAATCGATATTTATCCGGCCGGACGATCAAAGACAACGAATACGAAAAGGCCCTGAAAAACTTTCTGCTGCTGCCTTACAGAAAAGCCTTTAACGGTGCCTTTAACTGGGTCACCGGCCTGGCAATCGTTTTCATCCCTTTGTTCATTTACACTGATGTATCGGCGATACAGATCGTCAATATTGTTTTTCTGCTGTTTATCGCCATCTCGCTGGGAACGGTTATTTACTTTTTCACCATGGAGCTGCATACCCAGAAACATCTCAATATCGGCGCATTCCCTCGATGGATCGACCAGCTTAAACTGCCGCGGTTAAACACCTCCACAAAAATGGCGGTCGCTTTTCTGCTGGCTGCGACAACCCCTTTTTTACTGCTGCTCTCTTATTTTCTAGTGTACATCACGACACCAAATATTGAAATAAATGTCCTTGTGAATAAGATCATTGTTATTTCCATCATCGGTATTTCGCTTGCCTTCATGCTCTCTTTTCTGCTTATCAAAAGTATTTCGTTAAAACTGGCCGCCGTAAAAGATACAGCCCGCAATGTCGGCGCTGGTGACCTCATGGCTGAAGTGCAGCGGACGGCTGTAGCAGATGAACTTCAGGATATCACCAATGCCATGGCCGTGATGAAGGAAAGCCTGAATGACATTATTTACCAGGTTAAAACCGCTTCAAGCGAAGCTTCCGTCGGCAGTGAACAGATGAGTTCCTCTTCCGAAGAACTGTCCCAGGCCGCCACTGAACAGGCCTCCCACCTGGAAGAGATTACCTCCAGCATGGAAGAGATGGGTGCCAACATCAACCAGAACGCAGACCATGCCATGGAAACTGAAAAGATCGCCCGCCAGGCGTCTCAGGATATTGAAGCGGGAGGGGAACAGGTACGTAACACCGTCCGGGCCATGAAAGACATAGCCGACAAGACTTCAATTGTGGAAGAAATCGCCCGCCAGACAAACCTGCTGGCCTTGAACGCGGCCATTGAAGCGGCCCGTGCGGGTGAAGCCGGCAAGGGCTTTGCCGTGGTAGCGGCCGAGGTTCGTAAACTGGCTGAACGCAGCGGCCAGGCAGCCAAAGAAATCGGGGAGCTTTCCGTCACCAGCGTAGAAGTAGCGGAAGAGGCTGGGAAAATGCTGAAAAAAATCGTTCCCGACATCCGCAAAACCGCCGAACTGATTCAGGAAATCAGCGCCGCCTCCAAAGAACAGAGAGCGGGGGCGGCCCAGATCAACCAGGCCATTGCTCAGCTTGACCAGGTTGTGCAACAGAACGCCACTTCTGCTGAAGAGGTTTCTTCCACAGCCGAAGGACTCGCCTCCCAGGCTCAACAACTTCAGGCCAGCATGGGATTTTTCAAGACAGCCGGAACCGGTTTAATAGGAGACAACCATGAACGAAACCTCAAAAAACCAAAATAGCACCTATCTCACCTTTTACCTGGATGAGGAACTGTTCGGACTGAATATTCTTTTGGTGCGGGAGGTTCTTGAGTATACGGCCATCACCAAAGTGCCCATGACGGCGGACTTCATGCGCGGCGTCATCAATGTCCGCGGACACGTGGTACCGGTTATTGATTTGAGGCAAAAATTCGGCATGGAAACAATCGAACAAACCGTCAATACCTGCATCATTATTGTTGAGCTGGAAATTGAAGGGGAATCTGCCACCATGGGTGCGCTGGTTGATGGGGTTCAGGAGGTGCTGGACATCGCGCCGGAACAGATTGAAGCATCACCCAGGTTGGGAAGTCGAATCGATACCCGGTTTATCCAGGGTATCGGCAAGCTGGGTGAACGTTTTGTCATCCTGCTCGACATCCAGGACATCTTTTCCAGCCAGGAACTCTCCATGATTTCCAGCGTCCATCAGCAGGAAAATGAAACCGAGCAGGACGCTTAAAACCGATAAGCACCGGTGATGAATATGCCTCCAGAAAACGCTGAAAAAATGGAAACCCCTGTTTGGACACCGCCGTCATCACCCATGACCACCAGCGAATTCAATGCCATTGGCGGATTCATTCAGGCCGAGTTCGGCATTAAAATGCCGCCGGCCAAAAAAGTCATGCTGCAGTCACGCCTGACAAAAAGGTTAAGGGCGATGAATATGAGCAGCTACCGCGAATATCAGGAATACCTGTTTTCCCCTGAAGGGATGAAACAGGAAATACCCTTCATGATAGACGTGGTCACCACCAATAAAACGGATTTTTTACGGGAACGCGCTCACTTCGATATGCTTTATGAAACATTATTACCGGGCTGGATTCAGAACACCGGTGGGAAACTGATTTTCCGGGCCTGGAGCGCCGGATGCGCCACCGGCGAAGAGCCTTACAGCCTGGCCATGATATTAAACGAATTCTCCCGGGTTCAACCCGGGTTCAATTTTGAAATCACCGCTACCGACATTTCCCGGGAAGCTGTTGAAAAAGCCCGGAAAGCGATCTACAGCGAAAACAAAACGGAAATCATTCCCGTAGGTTTAAAAAAACGATACCTGCTGAAAAGTAAAGATCGCGGGAAGAAACTGGTCCGCATTGTTCCGGAATTGAGAAAAAAAGTATCCTTTAACTGCCTGAATCTGCTCAAAGACGGCCCTTATCCCAAAGAAAACGATATTATTTTCTGTCGTAATGTGATTATCTATTTTGAACGAAAAATTCAGGAACAGTTATTCTCACGATGCTGTAACCATCTTAAACGAAACGGGTACCTGTTTATCGGCCATTCCGAAACGCTCAACGGAATGGACCTGCCCCTGCGCCAGGTTCGCCCGACCGTATACCAGAGAATATGATGCTGATCGGAGGAAATCATGCAGAAAATACTGATCGTTGACGACAGTGCGTCCGTCCGCGAACAACTTACCGCCATCCTGTCACCGGTCGCTGAATGTCATGTGGCCGTCAACGGCCAGGAAGCGGTGGACCTGATCAAAGCAAAACCGGGCAAAAGTTTTGACCTGGTGCTGATGGATGTCATCATGCCGGAAAAAGACGGCCTGACTGCCGTCAAGGAAATTCGTGAATTTGAAAAAGAAAAAGGCTGGAGCGGGGACAATACGCTGACCATCATTATTGCCACCACCATCAAGGATCCGTCACGGATTCTGATCGCCCAGTATGAATGCGGTGCCGACGCGTATATCGCTAAACCCTTTACCGAAGAAACGGTTTTACAAACCTTGAGAAATAATGGACTTAAAATCGACACCAGTCGCAACGGTAACAGGGACAACCAAAGCCAATGGAGTTGATCTGAATGAAATCCGAAACGGATATTGCGCACCAGCAAAACGGCAATACCGACTGGCCGAACATCTATATAAAGCAGGGAGAGTACTATATTTCCGACGGCGGCCCGGTGCGCATCAGGACCGTTCTGGGATCCTGTGTAACGGTCACCATGTTCTGCCCGGTTTTCAACATTGGCGCCATCACCCACTCCCTGCTCCCCTTCCCGTTACCCGGGGTTCGTAACGATACCAACCAGATCGGTCGTTATGTCAATCTCAGCGTCAGGCATGTGTACGAGCGAATGATGAACCTTGGCGTAAATTCCAGAACCATGGAAGTCAAAATTTTCGGTGGCGGCCAGATGTTTCTGCCGATTCCGGGAAAATCGGTTAATACAACACTGAACATCGGCCGCAGAAACGTGGAAACCGCCTTAAAGACCATTCAGGAGCTTGGATTAAATATAACGGCCACCGATGTGGGAGGAACCCAGGGCAGAAAGCTGCTCTTTTTTGCCCATCGTGGTGATGTCTGGGTGAAAAAGATTAACCGAACCCTTAATCAGAACGTGAACCAATCATGAGCAAACGTCGTATCCGGGTATTAGTTGTTGACGACTCCGCACTGGTAAGGCAGACCTTAAAAGAAATTCTCGAAGCCGATCCGGAAATTGAGGTCATAGGCACGGCACCGGACCCGTATCTGGCGGTAAAAAAAATGAACGCCAGCTTTCCGGATGTACTGACCCTTGATATTGAAATGCCCCGCATGGACGGCCTGACCTTTTTGAACCGGATTATGGCCCAGCACCCCATGCCGGTGGTCATTTGCTCCTCGCTGACGGAAAAAAATTCGGAACTGGCCTTAAAAGCGATTGAAAACGGTGCGGTAGAGATCATTAATAAACCCCGGCTGGGCGTTAGACAATTCTTCGAAGAAGCCCGTATCCGTATTACCGATGTCATCAAAGCAGCAGCCAACGCCAAAATAAGCGGTAGAAAAAGGGCCGTCCCCCCTTCCCTGCCGGCACGAAAGGTAGAGCCGAAATTAACGGCCGATGCGATTATGCCCGGTATAAAACCGGGGCAAGGGGTTTTCGAAACCAGTGACAAAGTGCTGGTCGTGGGGGCTTCAACCGGGGGCACCGAGGCCCTGCGCATTCTTCTTGAATCCATGCCCCTGGACGCGCCGGGTATTGTCGTTGTTCAGCATATGCCCGAACATTTTACAACGGCTTTTGCCAAACGGCTGGACGGCATTTGCAGCATTTCAGTAAAAGAAGCAGTAGACAGGGACCCGGTACTCAAGGGACACGCACTGATCGCTCCCGGTAACAAGCATATCCTGCTGAAACGCAGCGGGGCCAAATACATGGTTCAAGTAAAAGACGGTCCCCTGGTGTCCAGGCATCGTCCTTCGGTAGATGTGCTTTTTCGATCGGCCGCCCGCTACGCCGGCAGTAACGCTATCGGTGTCATCATGACCGGTATGGGAGACGACGGTGCCCGGGGCATGCTGGAAATGCATGACACCGGTGCTTACACAATCGCTCAAGATGAAGCATCATGCGTGGTTTACGGCATGCCGAAAGAAGCCGTCAAAAAAGGCGGGGTTGATAAGATATTACCTTTGAAACAAATTTCCACTGAAGTTATCAGGCTTTACCAATCAACGCAGAAACTCAACAGAGCCGGTAGTATTCTGTAACACCTGTGATTTCTATTGTTTTTCTGAAATCTTATAATTATAATAATGATCTGCGGACAATTTAATAAGTTACTGCTGTCCCCTGGCCGTAGTGTCTAATGTTTCAGGACAGTGTTCCATTTTTCTGGAAAAGGCTTTAACGCACCGGCTGCGGGAGATTGCCTTAAAAGATATTATTATCAATAAGTTAACAAAAAGGTTGGGCGGCACAGGTTTCCTGGTTAATCGTTCCGGCGGGGCGGCGTGTTTCCCATCCTGCCCTTGCTTTCTTAACCATTGTTTTTATTGATAATTTTGGCACTCAACCAACGGGCACATTTCTTGCTTTATTTATAATACAGTGATTGACTGGTTAATTATGAAATTAAATTCATTATTCAAAAAAAAGACACAAAATCAGATGGATAACCATGACTTTGAGGTCTGGGAATCAACTGAAAAAGCGGTTCTGGCCGCCGGTGAACAGCAGGTGGCCGATACCCACCAATCGGCCGTTGAGGTGCTTAAAACGGTTATCCCGGAAGAGATAGATTCTCTTGAAATATGCGTACAGGATGCGGAATCCGATTTTATGCTGCTGGGAATCGGCTTGAGAACCGTTCATGCCAATGTAACGGAATTGACCGAACTGATGCTCGGAACTGTCAAACGTATGGGCAGCGATACCCAGGGCGGTTTTCTGGACCGGGGCCGAAGAATCCTTAATGAATCAATGGCTGAAATTCAGGCCCGTCAGAGTGAGGTCAAGGCAAATCTGGACCGGATCAACGCACTGATGCATGATATTGAAAAGCTTCACACGACCAGCAAGCAGATCAAAAAATTCGCCAAGTGGCTTAAAACAGTCGCGCTGACGATGCTGGTCGAAAACGCACGAACCATCGACAGGTCTGTTAATATTTTTTCCGATGTCGCCCAGGAGATCAAGGATCTTTCACTCAACATCAGCAATATTGCCAATGACGTTTATAAAAACGTGGAGAAAGCCCAGGGTGTCCATAGTATCACCCGGGAGGAGATATTCACCGGAATCAGCCGACTGGAATCCCTGACCAATCGGATACGGGCAACTGTTCAGGAATCGACTCATGATACTGAAGAATTAATGCGCTTTTCAGTTGACATCATTGAAGAATCGGGAAGGCGATCCCGGGCGATATCCCTGGAAGTAGCGGAAATTGTGGTCGGCGTACAGTTCCACGACAACATGAAACAGCGAATTGTAAATGTAACCGATATACTGGATGACGTCTTATCCGCACCAGAGCTAAACGGCCATTTGGATGCGTCGGACAAAGATACAATAAAAAATCCGGCTTCTTTAATTATCCGTGCCCAAGCCGACAAACTGGACAGCATCAACCTTGAACTCGACAGCGTATATAAAACAAACCGGATCGCCTTAAAAAAGATACAAGGAGAAGTAGATGACCTTCTCCAGGGACTTCGCCCGATGTTACCCGACGAAAAGGGCTTCCAGTCCAACACCTTCACCCAGGATCCTTTTTCCCACTTAAAGGATGCCCTGACCCAGCTTCATGATCTGCTGCACCGGGGCGAGGCGCTTTATCAACAAATACAAAAAGCAGCCGATCAGGTTTCCGATATTGCGGCCGACCTTTCAAAGCTGCTGGGTATCGTACGGAGCATCAGCGCTGATACCCATAATAAAGCCATCAACTCCATTATTGCCGCCAACCGGGAGGGGGAAAAAGGCGGCGCCCTCAAACTGCTGGCCCAGGCAATGAACGACCTGGCCACCCAGTCGGATGGCTTTTCCAGTGAGGTGGAAGACATCATCACTTCGATTATATTCGCGGCCGAAGAGATCAGCCGGAAGGACAACAAAGAAACGAACCAGACGGATGACCAGAACAGTGCCATCACCAGTCTGTCAACGGTCATCAATGATCTTTCCATGGAATACGAAAATTTCAGGGATAGCTCCCTGGCCGCCTATAACCGGGCAAAAGAACTAAAAAAAGCGACGGACACGACTTTGGCCAGCCTGGAGTTCTTTAACGGCCTGTCACGGAAAATTATTGAATACCGGGACCGATTGATTGATACCGCCCAGGGACCGGAGCAAAAGGCACTGCTGCTGAGCGTGGAACTGGAAAACGGTGCCCATGTGCCGGGTAAGCACGCGGCCGACCAGCCGAACAATATAATTCTGTTTGAAGAAGCCAAACGAACCATCAGGGAAAACGGCGATATCACTACCCTGGACGTAACCCTGAGTGACAATGTAGAGTTGTTTTAAAATCCAACAGACAGGTAAAGAACCTGCTGCCGTATGGAACACCGAAAAAAGAAATATTCTTTTCAATTCGGGAGGGAGCAATAGATGGGACAGACGATAATGGTGGTTGATGACTCGACCAGCGTGAGAAAAATGGTGGCTTTTACACTGGAAAATGCCGGATACACTGTTGTCGAGGCGGAAAACGGCCTGGACGCCCTGGAAAAACTAAACGGGTCGCCGGTCAACATGTTTATTGTGGATCTGAACATGCCGCATGTGAATGGTTTTGAACTGACCCGTTCTGTTCGAGCAATGGACCAATACAGGTTTACACCGATTGTCATGCTGACGACGGAATCGCTGGAAGAGAAAAAAAGAGAAGGTAAAGCCGCCGGTGCCACCGGCTGGATCACCAAACCCTTTAAACCGGACCAGTTGATCGGGGTGGTCAAAAAGGTAATGCCCGAAGCATAAAAAACCTCTTCTCACCGCAAAGAAAGACCAACCGATAAAAACATAAACAGTTCGAAAAGCAATGCAGCAAAAAGCCATATCCATACTGATTATAAACGATAAGGAAAACCGCGATACGACCTTAAAGAAGGCCCTGGAGCGGCCGGGACCGGGGTTCATCATCAATGAAGCCACCGACGCCCAAAGCGGGTTGGACATGGTGCGTGAAACGGGTCCGGACATTATTTTTCTGAACATTAATGATAACGAATACCAATGGCCGCATGTCCTGTCCCGGATATCCGAAATTTCACCCGACCTTCCCGTCATTACCTTCTGCAATGAACAAACCTCTGCCGAAGACGTCCGCCTGTCATATCAAATGGGTGCATTTGACTGCCTGACCGTTCCATTTATAATTGACAAGACGCTTGCGCACACCCTTAACCGCGCTTTTGAGGAGGCAAAGCGCCGCCACGTTGATCGGGAAAACCGGAAACGGCTGGAGGACGCGCTCCGAAAATCAGAAAGCACCATTTCCCGGTTGACGTCCAGATTAAACACCACCAGGAAAGAATTGGCTGAAGAAAAACACAAGCGGGTATCTGTTGAAAACATGTCCCGTAAAAATCAGCAGACCTTTAACATCATGTTTGAAAACACCCGCGATGCCATTATACATCTTAACCGGGACGGCTACGTGGTGAACACCAACGAGACCATTTTCGACGTCTTTGGCCTGTCACGGGAAGAAGTACTGGGAGAAGACCTCAGTGATTACGATTTTCTGGGTTTTGACTATCGACAAGCCCTTGAACTTTACAAAAATGCCGTCACGGATGTTCCCTTTCCGGCTTTTGAGGTGGAAACCTTTCACAAAGACGGTTCCAGGATTTACATTGAAACCCAGGCCAAACCGATATTGAAAAGCAATAAAATTGAAGGCATCATCAATATTGTCAGAGATATCACCCCTCAAAAACGGCTGGAAAACACCAAAAATGCCACCATCCTGGGACTGGCAAAACTTGCCGAGTCCAGAGATGACTGTACCGGCGGCCACCTGGAGCGGGTTCGGGAGTATTCCCGGATGATCACCAGGGCCATCAGACAATTACCTAAATATGAGCATTATATTACAACGGCCTATGTCAATGACATTTATCTATCTTCAATTCTGCATGATATCGGAAAAGTAAGCGTCCCGGACGCCATTTTACTCAAACCCGGGCCCCTGACTCCCGAAGAATTTGATATTATCAAGCAGCACACCATTGTCGGTGGGAATGCCCTGGCGGCTGTGGACGCCGAATTAAAAGAGCAGTCATTTCTGACGCTGGGAAAAGAGATTGCCTACTATCACCATGAAGCCTGGAACGGCAGCGGATATCCGGAAGGGCTGGAAGGAGAAGCCATTCCGTTATCGGCCAGAATCGTGGCGATGGCCGACGTTTATGACGCCCTGACCACCAAAAGAGTCTACAAAGACGCCTATACCCATGAAAAAGCGGTCGAAATAATCCTGGAAGAAAAGGGTAAAAAATTTGATCCGGAAATCGTGGAGGCCTTTGCCGCCAACCTGAATGAATTTGACAGCATTAGAATGAGAATAAACGACGACCTTCCGGCGTTGTATCACCTGCCACGTGCCTCAACCTGTTGCCTGGCTTGAAGAAAATGTAGAAAGGATGGGACATGTCAGAAAAAAAAATGCCATCAGATGCCAACAACCCTGATCTTGACTGGAGCCAGATAAGAGAAACCGTTCTCATGCTGAATGTTGCTCTGGCGCAGGTGGAACGTTCCATGACCGAGGGAGATGAGTCGATTAACGCCCTGACAAAACTCTTCACCACGTTAATGGGAAAACTGCAGGTGATCCGTATGGCAGCAGAAGGCCTGGCAGAAAGCCGCGAAAAAACCGCTGTTCTGGAAAACTGCAAAAGCGTATCGGAAATGGTAAACGAAGTTATTGTCGCCTTTCAATTTTACGATAAACTGACCCAGCGATTGTCCCATGTCAGCCTCAACCTCTCTGCCCTGGGGGATTTGATCAACGACAAACATCGCCTTTATTCGCCATATGAATGGAGAGGCTTGCAGGAAATGATAAAATCAAAGTATTATATAGACGCTGACCGGCAGATGTTTAACGCCATATTGAACGGTGCCAGTGTTAAAGAAGCCCTGGATATCGCGGATACGCGCAGAGCGAAAGAGAAAAACAAGAACACCGTAGAGCTTTTCTGAAAAAGACAATTACAAAGGCGGGGCGCATCGATGACAGCTGATGATCATCAAAACCTGTCGGATCAGACAGAAGAAGACAAAATGGTAAAAAAAAGGCACCATCCGAGAAAGGCGTTCCGACTATGCGTCAGGATGTCTCATGGAGAAGCCAGCAAGCAGTATAATGCACGAGACATCAGCCTGGGGGGCATCTTTGTGGAAACCAGCGAGAAATTAGCCCCTGGACAGAAGGTCAAAATTTCACTTCCCTTTGCCAACCAGGACCGCCGTATCAAAATGAACGGCAAAGTGGTGCGTATAACGAATGACGGTGTCGGCATACAGTTCGACATTTTCGCTATCGATATCGAATAATACTCGGGCGGGTTAAAGAATCAATTATACCGGATACGGCGGTTATGCTGTTCCTGGTTCCTTGCCTGCATCTTAACCTGAACAACCGTCAGCAACCCCTTTTCAATAAAATGCATACCGATTAAAGGTTGGAGCTGCCTTTGTCGGCCGGTAATCGCCATCTGCTGGTAACGGGTGAGAAAACCGTGTCGCCGGGCGAATTCACCGAATACTTCATCCCGGGATTTATGCCGCAGGATGAGCCGGATATCATCATCGGAAAGAAACGACCACTGCCGGGCAATCTGCCCGAATAGAGGCCGCCGCTTTTTCTGCCAGACAATGGCATTGATCAGTGTCCGCCAGGAAATCACTTTCGAATAGTACATAAATTCGCCCAGCCGCAGTTGGCGCCAAGGCACCACGCCCGTATAAAAATAATCATTCGGTTTGGGCCGCCGTGAATTTCCGGCAGAAGACGGCGGACGACGGGACTTGGGACAGGCCTCAGGGCCGGACTTACCATTAGCGCGTTGAATAAAGTAAGTTTCCAGGATGTGATAGGCGGAAGACACCTCCTGAAACATCCGGCTTAACTCTTCCCTGCTGCGACCCAGTACTTTTGACCTGTCCGGATGTGTTTTTAAGGCTTTTTTGCGAAAAGCCGCTTTTACGTCTTCACTGGCGATGGTATTTAAAAAGCCGGCATCAACAGCGACTGTGGCAGGGAACAGCAACCTGCAGGCGTCAATAATTTCCAATCCGGGCGATGGGCCAATCATGGCTTTGCTCCTGATGATCAAGCCCTGAATGCACTGATGATCCAGGGTAATATAAATTTTTAAGATTATAGGCCAAAGGCGCTCGCTTGTCAACACGCAAACACAACATATACCCATACTACAACGGAAACAACATATTTATATACAATATGTAGCGGTAAAATATTGGTCCGAATCACCCAGAAAACACTTGAAAAAACTATTTTTCTCCATTATATACCCGATCATAATGACTATGGCTTTGCTTGATATTAACCAGCAGAAGGATGACCGATGAACGAATCGGATGGAACTCCCTGTCGACGCACCATGATTAAAAAATCAGCACGTAACGAACCAGATGATCCAGGATCGCTTTGTTCTATTTCTGCGATCGATAAAATGAACGGTCCAAGCGCCATCCGGACGTAACCGCCGGTTCACCCCCGGCCGCGCCTGGTTGGTTAACCGCCGCGGCCGCAATGGAGGTGAACCATGAGAGCCAAAAATCCGCTTCTTGTCCCCGAACTGCGGGAAATGCTCGCAAAAGAGGACATCACATCACTTCAGACGTTCTGCGGCACGGGGCATCCGGCAATGGTTGCCGAGATGATCTCCGCCCTTCCGGGAAATGAGGCATGGGAAGTACTCCGGCATGCCGGAATGCCGCTTCGTTCCGAAATCTTCAGCCATATGGCCGAAGATCTCCAGATTGAAATCATGGGTTTTCTGCCTAGGATGGAGGTGGCCCGCCTGCTGTCGGATATGCCTCCTGATGACCGGGCCGACCTGTTTAAAGCCTTACCCGAAGGCCTTCAGGAATCGGTCCTGCCGGCCCTGGCCCAGGCGGAGCGTGAAGATATCCGTCGTCTGACCGCATACAAAGAAGGCACTGCCGGCGCTGTCATGACATCAGATTACGTTACCCTGCCCCCGCACCTGACAGCCTACCAGGCGATCGAGCACCTGCGAAAGGTAGCACCGGACAAAGAGACCATTTATTACGGTTACGTGGTGGACGAAAACCGGAAACTCCAGGGATTCGTTTCTCTTAAAGACCTGATCGTGGCCCGGCGGGATGCTCTGATAGGCGACATCATGCATACCGGAGTGATTTTTTCCAGAGTAACAGACGACCAGGAAGAAGCAGCCCGGATAATTCAGAAATACGACCTGCTGGCCCTGCCGATCATTAACGAAAACGAAACACTGGTAGGCATCATTACACATGATGATGCCCTGGATATTATCACCCAGGAACAAACCGAAGACATGGAAAAATTCATGGCTATCGCCGGAAGCCACGAAGCCGGGGTATATCTCAAAACCTCAGCCTGGACTCATTTCAAAAACCGGTCCCCCTGGATTGTCCTGCTGGCCGTGCTGGGCATGATTTCGGGTTTTATCGTACAGAGCTTCGAGGGGTTGTTGCTCCATTTTGCCATCCTTGCCACCTTCATGCCCATGCTGGCCGACACAGGCGGCAACACGGGCAGCCAGTCGGCCACCCTGGTCGTTAGGGCGCTGGCCTTAAATGAAGTATCCCCCCGGGATTTATTCCGGATACTGTCCAAGGAATTAAAGGTATCGGTCATTCTGGGTATTATGCTGGCATTAATCGCTTTTGTCCGTGTGATCTCCTTTGGCGGCGCCTCCTCCACACCGGAAGGCTATTCTTTATCCGCCATCGGCCTCGCCATCGCTATCGCTCTGGGCCTTCAGGTCATTACGGCGACAATGATCGGAGCGGTACTTCCGCTGGGGGCCGCCCTCATGAAAAAAGATCCGGCCGTGGTGGCCAGCCCTGCCCTGACAACCATCGTGGACATCACCGGTTTGCTGATCTATTTCACTACCATTAAATTAATGCTGGGAGTTTAAAACAAATTTTGGAACGACTATTTTTTTTTGACGCACTTTTTAAGAGAAACCGGAGAATCGTTACCATCCTCAAGTTGCGATAATATCTTCTTGGAATATTCGGGATAATATTTTTGTAAACAATCCGGACAGATGCCATGGCTGAATTCGGCCTGGGAATGTGCCTGGATAAACGTTTCCACCTTCTACAGGGCCGTTCAAGTGCCCATCGAAAGCGGGCTGCAAATACGCCTGGCCGGACAGCCTTTTCATAAAATCCGACCAAAATAAAACAAATGGTTGCAAACAAAAAAATATTCCATAAAATAACCAACACATCGGCCGGTTACCGCCAACCGTTCGGCACATTTGGATTGACCTGAAAAAAAAGGATACACAAAATTGATTTCATATATTAACGAACTGTTCAACAACCGAAAAATCCGCAAATTTCTGCTGAAACTGCGACTGCCCATTGCTTTGGTGCTCTTTATTGTCTTTCTGCCGCATACCCGCCAGGATTGGTTTCTCCCGGGACTGATCGTTTCGATTCTGGGAGAGATGCTGCAGGTCTGGTGCTTCTCTACCATAAAAACCCATAAAAAGCTGACCATTATCGGGCCCTATATGTTTGTACGCAACCCCATGTACATCGGACGTTTTTTTCTGATTTTCGGCATCCTCATGATGGCGGCCATTCCCTGGCTGTTGGGTATTTTTACGATCATATACTGGTTCTATATGACCAACCGGGTCAGGCGGGAAGAAGCCCTGCTCACGGAACTGTTCGGCGAAGATTATCTCGATTATCAGAAAGAAGTCCGTCCTTACCTGCCCACATTCGGCAAATGGCGCCCGGAACTGTTGTGGTCGTTCAACAGCGAAAGCTTTGCCAAAAACAACGCCCTGATCAATATGATAGCGGTCACGGCTGTTTATGCTGTCCTGTTCTACTTTACCTTTGTCCGTCCGCTATAGCCTTTAAGAAGCGGCCATAAAGCGCCCTTCTTATTTACAAGCGCTCACAGAGAACAGATGGAACCTTCTGGTTAAATGCTGTCTGTGCCATAGTCACAAGTGATCAGCCACAGAAAAGGCCTCTGCCTGGAAGGCAGAAAGGAAACCGGGATGAAGCGTGACGAATTAATAAGAAAAATAAGAAAAAAATACACCAGGCGGGATATCAATGTCGAGTTGACCAACACCTGCAACCTGAAATGTCCGCTCTGCAGCACGGGAACCGGAACCAATAAAAAGAAAAAGGGGTTGATGGACTTTGAACATTTCAAAATATTCATGGGCTCCTGTCATCCTGTTTTTGATTCCATCGGCTTTCTGGGCAGTGGAGAGCCCACGCTGCATCCAAGGCTTATGGATTTTGTGGAATACGCCGTGGGGTTTAAAAAAATCGTCGCGCTTTTTACAAACGGCACCAACCCCCTGGATCCCGTACGCATCGTAAAGTCCGGTTTATACCGTATCACCTTTGATATCGAAGGCATCACCCAGGCACAGCACGCGTTATACAGGGTCGGAGCAGACCTGGAAACTGTCTTAAACAACATCAAGACCCTGGTCCGGGAAAAGAAAAGACAAAATTCCGTTTTCCCCGAAATATATATGGAGACCCTTATCAGCCGCCATAATGAAAACGATTATGACAGACTGATCGACATGGCCAAAGGCCTTGACGTGGATGGGGTTCACTTTTCGACCATTATTGACGACCTATTCAAAACCACGGACTGGTTTCCCGTCAACGGTAAATTCCGGAACGTCAAACGGGACACGCCGGCTGAATGTGACTTCAAACACACACCGGTCGGCATCCTGTCCTATGACGGCGACATCCAGTTGTGCTGCATGAGTCCCCATCATGACAAACCGGTCGTCAAAGACAATGCCTTTGCCGAAAAGCAGATCCTCGAAAAAATCAACTCCGAAACTTTTTTTCGGGCAACACAAAAAGCCGGCGATTACGCCTTTTGCCGGGAGTGCTTTTTAATCAATCACAATACGTATACGGAAAGAATCCGGTTTAAAAATCCGATCATCGGCAGAATCAAGTCCTTTCGGAAGTATCCCTATACAAAACTGATGCTGTCCCGGGTCGCCACGGCCGTAAATCATAAAACCGGATTAAACCTGCCGGTGTGACATTTTCATTTCCCGCTTTTTTCCAGGACCTCACCCCGGGCGGAAATGACCATTTCGTCCATGGGAATATCCACACCGGCCGATTGCATGGCGTCTTTTAAAATCATGGGCAGGCCCGAACAGCAGGGGACCTCCATTCGCACGCAGGTGATGCTTTTAATGCCGGCGGTTTTGAATATCTGGCTGAACTTTTCCACATAACTCTTTCTGTCATCAAACTTGGGGCAACCGATCATGACGGTTTTACCCGGCAACAGTTCCCCCTGAAACCGGGGAAAGGCCACGGGCACGCAGTCGGCAGCGACCAGCAGGTGGGCGCCTTTTAAAAATGGGGCAGTGGGCGGCACCAGGTGAATCTGGACCGGCCAGTTGGACAGGGCCGATGACGCAGAAGTGGTGGCAACCGGCCTGTTGGCGGCCTGGCATGGTGTTTCAACGGCCAGCGTCTGCACCTGGGTGGACGGGCAGCCGCAGGCCAGCGTTTCCGGTTGAGGCTGATCCTGCAGCATTTCCAGATGTTTTTCCACGGCTTCCTCGTCAAACGCTTCGGCTTCCCGCTCGATAATATGCAAAGCGTTTTCCGGGCATTCGCCGATGCAGGCCCCCAGCCCGTCGCACAGATTGTCTGAAATGACTTTTGCCTTGCCGTCAATGATTTTAATGGCACCCTCGGCACAGGCAATAACGCATTGACCGCATCCGGTGCATCGTTCTTCATCTATTTGAATAATCTTTCTTCTTACTTTCATGGAATTTCTCCTGTCATTATTCCTTCAGTAACACCCGACGGGCTACCTGCTTGCCGATTTCCGTAAACAAACCGGTCTCAATCAGATTCTCCAGGCGCCGGGGATCGGACGCCTGATCTTTTTGCTTTTCTTCCAGATTGGTAATCAGGTCGGCATCGTAAAGCACCTTGAAGTTGGTGGTTTCATCGTCTCTGGGATGATGGTGATGGCCGATAATATCGCAGACCTCATCGATCAATTCCGTCTGCGCCCCGGCCTTCTCCAGGATGGCCCGGGCAATGGGCGGGCCCTCCTCTTCCTGGTATTTTGCCGCGGTGCTGTTGTGCTTGCGCTCGGCTTCGTGAATGCCGATATCATGCAGATAAGCCGCGCAGAGGATTACGGCCAGACCGGCGGGCGCCTCCTGTTTGCCGATCTCCTCGGCATAACGGGCCACCCGCGTGGCATGACCGATGCGCTTGAAATCTTTTTGAAAAAAGCGCTTCATTTCCACGGCCACCCGGTCTTTGAGCAGATTTTCCCGCTGGGCGACCAGTTCCGGCGGCAGATTGCCGATACACTGGGCCGCATGCGGGCAGTAGGCCGCGCACCCGAAATCCATACCGGGGTTTAAAAAACGGTGCCCGCAGGCAGAGCAGATACGGGTGGTATCATCCTTGAAGAACTCCACTCCTGCGCCGCACTTGGGGCATTCGGCCTCGTAGATATCCCGGCCTTTCCAGTATCTGGTATCCTGTCCCGGACATTTCATATTTTACCCTCCTCGGAATACAACCGCCGGTGGGTTTTCCCTTTTATTCAGCCGGCGGGCTTGTTATGTTTTTGGTTACAGGATAACCTGATCACAAAAAATGCGCATTGACTTAAATCAAAATCCTGCACTTTTTCTGCCTGAAGGCACAAAATTTAAGGAGATACATACTCATGGATCCGGTTTCCATTCTTTCCGCTGCCCCGCTTTTTGACGGTCTGCCGCCCGATCAGCTGGAAAAAGTCGCCTGCATTGCGCTGCCGAAAGACTTTAAAAAAGACGCTCTGATTTTTTCCGACGGTCAGGATGCTGATGGCTTTTACGTGGTCGCACAGGGCCGGATCAAGGTTTTTAAACTCTCTTCCGAAGGCAAGGAGCAGATTCTTCATATTTTCGGCCCCGGCGAACCCGTGGGTGAAGTACCGGTGTTTTCCGGCGGTGTTTTTCCGGCCAACGCCGTGCCCCTTGAAAAAAGCCGGCTTTTGTTTTTCCCCAAGAAGGCCTTTGTCCGGCTGCTGGAGGAAAACACCCCCCTGGTGCTCAACATGCTGGCCATTTTATCCCGTCGTCTCCGCCAGTTTACCGTTCAAGTAGAGAATCTGTCATTAAAAGAGGTGCCCGGCCGTCTGGCCGGCTACCTGCTGTTTTTGGCGCAGGAACAGAATAACCGCCAACATGTAGAACTGAGCATTTCCAAAGGCCAGCTGGCCAGCCTGCTGGGAACCATTCCGGAAACCCTCTCCCGCATTCTGAGCAAAATGAAAGATGCCGGCCTGATCGGCGTCAACGGTTCTTCCATTTCGCTTCTGGATACTGAAGGGCTGGAAATGCTGGCAGAGACAGGCCGGCTGTAAACATCAAGCCCTATCGATGAGCCTGTAACCGATGTACGCGAAGACCGATTAAAAAAGCCTCATTATTTACCGTCCATCATGGCGGCGATATCGTCGGCGACGGTGCCGATGGGTTTGATATCAAATTTTTCTACCAGCACACCGGCCACGGTCGGAGACAAAAAACCCGGCAGCGTCGGTCCCAGGCGGATGCCCTTGACCCCCAGGTGCAAGAGGGCCAGCAGCACGGCCACGGCTTTCTGTTCGTACCAGGCGATGTCGTAGGATACCGGCAGTTCATTGATATCCTCCAGACCGAACACTTCCTTGAGCTTCAGGGCAATCACGGCCAGAGAGTAAGAGTCGTTGCACTGGCCCGCGTCGAGCACCCGGGGAATACCGCCGATATCGCCCAGGGCGAGTTTATTGTAGCGGTATTTGGCACAACCGGCGGTCAGGATGACCGTATCCCGGGGCAGATTCTCGGCCACTTCGGTAAAGTAATTCCGGTCTTTCTGGCGACCGTCGCACCCGGCCATGACCACAAAGCGCTTGATGGCCCCGGACTTGACGGCCTCGACCACCTTGTCGGCCAGGGCCAGTACCTGGTTATGGGCAAATCCGCCGACGATTTTGCCGGTTTCTATTTCCTGGGGTGGCGCACATGTTTTGGCCTTTTCAATTACCCGGGAAAAATCCTTTTTCCTACCCTCCGTCCGGTCCGCGATATGGGCGGCCCCGGGATAATTAACCACACCGGTGGTAAACAGCCGGTCTTTATAGGTATTGTCTTTTCGGATCGGAATCAGGCAGTTGGTGGTCAGCAGAATGGCGCCGTTAAACGTCTCAAAATCCTTGTTCTGGTGCCACCAAGATCCGCCGTAGTTGCCGATAAAATGACCGTATTTCTTGAACTTCGGATAATAGTTGGCCGGCAGCATTTCACCGTGGGTATAGACATCCACCCCCGTGCCTTCGGTCTGCTTGAGCAGCTCGTCCATGTCTTTCAAATCATGACCGGAAATGAGAATACCGGGGTTTTTACCGACGCCGATGTTGACTTCAGTAATTTCCGGATGACCGTAGGTGGTAGTATTGGCTTCGTCCAGCAGAGCCATGGTATTGACCGCGTTTTCCCCGGCCTTCAGGACCAGGCCGATCATGTCGTCCACGGACAGTTCTTTGGTTGTAGACGCCAGGGCTTCGAAAAGAGAAGCGTAAATGTCGTCTTTTTCAAATCCGAGGATGGCGGCATGGTCGGCATAGGCGGCAATGCCCTTGCAGCCGATAATCAGCAGCTCCCGCAAAGAGCGCACGTCCTCGTTCTCTGCGGCTGTGATACGGACCTCGTCGGACAGGGCCTTGGCCATAATGGCCGGTTTGTCAGCAGCCGACCAGACGGCACAATCCGGAAGCGCGCCGGTCACGTCCCCGGCCTTTGCCTTGATGGCATCTCGAACCGCCAGGCCTTCCCTGATCCGGTCGATGATCACGTCATCGTCCCAGGCCACATTGGTAATGGTGGTAAACAAGGCGCGGCAGATAAAACGGGCCGCCTCATTATCCAGGGTTCCGGCTTTTTGCAACAGTTCTCCATATACTGCGATCCCTTTGCAGACGTAAATCAGCAGGTCCTGCAGGTCCGCTGTTTCCTCGGGCTTGCCGCACACGCCTCTGACCGTACAGCCCTTATTCTTGGCTGTCTCCTGACATTGAAAACAAAACATGGTAGCGCCTCCTTGTTATAGATTGATATTTTTTTTCCGTCGTTTAGAAGCACTCTATGCCAAAGGTCGTGCTGTTTCCTTGATTTAAGTCAAGTCGGTAAAAAAAAACGTATTTTTTTTATTTGACCGGTGGAAAGCGTTATATTATGAGGCTCTGGATTTAATAAGGGATTATGGCAGAAAGTTTAATCCCATTGACATGAAATGTCAATTTTGCCATAAAATTAAATATATATTTATTCTTTCCCTTTCTGGTGATCGGCTTGATTAAACTGTAATTGTTTTCGGCTGAATGATTATCATCTCCAAAAAAACATTAAAAATTGTCTTGCTGATCGGCCTGGGCATTATGCTCGGCTTTCCGCTGTTCAGCATGACCTACTACACCATGGTGCGGACATCAACGCCCCAGTTCTGCGCCTCCTGTCATGAAATCCAGTATGCGGTTGATACCTGGCGCACCTCCACCCATGTCAACAATGCCCAGGGATTTGTGGCCGACTGTATGGACTGCCATCTGCCGGCGCCCCACGATACAGTGAATTTCTTTTATACCAAGACCATACACGGCCTCAAAGACGTGATTGCCCATTTTGTGAAAGACGAATACGATCATCAGGAAAACCGGGAAAAAGCCTATGCCTCGTTTGATAACGAGCAGTGTCAGAAATGCCATCGCAATATACTCTATATCCCTGACAAGCGCGGGGCCATGCTGGCCCACCGGGAAGTGGTTTACGCCCTGCCGGGCCGGGAAAAACGCTGCGTGGATTGTCATCGGGACCTGGTCCATAACCCAACACCCATTTACCGGTATAAACAGTTTGAGCCTTTATAAATAGACAAGATCAAGGAGAGGGGGCCATGAAATCTTTTGTCGCATTAAGTCTTCTGGCGGGTATGCTGATCCTGGCGGTTGTGCCGGAAATAACGGCGGCTGAATCCGGTGCCGATTTTTCCAAAGAAAAAGAGTTCCGGATCGAGCGCAGTATTTCCGAAGCCGGCGCAGCCTGCATCCAATGCCATAAACGGGAACATCCCGGTATTTTCGCCGACTGGGCCAACAGCCGTCATGCCAATGCCAATATCACCTGTATCGACTGTCATCGGGCCGAAGAACATGACGCGGACGTGAGCCAGGCCCACTATAAACAGTATGAAAATGCCGACGACCCCTTCGCCAAAGCCGCTTACCGGGTCCCGGTCACCGGAGTGGTGACACCCAAGGACTGCTCCCGCTGTCACCCCAATGAAGCCGAACAATACCACCGCAGCAAACATGCCAACACCCTGGAAATCATCTGGAAGATCGACCCCTGGCTGAATGACGGCATGAACAGCGAAGCCGAACGCACCTCGGGGTGTTTTTACTGTCACGGCACGATTCTGGAAAAAGATGTCCAGGGCAGGCTGACCGCCGAAACCTGGCCCAATGTCGGTGTGGGCCGCATCAACCTCGACGGCAGTAAAGGCAGCTGCTCCAGCTGCCATACCCGCCATCGTTTTTCCGTTATGGAAGCCCGCAAACCCGAAGCCTGCGGTCAGTGTCATCTGGGCCCGGACCATCCCCAGATTGAAATTTACATGGAATCCAAACACGGTGATATTTACACCGCTTTCGGCGACGATTACAACTGGACCGCCGCCCCCGGCACATGGTCGGCCGGGGTGGACTTCCGGGGTCCTACCTGCGCCTCCTGCCACATGTCCGGCGCCGGTACGGTCAAAACCAGTCATGACGTAACCGAGCGCCTGTCCTGGGAGCTGCAGGCGCCGAAAACCATCCGCCCCGAGGATTTTGCGGCTTTTCCGGCCAAAACCAACTGGCAGCAGGAAAGGGACAAAATGAAGGCGGTATGTATCCAATGCCACGGGAACGTATGGGTGGACGACCATTATGAAAAAATGGACAAGGTCATCGCCGAATATAACGAAGTATATTATGCCCCGGCCAGGGCCATGCTGGACAAGCTCTATGAAAACGACCTTCTGGATAAAAGCCGGTTTTTTGATGAAGCCCTGGAAGTCGAGTTTTACGAACTATGGCATCACGAAGGCCGGCGGGCCCGCATGGGTACGGCCATGATGGCGCCGGATTACGCCTGGTGGCATGGTTTCTATGAATGTAAAAAACGCTATAATTCATTTATGGAAGAAGCCGGACACCTGCTGGAAAGCAAGCAGCCGGCCCATAAATATGAAAAATATCCCAATGCCACCGGCAGTAAAATAAAACCGGCCATCATATTTTCCTACGAATAATAAGTACCATTGCAGGGTTGTCTAAAAAAGCCAGAAAAAAAAGGGGGCCGACATTTGATGCATGTCAGCCCCCTTTTCAGTAATGTTTGCGCTTCTAAACAACAAAACAATTTTAACTTTTTGAGCTGATCCCCAAAAAACGGACGACTTGAGACCTAATCACATAAGCACTTAACCACATAATCACCAAAACTTACAGGTGGCGCTATTACTAATCGGTTTGGTTCCCGGGCATGCCCTGTTAGGGCACCAATCAATTTCTTTGACCGGTATCGATAAAGCAGGTCGAGCCGCTGCTGTGTCCAGACGAGTCAGATGCTTCTTCCGCGTCCGCCGCCAGGCCTGCCGGATCAACGATGACAGCGTTGGCCACGCCGTCGGCGTCTCCGGTTCCGCCGTCGGTCAATTCAAAGGTCAGGGATTTGCGGTCCGCACTGAAGGTCACCTGACCGGTAAAGTCATACCAGCCGTTGACCGTGTCGTATTTGTACCAGACCCCGTCGACCGGCGCCGGTTCCGCCAGAAAAACCGTAAAGCTGGCGGTATCGCCGGGATTTTCCACCTCTACCCTGAACGAGATCAGCCCGTAAATGAGATTGGCGGGCATGTTGTCCGAATCGCCGACCTCATCGGCATCCAGTGTTTCAATATCTATGGACGTAACATTATCGGAGAATTCAACACCAATAAGGGTCGTTCCATCCGGGGTCACCAGCGCCCGCAGGTTCGGCTCCTGGGAGTCCGGTATGCCGTTGCCGTTCACATCCGTGTCCTGGCCGTCCGGCACCCGGCCCTGGTTGCATCCCGAGTTGCACGGCGCGGTGGTAAAGCTGTGCACTTCCGACCATTCGGATTTTATGCCGTGATCACCCCAGAACTTGACCCGCCAGTAGTAGGTGGTGTCCGGCTTGAGCACCTTTTTGGTCACCCGGTGGGAAGT
Source organism: Desulfosudaceae bacterium (assembly GCA_963674745.2). GTDB lineage: Bacteria > Desulfobacterota > Desulfobacteria > Desulfobacterales > Desulfosudaceae > JBFMDX01. The sequence continues at coordinate 70,141 of CAXXDV010000003.1, read as the reverse complement.
CAGGTTCGGGAAAAAGGTGTTGGCATTATAGGTCAATCCTGAAAAATCCGCCTGATCGCTGATCTGCCAGCGGGTTTTAAAGTGGGTGCTGCATTGTTCGGGTTCACTGTAGGGTTCTGTCTGCAATGTCGGCTTGCGACTGACATCGACAGCACCGTCTTCCGGTGAGACCAGAACGGGCGGATCCGGCTGCGAGTTGCAGGCTTCCTCATCGACAATCAACTGGACCCTGTCCATATCGCTCGCGCCGCAATCATCCGTAACGTCCAGTTTAAACGTCAGCGACTGTCCCGCCGAATTGTCGGGCACGCTAAATGTCGGCTGGGCAGCGGCCGCATCGGACAGGGTCACCCCGGGTCCGCCGGTCTGCGTCCAGGCATAGGTCACGATGCTGCCGTCCGGGTCATAGGAATCCGAACCATTCAGGGTGACCACCGTATTCTCTTGAACGAGCCGGTCCTCACCGGCATCGGCGACCGGCGGCAGGTCGTTGCCGCAACAGGGTAGGTCGGCACCCGAGCAGTCCTCGTCAATACCGTTGCCGCAGATCTCTGCGGCGCCGGGATTGATACCGGCATCGGTGTCATCACAATCGGTGTTGTCGACCACGTAGCCGGCCGGCTGAACCGTGTCAACGACGGACACGGCCGGATCACCGTAGGTGTCTCCGTCGCTATCCTGATACCAGATCGAACAGCCTTCGTCTATTAAACCGTCATTGTCATTATCAATACCGTCGCAAATTTCTACAGGCGTTTCCAGGCAGTCGATGATGCCGTTAGCATTGGCATCCACATCCGGGATGCCACAACCGCAGACACCTGAGGACATCTTGTTCGGATCATTGGGACAGCCATCATTACAGTCCGGCGATCCATCCGCGTCGCTATCCGTGTCCGCTATACCGCACCCGCAGACGCCGGGATCTGTCTTGGCAGGATTGTTTGGGCAACCGTCGGTTATGTCCGGCTCTCCGTCACCATCGGCATCAGCCAGGATGAGCACCTCATAATCTTCGACCTCGCCGTCACCGGCCACACCGTCACAGGAGAGCCCTCCCGCGGAGCCGAACCGGAAACGGGCAAAGGTCGGGGCAGTGGTATCCGCACCGGCCGGTACGGCAACGCTTAAACTGTTAGCGCCTGCCGCCAGCGCCTGGCTGGTAAATACCTGTTCGCCGGCGTCGTCCCAGTCGCCATCACTGTTGAAATCAATCCAGGCGTCCAGAAACCCGGCGTCCGAGGCCGTAACTGTCAGGTCCGTGTTCTGACCGGCGAGAAGCAGGCTGTCAAAAACGACCCCGTCTTCATCAGCACCGCCGTCAGCATCATCACCCGTGGCGATCGCGTTCGGCTGGCCGTCGGCTTCCTCGTCCACACCGTTGCCCAGGTAATAACCGTCCTGGATCGCGTGGCGGGCGCCGTTATCGGCCAGGGTGGTCGGATACGTATCCGGGGCATCACCGAAATCAATGCCGGACAGTCGGGCAACAAAAAAATCACAATAATCAGGGTTATCAAAAATGGGGTTGACCGGGGTCCCCCAGGTGGCATAGCTATGACCGGTTACATATACACTTCCGGATCCAAACAGCGCCAAATGATCACTATAGTCGCGATTTGATGACCCCATGAAGGTATTCCATTGCAAAATGCCGCTGCTGTTCAGCTTGGCAACAAAAGCGTCAAACGCATACGTAAGCCCGGCATCGCCTTCGACAAAAGCATTAATCGGTGTGCCCCAGGTGGCCAGGCTTTCGCCACAGACATATATATCGCCCCATTCATCCACTGCGATACCACTGGTCACATCCTGATCTGTACACCCCATAAACGTGTGCCAGATCCGGTTGCCGTTGTTGTCCAGCCTGGCGACAAAAGCATCCGTAATTCCACCGGCAAAGGCGTTGAGCGGCGTCCCCCAGGCGGCTTCACTGTAAGCAGTCACATAAATGTTTCCTGATCCGTCAAGTGCCAATGCCCGGGACCACAGGGAATCAATCCATTCGTTAGTGCCCAGCGCGCCCATAAAGGTGTTCCACAATACCTGGCCATTGTTGTCCATTTTGGCGACCCAGATATCGGCGTAATAAACGTTGCCCGGATGCCCGGTATGGGAAACAATCGGCGTTCCCCAGTTCTCTCCGGCTCTGCCGGCCAGATAGATATTTCCGGAAGCGTCCAGTTCAATGCTATGGCCCTCTGCGCCCACAAGGGAACCTCCCAGAAAGGTGTTCCAAATCACGGATCCGGTGTTGTTCATTTTGGCAACAACGGCATTAAAAGTGTGTTCATCTCCCACTTTGGGGCTGATCGGCGTTCCCCAGGTCGAAGTGGAATAGCCGGTCCCGTAAAAATTCCCTGCCCCGTCCATTACGACGGAAGTAAACGAACCCCAAACCAGGAAGGTATTCCAGATCAAATTACCGTCATTGTCCAGTTTAACGAGAAAGGCACCGCCACTACCATCTCCCGGTTCGGCAAGCGGCGTACCCCACGACCAGACACTTGAACCGAATACATAGATATTTCCTGAATCATCCAGCAATATGTGGCTGGCCGCGTCATTGGATATGGTCCCCAGAAAAGTATTCCAAACCAGGTTGCCGCTGCTGTCAAATTTAGCGGCAAACCCGTCATACTGGTCAGACTTGGCCCTGACCGGTGTACCCCACGAATATGTGCTCCTACCGGCCACATAAACGTTTCCCGCATTGTCGACTGCTATATCACGGGCATAATCTTCGAAAAGCGCCCCATGAAATGTGTTCCAGGCCAGTTCCGGGTCGATAATCAAAGGGTAGTCCGGATTGTACGCACCTGCCTTAAAACCGGCTTCATGCTTACCTGTTTTGCGGAACGCCACTTTCACCGGCACCTTTTGCCCATCGATCTCCTGCCAGGCAATCGGTGCGGATTCGGTCATGATCCCGGTTTGGAATTTCATCGTTAAGGCGCCGTTTTCCCCTGTTTCAACCGGCACATTGTATATCAGGCGAATAGCACTCACATCTCCGTGAGGCGCTACATAATAAATACTCTCGAAAATACTGTCCTCGGCAGGGGTGTATGTCAACGTGATTCCCGTCCACAGTTCAGGATACCGAACTTCCCGGAGGGGCGCTGCATTGCCCTTTTCTCCGTTGATGTCAGCTGCCTCTGGCATAACACCTTTCGTACCGCCAAATCTGATCCGCAGCACATGCGTTCCGGTGGCCGTATAGACCCCGGTTTTCTCAAAGCCAAGGACATGACCTCCAGCCGTAAACTGCAGCAGGTCATTTCCCCTGGCCGGAGAGACATTGCCGGATGAATCTTCATGAACAGTGGCAAAAGCCGGGATGCAAACAAAAAGCAGTGCTAAAGCAATACACGCCACTCGCTCAGTTGTTTTTTTTGGTTTCATGGCCCCCCCTCTCCCATGCAGGCAATTAAAAAAGCCGGGTCATCTTTGCCAAAGATAATCCGGCTGAAAACTTCCTTAAATCATGGCAGCCCGGCTGTCTTTCTTTTTGAAAGACCCGCAGCTTTCCGTCCTCAGGTCACCCGGAGTTTGGCCTTGGCATGAATTTCTGATTTATTTACTATTATTTAAGCATATTTTTCATCCGATGTCAATCATTTCTATCGTTTTCATTTTGTTTTTATTAACTTTGGGAAATCCCAACCAGCAGCTGATCGACACGGGCGAACCACCGTAAATCTACACAAAATAGGACTTTTCAGCTTAACATCTTGTTGTACACTGATTTTTATGCCGTCTTCGGGACATCCGTTTTTACAAATCCCAGTTCACAGGATTTTACATCGACCGTTATTCCCAGACGGATTTGAGAATATTCACCACGGCCTCTCCGCCTGTTGACTGGACAAACGAAAGAATAACCGGGACGAACTTTGAAACCATCTCTGTATCAAGGCCCAGGGCCTTGAATTGTTCATAGACTGCGGTATATTTCTGGGCGTTGTCAACGGCACTGGTGACGGCGCCCAACCCCCGGGTCAGCCCGGAAATTTTATCGGACGCCTGGGCCGAGGCCTTGGAGATATCTGGTGCCGCTTTTATCAGATCACCGATTCCCGGGATCGCACCGGCGACCTGGCCGTATTCGGTTTCGGGAAGAAGCCCTCTGGCCATGTTAAAAAGCGCACCCGCGCCACCGGTGGCCTGCTTTTCCGTGACATCGAGCTGACCGGTCAGTGTTTTGACCAGTCCCATGGCGCCTGTTAAACCCATCTCAGATGTCTCCGCACAAACGGTACCGGCAAACAGCATCATTGTGCCCATAGCCGCTATCATCACCATCGACATTACGATCACTTTTGTTCTCATCGTTTATTCCTCCATTCATAAAATAAATAACGCTTTTTATTGAATCAGGCTACCCGGTCCGGTTTACCCGACCTTGTGCAAATGCACATCCTGCTGCGGAAAAGGTATGCTGATGCCTTCTTTGTCAAAACGTTTCTTGATTTTTTCCTGGGTATCGAAATAAACGTTCCAGTAATCTTTTGTCTTCACCCAGGGCCGGACACCGAAATTGACACTGCTGTCGGCCATTTCCAGCAAGACGATCATCGGCGCCGGGTCTTTTAAAATCCGCTCATCTTCAGCCAGAATGGATTCCAGCACACCGCGGACCTTGTCCAGATCGTCGTTATAACTTACCCCGGCCACCATATCCACCCGGCGGGTATCCTTGGCGGTGTGGTTGATTATACTGCCGCCGGTGACCTGGGCGTTGGGAATGATTATTTTTTTATTGTCCGGTGAACGGATTTCGGTGACAAAAATGCCGATTTCTTCCACCACCCCCGACTCCCCGCCGGCTTCAATCAAATCGCCTACTTTAAAGGGTTTGAAGATAATCATCAGCACCCCGGCGGCAAAATTGGACAGGGATCCCTGAAGCGCCAGTCCGACCGCCAGGCCGGCGGCACCCAGAACCGCAATAAACGACGCGGTTTGAATGCCCAGCTTGCTGAGGGCGGCAATGACGACAAAAGCCATTACAGCCACATAAGTAACATTAACCGTAAAAGCGATCAGTGTCTGCTCGACCTTTCCCTTCTCGAGCATCCGCCGCAGAAAATAGCGTGTCCCCTTGGCCACGTAATTCCCGACGATAAAGATAATCAACGCCGCAAGGAATTTCATACCGTACAAAGGGGCCAGCTCCTGAACCTTAGCGATAAAAATTTCCATGACTTTCACCTCTTGATATGGGGGATGAAAAAAATGAACATTTACAATGACAACCGATATTTATAATTTCGCTGCCATCGCGTTTAAATCGACCAGCCTGCTATTTCCCTATATATATTAATCTTCCGGAAATTAAACCTTTTTTCTGTGTCCATACGGCCGTGCACAAGACATCAGTCACGCGTAAGGTATCTACCCTGAAAAGACTGTTTCTCCTCGACCGGCCTGTGGAGGGTCACGTTTCGCCCATCGCTGACCCCGGCCTGGTAAGCGGCCGTAGCATTCAGACGCCCACCGTAACTGGTGCGGATCCTGGGGTTCAGATACCTGAAGTATGTCGTCAGGCGGGGGTCGCCCTTCCACACCAGGGCCTGCGTCGTCCGAATCACGCGTTCCTGCCACTCCAGTTTTTTGTAAAAACCGTCAAGCACACCGGCAAAGTATTTTTGCCGCTGACGGTTGCCTGAAATCTTCCGGGCTTTTTTGTACTCTTTCCACAGGGAACCCATCACCGTCCACAGGTAATCATACACATAATGCGCCATCTCAAGATTGTGAGGTGTCCCGTAAACAGTCAGGATCGTACCTGTTTTGTCACGCCCGGCATCATATGAGTACTGCCACAATACTTCCACGAAAAAAAACCGCCCCAGCAGAGAGGCCATTCTCAACTCCGCAGCCGTGTGCCGGGCCTTTATGGCGCCCAGTGTCAGGCAGGAAAAGTCACGGTCACGATCCAGGGCCACCCGGTCAAGATTATACTTGAGCATGAGTTCATGGGCTTTCTGAACCGCCGACTGGGCTTCGTTCTCATTCGGACTGGCCGCCAGGCAAAGGACCTTCTTCAGAAGTCGCAGGGCGCGGTCCTCTTCCGGCGGGGCATCCTGGCCGGACCGGCCATTACCGCATCGCAGTCTTTGACAGGCCTCTTGAAACGCCCGTCCATGAGCGGTTTCATTCACCGGACGAAGGACTTCGTCCACGTACTGGTGGGCCATCTCATGCCGCAGGGTTTCCATAACGCAGAGCCAGTCATCCGTCTCGATGTGAGCGATGGACAATGTAATGGCCCTTGTGGCCGCCTCCCATTTTCCCAAAGCGCCTTTAAACGAAGACAGCCGGATCACCGGCCGCTTCAGACCGCCTTTAAGATAAAGGTCGTTATAGTAATCCCACCAGAGATAAAGGTTCCTGTTCCAGATGCCGTAGCGGTGAAAACGTATATCAGTCGGGTTCTTCATGACCGTGTGATCCAGAAAAGCTGAAATTGATTGTTCTGTTGAAGGTTAAGGCCTTTGCCCATAGCAAAGCCGCATTTATATATCAATTTGTCCGGTGTCATGTGAAACACCTCTGTTTTAAGATCATCAGGCGTTTCATGGGGTGATATCAGTTCGACCCGGCCTTTGCAAGGCAACGGGTTGAAATAAAATTTTCTGTTTTGGTGTAAAACAGGCTTGACAGGAACAGATTTCATTTCTATAATTCGCCATATAACGAAATGGGGATTGGCATGAAAGAATTCATTACCATCACAAAGGCACTTGCCGATGAAAGCCGCGTTCGCCTTTTATTGTCACTTGAAAAAGGAGAGCTGTGTGTCTGTCAACTCATTGAACTGCTCGGACTGGCGCCGTCGACCGTATCAAAGCATATGTCCATTTTAAAACATGCCGGCCTGGTCGATATGCGCAAAGAAGGACGCTGGGCTTATTATCGTGTGGCCGGAGAAAATGCGCCGGAAGCAGTCAGAACAGCCCTTCAATGGGCATTTGAAACCGCCGGTGCCTCGCCGACGGCCTTGCAGGATAAAACAAAATTACGGGAAATCTTGTCATGCGATCCGGAGGATATATGCAGGAGAATAACAGGAAAATGCCAACGGTAAAGGAAACCAATGATGCATCATAATTCAAACCATGAAGAAAATATGGATGTCCGCGGAACCGTCCGTGAAGAATACGGTAAGATTGCACGTCAGGGAGCACTATGCTGCGGACCGGACTTGAACAACGGAATGACGATCGCCGGTTCGGTTGCCGAGATTGTGGGATATAGCGACGATGATCTGGCCGCCCTCCCTGACGGCGCCAACATGGGGCTGTCATGCGGGAATCCGACCGCCATGGCATCACTGAAGCCCGGAGAAACGGTGCTTGACCTCGGCGCGGGTGGCGGTTTTGACGCTTTTATGGCGGCCCGTAAAGTCGGCCCCACAGGTCGTGTCATCGGTGTCGACATGACACCGGACATGATCGACAAAGTCAGACAAAACGCAAAAGTCTTCCTTGAATCAAGCGGCCTTGACAATGTTGAATTCCGCCTGGGAGAAATCGAGCACCTGCCGGTGGCCGATGCCAGCGTGGATGTCATCATTTCCAACTGTGTCATCAATCTTTCGCCGGATAAAAACCAGGTATGGAAAGAGATCGCCCGGGTGTTAATGCCCGGCGGCCGGGTATCGGTTTCCGACCTGGCGCTTTTAAAGCCCCTGCCCGAAGCGGTCAAAAATTCCGTACAGGCACTGGTCAGCTGCATCGCCGGCGCCGTACCGGTGGCGGAAACCCGGGAAATGATCCGATCGGTCGGACTGGTTGAGACCGATCTCAAAATGAAATCCGACTATATCAACCAGATGACCAAATGGGCTGAACCCTTTTATCAGGAGATCACCAACGGCCTTCCGGCAAATGCCGGACCGGGTGACTACATCACCAGCCTGGATATCACAGCCGTTAAACAGGAAAAATCATGATTGAAATCAAAGTACTGGGCCCCGGCTGTGCCAAATGCCGACAGGCGGAAAAAATCGTCCGAGCAGCCGTGGAAGAAGCGGATGTGCCTGCAGAGGTTGAAATGGTTCACGATCTGATGAAAATCGCGGGCTACGGCGTGTTCGCCACACCGGCGGTCATCCTTGACGGTGATGTGAAATGCGCGGGCAAAAGCCCCAAAAAAGAGGAGGTCATATCCTGGATCAGGGAAAAGGAGACCAAATGAAAAAATGCCGCTTACTCAGATTGATTGTTGTATCCCTCGCCATCACGTTCCTGTCGCTTGCCTGGTCTTCGGCAGGACGTTGCAGCCAAACGGACGCCCCAATAGCAGAAATTTCTGCTGAATACATCGTTTATTATTTTTTCATGGGCAAGCGGTGCAGCACCTGTTTGAGAATCGAAGAATGGTCGGCGATGGCCGTAAAGGATGATTTAAGAGAACATGTAGAAGCCGGCCGCCTGAAATGGCAGGCATTGGACATCGACGAACCGGAGAATAAACACTTTGTAAAAGATTTCCAGCTTTACACCAAGTCCGTGATTGTCACCGAATATAAAGACGGCAAACTGGTCCGCTGGATGAACCTCCCGGACATCTGGAAGCTCGCCCACGACCAGAATCAATTTATCGATTATGTGGCCGGAAAAACCCGAAAATTCATGGAGAATAATTGATGGACATATCTGCTCTACCCATGATCTCAGCCCTGTGGTTCGGCATTTTGACATCGATTTCGCCCTGCCCCCTGGCCACCAATATCGCGGCCACCACCTTTATCGGCAAACAGATCAACACCCGCTACGGCAGCCTTGTGGCCGGAACCGCCTATACCACCGGCCGGTCAGCGGCCTATATCCTGATCTGTTTTGCGGTTGTGGCCGGACTGTTCTCCATACCCGGTGTGTCCATGTTTCTGCAGCAGTACATGAACAAACTGCTGGGTCCGGTACTGGTTATGGCCGGTATTCTTATCCTGGATCTCATTCCCCTGCGCCTGCCGGCAATCGGTAACGGGAATTCGAATTTCATTCAGCGATTGGGCAAGGGCGGCATACCGGGTGCGGTTTTTCTGGGGTTTGTTTTCGCGCTTTCGTTCTGCCCGGTTTCAGCCGCCCTGTTTTTCGGAAGTGTCATTCCCCTGGCTTTAAAATTCAAGTCCAGTATCTGGCTGCCCTTATGGTTCGGCATCGGTACGGCCCTGCCGGTCATCGGGTTTGCCTTGCTGATGGCCTTCGGTGCACGTTTCGCGTCCCGGTTCATCAACGGGCTGACACTGGTTGAGCGATATCTGCGTCGTTTGACGGCAATTGTTTTTATCGGCATCGGCATATATTTTATGATCACCTATCTGTTCGGCGTCAACCTGTTTACAACCTGAAGAAAGAGGTAATATGAACGATACCGCCATAAAAAGATTAAGTGTTCTGGACAGATTTTTGACCCTGTGGATATTTCTGGCCATGGCCGTGGGCGTGGGCGGTGGTTATCTGTACCCTGAAATAAAGAATTTCATCAACCGTTTTTCAGTGGGTACCACCAATATCCCCATCGCCATCGGCCTGATATTGATGATGTATCCGCCCCTGGCCAAGGTGAAATACGAAAAGCTGGGATTTGTGTTTCGCGATGTAAAAGTCCTGGCCCTTTCCCTGGTGCAGAACTGGATCATCGGCCCGATCCTGATGTTTCTGCTGGCCATCTCGTTTTTATCCGGTCACCAGGAATATATGGTCGGCCTGATCCTGATCGGCCTGGCCCGCTGTATCGCCATGGTCATCGTCTGGAACGACCTGGCATCGGGCGACCGCGAATACTGTGCCGGGCTGGTGGCCTTCAACTCCATCTTCCAGGTTCTTTTTTTCCCGGTTTACGCCTATGTTTTCATCACTATCCTGCCGGCATGGCTGGGACTGGAAGGCATGGCGGTGGATATTTCCATGGGGCAGATCGCCCAAAGTGTGTTTATCTACCTGGGCATCCCTTTTATTGCGGGCGTGCTTTCCCGCCTGATCGGCTTGAAAACCGTGGGCGCCGAGCGGTACGAAAAAAACTTTATCCCTAAAATCAGCCCCATCACGCTGATTGCCCTGCTGTTCACCATCCTGGTCATGTTTTCCTTAAAAGGCGAATATATCGTCGAGCTGCCCCTTGACGTGGTCCGAGTGGCCATTCCCCTGTGCGTTTATTTTGTGATCATGTTCTTTGTTTCTTTCTGGCTTTCCACAAAGGCCCGCGCAACGTATGAACAGACCACCACCCTGTCGTTTACGGCCGCCTCAAACAACTTCGAGCTGGCCATTGCCGTAGCCGTGGCGGTTTTCGGTCTTGATTCGGGGCAGGCTTTTGCCGCGGTCATCGGGCCGCTGGTGGAAGTCCCCGTATTAATCGGTTTGGTCAACGTGGCGCTGTTCTTTAAACGAAAATATTTTCCTCACGCCGTACAGACACCGACCGGCGTCTGTCATGTGACCTGCCAACCATGAACAATCCGGTTTCAGGTGGTTCTCTTGAAACGTTGAAAACGGACATATTTTTCCACCTCGATCAGGATAAAGGCAGCCGTTCCTGATGCCGCACACAGAAGAAGTTGTCGGACGGTGAGTGGCTGAGCGCCGAAAAAACCGTTGACGTATGGAAGATACACGGCCGCCAGCTGCAGCAGCACAACGACCAGGCTGAGCGCCGTCAGAACATGATTCGGTTCAAGTTTTCGAGAGAAAAAGCTTGCCCGTGTCGATCGGGAAGCCAGGGCCTGACCGACCTGCAGAAAGGCCAGAGAGGTAAACATCATGGTCTGCCAGACATTGTTCGCGGAATCGGCAGGATCGTAATACACCACCCCCAGGACCAGGGCGGTCAGGCCGATGACCGTGCCGATACGCAGAATCTGCCCTGTCATGCCCCCGCTGAAAAAACCTTCCCGGGGAGAACGCGGCGGATCTTCCATGATACCCGGTTCGGCCGGCTCCAGCCCCAGACCAAGTCCCAGCAGGCCGTCCGTGAGCAGGTTCAGCCACAACAGCTGAAGGGGCAGCAGGGCCACGGAAATCCCCGTCAGGGGCGCCAGCAGCATAACCAGGACTTTGCCCAGGTTCCCGGCCACACTGAACTTAACGAACTTGCGGATATTACCGTAAATGGTCCGGCCCTCTTCCACGGCCGCCAAAATGGTGGCGAAATTATCATCCAGCAGCACCATACGGGCGGCCTCACGTGAGACATCCGTGCCGGTGATGCCCATGGCCACACCGATGTCCGCCTTTTTCAGGGCCGGCGCATCGTTTACACCGTCACCGGTCATGGCCGTCACGTGGCCTTTGGCCTGCAGGGCGTCCACGATGCGAAGCTTGTGTTCGGGCGAAACCCGTGCAAAAACCGAAACCCGGTCCACAGCTGCGGCCAGTTCCGCCGGGGTCATCTTATCAAGCTCAGCCCCGGTGCGCACCTCGCCGTCCGGGCTGATGCCCAGCTCGTAGGCGATAAAACGGGCGGTCAGGGGATGGTCACCGGTAATCATGACCGGCCGGATGCCTGCTGTCCGGCAGGTCTGAACCGCGGATTTGACTTCCGGCCGGGGCGGATCGATCATGCCGAACAGGCCCAGAAAGACCAGGCCTGCTTCAAGGGGCATCTCTTCAACATCGCTTTCTTTTTCAGATTTGCCCTTGACGGCCAGGCCCAGAACGCGCATGCCGTTTTTCGCCATGCGGACATTGGCCGCCTCGATTCGCTTGCGGCCGGCTTCATCCATTGCCACCGGCCCGTCAACCGACCAGATCCGGTCACAAACCGGCAGCAGGCTGTCCACCGCCCCTTTGGTAATGACCACCCGGGATGTGTCCAGTCGTGACAATGCGTTCATGTTCGGTGGAACATCCTGAATATTACGGGGCAAATCGTGCACGGTGGTCATCAAACGGCGCTCGGCATCAAAAGGGATTTCATCGCTACGCGGCAGGCTTTTTTCAAGTGTTCTACGGGTGAGTCCGGCCCGGGCGGCCGCCACCAGCAGGGCCCCTTCCGTGGGGTCACCGGTTACCGCGTAACCGCCCGTATCCGGGTCGGGCAGCAGGTAGGCATCGTTACACAGGGCACCGCACCCCAAAAGCAGACAGATGGCCGGCGACTGCCCGCATAAAACCGCTTCCTGTTCTTCTTCCGCGGCCGATCCGGGCACAGGCTGTTCCATATCGCCCAGATCAAGGCGATGCTCGTCCACATCGAGAAGCGTCACGGTCATCCGGTTTTCCGTCAGTGTTCCGGTTTTGTCCGAGCAGATAACGGTCACCGACCCCAGGGTCTCCACCGCCGACAGTTTCCGGATCAGGGCATTGCGCCGGAGCATGCGCTGGGCGCCCAGGGCGAGGGTAATCGTCACCACCGCCGGCAGGCCTTCGGGCACCACGGCCACGGCCACGCTGACCGCGATGAGGAACATGTCACTCAGGGATTCACCCTTTAACAGGCCGATGCCCATCACAACGGCGGCCACCACACTGCCGGCCAGGGCCAGATAATTGCCGACAGCGTCCAGCTGTTTCTGAAGCAGTGTGGGCGGGTCGGTCACCCCGGTAATCATTTCTGCGATGCGGCCCAGTTCGGTCCGCATACCCGTGGCCGTAACAATACCGGCGCCGCGGCCATAGGCCAGAACCGTGCCCATATAGGCGCAATTTCGCCGGTCGGCCAGGGCAATGTCATCCCGGTCAAGTGGATCGGCGTGCTTGTCCACGGGTTCCGATTCCCCGGTCAGTGCCGCTTCCTGGATACGAAGGTTGGCGCTTTCCACCAGGCGCAAGTCCGCCGGCAGCAGGTCGCCGGCCTCCAGTTCCACCACATCTCCCGGCACCAGGTCACGGGCCGAAATTTCCAGAGCCTCCCCGTTGCGCCGCACGCGCACGGTCGGAACGGTCATTTTTTTCAAGGCGGCCATGGCTTTTTCCGCCCGGTATTCCTGGATGAATCCCAGCAGGGCGAAGAGTACGACAATGGCAGCGATGGCGATGGTTTCGGTGGGCTTGCCCAGAAAACCGGAAATCACCGCCGCCACGATCAGGATCAGGACCATGGTGCTGGTCACCTGCTCCAGCAGGATTTTAAGCGGGTGTTTGCCACCCCGGTCTTCCAGTTCGTTGGGGCCGTATTCGGCCAGCCGGTTTTCTGCTTCGGCGCTGTCCAGGCCGTTGCGCACATCCACACCCAGTTCCGCGGTAATGGCTTCTATTGTCAGGCGGTGCCATTGAATATCGGACATATTGTTTTCTCCCCGGATCTTATACATCGGCTTTTCAGCCGCCCCGGCTTTCTGCCGGCCGGGAATGTTGTCGGGTACAAACCATAAAAATATATTAATATCGTATTTAAGACAGGAGACGCAAGCAGAGTTCACGAATTGACGATAGCGATTAATTTGAGCTATCATGGCACCTGCTTTAAGAAAATCTCGAATACTAATTACGAATCCGGATTGATAGTGCGGACATTCTCACAGCGGATATTTTATGTTGCATGGTTTATGGCACTTTTCCTTCTGCTGCCCGCCTGCTCCCTGGACAAAGATCATGATGCCCCTCCTGCCACCGATGCTCCCGGCAATATCCTACGATTCGATGTGGACTACGATTTTGGTTCCTTTAACCCGCATAAGGTGGACTGTTCGGGTTCAACCTATGTGTTCCCGTTTATTTACAGCTATCTTTTCATGCCGAACACGGAAGGGGGCCTCGAACCGGATCTGGCAACAGCCTGGAATTATGATCCAAAAATATTTACCTGGCGGATCCGCTTAAGAAGGGATGCTCTTTTTCACAACGGGGATCCGCTAACGGCCGATGATGTACTATTTTCAATCCGATCGACTACTGAAAACAGGAATAAAAGCCTGGGTAATATCATCGCAAGCCTGAAGGCAATCGATACCCATGAGCTGGAAATCCGCATGAAACAGGATGTTCCTGAGTTACTGGATAATATATGGGATATGGAAATTATTCCTTCTCCGGCTTGTCAGGCATACCTGAATACGGACGAGTCACCCATCGGCTCCGGCCATTTTAAGTTTGTCGAGCACACGGCTGACGGACAGGTGATCCTTGCGGCCAATGAGAATTATTACAACGGCCGACCGGCTATTGACCAGGTGATTTTTTATTATATTCAAGACCGGGAGGCATCCTGGCTCCGCCTGATCAAAGGGGATACCGATATTGCCGATGATTTGACATTGAAAGACTATAAAATCATTAAACAATATAGCGACCGGTTTTACTTTTCAATAGGCCTTTACCCGTATTACAAGATACTGCTGTATAATACCCACCATCCTTTGTTTGAAAATCCACAGGTCCGACGGGCCCTGACCCAAGCCATTGACCGGGACTATATGGTCCAATGCATGCTGGACGGCATGGCCGAGGTAACTGCGGGTCCCATGGGCAACAAGTCTGCCGGGCATGATCCAAATCTTAAACCCCTTCCCTATAATCCGTCCCATGCTCTGGCACTGCTTGAAAAGGCTGGCTGGACCCTGGACCCGCAAACCCGATGCCTGATGAAAAACGGGAAATGTTTTGAATTTGAGCTGCTGCTGCCTTCCGGCAACGAAACCGACCTTAAAATCGCCCGGTATATTCAACTCTGCCTGAATGATGTGGGCATTCGGGTCCATCTGAGGTCTTTGACGATTGATGAACTCCTTGCCCGCTATTTTCAAAACACGGCCTTTCAGGCCGTGCTGACCAGCCTGTCCACTCACGGTCGTCGACCGGAACAAGTCCTCAACTTGTGGGTCAAGACGGAAGAAACACGATCCATAGCCGGCGGCTTTGACTCGCCGGAGGCCGCCCGCCTGGCGCACCTGGCCTTGAACGCAAAAGACCCGGAGACCCGGCAAATATATTTTCAGCAGTTTGACCGCCTGATCGCCGATCTGGCGCCGGGCAGCTTTTTGTTTCAAAAAACCTATATCGATGCCATGTCCAGACGGTTCGTAATGAACGGCCCTTTTTCTTTTGGCTACCCCGGTCTTTATCGTATTACTCAAGCACGATTAAAAAACCAGTTCGATCCCCGCCTCCATCCACCGGCCCGGCTGGGGCCAGTCGATGCGGTAGACGGTGTTTGAGTTGAACAGGTTATAGACGGCGCAGAACACCTCGGCCTGGTCCAGGTACCGGATTTCCGGCAGCCGGGCCTTGAACAGATAGTCGAACACGAATTTTTTGTCTTTGGTTTCCGGAAAGGTGGAGTTGTAATCCGTGTATTTTCCCAGCAGGGAATGGGTCATCCAGCGCCGGTTGTAAATCGCGGATACCTGGTACTGTTGCCTGGGAATGTCCTTTACCTCCTGGCGGGTGGTTCCATCTTTCACGTCGGTGAAACTTCCGGAAACGGAAAGGTCCAGGCCGAAGTCAAAGGCCGCAGCAAAGGTGCCTTCCAGGCCCTTGCGGGTGATCTCGTCGATATTCTCGTATTTGCGGGTGTCCGCATCATAGCGGATGAGGTCCTCCACATCCGCGTAAAAGGCGTTGATTTCCAGCCGCAGGATTCGGCAGAAGCGTAGTTCCGTGCCCACCTGGTAGTTCACGGCGGTTTCCGGGTCCAGGTCTTCGGTGCCGTAAACAGGATCCTTGACCCAGGCGGCGGGCGGCGCGGAAAACCCTTTGGCCACCTGGGCCCGCACCAGGGCCTGATCGTCAAACAGGCGATAGACAACGCCCGCCGAAGGGCTCACGGCGGACCCGAAATCCCGGTTGTCGTCGTAGCGCAGCCCGGCATTGACGGTGAATCTGTCCCGGGTGAAGGTGTCGTTGGCATAGACCGCCCAGTTCCGTGTGTCATATTTTCGGGTGTAGTAAATCCAGTCGAACCGCCCCCGGTCGCCGTCGACTCCCAGGTTGACGTCATGGGCCGGATTCGGGGTCCACAGGAGCCTGGCGCTCCCGCCCCAGGTGGTTTCCTCGTAATCATTGAAGATTTCCCGGCGGTCGGCGTAAACATCTTCGATGAGGGCATCAAAATAGTGATGGCGGCCTTCCACGGAGAAGCCGAGCCGGTCGGTTAAAAAGGTTTCAAAAAGCAGCCGCTGGTAGGACCGGTCCCGGTAGATGTCGTCCCAGAATTCCGGAAAACTGAAGAGCGGATCTTCATTGTGTCCGTCATCATCGCTCCAGACGAAATTCACCTGGGTGGCATCCGTGATATCATAATTGAGCTTGCCGTAGAAAGCGGTCTGGTCATAGGCGGAATTGTCCGTAAAGCCATCGCTCTCATTGTAGCTGGCGGACAAAAAATACCCCAACCGGTTCTTTGTGCCGGTGAGCTGGACCCAGTTTCTGGTGGTGTCGGCCTTGCCAAAGGAGGCGCGGGCAGACGCCCCGATGGCCTTGTCCGGGTCCGGCGTCCGGGTGATGATGTTGATGACCCCGCCCAGGGATGACCCCCAGGCCGAGGAGGCCGCGCCTTTGTAAACCTCGATACGCTCAATGGCCTCGACCGGCAGTCCGGTGAGATCCGTCAGGGGGTTGGCCAGGATGTTGTGAGGCACGCCGTCCACATAGACCGCCACATGCCGGGTTTCAGCCCCCTGGATCCGGGCCGTGGCCATGGCCCCCGGCCCCCCGTTGAACTCTACGTATACACCGGGAATATACTGAAGCACTTCCCCGGCCGTGCTCGCGGGCACGCGATCGATGGCCTCACGGTCGATGACCGTAATATTCGCCGCCACATCCTGTCTGGGGATTTCCCGGCGGGTGGCGGTGACCACGATTTCATCGAACCGGTAACCGTCATCAGCGGTTTCCGCAGCATTAGCGAAGGCGGCGGTCTGTATCAGGGGCAGCATGAAGACAATCCATATCAGCATGAATTTCAGTCTGGTCATTAGAGTTCCTCTCGAAGTCAGGTTGAATATCCGGTTTTCGTCTTGTTTATGCTTTTCAGGTAGCCCGGTGGTAAATCCACGCCTGGGATTTTCTTGCAATATGATTGAATCGACACAGCAGATGTATATCCACAAATTTAAATATTTTTTACCCGTTATGTTTTACGAAAGCCACGGATAAGTGCGACAAAATTCATTTAATTTCTCAACAGATCAATTAGTTATATTATAATAAAAAAACTTCTTGCCGTTTGTCGTATTTTTTTTAACACGACAAATCTATGATTGGCAAGGCGTAAAAGCCGCTTAGTTGATGTATTGTTTTTTATAACGGAGGGTTTGACCCGGAAAAAGAATGGCCGTTCTTCAGGGGCCGCCATTGGAACAAAAGAGCCCCGCAGGCAGCATAAATGACAGCCGCAATAGTACATGTGGCGGTGAATCCCAGGTTAATGTTCCCGATAACGGCGAGAAAAGCACCGAGCACCGAGGCATAGCTGTTTAATGCCCAGGCCCAGGGAATAGCACGAGTCTCATTTATTTCAAGACGTCGAATTCCATACGGGAAAGGTAGCCCCATAAGAAAACAGCAGGGCGCCAGCATAACCGCCGAGGCCATCAGGCGTGTGAACAGGCCGGCATGTAACAAAACCGAAAAAACGATTTCTGCGATCAGGAAGGTGACCAGCAATAACGCCGGTATCCCGCATGCCACGAGTATCCGCTGACATCTTTTTTCCCGGGACAACCCCGACCAGTAACTCCCCATCCCCGCGAACACCATCATGCAGAAAAGCACCAGTGACAGGGAGTAGACCGGTTGACCGAGAAAGATGGTAAACCTTTGGATAAAAATATTCTCCACCATCATGAACGCGATTCCAATACCCATAAAATATGTCATCAATACCCAGGGACGGCGAACAGGGATTTTTCGTTTTCGAAAATACTTAACCGGCCATACGACAAAAACGGGTAAAAGGATCAAAGCCAGAAAAGTTCCGCCCCAAAGCACCATCTCGCCTATGAAGTAAAGCAAATAGACCATATCGGGCGGCCTGAAAACATTGGAAACCTTTGCAAAATTAAAAAAGAAGGGTTTGTCTTCTGTGACCGGCGTAACCTTGAAAGGATAGCGGTCATAAAAATGTCTCTTATCGGAGGCCCTGAAAAAAGAATAAAAAGCGTTTTCCAGCCGACGGTCAGGGCTGTAAAGGACTGAAAAACCTTTATTTTTACAAGCGATATCAATAGCATGCATCTGTGCCGGGGTTAAAGGTTTCTTTTTCACCAATAACACCGCAAAAAGGTTCACATTGGAATGGACAATCATCAGATGACGTTCCGGAGACTTGATGCCACTGCGATTGAGGGCCTCTGAGGCAGTAGTGAGAAGTCGAAGCATCTCCATCTCCATGCGCGGGGTAAAAGCGGCCCTGAGTAGAGAAACGATACCGTCATCAGTTAAATGCGCCAGGTAATCGCTGAAGGCATCAATCGTATAGAGGTAGCTCTCCGAAAAACAGTAAGCGGATGACAGGGCACCGGAAAGTGAGTCCACGCCGGACAGGTGAATCAAATCATAGGTGTTTCGGTCCCGACTCAGCCAATGGCGCCCCTCGGCAACATGGACCGCGATATCGGATCGGTTGTATAGGTCTCCGGAAAAGCCGGCCAGTTCATTTCTCATGGCTTCGACAATAGATGGATTGATTTCCACCCCGGTCACCGAGGATGCCCGGTAATGAAGAGCAGAGAGGATATCAACACCGCCGCCCGCACCAAGCACCAGAACCGAAGGACGGGAAAGAATATTGTAAGCCAGATTTGTCGGCAGGTATTCGTAAAAAGGAAGGTCAAGGGTATTATCATTCATTCGATAGGCGGCCGTAACAGCCCATGAATCTATGATCATTTTGACCAGTTCCGGGGTATCTCCCTGATAAGTTCTGCTCAACCCCCACAATGATTCACGATAAAGCGGATCCTTTTTGTCCACTAGATAGAAATCCACACAGGAGAATGAATTCCATTTTCGAAAAAGCCGGTTTTCTTTCGTAACATCCTGACGGACCAGAAGGCTTTCGGCAAACGGTGTGTTGCTGTCGGTTATTCCCATGACGGCAATGACAGTTGCCGCAAATGCAATGCAGGCTGCGAACTTCCAGCCGGAACGTCGGAGATTGGAGCCAATGAAACAAAAAGTCCCTAAAAGGATAATCAGGATGATGGCCAGTATGGCATCCAGGGCGCCTACCCGTGCAAGAAGAGGAAGGATTAAAAGGCTTCCCAGCCCTCCGCCGACCAGGTTGGCAAAATACAGGCGACCGACATCCCGCGGCCTTCCGGCAAACATTACCGCAACCGCCACACCGGCACAGGTGAAGCCTGAGGTAAATACGACAACCATAAGAAGGGCAAAAAGGAACAGAGGGATCATATAAACCGGAGTAGAAAGCACGAGAAAGTAATGTATCGCCTTCAGTTTGTAGAAATGGTCGAAAATCATCGATTGGCATATCATCAAGGCTACGCCTAGCCCCGAGGCCAAAGCGAAACCCAACCCGGCAATAGCGGCAGTCGCTCGCGTTTTTTCGATTTTCTGAAAAAGGACCAGCACAATCCCTGCAAAGGCAAATCCCAGCATGACAATGCCGAGGGCCAGGAAAGAAAAATGGAACCATATCATTACGGCAAAGATACGTGTCAGACAGATTTCAAGGGCTAAAAGGGCTGCAGATATAAAAAAAATCCCTGCCAATTCAGTCAAGGGCGCTTTACTTTTTGTTCGTGCCATGTATGCGGCTGTCTTTTTTGGGTGTCATCATCTTATAAAATGTCTTTTTCTAAAACAGAATAAAAAGCCCCCAAACCTCAAGGAAAATAAGAGATGGTACGACATTGGAACCTTTTCAGTCAACTGCTGGTCGTTTTAACCCCAATAAATTTGAGGGAAAGGTTCGTTATCGAGGAATTAGAGGCGTTGTTGACAAAAGACACAAAGTTTACAGGCCGCTCATCATCTGGTCGTGTCAACCACCTGCGTGCGCAGATATGGAGAATATAGATGTAATACATGGTGGTGGCGGGAGTCGAATATTTAACTGCCCTTTCTACCAAGTAGCCGAAATACATTGTTTCTCTTTTGATTACCAGCATTTAAACAGACAAAACATTAATTCAATACGTTCAATAGATGCCACAGAATTCAATGAATTCCTTTCAATTCTGCCAATATTCTACCAGACCATATAATGACATAACGGGCCGTCAAAAAGCCGTCAACTAGAAACGAGCCGGTTGGACGGGTGACTGACTTTTTTACTGAAGAAGTCTGGACGTCAAGAGGGCTCGTTACGTTCTACGTGTTATTTTTTATTAATCTGGGAACCCGCAGCATTCATATCGCCGGCTGCACGCCCCACCCGAACTCCGCCAAGATGAAACAACAAGCCAGAAACCTGTCCATGAAACTTGCCGACGACCAGGTTCCCTGCAGGTATATTATTCATGGCCGGGACTCAAGTTTTATACCGTTGGATCACATTATTAAAACCGATGGCATTAAAATCGTAAAAACCCCACCTCAGACACCCATGTGTAATGCCTATGCCGAACGGTTTGTCCGGGAAGCCAGGGAGACGCTGGACAAGATCATCCCTCTGAGAGAAAAACATTTTCGGCATGTCCTGCGCTGCATTGAAACCCATCATAATACTCAACGCCCTCACCAGGGTATAAATAATCGCATACCAGACGGATTTGATTATCCGGAAAAACCCGCCAATCCCGAAGAAGTACATTGTCAATCCCTGCTCGCGGCCTGCTTAATCACTACTACGTAAAAAGGGCTGCCTGATAGCGGCCTTTACCTTCACGTCATTGCCCGACTTGCCTTTGATGTCATTGCCCGACAACCTTATTGTCATTGCCCGGTTTACCTTTGATGTCATTGCCCGGCTTGACCGGGCAATCCAGCAAATCCGACAGGCCAGTTATTCTGAATACAGCCAATTATACTCTGGATCATCCGGTCGAGCCGGATGATGACGTGCAAAGGAGTCATTACTCGGCTTGACCGACTAATCCAGTCATCAAACAGGTCAAGCAAAGCACAAAAACGGATGAAATATTTCTGCCTTTTTCTTTTTGAGCCCTTAGTATGGCTATTTCTCTCTCCGTACGAATTTTTGCATAGTATAAGGCTGGTTTCCCTCTCCACAATCAAAATCGACAAATATTCTTTGACATGCCTGCTATTATCAATAATAATTGATTGTAGATGTTAAACAGTGATTTAAGGTGAGCCCTTTACCTGATGAGAACACAGCACTTCAGGCAAAGTGATTTGTAGGAGCAACAAAATGAAGCTTAAAATTGTTTTAGAGCAAGGAATGGACGGTTACATTACGGCCTATTGTCCCGCCCTTAAAGGATGTGTGACTCAGGGACGAACAGAAGAAGAAGCACTCAAAAACCTCAAAGAAGCCATAGAGCTTTACCTCGAAGTAGACCCGGTGGACTTTCCGCTTCCCAAAGACCAGTATAAAGTCAGTGAGCTTTCTGTATGAGTCCCAAGCCGCACCTGATATCCGGGCGCAGACTGATCAAGGTATTGCAAAAGCTTGGGTATGAAAAAGTTTCTCAAAAGGGAAGCCACATCAAAATAAAAAACTACACTACAGGGCAGGTCCTAATTGTCCCCGATCATAAAGAGATAGATCGCTGGACGCTTAAGACTATCTTAAAACAGGCTGATATACCTGAAAAGGACTTCAACGACAATTCAACATAATCATCACATCAAAAAACTATCTTACCCTTCTTCCCAACAGAATAATTTTCTCTTATACAGGGGCCCTCTCCCGTGGATGGCATTGACTGTGGATCTTTTTCATATCAGAGATATTGACATGCGTGTAGGTCTGCGTGGCGTCAAGAAATAGCATGGTCTAAAAGCTCCTGGACAGCCCGGATGTTCGCATTATTCTTTAGCATGCCTGTAGCGCAGATCTCTTCCATTGACATGACTTGCACTCACATGATAATGCCGAACCACAGTCATTAACAAATCCCGAAATCAAAACCTTCTCATATGAAAGAAACGCTTACCCGCACGGCAACAGGCGAGGACGGCCGGCAGAATGGGTGCGCTTTTTGCGGGCGTGGCGCAAAAAGGCAAAAACCCTGGAATGTAAGCGTCAAGTTAACCCCACCCCATCAGGTCGGGGAACTCAGAGCGGCTGGATCGAGGTGTTGCGGCAGTAATTTTTTGTATTCTTCCGGGGTGCCGTCGATCAGTGGAATCTGCTCAAAAATATATCGCAAGTACGCATAAGGTTCCAGCCCGTTCGCCTTGGCCGTTTCGATCAGGCTGAAGATGGCGGCGCTGGCGGCCGCACCCCGGGGATGCCCGGAAAATAACCAGTTTTTTCGTCCCAAAACAAAGGGCCGAATGGCGTTCTCCACCAGGTTGTTATCGGGTCGCAGACGTCCGTCCTGAACATAGCCGGTCAGCCGGTCCCATTGGTCCAGAGTGTAATTGATAGCTTTTCCCAGCAGTCCTTGAGGCGGTGTCTGTTGACTGCGTTTGTCCAGCCACTTTTTAAAAGATTCCAAGATTGGCAAGACCTCAGCCTGTCGAAGCTCGCGCCGTTGATCCGGGGAAAGTTCCGCTTTATCGGCTCGGCTTTCCACTTGGTACAGTTTGCCGATGAAACTCATGGCCTTTTCCGCGCTGCCGGGTTTCTGCGGCTTCCCTTTTTTTACCGGCTGACGGGCCTTAATCACTTCATGAAACTTACGGCGTGCGTGCGCCCAGCAGCCGATGTGAATAATATTGGAGGCTTGCTCCAGGCTGTTATAACCTTTATAACCATCAGTCTGGATATAGCCCTCGTAGCCGTTTATGAAATTCTTAGGAACCTCTCCGGATCGCGTGGGGTGATATTGATAGATCAGCGCCGGTTTATCCGGATCACCTCCGCGGAAAACCCACATATAGGATTTGCTGGTATTATTCCGGCCGGGTTCATTCAAAACCTGAACCGTGGTTTCATCCATGCCGATCAATGGACCGGATCGGATCTCTTGGCATAGGCCGTCAATCAAGGGCTGACACCTTTTTGCCGCCTGAATGGTCCAGTTGGCCATGGTAGCCCGGGGAAGATCGACCCCGATCCGGGTAAACTGCTTTTCCTGGCGGTAAAACGGCAGGCTGTCGGCAAACTTGGCTGTCAGGATATGGGCTAGCAGGCCCGGTGTGGCGATGCTTTGCGGAATAAGTTGCGGCGGTAGCGGCGCTGTCTTGACTGCTCCTTGTTCGGATTCTACGCCTTCACATTGTTTGCAAGCGTATTTGTATCGAATATGGCGAATAACCTGTACTTTGGCCGGAATAACATCCAGTTTCTCGGAAATGTCTTTGCCGATACGGCTCATTTCACAGCCGCAGGCGCACATCTTTTCTTCTTCCGGAATATCGTGAATAACGTCTATGCGCGGCAGGTCATCAGGCAGGGGCTTGCGACCGCCTTTTTTCCTGGAATGCCCGGTAACCGCTATCTTTTCTTCTTTTTCGTCGGCATCTTCAGCAATATCCTCGGCCTCGTCAAACAGGGTCATCTGCTTGTCATCGGTGTCAAATATGTGCTTTTCTGATTTTTTGCCGAACAGCTTGGCTCTTAGAAGACGATTCTGTTTTTCTAAATGCTCAATACGGGTATGCTGAAATTGAATCAATTCATTGTCTGACTGAATGACTTTATTGAGATCTTTTATGGTATTCTGAAGTTGTGCAGACTCACTGTTCATAATGGTTTACATAACAAAACCATCATGCAATGTCAAGCCTGTTTTATGATTATGTAGTAATTTTTTACTTAAATGACTGTGGAATATTGAAGCCTATCATGTCCCCGAACCTGGGTAATCTCAAGCCCGTCCAGCAACCACCCCAAACGCCGGGAACCGATCTCCATAACCTCATCATACGACTCTGGCCAGCGAAATTTTTCTTTCTCCAGACGCTTGTGCCATAGACAAAAACCGTTCCGATGCCAGTATAATATTTTGAGGATCGTTTGACGCCGATTGCAAAAAACAAATAAATGGCCGGAAAACGGGTCAAGTTCAATCTGGCCTTCCACCATAATGGACAGGCCATTGATGGATTTTCTCATATCCGTATGACCCATCACCAGAAAAGCCCGCGTTTGGCTGGGAAAGAACATCATCGCCGGTCCACTACTTCCAGAACCTGCTCCAGAACCAACGGCTGAAATCCTTCGGATACTTCTATCCGGTATCGGTTATTAACGACCAGGCTTAACGGTGCGGACGGCATGGCTTGCGGCAAGGAAATCGGAACCAGGGAGACATCTGATGAAACCGGTTGTTCGAACTTTTTCTTCCAGTACACAAATTGCCATTTAGACAAATTGTTTTTTCGCTGATATTCCGTCTGGCTCAGGCCACTGGCCCGCCACATCTGAATATGCCGTTCCCAGAACCGTCGTTTCTCCGCTCGTTCCTGTTCGCGGTTAATTTTCTTGTTTTTCATAATAGCGCCTTTCCGAATTAAATTTTTGGCGCTATCTTGACACGGCTCGCCCAGCTTGTGAAGATGGGGTTAACTTGACGCTTACCCTGGAATATACAAATTGACCTCCCACATTGTACATTCCAGGGTTTTTGAGTTTTTTTGACCATAAGATTGATAACATTCCCTATGGCCGTTGGGCAAAAAAACCGTCACCCACTAACACACATGAAAACGCTGTGAGAAACGCATAAAAGCATAGACGTCCCCATTTTTTCCCCCTTAAGCTTGAGGCCTCGATTGACTGCTCTGGTCACCACATTCCAGCATCGATCCCAGCTCAATCCGCAAAGGCGCGAACTTGCCTCCATACTGCATTCTTGAACCACACGAATAACAAAGCTTTCAAAGGCAAAGGTCATATCCGAACCATTTTCTCCAAATTCGGAGTCTATACGCTTAACCCCGTGATCCGGACAGTTGACCCGCGGCAATCTTACGTGAATAAACGTGCTCATCTGGCATGTGTCCAAATGACGAAATACGCGTTCAGGACCGTGGTCATATACGCCATAAAACTTCTCGCACACAGGACACCGTACGCGTATGCCAGGCTCATGGTTTACCCAGATGTCAATACGATTTTGTTTTTCTTTAACTGCCACCTCTGTGATGAACCAGGGTGGCTTTAACCCTAATATCTTTGTATATAATGTTTTATCATCCATGGAATTCTTTATAGCTGAAACACAATATGTTATATAGACCCATTAGAATGCCGGAAGAGCCATAAAATTTTTAATAAGAGACCATTGAATAGATTTTCCCGATGAAGGCTTTGTCATGCTCAGTTTCATAGATTGGCCGAGTCTATTATAGTAAGGATTACCATATCGCCAGTCATAATTAGGTGGTAACCTATCTCTCCGTTTGAGCCCTAAAACATCAATGTGGCCGATGGCGTTGTTCAAATTAAATAAATATAAATCAAACTCACCAATCCCTCCTATTGGATCTCTTCTCAACCACCTCCCCAACTCACTTGAGTAATATCTGTAACCGTAGTAATACAGTCCAGTTTCAGGATCTGCATATTTAGTCGAGAACCCAAAAGGATTGTTGTCTTTTAGAAGGCCATCGGAATAAATCATCTTTCCGAACGGATCGTATTGATAATTGGCAACCAGGGAACCGGAAGTATCAATCATCTGGCCGACGTTTCCGTTGCCGTCGTAGCAGTAGAGATAGGTGCTTGTGCCGTCGGTCATGGCTAACAGGCCCCCGACTCCGCCCGCGCCTTGCAGACTCTGAGAAAGGTCAAGCCCCCAGGCATAGGATTTCTGAACGGTCGGGGTAGTCTGCGTGCCGTCAAGTTCCTGGATTAGATTCCAGCCGTCGTAGACAAACAGCGTAATGGAAGTTTCTGACCAGTCGGTGCCGTTGTATGATGACAGGGATTTCTTAACCCGCCGGCCCATGTAGTCATACAAAAATTCGACCTTGGTATCACCCGAGGCAGGCGTCTGCGGAGCAACCGAGGTATGGCGGTTTTCGGCGTTGAGAATTGCCTTGGTCGTTTTTGACCAACCGAATTCTTCTAATGGTATCGATTGTTTATTAAAATTTTTCTGATTGTCAAAGAGCTGCTTTTCAAAAATTCTTGTTGATTCATAGGTGTAGGTGGTCGAAAAAAAAAGCCAGCGCCCTTTTTCACACCCACAACACTACCCATATATACCCATAAAATCACGGTGTCAATCCTTTGCAGATCTCCAACATTTTTCATCAGAAAGAAAAAGATCGAGAGACTACCGGCAGGCCGACAAAAGCCCTTCCTCAAAACGATTGATACGTTTATAGAAAACGTACTGCTAAAGAAGAAACTCGGGTAAAGAATAATTGCGGAAGCTGTCCGCCCACGCAGGTTATCTGATGCCGATTGTATATCTGGTTCCTTTTCCTTTTCCCTGCTGGACTAAATACCCATCTGCTACAAGTTCACGCAACCTTACTTTTATTGTATTCCTGTTGGCTTTTGTCATGGTTTCAATTTCAGATATTGACAATTCTCCATGTTCTTTTATCAGTCCAATGATCTGTTTTGATATCTTTGGAAGTTTTGTAATTATTTTTTCTCGTTCGATTTTTTGGGCAAGCATGTCTTTCTGGGCTTTAAGCGATTTCAAAAAGAACAGTATCCACGCGTCGTGTTTGACGTTCTTTGATTTGAAAGTTTTCTGGGTTCTCCGTAATGCCAGATAGTAATTTTCCTTGTTTCGCTCAATAACACTTTCCAGGGAACTGTAAGGCACATACGCATAGCCGCTTTTTAAAAGCAGCAGTGTCGTCAGTATTCTGGACAATCTCCCATTGCCGTCCTGGAAGGGATGTATGGCCAAAAAATGAACGACAAATATCGCAATAATCAGCAATGGATGAAGTTCTTTGTCTTCAAGTTTGCTGTTTGTCCACTTGAACAACGCGGTCATATCCTTCGGCGTATCAAAAGGCGTCGAGGTCTCAAAAATAATCCCCAGGCTTTTGCCGGTATTATCAAACGCCTCCACATGATTCGGCATTTTCTTATATTGTCCTCGATGGCGTGTGTCCTTTGAACTGTATTTCAACAAAATTTTATGCAGCTGCTTAATATAATTTTCCGTCAGCGGAATATCTTCAAACGATTCAAAAACAATGTTCATTACTTCGGCATACCCGGCGACTTCTTCTTCATCTCTTGAGCTGAAAGATTTTTTATCAAGCCCGGATAAGAGTTGTTCTATTTCCTGGTCCGTCAATCTTACACCTTCAATTCTCGTTGACGATCCAATGGATTCTATTGTGGCAACTCTTTTTAAAGCATTGAGCCGGTCGGGAGCCAGATTACCAAGGGCCTTCCACTCACCCTTGAACTCGTCTATCCCGGTAATCAAACTCAATATCTCTTTTGTGATAGTTACAGAAGGTTCTTTCATGATTTGCCCCCTTTTTCATACCCGTAATATTACCCATATATACCCATAAAATCACGGCGTCAATCTTTTACAGATAACCAACATTTTATCATCAGAAAGGTAGGTCTCCGTGCTCGGGCTTCAGCCACGCTTATTATCTTTATTGGCGTGGCTTCCGCTTCCTGCTAAAATCACCTAAAAAGTACAACCTTCTACCGAATCAGACAGGATCTCTTTCAGCATAAATCTATATTTTCATGGAAGGCCAAAAAAAAGCAGGGGCTGCCGAAGCAGCCCCGCGCCCTAGGTCGAAACCGTAGGGGTAATTAACAGCATTAAGAATAAGCCCCGCTAAACTTCTTGTCAAGAAAAGTCGGCCATACATACCAAACCCATAAAATATGCCAACCAGTTAATTTAATTATGATTTTAATAAATCATATTTTCTCGATAATCAAAAGTATTTTTTGTTTCCCGAATCAAACTGGGTCCCTCTCCCGTGGATGGCATTTACTGCGGATCTTTTTCAAATCAGAGATATTGACATGACTTTCTCTACCATGATAATGCCGAACCACAGTCAATAACGAACCCTAAAACATCAAAACCTTCTCATATGAAAGAAAGCCATGGAAGGCAAGTTATCGCTTCAGGCAACACAGTTTTTAGCGGCTATCGGCCGATTGTTCAAATCCCGCATCGCTCTTGAGAATGCTTACCTGCGGCAGGAGAATAAAATCCTGCGCAGCAAAATCGGCAAGCGCGTTCCATTGACAGACGCGGAACGCCGGATTCTGGTCAGCGTTGGTATGCCCATAAAGGATCGGCTGGCCCAGATCATCTCTATTGTAAAACCCGAGACTTTGCTGGCCTGGCACCGGCGCATGAAAAAATCCAAATGGACGTATGACAATACCCGTAAAAAACCAGGGCGGCCAAAGACGCCGGAACAGACGGAAATCCTGGCCTTGAAGATCGCCCATGAAAACAATATTGGCTATATCCGTATCGCCGGTGAGCTGATGAAACTGGGCCACTGCCTTTCACCCACTACTGTGGCCAACATCTTAAAAAAGCACGGCCTGCCGCCCTCACCTCAACGCAAAGGCCTGCCCTGGGCAACCTTCATTAAGTCTCATTTAAACGTTATCTGGGCCACCGACTTTTTTACCGAGGAAGTCTGGACAACAAGAGGCTTGGTTACGTTCTACGTGCTGTTTTTCATTCACCTTGGCACCCGTAGCGTGCATATCGCCGGCTGCACGCCTCACCCGAATGCTGCCTGGATGAAACAGCAGGCCAGAAACCTGTCCATGAAACTTGCCGATGACCAGGCGCCCTGCAGGTATATTATTCATGATCGGGATTCAAGTTTTATACCGTTTGATCAAATCATCAAAACCGACGGCATCAAAATCGTCAAGACACCACCCAAAACGCCTATGTGTAATGCCTATGCCGAACGATTTGTCCGGGAAGCCAGAGAGACTCTGAACGATATCATCCCTTTGGGGGAAAGGCATTTTCGGCATGTTCTTAAATGCATTGAAACGCATCACAATCAACAACGACCTCACCAGGGTATAAACAATCGCATACCAGACGGGTTTGATTTTCCCGACAAACCCGCCGATCCCGAAGACATCCGCTGTCAGCCTCTTCTCGGCGGACTGCTTAATCATTACTACGTAAAAAAGGCTGCCTGATAGCAGCCTTTACCTCCACGTCATTGCCCGACTTGCCTTTGATGTCATTGCCTGACGCCCACCTCTGTCATTGCCCGGGTTTACAGGGAGAAGAATGAGAATGCAGGGCAAAAAAAATTGTGACCACAATTTGGTCACAATTTGGTCACAATCGGCAAAAATGGCTTCAATTTGTTTTATAACAAATTGAAATAATTAAAGAATTATTGGGGGCGGCGGGAGTTGAACCCCGGTTTTTCCACCAAGGCACATTGATATTTTTTCCCACAATAACAGTAATTTATAAATAATTTTAAGCAGCGTCTCATTCTGCCTTTTGTCATTATTCATCATCATGAATAATTTTGTGTCACTATATTTGGCCACATTTTATTAACAGTTCTCGAACAAAGCCTACAACATCGGCCTGGAGATTTGCTTGCGGGCTCTGATATAGGAATTGAGCAACTCGACTTGGACCGATCAGATCCGGCTCCGAAAAATCACGGCTCAGGATTTCAAGAGCCTTTTTTGTTTCCACCTTGTTAAGTAATGGAGCAAGGTGGCTGTAGACATCATTGACGCCACTTCCATAATTTCGAATCACAAAATAAAGATCATATGCATCCTTGTTTTCACCCCGCTGATCAAAGGCCAGGGCTTTCAACACGACAAACGCTCCCGGACCGCATATCCAGATATGACGGCTCGCTTTTTCACCAAGCAGTGTGGCCCCTTCCAAGGGCACTTCCTGCTTATCCTTAAAAGCCAGATGAAGACCTGGTGTTATGACTGCAGCAAGGTCCTGCTCTATATGACGCAACTCCCCTCCTCTGTCATCATCAAGGCTTGGAGGGATCAAGAAATCAACAGTCACCTTCAAGCCTGAGGCCGGTGAAATTTGCCACCTTTGTAAAGTGGGGTTCCCGTCTTCATTTTCATCCGGTTTAAAGCCGGCTCTTACAAGCCTTATCTTGAGATCTTCATATCGTTTCGTATCGAGTAAGGCCAATGAAAGGCCCAGATCCAGATCCATGGTTCCGATATGGACATCTTCATCCGCCGGCAACGATTCATCCGGAATCAACAGCGACGGCACCAGCCCTCCGACAATGACGCAATGATCCAGAAGGTCACCAATCTTTGTGGCGACGTACAGGGCGGTCTGCCGCACCAGCTCGACATTTTCTTTTGTATAATCAGAAGCGAATATGGGTTTTTCAGGCATTCTGCCTCCATTTTAGAATATCTTTGCGAAGCATAGCGGCGGCCTCTTTCGCCCTTTCCGGATGTCCTTTGAGATCAAGGTATATCTGTACCGGGTGTACACATATTATATTATCTTTTGTCGAGGTCCCATGAAAAACGCCTTGGTCATTCGGGATAACAAGCCAGGTGTTGGCACCGCTGTCATCTTCCCGGAAATGAAGCAGGTCAAACAAATTCTTTTGGGGCGGTTCGGCCAAATAAAAGGTGGCCAGACGGAATTTGGCGAAATGGGTGTATTGCCAGGCCCCTCCCAAACCCGTGGCTGCATAATTGATGTTTTTTTCATACAAAGATTTGGATACCCGTTTAAGGAGCTCTTCGCCCGTTCTCGCGGCAATGTGTCCTTTGATGATCTGATGCCTGGAAAAATCGTAAACTTCATGCCATGCGTCGAGAAACTGATCCGGAGCTGAGGGGCTCAAACCCCCTCGATCATCCCTCTCGATCAGGCCTTGGGATTCCAGTCTGCGGACAATACGGCTGGTCTGGCCTTCATCCAGACCGGTGATTTGAGAAAGCTCACGCTGACTGTACCTTTTTCCAGGTTCGATGAGCAGTTGCCGCACAATACGTGAACTTTTGGGTGCAAAGACATTGGCCGGTCGACCGGCACTTTTAAACCGGTTGGGTCTCCCCTCAACATGAAGCAAGAGTCCCGGTGCCTTCATGTAAACATTTCCCGAAAGATCGATCCATGACAGGTTATGATCCCGGCAAAAATCGATTCCTGATTTTCCCATATAGGGCACCACGATCAGAGGAATCGCATACTTCTTTAATGCTTTTTTAAACTCTGAAATTTTTTGTCGGGCCATCAGCAATGGCGCACGCGCAGACGTACTTTTAAACTCCGCCAGCAACTCGTAGCCGGGTGCCTTCAAGATAAAGTCAGGTACATTCTTACCCTTTGGGCGCCTGACAGTCACTTTGCTTTCCGGAATCTCGAGCAAATTTGCCAGAATGCCGGGCAACTCCGCTATAGCCTGTTTTTCAATTAAAGCCTTCATACTTGCTTAAATATATTAACTTGCAAAATTTGTCAAGTAATTTATTTTAATCAAGCAAAACCCGTTTTCGTAGCATATGGAATTGATCATGGGAACGATACAACAAATAGCAGAAATACCGACAGAAAAAACAGGAAAAAGAATAATAGACACAATTTTGCGCCTATTATTTATAAATAATTGAAATTATGGGTAAATTGGTGGAGGCGGCGGGAGTTGAACCGCTGTCCCAAAAATTTTCTAATTAGCCGGAATACATGGCTTCTCTTTTGATTACCAGCAGTTAGGCTGAAAAAACTTTCATTCAATACATTCAATCAGCAGCAAAAAATTCAATAGATTTGCGCAAACTATGTCAGAATTATGTCATACCAAATTTTAACCATTAACTATGGCAAAGACCTGACTTCCAGTACCCATATCCGCCCTAAAATTCCGTTCGCTATATAGACCCATTTCCCAGATTTATGTATGAACAGAGGAGGGGCGAACAGGGTCGATACGATATATTATTGTAATTTCGTACGTAACGGCACGTAACGGAAAAAGGCTCCCCCAACATCTAGGAAGCCTTTTTATCTTTAAGCAACAACAGGAATAAGAGCCAAGACAGTTTATACAGCGTCGCTCAACTTCTTCCCAGCATTGAATTTGACAACATTCTTGGCTTTGATTTTAATAGCCGCGCCGGTTTGGGTTGCCAGAAAGACCCAAATCATAATCTTTCCGGGATAAAGATTTTAATTGTTCAATTTCCCCCGAATGTTCAAAACCCGAATGCCCTGGCGATCCTTTGCGCTGAATG
Source organism: Desulfosudaceae bacterium (assembly GCA_963674745.2). Lineage (GTDB taxonomy): Bacteria > Desulfobacterota > Desulfobacteria > Desulfobacterales > Desulfosudaceae > JBFMDX01. The sequence goes on along the minus strand of CAXXDV010000003.1, from coordinate 38,014 downwards.
GTTATAAGATTATGTTTATATAATATAAGACAGTTACAAAACATAAAGCTGAAAATAGAAAGTAGAAAGACACCAGAACATTGAACAGTTTAGGCATTTTTTCTTTATCGATAGCAACTCCTGACGCCCAGGCTCTTCCAGAGACAACTGAAAAGAAAGCGCTCAAAAATGATATTAGGCAAAACAAGACTGCGAACCACAAAGTTACTGTATCTTTGCTCAAAAAACCTTGCTTGTATTGCCAAATCACATAAAACGAAATAAACATGCTCGGGATTATTAGGATTAATTGGATATTATAAAATCTATTTTTCTTTTTATGGTCAACCAATTCGATTTTTTCTATTTCTGATTTGTCTTATAACGTCTGCAGCCAAAGTAGCCAGGGCTTTCTCCGACTGCCTTAAAGATGGTTAAAGTTCAATTTTCCCCGAATTTTCGAACCCGAGTGCCCTGGCTGTCATTTGGGCTGCATTGTTGTGCGAAAATATATTTTATAGTGATTCACAAAAATTTGCAGGGCTTTTCGTTACAAAGTTTTGCAAAAAATTACAGAAACCGTTTTTCATCTTTTCCGGATTGACTGGCGAATTCAAAAAATCCAATTTCCGGCTGATCAGAAACGCATGATCTGATCGATGCCGGTGGTTCATTCGCAAAGATGAAAATTATATCTTTTTCCCCCTTTGTTTCAAATTCATCCTGCCAAAAATTATCGAGTAGCTCGATTTTCCAAAAAGCGTTTTATACGCACAACGGCGGCAGCCAAAGGGCGCCAGGGCTTTCTCTGACTGCCTTAAAGGTGTTTTAAGTTCAATCCCCAAAATTGTCCAAAACCCGAGTGCCCTGGCGATCCTCTTGCGATGCCTTGTTAGCTTTTGATTTGTTTTTATATCCCAAAAATGATCCCATCGTTGAAAAAAATATCAAAAAGAGCATCATAAAAAATTGAAAAACATTATGACGATCACAAAAAGAAATATACACAAAGGCAAAAATGCTTATGTATAAACCAGGTGTCACCAGTAATAATTTCAAAATTTCAATTCGTTCATTTTTTTCGTTTCCAAGCAGACTTCCGGAAATATACCCCCCACAAAACAAGAGAATGAAACCTATCATCAGGGCTAAAATACTGGCAACTAATCCATAAATATTTGACGGGGTGTACTTTCCAACAATGAAAACCAAAACGGAATAAGGTATCAGTACTGCGAATAGCCCCCAAAAAGCAGATATGAAATATTTTTTTATCATCGACTTTATAAAGCTAACGTCCGCCACCACCGGCGAGCAGGGCTTGCGGACTTCGCTAAAGTGAGTTTAACTCCAAAATACGCCAAAGCCAAGGCGGCCCGCCCCTGCGAGTCCGTGTGGGTGGCGTTGTTATATTTTTCGGAATAATTTACTTATGCTCGTCTTTAAAAAGAACCAAGACCAATAATCCAGGAAGCGACAAAAATGCAAGCAAACCCCATGCGCTGTGATGTCCCTTGCCTTTCGCATACATACAACAGCCCCATAGGAAGAGAATTCCTCCTACCGCGGCAAATATAGTGCCGATCAACTCCCCGGCATTTCCGAAACGGGGCATTACAATGCTCAACGCTTGAAGGAGAAAACCTACTCCTACACCAATATTTGCTTTGGATTTGTATTCGGCTATCAAAACAATTGTTCCAATTCGCTTTTAGTTTTAAATATCAATAGCCAAAAAATCAGTACTATCTCATCAATTTCATCTTTATAAAAAATATAACGTCCGCCACCACCGGCGAGCAGGGGATGCGGACTTCTTAAATGTTCGTTTAACACCACACTATGCTAAAACCCAAAACCGACCGCCCCTGCGAGTCCGGGTGAGTGGCGTTGTTATATGCCATTATTCTTTCTACTTATTAGTTCATATGTAGAATATTTAAATCTAATATATATGGTAGCAAAACCAAATAAACCCAAAAGAGAAATTGATACGTATTTATATAAATTATAATTGATCCCAAAGCTTGTCAGATCGGAAATAACTCCCAAAATAATCCATATAAAAGCAAGAACAAAAAGTGATAACATGAAAATGGCTCTTCTTCTGGCATTTATATTTGGAATTAAAATAGAATTGCATAATGGACATTCAATTTCAGATAAATAAAAAAAATTACGACGGTTTTTTCTTTGCTTCATCGCTTCGGAGTTCAGATCGAATTCTCCACTACAATCTGGACATTGAATGTTTAGTAATCTTTTTTTGAACATGTGAAATTATTTTTGTGCATTTAAGTTCAAAGCATATAACGTCCGCCACCACCGGCGAGCAGGGTTTGCGGACTTTTTAAGGGTTAGTTCAACACCACACTATGCTAAAACTAAGGCAGGCCGCCCCTGCGAGTCCGTGTGAGTGGCGTTGTTGTGCAGCCGCATTAACTTTTTTAAAAATTATACTATAGATTTCTATACCAATCGATTTGGCTTGGCTTTGTATGCTCTCTTTAATATTTTCGTACATATGATTTGAATAGTTGCAATCGCTTTCCTGTCCCTCAGCGATTTGTGCAATCTTATCAGTTTCAATGTTCTTTAGCGCCTTTTGAAATTTATCTGAGAGACTATCTAAAACTATTTTTATGTCTTTATCTCGAGTGGCATAATAAAAAGCCTTTGGCTCTTGGATTTTCCAGAGAATAGAAGCAGTATATTCAGGAAAACTGTTTAATTTTATCGGTATTTGTTCAATTCTGCATACTTTAAATTCATGAACGTTTTCGGCAAAAGGTAATTTAAAATGAAGCCCGGGTTTAACAGGGCCTCTAACTATTTCTCCCTTTTGAGTAATGATAGCTTCACTACCTTCCATCACAGTGTAAACCGGTGAACCTGACCCACAAGCATAAAGAGTTAAGCACGGAATTAAGATTAATAATATTTTTCGCATAGAATACCGTTTTATGCTGCACAACGTCCGCCACCACCGGCGAGCAGGGTTTGCGGACTTCTTTAAAGTGAGTTTAACTCAAAATTACGCCAAATCCAAGGCGGCCCGCCCCTGCGAGTCTGCGTGAGTGGCGTTGTTAGACCGGCATTATTATATTCCAAACATATCCTACGCCACCGAAGTGCCATGCAGAGAGTAAAAAGATTATTGTTAATGCACAAAAAAATACTCCTAAAAAAATATTCTCGACCGTTCGTAAATATTTTCCTCTTTTTCCTCTCAATGTAAATTCTAAAGCGACCAGCAGTAACAGATATCCTGTAATATAACCAGGGAACATGAACAACCAAAATGACATATATGTAAATTCTCTGAGATTTTTTGCAAAAACAAAAATATTAAGTGCATAAACAATAAGAAAAAAACCCAGAACAAAATATAGTTTTCGTCGATATCGGGTAAGGAGGTGGATGCCCATAAAAATAATTTTCAAGGTCTAACGTCCGCCACCACCGGCGAGCAGGGCTTGCGGACTTCGCTAAAGTGAGTTTAACTCCAAAATACGCCAAAGCCAAGGCGGCCCGCCCCTGCGAGTCCGTGTGGGTGGCGTTGTTATATGCAAAAATATTATTTCTTAAAATCAGTTGCGGCTTCAACGATTTCTTCGTTTGTGCTTTTAAGACCAAACTCAACTAATTTTGTAACCAAATCTTGATCAAGGGTTTCGTAAACTTCCAGAAGCCGCCTAAAATGCCATTCGTCGGATAAGTTCAGCGTTTCCGCCGCAACATTTTCGATATTTTCAAGAACCCATTTTTTTGGCATTGAGAGAATAATATCTCTCCCCTTCAAAATATTTGGCGTGTACGATGCGTCACATGCCAAGCCAACAGCTTCTTTCAAATTTTTGATATTTGTATCATTCATATTGCATATAACGTCGGCAGCCAAAGGGCGCCAGGGCTTACTCCGACTGACTTAAAGTTGTATTATGGCCAATTTTCTTCGAATGTTCAAAACCCGAGTGCCCTGGCGATCCTCTTGCGATGCCTTGTTAGGAATTCATACTCTGTATTTTTGCTTTAATGGCTATAAAAAATAAAAACAACAATCCGACAATAGCAATAATTGCTGAAAAACACAGAAAAATATAATTCATTGTATTAGTGCCAATAAATAGCGAGGATTCAGCATGTTTATTCGGATTATAGTAGATTGCAATTATATTATCCTTTTTATATAGCCCAAATATATCCTCATCTTCTAGCCCATCCGGGAACTCCCTGTCATTTGATCGAAAAGTTTTTCCATCTACTTCGTACTTGTATTTAACAACAGGACTATTGCTAATTCTACGTCCCATTGAGGTACGCTCGTAATCAATATTTAAAACAACTCCTTTATGTTTTACCCATTTTTCTGTGGCTTTTGAATTATTTAGATGATGATATGAAACCATAAAAAGGAAAGAGCCAAGCGCAATAAGGATTAAAGCCATCAACATGTCGGGTAGCTTCATAAAATATTATATTCCTAACGTCCACGGTGTGGGGCCGCAAGGGAAACGGGCCGCCGCCGAAGACACGTTTTTGAATTATTTGATAAGTGCCAAAACCGACCGCCCCTTGCGGTCCCTCACCAACGTGTTGTTATATGCTGTTTTTCTTTTTAAATGATTCCACCACCTGGCGGACATCAGCTAAACATCATTCGCCACATGGGTTTTTCGAAACGCAATTACATCCGCCAGCTTTTTTCTCAAGAGCTATTCTCTCAAGGATAAGGGATTTGCCATTTTCCTTCAGGTCAAATTCAATATCTTTTTTCGTGTACCCAAAGCAATGGCACACAAGATCGTCGGATTTAAATCCCTTTTGTTCCCGAAAGTCTGATTTAGTCTCAATCATACTTTGTCATTATATATCCACAAGAGCAGAATTTCTTTAAAGAAAATCAATTAAAGCATATAACGTCCGCCACCACCGGCGAGCAGGGTTTGCGGACTTCTTAAATGTTAGTTCAACACCACACTATGCAAAAACTAAGGCAGGGCGCCCCTGCGAGTCTGTGTGAGTGGCGTTGTTATATTTTATTCTGTCTCTGAGGCTCCTTTTATCCTGTCCTTATGTCTTTGTGAGTTAAGTGCAATTCTTTTCGACATAGCCTCATAAACCTCATCTGTTAGCCCAAATGGCGGTATAGACTTATCTTCTTCGGGTTCTTCTTTCTTCTCGCGCTTGGCCATCTTTTTCTGTTTTTTCGCTTGTTTTCTTTCTTCTGTTTTTCTCGATAATTTTTCTTGTAACAGAGAATCAGCATAAACTGATTCCATCAAAGCTCCAGAACGTGATAATTCTTTGGTTAGCCGTTTTAAGCCATCAATATCCTGGGTTTTAATTTTTATCAGCAAATCAGTAAGGTGGGCCTTATCATAATTTTTGTTGGCCTTAAAAGTTACTGATAATTTGAGCAACTTATCAATGTCCTTATCCTTAAATCTTTGGAACAAGTCCATTCTTTCGGAAAGGCTCAAGGCCATAATAATTTATTTACCCTTTAAAATATAACGGCGGCAGCCAAAAGCAGCCAGGGCGTCCTCCGCCTTCCTTAAAGTTGTTTGATATTCAATTCCCCCGAATGTTCAGAAACGCACCTGCCCTGGTTGTCTTTTTGCGCTGCCTTGTTCGGCATCCTTGCTTAATTTTAATTTTATTATTTGGAAAACTGCGATGATAAAGAAATAAAGTATCGCAATAAAAATAACTATCGGAAAGATAATACTGGCCAAAAACCAAACATCAACATTCTTCTGTAAAGTTTTTCCAATTTTGTAGATTGATATTATCGATAGTATCAATGTCGCACCAAATGGAACAAGAGAATAAAATAACAAATATTCTCCCTTACGAGTATCTAAATCATTATGATAAATGATATAGAATAAGACTCCAAGGGCAATTGTCATCAAAAATACCGATAGGGATAAATCTTTTAATCCAGCAGAAATTTTCTCGATTGCGATCTGGTTTTCTGTTTTAATTTGCTCCATTATATTTTCATTTGATGCCGAACGTCCACCGTCACTTGGGAGCAGGGAAAGGTGACTTTTGCAAAGCCACGTTAACACCGAACTACGATACTTTCAAAGCAGCTCGCCCCTGCGAGTCAAGTGCATGGTGTTGTTATACATCCTTTATTTATTGATTATCTGAAAACCAAAAATGAGGGAGCGTTTGTTTTGTTTCTATTATCCAATTATGAAAATCATCCCTCAACACAAACTCGTCCTTGATTATATCCCTTGAAGGTTTTTTTGCAGTTCTGACTATTGACAATAAATGTTCCAATACTTCCGCCCGAAGCACTATAATTAAACCTTCTGGTTTCGCGATGAAACCAACATATGGATCACCATCGAATTCTAATTCTTTTCCTTTTGTCCATCGTGTATCAATGCTTTGGAATAATAATCCATCTCGAATTATTCCACGGGCAAGAGCTCTTGCAACGATGTCTTCATGTTCAAGTTTCTCTTTTGCCCATAGCGTAACTACGTCCCAAAATTTATATGATTCAACGAAATGGCTTAAAGGCATAGCATTATCTCTCGGATGTATAACGTCTTCAGCCAAAGGGCGCCAGGGCTTCCTCTAGCTGACTTAAAAATGGTTAATGTTCAGTTTCCCCCGAATGTTCAAAAGCCGAATGCCCTGGCGATCCTTTTGCGCTGAATTGTTGAGTGTAAATTTTATTTGTTTGGTTCTATAAAATCATCAACTTCAATATGAATATCCCGGCAACCAAGGAATTCCTCATCTACTTCGTATATATTTAATATACCACCATATTCAGCAGTGAGTTCACCATCCCAAAAGATAGCTTGAATTTCGATTAACACGTGATCTCCGACATGGATTGTTTCTTTTTCCTGATTAACTATTACATCTTCGTTATGATAATCATTATCTTCTACAGCATAGTATATACTTACTTCTCTGTCTGTATCATTGAAAACTCTTACGCAAAAATTTTGCGGGTCATCAAAATCGAACGGATCAGTGCAGCCAAAAATTATCAAAAAAATAACCGGTACTAATTTAATGAAAATATTCACTCTACACTCAACGTCTTCAGCCAAAGGGCGCCAGGGCTTTCTCTGACTGTCTTAAAGTCGGTTCATATTCAATTCAGCACAGAAGTCAAAACCCGAGTGCCCTGGCGATCCTCTTGCGCTGAATTGTTCGATGCCGCATATTAATACTTTTCTGATTCCGCAGATAAATCTTCATTTAATTTCTGAGGGTCAATAACGATTCCTTTTTCATCCGGAGTTGGGAATACCGCTACCATTCGTTTATCTTTTATCATGCCTGGTATCCACCGTTCTAAAAAAACGCTTAATTCAAGTCGTTCTGCGGCACAGTTTGACCATTCGCCATTTGTGAAGGCTGTCGCATAATCAGGATGTGGCCATAGAGGAACGCACTCATGACCAGATGGATCGCCAAATAATACAAAACCATCAGGGCCTTTTAGCGTCCAGATCTCCTCCCAATCAGTGGTTTTCGATATAAAGTGGGCATATCGTTTTTCCGATGATAATGAGACAACCTGATCAAATTGTTTTTGATTCATTTTGTATGACATTTTTATGCATCGAACGTCTCAAGCCAATGGCAGCCAGGGTTTCCACCAGCTTAGTTAAAGATTATGGTTGTTCAATTCCCTCGAAATTTCAAAACCCGAGTGCCCTGGCTGTCCACTTGAGCTTGTTGGTTATGTGCCAACTATCCAAAAAAATAGTGGAATCTATCTTTTTCTATTTCATCCGCTAAAATTTTTAAATCTTTGGCTTCTCCTTTTGGTTCGTAAAAGATCCATTTACCGCTTGCCCGCTTACAATAAAGTTTCCAAACGTTTTGACTTCTTATATATCGAAGCTTTGCAAAATCTGAAACAATCCACTCTTCAGGGTTATCCCATCGTGGGCGAACCTCTGAAATTATGACATTTTGTCCTTCAATACGAATTTCGTTTCGCAATTTGTTTTGAATTTCGAGCGGAACCAGATTCCTGAAGCTTTCTCCGATAAATTTATCAATTCTTTTTAGTTCAAGTTCATTAAAAGGCATAAAATTTTAGCTTCGTGAGGCACATAACGTCGGCAGCCAAAGCAGCCAGGGCTTCCACTGCCTTTATTAAAGTTGTTTACTGTTCAATTCCCCCGGTATATCCAAAACCCGAATGCCCTGGCTGTCATTTGGGCTGCTTGGTTAAGTGCCCGCATTATTCAGAAAGACTTTAACGACAGCATGAGCAAATCAATTAAAATGATTTTTTTCTTTTTACGCCTTGTCCATCATGAACTTATGAAAACGGGTAGGTCTCTTTTCATCCGGACAAATAAAGGCGCAAAATCATCTGGCCGCGCCAGTTCATAATTACAATTTATCTTTACTGGCCGAAAAATTCAACTTGGTGACAATTACCATTTTGGCAACGAATGTCGTTTTCCGCCAGAATTCTTTTTTTTATTTTTTTCCCGTACAGAATCAGTGCACTTAACATTAGTAATTATGTAGTCGGTCTGCCTTTTGTCCCGTTTTCTGATTTTGTGAAGATTTGAAGTTGTTATTAAATAAAATCACATCATTTCGAAGAAATCAACGATATCTTTTGTTATCAAACCATTATAAGAAATGTAACGTCATTTGACATGCTGAGCATTGTTCAACCGGTCTGTGTTTTGTCCCTATTTGGCATGTTATACAGACCGACTCTTTAATTCCGGTTTTTTATTATGCGCCCCTCTTTACACACAATATATGGTGCTTATTAATTGGAAAAATACAATATATTGATTTCAGGAGGTCGCTTTCAATGACTTTGAAACATATATCAAATCAAAACAGCTTGTTACCCCCAAAAGTGCGCCTTTTTATACAATCTGGGTGAAAAAGTGCCTGTCGGCCAGCCAAAAGCAATTTGGTGATGAGCTTTCCAGCGCAGAGATTCAGACCTATTTACAAAAGCTGGGGAGAAAACACGAGGACTGGCAGATCGAACAGGCTGCCGAAGCCATCAACTTATACCAATTTTTTGTCAAAACAAAAATCAAGCCGGCCAATACAGAAGCTGTTAACAGTGATGACCAATGGCGTTTTGCAGCCAATGAGATGAAAAACATACTGCGATTAAAGCGCCGTGCCCTGGCCACTGAACAGACGTATATGTATTGGTTAAGGTGCTTTTATCTGTTTAATAGAAGCTCCTCGCCCTTCAAGCTTGACAGCACTCACGTAAGAAATTTTCTATCCCATTTGGCTGTCGATAAAAAATTCAGCCGATCCACCCAGAACCAGGCTTTTAACGCACTGCTGTTTTTCTTCCGGCATGTTCTGGAAAAAGATATCGAAGATCTAAATGATGTGGTCAGGTCAAAAAGTCGGCGCAATATTCCGGTTGTCTTAACCAAATCAGAGGTATTGCGTTTGTTTGATCATATGGATGGTGTTTATCGTTTAATGGCAAAGATCATGTATGGCGGAGGCTTGCGATTAACTGAATGCCTGAATTTAAGGATCAAAGATGTGGGTCTTGAAAAAGGCACGATTACTATCTTTGGCGGAAAAGGCGATAAGGACCGGCAAACCGTGTTGCCTCAAAGCCTACGGGATGATTTAAAAAAGCATATTGATAAAGTTCGATTGATATTTGAAAACGACAGAAAAAATAACGTGCCCGGTGTTGAACTGCCTTTTGCGCTTGAAAGAAAATACCCGAATGCCGGTAAGGAGTGGATCTGGCAATGGCTGTTTCCGGCAAGCTCATTATCAACGGACCCTAAAACAGGTATTATTCGCAGGTGGCATATATATCCGTCCACTTTACAGAAGCATTTAAAAAGGGCTGCGGTAAAAGCTGGCATCTCCAAACGGGTAACCACGCATACGCTCAGACACTCATTTGCCACTCACCTGGTTGAAGATGGATCTGATATCCGAACTGTCCAGGAACTGCTCGGCCATTCCAGCTTAAAGACAACCATGATCTATACGCATGTCGCCAAAATAAATAGTCTTGGAGTGCGAAGCCCACTTGATTCTCTACAAAATACAGAATCCTTATAGGGCTGATTTTGCAAATTTATGTACAACGCGGACTGGCGCAAACAGCGAATCTACGTTATATAATATAAATTTCGTACGTAACGAAACGGTCCACTTTCATCAAACAAAAAAATGCTCCCCAAGGATGAAGAGCATTTTGATATACTTGCAAGCCAATAGCAGCCAACTTACTTGTTATCAGCGGCCGGCTTTGCACCGTTCAGCGTCCACGCCATCTCAGCATAATGAGCAACTTTCTCCAGGTCATGCTGTTTCTTTTTCCCTTTCCACATACGCAAAGCATACCGCAGGATATTCCAGACGCAGATTTCCGAGTTTGACAGGCTCATCAGGTCAAGACCTTTGCTCTCATCAACCTGATATTTTTCGATGGTCCGCTCTGCAATATATTTTTCCATATGCGCAGAAAAGCGGCGCCAATTCTCAACACGATCGTTATTCATACTGTATCCTCCTGTTTATTCCACGTTGGCATATTCCATGCTGACCGCTAAAAGATGGTTATAGTCTCCGGACATGGCTTCTTTCATATACCGGTCAATATATTCTTTGTCCGCGCCGGCACGTTTTAACGCCTGCTTCACACGTCCCATGATGGCAAAGGCATTACCATCATGGCCGACAAGCTGTACAACTGGTTTTTCTTTTGGCTCTATCATAGGCAAATTTTCCTTTCTTATTTGATTGTCACCTTTTTCGTAAATGTCATAAACTCGCTGTCCAGGGATTCAAAAAATCCTTCATCGCTAAAGCTATAGAACCCGTCTCCCACGATGATATGGTCATGAAAGCTCACCTGCATGCTTCGTAAGGCAACCCATAATTTTCCCGTGATGGCCATATCTTCTTTTGATGGTGCTTGATCTCCACTGGGATGATTATGGACCATAATGATTGCAGACGCTTTTAAGGCAATGACCCGTTTGACAATCTCTCTGGGGAAAACAGCTGACTGACCAATGGTTCCAGAAAACATTTTCTCCGTGGCGATTATCCGGTTCTTTGTATCCATGAATATACAGTAGATCGTTTCCACATCGTCGTTTTCAGCAAACACAGGCTTCATCACGTTATAGACATCCTGGGGATTGTTGACCTGCTGGCCACGGGAGGATTCTTTGACCATGGAAGCGAATTTGCCGGACTTTAAATCCCGCCAGAATTTGGCTTCTTCTTTCACAACATCACCTCCTTATATTTACCCGCCGATCTTTATCCCCAGAAATCCGCTGTCCGATAAAACCTGATACAAAATCAAAATAACCAGCGTCATGATGAGAAATTGTTTTATCTTGACCAAATTCATCTTGAGCTCGCCGGCGTTATTATTCCCAAGATTTCGAACATAGCGGATAAAGGGGATGAGACTGGCTGCCAACAGAATCAATACGGGCATGATCATCTTTTCTGAAATACCGGCTGTGCTAAAGAAACAGACAAGGATACCGGAAACAATCAGCCCGTAAATCATCAACGCAAGGGCAACCTGGGTCTCTGTGGTCAGGTGAAACCAGTTTTTTATTCTGGTCCTGATTAATTCGCCAAGTTCCGATCCCCAAAGGGTTACGCCGACAATGATAATGGCGTACCAGAGCAGCTGGGTTTCAAGACCGGATTTGAGATCGTTTCGAAATTCTCTGGATTCATTCTCAACGAAATCCATGGCATCCTGGTATCCACTGATATAATCATCAGACGGGTGTTTTCCCATACCAACCAGCAGGAGCATGGTGATAATCAATACCGCCATTAAAACAGTTTGTTTCACAGATCACCCCTTTCTGTTGGATTTAAACGCATACCCGAGAGCAAGTATTATCAGGGCGATGACCACGCCATAGCCGATGATCTCTATGCTTCCGCCAAAGATATGGGTAATGGGAGTGGTCACCTGTTCCACCGGCGTCTGCTCATCTATGGCGACCCTGGCTGCTAATATCCCTATGGCTATTGCCACCATCCACCAAACGATAATCGGCATAAAACACCCCCTTGCTGGTTAGTTTCTGACTGCATCGAGAATGTTTCCGCCGATCCGCTGGAGTTTGTAGCTTGATTCAGCCGAAAGCTCGGGATGCTGGGACGCCTTGGTGTAGGTATTGATCACGTGAAACATGGTGTTTCCCAGTTCCATGGGTATTGACCAGTCCACCGCTTGTTTCTCAGGCTGACTCAACTGGTATTGACGGTTGGTATGATCGACAAATGCTTGGGGATGCTCAACCGGCGATTGAAGGGATATCTGGAACTGGCTCTTTTGCTTATCCAGGTCCACCCGAACCATATCGATGGTCTGGGGTAAGTCTTCCAGAACCTTTGCGGATACATGGCGATAGGATTTGCCGGAGATCTCTGTCCGCCTGACCATTCCATTGGTGCAGACCAGGCGCAAAACGAAAGCTGCAATGGACAATGAGGCCAGACCCACTTCAGAATTGGAGATGGAAATGCCCGGTATATGCTCATCCTTTTTGTTAACCTTAAAAGCGTATTCCTTATCCGGTATGGACAGGCTCATAAAATCCGGATCCAGGTTGCATTGAACCGGGGTTTCAGGTCCATAGCCAAAGGAATCAAGGCGCTCAAGCACTTCAAAGTTGTCCACCGGCTGGTATTTGGTGGTAAAAAGCGCTCGAACTTCATCGCCATCGAATCGGAAAAACAGTTCAGGGTTTGGTTCTTCTTTGATCCAGTGATTCATGTTATACGCCTGGATTTCTGCAGGGCATCTCGCCAAATACTGGTAAGGGATGGCCAATCTATAGGCAAACGAACGTTGGGCAAGCGGGGTTATGGGGAATGTTTCGCCGGCAATAGAAACATGCTCAAGATCCATAAACGCGATGTCCGCAGTGCTTACAACTTTGTCATGGCAATTTCTGCTCATGGAATCAATCTGGTCGGCGACCTGTCCAAGGGTTGTCATGTTTTTCATAAGTGTTTTCCTTTCATAAATAATAGTTTGATTCTTGTGATTTAAAACCGGGCATTACGACGTAAAACCGGACCGGGTTACAAACTGGTCCATCGCCATAATCCCCGGTTTGTTTCAATTGGGTTGAGATAGTACGTTTCTCTCCCGATCCTGCTGTTCAGTAGTGAACTGGCCGGGATACGATTGTTTCGAATGGATTTTTCGGTTTGTTTCTCTATCTATGCGAGGGAAATGATTGTAACAGGCGGGATTTGTTATGATGGGATGGTTTCTTCTTCGACCTGGTTTTCTTCTGATATGATGGGAATGCCAAAGTCAAACAAACAGATTGCAACAGGCACAGTAATACTTTTGTTGATCATTTTGATCTCGGTCGAAACGATCTGAGCAGTCGTTCCCAAAGGCGATTTTTCTCCCCGATTGGAGGGAAGCATCAGAATACCAGCATCCACAGTCCCTTTGACAAATCCAATCTGCAGTCGAAACAATCCGGTCAAAATATACTCATATGAATTGAAGCTACCATCAAGGGCGACACCGCTCTTATAGCCTTTGTAGTAATATTTTCGACCACTTATGATGCTCAAGTCACCATTTCGCCAGTCCATATCCGAAAGCGCCTGACGCAAAAGCTCTCCGCGATAAGACCGACCGGCAAGCATCTCGTCAATGTACTCCATGGTCAACTGGATGTCTTTGGTTAACTTTTTCTTGGTAAACACTTTCTCTGCATCGTTAAAATACAACATCTCAAATGACATACGATTCTCCTTTCTCATGTTGGTTATACGCGGGTTTAATTATTTTATACCCTATGGGTTAGGACAGAATAGAACGAGTGCTGGTGAAGGTCTGGGAAGGGTTAGGAGGCGATTTTATCCTGGTCGTCAGCCTGTGATTCATCGGCCAGGATTTCATCCAAGAATATGCTCTTCTTGCAGGGCTGACCCAGGTAGGTATGTGAATAGGACAGGTACAAAAGCTTCATCGCTCGGGATATCGCTACAAAACAAATCCGGCGTTCCTCTTCGATATCGCCTTTCTTGCTAGGCAGAATGCCTTCGACCATACCGATTACCATGACCACCGGGAACTCAAGTCCTTTAGCCTTATGCACCGTCATCAAAGATACCCCGTCTTTGTTATTAACGGTTTCAACATCTTCGAATGAATCGCAATACTGGATGAATGTCTGAATCGTTGTAAACCGGGAAGCGGAGAATACCAGTTGCTCGATATTCTGGATTTTAGCATCATCTGGCGAAGGGATATCCTCGTCAGTCACAGCACGGTCATAATCCAATTCAATGCGTAAGAATTGAAGCAAGCCAGACGGGTTTCTTTCCCCTGCATCCCCAATTAAAGGATCCATAAGCGCTATAAAATTCTTCACATTTTTGCGGATATACGGAAGACCGATGTGCATGGATTTTAAGACCTCGTAAAGATGCTTGCCTTCCGAGTCTGCCTGTTTTTCCAGATCGCTTACAAATTGCCGGCTAATATACCGATTGGGCACATTCAAAATCCTGGCTAACGATTCATCGCCTTCGACTGATAAAGGGTTATTGATAAACCGGAGATAATCCAGCAATACCCTAACCTCGAACCGGTCATAAAAGGTCATCCCGTTCTGGATATGGTAAGGGATGCGATGGGATAAAAGGGTCTCCTCAATAACGCGGGATTGGAAATTCGCCCGATACAAAACGGCAATGTCAGCATACTTATACCCTTTACGCTCAACCAGGTCCTGGATTTCTGTCAAAATGGCTGTGCTTTCCGTTTCTTCATTGGACGATTCGAGCACTATCACATCATCGCCATTCTCATTCTCCGTCATTAGTTCCTTTTCGATTTGCCTGGTGTTATGACGGATCAGGTTCTGGCAGGCACGCAGGATTTCCGGCGTGCTCCGGTAATTGAGATTCAGGATAAACATTTCTGAGCTCGGGAACATGGATTTAAAATTCAGAATGTTCCCAACCGATGCGCCGGTGAAGCTGAATATCGCCTGATGATCATCTCCCACGATAAAGTAGCTTGTCCCATCACCTTCGCCGATTAATAGTTTGATGATTTCAAGCTGGATTGGATTTGTGTCCTGATATTCATCGACCAGCAAGTGCTTGAAGATTTCCCGGTATTTTATTCTAACGTCCCGGTCATTCTTCAACAATTCATAGGTGTCGATCAACAGGTCATCAAAATCCTTTAGCATCCGGTCAGCTTTTTCTTCATCATACCGCTTGTAAATATCCCCGAGCTTTTTCATAACAGCATCGCCGGCATACAGGTCATAGAAATCTTCCACCGTTATCATATTATTTTTCGATAAGCTGATTTCCCGCAAGACCACGCCAACCGATACATCATTGACCCGGAGTTTCTTCATAATATCTTTAACGAAAATCAACTGGTCCTTTCCGCTGAGGATATCAAAGCGAAATCCTTCATTGCGCAATATCCAGAATGCGAAAGAATGAATCGTGGATAAATGGACCCGTGATGCCCGGTCACCCAGTATAGGTACCAGGCGATTGCGCATTTCATCAGCAGCATTCTTGGTAAAGGTCAGTCCCAGGATGTTTTCCGGGGGTATCCGATAATTGTTCACCAGAATACCGATCCGCTCCATCATGGTCATCGTCTTGCCTGATCCTGGAACGGCTATTACCGCGCATATACCGTCTTTAAACTGCGCAGCTTTCTCTTGATTCGGATTGAGTTTCAATGTAGTCACCTCCTTCCATGTATTCGTCACAGACCTGTTTATAAGCGCATCCCTTGCATTTCCAGGATGTATCGTTGGGTAAAAATACGCCGCTTTGAATTCCTTTCCATACACTCTGGATCTTTTTGATTACCCTTCGCTCGTCAGCCTCTCCCCGGGTTGTGTAATACTGCTCAAATTTCGGGGTTTTGGTTTTGATCAGGCAGTCAAAGCGAAGAAGGATTAATCGGTCAGGATACCAGTTTGCTTTGGCTCCCATCTGATAAATGAGCAACTGGATATTTTTGTCGATTTCGTCATGAGAATAGGAGCGACCGGTTGATTTAAAATCCGTGATAATAATCGTGCCGGCGTTGTCCTCTTCGATGAGGTCCATATATCCAATGACAGGCACGGGGACTTCCGGGATATTAAGAGCAAATTCGACTTCCGTGGCAATGACTTTGAAATTATCATCCGGTAGTTTGTCGTGCCAGACGGTCAGCAGTTCTTTTCCCATGGTCAGATATGTCTGGTAGTCCTTTCCTTCGGCGTATTTGATATCATCCCGGTCCTTGGCGTTATATTCCCAGTAGTTCTCAAAAAGCTCATGGATTTGTTTGACCGTCGGTGCTTGGCCGTCCTTCTTTAATATGTAAAAGCTTTCTAAAACCAAGTGGAGAACGGTACCAAATACCATTGCATCAGGGGTGAACTCGGGAACCAGGCGGTCGATTTTGCCGAACTTATAGTTTAATCCGCAATCAATATAAGATGTTATAGCGCTTGCAGATAAGTGTGGTTGATCACGTAATGATGTCATTTGACCCTCCAAAAGATAAAGGGTAAAGGACGTACCTTAGCGTTAGGGGTCCTTTACCCTTTGGGTTAATATTATATTGCGTGTTACTGGGATTTAAGCGGCGGTCTGGAGCGTTCTGATAAACTTTGAGGCATCATCCCCGGTAAGCTGCTCAACTTCTACGCCGTAATTTTCCTGGCACATTTCGTTAAGCTGCTCAACGGATATGCCACGGCGCCGGGACAAATTGTATATAGCCCGTTTCTGAGCCTCGGAGAATACCGCCGGCGTTGAATCAGTTTGTTTCCCGGCCGCCTGGTCCTTCTTGTCGGTGGCAGGGGTGGATTTTTTCTCCGGTTCGGTTTGTTTCTGGTCAGAAAGCGCAGTATTCTGCGTTTTTGCTTCCGGTTTGGCTGCAGATTTAGCCGGCGCTTTTTTCTGGGTTCTTTTCTTGTTGGGTTGAGCAGGCGGAAGATCATTGGGAATAACTTTCTCCGGGTCAGACAGCTCTTCCATGCAGGTCATACCGATATTGGTCATATCTCTCAATGCACGAGCTTTCGCCCTGGTAGCCGCCATTCGTATAATATGCTCTGCAATCATCTGAGAAACATTTGCAGGGGAAGCATCACCTACCTCGACGAAGACTTCACCGGATTTGGATTCCACGCATGCCAGACAGATCGCCTCATTACCGTTTTCTTTGGTCGGGTACTGGACCGGGGTGACTTCGACCTTCATGAGTCCTTTCTGATGCGCCATATCAAGCAATCCGGCATAGAGACAGAATTCACGACCCTTTATCTTTTTGATAAAACGGTCATCCAGCTTGGGTTTTACCTTTTCGATAAAGGACCCGTTGGAAACTTCTCCGGTGGCCAGCGCATTAAAGACCGCCAGGATGTGTTTGCATTTAAAATCCGGATCGCCCTTTGATCTCTTGGCAAAATCCCCGCACATGCAGCTGACCTGTTCGTCACTCAGGTTGACCCGGTAAAGGATTTTTCCGTCTGAGCTTTCCACGAAATACTGTCCATCGTCGGTTTCAAGAACTTGGAGTTTCTCCGCTTTTTTGTTCCGCTTCTGAATTTCGGTTGTTACCATAGATTTTTACCTCCTGTTACGTTTTGGTTGTTGGTTAAAATGGTGTGTCATCTTCACCGAAGCCACGACCATCCGTTTTGACGAATTCGATGGAATGGATTATGACCTGGAACGATTTTCGCTTCTGGTTGTCTTCGGTTTCCCATTCCTGCGGATCCAAACGACCAAAGACGATTATCCTGGCGCCTTTGTGGAGATACTTCTCGACGACTTCTGCCTGTTTGTTGAAACCCACGCACCTGATCCAGCCGGTTTTGTCTTTGCCGACTTTAAAAGCCAGGTTAAAGCTGGTCACAGGGTCCCCGTCTCCGGAAAAGAATGTCTCCGGGTCTGCGCCGAGATTGCCGGTTAAAATGAGTTGATTGGACATAAGAATGCCTCTCCTTTCTTAGTTGATAAGGGTTAATTGGATATAGCTGTTTTGTTATGGGTTTATTGTTAAACTGTTGGGGTGGGTGCTACGGGATTAATTGTTGAGCTGGTTGGGATGGGTACTACGGATTTGCTGCTGGTGGGGAAATCGAAACGAACTGAGATTAGGTCATCCAGGTTCTGGCTGATATAAGTTCATGACCTTCGGGACAACGAAAACAGACGCCTCCATACATGCCGGGAAGCTTTTGCTTGCGACCGAACAGGTTTTTGAAAAATCCTCCTTTCTTTTGGGTTAGATTGGTTTTAAGCGGACTTGTTCCATGACCGATAGGTTCTTTTACAAGTTGGTCCGCCGGGTATTCTTGGTTGCATGCTTTACAGAGAACTGATCCGGACCCGGATTCTAAAGCGGTGATTACGATATAAACTGGTTCTTTTTGGTCGGCTGGGATGCTGGACTTATCGAATACGAATTTGGCTGACTTTGTTTCGTGAAGGAATATTTTTTCTGACATTATACCCCCTTTTTGACTGGATTTTGGCGTGATTTTGGCGGAATTTTGGCGGAATGCGTTAAAGAATGAGTCCTCACGTTAATTAATATATATAGTAGTAGGGGTTTATAATGGATTTTTTACAATAATGTCTTTCACTTCTATATATGTACTAATATGATGTGCTTTGTAGTTTGATAGATTATACGAAGGATTTATCCTATTACTCTAACGTTTTTCAGCTGTTTTAATAGGGAAACCTTACCTTCATTTTTTCGTCCGGAATCTTTTTACTCAAGATGAAGTCAACATGTGGTATGTCTATCGCCTCTTTTTTAATACAGCAATTTTCAAATTTACCTCCACTTTTACAAGGGCAATCGTCACTAGGTGCAACATTTGAAAAACGATCCATGGGAAATTTCTTTCTTGTCCAATTGAGATCCCAGTTCTCGAATGCATTTTCTAACAGGGAAGCTAAATGTTCTACAAGAGAGAAATCTAAAGTTTCATCATTGTGAAAAACAGAATATTTCTGTACTGGATTCGTCACAATTGATAATTCCCTAAACTCCATGTCATGCGCCACATGCACACATAATTTACCATTATAAACTTTACCTTTTTTATGCTCGCATCTAGATCTAGGTCGAATTTTATGACCACATATGCTGCATGAATAATAACCCACAGTAAATCCAGGACTAGCAAAAACACAGTATGGATAAATCGATTGCCACTTTGCCACTTTATCTTTGATAAAACTAGTTCTTGACCGTTTCAAAAATAAATCATCAGAATTTTCTTCTAGAGATAGGCATTTAATTTCACATTTTTCCAATTCACACCATGCTTCTCTATATTGTCTGTTTTTGATCTTATCAAACGCACTAATGAATTGAATGTTTAATTCGAGAGCTTCAATCTCTCTCCAACAACTGTTTGCAAGTTCTTCATCTCCGTTTAATGCAGCTATTTTTTTTGTTTTAAGTAAAGAGGTTAGTTGGGCTTGGATTTGAGGATGCTGAGCATCTTGCAGGGTCACTAGATTAACCTTCATCACTGAATTCCTTGACTGCATCCAGAGCTTTATGAAGTTCCTCAACTTTTCCACCAAAACTGACAGATGCCGATTTCCCATCCTTTTTTTCCACAATAAACTTTAAAGAGATTCTGTCACCAGCTTTCGCTTTTATTTTTTCATAAATGTAGGAAGCTATTACGCCACAAAAAACTGGAATAATAATATTTTTAATAAAAAAAGTGCCGAGCCAAATATCCGCACTATGAAGTCCTAGTTCTTTGTAGTCATCGTCAGAGGAGTAAATATCCGTATTAACATTATTTTCGTTCAAATAGTCTAGAGTATCCAGACTTCCTGAATAAAACGCGTCAGTTGATCCATGAGACGGTAAAATAATTACATTTTTGTTTTTTATGCTATCGGCTATTTTCGGTGCCTCATCAACTAACTCCTGAAAAGTTAATGATTCATCTTGCACTTGAAAATGCTCCTTGATCTCTAAAAGTTCCATTTCCCCCTCCTCTTCTTGAATCTCACAGAGTATTTGTAAATTTGATTAATTGTTATTTTAAGGCGTTTAATACGGTCCTAGAAATCGTTCGCCATCAAAATGAATTAAATGTGAAGGAGCATCAGCAACCCAAACCTCCGTTTCCCATGCTATATCTGCAAGATAACGAGCCAAAGTGGTGCGATTTGGGAAAGCAGTTACATAAACAAGACCTGTATTTGCTTCTAAAAATAATTGAGTTAATTCGGCATGTCTTTTCCCATCTACCGGTCCGTGACTGGTCACTGCTTCAATTAGTAGCAACCAACTTTTCTTTGCGTAATGCAATACTACATCTGGCATTTTACCGTGAGAATCAACATCAACGCCCAATTTGGCAAGTAATTCGGAATCAAAATAGCCCCATTTATCCCCTGTATCACCGGCGTAAATCAATACACTCCCAGGGGCGAAACGAGGTGCAAAATCTTCAATTATGGCTTTTATTAATTCACTGTGTTCTCCGGGACTGAGAGAAATCTTCTTTTTTTTGCCAATTCGAACCGGCACAAGGGTTTGTTTACGATCCTTTGCATAACGTGCTGCAAGCGTTTCTCTTTTAGATAAATAGTTCGTTAGATTGTCATGCCACTCATTTGTACCAAAGCTACGAAGCAAGGACAGTGTAGTCGGTTCTATTTGATAAACCGCCTTTGGACTATTTACAGGTCGGTCGGGTTTATCTGGATTATATAGTGCAATTCCTGCATCTACAAACTGATGCATAGTCTGTCGACGCACAGTTTCCCGTGTATTAGGTGCATATTTTTTTTGATAATGTCGACGAGCCCAATTCATGATTGGAGTGATACCCATTAAGGGATCTTCAGATTCCAACCAAGACTTTTTTGGCGAAAGATTTAATAACGCTAGTAGGCAAAGTGCCGAACGCTCGTTTTGTTGTGCCCTTGGGAGACCTAACGAAATAAGAATATCAATGGCAGCCTTGACATGATCATTTTTGTCTTTCATTAAATAAGTGCTCCAACTTTTTATCTATCATTTCCTGTGTAATCCGTGCCTGGCGCAAACCCCATTTACCAAGTTCTATTAGTCTTTTACGACTCGGATACTTTATTTGTTTTAGATCAGTCGCGTTAACCTGTGTATGTCCATTGAATGTCCGAAAACATTCATCGACAATAGTAGAGTTAAGAAATAATGCTATTCCAAAAGATAGCGTTTTTGGTAAACCTTGTTTGTTTTCATGAAAAACATTGAGATGATTTTCAAATCCTAGCAGAGGCGCACCGTTAAATTTTAAAGGATTAACGACATTTGCAACAACCCGTCGTTTTTCTTCTTTTGATGAGAACCTGCGTACAACACAGTAATAGCCACTCGGATATAGCCATTTTTTCGTTTCGCTATTAATTTTGATCGCATTAGGTTTTTTTATGCCACTTTTTGGCCAATCAATTTCACTGTTTTTAAAGTGGGTGGGGTACAGTAGCGGGACTGTATCCTCTTCTGGGATTTCACGAAGATGTTCTTTAACTCTGAAATCTACTACTGGTCCAGTGGAAACGCTAATGTTAAGTTCTGATAATGAATATTTAATCGATGGACACGATTCAAGTCCATTCAGGCCAAATGATGTTGGGATATGGATGAATCTTTCTGCATCCTCAGGAAACACGATTCTATTAAACGGAAATTTCTGGATGGTCAAATCATTAAAGGTTTCATCTGTTGACGTTGAAATCACAACAGGTCCCTGTTTACCACCCCGGTCTAGTCGAATAATGATATTCTCTTGTAACACGTCATCATCCTTAAATGCCTTACTCCGAGAATTAAATAAGTGTATCCGTTTAATTGCTGCCCTTTCTAGTATAAAATTCCGGAATGGACGATAATACAGACCATTACAAAAACTTCGAGGAATGATTGCAACAAGCTGTCCTTGTTTATCAAGCAATGCCAACGCTAATGCGACAAAAGCTGAATACAAATTCACCGTCTCAATTCCAACCTGTCTTAACGCTTTACGGTGAGCTGAGTTGCTGCGTATCTTTTTGTAAGGTGGATTCAAAATTGCATGGGAATATTTTGGAAGCGTTTGAATAAAAAGACTACCGGACAGATAATCAGCAGCAGTATGTATAAAATCTGTATCTCTAATTATAGGGACAAACTTGAAATGTTTTTTATATTTTTCTAAAGTTTGAATTAAATAGGGATGCAAATACTTGTCAATTTCAAAAGCATCAAGTTCAATGTTTTTAAAACTGTAATTGTAAGAAATCCATCTATCTATAAAGGCAGCGGAAAGAGAACCAATACCAGCACCTGCATCAAGCAAATGGCAATTAATATCATCATTTATATCAAACAATTCAGCCATGAAACGAGCGATTGGCTCGGGGGTGAAAAACTGACCTAATAGAGATTTCCTTTTACGATCTGCTGCTTTTGAAACGGCCAGCCTAATTTTTTCAACTTCTGATAACAAGACTGTTTCTCCTTTTGGACTCATCCCAAAATAAATATTAACTCATTATTTAAAGGATGCGGTAGCCTGTCCCCTTTCGTGAAAAGGTATCAAAAAATCAATAATAAGGCCAAATATTTTTCCATTGGGATTTGGTCGATTTGCCGACATATACTCAGACACTCTCGACGGAAAAATCCTTAAACTCAGTATTTTATCCTCACTACATATTGAACTTGGATGATGTTTACAGGGACACTGTAAAACAATCAAAATATTACGTTTGGTTTGTATATTTTTTGATATATTTCCCAAACACTTTCTGGAATAAAGTTGCCTTTTCAAGCATCCATGAATGGTACTCCTCCCATTCCTCCTGATTTGACAGGAGCCCCTTGCTAATCAACTTGATTCTGCTTGCCTTTTTTTCGGGTAATTCTTCCCACTCCAGTTGTTCGGTCAACTCATTTTCAATTGTTTCTTTATTCTCATGTAGAGCGAAAAATAATTGCTTTGAGTCAGGGATATATACCTCACATGCTATTTGCTCTGATTGAGTATTGATTGTCAAAGCAATGTGAGCCTTTGAAAATCCGAAGCTAATATCATACCAATGTTGGGGATATGCCTTTCGCAATTTGATATTTCCATTATTATCCTGTACGAATTCTTTGAATTTCTTCCAGTAGTCTAATTGCATTATCTTTGTATCTGACAATTCACTATGTGTTACTGTTTTAATCGCTTTTGCCCAGTCATTGGGTTGTGCAACTACATGAAATTTTGGAGCATATGGAGAATCAGATATTTTCCAGACCTCCATTTGAATAACAAAAATATTTATATTTGAATCAGTATGTTCATTTAGCCAATCTATGGCTTGTTTATGTTCATCACGAACGTTCTTAACAATCCAAACAAGAATTTCTGCATCAAATCCAGAGGCATATGTAATAATTTTCCCCAAGTGATCATGATCTGTAGATTCAAGTTGATTCTCGATTATTATTTTTCTCCCTGTGTTATCTTCTTCCGCCAATATATCAACATTGAAGTTTCCAACACTTGCTTCAGTTTGGATAAGTGATATGTCGATCCCTATTTCATCACTCAGTAATTCAAGATTTTCTGGCATTGCAAGCCAGCTCGTAAAATCTAGAGCCTCATGCTTCCAAACTTCCCTTAAATCAACCTTTTCAAGTTTTGATAATTTCATAAATTCTCCTCCAAATCTAACGGTTTACATCCCCCGCACGGTCTATACCCCGCCTTAATGGCATCTTCCCGGGTCTTAAAAACAGCGGTACAGTTTTTACAGTTGTAATGTTTACATGATGGCTGGTGGAACACCATGGAATTGGTATTGCCATGATACACGATTTCTCCGGGGTTCTCAGGGATCACATTCTTCGCAGCTTCCCTAACGCCTCTCCGGAAATCCCAGGGCGGTATGGGATCCGGATGACTCCAGAGACCTATCCGATTTTCCCGTGCCTGTTGCTCAAAAGATTTCCACGTATTACAGAACGCCTCTCGGCAATACTGACCATAAACCCATGCAAAACCGGACCGGATAATTTCTTCGTTAACACAGGTATCCCCCACATAGACGATTCCGACAATCCGACCATAGCGATCCTGGTCTTTCTGGACTACCCGGATGTCTTTTTTAAAAACCAAATCTGAGGTGAATTTCTTTGCTTTGGTCCCAAAATCTTGATGCGATTCAGGACAATCTATTCCGTATAGGCGAATTTTATACTGGGTTTTATTCTGGAGAACGGTAATGGTATCGCCGTCTGCAATACCGACGACTTTACCGGAGATTATGGTATCAGCTTGGGCGCCGGCCACAGAGAGAAAAAGAAGTACAATTATCAGGGTGAGGGATATTTTCAGCTTATATAGGATCATTTTTTTTGTTTTCTGTATGTACAGGGAAGGCGCAAATCGTGTATTTTCGATATATTATTGAAAAACCGTACGTAACGGACCGTTACTCTATTTCTTCTTTTCGTTTTCTCGAAACTGCATCTTGTGACCACAGTTTTGACAAAGGTTTATCAAATACGGATCAAAACCACCGGTTAAAAGCAGTATAGGCGCTAACAATAATCCTCCGATAAAACCGTAGTCCTTTGCTTCGGGTATGGTAATTATTGAAAAGCTGTCACATTTTGAACATTGAACTCGGCCATTGGGGGACAATTTAACATAGCGTTCTGCCTCTTCCTTTTCTCTAATTTTCCGTTTTTCATCGTAATCCTCAAGACCAAGTCTAATATATTCTCCAAGAAAGAAAGCACAAACAGACAACACAACCAGTACGATATAATACCATTTAATATCAAAACCGTTGCTTATCCATAAATACACAGGAATGATAAATAGTATAGCGCTTAAAACATAGCGGAGAAGCATATCGCCATAAGCTTCCTCAGCATCATCCTGGTACATTTCTTCGAATGTTTTTCGGGGAGATTCTTTTTCGCTAACGCCCTCTTGCTGAGAATCCTGTGATTTTGCTGGAATGATTTTGTCAAAAACAACCCCGCATTTTTGACATTCCTTTAAATCGTCAGGATTTGTAAAATCACATTTCGGACATTTCATGATCGCTAATCCGTTTGGTCCCTAAATTTATTCCCCGACCTCTCTATCAAACAATATTTTTCCGGTCTTTTTTGAAACAACAATTACCCGAGAACCGCCCAATTTAAACTCCCTTGGAGGTGGATAAACATACCAAACATCTTCATCCTCTGGCCAGGTTCTGTAAATTCCACAGAATGTAGGTGGTTCATTGGAGATTTTACAATGGCTGACTTCCCGTTTAGCCTCCTCGATAAAATAGTCTTCAATACTTTTTAACGCCTGTTCTTTGGTGATTGGATTATCCATACTCTCCACTCATTTATTCGTTGCCTGAATTAATAGATTAACGCCCCTTTATACAAGATACTTTAAATCATTCTCATCAAGTACCCACAACTTATTCAAAAACATAAGAAATTCAACAATCTGTTTCCGTTTCCCGATAATCATATTGGTTTGGGAATCGTAAAAAGCGCCGCCCTCATGCGCATAGATAGGTGGTGTTACTGCGAATATGGGATGCTTTAAACCCATATATTTTGCTTTTGGACAAGTGCTTTCATTCCACCCGTAATCCCTTTTTAGCATACGATGGTACCCCCCAAGACCAAAATGCATCTGACAGACCGGAACTAATCCCCGTTTATTTGAAGCCTGGATTCTCTTTTGTGTTTCGGGTGAAAGTAAGATTGACGTTATGATCTCAGCTGATTTTAATACAAAAGAGGGGAAGTCGCGCCTATCTCCAAGATCTGCATAGATAGAACGAATTTTCTCTGTCCCTTGGATATAGTCCTCTTTTACATTTTTTAAACCATCGACGGCTAAATAAAAAAGGTCGGTAATCATATCGTTCCCAGTCCGTAACCCTTCTTTTTTTGCCGAAGTAACCAGCATTTGGAGATCGTCCATAATCTTGGTGGACCGCCCCAAAAACATCATGAAGTTATCCCAGGATTTTACGAAACAATCTGTACCGATATTATTATACTGACTTGAATAATAGATTGCTGGTGTTTCAACTCCTGAACTATCATTAGAATCATTCCCCGGTGGACCATATAATGAACAGCAAAAATGGGGAAAAATTGTAGTTTGATCAAGCGTCTGGATTATCTCACTGTTTTTTCCTGCATCATATCCTTTGACAAATCCGACTGGAAGGATGTTGTTTTCGTCGATCGTAATATCTTGATTATAGCTTTGCCATGTTTTCGCTTTGGCGGCTTGCTTTTCGTAAAAATCTGATAATATCTTTTGCGCTTCTGTTTCTAAGCGTGACGGTGATGGGAAATCTCTTGAGTCTTTCGATATTATTTCATTATCTTTTAATACATCACGTAACAGGCTATCCATATCCTTAACTGGTTTAAACCTCGGAATAGGATCACCCGGCTTCCACGATTGGTGCATTTTTCCCTCCAGTGACTTCAATCTTTGCCGTTATTACATCATCGTTCATATGATCCATCTCTTTTTTTTGTCAAATAAGCCCTGGCTCAGCCTTCAAGAAAACAATACCATACCCCTGTGACAGATCCGGTCACACTTGCCGTAATTTTTCCCATTTGACACAAAATAAATCATCATTTATAAATATTCTAAAGTTTAACTCATCTTAACCACAAAAACCAAGGAGGGTAACATGCTGGTATTATCAAGAAAACTCAATGAAAAGCTCCAGATCGGTGAAAACATTATCGTTACTGTTGTTTCAATCAACAAAGGTCAGGTAAAGCTCGGTATTGAAGCGCCGGATAATGTCAGTGTCACCAGGAAGGAAACCGGCAAAAAAAGTCAGCTTGAATCCATTTCCTTTTTGAGGGACTAAAACCGGGATCAAGAATCATACATATACAACCGATGAATGGTCTGTTGGTGCCAGCGTCCCCGACCGGAAAAAGTGGGGATATTGTTTTTTGTAAGATAGTCCGCCACTTGTGCATAGGTCATGTTATCTTCATCACGCACTTGTTTATGAGATCAAGTAGCTCCTGTTTTTGAGGAGATATCTTTCTTTTTCGTGGACCCTTTTTAGGGTTGGTCAGCCGAGTGATTTCCGGCAGAGATTCTATCAGTTTAGCCAGGGATTCGGCGTTCTTTTCCTTGGCTTTAGCAACCCGCATCTTGTTTTCCGCAGCCTGGTTTAAATAGTTCTTGATAACTGGTGCCAGATCGTCAAAAAGGGCTTTCAGATACGGAGGGATATCTTTGGTTTGTTTTTTAGTGCCCTTGCTTGGAGCAGTCTTACGCTTTTGTCCCTTGGATGATTTCTGATTGCCAAGATTGTTTGGCAAATTTCTGTTATTTGGGTTTATGATTTAAACCAACTTTTTTTACTTCTTTCTCATGAAATAATTAATGAATTTTAGATAAGATATTAACCAAATCTATAAATTTTTTCGTCTTTTTCAAAGAAATCAATAGGTCCATCTTCTGAAACTTTAATGACCTTTCCAAGTTGTGAAGCTGCATATGCAGCAATCGTTCTACCCCCTCCAAATTTTTCCTTCTTTTCAGGAATTTCTGAGGTGTCAATAACCACATTTGCATCAATGAGTTTACCCATACTATCAATCACAGTTAAACCATCAGAACTTAACATTCTTATAAGCGAATTGTCTTCTTTTAGATCATTGATGTGTTTGTTTTTATTGCTATTAATTAGTTCCTTGCTTAAATCATGGTCACCAGCAACTGAACCTTGTTTAATTTCTAAATACCTATTTTCATTATTCTTGTCTAGTATTAATATTAACGCTCCATGCCTGATTTTTGATAACGCATAAACAGCCTTATATAAAGCATGTAAATTCTTTCTTGGGAAATCTTCCCCAATAAAAGTTCTAAATAAATGGGGATTAAATATAATCCACCTTCCTTTGCGCCAAATAAGTTTTCTGAAGTTTGATAAGGATATTTCAATTTCAGAATTCTTATTTAAATCGGCTTGAAAAGAATTATCCTTCCTAAATACATCCAAGATTAACTGAAAAGGTAAATTGTTTAATTTATCAATCGCATCAAATCCTATAGAATTATCAAGTCTTAAAATCGAATTGATTCTCATTTGAATATCAGAACAGTATAGACAATTTGATCCATCAATATATCTGTAGGCTAAAGGACCGTAAAAAAAATTGTCATTTAATTTAATGGGTTTTTTCAGATCATAAAAAATAAAATTCTGTTCTTTTAAATTTTGATTCTCATCAATTTGTTGTTTTAAATGTAATAAACTTTTTTTTCTGTAAACATAAAAACCGGTTGTGGCTGGTTCGCCTTCGTAACGTTCAAATGACAGTTTTTTTAAAACATATAGCAAGTTTTGGATAGACCATATTTGCCCTTCCTGTTGAGTAAAATTTTTTAAATAGTTTACAACCCCTAAATCGATTACAGAGAATATGACACCATCACGAATATATTGATTTTTTGCGTCTGACAAAGAATTATAAAGCGCTTGAAAGCACGAAAGGGTATGGTTAAAAATCCTTTTTTCAATCGGTAATATCTCTAACTTGACTCTCGAGACTGAACAAAGATAATTCCTTTTGCCTAGCTTCAATCTTATTGAATGTTTAGCAGGGGTGTCATTCTGAATTTTTTCATCGCTTTCTTTGAAAGAAAAAACACTTCCACCAACTAAATCTTGAATCAGTGGCTTTAATAAGTCCATTGATAAGTTAGGCATGAATCCATCCTTTTTCTTTATATGGCTCTAAAAATCGCGCCATAGGGGGGAGCAAAATTTTGAGGTTTGATTTATCACTGACCCAATATGAACGTTTCTAATTGGCAGTGTCCTCTTATGCCTTAGCACCAGAGAATGAATAATCTAAAGATGGCTTTTTAGGCTTGTTCAATCTCCAAAAAAGGCCAGAAAGCAGAATGGATTGTTACTATAAGTGATCCATCCTGAAAATTATTACATAGCCGTTTCATTTTTTTCATATCGTATAATACATCATAAATATATGAATCCTTAATTTCATTATTTTTTTTGAGTCGCACACCAAGAAATCCGAACCAAAATAGAATTTCAATTAATCTGTCAATATCACGATCATTCTCAACACATTCCTTCAATACCTCTTTCACCTCGGAAAGAGATAAGAATGATGGTTTGGCAATAAAATAATAGAGGATATCTTCCGCATTGGGAAAGACATCCCTTATCTCTAATCCAATTTCATTGACCAAATCTGCAGAATATGTTTCACAAGCTTTTTCGATATCCTTTTCTAGTATTTTATCGTGCCGAAAATTAACGGCATTACTTTTACAATGATTTACAAGAGTAAGAAAATATCTCGGCCTCATTAAAGATCTCTGTATCAAATATTCTGCTGTATCCTCTCCATTGATATGAGAAACACAAATTGAGTTCCAAATAGATTGAAAATTTGTATCTTTTTGCAAAGCATTCGATATGAAACGCAACCTAATAAATTCTCTTAATCGCTCTGAATCACTCCAATCCAAAGAAACTCGTGATTCCTTCCCTCTATCTGGAGATTCATCGACAAGTAACTCATAAACGTCATTTCTTAAAAAAATCATTGTCACTATTTCTATGTTATCTTTTTGTAACAATCTTTCTATTTTTCTTGTCGAATCGAGTAGAGCTCGTAGAATTATAATATCTGTTTTATTAACACCCCTTGTGGGCCACCCCTTATCAATATTATCAAATAAAATCCACACAGAGCCTTTATTTTTTAAGTACTTAACAAGTTCATCGCGCAATTCAGGTATACTATGTTTATATATAAGTTGATTAACATCTCCAACTTTCAAATATGGCTTATCACTAGAACCATAATTTTCCTCAAATTCACTGTTAATCCTATGAACTAAGTTAAGAATCCTTTCTGAAAAATCTGCCTCTTCAATCAATTCATCATTTGAATATAGTTCTTCAAGTTTTTTGTATTGATCAAAGAGATTATGGTCTCTTGTGTGTAGGACCCTGTCCTTTTGTAATATTTTATGGCAGATCTCAAGTAGTAGTACATACTCCCAAAAAGCAGTAGCAACATGCTCCTGCACAGATTCGCCAAGACGCTGAATCACGTCTCGAAATCTTTTTAACTGATGGCCTTCTGGTTTTAGGTCTAATACTACGTTTTGTTTGTGTTGTCTTACCCGATCCCGAACCTGAAAGAAAAGCGCCGTTTTACCAGTTCCCTTACGGCCAACAGCTAATCGCACGACCCCTTGTAAAGCCCTTTTGTATTCATCAGTTTCAAAATAATAGTTACCCAGGCTCGTCATTTCATTTTCCGCTGCCGGCGCCCCTAATTCTAGATTAGGAAGAACACCGTTTAACATTGAATCCTTCTCTATTTCCTCTTTCTGAACTTGTTCCATTACTTTAGGTGCAAGCTCGTTGATATAGGAGTCGACATCTTGAGGGTGTTTATAAACTTCAACAAAGTCCCTGTAATCTAATGGTACAGGCTCGTAGCCCTCTTGTAGTATGAGTGTTTCCTTATCCAGCGCATAAGATAAGCCTGCAATAAATGCTCCCCGGAGATTGTTGAGCTGATAATCTGTAGCACGAGAGGATAGAAGATTGATAACAACGGCGATAGATTTTTTTACGTTCTTGTAGGCATCTAGCAAAGATAGCCTTGGTTGTTCATTGGGATCATGACTTCTGAAATTAATTCTAGCTTTTTTAATTTTTGAGACAATTCTAATGGATGCATCGGTTTTATATAAAGTATCAAGTACGTAAATGGGAGAGGTCTTGTCCGTTGAGAAATCAGGGAAGCTAAGTGGGGAAATATCAATTATCTTAGAAACATAATCCGACAATTCTATTGAATTTGAATACTCTTGATACCCAAGAGTATCGAAAATACCCAGTTGTGAAAATTCTTTTTTGGGAGGAGACAGCGATGCGTTTACTATTAAAAAAACTCTCTTTGATTTCCCAATCGCATATCCAGTTTCAAAAATTACATTAAAATTTAGTTGGGTAAGGTCAGCCAAAACAATATCAGAAGATTCTATCTTATCAAATATCCCTTCAATTATAAACCTTCCCGGTATATCTATTTGTTTCCATGTATTTATTTTTATATCTTTATTTGAACGTCTTAATTGTTGTGCTGCCGCCTCAATTACTATACCAATTTGATCTGGAAACGATGAATAGGGAACGAATATTTTGTTGGTTGTCATTTTAAAGACCTCAATCTAATATTCTTATTCTTATATATATTAACCATTTTATAGCCGGATTGATTCCATGCCACCATACTACTTCTTGGCCACAATCCCCCCAGTTTTTTCTTCTTCTACAAATTTTTAGATGATTATAGGCAAGGTGTCAACTATGATTTCACTTTATATCCTTGAATTTCTTTTTAAAATGTGTTTTTCTGAATCTATCCTAACCCAAACCACCAAAAGGACTTCCCTATGATAATCGACATGGACGGTTTTGAAATTGACCTTGATCAACTGTTTAACGCCTATGGCCAACTATTTAAAAACATGGGTATAGATGGAACTGATGAGCAGCAGATTTATAATACCGTTACGGTCTTTATTGCCAGTATTATGGCTTCCGGACTCCACAGAGAATATGGAAACGATCCGGCAGAACTGGAACTCCAGATACAAACAGCATGTAATGTTTTTGCAGAGGACTTGGAAGAAAAGATCCGAGCATTTTTGAAATAACCGTTAACAATAATTCCCAGGAGGACACATCATGCCAAAAAAACCGAAAAATGTATCAAAAGAAGAAGCCCTTCTTTCTGCTTTGCGCAGCTTGGATAATTCCAAACGAATAAAACTCAAAGAGTCTATCGACAATATTCTAAAGATTATGCCCATCGCTGAGAAACTTTTGAAGCATTTCTCCGAATTAGAAAAGCTGGCAAAACAGAATGAAAAAAATGTTACTCAGAAAACCAGAGCCACCACACCCACGAAAAAATTAGCCGGCGCCAAACGTTCTGGTACTGCAACCGATGTTGTCCTGGCAGCAATAAAACGCAGCAAAAAGGGCGTTGATGTCGAATCGCTTAAGGCGAAGACCGGATTTGAGGATAAAAAGCTGCGGAATATCGTTCACCGACTGTATAAGCAGGGAAAGATAAAGCGAGTGAGACGGGGAACGTATGTGGGTGCCTAATTAATATTGTGACTGCCTTGAATATCCTGAATCAAGCAAAAGAAAAGATCTCCTATTTTAATGCCATTGGCATACATTACGAAGCCGTATATCACTATGTAATCAACAGGCGGAATAAAACCGACGAAATCTACACAGATGATTATATCGATGATATTGTTGCCGGTCTGATTTCTTTTGATATGCAAAGGATGATGGGGAATGTTAAATATCTCCGTGATGGAGATAAATCCTGGGCGGCAAGATTAAAGAAACTTCTCGATAAAAATAAAAAAGTTTTACAGGATTTACGTCCATATACATTGCCTGAGATTGACCTATCAAACCAAGCTATCTGCAATAAAATCATTCGTCTTTTTGAAAACCTGTCTCAATCAGGACCAAAAGGTTTGAACTTGATTGGCAATAGACGTTTTCCGGTTGGTGCATCAAAAATACTACACTTTCTTATCCCTGATTTGTTTATCATTATAGATAGCAACGCTCGTAAAGAACTATCATATTTTTATGGAATCAAGAAGAACCGTGAGCTTGACGGCGATCTTTATCTCGAAGTTATGAGGCTTTATCAAAACGAGCTTCAAAACTGGACAAGTGAAAAGAAAGATAAGAACTTTAAAAAACTACAGAACCTTGATACTTCTTTTAAAAGATTTTCAAGCAGACAAAAAGTACCCATACCAAGAATTATTGATAAATGCACCTTTGTTGGATCTGAGAATCTTGATGCCAGGGAAATCGATTATCTACCCGAAAAGTTTGAAGTCGGAATTGGTGGTTACTTGGGTACTTCATACGGTGCGGAAATTGACGGTAAAAGGCTCATATACAAGACATATGGTGACAGATATAAACTTTTAAATACACAAGAAATAAACCCGACAGAGGACCAATGGCTGACATTTTGGACCGCTATAAACAAGATCAATATTTGGGAATGGGAAACCCGCTATGAAGATCCGGGTGTAATGGATGGAACAAGCTGGAGAGTTTGTATCCAATATGGGAACAGAAGTATTGAATCTAGCGGATCTAATAAATATCCAGGTGGGACTGATGATGCAAAGGATTTTGGATTGTTTTTAAGAGCGTTTCGTAAACTTCTGGGTAGAGTTGCTTTTAATTAATTGGGTAAATCCCACGGATATATAATGAACAAACCATTTCAACGTAAAGGCTCAAAAAGTAATAGTCATGTCGGGAGTGAATTTGAAAAAGTAGTTTGTGAATTTTTCAAAACCCGAGGGTTGATGTTTGAAAAGAATATTTCCGTCGATATCGGAATTAACGGAAAAAAGGCTCATCGTTTTGATTTGGGCAATCGAGAAAAAAAGATTTTGGTGGAATGTAAATCACATACCTGGACTGAAGGGGAAAATGTCCCAAGCGCCAAGATTACCACCTGGGATCAAGCTATGTACTATTTTCATGCAACTCCACACGGATTCCGAAAGATATTCTTTGTGTTAAGGTCTTTCAGCCCCAAAAGAAATGAAACATTAGCTGAATATTATCTTCGGACAAAAACACATTTGATCCCCTCTGATGTTGAGATCTGGGAGTTTGATGAAGGTAAAGGTGAAGGAAAAAGAATTAAATGATTGGAGCGTACGTAATTCGAAAAAATCCTTCAATGTTACACTTCAGTTAATATTAAGGCCAAATTGACGGGTACCAAGCTTCTCTTTCCATCTGTTTTCACATTCAATTACAGCTTCTGCTGTTGCTGTTGCGGGAACAATCTCAAGAATAGAGAACTGGAAATTAACAGGGTTTAGCCCTTTTAACTCTTTATTCCCGCCGTGGCCATTTTTTGCATATGTTGACCATCTTCCATAAATTCCTTGATCTCCGTATGCTGAGCCCACATATAATTTTCCTGAGAGCTTATCTTTTATTAAATATACGCCATTAACAGAAGACAATGCTTTTACCCAAGTGAGATTAGTGTCTGGATACTGAATTATATTTTTGAGGTCTTGAAATTCAAAGTCAACTAAACTGAAAGACTGGAAATCACCGACAGACTTCTTCCCCTTAATCTCAACGACCTCTTTATCTTTTGATTGAACCCAAGAAACGGTAGCGGCTCCCCATTCAATAACTAGGCGTTCAGACAGGTCATCAAGGATTCTGTTTCTTTTTAGCCGATACATTACATTATGTTTTAGCCAGTTTTCTGGAAAACCAAATTGTTTTAGCAGCTTTTTAGTCTCATTAGGAAAATTTTTGCTCTCAACATACCCGACTATATCCCAAACACCTAAAAGAATGGCGGTCGTCTTGAAATATGGAGCGAAAACAACGACTGATTTTGCCTTGCCAAATCTGTTAGGCTTTTGAAAGGATTGATAGGCTTCAAATTTTTTTATATTATTCAAAAACGTTTCACGAACAGGGATTTCTTTGTTCCCATGTCGAACCAGCTTTATCTTGCTGGGCTCAATGCCGTAAATTTCCAATATTTTAAAAATTGTAATCATAGGACTGCCATTTTTTTTAGAAAGTATGTTTTAGTCCCCATCATCCTCAATAACCCCACCCACAGTGTCAATTACCACGGAATGACACTCAACAGAGAACCATTTATCAAAGGTAGCCCTGTCCCGGTTTTCTGGCCACAAAGATTCGTCCACATACCAGCCTTCCAGTTCATTTTCGAAAAGGGTGCTGAAATTGACAGATAACCATTGTTCCAGATTTTCTGCGTCTTCTTCAGATATCAGATAAACTGTTCTATCGCTGTTAACGCTCTCCAGGGTTATGCCAGGGTTTTCATAATAAGGATCAGCAGCATTGACCCATTGCACGAATGGCTCTTTAGCTTTTAGGATAATGGATGACCTGTTTATCATGTTGGGATGTCCTTTGGGGCTATGGCTTCAATATATCAGAAATATATTTCTGGAGAAACCTTGACGAGTGCCCGGCACCAAAACATCAAATTTTATTTTTTCCCCCTCAAACTCGTTTAACGCTTTAACGCCCAGTCATTTAAACGTGCGAAGCCGGAATTTAACGTCAGGTGCCGGCGGCAGTAAGCAGTACCTGACAATTGATATTAAGCCGTTAAACACCAGCCTTAACACCCCTTGGAACCCCTTATGCCGTTATTTTGCAACCCAAAACGACTCGTTTTACCCCAGGCGTTAAAGCGTTAAACAAAATCCCGCCGCAACGCAAAAAAAAATGGGGGACCCGATATCAGTCAGGCCCCCTTTTTTCAGCATGAGTGCAAAATCACTCCGGCGGCACTCTCAAGTCAATACCCAGATCGAAGTCCGTATCATCAGTTTTTATTTTTTCATCCGCATTTCCGTTTAACGCTTTAACACTGTCCTCATTTTCGGCATTTACGGTTTCGGCTTCAGCCTGTTCGGTATCCTCGGTCGAGTCTCCCGGGGAGTTTTGGTCTCCGTTCTCATCGGTCAAGTCGCCTGGGGCGCCATGATCCTGCTCCTCTTCGTCTACAATCTCCGCATCCGGAATTTCTTCGTCGTCTTCCTCCAGGTCACCTGCGCCGGCCACGTCATCCATCACACCCAGATCATACAGCTCATACAGATCGCCGCCGACATACCACCTGGGATCTTCGGTCAGTTGGAAGGGCGTGGGCAGGCGAATCGCTTTTGTCATTGCCAGATATGCGTGCCCCCGGCTTTTTGCTTTTCGCAGTTCATTTCCGGCCAGATCGTTTCCTTTTGCATCGACCCAGCGAATAACGCCTTTTTCAAGCCACTGTTTCGCCCAAGGGGTTATCGCCGGGACTGACACGTCATCCATTTCAGCCAGTTTCTTCGGCGTTATCGGTCCATGGACTTCGACCAGCTTCACCCGAGAATCTTTATGCCGCCTGTCGCCAAGACATTCCCGGAAGGATTTATCAATTAGCTGCCAAGCCATGGCGTAGTCTTGCATTTCGGCTTTAACCCGTCCCTTTTCGTCCCTGACACGTTGATACTGGTACGTTAAGGTTATGGTCTTGATCGATGAAAGAACGCGTTCATAGGCTCGTCTGGCGGGATGTGGGAGCTTATCGTTGATCAGCAAGAAATTCAGTATCTTGTCGGCAAAAGGGATGATCACCTTACAAGGCTCCAGACGATAATAAAATATTTTCCAGACAAGTAATTCCTTCTCATCCACCTCATCGATCTGGCCGGTTGCCAACTCCGTCTGCCTCTTCAGAACGTTTCGGGTCTGCTCCGTTGACGAATCCGGATGGGTGAAAAACATCCGGTCATCCAGTTGAATTTCATTTTCAGAATGAATGCTGGTGGTGACAAACGACATGGGTCCCTTGACGACAATCTCTACTGGGACTCGTACCCCATCCTCATCCGTTTTGGTTACCTGATGCCGGAAAACGCCTTCAGAAAGAAGTGAACGCAAAGAATAGACGAATCGGTTGTCTGCCGCCGTCTTTTTCTGAACCGAATAGGCTTCTTCCAGGATTAATGCCCGGTGTTGCAGTTTATCTTTCATGTAGACAATGGACATGGGTGATCCGGAACTGAATTTAAAATACATAGCCTTGGGATACAGCGGCAGGCTTTTGTTTAAAACGACCGATTTCCCTGCGCCTTGGAGGCCACAATTCATAAGTCCGAGAGCGTCAGATCCGCTAAGTCTCATGGGTAACTTGCAACTGTTTATGGCCAGTGCCGTCAATCCGATATTCAAACGCTCATTAATGACGCCCAACTGGTTAACCATATCCATCTGCTCTTTAAAAAGCTGCGGATCCTGACATAACTGATGGACCAGTTCGCCGATTCCTTCATCGTCCAACGGCAACTCCTCCTCTTCTTCTTCATAATCGGCGGCCATCAGTTTTTCCATCATTCTTATAACATCTTCTATCAGTTTTTTTATCGTCAGCTTACCGATTCTGAACTTTTTCTTTATCATATCAATATAATAGTCCTGTAACGCCGGTGACATAACAGCAATTTTCGGGGCGATTGAATCCTGCAGCTCCCTTACGGCATCTGGAAAATTATCCGGTAACGCATCGATTTGGGCTTGAAGTTCGTCGTATTCCCATCCCTCCTGCTGATCATCGGTTTCCGGTTCATCTGGTTTTTCATCGGGTGGGTTGTAATGGATTATTTCTTTTCCTTGATGTTCTTCATTATTATTAGGCGGTTGTTCATTATACATAGTTTCTCTCCCTCTTCAAAATTTCATAAGTTGTTGGATTCAATTTGTTAAATGACAATTCTTTCCGTTGATCAGCCTAATCCACCCCCTTTCCCAGGCGGTGTACGCAGGTCGGCAAGCTGATTTTGGATAGATCCACGGCGACAGCAGATGAGGCTGCGTTTGGGGAAAATCAGAAATGTTTTACTGAAGACATGGGGGTGGGCTATCTTCTGCTCTGCCTGAAACCAGACGAGAAAGATACAACCCGCTGAATAAAAACAAAAAATCGACTTACACGCCATGAGCACACCACTCCTTTCAGAATAGTGTCTCAAGAACGAGTTGTAAGCCGATTCTTATGGTTTACGGGGCTGCTCTCGAAACTTATTTAAAAATATTGCCGGTCTGGGTCATTGTCAAGCCAGAAAAAATACCCATTCCACTTTTTTTGTCCTGCGGGCACGACCACCAAGTTGATAAGGCTCCCTGACCGGATAACCAGGAAGCCTTATCTGCATGATTGTTTTATTTTTCTTTGATATCCGCGTTTATCTTTTCCCATAGAAAGACAACGCCATCAGCAAATCCCAGCCAGTATGACTCTTCCGTACTGTACGCCCAGTGTTCATTA
>CAXXDV010000002.1:0-131627 GCA_963674745.2 Desulfosudaceae bacterium | reverse complement strand
TTTTTCGGCAAGGGTAAGGTATGGACTCGGCCGGGATCGTCATTTCTGCGGGCAATGAGAGGGCCGGTTTCCTTTGTCATCCTCCGGCTTGACCGGGGGATCCAGATAAAACGGAAGGCCGGTGTAGATTCCAGAAAGGGGCGAAGGATTTTCTTTTTTAATTGCCGCTGCGAGCGGAAGGAGCGGAGCCCGCCGGTTGTTTGGCGGGCGGAGCCTGAGCACGCAGCACAAAACAAAAATCCGGGGAAGATATTAAAGCCGAGGCAGAGGGGTGAGCCCGCCCGGCGGGGCGGCGGCATGGCGCGGGCCTTGCCCAACCGGGCGATTAAAAAAGAAATGGGGTTATGGGTGTACGGCCGGGGTGATCATGAACAGGGCAACAGGCTGCAAGGGCCGTGACAGGCCGACGCCACGGGGAGAGGTCGGGGGGCGGGCATAAAATAGACTGCGTGGGGCGCACCTTTTTCTGCCGGCGCCGGATATTTTGCACGGCAGGACTCAAAGCCACGGCAGAGCCTGGCAAGGGCTGTGCTTTCCTCGTCATTACCCGACTTGATCGGGTAATCCAGATAAAATTGATAATTGCACAGACCGTGACAGGCAGGGCATACATCAAAACCCACTTACCCGCACGGCACAAGGCGAGGACGGCCGGCAGAATGGGTGCGCTTTTTGCGGGCGCGGCGCAAAAAGGCAAAAACCCTGGAATATACAAATTGACCTCCCACCTTGTACATTCCAGGGTTTTTGAGTTTTTTCTGGAATAAAATTGATCCGCTTCCGCTTATCTGTTCCAGAAAAAACCGTCACCCACTAACACACAAAGAAACCGAAGAAACGCATAAAATAATAGCCGTCCCCATTTCTTCTCCCTTACCTACTTTAGAGTCCCACCCGCAATAAAGAAAACAATCATACCTGGAATAGCACTAGCCCAAAACCAGACATTACCCAAAACAACACAAGTAATAATAAATAAAATAGCAGACAATAATTTACTTTTGTTGAGTTTTAAACTATATGGTAACATCACGATAAAATTTGTAAATACTGCAATTATTATCCAAAAATAAACAGTTTCATTCCATCCTGTTTGTTGGAAAATATACAAAAACAATTCATTAAATTTAACTTCAAATTTTCTTGAATATACCAATAGAAAATTAAAAAATAAATATAGTGAAAAATAGCACAAATAAATCTTTAAATTTCTAAAAGCAAATGTCTTTAAATCAATTAGCATAATTTAATCTACGGTAATTTATTGTTGTGATATTCTATTGCTTGGTTTAAATCTTGAGGCCATGACCACGGATATTCTCCAACATTGAATAGTTCAGGTGTATAATCCTTTCCTCCTGCATGATATGCTCTATATGAGAAAGTAGCGCAATTATTGTATTGCCAGTGATAAGGATAAGCATCTGCACCTTCTTTATATTTTTGATGCATATCATTTAAGTATTTAAGAACCTTTTGTTCATCAACTTCTTTAACCTCAATAATTTCGTATTTTCCATCAATGTTATTTAAAAAATCAAAGCATTTAGATAGCAGTTCAGGTATCCTATCTTTGTAATGTTCAATAAACTCATCTAAAGTTCTTTCATACACGTGCGCATTTTTCGAATCTGGACCTGTGACTTCATAATATGTAGGATCACCTGAAGCATCATCGACATGGATGGTAAGATTGTGTCCCATTATATTTCCAGGCGCACCTTTGATCGCAAGATTATATATCTTTAAACCAAATGGGTCGATAAAACATATTAAATTGTTTGTACAAGATAGATATAAATTTACTCCACCTTCTTCTCCCAGCGGATCCCTACTCAACCACCTCCCCAACTCGCTTGAGTAGTATCTGTAGCCATAATAATAAAATCCCGTCTCAGCATCAGCATACTTAGTCGAGAATCGGAACGGATTGGCTTCTTTCATGACGCCGCTGGAAAAAATCGTCTTTCCGAATGGATCGTACTGATAATTGGCTACCAGAGAACCATTATCAGCATCCACCATCTGACCGACATTGCCGTTGGCGTCGTAGCAGTAGAGGTAAGTGTCTGTGCCGTCGGTCATGGCAAGAAGGCCCCCTACTCCGCCTGCGCCTTGGATAGACTGAGACAGGTCAAGACCCCAGGCATAGGACTTCTGGACAGCGCCTGTTCCGTCGAGTTCCTGGATTAAATTCCAGCCGTCGTATACGTAGAGTGTGGTTGAAGTTTGAGTCCAGTCGGTGCCGTTAAATTCGGACACGGATTTACTGACCCGCCTGCCCCTGTAATCGTATAAAAATTCGACTTTGGTGTCACCTGAGGCAGGCGTCTGTGGAGCAACCGAGACAAGGCGGTTTTCGGCGTTCCAGGTGAGGTTCCAGCCGGATGCAGACTGGATTCCCGCCTGCGCGGGAATGACGGCTGCCGGTATATCCTTCAGATTGCCGTCCTTGTCGTATGTCAAAGAACTGCCGCCTACTGTTTCATACTGATTAAGGCTGTTGGCGGTATAACTTATTTCAGGATCAGTTCCCTCGGTGGCGGTCTGCCGGTTGCCGATGGGATCGTAAGCATAGAGCCGTTTGTCGGGTTCGACCGGGGTGGACAGATCGGTCACGTCCGTGCCCAGGTACCGGTCGGAGCCGGTCAGCTCGCTTCTGGGATTAT
This sequence comes from Desulfosudaceae bacterium, assembly GCA_963674745.2. Taxonomy (GTDB): domain Bacteria; phylum Desulfobacterota; class Desulfobacteria; order Desulfobacterales; family Desulfosudaceae; genus JBFMDX01. The sequence goes on along the minus strand of CAXXDV010000002.1, from coordinate 128,958 downwards.
AGTTATACACATTAAAGGCATCCTGCGCAAATGCCTGGCCGGTATTGACCACGTTTTTCCGGCGGCCGAGGCTGTCGTACTGGTAGGTATAGTTGGAGACTACGGCGGTATTAAAGGCGTTTTCAACCGATGTTTTCAGGTTGCGGTTGTCTTCATAGGTGTAGGAGACGATCTGGCCGCTGATGGTGGAATAACCCGCCAACAGATCAGAATTTGTTGCATAGGTGTAGGTGGCGGTATCGCTCTGCCCGCTGATGCTCCAGCCGGCCGTGGCAAACCTACCCTTGCCGTCAAACCCGTAGGTCATGGTGTAATCATTCTCCAGGGTAAAGCCGGCGTTGCGGCCGATCAGCCCGGTATCGGCATAAGTTCTTGTAATGACCTTGTCTTCACCGTAAAGGCCGGTGATGGTCTCTGTTTCAAGCTGGAGATTGTCATTATAACCAAAATTACGGGTGCCGGCGGCATCGGTGACGGTTTTCTGGCGACCCAGGCGGTCATATACAAAACCGATGTCCTGCGTATCCTCGGATGAATAATTGATACCAACCAGCTCCCCGGTGTTATCATCATACACATAGGTGGTGACGATGGGATCGCTGTTAGCGTCCTTACGGGCCCAGGTGCGGGTCTCCAGTCGAACGGCTTCGTCATAGGTGTAGGTAACGGTATTGTTTTGATCGTCGGTTTTGGCGGACAGTAAGCCGGTGGACGGGTCATAGGTCCAGGTGGTGACGTCGGCGTCTTCTCCTGTCGGCCAGGTATCACTACTCCAGGCCGTGCCTGTGCGATAGGTGTGCATTTCGTTCATGCGGCCATAGTCGTCGTACCCGTATCGGACGGGATAGACGGCATCGCCCCAGGTCTGGTTGACCTGGCCACGGTCATTGTAGGCATAGTAGGTTGTTTTGTTGTCGGCGTTGGTTTCTGATGTTTTTTGACCGGTGGTCAGATCATATGAAAAACTGGTCTTATGACCGGCGGCATCCTGCACATAATCCACCCGGTGATTGGCATTATAATGGGTAATAACGATGCCGGTCCGAGGATCTTTGACCCCGGTCCTTCGGCCCAGGCCGTCATATTCATAAGTATAGGTCAGGCCGGTTTTGCTGATCGATGACACCAGCAGGCCGTTGACATTTACCGATTCTGCATTTGTATCAGAATCCGGGTAATCGATGGTTTGGGTCTGATTTTTATTGGTACGGTCTATGGTTGTCGTGGAAACGGTTTTGTTGCCGTGGATGTCTATGGATTCGGTTCTGGCAACTATCCCCTCGTCCTCCAGGCCGGTCACCTGGGTGCGCTGGGTGCTGACAACCGTGGGGGCATTATTATTATCAATGGCATAGACGCTCTGTTCGGTCTGCTGCCAGATGGCATTGCTGATTTCCACAAATTTGGTTCTTTGTTTGCTTCATTATTAAACGTTCACATTAAAGCTATGGGTAGGACCATGACTTTTTTATCCCTTTATGGAAAATATTTTGACTGGAACTAAACTCCATGTTCCGGGTCCAGTCGGGGTTCAGATAATACCAGAAGCAGACTTTGATTGCATTATCGAAATGATCATAGTAACAATAAAAATCCCTGTAGATCTTGCCATACAAAGCTTTTTGAACTTGGCCGTTTTCGTCAACCTGGGTGCGTACCCGATAGTAAAAATTTAACTCATCGCGGGGAAGGGTGTTTTTCCTTTCCTTAACATCTTTAGAGTAGATTTTTTTATATTCGTAAACAGATTCGTATCCATCCAAAGGCGCTTCATAGGCCGACCAGAATTTGCTGCCTAAAGGTTCACCATTACGCAACGGCGGACTTTTAAAGGATTGAATACCGTCTTTTCCATTTGAAAAACTGATTATCATTCTTGTGTTGCCATTAAAACCATTCTCATTTTTTTCTCCAGTTACATTAAATATAAAATCCTGGACTGAACCCTTACCATAAGGCGCCACCCAGTCACCTGCCACCAGATCATAGCCCACGGGTTCCCCATAAACAGGAGCCTTTTCTTCCACAGACTTAACATACATCGGCACCGGGTTCTTGACGGGTTTTAAAACCACAGTCAGCTTAATCGGGTTGGGCTGCCAGTAACCATCCTCGATCTTTGGCCCTGTTCCATCTGAAAGGTAATAATGCATAAAAGATCTATAATAACCCTCTTTAACAATGTCGAATCCATAATCCACCGCTGCTTTAAACTTAATTTCCACCTGGCCCTTTTCATCAGTAGTGACTTTAAAAACATCACTTTTGTCCCCGGGTATCCAGCCACTACCCCGGACTAACGCATTACCAACAGATAAACCTTCATCATCGACTACGGTTAAAATCAAATTGGCTTTCGCCACAACAGAACTATATGCATTTCCTGCATAAAAATTTAGGATTATGGCCGTCAAAAATACCCCCAGAACATTTTTCATTATTTAAGCCCTCCTTGATCCACCAGGTATTTAAAGACATTACCGGCAATCAAAAGGAAGCGCATTAAATTCCGGGCAGTCATTATTTGGTTCCGGGATTTTAATATATGTTCTCGTTAAACTCATGGATTAGACAAATATCCGTTATTCCCTTCAGGGAATAGATTTTGCCCGGAACTAAATTCCACATTTCGGGTCCAATCGGGGTTCAGATAATACCAAAAACAGACCTTGATCTCGTTGTTGAAATGATCGTAATAGCAATAAAAATCCTTGTATATTTTTCCATACATCGCTTTTTCAACTTGTCCATTTTCGTCAACCTGGGTGCGCACCCGATAATAAAAATTTAAATCCTTGCGGGTAACACCTTTAGCGATAATTCTTTCATATTCGTACACAGGTTCATATCCATCCAAAGGAGCTTCATAGGCCGACCAGAATTTGCTTCCTAAAGGTTCTTCATTATGCAACGGCGAACTTTTAAAGAATTGAATGCCGTCCTTTTCATTAGAAAAACTGATTACCATTTTTGTGTTGGCATTAAAACCACTCTCATTTTTTTCTCCGGTCACATTAAATATAAAATCCTGTACCGATCCCTTACCATAAGGCGCCACCCAGTCACCTGCCATCAGGTCATAGCCCACTGGTTGCCCATAAACAGGAGCCTTTTCCTTCACTCCTTTGACATACATTGGCACCGGGTTCTTGATGGGTTTTAAAACAACAGTCTTTTTCATCGGGTTGGGCTGCCAGTAACCATCTGCGATCTTTGGCCCTGTTCCATCAGACAGGTAATAAAACATATAAGATCTATAATATCCGTCCTTAACAACGTGAAAACCATAATCCACAGCCGAATTAAAGCTGACTTTATATTCACCATTTTTATCGGTAACGTCATTAAACACCGCTGCCCCATATTTACCAGGTATCCAGCCACTTCCGCTTACCTTAGCATCGCCTACAGGCGCCCCTTTGTCATCAACAACGGTTAATATCAGATTGACTTTCGCGACAACGGAGCTATGAGCAAAAACTGCATGCAAACTTAAAACAATCATTGTAAGAATTACCCCAAAAGCTTTTTTCATTATTTAAGCCCTCCTTGATCCACCAGGTATTTAAAGACTCTGTTTGTATAAAGATATGACATATTTTTTATATCGCTATGGTACCAATTAGTCCCTTCCCACTGCTCCTCCCCTCGAATAGGCCAGAAGTCTGGTTTAAGCGGGGTGAGCCCACCACTTTCGTTCATATTTATATTTTCGATGTCAATCCCGTTTACCATACCGAGATTAACCCTCCCAACCGCCAATGACATGGCCGGGATGGCGCCCGAGATAATACGGTGGATGTTGGTGGCGCCGTTATCCTCTTGGGATAAAAACGCATTGGCGGCGCCAACGCCTTCGGTAAAAATGGTCCCGAAGGGCTCTTGTAAAAATATCCAGCTGCGGCCGAAGAAGGGTTTTGTCTTGAGCACGGACACATCCGTGTTGATGATCTCGTCCAGAACCTCTTGGCGGATATACCTTCTATACATTGGCATTTCGAACTTGACCCAACTTCTAACAGTGTGGGGTTGTGATGGGTTAGGTATGCAACAATTAATGCTCCAGCCCGCATTGTAGCTGAACGTATACTCGGTGCCTCCGGGTGTAAGCCCGTGGCCCTTGAGTTTCTCCTGAAAAACCCAGGAACGACGGCCGGTGAATACATTCGATCCAGCTTCGCCAGGATCGGGTGAGTCATCTTTTGGGTGGGATTCAAACACCTGATCCCCGCTGGAGTAAACATTAATAATCTTGGGGGCGATGGAAGCGAATCGGCCCCGCCAAGTAAGGTCTTTTCTCAAATCGCCGGCGTCATTGGCAAACAGCTTATACCAGTTGGCCGCATAAATCTGAGAAATCCCATCTGGGTCACTCGCGTCTATCATATCATATTCTTCCACCCAGTCCGAATGAAGCATGTTCCCTTCAAACTGGGTCGCGTCAATGGCTTCTGAGGCCACGGCGGCATTAAGCATGAAGTATCTTTCCACATTATCCGGGTTTTGCATGACCGCCTCGCAGGCCACCATGTTGCCCAGGCTGTGGGCCGCAAGAACGACCTGGCCTCCCGTAAGGTTGTCAAGGTAAGCCTCCAATAATGGCGCGGTCTGGAACGCATGGGCGACATTGTCGTGATAATTCGGGCATTTATTATAGACCCGGCCATCGTCTCCATACCATGTCACGGCATGAAACCGGGCCTGGTTGCCGGACCAGAACAGCCGTTTGAACATCTCCGCATGCCAGGCCTGGGCCTGTTTTTCATTGGTGTTATAGCCGTGGAGAAGCACAAAATCCTTGTTCACGGACAGGTCGGATTGAGTCTCCAGGGCCGAGTCCCGATCGCCCACAGTTTCCTCACCCGTTCCGCCGACTTCCCCCCGAAAATTTTTGTGCCGGTACATCTCTTCTGCTTCCACGATCTGAAGCGGCATGTCACAGGACATTAATGTCCGGCCGTTACTCTTTTTAACGATCTCAAGCACCAAGGGCTGTTCGGTTTTTGTTATTCCTTCAAACAAAAGAACATTATTCCCGCTTGCGATAGCCGCAAGATCATCTTGGCTCAATATATATCCGTCGCTTTCGGTCTTGCCGGGTATGGTTGTTACCGGCTGGGTGTGAAATTGCAGGGCCTTGTCCTGGTCAATAAGATAAGCCCCGGATCTTTCCGCCGCATTTGTGGCATCAAACTTCAGCCAGGCAGCCGCCCCGCCCGAGGCCGCCATAACCAGATTAAGGGCCTTGTCCTGCTGGGACAGCCGGAACTCAAACTGGTCCGCCGGCAACAGGGCCGATATCTTTCCCAGGTCCAGACACACCGGGAAGAAATCCACCAGATCACGGACGCCATTGACCTTGTTGTCAGAATTGTCCTCATTCTGGCCCGGCAGGTCATAAGGAGTGGTGGTGTACCAACTTTCGTCGCTCTCGCCGGTCTCAGCATCGGCATTATCATCTTCATCATCGTTTACCCAGAACAGCCATTTACTCGAAGACTTGACTTTGTTTCGATCGGCTTCAGAAATATTTCCGTCCCTGTTGTAATCGGGTATAAGGCCAAGGTCAATCACCGTCACCTTGAGTAAATCCGAGGCAACGGTATCGCCGGCTTCATTTTTGGCCTTGAGGGTAAGATCTATATCAGCATATTCTCCGCTGGTGGCCAGACCTTCAACATATACGCTCCGTCTTAAAGCATCAGAAACGGGCCACTCATAAACATCATTATCGGTATCAGTATCGGTTAAATCAACAAGAAGCATGTCTTTTTCTTTAGAATCCCACACCTTGATCTGCGCGGAATTACTAGTAGATGCTTCCAGCGTTATCTTGCTATTTAATAATCTGGCTGCAAGCTTCACTTCAGTTAAATCATTTTCCTTGTCTGTATTAAATGTTATCAGGTTTCCCGCGCCATCAGTATTACCGACATAGTCTTCAATATCACTAATACCATTTTCGTCATCATCATCGTTATTAACTTGAATTATAAGGCCGATAGTATGTTCGTCAGGATCATCTTGGTTAAATACGCCAGTACGGTAAAGATCGGCATCAATATCTGCACAAACCGGTATCAGTTCCAGGCGTTCGGATTTCGGGGTTTCCATCTCCAGGGGCTCGTCACTGCCGTTGTTAAGCAGGATACCGGCGGTATAGGTTTTGTCTTCATCATAGTCGGAGCCCCGGGCGATTTCTGCGGTGTCCCGGCCATTGACGAGGCCTATCGGGATATAGGCGACAGGATCATCATCTTCATAGACAACCACGCGAGCGTTGCCCGGGGTGTATTCGGCCGGCTCCACGGCAACATTCAGGACCGTGTCGGCAAGGGCCAGATTGTCTTCGCTTACCGGGATTTCAACCATACTGACCGGCGCGCCCTGATCGTCGACAAAGCCCATGGTGACGCCGTACACGGTCTTGCTCATGATTTTGGTATAGGTTTTGCCCTCGTATGTCGCCGTAAAGTTCGCGGTCATTGTGTTTACGCCGGCTGCCAGGGGATAATCGCCTTCAAAAACAGTGCCGTTTTGCTCGAACACATCGGAACCGCCTGGACCGGTTACGGTTATCGAGGCGGTGTCAAAATCGGTTACCACCACGTAGTTGCTGCCGATACACACGGGATCATCATCCCCGGAACCATCTTCATATTCGGGCACTTCCACGATCAAATGCATAAAGGCTTCCACGGGTAGAACAGCACCGGGTATGCCGGCCTCAATCACTTGACCGAAAGAATTGGTGGTCCGGGTCAAACCGGAGGAAAAATGGCTTCCCGGTGGCGTATCCGGGTTGCAGTCGCCCACGGTTAAGGTTATAAACGTAAAATCAACCGGGGCCAGACCTTCGGCCGAAGCATTCACCTCGTACCGCGCGTCGGGAACGCTGCCCATGATGACATGAACCAGGGCGATGCCTTCGGCGTCAGACGTGTTGATCATATCGCCGGTCTGACCGCATGTATTGTAATCAGGATACCCTGAATGGCATAAATAAAGTGTACAGGGTTTACAACCGCGCCGAATATTTGGAAGAACGAATCCGGAGTGTTACTCTATTTTCTGTTATTTATTGTGTTACGAACTGGAAATTAGAACCAATCGGGCAATCCAGCCAATTTTACTCTGGATCATCCGGTCGAGCCGGATGATGACGTAGAAAGGAGTCATTACCCGGCACTTACCACTGTCATTGCCCGGCTTGACCGGGCAATCCAGTCATCCAACAGACCGGACAAAACAAAAAATCGGAGGAGATATTCCTGTCTTTCTCCTTTTAAGCCCTCGCCCCTTCTGTTTTCCTGGCCGTATAAATTTTTGTATAGTACAACAGGTTAGCATTCAGATTTCACTTTCTGTAACAGAACTGTTCAGGGGAGATAAGTATGATTCGACCGTTTTTCCGTACCGGCTTGATCGGGCTGGCATTAATTTTCATGAGCATTGTCCTGCTGTTTATTTTTCCCGCCAGACTGCCGGCCATGCCGGACGGTTTTATCACGCCGATCATCGCCTTTGAATTTGTCCGCACCGTCGAGGACGTCAAAACCATTTTCGGGCCGGAAGATACACCTGCAAGGCAGGCAATCATCAAGGCCATGGATCTCGGGAACAAGCTGGATTATATCTACATGCTTTTATATTCAGGGCTTCTGGCGCTTTTTTCCCGAACGTGCGCCCGGATCACCAAACGGAAGCTGTTTTATATTCCCGTTTTTCTGGCAGGCCTTGCGTTAGCCGGTGACGCCCTTGAAAACATTCAACTGCTGGGTATTACCGCCAATATTGAAACAATGGATATCGGGGTATACCTGGATCGCCTTCATCCCATGACCTGGATAAAGTGGGGCAGCCTGGCCCTGATTTTTCTTTTCCTGGCCCCCTATTTTTTCAAAGGCGGCCTGTATTCAAAAATCATTGCCGTGGCCGGTATTGTCTGCTTTTTGCTGGCCGCCGGTGCTTTTATGCACCGATCCATCCTGAACGAACTTTTCGGCGGCATCACCGCCGTGATGTTTGTGCTGATGATTATCTACTGTTTTGTTTTTAAAACACCTAATGCGCCGAATGTGAACAACGGCGCCGATTTATAATTATGGCGTTCTTTTTTTTACAACTTTTTTACATATAATTGACGACCGGGTGACAACTCCTGTTTTTGGGTGTGGTTCAATGTAAGCCAGGATGAAAAATTAACCGGCTTGAAACTTAACCATAACCCGCACAAGGAGGCAGAAAAATGAAAAACGTTCAACAGAAAAACAGAACCGGATGGAAAAGGCTGGTTTTTACCGTTGGTTGCCTGTTCGTCTTCAGTCTCGGAACTATTTTGACCGCATCCGGCGCGACCGGGTCGCAGGTGGCCTGCCGGGTTGAACTGGACCGGTCGGTTCTGCCGGCCGATGGTCCCCAGCAGGTGGTGGTCAAAGTCACCCTGGACGCGCCTTTGCCGCCGTCCGAAATTGCCCGCCCGCCGGTCAACCTGTGCATCGTGCTCGACCGTTCGGGTTCCATGTCCGGCCAGAAAATCGAAAAAGCAAAAGAAGCGGCCATCGAGGCCCTGCGCCGGCTGGGATCCGGGGACCTGTTCTCCATGGTCATTTACGACCATAACGTCGACACCATCATACCCGCCCAGAGCGCCGTCAACACCGAATGGATCGAGTCCAGGATCAGGGGCATATATCCGGGGGGTAACACGGCCCTGTTCGGCGGCGTCAGCCAGGGCGCTTCGGAAATTCGCAAGCACCTGAGCAGTCGTTATATCCATCGTATCCTTTTATTGTCCGACGGATTGGCCAATGTGGGCCCGAGCGGGCCGGAAGACCTGGGGCGCCTGGGCGCGGCCCTTATCAAGGAAGGCATTTCCGTCACCACCATCGGCGTGGGAACAGACTACAACGAAGACCTGATGACCCGCCTGTCCCAGAACAGTGACGGCAACACCTATTTTGTTGAATCCAGCCGGGACCTGCCCCGGATATTTACCGCCGAACTGGGAGATGTCTTAAACGTGGTGGCCAAACAGGTTCACGTCATTATCGAATGCCCCGACGGCGTTGAACCGATTAAAATCATCGGCCGGGACGGCCGGATCAAAAATGGCAAGGTCGAGCTTTCCTTAAACCAGCTTTACGGGGGCCAGGAAAAATACGCCCTGGTGGAAGTCCGCGTACCGGCCGGTCAAAGCGGAAAAAACATGGATATCGCCCGGGCCAGGGTAACCTATGAGAATCCCTTTACCCAAAAAAAAGAAACATCCAGGGGCATCGCCAGTGCCAGCTTCAGCAAAGACAAAAAGGCCGTGGAAAAGTCGGCCAATGTGGGTGTTCAGCGCGAACTTCACCTTAACCTGAAAGCCGAAGCCGAAGAAAAGGCCATCGAGTATTTCGATGCCGGCAACGCCCCGGCGGCCATCGGCGCTTTGCAGCAGTCGGCACAGGCATTAAAGGAACGGGGCAGGATACTGCAGGATGAAGTTCTGCTGGAAGAAGCCAAAAAAATGGAAGACCAGGCCGAGATACTCAAGCAGGAAGGAATGAGCAAGACGAAAAGAAAAGAAATGCGCACCGATTCCTTTCAGTTGAAAAATCAGCAAATGTCCAGATAACAGGTCATAAAGGCGGTCCGGATCAGGGCCGCCTTTAATCGAGGGTATCTCTAAAAATTAGAATTTTGGTTCGAGGTCAAGGCGTGTGAAAATTTTATACCGGAGGAATACATAGAAGTATTTCGAGGATTAAAATTTGAGCACAACGCCGACATCGGGCCAAAAGGCAATTTTTGAGGTACCCGGAAGCCCGAAATGTGTGGTAATTTGTGTCCATCATGAAAAAACGCTCTATCATCATATACTGGCTGTTGATGCTGATCCCGGCCGTGGCGATCTGCCTGGCCGCCGGTCGGATGCTGATCCATGAACAGGAGCGGATCACCCAACTGGCCCGGGACTCACGCCATGAAAGAGCCCGATCCATCGCGGAGACACTGCAGATCACCATTGACACCGTTGAAGACGAACTGCAGCAGGCCCTGTATGGAATCCCCGATCACCGCAGGGTTGACACCCTGTTGAAATGGGAAGCATCCAACCCGCTGATCCGCAATGTTTTCGTCTGGGACGAAACCACCGGCCTCCAGTACCCTTTATCGGGCCTGGCCGCCACGGCCGAGGAAAGACGTTTTATAGACCGGTTTGACGGCCTGTTTTCAGGCCGCATTCCCTGGGCATCGGATGACAGGTCCGATATTTCCGATAATTCATCATTCCAAACGTACGCCGATCAGGAACGATCAGAAAAAGGGTTTTTCTCCAAAAAAACAAGATCCGGCCGGCAGGAACTGGTGGCTATGTTGCGGAGCAAGGAGCCGGCGGCGGCACCGCCAGCGCGAGCATTGTCGGATGCCGGGCAAACCGTCGGAACAGGCGGTTGGATACCGTGGTTTGTGGAAAATCGGCTGTATGTTTTAGGCTGGGTTCGCAAGGCCCCCAAAGGGCCTGTCTACGGCGTGGAACTGGAGCTGATGACCCTGCTGTCCAGGCTGATAACCGACTTTCCATCAGGAAAGACCGGGGACATCGTGTATGCCCTCAAGGATGACAGCGGCCGGATTCTCCACCAGATCGGTACGGCTCAGATCGACCGGCAGACCGTTCCGGAAGCGATTGTCTCCCTGGCACCTGAGCTTCCCCACTGGGAACTGGCTGTTTATCCGGGGGAAAAAGCCGCCGCCCTGTCCGGTCAGCGTTTCCTGTTGCTGTCCGGACTGTTGCTGGTCATTTTTCTGGCGGCGATCATATTCGGGGGCGGCATGCTGACCTGGCAGGCGCATCGTAATTTAAAAGACGCGCTTGAAAAAACATCGTTTGTTTCCAACGTGTCCCATGAGCTGAAAACACCACTGACCAGTATCCGCATGTACGCCGAGCTGTTGTTCGGCGGAAGGATCTCCGACCCGGACAAGAAACGCCATTATCTCCAGGTCATTGTTTCCGAGACCCGGCGCCTGACGCGGCTGGTAAACAACGTGCTGGACTTTTCCCGACTGGAACAGGGGAAAAAAAAATATCATCCCGAAACGATCAACATGACCGAATACATACAGGAAATTCTCTCGTCCCAGGCCCTGCCGATAAAAGAAGCCGGTATGAAACTTGAAACCGTCCTGCCGGACAAATCGATTGTCGTGCTGGCCGACCGGGACGCCATTGACCAGGTCATGGTCAATCTGATCGACAATGCCGTCAAGTATGCCGGCGGTGGAGAGCTGAAGATATCGTTGGAAACAACAGGAGAGCGGGCCCTGATCCAAGTGGCCGACAACGGGCCGGGCGTGCCGGGCGATCACCAGGAGCGGATTTTCGAACAGTTCCATCGCGTGGATGATTCCCTGACCGCTAAACAGCAGGGCACGGGTCTGGGGTTGAGCATTGCCCGGCGGATATTGCGGGACCTGGGCGGCGACATCATTTACCGGCCGGGGCAGAGCGGCGGCAGTTGCTTTGTGGTGTCCCTGCCGATTTGTCCCGACCCGGACAATTCATGAACGGGCACCCACAGGGGGGTGCCCCTACGGTTCGAGGCGGATGATTATGCATAATGTAGGGACGGCCCCCTGTGGGTGCCCGTAATCTCCGTAGGGACAGGCCCCTGTGCCTGCCCGAAAAAAACGAGGCTTTGAGATGTCATCAATTCATATTTTAGTGGCCGAAGACGATCACCATATACGCGAAGGCCTGGTCGATACCCTGGAAAGCGAAGGATACCGGGTGACATCCGCGGCTGACGGCCAAAAGGCCGCTGACCTGCTCGGCCGGACCCGGTTTGACCTGATCATGCTGGACATCATGATGCCGGAGAAAAGCGGTTATGACCTGTGCCGGGACATTCGCTCAACAGACCGGGAGACACCGATCATCATGCTGACGGCCAAGGGCGAGGAGATCGACAAAGTGCTCGGCCTGGAACTCGGGGCGGATGACTATATTACCAAACCGTTCGGTGTGCACGAACTGCTGGCCAGAATTTCAGCCGTGCTCAGGCGGTCCAGACGAACCAAAGCCCCGGACAACGGTCAGGCCGCCATGCCGGACGAATTTCCGTTCGGCAACGCCGTTGTCAATACCCGCCAGTTCAGGCTGCTGAAGGGAAAGCAGGGCATCGACCTTTCCGAAAGAGAGGTCAAGCTGCTTTTTGTGTTCTTTTCCCGTCCCGATGAAGTGCTCAGCCGGGACAACCTGCTCAACGAGGTGTGGGGCATTGATTACTACGGTACCACCCGGACCCTGGACCAGCATATTGCCCGGCTCCGGAAAAAAGTCGAAACCGATCCCTCAAAACCGGAACTCATTCATACCGTCCACGGGGTGGGTTATCGCTACCAAAAAGGCTAATCCCCCGCCCTTTTTCCGGCCAGTCCCAGATTCTCCAGAGATGTCTTGATCTCGCCGATGATGGTGGGATCATCGATGGTGGCCGGAACGGAAAATTCCCGGTTGTCGGCAATCTTCTGGATGGTACCACGCAGGATCTTACCGGACCGGGTCTTGGGCAGGCGCTTGACCACGGTGGCCAGTTTAAACGCGGCCACCGGCCCGATCTGTTTTCTGACCTGCTGCACCGCGTCCCGGATGATTTCTTCGGGGTCACGGGAGGTTTCGGCGTTCAACACCAGAAACCCCACCGGCACCTGGCCTTTTAATGTATCTTCCACGCCCAGAACTGCGCATTCGGCCACGTCCGGAAGATTGGCCAGGACCTCTTCCATGGCGCCGGTGGAAAGCCGGTGACCGGCCACATTGATGATATCATCTGTACGACTCATGACATAAACATAGCCGTCCTCGTCGATCATGCCGGCATCCGCCGTCTTGTAATATCCCGGGTAGTCCGTCAGGTAGGTCTCGATATACCGCTGGTCGTTCTGCCACAGGGTCGGCAGGGTGCCGGGCGGCAAGGGCAGTTTAACCGAAAGCGCGCCGATCTCGCCGGCGGGCATTTCGTTGTTCTCGTCATCCAGCACCCGGACATCCCATCCCGGTACGGCCTTGGTGGGAGAGCCGTATTTGACCGGGAACTGCTGAATGCCCATGCAGTTGGCGGCAATGGCCCAGCCGGTTTCGGTCTGCCACCAGTGATCGATCACCGGTGTACCCAGATGTTTTTCCGACCACTGGATGGTGGCCGGATCCGACCGTTCACCGGCCAGAAACAGGATTTTAAATTGGGACAGATCGTAGTTCCTGATCAGCCTGGCGTCAGGGTCCTCCCGGCGGATGGCCCGATAGGCCGTGGGCGCGGTAAACATGCACTTGACCTTGTGCTCGGAGATAATGCGCCAGAATACGCCCGCGTCCGGGGTACCGACCGGCTTACCTTCAAACAGTATGGTGGTGCAGCCCTTGAACAGCGGCGCATAAACGATGTAGGAATGGCCGACGACCCAGCCGACATCGGAGGCCGCCCACCAGACATCATCCTCGTCAATGTCATAGATGGCTTTCATGGTCCATTTCAGGGCCACCATATGTCCGCCGTTATCCCGGACAACGCCCTTGGGTTGGCCGGTAGTGCCGGATGTATAGAGGATATACAGCGGATCGGTGGCAGCCACCGGTACGCAATCAACCGGAGATGCGGCTGCCATGGCCTGATCCCAGTCAACATCACGGCCATCAATAAGAGGCGCCTCCTGTTGCGGGCGCTGAAAGACGATACATTTTTGAGGCTTGGCGGCAGCGATGTCGATGGCTTCATCCAGCAGGGGTTTATAGGCGATGACCCGCTGGCCTTCAATTCCGCAGGAAGCCGAAATAATGACTTTGGGTTGTGAGTCATTAATCCGGGTGGCCAGTTCCTTTGCGGCAAAACCGCCGAAAACCACCGAATGAATGGCGCCGATACGGGCACAGGCCAGCATGGCCACGGCCGCTTCGGGAATCATGGGCATATAGATCACCACCCGATCACCCTTGACAACGCCCTGATCAGCCAGGACACCTGCGAAACGGGCCACGGTGTCACGCAACTCGGCGTAAGTATACTTTTTAATGGTATCGGTAACCGGGCTGTCGTAAATCAGCGCGATCCGGTCTCCCCTGCCCCGGTCATCGACATGATAATCCAGGGCATTGTAGCAGGTGTTCAACTCCCCGCCCTCAAACCAGCGGTAAAGCGGTTTATTGGAGATGTCCAGAACCCTGTTCCACTTTTTATACCAGTGGCAGTCATTGGCGGCCTCGGCCCAGAATGTTTCAGGATCGTTGATGGATTGCTGATAAACGGTCTCATAGCGGTCGGTCATGGCTGGCTCCTTTCTTGATGGGGAAGCAGACGGGTAAAGAACAAATACACGAATAACGAATTGTTATCCCTTTTATAATTACACAATCGAGATGTTTCGTCAACCCTTCCAGCAGGAGGGGAAAGCCGGCCCTGTTGCCGTGGCGTTTCTTTTTTCCGAATAATTTTCGAGAAATTCCCGATAAGCCGTAATCAGGATTTGGGCTTCCTGTTGCGTGGCCAGGTGCTTGATGGATTCCCGGAAATGGGAACTGCTGGGAAGGCCTTTGACAAACCAGCCCAGGCGGCTGCGCATCATCCGGCAGGCCTGGTGTTCACCGTAACGGTGGACCGCTTCGGCCAGGTAGCGGTGCATGGCGTCACAGCGGTCAGGCACGGAACAGGTCGGGGGATCACATCCCGCCAGCAGGGCCACGGTTTCTGAAAAAATCCAGGGGTTGCCGATGGCCGCCCGGCCGATCATAACGGCGTCACAACCGGTTTCTTCGAGCATACGCCGGGCATCTTCGGCACTTTTGATGTCACCGTTGCCGATTATCGGCAGGGACGACTGTTGCTTTATTTCGGCAATCAGCCGCCAGTCGGCCTGCCCGCCGAATCCCTGGCCGGCGGTTCGCGGGTGCACCGCGATGGCGTCAACGCCGTTCTTTTCAGCGATTTCAAGCAGGGTAAAGGCCTCTTTACCGGACCTGTCCCAGCCGCTGCGGATTTTAATGGTCAGGGGAATGGAAACCGCTTCACGCACTGCCCGGATCACGTCTTCCGCCAGTTCCGGTGTTTTCATCAAGGCCGCGCCGGCACCGGTTTTCACCACCTTTCTAACGGAACAGCCGAAATTGATGTCGATCATATCGGCCCCGGATGCTTCCACATCTACCGCCGCCCGGGCCATGATATCCGGGTTGGCGCCGAAAATCTGAACCGCCAGCGGCTTTTCCTCAGGATCACTGGCCAGCATCTGACGTGTTTTACCGGAATTGTAAACCAGCCCGTTGGAACTGATCATTTCCGAATACACCAGGCCGCAGCCGTGCGCCTTGACCAGCCGGCGAAAGGGCAGGTCCGTTATCCCTGCCAGCGGTGCCAGAACGACCTTGTTAGCCAGTTCGACAGAACCGATTCGCGTCATCTCATGTTTCCTGTGCCTGTTCCTGATGTGACCTGTAATTTGGATGGTCACCATACCATGACCGGCGACCAATGTTCAATTCTTATCAAACCGGACATCAATCACCCGGACCATCGACTTTTCCCTTTATTTTTTATATCATAGCGTTTATGAAATTCTGAAACCTGTTTTTTTAACGATACCCCTCGGAGGAGAACCTATGAGAACATTATACCTGACGTTTCTGTCCGTCTTGAGCGGGTTAATCATTTTTGCCGCCAGGCCGGCTGCGGCCTCGGATGTAGCCGTCGGCACGGTCAATATTGACGAAAAACTGCTTCGCGAGGCCATCATCCAGGTCATCCAGAATGACCCCAAGATGGTTTATGACGCCTATATGGCCTACAAGCGTGAACTGGCGGAACAAAGAGAAGCGCAGCAGCTTGAATACAGCTTCAAGCATCCCGCGAACGTTCCCGTCAGAGAAGACAACCCCTCCATAGGGCCTGGGGACGCACCTATCACAATTGTCTGCTTCTCAGAATTTCAATGCCCCTATTGCGCCCGTTCGGTCACGACCATGAACGAGTTGATGGCGACATATCCGGGCAAGCTGAGACTGGTATATAAAAACACCCCCCTGCCCAATCACAGCAAGGCCATGGGGGCTGCCAAGGCCGCGCTGGCCGCCGACATTCAGGGTAAATTCAAAGAATTCCGGGACATGCTGTTTGCCGATATGTCCAAGTTGAACGACGCGGGTTACCTCCAGCTGGCCGGAGAGCTCGGCCTTGACCTTGCGAAATTCAACGAAGATCGCGATTCGGATGCCGTGACAAAAATTATCGCAGCCGATCAGGCCGAGGCCAGGCAACTGAATTTAACCAGTGTGCCCTATTTCTATGTCAACGGTATCCCGGTCAAAGGGGCCAAAAGTACCGATTATTTTGCCATGGTGATCGACCGGCTGATGATACCAAAACCACCGTCAGCCTTAAAAAAATAGCCGGGCCAAGGTTCCGGACATGTGGGATTATGCCTTCGGTGCACCGGATGTGGGGTTGGCATAACAGAACAGGCAGTTATGGAAACAGGGGTGTTCCCGGTAGCCGCCGATGTCCATGGACAGCGTGCATCCGCATCCGGCCGACCGCCGCTGGCCAGGGTCTTTTTTTAACGGTACCGACCCGCCATCCAGCGCCACAAACAGGTCACCCGGCACGCAGGCACTGGCGGAAACGTCAGATTCCGGCGGAAGGGCGGACACGACCTCTTTTTCACAGCAGGTATAAAGGCGAATGCCTCTTTTCTGAAGGGCCGACGCCATCCATTGAATTTTTGCCAATTTTTCATCCAGGTCGGGGTCAATAAATGAGAATCCGGGGATAGCGGCTGTGCGCCGCCCGATCTTTTTATAAAAATCCATAAAACTGGTAATGCATGAAGGAACGCCTGAGGCTGCCGCCGCATTGGCAATACGTTCAAAATCGCCCAGGTTGTCTGCCTGTTTCTCTCCCATGAACGAATAACAGCAGATGGGATCAAAACGCCAGTGAATCCGTTGCGGCCCGAAACGTTCCGCCAGCTGCCTCAGCTGGTCAAGCCGTTGTTCCAGGGACGGCAGGTTGGGCTCCAGCAGTTTATTTTCGGAATTGACCGTGAAATTGAAAAACAGATGATAACCGGCTGCATTCAGACGCTCGCCATAACTGCCGTCGAGAAAACGACCGAAATCTTTTGACCAGAAGACAATCGTGTGCACCCGGTCGGCATCGGCCGGCACGCGTCGCACCTGTCCGTTATAGGGATTGACGACATCGAAAAAACCGGCCGTAATACCGCTCATGAACCAGTCCATGTAAAAAGCGGGGATATCGGTCCGCCTGGAAGCGGATATGACGATCTGTTCTGAAGGTCCCATGATGATTCAGTTGTCGGGCTGAGATGGGAAAGGGATGACGCTGGCACCGGTTTTTGAATCAGCGCCGGAAATATCTCCCGCTGGCTGGTCGGGCGGGCAGACGACTTTTTCAAGACGCATCTTTTTACCGTCCATGGTAAATTCCGTTCCGTCAATATAGGCATCTCTCAACAGCCAGTGTACCGCCTGCAAAGGAATCCCGAGGATGAGCAATTTAACCAGGTACCAGCCCTTCTTGTGGTCGGCCGCAATCTCCTCGATTCGGGCATACACCATGGGGTTGTCCTCATAATAAATCAGGACAATGTCTTTTTCCCTTGTCATCTATGGGCCCTTGAAAAAAGTTACGGTTGGTTTTTAAAAATCATTATATATGACGGAACCTTTCGGGTGTCAATAAAAGGGGTTTAGAATCGTCCCGACTTGAGGCCGGGCGGAACCAAGCCTGAAAGTATTAGGGAACTAAGAAAATAGTGGTTATGTGATTAAGTGGTTATGTGGTTATGTGATTAAGTGAATCGACGAAAAATCGTTTCTTAAACGCCCTTTAAACCTTTTGAGGAAAGACGCAAAAAAGTAATGTTTGCCGGTTCTACGTACTTTATTTTTAACAATAGAAATTTGACACATCATGACTGAACTGCAAAAATAAGGTCATGATAAAAAAATCCGTCTCCATAAACCGCCGCCCGGCATCACGGTACTGGTGCCTGCCATTTCTGTTCATTATATTAGCGGCCGGTCTTTTTGGTTGCGGCCCGAAGGTAACGGTCCGCAAAATGGAAGTAACCGCCTACTGCGGATGTGGAGAATGCTGCGGCTGGGAACGGGGAAGCTGGAAGTACCTCAAGCTCAATTTCTGGAACAAATATATCCGTTACGGCAAAAACAAAGGCAAGCCATACAGCGGCAAAACCGCCAGCGGCACCAAACCCCATGAACCAAGACACGGCCTTTTTTCAGTTGACAGCATCTGCCACCCCTGGGTGCTTCCCTTTCGAGTGGTCTTCCCCTGGCTGTGGTTCTCCCGCGACGGCACCGTTGCCGCGGACACCCGGTATTATCCCTTTGGCACCAGAATGTATTTTGATGAATACGGGTACGGCATCGTGGAAGATCGCGGCAGTGCCATAAAAGGCCAAAACCGGATCGATCTTTACTTTAACTCCCATTCAAAGGCGCTGAAATGGGGTCGAAGGCGCATGGATGTTGAGATTTATAAATGACCGGGGCTGGAAAACCGGCTGACGCATTTGCCCAAAAACCCTTGACATTATTTACGACACACTTATAAATCGGGTATGCTTAGTGAAATTGAAAAAAAAGTCATCGCCGCCACCCAGGGCGATATCCCGATAACCCAGCGGCCCTATAAGGATATTGCAGCGGAAATCGGCGTCACGGAAGATCAGGTAATCGCCACGCTTCAGGACCTGTGTGACCGTGGTATTGTCCGTCGTTTCGGGGCCACGTTGCGGCACCAGAAGTCCGGCATCACTGCCAACGCCATGGTGGCCTGGCAGGTAGACGAAAACCTTGTGGAAAAAGCCGGCCAAACGCTGGCCGGTTTCTCCGCCGTTTCCCATTGCTACCGGCGCGACCCCGCCCCCGGATGGCCCTACAACCTGTACACCATGGTGCACGCCAGAAACGAACAGGAGTGTTTGGAGACGACCCGGGAAATGGCCAGGCAGGCAGGCATTGAGAAATATGCGGTCCTGTTCAGCAAGCGGGAACTTAAGAAGACGTCAATGCAGTACTTTGACGACGAAGATGATTAGTATACTTTGTGTCAACCCCTGGATTCATGATTTCGCGGCCTATGACTTTTGGTCCAAACCGCTGGGGCTGCTGTCACTGGCCGCCATCCTCAAAGCCCATGACTGCAATGTCACCTACATTGACTGCACCGACCGCTTTCATCCCCGGGCGCTTCCGGTATCCGACCCGCCGGCACGTTTCGGCCGCGGCCCCTATCGCAAAACCCGTATAAACAAACCGGACATTTTAAGTCATATTCCACGGCACTACAGCCGTTACGGCATTGACCGGCAATGGTTTGCGGACGATCTGCGCGCCCTGCACGTGCCCGACCTGGTCCTGGTGACATCGATCATGACCTACTGGTATCCCGGCGTCCATGAAACCATCAACATGATCAAACAGGTATTCCCCGATGTGCCGGTGGTCTTAGGCGGTCTTTATCCGCTTTTATGCCGGGAACATGCGGAAAAACACAGTCCGGCGGACGCCATCGCACCCGGCGTATCAGGACTTGATGTTCTGAACCTGGTTGAAACCCACACCGGTATTCCCATTCCGCCGCGTTTTGATGCCGATGATCCCGATGACCGGCCGTTTCCGGCTTTTGGACTTCAGCACAATATCAATTACGTGACCCTGCTGACGTCGACCGGGTGCCCTTTTCGCTGCCCCTACTGCGCTTCGTCATTTATTCACCCGGTCATGACGCGACGCAGCCCGGCTTCGGTTGTCGGCGAAATTGGATACTGGTATAAAACACACCATGTCCAAAATTTTGTGTTTTACGACGATGCCCTGCTGATCGATGCCGAGGCACATGCCATTCCCATATTCGAAGACCTGATCAGCAGAAAACTGCCGTTGCACTTTCACACCCCCAATGCCCTGCACGTCCGGGAAATCAATGAAAAAACCGCAAGCCTGATGCGTCACGCCGGATTTGAGACCATCCGGCTGGGCCTTGAGACCGCCGATTTCACCAGCAGGAAGAAATTCGACGCCAAAGTAACAAAAGAAGAATTTGAACGGGCGGTGGCCTGCCTGAAACAGGCCGGATTTGCCGGTCGACAGATCGGGGCTTATCTGCTGGTCGGATTGCCGGGACAATCTTTTTCCAGCGTGGAAGACTCGGTAAAGACGGTTGTAGAGACTGGCATTACGCCGATCCCGGCCTACTACACCCCAATTCCCCATACCGCCATGTGGCCGGATGCAGTGGCAAATTCTGCGTACGACCTGGCAGCAGAGCCACTCCTGACCAATAACGCCATCCTGCCTTGCTCAGAAGGCGGATTTTCCTGGGAAACCATTACCCGCCTCCGCCGTCTGGCCGCATACTGACCCGGATGTTCATGAACTTTTAGGGTTAAAGCCTCAAAAAGATTCATCTTCGGCCTCCCCCGGAATACGGCTTAATCATATTAACAGTTAACGTTAACAGGTTAACAGCCTTACCCTGTTTTTTGATAAAAACGACCTGCCTTTAAATTATTATAATATACCGATGGAATATAACATATTAAAAATAAAACAATTTGATACTACTACCGACTTATTCAATATGTTTTTCCAAGCCTATCGGCTGTTTCGGCATAAAAATTGGATGTTTCTGGCAAATGGTGAGTTGCGGTCACATGGGTGTTAACGTGATAACAAAAATAATGATAACCGGGACACAGCAATATGCTTGGCTTAAATTGTTTAAAACACAGGTTCCTTTATATGGTTCTGGCGGCCGCAATGGTTGCCGCCCCATATGCTGATGGAGAGTTGTTGGCCGGACGTAAAATGGACAGGCTGCGAATTATTTACGACGGCGGGCTGACGGGCAAAATCGAGCCCTGCGGCTGAAGTGCCAATCAGGCGGGAGGTCTTTCCCGCCGGAAAACGCTCGTTGACAGCATTCAAAAAGAATACGGCCGGGCGGGAACGCTGGTGATTAACGCGGGCAATAACCTTGATATTGAGGCCCATGGTATTGACCTGGCGGCCGACTATATTTTCAAAGCATTGGCGCTGTCCGGAACGGAAATAATCGCGCCCGGTGTTTCAGAAATCGCCTGGGGTACAGAAAAGCTTAAAAGGCTGGCGGAAAATACCGGCTTAACGTTCATATCCGCCAACCTGCCGGAATTTACACCTTATGCGGTTCTGAAAAAAAACAACGGCCGCACAACTGTCCTGGTGACCGCCGTCATTGACCCGGCAATGCTGCCCGCAGACCACAAAACCCGGGCGATTTCAGATCCGGTCGCCGCGCTGCGGGATATTCAAAAGCAGGTGCCGCATGACCTGTTTGTCGCCATCATCCACGCCGACGGAAACATGATCTCATCAATACTCGAGCAGTGCCCGGGCATTGATCTGGTGATAGACGGCCTTTCAACCCAATCCGTTTTAACAGCTGCGGCAGGCGATCAACAAGCGCCGATTGTAGCGAACAACAACCAGGGCATGGACGTGGCTTACATTGATTATACCTCCGGGGAAAAAGGGGCCGGCGATTTTTCACGCCCTTTTCAGGTCAGAATAACGGCGGGGGAGGTGGCTGAAGACCCCGTCATCTCCGCCCTGATAAAGGAATATAACAACAAACGGCAGGCGCTTCTTGAAATGCGTCCTGGACCGCTCAAAGTATCAACAGCCGAACTGGAAGCCCATACACACTATGTCGGCAGTCAATCCTGCCAGCTCTGCCATCCCGCCTTCAGTGCCTGCTGGACAAAAACCCGGCATGCCGGCGCCATGGAAAGCCTTTCCGCCATGTCGCGACAGAATGATCCGAGCTGTCTCTACTGCCACGTGACCGGTTTGGAGAAAAAGCCACCGCAGGACCTGACCATGGCCAAAAGCAAAATGTTTATGCCCGGTGTCCAGTGTGAAGCCTGCCATGGCCCGGGTAAAAATCATTCACAAGACCCGCAAAGCTTTTCCATGCTTTCCATTAACGAGAGCACCTGTACCCGCTGCCACACAAAATTCAGGGATCCGGAATTCGACTTCCAGCAGGATCTTGACCGGCTCAATTGCGGTTTGTGTCCTGATGAGACGGGTTGCGAAACCAACTAAAACAGGGTTCGAGGGGTCTAGGGTCCCCTCGACCCCTCGAACCCTTGAACCCTGTTTTAGACCTTTACCGTTCCGCCGGAACAAAGGCTATGAATGCGCTGCCGGAGACCTCCGGCCGTCACCTTTTCCGGTTTCACCGGTTTGCCGGCCAGCAATTGAATCTCCGACCAGAACCGTCTCGGACGACCGGCCAGTGCCTGGCCGTATTTATGGCTGAAAAAGCTGCCCCACAGGCCGTTTAGCGCCATGGGGATGACCGGTACAGGGTCACGTTTGACGATCTTTTCGATGCCGTTTTTAAACTCACCCAGCTTGCCGTCCCTGGTCAGCCGGCCCTCGGGGAAAATACAGACCAGTTCACCGGCCCTCAAATTTTCGGATATACATTCAAAGGCCCGGTGATAGGTCTCCGGATCGGCTTGTTTTGATGTAATGGGAATGGCTTTACCCTTGCGGAAGATATAATTGAGTACCGGCGTTTTATAGATGGGTTCGTACATGACAAACCGTATGGGCCGACGGCAGGCCCCGGCCATGATCAGGGCATCCACGTAACTGACATGATTGCAGACCAGAACGGCCGGCCCGTCATCCGGAATACGATCCAGGTCGACGTGACGGACACGATACATGGTATGGGTCAATATCCAGAAGATAAAACGAAGGACAAATTCCGGCACCACCGTATAGATGTACGCCGCCACCAGGATATTGACAATGGCCAGCCCGAGAAAAAACTGCGGGATGGAAAGCCCGAACACCCCGATCAGAAGAGCGGCACTCACTGTGGCCAGAACCATCAGCAAGGCATTGATAATATTATTGGCGGCAATGACCCTGGCCCGGATTTCAGGCGCGGTCCGGGTCTGGATAAAGGCGAACAGGGGCACGCTGTAGATACCGCCGAACACCCCGATCAACAGCAGATCGGCCAGAACCCGGATACCGCCCGGCGCCTGCAGAAAGCCCGAAATGCCGATCAGGGCACCCGGATCCGGGAAATGACAGGCAAAAAACAAATCAATACCGAAAACGCTTAACCCGATTGATCCTAAGGGGACCAGCCCCAGTTCCACTTTTTTTCCGGACAGCCGTTCGCACAGCAGCGATCCGACACCGATGCCGATCGAAAACATGGTCAGCAGAAGCGTCAGGACGCCGCCCGACGCGCCTAACACCTCCCGGGTAAACATGGGCAGTTGGGTCAGGTAAGCCATACCCAGAAACCAGAACCAGGAAATACCCATGATAGCAAGAAACACGGAATGGACTTTACGCCCATACCCGATGGTTTTCCACGTCTCGACCAGCACATTATATTTTATTTCAAGCCCGGGATTAGACGGTGCGGCCCCGGGAATCATCCGGCTGATCAACCATCCGGCCAGCGCCACAAGGATGACCAGACCGCCGGCCAGCAGATGGCCGTTTTCCATCTGCCCGAGCAGTCCGCCGGCAATGGTGCCCAGCAGAATGGCCACGAATGTGCCTGTTTCCACCAGGGCATTTCCGCCGACGACTTCATTCGGCTTGAGGTGCTGGGGAATGATACTGTACTTGACCGGACCGAAAAACGCCGATTGCGCGCCCATCAAAAACAGCATGCCCAGCAGCAGACAGAGATTATTCAACACAAAGGCCCCTCCCGCGCCGAGCATGATCAGCATTTCAGTGAACTTGATCTTCCGGATAAGGGCCGATTTTTCAACCTTGTCGGCAATCTGGCCGGCCAGGGCGGAAAACAGAAAAAACGGGAGGATAAACAGCGCGGCGGCGGCATTGATCAGCGTGTTGGGCTCACAGGCAAGGGTGCTGCCGAAAACATAGGCAATAAGAATGATCAGCACATTTTTAAACAGGTTGTCATTAAAGGCCCCCAGAAACTGGGTACAGAAAAACGGCGCAAACCGCCTGCTGCCCAGCAATGCCAGTTGGCCATGTTCTTTTCGGGTTGTGTTTTCGCGATCCGGCTTCATTTAGCGACCTCTTTTTTCAGGTTAATCGTTTATGCTCGTTTCCTAAAAAAGAGGTATTATCAATTTGCGTGCCGTTCTTTGCCGATAAATTTTATGTATTTGTTTTTTATATGTTTTTTTATAAAACGACCTTTCCGGAAAACCGGCGAAAAACGCAAAAGCGAACACCAGCTGAATAATCGTGTATACATTAAATGTCATTCGTATTATATTAAGCTTCTATATGACAAAACCCTGTTTCTTTTAGAAATGATTCCCGAAAATGGCCGGCAGGGGCTCTAATCACATAACCACTTAAACACATCATCACCTGAACTTTTAAGTGACACTGTTACTTGCCGGTTTGACTCCGGGCTGTGCCCGGCTGGGACGCTAACCACCAATCAATCAGGAAGGCATCGATATGGCCGTCAGACAGAAGCTGAGCGACAAAGAAAAAGCTTTTTTTTCACTTGTATCCCAGGCCATCAGGGCCAATCCTTTCAGTGAAGAAAGGGCCGCCATAGACATGGAGATCGCCGGGCTTTATCCGGATACGCCCTATCACGACCGGATCGAGGCGGTTATCAACGAGGTCCGCAAGCGCATCAATCGTCTTGAAAGCAACAACCGGGCAAACGTCAACCACTACCCGGAAAAAGACAAAACCATTTTGCACAACGCCGTCCTGTTTGATTTTTTTCACTTGTTCCTGGAAAGATTTGACGCCCACATTGAAGCGCAGGTCAAGGCTGGAGATACGCCGGTCAGGGTGGATTTCGCGGACGAAGGCCTGGACCACCTCCTCAAAAAGGGCTTTGCCCGGGATGAGGCCGTCCGCTATTTTTCCCTGGCCTTCCAGGTCCGCCGGGCCTTTTATTTCATCGACCGGGGCTTAAAAGGCGACAGCACCGGCATGATCAACCTGAAAAAAGGCCTCTGGAACAACGTCTTTACCAACAGCCTGGACATTTACAACCAGTATCTCTGGAACCGCATGGAAGACTTTTCCACCCTGATACTGGGCGAAACCGGCACCGGCAAGGGCGCGGTAGCAGCCGCCATCGGCCGCTCCGGATTCATCCCGTTTGACACCGGGAAAAAAACGTTTCAGGAAAGTTTTGCCCGTTCGTTTGTCTCTATCAACCTGTCCCAGTTTCCCGAAGCCCTGATCGAGTCCGAGCTGTTCGGCCACCAAAAGGGCGCCTTTACCGGCGCGGTCAACGACCACAAAGGCGTTCTTGCCCAGAGCAGCCCCTGGGGCGCGATTTTTCTTGATGAAATCGGCGAGGTGTCCATTCCCGTCCAGATCAAACTGCTTAAAGTTCTGGAAGAAAGGATATTCTTTCCGGTGGGAAGCCATACCTCCCATCGATTTGAAGGCAGAATCATTGCCGCCACCAACAGGCCGATCGAAGAGATTACGGAAAAAGCAATATTAAGGCAGGATTTTTTCTACCGCCTCTGTTCGGACATCATTGTTGTACCGCCCTTACGGCAGCGGATAAAAGAAGATCCGGCCGAAATGGAAGCGCTGTTATCGTTTACAATTGAACGGATCCTGGGAAAGCCGTCACCCGACCTGGTTGTCCTGGCCCAAAAGGCCATCGACCGGCATCCCGGGCGCGACTACCACTGGCCCGGCAATGTGCGCGAACTGGCCCAGTGCGTCCGCAGGATTCTCCTCAACCACAAATATGCGGGCCTGAGCAAAACCGAAAGGAGAGCACCCCCGTCGGGCTTTGTGGAAGAGCTGGTCAAAGGCGACATGGATGCCTTAAGCCTGACCCGGTGGTATTGCCATCTTCTTTATGGCCATTACGGCACTTACGGCGAAGTGGCCCGACGCACAAACCTTGATCGCAGAACGGTTAAAAAATACATCGCGGAATGGGAACAAAAAGGCCATTCCGGTTTTTAAGCAGATAAAAGGTGCTTGTTCACGAAGCCGGCGATCTCTTTAATCCCCTCTTTCCCTTCCGGGATAAAATCAGCAAAAACGGAAAACACATGGGGCAGGTTGTGCCATAATTTCAGCTCCACCTCGACACCGGCCTTTTTGGCATTTTCAACCACCAGCAGGGAATCATTCAGCAGCAGTTCCGTATCGGCTGTCTGAATAAACAAAGGCGGTAATCCCTTGTAGTCTCCAAAGGCGGGAGAAATTGAAGGGTCACGGGGATCTTTTCCGGCGGATAAATAGGCTTCAACCTGCTTCAGCGCGTTCTTATGAAACAGGTGGCTTTTGGACAAGTTACTGATAAAGGTGGGGCTGGTGGCGGTCATGTCCGCAAACGGCGAAAGGCAGAAGGCCGCCTTCGGCAGCGGAACCCCTTTATCGCGCAGTGCCAGCAGCGTCAACAGGGTCAGGCCGCCGCCGGCGGAATCACCGCCGATAACGATATTCCATGGTGCATACCCCTGATCGAGCAGCCAGCGATACCCTTTGACCGCGTCCGCGCAGCAGTCGTCAATGGTATGTTCCGGCACCATTCGATAATCAAGGCTCAACACCCGAAGGTTTGTTTCCCTGGAAAGCCGCCAGGTAAAACCGCGATGGGTGGCCGGAGAGCAGAAAAAATACCCGCCGCCATGCAGATAATAAATTACCTTGTACGGCTTGATGTCTTCCCCGCACGTCACCCATTCTGCCGGGACGCCGCCGGCCCTGACGGGCTTGATGGAAACATGCGGCGGCACCCTGCTGATCAGCCTGTTACCGGTGTCAACGACCTTTCTTAAACCGCGCATCATGGCCGGCGTCATCGGCATAACGGCCTGGGGCGGTTTGATGACGTTTTTCAGAACAAAATTAAACCTTCTGGCATTGGGGCTCAACATAGTGACATCGCTTTCTTTAACTAAAAATATTAAAATCATCACGACATGCGGCCGCGGTCACAACACAGATGTTTGTTATAACCGTCGAAAAGCCAAAGTGAAAGAAATTTCTGCCCGGCACAATCAATTGGCCAAAAAAAGTGTAATCGGCTATAATAGTTCAAAATTAAAGGAGGGGATAATGACTGCAGAACGCCCGTGGCACAGGTCCTACCACAAAGAAGTGCCCGTCAATACGGTAATTGAAAAAATAACCATGCCCGAAGCGCTTGACCGGACAGCCGCAAAATTTCCTGATCGGACCGCCTTTCTTTATATGGGCAAAAAAATTTCGTTTCGGCAACTGCTGGATTACGCCAACCGCTTTGCAAAAGCACTTCTGGATATGGGGATAGGCAAAGGCGATAAAATCGGCATGATTCTGCCCAACATTCCCCAGGCCGTTATCGCCAACCAGGCGGCCTACAGGGTGGGCGCGGTCACCGCCATGAATAACCCCCTTTACACGGAACGCGAGCTGCAGTATCAGCTGGACGATTCTGACGCCAAAGTCGTGGTGACCCTGGACCTGCTGCTGCCGAGAGTCCTGAAAATCAAAGAAAAAACCAAGGTGACGAAAATTGTCACCTGCCACATCAATGATTTCCTGCCCTTTCCCAAAAAACAGCTGTTTCCCTTTGTCAAAAAAGAGATGTTTAAAAAAATAACGCCGCAGGACAACGTCATCGAGTTCATGGATTGTATGAAAAAATATGACGGGGGCGACGTTCAAAACCTGGCCCGCTGGGATGAACCCGCGGCCATCCTTTACACCGGCGGAACGACAGGGGTCAGCAAAGGCGCCGTTTTGAACCATTCAAACATTTCTTCCACCATCCAGCAGTTCGTGTCCCTGTTTTTTGACTTAAAAGAAGGCGAAGAAAGTATTCTCGGCATATATCCGATTTTTCATGTGGCCGGATACAATGTCAGCCAGAACATGAACATACTCAAAGGCTGGACATGCATTCTTATCCCCCGGCCGGAACCGAATATCATCACGGAAATGCTACTGAAATACAAACCCACTTTTCTCCCCGGTGTCCCCACCATTTATACCGGCCTGCTGAACAATGAAAAATTCAGAAACGCCGATCTTTCCTTTGTCAAAGGATATTTCGGCGGCGCCGCCCCGCTCCCGGAAGATACCATCAACCAGCTGAAAAAGCTCCATGGCGCGGTGATCAATGACGTTTACGGATCAACGGAAACAACGGCCTTTGTCACCTGCATGCCCTGGCGGGGCAAAATCAAAAGCGGTACGGTGGGGATTCCGATTCCCAACACCGATCTCAAAATCGTGGACATCCAGGAACCGGACAAAGCGTTACCGGTCGGCAGTGAAGGCGAAATATGCGCCCGAGGGCCGCAGATCATGCAGGAATACTATAAAAAGCCCCAAGAGACCCGAAAAGCCCTCGTTGACGGGTGGTTTCATACCGGCGACATCGGCTGTCTGGATGAAGAGGGATACCTGAAGATCGTCGACCGCAAAAAAGACATGATCATCTGCAGCGGATACAATGTATATCCCAACGAAATAGACGAGGTCCTGTTCGGCCACCCGCTCATCGTCGAAGCCTGCACCATAGGGGTGCCGGATGAATACCGCGGGGAGACCATCCGGGCTTGCGTGGTAAAAGCACCGGGGGCAGACCTGACCGAAGAAGAGGTGATTTCATTCTGCCGGGAACAACTGGCTGCCTATAAAGTACCGAAAGAAATCGTCTTTGTGGAGTCGCTTCCCAAAAGCACGGTCGGCAAGATCCTGCGCCGGGAGCTGAGGGATGCCGCAGCGACTGAAAATGATTGACTAGAAAGTCATATTTCACTAAAATCTGGTGAATGTGCGATTAATTGTAACGTTGTTTTATTCCAACAAACTTAAATTAGTATCATGAACCAGCAAACGAGCGAACTGGCCATATTATTTGCCGATATCACAAAAAGTTCAATTATTTATGAAAAGCTTGGGGACCAGGCCGCCCAGGAAACCGTGGGCAGAATTCTCCAGTTGATGAGCGATCAGACCGTCAAACATGACGGGCGTGTTATCAAAACGGTCGGTGATGCCATCATCTCCACTTTCCCCTCGGCCGATAATGCCATCACGGCCGCCAAATTAATGCAGGAAGACATGGCGGAGTATTTCCCCGGCACCAGCGATGTGCCTGCCATATACATCCATATCGGCCTTCACTTCGGACCGGTAGTGGTGGAAAATGAAGACATATTCGGAGACGCGGTCAACACCACCGCCCGGGTCGTGGACTACGCCAATCCACGGCAGACGATTGTGACCCGGGAAATCATTGACCAGTTGCCCGCCGATTCCCTCCACCATACCCGTTACATTACCAATATTACCGCCAAAAACATTGCCGGCGAACTGGAATTATTTGAAATCCTGTGTGAAGAGCAGACCGCCACCACGGTCATTGACGCCCGGAAACTCGCCAAGCTGATCAGTAAGAATCTTTATCTGACGCGCGGCGATGAGACCATTGTGGTGGATCGCCAGAAACCGACGATTTCCATCGGCCGGGAGGAATTTAACGATATCATCATCCGCTATTCCTGGATTTCCAGAACCCATGCCTATATTGAAAACCACAACGGCGTCTTTCTGGTAAAGGATAAAAGCACCAACGGCACCTTCGTTTACCCTGAAGGCGGCGAGCCTTTTATTGTCAGTAAAGGGGAGCACCCCCTGGCCGGAAAGGGGATTATTATTTTCGGCCGGGAAAAAGATGAGTCCGCGGAAGGTGAACTGACCGACACGGTTGGCTACGATATCCGATAAACGATTTAATCTCACAGTATACCGGAATACTTAAATGATAAAAACCGCTCCCGGGACAAGACATATCATATTTGGAATGGTATTCCTGCTGTCCGGGCTCATGGGGCAGGCCCATGCCCTGACCGTCCTTTCCAGTGCGAAAGACATCGCCCTCGACACCGGCTGGCATGCCACCGGCCACTATACCTGTGTTTATGAAGCCGCATCTCCGGATGACGTCGGCAAGCTCCATCAAATCATCGGACAAGTTAAAGACCGGCCGGATAAGTCCATCCAGATGGTGATCGACGTCCGGTTACCCGACGGCAGCAGTGTCGCCTGGGAACCGGTTACGCAAAATGACCTGCCCCCGGGAACACGCGTGAGCATAACGGTCGACATCGCCAAAGACTTCCCCGGTTTTGAGGGCCTCTTCGCCGATACCATGCATATCAATCAAGGCGATCCGATCAAGTACGTGTCTTACCGGATTCAATTTCCCCGGAGACTTTCCTTTATTCGTAAAGTGGTCCTAAACCACAAATCCCGGGAAGATATGGATTGTGCGGACCGTTTCACCTGGTCCGGCAAAAACGTTTCCCGGCTGGACATTTTCATTTCCACGGCCATATCCTGGGAACAAGTCACCCGGCGTTACCAGTCTCATTTTCAAGAGCGTCTGGGCGGCGGCCTGCTCCCAAGCGATCTTCCCATACAACTTGGGGATATCAATCCCACAGGTTCGCCTGATGAGAAAATCCGGGCCGTGTTATGTTTTTTGAATAGTGAAATTGTCTACCGCCGATCCCCGGGTTCAGGCCATGCCTTATTGCCGGATCCCCCTCTGACTGTGCTTCAACGTAAATGGGGAGACTGCAAGGATTTTGCCCTGCTGGCAACAGCCTTGCTGCGGGCAATGGATATTGAAACATTTGTGGTGCTGACCGGAAAGCCCCGGAATTCAACTCAAAAGGCCATACCCGACCCCTTTATTTTTGACCACGCCCTGGTCGGTTTCGACCACAAAGGACAAACCACCTACTACGATTGCACGACCCCGGAACCGGTAGCGGCGGTAAACAAACAGCAGATTTATCTGCCCCTGAAAATGTTCGAGAACGACAAAATTTTAGCGTCTATAACGCACTGTGATATACCGATAACATACTAAACTGTTGATCATTTAATTAGGAGCGGCCAGAACATGAAGTCAAACAAACATTTTCATATCCTGTTGGTGCTCATTTTCCTGTTTCAAACCCTGGTTCCGCCGATGCTGATGGCGCAATCACTGCCCGGCGTACGAAAAAAATCCGCACCAAGTTCCCTGGACGGCCTTTTTGATGAAACCGTCTCCGCTCAAGAACGGCAGTTATTGTCTGAGTTTATCCAGTATGTCACCGACTCGCGGGCACCCCGGGAAGGCCTGCGCAAGGCAACGGAGGATCTTTATGAAATCCTGGAAAAAGACACGTTCTGGTTCTCCATCGACATCAAAGACCCGGAAATAGCCGATCTGCTGGCCGAAGCCAATTCCGGGCGGCGCTATCTTTCCGAAAAAACCGCACCCGTGGAACTCGAGCTCCACGCCAGGCAACGGCGCTTGGAAAAACGGCTCATGGCCGATCATGAAAAAATAACCGCCACCGGCCTGGTGCCGGACGGGTTTATGGAACGCGCCCGGAATCTGGCATCGCTCTATACCAGCCAGGACGGTCTGTGGGACATGAAAAGCGCCCTGCTGTATAAAATCGGTGCCCTTTCCGACAATGTCGTCAACAATTACCTGGTTGATCATCCGGAAGTATATTCAACAATAAAAGCCCGGATCGACCGCTCCAACGCAGAAATGAATGACATGGCTGATCTGGCGGTGTACCACAACCGCCAGCTTCTGACCTTAAAAGCCCGCTATCAGAAAGCCCGGACCGATTATAACGGGGCACTGGCGGCAGATCTGTCCCAGGACCGCGGCAAAACCCGGGACCTGATCGATGTCATCCGCCAACAGTCCGAATTTTTAAACGACCAGAAAGATGCCAATGCCCGTCACCATGCCGGGCTTCTTGACCAGATTACCCGGGCCCTTGAGTATCGCACTAAACTGATTGACCAGACACTGGGGCAACTGGGTACGACCGACGTTGTCCCCAACCCCTTCTATGTTGCACCGGGTCTTGGCGCATCCGACCAAAGCCGCGACCTGGCCGAGACATACCGCAGGATTGCCCGTGACTTTATCGCCCAGACACACCTGAAGGCCAATATACTTCCAGACATAAAAGCCTCCCTGGAAACGGCCACACGCTATCTGGGCCAGGAACATGTTTTCTTCAAGACGCTGGTCAACGAAGCCGGAAGCATCCCGACGGATAAAAAACGCGACATCACCGATCAAAGCGCCCAAATCGTCACCGCGTTCATGAAACATCTGACGTCACTGACAGGCGATATTGACCGGATCATCACGCTGGCAGAGGGGCTTGATTTTGACAATCCGGACTGGATCATCGGCAACCGGGCCGATTCGGCCAAAGCCTTCCGGCTGAATCGTGAAATAGAAAAGTTCATGTTATCCGCCGAAAATCTGGACGCAGCTTCCCTGAAAGTGGATATCCGCCTTTACGCACTGCTGTCCGGTATGGACTTTGAGCAGGCCGGGCGGCTCAAATCCTATCAGGTACTTGAAAAAACCAGCCTGGTTCGGAGCAAGGCCGTAAATGATCTGGCACAAGAACTGGCGGCCATGCAGAAATTGTTTGATGACGATGCCGGCCTGGCCAAAGACCTGAAAAACCTGGGCCGGGAAATAGTCGCCCGGGGCCGGTCCTTTTACAAATCAAAAACCAGTGCCATGGCAAAGGCGTTGGAGCAGAATCCGGACGCTGCCGGTCAACCCTATTTTGAATTTCTGACCGGTGCTGCCGAGCAGCTCAAAACCCGCCTGATGGTTGCTGAAAGGATGACCTCCCTGGCAAAGGAAATTGATATAACGCCCGCCGGTCCACCGTCCTGCCCCGACTGCCCCAACCCGGCCATGGTATGGCCGGAACTGGCCGAACTGGGTACGGCCTACACCGACAGCCTGCAGCAGTTTGACAACCTGGCCGACATTGAATTCTTTTTCACGCCGGACAAAATAAAGGGCAGCGACACCCTGTCCGATGCCCGTCTTCTGTTCGACTTAAGTGCCCGTCTGGGCAATGAACCGTTCCTGCACCTGAATCCGGACAGTATCGACGTGGTCTTTACCGCCGGCTCACGGATGGTGGTGGTCAAAGGCATCGGCAATCCCCGGGCCATAAACCTTGCCGCTTCCGCCCTGGGATCGGATTATCTGACCCAGCCGCCTTATATCGGGGGATTCGGCAGCTGGCTCTCGTCCAAAGCCCGTTCGTTTAATGAAAACTGGGTCCGACCCATCGGCCAGAAAGTTAAAAATACAGCCTCGGCCGTAATCACCAAAGCCGTAGAAGTGGGCGGAAAGATCGCCACCAAAACCGGTCAGATCGCCAGTGCCACCTATAACGGCGCCAAAAATCTGGTTAATAAAGCAGGGGCATATGCCTGCAGCTTCATACCCGAAAGAGCACAGGTCTGGGCCATCAACACCATTGAAAACACCTTTTATGACAATGGCAGTTTTTCCTTGTGGAAAGCCGGTCTTTTTGGCCTGGGCGCCGCCGGCTGTGTTGTAACCGGGGGCTGGGCCTGCGCGGCTTTTGCGCTGGGCGGCTACATAAGCGGGCTCCAGGGTTACGTTAACACAGAAAAAGATTATGGCCGTATATCCAAAGAGGAAGCGGACAGCAGGAATTTCCGGCTGGATATACTCGGAATCATCGGCGGTGGACTTGCAAACATAGGCGGTTCTCTTGACAAATTTGCACAAATGGGAAAATTCCAGAAGCTCTTGACCTTTATGGGAATGAATCCGGATGATTTAGGTGATTTTTCTAAATGGAAAAACGCACTGGATGACCTTTCCAAAATAAAACTGCCGACGGGGTGGATGGACGATCTGGGCAAGCTTGGACCATTATTGCTGGATAAAATTGGCTCCATAAAAGTTCTGGTCGATGGGCTCTCCGTTGGGGGCAACTTTTCGGGTTGGAAGGACAAATTCAAGCAATGGCATGACATGCTGCCCGAAGACGTTCAGAAAGTCGTGGACTCCAGCCTCGACATGGGCCTCACCATTACCGAAATCCTCACGAATCCGGTGCTTAACGGCGGTAAACTGGCCCAGGATCTGATCGGAATGCTGGGGAACGGTGACGGTACGGGCGATGTACTACCTG
This sequence comes from Desulfosudaceae bacterium, assembly GCA_963674745.2. Taxonomy (GTDB): domain Bacteria; phylum Desulfobacterota; class Desulfobacteria; order Desulfobacterales; family Desulfosudaceae; genus JBFMDX01. The sequence goes on along the minus strand of CAXXDV010000002.1, from coordinate 94,866 downwards.
ACAATGTAATCCTGGCGGGGACGGGCACGGGCATTGACGGCTCGACCGGAACGGGAGCGGGAACAGGGTCGGCCTCCGGCACTGACGGCACTGACGTGACCGGAACGGGAACAGCCACAGGTTCCGGCACTGACGGCACTGACGTGACCGGAACGGGAACAGCCACAGGTTCCGGCACTGACGGTACTGACGTGACCGGAACGGGAACAGCCACAGGTTCCGGCACTGACGGTACTGATGTGACCGGAACGGGAACAGCCGCAGGTTCCGGCACTGACGGTACTGACGTGACCGGAACGGGAACAGCCACAGGTTCCGGCACTGACGGTACTGACGTGACCGGAACGGGAACAGCCACAGGTTCCGGCACTGACGGTACTGATGTGACCGGAACGGGAACAGCCGCAGGTTCCGGCACTGACGGCACTGATGTGACCGGAACGGGAACAGCCGCAGGTTCCGGCACTGACGGCACAGGAACAGACGGGGTTAATGTTACCATTACGGAGACAGACTCGGGCGTTATTTTAGGAACTGACACGCCAACCGGGCAAGGCAATAATCAGCCGGGCGTATCGTTGGGCCCCGACACGCAACCCGGGAATGGCACAAAAACCGACCAGCCGTCAGAGACCCCGGACCATAGCCATACATATAAAGGTGATAATCCCTATAGACAAGACAATCCCTATAGGCAAGATAATCCCTATAAAATGGACAACCCCTGGCAATAAAGCGCCTGTCAGCGCTTTCGCTCTGGTGGTTTAACACATTGATAGGATAATGTTAAAATCGCTTGGAAGAGACAAATAGCGGAAAAGGATCATGACATGAAAAAAACCGTTTTCACCCTGTTTTTTGCCGTCGTTCCCATGCTTTTACTGGTGGCCTGCGCGGGGCAACAAAGCATCCGGCCATATTCACCGGAACCGACCTCACCGTTGACGATTGTCAACCACCAGACATATGCCGATGAGATCCTGAGTTATGGCGGTTCGGCTATTGTTTTGTTTTATAACACCCAGTTCTGGCAATCCCTTGACATGAAATGGCGGCTGGAATGGCTGGCTAAAAAATACAGCGGGAAAGCGAAATTCGCCATGTTTCACTGGCGGATTGACGATGACCCCGCCCGATTCGGTCTGGAGATGCTACCCACTGTCATTCTTTATAAAAACGGCAACGAGATTGATCGTATCAAAGGTATACCGCCTGAAGACAAGGACCGGTCGGCCTGGAACGATGATCTGGAGTTGTGGTTTTTGAAAAACGCCCTGGAACTGGAAGGTTCCCAATATGCTGCTGACTACACCTATCTTTTTCGAAACGGGTATAAGCTTCAGGTGGGCAACTATTAAAACCGCCGACTGGAGGTGTTCAATCGCCGGGGCTGGAAATCGTTATTTATTGACTTTGCGTAAAAAATAATACAATATATGGTAAGAATTTTCATTTTGCCCAAAAGGTATTGGACAAGAATAAATTACTGAACGTTTCGCAACGGTAATCCGTTCTTGCCAATTTGTTTGCTGATAACACGTTAAACAAAATGAACCGTTTAAAAAAACACGTCATCCGGATTCATCAGTATCTGGTGCGCCCTAAAGAGCGTGGTGCCATAGCAGTGGAATATGCCCTGAGTATGATGATTGCGGCATTCCTTATGCTTGGCGTTTTTGCCCTGTTCAAAGATATGTCTATTGATATAATTGCCAAATTTAAACAATATGTTGTTTCTTTTCCAAACACTTAAAACAAGGAGATGATCATGCTTGAAAGAATCAACACCTGGATAATGAAATTATACCTCCGGCAGGAAAATTTCACACATGAGCTCAAACAGACCATTAAAAACCAGAGGGGCGCCGGTGCGGTCGAATATGCCCTGGTTATTGCCGTTATTGTCACCATGGTCGTCGCAGCGGCGGCTGTTATGAGAGAACCCCTGGAAGCGTTTTTCAAGGCGATCATTGCAAAAGTGCGTGAGATCTTCGGCATTTAAGGCCTGGAACCAGGGCATATTATTTCCTTTTGCAGGATAGAAAAAAAGCCTGGCCCGCTGGGCCGGGCTTTTTTACACTGCAGCCGTTTAGGGGGAATTATTTCAGATCACTCCAGGCAACCGATATTAAAGCAGAACAAAGGCGCGGCAACGGTAGAGTTTGCTTTTGCCCTGATCGGCCTTCTGGTTTTTTTCGGTATTTTCATGCAGTTCGTGGTTTTCTTTATCGCCGAACAGCGCCTCGCCTTCGCGGGGTTCGCGGGTGCCAGGACGTATGCCGTCGAGGGCGCCGGTCCGGCCATTGAGACAGCCTCGAGCATAGCGCCCCAAGCGGGTATTACCCTGAATGGAACGCTTGAGTTGGTTAGAGACGTCCCGATGCCGGACATTGTTGCCGACTTTTTAACAGGCGGAGAGGACAGGTTCAAAATCAAACACGCCTCACCTATATTTAAAGAACCAACGTACAGGGATGACAACCCGGATCCTTTCTGACGGGTTTTTGCATTTTATGGTATTGATCTAAACAGTAAACATGTAAACATGGCCATGGCCCTTTCCGATTTCACAACAATAAAAGAATTCTGCGCCCCATCTCAACAAGGATCAATGACGGTGATGATCGCCCTTTTGCTGCCGGTCATGCTTTTGATGGTGGCGCTGATCGTCGATATCAACCAGCTGATTTTCACTAAAATCAAACTGCAGAACACCGTCGACGCCTGTGCCCTTTCAGCAGCCGCTGTCCAGGCCGCCGGGTTGAATGAAATTGCCGACTTAAACAGTGAAATGGTCAGGGAGTACAATACGTTGTCACGTATTCTGGAGAGCGGCACCTGGCGCGACCGCAGTCAGGCCATGAAGGCCTGCGACTTCTTTTATAACGGCGGCAGCGGCGTCATTGATTATATCCGGCGTTACCAGGATCAGGGCAACACCTATTACGCCAGCCAGGCGGATGTTGTGGCGCGGTATGTTAAAGATCAGAACTTTCCCGAAAGCCGCCTGGTGGTAAAAAAAACCGGACCGTTGACAAATTTAAATGAGATCGTGAAAACCGTTCGTTTTAACTACTACACCATGCCCAGTGACCCGGAAGAAAGCCCGCCGGTACCGACATTGCGCTGGAAGAGACCGGGTACCCCCAGGTACGCAGACGACCGAAACGGCCAGTACGCCCTGCCTGCCTACAGGATGTCGTCGGTACCAGGTGTTTTCGTCCTGCCGGAACGGGTCGCCAAAACAGCGCCTACATATGTGGACTATGAGCTTTTTTTGCCGGCCGGTGATTATCTGCTGGCCGGTCAAATTTTCGGCGGTTTTCCGGCCTTAAGTGCCAAGGCGGCAGCCAAACCGGCCGGCGGACATGTGTATAAAGGGAACCCCGATTACACGGCCGTTTTATTCAAATAAACTTAAAATGAAAAACCATATGCGTTTAATGACAAAACAATCGCCGTTGAGAAACCAGAGCGGACAGGCCATTGTCGAGCTGTCGTTGATGGCGATGTTTCTGCTGAGCATGGTACTGCTGGGAATGATATTCATTTCCATGTATTTGTCTGAAAATGTATCCGCCGCTGAAATGGTGCGTCACAAAATGCGGGTGTCCATGTATCAAAACGCACACGGCCCATTCAAAAAAAACATCAAGGACAAAAACGTCCAGGTGGAACTTCCGGGTATAATGAAACGGATATTCCAGACGCCGTTCCTCGAAGCGCAACATCGGATCGAATTTTATGAAGGCGCCTATACGGGCAAAGGAAAGAGCCTTTACGTAAAAAAAGAACCATACAGAAAAATTGAACTATAGAATCAGGGTGATGACATGACGAACACGAGAGCTTTATTGATTTCACTGGCCATATCCTTATTCGCGATAATCCTGCTTTTTTCTTATATCAGTTCCAAAGAGAAAAAGCTGCTGGAGATGGCCTCGCCGGTTACGGTGCTGGTCGCGGCCAGGGACATTCCCGAAGGGCAACGCATTGAGCCGAATATGATCGAACAGATTCAGGTCCCCGTGAAATATGCCCAGCCCGGCTCCTTTGCCGACAGTCAGCACATCGTCAACCGGAATATTAATGTACCGGTACTCAAAGGAACGCAGATCATAGAGTCCATGTTTGCCGTGGCTGATATGGGCGGTATCGCCGCCAAAATACCGGCCGGGAAACGGGCCTTCAGTATTTTTGTAACCGATGTTACCGCCGTCGGGGAGCTGGTTCAGCCAGGCGATATGGTTGACCTGATGGTAACGGTGGAAGCCGGTTCCTTTAAGGACGGGATGGGTGTCAGCGAGGAAATCATCACCCGAACCGTTCTGGAAAACATCCTGGTTCTGGCCGTCAACCAGACCTCAAGCTCACGTCGCTCCGGCGACGTGGCCAATGTCGATCAGCAGGCGGCAGGCAGCCTTCTTTCCGGCGCCCGCCAGGGCGGCAGCAAGAAAGACCGGATAAAAACATTGACCCTGGCGCTTGAACCGCGTCAGGTACAGATATTGAATCTGTCACAGGAAATCGGCACCATCTCGGCCTGCCTCAGGTCCAGTTTTGATGACGGAAATATCGTCAACCTGCCCCCGCTTTCGGCGCAGGAATTTCTGGGCATAAAGAAAAGTATCATTCCCAGGTCCAACCCGGCCTGGGTTGAAATCAGAGGGGCGGAAGCCATTTCACGATATTAATCATGCACAACCTAAACAGGAGGAGTACCCATGATACGGCCTGTAATTAAAATCGGCTGCCTGTTATTTTGCTTATGCCTGCTGACCAATCAGCCCCTGCTTTTGGCGCAAACAACAGAAACAATAGAAATGGACGCAGGACAAAGCCGGATATTGAAATCTGATTTCGATATTGAAAAAATCGCCGTCGGCGATCCGGAAATCCTGGGGTGCGTCAAAGTCAGGGACCAGGAAATGCTGCTCAACGCCAAAGGCGCCGGTCAGACCAACATCTTTGTCTGGGGAACGGACCAACAGGCTGAATTCCAGGTTATTGTCCGAAACCGGAAGCTGGAGACCATGGCCGGTGAAATCCGGGAGGTCATTAAACATATCGAGGGTGTCCGTGTCCGGGTAACCGGCAACCGGGTCTTTGTTGAGGGGGAAGTGTTCTCCCACAACGATATGAAAAAAATCCAAACCGTCATTGAAGGCCAGCCCGATGTGGTCAACCTGGTCGAGCTCAGCCCGGTCATGAAGGAAATTGTCAAAAAAGAAATTGACAAAGCCCTGGCGTCACAGGGCATGAAAAACGTCAATGTCGCGGTGACCCAGAACAAATTCATGCTGACCGGTCATGTGAGAAGCGAAGAAGAGTCCAAGCGGGCGCAGCAGATCGCCCAGGCCTACTCTCCGGACATCGTCAATGCCATTGCCATCCGTACACCCGTTTCCGGAAAGGATTTTCCCCAACCGGAGAAACCGGTGCTGATTGAAATGTCGGTCAACATTATGGAAATAGAACGAAATGCCCTGCGGGATTTCGGCGTGCACTGGAACCCGGGCGGCTCTGTCGGCGGTACCGGCGCCTATTCCGGAGCCAAAGGACAAGGCCCGACCCTGGCGGGTTCACTGACCGGCACCCTGTCCAATCTGTTGCCCAAAATGAGAAAAATCAATGAAACCGGCCGTGGCCGTTCTTTGATGCAACAGACCCTGCTGACGAAAAGCGGTGATTCAGCCCATCTTTTCGCCGGTTCGGAAGTCCCCATCCCGATTGCCCAGGACGGCGGAACCATGTCCGTGGAATATAAAAAAATCGGCGTGACACTGGATTTCAAACCAATCATTGACGCTTACAAAAATATCGTCAGTAGCATCAGCGTCGAATCAAGCAGTATTACCGGTCAGGGGCCGGGCGGCGCGCCGACCATCAGCACCACCAACCTGAATACGGTGCTGAGTGTCGCCAGCGGTCAAAGTATCGCCCTGGGTGGTATGATGGGCCAAAGGGACGTGGAAGCGCTCTCCGGGTCCGCACCGGGCGGTGGTTCGGCCCTGTTCCAGGCCAATAAAGCCACCAGAAAAGGTACCGACAGCCGGGAAGTCGTCATTTTTGTCACTCCCCGGATTCTTTCCACCGAAGCGGTCGGCTCAACGGAAATGAAAAAATCAGTTGAACAGGGTTTTAAGGAACAGGAACTGGAAAAACTGCGCGATCAGGCCAGATAATTAATATGAACGGACATATTATCTCCATATACAGCTCCAAAGGGGGCGTCGGGAAAAGCTTTATCGCCGCCAACCTGGCGGTAGACCTGCTCCTGGACACCAAGGAAAAAGTCCTGCTGATCGACTTTTCCCGGCCGGTTTCCAGTGATATCGGTTTCCTTTTGAACTTAAAAGAGATCAAGCGCATTGAAAACCTGCTGTCCATGGGCGACAAACTCTCGGCCAACATGCTCAAGGGCTTCGCCACCGTTCATGGTTCCGGTATTTCCGTTCTCAACCTGACTGACGGTATCAGGCCGCTGCCGGAAGATATGTTTAACGCCGACCGGATTTCAAACATAATGGCCTGCCTGCAGTCAATCTATAACTACATCATTGTCGACGTGGGCGGCCGGCTGGACACTGTTATCGAAACCATTCTCGACCGGTCCAGCATGATTTTGATTCCCGCCACCCCGGAAACGTTATCGCTCAGGCAAACGCAGAACGACCTCAAGCTTTTACAGCGAAAAAACTTTCCCCGGGAACTGATCAGAGTCATCGTCAACCGGGTCGATAAAACCAGTTCGCCGGCCATCGACTTTCTGACCGGCCTGACCGGCAAAGCACCGGAAGTTCTCATTCCGCAGGACCCTGAAGCCGCCGCCAACCTGGCCCAGGGGACATACCCGGAAAAACTCCCCAAGCATCCGGTTACCAAGGCCTTTGACAATCTTACCTACATGCTGGTCCGCGATACCCGGAGCCAGTCACCGAAAAAAACAGGCGGCCCGATCCAGGATGAAAAACCGGAAGTCAACCTGGATGAGCTCAAGCGCGCCGTTCACGAAAAGCTGCTTGAATCCATTGATTTTAAAAAACTGGATACCGAGATTGATCAGGACCAGGAAAAAGCCGAAGAGCTCAAGGCCTTTGTCTCACAAAAGATTTCCGAGATTCTGGACAGCGAATCCCGTATCCGGGACAGGGAAATACGCAAACACCTGGTCAAGGACGTTTTACAGGAAGCCCTGGGGCTGGGCGTGATTGAAGATCTTCTGGCTGACCCGGATGTTTCTGAAATCATGGTCAACGCCTGGAATGATATTTATGTGGAAAAAAAGGGGCGCCTGGTCCGGATCGACAAAAAGTTCTTCTCCGAACAGCACCTGATCAACATCATCGCCCGCATTACGGCCCCGCTGGGTCGAAAAATCGATACCAGCACGCCCATGGTGGATGCCCGGCTGAAGGACGGGTCAAGGGTAAACGCAATTATCCCGCCACTGGCGGTCAGAGGGGCCTGCCTGACCATCCGGAAATTTCCCGAAGAACAGATCGGCATACCGGAACTTCTGGCCCTGGGAACGATCAACTCGCAGGTTGTGGAATTTTTAAAAGCCGCGGTCCGGACCAACCTCAATATTCTCATCTCGGGCGGCACCGGCTCGGGTAAAACAACGCTGCTGAATATCATGTCCAGTTTTATCCCTGAAAGCGACCGGATCGTTACCATCGAGGACGCCGCCGAATTAAGACTGCGGCAGCCCCATGTGGTCACCCTGGAAAGCCGCCCGCCGAATATCGAAGGGAAAGGTGAGGTCGTCATCCGGGATCTGGTCAGGAACAGCCTGCGCATGAGACCGGACAGGATCGTTGTCGGTGAATGCCGCGGGGCCGAAGCCCTGGATATGCTCCAGGCCATGAACACCGGCCACGACGGGTCCCTGACCACGATACATTCAAACTCCTGCCGCGAAGCCATTTCCCGGCTGGAGACGCTGGTGCTCTATGCCGGGTTCGAACTTCCCGTCAAGGCCATCAAAGAACAGATCGTGGGTGCCATTGACCTGATTGTTCAGATCCGCCGGTTCAAGGACGGTACGCGAAAGGTCGTCCAGATCGCGGAGATCGACGGCATCCAGGGTGACGTCATTACCCTGGGCGACATTTTTGTTTATCGCCAGACCGGTGAAGAAAACGGAAAAGTGACCGGAGAATTCTCTTCAACCGGTTATGTTCCGCACTGCATTGAACGTTTCCAGGAAAGAGGCATTAATATTCCCAGAGAAGTCTTCTGGACCAGTAACTGAACCGGGCCGGGCCAGAACCATAGGACACCCGGGCCGTCAACAAAAACAGAACCAAAATAAAAAGACAATAACGGCATATGGACACGATTTTAATTCTATTGATGGTTTTTGTTCTATTGTGGGCCGCCGCATACCTTGTCCTGCGTACCCGGTTAACATCGGCGGATGGATCTGTCGGTTACGCACAAAAAATTGAAGCCGCACTGGCCGATATGTTTATTAATGTTTCAGCCGGACAGATCACCAGAGCGATTATCATTTTAACCGTCGGCGGTGCGCTTCTGGGTTTTTTTATTCCCGGTGGTGTCTCGAAGATCGACAACCTGCTCTCTATCCAGCGGGCCTTAAAAGATAACCGCCAGGAAAATTACGCCGAGGCCATCCTGCGGCTTGAACCGTTAAAGTCTCTGGAATCTCCTCTGGTCCAAAACGAACTGGGCGTGGCTTATTTCGGTCTCAATAATTTTACCCGGTCCGAAAAGGCTTTCCTGGAGGCAGTCCGGCTCCTGCCTTATTATGGAAAGGCCCACCAGAACCTGGCGGCACTTTACATGGCCATGGATAAATTTTCGGAAGCGTCTTTTTCCGAGGTCAGGGCCAGGGAATCCGAGAGCTTTATTGTGACCGACGACAAGTTGTATAACCTTTCGGGCGGCCTGACCGACCAGCTGGGCACGCGGCTTTTTCTGGCCGTGCTGTTTGCTCTGGGGGCTTACCTGTTTCCCCGGGCCAGTATCGCCTGGCTGAGAATGCGCCGCAGGAAAAAATTCGATGAGCAACTGGCCGACGGGCTGGCCATGATTGCCAACGGCCTGCGAGCCGGTCTCAGCCTGGTCCAGTCCATTGAAATGGTGGTCATGGAAGCAGCACCCCCCTTGAGCGAAGAATTTGAAATCGTGCTTAACGAACATCGACTCGGATCCAGCCTGGGAGACGCCCTGCTCCATCTGGCCGAACGGATACCCGGCAATGACACCAAAATTATGGTCAACGCCACCCTTATCCTTCTCGAATCCGGCGGGAATCTCCCGGAACGGTTCGACAATCTGGCCACGACCATCCAGGAGAGAAAACGGATCCAGCAAAAGATTAAAACCATGACCGCCGAAGGGGAAACACAGGCCTGGATTCTGGCCGCCCTGCCCATTTTTCTGGGACTGATTTTAAATTTTCTGAACCACGATGTTTTCAGCTTGATGTACACGACGCCGCTGGGCTGGATGCTTATCATCCTGATCTTTCTGATGGAGTCGGTCGGGTTGTTTTTAATGTTAAAAATGGTCAAAGTAGAAATATAACCGGGATATACAACCGTTGAAAAACGAAACCTTTGTCGCGTTCAACAAAAAGCTGTTCAAGTCCTTTCAAACCAGGGGCATCAAGATCGGTGCGGTTCCGGATCTGGAGACGACGCTGATTTCCGACCACCTGCTTGAGACCGGCGTTATTGACGCAGCCCTGGCCAACACCGTACTCGAGGAAGTCACCGGCGCCCAGGCGCTTGATCCTTCATTCGTTTCCTTTGAAGGAAAATTTCTCGATCATATCACCCTTCTGCTTCCCGGTGTGATCGCCCGCGAAGAAACGGTTTTTCCGATCAAACACGAAAAGGATTATATCCACCTGGTCATGGCCATGCCCCAGGACCGGCAATGCATCGACCGGATTTCGGCCGTGACCGGCTCGCGCATCAAACCTTATTGCTGCAACGGCCCGGCCATTCGGGCCGCCATTGATCAATACTACGACGGACGAATGGATATTCCTGTCCCCTGGGATGAGAAACCGGACACCCTGATTGAAAAGGCACTTCAATCAGCCAACCGCCTGATTACCAACCGGGCCGAAAAGATGGACATGGTCAACGACGCCCATCTTATCCGCCTGTTTCAGTTAGTGCTCAACATGCTGGTAAAAAACGGCGCCAGCGACCTGCACATGGAACCCGGAGAAAACAATTTTCGAATCCGTTACCGCAAGGACGGGGTCATGCAGACCGCCTGGAATCTGCCCTCAATTTTTAAAGAAGGTATATCGACCCGGCTGAAAATGCTGGCCGGAATGGAGACCGCCAAAGCCGATATGCCCCAGGACGGCAGCATCCGCTTCGGCCTGATCAAAAACCGCGCAGTGGACATTCGCGTTTCCAGCCTGCCGTCATTGTATGGTGAAACCATTGTCATGCGTATTCTGGAAAGAGATAAAAAACAGTTGACCCTCAAGGACCTGGGCATGGAAGACAGAGAGGCCGGGCTTCTGGAAAAAGCCATAGAAAACCCTACCGGCCTGATCCTGGTCACCGGCCCCACGGGAAGCGGCAAGTCTACCACCCTGTACGCGGTTCTGAACGCCTTGAATACCGAACATGTGAACATCGTCACGGCCGAAGATCCGGTTGAATACAATATGGACGGCATCACCCAGGTCAATTGCGACTCTGAAGTGGGGCTGACCTTTGATGAGGCCCTTCGATCTTTCATGCGCCAGGATCCTGACATCATTATGGTCGGTGAAATCCGGGATCTGCAGACAGCCGATATCGCGCTCAAAGCGGCCATGACCGGCCACCTGGTGCTCAGCACGTTGCATACCAACGACGCGCCCGCCACCGTCAGCCGCCTGGTCAACATGGGGATTCCGCCTTACCTGGTGGCCTCTTCGCAGATGACGGTTATCGCCCAGCGCCTGATGCGGCGGTTGTGTGAAAAATGCCGGCAGCCTTACATGCCGGACATGGATATCTTAAAAGCCATGGGCCTGGATAAAGTGAAAGCCGACTTTTATATGCCGGTAGGCTGTGAAGACTGTGCCGGCACCGGATATAACGGCCGGCTGGGTGTTTATGAATTGATGCAGATCAGCGAGCGCATTATCGACCTGATCCTGCGCAACGAACCGGCCGGGGTGATCAAGGAAGCCGCCGTTGCCGATGGCATGGTGACACTACGGGAGGCGGCACTTTCTAAGCTGGCCGCGGGAGAGACCACCATCGAAGAGGTCTTCAGGGTAACAATGGACAGTTAAAATAAGGACAGATATGGATACAGGCATAATCAAACTGCTCGGTTTTTTATTGTTTTTCGCAGGCGTTTTTTTTCTGATTTACAAGATGCTGCCCAGAACCATGCCCGGTGCCCCAATGCGCGATGACGATGAATTTGTCATCGAAGATGAATCCCGGTTCATCCTTATGTTTAAACCTTTTTACCAGATATTGCTCCCGGCCATCCGGAAATTGCCGCTTTCAAGCTATAAGGCAAAAATGAAAAAATATATCATCACCGCCGGCATGGATGAGCAGGTCGACCCCGACGACATGATCGGCTTTCAGATATCGGTCATGCTGCTGTTTCTTTTCATGGGGATCGTACTTTTTGACAGCCATTACGTCCTGTTTATTTTTGCCCTGACCGGGCTGAACTACCCGTACCTCTGGCTTTATGGCAAGAAGAAAGAACGCCAGGAAAAAATTCGGCTGAGCATGCCGGACGTCGTAGACATCCTTTCTTTGTCCGTTGAGGCCGGCCTGGCATTCAACATGGCGGTACAAAAAGTCTGTGACATTTATCGCAAGGACAAAGACCCTTTTGTGGTCGAGCTTTACCTCATGGACCAGAACATCAAGTTCGGCCGTTCCAGAAATGAAGCCCTGAAAATAATGGCCAAGCGGGTCGATCTGATGGAGCTGGATTCATTTACCTCGACCCTGATCCAGGCGGAGAAGATGGGCTCGAGTATCTCCTCCGTACTGCGGTATCAGGCTGAACGGATGCGTTCGGAACGGTTTATGAAAGCGGAAAAGATGGGCGCCCAGGCTTCTCAAAAACTTCTGGTGCCCATGATGTTGCTTATTTTTCCCGTTATATTCATTGTTATTTTCGGACCGTATCTGATTCAAATGATCATGAAATAATGACAACCATCTAAATCCGGACAAAAATGACGGTTACTATCGAAATACTGGAAAACGGTCGGGTTAAAGAGACCAGAGAGCTGGGCGACGGCACCTACACCATCGGCCGGGATTCATCGGCAGGTATTGTGTTAGACAGCAAAACCGTATCTAAAAGCCATGCCACGCTGACGATTGAAAAAAACACATTCCGGGTGGCGGATAACGGCAGCGCCAACGGCGTCTTCTGCCGGGGAGTAAAAATATCGGAAAAAACGTTTAAAAACGCTTTTGAGTTCGAGCTGAATCCATTTACGATTCGCACAGCAGCAGCCGAGTCGGAAACAGGGGAAACAAAAACCGTACTGGCCGCTTCGCTTGATTCACTGATCAACCGGCACATTAAAATCGTCTTTTCGGTCCTAATTGTTCTGGCCATGCTTTTCACCCTGTTGACGGTTTATGGGCCCCTGAAACGTAAGGCCAGTGACATTTTTCACCAGGCACATTTAAACAGAGGGGTTCTTTTAAGCCGGTACCTGGCGGAAATCAATCGCACCTTTCTGGAAAACGGGGAGCATGCCTGGGTCAGGACAACGCCGGTCCGGGGAGAGGACGGTGTGGTATATGCCTTTGTGGTTGACGGTTACGGAAAAATTATCGCCCCCCATGAAAAACAGGGCGATTTTTTCAACTGGGACGGTCTGCCCCAGGCATTGAAAAACGCCCGGTCGATGGTTGGCACCGGTCCCGGTGGTGAACGCCTTATTTTCAGCCCGGTGGTGTTCAGAAACCAGGTGCTGGGCGCGGCCATCATCGGCTTTTCCGACCTGGACGGAATGCCCGCGCCCGGGTCCGGTCTCGGCGGCGGCACTATTTTCCTGCTGCTGATACTTTTCGTGTTGGCCGTTTTGATATCCTACGTGCTGACAAAGAACTTTCTCACCCCGCTCAGGCAGCTTTATGAAGACATCGAGATCGCCATCAAGGAAGGCCGGGACCACATCGATTTTTCCGCGCCTTATGCGGAACTTGACAATCTGAAACGCATCGTTAATCGCCTGCTGCTCCGGAGGGCACCCGACACGAGTCCGCCCGATGCGGGCAGGACGGTGCCGGCTGAACCTGACGTTGAACTGCCGGACCATAAAATGCCGCCGCCGCTCCCGCCTGATGAACAAAAAGAATCACCTCCGGTGATTACCGAACCGGAAGCCGCCATTGACGGGCCATGGTGCCTGGTTGATCCGGAGAACTACACCCTGGCCGGTTTTTCGGATACCTTCGCCCGGGACCTGGGATTAAAAGCATGCAGCACAGGCATGCATATCATTGAAGCTTTTGACGGCGATATCATTGTCATCGTGACACAGATTATTGAAAACCCGAACGGTCAGGCAATCGAAACAGAGACCGGCGGAAAAGCCTACCGGGTCTCCGGAACCATTCAGAACACGGATAAACCAACTGTATTAATTGTTTTTGAGGAAGCAGGATCATGACCGAAAAATCCGGATCAGCCCCTGCCGGCCCGATCAGCCTGCTGGTTGTCAAGGGGCCGGACACGGGCAAATCATTTGACCTGGAAACGAACCGGGAATATCTCATCGGGAGATCCGATGAATGTAGTATCCGTATCGACCCCTCGGATAAAATGGTTTCCCGCAAACACGTCCTGATTAAGACCAAACCCGGGACCAGCAATGTCAGCCTGGAAAACCTGAGCCAGACCAATCCGGCCCAGATGAAAGGGAAGCCGGTTTCCAAAACCGTTTTAAAACCCAAAGACAAATTCCAGGTCGGGGGAACTGTTTTCGTCCTCAAAGCACCGGCCGGCGGGGACACAGCCTCATCGTCCGGCACCGTCATTAAGCTGGGCTTGCTGGCCGGGTTGATATGCCTCTGCCTGTCGATACTGGTCGTCATGTTTTCCAAAGACAAAGACGCCGGTCAACAACCCGCGTCCCTCACCAGGCCGTCTCAGCCGGGATATTCCGACTTGACGTCAAGCGCTCCTGTTGCCGACAGGCCGTCTTCCCTGCCGGACATTTCCGGATTGAACATATCCGAAAAGGACAAACAGATCGCTGATGAACACTTCCGCCAGGGCCTGTTTTTTTATGATACCGGCAATATGTTAAGGGCCGTCGACGAATGGGAACGCGCCTTGAGCCTTAACCCGGATCACGCCGACGCCAGGCTCTGGTTTTTGAAAGCCGAAAAAGAATTGGCGGGAACCGTTAAAGAACATTATCAGAACGCCATGGTTCATTACCGCTACATGCGCTACGATCAGGCGACCTATGAATTTAAATTGGTAATCGAGCTTTCCAGGGATAAAAACAGTGATCAATACATAAACGCGTTGAGGTATTTAGATGAGCTTGGAAACAAATAAATCCCTGCTGAAATTAAAAATTTTCGAAACCGCTGAATCTTTTTTTGAACAGCAATACCCGCCGATAGGTGAAACCATTATCGGTCGTAACGATCAATGCGACCTGGTCCTGGCCAGTCGAAGAACCTCGAAAAAGCATTGCCGGCTCTATTTTCAGGATGAACACTGGTATATCGAGGATTTAGGCAGCCAGAACGGTACCGTTGTCAACGGCGTCAAGGTGACCAATGAAAAACTGAAAGACGGTGATGTTCTGCAGATCGGTGACTACCGGATAGAAGTCGAATGGAAACCGGTTTCCGCCGAACAACCGGTCGCCATCGAGGATGACGACCGGACAGTGGTCATCACCGACACAGACGACGACGACCGAACGGTTGTCCGGCCCATGTCCACCGTTATGGATGCCGGTGGTGACAGTACGGTTGATAAGATCACATCATTTGTAAAATCACACAAGCTCGCCTGCGGCCTGGGGGGCGTAGTGGTATTGTTTATCCTGCTGCTCATCATATTGCCGTCCCCGGAAAAAACCGGACCTGATGACGAAAAAACTTCCGTCACAGCTGAGCAGGAAAAGACGGACACGGTTCAGGACCTGGAGACTCAGGGCAGGATTGATTCCTACCTGCACAGCGGTCGGGCGCAACTGGAATCCGGTAACTACAGCCAGGCGCTGGTCCGTTTTCAGGCGGTCCTCGAGATCGACCCGCAGAACGAAACGGCCCGCTCTTATCTTGAAGAAGCCCGGCTGAAAATGGTCGACGCTGAAGAGGAACGCCGCCGGGCCCAGGAAGAAGAGAAACAGCGGATGGAGCGGGTGAGCAACATCACCGCCCGGGCCAGACAGGCCATGGCCGGAGACGACCTGCTCAAAGCCCGGGACATCATCGCTGAAGGGGTTTTTCTGGCACCGGACAACCCGGATGTCGCCAAGCTCAGCACGGACATTGAAAACGCCATTGCCGACCGGGAGAAAACCAGAGAACAGCGAGCGCAGGAAAAACAGGAAAAAATGGCGCTCGTAAAGCAGCATTTTGAACGGGGACAGCAATATTATGATCAAAGCAAATACCGGGAGGCCCTGATCGAGTGGGAAGCTCTCCTTGCCTTGAAAATCGAGTGCCCGGAAACCGCCCATACCCGTTATGCCATCGAACATCTGCGGCAGATCATGGAGACGGACATAAAAGACGACTATGACAAAGCGGCCAAAATATATAAATCCGGAGATATGGCCCGCGCCCTGGTCGCTCTTCAAAAAGTAATCGAGGTGTCACCGGATTACAAGGATACGCAACGCATGATGACCGAGGCCCTGGAAAAAGTAGAAGCCGAGGCCAGGCGGGTATACCAGGAAGGCCTGGTCTATGAAGGCCTCGGGCAGCAACAAAAGGCCGCTGAAAAATTCCGCGCCGTTTTAAAAATCATGCCCCTTAAGGACAACAAATATTATCAGCAGGCGTCGCAAAAACTGCAGTAACAGATAAGAGGAAAACCATGGACGAAAGCCAGACCCTGATCACCAATGCGCTGGGCGACAAATATGAGATCAAGGATTTGATGCAGGCCGGGGGTATGGGCAAGATATTCCTGGGTATTCACAAAGCACTAGGGAAAAAAGTGGCCATCAAAATTGTCCACCGGGAACTGGTCAAAAACGACGAGTTCAAGCAGCGCTTCTATCGTGAAGCCAAGCTGGCCGCCAGCCTCGATCACCCGGGTATTATCGATATCTACGATTTCGGCAGCAATGACGATTTTGATTACATTATCATGCCCTTTATTGACGGCGAGACCTTTCAGCAACGGATTAAACGGGATGGCCCTTTTGAAATTTCCGAAGCCGTGGAACTGATGATTAAAATTGCCGAGGCCCTTCATTATGCGCACCAACACAACGTCTATCATCGTGATATCAAACCGTCCAACATCATGCTCGACCATCAGGGCCGGGTGATCATTGCGGATTTCGGTATTTCCAAGGAAATCGGTGACAGTGACCTGACCGCACCCAATACCATTCTCGGCTCACCCCGGTATATGAGTCCGGAACAGATCAAGGGGGAACCGGTTGATGCCCGGAGTGATCTTTACAGCCTCGGCCTGGTGTTTTATGAAATGATCGCCGGTAAGCACCCCTTTCACGGCAAAGACACCACCGCCATCTATTATGCCCAGGCCCACGAAATTCCCGCCAGACCGGAAACCTTTGTGGCCGATATTCCCGGCCCCCTGGCCGGGATTATCATGCGCCTGCTGGAAAAAATACCGGACAACCGTTTTGCCGACGGAGGGGAACTGCTCAAAAGCCTCCGTGACTATCAAAGCGGTAAAGCAACCGTCGTTGATATGGTCGATGATGCCACCATCGTCAACGCCCCGGAACCGGTAGATGATGACGCCACCATGATCGGCGACGTTACTTTTCCGGGGGCGGCCCCGGCCGGCCAGACATCGACCGCTACGGTCATAGAGCCGAAGCCCGAAAAGCCGTCCAAAGCCATGGCTTTCATAGAGGCCAACAAAAAAAGACTCGCCCTGGGCATCGGCCTGGTGGTGGTGCTTTTTCTGGTGGTGATATTGCTGCCGGGTAAATCATCCAAAAAACCGACCGGACAGGCCCCAACCACGGCAACGGTTACCTCGCCGGAAGCACCGCCTGCCACCCCAACGGCTTTGCCCGATGTTGTTGCTCCCGCGGCTGTTCCGGGTAGCCCGCCCCCCGCGATATCCGCCCGACCCGATACATCGGAAGGTCTGGTTGACCGGCTTCTGGCCGTCGGCAACGGGAAAGCGGCAGATATGTTTAATATCTGGACGGACGCCGCCAGTTATCGTATCGGCCAGCCCATGCGTTTTGCTTTTGAAACCGAAAAGCCCTGTTATGCTTTGATTCTTACGTATACCACCGGACAGGAACTGATCCAGGTGTTTCCCAACTATTATCAGTCCAGCCAGTTTATCCAGCCCGGCCGGAAATACGAAATACCCAGTGAAAACATGGGCTTTGACCTAAATGTGACCGGCCCGGCCGGTACGGACACCGTTGTCGCCCTGGTCTCGGACAAACCTTTTGATCTGTTGGGGTCCTCATTTAACGAAAACAACCCTTTTTTATTGCTGAATACCAAAGATTCTTTTAGAATATCTTCAGTCGCTAAAAAAATTGACGCCCTGCAGGAAGAAGGCATTACCAATAAATCAATAACCTACTCTATTTACTAAACAAAATCGGCCATATACTGTCCCGGTCGTTTTCTCAACCCCGATCCGGAGCAGCCAAGGAGGTACCAGATGAAAAAATATGTTGTTTTTATTACACTCTTACTGCTTGGTGTTTCCGCCGCAAGTGCCCCGGCCGCAACCACCAAGGTGCTGATCAATGTTGTCCAGGAACAGGGAGGGGCAGACAGCGCCGCCCTGATTAAAGAAACGGAAATGATGATTGCCAGGGGCCTGCTGAATAAAAAATACGAGGTCATGACCTCGGATGATTTTTCCGCCCGAAACGGCTTTAGCAGAGAAGATGTGGATATCGCCCGTTCGGGCAGTCTGCCCGAGCTTCGCAAGGCAGCGGGTTTTAATAGCGCCGCTTATATTGTCAGCGCCAAGGCCGCCACCCGGGTCAGCCAGCAGGAGGTGCTGAACATGACCATGAGCAAGGCAGTGACGTCCGTGGCCTGGCGGATCGTCAGGACCTCCGACGGCGGCACCATTGACCTGGGCAGTGTTTCGTTTTCCAGTTCCGGCCGCTCCGAAGGCGAGGCGTCCGCGTCCACCTTCCGAAAAATGTCGGACGAAATGACACGCCTCATAGCCGGCAAGCTGCCGAACCAACTCCCGGCGAAAAGGGCCGAAGAATTGTCCGGCTACAAGGCCTCATTGACCGCAAAACCGGCTCCGGTCGCCGCGACGGCACCGGCAACGCCTGCCGCGCCGATGACGGTTGCCCAGGCACCTGTGCAGCCTCAGGCCAAGCCCGCCCCCCCTGCTTCAGAAGGGCCTGAAATCGTTATCTTAAACCCGCCGGCCACGCGGGGTTTTATTCCAGTGATGACCAAAAAGGAACTGAACATCGAAGGTATGGCCATTGATCCGGCCGGTATCAGCGAGGTACGGATCAACGGTGAAAAAGTGGCTCACGACTCGGAAGGCAAGTTTATGCATCGGCTCAACCTGGGGAAAAACCAGGATCATATCTTGATCATGGCGATCAACACCGCCGGCAAAATGGCTTCCAAAAATTTATCACTGGACCGGCAACAGGACAAAGAGGCACCTGAACTGGTGCTGCTCCGCCCGGATGTGACCAGGGGCTTTGAAGTATCCCTGCCGGCCAAAGAAAAAAACACCATGATCGAAGGAATCGTCAAGGACACCAGTGATATCCTGTTTGTCCGCGTGAACGACCAGGATATTAAGCTTTCGGCGAGCGGCCATTTTACGCATAACCTGGCCCTGGATGATTCAACCAGCAACATCTCCATTGAAGCGGCCGATGTCCACGGCAACATCAACAGAAAGTCCCTCCGAATCGCCCGGGGAAACGGCGGCTGGTCGCTTTCTTCGGCAGCCAAACCTGCCGGCCCGGCCGGCAAGCCGGTTTTATGGGGCCTGGCCATCGGGGTTTCCAATTACAGCAGTTCTTCCATCAACCTGAAATACGCTGATCAGGATGCCTTGAAACTTGAAAAGTTCTTCAAGACCCAGGTGGGCAAGTCCTTTTCCGAAGTCCATTTTAAAACCCTGGTCAACAGGGATGTCACCCGCAACAGTATCATCGAAGCCATTACCCACCACCTGGGGCAGGCGGCACCCAATGATGTCATCTTTATTTTTGTGGCCGGCCACGGCACCCAGCATCGCCAGTCCGGTTCGTACTATTTCATGCCCTCGGATGCCGATTTCGACAACCTTCTGTCCACGGGCCTGCGCATGTCTGATTTTGAAGAATCGGTCAAAATCCTTTCCAAAAACGTAGATAAGATCATCGTCGCCATGGATACCTGTCATTCCGGTGCGTTGAAAGTAGGCATGCGCGGAGCGGGCAGCGGCGAAGACCTGGCCAACACCATCAACGCAGCCAGCGGTACGTACATCCTGTCCGCCTCCAAGGCTGGTGAAGCGTCCCTGGAATCCAATGAATTCAAGCTGGATCCCGGTTCCACCGGTCACGGCGCCTTTACTTACGCGCTGGTTTCCGCCATGCGGGGGGAGGCCGATTATGACAAAGATGCTTATGTCTCTTTAAATGAGGTGTTTCAGTTTGTGGCCCGACAGGTCCCGCGGCTGACCAACGGCCAGCAGCACCCCTATTTTCGCATGCAGGGGACCGACCTGCCGTTGATCAAAATAAATTAACCATAATAAAGATTGAAGGATTTTTTATGAACACAAAGGGGATTTACACCAACACGTTCAAGTTGCTGTTAGCTTGCCTGTTGCTGGTCGGATTGACCGCCTGCGCCCAGAACGCCAAATACACAAGGCCGGCAGCGCCCATCGGCCCCGAGGGGAACCCGGTGGACTGGACCCGTCTGCCGCCGCCGCCGGCGAAAAAAGAACTGGTGGCCATTGCCGGGTTTGAAAACAAAAGTACCTACTCAGCCGACCGGCTGTGGGACACCTCCGGCCAATTTCTGGCCACCCACCTGCTTCGGGCCGGTTACTTTCGGGTGGTGGAATGGGAAGAAATGAAACGGCTCTTTGACTGGGACACCTTGAGCCAGGCGGATATCGTCAAAAGTCCGGAAAACATGCAGAAGGCCAGGCGCATCCTGCTGTGCGAATATTTTATTTCCGGCTCGATTTCCCGGTTTAACGTCCACACCCATTCGCAGGTCAGCTCCACCTCCAAGGCCAGAACCATTGACACCACGGTCAGGGTCGATCTTCTGCTGCAGAACGCCCAGACCGGGGAATACATGGCCACCGGACGGGGCGAACATACCGTCAGGCAGACCTTTGAAGGCGGCCTGTCCGGCGGGCAGGTCGGTTCCTGGGACAGCAGTGCCGGCGATGAAGCGCTGGACAATGCCATCGGCAAGGCCTTGGTCTCCCTGATTTCTACGTTTAACGGCACCACCGGCGCTTCTTCCGGCGCACGTACCCGGCCGGGGGCAAGCGGTGTCAGGCTCAGGTAGGTAGAATTATGTTTAAATCCCTAAAAGCATCTGCCCTGTATACGGTTATCATTCTTGGCGCACTTTTGGTGTCCGGCCTGACGGACTTAAGCGCCGCTTCAAAACAGGACCAGGAATTCTGGGAAGTCAACCCCCGGTTTGACCAGTTCAAGCCCGGCGTGGTGGCGGTCCTGCCCATGGATAATTTTTCCCTTGAACCGGAACTGGAAGAGGTCCTCTACAATGCTGCCTACGAGCAGCTTCAAGCGAAAGGATACCGGCGGGTATCGGTCGGAAAAGTCAAAAAGGTCATGAAGGACCTCGGTGTCCAGACACCGGGACAGCTTCAGGGAATCAGCTTAAAAAGGCTGGGCGACATACTCAACACCGACGCCGTTCTGCTGGGGCAGGTGGACCAGGCGGCCTCGATCCACAAGGTCACCTTTGACGCCGTGGTGGTTTCCTGCTCGCTCAAGCTGATCGACTGTAAAAGCGGCGAGTTGCTCTGGCGCAGTGAACAGTGGCGGACGGCCCACCGGCAATGGCAGATGGATCCCTTTAACGCCCTGATCAATGTCATGGCCCATTCATCATC
Source organism: Desulfosudaceae bacterium (assembly GCA_963674745.2). GTDB lineage: Bacteria > Desulfobacterota > Desulfobacteria > Desulfobacterales > Desulfosudaceae > JBFMDX01. The sequence continues at coordinate 73,599 of CAXXDV010000002.1, read as the reverse complement.
ATCCCGGTCGGACAGAATCGCATGGCTGGTTCAGGAAATGCTGAGAACCCTTCCCATGGGAAAGGTCAGGATTGAAACCGACAACCTGTTGAACCAGGCCGTTGAGATCAACTCAACCGCCCAGTAAATAGACAAGCAACTTTTAGTTATCAAGCCAACAACACGAAAATGCAGGAGGATTTCATGTTTGGAATACGTAAAATGCTAAAACGAAATGGCCCGGGAAAAGTGATGGTCATCATGCTGACCAGTCTCACCCTGGTATTTACCACCATCATGCCGATCACAGCCGCCCCCGCCGGTGTTCAGACCGGTGTGGTCCACGGCCCGCCGGCGTATTTCGTGCCGGGATACCGGCTCCAGCTGGATGCCACGGTCAGTGACCCGGCCGGCGTCAGTGTGGTTCGCTGCTATTTTAAGGCGGCCGGTGAGGCGGACTATGTTTTCGTTCCCATGACCAGAACCGGGGGTACCAGTAAAGGCGTTCTTTATTCCGGTGTTCTCCCCGCGCCTACTCCGGGCACAAAACAGGTCAAATACCTTTTCCTGGTGGTCAACAACAACAATAATGTCATCAAAACGCAAACTTTTACCATTATCGGGGAGAATAAGGACAAGGCCCCGGCCTGGCAGCATGGGGCCGGCAAGGACCAGATCCAGGTCAGCATGGAACTGGACAAGGTCCCGTCCGAACTGCGTGGTTTTACAGATAATATTGCCATAAACAAAATCGAGTCAGGCGCCCGGTTCGGCCTGGTGGCCGGCGGGTTATATTACCTGACCAAAGACAAAAAATCCCACACCACCGGCAGGGCGGCCTCATCCAACTATGCCGGTGAAATCACCGCCAAGGCGGCCGGTTACAGCACCAAATTCCTGGTCGGGGCCGGCGTCCTGGGCGCGGCCGTGGTGGGCGGTGCGATTGCTTTATCCGGCGGCGGTGGCGGTGGCGGCAGCAGTGACAAGAAGGACCCGCCCACACCGTCACCGACGCCACCGCCTTCCCCGACACCGACCCCGACCCCGACACCGACACCGCCGCCGACACCGACGCCGACGCCGACAGCGAACCCCCTTGACGAAACCACGATATTGGGTGACTGGAACTTTTCCGGCTATCGGTATGACCTTGTTTCACGGAGTGGAACGATGACGTTCTCTTCAGGCGGGACAATGAGTTACATGGTCGTAAACGGAGACGGTTATGGGAACGAAGCCGGTACCGGTTCCTGGTTTTTGTCCGGGAACAGCCTGTCCCTTTATTTTATCAGCATTTCTCCCTGGATCGGATCGGCCACCGGGGATGATCAGGCATTTGTACTGGACACCACCGGTGGCTCCGGTCATGGGGTATACAACTTTTCTCGATAATGAACTTCTGAAAAGTAAAAGGAGCAATAAATGTTTGGAATGCGGAAAATGTTAAAACAGAACGGCCCGGGTAAAGTCCTGATCCTGATGATCACCTGCTTTACCTTTGTATTTACCACCTTCATGCCGGTGGCAGCCACAGCCGCCACAGTCGAAACAGCCATAAAGCATAATCCGCCGGACTATTTTGTGCCCAAACACCGCATCCAGCTGGATGTCGCTGTCAAAGATCCGGCCGGCACCAAACTGGTCCGGTGTTATTTTAAAGGGTCCGGCCAGGCCGACTTTGTGTTTGTGCCCGCGACCCAGACCGGCGGCGGCAGCGATGGCGCATTTTTTTCCGCCCGTCTGCCTGCCCCGTCAACAGCCACGGCAAAAATTGAATACCTGTTTCTGACGGTCAACAATAATAACCAGATCGTCAAAACACAGCCGTTTACCATAGAAAGGGACTTGTCGGAGGATACCCCGGCCTGGCAGTATGCGCCTGACAAAAGTGAAATCCAGGTCAGCATGGAACTGGATAAGGTGCCGCACGAACTTCCCGGGTTCACGGATAATATTGTCATGAACAAGGTCGAATCCGGGCTGCGTTTCGGTGTTGTCGCCGGCGGACTGTATTACCTGACCAAAGACAAAAAATCTCATACCAGCGGCCAAGCCGCCTCATCCACGTCGGCCGGCACCGTCACTGCCACGACCGCCGGATTCAGCACGGCCTTTCTGGTTGGCGCGGGTGTTCTCGGCGCTGCCGCCCTGGGTGGTGCTGCAGCGGCCATCGGCGGCGGTGGTGGGGGTAGCAGTTCAGGTGGGAAGGAACTGACGGAAGATACCATTGTGGGTACATGGAGCGTAACCGGGAGCCACCCGGCTGGATCGACCACTTCGGGAAAGATAACCTATAATGAAAATGGTTCCTTTTCATATAATCTTTCCACGCTCCATCTCGGTGACACATCCCCTTCAACAGAAGCGGGTGGTGGTAACTGGTCGCTTTCCGGCACCTATCTGACAATGAATTTTGACGCCGGGGCGATTTACGAAGGATATGCCAGCGGAGATTCAAAAAGCTTTGTTCTGGATTCGACTAACAACGGCTGGACATTAAACTTTAAGCGATGACGCAGCCTTACGATCTTTGAGTCGCCTGCAATAAAAATCGGTATTTACCATTAACACAGCTCCCAAGCCTTTGCGTGGGAGCTGTGCTATTAGAGATACCGGCAAAAAACCATCAACATCCAAACCGTTATGATAGAAACAGGATGACGGCACCGGCACTCCAATCTAACAGAAAGATAACACCGCTGTTTGTTGTGGTATTTGTCATCTTGCTCCTGCCGCCATCGGGACGGGCTACAGGTAACGATGCCTGGGATCTGGAAAGCATCATCAACCGGTCCCTGGAAGCCAGCTGGGGCATGATCGACGCCCTGGATGAGGTGCGGCGGGCCGGGCTCCGGCTGGCAACCGCGAGATCCGAGTTTGAACTCAAGATATATCCCGGTGCCAGCGTCAATTTTTCCGGAGGAGACGAACAGGATACCGAAAAAGACTACGGCCTGTCCGTAAGCCTGGAAAAAAAGATCCCGTTCGGCACCCGGGTCGATCTGACACCGTCTGTTTTTAAAACCGAAGATTCATACCAGAACCGGATTCGTCTCGATATTGTCCAGCCGCTGTTGCGCGGCGCCGGCAGGGCCTATAATCTGTCCGGCGTATACAGTGCCCGTTTCAGTGAACGAACGGCCCTGCGATCCAGTTACTTAAAAGCGGTCGACACGGTTATCAATGCCGTGCGCTATGCCTATGAAGTCATCCGCCAGCGGGAAACCCTCCGCCTGCGGGAAGAGTCATACCAGCGGCTGAAAGATCTGGAAGAGGCAACCGCCATCAAAAAACAAATGGGACTGGTCTCCACCATGGACCTTTACCGGGTCCGCATCCAGCGCAATCAGGCTGAAGAAGAACTCAACCAGAGCCGGCAGAGCTATGTTGACGCCCTGGATACCATTAAAATATTTCTGGCCCTGCCCTTAAAAGAGGATATGAAGATATCCCTGCCCCTGGATTTTGACCGTATCTATCCGGATGAACAGGAAATGATTCAAACCGCCCTGGACAACCGGGTGGAACTGGAACAGGTGCGGGATGAACTGGCCGAAGCCCGACGCCTGGCCGACAACGCCAGAAAGAATACGCTTCCGGAACTGGACATCGGCCTGTCAGTCAATTTTACCGGGGACCCGGCTGAGCATTTTTCCGACTCGAAACCGGATGAAACGACCTGGGGGTTCAGCCTGGGGTCATCGACCGATTTGTGGCGGACAACGGAGAAAGCCGCCTTTGAGGAAAGCATGATCAGTGTGCAGCAAACGGTTCGGCGGCAGCGCATCTTAAAAGACGAAATTGTTGCCGGCGTAAAACGTGAACTGCGCAATATGGAACGACAGGACAAGGCCATTACCACCCAGGAAGATCAGATTCAACAGGCCCGGGGACAGCTTGAGCTGGCCAGGGTAAAATTCGAACACGGTTTGACCGACAACATTGATCTGATTGATGCCGAGACCGCGCTGCGCCGTTCGGAAACCCAGCTGGTTTCGGCGGTCATCGAGTATATTGTCGGCCAGTACCGGTTGCGCAAGGCCATCGGCACGCTGATCAATCAGGCCGATGCCGGGCCCTCACGGCCTGCAAAACATCCAGCCGAATCGGTTTTGCCGGCGGATTGAAGGTTGATTGATGCCAATAGAGAAAAATAAAAAAACGATCTTTTTGTTAATCGCCGCGGTGATCCTGCTGATCTTTTTTGTTCACCGGTATTGGGGGGCCGACACGGATAAGGCCGAAGACATTTTAACCGCCGAGGTCATCCGCACCGACATGGTGGTCGAAGTGCGCACGGTTGGTGAACTGGATGCGGCCCAATCGGTTATCCTGAGCTCATCGGTTCGGGGTGACCGGGGCAAGATCATTGAACTGGTGGAAGACGGAAAGCAGGTTGAAGCCGGAGAGGTCCTGGTTCGCCTGGACCCCACAGCTTTCCAGGAAGAGGTTTTAAGGCTTCGTTCGAAAGTGATTGAACTGGACACACTGGTCAAGGCCAAAGAAGAGCTGCTGGAATGGGAAAAAAACCAGGCGGCACGGGAAATCAACAGAGCCCGGAGCGACCTGCAAATTGCCCGCCTGGAACTTCGCCGCCTTGAAAAAGGTGAAGGCCCAAGGGAGCTGGCGCGCCTGGAAATCGAAGCCGCAAAAGCCCGGGAAGATTATGAAAAAAAGAAACATTACCGGTCCTCTTTAGAAAAACTGGTCCAAAAAGGTTTTGCCAACCCCACCGAGCAGGAACAGATCAAAAACCAGATCAAAGAAGCCGAACAGGCTTACCGCATGGTCAACATGCAGCTTTCAAGTTACCGGGACCACCTCCTGCCGGTACAGATCGAAAAAGCCCGGGCATCCATAGAAGCGGCCGAAGTATCCCTGGAACAAACGAAAAAGGGCGGCGGTCATAAAATCGGCCAGGCCATGGCGGCTTTGGCCAACGCCGAGCAGGAGCTGGCGGCGGCCAAACAGAACCTGGAAAGAGCTGAGCAGGAACTCGAAGCTGCCGTCATCAAGGCCCCCAGTCCGGGCATGGTCGTGCTGGCCAAACAGAACCGGGGCAATGTTTTTCGAACACCGCGGATCGGTGACCAGGTCTGGCAGAATCAGCCATTGGTCTATCTGCCGGATATCTCGAAAATGATCATCAAGTCCCGGGTGAGAGAAGTGGACCTTCACAAGATTGACGTCGGCAAACCCGTACTCGCCACCGTAGACGCTTATCCTGACCTGGTGCTCAAAGGCCGGGTGACGTCCATCGGTGTGCTGGCGGACAGCGGTCGTGAAAACCGCAAAACCGGCCGTCACTTCAGTGTCACCATCAGCCTGGCGCATTCCACCCCCCGCCTCAGGCCGGGAATGACCGCCAGGGTCAACATCATCTGCAGCCGGGCCGCTGATGTTCTGGCGGTACCCGCCTTTGCCGTATTTATGGAAGGCGAAGAAAATATTGTATTTATCAAGGGGGCATGGGGATTTAAAAAACGAATCGTTATCACGGGCGCTCAGAATGAAGAGCTGGTAGAGATTCAAAAAGGGGTGGAAGAAGGGGATGAGATTGCCTTGAGCCGGCCGCCGCAGTTCAAGGTTAAAAATTTGTAATTTTTAACCTTGAATTACGAGGCCCTCTTTTTTTGTGAGATATATATCTTATTTTTATTTTGTTTTTATCTCTTCTTTTCTTTGGCGCAAAGAAAAGAAGCAAAAGAAACATGGCCCGGCACCGCAGCTGATCCCGTTTGCAGCCGGATTTTCCGGCGTGGGCAGAAACTCGCTTGATGGACACACTCAAAGGCTGTTTGCAGGTACGCCTTTTTTTTCTCATTATTGCTATTCAGAAGGCAGCCGGCGCTCAAACAGTCTGCCCACTGTTGCCGAAAAATTCCGCCCACAAACGGGGCTGCGCTGCAACGGGCCGGAGGCCTAAACATTATTGGAAAGGTTTTACCCTTATTCCGATCCAGTTACATCAGGGCAGCACAGGCTACTTGTCTGCCGGTGTACAAAACACAAAAGATAACATAGCCGAACAGTTCGATAAATATGAACATCGACAAATCCATTCAAGATAATTTCAAACAGCTATGCCGTGGTTTGATGCAGCCATCATATCCGGTTGCTTTCGAAGCCCATAAAAATCTTTATGAAATCGGTCGGCCTGTAATTCCCCTGCTTAAAGAAAAAATTCTCGAACTTGATTGGTCTAAGTCAAGATACAAAGAGTTGTCCGCTTATGTCTCCGGCCTTTACTCACTACTTCATGATCTTGATGAAACTGAAGCGACAAATGTTCGCGATAGAGTCCTGTCAAACGGTTGTCCCAGACACGTCAAGGCGATTCTGGACTCAGTTAACCAATTCTCGGTTGATAACTACAAAAGATACCCGATAATGGGCATTGAGGTTTTCGAGCACAAGCAGATTCATTCAAAATGTGAAATCCGTTTTCACTTAGAAAAATGGCTGAAAACCGTTCCGGAAAAGGATTTAAAAAATATCAGCCGCCTGTATGTCATCACCGGGGAAAAAATTAATGCCGCCGGAACGTACACACCGATAATATATTCCATTGCCCTGTTATGGGAAAACCGCTTCAAGGACAACTCACTCGCTTTTAGATTCCACGCATTGTTGACTGAAAAAGTGCTTTATCATGAAATAGGCCATCATAAACACAGACACAAATTCGGAACCGATCCTGATAAGGAAAAAGAAGCAGACGGGTATGCTTTAAAAATTATGAAGCAAAATCATCCGCTTCTATTTGTATTTATTAAATTTTTTCCGATCTTTGGCGTTAAAACAACCCGGAATTATTACAGGTGGGGATTATAAATAACGACTCCGCCAGCGAAGGCGAGCCTCTTGAATAACGATGAATGGCACTGATTTTGCCCCATCCTTGCTATATTTAATCCCTGAATATAAGGTGAATAAAGGACAATTGCCCTGCCCGTTGCAAACCAGCCAGGCGGAGGCGGTGTTTCTTTTGCTTCTTTTCTCTGCACCAAAGAAAAGAAGAGATAAAGCGTCAAAGAGAACTAGATTAAAAACACATACGACAAAAGGAGGAGAAAATGATTAAACTTCGCAACCAGGAAACGAACCAGATCATTGGGACCATCAGCGAAGAACAGTTACAGTTTTTAATCGATCAGCTCGAAGAAGAATCCAGTGAGGACAAAGATTATTACATCAATGCAGATACCCTTGATGTGTTTGAAGAAAGAGGTATCGACCAGGAATTGCTCACACTTTTGAGGAATGAACTGGGTTCCAGGGACGGGATTGAAATTGAATGGGAACGTTCCGATCAATAAAAACACACCCCCTTCCTTGCGGTGTTTAAATCCTGGTTTTTCGTGAATTAAGGACAGTTTGCCCTGCCCGTTGCAGCGCCGCCGAGTGAAGGTGATGGGCACGGAGAGAAACGGAAAGGCTGTTTTAGCGGCGGACTTCTGAAATACGGTTAAAATGACAGCATCATACAGAATCGTAAAATATACTTTAATGACGAAGATCCAGCGAGTTCCTTTCCGTTCCGTGGCCATTGCCTGAACGAGGGAAGCCGAAGGCCAAGCTGCCGGGCGATGTTTCTTTTGCTTCTTTTCTTTGCACCAAAGAAAAGAAGATAACTAAGTCAAAGAAAAGCGGAATAAAAACAAATATTTTATTAAAAAGGGGAAATGACCATGACCGGCGCCGAGCCCATCATCCAGGCCCGGGGGTTACGCAAAAGCTACCCCTCGGGCGATGACCGCGTTTATCCTTTACGCGGGGTGGATATTACGTTATATCCGGGTCAGTTTATGGCGATCATGGGACCGTCCGGTTCCGGGAAATCGACCCTGATGCACATTCTGGGTTGCCTGGACCGGCCGGACGAGGGCCGATACCTCTTAAACGGCCAGGATACAGCCGGCCTTGACGACCAGGCGTTGTCTTTGATCAGGGCCAGTCGGATCGGATTTGTTTTCCAGGCTTATAACCTCATCGCCCAATGTACGATGATGGAAAATATTGCCATGCCGTTTATGTACCATAACGACCCGCCGGACAATATTCAGGAACGGACGACTGCGGCCCTGGACCGGGTAGGCCTGTCCAAACGGATCACCCACCTTCCCAGCCAGCTTTCCGGCGGGGAATTGCAACGGGCAGCCATTGCCCGGGCCCTGGTTATTGATCCCTTGATCATGCTGGCCGATGAGCCTACCGGAAACCTGGATTCGGACAATACCCGGGAGATTTTAAAAATTTTCAGACAGATTAATGAAAAAGGCACCTCCCTGATCGTGGTGACCCATGAAGATGAGGTCGCACGGCAGGCGGACACGGTGCTGCATATTCATAACGGCTTAATTAATGAGTAGCTTCAGCATCATAACCGGCCGTAGCCGCGACATTGTCAAACAGGCATGGAAGGCCCTGGCCCTGCATCGGCTGAGGAGCTTTTTGAGCGTTCTGGGCATTGTCTTTGCCGTAGCCGCCGTGGTTACCATGCTGGCCATTGCCGAAGGAGCCAAAAAAGAGGCCATTGAGCAGATCGGCCGTTTGGGAATTGACACCATTATCATCCGTCATGCAGAGGTGAATAATGTGGAACCGGACGGGCCGCCGGCGTCCGCGCCTGACGAACTGGGATACAGGGATTTAGGTGCCATGCGACAGATCCCGGGTGTTGAAGACATCACCGTTGTCAGGCAGACCAATTCATTTCTGGCCGAACTGGGAGAATCGGATGTCATCAAGACCCTGGCCGTCGACCAGGATTACGCCTCTGTACGTGGCTTGAAACTGTCCGGCGGCCGTTTTATTTCAGATATTGACGTGCGTAACAACCACCAGGTGTGCGTCCTGGGTGCGAAACTGGCCAGAAGGATCAGGTCGGGTGCGGCACCGGGATCAACCGTTCATTTTGACGGGGACCCTTTTCGCGTGGTGGGTGTTCTTCGGCCTCGCGGCAGAATTGACAACGACGTCCTGCCGGTGGCCCTTCACGATTTTGACAACACCGCCTTTATCCCGTTACACGGCGCCGGCGAAGCCGTTGTGGCCGATTCTGGCCTGTCGGAAATGATATTAAAAATATCCGACAGCCAGACCATCAACGCCGTGACCGGGGCGGTCCGGCACGCCCTGCTCCGGCACCGGAACGGGGTTGAAAATTTTGAGATCATTGTCCCCAAAGAACTGCTTTTACAGGCCCAAAAAACCCAGCGCCTGTTCAATATCGTCCTGGGAAGCATTGCCGGCATATCCCTTCTGGTGGGCGGTATCGGCATCATGAATATCATGCTGGCCAATGTCTCGGAAAGAACCCGTGAAATCGGCATCCGCCGGGCCATCGGCGCCAGCAGGCAGCACATTATCATCCACTTTCTGGGTGAATCGATCCTGTTAACCCTGATGGGCGGCGTTCTGGGTATCGTTCTCGGGGCCTTTGCGGCTCTGGGGGTCAATCTGTTTATTCAATGGCGGGCGACCATCACCGTCTGGCCGGTACTGTCGGCCCTGTTCATGTCCATTGCGGTAGGCCTTATCTCAGGTCTTTATCCGGCGGTTAAAGCCGCCGAAATGGAACCGGTGGTAGCATTAAGACATATATAAAAGGAGTAAGTATTGAATCAAGTAAGCTGCGCCCACGCGACCGACACCGGCCGTGTTCGCGACCATAATGAAGACTGTTACAGTGCGGATCCTGAAAAAGGATTGTTTATCATCGCCGACGGCATGGGCGGGCACGAAGGCGGGGAAGTGGCCAGCGCCATTGTTGTCCGTTCCGTGCGTCAGGATGTGGCCAGGGGCATGCCCCTGGATGAGGCCTTAAATACCGCCCATCTTAATGTACTCAAGGCGGTTCAAAACGGTATCGGCCGGCCGGGTATGGGCGCCACGGCCGTGGCGGTGCAAATATTCGACAGAAATTATCAGGTAGCCTGGGTGGGCGACAGCCGGGCCTATCTATGGGACGGAAGCCTGAAAAGGCTCACCAGGGATCACTCCTTTGTACAAAGAATGATGGATACGGGCGTATTGACTGAAACACAAGCCCGTTCCCACCCCAAGCGCAACATTCTGACACAGGCGCTGGGCGCGGAGACCCTGCCGGACATGAAGGTGGGAACAGTTTCCGGAAGTTTGTCCAACGGCCAGAAGATTTTGCTTTGTTCGGACGGTCTGACCGGTGAACTGGAAGACGAGGAAATCGCCGCCATCATGGAACGCGACCTGCCGGACAAGGATTGTGTCACCGAATTGATTCAGGCCGCCAAAGATCATGAAGGCAAGGACAACATCTCGATCATTCTGATCTCAACCAACGGAAAAACGACGGCATCAGATGACGATGACACCCTGTCCATGGATGCCACCCAGGTCAACACGTTAGCAAAACGTAAACTCTAGCGACAGAAAACTGTTTCAAAAAAGCCGGGGCCCGATCACGTCATCCTTTCAAACGGACATGACGTAACGCGCCCCGCTATAATTAAAAATATTTTTTGCCACCGTAATCTAACAACTCCCCCCCTATTCCGCATCCTTTGTCTTGGGAGCGGGTTTGGCGGCCGCCGATTTCTTTACTTCGTCCACAAGTTCCATAGGCTCCTTGCTATCAATCATCTTGCCCAGATATGATGGCAGCTCCACGCCTGCCATGGCGGCAATTTCCTGCAGGGGCGGCACGCTCTTGATAAGGCTGGAAGCGAAATTGGCTGTGGAAGATCCCCGGCCATCACCGGAGGCAGAGTCCCATACCGTAATTTTATCAATCTTCAGGTTCCTGATAGCGTCCACCTGGTGTTTGACGATTTCTTCAATCTTTTCAATCATCAGCAGGGTGCCGGCAGCCTTGGCATCCCCGCCGCAACTGGTGACCAAGGACTGATAACCGGAGGCTTTACCATCCAACAATTTCTGAATGCCTGCGGCTTCGGCTTCATATTTCAACAGTACGCCATCGGCCTCACCCTTGGCTTCACGACGGATGCGTTCGGCTTCGGCATCGGCGGCGATTTCAATCTTGCGTTTTTCAATTTCCTTGATAACAATCTCTTCAGCGTTCAAACGCTCCAGCTCGGCGAGATACTGGGCCTTCTGAATTTCAACCTGGGCTTTGCGTTTGGCGACCTCACCCCGTTGTTGGGCGGATGCCTGTTTAACGGCCAGTTCCGCTTCATAATCGGCAATATTGGCCTTGGCCCGGTTCTCACCGTCAACCGCCGAAGCTTCCTGCTCCTGGACAAATATCCGCTGCTCGGCCTGAGCTTTCTTTTTCCCTTTAACCGATTCCGCTACGGCTTCAGCCTCCCTGATCTCCAGGGTGGCTTCAGCATTGGCGATTTCGGCTTTAGCCCGGTTTTCACCGGCAACCGCCTCGGCTTCCTGCCCATGCACAAAAATCCGCTGGTCGGCCTCGGCTTTCTTTTTCCCTTTTTCCGATTCCGCTACATTCTCCGCTACCCGGATCTCCTTGACCCGATTGGCCTCAGCTTCACCAATGGCGCCTAACTTGACCTGTTCGGCCACATCCACCTTGGCTTTGTTTAACGCTTCGGACGCGGCCTTTTTACCGATACTTTCGATGTAATCAGACTCATCGGTGATGTCTGTAATATTGACGTTAATGAGGTAAAGCCCGATCTTGTTTAGTTCCGGCTCAACGTTCTTTCGGATGGATTCCAGAAAGCTCTCACGGTCCTGGTTGATCTGCTCGATGGTGAGGGATGCCACGGTGAGACGCAACTGGCCGAAAATAATTTCCTTGGCCATATCCTCGATTTCTTTGGATGGAATACCCAGCAGCCTTTCGGCGGCATTGGTCATGATATTGGGATCCGTGCTGATGCCGACGGTAAATGTACTGGGAACGTTGATGCGAATGTTTTGAAACGATAAAGCGTTCTGCAGCGGGATATTAATGGTGATCGGCGTAAGGCTCAAATAGGCATAATCCTGAATCAGCGGAATCACAAACACGCCCCCGCCGTGCAAACACCGGCTGGACCGGCCCTGTGCCACTTTTCCGTATATAACCAGTATCTGATCGGACGGGCATCGTTTATAACGTGATGACAGGATTAAAACGGTCGCAATGAAAATAAAGACAAACGCCCCAATGGCCAGCACAAAATATTCCATAATCTTTACCTCCCCTTAAGATATTGAATAAAGGCTACCTGCTCATGCCTTTTCCACAACCAATGTATTGCCGCCGGTAATGTCAATAACCACGATCGGTTGGCCGGTTTTGATGGATTCCTTGTTGGCGGCAACGCCATCATAAATCATGGTGCGTCCCTGAAACGCCACCTGGACCTGACCGGTGCCGCCTTCGGGTATCGTCAGGTAGACTTTGCCCTGGGAGCCAATGGCGTCACTCAGCCGCAACGTGCCGTCCGACTGGAGTTTGATCATCCCTGTGGACAATTTACCTAAAATCCATACCGTTGACAGGCCGGCGATCACCCCCACCCCGCCGGCAACGATATCAGGTACCCAGAACTGCCTTGACAACCCCAGCCCCACCAGGCCGAACATCATAAAAAACCCTGTCAGGCCGTGCAGAGAAAAAAGCTTAAAACTGGCATCGGCATCCCCATGCGAATCAGAAAAGTCGACATGACCGTCATGTATATCATGATCCCCGAACCCGGCCATCATCATGATCATCCGGAGAATAAAGACGACTCCTCCCAGCAGAGCGCAAAAGAGAAAGACTTTCTGCACGGCACTCAGACTGCTGTAGTAGGCTTCCATAAATTTCGCTCCTGTAATTTATCAATTCCATTCCGGTCCGAACCTTCAGCTATTCAATTTTTTCTTTAATTCCCGAAGCTGATGTTCTATGGCATCATCGCGGCAGGTTTTCTCAAACACCTCTTCCAGCGACGGTTCCCGAATTAATACTTCCTGCATGGCCTCGGCTTCGGTCTCCATACGCAACACTTCGTCTTCCAGAGACGCGACCGTACCAGGCGTCATAAGCTGGGCCTCCGCCAACAGGGCGTCACTCTTTCTGGCGGCGTCGGCGAAATTCCTGGTCGCGTTCAGCATGGACTGATGGGCCTGGGCGCTTCGCTTGCGGGCGACCAGTATTTCTTGACGGCGACGGGCGTCCTGGACCTTGTCCTCAAGCAGACGAAGCTGCTCTTTTAATGTTCCGCCGGACTGAACGGCCCGATTAAGCTGTTCCACCAGTTCGGGAAGCTTGTTTTCTTCCTGAATCTTGCGAGCAATGGCTTTTCTGGCCAGATCGTCGTTTTCGTCCCGCACCGCTTTTTCACTGTTTTCCTTCCAGGTATTAATGTTTTTACGAGTAGTATCTACCTGACGGGCAAGTCGTTTTTCCGCTGCGATGGCTTTAATGATCTCGTTTCGCAACTTGATGATATTTTCATCCATTTCCCGAATGAGTTCCTTGAGCAATGATTCGGGATTCTCAGCCTTTTCAATAAGGCTGTTGATGTTTGCCGAAATGATTCGTTTAATTCTGGATATAATCGCCATAATGATGCCCCCTTTTTTGCTTCTGGTTTGGTCATTGTTTAACGATAACAATTCAAATCCTGTGCCAAAAAAAGAGGGGATGCTTAACTGGCTGAAAAAAAAGGCTTTCAAGCCCGCCCACCACAGAAAACATTTAAACAATATCAAATTCCAATGGTGTTTTCCACCAAAAAAAGGTGAAAAACACCAGAACAGATCTAGTTCAAAACATATCGTTCAGTCCATACTTCCTGTAATAATGGCGAAACTGATCATAACTTATACCAAGTCTGTCAGCGGCCTTTTTCTGATTCTTACCGGAGTCCAGCCAGGCGCTTAAAATAAGGTGTTTCTTGAACGCCTCCACCTTTTCATTAAACGTATTGCCGGCCGGTGCGGCGGCAGTAATTTCCAGGGGCAGATCGGACATCTGAACGATCTCATCACCCGGCTGGAGTTGAAGCCTCTCCACCACGTTTTTGAGTTCCCGGATATTGCCCGGCCAATAATAATCAACCATGCGGCGGACTGCCTGACCGGAAAACTGTTTGGGTTCAAAATTGGGAATTTCACCGGCCAGCATAAGAGTAAAATGCCTGATTAGTAAGGGGATATCTTGCCGGCGTTGACGCAACGGCGGGAGTGTGAGGGTTTCAAAAGCGATGCGATCATAAAAATCATTGCGGAATTCGCCCTGGGCCATCATGGCCTCAAGATCCGCGTTGGTGGCAAAAACAAATCGGACATCAACACTAATTGTTTCCCGGCCACCCAAGCGCCGGAACTGCCTGGTTTCAAAAACCCGCAACAGGCTTTCCTGGAAGCGGGGCGACATATTGCCCACTTCATCGAAAAACAGGGTGCCGCCAAAGGCATTCTCCAAACATCCCCGATGGCGGGCTACGGAACCGGTAAAAGCGCCTTTTTCATGACCGAACAATTCGCTGGATAGAAGTTCATCATTAAAGACCGCGCAGTTCACGGCAATAAAAGGACCATCGGCATAGGTGCTTTTACTGTGGATAAACCGGGCAAGCATTTCCTTGCCGGTCCCCCGCTCCCCACGAATAAGAAGTGGTCGTGGCACAGGCGCGAAGGCTTCGGCTTTTTTCAGCACATTCAGCAGTTCACTGCTGTTGCCTACAATATTTGCCGTCATTTCCCCTTATTCGCCGTCCAGTAACGCTGTCGCTTTTTCGGCAATATTCTCCGCTGTAAACCCGAGTTCCTTTAAAACCGTTCCGCCCGGTGCCGAGGTGCCGAAACGATCGATTCCCACAATGGCTTCACTGCTGCCGGTATACCGCTCCCATCCAAAAGGTGAACCGGCTTCAACCGACAGGCAGGGGACACCGGGAATGAGAACCATCTTTCTGTAATCGCTGTGGTTCCCGTCAAACAACTCCCAGCTCGGCATGCTGACCACCCGGACGGCGATGCCTTTATCGGTTAGCAGCTTTTTCGCTTCCAGGGTCACGTGGACCTCGGCGCCGGTAGCGATCAGGATAATATCCGGTTTGCCGTCACAATCGTCCAGTATATATGCCCCGGTGGCCAGTTTGTCTTTTGTCCGTTCGGGATCGAGTACCGGCAGTTTCTGGCGGCTTAAAACCAGGGCCACGGGGCCGGAAGTGGCCCGGATCGCCTGGCGCCAGGCGTCTGCCGTTTCATTGGCATCGGCCGGCCGGATGACCGTCAGCCCGGGCATGCTCCTCAGAGAGGCCAGGTGCTCAACGGGTTGATGGGTGGGACCGTCCTCACCCACGGCCACGCTGTCATGGGTGAAAACGTAAATCAGGGACAGTTTCATGAGGCTGGCCACGCGTATGGCCGGGCGCATGTAATCGGCAAAAACCAGAAAGGTCCCGCCATAAGGCCTCAGCCCGCCGTGAAGATACATGCCGGACATGACGGACGCCATGGCATGTTCCCGGACACCGAAACGAATATTGCGTTCTGTACAGCATCCTTTCTGGAACTCACCACAGCACTGCAGAAACGTTTTGTTGGACGGTGCCAGGTCGGCTGAGCCGCCGATCAGGGTGGGAATAATCTCGGCCGCTTTGTTCAACACCTTGCCGGAAGCCGCCCGGGTGGCGATGGGCCCGTCTTCAGGCGTAAATTCCGGCAGATCATTGTCCCACTCGGCCGGCAGAAAATTGGTCACGGCACTGACCCATTGGTCGGCCAGGTCCGGATGGGCATCGGCATAAGCCCTGTATTTTTCCAGCCAGGCCTTTTCATCGGCCGCTCCCGAATCCAGGCATTTTCTGAATTCCGCCAGGGCTTCGTCGGGTATATAAAAAGATTTTTCCGCCGGAAACCCCAGTTTCTGTTTGGTTAAAGCGACCTCTTCTTCGCCCAGGGGCGCACCATGGGCATCGGCCGTATCCTGTTTGTTGGGGCTGCCGAAAGCGATATGGGTTTTTAAAATAATCAGCGAGGGCTTGGCGGTTTCGTTCTGCGCCGTCCTCAAAGCCCGATAAATTTCTTCGGTATTGTTACCGTCATCAACAGGTAGCACCTGCCATCCACAGGCCTTGAATCGGGCGGCCACGTCTTCGGTAAAGGTGATGTCCGTACTGCCTTCAATAGAAATTTCATTGTCGTCATAGAGGCAGATCAGCTTGCCTAAACCCAGGTGACCGGCCAGAGAGGCGGCCTCGTAGCTGAGCCCTTCCATCAGGTCACCATCACCGCACATGACATAGGTAAAATGATTGATGATATCGAATTGATCGCGATTGAACGTCTGGGCCAGGTGCTGTTCGGCCATGGCCATGCCCACGGCATTGGCAAAACCCTGCCCCAGGGGGCCGGTGGTGGTCTCCACACCCGGGGTATGACCGTATTCCGGATGGCCGGGTGTTTTGCTGCCCAGCTGCCGGAACTGTTTAATGTCCTCAAGGGAAAGCGGATAACCGGTCAGGTGCAGCAGGCTGTAAAGAAGCATGGAGGCGTGACCGCCGGAAAGGACGAAACGGTCGCGGTCGGCCCAGTCCGGGCTGCCGGGATGATGTTTCAACACCCGGGTCCAGAGGACATAACCGGCGGCGGCCAGCCCCATGGGTGCCCCGGGATGACCGGAATTGGCTTTCTGAATGGCGTCAATGGCCAGGCAACGGATCGTGTTGATGCACAAATCGTCTAATGTCGAACGGTTATTAGAAACAGCAGCACCCATATGTTTCCTCCTGAAAGTGCCTTGGGGTTAAAAGGTTACAAAGCTCTTAAATGTTCCGGTTTAAGTTGGATCTGCCCGTCCAGGGCTCTGTTGATGAGCCTTAAGGTGGCTGTTTTTTCTTCCGGCAGCCGGGCTTTGATGGGCAGATAATTAGAAGCATGGTTGGCATGGAACAGCCCGCCGGACAGATCGGTATGAGCGATCATGGTTCTTAGTTCACGCAGGGTTTCTTCCGGTGTCAGAATCGGAAAATGTCCGGCCGCGTATTCATCATAAAGTGCCGTGCCGGGGATCAGCATCAGGCTCAAAGCCCCCACATATTCGGGGTCTATGGCCGAAAGGACCTGACCCGTTTTCTCGGCATGGATCTCCGACCGTTCCCGGCCGGCCAGGCCCAGAAGAACGGTTATCGACAATTTAATTCCGGCCTGCCGCGCTTTTTGGCCCATGGCGATCATGGTATCCGCCGTTGCACCCTTGTTCACATGGCGCAGGGTTTCATCATCACCACTTTCCAGGCCCATGTAAGCGATTTTGAGCCCGTGCTGCCGCAACTCGCGCAATTCTTCATCGGACTTCATTTTCAGTCCCTTGGTATTGGCATACACCCCCACCCGTTCCACCCAGGGTAACTGGCGCTCGATTTCCTTTAATATGGCCAGCAGCCGCTTCTGGGGAATAATCAGGGCGTCTCCGTCACAGATAAAAAGGCGATTCTGCCGGCGGCAGTGCCGGGCCGCAAAGGCGATGTCTTCAAAAATAATGTCATCCGGTTTTATTTTGAAACGAACGCCCTTATAGGCACCGCAGAACGTACACTTGTTATGAGAACAGCCCACCGTGGCCTGCAGCAGAATACTGTATGCCTCACTTGGCGGACGGATCATATTTCCTTCATAATGCATGGCAACGTCACCCGGCATTAATCATCAGCGCCGCTTCGGGCACCGCGATCTTCGTTTTGAATCTTTTCGTAAACCTCGTCTCTGTATATGGCGACATCTTCAGGCGCTTCAAAGCCTATCTTGACGCTGCCTTTATCAATCTGGATAATGGTGACGACAATATTATCACCCACCCGAACTTTTTCGTTCAACTTACGTGTCAGGACCAGCATCGTATAGTACCTCCTAGAACTACTGGGTTTGAATAAGACTACCCTTCAACCGGCGTATGCCCGATATAACCCACCGGCGGCGTGAACGTAAAAACCGTCCGCCTTTCAGCGCCCGTACCGGTCTGGTTCTGATCAGGCTTTTTCGATCCTGACAGCACAAACCTTGTATTCGGGTATCTTTGCAATCGGATCCAGAGCCGCGTTCGTCAGCAGGTTAACTGCTGATTCCGCAAAATGAAATGGTATAAAAACCGTTCCCGCCACACCTTTTTCGGAAACATTCGCCCTGGCGGAAATTTTTCCCCGGCGTGAGACGATATTGATCAGGCTGCCATCGTCGACGCCGAACCGCCTGGCATCTTCAGCAGCCATTTCCACGAAATTTTCGGGCGCCCGTTCGTTCAAACCTTCACTTTTCCGCGTCATGGTGCCGGTATGATAGTGATAGATAATCCGACCGGTTGTCAGGCAGACCGGGTATTCTTCGTCCACCTGTTCGGCCGGCGGCAGATAATCAATGGCGTGAAAATTTCCACGCCCACAGGGGAACTGACCGACGTGCAGGACCGGTGTACCGGGATGATCTGCGGTGGGACAGGGCCAGTGCAGCCCCGCCTTTTCGATCCGGTCATAGCTGATACCGCCGTAAGACGGGGTTAATTGGGCGATCTCGGCCATGATTTCTTCGGCATTACGATAGGACATGGGAACGCCCATAGCCGTGGCGATATCGGCGATAATTTTCCAGTCTTCACGGGCCTCACCGGGTGGTTCAACCGCTTTACGTACCCGCTGCACCCGGCGTTCGGTATTGGAGAAGGTTCCTTCCTTTTCGGCAAAACAGGTGGACGGCAGGACCACGTCGGCCATCTGTGCTGTCTCGGTCAGGAAAATGTCCTGCACCACCAGAAAATCAAGATGAGCAAAGCAGTCCCGGGCATGATTCAAATCAGGATCCGAAACCAGGGGGTTCTCACCGATAATATACAGGGCCTTGATCTCACCCTCATGGGCCTTGGGAACCATCTGGGTCACCGTCAGGCCGGGATTAGCCGGAAGGTCCGTCACACCCCAGGCCTGCTCCAGCTTGGCTCTGGCGTCGTCATTGGTAACCGGCTGATACCCGGAGAGCACATTGGGCAAACCGCCCATGTCGCAGGCGCCCTGGACGTTGTTCTGCCCCCGCAGGGGATTGACGCCGCCGCCGACCACGCCCAGGTTACCGCACAGCATGGCCAGGTTGGCCAGGGACTTGACGTTATCGGTTCCGGTGGTATGCTGGGTAATCCCCATGCAATAAAGAATCGTGCCCGGTTTTGCCGCGGCATAGGTCCGGGCCAATTCGATAATATCATTGGCCGAAATGCCGGTGATGCTTTCCACAAATTCCGGGGTGAATTTTTCCACCATGTTTTTCAGATCCTGAAAGCCCTCTGTCCGGGACTCGACAAACGTCTTGTCGTAAAGATCTTCCTTGATGATGACATGCATCAACCCGTTGATCCAGGCCACATCCGAGCCGGTATTGGGCCGAACCCATTTGTCGGCAAAATCCACCAGCTTGATGCGCCGGGGATCCACGACGATCAACCGGGCCTTTTTCTTTTCCACAGCCCGTTTTACATAGGTTGAAATAACCGGATGATTCTCGGTGGTGTTGGTACCCGTCGCCAGAATCACTTCCGCCTGCTCAATATCCGCAATCGGATTTGTCATGGCGCCACTGCCGAATGCCGCGGCCAGACCGGCCACAGTTGAGGAATGTCAGAGACGGGCGCAATGGTCTATGTTATTTGTTTTCAACACCGCCCGGGCAAACTTGTGGGCCAGAAAATTCTCTTCATTGGTAACCCGCGCCGAAGTGAAAACACCGATGCTGTCCGGGCCGGATTGCGCTTTGATTTCCGACAGTCGGTCAGCCACGTATTTAATGGCCTCATCCCATTCGACTTCCGCAAACTTACCGTCTTTTTTGATCAACGGCTTGATCAGCCGTTCTTCAGAGGAGATAAAGTCATATCCGAAGCGACCTTTAACGCACAGGCTGCCGTAATTGGGCGCACTATCTTCAACTCCGGTCACTTTTCTGACGGTGTTGTCCTTGACGTGCAGATACAACTGGCAACCCACACCGCAGTAGGAACAGGTGGTTTTCACCTTTCGGGTTTCCCAGGGCCGGGCCTCAAAACGGGTGCTTTTGAAAACCAGTGCCCCCACCGGACAGGCCTGGACACATTCACCACAGAACACGCAATCGGAATCCGCCAGCGGCTTATCGCCTCTGGTAATCACTTTTTCAATGGCCCCGTCCGCGGCTTCCTTGAATTCAATGGCATTATTGACCTGGACTTCCCGGCAGGCCTTAACGCAACGGCCACAGCCGATGCATCTTGAAAAATCTCGAATAATAAAGGGATTAACCGTCTCCATGGGCCAGGGAGCACCGTCGTGGCCGGGAGTGTTGCCTTTCACCTGATATCGGTAGGCCAAATCCTGAAGCCGGCAATCCCCCCAGGCAGGGCACAACTCGGCCGCCCCATCCGCCTGGTGAACCCCAAGCTGAAACTGGGTCCAGTTTTTTCCCGATGTTCCGCTGATGGTACAATTATGATTTCCCGAGGCCAGCATGGCCGCAATCGTCTCGCGCCGGGAGGCGACCACCCTCGGTGATTCCGTTTTTACCGTCATGTTATCTTCCGCGGCCGTGGAGCAGGCCGTGACCAGTTCATCCCTGCCGGACACCTCGACCACACAGACCCGGCATTTCCCCGTCGGCGTCGTGCCGTTCAAGTGACAAAGGGTGGGAATATCAATACGGTTTCTTCCGGCGACATCAAGAATCGTTTCACCCGGATCAAATTCCAACTCATTCCCGTTAATATTAATTTTATTGCTCATTTTACAACCTGTCCTCCCGGAACCGCTTAATAAACCTTAATCTATACTGTATTTTCAATATTATCGGCTGCTATAAAAAGCCGCTCTATACTTTTATATAAAGTTTAATGGCATGTCAACTGTTGTCGGCAGCAAATCATGGACGATTCCAACTTTTTGATAATTCTGTTTGAAAAACAAAACCCCTTTGAATAACATCAATTTTATTTTGAAATCCGGTCGCACTGATGGTAATATAAATAAATTTTGGACATGAGTCCTTATTTTTGCTGTTAAAACAGGTAAATAAATACAATGCGGAACATTAAAACCCCGACTGTGGAAATACCGCCTGACCAGACCACGCCTACCCCTCCGACCACATTAATAGCCGACTGGGATGCTTTGATGCGGGCCTTTATCCGGCCTGAAGACGAGGCCTGCCGGGCGACGCTGGTTAAATATATGGAGCAGATCCTTTTCGGACTTCACGATTTTCTCAAAAAACATGTCGGCATCACCGAAGCCATCAGCTTAAAAGAGTTGGCCGACTGTTTCAAGGAAACCCGCATCAATGAAAATCCGGAAAAAAAGCTGGCTGACGTCATCCGGGAGTTGATCAAAGACATCTCTCCCCACGGCGTGAACGTGGCCTCCCCCTATTTTGTCGGTCATATGACATCCGCCATTCCGTTTTTCATGGTTCACTTAAAAACCATCGCCGCCGCCTTAAACCAGAATGTGGTCAAACTGGAAACCTCAAAAGTATTTTCCGTTCTTGAAAAACAGGTACTGGCCAAAATCCATCGTCTGATATTTCAGCTGCCGGAAGCGTTTTACGATCTGCATGTCCAGAATATTCATACAACCCTGGGTTGTTTTGTCGAAGGCGGCACAACGGCCAATCTGACGGCCCTGTGGGTGGCCAGGAACATGGCTTTTCCCCGGCAGGAGAGCGCCGCCTTCGAAGGCATCGAAGACGAAGGACTTATGGCGGCATACCGCCATTACGGAGTCAAAAAAAGCGTTATCCTGGTTTCCCGGCGGGGACACTATTCCCTGAGAAAAGCCGGCGGGGTTCTCGGCATCGGCAACCGGAATATTGTTCCGGTTGATGTCGACAATGAGCATCGACTCGACATCAATTGTCTGACCAATACCATCGAGGACATCAAAAAGGACGCCGCGACCAAAATCATTGCCGTGGTGGGAATTGCCGGCGCCACCGAAACCGGCGCCATTGATCCTTTACGGGAAATAGGCGAAATCTGCGCCAGGGAAAACATTTTCTATCATGTGGATGCGGCCTGGGGAGGACCGACCCTCATGTCGGAAAAGCACAAGCACCTGCTGGACGGCATCGAACTGGCCGATTCGGTGACCATTGACGGTCACAAGCAGTTCTACATGCCCATGAGCTGCGGCATGGTCTACTTCAAAGACCCTTACATGATGGACCAGGTGTCCTATCACGCCAACTACGTCAACCGGCGCGGTTCGGTCGACCTCGGCATCAAGTCACTGGCCGGATCCCGGGAAGCCAACTCACTGGTCTTAGACAGCGCCCTTAAAATCATGGGCAAAAACGGATACGCCCTGCTGATCGACCACGGCCTGATTACCGCCCGGAATTTCGCCCGGGAGATTGACAAAAGGCGACTGTTTGAAGTGGTCACACATCCCCAGCTCAACATCCTGACCTACCGGGTCTGCCCGCCGCACCTCAAAAAGGTCATGATACAGGGCGGTGAAGAAGAACGGGGCCGGGCCACAGCCGAACTGAACGAGATCAACCGGACGGTCCAGCGGGTACAGCGGGAAGCGGGAAAAAGCTTTGTCTCACGGACCACGTTGATGCGCAAGCATGATGAAAAAGGCATCGTGGTACTGCGCTGTGTCATCATGAACCCCATGACGGACATGGCGATCTTAATCGATATCCTGGACGAGCAGGAAGAGATTTACCACTCCAATTTTCAATAATCAAAACAGATAGTTTATCCCAAAACGATACTCGTTATATGACGGATCCGACTTCTCCTGCCCGTTCATGTCGACCGTATCGTCATCCCCCCTGACAACCGCAATCCGGCATTTAAGCATAAGGCCGGGAACAGCCCATATATTCTGTATCAGGTCCAGGGTATAAACATCGGTATCGGCCTGAACATCCGGCTTATTGTCGTCAAAGTCCTGGCTAGCATACCGGATCATGGCGCTTAAGCCCGGAACAAGTTCGGCCTTGTCAAAATCATATTTAAACTGGGCCATGAAGGTTGCCGTTTTGGCATACCAGTTATACTGGGCCATGGCCCGGGTATACCCGCCGGTGGGAAAACCTCGCCAGGGCGTCAGCAGGTCCGCTTCATTGGCCACTTTTGAATACCCGAACAGAACACTCCCAGCGCCTTTTTTTACATTCACCCGGAGAGTATAGAGCTTACCGTCCATATCAAAAGGATGTTCATATCCCCGGCTGTCTGTTTGGGAAATTTTGGCCTTCAACGAAGCACCGCCGATGGTCCCGGCATTTCTGTCAAACTGCTGCAGGTACCTGAACCCCGGCACAACTTGTATCCCGTTGTCGAATTTAATGGCGTAGTTCAGTTCTCCGGTAGCGGTCCATATCAGGTCAGGTACCGCAGTGTAGTTTACCATTACCGAAAGGTTGGGGAGGGTTTTGTTTGTCGCTTCAACAATAACGAGGCGGTCATGAATATTTTTCGCCTCCAGCCTGGAGGTCGTGATCCCTTTGTGCATGGCCGAATCATCATTTTCGTTCCATTTGGCAACGTCGTCATCCGCCTGATCACCATAGGCCAGGACATGATGAAAAGAGGTGTGGTCCCTCAGTTTCTGCTTTGTAAAATAGGCCGCCTTAAACGACGTATCAGGCACCAATTGGCTGGTCAGAGAAATCCCGTTAAAGGTATTGGGGATCATTTTGGTATCGTTGGATTTCGTCAGCAGGCTCTCAAAAATCTGGCGCCCCACCCTGATGCCCGATTTATTGTATTTGTATTCGACAAAGGCCTGGGCCAGCGCCGTCATGCCGAACTCATTGTGCGTGGCGACCTTGTGCCGTGAAAGGACATCCTTACCGGACTTGATAAAGCCCACATCATATTCATCCATACGCCAGGGATTCTGGGATGTGTAAAGACCAGCCGTCATTCCAAGGCCGTGCAGATAGGCGGATTTAAAGATCAGGCTGCCGCCGACGCCGACCGCCCAGTTGTCCTTACTTTTGGTGGTCTCCTCTTCCCACTCCCACCGGAACGTATTAATGCGAATCCGACCGTAGAAAACACCCTGTGAAAACATATCGAAAATGCTGTCCGCTTCGCCGGGGAGGATCTTGTAGTTCTCCGTCATGTTTCCCCTGATGGTTCTTTTAGGACTATCAGCCGCACCCACGGACACAGCCAGGCCAATCATCAGGCCGAAAAAGGCCGTTAACAATAAAAACCGCTGGTTTAGCCGCATGCATGCCTCCGATACGATCGGTTATCGTAAACCCATTATAAATTTTTCATTACAGTTGACGGCTCCTGAAAGGGGTCAAGGTAGAACCCGCAGACAATCCTGGGGAAAGCGGTGGGTTCCCTTTTCGTCCAGGCTGACTTCCACCAGGGCATCCGGATCATTTTTGGCTGCGTCCGGATCGGTAATAATACCGTGAAGTCCGATAAAGGCATCCATATAAGGCTCCCAGCTTTCATCCGCCGACCGTCTGACAATTTCCACTTTCTGGCCATTTCTAAAAACCATAGTCTTCAACCTCTCAAAAAAATTGATTGCGCCTGCAGCGTCAGATATTTTCCGGCGGCTCGATTTCCGCCTGAACCCGGCCGGTTGATTTTCGGGCGCAGTCCAGGCACATCCGGGCGTCATCCAGCTGGGGACTGATTTCCCTTATCCGTTGCGTGACATAATCATGATAACGGGCGGGGCCGATAACCGCCCCGCAGGTCCGGCAATATTCAAGTTCCAGACGGTTCAGTTCCGTTCCACACAGGGAAAGCACCCGGAACCCCTCCTGGTCCGTCATCTGCATGGCACCGGTGGGGCAGTTGGCGGCGCAGGCCCCGCAGGCGATGCAGCGCTCGGCCGTGATTTTGAAATCCGTGAGACCGGGATGATCAAAATTCATGTAGCCGAGTTCCAGCGCGCCGATCCCCATCTTGTCCCGGCAGATTTCAACACACCGGCCGCACCGGATACATACGTCACACCTTAAACATCGCCTGGCTTCATTGGCAGCCTGGGTATCATCCAATCCCAATCGCACCTGCTGAAAGGTGATCCGCCGCCGGTCATTATTCAAAAACGGCATCTGCACCCGTTTTAAATCGTTCTTCAGGCCCGCCGGGACCTGGAAAAAATTCATGCGCCGCCGCCGCGTGGGCGCGGGCGGGAATTGCGGCTGGGGCAGTTTTTCAAAATAGCGATGAATGGCAATGGCCGCTTTCTTACCGCCGGCAATAGCCTCAACCACCGTGGCCGGTCCGGTTACCGCGTCACCCACGGCAAACACGCCTTCCTGATCCGTTTCCATACTGATGGTATTGACATGAATGGTGTTTCGCCGGGTCCACTGCATACTTTGAAATCCTTCCAGCCCCCGGCCGTCTATTTCCTGACCGATGGCCGGAATAACCGTATCCACGGCCATTTCATATTCGCTCCCCTCCAGAGGGACGGGGCGCTGCCGCCCGGCTTCGTCCGGCGGGCTTAATGCGGCCCGAACGCACACAATCGCTTTAACACTGCCGTTTTCCCCGACGATTTTTTTGGGGATCGTCAGAAACGAGAAATGAATTCCTTCTTCCTCGGCCTCGACCACTTCCTCATGATGGGCCGGCATCTGATCATGTGTCCGCCGGTAAAGAATGGTTACTTCCTCACTGCCCAGGCGCAGACAAGTCCGGGCCGCATCAATGGCGACATTGCCGCCGCCGATAACCGCCACCCGACGGCCCGGCGGCCGGTGATCGCCCAGAGATACCCGGCGCAAGAAATCCACAGCCGGAAAGACCTGAAGGTAATCTTCCTCTCCGGGGATCATCAATTTATACGAACCATGCGCACCAATAGCCAGTAGATAAGCCTCAAAGCCTTCTCCACGCAGATCTTCAAGTGTAATATCTTTTCCCAGGCACGTGTTATAACGAAATTCCACGCCGAGCGCCTCGATCATGGACACTTCCCGATCGATCACCTCCCGCGGCAGCCGGTAACGGGGAATTCCCACCATCATCATGCCGCCGGAAACCGGCAGGGCTTCGATGATGGTTACCCGGTACCCCTTGAGCGCCAGATAATATGCCGCTGTCAGTCCACCCGGACCGGCACCGATAACACAAACCTTGTGGCCGTTATCCGGGGCGGGTTCCGGGTTACGGTATTGCCGGGCCGACATGGCCTTTTCCGCGGCCACGCCCTTTAAATCCATGATAGCCACAGAAGAATCCATCCGGGCCCGAACGCACATGAACTCGCAAGGGTGGGTACAGACCAGCCCGCACACCCAGGGGAATGGGTTGTCTTCACGAATCACCTTAACCGCTTCGGCATACCGCCCCTGGCCCACCAGGGTCAGGTAAGAGGGAATATCAATTCCCGCCGGACAGGCCAACTGGCAGGGCGCCGGTGTCAGGCGGACACAATCACCGCCGGCGCAGGTATGGGTCTCGGCATGGCTCTCAAAGACCTCTCGAAACTGCAGCAGGCTGATCTGCACTTTTTGGGCCGCCTGGCCGGCTTCCCCGTCCGAGGCATTGGCCACAAGTTCATCTACACAGGATTCCAGGGCCGGCACATGTTCGGGCCCGCCACGGCCCCTGGCCAGATCCTCTACCAGTTCCATGACTTCCAAGGCAATACGCCTGGTTTTGGGAATCTTGAAAGCCCCGCCTTCAATGGCATCTCTCAGGAAGGAGAGCGTATTATGGACAGGGCAGCCGTTATTTGCCATACGTTTCTCCTCTATTCGAAATCACCTTCAGACACGATCCGGGCATGTCGTTCCCGGCGGGTCTGCGGCAATTCATTGGCCTTACCGAAACTCAGGCATCCGGTAATACAGGCTTCCACGCAGGCCGGGTCCAGGCCATGGTCAATCCGGTCCATACAAAAATCACATTTTACTACCAATTTTCTTTCCGGGTCCCACTGGGGCGCGCCCCAGGGACAGGCCCGTATACAGGCTTTACACCCCACGCACTCATCGTGATCGATAAAAACGATGCCATCATCCCGTTTCTGCATGGCCCCGGTGGGGCAGGCCGCCAGACACCATGGCTTTTCGCAGTGAAAGCAGGACATATAGACATAAGAGGCCCGGGGGCGGTCGCCCACCAGTTTCGGCCCCACTTCAACCACCTGGCAGAGCCGTGGACCTTGCGGAAGCCCCTTGTTGACTTTACACTGTACTTCACAGGCATGACACCGAACGCATTTAACGCTGTCCTGTATCAGGGAATACTGACTCATTTTACGCTCCTTTTATCCTCAGGCAAGGTGTCTTCAGATGCTTTTTTCACGGTTACGAAATGTTCCTGAAACGCCACGGCACCCCCGGCCTTGTCCCAGATATCATTGCCTCGCGGCATGAACCGGTTATCCGCCAGCCCCCGGCCCCTGGCCCTGCTTTCAACCGGCAGACGATGGCCGAAGCCGTGGACGGTAAAAACCGCATCAGGATGAATCTGATCGGTGACCCTGGCCCGAATCGTCTCGGTATATCCGTCGGCATTGCCCACTTCCACCAGATCATCATCGGCAATACCCAGCTTTTCGGCTGCCTTATCATTAATCCAGAGCACATTTTCCGGCATCTGCTCAAACAGCAGCGGGTTATTGACCGTATGTCCCTGGGTGTGAACACCGCATCTCCCGAAAGTTAAACGGAAAGCCCCCCTGGGCGGCCGGATGGGGGATTCATATGGCGCCAGAGAAGAAAGCCCCTGTTCCTCCAGCCGCTGGCTGATGATTTCAATTTTTCCGGAAGGTGTTTTAAAGGTCATGTTTCCCCGATCCCGATACAGAATCTTTTCTCCCAGCAGCACCACTCCCTGCTCATCAAAATCGCTTAAATCGATACCGGTTCCCTGAAGCTGAAAATTCCATATATCTTCTACTGAATCATAGACCAGCTCTTTTAGCCCCAGGCGTCGGGCCAAACCGGAGACAATCTCCCAGTCGGCTTTGGTGTCATACCGGGGTTCCACCGCCCGCTTACGCATGAACAGGTACGGCACCAGGTCGTTTTTACAGGCCAGGATACTTTCCCGCTCCGGATAGGGTGACAGGGGCAGTACCACGTCGGAAAACCAGGCCGTGTCCGACCAGGAGAAGGTGACCGAGACCAGAAGATCCAGATTGGAAAACACTTTCATCATGTGGTCGGGATCGGCGCACCCCATGAGCGGATCATGCCGCCAGGCGATATAGGCTTTTACGGGATAAGGGTCCTGGGTTTCAATGGCCTTGTATGCCAGATGGGTGACACCGGGGCCTGGTTCAAAATGGGGATACTTCCATCCTGCCCCGTCAGCTCGTTTTTCCGAGGGCTTTTCATAAAGGTCCATAAACTTCGAAAGCCCTGAACGATTGTAATCCGCCGGCTTGTTGGTAATCGGCAATCCGCCTTTAGCGCCCACAGAACCCAGCAGGGCGTTAATAATATAGATGCTGCGGGAAACATAAAAAGAGTTGCGGTAACGGGCCGTCATCCAGCCCGGATGCCACAGAACAGCCGGAGCGGCTTCGGCCAGTTCCTTTACAAACGCACGAAGCCGAAGTGCGGAAACACCCGTCTCTTTTTCAGCCCATTCCGGCGTACATAACCGGACAAAATCTTCCAGCCGGTCAAAATCCGCCACATACTTTTCCACGAAGCCGACATCGTACAGTTTTTTGTCGATGAGTTCATGAATCACGGCCAGGTTGAAGGCATAGTCCGTACCCGGCCGGACCTGGAAAAAATTGTGAGCCCGGGTGGCCGATACGGTGCTGCGGATGTCAATCACGGACAGCCGGCAGCCGGCCTCCAGCGCGGCGGTAAGTTCATTGACTTCGCGCACGTTAATGGCTTCAAACAGGTTACGGGTCTGCAACACCACATGGCGGGCGTTTTTTAAATCATAAACCACATCTTTGCGCCCGGAGCCAAAAACCGACAGGGCCGCGTGCTGAACGTTGCGGGCGCAGGAACCGTCATGATTGCAATAGTTGGGCGTCCCCAGCCCGCGTAAAAAGGCCCGGTGCATGTCCCGAAAAGGCCCGCCCCGATCGGTCAACAAAAGGCTGCGGGGGCCGTGTTCATCAAAAATCCCGGTCAGCTTCTCGGTCACATAATCAAAGGCCTCATCCCAGGAGGCCTTCCGCCATTTGCCTTCCCCCCGGTTTCCCTTTCTAATCAGCGGGGTCCGGGGTCGTTCATTATCCTCCACCAGGGCAATTCCCGCAGCCCCCCGGGCGCAAATGCCCCTGCTCATACCCGGTGCATGGGGATTCCCCCGCAGGCAAAGAAGCCGGCCGTCTTTTACATCCGCTATGATGGGACAGCGGACTGTGCACATGCCGCATACGCTGAAAACCGTCTGATGCGCCATTTTTTAAACCTCCGTATATCTTTCTGTTTTGCGTTTATCGATCAGACTTGGAAAAATTTAATTCGCAATATCCATACCAAGAAAAAAGGCCGACAATGGCTGAAATAAAAAAACGGCGGGCTATTAAAAGTATAATAACTAATAATTTCAAGAATAAGAATATGAGTCTCGGCATCGGGTCACAGGCTTAAAAGAATGTGAACCGCTTTTAATGCAACAAAAAGAATTCAGTGAAATAATTATATTGCCACAAAAACCCGTTATATTTCAAATAAATATAAAAAAGTGCAATAAAAATAGGACAATAGTTCCAAAAATTTTTATCAGCAACCCTTTTTTTTAATTTTTTTTTTTGCACCCGGCGCCCCTGGTTATTTCTAACGGTCTTTTTTAAAAGGACATTTTTATTTTAGACCCCGCATCGCCCCAAATGGCACACCACTTGCTCTCCATTTTAAGCAAAAGTATTTTTGGCAAATAATTTTCCATTAATTGAAGGAGGCTATCCGTGAGTAAAAGCCAAAACAAAATGATTTTTATGGGCATATTATTGATGATGATCATCACACCACTTGTTTTACCGGCCACCACACAGGCCGAATCACTAGAGGCGGCCATCGCGGCAACCCCGACAGGTACCGGTGCCGGTGAAATCGACACCACCGCACCGACAGGATTTCTGGGTATTCCCGGCGCGCCGGATCCCGGCCTTGTGATCGCCTTTTTGTGGGCCGTCTGGGTGGGCTGGATTTTTTCTACCGTTGGCGCATTCGGCGGTATTATGTCAGGCGTGGGGCATATTACGGTTTTCGGGCTGGCCGATTACGGCAAAACGTTTCAAGAAACATCGCCCGTGCTCAACAAAATGATCACCGACAGCATCCGGGTGTCCAACCAGTGGATGGGAGGATTAAGCGCCCTGGTCGGCAGCCTCAATTATTACCGGATGGGCCGACTGGTCCTTCCTTTAGGGATTGCCCTGGCCATCGGCTCTGTCACCGGCAGCTACCTGATCCCCATTATTACCGCCGGCAAAATTTCCTTAAAAGCCTATCTCGGCTATTTCGGCATCATTGTTTTTGTCCTCGGAGGGTTCCTGTTCTATGAAACCACACCGAGAGGCCAGGGGCGGAAAAAAGAAGCCAAGGCGGCGGCTGAAGCGTTTGAAAACGCTCACATTAAAAAAAGCGCCTCGGTAAACCCGGAAGACAGCGGCGTCAAGGTCATCGAGTGGTCTCTGAAAAAAGTTCGGTTTTCATTCTACGGTGTGGAGTTCAGCTTCAAACCGATCATCCCGGTCATCGGGGGGTTTATCATTGCCGCCATCGCTTCTTTTCTTGGTGTGGGCGGCGGCTTCCTGTTTGTTCCGTTTTTGACCAGCATTGCCGGCCTGCCCATGTTTCTGGTGGCCGGGACATCTTCACTGGCGGTTCTGGTGGGCATGGTCACCAGTATTTTCACTTACATGGTGATGAAAGGCGTACCGGTTTTCTGGCCCCTGATCGGGATCGAACTGGTGGGTGTTTTTGTCGGTTCCATGATCGGCCCCCGTACATCTAAATATATTCCCGATATCTGGTTGAAACGGCTTTTTGTCGTGCTCGCCCTATATGTCGGCCTACGATACACCACCAAAGGATTTTTGGGATTCAGCGTGGTTCCCCCGTTCTAAAAGAGGGCAAATGTTGATTTTTTAACCATTTAACGCTATTTTGACGATATCATAATCAGGCCAAACCATGATCTATTATATTGATATGTTTTTAATCTCTTTCTACCGGGTGTTCGAGACGCCGATCTTCGGATATCTCTTCGGCACGTTCTGTCTATCCCTGTTCTGTGTCCTGATCGGCCGGATGACTCACGGCCTGCTGGCCGGGTGGAACCGAAAATGGATTTACGCCAACCAACGGGAAATGGTCCATATGCACAACCTTTCCTTAAAAGCGCTTTCTTTCAAAAACAAGGCCGCCTACAAGGCCTGCAACAAAGAAGCCAATGATGCCTTCGGAAAGTACTTTTTCGGACAAATCGCCATGGGCATGTCTACCCTCTGGCCGGTGCCGTTTGCACTGGCCTGGCTGGACTTGCGATTTTCCGAGGTCGTGTTCCCATTTTCGACAACCGGCTATTCGGTCGGATACCTGGCAACCTTTATACCGCTTTATATCCTGGCCAATATGCTTTTTTCATCCATCAAACGGCAGATCCCGGTTCCGGAATCCGCCGGCCGGAATGAAGGCAAACCTGTGGAAAAAATGATGACGCTGGCCGACCTGATACCGGAAAGCGTCGATAAGAACCGGTAACCGGAAAAAAATCCGTGAAACGCAAATTAATACTGGCCATCATGTTACCGGCCCTGCTGATGGTCGCCGTGCCGGCCGGCGCGACGCAGACCCACGGCGATCCTGAAGGGCTGATTGTACATCAGTTTTCCCATGTTTTTTTTCTTCTTTCCATGGGATTGCTGATCTACTGGATCAGGGGCCGCAGGTTGGACCGAGAAATCGGCTGGCGATATATCCAGTATGCTGCGGCCCTGTTCATGATATGGACAATAGACGCCTTTGCAACCCACTTGATGGATGAGCATTATCACTGGGTCCATATGACGCAAACCGGGCCCTGGCAGGTGCATATTCAAGCAAAGAGCCTGTTTGCCGCCCTGATCTACTACCTGGCCAAAATGGATCATCTCTGGTGTGTGCCGGCATTGCTGTGCATGTACCTGGGGTTAAGGCGCCTGAACGCAACCGCCAAAGCCGCCCCACATTCTCTACAGGACCACGGGGAAAACAAAGAATGACAATCAGCTCACTACCCATATGGTTTGTGGATACGGCAGGGGCCGTCTGCATGATTGTACTCTCTTTTTTATGCATATTGCATGTCCGCCAGTTAAGCCGCAATGCCCCTGAAAACGTTATCTGGACTTACCTGTCATGGGTTTCCTACTGTCTTTGCGGATTCGCCGTTTCACGATCAGCCGGCCATATTCTCAAACAGCTGCTGATCATGTCGGGCAATCCGGAAGCCTGGGCCATGATCAGCCCATACAGCGGCGGCGTCAACACATTCCTGCTGATCATCGTAGCGGCGATTACCCTGTTTTTCGAAAGGGTGTGGCAGATCTACCATCAGATTTCAGATGACCAGGCCGCCCTGATCCAGGCCCATGACCGGGTCCTTGATCTGAATGAAACGCTTGAAAAAAGAGTTGTCGAGCGAACCAGGGCCCTGGCCCGTTCTGAAAAGCAGATCGCCCAAGCGGACAAACTGGCCTCCATCGGCCAGCTTTCATCGGGTATCGCCCATGAAATCAATAATCCACTGGGCATTATTCTGGGATATACGCAGCTGCTCTCGCGTAACGAAGAACCGGGTTCTCAGAAACACGAGGACCTGAAAGTCATCGAAAAACATGTCAAAGCCTGTAAAGCGATTGTTGAAGACCTGTTAAACTTTGCCAGGAGTTCAAAACCGGAACAGAGCCGCGTCCGGTTGAACGACCTGATCGATGATGTACTGGCCTTTATCCAGCGACGGTCAAAACAGGACGCAGTTTCGATTATAAAAGAATATGACCAGAACACACCGGCGGTAATCCTGGATGGTGAAAAAATAAAACAGGTACTGATGAACCTGCTGATGAACGCTCAGCATGCCACCGGCAACAGGGGCACCATTGTCATCGGCACCGTCTACGACGCCGACAACTGTCAGGTACAAATCCGTATCAGGGATGACGGATACGGTATTGAAAAAGAAAACTTAAGCCGGATTTTCGACCCTTTTTTTACCACCAAGCCAACCGGAGAAGGTACCGGACTTGGCCTGGCGGTCAGCTATGGTATCATTCAAAGCCATGGCGGACAGATTGAAGTCTCAAGCGAACCGGAACATGGCACGGAATTTATCATTACCCTGCCGATGTTAACCGGAGACGAGGAGCCGGAATGAGTCTTAAATCCATACTGATTGTTGATGACGAAACCGATATGCTGCACCTGTTAAAACGCGCCCTGGAGCCGGATTTAAACTGCCGGGTGGAAACAGCTTCCTCGGGTAAGGCCGCATTGGAAAAAATTGATGAGGACCATTTTGACCTGGTTCTGGCCGACATCAAAATGCCGGGAATGGACGGATTGGCCCTGCTCCACAGAATAAAAGAAAATATGCCCGACCTGACGGTGGTGATGATGACGGCCCACGGTTCTATTGACACAGCCGTGGAAGCGATCAAAATGGGGGCTTATGATTTTATCACCAAGCCCTTTGACCATGACTCACTGCTTGTCAGGCTGGAGAAAGCGCTGGAACGCAGCTCTTTGATCAGGGAAAACACGCGGCTGAAAAAAGTATGTGAAAACGTTCATGTCTTTCAGAATATCGTCGGGCAAAGTCCGCCCATGCAACGGGTTTTCGAAACCATCCACATGGTGGCCAATACCGACCTGACGGTATTGATTACCGGGGAATCCGGAACCGGTAAAGACCTGACGGCAAAAGCCATCCACGCCCTCAGCAACCGCTCAAAAGCCCCCTTTGTTCCGGTAAACTGCCCCACCGTACCGGAGCAGATCCTGGAAAGTGAACTTTTCGGATACAAAAAAGGCGCCTTTACCCATGCCACAGGTAATAAGCGGGGCATGTTCCAGGAAGCGCATAAAGGATCCATCTTCCTGGATGAAATCGGTGATATCAGCCCCACCATCCAGACGAAACTGTTGCGCGTTTTACAGGAGAAAGAGATCAAGCCCCTGGGCGATACAGCTACCATCAAGGTGGATGTCCGTATCATCGCCTCCACCAATCAGGACCTGAAAGAAAAAATCAGCAAAGGTGAATTCCGTGAAGACTTTTTCTTCCGACTCAATGTCCTGCCCGTTCACCTGCCGCCACTAAGAGAAAGACAGGGGGATATTTCGCTGCTGATCAGCCACCTGCTGGAAAAGCACTGCGCCAAACTTAATAAGCCGCAGAAACAGATTTCTACTGAACTGCGCCGTTTATTCATGGATTATTCCTGGCCGGGAAATATCCGCGAGCTGGAAAACGTTATTGTTCAAGGTATCATGTTCTCGAAAACAGATCAGATAACATCGAAAGACATTGAATTAAAAAACAAACAGGCGCCGGCAGCGCCTTCGTCCGGTCCGGGCTCTTTCCAGGGCCTTCCCTACAAGGGTGCCAAGGAATCAGCCCTGGTAATGTTCAACAATGATTATATCGGTCATCTTCTGGAAAAAACTGGCGGAAACGTCACCCAGGCGGCCAGAGAATGCGGTCTGGAACGCCAGGCGTTGCAGCAGATTATGCGGCGTTATAATATTCGGGCGGATGCCTTCAGACGGCAATCGGGCAAAAAATAGTACCTTAAATGGCGTTAAGTCAAATGCCGGCGGTATCCCAAACCCGTTCGGGCCAAGCCTTCCCCGGACATCCCACGAGTTGGTAATATTCGGGCTAATCCCACTTGATCTTGATCTCGAAATACTCGCCCTTCTGAACCACGTTGGAAAAGACATTCCGGCCGCCGGTCAGATCGGCCAGTTCAGCCAGTGCGCCGGCGACTGAATGGGCAATCACCCCGGCGACTTCCCCCCCTTTTACGCTCGGTTCGGCATTGGTATAAAGAAACGTCAGCCAGCCTTGACCGTTTTTGAGTTCACCGGTTTCAGCGCTGGAGTAATCCCCCCTGAAAAAAGATTTTCGGCGGGTGATAAAGCGTTCCATACTGACGGCCGGATCCCCGGGGACAAGTATGTTCTTGTATATTTCGATCATGTTATGGACGGCAATCTTTCCGAATGCAAAACAGATGTTCAGATCAGAATGGCCGACCACCTTGTACACGGCATAAGAAAGCCGGTAAAAAAATCACCCGGATACCACTGGGTGGCCAGGATATCTCCGTTGATGATATCCCAGTCCTCCGGCTGCAGGTAATCGTCCCAGCCCAGTTGCCGTTCCTTACGGACAATCTTGACCAGATCGGTTAACACCGTTCCCTTGACCGTAATCGCCATACGCCCCCCCCATCACAACTTAAATATTATATAATAATAAATCGTTATAAAAAAGCCCTTAAGGCATCATTATTTTTATAGCCGACCCGGGACGCCGTATTCAACTGTTATTGTGGAAAATACCTTGGGGAATTCACGTTAACCGGTGCGTTTGTCTCCTTTAAACGTCGGAATATCTTTTGTTTATAAAATTTCTTTTGTATCGTCAAGGACATCCTTTATAATAAACATAAAAACATACAAAGGAGAATAGCACGATGCAGAAAGGCTACCAGCACAGCATGGGGGTATTTCTGAACAAGGATAACATCCGGATCTTTTACAGAAGCTGGGCCGTGGAAGCACCCCGGGGACTTGTCTTTTTATGTCACGGACTGGGTGAGCATTCAGGGCGATATAAACATCTTATCAATGAGATGCGGGACCGGCAAATCTCATTTTTTGCCCTGGATCATAAAGGCCATGGAAAATCAGGCGGGAAACGGGGCCACACAGAGCGGTTTTCCGAATACTGCCAGGACATCAACCAGTATATCACCACCCTGATCCGGCCCGAATTTCCGGATCTGCCGCTAATCCTGCTGGGGCACAGCATGGGGGGGGTGATTGCGGCCTTTCACGCATTGACTTTTCCAGGCGATATCGACGCCCTGATACTCTCTTCTCCGGGTTTTGAACCCACCATACCGGTATCTTTCATTCAACGACTGATCGCAAATATGCTGGTCAGGTTCATGCCCCGGGCCTCCCGGAGCAACAACCTCAATCCTGACAACTTGTCCTCAGACCAGGAAACGGTGATGGCCTACTTACAGGACCCTCTGGTACACGACAAGATCACATTTCAATGGCTCACTGAATTCCTTACCGCCACCGGCCAATGCCTGGATCGGGCACCGGACATCACCCTGCCCCTGCTGGTGTTTCACGGCGCCAACGATGTCATTGTCTCAGCCGAGGGAAGTCGACGGTTTTTCGAACAGGCGGCCAGTCCGGACAAAACGATGAAAATTTTTGAGGGGTTGCGCCACGAAACCATGAACGAGCCCCCGGAAAAACGGGAGCCGGTACTTCACCTGGTGGCCGACTGGATCGAGGATCACGCCAGAAAATGATGGTTTCGTAAAAAAGTCCGTCCAAGTTTTGATTATTTCTCAAGCGGCGTCAAACCCTCGCGAACGGCAAATTTGGTTAGTTCGGCAACGCTGTACAGATTCAGTTTCCTCATAATACTGCCGCGATAAGTTTCCACTGTCTTAACGCTGATATGAAGTTCTTCGGCAATATCGCGGGTCTTCACGCCTTCGGCCATGAGCTGCAACACCTGCCGTTCCCTTTCAGTCAGTTCCTCGGACAACGTCACCGGGGTTTTTTCAATACTGTCCAGCAGGGCCTTGCGAACGGTATCGGCTATCTTGGGACTCAGATAGGTTTCCCCGCGGTGCACAACGCTAATGGCTTCGGCCAACTCCTGAAAGGCGCAATCCTTGATCAGATAACCGGACACACCGGCCTTCAACATCCCCAGCACATAACGTTTTTCAGCGTACATGGAGAGTGCGATAATCTTTGTCCCGGGCACCTCCTCCCGAATCTGACGGGCGGCTTCAAAGCCGTTTAATTCGGGCATGCTGATATCCATAATGATGATATCCGGCTTTAGTTCGACGGCAAGATCCAGGGCTTTACGGCCGTTTTCGGCCTGCCCGACCACTCTCAAACCGGGAATATCTTCCAGCAGGCTGCAGACACCGTCACGAATGATGGCGTGGTCATCTGCGACAAGGACTGAAATCATGATCCCTCCTTTAATTTAACCTACCGGTTACTATCCTAGGCGGCGATCCCTGCCATTTAAATCCACTTCAGACGGATTTTCATCAGCTGATTTCAGGGGCAAAACAATTTCGATCAATGTTCCCTTGTTTTCACCGGTATCAATTTTCATTTTCCCTTCCACCAACCTTAAGCGCTCATTGATGCTGAACAGCCCGAACCCGCTGCCGGGCATATAATCACCGGATCCATGTCGGGAAAGATCAAAAACCGATGCCGTCGTCCTGAATGGTCAGGTGCAACCGGTTCTTTTCCCGAACGCAAAGTCAAACGGATCAGACGCGCCCGGGAATGTTTGACGGCATTGAACATTAATTCCCGAAGGATTTGGAAGCAAAGAACTTCAATTTTTAGATCAATAAGCGCATCTTCTAAGGTATCGGTAAAAATCACTTTCATGCCATGTTTTTTCTGCGTTTCTTCACAAAGCCAGTCTAAAGCCGCGCCCAGGCCCAGATGATAGAGAATCGGCGGGCTGAGCTCGAACGTCAGGGTGCGGGTATCGGTAATGGACTGATCGATCATCCCAATGATGTCGGCCAGTCGTTGACGTTGATCGGCGTCAGCGTCCTGGGCCATAACCCCCAGACCGATTTTCGCCCCGGCCAGGGAATGGCCGATGCGGTCATGGAGTTCAGTGGCAATGCGGCGGCGTTCCCGTTCCTCGGTCAACATGAGTTCTGAGTAGAGGTTTCGCAACTTTTCAGACAGCTGTTTGAGTTCCTGTTCATTTTTCGCCACATGTTCATAAAGGGTGGCGTTTTCAAATGATATTGCCGCCTGGGAAGCAATCAGCTTGAGCAGCTCCATCCGATCATCCGTAAACACATCGCTGGTCAAGGTATTCTCAAGATAAAGAATGCCGACCAACCGTTTGTTCCGGGACATGGGCATGCACACCAGGGAACGGGGTGAATTGACCCGGTCTTCCATTTGATGAAAAGGCACGGGCGCCCGGTTAACATCATTGATGACAACCAGTTGCTGCGTCTGCTTGACGTAATATACCACCGACGGCATCAGTTCTTTTTTCTGGTGCGGCAACGGCTCGGCTTTCAGCCGTGTTTGACCGGTTTCGTCGCTCCGGCGCTCAACTTCCATAAAAAGCTGATTGTTTTTGTTGGAGATGAACACGGCCCGATTGGCACCGGTGGCTTCCATGGTGATCTCCATCAAACGGGTCAGCAGGTTTCTTACCACAATCTCCTGAGAAACCGCCTGCAGGGCATCGACCACGGGCATTGTGATCCATTCTTTCCAGAACAGAAGGTGCTCGTTCCGGAACAGCGGAGAAAACAGCGGCATACTGTTTTTCCATATCCCTGGCTTTTGCCGTAGCGCCCCATACTTCATAGGCTTTTTTGGCCTCAACCAGGTATGCCCGGGCCGCGATTTTGTCCCCATGAGCCGACAGAAAGTTACCGGCGGATTCACAGGCCATGGCAACCAGATGGGTGTAACCGCCGGCCGTGGCCGAGGCCACCGCCTGCCGGTAACGCTGCAGAACTTTGGAAGGACGGCTGTCCGTTCTGGCCTGTTCGGCCTCCATCAAACGCAACATGGGTTCAAAATTATCCGGCCGCAACCGGCGCCAGTGCTTCATTTTTTTCATAGACAAGGCGGCCTGCTGTCGGCATCGCAGAGACTGCTCCAGGGGGGTTCCGGCTGAGACCAGGGCGATGGCACTTAAAAAAGTAAAAAAATAATACTCCGTCAGAATCAGCGTGCCGGTCGGCTGGTAGCCTTTGGTCCGAATTCTTTCAGCCACGGCCACGGCATTATCCCATTGACGATAAAACACAAAAAGTTTGAGTTGAAACAGCAGGAAAAAAAAACTGGAGCAGCAGGTTCCCGTCGTCCACGGCTGCCGAGAATTCAGATTCCATGTCATACCCCCGGTTCGTTCAGGCTGACAGGAGAAAACGTATATCCTTTGAGACTTCGATAGAATTGTTGAATGACTGTGTAGGTGGCCACGACAAAAGGAGAACGGGAATTTCGAATAAACGTTCCATAGCGTTTGTGATGGGTGTAGATATCGTCCAGATTATCACCCAGGAAGAGACGGACCATAAGCATCCCGTTGACACTAAGGCCGGCATAGCTGACATTGCCGGACCTTAAGGCCTGACGATAAGCCCGCTTGAAGGAATCGATATTTTTTCGCGCCGGCTGGTACCAATGCCGGTTGAAATAGGCAGATACAAAATAAGCAATGGCCCGGTGCGTGCCCGGTGATTGACGTTCAAGCATCCGCATCCCGACTTTGGCGTAAAGCCTGCCCATGCCGATAAAACCGAACATGGACCCCATAAAGGCCCCCAGAACGATCAAACCCAATGGCGCGTGCTGAACGGGAACGCCTTTCTTTGGATTTTTAATGCCCATCAGAATCCCGGTGGCAAGAATCCAGAGGCACAGCAGGGGATCGACATAAAAAGTGGGCAAGCCGATATTGGCCAACAGTGTTTCGGTCGTGTTCAGCAGTTCGTCCTCGTTCTCCGGCACATCCATTATCGAGGACAGTCTTCGAAAGCCCCACACAAAACGCAGTTTGAACAGAAGCAATAAAATCTTGAAGCGGCTGGTGCGTTGTGGAAGGGTGATCCCCAGCATATCCAGCGCCCGGCGTCCCAGCATAAGGGCCTTGTCGATATTCCCGGCAGCCGTGTGGAGTTCTATCATGGCATTGTAGGCCACCGCCCGATCCAGCAGCGAAGGTGCTTTCTGCAGCAACAATCCAAACAGACGCTCCGAGGAATCGAAATCACCGAGTACAAAATCGCACTTGGCCAGGCCGGCATGAATGTCGGCGCTGAGTTCATAGTGCCTGTTCCAGGTATCGGCGGGCAACAGGCTGCAGGCCTGACGAAAATATCGGGCCGCGGCTTCAAAGCCGACCGACGCCATGGCGATTTGACCCGCTGTCAGGTTGAGGCGGGCCAGCTTGTTTTTTTCATCCAATGGCAGATCCGGCGGCATGCCGCGCTGAAGCTGGTGGACAATATCAAAAATCTTTTTGTCGGTCGCCCCGGACAATTCATCTGCCAGCAATGCCTTTCCAATAGACCAGTGAAGCCCCCGGGCCTGGTTCCCGGAAATGGTCTGGTAAACCGCCTGAAGGATATGATCATGGGCAAACTCCCAGATGTGAATGACGTCTTTCCCATCCACCTTCCGGACCGGCGACGCGTCACTAAAAGGGCGCAACATGCCGGCCTCCACAGCTGCCTGCAGATGGGCTTCGATGTCGGACCGCTCCCGGCATAACACCCGGGCCAATAAACCCAAATCGATCAGGTTGCCCGCGCAGGCGGCCGCCTGCAGGACCGCCAAGGTTGCCGTCGGCAGTTTGTCGATCGTCGCGGAAACCAGGCGGGCCACGTTGTCTGTGATGTCGGCCACTGCAATGCGGTCCACATCCCAGGTCCAGTCCCCCTGATGCATGTCATAATGGATCAATTCATCGGCATGTAGTGAACTCAGAAACTGGCGAATGAAAAAGGGGTTGCCGCCGGTTTTCTCAAAAACGACATTCGCCAGAGGGGCAACCAGCCTTTCCGTCTGACAGAGCACACCCGCGACCATGGCCGTTGTCTGGTCTATATCAAGGGGAGACAACCGTCTTGTCTCTACAGGTATACCGGCAGCTCGAAGCTTCTTAAGAAACCGGGCCAAAGGGTGGGCGTCGTCGATCTCGTTATCACGATACGTTCCCAGGACCAGGTTATAACGACGTTTACGGGCCAGCATAAAGGCAAGACCATGGGACAGGCTGCCTTTATCGGCCCATTGCATATCATCCATAAAAAAAACGACCGGATGTTCCTTTTCCAGAAAAAAAGAGCCGAATTTTTCCATGACCATGGCCACCCGCAAACTGGCTTCCATAGGCGGCAGGTCGGAAAGAGGCGGTTGTTTTCCGATGACCAGTTCCATTTCCGGGATCATATCCACCAGGACCTGCCCGTTGGGAGAAACGGACGACATGATTCTCTGACGCCATTTTTCGATATTTTCCGGGCTCTGGCTCAACAACCATTTGGCGGCACTGTTCATTGCCGTCTTGGGCGCGCCAAGGGGAACGGATTGTTGATGCTGCTCATATTTGCCGGTCAAAAAAATACCGCCTGACTCACGGACATATGCGCCCAATTGTCGAACCACTTCGGTTTTCCCCACCCCGGTATCCCCGGTAATCATCACCACACAGGTTTCTCCCGCGCGCACCCGGTTAAAACAGGCCCTCAGAAAAGATATCTCCGGCTCCCGGCCATAAATCTTGTCAGGCACGGTAAATACCGGGGAGGCATCCTTACGACCCGGTACGAAATCAGGTGCCTGATTGTCGGTTTTAAACCGATCGATCAGATCTGTCAGATCGCGCAATAGTCCGGCCACGCTCTGATAACGATCGACCGGATGTTTGGCCAGCAGCTTGAGCACCAGACGGGAAAGGGCAGCATCCAGGGCCGGATTTGCTTCCGATGGCGGAAGCGGTGTCCGGGCCGTATGCCCGTATAATACACCTGACGGACCGGTAGCGGAAAAAGGATGTTGGCCCGTCATCATTTCATAAAAAAGCACCCCTAAAGAATATAGATTGGCCCGGAAATCAACGGTATGCTCGAGGCGTCCGGCCTGTTCCGGCGAAAGATAGGGGAGCGCAGATTCAAAAGCGTCATCCGCGAAATCATCCCTTTCCTTCAGCCAGGCGTGTTCCCAGGCCAGGCCGTCAAGTTTGAACTGGCGGGTTGCGGGATCAAAATAAAAGCCATGCGGGTTGACGGCGCAATGGACCAGGCCGGCTCCGTGAATGGCACGAAGGCCCTCTGCCATCTGAACAGCGACAAAACAGAACTCCCGATTGGCATACCCCTCTAATTGAAGCATGCGGTGAAACGAGGGCAGCATATCATGCAATAACACGCCATTAAATGATTCCTGAATCACCAGAACACCCAAGGTATTATTGGCATGCACTTCCTGATAGTTGTGGATTTTAAGGACATGGTCGGAGGTCAGGCCAGCCAGTTGAGACACGTATTTAATGAGTTTTTTGTCGGCCTCTGGAAAACGTTTATCCATTGCAAACAAACGCACCCTTACCACCTGACCGGTCTGACGGTCCACAGCCATATAAGTGGCGGTTTGTTCGTCTGATTCTGTTTCAACAATCCGGTCATAGCGGTCAGCAAGGATTTGCTGCGCCTTTTCACTGAGCAGGTGAATCATGGAAACACTCGGCTTTCACCAAACACCATAGATGCTGAACTGATTTCCGGTGCGCGATTGATATGTTTTCCCCGTTTTTAAAAGACATATCATACCGGATAAATAATGTTCAATCATTATTGTCCTGTCAGCTTGTCCCGGCCTCTTGCACCGCCCGGGAAAGGCTCGAGGCCCTTGCCGCCTCAAGACACAAAATATTAATATAATATGCTTTTTTATCCTCCTTAACGATTAAGAATATCCGAAGCCGCCTTTCAGAACGCCTGATTCAGGATTTTAGAGCCAAAGAATCAGGGTTTCCCCGATTGTTTTGATTTTAAATGTGAACTAATTGTGGTGCCAGTTCCCGGGGAGAAAACGTTATCTGAGTTGATAAAGTCTCTCTTTGAAAATAAGAAGCACTTTCCTGCAGGATGCCTATGAAACATTTGAAAACGCACATTGAAAAACGGTTTGAACAATGGGCCCGCATCTCTTATCGACATCCGTTGATGACGTTAACGGTGCTGATAACGATCACCATAATTCTGCTGGTGCAAATGAAGCATCTGGCCTTTGACACCTCATCGGAAGCCTTGCTGCATGAAAGTGATCCTTATCGTATTGAGTATGACCGGCTTCGGGAAACATTCGGCCAGGACCGAAGCATTATCCTTGCCATTTCATCACAGCATATCTTCTCCGAAACTTTTCTAAAAAAACTCAAAGCCCTTCACCGTGATATCGAAGCCTCCGTTCCGTACCTCAAAAACGTAGACAGCCTGCTGACGGCCCGCTGTGTCAGTGGAAAAGACGATACCCTGCAAGTCGATGAGCTCCTGGCGTCCTGGCCCGAAAAAGCAGTTGATATGAAAGCCCTGCGTCGCCGGGTTATGGCCAACCCCTTTTACCGGGACCATTTCATCTCTAAAGACGGTACCATGACCGCCATTGTCATCAAAACCCAGGCGGTTATTGTGGATGAGCCGATTTCCGATGCCGACATTATGACAGGCTTTTCAGATGGCTTTGAAACCGACCCGGAACCGGAAGTTACGGACACGCATTTCATCTCAGCCCGGGAGATCCGGGAAATCGTGGCGGTTCTCGAAACGATTATTTCCGAATACCAGGCGGACGATTTTGATATCGGCTTCACCGGGTCCCCGGTCGTGGTAGATGTTTTTAACCGAGCGGTGGCGACGGATATGACAAGATGCGCGCTCCTGGCCATGGCGGCCATCATCCTGGTGATGATCTTTCTTTTCCGCCGCATTTCAGGTGTTTTCATT
Organism: Desulfosudaceae bacterium; assembly: GCA_963674745.2. GTDB lineage: Bacteria > Desulfobacterota > Desulfobacteria > Desulfobacterales > Desulfosudaceae > JBFMDX01. Next base: position 29,962 of record CAXXDV010000002.1, on the reverse strand, counting down.
CCCCTTATGGTTGTGATCATGTCGGTTGTATCGACCCTGGGAATAATGGCCGTGTTAAACGTCAACATTAAAATCATGACCGCCATTCTGCCGGTTTTCATTCTCTGCGTCGGGGTTGCCGATTCGGTACATGTTCTCTCGGCCTTTTTCCGGGAATACCGGGGAAGCACAACCAAAGAAGATGCCATTGCCCGGGCCATGAATAGCACCGCACTGGCTGTGCTGTTGACCAGCCTGACCACCGCTGCGGGACTGCTGTCTTTCGCTTTTGCCGAAATTTCGGCCATCGGTGAAATGGGCATCTTCTCCGCCATTGGTGTTGTCATTGCCCTGGCCTATACCATCTGCATGCTCCCGCCCATACTGGCACTGCTTCCATTAAAGCCTGAAGCCGTCAAAAACCGGCGCTCACGGGTGACGGATCGAATTCTGGCCGGTTTTGCCGCTTTTTCCGTAAGTCATCCCAAAAAAATCATAATCGGTTCCGTCATTCTGCTGTTAGTGGTAGCTGCGTATCTGCCCCGACTCCGATATGTCGACCACATGCTCAATTATTTTTCAGACCATATGAAAGTCAAACACGACATTATCCGGATCGACAAAAAAATGTCCGGGATTATCTCTTTTGAAGCGATCATTGACACCGGAGAAGAAAACGGTCTACATGATCCCGAAATTCTGAACCGGATTGAACGCCTGGCCGACCGGCTGAAAAACGATCCCGAAATCCGACGCATATCCCGCGTCGGTATCCAGAAAGTCTTTTCCATTGTTGATATTATAAAGGAAATCAATCAGGCCCTGAACGACGACGATCCCTTGTTTTATGTCATTCCTGATGAACGAAGAATGATCGCCCAGGAGCTTTTTCTTTTTGAAAACAGCGGCCGTGACGAACTCGAACCGATTGTCGACACGGCCTTTTCAAAAACGCGGGTATCCATCAAGGTACCCTGGCTCGATTCCATGGGGCTCTATCAATTAAGTCTCCGAATTCGTCATCTTGCAGACGATATTTTCACCGGACACGCCCGCATCAACCTGACCGGTATGTCCGTCATTTTGGCCCGAACCCTGCCGGCCACGCTGACCAGCATGAAAGAAAGCTATATACTGGCGGCAGTCGTCATTTCCGTGCTGATGATTTTCCTGGCCGGAAACATAAAAACAGGCCTGGTCGCCATGTTTCCCAACCTGCTGCCCATACTGACGATCATGGGCGGACTGGCCATGCTGGACATCCCGCTGGACATGACGTCCCTGATGATCGGCAGTATCGCCATCGGCCTTGTGGTGGATGACACCATGCATTTCATCCATCACTTCCGCCGTCATTTCGATCAGACCCGCGACGCCCGTAAGGCCGTGCACAATACCCTTTTGGGGACCGGTCGCGCCTTGCTGATCACGACGCTGGTGTTGACCGGTGGTTTTCTGGCATTAACCATGGCGGAAATGCCCAATCTCAGCCGATTCGGTATTTTGCTGGCCATCACGCTGGTACTGGCCCTGATGGCGGATTTTATACTGGCACCGGCCCTGATGGTAATGGCCGCCGGACACGGGACACGCAACGTTGAAGACGGCATCGTGCCGATCCGACCTGGCGCCGGCGCTCTTGATGAATCAACTTTTTCCGACAGCACATTGCCAAAACAAAAAAACCTAACAACAACCAAAGGAGAAAACCGCCATGCTGTTTAAATCCAAAAAGATCAAAGCCAGAATGGTACCCGTCAACAAAATTGCCGAAGAGACAATCCGGGAGATGCACAGCCTTTTTATCGACTATTATGAGAATGCCGATTACGAAACCTTCAAACAGGATATAAGCGCCAAAACAGGCTCCTTTCTGTGGCGTGAACGGGCGAACGAAAGGCTGATCGCATTTGCCAACATCAAAATTATGGCCCTTCCTTATAAAAAACGAAAAGTAAACGTTTTTTTCTGCGGCGATACCGTCTGCCATCGGGATTACTGGGGACGCAACGCGTCCGGAAACAATCCCATGGCCGCCACCCTCTTCGGTTTTCTGGTCCGGTTTTTCCTGCGCCATCCTTTCAGTACATACTGGTTCATGATCTCCATGAGTTTCCGCACTTATCTGGTCATTGCCAACAATATGGTGAATCACTATCCCCATTACAAAAGGTCAGATGCTAAAGTCCAAAAACTTGGAGAAATATGTCACATGGTGGCCGGCCACATGTACGGCGATAAGTTTGATCCGGCAACCGGGCTGGTGGATTTCGGCCGAAAAGATGAAAACCAGACCATCAAAGACGATGTGGCACCGGTCAGCCAGGAAATGCTCGAGAAGTACCCCAAGATTCGTTTTTACGAATCGATAAACCCGGACAACAAAAAAGGCATGGAAATGGCCTGCATCGGCGCAATAGATATGACTTCCATTGCCGCATACTGCAAAAAATTCGTCCGGCGCACACTCGCCGGCCTGTTCGCGAAAAACAAAGTACAGAAATTGCCGACCGCACAATCTGCAGCCAATCGCCAGAATGCTTCCAAAAAGAAAGCCGCCTGATACAGGAGACCGGTGTTATGAATCTTTGGAAAAACCTAGCCCACCGTGCGGCCATGACCGCCTCTAAAAGAGGATACCTGGCTTACAAATCCGGCTTGAATGATATCAGACCGCATCAGGAGCGGATACTGACCGCAATTCTCAAAAACGTCAAAGATGCGTCTTCGGGACGTCATTATGGATTAACCGGTGACGAATCCGTCGAAAGATTTCGTGCTAAAATTCCGGTGACCGAATACTTTCACTGGGAGAAAATGATTGAGCGGCAACGGCAGACCGGCCAGGCCATTTTGAGCACAAGCCCCTGCGAGCGCTACCAGCCCACCAGTGGATCGACTTCAAACATCAAATGGATCCCCTACAGCAAACAATTTCTGGCCCAGGTGGACGCCTTTATTTCCCCCATGATCTACCGCATGTACCTGCAATACCCGGGTATCCAAAAGGGCGTCCATTACTGGTCTCTTTCCTGGATCCCGACGGAACTGCGCAGTCACATCTGCCCGAACATCAACGACGATCTGAATTTATTGCCCTGGTGGAAACGGTTGTTCATGTCCCTGACCATGGCCGTTCCCAATGAAGTAGCCCACGCCCCCACATCGGACGCGTCCATGTTCGCCACTGCCTGTTACCTGTGTGCCGCTGACAATCTTTCTTTGGTCTCCATCTGGAGCCCCACCTTCTTTTTAAATATACTCGACCTGATCCAGGAACATCGGGAAGAAATCGCCATGGTGCTGGACACCGGAACCTGGGGGGAAAGCAGACAATCTCTGGCCTATCTGCAGTGTCCCTGGTCGCAGGAGGGCGCAGACACGTTAAAGGATTGGGATAAAGCCCTGTCACCGGCAAACCTCGCCCGGCTGTGGCCGAATCTGCGCGTCATCAGTTCCTGGAACACCTGGACATCAACAGCTTGGGCAAAAGAGTTAAAACGGTTGCTCCCGCATGTCGCACTTGACGGGAAAGGCCTTCTGGCCACCGAGGGAATTGTCTCCATGCCTTTTGAAAATTTTTACCCCCTGACCTATCAATGTCATTTTTATGAATTCATGGACTTTGACACCGGTGATATCCGGTACGCCTGGGAACTGGAAAAAGGACAAATCGTCCAACCGATATTGACAACCGGCACCGGCCTGCTTCGGTATTGCCTGCACGACAAACTGGAAGTGACCGGATTTCTGGGGAACTGTCCCTGTTTTCTGTTTCTGGGGCGGTCGGACGGCGTTGACCTGGTGGGGGAAAAATTGAGTCCTGAAGCCGCCCAGCACCTGCTTGACGTGACTGGACGTGATTACGGGGTGAAACCGGTCAGCCTGCTGGCCGTTCCCAGCGCCCATTCCGGCGCAACAGACAGCTATGTCCTGCTGTGCGAAGGCAGCGACCCCAGCCCGGCCGGTGATATCGCCGATCAGGCTGAAAAAGAACTTCGCAGAATTTATCACTACAACCTGGCACGGGACCTGGGCCAGCTGACGCATATCAAATGCCTTGTTTCTCCGGAAGCGACATCGATTTATCAATTCCGTGCCACTTCCCGCGGTATGGTGGCAGGCAACCTGAAAATTGAACCGGTGGTTTTATGGAACTGCGATCTTCCCCCGCAGTTAAACGTCATGTTCACAGAACAGAATTCAACAACTGCCGGGACAGAACAACCAATTGCGGCCGTAAGGTATAACAAGGAGACCGTCTAATGAACTTAAAAGATTTTGCAACAGAACATGACTGTATCTTGATGAAACCGGAGGACAACCCTAGAATCCAGACCTTTTATAACAGCATTTCTATGGCCAGTGAAAAGTTCAGCGTCCATACAAAAAAGATGCCTGATTATTTCCGGTTTTTATCATACGCTGCCGATAAATATTATGTATTCGGCTATCCCAACAATCGCGGCGAACTTGAAGGTATGGTATCTTTAACCGTTCGTCCCTGCTACATTAATGGTGAACTCGACCATGTCGGACATTTTCTTGATCTTCGATTCAAAAGAAGAAAACACCGAACAATCTCAGGGGATTGGAAAGACCTGGGGCTGAGCTTTACCCGGATCGGCAAGGGACTTGATGGACTTGAAGGGTGCCGCATATTTCATGGATCATATATTGCCACCAATATTTATGCCACGGCATCCATCGGCAAAGACCGGAAAAACAGTAAAGAAAAGAAACAGCCGCCCCCTGAAAAAAAAGAAAAGCCGGCGCCGGAAAAATCCAACGCCGCCACAACCCCGGATAATTTCATGGTCAGCAACCTGGCGACCTATCAGGCGGTCAACATTTATGCCAGGAAGCCGCAGAAGGTTCTGGGGCTGAACGGTATTGGAAAATCCGGGGAAAAACTGATTGTCACCAGAGGCGCTGATGATGATCGAGAGGACTTGAAGTTATTTTTAGACCGACAGAGTCGTGCCAAAACTTTTGGTTTCGTTTACGTAGGCCCCTCGGGAGAACTGGACCGCCGCCTGAAGCACTGGGACGGGTTTTCCATGTCTTCTTTTTTCATCGCCCGTAATTCATCAGGTAAAATTGTCGGTGCATTCGGCGTTTTTGACCCCGGTCGGGGTCGTCAGCTGTATATCGACGCCATCCCACCGGACAAGGCGCTCATGGCCAAACTGGGGACCCTGGTGGGGCTTAAAGTGCCCCGTCCCAATGAAACTATTGACATCCTTTATCTGACATCCCTTGAGCTGGATCATGAATTGTCTTCCGACCAGCGGTTGCATGTGTTCGACAAACTGTTATCCGCACTTTATAAAAGCGGACTGCCCAAAGATTATCATATCGTGTCGTTTTGTGATTACACCGAACAAAGTTTGTTGGAGGTGGTTTCCCGCGGATACATGTTTGACACCACGCCGGTGCTTCTCTACCAGCTTCACGCGCCGGAAGCCTCCGAGGTCTATCGTGAAGCCGACATGGCGTTTCCCCCGGGTCACGAAATGGTGCTCATGTGAAGACCGGTCGAAAAATCACCAACGGTCCCCGCCTTTACATGGCCGCCGACACGGTTAACAAGAAATACCGTTATCCGGTGATCATCGAGGTAATTGTTGAAGGGACCGGTAAGATTAATGCCAACGCCCTGACGCATGCCGTTAAAACGGCATCCAGGGCCAACCCCGGCACCCGGCTGGTGGCCAGGGGCAAGCTTCACGGCAGTCGGCTGGTGGACACAGGTGTAACACCGCCGGTACGTCTGATCGACGATAGCGGCCGGCATGGTAAAAGCGTCGAAGGGCTCTCCATCTTTAAATATCCACTGCCCATTCACAGCGGCCCAACCTGCGATGTGATCCTGAAACCCTCCCCCCACACACGGATCATTTTTCGCGGGCACCACACCGTCATTGACGGCCAGGGCCTGATGATGTGGATTCTGGATGTCTTTCGCGCCCTTCGCGGCGAAACTCCCACCGGTTCGGGCTGGACTGAATCGGTGGATCAGTTTCGCCGCATTTCCCCTGTCCGTGAGCCCAAATGGACCGGGGGGCAGTGTGTGGCGCCCACCGGCCTGCCCCAGGGCAAAAACAACCGGATGTTTTTTGCCCACATGGATTTACCGGGACCGGTATCAAGTCTGATGCCCCGGCTTATGCTGCTGACAGCTCAAGCCGCCCGGCATCATCATCCGACGGGCCGTGTGGTGTTCGGTGTGCCCATTTCCCTGCGCCACCGAAAACCCGGCCTGCGTTCCTCGTCCAATCTCTCCAGGGCGGTATATCTGGAGGTCTCCCCGGATACGACCATCACCGATCTTCACCAATCGATTCATCGACACCGGGGGTTTGACGGAAAATTAGCTCCGGCCGAGGCCGTGATCCCGTTTCTGCCGATTTGGATACTGCGCAAAGCGCTGGAAAGCGGACACCAGAAAGGATTTGATTCCGGTCGATACTGGGTGTCTGGTTTCGTATCCAATTTCGGCCGTTTTGAAAAAAACCAGTTTTCAACATCTGATTTCAACGTGTCCTCCGTATCCGTCCGCCCCCCTGCCTCGTGCTCGACCCCGGTTTTTTTTATTCTTCTGGGGCTTGATGAAACGGTCTCCATCAGCGCATCCATGCCCGAACCGCTGGCTTCACGCGGCCGGCTGGACAACCTCATGGCCCGGATAGAAAACGGTCTATGCCCGGGCCATGCCAGCGCACCTGTTCACGATATAAACTTAACCGGGCATCAACAGATCACACACCAGAACCGATCATTCATTTCATCTGATTCTTAGGAGATTTTCATGCGGTATTGTTATATCCCTGAACGATTCCTCCGGCACATTTTATTTCTCCTGACCCCGCTCTTCATCGGCCTTATATATTGTCCGGGCCTTTCGGCTTCAGAAGTCGGCGGCACAGGCAAACCTGTTGCAAAACCTGACATGTCTTACGAAGACGTCCTTTCCGGATTTGAAACGGACGACGAGACGGTTGCATACACAACGGATCAGGACAGCGGAATACCGGAAAAAAACTGGAACCTTTCCGGTGAATTCACTCTGGCCGGTGTGTACAACATCAGCCATGAAGCCCCTGCCCCCGGCACCACCGATTACCGGGGTTTCTCCCGGCTGCGGCCGGAGCTGGAACTGACTTTAGACGGGAATATTTTCGATACCTGGCGCTATCGTCTGGGCGGCAAGGGGTTTTATGACTTCATCTATAATCTCCGCGGCTGGCACAAGTATACCGATCAGGTTCTTGACGCATATGAAAGTGAAATTGAGCTGACCGAAACCTATATCGAAGGCGCTTTGCTGCCCTCGCTGGACCTGAAGGTAGGCCGGCAGATCGTTGTCTGGGGCAATACCGAAAACTTCCGGGTGACCGACATTGTAAACCCCGAAGATAACCGTGATCCAGGCATGGTGGATATCGAGGACCTTCGCCTGCCCCTGGGTATGGCCAGACTCAGTTATTATGCCGGTGACTACAGCCTTTCGGTTATGGCCATTCCTGAAATACGTTTTGATAAACAACCGGTATTCGGCAACGATTTTTTCCCTTTTGATCAGCTGCTGCCACCCGAAGACAAACCTGACAGCCGCCTGAAAAACACCGAACTGGCCATGGCACTCAAGGGCATCTTCCACGGCTGGGACATGACGTTATATGGGGCCTATTGCTTCAATGATGAAAGCCATTTCAAAACCGTGGGCAGCCGGGACATGGTTGTCGGCCAGGCGCCCCTGCCCGACGGCAGCATGGCACCGATCGTTGTCCGGGTACCTGTTTACGAACAGCAACATGCCCGGCTTACCATGACCGGGTGTTCGGTCAATGTGGTCCGCGGAAGCTGGGTGTTGAAAACCGAGTTGGCCTTTACCGATGGGTTACAATTCAACACCACCGGCGACAAAAAGACCCGCTTAAAAGGGCTGTTGGGTTTTGAATATTCCGGATTTACCGACACACTGATCGTTCTTGAACTGGTCCAGACCCACCTGTTTGACTGTGAACGGCAAATGAAGGAGGCACCCGATTACGCGGACGAGAACCGGTTCGAAACGGCTTTTCGTATCTCACACCGCCTGTTTCACGACCGACTGGAGCTGATGCTGCTGGTTATCACAACAGGGAGTAAAGCTCAGGACGGTGCCTTTGAACGGCTGACCGCCGAATATGAGTTAACCGACAACCTCTCGATCAAGGCCGGCTGTGTCTTCTATCAGGACGGCAACAGTATCATGTACGATAACATTCACGACAACAACCGGCTGTTTGTTGACCTGAAGTACCGGTTTTAAACTGTCGCCTGCAAGGATGGTATTTTTATTGACCGCGCTGCTCTCTTTTTCTGAGAATCATGGCGCCGATCCTGACGCCTCCCCACACAATCGTCAGTTCAATGGCCAGAAAAAGCATCATACCTGTTCCGGACGAGAGGCCGAAAAATACCAGCATGCCCGCGATCAGCCACCAGTGATGGAACACCAGCCGTCTTAACATGTTATCCAGGGCTGCCAGGCCGGTGCTTTTCGAGTTTAAGACCGGGCTGATTTCTTTTAAAGCAGCGGCGTCCCGGATCATTCCCATCATATACCCCGTGCCGATAAACAGGTTGATCTGATCCACATACAACTGAAACCGTGTGGCCCGGGTTCCCACATAGTGACCGTTTACGTCCCACACCTCCTGTTGAGCCATCGTCATCCAGTTAACATAAGTGCTTTGCACAAAGGCTAAAGCATTTATTGTAAGACAGAGAATCAGAACGGCACCGGCCATGAATGTAATTCCTGCCATGTCACGATATTCAGGGGTTGATTTTATTCTGCGATCCGTCGTAAGCCAGATCCAGTAAATATAAAAACCGCCCATCACCAGTATCAACACTTTGGCTAAAATATTCGGCATTGATTATTCTTTATTATCGTAAGCCCCCTGCCGCCAATCATTATATTTACAATTCACCGGATTTATGGTATAATATCACCCTAAAAATATGAATATCGGAGGTGACGGCATGCGAATGTATTTACTGTTTGAACTGTTCCTGTGTATTTTTTGCTTTTACGCGCTGTTTCGTTTTAAAGGCAACACCCAGCTTATGGTCCTGTTGATATGCCTGATAACGGCATTCCTGTTTGACATGCTTCACAATGCCATGAAAAAACCACCTGAAGAAGTCAAAATCGTTTCATCCATCAAGGAAAAAACAGAACGGTCAAACTGATGTCCCCATCACCCGCTTTAGTCAGCAGGCGGGATTGATTTGCCTTGTTTCAATTCGACCAGCCGTTGCCGAAGCCCGGTATGCCTTAAAGCGGTTTTATGGTTATTAATCCCGATGGCCAGCGCCTTGACCGTGCCCACCATCACCACCAGACTGCGTCCGCGGGTTACCGCCGTATAAACAAGGTTCCGGGCCAGAAGCATATAATGCTGTGTCATCATGGGCATAACCACCGCCGGATATTCGGACCCTTGAGATTTATGAACGGAAATGGCATAAGCCAGGACCAGTTCATCCAGTTCGGAAAAACTGTACGCCACCTGTCTTTCGTCAAAGTCAATGAATACTTCCCGGGCATCATGATCAATCCCCGCAATACGGCCGGTATCACCATTAAAGACTTCTTTATCATAATTGTTACGGATCTGCATGACCTTGTCATGCAGGGAAAAACCGTCCCCACCGCCGATCGTGTTGCCTTTTGGCGGGTTTAAGACCGCCTGGAGACGGCGATTAAGATTGGCCGTTCCGACAACGCCTTTGTGCATGGGGCTTAAAACCTGGATATCATCAAAAGGATCAAAACCGAATCGCCGGGGAATCCGCTCCGACACCAGGGTCGTAATCAATTCCAGCACTTTTTCCGGATCTGATTCCTGTATGAAAAAAAAGTCGCCGTCGGTGTCATGATGACGCGTTTCCGGGATAACACCGCTGATAATCTTATGCGCATTGACGATGATCCGGCTTTTACTCGCCTGCCGGAAAATTTCGTTCAAAGCAACCACCGGGACCGCATCGGAGTCAATGATGTCCCTGAGCACATTTCCTGTTCCCACTGACGGCAACTGGTTGACGTCTCCCACCAGGATCAGAACCGCCGAAGACGGAACGGCTTTTAACAGGGAATGCATCAACACCGTGTCCACCATGGACGTTTCATCAATAATCAGCAAATCGCAGTTCAACGGCCTTTGGCCGTTGCGTTGAAACCCGCCTTTGGCCATGCTGAATTCCAGCAGACGATGAATGGTTTTAGCTTCATGGCCGGTTGCTTCTTTCATTTTTTTAGCCGCCCGTCCGGTCGGCGCGGCCAGCATGGGCCTGGCTTTTAAAGCCAGAAATATTTTCACGATGGCTTTTACAATGGTTGTTTTACCGGTACCCGGTCCGCCCGTGATTACCAGGACCTTGTCCTGACAGGATTTTTTCACCGCTTCAATCTGCTTATCGGCAAAAACCATGGCCAGTTCCTGTTGGGCCCATTCCACCGCCTTGCCGGCATCAATTTTCCTGGTAATTCTTTGACTTTTTCTCAATTCGTTAAGAAAGGTCGCCACGCCCGTCTCACATCTGTAAAGGCGTGTAAGGTAAACCGGCGGATTGTCTTGCCGGTCATTTTCACCGGGAGCCCCCGGTTTATCGATAAATATTTCCCTGGCCTCAGCCAGGTGAGCAAGCGCGTCAGCCACGACCGCCTGATCGACTTCCAGCAGCGCCATGCTTTCTGCCACCAGCTTTTTGTAAGGATAATAGACATGCCCGTCTCCGGCCAGCTGGCTTAACACGTAAAGCACGCCGGCCGTTATGCGGGAAGCGCAGTCTTTGGCAAACCCGAGCTTTCTGGCGATTTTATCGGCGATCACAAATCCGATACCGGTGATATCGTTGGCCAGGCGATAGGGGGAAGCCGTCACCACCTCAATGGCATCAGCGCCATAGGTTTTTACGATCTTAATGGCATAACCGGTAGTGACGCCGTGGCTCTGCAGAAACAGCATCACGTCACGAACGCCTTTCTGTTCGTCCCAGGCGGATTTGATCATGGCGATCCGCTTATCGCCGATCCCTTCCACCCGCCGCAACTGCATGATATCCGATTCCATGATATCCATGGTTTTTCTGCCGAACATGCGCGTGATGCGTTCGGCCATGACGGGCCCGATCCCGGCGATCAAGCCGGACCCCAGATATTTTCTGATCCCGTCCACCGTTGCCGGCACCTCGGTATGATAAGCGGACACCTGGAACTGTTTGCCGAACTTGGGATGAACAGCCCACTCTCCCTGCATGCAAAGAACCTCTCCCGGCGATACAGCGGCAAACCCCCCGACCACGGTCACCAGTTCCCGTCTGCCGTGCACTTTCATCCGGACCACGGTAAAGCCGCTCTCCGGATCAGCATACGTAATCCGTTCGACCTGTCCTTTAAAAGATAATGTCGCTGACGGATTTTCTTTAACGGCCATCGTTGCTCAGCTTTCGTCCAGTCCGGTTCTTTCGGAGGATCGGGCTTCCATTGTTCTGAAAAAATCTCTGTACACTTGATAATGCGCCGTATCACGGTATTTGATTTCGGACACAGGCGAACCATCAAAGCTGAGTATTCTCGCCCCCGGCAGTGACAGCAGTAACGGCGAGTGAGTGGCGATAACAAACTGGGCATGGCCGCCACTTCCGGCGGCATGGAGGATCTGGACCAATTCAAGCTGCCTGGCCGGGGAAAGCGCATTTTCCGGTTCATCCAAAAAATATAACCCTTTGATCCCATACCGGTTCCTGAAAAAAGCCATGTGGCTCTGGCCGTGGGATTGTTCGACCAGAGATTTGCTGCCGAAATGCGATAACGCGCCCGGGTCGGTCACCGCCCATTCATCCACCATTTGAGAAAAATGTTTGAACGTTTCCGAAGCAAAATAGGATCCGGGCACCGGCCCGTTGGTCCATTTTACCTGCAGGCAGGTATAGAGCCGTTTTTCATAAGGATTACCATGCAGTCTGGCGCGCTGTTCACCTTCCCAGATGTGGATCCGGCACGCTCTGGAAAGCGCTTCTAAGAAGGTGGATTTTCCGGTCCCGTTTTCCCCGACAAGAAAAGTAACCGGCGATATCAGATGAATCTCACTGGTGGCGTGAAGCAATTCAAGATTAAAAGGATACTGATTTGTAACCGGAAACTTATCCGAATGGATCGTTACTTTTTGGATGTGTGGTGCAGTTACACCTGTGTTTTTTAGCCCCATAATAAAGATAGATGTTCACTTGACCCCTTGGGTCCTTGAACCCTTGAATCCTCCCCGTCGTTTTCAAATGTTTTTTGGGCGCTGCCCTGACTGACGCTTATCAATCAGAAGCCGGTCGGCTGTTATCTTTCAAACACGCCCATTTTCAAGGGTATCCACCAGGTAATGCCGAAAACAAGCGTCATGGCAATGGTTCGTTGCAGGGAAAGGCCGGCCCGCTTGCCTACGGGAAGCGACATGGTCAATTCCAGGGGGTGGCCCAGCGCCCAGAGCAGCATCACGATCCACCAGATCAAATTCACCACTCCCGAAAACGGTGACAGCGCACCCCAGAAAATAAAAACCCAGCCGGCTACCGCGCCACCCATCTGTCCCTGCCAGAATAACTTGTTTTGTATCACGTCCGTCCCCCTTTACCGTCCCCTGGCCATTTCACGGTTTCGGTTGTTGATTGATTTTTTTTATCTTATTAAGTAATTGTCTGGCGTTTTCAATATCCTCAGCCGCCTTCTGGTGCCCGGGGTTCAAAGACAGAACTTTTTCCCACTCCCTGATAGCACTTTCCAGCTCTTCATTGATAAAATATTTAACACCCTTTTTGTAATGGGCGTCAGCCAGCTGATCAATAATCAATCCGACTGATGCCAGCAAAGATTTCGCATTTTTATAGTCCGGCGCAACCCGGCTCAAGGCATCTCTGGAAGCGACATATTCCCGGTTCTTATAAAAATCCAGCCCGATTCGATAATAAACCTGGTTGGCCAGCTCAGCCGCTTCCCTGTTGGTCGGCTCCATCTGGTTGATTTCTTCTAAAATGGGCGGTATTTTATTGTATTTATTTTCATCAATATACGTCCGGGCCAGGGCAAGCCTGGCATCAACCGGGTTGATCCCGGGCTCTTTTTTTTCAGCCTTAAAATCCGGCTTCTTATACAGCGGCTGTTTGACCGTTTCAACATTGGTGGTTTCCCCCCTCCGGGGACGTTCCGGAGGGCGAGTAGAGAAGATATTACTCGGACAGCCGCTGATCATGACAACCGCCAGGATCAGACCGTAAGTAGCGATATATTTCATTCTCTGGGACAAGAGCCTTTCATCTGCGATTCGTTTTCAGGTCAATTCTCAAGTTCTGTGAACCCCGAAGACGACTTTTCAGCCTGCTCCGAAACCAGGCCAAGCACTTTATAAGTTTCAACCGGATCGGAAAAGCCTTTGATGACTCTGGCAGGCTGTGCTTCCACGGTAACCAGGTTTCTTAACTTTGCGTAAACGTTTCTTCCGATAATAATTTCTCCGGCAGCAGCCATGTCACAGAAACGGGAGGCCGCATTCACATTTCCACCGATCACGGTGTATTCCATCTTATCCTGCGAGCCGATATTACCCGATACAATAACTCCTGTATCGATCCCAATACCGACCGACGACAACAGCGTATTACCATCTTTACCGACTTTTTGCAACTCCGACTGAATTTCCAGCGCCGCCCGCAAACCTCTTTCCACATGGTTCTTGCGGAAAACGGGCACGCCGAACACGCCCATCACGGCATCCCCCATAAATTTGTCCACATATCCGCCGAAACTGATCATCACCCGGGAAACAATTTCAAAAAATTCATTGAGCATATCAATTACCTGCTCCGGTTGCCGCTCATCCGAAAAAGCGGTAAAACCCCGGATATCAGCGAATAAAATGGTGGCCTCATTACGATCCCCTTTTAACCAGGCCCGCTGAGGATCAGTCATGATCAGCTCCAGTACATCGCTGCCGACATACTTGCCGAATGATTCTTCCATCATGCTTTTGCGCCACAACTCATCCCCCATCCGGTTAAACGCCCGGCTCAGGTTTCCCAGTTCATCCTTGCGGTTCAGGTTGACTTTGTGGCGATAATTACCACGACTGATTTCGTGGGTCGCCATGACCAGCTTCTTGATCGGCAGGGAATATCGAAACCCCATCAGCAGAGACAGGACGATACCGAACACAACGATAACAAGTGTGGTAAAAAACAACGTCATCCGTTCTTTATCGATCAATTCCTGAATGAAATCTATGGAAACGCCTACATGCACAACGCCCAGCTTGACATCCTGAAACATAATCGGCCGGCAGATATTCAGGACACGTCTTCCGTTCGGCATTTTGTGCGTGAAATAACGATCATCCCCTTTTCGCCGAACGTTTTCAATTTTTTTAAATTCAGGCGCTTCTTCACCGATCATATTAAGGTCGGTATGTGCCTTGATTTTGTTATGGTTACCGGTAATAAAGGCGTAAACGATGCCCTCCACATGAGCGGCATTTTTCAGCAAACCGTTCAACTGCAGCAGGTTGTCCTTGAGCAGGGGGATCTTGGCGTTGTTATCAAAATAATTCAGACTCACCAGCCCGATTTTAAGTGTCCGGTTATACAATTGTTCTTTCTGACGATTGAGGATAAAAAAATCCATGGTCACCGCCGTCAACACGATGACCAGCATAATGGTAACAGAAAGCTGAACCCAAATGGGTGTACTCGGTCTGGGCAGCCGTTCGACAAAACTTCCCCGTACTTTCCAAACCAGATCCCTGATATTGTCGGACAGAGAGGATACCGACAACCGGTAATGCTCGTTAATGGCCGAGACGACCGTTTCCTCCGTAGCATAACCGAGATCTACGATAACCATCCCCAGCGGCACGACTTCTCCGTTATCAAGCAGCCTCTCCTCCTGTGTTTTTAGTGCCTGTTCAAGCTGTTGTTCGGAAATAATCTCTTTATTTTTGAGCACCTGCCCTATAGCCATTTGTTTTTTGGAAGGATTCCTGGATATCCGGTTGATCATGTTTAACAACACGGCTTTAAAAGGTATCTGTTTAATTTTCTTCATCCGGAGTACCGTTTTGTGCATCCTGGCTGCCGAAGGGAACCGGTCATAAAATCAATAATTATATCCAACATTTCTTGTATATTTAAAATTATAGACGACTGGTTTTGTGGTGTCAATCAGGATATGATAAAGGTCAGCCACCCAGTCATGTATAAGGCTGAAGAATTTTGTTTGCACCACTTGTGTCAAGCGATTATGATGCAAAAAAATATTTTACCATGACCACTGGAGGATTAACAAATGGCAGACACCCGGACTTCCCCTCAGCGCCCGATATGGTTGGCCGAAGATGAAAAAATCGTACAGATAATTGATCAGCGCCTGTTGCCGCATGAGTTCAAGGTTGTCGACCTGACGACGGTTGACCATGTCATTCATGCCATCGTGGACATGATGGTCAGGGGCGCCCCCTTGATCGGCGCTACGGGTGCCTTCGGCGCCTACCTGGCCGCTATCAACGCTCATGAATCCGACTTTGAAAAAGATTTCAGCCGGGAATGTGAACGGTTGAAAAAAGCCCGCCCCACAGCCGTTAATCTGGTCTGGGGGGTCGACCGGGTGATGAAGAAAACCCTGACCGCCGGAACCATCGCGGAACGCTGCCGGGCGGCCAGGGAAGAAGCCCGGACGATCGCCGATGAAGAAGCGGAAAACTGCCGCCTGATCGGCCGGCACGGCCTGCCGCTGATTGAGCAGATCAGCCGGGACAAAGGCGGCCAATGCGTGAACATCCTTACCCACTGTAATGCCGGCTGGCTGGCCTGCGTTGAATACGGTACGGCCACCGCGCCCATATACACGGCTTTTGACAACAAAATAGACGTCCATGTCTGGGTCGATGAAACCCGCCCCCTGAATCAGGGGGCCCGCCTGACGGCTTGGGAACTGGGGCGGCACGGCATTCCCCATACCGTTATCACCGACAACGCCGGCGGTCACCTGATGCAGCATGGCCTGGTCGATATGGTGATCGTCGGAACCGACCGCACCACCCATACCGGCGATGTGGCCAACAAAATCGGCACTTACTTAAAAGCACTGGCCGCCAGGGACAACGACATTCCCTTTTATGTGGCCCTGCCCTCGAGCACCTTTGACTGGAAAATGGAGGACGGACTGGCCCAGATCCCCATCGAGGAACGGGACCCCGACGAAGTACGTTTTATTCAGGGATTAAACGACGGTCAACTACGACAGGTATTACTGGTCCCGGACGACAGCCCGGCGGCCAATTATGCTTTTGACGTAACGCCGGCCAGACTGGTCACCGGCTTTATAACGGAACGGGGCCTCTGCAAAGCAAACCGGGAAGATGTGTGGCGGCTCTTTCCCGAAAAACGGCCCGATCCCGCCTAACCCAATATTTCACGAATCAATTCAGCCGCATTTGTGTTGTTGCAGGTTGGGATACTGTCGTCAAAATAATTCATAAATAAAAACGCGTTAATCTTAAAAAGTATGAAATGTTCAGGTCAGGAAAAGTGTTTGACTTTTTACATAATATTTAGTATCGTAATTTACGATTGATTACTTGATATTCATCATTTTTGAGGAGTTGAAATGAAATATTCAGTTATCGGCATCATCATCTGGATCTGTGCCGCAATTTACTGGTTTTTTGAAAAGATTTCGAACGTTGTGCCAAAAGATTATAAATCTTTGGATACCAATACATTCGACATATTTACCATTGAAGGAATTTTCGGCCTTGACTGGATCGACTCAATACCCTGGGTCCAATTGCATCCCGCGGCCAACTTCATCGCCACCACGCATATCTCTTTGCTGATGCTGGCCATCGGACTGGTCTTTATCATCATCGGCATGTTTTTCAAAACCTGATTTGGGGTCAGTCATCCCCGGGAGCAGACTTCTCGATATCAATAATTTTAGTGCCCTGGGTGTATTCCCGGGTTTCATAGGTCGTAATACGCATCAGCTGGCGGGTAATCAGCCCCATGCGATCAATCTGGTTTTTCATGAGTTGCAACCGTTCATAGAGCGGGCTGTGATTGTCCTCTTCCATCATCAACAGGTCCAGGTACCCGGTAATCGCCTGTAATGGCTGGTTCATTTCATGACAGACCGCCCCGGCCATTTCAAGTACGCCCTGAATTTTACCCCGCCGGTCAAGGGCGTCCTGCAACTCAATAATCCGCTTGCCTGCACTGACCCTCACCCGCAGCTCATCGGAATTAAACGGCTTGACAATGTAATCATCCGCCCCCGCCTGCAGACCGGCCACAACATCTTTCTTTTCTGCCTTGGCCGTCAGAAGGATAATATAACTGATTTCAGCACCAGAGGTCGAAGCACGAATGGTCTTACAAAGCTCCAGACCGTCCATTTCCGGCAACATCCAGTCCAGCAGAATCAGCCGGGGAGGATCGGAAGAATCAATAATTTTTAAGGCACCCCGCCCGTCTTCAGCAACATCGACTTTATATCCCCACTTGACCAGCAGCGTCTCGAGCATTTTCAATGTGGCGGCGTTATCATCAACAACCAGTATTCTCATTTTATTCAACCTGTTGAAAGTAAGCCGCGGCAAAACATCAGGTCCAGAAAGCCGACTTGACGTTTTCCGGTTTAAGGTGCTAAAAATCCACAGTAAAAATCAATTACAACAAATGTCGCACCGATTCTGCCGCATGTCAATAAATGTCATACCAAAAAACGGGCCTCAAGGATTAAACTATTGACTAAACAGCCGGTGACATATAAATTTGGTAATTTTAAGAGTAGTGGATACTCATAACCTTTGGTCAGCTTAACCATCTAAAATGATTCAATTAATAAAAGGGTTTAAAGACATCCTGCCGGATGAGTCCCGATATTGGCGGGAGGTTGAAACATTAGCGGCTGAAATTTTTGATCATTTCGGTTTTGCCGAGCTGCGGCCCCCGATTCTCGAAAAAACCGGCCTTTTTGAAAAAAGTATAGGCCAGGGAACGGATATCGTCGAAAAAGAGATGTATACCTTTTCCGATAGAAAAGGCGACCTGGTGACATTACGTCCGGAGGCGACCGCCTGTGTTGTCCGTGCTTATATTCAGCACCAGTTATACGCCGCCAATCCCTACCGCAAGCTTTACACCATCGGTCCCATGTTTCGCAGGGAACGGCCCCAGAAGGGGCGTTACCGGCAATTCCACCAGATCAACGCGGAAGTATTCGGAATCAAAGCGCCCTACATTGACGCCCAGCTTATCCTGCTGGTCAGCACACTCTTCAACCGGCTGAGAATCGATGACGTGTCCGTGCATCTCAATTCGCTGGGATGCGGTCAATGTCGCCCGGGATTTAAAAAAGAGCTGTCCGCTTTTCTGGAACATCACCGCGACACCCTGTGTAACGACTGCCGGCAACGACTTGACCGCAACCCCTTAAGGGTCCTGGATTGCAAAATGGAATCCTGCCGCCAGGTCACCAGCAATGCACCGTCCATCGCGGCTTGTTTGTGCCCGGACTGTCAAGACCATTTTGCCGCTGTCAGAACACTGCTTGACGAGCTTAAAGTCGATTATCAACTGGACAGCCGTCTGGTCCGGGGCCTGGATTATTATACCCGGACCACTTTTGAAGTGCAGACCGGCAGCCTCGGGGCCCAGAACGCCATTGCCGGCGGTGGGCGATATGACGAGCTGGTCAAGCTGCTGGGTGGTCCGGACCAGCCGGCAGCCGGCTTTGCCATCGGATGTGAACGGCTGATCGAGCTGATGAAACAACAGAATGACCGGCCGGATGCCCCCGGCATCGACCTTTTTATCGCGGCTTTGGGCGAAGAGAGCCGGAAGAAAGCCTTTAGCTGGCTGAGCAACTTGCAGATATCCGGAATATCGACGGAAATGAGCTTTGAAGAGCGCAGTTTAAAAAGCCAGATGAAACAGGCGGATAAATTTAAAGCCGCCAGCACATTAATTATCGGGGAAACGGAACTGGCCGGCGGCAAAGTGATTTTACGTAACATGCAGACCAAAGATCAGGAAGAACTGCCGATTGACAATCTGGTGGAACATTTAAGAAATGCGCTTTCGGACAAAAGAAAGGAAGTATCCAGTTGATAGACGAATTAGGAGAGTTAAGACGGACCCACCACTGTAACGAACTGAACGCGACCAGGGTCGGCAATGAAGTCACACTGACCGGATGGGTTCAGCGCCGCCGGGATCATGGCGGTGTGATCTTTGTTGATTTAAGAGACCGCTTCGGTATCACCCAGGTGGTGTTCAACCCGGACAGAAACAAGGACGTCCATGACAAAGCCCATGTCCTGAGAAACGAATTCGTGATCGGCGTCAGGGGAATTGTTGCCAACCGGCCGGCGGATATGATCAATCCCAACCTGCCCACAGGCGAAATTGAAGTCATGATCGACGAACTCCGCCTCCTGAATACCGCCGAGACCCCGCCCTTCATGATCGAAGACCGGGTCGACGTCTCGGAAAATATCCGTTTACAGAATCGTCACATTGACCTGCGCCGCCCGGGCATGCAGCGCAACCTGGTCTCCAGGTACCGGGCCGCCATGGCAACCCGCCAATACCTGGACGCCCAGGGTTTTCTGGATATTGAAACGCCCTTTCTGACACGCAATACACCTGAAGGAGCCAGGGATTACCTGGTGCCCAGTCGTGTCAATCCCGGTAATTTTTTTGCCCTGCCCCAGTCCCCTCAGCTTTTCAAACAGCTTTTGATGATTGCCGGGTTCGACCGTTATTATCAGATCATCAAGTGTTTCCGTGATGAAGATTTAAGGGCTGACCGCCAGCCGGAATTTACCCAGATCGATATGGAAATGTCCTTTATCGGTGAAGAAGACATCATGGCTGTAGCCGAAGGCCTGGTAAGCGCTATCGTAAAAGACGTCGCCGGCCGGGAGCTGGCCCCGCCATTCAACCGCATGACCTACGACGACGCCATCGCAGCTTATGGCTTGGATAAACCGGATTTGCGTTTCGGGCTTGAGCTATGCGACGTCACCGATATCGTGGCCGGCAGTGAATTTAAGGTTTTTGCCGAAGCCGTTAAAAAAGGCGGCATTGTCAAAGCCTTAAATGTTAAAGGCGGCGCCGGCTTCACCCGCAAGGAACTGGATGACTTTACGGCCTTTGTGGCCATTTACAAAGCCAAAGGCATGGCCTGGATCAAGGTCAAAGAAGACGGCAGCTGGCAGTCTCCCATTGCCAAATTTTTTACCGAGGGCGAAAAAGCCGCCCTGGCTGAGCGACTGACCATGGAGACCGGCGATGTTGTTCTCTTCGGCGCCGACCGGGCCACGATTGTTAACGACGCCCTGGGCAATCTGAGGAATCACGTGGCTGAAAAACTGGGCCTGGTCAACAAAGACGAAATGAACTTCGTCTGGATAACGGACTTTCCCTTTTTTGAATATGATGAAACGGAAAAACGTTATCAGGCCAAGCATCACCCCTTTACCGCTCCCAACCCGCAAGACCTGGACAAGCTGGAAAACGAGCCCGAAGCGGTCCGTTCCCGGGCCTATGACCTGGTGTTGAACGGGACGGAAATCGGCGGCGGCAGCATTCGTATCCACGATCCGAAGCTTCAGGAGCGCATGTTCTCCGCCCTGGGCATGGCACCGGAGGAATACAAAAACAAATTCGGTTTTCTGTTAAAAGCGCTGGCTTCAGGTGCACCGCCCCACGGCGGCATGGCCTTCGGGTTTGACCGGTTGGCCATGATGCTCTGTGGTGAAGCGTCTATCCGGGATGTCATCGCCTTCCCCAAAACACAGAAAGCCGCCTGCCTGTTGACGGACGCGCCGTCTGAAATAGATCAGGCTCAACTCGATGAACTGTTTTTAAAAATACTGATAGATAAAGACGTATAAGGAGATTGCAGATGAAGGATGTTGTTATTGTAGATGGTGTAAGGACCGCAATCGGTTCTTTCGGTGGCTCACTGAAAACCGTCCCCGTTGTCGACCTGGGTGCCATGGTCATGAAAGCCCTGCTCAAAAAAGCCGGTTTAAGACCGGTTAAAAGCGACCTGATGGCCGAATTTGCCCCCGACAGCTTAAAAGACCAGGGACCGGTAGAACTCGAGCAAAAGGCCGCTGACTGGGATGAATCAGCTGCCCCGGTGGCCATTGACGAAGTGATTATGGGCAACGTTCTGCAAGCCGGCCAGGGTCAGAACACCACCCGGCAGGCCATGATACGGGCCGGTCTGCCCAAAGAGACGCCGGCCATGACCGTCAACAAGAT
The DNA here is from genome assembly GCA_963674745.2 of Desulfosudaceae bacterium. Taxonomy (GTDB): domain Bacteria; phylum Desulfobacterota; class Desulfobacteria; order Desulfobacterales; family Desulfosudaceae; genus JBFMDX01. Next base: position 8,608 of record CAXXDV010000002.1, on the reverse strand, counting down.
CTGCGGCTCCGGTTTAAAGGCCATCGGCACCGGCGCGGCCGCTATTATGACCGGTCAGGCCGATGTTATTGTGGCCGGCGGCCAGGAGAACATGAGCCTGGCACCCATGGCCCTGCCCAAGGCCAGATGGGGGCATCGCATGGAACTGACCGGTACCGGTGACATATACGACCTCATGGTGTTTGACGGCCTGTATGAAATCTTTTACGGCTACCACATGGGCATGACTGCCGAAAATATAGCCAAAAAATACAATATCAGCAGAGAAGAGCAGGATGAACTGGGTGTGTTGAGCCATACCCGCGCTCTGGCTGCCATCAAAGGCGGTCTTTTCGCCGAAGAGATAACACCGGTTACCATCAAGAACCGCAAAGGCGACATCATTTTCGACACTGACGAGCGGCCCATGGAAACCAGCATGGAAAAAATGGCCAAACTGAGACCGGCCTTTGACAAGGACGGCACGGTAACCGCCGGCAACGCCTCAGGCATCAATGACGCGGCTGCGGCAGTGCTGATGATGAGCGCCGACAAAGCCGGGGAACTCGGGTTGGAACCCATGGCGACCATCAAAGGTTTCGCCTCCGGCGGGCTGGACCCGGCTTATATGGGGTTGGGACCTGTACCGGCCGTAAGAAAAGTGCTGCGAACCCTAAATATGACGATCTCCGATTTTGACCTGATCGAGCTCAACGAGGCTTTTGCTTCACAGGCCATCGGGTGCATGCGGGAACTCGGCCTGGACAAGGAAACGCCGAACCCGTTAGGCAGCGGGATTTCCCTCGGCCATCCCATTGGCTGTACGGGCGCGCGACAGATGGTCACGGCCATTCACCACATGAAACGGAATGACCTGCACAAGGGTCTGATCACCATGTGCATCGGCGGCGGCATGGGCATGGCCATGGTCATTGAAAGATAAACCAAACAAATAAATAAAGGAGTACAACCATGACAATTCCGAGAATCATCGGCATCCTGATTTTTTTCGGCGTACCCGCTATTATCGGCGGCGGCATCGTGTTTCATTTCATGGGCAGCTACACTGCGGTCTTCACCTATGAGTTCATGCTCCTGGTCGCGGCCGGTGCTTTTGTAGGCCGCTGATTTAACACGGTCATCGAAAGCATCCGTTTAGCCCGATATTTCATGAAACATATCGGGTTAGTGTTTCCACGGCCTTAAGCCAGGATAACCAGCTGTTGTTTACAAAGAAGGGCTTGTTCAAAAATACAAGGTAACGATCTATGGAAGACATTGAAGAAGTACGTCATGAAGAAATAAGCATCAAAAAAGAGATGCAGCGATCCTACCTGGATTACGCCATGAGCGTAATTATCGGCAGGGCTCTGCCCGATGTCCGTGATGGTTTAAAACCCGTTCATCGTCGCATTCTGTTCGCGATGAACGAGTTGAAAAACGACTGGAACAAGCCCTATAAGAAGTCCGCCCGTGTCGTCGGTGACGTGATCGGTAAATATCATCCCCATGGCGACTCGGCCGTTTATGACGCCATCGTCAGAATGGCCCAGGACTTTTCCATGCGCTATCAACTGGTTGACGGCCAGGGGAACTTCGGCTCCATTGATGGTGATTCTCCGGCGGCCATGCGTTATACCGAGGTGCGCATGACCAAGTTGTCGCACCAGATGATGGAGGATCTTGACAAGGAAACCGTTGACTTCGCGCCCAACTATGATGAAAGCCTGGTCGAGCCGACGGTTATGCCGTCCAAAATACCGGCCCTGCTGATCAATGGTTCAGCCGGTATCGCCGTAGGCATGGCCACCAACATCCCGCCACACAATCTTTCTGAAGTATGCGACGCTCTGACGGCACTCATCGATAACCCGGATATTACCACGGACGAGTTGATAAGCCATATTCCCGGCCCGGATTTTCCCACCTATGGCATCATCCATGGTGACAAAGGTATCCGCGAAGCATACGAAACCGGTCGGGGCAGTATTAAAATCCGCGGCCGGGTCAAAATCGAGAAAGACGCCAAGGAAAACGATGAAACCATCGTGGTGGATGAACTTCCCTACCAGGTCAACAAGGCCGTCTTGATCGAAAAAATCGCACACCTGGTCAAAGACAAGGTCATTGACGGTATTCGCTATGTGCGGGATGAATCCGACAAAGACGGTATGCGCATCGCCATCGGGCTGAAGAAAAACCAGTTTGCCGAAGTCATCATCAACCAGTTGTATAAACATACCCGTCTTCAAAACAGTTTCGGCATTAACATGCTGGCCGTGGTCAACAACCGGCCCCAGCTTTTGTCTTTAAAAGAGATCCTGGCTTATTTCATCCTTCACCGCAAAGAGATCATTATCCGCCGGACCCGGCACGACCTGAGAAAAGCCGAGGAGCGGGCACATATTTTAGAAGGGCTGAAAATCGCGCTGGACAACCTGGACGAGGTGGTGGCCCTGATCCGTCGGTCACCTTCTCCGCCTGAAGCCAAAACCGGGCTCATCGAAACGTTCTCGCTTTCTCCGGCCCAGGCCCAGGCTATCCTGGAAATGCGGCTGCAGCGGCTGACCGGACTGGAACGGGATAAAATCGTCGCCGAATATGAGGAAACCCTGAAACAGATCGCCTGGTTTAAAGAGATCCTCGGCAACGAACAGATCGTCCTCAACCTGATCAAGGACGAACTGGCTGAGACCAAGAACAGCTTCGGGGATGAACGTCGAACAGTCGTGTTCAAGGATCCCTCCCGGGAAATCAATATTGAAGATATGATCGTTGAAGAAGACATGGTGGTTACTGTATCCCGGACGGGTTATATTAAGAGAAACCCCATCAGCCTCTATCGCCAGCAGCAGCGGGGCGGCAAAGGCATTACCGCCATGGGGACCAAGGAGGATGATTTTGTGGACCGGCTGTTTATCGCCTCCACCCATCATACGCTTCTGTTCTTCACCAACAAGGGGAAGGTATACTGGCGCAAGGTGTATGAAATTCCCCAGGCCGGACGGGCCAGCCGGGGCAGCGCCATCGTCAACCTGCTTGATTTTGAAGAAGGCGAAGCGCTGGCCACGGTGCTCGACGTGCCTGAATTTGAGGCCGGTTACTATATTTTCATGGCGACCCGCAACGGCATGGTCAAAAAGTCCGATTTGATGGATTACAGCCGTCCCCGGACCGGCGGCATTATCGCTCTGGACCTGATCGAAGGAGATGAACTCATTGCCGCCCGGATCACCGACGGGTCCTGGAATATTTTCCTTGGTTCCGCAAAAGGTAAGTCGGTCCGTTTCCTGGAATCTGATGTTCGGCCGACCGGACGCGTTACCCGGGGCGTCCGCGGCATGAATTTGGAAGACAGCGACACCCTGGTCAGCATGGAAGTGCTCAGCCACGGCAAGACCCTGTTCACCATTACCGAAAACGGCTACGGCAAACGTACCTCAATAGACGAATACCCCATCAACAAGAGGGGCGGCAAAGGCGTCATTACCATCAAGACCAACGAAAGAAACGGTTTGGTGGTGTCCATTATTTTGGTCGAGGACGAAGACGACGTCATGATCATGACCGATTCCGGAAAACTCATCCGCATCCCGGTCAGCGGCGTGTCGGTCATCAGCCGCAACACCCAAGGCGTTAAACTGATCGGGCTGGATGAAGGCGACACCGTCACCGGCGCGGCCAGGCTGGCGGAAAAAGAAAACGAGGATGACGAAGGTGACAATGACGCCGGCGCTGAAGACGCAGGCACCGGAAACGAAAATATCGAGGGAGAAGTTGATGAATCATGATGCAACCAGCACCAGGATATGCGTTGTCGGCGCCGGAAGCTGGGGGACGGCTTTGGCGCATCTGCTGGCCGCCAAGGGATTATCGCCCACGCTCTGGGCCTATGAGCCGGAGTTGTGTGATCAGATCGAAAAAGAACGTGAAAACAAACTGTATCTGCCGGATATTCAACTGGCCGAAGGCATATCCGTGTCCAACGATCTGGCTGCGGTGGTAGCCGATAAAGACATTGTCCTCATGGTGGTGCCGTCTCACCTCATGCGTGATGTTTCAACAAAAATGGCGGACAGCCTGAATCCCGAGGCCATTATCGTAACCGCCTCCAAGGGAATAGAGAACGAAACTCACCTGACCATGACCGGCGTTCTGGACGAGACCTTGAAAAATATCCCCAAGGAACGGCTGACGGCCCTTTCCGGGCCGACCTTTGCCCGCGAAGTCGCCTCCAATCTGCCGTCCGTATTGACGGTGGCCGCCGAAAAACAGGAAACCGCCGAATTTTTGCAGCAGGTGTTTTCCGCGCCGCTGTTCCGGGTTTATACCAATAACGACGTCACCGGTGTTCAACTCGGGGGAGCGGTCAAGAACGTCATTGCCGTGGCTTCCGGCGTCTGTGACGGCCTGGGCCTGGGTTTGAATGCCCGGGCGGCCATGATCACCCGTGGTCTGGCGGAAATGAGGCGCCTGGGCATCGCCATGGGCGCAGACCCGCATACTTTCGCCGGTCTGGCCGGCGTGGGTGACCTGATCCTGACCTGCACCGGCAATTTAAGCCGGAACTACACGGTCGGAACAAAGCTCGGCCAGGGCATGAAACTGGCAGAAATTCTGGCCCACATGCGCATGGTCGCCGAAGGCGTCAAGACCGCCAAGTCGATCTACAACCTGTCGCGCCGAATCGGCGTGGAAATGCCGATCTGCAACGAAATGTATCATATTCTTTACGAGGACCTGGATCCCAAGGAAGCGGTATTCAGGCTTATGACCCGCTCACTGAAACATGAAATCGACGAGGAAATAGCAGGGAACAACGGGTACTGATAAAAAGGATTCAAGGGGTCAAGGGAACAACCTAACCGGAAAGAACCCGAATCCCCGTAAAGCGTGCGACAAGGATGTCCACTATGACCAAACACAAAGGTGCCGGCCACCGCAAACGCCTGCGCCAGCGATTCCTCACCGCCGGGCTGGACGGTTTTCACGATTATGAAGTCATCGAACTGCTGCTGACCCTGGGCACCCCGGTCAAAGACTGCAAAGACATGGCCAAGGCGGCGTTGGCTGAATTTAAAACCCTTCCCGGTGTACTTGAAGCCTCGGCCGGGGAACTCGGCCGCATTCACGGCATCGGACCCAATAATGTTTTCGGTATCAAGCTGATCAAGGCCGTGTCCGACCGCTACCTGAAAAAAAGGCTGGCCGAGCAGCCGCTGATCGGCAATCCCCGGGATCTGATCAATTATCTGAATCACATGATCCGGGACCGCACCCGGGAAGTTTTTGTCGGCATTTTCTTAAACGCCAAAAACCGGGTCCTGGCTTCGGAAGTCCTGTTTGAGGGGACCCTTTCCCAGAGCGCGGTGTACCCCCGGGAGGTGATCAAACGGGCCCTGGAACTGCACGCGGCAGCCATGATCTTCTGCCACAACCACCCCTCCGGCGAACCGGACCCATCCCCCGAGGACATCCGTATCACCCGCCGCCTCATGGCCGCCTGCCGCATGGTCGGCATCACCGTGTACGACCACATCATTATCGGTGATCGCGGCAATTACAGTTTTGCGGACGCAGGTTACATCGAACAAATCAAACGGGAAATCGATTCAGCGGAGAATATCTCTGACGTATCTGAACCTTAAGCAGGAGCCATTGTTTTCATATATTTTTTTGCGCTTTGTAAATGCGAGACCTGGCGGTAAACGGGAAAGGATTGACACCTCCTTCGCCAAAGACCATGACTCATCGATTGCTGCTTTTTTTAAGGCGGTACGCGCAAAGAACCGGGTTCCGGGTTAAAAAAAGGTAATATCAGCGGCCGTCAGTCCAACATCGGCATCAAACTGGGCCACCAGCTGCGCCGCACCGCCGGCACTGGCATCGGCATCATAATACAGCGCATTGGCGGTGGTATTATACAACCAGAAATGATTGGTATCCGTAGCCACGGGTGCCGCTCCGGCGACAAAGCAGTTTCCGGTCAGTACGCCGCCTGCGGTAATACCGTTAAAAGCAATGTCGGCAAAAGAAAAATTGAACTGATGGCTCATGGTCAGCCCGTTAATGCTGTCCCCCAGTTCATTGGTGCCTGCGTATTTGAAAATAAACAGGGCATCCGTTGTGTCGGCCGTGATGGAAATGGTATCGCTGCCCACCCCGCCCCAGATGCGGGCGACATTGGAGCTGCCCGTCAGGGCGTTGAAAAAGAGGTGGAAATGATCGTTTCCATCCCCGGAACCGGTTCCGCCGTTCATGGAAATAAGGTTTCCGTCGAATAAACCGCCGGGGTTGCTGACCAGAATTTCCAGGGTGTCGGAGCCGGAGCCGCCGGTCATGTAAATCAAGTTGTTATGGATACCGGATGCCTGCGTCACCATAGCAGAGACAGAGCTGCCCTGGGCCATGGCAGTGGCTGTGGCCGAAGCGGTCAGGTGCAAGGCCAGGGCATCGTTGCCGGAGCCGCCGGACAGGTTGATGGTATTGCCGGATATCTCCGCGAAGGCCGACGCCCGGGCGCTGACCCACCCCGCGGCAGAGGCGTCGGCGGTGGCGCTAGCGACGGCCCGGAGCGTCACGGCCACATCATCCCCGCCATCACCGCCGGATATGTCGATCGTATTGCTTTGAACCATTGCCGACGCGTCGGCGAAGGCGAAAGCCGACCCCGTCCCCGCTGTGGCCACGGCAACACCGGAAGCCTCAGCTGAAAGGGTCAACCCGACGGTATCGTTGCCCGTACCGCCGGTCATGAAAATATCATTAGCACCGACGTAGGCGGCGGCCAGAGAGGCTGTGGCGGAAGCCGTGCCCGATCCCGCATAGGCCTGCGCCAGGTCAACGGCAGTTGCCGAGAGCTCCAGAAAAAGATTGTCGCTGCCCTGGGCCCCGCTCATATTAATGGTATTAAAAAGGGCCATGGCCTGGAAACCACTGGTTACAGGCGTCGGCGTCGGTGCCGGGGCAAAAACACCATCCAGGGCAGCGTTTTGAGTGACGGCATAAGGAATGTTGAGCCCGGTATTCAGGGGACCGGGACCGGGGCCGGGAAATACGGGGAAAGGGCTTCCGGCGACGGCTCCGAACATGCCGCTGGCCGTGGCCGTGGCCGTTGCCCGGGCATTGAGGTGAACACTCATCAAGGTGTCGTCCCCGGCGCCGCCGGTCATGGTGATTTGATTTCCCCCGACAAGGGCCCGTACCGGGCTGGCATGAACAAGGGCGATCGCCGTCCCATCCGCCCGGGCCAGTCCGGCGGCGTGGTCGGAAAGAGTCAAGGCCAGAAGATCGTTTCCCAGCCCTCCGTCCATATGGATACTGTTGAGAATCACGCCACTGGCACTGAAAAAGGGAAACGGGAAGGCACCGGTGATGCCGCCGATGAAGGCGGCATCACCGTCGGCTGCAACACTCACTTGGTTTGAAGCGTTCAGTAAAACCGACAGGGAATCGTGCCCGTCGCCGCCGGTCACCGTAATAGCGTTGTTGAAAACACCGGCTATGGCGCCGTTGGCAACGGCCAGGGCGGAAGAAGAGGTCGCCGACGCCTCAACGTCAATGGACGCCGAAGCCGACAGGGTCAAAGAAATCGTATCCGCCCCGCTGCCCCCGAGCATGGCGATGTGATTAAAGCTGCTGCCGAAACCGACAAAAGCCAGGGCGAAACCGGCACCTGCGCTTGCCACGGGCCCGAAAGCCGCGGCTCCTTCCTGGACGGTAGCCTGAAACATGGCGCTCATGTGATCATTTCCCGAGCCGCCGCTCATCACAACACTGTTGCCCGTCACAATACCACCCACAAAAAAAGCCGAGGCCAGGGCTGAAAACGATGCGGACGATGATGATGAAGTCGAAAATGAGGACGAAGCGAAGGCCGAGGCAACGGCCCCGGCCTGTCCTGAAACGGACAGGGACAGGGTATCATTGCCCGGTCCGCCGAGCATGATGATATCATTACCGGAAACAACGCCGACAACGAAACCGATCGAGGCCGATGGCGTACCGGTGACGCTGAAAAGGCTTTCGGCGCTCAAAAGAACGGAAATATTATCGTTGCATTGACCGCCATCAATATGAACGGTGTTGGAGGCGATCACCTGCGACGCCGTCCCGGTTCTGGTCAGGGGAGCCGAAGCTGAGCTGGACGCCCGCAGTGCCACATTAATGATATCGCTGCTGGTCCCACCGAGAATATTCAAAAAATTTCCGCCGACAGCAAAACCGCCTACCAGATCGGCATTGATGACATCCCCGCAGCCGGAGCCGTCCATATGGGCATGATAACCGGGAGACGACAGCGGTTGCGGCCAGGTCAAGGTTCATGACGTCGCACTGGGGGTTACCGGCCATGGTGATGCTGGTGGCGGCGGTGGCCATGGTTACGGTTTGAGCCACACAGGGATAACAGGGGTGATAACGACAGGACTGTCGTCATTGACAATGGTGGCCGCTGCGAAAGCCGCGGTGATCAGGGCCCCGGCAGACGGGTTGGAAAGGTAAACGACAAACCCCTCATGGTCTTCGATATCCATATCGCCGGAAACCGCCACGGTGACGACCTTAGAGCTCTCACCGGCGGCAAAGGTCACGTTACCGCCCGGCATCACCCCCCCGAAGTCATCGGCGT
>CAXXDV010000001.1:1992500-2694360 GCA_963674745.2 Desulfosudaceae bacterium | reverse complement strand
TTCTATGTGAATATAGATGACGACTGGTTTTGACGGGCGTAATGTTTCTGAATTACCGACTGGTAGGCAATTAGGGCGTACAGTTCTTAAAAACGCTTTCGGATTAAACCATTAAACGATTTCCACCGATGCAAAAATAAAAATGGCCGAACCCAATCGATTTGAGCCCGGCCACTTTGGAATCGGTGTTGTTATTGCAGAAGTGCTTTCAGGTCGTTGATATCGCCATCTTTGAATAATTCGAACAAATCCAGCGCATAGCAGAGGGCTTTCACTCTTCCCGTTTTATCGGTTCTACCTAACAAGTGTCGTTCAAGGGCTGAAACGCTATCTGAGTTATTGTAAAGTTCCTTCGCAGCCTGATCTATTACCCAGAAATTATGACAGCGTAGAAAGGCTATCTGGTCCGTCTGCGGCATATTTTTTATCTGTGTGAAAGTCGTTCCGCGGCACCATGGACATGGGCAGGTATTTTTTATGGTTTCATCAATCCTTACCCCCCCGATTTTTTTCACTGACAAGTCATAAGAGCTCATAAAGCCTGCACCTTGTGCTACTTCACGCCATGTTGTCGCATCAAATGATATCCAGTCAAAATGCTTTCGTGCCATATATGCAAAAAGCCCTATTTTAAAAAATTCAGAAACGCCCAGCATGTGGACTTCCTGAATTCCCAGCTGATACAAACGGCATAGACAAAGTGTCAACTGCTTAGTATCCAGCGCCCTGGCTATCAGCGCTACACCGTCATAATTGACTCCGGACAGCTCGTTGAGAATGATTTCCATCTGCTCGACATTATAGGCTTGCAGTGGTACTAACAGCTTCGTATCAGGACAGTATTTTTCTCGTAATTCGGCTGTCTCCTTCGCCCATTTAATATTGATGTCCATTTTTTGGATGAATTCGTATTCCTGTCCTTTCTCGGAAGTCTTCGGTCTCAATGGATAATCCAGTGATGTTATTATTTTGGGGTTTAATTCTCTGGCTACTTCTATGACATGCCAGGGCGCTATATTTATTTCTTTTTCGTCAAGTTTCAAAGGGTGTGTCGGCTCAGAATTAACTATTTTCCCTTTGCTTTCGGCTATGAAAATCTGAAAGCCGCTGCTATCCTGAAAGGGAATTTCAGTGCCGGCGAATTCAAACATCTCCCGAGTATATTGGCGCACCTTTTCATCTATACCGTTATCAATAATATTGTATAAAATCGCTTCGACCTTTTCAGCCGGTAAAATAGCTTTATTGGTCCCGGCGCAAAAATTAACTAATTGTCCCATGTTCATATCTCCTGTTTATTATTGGTGGGGGCTAACGATACTGATATCAGCCCCCGGGTTAATTTTGGATGGTTGTTTAACTGTCGTCCTGTTGGTTTTGTATAAGCTCATTCGTCAGGCGGGATATTCGGGTAATATCTAACATAAGAACCCTTAAAAAAGGCGAGATTTCATCAGGTGTGGGTTTACCTTTAGCAAAGCTATCCCATGATTCTGCCATCTCCTCCATCTGCCGATGTATTTCATCGATCGAAATTTCTGATATGTTCTCGTCCGGATTTGTTTCTGCTGGTGGTTGTCGACAAGAAAATTCTTCCAGCGGTTCATCATCGTCGAGGTTTTCACTTCCGGTTGATGGTGGAGCTGGTGGAGCGGTAATACTCGAAATTTTCCCTTTATTGTTTTTATACTCAAGCCACCAGTTAAACATATCCGCTGAAATCACTTCGGTAATGGCATCATCCTCTAAATTGCGACCTTTCAGGATTTTTACCTTTATCCTTTTGTTTGATTGGACTTTTTCAAAGAAATCCTTTTTTGCCTTATTATTAATAAGATACTGAAATACGTTCTCGTTTAGATGCTCCCCGTAATTCAGGTAATCACTGATTGTGTTTCGGGATTTTCCGAGCCTTTTGGCCAGAATCGTCCGGATATCCTCTTCCTTGTTGCCATTAAATTTTTCACCTTTTCTTACCCCGCCATGCTGAAAAATTTGCGGATTTTTGCGGCTCGCATATAACATATCAAAAAGGAATTTAACGTTCCGGATCAACTCTGCATAACGACACTTGCCCGCTTTGGGAAGCATGCGGATTGCTGTTTTGCGGATGGCTATTTCTTCATTATCATCAGTCGAAATGGAATAGGTATAACAGCGGACCTGTTTTTGATTGTTTGATATGGCGTCCTTAACCATCTTGTAGCCATCAATGCAAATAGTACGGTTGGTTGCTGTTCTTACAATAATGACATGAGTGCTGTCTGTCGGATCCAAAAAATCCGGTCCCAGTTCACATTTTATGATCGCCGTGGCATCGTACATTTCAAAATCTTCATCGTGATAGATCAAATCCCCCGGGGGAACTTGATTGTTCAAATCGCCTGGGGGATTTTGATCCGTCAACTCTCTCGGGGCGTCTTGACCACTCAAAGCTCCCGGAGCGCCTTGAACTTCATCGCCGGCATCTTCCACTGTAAATTGATGTTCAGCGGGCAATGATGGCTCTACAGGGTTTTCTGGATGGGTTTCAATTTGTGTTTGCATAGTCTAGCCTCCTGTTGTCTGGCGAGGAGGTTTAGACCGCTTTGGCGGGATGTTTCTCTCGTTAATTAAAATTATAATTTAATTTTACGGATTAATTTTGATTTGTCAACTATTTTTTTGAAATAATACAAAAAAAGAATTGACTCCATCATATGTTGTGTTATATTCTAATATACAGAATGAAGCTGATATATCAACCCTTTTTGAAGAGACCGGGAAATGGGAAAAGAAGAGTTTCGTGATTTAATAAAATTTGCCAATACCGATACTGCTGACCTTTCCATAGAACAGATGGAGCGGGTGGCCTATCGTCTTGCGCATATCACCTTCAACGACGCCGAGGGGTCACAGTTTTTAAACTTCACGGCACAGTGTCAGGAATATACCAACGGACTGGACGCAAAGGCACCTTCAAAGACCATTGAAGACCGCCGGGAGTTTTTCAGGGAATTGGTCAGCCATACTAGGAGTCTTCTGGAAAGAGCCGTTTCCATAGAGCCAGTATATTATGTAGAGCAGCCGTTCGTTTACCGCATTACCCAGAAAAGGAACCAGATAAAAACCCATTTTGACGTGCCGCAGCAAAAACCCGGGAAACTGGACATTAATATTGAAAAGCACAAGCTGACCCTCCGGTTCATGGAAGCTATCAGCAACGACATGGAACTGTTTACCCATATAAAGCGCTGTGAAAAATGCCAGGGCTTTTTCTTTCAGTCTACCGCAAAGGAAAAGCGCTACTGTTCAAAGCGATGCAACAACGCAGTCAGGCAGGCAAAATTTCAGGAGAAAAAAAGAAAGGGGGGATGACCACGACAAGCAATAATCGTTTTTAACCAATAAACAAGGGGATTCGGAACAATCAATTATGTTACCCCTTGATGGATAAGGCTCCACGCAGACCTTCCCTTCAAGAATATCTTTTGGTGCTAAAATAACGCACCACCCCATTATGTTACCCTCCGAAATCTCCCGGCAGGGTTCGGCTAATACGCTGAATCCGGGGGAGGTATAAACTCATGGAAAAAGGAAGTTTGTTAGATCAAAAAGAAATGTTGACCCAGAAAGAGGTCGCAGATTATTTTCGTGTAAAAGAAGGGACTATAATCAACTGGAGAAAGAAAGGTCTGTTTTCGTATTGGCAGGCTCCTGGATCCGGGAAAGTATTATATTTCAGTGAAGAAATAAGAGCGTTTCGGGACAAAAATACCGTTTTAAACAAGGGGGGTGATAAACCAAGGGTTAAAATCAAAAGAGAAAAGCCATGTTTATCCGCTACTGAGAAGAAAGAATGGAGGATATGAACATGGCAAGAAACAAATTAAATCGCTATTTGTATCAGGATAAGAGCAGCGGGGTTTGGTATTTCCGAAAAAAAGTTCGGGGTATTGATGAGCCGTACAGATTTTCCCTGGATACGAAGTCAGTTGTAGAAGCGAGACAAAAACGCGATGAGTATCTGAAACAGATTGATATTCACGGACATCTTCCCAAGATGGAACCAGTTGAAGTATCGCCGTCTGTGCGATTTGGGGAGATAGCCCAGAAATGGAAAAAAATCATAGAGCCCCAACTCTCGGAAACAACATTATTTAACTACCGGAAAGTGATGAACAGTCATATTTTACCGCGTTTCGGGAATATGCCAATAGACGCCATTAACAGTCTCAGCATCGAGAGCTTCATCAGCGAGCTTAAATGCGGGAGCAAAACAAAGCAGAATATTCTGACGCCTTTTCGGCTTGTAATGAAGTTCGCCAAGAAGCATCAAATCATCCAGTCCAATCCTTTTGCGGATGTTGACCCTATTAAAAGGACCAAAAGCAAAGCCAATCGAGTGCTTTCTTTGGCTGAAATCAAACAATTTATTGATGCGTTAGACCAGCAATGGAGACCATTATTTATTCTATTATTCTTCACAGGGGTAAGGATTGCTGAAGCATCAGCTTTAAAATGGAAAAATATCGATTTGGCGAATGCTACGATAAAAATTCGGGAGAATTTGCTTCATGGTGAGGGTGGGAAACTCATCCATAAGACACCGAAGACAGACAGTTCAATCAGGGAAGTCAAAGTGCCTGGAATGGTGATTGAGGCGTTACGGGAGCAACGTAAGCGGACATGGCAGGGGAATGGGGAAAATCTGGTTTTCATGAACCAAGCCGGCCGTCCTATTCATCGACACACGTTAAATCATATTGTCATTATACCTGCGCTTAAAAAAAGCGGATTATCGACGCACATCAGTATCAAAGATACCCGTGCGTCATTCATCACAAACGCACTGGATAATAACGAGCGGATGAGTTTCGTTCAAAAGCAGGTGGGACATACGACAACGCGGATGATTGTGGACCATTATTACCGGCACACCCCAGCAGCGGATGATGGTTCCCGACTGGAAAAGGCATGGAATTCTGACAGGATTGTGTCAGACCAAGACGGCGGTGAACTGCAAGTTGTTGAAAATAAAAACAAATAATGGTGGAGGCGGCGGGAGTTGAACCCGCGTCCGGAAACATTCAACACGAGCGTCTACATGCTTATCCTGAACTTTAGATGTCTCTGTCGTGAATACGGTTCAGGCAAACGATTCACACAGATATTCTGTAGGTATTCGCTCTCCCTTTACAGACATGGAGGGGTCGCTATCCTGCTTAGTCGACGCCCTAACAGAATCCACAGGAAAGAATCTGCAGGACGGAAGCCGCCTTAAGCGGCTACAGCGTAATTATAATCGTCAGCGATTATGTTTAGATCCGCCCTTTTACGAGCTGACGGAACTCGGCATGCAACCCGGGCATCTTTTATCCCCGTCGAAGCCGTTTCGCCCCCAAAGAACAATAAATGTATCTATATAATAACACAGGATCTGCAACAGTCAAATTAAAATCATCAAACTCACCGCCTGCTTTTCCTCCAGGATGGTTAAATTTATTACCGACGCAGCAATGGCGGTACCCCGAAACACTTTAAGATACTGCAAAAAATCGCCAGCGCCACTATACACCAACCATCGCCCTGACCATATCATTATTAATACGAAATAACTGTTTAAAAACCTTCCTGGAGGGGCCTTTCATGCCCCTGGAAAAGTAAAAAGTGAAAAATTAAGGTTTGCAAATTCAAGCGGATATATTAGTCTTGTTAGTGATTGAAATTCCGAAGAATGCAGCATGAAAAAGATTTTTGTTTTCGCACAAATTCATCAGTCCGAATACCCCTTCTGAAAATGAATTTTGATGACTTCAAAATCATGATATTAAATTGTTGACAGGCCGAATCGGCTCTGCTATTGATAAAATGTTTTTAATCCGGGTGCGTTTAACAGCCGAAAAGCAACTCATGGCTAAAAGGGGGAAAGGTATGAGCGATACAATCAAAACCAGTAAATACAAGTATCTTAACGATCCACCGGTAGTCTCCAGCCCGTTTTCCATTACCGTGGACGAAGACAAATGCATCGGATGCGGGGCGTGTGTCATGCAGTGCCCCTGCCAGACCATCGAGATGGTACCGCGCCAGACGCCTTCACCCCGACAGGAAGCCGCCTGCCAGCATGGATGCCCGGCCGGCGTAGATATCCGCGGTTACCTGGAAATCCTCAATAAAGGCGGCGCCATGGAAGACGCCTGGAAATGCATCGTGGAGCACAACCCCTTTCCGGCCGTCACCGGCCGGGTCTGCCCTCACCCGTGCGAGTCTGCCTGCAACAGAAGCAACCTGGACGAATCCCTGAACATCAATTCCGTGGAACGTTTTATCGGAGACTACGGCATCGAGCACAAACTGTCTTTCCCAATGCCGGAACAGAAAAAATCAGAGACCGTGGCCGTTGTGGGCGGAGGCCCGGCCGGCATGTCCTGCGCCTATCAACTGGCGAAAATGGGTTATCAGGTGACGGTATTCGAGGCCGCGGACAACCCCGGCGGGATGCTGACATATGCCCTTCCCCTCTACCGGCTGCCCCAGGACGTGATTGACGCTGAGATGAAGCGGATCACCGACCTGGGTGTGACCGTAAAATACGGCACCAGAATCGGCCGGGACATCGGCCTGGACCAGCTCCAACAGGATTATAGCGCGGTCTATGTGGCAGCCGGCGCCCAGGGATCCCCCAAACTGGGAATCGAAGGGGAAACAGCTGAGAACGTAATGACCGGCCTTGATTTCCTCAAAGATGTGATGGAGGAGAAAGATGTTTCCCCGGGCAAGAAGGTCGTCGTCGTGGGTGGCGGCAATACCGCCGTGGACGCGGCACGCGTAGCCCGGCGACTGGGGGCCGAGGTCACCATTATTTACCGCCGCACGGCAAGTGAAATGCCGGCCTACCCCGAAGAAGTAAAAGACGCCGAAGACGAAGGCGTAAAAATCGAATACCTGTGCGCACCCGTAAAAATTGACGTGGACGGTGCCAACAAGGCTTCGGCCGTCACCTGCGTAAAAATGAAACTGGGCGAAGCCGATGATTCAGGCCGTCCCCGCCCGGTCCCGATAAGCGACAGTGAATTCTCAATTGACCTGGACACCCTGATCGTCGCCATCGGTCAGGAGCTCGACACGGAAGGCATTGAACCGCTCAAGGAAGCAAAAGGATGGCTCGGGGCCGATGCCAACGGCACCACTTCCGTAAAGGGCGTTTTTGCCGGAGGCGATGCGGTTTACGGGCCGGCTACGGTCTCACAGGCCATCGGCGCCGGCAGAAAAGGCGCCCTGGCCATTGACGCCTTTCTGACCGGCCGGCCCCTGCCGGCTGAAGAAAAAATTACGGTATCTTACGAAGGCAACCCCCTGCATGGCAAGCCCAAAATCCCGAGAAACAACGCCGCGATTCTGGATGTCAAAACACGGTTGGCCGACCCCGCCGCCGAGGTCTGTCGGGGCCTGACACCTGAGGCGGCCAAAGCCGAATTCGGCCGCTGCCTGTGCTGCGGCACGGAAAAGCCCGAATTTGTCGGCATCCAGTATTTCGGCAAAATCTGCATTGCCTGTCACGCCTGCGAAGCCATCTGTCCCCAGGACGCGCTCCAGTTCCCGTCTTTTTACAAAGTTGTCGAAGGGCGGTGGGCATACAGCTTTAACTATCCCGCGGAAAAAGGCCTGGGCATGCCCAACCCGCTTCAGCTTGAAAAGCCGGTGCCCTTAGAAGAGATCGAGCCTGAACTCACGGGTGTGGAAAAAACCGTCTATACCCGTCGGTCCGTCCGGGTATACAAACCCGATCCCGTGCCCAGAGAACTTGTTAACCGGGTGCTGGAAGCCGGCCGGTTCGCGCCGTCAGCAGGTAACTGCCAGGGCTGGAAATTCGTGGTATTGACCAACCGGGAGATGATGAACGATCTTTCCGAACACACCAGAAAATTTCTGGGAATATTCACAAAGCTCTACCAGGGAAAAGGCCCCATGCGCACCTTTGCCAAAAAGGCGCTGGCCTTTATCAAGCCCAACTCCATTGATCAGCGCCCCATGGTAGCGATTCAGGCCCTCCTCACACCCAAATTCGGTGATGAACAGCTGGATGTGTTTTTCCACGCGCCGGTGGCCATTCTCTTTTTAACCCACCACCTGCACATTTCAGAGCCGGAACTGGGTATGGGCATCTGCGCCCAGAACATGGTGCTGGCGGCCCATTCCCTGGGCCTGGGCACCTGTTATGTCGGTTTTGTGTCCAACGCGCTTAACCTGGACCCCAAAACCAAGATGAAATTCAGGAAGAAGCTGGGTATCGAATGGCCGTATGACAGTGTTGCCACCGTCCTTACCCTGGGCTACCCGGCGGTTAAAACAGACCGGCCCGTGGACAGGGAATTCCCTTTAGTCAAGTGGGTCGAATAACCAGGCCATTAAAAAAAGGAGGGGGCAGCAAACCGGCCCTCTCCTTTTTTTGCGCTTTCACCTGAACCAAAAGCGCCATTCATGATGCTTGACAACAAACAGTCAAGCGGCTATTTCTTCTGACATGACCTCCCATGCCCATACAGAAAGCCTGCATTTTTCTTTGATGACGGTCAATGTCCGTTTCGGCCTGGCCGATACCGGTACCCACAGCTGGGAGAACAGAAAGGATGCCTTTGCCGCGCTGCTGACCGAATGGCGACCGGACTTTATTGCCATGCAGGAGGTCAATGATTTCCAGGCCGCCTTTTTCAAAACGGTTTTACCGGATTACGGGGTCATCGGCGAAAGAATACCGGCACCGAAATTCTGGCAGAACGTCGTCATCTTTTATCACCGGAACTGGCAGTGCGTAAAACATGACCGGTTCTTTCTCAGCCATGCGCCGACAATCCCCAGCCGGATGGTGGACAGCCGCTGGCCCAGGCAATGTGTAATGGGGATATTCAAAAAAAACGATCACCGGATTACCTGTGTCAACACCCATTTTGATTTTGACGATCATGTCCAGGAAGAAAGCGCCCGTATCATTCTCGACCGGCTGGCTGATTTTTCTCCTGGCCCGGCACCCCAGTTTTTATGTGGTGACTTTAATGCCCGGCCGGGAAGTCCCTGCTATCAGATTTTGACACAGGACAATGCCCCGTTTTCCGATGTCTTTGGAGACGATTTATCAGGCACCTTTCACAAGTTCACCGGTCGCGCCGTCAGTGACCGGGTGGACTGGATTCTCTGGCGCCGGGGCGCCCGCCTGACGAATAAAAAGATCATTACAGAACCTTTTGACGGTGTTTATCCATCTGATCATTTCCCTGTTTACGCCGCTTTTACTTATGACTTATAATATGAGTCCTTGAACGTTTTACTTTGCCATCTAAATTTTAACTTTTTTAAATATAGCGCCCTGGCAAGCAAGGATGACTGCATGATTCTGATCGGAACACACGTGAACCAGGCCTCGACAACCGCTTTTTTCGTTATCCTGGAAAAAAAACTGAAAAACGTCAGGCATTACTACACGGTTATAGCCGCACATCAGGGCCCCGCCAAGACCTTTCCGGAACAGATCATTACGTATTACAATGACAAAACCTATACCATTCGTAAAAGGATCTACAGCCAGGACAGACGCCCCAAAAAAGACGTCAGTGCCCGGCCGACTGTTGTCATGGCTGCCGGGCAGAAGGATCTGCCCCTGATCGACACCCTGCGAACCGAAGACGTGCCGATTGAGGCCGTATTTTTAGAACAGAATCCGGGCCGGGAACCGGAAAGGGCCGGCATTGGTAAGAACTACGCGGCCACGGAGCAAATGATATATGAGACGCTGAGGGGGGTTCATGGCCAGGGCAGGCTCGCGCCATTTACTGACCCCGCCCCCGGCAACCCGCTGTTTGAACAACTGGAACAGATGCTGGTAACGCCGGATCAGAAAGCGCCGTTGCTGCTGGCCGCGGCTGTGCCCATCTGGTTCCGGGAAAATGTCAAGCACAGGAGTGCGTATCGGACCAGTTCGACCAGCATCCGCAACTATAGATGATTAATGATGAATAAACGTATGATTTGTTTTGCCCATCGCGGCGCCAGCGGGCATGCCCCGGAGAACACCCTGGCCGCATTCATAAAGGCGGTGGAACTCGGCGCGGACTGGATCGAGATGGATGTATATACCGTGCAAAACGAGCTGGTGGTGATTCACGACAGCCGCCTGGAACGGACCACCAACGGCAAGGGATATGTAACCCGCCACCGTCTTGAGTACCTGCGGAAACTGGATGCCGGCGACGGAGAAAAGATCCCTTTGCTTTACGAAGTCCTGGACGTAACCGCCGGGCAGATCAGAGTCAACATCGAGCTCAAAGGGCCCAAAACGGCCGGTCCGGTCTGTGATTTGATCGACCATTATATAAAAAACCATGGCTGGCGATACGAGGATTTTCTGGTTTCGTCCTTCGATCACAAACAGCTCCGCCAGGCCAAAACCCGTTCCCCCCGGTTGCCCGTTGCCCCCAACCTGAGGACCAACCGATTTCGTCACACCGAATGGGAGGGAAAAATGGCACCCTATTCCATCCACTGTGACCTGGCCCACGCCACGCCGTCTTTAATCGACAAAATACACAGCCACCACTGTCCGGCTTTCGTGTTCACCGCCAATCGTGCTGAAGAAATCAAAAAGCTGGAACAAATGGGGGTTGACGGGGTATTCACCAACTACCCGGAACTGATTACCCGGGCCCCAATTGCGGAAAAATAACGGAATATTCCGGGCAGCACTTGACTCACAGACCATCCCGGGTAAAATGGTAAAAATATTCACGGGCTTATTTTTTTGTCCGACCTTTATGCATCAACGGTACCTGAGACATGTTGCTGCCCGAGTAACTGAAGCAATCTAACAGCTATTGCATAGGGAGAAAGCCAATGCGGGCAGTCAAAAGCAAAGCATTCTGGTTTTTTATCGGCATCATCGGAACACATATCGGCCATTTCATTTATCAGGCGTATTACGCCCAAGATTTTACCGGCATCAAAGTGTCCGAAGCTATCGCCATGATTGTCGAAGACCTGATACAGCTGATTTTGCAGTTCCTCGACACGGTCATACCGATCCTCGCTTCTTCCCGGCAACTGGCGCTGGGGATTCTGGTTGTGCTGATTCTTATGATGGCCTCTTTTATCTGGCTGAGAATTTATTTTCGAATCAAAAATGGTTCCAAATCCCAGGCAAAAATAATGGAAGCCGAAACCGTGCTGACCAATGCCAAAAAGCAGGCGGCTGCCAAACTGAAAAAAATCGAATTATTAAAGATAAGGCTGAATAAAGAGTTTGCCAAAAAAGAAAGCTCGCTTCAAAACGAGCTGAAAGAAAAAATAAAAGAATATATGGTGCGGATAAAAGCGCTGGAAAAAGAGCGAATGGAATTAAAAAGAATAAACAGCAACCTGATGCAGAAACTGAAATCCAACTGATTCGTAAAACATATTCAATTAACGGCCATTAAGGCTACCGTTGTCGTGCCTTAACAGAGACGGTCATCTACTTGATCAGGCAACCGCCGGATCAACCCTTTTTCTTTTCTGCTTTGGCACCCTTCTTATCAGAAAATACAAGGGTATGCATACCGACCTGAATGATGTCTCCGTTTTTCAACAGGCAGGTTGTAATCGGTTTTCTGTTAACGTAAGTGCCGTTTTTACTCTGAAGATCGGACAGGACATATCCGTTATCCATCTGTTCTATTCTGGCATGGCTCCCGGATACAGCCAGATTCTCAATAACAAGATCGTTTGTTTTTCGCCGCCCGATATGGAACGTCTTTTTATCTTTCAGCGAAATCTGACTGATAATGTTGTCCTTAAACTTCAGTGTCAGTTCTGACATGGCGATTTCCTCATCATCTGACTTATCAATATGATTTATTATCTATCAAAAAAACATTCTCGTCAACAACTTAAGATACTAAAAACGGAAACAGGGGTTTCACCTGTATACAACGCCGCCCCCTAATCCTAAATAACCATAATAGCAAAAAAAGCACCTATTATCAAATAAAAAAAATGCTTACAGACGGACTAAAGAGCGTATACCGTCTTGCCATTAATCATTTTAATATTATTGTCTGTCAAGGTTTGAATAGCCTTGTCCGTATTATCAAAACGGAAAATCATAATAGCGTTATCCCCGCTGTTGCGGACAAAGGCATACATGTATTCGACATTGACCCCCGCCCGGCTCAATAAATCAAGGATATGATAAAGGCCACCGGGCTGATCCGCCACTTCCACCGCGACAACATTATGTTTGCCGATGGTGAGTCCGTTTTCCTTTAGTACGCGCCGGGCCTTTTCCGTATCATTGACAATCATACGCAGCAACCCGAAATCAGACGTGTCAGCCACCGTCAGCGCGCGGATATTAATACCCGCCTGGCTTAAAATAGAGGCCACTTCGGCTAATCGACCGGTTCTGTTTTCCAAAAAAACGGAAATCTGTTCAACACGCATATTCCCCCCTTGTTCATATCTTACGGTTATCGATAACTCTGACCGCTTTTCCCTGACTGCGGGCAATCGTTTTCGGTTCAACCAGTTTGACCACCGCTGAAACGCCCAATAACTCTTTTATGTTTTTGGATATCTTGTTTCCCATATTCTGAAGGCCCTTAACCTCATCCGAGAAAAGCTTTTCACCCACCTCGACGTTTACGGTCAGCACATCCAGATTTTCTTTTCTGTCAACGATCAGTTGATAGTGAGGTTCCACGCCTTCCATTTCCATCAACACGCTTTCGATCTGTGACGGGAAAACATTCACACCCCGGATGATCAACATGTCATCTGTTCTGCCGCTGACGCGGTCCATCCTGACATGGGTTCGTCCGCAAACACAGAGCTCTGAATGAAGGGCGGTGATGTCCCGGGTACGGTAGCGGATGACCGGAAAGGCCTCTTTGGTCAGGGAGGTAAACACCAGTTCCCCCTTTTCACCCTCGGGCTTTCGTTCACCGGTTTCAGGATCGATCACTTCGGCGATAAAGTGGTCTTCGAAAATATGCAGACCGTTTTTGGCTTCATGGCACTCAATGGCCACACCCGGCCCCATGACTTCGCTCAACCCGTAAATATCAACGGCACTTAAGTGAAGCTTGGCTTCCAGTTCCTGACGCATGTTCTCCGACCAGGGTTCAGCGCCGAAAATGCCGGCCCTGAATTTGAGATCATGAAAAGAGACCCCCATTTCTTCGGCGACCTCCGCCAGGTGGAGGGTGTAAGACGGTGTTGCGGTCAGAATGGTCGGCCCGAAATCCTTCATGATCAAAATCTGACGATTGGTATTACCGCCGGAGACGGGAATAACCGAAGCGCCCAGTTTCTCCGCTCCGTAATGGACGCCAAGGCCGCCTGTAAACAGGCCGTACCCGTAAGCATTATGAACAATATCACCACGCCAGGCACCGGCCGCGGCAAGCGATCGCGCCATCAGTTCGGCCCAGGTATCGATATCGCGGGCCGTATAACCCACCACCGTGGGTTTGCCGGTCGTGCCGGAAGAAGCATGAATCCGCACCACGTTATCCATGGGCACGGTAAACAACCCGAACGGATAATTATCCCGCAAATCCTGTTTGATGGTAAAGGGAATCCGTTGCAGATCATCCAGTGACTTTACATCAGCTGGTTTGACGCCGGCCTTATCAAATTGTTTCTTGTAAAAAGGAACCGTGGCATAAACCCGCTCCAGTGTCGACCGCAGGCGCTGCAGTTGAATGGACGCCAGTGCCTCCCGCGGCATTGTTTCATATTCGATATTGTAAATCATATCTCCCCCTCTAACCCTTATCCAGCAGTTCCTCGGCCAGTCGGGTGTAATCCCAGGCCCCGTAGCTGCTCTTCTTAAAGAACACAACCGGCTTACCGACATCCGAACTCAGGGCCACGGCCGTATTTGTTCTGATCATTGTATCAAAAAGATATCCGGAATAGCGTTCGTCATTTTTCAGCCGGTCCGTTATCGTCCGGCTCAGACGGGTCCGTTTGTCAAAAAAAGTCGGCACGATACCGGTGACACGGATATCCCGGTTAATGCCCAGCTTGATATTCTCAATGGTATCGAATAGGTCTTCAAGGGCGGCCACGGCATAGGGATGCGTATGGCACGGCACCAGGACCTCTTTGGCGCAAGCGAACACATTAACCGTCAACAGTGAAAGGCTTGGCGGTGTGTCAATCAGGATAAAATCATACTCATCGGCAAAAACAGACAACGCCTGTTCCAGCTTTTTTTCCCGGCCGGGCATATCGGCCAGTTCTATATCAGCACCTGCCAGATCTATATGCGAAGGAATCAGATCAAGCTGTTCCCATTGCGTCTTTATCACCGCCTGACGCGCGTCCGGGGGCTGTTCGCCGGCAATCAAATCATATATGGTTGTCATTCCATCTCCAACCTTGACACCCAGGCCAATGGTTGCGTTATGCTGGGGGTCCATATCAACCACAAGCACCCGTTTGTTCTCCAGGGTCAGCGCCGCCGCCACATTAACCACCATCGCGGTTTTGCCTACCCCGCCTTTTTCATTTGCCACGGCAATAATTCTGGCCTTTCCGTTTCCCATCTTATGCCTCCTGTCGGTTCTCCTTCTGATTCTCCAGACCGGTCTCAATCAATTCAATATCATCGGCCAACCGCCGGATGTCATTTCCGGCATCGGCGGCAACTTGTTTAGTCTTATTCAATAGTTCAGAAAGCTGGCCTTTGTCAATGCGCTTTTCGGAGACCGCATCCCTAAGAAGGGCGATGTCGGCGTTGTATATCCGGAAACGATCAATAATTTCCCGGTAAAAACTATCCGATACCGCCTCGGCCAGCTTGAAAATATACTGAAATTTTATGTTTTCCCGGTAACTTTTAAAATGAAAGACAACCGTTTTTTCCGTATCGGCTTTAAGACGGGCGATACCGTGTTTAAGGGCCCGGATTTCTCCGGTCCGGTCATTTGGAGATGTTTTTTTGAAAATCTGCTTGATCATTCTGCCAAGCGAATACACCCCCATCCGCATGACCGCTTCCGTCTTAATCTTACTGGTATAATTCATGATAAAGTCTGCCGGCGGAAGCTTTAAGGTGTGGTGTTTTTTTATGACAGCCAGATCCTTGGCGCGGATTTCGCTCTGAACGCCCAGACTCATGACCACTCCCATATCCTTCATACCGGTTTTAAACTCTGCTATGGCGTCCCTGGCCATGACATCAAAAGAAGATGCAATACCTTCAAAATGTTCGCTGATCTTCCCTTCCAGCTTTTTGATAAACCCCATTATCTGCGGATTTATGTTTTCAGCCATGTGTTTGTCCAGCCCCTGCTTAAACTCCTGAAAAACCATGTAAAACGTATTAGAAAAACCGGATACGGCCAGGGCGCCTTCATATTTTCCCAGATCGGTATTCCAGCTTTTGATAAAATTGACCACATTGGGAAGCACATCCCCGGTCCGGCCGTCAAAAAACCGGTCAATGTCTGTTTTGAGCTCTTTTTCCAGCTTACGGGATGAACCCTCAAGCGTGCTTTTTAATAATGAACCCGCCTGTTCGAGTTTTTTCCTGTGCCGCTGTGTCTGTTCAAGCATGGCCGCGGCACTCTGGTCATCCCTTGTCAGCATGTCCATATTGGTCGACGCCCACTGGTGAAGACCGGAAGTTACCAGGCCGAGACGTCCGACATGATTTTTCAACTGTAACGAATAACGTTTTCTGTCCAGAATATGATACAGGGCCGACTCGAAAGACCGGGTCCCTTTTTCGGAAAAAGCGACAAATGCCTGTTCCAGGTCCCATTGTCCCAGCATTCTGGCTTCCTTTTCGCTGATACCACTTGTCCCCAGGGACCGCAGCAAGTTATAAAGACCGGAAAAAACGTAAACTTCCGGATCCGGTAAAATTAATGACAATTCATCCTTCACCCGGCTGACCAGGGCCTCAAGGCCGGCCAGGGTCTCATGTTCATTAAAATCAAAATTAACAATAAAAAGCAGGTTGCCGGCAATCCCCATCCGGTCAATCATGTTCAGGAAATTGATATCCGCCTGGCGGACCCCGGTCCGGCTGCTGATGACATAAACGATTAAATTGGTCATCAGCAGATAATCCTGGATTCTGGCCAGGTGAAGCGGGTTGGGGGAGTCGCTGCCCTGGCAATCCGCAATTTCAATGCTGGGATCCATATCAACAGAATCAATGACGATCTGGATGTCTTTCAGATAAACCGCCAGATGGTCGAAACCGACAAAATCCCTGTGGCGGGCAAACTGGTCGGAAGCAAAATCCATGGTCACGACTTCGGAACCGATAATTTCGCGGACGGATTCGTATCCTTCAAGATAATTGGCCAGCAGCACACTGTTGATATTACGACTGTCCCTGGCAATCAGGTATTCCCGGGGAAGCGCGGCCAGCCCCCTGGCAAGCTCCTGGCGGATTTCATCACTCCGGATATCGATCTCTTCCTGTTTGGTCGAAAAATGTACCGACGGGAACATGACCACCGCCCGAGATAAGTCCGTGTTGACGTCGTCCCAGGTTTTGAAGTACAGCCTGGCCGACAGTCGATCCCCGGCACGGACCCTGGTCACCATTGATGTAACGACACCGGCGCCACGCTTCAGGAAATCTCCCTTGAAAAAAGAATTAACAACCGTGCTCTTACCGGATTTGATAGGTCCGACCACCGCTACCCGGACATTATCCCTGGCAACCTGCTTTTCAACATTGCGGCAGATATTTTCCCATTCCTGCATGGAACTGCCGACAATACCGGACAGGCCCTTAACCTCGGTGATCAGGTCCAGAAGTGAAGCATCCAGTTCGACCAGCCTGTTTTTCAGCGTATTATACGTTTCATTCATAAGTTTTTATTAAAAAATCCCAATTATTACATGTTCACGGGTCTCGGCCCTTGTTTCCTACCGAGTGTTATGGTAGTATTCTTTTTATCAGGATATGAAAAGATTATGAAGCAAAAAAAAACCCAGTGCCCGCTTACGAACCCGTTAAACTGCAAGGAATATTACAATCCCAACTTGTGTGCGTTTGTGCGTAAAGACGGGAAATGCACTAAGAAAAAAAAGAACAGCCGCCAGAAACAGCAGGATTCGGCCGTTAAGTGACCGCTTATGGGTCAAGCGTTTCCGGCAGTGCCTGACAAAAAGGCCGGATCGATATTGATCAGGGCCATCCCCTCTGCCCAACGCTGATCAACAGGCGTCTGAAACAGGACTGTTTCATCAACAGGTGCAGTCAGCCAGAAATTGTTCTTAAGTTCCATTTCCAGTTGTCCGCCCCCCCAGCCGGAGCACCCCAGAATAATCAGAAAAGACGCCGGTCCTCTTCCCTGTGCGATCGCGTCCAGGATATCCCGTGTGTTCGTCAGCGCCAACCAGGGATTGACCTGGTGGGTTCCCGCCCAATTGAACGGTGCGCCATGAAGGATGAAAACATCCCCGATATTGACCGGTCCGCCGTTATAAATCGGCAAGCCTTCGGCTTCCTTAATATATTCAATGGACAACTCATTAAAAAGGTCTTTGGCGGAAAAAGCGGAATAAAGGCGATTTATGACCATGCCCAGAGCACCTTCGGAAGAAAATTCGCAGAGGCAGACAACCGTCCGTGAAAAATTGGGATCGTTAAGGGCCGGCATGGCAATCAGAAACTCACCTTTCAAGGGTGTTGCCGTTTTCTGCCCTTCACCGGTCATAAGAGCCTCCAGGATCCAGGGGTTAACTGGTTTCCACCCATAATAAATGGGTGGACACTATCTTTTGGTGTTTTTTGTTAAAGGCGTAAATTTATCCAAATGTACGGTCAACAACAACATATTGTCAAGCAGGTACCGATTTTTCTTACTGGAATCGTGAACGAAGAATCAACCCGGGTAGGTATATTCGAACCGATCACAGTCCGCACGGTAACGGTTGCCGATCAGGTCAACCATCCTTGCGGTATAAGCACGACGATAATCCTGCGACGGCGTCTTATGGTAATGCGGCCTTTCAAGCAGGCTTATACCGGTCCTGTCTTTAATAATATTACTTGTTTCGCGGAAACTTTCGGCATACATTTCAAACCGAAAAAGCTTATCGGGCAAAAATCTGCCTTCATGGGTCAGCAAATAAGTTTGTGAGATAAAATGCGCATCAGCATGTTCGTCTGGGATATCACAAACCCGCAAGGCGAAATCTTCAAAATTTTTACATTGATCCAGTCCAAAATAGCGAAAATATCGATTGGGTTTAATTCGAACCCGTGTCAAATAGCATGAATACAATCGGGTCCAGGGGTTCCGTACGAATGCGAACTTGAAATAACCCGAATACCGGGTGGCTGCTTCACGCGGCGTGCAACTGCGCATATAATGACGGAATTTATGTTGTTTCAAACGTTTCGAGTGAAAGTTCAATCCGTTGCCGAGCAACGGCGTCAAAGCGAAACCCATTGAAGTCGATCCGGCCCGGGGTACTGCCAGAAACACAACTTCATGCCTGGGGAAAACAACAAAAGGGGAATACAGATGCCAGCGGTAACCTGATGCAAAATCAAGCGTCTGCAGCGTCAATGAACGTAAGTTGTTAACGTATTGTGACGATACATCCCAGACGGATTTCGTTGATTGATGGTGAGGCAAGCGCATTAATCGCTCTCCAAAAATTGCAGCCTGCGGGGTTTCATGGCACCCTTTATAATACCGGTCCGATACATCGTTTTATTAAACCTTTACTGACAGCCCCTGACCCTGATATAAAAGAAATGGTTATATAATCCCGGCTCAATAACGTTTTATTACAAAACCGTGGCTCTTTCAAGCCTGATAAAACAGGGTATGGCACAGCTTGCTGCCCCCCTGATGGTCGGGTTTACTTCCGACAGCGGACCGGCGGCTAATGACACATCAGCAAAAAACCTTACAGCAGATGCACCAAGACATCCGGGAAATTTTCACAGCCGGGCTGAAGGCCGTAGAGCCCCAAAAACGGGTCAGTGCTGTTTGCCGGATCATTGATGACCGTCTTGTCGTTGGTGGACAATCCTTTGAACTGGCTTCTTTTGAACATATTTATGTCATTGGGGCCGGCAAGGCATCGGCGGCCATGGGCAAGGCCATTGAGGAGTTGATCGGCAACCGGCTGACCGATGGATTGATCAACGTTAAATACGGATACACGACACCGCTGAAAAAAATCCGGCTGGTTGAAGCCGGCCACCCTCTGCCGGACGAAAACGGCCTGCGCGGCGCGGCTGAGATCCTGGACATGGCCGTTGCTGCCGGTTCCCGCGATTTAATCATATGCCTTATTTCCGGTGGCGGGTCGGCGCTGCTGCCATTGCCGGCCGAAGGCCTCTCGCTTGAAGACAAACAAAAGACGATCCATGTCCTCCTGTCCTGCGGTGCCACCATCCAGGAAATAAATACCATCCGGAAGCATCTGTCCGCCATCAAGGGCGGACGGCTGGCCCGGGCCGCTTATCCGGCGACGGTGATCAGCCTGATCATTTCAGACGTGGTGGGTGACGATCCCTCGTATATTGCTTCAGGCCCGACGGTTCCCGACAGCGGAACGTTCATCGACTGCCTTCAAATCATCGATCGGCACGGTATCGCCGAGGCGTTACCGGACGGCGTGATCAAACATCTTGAAACCGGGCTGACTGATCCGGCCATGGAGACACCGGCCCAGGGGGATCCTGCTTTTGAGCGGGCGGAAAGCCTGATCTGTTGCGGCATCAACGACGCCATTGACGCTGCCGCAAAAAAATCACGACAGGCCGGTTATCAAACGCTGATATTGTCCTCAACGATAACCGGAGAGACCCGTGAGATTGCCGGAATGCATGCGGCCATAGCCACAGAATGCCTGGCCCGTGGCCGGCCCGTTAAACCACCGGCCTGTATTTTATCCGGCGGTGAAACCACCGTAACCATCCGTGGAAACGGCCGGGGCGGAAGGAACCAGGAGTTCTGCCTGGCCGTCGTGAAGAATATCGCCGGGTTTGACGATATTGTCATTTTAAGCGGCGGCACCGACGGAACAGACGGCCCCACTGATGCCGCAGGTGCCGTGGTTGATTCCGGGACACTGGAAAAAGCCGGACACCTTAACATGGATCCCGATCATTACCTGCTCGATAATGATGCCTACGCCTTTTTTAAGCCGCTCAAAAGCCTGCTGATGACCGGACCGACCAATACCAATGTCATGGATTTGAGAATCATGCTCATTGACCGTAAACCGTCCGCGATCAGAAAACCCTTGTAAATTCGCGCTATGAAGATATAATATCAAGAAAGTTAACCTAAAATAACTGATTGGCATGTATAAACAAAAATCCCTGGCGATCATCATTCCGGCGTTTAACGAAGCCACGCAGATAAAAAAAGTCCTGGAAGGTATTCCGGATTTCGTCGATTCCATCGCGGTTGTGGATGACGCCAGTACAGACCGGACCGCCGAAATCGTTCTTGCCTGCGCGTCAGCAGATTCACGGATTCTTCTTCTTCAGCACAAAAAAAACCAGGGCTGCGGTGGGGCCCTGGTAACCGGTTATCGCTGGGCGATTGACAAAGGTATCGACATCGCCGTCCGCATGGACGGTGACGGACAGATGCATCCCGACGATCTTCCCGCGCTGATTGATCCGGTAGTCGAAGAGCGGGCGGACTATGCCAAAGGAAACCGTTTTTTCTCCGGTAACGCTTACAACCAGATGCCGCCGCTTCGTTATTTCGGCATCGCCTTTCTGTCCCTCTTAACCAAAATCGTTTCCGGTTACTGGCATGTATCGGACTTTCAGTCCGGCTACACGGCTATCGGCCGAAACGCTCTGAATACGATTGAATGGGATCAAATGTATCAGCGCTACGGTCAGCCCAACGATCTGCTGATCCTTCTGAACATCCACAATTTCAAAGTAGCGGACGTACCGGTAAAGCCGATTTATAACATCGGTGAACGATCCGGTCTGAAAGTAAAAAAAATTATTTTTACCCTGAGCTGGCTGCTTTTAAAGCGCTTTTTCTGGCGGATGAAAAAAAAATATATCATCAAGGATTTTCATCCTTTGATCTTTTTTTACATGCTGGGATGTTTGTTTGGCATTACAACCTTCGCCCTTTTTGTCCGACTCTTCTGGGTATGGTATGCCACCGGCCATATACCCCCCATCAATGCGCTGGCAGCCATGTTTTCCTTTATCAGTGCCAGCCAGTTCACACTCTTTGCCATGTGGTTCGACATGGAAGCCAACAAGGATTTAAAAGCTGAAGACAGGAGGGTATGTTAACAACTATGACAGATGCACCCCTTCAGAAAAAAGAACCGCTGATCAGCATTATCATGCCGGTATTCAACGAAAAAGAGACCATCAACGATATGCTGGAGATGGTTTTTGAAACACCATACCGCAAGGAAATCATCGTAGTTGACGATGGCTCGACTGACGGCACCCGGGATATACTTAAAGCCATCAACCGCCCGGATTTAATCTGTCTTTACCATGACAAAAACAGCGGCAAAGGCCGCGCGCTGCAAACCGGACTTTCAAAGGCCACGGGAGACATCCTGCTTATCCAGGACGCCGATTTGGAATACGTCCCCACGGAATACCCCACACTGCTGCAGCCTATTTTGTCCGGAAAGGCGGATGTCGTGTACGGGTCACGGTTTGCCGGTTACGGGGCTCACCGGGTGCTTTACTTCTGGCACTATTTAGGCAACAAATTTCTGACCATGCTGTCCAATATGTTTACCAATCTGAACCTGACGGATATGGAAACATGCTACAAAGTATTTACAAGAGAGGCCCTGGACGGGATTACCATTGAAGAAGCCCGATTCGGATTTGAACCGGAAATCACCGCTAAATTTGCCAGGAAAAAACTGCGGATCTATGAAGTGCCCGTCTCCTACTACGGCAGGACATACGAGGAAGGGAAAAAGATCAACTGGCTAGACGGTTTTCGGGCGATCTGGGTCATCATCAAGTATAACCTGAAGCGATAAACAAAAAACATTATCCTCTCCGGCGCTGCAACACAGAGCCGAAAAAACGTTCAAGGCTTACCGCGCGTTGTGTCCACGTCGGTGCTTCCATCTTCAAGGGCACCGGGTTTTCAATCTGACGGCGCAGTGCCGTAAGCAGGCTTTCGGCATCTTCCGGTTCAAACAGATGGTCCGGATAATTTTTCAATATTTCCGCCATCACACCCGTACCGGCCGCAACCACCGGAACACCACAGGCCACGCTTTCATAAAATTTCTGAGGAAAACAATACCGGCCAAAGGCTGAATCCCGGTTGCAGACGACCGATATATCCAGGGCGGACAGAAGAACAGGAATTTTTTTCGGCGGCAATAAGCCAAGATAATAAATTCGTGAATCTTGCGGCAGGCGCACGCCTTTGTCGCGGTCACCGGCCAGAACGAGATGAATATCCGCCCTTTCGGCGGCGAGCTTTTCAAACGCATGCAACAGTGTGCCGATCCCCCTTGAGCGGGAAATCGCTCCAGCCGTTCCAATGAGCAGGTGCTTATCGGACAGCCCCAGTTCCCGACGGCAATCAGCCTGATCCATGGGGCGGGAAAAACCAGGCGGGACGGCATTCTCAATGACTTCGATCGGGCAGTGACAGGCACTGCGCTGACGCACATATTCGGCCAATGGCCGGCTGACACAGGTAATACCGTCCGATTGACGCAATGCCCGATAAAAAGCCGGTACCAGTCCGGGGAATCGTGCCACCGGAAAACTTTCAAAATTATCATACAAATCGACCACCAGCGCCGCATCAAGCCGCCGGGCAACGGGAACGGCAAGGATGGCGTGGAACATGTCCGAAGAGGCCCAGACGATATCCGGCCGGAAGTCTTCGGTTATCTTCTTGAGTGCCTGCCAGTAACTTTTCGATCCCCGGGAAAACAGCCGCCGGAGATTTAATGCCTGCCAGGCGACCCGGCTCCCCCCACTGACATCGTCGCGGGGGCCTTCATCGCCGGGTCGATAGCTCAAACAGATTCCCGCCATATCATGACCCGCCGAAGCGAGTGCCAGAGGTATTTCCCTGATCCGGCCGAAACGGTCGTTGATCAGGTCCAGATTTGTATATCGCCGTTTACTGAGAACAAGAATACGCATTTTCAGTCATCGTTTCTAACAGCGTCTTCTGTTTTTCATTATATATCGCACCTTCCGATATGGCAGATAAAAAAACCAGTAAAGTGCATACGCCTGCCTCATGGGAAAAGAACGGCAATTTTTTTCATGCACTCTTTTTTCTTCATCAAAACGCACGGCCAGACCGTCCCAATCCGCCCGGGTACTGATACCCGTGTCCCGCATTACCGACAGCACGACCGGCGCCCTGGCCAGGCAGACGCCACTGCGGTAAGCACGCAGAAAAAAATCGTAATCCATTGCAATCCGGAACTGTTTGTCAAATCCACCCAGCTTCTCAAGCAGGGTTCGACGGCATATGACACCCTGATGAAAAACACCGGTTTTAAAATTGAACCACCAATTGAATCCTCTTGGTGTATACCTTTCAAGCTTCCTGCCGAACAGTATGTCGCAAGCGATAATATCACTGCCGGCACTGCAGAATGCCATTGCCTGCTCCAGGCTGCGAACATTATGAAAATAATCGTCGGCATGAAGAAAAACGATAAAATCCCCTTTCGCCAGGGCGATCCCTTTATTCATGGCATCGGCGATCCCATCATCTTTCTCCGAAACGGCGTGCGCCAGGCGGCTTCTGTATTTACTGATAATCTCCCATGTGCCGTCCGTAGAAGCCCCGTCCACTATAATCAATTCAAGCGGAGACCAGGTTTGATCCAAAACGCTCCGGATGGTCTGTTCAACAGACGGCACAGCGTTCAGGGAAACGGTAACAACAGTAATCAGTGGGGATGTCATCACTCGATCATGGGCCTTGTTTAAAAAGACCGTCATCAGACGTTTTACGAAGCCGATATTTTTTCATACAACCGCAGGTATTGAGCAGCCACATTAGAAGGCGTAAAACTTTCAAGGACTTTTTGCCTGGCGTTTTCACCAAGCTTGCCCGGATCGGCGTGTTCCAAAATCCAGTCAATACCGCGGGCCAGGTCAACAGGATCAAAAGGAACGGCCAGGTAACCGTTCGACTGGTGATCAATCATATCGGGGTTACCGCCGATCCGAAATGCGACCACCGGTGTACCACAGGCCAGGCTTTCGAGAATGATGTTGGAAAGGTTTTCCTGCAGACTCGGCACAACCATCACATCCGCCGCACTGTATGCAATCCTGAGGGACAGCTCGTCATGAAAATTACCCAGATAATGGACATGAAGGTTGACATCAGGGGCGCCATCCCCCTGACCGGCACCAAAAACAGCCAGATCGGTGTTTTTTGATGCCAGTTGCAATAACGCCCGACAAAGTTCCGAGAAGCCCTTGCGGCGATCCTGAAGGGCATCCTTGGCACCAAAAAGAAGAATCCTTTTGTCTGGAGGCAGGCCCAGCATGTCTCTGGCCACCGTTTTCTCCACGGGGCGAAAAATCTGCGGATCAACCGGCGTGGGTATGTTAATAACAGGCTTACCTTTCAACAACGTACTTTGGGTGGCGGTTTCACATAGCCATTGACTGGTTCCGACGACCGTCAAATCAGGCATCCTGCTGAAAGCACGTTTTTTCCTTTTGAAAACACGGGCGCTCAAATCTTTTTGCTTCATCGATCCCAGCATTGGACATGATCCACATGAACTGAGGTATTTACCACAGGTTTCATCGTAATGGCATCCTCCTGTAAAGGTCCACATATCATGCATTGTCCATACAACCGGCTTTTGAATGCGCATGAGGTCTTCAATTCTCAGAAACCCGCCGGTAATCCAGTGCAGGTTAACCACATCCGGGTCGATCTTCCGGATTTTCCGGAGAACACCGGAAAAAGGGATCACGGCCGGATGAAAATATGCTTCGTCTTTTTTTGGATACCTGTACAGCGCCAATCGATCCAGAGAAGGTCGGACATATCCCAGGCCCCTGGCCGGTTTCGATTCCGGCCCTGAGACCGTCGGGTCATCGCCTGATTTGACCTGCACCAGCATACGCGACTCGACGTCGGCCTGAAGCAACGCCCTATGGACTCTGCCGGCCGACCGTGCCGCGCCTCCCGAGGTATCGACTGTATTCAGGTGTAAAACCTTCATCTGAAACGGTGCCTGGAATAATTTATCATTGAATACGTTTTTTCAAAAAACGGGAACAGTATCTTTGACCACTTTTCATATTTTCGGGCTGACGGCAAAGCATTTCCAACCGTTTTTTCCTTGGAATAAACCCAGGCGTGACTTCCATCCAGATGGCCTATTTTTTTCAGGCCCATTTTAGCGGCGATAAGATCAAATGAATACTTTAAATGAAAGGTCTGTGGCAGGTGGCATTTGACAACCGGTTTAAAATTGTTGGCAATGATTAAAAACCCTCTTTCTTTTACCGCCTTAACCATCTCGTCGAGAACCAGCAGGGGGTCGGCCACATGCTCCAGGACGTCTGTGCTGACCAAACAGTCATAGCACCCCAGCGTCCTGACAAAAAAAATACGCCCGGCATCTTGCAGCTGTCTGGTAACAGGATCAACCTGGTAGGGCTCGTAAACATCAACCCGGCAATGAGGGCTCTTGGCCGCGATCAATTTGGCCAGTGTTCCGAACCCACCGCCGTAGTCAACGACCGACTGGAAACCGGCTTTGGCTACCCAGTCGCTGATAATCTGCCTGTGCTGCATGGACAGTTCGTGCTGTTCCAGAAACAATCCGTTGATCAACCAGACCGGATGCGAATAAAAACGGTTGATTTTTTCCCCGTCAGGATGCGCATTATCACAATCACATTCATCCCAGACGCAGTCCATCAAAAACCACATCTGCTCCAGATCGGAACGTTTATCCCGGGGTAACGACAGGAGCCGTTTAATTTCTTTAAGGGTGCCATCATCCAGGTTCAATTGTTCATAATCAATCTGCATATTGAACCTTTCAGAGATGATCTTTTTCTTTCGGCAGCGAAAAACTTTTTTACATGGTCCACAACTTCAGCATTCTCCTCTATTTTCTCCTGAAAAGGACCGGGCGCGATCTCAGCCGGCGGCATGGCAGGACGGTTTTTATCACCGCTGCCGCAATGCATGCCACTGCCGTCACGGCCGAAATTCTGTACCAGTGAGGCGGTGGGATTCAGGCATAAACCATTATGCATGAAAATCGTTGCATACCAGAAGATCGCCCAGCTCTTAATGCGGCCCTTTGCGTTCCGCCTGGCCTGATCCCAGAAGTCGTGACTTCCTTCAAGGTTGAACCTGAGGATCTCTTTTCTGGTAAAAGATTTGATCAACCCTTCAGGATCACGCCCATAGTATTGCCACCTGTCCGCCCAGGTTGCCCACCCCCAGCAGTTCATGACACGCCACAAAAACGTCTGTGGTAATCCTTCCGGGGAGATCGGATAGTTCCAACCACTGATATGCCATACTTTTTTCTGATCTCTGTAGTAAACCAGCGCGTCGTTCATAAAACGCAAGAAAGCGGGACCGGTCAACAGGTCATCCTCCAGGACAACGACGCGGCCATAATCATTGATCACCCGCGTCACCCCGTCCGTAATCGAGTCGGCCAGGCCCCAATTGCTTTCACGTTCATTGATAACAACCTCTTTAAATCCCGAGATCGACCGGATATAGCTGCGAACCGCCAGTACATTTTCTCGATCTGCCCTGTTTTTCGGCCCATCGGAAAAAATAAAAAGAGAGCTGTCTTCAGCCAGATCATTTTTTTGAAGTGCTTCTACAGTCCGCCGGGTATGCCAGGGACGATTGTAAGTAAACAGGGCAATGGGAGAAATGTTCATGCGGGTTTATATCCGTCGGTAATCATTTCTGAAAAGTTATGTAGAGCCTTTTCGGAAGCATCACAAACTTACAAACAAATTTATCAACGATTATCAGTAATTGCCAGATTAACCGTAAAAACGGATTGTTCCATCGCGGATAAGGGAACATAACCGGAAAAACGACAAATTGGCGAAAAAAATATTGAATTGAAAAATTCCGTATTAACCGGCCATCTTTGCCCAAAGCCCAATCAGCATCGCCTATTGTAAAAAAATATGCAAACCCGCCTGAGAGCTGCCTGTTTTTTCGTGCTTCCGGACCTTTCCAAACCCCTTGAGCACCATCCGCATGATGCGCGTAATCATGATTCTGGTGTATTACCGTCACTTGTTTTGTAAAATCAACTACAGGGACACGCATGATGCGCGCTTTGTAGACCAGCCAGCCGTCCCAGAAAGTACGGCCGACCGCGAAAGGCGGTATATTTTGAAACAGACCTTTGGAAAATAAAAAATAATCCATTCCGGTTTCAGGGTGCAACCGGCCTTTAGACTCGATCAGGTCGAAAACCCTCTTCCCCCAATTTTTGTCTGAAAAATCAACTTCCATCGTCATGTCCAGGTCCCAGCGTTGACCAATCCCAAGGAACCGATCAAAGCGGCTTGATACACCTTGAATGATCGATGTAAAATCTTTTAGCAAAATAATATCGGTATTGACATAGCAAAGCAGATGGTTTTTTGCTGCTGCCTGGGCTCTTTCAAAAACATCATTTACCAGCGGCGTGCCGTATTCATTGCATTCAATATCAGGTATATGCCTGATGCCGAATTCAGTGGCCGTTTCCCTAATACCGGAGCCATCCCCCATCAGTATAATCTCTATGTCAGGATGCAGCCGTATCCAGCTTTGAATGGCATTTCTCTGCAGAATGGCAATATTGCCTGAAAAAGGTTTCGGAATGGTAAAAAAAGAAATCATGTATTCCTGGATGCATGTCGGTGATTAACCTGTTCCAATACCCATTTGTAGGTATTCTTTAACCCTTCCTCAAGCGGCTGCGCCGGTCTCCAGCCAAGCATTTTCTCAATAAGATTGTTGTCTGAATTCCGGCCTCTCACCCCCAGAGGGCCGGCAATATGCTTTATCTGGAGTTTTTTACCGGCAATTTTCATGACCATTTCGGCCAATTGATTGATGGAAACCATTTCATCGGATCCGATATTCACCGGACCGGTCCAGTCCGAGCGCATCAGCTTGAGGGTACCTTCAAGACATTCATCAATATAGAGGAAAGACCGGGTCTGCTTACCGTCACCCCACATCTCAATTTCTCCGCAATCAGGCACTTCGGCAACCTTGCGGCACAATGCGGCCGGGGCTTTTTCTTTACCGCCGTCCCAGGTTCCTTCCGGACCGAAAATATTATGGTATCTTGCGATCCTGACTTCCATACCGTAATTCCGCTGAAAGCTCAGGTACATCCGTTCGCTGAAAAGTTTTTCCCAACCGTATTCACTGTCCGGGGCCGCCGGGTAGGCACTGTCTTCGGAACAATCGGGGTTGTCCGGGTCCATTTGATTATATTCCGGATAGATACAAGCCGATGAGGAGTAAAAAATCCTTTTGACGTTCCTTTTCAAAACAGCATCCAGCATATTTAAATTTATCAAAGCCGAATTATGCATGATATCCGCGTCTTTTTCTCCGGTGAAAACATATCCGGCGCCGCCCATATCCGCAGCGAACTGGAACACCTCGTCGAACCTTTGATCAACGGCTGAACGACAGACATAAGGATCCCTTAAGTCACCGACAAGGAAATCATCGGCAGCCGAGGGGCTGAATTCGGGGTACTTCAAGTCCACGCCACGAACCCAGAAGCCTTGCTGTTTCAATCTTAAAACCATGTGCGAACCGATAAACCCTCCGGCTCCACAAACCAACGCCCGTCTTTGATCTACCATGTTGTGCCCCTTTCATCTCCCGAATTGTTTTTGTGAGAACTATTCTGGTCCGTTACCCCAGAGCTCTTTCAGTAACGCTTCCCCGGAGAGGTCATCCGTGTTTCGTCCTGCGGGAACATAGTTAATCCCGGGGACACCGGTCAATTCATCAGACAGAATGCGCCAGAAATCCAGAACCGTTACCGGTCTTCGCGTGAAATCCGCGGCTTTCAAGGCCTTGAACACCGGATCAGGGGTGGTAATTAAAACCGTATCCGCCTGCGCCAGACAGGTTTCAAGGGAGTCCAATACCAGCGCGTCGTAAGCGAGTTCGAGCCTCGCCGTATCACCTGCCAGCGGGTCATACCCGATGACCCGCTCTCCGGAACCGGCCAGCAACTTCGCCAGCACAATTGATTGAGACTCTTCAATGACATGGCTCATGGGTTTATAGGCCAGTCCCAGAACAGCGACGGTCGACCCTTTGGTGACGAGCCCTTTAATCTGGTGGAACAGTTTTTCCGGCATTTGGCGGTTAAACTGATCGGTCACTTCCGCCAGGGAAGCCCGGGCACCCAGTGCCCGGGTCATAAATCCAAGCGCCACATTATCCCGGGGGAAACAGGGACCGCCGTAGCCAAGCCCCCCTTTCAGGTATCGGCTTCCGATGCGCAGGTCAGCACCCAGGGCATCAGTGACGACATCCACATCACCGCCCGGTATTTTTTCACACAATTCAGACAGCATATTGGCAAAGGCGATTTTAGTGGTAACAAACGTGTTGACGGAAATTTTCGTCAGCTCGGCATTTTCCAGGCTCATCCGCTTACACGGCGGCTTGTTCTCCATAATTTCAGCATAACAGGCCTGCAACTGGCTGCCGCAACGATCGTCAAACTCACCGATAAGGGTAAAATCAGGATTCAAAAAATCCTTGAGAATGTTTCCCAGGGCAATGAATTCCGGGCTGTAACACAAACCGAAATCCCGGCCGCAGGTTTTTTTCGATTCACCTTCCAAAATCGGCAGCAGTCCGTACCGGGTGGAACCGGGCAAAACCGTACTGGTTAATACCACGTTGTGATATTCTTTTTTCTGCCCCAGTGCCCGCCCGATTTCGCGGAACGCCCATTTGGCATACTGCAGGGAGAAAGCCCCTTTCTCATCGCTTGGTGTGGGCACAATGACAAAAGACAGGTCCGAATTTAAAACGGCATCTACATGATCCAGGGTAGCTCTGATGCGTTCGGCATTTTTCGAAATCATTTCTTCCAAGTCCGTCTCCTGGACAGGCGCATGGCCGGCATTTACATCAGCCACGGCTTTATTGCTGACATCCACTCCGATTACATCAAAACCGCGGCTGGCGATAGCCGCAGCCATACTGGCGCCCAGTTTGCCCAACCCGATAACTGAAAATCGCATTTTAGAAACTCCCCTCATAATGTTTCAATTACAACGCCAAACGGGCCCGTGTCAAAAGGTGCCACCCGAGTTCTTTTTCAAGCTCCGCTAACTGCTCCACGCTGACATCGGCCCAGACCGGGTCCTTCACATATTCATAGTTCTTATAGGCAGCGACGTCCCATGTAAAAATATGCGCTTTGCGCATATCCATAATTTCAAAGCCCGTCAATAATTTCCTGACCTCATTGAACGTATATGTATATGTCACGGGGCATCCGGTTTGGGCCTCGGAATTCCGGGCGATCAGTTCATCAAGACGGCCCATATCCCAGATTCCCTCTTCTTTCATAATCCAGAAAAGTTTATAACTGGCCTTACTGTAGAGCATCAGGCGGAACTCGCTATCTTCCGACATATATTTCCGAATGCCGCTGACAACTGCCTCCGGACTGGGCGTGTGATGAATTACGCCAAAAGAATACACCAGGTCATAGGCTTCAACCGGGACAAAACGATCCAGAGTTTCGCTGTTGCCGCAATAAAACCGGATCCGATCGGCAAGCCCGAAGACTTCCGCTCTTTTTCCGGCCACTTTCAGCGATTCTTCAGAAAGGTCTATCGCTGTTACACGAGCCCCGGCTCTTGCAAAATTAATGGTGTCCGTCCCGATGCCGCAACCGATTTCAAGGACCCGTTTCCCCTGCCATCTTGAAAAATCGGCGAATCCGGGAATGTGGGGCTCGACAAAATACTTGCGCGCTTCCACCTCATCGAAATATTCCTTTGAACCCACCGGTTTCTTTGAATGCCGGATATTGCAGGGTCGGGCATTCCAGTATTCCTGTACACTGTCAATCGGTACTTTTCTGAAATTCGACATAATCATCCTCGGCTTGAATCAAATTATTCTCTTTTACATCGCTTTGCCGGTCAGGCTTCGCGATCAATCGCGCCATTCGTAACGGCTTTTTGACTGCAGGCCGTCATAGCTGCTGGTTATCTTTTTCAGGAAGATGACAGCATGACGAAGGATCTTTCGCAAGGGCGGATGATTCACCAGACGTAACATCTTCGTGATGAAACCATTTCGATATAGGGGTTCAGTCAGAAATCGGTGACAAATCTGCTCCAGGGCCACTTTTTCGAAGACCTCCAGCTGAACGGATTTATCTTCCAGAAGAAAAATAATGATCTCCAATGCATAATCATGGAAACCATAATAAGACGCGACGGCTATCAGCCGCATCAACTGCTCCTTAACATTACGGTTAATGCATCGATAGTCCTTGAGGTAATAAGCGTCGCCGGCCAGAAGCTGCCCGCGCGTTTCTGATTCCCTGGGATAACTTGTCCGCCGATACCGGTGCCTGGACAGATCAAAAAGCATGAAGCCGAATTGTCTCAAATAAGAATCGACATCCGAAAAAACTGCCTGGTCCTGGTACATCGGGGAGAATTCCACCTCGGTGATAACACCCAGAATAGTTGATGACAGAAAAAATTCCGCCCCCTGCAGTATGTCTAGTTCCGTTCCCTGCGTATCCAGTTTAAGAAGATCCACATCTTTTATTCCGGATTCGGGTAAAAATCCGTCCAGGGTTACCGTTTCAACCGCTTGCTCTGCTTGAATTTCGATGAACGCTTCGCAATCCAGTAAACGGTTCCATAATTCGAAATCGGGTTTCAACAAAGAAGAGCAGGAAGGATTGGCCGTTAAGTACAGCGTCCGGATTTCTTTTCTTTTACCGGCAGCAACCGGGAAATACCTGTGATTCTCCGGTGCCGCGCGCCTCAACCGTTCACACTCCGCCTTGTCCGGCTCAAATCCGATAACGATTGCGCCCGGAACCGCCCGGGAAAGAATGTTCTGGATTCCCCCCCGGGCACCACAATCAACAAAAACCAGGGGCCGGTCGAGCGAATCAATCAGTTCTGAAATTAGTCGTTTTACTTTCACCGGGCGGAAGAACTCCATTCTTTCAACGACGTGTCTGCCAGGCCCCAGGAATCATCCTGATTGAAAAGGATCGGCGTCTTTCGCCGCCTCATCTGCTTGACCCATACCCGATACTGGGCATAACTCAACGGGAAGACACCTTCATTTTCAATATCATTATCCTTTAACAATCCGGGGCGCCTGAGAAGCCATCCGCCGACGGGTTCCTGGACCGGATTACGGTGCATCGGTTTCAATAATTTTTCAGCCCGGCCGGCGCCGTCTCCCCGGGGAGGGTGATCAATGTGATAAATCCGCATCGGGTCCTTCAACCGCATCTCCCGGGCGCCGGCAAAGTGAGCCGCATAACAGAGCAGACCGTCCTGGTACAGAGCGAACACCCTGAGCTCCGGATACCCCCTCACAGCCATCCATTTTTCCCTGGCTAAAAGTGTGAAATCCCCGCACGCGTTTGTGTGCAGGAAACGCCTCCGCCCGGCCAGAAAAGCCGTTGCCTTTTTGATCATATTTTTTTTAACCGTACATGCCTGGAGGCTGTTTCCGAATTTGACCGCTATCGTCCCATCGGATCCGTTGATACGGACAATATTATTCCGACACCAGTCAAGCCGTTCGGGAACGGACAAGCCGGGCGGTATGTCCGCTCTTACATCATACCTGTCAACCCGGTACATCATATCGTTTCTTAATTGTTTTGATGCCAGAAAGCGCATCAACACTTCTGAAAAAAGGATATCTACGTTGGTCGCCAGAACGAATTCACCGTGCGCCCTTCGAATGCCGGTGTTTTTCCCGACCATTTGAAAAAGCGGCAAGGAGGCTGAGCCTTCAAACTGCGCATGAACTGCGGGCGGGACTTCGACAATTCGGATATGACATGAACCGGTATCCGCCGGTATCCTGATCGCTTCAAATAACCGTGGGCGATCAGGGGGCGGGTTCCATTCAACGATGATCAGCTCAGCGTCCAGATGATGCCGGTTGCACTGAACAACCAGGCCATCCACAAACATCTGCATACGCGGCAACAAGGCCCCTCCCGGGTCGTCATTGCGGGACGTTACGACAAAAGACACATAGGGGGAGGCAATGGTCATATTATTGACTTCCGATTCGTGTTTCCGGCAAATCGACACTTGCCAGGCCCCAGTCTTTCGTATTATAAATCAGTCGTTTGCCTTCACGCCGCAACCCTGCGAACCGGTTTCGCAGCTGATCCATGTCCAGCATGGGGATACCCGCTTTACTGATTCTTTCATAAAGGGTGTCTTTCCCCTCGGGTGTATACCCGGACCCCATATCATGCTCGATATGGTAAATCCGCATCGGTTCTTTGAGAATTTTTTGCCGGATACCGGCCAGATAAGCGGCATAAAGCAGATGAGAATCCAGATGCATGGAGAAGCCCTCCCACTCCCAGTATCCTCTAAGCGACTTCCATGAATCGGCATCCATCAATGTGAAATCACCACAGGCGTTTGTATGGAGCGGGGGGATCCATTCATGGCTAAATATTTGTCGTACCATTCGAATCCCCAGCACGGTGACATACCGGAGGTATCGGGCCGCCCAAAGGGGCACATTATTTCCCTGTCGCCTTTTATTCCGCAAATCATACAAAAAAAAGGACATGTAGGGTAACGGCCAGGCCGGGTACTGGGTCCAACTTATCAGCCCTGAGTCAAGGTTCCTTGAATAATATCGGTTATTCGTCCGCAATACATGTTTACGGCAATAAGCCAGGATGCCGTCCATTCCCCGGTCAGCCGGGATATCGCCGTATACATCATAACGATCAATGCGGTAAAGGCAGCCCGGTACAAGCTGGCCGGCACTGATAAACGCCATCAATTCGTCCGACAATAAAATATCAATGTTCGTGGCCAGTATGAATCGTCCCCGGGCCCTTCGAATACCCGCATTCTTGGCGATCATTTGAAAAAGCGGAAGTTTTTCGGCATACCGGATTCTCTGATGAATTACCTCCGGCACCTGGACAATTCGAATGTCACACCTGCCGGTATTTTCAGGCCACTTTAACGCTTGAGATAACGGAGGGCGATCCGTTGGCGGGTTCCATTCCACCAGTATCAGTTCCGCGTCAAGTTGGTGCCGGTTGCACTGGGCAATCAGCCCGTCAACAAATAATTGCGTGCGATGAATCAGGTTTCCGCCATGGTCATCGTTTCTGCTGGTTGCGACTACTGATAGTGTTTTCAAAACAGCTTATTCGCTCCTGCCTGTTTTATTTTTTGATGCCGGCCAGAATCCAGCTCGGGTTAATCCAGAAAAGGTCCTTCATTTGAGAAGTTAACCAATCAACGTTACCTGTCAAAGCGTCGTATACTCCGCGGGTGGCAAGGAATCATTTTCAATCTTAAAAACTGCCATTGATTTCACCGGCTGACAAACGCCAACGGATTATCAAAAATAAGCGAGAAGCCCCTCTTCTTATTACGCCAGCATAGGATGTATCTCTTCCAAACAATCTTAAAGCCCTTTCCTTTGGTAGACATGCACACCGTCATCAATTGAACGAAATTCCTTGCTGATTGAGGGCGCTTTGTAAACACCATGTACCGGCAGTTCAACAAGAAGATTATGTGTCGGGGACAACTGCGTTTTTAATTTTTTTTCAATATCCAGACCGTGCGTACCGATAATCAAGTAATCTATCAACTTTTTCTTCAGGCTCATTTTTGCCCCCCTGATTGCATCTACCTCCGATCCTTGAATATCCATATGGATAATATTGATCCGGTCAAACCCGTATAGTTTTCTTAACCGATCAATGGTAAAAGACGGTACCTTGATATCCCCCTTCTTTGATACCGCCTGTCCCATATGAGCGGCTGGATCGGGGCTTATCATAAAGCGGCATTTGCCATTTTTTGATGTTACCGCGCCATGTACGACTTCCGCATTGATCGACTGCTTATGTAAATGTTTCTGAGACCAGAGAAAATGATCCGGTTCCGCTTCTACCGCCAGGATTCGATAGGATGTCAATATCGGGTTCAATCGAAAAAGATTAACGGCGGCAGCGGCACCAAGAGACATGGGTGCTCTGCCGCTGCCAAGCTCAAAAAAAGTTAGAAGCGGATTACTGAGTGTCTTCAGAATACTCATCAAAGAAAATATTTCCAATACGAAGTTTTCATAATAAGGTAAATCAAACATTTCTTTAAATCTATTGCGTGATTCAGTGCAGGTCGTTTTAATCATTTGATAATAGCCATGCCAACATTGTTCCCAGCCAACGGACTCCGGAGGAGGAGGAGGGGGATACTTTGTTGTTTCAAAATCAAACTCCTTAAGGGCAAAACACCCATTTTCGGAGTTCAAACATGGCTCAATCGAATTTTGCATGGTATCAGCACCCCGCTTTAATAAATCATTGAACATTTACTCAATTCTGATTATTGGTAAGTGCTTAATTGCTTATGCACTTACCAGAAGCTGTTATATGAGGGGAATATATTTCTGCTTCTCAAAGCAGAGATTTGTTCAGTTTTTTGATTGAGACATATCTCTATTAAATGGCAATTTGCTTAAAGGAAACAGCATTAACTCAAAGACACTGCATTCATTTACATTCTTATTCAATTTCTCTGAAAGGGCGTTTAATATGTTTGTTTTGTTTCTTCTCAGGTAACTTGAATAGAAATCTAAATCGCCCCTGGCACAAAGGATTGGTGTGTGGGTTATTAAAGACGTTGTCAATACGGGCTCTTCTAAGAGTATATTCGATGATTGATATTGCTTTAAAACCTTTAGTCCGGCAGCATTATCACTGAAGCATATTGTTCTGGGCTCAGATGTCCCCGCCAACAATATTA
Source organism: Desulfosudaceae bacterium (assembly GCA_963674745.2). Lineage (GTDB taxonomy): Bacteria > Desulfobacterota > Desulfobacteria > Desulfobacterales > Desulfosudaceae > JBFMDX01. The sequence continues at coordinate 2,658,338 of CAXXDV010000001.1, read as the reverse complement.
TTTCATGGCCCCGGCCGGCCTTCAGCGCATCCATTATGTCAAAAAAATCCCGGTTCTCTCTTTTACTAATGGCCAGGCTGGAATTAAAGGTTGCGTCCTGAATGACAACTTCTGTGCGGTCTTTGTTCGGTATACATACCAAGGTCGTTACATGGGTAGAGACACCAGGCAGACCATAATTGTAGTAGCCTGATTGATATCCGAACAATTTATATATTTTATCTAGAAAAATGGCAGTGCCGCCGCATCGGACCCCGATTTCCCTGGTATTTAACAAGGCTGAAATCTGGGGCGCTGTCAGTGGTGATAAAGTGGTTTTAAAATATTTTTCGGAATTTAAACCGTCATTGCTCCATATGGTATGTTTGTATACATATTCTCTTAACAAGGTTGTCGTTTTCAAGTGGTCATTATCGGATATTGCCTCAGATAAACCACTGATTTCAGAAAGAATGACATCTTTAAACGCTTCCGGTGACAAGGTGGGGAGAACGTTTGGGGCCGTAAAAGGGATGCCGGCCGGCCGGTGCGAGCGGAACAGGCCTGAATACAGAAGAATTGACATAACCAATACAGCAAAAACCGACAGCCAGATAATATTTTTTTTAATCATGAGATTTCAGTCGTGCAAAGTTTATCTTTGTTTTTTAATCTGTAACTTTTCCATAATGCCGGGTTATACATTCCGATACATTTTGAGCACCCTTTATTCACTGTGCCTTCTTTCATTTGTCGCCGGTAAGCCAAATATTCATCGCTGTACCAGATATCGAAAAACGGCGTATCTGCGGCATAACCGGCAACATACGTATTTTTTAAAATATACCAGCAGGGAATCACCTCACTCCCGCTCCCGATATGGACATGTTGCATGTTCGGACAAACGCCCGGTTCTCTTGTATTCATAAGATTTCCATTATCATCCAATCTGTAATAACTCATCGGGTGACCAGGAATAAGATATTTATCGAGCATCATTTTTTCATATTCCCCGCTCTCGCCGGGCCACATGAAAACCGGTTTCAGATTGGCCACATCAGCGCCTATTTGCCTTGCTTCCTGCAAAAAATCCTGTGCATCGTACTGGTTCTTTTTATGTATCACCATCTGTAGAATGATATTCGGGAAGTGCAAGCCCCGTTCTTTCTTCAAACGGATCATCGTTTTTACATTGTCTACTAATTTATTTGCCTTTCCTTTTTTTCGCGTCGATTCATAGGTTTCTGGATCACTGCTGTCATAGGCGATAAGGATATTCGTCGGCCGGGCATCCAGGATATTTAAAATTTTGTTTTCGGTCAGTAATGAGGCATTCGTCGTTAACGTGGATTTGACACCTGTTTCACGTGTCTTTTTGATCATATCAAATACATGTTGATTCATTAAAGGTTCACCACCGGTAAATTCAACCTCCGTGGTGAAAACTTCCATAAATTTCCAAACCCTTAAAAAGTCTTCATAACCCATTAACTTTTTCCTGCGATAACTCTGTAAATCCGCCAGAACGCAATAATCACATCGCAGTGGACATATGGAAGCGACTTCCACGTTTATTTTTAAAGGGAGAGAATAACGGTACTGAGCGACTTTTTTGGCTAAAAAACGGACCAGTGTCTTATCATCCAGATCGGGCGCGTTTTTCAATTCATTTACCAGAATCGGTCGCAAATGTTTTTTTGAACTGATGACCGACTCGGGACGGTTCCAACGAGAGACAAATGCTTCCAGATAATCAAGCTTCTCCCCGGCCGTTTTCTTTGCCATCAACATGTTTGTATCGGGCCTGTAAAGCATCCGGGAAACTTTCATTTTTACGCGCTTTAATGTATGAGAAGGCTTACTTAATTTTAATTTAGCATGCTCAACGGCATTCTTAATTGTCGGAAAAGGATTCGCGCTATATGCGTTTTTAATGTCAACCAATTTTTGGCCATCACAAATTTCAAACCCGTCGTTTTGAATCATTTGTATATATTCAAAAAAGCCATCGGCACCGATAAATGTATATTCACCGTTACAGATATTTTCGAAGCATTTTTTTTCATCCATAATCCCATTAATGCCTGCGATAAGCATAATATCACCCACGCAAAAATCTATCGGACAAAAAAGCTTCCGTTTTTCTTTAGTAAAAAAATAAGTCTTATGAATATCCCTCGGATAAGGTTCACCATGACAGCAAGGAATGAATTCCCTTTTATTAAGCATATTGTAACATAAAAAGTCATTACCCCCCCGGCATTGAAGACCAAATGATTTTATACCACCAAAAAATTGAAGGCCATGGGTGTTTAAGGTAATCATTTTCAAAAAATGAAGGACCTCCTTACTGGTATAATTTTCAGGTAATGTACGTCCATTCCATTTTCCTTGCAGGACCGTAACGGCCGCCCCTGTTTTATTTTCTTTCCACCGGTTCAGATATTTCTCAATATCAAAACGCAATTCCGGGACACCGACATATTTAACGAAATGGGGAAATGACATATCCTTGAGCATCGTGACCCGTTTTTCCATGTCTTTGAAGGAGATGTTGCAAACTAAATGATGACTTATATTTACAAAGCCTATGTATTCAGGATCCCAGGCTGTAAATAGCTCGTACAGCCTGTTACGAGAGAGTGAAAAATTAGTATCAAATGAAATTTTATGGCCTGACTCGCCGGCCATAAGGACAAACTCTTTGATTCCCGGATGGATTAAAGGCTCTCCACCGCTTACATACAGATGAGTAGGCGGAATATTTTTTATAAAATTGTGTAAATCCTTCGATTTTAAAAAATTAAAATCTTTATTTTCGCCCTCTCCCTGCTGTTTTCTTTTCCGGTTGGAGCAATATTTACAATTCAGGTTGCAGACGGGTGAACAGAAAAGCTGTAAATACGGCATATCTAAAATATCAGAGATGGTTTTATGTTCCGACCTGTTGTCATTTGTTTCGATGTTTTGCATCCACCGAACTCCTTATTCATTACGGTTAAAAATGTGCGCTGAAATTTTAACTTTCTCCATTACTTTGGATTCTATCACCTTGTATTTTTATTAAACTTCCATTCGAATTCTGACTTAAAAAAACCTTCCTTGTTCCTGAACCACAGGCTTTCAATTTTTCGTGTCTCAACAACCTCAAAGGGGAGGCAGGCGTATAAATAATCAAGACGTTCATACTCATTGCGCACATCAATATGAATATTATATTTTCCTGGTGCGAGAATAAAAGGAGCCATTCGTGCCTTTATTTTATATGTGCCGACTTCAAGGAAATGATAAATTCCATGATCTATTGCGCTGGTGCTTCCGATAATATTTATTTCATCAAAGGATATAATTGATAAACCGACTGAAATATTCTCAACTCTGGTATAAACATCCACAAATATTTCAATTTCAAAAGGACTGCCCAATGATAATTTGGCTACTTTCTCATTATGGTGCAGTTTAACTCTTTTAATTTTCACTTTAATGCCATGATTGACCGGTCGCCTGTAATCGGAAGTCTCAACATCACTTTTCAACAAGCAGTAATCTCTATCAAGATATGTTTCTATAACATCTTTGGTATCCCCATACCGAATGATATCGCCATCTTCGAGCAACAAGCAACGCTCACATAAGCTTGTTATCGAGTTCATATTATGACTCACAAACAATACCGTCCGTGCCCCCCCACCAACTTCGCCCATTTTCCCCAGGCACTTTTTCTGAAACGCCAAGTCACCTACGGCCAACACCTCGTCAACAATCAAAATTTCGGATTCAAGATGCGCTGCCACGGCAAAAGCAAGCCGCACATACATGCCGCTGGAATAGCGTTTAACCGGTGTGTCCAGAAATTTCTCTACCTCGGCAAAAGCGACGATCTCGTCGAATCTCCGTTTAATCTCCTGTTTTTTCATACCCAGGACAGCGCCGTTAAGAAAGATATTCTCCCTGCCAGAAAGTTCCGGATGAAACCCGGTGCCCACCTCCAGAAGGCTGGCCACCCTGCCATTAAGCATGAATCTGCCTTTGGTGGGCTCCGTGATACGGCTCAATATTTTCAGCAGGGTCGACTTTCCGGCACCGTTTCGCCCTATAATGCCGACCCGTTCCCCCTGCTGAATCTCCAGGTTGATGTCTTTAAGCGCCCAGAACTCCTCCAACTGAACCGTCTCTTTGTTGGGAGAAAGCGGATGACGGATACGCTGCGCCATCCCGCGGGCCTTATGGGCCAGAACATCGCGTAAGGTCAGGTATCGCACGCGTTTCTGGTGCCCGATCAGGTAACTTTTGGAAAGATGGTCAACTTTAATAACGGTCGTCATAATCTGTTAAATCACATCCGCGAATTGTTTTTCGGACTCGCGGAAATACCACAATCCGCCGAAAAAGATAATCCCCACAAGCACAATGGACAGCCAGAGACCGGGCCAGTAAAGATGATAATCACCGCCGAGGATGGACCAGCGGAAACCGTCTATAACACCGACCATGGGATTGATGGAGTAAACCAGGCGCCACTTTTCCGGTACAATGTTACTGCTGAAACCCACCGGCGAGATATACAACCCCATCTGCACGACAAATGGAACGATAATGCGGAAATCCCGGTATTTGACATTAAGCGCGGCGATCCACAATCCGGCGCCAAGAGAAGCGGCAAAAGCCAGCACCATAAACAACGGCAGCATCAGAATACGCGGCCCGGGGACAAAACCATACCATACCATCAGACAGACAAGTATGGAAAAAGAGATGAAAAAATCGACGAAACTGACAATAACGGTACTGGTGGGTATGATTAATCTGGGAAAGTATATTTTTGAAATCATACTTGCGTTTCCGACCATGCTGTTACCGGCCTCGGTAAAAGCCGTTGAAAAAAACTGCCAGGGCAGCATGGCGGCAAAAACCATGATGGCATACGGTGCGTTATCGGACGGCAACTTCGCCAGTTTGCCGAAGATGACGGTAAACACGATCATCATCAACATCGGCCGGATCAGTGCCCACGCGATCCCGATAATCGTCTGCTTGTATCGGACCAGGATATCCCGCCAGGCCAGAAAGTAAAAAAGTTCCCGATACCGCCAAAGGTCTTTCCAATAGGCGAGCCCTCTTTTCTCTGCTGATACGTAAATGGTTTCTTCGCTCACAATAAAAATGTCCGGATTTTCTTTGCCTTATAGAACCTGCTCAAGGTCCTTCCGCCATGCATCTAGAAACAACAGTTCGTCCGCACTTACCAGTCGGCCGGCATGCAATCGCTGATAAGCAAGGCACAGGTTTTCGAGGGCATTACCTGGAAAATCGATTCCCTGCAAAACATCGACGATCGTTGTTGTATTTAAATAACACTCGACTTCTTCTCTGAAATCATTCATTAGATCATGATGACTTCTGTTCTGGCTGACCGTCGCCTGATGAAACCCCAGGTGCATACCGGACACCCATAACAATTTCTGTGCGATAAGACCGCGCAGGATATCCGTAAACCTGAAGCTGGTTGTTGCCGGAAGGTACAGCAACGGGAATGCTTCTTTAGACCACAGGGTATTTTGAGAATTAAAGGGACAGAAGCTATTCACCGGCAGGGCTATCGCTTTTCGACGGTCAAATTTTACCGGTTTGTTCAATATCAACCGATAAATGGCGTCCACATCCGGGTCGTTATCGACCAGCCCCTGCCAGACACCTATCTTAACCGGCAAGGTTTTTTCTACCGTCAGCGCCTGATCCTGATTGATCTGATCAAGCGGGAAGCCTCGCGGCCAGATATAATCCCGGGTAAAATACCGATACACATTAATCCAGATGTCATGACATTGAAGGCTGTTTTCGCACGTAAAACCTTCGGTCTTCCAGTCAGGATTTGGCACGTTATCATCATCGGTATCATAGATCACATCAGCCCCCTCACGAATGGCATACAGGTAGCCGATATTTTTTCTGGTGTAGTGGTTTAGGGGAAGATTTTCTGTCAGGTGAAACCCCAGCTTCCGTTGATCATCCAATGAAAGAAAAGTGAGGCTTTCGCTGTTTCTGATGGGTTTGCTTTTCCGGTCGCCGACAACGATGGTGTGCCAGCCTGGCCGGCGCTCAAACTCGCAGACGGCCCTGGTTTTCTCGTTTATCGTCGTTATGATAATAAATTTTTTCATTTATGGTGCTGCGGTTTATTCCTGTTCATCGGGGCGCATGGCATAAAAAATCAGGCCACCGAACTTTTGTATGAATCTGAGTAACCATAAACCTTGTATTCCGGTGCATCCACATCCTTAGCAGAAAGCTCCGCCGCCCGGGTTACAACCGGATTTTAACAATAACCATTTGAATAGTTTATCTATTCTGTTTACATTTTATTGTTTCGGCGCTTCCCAGATCAACAACGAGGGACGGCCCTGAAAATCTTTTAGGAAACGCTGAAATTCTTCTTCTGTCAGCACCAGATGACGGATTTTTCTTTTGAGATATCGTTCTGTTTTCTTGCTCAAATCATGAAGATGAAAATTATCGATTTCACCCACCAGCAACAGATCTATAATACCGGTATCTTTTCCCAGGGCATAGTCATCCAGCAGGTACGCTTTTTCCAGCCGCCCCAGTCGGGTGACAACGCTTTCAATCACCTGATCTACGCCCAAGGATTTTCTGGCCATGGAGGCCAGTTCGGGAAACAGGGGATGCTGCCGGTTGGCACGGTAAAGGACTTTTCGACCGTCTTTTTCGGATTCAATCAGACTGGCTTCAGCCAGATGATTCAACTCCGTCCTTACAGCGTTAGAGGAAACCTGGAACTCGGCTGACAGTTCTCTCAAATAGGCCCTGGAAGCCGGATTTAGAAAAAACCGGACAAGCATCTTGATTTTTAACTTTGATGTGATGATGCCGGAAAGGACATTCTGCATACCGAACCTGTCATTTTATGAGTAATTGTTTTACTCATAACACGACAACATATTTTTGTCAAGAATAATCAGGCGACAACCGCAGGAGCGCCAACGAACATATTGTGTTCAGACAGACTTCCTGTTGCACAAGAAATAAACCTGATACTGCCACTTCAGCGGCCAGATTGTCAGCGCCAACGCCTGAATAAAACGCAAGGGGATTGAGTACCACCGCCCCAATGATATCCACGACCAGGAAAAGACATGCAAATCACGCCATTTTTCTTTGACCTCCAGGCCGGCCTGCACAAAAAGGCGTTCCCATTCTTCAAGTGTTTTTACATCCTCTTTAATTTTGCTTTGATCCGTACCGCCGAAAAAACCCAATCGACGGGTTAAAAAATCGGCATTCGGTACCAACAGTAAAAACGCGGCATCAACCTTAGCAACACGAATCATCTCGGCAATTGCTTTGCGCTGATCCGGAAAATGTTCTAACGCACCCAGGCAGGAAACGATGTCAAAGATGCCACTTTTAATCGGCAGGAAGCCGGCGGATCCGGCACACACACCCCCCCGGGGAAGCACCTGCTTACCCCTTGCGATCGCCCTGAAAGACAAATCGATTCCATATGGTACCGCCCCACGTTGGCTACAGACACACAGCCATTCTGCCTGACCACAGGCGATATCCAGCACGGTCTGGTGCTCCTGTACACAAATTTTATTTGACAGCCTGAACAGGTGCCTGGAAACCCTGGAAGAAGTCCTGGGTTCACGGTAATAAACCGTATCATAATAATTTCGAATATCATCAAGCGCTTCGGTAGAGGTCTCGCTATCCATCATGTTCTCCGCTTTTTCTGAGCACGCCATATTGCGCTACAGGATGACCAGGCAAACCGGCTTGCCGCCCTCGCATCCCTCAATCCATACCGGCTATCTTATTTATAAAAATTATATATTCATGCACTGTTCGACTCCAGGAATAATGTTCCTTGACAGCCTTCGAGATACTGGCGGAATCTGAAAATTGTTGACCGGCAATAATATGGTCAATCTCCTGCGTCATTGATTGATAATCCATGGCTTCAATCAGCACACCGGCCTTTTGATCAATCGCATCCGCAATGCCCCCCACATTAAAAGCCACCGTCGGGCGGCCCATGATGCCCGCTTCTATCGCCACAATACCAAAGCCTTCCACGTCGTCGTCAATCGGGATCACCGGGAAAACCAGACATTCACAAAACCGATACAATGTCATTTTTCGGGTCTCGTCGACCCAGCCAAGTAAATGAACCCGTTCCTGCAAACCGTTTTCAAAAATACAATCAATAATTTCCTGCCGATATCCGGCCTGATGAAACATCGCTTCCCCGGGCTCCTCCCCGACAATCAATAAATCCACGTCATCATGCTTTTCGGCGATGTGACGGAAACAATGCGCGATAAAACCGGTCAGGCCTTTTCGTGGTACCAGTCGGCCGACGCTTAAAAGATACTTGCGCGGATAGGGGCGGGCGGTCCTGTCCGGTTCGTCCTGGATATCCACACCGGGAGGGATGACAGCTACGTTTTTAATTTTCGGCATCTTTTGGGCCAATAAATCCCGGGTATTATGGCTGTTACAGAGAACCCCGTCCATCAATGGCGCACATACTTTAAGCATGGTTTGATAAATAGAATTATTATATATTATATCAAGACCATGCGCGTAAACAATGCTCTTGACCCGAAAAACCAGCTTCAGCAATACCACCACCGGCAAGACCGCCAGGCTTCCGCCCAAAATAATGTCCGCCCGGTTTTTGTTAAGCAGACGAATTCCCTTGAAAAATGAAAAGAGGATAAAGGGTATAAACCCCCCAAAACCAGGCCGGTAAATGGCATTATCCTCCGAATCCGAATCGGACGACATCGGAGCGATGACTTGAATGGTATATACCTGTGAAAGATGGGAATAGATATCATAAAGTAAATTTTCCATGCCTCCCCGTTTGGGCGGAAAATTCCAGGTGATTATCAACATTCTCATTCTTGTTTTCCCCATCACGGGCTCAGGGACTCAGGCGTGACATCATTCATCGTGCCTGAGGCATTCATTTTTTCATATACCCGGGCCGCCTTCACCAATTTGGCGGCCTTCTGCTTGTCCATGGTGTATACTTTTTGATACAGGTGCTCATACGACGCTTTGTCACCCGTTCCGATATAAGCCAGCCCCAGGTTATAATATGCCAGTACGGAATCCGGCCTTAATCGCAGCGCCTTTTGATAAAACGGAATGGAGGGTTTAAACGTTCCCTGGCACATCAGGGCGATGCCATAATTTAGATTCGCCAGAAAACTGTCCGGATTATGCTCCAGCGTATGTCCCATAATCGTGGCAGTGTCTTTCCATTGACGGCACTGATAAAAACTTTTCACGCCGGAGGATATCACCAGTATAAAACAAAGGCCGACCATCAAAGGCCGCGGTTTTATCATTAGTACGGCCGCGGCCATGACGCCGATAACCGCCATGGACATATAAAGGTAACGATCGGCGACCGTCGAAGTCACCTGAAAGCCGAACGGCAACAACCCGGAGACGGGAAGCAGGCCGGCCACAAAAGCGAGTCCCAGCGCCACCCACTGTGGCCGGCGCCTGAGTCCCCAGACCAGGCCGGCAACAGGAAGCGCCATCCAGAGGTATAAATTCTGCCACATTTTGCCGGTTACATAGGCGGGTGTACGACCGTAATCAATGATCAGAACATTCGGCCAGAGAATTTTATGGGCATAAAACATGACCGCGTCCAGCGCGACAAAAGGCCTGATTACCCATGGATAGTCCGCCACCCCGTCTGCCATGGGCTGGGCCCAACGGGTGACCAGCACAATGACAAAACCGATGACAACCCAGGGAAGCAGGGGATAAAATGTTTTGCCGGTAACCCTGCAATCCAGCCAAAACAGTATGAAAAAAAGCATGACCGGAAGGCAAACGGCCGAGGGCATGGATAAAACAGCCAGTATCATAAATCCCGTCGAAACAGCATAAACCCGGAACTTTCTTTCAGCTTTGTAATAAACAAGGTAAAAATATATGGCGCACAGAAAAAAAACCCCGCTCAAAACGCCCTTTAAGCCGGTAACCCACGATACGGTCTCAACTTGAACCGGATGAAGCCCGAAAATCAAGGCCCCGAAGATTGCCGCCGGCAGAAGATGATTTTCATTGACCGACTTGTCTTTTAAGCGGAACAGTTTTCTGATGATAAAGTAAAGCAGGACACAATTCAAAATATGAACAAGGACATTTAACAGATGAAAAAGCCCGGGATCAAGACGGCCGCTGAATACGTTCAAGGATAACATACCCAGGCCCGCCCAGGCGGTATAGGTGACCGGAATATATAATTTTAAAAAAGGGGCTTTCCAGAAATCAAGGATATGTTGCGCCGTCGGGTTCAGGATAAAAAGGTTTTTCGATACGTTGATGGTATCATCATATTGCAGAAAATCAAAAGAAATGACCTGCAAAAAAACGAGCAGAACAGGGATGATGACAAGTAGCAGGGAATATTTCTTTATTTCCACAACAGCTCCAGCTGCGCTGTGTTTGGCGCAAAAAGGCAAGGTTGATTTTCCGGTGCCGGTTCAAACCGGTCTGCGTCAGTCGGCTGAATGCTGCATTCTATCGTTTTTCCCCGGCTGTGTCAAAATTCCGGAACCGGGTAGTGCCGGAAATCCCTTGTAATGTCACAACAATGATAATAATCTCCAAAATAATGCGCTATAGAATACCTTTGTTAAAGCAGTAAGGAAAAGGTTTTGAGAAATTACACAACCAGAATATTAATCAACATCTTGCTTTTTCTGACGCTTTTTTTTGCCAGCGGGTATTTCCATCAACCGGTTGATTATGACAATTCCCGTACCCGTCTCATGCTGATCAGCGCAATGGTCGATCATCACACCTATGCGATTGATCACCTGCAGCGACTCCCCCATTTTCAGACAATCGATGTCTCGATAAACGGGGGCCACCAATATTCAAATAAGGCACCCGGCGCGGCCATGATCGGCGCACCGGCATACTGGCTGATCAAAAAAATTTTTCCCGCCAGGGACAAACCGGTTCTTTTTTTCTGGCACCGACACCTTATTAATCTTTTAACCAACAGCCTGTTGTTTGCCATTGCAGGCCTGGTGCTTTTTCACGTCGGCCTGAGATGGACCGATGACGTTTTCTGTGCCCTGCCGGGTGTATTGGCTTTTGCCTTCGGCAGTATCGCCTGGAGTCATTCACAGTATTTCAGCGGGCATCTGATGACAGGCATATTGTTCTTTTTCGGGTTTACCTGTTTAATGCGTTTAAGGCGCACAAGCGATGAAAAAGACGCGTCCTTCACGTCACTTTTGGCCTTTTCGGGCGGCCTTTTTACCGGATTCGGTTTTGCCTGCGAATACACCTCTCTTTTTATCGTCATTGTCCTGTTCGGCTACCTTTTCTGGCTGAGGCCGCCGTTTTCCCGTATCGTGTTTTTTTCTTTTGGCGCGGCCATTCCCCTGATGTTTGTATTGGCATATAATTTTCAATGTTTCGGGTCTTTCTTTTCAACCGGCTATCATCACTTGGCACTGGACGAATTCGCTGAAGGAACGGCCAAAGGATTCCTCGGCATCAGTTTCCCCCAGCCGCGTTCATTAATCATGCTGCTTTTCTCGCCGTCCCGGGGCTTTTTTTTCTTAATGCCCGTGTACTTTTTCAGCCTGATCGGGTTGTGGCGGATGTGGCGTTCAGCCCGGTTCCGTCCTGAAATGGTGGTCATCAGCTCAATTGCGCTCTGGTATTTTTTCCTGATCAGCGGTTATTTCGGATGGCACGGCGGATGGACATATGGTCCCCGGTATCTTGTCCCCACGCTTCCGTTTTTAACACTAGCGCTTTTTTTCAGCCCTGTTCGAAGCCGGGCCTGGGGACTTCTGCTGGTACTCTCGATTCTCCTGGTGCTTCCGGGCATTATCATCATGCCCCACACACCGCCGGTATTCAAAAACCCGATATTCGAACTGATGATACCGCTCATGAAAATGGGTTATCTGCCGGACACGATACTCAGTGCGATCGGTTTTGGCAGGTCTACGGGAGTGCTGATCGGACTGGCGGTTATTGTCCTGGCAATTGTCTTGCTTCTCGTACTCGGCTACCGGATAAGGAGCAGCGCGCCGGCATATGCAACAGGTAATAACAGTCAAAAAATTCTGGCCATATTTGTTACCGCCGCCATCATCATCGGGCTCCTGGTTACCCGCAGCCCGGAACAGGAACGGACCCTTTTCAATCTTTACAGGCAGAAACTATACGGGACCTACCACTGGACAATCAAAAACTTCAAATAATATCAAATTGGTGCCGGTCATAACACACGGTCTGACCGTGATTCAAATGAATCAGGCGGTCGGCCAGTCCCTGCCGTTCCATTTCATGGCGGATATCCTTCGGCGGGAAGTGCACCGGTTCGTCTCCCAGGCGGAAGGTTCCCCAGTGAATAATCATCAGGTGCCTGGCGTTCAAGGCCTTAAACGCGCTGACCGTTTCAGCCGGATTGATATGAGAACTTTTCATGAACCATCGCGGTTCATAGGCACCGAGATTGAATATGGCCAGATCAATCGGCCCGGCTTCTCCGATCTCCTCAAAATGGTCAAACCAGCCCAGATCCCCGCTGATAAAAATATTGGCGGTTCGGCCTTTAATCAGGTATGACCCCCACAGGGCATCGTTCGGGCCGGCCAGGGGATTGCGCATGGTCCAGTGATTACAGGGCAGAAACAGAATCTCTCTACCATCGTCGGTGTAAGACTCAAACCAGTCCAACTGGGAATGGCGGGTCATTCCCAGATCACGAAAAATGACCCGGTACCCGGGCGGTGAGACCACATGGGTGTCCCGGTCAAATTGCTTCAACGTGTCGACGTCCAGGTGATCGTAATGGCCATGGGTAATGAGGACATGATCCGGTTGGGGAACCCGCGCGGCCCGATCGGTCAGGGGGGTAAAATTTTTAAAGCCGAAAAGCCCGAAGAAAATCGGATCCACCAGGATATATCGATCCAGATCCTTGACCATGACGCAGGAATGAGTGATATAGGTCACCGCACATCCCTTCTGGGCTTCAATCGTCTCCCAGTTGATATCAACCGGGACAACCTTTTCCTGGTGATAATAAGATTTGAAATGGTTTTTAGAGAGCAGTTTCCAGCGCAGCAAGCCCCAGAAGTTTTTATGCTCGAAAGGGGTGAAGGGGTTCAGATAACGGCCGTTTCTGTGATGGCGTTTTTCCTGGCACCATTTTTTAAGGGAAAGGCCTTTTAAGCGGTCAACCGAATTTTGGCCGGGCGCTGCCGCCAGGGCCGAGTCCCGGGGAAAAAAATATGCCAGAACCCCCATGGAAAAAAGTTCCAGACACCGGGCAAAGGTTGTTTTCAGAAAAGATCGACGGTTCAATAAACCAACTATGTCTCTATCTTGTTCGGGACAGTGATTTCCCCGCTGCCACCGCAACAGGGCAACTGAATGCCTTCCTGGAAAAACACAAATAAAATTGGGACGAATTCAGTTATTCGACCGGCTGGAATTCAACACGCCGGTTCAATTTCCGTCCCGAAAGTGTTTCGTTAGAAGCGGCCGGTTTTTTATACGCAAAACCTTTGTAGCTCATGCGGGGTGCATTAATCCCTTGAAGAATCAAATAGTCATAAACCGCCTTGGCCCGTTTTTCAGACAGGACCTGGTTATAAAGCAACGGGCCCATACTGCAGGTATGCCCCTGAATTTCAATGTTCAAGTCCGGATCATTCTTCAAAACGCCGACTGCTTCATCCAGCTTGTCGGCACTGGCGGTTGTGATATTGGCTTTTTCGAATTCAAAGTGCGCCACAACCCAGCAGCCGCGTTCATCCACATCAGCCCCATCCGGCATCCCCGAGCAACGGCAGATTCCCTCCAGTGACCCGCCGTCATGGCCGATCAACGATTCTTTTTGGGCCACCACTATGGTGTTCGCCCCACCCGCGTCCTGGCCGCCCAGATAATGCGTCCTGCCGACACCAACGGCGATATAATCGTTTACATCCATATTCGAATTAACACAGCCGTTGCCCTGAGTCATCGTCAACGCGTTGGTGCAATAACCTGCCGTGGCACCGGACAGCACCAGAACCGAACAAACTATAACAACCAATAAAAAGCCGCGATGTTTCATGCCCGTCCCCTTTTTAAAATATATTTAGTGATCCGCCATTTTTTAAACCGAACTGGCCATAAATATTATACCAGCGATTTGCAACTGTCAATCTACTAATATCCCTTCCGGGACATATCACGACCGGATTACCGGGCCACCATGGCCCGCATCATGTCCCCGGCATTTTCCACGTGATCGGCAATGTCCCCAATTTTTTCAGCCAGCATCAGGGCATGAAAAATCGTGACCGGATCCGTATTCACCGAAAAAATCTTCTGCTTCAAAGCATGCTCCACCTGGTCTGAATCATGTTCTTTCTGGCGAAGAATACTGATGATATCCTTGACGACAACGCGCTGTTTTTCCGAAAAACTGTTAAAGTATTTCCGCGCTTCCGTCAGCATTTCGTTCAGGGCGTCTATGGGGTCAATGGCGCTGTCGACCAGTTTGGCAAAATCCTTCTTCAATTCCGGGGGGATGCCCGGAGACTCCCGGTACGACAACCAGCTCAGGGCGCTCTTCATGGAATCAAGAACACTGTCCTGTTCTCTAAGATATCGGAACAACTGGAATTTATCCACCGCCAGGAGGGTCCCCTTGGGTAAATGGCCGCGGATGCGCCGCTTGATGGCATCGGCCTCTCTTTCAATTTCATCCACCTTGCCTTTATGGTTTTCAAACGTGCTGCACTTATCGGACATATGGCACTCCATTGCCTGCTGAAAGGCACAGGCACACTCCTGCAATTTTTCAGCGTGTTCCTGAAGGTCGGCAAAAGGGGAAGTGATAAACATGGAAACAAGCGGAATACGCATTTTAACGCCTCCTTTAATAAATAAAATACTGAAGTATCTTAAAAATCACGATACTGGTGACAGCCGCCATCGGCACGGTCAGCACCCAGTACAGAGCGATTTCATATATAACGCGAAAATTAACCGCGTCAAAACCCCGGGCAAGACCGACCCCGATGACCCCACCGACTGCGGCATGAGTTGTGGACACCGGCAGCCCCATCTTTGAGGCCGCCATAACGGTCGTGGCTGCGGCAAAATCCACCGAAAAGCCCCGGGTATTGTTAAGCGTTGTAATCCTGGATCCCACTGTTTCAATCACGCGTCGGCCGGCCATGGCAATCCCGGCGGCAATGCCCAGGCCGCCAAAGGCCAGCAACATCGCCGGTACCGGAACCGTTTTGATTCCGGCCACGGAACCGCTTTTAACAATATAATAAATCAACGCCAGGGGACCGATGGCATTGGCCACGTCATTGGCGCCCTGGGCCAGCGCCACATAACATGATGTCCCCACCTGAATGCGCCGGAAAACGGTTTCCGTCTCATCCCCCTCGTGTTTCATTCCAAAACGACTGATCAGCAGCTTGCCCAGAAAGCCGCCGCATACGGCGAGAATCAGGGCATAAAACAGCGCCGACGGTACGCTGAGTGAAAGCGATTTACCCAGCGGTGTTTTAAACAAAAAAGAGAGCGCGACAATAAACAGGGCCAGCCCGACAAACAGGGGGGAGAACTTCAAGGCCATGCCGGAGGCGTCTTTTCTGTTATAGATAACCTTGATAATAAATTTAAACATAAAATAGGCCAGAAGAAAGCTGAAAAACGGGGAAATGATCCAGCTGGCCACCACCGCCCCCAGTTTTCCCCACTGCACTACCGAAAATCCGCCGGTAACAAGGCCGTATCCGACCATGGCCCCTACAATTGAGTGGGTGGTTGAAACCGGCAGGGATTTCCAGGTGGCAAAGGACACCCAGACAGCCGCGGCCAGGAGTGCCGACAAGGCCCCCAGCATGGCCATTGTCGGATCGGTCATTACCTCGGTAGAAACAATGCCTTTACAAATCGTATTGGTCACATGGGACCCGACAAAGACCGCGCCGATAATATTCAGTATACCGGCGATAAAAACCGCCTGACGCAGGGTAATCGCCCGGGCACCCACGGCAGAGGCCATGGAATTGGCCACGTCATTGGCACCGATATTCCAGGCCATGTAAAATCCGAAAATATAACCGCATATCAATATTACAGTCTCAACGCTCATGATTAAAATATGCCCGATATGTATTTGCACTTAATATTTTTTAACAGAAAGCTATCTGTTTTCTAACAAAAGGTGTGATCCGGTGCAACGAGATTTTTTTAACCCGTAAAAAAACTCAACAACCTGACCGCTTCATTCTTTCTCCTTGACAAATTCCTGGAGCTTTGCCATAACTACATGAAAAGATTAAAATATAAGCTCTTTGCCATCTCCGTTGAAACAGCGGAGAACTTTTTTTCACACAAAACGAATAACTTGGAGAGCCCGGCATGGAGACAATACGCAACCCGGAAAATACCCAGCTACCCGAGCCGTTTTTCGACAATTCCGTTGAAGCGATTAAAAAGGACCTGACCGAGAAGCTGTTTTCCATGCGCGCCAAATTTCCGGAAGTAGCCACCCTCAACGATTATTACCTGGCGCTGTCTTACGTCATCCGGGACCGGGTCCTGCAGCGCTGGATTCACAGTGCCCACACCTATTTCAATCAGGACAGCCGCACCGTGATTTACCTCTCGGCTGAATATCTCCTGGGACCTCAGTTGGGCAATAACATCATCAACCTGGGCCTCTGGGAGGTCGTCAACCAGGCCATGACGGAACTGGGCCTTTCGCTGGACGAACTGCTGGAACAGGAAGAAGAACCCGGCCTTGGAAACGGCGGCCTGGGACGGCTGGCGGCCTGCTACCTTGATTCTCTGGCCACGCTTCAGGTACCGGCCTTCGGGTATGGCATCCGATACGAATACGGCATTTTCGATCAGGTCATCAAAGACGGCTGGCAGGTTGAAATCGCTGATAAATGGCTGCGCTTCGGCAATCCCTGGGAAGTCCCCCACCCGGAACGTCGCATCGAAGTCAATTTCGGCGGCCACACCGAGGCTTACCGGGATGAACAGGGCCGTTATCGGGTTCGCTGGCTGGCTGAACGTTCCGTTCTGGGCACGCCCTTTGACACGCCGGTTTTAGGGTATGGCGTCAAAAACGCTATTATTCTCAGGCTCTGGCAGGCTGAAGCCCGAGAATCTTTCGACTTTCAAGCATTCAACATGGGCAATTATTACAAGGCCGTTGCCCAGAAAGTGGTATCGGAAAACATCACCAAGGTCCTTTACCCCAACGATGAGGCCGAAGCCGGCCGGAGGCTGCGGCTGGAGCAGCAATATTTCTTTGTCGCCTGTTCCCTTTCAGACATGCTGCGCGTATTCTTTCAGCGGGAGACCGACCTGAAGCGATTGCCCGACAAATTCGTGGTACAGTTAAACGATACCCATCCGGCCGTGGCCATAAGTGAAATGATGCGACTGCTGGTGGATGCCTATAACCTGAGTTGGGAGCGGTCCTGGCGGATAACCACGAAACTGTTCGCCTATACCAACCACACCCTGCTGCCCGAGGCACTGGAGACCTGGCCCGTTTCCCTGTTCGGCCGACTGCTGCCGCGGCACATGGAAATTATTTATGAGATCAACCAACGTTTTCTGGATGCTGTCAGCCGCCGTTTTCCCGGCGATAACCAGCGGCTGGAAAGGATGTCACTGATCGGCGAGACCGGAGAAAAGCATGTTCGTATGGCGCATCTGGCCTGCGTGGGAAGCCACGCCATCAATGGTGTGGCGGCGCTTCATACCGACCTTCTGAAGCAGACCGTACTTAAAGATTTTTTTGACCTGTGGCCGGAAAAATTTTCAAACAAAACCAACGGTGTCACCCCCAGACGTTTCATGGTCCTGGCCAACCCCGGGCTGACCGGTTTGATTTCCCGGGCCATCGGTAAGGGATGGATAAATGACCTTGATCAGCTCAAAGGCCTGGAACCGTTTGCGGATGACAGCGGCTTTTGCGCCCAATGGGCAGAAGTAAAGCACCAGTGTAAAATCCGCCTGGCCGACATGATCAAAAAACAAACCGGGACGACCGTGGACCCTTCCACCATGTTTGATATTCATGTCAAGCGGATCCATGAATACAAACGCCAGCACTTGAATGTGCTGCATATTATCACCCTCTACCGCCGGTTCAAGCAGGGACTTGACCCGGACGCCCCTCCCCGGACTTTTATTTTCGGCGGCAAGGCAGCCCCCGGTTATACCCGGGCCAAGCTGATTATCCGCCTGATTAACGGCGTGGCCGACGTCATCAACAATGATCCCCACATTCAGGGCCGGATCAAGGTAATCTTTTATCCGGATTTTAACGTCAAAAACGCCCAGCGGATTTACCCGGCTGCGGATTTGTCAGAACAGATATCAACCGCCGGCAAAGAAGCCTCGGGTACGGGCAACATGAAATTCTCGTTAAACGGTGCCTTAACCATCGGCACCCTGGATGGCGCCAACCTGGAAATCCGGGAATCAGTGGGGCCGGAAAATTTTTTCCTGTTCGGCCTGACAGCGGATCAGGTGGCCGTGACAAAACAACAGGGATACAACCCTCGTGAAGTCATCCGGCAGAATGATGAATTGCGGGCGGTGCTGGACATGATCAGCGGCGGCACCTTCTCCGGCGGGGACAGCGGCCTGTTTACCCCGCTGGTTGATTCCCTGCTGGCCAGGGATGAATTCATGGTCCTGGCCGACTATACCGCTTATGTGCAATGTCAGGAAGCCGTGGGAAGGGCCTTTAATCTGCCCGACCGCTGGCATCGTATGTCAATATTAAATGTGGCGCGGATGGGTATGTTCACGTCGGACCGCGCCATTGCTGAATACTGCCGCGATATCTGGAAGGTCGGACCGGTGCCGGTCGCGACACCGGATATGGTCTGAGACAAATAATAATCTTTTAACGATTTGGAGGAGGAATCAATGATTGCGATTCTGGTTTTTTTAGGCATTATTGTGGTGCTGATCATTTTTATCGTCGGCCTGTACAACAACCTGGTGACCCTTAGAAATCGCTATAAGAACGCTTTTTCTCAGATAGATGTCCAGTTGAAACGCCGCTATGACCTGATACCCAACCTGGTCGAAACCGCCAAGGGGTATATGAAACATGAACGTGAGGCCCTCGAGGCGGTTATCAAGGCCCGTAGCAGCGCCATGAGCGCCAGTGACAAAGCCGCCCGGAACCCCGGGGAGCCAGGCGCCATGCAGGGACTGGCCAGTGCTGAAGGCGTGCTTTCCGGCGCCCTCGGCCGCATCTTCGCCCTGTCAGAAAGTTATCCGGACTTGAAAGCCAACGAAAACATGCTGGCGCTCCAGGAGGAACTGACCTCCACTGAGAACCGGATCGCTTTTGCCCGGCAGGCCTTTAACGACGCGGTCACATCCTATAATATCGGCCGTGAAAAATTCCCCAACAGCATTATCGCCAATATGTTCAATTTCACCGCGGCCGAGCTTCTCGAGTCAACCGAGTCGGAAGAAGAACGAAAAGCGCCCAAAGTATCTTTTTAAAATTTAAGATAAAAAATTTGACTTTACTGCGCGTTAACAGATTGTTCCATGTTGAGAAATGCTTTATCCTCGGGCCACGACCAGAGGCTGATATGATATAAATGGTGAAACATAATGGATTTCTTTCAGCAGCAAGATAAAGCCAGATCCAAAACGGGTATGCTGGTTTTTCTCTTTATCGTCGCCGTGCTTCTTGTGGTTCTGGGCGTTTATGCCGCGATCATGGCGGTGGTCATGTACAATTCTTCTGTTCCCGGACTGACCTTTTACGACCCTGACCTGTTTCTGACCATCGCAGGCATCACATTTGCCGTTATCTGCGTTGGCAGCATCATCAAAATGACGGCACTTTCAAAAGGCGGCAGTTATATCGCCGAAGGACTGGGCGGAGACCTTGTCAATACGGCGACAAAAGATCCGGATCAGCGAAAACTCCTGAACGTGGTGGAAGAAATGGCTATCGCCTCGGGCATACCGGTTCCGCCTGTATACCTGCTGGAAAATGAAGAGGGCATCAATGCCTTTGCGGCCGGATTTTCGCCCAATGACGCGGTCATCGGCGTTACCAGGGGGTGCTGCCAGCGGCTGACGCGGGAAGAGCTGCAGGGTGTCATCGCCCATGAATTCAGCCATATCTTAAACGGCGACATGCGATTGAACATCCGGTTAATCGGCCTGCTGGGCGGTATTATGGCGATTGCCACAATCGGCAGGATAGCGCTCCGGGGTTCTTCCAGGCGGTCCTATAGCTCAAGGAGGAGCAGCAAGGGAAGCGGCCAGATCGCCATTGTCGCCCTGCTTTTGCTGGTTATCGGTTATGGCGGTGTGCTGGTCGGCCGGCTCATTCAAAGCGCTGTTTCACGCCAGCGGGAATACCTGGCCGATGCCTCGGCGGTTCAATTCACCCGGAGTACGGGAATTGCCCAGGCGCTGAAAAAAATAGGCGGCCTGTCAAACGGTTCAGAAATCAATTCCCCGGCCGCCGGAGAAGCCTGTCATATGTTTTTCGGCAAGGCCATCAACTCTTTTTTCGCCACCCATCCGCCACTGGCCGAAAGAATCCAGAGGATCGAACCGGGATTTTCGGGGGACTTTACCCTTGCTGCGGGGAAGGAAACGGCAACGCCCGGGATTTCAGGTATCAGTGGACCGCAGCCTTACGCTTCTTTTCAGGCTGGCGGAGACGTTTCCATCAACCCCGACAGCGCCATGGAAACGGTGGGTAACATAACCCCTGAAAATGTCGCCTACAGTGCTGTCATCCTGGACGCGATTCCGGAACCCATCAAGCATGAAACCCGGGATATGCTCGGGGCATCGGTCGTGGTCTGCGCCCTTCTTCTGGATAAAAACCCGGCCGAAAAAGAAAATCAATACAACATACTCAAAGAGACCGCCCCGTCTTCATTTGTTCGACAGCTGGAAATTGTGGACTTTTACGTAAAAGATCTTCCGGTTGAACTGAGGCTGCCGGTCCTTGATCTTGCCATCCCTACGCTGAGGCAGATGTCACCGGAACAATTCGACGATTTCAAAAATTATCTTCAGGCCCTTATTGAGGCCGACAAAAAGATTACGCTTTTTGAATTCTCAGTCAAAGAGATCATCCGGCACCGGCTGGAGGCCGTCTTTGTCAACAATTCACCCAGAACGTTGTATAAGAATATCACCCCCCTGACAGAAGACATCATTGCCCTGATATCCATACTGGCCCGGACCGGAAATGATAAAGAAACCGCGGACAAGGCTTTTCAGGCGGCGATAACTGCCTTGCCGATCAGAGGCGCTGAGTCCACTACAATATCGGCCAAAGTTTCGGTCAAAACGCTGCATGCGGCGCTGGAACGACTGTCACAGGCTTCACCCGGGGTCAAAAAAACGGTTTTTGATGCCTGCTGCCAGTGTGTCCTGTTTGACGGCCGGGTCGCTGTCAGTGAGGCGGAAGTGTTGCGGGCGGTGGCCTATGCCATGGACATCCCCATTCCGCCGTTCATGGCCAGGGGCGCTGCTCAATAACCTTGAAATCATTGACAAGCTGTTTTTGTACAGATATATAAAAATAATGGATCAGCCCTCGAAAAGCACTCCGGACGAGTTCTATACTTTGAGGTTGCGTCCCAGATTGATTCTGGCCTGGGCCGCCGGCATAATGATCGTGCTCGGCCTGATCTTTGTTCTGCTGATGCTGGTATCTTTCAGCATTGTCCGATATCTTTACCACAAAGCACCGGACCCCATTGCCTCCTACCAGCTGAATAAAACCGTTCAGGCCAGAATGCCGTCATGGTCACCGGTGGCAGTGGAGGCAAAAGGACCCATCCCCGTCAGGCTTTCCAAAGTCCTGGAAGCCGACATCCCCTTTCAGCAGGACGTAGAAGTGCCTGTTGACAGCGACTTTACGGTGCCGCTGGACGTAACCATTTCAATCCCCATAGACCAGGAAATATTCGTCGAAACCGAAGTTCCCATTGAAGCCGAAATCCCATTGAAAGACGTTATGGTCCAGACCAATCTCTGGGGGCTGAAAAATGTCAGTCTTCCGGTAAGCGGAATCTTTCCGATTAACATCACGATCCCGTTCAAACGAACAGTTCACATTAAGACGCTGGCTGACGTGCGCATAAAACAGGATGTAACCGTTCATGTGAACAAGGTCTTCACTTTGCCGCTTGACCTGACGACCCATGTCAGCCTGCCGGTTGATGACGTGTTTCAGGTCAGCCTTCCGGAAAATGTCATGGTCAACGCCCGTGTTCCGGACCCAATCCCTGTAGAGGTCCAGGTTGACCTCGACCTTCCCAAAAAGGCTTTTTCAAAACCTGTCCAATAATAGCCGGTATGAAACTTTTGATTCCCCAAAAGCCGAGATTTAATATCAACGAATATAATCAGGATCAACGCCGTGGATAAAGCAAAACAGCTGAAAAAGGTCGCCTTTTACAAAAAATTCTTTCCTAAAAAATTTCCCAGATACAATCCTGCCAGGATGAAAATTTTCGCCAGGATGATTGAAAAAAAATATTTTGAGGGAGATGAGCTTTATTGCCTGCCGAATGACAATGTGATCACCATCAATCAGGAGATTGACAAAGGGCCGGACACCATTCTCCCCTCAAAGGTGGCGGAACATTTTATCGAAAAGGCAAGCTACCGTTTTATCATGCACAAGTGCATTTGCCGGGAATGCATGCCCTGTGAGACTTACCCCCATGAAATCGGCTGCATCTTTCTGGGTGAACCGGCACGGGATATTCATCCTGACCTCGGTCGTGAAGCAACGGTAGAAGAGGCGATAGCGCATGTCCGCAATGCCTCTGCGCAAGGGCTGGTTTTTTCAGTGGGCAAAAGCAAGCTCGACACGGTCTGGCTGAGCATCGGTCCGGGCGATAAGCTGTTCACGATCTGTATGTGTTGCCCCTGCTGTTGTATTACACGGGGGTTGGTCGGCAGCCACCCGTTACTGGGGAATCATTATAGCCGCATGCCCGGCCTGAAAATGCTTGTCACGGAAGATTGCGTGGGATGCGGCGCCTGTACCGCAGAAGGTGTCTGCATATTTGACGGCATCGGCATGGAAGAGGGGGTCGCGTGCATTAATGACAATTGCCGGGGATGCGGCCGGTGTGCGGTTATATGTCCGAACCAGGCGATAGTGGCTGACATTGAGGATAACGACTACATCAACGCCACCATCGAACGCCTGAACCAAAAAATTGATGTTACCTGAAGACGATAACCCCGATAATGGCTTCAAAATAAATTATCCTTCATGATATCAGTAAATTGAAAATTCTCTACGAAATACATATGAAATATTGACAGGGCTTAAAAAAAAACCCATAATAACAGCGTTATTTTTTTTGACAAAAAGCTGGGAAATATCATCATCCGATTATATAATCGTTAAAATTATATAACGGGTGTCTGAAGGTCTGGAAAAGTTCTTAGAAAACCTGTCCACTCAGCAGTGCTTTCTGTACGGACCAGAGCAGTAAAAAATTGCACTAATTTAGGGAGACTTAAAAATGATTCACAAGCGTATGCTTAAAAAATGTCTGACAATTTTCTTTTTAATTGCGCTGCCGGTTATGGTTTGCGCCGCTATTATGACGCCGGGTAACGCTTTTGCCTGAGGCGGCCCAAAGCTGACCGTGGATGTCAGCCCGGCAGGCGGCGGAGATATTATGTCAAATCAATTTGATACGTATAACAATATGCCAAGCACGTATCCGGAAAATTTTTCAAGTGCAACCAGCTATACCCTGATGGCAATGCCCAACTCGGAAACAGGATATGTGTTCTCCTACTGGCAAGTCGACACCATAACGAGTACCTGCCAGGGTGATACCGTATCATCAACCGATTTTTCCACCCAGAATCCCATTAGCGTCAGTATTTTAGAAGAGGGAAAATCTGTTACGGCCTATTTTCTTGAGCTCAGCCAAGCGCCATCCCTGTTTTTTCCACACGTGTCCACCAAATCACCATGGGAAACGGAAATATGCATTATCAACACCAATGCTGATCAGAACATGCTCGGCACGTTGAGGGCCTACACTGACAGCGGCCAGGTAATAGATAACAAATCGATCACCCTTTATCCCCATGGTCGGAGAGAGCTGAACATTGGCGACTGGTTTTCGAACCCGGAAGAAATCGGGCACATTACCTTTCATGGAGATAGAGAAGGTGCCGTTGGTTACACGAAATTTTACCAGGAAGGAAAATTCAGAACCGCCGTTCCCGCCATAAAAGAGGCGAACACGGGCGACATTTATGTGCCGCATATTGCCTCCAACGACAATTTCTGGACCGGAATAAGCCTGGTCAACTCGGGCTCCGTGACCAAGAAACTGACGATTCTGTTTAATGACGGCCGCCAGGCTAATGTCACGCTTAACCCTTACGAGCATAAGGCGTTTACCATCGCCAGCCTGTTCGGAGGTGAAGCGCAACCGAACATCAAATCGGCCAGGATTACCAATGCCAGCGGTATTGTCGGCCTGGAACTTTTCGGCACAAATACGCAGTTGGATGGCATTGTACTTTCGGACGACACGGTGATTACCATATATTATCCCCACGTGGCCGACACCCGATCATGGTGGACCGGTATCGTCGGTTATAACCCGTCGAACACGACCAACACGATAACCGTCACGCCTTACTCCGAGTTGGGAAACGCGCTGACCGGTTCAACCATCAGTATCGGGCCAAATGATAAATATATCGGCCTGGTCAGAAACCTTAACCTTCCCGATCAGACGGCCTGGTTCAGGTTGACCGCCACTTCGCCGATGGTCGGATTCGAGCTGTTCAGCACCCTGGATAACCAGAAACTGGCGGCTTATGCAGAACAAAGCGGTGCCGGAAGTAAGCAAGGTGCTTTTGCCAAGCTTGAAAAGGACGGTTGGACGGGCATTGCTTTTGTTAATACAGAAGTAAGCCCCGCCAATGTGACCCTGACCGCTTACCGGAACGACGGGATGAACGTGGCTACGGCGACACTCAGAGTCAACAGCCATGCCAAAGTGGTCAAGATGGCGGAAAGCATCTTTTCCAACAGCAACATCTCGATTGCCAGTTACATCGGCTTTCGTTCGGACAGAAACGTCGTGGGTTTTCAGCTGAACGGATCTTCCGACGACAAGATGTTAGACGGACTGCCGGCCCTTGATTGATTGTTCGTTGACGAAACTTCCGAATAAGGAGGAACAATATGGGACGAAATAATATCTTCTTCCATAGTCTTAATTTTTTTGTCGCTTGCACGATTTGGGCGTTAACCATCATTGTGGTGGCAACCCCCGGAAAGGCACTGGCTTGAGGCGGTCCCAAGCTGACCGTGGATGTCAGCCCGGCCGGCGGCGGTGATATCTATTCCGATGATTTCGGCTATAGTTTCAGTCGCCCACCTTACACATATCCGGAAAATTTTTCAACCAGTTCCGAATACACGTTAAGAGCGGAAGCAAATGCGGCAGACGGGTATTCTTTTGTTTACTGGGAAATTGAAACGATCACTGTGGCTTGTACCGGCGAAACAATTACCGTGTCCACAACCACTCAGAACCCGGTTACCGTGAACATTGAAACAGACAGCAAATATGTGACAGCCCACTTTTCAAACACGGGCGCGCAGCCGCCTCCGGGAACCGGTGGTGGTGATAACGGTGATGACGGTGATGGTGGTGATGACGGTGATGGTGGCGACGACGGTGATGGTGGCGATGACACAGACCAGGGTCCCGGTGATGAAGTAGAGGGAACACCTGCGCTCTACTTCTCCCATATCTACGCGGACCTCCCCTGGAAAACGGTCATCGGTATAATCAATACCAACGCCACCCAAAGCATCAATGGAAAACTGAAAGCATTCAGTGATTCCGGAGAACTGATAGAGACCAAATCTGTCACGATTGCGCCCCACGAGCGACTGGAGTACAATGTTGTAACTGACTTTTCCAACCCCTTTGTATCCGATGATAACATTGGCTACGTCATCTTTTACGCCGCCGATACCGGCCTTCAGGGGTATACCCAGTTCTCACAGGAAGGGCTCTACCGGGCGGCAGTACCGGCGGCAACCGAGGTCAACACACAGAATATTTATATTCCGCACATTGCCTCGAACGAACGGTTCTGGACCGGTATCAGCCTTTTGAATACAAATTCAGCGCCTCAAAATCCGGTTATTACCTTTAACAACGGACGAACCGCTGTAATAACCCTTGACGCCAAAGAGCATAAAGCATTTACGATCTCCAGCCTGATGGGTGGATCACAACCGGATATCCAGTCTGCCGTGATCACCAATGCCTACGGCATTCTCGGCATGGAAATGTTCGGCGGTTTAAAGCATCTGGATGGCATTCTGCTGACGGATGATACCACCTCCGTCGTTTACTATCCCCATATCGCCAATATGGCCTTCTGGTGGACAGGTGTCGTCGCCTACAATCCATGGAACTTGAGCACGCAGATTACGATTACCCCTTATAGTGTAACAGGAGCAATGCTGACCCAATCCACACTTGTACTCGGCGGAAAAGAAAAATATATCGGTGTGGTTAGGGGTCTTAACCTGCCATCCGAGACAGCCTGGTTCAAGATCAACGCTTCCCAGCCCCTGGTCGGTTTTGAACTTTTCGGCACCCTGGATAACAATAAAATGGCCGCCTACGCTGAAAGAAACGGTGCCGGGGCCAGGCAGGGTATTTTCCCCAAAATCGAAGCCGACGGATGGACCGGTATCGCCTTTGTCAACGCGGAAGCCGGTGATGCTACAATTACGCTGACAGCCTACACCAACGAAGGCGTGGCATTGGCCTCCCGCACTTTCACCGTGGGCAGTCTTGCCAAAAAAGTGGACCTGGTGGAAAATTTCTTTGCACCCCAGAACGTTTCTTTTGCCGGTTACATTGCCTTTACCTCAAGCAAAAATATCGTGGGGTTTCAGTTAACCGCCTCTTCAGACGGATTGCTGATGGACGGGCTTCCAGCCTTACACTGATGGGCTTGCGTTCCGTTCGTTAATGTTCAATTTTTTCAACAAACAAGGAAAAAAACATGATATATAAAACGCATTTTTTAAACCACAAAAGCCTTCTTTTGTTTTGCCTGATCCTTGCCTTCTCTTGTATCACCCTGATCATGCCCGGTGCGGCAACCGCCGCCTGACCTGGCCCAGCGCTGACCGTGAATGTCAGCCCAGCCGGTGGTGGTGATATGTCCTCTAATGATTTTTCCGGTAACCCCATTCCACCGTACTATCCCGCGGATTATACGTGCAGCGATACTTATACGTTGACGGCGGTCCCGGCAACGGGGTATGCCTTTGACTACTGGAAAGTCGAGGCCAATGGCAGCACGGTTATATACACCACCAACTCGATAACGGTTAACACGGCCTCACAGAGTAAATCCGTGACCGCGTATTTCATTGATACCTTGGACGTCACCTATCTTTATTTCCCGCATGTTACCACGCGGTCGCCCTGGCAGACGGAGATTGCGATTATCAATACCAGTACCAATCAGACCCTCAACGGTACGCTGAAGGCCAAAAGC
Organism: Desulfosudaceae bacterium; assembly: GCA_963674745.2. Taxonomy (GTDB): domain Bacteria; phylum Desulfobacterota; class Desulfobacteria; order Desulfobacterales; family Desulfosudaceae; genus JBFMDX01. The sequence goes on along the minus strand of CAXXDV010000001.1, from coordinate 2,630,699 downwards.
AACAGTGGTGTCCTCCTGGAGGTCATGGACGTTACGCTTGGGCCCCGGGGCCGCAAACAAATCACTGTTGCCAATGACTTTGTCAACCACGCCAATATCGGTTACATCGTTTTTTCCACGAATACGGTTGCCGAGGTTGAAGGTTATACGAAATTCTTTCAATCAGGAGCATACAGGACGGCCATACCGGCTGTAAAAGAAATCAACACGTCGAACATTTACATTTCACACATCGCTTCAAACAATAACTTCTGGACCGGTGTCAGCCTGGTGAATACAAACAACCAGGCGAAAGCCCTGGTCATTAATTTCAGTGACGGCCGAAGTAAGAATTACACGATTAATGCCAACGAGCATAAAATATTTACCATCGCCGGACTTTTCGGCGGGCAACCCCAGACGGGAATCAAGTCTGCCGTCATCTCCAACGCCAGCGGCATCATCGGGCTGGAGCTTTTCGGCAGTACCACCCAGCTGGACGGCCTGCTCCTTACAGACGATACGGCAACAACCATATACTATCCCCATGTGGCCAACCAGGAATCATGGTGGACCGGTATTGTCGCCTATAATCCGTCAGCTGCCGCCAGCGACATTACCATCACACCTTTCAGCCAGGACGGCACTGCTCTGGCCACATCCAACCTTACCATCGGGGGCAAAGAAAAATATATCGGCCTGGTCAAAAACCTTGATCTTCCGGAACAGACAGCCTGGTTCAAGATTGACGCCACCAGAGCGCTCAGCGGCTTCGAGCTGTTCAGCACCCTGGACAACAGTCAGCTGGCAGCCTATGCCGAAAGCGGTTCAGCCGGTGCCCTGGCAGGTGTATTCCCCAAAATTGAAAAAAACGGCTGGACAGGCATCGCTTTTGTCAACACGGAGGCCACAAATGCATCCATTACCCTGAGGGCTTATAATGACAACGGAGGGGTGTTGGCGACAACGACGATCAGTCTGAACGGTTATGAAAAAGTGGTTGCCATGGCGGAGCAGCTTTTTACGCCAAGGCCGATTACCAACGCCACCTATATCGCATTTTCGGCCACCGGAAATGTGGTGGGCTTCCAGTTGAACGGATCTTCGGACAAGAAAATGCTTGATGCCCTGCCCGCGCTGAATTAATTCGTCCGGTCACAAAACCTTGAGACGCTGCCGCACACATGTGTGCGGCAGCGTCTTTTCTTGTCAACCGGAAAGCCTCCATGCGGGGCAATTTATCATATTTTCATCCGGTTTATTCAACATCCTGAAACCGCTGTCCCCGGGCGACAAGTTTTTCCAGCAGCGCGGCAGGCTGCCAATCGTTTCCAAGCCTGGCCTGATAACCCTTTATTGTCTCAAGAGTGTTATCCAGTCCGATGGTGTCAGCGTAAAACATGGGGCCTCCCCGATAAACCGGCCAACCATAACCGTTGACCCAGATAACGTCCAGATCGCTGGCGCGGGCGGCAATCCCCTCTTCCAGGATTTTGGCGCCTTCATTAATGATGGGATAAATACACCTTTCGATTATTTCCTGATCAGAAATTTCCCGCTGGTGAATATGTTTTTCCTGCGCGAAATCTTTTATCAATTGCTCTATTTCGGGGTCTGCAATCGGCGTGCGGCTGCCGGGTTTGTAAGTGTAGTAACCGGAACCGGATTTCTGGCCCAGACGGCCCATTTCACATAATCTTTCCTTGATCGTCGAACCGGTCGATGCCTCCCGACGCCAGCCCAGGTCCAGGCCGATCAAATCGTACAATGCAAACGGCCCCATTGGAAAGCCGAAATCAACCATCACCTTGTCCACCTGTGTCGGCAGGGCACCCTCCAAAACCAGGGCATCAGCTTCTCTTTTGCGCTGGGCGAACATGCGGTTACCGGCAAATCCATAACATACACCCACCACGACCGGCAGTTTATTGATCTTTTTGGCCAGGGCAAGACTGGTGGCGAGGACCTTTTGGGATGTTTTTTCCGCTCGAACGATTTCCAGCAGACGCATGACATTGGCCGGGCTGAAAAAATGCAGGCCCAGAACATGTTCCGGTCGGGAGGTCTTGGCGGCAATAGCATTGACATCAAGATAAGACGTATTTGTCGCCATGATTGTTTCCGGACCGCAAATATGGTCGAGTCTTGAAAAAATCTCTTTTTTGAGGTCCATATTTTCATACACGGCTTCAATGACAATATCTGCCCGGGCCACGTCTTCCATGGAAAGTGTACCGGTGATCAAGGCCATGCACTGTTCCACATCCGCTGTTTTCATCTTTCCCCTGGCGGCTGAAATATCATAATTTTTGCGGATCACATTCAACCCCCGGTCAAGAAACTCCTGCGTGGTCTCCACCAGCGTGACGGGGATACCGGCATTGACAAAGTTCATGGTAATACCGCCGCCCATGGTGCCGGCACCGATTACGGCCGCCTTGCGGATATCCAGCGTTCCAGTGTCTTTGGAAATACCGGGAATTTTGGCGGTCTGACGCTCGGCAAAAAAATAGTATCGCTGGGCCGCGGACTGGGTACCGGTCACAAGCTCTCTAAACAACCCCTGTTCAAAAGCCAGGCCCTGCTCAAAAGGCATGTTCACGGCCGCCTCAACCGCTTTGACACAGGCTTCCGGTGCTTCAAACCCTCTTGTCCTAGCGGCTATGGATTGCCGGAAAGCTTCAAACAAACCGGGGTTGTCTCGGGCCGGAAGGAGCTTGTCATCAAGCCGGCTGACCTGTATCAAAGGTCTATCTTCAGAAATTATTGCCTGAGCAAAGGCCCGGGCACCGGCTTCCAGATCTTCGTTAACAATTTTATCAACCAGTCCTGCTTCCAGGGCATCGGTCGCGTTGACCTGCTTTCCGGAGGTAATCATTTCCAGGGCGGTTTTTACACCCACTACCCTTGGCAACCGTTGGGTACCACCGGCACCCGGAATCAGGCCGAGCTTGACTTCCGGCAATCCCATTTTCGTTGAAGCCAGAGCCACCCGGAAATGGCAGGCCAAAGCGGTTTCAAGCCCCCCACCCAACGTCGTGCCGTGGATGGCCGCGATAACCGGTTTGGGACAAGCGTCAATGCGCTCGAGCACTTCACCCAGGCCCGGCGACTGCGGGGGCTTGCCGAATTCTTTTATATCCGCTCCGGCACAGAAAGTACGGCCTTCACAAATAATGATAATTACCTTAACCTGATCATCATCGGCCGCATCGGCAATGCCGTCATAAATACCCTGCCGGACAGCATGACCAAGGGCGTTGACAGGGGGGTTGTTTATTCTTATCAACACCAGGTTGTTTTCCTTTTCCAGCCGGACCACTGTGTTTGTTGTCATAGTTATGCCTGCCTTGGTTCGGGTTTTATTCTCTTTTAATTTCGAGATGCTTTGGGGACGTAACCGTTTGATATGATTGGCGCGCCTGGAGAGATTCGAACTCCCGGCCTACGGATTAGAAGTCCGTTGCTCTATCCAACTGAGCTACAGGCGCGCTGGAAAAACATTTTTTACTACCATACCGCCTGGTCATTGTCTATAGAATTTTCAGAAAAAAACGGCAAAGTTACGGAAATAAGAATTAAACCCCTTGTATCAGAGGCTGTTTTACGTTACGATTAAAATTTAAATACAGATACAACAAATTAAATGGGCTCTACCCCTGATTCGGGACAGAAACACGGTCCGGACATCGACAGGAACAGTCAATAATCATGAGCAAATCCGCTGAAAATCAGGATCAACCGGATAAAAAGGCACCGAAGGGGCGCTCGAAAACGCCAAAAGCCATGGTGCCGGCAAAGGCCCCCAGCAAAAGCCTTGTCACCACCGATCCGCTCCAGCGTTATTTGAGGGAGGTCTCGCGGTATGGCCTGATCACCAGAGAAAAAGAGATCGAGCTGGGCAAACTTATCCAGGACGAGGGTGATGATGAAGCGGCCTACATTCTGGCCACGTCCAATTTGAGACTGGTCGTCAAGATCGCTTTGGACTTTCAGCGTGTCTGGATGCAGAACCTGCTTGATCTTATCCAGGAAGGCAATATCGGTCTGATGCAGGCGGTCAAAAAATTTGATCCCTACAAAAACGTACGATTTTCCTATTATGCTTCCTTCTGGATCAAGGCTTATATACTTAAATTCATTATGGATAACTGGCGTCTGGTTAAAGTCGGCACAACCCAGAACCAGCGAAAACTGTTTTTCAAACTGAACAAGGAGAAACAGCGGTTGATCGACCAGGGATTCGAACCGCGGCCGAAACTGCTGGCCGAACGACTGGGCGTGCCTCAAGCCGATGTCATCAACATGGAGCAACGCCTCAGTTCCTGGGATGTGTCTTTGGATGAACCCGTCAAAAGCGATTCAGACACCCAAAGGAGCGAGTTGCTCGATCTGGATGAAACGATTTCCCAGGAAGATCGGGTGGGAGATAAAGAGCTCAAAAAGCTGATCAGGGAAAACTTGAATGAATTTCAAAAAACGCTGAATGAACGTGAAATCGAAATTCTCAACAACCGGATTTTTACCGACGAACCGGTAACGCTTCAGGAGATAGGGGAGCGTTACAATATTTCACGTGAACGCGTCCGGCAACTGGAGAGCAACATTATAAAAAAAATGAAAACTTTTTTCAGGGAACAAATTGCTGATTTTGAATCATACATCGACCAACAATAAAGATACGTTTTCCGACCTGTTCATAATAAATGTCCTGGCCCTGGTAATCACCACCCTGCTGGTGTTCGGGTGCACCACGTTGCCATCCGGCCAGATTAACATGCCGGAGGAAAACCCCACCGTTTCCATAGGGGATAATGCCTACTTTAACTTTATGCGGTCGGAAATTGAAAGCCGGGATGGTGATATCGCACAGGCCACTGACTATATGAAAAAGGCGGTAGCGGATCAACCCGAATCGATTTTTTTAAAAAAAGAACTGGTTTACCTCTATTTGCAGAACAGTGACACGGAAAAAGCACTGGCCACGATAGAAGACATTCTAACCGAAACCCCGGAAGACATCGGCAGCCTGATTATAGCGGGTACCATACAAAAAGAGCTCGGCCGGGATAAAGAAGCTGCCTCCGAGTTTGAAAAAGTCCTTTCACTGAAACCGGACCAGGAGAAAATATACCATATTCTCGGAGAATACTATCTGGAAAACAATGCGCCGGGAAAAGCGGAAACCGTTTATCAACAAATGACCGAGCGGTTCCCGGAAAAATGGGAAGGCTTTTTTTTTCTGGGGAAAATTCAGGCGCAACAAAAAAAGTTCGCGGCTGCTGAAAAAAATTTCCGCCACTGCCTGGAACTGGAAAAAACCCTGGTAAGCCCCCGCTTTGAACTGATCGAGCTGTATCAACAAGAATCCGCCGCAGATATCGAAGTTACCGTCAAGTCCGGCGATACGCTTTTTTCGTTGTGCCAGACCCACTACCAGCGATATAGCGATGAACTGGTCAAAAAAATTTCAGCTGCCAATCCAGAGATAGAAGACATCAGCGCGCTTAAGTCCGGCCAGAAACTGATCCTGCCGGGATCAACTCAATCCTGCGATTCGGCCTGCAGACAGAAAGTCGTTGACCTGTATAATTCTATTCTGAATGATTATCCGGAAAATTACAGAGCGGTCATGGAACTTGCCCTTTTCTACTATTCTGTCGGAGAACAACAACAGGCTGATGATCTGCTCATTGGCCTCGGCCGCAAAAGTGACAAGATATCTCAACAGATAATGCAGTATATCTCTCAGATTTTTATCAGCCGTCAACGGGTTGACGACGCGCGAACGATCCTGGTCGGCCTGCTTCGCGGCGCACCGGAAAATTCCGATTTCCACTATCTTCTGGGCGTTATTGAAGATAAACAACAAAAACCCGCCAAAGCCATCCAGCACTTTTCAAAAATAAGCGCCGATTCAACATTTTACAGTACCGCGCGATTGCAAATGGCATTCCTGTATGAAGAAACAGAGCAGCCCCAAAAGGCACAAGCAATTTTCGATCAACTGCTTGAAGTAGAATCCGATAATGCTGAGCTGCTGCTTTATGCCGGTTCATTTCTGGAAAGGCAGGAGCAGTATGAGCAGGCCGAAGCGTTGTACCTTCGCGGCATCGAAGTTGAGCCAGAAAACATGGACCTGCTTTTTCGACTGGGTGTTGTTTATGATAAAACCGGGCGGAAAGAAGCGGTTATCAAGCAGATGAAAAATATTATCAAAATTGCGCCCGACAATGCCAACGCGTTGAATTATCTTGGTTATACATATGCTGATATGGGCATAGAACTGGATGAGGCCCAGTCTTTAATTGAAAAAGCGCTGCGCATTGAACCCGATAACGGATATATCACCGACAGTCTCGGGTGGGTGTATTACCAGAAAGGTGAATTTGAGAAGGCGATAGAACTGTTAACCCGGGCGCTCCAATTGTCTCCGAACGATCCGATCCTGCTGGAACACCTTGGTGACGCCTACAAGAAAAACGGCAACCTTGAAAAGGCCCTGGAAACCTACCGACAAAGTCTTGAGTTTGCTCCGGAAAAAGACAAGGAAAAAATCCAGAACAAAATCAACCAAATCCTCCAGTCCGCAGACATACAATGAAAAGCAGGCTTTTCTTTTTCGTCACATTGGTCTTTATACTGATGGTGACCGGTTGCGCACGGTTTTCGATCAAACCGGAAAAAAGCGTTTCCATGGCAGCCGGAGCATTGCTTGAACAGGTCCGCCTTATCAACACCCGGCTGAATGCATGCAAGGGCATCGGAATGATGTCGTTTAAAACAGAATCTCCCATCCCCCGCATGCGCTTTGCCTGGTTATGCGACCTGCCGGACCGCATTCGGCTGGAACTTCTGGCACCTACCGGAATCCCGCTGCTGACGGTTTCTGCCGACGGCACCTGGTTCTACGTTCTTTCCCACAGCGAAGACCACAGGCTGCACAAAAGAAAAGCAAAACGCGTAAACCTTGAAAAAATCATTTCCATACCGCTGACCATCCGCGACGCGAGTCACCTGCTGGCCGGCGCCATTCCGCTGCATGCGTTTGATACGGCTGAACGGATTGATCTTCCGGACGGGAATTATATGCTCCATCTGAGGAATTACCGGCCGGACAAAACCGAAAATATTTTTTTTGATAAAGCAAACGGCAGGCCCCACAAAATTGAATTCATCAAGGGCGGTGGCCATGAGCCCGAATATTCTGTCTATTTCAACGGTATCCGGCTGATCAACGGGGCAACCATACCTGAATCCATCACGCTTCGAAACGACCGGAATGAGAGCGTTGACATCGACATCCAGCGTTTCTGGCCCGAATCCGGCATCGAAGCTGAAAAATTCATATTGACCACCCCCTCCTGACGAAAAGGTCCGGTCGAAACTTGATCAGCACATATTCAAAAAAAGCCATCGCACTTGGAAGACGACTGGCAAGATGCGAAAACGTGATGACCCTGGGTGTACGGCCATGTTTCTCCGATTATTCCCGGGAAGAGATCGCCCTGATTCAAAAAGCGGACAAAATTTATTACCCGACCATTTTCTACGCGGATATTCTTGACGCTTTAGGCAAAAAAACATTTCCCGCTTACCATAACTATAAATGTGCCCAGGACAAAATCAAACAAACCGCCATGATTGAAATGGCCGCCCTGCCACATCCCAGAACGAAAATTTATTATAAAAAAACACCCATCGATAGCATTCTGGCGGACTTTACCTTTCCTTTTATCGCCAAAGTTCCGCGGGGATCAGCCCGGGGGGCAGGCGTTTTTCTGATCAACACCGTCGAAGATCTGATCTGTTACACCGATTCAATCCGGCCGGCCTATATACAGGAATATCTTGAAGCAGACAGGGATATCAGGGTGGTGATTATCGGGGATACGATCGCTCACGCCTACTGGCGCATTGCCTCACCGGGAGAATTCAGGAACAACGTGGCGGCCGGAGCGACGATCAGCCTGGCTTCCATCCCTGACGAAGCCGCCGATCTTGCCTTGCGAACCGCCCGGACATGCGGCTGGAACGATGTCGGATTGGACATTATTCCATCGGGCAACCGGTTTTACGTAATAGAAGCCAACATGAAATACGGTAGAGAAGGATTCGCTGCAGCGGGCATTGATTATTACAGGCTGATGAGTCAGAAAATCGAAAACGAGGAAATATGATAACGGGAGAGAATCAAAAATCGAATGGCGTCGTAAAAAGTTCAAGATCAAGGCGCGCAAGTCTCGAGAAATACAGCGTACTAATAGTACGTGAAATTTCGAGAGACGCAGCGCAACGCAGAGGTTGGGCTTTTTAAGACGCCATTCAGGATTTAATCACGACTATCGCCGTCCCCTCCAGCGCCCTCACCAGTTTGACACTCGGATCTCCCAGCACGAATTCTTCCGCCTTGGACATTTTCTTCCTGCCGATCACGACCATATCATATTTGCCGTTGTTAAACTTATCCATGATACCATCACTGATCGTGTCATAGGGTTCGGCCACCAGCTCGATATCGATGTTTTCCGCTAGAAAGCCGTTCTCCACAAGCTGATCTTTGGCCCTGTCAAGCGTTTCTGTATATCTTTCCGCCTGCTGGTTCATATACTTTTTCCCCATCATCTCTTCTCCGGACGAGGGTTTCCGTAACACATGAACCAGCTTGATACGGACCGCTTCCGGCTCCAGGGGAAGCGATGCCAGAAACTTTACTGCAGCTCTTGAGCTGGCCGACTCGTTTATCGCAAATAGAATGGAAAGGTTCAAAATTTAACCTCCCTGATTTATTGACAATATGGAGAGTTGTCCAGAAACCAGTTTAAATCGTCAATTATTTCATCAACCGTTTCATAATAAACGGCTGCCCCGGCTGAAAAAAACATCAGGATACTGTTAAGCGCCTCGGGTATCATCGGGTACAATTTGGCCAGATTGATAAACCGGCGCGGATCCAGCAACGCGAAATCTTCGGGTTCCAAACGGTCCACCAGGTCTCCGTATTTCAAACGGTCTGTTTTAATCATGTAATAATTATGAAACCCCTTGCCCACGGCATAACTGAGAACGTTGCCTAAACCGAAAATATCCAGGCTGAAGGGGTTCTCAGTAGCCTGAAAATCATAATCAAAATCGATCCAGACGTAATTTCCTGTCAGTTTCTCCACAATAATGTGATCGTTTCTGATATCACCGTGCTTAAAGCCATTAACATGCAAAAACCGGATGGCCTCAAGTGCCCGGACCAGATGCTTTAAGACACCCGGCAATACATTTCGAAAATATTTTTCATACGGCATTGAGAATGTGCCGATATGCTGCATGAAATTCTCCCCCCGAACAATGTCCAGCACTCTGATATTATTACCGTTCTCGTCATGAAACACTTCTCCCTGCATGAAATCGGGATGTCCCTTGACCAGTGAAAGAATTTTGCCTTCCTTATCCGGATCCCTGAAGCATTTGATTTTTACGCCCCCCAACGACGCCTCAAATGATTCAAAGAAAGCCAGTTTTATCAGCTTTCTTTCGCGGGTGGACAGATCAACCACCCGTTTCACCCAGAACTTAGGGTCCTCAATTCCGAATCGGAGTTCCCGCGCGTGCCCGAGAATTTCATACTGCCTTTCCCCGATGACAAGGACATCTCCTTTATCAATCGAAAAAAAATCGGAGGTATCGCTGACCTGACGAAATGTTTTTTTCATCAGATCAATGCAGTCCCTTTAACAATCGGGGCGGGATACTGCCCATGGCCATCTTTACCCCCTCTAAAAAATTTTCCAGGCCGTTTTTTTCAAGCACAACCGCCAACTGCAGACAAAGGGTAGAGATGGAATCAATATCATCTTCATTATAATACTGTACTTCGGCTGTATACATACGTAACAGGCCAAGGGCATTATCACCGTACATGACGGGCACGGAAAGCAGCGATTTGATGCCTTCGTTTTTGGCCTCGTCCGGGTAAACAATCAGCGGACTGGTCTGCATATCTTCAATAAAGACCGGTTCCTTTTTAAAGAACGACGATTCCTGGGGGTTGGCCAGAAGCGGACCTTTACTGGTGTAGGCTTCACTCAATCCGACGCTTCTGACACGAAAAAGCTGTTTTTCCCGTTCATCATAAAGCATGATACAGCAGCCTTTCAGCGAAAACGTTCGGTGCAGCCCGTCGAGGATATGCGTAAATAACACATTTAAATCCCCGTAATTGGAAATCGCCCTGCTGATGGCCTTGAACTCCGACAGGTAAAATTTCCGCTCTACTATTTTCGCCATATTGCCTCCTTTTCAACACACCTGCTTTTATGGGTCGGGCAACCGTATTTTAAAAGCCCCCAACCCCTTTTATTCACTTTTTTTTCCTCACCATGCTCCCTTTAGGGACGGTGCTGCCACAGCCGTTGCCAGTTGCGCCAGAAAATGACGCCGCGGGATCTCCCTGGCACCAAAACGAAGCAGATTATCAGTGGTCATCTGGCAGTCAATCATTGAAAAATTGTGCTGTTTCAGAAAGTCCACCAGAGCCACAAGCGCCACCTTGGCGGCATTACTGATCAGGGTAAACATGGATTCTCCAAAAAAACACCGCCCGATGGCCACCCCGTACAAACCGCCCGCCAGTTGATCGTTCTGCCAGGCTTCGATTGAATGCGCCAGACCGGCTTTATGAAGATGGCAATAGGCGTCAATCATATCGGCTGTTATCCATGTGTCTTGAACACCTTTTCGTTTTACCCGGGCACAAAACCCGATTACATCACCAAAAGCCGTATCAAAACGAATGTCAAACAACTGTTTATTAATCACCCTGCGCAGGCTTTTCGATACGTTCAGTTCTTCAGGATACAGGACCAGCCGGGGGTCGGGCGACCACCACAAGACCGGATCACCTTCTGAAAACCAGGGAAAAACACCAGAACGATAAGCACTCACAAGACGTTCGATTGAAAGGTCCCCTCCAACGGCCAACAAACCAACGGCGTCAGCCAGTCGCGGTGGTGGAAAATCAACGGTTTCCCCATCCAGTAGAAAAATCGTCATGTTTGTGCATAGGATCGAACGGACCCGTTATTACGGTGTCCGATATTCACACGATGCCCCCCCCTTACCACATCGTTTTCGTTCTACCTGTAGTCAAACGTCAGGGTGTCTTCGGCAAAATCGACAAAAACATCGCCGCCCTTTTCCAGGCGGCCGAACAGAATTTCATCGGACAGGACATCCTTGATCTTTGTCTGAATCAGCCGCTCCAGGGGACGGGCACCGTATATCGAATCATGCCCCTCCTCGGCCAGCCACCGCCTGGCATGCCGGGAAATGGAAAGCGATATTTTCTGTGTGGCAAGCTGTGAACAAAGCTGACTGATAAACTTGTCCACCACCAGTTCCATGATTTCTGTCGTCAGTGCGTTAAAGGCAACAATTCCATCCAGCCGGTTCCTGAATTCCGGCGTAAAAAAGTTCTCAATTGCCTTTTTCCCTTTACCGGCAGGATCATTAGCGTCACTGCCGAAACCGATGGACTGGCTGCTGATCTCCCGGGAGCCGACGTTTGATGTCATGATAACAATCACATTCCGGAAGTCGGCTTCCTTACCGTTGTTGTCCGTCAGTACCGCCCGATCCATAATCTGAAGCAGGATGTTATAAACGTCAATGTGGGCTTTTTCAATTTCGTCCAGCAGCAACACACTGTAAGGATGCTTACGGATCCGGTCGGTCAACATTCCCGACTGTTCAAATCCGACATATCCCGGAGGCGCACCGATCAGGCGGGCGACAGCATGCTTTTCCATGTATTCACTCATATCAAACCTGAAAAAGCTGACACCCAGGATGGCGGCCACCTGTCTGGCAATTTCCGTTTTACCTACGCCGGTCGGGCCGGTAAACAGAAAAGAGCCAATGGGTTTATCCGGCCTGGCCAGGCCGGCCCGGTTGCGTTTGATAGACGCCGTCAGAAAAGAAATAGCCTCATCCTGACCGAAAACCACTGATTTCAGTCCTGGTTCCAGGCCGCTCAGCCGTTCGCGATCGTTTTTGGAGACCCGCTGTAAGGGAATCTTGGCCATACCGGCGACAATTTTCTCGATGTCGGCCGGATTGACTTTTGTCCGGTGCGCACCGCCGGAAAGCCGGATATAGGCACCCGCCTCGTCAATCACGTCTATGGCCTTGTCCGGCAGAAAGCGATCGTTCAGATAGCGGGATGACAGGTCAACCGCGCTTTTTAAAGCCGCTTCCGTGAATACAATCTCATGATGTGCTTCATAACGGTCTTTTAAGCCCTTCAAAATCTTTAACGTGTCTTCCGGAGAGGGTTCGCTGATTTCTATTTTCTCGAACCGCCTTGAAAGGGCCCGGTCTTTTTCAAAATGATTTTTGTATTCTTCATAAGTCGTGGAACCGACACAGCGGATATCGCCGGTGGACAACACCGGCTTTAAAATATTGGACGCGTCCATGGAGCCGCTACTGGTAGCACCGGCGCCGACAATGGTATGGATCTCATCGATAAACAGAATGGCGTTTTTCTTTTTCTTTAATGCCTGGAGTACCTTTTTCAGTCGCTGCTCGAAATCCCCCCTGAATTTGGTTCCGGCCAGAAGTGACCCCATATCAAGGGAGTATATCCGGATATCAACCAGCATGGGCGGGACTTCCCCGTTGCAGATTTTCTGGGCCAGGCCCTCGGCAATGGCCGTTTTCCCGACACCGGGATCACCGACAAAAACCGGATTGTTTTTCTTCCTGCGGCAGAGGACCTGGATCGTCCGCTGCATTTCAAGTTCCCGGCCGATAAAGGGATCGATCTCACCGTCAGCCGCTTTCTGCACCAGCTCAACCGTGAATACTTCCAGCGGATCCAGGCGGGTTTTCTTTTTACCGGTATCCGTCGTCCGTTCTGTTTCTTCCGGATATTCCTGAATAAAGATATTTTCCTGGGTGTGGGAGATATAATTCAACACCTCCAGCCGGGTGATACCCTCTTTTTCAAGGAAATAAACCGCATGAGAGGATTTTTCCTCAAAAATCGCGGCCAGGATATCACCGACGACAACTTTTTCTTTTTCAGCCGACCGGGCATGGTTTACCGCTCTTTGAATCACTCTCTGGAAACCGATCGTCTGCTGTAAAACATATTCCTCACCATGCGGAACACTTTCCACCTTATGTCTGAAAAAAATCTCCAGAGAATTCTTCAGTTCTTCTACATTACCGCCACAACCGGCAACAATCTCGATACCGGAATTGTCGTGAAGAATGGCATACAGAACATGCTCCAGGCAGACGAACTCATGTCGGTATTTTTTTGCCTCGCTAACAGCAAAGCCGAGCGTGGCGCTGAGTTCTTTACTGATCATACGACTATTCCCTTTCCATAGAACATTTTAACGGGAATCCTCTTTCCCGGGCCATGGTATGAACCAGGTCGACTTTCGTCTCAGCAATTTCATAGGTGAAAAGGCCACACACACCCAGCCCGCTGCGATGCACATTCAACATAATCATCGTCGCTTCTTCAAATGATTTGTTGAATACCCGCCGCAAAACTTCAACCACAAACTCCATGGTCGTGTAATCATCATTATGGAGCAATACCTTATACATGGATGGCAGCTTTACCCGCTGACGGGTGGTGGGTAAAAAACCGGGCTGGATTTCAGAATTTCGATCACCCATGATTAAACTCTACGAATTGTTAAAACGAATGACGACCGTCAGAATACGCGTGAACCTGTCTATCAGCAGCAGTTGTCTTGATACTATAGTATAGTATATACATCCGGCGGGTAAAAATCAAGCCTGAAAAAACATGTGAAACACCACGCAGAAGACATATTATCCCCAGAGCCGGGCTTAAGCGCCGCAACATTTCTTATATTTTTTTCCGCTGCCGCACGGGCAGGGGTCATTGCGGCCGACCTTGCCTTCTTTTCGTTTCACCGGCTCTTTTTTACGTTCGTCCATATCCCCATGGGATAATGTAAAATTCTGTTCTTTGGGCTGCATCAGAGCGTCGACTTTTTCTTCACTTTCGATCCGTATCCTGAAAAGAATCATCAGGGTCTCTTCCTTGATCCGTTCGACCATCTCCTCAAACATCTCAAAAGCTTCCCGCTTATATATAATCAGGGGATTCTGCTGAGCATAACCCCGCAAACCGATGCCCTCCTTTAAGTGGTCCATGGAAAGTAAATGGTCTTTCCACAGGGCATCAACCGTCTGTAAAAGCAATATCTGTTCCAGCTTTCTTAATTCATCGGCACCGATCTGTCGTTCTTTTTCCTGATAACGGACAGTGCATTCATCATATATCAGATCGGTCAATGCCTCGGCATCAAGCCCGTCAAGACGGTCATCGTCCAGTTTCAGGTGAAAGTTGAACTGTTTATAAACCGCTTCCGACAAGCCGGACAAATCCCAATTTTCAGGCGGGACTCTGCTGTCCGCATAACGGTCGGCAATATCGACACATTTATCGCTGACCATGGACAGGATGAAATCCCCCAGCCCTTCCCCGTCAAGTGCGGTGCGCCGCTGGCTGTAAACGACTTCCCGTTGTTCGTTCATGACGTCATCATATTCGAGCAGATGTTTACGAATATCAAAATTGTGCGCTTCGACTTTTTTCTGGGCGTTTTCAATGGCCCGGCTGATCATGCCGTGGGTGATCGGCTCACCTTCCTGCATGCCGAGGGTGCTCATGATTCTGCCCATCCGTTCACCGCCGAAAATCCGCAGCAGATCATCTTCCAGCGCCAGATAAAAACGGGAGCTACCGGGATCCCCCTGCCGCCCGGAACGCCCTCGTAACTGATTGTCAATTCGCCGGCTCTCATGCCGCTCCGTGCCGAGAATATGCAATCCACCCAGTTCGACGATCCCCTCGCCCAGGACAATATCCGTCCCCCGACCGGCCATGTTGGTGGAAATGGTCACCGCCCCTTTTTGGCCGGCGTTGGCAATAATTTCAGCCTCCTGCCGGTGTCGTTTAGCATTCAGGACAGTATGCGGGACCCCTTTTTTCTTTAACGTCCGGCTGATCTGCTCCGACACATCAATGGAAACCGTACCGACCAGCACCGGTTGCCCTTTTTCATGCAGTTCCACAATTTCTTCCAGGGCGGCCTGGTATTTTTCTTTCCTGGTCCGGTAAATCACGTCCGGATAATCAATTCGAATCATTGCTTTATTGGTCGGGATCACCATCACGTCCAGCCCGTAAATCTTTCCAAACTCTTCAGCTTCTGTATCTGCCGTACCGGTCATACCGGCCAGCTTGTCATACATCCGGAAGTAATTCTGAAATGTGATCGTCGCCAGGGTCTGGTTTTCGTTCTCGATTTTCACGTTTTCCTTGGCTTCAAGCGCCTGATGCAGGCCTTCACTGAAACGGCGCCCGGGCATCAGACGACCGGTAAACTCGTCGACAATAACCACCTCTTGATCATCCGTAACAATGTAATCCACATCCCGTTTGAAAAGTTTGTGGGCCTTCAACGCCTGGTTGGCATGATGAAGAAGTTCCACATTCTCAGGGCCGTAAAGATTTTCCACCCCGTAGGCGCGCTCCGCTTTGGCGACACCGCTTTCCGTCAATGTGACGCTCCTGGCCTTTTCATCTATGGTGTAATCGTCTTCGGCTTTGAGTCCGGGAATAATATTATTTGCCTGGTAATAGAGGTTTGTCGATTTTTCCGCCGGGCCCGAAATGATCAACGGCGTTCTGGCCTCATCAATCAAAATACTGTCCACTTCGTCAACAATGGCAAAATTCAACTCCCGTTGAACCAGAGACGCCTTATAAAACTTCATGTTGTCCCGGAGATAATCAAACCCGAACTCATTATTGGTTCCATAAGTAATATCCGCCTGATAAGCGGCAATACGGTCCTCATCGCTGATGTCATGGGTGATGACCCCCACCGACATCCCCAGAAACCGGTAAATCGTTCCCATCCACTCAGCGTCACGGGTTGCCAGATAATCATTAACGGTAATCACATGAACGCCACGCCCGGAAAGCGCGTTCAGGTAAACCGGAAGCGTGGCAGCCAGGGTTTTACCTTCACCGGTTTTCATCTCCGAAATCCGGCCCTGATGCAAAACGATACCGCCGATCAACTGAACATCATAATGCCGCATGCCCAGCGTCCTGACAGAAGCCTCTCTGACGGTGGCAAAGGCTTCAGGCAGCAGATCATCCAACGTTTCCCCATCCTGATAACGCTTTTTCAGCACATCTGTCTGGCGCTTAAGTTCTTCGTCCGACATGGCCTGCAGGGCGGGTTCAAGATCATTAATGGCCGTCACCTGGGGCGCGATCTTTTTCAATTCCCGCTCATTCCGGCTACCAAAAACGGCGATCAGCAACTGGCCGATCCGGCCGAAAAAATCTGCAACAACCTTCTCCAACCACTCAATAAATGTCATCATCGCACTTTCTTAAAATCTATGTCACTGTTGGATGTTATCTTCTATATCTTTCAGACAGAACCTCACCGTATCGGAGGTCGGCCGGAGGCACCTTGTCCGCCCGCATTTATGACATGTCTGCAAATCATTTGATACTGATAAGAAAAAGAAGTGGTTATGAGGGGGGGTTAATTCAGGATATACTTTTCCGGGTCAACCGGCACACCATTCACCCGGACTTCATAATGAAGGTGAGGACCGGTGGACTGGCCGGTATTCCCGACCGTTCCGATAATATCTTCCCGACTCACGAAATCGCCTTTTTTCTTTTTTAATTTATTCAAATGACCATAGCGGGAGACAATTCCGCGACCGTGATCAATGATAACAGCTTTTCCCAGCCCCCCTTTGGTTCCGCAAAAGATCACCTTTCCGTCAGCCGAAGCAATAACAGGCGTGTCCATGCTGGCTGCGATATCAAGCCCATGATGGAACTCCCGCCGGCCGGTAAAAGGAGATTTCCGGTATTCAAACCGGGACGTGATCCAACCGCCGTTCATAGGCCGAATGGCGGGCGTCGAGGCCAGGAGTCGGCGTTTATCTTCCAGGCAACTTAACAAAGAGGAAAGGCCGTCCTCTTGACCGGAAAAGGCGTTATCCAGCAAATTCAACTGCTGGTGCATTTCCCTGACAAGCGCGTTCTGCCTTTCTTCCGTACAGTCCTGCGCATTAATCTCTTTTAAAGACACCCCCCCTATACCAAACAGCCCGGTGGATTCCGACTGGCTTTCCAAATCAGCGATCACTCGGATTTTCTTCTCGAAATCACGTAAGGCAAAAAGCTGTGATTTCATCATGTTAATCCGGTCAACCAGCCCTTTTATCTGCTGCTGCTGTTCTGCCAGCGCATTCTGCTGGGATTCGATGGTTTCGGAAAGAAGCCTTGCACTGGCGGCCTTCTTTTTGAGGGTAATGTAATTTGAAAAAACAACCCCTGCCGAAATGATGCCGGCAACGACCAGAAAACCGATCCCCACCAGAAAGATTCTGGGTAGCGTGACCTGTTTAACCAGGGCTCCGGAATGGCTGGCAACAAATATGGTGATCCGCTTATTCATCTTATTTAATATATCATATTAAAATATCAGGGTAAAGCTTCATCAAAAAAAACCGACCGGGCTTTGACAAAATAGTCAATCGCCGACCAGAGCGTCAATGCCACCGCAACCCAGAGCACCAGAATACCAAGGGCGTGAAAATCGATGCCAAAATATTCATAATGCAGCAGCAGGGGGATCGACGCCCCGATCTGAAAACCGGTTTTCCATTTCCCCCAGATTGAAGCGGAGATATCTTCTCCCTTACCGGCCAGTATATTGCGCAACCCGGTAACCGCCAGTTCCCGCCCGATGATAAGGCATACCACCCAACCGGGAATCAGCCCCTTGGACGTGAGCATGATAAACACAGCCGTCATCAGCATTTTATCCGCCAGTGGATCCATGGCTTTTCCAAAACCCGATATCTGACCATATTTTCTGGCAAAAAAGCCGTCAAAATAATCCGTAATCGCGGCCGCGGAAAATACCAGAGCCGCCAGAAAGCACGTCACCCGGTTCATGGGGAACAACAAAAGAATCACAATAACCGGGCTGGCGATAATGCGGGACATGGTCAGGGCATTGGGATTTTGCAGTATTCGCTTCACATCTGATATTGCTGCCATATTAAAACTCCTAAGGGAATCGCCCTTTCCGGATTATTTTTTGGTTTTTTCCCAGTCATCCAGAAAGGCTTTAATGCCTTTGTCCGTCATGGGGTGTGCGGCCAGCTTTGAAAGTACATTAAACGGGATGGTCGCGATATCCGCGCCCATCAAAGCCGATTCCAGCACGTGCAGGGGGTTACGGATACTGGCCACGATAATCTCGGTGTCAAAAGCGTAATTGCTGTAAATCTCGACAATTTGCTCTACCAGAACCATGCCGTCAGCCGAAAGATCATCCAGGCGACCGACAAAAGGGCTGACATAAGCGGCACCGGCTTTGGCGGCCATCAGCGCCTGAAGCGGTGAAAAAACCAGTGTCACATTGGTACGAATATTCTCTTCCGCCAGAGCCGTGACCGCCTTTAAACCATCCACGGTCATGGGAATTTTGATCACGATATTCTCATGGATTTTTGCCAGCTCCCGGGCTTCTGCAATCATGCCGTCCGTTTCAAGACTGATCACCTCGGCGCTGATGGGGCCATCCACGACTTCGCAGATCTGCTTGATAATCGTCTTGAAGTCACCGCCTTCTTTGGCGATCAAAGACGGATTGGTGGTAACCCCGTCCGCCATCCCCATTTTCGCTGCTTCCTTAATCTCGTTTATATTCGCTGTATCGATAAAAAATTTCATTAAAACATCTCCTTTCTTAAGCTTATCAAATCTTTGTTCATTTTTTTTAAAACCGGTCGACACCTTCCGTTCTGCCAGCGACCTATTTTTTCCGTTCCATCAGAAACTTATCACGACAGGTTTCCGAACAAAAATAGAGGTCTTCGCCCTTGAACCTTAAATGCACCCCATCCCTTTTCGGAAAATAAACACTGCAATACGGATCCTTGACCATCACATCGTCGATCCTTGACTGTTCCTCGCCCGCTTTGGCGATCCGCTGGCCGGCCTGAACCGCTGCCAACCAGAGCCGGATCCCCTTGGTCAGCAGATAGACAAGTCCGATAAAGGCCAGTAAACGTAATATCATTCATGCACCTGCACTTTCTGCCCCTGTTCATCCAGCAGATCAAACAATTCCTGAATATTTTTTTTATAAACGGGATGCTCCACAGTTGGGTCAATATCACAAAACGGCCGCAGGACAAAATGTCTTTTGTGCATTCGCGGATGTGGCAGCACAAGCACATCGGAATCCAACACCATATCCTCATAAAACAGAATGTCCAGATCAAGGACTCGCGGCCCGAATCTCACCGTATGGGGCTTTCTGCCGGCCTCCCGTTCAATCTGCTTCAAAACGTCCAGCAGTTCCAGCGGCTCAAGAGAAGTCCTGATCTTGATCATGGCATTGGTAAACCAGGGTTGATCCAGATAATCCACAGGCTCGGTCAAAAACAGCTTTGACCGTTCCAGCAATTCGATTCCATCCGCAGCCGCCACTGCCGCTATACCCCGGTCGCAGTTCCTGGTTCCGTCACCGATATTGGACCCAATGGATATATAAGCGATATGAGACATTTAACGTTCCTCCGCCGGCCGGACAACCTCGACAATATCCGATTCCGGTCCTTGCATGCCGAGCGATGTGAAGGGCTTCACATAAAACAGCCGGCGGCCTTTTTCCCGGGCCGGTAGCGTATAGGTCCCTATCAGGTCTCCCCGATCATTTTCCGCCAGCTCCCGGGATGAAATAGACGCGATCGGCTCAAAAGCAGGCGGACAGTCCGGGCATGAAAAGCGATCCGCCATAAAAACCACTACCCGGGACAGGCCTTTTTTCCGTTGCCGCTGTCCATCCGGGACAATCCAGCGTAATGTAACTTCTCCGGAAGCTGACGTGGCGGTCAAGTTTTCCACCGCCGGAGGAACATAAACGTTCGGGGCTACGGGCAGGGTTTTTCGACCGCACGCAAAAAGCGTCAACATTATCAGGACCGCCCATACCAGCGGATTATGCTTGACCAATCTCTTTTTCCGCCTCTTTTATCCGGGACAGCACCCCGTTTCTGGAAGTGCCGCCGTATGTGTCTCTTTTATCCGCCACCTGTTCAAGGTCAAGGAAATGATACACGTCCTTCTCAAAAAGTTCTGAAAACTGTTTTAACTCATCCAGGGCCAGGGCCTGTAACTCACACCCTTTTTCGATAGCGACCGCCACCGCCTTACCGGCACAGGCATGCGCATCCCGGAAAGGCAGCCCCTTGCCGACCAGATAATCCGCCAGATCCGTGGCGTTCAGGAAGCCGCTGCCGGCGGCTTGACGCATGGCTTCATGGTTTACGGAAAAATTGTCAAACATCCGGGTACAGATATCGATACAGGCCGTCAGCGTTTGGACAGCGTCAAAAAGCGGCGGCTTGTCCTCCTGCATGTCCCGGTTGTAGCATAAGGGCAGGGCTTTCATGGTGGTCAGCAGGGCCACCAGGGCGCCGTATACCCGGCCGGTCTTGCCCCGCACAAGCTCCGGAATATCCGGATTTTTCTTCTGGGGCATGATACTGCTGCCCGTGGCAAAGGCGTCTGAAAACGTTATAAAACCGAATTCGGATGATGACCAGATCACCAGCTCTTCGGCCAGGCGTGAAAAATGCATCATACAGATGCTGGCCGACGCCAGGAATTCAATTACAAAGTCCCGATCCGAAACGGCATCCATACTGTTGGCCGATACAGCGTCAAAGCCCAGGAGCGAAGCGGTATAGTCCCTGTCCAGGGGATAGGTCGTTCCGGCCAGGGCCGCGCTGCCAAGGGGCATGACATTGATGCGCCGCATGCCGTCTTTAAATCGCCGGGCATCCCTGGAAAACATCTCATAATAAGCCATGAGATGGTGAGCCAGCCGGACAGGCTGAGCCCGCTGGAGATGGGTGTAACCGGGCATGATGACATCAATATTGTCTTTGGCCGCGGCGACGATGGCACGGCGTAGCGCCTTGATGCCTTCGATAGTGCGCCGGCTTTCCTCCCGCAGCCACAACCGTACATCAACCGCCACCTGGTCGTTACGGCTGCGCCCGGTATGGAGCTTGCCGGCCGTGGGGCCGATTCTCTCGGACAGCGCTGCTTCAATATTCATATGCACATCTTCCAGGCTGTCCGAGAATATAAACGTACCGGATGCGATATCCTTTTCAATGGCCTCCAGCCCCTCGATGATCGCGGTTGCTTCCTGATCGGAAATTATTTTCTGTCTGGCCAGCATCCGGCAGTGAGCAATGCTGCCCTGAATATCGCATTTGGCCAGTTGCCGATCCACAGCCACCGATGACGTAAATTGTTCTACCGCCTGATCGGTCTTTTCAGCGAACCTGCCTCCCCATGGCTTATCTGTCATAATCCGCCCTCTTTAATTTCCCTACCTACCCATCAGCTTTTCCAACCGCAGTCTCAGCGCGTTCAATCGGATAAACCCCTCCGCATCCTTCTGCCGGTAAACCGAATCTTCTTCAAACGTCGCAAAGTCTTCGCTATAAAGTGATTTTTCCGATTTTCTGCCCAGCACACGGCAGTTACCCTTGTAAAGCGCCAGCCGGACAATACCGCTTACATTGACCTGGGCCTGATCGATCAACTGCTGCAGCAGCTCTCTTTCCGGAGAAAACCAGAAACCGTAATAGATCATTTCCGCGTACCTGGGCATCAGTGAATCCCGCAGATGCATCACTTCCCGGTCCATGGTAATGGACTCCATGGCCATGTGCGCCGCCCGCAGAATGGTGCCGCCGGGTGTTTCATAAACACCGCGTGACTTCATACCCACAAAACGGTTTTCGACGATATCGGCCCGTCCGATGCCGTGTTTGCCGCCCAGCCGGTTCAATTCCGCCAGAAGTGAGGCCGGAGATAAGGCCTGTCCGTTAATGCTTACCGGGTCACCCTTTTCAAAGCCGATTTCCACATTTTCCGCCTGATCAGGGGCGTTCTGCGGCGAAACCGTCAGGATGAACATGTCTTCCGACGGTTCATGCCATGGGTCTTCCAGCACACCGCCTTCGTAGCTTATGTGAAGCAGGTTTCTGTCCGAACTGTAAGGTTTTTCAACCGTTGTCGGCACATGAATGCCGTGCTCTTCGGCAAAGGCCATCAGGGCGGTACGTGACCCCAGGTCCCATTCACGCCAGGGCGCGATAATTTTGATATCCGGCTTGAGCGCGTAATATCCCAGCTCAAAACGGACCTGGTCGTTGCCTTTACCGGTAGCGCCATGACTGACGGCATCGGCGCCTTCGGCCTCGGCGATTTCGATCTGCCGTTTGGCAATCAGCGGCCGGGCCAGGGACGTCCCCAGAAGGTACTGACCTTCATAAACAGCATTGGCGCGAAAAGCCGGAAAAACATAATCGGCCACAAAGGTTTCCCGGAGGTCATCGACATAAGCCTTGACGGCGCCGGTCGATTTGGCTTTTTCCTCGATTCCCGACAACTCTTCCGCCTGACCGATATCGGCCGAGAAGGCAACCACTTCACAGTCATAGGTCTCGATCAGCCATTTTAAAATAACAGACGTGTCCAGGCCGCCGGAATAGGCCAGCACGACCTTTTTAATATCACTCAATTCGTTTCTCCCTCTTATTGGCTCAAATTGTTTTCGATCAACACTTTCAGAACCGCCTTGTGCATGTGAAGCTTGTTCTCCGCCTGGTCCCACACAATAGACCGTTCTCCTTCCAGAACATCTTCAGCGATTTCTTCATCTCTGTGGGCAGGCAGGCAATGCATGACAACAACATCGTCCGCGGCCAGCGACACCAGCTCGTTATCGAGCTGAAATCCCTCAAAAGCCTTGATGCGGCTTGCGCGCTCATTCTCCTGTCCCATGCTGGCCCAGACATCCGTATAAATGACATCCGCATCACGTACCGCTTCTCTGGGATCACCGGTTACGGAAACCGTCCCATGCCCCTGGGCCACAGCCATTTTGAGCAGTTCCTCATCGGGCTGATACCCTTTTGGACAGGCCAGGACAAGATTGAGCCCCAGAACGGCAGCGGCGTTAATCCATGAATTGGCGACATTATTGCCATCACCCAACCAGACGATTTTCTGTCCCTCACATTCGCCTTTATGCTCAATAATCGTCAACAGGTCGCTCAGTACCTGGCAGGGATGATATCTGTCGCTCAAAGCATTGATCACCGGTATATCGGCATAAGCGGCATAGGCCTCGATCAGTTCCTGGGAATAGGTTCGGACCACCAGCGCGTCTATGTAGCGGGACAGGACCCGGGCCGTGTCTTTGACCGGTTCATCCCGGGCGATCTGCATGTCTCCCGAGCTCATGTAAATCACCGAACCGCCGATCTGATTCATGGCGGCCTCGAACGAAACCCGCGTACGGGTGGAATGCTTGTCGAAAATAAGCCCCAGCACCCTGCCTTTTAAAAAATCGTCAACAATGCCCTGTTTATACCTGGCTTTCAACTCCCCGGCCAGGTCGAACAGATCAATCATGTCCTGCCGGGTCAAATCACTCAGTGTCAGTATGTCTTTTTTCACTACAACCTCTTCGTTAATTTCCACGCCATACAGTTTGGGATCAGGCTGGCAGGGGGCAATTGCATTGCGCCACAATACTTAACCACCTAATCACTTAAACACATAATCACTTCCGCTTCTTCATCGAGGCCCGGCGTCTCCATGAGCCCGAAATCATCGCCCCCGTTATTTTACTTCCGTCAGGACCTTGTCCAGACAGCCAATCAGGCCGTCGATCTCCTGTTCCGAAATGATCAGGGGCGGTGCGAACCGCAACACATTGTTCTGAATACAATTGATGATATATCCTTGTTGCATGCAGGCCTGCACGATCGGTGCGCCCTCACAGTCCAGTTCCACCCCTATCAACAGGCCCATACCGCGCACATTCCGGATAACGGCATGCTTGTCTTTCAAAGCCGCCAGACGGTTTTTAAAATAATCACCACTCGTACGGCACTTTTCCAGCAGGCTGTCGCGTTCGATGCATTTTAAGACAGCCAGTGCGGCCGCGCAAATCAACGGTGTGCCGCCGAACGTCGTGGCATGTGAACCATATGTAAAAGCGGCTGCGACGTCTTCCGTCGCCAGCATGGCGCCGATGGGCAGGCCGTTTCCAAGGGCCTTGGCCAGGGTCATGATATCCGGTTGCACCCCCGAGTGTTCATAGGCGAACAGTTTTCCGGTGCGGCCGATACCGGTCTGGACTTCGTCATAAATCAGCAGCGCGCCATTGTCATCACATATCCGCCTGACCTTTTCCAGATATCCCTCAGAAGGGCACACGACCCCGCCCTCACCCTGAATCGGCTCGAGCATGACGGCACAAACGTCCGGAGATATGCTTTTTTCAAGGGATTCCAGATTATTAAAAGTGACATAATCAAATCCGGGCAACAGGGGGTCGAACCCTTCCTGAATTTTTTTCTGCCCCGTAGCGGCCAGGGCCCCCATCGTCCTGCCATGAAACGACTTCTCCATACTGATAATCCGGCTGCGTCGCTTATCGCCTTTTACGGCAAAATATTTTCTGGCCAGTTTAATCGCCGCCTCGTTGGCTTCGGCCCCGCTGTTACAGAAAAAAACCCGGTCGGCAAAACATCTGTCCACCAGCCAGTCAGCCAGCTCTATCTGCGGCAGCGTATAAAAAAGATTGGACACATGGACCAGTTGGCCGGCCTGACGGCAGATCGCTTCGGCCACTTCCGGATGGGCATGCCCCAGGCTGCAGACCGCGATACCAGCTAAAAAATCCGTGTAGGATTTACCCTCCGCGTCCCACAGGGTGCAGCCTTCACCTTTGACGAAGACCAGCGGCAGACGGTTATATGTCTGCGCGATTACGGCATCCGCTTTTGCTTTTATCTTCTGACTCATTTCGTTTCTTCCGTTTTCGTCACTTCCGTTCCAATGCCCTGATCGGTAAACAACTCCAGCAGTACCGCGTGCCGCCTGGTGCCGTTGATAATCTGGACCTTTTCCACGCCGCTTTCGATTGCGGCCAGGGCATACTCGATTTTGGGAATCATTCCCCCGGTAATCTGCTTATCGATTATCATTTTTTGAATCGTGGCCGCGTCAATGGATGAGATCAACTCACCGCCGGCGTTCAGGACCCCGTCCACGTCAGTCAGCATAATCAACCGGCCGGCCGACAGCGCAGCGGACATCCGGGACGCGACCAGGTCGGCGTTGATATTGAACGTCTCACCGTTTTTACCCACCCCGACCGGCGCGATAACCGGAATAAAACCCTGCCCGGCCAGGGTTTCAATAACCTGGGGTGAAATGGCCGTGACATCGCCGACCAGTCCGGGATCGATGATTTCCGGAGGGGATTTGCCCTCCGCCTCACTGACAATGGTCAATTTGGACGCGGAAATCAGACCACCGTCCTTGCCGCTCAAACCGACCGCTTTACCGCCGCACTGGTTGATCTGGGCGACGATGGACTTGTTCACCTTGCCGCCCAGCACCATTTCGACCACGTCCATGGTGGCCTGATCCGTATAGCGCATACCCCTGACAAAGCTGGTCTCGATGCCCATCTGCTCCAACACGAGATTAATCTGGGGGCCGCCGCCATGGACGATCACCGGATTAATGCCGATAAACTTGAGCAGGGTAATATCCCGGGCGAAATCCTGCTTGAGCTGTTCATCCACCATGGCATGCCCGCCATACTTGACAACAATGGTCATGCCGGAAAACCGCCTGATATAGGGCAAGGATTCAATCAGTATGTCGGCTACATTGGGGTCCATGATCGTCCTCTTTTTAAATTCACCGGTTAATACAATCGCAAAAAGCTAAAAGCCGGACGGCACCGTAAAAAGTCCGATGACTTTTTTACCGGGCCATCAAAGGATAAACCGGCTTAGGTCTTCATCCGCCTTTATGTCTTTTAACTTTTCATTTACGTACGCGCCGTCAATCTCAATCCGTTTTTCGGCCGTGTCCGGCGCGTCAAAAAGGATGTCCTCGAGCAGGCATTCCATCAGGGTGTGCAGCCGACGGGCGCCGATGTTTTCCATGTTATTGTTCACCTCTTCGGCGATGGCGGCAATCACGTCTACGGCATCATCGCTGAAAACGATGTCAACGCCCTCGGTCCTGAGCAGCGCCATATACTGCAACAGCAACGCGTTCCTGGGCTCGGTTAAAATCCGCACGAACTCTTTTTTGCCCAGGGCATCGAGCCCCACCCGGATGGGGAACCGGCCCTGAAGCTCCGGAATCAGGTCCGACGGTTTGCTCGACTGAAAGGCGCCGGAAGCAATAAACAGGATATGATCCGTCTGCACCGGGCCGTACTTGGTGGTTACCGTGCAGCCCTCCACAATGGGCAGCAGATCGCGCTGGACACCTTCCCTGGAAACATCCGGCCCGTGCCCTTTTTCAGCCCCTGCGATTTTGTCAATCTCGTCTAAAAAAATAATCCCGGCCTGTTCCACCCGGGTAATGGCGTTTTTGACGACCTGATCCATGTCGACCAGTTCGCCGACTTCCTCGTTGGTCAGCATTTCAAGCGCCTCGGACACCTTCACCTTCCGCCGCTTGACGTTCTTGGGCATGATGCCGGACAGCATATCCTTGAAGTTAATGCCCATCTCCTCCAGGCCGGCATTTGAAAAAATCTCCACCATGGGCATGCTCTTTTCGGCCAACTCCAGGTCGACATAGCGGTCATCAAGCTTACCGTTGCGCAACATCTCCCGGAATTTTTCCCTGGTAGACGAACGGCTTTCATCGATCACGGTAATCTCTCCAGACCCCTCATGGTCGGCATCATCATCCATCAAAGCCTGCCCTCCTGAAGCAGGCAGAAGGACATCCAGCAACCGTTCTTCGGCATTTTCCCTGGCCTTGGATCTAACCACCTCCTGCTGGTTGACTTTTTCCTTGTTCATGGTCAACTCCACCAGGTCTCTGACCATGGATTCAACGTCACGGCCCACATAACCGACTTCCGTGAATTTGGACGCTTCCACCTTGTAAAAAGGCGAATCCGCCAGATTGGCCAGCCGTCTGGCAATTTCCGTCTTACCCACGCCGGTGGGTCCGATCAGGATAATATTCTTGGGTGCGATTTCATCGCGCAGCTCATCGGGCACCTGGCGACGGCGCCACCGGTTTCTCAAAGCAATGGCCACCGACCGCTTGGCTTTATTCTGACCGATAATATATTTATCAAGTTCTGTAACAATTTGAGTTGGTTTTAATTCACTCATGCCTGTTTCCCTGACTACAATTCTTCTAAAGTCACCTGTGTGTTGGTGTAAATACAATACGTGGCCGCAATACGCATGGCCGCCCGGGCGATATCGGCGGCCTCCAGGGTTGAGTTCTCCATCAGCGCCAGCGCCGCCGCCTGGGCGGCCACACTCCCGGAGCCGATACCGACCACATCTTTATCCGGTTCGATAACATCCCCGTTACCGGAAATCAGATACATATGTTCCGTGTCAACCGTGATCATCAACGCTTCTAAGCGTCTCAAGTATTTGTCCGTGCGCCAGTCTCTGGCCAGATCCACCGCCGCGCGGGTCAGATTACCGTTATAACGTTCCAGTTTCGACTCCAGCCGTTCTGAAAGATTCAACGCATCGGCGGTGGCGCCGGCCACCCCCACGATAATCTGATCGTTGTAGATGCGCCTCACCTTTCGGGCCGTGTGCTTGATAATGGTTGTATCCAGGGTCACCTGTCCGTCACCCGCCATCACGGTTTTCCCCTGATGTCGCAGCGCGATAATGGTGGTTCCCCTCATATCCCGGCCGCTGTTATTTTCTGGGATGGGCACGATCATATACCTCCATCAGTTTATCGATGGTTAAATGCGTGTATTTCTGTGTGGTCGACAGGCTTTTATGCCCGAGCAACTCTTGAACGATTCTCAAATCGGCTCCCGCGTCCAGCATGTGCGTGGCGAAAGAATGACGCAACGCATGAGGTGACAGGGGAATCGACAGCCCACAGGCGGCGGCGACCTTTTTTAAAATCCGGTTTATGGAACGGGACGTCAACCGCCCGTTGTTCTTGTTTAAAAAAAGGGGGCCGCTTTCGGCCGGATGCCCTGTTTCCTCAAAAAGCCTGCGGCGATAACGGTCAATAGCGTCCAGCGCCTGACGACCGACAGGCACCAGGCGTTCTTTTCCGCCCTTGCCGTAAACCCGCATGACACCCTGCCCGCTGCTAATACTGGACACATCCAGTCCGGCGGCTTCGGATACCCGTATCCCGGTGGAATAAATGGTTTCAAAAATTGCCCGGTTTCTCAAGTCCGGAAGCGTGTCACCTGAAATCGAGTCCAGCAGACGGAACATATCGTCGACAGACAGATAAGCGGGAATTTTTTCACCGGTTTTTGGCGACAGGACACTTTCGGCCGGGTTATCAACCACCAGGTTCCGCTTCTTCAGATATCTGAAAAAAGACCGCAGCGTCGAAAGCTTTCGCGACACGGAACGCCGGTCAACTGACTTTTTATACAGCCAGGTCAGGTAACCGCGAATAGACAGTACCGTCACCTGCTCAACCCCGGGGGGGGCATCAGGTTCACCGCGGGACGCCCCGGACTTTTCAACATAAGTGATAAATTCCCGGAGATCTCCGGAGTAGGCGCGCAGCGTATGCGGGGAATAGCCTTTTTCCGTTTCCAGAGCCGTAATAAACCGCTCCGCCTGCTCACTTAACGTGACTGGTCTTTCCTGTTTATTCAACGACAAGCCTTCCCCGCGTCAACAGCCTGAATGCATCAGAATGCGGCCATTACGCGGCCCGGCGGGTTTTTTTCTTGAGCCGGCTGATGCGAAGACGCAGTCGGTCCGCTTTGGCGCTGTCTTCAGCGTCCAAAGCTTCCTGCCGCTGTTGCTTTAATCCTTTAATTTTGGCTTTCAAGTCACGGACATAGGATACATCTTTCTGCTTGCCCTGGACTTCAATACCTTTGGCCTGACGGATGGCATCCAGCAGTTCCGATTTGTTCATACCGTGCGCGCCGGTTATGCCTTCAATTTCCTTGGCCACAGCCCGCAGTTCTGTCGCCGTCATCTTTTCCAGCGGTTTTTCTTTTTTTTCCTTTGCCATTACGACCCAACCTCCTTGACGATTCTTTTCCCCGGCTTTTGCCTTGCCGCGGATTTATTATATTATATAAAAACAAAGTTGCCATATCGGCATAACTTGACAATATGATCAAAAAAATCAGGTTATGTCAAGAAAGTGCATCACCTTCTGCATATCTTCCCAGACGGGCCGCTTTTTACCCGGATCTTCAAGCATATCATCCGGATGCCAGGTCGGCATGATCCGGATGCCGTCTCTTTCTTGGAATCGACCGCGCATCCGTTCCAGGGACGCATTGCCGCTCAGAAGTGACCGGGTGGCGAGTTCGCCGAAGGTACAGATCACCTTTGGCGCGATAGCGCCAATATCCTGCACCAGAAAATTGATACAACGCCGCGTTTCCAGATCAGAAGGCGCTCTGCCGTCCGGCGGACGGCATCTGACGATATGGCTTACATAAATATCATCGGGCATCAAATTCATGGCGGAGATCATCCGGGTTAACAGTTGCCCGGAGGCCCCCGCGTAGGGTGATTTTTCCCTCTCAGCCGGGATAGACGGGTATCCCAGGACAAATATCAGCCTGGCTTTTGGGGGACCAGCCCCATTAACGGCATGTGCCCCGCTTGCCTGCAGCGGGCATCCTTCACAAAAGGATTGCTCCGACGGCACCGCCTGCAGACGCAGACAATTCGGATGGCACCATGATCGGATACTGTCCAGGTTCTCCTTCCGGCAATCTCCTCCCGTGTACCCGGCATCAGCATAAAAACGCAGGCTGCGGGCAACTTCGGACAGAAGCTGTTGCACTTCGCCGACGCTTTGATTTAACCGGCTCCGATTAATGGTCATTGTTCTATTCACCTGTTTTCTCTTTAAGGGCACCCTTAATTTTTGCCAGAATCTGCCTGGAAGCGGGCCAGTCCCAGAGTACGGCGTCCGACATATAGGTCGGCCGGGCGATATCCAGGCAGCGCCTGGCCTCATTTCGGGCAGCGTCATATTTTTTCTGCTGAAAGTAAACAGCAGCCAGTTGCGTACCGGCCATGGTAAGGTCGGCATCCCAGGCGACGGCCTGTTTGGCCAGCTTTTCAGCTTCTCCCAGATCCCTCATGGGCCAGGGGGCGTCGGAATTCACCTGAGAAAGAACAACAGCGGCCACTATGCCGAAACGATCCGCGGGCGCGAATTCCATGGCCCGGGCCAGTTCCTTTTTGCCTTTTTTCAACAAAGACAGCGCACTTATCACACCGGCCATATCGGCCAGGCTGACATGGGCGCAGCCGCTGTAAAAAAGAGCCGCAACGCACAACGGGTCAGAAACCAGCGCCTTTTCGGCATGCGCCAGGCTCTGCTCGTAAAACGCTTTCGCGGCATTTTCGTCACCGGCCTCCATAGCGGAAATAAACAATACTTCCGATAGTTTCCACAGGGCTTCCAGATGGTCCGGCTGCTGTTCAAGGACCTGTTGGTAAAGCTGAACGGACGTTTCAAGACCGGATTTGTCCTGGTGGATATTCGCAAAATACCGATCCGCCTTTTCGATCATGGCGGAGATATCTTCCACCGTCCGGTCAAGGCCGTTTTTATCCTGTCCGGACAAGGCCGCACCAGAAAACATACCGAATAAACAAAAAACGATCAGTCCCGAAACCGTCAATGATCTGACAACCCAATAATTCAACAAGTTACCCTCCGAATTAAACGATGCTGAAAGCCTGTTATATATTATGCCGGCATCTTAACATGGACAGATAATTATTGGTCAAGAAATTACGGAAGTGATTATGTGATTATGTGGTTATGTGGTTATGTGATTATACAGAAGACCCGGGACGTGAATACACGTAGGGGCACCCCCCTGTGGGCGCCCTTCACAGGGCGGCCACAGGGGGGTGCCCCTACAACATTCGCAGGCGACCGACAACCCCGTCGCCTTGAATCTTACCCCCCCCAGACCTAAGACCTTAACCACTTAAGCTCTTAAGCACCTGAACCCAGAAGTACGTCCCTCCATCCAGTTAAATACCCGGCTAAGGGGCACCCCAAATACGATATTCACCCGGGGGGATTGTCCTTGACAAATATCACCGGCCTGGTTTAATTAACTATTTTTGAACATTTTTTATACGGGTCATCCGTTCTGATTGCTATGTAAAAATCAGAATTTGGAGAAAATAAATTATGAAAATAGCTATCTGCGGAAAAGGCGGCAGCGGAAAAAGCTCGATTACCGCGTTACTGGCCCAATACCTTTCAAGCCGGGGTTTTAACGTCCTGGTTGTGGACGCCGACGAATCCAACATGGGGTTACATCGTCTTCTGGGGGTTGCTTCTCCTGTCATTCTGCTGGACCACCTGGGCGGCAAGAAAGCCTTTAAGCAAAAAATCAACCAGAAATTCCCGCCCCCCGAGGGCACGCTTTTCGGGGAAAAAATACCGCTTTCCGATTTACCGGCTGAATGCGTGGCCACCACCGGCAACATCAGATTGATTGCCGTGGGGAAAATCCACCATGCCGGCGAAGGCTGCGCCTGTTCCATCGGTGTTCTGTCCAAGATGGTCCTGTCCAAGCTGGTTTTGCAGGACAAGGACATTGTTCTCATTGATACCGAAGCCGGCGTGGAACATTTCGGCCGGGACGTCGATGCCGCATGTGATATCATCCTGGATGTCGTGGATCCGGCTTTTGAATCCTTTCTGCTGGCGGAAAAAATACAAAAAATGACCGACAACACCCGGGCGGCGTTTTTCTTCATTTTAAATAAGACGGATGACCGCAGCCGGGCGGTAATGGAAGCCCATGTTGATAAAGAAAAAATCCTGACGGCCATCCCTTCCAGCGAGGCGCTTTTCCTGAGCAGCCTGGAAGGAGAGCCGCTGACAACGGCCATGCCGGAGATAACACCGGTCGGTGAAATGATTATTAATCGATTAAGCAGGAACAACCAATGACTGAAGCGATTGAAGCTGTAATGATGATGGGCGGTCTGGGGTGCATTATCGGGGTATGCCTGGCCATCGCCTCAAGAGTCTTTTATGTTTATGTTGACCCCAAAGTGGAAGCCATAACCGATGCGCTGCCCGGTGCCAACTGCGGCGGCTGCGGTTACCCCGGATGCGGGGCGAACGCCGAAGCCATCGTTGCCGGACAATCTCCCCCGACCTCATGCGTGGCCGGCAGCGCCGAGCTGGCGGAAACCATCGCCGCCCTGATGGGCATGAGTGTTGAGGCCAAGGAACCCGACATCGCCGCGCCGGGATGCACCTACAGTGTCGCCGAAGCGGACCAGAAGTACCTTTACCAGGGTATTCCCGACTGCCGGGCAGCCGCGCTGCTTTCCGGCGGTATGAAAACCTGTGAAATCGGTTGTATGGGACTGGGTACCTGTGTGCGGGCCTGCCCTTTCAACGCATTGAGAATAAACGACCGCGGCCTGCCTGAAGTCGACCCGGAAAAGTGCACGGGATGCGGTACCTGCGAGCGGGTCTGCCCCAAGCATATCATCAAGCTTTCTTCGGTTACCCGTCGCATACTCAGAGAATATACGGTCGACGACTGTACCACGCCCTGCCAGAGAGCCTGTCCGGCCGGTATCAATATCCGGGAATACATCCGGCAGATCACCCTCGGGGATTACAACCGGGCCGTGGCCGTCATCAAAGAACGAAACCCCTTCCCCACCGTCATCGGCAGGATCTGCCCCCGCTTCTGTGAATTTGATTGTCGACGCAACCTGGTTGATGAAGCCGTGGCGATCAATGGGTTGAAACGGTTTGTGGCCGATTACGAAAAAGAAAATGAACGCGTACTTCCCTTCATGGCGCCGTCCACCAACCGCAAGGTAGCGGTCATCGGCGGCGGTATTGAAGGGCTGTCGGCCGCTTTCTTCATGGCCCGGCTGGGGCACGCTCCGGTGGTGCTGGAAGCGTCCGGGCAATTCGGCGGCCTGTTGAGAAAGGCCATTGCCCGTGAACGCCTGCCCATGGACATTCTGGATTACGACATCGGCGGCCTTAAGGACATGGGTATTAAAATGGAAACCAGCCAGGTGTCGGGCCGGAATTTTACCGTTGATTCACTTCTGGCGGACAATTATGAAGCCGTTTTCCTGGCCACCGGCGGGTGGGACAGCCGTCTGGCAGCGGACAATCCGGCTCCGGCCAAATCACCGGTAGAAGGCATGTATCTGCTGATCGATCTCTTGAAAGAAAATGACATTACCTGCGGCAAACAGGTCGTTATTGCCGGCGGCGGAAGCCTGGCCGGCACTGCCGTTGATCTCTGCCTGAAAGCCGGTGCGGAACAAATCACCCTCCTGCTTCAGGAAAAAAATTCGGAAGAAGCCGACCTGGATACGTCGCTTCTGAAGAAGTCCGAAGTCACCCTCATTTTCAACGCTTCCCTTGACCGTATTTACGGTAACGGCCGCAAAACAGATCAGGTTGAATACAGTGAGAAATCCTCGAACAAAGCGCATCTGCTCCCGGCCGACACGATTTTCTTTGCAACCGGAAGGTTTCCGGAGCTGGTGTTTGCCAAAAAACGCGATGAAGAAAAGAATGACGGTGATGCGGTTGGGGATGCCCCGATAACCGAACCGGTGGCCTGGGTCGCTATACCGCCCTACAAGAAACCGCTGTATGCCGAGGAAACCGGCCTGTTTTCCGGTAACGACCCCATATCCGACATGGACGCCGCCATAAAGGCCATTGACGCCGGACGGCGGGGCGCCGTCTCCATGCACATGATCATGTACGGCGATCCCCTGTCTCTGCCGGACACTGTCATAACCCGGCATTCCGTCATTCAAAACGTCACATCCCTGGACAATGTCAGCCCGTATCCGCGCAATATCATGGACCAGCGCAGTGCGGACGAAGTTGCCCGGGGTAAAGAGCTTGAGGTCGGTTTCTCAGAGCGGGTGGCCCGTGATGAAGCCGCCCGTTGCCTCCAGTGCGGGTTGATCTGCTACGAACATAGATAATGGGTTCGTAAAAGCGTCCATATAAAGATGTTACAGCCAGGAAGAGAATTATGCCTACCGAACAAGGCCACGTAATAAGAACCGAAGATAATACCGCCTGGATCCAGACAACCCGCTCTGCCAGCTGCGAAGGCTGTCAATCCAGGCATGCCTGCCATACCATGGGCGGCGGGGGCAACGAGATGGCAGTTGAAGCCATCAACACACTCGGCGCCAAAGAAGGCGACCAGGTGGTGATTGAATTCAGTACCGCCTCCCTGATGAAAGGTACTTTTCTGATTTACATGCTGCCGATTATCTGCCTGATGATCGGCGCCGCCATCGGCGTCAAGCTGACGCCCCTTTTCGATGGTATAAACGAATCAACCCTACCCGCACTGGTGGGTTTCGGGGCGTTTATTCTGGCGATTCTGTTTGTTGTTTTTGTCGGCAACCGGATGGGCAAAAAAGATGCCTACAAACCGAAAATCATCCGCATTAAAAAACCGTTGCACCCGGTGGATGAAGCCGATTTCCAATAACCGCCGAATCTCTTGACGACAACCGGTCAGGCATCCATGGGATAAGAAAATACCTCCCCCTGAAAATTCTTCACCATTAGCATTCCGTCCGCCGCCTTCTGGATAAATTCCGGCGACAAGGGCACCTTGCCGCCGCCGCCCGGCAGGTCAATCATGTATTTCGGAATGGCGATGCCGGAAAGACGTCCCTGCAGCGTTTGCATGATGGCCAACCCCCGGCTTACCGGAACCCGGAAATGGGCGGTGCCTCTGACCAGATCGGGATGATGCAGGTAATAGGGTTTGACCCGAACGCGCAGCAGGCGTCTCATCAGGTTTTCGATGACATCGGCCGCGTCATTAACGCCTTTTAAGAGCACCGTCTGACTGCCCAGAGGTATTCCCGCATCCGCCAGACAACGGCAGGCCTCAGTGACCTCCCCGGTAATCTCATCGGGATGATTAAAATGAATATTCATATATAACGGGTGATACTTTTTAAAAATCCCGATCAACTCCGGCGTAATCCGTTGCGGCAGGGCGCAGGGAGCCCTGGAGTGTATCCGGATGACCTGGATATGAGAAATTGTGCGGATCGTTGCCAGGATGTCGTCCAGCCGATCATCCTCGAGCATCAACGGATCACCGCCGGACAGGATAACCTCTCGAATATTTTTATTATTCCGGATATAGTGCATTGCTCCGGCCGTTTCTGCGGCATTCAGACCGGCTGATCGGCCCGCCATTCGTTTCCGCATGCAGAATCGACATAATACCGGACAGCGTCCGGAAACAAGAAAAACAACACGATCGGGATAGCGATGAATAATGCCGGGGACAGGGCTTTGCCGGGTTTCGGCCAGCGGATCATCCACCAGACCCCGGTCATCGAGTTCGCTTGCGTCGGGAAGCACCTGCCGGGCAATGGCATCGTCCGGGCTGGAGATCAGACGGGCATAATAGGCATTGACGAACATGGGGTAAACAGATTGAACGGCTGCCAGGGATTTTACATCCCGGTGCGCCAGGGCGGAAAAATCCCGGATATGGTTGATGCCGCCTTTTATCAAGTCGTGCCAGTCTGAATTTACCATATGCTGTTTCATTTAAAAAGAGGGCCTGCCGTCCGCCATTCAATTTTTTCCGGCCTTGCCTTTTGCCTTTTTTTGTGTGAAAATTTCAGAGTTTATATGTTGCAGGACGCTCTTTCCCGAGCAAAAAACGCCATCACCAGAGCCGGACATTCCTTGATATAACCACCGGTAAAGGGTTTGTAAATGAAAAAAAGGTGTCGATGGGCGGGCACAGACCCCGATTATATCGCCTATCATGATACTGAATGGGGGGTTCCGGTCCGTGATGACCGGACGCTCTTCGAGTTTCTCGTTCTGGAAAGCGCCCAGGCCGGACTGAGCTGGTTGACGGTTTTAAAAAAAAGGGGTCATTATCGAACCGCCTTTGACCGGTTTTCGCCTGAAAAAATTGCCCGGTATGACCAGACAAAGATAACGTCGCTGCTGGCCGACCCCGGCATCATCCGCAACCGGTTGAAGGTCAATGCCGCAGTCAACAACGCCCGGGCGTTTTTAACCGTTGCGGAAGAATTCGACTCTTTTGCCGATTACCTGTGGCGGTTTGTCGACGGTCAGCCTGTGATTAATACCTGGCAGGATGAAACACAAATGCCGGCACAAACCGAAACATCAAAAAAACTGAGCCGGGATTTGAAGAACAGGGGTTTTACGTTTGTCGGGCCGGTGATATGCTATTCGTTCATGCAGGCCGTGGGTATGGTCAACGACCATATCATTGATTGTTTCCGGTACCATGAAGTTCAGAACGCAACTTGAAAAAGATGAAATAAAGGAGCGCAATTATGGATGAAACCACCTGGGAAGAAAAAAACGTCGGTTTTATTTCAACCCGGCTGGCCGGCACGGACGGCGTTTCCCTGGAAACGTGGAAGTGGGCCGATGTTTTCAAAAAAGAAGGGTTTAACTGTTATTACTTTGCCGGTGAGCTGGACACACCGGAAGAATGCTCGTACCTTTCCGAAAAAGCCCACTTCAACCATCCCGCAGTACTCGATATATTTGAAAACTGTTTCGGCGTAAGGGTCCGGGGCCGGTATATCACGCAACTCATCCAGAAGACAAAAGAAGAACTCAAGGACCAGCTGTACCATTTTATCGAAAAATTCAACATCGACATCATAGTACCGGAAAATGTTCTGGCCATTCCCATGAACCTGCCATTAGGCCTGGCCATTACCGAACTCATATCTGAAATCGGTATCCCCACCATTGCCCATCACCATGACTTTTTCTGGGAAAGACAGCGATTTCTGACCAATTCGGTCTGGGAATATCTGAACATGGCTTTTCCACCCCACCTTAATCCCATAAAGGATGTCGTCATTAATTCTTCGGCCGATCACCAGTTGAGTCTGCGTACCGGTATTTCCCCGACCATTATCCCGAACGTTATGGACTTTGAAAACCCGCCCGACCCGCCTGATGAATACACCAAAAACGTCCGTCAGGACCTGGGCATTGCGGAAGGTGAATTGTTTATCCTGCAACCGACCCGGGTGGTCGAGCGAAAGGGCATTGAGCACGCGGTTGAACTGGTCAATCGCATGGGCCGAAAAGCAAAGCTGGTCATCTCACATGCGGCCGGGGATGAAGGCATGGATTATTATGAACGCGTTCGGGATTTTTCCCGGATGCTGAATGTCAACACGGTTTTTATATCAGAAATCATTAATGAAAAACGGGGCATGACCCCTTCCGGTAAAAAAATATATACCCTGGATGATATTTACCCCTATGCCGACCTGGTAACCTACCCATCCAACTACGAAGGCTTTGGCAACGCTTTTCTGGAGGCGGTATATTATAAAAAGCCCATTGCTGTTAACAACTATTCCATTTATTCCAGCGATATCAAACCCAAAGGGTTCTCCGTCATCGAGATCAAAGGTTTTGTCACACAAAACACCGTTGACCAGGCCCTGCGCGTGCTGGATGATCCGGATTATCGTGAACAGATGGTTAATCATAATTATGAAATCGCATTGCGTTATTTCTCCTATTCGGTGTTGCACCAGAAATTAAAAACCCTGATTATGGACTGCCTGGGATATCCTTTCTAACCCGTTTATTTTATGAATTTTTAACCATAAGCGACGATTGCCATGCTGCAAGAGCTTGCCATTAAAAACTTTGCCATTATCGATGATTTGCGTATCCGTTTTGACAAAGGGCTGACCATTTTAAGTGGCGAAACCGGCGCCGGCAAATCCATCATCATCAATGCTTTCAACCTCCTGCTGGGCAGCCGGGCCAGTTCGAAACTGATCCGGGCCGGTGCAAAATCCGCAGAGGTCGAGGCGATTTTTACCATTGCCCCCAAAAGTCCGGCAGCCCAAGCGCTTTGTGAACTCGGCTATGAAACCGACGGTGAGCTGCTGATCAAACGAAAAATATCAGCCGACAACCGACACAAGGTCTATATCAATGGCAGTCTGGCGACCATGCAGGTCTTAACGGCCGTAACCACCGGCCTGGCCAGCATTTCCGGCCAGCATGCGCACCAGCACCTCTTAAAAGAAGACACCCATTTATATATCCTGGATCAGTTCGCGGGCTTGATTCCCCTTCGGGAAACGGTCCGGCAGACATTTCACGAGCTGCTACCGCTTTTGCGTGAACGGGAAAAACTGATTCAAACCCGGCAGCAGCGCGCCCGGGAGATTGAGCTGCTGTCATTCCAGAGGGACGAAATCGACAAGGCCCGGATAACCATTGGCGAAGACACGGAACTGGAGCAGGAAAAAATCCGTCTGAAACATGCCGAGCGCCTTTACGCCCTGGTATTCAGTACGATAGAAGCTTTATACGACGCCCAGGGATCGGTATTCGAACAGATGGCCCTGATCCAGAAAAACCTGGACAACGCCGTCCAGATAGATATCACCCTTACACCGCAACAGGAGACAGCAACCGATGTCACGGCCCGGGTGGAGGAACTCACAAGCCATTTAAGAAGCTATCTGGACAGTGTGCAGATAGACGATCACCGGCTGGAGGAAGTGGAGGAACGGCTTGACCTGCTGGTCCGGCTCAAAAAGAAATACGGCCGGACACTGGCCGACGTACTGGACCGGCTGGAGCAGATCAACACCGAGCTGGCCGGGCTGGAAAACATTTCCGATACCGTTGCCGGCCTTGATAAACGCATCAGCGACGTTCATGAACAGCTGGCGGACAGCGCCCGGCAATTGTCGGCTTTGAGACAAAAAGCCGCCCGGGATCTGTCGAAAAAAGTTGAAAAAGAACTGACCGGGCTGAAAATGGACAGGACACAGTTTGACGTGGCCTTCAGCAACAACCCTGTATCCGAGTCCTCAAACCCGCACCTGGCCACAGACGGCAAAGGCATAGAGGAAACCGGGCTGGATAAAATCGCCTTCCAGATCGCCCCCAATGTGGGTGAACCCTTAAAGGCCCTGGCGGACATCGCCTCCGGCGGAGAGCTTTCCCGGGTGGTACTGGCCTTAAAAGCCATCCTGGCAGGGACGGAATCGGTCGGCACCATTGTCTTTGACGAGGTAGACGCCGGTATCGGAGGGGAAACGGCAGAAGTCGTCGGAAGAAAACTGCTGGCTCTTTCCGCTTACCATCAGGTCATCTGCATTACCCACCTTGCCCAGATCGCCAAATTCGGAAACCAGCACTGCAAAATTGAAAAAAGTGTCGAACAGGGCCGAACATTAACCCGCATTCACGCTTTATCCCAAAAGGACCGGGTCCAGGAAATCGCCAGAATGACCGGTGGGGAACAGATTACCGACAAAACCCTGGCCCATGCCAAAGAGATGCTGGAGCAGGCGCAGGCCTCCTGACCTGTCCCTATTCCCCGGGCGGAACCATATGGTTCAGGGGGCCGGGACCATGGCCGATATCCGGCGCCCGGGCAATGGCCCGGGTAATATAGCCCTTGGCAGCCGTGGCGGCTGTAAAAAAATCTTTTCCCAGGGCCAGGTTGGCCGCCAGCGCGGACGAAAACGTACATCCCGTGCCGTGGGTGTTACGGGAGGGTATGCGGTCCGCCGATAATGCCTCAAACCCCTGACCGTCATACAGAACATCCGTGGCTTTTTCTTCCTCCAGATGCCCCCCTTTGACCACCACCTGCTTCGCACCCAGATTGACAAGAATGGTGGCGGCTTTTTTCATATCATCCACGGTGTTGATCTTCATGCCGGCCAGCAACTCAGCCTCATAAATATTGGGGGTCACGATATCAGCCAGGGGAAACAAAAGCCCCATAAGGGAATCCCGGGCATCGGGCTTTAGCAAGGCGTAACCGCTTTTTGAAATCATGACCGGATCGAGCACTACCGCTGGTCTCTTGACCGCTGTCAGCGCCCGGGCAATGGATTCGATCAGGGCCACACCGGCCACCATGCCGATCTTGACGGCATCGACCGCAATATCGTCAAACACCCGCATGATCTGCTCGTACACGATCTTCGGATCAATCTCCTGGACGTCATACACCTTTTGCGTATTCTGCACAGTCACGGCGGTGATAGCGCTCATCCCGAATACGCCGTGGGCTTGAAATGTTTTCAGGTCGGCCTGAATACCGGCACCACCGGATGAATCCGAGCCGGCAATGGTCAATGCGGTTTTCACGTTTTCCCCTTTCATGACGGGCACGTAAACGGCCCTTTGTGTCGGCTCATCAATCCGGAACACACAACCGCCATGTCCTTGCGGTTCAACGAACGGCGACGCCCCGCTCACGCAGGTAATCCTTTAGTTCGCCGATGCCGATGATGCCGAAATGAAACACAGACGCAGCCAGCAGGATGGTCGCGCCCGATTCAACTGCCTGATAGAAATGTTCCGACTCACCCGCTCCGCCGGAAGCCACCACTTCAGCCGAAACGGCTGCCTTGATGGCGCTGATCACCGGCAGGTCATATCCGGTCCGAACACCGTCCCCTGCCTTGCTGGTCGGTAAAATGACCGGAACACCATAACCATCGACACGCCTGGCCCATTCGATGGCATCCGCGCCGGTCGCCGTTCGTCCGCCGTCGATGTATACTTCATAACCCGAAGGCATGGCCGCGTTCTGATCCACGTCAATGGCCACCGTTACCTTCTCGGCTCCCAACACTTTTACCATCTCCTCGATCACCTCGGGCTTCCGGAAAGCGGCACTGCTGGTCGACACCTTGTCTGCACCGGCGCTCAGCACCCGTTCGGCCGATTTCACATCGGATATGCCGCCACCTACGGTAAACGGCACGGTGGTGACTTCAGCCACCCGTTTAACGACGTCGAGCATGGTGGCCCTGCCTTCCACCGTGGCAGTGATGTCCAGAAGCGCCAGTTCGTCCGCACCCGACGCGCAATAAGCGCGAGCGCATTCAACCGGATCGCCGGCGTCTCGTATGTCAACAAAATGAACGCCCTTGACAACCCGTCCGTTCTGCATATCCAGGCATGGCATGATTCTGATTGTTTTCTCCAATGGTTATCTCCTGTTTGATTGGGTTTATCGATCATTTTCTTTTATCTTATTATCGACCAAAAGTCATGGTATATCCACACCGAACTGGCCTGTAAAAATCTTTATCAAACAAGCCGCTTAAAGCGGTCTTGACGATTTAACACTGAACCCGATCAAAACAGGTATGATGACAAAAACCATTGCCATAAGCAGACATGTCATTCAAAAAAAACGCCATTCCCTCTTGACGGCCATCTTACAATGCTTATTCTATTTATAACAGAAAAGAAAAATGAATTTGTAATAACAGTATTTTACAATATGGAGGATTATTATGAACGCTTTATTACCCATCTTCAATAATACTTGGCTAAGGCATCGGGAACCGGCCCGAACCAGTCTGTTTGACAGCTTTTTTAATGATTTTGCGCCCACGGTTTCAACCTGGGAAAAAGACTGGCGTCCGGCCGTTGATTTTTCGGAAACTGAGAATGAATACACGGTCAAGGCGGAGCTGCCGGGGATCAGCAAAGACGATATCGATATCTCGCTGACCGACGGTGTGTTGACCATCAAGGGTGAAAAACGGTATGAAGAAAAAGAGGAAAAAGAAAATTACCACTACATGGAAAGCCGTTACGGATCTTTTTCCAGAAGCCTGCTGCTGCCCGAAGACGCATCCATGGAAAAAGTCGATGCCGTTTATACAAACGGCGTTCTGACGGTCAGCATCCCGAAAGCAGAAGCCGCCAAACCCAAAAAAATCAAAATCCTGTAATCTCATCGCACGTAAATCATCAAAGCGGCAGGACCGGAATATCGGCCTGCCGCTTTGTTTTTTTAAACCCTCGTATTTCATCCCTTCCTGCTGTATAATGGCAAAAATTTTTTAAATTGTTCAAAGCAAAAAACAAACCCAGAGGCAATGACGTCTGCCATCAAATGAAAAAGATCGCCCTCATTTTTCCCCGGTTTCTTTACCCGTCCGGAGAACTGCCGACCGGCCTGGCCACGATTGCCGCCTATATCCGGGAACAGATTAATGATATTAACATCGATCTGATTGATACCAGCTTCACTCCCTCTTTTGACCATATCGACCACCGACTGGCCCGATTCAAACCGGATATTACCGGTATTTTCATGGATGTGTTAATGGCGCCCAATGCGGTAAAAGCCGCCCGTATCGCCCGGCGCCACGGATCCCTGGTCATTGTCGGCGGGCCTCAGGCAACCATAGCAGCCGCTGATATCATCAAATTTCCCGACATTGACGCCGTCTGCATCGGCGAAGGGGAAGTCACCCTAAAAGAATACGTGGACGCTTTTTACAGGGACAAAAATTTCAGGGATGTAAAGGGCATCTGGTACAAAGAAGACGGCGATGTCCGGAAAAATCCGCCGCGTCCGCTGATTGAGGATATCGACGCCCTGCCCTCACCGGCATTCGATTTGTTTGACATGGAACGATACATCAACTATTTTTTCCAGCTCGATTCCTACCGGCCGGATGCCAGGGGGATTTCCCTGACCATATCCCGGGGTTGCCCTTATGATTGTACTTTCTGTCAGCCGACGGTGCGCAAAACCCTGGGCCGGAAGGTCAGGATCCGGTCGCCGGAACGGGTTGCGGACGATATCCGGTATTTACAAAAAACATATGCCATTAACGCCTTTTACTTTGCCGACGATTTGATCGCCGTCGTACCCGGCTGGCTGGAACGCTTTTCAACGGAACTGATAAACCGGAATATCCATATCGCCTGGGCCTGCAATACCCGGGCGGACACCCTTGATTACACCACCATGGAAAAAATGAAAGCCGCCGGACTGGTAAAAATAAAAATCGGCATCGAATCCATTACCGACAGAATCCGCAACGGTATCTACAACAAAAAAATTCAATACAGCGACATCGTCAGGCTGCTTGAAAATGCCAGAAAACTGGGGGTCCAGGTATTCGCTTTTTTCATGCTGGGCGCGCCCACGGAAACCACCCGGGAAGTCTGGAACACGATCAGATTCGCGGCCAAAGCCGATCTGACCGAAGCCCTTTTTTCCGTGACCACCCCGACACCGGGTTCGTCGTTGTTTAATGATCTGGTGGCCGCCGGCTGGCAACAGCCGTCAAATGTTGACGCCTATGATTACAACCATGTTCAACGGCCGGCCATGAGCGTCCACGAAATCAGCCCGGCCAGGCTGGCCATACTCAGAAAAATCGCTTACGTTTATTTCTACCTGTATCCCGCCAGAATCCGGTTCACATTGCGGTCATTGACCAGCCCGGTGGGGATAAAAAAATTGTTCCTCAAACTCAGGCGGATATAATAATGAAAAACGGATGCGTCAAATAATGACACGAAACACGAAAACAATCCTGGCCGTTCTTTTTCTGATGGCACTGGTCATGGCCCTGTTTTAT
Organism: Desulfosudaceae bacterium; assembly: GCA_963674745.2. Lineage (GTDB taxonomy): Bacteria > Desulfobacterota > Desulfobacteria > Desulfobacterales > Desulfosudaceae > JBFMDX01. Next base: position 2,587,085 of record CAXXDV010000001.1, on the reverse strand, counting down.
CCCGTCAAGGGATACGATTTTCTGAACATGGATGATCCTTTTTTTATCGAACGGCATCATGTCCCCGGGGGATTGACGCTGAAGAACATACAGCGGGCCTTTACCCTGCACGACTGCATGTGGATGCCGCTGACCTGGCTGTCTCACATGACCGACTACCAACTATATGGCCCGCGTCCGGCCGGGCACCATTTGACCAGCCTGGTCCTTCATATATTCAATGTCCTGCTGTTGTTTTTCGTATTACGGTCCCTGACCGGTTCTTTTTACCGGAGCTGGCTGGTGGCTGCCGTATTTGCCCTGCACCCGCTCAACGTTGAACCGGTAGCCTATATCGCCTGTCGCAAAGGCCTGCTGGCGGCCTTTTTCTGGCTGCTGGCCATTTTCGCCTATGCGGGATATGTCCGGCGAAAATCCGCCGGCAGATACCTGCTGACTGTAATATGTTTTTTCCTGGGCATGATGGCCAAACCCATGCCGGTCACACTGCCATTAATATTCCTGCTGCTGGATTACTGGCCGCTGAACCGATTTCAGAATGAGTCCCCGATATCTCTTTTCAAAGAAAAACTGCCCCTGCTGATGCTTTCTCTGGTCATCGGAATCGTTGCCATGATTACCCAGCAGCAGGCCGACGCCCTGCCGACCCTGTCCGCAATCCCGTTTATCGACCGGATTGGCAATGCCCTGATCAGCTACATGACCTATCTTGGCCGCCTGTTCCGGCCTTCCGGCCTGGCCGTTTTCTACCCCTGGCCGCCGGCTATAAACTGGGTAAACGCTGCCGGCGGCGCCTCATTGCTGGTGCTGATCAGCCTCCTGGTCATCATCCGGCGCAAGAAAATGCCCTATGCTGTTTGCGGATGGTTCTGGTTTCTCATCGCCCTGTTACCGGTGATCGGGATCATTCCTTTAGGCGGACACGCCATGGCCGACCGTTACGCCTATATTCCCGGTATCGGTATTATGATCGCTGTCGTCTGGGGTCTTGCGGAGACGTTCCGACACCGGCCTGTAAAAAAAGCCCTGACCGTTTTACTCATTCTGATCATACTGACGACACTTGGTCTGTTTTCCCGTCGTCAACTGGGCCACTGGCAGGACAGCGAGACAATTTTCCGGCAGGCGCTGTCCGTAACCGCTGACAATTACGCCGCCCATAACAACCTGGCCAGAGCCCTGGTGGAGAAGGGACGGATCGAGGAGGCCAGACCTCACCTCGACCGGGCACTGGCGATCCATCCGGAATTTCCTCAGGCCCATAACAACCTGGGGGTATTGCTGACGGCAGAAGGAAAGACCGATGCCGCCCTGACGCATTTTGCCCGGGCCATCGAACACCGGCCGGAATTCGCGGAGGCCCATTATAACATGGCCAGGACGATGCTAACCAAAGGTGACCCCAAACGGGCGCTGACACATTTCCAACGTGTTCTGGATATTAACCCGGACTATAAAAACGCCGCCCTCATATATCATCTCATGGGCCTGATTATGCTAAACGACCGGAAAACAGATGATGCCGTCAGGAATTTCAAACAGGCCCTGTCCATTGAGCCCGGTCATGTCAAAACCGCCGAGATGCTAGCCGGCATTTATAAAACAGAAGGCCGGTATGATGAGGCTGTCGCCGTATACAAACAGCTGCTTGACAGGAAGCCCGAATACAGCATTACCACAACTTACAACCTGGCCTGCCTTTTCGCGTTGAAGAACGATCCGGCAACAGCCATGGCCTGGCTGAGGAAAAGCATTGCTGCCGGGTTTACACACTTCGAGCTTCTGGCGATTGATAAAGACCTGGACAATATCCGTCGAATCCCGGCTTTCCAGGAACTGATCAGTTCCTGTGGCCCCAGGCAGTAAGCTTCCATTACAAACGATCACAGTCCGGGTTTCTTTGTTTCTGATTGCCTGCATAACGAACCATACTCGCCAGCACTGCCACTTTCAGAAGAAAAGATACGCCCGTATGCGGCAAGACCGGCAAGCCATGGAGAAGACAGAGGAATAAAGCGACGCATATAACGATGCTCTGACAACTGGAAAAGGGCTTGGCTTCACCTGTCAACAGAACAATAACAAAAATCGGGATCATCAGCATATCTTCATAAGCCCCCATATAAGGTGCAAACAATAGACAGCAGGCTATAAGCCCCGCAACCAGCTTCGTTCGCAGCTTGGGGGCAAACCTGGCCTTGGCCAGGCTGAAAATAAAAATACCCGAAAAAACCAGAATGCTAATTATCGACGACCCCACGACGGCGATCCTGTCGCCGGTCAAGCCGGATATCGCGCTCCGGAAAATATTCATTGTCCGGGGAACAACAGCCCAGGCGTATATATCGGGAAAATTTTTGCCTCCGTACATTTGCAGCATATGCAAGTAGGCTTCCGGCCACCCCGCCGTCATCATGGGTGTCATTACCACCAGCACAAGCAGCAGAATGCCGGCTGCCCGGGCAACATCCCCCCACCTTCCATAAACCAATAGACTTCCGAAACCGATAATCAGGTAAGGCGGCTTCATACCTCCCAGCAAGACCAGAAAAATAACCAGCCAGTCGACCTGGCGATCGTCGGCACTGTTATGACAGTACATAATCCTGTAAAAAATGAGACAAAGAATGCCCGCCGTAAAGATAGAGGTCTGCCCCACGACAACGGTCGACACGGCAACAAGTGAAAAGAGGGAAATTCCGATCAACACCAGCGGCAGGATCTGAAACGACCTAACCGGAGATAGGGAAGCCCATATTTTCCACAGTGCCGACACCAATACAACTATAGAAACGGTCATCCACAGGCTGTAGGCAAAAGAGAGGCTGTAATCGGCAATATACGCGAACGGCATCCAGACAATAAATGCCAACGGCGTCACACCCACTGGCATTGCTGCCAGAGCCGGCCTGCCCATATACGATGAAAGCGCTTGAAGCTGAAAATTCAAATCATAAAAGTTACCGGCTTCCTTAAACCAGAAATGGTCTGTCAGGATAATATGGTAAGCGAAATCCTGAAGATAAAACGCGCTTCCGGTATAACCGACAAAGCCGATTCTTGGCGATATCAACTTCTGGAAACAGACAAGCAGCACTGACGCGGCCGCAACAACGTAAAGGGGTATCATTCGTCGGTAAACAGATGGCCGGCCGGGATTACCATTTCTAAGCGAATCGCTCATAGATTAAAATATACCCCCACCCAGCCATTACCCGGCCGATTCGAATAATTGCATAACGTTTTTGACGATTATTATTTCGATCAAGATAATCGGTTTCCCGCGAAAAAGCAATGTCCGGTTATCGTTCCATTCTTGCATTCAAGCGGCATCACGGGTATGATCATAACTTGCCATCAATCGGAAAAATATCAGAAGGTGTTGTCCATGAACGTCGGGCGATCTTTTGCCGGCAGCCGAACGCTTGTAAAAGCGGCTGCTCAATATACCCGGGCCTTTGTCACGGGCCAGCGTATCCCTTTATATGTCGGGTTGTTTATTACCCCCAGATGCAACCTGAAATGTGTTTACTGTTTTCCCGACTCTCCTCATAGAAAAGATGAGAATGAATTTTCGCTACAGGAAATCTTTCATATCGTTGATGAGCTTTACCGCATGGGCACCCGTTATATTGTCCTGCTTGGTGGAGAACCACTGCTCAGGGAGGACGTGGGTGACATCATTGACTATATCGCCCGCAAACAGATTATCGTTGAGGTCATTACCAACGGTTATTTCACGGCCAGACGGCTGGACGCTTTAAAAAAAGTCAGTTATGTCTGCCACAGTATCGACGGCACCGAAACGGACATGGAAAAAAACCGGGGACGGGGATCCTATGGGAAAATCATGGAAAGCATGGATTTGTGCCGGAAAAACGGCATCCCCATCCAGATGCGGACCGTGTTTAATAAAAACAATGCCGGCAGCCTGGAATTCCTGCTGGATCTGGCCGGATCATGGAACACCAGTCTGGGCCTTTGCGAGCAGGCCGTTACCCGTGAACATGACAAGGCCTTTGTCATGTCCCCCCCGGAATTACGGCAGTTCTGGATCAACGTCCGCGACTTTAAGAAAAAGGGCTACCCGGTGGATAAGACATTCCATTTGCTGGACAACATTATTAACTTTCCGCCGGACGTCCCCCTGGACAGAATTTTTGAAAAAAACGACGTTTTGCCGCCGGGGTATGATTACCGCCCCTGCCATATTGCACGCAGCCACGCTTTTATTGACAGCAACGGCATCATGTATCCCTGCCCCATGCTGCTGGGACGCGGCATGAACGGCCGAAGCATCCGTACCGAAGGCGTCAAGGGCGCCTGGAACAGCCTGGATCAAAATGACTGCCTGTTCTGTCGCCAGAGTGTTCAGGACCTGAAAAATGAATTTTTCTCATATGATCTGCAGGCCGTCAAAACAGTTGCAGCCACCCTGTTTTCCAAACTGGCCCGACAGTCCGGATAACGGATAAGCTGATATGAAAAGATATTTTCCTGAAACAATTATATGTCTGATGATTATCACGATTGGATTAATCGTATATGCACAACTTTGCAATTATGATTATATCTTTTACGATGATATTTTGAGTATGTTCGATCCTTTTTTAACCAACGGGTTTTCCCTGGAAAAAGCCGGTCAAGCATTCTATAATCCTTTAAAATACAGCCCCTACCAAGTTCCAGTTCCCTATATTGTCAGAATGTTGTTATGGGATCTTCCCGGTGCAAATCCGGGAAAGCACCATTTATTTTCGCTTTATTTACATCTGGCCATCGCCTTGATGTTTTTTCTGTTTCTTCGGTTAACCACCAAAAAAAGATATGAAAGCGGATTCTGCGCACTACTTTTTACAATCCATCCGATCAATGTGGAAGCAGTCAGCTGGCTGGCCGGTTTTAACGGTCTGCTGGAAGCCTTCTTCCTGATGATCTGTTTACTTTGTTATGCCATTTACGCCAGGAACCCTGTATTGAAATGGTACCTGATTCTATTTCCACCCTTTATTCTGGGACTGATGTGCAAACCGACAATTGCGATACTGCCATTCCTACTGTTCCTTCTCGACTATTGGCCTTTCCGCCGCTTCAGCCTGGATCGGGTTGGTATCAGAAAATTAACGCTTGGATTTCGCCGGAACCCGGTGCTTGTCGAAAAAATCCCCCTGGCGATCCTGCCCCCGCTCCTATGGACAATTCAAAAAGTTCTTTATACAGGACAATATCAAAGAGCGACACCTGTTTCTTTGAGTTTTCATCCCGGATCAATTATGGACTTTGTCGGCCATTTAACAAAAACATTTTACCCGATCGATTTAGCCATATGCCGTCCCGCGCCGCCGGCAGCCCCTATGTGGGGCGCAGCAGTCCTGCTGGGGGTATTTTTGGCGATCTCCCTGGCCATCATGTTGAAAACACATAATCATAAATATATCTTCACCGGCTGGTTCTGGTTCTGGGGGGCTTCAGCCCCGGTTATACTCATGATTTTTTTATCCGGCCGGTCGGTAGAAGACCATCATCTGTATATTCCGTTAATCGGTATTTTTGTTATCGCTTCTTTTGGCCTGTCATCAGCTCTTTTCCCGCTTAAATACGGTCGCGGCCTGTTTCTGCTTACCGGCATCATTATCTTGTCCATGCTGATTCCCCTGGCTTACCGGCAGACCGGATACTGGAAAAACAGCGAATCCATTTTCACTCATGCGCTATCCATTCATCCGGACAATAAAAAAGTCCACGTTAATCTGGGCGATGTTTATATGGGAAAAAAGGATTTCGACAAAGCCATCCACCACTACCGTCAGTTTCTGCGGCTCTCCCCCGATAGCCCCCTGGGGCTTACCAAACTGGCCCAAGCCATGGCTTTTGCCGGCATGACAGAAGAAGCACGCCGACAGTATGAGAAAGCCCTGCGGCTTTCTCCAGACTACGTTCCGGCCTGTCATGGACTGGCGGATTTAATGACACAAACGGGACAGGTGGATAAGGCCATAGCGCTATACAGGAAGGCTCTGGAAATCAATCCCGATCTTTTTCAAACCCTTAACAATCTGGCTCTGATAATGTATGAGCGTGGAGACTACTTGAAGGCTTTATCTTACCTCGACCTGGCCATCAAAAAAAACCATCGTTATCAGACGGCCATCAAAAACCGTCGGCTTATTATGGAGCGTTTAAAAGAGAATAATGGGCAGACATTACATCCTTTGCCCCAGCATACAGATGACAAAGTCACTGGGCTCTGAACTTGTCAAAAGGCAAGGGGGCTAAATTGGGCTTAAACGCTTTTAAATTTTTCCCGGCCTGTTGCTCATAACCGGTTCTTCAATTTTATTACGATCAAAAACGGCAAGCAGTTGACTGAAAAGGCGCCCATATCATACCATTTCTTAATGCCTTCTTGGGGGTATTTTTTTAGCCAATAAAAATCAACTTTATCCACAGGAAGAATAAGTTCAATAAATAACGTTTATTTTTGGACATAAATGAAATTGAAAAAGATATCCATGAAAGTACTATTAATATTTCCAGGACGCAGGCAACATAATCCCACTATTCCTTTTTCAATACTGGTATTGGCCTCTTATCTGAGAGATCGAGGAATTGCGGTAGATATTTTTGACTCCCGGCTCAGTAATAGCGGCTATCAAAATCTAAATTACGATGACTACGACCTGATTGGACTGTCCGTCAAAACCGGGGAGCAGTTGGTGGCAGCGATTACCATCTGCCGACATATCCGTGCAAACCATTGTGCGCCAATCGTCTGGGGCGGACCACATCCGACCTTTTTCCCTCATCAGACCTGCCAATCCAAGCTGGTGGATTTCATTGTCCGGGGTGAAGGCGAAATCACTCTTTATGAACTGGCTTGCGCGTTGCGCGACAAAACCCCGTTTTCCGATATTCCCGGATTGGTCTTCAAAAATCGCGACCACGTGTTATCCAACAGAGAGCGCCCTTTTCTTAATATGGCGGATCTGGCGATCCCCGCCTATGACCTGATTGAACTTCACCATTATCAAGATAGTTTCCAGTATTTCACCATTGAAACCAGCCGGGGCTGCCCCTATCGGTGCAGCTTCTGTTACGTCCATAAATTTCATCGTCGGCAATGGCGCGCCAAACCCCTGCAGCATTCTCTTCATGAAATTCAGCAGATTATTAAAGATTTTGGTCTTCATAAATTCTTTATCTGTGATGATAATTTTTTTGCCGACAAACAACGTGTACTGGATTTTGCTAAAAACCTTCTAGACAAAGGATTGATAATTGAAATTTTTACTCAAGCCCGAGCGGACTGTTTTTCCAGCTATACGGATCAAGAACTTTCTTTACTTGCCAAAGCAGGTTTCAGATATATAGCCATCGGGGCTGAATCCGGCTCCCAACGCATACTGGATAAAATACAGAAAGATATCACCACCGCCGATATTGTCAAAACTGCTCAGAATTGCGTTCGGCATGGTATGACTCCGGTCTTCAGCTTTGTCATCGGTATCCCGGGAGAAGAGGAAATAGACCTGGAAAAAACAATTACCTTATATGAAGCCCTCAAAACGATCTCACCGATAGTGGAAATCAACGGAATGTACCTCTTTACACCCTACCCGGGCACCGCACTTTTTGACGAGGCCCAAAAATATGGATACACACCTTTTGACAATCTGGAAGCATGGCAAGAATGGCAGTTTTCAGACGCAGTCAATCTTCCCTGGCTATCGCAAGCATCAAAACAGCGTTTGACAGTATTATCAAAGATTGTTCTCTTTTTATTTATTTATGAACGGTTCCACTCCTACGGGATCTTCTTTCAAAACAAAAAACTGGGCGCTTGGTACTGGAGATGGCTTTGGTGGCTGGGGAGTTTCTTTTTGCGCTATGACGCTCTCTTCCGTCTCAAACAGCGTTGGTTTACCACAGGATACGAATGGTTACTTTTCGGTAAAATCGCCGCTCAGGTCCAGGGAAATCTGAAATGAAAAAATGAAGCACGCGCCATTAACATTTTTGTGCAACACAAAAAATATATTGGCATAAATTTCTGCCCAGGTTGCCGTTCGGAAAATCACAAAAGTTGACTTTGAAAAAACTGATCCCGAAAAAACAATGAATCATAGACAAAACCTTAAATCCGCTTTCCTCCAGCATCGTTCGTAACTGATATTGGTTAAATTCCTGAACATGCGTCATACCGCCAGACATTACCGAAACATCTCGAGGCAGAACACACGGGAAACTCAATTTTCCGATTAGAAGCTTTGCTATGTTCGCCGGGCGAAAGATGTTCGGCGTGCCGCACAGAAGAAATCCACCCTGCCTCAAAACCCTGTGATTCTCCTTCAAGAGCAGAAAAGGCTTTGTTGTATGCTCAAGTACATCCTGGTGAAGAACCAGTTGGCAGCAATCATCATCGACGGGCAATACAGTGTCCGGTTCTACCCGATGAAAAGACCAGGCGGTCTTTGTCTGCAGCATTTTTACATCCACCTTGCTGACAGGGCAATCAGTCACATCGGTGGCGATAAGGCGGTCCAGGTTATGATTAGAGGAAACAGCCAAAAAATCCCAGGTCCCGTCTCCACAGGAAACAGACAGGCCGGTTGATTCCGGCGGAATCTGCAATTGCGAAACAGCCTTCACAAAAACGGTATATTGAGATCGCCAGACAGGATGCGTCTTTATAAAATCGATACGACGCTTTATGCTACTGTTTCGATTTTTTTCATCCAATCCCGTTTACCCCTTGAAAATTCCGTTAAATGTTTCTGGAAGGCATTCTGTTAAAAAGATGCCGCTCTCCAGGGTGGTTTGATCAATCATATTTTATCTGGATCATTCATGCTTATGCGTTTTGCTGGCTATCAAATGGTTTTGGGTCGCTGATCAGGTCCAGTCTTTTATAAAACATCTTCCCCAGCGTTTTCCAATCATACGAATTCCTGATGTAATCACCACCGGCCCTTTCCCGCTGATCCGTTGGACCGGTCAAGACAGCTATTATCTTTTCGGCATAAGCGACTATATCGGGTTCTGCCTGGTACGTATACGCTTTAAATTGTTTCAATTCCCCCACGCTGTCCGTAACCACTTTCTTGTCCATGGCCAGGCATTCTCGCAACTTCATGGAAGACCTGTACCAATTTACCGAAATATCCCTGTAATAAACAAGGCATATGTCCGCTATGGCGACATAGGAAGCCGCCCGGATATTACTGATCCGCCCGGTAAAATGAACAGGTACACCGGCTTTTCGGGCGCATGCTCTAAAACGCTTTTCATCAGGGCCGCCCCCGGCCACGATAAACGTGGCCGGCACACCCTGTAAAACGATTTTCATGGCCCTGATGATCTTCTCCAGATCCGAAGCCGCGTTCAAGTGCCCGGTGTAAACGATAATTTTGTGGTTCTCCGGAAACTGTCGGCGTAACCTCCGATTAAACCGCCCGGGCGTAAATACAGATGTGTCAACCCCCTGCTCCAGCCGGTAAAGCCGCTCGCCGTTAACGGAAAAAGTCCGCTGAATATAGGGGCCAAGCCGTTGGTTGTGATAGGTAATCAAATCAAAAAAAGCAGGGAACGGTTTTTGAACCAGGTGACTGACCGCCCGTAACCAGCCTTTGCGGTAACCGGCGTCAAAATCATCAATATCTACTACGATTTTTTTACCGGTCAGCATCTTTTTGATGATCAGCGGCAGGGTCACATTAGGAAACGGTTTTATACCGATATACACATCCCCGTCCGACAGTAAAACCCTGATGATGTTGTAAGGTACGGAAAGCGCCATATCCACCATAAACGGTAAAGACCTGGACAACGGTTCCATGTACCGGACATCAGCCATTGGCTTCAGGGCGTCAGCCATATATCGCGCCCTCAGATGGCAGCCGCTGTCTTGTGCCAGGGATGAGAGAACAACAATCTTCATATCTTTACGACACTTTCATATTATCAGCCGGGGCCAGTATTTATGGCAGAAAATCAGATTGGTAATCTGAAAACAGGAATGACAGCAGGAACAGTTGTTTTTAACCTTCGACCTCAAGGTGTCGGCCTCATCAGACCCCCAGATATCAAGGAATGACTGCTTTCGCAAGTTGCCGAGCGCCGGCAGGCCTTCACAGAAAGACACATCCCCTTTATAGTCGACTACCGCGTGAACCGAACCCGCCAGGCAGGGCCAGGGCTGTTTTTCCCCCTCCAGGATATCAATATATTGATCATAAAGTATTTTCTTGGCCCTGTCGGCGATCCTGGCCTGAAGCGGAGAGGCATAATAATCATAGCGTTTCCATACGGCAAAAATTTTTTCCCGTATCTGCTTCAGTTCTTCTGTTCCAGGTGCTCTAAACCCGTTATCCGGGGGAAAGCCTCTGGCAATTTCAAAATTATGATAATCCACGCCGGGCATCTGCGTCCTTATCTGTTCATCAAGCTGGTTTATATAAGCATAGTTCTGCCGGGTTAATATCGTTGCGGCCATGATGCTGAACTGTTGATACTTTTCTTTCAAAGGGGCAAGGGCCTGATAAGTCCGGATCAGATGGTCATAACTCCCGGCACCCCTGGTTTTTTCATGTATTTCCAGTGGACCGTCCAGGGACAGGTTAAGGGTCAGCGACCTGACCCGGTTGTCCTCCAGGATTTGCCGGCAGACGTCATAAATCCGGTCCGTCAGTATGCCGTTGGTTGGGATGGCAATATGGTCGACGGCATTATTTTTGACAAATATCCGGTAGGTTTCATACAGGTCGTCTCTTAAGAACGGCTCGCCGCCGGAATAACTCAACCAGACCAGTTTTCCCATCCGGCTTGAAAAGGTGTCGATTTCCGCCAGGGAAAGGTCATCAACCGCACTGTTTAACTCCTGGTGATAAAAACAGTGCCGACATGACCCGTTGCACTTGCTGGTAACAAAAAAAATAAGATAAATCGGCGTTTTCAGCCTGTTCTTCAAAAAAGAATATTTTATCTTATTGTACATGACGGTTAATAAACCTGTTTCTGATCAAAAAATCGTTCAGGTGTCCCCGGACGGCCCTGAGACCTCTTAAGTGAAACAGAAGCGATTCCTTAGACCTGATCCGTGACAGCCGCCGGTATATATAGACGGGGTTTAAAAAAACCGTATATATCCGGCCGCAAATCCGGGCCACCGCCTCAGGATCCCCGTCTTTTGTTCTTAAAACCGGTTCCGTCATGTCATACCGCTCATAGGCCAGATGATCAAACAGGAACCAGCCTTTTTCCCGGGCCTCATGCCACAGTGGGGTGCCGGGATAAGGGATCAGAACTGTCGCCTGCAGCAGATCCGCCAGACCGCTCTTCATCAACCGCCCGGCGAGCTTAAAGGTGTTCATGGCATCATCTCTCGTTTCCCATGGGTAACCGACCATCATGGTCAAATGAATGGTCAGGCCGGCCTTATGCGCCATCCGGCAGCCGTCTTCAATATCAGACACACGAAAGCCTTTCCCCAGCCTGTCGAGCGTTTCCTGGCGGGCTGATTCCAGGCCGAATTTGAGCAACCGGAAGCCCGCCTTTTTCATTAAATCGTAATCCGTCTGTTTCAACGTCCCAAAACGCATATTGCATGAATAATATACTTTTTTATTAAGGTCTCTTTTGATCAGCCCCTGGCACAACTGCCTCAACCAGTCCCCGGTCATCATTGTCCCGGCGTCATCGAATATTTCCCTGGCACCATATCGCGCGACCAGATGTTCGATCTCTTCAAGTACACTGCCCACACTTCTGTGCCTGAATTCCGGATATAAGAGGGACCAGGAACAGAAACGGCATTTTCCCCACCAGCAATCCCGGCCGCTCATGATATAAAAATAGGGTTTGCCCATCAAATTGTATTCCCGGTCATAAAGCCGCCATCTGGCAAGTTCACGATCAATCAGGGGGGCTTTGTCCAGATCATGATCAAGCCTGAATTCTCCGCTTGATTCAATGCGTCCTGAATCCCGGTAAAAAAATCCCGGAGGCATGGCATCCGTTGAACCGACGAAATAGTCGACCAGGGAGCTTAGCGAAAAGTCATAATTCCCACCCCGCAAAACATAATCAACCGCGGAATTCTCCATTGTCTCACGGGGATTGAACGTGACATGGTCGCCCATAACAACCACCCTGGTGTCGGGCAGGAGGTCTTTTATTTCATTAATCAGCGACCAGTGTTGCCTGATGACCGGTGTTTTCGTCTCAAAGGCGATAAGGTCGGGTTGGTAATTTTGGATGATCTTAAAATACTGTTGTTTGTTCAGCCCTTCGGCCACCGCATCAACCCATTTAACGTCATGCCCCTTTTGCTTTAACATGGTTGCGGCACCGGCCATTATCACGGGAAATATCAGGCAGGGATTGGAAAACCATTGGAATTGCCGGTTCTGCCCCAATGTCGGTGTGCCTCCTGGAGATTCGGAAGGCGGATAGCCTATTAGGATTTTCATAACACTAATGTCTTTGGATTCCGGTTACCCGACCAAATTTGATTTTACGTATATAACCCCAGAGCATGCCCGATCCGTAACTCAGGTGAATAGCCGGATAAATAAAAGGAAGGATAAAAAGGGCTTTATGGTCCCGATTTTTGGCCGCATCATATATACTGAAGAAAACCGCTGATAAAAGGTATGACATGAGGGGAAACAAAACCATTGCCCCTGTCGAGGACAGCCCCATGAGCCCGTTGCTTCTGGTCAGGGTTATTCCCGGAAGTTGTGGTTTAATTAATATCAAAGAGCCAAGCGTCAGCAGGTAAAGAAGAAACAGGGTGGGGACAAAAAAAAATGGCATTTTCATTGTTTCCTGGATGGTCTCTTTCTGCGGTCTGGTTTTGCCATAAGTAAAAACCTGTTGCACGAGCCTACCCAGCGTCGGCCTCCGGCGATGGTACAATAAAATTTTCGGCGAATAGGCGATCTTAAATCCCGCTTTTCTGGCATCTGCAATAAATTTAGGATCCTCTCCGGGGAACAGTCGCGTGTCAAAACGTGTTCTCGCCAAGACCTGTTTCCGGCAAAGCAAATTGGCCGATGAAACAGCTGTCTCGTCCACATTGAGCCGGGTTCTTCTGACCGAGTAGCGGTGTGATACTTTCCAGGCGCCGAAAATTGAAGAAAGCGCGTACCAGCTGATCTTTGAAAAAGACTTGTCCTCTTTCGACGTCAGTTGGGGGCCGCCGACGATATCTACCGCCGGATATTTTACAAAAAACGCCTCCGCCTGCTGAAGATAATCGGTCGGAATAGAAGCATCGTCATCCAGAAAAACAAGAATACCACCCAGCGCCTGATCCGCCCCCCGGTTTCGATTGGCAGAAGGGTTGGTTCCTCTGACGACCACGACTTCATAAGCCGACTCAGGATAGTCAAGCCTGCGGATCGATGAAAGGATCTCCGCTTCTCTTCCCGGAGCGACCGGAATAATTAAAGAAAACGTTACCATTGGGCCCGGTATGTTTTGAAGTTATTAAAATGTGAAAACGGTATGATATGGCCAGCGGCCATGTCAAGTTAATTTACCGCCATCCGGACATGCCTAAATTGAAGATCCCGTCTGATAATCCTTGTCCCCATCGCCTGTGGCTGGTAAAATTCAAATAAATTCAAACTTAAAAGATCAGTTGAGGCGATATCCATGCGTATTGAACTCCCCTGGGATGAAACGACACTGTCTCTGGACCTGCCCGACACCTGGAACGTTATCACCCCGGAAACATTCGACCCACCGCCTGCCGACGGGAACGACGAAGCAACTATCGTCAGCAACGCTTTGCATCAGCCGGTCGGCTCAGAGCCCTTGTCCCAAAAACGGTTGTCCGGCAAAAAAATCGTCATTATTGTGGATGACAATACCCGTCCGACACCGGCCGACCGTTTTTTTCACCTTATCCTGGATGCGCTGATTGTGGCCGGGGGCACACCAGACAATATGCTGATGATCCCCGCCCTGGGAATCCATACCCCCATGTCTGAAACGGAAATGGCCGAAAAAACAGGGAAAGACAATCTGTCCCGTATTGCCTGGGAAAATCACCGGGCCTTTGATCCCGAGGCTAACGTGTATATGGGCAAAACACGCCGTGGCACCCCGGTTTATCTGAACCGCCATCTCCGGGACGCTGATTTTATCGTGCTCATCGGATTGATCGAGCCGCACCTGATGGCCGGATTCGGGGGCGGCATGAAAAACATCCTGCCTGGCGTGGCATCAGCCGAGACCATCGGGAAACACCACGAAATTCTTACCGAACCGCCCTACCAGCCTAATCGGGTCGGCATGTTGCCGGATAAAAATTCTTTCCGCCTGGATCTTGAAGAATGCCGGCAGATGATCACGGCCGATATCTTCTGCCTTAACGTCGCCCTGAATCACCAGGGAAGCATCATCGCCTGTTTCGCGGGTGACCCTGTTGCCGCCCACCGTGAGGGTGTCCGCTTTAACCAGCGCCACTCGGGGTTGATGCTGGACAGGCAGGTGGACGGAATTATCGTCAACGCTCATCCCATGGATATTAATTTCAAGCAGAGCATGAAATGTGTGGGAAACGCCCTGCCGGCCCTCAAACCGGGTGGCACGGTCATGGGATTTCTAAGGGCGGAAAGAGGCCTGGACGATATCCCCATGCCGAAAAAACCGCCGCTGCCCCTGCCGCTGGTGAAAAAAATCCTGCGAATTATCGGACCTTCCCGGGTTTACACATTCCTGAACATGACCAGAAAGGGGTTAAACGAAGAAGAACGATTCCTTTATTATTACACCATGCAGCTGATTCGGCAGTATGAAGTTCTGCTTTTTGTGCCGTCCCTGACAACAGAAACCATAAAGGCGCTTTTCTTTTTTGAAGGATATACCGGCACGCCCCAGGACGTCATCAACGCCGGGGCAAAACGACTGGGGCCCCGGGCCAGCGTTGCCGTATTTCCCAAGGGAGGGGCGACCTTTTCGATAATTGAATAACTGTTTACCGGCTGCCGAATACGATATGAATAAAAGCACCTTCAGTAAAGAGGATCTGGAAGATATTAAGGCTCACGGGTTGACGCCGAAGGTCATCACCGAACAACTCAAGTTGTTTAAATCGGGGGTTTTTACCCCGGAGCTGATGTTGCCTTGCACCGTAGGCAATGGTGTTCTGACAATTACGGCCGCTGATGCAAAAGAGCTGGCCACCACTTTCAGACAGGCCGTTCATAGCGGCCGGGTCACCAAATTCGTCCCGGCCTCCGGCGCTGCCACCCGAATGTTCAAGGATCTGATTGCCGCCTGGCATCACTCAGATAAAAGTGACCTTTCCTCAGACAAAAGCATGACCGAACTCATTAACAACATCAGCCGTTTTGCCTGTTATGACGCCCTGGTCAAATCCATGGCCAAAGACGGGTTGAACTGCCGGGGGATGATCGAGACGGGTGGCCATGCCGCTGTCCTGGAATATCTGCTGACCCCCAAAGGCCTGAATTTTGCCAATTTACCAAAAGGATTAATCCCGTTCCACCGGTATAAGAACGAAACAAGCGCCACCGCGTTCGCCCGGACCGCCTTTGAAGAACATCTGGCAGAAGCAGTCGAACTGTTCTCCAATCGCAAAAAAGGCTGCCGGGTCCATTTTACGGTTGCCCCGCAGCACAAACAGGCCATCAAAGCGCATCTTCAGCACGCCGTGGAAGTCATCACCAAACAAACCGGAATCATACCTGAAGTGACGTTTTCCACCCAGCATCCGTCGACTGATACCATTGCCGCGGCCAGCGATAACACGCTGTTCAGAGATCGAAACGGGCGGCTTGTTTTCCGCCCCGGAGGCCATGGCGCATTGCTGAAAAATATGGACAACCTCCAGGGTGATATTCTGTTTATTAAAAACATTGATAACATCGCTAAGAAAACCGTCAGGCAGGAAACCGGCCCGGCCCTGACCGCGATGGGCGGCCTGCTGGTAAAACTGCAGAAAGGCCTGTTCTCACTGATTGAACGCCTGCAAGACGAAAACCCGGAGAAAAGCACCATTGAAGAAATCGCGGCCCGGACATCTGAATATCTGAACTTGCCCCAGGCCGACATTTTACAGGGGTGTGATACTGAGGCGGCGAGGCAGAAACTGTTGACTCTTTTGAACCGTCCGTTGCGCGTCTGCGGCGTGGTTAAAAACGTCGGCGAACCCGGAGGAGGCCCCTTCTGGGTCAAAGACGGCCGGGGTAACATCAGCGCCCAGATTATTGAATCGGCCCAGGTGGATATGACCGCCCCCGGGCAGAAAGAGATATGGCAGTCATCCACCCACTTCAACCCGGTTATTCTCGCCTGCGCGGTCCGGGATTTTTCAGGCCGACCGTTTCAGCTTAAGAACTACGCCGACCCCATGGCAGGCATCATCACGGAGAAATCAAAGGATGGCCGGAATTTGAAAGCGCTGGAGCACCCCGGCCTGTGGAACGGTGCCATGGCTTTCTGGCATACGGTATTCGTCGAACTGCCTCCGAACGCATTCAATCCGGTAAAGACGCTGTTCGACCTTCTGCGGGACGGCCATTGTCCCGATAACAGCTGATAAGCCATAGACGAATAAGGGGATAGCCCGGATATGTCATCAGGGTATCTCTAAAAATCAGGATTTGGGTTCGATGTCCTGCGCCCTTTCTTTTTCAAAATCACCGCCGATTGCGTCAAAATCGATACTGACATCGTCATTAAACCAGGTCGTGTAGTAACGACGAAACTCTTCGAGCATTTTCTCAAACGGAAAATCATCAAACGCGCCATAATCATGGACGTATTCCATGTGCTGCCGGCCGTTATTATCATAGGGATGAAAAATTGAATCTGAAAGGCCGTCAAACTCAAGGGGGCGCGTATCGAACTTTTCACACAGGCTGAGATTAAAAGCAGGAGTCGCTTTGACCCACCTGTCGTTAATGAACAATTCCGTGTAGCCGTGAAAAACGAACAGATCGGTTCCCATCAATGTTTTCAAACGCTCTGTGGCCAGATGGTTTCTGACGTTGGCAAATCCCAACCGTGCCGGGATACCGGCCGCACGCGCCACCGCGCCCAGAAGAACGGCTTTCTGAACGCAGAACCCCTCACCGGCCGCCAGCGTGTAGCTGGCCTTGTATTTTTCCCGGTCCATGGTAAAGGCATAGGGGTTATAACGTACACCGTCTCTGACAGCGTAATAAAGGTTGACGGCGCGTTCCCGTTCTGAAGGGGCGCTTCCTGCGGCATCAAGGGCAAAAGACACCACCGCCGGGTGTTCGCTGTCAAGATAGTCAGTCGGCCTGGTATATTTATCGGCCATTATTCATCCGGGTTAACCCGATACATCAAAAGAGGTTAATTGGCCGGCACAACACCTGCATTCGCTTCAAGTGCCTGCAGGCTGGCCTGGATTTTGTCAAACGCCTCCATCTTTTCAAGCGCGTTGGGATGATCGGCGATCAACTTTTCCTTCAGGTGTGTTTCATACTGCTGATAAGCGTCCTTGATCGCCTGGTCATTCATGGCATCGACCCGCGCCTGCCTGGCCAGCTTCGCTTTTGTCTGGAATTCCTGCATCAAGGTTGTTTTCTCTTCCTGGGGCAGGTTCGGGTCCTGAAGCTTTTTCTGAAGCAGCTGAAGCTGCTGGAGATCAATATCCTTCTCGACCAGCAGAGATGTCATTTTTTCTTCAATCCGGTTTTTTAATGCGCCCTGCTCATCAGACAATTCCGGATATTTTTTCAGGATTGTACCCTGCATGATAATCAATTCACCTCTAATCTGCTGCAGCTGCTTGAGCATTTCCTGGCGCTTATCCTGAAGGGTTAACGGTTTTTCCTCGGCTTTGTCGGTCAGCGCCGGTTGTCCGGCAGATTGTCCGTCATCTCCCGGCTTTTTGGAACAGGCCGGTAGGATGACAATTCCCAGGGCAAGCCAAAGGACAACCATCATCCGCATCTTATTCAACGGTTTAAAATATTTACTGTATCGCATGCGACCTCCTTATGGCCCTGATAATCATTTTTCGGTGACCGACGGCAAAGGCCGGTTTCCCCTCCAGTTATTTTTCTATGCTAATCGCTGAGGTGAAAAAGTGTCAAACCTTTTTTTGCTGCTTAAAAACAAAATGGTTAATATTATCTCTCTGTTTTTCGCCCGGACACAACACCAAGCCCTGATACCGAGCCAAAAAAGGCTTGACACCAAAACGGTTTACGGATTGTATAAGAAGTCACGTTAATCAACCATGTACAAGGAGGGCCGTTATGGGCAACCGTTTATTTCATTTCACCCTGATCATACTTTTGGTTCTGCTGTCCGTCACCCTGACCGCACCAACCGAGGCAAAAACCATTAAACTCAACTACAGCATTTTTTTCCCGGCCTCTCATGTTCAGTGCCAGGCCGGTATGGAATGGGCCAAAACCATTAATGAAAAATCCGGCGGCAAGGTCGATATCACGGTCTTTCCCGGCGGCACCCTGACGCCCGCGCCGCAGACATACGACAGTGTCGTCAAAGGCATCGCTGATATCGGCATGTCCTGTTTCGCTTATACCCGCGGCCGTTTTCCGGTTATGGAAGCAGCCGACCTCCCCTTGGGGTATCCGAACGGCATAACCGCCAGCAAAGTCGTCAATGACTTTTACACGGCGATCCACCCGGAGGAACTGGCCGATGTCAAGGTCCTTTATCTTCACGCCCACGGCCCCGGCCTCCTGCATACCGGCAAACCGGTCACTACCCTTGATGACTTAAAAGGCATGAAAATTCGTTCTACGGGATTGAGTGCCAAGATTGTCAAGGCGCTTGGCGGTGTTCCGGTGGCCATGTCCCAGGGAGACACCTATGAATCGCTTAAAAAAGGCGTTGTCGAAGGCACCTTCGGACCTATGGAGGTCTTAAAAGGATGGCGCCAGGGTGAGGTCATCAAATCGACCACGGAATGCACCTCCATCGGCTACACCACTACTATGTATGTTGTCATGAACCTGGACAAATGGAACAGCCTGCCCGAAGAAATACAGGCACTTTTCGAGGAAACCAGCCGGCAGGCAATTAAAAATCACGGCCTGGCCTGGGATGAAGCCGACGCGGCCGGTCGCGAATACACATTAAGTTTGGGGAACAGTATTGTTCAGTTATCAGATGAGCAGACCGCTCTCTGGAACGACAAGGTACAAACCGTCATCGATGATTATATCACCGCCGCGAAAGAAAAAAATCTGTCCGGCAAAAAATATGTCGACACCCTGCGTGACCTGCTAAAAAAATAGCCGTATGACGATGCATTTTATTCAGAAAATTGACTACTGGATCTCCACTGTCGCGGCTGTAGCCAACCAACTGGCGGCAGTTGCGGTAGTGGGCATGATGCTGCTGACCACGGCGGATGTTGTTTTACGCTTCTTCCGGTGCCCGATACCAGGTACTTATGAAATCGTCGGCTTTCTTGGAGCGGTGATGATTTCCTTTTCCCTGGCCGCGACTTCAATCAATCGCGGGCATATCGCGGTGGACTTTCTGATCAAAAAATTCCCGCCGAGAATTACCGGTTTTATTGACAGAATCAATACCGTGGTCTGCGCCATTATGTTTGTTCTGCTCACACGCTACCTCCTGCTATATGCAGCTGATGCACGCCGGGTAGGCGAAGTCTCCATGACATTACAGGTACCGGTTTACCCCTTTATTTACGGTATCGCGGCCGGTTGCATGGTTCTATGCGCGGTGTTCATACTCCAGATTATCCGTCCTTTTGCCGAATCGGAGTCGTCCGGGGGAGACTGCTAAATGTCACCCACCCTGATCGGTATCATCGGTTTTGCGGCATTGCTGGTGCTGATATTTGCCCACCTGCCCGTCGGATTTGCCATGGCACTGGTCGGTATCGTAGGATTTGGCTGGATCATATCGCCGGACGCCGCCCTGAACATGGCCGTCAAGGATATTTATGCAGTTTTCGGAGCATACAGCCTGACGGTAATTCCTTTATTTATTCTGATGGGACAGATTGCCTTTCACGCCGGTATCAGCACCCGCCTCTATCGCACGGTTTATAAATTCATCGGGCATCTACCGGGCGGCATGGGTGTCGCCACCATCGGCGCCTGCGCCGGTTTTTCAGCCATTTGCGGCTCCACCAACGCCACCGCCGCCACCATGGCCTCCATTACCATACCGGAAATGAAAAAATACCATTATCACGACAGTCTGGGCACAGGTGCCGTAGCAGCCGGCGGCAGCCTGGGCATCCTGATCCCGCCCAGTGTTATTTTTATTATTTACGGCATCATGACCGAACAGTCCATCGGCAGGCTGTTCGTGGCCGGCATCCTGCCGGGTATATTGCTGACCGCCTTGTTCATGCTGGTCGTCATCGGCTGGGCCATGCTGTTTCCCCAAAGCGCACCCAAAGGCGAGCGGACGCCCTGGCCGGAAAAAATCGCCTCTCTTTCCGGGGTATCCGAAACGATTCTGCTGTTTATCATGGTTATGGGGGGGCTGTTTGCCGGGCTTTTTACGCCGACCGAGGCCGGGGGTATCGGCGCCTTTGGCACCCTGCTGGTGGCCGTCATGCGGCGCAACATTTCAATTAAAGGCTTTTTACAGGCCCTGTCTGAAACCACCCGGATCACCTGCATGATCATGGTGATTGTCACCGGCGCCACGATTTTCGGTCATTTTCTGGCGGTCACCCAGATTCCGTTTTCCATCGCAGGCTGGGTGGGAAGTCTTGACCTGCCGCCATACGCGATCATCACATTGATTATTCTCGTTTTTCTGATCGGCGGCTGTTTTATCGATGCCCTGGCGTTGATCATGCTGACCATCCCGATATTTTATCCGGTGGTGACCGCCCTGAATTACGATCCGGTCTGGTTCGGAGTGGTGATTGTTCTGGTGACACAGATCGGCGTCATCACCCCGCCGGTGGGCATCAATGTATATGTGGTACAAAGTGTTGTGCCGGAGATCCCGCTGGAGACCATTTTCAAAGGGTCGTTGCCCTATCTGGCGGCACTGATCGTGGCGGTCGCCCTGATCATCATATTCCCGCAACTGACGCTGTTTCTGCCGTCCATGATGCGATAAAACCGACAAGACTCAAATGGCCAGCTGTTCGCGATATTTCTCGTCCCAGTAAGCCTCCCCGTAACTGATCAGCAGCTGTTCATCTTTTTTGATATCCACGGCCGCCGTAAAAAACAATACCCACTGCCCCTGGTAGAGGGTGTGTTCCACGCACAGGTTCGGCTTGTCACCGTGATTGACGAAACGCATCTCGTTGCCTTCCAAGCGACCGTTTATTTCCAGCTCCGGGCCCTTTTCGATTTCGTCCAGATAATACCAGCTGTAGTCCGACTCATATCCCTTGTCATCGTCATAACAATCCGTGTGTTTTCCTGAAATCTGCACCACACCGGCATACTCACCGATAAAGTCTCCCCGGCGGATATCCCGGGCGGCGAAAACACCGTAACCGATTGTTTTGTCGATCCGACGGATATAAACGGGTGCCATGGCCTCCCGCTCAACATACGGGCCGTAACGCCTGGCAAGAGATTCAAACTCTTCTTTATTCTCGATATAATAAGCACTTTTATCCAGGCGGATATCAAAAAGCGGCTCCCAGTCCACGCGGGTGCGGGTCCGGTATACAATTCCCAGGTCTTCAAAAAGTTTTATAATTTCTTTTCTGGTACGAAAAACACGTTTGGCCATAACGCCTTATCCTCCACAACACCATCAATCCAGCTGAAACGTCTGTTGCCAGTCATCCGGATCGGAAAATTCGGGTTGTTGCTGTTTATCAAATATAAACTCGTTTATGACAAGGTAATCCATCGCGGTTCTCATGAAACATCGGTAAGCGTCTTCCGGGGTGCAGACAATGGGTTCACCACGGACATTGAAACTGGTGTTAACAATCACGCCATAACCTGTCAAGGATTTAAAAGCGTCGATCAGGCGCCAGTATCGTTCATTTGTCCGGCGGTGTACCGTCTGGATACGGGCGGAGAAATCAACATGGGTCACCACCGGGATATCGGACCGAAGCGTGTAAAGACGATCATACAGGGACAGTTGTTCATACCCCTCCGTTACGGGACGGCGGCGTTTTTCTCCAACCGGCGCTACCAGCAGCATATAGGGCGAAGCTGTCTTTAGATCAAAATATTCCCCGGCATC
Organism: Desulfosudaceae bacterium; assembly: GCA_963674745.2. GTDB lineage: Bacteria > Desulfobacterota > Desulfobacteria > Desulfobacterales > Desulfosudaceae > JBFMDX01. The sequence continues at coordinate 2,564,894 of CAXXDV010000001.1, read as the reverse complement.
TTCAATCAGAACCGATGGCGCGAAAGGCCGAAAACCTTCCCGGTATTTTATTTTCAGGTTGAGCTTCTTCTGCATATCCGGCATCCGGGGATCCCCGAGAATACTCCGATTACCCAGAGCCCTGGGGCCGAACTCCATCCTGCCCTGGAACCAGCCGACCACCCGGCCTTCGGCCAGAAGTGCCGCGGTTGTTTGACAAAGTTCATCGATATCAGGGCAGGACGTATAAACCGCCCCATAACGTCTGGCCATGCGCCGGACATCAGTCGCCTCGAAGGCCGGGCCGAGGTAAGCGCCCTTCATTTTGTCAGCCCCGTCGGGATCGGGCCGCCACTGGCGTTTGTTCCAGATGTAATCCGCCGCGTAAGCCGCTCCCAGAGCGCCGCCGGCGTCACCGGCGGCGGGCTGAATCCACAGGTTGTCAAAAATACCGGCCTCGAGCAGCCGCCCGTTGGCGACACAGTTCAAAGCCACGCCGCCGGCCATGACCAGATTATTTCGGCCGGTCTCTTTACGGGCGGTTTCGGCCAGGCGCAAAACAATGGTTTCAGTCGCCTGTTGAATGGCCAGGGCCATATCCATGTATGGTTGAGAAAGCGGGCTTTCAGGAAGACGCCGTGGCAGGCCGAACAGTTTTTCCCATTTTTTATCGGCACACATGCGCAAACCCGTGGCGAAGTCGAAATAATCCAGGTTAAGAAGGATCGACCCATCCTCCCGGATATCCACCAGTTGTTCTTCAATTGTCTTACGAAACCGTCGACATTGTTCGCTGTTCGGGTTGCCATAGGGTGCCAGCCCCATCAGTTTATACTCACCACTGTTGACCTTGAAACCGCAGTAATACGTAAAAGCCGAATAAAGCAGGCCCACGGAATGTGGAAAGCACAACTCTTTTAAAATGGTCATCCCCCCGGCGTCGGCGTTACATATGGTAGCCGTGGCCCATTCCCCCACCCCGTCAATGGTCAGAACGGCGGCCGATTCAAAGGGTGAAGCATAAAAAGCGCTGGCCGCATGGGACAGATGATGTTCGGGGAAAAGCAGTTTCGGCCGTTTCCTTACCGGTGCGCCGGCAACGTCCTCAAGCGCTTTCCAGAGCATGTTTTTCATGAACAGCTTTTCTTTTATCCAGACCGGTACGCTCTCCATAAAGCTGACCAGGCCCCGGGGAGCAAAAGCATGGTAGGTTTCCAGCAGACGTTCAAATTTCAGATAGGGTTTATCATAAAAACTGATAGCAGAAAGGTCGTCTATGCTTACAGCGCCTTCCTCCAGAACATACCGAACCGCGTTTTTCGGAAAAGCGGAATCATGCTTTTTGCGTGTAAACCGCTCCTCGTGGGCCGCGGCCACAATATCACCATCTGACAAAAGCACGGCCGCGCTGTCATGGTAGTAAGCTGAGATGCCGAGGATATGTCCGTTCATCGCAAGCTTCCGGACTAAAATAACGTATAAACAAATGGGGCCACAGCGGTTCCGCTGGTCAGGACAATCAGCGCCCCGAAGAACAAGAGGACCAATATAATCGGCAGCAGCCAGTATTTTTTCCGTTTATTTAAAAAGCCCCACAAATCTTTAAAAAATTCCATGTTTAATCCTTGTTATTCATAGGGTTGCTTCTCGCCAGTAGGGTCTAATAGGGATGGGACACATCTTCCGGAGTATACAGGTGATCGCGCACCACAAACACCGAACCATCATTTTGTTTCCAACGTTTCAGCTGCATGGCATCCTTCCCGACCAGCCGCCTTGCCAGACCTACGGGGACGACCACCAGCGTATACACTATCGTCAGTACAACTCGAGAGACCACGGCCCCTAGAACGTGCCCCAATCCATACCATAAAAAAGCAAACGGCCGGAACGCACCGGGCACCAGCATACACAACAGGATACACACGGCCGCAACCGCAATTAAGGGGTGACGGAGATCAGCCAGTCCCCAGGCCGCCCATAACAGGAGCAACACCAGGGCCAGCCCCGCATCCTTTATTTTCTCACGCGCCATATGTTTTTTACCCGCCATTTATTTCGTTTATGCCTTCATGTTTTCAGTCCGGGTAACGAACCGGAGTTACATTCTGCCTGATACAGCTGCAAAACTCAACACAAGAAATTAAAAAAAACAACCAATTAGCTTGATTAAAGGGGCCGGAGCTGGATCCATGGCAGAATGCCGATGAATTTTAATAATTTAAAAAAATGGCTGTTTTATAACAAAAAGTGCTGTTCTGTTAAAATAAATTGTTTTAATAGCAGGACACGTTTATAATAGTAGCCTGTAATTTTGGAATCGGAGCCATATACGTTCCGTTTATTTTTTCATCGAAAACATTTTTTTCATGCTTATAATTTTCATTTTTACCGTCAATAACTGTCTTCCATCCCTTTTGTTAACCTTTGACAGGCAGGAACGCTCATGACAGATATTTTAGTGACCGGTGGGGCCGGCTATATCGGTTCAACCATGTGCAAACATTTAAAAGCAAACGGTTATCAACCCATCGTGGTAGACAGCCTGACAACAGGCCACCGTCAGGCCGTGCGATGGGGCCCGCTTTTCGAAGGATCCCTGGAGGACACCACCCTGCTGGACCGGATTTTTACCGAGCATCACCCCGCAGCCGTTATGCACTTTGCGGCTTCCTGCTATGTCAATGAGTCTGTCAATAACCCGTTGATTTATTACCATAATAATGTCTTTGCCACCATCAACCTGCTGGAGGCCATGAAGCGGCACCGGGTTCACAACCTGATCTTTTCCTCTTCCTGTGCGACCTACGGCGAACCGGTCAAAACGCCCATGACCGAAAAGCACCCCCAGAATCCCATCAACCCCTATGGCAGATCAAAATTAATGGTTGAACAGATCCTTAAGGATTTGAGCACTGCCGGGGAGTTGAAATACATCTCCTTAAGATACTTTAACGCCTCCGGTGCCGACCCTGAGGGTGAAATCGGTGAGGATCACCGGCCGGAGACGCACCTCATCCCCCTGGTCCTGCAGACCGCCCTGGGCATTCGTGAAATGGTCCAAATTTTCGGCGATGATTATCCTACCCGGGACGGCAGCTGTGTTCGCGACTATATCCACGTCAACGATCTGGCGCAGGCGCACCTGCTGGCCCTGGAAAAACTCCTGAACGGCCATCCCGGTGACAGATACAACCTCGGCAATGGCGGCGGCTATTCGGTAAAGGAAATTATCGAAACCGCCCGTAGGGTAACCGGCAAATCAATTCCGGTCGAAATCACCGGCCGGCGTGCCGGAGATCCGGGTGAACTGGTCAGCGCCAGCGACAAAGCATTCAAAGACCTTGGCTGGAAGCCCGCCTTCACGGAACTGCGTGACATCATCGCCACTGCCTGGGAGTGGCATCGGGCCCATCCGCACGGTTACAAAGACTGATCCCGCTTATCATTTCTATTTGCCGGCATGACGGCTTGCCGTCAATCATTCGCCTTCCCCGCTTTTCTGGCGGTAAAGCTTTTGCTCAACAACATTACCCATGGCGGTGGTATCCAGGGCTTTTTCTAAAAACCGGTTAACAGCGACCGCAGTTTCATGCGGATGCCGGACAACATCTTTAAAATCAATGTATAAAACATCAAAATTATGTTTATCAGCAAGCCAACCCACCACTTCATGCAAATGAGCATCAAATTTCTCAATCATTTCCTCGTCGGAAATATTGGCGCCCTGTCGTCCCAACCGTTTCAGCATGACATTTTGAGAGGCAAGGACCTCCTTAAGGTCTCTTCGCATAAAAATAACCTTGTACGACCTGTCATCCGGTAACCGGGACAAAAGGGGGGAAACCATTTTTATGGCCTTGCCGGGACAGTCATCAAGCCATTCCGTGCCACCGTGCATCTGCTTAACTTTTTCGAACTCATAGTATCCTTTGGGGTTATCATTGTCCGCCTTACGGACACCATCTGTCACAATCTCTGCCCCGCCGGCCTCAAGCATCTGCATCATCATTGATGTTCCCGACCGGGGCAACCCCGATACGATAACAACCCGGTCTTGAGGTTCCTTCCCTGAACGCGCGTCAGTCATTTAAAACTCCCCGCTCACAAAGCAATAAAGCATTGGGCAAAACGCCTATTCCTCTTTCTCTTCAATTATGCTGTTAATATAATCATGTGCATATATCCCCAGGACCCTTTCAAGATCAATCAGGACCTGCTGCTGGCTGTAGGTGGCATGAATTAATGCGGTTTTAGCCGAGTCCAGATCCGTCAGCGCCTCATTCAAATACAGGCTGGTGGCCGATCCATACTCAAACTGGGTTGATATAATGTCGTAGTTTTTTTGAGCCAGCTCCACCTGTTTTTCCAGGTTCTTAAGAATGCCTTCAAAACTATCGACCTGAAGAATAGCATCCTGAACCTGTATCCTGATTTTCTTTTTTCTTGCGTCCAGATTAAGTCGCGCCTGACTCAGCGCCTCTTTTTTCTCCTTCAGATCACGGAAGCGCAACGTACCCTCTAAAATCGGTATCTCCATGGTTATGGCGGCGATCCAGGATTCATTGTCCCGGCTGAGGGTTTCATGGTCAGATATGTAATAATCCCAGCTCGCCTGAAGTGTCGGATGAAACCTTGCCTTTACAATATCGACATCAGACTCGGCCACATTCACGTTCAATAATGCGATTTCATGATCGTATCTGTTTTCAAAGGCGATATTTAACAAAAACTCGTAATCCATTCCGGGAACCGTTCGCATATGCGGTTTAACGACATCAAAATCCGTGCACACGTTCTCTATTCCGATCAGATTTCCCAGGCCGTCTTTGGCCGATCTCAGGTCATTGCGGTATTCGATTTTTTTTCGTTCCGCTTCTGTAACATAAAGTTCGGCCTTGAGAACGATATCTTCCGTCGCCTGGCCGGCCTCGAATTTAACTTTTGCAATGTCCAGCTCCTCTTGAGCCAGTTTGCAAATCTCTTCGGCGTTTAGCACCAGTTCCTTGATTTTTAAAATTTCGAAGTAAACCCGCTCGACCTCGAGCAGCGTATCCTGCACAGTCTGATAGAACGTTTCCGTGCTTCTTTCGATAATTCTCTCTGCCTGGTCTTTTAATGGGAAGTACACCCCTCTGTAAAGCGGCTGCAAAAACTCGAATTTTCCCCGCCATTCGCCCTTGGGCGTGATCACATTTCTGTCAACCGGAGCGACATCAAAAGGTCCAAGGCCGGTGGCCGAGGTTGCGGTATAAGATCCGATTCTGACCTCTTCATTCGCCTCGAAATACCCGCCATATGCAGACATGCTCGGCCAGAAATAAGTTGCCGCTTTGTCAGAAAGAATATGGCTTTTCGTAATTTCTCTTTCGGCTATTTTGATCCGCTCATCAATGGTTATGGCACGAGCAAAGGCATCGTCCAGCGTAACAAGTTGCGGAGACGGTCCGGAAAAGGCAAAAGACGGCAACATAATGAGCACTAAAATTGCCTGGACCAAACTGATGATGCGATATCTTTTATTTGTTTTTGCGATTCTCATCAGACCTCCTTATGGCAGCCATGACCATACCTCTACAAAGATAAACCGGTTCAGCCATCGCGTAAAAGCAATCCCCACCGGCCGCCAGCCACATCTGATTTTGCCGTATCCGGTCATATCTGTTTTTAAGAGGCCATCGGGATCTTCCATACTTGAAATAATCCTTACAACCTTTCCCTTTTTTCGAATCAGTTCTTTTTGTTCAACACGCCATTCTCTTTCAGATAATGCACGATCGATTCGGCCCTTACTTTTTTCAAACGCGACCGGTGCAATGGCCAGCACTTTTCCTGAATACACATTATGAGGAAAAGCCCAGGTCTTTAACCTGGTCTCTGCGCCCACATCAACTTCTCCAACATCTTCTTCGGACAACTGTATTTCGGCTATAATATTACCCGGTTGTTCAACCACAGCGAGCAGGTCACCAACCTGCAGGTATTGCCCCACGGTCTGGGAGACAAAAGGGGTGATGATTCTGCCGTCAGCAGGACTGAGCATTGTTGTTTGCTTCAAATCTTCATTTGCGTTCTCAAAAAGGACTTGCAGGCGTCTTTCTTCTGCTTCAAGGGCCTTGATCGCTTCATCACGGGCACCGCTTTTAACAAGCTCGAGGTTCTTTTTGGCCAGTTCAAGCTTTTCTTTATCCAGATCACGCTGCTTTAAAGCGTTCTCATAATCCTGCTCTGAAATCGCCTTGTTTTTAAACATACCTTCACTTCTATCGGCTTGAAGGCTGCTGTACTCTAAACTTTTTGCCGCGGTCGCCACTTCCTGTTCAGCCCGCTGGATCTCTTCGGTTTTGGCGCCTTGCCGGAGAAGTTCCAGCCTGGCATGCACCTCGTCCAGAGAGGCCTGGACTTCATCGACTGTTTTCCGTTGCTCCCGTCCGACCATAACGGCAACAGGTTGCCCCTCTTCTACAAATTCCCCTTCCGTGACAAAGACTTCCCCGATTTCCCCGGCCACCTGCGCACGAATGCCCAGCTGATTTTCAGGCACGATACGGAAATCGCCGCCGACAGAAAACGGGTAGGGTATCAGCATAACCAGAATAATGAGTATTGGTATGCCAAATTTAATAAACCGTCTGACCGGCAGGCTGGCCATGCCGTTCTCATTTAATAAAACCCTTTTAAAATTGAATAATTCCATGGGTATCCTCTTCAAATAATTGTTAAACCTGAAAAACAGGATTATTGAAAATAAGATCGCGCCGATTCCATTTAAAAGGTCTACAAGAAGGTATCCAATGAACCCCAACAGCGCCGACCAGAAGACAAAATGAAATCCAAACAATGACAACCCATAAACTTTAAACCTGCGCACTTGTTTTTTTGTCAGTGGTTCAGGCAGCGGTTTTTTAAAAAACCAGTGCTTCCAGAAATTGATCGCCCGGCTTCTCAAATCCGGCGTTTTAAGCCAAACACTCAAAAGCGTATAACCGTCCCGTTGAAAAAACGGATTAACGGAATAAAACAAATAAAGTGTAGAAACACAGATAAAGATTATAAAAAACAAGTTTATTTTTGATCCGGTGTGTGTGTCATACCAGCCGATGATACCCATGGACCAGAGCAACAAGTGGAAAACAATCCCGGCGGACAGAATCTTTTTGCGGTTGGATTGATTTTCCATCCACAGGGCATCGGTCAGGTCGCAATAGAAAAAGGGAATTATTTTAAAAACAAACCATACGCCGAATTCATGGACATGCCCCCCGTAATATTTACAGGTCATACCTTTTACCATCTCACATGCCACCTGGATAACAAAAATACCCAATAAAGGGAAAAAGAAGAAAAAACCCGGTTCCCAGAGAATTTGAACCTCAAAAATCAAGTCACCGCCGTATTTAAATAAAACGCCCATTGCCACAAATAAAGTAATACCGGTGAACATCAGAAAAAAAGGTGTAAAGCACCACCAGCAAATCTGCGACAAAAAGGTCAACAACCGGTCAGGATCAAATATCTTAATGCCGTTAATGTCATCATCTTGAGCGGCATGTTCTTCAATTGTGGACGCATCTGATTCCAGCAATCCCAATGATGTTAAATGAATAACAAAAGATTCCAGATAATCCTTATTCAATGGGATATTAAAGTGGTTAAAAAACCGTTCCGGTATCGTTTCAAGCGCTGTTTCTCCATTGAACTGCTTGAAGATAAAGTATTCTTTTTCGCCAATCTCATATACTTCATCAGAAGCCGGGGCAACGACAAGATAACGGAATACGCCCTCTTTGCCCAATCTCGGCACAATTTCCACATCTGCACAATATTTTGGAAGTATTTTTTGCAATCCGTAACCCGTCTTTACTTCAGAAAATTGTATTTTCGACGGCAAAGCCAAAAGTTCGACACCAAGACGCGCAGATTCTGACGAATGCAGCGCAATGCAGCCCGCCGCCTGGGCGGCACTGGTTTTTTCTTTGCGGCCTTACATGATACAGTCCTCACCTAAAATAGCACCCCACGCATCATCGGCATCGGGTGCCAGCTCAATCCCGAACTGCTTGTCAGGACGATCCGGGTTTGCGACCCTGACAACCCGGCCGACAAGGGGGATCGCATCTTTTTCGCCTTCAGGCAAAAGCAAAACCTCTACTTCAGAACCGACCTGTATGGGCTTGCTGCTTTCAATTAAAATACCCTGCTTAGAAACATCAACGCTCTCGACACTGTAAGGAACACCATCCTTCGTCCGGATCTCCGCAGGGACTCTCATCGGGATCCGTTCATGCTTCCTCCTGCTTACCAGAGGATGCCATGAACTGCTTGTCTTGATTTTGTCATGAACGGGATGCAGCGCCTCATCCAGGCCCAGTGTTGACCGGTATAAAGCAATCGCCTCATTATATTGCTCATTTTCCAGGCATTGATCGCCGGATTCACATTTAACCTCTGCCAGTTCAAGGGCGGCGCGATATTGATCGACCGCCTCCGCATACTGTTCATTCATGACATGGGCATCGGCAAGCCCGGCACGAGCCGACAATAAATGTGGATTCAAATGCAAGGCCGCCTTATATTCGGAAACCGCCACGCCATACCGGCCGGTCGTAAAATAAATATGGGCAAGCCCGACATGGGCCTCAACCGATTTTGCGTTAATGAGCAATGAAATCCGATACTCCAAAATAGCCTGGTGGGTCTTCTCCAGCTTGAAATAGGCTTCACCTGCTTTTTGATGTGCTTCGGCCAGTTGCGGATTGTTTGTAAGGGCCTCCTGATATTCGGAAAGGGCCTTTTCGTACTCTTTTTGGGCAAAATAAATGTCACCTAAAAGGATTCTCGTGCGGGCCACAATGGGATTCAGCTCTAACGCTTTTCTCACCTCTTGCAGGGCTTCAGCAGTCATCCCCTGCGCCTGGTATGCGGCGGCAAGTTTATAATACGCCAGCTCAAGCTGCGGATTTAATTTCAGGGCCTTTTGGAAGGCACGCACGGCATCCTCAAACTGTTCCTGCAGGGCATACATCTCGCCAAGCAGAAAATGACCTGTCGGATCATCCGGATCGATTTTCAGCGATTTCCGGCAGGCGGCGATCCCTTCAGGATACGAACCCTGGTCCTGATAAATTGATCCCAGCATCAGGAAACCTTTGGCCAGATCCGGATCGACGGCCAGGGCATCCCTGCACGCCGCCATCGCCTCGTCGCTGTTTCCAAGACCGGCGTATACCTTGGCCAGCAGCAGGTGGGCGTCGGTGTATTTAGGGTTCATCTTCAGGGCGTTTTTACATCGCTGGATCGCCTGAGCCCCATCCCCGTTCATAAAATGCGTATAGGCCACCAACAATTGTGACTGCGGGCTAAGGCCCAGTCCTTCAAGCTGAGGGACAAAATCTTCCATTTTATTCTCTCAAGAAATCATTTTTGTCTTTCGCCCTTTTTCAGCGGATGCCTATTCGACGTCTCAAACCGCCTGCTGCGCGAGCTGCATTTTCATAAGTTCGTGCTCCACGCCGATCAGAACATCATCCTTCAGGCGCTTACTGTTTTCATCCCCGCCCCCGTTATCCGCGGTCTCCGCCGGTACGGCGCCTGCCGGCGCCTGTCCGTTCACCCTGGTACAGGCACTGTCGACGATTTCGTTCAGGTAAGTGATATGATAATCCTCCAGTTTACTGAAGCCCTCTTCATGGATAAGAAAGTCCACAAAAACATCGACCAGCACTTCGGGAACCTTACTTTTATCAATCAGATTCCGGACCGCCCGCTGCTGTACAGACGGAAATATGGCATCAAATTCCTGCCTGAAACCATCCGGTATCGGAATCGGCCTGTCGTCGAGTTTGATCTGCAGTTTACCCGAAGATTCCAGCTCTATCTGCTGCCTCAAGCCCGGAATAAAGTCATACGCGGAGTGACGGTACCGGACAAACTGGATGGCCAGTTCCCTGACCCGCCCCAGCAAGAATGGCGCCGTTTTATCAGTGAACTCGAAAATTTCAGCCAGGGCGCCACAGGATTCCTTGTCAAGGTTCATGTCCGGCCCAAGGGCCAGCAGCTCCTGCAATGACTCTTCTTCCCTCAGGATTTTGGGCGGGCGGTTTACCAGCGAAACGAATCCGAACATGCGTTCCTTAAAACTTTCCCAGCTAAAAAGCTTTTCGTACAAATCCGCAAATCCCTCCATCAGCTCCACTCTGCTCATGCGCTTTGGGATAATGTTGTTAAACAGCCGCTGGGTGGATTTGTCCGCTATGGCAAAAGCGTCTATCACCCGCCCTTCCGCATGGAGTCTGCGCCACAGCCTGGTGCCCACCGGCGCATTAAGCATGTGCATGGAGATAGAAGGCAGGCAGGTCTCCTGGATAAATTGATACTGCTGCTCAAAGATATCCTGGTCATCATGATCAAAGCCGATAATCATGGCGCCCCGCACGGCAATGCCATAGGAAAGCACCTTGCGCACTTCGGCGACCAGGTCTCCTTTCAAATTGTTAAATTTACCGGCCTCTCTTAAAGAATCTTTATTCGGGGATTCAATGCCTATCAGCACTTCATACATATTGACGTCTGCCAGCAGCTCCAGCATTTCTTCATCCCGGCTGATGTCAATGCCCAACTGGGTCATGAACCGCAACGGTTTTGAAAAAGAGTTGTTCAAGGTGATTAATGCCCGCAATACATCTTTAGCCCTTTTGTGCGCGATCGTAAAATTATCATCGTTAAAAGAGATGCTTTCTACCCCCAGCTGCTCGAGTGCCCGGACTTCTTTCAATATCTGGTCAATGGATTTATAGCGCTGCCGGCGGCCATGCAGATAGATGACGTCACAGAACTCGCAATCGATAGGGCACCCCCTGGTTGTCTGGACGGTTCCCATGGCATATTTATCCACATCAGATTCGATGCTTCGCCAGTCAGGCGCGGGACTTGACAAAATATCCGGTTTGTCAATCTGACGGTATTCGGGTTTATAGCTGCCGCTCTGCCACTCTCTTACAAATCTGGGCCAGGTCAGTTCGGCTTCCCCTATAAAAAGGATATCAAACCCCTTGCGGCATCGGTGCGAGTTTGATGTAACGCCGGGACCGCCAATCGCCGTAAGAATCCCCTTTTGTTTAAAATAGGCGCCTATTTCATTGGCCCGCCCGAGGTTGGCGCTGTGACTGGTGACACCGACCAGATCGTACTTTTTGTCAAGGTCAGCTTTTTCGACCTCCCCGCGGACGAGTTCATCCCATATGTCCACATGACAGCCTTCAGGCGTCAGTGCCGCGACAGTGCCCAAACCCAACGGAAAATAATCCGCTTTTACATCAATTTCCTTCTTGCTGGAAATCCATCGAATTTCCAGTCGATACTTCGGGTTTACCAGTAAAATATTTTTCATCTTTTTCATCCCTGTTCAGTTCTTGAATAATCAGTCCATGGATGCATCGATTATTCATCACATATTAAATCACGCCCGCCGGAATGGCCATATTTTTACGCGACAGGCTCACGACCCCGTTTCCGGCTTGCGGCATAATACGAAAAAGCACCCGCTGACCGCAGGTTTATCGGGCTTAAAAAAATCTTTTATTTTTTGCAGCATATCGTCATTGAGATCACCACCGATATGTTTCAATGCAAAATATCTTTCCATGTGCATCCGGAAACCATTGAGACAGGCCTCCGTCACGTCGATGAACATAATATCATCAAACCCGGCCTCATGCAAAAGGTGCCGATATTCATCTATATTTTCAACATGGCGCTTCCGTCTATCAAGTTTGCGCCAGCCGGTATTTGCGTTTGGGGGGTCATAAAGCACGTCAAAACCCACAAATCGTCCACCCGGCCGCAGCACGCGATGAATTTCCGAAAATAGCCTGGCTCTCGCCCCGAGTTTGTAGAAGCCTTTAATCATAACGGCCGAATCAAAAAAAGCGTCATCAAGGTTCAGCCGCGAAATCTTCCCGCAAAGGAATCTTGCTTCAGGAGCCGTTCTTTTACACACCGCCAGCAGTTCTTCATCTGAAGTGATTCCTGTTACCGCTTGAGGCGGAAAGCTTTTCGACAAACGACGCGTTGAAGCGCCCATGTTACAGCTGACATCAAGGACACGCCCATCCTCGTCTGGAATAAAGGCCAGTATCTCACCCATCAGGTTTTCGCATGCGACCCTGGCATCATTTATGCCGATCTTCCACATGCCGAAATGACGGAAATTGCTGTTGCCGTAAAAGGTATTGATATGCCTTTCAAACGCGTCTTCGTCGCTTTCATTTTCTTTAAGAACAACGTATTGGCCGTCATCTATCTTTCCGGGTACAAGTTCATTCTCCGCGCGCCCGGGCGGGTTTCCATGTTCATGGGAGCCGAACCATATCTCAAGTCCGCCCACAGGGTTTTCTTCATACTTCCAGCCCGCAATCCGCTTCACAGCCACCTCGGGCGCAAACGGATTGGCTGCGCCGACAAAAAGGCCATAAGGGGATGAAACCATATTCCGGAACCCGATGTTAAAGCAATTACCGAAGCCATTAATGGTTACCGGCCGCCAGTTAACGCCATCACGGGTCCGCCACAGATCACAACCGCCAAAATCTTGAAGAAGTTTTTCAAGATTCTCCGGGTGCTGTATGTTACGCAGAATCTTGGGCAGTTTGTCCAGCCGGTCAGAATAGCGCAGAAAATTTGCCCAGACAGCGTTGCCGACGTACAGCCAGCCTTCATGCACACACATGGACCAGATATAACCCGCAAAAGGATCGCTGAATCCAGGGCCCAGACCGCTTAAAGGCACCTTGAGGCCTTCAGGCGTCATGCGCGGCTCTCCCATAATCAGATCCCAGGAGTCATCCGGGTTGATACGGATGACTTCGGGAGCTGCCGGCCCCACTTTATAGTCATGATCCCAGCTGCAATTCTGTATGGCACTGCCCACAAAAATACAGCCTTTAAAATAGACCAGTGTCATCCCCATCTGGTTTAATTTTCCCCGATAGGCGCCATTGGAAACGACTTTTTTCCATTTAAACGGCGGCCCCCCTTCCGCATCGGTTTTCCATATCTGAAATCCCTCGTAAATATTAAGTGTTCCGGCATAAAAATACTCGTCGGAGGCGGCCATGTGAAAAACACTGACGTTATTCGGGTCCCCGAAACTGGTTTCACAGGCAAACTGCCAGGCGCCATGATCCGGATCAGCGCTGCAATAGACAACCGCCTCTCCGGCGATATTGGGTTCCAGTCTTTTCTGTCCGACCACTGGAGAGGTGAAGAGGTAACCCTTAAAACTGACAATACCGCGCAACGACCTCGGGGTGTTCTGGGTTATTCCAAGCCCGGGCTCTGATACCGCTTCAAAATGAACGCCGTCAGTCGTTTTCAGCATTATTGTTGCCGGGGTCTGATGACTGGCCCAGGTGGGCGCGTAAAGCGCCGGTGACGAATCACGGGGCCCCTGGAACACCGCCATACATCTGAACCCCACGCTTATGGGCACTTCAAAACCGTCAATGCCTATCACCATCGGGGCGGTGTACAGGTTACGCCACTCGTCGGCAGCCGGATTATAACGCCATATTTCGGCTCGTAGCGGGCTGTCCAGGGCCTTTTCGGGTATTTTTACAGGCCATACCTTGCTCATTTTTTCAGGGGTATTGCTCTGAATCTGCTTGGCCCTGCTGGCAAGGTTGGCACGGGTGGTGCCGACATAAAGGTGATCCTGGAACCAGGCCATTGAATGCGGATAACAGTTATAAGGGTCGCCCAGACCGTTCGGCCCCACCTTTCGGAAACTCCAGCGGTCAAGCCCGGAGCATGCATTATTCCTTACCGTTTTGCTATACATGATTTTCCGTTACCGGTTCACATCCTGTTGCACAGGATTAATTGAATAAACGTCTCCCGTAATCGCACAAGCAGCAATCGTGTTATGAACGACTATTTATCAAAGGCTGTGCCGACCTCATTTGCCGTCAAAGGCCTGACATCTTTTTTTGACATCCCAAGTAAATCACACAGGACATGTTCGTTATGACTGCCCAGTGCAGGCCCGCGCCATGCGACCCTCCCGGCGCCCCGGGACAAAACAAAAGGCATCCCCAAAAAACGCATATCAGAGGATTCTTCTTCACAAACAAAGTAATCTCTATCAATCAGGTGACGATTTCCGCCGAGGTCTTCCACATCAAGTACCGCACCGGCACAAATATTATTTTCCTGAAGCAGGGTCATGACTTCCATGTTTTCACGCACACCGGTCCAGGTATCAATCAATTTGTCCAATTCATCATGGTTGACAATCCTTTGCGAAACGGACATAAACCGTCCATCCGTTTTCCACTCGGGATGTCCCAGAACGTCACAAAACCGTTCCCATTGACCCTCTGACCGGACAGTAATAACGACCCATTTATCATCCCCTTTACACCGGTAGCATCCCCGGGGCGCATACTTCCAATGCCGGTTACCGTTCGGCAGGGTCTGTTCCGCGTCCATTTCAAATGCCAGTAAATGTTCACCTATAGTTGCATGGGTGGCGGCTTCAAGCTGTGACAGGTCGATATATTGTCCCCGCCCTGTTTTTTGACGATAAATAAGTGCCGTCATTACGGCGCTTGCGCCGGCCGAGCCGTTTGTGACATCAACTTCCTTGATCCGGCAGGGCCGGCTGTCCTTATCATAAGCGGTAAGGCTGTTAATGCCGCCAACGGCTTCAAAGACAGCACCGTATCCCGAATAATAAGCATATGGCCCCGTGTTTCCGAAAGAAGACATGGACAGGACGATTAAATCTTTTTTAATCTTGATAATATCGGCATACCCGAAGCCAAGCTTTTCCATGACACCGGTCCTTGAATTCGTGATCAGCACATCGGAAATCCTGATGAGATTTATAAATATCTCACGATCGCCCGTTTCTTTCAAGTCTAACGTGATGGCATATTTGTTTCTGTTCACCTGCAGCCAGCCGGGGTGATTGTTATATATCTGCGGGTCTTTTTTTGCCCCCCGAAGAAGGCAGAGCCTTCTGATATACTCGACCTTGATCACCTCGGCGCCGAAGTCCGCCAGGATTCTGCCACAATGCGGGGCCGCCCAGCTGTGGGACAAATCCAGAACACGAATACCGGTTAAGGGCCGTTTTCTTTTCATATTATTTCCCGTTCCGACAACTGTTTTATTTCATCCTCACCATAGCCGAGAAGCCCCTTGAATATCTCGTCGTTATGCTCCCCCAAAAACGGCGCGCGCAATGATTTCCAGGGCGTCTCCGACATCATAAAGGGCGCGTCGCAGTATTTATGTTTTCCGGTCATCGGATGATCGATTTCCTTAAAAAAGCGCCGGGCCTCATGCTGGGGTGATTCAGTCACGTCTTTAAGATCGGCAATATATCCAAAGGCAAGTTGACGGGCCTGGCCGGCGTGAAAAAGGTCTTTTTTGGGCATGGTTTTTACACAGGCCTTTAACCGCGTTTCATATTCAGTGCGGTCTTTTATTCTGTTCAGCAGGTGATCATATTTTTCGTCAAAAAGAACGGGGTCTTTAAAAATTTCGGCGGCCCGGTGCCAATGGCGATAGGGCATGGCAATAACGGCGGCATATCCATCCTGACAATCATAGGTGGCCCATGGGACAAACATATGTCCGCCTCTTTTTTTGTTTTCTCCCTTTTGCAGGTTATATGACAATAAAATTTCGATATGTTCCAATCCGCTCTCCTGAATGGACACATCGACATATTGCCCTTTTCCGTCAACGCCCTTCTGAAAAAGGGCCATAAGCGTTCCGATATAGGCGTGTTGCCCTGCTGTATACTGATAAATGGACGGTCCTGCGGCAAGCGGTTCTTTTTCCGGTTCGCCCGTCACAGACATGCCGCCGCTTAGGGCATTCAGCGTTATTTCATCGGCCTTGAAGTCTTTATACGGCCCCGATTGTCCAAAATTGGAAATCGATGTCATAACAATACCCGGTTTAAGCTTTCTGACTGTTTCATAATCCAGGCCAAGCCGCTGCATGACACCGGGAGAGAAACTTTCAACCACCACATCGGCCTCCCGGATAAGGTCTTTTAAAACTTCCCGGCCTTTTTCTGTTTTAAAATCCAGGGTCACACTTTTCTTACCGGTGTTCAGCCATAAAAAAGGGATACTTGTCTCAACGTCTTGCCTGTCCTGAAAAAAGGGGCCGAAAGACCGCATGGCATCGCCTGTTAAAGGCCGTTCCACCTTGACGACCTCGGCACCAAATCCCGACATCAATTTGGTGCAATACGGCCCGGCCGTATAATGGGTTAAGTCAACCACCCGGATACCAGATAAAGCGCTGTGGCTCATTTTTCAAAAACCCACAAAATAAGTCCGGCACATTCCGGCCACAGGCCTGCCGATGTGCAAAGGAAAAACACTGTTGCCTGTTAAAGGGAATATTTCTTAAAAAAAGCCCACATTAAATCCGAGGCATTAATATCCGTGTTCACTTTCCCCAGGCTCCCCAACCCCAAAGCTTCTACATTCGGCGTTACCCTGCCGCCCGGCCATGTATGGCCACCGTCTTCAAGCGTCCAGAAAACCACCTCAGCGCCTGACTGACAATACCCATAGCGCCGCATCACGGCATTGCCGATCCGTTTTTCTTCAACCGGTTCCGGCTTACATTTATTAAAATCAGCCCACGCTTTAACCGTCTGCCGTACAGGTTTAATTTCGGCTTTAAAGGCCGCGTCTTTTGGCGGTTTTCCCCCCTCATACGGGCTGAAAGTGTCCCCTACGCCGGCGAACTGCATCAAAGGAATCGGCCTCGACGGAACCGGGTCATAAGCGTCTTCGGGCGGTCTCTGCCCGGCGACGACCGCAATCGCCGCGATTGCATCAGAACGTCTTTTTGCCAGCCGGAAGGTTAACTGGGCACCGTTTGAATAACCGCAGGCATATATCCGCTTTTTATCCACATTGAACAGTTGCGACAGGTCTTCGAGTAAGGCATCGACATAGGCGACATCATCAACCTCACTGTGTTCACCGTTTTTAAAAGCACGGCCGTCATTCCAAATCAACAACCTGTCTTTGAAAAGCATTCTGGTGGGCGTTCCGGCCGGATAGACGACAATAAAGCCGTTCCTGTCGGAAGTACTGTCCATATCGGATTCATACCTCACGCTCCCGGGATCACCGCCGCCGCCGTGGAAAACCATCACCAGGGGAGCAGGCTTTTCCTTGTGATATGAGGGAGGCACATGGATATCATAAAACCGGTTTCCAAAATCCCCTTTTAAGGTTCTGCGGTAATCACCGGCACCATAGGAAAACGCTTTTGGCGGAATCAGGCGGTGCCGTATCGATTTAACCGGCTTGCGAAACTGAATAAGCTCATTTTTGGCCAAAGCCGCTACCTCATAATTGGAAAGCATGATTAAAGATATTGCAAACCAGAAAAAAAAACACTTTTTCACATTTTCACCCCGGATATATAATGCGGTTTCCCGCCGTTCTCGGATTCGAAGGCTGCCGGCTGTAACGCCTCGGATACAGGTTAGCCGCTGACGAATTCGACCTTAACCGGTTTTCATGCCCGGATGCCTAAGTGCCATTCGGCAAAATGTCCGTAAGGTTGGTCCCCAGCTGTTCCGCTAGAAGACTATTCCACACCAGCCCCGCATCTTCATGCAAATCCAGCTCGATACCCAACAGTCTTTCGCCATCATTATCATGTATGGCTCTTACGATTCTGCCTTCAGTGGATATGTCGTAGGCATGGGACAAGCCGGTAATGATTTCAACGCCACTGCCTATCTCCAGTTTTTTTGAACTCTTTAATAAAAGCCCCTGGCTGGATATATTCAGGACCTCGGCTGGAAACCGTTCCGCCCCTTTTGCCCTGATCCCCACCAGGAAGCTGCAGGGGACTCGTTCATACAGCCTGCGCTCATTTTTACACACCATGTCTAAAAAACGCTCGGCGATACCCACAAAAAATTTCGCCCGTGAAAGAGGGAAAAAATGCCCTGCGCCGGTGACAACAACACTTCGAGAGGCCGGCAGGTGCTGTCTCAAACCATGTAACGACGACAGCGATGGAGAATTTTCCCCATACATCAGCAGGGCCGGTTGCCGGATACCGGCCAGTCGGTCCAGCGTCAATCCGTCAGGCAAATTCAATTCCTGTCTGGCCGATGTACCGTATAACATGGCCAGAAACTTCTCGGCCGTGCTATTGCCCCCACCCCACTTGCTGAATGGGACAAAAAGGCTTCGCCCTTTCAGTTTATGCCTGTTCCGCTGCCATTCAGGCGAAGCCAGTTTTTCCAACAGCCATATACCGGCTTCGGATTCATCCTCGGGAATGGAAAGCCCGATATTTTCCAGATGTTTTTTTACAGTTCTCCAATTCGGCCAATCCCTGGCAAAATGCGTCGGCTGAATGGAGCGTATTCTGGCATCTGCGACAATCAGGCTGGCAACCTGGTCAGGAAACAAAACCGCGTACTGCAACGCAATGCCCCCCCCCAGGCTGTGACCCACCAGATGGGCTTTTTTAATCCCCAGGTGATTGAGCAGACAGTGGAGGTCTTCCGCCATGTCAACGGTGGTATAACCGGATAATGGCATGGAGCTGTATCCGTGCCCCCGAAGGTCATAGACCGTGACCCTGTATTTCCTGCTAAGGGAGAGAAGGACATTAAGGTGCCAGAAAGCGCAATTTGCGCCCAGTCCGTGGATCAAGACGACATCTTCACCTTTTCCCACGGTCCGGTAATTGATCGTTACACCTTTGCAGTTAACCGAACCCATACAGACAGCCTCTTACTCCATATATCCCAGGGCTTTCATTTGTTTATAGATATGATCTTCCTCTGCTTTATCCGCTTTTGATTTTTCGCCCTGGGTGGTAAAGGTTTCTACCGGCCTGGTCGGTTCACCCCCAGTCGGCGGATGCGACTTTAAAAACGAAGCGTCAAAGGCCCCGGTGGGCACACCGCCTTCAAAATCAGAAGGTATCTTCAGACCGAGACTGTGCAGAAGTGCCGGCGCGACATCAATGATGGAAAGCCTGGATAGTGAAGCGCCTTTAGAGATGCCCGGCCCCCTGGCCATAAACACGCCTTCAGGATAATGGGTGCCTTCAACCTCCGGTCGCTTATAAATAACAGGGCTCTTGTTGAAAATAGATAAAAAGCTGCAATCATCCATGGCCAGCAGCAGGTCAGGCGCCTGTTCATTGTTGGTGCCGGGGTATGCTTCCTCCCTGGTTAAAATCCGCTTGACAACCGGCTTGCCGGTTTCAGGGTCCCGGACAGCCAGCAGCTTTTCCATCAGCTCCTTTCTGAACGCCTCATATTTTTCAGGCGGCACCCCTGTTTGATTCGGGCCTTTGGCCACACGTATATAAATACCGTTGGACGTAATCGTCCGGGCGTAAGCCGTCGTCTTGTCCCAGTCCAGCATGACAAAATGCTTCTGGGCGACTTTTTCAGCGCTTTTCCTGTCTTTCTCATTCATTGCATCAAGATCCAGCCAGGTCAGATATCCCTGGCTTTGCAGCCATGTATTGACACGAAAAACATGCCATGAAGGCCCGAAACCATGATCGGAGGCGATAAATATTCTTGCATCAGGCCCGGCAATGTCTGCGATTTCTTCAATAAAGCCGTCCAGTTCGCGAAAGTAATCCAGGCATAAATCACGAATTTTCTGCTCCCAGGCAGACGGGTTTTCGGGGAATAAGTTCGGGTCAAGAAAACGCCAACCCATGTGTAAAAGCTTGTCCGGTCCGTCAAAGAGGATGGCCATCAGATCGCGGGGGTCGTTCTTCATAATATGACGCGCGATGTTAAACCACTGCTTCTCTCGACGGATATGAAAATCAACCCAGTTTTCGAAATCCTCTTTTGGAACGCCCTTGGCCGCCTTATCCTCCATGTCAAAATCCCAGGCCAGTTCTTTGGCATTGAAGCCCTCAATTTCCTTCAATTTCGGAAACAGCTCTGCAGGGGACACATTAAGGCGCAGGTGTTTCCATGAGACCAGCCCCGGAACGATATACCCGGCATCAGACGGTGGCGGCGCCATAAAAGGGAAATTGAGCGAGCACACTTCCCCGTTCTGCCTGCTGACAATAGACCAGATGGTTTCACAACGGATGTCACGAAAATTGTAAAGCGTAAAATAATGGTTGGTCTCCCGTTCCTCCGCCCAGATAAAATCAAACACACCATGATTGCCCGGACTGCGGCCTGTCATCAATGTGGTCCAGGCCGGCGGCGTGAGGGGATTGGTGGTGGACATCAGCCCGGCCCGCACACCCTGCTCAACAAACTTCTTGAGGAAAGGCATAACGCCGTTGTTCATTAGGGGGTCAAGAATGGTAAAGGTGGCGCCATCAAGTCCGATTAATACTGTTCGATTCATTATGCCTCCTCAGGATGACCTGTTCAGATGGTTGTCTAAAAAAGTGATGACGTCATCTACCAGGATTTCGTCGACATATCTGCCGTCTTTCATGACAAGTTCCTCGAAGGGGAATTCCCGGCGCTGATAGTGTTCTTCGATGGCGACGAGAAACTGCACGATGTCTATTGAAGCAAATTCAAGATCAGCGATGAGTCTGGTGTCCTGGCCTAAAGCTCCGTCAAGCTCCAGATCCCAGTCACAAGTCATTTCCTCCAGGATATGCAAAACATCATCTATGATATTTTTTTTGGCTGTGTTATCTCCCTCAGTTCCGGTTTTCACATCAATCTCCTCTGTTAATCATTGCACTGGCGACTATAATATCTTCTTCACGTAATGTTTGAATTTGATGTATTATACCCTTGAGCGCCGGGAATTCCCTGGCGAACGCCCCCGATATTTCCAGACTGACGTCGCCGGTTTTCTGATCCAGCTTTTTCACAATAAGGTCCCTTGGTTTGCCCAACAGGCCACGCCCTAAGGCCTTGCTTAAAGCCTCCTTGGCGCACCATATCCGGAGCACCCATTCTTCTTCAGCATTTGCCGAAACGGGTTTTAACAGATCGCGATCTTCCGGGCTCATGGCAATCTTATCAATCCCTTCCCGGCGAAGATCCAGGCACTCGACATCTATGCCCATACCGATTCCGCTACCCGGAAGGCCCGCAACCGCCGCGGCAATGCCTGTCGTATGAGAAAGAGAAAGCCGCAAAGGGCCTTCAACCCTGTCTTCCCATTTCCCGGTCGGCTCCGGGCATCCGTACTCGTCCTGCGCTATTTCGACATCTGCCGGCCCGGCCACTATATTATATACCTGTTGTAACATCTTCCGCACGGCATCTTTGGCTGCCAGCCTTCCCATGAGCCATTGCACCTGACGCGTGTTTGATTTACCCAGATTTGAAAAAGCCTGCCTCTCTTTATGATTCAGGATGAGATGTGAAAAAACAATCTTCCAGAAATCATCATCGCCTGTAAAAAGCCGTTCAAGACGGCAGCAATGGTATAGAGATGAATTCTCCCATAAGGCAACAGGCTTTTTCCAGGTTTCACTGGGCATCACCGTAAGGGGTGAGAGAAGAAATTGCAACACGGCCGGCGGCAGGTCAAACCGTTTATCCTCCCATTCCTCAAGACGCATCCAGAGATCTCCCGCCGCATTAATCATGTCAATATCAGAAGAAACACGGTTAAAATCCATAAGCCTTATCCTGGCCCGGCAACCGACCGCCTGGTTTACGGACGGACGGGGGCAAAAGATACGCAGCCGCTTTGCGCGATAAGGGAATACAAGAACGTTGTCTTCCAGATGTTCCATTGTCCAGAAGCCGACGACTTGCCCGGCAGCATCAAGTACAACCGGGTCTGTTATAAATTGCGGGCTTTTATTGGACTGAAAAAAACCGTCCGTCGGCAGCACTTTAAATGTCGCCGTGGTGCCGTCCTCACCCCAGAGATCAACAGACTGGACACCTTGCCAGCACGGACCGTGGAACATGCCTTTGGCGTAAAGCGCTTCCGGCGTCCACCTGGAAGCCCTCTCGCCTTGAAGTGTAAAAGGCTCAACGGCCGGTGCCGGCGGGTAGTTATCGGCAAAAACCAGCACGCCTTCCAGAAGCGGGTTCTTTGTTGCCGGTTCCTTTTCTTCAGCAATGCAGATTTCAGCCTTCACCTCGTTGGTTCCGGGCTTTCGAAAGGCTTTGATTTTCAGGGAAACGGAAGGCTGCTCAAATGCGATCCATCGATACGCCCTGATATCGTTCATCCCGATCAGAACCTTATCGGGCACAAGTATTGAAGCGGCTTCGGCCAGTATCTCCATGCTCATGGTCAGCGGCATGACCGGTAAAGCAGTAAGGTTGTCATCGGTAGCCGACACTTTACGCCCGATGGTATGGTGATGAAGAAAAACCGCCTCATCAAGGTCAAAATTCGATAAGGCTTCCAGCTTTTGGTTCGGCACAAATGAAACAATCCGGTCGATCAGGGGCTGCCCGGTATCAGGCCGGGCCATCCCCCCGGTCTCGTTTCCGGGGTTATCCGTCACGCCCGGCTCCGCATCTGCCGGAGGGCTTCGTTTGGCGTCAACACTTTCACTGATGCGCTGAATCATCTCTTTAAGCGTTTTTAGTGCGGCAATTTCCTCAAGATCATCAGAGTCCAGCTCCGGCGTGTTGTCCCATAACTTTCCCAGTATTTCCAGTCTCTTGATCGAATCGATGCCCAGGTCGGCCTCCAGGCCCAGCGAAAGGTCCAACATCTCCAAAGGATATCCGGTAAACGCCGCGACCAGCTCCAGGAGCCTGAACTTAATATCTTCAAATGCGGTCCCGCCGGAAGAAGGAAGCGGCTGATCATCATCGCCAGGCATGTCGACAGTCGGGGTGACGCTCTTTTGGGGCTGGCCAGAATTGGCCACCGGCTCTTGAAGCGGCAGGGATGCTGCTCCCGTGGTATCATCCAGAAACTGATGCATCAGCGCCTGCTCGACGTCAATGATTTTTTCCACTGTCTTGACATATTCCTGCATGACCAGAGAACCGGCATCAGAGGAAGGGATATTCATGTCCTCACTGCCTGTGCCCAAAGTCTGTGCCAGCATGGTTAATGTATTGAAGTGTTTTTCCATACCGGCTTCTGCTGCGACCGGGGGCTTCATAGACGGGGAGACATTCCGCAACTTCATCCGCGGGAACTGGAGCGACAACGTCATGATGCCTTTAGATTCATTGCTTTTGGTGCGGCCGTTTTCGGTGCCGTCGAATGTCAGTTTTCGGGGATCCCTGCGACTGTAAAGATAATCCAGCCGTGCGTCCACACCGTGGGCGACCAGCATTCCCACTACATGATTAAGCTGGGTAATCCCGGAACGCCGCGTCGTGTTGAGGGCAATCGATAAATGATCCCGGCGGCCGAGAATGTCTTTTACAAATGCCGTCAGGTTGCCCCTTGGCCCCACTTCAACAAAAAGCCGCACATTATCGGCGTGCATTTTTTCAATTGTCTGCCTGAACCGTACCGGCATGAGCCAGTGGTCAACGGCAATCCTGCGAATAGCCGTGACATCATCGGGGAACAGGTCGCCGGTGGTACAGGAATAAATCGGCGTCGAGGGGGGGACGACAGGCCACTGGTCGTAAAAACGGGAAAGACCTTCGGCAAACTCCTTGAACAACGGCGTATGATAAGGTCTGTCAAAAGATAAGGTCTGATACATCAAACTTTGCCGTTTCAACGCCTTGACGGCAACTTCCATATATTCCGGGGCGCCCGCGATAACGGTCTGAAGGGTACAGTTGTCCATGGCAATAAACAACCGGCCACCCGTTGCCTCAATTATTGACGCCACTTTTTCTGAATCCGCGGCCACGGCAACCAGGACGGCACGGGGGATTTCGCCCTTTGCGGCTATCTCTTCATAGCTTTTGTTCAGGGCAAGGAGGTACTGATCGCTGTCCGCACTGTCGGTAATGTTCAGGATTCCGGCGGCCCGCATGGAAGAGTATTCCCCCGTACTGTGGCCGAGAACCGCGTCCGGACGGATATCCAGATTGTTCAGGATATCAAGCAATGCATCGTTGGCCGTTAAAACCGCCTCAACGGCCACATCCATCTTGAATAAATTTTCTTCGGCGGCCTTTTTATCCGTCTCGCTGAATACCGGACGCGGAAAGATAAAATCACTGGGGACAAAATCTCTTGAATGCCCGCTGAATATCCCGTCAATGCGATCAAAGCGTTTTCTTACTTCAGGAAAATGGATACACAGATCGGAAAGCATGTTAACGTATTGCGACCCCTCACCCGGAAACAGAAAAGCCAGTTTACCATTATTTTTCAATGGTTCGGCAAAAAAATAAACACCCCCCCGGGACATGATGCGTTTACATTCGGGATCGGCCAGACGTTCAAGCGCGTTGGCCAGCTTTTTTTCCAAATCCGTAATCGCGGAAGCCACAATGGCAAGACGGCAGGTCTTTTTCGAAAGCGTACTGTTCAATGTATAGGCAAGGTCTTTTGGATCCACGTCCGGCGAGGCGGAAATGAAATCAAGCACCTGACGGGCCCGGCTGATCAGCGTCTGGCGCGAATCTCCCTGAAAAATAAAAACTTCACTGTCCCAGCGTTTATGGCAACTGGACGTTTGAGCCGCACTCTTTTCCGTATACTCCTCAAGCACCGCGTGGGCATTGATGCCGCCGAACCCCATGCAGTTGACGCCGGCACGCCTCGGGGTTTCCGCAGATCCGTGGATCCAGGGCCTGGTTTCGGTATTAATATAAAAACCGGACCGGTCAAGCCCCAGCTTGCTGTTCGGCTCGGTACAGTTCAAGGTGGGCGGCAGCACTTTATGATAAAGGGCAAGGGAGGCCTTGATCAATCCGGCGATACCGGCCGCGCCCAGCGAATGGCCGATCATCGACTTGACCGATCCGATGGCGCACCGGGGCAATTTCCCCTTCCTGTTTCCGAAGACCGAATGCAACGCACTGAATTCTGTTGTGTCTCCCGCGATTGTGGCTGTTCCATGGGCTTCCATCAGGCCGATTGTGGCAGGGGAAAGGCCGGTTGTCTGATAGGCGCGCTCTACGGCCAGGGCCGAACCTTCCAGCCGTGGCGCCAATATGCCCATCCCGCGACCGTCGCTGGCTGTCCCCATCCCCTTGACAATCGAATAAATGCGGTCACCATCCTTACCGGCCTCCGCCAACCGTTTCAAAACCACCATACCAACGCCTTCCCCCAATATCGTGCCATCCGCGTTTTGATCAAACGGCCGGATCCGGGAACTCCTGGACAAGGCTTTTATCAGACAGAACATTAAATAAGAAAGCACCGTATTGCCGCCCTGCATACCACCCACAATGGCCAGGTCGCATTCACGGCTGCGCAATGATTTGAGCCCCATATCAAGAGCGATCAGTGAAGACGCGCACGCGGCATCCACCGTAAAGCTCGGCCCTTTTAAATCCAGACGGTTGGCGATACGACCGGCCGCAATATTCGGGACCTGACCGGGTACGATTTCCGCGATTAAAGGCGGCAGGCCGGATACGAGCTCATTTTTGATTTCTTTCAGCTGGTCATCCGCGTACTCGGGATGAAGGCGTTTTAATATCTGAAGGGTCTGTTCAACAATCCATCCATGTTGGACCAGATTCATCTGTCCGGCATTGACGTACGAACCTCTGCCCAGAATGACCGCGGTGCGGTCTTTTATTTCAGGGTTGTCAAGATACCCTGCGTCGGACAGGGCCTCGTGGGCAACTCGCAATCCCAGAAACTGGTCCGGCTCCGCGCCTTCTACACCGCTGGGCATGATACCGTACTTCAACGGATTAAACATTCTTTCCTTCTCATGAAGGAACCCGCCCCGTTTACAATAAACCCTGTCTTTGGCATCACTTTCGGGGTCATAAAGCACGCCCTGGTCCCACGCTTCAGGAGGGGCGTCGCTGATACAGTCGACACAGGATAAAATATTCTGCCAGTATTCATCGATCCCTGAAGCACCCGGAAAAATACAGGACATGCCGATAATGGCGATATCTTCTGATGCTGAGGTATTGTTTTTATTGTTATCCGTCATTAGACTCTGCTATCACGCTTATGATGACATAAAGCAACTACTGGACCTGCGACGTATCTTCAACCGCTCCCCACGGCCCATCGCCGACAACCAGTTCCACCTCGCCCTTTTCACCCTTTTTGATTTCGATATTCATAAAATGTGACCCTGCGGCAGGCGGTATCAGCCTGACGCCTCTTCTGGCGAACTCTTCCCTGAGCCCGTCAGAGACCATGCCTGATTTATCCCACGGTCCCCAGTTGATTGAAACGACCCTTCCGGGCCACTTCTTGTTAAGATACACGGCCAGTTTATTAATGACTTCATTGGCCGCGGCATAATCACACTGTCCCTGATTTCCGAATCGTCCGGCAACGGATGAAAACAGAACAAGCAACTTCAGTGATTCAGGTCTTAATTTCTTGCTGAGGATGAATGCACTTTCCGTCTTTGTGCCCAATACCCTGTCAAAAGAAACCAGTGTTTTATCCTTGATCAATTTATCTTCGATCACGCCTGCCCCATGAATGACCGCATCAATCTTTCCGTGTTTTTCATATACCCCTTCAATGAGGTCGCCGAATTCTTTTTCGTGGCGCACATCGACCTGACAGTACTCGACCTCGGCCCCGGCGCTTCGCATGGCTGAGATGTTTGAACGCATCTCCCGTTCTTTGCGCAACCGCCTGTATGCCTTTTCGACATCAACAAGGGAGAAGTCCTTGCCCTGCTGCCGCATATTATCAATGATCGTCTTTTTTAACGCCTCGGGTTGCTCAACGCCCGCGGTTTGGGCGGGTTCTTCAACCGGCGGTGGCAAAGAGCGGCCGGCCAGAATAAGTTTGGGCTGATACTTTCGGGCCAGTTCCAGAACGATCTGAGCGGTTATGCCACGCGCGCCGCCGGTAACCAGAATCACCCATGACGAATCAATCTGAAGGCCGTTCTCCCGTCTTGATTCCAGAGAAGAACCCAGAAGGCCCAGTCTCATTCTTTTCTTTCCGGAATAGCCTATTTCTATAAAGTTGTCAGCCACACCGATTTCTTTGAATAGGTTTTCTGCTATTTCCGATACGGATGCTTTATTGTCCAGATCAACCGACTTGACCCGGACCCCGGGCAACTCGATGGCTGCGGTTTTCAGCAAACCACTGATCCCGCCATGCCCCGGAAAAAATTCCGTATTATTGGTGCTCAATCCACTGGCAAAGGTACCGCCCATACGGACGGCCGACATAACACAGGCACCGCCATTGTCAGCCGCATCACTCAAGTCCGGGGCCAGGCATTTTAAAAGGCTGAAAAGCGATTTTATCTCGTAATCGATACGTGCCGTCCAGCCCGACAGATCAATGCCCGGAAAAGACGGGCATTCCTTAAGGGGAAAAAGGTGAATAAGGCCGCCGACGTTGCCGTGCTGTTTTTGGACTGTTTTAACAACGGTTTCTATTTCTTCGGCAAAATTATTATTCAGAAAATAAACCGGCTCTTTGGTATGCCCCTGTTCTTTTCCCCACCGCAACGTCACGGCTTTATATCCCTTTGCCGTCAATTTATCTTGAAGTGACCGGGCAACGCCCCGCTCATCATCCGTGATAATAATCACCCGGTCCCGGGACAGATCAATCGCGCTTTCCTCAATCGGCGCCTCAACCGCCGTTAACGTGAATCGGGGAAGCGACCGGTTTTCAGTGTCTTCAGGGGCACTGCCGCGGGTTATTTCCTGCGGCTGTTTTACCGCATCGCCTGAGCCGATGCTTCCGGTCGCGTTTAGCACGTTTTCAATGTGCGTAATTATTTCACGCAGCGTTTTAGACTGGGTGATCTCTTCGATCTCTTCGAATGATTCATCATGCCCCTCCGGGAACAGGGCCTGTGTCAGGCTGTTCAATATCTCGACCCGCTTGATGGAATCAATGCCCAGGTCAGCCTCAAGGTTCAGATCGAGATCAAGCATATCCTCGGGGTAACCGGTTCGCTCACTCACGATTTGCAGAAGGACGGCTTTTGTCTCCGTCTCTCCAGGGGCACCGGCTGGGCCGCCTGAAACGGGTTTGTTCAAGGCGGGATTCCCGGCCGCGCTTATAAAGTTTTCAATGTGCGTAATTATTTCACGCAGCGTTTTAGACTGGGTGATCTCTTCGATCTCTTCAAAAGATTCATCATGCCCCTCCGGGAACAGGACCTGTGTCAGGCTGTTCAATATCTCGACCCGCTTGATGGAATCAATGCCCAGGTCAGCCTCAAGGTTCAGATCGAGATCAAGCATATCCTCGGGGTAACCGGTTCGCTCACTGACGATTTGCAGAAGGACGGCTTTTGTCTCCGTCTCTCCAGGGGCACCGGCTGGGCCGCCTGAAACGGGTTCTATCAAAGAACCGCCAGAGGCATCTTCAGCGACCCGAGAAGTCCCGCTGCGCACACGGTCCGGCGCTGGCGTGATCACATCATTTGCATTTAGCGCATGGCCTCCGACGGTGATGGCGCTATCCGATATCGGCACTTTACTGCCGGGAGTCAATCCGTTCATATAGCGCATCATTACGCTCTGATGCATATCAAGCAATCGTTGCATCAATTTCTGGTGCTGTATCATTACATATGCTTTGCTGTTGGAGGGCAAAACATCTGCGGGCTTAAAGTCCGGGGCGGCGAAACCGGATGCGTCATTGACAGCCCCATCCTGCCTGATGGCTGCGCTTTCCGGTTTTAAATCCATGGGCTTAACGACCTTTTTGGGACTGATTGCCATTGCCTCTTTAAAAGAGATTGACCTTGCCCCGTTCACAAGCCAGGTTGTCGGCGTCATCCCGAATTGATCTTTCTGCCTGTACAGTGCATCAAGATCGATCATCTTCAACGCCCGGCCTTCATACACTTTTTCCATGTTCACATTAATGCCGCTGACAATTAATCGCCCCAGCAAATGTAAAAGCTGGCTTAAACCCGACTTGCCGGCCTGATTGGAAATCAGCGCCAGATGCGGTCGGTCTTTTAATATTTTAGAAACAAGGCCTGACAGCACCCGGCCCGGTCCCACCTCAATAAAAATACGGGCCCCGTCGTTATACATGGTCTCGATTTCATTCACGAAGTCCACTTTGCTCACAAGATGATTGACCAGAAGCGCGCGTATGGCATCAGTGTCCTCCGGGTAGCGCTGTGCGGTCGTGTTTGAATAAACTGCAATGGCCGGCCTATTCATCTTCACCCTGGAAAGATAGTCCTTGAGCAGCTCATTGGCCGGAGCAACAACCGGGGAATGAAAGGCCGACCCGATCGGAAAACGCCGGGTGGCGACACCCTTGCTTTTCAATCTCTCCATGGCCTCGTCGACAGCAGTGCTCCTTCCGGAAATCACCGTCTGTTTCGGTGAATTGATGTTCGCTATCCACACGCCGTCAATATCTTTAATAATATCTTCGACAACCGTCTTGTCTTCCCCGGCCGCGGCCATTGTACCGAGGTCGGCGCCTGCCGTTTCAGTGATAAAACGACCCCTGGCTTCGGCTACCCCGATTAAGTCATCCGCGCTGAAAACACCCGCGGCACCCAGTGCAACGTATTCGCCATAACTGTGGCCGGCCGCCATATCAGGCGTAATGCCAAGGCTTTTCAATAGATGATACATGGCAACATTGGCTGTCCCCAAAGCCGGCTGGACGATTTGCGGCCGGGCGAGGTCTTTTTCACAAACACCCCGTTCCTCCTTGCTCAGCGCTTTCGTGGGAAAAACATAACTGCTTAACGGCCTGTCCAGTTTATTGGCAACAACCCTTTCAGCCCGTTCAAACCAAGCCTGCATGTCCGGGAACTGAACCACCAGATCCCAGAACATATTCAGATATTGGGATCCCTGCCCGGGAAAAAGGAACGCCAGCTTCCCGTCACCGAGAGCAGACGTTTCAGACATGTAAATCCCCTTGGTATCAACAATCTCCAGCCGTGAATCCTGTAATGCTTTGATAACGGTATTCAGTTTGTCCTTTAAGTCATTTACCGAGCAGGCCACAACGGCGAGGTTTATGCTTTGGCCGTCATTCCCGGATCCGGACGCTTCTCCGGCTTTATTAACGGTATAGGCCAGGTCTTTGAGCGAGGGCGTTGCGCCCTGCGCCAGGGCACCTTCCAGTGGAACCAAGACCTCAAGCAGTCTTTGGGAAGAGGCGTTTTTCCATATAAACAGCTCACAAGGCCATTGCGAAAACGCTTTTTGTTTCGATTTTTGCGAATTGTCACGGGTGTATTCTTCCAGCACAATATGATAATTTGTACCGCCGAATCCGAACGCGCTCACACCGGCTCTACGAGGATAGTCTGCCGTATGGTTGAGCCATGGTTTTGTTTCCGTGTTCACGTAAAAGGGGCTGCCGGGTATTGTCAAACCTTTATTCGGCATCGTCACATTCAGTGTTGCCGGCAACGTCTTATGATGAAGCGACAGGGCGACCTTGATCAAACCAGCCAGCCCGGCTGTTGATTTCGTGTGGCCGATCATTGATTTTACAGACCCGATCGCACAGGTTTGGGCTGCCGCACCTTCTCCCAAAAACACTTCGCTCATTGATTCAATTTCAACCCGGTCACCGACAGCGGTTCCGGTTGCGTGCGCATCTATAAGACCGACCGTTTTAGGCGATATGCCGGCCTGTTCATAGGCCCGCTTCAAGGCCTGGATCTGCCCTTCGCGACGCGGCGCCGTCAGGCTCTTGCCCCGGCCGTCACTCGAGGCGCCGACGCCTTTGATGACGGCATAAATTTTATCGCCATCCCGCTCGGCATCGGATAAACGTTTTAGAATGATTGCCGCCAGCCCCTCGCCCAAAACGATTCCATCGGCGTTGTCATCAAAAGGCGCGGATATGCCTCTCGGCGAAAGGGCCTGCGTTCTTGAAAAACACAGATAAGCAAACGGATTTTGCGTGCAATCCGCGCCTCCGGCAATAACGATATCACTTGTCCCTGCTTCGAGTTCCCTGACGCTCAAGTATAGTGCGGACAGGGACGAGGCGCATGCGGCATCAATCGTACAGTTAACGCCGCCAAGATCAAACCGGTTGGCGATTCTTCCGGCAGTGACGTTGGTCAGAATACCCGGAAAAGAATCCTCCGTCCATTGCGGCAGATTTTCCTTATGAAAGGATGCGATGTCCCCGGCAGCACTCCCGAAAAACATCGGCAATGATGAGCGAAAACAGTATTTTTGACCATGTTCTCCAGAGCCGCTGATACCAAAAATAACGGAAGTTCTGTCCCGGGGAAATTCCCGGTGTTTATAGCCGGCATCTTCCAGGGCACTTTTAACCACTTCCAGTGAGAGCAATTGAAGCGGCTCTATTGAGTTGAGGGAATTCGGCGGTATGCCGTGGTTTAAAGGGTCAAAAGGAAGGTCATCGATAAAAGCCCCCCACTTTGAATAAACTTTATCTTTTTCGTGCCGATCCGCACTGTAGTATTGCCGCCAATCCCAACGGTCCTCCGGGACCTCGACTATTGCGTTAATTTTATTGAGGATATTTTCCCAATAAGCCCTCAAATCAGCCGCCCTGGGAAACAGGCATCCCATCCCTATGATTGCGATATCACATGGTTCAGGCTGATGTTTATTGCCGGATGGACTCATCTTGTTCACCTATCGATATAAAAACGTGGGGATCTGTTATCAAGGCCACAGGAACTAAAATGTTCCCCGCATTCCTTTTTATAAAAAAATTCATTGAAAAACGGTATTATCAAAAACCAAAACACAGCATCGGAAATACACCCGCTATTGTATCTAAACCTTTTGAATGTATCATAATATTATTTCAATGTCAATGCTATTAGTTGTAACCATTTGCAATCCTTTCGAATAATATTTTAACGGCCTCACGTCTCTCTAATTTTTTAATAGTCATACCCTTTCCGGTTGATATAATACGCCTATGAAGTTTTTTTATCGATCATACCGGGAGGCAGGCACCATGCCAGATTGTGGCTGTGAAATGGAAGCAAAGAACAGGCAGGAACGAAAAACCCTTTGGATTATCCTTGGCATCAATGCTTTCATGTTTGCAACAGAGCTTGGCCTGGGCCTGCTGGCCGAATCCTCCCGCCTGATCGTGCTGCGCGGGGGTATCCGCATTTTAAAAGAAGCCAAAGCACATCAAACCGGCTTGAGTTGTTCCTGTCAGTCCGGCAATTCCGGGGGGGTATGAATCAACGTGATAAATCAAACACGACCTATTAAGTTTTATTTCTAATGATCATCGCCGGCTTGGCCGGACACTTAAAAAAGCGATAAAAACATGGATGAAAAAATGAGCGGCTGGCAAAGCAAAGAACTCTCTCGGACTTTTTTAGAAGGCGTGCGCGGTGCCATACCCGGCGCTGATCTGCAACTGACCGTTATGGGGAAAATCGCCCGGCAATGGAACCCGACCCCGGAAGGCATTCTTGATCTCGGTTGCGGTAACGGCATTCTGGGACGTTTCCTGCTCGAACTGTTCCCATCCGCCAAGTGCCTGCTGCTTGATTTTTCCCAACCCATGCTTGACGCGGCCCGTGAAAACACAGCCGCACTTGCCAATGCCACCGTTACCAAAGCGGATTTTTCTTCCCCACAATGGCTTGAAGCGCTTCGGCCGCACGGATTTTTCGATATGGTGGTGTCCGGCTTCGCCATCCATCACCAACCGGACTACAGAAAACAAACGCTCTATACTGAAATATTTGATGCACTTAAGCCGGGGGGGACATTTCTTAACCTGGAACATGTTGCCTCAAAAACAGCCGCCGGGCAGGCGCTGTTTGATGATTTTTTTATCGACCAACTGCACAACTTTCACAGCAGAACTGACGCGACAGCAGACAGAGAAGATATCGCCGCTGAATATTACAACCGGCCGGACAAAAAAGAAAACATCCTGGCCCCGGTCGAAGACCAGTGCGCCTGGCTGAAAAAAATCGGTTTTGTTGATGTAGACGTTTTCTTCAAGGTATTTGAACTGGCGCTTTTCGGGGGGAGAAAGCCATAATTCAATCATTCCAGTTAAAATTCGAAACACGATCAACAGAACAAAAAAATGGAAACGATAAGCCGTTTTCAAAGACCAGGGGCATGCTTCCTGCTGCCGGGAGCAATGGCCAAAAATAAGGATACATCTTTTTGCTTACGGAATCCTGATGTGTGGGGACATCTCAAAAAATACGCTTTTTTAGCAAATCACCACCGGATGGTGATAATCGACAGGGCCATGGCAACACCACCGCCGCTGCCGGCGCCGGCATGGCCACCGCCACCGTCTGAATCCGCCACGGCAACGGCCGCGATACAGGCCACCGCGCCGATGGTGCCCAGGATGATATGGGCGTTATCTTCCGAAAAAAGACCGTAGCTAAGATCGAACCGGTCCCCGTATTCTACAAACCCCGTTGTTACGGTAGCGGCTGCTGCCACGGCCGAGCCGTATGCCGCCCCGTAATGCGCCCCGTTATCCCCGGCCGTGGCCGCGGCCAGCCCCACCAGAAGCACTGTCGTATACCCCAGGTATTTGTGGATATTCCCCAGGTCGATCGATTTTTTTCCCGATGAACCTGAAACAGACGTTTTTCCCGGACCCGCGTCGCAACAAAAAGCGCCTGCGTTCATGGCACCGCATCCGGCGGCTTTCTCGCCGGATGCGAACAGCCAGTTACCCTTTTCATAAACTCCCGGGGTACTGTTATCCGCAAATAAAAAATGTTCATTTCGCCAGTCCATATAGGAAGAGAATTCCCCGGCAAAAGAAAAAGGACTGAATAAACTCAGCACAACCACTAAAACAGCTGTTTTTTTCAATCTGGAAGACATTTTTTTCTCCTTTAGCCAAACAAGGCCTTTTATTGCAAAGATTCCCCGGTGTCCGGTACCTGAAGAAATTCTATGCCGTCGCCGGGGCAGATCCGACCTTCTCTGAGAACACGGCCGAAAACGCCCTGGCGGGGCATGATGCAGTCCCCGGCCTGGTAATAAATGGCGCACTTTTTATGACATTCCTTGCCGATCTGGGTGATCTCCACCTCGGCGGTTTGGCCCAGGCGCAACCGGGTACCAACGGGAACCGTAACCCAGTCCACACCCAGGGTGGCGATATTTTCCGCAAACGATCCAAAATCCACATTCAATCCACTGATCCAGGCCGCCTTGATCTGTTCCGCGGCCAGAAAACTGACCTGCCGATGCCAGGCTCCGGCATGGGCATCGCCTTCAATACCATGCCCGGTTTTTAAAAAGACCTCCCGAACCGTTGTTTTCGGCGTCCCCTTCTTCAGGCTGACAGACAGAGATACGATTTTTTTCATTTGCAGCACCTCTTTGCGAATTTTCATCATAAGGTATTTTTATACCACAATGTGGCATTAACATCAAGATGAAACAGCGCCTGCTAATGATCACAAAGCATTCTCAAAAAATGGCTGATTTTCCATTTAGCCGGGATATTTCATGCGGTTCTCCAACAAAAGCAGATAAAATGTTACAGGCCACTCGTAAACGCTGTAGGGGCGGCCCCCTGTGGCCGCCCGATAAAAGGGCACCCACAGGGGGGTGCCCCTACATGAGTTTGCGTCCTGGGCCTTGCAGAAGGTATTCAGGGAGGGCGTCTGGGAGTCTACATCCCGGCGGCATAATCCACGCCGTTTTTCAGCAGGCGGACACCGTCGGTAATGGTGCTACCGGTATCGGTAGAAGCCCGGCCGTCACGGGCAGCCAGTGTTTTCTGCCTTGTCCAGGCGGGATGGTTGGTGGGGTGGATAAAGGCCTCGGGATGGGGCATCAGTCCGAAAACCCGGCCGGTAC
This sequence comes from Desulfosudaceae bacterium, assembly GCA_963674745.2. Taxonomy (GTDB): domain Bacteria; phylum Desulfobacterota; class Desulfobacteria; order Desulfobacterales; family Desulfosudaceae; genus JBFMDX01. The sequence goes on along the minus strand of CAXXDV010000001.1, from coordinate 2,530,084 downwards.
TGTCACATATCCCGGCAATGTCGTCCAGGGAACCGTTGGGGTTGTCGGGAAATTTTCCGCCTGCCGGCTGCCCGCTGTCATCGGCATAACGCAGGACAATCTGGTTTTTCTCTGACATACGGGCATGCATTTGCGTTTCACAAAAAAATTTGCCCTCACCGTGCCGGACGGGCAGATCAAAGGCTGTCATTCCGGCGGTAAAAACACAGGGCGACGCTTCGTTGGCCCGCAGATGGACCCAGTCATCACGGAAATTGCCGCAGTCATTGGCAATCAGCGCCACCGACCGGGTGCGGTAATCATTGTCACAGCCGGGCAGAAGCCCGAGGTTGACCAGGGTCTGAAAACCGTTGCAGATACCGATAACCAGCCCGCCGCCGGTAACGAAATCGATCAGGTCATCGCCCAACCGGGTTTTCAACCGGTGGGCCTGGATAACACCGGCGCCGTGATCGTCCCCCCAGGAGAAACCGCCCACAAAGGCCATGATCTGGAAATCCGACAATCGCGAGTCACGTGATATAAGTGAATTAATGTGTACCCGCTGCGCCCGGGCGCCGGCCAGCTCCAAAGCATAAGCGGTTTCCCGGTCACAGTTCAGGCCGTAACCGCATAGCACCAGCGCATTGACAGTGCGGCTCATATCAGTCCTCCCAGCGGCTGTTTCCAGGCCTTTTTCAACGTATCAATCCCCGTGGAAATAATGGTACGGCCCTCCTGACCGATGATCACCAGATCGCCCTGATCCCTGCCGACCACGCCCACCCGGGCACAAGCTTCTCCGGCGAACAGGGCCTCAAACGCTTCCTGGTGACGCGGGGCCACCGTTACCACGAAGCGGCCGGTGCTTTCGGAAAAAAGAAGACCGGCGTCATTCAGGCGTTCAACCCGGGGCACCTGCGACAGGTCGACAATCATGCCCCGTTCACCGGCCATGGCCGACAGGGCCAGGTGAACGCCCAGGCCACCCCGGTAAACGCCGTGAACAGAAGCGACCATCTCCCGGTTAATCGCCTCGAACATATTGCGGTAAACCGGTAAAACCGTTTCCACGGACAGTTGCGGCACATTCAGGCCGGTATGTCCCATCATATCGTAATATTCAGATCCACCCAGTTCATCGGCCGTGCGACCGACGATATAGACCAGGTCACCCTCGGCCTTGGCATCCATGGTCACGCAACGAAATACATGAGGAATCACGGCCGTGGCTGAAAACTGCATGGTCGGCGGAGCCGAGACCTTGTGCGTCTCGCCATAGGAGCCCGGCAGATGCCCGTCCACGTACATGCTGTCTTTACCGGAAAGCAAGGGTATGCCGAAAGCGTCACAGGTTTCCTTGAGCGCCTGGCAGGCGCGGACCAGCTGTGCGGCCTTGTATTTTCCATCCGGGTTGGTCGTCGGATCGTACTGGATATTGGGCCAGCAGAAATTGTCCACCCCGCCGATCTCATCAGGCGGCGCGCCAACGGCGATCAACCGTCGCACGGCTTCATCAATGGTGCAGGCCACCATTTGCCAGGTATCGATGGCGGAATAGGCCGGCAGCAGGGCCTGTGAAAAAGCAATGGCCCGGTCGGAGAACAGCACCGGCCGCGTTACGGATGCGTCCGAAGGGATGTCCCGGCCGACGCCCGTCAACGGTTTGATGACACTCCCGGCCTGGACTTCATGATCATACTGGCGGACGATCCATTCCCGGCTGCAGATATTGGGCCTTGCCAGCATATCGCTCAGCAGTTTATTGAAATCGTCAGGCCGGCCCAGTACGGGTTCACACAGCCCGCGCATGGCCGGTGGGCTCCATTCCGCGTCAAACACCCACTGGGGAAAATCCGACTTCATGAAATCAAGATCGATATAAGCACAGGTCTGACCGTTATACAGGATATGCAACCGGCCCGAATCGGTGTATTTGCCGATCACCGTGGATTCCACGGCATGTCCGGCAGACAGCGCCATAAACGCGTCAAGGTCGTCCGGCGACACGGCCACGGTCATCCGCTCCTGGGATTCGGACACCCATATTTCCCACTGGTCCAGCCCCTCGTATTTCAAGGGCACCTTTTCCAGCCACACCTCGCAGCCACCGGCGAATTCAGCCGACTCACCAACGGACGAGGAAAGCCCGCCGCCGCCGTTGTCGGTAATAAAACGGATCATCCCCCGGTCACGGGCTTCTAACAGAAAATCGTGCATCTTTTTCTGGGTATAGGGGTCGCCGATCTGTACATGACCGGCCGGCGTGGTCTCGGAAAAGACCTCCGAAGACGCGGTCACCCCGTGGATGCCGTCTTTACCCACCCTGCCGCCGCACATGATGATCAGCTCTCCGGGCGTGGTGGTCTTTTCTTCGGAAGGCTTGCCGTCTACCCGGGCCGGCATGATACCAATGGCGGTCACAAACACCAGGCACTTACCCAGGTAACCGTCATCAAAATAAACCTGTCCGAAGGTGGTCGGAATACCGCTCTTGTTGCCCCCGTCACGAACACCCTCGATAACACCATCCAGCAGACGCCGGGGATGAAGGCGGGGCGTAAGCTCACCGGCATAATCGCGATGGCCGGTGCAAAAACCGTATCCGCCCATCACCAGCCGGGCGCCCTTGCCCGTACCCATGGGGTCGCGATAAACACCGACGATACCGGTCATGGCCCCGCCGTAAGCTTCCATGTTGGAGGGCGAGTTATGGGTTTCACCGGTGATCACATAATTATGGCTGTCATCAAAACGCGCGGCACCGGCATTGTCCCACAACACCGACACCACCCAGGGTTTCTTTTGTTTCTGCTCCAGGGTCGGCTGACGGATACAGGTGACAAACAGGCTGTCAATGGTCCGGCCCTCCCCGGTGGCCAGATCCCGGTAGTGAAACAGTCCGTTAAAGGTATTGTGATTGCAGTGGTCGCTGCGGGCCTGGGATATGTATTCCAGTTCAATATCGGTGGGATCGGACAGGCCCACGGCCTGTCGCTGTTGCCGCACATCCGGCCGCAGAAAATATTCCCGGATGGTCGGCACGTCATTGGGGTTCAAAGCCAGGTTACGCTGATCGCTGACCGCCAGCAGGGCCTCATCCGTATCTACCGGAATGACCGTCACCGTGGGTTCGTGATCGAGTTTAACCCTGGGAATAATCAGGCCGATGCCCTGGCTGTCGTCCCATTCCTGCTTTGAGAAAATCCGCCACTGCTCGATAGTGTCATTGGCCAGCAGTTCCCGGGCAATGCGGTCCACCTGTTCGGCCGTCATGTCCGGCGCCCGCAGGCAGTAACGCCTGGAGGTGTAGACCCCGCTGTCCAACGGAAAAGCGTCCCCCAGGCTGTCAACCATGGCTTCCCGGGCGGTATCACCGGGGTTGTCCTTGACGCCCGGCCGGTAACCCACCCAGATCACCCAGTCAAAAGGAATATCCAACGGTAAATAAGAAGAAATCTGGGTAACCGGATTGGTAAAAATGTCACTGACTGCGGCCTGCTGCTGTTCGTCAAGATCGGCGTCAATGGTGATAATATGAACGACCCTGACCGATACCGGATGAACGGACAGGTATGCGGCCGCCCGTGTTCTGACGGTTTCCCCGGCCGGATCGGTCAGATCGGACCGCAGGGCTATTTCCAGGCGATGCGCCATATGATTTAACACCTCCTGATACTTACCATTATCATATCCGCCCGGTTATTCAAGGCCGGGTAATGTCATTATAAATAACCAGCACCATCAATGATAACAAAATGATCATGCCGAACTGCTGGGCGATCTCCCGGGTCTTGATTTCAACCGGTTTGCGCCTGATGATTTCGATGGTATAAAAAAGCAGATGCCCGCCGTCAAGCACGGGTATCGGTAGAAAATTAAGTATGGCCAGATTAATACTGATAAACGCCATAAAGGCCAGGAAACTGCTGATGCCTTCTTCCATTTGCTTGCCGGCCATCTGAGCGATCAGAATAGGACCGCCCAGTTCTTTAGTCGACACGGCGCCGGATATCATCTTGGTCACGCCAATGGCGGTCAATCGGACGATATCCCAGGTTGACTCAAGACTCATGATCAGGGCCTTCACCGGGCCGACGGACTCCCGGACCACCTCGCCCGAGGCAACAATTCCCAGCACGTACCGTTTACGCGGTTCCCCGAAAATCGTTTTGCCGTCCACCACGGCCGGCGTTACCGTCACGGGAAACGTCTCCCCTTCCCGGTCTACCACCAGATCCAGATCCCGGCCGCCACTGCCCTCGATCATGGCGGCCATCTCCTCCCATGTTTTTACGGGCTGACGGTTAACATCAATGATCCGGTCTCCCGATTTGAGACCGGCCGCTATGGCCGGCATGTCCGGACTGACCTGACCGACGACCGGTTTCAGCCATAGCTTTCCATAAACCTGGAACAGCACGTAAAAGATCAAAATGGCCAGCAACAGGTTAAAAAAAGGACCGGCGGCCACGATCACCATCCGGTTGAGTACCGGTTGATGGGTAAAAGACTCTGGGATATCCGCTTCATCAATCTCGTCATCCGGTTCTTCGCCCACCATCTTGACATACCCGCCCAGGGGAATGGCCGACAGCCGGTAGTCTGTACGGCCCCGTTTAAAGCCGAATATCCTGGGGCCGAACCCCAGGGAAAACCGCTCCACACCCACGCCGAACAGTCGGGCCATCAGAAAATGGCCGAATTCATGAAAAAAAATCAGAACACCCAGAACAATAATTGTCGCCCAAAACGTTGTCAAAACTGACTCCCCGTCAAATCATTTCCCGGGCCGTTTGCCTGGCCCAGACGTCGGCGTCCATAATATCAGACAGTGCCGGTGATGTCATCACCTTATGCCTGGCCATGACATCCTCGATCAGGGCCGGAATCCGGAAAAACGGCATGCGTTCGTCCAGAAAGGCGTGGACCGCTATTTCGTTGGCCGCGTTCAGCACGGCCGGAAGGGTACCGCCCTGCCGGGCCGCCTCAAAGGCCAGCCCCAGACAGGGAAACCGCTCATCATCCGGCCGCTCAAAGGTCATTTGACCCAGCTCGGCCAGATCCAGGGTCGGTTCTACCGAAGTCAGACGCTCCGGGTAGGACAGAGCATAGGCGATGGCCCCCTTCATGTCCGGTAAGGATAATTGGGCCAGCAGGGAACCGTCGACAAAGGACACCAGGGAATGAATAATGCTCTGCGGGTGGACGACCACTTCAATATCAGCAGCCGAAACCGCGAATAAAAAGGCCGCCTCGATCACCTCCAGCCCCTTGTTCATCAAAGTGGCCGAGTCAATGGAAATTTTTTTCCCCATCTTCCAGGTGGGATGAGACAGGGCTTCGGCCGGACCGGCTTTTTCCATCTCATTGCGGCTGCTGTTCAAAAAAGGACCGCCCGAAGCCGTCAGGTGGATCCTGGCCAGAAACCGTCGGTCCTGTCCCTGGAGACACTGAAAAATAGCGCTGTGCTCACTGTCAACCGGCAGAACAGGCACATTTTTTTCAACCGCCAGCGACATGACCACATCTCCGGCCATGACCAGCACCTCCTTGTTGGCCAGGGCAATGGCCTTACCGGCTTCGATGGCGGCCACCGTCGGTACCAGGCCGGCCGCTCCCACCATGGCCGAAACCACCATATCCACCGAAGAAAGTGTTGCCGCTTCGCGATACCCTTCATCACCGAACAGAATCCGGACCCCATGGCCCCGGCCCAGGCGCTCATCCAGTTCGCAGGCACCTGCTTCGTCCAGGACCACCGCCAGCTCCGGTCCGAACTGACGCACCTGGTCGGTCAGCAGGGACACGTTTTTTCCGGCACAAAGTGCCCGGACGTCAAAACGCTCGGGAAAAGCGGCCACGATCTCAAGCGTATTGGTACCGATGGAACCGGTACAGCCAAGAATGGTTAAACATTTCATCAGGCAAACACGTATGTTTTGAAAAGATAAACGATGGGAAGGGCAAAAAGAACGCCGTCAATACGATCCAGTAATCCGCCATGTCCGGGGAAAATAACGCCCGAGTCCTTGATGCCGGCCTCACGCTTAAGCAGCGATTCAAACAGATCCCCGGCCTGGGCGCAAATACTGACAATAATGAAAAACAGTACCGCATACCCCCAGGGAAAACGGGTGGGCATTTCCATGCCCCACGGCAGATGCGGCAGCCCCAGGTTGACCAAACAGCCCATGCCCACCGTGCCCATCATGCCGCCGAAGGCGCCTTCAATTGTTTTCCCGGGGCTGACCTCGAGCAGAAGCTTGTGCTTGCCGAAAAACGTACCGGCGTAATAGGCACCGGTATCGCCGGCAAACACCAGAAGAAAAAGCAATATTATCCAGGTGTTGCCGCGAGGGTCCTGGTGAATCATGACCAACAGGGCCATGGGCAAAGACAGGTAAACCACGCCCATGACCTGCATGACCACCCGGTCGATGGCATCGGGCCGTTTTGTGTACTGGCATAGCGCACCGGCGCCGGAAAATATAAAAATACACGAGATCAGCATGCAGATCATATCAAAACGACCGGCCATGGCCACCAGCACAATGGCGGCACCTGTCAAAAAACCGGCCATGGGAATAACGGTAAAAAAAGAAGCACCGGAAACATGCAGCACAATACGATAATATTCATAAAAGGCGATACAGGAAACCGCACAGATGAAAAGGGCAAAGAACCAGTTGGCCGAGGCCAGAACGAGATAAACCAGCAGCGGAAATAACACGAGCCCTGTTAACCACCGTTTGATGTGCGACGCGTCCGGTTTTTTCATGCGCTATTTCCTCCAAAGTTGCAGAATGGATCCGGACAAAGCGTCTGCTATACTTTGCCGAAGCGGCGGTCCCGGGACTGATATTCTTTTATCAGGCTGACCAGTTCGTCAGGCCCGAAGTCCGGCCATAACGTGTCCGTAATAAAAATTTCCGTATAGGCCAGCTGCCACAGCAGGAAATTACTGATCCGCACTTCTCCGCTGGTCCTGATCAACATATCCGGGTCCGGCAGATCCCGTGTGTCAAGGTAGCCGGAAATTATCTGTTCATCGATGCCGTCAACGTCAATCCGTCCGGCAACGGCATCAAGGGCCAGCTGTTTTACGGCCCGGGTGATTTCATCACGACCGCCGTAACTCAGGGCGATGGTCAGCACCATTTTCCGGCAGTCTTTTGTCAGTAATTTTGCTTCATCCAGGGCATCCAGGACATCTTCGGACAGCATGCCGGGATTGCCCACAACATTAAACCGGATACCGTTGTCTCTTAGCTCTTCCTGGCGGCTGCGAAGAAACTCCTTTAACAGCATCATGATGCCGGTCACCTCATATTCCGGCCGGTTCCAGTTCTCGGTGGAAAAGGCAAACACGGTCAGGTAGGAGATACCGATATTCACACTGGTACGGATGATCGTCTCAAGCGCCTCCACGCCCCGACGATGCCCTTCCAGCCTTTCAAGGGAACGGCTTTTGGCCCATCGGCCGTTGCCATCCATGATAATGGCGACATGCGCCGGGAACCTGCCGCTGTCCGGACCGGAAATATTCACAGCGGAATCGTTAGAGTTCAAGGATTTCTTTCTCTTTTTCCTGATAGACCGCATCAATCAGGTCGATATATTTATCCGTTACTTCCTGAACTTTATCTTTTCCGGAAAAGGCCTCGTCTTCGGAAATATCACCGTCTTTTTTCATCTGCTTCAAATTTTCATTGGCATCCCGCCGGATATTCCGCATGGCCACTTTATAATCTTCCCCCATCTGGCGAACCTGTTTGGCGATTTCCTTGCGGCGTTCTTCGGTCAGCGGCGGCACGGCCAGGCGAATAATCTTGCCGTCATTATTCGGCGTTAACCCGATGTTGGACTGCAGAATGGCTTTTTCCACATCTTTTAAGGCGTTTGCGTCCCAGGGTTGGATGACGATCAACCGGCTCTCCGGAACCGATAATGACGCCAGTTGATTTATGGGCGTGGGGGTACCGTAATAATCCACAATTATGCCGTCTAGAATGGAAAGTGACGCCCTGCCGGTCCTTACTTTGCGCAACTCTCCTTTAAACGTGGAGAGCGTCTTTTCCATCTTCTCTTCCATTTCTTCGTAAACCAGATCAATCATGGCCCGAGACCTCAAAATATCGATTAATGCTTTTCTCCGGGTTTGCTGACGATCAGCGTCCCGAGATCCTCTCCGCAGACAATCCGCTTCAGGTTCCCCGGTTCCTTGATAGAAAACACCACCAGCGGCAGGCTGTTATCCATGGCCAGTGAAATGGCCGTGGAGTCCATGACACCCAGCTGGTTTTCCAGGATATGCATATAGGTTGTCTGCTTGATAAAACTGGCATCACTGGTTTTTTCCGGATCTGAATCATAAAGTCCGTTGACCCTGGTGGCCTTGAGGAAAACTTCGGCGTGGATCTCTTCCGCCCTGAGTACGGCGGCGGTATCGGTCGTAAAATAGGGGTTACCCGTTCCCGCCCCGAAGATGACGATTCGGCCTTTATCCAGGTGCCGCAGAGCCCTTCTCAGAATGTACGGTTCGGCCACGGCATGCATTTCAATGGCCGTTTGAATGCGGGTTTCAAAACCCGCTTTTTCAATGGCGTCCTGAAGGGCGATGCTGTTGATAACCGTGGCCAGCATTCCCATATGGTCCGCAGCCGTGCGATCCATACCGAAAGAGCTGGCCTTCACACCCCTGAAAATATTTCCGCCACCGACGACAACGGCCACCTGAACGCCCATTCTGGCGACCGACCCCACCTCTTCCGCCATATACTTGATCATTTCAGGACTGATGCCGAAGCTCTCATCACCCATCAGCGCTTCGCCGCTCAACTTAATCAGTACTCTTTTATAGCGGGGTGTATCCAAAAAAATTATTCTCCCAGCTGAAAACGGGCAAACCGTTTAATCCGAACACTTTCGCCGATTTTGGCGACGGTCTCATTTAAGTAATCCTGAATCGAAATATTGGGATCCTTGACATAGGCCTGTTCCATGAGACAGGATTCCTTGAAGAATTTTTTGAGCTTTCCCTCAACAATTTTATCCACCATGTTTTCCGGTTTACCCATTTCCAGGGTTTGTTCCCGGTATACCTGCCGTTCCCTCTCGATCAATTCCCGGGGGACGTCTTCCTGTTCGATTCCGGCCGGATTGGTGGCCGCGATATGCATGGCAATATTTCTGGCAAATTCCTTGAAATCGTCTGTTTTGGCCACAAAATCCGATTCACAGTTCACTTCGACCATGACACCGATCTTGCCGCCCATATGGATGTAAGATTCGACGACACCTTCAGCGGTATCCCGGCCGGCGCGTTTGGCCGCCTTGGCCAGCCCTTTTTTTCTTAAAAAATCAACTGCTTTTTCGATATCTCCATCGCACGTGGTCAACGCTTCCTTGCAATCCATCATTCCCGCACCGGTCTGCTCTCGAAGCTGTTTCACCATGCTGGCACTGATTGTTCCCATTTTTATTTACTCCTCTGTTGCTTCCTGGTTGTCTGCGTCATTATTTTCCAACTGATCGTCTTCTTCATCATCCTGAAAATCCGCAATCGAAGAAAAACCGGATTTTCTGATGCGCTCAACAATCGGACCGTCACTTCCATCTGAAAGGACTTCCCGTTCACCGGGCTGAAGCGTTTCCTCTGCCGGTTTTTCTTCAACCACTTTTTCCGGCGCCGCTTCTTTGTCGACAGCCGCCTGTTTCTTCTCTGCCCGGCGCTGCGCGCCTTCCAGGCAGGCATCCGCAATTTTTGACGTGACCAGGCGAATGGCCCGAATGGCGTCATCATTGCCGGGGACAAGGTAATCGATCTCATCCGGATCGCAATTGGTATCGACAATCGCCACCACCGGTATGCCCAGGCGCCTGGCTTCCCTTACGGCAATCGCCTCTTTGCGGGTATCAACCACAAACAGGGCACCCGGCAACTTTGCCATATGCTGGATACCACCCAGAACGCTGTCCAGCTTGGTGCGGGATTTGGTCAGCTTGGACTGTTCCTTCTTGGGATACATTTCGATGGAACCATCGTTTATAATCTCATTGAGGTGCTGCAACTGATCAATACTCTTTTTAATGGTCTGAAAATTTGTCAGCATGCCGCCCAGCCAGCGGTTATGGACATAATACATTTCAGCGCGATTGGCCTCTTCATAAATCGCTTCCCGGGCCTGTTTTTTGGTTCCGACAAAAAGCACCGGTTTGCCGCTTTCGACGACCTGGGTCACAAAATCGTAAGCGTTCTTGAACAAACGGACCGTCTTTTGAAGATCAATAATATAGATCCCGTTACGGGCGCCAAAAATGTAGGGTTTCATCTTGGGGTTCCAGCGACGGGTCTGATGCCCGAAATGCGCTCCGGCTTCCAGCAGTTCCTTCATTGTTACGTAACTCATGCTTCATCTCCTTTAAATGTGTTGTTGTGCCTCCGTTTTCTTCATCCCGACGCCGAACCCGCCTTGGCGGACACACCGGCAAGCGGTCGGAAAACGTGTGTTTTTAAAGTCCTATCCAATCTATAAATGTCGGATAATATCAAACATCACACCTTCAAAACAACATTTTTTTTAGATTGTGTGATAAAAAATAAAATTCCGGTGCATTCAACACCCCGCCGGCACATTGAGCCGCTCAAATTTTTTAATATATCATATAAAATCAATAAGATGATAGAAACACCAAATTTTCGGCACGGCGATGACAACCGGCACCAGGCTGTAATTTTTTCAACTGGCGGGCATGCAAGGTCCCGGTTAAAAATTCAGCCGGTCTTTTTCAGTAATCTGACGACCCGGTCATGACCGGCCAGGTCTTTGACGGACATAAAATCGTCGCACCAGGCGGATTTCTCGGCCAGGGCCTGAACCCGGGGCAGCTGGTCCCAGCCGATTTCAATCAGCAGAAGCCCCCCGGCCGTTAAAAAGCCACCGGCCGAATCAATTATCTGTCGGATACAATCAAGTCCGTCAGCACCCCCATTCAGGGCTTTTATCGGTTCATGGTCTCTGACTTCCGGCTCCAGGCCGGCAATTTCGCCAAAAGGCACATAGGGAGGGTTTACGACAATCATGTCAAACCGGGGCATATTGGACTTGATGCCTGAAAACCAGTCAGCGGCAAAAAAACAGATTTTATCATCCAATCCGTTCCGCCGGGCGTTCCGCCGGGCAACACCAAGTGCCGGGATAGAAACATCAGATGCAAAAAACCGGCTGCCCGGCGCATTTGCCGCCAACGAGCAAATCACGGCACCGGAACCGGTGGCCGGTTCAAAAATTACCGGCATCCGGTCAAGCGAGGCGGTGAGACGGGATATCCGGGCCAGGGCGGTTTCCACCAGCGTTTCCGTATCGGGGCGCGGTATCAGAACATCCGGTGTGACTTCGATGGTCAGGTCCCAGAAAGATTTGGTGCCCGTGATATAGGCCACGGGCTCACGTCGCAAACGGCGACGAATCAACTCCCGGTAGCGGTCCAATTCCTCATCATAAAGCGGCTGGTCAAATCGAAGATACAGATCAAGGCGATTGACATTCAGCACATGGGCCAGCAGAAGCTCGGCTGAAATTCTGGAGCTTTCAATACAACGGTCGCAAAAAAAACCGGTCGTTAACTTGAGAACATCAAGAATTGTTCGGGGGGAAGTATCAGTTGGCATTGCCGGTGTCCAGCGTCTGGATCTGCTGGGTGTTAAAATAAGTGGTCAGGCCTTCAAAAAGATCATTCAGTTCGCCCTGGAGAATGGCCTCCAGTTTATAAAGCGTAATTCCCGCGCGATGATCGGTTACCCTGCCCTGGGGAAAATTGTAGGTCCGGATACGGCCGCTTCGATCGCCGCTGCCGACCTGCCCTTTTCGGGCCTCATCCCGCTGATCATTCTGTTCCTGGATCATTTTATCCAAAAGCCGCGCCCGCAGTACTTTCATCGCCTTGTTTTTGTTTTTCAACTGGGATTTTTCATCCTGGCAGGTCACCACCAGACCGGTCGGCAGATGGGTCAAACGGACGGCCGAATCCGTGGTATTGACCGATTGTCCGCCCGGTCCGCTGGACCTGAAAACATCCGTGCGGATTTCCGAGGGATCAATCTCGAGTTCGACTTCTTCGGCTTCGGGCAAAACCGCCACCGTAACCGCCGAGGTGTGCACCCTGCCCTGGGCTTCGGTCTCCGGAACCCGCTGCACCCGGTGGGTGCCGCTTTCAAACTTGAAAAAGCTGTAAGCCCCCTTACCATAGACCATGAAGACCACTTCCTTGAAACCGCCGGTGCCGGTCTCATGGCTGTTCATGATCTCCGCTTTCCAGCCCTTGTTTTCAACAAACCGCGAATACATCCGGAAAAGATCATAAACAAAAAGGGCCGCTTCCTCACCGCCGGTACCGGCCCGGATTTCGATGATTACATTTTTGGAATCATTGGGATCTTTGGGGGTAAGAAGGGTTTTTAATTCATCCTGCAGGCGTTCTTCTTCGGCCGTCAGGGATTCTACTTCCTGCCGGGCCAGTTCCTTGATGTCGGCATCCTGATCATTTAACAGTTCACGGCTTTCCGCCAGTTCTTCGCTTGTTTTCTTATATTTGCGAAAGACTTCAACAAGTTTTGAAAGTTCCGAATGCTCCTGGCTGTAACGCAGATACATCGCCCTGTTATTAATAACATCCGGATCCGACATAAGGGTTTCCAGCTCTGAATAACGGCTTTCCACCTCTTGTAGTTTGTCAAACATCTGCAGTCTTATTTAACCGATGTCAAAACCCGTTATTATTCGTTATCAGCAGCAGGCTGTTGTTTTTTCTGCTCTTCAAACTTGGCGTATTTCCTGCGGAACCGTTCGATCCGCCCGGCCGTATCAACCAGCTTCTGCTTGCCCGTAAAAAACGGATGACACTGCGAGCAGATTTCGACACTGATGGATTCTTTCGTCGATCCGACCGTAAACTCATTGCCGCAAACGCACCGTGCGTTGGCCTGGAAATATTCCGGGTGAATGTCTTTTTTCATTTTGCTTCCTCCTCATCGGGACCGTCTTATCAGCAAATAAATCTGTATCTAACTGATTACGAATTCATTGCCTGTAAAAAATCTTTATTATCCTTCGTGCTGCCCATTTTATCAAGTAAAAACTCCATTCCATCAACAGAATTTAATGAGGCCAGCAATTTTCGCAGCACCCAGACCCGGTTTAGCACACTTTTTTCAACCAGCAGTTCCTCCTTGCGGGTACCCGACCGGTTGATATCAATGGCCGGATAAACCCTCCTGTCGGCCAGTTTTCTGTCCAGTTGAAGCTCCATGTTGCCGGTCCCCTTAAACTCCTCGAAAATCACTTCGTCCATGCGGCTGCCGGTATCAACCAGGGCCGTGGCGATAATGGTCAGGCTGCCGCCCTCTTCAATATTACGGGCCGCGCCGAAAAACCGTTTGGGGCGATGCAGGGCGTTGGAATCCACACCACCGGAAAGGACCTTGCCGCTGGAGGGGACAACAGAGTTATAGGCCCGCGCCAGCCGGGTAATACTGTCAAGCAGGATGACCACGTCTTTTTTGTGCTCCACCTGACGTTTGGCTTTTTCGATCACCATTTCCGCCACCTGGACATGACGTTCAGCCGGTTCGTCAAAGGTGGAACTGATGACTTCGGCAGCAACCGAGCGCTGCATGTCGGTTACTTCTTCAGGACGTTCATCAATTAAAAGGATAAACGGAACGACTTTTTTGTGGCTGGCGATAATGCTGTTGGCGATATTCTGCAGCAGCATGGTTTTACCGGCCCGGGGAGGTGACACGATCAATCCCCGCTGACCGAATCCGATCGGCGTCAGCAGGTCCATTATGCGCATGGAATAATTATCTGACTCCCTTTCCAGGTTGACTTTCTGGTTGGGAAAAAGAGGGGTCAGGTTATCGAAAAAAGTCTTTTCCCGGGCGACTTCCGGGTCTTCATGATTGATGGCTTCGACCTTCAGCAGGGCAAAGTATCGCTCGTTCTCCTTGGGCTGACGGATCTGTCCGGAAACGATGTCTCCGGTTCTCAGATTAAAACGCCGGATCTGGGACGGTGAAACATAAATATCATCCAGTCCCGGCAGGTAACTGTAATCCGGGGACCGTAAAAAGCCGAAACCGTCAGCCAGCACTTCCAGTGTGCTTTCGCCAAAGATATAACCGTTGTTTTCAGCTTCGTGCTGCAGTATGGAAAAAATCAACTCCTGCTTCTTCAATCCCGCGTAATCGATCTTATACTCGTTGGCGATTGTTTTGAGCTCGTCCATCTTCTTTTTTTTCAATTCCGATAAATTCATACACTCGTCACCTTTTATTACTATAATTTTTTATGCCGGTATCCGTATTGCCTTGTCGGCAACCCGTTATTCGTGGCGAACCCGTCCGAATTAAAATGCCGGGGGGCGCTTGACGTGATAACATCAATCCGCCTGAATAGAACCTGACTTTTGATTGTCCTGCGAAAAAATTTTGAAAACCTGCTTTAATCAGCAGTTATTAGGTATTCATCAAAAGGCTGGTAAATCACATGCTCAACTCTGATATAAAAAAACGAAATAACCATGTCAAGTGTTTTCCGCATTTTCCATACGGATTTCGATCCATTATTCTCCCCCCCCCGGACCCGGACGCCTGGCAAAAAAATCATCCATACCTTGACAAGCACGGATAATTTTTATAGAAATTCTTTTTTGCCGTCAACAGTGACGGCCTGACCAAGTTGTCAAACATTTCATAACAAGGAGAAGACAGCATGAATATTTTATTTTTTGGTCCGAACGGAAGCGGCAAGGGCACCCAGGGCGCCATCTTAAAAAAGAAATACGACCTGCCTCACATAGAATCCGGCGCTATCTTCCGGGACAACATTTCCAATGGCACCGATTTGGGTAAAGAAGCCAAAGGCTATATCGACCGGGGAGACCTGGTACCGGACGAGATTACCATTCCCATGATCCTTGACCGCCTGCAGCAGGATGACTGCCAAAAAGGCTGGTTGCTGGACGGCTT
Source organism: Desulfosudaceae bacterium (assembly GCA_963674745.2). Lineage (GTDB taxonomy): Bacteria > Desulfobacterota > Desulfobacteria > Desulfobacterales > Desulfosudaceae > JBFMDX01. The sequence goes on along the minus strand of CAXXDV010000001.1, from coordinate 2,515,074 downwards.
TCCCAGAAACAAAGTCCAGGCCGAAAAACTGGATGAAGCCCTGAAGGAAAAAGGGATGACGCTTGATATCGTAGTGGAAATCGTACTGGATCGTGAAATCGCCAAAAACAGAATCATGGGCCGTCGGCTTTGCGTCAACGACAACAACCATCCCAACAATATTTTCATCGACGCCATCAAACCTGACGGCGACAAGTGTCGGGTCTGCGGCGGCGACCTGAAAACCAGAGACGACGATCAGGACGAAGGCGCCATCAGCAAACGGCATGCCATTTACTATGATTCCGACACCGGCACCCTGGCAGCCGCCTATTATTTCAAAGACCTGGCCGCCAAGAACGACAACATGAAATATATCCCTTTGGATGGCGAGCCGGATGTAAAAACCGTAACCGACGAACTGGTATCTCAACTCTAAAAAAACAAATATTTTCCTTGCTAAACAGAAATAATATTGATAGGGAAATATTTAAGTTTTACAAACCTTTATTAAGGTTTATATAAAAAACCTTCAAGGTCCGACCGGTTTTGAAGGCAAAGAAAGGGTGAGGCAATGTGAAAGAGATAGAGGTTCGCGTCATTGACAATGACCTGGAAAAGGCCATGAAAATATTGAAGAAGAAAATTCAGAACGACGGCCTTTTCAAGCGCTTGAGACTCAGAAAAAACTTTGAGAAGCCAAGCGAGTTAAAGCGACGCAAACAGCGCGAAGCAATGAGAAGACAGCGTATCGCCGAAGTCAAACGACGTAGATATCGCTAAGTATTGAGCACCAGTTATTTTTTGTAAAAACCCGGCCATATATATGGCCGGGTTTTTTCGTAACCATGATGGCTTCGTAAAAAGCCCGAAATCTTCGTTGCGCTGCATCTTTCGTCATTCCACGTACGACTTAAGTACGCTTCATCCCTCAAGATTTGCGACGCCTTGATTTCGAACTTTTTACTTTGCCATAAAACCTTTGACTTTTTTCGAATTTACCATGACAAAAAAAAATGCCTATAATCACTGCCTGGAAGAAATGTACGGACTCAGACGTTTCGGCATCAAGCTTGAGCTGACAACCCTCCGTGCCATTCTGGACAAGCTGGACAAACCCCAGCGACAATACAAAAGCATCCACATCGCCGGCACCAACGGCAAGGGTTCCACTGCCGCCATGCTGACAACAATCCTGCACCGGGCCGGCTATCGGGTGGGGCTGTATACCTCCCCCCACCTGGTGAGATTTAACGAACGAATCAAAATCAACGGGCGCCCGATAAGCAATGACCGGGTCGTTAGCGCCTATGAAGCGGTCAAGAACAAGCACGGCCGAAAACGGGAACCGACTTTTTTTGAATATACGACCGCCATGGCGTTTTACGAATTCGCCCGGCAACAGGTGGATGTGGCCGTTATCGAAACGGGCATGGGCGGTCGTTTTGACGCCACCAATGTACTGAAACCGGTGTTGTCAATTATTACCAATATCTCCCTTGAGCATAAAGATTACCTTGGCAACACCCTGGCCGCCATTGCACGGGAAAAAGCCGGGATCATCAAACCCCGCGTTCCCGTGATAACCGGTGTAAGGCAGAAACCGGCGGTGGCCGCCGTGCGGCAAACCGCAGCCGACAACAACGCCGACTGTTTCCGGCTGGGCGAACATTTTAAGGTCAGGCGGCATCCCTCCGGCGATTTTTCCTATTATGGACTAAACGCCAACCTGAAAAACCTCAGCACCCGCCTGCTGGGCATTCATCAGCCTGACAACGCCGCCCTGGCCGTGGCCTCCTGCGAAGTCCTGAACGCGCGCCAGGAGTTGTCTGTCAAGGAAAAGCACATCCGGCAGGGATTGTTGAACGTCCAATGGCCGGCCCGACTCGAGATCGTGCAGGACAAACCCATGGTGATTATCGACGGCGCCCATAACCTGGCTGCGGTTGACAGCCTGGCACAATACCTGGCCGCTTCACCGGACGTGAAGGCAAAAAAAATCCGGTTAATTATAGGCATTCTGGATGATAAACCCTATGAGGCCATCTTAAAAAAGCTGGTGCCCTTGTGCCATTCGGTAATTCTGACCCGGCCCCGGATCGGACGCGCGGTTGACCCGAAGATCCTGGGACGCATTGCCACCTCGCTGAACCGCAAGTATGAAATCATCGATTCAGTGGCGGATGCCGTCCATCAGTCGATCGGTGAAGCGTCTCCCGAAGATGTCGTTTGCATCAGCGGATCACTGTATGTGGCCGGAGAAGCCAGGCATGCCCTGATCGGAAAAGGCGTCAGGCAACCCGGAATTTGATATTGACATCATCATCATGAAGGGTTAAAAATACAGGTTGACTATAACCGTGTGCGCCCGTAGCCCAGGGGATAGGGCGTCAGCCTCCGGAGCTGAAGATCGCAGGTTCGAATCCTGCCGGGCGTACCAATTTTCACTTTTAAGTTCAATTTGACCGGTTCAGCTTTTTCCTGACCCCGTCAATCGTCATGCTCCCGTCCTGCCAGACACTTTCATCAACCGTCTGTTCACTTTTAAAGACAATCTGCCAGGTATCCAGTGTGGTGCCCAGGACCTGGTCCAGAGCGGTCAAAGCGTTTCTGTAATCGGTGATGGCGTTCAACTCGGCGTTCTGAGCGTTCACCAGATCGTTTTGAAAGCTGACCAGCTGGAAATTGGTGGAACGTCCGGCTTTAAGTTTGGCCTCCTCTATCATGAGTTTCTGCTCGGACAGTTCCCTGCTGAGCCTGGCCAGATCCACCTGTTTAAGCTTGGCCACAACATCCCTGATGGCGTCTATAACCTCCGTCTCCACGTTATCGGCCAGCTCCTTCAGGTTAATTTTAGCCTTTCTCAGGCTGGTTTCCGCACTTAAGACGGACTGTTCACGGGTAAGGTCTCCCCAGATCGGGATCTGGAGATCCAGCCCCACCCGCCATTCATTACCGTCGGTTTTAAACCTGGGGGCATCCAGACCGTCAATGGTTTCTTCGGAACGATTATCTGACTCACCATAAGATGCGTTCAGATTCAAGTCCCAGAGCCGGTTGTTTTTGGCCAGCATCAGGTTTATTTTTGTGCCTTCCAGACTCAAAAGAGACTGAAGATAATCCGGTCTGTTTTTAAAAGCCGTTTTGGTGCAATTATCCGTATCGGGAACGATTCGCCCGAGATCGTCTTCTCCGGCCAGAATAAACCGGGTGTTTTTCGGGATATCCAGAACCTTGATCAGCGCCAGTCTGGCCCGGTCAAAATTATTCAACACCCCTTCATAGGAGAACTCTCTGCTGGCCACCTCGGCTTCGCTCTGGACCAATTCGACCTCGGCCATCCTTCCGGACTCGATCATCAGCTTGTTTATTTCTACCAGTTTTCTGGCCCTTTCCAGCGAGGCCTTGCTGATCTCAACCTGCCCCCGTACCTGCTGAAACGCACGATAGGCATTAATGACGGAAGTCACTGTGCTGATAAGGGTGGACTTTAAATACAGGATATTGGCCTGCTCCACCAACCTGGCCTGTGTCACTGAAGCGGTATTAACGTCAATACCGCCTCCTTTTAAAAGCGGCTGGGTAAAGCTGACATTCCATGAGGACGTATATCCGTCTGAGTTCAGTCGGCTCAGGCCGGAATCAGTCTGTAAATCATCGGTCTCGGAATCGCTCAGCGAGGGGTTCCAGACGAACTGAAACATCCCTCCGGTGGGAACGGTTTCCGTAACGCTTACGGCTCCGGATATTTCATCGGTCAGGGTGTCGGTTTTGGTTCTGTCCTGCCCCCGGGTTGTTTCATAATCCGTATCCGTGCGGCTGATATTGCCGTCCAAATTAACATCCGGCCGGAACTTGTCTTCGGCAACCTTGAGGTCAAACTTTTGAACGGCCCGGTCCAGATAGGCCATCTGGACGGAACGGTTGGTCCGCAACGCTAAAGAGATGGCTTCGGCCAGGGTCATCTCCAGCACGACATCATCGGTCTGATCGGCCATCTCTTCAGAAAGAGCCCAAAAAGGACGGATAAAACCGAAAAGCAGCAAAAAAATCAGCCCGGCGGCCGGCCATTTCATCAATCGTTTTTCCTCGATCATCAAAAAAAGCCCTTCTTTGTCTTCCGACGCATTCGACCACGTCTACCGCGTAAAGGGATTGGTTTTTTTCTCCCTGGCAACCGTCGAGGAAGGCGTTTCACCGTAATCATGACCGGGCCAGACCACCGTATCCTGGGGCAGTGTGTATATCTGCCCCCTGATGGATGAAAGTAGCGTCCTTGCCGATCCGCCGGGCAGATCGGTACGCCCGACCCCGCCGACAAACAGGGTGTCACCGGTAAAGATATGCCCGGTGGTATACAGACAGATGCTGCCCGGCGTATGGCCCGGGGTGTGCAGAACGGTCAGCTTGATATCGCCGACGGATATGGTGTCCTTATGTTTTAACAGGACATCCGGTCTGGGCGACGGCCGCCCGCCCAGAGCAGCCGAAAAGACGCCGCTCACCACCCCTTTGAGACGGTGGGCATCTTTTTCATGAATCATCAGTTTGGCGCCGGTGGCCTTGATAACAGCGGCATTTCCGGCACAGTGATCGGCATGCCCGTGAGTATTGATGACATAAACGACATTATAACCGGCCCCGCCCGCCCGCTTGAGTATCTTGCCGGTATCAAAAGCCGGATCGATGAGGGCGCATGCCTTTGAGACCTCGTCCGCGATCAGGTAGCAGAAGGTATCCATCCGGCTTAATTTAATCTGTTGAATATTCATCTCCCTCTTTCTCCATGTGAACATCATGCACGCAACCGGTTTTTATCTCATCGAGTTCTTCTATAATCTTCTTTGATATGACACGGTTGTTATAGGCCATCAGAATCAGTTTGACTGAGACCAGGAAAACACCCGCTTCCAGCAGCAAATCATGTGTAAACCCTTTTGTAAACAGGGCCATCACAAATAAAATAAACGTTACCAGGATAACAAGGATTGAACTGACATCAAAATATTCTTTCATTGCTCTCTCTTATGATAAACCCGATTATTCCGTCAGATGCCACTCCGGGGAACGGTTACCCCGGCCGTGCTACCTGCCGGTTCAAGCTCGGGCAGACGATAATGCCCGGTGATGTCAAATTCGAACAGGCGGTCTTCCTCCCGCGTCCCCAAACCGATGTTATGGATTACGAAAGGCGTTCCTTTTCCGTTTTTACGGTCACTGACCATCATGATGTGCGGCAGATTGGGCGGTACGGTACAGGTCACCAGATCACCGGCCTTATAATCAGCCGCCTGATCTGAAACATCCAAAGCCCATTTCTTTCGTTTAAAAAACAGCTTCAGATTGGGCACGCGGCGATGGTCAATGTTTTTGTCCGGCCGGCTTAAGCCCCAATTTTTCGGATATTGTGGAAAATTGTCTTTCATGTCTTCATGCACCAGCTGCTGCAGATCTATCCTATAGGCCTGCCTCAAAGCCCGTATGATGACATCCGTACACACACCCCGATCCATCGGGATGTCCCCGCCCGGATAATCAAGGACCTGGTAGCCCGGATCATAAGCAACGGTTTTACCTATCTGGTCCCGGGCGGCTTCTACCAGTTCATTGGCCGGCGCGCGACTGGCATTCCCGACAAAAAAAGCCGTCAGCAGCAGGATTAAAAGATATTTTGTGTTTTTGAACATAGTGCAGAAAAAATCCTCTTAATATACAAAGCCAGCCAATCTTTCTAAAAACCGCGCGACACGGCCCATGCTTTCCATTGAGGCATTAAATTTTTGCTCATGGTTTTTAAACTCATCACTTTGCAAAAAGCGTTGAACAAGTTCATCACCGGCACGCTCACGAACCTTCTGGGTGGGAAAGAGTTCCCGTATTCGTTCCAGCTCTTCCACATCCAGCCAGATACCGCCGCATTTGGCGCACTCGTCAATTTCAATCTGGTCTCATCGCACCGAACTCCTTTTAATCTATCGTCATTACGCTGCCTGTACTTTTTATCCCCATCTTGCATTTTGCCATTTTTTTCGTTAATTAAAAACGATTATTATGGAATCCCGCTCGAGATGGATGTGTCTGCGTGTATCCGCCCGGCAGGACGAGATGATCAGCCTGCTACTTGAAAAGACCTTTTGTGAACAACATTTGATTATTTTAGGGAGAATACCGGGAAAGCCCGGGCCCTGTTGGAAAAAATCAAGGCACAATCGGGGAACCGGACAGATTGCCGCCGTTGTCGACCTGGATATGGAATTGGGACCCGTTCGGGCTTCTCAAAGAGAAGAAGGTGAGGTCCGGATCGGCGGTGCCCCGCCCCATTTCGGCATCAACCGTGGGCGCGAGTTCCACTTCAAAGGTATTGTCCGGTGAGATCGTGCCAATACCCACCCGGCCGTCATCGGCCACCAGCAAGGCGGGTTTTTGCACCTGGCCGGTCAGGCCCGCGGCAATGGTCGCAAATGCCTTGTCTAATTCGGCTTCCGTGTCGCTGTTGACCGCGGTCACCAGTCTGGGCTGGCCGTCGACGAAAACCGTATCCCCCACGCCGATATCCTCCGTAAAAGCCGTGCCGCTGCCGATCAGGGCCCGGGGCGCCTGGTAGGTAGCCCCGGCCAGGGCGATCCAGGGAGCGAACATTACTAAAGAGGTATTGTCGAAAACGCTGTAAATGACCTGGGTATCGCCTCCGGCGGTAATCTCGCCTCTTGCCGCCAGTTCGGCTATAAACAAGGTCCCGCTGCCGGTCACCGGAATTAAAGACAGGGATAACCCCTGATTTGTCAGGTCGCTGCTCCAGGCGGTATCCACTTCCAGGTGCGTATTATCAATAATGGCGACGACTGTTTTGGTTTCGCCGACAGCGGATATTTGACAACCGACGATCAGAGTGGCGGTAAAACCACCTGTAATACCCAAACCGGTCACAGTCGTGCCTGAAGTGGAGATAATATCTATGAACGTGTTGTAGGCTGCTCCCGTGGTGATGGTCCCGGTAGCGTCCGCCAGCCCGATGGAGACCGTTCCGATATCACGGAGAGCCGACTGCACATCCAGCCGCCCGCAGGGGGGAGCGCTTCCGGCGGCCAGGCGCACGTTGCCGCCGGGGGCGACCATCAGGGCCGAGACCCCGTTGGTGACGTCATCGATGGAAAAATAGTTGCGGCCGCCGTTGGTCGAATCGTTGGCGGTCAGCCGCCAGTCATTGGCGGGAAAATCCGGGATTACGCTGGTATCGTTAAAAAGAACGCGAAGATTGTTCTCCTTGAAGCGCAGGGTGTCGGCATCGAAATTTTCCCCGCTCGCGCAATCCGTGCCGACGCAGTTGCTGCCGCCGACCAGCAGGCCGCCGTTGGTGGGGTTGCTGAACAGATACTGGCCGATGACATTGCCGACATCGTCGACGGCCTGCCAGTTGGCGCCGTCACTGATCAGCCGCAGGGATTGGCCCGGCCGGAAAAACCGCAGTTCCGGCCGGCCGCTGATGGTTTCGGCTCCGGACGGATTGATGATCAGGTCCGGGGTGACCGGGTTGGGGTCCCCGGTCGTCAAGGTAATGGTACAGGCATCGCCGCCGTTGCCGGCGGCCGGAGGGAGGGTCACCGTCACGGTCCCGGCCGAGGCATCCACCAGGATATGATCGTCCGCGGGTGTCACCGCGTAATTAGCCGTTTTCGGCGCCCCATCAATTATGACCCGGCTCAGGATTTGTCCGCTGGCGGTCAGGCCGCCGGTGGTCGAAACCGAGGTGAAGGTCCCCGTGGAGGCGGTAATCTGGGTGTCATTGATGGTATTGCCGTTGATGGCCCCATCAACGATGGCTTTGGCCGTCAGGGTCTGCGTATCGGAAGTGCCTGCCACGGCCCCGGACAGAGCGGCCATGGCAGCGACGTTCCTGGCCTGATTGGTATAGGGCACCGCCGTCAGTTCCAGGCGCGGGGCCATGGGGCCATAAGTATCGACGGTCACTTCCAGGTAATAGTTCCGGTCAAACAGAAGCGGAGTGCCGGCAAACGGGGAAATAGCGCCCAGGCTGACGTTAAACCGGCCGTTTACCACCGGGACCGGGTTGCCCCCGTCCCACACCTCGGTCCACAGGGGGCTGCCGCCGGTCAGGCTGTCGAAAAAGGTGAAGGTCATGTCATAATTGCCATCGGGCAGAGGGTTGCCGTTGAGGTTGCTTAAATATCCCTGATAATTGATGACCGAAGGGACGGGCGCGGCCCGGCCGACAATTGCCGGCACAAGGCCGGCAATGATCATGATGAAAATCAAAAAGGTTTTCCGCATATTCTGTCTCCCGGCCCGGTCTTCACGCCTCATCGGGCCTACGTTTTTCATTTTCGCAACTGCTCGATAAAACACCCACCGGAACCGCCGGATCCGCCACTCGTAGCGCCCGTATCATCCCCGTCATCGTCAGAAGGTGAATCGTCCTGACCGGCACCCGGTCCGCCCAGGCAGGCAATCTGGCCATCCGGCACCGGTTCGTCATCGCCCCTGGCACCGTCTTCAAAATAGAGGGTAACGACGCGATTGGCGGTATCAATGACCGCGCCCGTAAGTTCATCAAACAGAAATTCGTACCAGTGGGCTGCCGGGTTTTGCGGTGTCGGTCCATACTGATAATAGGTATTAACGGCCACTTGATCCGAAAAATATATTTTCAAAATAGTGGCCCCGCCGGCACCGATCCGGTTGATGGTGAATTCCAAAAAGTCATAGGGAAAACCGATCCCATCCGGTCCCTCTCCGGCGGAAGGGTTGTCTGCGGCCCCGCATTCGCTCAGAAAAGTACCGGCCGGGGATTCCAGGGTGACATATCCCTGGCCGTTAAAGGGAATAAAAGAGGCCACATTGCCCTGCCGGCTGTCGGGTATCCCATCGTTATTTCCATCACCGTTATTGGGCCCGTTGTTCTCCTCTGCGTCGCCGATCCCGTCACCGTCCGTGTCTGCGTATTCGGTGGGATCGTCGGGGAAGGCATCGGCATTGTCGCCGACCCCGTCACCATCAGAATCCACCCACTCATCGGGATCCAGGGGAAAGGCATCGTTGTTATCATCTACGCCGTCCCCATCCGTATCTTTGACGTCATCGGGGCCGAAGGGTGTATCATCACTGTTATCACCGATACCGTCGCCGTCCGAATCCTGCCATTCACCCGGATCGTCGGGAAAGGCATCGGCATTGTCGCCAACCCCGTCGCCGTCCGTGTCCACATATTCAGTGGGGTCGGTGGGAAAGGCATCGGCATTGTCACCGACCCCGTCACCATCCGAATCCGCCCACTCATTGGGATCCAGGGGAAAGGCATCGGCATTATCATTTACGCCGTCATTGTCATCGTCCGGATCGGCCACATTGCCGATACCGTCGCCGTCCGTGTCCGTATCCTCGGCAGGATCTGCCGGAAAGGCGTCCATGGCATCGGGCGTGCCGTCGCCGTCACTGTCCGCTTCCGAATAAGCCGCGATGCCGTTGTACATCAGCAGCGGACCGGATACCAGCCGGGCCGTACCGGGGCTGACGGCAACCCCCAGGGGCGAAGATTGACCGACAATGCCGTATTGAGCGATTTGAGCGCCCAGAAACCATTCACTGCCCGAAGACATGAGCTGGTCGACCTGCTTTGCCGCCCGGGCGCTGGACAAGCCGCCGGCCAAAAGGAGCAGCACCAGAAGGAATCCGGCAACAATCAGAGGGGTTCTTTTCCAACCATCTTTATTAAGATTCATATTCATACTTGCTGTCACTCATGTGAAAATTGTATTTCAGATTAGCATCAGGGATGGATGGTAGAGGCCACCAGGTTCCCCGCATCATCCACCGTAATGTAATATCTTGTGCCGTCAGGGCTTCTCAGGGCGATGAAGGTCACATCCGGATCAGCCGTTCCCTGTCCGATCTCGATATCCACCCCGGGGGCGAATTCGATGACGAATTTTTCACCGGGCGTGGCCGTGCCGATCCCGACCTTGCCGTCATCGGTCACCATCAGAACGGTCTCCAGGGCGGTGTTTTTCACCTCCAGTCTTCCCTGAGGGGCGTCAACCGTACCGATGCCGACATTGCCGCCGGTCGCGATTTCCAGGGCCCTTTTGCCGGCGGTGACGTCATCGATGGCAAAATAATTCCGCCCCCCGCTGGTGGCGTCATTGACGGTAATACGCCAATCGTTGGAGGGAAAAGTACCTGAGTTACTGGTATCGTAAAAATGTATTCTAAGATTATTTTCCTTGAGGATCAGGGTGTCAAAATCAAACACCTCTCCGACGGCGCAGTCATATCCCACGCATTGGCTGCCATTGATGATCATATCCGCCAACACCACCAGGTCGGACAGGGTATCCGGGCCGGCGCCGCTGTCCAGATCGGTGTTCTGCCGGACCAGGGCGACATTTCCCACTTCCCCTACGGCCCGCCAGCCGGTACCGTCACTGACCAGCCGGATGGCCTGATGGGATCGGTCCAGGACCAGGGCGGAACCGCCATTAATGGTTTCCGCCCCGTCGGGGGATATGGTCAGGGGATTGCCGGCGGTTTTCAAAACCACAACATAAGTGCGCCCGGCATTGCCGGCGGCTGCGGGAAGGGTCACGGTCACCGGTCCGGAAGCGGTATTCACCAGAATGATCTCGTCATCAGCGGTCAGGGTATAATCGGCGGTTTTCTCGGTTCCGGTGATGGTCATGTTGGCGATAATACTCCCGGCCACCGTCAAATCGCCGCTTACCGATAAGTCCGTAAACGTCCCGGCGGCCGGTGTGGTCCCGCCGATGGTGGCGTTGTCGATGGTACTACTGGAAATCACCGAATTGGTCAGGGTCTTGTTGGTCAGTGTCTGCACATCGGTCGTCCCCACCACTGCCCCGGCCGGAAGTGGCGTACCGGCAACATTTTCGGCATGCATGGCATAGGGTACCGTGGTAAAGGCGAATCGCGGGGCAAAAGGCGGATCGGCGCCGAGCTGCACCTCCAGAAAATAGGCTTGATTAAAATCAAGACCGGCACTGGCAAAAGTGGTCACCGATCCCAGGTCGACACTGAAGCGACTGTTGACCAGCGGCACCTGGTTGGGGCCGGTCCTGCTTTCGGTCCACAGGGTGGCGCCGCCGGCCGCCACGTCATAGATACGAAACGTCATATCATAACTCCCGTCAGGCAGGGGGTTGCCGGCGTCGTCGGTCAGGTAGCCCTGATAGTTTATGGTTGACGGCACCGGAGCCGCCCAAACGAATGAGGCCATGGCGACAACAACCAGTTGTGCCACGATTAAAAAGCTTTTTTTCATTGACCGTTCTCCTGAACTGAAACTTTGGTAAGGGAAAAACGTGATAATCCGATAAACCGTTTTCAAATTTTCATTATTATAGCAGCTTTTACAAAACCGTAAAGCAAATTAAACATTGCCCTGACGAAAGATTGTGCGAACCAGCGACCGATCGCAAGTCATGGAGTTTATTCAAAAAGGGTTTATTTTTTAACCACCCGAGATAATCAAGAGAAAAAAGGAGGCCATCGATAACTGCATACACCCGACTTGCATTTTGTCTTTTTTTTCGTTAATGACAAACGATTATTATGGACTTTCATATGACGCAAACCTTTAAACTGATCATCGAATACGACGGCACCAACTATCACGGCTGGCAGCGTCAGAAAACCGACCGTTCCATCCAGGGCGAGATCGAGGCCGCGCTGTTCACCATGACCGGCCAAAAGGTTACGGTGATCGGTTCCGGACGCACCGACGCCGGGGTCCACGCCCTGGCCCAGGTGGCCAGTTTCAGGTGTGATACCCATCTTACAGCCGATGTATTTAAAAAAGGATTAAACAGCCTGCTGGATGTTGACGTGATCATCTGCGACTGCCGCCAGGCGGCCGATGATTTTCACGCCCGGTATAACGCCCGGCAAAAGACCTACCAGTACCGGATCCTCAACCGCGAACTGCCCGTTGCCATCGGCCGCCAATATGCCTGGCACATCCGCCGGCCGCTGGATATCACGGCCATGCGCCGGGCCCTGTCATACATCATCGGCGAGCATGATTTTTCCTCGTTTGAAGGCACTGGCAGCCCGCAGAACAGTTCCGTACGGCATGTCTTGCAGGTTGAAATTCATGAGACACCGGATGCCCGCATTTTCTTCGACATTACGGCCAGCGGCTTCTTAAAACACATGGTCAGGAATATTGTGGGCACCCTGGTTGAGATCGGCCTGGGCAAACGCGAACCTGAAGACATGGGGCAGATTCTGGAAGCAAAAGACCGCTCCAGGGCCGGCGCTACCGCACCACCCCAGGGCTTGTTTCTGATAAGTGTCGAATATTGAAGGGGTCCAAGGGTTCGAGGATTCAAGGGTTCAAGTGAACTACCATGTCCCCTGGAAACCTTGACCCCTTGAATCCTTGAACCCTTTTGCCAGTAGAATTGATGAAAAGCCATCAGTATAAGATGAACTTTTAAACAACGAATCAATCAGTACCGTAAACGTCCGGTCGCCGGTTGGGAAGAAAATAGCGCATACGATGATCACGGACCGCAGCCAGATCATCAGCCGACAGGTCAACCACCAGCATCCGGTCCCCGGCCAGGACTTTATCAATCACCTTTCCATCCGGACCGATAACCACGGCCAAACCAGGGAATTCCAGCCGGGCACCGTTGTGGCCGGACTGGTTGCAGGCGGCCACAAACAGACCGTTATCAAAGGCCCTGGCCGGCAAATGGCGCATCCAGGAATCGTATTTTTCCTGAGCGGTATCGCCCCGGGGAGACGCATGGGGGAAAAAAATCAGATCGGCTCCGTCAAGGGCCATGCGGGTGGACAGTTCCGGAAAATGGGCGTCATAACAGAGCTGAATACCGAACCGGAGACCCGGGCCGTTAAACAGTGGCACCGTATCTCCGGGAATGAAAATGGCCGCTTCAGGCGGGGCAATATGGAGCTTGACATAGGTTCCCACCTCACCATCGGGATGGGCGACCACATGACAGGGCAGAAAGGAGTTGTCCTCCGGTGATTTTTTAACCGTCCCGGCCAGAACCGTGATGTCCTGACGCGCCGCCAGGGCAGAAAGCGCGTTGACAACATCTTCAAACAGATCGGCGGTTTTTTCATAGCCTTCAAAATCAAGGCCGTAACCGGAGATGTTCATTTCCGGAAAACAGACAAGCGCCGCCCCGGCCGCTTTGGCCTGGCCGGTCCAGTGAATCGTGGTGTCGAGATTCCGGCGCACATCACCGGCCGGACAGCAGCAGGTGATTAAGGCAATGCGGATATTTTTCATAAGATAAACTCCGCTTTTATTTTAAACACTTTCGTCGCCGGCAAACTCAGCACTTCAGCCACACCGGTCCGGCGCCTGATTTCATCAAGGCTCTGTTCGATCTTTTTCATGGAAGGCGCGATAAAGGTGAACCAGACGTTAAAATCGTTGTCCCTCACATAATTATGGGTCACACCGGAATAGTCATTCACCACGCCGGCGAACAGGTCCAGCTTTTCCGCCGGCACCCTGGCCGCACAAAGCGTGCTGACGTATCCGAGTTTATCCGGAACGAAATTCCCGCCGATACGCCGGATAATACCGGCCGCTTTTAAAGCGCTGACACGGTCTAAAACATCTGCTTCCGTCAGGCCCAGGCTTTCCGCAACCTTCTCGTAAGGATTCGGATCTATAGGAAAATTTGACTGTATCGAATTTAAAATCCGCCTGTCAACAGCGTCAATACCCATTTTTCCCCCATAAAACAAAAAAGCCCTGAACAAATCAGGGCTTTTTTTAATGAACGAAATGTAACTGAAGATTAGACGCAGCCTGTCGGTTTGGGCAGACCAGCCATTTTACAGGCTCCTTTTCCCGGTCCTGAAGGGAAAAGTTCGTAAATGTGTTTCAGTTTAAAGCCGGTGAGTTTGGAAAGAATGCGAACCATCGGGGCAATCCCGTTTTTCTCGTAGTAGTCCTGGAGAACCTGGATAACCTTGCGATGTTCTTCGTTCAGTTCTTCAATCCCTTCTTCTTTCTTGACCCACTGGACCCACTCTTCTGCGAAATCGCTGTAGGATTCAATAAAACCGTCCTCATCCACCGTAAATGATTTGCCTTGAAATTCAACTGTTGCCATTGAGTTAACCTCCTTTATGGTTGCTTATATTCCCGTTTCGATCCTGTTTAGCCCTTATTATTCTTTATTTTACCGCTTAGTTAATTCTAAATTTTTTACATTAACGCTCGTTTTTCTTATTGTCAAGTGATTTGTCACCACAAAAACATATTACTGAAATCCTTAATATTCTTTCGGTGTCTGATTCAATTCTGAAAGCGTAAACACCGGTCCGTCCTTGCAAACCAGCTCTTTACCGATATTACATCGCCCGCACATGCCGATGCCGCATTTCATCCGGTTTTCCAGGGACATGATGATGTTATCATGGGCGTAACCGAGCTTTTCAAGCACTGGCAGGGTAAACTTGATCATCACCGGCGGTCCGCAAATGATGGCGTAACTGTCCGGCCCGCCCTCGGGCGCGTTGTCTTCAACCACCGGCGGCACAAAACCGACATGATATTTCCAATCCGGATCATCGGTCCCGTCCACGGTGATATGCATATTGATATCGTCCCGTTTTTCCCATTCGGCCAGCTCATCTAGGTAAAGCAGCATACCCGGCGTCCGGGCACCGTAAACCACGTCAATGTTACCGTATTTATCACGGTTATCCGGATGAAGCATATAAATAATCGACGAGCGCAGGGTGGTAAAGGCAAAGCCGCCGCCCACGATGAGAATGTTTTTCCCCTGCAGGGTGTCCCAGGGATAGCTGTTACCCAGCGGCCCCCGTATACCCATCACGTCACCGACCTGCATGTTGTGCAGACAGGTGGTCACCACACCGGCGCGGTTGACCGTAAACTTCACAAACCCCTTTTCCACCGGTGAAGAGGCAATGCCAATGGGGATCTCTCCCTGCCCGGCAATGGACAACTCGGCGAACTGGCCGGCCCGGTAGGCAAACCGTTCTTCATCATCAGGATTGATAAACACAAACTTGAATGTTTTTAAGCTCCGGTCTTCGGTTTCGTTTTTGATATCATCAATGCGGACCGGATAGGGCAAATATGGATTCATCATTAACTTTTCTCCCGGGTTATACGCCTTTACGCTTCGGCCGCATAATCGTTCATCCGATTACAAACCGTTCGGATATCAATATTGACCGGGCAGGAACGGACACAACGGCCACAGCCGGTGCACATGATCCCCTGGTCGTATTTATCCACGAAATATTTCAGCTTATGCATAAAGCGCTGACGTACCCGTTGCGTTTTCTCTTCTCTTGGATTATGCCCGGTGGTGTGCATCGTAAACAAAGGGAACATGCAACTGTCCCAGTTGCGCATGCGCACACCTTTTTTTCCTTGAGCCTCATCCTGAATGTCAAAACACCAGCAGGTCGGACAAAGATAGGTGCAGGTGCCGCAATTGATACAGGCAAAGGCGATATTGTCCCAGAAGGGAGCTGAATGCAGATCCAGCAGGCTTTTTTCGGCCAGATGGTCGGTTGAGACGGCCGAAACGATCTTCTCCTCAGCTGCTTTCTGCAAAGCGTCAAATGCATTGTCATCGCCCGACGGATCCTGCCAACCGGCTGTTTCTAAAATCTTTTCTCCCTTATCGGTAAACGCTTTGGCCAGGAAAAAATCGCCTCTGTCGGACAAAAGCACATCAAGCCCGGTTTCATCATAGGGACCGCCGCCGGTGGAAGAACAGAAACAGACCGCATCCGGAGCGTCACAGGCCAGGCCGACGAAAACCGTGTTTTCATAATGCCCGAGCCAATACGGATCCTGATATTCCGGCGTGTCAAAATTCAACCTGACCAGGGTAAGCGCTCTGGCATCACAGGGCCGGATACCCACCACCGCCGTCAGCGGAAAGTTGTCAACAGCCGGTTTCATGATATTTTTCTCCGGGTCATTCTCATCCAGAGAATATGCCATCATAACTTCGGTCTGGGGAAACACAACCGCTTTCGGGGACCGGCGCGTGTTGGCAAAGGCCAGGTCCGGCACCTGCCCTTCCGTCAACTGACGGAACTCACAGACGCCGTCCTCAACCCGAGGCGCAATAACGCGATACGTCCCCAGCAGTCGGCTGAAATTATCCTGCCATTTCTGTTTGTCGATTTTGATTATTTTGGCCATTTACTCCTCTATCACTATTTAATAAATCCATCCGGATCATTGGGTGAAAAAACATCCAGAACGGGGCGTTTTTCTAAGGTCATGCCGGCTTCCCAGTCATAGAGCTCAAGGCAGTCTTTTTCCAGCTTCTTGGTCAGCAACCGGACGTTGATATCCATGGGGCAGGCCCTGACGCAGGCACCGCAGTCAACACACCGGCCGGCGCAATGATAGGCCCTTAGAAAATGAAACGTCCGAACGTCGACATCGTCCTGGCCTTTACCGACCCACTGGGGTGCTGTTTCATCCACAAAACAGGTGGGACAATAGCATAACGGACAGGCATTGCGACAGGCATAACAGCGGATACAGGAAGAAAACATGGATTCAAAATAATCCCATTTTTCGTCGGTTGACATGTTTTCAACCGTCTCCACCATTTCATACCGACCGGCCCCGTCCTGTTCCGGCACGGGGTCTGCGACCATCTCGTCGGAAATGACCGGATTACGATGAACACAAACCGCGCAGCAATCATCCATCACGGCCGCTTTTTCGATCCGGCTTTCACCCCCGCTGCCGCTGACGGCCAGCATGTCACCTTCGTCCACTACCGCACTGATATCACCGTCATAGGCCCGGGCTACTTTTTTCGGGTCCGCCATGCCCGTGCAGGGAACACCGATAATCACCAGCTGCTCCCGCTTGATTTTGTTCTCCACGATATGATTGACAATACTCCGGGAGTCACACCCCCTGGCCACAACACCGATCTTTTCCTTGCGACCGGTCAGGTAGTTGGCCAGGTTAATGCCGCAAAAGGCGTCAATCATCAGCTGATCGGCCGCTTCAACGGTTCCGGCGCAAAGCGGTGCGGATTTCATCGGCAGTGTACCGTCGGTAAAACCGATCACCATATCGACACGGCCGGCCTCAAGAAGCGATTTCGCAATCTGACGTATTTTCTCTGAATATGCCCGCATATCAAGCTTAATGCCTTCGTAAAAAGTTAATATTCGGATGGCAAAGTAAAAAATTCAAGATCAAGGCGCGCAAGCCCTGAGGAATGCAGCGCACATAGAAGTACGTGAAATTCCGAAGGGCGAAGCGCAACGCCGATATTGAATTTTTTACGAAGCCATCAAGTTTCCTTGTCGATTTTTTTGACAAACCGTTTGTTGGGTCCGACTTTCTTTACGTCATCGGTGACCGCGTTGACCACGTCCACGAACTTGGTGGATTCCGCCGAAGAGATCCAGGAAAAATGGATTCGTTCCGGTTCCACCCCCATGTATTCCATGAGGTTCTTAAACAACGAAAATTTTCTTCTGGCGTGATAATTACCTTCCAGGTAATGGCATTCACCCGGATGTCACCCGGACACCCAGATGGCATCCGCGCCTTCACGCAGGGCCGCCAGGGCAAATTTGGGGCTCATGCGACCGGTGCAGGGCAGCCGGACGACCCGGATATTGGGGGGATACTGCATCCGGCTGACGCCGGCCAGATCGGCCGCGCCGTAACTGCACCAGTTGCAGAGAAACGCCATTATTTTTGGTTCCCATTCGGACATTATTTTTCTCCATACGATTTTGATGGCTTCATAAAAAGCCCAACATCTGCGTTGCGCTGCTCCCTTCGGAATTTCACGTACTCCTATGTACGCTGCATTCCTCAGGGCTTGCGCGCCTTGATCTTGAACTTTTTACTTTGCCATCTCAATTTTAAATATTCACGAGTTCATCAATTTTCTATCAATCCGTAATTGTTCAGCCTGTTTCCTTTAACGCAAAAATCTGGGCAAATATCTGGTTGTTGTCAAAGCCCTTGAGCATGATGGCGCCTGACCGGCAGGAAGCGACACACAGACCGCAGCCTTTACAAAGCACCGGGTTGATCTGGGCCTTGCCGGGAAAGAATCGGGCATCTGCCTCGATAAAGGACGGTGCCGAATAGGGGCAGATGGACAAACATACGCCGCAGGCGCTGCATTTAGCCGGGTTCACCCGGGCCACATTGCCGCTGGCATGAACAATTTCCCGGGAAAGCAGGGTCACCGCCCGCGATGCCGCCGCCTTGCCCTGGGCCACGGCTTCGTCAACAGGTTTGGGATAATGGGCCATCCCGCAAAGGTAAACCCCGTCGGTGGCAAACTCGGACGGACCAAGCTTGGCATGTTTTTCGGCGAACATGCCGTCATCATTTACCGATATTTTAAAGAATCCGGCAAGTTTCTCTGTCTCATTGGGCACAATGGCCGTGGCCAGTGTCAGCAGGTCCGTATTGATCGCCAACTTGCGTCCCAGCACATGATCGTTCACCGTAACCGTCAGGCTGTCACCGTCAACAGACACGATTGGTTTGTCATCCAGCTTGTAACGGATGAAAATCACCCCGGCTTCCCTCGCCTCACGGAACAGGTACTCACGCTCACCGTAAGTGCGGATATCCCGGTACAGGATGTACACGTTCATGTCCGGATTGCGTTTTTTCAGTTCCAGGGCATTGTCAATTGAATGGGTACAACAGACCCGGCTGCAATAGGGCCGTTCCGGTTCCCGGGAGCCGACACACTGGATAAAAACCGCCGAATCGATCTGCGTCAGGGCGGGATCATCGGCCATGAATTTTTTATCCATGTCCAGGCTGGTAATAATTCTGGGGTCCTGGCCGTAGGCATATTCATCCGGCTGATAGGGCGAAGCGCCGGTGGCCACCACGGCCACGCCGTGTTCCAGGTTTGTCTCCTGATCGCTGCTGGAAATGATTGATTTAAAATTACCGACAAAACCTTCAACCGAGACAAGTTCGGCATTCATGTAAACACTGATTTTATCGTGTGCTGAAACGTCCTTGATCAGTTCGGCCAGGGCCTTCTGGACATCGGTGCCGTCAGCGGTCTTGAACAGGTTCAGCGCCTGCCCGCCCAGCCGGTCGCCACGTTCCACCAGGTGGGTTTCATATCCCTGGCGGGCCAGGGAAAGGGCCGACGTCATACCGGATATGCCGCCACCGATGACCAGGGCGACAGGATTGACCTGAAGCTCTGCTTCTTCCAGCGGTTCAGCCAGGGCCACCCGGGCCACGGACATACGGATCAGATCTTTGGCTTTTTCCGTGGCGATTTCCGGGTTGTTCCGATGAACCCAGGAATCCTGGTTTCGGATATTGGTCATTTCAAACAGGTATTTATTCAGGCCGGCATTGATCAGGGTCTCCTGGAAAACCGGTTCATGGGTTTTGGGCGTACAGGCCGCCACCACCACCCGGTTGAGATTTTTCTCCTTGATCAATTCGGTCATTCTCTCCTGGGTGTCCTGACTGCAGGAATACAGGTTGTCGTCTGCGAATTCCACATATGGCAGAGTGGCCGCGTAATCCCGGACCGCCGGGACATCCACCACAGCGGCGATATTACTGCCGCAATTACACACAAAAACACCGATGCGCGGCCGCAGACCGATAACATTGGTCTCGGGAACGACTTCCCTGGTAACCGTGCAGGTGTTGCGGGCTTCGCTCAACAGTTCTCCGGCGGAAGCCGAAGCAGCCGAAGCATCCACAACCGACTGGGGAATATCCTTGGGACTCTGGAAAGCGCCGCAGGCGAAAATGCCTTCACGTGACGTCTGCACCGGCGTAAACGGCAGGGTTTTGGCAAAATTACCGGCCGTCAGTTCAACGCCCAGCTTACCGGACAAGGCGACCACATCGGCACCGACCTCCATGCCGATGGACAGCACGACCATATCAAATTCTTCTAATGCCAGTTGGCCGTCTTCCATAACGTACCGTAACGACAACATATTGGTCTTTTCGTCCGGCAGGATGGTATGCACCCGGCTGTTTATAAACCGGACACCGACCTCATCCTTGGCCTTGTTGTAATAACGTTCGAAGTCCTTGCCATGGGTCCGCATATCCATATAAAAAACCGCGCAATCCAGGTCATCCCCGGCATGTTCCTTGGCGATGATGGTCTGCTTGATGGCGTACATACAGCAAACCGAAGAGCAATAGGCGTTGTCACAGCGATTGATGTCCCGGGAACCGACACACTGGAGCCAGGCAATCTTTTTGGGCTCCTGATGATCGGACAGCCGGACCAGGTGGCCGGCAGTGGGACCGGACGCCGACAGCAGCCGCTCGAATTCCATGGAGGTGATCACATCCGGCAGTTGACTGTAACTATAGTTATCAAATTTCGACGGATCAAAAGGTTCAAACCCGGGGGTCATAATGACGGCGCCCACGTTCAGTTCTTTGACCCCGCCGGTCATATCGTGATTGATGGCTTCCGCCTTGCAGGCTTCCACGCACTGAAAACATTCGCAGCAATAACCGCAGTTGATACATCGGGCCGCCTCGGCACGGCCTTCTTCTTCACCGTATCCCAGCTCCACTTCCGCAAAATTGGTCCGGCGGTCGGCGGGTTCCAGTTCCGGCATGGCTGCCCGCGTTCCGGGTTCCGCATCTGTGGGGACCGGTTGATAATCCGGATTTTCAGGCGCTGTCTGCTGACGGCCGGCCTGGAGGTCTACGCCATCCAGGTACCTTTCTATGGAAACAGCCGCCTCCTTGCCGGCGGCAATGGCGGCAATGGCAATATCCGGGCCGGTCTGAACATCCCCTCCGGCAAACACGCCCGGCTTTCCGGTCTGAAACGTAATCGGATCCACCTGCAGACCACCCCACCGTTCCATGGCCACGCCGTCGACTTCTTCCAGAGCGGCGGTATCCGGCCGCTGGCCGATAGCCAGAATGATCTGGTCAAAGGCAAGGTCATGTTCACTGTCGTCAACCGGTACCGGTCTTCTGCGCCCGGACTCGTCAGGCTCGGAAAGTTCCATCTCAATGCAGCGCAGGCCGCACACCCGTCCGTTGTCTGTCAGGACTTCCTTGGGTGATTTCAAATACTTGATCTGAACGCCTTCTTCTTCGGCAGCCACGATTTCTTCTTCCCAGGCCGGCATTTCCGCCCGGGTCCGGCGGTAAACAATAATCACTTCCTCGGCACCGAGACGAACAGCCGCCCGGCAGACGTCAATGGCCACGTTCCCACCACCGATAACGGCAATCTTTTTACCCACTTCGGTCGTTCCGGTCAGGTTCACTTCCCTTAAGAAATCAACGCCCTGACGAACACCGGCGGTGTCTTCGCCGGGCATACTCAGAGAGGTTCCCTGGTGGGCGCCCAGAGCCAGATAAACCGCTTTGTAACCATCCGCCAACAGGCCGTCAATGGTAATATCCCGGCCCAGGCGGGTGTTGGTTTTGATTTCCACCCCCAGATTGGTAATGACTTCAATTTCCCGGTCCAGCACGTCTTCGGGTAAACGATGATTGGGGATACCCACCCGCAGCATACCGCCTGGTTTTTCCAGGGCTTCGAAAATGGTGGATCCAATTCCCTGCCGGGCGAGCTGGTAAGCTGCCGACAGCCCGGCCGGACCGGAACCGACAATCGCCACCCGTTCGTCCCGCCGGGGTGCGCATTCGATTTTAATTTCCCGGGGATCAACCATGTCCGCGGCCAGACGCTTGAGGTTGCGGATAGCAACCGGCGCGTCAACGTCCGCCCGACGGCAGACATTCTCGCATTCATGGGGGCAGACACGGCCCAGAACGCCTGGCAGCGGGAGGTCTTTCATTATAATTTCAAGGGCTTCTTTATATTTCCCTTCTTTAACCATCTGGACATAACCCTGGACATTCAAATGGGCCGGGCAGGCCAAACGACAGGGAGCCGTATCGCCTTTGCAGATGGCATAAGCACCGGGAACGGCCTGGGCGTATTGTTTGTAGGTGGCTTTGTGGAATGCCAGCCCTTCGTTGTAATCATCCACAAGATCCACCGGACAGGCATCTGCACATTCACCGCATCCCGTGCACTTGGAAATATCAATAAAACGAGGGGACTGCCTCAGGGTGGCGGTAAAATTACCGGCTTGGCCGGCAACGTCCAGCAGTTCCGAATCGGGAAGTATCTCTATGTTCAGGTGCCGGCCGACCTCGACCAGTGTAGGCGAGATCACTCACATGGCACAATCATTGGTGGGAAACGTCTTGTCCAGTTGCGCCATAACACCGCCAATGGACGGTGATTTGTCGGCCAGGTAAACGTAATAACCAGAATCGGCCAGATCAAGCGCCGACTGCATGCCGCTGATACCGCCGCCGACGATAAGCACTGACCCCGTTTTGTCGGACATATCTTACTCCTTGCCATATTTTTCTTTATATAGGCTGTAAAAATAAACTTTTTTTTTATCACTGCCGGCCCTGAATGTCAATGCATAATGGAAAGGGCCCTTTAAATATTATAAACCATTCATTTTATTAAAAATTAATATAGATGCCGTCGATTTACGAAAAGCGCCGAAAGCACGGACGACTGGATAGTCGAAGAATAATAGCAGCTCTCCGGTCAGCTCTTATTTGGACAAATAATTTTCAGCCCGGCTGGTGATGACCTGCTATCCCTGATAGGAATACAAACAAAAGGATAAGCGCTGGATTTTTTATAGTCATTATGAAAAAAAACAAATATCCGATTAGGCCGGTGCTTCCGGTTTCTCCATGACTTCATAAATAATTTCACTTAAAAACTTGATTTCCATGCCCAGTTTATAGTGTTCGACAATGTCTTCCATCCCGCTGTGGCAGTTGTGGCAGGGGGTAATCAGCACTGAAGCGCCGGTTTCTTTAAGTTGCTCCGCTTTGACCCGGTTACTGATGACCCGCTTGTTTCTGAAAGGCGGGCCGCAGTTAATCACGCCACCACCGGCGTTACAGCAGTAGTTGTGCTCGCGGTTGGGATACATCTCCTGGAAATCTTCGCAGATGGCGTTTACCACATAACGGGCTTTTTCATGCAATCCCCGGCCACGGACGACGTTGCAGGGGTCATGCAGGGTCACCTTCGGCTTGAACTTTTCCCGGATTTTAATCTTTCCAGACTTTATCAGGTCATAATAAAATTCAATGGCATGGACGATGGGTACGGGCGGCATCCGCCAGCCCAGCCAGCGGTTGCCCATGTCATAGACCGACCGGAAGGCGTGCCCGCACTCGCCCATGACGATCTTCTTGACCTTGAGCCGGGCGGCAGTTTCAAAATGGGCACGTTTCACACGGCCCATAATTTCGTTGTCCCCGGTATACATGGCCATATCACTGTTATCCCAGCCGGGCGTGGCCGGCATGGTCCAGTCAATACCGGCCACATTCATGATAATGGCTGCATTGTAGATCAGTTGGGCCATGAATTTCGGTTCCGGCGCGATAACCGAGTACATGACTTCGGCGCCTTCTTTTTCAAGCGGAATACGAACATCCGGCATTTCATCCCGGGCGTCTTCCTCCTGCCACTGCAGGGTATCAATCCATTCGTCTTCTTTTAACCACATCTGGTTCATGGTTACCGAATGGCTGTGGGCGGTGGCCTGGATATACAGCGGGGTAACACCGCACAGGTGACACAGTCGCCGCACGGTCAACATCAGGTAACCGACGTCGATGCCGAAGGGACAATACATGGAACACCGTTTGCAGGCATTGCATTCGGTGGAGGCGATCTCGGACATGTCCCTTATCTGTGCCGGGGTGACCTTGCCTTTGCTTTTCAAAAGTAACCCCAGCGTGCGTTTAACCTTCCCGGCCGGCGAATATTTGGGGTCTTTATCATTGGACAAATAGACATGGCAGGAATCCGCACACAACCCGCAGTGCGCGCAGGTGTTGACATATGTTTTCAGCCGCGCCCCGGACTCTCCGGAGAGTATCTGATCCACCGCCTGCTGGATCCGCTCCGGGGTCAGCCTGGCAGCACCCTTATCCAGCCCCTCATCAACAATTTTGCCGTCCGTTTTTTCCGCGGCTTCAGCCATTTTCTCTTCCTTTCTCATCACTCAAAAACATATCACTTTACCAATCCTTGGCATTCCGGATAGCGCCAAATTCCGATCCCGTATAGGCGCGGGTAAATACCGCAAACAGCATATGACTCAACCGGGTAAACGGGATGGCAACGAGCATTAATTGCCCGGAAAGCATATGAAGAATAACCCACAAGCGGTAATCCCCTACCTGGTGATAAGCCAGAAACCCGGTAATAAACGGGGCTGCCGCCAGGGTCAGCAGCACATAATCCGAAGGCGTGGTCAGATAGCGGACCTCTTTTTGGGATATCCGGCGCACGAGAAAAAACAGACAGCATAAAATGACGATCACTGTCATCACATCCGCCACAACCGCCGGCAAAGACACCCAGCTGATATCCCAGGCACTGTTCAGCATCACCAGGTGTGCCGTCAGAAAAACGGGAGCAATCAACAAGGACAAATGAAAGGCAAAGGTTGCCACCGTCATGACCGGATGCATCCGCCAGTTGGTGGTACCAAAGGGTATGATCCAGTGCACAATGGACCGTAAACTATAAATAAAACTGAAATAAGAGTAGATAAACCGCTCCTTGCGATTGATCAGATAAAACATGTTGCCGATGCGGTAAACGCTTCCCGCCAGAAACAGAATAACCGTTCCCCACATCAGCGGCCCGGCAATAAAATTATAAATCACATGGAATTGATCGGGACCCGACATAACGCCCCCCTATACAATGTCATTGACGGCGATCACACGCCGGTAATATTTTCCTTGTTCAACACTCTTTAAAAGCAGACGGCTGCCGTCGGGACTGAATACCGGCTCACCCACGGCCTGGCATTGCCGGCCCCACAGTTTCCCGTTGACAACGATGGTGTATTGGCCCTGTTTCTCAACCCTGGCCGCTACCGTTTTCCCATCTGGAGAGAACACCGGGGCCCAGGCCATGTCAAATTTTTCCGGCCAGACGTCACCGTCTATTGACACCCGGTAAACACCTTTATCAACACCCAGGGCGGCCACAGACCGGCCATCCGGCGAAAAAACAGCTTCGGGAACAATGTCGCCGAAACGCACGGACCAGGGCTCACCGTCCACGGCCACGGTCCATTTGCCATAAGACGGGGCCACGATGGCGGCCAGCCGGTCACTGCCGGCATGAATCATCTGATGCCAGCACTGGTCGAATTCCGGTTTCCAGATCATTGTCCCGTCCTCGGCCAGCCCCCACTTGGCCCCGGACCTTACCGGCGCAATGACCGTTCCCCGGGTCGGATGAAAAATCGGTTCCCAGACACAGGAAAAGGTCTGGCTCCATGGTTTGCCATCAACTGCCAGGGTGTAATCATAAAGATTAAGACGGACTTCCGCGGCTACATGTTCGTTATCCGGGCTGAAAGCCATGCCCCAGACATTGGTAAAATTCCGGGTCCAGGGGTCACCGTCAACAGCCACGGTATAAACCCCTTCCTGAAACTTGAAAAGATCGGTTTCGCCGCACTCGTCATTCTGAACAGCCGCAGCGCCTCTTTTGCCGTCAGCACTTAAACACATTCCGGTCAGGTTGGAAAAAAGATTTTCCCAGGGAACGTCATCTACAATCAGTCCGTACTCGCCGCCGGATTGAATCGAGGCCGCGATCACCGAACCATCCGGGCTGAACTGTGTATTCCATAAATAGTCAAAACTGTTCTCCCAGACGACACCGTCCACACCCAGGGTCCAGGCCATGTCCTGGGAGACAATGGCCGTCAGGCGTCCGTCCGGAGCGAATCTCAGGTACCAGGCCTTTTCAAAATTCGCTTCAGTTTCCCACAATGTGCCATTGACACAGACATTGAATTCGGCGTCGTCGATATTGACGATGCAGGCGATTCTCTCACCGTCCGGGCTGAAAACGGGTTCTTCCACCCAGCTGTATTCAGACCGCCATTGGTTGAGATCCGCGAGGCATTTCTCACCGGTTTCCCAGTCCCAGGTTGACATATCATTCATTGACTTTTCTCTCCTTCAAACTTACCTCATCGACAGCATGTCTGTTTTATTGAGCCGGCTTCACCCCGGTTTCATGGCAGCCGGAACAATCCACCGGTAATTCCAGCCCCTCGCTCAAGCCCGTCTCCAGATGGCAATTGACACATGACAAATGGGAAGCGTCTTTGAGTGACGGCATATTGTCTTTCGCACTTTTTCCATGGCATTCACTGCAGGCGCTCTCCATGCCTTCTTCATAATACAACTTTCCCGTTTGAGCGTCGTATTCGTGGTGGCAGAGGCCGCATCCGTCATCCAGGGCTTCATGGAGCTCGTGATAGGTATCATAAAAATTCGGTGTCTGAACAGCCGGTATGCCCGGCAGGGTTTTGATATGGCACTCGCCGCAGGTCAATGGCCCGCCGGCCTGGCCTTCATCGACCGACCTTTCATGACAACCGATGCAGCGGTCATGCCAGGTATTCATGGCCGTCCGATCCGACATATCGGCCATGGGCACGAACGTAAAAAGAACGCCTTTGCCGGCCTGCTGATGACAGGCGTTGCAACCGCCTTTGTCTTTTACGGCAGTGACATGCAGATCATGGGGAAAGGCCACGGCCGGTCGTTCAAGGGGGCCGAATATTTGCATGGCATCCAGCACGATGACATCCAGTGTCGGATTTTCGATGGCAGAATTGCCGGCCGGATGATGGCAACCGGCCGTCAGGATAAATAACACAATAATAATATAACCGCTTAACACCTTTTTGGTTTTTTGCGCTGTCATCTTCTGTTTCCTGTGCATTGTCTTTGGCCCCCCCGGCAAAGGCGCTTGTTGCTGTATAAAACATTTTTAAATTATGGTGTTATGCCTAATATACCGGCATAAAAGAACCTATACATTTCGACCCGTGCATTATTTTGAGTTATATCTCAGATGAAAATGATTATCGTTTCCCCACCTTCTTGTCAATGGATTTTAAAAACGTCCCCTGTCTATGCCGGCTTTTCAGACATAGAAATGAACAGGTTTATGAAACCTATTAAAAATGAGTGGGAAACAAAGGACGGGGGAACGATTGTCCCTCCCGCAGACTACTTCTTTTCCGAAACCGCCTTTGGCCGGGGGGAATGCTGACCATTGATCAGGCTCTCCAGGGTAATCTGATTCAGGCGATCAAACATGGCATTACTGGCTTCGACCCAGACCCATCGTGAAAGGCATGCCCCCGCTCTGTTGCAGACGCCACAAGAAGGCTCTTTGGACTCCGAGCACTCCGTCAGCGCCGTCTTTCCCTCGAGGCTCCTGACGACATCACCTATTGTAATTTTTTCAGGATCATAGGCCAGTTTATGGCCGCCGAAGGGACCGCGGCGACTGATAATAAGGCCATCTCTTTTGAGCTTACTGGTCAATTGCTCAAGATATTTCAAAGAGATACTCTGACGTTTGGAAATATCACTTAAAGGGACATATTTCTCCCGGCCATTGATGGCCAGATCCAGTAACAACCGGGTTCCGTACCGGCTTTTTGTCGTCAAGCGCATGATGCCCCGCATATATTCTTTTTCAAAATGAGACACAACTTAAAATGTACAATATTTTAGATTATATCTTTCTAAACGGTCTGTCCATCTGTAATCAGCGTCGGTTTATGTCAGTAGGTCATTTGTCGATGCGTTTCCGGATAAATGCAGATTCTGGGATGCTCAACCCTCTTTCTGGGCAGACATATTTCAAAACTGGTGCCTCTTTTCAGGCGGGAGGTAACGTCTATGGTGCCGCCATGCTGAGCCACCACGTGGTTGGCAATGAAAAGGCCCAATCCCGTGCCTTTGGCCCCTTTGGAAGAGGCGAATAACGTAAACAGAGAATCTTTGGTTCGCTTGTTCATGCCGACGCCGTTATCTTTAATTGAAAGACAGATCTGATCATCATCCTGGGATCGGACTGTCAGCCTGACACAATGGTCTTTTTTCGACGAGTCGACACCGCAGGCTTCAATCGCGTTTTCCATTAAGTTGACAAGGGCCGTCTGCATCCAGTTGGCGTCTATTTCAATCCGGCCCGGCCCATCTTCAATATCCGTCTCCAGCCTGACCTTGTTGTCCTGAGCCAATTTGGAAACAGTCGAAATGACGTCTCCCACCAGTTCGCCGATCTCCACCTTCTGGTATTTGAGTTCTCTTGATTTGGCATAATCGAGGATGTCCAGTACCATTCGCTTTAAGCCTTCTGATATCCTTTTCAGCTTGAAAAAGGACTTCTCAATCCGCTGCTGGTCGTTTTTCTGCAGTCCGCTTTCAAGCTGGTATATACTGCCGTCCAGCGCGGTCAATGTGCCTTTGATACCGTGGGAGATGGAACCGATCATCAGCCCCAGGGAAGAAAGATGATCCTGAAGTTGGCGAACCTTGGTAATGTTGGTGGATATTTCCATGACCTGGGTAATCTCACCGGTTTCGTCCCGGACAGGCGCGGTTTGGGTAATAACATTGTACTGCCGTCCTGATTGCGAGGTCACGACCTCTTCCGTACCGTGGGACAAGCCATCGGCGAACGTTTTGGCCACCGGGCATCCCGGACAGGGGGATTTCCGATGCTTGTATATTTCGTAACAAAACCCGCCCACGACATCACCAAAGTCTTCTTTGAATTTCAAATTACTGTCCGTGAGCCGCAGGTCCCTGTTCTGTACTGTAATATAACAAGGGACTTCATTGAACAACTGGTGGTAAAGGATCTGGGCGTTGTGCAGGTCGCTGAGCTGCTGGGCGTAATTGGTCATTTTTTTTTCATCCCGGATCGCATTTTCGGCATATTGGATGGCCAGTTCCAGGGCTTTGCTGTTAATCGGCGTTTGCAGATAACTGACGGCCAACGTACCAAAGTCATCCATGGCCCGGTCTGTCATATCTTTAGGGGTAAACACGATAAGCGGCGGCAGCGGTTTTGACGCCTTGAATTTTTTCAGCTTCAGAGGAAATCTGGTGCCGACTCCGTATGGGTTGGCGAGTATAATCCGGTAGTCATGACCGGCCATCAAGCGGCCGGCCCTCTCCGCCGTGACGGCCGTCATCACCTCAACGTGTTTTCGTGCCAGAAATATTTTCAGCGCGTCGGCACGACTGGCATCACCGTCAATCAGGAGAACTGTCTGGGCCATTTTCGAAAAACCGGTTTGTGGGTTAACTGTTTATTCAACAGCAAAAAACAACAAACACAAAATTGTTATTTTCCGGGATTCAGTGTTTCATTTACAATCGACATCAGCTCTTCCCGGTCAAACGGCTTGGTCAGACTGGCCACGGCTTTGGCAATGGCATACTTGTTTCCGGATAAACCGCTGATAACGATCACGGGCGTGTTTTTAAGCTCCTTGTCCTGCGAAAGATGGCGGTAGAACCGGGGACCCCATTCACCGGGCATATCCAAATCCAGTGTTATCAGATCCGGCCGCTCATCTTTAGCCGTCTGCAGCGCCCCTGGCACATCGGCGGCGGTAACCGCCTGATAGCCATTGTCCTCAAACAGGGTGGACAGATAGTCCCGGATCTCCG
Organism: Desulfosudaceae bacterium; assembly: GCA_963674745.2. Taxonomy (GTDB): domain Bacteria; phylum Desulfobacterota; class Desulfobacteria; order Desulfobacterales; family Desulfosudaceae; genus JBFMDX01. Next base: position 2,485,478 of record CAXXDV010000001.1, on the reverse strand, counting down.
GGTCATCGTCGATTATCAGAATCTTTTTCATAGGCACCTCTCAATGTTCATGGTTAATAACATTTATCCCTATCGGTTCATACTGATCACCGGGCAGCCGGCGCGGACAATCACCTGTTCCACATTACTGCCGATGGTGGACATCTCCGTTTCTTCGGGCCGGGAGTGATGCGCCAAAACAATCAGGTCGGCGTAATTTTCCCGGGCATATTTTACGATCTCGATAAACGGTATGCCTTCCCAGACTTCCATTGTATAGTTTTTGATACCTTCCATGCCGGAAATATATTTTCCCCGTATCCGACGCAGCGCTTCCCTGCGGCCCTGCTCGATCTCATCCTGGGTTATGGCCTTTCCGACCAGCATGGCACTGACATCCAGGGCATGAAAGATATGCAATTCGCAGCCAAGCGACCGGGCCAGTTCGACGGCAAACGCAAAGGCCTTATCCGACGCCCCGGAAAAATCCGTTCCGAAAACGATATTGGACAGCCCCCCCCAGAACGATGCCGCCGGACGACTGACGGTCAAAACCGGGCAGCGCGCGGCCCTGGCCACCCGCTGAACGGTTGAACCAGCCATGCTTTTTTTATAAACCGAATCCGCCTCCTGGCCGGTGCTGCGGCCCAGAACAATCAGGTCCGCATTGATGGCCCTGGCCTGGCGCAGAATCTCCCGATGCGGAAAGCCGACAGCCACCTCTATCTCGGTATCGGCCTTGTCCTTCAGCTGTTCCTCATAATAGGTGCGGACCTCTTCCTTGACCCATGAGACATATTCAGCGTCGACTTCAACTTTTTCTTTTGTTTTGACATCCATGACATCCTGGCTATATCCCCGGGTCGGCACGCCGAGCACATGAAAAATGTGCAAGGACGACCGGTTCATGGCCGCGATGTTAAAAGCGACCCGGGCCGCGTGATCACAAGCCTCGGTGGCTGATGTCGCGAACAGTATTCTCTGAAACATTGGCAAACCCCGCTTTTATATTATTTCTTTGATCTACCTGCGTATCATTGTCTTGTATTCAGCCTGTTTCTCCCGCCTCACTCCTGCGGCATTAAATGGTCAGGAATTTCAACCATCTTTAACAGCAGGGGTTTTAAAAACGACCAGCGGATCCCGATATCGTACTCTTCTTCCAGATCGCGAATGGCATCCCAGCAATTGTGACAGGGCGCAAGCACCAGTTTGGCACCGGTCGCAAGAATCTGGTCCCGCTTGGTAATCAGCGCTTTATTCCGCTGGGCGCGAAAAACGCCGATGCCATTGAACCCGCCGCCGCCGCCACAACAGTAGTTGTGTTCCCGGTTGGGCGACATCTCGATGAAATATCCCGGCGCCACGATGTGGGAAACAATTTCCCGGGTCGCCTCTTTTAGCCCATGGTTCCGTATATAGTTACACGAATCCTGGATGGTAACCGGTTCCTTTATCCGCTTGGCGGGGTCTATTTTCAACTTCCCTGCCCTTAACGCTTCGGCCAGCCATTCCACATAGTGAATCGACTCAACCGGCGGTTTCCCGTTTTTGCGACCCGCCCAGTATGGCCCTTCCACGACCGTGGCGCGATGGGCGTGCCCGCACTCTGTCCCGACCATTCTTTTGGGTTTCAGACGATCCATGGCATCATAAACGCTTTCCACCTGCATTTTACAGGCCGCCCAGTCACCCGCGAACATGGCCAGGCTGGTCTGCTCCCAACCTTTGGAAGTTACCGTCCAGTTTTCTCCGGCCAGATGAAAAAGGATGGCCGCCTCGGCCAGGTCTTCGGGATAATGCTTGACTTCGCGCGCGTTGACCGTATACAGGATGTCGGCGTTCTCTTTATCGACCGGCACGGTCAACCCCGGGTACTCGTCCTCGTATTCTTCCACCATCCACTCAAACGTCTCGACGAAATCTTCATCGGTGACATCCATCTGAGCCCGGTACACCCGGTGCATACCGGCACCGATTTTCAACTCCCAGGGCACAAATCCCTGCTGATACAAAAGCCCCCGCAGATACCCGAACATCACGCCGGTATCGATTCCATGAGGGCAGTAAAGCGCACAACGATTGCAGCAGGTGCACTGGGCCCAGGCGACCTCCATGGCATGACGCATGAACGGGTTGTCGACCTTTCCCTTGCGTTTGACGATTTCACCCAGGGTGGACTGGATCTTGTAGGCCGGCACCTGTTTCGGATCCCTGTCGTTGATACGATAAAAGAAACAGCTGTCGGCGCACATGCCGCAATGGGCGCATATTTCCAGCCAGGTTTTCATGCGGGACTTGAATGTCTTCTGTATGGTGGACCACAACAGGGTGGTATCCACATTCAGGGACTTCATCTCCCGGTAATACTCGGCCCCGCTTTTATCCGCCAGCAGGGTGATGATCTCATCGGCGGTCGCCAACGGTTGTCTGTTGCACAATTTTCCTTCGGGCATGAATTCCTGCCTCCTTAAAATAATCAAATTAACATAAACTACCAGGCCATTTTAGTGCCTTTCAGCCCGCCCCGTTTAATGCCGAAATCCATCCCCAGCTGTGCCCGTGAAGCGAAAAATAAAACGATATGAGATAATTTGGTAAACGGCACCAGGATCAAAAAGATCTCTCCGCTCAGGATGTGAGTCGTCAGCCAGAAGTCATAGTTGCCGAGCTCATAACGGGCAATCAAACCTGTTATAAAAGGCGCTACCGACACCAGGAGGATCAGGTAATCGGCCCAGGTCGTCAGTATTCTCACCTCGGGCAGGGCCAGACGTCTTAAAACGATAAAGGCCGCGCTGACCACAACCACCCAGGTCAAAAAATCGGCAACCGGAACGGGCAATGACAAAACAGAGAAACCGATTTTGTCTTCTAAAAAGGTCTGATGGGCCAGCAGGAACAAAGGCACCAGTATGGCTCCGGCATGGAAGCTGAAAAAAAGAACCGTCATGACCGGCTGCCGGCGCCAGCCGTAGGTCCCGAACGGCATCAGCCATTTATAAATGGAGCGCAACGCGCCTTTGAGCCCCTGGGCCGGATAAGCCTTATAGGCCACGCGATCCAGCTGCCAGTCCAGCCCCTTGAAATAAAGCACCACGCGGATCAGGCAGCCCACGAAAAAGACCATCAGGGAAAACCAGAATCCCGCACCGGTTAAAAACGCATACATCGCAACCTCCCTCTCTTGTTGGCATCATTAAGGGTATCTCTAAAAATTAGGATTTTGGTTCGAGGTCAAGGCGTGCGAGAATTTTAACCGGAGGAATACATTGTAGTATTTCGAGGATTAAAATTTGAGCACAACGCCGACATCGGGCCAAAAGGCAATTTTTAAAGGTGCCCTTAAAAAGTGGGTTTCTGATCATCCTTATCCGTCAAAAAGCGCCAGAAAAGCGGCATCAGTACCAGAATGGCCCCCATAATGATGTAAACAACACCCTTGGTATGGGTCATGAAATCCTGCAATGTGTAAAACATCTCTTCCATTCTATTTATCCTTTAATGATTGTCTTCCGTCTTGTATTCCGGATGTTCGAACAAAATCGGCATCCGGGTGGTAATAAAGCGGTAAATGACAACGCCCAGCGTGACAATGAATACGGAAGTACCGATTTCCATTATGCTGGGGACATACCTTTGCGAAGCCGGCAGATACCAGTTGAAGGCCACGACCGATATGTTGAGCCGGTTTAAAACGACTCCCAGAACCGTGATCCAGGCGGCCGCTCTGGCGGGTTTCATATTTTTTTCCCGGGCCGCGATGGCATACAGAAAGGCCGGCAGCAGGATGAACCCGGCGATTTCCAGGATAAACCAGGCCCCCCATCCGGTCCCCAGATAGTGCCAGTTGTTATCGACAGCCAGGCCGATGACCTTGATACCGAAATACCCCATCATGACAAGCGAGGCCGCCCGCGCGAATCCCAGCACCACGCCTTGGTTCTCGTCCAGGTGGGTCTGGTCCATCTTCTCCTTCAGATATTTGTGTGCCAGGCCGCCTTCGACGATTACCATGGACATGCCCGCGAAAATACTGGAGACAAAGAAATAGACCGGCAGGTAGGAAGAATACCATAACGGGTGAAGCTTTGAAGGCGCGATCATGAACAGAGCGCCCAGAGAGGACTGGTGCAGGGTGGACAGGATGACCCCGAAAATCGTCAGCACCAGGGTCAGACGGACCACCAGGTTCCGGATCGTCTTCAATCCAAGCCATTCCAGGGCCGCCGGGCTGTACTCAACAAAAAGGACCGTCAGGTAAAGAAAAACGCATAAGCCCACTTCAAACAGCAGTGAAGTCGTTCCCTGGGAAAAAAAGATGGGATACGGCAACCGCCACGGTCGTCCCACATCATAATGCAGGGCCAGCACCACCAGGGCATAGCCCAGGAAGGCCGTCAGAATCGCCGGCCGCACCGCTGAATGAAAGCGCTTCAGCCCGAAAATGTAGCAGGCTGCGGATGTCACATATCCACCGGCGGCTAGGGCCACGCCACAGAGCAGATCGAACCCGATCCAGATCCCCCAGGGATAATTGTTGTCCAGATTGGTCACCGCGCCCAGACCGCCCGCAAACCGCATAATCGTCAGAATGCCGCCGGCCAGTAAAATGATACCGGCAACGATGTTGAAAGGCGTCATTTCAGGTTTTTCGATTAAAAGCTTGTCCTGAAGCATCTATTCCTCCTTTAAGTCCTGATCCTCTGATGGCGTTTGCCCGGGATCTTCGGATGGTGTTTCCTCGGTCTGCTGTGCGGCCTCTTCCAGCGCTTTTTTGACTTCAAAGCTGATGGCGGCTTCTTTTTCCCTGGCCAGTTTTTCCTTCTGAGCCTCCAACTGCCGGGCCATCTCCGCCTGCATATCCGTCACGGTCGTCTGAACGGCGGCCGCCTGCTCCTGCTGTGCGATTTTGTCTTTTCGTTTGGAAATGGCATATATACCGGTCAAGAGAACCGGCCACAAACCGACCACAATAGGGACCGCGCTTAACGGGCCGGCGGTAAAAGAGGCGGCCGACTGGATGCCGAGGTCTTCCCGCATACCGATTTCCGAAAAAGCAACCGGCGAAATATACAGCCAGCTGGTGCCGCCCATCTCGTGTTCACCATAAACATGGCTGACATAACGGTCCGGATATTTGAAAATCGTCTTCCAGGCGGCTTTGACCAGTTTTTCCCTTTCATCGAATATCAGTGCTTCTTTAGGGCAGCCCTCCACACAGGCCGGTTTCTTTCCCTGCTGTAACCGGGTGGTAAAACACATGGTACACTTGGTCACGGCCGGCGTCAGGGGGTCATTGTATTCATAGGCCGGAATATTGAACGGGCAGGCAATCATGCAGTATCGGCATCCCACGCAGAGGGACTCATCATACACCACCGCTCCGGATTTATCCTTTTTCAGGGCCTTGACAAAACAGGCCGAAGCACAGGCGGGCTCCAGGCAGTGATTGCACTGGGTTTTCACAAACACCGGCTTTTGCGGCCTGCCTTCCGGAAGAAACCGGTTGACCACGGTGTAGGCCTCAGCAGTGGTTCTGCGGCCTTGTTCAAGCACCGACAAATCGTCAAACGGTTTTTCCGGGGCGGGCATTCCATTGGCCTCATTACAAGCGGCTTCACACCTGCGGCAGCCGATACATTTTGAGACATCATGAAGCACACCAAGGCTGCCCGGATACCCGGAAAAATGTTTATTGGCAGCGCCATAAGCCCTTCCGACACCCGGCAATGTCGTTCCGGCACAGAAGCCACCCAGATACCCCAGGAATTTTCTACGGGAAATTTTCATAAACTCACCTTCATCCTTCTTTTTCATGGGCTTTTTTCCTGATGACATTTGGTACAGTCAGTGGCCGCCACCGCCTTTATGTTCATCTTCTGGTGACAGGTAATACATTGACCGTGATAAGCGCCCTTTAAACCGGGACGTCCATCCCTGGTAAATGTCGATTGTCCGTGGCAGGAGGCACATCGGGGCGGTTCATCAGACAGGGGGCTGTTATGATGGCATCCCATACAGAGGGTGCGACCGTCGCCATGGAATACCCGGGCCATTTCACTGCCCTCGATTCTTTCCATAATCGATTTGACGATTTTCCGGTGGGGGAACTGGCTGGGCGCGTATTCTTTGGCGATGGCATCAATGATCACCTTGTCCGGAATCTTCTCATCAACCACCGGCTTGAACATGGCCGCAAGCCCGCTCAGCGCCGATCGGGCCATCTTCTTCTGATCCGCCGGTTCCATGCTCGCCAGTGTCACGGCCGGTATGCCGGAAGCGTGGCATTTAGCGCAAGCCTGATCAGCAAAGGGTTTTTCCGCCATCAGAGAATGACATCCCGCGCAGTCCGGACGCATTGTTTTCTGCCTGTCATGGCATCCCCGGCAGCTGTGATCGCTGTCTTGCGCATGCATGGCCTGATCGAGCCGGACATAACCACCCTTTTCCGAACCTTCCGGCGTATGGCAACGGCCGCATTTATCCAGGGATTCATGGTGACAGGTTTTACAGGAGACAACGGCCTCTTCATGGGAGCGGTGATCAAAAGGCACAACGTTCATGTACTGTTTTTCGATATTTTCCGTTTCGGCCGGGGTCAGGTTCATCGCACCCCAGGCGCTGATAAATATCGCCTCCGGTTGATTTCTTTCCAGGCGGGGCACATCCTTGAGGGGCTCGATATCTTTAAAGGCATTTACGTCATGACAGGCCGCACAGGTTACCGGACCGGCCGCAACCTGCTTTTTAAGCAGTCTGCTGTGACAGGCCACACAGGAATCATGGGCGGCCCGGCGGATTGATCGGATTTTGTCAACCGGCGCTTCCTTGTGGCAGTAAGTGCATGCGCCTTCGCGCCCTTTTTCATAGTAAATATCCAGCGTTTTGGGGTTGTATTGATGATGACAGACGCTGCAATTGCCCTCACCTTGCCTTGAGGCCGGTTTGATATCAGCTGATTTTTCATGGCGGAAATGAAGCGACCGGTCAAAAGCCACCTTCTGCTGCCCCGGTTCCGACATCGGCCGGGTATTGTGGCAGACACGGCATTCACCGGCTTGGGGCCCGGTTTTTAATTTCTGCTCTTTCCGCTCCACATGGCAGGCCGTGCATTCTTCATGAAAAAGATTCATGAGGTCTTTCCCTTGCGTATCGGAAAGACGTTTAAATTTGAATACCGGCCCGACATCATCCGTCATATGACAGACGGAACAGTCGTGTTTAACCGCTTCACTGTGGGGCCCGTGCAGAAAACTGACCCCGGCCATTTTGTCCTGCCCTTCTACCGGCGGGATATCAATAACCAGCAGGTCCGGACGCTGCTTGACACCCGGACGGCCGCTCATGGCAACCGTCAGACCGGATATGGACAACAACAAAACGACAACGATCACCGCTGTCAAAAACATCACATGAAATGGTTTAGGTTTTTGCATTCTTTTTCCCCAGGTTGTTGGTCACACAGAAAAGCTTTCGACTCATGGTGTTGATTCAGCCAGCAGGTTATTAATGCATTTCAACAGGGCCTGTTTGTCGACCGGTTTATCAAAAAAAGTATTCGGGCTGAAATATTCGGCATCACGATTCAAATCGAACTGCACACCGAGCTCATCCTTCATGCCGGAAATACCGATGATGGGTATATCCCGCGTCTTCGGGTCGTTCTTCATCTGCCGGCAGACCTCAAAACCCGAGTAAAGAGACGTCATCATCACATCCAGTAGAACCAGGTCCGGATTTTCCTTCCGGATCAGCTCCAGGCCTTTTTCACCGTCATCAGCGGTGACGACCGTAAATCCGTTTCTGGACAAAAACGTCTCCATGGTGAAGAGATAATCCGAATTATCATCGATAATCAGTATTTTCCTGCTGTTCTCGGCCATGGCACCTCCTTATAGCTTGAAAATAATACGGAAAAGACTGCCCCTGCCCGGTTTGGTCAGTACCTCGATTTTTCCGTGGTGATTTTTCACGATACGCCTTACCAGCATCAGCCCGAGACCGGTGCCGGAATGCCCCTTAGTGGAAAAAATTTCCTTGAAAAGATTGTCATACGTTTGCCTTTCCATCCCGCCGGCATTGTCTTCAATCTCAAACATGAAATGAAAATTGTCATAGAAATCAAGCCTCACAAACACCTGGTGCAGCTTCTTTTGTTTATCTTTCTGGCAGGCTTGCAGGGCGTTCCAGATAAGATTGCTCAGCATTCGTGAAATACCCGCCGGGTCCATTTTTTGGTTGGGAACATCCGGGTTCAGTTGAAGCAGCAATTGGACGCCCTGACTTTGAGCCTTGTCGGCAAACAGCAGCCCGGCCTGTCGGGCCAGTTCTTCCGGTGAAATATCCTGAAGTACGGGCTGCCGGTCTTTGGCAGAGAAAAGAATGTTCTGGGAAATACGGGTAATTTCGGTGATATTACGTTTGACGACATCCCATCCCTGAAGAGAAAGCGACCAGTCCTTTTCCTGGATGGCTTCATCCACTACATATACGCCGCCATGCAGGTTCTCAAGGATGTTTTTGATATCATGGGAAAGAAAGGCAATGGACTGCCCCAGGGCAACCAGCTCCCGATGCATGCTTTTAATGGACCCGACATTAGCCAGCAGCTTGATGGAAGCCATGACATTACCGACCACGTCAAAGAGGGGAGCAGAAAAGGCCAGCATTTCCATTATTCTGCCGTCGTTCAAATAGATGGTCTCTTCGGAAACATGAAACCCCTTATCGTTAAACGTTTCCTTTACCGGGCATTCCTGGCATTTATGCTGAACCCCCTTTAAGACCGCGTAGCAGGTTTTACCGGGCGCATCAGCGCCGAAATCTTTTAAAAAACTGTGGTTGGCGAACAGGATTTGGAAATCCCTGTTCTGAATCATCAGGTAACAGGGCAGGGCATCGATAATGCTCTTGAAGGTCAGGTCCTGCAGGCGATCTTTATGTGACAGGTCCATCATCGAGCCTCTTTTTCCGCCATCATCAACCGTCCGGCGACGTTTCCCGTTCCGGACTGCCGATGGTAATGATCTGGCAATTGGCGTATTTCGAAACATTGGCGGCCGTCTTGGTGTAGGTCAGACGACGCTTTTCATGTCGTCCCGCGGTGCCGAGGATAATCAAATCAACCCTGTTTTCATCGGCGTATTTAATAATCTCCACGTCAGGTGAGCCGACTTTAATCTCAAACGTATGTTCAACCACATCCTGACACTTATTCTCATAGGCCTTTTTCAAAGCGCCCAATTCTTCGAGTCGCAGGCGTTGATCCTGGGCATCGCTTTCTTTTCTACTGTCTTCCTTTGACATTGATTCATGGAGATGGAGGCCACAGGGATTGACCGAGGGGATAACATTGATGAAATGGAGTTTGGCACCATACTTTACGGCCTGGTCCAGAGCATGAATAAAAGCGGACTCCGCGTCATCTGAATAATCTGTGCAGAATAAAATGTTCTGATATTCCAAAACAACGCTCCCAGAAATAAGAATCGGGAATTAAACCATCGCCGGTCCCGGATGCGACTTTACAGATGAGATGAAAATTCGATGGTTATTATCAAAACGCATCGGGCGATTCGCCCGCGTATTTTTTGCCTCCCCCCGGATCAGGCTGTTCCGGCAGCATCAAAAACCCTTTTTGAATGTAATGCTTTGATTCTCCCGGCCTCGCCCGCCTAATCATACAATTGCGCTCGGATAAATTCATACAAATTTAGTATGATATTAAACCCGGCCAAAACGCTTGTCAAGACAAATCAAACACAACACCAAAAAATATTGACACACTTAAAAGGTGTTGATATAAATTAAGATAAGTTACGGTTGTCGCCTGATATAATTTCCCCGACTTTACAGGAGGCAACTATCATGCAGAACGCCAAAAAATTCAATGAACGTATCACCATCGGGCTGGTTCCGGGCCTCGACGATCTTAAGCAGCTAAAAGAACTGGGTTACAAAACCCTTATTGATTTAAGGGACGAAGAAGAATTGTTCGGTGGTTATGTTAAAAAACATGCCCGGGAACTCGGGCTGAACTACATTAACATTCCCGTACAAAGAGATGCGATCCAGTTGTCGGACGTCAAAATGTTCTACGAAAAGGTTTATGCCAGGGGGAGTGCGCCACTATATGTGTTTTCCCGACTGGGACGAAAACCACTGGTTTTTTTGTTATTGTTTGACGCAGTTTTGCAAAATCAGCCGGTGGTTAAAATTTATCGCCGGGCCAGCCAGCTGGGTTTCCACCTGGAAGACGACCTGGCCTTTCAGAATTTTTTATTCAAGCTTCATAATTCTGAAGAATTTAACCAGATGGTGGATGCCATACGACAATCCCGGACGGATCTGTTTAAAGACGCCAAAGCGCCGGCATCAGCGCCTGAAGAACAATATGATTTTGAGGTCGATACCATTACCGAACAACTGCTGAGAATTACCGGCGCCTATTCACAGACGAAGGATGCCGTATTGTTACAGCAATCCTTGTCCGACCTGACGGCAACCCTGGCCAAAGGCAAATCCTGAACAATACCCATGCATAGCCATACACATGCTCCTGGGGGCCAAGAAGCCGGGCCCAGACAGCCGCAGGTATCTTCGCACCGACCCTTTGCCGATCAAAAGGCAAAAAACATGATGGTGTTTTGCCTGCCGGCTGCCCGGGCGTCCGGCGATACGAATAAATGTGGCTGAAGCCCCTTGACAAATTGCTCACGGGCGCCCTATTTCTTTAATCACCAATTTCATTTTAAATTCAATTATGGAGGACTGTTTCATGGCCGCACACAGCATGAACCGGTTGATTGATGCCATGGATGCCCTTGAAGATGGTATCTATATTGTTGGCGAAGACTATATTGTTGAATACATGAACAAGGCCATGATCCAGTTGTTCGGGGTAGGCGTGGGAGAAAAATGTTTTAAGGTACTGAATGACCGAAATGACGTTTGCCCCTGGTGTAAGTATGAACAAATCCTGAAGACCGGGGTTGAAAACGACAGTGAGATCTATGTCCCCAAGGTTGACAGAACCTTTCATTTAGTGGAACTGCCCGTTTCCAATAAGGACGGTTCCATGTCCAAACTGTCTATTTACAGGGATATTACAGACAGTAAAAAGCAGGAAGCACGTTTAAAATCGTCGGAAGAAAATTATAAACGATTATTCGAGCATGCCGGATGCGGTGTTTTCATCAGCAGTAAAGAAGGAAGATTTCTGGATGTAAACCCGGCCTTGTTAAGGATGATGGGGTATGATGAAAAAGACGCTTTTCTGGCTTTGGACCTTGCCAAAGATATTTACCTTAAGCCTGAGGACAGAAAAGAATACCAGAAAATTGTGGAAAAAAAAGGCAGTGTTGTTGACTACGAAATTGAATGGAAGAAAAAAGACGGCACGACTATCCAGGTGCTTTTAACCAGTAATGTCCGCTATGACGCTGAAGGAAACATTGTCGGGTATGAAGGGATCGTCGTCGATCAGTCAGAGCGGAAAAAAATGGAAAACATCATGAAAGAAGCGCTCGATTTTTTAGATAAGACCATTCAATGTTCGCCCAACGCCATTATGGCGGCCAACCTGAAAGGCGGACTGATTATCTGGAATAACGGGGCGGAGAAGATTCTGGGATATAAAGCCGAAAACGTCGTGGGGCAGATGAGTGTTGAAGAGGTTTACCCCAAGGGTATGGCCCGCACCGTAATGAAAATGTTAAGAAGTGATGATTATGGCGGGAAAGGCGTGTTGAAATCATATCCGCTGCTTGTGAAGAGCAAAAACGGAGAGGAAATTGAGGGCAATTTATCAGCCGGAATAATATATGATGAACAGGGACAAGAGATTGCTACGGTGGGTATTTTTGTTGATCTCGGTGATTGGTTGACAATTGAACGCACGCTCAGCCAGACCCGCCAGCAATTACTCCATTCTGAAAAACTGGCCGCCATGGGTCGCCTGACGTCTCAAATCGCCCATGAACTCAACAATCCCCTTTACGGGATTATGAATACACTGGAGTTGTTAAAAACCGAAATCCCCCCGACCAACAAGCGACGAAAACTGCTGGACATGTCACTTTCAGAAGTTGAGCGACTGGCGGATATGCTCAAGAAGATGCTCTCGTTTTCAACGCCGGATGAGGTCAAGAAAGCCAACCTGAATATCAACACGGTTCTTGAGGAACTCCTTCTCTTTTATGAAAAGCGGTTTAAAGAGAACAGCATTAAAGTCAAATCCGCGTTTGTTGAGGCGCCTGGAGAGGTTTATGCCTCAAGAGATCAGCTCCGCCAGGTCTTTATCAATATCTTTTCCAATGCCATGGATGCTATGCCCGATGGCGGAACATTGACGGTTTCAACGGCCCCCAAAAGCGGTAGTCTGGTTATTACCATTTCCGATACCGGCCCGGGCATTAAACAAGAGTATATTGAAAAAATCTTTGACTCTTTTTTTACCACCAAAAAAGACAGCGTCAAAGGCGTCGGGCTGGGCTTATCGGTTTGTTACGGTTTTATTAAAGACCACGACGGTGATATACAAGTGGTCAGCAAACCGGGCGAAGGGGCCACGTTTATCATTACCTTGCCTTGCAGTAAAAACGCCTGATCACTCATATTGTTCTAGCCGCGGTTCTCCCGTTTCACTCTGGCCCGATATATCATGAAATATTCGGTAAGGCGTGAAGATTTTGGCCATATTCCTTTAGTTTCAAATGATTATCAGAAAAATTTGTCGCTCCGCCAGGTATAGTTATTATAGTTATTATAGTTATTATTTTTTTTATTGACATTTTTTATTCCTGTAAATACTATAATAACTATAATAAATAAAGTTTCAAAGACGGCAATCGTTAACTAAGAGGGAGAGAGGCCATGGAAGATACGTTGACTGTATTCACCGCCAGCAAATACTGCAATGTTTCGCCCAAAACCATTATCAACTGGGTCGATGCCGGGCATATCAAAGCCTACCGGACCATTGGGGGGCACCGGCGCATCAAAAAGGATGATCTGGAAAGCTTTATGAAGAACCAGGGCATTCCTATTCCTGAAAAAGAGGAGATACGAAATCACAAGAAGATCCTTGTAGTGGACGATGACCTGATCATCGTCGAATCAATCGTTCAGGCACTGGAGGAGGACGAATACAATTATGAGGTCATATCGGCGGCCGATGGCTTTGAGGCGGGCCTGCAGATCAATCACTTCAACCCCGACCTGCTGATCCTCGACATCATGATGCCGGACATCAAAGGTTACGAAGTGTGCAAAAAAATCAAGGAAAGTGATGACACCAAGCACATCAAAATCATTGTCCTCTCCGCCTACCTTGATGAAGAAAAATTCAAACAGATGGAGGAAAATGGCGCGGACGTCTGTTTTTCCAAACCGTTACCCCTGGCGAAGTTGAAGGAAGAAGTGGCCAAATTGCTGGGAATGAAAGGATAGGAGGCTGTTATGGATTTACGGGATTCGCTGAAAAAAAACCAATTCGTCGTTACTTCTGAAGTTCAGGCGCCTCTTGGTGAAGACAGTCCGGAAACACTTATCGAGAATCTTAAGAAAATCAGAGGCCGTATCGACGGCGTGTCCGTGTCCGAAATTGAGCTGGAAGGCATTGTCGGAGACACGATTAAGACGTGCGATCTTTTGAAACAGAACCGTTTTAACGCGATTTACCAGACCACCACCCGGGACAAGAACCGACTCCAGCTTCAAAAAGACCTGACCCAGGCCAGTGAAGCGGGTGTGGAAAATCTGCTGGTTTTTACCGAAGACTATCGTATCTCCGGAGACAGCCTTCAGGAGGACATGTTTTTCCATGTGGATTCGGGAAAACTGGCCTCCGTCCTGGAACACCTTAAAGCCGGACATACCATAGACGGCAAAGAGCTGCAAAACAAGATCGACTTTGTGCTGGGCTCAGGCGTGGAAACGCCCTGGGGTAAAAATGTCCCCAAGCGCGGCATGGAAGAGATGGAAGATATGATGAATGTCGGCGCCGGATATTTTTTGACCACTCCGATCTTTGACCTGGACCAGTTTGACCGGTTCATGAAGCAGGTCAATACATTCAAGGTGCCGGTCATCGCTGAAGTGATGATATTAAAAACAGCTGGCATGGGAAAGTTTTTAAACCGGCATTTCAGGTCCGGCCTGGTACCGGACTGGGTCATTCAGAAACTGCTCAAATCCCCGGACAAGACCAAGGCCAGCATAGAGCTGTTTGCCGAGACCGTTAAGGGGCTCAAGGACCTCTGCCAGGGAGTGCATATCATTACCATCGGCGGTGAAGACAAACTTCCTGAATATCTGAATGCCGCCAAACTCAGATAAGTGAGATCAGATACGCTCAAAGGGCACTGATGTTCAAAACGCTAATGACGCCGCTGCTGCCCTTTTGCTGCCGGATAACATATAAACTATACAAGCACGGTTAAATCCACCAGGCACAAAGAATCCCGTTCCAGAGCCGAACCCCTCACGATTGAATAATTTTTTCCCTGAAAAATAAAAAAAAGGCGTATGACGGATTCGAGAATGCCCCCACAAAACCGTACAACTCACTGTAATAAAACAAGAAATTCTATATTCTATATAAAAATGGTATGAAAAGCTTGACGCAGGCATAAAAGTTCTGCATAATATTTTATCACAGGCTGCAGACGCAGGACGGTCCGTTGGCCCTTAAGACCTTAAAAATTTAATGTTGACAAAAACATCCCATGACAAGTATTAAATCGGGAATGCTGAAGAGGGGGACGATTTTACTCAGGACAATGTAAGATCGTATAGCTGGCCCGAACGTGACCAGGAAGCTTTCAGTGCCTAAAAATTCCATTGTATTCAACAGACAGAATAAACCACCGTCGTACATTCATTGTCGTTTGCCCGGGGTACCCGTGCCGTTTCCCTGCGCATTAATGTCCGGCAATAGACAGCGTGTCAAAAACAATTAACCGACCGGGAGGAATGCGGATGCGATTAAAGGATCGGCTTGATTCGGGAAATTTCGTTATTCTTGCTGAAATGGACCCCCCCAAAGGCGCTGACGCGTCAAAAATGGTGGCCACGGCTACCAGGGTAAAAGGCGCAGTAGACGCTTTTTTAATTCCTGAAATGAGTAATGCTGTTATGCGCATGAGTTCCCTGGGGGGCGCCCTTGTCCTTCGACAGAGAGGGCTGGAAACCATTATCCAGGCCAACTGCCGGGATAGAAACCGCCTGGCACTTCAAGCCGACCTGCTTTCCGCTTATGCCTGTGGCGTCAATAACATCATGGCGGTGACCGGGGATGACCCCAGTGTCGGTGACCACCACCAGGCAAAACCGGTTCACGACATTGATCTGGACCAACTTCTGGATGTGATCCAGCAGCTCAATACAGGCCGTGACATGGCCGGTATCGAGCTATACGGCTGGCCTGATTTTTTTGTCGGTTCAACCATTTCCCCATCCGTTAAAGAATACCATCTGGATAAAGAGATTCAGGAAATGGAGAACAAAAAGAAACGCGGCGCGCGCTTCTTTATCACCCCGCCCGTCTTTGACATTTCAGCCCTCAAACCTTTTCTGAACCAGATTGACATCACACACACCTATATTATCCCTACGGTCCTGCTGTTAAAATCCGTAGGTATGGCGCGATACATGGATAGAAACATGGATCACATTACAATCCCCAAAGATATGATCCAACGAATCCAGAAGGCGGGAGATAAAACACGTGAATGCGTATTAATCGCCAAAGAACTTATCGCCGCCTTAAAAAAAGAAAACTTTTGTGGTGTTTGTATATCCACCATGGGTTGGGAAGACAAGCTTCCCGAATTACTGGGCACCATCGGATAGCCCATAAACAGACAGAACCTCGAATAAAGCCTTCGGCAACGCTAAAACAAGGAAAGACCTATGAGCACAGAGCAGCAAGCGCAGTCCGCCCCGCCCGGAACAGTGTTTACAGGAGCGGTCATGGTCATCGGCGGCGGTATTACCGGTATGCAATCCGCCCTGGATCTGGCCAACTCCGGATACTTTGTTTACCTGGTGGAATCTTCCCCGGCCATTGGCGGTGTCATGGCACAGCTGGACAAGACCTTTCCCACCAACGACTGCGCCATGTGAATTATTTCACCTAAACTGGTCGAGGTCGGCCGGCACCTGAACATCGAGTTACTCACCTTATCCGAAGTGATATCCATTGACGGAAAAGCAGGCGATTTTACCGTCACTGTCAGGCAGTCTCCGAGATACGTGGACATGGAAAAATGTATCGCCTGCGGCGCATGCGCGGAGAAATGCCCCAAGAAAGTCGTCAACGAATACAATGAAGGCATTGATATCCGCAAGGCCATATATGTGCCCTACCCCCAGGCAGTACCCCTGAAATATGCAATTGACGCCGATAGTTGTATCTATTTTAAAAACGGGAGGTGCAAAGCCTGCGAAAAGTTCTGTCCCACGGAAGCCATCCGGTTTGACGACACCGGCGCTGATCTTAAACTGAACGTCGGGGCGGTCATCATGACCACCGGGCTTAAACCGTTTGACCCGTCACATCTTGACAATTACCAGTACGCCAGCTACGCCAATGTCGTCACCAGTATCGAATTTGAAAGACTGCTGTCGGCCGGCGGCCCCACCAAGGGGGTCATCAAGCGCATTTCCGACGGAAAGGAACCGTCAAAAATCGCCTGGCTCCAGTGCGTCGGGTCCCGAGATTTAAACCGGTGCGACAACCAGTACTGTTCATCCGTCTGCTGCATGTACGCCCTCAAAGAGGCCATGCTTGCCAAAGAGCATATTCACGGGGACTTCGAGGCATCCATTTTCTTCATGGATATCCGTACCTACGGAAAGGATTTTGAAAAATATTACGAGCGGGCCAAGACGGAAGGCGTCCGTTTCGTCCGCTCCAGAGTCCATACCATCACCGAGAAACCGGACGGCACCCTGCGATTCAGATATATCGACGAATCCGGACAGATTGTTGAAGAAGAATTTGATCTGGCGGTGCTGTCTGTGGGCATGGAAGCATCGAAGGCGACCGTGCAACTGGCCGCAAGCATCGACGTTGAATTAAACAACTCCGGATTTGTTAAAACAGACCTTTTGCTTCCGACGGCGACATCCCGGCCGGGTATTTATGTGGCCGGCGTGGCCCGGGGCTGCAAGGACATCCCGGAATCAGTGGTAGAAGCCAGTGCCGCCGCCGAAAGCGCCGCAAGGATGCTGGCCCCGGCCCGGGGCTCCCTGACGCGGCAGAAAGAATTCCCCCGGGAATCGGACGTGTCCGGAGATGAACCGAAAATCGGCGTATTCGTGTGCAACTGCGGTTCCAATATCGGCGGCATAGCGGATGTACCGCAAATCGTCGAATACGCGAAAACACTGCCGGGAGTCGCCTACGCCCAGGAAAACCTGTTTACCTGCAGCCAGGACACCCAGGACGTGATGACCAAAATAATCAGCGAAAAGGGCTTAAACCGGGTCGTCGTGGCCGCCTGCACGCCCAGAACGCATGAGCCGCTGTTCCAGGAAACCCTCAGAAACGCCGGCCTGAATCCCTTTCTGTTCGATATGGCCAATATCCGGAACCAGTGCACCTGGGTCCACTCGAACGAGAAAGAAACGGCCACGGAAAAAGCCAAAGATTTGCTGGCCATGTCGGTGGCCCGGGCCAACCGTTTGGAATCGCTATCCGCTTCCACGGTCGACATCGACAAGCATGTGCTGGTGATCGGCGGCGGCATTGCGGGGATGACAGCGGCCATAAGCCTGGCCGACCAGGGCTTTCCGGCCGTAATAATTGAACGGTCTGAACAATTAGGCGGAGCGGCGACCGGCCATAAAAACCAGGCTGTCCGGAACCATCTGGACAAATTGATTGAAAACGTTTCGGCGCATCCGGACGTCGAAGTCATGACCGCAACGCGGATCACCAGTGTATCCGGCTTCATCGGTAATTTTGACACCGAAGTGGCAAACGGCGACGGCAACAGAACAATCCGGCACGGCGCGGCCATTCTTGCCACCGGGGGATCGGCGGCAGATACCGAAGAATACCTGTATGGTAAAAGCGACCGCGTCACCCGCTGGCATGATTTCCACGATCATCCCGCCCTGGCCGACGCACAGAGCGTGGTATTTATTCAGTGTGTCGGTTCAAGAGATGAGAACAGGCCATACTGTTCAAAAATATGCTGTACCGCTTCCGTTGAAAACGCCATTTTCTTAAAAGAGCAGAATCCGGAAAGGCAGGTCTATATACTCTACCGGGATATCCGGACTTACGGGGAGAAAGAGCTGCTTTATAAAAAAGCCAGGGAACTGGGCGTCATTTTCATCCGCTATACCACGGACCGAAAGCCCCGGGTTGAAGAAACCGGCGAAAGTCTTGCCGTAACCGTGTTCGACCCGATTCTGGGTATGAATATTGAAATTGCAGCCGACCTGGTCAACCTGGCGACCGCCATCACACCGGCCGATCATTCAGACATTGCCCGGATGTTTAAAGTCTCGACCAATGCCGAAGACTTCCTGGCCGAGGCCCACGCCAAACTTCGACCGGTGGACTGCGCCACGGATGGTGTGTTTATCTGCGGACTGGCCCACTATCCTAAATTTCTCGAAGAGTCCATCGCCCAGGCCCAGGCGGCCTCGGCACGCGCGGTTACCGTTCTCTCCCGCGAAAAAATGGAAATTACGCCGATTGTTTCTCAGGTAAACGAAGACCTTTGTATTGGTTGCGGTTTATGTGAAATCTCCTGTTCTTTTGGCGCAATCCGATTGAAAAAGGTTGAAGGGCTTGGTTTTCGGGCGGAAAACATTTCCGCTCTCTGCAAGGGTTGCGGGATATGCGCCGCCGCCTGTCCGCAGAAAGCCATCGACATGAAACATTTCAGCGACCTGCAGATAACCGTCGCCGTAGCAGCAGGGAATTAATTAAAAATTAACCCCTAACCCAAAAGAAGGAAGAAGATGAACGAAACGTATCAACCGAAAATCGTGGGGTTCCTTTGCAACTGGTGCGCTTATGCCGGCGCGGACCTGGCCGGTGTGTCCCGTTTCCAGTATGCCTCAGCCATTCGACCGGTACGCGTGATGTGTACCGGCCGGGTCGATCCGCTATTTATTATCGACGGTCTGATCGACGGCTATGACGGCGTATTCGTGGCCGGGTGACATCCGGGTGAATGTCATTACCAGGATGGTAATCTTTACGCCCAAAAAAGAATCACGGCCCTGGCTTTTCTGCTCGACCTTTCAGGCATCGGCAGCGAGCGACTGCAACTTCGATGGGTCAGTTCCGCGGAAGGTAAATTATTCGCCGACTATGTTCAAGAGGCCAGTGATACCATAGCCGGTCTGGGAAAATTTGATGTCGAGGCCCATGGCGTGGTTCTGGCGGCCATCCGCCGGACGTTTGAAACGCCGCGGGTACGCTGGTTGACAGGCATGGAAAAAGAACTGGTTGAGCAGCAGAATGTTTACGGGAAACAAATTGATCCGGATAACTATCAGGAGCTGCTGCATGAGGCCATCAGGAATGAGTACAATAAATCACTGATACTGGTCTCCCTGGCCGAAACAGAAGGCCAGCAGGTCAGACAACTGGCTGAAAAAACCGGGCTTGATCTGCATACGATCTCAAACTGCCTGGTTGAACTTGAAAAAGGCGGGCTGGCGGAACTGGAAGGATATGACGGTGAACACCCGAAATTCGTACGTACCGCCGCTTGACTGGATGAAATCGAGATTTGATTGATTGTGAATACCAAACATATGAACTCTATTTAACAGGATGGCTATGACTGACAGTACTGAAACCAAAGGCAGCGTGGTCGTGGTCGGCGCGGGTATTGCCGGCATGCAGGCGTCTATTGACCTGGCCAATTCCGGCTATTATGTGAACCTGGTGGACCGGTCACCCACTGTGGGCGGTTTGATGGCCCAGCTGGATAAAACGTTTCCGACCAACGATTGTACCATGTGAGTGATTTCACCCAAACTGGTCGAGGTCGGCCGGCACCTGAACATCAACATTATCACCAATACTGAAGTGGATTCCATATCCGGCGAACCGGGCAACTTTCAGGTTTCCCTGATTAACCGGCCGCGATTCATTGATCCCGTCAAATGTACCGGCTGCGGAGAATGTGCCCGGGCCTGTCCGGTTAAAGGACCGGATGAATTCAACTGCAGTCTTAACACCCGTTCCGCGACCTATATCAGATATGCCCAGTCAGTCCCGCTCTCCTATGCCATTGACCCGGAACTGTGTATCGGCTGCGGATTATGTGAAAAAGTCTGTATCGCCGAAGCCATTAAATACAGCGATACCGTCAACAAAACTGAAGTCGAGGCCGGTTCGGTCATCATTGCCGCCGGCACCACGCCGTTTGATCCTTCCCGTTTGGATTTTTACGGATACGGACAATCACCGAATATCCTCACCAGCCTCGAATTTGAGCGGATACTGAGCGCGACCGGTCCTTATCAAGGGCATCTGCAGCGCCCGCTTGACCTGAAGCTGCCGAAAAAGATCGCCTGGCTGCAATGTGTTGGTTCCAGAGACATGAACCGTTGCGGCAATGGCTACTGTTCTTCGGTCTGCTGCATGTATGCCACCAAAGATGCCATGATCGCCAAAGAACATGCCGAGGGAGAGCTTGAATGTACCGTATTTAATATGGATATGCGAACCTTCGGCAAAGAATATGAGGCCTATTACAACCGGGCCAAAAGCCAGGGTATTCGCTTTGAACGGGCGAGAGTTCATACCGTTGTCCCGATTGACGATACCGGCGACTTGAGAATGCGCTACACCAATGAAGCCGGTGATATCTGCGAAGAAGACTTCGATATGGTGGTTCTGTCCGTGGGGCTGACGCCCTCCGAGTCTACCGTAGAAATGGCGGAAAGGCTCGGCATAAACCTGAACAAGTATAATTTTGCCGAAACCGGTGCATTCACGCCGGTGGAGACGTCCCGGCCCGGCATATATGTCTGCGGCGCATTCCAGGGGCCCAAAGATATTCCCGATTCTGTCACCCAGGCCAGCGCGGCTGCATGCCGTGCCGGCGTAACCCTGTCACCGGCCCGGGACACCTGCACCCTGACCGAAGAAGTACCTCAGGAAACCGACATTTCCGGAGAAGAGCCCAGGATCGGGGTCTTTGTCTGTAAATGCGGTATCAACATCGCCGGTGTGGTAGACGTCCCCAAAGTCGTCGAATACGCCAAAGACCTCCCTTACGTCACGTATTGCGACACCAACCTGTTCACCTGTTCCCAGGATGTGCAGGACAACATGAAGGAGATTATCAAGGAGAACAGGTTAAATCGTGTGGTAGTGGCCTCCTGTTCACCCAAAACACACGAACCGATTTTCATGGAAACCCTGGAAGCATGTGGTCTGAACAGGTATCTGTTCGAAATGGCCAATATCCGCAATCAGAACTCCTGGATCCACTCCGACTCACCGGAAAAAGCCACCAAAAAAGCCATTGACCTGGTCCGTATGGCTGTCGCCAGGGCCGGTACGCTCTATCCATTGCACGACAAAATGATTCCCGTTACCAACAGCGGTCTGGTGGTCGGCGGCGGCATCTCGGGCATGACCGCGGCACTGGGACTGGCTGATCAGGGGTTTGAGACCTTCCTGGTGGAACAGGAAGCACAGCTTGGCGGCATGGCCGTAAATCTGGTCAAAACGATCGAGGGCGCGGATATCGGGGCTTATCTCAATGGACTGATCGAAAAGGTAACCAACCATCCCAGGATACAGGTGTTGACCAATTCGCTGATCGTCGGTTTTACCGGGTTTAAAGGAAATTTTGAGACCGAAGTGCTGATCGGTCCGGCCATGTATGAACGTAAAATAAAACACGGCGTTGTCATTCTGGCCACCGGTGCGGCTGAATATGAACCGACGGAATACCTTTATGGAGAAAGCGAGGCGGTTGTTACCCAGACGGAACTGGCGCAGCGACTTGCTGAAAACGGTGCCGACGACCTGGAACAGGTCGTCATGATCCAATGTGTCGGATCAAGAAATGACGAGCACCCCAGCTGTTCCCGATACTGTTGCCAGGCAGCGGTAAAAAACGCGCTGACCATTAAAAAGTTAAAGCCTGACGCCGACGTGTATGTCCTTTATCGTGACATGCGAACCTATGGTTTTCTGGAAGACTACTTCACCGAAGCCCGCAAAAAAGGCGTCATATTCTTCCGGTATACCACCGACGACCCGCCCCTGGTTGAAAAAGAAGGGGACGGCCTTTCGGTAACCTTTCGGGACCATGTCCTGGGCAGACGCCTGAGCGTTTCACCCGATCTTCTGGCTTTGAGCGCCGGCATGCGGCCGCGGGACACCGAAGAGCTGGGGACCATTATGAAACTCGGCCGGAACCGGGAAGGCTACATGATCGAAGCGCACGTGAAACTGCGCCCGGTGGAAATGGCCACGGAAGGTATCTATGTCTGTGGTACAGCCCACAGTCCCCGGCTTATCCCGGAAGCCGTATCTCAGGCCCTGGCCGCGGCATCAAGGGCCACGACCCTGTTATCAAAAAACAACCTGACCTTGTCGGCGGTTATCGCCCAGGTAGATCAGGAAAATTGTGCATCCTGTCTTATCTGTGTCCGGAACTGCCCTTACAATGTCCCCAGGATAAACGAAGAAGGCGTCAGCGAGATTGACCCGGCCTCATGCCAGGGTTGCGGTGTGTGCGCCTCGGAATGCCCTGCCAAGGCGATTCATCTGAACTGGTATGAAGACGCCCAGATAATCAGTAAAATAGACGCGCTGCTGGAGGAGACAGGCTTATGACAAACCCTTTTGAACCCGTAATTATCGCATTCTGCTGCAATTACTGAGGGTATTCCGCCGCGGACCTGGCAGGTTCGATGCGACTGCAATACCCGACCAACATTAAGATTATTCGTGTCCCCTGCACCGGTAAGGTGGATGTCATCCATATTCTGAGGGCTTTTGAGAAAGGCGCCGACGGTGTTTACCTGGTGGGGTGCATGGAAGGCGATTGCCACTATATTCAGGGCAACCTGAAAGCCAAACGGCGTGTCAGGCAGGCCCAGAATATCCTGGAATCCATCGGTATCGAAGGTGAAAGGGCGCAGATGTATAACCTATCTTCGGGTGAAGCACCCCTTTTCGTCCAATATGCCCAGGAAATGTATGAAAAAATTATGGGGCTGGGTCCCAGTCCCGTAAACAGGCATAAAGCCGCTAAAGGGAAAGCCGCGTAAGACGGCGGATAACCATTGATCGCAAACAGCAAGGAATAAAAGATGATAGTAGCAGAAAAGAAACCGATTGAAGAAATCATTGACTACGTCAAGGACTATTCACGCCTCCTTGTTCTGGGATGTAATGAATGCGTAACGGTGTGTGAAGCCGGCGGGAAAAAGGAAGTGGAGATACTGGCCTCAACCTTGCGCATGTATTTTCAGAAAGAAGGCAAACAGATCACCATTGACGAAAAAACCCTGGAGCGTCAATGCGACCATGAGTACCTGGAAGAAATCCGGGACAATGTGGACAGCTACGACGCCATCCTGTCACTGGCCTGCGGCGTCGGCATTCAGTTTACCGCCGAAAAATACCAGGCGATGCCGGTTTTTCCCGGCGTCAACACCTGTTTTCTGGGTGCCACCGAGCAAAGAGGCATCTGGGGAGAACGCTGCCAGGCCTGCGGTCAATGCGTTCTGGCTTTAACCGGCGGGATCTGCCCGGTGTCCCGATGCGCCAAGCGTGTGCTGAACGGCCCCTGTGGCGGCTCAACAAAAGGGAAATGCGAAATAAGCAAGGACACGGACTGCGCCTGGCAACTGATTATCGACCGCCTGAAAGCCATGGACAGACTGGATGATTACGAAAAGCTGTTTGATATAAAAGATTGGTCCACCGACAGAGCCGGTGGCCCCAGAAAAATAATCAGAGAGGATTTACAGGAATGAGCGCAAAAACACCAAGCAGACTTGAGAAGGTTATGGCAGCGGGACATATCGGCGTGACATCCGAATGCGGTCCGCCCAGGGGAAGTGACCCGGAGGTCATCATCAAAAAAGGGGAACTGCTGAGAGGTTGCGTGGATGCGGTGAACGTCACGGATAACCAGACATCGGTTGCCCGTATGTCCAGCCTGGCAGCCTCTATCCGGCTGAAGCAGATGGGACTGGAGCCGGTCCTCCAGATGGTGACCCGGGACCGAAACCGGATTGCCATACAAAGTGACATTCTGGGCGCGGCGTCATATGATATTAATAATATCCTCTGCCTGTCGGGTGATCATCAAAGTTTTGGAGACAGCCCCAAAGGCCAGAATGTCCATGATCTTGATTCCATGCAACTGGTGAAGACGGTCCGCTGGATGAGGGATGAAGGCAAATTTCTGGGCGGAGACGAGATATCCCGACCGCCGGCCATGTTTGTCGGCGCCGCAGCCAACCCGTTTGCGGATCCTTTCGAAATCCGCGTCCCCAGGCTTGCGAAAAAAATCGCAGCCGGCGCCGAGTTTATCCAGACCCAGTGCATTTATAACCTGGATAAATTCGAAGAATGGATGAAGGGTGTCAGAGACCGCGGCCTGCATGAAAAAGTATATATCATGGCCGGTATAACACCGATGAAATCAGCCGGCATGGCAAAATTCATGAAAAACCGCGTTCCCGGCATGGATGTCCCCGATGAAATTGTTAAACGCCTGTCGGACACGCCAAAAGAGAAACAGGCGGAAGAAGGCATTAAAATCTGCATCGAATCCATCCAGCGGTTGAAAGAAGTCGAGGGTGTGCGGGGATTTCATATCATGGCCATTGAATGGGAGGAAAAAGTCCCTGAAATTGTCAAAAGCGCGGGGCTTTTCCCGCGGCCGGAAGTATGATTTGTTTTTTATATCTCGACGCTGATCACCTGAGAATATAAAAGAAACCATTTTAAAAAATAAGGATTAAACACACATGTCTGAAAAAAGGATTCTCGTCGTTGACGACGAACCGGATCTGGTCATGATGATAAAAAAATATTTAGAAGATACGGGATTTCAGGTGGAGACGGCCTACAACGGCGTTGAAGCCATCGAAAAAGTTCAAGCCAATCCCCCGGACGCAATCGTCCTGGACGTTATGATGCCCGAGAAAGACGGTTATGAAACCTGTGCGGAATTAAAAAAGGACGAAAGATATTCGGACATTCCGATTGTTCTGCTGACAGCCGTGGCCGACCATGTCAGCTCAACCCGCTATTCGCATTTTGACGGCATGTCCACTCAAGCGGATGACTATCTGCCCAAACCGGCTTCCGCAGAAGATATCTGCGAAAGCGTGAAAAGTCTTATTTCATAAAGAACGGACCGGTTTCCGTTTCCGCATCAATTGTTGCGGAAACGGATAGGGCATCAGGGAAACTGTTTATCGGCGGGAGGCCTGATCGACTGGCGGTCATCCATCGTCATTGATTTCTTTCTCCGAATGGACAGGGAGTTCAAACGTAAACACCCCTCCTCCGCCGGGTTGATTGTCAGCCGAAATTTGCCCGCCATGTTCATCAATTATGCTGTAAACCAGACTAAGTCCCAGTCCCGTGCCCTTGCCCTCTTCCTTGGTGGTATAAAAAGGTTCGAAAACATGCGGGATGACGTCCTCGGGTATTCCCGGCCCGGTATCTGATATTTTTACCATAACCAGGCCCCGGGAAGCATCCAGGCCGGTTTGTATCTCAAGTCGGCCTTTTCCTTCCATGGCCTGGGCGGCATTAAGAATAATATTCATAAAAACATGATTAAGCTGCTGAATATCGGCACTGATAACAAGGGACTTTTCATAAAAATCTTTTTCGATCTGGATATCATGAAACAGTGTCTGGTTTTCGAGCAGAAACAACGTTCTTGAAACAGCCTGATTGACGTCGACCCGAACCCGTTTTAACCGGGTCTGCCTTGCGAATTCCAGCAGTTCCTTGACGGTTTCAGTGCCTCTTTGCGCATCCCGGATAATACGGTTTACATCTTCAACGGCTTCCTCACAAAGGTCATAATCTTCAAGCAGCAGCTTGGCATAAAGCGTTATTCCTCCCAGGGGATTGTTCAATTGATGGGCCACGCCGGCCGCCAGCTTACCCAGCGATGACATCTTTTCCGCCTGAAGAAGCTGCGTCTGGGTCTTCTGAAGGTCGGCCTTCATTTTCAGCTCTTCGGTCATATCGTGGAAAAAACCGATCGAGGCGATCGCTTTATCACCCTCATAAACAATGGCGGCATTCAAGCAGATCGGTGTCAGGTCACCATTTTTTTTCTGTGTTTTCACTTCATATGACTTGACCTTGCCCTTACCGCCATATTCCTCGCTGCGAAGCTTTTTCATGACTTCCCGGGCACCGTCCCCGGGATAAACATCTCTGATGTCCAAATGGTTCAAGGCCTCTTGAACACTATACCCCATTATCTCCGCGGCAGCTTCATTAAAGATGATAATTTTTCCGGTCATGTCGGCTGCAATAACACCGTCCACTGAACTCAAAATAAGATTCCGTAGAAACGCATTAGACCGGTCAATGCGCCCCAGCATATCGCCAACGGCATCCAGATCAAGATCAATCGTCACCACAGCATCCATATCATCTCCGTTAAAAACCGGATAAGAATAGAAACAGGAAGTATTGGTTATTTCAAAAATTCCTTTCCTGGCGCTTTCCAGTGACTGTTTTCCGGTTAACATAACGCGTGTCGCCGTACACCCCTCACAGGGCGCCTGACGATCGTAAAACGCTTCATAGCAATGCCGCCCCTTAAGGTCACCGCCATCGGCGATTTGCCGCGTGTATTCGTTAAACGCCAGAAGAACGTAATCAGGAGAGATAATGATAAATTTTCTCTTTGAGGCGTCTATTGCTTTTATTAACAGCTCTTTTTCCTGATCGGTTCTCATGGGTCCCCCTGTCCGTTGCTGCTCGCGATCTCTGCCGTTTTATGGCAGAAAGACTTGTCCCTTTATTTTCTCAACCCCGATTAAGGCTTCGATTAAGATGAAAAGCATTAAGGAATAAAACAATGAATAACAACGTGTTTCAAAAAAGATAACAAATTTTTTTGCTGGTCATAAAGAAACAGTCGGACATCTTTTTGCAAACACCTTACGCCGAAACAGGTTCCTGTCTTTCAACCCGTGAAAGATCCTGGCTAATCACTTTTATCGCTAAACACTGCTATGCTCCGGCTTTAATGTGGGCTTGTCGTTTACCAGGCTCTCCAGTGTAATCTGATCAAGGCGTTTGAACATGGCGTTGCTTGCCTCAACCCAGACCCAGCGGGTAAGGCATTCACCCGCCCGGTCACAAGTGCTGCAATATGTTTCGTTGGTTTCCGAGCATTCCGTCAGAGCGGTCTTTTCCTCCAGGCTTCTGACGATATCACCCATCGTTATTTCTCCAGGCGGCCGGGCCAGCTTATGTCCGCCGGAAGGCCCGCGTCTGCTGACAATAAGACCGTCTTTTTTGAGTTTAGCGGTAAGGTGTTCCAGGTACTTTATGGAGATGTTCTGGCGTTTGGAAATTACATTCAAGGGAACAGGCTTTTCTCCACCGTATAACGTGAGGTCCAGCATCAGACGGGTCCCGTACCTGCTTTTTGTCGTTAACCGCATCCTTCTCCCGCCTGTGTTCGCTGTAGAATCTTCATAACGAGCAAGTCAATTCGCCTGCATATCCTTTCATATGTACATGATTAAACAAAGTATATACAATCCACCACGACCTGTCCAGCCAATAATATAAGTTATTGAAGCCGCCAGCTACCACCCCAGAGTCAAGTAATCGTGCATTGAATCTGCAGCGACACGTCCGGCACCCATGGCCAGAATAACCGTGGCCGACCCGGTGACGATATCACCTCCGGCCCAGACCCCTCTGCGGCTGGTTTTACCGGTCTTTTCGTCGGCAACGATATAGCCCCTTTTATTCAGCGCCAGGCCTTCGGTTGATCGGGTCAGGAGGGGATTGGCACCGGCGCCGATGGCCACAATCACCAGGTCGCAGTCGATGGTAAACTCCGATCCTTCAACCGGCACGGGCCGCCTCCGGCCCGAATCATCGGGTTCACCCAGTTCCATCTGCAGGGCCTCCATACCGGTTACTCGGCCGTTCTCGTCACCGAAAAACCGGGTGGGATTGGTCAACAGGCGAAAAATAACCCCTTCTTCCTCGGCATGATGCACTTCCGCGGCGCGAGCCGGCAATTCGGCTTTGGACCGGCGGTACACGATATAGGAATTTTCCGCACCCAGGCGAAGTGCCGTCCGGGCGGCGTCCATGGCCACGTTGCCGCCGCCGATGGTCACCACGTTTTTCCCCTTGATTACCGGTGTGTTATATTCAGGGAACCGGTAAGCCTTCATCAGGTTGGTACGGGTCAGGTATTCATTGGCCGAAAAAACACCGGCAAAATTTTCGCCGGGAACCCCCAGAAACATGGGCAGACCGGCGCCCACACCGATAAATATGGCGTCATAACCATCCTCGAACAACTCTTCAATGGTCACGCTGCGGCCGACCACCGTATTAACTTCGATTTTAACCCCCAGCGCATCCAGACCGTCCACTTCGGAAAAAACAATCTCTTTGGGCAGCCGGAATTGGGGGATGCCGTACACCAACACGCCGCCGGGTTTATGAAAGGCTTCAAAAATACTGACGTCATGGCCTTTTAAGATAAGATCACCGGCCACGGTCAGGCCGGCCGGACCGGCTCCGACAACCGCCACCTTTTTCCCGGTGGACGGCGCCTTGTCCGGTTTGGCCGCCTTACGATGGGCCCGTTCATAATCAGCTGCAAAACGCTCGAGATTGCCGATGGCCACGGGTTCATCCCTTTTTCCCAGGATACAGGCACCTTCGCACTGCAGTTCCTGGGGACAGACCCGGCCGCAGACAGCGGGAAGACCGTTGCGCGCCCATATTTTCTGAATAGCACCGGTAAAATCGCCATCCCGGATCAAGCCGATAAATCCCGGTATGTCAACACCGACCGGGCAACCCGCCACGCAGGCCGGTTTCTTGCATTGCAGGCACCGCCCGGCTTCCAGGGCAGCTGCTTCAGGGCTCAACCCCAGGGGGACTTCATCAAAATTCCTGGCCCTTACATCAGCCGGCTGCTCGGGCATGGCCTGCCTCGGCGTCTTTTCCTTTTTATCTTTTTCACCCATTATCACCTCCGGGCATGGATTGATTTAGAAAACAGTTATGACTTTCTTTTTCCTGATCAACATAAGCCCTCAGCCTCAGCATCAACTCATCGTAATCCACTTCATGGCCATCAAACTCCGGGCCGTCTACGCAGGCGAATTTCGTCTTTCCGCCCACCGACACCCGGCAGCCGCCGCACATGCCGGTCCCATCCACCATGATGGGGTTCACGCTGACCATGGTCTTGACGCCGAATTCCTTCGTCACCGCCGAACAGGCTTTCATCATGGGCACCGGTCCGATGGCCACGGCCAGCTTCATATCAGCATTTTCCTGAAGGACCTGTTTTAACACGTCGGTGACAAACCCGTGATGCCCGTAGGAACCGTCATCCGTGCAGATGCGTAAATCATGAGAAGCAGCGGCCATTTGATTCTCCAGGATCAGCAGGTCCTTGTTTCGGGCGCCGATAATGCAGGTAACCGTATTGCCGGCCTCCTTAAGCGCCCGGGTTATGGGATGAAGTACCGCCACGCCTGTTCCGCCGCCGACACAGACAACCTTGCCCACTTTCTCGATATGGGTCGGGTTCCCCAAAGGCCCGATCATATCCATGTAGCCATCCCCTTCCTTGAGGCTGGAAAACAGGGCCGTGCTCTCGCCGACCACCATGTAAACAATGGTAACCGTGCCTTTTTCCGGGTTGGTATCCGCCATGGTCAGGGGAATTCGTTCGCCCTCTTCGGTAGCCTTTAAAATAAGAAACTGTCCCGGCCGGGCCTTGGCCGCAATCCGCGGCGCTTCGACCTCGTTGAGTACGACGGTGCCCCGGGCCATTTCCTGTCGTTTCACAATTTTAAACATATTCTCTCCTTTATCCGAACAGCGTTACCGGGTCTTTGTGTTATTTATTGCATTCAGGACAATCATAATTGAGTTGAATATATTTACGCATTATAGTCCAAAATCTTATTAATGTCCAAATAACATAGTAAAACAGTATAAATTATCAAGGCCGTAGCAAATCACGTCTTATCCTGTTTGTGAGATGCGGACCGTTTTTTTCCAAATCAACCGGTATGCCGTCCTTTCAAAACGATTATATTCAATGATCATATTTTAAAAAAACGGTTTTTCACTGTTTAAAATCCACTGATAAACAAAGAACATGCCAAAAAGGGGGAAAACGCTATATACTTTCAAATATTTAAAATATCAGTGCTTATACCATAGATCCAGAAAACGACTTGACACAAAAAGTGGCGCCACATAGAATGCTAGTGGCGCCATCATAGCGTTACCGTAACCCATCAAAAAAGGCTGGCTATGAACCATCATGTTCCCGACTTTCATGCGCTGGGATTCGAAAAACTGCTGCTTGAGTCCATGGCCGAAGGCGTTTTCACCGTTGACGAAAACGGTGAAATTACCTCATGGAACCCGGCCATGGAAAGGATTTCCGGCTACACGGCTGAAGAGGCCATCGGTAAAACCTGCGCCTTAATGCAATTTAACAACTGCTTCGGGAAAACCTGCCCATCAGGCATCGGTGAATGCGACATATTCAGGCATGGCCGGATTGAAGCCAAGGAGTGCTTTTTAAAACATAAAAACGGTCGGGACATCCCGGTACTAAAGAACGCCCGCATCCTCAAAGACCAGACCGGCGTGGGCCGCGGCGTGGTCGAAACCGTTACCAACCTGACGGAACTTTATAATACACGACGCGAGGCGGAAACCGCCAACCTGAAACTGGGCAATATTCACCGGCTGGAAAATATCATCGGCGAAAGCAAACTGATGCGGGAGGTTTTTTCCGCCATTCGGGCGGCAGCGGACAGTGACGCCACCATTCTGATCCAGGGAGAAAGCGGTACCGGCAAAGAGCTGGTGGCCGGCGCGGTTCATTACAACAGCCGCCGTTCGCAGATGCCGTTTGTCTCGGTCAATTGCAGCGCCCTTTCGGAGTCTCTTCTGGAAAGCGAACTGTTCGGCCATGTAAAAGGCGCCTTTACCAGTGCCGTCAGTGACCGGGCAGGCCGTTTTGAAGAAGCCGACGGCGGCACCCTTTTTTTAGATGAAATCGGTGATATCAGCGCTGCTATCCAGGTCAAGCTGCTTCGGGCCATCCAGGAAAGAGAGATAGAGCGTGTGGGCGAATCAAAAAAACGAAGAATCAATATCCGGATCATCACCGCCTCAAACAAACACCTTTATGAACTGGTACAAAATGGTGTTTTCAGGGAGGACCTTTATTACCGCCTCAAGGTATTTCCCATCAACCTGCCCCCGTTGCGAAACCGCAAAAAGGACATTCCGCTTTTAATCAGCCATTTTATCAATCTCCAGAATGAAAAAACCGGGAAAGCCATCGCCGGCGTGACCAACCCGGCCTTACGAATTCTTCTTGATTACAACTGGCCCGGCAACGTGCGCGAACTGGAAAACGCCGTTGAGCATGCTTTTGTGCTTTGTAGCGCCAAATACGTCGACGTGTTTGACCTTCCGGCTGAAATCCTGCAAACGGAATATCGCCAGCCAATGCACCCGCCTGAGTCAACGGACAAAAGCCCGCCCCGTGAACGGACGCCCCTTACCCCCGCAGTTTTGCTGCAACTGCTTTCGGAAAGTGACTGGAACAAGGCTGAAGTGGCCAGAAAAAGCGGGTACAGCCGGGCCGCTATCTGGAAATACATGAAAAAATGGGATATACCCTTAACCCGGCAATAATACGAAACCATTGCTGTTAATCTAAACTGAAACGAAAGCGCCATGAACTTGCCTCCGATACGACTTTTTGACAGCCATTGCCACCTGGATGATAAAACCTATAACAAAGACCTGGACACCGTCCTTTCCCGGGCCCATCAGGCCGGTGTTCAGGCCTGCATGGTCGTCGGCATTACCCCGGCCAGTTCCAGAAAAGCGGTTGAGATTGCCGGTCAGCATGACGGTGTGTACGCCTCGGTAGGGATCCATCCACATGATGCTTCCCGGGCTGATGAAGACGCCATAAAGGCCCTTCGAGACCTGGCGGCATCTACGCCGGATGTCCGTGCCTGGGGAGAAACAGGCCTGGATTTTAACCGCATGCATTCACCGAAACAAGCACAGGAAAAATGGCTCTGTCGGCAAATCGCCGAAGCGAAAGAGGCCGACCTGCCGCTGATATTTCATGAAAGGGATTCAGGAGGTCGTTTTCTTGAAATACTTAAAACCGAAATGGCACCCGGCCAGACCGGTGTCGTCCACTGCTTCAGCGGCAACCGTCAGGAGCTGTCCGCTTACCTGGATTTGGGTCTTTATGTCGGTGTCACCGGCGTGGTCACCATTAAAACCAGGGGGCAGGAGCTGCGACAACTGGTCAACCACATCCCCGACGACCGGCTGCTGGTTGAAACCGATGCGCCTTACCTTACCCCCACCCCGGATCGTAACAAGGTCAAGCGCAATGAACCCGCCTTTGTCAAAACCGTGTTCATGAAACTGGCCGAAGTCCGCAACCAGGCACCTGAAATCCTGGCCCCCATCATCTGGGACAATACCTGCAGACTGTTTCATATCAATAAAGAACCACTTGAAATTGCTTAACAAATATTATAAAAGGAAGAACAAGTTTGGGAAGCAATCCTTAATGCGTTTAACGAAACAGCCGACATTGACCTGGCCTACCCGACCACACGTTTTTACACCACCACCTGAAAAAAAAGACACCGGCTATGCGGAGTGGCTGCCCCGGCTCACGGCCTGGGACAGGAGTTCGATCTTTAACTGTTCAAACTCTTCTCTGGTAATCATGCCGTTGTCGAACAAACGGCTTAATTCACCCAGGTCATCCAGACGCGTCCGGCCCGGGTCGTCCAGCAAGGGTGTTGATGACGCGCCAATGGATTTGACATCCATGATGTCGTCGGTCCGGCTGCCGACTTTGAGGGAAGCGGCGCCGCCGAACAGGGAAATTTCCACGGTTTTATTCTGGAATTCCGGCAGCCCGAGAATACGACGGATGGCCTGCTGTTCATCCTTCATTTTCCTTAAAAAATACCAGACCCCGCCGCCGAACAGGGCTATGCCGCCCAGCAGCAGCCAGATAAAATAATTAACAATACCGCTCAGTACCAATACCACCAGGCCGACCATGGCGATAAGGGAAATATGCAGCACAACAATGCCGTAGCCCAGAAGAATACTCTGGACCAGGCCCGGTGTCTGCCGGTCCATGGTTCGGTGAGACGAATCGGAAAAGGTCGTTTTCTGCTTTTTTTTAAAAAACATAAAGTATTCCAAACTTTTTAGTCGTATCCGGCATATTTCACGGGTTAAAAAAGTACAGGATATCCGGCCAACATGCAAGCCCCAATTCACCGAACACCCGGCAGACGCCCGGAGCAATTAATTTCTTCGTCTAAAATCAACTTCTTGTATTTTGTCCTGATCTTTTTTATCTTGGTCTCCAGACGATGCGTTTTTCAGGGCAATCATATATCATCGGCCCGCGTCGGGATAGCCGCCGGGCCGAAAAAATTCGCGTCGGTTTTAAACACATCCGGTTGCCCGGTACGAAAAAACAGGAGACGTATTTATGATATTTAATGACATTAATGATGTCACCCGTCGGCTTCAGGCCAGCAGTTATATTCCATCACCCAAAATCGCCACCGTTGTCTTTCTGGCCATGGCCACGGAAAAACCGATACTGGTGGAAGGTCCGGCCGGCGTCGGGAAAACCGAACTGGCCCGGGCAGTGGCAACCGCCACCGGCCGCCGGC
Organism: Desulfosudaceae bacterium; assembly: GCA_963674745.2. Taxonomy (GTDB): domain Bacteria; phylum Desulfobacterota; class Desulfobacteria; order Desulfobacterales; family Desulfosudaceae; genus JBFMDX01. The sequence goes on along the minus strand of CAXXDV010000001.1, from coordinate 2,451,527 downwards.
TGATTCGGCTTCAATGCTACGAGGGACTGGACGAATCAAAGGCCCTGTACGAATGGGAATATGCCAAACAACTCCTCTATACCCAGATGGTCCGGGAGAAAATCGGTTCCCTGCTGGCTGACACGGATTCCATTGCCCAGGCCGTGGACAAAATCGCCGCTGAAGAAGACGCCTTTTTTTCTGAACGGTTTATCCAGCCACGGCCGCTGCTCCAGGCCATTTTATCAGAGCAGCCGGTCGTCCTGCTGATTGACGAAGTGGACAAGGCCGACCCGGAATTTGAAGCTTTTCTGCTGGAACTGCTCAGCGATTTCCAGGTCACCATCCCTGAAATCGGCACCAAGACAGCCACCACCCGGCCGGCTGTTTTTCTGACGTCAAACAGTTATCGCGACATGAGCAACGCCTTAAAACGCCGCTGCCTTTATCTTTATATCGACTATCCGGAACCGGACACCGAACTGGCCATCGTCAGAAAAAGAATACCGGAAATCGACCGAATTCTGCTGGCAAAAATGATCGATATCGTCGGCCGGTTGCGCCGGCTGGATTTAAAAAAACGGCCCTGTATTTCCGAAACACTGGACTGGGCCCGGGCCCTGATGGCCCTGGACATTAACGAGATCACGCCGGCAGCGCTGGAAACCACCCTGGATGTGCTCTGTAAAAACAAGGCCGATGCCGACCGTGTCATCCCCTGCATCAATGAGGTGGTCAATGGCTGATGTGGCCGTCCAACCGCAGACGAATCATCTGCTTGATACCGTCCTGCGTTTTGCCGACTGCTGCCGGGCTTCGGAACTTTTTGTTTCCACCGCTGAAATCCTTGACACGGTTAATCAACTCTGCCTGATCGATCCGCTGGCGGAATCAGAATTCAAAACCCTGCTGGGCGCCAATTTTGTCAAGGCCCAACGCGATCAGCCCAAATTTGAAGCTCTTTACCAGCTCTTTTTCCACGACCTGGCCATGGAATCGGGTGATGACAATTCTCTGTCGGACATAACCGCAGCCGGCACCAAGGACATTTTAAACAATTTGCGGGATCAACACCGGAATCTGCAGGCCGGCTCAGGTGAAGAAGACCCGGTCAGCGCGGCTCTGCTGGACTTTTTGAGCGGCCGGCCCCAACCCTGGCTGAACTTTCTGCGGGAGCTCAATAATGCCGATGAAGAGGCCCGGCAGGTACCGTTAAGATCCAACCTGGGAGAGATGTCCCAGCGGCTGGACATCATGCTGAAAATCAATCACATGCGGACCCGCTCCAGGGAACTGGCCGAAACCCGACTGGCTGACGATCCGGTGACGCGGCGGGCCGTTGAAAACCATTTCCTGTCGCTTCTGGACCGGGCCGATGACCTCTTCCGGCATGACCCCCAACCCGACAATGTCGGACTTCGTGAGGTCAATGCCACCCAGCAGCGTTTTCAGACCATCGGTGAAACGCCCCTGGCCAACCTGTCTCCTGCGGAAATCGAATCCATCCGGGACATCATCGACCGCCTGGTAAATAAATTAAAAGACGTGGCCTCACGCCGCCAGGCCATCCGACGCCGAGGCGCGCTGGACGTGGCCACCACCCTGCGCCGGGCCAACCGCTCCCAGGGGATCCCCATGACCCTGGCATTTAAAACCCATCCCCCCAGAAAAAGCAAAATTGTTACCCTGTGCGATGTTTCCGGATCCGTCTGGTCGACCGCCCGATTCATGCTGTCTGTACTTTACGCCCTGCAGGACTGCTTTTCCGGTGTAAAGAGTTATGTGTTTGTGGCGGGCGTGGCTGACGTTTCCGACCTTTTCCAGGAGCATGACATCAACACCGCCATAGAAAGAATCTTTTCGGACAAGCGACTTTCCACGGAGGTGCCCACGGATTACGGGGAAACTTTTCTGCGTTTCCGAGAATCCCATTTACATGAGCTGACCCGACGGACAACAATGATCATCATCGGCGACGGCCGCTCCAATTATATGAATCCGCGGGTCGATGTGCTCAATGAATTGCGCAAAAAATGCCGGCGCATTATCTGGCTCAACCCCGAGTCTCTGGTCACCTGGGACAATGGAGACAGCGATATGCGCCTGTTTCGAAGATACTGCCATGAAGTCCGTCCCTGCCGGAACCTGAACCAGTTGTGGGCTTTTGTGGAGGATCTGGTGTTGTGAGGACAGAATGAAAACCGCGTTGACCATTATTCATGATACTTATCTGAAACGTTCTGACAACCCGGACCTGCAAAAAAAAGCCTGGCGCGGCACGATCATACCCGTGTTGCCGCCGGATCTGGAAGCCTTCCCGGAAACACGCCCCAGCGTGCTCCTGGCCGGTGAAAGCGGCGATCTCGGCTGCGCCCTGTTGTGGATCGTTCAGGCCGCCCTGGTGCGGCCGATTCTGGAGCGGGTCAATCAACAGACCGATCTCATAGCGGGACTCAAGTCATTGCTGGCCTCAATCACAGAATCCGACTGCGGCGCCCTGGCCCATTCCGAACCCCATGACAAACCGGTCATACTGACGACTGACAACGACGGACTGCACTTAAACGGTGTTAAAAAATACATCACCGCCGGTAACCAGGCAGATTTTATTTTGGTCAGCGCCCGGGAGCCGGGTGATGAAAAAGTTTCTCAACTGTTACTGCTGCCCATGAGCGTTATATCCCCCGGGAAGATAAAAAAACTCGACTTAAAGGCCCTGCGAACAACCAACCATGGCCGGCTGGTTCTGGAGAACAAGTCCATCCCCGGCCATTGTCATCTGCCGCTGTCAGCATCGATGATCCGCAAAGAGCTAAAGATCAACGGCCTGGTCGAGCGCTGCCTGATCCTGGAGGCGGTGCTGGCCTTAATGATCTACCTTAACAACCGCCTGGCCAGGCATATGCCGCGCCCCCCGACAGATGAAGCGGCCATTAAAGCATTGTCGGTACAACAGACGGGATACACCACGGCCGCCATCAGCCAGGTCCGAAACGGCCAGACGGTTCAGCCGCAATGGGTCGACCTGACTTGCGTCAACACCGCCATTGAAAGTATTTGTAGCGCATCAGACGATATGAATCCGGCACCTGACGAGGACCTTATCGAACGGGTCAATGATCTGCGCTTTATCCGTTCCTTGTGGGGATAGCTTTAAGTGATCAGGTGATTAGGTGGTTATGGGATTAAATGGTCGAAGTGTTAAGGTTTTAAGGTTTTAAGGTTTTAAAGTCTTAGAGTTTTAAGTGTTTATGTGATTAAGTGATCAGGGGCTTATGTCATAGCCGGGCATGGCTCGGGATCACACCTATAAGCGAACAGGAATGTTGATGAGCGTAAAAATAAACAGCAGCCAGACGGTATTTCATGTCGGGCGATTTCGACTCGACACCGAAAACGTCACCCTTGACAACGGGGTCGACACCACCCTTCATGTCCTTCGCCACCCCGGCGCGGTAGCCATTATCCCTTTTCTGGACGAGGCTACCATTATACTGATTCGACAGTACCGGCATGCCCTGGGCGGCTATATATGGGAGATTCCGGCCGGCACGGTTGATGCCGGAGAAAAGCCCCTGGATTGCGCCGGCAGGGAACTGATCGAAGAGACCGGTTTCCGCGGCAAAACCTTCTGCCCCATGGGCAACATTTTTCTGGCGCCCGGGTATTCGGATGAGCGGTTGCACCTTTTTCTGGCTTATGACCTGATACCGGATGTCCAGAACCTGGAACCGGATGAAGTTCTGGAGGTAAAACAGATTTCTTTTGCCGATGCCCTGGCCATGATTGACAATGGTGACATCCGGGATGCCAAAACCATTACCGGTTTGCTCCTGGCCGACAAACAGCGGCATTCTCTGTTCATTTAAACGGTAATCATGTACAATGATATTTAAATATAATTTTTGAGCGCCATTTAAGCCTTTTCAACTGTAAAGGATTTCAGGTTCTAATGAATCAAAAACAAGCCCGGGGAAAGAAGCATGGATATGTTTGACGGTAAAGTCGCCATCATCACCGGTGCCGGTTCCGGTATCGGTCGGGCCCTGGCGGAAAAACTGGCAGCCAGAGGCGCCATACTGGTACTGGCTGATATTAACGGGCAACAGGTCAGCCAGGTCGCCGAACAAATCGTCAAAACCGATGGCCGGGCAACGGGAACAACTCTGGACGTGACCGACGAAGACGCCGTCCGGGAACTGGTTGACAACACCGTTGCCGGACATGGGCGGCTGGATTACATGTTCAACAATGCCGGCATCGCCGTCGGCGGCGAAGCCCGGGACGTTTCCTGTGACGACTGGAAAAAAGTAATCGATGTCGATTTGTACGGTGTCGTGCATGGTGTCTGTGCCGCCTACCCCGTCATGGCGCGGCAGGGCTTCGGGCACATCGTCAATACCGCCTCCCTGGCCGGGCTGGTACCTTTTCCCGGTGAATTATCCTATACGGCCAGCAAGTTTGGTGTGGTCGGCATGACAATGGGACTGAGAATCGAAGGTGCAGCCCTGGGGGTAAAAGCCAGCGTGGTCTGCCCGGGCATCATCGAAACCCCCATTTATACCAAAAGCAAGGTCGTCCGATTTGACAGGGACGAAGCTCTGAAAACCCTTCCCAGGGGAATGCCGCCGGAACGATGTGCGGAGCAGATCATACGTGGCGTGGAACGAAACAAAGCCGTCATCGTGGTGACCCTGCTGGCTAAATTTCTATACCTGTTACAACGAATCAGCCCGGGAATCGTGCAGTGGCTGTTCCGCCAGCATGTCAAAAAAATGCGGGGGTTTCGGACCAACGATTAAAAAACAGTATTTTTACGGAAATATCAAATACATTAAAAACCAGATAATCTGTTTTATCCAGGAGGTGTCCAATGGCGCACAGCAATACAACAAAGAAGTTGGCCCATTTTTGCAAAGATACATGCCCGGTCTGTACCCGGGCGCGGGAAAAAGGCGAAGGCGTACTTTATAATTTCGTAAAATTGGAGGAAACGTTGTGTCCGGCCTGCCGGTCGTACAAGAAGGTGTACGGCGTACCGGCCCACGAAAAAATCAAGAAGGATGAATAGGTAACGATTCATCCTTCTTGATTTTTGAGGAATTAATCTTTTTTTATTTTACTTTTCTTTGACGCAAAGAAAAGTAAACAAAAGAAACATCGCCCGGCAGCTTGGCCTCCGGCTTCCCTCGGGCAGGGGTAACGAAGAATTCAGGGCGGGCTGGTAAAAAACGCTGTCGTAATCACTTACCCCTGCCCGGCCAACTGTAATTTAGCAACCAGATTCATCAAGTCGCATTTGTTTATCATGGTCCTTTTTCAGCATTAAATAATTACAACTTCCCGAACTCCAGTAGGCCAATTCTTGCTGAGCAACTAAAGAATTGTATTCACCGCTAATTTTTCTCTGTGGAATCTTGAGCTTTCTACCCAAATCAACCGGTGCAATTTTTTCTATACCCTTTTTCGATCGCTCGTTCATCAATAACAATATTTTGTTTTGAATTTCATTCATTTTTATCTCCTTTCCCTAAAAAGTTAAAAATCATTTTAAACAGGCCATGGGATATATGTACTTAAGTAAGTACATAATGTCAAGAGAAAAAATGAACTATTTGATTTTGCCTAAACGTTTTTTTAGTTCCAGCTGAAACGAATCAGGTATTAACTTAAATAAATCGTTTCGTTTTAGATACTTATAAAATGACTGCCCCCCTCGAACGTTAGAAAAATAACTTTGTGAAACAGGATAATTTTCCCAGAATGTCACCAAATAATCATACGCTTTTTGTTCGGGCTCCCAATCAACCGGATAATCGCTGGCGCTCCATTTTTTATGCTCCGGTATAACCGAAGGAAGGGTTTTAGTAAATTCACCTAGATTGACTGAGCTATCAAACTGATCTGCAAGTGTATAATAGCCCTCTTTCTTTCTTTTTAGCTTGTTTAACTCAAGCCTTAGCCTTCTGTTTTCGGCTTCAAGTTCCCTGATTCGAGCTGCCATCTCTTTTTTTGTCATAATTATCTCGCTAGGATTACGTCTTATGGACCGCCAACAGAATAATATAAAAACTTTCCGCTTATTTTCATCTTCCCCCTCAACTTGAAAGCTAAAAAAATCTAACGCACCCGGTTGATGAAGTCAATCTTGTGACCTGGCGGTAGACTGAAAAATAATCGGACTTGCTCCCGGCCCGTTGCAGCGCAGCCGAGCGCGGGCGGTTTTTCGGGGCAAGCGGGCAGGCTGTTTGAGCGGTCGCATGCTGGAGCCATACAACAAAGAGAAGAATAGGCAGATACGAGAAAACGGCTTCAATGGGAATCCCCAGCGAGTTCCTGTCCGCGCCGAAAAAAGCGTCCGTGCAAGGGTAGCCGAAGGCCAAGCTGCCGGGCGATGTTTCTTTTGCATACTTTTCTTTGCGTCAAAGAAAAGTATGATAAAAAATAGATATTATTCCTCTAAAAAAGCACAAATTGGGGGATGCGCTGTCGCTTTTCCACACTACGTAACGACATAACAATCTGCCACAAAAATAATGATAAACGCAAATGCCCCCGGCCCGTTGCAGCGCAGCCGAGCGCGGGCGGTTTTTTCGGGGGAAGCGGGCAGGCTGTTTGAGCGGTCGCATGGTGGTACAACACGACAAAGAGACGTGTCGTCAGGTGCTGAGAAAAGCACTTCAATGAGAATTCCCAGCGAGTTCCTGCACGCGCCGAAAAAAGCGACCAAGCGAGGGAAGCCGAAGGCCAAGCTGCCGGGCGATGTTTCTTTTGCGTACTTTTCTTTGCGCCAAAGAAAAGTATGATAAAAAATAGCTTAATTCCTTATAAAGAAAACCCAACACGGGCAACCCCGTCTTCGACGGGGTTCGCCCGTGGCACCCAATAAAGGATAGTCGAACAAGATATCGACGGATAGCACGATTCTGAAACAGCCGTATTTGATATGTCGAAGGAGCCGGCAGGCTACTTGGACATTAATTGCGTCACCGCCTCTTCCAGCCCGTCCAGCGACAACTCGAACATGGGAAACACCTGGCGGATGATATTGATGGTCTGGGTATAATTCCACATGCGGCCGGGAACGGGATTCAGCCAGGCCCGGTGAGGGAAAAGATTGGCCAGAAACTGTAACTGGTCAATGCTGGAAAACGGGCTTCTAACATCCATATAAATGGAACCGTCCCGGGCCATGAGCTCATAGGGCGCCATGCTGGCATCACCGACAATAACCAGGCGGGTCTCCGGATCAAGGCGGGCAAAGTCGGCCACTTTGCTGGGTTCCTTGTAGCGGGTGGCATCCTTCCACAAATTATCATAGATGGTGTTGTGAAAAAAATAGGTTTTTACGTCTTTGAACTGGGCCTTGGCGTAATCAAACAGCGTCTGCACCACCTCAACATACGGATCCATAGACCAGCCGCCGTTGTCAATGGCCAGGATCACCTTAAGGCGGTCTTTTAAGCTACGGTCAAACACGATTTCGATTTCCCCGCCGTTGCGAACGGTCTGATAAATGCTCTTGTCCACATTAACCTGATCCATGGGGCCGGAGGGAATCATGTTACGCAGCCGCTTTAAGGCCTCCCCAACCTGGGCCTGGGTCAAGGGACCGGTGCGGGAATAATCCTTATACCGGCGTTCCATGGCGACCTTGACCGCGGACTTGCCACTGGAGGATCCGCCCACGCGCATACCGCCGGGAAAATGACCGGAATGACCGACCGGCGAAGTCCCGCCTGTTCCAATCCAGCGATTGCCGCCATCGTGGCGCTCGGTCTGATCTTTGAGCCGCTGTTTGAAATATTCGACCACCTCATCCGGTGTCATTCTGGCCAGCTCCTCCGGGCTCATGCCCATCATATCGGCCAGTTCTTTGGGATCTTTAAGCCACTCTTCCAAAAGGCCTCGGACGATCTCATCCAGTTCCCAGTCGTCGTCTTCAGGCAGCTCGGCACCTTTAAAAAAGTGGGCAAACATCTGGTCAAACAGGTCAAAATACCGCTCGCTTTTGACCAGAATGGTCCGGCTGGTGGTGTAAAATTCATCCAGGGAATTGACCAGACCGGCGGCAAAAGCCCGATGAAGGGTCATAAATGACGTTGGCGTCACCGGCACATTGATTTCCTTTAGCCGGTAGAAAAAATCAATAAACATGGCTGTTCCTGCCTAGTATGATCGCACCCGGTCCACGGCTTGAGCGGCCCGTTCATAATCCCTGCTCTTTTTGAACAGAATACCCAGAAAAGGGATATTCCCCTTGGCCAACTGCTTGGGTTTGAAGTCCGGGTCGACCTTCAAGGCCCGGATCCAGTTGATCAGTTCACGGGTAGCCGGTTTTTTCTCAATGGACTCCAGTTTGCGGAGCCGGTAAAACGTTTCCACGGCATTTCTCATCAGCTCGTCACTGATTTCCGGAAAATGGACGCCGATAATTTTGCGCATCATTTTGGGATCCGGAAAGGCGATATGATGAAAATTACACCGGCCCAGAAAAGGATCGGACAGGTCTTTTTTGGCATTGGAGGTAATGATGATGACCGGGCGATGACGAGCGGCAACGGTGCGATCAACTTCCACGATATCAAAGGTCATTTGGTCCAATACATCCAGCATATCATCCTGGAAATCGCTGTCCGCCTTGTCGATCTCATCGATCAACAAAATGGTGCGCTCCTCTGCCGTAAACGCCTGGCCTATCTTGCCCATACGTATATAGTCTTCAATATTGCTGACATCACGGGAAGAATCGCCGAACCGGGCATCGTTGAGCCGGGTCAGGGTGTCGTACTGGTAAAGCGCTTCAACCAGTTTCATGCTTGATTTGACGTTCAGCACGATCAGCGGCATGCCCAGGCTTTCTGCAATGGCATAGGCCAGCATGGTCTTGCCGGTACCGGGTTCGCCTTTCAGCAGCAGGGGCATCTCCAGCGTCATGGATACATTGACAATATTGGCCAGCTCGCTGTCCAGGACATATCGGGACGCGCCCGTAAATTGTGCATTGTTCATTGTTCACCTCTGTTTTTTATTATATTGTTCAAAACCACACCTTTTTCATGTTTTTTTAAACCTTCAAATACACCCTAAAGTTCAAAGGGTTCAAGGGTGCGAGGGTTCAAAGGATGTTTTAAAATCAATAATCACTCGGCCTCTCGAATCCTTGCCCCCTTTGGGCTTAAAAAAAACAACCATTCAAATTTAATCATCAAGATTAGTATGTCACTGCCCGGAGCTTCCGAGACAGCTCCGCCGTCAGTTCCAGAACGCGTCTGGCTGAGCCCAGATCCAGAGAACCGGTACCGCAACTGGGCGTAATCAGGGACTGGGCCAGGATCTTTTTGCGTTCAACCCCCAGCCGCTCGATTTGATTGACCTGGTCCATCCAGCGATCGGTCAGGGAGTCCACCGTTTCTCCCTGAATCATCTCGGAGTTGGACGTGGGCACGATCCCCCAGGCAAGGAGATGACCTTCTTCCAGAAAACACCTGATAGAGTCGGCATACAGGATAAATTTGTCAAAAAACGAATAAGCGTCAAAACTGACGATATCAGCTTTTGAATCCAGAATGATCGACCATTCGGCATTGGCGCAGACATGCACCCCGGCCAGAGCGCCTTCGGCATGAACCGCCTCAAAGACTTCGTTAAAACAATCCATGACCTCCTGCCGGGAGATACTGATAAAGGCCGAAGAACCGAAGGCCGTCAGACCCGGTTCATCAAAAAAGATGATCACCGGCTTGCCCAGCTCAGCCAGACGGCGGGCCTGCCAACGGGCTTTCATGGCGATCAGCTTGATCGCGATATCCCGCAGTTGATCATCATAAAATACAGCCCGGTCACCGGCATCCACGACGCTGGTGGCGAACGTAAAAGGGCCTGTAATCTGCCCTTTGACCGCGAAAAGCTGATCTTCATGAGCCGGGGTCTGTCGCATGAACTCAAAAAACCCCCTGGCCGTATCCTCTCCCAGGGAAAATCGAGAAGTGACAAGATCGGCCCTGTTCTCAGATACCGCCAGATAATCTTCGTAAAATTGGACCACCTCTGCGTCAAAAGTTTCATCCCGGCTGTCAATGAACGTCTTGTCGCCGGTATTTTTCACACCGGGAAAACCGGGCAAAAACTGGGGCACCATGCCCTCTTCTTTAAATACCGGCAACTGGACCCACAAGGGGATCTCGGGCACATAATCAAACATCAGCCGGGTAGCCGCCCCATGATCCGACATGGGCAGGCTGCCGATAAGCGCCGGTCTCAAATCCGGAAAACATTTTTTATCATTCATGTAACACCATCCTTTTGCATCCTGATAATGTATAAAATTTCAATCCATTCAACAAGGCCTTATTAATTCTCCGGCCGGATACCAGGCAGGAGAAACCAGCTGGAAATGTTCATAAATCCCAACAAAGATTGACATTTAAAAATCCGATATGATATTGATGATCATTCTCAAACGGGTGTCATAAGCCATGAAACCCGTTTTGCTTGACGTTCAACAAAGGACTTACCCGCAACATCCTGCGGAAGGGGGCAATATGTTTGGACTCGGCTTGCCGGAACTCATTATCATTCTGATTATCGTTCTGATTGTGTTCGGTGCCAAAAGGCTCCCCGATATTGGTGCCGGTATCGGCCAGGGGATACGTAATTTCAAGAATGCCACTTCTAAAGTGGATAAAGACGACCAGAAAAAAATCGACGACAATCAGGCCGAAGAGAATAAAGACAATAATACCCCGTAATCAACCGGGCGGGCGGCTAAGTAGCGACCTGTTGCATCAGCCATACCGGCCAGAATGGATAACCGCTCCAAGCCGATATCTCTCGTGCCGCTGTTAAATCGGACGTCAAGCTTTTTGCACCACAGGTCGTTTTTACAAGTTAATCAGGACCGGATTAAAAAGGGATATCATCATCACCAGGACCCACTTCGGAAGGCATGGCATCATCCATCGGCGGCATGTAATCATTATTTCCGCCTGCCACCGACTTGGAATCCAGCATCTGCATGTTGGCGGCAACAATTTCAGTTGTGTACCGGGTAACGCCGTCTTTCTCCCATGACCTTGTCTGTAAGCGGCCTTCTACATAAACCTGTCTGCCTTTGGATAAATACTCGCCACATATCTCACCCAGGCGGCCAAAAGCAACGATCCGATGCCATTCCGTCCGTTCTTTTTTTTCACCGGAGTCTTTGTCTTTCCACTCTTCTGACGTGGCCACGCTGAAATTCGCAATCGCCCTTCCATCCTGTGTATAACGTACTTCCGGATCCCGTCCCAATCTTCCAAGAATGATCGCCTTATTAATACCGGCCATAAGCCCCCCCAATCTTTATGGATGTTTAAAAAATCAAACTCGCAGACAGCAAAGTCGTTTAACCGATTAAACCGTTTACATAACAAAAAAAAAATGAGAAGTCAAAAAAAAGAAAAGGCCCGCCTCAGGCGGGCCTTACATAACAGCCATAACCAGCACTAATGGTAATGTTTTTTATGACAACTCATCGTCCGGGTAGAATCAGTCGCCTAAGGCCGTCCCAGAAACCGGTCAGCCCCGTCTGGATAAAGCAGCCGCCGGCTTTACTGCGATGCGTGTCAACCGGCACCACAACATCAAGATAGCTGTTTTCAACTTCTGATTCATATTCATTCACGATTAACGCTTGGAGACCGCCGGCGCTGTCGGCAAGAAAAGCAAAATCAGCAGCCACATACACGTCCTTTACATCTCCGGCAGTATAATACCCGCCGATACGCTGCGGCGGAACCGTAGAAGGCCTGGTAAAAAAGCACATATTCTCTTCCTGAGCAGTGCCGTTGGCGATCCAGATCAAATCCACACCTTCGTTATCACTGGACCGGGCGGCATACAAGCCCTTGACCTGGTAATAGGGATCGGCACTGTATTGGGCCACCCAAATTGGCTCATAGGGGTTGGAGACGCCTACAACATGCAAGCCTTCGTTGTAAAAAGCCACATATGCCAGCGTACCGACAATGTTCAGGTCATAGGCGCAGCCGGGGATATCATCCAGGTCGTCACTATCCCCCACATAATAAACACCGGTCAGGAAAGGGGCGCTCTTATCAGCAATATCAACTATCTTTAGACCGTTGTCGCCATCCGCAATAAAGGCAAAATTCCCCTTTACATCAACCTTTCTCGCATCAGAGACCTCTGTTCCGGAAATCTCCCCAATTAATGTCGGCGATGCCGGATCAGAGACATCGATCACTTTCAAGCCACCACTTCCGGCAGCGACATAGGCATAGGTTCGGGTATCATCGTCCAGTTTGACAAAAACACCGGTGGCGTTACCGCCGGAAACCGGTACACTGCTCACCAGAACCGGATTAACAGGGCCGGCCGTGTCCTCGGGCAGACCGGCATCAATAATCTTCAAGCCCCCGCTGCCGTCGGCAATGTAAAGATAGCCATCAAAAAAATAGATGTCCGTCGCTTCCCCATCGGTGGGAAGCATCCCTTTTGAAAGAAATGTCACATACTCTTCCGAAACAACCGCAAAGAAAATCCGGACGCCTTCCTTGATGTTTCCAAAAGAAGCGTCATCATCCACAGAAAACACGTAACTGGTATCCGTATCGACAAACACGGCATCAGCATCAGCCGGCGTTCTCGTATCTTTTACGTCAGCCAACAACGCCGTAGCGGCAGGATCTTCGACATCCACCTTCTGCAAACCTTTTCTGCAATCCCCCAGGTAAACATCCGAATTGGCGCCGTCAAAAAAAAGGCTATAAGCGCCCTGGGTATCAAGAGAATATCCTCCAATGACACTATCGTCATTTACGTCTTCCGGTGACGAGGTATCAATAATAACCAGCCCAAGATCCACATCACCGACATAGGCGTAACCGCCATTTGCTTCCAAACTAACCGCTTTTGTTTCTTCACCGGCATACTGACAGGTGGCGCTGCTTTGAAGAACATCCATTTCATCCGTAAAATTGGCCGGATCAACATTAACCACGGTCACACCAAAAACAGCTGCCACATAAGCAAAATTTCCGGAAACAGCCACATCCATGGCCGAAGAGATATAATAAGCGGCTTCTACTTCAGGCGCCTTCGGATCTGTCAGATCAAAAATGATCAATCCATTATAAATATCCGTGGCATAGAGATAATTCCCGGCGACCGTAACGCTCTGAACTCTTTTCAGTTCCACGACAGCCTGGGGGAACTCAACTTCCCCTGCCAAAAAGGGGTTGGCTGGGTCTGTAATATTAACGACCTGGATACCACTGTCATAACCGGCATTTGAAAGCAGGTAATAACCGATATAAGCATAGCTGCCCGACACCGAAACGTCCCGGACAACGGCCCGGGCATTCTGCTTTTCAACGATGTACGTACTTTTCCAGTCAGTTGGGGCAAAGGAAGCCGGGTCCGCCGGAACATCATAAATCTGAAGGCCCTCATTACCACAGGCGGCATACAACAAATCACCGTCATAAAACAGACCGGTAACACCCTCCGTCCCGCTCGCCTGCTGATCTTTCAGGTCAGCTGCCGGGGTCAACCGGACAGGAACAGTTTTTACCAGGGTTAAATCCGAATCAGTGGCGGCGTCATAAACAGCGATTATGTCGCCGTCACCATGGAAAACGTAATTACCGACCTTGGTAATAACATTGGGGGCTTTAATCGGCCAACGGTTAAGGTAAGAAACCGTAGGTTTGCTTTGCGCCAGAGCACAACCGACAAAAAGGAAAAAACCGACAAAAAAATAAACAAACACTCTCATTACAGCCTCGCAGTAACTCAGATATATAATTATATGAGACAGAATTCTCGCATAACGAATCAAGTCTCCCCAAAAAACACCTTATTTAAATAACCGACGATTATGAAACGCTTATAAATTCAGCAGCCATTCTGCTCCGACATTATTCTTTTTTCGGATGATTTGTCCCGGAACATGACCAGCAGTCCGAATTTGTGATTTGACGAGATGAAGGCTTGTTATGTATCTTTGTTAAAAAATACATAAAAATCCACCAAAAGTCAAGATAAAAGGCATATCCCCTGCCGTGCCCCTGCTACGAAAAACCGCTCAACGGTTCGGAATATTGGAAAATTTTGAAGGCGCCCGGATGCCCGCAATACGGCCGCCGAAGAAGTAGAAAAAGTTGCCGAAAGCGTCAAAAGTGCTGGCCTTTTACCACTGCCTGCGATAAAATAAAAAAAATTGAATTAACTGAATATCTAGAATAATAATAAAGACCACAACAAAAAGGAGAATCTGCAAATGTCGGAAAAAAGAGTGCTAGTCGTCGATGACGAGCCGGATCTGGTTGCGGTTATAAAAAAATACCTGGAAGCCGAAGGATTTAAGGTGGAGACAGCCTATAACGGTGTTGAAGCCATAGAAAAAGTTCACGCCAATCCCCCTGACGCGATTGTTCTGGACGTGATGATGCCGGAAAAAGACGGGTATGAAACCTGCGCTGAGCTGAAAAAAGATGAAAAATATTCAGAAATTCCCATTGTGCTGCTGACAGCCGTGGCCGATCATGTCAGTTCAACCCGTTATTCGCATTTTGACGGTATGTCAACGCAAGCGGATGATTATCTACCAAAACCGGCCTCTGCCGAAGATATCTGTGACAGCGTCAAAAGCCTCCTGGCGGATTAAAAAATAAGCGGGCCATTTTGGCCCGCTTCAATAAAAACCGCTTAAAAACAAAATTAAACGGCATGTTGTTTTTCTACCGGCAGTAAAACCGTAAATGTCGTTCCTTTTCCAGGTGCACTGTCCAGACGGATTTCACCACCCAACTGCTCCACAAGCCCTTTTACGATCGGTAACCCCAACCCGGTGCCAGTGATAAAACGCGTATTTTCATCCTTAACCCGGTAAAATTTTTCAAAAATCTTCGCCTGGTGCCGCTCTTCAATTCCATAGCCGTTGTCTGCGACCGCAACCCGCAACAGTCCGCTCTCCATGCTCATGGACACCTCAATGCGCCCGCCTTCACCGGTATAATTGATGGCATTGGTGACCAGATTCCCAAAAACACTTTCCAGGGCAAGGGGGTCGGCCGTCAAAGGTGGAAACGAATCCCCGTCCAGGCTTAAAGACAGGGTCTGGTCTTTTGCCTTGGCCCTGGCACCCAAAAAGTCAACAATACTTTTTAACAGCTCATCCAGTGGTACCCGCTGGATATTATGGGCCAACCCGCCGGATTCGATACGGGACAAATCCAGAAGGTCTCCAATAAGCGAAATAAGACCGCTGGTTTTCTCTTTCGCACGTGAAAGAATATACTGATCCTCCTGTGCATCCACATCCTCGCCCATATCTTTGAGCACAACGCCCAGCTGTTCATGAATCGTCGAAAGCGGAGAGCGGAGTTCGTGGGACACCTTGGCCACAAACTCGGATTTGAGTTGATCCAGAATCCTGATGGATGAAATATCACCCAAAGTAACCACAGCGCCAAGGCAATCCCCGGATTCAGTCAGAACGGGCCGCCCCCTGGTCATGAGAAACTTGTTGCCGTCCAGAACCAGTTCATAGGTCGACTCCTCGCTGTCTTCGATGACATCACACCGTGAAATTTCATTGACCAGATCACAGAACCCCTGATCCGGGACATAAGACGAGATATCTTCCCCGGGCACCCTGCCCGCATCCAGTCCAAGAAGATTTTTAAAGGAGGGGTTCATCAACACAACCTGACCGGCATTATTGGTGACCACCACCCCGATAGGAAGCGACTTGACAATGGCGCTGATACGACTTTTCTCCGTGTCAAGATCGGCCAGGGTTTTCTGACGTTCCAACTCAAGCATTTCCGCTTCCCTGGTCAGGCGTATTTTATCCAGGGCCCGTTCGACAACGATCCTGAGCTGGGTCGGATCGAACGGCTTGGGAATAAAATCATATGCCCCGTGTTTCATGGCCTCAATGGCTGTTTCCACGGTGGCAAATCCGGTGATGATGATGACCAGGATCTCCCTGCCTTCCATCTTTTTGATTTCCTGCAGCACCTCCATGCCGTCAAGCCCGGGCATTTTCAGGTCCAGCAAAACAACGGGAAAAAATTCTTTCTGCAGAACACCCAGGCCCTCGGTCCCGTTGGGGGCGGAAGACACTTCGCACCCCTTTATCCGTTTGAGAACGCGCACGCAACCTTCCCGGATATCCTGTTCATCATCTATAACAAGGATTTTCATCGTTTGACTGTCATCCACTCTCTTCCTCTCCTTTCTCCGATTGCACAGGAAGTTCAATCTTAAACACAGCACCACCGCCCGGTTGGTTGTTGGCTGAGATATGACCGCCATGCTCGTCAATAATACTGTAAACAAGACTCAGCCCCAGTCCCGTGCCTTTTCCCTCTTCCTTGGTGGTATAAAAAGGTTCGAAAATATGGGGAATGATATCGTCGGGTATTCCCGGACCGCTGTCAGCGATTCTGACCTTAACCAGGTTCCGGGAAACATCCAGACCGGTTTCTATCTCCAGCCGGCCTTTTCCCTCCATGGCCTGGGCCGCATTAAGGATGATATTCATAAACACATGATTAAGCTGCTGAATATCGGCGCTGATAAAAAGCGATTTTTCATAAAAATCTTTCTTAATTTCAATGTCATGAAATAAAGTTTGGTTTTCAAGCAAAAACAATGTCCGGGAAACCGCCTGGTTGACGTCAACTTGAACCCGCTTTAACCGGGTCTGCCGGGCGAATTCCAGCAACTCCTTGACGGTTTCACTGCCTCTCTGGGCGTCCCGGATAATGCGATTAACATCCTCAACAGCCTCCTCACTGAGATCGTAATCCTCGAGCAGCAGCTTGGCATACAGCGTTATTCCTCCCAGGGGATTGTTCAACTGATGCGCCACACCGGCCGCCAGTTTTCCCAGGGACGACATCTTCTCCGCCTGAAGAAGCTGCGTCTGGGTTTTCTCAAGGTTGGCCTTCATCTTCAATTCTTCTGTCATATCATGAAAAAAGCCGATCGAGGCAATTTCCTTGTCGCCCTCATAAACAATGGCGGCATTTAACCGGATCGGCATGACATTACCGTCTTTTCTTTTGGTTTGCACTTCATATGACTTGACCTTGCCTTTTCCGCCGTACTCTTCACTGCGAAGCATTTTCATGACTTCACGGGCCCCGCCATCCGGATAAACGTCTCTGATATCCAGATGGTTCAGTGCTTCTTCAATACTATAGCCGGAAATCTCGGCGGCAGCCTCATTAAACACGATCACTTTTCCGGTCATATCAGCCGCGATAACCCCATCCACCGAACTTAAAATCAGATTCCGCAAAAACGCGTTGGACCGGTCGATCCGTCCCAGCATTTCTCCCACGGCGTCCAGATCAAAATCGATCGTCACCACGGCTTCTATATCATCCCCGTTGAAAACCGGGTATGAATAAAAACAGGAAGCGATGTTTGTTTCCAGCATTTCTTTTCCAACACTTGCCAGGGCCTGCTTTCCGGTTGACATAACTCGCGCGGCCGTGCAGTCCTCGCAGGGTGACTGGCGGTCATAGAACACTTCATAGCAGTGCCGTCCCTTGACATCACCGCCACCGGCAAGCTGCCGTGTGTAATCGTTGACCGCCAGAAGCTCATAATCAGAAGAAATGATAAAAAACTTTCTCTGTGCCCCGTCTATGGCACTGATCAACAGCTCTTTTTCCTGTTCGTTTCGCATTGCGCCCCCTTTGTTCCGTTCCCTCCTCAGACGCCTCTTTTTCCCGGGCTAAATTCCTTTATTATCCCTCATTCCTATCCTAATTTTATCTTCGTTTCAAATACATTTTTGTCTTGAATTTTTAAAGTACATCATATATTTTCCCGTTATGAAAATTTTAATAGCAGATAATATAGATGATATCGGTATCCAGCTGATCAACGCCGAGCCTGATTTTGAAGCTGATGTCAAAACAGGGCTGCCGGCTGATGAACTGAAAAAAATTATCGGTGATTACGACGGCATGATTATCAGAAGCGCCACCAAGGTCACCGAAGACATCGCCCAGGCCGGGACGCCCCGCTTGAAAGTCGTGGCCCGGGCGGGTATCGGCCTTGATAATGTTGATATTCCAGCCGCCACCAGGCACGGCATCGCCGTCATGAACACCCCGCAGGGGAACACGGTCACCACGGCCGAGCATACGCTGTCCATGATGCTGGCCCTGGCCCGTAACATTCCCCAGGGGACATCGTCATTGAAGGCCGGCCAGTGGAACAAAAAAAAGCTTCAAGGGGTTGAAATTTTTAATAAAACCATTGGTATCATTGGTTTTGGGAAAATCGGCTGCATCGTAGCCGATCGGGCACGGCAGTTTAAAATGAAGGTGATTGTCGCCGATCCCAACATCTCCCCGGCAACCATTGAGAACGAAGGCCATGAGGCCGTCACCATGGACGAACTGTTATCCCGGTCTGATTTCATTACCGTCCATGTGCCGAAAATGCCCCAGACCACCGGCTTGTTAAACAAGGACGCTTTTGCCAAAATGAAAGACGGGGTCATGGTCCTCAACTGCGCCCGGGGGGGGATCATCAATGAGGCCGACCTTTACGACGCCCTTGAATCCGGTAAAGTGGCCGGCGCCGCGCTGGATGTGTTCGAGACCGAGCCGCCTGGAGACTCTCCACTGTTTAAACTGCCGAACGTCATCGCCACACCGCATCTGGGTGCGTCCACCAAGGAAGCTCAGGTCAACGTGGCCGAAGCCGCCGCCCGGCAGATTATCGAATACCTCAAAAACGACACCATTATCAATGCGGTAAATGTGCCGGCCGTATCCGGAGAGTTGCTGACGAAACTGGCACCCTTTATGACCCTGGCCGAACGGATCGGGGCAACAATTGCCCAATTCGCCGACGGACACTTACAGGAAGTGACCATTGAATATACCGGTGACTTCCAGAATCTTGACCTGGAACCGGTTACAACCGCCGCTTTAAAAGGCATTCTGACGCCTTTTGTCCAGCACACGATTAACTTCGTCAATGCCGCTTCTTTTGCGGCAGACAGGGGCCTGAAAATTACGACCCGGGTTGATCAAGCCGCCACGGACTTTATCAGTCTGATCACAATCAGCCTGACGGCCAGTAACGCTATCAATACAATCGCGGGAACAATTTTCGGAAAAAAAGAACCCCGGATTATCCGCATCAATGATTTTCGCCTGGAAATGATTCCCACCACGGGCAATTTCGCCATCATTCATAACCTTGATCAGCCCGGCGCCATCGGCAGCATCGGTCAACTGATGGGTGAGCACGGAATCAATATCGAAAGAATGCAGGTGGGACAAAAAGGCGATAACCAGCGCAACGTGATATTTCTAAGAACCGACAAAAAGATTTCCGGTGCTGTCCTTTCCGACCTGAAAAACCTTCCCGTAGTCAAAGATGTGACGGTATTCGAACTGACCGATTAACGCCGGACATACCATATTTTTTTATCGGCCTGTGTTTTACATAAATTACAGCTGATTAAAATATCCGGTGCGCTCCGGGCAGTTCATACACGATTCATTTTTTTCAATGGGCATAAACAAAGTCGGAGAAAACAATGACTTCAAATGATCAGGATTTTATTTTAAAAGACGACGCGGAGAAAGCGGCCCGACAAAAACAGGATCTGCCGGCCATCAACTTCTCAACTTTTATCTTTTCGCTCAATTCCTCGGCACTGGTCCACCTGGGCGCCATCGCGGATCCCACGACCGGAAACATTCAAAAAGAACTGGTTATTGCCAAACAGACAATTGATATCCTGGCCATGCTGGAAGAAAAGACCAGGGGCAACTTAACCGACGACGAACAAAAATTACTGGCCCACATTCTTCATGACCTGCGGATCAAATTCGTGCAGGAAAAAAATCGCCAATAAGGAGGTACCTGGTATGATAAACAGCAAGTACAGGCACAGCGCCTTTTTACCATCAATCTTAATCATGCTTGTGCTGCTCGTTCCCACCACCGCCCGGTCCGCAGTATCACAAAACATCAAACTGGTTCCGGAATCTTTCAGCAACCTGGCGGAATCGGTCAGCCCGGCAGTCGTCAATATTAGAACGGAAACCAATACCGCCCCTGATAACAACAGGAGTTATCCTCATTTTTTCAATCATCCGTTCGGGCAAAATGATCCGTTTAATGATTTTTTCGAGCGTTTCTTCAATTCCCCCCACGGCCGGGAATACAAACAACGAAGCCTGGGATCCGGATTCATTATCGACGATGCCGGCTATATCGTCACCAACAACCACGTTGTTGAAAATGCAGACAAAATAAGCGTAAAGCTGAAAAACAAAAAAGAATTCTCCGCCGATGTGGTCGGCAAGGATCCCAAAACCGACCTGGCACTGCTGAAAATTCAAACCGACCATAAGCTGCCCTTTCTTGAAATTGGGGACTCGGACACGCTGAAAGTCGGGGAATGGGTGGTCGCCATCGGCAGTCCTTTCGGCCTTGAACAGACTGTAACAGCCGGTATTGTCAGCGCTAAAGGCCGGGTCATCGGTGCCGGCCCTTACGATAATTTCATTCAAACCGATGCGTCTATCAACCCGGGTAACAGCGGCGGTCCCCTTCTTAATCTGAAAGGGCAGGTAGTTGGTATCAATACGGCTATAATCGCCAGCGGGCAGGGTATCGGATTCGCCATTCCGGCCAATATGGCAAGAAACATAATTACCCAGCTCAAAAAAACCGGGTCTGTAACCCGGGGATGGCTGGGTGTCGCCATTCAACCGGTCAGCCAGGAAATGGCCGATTATTTCCACCTCAAAGACAGCCGGGGTGCCCTGGTAACGGAAGTTTTTCCCGGGGATCCGGCGGATGAAGCCGGCATAAAGCCGCAGGATATTATCCTTTCAATTGATGGTACCGATATAACGGACAGCCACGATTTGACCGCCATTATCGCCGATATACCCGTGGGTGAAAAAATTTCTGTCGAATTTTTGCGGGATGGGAAAAGAAAAACGGTATCGGTTACCATTGTCAAACGGGATGATTCGCAAATCAGCCGCCAGGGAAAAACCGAACAGCCGGAAGAGACATCCCTGGGCATAACCGTTGCCGACATAACTGACGACATTGCTCAACGGCTTGAAATCAACACAAAAGAAGGCGTCGTTATCTCAGATGTCGTCCGCGGAAGCAAAGGTGACATGGCCGGCCTTAATGCCGGGGACGTGATCTTTGAAATCAACCATAAAAAAGTCCGTAATGTAAAAACATTCAAGGACATTTTAGACGATCTCGACGAGGATGATCCGCTGCAGATGGTCATCAGAAAAAGTAACGGCACGCTCCTGATCGTAACCATGACCAGATAGTTTTATTTTCAAGAATGGTTCCCCTGACAGCACCACATATCAGGCAACCAGCAATTTTGAATGATGCGGATATACTCACCAGCCAAAATCAACCTCTTTCTCCACATCAGGGGCAAACGGGATGACGGGTACCATGAACTGTTCTCTCTGATGAGTTGCGTCGGTCTGGCGGACACCATCCTGCTGGATTTTGATACCGGGCATATATCTGTCCATTGTGACCACAAAGACGTCCCCGGTGATGAAACCAATCTTGCCTTCCGGGCGGCGTCGGCCTTTTTTGATCAAACCGGCCTTGCCCCGGGAGTTGCCATTGTCATCGAAAAAAAAATACCGGTTGCCGGGGGGTTGGGCGGCGGCAGCAGCAATGCCGCATCTGTACTAAAGGCGTTAAACCACCACTTCGACAGTCCGCTTTCTCAAGAAAGGTTACACAGGTTAGCCGTGCGTATCGGTGCGGATGTCCCCTTTTTCCTCGACCAGACACCGGCCCTGGCCACAGGTATCGGCGACATTCTGACCCCCTACCCCCTGCTAAAACAACTGCCTGTTATTATAATAAATCCATCTTTCCCTGTGTCTACCGCAGCGGTATATAAAAGTTATAGTTTTGGATTGACAAACGAAAAAAAACCGATTAAATATGATTCTTTTACAGAGAAGACTGTGTTTGACGCGCATGTCCACCTGATGAATGATCTGGAGGAAGTTACCGCCGCGCGGTATCCGGAGATATACCGCATCAGGCAAAAGCTTCTCGAGCACGGTGCGACAGGTGCGTTGATGTCCGGAAGCGGTCCGTCTGTATTCGGTTTATTTGCCGATACACAAGCCGCTGAACAGGCATACAGAAAACTTTGTAAAAGCCGAGATGAAAGCGTCTTTTTAACGAAGCTTTTGACTGGGGACGATGCGGCAAAGGAATAAAGGAACTTTCCGAATTTATACTACTGGGGCGTCGTCAAGTGGTAAAGACACAGGATTTTGATTCCTGCATTCGGAGGTTCGAATCCTCCCGCCCCAGCCAATCAGGCGCAAACAGTACCTGCGGGTGATGTTTGTAAAAATAACCAGAGAGTCGGCTTGATGGAAAACAACAGTTATAAAATTTTTACCGGTAATGCGAGTCCGATGTTGGCTGAAAAGATCTGCGCCTATTTAGGGCAGCCCATCGGTGAAGCCAAGGTGACCAAATTCAGCGACGGAGAGATCCAGGTTGAAATTCTTGAGAACGTCAGACGAAGAGACGTCTTTATCATCCAGCCCACCTGCGCTCCCGTCAATGACAACCTGATGGAACTGCTTTTAATGGTCGACGCATTGAAGCGTTCGGCGGCCACCCGGATAATAGCCGTGATGCCCTATTTCGGATATGCCCGTCAGGACAAAAAAGTGGCGCCGCGGGTACCGATCAGCGCCAAACTGGTAGCAGACCTGTTGACTCAGGCCGGTGTCGAAAAAGTAATCACGCTGGATCTGCACGCCGGGCAAATCCAGGGTTTTTTCAGTATCTCCGTGGACAACCTTTTCGCAGCGCCGGTTATCATAAAACATATCCAGTCAAAATATAACAACGACGATGTCGTCATTGTTTCTCCGGATGCCGGCGGCGTAGAGCGTGCCCGGGCCTTTGCCAAACGCCTGGACGCCGGTCTGGCGATTATCGACAAAAGACGTTCGGCGCCGAATAAAGCCAAGGCCATGGCTGTTATCGGCGACGTCAAAGATAAAACAGCGATCATTCTTGACGATATGATCGATACGGCCGGAACGCTTATCGAAGCGGCTTCG
Source organism: Desulfosudaceae bacterium (assembly GCA_963674745.2). Lineage (GTDB taxonomy): Bacteria > Desulfobacterota > Desulfobacteria > Desulfobacterales > Desulfosudaceae > JBFMDX01. The sequence continues at coordinate 2,428,398 of CAXXDV010000001.1, read as the reverse complement.
GCCCTTGCAGGACAAGGTGCCAGGGAAGTTGATGCCTGCTGTGTGCATCCGGTCTTATCCGGACCGGCGGTAGACCGAATCAAGGGATCTGTTTTGAAAAATGTTATTGTGACCGACTCGATCCCGTTAAGCGAAGAAGCGCAAGCGTGTGAAACCATCGAGGTTTTATCCATCGCCGATTTGGTTGGAGAAGCCATGCACCGCAGTTATACCGGAGACTCTGTGACTTCCCTGTTTGTATAAAAACAGACAGGACGAAAAACTTTTGTGAAGGAAAAAATATTATGGAAACCAACTTATTAAAAGCAAAAACCAGGCTGACGGAAGGTGGGCCGACCCCGAACGTCTTAAGAAAAAACGGGCTCATGCCGGCAGTGGTTTACGGACAGGGGAAAACGCCCCTGACGCTGGCTATTGATATGAATGATTTAAAAAACCTGTTAAATCACATCACCAACCAGACACTCATTTCTCTTGATATCGAAGGCGATACGACCTCGTCAAAAACCGTCATGATTAAAGAGATGCAGCGTCATCCCGTGTCCCGCAAATTTATTCACGCCGATTTTTATGAAGTCGACATGACCAAAGAGCTCCACATTAATGTTCCGGTCAACGTCACCGGCAAGTCCATGGGGGTTGAAGAAGGCGGAACACTTCAGGTCATCAGAAGAAGTCTGGAGGTCATCTGTCTGCCGGGCAATATTCCGGAATCCATTGATGTGGACATCTCCGGCCTGGGTATTGGTGACTCGATTCATATCAGCGAGATCGTGACCTCCGGTGATGTCAAGCTCACTTGGGATTCGGTTGAGGAAGCCGATTATACCGTGATTACGATTGCCGCGCCGACGGTAGAAGAAGAGCCTGAAGAAGAGCTTGAAGAAGGCGTTGAAGAGGCTGCGGCGGAAGGTGCACCGGAAGAAGAAGAAAAACAGGAAGCAGATAACGAAGCGGAGTAGTCAACCCGGACGCCTGATGATCAGGCGGCGGACCGGCATGACAGCAATCGGGTATAATCAATGGCAGTGGAACGAAGGCTGGTGGCCGGACTTGGAAATCCCGGCAAAGACTACGCGCAAACCCGCCATAACATCGGTTTCATGGTCGTTGATTTTCTGCTGGAAAAACTTTCGCTGGCCATTGATAAAAAAAAATTCGACGTTGAATTTTGTGCTGCTGAGACACAAGGAGAAAAACTGCTTTTTGCCAAGCCGATGACGTATATGAACAACAGCGGTTATTCGCTGTTAAAACTGGCGCGCTACTTTAACGCGGCAGATGACCGGATGGTTGTTATTCATGACGACATCGACCTGGCTTTCGGACAAATTAAAATAAAAACACAAGGCGGACATGGCGGACATAACGGCATAAAGTCCACTATCGAAGCCTTTGGCAGAAACGATTTTACACGTATCCGTGTTGGTATCGGCCATCCTGGAAACAAAAATGGTGTTGTCGACCATGTACTGGGAACTTTTTCAAAAGATGAGGCTGAAGATCTTGCCCCGTTAATCAAACGGGCGGGAGAAGCGGTCATAATCGTTTTGGAGAAAGGAAACCGCGAGGCGATGAACCTGTTTCATGGATCAAGGCCGTAAGGCATAACATAATTATTGAAGGTAAACAACAAATCAGTTAAGGAGGAAAAATGGAACAATTAACAGGCAATTTGCCACTGCTGTGCACGCTGGTCGGCGTGGTCGGCATCCTTTTCGCTCTGATCATGGCTGGCGTCGTCAAAAGCGCGCCTTCCGGCAACGAAAAGATGAACCAAATCGCTGACGCTGTTAAAGAGGGCGCCATCGCCTATCTGAACCGTCAGGCCAAAAGCATGGGTATCACCGGTATCATCATCTGTGCCATTATCTGGTTTACCATGGGTCAACTGACCGCCATGGGATTCGCAGTAGGCGCCATCGCTTCTTTCTTCGCGGGTTACATCGGCATGCGCGTTTCCGTTATCGCCAATGTCAGAACCGCCGAAGCAGCCAGAGGAGGCCTTTCCAAAGGCCTGGCCATGGCTTTCAGGGGCGGTTCCGTGACCGGTATGATTGTTGCCGGCCTGGCTTTGACCGCGGTCGCCGGATACTACACGTTTCTGCTGCACAAAGGACTGTCAGGTGTTGAGGCGGTCGTACCGCTGGTCGCCCTGGGTTTCGGCGGCAGCTTGATTTCCATCTTTGCCCGTCTGGGCGGCGGTATCTTCACCAAAGGCGCCGATGTCGGTGCTGACCTGGTCGGTAAAGTGGAAGCGGGCATTCCCGAAGACGATCCCCGCAACCCGGCCACTATCGCCGACAACGTCGGTGACAATGTCGGCGACTGTGCCGGCATGGCGGCCGACCTGTTTGAAACTTACGGCGTCACCGCGGTAGCGGCTATGCTCCTGGGCGCGCTGGTTTTCAAGGCAAACGGACCCGAAGTGCAGACCGTGGCTATCAATTTTCCGTTGGTACTCGGCGCGGTTTCCATCATCGCGTCCATCATCGCCATCTTCTTTGTCAAACTACGGGAAGGCAGCGACTACATCATGGGCGCTCTTTACAAAGGTATGTTCGGTGCCGCCATTATTTCGGGCATAGCCTTCTACTTTGTCGCCAAAAAAATGCTCGGCCCTGTTGAAGGCATCGATGCCATGAACATTTACTACTGTTCGTTGATCGGTATTATTCTGACCGTCGTCATCGTTATCATCACCGAATACTATACCGGCATCTACAAACCTGTAAAAGATATTGCGGAAGCGTCTACTACCGGTCACGGCACCAACATTATTGCCGGCCTGGCCGTCAGCATGCAGGCCACCGCGCTGCCTGTTCTGGCCATCTGCGTGTCTATTTATATTGCCCACAGCCTGGGTTCACTTTACGGGATTGCCATGGCCGCCATGTCCATGCTGTCCATGACCGGTATGGTCATCGCCATTGACGCTTACGGCCCCATCACGGATAATGCCGGTGGTATTGCCGAGATGGCCGAAATGGACGAAAGCGTTCGTGCCGTAACCGATCCCCTGGATGCTGTCGGCAACACCACCAAAGCCGTAACCAAAGGATATGCCATTGGATCAGCCGGCCTGGCCGCTCTGGTTCTGTTTGCTTCCTATGTCATGGAATTCAACCTCCATGAAGGTGCTCACGGCACCAAAGCCGTTCAAATGGTCTTTGATCTGGCTGATGTCCGTGTTCTGATCGGTCTGTTCATCGGCGGCCTGTTGCCCTTCCTGTTCGCTTCTATTGCCATGCAGGCCGTAGGACGTGCCGGTGGCGCGGTTGTTGACGAAGTTCGTCGTCAGTTCCGTGAAATCCCCGGCATTATGGAAGGTACAGCCAAACCCGATTACTCTGCCTGTGTTGACCTGGTCACCAAGTTCGCCTTAAAAGAGATGATGGTTCCGGCCTTGATTCCCGTTGTCGCGCCGATTATTGTCGGTGTTCTGTTTGGTAAGACCGGTGGGCCTTATGCTGTCGGCGGTCTGCTGATCGGTAGCATCGTGACCGGTATCTTTTTGGCCATTTCCATGACCACGGGCGGCGCCGCCTGGGATAATGCCAAAAAATACATTGAAGACGGCAACCTTGGCGGAAAAGGCAGCGACGCTCACAAAGCAGCTGTTACCGGCGACACCGTCGGCGATCCGTACAAGGATACCGCCGGCCCTGCCATCAACCCCATGATCAAGATCGTCAACGTCGTGGCGCTGCTGATGGTTCCGGTGCTGTTTCTGTAGTCATGTGATAAAACACTACAGCGAATAATATAAAAAGGGTCAGCGCTTGGCGCTGGCCCTTTTTTTATTGATTTCTTTTATAATATTTGTTATTAATAGATTCTTATTTTATATTGTAAAATTTTACCTATACGCCATGGACGGAAGATAAATGTTTTTCAGATTAACGATTTTATTTCGGTAACCACTACAATGGCTGCAAAAGCTGGTACAAAAAAAGCGAAAAAAGCGAATAACACCAACAAATTTCAACCTGGAGATTTGGTTGTTTACCCGGCCCATGGCGTCGGACGCATCGAAGCCATTGAGTCAAAAAGTATCGGGGAAACCATCGAGGATTTCTATATCATGAAAATCATTGAAACCAACATGGTTATCATGATCCCTGTAAAAAACTTGAAGGCTGTCGGCATCCGGGATGTTATCCCCAAGAAAGAAGTTCCCAAAATATATAAGATCATTCAACATCAGGCAAAAGACAGCGCGACATCGGACAATCAGACCTGGAACAGACGCTACAAAGAATACATGGATAAAATAAGAACCGGGTCTTTATATGAAATTGCGGAGGTTTTCAGGGACCTTTTTCTGTTAAAAAAAACCAAAGACCTTTCTTTTGGTGAGCGGAAACTGCTTGACACCGCTCAGGGATTGCTGGTCACTGAACTGTCAATTGCCAAAGGGACCAAAGAGAACTCGGTTATGTCGGAAATAGAGTCCTTTTTTCCCGCGCATCAACCTCAGCATGCCGCCGAATAATTCTGATACCAACCCTTTTACCCTGATTGCATACACCAATCACATCGATATACGACTGGATCAGTTCCTTTCCGAAAACAAATCCTGTTCCAGGAGCATGGCCGCTTCTTTGATTAAACGTGGGGGGATCCTTGTTAACGGACGAACGGCCAAACCCGCTTACCGATTAAAGGCCGGGGATACCATCTCCGGCACAATCCCGAAAGAAACCGCCCGACAGGTGCTACCGGAATCCATCCCCCTGAACCTTCTTTTTGAAGATAACCATCTGGTTATTATCAACAAACCTCCGGCCTGGTCGTTCACCCGGCGCCCGGGCACGACACCGGAACCCTTGTCAACGGCCTGCTGGCGAAATACCCGGACATTCTGAACACGGGTGTCGACAGAGACCGGCCGGGAATCGTGCACCGGCTTGACAAAGACACTTCAGGCGCGATCATTGTCGCCCGGACACAAACGGCTTTTGATCAACTGACCATGATGTTTGCTTCAAGAAAAGTAAACAAAGTATATCTGGCCCTGGTTTTTGGCGCACCCGAAGGGGAAAGAGGCTCAATTCACCTGCCCATCGGCAGACACATGACCGACCGGAAGAAAATGTCCACCCAAAGCCCCAAAACCCGTCAGGCAGAGACACACTGGCGATTAATGAAACAATTTGAAGGAACGAGTCTGTTGGAGGTCGGCATTAAAACCGGACGGACGCACCAGATCAGAGTACATTGCGCAGAATCAGGTACACCGGTAGTCGGAGATCATACCTATAACAACGCCGGATGGACAAAACAACCGGTCCGATTTAAGAACAAAACGATTTTTAATCTGCTCAAAGGTGTGCGCCGGCAGATGCTTCATGCCTGGAAGCTGGAGTTCATCCATCCTGTGACCGGTCAAAAGATAAAATGCAGAGCCCCGTTGCCGATAGATATGAAACAGCTGTTGCTGGACATCAACCATGCGACAATGGGCATAAAACAATAAGAGCCCCCGCCCATCAGGCAGAAGCTCTTTATACAGACGAACGATAAATAAAAAAAGACTTACGCGTCTTTATTGTAGCAAATCCGGCAGCAGTTGAGGCACCGGTCGGCTTCCTTAAGGGCATCTTCTTCGGTAATGACCTGGTCAACCTCTTCAAAGGTTTTAATCCGCCCGCTGACCTCAAGTTCAGGCATCTCCACCCGTTTTTTACGCGTCACCCCATCCACCACATCAAAAATGCTGCCTTCGATGGTTTTACCGAACAGGGATTTTTTCACCGGCTCAACCGGTTCGCCTTTGAGGAAAAGGTCTATGGATCGGGCAGCCCTTCGCCCACCGCCGATACCCTCCACGACCAGAGAAGCACCGGTAGCGGCATCACCGGCCGTAAAGATATAAGGGATATTGGTCTGCAGCGTATCCGGATCGACCTGATCAATGGTATCCCAGCGCGTGGTTTGCAGATCTTCTCCTCGCCTTCCGGCTTCAGCTTCCTTGAATCCGATATCAGGGCCCTGGCCAATGGCCAGCACAATCATGTCGGTTTCCAGGACCTGCACCGCGCCTTCTTTGGGAACCGGCCGGCGACGGCCACTATCATCCGGTTCGCCCAGTTCCATTTCCTGGACTTCCAGCCCGGTCACATTCCCGTCATCATCGCCGATAATCCGGTTGGGTGAAAACAAATATTTTAAAGCGATTCCTTCTTCCTCGGCCGCGTCTATTTCCACTTTGTTGGCCGGCATTTCATTTCTTGTTCGGCGATAGACAATGGAAACTTCTTCAGCCCCCAGCCGAACCAGGGTCCGTACGCAATCTATGGCGGTATTACCGCCGCCGATCACCGCGCATTTTTTTCCCAGAGGAACCGGCTCACTGCTTTTGCCCTGCTGATAAGCGGCAAATTTTGTCAGAAAGTCGATACCCGTATATACCCCTTTTAAATCACTACCTTCGATTTTGAGGTTGTAATCTTTCCAGGCACCGATACCCAGAAAAATCGCATCATAAGCAGTCGCCAGGCTGCCGAGATCAAAATCCCGGCCCAGCTTCATGTTCGGCCTGTGCTCGATGCCCAGGTTCAATATACCCTGAGTCTCCCAGGCCAGCGTCTTTTTAGGCAGCCGGTATTCCGGGATGCCGTATCGGATCATACCGCCCAGTTCAGGCATGGCATCAAAAATGGTCACATCATGACCCACCCGCCGCAGAAAAAACGCGCAGCTCAAACCGGCCGGTCCGCCACCCACAACCGCCACTTTCTTTCCTGTTTTCGGCGCGCAGGGAATGGGAAACCGTTTGCCGGAATTCATCTCATAGTCGGCGACAAAGCGCTTGAGCTGGTTAATGGAAACCGGTTCATCCTCGATGCCCCGTCGACAGCGGTCTTCACAGGGATGGGGACAAACCCGGCCACAGGCGAGCAACAGCGGATTTCGTTCACGAATGGTGGCCACCGCCCCTTCATAATCACCATTTTTAATCTGATCGATGTACCGGGGGATATCGATCTGCGCCGGGCAGGTCTGGGCACAGGGCGCGTGCGCCCCGTCTTCCGTGTTCATGGACAGCAACCGCTCGGACATGGTCTTGATGGAAATAATATTTCTGGGGCAGGCTTTTTCGCAGGCCCCGCAGCCCACGCATTTTTGGTCGTTGACCACCGGAAAACCATCCGGCCCCATGTCAATGGCGTCAAACGCACAGGCCTTGATGCAATCACCATAACCCAGGCAGCCGATCTCACAGACACGCCTGCCGCCATGCAGGGCAAAAGCAGCTTTACATGACTGAATCCCCTGGTAAACATATTTGTCTTCGGCCCGGTCACCGCCATTACATGAGTTGGCGGATATTGCCGCTTCGGCACTGCCCAGATCCACGCCCATGACGCTCGCAATAGCGACTGCGGCTTCAGCGTCAGAAGCCACACAAACACCGGGTTGGGCTTCGCCCCGAACTATCGCGGCGGCAGCCGAAGAACATCCGGCATATCCACACCCACCGCAATTGGCGCCGGGAAGCAGGCCCTCCACCTCGGCGATCATGGGATCTTCATAAACATAAAATACTCTTGCGGCAATGCCTAGTACCACACTGCTGAGCAATCCCAAGCCAAGCATTGGAAGAACAGCTGAAAGGATAACTGCTGCTGTCACCATTTACTCCTTATAATAGTAGTTTTTTCGTAAGTTAATTTAACCGGCTGGAACTTACACCATTCCCTTAAAGGCAAAAAATGCCAGCGCGATCATACCTGCTGTAACCAGACCAATGGATGTGTCCTGAAGCGGTTTCGGCACCCGGTTCAGATTGATCCGCTCCCTGACACCGGCAAAAAGAATCAAAGCCAGCCCGAAACCGGCGGCATAAGAAAAGGAGGCCACCAGTGCTTCTATAAATGTATACTCCTCCTTGATATTGATCAGACAGGCACCCATAACAGCGCAGTTGGTGGTAATCAGGGGGAGAAATATCCCCAATCCGGCATACAGTGCGGGAATGCTTTTTTTCAGAAACATCTCAACGAACTGGACCAAAGAGGCAATCACCAGAATAAACGACAACGTTCGTAAATATTCAATTTCAAAATTCTTCAGAAGATAAACATCAACACACCAGGTGATCATACCGGCCATGACCAGAACGAATATAACCGCCATGGCCATACCCGTAGCGGTTTCCATTTTCTTGGACGTACCCAGAAAAGGGCAGTTTCCCAGAAACTGTGCCAGCAGGATATTGTTGATAAGGATACAACTTATTGCCAGCAGGATAATATCTCTCATTGTTCTTCTCCTATTCGCCGAGCATATTCATAAAACACAGCATGAGGCCAAGACAGATAAACGCGCCCGGCGCCTGAACCATGAACGTAAACGGCATAAAAGCATCTCCGAACAGCGAGTAATGATTACCAAGTACACTTATCGTCCCGGCGCCGATGACTTCCCGTATGAGTGCGATGGAAGCCAGAGAAAGGGTAAACCCGATACCAATACCCAGACCATCGGCAATGGACGGCACGATTGAGTTCTTGCTTGCAAACGCCTCGGCCCGGCCCAGAACAATACAGTTAACAACAATCAGGGGAATAAACATGCCGAGCTGCTGATACAAAGGATAGGTATAGGCCTGCATGATCAGCTCCACCAGTGTCACAAAGGTAGCGATAATCGTGATAAAACAGGCAATCCGGACCTTGGATGGGATAATATTCCGTAATAGAGACACCAGGATGTTGGACCCCACCAGAACAAAGGTGGTAGCCAGTCCCATGCCGATGCCGTTCCATACTTCGGTGGTCACGCCCAAAACCGGACACAACCCCAGCACCAGTCGGAAGGGGGGAATTTCCGCCCACAACCCCTTGGTGAATTCCTGAGTGATTGACTTGGCCATTTTCAAGCTCCCTTATTAAAAAAATGCTTTATAAGCTCTGTATCTTGCTTTTAATTTCAGATTCCAGTCCGGCATAGATTTCACCGGCATTGGTGGCAGCCGCGCAAACCCCACGGGAGGTAACCGTGGCACCGCCAATGGCGTCGATCTGACCGCCGTCTTTTTTGACCTTGAAGGTTTCTGCTACCAGAAGCCCTTTAAAACGACTGGCCAGATCCGGCTCGCTTTTCGCCCGAGACCCGATACCCGGGGTCTCACTATGGGTGGTCACACCCACACCGGCAATGTTTCCGGTTTCTACATCGACCCCTACCATCAGTCCGATATCACCGCCAAAACCGGCACCGCTGCCGCTTAGGGCCACATATTTGACTTTACCGTCGACTGCGACAGGGAAGAAGGTGACCGCCTCTTTGCCTTCTCCAAGGGTAAACCGGTCGGCAATCATGTCATTGGACGCGTTTTTAAAAAGTTGCTTTAAAACCGGCCCCTTGACAAAGGTCAGTTCCTGAAATTCGATTTTGTCTTTTGTGGCTGACCGCACGCCGGCCAGAAGTCCGCCGGAAACCGCAGTTAAAACCGTCAGCACCACCACCATTTTTATTAATTCGCGCATTATGCTGCCCTTCCCAATGCTTTTGGACGAATTTTATCGACCAGCGGATTGACCAGGTTGATAATCAAAATTGCAAAAACGACACCGTCAACATAATTCCCGATGTTTCTGATCAGCACTGTCAACACACCACCGGCGATGCCATAAATGATCATCGGCACAAAGTTTACCGGAGAGGTGGAATCCTCGGTTGCCAGAAAAAAAGCACCGACCAGGGTGTAACCGGCCAGCAGATGAACAACCGGACCGGCGTATTGCTCACCGCCGAACCTGTTAAACAACAAGGCCGTTACAAACACACCGACTAAAAACGAAACAGCCACTTCCCATCGGATATACCCCCGAAGCATCAGGTAAACACCGCCGATGATCAGCCCCAGGCCGAATGTCGTTCCGATCCCCCCGGACTGTTTGCCCAAAAGAAGCGCACCCGGGGTAAAGGCGGTCACCGATGAGGCACCGAAATACTTGGCCAGACCAAGGGGATAAGCCATGGCAAAACCGGTGTCGTAATTGGCCAGCATGTGATTAAAATTAAAAAACTGGGGCCATGCTGCCATCAGAATGGCGATACTGATCACAGCCGGATTAAAGGGATTGGCGCCCAGACCGCCGAAGATCTGTTTGGCGATCACAATCGCGACAAAGGTTCCGATAACCACCGCCCACCAGGGCATGGTGGCGGGCAGCAACATGGCAAATAACAATCCAATTAAAGCCGCGTTGCCGTCACCTATTGAAACCGGCCGTTGCATGACTTTATTCATCAGGAGTTCCCATAAAATGGCGCATGAAATCGAAAGGGCGACAACACCGATCGCGGGAATACCATAAGTCACAAACCCGGCAATGACAGGAATCAATGCCGCCAGCATGATATTATAATGCCTGGCGGAAATAGACCCACCGTCATGCCAGAACGGCGCATGTGAAACAACAAGTTTTTTCTCGCTATGCATCATCCGCCTCCGCTGTGTTAAGACTGGCAAATTCATATTTTCCTAATTTTATATACTGAAATATCGGGATATTTACGGGACAAACAAAAGCGCACAAGCCGCATTCAATGCAGGAAAGCAGATCGCACTGGTCAACGGCGTCACTGTATTCGCCGGCGGCCAGATACCGGATCAGAATATTGACCGGCACATTGGCGGGACACATCCTGACACACTCACCACAATTGATGCAGCTCCTGTCAACTACTGCCGGAAGGGCGGCAGAATCCTGTACGATAATGATGTCCGTATCCACGCCCACCGGATCGGATTCCGAGACCGCCGCCGAACCGGTCATGGGACCGCCGAAAACAAACCGGTCATTGGCGTTAAGCGTTTCGGAGCAGGCTGCCAGAACATCTCCGGCAGGCGTACCAATAACAGCGGAAACAAGCATTTTCTCTCCGCTTCTTTTGACCACGGTAATAATTTTACGATTCGGTATCGTCCCGGTTTCATAAGCCTTGCCCAATGCCGCCACCGCTTCGGCTGAGATAAAACAAATGCCGGCGGCTTCGCATGTTGATCCGGCCGGTATGGTAATACCCAGACAATCCCGGGCAATCAGCCGGGGATTGGCCGCCGGATATTTCGGGCTGAGGGTTTTGACCTCAGCGCCGGAAGCACCGCCTTCGGAAGCCATTGAAAAAGGCACTGTCAGCACGACCCGCTTGGCGCCGGTAACTTTCTGCAGAAGAGCAACACCCTGCTTTAGGGAGGACATCTCCTGCTTGACAATATAGGGTTGGGTAATGCCCAGCAGGTCTTCATCCGCCCCCTGAACGACAATGGTATCCAGAGCATCCGAACCATTAAAGAGCCCGTCGGGCAGCCCGCCGGGAACACATCGCAGAAGGTCCGCAATAGTACCCATGGTGAGCTCTTTTCCGGCCTCCTGGAGTTGCGTATCAACCACCGCATCTTTATCCACGTCAATGGTAATAGCGGTATATTTTTTACCGAAATTACCGATGTGGGAAGAAATCGACGATATGACTCCCCCGGCTGCAGCGGTCACATAGGCCGGGTTGCCGTTGACCGGTTGAATCTTCTGTCCGCTGCCGACCGCATCACCGGTCTGAATCGTCAACAGGTCCGCCCGTTCATAAGGTACATCCGCCAAAAACGTCACCTGCGCCGGGGCCGGTATTTCCTGCCGCATCGGGAAAATATCCGCCCGTTCATACTGGACGTTGGGCTTTGCAAATCCGAAAAACGATCGTTTAATCATCGTCTTACCTTTATCCTCGTGTGCGTTAATTATTTAAACCCGCCTGTTATCATTTTTTCTGGGCGTGGCATTCATTGCATGCCACCGGCCCGGCACCATAATCTTCATGGCAGCCGATGCACTGGCCATGCATGGCGTCGTCAGCCTTCTGGTAGTTCATGATTTTGACCTGGTCTTCGACTTCAGACGGATCATGGCAGTCTTCGCAGACAGCGGGCATGGACTCCCCTTCGGCGACCTGATGACAGGTTTTGCAGGAATAATTGTCAGGCTCGCTCTCTAGAAGGGCATGGTGCTCGGAATGGACATCCGCCATATAATCATCATCATCGTAAGAATGGCAATCGTTACAAACATCCGGGACCGTCGCCGGGACCGCGGACAAATGACAGGTATCACAAGCCTGGAATTCATCCTCACTGCCATGGTGGTGACAGGCAAAACAGTCCCCCTCGTAATCCATATGCGCCTGATGATCGAACAGGACATCGCCGGCTAACCCCATAAAGACCTTCCTGAGCGGCCCATCATCAGAATTTATTTCCGGTCCACCGATCGCATAACAGACGATTCCAACCAACAACAGAACACCCGCAAGGCCAACTGCAAGTTTCGCATTTTCTTTTGATATCATCTACCTACCTCATATTTATATTAACCGGATCAGGCCAAAATTAATAAAAAATATTAACTAACATACTCCTGATCGGATTTTCAAGTCTTTTTGTAATAAACATGACGAACTTTTAAAAAGCAGACGGGTAGAGGGGAAATTCAGTCCATAGGCGGCGCGATCACGATTTTCCGGGCGCCCTTGTGGGCTTTGGCCTGATACAACGCCTCATCAGCATGCCTGAGCATCCGCTCCAGGCCGACATCTTTTTCAGGAACAGCCGCAACACCAAAACTGACCCCCACCCCCACGTCATGCTCTTCCGCCCATTGGAGAAATTCGCGTTGCAGGCGAAGGGCCACCTGTTCGGCTTCACTGACCGTCATATCGACCAGCATAAACACGAATTCATCCCCTCCATAGCGGGCGACAAGATCTGATTTTCTCAGTAGTTCTCCGGTCAGGCGGGCAAAAAACCGCAACACCTTGTCTCCAAAAGCATGCCCCAACCGATCATTCACCTGTTTAAAGTCATCCAGATCCGCGAACATCAATACCAGGGGTATCTGTTTTCTTTCATGAAGGGAAAGCAGGTGGGGCACCGCCTGAATAAAAGCGTTCCGGTTGTAAAGCCTGGTCAACGGATCCTGCTGCGCCATCAATTCCGCCTCTTTCTTCATCAGCTCAATTCGCTTCAGCAGCAGAAAAACATAATAAATACATATGGCGATAAAAAGGTTAACAAAAATCAGCTGATATGACGCCGGGCCAAAAAACAGGAACTGACGAATAGTAAAGACCGGTACACAGAACAGCAGAATCATTAAAAACTGCTCGAGAAAAATCTTCAACCCATGCTGCATTCCGTTTCCCAGCACAGCTATCATCACCAGTAGCCCGGTCGGCGGGACTTCATAGGGATCGATCAGGACACCGGTAAAGGCGGCCAGAACATCGACCAGGGCGGCCAGACGGATACTCCAGTCACCGGCACCCCGGATTCGGTAATAATACCACCAGGCAATATGAAAAATAAAAAAACAGGCGATGACCACCCCCACCCCGAGGCGGGTTAAAAGAAACGGTGGCGTCGGAAGGGCAAAGAAATAAACTACCGACAATATGCCCAGAAGCATGCGAATGCCAAACTGTACCCGGGGCATATAGATACCCGGTATCGAAGATCCGGGCGGCCGTGGATCAAACCGTATGGTTTTATTTTCGCTGGCAGGCGGCAAAAGCAGTCCTATTAGTGGTGGTGGTTGAACATTTATAAATATACCATAAAACAACGCACTCCGCCGTCCAATATTATTGCATCGTTAATAATAAGTTAAGGACAATCTTACCAGAACATCATCAAAGGCAGCTTTAGTCCGGATATTTCATGAGATTTTCGGATTTGGAACGGGGTATAATGCGGATGGCAGAAACATGTCGAGGTTAAAAGACAATAAAAAAGCATTAAAACCGGCCTTGGCCGGTTTTAATGCAACTATTTAGAATGACAGTCTATCCGCGACGTTTTGAGGCTTTAATCGGATTGATTTTGGCCTTGACTTCAACTTCTGTAACCACGTGTGTGGCCAGATTGCAATTTCCGTTTTTCCATTTTAAGGCCGGATCCGGACAGGCGGAGCAGTAAATACCGGATGGATACTCAACCAGACGCTTGCAACCCTCACAAGCTTCCACGGCCTGCAGACAGACACCTTCTTTATAAGAACAGCCTTTTGCCGTCATAAACGGGCATTCTGTATTTTCCTTGACTGTTGTACACAGCATAAGTCACACCTCCTTATATTTTACTATAGACTCAGCCTTTTAAAATTTTTGACGGGTAACTGTCAAGGGAAATCTTTAAAAATAAGGCAATTTTTAGAAACACCCTTAAAATGTGGATTGAACCTGCAACCGATTATTGTTATACAAACAGGCAGAAGTGATCGTTATGCCATACAGGAGGGGGAAAGAATATGCGAATCGTCACCCGAGCGGATTTTGACAGTATTGCCTGCGCGACATTACTATACGACGCCCTGGAAATAGACCGGGGCATCAAATGGGTTGAACCGGACGAAATACAGAAGCAGATGGTAACCATCGCTGCAGATGATATTATTGCCAATCTGCCCTTCGCCCGGGGTTGCCTGATGTGGTTTGACCACCATTTCTCAAACCGCACCGACATCCCGTTCAACGGCCTTTACAGGGTTGCCCCTTCCGCGGCCGGCCTGATTTTCGAGTATTACCGGAAACAGTTCAGCCGGGATTTTACTGAACTGGCCGAGCAGGCGGACAAAATCGATTCTGCCGACCTGACCTATGATGAAGTGTTATCCCCGGAAAACCACCCCTATCTCATTCTTTCCATGACCATCATCAGCCATCATAAAAACGACGCGCCCTACTGGGAAAAACTCGTACATCTGTTATGGAAACACGACCGTATAAGCGACGTCATGAAGGACGAAGCGGTGGCCGAAAAATGCAAGCAGGCCGTTCAATTAAACCGGGAATATAAGAATTACCTGGAAAAGTTCACCACCTTGACCGGTCCCGTCTCGGTGACCGATTTCAGGGCGCTTGAAACAGCGCCCACCGGCAACCGTTTTCTGGTGTATTCGCTTTTCCCGGAATCTGTCGTTAACCTGAAAATCCGATACGCCTCGGACAAGAAAGACATGATCGTGGTCAGCGCGGGGCACAGTATCTTCAACCGGAACTGTCATGTAAATGTCGGGGATATGCTTTCCCGATTTGAAGGCGGTGGCCATGCGGCCGCCGGGGCATGCAGTTTTGCCGCCCACAAGGCCGACGACTACATCCCGAAAATCATCGATATCCTGGTGGCGAACAAACCGGACTTCTAAGGGTTCAAGGATTCGAGGGGTCAAGGGGTCAAGTGACGCGTCACAAAAGCTGTATCTCACGGGTTAAGCTATCGTGAACAAAAGAAAAAAATGGGCTTATGAAGCGTAGTTTAGACCCAAAGAAGCTCTAAAGGGCGACCAGAGCCGGCCCCTTAAACCCTTGGCCCCTCGAATCCTTGAACCCTTTTCTAAACCGGCTGAATCCAGCCGTCCGGCGCCGGCGCCCGACCGTACTGGATGTCGGTCAGGGCATCAAACATTTTTCGTGAAAAAGCACCGGCATTGCCGTCACCGATAGTGAACACCTCATCTCCATATTTCATGACGCCTACCGGAGAGATGACAGCGGCCGTACCGGAACCGAAGACTTCTTTTAATTCGCCCTGCTGATGAGCGGCAATGAGCTCGTCAATGCTGATCCGCCGATCGGACACCTTATATCCCCAGGACCGGGCCAGATGAATCACCGAATCCCGGGTAATGCCCGGCAGAATACTGCCGTTTATGGCCGGTGTGATGATTTCGTCGCCGATCATGAAAAAGATGTTCATCGAGCCGACTTCTTCGACATACTTCCGGTCTACGCCGTCCAGCCACAGCACCTGGGTAAACCCTTCCTCATGGGCCACCTCGGTGGCAAAGAGACTGGCCGCGTAGTTTCCGGCTGTCTTGACATCACCCACCCCGCCGCGGATTGCCCGCACATAGTCTTTCGAAACCCATATTTTAACCGGATCAAATCCCTCGGGATAGTATGCCCCCACCGGGCAGAGGATAATGGAAAAACGATAGGTATCGGACGTTTTCAGGCCGATATACGGATCAGTGGCAATAATAAACGGGCGAATATACAGAGACGTTCCATTTGCTGCCGGCACCCAGGCCTTTTCCAGCCGGATCAACTCGAGGAGGTATGACATCACCTCGGTTTCATCAAAAGCGGGAATGCACAGGCGCCTGGCCGAAGCATTCAACCGGCGCATATTCTCCCCGGGCCGGAACAACTGAATCGCTCCTGAATCGGTACGATAGGCCTTAAGCCCCTCAAAAATCGCCTGCCCGTAATGTAACACCATGGCCGCCGGCGAAAGCACAAAATCGCTATAAGGTTCTATCCGGGGATTATGCCAGCCGGCTTTGCGGCTGTAGTCCATATTGAACATATGATCCGTAAAAACATTGCCGAACGCCAACCCGTCATCTTTGGGATGGCTTTTAAGTGTTGTTGCCTTTGTAATGGATAAAGCCATAATTCCTCCGTATATCTTATCAGGGCATATCAATCCCTGATATTTTCAGGTCCCCACAGCATCAAGCCGGTGACCGGATCATGTTCCCTTGCCAGGGGCGGGCCGATCAGTTCCAGGATATGGGCCTCCCCGGCAAAAATAATTGTCCCGGGAAAAAGATGACCGCCGATTGTCTTCCCGC
This sequence comes from Desulfosudaceae bacterium, assembly GCA_963674745.2. GTDB lineage: Bacteria > Desulfobacterota > Desulfobacteria > Desulfobacterales > Desulfosudaceae > JBFMDX01. The sequence continues at coordinate 2,411,755 of CAXXDV010000001.1, read as the reverse complement.
CCTCTTCGGCCAGAATCACATGCGCGTGCACGAACGGCTTATCGTCTTTTATCGAAACATTGCCGGTGCAGGAAAGGATCTCCAGGTCGCCTTCAGTCGTAAACGTGGCATAAACCTGCTGCGACTGATCATATGTGCCCAGGACCGCCTTTGAAACCGCGCCGATCAGGGAAAAAACGGCCGTCCGCACATTGTTGCCGGAACAAAAGGTTTCCAGGGCTTCCGACAGGTCTCCGCCATGGGGCAGCCGGCCCACGAACCGCCTTCCTGCAGAATATTCTCGACAGGTCATCATTTCCATGATATTCCCGTATTACAATAAATAAGGTTAATGCTTCAAGTAACCTAACCTACAGCGGCTGAAATGGAAAATCAAGCGCCATAAAATATTTTTTTTTGACCGCGCATTATGATACAGTCCGGCACCGAAGATCAGCTTTGACAAATTAAAAACATTAAGGATGAAAGATATATTCCATGGATACACATAACGAAAACTCAGGTAAAATGGCAAATGTTCAGCCGGTGAAATTCGGCCTGAACGATAAGTTTCAATTCAGGTGTCATAAAGGCGTTTCCTGTTTCACGGAGTGCTGCCGGGGGATCAATATCATTCTGACCCCTTATGACATTGTCCGTTTGAAAAACCGGCTGGAACTGCCCTCGGATCAGTTTCTGGCCATCTATACCAAACCGCAGATTCTGGAAAAAACCGATCTGCCGGTGGTTACCTTGAAGTTACTGGACGATGACCGGCAATCCTGCCCCTTTGTCCGCGAAGACGGTTGCATAGTATATGAAGACCGGCCCACCACCTGTCGTTATTATCCTTTGGGCGTGGCCTCGTTAAGTCACAAAGAAGGGAACCTGCCGACAGATGAGGACGGATTTTATTTTTTCGTCAATGAACCCCATTGCCGGGGTTTTGAAGAGCCTGACGAATGGACGGTGGCATCCTGGCGAAAGGACCAGGGCGTGGACATTCATGACGATATTAATGCCGAATGGACGGATCTGGTTGTCCGCAAGCGGTCATTTCCCTCAAACATCAAACTGACGGAAGAGGCCAAAAAAATGTTTTTCATGGTATCTTACGATATAGATCGTTTTCGGCGGTTCGTATTCGAGAGTACGTTCCTGGAACGATTTCCACCAGATGAAAAAACCCGACAGGCCATTGAAAACGATGAAGTCGAACTGCTGAAATTCGGTTTCCGCTGGCTCAAATCCATTCTGTTTAAAGGCGAAGCCGCGCCCCAGGCTTGATGGCTTCGTAAAAAGCTCAATATCTGCGTTGCGCTGCATTCTTCGGAATTTCACGTATTTCTGCGTACGCTGTATTCCTCAGAATTTGCGCGCCTTGATCTTGAACTTTTTACTTTGCCATCCAAGTGTTGACTTTTTACGAATCCATCAGGCTTGATGGCTAATAGGCGTCGTAGACCAGTTGCTTGATCGCATCGGGGTCATTCAAACGGGCTTCCACATCAATCCCGAAGAAATCCGCAATGGGCGTAAACAGTTCAGGCGACTCGGCAAGCATTTCCCTGGCTGCCGTCAACAGCTTGTCCAGACCGGTGGCGGTCATTCTGCCCAACGGCCGGCGGCATCCGCCTGAAGGCATACCCAGAACCGCCATCAGGGTCTTGACCGGCAGGGGATTTCTGGCCCGGCAGGCGACCGGGCCATGAGGCGTTGATTCCGTGGTGGTCACCGTTACCAGTTCCAGTAACGGCCCCAGTTGTTTTTCCAGGCGACCGGCGACTTCACGTTCATCCCGGGCCGCCGCGGTAACCATCTCCGACATGGCCCCGGGGAAAATATTGGCATACACGGAAATAACCCCGCCGGCCCGGATCAACGGATCGGCCATCATCAGGCAGGTCAGGTTATCGTCCCCGGACAGAATAGAAAAATTTTCGCCGCAGCACTGACGGGTCCGCCGCATGTTATCCAGATTTCCCGTGGCGTCCTTGACCGCGCAGACATTAGGAAAGCGCTCGCCGGCCAGGGCCAGGTCCTCGGGCAGGATCTGCGCGCCGGTCCGGCCCGGCACGACGTAAGGGATAACGGTTGTGTCCGGAAATTCCCGGGCCACCGGTTCAATATACTCTTTTCTAATCTCGAGCGAACTGGGTCCGTTATAGTACGGATCAACCAGCAGCACGGCCTGGGCGCCGGCCTTGACGGAATGGGCGGTCCCCTCCAGGGTTTCGGCGGTATTATTACTTCCGGTACCGGCAATACACAGGCCTTTGCCTTTGATCATCCGGGCGATACGCTCCGTTACCTGGTTATGCTCTTCCCAGCCGAGAGTCGGGCTTTCACCGGTTGTTCCCACCGCCACGATTCCGGAAATACCGTTTAGCATCTGGAATTCGACAAGCCGTTCCAGCCCTTCCGCATCCACTTTGTCATCTATAAACGGCGTTATCAGCGCCGTATAACAGCCGGACTCCATAATTATCCTCCAGAAAAACATTGTCTTGAGAGATTTTCTGGTGTTACCATACCTGACTTGGAATAACAACCAAAAATCCGCACCATAAAGATTGTTAATTGATCCATTTTAGGATAACAAGCACAACAGCCGGATTCAAAAAACATAAGCCAAAAAGCACGACATATGAAATTTAAAAATGCCGTCAGAAACGCGTTCAACAAATGCGATACACCTGACAACACCCTGGAACGGATTAAATCCGGCTTTAAAACCATTGGTTTCCAGCCGACGTGGGCACCGGTCACGGTTACGGACAATCTTTTCTGGGGTCGGATATGGATCGAGGAACTGAAAATTATCTGTGAGGGTAAAGGGATTTCAGCCCGACTGGCTGAGGCCAGCGCTCATGCCGAACTGGCCGAACGGTTCAGTGCCGGGCTCTATTACCCGGTTTTTGAAGAGCAGGTCCGGTTTCACCTGCCGGCCATATACGGCAAACGCACCAACGATTTTCTGAACTACACCTGGCTGCCCGGTTATATCAACGACCGGCAGGATAAAATTGACCCCGCGCTGACCATTGAAACGCTGCTGGAAAGACAACAACAGCTGACACAAAAAACGATTGATGATATCAAAAACTGCGAAATGGCCGGCCACTGGGTGGATGGGTACTCCCTTCTCCAGGACAAAGCCATCAAGGTGCCGATCAAATTCGCGGCTTACATTCACGGTTCCAACGGTGTTGCCGCCGGTAATACCATCGAAGAAGCCATGCTCCAGGCCAGCGCCGAAGTGCTGGAACGTCATGCTCAGATTGATATCGTCAAAAACGAAACCATTGTCCCCACCATCGATCCGGACAGCATCGACATGCCGTTGATCCGGGAAATGATCGATTTCTACAACCGTGCCAACGTCCAGGTAACCATCAAAGATCTTTCCGGCAAAGGCACCCTGCCGGTGGTCGGGGTGTTGTTCACCAACCGCAACCTGGCACCGGACAGCATGGAATACAACACGCTGATCGCCGGTGCTTCATTTAACCCGGAAGAAGCCCTGACCCGGTGTTTTACTGAAGGCATCCAGGGCAAAAAGGCCCTGACCGCGCCGCGAAAGGCCTTCGACCGGCCGGTCATTCCCGCCCGCCAGGTCAAAGATTATTATTCACTGATGAAGTGCGGCGTCTCACCCAAAGACATCTCGTTTTTACACCAGGGGGAGACCGTTCGTTTTCCCCGCTGGCAAAAAAAAGATATTGCAGAAGAAATCGCGGGGCTGAAACAGATCGCCAAAGCCCTGTCAACCGACTGTATCCTGATCGACCTGACGCACCCGATCATTCAATTCCCCGTTGTCAGAGTGATTATTCCCGGAATTTCGGATTTTTTACACTACCTGCCCCCGGATATCCTGTCCAACCCCAAAACAAGTCCCATAACAGCCTGGAAAGGCGAAAATTTTAAAAACGTAATGAAAACATTCTTTCCAGGCTGAACTTATAATAATCCATACTTTATTAGTTTAAAATTTTCCTTGACAATATTGGTCACTTTCAAGCTATAATATCGATTTTATTAACCGTGCGTAATTTTTTTTGCTAAATGCTCTAATAAATTGAAATGATAATATAAAAATGACACAAGACCCGCAGGACTACTTACAGACGTATGAAAAACAAATTGCGGCCAACCCCGAATGCGGCATGAGCCGATATAATTATGCCGTCGCCCTGATGGCGCAGAACAAATTCGACGAGGCCGAAGCACAATTGCGACAGGCTGTCGGATGCAGCCCCACCCTGGCCGAAGCCTATGTCCTGATGGGCGGCATCTGTCTGCAGCGTAATGATCTGGAGGGTTGTCTCAAATGCAACCAGCAGGCCACCCAGGTTCGTCCCAGGTTTGCGGAAGGCTACGGCAATATCGGATTTATCCATCTTCAACAGGGCGATATCGACAAAGCCATCACGGCCCTGGAAAAAGCCGTCAATTTCAACCCCAAATTCCTGCAGGCCCACACCAACCTGGGTAATGCCTACCTGATGAAGGGGATGATCGATAAAAGTATTGAGGTCAACCAGAAGGTGCTTGAAATGGCACCCACTTTCGCGGTCGCCCACAACAACCTGGCCATCGCCTATCTGCAAAAAGGCGATCCGGCCAAAGCGCGTGAACATTGCGAGCAGGCGGAATCCATGGGTTACGCGGTCGCGCCTGAAATAAAGGACGAAATTAACAAAAAGTCATGATTTAAAATAAGAATCTTAACCTCTCCCGAATAGCAATAAGATTCCGGAGTTTATATATTTTGAATAGCGTATAGTCGGCAGATTTTCTTTTAATTGCCGCAAGTGGCAAAATGTAATTATTATTCTTAAATGGAGGTAAACAATGGCAAAACACCAGACTCCTATGCTGGATGAGCTTGAGTCCGGACCATGGCCGAGCTTTGTGTCCGACCTGAAGCAGGAGGCAGAGTCAAGAGCGAAAAACGAAAACAATGTCGAGTTTCAGGTCCCTGTTGATGCGGTCGATGACCTGCTGGGCGTTCTTGAACTTTCCTACAAGGACAAGGAAACTCACTGGAAACACGGCGGCATCGTGGGCGTATTCGGTTACGGCGGCGGCGTTATCGGCCGGTACTGTGATCAGCCGGAAATGTTTCCGGGCGTGGCCCATTTCCACACCATGCGGGTCAACCAGCCGTCAGGACATTTTTACACGGCTGACTACCTGCGAAAGCTTTGCGATCTGTGGGAATTCCGCGGCAGCGGCGTTACCAACATGCACGGCTCCACCGGCGACATCATCTTCCTGGGCACCACCACGCCTCAGCTGGAAGAAATCTTTTTTGAACTGACCCACAACTTCGAACAGGATCTGGGCGGCTCCGGCTCCAACCTGAGGACACCGGCCGACTGTATCGGCCAGGCCCGCTGTGAGTACGCCTGTTACGACACCCAGGCACTGTGCACGCACCTGACCATGGAATACCAGGACGAGCTTCACCGCCCGGCTTTCCCCTATAAATTCAAATTCAAATTTGACGGATGCCCCAACTGCTGTGTGGCCTCCATCGCCCGGGCCGACCTTTCCTTTATCGGTACCTGGAGAGACGACATCCAGATCGACCAGGCCGCAGTCAAAGCTTATGTCGACGGCGATCCCGAATTTCCGGCCAACGGCGGCTCTCATGCCGGCGGCGACTGGGGTCCTTTTGATATTCAGAAAGAAGTCATCGATATCTGCCCCACCGAATGCATGAAGTATGAAAACGGCACACTGGAAATCGACAACAGCAACTGCACCCGCTGTATGCACTGCATCAATGTCATGCCCAGAGCCTTGAAACCCGGCAAGGAAAAAGGTCTGTCCATTCTGGCCGGTGCCAAGGCGCCGATTCTCGACGGTGCCCAGATGGGTTCCCTGCTTGTCCCCTTTGTCAAGGTTGAAGAACCCTACGATGAGATCAAAGAAGTCATCGAAGCGATCTGGGACTGGTGGATGGAAGAAGGCAAAAACCGCGAACGGCTGGGCGAACTGATGAAACGCCAGGGCTTCCAGAAGCTGCTGGAAGCGACAAACATCCCGGCCATGCCGCAGCATGTTCAGGAACCAAGGACCAACCCGTACATCTTCTGGAAAGAAGACGAGGTTCCGGGCGGTTTTGACAAAGACATTAAACTCTACAGAGAGCGACACAAACGATAAGGGGGAAGAATTATGGCTTTTATATCTTCTGGATACAACCCAGACAAGCCGATGGAAAATCGAATTACCGATATCGGCCCGAAAAACTTTGCAGACTTTTATCCACCTGTCATTGCGAAAAACAAGGGCAAGTGGGAGTATCATCAAATCCTGGAACCCGGCGTCCTGGTCCATGTGGCCGAGTCCGGTGACAAGGTCTACACCGTCAGAGCCGGCGGTTGCCGCCTGATGAGCGTTACCCACATCCGTGAAATTTGTGATATCGCGGATAAATACTGCGACGGTTATGTGCGTTGGACCACGCGAAACAACGTGGAATTTATGACCGACAGCAAAGAAAAAATGGAAGCACTGGTAAAAGACCTGGCCGAAAGAAAATTTGACGGCGGCAGCCTGAAATTTCCGGTCGGCGGTACCGGTGCCGGTATTACCAATATTATTCACACCCAGGGCTGGATTCACTGTCATACCCCGGCGACCGACGCTTCCGGTCCGGTCAAGGCCTGCATGGATGAACTGTTCGAGTATTTCCAGAGCATGACCCTGCCGGCCCATGTCCGGGTTTCCATGGCCTGTTGCCTGAACATGTGCGGCGCGGTTCACTGCTCGGATATCTCTTTTGTGGGTTATCACCGTAAACCGCCGGTCGTGGAGCATGAGTACATGGATAAAATGTGCGAAATTCCGCTGGCGGTTGCCGCCTGCCCGACCGCGGCCATCAAGCCCAAAAAGGTCGACGTCGACGGCACGGAAGTAAAGAGCGTCGAGGTCAACGCTGATCGCTGCATGTACTGCGGTAACTGCTACACCATGTGCCCGGCCATGCCGCTGGCAGATGAAGAAGGCGACGGCGTGGTGGTCATGGTTGGTGGTAAGGTATCCAACCGGGTCAGCCCGCCCATGTTTTCCAAGGTGGCCGTGGCTTTTCTGCCCAACAATGTGCCCCGTTGGCCGGAACTGACCGACTGTATCAAGCGCATTGTCGAGGTTTATGCCAAGGACGCCCGTAAATACGAACGTCTTGGTGAATGGGCCGAAAGAATCGGCTGGGAAAAATTCTTCGAGAAATGTGATCTGGAATTTAGCCATCACCTGATTGATGACTTCCGTGATCCGGCGTACTATACTTGGAGACAAACCAGCCAGTTCAAGTTCACCAACGCCATCAAATAAATACTAACCTGCGGAGAAAAGGGGGACAGGCTTTCGCCTGTTCCCCGTCCGCTTTTTTTAAGGAGCTTGACAATGGAGCAAGCAGAAGCCAACAAAATCTTGACTGATGAATTAATGAAAAAGCAGAAAGTAAAATCAAAGTTTTACTTTTCCGACCTTCAGAAGATGCTGGACATGAAACCGCGGGAAGCCAAAAAATATGTCAATAAAGCCGTTGAAGAAGGCGTTCTCGAATACTGGTCAAGCGGCAGCACCACCATGTACGGACTGGCGGGAACCGGCAAACAGGCGGCCGCCGAGCACGAAGACTAAACCTGTCGCAAATAAACATTTGGATGGCAACGTAAAAAGTTAACTTTTTACGAAGCCATCAGCCCTTTGTGGCTGAAAGTTTCCAATGCACGAGCATATCACCTGCCCCCGGCTGATTGTTTCAGCTTTAAGGGGCGGCGCAGGGAAGAGTACGGTCGCCATTGGTATAACCGCGGCATTGCGGAATCAAAGAAAACAAGTCGCCCCTTTCAAAAAGGGGCCGGACTATATTGACGCCGGCTGGCTTTCTCTGGCGGCCGGCGTTCCCTGTTACAACCTCGACACCTTTTTCATCCCCACCGAGCCTCTGCTCGCCTCTTTTTTTAATCACACGCGGATCTGCGATATTGCTGTCATTGAAGGCAACCGTGGACTTTTTGACGGTATCGACATCGAGGGGAAAACCAGCACCGCCGATATCGCCCACACACTGGGCGCGCCGGTTATTCTTTGTCTGGACTGCACCAAGACCACCCGCACCTGCGCGGCGGTTGTCAGCGGTTGCATGGCGTTTGATCAACGCATTAACATTGGCGGGATCGTATTAAATCGTGTCGCTGGCAAACGCCACGAGACCATCCTGCGTCAATCCATCGAGCATTACTGCGGGATTCCGGTCGTTGGTTCCATCCCCAAGCTGACGGCCGGTGACTTTCCGGAACGTCATATGGGCCTGGTACCGACCCCGGAACATGGATGGGCCCACGAGGCAATTACGGCCGCGGCGCAGATAGCCGAACGGCACATTGATCTTGAGGCCGTAATGGATATAGCAAACCGGGCAACCGAAAGGACCGCACCGGACACTGTTCTTCCGCCAATATCCGCTAATTCCGGCAGCAACCGTCCGAAGATTGCGGTTGCCCGGGATTCGGCCTTCCAGTTTTATTATCCTGATAACCTGGAGGCCCTTGAAACCGCCGGCGCGGACCTGGTTTTTGTCAGTCCTGTAAAAGACGCGACACTGCCGGATGATATTGACGGCCTTTATCTCGGCGGCGGGTTTCCGGAAACCCACGCCCGTCAATTATCGGACAATCAGGGTTTCCGGCAGCAACTCGCACAACTGGCGAAACAATACCTGCCTGTTTATGCCGAATGCGGCGGCCTGATCTATCTTGGAAAAGAGATCATCATGGACAATACGGCCTACCCCATGTGTGATATTTTCCCGGTTTCCTTCGGCATCTCTGAGAAACCGGTCGGACACGGATATACCATATCAACGGTTGACAGTGACAACCCTTTTTTTGAAATCGGGACCGAATTAAAAGGCCATGAATTCCGCTACTCTAAAATCCTGACCTGGGGGGGGAAAGACGCGGATCTGGTCTTTTCGACCGTCCGGGGTAAAGGGTTTGAGAATAAACGAGACGGGCTTTGCAGCCGCAATGTTCTGGCCGCATACACCCACTTACACGCCCTGGGCACCCCGTCCTGGGCACCGGCCATGGTCAACGTCGCGCAGGCCTACCGGCAGACAAAAAAATAACCCCGGACAGTGGGTTTTTTCTTTAATGGGTGCCACGGGCCAACCGAAGGTTGCCCGTGTATAAGGGCGACCCGCCGGTCGCCCCTACTACAGGAAACACGGGCAAGCTGTCGCTTCGCCCGTGGCACCCATTTCCGTTCTGCTTCCCCAAATAACAAATTACGACACAGCCTGAAAGTCTGGAATGACTGGCCGGCAAAGGGACCTAAAACCTAACACTTTAAAACGCTAAATCCTTTTTCTGGAAGGATGCCCGTCCTCCGCAACCGGCCGCTTGGCCGCATTTGAACGCTTTGCTTCACCATCAAAAAAGCAGGATAGGCGTTCGCCTACCCTGCTTTTTGTATGCTTTATCTCTTAAAAAACTACTGGGTCTTGGGATGGCACTGGGTACAGGAAACAGGTGCCGGACCTTTCCGTTTGTCACCCGCTTTTTCAGTGTTGAATTTTTCGTGGCAGCCCTGGCAGTTCTCGTGAATGGCGCCGTAGTGATACTTCAATTCTTCCTTTTTCTTGTCAGCCGGTGCCATGGCCCGGAGAGCGGCTTTGTCGGCCTGGCCCTTCTGGTGACATTCCAGGCAGCGTTGCACATCGTCCCCGATTTTAAGATCGAGGGGTTTGGCGTCTTTGTCGTGATGGCACTCACCACAGGCAATTTTATACTCCTCGTGATGTTTCTTATGGGTAAATGTGACAATCCCCTTTTTATGGGTATCATAGGCCTGCGTGTCTTGCATCTTAATCACATCAGCAAACTCAGTCCCGGCCACGGCCAGACCGACCAGTAACAGGGCCAGTAATACAGGAAAACCAATCATCATTGATATTTGTTTGATATCCTTTTTCATTGTGCCAACTCCTCCTCAAAAATTATTTTTATTATCAGAAGTTCCCTTCTATCAACCTGTCAATTAAACCATCAAATAAAAAAAATACAATTCTCCTGTTTTTTTGTCAATGATAAAAATACAAAATCAGCCTCTCTTTTTATTCCTTTTTTGAGCCTTTTTCTGTTTTTTCTCTTCTTTTTTCCGTTGTTTGTCGGCCTTTTTCTTTTCTTTTTCCTGTTTCTTTGTGCTGTGTTTTTCTTCCGCTTCATCGGCCGACATTTTATCGCGGCCGAATACCCGGGCACCCACGATACTCAGTTCATAAAGGCCCATCAAGGGAACGGCCAGCATGATCTGGCTGACCACATCCGGCGGTGTCAGGATCGCGGCGCCCACAAAAAAAAGCAACAGCGCATATTTCCGGTTCTTCTTTAAAAAGGCGGCGTCCACCAGTCCGAATCGGGCCATGCCGGTAAGTACCAACGGCAGCTCAAAGGCCAGACCAAAGGCCAGCAGCATCTTGGAAGAAAAGCTGAGGTATTCCTTCATTGAAGGCAGGGGACGAATGGTTTCCGAGGCAAACCCCAGAAAGAATTTAAATCCAAAGGGGAATACCAGAAAATAAGCAAACAACGCGCCGGCCGCAAAAAAAAACAGGGAGATAATGACAATCGGCAAAATCACCACCCGCTCTTTACGGTATAATCCCGGAGCGACAAACATCCAGAATTCATAGAATATCACCGGCAGGGCGACAACAATGCCGGCCAGCAAAGACACTTTCAGATAAGTAAAAAAAGCTTCCGGCAACCCGGTGAACACCATGCTGTCGCGGCTTGTGTCCATAACCTGGACAAGGGGATAAATCAGGATTTGAAACAATTGTTCCTTAAAGCCGTACGCGATACCGAAGCCCGCACCAATGGCGATAAAGCAACGGATCAGACGTTTGCGGAGCTCTTCCAGATGTTCAAGCAGGGGAAGTTGGCGGTCCTCTTCATTCATCCTTGGGTTCCTCATCAGCCGTTTTACCGTCAACCGGGCTGCCCGGTTCTACCGGGATGTCTTCCGTGCTCTCCTGGCTGTTTTTGCTCTCTTTTTCAGGGGTCACCGTTTCCATTTTATCCACCTGCAATTCCGCCATGTTCCACACGTCGCTTTTTACATCATTGATCGTATGCTTAATATCTTTGATATCATCTTCCACATTGACGGCGCTCTTTAGTTCATTGGTGGCGTTTTTAAATTCCCGCATGGCCTTGCCAAGTGATCGGGCGATTTCAGGCAATCGCTTCGGCCCAAGAACGATCAACGCCACCGCCAGAATGAGAATCAGTTCCGGCATGCCGATACCAAACATATCTACCCCCTGTTTCTAACCTTTTATTCAGCTACAAACAAACCGCTTTTACCGCCCTCTTTTCTGACCAGACGGATGTCTGAAATCACCATCTGCCGGTCATAGGATTTGCACATATCATAAATCGTGGTAGCAGCTATCGCAACAGCGGTTATGGCCTCGATTTCCACTCCCGTCTGACCGACTGTCCGCACCTCGGCACGGATCTCAATGCAAGTATTCTCTGTGTCCGCCGAAAAATCGACCTGAGCATGGGTAATGTTAATGGGATGACACATGGGAATCAGATCCGGGGCGCGTTTCGCCGCCATAACGCCAGCAATCCTTGCCGTTTCCAGTACATTCCCCTTTTTGACATTGCTGCTGCGGATATTTTCCAGCGTTTCACGATTCATGGCAATTCTGCCGCAGGCCACGGCCACCCGCTGTGTGGGCGCCTTTTCGGACACATCTACCATGCGGACACGGCCATCATCATCTATATGCGTGAATTCATTCATAGTTTCTCCAACATGCAGCGCCGTCAATCTTCATATGTTTCGGTCTTACTGGTCACCGTTGCCTTAACCTCGTCAATCAATGAAGACATAACCGGAATCACGTTGGTTCGCACATCCCCGGCCACGACCAGCACCATAATATCGTCTCCCACGGACAGTTCCCGGCCGTCCGCCACCTCTGCCAGAATTTCAATAATGCCGGGCATCTGTTTATGCCGCGCGACGGCCTCGGCCAGTTTTTTGTGATCAGCCGATACCACCAGTGACGCAACCGGCTGATCACCGGAAGCGGATGTCGCCCGCACCACACCGTTATGACACAAGACCATTCCGGCCCTGGAGAAATCCGGATGCTGTTTGACCTTGTTGATCATATCAGAAATATTCATTACAGGCTCCTTTTACCGATCATCTCCCGGGCCAGCTGCAGATCCTCCGGGGTATTGACGTTAAAAAACGACACCAGCTCCGGATCGGCCCGGCGTAACACCGCTTCATCCACATATTTCACCTGAAACTGTTTAAAAATCCGCTTAATATCGAATTTCTGCTGCCGCAGACAGGCCTCCATGGCCGGCAGGCAGTCCTTGGAATAAACAGCGCAGAGCGGTTCAAACCAGCCATTGGCTTTTTTGGGCACAACAATGTCAACCGTCTCTTCCAGGCCGGACAATAAAGCCTCGATTAACACCTGTTTTAAGAACGGCGTATCACAACCGCAAACAAAAACGTAAGGTGTTTCCGCCATAAACAACCCGGCATGGACCCCTGTCATCGAGCTGCGGCAGGAAAAAATATCCGTGGTAATTTGAACATCCCACTTCAGGTAATCAATGGGGTTGTTGGTTACCACGATAATTTCATCAAAAACAGCGCCCATGGCCTGATAGACACGTTCGACAACCAGGTCCCCGTCGATTTCAAAAAACGCCTTGTTGACATAATCAAACCGACTGCTTTCGCCACCGGCCAGAATAACACCGGTTACCGGCCCGGCACTGTTGTCTTTATGGCCCACTCACCTGATCTCCAAAATATTCCCCTCTGCTATACCATGTAATGCCGCGGGGATGCAATTTAAATGATGGCTTTTTGAGGGGAACAAAATTGCGCTTTTCGGGTTCATCAAGCCATGATAGACTTGATCATTGGAATGAAACATGTGAACAATTAAAATACACATCGCATTAGTGGCGGGACAAACGAATATCATGTCATACCGATCAAAAAGAAAAGCCAGGAAAAAAAATCAATGCGACTGCTGTAAAAAGGACCACCCCTTCTGCTGGCAATGCCGGCATTGTAATTTCGCGATTTGCCAGGACTGTATGTATGAAAATTTCTGGGGTCTTTCCTGCAACGGCATTAACTGGGTCTGCCCGGAATGCGGGCAGCTCAATGGCCTGGGCAACCAGTAGCCCTTTATTATTTTGGAGAAAACGATGGACATGGACAAAAAAGATCGACTCATAGAACTCATAAAGGACCGCGCCTTCAGACAAACAAAAACCCCGGAGATCACCCTTTCCTCCGGGAAAAAAAGCTGTTTTTATTTTAACCTTAAACAGGTGACCTGTTATTCCGAAGGCCAATTTCTGGTCGGCAGCATGATTTACGAACTGATCGAAGCGCTTTCACTTACGCCGGCCGGCATTGGCGGCCTGACCATGGGCGCCGACCCCATCTCGTTTGCCGTGGCCCATACCTTTCATTTGAACAATAAAAAAATAGAGGGTTTCTCCATCAGGAAAGAGCCCAAGGGCCATGGTACCGGCCTGCAGATCGAAGGCCACATCAAGCCGGATGACGGGGTCATCATCACCGAAGACGTCATCACCACCGGTGGTTCCACCATCAAGGCCATCCGCGTCGCACAGGACCACGGCCTGATTGTGCTGGGCGTCATCGCACTGCTGGACAGATGCGAAGAAAACGGCCGACAGAATATTGAGGCCCTGGATGTGCCGGTGTATTCAGTCTTGACCATTAAGGATTTCCTGTAAAAAAGAACGGCCCGGTAAAAAATCCGTGACCGGCGATACGCTGCTGACCCGGAACATTTTTTACGAGACCTTAAATTTATGGAACCGTATTTAAACCTGCTGGCCATCGTGCTCAGTTTTGCGATCATCGCCCTGGCTTCAAGACAGCTGGGCGATTTTATCGGCAAAACATCGCTGCCCCTGATCAGCGGCTTTTTGTTCACCGGCATCCTCGCCGGGCCTTACGTCCTGGGGCTGATATCAGCCGAAGCCGTGGCCGGCCTGCGTTTTATCGATGAAATCGCCCTGGCCTTTATCGCTTTTGCCGCCGGCAGTCAGTTGTACCTCAAAGACCTGAAAGACCGCTTAAAAAGCATCCAGTGGATCACCATCGGACTGGTTGTCAGTACATTTATCGTCTGTAGCGGCATCATGTTTCTGATGTCTGATTTGATTCCTTTCATGCGAGACATGACCACCGCGGGCCGTGTGGCCGTATCCCTGCTGGCCGGATCCATTCTGGTGGCCCGTTCACCATCTTCGGTCATGGCGGTTATCAATGAGCTCCGGGCCAAGGGGCCCTTTACCCAAACGGTCATCGGTGTGACCATGATCACCGATGTGGTCGTCATTACCCTGTTTGCGACCAACGTATCCATTGCCGACGGCCTGATGACCGGCCTCGGTATTGATTTCCGGTTTTTCCTGGTCCTGCTGACCGAATTGACGCTTTCGATCTTTTTCGGGTTTCTGCTGGGGCAAGTCATGATTCATCTTCTGGCCCTGCCGGCCGGCAGCAACATCAAAGCCTTCCTGATCGTATCCATCGGTTACAGTGTTTACCTGTTGTCGGCCGCGCTGCGGAACGCCTCCCACGCCTGGCTGCCCGTGGAAATCATGGTCGAGCCGCTGTTGATCTGTATGATCGGTGGCTTCATGGTGACCAATTACTGCAATTGTCGCCTGGAGTTTTCAAAAATTCTGACCGATACCGGGCCGGTGATTTATGTCGCCTTTTTTACCCTGACCGGGGCCGCCCTGACACTGGACGTTCTGGCACATACCTGGCAAATTGCCCTGCTTTTGCTGCTTGTCCGTGTCGCGACCATATTTGCCGGCGCTTTTACCGGCGGCATCATCGCCGGTGATCCCATGCGGCACAACCGTATCGGCTGGATGGCCTATATCACCCAGGCCGGCGTCAGCCTGGGATTGGCCAAGGCGATAATGGTCGAATTCCCGGACTGGGGCCTCCCCCTGGGGACCGTACTGATCGCCGTCATCGTGCTCAATCAGCTGATCGGCCCGCCCCTGTTAAAAATCGCCATCAACATGGCCGGAGAAACACATACCCGCGCCGAAGGAGGTGACTTTTACGACAGCCGCCAGGCGGTTCTTTTCGGTTTGGAAAGCCAGTCCCTGGCCCTGGCTCACAGCTTGAAAAACAACGGCTGGCAGGTCAAAATCATCGCTCCCGGCGTCCACCCGGAAGATATCCCCCACTCAGGAATTGACATACATGCCGTTGATGAAATCAATCTGGCCGCCCTGAATCAACTCCAGGTCGGAGAGGCGGAAACCATTGTCACCATGCTGTCCGATGATGAGAACTACCGGATTTGTGAACTGGCCTATGAACACTTCGGTACGGCCAACCTGGTCGTCAGACTTAATGAACTGGCCAACATCAACCGGTTTCGTGAACTCGGCGCCATGATCGTGGACCCGGGCACCGCCCTGGTCAACCTCATGGATCAGTTTGTCCGTTCACCTTCAGCCGCCTCCCTGCTGCTGGGTTTGGAAACAAACCAGAAAATCATGGAAGTGGAGCTGCGCAATCCCAACCTGCATGGCATTGCCCTGCGTGACCTGCGCCTGCCGCTGGATACCCTGATTTTGACCATCCATCGCCAGGGCCAAATGCTGATGTCCCATGGTTATACCCGCCTGGAGGTGGGCGACATGGTAACCCTGGTCGGTCCGCCCGAACGATTGGAAGAAGTGGCCTTGCGCTTTGATACCAACCGGGAACACGCCCTGGCTTACCTGGTGGGCAAAGTGGCCGCCAAGGAACTTGCGTCCAAATCGCTGGCGACAGAGGTAACCCAGATCATCCGGCAGGACTCGGTTCCGGTCGACGCGGGCCGGACACCCAGAGACAGGTTTGACCGCTTTATTGAAGAAAGTATCGTGCTGGATATCAATCAGCCGATGGAAGTAGCGGAACTGTTCCAGATCATCGCCGACGCCCTTTCCCGGTCACTGAAAATTCCCACACAGTCGCTGCATGACCGGCTGATGGAGCGGGAAAAAGAAAGCAGTACCGCCATCAGTCGCTGGCTGGCCATTCCCCATATCATCATCAGCGGCAGCCACCGTTTCAATATCCTGCTGGCCCGCTGTCGCCAGGGCATCCGCTTTTCCGACTCCGCGCCCATGGTTCACGCCGTTTTTGTCCTGGCCGGCACCAAGGACGAGCGCAATTTTCACCTCCAGGCCCTGTCCGCCATCGCCCAGGTCGTACAGACCCCCAACTTCGAGCACCAATGGCTGCGGGCCAAAAATGAAAAAGCCCTGCGCGAAGTTATCCTCGAGGCTGATCGGAAACGGGTGCGGTAGAAAAGTCTTTTGATTTTCACCACCGGCGGTGCTATATTTTATAAATCCCCAACCCTTATCCCGAAAGAGGTCTGGTATGAAAAACATACTCCACAGTAAATGGCTGATTGGTATTATGGTAGTGGTTGTCGGGCTGCCGGTTTTTTTCATACTGATCGCGGACAGCCTGGTCAAAAAAGGCATCGAAACGGCCGGCACCCGTGTGATCGGTGCCAGGGTGGAACTGGACAAGGCTGACCTGTCTTTTTTCCCTGCCGGGCTTGAAATCACGCGCATGCAGGTCACCAACCCGGACGCGCCCATGAAAAACGCTGTCGACATATCACGGATCGCGTTCGACATGCACCTGGTTCCCCTTTTACAAAAAAAAATAATTTCCGATGAAATGGCCGTCGAGGGTGTCCGGTTCGATACGGACAGAAAAACATCCGGAGCGGTTCCCGGCCTGGCCGGAAAGGCAAAAAAAGATGCTGAAATGTCTGTTTTTAAGCTACCCTCTCTGGATATTGCGGATGTAAAAACCATCCTGGAAAAAGAGCCCTTGCAGACCATCGAAGAAACCGAACGCCTGAAACAGCAGATTGCCGAAGAGAGATCCCGGTTTGAAAAACAACTCAAAGAACTTCCGGACAAGGAAAAACTTCGTCAGTATGAAGACCGGATCGAGGCGCTTAAAGGGAAAAGGGGTATTGAGGAAATCCTGGGTGCCGCCGGACAGGTCAATTCAATTCAAAAAGACATCCGCGATGATCTGGCCCGGATTCATCAGGCCCGGGACGATGTGCGTAACAGCATTGCCCGGCTCCGCGAGCAGGCGGAAAAAGTCGCCAGAAGTCCTTATAAAGACTTCCAGCGGCTCAAAGAAAAATACTCCCTGACACCCGAGGGTATGGGCCACATGGCCGCCCTGCTGTTCGGTCCGGAATACGGCCAATGGGTGGAAACCGGATTGGCCTGGTACCAACGGCTTGGGCCGCTTCTTGATTCGGGCGAATCCGAACAGAAAGAGGCTGAGACGTCAACGGTACAAGACAGGAAAGCCGAACCCCTGCCTTATTTTCTGGTACGCCGGGCTGCTGTCTCTGTTGTTACTCCGGCCGGTGAAATCTCCGGCGCCATCAACAACATGACCAACCGGCAGCATATTCTGGGCCGGCCCATGACCTTTGTTTTATCATCAAAGCAGATGAAAAACATTGAGGCCATTAACATCAACGGTGAGCTGGATCACATTAACGCTCAAAGCCCCAAAGACGAAATGACCGTAAGCGCCCGGGGTATGGCTATTCGTGATTTTAAAATCAGCAGCAGTAATGATTTTCCGCTGGCACTGACCTCGGCAACGGCTGACTGGGACATCAGTACGGTCATTGAAAGTGTCAACCTCAAATCAAAAGCGAACTTTGACCTATCAAAAGCGCAATTTTCCTCAAACCCGGAAAAAGAACTGAACAAGATCGGTCAGGCGCTTATCGATAAATTGTCCGGTACTTCCCGTTTCAATTTGACTGCCGTTACAGAGGGCACCATCGGTAATTTTTCGATGAATATCGATTCCAACATCGATAACGTGATCAAGGATACCCTGACCGCTGTTGTGGGAAAAACCACTGCACAATTCGAAGCCCGGTTGAAAAGCGCGGTCCTGGAAAAAACCAACGGGCCTGTCGGCGCACTGGGGGACAACATCGCCGGCTTAAATCCCATCGAGCAGGAATTAAACGAACGGCTGCGCATCGGACAGGCGCTGGGGTTTACACCGCAGTCGCTTTTATGATGCCGGTGTCATGCTCTCGGGCATCCTGACGGCGACCAGTTCGCCTTTAGCACAGATGACCCCATCAGCCGACAGGGTGGATTCCACCACCACTTTTTTACCTTTTATTTCTTTCACCCGGCCGCGGATTTCCAGCACCGGGCCCAGGGGCGTGGGTTTTAAATAATCCACGTGCAGGGAGGCGGTCACGAACCGCAGGGGCGGTTCCGTGCCCTGTTCCCGGCCCTCGGCCCGATAGGCGGCGGCAGCGGCCGTGCCGGTGCTGTGGCAATCGATCAGGGAGGCGATCAGCCCGCCGTACACAAAACCGGGGATGGCCGTATGATAGGGCTGGGGCTGGAAACGGCAAACGGTTTCCTCACCATCCCAGTAACTCTTGATCTGATGACCATGCTGGTTGTTACTGCCGCATCCATAGCACCAGCTCAGATCTTGGGGATAGTAGTCCTGGAAAGCTTTGTCACTCATACGATATCATCCCTTTCATTTTTTAATGTTCGACTTTGCAAATATGATCATTATAAAGGGTTCAAGGGGTCAAGGGTTCGAGGGGTCAAGGGACTGAAAACAAAAAGCCCTTCCCCGGCAGACTAAGGCAACCACCGGAAAAGGGCTTTTGTAATATAAACGACTTGTAACGCTCGTGACTAAACTTCCAGCCAGGAGTCTGAGTAGAGGGTGTGGCCCAGGATAACCTTAGCGGTTTTTGCATAGTCCTGAAGCTCCTTGGTGCCCACATCCGGATCTTCTCCGTCCATGATCGCCAGAACCACGTCACGGATATCCTGACGACCGCCCTTGGCGATTTCGGTCAGTTTTTCATCCAGGGGATCGGAAATGACCGAAAACATGCCATAGCGTTCCAGCATGATCATGTAAGTCTGGTTCAGGATCGGGCGCAGATGTGAAGGGGGACCGTTGGAGATATTGGACAGGCCGCAGGTACTTTTGCAACCGGGCGCGATATCACCGATCATCATCTGGAAATTCAACAGGCTCATGAGTTGATCCTGCTGAACATTGACCGGGGTAACAATGCCGTCAAACCACATGTTCTCGTTCCCAATACCGACCTCATTGGCCACGGTCATCAGTTCCACGGCCAGGGCGGCCCGCTCGTTCTCATCCCGGGGCATGCCATCCGGGCCCCACATCAGGGCGATAAAATCGGCCTTGTGCTCGGCTGCCAGGGGAATCATTCTTTCATAACGCTCGGGACGGGCCATGATGGAATTGATCAGGGGGGGCAGAGAGGTGGGTTGATAAACTTTCAAACCCGCTTCAATGGCATCAATATTAGAGCTGTCCAGCGCCAGGGGTATGTCATCAACCACTTCCTGCACGGTCTGGATGACCCAGGGCATTAACTCGTGACCGTCTTTCTTGGCCGGCCCAAGGTTAATATCAATGTAATCCATGCCTCTGGCTTTCTGGTCCAGGGCCTCTTCCTGGATCGGCTTGGGGTCACGTTCCTTGAACGCCGTACCGATCTTTTTGGAAATGACGTTCAAGCTTTCACCAATAAGTAACATAGCGATCTTCCTTTATTTTCTGGTTGGTTAGTTACAGATATCCGGGAAAGGCGGGCCGGGTGGCCTGTCTTTCCCGGATTATCTTATGCTATCAGCCTGTTTATTTGCCTGCTTTATCTTTTAAAAACGCGGGAAGATGCGGTGCTTCCCGGGGGCCGACGGTAATTTTCCAGTCAGGCAGTTCTTCTTCTACCTCACCGGTAATAGCCGCGGCATAGCCCGGAATAATCAGCTCTCTGGTTTTCGTCTTGTCGGCAATGCCGCACTTTTTGACAAAAGCGCCCACATCATCGCCGGCAAATTTTCCGGCCGCCCAGGCAGTCAGAACAGAAAGCCCCTCGGAGTCCTTGATCAGCAGCCAGGACGGAACCTTGCTGTTTTCAATTTCACCGGAAACGATAAAATAGGTCAGGGCGAAGTTAGTGGTGACCAGCACCGGTGAATTCTCGCCCGGGTTATTGATTTCGTAGATACCCTCGGTGACCGTCATGGGCCGCTGCGGGTCGGTAAAGAGGTTCAGCCGTTCCAGCAACAACGGAAAGACCGTTTCACCGGTAAAGTCCGACAGGACGACGATGCCGCCGTACTTGGCGACGAACATGGCGGCGATCATGCTTTCAACATCCGCGTTGCCCGCCATTTCATTGGCAAAGGCAATGGTCGGGAAACCCAAAGAACGATTCTGCGCTTTTAAGGCAGCACGGCGCATGGCGACCTGATCTTCCAGCGCCTGTTTGACTTCCCGGGCACCTGAATCCAGGACAAGGTCCTTGATCCCGGCGGCGGTCAGTTTGTCGGACAGTTCCACCAGTTCGTCAACAGACCCGGCCTTGATGGCCAGAGGCAGGTCGGCATCTTTGGCGATGGCGCCCATATCGTCGACATTATCTTTAGTCGCGGCATACAACAGTGGGCGTTTGAAGCCACAGGCCTCAACACCGGCTTTCATGGCAGCCGCATCTTCGGTCATCAGGATGACGTTGAATTCCGATGTTTCCGCGATGACCTTGGCTGTAGCGGCAAACTTTTTGGCATCACCGGTGTCTTTGACGGCCACGACTTCCGGCCGCAGGTTCAAACCGACCCGCTCATACTGAATGGCGTTCCAGGCTTTCAGCTTGGATTCCAGGTCTTTGGGGGCAATATCGCCATTGACCTGGGCCGCCAGGATGGTCGAATTATAAAAGGTTTTTTCATGTCGATAAAGAACTGTCTCACCGCCGGCAACGCGGCCGCGAACACCCTTACCGATTTTTACGGGACGAATGGGGGGCGCGGAGGCCTCTGCCAGCTGTTCCCTTGCTTCATCCGATACGTACGGGCAACTGTCCAACTCTGCCTTTCCGGCCGCCAGGTTCATGGCAAAGGCCAGGCAGGTGGGTGCCCCGCACTCCTTGCAGTTTGTCTGCGGCAGGAGCTTGAATATCTGAATTCCGGTTAAACCCATTTTTCTCTCCTTATATGCTTATTCTATAATCAATATACAGATAATAATCCCGGAATGCGATAGAAGGGACCGGGAAAGCTCCCGGTCCCGATAATCGCATGCTTACATGAGCGGATCCATGGAAAGCGCGGGATGGCCCTTTTCTTCCAGGAACGGCCGGATTTCTTCTTCGGTCGTGCCTACGGTTTCATCAGCGATCTTGTCGTAAAGATCCGGGACACCCATGGCTTTACCACGGGCTTCGATGCGCTCCTTGAGTTCTTCCTTGAGCATCTTGGGCATCCAGACCATGCGCAGCAGTCCGCCGTCACCCTTGATGAATTTACCCTGGGTGATGTTGAACTTGGAGTGGCCGACAAAGCCCGGTGAAACCGCGCCGCCGCCCATAACACCGGCCAGGGTGGTGAATTTCATGCCGCAAGGAGTCTCACCGGTGTAATCGCGACCGACCGTCATGACACCATTTAAGCCCGGCAGCGTAGCCGCAATGCATTCGCAGCAGCCGCAGGTGGTCATGGGGTCATGAACCATGGAATAAAAGTTATAATGGGTAACCGCACCACGAGATGCCTTAAAGACGAAATCATTGACGCCCTTCCACTGACCCAACACAGGATCGATACATTCGCCCTTGATAATGGGCTGGTTGGGGCCGGTGGGATTGATCTCGTAAGATGCCTTGCAGTCCATCCAGTTGTAAGCGCCGCATCAGGCCGGTCCGCTCGGGACTGACGGAGCAGACATGGTTGGGGGCGAAGGACTGACACAGGGTGCAGGAGTAGTAGGTTTCCACATCTTCGTCGGTCATCTTGTCGACACGCTCGTCACGCATCTTGTACTCGGCGCGCGCGGTAGCCGTGAGCTTGTCCACATCCTTTTTATCGGTGTAAAGCGTTACCTGGACCTTGTCCAGAATCTTGCCGAAGTCCTGATGCATTTTCGCATGCAGCACCACGCCGATGTCTTTCAAGGTAAAGCCCTTTTCCACAGCGGGCTTACCGACCCGGACCCAGGAGATGTCACGCTGACCGATATGCATAATGCCCTGAATATAATTGACCAGATGGTGGATCTGACGTTCCAGGATCGGCTCAAAGTCCGCCTGGAACTCGCGGCCGGCGATCTGTACAAAGATGCCCAGAGGCAGGGTATCGCCTTCCTTCAGATCCGGAATATCCTTGCCCACCACGATCACCTTGCCGTCTTCTATTTCCTTCATGTCGGCCGACTTGACCAGCTCGGTGCACTGGGTCTTGCCGCCGCCCATCTGGGAATGAAGGTCCTTACCGCGGACCCGCTCGCCCTCGTAGGCCGGACCGAATGAACAGGGAATATCGATCTCGGAAACCGTAACCTTCAGGCCGCGCACTTCCACGGACCGCTGCACCATTTCTTCATGAGGCACATTGGCCACCACGTGCTCGTAGGTACAGATACCGGTCGGCAGAATTTCAGGAATATCCGTATCCGCCAGGGTGGGGAAGCCCCAGTTGACGCAGCCGGCAGCCGCGCAACCCCATTCGGTACCAATATCACCCAGGGCGTTGACAAAAGCAAAAATACGGTTCTTGTTGTACATCAGGATCTTTTTGTAATCGCCGGGCTGGACACCACCAAAGGCCATGGCGGCCCGGTTGGCAAACCCGAGGGCGAATACGGCCGATGAGATATCCGGACCAAACGGAACGATACGGGTGTTCCAGCCGATCTGAACATCGGCTTCAATGAGCTGATCGATGATGGTGGTGCCGTTGTGATTGGCGGCACAGAAAATATAAAGATTGCGCTTCTGATAATCTTCCACGATCATCTTGGCGATCTCGGGATTCGGGGCCGCGCCGACCATGGCCGCAAAGCCCGGGGCTGAACCGTCCACGAATTCCACGCCACGCTTTCTCAAGATAACGTCGTCGGCCGGACCGACCCATTTTTTACCGTTTTCCAGATCCGGGTCTTCCTCGGGGAAATAAAAATCAGGCTGTTTGACGATTCTTAAGGCTTCCTTGATTTCATAGGCCAGGATGGAAGCCATACCGGCATCCAGCAGCGGCCCGAGGTAAGGCAGATAATTTTTGCCCTTGATGTGCGGGGGCAGCAGTTTACGGGCATAGGCCATGGGCGCCTGGAGATCTTCCAGTGTCTCGACCTTCATGCCCAGCAGGGAGTAAATAACCGGCAGGTAATAACCGGTATTGGGAAATTCCACCTTGGTATCCGCGCTCATGGATTCAAGCGCATTCCGCAACTCGCCCTCCACCTGGGATACCACTTTATAACCGCCCTGAATGGCGGCAAACGCAACTAACTTAGACATATTGTCCTCCTTCGTTGAGGCTTTTATTCATATAATATCCACTAAGCTTCCAGTGCCTGACGATCGGCCATATCCATGAGGACACGTTCTCTGGCCTTGTCAATACCCAGCGCCTTCCGCTTTTTGTCGATGTGGGCGATCATCTTGTGGGCATGCTTGATGGGATCGACTTCCAGGTCCCACATACCGCCGTACAGTTTCTCGTAGTCTTTAAAAAGGTGATCCTGGAATACCGGCGCACCGTCCACCGGCAGGGTCACGCCAAAGACCGTATAGACACCCGAAACCACAAAATAATGGCCGATGCTGATGGCTTTCTCGCTCATCCATTCGGGCGCACTTCCGGCCGCGGGCAGATCGCAGATATCATTGCCCAGGCCGCCGGCCTTGACCACTTCGGTGGCCGCCAGCAGAATCCGACTGTTATCCACACAGGAACCCAGGTGAAGTACCGGGGGGATCCCGACGGTCTCGCAGACCTCAGCCAGACCCGGACCGCAGTAGACACCGGCGGATTCAGGCGTCAACAGACCTTCCATGGCGCAGGCAATGGCGTTACAACCGGTGGTCAGAACGATGACATCGTTCTTGATGAGTTCTTTTACGACGGTGATATGACCTTCATTGTGACGGGTGCGGGCGTTGTTACAACCGACCACACCGGCAATACCCCGGATACGACCGTTGATGATGTTGTCGTTCAGGGTATAATAGGTGCCTCGGAAAGAGCCGCCCAGATGGTACTCAATGGACTCTACGCCGAAGCCGGCCACCTGCGCCGACTTGTGCCGCGGGATCATGACCTCGGTCCGACGGTTTTCGTAGTTATCGATGGCCAGCTTGACGATCTTCTTGGCGTCTTCCATGGCATGATGTTCGTCAAACTCGATATGAATGACATTATCCTGCTCCATCTTGGCGATGGGGTGGGTGGTGATCAGCTTGGTGTGGAAGCACTTGGCCACATTGGCCAGGTTCTGCATGATACACTGAATGTCCACGACCATGGCATCACAGGCACCGGTGATAATGGCCAGTTCCTGCTGCAGGAAGGTGGCCGCGGTCGGGATACCATGCCGTTGCAGGATTTCATTGGCCGTACAGCAGATACCACTGAGCTGAATTCCCTTGGCGCCTTTTTTCTTGGCATAGTCGATCATCTCCTGGGACTGAGCTACCGCCACGACGATTTCGGACAGAACCGGCTCATGACCATGCAAAATAAGATTAACATGATCTTCTTTCATGACGCCCAGATTGGCCTCGGACTGAACCGGCGTCGGTGTCCCGAAAATAATGTCCTGCAGGTCAGTGGCCAGCATGGAACCGCCCCAACCATCGGCGATGGCGGCCCGGGTGCCCTGCTTCATCAGGTTCCGATAGTCCTGGTCCACGCCCATGTGGGTGCGATGCATGATTTCGACGATTTCCCGATCAATGTTTCTGGGGATAACGCCGTTTTTCTTCCATTTTTCATAAAGCGGGGCCGGAGCGCGCTTGGCATAAATCAGTTCGCCTTCGGGTTTGCCCCACTCGGCCATTGCTTTTTCAGCGGTTTCCAGGGCGATCTCATCCATGTCCCTGGCTTTGGTTTCTCCGTCCACTTCCACCGTGGTGGCCACCTCAAGCGCCTCGGCCACGGCCAGCAGTTTCTGGGTATCTTTAATCTTGTAAGCTTCTGTTTCCTTACGGGCCGCGGACAAAAAGACTTCAGCCACGCAACGACCATGATCGGAATGGGCGGACGCGCCGCCGGCGATCATGCGGATAAAATTCCGGGCCGCGATGGTGTTGGCGGTGGCGCCGCACAGGCCTTTACGTGTGTCTTCACCCACGATTCCCCCCTTAGGGAGAGGCAGCCGGCAGGGGCCCATGGAACAGTTTTTACAACAAATCCCCTGCATACCGATACCGCAGGGTTTCATAGCTTCGGCTCTGTCAAAAACAGTGTCAATTCCCAGTTCCTGGGCCCGGGCGATCATCTGCTGAGTTGCAGGATCGATGGACGCCTTGATGGGATCAGCCAGCTTCGGGGTTTTGGGAGCCTTGGCTGCTACTTTTTTTTCTTCATCTGCCATCAGAGGTTCCTCCTCATATTATGTCAACTTGATTTTTTCTCGGCTTATCCGCCGAATCACTATATTTTCAGCCGGTCTCCGGCTTATCCGCGTTTGTGGAACCGATCCAGATTAGCGAGGATCTCGTCCAGCCCGGACATCACATCGCCGGCCGCCGTTACTTTGATGGTCGACTTGACCGTCGGTTTCCGCTTCGCCGCTGCCTGGGCCTTCTCTTCGGCCCGTTTCAGGCGCAGGGCGTTTTCCTCTTCATCGCGTTTAGCGCGGGCTTCAGCTTCGGCCTTTTTCTGGGCTTCGGCTTCGGCCTTGGCCTTGGCTTCGGCTTCAACTTTGGCTTTGGCTTCGGCTTCGGCTTTGGCTTTGGCCGCGGCTTCGGCTTCGGCTTTGGCTACTGCCGCAGCATCGACTGCCGGGGCTGCCGGGGCTGCCGGGGCTGCCGGAGCTGCCGCTGCCGGAGCTGCTGCTGCCGCCGGGGCGGCCTTGGGCGCGGCCTTGGGGGCGGCTTTCTTGGCTGCCGGTGCAGCTTTCTTGGCTGCCGGGGCCGCTTTCTTGGGCGCGGGTTTCTTTTCTTCTTCGATGGTCAGATCCGGTTTGGGTGCCAGCGCGGCGTAATCAACCTTGGCTTCGTCGAGCAGTTTTTCAATACCGGCCAGATCGGACAGTGAACCGCCATCGGTCAGTTTGTCAATAAAGGCACGCACCATACGAACCGATTCCGGATGCCGCATGATCAAGATATCGCTGCCGGCCATCAGGTAGGTCGCGGCACCGACGGCTTCCATCAGAATGGCCCGCCTTTCCGGATCACCCAGCGTAGGCGCTTCATCAACCGGCTGCTTGGCTTCTTTGCATCTCCAGACCTCGTTACCAAGATTATTGATCATGGGGAACTGAAGCTTGTCATCACCCTGGCTCATGGCTGCCGCACGCAGACGTTCCATGACAGAGTAGGAATATTCGAGGCCGTAACCCAGACCACCGGTGGTGGGATCAATGATAACCCGTTCCATGGGCATACCCAGGTTTTCCAGCAGAATATTGATCTGCTTGGCCAGGTTGACGTCAATCGGAGAAGAAGAGATAACGGCATGGCCGTAACCCATGGCGGCGGCGCCAATCCCTTTATAATTTTTTTCTTCCACCGGACCCATGGTCAACTGAACGTCCTGGCATTCCTCGGCTACCTTTTTAAAGACTTCTTCATCTTTTTCAACATTGGCGGTCCCCCAGATAATAACCGGGACCTTGACAGCGCCGACCACTTTTTTGACGGTCGCGACCGCGTCGGCGGCACTGGTGTTATTCCCGTTGGGATCCGTGCTTTTCATCTGCAGTACGATCAAATCCGCGCCGAATTTTTCGACGCACTTTTTGGCCCAGGCCCCGGTATCGGCAATAACATCCTTGAACGGTGCCACAGCCCATTCAGGCCAGTCATCCGGTTCCATGTCCCAAATTTCCATAGCCACTTTGGGCTTATTCGGCATTTCACCTTCGAACAGATAAAAGGGATAACTCGTTTCCCCTCCGACTTTAACGGCAGTTTTGCCTTTACCGAAGGAGACTTCCTTTATGCTGCCGGCATAAGCTTCTTTCGTCATTTCAAAACCCACAGCTACCTCCTTATAAAAAATACGTTCTTTGTCGCGGCTGTCGGCGCCGGGCAGAAGACCAACCCCCCTGCCTTAACCGACCAGCCATTTAATAGCCCTAATATACATAAACACTCAATGTGTAAATATCCTTTATTTTCAACATGTTGCAAAAGCCCTTTTTAGGCCCCTACATCAAAATAGTCAGTCTATAACCATATTAATATCTTGTCAATACAATTCGGTCTTTTTTGACATCAGCATTTTTCCCCACCAAAAAAAAGCGGGGAAACGACTGTCCGTCGCCCCCCCGCATTGCAATTAACTGATTTATTTTAATAAACTACTTGCCCAAGGTCTTGTATGACCCGTCGACGATTTCCGGCTCAGGCTTATAAATGGCCAGACCGAAACGATCATGCAGTTTGTTCAGGGCGTCGGCCAGTTGCTGGGGTTCCATGCCCGCGGTCAGGGCGAAGGGACCGGCAAAAGCCCGCATGCAGTGCACCATACCCTGGTCGATATCGTCTATGGACGCCGCGATTTTTTCTTTGTAGACCCGAACAGCCTCATTGATCTGAATGGCCAGAAAATCCATGGGGCCGATTTCCTGGGACGGTTCAGACAAATCGATCTGGGCTTTGCCATCTACCCAGGTGTAGATCCCTTGGCCGGATTTCATGCCCAGGTTGCCGCTGTCCATCAAACCCTGCAGTGTTTTACCGGGAGTAAAATCCGCAGAAAGCGTTTCGGCGTAGTACTTGAGCGTGTGATAGAAAACATCGATACCGACATAATCCGCCAGTTCAAAGGGCCCCATGGGCATGCCCGTCTGTTTCATGATGGCGTCAATCGTGTCGGGCTTGACTTTGCCTTCATCCAGGAGGGCGTTGATCAGGGCTTGATTTGGCGCGCCGATACGGTTGACGATAAATCCAGGCGCATCCTTGAGGACCTTGATGGGAATTTTCTTGATTTTCGTGGTCAGTTCGCAGAGAAGATCCACGCTGGCATCAGAGGTCTTATCGCCGTAAATAATCTCCACGCCCTTCATGACCGGGACAGGATTGAAGAAATGCATTCCCAGAATCCGTTCCTGGTTTTTTCCGGCCGAAGCGATTTCGGTAATGCTCATGGTCGAGGTATTGGTCGCCAGCAGTGCATCCGCAGGGGCGGCTTCTGATATTTCCCCAAAAACCTTTTTCTTTAAGTCCATGATCTCCGGAACCGCCTCAATTACAGCCTGGACGTCCGCCACCGCTTCCGCGTTATTCAGGGAAGTAGACAGATTTTTAAGCACCCCGTCCTTATCTTCAGCGGACAGTTTGCCTTTGCCGACCAGAAAATCCAGGCTTTTATTGATGGTGGCCATACCACGGTCAACGAATTCCTGCTTGATGTCCACCATGGTCACCTGCAACCCGGCCATGGCACAGATCTGGGCAATACCATTGCCCATGGCTCCAGAACCGATAACTGCTACTTTTTTGATATCATCCAAATTCATTACCGACCTCCTTATTTAGTCTTTTTCCGAATTCATCAACTGATAAATTCACGATTATGGCTCTCTTAGAACAAAAACACCTTTATCAAAAATCGAAAATTGATACTGTCAGATTACTTAAGCTCTTTTCTTGACAAATTCAAGATGTTTCTGGCCACAATCAAATGCTGGATCTGACCGGTTCCTTCAAAAATGTCCAGAATTTTACTGTCACGCATCCATTTTTCCGCCAGATGCTCCCGGGAAAAGCCCAGAGGGCCGAGGAGGTCACAACATTTCTGGGTTATCAGGGTGCCGTAGCGACCGGCTTTGGCCTTGGACATGGAGGCTTCCAGGTTGTTGAACATTTTATTATCCGCCATCCAGGCCGCCCGCAACGTCAGCAGACGCATGGCCTCGAGGTTTGCTTCCATCCAGTAAAACTCTTTTTCCAAGCTGCTTAAATTGTTTGGATTCTTACCATAATCAATTTTATAGCCGGCTTCTTCCATCTTTTCCCGGGTAAAATCAATGGCCGCAGCAGCCACGCCGTTGGACATGGCCGCCACCATGGGACGGGTATTATCAAACGTCTTCATGACGCCCTTGAAGCCTTCACCGCCCTTCTTGATTTCAGCGCTGCCCAGAAGATTTTCCTTGGGGATACGGCAGTTATTCAGTACAAAAGTACCTGTATCAGAAGCGCGGATACCGAGTTTATGCTCCAGGTGTTCAAGCTTGAAACCGGGCGTACCCTTCTCCACGATAAATGACTTGATACCGGCCTTGCCCGCTTCTTTATCAATGTTGGCCCATACAACAACACAGTCACACCGGTCGGCGCAGGTGACAAAAATTTTCTCGCCGTTCAAAACCCATTCATCACCATCCAGTTCGGCAGTGGTTTGAATAGAACCTGAGTCTGATCCGGAAGCAGGCTCGGTAATGGCCATGGCCGCCCACATGTCACCGTATTTCTCCATTTGCTCAGGCGTTGCCACAGCCGCGATGGCCGCGTTGCCCAGCCCCTGGCCGGGAATGGTCAACATCAGTCCCGTGTCACCGTAACACATCTGCTCGACGGTAACGATAATGGAAATATTGCTGGTTGTGTCCGAGGCCTCTTTTTTCTTTTCCGGCTCACCGTCTTTTTTCTTTTTCTTACCACCGCCCATAGCACCGCCCATACCCCTTAATACATCCAGTTCTTTGGGGTACTCGTGCTCGGCTTCATCATATTTCCGTGCGACGGGTCGCAGCAAACCCATGGCGAACCCTCTCATGCTGGTAGCCACTTTTTCAAGTTTTTCTGAGAATTCGAGATCTAACATTGGTCTCTCCTTAAAATATATATGTCATGTCTTTGGTCAATTAGTCTGTAAACAATACAAAAACGAGATTAAATGCAAGAAAGCGCCTCAACCGTGCTGAAGCTCCTGGCATTGCGATAATACCGCTCAACCGGATATTCCCGGATATAGCCGTGACCGCCCAGGATCTGAACACCGTAATCGGCGATCTTCATGGCCATTTCACCGGCGTACAATTTAGCCAGATATGCTTCCCGGGTCCCATCTTTGCCGGCTTCCAGCTTTGACGCCGCCTTCCAGGTCATCAAGCGTAAAGCATCCACTTCGTAGGCCATTTCGGCCAGCATGAAAGCGATGGATTGGCGATAGCAGATGGGCTCGCCGAACTGTTCTCTTGTTTTGGCATATTCTCTGGCAAACTCGTAAGACGCATTGGCCACACCTGTTGCCATGGCCGACATGGCGACCCGTGACCGCTGAAGCAGCAGGCCGTAATCACAACCTTCTTCACCGCCCAGTTTATCTTCGGCCGGAACTTCACAGTTTTCAAGAACCACCTGATTCATTTCCAACGCATATAACCCGAGGGTTTTTTCCCTTTCACCGATTTTCACACCCGGGTTCTTGGCATCCACGATAAACAACTCGTTTTTTCCGTCCGCGGCAGCAGCGACCATGATATGCGAAGCCGTGGACGCCAGCGGAACAAAACATTTGGTCCCGTTTAAGATGTAAGCACTGCCTTTCTTTTCGGCGGTTGTCTTAAGAGAGACCGCGTCAAATGCAAAGCTGGGTTCGTTGAGCGCCAGGGTGCAGGGTGCGAAATCATCCTTGCATACCATCGGCAGGTACTTCTTTTTCTGGTCTTCCGTACCCATTTTGGCCAACGGCGAGATAAAAAGTGACGGTGCCGTTACGGCAACGGTAAAGGCCATGTCACCGTAGGCCAGTTCCTCTAAAACGATCGTGCTTTCCAGGGGGGAATCATCCATCCCGAAACCACCCACCGCTTCCGGTACTGAATTGACGGAGAATCCCAGTTCCCAGGCTTTTTGAATTGAATCCCCGGGTATGGTGCCGCTTTCATCCATATCATGGGCATTTTCGGCCACTATACTTTTAACGAGTTTTGCGACCTCCTTTTTGACCATCTCCTGCTGTTTTGACATTGCGAAATTAAGCATACGCCGCCTCCTGAATAAGCTGTATTAGATAAATTTTTTGAAAGGCTGAACTTTCCCAATCAAAAAAACTGACATGTCAGTTCAATATTGCATCGAATAAAATCCTTGTCAACCCCTTTTCCAAGTTTTTTATTGTCCCGGCCGGATATTTCTAAATTTTCCGAATAAGATGAATATAATTATAAAAACAGCTTATTACTAACAATTCCCGCCGTTTTTTTAACCGGCCCTGCAGAAACATATGATGATCACCAAAACCCAGGAATATACGGGCTAAGAAGAATGCTTTACAAATCGATCGGGCTCCAACAGCCTGCTCAACAGGATGTATAACCCGATGACCAGAGAAAAGGTATCCCGAACGAGCAGAAGAATAGCAGCGGTACGACCGGTTTGATGTGCGAAAGAAAAACAGCCGCATATAAACTCGTGCCCACGGACGAGATTAATCGAAATTGCAACAATAAAAAGCAACAGCATCATGTTGATAACCAGTACCGCACCACGGGGGTAGACGCCCAGGATCAGCGCCATACCACAGACCAGTTCAAAAAACGGACAAATCACCGTTATGGGATGAATGGCCATCAGGGGGAAAAGCTTATAGCCGTTGATAATCCGTGCGAACTGATCGGGATCGGCGATTTTGTGAAAACTGGCATAAACAAAAAGCCCTCCCAGCAGCCAGCGGGCCAGTCTTTCAACATTTAAAGCGGTCTTCGTTTCGTTATTTCGGAACGACAATATTATACCCCTTTTCCTCCCAGGCAGCCATGCCCCCGGCAAAGATCCTGATATCTTCGTACCCCATGTCGGCCAGCTCTTTAGCCAGCAGGTAGCTGTCTTCACAGGTCAATGATGAGCAGTATGTCGCAATCGGGACAAGGGATGAAACCGCGGAAAAAAACGAATCCAGATACTCATCCATCTGATATAACGGAAGGGGGCAGGCGCCGGGGATATGGCCTGCTCTATATTGCTTGACCGGACGGGCGTCCACAAGAACCCCTTCTCCAGAATCAACCATCTGCTTCACCTCCGACACACTCATGATTTTAAACGGTGACGATACCACTGGAAGCGACGGGTCTGCGGAAAACGACGGATCTACCGGCGGTTTATAGTAGCGGTCAAGCGGGATCCCGACCGGAGACAGAAAATTGACCACCAGGGCCAATAATACGGCGGCCACCGACAAGATAGCCGCCTCTTTAATCATCTGGTAAAAGTGCATATTGAATATTTCCGTTGGAACCAGGGCCTGCTTCGAAAAAGCCGGGCACCAGCCCCAATGGGTTTGATCCTAAACGGTGGGTGGCTGTAAATATGTAACGGCCTTACGGATTTTATCAAATTTGGCCTTCAGGTCATGTTCAATCATCAACTCCACCCACTTTTTAATCACCGGTTCGAGGCCGCCCTGGGCGCCAGCCTCAGTTGCAGCGGTCTCTTTATCAACAGCATGCTTTTCTGCCGATACCACCGGAGGGGCGTCCTCTGCTTCGGTGATCTCGGCAACAGCTTCCGGCTGTTCTATCATTTCATCGGGAGTCTCTTCAGCAGCCCCTGCTGTTTCTGCCTTTGTCGCCACAACTGTTTCGGTAACAGCAGGCACATCCTCTATGGCGCCGGGATCAGTCGCTGCCGCCTTCGGCATTTCGACGCTTTCTTTCTCTGCCCCGCTGATCGCTTTAATCGCATCTGCTATCGTCTCTTCCTCATCAGCCTCTTCACCGACAATAATCACCGGTGCTTCATCTTCTGCCGTGGCAAAATCGACAGCGGCCGCCTTGACCTGTTCAACCGTGTTCAAGGCCGAACGCAAGGCATCGTTAGCCGGATCTGTTTCCAGCAAGCAACGATAAATTTCCAGACTTTTATCAAAATACCCCTGATCAGCACAAAGCCTGGCCATTGAAGCCGTATAAAAAATGGCATTATTCTTCATGGCGTTGCCTCCCGTTGCTTAAATTTATAAACAACCTCATCGCCGGCAATCATGCCCAGTTCCTTTCTGGCGATGTACTCGATATATTTATCATCGTCCCGCAATCGCTCTACCCGTTGGCGAAGCAGACGATTTGCCTCTTCAGCCGTTCTGTTTTTCATGGTCAGCATGTCTTTCTGCTCTTTTAAATGAAGATAATCCCTGTATCCGTTCTGCCCGAACAGGATCAAACCGACCAGACCGATCATCACCAGGCCGACAACGGCAAGCGCAAATTTATGACTGGTTTTCATTCGGAACACGTTTCCTTTTGAAAATCGTCAGCAAACCATCCAACTCATCACTTTTGACAATATACGCAAAAAAAACATAGCAGGCAACCCCCACGCAGATACTTCCCAGGATACCCAGCAGCAGCCCGACAAGACCCGCGTCAACGGCAATCACGTGAGCCGCGGTCTGCCACACGACCAGCCCCATCAGGAGGGAACACAAGCCAGATCGTAAAACAGCGGCCAGCAGTGACATCAGTCCGAGTGATCCCAGCTTTTTCCTGAGCGCCAGCATCAGCAAAGCGAAATTCAGAAAGGCGGCCAGCGACGTAGCCAGTGCCAGTCCACCATGAGACAACGGCCCCATCAGGGCCAGGCTGAAAACCATATTGGCCAGCGTCGAAATAACGGCCACGCGAACCGGTGTTTTTGTATCCGACAGCGCGTAAAATACCGAGACCACGATGCGGACGGCGGAAACCGCCCACAGGCCTGCGGCGTAAAGCATCAGGGCCTGGGCCGTCATGCGCACCGCCTCAAGGTCAAACTGTCCCCGCTTAAACAGAAGCGCCACAATTGGTTCACGCAGCACAATCAATCCGGTCATGGCCGGCAGGGTTATGAAAAAAGTCAGTTTCATGGCATAACCGAAGGTGTCAATTACGGCTTCATAATCCCGGTTGGCGGCCTGCCGGGAAAGACTGGGCAATACCGCCATGGCCCCGGATATGGCAAAAACGCCCAGCGGGAACTGAACCAGTCGGTCGGCATAATACAGATAGCTTACGCTCCCCTCCGGCAACATGGTGGCCAGCATTCGGCCGACAATAATATTGACCTGGTAAACCGCCGCCCCGAACACGGCCGGCAGCATCAGGAGGGCGACTTTATTCAGGCCCGGATGATAAAACGATGCTTTTTCCCAGAACCGCAGACCCGTTTTGATCAGAAAGGGTACCTGCAGCAGTAATTGCATGAAGCCGCCGGCCACCACGCCCCAGGCCAACACTTTAACCCGCAGCAGATTGTCCTCGGACAACACTGCCACACCGACCAGGGCGACGATCATGGTAATATTCAGCAGAACCGGAGACAAGGCCGGTGCCGCAAAATGCCCCAGAGCGTTTAAAATGCCCATGCACAATGCCACCAGGCAGACAAACAGCACATAAGGGAACATGATGCGGGTCAAGGTGATGGTCAGGGCGACCTTGTCCGGCTGATCCTTCACCCAGCCCAGGCCGACGATGTGAACGATCGCCGGGGAAAGCAGGATGCCGGCCAATGTTACCGTCAGCATGATCACTGTCAACAGGCGCAGGGCCGACCGGGCCATGGCAAAGGCTTCCTGCCGGCCGCGATTTTCGAGGTACTCGGTAAAGACCGGTATAAAAGCGATGGTCAGCGCCCCTTCGGCGAACAGGCGCCGCAACAGATTGGGAATCGTAAAAGCGACAAAAAAGGCGTCCGACACCATGCCGGCGCCGAGAAAGGCCGCCAGCACCATGTCCCGGACATAACCGAAAATACGGCTCAATAATGTGGCCCCGCCGATAACACCGGTGGCCCGGACGACTTTGCTTTTTTCGCTCATAAAAACAGTGCTTATGTGGTTAAGTGATTAAGTGGTTAAGGGCATTTCATACTATCCGAACAAGCCAAGATCGTCAATGTGTTTGGAGGATTCAAGGAATCAAGGGGTCGAGGGTTCAAGGGGTTTAAAAAGTTTTAGCGCTTTAGGTGATTATGTGTTTAAGTGGTTAAGTGATTAGGCGGTTGTCGGCGGGCAGGCAACAAAAGCAGAGCATAGGTTTGACAAAGCAGGGGCTGGAAGAAGAAGTGGTTAGATTTTTATGGGAAAACCTTTTCAAAAACCCGGCCCACTTAACCACTTAAACACATAATCACCTAACCACTAAAAGCCTAAAACAGAGGAGCATGACAAATGGGGAAGAAAGTACTAGGGTTGATTGCGTCCTATCGAAAACTGGGCAACTCGGAAATCACCACCAAGGCCATTGCCCGCCGGATGGGCGATGACTGGGAACTGTCATTGATCCGGTTGCCCAAACTGGATATCGCGCCCTGCCGGGGATGCTACGCCTGCCTCATACCGGACAAGGAATGCATGATCCGGGACGACGTGGTCTGGCTTCTGGAAGAGATTAAAAAGGCCGATGCGGTCATCATGGCGGCCCCGAATTACGCCCTGGGGCCGGTTGGTGTTGTAAAAATGATTTCCGACCGGGTGTTACAGGTGGCGCACTACTTTCATTTCTTTAAACAGGTCCCGACCGCCGTTATCCTGACCCTTGGCCTGAAAAAATATAACGGTATTGCCCAGACAGCCCTGTGTGTCCAGACCGCATCGCTGGGCCTGAACATTGTCCGGGTGGAAAGTTTTCTGGGCACCCATCCCGGGGAAGCGGCGCTGGATGAGGCTTTCAACGCCCGGGTCAGAGACGTTGCCCGTTCACTGACGACACCCGATACGGATAAACCGGTCACCGGCCAACAGTGCCCGCGATGCCTTTCCGACCTGTTCCGGCCCCACTCCGACGGCGGGCTGGAATGCGCCGTCTGTAAGTCACGGGCCCGTCAGAACGGCCCGTCACTGGACTTCTACTATTTCGATCCGGAATTTACCGAAGAAGGTCAGATGAAACATATGGAATGGCTGCTGGGCAAAAAAATGGAATACGAAACCCTAAAAGACCGGCTTAAAGCGGTTAAAGACGATTACCGACCGGGGGAATGGCTGGCCCCGTAAAGCAAATACCGCTCAAAGCAGGGACGCCCCTGGTTACCCGACGAAGGGCACCCACAGGGGGGTGCCCCAACGGGTCGTGGGAGGCGTTCATGAATATTGTAGGGGCAGGCCCCCGTGCCTGCCCGGTGATGGGCACCCACAGAGGGTACCCTACGCATGAAATATCCGGGCTAAATCTATTCCGCCTAAATTTATTCGGGTATCTCTAAAAAAGTTTATCCGCTTTCAGACGGCGAATAATCTCAGAGGTGGAACGGCTGCGGTCCATGGTATAAAAATGCAGCCCCGGCACGTTCTGGGGTACCAGCCCCCGGCACTGCTCTGTGGCCAGGTCAATACCATAATTTAGAACGGCCTCACTGCCCGCATCCGTCAGGCTGTCCAATTTCTGGCGCATGGTTTCGGGTATCGTTGCGCCACAAAGTTTGGCCAGCATATTGGTCATTTTTATGGAATATACCGGCATAATGCCCGGGATGATCGGGACATCAATACCAGTGGCCCGGCATTTTTCCACAAAACCGGTATACATGCTGTTGTCATAAAAATACTGGGTCACAATATATTCAGCGCCGCTGTCGACCTTCAATTTCAGGTGTTCGATATCCGCCTCCGGACTTTCGGCCTCCAGGTGGCCTTCCGGATAGCCCGCGCACCCCAGCGTAAAATCATAATTTTCCTTGATAAATTTTATCATTTGATAGGCATACGAAAAGCTGTCCGGATGGGGCGTAAAGTCCGCTTCCCGGGGTTTATCGCCGCGGATCACAAAAATCGTTCCGATGCCCAGGGCCTGATATTTATCCAGCACATCGGTAATGTCGTTCGGCCCCAGGCCATAACCGGCGATATAGGCGACGACCGGTAAGTTTTTATCTTCGATCAGCTTTTTAACGGCCTGATAAGAGCCGTCCCGGGTAGACCCACCGGCACCAAAGGTCACCGTAACATAATCCGGTTTCAACAACACCAGTTCATCAACCGCCTTATCAAACGCCCCGATATCTTTGGGCGGAAAAAATTCCATAGAAATAACGGGCTTTTGATTGTTTTCATAGAACTGCAGAATTTTCATGGAATGCCCCTTTCTTTAGCCTTGTTCATTATTGAAAAAGCTTAGCATACGTTGTGATTGCGAGCCGTATAAAAGGATCGCTTCAAAAAAAACATACTTATTAAAAATGGCGTTCGCTTGTCAACTCTTAATCTGCTGATTTGCGGTTCAACCTCCCCGCCAATATTCTCTATGAAAGCTTAAATTCAAGGTTGACAGCCCGGGTGTGATCAGGTTTTATCAATAGTTTAATAACTTGGAACTTATTTTTATAAAAAGCTTTAAAATAATTTTGAAAAACCCAATAAAATCCCTTTACAAATTACAACAAGTATCATACTCAAAAAACCATATTAAGTCTGTTACCAGCGACTGCTCTGTTAACAATCATGTGAAGAAATACAGGATCTGATTATTAGACATGGATATTCAATCGTGGATTAGTGTAGCCGCCATGCTGGGCGCCGGATTTTCAATCGGTCTGGGCGCCATCGGTGCGGCTGTCGGTGAAGGATATACGGCTTCTTGCGCCAGTGAAGCCATCAGCCGGTCCCCTGAAAGATCCGGTGATATTTTAAAAAATATGCTCATGGGACAGGCCATTGCCGAGACCTCGGCTATTTTCGCACTGCTGGTTGCCATGATGCTGCTGTTCACCATCGACGAGACAGCCACAATTTCAATTTTTATTCTTATTTCCGCCGGGTTATGCATGGGATTCGGTGCCATCGGGGCCGGTATCGGTTCCGGCCTCCCGGCGGGCGCCTGCTGTACGGGTATCAGCCGCCAGCCGGAAGTCAAAGACAAACTTACGACCAATATGCTGATCGGCGCCTCCATATCCCAGACAACCGCCATTTACGCGTTGGCGATCGCGCTGACCATGATGTTCCTGAACTTTTCCGATTTTCCGATTGCCCCGACCTGGGCGGCCATTATGGGCGCCGGCTTTGCGGTCGGACTGGCGGCTATCGGACCGGCCATCGGCGAAGGTTTCGCGGCCAAGGCCGCCTGCGAGGCCATCGCGCGTAAACCACAGGGGATCCAGCAGGTTACCAGTGTCATGCTGCTGGGCATGGCCGTTGCTGAATCCACCGGTGTTTACGGCCTGTTAATCAGCATGATACTTCTGTTCAGAAAGTGCGACCCGACCAATGACATTGCGGCTGCTATCGCACTGGTTGCCGCCGGGCTTTGTATGGGTATCGGCGCCATCGGGCCGGGAATCGGCGAAGGGATGACGGCCGGCAGCGCCATTCAGGAAATCGGCAGAAATGAAGAACACGCGGGCATTCTGACCCGGACCATGCTGGTCGGTCAGGCGGTATCGGAGTCAACCGGAATATATTCCCTGGTCATCGCGTTCATCCTGATCTTTGTTATTTAAAAAACATATTCCGGGCAGACGACAAAAACAATGACGGGTGACCGACGAACAGAAACGGCCATGTTTAAATTTGATTTTAAAAAAAACAGCGCCTGGACGGAAAACCTGCAGATCACCATGCAGATCGGCCTGACAATGGCCGGGTGCATTATATTTTGTTTTTATATCGGTTATTTAATTGATGGGTGGTTAGGCACCAGAGGAATTTTTATAACGGTTTTCACCATTCTGGGTGTTGTTGGCGGGGCCAATGTCGTTTATCGCCAGATTATGGCCGTCACCACTCAAACGGACGATGAGTCCGGCGAAGGAAAAAATTGATGGACGCCATCCGGCAGACAGAAAAAAAGTACTGCTCCCGGGCACTGATTGCCGCCATTATCATCGGCGGCACTTTAATCGTCTGCGGCCTGACCGCCATGGGTAAGGGCTTGATCCTGGGCTGCCTGTTCGGCATTGTCAATTTTATCGCTCTGGGCGCCACCATTCCCATGAAAATCGGAAAAACCAGAAGAACGGCCTCTGTCATCGCCGCCGGGGCACTCGGCGCCAGGATGGTCTTATTGGCCGTGCCCATGGTGATTGCCATAAAACGTACTGAATTTAATCTGATAACGACCGTAGCGGGACTCTTTTTTGTCCAGTTGAGTATTCTTGCGGACTACTTGACCGCGCCGGTATGGGCCGGATTCCGCAAAAAACTGTCAGGAGATATATAGAAATGGATGAACTCGGGAAAATATACCAGTTGCTCGTTCCCGTCGGCGACTATACCATGCACTTTAATATTAAGGTCATCCTGATGGCATGGCTGGTCATGGGTATATTGATCGTATTTGCCTTTTTAGCAACCCGTAAAAAAAGCCTCGTTCCAGGCAACCTGCAGTTGATGGGAGAACTTTTTGTATCACAGCTTTACGCCCTTGCGGAAGACGCCCTGGACAAAGAACTGGCCAAAAAATACGCACCCATGATCTGCGCCCTGTTCATGTTTCTGGCGATCTCCAACTCCCTGGGCATCGTGCCGCTCCTTGAGGAGCCCACTAAAGACCTGAATGTTCCGCTCAGTCTGGGCATCATGGGTTTTGTTATCGCCCACTATTGCGGCATCAAAAAGAAAGGGATAAAAACTTACGTGAAAGGATATATGGAGCCTTTTTTTATCATGTTCCCGTTGAATGTCATCGGTGAGCTGGCCAAGGTCATATCCATTTCCTTTCGTCTGTTCGGAAACATCATGGGTGGCTCCATCATCATCCTGGTGGTTTCCCATTTGATCTACAGCCTGGTCCTGCCGCCGTTTTTGTGTTTCTTTTTCGGATTGTTTGTCGGTACCATCCAGGCGTTTGTATTTACCATGCTGACCATCGTATATATATCGGTTCAGGTAAACTGAGTTTCGGGGGTGTTTCCCCGGCTTAATTGCGAATAGGAAATAATAGCGAAGGAGAAAAAAATGATCGAAGGTAATATTGTTGAAGCATGCGCTCTTTTGGGTGCGGGACTGGCCATGGGGCTGGGCGCCATCGGACCCGGCGTCGGCGAAGGAATGGCTGCGGCCAAAGCCTGTGAGGCCATCGGCAGAAATCCCTCTGAAGCCGGTCTGTTAACCCGGACCATGCTGGTCGGGCAGGCGGTAACCGAATCCACCGGTATTTACTCTCTGGTGGTGGCATTGCTGCTGCTCTTCGTCGTCTAGTCCTTTTTCGTGTGCTGCTGTTTTGCCGATCTTTATGGCAGGCGAAAATTCCAGCCGTTAAAATACGGTTTATTTGCCTGTGGTTGAATTTTTCGCCTGCCTTGCCCAAAAAATGCAGCAAAAATCGGCTGGGTATTTATTAACATTTTGATTTAACTCGATATAATAAAGGTAGTACGGCGTGGAAATTTTATACTCCAACGATATCTTCTCGGTCGCCTACACCAACGGTATGATCACAATCAATGAAACGCTTGTTGTGATTCTGGTGTCTTTTCTGATTTTTGTGATGATTTTAAACCGGTTGATGTTTCGTCCCCTGAACGATACCATTCGCAAACGAGAAGGCCATCTGAACGAGCTGGACAGTGACATCAAGACCGCTCAGAAAAAAGCAACGGATTTGATGGCACAACTGAAGGAAAAAGAAGCTTCCGCCCGGCAGGAAGGCCAGACCTTGAAAAGCGAACTGGAAACCGTAGCCAACGACCAGGCAAAAGACGTTGTCGATACAGCCCGGAAAACCATAACAGACCTCAAGGAAAACACCCAGAACGAGGTCAAAGCCC
The DNA here is from genome assembly GCA_963674745.2 of Desulfosudaceae bacterium. Classification (GTDB taxonomy): domain Bacteria; phylum Desulfobacterota; class Desulfobacteria; order Desulfobacterales; family Desulfosudaceae; genus JBFMDX01. Next base: position 2,370,912 of record CAXXDV010000001.1, on the reverse strand, counting down.
AGGTGGCAACGGCTAAAAAGACCATCCAACACGACGCGGAACAGCTTTCTCTGGAAATCATGACAAAAATTCTGGGACGCGGTGTCTCTTGAGCAATCGGAGGAAAGTCATGGCAGAAAAAACCTTTACCATTACCGTTGATGTCGCCGAACTGTTAACCGAGTTTATTCCCAAGCTGGCCCGGCAGTTTATTGCCTTAAACGGTCCGGACGAAGCGCTGGCCGGTACGACATTGACCCTGACCGTGGATGCTTCGGGAAACCGCTACAGCTATACCATCAAGGACGGCCAGACGTTTGACGTCAAGGAAGGCGATATTGAAAACCCCATGGTTCTCCTGTCCATCCCGGTAGAAAGCATGGCCATACTGGCAGACATGAAAAATATCGACATGCTGCTGGGAATGCAGGGCCAGATCTCCGGCGGACAGGCTTCCCGTCAGCAGTATGGTGTTCTGGCAGGGCTTAAGGGAACCGCTGTTTTCAAGCTGGCACAGCCGGACGGCTCGGAAGCTGAAATTACGGCCACATTCAACGGCGCCCCGCAGCCGGCAGTCACGCTCAAACTGGCAATGGAGGACGCCAGGGCCCTGACAGCCCGTCAGGACACACCTATTCAGATGTTCATGAGCGGCAAACTGCAGATTGAAGGCGAAATGGCTTTTGCCATGGCCCTGCAGCCGTTGTTTTCATAACAGGCCGGCTTGAAAATGACTGACGGCTTCTTCGTAGCGTCCTGCGTTACACAAAGCCACACTGATGGGCTATAAATATACATTACGGTTCGGCAGACGTCTCCAAACGGTCCAGGTCTGCCAGAACATCTTTCATGTTTCGTTCAGCCTTGACATCGTCAGGTGACAGCCTGAGCACTTCCCGAAAACATTCAAGGGCCTCTTTCAGGCGACCGCTGTCATAAAAAGCGACGCCCATATTGTTCAGGGCATCGATATTATCCGGTTCCAGCGCCAGCACCGCCCGGTAATGATGGACAGCCTTATCGTGGTGTCCGATCTTATAATAGGTGACACCCAGATTGTAATGTGCCTCCAGATAGTCCGATTTCATATGTAGCGCGGTTTGGTACTGTCTGATGGCTTCTTCATATGCCCCGATATCGCTCAAAGCATTGCCGTAATTGTATCGCATCCTGATGCTGAACGGATTGGCAGCCACAGTGCTGGCGCAAAAAGCGACATTGCTCCGCCACTGAAAATTCCGCTGAACGGTAGCAACAGCGTATAACGCGACGATACTCACAGTCAGTGCAATGCCTGCGAGAATCGGCCAGGGACGCCCCCCTTTTTGGGGCCCGAAACAGGCCAACCGCTCAATTCCATAACCAATCAGCAGACAAAAACCGAACGAAGGGAGATACAGGCGCTGTTCGGCAATGGGCCGGGACACCAGAAACACCAAATTGCTTACAGGCACCAGGGTCAATAAGATCCAGCCGATGGCAAAGCATACAATCGGCGCCCGCCGGTAAGTACGGGCGGCAACGATCAGCAAAAACAAGACCGCCAGCAGGGACGCCAGGACGGCAGGGCTGGACACGCCGGTCGGAACGATAAACGCCCGGTCGGCGCTAAGCGGGAAGGGCAATACCAGCAACTTAAAATAAATCCCCGTGGTCTTTACGACCGTCAGTAGATGCTGGCCGACCCCTCGAGGCATGGGGGGGCCGGCAGGGAGCGGGCCGACAGATGCAATAAAGGTCTGAATGGTCCAGAAGAATATCAGAATCATCAGACCGTAGGGAACAATCCAGGCCAACGCCGTTCTCCGGTCCGGGCGTGGCAAAAAGCAGACGGCGTATAACACCAACACCCCGGGCAGGGTCAGAGCTATTTCCTTTGACAACACCGCCGGGACAAACAACAGCCAGGCGCCTACAATGCGTATCCCTCGGGACTTACGGCCGGCTGCTGAAAATGATTTTATAAACAGCAGTGCCGATAAGAAAAAAAACAGAAACGCCATCAAGTCGGAACGATTCTTGACAAAATTGATCGATTCCGTATGAATCGGATGAGCGGCAAACAACAGGGCTGTTAAAAAAGCCGGGCTAAGGAAGCCCTTTTGTGCGGAGCGCCCGGCCGAAGACCCGGCATTGCGCGTTTTCGTGATAATAGTCGTCAGGTAAAAAACAAGCAAAACGTTTGCCACATGTAGTAAAACATTGGTGATATGATACCCGGTCGGGTTTAATCCCCAAAGCGCGTGATCAAGGGTAAAAGATATGGTACGCAATGGTCGGTATAGACTTGGATCTGGATGCAATTCGTTCCAATAATGAGGGGTAAAAAAAAGAAAGATGTTTTTACAGTCACGGATATAAACGTTCTCGGTGATAATTTCCGGGTCATCCCAGACCAATTCGTTGGTGAAGGTGTTAGAAAAAAGCGCCAGACACACAACCGACAGTACAAATACCGGCACGATGCGTGATTTTAAAGTCGCATTGGTAATCATGTCTGAATTTCTGCCTGTTCTTGTTTTTTTTAAAAGTGCCCCACCCCGGTAATTTTCAACGAAACACGCTGCCGAGGGCTTTACCCGCCTCCTGAATGGCATACCTGGCCAGCATGCTGTTGGCATTCTTTAAAATCTCATTTGCAAATAAAAATACGTAATGAGGCCGGAAATACACCCGGTTAATGGCCTGCTGAGTTTGTTTTTCAAGGTCAAAAAGAGATTCTATCCAGGGCAGTTTTATCCAGGGTGTAAAAGTCCGGTTGGCCGACCAGTCGCCGACCAGGCGGTTCTCAGCCCGGGCTTCTTCGTACACCTGTGTGCCCGGATAAGGTATCAACCGCAGAATATTAGCGGTTGTCGGTTTTACATTCACGATCAACCTTACTGTCTCTTGTATCGTCTCTGGTGTCTCCCCCGGAAAACCGATGATCCAGCCGGTGTTCAACTTCAGGCCTGCCTTTAACACGGTTTCACAAGCCTTCACATTCGCTTGGAGCCGTGTTTTTTTGTTCATACGCCGCAGGATCTCCTGCGATCCGGATTCCATGCCCATGGAGACCAGATAAGCACCTGCCCGCCGGGCTTTATCCATCAGTTCTTCACGGATTACCGTTGTCCGGCTCTTAAACCGGAAAGAAATATCGAGCTTCTCCCGTATGATCAAATCAAAAATCCGCATCGCCCGATCGGGGTCGTGTGTAAAATTGGCGTCAGCAATATCAAAATTGGTTATCCCGGCCGTATACCGCTCGACGATTTCCGCCACCACATTTTCCGGTGACCTGGCCCTGAAAGCCCCCGGAATGTTACTGCAGAACGCGCATTGAAAGGGACAGCCCCTGCTGGTCAGCAGGGTTTCCACCGGCCGCTCTTTTTCAAGAATCATGTAATAACGGTCGGATTGATAAGCGTCCGACAGGAGATGACGCGCCGGGGCGGGCAGACTGTCCAGCGCTTTGATTGAATCATCCCCTTCTGTGCCGACGACTCTTTTCTCCTGGCGGTAAAACAGTCCCGGAACACGGCCGAGATTGCCGTTTTGCTCAATTGTCCGGCAAAGTGTCACCAGGCGCTGTTCGCATTCGCCTGTCAAAACCAGATCGACATGGGTAAATTCTTCCAAAACCGCTTCCGGCATGGCGTTGGCGTGTGGGCCGCCGAGCAGAAGTGTCGCCCGGGGGCAGGACTGCTTAAGGCGTTCACTCAAGGTAAAAGTCCGCGGCATTGTTTCAGACAGCAAGGAGACGCCGATCAAATCAGGTTTTTTCCCCCCGACCAGTTCTGCCACAGCCTTATCGGACAACCCGTAAGCATTGGCGTCCACAACATCCACTTCAAAATTATTCTCCAGCAGCGAAGCGGCCAGGTAAAGCAGGTTAACCGGCGCAAAACATTTCTGCTGAAGCTCCTCGGGATTTCGTGAACGCGGGTTAACCAGAACTATTTTCATTTTGCCGCCGTTTCAGTAAAAAGTGCGTCATTTTTAATTGTAAAATAGGCTTGAAAAGAACGCATAAACAACAGGCCGGTTAAAACCGGCAGAACATATTCAACCAGAGAGACCAAAATACCGGCACTAAGGAGAGCGGCCGCCGGGCCGAACGCCGAAAAAAAATAAACGATGGCAATTTCCCGGGTACCCAGGCCGAGAGCTGTAATCGGCAAGTTGTTGATAATCATAATCACTGGAATGATAACCATCAAATAATAAATCGGAACCGTAACGCCGACCGCTTTTAAAAGGATAAACGTATTTATAAATTCAGAAGACTGAAAGATAAAAGAAAAAAACAACAGAATGGTTTTCCGGCCCGGTCCGATCTCGGCAAAACCGCTTAGCAGGTCAACCGCAAAACCGTTCAGGCGGGAATGTATTTTTGAAGCCAGGCTGATCAGCCCCTGCCTGAACATAACCGAATAAACTGTCAGCAGAATCAACACCAGAATAACGGACAACAGAGCAAACAGCATACTTCTGGAAACGGGAAGATCCACCATGGTCAGACCGACTGCGGCTATTGGAATTATCACCAATATATTTAGAGCCTTATCAATTATTAGTGATCCGGTGGCCCTGGCAAATGATAGTCTCCGACGCCTGTCCAGGTACACGGCTTTTAATAATTCTGAAGACTTAAGCGGTAAAAGAATTTTAAACGGGATGCAGGCGGTGCGAATGGAAATTGTTTCCCGAAAAGAAAGGGAACAGCCCAGGGCGGCCAGAATCTGACGCCATTTTTCGGCACCAACCAGTATATTCACAAACAGGGAGACGGTCACGGCCAGGCCAACCAGTCTCAGATCGCACCCCCGCAGCGAATCTACGATTTTCGCGACATCTATTTTCAGGGACAACAGAAAAAGAATCAGAAATGAAACCGCCAGCGGAAGCACAAAACGAAGTTTTTTGATAACGTTACTTGGCAATTAGTCAACCCGGTTGTTTACTAGGTTTAAAAGCACCGGCAGGTTAAGCGCGTAGGCCAGGTTAAGCTCCACCCTTGCGGCGCACCAGCAATCATTGCAAACCACCGGCCGCAATTTATTAAACGCTTCCTGAAACGACGCCTCAACGCAATTGCCGGGTTGAAAAGGAAACGATTCCCGACTGCAATACAGGACGCTCCCGTCAGGTTCTATCCGGCAACTGATCCAGCCGCTGGCACATGCCATGCTGGTTGGTTCCGGCCATTTTTGAAGATGGCTTAATCCGGAAACAGAATTGGCGATATGCTGATCTCCGGCTTTTTTCCTGATAATCAGATGATTCAGGGTTTCCCGATACGGTCCTGCCGGCGGTGTCAGGTCGTTTTTAATCTGCCCGCCCAGGCGCATTGTCGTTGCCGGCTGAAACGTGACCCGGCACGACGCCTGACGGGCAATATCGAGAATGGCGTCGACAGCGTCAAGATTGGTCGACGTCAACACCGTGGCCAGGCTGGTTTTAACCCCCTGTTCCCGCGCCGCCCGCAGAGCCGCCTGCACGTCGGCAAAAGCCCCCCGGCCGCGGATAGCGTCATGAATTTCCATCGGTCCGTCCAGGCTCAAGGTCAGCAGGTCCAGGTGGCGCAACGCATCTATTTTCTCTTTCACCAGCGAACCGTTGGAGTTCATTTTTGTTTCTATGCCCTTTTCATGAGCATAGCTGATAATATCCCCCATGTCCTGTCTTAACAGCGGCTCTCCGCCGGTAAATGAAATCCTCAGGGCACCTGCTTCGGCCAGGTCATCAATAATGGCGGTAACCTGCTCCAGAGGCAGGTCCCTCTCAGGACGCCGCCATATGGCGCAATAGGCGCACTTTCTGTTGCATTGATCCGTTATGGCCCAACCGACGACAAGCGGTTTCTTGCGCTTGAGCAGTTTCGCCTGCAACAGGCCGATGGCAGGTTTGAACATATTCATTTGTTTCATTTACGTTTGAGTAGAGACGAAGACCGGCTAACCGGTCCGCATTCTCCTTAACGACTGTCTGATCCTCAGCGGATAATATTTTAAATATATCAGGTAACGATAATCCCGTCCTTTGACGGCCACCAGCAGCTGGCCGAGAATAATGAGCGGCCCGGGTATGGCGCCAAACCACTTCCAATTCTCGCTTCGGATCAGTCTCCGAATGATAAATTTTGGAATAATCGGCAGCCATTTATAACATTTTGAAAAGGCGTCTTTGGCCGTTTTCAGCGTGCTGTCCCTGATGGCGTCACCGTGAAAAAAATCGGAGATGTCACCCTGTTCAAGCCTGGTCATCTCTTCTTCTGCCAACAAATGGTGATCCAGGGCGTATTGCGTAATGGCCGTCTTCGGGAAATAGGTTAAATTGTGGCATTTGATTCTATTTAACAGTTTAAGCTGGCTGTAAAAATAAAGGCCATCAGTATGGTCCCGGGTTGTCTCGCCCGGCAGACCGAAGATATGGTCGATATCATATCGCAGCCCGAACCTGTCACAGCGCTTGAAAGCTTCCAGCGCCCGGACATTGGTTTCATTGCGATGCAGCACCTTTTTTTTCAAATGTTCATTCCAGGTCTGCATACCGAATTCGATACAGTAACATCCGCCGGCTTTCAGCAAACGACAGATATCGTCATCCAGATGAGAAACCTTACCGAAACACCGGAAGGGCACATTAATCACTCGCCTGTACTCGGTTATCAGATCCCGGAGCCAGGCTTTGTCTGTAAAAAAAAGCGCGTCGTTAAACATGACTTCTTTAAAATGATATCTGGCTTTCATGACAATCAATTCATCAATAACGGACTTTACGCTCCGGCGGCGAAAATATTTATGCTGATAAAGCCGGTTGAGGTAACTTTCACAGCAGTAACTGCAATTAAAGACACATCCCAGGCTGGTGATAATCACGTAATCATCAATATAATTGACATCGTTTTCAAATAATGTCTTGTCGGGAAAGGGCAGCCGGTCAAGATCCGCCAGCGGCGGCGCCAGGCGGCCCCGTTTGACGGAACCGTTTTGTTTGAACCACAGATTGTTCACCTCATCCAGCCGGTCACCACCCGAAGCCAGGGCGTCGATCAGCTGGGGAAAGGCATGAAACCCCTCACCCTCGATCACGAAATCAATCTCATCATTGCTGATGACCACCTCTGGAACAAGTGTGGCGTGGCTGCCGCCGAAAACAATCGGCACATCCAGATGTCGGCGGATTTCCCTGGCGATGCCACAGGCCCACTGGTAGGTTCCGGTGTATACGGTAAAGGCGACCACGTCCGGCGCAGAGGACCTGACAGTCGAGACCACCTGCTGCCGTTGATCAAACAGTTTCTGCAGAAACGGGATATAAAAGACATTGTCTTCCGGCCCGAACAGGCCCGGGTCATAGGCCAGGGCGACGTCATGGCCCTGCTGTTTGAGAATACTGGAAAGATATTCAATCCCCAGATGCTCTCTTCCCAGGTGTACAAATGTAATCCGCATAAAAGTCAACTATTTGTATTTTGCAATCTTCTTGTAAAAGTCCAGCCGCCTGGAATTATCATTATAAGCGATAAAAGACTCGTCCCTTGTGGACACATCTTCCTGGCTGAAAACCATTTCCAAAAACCCGAAAAATTTTCGTTTAAACTCCGAAAATGACTTGACCTGAATTGTGGCGCGGAGAAGAAACAAAAACCGGGAGTGATATTTGACATAAGCCCACTTGGCAAGGCGGTCGATTTCCGCGTCGGTCAAATCCGTCCATAGCCGCGGCAGGGGGCGATCCACCTCCAGCCCGCGCACCCAGTCTTCCCAGTAGTCTTTGCCCGTCTCCTGTTTCATCTGTTCCCATAGCGGCGTCAGCGGTTTGGCCAGGCACTTGGAAAATTGAACATACTCCAGATCAAGCGTTCGGGCGAACTTCACGGTCTGCCTGACCGTCTGCTTTGTTTCACCGGGCGCGCCGATAAGAAAAAATCCCAGCGCCTTCATGCCCAGCTTCCGGGTATGATCGATGGTCTCTTTGATCTGTTCAAGCGTAATCCCCTTATTGACCCGGTCTAAAATTTCCTGGCAACCGGATTCAATGCCGTAATATATTCTGCCGCAGCCGGCTTTTTTCATCTCTTCCAGCAATTCCCGATCGATATCAATCCGTGAGCGACAGGCCCACAGGATATCAAGGCCGCGATTTTTCATCTCCCGGCAGATGTCAATCGTGCGCTGTTTATCCGCCGTAAAGGAATAGTCAAAGATGTCGATTTCCCGGACACCGTACCGGGTATAGCACTCCTCCATTTCATTGACGACGGTTACAGGGCTTCTGGGATTATAAACCGTTCTGCCGGCCTCGCAAAAACTGCAACCGTAAGGACAGCCCAGGCTGGTCACCATGACGGTGAAATTCTTTCTCTCCGTCGGAAATTCAGCATACAAGTCGTTCGGCAACAGATCCCGGGCCGGATTGGGGAAACCTTCAAAACTGACAGGATTTGGTGGATTTATGATGATCTTACCATCCTCTTTATAGACCAGGCCCGGCACATCCTCAAGGTTTCCCGTACCTTCCAGGGCCGCAAACAGACTGGGTACGGTTTCCAAAGCGTGTTCCACCACCCCGTAATCGATTTCAGGATGGCTGAGTGATGCTTCCGGATAAACCCTCAAATTATAGCCACCGATCAATACAGGGATATCCAGCCGTTTTTTGAGATAACGGATCCATTCCAGGGTATCCTGAAACATGTAGGTGGTCATCATGAAGCCCATGATATCCGGTTTGAACATTTTCAGCCGCTCAAACACGTCTTCTTTGGACAGTTTCAATGTCCGGGCGTCGATAATCGTCACCTCATGACCCGCCTGCCGGGCAATGGCCGCCACCCAGCAGATACTCAACGGGGGAAACAGACCGAAATATTTTTGCACGATCCTCAGGTTTTCTTCATGAACTTTATATTTAAAGGGATTAAAAATCAGGGCCAGTCTCATGGAATCATCCGCATAATCGCATTCAGCGCTCAGCTAAAATTGACGCGCCTTACGTCAATCCGCTCAGGGTTCAATTTATCCGGTGCCGGCAGTCATGTCAACATCTCCGGTCCGGCCGGTGGTTTATCAAAAGCGTTACGGGAGGTCTGTGTGTAATCAAAGTTTTTATTGACATCAAAGGAGAATTATGGATTAACATAACAGATTTTACCCCCAGATATGATTAGTCAGGGGGAACATCGAAAAAAGTGATACAGCAACAGACAGAATAAAAACAACGGCTGGCATAACAAAACCGCCGGGGAGGATATTTTGTTCGATTTATTTAGTTTTTCTCGAATTACCGCCCAAAACGGATGGGCAATGGCCGCACTGGGGATTACGATCGATCTCACCGGACTGGCTTTGCTTGCGACTATCATATCCAGAGTACCGATGCTGGTGGTTATAATGGAGAAAATCGGGTCGATCTTCAAAAAAGCACCGGGAGTCCCCGGGCATAAACCGGTTGTTGAATCAAAACCGGACGACCTGTCCGAGGAAGGTATTAATAAAATTGCCGCCGTTTATAAAGATTGCGCCAAGTCTCTGGGTGAAATTTTCCAACTTTCAGAACTTTACAGGTCTTCCGAGGAAAGCGGATTGCCGCACCCTCATCTGACCATCAAAGCATTGCGTGAAGCCGGTCTGCTTGTCCCGGAAGGAAACGGCCGCTTCAAATGGCGCACATAACCCGCAACCCGCTTCAGCGACTCTCTAACAGGAGCACAAATGCTTAATTTAGCCATTGATTTTCTAAGCAATACCGGTTTCGCACTGGCCGATTACCGCAACCTGATCATGCTGGTTGTCGGCAGCACCTGTGTTTACCTTGGTGCGGCCAAGGGCTATGAACCATTACTGCTGATCCCCATCGGACTGGGCATCATTATCGGCAACGTTCCCTTCTTTAAAGGTTTCGGGCTTGGTGTGTATGAGAACAACAGTGTTCTGCATTACCTGTATTTCGGCGTGACTTCCGGGCTGTATCCATCCATCGTCTTTCTTGGCCTGGGGGCTATGACGGATTTTTCCTCGCTGTTATCCCAACCGAAGCTGATGCTTCTGGGGGCGGCGGCTCAGGTCGGCGTATTTTTTACCCTGCTGGGTGCCTTGGGGCTGGGTTTTCTGCCCAAAGAAGCCGCTTCCGTGGCCATCATCGGCGGCGCCGACGGCCCGACCTCGATCTTCCTTACAGCCAAGCTGGCGCCCCACCTGATCGGCCCCATTGCCATTGCCGCTTATTCTTACATGGCGTTGATTCCTGTCATCCAGCCGCCCATCATGCGGCTGCTGACCACCCGTAAGGAACGCTTGATCCGCATGCCGGAAATTCGTGAAACATCCAAAAATGAACGCATGATTTTTCCGGTCATCGGTATCGTGCTCTGCTGTTTTCTGGCACCTGCCTCAATTCCCCTGCTGGGGCCGTTCTTTTTCGGTAATTTTCTCAAAGAATGCGGCCAGGCTGAACGATTGGCCCAAAGCGCCCGAACGGTTATCATGGATGCCGCCACCATTTTCCTGGGCATGACCGTAGGCGCCAGCACCCAGGGTGATATTTTCCTGACCGGGAAATCCATCGGCATCTTTTTTCTGGGTGCGGTCGCTTTTTCCGTTGCTACCGCATCGGGGCTTATCTTTGGGAAAATCATGAACCTGTTCATGAAAAACAAGATCAACCCCCTGCTTGGTGCAGCCGGCGTTTCCGCGGTTCCGGGATCCGCCCGGGAGGTCCACCTGGTCGGTCTGCATGAAGACCCCACCAACTATCTGCTCATGCATGCCATGGCCTGTAATTCATCCGGCGTTATCGGCTCGGCCATTGCAGCGGGTGTGTTGTGGAGTTTTATGCTGGGCAGCTGATTACGGGCACCTCTAAAAATTGCCTTTTGGCCCGATGTCGGCGTTGTGCTCAAATTTTAATCCTCGAAATACGACCAATCAGGGCACGGCACGCCGTGCCCCTACTGTATAATTTTCGCACGCCTTGACCTCGAACCAAAATTCTAATTTTTAGAGATACCCTTACGGTTAAATCGTTTATTCTTCTTCTAAGAAATAATCCGAAATAACGCCCATAAAGCGGTTATACTTGATGGCGTAATGGGTCTTCCCGGCTTCGACCATCTGCGATGAAAGCTGTTTATCCTCTTCAACCAGGCCGTCCGCAACGGCCGCCCATGCGGCTTCGTCCAGAGCCAGAAGCGCATCGACGTTCTGCCGGTAAACCTGCGAACAGTCCATTTTTGCACGGGCGTTAACAAACCAGGGCATAATCCGGCCGACCTTTTTTAAGAACAGGTTCTGTTCCGGACCGAAGTCGAGACAGGTCGTGTCGGTAAAATTAACCAGTTGTTCTTTTTTTTCAAAGTCGATATAGCCGCCCCGTTCGCTGATGGCGTAAGCTTCTGTTCCCGGAAAGGGGTAAAAAAATGTCCAGCGGAACCGTCCTGGTTTTGCCTGTGCCAGAAGGTCAATGGTTTCCATCACGTTTTCAGATGTTTCTCCGGGCAGACCGATCATGACAAAACAAGAGGTGTGCATGCCTTCGTCCTTGGCGTATGAAATGGCCTGGGCGATATCCTTGTTGCTGGTATGCCGGCGCATGATTTCTTTGCGCACCCTGGGGCTGCCGCTTTCCAGGCCGAATTTGACAATCCGGCAACCGGCTTCGGCCAGCGCTTTTGCCCGCTTACGGTCGAAAAAGTGAACATGGGCATTGACCACAAACGGGATCTGGCAGACGTTTTTATAAGCCTCACAAAACGCCAGCAGATAATCGGCATTAAAGGTAAAAAGGTCATCATCGAAGATGAACATTTTAATGTTTTTATAATTTTCAATCAGGTACCTGATCTCAGCGATCATGGCGGGAACAGGGACATGACGGATATAATTCAGCCCCGAAAAACTACAGCCAAGCTCAGCCCGGTATTTTTTCACGATTAGATGATTAAAGCAGTAAGTACACTGAAAAGGGCAGCCCCGCGAGGCCATCAGACCGACCCAGCCGTTTTTTTCATCGATCAGCTTCTGAAAGTCAAAAAGGCTGTAGTCCTTCATGGGAAGCGTTTCAAGGCCGGGAAACGGCCGGACCGGGTTTATCCGGACGGTGCCGTCTTTTAAAAACCCCAGGTTCCGGATGCCGGAAGGGTCCTCCCCCTGCTCAATGATATTGACGAATTCCAGAAGAGCGGTATCGCACTCTCCGACCAGTACATAATCAAACACCCCCGAACGAAGGATCTGGTCGGCGGCCACCGTGGCATGAATACCGCCGCAGACAATGGGCACGTCTGTGGTCTTTCGGATCCATCCGGCGATTTGCCGGGCCAGGGGCCACTGGTTGGTCACCACGGAAAAACCGATCAGCCCGGGATCGTATTCTTTGACCATGGCCTGGAGCTGCGCCTCTTGTGGCAGCGGCCCCAGTTCTTCGGCCAGGTGGACGAGTGTTACCTGGTGTCCGGCCTGTTTCAACACGGCGCTCATCTGAGCCAGGCCATAATTAAAACCAAGCTGTGAACCGGCATTGGGATAAACAAACAGTACTTTCATGCCCGTTCCCTGGCGGCATTGATACGTGCGATAATGTCGGCGTTATCGAAGATTTTGTCCCGGCTCAAATTATCCACATGGATAATACGGCTGACGGCCTGTCCCCGGGCATGCCATCTCCTGACGAAGCGGGGGTTATTCGAGCCGGCAAATACGGTGCAGGAAGGGATGCCGGCGGCAGCCGCGATATGCTGGCAGGCCGAATCATACCCGATAAACTCATCACTGGCGGAAATTACGGCCGCGATTTCACCGATGCTGGAAAGAATACTGATAATACCGGGGCCGGAAAGTGTTACCGGGGAGCCGCTCAAATCAGCCTCGGCGGTTGCAACCCCCTGTTCGCCCAGGGCCGCAAGCAGTTTTTCGGCCCGCTTTTTTTCTTCGTCATCGGCCCCGCAATCCAGGACCACGGAAGTGTTTTCTTCAGACAATAGCGATGCCAGCAGCCTGAGCTCAAAATCATCATCCAGCCGCTTCCGACTGTTTCCGCCCACACCCAGATTGACGGTTACAATACGTTCTGAAAAACGGCGCAACGCTTTAATTAAACTCCCGGCAGTTTCCTTCGAGGTGTCATCGATCCAGGCCCCGGGATGATAAAAACCGGACTCGGGCAGAATACGATTGGCCCATTCATTGGCCAGCTCCGACATGGACAAGCGGTAAGGACTGCTGCCGTTAAACCGGCTGTTAAAGAAAAAATACCGCCCGGTATCCGTCACCGGCAGGATACCCAGCTGGGACAAGCGTGAATCCGGGTCAATTACCAGAAACCTGTGGCCGATTTCCGCCGTTTCTTCCCGGATGGCTTCCAGGGTGGAAAACCAGGCCGAAAACCGGGCCAGCAGATCTCCCCGGCGGGGATAATGAAGCTCTCGAATCCGCAGCTTTTCATGTCCGCCGAACAGGCCATTTAACTTGCCATTGCCGAGCAAGACCAGTTCCGCCCCGGGAAAAGCGTCGGCAAACCGCTGTATCAGCACGCTGGTAACCGCGATGTCCGCGCCAAAGGTCACCCGGGAAAGAAAAATAATTTTTCCCGGTTTCTCGATATCTTCTTGAATGAAAAAATGTTTGCGCATGCCGGCAGCACGGCCAATGAGACTCTCAGAAGAACCAAAGCCAAAACGGGAAAGTGTTTTATCCAGGTCCTGTCCCTGGGGAATGTTCCGGCAGAAAGAAATGATCTGGCACATGACCCGGTCGTATATTTCCACCTGCATGTCCTCGAACTCGTCACAAAGGCCTTCAACAACAATATTAAAAAGCGCTGATGAGGCCTTGGCGTTCAATCCGCTGTCCGCCTCAAAGGCGGTGGCCATCTCACATAACAGCTGGATACAGGTATGTTCATACCGGTCGCAATACAAACAGGCGTCCATAAAAGACAGGGCGATCTGGCGTGCCAGGTGACCTATCGCCTCCGGATCAGGCTCACCTTTTTTCAAGTTTTCCCATTTAGCTGAATATAACTGAGGAATCATGTGCTGAAGTAAAAAAATAATGATAATCTATTTATTTCAAAGGGTATCTCTAAAAATGATTACCTCTAACAAGAGCGGCGGTTGGTGTCAATGGTTTTCTGGTGCGGCCGACAGATGCGACGACTCGGCCCTTCCTGGCTGACAGCTTGATAATCCTGTTCAGGCATGGTAATTTCCCCTACACGATCCTGGAAGGACTTTTGAACATATGACCGGAATCAAACCATCAACACATATAGACGAATCACGCGCCGGAGACGGCCTGCAATTGCCTGAAGCACCGTCTTTTCTGATCATCCTCATGGGGTCCCTGGGTGATGTGACCCGGGGGCTGTGTCTGGTTTCACTGATTAAAAATCGATTTCCGGAATCCACCATTACCTGGCTGATAGAGCCCAAATGCGAGGGGATCGTAACGGTCCACCCGCTTATCGATGAGATCCTGGTGTTTAACCGGGCCAACTGGCAACAGGGCGGGTTAACAGGTATCCTTTATGAGCTGAGGAAAAGGCCTTTTGACTGTGTGCTTGATCTACAGCGTCACCTGAAAAGCGGATTTTTTTCATTTGTTACCGGCGCCGCCTGTCGGATCGGGTTTCATCGGGCAAACGCCAAAGAGGGGAACTGGCTGTTTAACAATATCCATATCCCCCGCATGGATGAGGCATACCCCAAAATCTTTCATTACCTGAAATTTACGGAACTTCTGGGCTGTCATACGGCATTTGACCCGTCCCGGTCCCGGGAACTTTTCAAATCCCAGGCGCTTGATTTCGGTTTTTCAAAAAACGCGCTTTCATCCAATGCGGAGAAGGTGCTGCCAAAATTGAAGCCGCCCTTCATGGCCGTCGTTCTCGGTTCAAGCTGGGTTTCAAAGGAATGGCATTTTAAAGGATACGCGGACTTAATTCGTGACCTTCTCCAGGAAACATCCTTAAATATGGTCATGGTCGACACCGGGGCAAAATATCAAATGGCCTGCGACCTTGAGCATGAGATCAGTAACGCCCGCCTGATCAACCTGGTCGGGCAGACGTCGCTGCCGGAACTGGCAGCGGTTTTACAGCAGGCCGAAGCCGCGGTCGGACCTGATTGCGGCTCCGCCCATATCGCCGCCGCGGTTGGAACGCATTATGTAACCATCTTCGGTCCGACCGACCCTTCGCTTACCGCACCTTTTGGCAGTGAACACCTGATCGTCAAAAAGCCCCTTGATTGTGCCCCATGTTATAAACGCAAATGCCCGGGCAAAAACCTGGCCTGCCTGAACGCCATTACCGCAGAAGATGTCAAACAGAAGCTCTTTCAGGTCATAAAGCCATAACTGCCTGCTTACTATTTGGCGGTCTCCCTGGCTTACTCGGCCGTACTCCAGGACCGTATCAGGTTCCAGGCACCATTGTACCGGTAAACCCCGTCGCCGGGACCGGAATCCACGCCCAGCTTGTTATCCTAAACCACCATGGCGTTGACATTGGCAAAAGGGGAAAGACATGAAGCACGGGAAAGTCATTGCTTAAGTGAAGAAGAACAGAAGGTGTTCCGGAAGTTGAAATTTTAAATTCAGGATTAATTCAAAATGCCGGTTGGCCAGGAAATTCCAGGGCCGGGAAATATGTTTGTCGGGGTTTGGGGGGGGGGGGTGGGGGGGGGGGTGACTAGAACACAATCCCGGCCCCGAAACATCCTGGTCAACCGGCATTCTTATTAAATATAAAAAATAATATAGGCTCCTCCAAAGTTTTATTAACAACGTTACTATATACCTATCAAGAAGCATGCCAAGCCATCATAAAAATTAAATATACTGCAAATACAATGGGTTGATAGAAAATCAGCCGGATGGGAAAAATCGCAACAGATTGTTTTGTACTGATTTTCAGGACTCAATTTCACTGTGGAAGGCACATACAAAACGTTAACCAATTGTTTTTATACAAAAATAAATTGTCAGGTGACGTTTTCCAAAAAAATGGACTCGTTTTGAAAAGCAGGAAAAAGGCCTATTTCAGGTCCGGATGATTGATCGGTTCCTGTTTTCAATCGATACGATCATGCCGTTAATGCTGTCCTTCAGTTCCCGGTACTGCCTGTCTGAAAAGTCACCGGTCAGGGTCCACTCCAGGGCATAGTGCATGCCGAGATAATCATAGCTATAAATATCATAGTTTTCCCTCAGAAAGTCGATACTTTCACGGCACATAAAAGCCAGGCAGATGGGGCTTTTATGGGTCGTCAGAACACAACCTTCAGATGGGTTGTGATACTCGCATGGCGAGACAGGAGATGGCCAGAGATAGTCACCAGGCTGTCCATACCGCTGTTCACGTTCCTTTCTAAGCAGATCAAAGGCGGGATGGTCCAGGTCATAAAGCCGGTAGTATTTATTCCGGCAGCATGCCGCCACCGGGTTGCCGCCGTTTTGTTCAAGTTCCTTTTTAATGCATTGTTCAAAACAGTAATCAAAGGACCTGAAGAATTCGTTCAAAAACGCTTCGACCTCAAGGTAGCGGCAGAGGTTTCGGTGTATCACGTCCATTTAATCGTTTATCATCTTCAGCGCAGGCTGGCCAAAAGTTGAACAGACGCCGCCAGGGCTTCTTCCGGCATGATCCGGGTCATGCATTGATGATGACCCAGCGGGCATGTTTTTTCATGGCAGGGGGAGCAGTCCAGGATTTTACGCAGGACAACGGTTTTATCAAGATTGGCGGCCGTATAGTCGGGATTGGTCGGCCCCATGATCACCACCGTGGGAATGTCATAGGCCACCCCGTAATGCCGGGGGCCGGTGTCATTGGTTACCAGAAGATCCAGCCGGCTGATCACATACTTTAACAGTTCAAGATCCACTTTGTCGGGACCGGTATTGATAATCTCCGCACTGCTGGACTTGATGATTGAGGCTGCGATTTCATCTTCCCCGGGCCCGACCAGCAGCAGGATCCGGCCAGCCCATTTTTTACTGATCCCTTCCGCCAATCTGGCGAAATATTCCGGCGGCCAGCATTTTGAGGCGCCGAACTTCGCGCCGGGATTCAAGCCGATCAACATCTCACCCGGTTGAATATGATACTTTTCAAAAAGCGACTCTCCTTTTTCCCGGATTGATTCGGAAAAATACAGTTCCGGTCGTGTTTTTTCCGGCAGGTTAAGATTGAGATAGCGGCAGACCGCCATATAATATTCAGCCATGGGCACCGGCTTGATGTCATGCCCCGCCTTCAATGGCCTGGGACCGCCGCTCAACAGAAAAGACCGTAAAGCCCTTTTATAGCCGTACCGTTTTTTCGCCCCGCCCAGAAAAGCAATCAGGGAGGATCGGAACGAGTTGGGCAGGACAATGGCCATATCCGGCCGGGCGGTTCTGACGTCGCGGACACCGGCCATAAAGCCGCCAGGGGTTTTATCCTCATCAAGCTCAATAATATCATCAAACCAGGGGCCGTCCTTGATCACGCCGGCGGCATATTTCCGGATCACACCCGTTATGTGTGCCTGCGCATAATTCTGACGCAGGCAGTCAAAGACCGGGGTGGCCATGACCACGTCACCAACCCAGTTCGGGCAGAAGACAACCATTTTCTCCGGTTTAATTGTCATGATCGGTAAGGCTCTTTTCAATAACGCATGATGTTCTTATCAAATCGTTTCCTGTTCTTTTACTGCCTGTTTGTGCTGACGAAGGCCGCGCAACGCCCATTGCTCATTTTTTTGCTGAAGAAACAGGTCCTTGTTGAGGCGTCCCGAATCATATTGGCAGGATTTTCTGTGTTCCTGAAGCACGAGATGAAAAACAATGGCTTCTGTAATGGCTTCCCGCATTCTGATGCCGCTGTTGACCAGGCGTAATCGCAGTTCATTGTCCTCATAACCCCAGCCTTCGAAGGCCTCGTTAAAACCGTTCACCTTAAACAGGGAGGGCTTGTCCACGGCGAAATTCGCACCATACAGTTTTGGCCGTAAAGAATTCTTCTGCAACAGGTGCCTGTAAAACCGTAACCGGTTCATCACCAGGCCGAACTTTTTTCCCGGCGTAAAAAACGGCTTTTTCTCCATGCCCCTGTTTTGTATCAGGTCTTCGGTGATCAAACCGATCAGCTCCGGCCGGATTCTGACAAACTTCCCGAACACAAGGGTGCCCGGACTTTTTTTCCTCAGATGGCTTTCAATATAGCGACTGTGGGGAATGCAGTCATCATCGAGGAAAAGCAGGTAATCCGTGCCGGATGCCAGAATACCCCGGTTGAGGATCATGGCCTTGCGGAATCCCTGGTCTTCATGCCGGATATACCGGACATTAAAGTCAAGGGTCTGGCGGATTGACGTGATCATCTCCGCCGTCTCAGGTCCTGACCCGTCGTCACAGATCAGAACTTCAAATCGCTTTACGGTCTGGATATTCAGTGCCGTTAACAGCAGTTTGAGTGTACCGGGCCGGTTATAAGTGGCGATCAGGACACTGCAATCCGCCCCGGCACTTGTCCGGGACCGTTCAGTGATCTGGTTTACCACCATTACACCCCCATCGGATCCGTTCCCGCCACCTGTCCGGCAGAGGGATCAAAAAAACAGCCATGTTCACCGTCAGATAAGTCTTTCATAAAATTTAAGGCTTTTTTCCGCAAGCGCCCCCCAGTTAAACCGCTCCCTGGCCGAGGAAAGTGCCTGGCGGGAAATATTGTCCAGCGTCTCCGGGGAATCCATCAGTTCTGCCAGGGCCGAAGCAAATCCCTGCGGGGATTGATCGACCAGATATCCGTTTTGCCCGTTTTCAATCAACTCCGGCAGAAATTCCATGTCCGGCGCAATCACCGGAACACCGGCAGCCAGGGCCTCTCTGACCGTCCGACAGGTTTTGTCGGTCCCCGGGATGGGATACAGCAGAACCTGCATGCGACGATAGGCGGCCACCAGATCATCCCCCATACAGTATCCTGCCTGGATAATTCTGCCCCGGATGCCAAGTTCGGCTGCCGGTCTTTCAATGACCCTTTCAAACGCGCCGGGACGCCCCCGGCCCACCAGAAGCAGTCTTAACCGGGGGTACTGATCTTTCAACCGTTGAATGACATGCAAGGGGATATCCAGACGACGCGTCGGCCGTATCCGGCTGACCACCCCGACCACAAAGGCATCATCAGGAAGCTCAAAATAAAGGGTCTGATCGGCCAATTCCCTTTCCGGTGAAAACCGTTCCAGATCGATACCCGGTTGTAAAACAATGACGTTCTCGACCGGGAATCTCCGGCATAAAACCGATTGACGGACCTTCTCACTGACCACGATGATCCCCCGGGTACAATTGCGATAACACCAGCGGGAACGATAATCCCGGGCCACCTGTTCGGGATTATAGACACTTCGTATCCAGAGCGGGTTCATGCTTTTCCTGCGGGCCAGGCCGGCCAGCAGGTGGGCGTTGCGCATATGGCAATGAACGACATCCGGCCCGATACGATCAAAGACACCCCGAAGCCTCCGGCTGCCCCGGAGCAGGGAAAAAATCCGGATGTGTTTGCTCATTTCAGGTAAAACAATTATATTTTCAAGCCCTTTTTGTCCGGCATGAAACGACACATCCAGGACCTCACCATCTTCCGGTGACGGCTGCCCGCAAACAAGCCAGACCTGATGCCCCAGCCGGCGCTGTGATAACGCCAGTTCGACGACCAGCTCTGAACGTTCCGTCCACTTCCAGTTGCTGAGAAGATGTATAATCTTCATAGTTTACAGCCAGTAAAAACCGCTTTGATGTGATCAGTTATTAAAAGAATAGGCCGCTAAAAAAGGATACTGCTGCATTCGCTCACTGACCTCTTTGATCAACGCCTCGGTCCAAGGTCCGTCATTGCGCGTCTGATGGGGCCTGGAAAAGACAATGCTGCTGCAGGCCTCCAGGTAATCCGGCGTTGCCTCTACACCGACAAAGGCGGTCAACTTCTGAAGGTGGGAGGGGACATCACGAATCAAATCCTCATGGTGAATTTCCAGTATGTTGCCCTCGCCGATGACCTGTTTGAGCTTGCTCACTTCTTCTGCCAGAAAGAAGTAATAGTCGATACTTTCCTGAAAATTCTTGCTCCGGCCTTTGAGAAAAATGGTACTGATATTATCAAAGGGATTGCGGACGACATGAATCACACGGATCGGCACCCCCACCATGTCAACCAGGCGCCGGTAAAGCCGGGGATTGGCGTAAATCTTCTTGACTGATCCGCTGCCCCGTTTATCGCCGATCACCCGCAGCCGTTTGTAGCGCCCCTGCCACTGATCGGGAACGGCATAAAGATAATCCGTATGCCAGCGTCCCTTTTGGGAAAAATGGCGGGTATTTTCAAGCAGCAGCCAGTAGATCTGGTCCCGGCGAAAATGGTACCGTACGTATCGAATGGTATTGAGTTCGTTGCCCACCACAACCTCCGGGTGCGCGTCCAGCAGCGACCCGACCAGGGTGTGTCCGCTTCGGGGATACCCGATAAACATGCAGTATGTTTCAACGCCTTCGAAAACATCATGGTACTGTGGCGCGCGCGCTTTGGAAACCGCGTACTGGCGTACCAGACGCAGCTTGCGTTGCAGGTTTTTCAGCAACATACTCTATCCTTTCGTCTATAAATCAGATGGCTAATATAACAGCGCTTAAAAAGAGGTGTCAACCATTCAAATCCCGCTAGCCGGGCTGTAAGCGTCCTTGTTTGTTGCCAATTCAATTTGTTTTATGATAAAAGGGATAAAAATGAAGAATGGCCATCACCGAGAAAAACCTTTTGATTTATTACACAAAATTCCGTTCGGCTGCAAAAAAACCGAACGGGAGCAGGTGACCTGCCACCAACTGCCAATATTTTTTATGAAATAAATATATGAATCAGAATCCTGAACCGGTTGACCGTTCTTCCGCCTCCCGTTTATACGATTTTATTAATGCCTGCCGGATTGTCCGGGACCCGGCATACGCCCATTTTAAAATCAACTGGTTGACGGATAATGTCGAGCGATTCTTTATTGTTTCCGACCGGTTTCGCCGGGAGGTGTATGCCGTTAAAACCGACGCCGGCACTTTTTTTCTTAAACTCAGTCCGTTGCGCCGAAAAAAAGACCGCTTGCGTTTTTTACTGCTTCCCTGGCGCATGACAACGGAATGGCGAAATTTATCCCGGCTGGCGCAAAAATCCATTCCGGCGCCAAAGCGTGTTTTATTCGGCTATAAGGGCAGATTCCCGGGGCAAGGATTTTTTCTTGTCACAGAGGCAGTTCAGGGCTCGGAAATCGACTGCAAAAGCCGTGAACAGGTGCTTAAACTGGCCGGCCACCTGGCCGTTTTACATGACAGGGGGATTTATCACCGGGATCTCCATCCCGGGAACCTGCTTCTGGACCGGAATGATCAGCCGGTATTACTCGATGTCCAGGAAACGTATTTTCTTCCCCGGCTGCCCCGAAAACTGAAAATTTCCAACCTGGCACAATTCTGGTGGCACCTTCATTGCCGGACGCAATGCCCGGTGGCCCTGAAGGAATTCTTAAATGTCTACAATCAGAGCCAGGAAGAACCTGTTGATTCAGGTAAAGTAGCGGCTATCGTTGACCGCCGGCAGCAACGGCATTATCGCTCCCGCGCGGCAAGATGCATGAAAAACAGCACCGAATTTCAAGTCATCAGAAATGGCCAGGGGTTAAAAGGGTTTAAACGAAGGGATTTCAAGTGGGGTAAACAGGAACTGCAGAACGCTCTGGACCGGGGGCACCTGATCAAAGACGATAAGCTGATGGTTTATCAAAACGTTTGCATTAAAATTCACAACAAAAGACTTTTCCACAAGGATCGTTCGCTGGCCGGCTGGAAGATGGCCAGAATGCTGGCGGTCAGAGGCATAAACGTCCCTGCCGCCCTGGCTTACTTTGACGCGGGTGGTATGACTTATTTTCTGGCATCATATTACAGCGACAGTCTGCCACTCAACGATTACCTTTCTTCGGATATGAGCCGTACGGGGAAAAAAGCCGCCATACGGGCGTTTGCCGCCTGGCTTCGCGCCTGTCACGACCTGAACATTTGGCAGCGTGATTTCAAATCCAGCAATGTGCTGGCCCTGGACAATCAATTCATGATGGTCGATCTGGATGGCGTCAAAATCCGTCGCCACCTGCCATGGCCCAAAAAACTGATCAACCTGGCCCAACTGAACGCATCCATCAGCAGTCACCTGACCTTAAAAGACCGGTTGCGTTTTTTTCATTATTATTGCCGGGAGGAACTGCCATCCAGAGCGGTACGGCGTCAGGCATATCGAAAAATATGGGCCGTCACCAGGGAGAAAAACACCTTGCCTTTCGGCCTTGATCTTGCGAAGCTGGCGCCTTAAAAAATCAACCCTTTAAACCGGATAAGTCGACCGACATGAACGTTGCGAACTTACGGACAAACATCCTGGCTTTTGTTGAAGACAAGCAGATTAATCTTAAACTGTACTTTCTCTTTGTGCTGATTTTTTTCGTTTCCCCCAATCTCCGCCTGCATTGCAACCTGTTCTACGGACTTATCATTCCGGTCTATTTGCTTTCACTGAACAAAACCAAAATCCGGTTTTTTCTGGGTTCAAGGATCTGGCTGGTCACCATGGCCCTCCTGGTTTACCTCGTGCTGACCATCCTGTGGGAAAAAAACACCGGGGACAAAAGCGCCACCTATTATATCCGCAAGGTGGTTTATCTGTTTGTCTTCTTCAGCCTGACCATGGAACTGTCGTTAACCGGTCCCCGGTTTGTTGAAAAACTGTTCTCTTTTCTGGCCTGGATCGGCACGGCGACAGCGGTGGCTTCCATGCTCTATTTTTATCACGCCGCTCCTTTCCCCGCTGCCCGGCTGGAATACATCGCAGACCAGCTTCATAATGCCGTTTTCGGTGGGATCATTTACGGCATGATCGTACTGATCATATATTTTTATATCATGAAAAAAACCCCCGACCGTAAACGCCGGTGGTTATACGGTATGATGGCGGCGATCGTCGCCGGTTCGGTTGTACTGACGCAAAGCCGCGGACCGCTCGGGATTTTGCTGATCACGTTTATTGTCGGCGGCCTGCTGACACGGGATTTCAAGCTGCTGATCGTTCTGGCCTGTATCATTATTCTCGGTGCAACCCTTTTCACAAAAAACGATTCGATCCAAAAAGCGGTGACCCAGCGGGGGCTGAGTTATCGCATCGAACTGGCCGAGAAAACGATCAATATGATCAAAGGGGATGTGTTCTTCGGCAAAGGCATAACCACCGATCAGCAGATAAGGGCAAACGACGGTTTCTTGTTATACCACCCGCACAATGTCTATCTGGGGATGGTCCTGTACGGCGGTCTGGCGGCCCTTTTTATTTTTCTGCTTCTGCTGGCCATGGCCTTCAGGGAGAGCCTGCGCCACTATTTCCTGACCGGGGATATCATCCTGTTGGCATTGATTCTGTTCGGCGCCGGTAATATTCTCATCGACCAGGATAAAGTGATTACCCACCCCGGTCCGTTCTGGTTCTTTTTCTGGCTGCCGCTGGCCCTGACGGCCGGTATTGCCGCTCAGAAGTCGGAAGCTCCTGATTAATACCCGCTGTGCAACATTTAGCAGGGTTCAAGGATTCAAGGGGTCGAGGGGCCAAGGGGCCAAGGGGCCAAGGGAATTGAACAGTCTGCCTATAATATCCAGGCATTGCCCCATAGACCGAACATTCAGAGACGCATAAGATTTAAATTTGCAGCCGTTTACTTGACCCCTTGAATCCTTGAACCCTTGGCCCCTTCCAGGGACTTCGTTCGCACAGAAAGCGATGCAATTCATTTACTCCGGCTGATCAGGTAATGCGTTGCTTTTCTGCATCCGTATTTCCCGCAGCTTGATATACTTCAAAAACTTTCCATAACTGGAATTGGCACAAATCACAAAACCGAAATAACCGTCCAGAAACCCCCTCTGCAGGATATACATTTTGATAAAGGTAAACACGGGATTAAGCAGAATGTCTTTTATAAAAAAAGACCTTTTCCCTTTGTCATCAGCCGCCCGGGCAGCCAGATCGGAAAAGCTGTTGATCTGTTCCACCTGCTGCCGGACACTGTAATAGGAGTAATGAAGCAAATCTCCTTCCAGGTGCTTGACAGTGGTCCCCTCGTGCATAATCACCCGGGGATGAGGGTTGACCCCTCCCCAGCCCCCTTTTCGCTTGTCCCACAGCCGTATTTTTATGTCGGGATACCAGCCGCAGTGCCGGATCCATTTTCCACAGTAATTGGTCAGCCGGTTAAAGGCGTAGCCGTCACTGCCCCAGTCGTTCTTGACAGCCAGAACAGATTCCCGGAGTTTATCGGATAGTGCTTCATCCGCATCAAGAGACAGGACAAAATCATAACGCGTTTTACCGAGGGCGTAACTCTCCTGTTCGATATATCCTTCAAATTTATGCTGCATAAAAATCACGCCCATTTCCCGACAGATTTGTTCGGTCTTATCGGTTGAATAGGAGTCGACCACCACGATTTCATCAACGATGTCCCGCAAGGACACCAGGCAACGGCGGATATTCTGTTCTTCATTATAGGTCATTATGATAGCTGAAATTTCCATTGATTTCTCCACAACTCAAATCTGACGGATCAGGTAGCCGTGATAACGGTTCCAGGCGATTCTTTTTCCCACGGCCGCCACCGGCATGAAATCGGCGGACCTGTTTTTAAGACAGCCGTTATCTTCCCGCCAGGCGTTAATAAGCGGCGTTTTATTTCTCGTGCCGGGCAGGCAATGAAAAAAACCGCCATACTCAAAAGGCAAAACCCGGAATGACGATTCTGTGTCATGCAGTCGCGCGGTGACGGTAATAGACCGGCCAACCGGGACTGATTGTTTCGGGATATTATCTTCAATGGCCTGAACAAGACCGATGATATCGGCGCTGGTATAGCATTCCCGTGAATGGTGCCTTTTCCGATAATATCCCTGATAACCGTCGTGCCGGATAAAGCCGATTTTTTTACCGACAGACGTGCTTTTTCTCCAGGCCCTGCGCCGATCAGTTAACCGCACGCGCTTTTCTTCACGCTTGATGCACCTCGCCCATTGCTTTCTTTCCCGCCTGCCCGTCTGCGGCCCCAGATAGGCCGCCAGAAAGCGCATCTGGTCGGTAGCGCCCAGCCGCTGTCCCATACGATTCAGTTTGGCCAGGATATGGATTCTTTGCTTTGCGTCGATGGTTTCAACCAGCCGGGTTTTCTCAAGATCAATAAAATACAACTGGAATGTCCCGTCCGGTTTGGGCTGATACAAAATATTATTCGGATCGAAATCATCCTGAAAGATCCCCTGATCATGAATCCTTCGCGCCAGCCGGCCATATTCATTCAGTACTTTTCGTTTCAAATGCCAGTCGGAAAGTTGCTGTTTGATGAGCAGTTCCTCCAGGTTCATACATCCCGGCAGGTATTCCGTTACGATAATGCTTTTATGCAAAAGCCCCCGTTTTCTGATGTCCCGCGTCTGCCGGGGCACAATTGTCGGAATACCTTTTGCTTTTATGCGCCCGGCCAGAGCCATTTCCTGCTGCGCCCGGCCCCGGCGGAAAACATATTTTAACCGCTGCCAGAGACCCGGATAAAAATATATTTTAATCAAAAATAATTTATGCGGGGCTTTGGGATCACCGGGACCGCGCAGGAGCCGTTTATGTTTTGACTCCTTTAACAGGGTACAATTGGCAGCATCCCAACAAGGGTATGAGTCTTGATTTAACATAACAGACAACCCGTCACCTGCGCTTTGACACATTTATTCCCGGGCTATTGTTTTGCCCTCAACCCCATGTTATCCGGGCACAGTTTAATGTGCCACAGGCAAAGCCGGGAGTAAATGCCCCACTTGCGCCTTGATCGCGCATGTCGGCCCAACGTCAGCAGTACTGCCAGCGACGCCAGAAAAAAATTAATCCCCAGCTTTACGGGACGGAACATACGAAAAACCAACCAGGAAAAACCGCTTCTGTTTTTCTTGAAAAAAAGATAACTGGACCGGTAGTATTCGATCCAGGCCAGGGCGGGTACTTTCTCTTTGCTGGCACCCTGGATATGATAAATCCGTGCCTGTGGTAAATGATAAACGCCATAACCCGCCCGGCGCATGCGATAACACCAGTCCGTTTCTTCCAGAAAGAAAAAATAGTCTTCATCCAGGCAGCCCACTTTTTCCATGGCTTCCGTCCGCACCATCATGCAGGCCCCGATTACCGAATCGACCGGCAACGGATCGAGATAGGTCTTGCGCTTGCTGGGATACTTTTGCGGAAAAATCATTTTCAGCAGGCTTTTATTCAGCAACTCCGAAATCAAACCCGGAAAATTTTCAAAGGAGTTCTGTTTTGAACCATCGGAATTAAGATATTGCGGGGCGACCACGCCCGCGGCCGGATGCTGATCCATAAAGGCAACCAGGGCTTCGATGGCGCCGGGAAGCACTTCGGTATCCGAGTTAAGAAGCAGCGCGTATCGCGTATTGACCCGGCGCAGGACCTGGTTATTGGCCCTGGCAAACCCCTCGTTCTTCTGGTTGACAACCAGCTGCGCCTGCGGAAAACGTTGCCGGACCGCTTCCGCACTCCCGTCTGAGGAGGCGTTATCCACCACAAACACTTCGAAACTGATATTTTTGATGCAACCGTATACCGAATTCAGGCAACTGCATAGCAGCTCCCTGGTATTCCAGTTAACGATCACAATGGTTAAGTCCTTCAGGGTCGTCGGCATTTAACTGAACCTCGGCACTATGGATTGACGGCTCTTTCGCGTTCCCGTTTTCTGTTTTTTTTCGCCCGCCGGGCTTTACGCCTGGCAATGTCTTCCGGATAAAGATGCGGATAATACTTCCTCCAGCGCTTGTGCACCCAGAACCATTGTTCCGGGTATTGCCTCACCATTTGTTCGATGAGGCCGGTCATGATCTGCGTATTTTCCTTCAAATCCGCGCGAAGGTCACCGCTTCGTTTCAGAAACATGGGCTTTTTCAGGTGCAGGGTAAAGGTACCGTCACCATTCCTTATACAGAAACCGGGCAGTACCGGGCTTTTACAACGCATGGCCAGCAGGGATGCACCGGATGTGGCGGTTACGAATTTATCGAAAAACGTTATCTTTACACCCAGCGAACTTTTTGTGCCCTGGTCGATCAATATGGCCAGCGCCTTATCCGCGCGTAAGGCGCGAATCATTTCCGGCATGGCCGTTTCTTTATAAATCACTTCACCGCCGAACCGGCTTCTGAGACGGCAAACCCACCGGTCAACGATCCTGTTCTCAAGCTCCCGGGCCACAAAGGCAACCGGCGTTTTGAAATACAGCGGCCAGAACAGGGGTACCACTTCCCAGTTTCCGAGGTGGGCGGACACCAGCACCACGCCTTTGTGATATTCCAGGGCCTCCCGGAGATGTTCTTCCCCTTTGATGTTCACTCTTTTGATGATGTCGTCCCCGGAAAGGCAGGTTATCTGGCAGATCTCCATCAGGGTCGTGCCCAGGTTCCGAAAAACCCGGCCGGACATTTCTTTAATCTGCGCTTTTGTCCAATCCGGATAGGCAAAAGACAGGTTCCGGCGGACGATCCGCCGGTGCCTGGCATCCACAAAATAAATCAGCAGGCCGACGATGCTTCCCAACGCCGCGACATGGCGATATGGAATACCTGCGATAAAACCGGAAATTTTGCCTCGCAATTTATCTAATCCCTTAAAAAAATAGGAAAATTATTTTGCCCACAGCTATAACAAGGCCGGACCTAGCTGTCAATCTCTGTAAGACCCAGATTCCCATAAACATCCGGCAGGCTGTATTTTCTAACGGCTCTTATCCACCGCCGCTGATATTTTGCAGCCAGTTCTGGTCCGGTAAAAGAACACTGACAGGCCTTGTCAAAATCAATAATATACGGTTTATCATCTTTACCGACAATAATATTACCGGGATGAAGGTCCACATGAAAAATGCCCTGTTGAATTAAAACGCGGATATGACTTGAAATTTCAGGCATCAGTGCCAGGGCTTTGTCTTTTTCGTCCTGGCAGAGTCGTACGAAGGGAACGGCCTCTTTTATAGCGCCGGTGATCAGCCAGGCTCTATAAACCAGGCTGCCCCGACTGGCAAACGCCACCGGAGCCGGTACCGGGACACCGGCTTCGGCCGCTAAAAAAAGAAATTCAAACTCTTTTCTTGATCGTGTCTTAAACGTTCTCAAATATCGTTCCCGGTTAAAACGTGACAGCCAACCGCCACGTTTAAAAAATTTAACCGCAACCGGACCGGACTCGGGCAGAGCAGCGAATCGGGGCGCGGCCCGACCTTCAAGGCGTTTGGTCTTTTGGGCCGAAGGATGTTCAAAAATATCAATGAGCCTGTCCAGGGTAGTGGTGCCCAGGGGCACCAATGAGCCGAAGGTATAATTCCGGTATTTTTCAATCCGGATTTTTATTTTTTTCCCAGTCATGTTATCTTTAAACGTGTTCATCCCGTCATGGCCCGGCCGTTATCTGCTGTTTTGGCTTTATCGTCTGACAAATCAGCCAGTTAATAAAAACGGCCGAATTTCGCGATGACAACTTGTAACACATAAAAGCGTGTGGTTGCAAGCAGCGGGGCAAACCACTCAGGATGGTTGCCGGGGGTTAACCAGAACTAAAAATCATCGTGTGTCGTTATGAAAAAATCCGTTTTTGTTACGCGCGTCATCCCCGAAGCGGGCTTAAACCTGCTCCGGGACCGTTTCCATGTGTCCGTATCACAACAGCCGGCACCGATTGAACGAAAGGACTTGATACAGGGCGCCGGCAAAGCCGATGCCCTGGTCTGCCTGTTGTCCGACCGCATCGACCAGGCATTGCTTGATCAGGTAAACCAATTGAAGATTATCGCGAATTACGCTGTGGGGTATAACAATATCGACATCAGGGCGGCACAGGAAAAAGGCGTCATGGTAACCAACACACCCGGGGTGCTGACCAACGCCACCGCCGAACTGGCCTTTGCCCTGATGATCACGCTGACCCGCCGTATCATGACCTCCGACCGGTACACCCGGCAGGGACGTTTTATCGGCTGGGACCCGCTGCTGTTTCTCGGAGACGAGCTGGCCGGCAAAACCATGGGCATTGTCGGCATGGGCAGAATCGGTCAAAGCCTGGCGGAAAAATGCCGCGCCTTCGGCATGTCCGTCATTTACCACAACCGCCGCCGGCTGGACGAAAAAACTGAAAACCATCTGTCGGCTGTTTACTGTTCTTTTGACGAACTGCTGACCCGGGCCGATGTCATCTCCATCCATGCGCCGCTAACCGAAGAGACCCGTTACCTTTTTAACCGATCGGTATTTGAGAGGATGAAAACCGGCACGTACCTGATCAACACGGCCCGGGGAGAGCTGATCGATGAAACCGCCCTGACCGAAGCGCTTGCCTCCGGTCGGCTCAAAGGCGCCGGTCTTGATGTATACGAGCGCGAACCGGCTGTCACCGAAGAGCTGATGGCCATGGACAATGTCGTCCTGCTGCCGCACATCGGTTCGGCCACCGTGGAAACCCGCTCCGCCATGGCCGTTATGGCGGCCCGAAACGTAATTGCCGCCCTCGAAGGCAGGGTTCCTGAAAACCTGGTCCCCGAAATGGCAGGCATGTTCTAGGATATCAAATCCAGTTCAGCCAGGTGGCAAAGATCAGGTGACAAACCACGGCCAGAACAGGCAGGATGACGGCGGCCACGGTCTTGGTTTTCAGTGTCAGATGATCATGGCACCAGGTTACGGCCAGAAAGGGCAGGCAATAGGCGACCACAATCAACCAGAGGTGCGGCCATTGCCACCATACATTATCCCATACCAGCAACCCGGCGCGGTTTAACAACACCTCCACGAACACAGATGCCAGGCCCATCAAAACCGGAATGACCAGACGGTTGGGGAGACCAAAAATTTTCAATGAACGATCTGCCGGCAGGGCCTTGAGAACCAGCAGGGCAGCCACGGCAAAAAAGAAGGCGATTTCGATATTCAGGCCGACATAAATCACATAAGCGGAATTGCCGCCGGGTGTTATCCACATGGGTGCCCAGCCGTTCATTTTCAATACCAGGGCATTGAACATTTCCCAGATAAATTCGCCGGCCCAGAAGGCGATGCCCAGCGCCACCGCAGGCCAGTTTTTTCGCTCAATCTCTGACACGTAGGCGTAAATGACAAAAATCAGCAACGGCACTACATACCACTGCATATTTCCGGGATCGCGCAGAATGGAGAGCGCCTGTTCACTGGCCGGGCTCATAATTTTTCACCTCATCCAGGGGCCTGATATTCATAAAAGAAACAACCCGGTAAAACATGATCTTCAGCACCTCATAGACGGTAAAATCAAAGCCGCCGATTTCAAGACGATGCATAATCTCATGATTTCTCGCCAGGTCCATTTTTAGTTGCTGAATCGTCTTGAGCTGGGCCAGTGGTTTTACCAGAGACTGAGCCGCAGCTCCGCCCGAGCTGTCCTGGGCTTTTTTGATCAAATGGCCGAGCTGTTCAGATGAAACGATATAGAGCTGCTCCCTGTTTCCCTGGCTCTTGAACAGGGTCTGTTGATTGATCAGGTGCTTGATCTCTTTATCTTTGGAATGATTTTCCGCCGCCAGCTCTTCTAAAAACATGTCACGCGCGGAATCACACAAAATGGCCTGTAAAAACCGCAGGGCATCCTTCTTTTTTGCCAGGTTGGCTTCAAATTCCCGGACCGCGTTTTTCCAGAATATATCGTTTATCTCAGTTACGACGACTTCCGCCGGCCGGCCGGTCTTTTTGGCTTCCCGAAGCTTTCCAGCCGCCACCTTAAAAAGCTTGGATGTCTTTGGGAACAGGTGCTCTCCGATAATTATCCGGTAAATCATGGCCACCACCGAATACCAGTCCTGAAGATAATACGAGCGGGGCATATCTTTATAAAACAGCCGCAGGACCTTATTGTTGTACATATTCAACGGCGTGGCATACCATGACGTCCCCCCGAGAAAAGGCTGTTCCATCTCCTGCTGGTTTTCCGGATCAAAGACGATGGATGTTTCAAAATCTATCAAACCGATGGAAAACCGTTCCGGCGTGGTCAGAAAGGCCGGATAATTGTCCATATCTCCGGTTATAAGTAAATTATCAGGCTTGATGTCCCTGATGGCGACGTTTTTTCCCCTGACACCGGCCAGCATCTCAAGAATATTGGCCACAACCCCCTCTTTAAAACGCCGGTTCTGAAAAGAGTGTTTGACCCTCAGGGAATGAACAATCATGGACCGGTACTGCTCCAGAACATCTTTGTTCTCTTCAACGATTTTGGCCATTAAATCATTAAATCCGGGTATATATGTTTCAGCCATATCATTGTCTTCTTTTTTCAAGGACTGACGGCTGATATAACTGAAAAACCACTGTTGAAGTTTATACAGCATATCGGACGAACCGGCACTGGTTTTCGCCATCTGGCTGCAGGCCTGGCCTTCGTATTTCTTATAAACTTCTTTCAGGTCTACACCGATATGGATATTTTCAACGCCGTAACGACCTTCAAATTTTTCAAAGCTTTCCAGAATAGAGGGATCACGGGTGATCTCCTCCGGGACTTTTGTTTCCAGGCCGTGAAAAAGGGACAGAATATCCGATAGAAACATATGCTTGGAAAGATCCATGAAAAAAGCGAAACTGTCTTCTATCTTGAGGTACGACTGGTATTCCTGGTTAAAGTTCAACCATTCAAAATAAGCGTCCTCCCGCTCATTCCCCCGTAATTTATTAATCCTCGGAAATTTATAAATTTTGTCCAGAATCATGGAAACGCCGGGGATCAGGCATTCCCGGGGGGCGAGGGTAGCAACGATTTGTCTGTCCCGCTCAATACAACTGATATACTCATCAAAATCTCTGATCGGCGTGGGCGGAATTTTAATAACAATTTTGCTGTCGTAAATAGCTAAAAAACAACTGCTTTTGCTGCCGGTATCTTCGGCAATGGGACCGACGGTTACCCGGCGGGATATCATTTCACCTTTTTGCTCCACGAACAAATCGTAGGTAATCAGTTTGGGATACTGCCGGCTGGGCTCTACATAGGCGATTCTCGAATTCGTGTCTCTGGGGACACCCAGTTGTACCTTATACAGCTTCATAAAATACCGGATAAGGCTTTTTACGGTCACTTCGCCAGTATTTTCAACGTCATTGTCAGACATGGGCTCTCATGGAATTGGGTTATCTTGGTTACGATTCTGTGTGATCAGTATTATGGAGGGGGTATTTACATGTCAATCTTTATTTCATTCGATTTGACGGTTTAATAAAAGTCATTTATTTTGATAAATTAATGATTCATGTTACCGACCAGATCGCCATTCCCGAAAATGAATTGGCATTCAAGTTTATTCGCGCCTCGGGTCCGGGCGGGCAAAACGTCAATAAAGTATCCTCGGCGGTTCAGCTCCGCTTTGACGTCCGCCGGTCGCCGTCTTTGCCGGAAAGCGTCCGCAAGCGGTTGACAAAACTGGCCGGCAAACGGATGAATGATGAGGGGGTTCTGATTATCGATGCCCGGCAGTTCCGGGAGCAGTCCAGAAACCGTCAGGATGCCGTCTTGCGCCTGGCGATAATGATTCAGAAGGCCGCTCAAAAACCCAGAACCCGGCGAAAGACCAAGCCCACCGCGGGTTCCCGAAAGCGTCTCAGGGAAACAAAAACACATCGCAGTCGTTTAAAACGCAACCGCAAAAAAATCACCCGGATAGAATAATTATTCATCCTTATGGCCGACAGGAAGACATTATGTCAAAAGCGCGTGTAACCGACTTCTACCAGAGCCGTTACCGGGATTATTTTAAACGGACGGTTTCCGTCGATCCCGCTCTTTTTCTGACGCCGTTTATTCGTCACCTGGGAAAAGGCGCCTCCGTTTTAGACATCGGCTGTGGATCAGGCCGCGACCTCCTGTGGCTGAAGGACCGCGGTTTTACGGCCACGGGTGTTGAGCGGGCGCCGGGCCTGGCGCAACTGGCCAGAGCCCATTCCGGATGCGAGGTAATTGTCGGGGATTTTGAAACCCTGGATTTTTCCGTTTTTGGCGTTAATGCCATCATGGCCTGCGGCTCACTGGTGCATGTTCCTCACGAACGACTGACCGGCCTGTTAAAGCGGATGCTGATGGCGTTGGCTTGCTCCGGTGTTGCCTACATCTCGCTTAAACAGGGACAAAAAACAACGTCTGATCAATTCGGACGTGTTTTTTATCTCTGGGAAACAGAGCGGCTTGAGCGTATCTGGCAGGACCTTGGCCTGACCGTCCTGGACTTCTCATGCAGCCAGTCAGCCGTAAATTCAAAAGACGACTGGCTGGCATATGTCTTAAAGCTGGAAGGACCTCAGGAATGAACCCCGAACCTTGAACCTGCGGCCATTGACCTTCCCCGTTTTTTTCCCTATGCTGACACATAACCGGTAAAATTGAGCCGGACAACCATCAGGCAAAGGCCCGGGTTTATGCCGAAAGTCACCTTCATCCATACGGCGGACATCCATCTGGACACACCTTTCAAAGGGCTGACCGAAGTCGACAGTACCCTGGCCAAACGCCTTAAAAAGTCGACTTTCCAGGCCTTCCGACAAATCGTGGATTGCTGCCTCCGGGAACCGGTCGATTTTCTGCTGATCGCCGGTGATACGTTTGACGGCGAATCACGCAGCCTGTCCGCACAACTGGGGTTTGCCGACGAACTGCAGCGCCTGGCACAGGCGCAGATTCCGGTCTACATGGTGTTCGGCAACCATGACCCCGAGGAGACCTGGATGAAAGAACTGGCATTACCGGACAATGTCCATTGTTTTCCTTGCTCGCAACCGAAAACGATAACTTTCACCAAAAACGGAGACCCCCTGGTGGATATTCACGGTATCAGTTTTGACAGCCGTTCCGGAAACGACAACCCCACGGCCCTGTTTCAACGAAAAGACCTGCCGGCCCGTTTTTCCATCGGTCTGCTCCATGGTACCATCGGTCCGGCCGGGCCGCACCTTCCTTACGGTCCTTTTACCGCAGATGATATCATGGAAAAAGGCTTTGATTACTGGGCCCTGGGCCATATTCATAACCAGCGGGTGGTTCGAGACGCCGACCCGGCTGTTGTTTATCCCGGCAACCCTCAGGGAAGGGACTTCGGCGAAACCGGTCTCAAGGGCTGCTGCCGGGTCGTCCTGGCCCCCGATCAGAAACCGGACATAACGTTTATTCCCACCTGTACGGTCCGGTTCGAAAGAATACCCGTTGACCTGACCGGCGTCGACACCCTGGATCGGATCCCGGAAATGATCGCGTCAGCCGGTTTCAACAGCACTTCCGGTCCGGAACAGACGGGCTGCATCGTGCGACTTGTTTTAACGGGACGAACGTCACTACATTCCCATTTAACCAGCGAAGAAGCGTTGAAAGATCTGGCGCAGTGGTTGAACGAATCTCTCTCTTTAGGCTCTTTTTTCCATATCGATCGGATTGAATCCCAAACCCTTCCGGATATTGATCTGGACAGCATCGCCGGAGGCAATGATTTCCCGGCGGATATTCTCAAAGGGATTAATGCGTATTACGAAAATCCGGAAAGTTCGGCCGAGCTGATCCGGTCCATGGCTGAAGAATTCGCGACCCATGCCATCCGGAAAGAAACGCGTCCATTAAATGATGATGATTGCCGGCAGATTACAGCCCTGGCCCGGCGCAGATTGATTGATCTTTTTTTCAAATAACGACTATGCGTCTGACACAAATACATATTGACGGCTTCGGCATCTTCACCGACTACACGCTCGCTGATCTGCAACCGGGTATAAACATCATTTCCGGTGGCAATGAATCCGGCAAGTCCACGCTGCTTCAGTTTATCCGTTTTACACTGTTCGGGTATCCGCGTTCCCTGGAACAACGTTTGCCGCCGGTTTACGGGGGTAACCACGGCGGTCGTATCAAAGCACTGAAAACAGATAGATCCGAAATCGTCCTGGAACGATCCGCCGGTTATCCCGGAGATATCCGGCTCCATACGGCCGATGC
Source organism: Desulfosudaceae bacterium (assembly GCA_963674745.2). Lineage (GTDB taxonomy): Bacteria > Desulfobacterota > Desulfobacteria > Desulfobacterales > Desulfosudaceae > JBFMDX01. Next base: position 2,335,785 of record CAXXDV010000001.1, on the reverse strand, counting down.
TTTCAGCGACAGCACTGATGACTGGCGCCAGGTACTGGGGCATGCCTCCGGCCGGCTGTTTGAGAATGTTTACGCTTTCTCTCTGGATGAACTGGTGGGCCTGGAATCGTTAAGCCGTTCCGGGGTTGAAGATAAAATATTCAGTGTCGGCCTGGGCCTGAAAAACATCTCCATCAACCAGGTCGATCAGGCCCTTGTTTCCCGAAGGGAAAACATTTATAAACCCCACGGTAAAAAACAGGAGGCCATTCTGCTGTTACATGAAATCGAAGCTTATGAACAGCAGACAGCGGCCGTCCAGTCACACTTGCCACGGTACCGTCAGCTGTCACTGGACATCAAGCGGCATGAGAAGGCCTTAAGCGACCTGGAATCCGTTTTTGCCGAACGTAAGGCACTGCATGATCGTCTCAGCTGTTATGAGAAATGTTATGAAAGCTTTGTCATTATCAGAGGCATTGACCGGGAGTTGTCGGCCCTGCCGGAATGGCAGGATTATCCGCCGGACGGAATGTCTCGCCTGGAACGGTTGGAAACCGAAGAAGCCCGATTGAACCGGGAACTGACCGATCTTCAGGATACCCTGTCAGCCACCGAATCAAACCGGGCCGAAGATTATAATGAAGCGCTCCTGGCACGCGCCCAGCAGATTGAAAGCCTCTCGTTCAACCTGGAAAAATACAAGACCTGGGCGGAAGAGTGCCGGCAGGACCGGCTGGCGCTCGAGGAATTGAATCAGTCAATCCGCCGGCGAATCGCCGGGATAAATGCGGATTGGTCGGAAGCGTCTGTCCTGGCGTTTTCCGGCATGATTTCCCACCGGGATCACATCAAAGCGTTTATCAGTCGGCTTGAGACACTGCAGAAAAATCAGGATCGGCTGGAAGACCGGATCGGCATACTGAAAGCCCGGCGCTCGATGATTAACGGACGTAACGCCTTTGTTCTGACAGGCCTGGCCCTGCTGGCCGGTGCGACACCCTTGTTCATGTTTCAAGAATACCTCTGGGGAACCGTTTTACTGCTCATGGCTTTTATCCTGCTGTCCGGCCGAAAGCTGGTGACAATGGACGATCCATTGAAGGAAGCCCTTCAGGCAGCCGGCTGGATGGAAGCGGAAAAAGCCATGGCCGAAAATGAATTCCGCCGCTTTATCGAAGAGGAACTTGGCTTGCCCCCGGAGCTGTCTCCGGAAGCCGCCCTGGCGTCGTTGACGCTTATCGAACAGATACGACTGGATATTGTCGATCGGAACAGGCGTCTGAACCGGATGCTGGAAAAAGAGGCCTTTATCCAATCTTTTGAAGCCGAACTGAACGACCTGAGCCGGGTCTTGACCCAAGGGGACACTGACACCGACAAAGCCCTTCTGGCCGCCAGTATACTAAGGGAATACAAAGCGTCTATCACCCTGAAAAACAAAACGCTTCAAATCAAAAATGAGCTGGCGCAAAAGCGAACGGCCCGGAAAAAAATCGAACAGGCGATCGTCGATATAACAGAAAATATCAACCGCCTGCAGTCATCCATCCAGGCTGATGACCGGGATGATTTCAAGCAAAAATATATGTTCAATGACAGGATCGGCTTGTTGCGGGAACAGCGGCGGCAGGCCATACGGACCATCGAGCAGATTGCCGGTGTTCATGCCGCCGAAGAGGTCATGGCCTACCTTACCGTCACGGAAAAACCGAAGATCGAAAAAGAGCTGGACGAAGTGGCATCGGGACTGCTGGCGTTAAGCCGGGAGCGTGATGAGCTGAACAGAAAAATCAGTGCCGACGAAACCCTGCGTCAACAGCTCCGGGACACATCCGATCTGGCTGAGCTCATGACGCAACTGGCGGCCTGCCGGGAAAAACTGGAGCGCTGCCGCAGCGAGTGGCTGGCGGCCGGTCTGGCCCGCCATGTCCTGCAGCAGGTCAAAAGCCAGTATGAGCAGAAAAAGCAGCCGTCGGTCATCCGAAACTCGAGCCGGATTTTCAGGCAAATCACCGGTGACCGGTACCAGCGGATACAGGTTTCACTGGAAGACGCCCGGTTGCTGGTTTTTGACCGGAATGAGCGGGCATGGCGGATCGACCAGTTGAGCCGGGGCACCCGGGAACAGCTGCTGATCAGCATCCGGTTGGGCTTTATCGAGGAGTATGAAAAAAAGACGGAAGCACTTCCCCTGGTGCTGGACGACGTCCTGGTCAATTTCGACCCGAAACGGGCCGAACGCACGGCAGCCATCCTGCATGAATTCTCTAAAAATCGTCAAGCACTGCTGTTCACCTGTCATCCCGGAACCCGGGAACTGTTCGGGGACCTGCCGGTTAAACATGTTGCCATATAACACAAGTTACACCACCCGCATTAGACGACGGTCTTTCGCCTATAATTGACCAAAGGATTCAAGGGGTCCAGGGGTCGAGGGGCCAAGGCCTGTTATTGAAATGTTACAGCAGATCAGCACGGATTTGTCGCCATCGACCATAATAATTTCAAAACATCAGATGGAACCGGAGGGCAACACCTTAAAATGCAGCTTCCGGGTTCGAGGGCCGTCAAACTCACAAAAAAATACCGACTGCCAGGTGCCCAGCACCAGCTTGCCTGATTCGACGATAACCATGACGGAACTGCCCATGAGGCTGGCCTGGATATGGGCATCGGAATTACCCTCGACATGGCGGAAGTTTTTGTCTGCCGGTACCAGCTTGCCCAGGTGGCTTAAAATATCCCGGCAGACATCAGGATCGGCATTCTCATTAATGGTAATACCGGCCGTGGTGTGGGGCACGTAAGCCACGACCATCCCGTCTTCAATGCCGCTTTCACTGACCGCCTTTCGCACCTCAGCGGTAACATCCAGCATCTGTTTCCTGGCGTTTGTTTTCACGGATACGGTTTTCATCGGGTCTCCCTTTGAAAATAATCGTTATTAAAAAAACAACCGGCCCTATTGGCGAAAGGTTTTTTTCCGCGTCTGCCCCATGTTATCCAGACCGGCCAGCGTAAAACGCGGGTACCTTGCAAGAACATAGGCCAGTATTCCCATGATCAAATAGTAACATGTCCCGAAAGCAAGCAGATAAACGCAACGGGTTAAATGATGATGCCCGTCCGAATCAATATATCCGGATGGCGTCAGCGGAGCAGCAGCCACAAATATTTTCGACAGAAGTCCGCCCAGAACCAGTATTCCCAGAAAAAAAGCCGAAATCATCGAGATAAAAAAGATCAGCGTCTGCTCGATTAGTTTATCAACTGCTTTATCGGCCGGTTTCATGGAAAAAGAAACAAGACGTACCGCATAAACAATGAGGAAATATTTAAAAAACCAGAAATCACCGAACATGTCATAAGAGGCTTTTCCCAGAAGGCCCAGCAGAATCAACAGCATGATACCAAGTCCGTACCAATAAGACGGTTCCTGCCAGACCTTCTTTTCCAAATCCGGTTCGGCCTGTTTATAGACCCTGAAACTGAACATGGTAACAGTGAAAAGTCCAAGCCAGGAGAAAAATTCATAAGCAAACCACCATTGCCAGAAATCCATGAATGGCTCATAAGGGGTCCCGGAGTGAAGCGTCGCGGACAGCCCAACCACAAACCAGCCGGCCAGCGCCCAGTCCATAATACCGGACAAAACAGAACCCGGAAAGCCGCGAGGAAGCGGGACCTCCGTATCGCTTATTTTCTGCCGGTCGGGTCCTTTTCCGGCAAATGGCTCTCTTTGGTGTTCTGGATTTTCTTTCTGATGTTCTTTTTTTGAACTCATGTTTTTAAAATACAATAATCTTCTGTCCCCGGGAAATATTTTCTGCGTTTGTAGACCACGGACAAGCGCTGCCTGGCCGGTGTCTCGTCAATTATAATTATTTCCCTTTAGATATAAGGAGTGCCATCATTTCCAGGTACCGCGTTCCCGGGAAAAAATCATAAGGGACGATTTGTGCCACCTTGTATCCGGCGCCGGTCAGTCGCTTCATATCTTTTTTCAAGCTGACGGCGTTACATGACAGACAGGCAATGCGGCGTGGCCTGAACCCATCCACGATCCAGTCCATTATCTCGGGCTCGATACCCATGCGCGGGGGATTGGCGTAGAGCAGGCGCTGATCCCTGTTCGGCGGAAGCATTTCCATTAACTGGGGCAATCGGTGCCGGCCGGCACCTATTAATATGGTTGCGGCCGGCGCATTGGTCCGTGCGCAGTCCACACTTTCGCCATTGATCTCGACCCCGACCACCCGGCATTCCTCCCGGTTCCACCGTCGCAGACTGCTGCCGATACCGCAATACAAATCCAGGACAAAATCATTTCTTTTCAGCGACAGGTGTGTTTCCGCGACATCCAGGGCCGCCCGGGCCAGTTCCGGAAGCAGTTGCTGAAAAGCGGTCGGGCCGTAAACCAGTCCGGTCCTGTCGGTCGAGCGGGGCTTGCCCCAGACCAGGTGCCATTTGTTTTTGGCCGTCACCCGGCGACCGGTTGATGGGTGCAGGTGCAGCCACAAACCGTCATTGCCCATGCTTTGCAGACCATCCTTTACTTCGGCATTCAGCCAGGACATATCCGGCATGTGACGGTCTTTAACCACCAGTGTCACCTGCGCACCGGACTGCAGATAAAAGGCCAGAGGGAATTTTTCAGCCGGCGGCAGCACACCGGCCAGAAGATTCAAGGTGTCGTTGACGCGTGACGTATGCTGAGGGCAGTGGTGGACAGGAACCAGTTGCTGTCGTTTAATAAAGCCCAGCTGCCAGCCTTGGTCCCGCCATTGGGCGGACAGGCAGACTTTTTCACGGTAACCCCGGCGACGGTCGAAATCGGCCTCCCGCACGGTTGCGATGCGGTCCTGCCAGGGCGACAGAACCGTTGTCATGAACCGCACTTTTTCAGCCAGCCGTTCTTCCGGCGAACGTTGCCTGTCGTGGCACCCGGGACAAAAAAGGGGGCAGCCGGGTTGTTCGGCCCGGTCTGCCCCCTTATGGTTCATCATCTTGCTTATCGCTGCTTATTGATTTTACAGTCCGCCGAAACCGTCATCGGGAATCTCGATGGCGGCCGCGCAGGTGGCCTGAATGGAATCCATGGCCCCCATGGTCTGGTAAAGCACGGTGTTAATGAAAAAATCAGCCGTTTTAACCTGGCCTTCATAGAAAGCAGCATCGGATTTCTTGGCACCTTCCACTTTCGGTGCGGCTGTAATCGCCCGCCACAGCAACATCCAGCCCATGATGACATCACCCATGGCATGGAGATACGGCAGGGAATGGGCAAAGGCTTCCTTGATTTTCCCTTCCATGGCCGTGGCGCCTAGATGCATCGCCACTTCACCCAGACGGTTGGCGGCTTTCTCAAGCTGTTCGGCCATCGCTTTGGTGGCGTCGATTTCCTTGGCCTTGGCAATGGTCTTGTTGACCTCTCCCAGGAAGGTGGTAAACACCTGGCCTTTTTTCATGGTCATCTTGCGGCCCAGCAGATCCATGGCCTGAACACCACTGCAGCCTTCGTAAATAGAGGTGATATTGCAATCCCGGACATACTGCTCGACCAGGTATTCTTTAATATAACCGGAACCGCCCATGACCTGCATGGCCTGCACGCAGACGTCAAATCCCTTGACCGACAAATATTCCTTGATCAGCGGGGTCAGCAGCTCGAACATGTCGTGACAGAACTCTTTTTCCGCCTCATCCGTGGCTCTCAAGGCTTTCTGGCCCAATATGCTGGTATAGTAGAAGAAACTGCGCATACCATCCACCAGGGATTTCATCCAGAGCAGATTGCGGCGTACATCCGGATGTTTGATAATCGCGACCGAGGGCGCGTTGGGGTCATTAAAGCTGGTGATCTCTTTGCTCTGAATCCGCTCCCGGGCATAGTTAACGGCAATCATGTAGGCAGCCGAAGAATAGGCAAAGGCCTGCAGACCGGTGGCCATACGAGCCTCATTCATCATTTCAAACATGATCCGCATGCCCTTTTTTTCCTCGCCCAGCAGAAAGCCGATGCACTTGCCCTTGGAGCCCATACTGAGGCTGCAGGTGGCGCTGGCATGAATGCCCTGCTTTTCCTCGACACCGGTGCAGACGATATCATTTCTTTCCCCCAGGCTGCCGTCCGGGTTGACCAGGAACTTGGGAACGATGAAAATGGATATCCCTTTGGTACCGGGCTCATGGCCTTCAATACGGGCCAGCACCGGATTAATGATGTTTTCGGTCAGATCCTGTTCGGCGTTGGTAATAAAGATCTTGTTACCGCTTATCGAATAGGTGCCGTCTTCGTTTTTAACGGCCGAGGTTTCCAGGGCGCCCACGTCGGTACCGGCATTGGGCTCGGTCAGGGCCATGGTACCGCCCCATTCACCGGAAATCAGTTTATCCAGATATAATTTTTTCTGCTCCTCAGTGCCGTGGCGATAGATCATACCGGCCGTGCTGCAGCCCAGCGTAACATAGGTATAAAGCGGCCAGTTGGCGGCCATGAAATATTCGCTGACCGCGGCCGCCAGAAAAGCCGGCGCACCCTGGCCGCCCATCTCTTCCTCGACTTGAAGGTTCTGCCATTCGCCTTCCAGCAGCAGGTGCCGAAGTCGATGAAACGATTCCGGGACCTTGACAACACCCGCGTCAAACTTGAGCCCTTCGGTGTCACTCTCGCTCAGACTCGGCAGAATTTCCTTGATGGCCAGTGTCCGGGCTTCGCTTAAAATCATGTCACAGGTCTTTTTGTTGAACTCCTTGGACCCGAACTTTTTAATATAATCCTCACCCCCAAGCTGTTCCCACATGACGAAATCCATGTCCCGTCTGTCAGCCAATTGTTGTGCCATAATACCATCCTCCTTTTGATTTTGCTTTTTTCCTTAATTGTTTGTATTTAAAAAGAAAAACAAAAACTGAACGTTTGTTCAAAAAAATGTATGTTATCTTACCCGGCCGATAATTGTCAAGTTTTAAATAGTCAGACGAAATTGCCCCGATTGAAAGGCCGCCGCAAACATGCTAGAGTCTCGTCAAGGATGAAATGGCGTAAGATTGCGCCTTTTCAAATTTGGCGAGACACCGGGCTGCTACTAAGATTCGGGCCCCTGTAGAGACAAGGTAAGCACATCATGGCATCACCCAGAGCCCTTCTGGCCAGCCGGGATATCCGCCCCAAACAGAGTCTGGGGCAGAATTTTCTCTGTGACCCTCAGGCAGCCGAGGCGATTGTACGTCACGCCTGCATAAACCCGTCTGACACCGTGGTCGAAATCGGGTCAGGCACAGGTGCCCTGACATTTGCGGCGGCCCGCACGGCGGCAACGGTTTTTGCCATTGAAACAGACCGGCGGCTGGTTGGCCTGCTGACCGAGATGACACAGGAAAACGATCTTGATAATATCACCATCATCAACCGCAGTTTCATGGACGTGGATCTGGCCCGACTCTATGAGAAAACGGGACAGCGACTGGTGGTTCTTGGAAATCTGCCTTACTATATCTCCTCTCAGATCCTTGTCCGCCTTATCCGGTCCCGCCGATACATTGATCGAGCCGTACTCATGTTTCAACAGGAGCTGGCCGACCGTATCACCGCCCTGCCGGGCAATAAAACTTACGGCCGCCTATCGGTTATGCTGCGTTATTGCGCCACCGTCAAATCAGTGATGCGGGTTAAAAAAGACCTGTTTTTCCCAAAACCGAAAGTCGCTTCAGCCGTGGTTGCCATCCGTTTTAATCAACCCATAAAAAACGGTGACTGCGAGGATGACCTGCTCTTTGAAATCATCAAAATCGCTTTTGCCAAAAGGCGGAAAACCATCAAAAACGCATTGACCACCGGGAAGCCGGAAATCCCTGCTTCGGTCTGGGAACAGATCCTGCGGCAGTCCGGTATTAACGGAAATGATCGAGCGGAAGTCCTTGACGCACCCGATTATCTTGATATATGCAAATATTATAAAGAACTGACCAGGGATAGAACCCGATAAACGAACGAGGAGAAGTCATAATGGATGAAACCGAACAAAAAGCGTTAGCCGAATTTATTAATTCCTGGCAGGAGACACCCAGCGGTACGCGTGGTGTTTTCGACAGCATGAAACAACATCTGGAAGGAAAAGAGCAGGCGCTGCTGGCATTCAAAGCCCGCCCGGGCGTCAGCTATTCACTGCGGGCGGCAACACCTGGCCAGGACAGAGAACTTTTCGTCATGGTGGACGTTATTGATGATGACCCGCAAAACCGGTGGCTGTCGGTCTGTTTTTACGGAGAGATGATCACCGACCCGGATGAGCTGGGAGATCTTATTCCCGGCGGCCTGCTCGGAGAAGACGGTCATTGTTTTGATATTGAAGAAAAAGATGACGCGCTGGTAAATTATGTACAGGCCCGTATTGATGAAGCTTACCAGTCGGCCTTAAAGTAAGGTAGCCTATGAAGACCTGTATCTATGGGCCTGTTCCGTCCAGGCGGCTGGGGCGCTCTCTGGGTATTGATCTGCTTCCGGCCAAGATCTGCACTTATGACTGTATCTATTGTCAGCTGGGCAGGACAACCGCAAAAACGACAAAAAGACGCCCGTACAGAGACACCGCGGAAGTTTTTTCGCAACTTGAGCAAACCCTGGACCGGGGCGTAAAGGCCGACTGCATCACCATTGCGGGATCCGGCGAGCCCACCCTCAACAGTAACCTCGGGGCCGTAATTCGAGGCATAAAAAAACGGACGGAATTACCGGTAGCTGTACTGACCAACAGTTCGCTACTGTCAGAAGCAGCTGTCCGCGAAGCGCTGATGGCAGCCGATATCGTGGTGCCGTCACTCGATGCCCATAACCCGGGGTTGTTTGAGACCATCAACCGGCCGCACAAGGATATCGGGTTTGACCGGATGTTTGAAGGTCTGGCTGAATTCGCGGACTGTTTCTCCGGTCGCTTATGGCTGGAAATATTAATCATGGACGGCGTTAACGCCTCAACAGAAGATGCCGCCCGTTTCAAACCCCTGGTGGATAAAATCACCCCGACGGACATTTATATCAACACTACGGTCCGACCGGCTCCGGAGGCTGAAGCCAAGCAGGCCGGTGAAGACATGATCGACTATTTTTATGACGTATTGGGGATGAATCGGCAACGGGACACTGTTTTTTCCACCGTATCCGACGATTCCAGCCTTGATATTGTGCCGGCTATCCTGGAAATGGCGGCGCGTCGACCGGTAACAATAGAAGATATGGCCGCAGGCCTGAGAGTGCCGATGGAAAAAATTCAAAAACAGATCCCGAATCTGCTTTCAGAAAACCATTTGGAAGCGATAGAAAAAAACGACGCCACGTATTTCCGGTCACTTACGGCCCATGACAAAACATGAATCGGCCATTGCCGAAATCGCCAAAAAAAATTTTCTGGCCGGTCGGGGCAGCCACGATTGGGAACACACAAGACGTGTCGTGAACCTGACAAAAACCCTTGGCGCTCTCGAAGGGGTTGATCTGGAAGTAGCGGTGGCCGGGGCCTTGTTGCACGACATCGGCCGCTGCTACCAGGACAGTGCCAATGGTTCCATATGCCATGCTCAAAAAGGGGCCCAGATGGCCCAGGCCATACTGGAGAAATTCCCTTTTTCTGAGGCCCGAAAAAACAACATTGTTCACTGCATTGCCTCGCATCGTTTTCGGAAACCGCCTGAACCTGAAACCCCGGAAGCGAAGGTCGTATTCGACGCCGATAAACTGGATGCCATCGGCGCCATCGGCATTGCCAGAGCCTACCTTTTCGCCGGGGAACTGGGCGCCTGCCTGCACAATCCGGATATCAACGTGGAGCGGGTTCCGTCATATTCGGAAAACGATACCGGCTACCGGGAATACCGGGTCAAGCTCCGCTGGGTCAAAGACAGAATGCTGACGGCAAGCGGCCGGGAAATGGCCCAGGCCCGTCACGAATTCATGGAACGATTTTTCAGCCGCTTCCTGACTGAATACGAAGGCAAAGCTTAATTACAAAAGGATTCAAGGGGTTGTTTTGGACTTTTTACGAAGCCATAAAACAAAAAAGCTGTTGCGTATCGGAATACGCAACAGCTTATAAAGTGTAGGTGGCCTGATTCACTCACCCGGCTGGAGGAGGGGGGGGTGCCGGTAGCACCTGGGGAGATGCTGATGAACGAATCAGACACACCGTACAATAAGGAAGCCTTGGCGGCAGGCAAACGCGGCTAACAGGCTTCCTGAATAACTTAATTAACACCTCTTTATTAATTTTCTCATACCTGGCTGGGCAGGTAATCTTTCGAATATCTAAAGCAATTACCGGGCCAATGAATGGTAAAAACCCCGTTTTGTTAATAAAAAAATAAAATGCTGAAATAATTTCACAAAATTAAACCCAGAGGCGTAACTTAGCCCATGAAAATTAAGATTTGTCCTGTACCGTTTAACAGGCACGATAAAAAACCGATAGTTTGTCCTAAATAATTAGACACTGTCCTATTTAACAGTACAAAATAGTAAAAATCGGCAGGAATAGTCTGATATTAAAAAAACAGCTCGCAGTCAACCATGCTTTTGCGGTAACATCAGAAAAGAATCACAGGAACGCATATCATCCTTACTAAGTACGAAACTATGGAGGTAAACGACCATGAGCATTAACGTTGTCAGCCGTATAGACGACCTGATTCCAATCAACAATCTGCTGGTCAGTGTTTCAGACAAAACCGGATTGGATGGTTTTGTATCAGGCCTTATCAATATCAATCCGAACATTAATATTCTTTCCACCGGGGGTACATTTTCAGCCATTCAAAAATTTTTGGGGGAAAAATCCGAATCGCGACTGACCCAGGTCGCAGACTATACCGGGCAACCGGAGACGCAGGGCGGCCTGGTAAAAACCCTTGATTTTAAAATCTATCTTGGTCTGCTTACGGAAACATACAACGCTGACCACATCCGAGATATGGCACGTACCGGCGCCATCACCATCGATATGGTAGTGGTGAACCTCTACCCCTTTGCCCGTACCATTGCGCAACCGGATGTCACACCCGAGCAGGCCCGGGGCAACATCGATATCGGCGGCCCCTGTATGCTGCGGGCGGCAGCAAAGAATTTTATCCGGGTCACACCGGTGGTCAATCCCGATGACTACACCACCGTTCTGGACGAAATGACACGCACAGAAGGAAAAATTTCTCTTAATACCCGCTATTTAATGGCCCAAAAAACGTTTGAACATACTGCCGTTTATGACCGTAACATTGCCGACTATATGAGCCAGACCCTCACGGAAAGCATCAGGGAATGCTACACCATGAACGATTAAGAACTTCATCTATTCAAACACGCCCATGATAAAAAAAGACATTAAATCAGAAGGCAACGGCTGGTGGAATGACATACCACACGGTTTACGTCCCGTCCTGCTGTGCATATTCTGCCTGTTTTCAGTCTGCCTGCCGGGAGTACAGCCCTTTGCATCGCCCGCCACCCCATTGGTTGAGGCAGAACTCCTCACGAAACAACCCAAAAGGACATTGGTATATTCGGACTCTTTAATTTTCAGTCCCGACATGCACGATATTGCCTATGTAGTTGCCCGCGAAAAAGGCATGGGGGTGATAATAAATAGTAAGGCGGAAAAAGTATATGACCATATCGCCAGAGGCTATCCGATTTTTTCACCTGCCAGAAACCGTTTCGGCTACATCGCCGACAAGGATGGTAAATATTTCGTAGTAATAGATGGTAAAGAATCGATCGGTTATGATGGTGCCTGCTGCCTGCGATTCAGCCCCAGCGGTGAGCATGCCGTATTTATCGCACAGGACAAAAACAAACAGTTTGTGGTGCTCAATGGTAACCGGCTGAAGCCATACGACATGATCGACCAGGTAACAGGTGTTGTGTTCAGCCCGGACGCCCAGTCCATCATATATCTGACACGGAACAAGTCGGAAAAAGGCGCCCGGATTATAATCAACGGAAAAGAAAGCGAGTTGTTTGACAGCATAAAAGAGATCTCTTTCAGTCCTGACGCAAAAAAAACAGCCTATTCTGTATCACAAAACAACGCCTGGTATGTTATCCATGATGGTTTTAAAAAAGGACCTTATGACAAAGCCGCAGGTTTAACATGGAGTTCCGACTCCGTCCATCTCGCCCATATCGCAATCAAAGATAAAAAGTTCTGGGTAATTGACAACAACGACAAAATCCCAGCCGGTGATTTTGTGCCTCAGAATATCTTTTTTCAGGACAGCACTGCCACTAATGCCCCGCATCTGATACCGCCGATTTTCAGCCCGGACGCGTCTCAAATGGCCTTTTCCAGGATTGAAGGGGAAAAGTTCCGGAATGTCATCGGCAAAAAAACCGGACCGCTTTTTGATCGAGTCGGCATGGTGGTATTCAGTCCGGATTCGCGGCATTATGCCTATTTGGCCGTAATCCGGACACCTGCTGGTGTTAAAATGAAAATGATACATGACGGGACAATTGGTAATGCATATGATATGATTGATGAACCGGTTTTCAGCCCGGACTCAAAAACACTCATTTATCGGGCAATGGCTGAAGGGAAATGGCTCATGGTAAAAAACGGGCGGGCGGGGAAACCTTTTGGTGTCGTCGGAAGACCGATTTTCAGCCCGGATTCACAAAAGCTCGCTTATCCGGCCCAAAACCGGGGGAAATGGTACATGATAACAGACGGAAAACCCCAAAAGGCTTATGATGCCATGGGGTTGCCGGTTTTCAGCCCGGACTCCAAAAAACTTGCATATCGGGCTATGGATAACAATAAGCTGATAATGGTTGTGAACAACAAAGAAGCAACATATGAGATCAAACAGCAGCCGGTGCTTCTAGAATCAATTTCCCGTCCCATATTCAGCCCTGATGGAAAAACATTGGCCTATCTCATCAAGACGGACAACCAATTGGAATCACTATTAGCATTAAACGAAACAACGCAGAAAATCACTGGCAACTTCTTCCCGGAAATGGCCCAACCGATTATTTTCAGTTCCCATAGCCAGGCTCGCTTGTTAACCGCCTCTTTTGATCTTGAAAAAAAACTTTATGAAATATATCGGATTAACATTACACTAAACAGCAACCCCCATGAAAATAGGCCTTAAAGACAAAATCCTGTCCATCGTGATACCGGTTTATAATGAAGCCGATATTCTGCCCGAACTGGCAAAAGCCCTTGACCAGGCGCTTACTTTTGAAAAATTCAAACATGAATTTATTTTTATTGGTGACGGCAGTACGGACAACAGCTGGGATGTCCTGCTCGGCATCTATCGCAACCGAACCGACACCGCCCTTGCCTCCCTGTCAAGGCGTTTTGGAAAAGACACGGCTGTATTCGCCGGCCTGGAAAAAGGCGTTGGGGATGCCGTGGTTGTTATCGACGCCGATATGCAGGACCCGCCGCTTTTTGTCGTCCGCAAAGCCATAACACCTGATGAAAAAAACGAAACATCGCGGCCATAGCCGGATTAATGACGCCCTTCGTCTGCAGCGCGGCCTGTATGATTCTCGCAACCCGACCCGCAGATGGCTGCATAACAGCCGACTGCAATGGTTAAACGCGGCCGTCACCCGTTATGTTTCGGTGGTGCCCTGTGGGCCGGCCGTTGATCTTGGTACCGGATCCGGCGTTTTACTGCCGATACTCTCCCTGCATTTTCGTTCCGTTATCAGCGTGGATATTGAGCCGGCCTTCCTGCGTTATCTAAAAGAAGTACCGATAGAAAAGGGGAATACGCAATATATGGCCGGAAATGCCAGGTCGCTGCCCATCCGGGGCGATGCGGCCGGATTGATTGTCTGCTCCGAAGTGCTGGAACACATTCAGGATGAGACGGCCTGCCTGAACGAGATATACCGTATTTTAAAGCCGGGCGGCATCTTGATCCTTTCAACCCCCCAGCCATTCAGCCTGTTGGAGCTGACAGCCGGTATCTTTCTGCGCCGTCCGGTCATACCGTTTACGAAAAAAATTTACAGGGAGCCGGTACTGCCGACAGGCCATATCAACCTCGTTGCCAACCGCAAACTCGAAAGCAAGCTGGCCCAGAGCGGATTTACCATCTTAGAAACACATAAATCGGGCCTTTATCTTCCAGGCCTGGCGGAAATACCCGCCAGGTGGCCGCAAAAGATGTTGGCTCGCTTGAACAACGGCCTCACCGGCACCAGGCTTGATTTTCTGCTGTGGACCCAGTTCTTTGTCGCCAGGAAGAAACGCCTGTAGCGACCACCACCCAGGCCAAAAGAATACCGGATATCAACAGACTGCCGAAACTTATCCGGTTGGCGATCTTCTGGATAACCGGCATTTCGAAATCGTATGGCCGGTAATGCGTGAAGGCCAGGGCTTTTTCCTTTTCCGAAACTCTGAAATGATCTCCCGGCTCACAATTATTGTTTTCCGGAAACACATAACAGGCCGGATTCTTGATATTCAAAAACCCGTCTGTTTCCTTGAGTACCGGCCCGGGGGACAATTGTTTTACCGGTATATTTTCCAGCCGATACCCGAATGCGGAATCATAGCATAGCAGTTGAGACTGTCCGAAAACGAGACTGTCATTCCGGTAAACAGGGGTTACAGGACGGCCGTATTTATCAGTACAGACACCGATATCGGTTATGACAGGTTCCCACTGCCCCTTTTTGACTTTGTAATACATGGCCATAATCGGGAATGGCGAATATGTTTCCTGAAGATAGTAGGATTTCTCCGTGCTCAAATTGACGAACAAAACGGCAGAAATACCGACCAGCGCCACCGATTTCGGAAACCGCCTGAAAAAAGGTGTTTTGCAGGCGGCTATGGCCGTCAGGATTGTGATGATCGGAATATATATACAAAACCAGCGCGTGCATTGTGTGCTGCTGCCGATGATGGGAACCGTTTTTAAAAACCGGTTCCAGGCGGGCGTGTAATAATTCAAGACAATCGGCAGAGCCAGCAACAGCAACAAGACCGTTACAAGCGACAGGGTCCTGGCGTTTATACTTTTCAAAAACAACCGCCGTCGGTCACCCTTCCTTAACAACAGCAGGAAATAAATTACGCCAACGCCCAGAATGAGCAGTGGCACAAACGTCAGCCCGAACTCAAACTCATGACGTTTCAATGTAAACTGCATATGGGTCATGGATTGTCGCGCCCTTTCCCAGGCCGGCCTGAAAAAAAGCGACTGAAACAGAACATAAAGAAGATCGGGCAGGCTGGTAAACTGAGGCAACATATAACCTGTCCTGGGTACATGGCTTAAAAAATGATAAAGCGCGCTCAATTTGGCCGCTGATATACCCAGGGCCAGCGTACAGGCACAAAAAAACCGTGCCGCCCAGGCTTTTGTTGAAAATTGCCGACCAAGGGCAAGACCACTGACCAGGCTGGCCGCAACAATACTCAGCATAACAGGCGGCATCAGGTTCTGCAGCGTGGAATGAACCATATAACTGATCATCAAAGCCGTTATCGTACAGGCACCCACGTTCTTTCCAACTCGCCCCCCTCCTGTCGTCAAGACGGGATCCACCAGCAGTAACACGCACCAGGGAGTCAGCATAAAGGAATGAAAAAGAAAATGTCCGATAATATACCGGTAAACATAAAAACCGTTAAAAAGAAACAAAGTGGCGCAAAGTAATGCCGTATAAGCCGTCGTGGCGAACACCCGGCGCACGAGAAAATAATGCCCCCAGAAGCCGACGGTCGCGAACAGGATAAAATTCAGCATGACGGCTGAAAAAGGGTCCACCAGAAAGGTCAGAAATTGTGGCATGGAATAAAAAAAATGAATGGGATGGGCAAATGCCGGCACACCGCCACAGATAAAAGGCGAAAACCAGAAAACCGACGAAAGGCCATTATTTCGAAACCAAAAATATCCGGACAACAGCTGTGGCAGTCCCAGGGTGAAATCATGCCCCAGCCCCCCCCCCAAAATGGGGAAAAATCTGGAAAAAATCAGCCAGTGGCAGGCAATCAGGGAAAACCCCGCCAAACCGATGGCGATTTTTTTCAAACCGGTATTACCATCCGCCATATTTTTTTGGGGTCCTTTCCCGGCCATCCTTTATCCCGGATATGCCTCGTCCACGCCGTGGCAACTGCCACCTGCATATCCTGGCTGGGTTTTTGATATATTTGCCTGTTGTCATACGATCTGCTTTATATTACATAAACAAATGAAAAAATGAATAATAATATTAAACCAAACGCCGGTAAACCGATTTACACACAAGGCTCTTCTCCAATTTAGTGGGCACACAGGGTTCAAGCATTCAAGGATTCAAGGGGTCGAGGGTTCAAGGGGTTGTTAATGAAAATTTTTATGAATGCTTAATACATATTTTCGGGAGATGAACCAGATATAAAGATGATGACCGCTACCCCGACACCAGAGGCAACCTATCAGACCAAAAGGCGACGGCAATGGGATGCCATCTGCATGGACAGGATAAACAAAGGCCGGCGCACCGGCCGCTTTTACCACTCCCTGCTCCAGCGTTATTATCATTTCCTGATTCCACCCGGATTAACGGTCCTGGAACTTGGATGCGGTCAGGGCGACCTGCTTAACGTCCTGGCACCTGAAGTTGGTGTCGGCGTTGACTTTTCAATCCCCATGATCAAGCAGGCCAAAAAAAAATATCCTCATCTCGACTTTGTTTGCGCTGATGTTCACCAGCTGGCATTCAGCGCCAGGTTCGATATAATCATCCTTTCCGATCTGATAAATGACCTGTGGGATGTGCAATCGGTGCTAACGGGAATCCGGCCTTTGTGTCATGCCGGCACACGGATTATCATCAATTTTTTTAATAATGTATGGCGCATCCCGTTTGAATTGGCCAGAAAGTGTCACCTGGCAGCCGATATGCTGAAACAAAACTGGCTGACGCCCATGGATATTTTCAACCTTTTACGCCTGTCCGGATTTGAGCCCCTCGGCAACAGAACCAGAATCCTGTTTCCGGCAAGATGTCCGCTGCTGGAGGCAACGGCAAACCGTTTCCTGATAAATTTTTTACCCTTTCAATGGTTCGGGTTAACAAATTACATTGTTGCCCGGCCGTTATCACCACCGGAGAATCGCTGTCACCCCCTGTCAACCCCGATTGTTTCAATCATAGTCCCGGCCAAGAACGAAGCCGGAAACATCCCGGACCTGCTGCAACAGACGAAACTGCCGGGGTACGATACGGAACTGATTTTCGTCGAAGGGGGATCCACGGATGGAACCGAGGAAACGATCCGCCATGCCATCAACGAATTTTCGAACCAAAACATCCGCTTCATCAAGCAGCCCGGGCAGGGAAAAAGCGATGCCGTCCGGGCCGGATTCAACCAGGCGACCGGTGATATCCTGGTCATCCTTGATGCCGACATGACCGTCCCTCCCGAAGGCCTTCCCCGCTTTGTCGAAGCGCTGATAACCGGAAAAGGCGATTTCATCAATGGTGTCCGGCTGGTATATCCACTGGAAGATCAAAGCATGCGCTTTTTAAACATGGTGTTCAACAAGGCTTTCGGCCTGCTGTTGTCCTGGTTGCTTGATCAACCCGTCAAAGACACGCTTTGCGGCACCAAGGCGTTGTGGAAAAAAGATTATGAAAAAATGAAGCAAAACCCGGACGGCCTCAGCCTTATGGATCCTTTCGGCGATTTTGATCTTCTTTTCAACGCAGCCAGGATTAACCTTAAAATAATTGATCTGCCCGTCCGTTATCGCCGCAGGACTTACGGCACAACGAAAATCAAAAGATGGAAACACGGCTGGATACTGCTAAAATTAGTGTTTCTGGCGGCCCGGCAGATCAAATTCAGGTAATCGGCACTTCCGGAAAGATATGGAATCTATCCGCCTTCTTATCTCGTTTCGATCCATCTAAAAGGGGTAGACACTATCTATTGACACCTTTTAATCGCTTACCTTATAATTACAGGACTGATAATTTTCCCATGACATGAAAACGCCGTTTCAAAAAGGGGAGGTCGTGTTCATGGTAAACGCTTTCGATTTCTAACAGGTTGCCTGAAACCGAATGAATTGGATAAAAAAAAATCCCACACTTGTTTTTGGCCTGACGGTCACTATCCTTTTTTTACTCCTGGCATTTATCCGCATTGATTTTTTTGACACGCTGGGGTTGAAGCTTTACGACACCTGGATGAAGTTGAAAATTCAGGCCGAAGCCACGGACCGGGTCGTTATTATCGAAATTGATGATGAATCCATTGAAAACCTCGGCCGCTGGCCCTGGCCCCGGTCAATGATCGCCGCCTGTATAGACAAAATCGCAACGGAAAAACCGGCTGTTATCGGTCTGAATATCATCTACAGCGAGGCCGAAGAAAATGCCGGTTTGCTGGAGATTGACAGGCTGGAGGATATTTTCAAATCATCTTTTTTCGATGACCCGAAAGCACCGGCCTTTTTAAATGCCGTTTCCGATGCCAGGGAAAATCTTGACCGGGACTCCAAGCTTGCAAAATCCATGAAAAACGCAGGGAATGTGATCTTACCCGTTTTTTTCAAAGACACCCTGCTGCCGGAAGAAGATGAAACAGGAAAAAACACCGTCATCGCTTCACAGGCCATTAACGTCAGCCATGCCCCTTCCGGGCCGCTCAGGCATCCCCAATCCGGTGATGTCACCCTTCCCATCGCCGCTTTCCAGAAAGCCGCCGCCGGCATGGGACATATCAATTATGCCCCGGATCAAGACGGCACATTCAGAAGAGAACGCCCGTTTTATCAGTTCAACGATTTGTTCATTCCTTCCTATTCATTGGTGATCGCGGCCAACTATCTGAACATCAAACCCTCTGAAATCACTGCAAAAATAGGGGATAAAATATATTTAAAAGACATCACCATTCCCTTGACATCCTCTTCGGAAATTTTGATCAACTTCATCGGTTCCGATGAGGCGTTTAAGCATTACTCGTTCTTTGACGTTATAAACGATAAAATCCCCCTGCGCCTGTTCAAGGGAAAAATCGTACTGCTATCCTTTTCTGCCAAGGGACTGGCCAACCCCTTAAGCACGCCGGTTTCGGCCGGGACCTCCTTCGGTGATTTCAGCGGTAATATCATATGGTCCATTTTGAACCAGAATTTCATCCGGGAAATGCCGCTTGGCGGTAAAAGCCAGGGGATCGCCATCGTATTACTGGGGTTGTTGATTACATGGGGTTTTCCCAGGATGAAGGCCCTTATTGCCGGAACTACCTTTTTCTTTTTTGTCTGCCTGCTGATCGGTGGTTCGGCTTATTTTTTCCTGATGCAAAATATCTGGATTCAGGTGATTTACCCGCTTCTTCTTCTGATCGTTGGTTATACCGGTATTGTATCCATCAATTATTTTGTGACCGAAGCGGGCAAGGAAAAGGTCGAAGGTGAATCCGCGCAGACCAACCGTATGCTGGGCATCTCTTTCCAATCCCAGGGCATGCTGGATATGGCCTTTGATAAATTCAGAAAAGTACCGGTCGACGATGAAATGAAAGACGTGCTTTACAACCTGGCCCTGGACTACGAGCGCAAACGCCAATTCAACAAGGCAGCGGCGGTATATGGTTACATCGAACAACATGACAGTAAGTTCAAAGACGTCACCGATAAGAAGAAAAAACTGAACCTGGCCAGCGAGACCATGGTGTTCGGCAGCGACTTTATCGGCAGCGGCGGCGATGACATGGCCGGTACATCAGGCGTCCGGCCCACGCTGGGCCGCTATGAAATCATGAAGCAGCTCGGCAAAGGTGCCATGGGCACTGTCTACCTTGGCCAGGACCCCCGCATTAACCGGACGACCGCTATTAAAACCGTCAAATTCAGCGAAGATTTCGACGAAGACGAAGCCAGGGAAATGAAGGCCAAATTCTTCCGGGAAGCCGAAAGTGCCGGCACCCTGTCCCATCCCAACATCGTGACCATATATGACGCCGGTGAAGAGCAGGACCTGGCTTACATTGCCATGGAGTACCTGGAAGGAGATGACCTCGACAAATATACCAAGAAAAAAAACCTGCTGCCCATGCGTCGGGTTATTGATTACATCGCGGACATTGCGGAAGGGCTGGACTACGCGCATCAGAAAGGTATCGTCCATCGCGATATCAAACCGGCCAATATCATGTTGATCAAAGGCAATAAAATTAAAATAACCGATTTCGGCATAGCCAGGATAACGGCTTCTTCACAGACCAAAACGGGCATCATCAAGGGGACACCCTATTACATGTCTCCGGAGCAGATTACAGGCAAAAAAGTGGACGGCCGGAGTGATATTTTTTCTCTGGGCACCATGATGTTTCAATTACTGACAGGAGAAGTCCCCTTTAAGGGAAGCAGCCCGGCCGAGTTGATGCACAAAATATTGAACGAACCCCATCCCAACCCACAGCAGATTAATCCCAAAATATTCAAACCGCTGGTCGCCATTCTCAACAAGGCAATGGCCAAAAAGGTGGAACAAAGATACCAGTCAGCCGGGCAGATGGCGCAACACTTGAGAACACTCGGCCAGAAAATAGACGCTGCCCGGAGCAAGAGACAACAAAGCAACAAATAACAAAAGGGCACCTTATGCTTATCGTTGAGTCTGCGGGCCTGACAGATACCGGCAGAAAAAGAAAGGCCAATGAAGATTTTTTTGTGATTGACGAGGCCTTGGGGCTGTATGTGGTAGCCGACGGTATGGGCGGACACGCTGCCGGAGAAGTGGCCAGCCGTGTCGCCGCCGAGACCATCCTGAGCTATATCAAAAACATTACAGATCATAAAAACCCCGAGGAATTACCGGATACCCGACGGCGGCTTTCCAAACAGGCCAACCGGCTGCTGGCCGGGATTAATCTGGCCAACATGAGCGTTCTCGACCTGGCTTCTGATAATCCGAAATACGCGGGAATGGGTACGACAATCTCGGCTGTTTTCTTGACTGACAAGACAGTTATCGTGGCCAATGTCGGTGACAGCCCGGTGTTTTTAATCCGTAATGATCAGATTGAACTGATATCGACCCTGCATACGGTCGCTTCTGCCGCCAAGGCGGCCAACCCGGACGGTGAGCCGCTGAATGAAGAATTCAAACATATGCTGACCCAGGCCGTGGGCACCAAGCCTCAAGTAACGCCCGATACTGTCGAGCAGAAAGGCCTGGCCGGAGACACCTTCGTTCTCTGTTCAGACGGCCTGACCGACATGATTTCAGAAGAGGTTATCCTGGATACGGCCCTGGGCGACAAACCGGCCGCTGCCTGTAAAAAGCTGGTTGATCTGGCCAATGAAAAGGGCGGTCTGGATAACATTACGGTAATTGTGCTCAAGATAAAAGACGTGGACAAGCAGCGTAATATTTTTTCACGTATCGGGCGTCTTCTGAATAAAAGCTTATGAATCAAAACCATCAAATCATAATCTTCGGGAAGAGCACCTGACCGTTCACCACCCTGGCCCGTGAGGCGTATACGAAAAAAGGAAATTCCGTACGCTACGTTGATGTCCTGGCAGACCCGGCCAATCTGGACGAAATGCTCAGATATTCAGATGGAAACCGGAAGATTCCGGTTATCGTGGAGCAAGACAAGGTCACCATTGGCTTGAAAGGACGCGGGTGACGGGTGAAGTAACCTTTTCGACCGGGAGCCGAGAAAATTATAGGAAAGGACAAAATGAAAAGGCAGTTTTTAATTGATGACTTCAAGCTGGAGGAGAGTTGGCGGATATTCAAAATTATGGGCGAGTTTGTTGACGGTGTCGAGGCGCTTCATGATATCGGACCGGCAGTCAGCATCTTCGGGTCCGCCCGCATACAACCGGATTCCCCGGTCTACAAAACTACGGAAGAAATTGCCGGCCTTTTCGTGCAAAACGGATTTGCCGTAATCACCGGCGGCGGCGGCGGCGTCATGGAGGCGGCCAACAAAGGGGCCGCGGAAAAAAACGGCCGATCAGTCGGTTTGAATATCGTCCTGCCTTTTGAGCAAAAGCCCAATGCTTTTGCCAATATCACGCAGGAGTTTGAATATTTTTTTATCCGCAAGGTCATGTTCATAAAATACGCCCAGGCCTACATCATCATGCCCGGCGGATTCGGCACCCTTGATGAATTATTTGAGGCCGTGACCCTGATCCAGACAAGGCGGATTAAACCGCTGCCGGTGATTCTGGTGGGAACGGATTACTGGTCCGGGCTGATCGACTGGATAAAAGAACAACTCCTCGACGAGAAACGAATATCACCCAATGACATCGATATCCTCCAGGTGATAGATGACCCTGAAGAAGTCGTTAAAGCCGTTAAACGGATGGTGATTGTCTGATAAATCAGGGAAGATCAGCCGCCGTTTTTAAACTGCATCTGGCATAAGCGGTAGTAATCCCCTCCCAGGGCCAAAAGTTCGTCGTGTTTGCCCTGCTCGGATATTTTCCCGTTTGAAATCACGATCACCCGATCGGCGTGGCTGACCGTCGAAAGCCGATGGGCGATAACGAATGTCGTCCGGCCTTTCATCAGATTGGCCAGGGCTTTCTGAACAATGGCCTCGGCTTCGGTATCAAGCGAAGACGTGGCCTCGTCCAGTATCAGAATCGGCGCATCCTTGATCAGGGCGCGGGCGATACACAACCGCTGTTTCTGTCCCCCGGAAAGCCTCGCGCCCAGCTCCCCGATGACCGTATCCAGCTGCTCGGGAAAACGCATTGCGAAATCATACGTATAGGAATCTTTGGCCGCCCGGATGATATCCTCTTCTGAAGCATCCGGGTTGCCGTAAGCAATATTGGCACGAATGGTGTCGTTGAACAAAATCGGCTCCTGGGTCACAATGGCAATCTGTTTCCGCAACGAGGCGATGGTTGCTTGGCGGATATCCAGCCCGTCGACCAGGACCGCGCCGGATGAAACGTCGTAAAAACGGGGAATCAGGTTGACCAGGGTGGTCTTGCCGCCGCCGCTGGCACCGACAATGGCAATCACTTCACCCGGCGCCACATCAAGGTCGATATTGGTCAGAACCTGCTCCTGGCCATTATAAGAAAAATCCACTTTATCAAAGGTCACCCGGTGATGCCTGCCTTTAATTTCAACCGCGTCCGGGGCTTCGACAATATCCGATTGCACCTCGAGAATTTCATACACCCGGTCAACCGCCGCCATGCCCTGCTGGACCTGGGCGTTAAGGCTGGACAGTCGTTTTAACGGCGCGTACATGAGCATGACCGCTGCCAGAAAAGAAAGAAACTGTCCGGAGGTATAAACACCGCTCATCACCTGGGAACCGCCGAACCAGATCACCAAGGCCACCCCCAGGCCGGACAGGACCTGCACAATCGGTGAGGTCAGGGCCTTGGTCTTGATATTTTTCATTTCAATATCAAAGAGAGCGGCGGATTTTTCATAAAATCGATCGATTTCATATTCTTCCCGGCCGAAGGCCTTGATGATCTTGTTGCCCACAAAGGTCTCATGAAGAAAGGAATTGATATCTCCGACCCGCGTCTGGGAACGCCGGGATATGCGCCTTACCTTTCGGCCGATGGCGGCGATGGGATAATAAAGCAACGGCAGGACCACAAAGGCCACAAAAGCCAGTTGCCATATCTGGTAGAAAGTCACGCACAAAAGGCCGATCAGGGTGAACACGTCCCGGACAAGATAGGTAATGGCATGGGCCACCACCGACTTGATCAGTTGAATGTCATTGGTGATCCGGGACATAAGCACCCCGGTCTTTTTCTCATGGAAAAAAGCCAGCGGCAGGGTGGTGATCCTGGCGTAAAGCCTGTCCCGGAACTCCTTGATAATCCCCTGGGCCACGCGAATCAGCAGAACCTCCTGACCGTACATGCCCAGCCCCTGAAGAAATGCCACAGCAATCACCGCCAGGGGGATCAGTTTCAGCATGGACGCATCATGGGCCACAAATATCTTGTCAATCACCGGTCTGACCAGATAGGCGGTAGCGGCCGTGCTTACGGACGTAATCAGCATGCAAAACATGGCCCCGTAAAGCCTGAACCGGTTGTCCTTGATATAACCCAGCAGGTTCCGGTAACGATTCTCTATTTTAAATAGTGCCACTAAAAAATTATCCTTTTAGCCCTGCTGCGTTGAGAAAATCCATTTCTGTTCACACCGTGTGCCCTTTGGGATGCCTGACACCCCATATGTATCCCCAAATTAAATATGGAATCAACCTCCGAAAAAAACCTTTATGAGCACCCTTCGATCATGATTCCAGCATCTCAAGGGCAATCCCGGCCGCCCGGTCGGAAGCCCCGCCACCGCCCAGTTTCCGGCGCACGTCCAGCAACTCAGTTCGGACCTGCTGTAATTTGTCAGGGTCATTTAACAATGCCGACACATGCGCAACAATAGTTTCAGGCGTGGCGTCGCCCTGCAGCAGTTCGGAGATGACCTCTTTGCCCGCAATCAGGTTGACCAGGCTGACATGCTGCAAGCGAACCAGCAGCTTGCCCAGCCAGTAACTCAAGGCCGATACTTTATAAACCACGATCATGGGCGTAGCGGTCAGGGCCGCCTCCAGGGCAACCGTTCCCGAGGCCGCCACCACCAGGGTGGCCTGGTTTAAAATAACGTCCACCTTTTCGGTCACGATCTCAAAATTTACCCGGCCGGAAAATTGCCCGGCAATCCGGTCAAACACGTCAGGGGAAACAGACGGCGCTTTGGACACCAGAAACCGGACCTGATCATGCTGACGGCTGATGGCCATGGCCGCGTTCAGCATGACCGGCAGCAGTTTCCTGATTTCGCGGGTGCGGGAACCGGGCAGAAAACCGACAACGGGCGCGTTTAGTTGCGGTGAATGCTCAGCAGGCACCGGCAGATTTTCGTATCCTGAATCCAGCAAGGGATGGCCCACAAAGGAAACCGGAACACCATGCTGTCTGAAAAAATCCTCTTCAAAAGGAAGAATGACCGCGGCCCGGTCAACCAGCCGCTTGATGGTGTGAATCCGCCGCTGACGCCAGGCCCATACCTGGGGTGTGATATAATAAAAAACCGGGATCCCCTGCTGTTTGGCAACAGCGGCCAGCTTGAAATTAAAATCCGGAAAGTCGATCAAAATAAGGAGGTCGGGCAGGCGGGAAATAAGCACTTTTTTGGCGGCATCCAGTCCATTTAAAATGGCCGGCAACCGGGCCAGAACTTCTGTAATACCGACCACGGACAGCTGATCGGCGTCCACGACAATCTTGGCCCCGGCCTGGCGCATGGCCGCGCCGCCGATGCCGCAGAAAAAAAGATCGCTCCATTTTTTGCGCATACTTCGGATCAAATTGGCGGCATGCAAATCACCGGAAGCTTCACCCGCCGATATCATGACGCATCTGGCGGGAGGCACCGGTTTGGTTGGAAGTTGATTATTCAAATCGCTTTCCCGTCTGGTTTATCCGTTCCATCACGGCCAGAGCCGTCTGGAGGGCTTTGCGTCCCTCGTGACCTGAGACTTGGGGGCGCTTGCGGTGCCGGACACAATCGACAAAGGCTTTGAGTTCCTGTTCCAGGGCATCCCATTTTTCAAAAGAAAGCTGCTGCGCGTTCATGCCCGGGATGGGTCCACTGCCGTTGTCGGCATCACCCTTTTTCACCACCGTGATACCGCTGTCGGCAAAATCGACAGATATGTATGCGCTCTTCTGAAACAATCGGATTTTTCGTTCACTGCGGTTGGAGACCCGGCTGGCGGTAATATTGGCCACACAACCGCTCTCAAACTCGAGCCGGGCATTGGCGATGTCCACGCTGTCTGAAATGATGGATACGCCGGCCGCTCGGATATCGGTTATCTCGGACTTTACAAAATTCAAGATAAGATCGATATCGTGAATCATCAGGTCCAGCACCACGCTGACATCCGTACCCCGGGTTTTATAAATGCTCAACCGATGAGATTCGATAAAAAGGGGCCGATCAACGATGTTCTTAAGCGGGTGAACAGCAGGATTGAACCGTTCCAGATGCCCGACCTGAATAATGCGATCTTTTTTCTCAGCCAGCTCGATCAACCGGTCAGCTTCTTCCAGGGTGGTGGTCATGGGCTTTTCCACCATAACATCAACACCGTTTTCCAGAAAAGCCAACGCGATCGGACAGTGCGCCGGCGTAGGCACGACAATACTGACCGCGTCCACCCGGCCGAACAGATCCTTGTAATCCGTATAGGCGGTCGACCCCAAACGGTCTGCCACCGCTCCGGCGGCGACGGCATCAACATCAACCACACCGGCCAAGGTCACACCATCCATGGCAGCATATTTTTCAGCGTGAAATTTTCCCAGATATCCGGACCCGATTACGCCGACGCGAAGCTCTGACATTGTTCCTCACTCAACCCGACAATGGCTATGTTATAATCGTTTGACATGGCAATCATTTTTTCCCTGTCGAAAACGACGGTTTTTCCGGTCTCCATGGCCAGAACCCTGACCCCTGCCTCGTGCATGGTTTGAATCGTGGCCGGACCGACTGAAGGGACATCAAAGCGCATATCCTGATTCGGTTTGCTGACCTTTACCAGCACAGCCTGACCACCGCCCAGTCCGCCTCCTCTTTTGATAGTGGCATCCGTGCCGTCAATGGCTTCCACGGCCAGGACCGACCCTTTTTCCACCACCACGCATTGCCCGATATCCAGGTCGCCGATGGCCTTGGCCGTTTTCCAGCCGATAGCGATATCCGACTGCTGGGCTTCGTCCGGAGCGGTTTTCGTCCAGCAACCTTCCGGCGCAAGCAGTTCCGGCAGCAAGAATGTGGAGGCGCGGACCGCGATATGGTTTTCTTCCAGAACCGCCGCGAAACCTCTCAGCAATGCATCGTCATGTGTTTCGGTCAGTCCGGCAATCAGGGTTAAAGCGGTCTCATCCGGTCTGAAATCTGAAAACATGACGCGCTTGTCGACACCACCCATCATAACGGTTTCCCTGACATCATTTTCCTTAAAAAACCGGATCAGCTTTTCAATCTCCCCCACATAGAGCCACTCGACGGCATGCACCCGATGCCCGATGTCGGGGTCGGCCGCGCCGTGATAGGCGACGGTGAAGACCTGTTTGCCGTTTTTTCGGGCGGCATCGGCGAATTCCAGCGGAAAGCTGCCCCCGCCCGCGATCAGTCCAATTTTCATCTTGTAACCATTTTACCCGGCCGCCGGCAAAAACCGTTTAGCGTGTGATGCCGCGACGGGAGGATTTAATAAACGCCAAAAAAGTCTCCACTTCAGGGGTCTGCTCAACTTCGGCATAAGCCCTTTCAATGGCTTCATTTAAGGTCAGGCCGATTCTAAAAATAATCCGGTAGGCTTTTTTCAGAGACAAAAGGGTTTCCTGGGAAAAATTATTCCGCTTCAGCCCGACTGTATTCAAACCATAAAGTCTGGCCCGGTCCCCGGCGGCGATTACGTAGGGGGGCACATCTTTAACGACTGCCGACTTACCGCCGATAAAGGCGTGGCTCCCGATATTAACGAACTGATGAATGGCAACCAGCCCCCCGATGGTGGCGTTATTCCCGACTGAAATATGTCCGGCCAGGGTAGCGTTATTGGCAAACAGTACCCGGTTCCCTATCCGGCAGTCATGGGCGATATGGGTATAGGCCATCAGCATACAGTCCTCGCCGATTTCCGTTACACCGCCACCGGACTTGGTTCCCCGGTGAATGGTAACGAACTCCCGAACGGCGCAGCCCCGACCGATTTTCACCTCTGTTTTTTCGCCTGCATACTTGACCGACTGAGGTGGCGCGCCGATTGAGGCGAACTGATAGACCCGGCATTCCGGACCGATACTGGTGTAGGCATCAATCACCACGTGGGGACCGATTTTCGTGCCCGCCTCGATGACGACATCATTGGCAATAATGGCGTAGGGTCCGACCTCCACGTCTGACGCTATTTGAGCACTGGAATCAATTATCGCTGTCGGATGTATCATTTTCATCTCCTGTGCTGGCCATAATCTGTGCTTTCGCGACCAGCGTTCCGTCAACCGTGGCGGACACTTCCATTTTAATCATGTTCAACTTTCTTTTCAGGACCTTTCCGTGGATGACCAGCTGGTCACCGGGGATGACCCTTTTTCTGAACCTTACTTTATCCATCCCGGCCAGGTATCTTGCTGCTTTTTCATTGGACAGATTGACCAGCACACCGCCGGCCTGACACATGGCCTCGAGAATCAGGACCCCGGGCATAACGGGATTGTCCGGAAAATGTCCGGCCATCCAGGGGTCACTGGCAGAAACGTTCTTCACGGCGGTTATCTCTTGATCCGGAACATAGTCGATCACCCGGTCTATCATAATAAAAGGGTATCGCTGGGGCAGCACCGAGATGATCTTATTGATATCAATTCTCATCTCATTCATTTTTCTCCAACCCGGTCACCAGTTCGGTCACCTTTTTCTCCAGGTATTTTATTTTCTTATTAATCGCGGGCAACCGGGTGATCAGGCTATGGGTTTTCAGCCACAGCTTGTGGGGCATTCCCGGCGTGCCGGAAACGACATCTCCAGCCCCAACGGACTTGGCAATACCGGCCTGGGGGCCGATAATGGCAAAGTCACCGATCTCAAGATGATCACTGATACCGGCCTGCCCGGCGATTACGACATTCCTGCCGATGACAACACTGCCGGCAATGGCTGACTGGGCCACAATGATCGTGTTCTCACCGACCGAAACATTGTGTGCGATATGCACCAGGTTGTCGGTTTTAACCCCGGATTTTATCCAGGTTTTATCAAACGTGCCGCGGTCAATGGTATTGTTGGCCCCGATCTCAACGTCATCATCGATCTGAACAATACCGGTATGCGTCATCTTGAGATATTGATCACCGTCCCGTTTATAGCCGAAGCCATCGCTGCCGATCACCGTACCGGCCTGAATAATAACCCTGTCACCGATTACGCAGCCCCACATGACAGAAGCATTGGCATGAATATCGACTTCGCTGCCGATGGTCACGCCTTCCCCGATAAAAACGCCCGGGTAGATAACAACATGGTCTCCCAGCGTTACGTCATCGGCGATAACAACCCCCGGGGATATATGTACAGCCTGCCCGCAGGAAAAATTGCGGCCGATACATGCCTGCTGGGCGATCCCGCAACCGGGTCTCTTTTTTGCGGCAAAGGCATTGATCAGTTTGGTAAAAGCCGCCTGCGGGTTATCGGTTTCGATTGCGTTTCTACCGCCGCAGTCAACCCCCTGGGGTACGATCAAGGCGCCGGCGGTCGTACGATCCAGATCATTCCAGTATGTCGCGCTGCCGGCCAGCGTGATATCTTCCTCTCCGGCACGTTCGAAAGGCGCCACACCGGAAATCCCATGATCGGGATTGCCCCGGACCATACCGCCCACCATGGCGGCTATTTCCTTAAGCGGTAATTTCATTTTTCCACGCCTTTTCAGCCTTTACCTCTGCTTGCCTCTGGCCATTAGGCTTATTGAGAATTTTCAGTTTTGTTCTCTTTTGCGTTGGCGAATTGGATCAACTCGTCGGTCACATCAATGGCAGCCGGATGATAAATGACCGCCGTCTTTTCGATCAACAAAAGATACCCTTCCTTTTCGCCCAGTTCCGAAGCCAGTGTCGAAGCCTTTTTTTGAACCCTGGCGATCAATTCCTGCTCCATTTTCTTCAAAGCCATCGTATATTTCTGTTGCAGTGCTTTTAGATCACCGATTTTTATCCTGTATTCTCGAAGTTGCGACTCCCGTTTCTCCTCACTGACCACCAGGGCGTCCGCTTCCAGCTTTTTTTCCAAGGCGGCTATGGCTTCTCCCTGGGTTTTAAGGTCTTTCTCCATTCGGGCGCCTTCGGTCTCAATCTCCTCCTGAGCTGCCTGCCCGATATTGGATTCCGTCAGAAACCGCTGAAAATCAACCACGCCAATTTTAGCGACATCAGCCGCCATTCCGGCGCCCGCCCAGATTAAAAGCGTAATCACTATTCCAGCAATCTGAATAATCGTTCGTCTCATTTCTTAAACTCCTTTTTTGGTGTTTAAAACGCGGTTCCCATGCTGAACTCCCATTTCCCGCCGGAGTCTTCCCATTCCTCGGGATTAAGCACATACCCCCGCTCCAGTCTGATCGGCCCCATGGGCGAATACCATCTGAATCCGAAGCCCCAGCTTTTTCTTAAGTCGCCTAAATCAATGTTATCCCCTTTATCGAACACATTACCGGTATCATAGAACATGACACCCACCAGACCGAGTTCGTCACCAAAAAGGGGAAACTGAAACTCCAGATTAAGCTGGACAAACTTATCCCCCCCCCGTTCGTCGATCAGAAAGCCATCCTCATCAAACTCCAATATGGATACATCGCGCCAGTCAAAACCCCGCAACGAATTCATCCCTCCCAGATAAAATTTTTCATAGTCCGGCAGATAGCCGTCTGAATTTTCATTTACATAACCGCCTTTGGAATGAATAAAACCGACGGTTTTCCAGAATAACGGTATATACCAGCCCAACTCGGAAGTATATTTGGTGAAGGCAACGTCACCGCCGAGAAGGCCACCGGCGTTTTCGATGGTAAGCGAATGTTTAGCACCTCTGCGCGGGTTCATGACGTTGTCGCGGGAATCATAAACAAGAGACATGGAAATGCTGTTGGTGACAATACGGTCTTCATCTATGTCCAGCAGGTCGAGAATGGAAGTAGGCGCATCCTGGTAAACATCTTGGATACTGTTGACTTCATATGAGTTGGACAGGTATAAACGGGTATCTCTGAAAACAGGATAGCCGAAGCGCAGTCCTCCGCCCGTGGTGTCCATTGTATAAGTGTCATAATCGACTTCCCAGTTATAAAAATCTATGCCTGCCGACAGGGGGATATCAAAAAGCCAGGGTTCGGTAAAACTGAGCTTGAACTGATTGGTTGTCCCCCCCATCTGGCCCTGCACCTGTAATGTCTGCCCGCGGCCGAAAAGGTTAAACTGGGAAACAGAGGCGGTAGCAAAAAACTTCTCCTGGCTGCTGTAGCCGCCGCCGAAAGAGAATTCGCCGGTCGGTTTTTCCTCAACGTCTATTTTCAGATCAATCTTGTTTTCCGCTTTCTTTTCAACAACATCTACGCCCACGTTTTCAAAATAGTTCAACCGGTATAACCGGCTGATGCCGTATTTTAATTTTCGTCCGCTGTAACGCTCCTGCTCATGAAAGCTCAACTGCCTGCGGATTACCTTGTCGCGGGTTTTGGTGTTGCCGGTAATGATAATCTGATCAAAAAAAACAAGCTCCCCTTTGGTAATCACATAATCGATGTCAATCGTCAGAGATTCTTCATTGACGTCGGTTTTGGGATAAATATCGACATAGTAATACCCCCGATCCGAATAAAAATCGGTGAGCCGCATTAAATCCATCCGCAACTGGGACCGATTAAAAACCGTATCCTCCGTTACCTGCAGCCTGTCCCGTAAAAACTGTTCATCCTCAATCAGGTCTCCGGACAGATCGATGCTTCCGACCTTGTACTGCTCTCCCTCTTCAATTTTAAACTTGATATAAATGCCTTTTTCCGGTTCTTTTTCACCCTCTTCCGCCGGGGCCTGGCCGTAAACGATTTCGGGTTCACCGATCCTGGCATTAATATAGCCGTTATCGTGATAATGCGCAGTCAGGCGGGCAATGTCCTGAGAAAGTATATCCATTTTCAAATCACCGGCAGAAGAAAAAATCCACATCAAGAACCCTTTTTCAGCGGTCTTGATAATTTTTTTCAGTTCTTTATCGGTGTATACCTGATTTCCTTCAAAATCAATTTTCTGAATCCGGAATTTATCGCCCTCTTCGATATGAAATTCGATGTCCGCCTGATTATTATCTTCCGGAAGAAGGGCGTAAGTGATTTGAACATTATAATAATTTTTATTTTTGTATAATTCTTTGAGCTGCCTGATATTACGTTGGATATCAGCAACATTGACAATTGAACCGCGGGTGATGGAAATCTCCTTCATCAGTTCGTCGGTATCAAACAGAAGATTGTTTTTAAACAGAATCTTTCTGACCGTCGGCCTTTCCTTGACATGAAAAACAACGATTTTTCCACCATCGGCGTCTTGCATCGCAACATGAATGTCTTCAAAATAGCCCATCCGATAAATCGACTTGATATCATCCGAGAGCTGACGCTTATTAAAAATATCCCCGGTGCCGGTTTGGACCACTTTTTTAATTGCTTCCGATTCAATGCGGACATTGCCCTGTATTTGAACGTCTGACACGATTTCCTGCTCCGTCCCGTTTTGTGCCAGAACCGGAACCGTTAATGATGTTAACACCAGGGTTAAGCCCGAAATCATCAAGAAAAAAACAATTTTGGCAGGCCTAAAGCAAAACGCCCATCCTGCCGCCTTTTTATTCAGCAACATTATTTATCCCGCTTCCGATATATCCCGTATTTCAACGATATTGTTGTCGATTATAGTCAGGTTGCGTGACATCAGTCTTGCCAGATGAGGACTGTGCGTGGCAACGATCAACGTCATTGACAACTCGTGATTCAATTCCAGCAGCAGTTCATGGATATGACCGCTGGTCTTTTTGTCAAGATTACCCGTAGGTTCATCAGCGAGCAACAACAGCGGGTTTAAAACCAGAGCCCGGGCAATGGCCACCCGTTGCTGTTCTCCGCCTGAAAGCTCAGCCGGCCGGTGATGCAGCCTGTCTTTAAGCCCCACCCGGACAAGCATCTCTTCGGCATTCTGCCGTACCGATCGACTGTCGTCACGCTTTATGAGTCCCGGCATCATGACATTCTCAAGGGCGCTGAATTCCGGCAGCAGATGGTGAAATTGAAAGACAAAACCGATCGTCTGGTTTCTTAAGCCGGCCAGCTCCGTTTCACCGAGGGCATAGACATCTCGGTCTTCCAGCAGCAGGGTGCCACTTTCCGGTGGATCAAGGGCACCTATAACCTGTAAAAAGGTCGATTTGCCGATTCCCGATGCGCCGACGACGGCAATCGACTCACCGCCGAAAATTTCAAAACTGGTGTCCCTGATCACCTCGATCCGCAATCCGTCATTTTTAAAGCCTTTGGAAAGATTACTCCCACTGATTAACGGCCCGGCGCCGACCCTTTTCTGGTGTTTGCCATCGTTAACTGTATTAGCCATAACGGATCGCCTCCACCGGATTAACCCTGGACGCCTGGGCTGCAGGGTATAATGTCGACAGGTAGCATATGAGCAGAGCGGCACCGGCAATTGCGGTAACGTCAAGCCATTCAAGCTGTACCGGCAACTTGGTAATATAATAAACGTCACTGGACAACTCAATAAACTGATACCGCTTGAGTAAAAGACAGGCAATTACCCCCAGCCCCCCCCCCAGCGCGGTGCCTACACCGCCGATCAGCATCCCCTGCATGACAAAGATTCGCCGGATACTTTTGCCGGTGGCGCCCATTGCCTTCAATATGCCGATCTCTTTTCGTTTGTTCATGACGATCATGACCAGGGAACTGGCGATATTAAATGCCGCCACCAGGACGATCAGGGTCAGAATAATGAACATGACGACCTTTTCCAGCTTCAATGCGGCGAACAGATTCTGGTTCATGGTCATCCAGTCTCTGGCATAGAAAGGATAACCGCCCAGGCTAGCTACAATATTCTCAGCGATCACCCGCGCCTTGTAAATATCCTTAACACGAATGTCAATGCCGCTGACAGCATCCTCCATGTGCAGTATCCGCTGGGCTTCTGCCAGATGGACAAAAGCAAACGCGCTGTCAAAATCATGCATACCGGCTTCGAATATACCGGTCACTTCAAATCGTTTGACTGCCGGCATATGGCCTACCGGTGATAATGCCCCCATGGACAGGACCAGATAGACGATGTCGCCTTCCCCCACCCTTAGACGTCCGGCCAGCTCTTTTCCCAGGATAATTCCCGGCGGCTGGCCGACATTATCCGTGCTCTGTTCCCGGCAGGTCAACCTTTCGTTTAAGGACTCAAACGGTTCAAAAATCCGTATGGATGCGGCCGCCCGTTCCGGATCGACACCTCTTAAAATCCCGCCCGTCACGCCGGATGCCGACCGGAGCATGACCTGAGTCATCACAAAAGGCAAAGCCGAGACCACCGGCTTCATCTGTTCAACCTGCCCGACAATCTTATCATAGCCGGTAATCTGTCCGCCATGATGAAACAGAACGATATGGGATTCCACGCCAAGGATTCTTTGTTTAATATCATTTTCGAATCCTGACATGACGGCAATTACAATAATTAAAGCCATGACACCGATGACCACACCGGCAACCGACAGCAGGGTGATGAACGAAACAAACGCGTTACCCCGGGGGGCCATTAAATGGCGCCTGCTGATCAAAAATTCGTAGTTCATATTGTTTTACCGTAATCGTCTCGATATCAGCAAAAAAAGTTACAAATAATTATTCCCCGGGAATTCTTTTCATGTGGGGAAACAAAATAACCTCCCGAATGGAGGGCGCGTCCGTCAACAGCATGACCAGCCGGTCGATACCGATTCCTTCACCGGCTGTGGGCGGCATACCGTATTGGAGGGCTTCAACATAATCGTCATCCATATAGTGAGCTTCCTCGTCTCCTGCCTGCCTGGCCATGACCTGGGACATGAAGCGATCGTGCTGGTCCTCGGGGTCATTGAGCTCTGAAAAACCGTTGGCGATTTCATTGCCCGCAATAAACAGCTCAAACCGGTCGACAACACCCGGATTTTTTTCATTGGTTTTTGAAAGGGGAGATACCTCCACCGGATATTCGGTAATAAATGTCGGCTGAATCAGTTTCGGTTCCACCAGGGCATCAAACAGTTTGGTCAGAATTTTCCCGGATTTTTCGGTCTTGGTCAACTGAACATTGTGCGTTTCGGCAAATGCCAGCAGGCCGTCTTTGTTGCTTTGCTGGTCCAAGGCCAACCCCCCTATATCGCGCATGGCTTCGGCCAATGTCAAGCGCTTCCACGGCGGGGAAAAGTCAATCGTATGGCCCTGGTATTCAACACTCAACGATCCTTTTGCCGCCATCAAAACATGACTGAACAGTTCCTCGGTCATCCCCATGAGAACCTCATAATCCGCATATGCCTGATAAAATTCCAACATGGTGAATTCAGGATTATGACGGGATGAAACCCCTTCATTCCGAAAATTACGGTTGATTTCAAACACCCGTTCAAACCCCCCGATGACCAGGCGTTTCAAATAAAGCTCCGGTGCGATTCTTAAAAAAAGTTCCATGTCCAGGGCGTTATGATGGGTTACAAAGGGTCTGGCCTCCGCCCCACCGGGAATCGGCTGCATCATGGGGGTTTCTACTTCCATAAACTCATGCCGGAGGAAAAACTCCCGGATAGCCTGGATTATCCGGCTCCGTAGAATAAAAAGCTCACGCGTGGTCTGGTTCATCATCAGATCCAGATACCGCTTTCGATATCGCTTTTCCGGATCTTTGAGCCCGTGGAACTTTTCCGGCAGCGGCCGGGTCGCTTTGCACAGCAACCTGAACTTTTTGACCTGCATGGTCCATTCACCGGTTCTGGTCTGAAAAAAACCGCCGGTCACACCGATAAAATCTCCGATATCCGTTTGTTTAAACAGCCCGTAGGCTTCTTCTCCGACCACATTTCGCTGAAGATAAGCCTGCATGGTTCCGGTTCGGTCACGGAACCGGATAAATGCGGATTTACCAAAATTATTTACCGCAATAATACGACCGGCCAAGGTCAGTTCCTGATCATCATCCGGGGCCGGCGCCCGGCCTTCTTCGATCAGCGCCGCCACTTCCGCTACCGTATGAGACACGGAAAAAGAAGCCGGAAAAGGGTTGATTCCGATCTCTCGCAATGTCTGAATTTTCTGTTTTCTCAGCTCCAGTATTGTCTCGGGTTTTTCCATTTCGATATTTATCCATCCGTATTAATAATTAATTCTCAAATTTTATTTAAACTATTTAAAATAACAAAACATTAATAAAATAGTCAAGGTTAAGTTAAAATAAAAAAACCGGGAAAAAGGATGCCGGGGCTTTGAATATAGGCCTGTATTTCTGGCAATGGGGATCTAACGCGAGAATCTGGATCTGCCGGCAGGCAACAGAGACATGGCAAAATTACAATATTTACCGGTCCCCTGTCCCGGATCGGCTTAATTCCAACACAAACTTGGTGCCTTTACCCGGTTCGCTTTCAAAGTCAATTCGCCCCCCATAAGATTCAACCAGCCTGTGGACAACTGAAAGCCCCAGACCAGTACCTTTTGATTTGGTCGTAAAAAAAGGATCAAATATAACATCAACCAGATCCGCGGGCATACCGCAACCGTTATCGATAATTTCAAGCCTGACCATCCTGCTTTTGACCGGATACAAATTGACTGAGATGGTGCCGGATTGATCGGTTGTTTCGTTGATCGCATCGGCAGCGTTCAACAACAGGTTCCAGAGGATCTGCCGCAGGTATTCCGGATCCATGTCGACCCAGAGGTCTTCGACAATATTCGTCACACATTGAATATTATTTTTATTTTTCAAACCGGCTTCAAAAAGATTCAGTGTTTCTTCCAGAATCTTATCCAGCGGTATTTTTTTTATATTACCCTTGTGGGGTTTGGCAAACAGTAAAAAATTATTCACCAGCGAGTTCAGTCTTTTGGTCTCACGCTGAATAATTTTCCTTAACCTGGTGTTGTCCTGATTGTCGTCGGTATCGACTTCGGGTTCCAGCATCTCTATGGCACCGGTAAGGGCGGCCAGCGGATTTCTGATCTCATGGGCCAGTCCGGCGGCCATTTCACCCACCGCCGCCATTCTTTCCACCCGTTTGACGTATTTCCGCATGACCAGCAGTTCACCACGGGCCTTTCTTTCTTCTTCCACCAGAAGGCTGGTAAGGAAGGCAACGGCAAAGCAGGCCATCATCATAATGGTTGTTTTAAACAACACATAAGAACCGCTGTATGACGTATCGGTAACAATAAAATCAAGGTCGGAAGTGATCAGCCCATGATATTCAAGAACAATCAAGGTACCGTATTGGATACTGCAAAGCCCCGCGATAAGCATGCCGCCTCTTCGGAACAGAAAAAAACAGGCACTGATAATAACAATCAGATAAAGAAAATTAAAAGCGCTGTAAAAACATCCGGTAATATATACAATCAGAGTAACCGTAATCGTATCAACGCAGATTTGCAGGTAGGAAAAAAGGCGTTTCCGCTTTACATACGGCAGAGCACCGGCATAAACAGCTGACAGCACCAGCGTCGAGATGGAAATGATATAGAGCAGTATAAGGGCGTCGGCGTCATAGTACAGATTTCTGATCTTAGCGAAAAAAATCGTTGAGCCGAGCAGGATAATGGCGAAGAGCGCACGAAAAACAATCAGCCATTTGAGCCTGTGCTTGAATTCGTCTGTAAATCGCGCGTCAGTCGTCATCATTACCCTTGCGATCCGCGGCGGTTATCTCACAACGAAAGATTATCCGCCAGAGATCGCGCCCGCCATTTTAAATACGGGCAGATACATGGCAACGACCAGACCGCCGATCAACCCCCCCAGAAAGACCATCATCAACGGCTCGATAGCAGAGGTCATGGCTTCAACGGCGGCATCAACTTCCTCTTCATAAAAAGCAGCAATTTTTTCCATCATGGCGTCAAGGGCACCGGTCGACTCGCCGACCGCGATCATCGAACAGACCATGGATGGAAAGACGCCGGTTTCAGCCAACGGATCTGCCACCGTTCGCCCTTCAGCAATTCCGGCCCGTGTGAAATAAACGGCATTTTCAATCACTTTATTACCGGCGGTTTTAGCGACGATATCCAGTGCGTCCAGAATTGAGACACCACTGGAGAGCATGGTGCCCATGGTCTGGGTAAAACGGGCCACGGCGGATTTACGGATGACGACGCCGATAACCGGAAGCTTAAGGAATATACCGTCCATAATCAGATTGCCTTTTTCGGTTTTGTAAAACTGCCGGTAGGCAACGCCCAACAAAAACATAGCGCCAATAATGTAAAGTATTTTGCTTTTTACGATTCGGCTGGCGCCGACAACAATCTGGGTGGGAACAGGCAACTCTTTACCGAAATCGGCGAACATCGCCTCAAAAACCGGAATAACGAACACCAGGATGACAATAACAACAACAACGGCGATGACAATCGTAATAACCGGATACATCATGGCGCCCTTGATCTGTCTTTGAAGCTTGGCATTTTTTTCCAGGTAAGATGACAACCGCTGCAGAATCTTGTCGAGGATACCACCGGCCTCACCGGCGGCGATCATGTTGACGAAGAGCGAGTCAAAATGTTTATGTTTTTTCAATGCGTCGGCCAGGGTCAGACCGCCTTCGACATCTGTTTTTATGCTTTTTAAAACTTTCTTAAAGGTCGCATTCTCTTCCTGTACCTGAAGAATTTCAAGGCATTGAACGATGGGCAAACCGGCATCGATCATGGTGGAAAACTGCCGGCAGAAAAGAATAATATTTTCCTGTTTTACCGGTGGCTGAAGAAAGGCAACATTTTCAAAAAGGTCTTTGGGTTTTTTCTTTATCTTTGTCGGAGCAATGCCCATTCGCTGCAGTTGGGCACGTACCGCTGCTTCATCAGCGACATCCATCTCCCCCTTTTGTTTCTGATCCCGGCGTTTGCCTTCCCAGATGTAGACCGGCATAATATCCCCCTTTTGTATTCGATAAGATTCGTCTACAGCGTCAGCATATTTGAAGCTTTCCCGGTATATGAACTTATTTTCGTCAGTATAGGCAATTGAATAATAATTTTCAAGTAATTATATACCAGAACGCCGCTATTAATGATAGTGATAAGTTTATTTTTTTATTCCATCATCACCCCATGTGCTTGCTAAATGTCACCGTGTATCATATGTTAAAGCATTTACCTTTTACATCGCAATGAATAATGTCAATAATAGAATGCTGAACACACCTGAAAAGCAGTCATCGAAGAAAAAAAACACGGTGATTACCACTCACGTCAACTCGGATTTTGACGCCATCGCGTCCGTGCTGGCGGCCCAGAAGTTGTATCCGGAATCAATTGTGGTTCTGCCGGGTTCCAACGAAAAGAATCTTCGCGATTTCTTTATCAGTTCCATGGCCTATCTGTTTAACATGAAAAACATCCGGGACATCGATTTTTCTGAAATTGAACGGCTGGTCATTGTTGACACCAAACAGAAAAACCGTATCGGACAACTGGCCGAACTGCTTGATGACCAGTCGCTTGAGATCCATATTTATGATCATCATCCTGTGTCGGAAAACGATATTACGGCAGACATGCAGGTAAATGAAGAGGTAGGCGCCGCGGTATCCATCCTGATCGAACGGATTAAAAAAGAAAAAATACCGATCTCACCGGATGAAGCGACCGTCATGGGGCTGGGGATTTATGAGGACACCGGCTCCTTTACCTTTTCCTCCACCACGCCCAGGGACTTCGAAGCTGCGGCTTTTTTGGTGTCCCGGGGGGCCAGCCTGAATACCATTGCCAATATTATTTCCAGGGAAATGACACCGGAACAGGTGGATATTCTAAATAACATGATCAAAAACTCCCGCATTCACGACATAAACGGCACTTCAGTCGTCATTGTCTCTATCTCCCTGGATGATTATGTGCCTGATTTCGCTTTTCTGGTTCATAAGATGCAGCGAATGAAAAGCCTGGACGTTATTTTCGCGCTGGCCCAGATGGGTAATAAGATATATGTCGTCGGCAGATCCAGAATCCCCGAGGTTGATACCAGTCATGCACTGATCCCTTTCGGGGGCGGCGGGCACGCCTATGCCGCTTCCGCCAGCATCAAAAATATGACATTGCCACAGGCTGAACAGCACCTGTTAAAACAGCTGACCCGACAGATCCAATCCAAAATCCGGGCCAGAGATGTAATGTCGTTTCCGGTAATTTCAACGACACCCGAGATCTCCTGCCGACAGGCCGGTGAACTGTTGACCCGTTATAACATTAATGCCCTTTTGATCACCGAAAAGGAAAATCAGGGCGGCGCCCTGCTGGGTTTTATTACCCGGCAGGTCATCGAAAAAGCCCTCTATCACGACCTGGGCGAGGCAGCCGTAAGCGACTACATGACAACCGATTTTTCATTGTCTGACCCCGAAGATGGGCTGCCTAAAATCCAGGAAAGGATCATTGAGGGGCATCAGCGCATCCTGCCGATCGTCAAAGATAATGAGCTTCTGGGGGTTATAACCCGGACCGACCTGCTGAACCTTCTGGTGTCGAAAAGCAAAAGAGAAAAAGAGCAGCAACCGGCCTATCTGGATGGTTCCGTACGTCCCAACACAAAAAATATCAATCGTTTTATGATTGAACGACTGCCGAATAGTATATTGAGTATTCTCAAGGCAGCCGGAGAAACCGCCTCTGATATCGGCTTCAGTGCCTATGTCGTAGGTGGATTTGTCCGGGATTTATTCCTCTACCGTCTGACAGAAGACGTTGACCTGGTCATCGAAGGAGACGGTATCGCGTTTGCTCAAAAACTGGCCAAAACCATGAATGCGCGGGTCCACTATCACAGTAAATTCGGTACCGCTGTGCTTACTTTTGCTGATGGGTTTAAAATTGACGTGGCATCTGCCCGACTGGAATACTATCAGTTTCCGGCGGCACTGCCGACGGTTGAAATGAGTTCTATCAAGCTCGATCTGGCCCGGCGGGATTTCACCATCAATACGCTGGCCGTCTCTCTGAATCCGGATAAATTCGGCATGCTGATTGACTTTTTCTCAGCCCAGCGGGACATCAAGGAAAAAACCATTCGCGTACTTCACAACTTGAGCTTTGTCGAAGACCCGACCCGTATTTTCCGCGCCATCCGGTTTGAACAACGGTTTGGATTCACCATCGGCAAAATGACCTCCAGCCTGATTGACAATGCGGTAAAAATGAACTTCTTCAAAAGATTAAGCGGGCGCCGGGTGTTCGGAGAGATAAGCCAGATATTAGAGGAGGACAACCCCGTACCGGCGATTAAACGGCTGGCGGAATACAAGCTGCTGCCCGCTATTCATCCGGCTATCAAAATCAACAAAACGACACTAAAAGCACTTGAATCGGTCAGGGATGTGGTGTCCTGGTACGACCTGCTGTTTCTGGAAAAGACATACATGAAATGGGCCGTATATTTTCTGGTGCTGATCAACCGTTGTGACCGGGAAACAACACTGGAAATTTGCCACAACTTTGAGATAAATAACCGTTATCAATCTATTTTTGCCTACGAACGGTTTGAGGCGGTTAATGCCCTGTCGCTGATAAAAAGGGATTCACCGGTCAAAAACAGTTTGCTTTACGAATACTTGAAACCTTTTAAAACAGAACTCATCCTTTATATCATGGCCATTGCCGGCAAAGATGATGTGAAAAAACAGATTTCTCACTATATTCTTAAGCTGAAAAACGTGCACCTGCTGATTAAAGGAAATGACCTGGAAAAGCTCGGTATTCCGTCCGGTCCGATTTACAGTGACATCCTCCGGACGGTCCTGAATGCCAAGCTGGACGGGCAGGTCAAGACCCGCCTGGATGAGTTGGAGATTGCCAAACAATATGTTTCAGGAAATTGACATCAACCGGATCGTCGTTATGGTGGTCCCCCTCCTTTTCGCCGTCAGCGCCCATGAGGCCGCCCATGGTTTTGCGGCGCTGAAAATGGGGGACGACACCGCGGCACGTGCCGGCAGAGTGACAATCAATCCCATTCGACACCTTGACCCGGTCGGGTCGTTTCTCCTGCCCTTGATGCTGGGCGTCTTCGGTGCGCCCTTTGTTTTCGGTTATGCCCGGCCGGTGCCGGTCAATTTTGCCCGCCTGAAGGACTGGAAAAAAGGCACGCTCTGGGTCTCTACAGCCGGTATAATGGCCAACCTGGCGTTGCTGATAATTTCCGGTATCTTTTTCAGGATGACGCTTTTCGCGGCCCAGGCGTTGATGCCGATGGGGCCGACAGCCATGTTTCTGATGACGGATCTGCTGCTGATATGTGCTTACTCCGTGATCATCAACGGCCTGCTGGCCATTTTTAACCTCATACCGATTCCGCCCCTGGACGGCAGCAAAATACTGCTTGTCTTCCTGCCGCCACATATGCGAAAACGATTTGCATCCTTGGATCGCTTCGGTATAATACTGGTGCTTTTATTGCTGATGATCAAGGCGGACTGGCTGTTTACCTTTATCTGGTATCTCATTACACCGCTGGTTTATATTGCGCTTGGCAGCACGGGGCTGGCATTTATCACGGGCGGTTAGCCCGGATATCTTATGAATTTTTCGATACGGTATTGAGCATCATTTTATGTCGAAAAAATTCATGACATATCCGGGCCGAATCCCTCATTTTTGAATAACAGAATTGAACGATTGTTTTGTCGGGAGTGTTTAATGGCAACAAAAAAAAGAATCTTAAGCGGCATGCGTCCCACCGGGCCGCTGCATCTGGGTAATCTTCACGGGGCGTTGGCGAACTGGGTCCGTCTTCAGGATGAATTTGACTGTTTTTTCTTTATTGCCGACTGGCATGCCCTGACCACCGATTATGAAACCACAGGAAAACTATCCGAATTTTCCCGGATGATGGCCGTTGACTGGCTGAGCGTGGGGCTGTCACCTGAAAAAGCCACCCTGTTCGTCCAGTCACAGGTCAAAGAACATGCCGAGCTTTTTCTGTTCCTGTCCATGCTGACGCCATTGGGTTGGCTGGAACGGAATCCGACCTACAAGGATCAGATGGCACAGTTAACCGGAAAAGATATTTCCACTTTCGGGTTTCTCGGCTACCCTGTTCTCCAGGCTGCTGATATCATTATGTATAAAGCCGACCTCGTGCCTGTGGGAGAAGACCAGGTGCCCCATGTCGAGATCACCCGGGAAATTGCCCGTCGTTTTAATCATTTTTATGGCCCGGTATTTCCGGAACCTCAGGCCAAGCTGACGGAAACACCAAGAATTCTTGGAACGGATCGGCGGAAAATGAGCAAAAGCTATGAAAATGCCATTTATCTGGCTGACACCCCGGAGGCCATTCTGGGAACCACCAAAAAAATGATTACCGATCCCCAGCGGGCCCGAAAAACAGATCCCGGCGATCCGGAGGTGTGCAACGTATATTCTTTCCATAAGCTTTATACGGATGACGCTACGGTTGCCGCCATTAATGCGGATTGCCGCAAAGCCGGCATCGGATGCATTGAATGCAAGAAAAAACTGGCCGAAAGCCTGATAACGGGTCTGGCGCCCATTCAGGAAAAACGCGCTTATTTTGTTGATCGGCCGCAACTGGTTGATGATATCATGAATGACGGCACCGCCCGGGCACGCCGGGTGGCGCAACAGACAATGGACCAGGTGCGATCGGCAATCGGGATTTAATCCGGCAGCAAACAACCTTATTGAATATTACCGGTGCCATGGCAGACACGGACAAAACCGAAGAAACACGGGAAATCAGCGAACCATACAAGGTCATAACCGAAATTTTTGAAGGCCCCATGGACCTTCTGGTATACCTGATCAAAAAAAATGAAGTCAGCATTTATGACATCCCCATAGCCAGAATCACCGGGCAGTTTCTGGAATATATCGAATGGATGAAAATGCTGAACATCAACCTGGCCGGCGATTTCCTATACATGGCGTCCATCCTGACCAATATCAAATCCCGTACCCTTCTGCCGTCCCACACAGCCGAAGGGGAGGACGAAGAAGATCCGCGCGCTGAAATCACCAAAAGGCTGGAAGAGTACATGCAAATCAAATCCGCCGCGGAAGACCTCGGCAACAGGGCCATACTCAACGAAGACACCTTTATCCGAACCATCGATAAAAAAGCTTTCCGACAGGATGCGGACGCCGACATGATAGAGGTCGGTTTGTTCGAACTGATTGACGCCTTTCAGAAAGTACTTGACAAGCTTCCCGCATCTTCAAAAATGATACTGGCCAGAGACGAAATATCGATAAAAGACAAAATAACTGAAATCGTGGAAAAGCTGGAGCAGAAAAAATCCCTGACTTTTTCTGAACTCCTTGAAAATGTTAAACAAAAAAGCGAGGTGATCGCCATTTTCCTGGCCCTGCTGGAAATGGTCAAACTGCAACTGGTTGCGATCCGGCAGCATGTGGAGAGCGGGGTTATTCGGTTGTTCTACCTTTAAAAAGTCAAAATTGGGATGGCAAAGTAAAAAGTCCAAGCCCCAGCTTAAGATTGGGGCGCGCAAATCCTGAGGAGGCGCGTACATAGAAGTACGTGAAATTCCGAAGGATGCAGCGCAACACAGATACTGAGCTTTTTACGAAGCCATAAAAAATGTGAAGCCAATGCACAACGATTTGAAAAACATTTTAGAAAGCCTGCTGTTTGTGGCCGACAGTCCCATTGATATACGGACGTTCAAACAGATCATTCCCGATGCCGAAGCAAAAGAAATCCGGGAGGCCCTCAATGAACTGATCACGGAACACGAAGCCCGCCAGGGCGGCTTCCTGCTCAACGAAGTTGCCGGTGGCTTTCAGTTCAGAACACGGCCCGACTACAAGGAGTGGATCAAAAAAATGCTCAAGCC
This sequence comes from Desulfosudaceae bacterium, assembly GCA_963674745.2. GTDB lineage: Bacteria > Desulfobacterota > Desulfobacteria > Desulfobacterales > Desulfosudaceae > JBFMDX01. The sequence continues at coordinate 2,291,087 of CAXXDV010000001.1, read as the reverse complement.
CGCTCCTGTCCGGCTCAGCAAAGCCGCCCTGGAGACCCTGGCCATTATCGCCTACCACCAGCCGATCATCCGGGCGGATGTGGAACGCATCAGGGGGGTTGATTCCGGCGCGATTATCCGTAACCTTCTGGAACGAAAACTGATTCGTATTCTGGGCAAAAAAGAAATCCCCGGCCGGCCGTTGATTTACGCCACCACCCGTAAGTTTCTCGAAATCTTCAACCTGAAAAGCTTAAGTGACATGCCGACCTTAAAAGAAATTCAGGAATTCGGCCAGGTCGGTATAGCCGAAGAGGTGGCTGCCGGCCATGAAGATCAGCCGGATCAGTCGGGCGATGCTCAACCGGATGATGACACGACTGCAGCCGACCAACCGGATGGAAACGGCCCGGAACCGGAAACGGCGGTTTCATCTGAGCAGGGAGAACGTCAGGACATCACGGAAGCAGCGGATGGCACATTTGCCCGTCAGCTGGGCGTGGAGATTCCGAAAGATGATGAAACGGGTTTTGAGGCGCCGGGCCCAGAGGCCGATGCTCAAACCGACGAATCTGATTTAGCCCCATCCGCAACAGAGACGACGGAATCCGCCGATGAGCCGGCCGTCGAGGATCAGGAGATGGATTTGCCGCAAGACGATGATGCTGTTGATCCGGATCAGGATGAGGATCAACCGGAAAGTGATGACGCGGCAGATGAAGCTGCCGAAGAAGAACCTGAAGAACATTAAGGCGAAATTAAAAAAGGCTTTTTGTTCGCACCCGAAAATTTTGGCCAGGCACAAAATGGTTGTTGACCGGCAAAAAACGATTTGCTATTCATATTTTAAAACGTTGCCACGTTATACATAAAGGGCGATTAACTCAGCGGGAGAGTGCTACCTTCACACGGTAGAAGTCACTGGTTCAAACCCAGTATCGCCCACCACTAACACCAAAAGGGGGTTGTGAAAATCACAACCCCCTTTTTTTACGCGCATACTAAAAAATTTTAGCCCAATCCTCTTTTCTCCTTTGTAAACCCGCCGTAAATAAACTTTTCCAGATCAATAGCTTTTTTTTATCAACAACGACGGTCCTTGAATAAAAGAACCTATTAAGCGCCTGAGAACCCAAACGCTTGGGCAGGTCTGGAGAAATGGCAATTGATGTGTGTAAACCCTCAGCGGCAAAGGCCAAAGGAAAGCCTAACGTCTGCGGTTAGCTGTGGCGCGGCTTGCCTGAGCGTAGCGAAGAATGCAAGCCGTGGACATCAGCGACACCGCTTGGTTCTGTTTTCTTTCATGATTTAGGTGTTAAAGAACCGTTCAGGAATTTATGCACAATACTTGAAATCAGCGTTTGATAGGGTATACCTTCTTCAAGTGCTCTTATTTGTATTTGATGGTAATCTTTTTGAGAAAGACGAAGATTTATTCGTTTGTCTTTTTTCAGAGTGTTTCGAGCAGCCTCTATAGCTTTCTTTCTTTCTCGATCAAAGTTTTTAACAGGTCGCCACTCGTCACGTTCAATTGATTCCATCAGGTCTTTCTCTTCCTGATCGATTGGTTTAAAAGACTTTTTTTTGATTCTATTCATTATTCCCCCTTCAAACCGTATTTTTTTGTGTATTTACGGCTTGGAAAAGCCGTTTTCAAAAAAATTTCCGCGTCGTCTTCCACGTAAGGAACCATGATGGCATAATTGTCAATTTCCAAAACATACATTTTTTGACCAGGGTACCCCGGATTTTCCTCTATTCCGATTATCTGTCCAGACTCAATCAAATAGGCTATTTCTTCAAAGGAAATCCCACGTTCTTTTTTTAAAATTTCGTTTTTATCAGAGTTCCAGTTCAAATATTTCATGGCATGAATATATGCTATTGTCTGCCTTTTGTCAACATATTTTTGGTGGGGGTATTGAAACAGAACGGCGGCAGCCAGAGCTTCCACTGACTTAGTTAATGATTTGGGTTGTTCAAACCCCTCGATTTTTCAAAACCCGAGTGCCCTGGCTGTCCACTTGAGCTTCTTATGCATTATTAATTATTTGTTCTTCATAATTTCCGCAGCAATTCTGTTTGCCCCAAAAATATCAACGCATAACGGCAATACAATATACGGGGCTTCTTCTATATTATCAGCATCATCCCTTTCTACCATTTCTATGGTGCTGGTGAGCAATTCGCCATTAATAGAAAAACCAAGCTTTTCCCCAACATTGATTCGGATAGACTTTGGGAATTCCGCTTCTCCTTGAGGTGTAAAAAAGATTTTAACCCCGAAAGTTTTATCAGAAACAGCTTCCGCCCGATCAACATGCTTGTTAGTCAAAATGGTCGATTGTATCGATTGTTCATCGTCGATCAAATGAAAACCGAATGACGCGGGCTTAACAGCACCTAATTCATCGACAGGAATAGCGTCAGTGCCTTCATCAAAGGCGATCTCATAATTAAAAGACATCGGTAAAAATGCGACAACCAAAACCATTATGACAAAAAGTTTATTTATATCAGAAAATTTATTAAATATTTGTATGGAGATAATAACAGATAGCGCACATGCGACAAGAGGTGAATATACATTGAAAAGAAAATCAATTTGAAATGGAGTCCCGAATAGCTGGACGTGTCCGAATGTTAAAAGGGCTGAGAAGACTCGAAAGAATAATATTATTAGTCCAATCAGAAGAAATTTTTGCTTTAAGGATAAATTCATATCACTTCATTTTTATGCATAACGTCTTCAGTCAGGGACAGACAGGCTTTCTCTGACTTCAATAAAAAGGACACACCTTCAATTTTACAACCATCTGCCAAAGCGGCTCGGCCCTGGCTGTTACTTGAACAGAATTGTTCGGTGTCGGCCTTGCTGTGCTCTTGCATGGCGAATCCAATGGGAAAAGCCGTGGCGAAAACATAAAAGAGAAACCAAATTCCAATCTTGCCCCAAAATCGAACGGGCGACTTCGATCGTAAGGCTGTTCCGTGGTTGTCGCTCATACTACCTTTGTAAATGCCTTCGATGATGAAGCATCCAACTCCATAACACCACACGCCAGGAATCAGGAGATAGAAAACCGTGAACTCGTGTATGATCGTAGCAACAATAATCGATGCTACCACTGGGAGATAAAGGACTATGAACAATAAAGGGTGTCTCTTGGGTGTGAGAAGTAGCGATGCAGATTCTTCCTTATAATCGGAAAGGTCATCCTCTTCACTACCGGAACGAATCACTTCCAAGCCAAAGATGCTTCCAAGCTTGATTCGGAGATCACCGCACTCAGGGCAGCTCAAATACATCCCATCTCGATTCCCTCCGATCACGTTGCTCTTCGAATCACATCGTGGACAACCCATTTTCAAACGCCCAAACGCGAGCAGGATTCCCTGAATCGCCCCCAAAATGCCAACAACAATGCCCCACAAAATCATCGCCGGTGCCAACCAACTGAGGAGTGAACTTTCTGGCAGTAACCAAATCATGACCACGCCCGGAAACATGATGAAAGCGCTAACGCAAAGCCAATGCCATGTGCGGGTGTTAAGCATAATTTTGTCACCGAACGGCGGCCGCCAATGGGAGCCAGGGCTTCCACCGACTTGCCTTAAAGATGTTTAATATTCAATTTCCCCCGAATGTTCAAAAGCCGAATGCCCTGGCGATCCTTTGCGCGGCCTTTGTAGCAGCTATTTTACTACGCGCTTTGAATTAAAGACAGTGAGTCCGTTCTGTTTTAACTGCGGAAAGGGGGAGTAAAAACTCAGTCCCTAAAAAATTTTTATTCCCCATTGACTCCGGGCGGCTCATATGTGTTAGGCAGTCTCATTTATTTTTGCATTCAATAATTTTTCAAAGGTTTCTATATATTTTTCTACGTCTCGCTTTCGTGAAGGATTTGAAAAAAATAAACCATAAATTGATAACAAAAATACAGGAAGTGTGAAAATCAAAATGACTGGAGCTGGTCCGTCAGCGCCAGTAAACCAGTTATGAACAATTGCAATAGAAGATATTCCACATAGGAAAGCGAACCAGGTTAAGAGTACTGGCATCAAACAACCAGCTACCGGGCCATTGGTAAATTTACCGGAAATTTGGCAGAATTCCCCGGTTGGTACAATATGTCCTTCAAAGTATGGATGCAAATTATTCCTGTCATATAGGCCAGAGTATCCCCATATGCTTTGTTCACGAAAAATGAATCTGTTCCCTTTAATTTTTCCAATGAATGGGCATTTATGATTTTTCTTTGAAATTAAAGTAAGCATTTTGGGGCGATCAATATTGTCTTCAAGGACTTTAATGGTTTTATCTATGGAATACGGAACATCAAGTAATAGCTTAGTCCTCTTCATAATATATTTTTGCCTAACGGCGGCAGCCAAAGGGCGCCAGGGCTTCCAATGACTTGTCTTAAAGACGGTTAATGTTCAGTTTCCGCCGAATGTTCAAAAGCCGAATGCCCTGGCGATCCTCTTGCGATGCCTTGTTAGGCGCCGTCGTCATCATGCACTCGATCGTCTTAAAGCTTTAATAATCGGCAATACGATAGAACCAACGATACCGCTAAATAATAGCCCCAGAGCGATATAATGAAAAACTAAGGAGCCTCTTTGTGTGCCGAAAGGCTCAAGAAGGAAGTTTATATACAAAAGAACAACCCCAAGAATTGTGCTACCGCAAAGAATAGCTGCTATGCGCTCTGGCCACAACATTTTTGGGGAAGTCTCTGAGGTGTTGCGGTTCCGGATTCGTGTTCGAATATTGCTTATCGAACCATAAAGGCACCATAGACCAACACCAAAGAAAACTGCAAATCCGATGAACATTCCAGATCTGTCGGGTGGATAAGCATGCCAAATAGTATTGAGCATATTGGCAGCAGCCGTTATAAATGCGGCACCCACTGATGCGATAAGGCCATTTAATATGTAGCTTCGAATCAAATATTCATGCGCCTAACGCCGCTAATCAGCCGCGCGGTTTTTTGCGTCGGCTGAATTTACTGGTTGTGCATTCCTTGACTTGAATTCCCTTAATATTTCTAATACATCTGTCCATTCTTTTTTTCGTGTTTCATCCGCTAAAGGCGCACCTTCCATGTCTCTTTGAACTCTTAATATTAAAGCATCAAGATCAGCTTTGGCACCATTTTCGAGCAAAGCACGCACTGCTATAGCCCGTTCAAATTTAACAGCTTCTTCAAGTGGCGTAAGATGATAACAGTTGCTTTTTGCATTAATGTTTGCTCCATGTTTAACAAGATAACCTATCATTTCGGCTTGATTATTATAAGCGGCATCATGTAATGGGGTTTCGTTATCCCTATCTTTGGCATCAATATGTGCGCCATTTTTTAATAAAAATTCAACAGCTTTTATGTGTCCCTTGCCTGCCGCTAAATGGATCGGTTCACATAGGTTCCTATAACCCTTCACTTCAATGTTAGCACCTTTTCGCAATAACATATCCATCATTTCAATATCACCCAAACCAGCGGCAATATGTAATGGTGTGGCATTTAATCCATAAAATCTTCGATTAATCACTTCCTCTTGACTATCAATTCTTTTTTCAACCGCCTTAACATTCCTTTGCTCTAAATCAGTGTAAAGGCCATCTTTTTTGTAAAGATTTGGAATAACAAACCACCAAATTGGACCAATAACTCCGAAAAAAAATATTATAAACATTAATTGGTATATACTTTTCGGTACATAGCGCTTTTTAGTGTGTGGCGGTTGGCAGAGATGCTTTTCTTCGTCCAAGACAAGCGAGGAGGATATCGATTTTTTGTGATTAGCTAATATCCCTTTAGCGAAACCCACAAAAATTTCTTTGTGCTTGGGATAAATTCTAAATTTTTTGACTCCAATCCCTTTTTTAAAGCAGATTACTATTCCACCTAATCTCGGGTTCTCATCAATCGATATAATTTCTTTCCCTTTAATGTGATGCTCACATCCCCATATTTCAGGCAAAAATAATAAGTTGAAAGGAAAATGCGGACAGATAATTATTTCATCTTTTAGGATCGAAAACCAAAGACAATTTCGTGCGCCACCAAACATTTGAAAAATATTGCATGCATGCCCAGAACGCCATTTTTCCTGATAATTTGCATCTGGGTTTTCTTTGTAAAAGAATGGCTTTTTTTTAACATATCTATAAACAATAGAAGCTATTGGTATACTTAAAATCTTAACCCATAAGATTATACTGTGAAATATAGGTTCCATATTTATATAATGTTATAGATGCACAACGTCCACCGTCACTTGGGAGCAGGGAACTGTGACGTTTACGAAGCCACGTTAACACCGAACTGCGATACTGAAAAAGCAGAACGCCCCTGCGAGTCAAGTGCATGGTGTGGTTATGAAATTTTCTGTTATTTTGATTTATCCTTTATAGCTTTTTCCTTAATTTGCTCAATCGCTTTTTGAACGTGTTCTTTAATTGGCTGACCATAAATTATCGCATCATCTTTTGATAACCTTGTTAACGCTGGTATAGATGATTCATCACCGGTTAATCCTAAAAAATTGACTGCCGTAACTCGAACACGGTCACAATCATCGTTCAGAGCATTAATTAAACCCTTCGTTGCACGCTCATCAGGTATTTTTCCCAAGGCACAAACAGCAAAAAAACGGACACCTTTATTTTCATCCTTTGTGGCATTAATTAAGGCTGAAATGGCCTTTTGGCTATGGTTTGATTCGTAACCTAATGCTGAAGCCGCATCTGCCCTAATAGAATAATTGTAATCTTTTGAATTCAAGATATCAGATAAGAACGAGATTGAATCATCATCACCAATTGAGCCTAACGCCATTATGGCATCTTTTCGAATATATGGTTCAATATCATGCCTTAAAATGAATTCATTAAGTGCAGCAGGTATATTTTCACCTTTAATTTTTCCCAAAGCGAAGATTACAAAATCGAGTACAAATGGATCTGTTTTGGGATCTTTTAAAGCTGTGAGTAAATAAGGGGTTGCATTTTGATCACCTATATCCCCCATGAGGGCTGCGATGATGCCTCTGTAAACCGATTCTGTTTCTGGATTTGTAAAGTCCTTTATCAGATTAGAAAAAGCATCGTTTTTTGCCGGCTCCTCATCAATTTGATAGAGGGCTAAAGTTGCGCTTACCTTACAATATGGATTTGGGTCGTTTATTGCCATGTATAATAAATCTGGAACTGATTTTGAATATTTCAATAATCCAAGAATCCTTGCAGCTCCTGCACGATACTCGTAATTATCGTCTTGTAACGTATTGATAAAAATAGAGATGGAGTAGTTGGAAGTAATGTCATTGATTGTCTTTTGATCGAACTCTTCATAACAATCAAACGCCTGCTCTATTAGGTCATATTCTGTATTGACTTCTTTGGTACAATTTTCAATTTTTAACATATCACCCGAACTATAATTAACAGAATGGTTATCCATGCCCATCTGATTATCTGTTGCCCTTATATTAGAAGAATTGGGGGCGCAGGAAACAACAATAAGACAAAAAAGCATGATTGATAATGGTTTGATGGCTTTCATATCAGGCTATATTTCATAACGTCTTCAGCCAAAGGGCGCCAGGGCCTTCTCTGACTGACTTAAAGTCGGTTAATGTTCAATTCAGTACGGCTGTTCAAAGCCCGAGTGCCCTGGCGATCCTCTTGCGCTGAATGGTTGAACGAAGCCGCTACGCGGCGGATTAATAAAAAACAAGGTATACTCCAATACGTGCTCAATTACGGGCACCCCCAATGAAAGGAGTATACCATGAACGATTCGGAAGTAAAACGTTTCAACCGGCTTTATGAGAGGCACCTGGAGTTGCTCAAGCTTCAGGGTATGAGTCCGAGGACCATTGATCTCTATGCCCGTTCAGTCCGCCGCATTCGTAACCATTTTGATTGTTGTCCCGACCATTTGCGTCCGGAACAATTGGAAGGTTATTTCTCTCAGCTGGTGGATAGCCATTCCTGGAGCACGGTCAGGGTTGACCGTAACGGCTTGCAGTTCTTCTGGCGGTATGTGCTCGGAAAGGACTGGGAATGGATCAAGATCGTCAAACCGCCGAAAGTCAAAACCATACCGGACATTCTTACCGTTTCCGAGGTTGAACGGATCATCGGCAAAACCAAGAAATTGCGTTACCGGGTATTTCTGCTGACAACCTATTCCATGGGATTGCGTCTGGAAGAGACGTTGTCCCTTCAGATCGGGGACATTGATGCTGAGCGCAAAAAGGTCCATATCCGCCGGGGTAAAGGTCATAAGGACCGAATGCTGCCATTGCCGGACCTGACTTTGACGGGCCTGCGGGAGCTTTGGCGTAAGCATCGTCATCCTAATTTGTTATTTCCCAATTGCAAGGGGTCTTTAGAGACCATCCGGGCGGCCACCAACTTTATGGATAAAGGCGGCTGTCAGAGAGCCATGAAAGTGGTCGTCGCCGAATGCGGCATTAAAAAAAAGTATCCATTCACTCCCTGCGTCACAGTTTTGCCACCCACCTGCTTGAACGCGGCTTAAGCCTCCGTCACATCCAGGCCCTGCTTGGCCATGCCAGTCCCTCCACAACAGCACGTTATACGCATCTGAGCGATATAACGGAGCAGGACAGCCTGACTGTCTTAAATGAGCTGATAAATACAATCCATGTTGATTTTAGAAAGGTATGATTATGGAACTGGCATCAATTATTGATCAGTACGCTGACAGGTTTATGGAAAAGCACGGCCAAAAAGCCTTGCCGGGGCATCTTAAATCCTTGCGTGCCATACGCAGATGTCGCACACCTGCTTCCGGAGAATTTTACGTTCAGTGTCCTGCCTGCCATCATGGGAAATGGCACCCGATGTCCTGCGGACATCGGAGCTGCCCCAAATGCCAGAACCATGAGGCCACTCAGTGGATCGACCGGCAGCAAGACAAACTGCTTCCGGTGCTTTACTTTATGGCGACGTTTACGCTGCCGTTTGAACTCCGTCCGCTGGCCTGGAACAATCAGCGGGATGTATATTCAATCTTCTTTTCCTGCGTGTCCGAAACACTCAAGGATTTTGGCTTAAACCCGAAGCAAATGGGCGCAGAAATCGGTTTGACCATGGTTCTGCATACGAACACCCGAAGTCTGGATTATCATCCTCATATCCATGTGGTGGTGCCCGGCGGCGGGATTGATAAGCGCCGGCGACAATGGAAAAAGAAAAAAGGAAAATATCTGTTTAATGAGTTTAACCTGGCCACGGTCTTTCGTGCCCGTTTTCTGGCCGCTTTAAGAAAAGCCGGCCTTTATGTGCCTAAAAATACACCTGCAAAATGGGTCGTGGATTGTGAAAAGGTCGGTAACGGGCTCCCGGTCATAAAGTACCTGTCCCGGTACTTATACCGGGGTGTAATCAGTGAAAAGAATATTGTGGCCAATGAAAATGGCCGGGTCACCTTCAGGTACACTGAAAGCGGCACCGGCCATACCCGTTATCGTACGCTTGACGGAGAAGATTTTCTCCAGCTCATTCTGCAGCATGTCCTGCCCAAGGGCTTCCGCAGGGTGCGCGATTACGGGTTTCTTCATGGCAACGCCAAAAAGACGCTGCAACTGGTGCAATTGATCCTGCATGTCCGGCTTGGAATAAAAACCCAACGCCCGAGACCTGCTGTAAAGTGCCCCCGTTGCCACATCCCGATGGTCATCAAAGGGTTCCGTTACGCGGCCTGGAAGCCGGGATAAAACGCTGACCCGGTTATGACCCGGCACAACAAAAAACAGGAGGCAATCACACCCATGAACAAAATTGTCTTTTTAAAACCTGCCTTCAGGTTAAGGGATCCCTGCGTCCTGCAAAAAAAGCACTTTCCAGGTTCACGCCTTTTGCCCTCTATCCCAAATTAAATATTTTCTTATAGTGAAAGTTCAGCGGGCTTGTTCAACCCCGGATAAGATCGTGGCTCGTTACCTCGCACGATCTATCCTTGTTCGTTATGTCTTAAAAATTTTTATTGATTGTTTTTGCCCCTTTTTGTTTCAAAAAATCAATTGCGTTTAAGGAGCTATTCCTTTTCGCATAATCTACAGGGATTCCGTATGCTCTACTCCTTGCATTAACATTTGCACCATTATCTATAAGCACCTTCATCGCTTTGATGTTTCCATTTTCGGATGCGAGCATAAGCGGTGTTTCAAATAGATCATTTTTTATATCAACTATAGCACCGTTCCTGATCAATAAATTTATGATTTCGGCATTATCACAATTATATGCTGCTACATGAAGAGCAGTCGAATTATGACGCCCATATTTATGATTTACCTTTGCGCCCGCTTTTATCAAGTATTTAGCTATCTCAAGTTGGCAATTAAAAACAGCTTCGTTAAGTGCCGGCCTACTAAACGAAAGAAATTTTTTGTCTTTGCCAATAATCGTTTTTACAGTCGAAATGTCACCTTTTTCAATCGCTTCATTCAAAACATCGTAGGTTTTATAATCTGGGTCTGTTTTGACATTGTAAGCCGACATTCCAATAATAATTAATATTAAAATGGCTGGAAATATTGATATGAGCTTTTTCATATTTCGACATAACGGCGGCAGCCAAAGGGCGCCAAGGCTTCCTCTGACTGTCTTAAAGAAAGTTAATGTTCAATTTCCCCAAGCCGTTCAAAAACCCGAATGCCCTGGCGATCCTCTTGCGATGCCTTGTTCTGTGCTTTTATCTTCAATGAATTATTTTCACTATCTATTTGCGTTTCATTGAACATTGTTTAAGTTAAATAGCATATTTGTTCCAATGAACCTTTTTTGAGTGACTGATAAATTCATTTATTACATTATACAATTTAGCACTTCTCCATCCTTCACCGCTAGCGTAGAAACCGGGGCACTGCTGCGGCCTGAATGCGCTATGCTTTTCGTTTGTGGGCACCAACATTTGATATTGAACACTTGGAAATTCCCCATGAAAAAATAAGATAAATGAAAATTCTTTCTTTTCTGTATAAGCTGTTATTCGAAGACGTTTACTTGAGAACCAATGGTAACCGATCTTATCTTCATTTGTCATAAGTCTTCTGTTTAAATTCTCTTTAATTTTTGAAATCAATTGTTTATCTTCAATCCTAGCCACATTTGAGATGGTGTAGTATCCAGTTGTGAGAATAGGGTGTAATTCGATAAATTGTATTTTTTCATTCTTAATCTCAAGCCAGGGTTGCCATAATTCCTTGTCATATTTTTTTTCTTTTTCCGAGCACTGGCTTAGTAACGTTATAAAACCTAGCCAGAATACAGTCAAAAGTATCGGGATTAAATACGAGAATATAGTCTTTCGTTTTATCTCATACCAACAAATACTCTCATTCACAGTTAATTATCCCCGATAATTTTTTTGCACAGAACGTCTGCAGCCAAAGGGCGCCAGGGCATCCTCTGACTGTCTTATAGATGGTTTATGTTCAGTTTCCCCTGAGTGTTCAAAAGCCGAATGCCCTGGCGATCCTCTTGCGCTGCTTGGTTCGGCTTACTCTATATTTTTCTGTAGATAATTTAGAATTTTTTCGCCTCTTTCTACTATAACATCAATATCTTCATTAACCCACATCAAGTAAACAACTCTAATGTAATTATAATCCTCGATACAATCTTCTTGGGGGAACATTGTTATTGTAAAATGTCCATTTTCAACCCGCCAAGCCCAAAATTTATCTCCTACAATATATTCGGTATCGGGATACTTTGTATTTATGATCTTTCTCATTTCATCAAGTTTGATTTTATTGTCTGGGAAAAGCATGGATACAGCTTTGCATAAATTGTTCTCAATATCTAATTGAATGTTGGTGGGATAAAGAAGGGTACTTTTATTATTTTCTCCCACCGAGAATAATTCAAGAGGGGTGTTTACGTCCTTTCCAAGGATACTTGTATTTACGTCAACGATCTCAGTCGCATTTGCATCACTAAGCACTAAAATGAGAATGATTAAAAAAAATATCTTTTTCATTTTGATATTTCCAATCAGAAGCCGAACGTCTTCAGCCAAAGGGCGCCAGGGCTTCCTCCGACTGACTTAAAGATGGTTAAAATTTCAACTCAGCATGGCTGTTCAAAACCCGGGTGCCCTGGCGATCCTATTGCGCTGAATGGTTAAGTGCTGTGTACATTTTTTAAAAACTGCCCAGTTTCTTTAGGATGTGTCATTGCCAATAAATGGCCAGCACCATCAATAATCTCTGCGCCAGTTGCTGGACACGGAATTACATGGTCTTTCCGGCCATGAAGCCGAATTATGTTCTCATTCGGGCCGGAATAGCCTGGCCATGAACGTAAATGCAAGCACATGGCCCGAATAAATCCAGAATCGCAATTGGAAAACATTTTCGCTATTAAACTTTTGTGTTTCCCCACCAAAAATTGAATCAATGATATTGGGGTTACAGCTGCCAAAGGGGACAAGATAGAAAGGACACTCTGAACTTCTCGCTTATTTATAGCACTCCCAAGAAGCACAGTTGTTCTTGGCCGCAATATCTGTGCAATTTCGAGAGCGACCATTCCCCCCAGGGATGATCCTCCAACAATATCTCCGTCTGATATATCGTTTTCAGTTATAATCCGTGCTGCAACCTCCATGTAGGTTGTTTCACCCTTATATTCAGGCCAATCTAAAAAGTTGACCTCAAAATCAATTTCGGGCTTAAGCGAATCATACATCGCTGAAGTTGCGCCCATTCCGGGCAAAATATACCATTTTGACATATGTTTTATATGCACTTAACGGCGGCCGCCAATGGGAGCCAGGGCTTCCACTGACTTGCCTTAAAGATGGTTAATGTTCGTCTCCCCCCGACTGTTCAAAATCCGACTGCCCTGGCGATCCTTTGGGCGGCATGGTTATGTTTTTTTGTTTTTTGAATCTACCTTAAAAAATTCCATATATTTCCACTGATCTGGATCACTACAATATTGCCACAGGATCAATTTTTTGTCTTTTTCGTCGAAATAAAAATAAGGGCCTCCGCTTCCCTCAGGTGACGATGATAGGGTGATAGTTATATACTGTTGTTGGTGTTCGGTTTTGCTGATAAGTTCCCACTTACAATCATCGACATCAAGATATTTGGGAGTTGAACCTGAGATAATAAAAAAATTTTGAAATGATTTGTATCTGCATGATCCATTCTCATTTAAAACCAACTGATGATCGTTTGTAGCAAGGTGATTCTTAAAACCTGACCATTGTAAACATTTTATCGCAAATGGCGTTGCTATCCATGTACCAATCAATTCATTTCTTTTTACCTCTCGTTTGAGATGCCTGTTTTCAGAAAACTGGCATGAACAAAGCAAAAACATGAAAATCATGCCAACAAAGAATAATAGAGCCTGGAAATTATTTTTTCTCATGCCTTTTGAAACATAACGGCGGCAGCCAAAGGGCGCCAGGGCTCCCACAGACTTGCCTTAAAGACGGTTAATGTTTATTTCCCCCCGAATGTTCAAAAGCCGAATGCCCTGGCGATCCTCTTGAGCTGCCTTGTTCGGCCATAATTATTTATATTGGAGGAATAAAATAGCTCCTAACACAGTAATGATTAACGATATGGCAAGAGCGATACTAAGTCCCTTCATTGCCTGGAAAAAATTATTACGACCTGTTTCAGCTACTTCATTCTCAAAAACATTACGCAAATGGGGAATTAAATATGCAATGCCATTTATAGCCATAAGCCCCAGAATTTTCCCAAAGATAAAACACGGGAGGATAATCGCGAGCGGCCATAAATTATCTGTTTGAAGAAGACCTTTGATACTTGAGTTTTCAATTTTAGCAAGGCAGATCAACATAATATATATTGTCGCGAAGGCAATAAAATATGAAATTGGCATTAGCGCCAATCGTAATTTTCTACCTTGTGATGTAAATGGTTGCATATTATGTGTCGGCCGAACGTCCACGGTGTGGGGCCGCAAGGGGAACGGTCCGCCGCCGAAGACACGTTTTTTAAATTATTTGGTAAGTGCCAAAATCGACCGCCCCTTGCGGTCGTTACCAACGTGTGGTTCGGCATCTTTTTATTTCGTTAGGAGCACAATGATTGCATTTCCGATAATCGAACCTAATAAAAGTAAAATAACACAGGTAATAAACAGTTTAAAATCATAAGTCAGAGAAAGATGTTCTTTATTTTTCATAGTCCATGAGCGAACAACTATTCCACCAATAAATGTCCATACTATAATATACAGCCACTCACCCATTGACATATTTGGGTTGATTGCGGCCTGATGGGGTTTGTTTTTGTTGTAATAGACTGTAATGCTGCTATTGACCGGGTAATTATTTAATAATCGCTCTACTAGAATCTGTTGTGTTTTGAACGAATGGATTATTGACGAAGGCTTATATACTCCATGGAGAGAATAATTATTACATGTGTAACTTTTCCCAATAATATCATATTTGTATACTATTGTTGCTTTTGGAGTACATTTAGGTGAGTTCGGCGGGTAGCAATCATACTCATGCACAGATTTAATAATCTCCGCTTTTACTTTTGGCCACGATAAGTACCAAAGCTCAAGTGGCACATAAAAGATTAAGACTAATCCAAATAAATTAAGGAGTGCAAATCTAAATAATACTATACAATATCGTTTCACTTTCATAGTGGAATTATTGATTAAAATTAATTATACCTTTGACACTTGTACAATATTTATAGGCTTGCCGAACGGCGGCCGCCAATGGGAGCCAGGGCTTCCACTGACTTGCCTTAAAGATGGTTTATATTCGTTTACCCCCGAATGTTCAAAAGCCGGGTGCCCTGGCGATCCATTGCGCGGCCTTGTTATCTTTTCTTTAATTATTTTGGCTAAAACACCCACGCAACAAAAGAATAATATATTGAAGAACTCAATTAGCAACGCCCTAATAAAGCTTATTGTTCCAATGAAAGATTCGTCAGGCTGTAGCACCATAGGATTGGGAGCGAAAAAATCAAAAGTGGATTGAATGGGGTTTGTTAAGAAAAAGAGCAAACGTATTAAAAAGACACCAAATATTTTATCAAGACCAAAGTATAAAAACATATAACCAAATGCTATTGCAAAAAAACTCAGCCCAAAATTCAATAAAACACCATATCGCGCCCACCGAAGATATGGTGTGTAAATGCTATTAGGATGAATAGGGGTAAGGATTGTATAGAGGCCGAACCAAAAACAAATTTGCGATAATATCGCGGCATACATGAAGGTCGGTACAATTTCCTTTAAGACAAATGGGATTGTGAACCCAATTACAATTAAAACTATACCGACAAATTTTATCTTCATATTTTCGATGCTTCTAAAAGATAACGTCCACCGTCACTTGGGAGCAGGGGAAAAGTGACTATTGCAAAGCCACGTTAACACCGAACCGCGACGTTTGAAAAACAGCCCGCCCCTGCGAGTCAAGTGCATGGTGTTGTTATGTGCTTGTTTTTATTTTGGTAAATTATAATTTTTTATTTTTCAAACTTTCTTATGTTCTGATTATTTTTATTCCCTATATCTATATTTTGACGTCGGGTTTTTTTCGCAAAATGTAATATACAACTCCTACCAGCAAAACAGAAAATAAAATCCAAAAATATGAATAACGGAAAGCTAGCATTAGAGTGACAATAAGAGCTATGCATATAATCCACTCAAGCATTTCAGAAGCAATGTATTTTAATACACGAAATATCATTTAGAAGGTCTCAACACATTTTAATCCGGCACATAACGAGTCTGTAGGAAAAGTCTATTTTCGATAAATTTTATCTTTTTTCAGAAAAACACCTTCGTAGAATATATTTTATACTAAAACATAAAATCCTTGCAAACCATCTATTTTAGATGGCTTCACAGAGATCATACAAAATCTTATATAACTTTCAGGTTTTCAAAAATTGGCGGCAAAACCCTATGTTTTACTCAAATTTTACTTTTTCTACAGCCTCAACGTCTTCAGCCAGAGGGAGCCAGGGTTCCCACCGACTTAATTATAGATGATTACTGCTCACTTCCCTCAGTTGCCCAACAAAGCCTGCCCTGGCGATCCTACTGGGCTGAATTGTTATAAACTATTTTTTAATTTCTTATAAAACCACAAATTTTTTCAACTTCTGCATTATGAAAAGGTTCAACTCCAAGCTTGGTTCTCAATATGAAGAAGGCCACAAATATGGATACAATGGTGATAAATGCTGGAACTGACATTGTTCCTATTCCTAAGAGAAGGACTATTGGGTAGAATTGATACAAAGCCGTTAAGCTAAAATATTGTCCATTGTCATGAACTTTGATTCTCCATCGAATGATTGGCATTGAAAAGCTGAAACCGAAATACCATAAATTTTTTCTTAAAAGAAATGTCCTGTTATCTACTTGCTTAATCTTATACCTTGCCCAAGTGATATGATCACCATCCTTTCTTATATTGTTAGGTAGATCATCAAGGGTCTTGCCTTTAATACGATATGATTTTTTATAAGCAAGCACTCCAAACAGGAAATATGTTGAATTCCAAGTGGCAGAAAGAATTACATCGAGAAAAAAAGCAACTACAGTTATTACAAAGACATTTTGCATAATGTTTATAACGTCTTCAGCCAGAGGGCGCCAGGGCTTCCACCGACTGACTTATAGTTTAAAGATTTTCACTTCCCCCGGTTACCCAACAAAGCCTGCCCTGGCGATCCTGCTGGGCTGGCTTGTTATGCGTTTTACTATTGGGTTATATTCCCATCATAGCATCCCACATTGATGATTCACGATTTATTTCATATGCATCTACTTTGCAGTGATGAACGCCATTTAATGTTTCACCTTTACTGGTCAGGCTAAACAGAACCGTGATTTCTGCAGTTTTATCTTTATTCCACGTCAACTCAATTGGAAATTGGGCTTCCGTTTCATATACAATTTCTTTGTGTTCATTTTCGTGCGGATCATGCCTTGAAGGGCTTCGATTAAATTGGAAAACTTGGTCGCTCAAAGACCCCTCCAATATTTTGATAGTTTTGTCTTTAAGCGCAATATTAATTTTTCGGATTGTCAAATCTTCCCATCTATTATCGTAAGTCCTCGCTTCAACTTCTAACTTATAAGGCGCTCCATATACACTGTGTCCTGCAACTAAACTTGATGATCCGGAATGTGTACAGACAATTCTGCAATATAATTCAACTGTTCCATGTTCTGATCTGTCAGGTTTAACTTCATAACCTTCCATATGATACGATGCTTTGGGTAGGCAACCAAAGCCAATCAATAATAAGAGCAGGCAGAGAATTAAACTTAAAGTGGTTTTATTGATTATGATCATTTCTTATGACGCATAACGTCCGCCACCACCGGCGAGCAGGGGTTGCGGACTTCGCTAAAGTGAGTTTAACACCAAACTACGCAAATACAAAAACAGCCCGCCCCTGCGAGTCAGTGTGAGTGGCGTTGTTATACGCTTATTCCCAACCACCAACATTTTTAAATGTTTCATAACTGGTGGGGGATACATAATTCCATTTTTTCCCATTTTTTCGTTCATAAGCATCTTGAGCAACGTACAATATAGCTTCGAACTCCATATCTTTAGGAAATTCTGATGGATTGTTTAGAGCATCTTCGAACAATTCCTTACCGTTTGCGACGACTACACACCGTGCATATAAAAAACAATCAACTGAAAAATATTGATCATCATTTATGTATGCGTCCTCACCAATTTCTTTAGCATGTGCTTTTGTATCAAGCGCATATAGCTTTTGAGCGAGCAACTCTTCAAATTGGAATATATCTTCGTCCGATTGGTTGGATAGATAGCTTACAACTGGCTCAACGACTGCTTCATCATCACCCGTTTTATCCCAGTTGAGCATTCCCAAGATATTCCAAAATTCTTTCTCGTCCATAATATCCTTTGCGTAGTCGTGGTAGGAATGCCGGTTACCCGGCACCCCCCACACAGTCCCGGACGTGCGGTTTTCCCGCATCCGGTTCCTCGGTTATACTCGCTTCCGTGTCGGCTTAGCTCAACGCGCACGTGCGAAAACGTTTCTTTTCCGTCAGCTTCGGTTTCGGTATTTTTACGTATTCTAAGACCTGCTTAAATCGTTCCCAATTATAGCTTTTACGCTGGCTTCTGCGATTCAGCCATTTAAATGCCGAGCTGATCACATCTCTGTAAAACGACCATACCGCACGGGCATTCCCCCGTACATAAAAATAATTGTAATGGCCGGTCAGCTTACGTTTCAGCCCATCAAAGATTTGTCTTTTCGGCAGATGCCGGGACTTCTTCAACCAATCTCTCATACGCGCCAAGGCTTCACGTTGCTTGGCCGGAGCCGTGCGACGCTGTGCCCGGGCAACACCTTTGCGGTCTTTTGACCAGTAAAATTCGAACCCCAGAAACGTGAACGTCCTGTCACGCTCCCGGCCGGGTTGGAATCGGCTGAACCGGATGACCTTTGTCTTGCTCGGCTCCACCTCAAGACCATAGCAGCCGAGGCGTTTCGAAAGAACATCATAGAACCGGTCCGCATCTTCCCGATATTGAAAGGCGCATACCCAGTCATCCGCATATCTGCACATGATGGCACGGCCTGCCAGCCTCGGTTTGACTACCTCCTGGAACCATTTATCCAGCACCTCATGCAGATAAATGTTCGACAGGACGGGAGATACGAGTCCTCCCTGGGGCGTCCCGGTAACCGGATGCTCGACCTGTCCGTCCGGATGCAGGATGCCCGCTTTCAGCCATTTTCTGATCAACCGCAAGAACGCCCGATCATTGATCCGTTTCTCCAGTATGGCCATCAGCTTATCATGGTTAATGGTATCAAAATAACTTTTGATATCCGCTTCCACAACATAGCCGAATACGCCGAACTGAAACTGAAACGTCAGGTCGCCGATCGCGTCCTTGGCCCCTTTATCCGGTCGGTATCCGTACGAACAATCCAGAAAATCCGGTTCGTATATCTCCGTCAGGATCATGGCCACCGCCTTCTGGACAAGTTTGTCCTCCAAGGCGGGGATGCCCAGGGGCCGTTTCTTACCGTTACGCTTTGGAATAAAACGTCTTTTGACCAATCTCGCCCGGTATCTCTTCTGCCGGAGCTGTTCCGCCAGCCCTTCCAGGTTGGCGATCAGGTCCTGACTGTATGTCTTGACGGTGATGTCGTCATCGGCTATGGCCGAACTTTTATTCAAGCCCTTCCACGCCAGATGAAGCAGTTCCGTATTAAGCAGACCATAAAGATCCCGAAAGCGATGCTGCGTGTTGAACCGAGCCGTTTTGGCTATCCCCCGCAGTGAGGTTTGCACACGTTTATCCGATCCTGCTGTGTCCGGCATGTGTTTCCTTTGCGGGCTACGTACTTCCGTCAAGTCCTTCCCCATGTACGTGGCTTTCCCACGCTCAGAGTACTATGCTCGATACGACTCCCACCCAACCAGGGTTCCTCCACTTTCGCTTTGGTTCCCCTTCCTGCCCTGCGGCTACTTAGGCTCGGCTGATATCTGTATCCGGGTTTCCCTTTCGTGTCTAAGTGTCAGCCGGACCATATTGCCGCGCAGGAGTCGGATGGGCCTCCCAAGTTCTTGTGTGCGTCTCTTCGTACATGCCACGGCTTGATAACTCCGCCGGCCCTCCACACCCTCACCATAACGGATGCTTTTGTGTTGCCTTCGAGTACGTTACAACTCTCGGCGACCGGAACCAAGCTTCCTTTCGAAGCGATACCAGCACTTCAGGGAGCACGGACTCCCCTACGGCCTGTACGATTCTCTGTGTACGCTTCGTGTGGGTCGTTCGACGGTATGCCTATCCTTCCCAATCACGCAACACTCGATACGGGTGGCTGGTTAGGCCTCACCCGACGGGGACTTGCACCCCGCAAGACGCACCAAGCTTCGCTTGGCGCGCTAACGTCTGAAGCCAATGGCAGCCAGGGCTTCCACCAGCTTTGTTAATAATTTTGGCTGTTCAATTCCCCCGATTTTTCAAAACCCGAATGCCCTGGATGTCCACTTGAGCTTCTTGGTTATGCGCAGTTTTGTTTATTCCTTTTATATTGAAATACTCTAATTGTAATTGATAACAATAAAGCAATTGTAAAAGAACAAATCCAACACATTCGGCCCAAATCAGACACCCCTTGATAGTTATCAGAATTTAAAATCATAGTATCTATACCGAAAGAAAAAAATATAAATACAAACAAAAAGTGGAGCTTTCCGAAATTGGTTATAATTGGATCGTTCATTCTAGGAAAAAATAGCGCAAGCCATAAAGCAATTAATACTATTGGGTTAAAGAAAGGGAATAGAAAAAATTTCAAATCTGCTGGAGGGATGACCTCTTCTTTTCGCAATTGTCCATAATAAATAATTATTGCAAATATGGCTAATGGCCAAATTATCGCACACTGTCCCCAAAAAGGGATAAAAAACCAAATATCTAAGGTGATCGATATGATTCCAAATCCATATAATGTTAAAAGGGTTGAATCTGATGTTATATCATTCATATGATACTCGTTACGCATAACGGCGGCAGCCAAAGGGCGCCAGGGCTTCCTCCGACTGACTTATATATGGTTAATGTTCAGTGACCCCCGACTGCTCAAAACCCGAATGCCCTGGCGATCCTTTTGAGCTGCTTGGTTGGGCGTTTTGAATGTTTTTAATTAATTTTAGACAACGATACTGAGTATAAAGATTAATAAAAAATAAAAACGCTGAAAATGCCAGCAGTATACAAGTGACCGAATTAATACCCTCGGGTATTTTCTTTACGACGTTGAATATTATAGATGTGTTCTGCCAGCTAATTTCTTTCAGCCGTTTCTCGTTTTTTGTAACCGCATTAATGCCATTGATTTCTGTCAATTGGTTCTGAAGTTCTATTGAATACTGATCGATACTTTTAGAAGACATTTTATCAATTATAAAATAGCCCTTGGTATAAAAGAATGGAATAGATGCAACGCAGATACAAAAAATAAGTACATTTTTTATTAAACTTATTCGTATGCGTTTTATTTCTTTCAAATGTTTATCGCTTATCGGTTGATTCATTTTGAACTCCCCGTTTTTTTTACGCCCAACGTCCACGGTGTGGGGCCGCAAGGGGAGGGAGCCACCCGCAGAAAACTCGTTTTTGAATTATGTGGCAAGAGCCAAAATCGGACGCCCCTTGCGGTCCCTTACCAACGTGTTGTTATATTTTAATAGTGGCCTTCTTCTTTGGCCGTTACAATTCGTATCTCAAACGAGTCATAAAGTTCCTGCGGAAATTCTCTTCTAATCGATACCTTAAAAGGGACTTTTTCTTTTGATGGTAGGACAAAACTGTAATTTTCCTCCTGTTCGGTATCAATTATATTTTTATCCTTGTCAAAGAAAATTATTTCAAAATTTGGTTTTTCCCAATTTAGATCGCTATTATTTTCAATCATTCCTAAAATGACCACTGTTTGCCCGCATTTGGATTCACCGAACTCCATAGTACAATCCTTTAAAACAATCTCACTTCTTACCGGAGCAAAATCCTCACCAGGGCCAAGTGTATCAATGAAGAATTGTTGGAATAGAAGGTAAAGAACAAGCAATATCGCTACTGTAAAAAATGGATGCCAAATCACCAGGCTAATTTTATTTTGCCAGTGTTTACAAAAAGGACATTTTTTAGCCTGAACATCTATTTCACTACAGCATATCAAACATTTTTTCTTATCCATTCAGAAATATCCTTCATAAAATATAACGTCCACCGTCACTTGGGAGCAGGGAAACGTGCCTTTTACAAAGCCACGTTAACACCAAACCAGGATACTTAAAAAGCAGCCCGCCCCTGCGAGTCAAGTGCATGGTGTTGTTATAAATTATTCGATTATTACGTATTTCTTACGGGCTAGATCCTTCGATAATCCGTTAAAATGCCACCATTCATAACTTAGAGGGTAAAACCCAGCCTTTTTCATTATGGTCGAAAGCAGTTTCCGGTTCTTTCTTTGTTCTCCGCTAAGGTCAAACATTTTGAGTTTTGCATAACCCCAGTAGATTGAAAGATTGCTCTTGTAAAAAGGCGTAAATCCCATATCAATTTCTTTGCCATTTCCGTCCACTATTGTTACATCAACAGCGATACCATAATTATGCATTGATCCTCTATTAGGATTGGCGACAAATTTTTCGAATTTGGTCCCCTTCATTTTATCATACATTCGTTGTGACACACTTCTCGGACGAGCCGCATCCATTATCAAAATTGAATAATCGGAGAATTCTGATTTTAGATATTTTTGAGCCGTTGATAATTTTTGGGCGACTTCTCTACGGAGATAAGCCTTATTAAGGCCATTATAAAAATTTTCCCGAAAAAAATTTTTGTCGGGATCAGAATTCACGAGATCGACTTTTATCGATTCATCGATCATATGAATGTCAATAAGCCCTGCTTCAATGAACTTTTTTTCAATTTCATTAGCATGACAAATGGAATCAACAATAAACAAAAGAACAAAGCTTAAAAACAATATGTATGGTTTGGAAATGTTCATATCGATTTATAACGTCTCAAGCCAATGGCAGCAAGGGCTTCCACCAGCTTTGTTTAAAATTTTGATTGTTCAAATTTCCCCGACTTTTCGAAACCCGAGTGCCCTGGCTGTCCACTTGAGCTTGATTGTTAGCCCAAAAATTGTTGATCAATTTCTGTTAAGTCCAAAATTTTCCATTCGCCGGACCACTTTTGCAAAATAAATATTATATCTGATTTAGAACGTTTCTGAGATATAGTCATGATATCAGCTCGTAAAATCATTATATCGTCATCTCCAGAAATAACGGATAATTTATCTAAGCTTTGGCGATTGTGAATTTTCTCCCATTTACGCCACACTTTCATCAAACTGGCATCTGAATTGGGATGAATAATGTCCTTATACGCATTCAGGTTTTTGTTTTCAATTGCACTCAAAAATTTAATTACGACTCGTCTTGCAACTTCCACTTGGCCTGTCTCATCGGCAAAGGAGGATACTCCCAAGGTGGAAATAATCGCGAAGAAAAATATGAACAATTTGTATTTCAAAATTGTAGAATCCTTGTAGGGCTAACGTCCGCCACCACCGGCGAGCAGGGGGTACAGACCTTTTTTAATGTGCGTTCAACACCAACTTATGCCTAAACCCAAAGCCGACCGCCCCTGCGAGTCCGGGTGAGTGGCGTTGTTATATGAATTATTCTTTTTGATTAGCTACCTTTGCTTCAAGCTCTGGCATTCTTCTTTGAATTATTTCATTCATGTTTTTAATAAAACCAATATTCATTTCATATCTGTGATCTTGCAGTAATTTAAAAGCAGGTGATTTCACTAACTCAATGAGCGACTCAAGCTGCTTTTCGTTATAAATGCTCATATATACATTTATTTTTCCATCTTGATATTCTTGTGATGATAGTATGCTTATTAAATGTTCTCTGATGATATTTTCATTGCCTTTTAGTTCTGGCATATTGATTACCAAGTTTGGCAATATGGAATCAACCAGCTTTGTTTTGTCTTGCGCCCCAGATAACTCATCAAATTGTTTTGCAAGCTCGTAGTGTTTGCTATCATTTGCAAATGCCAAAGCCGAAAAAAAAATCAAGATAAATGCGACGTACTTCATTCTCTAATTCCTTTTTAAGCATATAACGTCCACGGTGTGGGGCCGCAAGGGGAAGGAGCCACCCGCAGAAAACTCGTTTTTGAATTATGTGGCAAGAGCCAAAATCGGACGCCCCTTGCGGTCCCTTACCAACGTGTTGTTATATTTTAATAGTGGCCTTCTTCTTTGGCCGTTACAATTCGTATCTCAAACGAGTCATAAAGTTCCTGCGGAAATTCTCTTCTAATCGATACCTTAAAAGGGACTTTTTCTTTTGATGGTAGGACAAAACTGTAATTTTCCTCCTGTTCGGTATCAATTATATTTTTATCCTTGTCAAAGAAAATTATTTCAAAATTTGGTTTTTCCCAATTTAGATCGCTATTATTTTCAATCATTCCTAAAATGACCACTGTTTGCCCGCATTTGGATTCACCGAACTCCATAGTACAATCCTTTAAAACAATCTCACTTCTTACCGGAGCAAAATCCTCACCAGGGCCAAGTGTATCAATGAAGAATTGTTGGAATAGAAGGTAAAGAACAAGCAATATCGCTACTGTAAAAAATGGATGCCAAATCACCAGGCTAATTTTATTTTGCCAGTGTTTACAAAAAGGACATTTTTTAGCCTGAACATCTATTTCACTACAGCATATCAAACATTTTTTCTTATCCATTCAGAAATATCCTTCATAAAATATAACGTCTTCAGCCAAAGGGCGCCAGGGCTTCCTCCGACTGTCTTAAAGTCGGTTAATATACAATTCAGCACGGCTGTTCAAAATCCGAGTGCCCTGGCGATCCTATTGCGCTGAATTGTTGGAAGCCTATTTATTCTCTTTTTTCAGGTTGTGGTATACAAGTATTCATCTCTGGATAAAAAATAAATTCTTGAGTCGTCTCTGATTCTTTTTGAAAAATGTCCCCCTTAATTTTAGTATAAATGTGTGTAAGGGTAGTTTCAGAATTATGTTTGTCAATCTCCGCTAAAGTTTCTTTCAGATCTTGTTTTGAACAAGTTTGTGCATTTTTCCAAAGAAGAAATGTCTGTCCCTTATAGTTCATAGGTGTTGCATGAAAGTCTTTTTTTTCTGAATCATTCAGAAACTCATCAATCTGTTTTATAAGGTCATTGAGATCACTCCGAGGTACTATTTCAACTCTATAATCAACATAGATGAGTGGTGGGTTTGAATGTTCAAAATCTGTGTTCTCAATTTCATCAATTAGTTCCTTTGTTAACTCTTGCTCGTTAAATTTAGCAAGGAGCATTTTATTTATATGTTTCTTACCGTACAGCTTCCTTGCTTCTATTTGCTCTTTTGTAAACGCTTGCACATTAGAATTATCAAGGAGTTTTTTGATATATTCCTTTACCAACGGCAGTCGCTTAATTCCCTCAGCATTCCATATGCCAATGCACAATGAAGCACATTCAATATTACGATAATGCTCCTGCGATGTTAAAATGAGCTCTCCAGATTTGTCCTGTCTCCATGTGCCGTGATCGCTTTCATCAACATACATATGTTCTCGGGTTATTTTTCGATATGTTCCGTTTGCATTGAACTGAAAGTATTCTGAGAAAGTATATGAATAACTCTTGAAATAGATGTTTTCATTTTTAGGCATCTGAAAAACGGTAGGCTCTTCTGCGAACGCTGGAAAACTGATCAGAATGAAGAATATAAACGATAATATATTTATCATACCTTTTTCCAATGCTTCCAACAGTGTAATAGGTGGAAAAATTTTCCATGTTATTGGCGTATATATGTGGAAAGTTTTCCATGTATTACTATTATTAAAGGGGTAAACGTGGAAAATATTCCGCCATATTTTCCATGTTTGCTTTTCTCAATAATAAATAACCAGGATTTTCCATTTATTACCATATTAAAGGGGCAAACATGGAAAATCAATCCTCGCGTTTGCGCAACACCTTCTTGTCCACCTTGCCGACGGTCGTCAGAGGCAGCTCATCCATGACATGAATCCGCTTGGGCACTTCATAAGGAGACAGCTTCTCCTTGGCAAAAGCGACGATTTCCTTTTCCAGGGCGTCCTTGTCCGCAGCCAGAGGATGGCCCTCAACGGGTTTGACATAGGCCTCGACCAGTTCCGAACCGGGACGGTCGGGGTTGGGACGGCCGATGGTGGCGATCATTTCGATGGCCGGATGTTCGGAAAGGAGGTCCTCCACCCGGCGGGAAAATACCTTGAACCCGCTGACGATGATCATATCCTTGGTACGATCGACAATCCGCAGGTAGCCGTCTTCGTCCTGAACGGCCACGTCACCGGTATGCAGATAACCTTCGGCATCAAAGACTTTTTGGGTCTCCTCGGGCTTATTGAAATACCCCACCATCACCTGGGGCCCCTTGACACATATCTCACCTGGTTCACCAATGGGAACGGGTTCGCCGGTTTCGGTGCTTTTTAAACAGATGTCCGTATTGGGCAGGGGCAGGCCGATATGGCCCAGTTTCTTGGGGCCGTCAACGGGATTCATGGTGGTCAGCGGAGCCGTCTCGGTCATACCGTAGACCTCGAGCAGCTTTTCCTTGCCGACGATCTGCTCCAGTTGCCGCTGGGATTCCTCGGGAAAAGGAGAAGCCGCAGAGATACAGGCCTCCAGGCCGGAATGGTCCAGCGTCTTAAACCCGGGATTGGCGATCAGCATCTGAAACAGAGACGGCACGTTGACCAGTACCGTCGGCTGATATTTTTTTATTTCCTTGCAGATATGGTCCGTATCCCGCGGATTGGGAATCAGCACCTGGGTCCAGCCCAGGTAAATACAGTTTTTATTGAAAAACAGACCGGCGATGTGAAAAAACGGGAATCCCGACAGGGCCAGCCCCCGTCCTTTTTCCCAGTGCAGCCAGTGCTGAACGATCAGCAGATCGGCCACCACGTTGCGATGACTCAACTGCGCCCCCTTGGGAAGCCCGGTGGTGCCGCCGGTATACTGGATATAGGCGATGTCATCGGGTGTCACCGTTACACCGGGATCGGCGTCACTGTAAGTCGCGCTTTTAATGACCGGTTCGATCTTCAGGACGGTTTTGCCGGCAAGGGGCGTTATTTTACCGGTCGGAATTTTCCCCAGCCGCTTGCCTAAAAACCGCTTTACGGGCGACAGGAACCCGCCCACGCCGGCCACGACGATCAGTTTCAAATCCGGCAGTTCATCGGCGATTTCCGTCACCCTGGCGGCAAAAATCGCGTCCAGGGTCACCACGCCCCTGGCTTTGGAGTCGGCCAGCTGGTGTTTCATCTCCGGTGACGACAGCAGGGGGGACACACCGGAAACCACGCAACCGGCGCGAAGTGTGCCCAGCCAGGCAATGGCATATTCAGGGATATTGGGCAGGTTAATACCGACCGTGTCGCCTTTTTGAAACCCGTTGTCCAGCAGCATCCGCGCGAACCGGTTGGCATAACGATCAAGATCGGAAAAGCTGATATGCGTCCCCATGAAAGCGTAGGCGGTCTTGTCTCCGAGGCTTGAAAAAGTCGGCCGAACGGCATCTACATAGCTGATTTCCCATTGATCCGGAGAAAGATCTCCCACTCCCTCATCATAGGCTTTGGTCCAGAAACGCTCATTTCCCATGTTTTCCCTCCCCATTGAAGTGTCATTTCATCAGGCATCGACGATTAACATCGGCGCCGTCAACGGTATCGCTGTCAAACCGGATATTTCAGGCATCGCCACGGATCTGCCTGACCGCTTCGACTATTTGCGGCAGGGCTTCTCCGGCTTTCATCGGTATATAGGCATCAGAAACCGCATAAAACGGATTTTCACTGGGATTGACCACAATCACACTGGCACCGGCATGTTTGGCTTCAAACGGGAAATAGGCCGCCGGGTAGACCACGCCGGAAGTTCCCAACGCCAGCATGGCATCACAGTTCCTGACCGCTTCGAAAGCGGCCGGAAGGCCCTGTACGGATTCACCGAACATGACCACGTCCGGCCGCATCATGGCCCCGCAAAGAGCACATTCCGGAAGCACCGTTATAAAAGTCGTCAAAGAAAATTCCGTCATGGCCTTGATTCTGCTTTTGGCTTCATTTAACAGCCCTTTTCTTTCCCTTTCTTCCCGACGGCCACAAGAGGTGCAGGAAAATCTGAAGCCGTTGCCGTGGACCTCAATCACCCGGCTATTACCGGCTTCCTGGTGAAGGTTGTCAATATTCTGGGTGATGACGGTTTTAATGATCCCCAAGTTTTCGAGATCGGCAAGTGCCAGATGCCCGGCATTGGGCTCGGCGCTTTCCAAAGAATCCAGCAATTCGATAAACAACGACACATATTTCTCAGCGTTTTTATCCAGAGCGTTTATCAATCCGGCGGTGTTACCCACTTCCATCGGGTCCAGCCGGTCCCAGACACCCCCCGGATCCCTGAAAGTGGCGATGCCGCTTTCCGCGGAGATGCCGGCACCGGTAGATGCCACGGCATTTTCCGCTCTCGCCAGTATGCTGGCCGCACGAAGGATTTCATCGCGAATAGTCATTCCTGCTCCCCGCTATTGCCTGTTTTCCATTGTTTATAAATCAGCAGGTCCTTTTCTAAAAAATAAAGACAAAGCAAAGCCACAACGACGTCGTCAATCTGCCCGAAACCCGGCAGGTAATCCGGAATAAGATCAAACGGTGAAAAAATATAAACCAGAACAAAAATCAATACAGCAATGACCCGCACCGGCACCTGACGATATCTCCCCCGGATAAAATCGATCAGCAACCGGAAAAGCAGCAAAAGGTCTTCGATCAGCCGCCCGGCAAATCCCAGCCGGCTGTTATGGCCTGGTTGTTTCTCCCGTCTCATTGAAATCAGCCGTCATATCCGGTGGTGCCAGCGTGATGACGATACCGTCTTCTAAAACACGCCGGACATTTATGGTTAAACCCTCAGAAGCCGCTGAAGCCAGTTTACCGGCCAGTTCACGCGTACTCCCCCTGAAGTTCACGCTGATAACAGCCTCGTCTCTTTTCATTTCATTAATCTGGAGCTGGTCAACGCCGTCAAGGGACGCCAGAAGATTTCGAAATGTGTTCAGGTAGGCCAGGTATCCGGCACCCTCAATACGGATTTGATATTCATGAGGCCTGTTTTTCTGTTGTTCGAAAGCCGTAATAATGGCCGGCGCAAATCGCCGTACCGCCTCCGTTCCGGCCCCGGAAAGAGCGTTGTGTCTGCCGGGAGCATTCTCCGAGTGACTGGCACTATGATGGATCGTGGCGATGGAAATAATGCTCTCGGTATTGATATCCAGCAGCCGGGCATCAATCACCCCCAAAACATCCCCCCCTCTTTCAGGCCTGAAATTATCCGGAATGACCACCGAAGACCGGCCGGTAATAACAAAATCCGCACCCAGCTGACGGCCGATCTCAAAGACCGCACTATCCTTTAAACGGAGGCTGTCGTCGTTCAAGTCCATCATCAATTGTCCCCGATCGTGGGATAAGGGCGTTAGCCCCCTTTTAACGAAATCCTGGGCCATGCTTTTTTCAGCCACGACCATAAGCTTCGACCCGCCTTTCCGCCACCAGTAGACAGGTACTTTTCCATCCCGCTCTTCACTGATCATAATCAGCACACGCGGGGATACCGACCTGTCGATCATGATACCGGACTGCCGGATGCGTCCTTTTATATTGTCGGCCGGGATAGATGCCCGGACCAGAACCCGGCAGAAGCCATCCACCTTGGTCACCGCCAACTTCTTATAGTTAAGAATAAAGTGTTCGGTACGGCCGTAAAAAGAATTGACGATCTCCGAAAAATTCCCGGCCAGAATCTCCGGGGGTACGATCGCGGCCACACCTCGATCAAGCGCCAGTTCCAGCGCATTGCTGATGGCGGCCTGTTCGGCGGAAGAAGGGTCTTCCTCGTTTATCCGGCTGGTACCAATGGTTTCAATGGAAAGAATACCATCGGATGAATCGGCACTGTAAGCGACCGGGAAGATAAGCAGTGTCATCAGGCCGGTCAGAACAAAAATTAAAGTACGCATTTTCATCTCCGGGTTAGCTGTTCCTCGCCAAAGTGTAATCGGCAAGCATCGCCAGTATGTCTCCGGCGGTTGAGGGCTTGAACATGGACAGCGCAGCTTTGGCCCGGGCAACATAAGCGGCAGCGCAGGTCCGCGTATAATCAATGCCACCGTATTTGTCAAGTAATCGGTTCAAGGCCTGGAACGCTTCAGTTGAGAACTCCCTTTTATTCATCATTTCTTTTATCTGCCCGGCGTCACGCTCATCGGCCCTGGCCAGACTGGCGATCAGCGGCAGGGTAAACTTCCCTTCCCTCAGGTCCGCCCCCACAGCCTTTCCAAGCTGTTCACTGTCTGAAACGTAATCCAGAAGATCGTCCGCCATTTGAAAAGCCATTCCCAGATTAATACCGTAATCAGACATGGCCTGCTTTTCAGCCGGGGAGGCATCCGCCAGAATAGCCCCGGACAGACAGGCCCCCTGCATCAGAACAGCCGTTTTGTTTCTGATGATCTGCAGATATTCTGCTTCGGACAGTTCCGGATCACCTTTTTTCGCCAACTGATGAAGCTCCCCCTGGGACATGTCTTCAGTGATCCGCGCCAAAATCTCCAGAATTTCCATTTTTTCTGTTTTCACTGCCAGGCTGCTGGCCCGGGCCAGAAGGAAGTCTCCGGTAAGGACCGCAGAAGCGTTCCCCCAGATAGTGTTGGCCACAGGCTTACCTCTCCGGACACTGGCATAATCCACAAGATCATCATGGAGCAGCGTCGCCGTGTGCAGATATTCGAAAAGAATAGCAAAGGTTGCCGCATCATTCTTCTGGTAACCACATAATCTGGCGCTTAATATCATCAACAACGGCCGTATCCGCTTGCCGCCGCTGAAAAGAATATGACCGGCGATTTCCCGGACCTTGTCCAGGTAGGGTGTCAGGTTATCGCCCAGCGCCTTTTCAATTTCATCAATATCTTCGGCCACCGCCGTTAAAATGGCCTGTTTAAGATTCTCAGTCATACAATTTTTCCCGAAAGATCGTATTCGGTCGCTTCCGTTACGTGCACGGTGACAAAATCACCGCAATTTACCGGGTCTTCACCGGCAACCCGGATAATGCCGTCCACCTCCGGCGCCTGAAATTCAGCCCGGCCATCAAAAAGATGATCCCCGATCCGATTTTCCAGCAGAACGCGAAGGTTCTCACCCAGTCGCTGATGGTTACGCGCCCGGGAGATTTCTGCCTGTGCGGTCATCAACCGGTGACGCCTCGTTTCCGCCTTTTCCAAAGCGACATGACCGGCCAGACCATGGGAAGCCAGATCTTCATGATCAGAATATACGAAGACACCCACATGGTCAAACTCTATCTCTTTAATAAAATTCATTAACTCATCCATATCCGGTTTGGTTTCTCCCGGGAATCCGACCATGACGGTGGTCCGCAAAGCGGCCTGCGGCACATGTCTCCTGATTTGTGTAAAAAGCCGGAAAAGATCCGCTCTTTTATGGTGCCGGCCCATACGTTTTAATATCCGGTCTGTCGCATGCTGGACGGGAATATCAAAATATGAACAGATATTTTCCCGGTCCGCGATCATACGGATCAGCCCGGAAGTAATGGTTTCCGGATGCATATAAAGCAAACGGACCCACGTTTCCGGAAATCGCGCCGAAAGGACGTCCAGAAGTTCCGTTAAATCCGTCATCGGCGTCAAATCCCGACCGTAAGCGGACGTTTCCTGGCTGATCAATACCAGTTCCCGAACACCCGTTTCGACCAGGGCGGTCGCTTCAGAAACAATATCTTCGAGGGGGCGGCTTTTCCGGCGGCCGCGTAGTTTGGGGATAATACAATAAGTACATCGCCGGTCACATCCTTCAGCGATTTTCAGGTACGCAAATCCGTCACGGCGCCACATTCTGCCGGGGAATTTGTGAGCCAGGCTGACGCTTTCCGGGGGCGGCAGGGAACACCGGACAAGACGGCCGGTATCCGCCGCCAGCGCATCGACCACCTTGTGGTAGGCGCCGGTTCCGAAAAAAAAATCGACCTCGGGCAAAGAATCTGCCAGGTCGTACTGATATCTTTCCGGAAGGCAGCCACAGACGATCAGGCGGCATTGTTCGCTTTTGAATTTCGCCAGTTCAAGAATCGTATCGATCGCCTCTTCAACGGCCGCTTCAATAAAAGCGCAGGTATTGACAACAATGGCGTCAGCCTCGTCAGGCGTATCACATGGCAGATGTCCCCGTTCCAGGAACATGCCCAGCATCAACTCACTGTCTACCTGGTTCTTGGCGCAACCCAGGCTGGTCAGATGTACTTTCAAAACAGGTTATTTTCCAGGAAAGACCGGCTTGCGTTTTTCAATAAAAGCGGTTACAGCCTCAAGAAAATCATCAGAGGGAAGAATGTTGGCACTTTTGCTGGCCACATAGGTAAGCCCGTCGTTTATCGATTTGCCGATACCATAATTCAAAACGTCCTTGGAGGCCTGAACCGCCAGGGGTGATTTTTCGGCTATTTCTATTGCCCATTGGCGGGCGCCGGCCAACAACGCCGCTTTGTCTTGAAACACCTCGTTCACCAGCAAAACTTCCCGGGCCCTTTTGGCATCGATATTTTTCGCGCTGAAGGCCAGTTCCCTGGCGATCCCCTGCCCGACGATATGGGGTATGCGTTGCAGCACACCGACATCGGCCACAAAAGCCACTGCCGCTTCCCGCAGGGAAAAAACGGCGTCCTCGCTGCACAGACGGATATCACAGGCCGTCGCCATATCAAGGCCGGCGCCGATACAATAACCATGGATGGCTGCGATAACCGGCTTTCTGCACCACTCGATACAGCTGATGGTGTCCTGGAGCTGTTTGATCTTTTTAATCAACTTTTCCTTAATACCGCCCTTCTGATGCGGATCGGTCATTTCCGGCAGTTCGCCCCCCATTCCCACCAGATCAATACCGGCTGAAAAAGCCTGCCCTTTGCCGGCGATAATGGCCACGCGAATATCATCATCGGCCTCAATATCCTCAAAAATCGGTATAATCTCTTTCCATGCCGGTGGATTCATTGCATTTTTTTTCTCCGGGCGGTTCAGGTAAACCCATGCCAGGGGCGGTTCTTTTTCCACCAGGTAAAATTCGTAGGCCGACATAATATCCTCCTTATTTATAGAATTTTTTTGAATAGTAGTCTTTCAGTTGTCCGTCGGCTTCCCGCACGGTAACCAGACACTCCGTGTGCGCCAGAGAATTGACAAGCGACAGGCTTTCTTCCGGCGCCATGATCATGAGCGCCGTTGCCAGACCATCGGCAAATGCACAGGAATCGGAAACAACCGAGGCGCTGACCACACTGGTCTTTACCGGGCTACCGGTACGCGGATCAAGGACGTGGCAGTACCGGTTATCACCAACCATAAAAAAATTCCGATAATCCCCGCTGGTGGCTACGGCACGATTGGAAAGCGTCAGTGTTCGACGCACCTGATTGGCCGGCGCATAGTCCTCCGGCAGATTGATGCCGATATTCCAATTGTCTCCATTTCCCTTGGTCCCGGAGGCGACTATCTCGCCGCCGATTTCAACGATAAAATCGGTTAAGCCGTTTTCTTTCAGTAACGCCGCGATCTGATCCACGCCGTACCCCTTGGCGATGGAGCCCAAATCCAGGGTGACACAGGATGCTTTCTTAATTACACCCGCCTCGGTCAGCTGAATCTTCCCATAACCGATACATGCCAGTGCGCTGTCGATCTGTTTTCTGGTCGGTACACGGCGTTGTTCCACCGGGAGATGAAAACCCCACAGCTTAACCAGCGGCCATACCGTTGCATCCCAGGCCCCTTTCGTCAGGTTGAAAATTCTTTCCCCGATTTGCAGCACCCGGGTAAAATCATCGGATGCGGCAAAAGGTCGCCCGACATGATTAAAGTTATTAAAGCGGCTGATTTCACTGGCAGCGATATAGGTGGACATGCTGTTATTAATCTCCACCAGGCGGGCTTCCACTTTTTTCTGCAGACGGTCACCACTGGTCATCGACGGTGCAATCACCGTAATGTGATAAGTGGTTCCCATGGTTTTACCGGAAAAACTGATCCGCCGGTCAGCGCTGCAGGCAACAATCACGGCGGCGTTAATAAGCAAAAAAATGAGAGCCCGGGCCCTCCATTGTCTTGAATCGACAGTCATGGTATTTATCTCTTATTAATCATGGCTCATCTTTCGTCAGGACAAAGTGTAAGCGATCAAAAAAAAAATCGCAAGAACGGAACGGATCTGTTTTTCGGCCGGACGCTTTTCATTACACCGGGATAATGTTATCACCGACGCAGGCAGCGTCATTGGCGGGGGTTCCGCCACGGCGCACCTCATGGGCGCCGTTTAAGCCGTTTGGGGATTTTAAAAAATTGGTTCATCTCCCGATTAGTGGTAGTAAGCAAATGGTATAATGGCCAGTTAAGTCGATAGCTTTTTAGAAGGAGCCAAAGGAATATCTTAAACACCGTTTATGAGAGGTACTTTTTTATGAAAATTGCAGCTGTTCAGATGGTCGCCACGCTGGGCGACGTAAACAAAAACCTCCAGTCCGCCCGGCGGCTGGCCGCAGAAGCATTCGCCGGCGGTGCGCAAATGGTCATTCTGCCGGAGTTTTTTCCCACGGCCATGGGCTTTCATCCGGTGATGGACAGGGTGGCTGAAAAACCGGATGGCCATGCGATGCGGATGTTCATGGAGCTTGCCGCGAGTTACAACGGTATCATCGGGGGGTCATTCATTGTATCCGTGGGAAAGCATGCCTACAACCGCTTTTTTCTGGTTTTCCCGGACCGGCAATTTTTCTTTCATGACAAAGACCAGCCCACCATGTGGGAAAACTGCTATTATCGCGGCGGAGCCGATGATGGTGTCTTAACCACACCGGTCGGGGATATCGGCGTTGCATTGTGCTGGGAATTTGTAAGGACCCGGACCGCTCGACGACTGCTGGGCCGGGTAGACCTGGTTGTCGGCGGTTCCTGCTGGTGGTCCTTACCGAAAAAAAGGTTGCCCGGCTTTTCGCATTCGGTAAAAAATAACAATTTTTCAATTATGGAGAAAACACCGGCCAGATTCGCGCGAATGCTGGGCTGCCCGGTCGTTCACGCGGCACACGCCGGTCGTTTTAACGGAAACACCCCCTTGCTTCCGGGGTTCCCATACGAATCATTTTTTCTTGGTGAGACCCAGATCGTCGATGCCGGAGGGGAAATACTGGCACGAATGAAGCAGTCGGAAGGCGAAGGCCACATCATGGCTGATATCACACCCGGCCGCCGGCAGCCTGCCGAAACAATTCCGGACGGATTCTGGATACCAAAGTTGCCGGCACCCATCCGTTTTGCCTGGTGGTATCAGAATCTTCACGGCAAATGGTATTATCAGAAGCGAAGATCCATGAAATCACGCGCCAGTGTAAACATCACATCCATCAGGTAAAGCGCGGACATTTCACTGTTGGGGTCCTGTACCAGACCGACGACCTCATTGTAATACTGCTGACGTTGTTTCAACTCCCTTACACGTTCCAGTTGCGCCAACGACCGGGTATCGATATCCGGTTTGTTCTTGATTTTATCGATGACTTCGGTGATGCGGTCCGGTGCCCCCTGATAGAGCTGCATCTGATTCTTTTTGTTCTTGAACAATGACTGCTGCGCGATCAGCTTTTTTATGGCCTTGTCCGCATTTTTCATTTCTTTGGTGAATTCCCGCTCAAACAGCGTCCGGACATTACCATGCAGAAAAACTCTGATGGTCCGGAACTGTTCTCTGTGTGCCCTCATACTTGAATTAAATTCCTCGGCGGCAGTCGTCCAGAATATCTTGTTGGCCTCATTTAGAACGGCTTCAGGTGGCTGATCGGCTTTGAGCGCCTTTTGAATTTTGCGGGTCAGGATCACCAGCTGCTTTGCCGTTTTACCGAACAGGTAATCGTTGACAACAATACCGTAAATCATCGCCAAAGTCGAAAACCAGTCCTGAAGGAAGAGCGCTCTTTGCAGATCGCCATGGGCGGATAGCAATGTTTTATTGGAGAACATATTCAACGGTGTGGCATAAAAAGGGGTCCCGCCCAGTTGTGGTTGAACCAGCCGGCCGTCTTCAGGTTTTATATCAACAGCGGTTTCCACGTCGATCAACCCGATCTTATAGGTATTCGGAGCGGATAAAAACGCCGGGTACCTGTCCGGATCTCCAGCCACCAGCAGATTGTCCGGCTTTATGTCACGGATGGCCACACCTTTATAATCCAACCAGGCCAGCAGTTCCAGCGAATTGGAGATCAACCCTTCCATGTACATCTTATACTGAGAAAAAGAGACGGTCTGGATCGAATCCTGAACCATCTGTTTGTATTCGTTGACCAGGTCCCGGTTTTCATCCATGATCTTCTTCAGCAGCTTATTGAGCTGATTAACAAATCCGTCATCCAGACCCTTTTTTTCATCTTTTTCGACCTGGAGCTCGGCCACATGGCGAAAGAACCATTCCTGGGTTTTATAAAGCAATAAAGAAGGGGACACACCGGCCTTGACCATCAGCTTTCGCAAGTGGTCTTCAAACTCATCATAAACGCTCTTAAGGTCCATTCCCAGCTGGGCATTTTCCAGACCGTATCGTCCCTCGAATTTGT
Source organism: Desulfosudaceae bacterium (assembly GCA_963674745.2). Lineage (GTDB taxonomy): Bacteria > Desulfobacterota > Desulfobacteria > Desulfobacterales > Desulfosudaceae > JBFMDX01. The sequence continues at coordinate 2,254,690 of CAXXDV010000001.1, read as the reverse complement.
CAAAGTCGTCAATAATCGTCGGATCTCTTAAAAGTTCGTCCTGGAGCCCGCTGTCAATGGCGTGGAACAAGGCGATCGCATCGGCCAGAAAAACATATCTGGCAAGATCCATAAAAAACACAAACCCGCCCTCGATCTGAAAATATTCCTGGAAATCCGGATTTTCCCTCAACCATTCTTCGGCACTTTCTTCGGTGAGTTCTTTGCCGGCGGCCGACATATCTTCCAGATAAGGTTGATACTTGTTGAGGATAACCCCGAGAGTGGGGATAACGCTTTCCCGGGGCTGAACTTTTTCAATAATCCGCCGTTCCTTTTTCATGCTTTTAATATAGGCGTCAAAATCGGTAATCGGAATGGGCGGGACCTTAACAACAATCTTATCGTCATAAATAACCAGAAAGCACTTACTCTTGGAGCCGGAGTCCTCGCCAATGGGACCAAGGGTCACCCGCCTGGCCCGCCAGTCATTCATGCCGACTTTCACTTTTACATTGTGCGTCTTGACCTTAGGGTTGAACCGATTGGCTTCCAGAAAAGAAATTTCCGCTCCGACCCTTCGGCGAAAGCCCAGTTGTTTTTTATAAAAGGCCACAAAACAATCCAGGACTTTTTCCTCTAAAGTCAGTTCTTTTTTTTCCTCGGGTGCGGGAACGGAATTTCCCGGAGTCTCCAGATCCGTGTCCGACATTAATTTACACCATAATTATGGTTATTTAATTAAACCTACTTCTATTATTTTACTCCATAGCGGAAATGAGCGCAAGGTTTTGTGTTCTTTGGTCTGGGTTTTCACGAATTGATCTCCGGATTTGGCGGCAAAACGCCGGTCACCATCGAAAAAAACCATGAAAAGGGGGGCTTCCCTGGTGAACTCAAATCTGAATCAGCTCACCACACCGGTGCTGCAAGGCGACGGAAAGAGTGGTATGAGATACGCCAAGCGCCTCACCCGCCACGGAAAGCGCCTTTTCACAAGTATTGTTCTCATGACTTAAATGGGCCAGAACAACATGCGCCAGCCCGTCGTGCTTGAGTTCGGCAAGCAGTTGCCGGGTATCGTTATTCGACAGATGCCCTGTCCTGCCCTTGATGCGCTGCTTGACAGGCCAGGGGTAACGCCCTTCGATCAACATCTCCGGATCATGGTTCGCCTCCAGGATCAGAACCTGACAGCCCTTGAGGTTTTCCTTGACCATGGTCGTCGCCACGCCCAGGTCCGTTGCCAGCCCGATTTTCAAGCCGCTTCGGGTAAACGTAAATCCGGCCGGATCCGCCGCATCATGTGATAAAGAAAAGGGATGGATATCCAGCTCCCCGATGACAAATCCGCTGCCGCATTCAAAATACCGGTATGTTTCGATTTTGCCCAAAAAGGTTCCGGCCGCCCGCCAGGTCTCCCGACTTATATAAACCGGCAGCTGATAACGTCTGGCAAAAACACCGGCACCCTGGATATGGTCACTGTGCTCATGGGAGATAAGAATCGCGGTCAATGATCGGGGATCAATGTCATGAACAGCCAGTCGTCTTTCTATCTCAACACCGGAAAGACCGGCATCTATCAGTAATGCCGTATCTCCGTCCGAGACATACAGGCAATTGCCCTTGCTGCCGCTGGCCAGGGCACAGGCGAAAAGGTTGCCGTTTTTCTTCGGGCCTGATTCAACGTGTTTCAACTTACCCCCCAAAAGCTAACCGGTTCAAAAGGGTCGACCCCTTACTTAAGGCCGGTATGGCCGAAACCGCCTTCTCCGCGAGAAGAAGAAGCGATTTCCTCGACCAGTTTGATTCTGGCGTGACAAACGGGTTGAACAACCATCTGCGCGATCCTGTCCCCCCGTTTGACGACATAGCGTTCTTTTCCAAGATTAATCAAGGCGACTTGAATTTCACCCCGATAATCAGCATCTATCGTGCCGGGTGCGTTAATGATGCTGATACCATGCTTGACGGCCAGTCCGCTTCTGGGACGAATCTGTGCTTCAATACCGACAGGCAGCTCAACAGCGAATCCCGTCGGGATCAGGCCCACTTCACCCCTGGGAATAACCTGATCCGTTTTCACGGCGGCCCGCAGGTCCATTCCCGAGGAGTGTGGTGTCATATATTCCGGCAGCGCGATATCGCTGTCGTCTTCAGGCCTGAGCCTGACAAATTTTACGACCGGTGTGTCTGGTGTCATTATTTGAAAATCGAATTCCCTTTGTTATCTTCTCCGCTGAGCATTGTTTCGTTTCGGCCCATCTCCGGATTTTTTATGATGGTTGCTTTTCCGGTCGTCGCCTTCTTTTCCTTCAGGCACCGGCAGCAGGGCTTTATGGCTCAGACGGATCTTTCCGGAGGGATCGACTTCGAGAACTTTGACCTTCAGCAACTCACCGACCTTGACGACATCACTGACACTCTTGACATGATGATGCGCCAGTTCAGAAATATGACACAGACCGTCGGTACCTTCTTTTAATTGCACAAAAGCCCCGAAATCCGTAATCCGGACAACCTGGCCTTCATAAATTTCACCCGGTTCCGGAACCTTTCCGATTTCCTCAACCGCTGCAATGGCCGCTTTAGCGCTCTCTTCGGTTGCGGCCGCGATCTTGACCAGGCCGGTGTCATCGACTTCAATCCGTGTATTGGTCGTCATCTGGAGTTCCCTGATAATGCGGCCACCCGGGCCGATCAACTCCCTGATCTTGTCAGGATGGATATTAACCAGGTGAATCCGGGGCGCATGCGGGGAAAGTTCATCCCGGACCCGGTCCAGGGCTTCCAGCATTCTCCCCAGGATAAACATCCGGCCCTCTTTGGCCTGGGCCAGGGCGTTTTCCAGGATCTGGCGCGGAAGTTCCTTGATTTTGATATCCATCTGAAGGGCGGTAACGCCTTTTTCCGTTCCCGTAACCTTGAAATCCATATCCCCGAAATGATCTTCATCGCCGAGGATATCGGTTAAAACGGCCACCTTATCCCCCTCTTTGACCAGGCCCATGGCAATCCCGGAGACCGGGGCTTTGATCGGCACGCCACCGTCCATCAAAGCCAGAATGCAGGAGCAAACCGTTCCCATGGAAGAGGAGCCGTTGGATTCCATAACTTCTGAAACCAGCCGAATGGTGTAATCAAAATCGGCTTTATCCGGAAGGATGCTGGCGATGGCCCGATGGGCCAGGTTGCCATGCCCGATATCCCTCCGGCTCGGGCCCAGCATCCTTTTGGTTTCGCCGACTGAATAGGGCGGAAAATTATAATGCAGCATGAACGGCCGGGTCTCATCGCCGCCCAGGGTTTCCACCCGCTGTTCATCCTGTCCGGAGCCAAGGGTCATGACACCCAATACCTGGGTCTCACCCCGGGTAAACAAGGCACTGCCATGGGTCCTGGGCAGAACACCGACTTCACAATCGACTTTTCGCACTTCATCGAAGGCACGGCCATCAATACGTTTGTTTTCGGACAGCACGATATCCCGGCTGATCTTTTTGACCAGATCCGAAAACAGGGCTTTTATTTCTTTTACCCGTTCCGCGTAATCCTCGCCCAGCTTTTCGATCAGCCCGGTTCTGACGTTTTTTAAGGCTTCTTTTCTGGACATTTTATCCAGCGTGAAATTCATCAGGGTGCTGCGGACATCATCGGAAGCCATTTCCATAATGGTGGTTTCCAGGGCCAGGTCACTTTCCGGCGGAGCAAAAGAACGTTTGGGCTTCCCGCAGGCCGCTTTTAGCTGTTCCTGCATTTCAATCATCGGTTTGATGGCGTTATGGCCGAAATAAATGGCCTCTATCATTTCTGCTTCACTAACTTCCTTGCTGCCGCCCTCGACCATGACCACACCGGTTTTTGACCCGGCCACGACAATATTTAAATCACATTGATCGATATCCATGTTTGAGGGGTTGACGATCAGTTGACCGTCCAGACGCCCCACCCGCACCGCGGCAATCGGGCCTTCAAAAGGGATGTCCGAGAGTTCCAGGGCCGTGGAAGCGCCCACGATCGCCAGGACATCCGGATCGTTCTCCCGGTCCATGGACAAAACAGTAGCAATTACCTGGGTCTCAAAATTATAGCCTTTTGGAAATAACGGCCTGATGGGACGATCAATCAAACGACAGGTCAGTGTTTCTTTTTCGCTGGGGCGCCCCATTTCCCTCCGGAAATAATTCCCCGGAATTCTTCCGGCGGCGTAAATCTTCTCCTGATATTCCACGGAAAGGGGCAAAAAATCGGCATCTTCTCGTGGCGTTTCAGTCGAAACCACGGTAACCAGTACAATCGTTTCGCCATACTGCACAACGGCCGAACCGGAAGCCTGTTTGGCAATTTTGCCGGTTTTAATGATAAACGGCTTATCGTTTATAGTTGTTTCCTGAATGATTTCTTGCATTTATTCTCCTAATAAAAAAAGCGGCTTACAACAAACGCAAAACGCAGTAAGCCGCAATGAGTGTTGGCACCCTTCAATAAAAAAGGGATGCCCTGAATTGTTATCCCGTAACGAGCAGTCTTGTTCGCACCGGAAACCGGAAAGAAGCTCAACCAACCGAATTAATTGAATATCACTGTAATTCAATTTTGTGCCTGATGCGGGCGTAGAACCTGAGAAATCGGACCAAAACGCCCGTTGCCTACCTTCTCAGTCCAAGGTCCTTGATAATCGTCCGATATCGATTGACATCTTTATTCTTTACATAATTCAACAGTTTCCTGCGCTGACCGACCAGCATCAGCAGCCCTCTCCGGGAATGATGATCTTTTTTATGTACCTTTACATGCTCGGTCAAATAAGTAATCCTGTGGGTTAATAATGCCACCTGGACTTCCGGAGACCCGGTATCTGAATCATGCTTTCTGAATTTTTCGATTAACGCTTTTTTCTGTTCCGTCGTAAAACTGCTCATCCAACAGACTCCTTCCATATTATTTAGTTCATTAAAAAAAGTATATTACAAATCTTTTTCATTTAAAAGTCAATATATAATCTTCAATTACATCAAGACTGAACATTCTTGTCCAGCCTGAACAAAAAATCCGGTTATCCTGAAAATACGCAGCCATACCGGAAAGCACCTTCCTGCCTGCGAATAACAGCCAGAAGACGCCCCTCTTTATCGACCAGCTTAAAAGCCCCCCGGGGATCAGCGGTTACCCCGTCAGGAAACGCGTCGTCGGTCAATTGCCGGCCGTGAGCAACGAACGCGGCCAGGTTGTCATCCGCGACATAGGCGGGCATATGCCACAGGGCATCGCTCAAGCTGACCAGCAGATCGGACGCTTGCCCGTTCGCAACCTGTTTTTCAACTTCGTCCAGGGTCATGACATCACTCACCGAAAAGCCTCCGGCTTCAATCCGGCGCAGGGCAGTCAGATGGCCGCCGCAGCCCAATCGCCGGCCGATATCGTGGCACAATGTCCGGATATATGTTCCGCCGGAGCAACGAACGGAAAAACGGACAAAGGGCAGATCAATCTCCTTTGGCTCAAGAGCGGAAAGATGTATCGACCGGGGTGGTTTTTCCACCCGGATTCCCTTCCTGGCATATTGATACAAAGGTTTGCCCTCGTGCTTGAGGGCCGAAAAGCAGGGCGGAACCTGCTGACTGTCGCCTTCAAAAGCACGAAAAACCGATATAATATCGGTTTTCGAATAATCCTCCGGACGGACGTCCCGGGCCTGCAATACCGTCCCGGTAAAGTCCTGGGTGTCCGTTTCCACTCCCAGGCAAAGCGTGGCATCGTAGGCTTTTTCACCATGCAGAAAAAATTCCGCCAGACGGGTGCCACGGTTTATCAAGCAGATCATCACGCCCGTGGCAAACGGGTCCAGTGTACCGGCATGACCGACTTTATTCGCTTTTAAAAGCCGTTTTACCCGGGAGACCAGCTTCGCGGACGTCATATCCGGCGGTTTGTCGACAACGATAATTCCGTCCATGGTATTCCTGCCGCGGCCCTTTGCCGTCAAATCAGATCCGCCAGGCCCAGGATGGTTTCCCGGATGCCTTCATAAGTCGTCACAAGATTAAATCCGGCAGCCCGATGATGGCCACCACCACCAAAAGAAATCGCGATCTCCGCAACATCTATGCTGCCGTCCGAACGGAGGCTGACATGAAACTCAGTATGATTGTCGGGCAGGTTCACAAGGTGATGCTCCATTTCCAGAGCCAGCGCCGATATCTTGACGCCTTCGATATGTTTGGCATAATTGACGAACCGGCCGACATTATCCGGATGCATGCCGCTGTTTCGGATCATTTCCTGAGTGGCCATCAAAAAAGACACTTTTTTATTTTCTGAAAGGGCGAACGTGTCCAGTACCATGCGCATGAATTTGATCCGTTCCGCTGAATAGGTGATATAAATCCTTCTGGCCACCTCCACCGGATCAACACCCACACTGACCATCTCACCGCATATCGCAAAAGCGTTCGGCGTTGAATTGCTGAAACTGAAAGAAGCCGTATCCGTGACGACGCCGGTATAAATGGGATAGGCGACTTCCGGCGTGATCTTTATGCCCATCATCCTTTTTATCAGCCGGTAAACGATCTCCACGGTGGAGCTGGCCCCATGCTCTACTATCTGGAACATGCCGAAATTGTCGTTGGAAAGGTGGTGGTCGATATTGATAACCGGCATATCACCGATTTTTTCAGACAGCGTACCGATCCGCTCCAGCTTGCTGCAATCCAGAACGACGGCCGTATCATAAGCACTGAGGGAATCAATCGCGGAAACCATTTTCTCACTACCGGGTAAAAAACGATAAACCGGCGGAACCGGATGCTCATTATACAGCGTGACCTGCTTACCCAGGGATATCAGCGCGTTTCCCAGCGCCAATACCGATCCGATGGCGTCACCATCCGGGTGAATATGAGAAGCGATTAAAAGATGTTTACTTTGTTTAAGGTGATTACTTATCTCTTGATACATTTTCGGTTTTTATTTCTTCCAGCAACCGATCCATAGTCGTACCGTAGTCCAGAGACTCGTCATAAGCGAACTTAAGCGTCGGTGTGTATTTCATCTCTAAAGACGCGGCCAGTGAACGTCTGATAAAACCCGAAGCGCTTTTGAATCCCGCCCGGGCATCTTTCCGTTCTCTTGCCCCCCCGTTTACACTATAGTAAACTCTGGCCACGCTTAGATCCGGAGACATGACGACGCCTGTAATCGTCACCATCTGCAGCCTCGGATCCCGGAGGTTATTCTGAAGGTATTCGGAAACCCCCCGCTGAATCTTTTTACCGATCCGGTTCGATCTTGGATAGGTTTTCATATTGTCAGAATTTCCATCCTTGTTTCCAAAACTTCCGCTACCGCCATGTTTTCTGCCATATTAAAAACTTTATCAATCTTCGAATTAACGACCCCGCAATCATTACCGATCAACGCAAATCCAATTTCAGCGCGCTGATGAACATCATTGGCGCCAACCTCGGCCACGGAAATATTAAAGGTGTTACCCAGCCTGGTAATCATGGATTTCACAACCTTTCTTTTTTCCTTTAACGATCGGCAGCCTTCAATTCGAACAATAATCTCACCCGTTCCGACTATCATATCCTATTCGATAACTGGTTTGATCTCTTCGTTATAATAACATTCAATGACATCTTTCACCTTGATATCATTATACTGTTCAACACCAATACCGCATTCCAGACCGCTCCTGACTTCTTTGACGTCGTCTTTGAAATGACGCAGAGAGCCCACAGTGCCTTCATATATCACTACCCCGTCCCGGACAATCCGAGCCTGACGTCCCCTCTCAATCTTTCCGTCAAGAACGATAGAGCCCGCCACGGTTCCTTTTTTGGGAATCACAAACAGCTCCCGGACCTCAGCCCGACCCAGCGTGTGCTCTTCATAGGTAGACGCCATCAGTCCGGTGACAGCCTCTTTAATGTCTTCGATTAAATCGTAAATCACGTTATAATAACGAATATCCACGCTTTCCTCGACAGCCGCGTTCTTCACTTTACCCGTCGGGCGGACATTAAAGCCCAGAATGATCGCGTTCGAAGCAGAGGCCAGCAGGACGTCGGACTCAATAATGGCACCGACCGCGGAGTGAATCACGTTGACCTGCACCTCGTCGGTAAGAATTTTCATCAGAGCGTCTTCGATAGCCTCACACGATCCGTTAACATCTGCTTTGATAATCAGATTCAAATGATTAATATCACCAGCCTGCATCTGCTCGAAAAAGTTGTCCAGACTGACCGGGTTCTGCCGGCTCAAATCTTTAGTGCGCTGTTTCCGGCTTCTTTCCTCACTGAGAAGCCTGGCGCTCTTTTCATCTTCAAGCACAAGGAACTCATCACCGGCGTCAGCCACGCCGCTTAAACCGAAAATTTCAACCGGTGTTGAAGGCCCGGCATGATCAATTCGTTCGCCGGCATCATCGACCATGGCGCGTATTTTCCCGTGATGAACACCACACACGATGGTCTGCCCCACAGAAAGGGTTCCTTCCCGTACCAGGACGGTCGCCAGCGGCCCCTGGCCCGGATCCATCTCCGATTCAAGCACAAGGCCTCTGGCATGCTTGTCCGGATTCGCTTTCAATTCAAGCATTTCCGACTGAAGCAAAATCATGTCAAGAAGATTGTCAATCCCGATTTTCTGTTTGGCGGAGACTTCCACAAAAATTGTATCACCGCCCCAATCCTCGGGGATTAGAGACTGTTCGGCCAGCTCACGCTTGACCCTGTCGCTGTCTGCACCATCTTTATCAATCTTATTAACAGCAACCACAATCGGCACTTCCGCCGCCCGTGAATGGTTTATCGCTTCGATGGTCTGCGGCATGACACCGTCGTCCGCTGCGACCACCAGCACGACGATATCAGTAGCCTGGGCGCCTCTCGACCGCATGGCGGTAAATGCCTCATGTCCCGGTGTATCCAGAAAGACCACCTCACCCTTGTTCGTCTTCACCTTATAGGCACCGATATGCTGGGTAATCCCCCCGGCTTCACTCTCTGTTATGCGCGACTGCCGGATCACATCCAGCAGAGACGTCTTGCCATGATCGACATGGCCCATTATGGTCACCACCGGGGCTCTCGACACCAGCTTATGCGGTTCATCTTCTACATTGGCCTGCAACAAAATCTCATCCTCACCTATGGTTGCTTTCTCAACTTCATATTCGAATTCAGCCGCAACCAGAACGGCCGTGTCAAAATCAATGGATTGATTCACCGTCGCCATTACGCCCATACCCATCAGTATCCCGATGATCTCGCTGGCTTTAATACCCATCCGTTTGGCCAGATCTGAAACCGTTATCGATTCATCTATCTTCAACCTTCGCTTAATGGCTTTGGGCGTTGTTATCTGCGTCTTAGCGCTACCTGCCGGCCGGACTTTCCCTTTGCCTTTTTTGCGCAGTCGGCCGCGGGGTTTTATATCATATAAGGCCGCGCCTTCAACAATTTCCTTGCGTTTTGAGACGGCTTTCTTCTTGCCCAGAACCTCTTCGGTCTCTTCTGTCCCTACCCGCTTGTGTTTTTTTCTGGTCTTTTTGCCGGTTTTACGATCGGCTTCACCGCTATCGATCATGCCGGGCACTGCGGGCGCAGCAGCATCTTCGGCCGGCTTTTCTTCAGCCGCACCTTTACCCTGGCGGGTGGCGGCGATGTTTTGCCTCTTATCAGCGCCTGTGTGGTCTCATCCGCAAACTTAATTATTTTGGCCGCCTGGTGTTTCTTGGCTTTGGTCTTCTTTTTGGGTGGAGGCGCCGGTTTTTCCGCTTCTTCCTCGGCCGCCGGCTTGGAAGCCTCGACAGCCGCCGGTTCTTCAACCGTTTCGGCCTCCCTGGTCGGCGCTTCAGCGTCAGCTTCCACTTCCTCCTCAACCACTTCGTCGACCGTTTCTTCGGCTTTGGCCGCCTCTTCCTCGACGACCGCCTCCGGTTCTATGGCCGCTTTTTCTTCTTTCTCAGGCGCGGCCGCTTCTTCGGCCTCCGGCACTTCCGGTTCTTCAGCCTTTTCCGGCGTTTCAGAAACCACTTCTATTTTTGGAGCGGCTTTTTGTTTCCGCTTTCGAATAACGTTTGACCCTACGCGCTTTTTTTCCACCACAGCGGTCTGGCCACCGCCGCCGGCAAAGAGCTCCTGCTTGACCTTTTCAACCATGTCCTCGTCCAAGGAGCTCATATGGCTCTTCACTTCAATGCCCATTTCGACAAGCTTCTCCAAAAGCGCTTGATTCGTCATATTAAGAGCTCTGGCAAGTTCATATATCCTGGTTTTTGCCATTCGGCCTCCTGTTCTTACTTTCTATACCGGCCAACTGTCTTGGTGGCAACACATTCACTGTACAAAAAACGCCGCAAGTTATTATTCCTTTATTTCCTGCTCGTCATCCCCGGATTCGGCCTCGGATTTTTCTTCCGTCGTGTCCGACACCTCATCATCCCCGGATTCGGCCTCGGATTTTTCTTCCGTCGTGTCCGACTCCTCATCACCGCCGGTTTCGGACGATTCTTCTTCGTCGGGTCTCGCCTCTTCAATCACCTGGGCCGCATCTTTTATCAATACCGTCGCGGTCTCCTCATCAATACCTTCAACTTCGATCAGGTCGTCGATATCGGCATTACAGACTTCCTCGGCTGAAAAAAAAGCCCATCTCACACATCGCCGTGGCCAGGTGCTCGTCCACTCCGGATATTTTCAAAAGTGAACCATAACCTTTTTCCATTGTTTTATTATATATAGACTCACCGACCACATCAAGGTGCCAGCCGGTCAACTTTGAGGCCAGCTTGACGTTCTGACCCCGTCGGCCAATGGCCTGAGAATGGGTATCGTCAGAGACGATAACCTCCATGCTTTTATTGTCTTCATCAATAATCACACGTGAAATCTGGGCCGGAGAAAGGGCATTGCAGACGAATTTTGCCGGGTCAATATTCCAGGAGACAATGTCTATTTTTTCCCCGCGCAGCTCTTTTACGACATTTTGTATACGACTGCCCCTGACACCCACACAGGCCCCGACCGGATCAATATCGACATCATTGGAGACGACCGCGATCTTTGTCCTGGCACCGGCTTCTCTGACGACCGCTTTAATGGTAATAATACCTTCACTGATTTCAGGCACTTCAGTCTTAAAAAGGTTGACCACAAAATCCGGATGCGCCCTTGACAAAATGATCTGAGGCCCCGGTGCCTCCTGATGAACCTTCATAATATTGGCACGCAACCGGTCACCCCTGCGGAAATGCTCTCCGGGAATCTGTTCCCTGGAAAGCAGGATGGCTTCGGCTTCACCGATATTGACAATAACGTTACCCCGATCAATACGCTGCACGATGCCGTTGATAATATCGCCTTCCTTGTCAATAAAATTTTTATAGACCACATTTCTTTCAGCATCATTAATTTTCTGAATAATCACCTGTTTGGCAGATTGAGCGGCGATTCTTCCAAAACTGCTGGTATCCATTTTGACGCCCAGGCTGTCTCCGATTTCGCATTCCGGGTCCAGTTGCCGACCTTCCTCGATGCTGATCTGGAGACTCGGGTCGGTCACCGTTTCAACCACCTCTTTAAACTGGAAGACTTCTATTTCACCCGTGTTCTCATCATATATTGTCTCTATGTCGGTCACCGCTCCGAACTTTTTGCGGGCAGCCGATTTCAATGCTTCTTCCAGCGCCTTGATAAGTACGTCGCGATCAATCCCTTTGTCCCGACTGACCTGATCGACAACACGTTTAATATCCTGAATTACCATCCCTTGACTCCATCGTCATTAACAAGTTGTGCTTTCGCTATCCCTTTATATGGAATGGCGAACTCCCTGTTATCAACTCTTATTCTGACAAAATCATCGGCTAAGCCGAGCAACGTTCCCTTAAAATTCTTTCGGCCGTCAATCGGCGTTCGCAACTTCACCTTTACAACATTACCTTTAAACCTTTCATAATCATGCCGCCGCCCCAAAGGCCGGTTGATACCCGCCGAAGAGACTTCCAGTGTATAGGCGTTTCTGGCGTCACAATAAACGTCCAGAAGCGCGTCTACCTGTCGGCTGATCCGGGCGCAATCGTCCAGAGTCACGCCGGTTGCCTTGTCAATAAACAGACGAAGGATACGGCCGCTTCTTTCTCTCTGGAGCTCGACAAATACAAGCTCCAGGCCCTCGGCTTCACAGACCGGTTCTGCCAACCGCCAGATGGTTTCTTTTACCGTCTGATTGTTTTCTGACAACCGGAATCCACCGTCTGCCTGCGACTTCTTCTCTGCCGGTGTCTCGGTTGGCACCATTCACTGCCCCCCACGCCGCTTTTTATGAAACAAAAAAACGGGCTTTTGCCCGTTTCACTGATACAACTTTCTGTCTCCGATCAAACCCAGCGCCTAAGTCAAACTGCTCTGCCGCCGCCAACAGGCTTGTTATACGATGCCTGGAGCGGGCAACGAGACTCGAACTCGCGACACCAAGCTTGGGAAGCTTGTACTCTACCAACTGAGCTATGCCCGCTGTCAGTCTTTTATCGTTAACGTTATCTTTTAAGATAAAAAAAACAGTCTGTCAAGCTAAAATCATCACGGACAAAAAGGTTGTTCCCCGAGCTATTCACATGTTATGATAAAACAAAATTTCGGAACACCTGTCCGGAAGTCTGGCAGGATGATCAATGGCATACCTGCCGCATTAACCTAATCATACAATACAGTACCAGCCGCATGCAAACCAGTTACTGGCCCGACGAATACGTCCGGAAAAAAAAGACCGCCGAAGAAGCCATTGCCATGCTCAAATCCGGCCGCCGGATTTTTATCGGTTCTTCCTGCGGTGAACCGCAACACCTGGTAAATACCCTGGTAAAAAATGCCGACCATTTTTCCGACCTGGAAATTGTCCGGCTGATGGGACTGGAGAACTCCCCCATCACCCGGCTGGCCAATCAAAACCGGCTCAACAATTTTCACATCCGGAACGTTTATCAGGGTGCCGGTGACGTCAGACACCTGGAGCCGAACAAACCGTTTATCACACCTATTAATATGTCAGCCGTTGCCGGCCTGTTCAGTAAAAAACAGCTCCCCCTTCACGCCGCCCTGATTCAGACATCCCCGCCGGACGACTTCGGCTGGATGAGCCTGGGTATCTCAGTCGATGTGGGGCTTTCAGCCGCCCGTTCGGCGGATATTGTTATCGCCCAGGTCAACCCCGAGATGCCGCGGGTTTTGGGCCACAGTTTCATCCATGTAAATGATGTTGATTTTATTGTGGAAAAAGAGGAGCCACTGCTGACCATCGCCGACATCCCCGAGTTCGAATCCGCTCACAAAATCGCGAAACTGGTCGCCAACCTGATCGAAGACGGTTCCACCTTCCAACTGGGATTGGGTGCCACACCCAAGGCCATTTTGCTGGCGCTTTCAGAAAAAAACGACCTGGGCGTACATACCCAGTTCGTTATCGACGGTATCATGGACCTGGTTTCCCGGGGTGTCATCACCAACCGACATAAAGGTCTTAATGAAGGAAAAATTGTGGCCAGCAACGCGGTGGGGACACAAAACCTGTACGAATTTATCCATGACAACCCGTCCATTGAATTTTTTCCGGCCGATTACGTCAATGACCCGGCGGTAATCGCCCGTCACAACAAAATGGTGGCCGTTAACATGGTCCGGGAAATGGACCTGACCGGTCAGGCGGCCGTGGATGCGCTGCCCCATAATTATTTTGCCGGTGTTTCCAGCGTTCTTGACTTTGTTCGCGGAACCGCCTCGGCCGGCGGGAAATCCATCCTCTTGATTCCCAGCACTTCCGTTGACAAGAAAAGCAGCCGTATCCTGCCACGATTAACCGGCAATGTGGTTGTGCCCATGAGCGACGCTACTTATGTGGTCAGCGAATTCGGTGCGGTCAACCTGTTCGGGAAAAACTTGCAGGAACGGGCTACGGCCATGATTACCCTGGCGCATCCCGATTTCCGGGAGGAACTGTTTGAACAGGCCAAAAAAATGGGGCTGTTGACATCAGGGAAGAAACTGGGGGAGGCCCTTCGCGGGGTTTACCCGGCCGGCCTGGAAGAGACACGAACCATCGATGACCGGACCATCAAATTCCGTCCGGCCAAACCGATTGATGACCGCCGTATTCAGGAACATTTCTACAACCTGGACAAAAAGGATGTTCTGGCCCGGTTTTTCCAGAACAAAACCTGTTTTTTCAGAAATGATATCGAGGAGATGTGGGAAATCGACTACATCAAAAACCTCACCATTCTGGCCATCACCGGGGATTTTGGATTCGGCGAGGTCGTCGGCATCGGTGCTTATATGCTGGAATCCGTCGGCAATGTTGCCGAAGTGGCTTTTTCCGTCAGCAAGCAGTGGCAGGGGAAAAAATCGCCTCTACCATTCTGAAAAAATTATCCATTGCGGCCAAAGCAAACGGTATCGGTGGCCTGGTGGCGTACACCGAGCCGACCAACACCGCCATGAAAAAACTGTTTAAGACGCTGCCCTACGAAACAAAGACGCGGCGGGATGACGATATGCTGATCCTGACCTGCTCTTTTGATACGAACAATCAGAAAATTAAACTTTGATTCATTAATTGCTAACCTAAGGAGGCCAGCGTGACCGAATTTCAAAAAACCTATGACACCCATCTGGCAGACTTTCAGAAAACAGCCCATGTCAAGGGAATAGACGCCTACCGGGAAATGTACCGGGAATCCATAGACAGCCCGGAAACTTTCTGGACCCGACAGGCCGAACACTACCTGACCTGGGAAAAAAAATGGGATTCCGTCCTGCGTTATGATTTTAACGAGGCGCAGATTGAATGGTTCGGCGGCGGCAAAATCAACGCCTCGTTTAACTGCCTGGATCGTCACCTGGACAAAATTGCGGAAAAAATCGCCTATTACTGGGAAGGCGACAATCCCGAAGAGACGAAAGCCTACACCTATGGTGATCTTTACCGGCAGGTCAACGCTTTTGCCGCGGCCCTGAAGGAAAAGGGCGTTCAGAAAGGCGACCGGGTCATCATCTACCTGCCCATGATCATCGAACTGCCGGTGGCCATGCTGGCCTGCGCCCGCATCGGGGCCATTCACGGCGTCGTGTTCGGCGGTTTCAGCGCCGAAGCCATTGCCAACCGCATTGGCGATTGCGGTGCCAAAGTGGTTATCACGGCCGACGGTGGTTATCGCTCCGGAAAACCGGTGCCGCTGAAAAACAACGTGGACGCGGCCCTGAAAAAATGCCCCGACGTCAAATCAGTCATCGTCGTCAATCGGACCGACGCCGGAATCGCTCTTGACCCGGAACGGGAATGCTGGTGGCATGAAATCGTTTCGGCACCCGGCCTGCCCGATTACGTGGCGCCTGAGCCCATGGACGCCGAAGACCCCCTGTTTATCCTTTATACCAGTGGCAGCACGGGCAAGCCCAAAGGCGTCGTTCACACTCACGGTGGCTACCTGGTCTACACGGCCATGACCCAGGAATATGTTTTTGACCTCACACCCGAAGATGTCTTCTGGTGCACGGCGGATATCGGCTGGATCACCGGACACAGCTATATTGTCTACGGACCGCTGGTCAACGGATTTACCAGCGTCATGTTTGAAGGAGTACCCAGCTATCCGGATTTTGACCGTTTCTGGGCCATTGTGGAAAAATACAGGGTCAATAAATTTTATACCGCGCCGACCGCCATCCGGGCCCTGGCCAAGGAAGGCGAAAGCCATGTCAAAAAACACGACCTGTCCAGCCTGCGGCTGCTGGGAACGGTGGGCGAACCCATCAACCCCGAAGCATGGCGCTGGTATCACCACCATATCGGCCGGGACTGGTGCCCCATTATCGACACCTGGTGGCAGACCGAAACCGGCGGCCACATGCTGACCCCCCTGCCCGGGGTGGCGCCGATCAAGCCGGGATCCTGCGCCTTTCCGTTTTTCGGGGTCGACCCGATCATTCTCGATGACGCCGGCGATGAAGTCAAACACCCGGATGAAGAAGGCTTTCTCTGCATCCGCAAGCCCTGGCCGGGCATGGCCCGAACGGTTTTCGGCGACCATGAACGGTTTATTTCCACCTATTTCAGCCAGGCCCGGGCATGTATTTCACCGGTGATGCCGCCAAAAAAGATGCAGACGACTATTTCTGGATCATCGGCCGAATCGACGACGTCATCAACGTATCCGGCCATCGCCTGGGCACGGCCGAACTGGAGTCCGCCCTGGTGTTGCATGACCACATAGCTGAAGCCGCCGTGGTGGGATTTCCCCATTCAATCAAAGGCCAGGGTATTTACGCCTTTGTCATTCTCAAAACCGGGTGCGAACCGTCGAATGAACTTAAAAAAGAACTGGTCTCCCTGGTCCGCAAAGAAATCGGGCCGATCGCCACCATCGATGTTATCCAGTGGGCGGAAGGGCTGCCCAAAACCCGCAGCGGTAAAATCATGCGCCGCATCCTGAAAAAGATCGCGGCCGATAAGCTGGATGAGCTGGGGGACACATCGACCATTGCGGATGAATCGGTCATCGACAAACTGATCGAGAACAAAGTTGACATTTCCACGCTGTAACCGGCGTTTGTGGCAAGGATATTCAGATATGCGTCGTATCGCCGTGACCAGGGACGACCGTTTTTTAAACCATAAAACCGGTCATGCCCATCCGGAAAGTCCGGCCCGGCTGAGCTCGATTTACAGAATGCTCGACCGTTCTTTCGATGGAACGTTGTTGGCGGTAACCCCGGAGCCGGCCGCTTTAGACCAGCTTGAGCTGGTTCACTCGCCCGGCCACGTAAAAAAAATCCTCAAAACCGCTGAGCAGAAACTCACCAGCCTGGCACCGGACACGCCGGTCAGCAGTCAGTCCTATCTGGCGGCCTGGCTGGCGGCCGGCGCCTGCATGCAGGGAATCGACTATCTGATGCAGGGCACCTGCCAGGCGTTTTTCGCCCTGGTCCGGCCACCGGGTCATCACGCCCTTCCTGACCGCACAACCGGCTTCTGCCTGTTCAACAACCTGGCCATTGCCGCCCGTTACGCCCAAGCACATTACGCGACGGAAAGGATACTGATCATCGACTGGGACGTTCATCACGGCAACGGTTTGAATGATGTCTTTTATCAGGAAGACAACGTGTTGTATCTATCATCCCATGACCTGATGCTGTTTCCCTATTCCGGAGATTTCACGGACGTTGGAGAAGGTAAGGGACAGGGATTTACAATAAATATTCCCCTGCCCAGAAAACTGGTCGACGAGGATGTGGCCTGCCTGTATCAGACTGTCCTGACACCGCTGTTTACCAATTACAACCCTTCCCTGATACTGATCGCGGCAGGCTTTGACGCCCACAGGGACGATCCCCTGGGCCGATCGGTCTGGACGGAAAGAACTTATTTTATGTTAACCGCCCTGATCAGGCGGCTGGCCGAAAACGTCGGCAACATTCCTATATTATTGTCTCTGGAAGGCGGATATGACCCCGGAGCCAACGCCGCTTCGGTCAAAGCCGTACTCGAAGCCCTGACGTCCGAGACGCCATTCGGGGTTGAAGATATGATTCCGTCAGGCACAGAACCGGTTAACGATCTGGTCGCGCAACTGTTCGCAACGCATCAGCCATATGGAGTCCTGTCATGATCAAAGCCCGGGTACCGGCCCAGAACCCCAACGCCAACCTGAACAATTACGAACAGGTGTGCCAATCATTTAACTGGACCGACATTGAAAACGAGTTGGGCTTAAACCCGGCATCTCCGACCAACATCATCGCTGAATCCATCGACAAGTGGGCAGACCACCCGGATAAATGCGATCACCCGGCCCTGATCTTTGAAAAAAATGGACAGGTAAGCATCTTCTCTTACCGGCAGCTGCGAAACAAATCAGCTCAATGGGCGGCCTTTTTTACCCGAAACGGCTTTGCGGTCGGCGACCGCCTGATGATTTTTCTGCCGCCCTGCAGAGAGTTCTTCTTTGCCATGGCCGCCTGTGCCCGGGCCGGCATTATTTTCTGCCCGATGTTCGCCAGTTCCGGATATAATGAACTGGAAACCCGTCTGGCCGACATCTCCCCAAAGGGCATCCTGACCAATCCGGATCTGGTCGAAACCATTCCATCGGAAAGCGCGACTGCCATTGGCGCCGTTTTTCTGACAACGGCCGGTTCCGGCTCTCACAGCAATGAAATTATTATCGAAGACAAACCGGATGCGCTGCCGGTCGACACCGCGCCCCGGCAAGTACCCATGGAAACGCCGCTGTACATTATCTATACCTCCGGCTCTACCCGCCCGCCCAAAGGCATCATTCACAGTCACGGTGACATGATCGGTATGTACGCCTCGGCCAGGTGGGCACTGGACCTGTCTGACGATGATGTGCTCTGGACGGATGCCGACCCGGCCTGGGTCACCGGCACGGTTTACGGTGCCTTTGCGCCCTGGTTGTGCGGCGTCACCTCGGTTGTTTCCGAAACGCCCTTTACGGCGGCAAACTGTTACCGCACGCTGGAGACAAACCGGGTATCGATCTGGTACACAACCCCGCACACCATCCGGACACTGATTGAGGCCGGAGACGATCTGCCCGCACGTTATCATCTGGACACGCTGTGTCATATCGCCACGGTGGGTTCACCGTTGATGCCGGATCTGTTCTACTGGGTAAAAAAGCATCTCGGCAACAGCCCTCATGACACCTGGTGGATGTCGGAAACCGGCATTATCTGCCTGGCCAATCTACCTGCCCTGGACATCAAGCCCGGCGCCATAGGCAAACCGCTGCCGGGTGTCATTGCCACCGTGCTTGATGACAACGGTGAGGAGCTGCCTTCTCTTTCCCTGGGGCAACTGGCCCTGAAAACCGGGTGGCCCGGTATGATGAAGGGGTTGTGGCAGGACCGGCAACGCTTTGAGGACTATTTTATCAACGGCTGGTTTCTGACCGGTGATATCGCCTTAAAAGACGAAGAAGGCTATTTTTATCACCAGGGTCGGCTCGACGATATTCTTAAAACCGGTGAAAACAGATCTGTCGGTCCGTTTGAGATTGAGCAGGTCCTCTGCCAGCATCCGGCGGTTGTTGAGGCGGCGATTATCGCCAAGGGGAAAGACCGTGAAACCGGCACCTCGGTGTTAAAAGCCTTTGTAATCATCAAAAAAGATTATCCCGCCTCCCGTCGGCTGAACCACGAAATCAAAATGTTCGTAAAAGCGGCCATCGCGCCGGACATCAGCATTGATGAAATTACGTTTATTGACAATCTCCCCCGAACCCGTAGCGGCAAACTGCTTCGTCGCGTACTGCGCGCCTGGGAACTGGGGCTTCCCGGAGGAGATGCCGCCAGCATGGTGGATTAGTATGGGCTTTAAATCCTTTGAAACACTAAAGTCCTTGACAAAAACATTTCGTCGACGATAAAGTTAGTCATTCGGGATTCATACAAAAAAACAAATCCAAACGCAATAGGTGAGCTATGGCAGGCAAAAAAACAATCATCCCCTCCATTGTTTTCGTAATGACCGTCTGTTTCTTAATATCTTCCATGGCCTTTGCCGAAGGAAGCCAGCAAAATGACAATGAATACGCCCCGGGGTTTTACTATACCGTACAAAAAGGGGACACCCTGTGGGGCTTATCCAAAAAATTTTATGGCTCGGAATGGGAATGGCCGGCCATGTGGGGGCAGAATGAACAACTCACCAACCCACATGAGTTACGCCCGGGACAGAAAATCCGGCTGCATCAACGCACAGAGGCCATCGTCGGCCCTGAAGGAGATGAAGCCGAAGGGCTCGAGCCTGAAAGCTCAAGACCTGAAGGCCCCCCGGTTGTTGCCACCGCCGGAGACATCGGTTCGGCATCGCTTACCAAACCGGTTTATTTTCTGTATCCGGGAATCGCCTTCATTGATTTTATCAAAAAGCTCCCGCCCCCCACAGGCATGATCAAAAAAGTCCTTAACGACCCTCTGGCCGCAGGGACTATTATCAAAGCCGTGGGGTCCAAAAAAACCATGATAAGCCAAAACGATACGATTTATATCAAGTCCATTACCGGCGATTATGTCATCGGAGAGCTGTTCAGCGTATATAAACCCCTGATAAAAATTAAAGACCCCGACACGGACGAATATGTGGGATATCAGTATCGGATCATTGCGACTGCCGAAGTTACCTCTGTTGAGCCGCAGTATGTGATGGCAAAAATAACCAAAGCGCTTGACACCATCAGTTCCGAATGTCTTGTAATGCCCCAGGAGAAACGCAGCAAGGAAATTCCGATTGTCCCCTCACCGGAAGGGTTATCCGGGAAAGTACTGCTGGCGCAAGATCATATTAAAATGTCCAGTGACTACACGATTGTTTTTCTCAATAAAGGAAAAAAAGACGGTGTAAAAATCGGACAACGTTATGAGGTGTATCACCAGGATTCATACGAAAGAAATAAACAGAAAATCAATCTCGCCGAAAGTGTTTATGGAAAATTGCTGGTCCTGGTCACAGAAAATACGACTTCGACCGCCATCGTAACCAAGTCAACGGAACCTATCCGCAAGGGTGCTTTATTTAGAAGCGTGCTGTAAACCAAAACGCTTAATAGTCCCAGGTCACCCGAAGCACCTCCTGGTAGGTGGTATCACCGTTGAGCATCTTTCTGATGGCGTCTTCCCGCAGGGTATGCATCCCCTCGTCCCTGCTGATCTGCCTTATCTTATGTAAGTCGGCACGAAGGGTCGTGGCTTTCCGGAGGGCATCGGTATACGGCATTAATTCAAAAACGCCGATTCTGCCGCGATAGCCGGTGTAGCGGCATTTGGTACAGCCCTTTCCCTGATAAAGCCTGACCGGACCCGCCTTTCCGGTCTGAATGCCCATGGCTTCAAGTTCACCGGCATCGATTTCAAACGTCTCCCGACAGTTATCACACACCCTTCTGACCAGCCGCTGGGCCATGACACCGGCCAGGGCCGCCTGAATCAGAAAATGCTGAACCCCCATGTCCAGCAGCCGAACAATGGCCGACGGTGCATCATTGGTATGCAGTGTGCTCATGACAAAATGTCCGGTCAGAGAAGCCTGGATTGCATTTTGGGCTGTTTCCAGGTCCCGCATTTCACCGATCATGATAATGTCCGGGTCCTGACGTAAAATATGCCGCAGAATAGAACCGAAAGTAACGCCCGCGGCAGGCTGAACCGATATCTGATTGAACTGTTCGTGTATCATTTCTACCGGGTCTTCGACTGTCACGATATTGACGTCGGGGGTGGCCAGATATCGCAGTGTGGAATACAGGGTCGTCGATTTGCCGCTGCCCGTGGGACCGCAGACCAGCAACACACCGTTGGGTTTATTAATAATCTGCTGATAGGCGGACAGTTCGTCTTTGGCAAAACCCAGCCCTTCCACATCCTGCAACAGAATATCCGGATCCATGACACGCATGACGCATTTTTCACCAAAGGCAACCGGTACCGTCGAAACACGGATTTCAGCTTCGGTTTTTCCACGCTCTATCTTGATACGGCCATCCTGGGGTTTTCTTTTCTCCGCCATGTCCATCCTGGCCATGTTCTTAATCCGGCTGGTAATGGCGTAATGCACTTTTTTGGGAATCTTGTAAACCGAATGAAGCACACCGTCGATGCGCATACGAATCTCGGTGATCTCCCGTTTCGGCTCAATATGAATATCACTGGCCCGCTGATCAAAAGCATACGCGAACAGATGGTTTACGGCATTGACGATATGGCTGTCATTGGAAGGCAGCTCATCATCACCGGCCATGCTGACAAACTGTTCCAGGTTCCCCAGGTCCACTACCGGGGCTTCAAACTGGACCGCGGCCGCGGCAATGGATTTTTTAAACCCGAAAAATTCATTTATGGTCCGGATAATATCGGTCTTGGTGCTGACCACCGGAACGACTTTTCGTTTTACCGCCCGGGCAATATCATTAAACACCTCCAGGTTAAACGGGTTGGGGGTGGCGACAATCAGGCAGTCCTTTTCAATATCAATCGGCACCGCCAGATAATTCATGGCAAATGAGCGGGGGATCGTATTGGTAACCAGTTCCATATCAAGCTTGACCGGATCGATCTTCTTGAAAGGGATGTCCCATTCGGTGGCCAGAAGCTGAAAGATCAGTTCCTCGTCAACCTGACCGATATTCCGGTCACTCCTCGGCAGATTCATGGCGACAATAATGTCCACTATGGTTACCGGATTGTTGATCCGTATTCCCGGGGGTGCCGATGTCGCGCGGGCGCTTCTTCTTTTTTCCAGCATCTCCCGGTAATCGCCCTGGTTTTTAAGAATTTCTTCGGCGGTTTTCCTGGTGATAACGCTTTTTTTAATCAAAAGCTGACAGACTTTTTTGGTTGAAAACAGTTTTTGAAGGTCTTCAGACATAGCGATTGCCCATGATTATCAGAGTTGATTCATTTTCCTGCCGGTCATTTAAGCCTAACCAATATTTATCACAGAAAACGCATATGTTTCAAGAACAATACAAACGGCTTGGCTCATCTTGCATTTTACACCGGAACAGGATAATCTTTGGTAAATGATCACAAGGAGAGAACAAGATGGATCCCAAAATTTTCAGGGAATATGATATCAGGGGTGTTGCGGGCGAAGACTTTAATGAAGCCGAGGTCCTGCTGCTGGGCAAAGCCATCGGCACTTACCTGCAGGACCATGGCCGTTCTTTTGCGGCGGTGGGCCGGGATTGTCGACTGACGTCAACCACTTATTCTCAGCAAGTCATCCAGGGCCTGCTTGATTCCGGATGCGATGTGGTAGATATCGGCGTCTGCCCGACACCGGTTTTTTACTTTGCCATCAACCATTTATCAACCGGCGGCGGCGTTATGGTTACCGCCAGCCACAACCCGCCGGAATACAACGGTTTTAAACTCTGCCTGGATATGGACTCGATTTTTGGAAAAGAAATCCTGAAAATACGGGACATCATTACCAGCCAGGCTTTCCGGGAAGGTCAGGGGGAGCTGTCACAGGCGGACGCCGTAACGCCTTACAAAGCCTTTGTTGAAAGCAATATTTCCCTGGCCGGATCCTTAAAGGTGGGCGTTGATGCCGGCAACGGGGACCGCCGGGGTGGTGGCCGTCCCCATTTTACGGAATCTGGGATGCGAGGTTCACGACCTGTTTTGTGACATGGATGGTCGTTTTCCCAACCACGAAGCCGACCCCACCGTCCTGGACAACATGACCGACCTGATCGCCCTGGTTAGGGAAAAGGGGCTTGATCTCGGCATCGGATATGATGGCGACGGTGATCGCATCGGCGTGGTGGACGAAACCGGCAAAATTGTCTACGGCGACAAGCTCATCATCCTGTTCGCCCGGGAAATTCTGACCCGCAAACCCGGGGCAACATTTATATCAGAGGTCAAATGTTCCAAAGTAATGTATGACGACATTGAAAAACACGGCGGCAGGGCCATCATGTGGAAAACCGGCCATTCGTTGATCAAAACCAAAATGAAACAGGAAAATGCGGCCCTGGCCGGTGAAATGAGCGGGCATATATTCTTTGCCGACCGCTATCTGGGATATGACGACGCTGTTTATGCCTCCTGCCGGCTGCTGGAACTGATGGCCGCATCGGGCAAATCATTATCCGGCCTGCTGACCGATATTCCCCAAACCTTTACCACGCCGGAAATTCGGGTAGAATGCCCGGACGAAGAAAAATTCGACCTGGTGGCCCGGGTAACCGCTTATTTTAAAAAAGAATACAATGTCGTTGACATTGACGGCGTCAGGGTCCTTTTCGATGACGGGTGGGGGTTGGTGCGTGCTTCAAACACGCAGCCCGCCCTGGTGTTACGATTTGAAGCCATGACCGAAGCGCGGCTGGCCCAAATCCGGTCACTGGTGGAAAACGTGGTTGAAAAGCACAAAAACGTATAGCCATATGGAACCCATCTCAACCGATAAAGCGCCGGCTGCCGTCGGCCCGTATTCACAGGCGATAAAAACCGGGGATACCCTGTACTGTTCCGGTCAAATCGGGCTTATTCCGGAAACCGGAAAACTGGCCGGAGACGACTTACAACGCCAGACCCGCCAATTGCTGAGCAACATGGCGGCCGTTCTGGAAGCTGCCGGGTTCAGGCTTGAGGACATCGTTAAAACCACGGTTTTTCTGACTGATATAAATGATTTTGGTGTTTTCAACCAAATTTATGCCGACTTTCTTGACCCGCACAAACCCGCAAGGTCTACCGTTCAGGTAGCGGCCCTGCCCCTCGGCGCGCTGGTGGAAATAGAATGCATCGCCGTTAAGGAATAATACACATTAAACAGCTGGATAAAAAAATATTTTCAGTGCTCTTTTTTTCCATTTTCAGCGCTGTAATGGGAGTGGGCATCGTCGTCCCCCTGCTTCCGGTATACGCCGAGAGCCTCGGGGCCAGCGGCCTTTATATCGGTTTCGTCTTTTCCGTATTTTCTCTATCCAGAACCGTTTTGCTGCCGGTATTCGGGTCTCTTTCCGACAAAACCGGTAGAAAACCCTATATTACAGCCGGCCTTCTGGGGTACGCCATTGTCTCCATTGCCTTTATTTTTTCCGATACCATCTCGGGGCTTATTACGGCCCGGTTTTTTCAGGGGATCGCCTCGGCCATGATCATGCCGGTCGCCCAGGCCTATATCGGTGAGATAACGCCCAAAGACAGTGAAGGCTTTACCATGGGGCTGTTCAACCTGTCGGTTTTCGGCAGTCTCAGCATCGGCCCTATCATGGGCGGCTTTCTAAACGATTCCTGTGGTATAGACGCGGCCTTCATCGTTATGGGCATTCTGTCGTTTACCGGTTTTCTGCTCAGCTTTTTCTGCCTGCCGCCCATAAAAGAAGAGGCGGCTGTCGGCCGTGCCGTCATCCGGATTCCCTGGTCGGAGCTGTTAAAAGACCGGTTTTTGTCAGGCCTTCTGATTCTTCGGTTTGTTTATGTTTTCTGTATCGGTACCCTCTGGTGTTTCCTGCCCGTACTGGCAACAGATAGCGGCCTGTCCAGCACCCGGACGGGAATTCTGGTGATGCTGGGTATTTTTATCAGCGGCGTTTTGCAGGTCCCCATGGGCATGCTGGCCGACAGGTCAAACAAGAAAAGAATGGCGATCATCGGTGGCGTTATCGTCACCGCCGCCATTTTCTCCTTTCACTGGGCGGAAAGCTTCTGGGCACTGTTTTCCGCCAGTGTGGCTTTCGGTATCGGCGGCGGCATTGCCATGCCGCCACTCATGGCCATGGCCGTCATCAAGGGGGATGATGCTAAAGCCATGGGCACGATCATGTCCATGCTGACCATGGCCCACAGTATGGGTATGTTTTTCGGCGCTTCGGTCGCGGGCCTGGCCATGGATTTTCTTTCTCTCCGGCAGGCGTTTCCTCTGGCCGGGATTATAATGTTGTTCGGAACCGCTCTTTTTGCTATTTTTACCAGAAGCGCCAAAGGCAAAACGCTTTAATCCGGATCTCACATGAAACCGACCGCACTGGACAGATATATTTTCAGACAGTTTTTACCCTATTTTGCGACCAGTATCATTTTTTTCACATCCGTCTTTATGACCCACGAACTACTTGATATTATTGATTTCATCGTCAACTACAACATCGCTATCACGCCGGTCCTGCTGTTGCTGCTTTACTCCATGCCGCATTTTCTCGGATATGTCATTCCCATATCCACCATGATCGCCGTTTTGCTGGCCCTCTTGAGGGTTTCCGGCGACAATGAGATCACTGCCATAAAATCCAGCGGCATCAGTATCTATCGCCTGCTTTATCCCACCATGTTTTTCTGCCTGGTAACAGCTCTGCTGACGGCCATGGTGTCTGTCTGGTTCATGCCCAGGGGAAAAACCGCGATGGAGACCCTTACATATCAAACCATTACCTCAAGTCCCGCCATGGGCTTAAAAGAACAGGAATTCATCAACAGCTTCAACAACATTACGCTCTATATCGGCCAGTTGAATAAAAAAACCAATACGCTGTCCGACATTTTCATAGAAGATCGACAGACCGCCGGCAAGGCCGTAACCATCTGCGCACCTTCCGGAAAATTTTTCTTTGATACGGACACCAAAATTTTTCGGCTTAATCTTTCATACGGCATTATCAACCAGGCCAATGCGGAAAAAAAGACGTTCCAGAGTGTCCGTTTTAAACAGTATGCGGTCAACCTCGACCTGCAGCAGCCGGCCTCACGAAGGGCCCATCGTGTAGATGAAAGAGCCATGACCATTAATGAACTGCGAGAATTTATTAAAAACGAGGCCCCCCGGCACAAAGACTACTTTGATGTCCAACTGGAATACTATAGAAAATTTTCCATCCCTTTTGCCTGTATCGCGCTGGGCCTGCTGGCGGTGCCGCTGGGGCTGCAGGCCCGGGCCAGCAGGAAATCATCGGGCGTCGGCCTGGCGCTGATCTGTTTTCTGGCATACTATCTCCTGTTGTCCGCAGGCGAAATACTGGCTGAAAAAGGAACGCTGACGCCGGCTTTGGGCATGTGGATGCCGGATATCGTTATGACCGGCCTGGCGGTCTACCTGATGTTCCTTTCCGCCAGTGACCGTACCGTTTCTGATGAACTGAACCGTGCCTTCAGACGTCTGCATTAACCGACCGAAAGGGTTCTTAGGGCAATGTCCATACTGTTTAAATACATTTTCAAAGAAATCCTGAAACAATTCGCCGTTATCGCGACGGTAGTCGTTGTGGTCTATATTGCCATCGACTTTCTGGGCAAGATTGATAAAGTCCTGGAATCCGGCCTGCCCCTTTCTGAATTTCTGACTTTTTTTCTGCTCAAGATACCGCTGGTGGTGGTCCAGATTACCCCCGCCGCGGCCCTGATCGCGACCCTGATCGTTTTCGGGCTGATGAAGCGGCACAATGAAATCATTGCTTTGAAAAGCAGCGGTCTGGGCGCCGGCGCCCTGCTGAAGCCCGCAATGGTAACCGGTGCCGGTTTCTGCCTGTTGCTGTTTATTTTATCGGAGATGGTTGTCCCGGTCACCATCAGCCAGGCCAACTTCATCTGGCTGAAAAAAGTCCGGCACAAGGCTTCGACCAAAATCAAACGAAACGACATATGGATAAAAGACAGCCGCGTCATCATGCATATTAACTGGTACAATCCGGAAAAGGTCTCCGCCTTTGGCGTAACCCTTAATTTTTTTGACGATACCTTCCGCCTGGTGCGACGCGTCGATGCGCGCAGGGCGGTTTATTCGGAATCAAAATGGCATTTAACCGGTGTCATGGACAACCGCTTTGACAAAAACGGTGATCTGCAACAGGCATCGGCCAAATGGCGCCAGACGATTGAAATCGATATCAGCCCGGAAGACCTGGGCCGGGCGGTAAAAAGCGCGGAAGAAATGGGGTTCTTCGAGCTGCTTCGTCATATCAAAAAGGTTGCCGGAGAAGGTTACAGCACAGCTTCATTCCAGGTGGACCTGCACGCCAAAATCGCCTTTCCCTTTATCTGCCTGCTGATGAGCCTGCTGGGCACCGGGCTGGGCGCGTCCGGCAGGACCCTGGGCGGAATGGCCGCTACCATCACTTACGGCATCGGTATTTCTTTCGCTTACATGATGCTCTACGGGTTTTCTATTTCTCTGGGGTATAGCGGGGTTCTGCCGCCCATTATCGCCGCCTGGTCGGCCAATATCGTGCTTCTTTTCGTGGCCTGGGGGGTACTGGTAAGGTTCGGATAATTTTCGCCTTAGCGGCAACAAAACATGAAGACCATGAACAACAGATCAAACCCGACGACGGCCGCCCTTCTTCCCGCCTCCTGGCTATACGGCCCGGCCGCCTTTTTACGGAGAAAGCTGTATACCGCCAATATCCTTAAAACAAAACGATTGCCCTGCCCGACGATTTCCATCGGTAATTTGACCACCGGCGGTACCGGCAAAACGCCCATGACCATTTACCTGGCCAGGCGACTGCAGCAAGCGGGAATGACCCCGCTGATCGTCAGCCGGGGCTACCGGGGCAGCGCCTCCGCCCAAGGCGGCCTGGTAAGCAACGGGCGGGACATCCTCATGGCGGCTGATCGCTCGGGCGATGAACCGTTGCTTATGGCCCGCCGGCTGGCCAACGTTCCCGTGGCCGTGGGACGAAAAAGATACGACATCGCCATGCAGGCCATCCAACGGTTTTCCCCGGACGTGGTCCTGCTGGATGACGGGTTCCAGCATTTTCAGCTGGCCCGGGACATTGATATCGTGCTGCTGGACAACGTCCGGCCGCTGGGAAACCGCCTCCTGCTGCCGGCCGGTCCGCTCAGGGAGCCATTGGCGACCATCAGGCTGGCAGACATCATCGTGTTCACCCGGTCCGACAATCCCGACGCGCCGCATCCCCGAAGACTGAAAACCTGGATTCAGGACAAACCGGCCTTTTACGCCTGCCACACACCGGTGATTACGCACTGGATTGCCTTTGGCACGGTCTCACCAACGGAAGGATCCATACCGGGTATCGAGGCCCTGGCCAACCGGCGCGCTTTTGTTTTCAGCGGCCTGGCCGACAACCCCTCGTTTCTGAACAGTCTCCGGCAAAAGGGGGTTGAAATTGCGGGGCACCGGTTCTTCCGGGACCATCATGACTATACCGCCGCCGACTTGTCCGAGATCTTCCGGGCGGCACGAAAAAGCGCGGCAGAGCTAATGGTGACCAGCGGAAAGGATTACGTCAAGTTCAGCGAACAGCGCCTGCCGGAATTAAGTTGCGACTTTGCCGTGCTCGATGCCGGCATCACATTCAAGGACCAGGCCGACCGGTTTGAGAGCCTGATCCTTCAACGCATAAACGCCGCCCAAAAACGCCTGCGCTGAAAACAGGTTGTTTTGAATATTGGGCACCGCTAAAAATTGCCTTTTGGCCCGATGTCGGCGTTGTGCTCAAATTTTAATCCTCGAAATACGTCTATGTATTCCTCCGGTTAAAATTCTCGCACGCCTTGACCTCGAACCAAAATTCTAATTTTTAGAGATACCCTATTGTATTAAAGCCCCAGTCCGGGGAAATCAAATTTCAGTTCAACCGGGCGGGCGTCGGAATGCCGCACCATTTTAAGGGTTTCGGTCGGGCAGACGGACACGCAGTTGCCGCAGCCGATACAGTAGCTTTCCGTTAAAGACACCTTGTCATCAACCAGGGTCAGGGCCTCCATCTGGCAACGCTCAACACAGGTGCCGCAGCCGGTACAGTTTTCCGGGTCCAGGCTGACAATGAAATTGGACGGGGCCACACTTTGCAGCCCGCGGTATTTTTTCATGCGGGCCAGAAAATCACAGCAGCAGCTGCAGCAGTTACAGAGCACCAGGGAACGGCCGAGGTAATTGTTGATATTATGAACCAGCCCGGCGGCTTCACACTGTTTTAAAATTTCAAGACACGCCTCCTTTGACACCCGTCGGGCAAATCCCCGCTCGATCATGAAATCGGCCACCTGGCCGAAATAAAAACAGGTCCGTTCGGGAACGTTTTCAACCCGGCAGGGGTTACCGGTCAATTTTGCCTGGTGCCGGCAATGGCAGTAAACCACTGCGAAAGAGGCTTCCTGCCGGACAATGGCGCTGACCTGTTCAAAGGGCATAACGGTCGTATCCGGGGGGAGTTCTTTTTCCACGGTCAGGGTCCGCAGACCTGCGGGCAGCACCTTGTTGGCCACTTCCGGGTTCTTGAACAGGTCCTCGCCCACCTCGTCCAGATAATTAAGCATGCGCCCGATTGTTTCGGCCATTTCCACGTCTTCGGGACTCTCCGTGCCGCGCATGGTCTGAAACTCCACAATTCCCGGAAAAAAAGGCGGAAGGGAGTAATGATGAACGCCCGCATCATCCCGGTGGATAAAAACAAGGCCTTTGTCCGCCATGCGGTCAAGCATCTCAAACAGCTCGTTTGGGTCACGCCCCAACACGCCTGCCAAGTGTTCCAGAGGATGCGCGCCCATGGGCAGATTGGCGGCTATCTCCGCCTGCTCAGGCAGAAAGGCTTTTTTCAAAAACGCCAGTACCGGCTCCCCCAGCGGCAGCTTCATGAAATTCTGATTCAGCCGCTCACCCAGCTTGACATAAATATCTTCGGTCATGATCTTCCCTCTTTGGTAATTTGCTTCATCTTTTATTGCCCTGGCGTATTGATCGTTAAGCAGTCACGGCGTTTCTTTTTCGAGACCCGGCCGGTGACGGGATTAAACATTTGGACTTTTTACGAAACCAGCGACCGGGTAACCACATCAAATCACATCATTTCAGTCGAATCAATGATATCGTTTTGAGTATATCATTATTTGTCGGCACAAAAAAAACATCTGCTTTCCGGTTTTCTTGATGCTGTGTTTAGTGCTGTGTTTAGTTGACACCCCCGCTACAAATAGCTATATATAAAAAAATCAGCGGCACTTTCACCCGCTCAGCGACAAGATCAGGGGATCTTATCGATTGATACGGCGCCCGGCCCCTAAACGGGAAAATTCATTAGAACAATCAATTTTTCAACGACTGAAGGCTTATGACAGAAAATAACTGGTACATCGTCGGTGTCGACCCTGCGCCATCCAAGGATACGGTGATTTGTCACGGTGATGACTGCTTTGATCGTCTCTCCCCCCAGGCACTTCGCTCCTGGGTTTATCAGTTGCTGGAAAAGAACGAAAATGTGCTGATTGCCTGGGATGCACCGCTGGGATTTGATTCCGATGACTTTTATGACCGCAAAATCGACAAGAGCGTCCGCAAATGGATATCTTCCCGGGTAGAAAAAGGCCAAGTCGAAAACAACGCTGTCAATTCCGAACATTTTGCCCTCCTGCCGCATTGGTCAATTACCTGTCATACATTGGGCTATCCATTCGGCGCTACGCCGGGTCGTTTGAAACTTGTGAGCAGCATCAACAATGGTCATTGTTTAGTTGAAGTGCATCCGGCTTTAGCCATAGCGGTCTGGTGGGCTGACAAAAAGATCAAACACCCCTTGAAACGATACAAGGGCAGCAAAAGTGAAACGGCCATTGTTGCTCAGGCCCTTGGTTTTCCTGAACAGGCCGGATTGGATGATGATCACCTCGACGCCTATGTGGCTTTCAAGCTGGGAGAGATGCTGCTCCGTGATGAGGCGCGCTGGGTGGGTTCGGCGCTTTTCGGCGGTTATGTGTTGCCGGATTGCCCCGAGAGTGATGCCATCGAAGCGCTCCTGCTCGACGAATAGAGGGCATAGGCCCGGATTATTGTCCCTGGCCTACCATCTATAAATCATTCTGCTTCTGCTTCAGTTTCTTCTGCAGCGTCTTCTTCAGCTTCTCCCTCTGGAGAGGTTGCTTCCTCCTCAATCGGCTTACCGATGGCTTCTTCAAATGCGCTTTCCAGGGTGGCTTCTTCCATTAATCGTTTTCGTCTCTCCAGTTCTCTTTGTCTGGCGATTTCCTGCTTCTTCAAGTGTTCTTGTGTTTTCCGCTGCTCTGAAGCCGCCTGTTCCTCATCGTATTGCTTGAGGCGCTTCTCCAGTTCGTCAATCGTCACCCTGAATCTTTTCATGTCATGACGAATCGTGGCAATGTCAAGGTAGGCCTCATTAATCCCGCGCAACGGATTCGGGGATTTCATCAGTATGTTTTCAACCCGGATCGTAAAATTATTGTTATCCCCCCCGATAATATGGAAAAGAACCGTTTTCTTCCCATAGATACCCACCATGTCCGTTATCCGCTCGGGGGCCTTTTCATCATCAGCCCGCACTGTGGCCGAAAAACAAATCATCATACCGACAATGGACAAAAAAATAATGCTGCATGATCGTTTTTTCATGTTTGCCTGCCTGATAATTTAACCCTGGTTAAGGACTAACCACCTATATTTTATGTCTATATATCAAAAATAACGTTAATGGTCAATATTTGTGTTATAAAACAGCAACATCGTACCCGCTCAAGAAGCTCGAAGGTATCGGGGAAAAAGTGGACGAACCGTCTTTTTTATCATTGTCTCATTATTTAAAGTCTTCTTTCCGTAATCCGTATTTCTTCATCTTATTATAAAACCCTCTTTGATTAATTCCGGCTTTACCGGCAGCCCTCCCGACGCGGCCGGCGGTCTCAGTCAAAACCATTTCAATATATTTTTTTTCAACATGATCCCGGACGGCCTCAAGGATTTCAGGAAGGGTTTTGTTTTTCATCCCGTTGACAAATAAAAACGGGGCAATGTCCGGTATATCGGACGTGATATTTATGCCTCTGTGGAATATCTGTGGCAGATCTTTTAGCGTAATCTCGTTATGTTGTGAAAGAAGCATGGCCCGTTCAATGATGTTCATCAGTTCTCGCGTGTTCCCCGGCCATTCGTAAGCGCAAAGGACATCGATAGCATCCTGGGACAATCGGTAGGGGTCTTTGTTCAGTTTGTATCGGTTGTAATTAATAAAACGCCGGGAAAGCGCCGGGATGTCTTCACGACGTTCACGCAGTGGGGGAATCGTTAGAGACAGAACGCTTAAACGGTAATACAGATCCAGACGGAAATTGCCTTTTTCGATCTCTTTTTCCAAATCTTTATTTGTTGCAGCAATAACACGAATATCCACCCAGATCGACTTTTCACTTCCAAGGGGTTTGACTTCATAATCCTGAAGAACGCGTAAGAGCTTGGCCTGCAAATGGAGAGGCATATCCCCGATTTCATCAAGAAAAAGGGTGCCGCCGTGAGCCTGCTCAAAGGAACCGCGGCGATATCGGGTTGCACCCGTAAATGCACCCTGCTCATGGCCGAACAATTCACTTTCCAGGAGTTGGTCCGGAAAGGCCGTTGTGTTGACAGTTACAAAAGGACCGTTTGACCTTACGCTTTCGGCATGAATGGCTTTGGCAAGATGCTCCTTCCCCACTCCGGTTTCTCCGGTGATAAGGATGGGTGAATCACTCTGAACGATCTGCTGCACTTCAGAGATAAAAATCCGCATGACCTCGCTGTCCATTACAAAATCGCCCAGGCGGGGAGAGATAATACCGCGACGTGCCAGGGACTCTTTTTGAACAAATTGTCGCCTGGACTCCAGTGTGGTATCTATTGCCTCTACCAGGCTCTGATGTGAAATACCTGTGGAAAGAACGACATCGGCACCGGCGGCTGTTAACTGGGCCATTTTTTCAGACGAATCGGAGTGATGAAGGATGATCGTGACAGGGTTTTCAGGGAGGTTATTCAAATTAGCGATACCGGTTTCAACCGGCTGCAAGAGTCTCGATTCGCTGATGATGATAACATCACCGCAACTGCGCTCTACTTTCTGCCATGCGTCCTTCAGGTGGCCGTATTTTTCTGTTTGAATATCCGGACCGGTAAACTCTTTTTCCAGTTTCTTCTGCAGGTGCCTGTCGTCTAAAGCCAGGACTAAACGAATAATCATTATTTTTCCCTAAATCGGAATAAAAATTCCACTTTTTTAAGCTTGACAGCGTTAATCCGAAGTCATAAAATTTATTGTACCTTACTATTAAGCTATACAAATGTAATGTATAATAAAACTTCCTGCACCGCTTTTCAGTTTTCCTGAGTCTCATTACTTCAAATTCTGACAATTATAACATAGCCCGCCATAAATAAGCAATAAGTTTCCTAAAAAAAATAAATCGGCATAGTAATACCATATTTTTGCGTTTACGCATTTTCCCCAAGCCCTTCCTGAAAAATATAATCAAATAAATTCAGTTTGTTAAATATTTTTAACGTACTGGCACATAAAATGCTATGCACATTAAAAGGAATTGATCGGGACGAGATATTAATCAGCCGGTTGAAACAGGTACAATATTTTGAGGTTCACATGTCTAAAAAGAAAAAGAACAGGCACATGAATACCCTGGACGATGAAATGGATTTCAACAAAAAAAAAGACAAAAAGTCCGGAAAGCGGCATCACAGGCAGAAAACACTAAAGGACAAGATGTGGGAAGAAAATTCATAACGAAGCGTAACGTTTTCGTTCAATACTTCAAGATCGAAGGGAGAGTAAAAAATGAAAAATTTGGTTGAGGGGGAAAGAGGAGCGTATCCGGACGAAGAAAAGGATGACAACTGCTATTCGTTCATCAAACAAAAAGCAATCGCCATGAACGTATGGGGTATTGCCTCCGCAATCGACATTTATGACTGCGATCCCATGAAAATCAGAGACGCAGACGAAATCAAACGTTTTGTAAAAGAGTTGTGTGATCTCATAGAAATGAAACGTTTTGGGGAAACCCAGGTGGTTCATTTCGGCGAAGATGAGCGAGTAGCCGGATACTCAATGGTTCAGCTGATTGAAACATCACTTATTTCAGCTCATTTTGCAAATCTGACCAACAGCACGTATCTGGACGTGTTCAGTTGCAAGCCGTACGACCCTGAAGTAGTCAGAGCGTTTGCCCAGGCCTTCTTTGGCGGGACACACAGCCAGCTTAATGTGACACTCAGGCAGTAAGGAGTAGCGTCATGTTTAATGTGCGGATATGCGACGATCTGGAAGAGGCAGAACGCTGCTGGACAAAGGCCTGGCCGAAGGAAAAGGTATTTGACCTGTGGCCGGTACGGGCGTCTTTCCAGCGTGAGTTCAACCACAAACCGCACTTTATCATTGCTGAAGATGGTGATCAAGTTGCCGGTATGCTGGCGTTGAGCCGGATGATGGAGACGCGTACATACGCACATTTCCCCGGTGAACTATGGGCGGGAGGGACATGGCTTGAACAAAACCGCATTATCTCAAGAGATGAAAATGTGTTCCATGCTTTGGTGGAACACATACCGGGCCAGGCGCATATCCGTTACCTGACCGGCGAGTCCCTGAATATGTGCGTTGAGCTACAGGTAATAGATGAGATGGGGTACTTGTTCTACCCTGGTGATTATCAATATTCATTCAAGACTTATCTTGACCAATTTCCCGGCAAGTCGCGTAAAAAAATCCTGCAGGAGGTGAATCGCCTGGAGTCGATTGGCGTTACGTGGAGATATGACAGCCTGCCGGATCTGGACAGATTGTTTAAACTTAATCAGAAGACATTCAGAG
Source organism: Desulfosudaceae bacterium (assembly GCA_963674745.2). Taxonomy (GTDB): domain Bacteria; phylum Desulfobacterota; class Desulfobacteria; order Desulfobacterales; family Desulfosudaceae; genus JBFMDX01. Next base: position 2,219,559 of record CAXXDV010000001.1, on the reverse strand, counting down.
AGGCATCATATTTCAGTGATGCCCGTTTCCTTCGCGCCTTTCAAAATCTTGCGAACTGGCTCCAAGATAACGGCATGCTCCGGATCACGGCCGTGGAACTGGGCGGCAAGCTGGCTGCCGTGGACATGGGCTCGGTCTATAAGGGGCGCTATACCCTTCTTGCCGGTGGAACGAACGCCGATTTTCCCGGTGTGGCCAAACTGATCAACTTGCATCATATGGAACGGGCATGCCGTGAACATATGATATCCGTTGATTTTCTGTGCGGTGATTTCGGGTGGAAGGAACGGTTTCGACTGACGCCCAGACCACTTTTCAAAATGGATATTCCATTTGTAACGCATGCAGAAACAACAGATACATACGTTCGGGCAATGGACCATGCCGTTTGAATCTAAAGTGCTGGTCGTTGGTTCTACCGCCGACTATATTGAGTGGATAAGGCAGGCCTGCCCCGGTGAAGCGTTGTTTATTACCGATCCGGCTGTCCGTGCGTCCGCGGGTTTACCCCCCCTTCTTTTCCACGATGAAATTCTTTGCCGGCTTACAGATGTAAGTCTGGTTCGACAACACCTTCAGAATCATATAGACCGCGAAGGCCTGTCGCTAAACGGGATCGCCTGTTTTGACTGTGAATCGATGGAACTGACGGCGATACTTGCGCGGGAATATGAATTGTCTTATCCCTCGCCGGACGCCATTCGGAAATGCCGGAACAAACACCTGACACGCACGGCATGGCATACGGCCGGTGTGCCATGTCCAAGAGCGAGGCTTGTGCGTTCCGAAAAAGAAGTGGTTGAAGTTTTGAACACCATTGGAAAACCGCTGGTAATAAAACCGGTCAGTGGAAGCGGCAGCGAACTGGTTTTTATCTGCCGGACTGAAAGTGAATGCTGGAGCGCATACCGGACAATACGGGAGGGTCTGGATTTACGGTCGTTTCATCGCATGTACAGTCGTGTTGCTGCCGGTCGACCTGACATCATGGCCGAAGAATATGTGGACGGCGTTGAGTACAGCGGTGATTTCATAATTGAAAACCATCGGGCCAGGGTGCTGCGGTTGTGTCGAAAGACACCGTTTGATGGCGGCCCATTTGGAACGACCCGGGCATATACGCTTGTCAATCACTTACCCGATTTGATCCGGGAAACGGATTTCGAAAACCTGCTGGTGCGGGGCGCTGAAGCCCTGGGGATTTCCCGCGCTGTCTGCATGGTAGACATCATGACTTGCAATGATCAAATCATATTTCTGGAAATGACCCCTCGACCGGGTGGCGATTGCCTTCCCTTTCTTCTCAAAAACTGCCGGAACATGGATATCCTGAAGCTGAATATTGACTTCGCGCGCCAGTATCCTGTCCGGATAGATGATCCGGATGATAACACGCCGTATACCGGGGTACGATTATTCTCGATGCAGGAAGGGGTATTGAAGCAGGTGAATACCAGGGGTATTGAAGGCGATCCACGGGTGCGGGAAATATTTATATCCAAAAAACCCGGACATGTTGTCCGGACGCCGCCGGAAGATTATGACGCCTGGCAGTTGGGCCATGTGATCATTGCGCCTGGTATGGATGATATTGGTGCCGAATGCCAGGACATTATAAATAATATCGTATTCGAATATGAATCGGATTGAGAAACGAAAGAGATTACGAAAACATGGGCTACCCGGATGATTTCTTACTGAATGAAAACACACCGGTGTTTCCGGAAAAAGACCTGATATCCTTTGTAGCGTATTATTTCAATTGTGGCGACAGGTACAGGCGCATACTTAAAGATCATGTGCCGCCTCTTTATCTTCTGGAAACATCCGGGCTGAAAGAGCGTTCCCGGCATTTCATGAAAGAATTTCAGAATGTACTGCCGGACGTGTCTTTTTATTATGCCGTAAAAAGCAACAATCATCCGGATGCGGCCCGGACGCTTCTTTCAACAGGTTTCGGACTGGATGTATCCAGTGGCCTGGAGCTCGATATGGCCCTGATGCTTGGCGCTGATGATATTATTTTCAGCGGTCCGGGTAAGACCGATCATGAATTGATACTTGCGGTGAACAATGCGGATCGTGTGGTCGTTTTGATTGACAGCTTCAATGAATTGACACGATTAGAGCGTATAGCGTCCCGGGCGAATCAGACCGTGCGGGCCGGTGTGAGACTGACTACGGACACATCCGGTCTGTGGCGCAAATTCGGCATTCCGCTGGATGCGCTGGAAGAATTCTGGGAAAAAGGATTGCAGTGCCGTCATGTCTTATTGAAAGGGTTGCAGTTTCATACCAGTTGGAATCTCACGCCGGATGCACAGGTGCGTTTTCTGCATCTTCTGGGAGACGCGCTTGAAAAGAAACCGGAAGACTGGCGGAAACGAATCGAATTTGTCGATATCGGGGGTGGGTACTGGCCCGAGCAGGGTGAATGGCTCCAGCCTGCCGGAACACCGGTCGGACTGGTGAAAAAGGCTTGTGGCACACCAGTTGACAACGGGGAGACGCATTACCGCCTGCCTGCCTGTCCGATCAGCGATTTTGCCGAAACCCTGGGCGCTGCTGTCCGGGAGAGTCTCAGGGCCGTGTTTCCCTGCCGGGTCTGTTTTGAGCCGGGACGCTGGATTTGCAACGATGCCATGCATCTCTTTGTTACCGTGGTGGACAAGAAGGCGAACGACCTTGTAATCACGGATGCGGGAACGAATGCCATCGGCTGGGAACGATTTGAAACTGATTACGCGCCGATACTGAACCTGACACGTCCGGAAATAAAGGAAAAAAGATGCCTCATTCTCGGTTCTCTCTGTACGCCTCATGATGTATGGGGATATTCTTATTGGGGCGGTGATATTCAACCCGGGGACGTGCTCATGATACCCAATCAGGGCGCCTACACATATAGTCTCCGCCAGAATTTTATCAAACCCCTGCCCGGGGTTGTCACTGTATAAACAACAAATCGTTTGCTGCCTGCGGGTATTTCCGACAGGAAACGAGAAATGCAGGACACCGGGAAATACCGCATCAAGCGCTCAAAGATATAATGTTGATATGCGTTTTTGTTAAAAAAAACGGATCAAGTGGGAATGCGTACCGGTGAAAACCGTTTATTTTTAATGGAAAGTGCGTTTACAGGGATTTGCACGCATCTGTGCGGTCTCGTGGAACAAAAAGAACGGAGAGGCAACAACCAATGAGCAAAACAAGTACCAAAATCACAACACGCCGATGGCGGTCGGATGATATCCCCGCAATTATCGAGTGCAGCCGGGCGGCCTACAGCGATTATCCTCCGGAATTCATCTATCCACCGCGCATCTATGAAATGCAATTTGCAGCGTTTCCGGACGGCCAGTTTGTGGCCGTGGCAGGTAGCCGGATCGTCGGATACGCCACCTCTACGATCATCAGCATCGACGATGAGTTCTGGTATACGGTGGATGAACTTACCGGAGCCAGCACGTTCAGCACGCACAATCCCGACGGCGACACACTCTACGGGGCGGATATGGCCGTTCATCCCGACTTCCGGCGCAGGGGTGTGTCCGGCCTTTTATATAAACGCCGTAAGGTTCTCTTGAAGCGATACAATCTGCGCCGGATGATCGCTTATGGACGAATCCCCGGTTACAAAGAGCACGCCGGAAAGATGTCGGCGGAACAGTACATAGAAAAAGTGACTCGGGGAGAACTGAAGGATTTTGCCTTGAACGCGCACCTGAAGGCCGGATACCAGGTAAAGAATGTGCAGCTGGACATCACCGTTGACAAGTCCAGCCTGAATTATTCGACCTTCCTGGAGATGCCCAACCCCGATTTCGATATTTCCAAGAAAAGGATTACGGCCGCCAGTCCTGTAAAACAGAGGGCCCGACGGATACGCGTGTGTGCCGCCCAGTACCCCATGCGCCGTATCAACGGCTGGGAAGACCTCGAAGAGACCGTCGAGTTCTTCGTCAATTCGGCCGATGCCTGGCACTGCCATTTCCTGCTCTTTCCCGAGTATTTCACATATTCTATGTTCAGCTGCATGACAGGCATGACCTTTAAAGAGATGATCCAGAAGCTGGCGTCCATGACGGATCAATATATCGATACGCTTAAGCGATTTGCCATGAAATATAATATTTACATCATCGGCGGATCACACCCCGTTCTGCGGGATGGGCTATATTTTAACACAGCGCATCTGTTTACGCCTCATGGCAACATCTATACTCAGGACAAGCTTCACATCACTCCGGCGGAACGTGTAGAAGGGGATATCCAGCCCGGCGAGGGAATCCGCGTGTTTGACACGCCCCTGGCCCGCATCGCCATTCAGATCTGTTATGATATCGAATTCCCGGAAGTCTCTCGCCTGTTAACCCTTTCCGGAACGGAAGTGATCTTTGTCCCTTACTATACTGAAGAAAAAAAGGCGTATTATCGTGTCCGACATTGCGCCCAGGCCCGGGCCGTTGAAAATTTCGTATATGTCGTCATGACCGGCAGTGTCGGGAGTATGCGCACGGATGCCGGCTCTTTTATGCATTACAGCCAGGCCGCCATCCTGACGCCCAGCGATTTCTCCTTTCCGGAAAAAGGCGTCGAAGGGGAAGCAGACCCCAACGTCGAGGCGGTGGTAGTTTCCGAACTGGCCATTTCCGCTTTGGCCCATCAGCGGCATTTATCAACCGTCAGACCGCTTCATGACCGCCGTCCTGATTTGTATGATTTGAGATCACTGAATGGGATTGAGATAATACGTACAGAATAAACGAACCGGGTAAACTTCGATCCTTATAGGACCTGTTTTTCAGTTTTCTGTATGAACAGAGGAGGGACGAACACAGGCTTTATGTAATATTATTTAAATCTCGTACGTAACGAGACGACCCGCATCTTACGTCAGTCCCAAAGCAGCAGCGGCATTGCCGCCAACAATAGCGGCCCGGTCAGTTTCAGAAATTCGGGCCTGGTTGAGTTCTTTGAAATAACGGGCCGGTTTGAGCAGGGGGAAATCCGTACCCCACAGGATCTTATCCGGTCCGGTCAGGGCGCAGGCGGTTTTATAAATATCGACATCATACAGAAAGGGCGAAGCGGCGGTATCATACCAGACGTTTTTTAGCACCTCTTTTGCTTCCCGCTTCAACAGATTGTAAAAAAAGACACCGCCCCCCCAGTGGGCCAGGACGATGCGGTTATCCGGAAACGCGGCGGCCAGGTCATAAATCTGCCCCACGGTAAGGGGGCTCTTGCCGGGATACTGATGACCAACGGGCTCGTTGGTGTGGATCATGACCGGTTTGTCGCGATCGCGGCAGATCGCCATGACGGGTTCCAGCAGCCCGATGGCCTCTTCGTCTATTCCGGAGTGATAGAAGGCCAGTTCGCCCACGCCGTAAAGTCCGGCATCCAGACACCGCGCCACCTCACGGGCGGGATCACCGCGATACATGCCCACGCAGCACAAACCGGCCAGCCGTTCGGGATAGCGTTTCTGGGCCTCGATAATATAATCATTGTGTTCCCGGGCCAGTTCCGGGGATTCCCAGGGGAAACCAAAGGTAACGGCCATGTCCACACCGCTTTCATCCATCTGCGCGATCAGGTCTTCGGCACTGGCGATTTTTGATTTTTCAGGTTCATACAGCAGGCGGAAGGCCGACTCACCCTTGAAGAAATCGGCCCGGTTGTTTCGAATCGATTCAGGGAAAATATGGGTATGAAAATCAATAATCACAACAACCCCCTAAACATTAAAACGGAAATTCACCACATCACCGTCCGCCATGACATAGGTCTTACCTTCCAGCCGGGTGGTGCCTTTTTTTCTGGCCTCGGCATAACTGCCGGCGCTGATCAGGTCATCGTAAGAAACAATTTCGGCCCGGATAAACCCCTTCTCAATATCTGAATGAATCACCCCGGCTGCTTTAACCGCCGGTGTCTCTTTTTTGATTGTCCAGGCCCGGACTTCATCCTCCCCCACCGTAAAAAAAGAGAGCAGCCCCAGTGTCTCATAAGACCGTTTGATGGCCCGGGCGGTGGCCGGCTCGGTGATGTCAAACTCCTTTAGAAACTCGGCGGCCTCTTCGTCGGACATGCGGGATATTTCATGCTCCAGCTTTCCCCTGACCACCATGGTTTCAACACCCGGGGGCGGATCTCCGGCAGGCAGGGCCATGTCATCATCTTCATTGTTCAACAGGGCCAGGACCGGTTTTCCGGAGAGGAAGGTAAACCCCCGCATCAATGGCGAGCCTGTTATATCGGTGTTCAGACGCAGGGGCTGGTTGTTCTCCAGCATCTTGCGGGCCTGTTCTAGCAGCGAAATCTCAACCGCGTCGGCTTTCTTGCCCCTTTTTTTATCGGCTTCGATGCGTTCCAGCCTTTTTTCGACCACCATGTAATCGGCCAGGATAAATTCTTCATCCAGAGTGGCCATATCCTTATACGGCGCCGGCGCCTCGCCTCCCGGTATCTGGAAATTCCGGACCACGTTGATCAGGGCGTCACACTCCCGAACTGCATTCCAGCGGGCCTCCCGGTCATTTTTCTTTATCCCGGCAGGCAGGCAATATTCGATCTGGGCGTAAATCGTCTTGCGCGGCTTATACATCCCGGTCAGCACATCCACCCGCTGATCCGGCACGTAAATCACCGCCAGGCGGTCTTCGTTTTTATGCCCGGCGTCCTCGGCCGAGCGTGTCAGGGCCTCGAACAGGGTTGTCTTGCCGGCTCCGTCCAGACCCACGATACCAAGTTTCATAGTTCACTCGCTTTCCAACATTGTATGATATTTGCTACCTTATTTATCATGTTTTCCCATCTTGTAAAGAGCGGACGCATGCTTTTTAAAATACAGGGTCATGGCGCAAAGAAATAGACAGCTCTTCTCCAATTTAGTGGGCACACAGGGTTCAAGAGGTCAAGGGTTCAAGGATTCAAGGGGTCAAGTGTTTGTTATCAAAATATTTCCTGAATTTTTAACACATAAATTTTGTTAGTGCTAATTTTTCTAAAAAAATTTGGCTGCCTATGAAAAACGTCCTGGTTTCAACTTGTCAACCAAGCACTGAGAAACTCGTCAAGCACTTGTATATAAAGGCCGTTCTCGGCCCCTTGGCCCCTTGACCCCTTGGATCCTCATATCACTTATTTACTACCACTATTCGGGCGATTAACTAAATAGACTATTTGTAATACCTGGCGCGAAACGATAAGGAAACGGCGTAACCGGTGCCGGACAGAACGGCTTCGGCGACAGCAATGGTAAGCACCGAATCATCCGTAAAAGCGCACCGGTCGTCAAAAAGCGGGAAATCCTTTGTTTTGATCGGTCGGTGTTCATAGACTGAACCGATGATGTCTCCGGCGATGGCCCCGATCATTCGTCTGCTTTAGATGTATGGTCGCCTGTCCCTGGTCTGCTGACAGCGACATACCCCATGACGACATCATTGTCGTCTTTGACCGGTTTTATAGATACAAATACGTCTTCCCGGCCGTTATTAAACGGTCTGGTCAAGCAGCCGCTCCAGGGCTCACCGTATCTCAACACCTGTCCCATTTTATCCGCAAATGACCGGCCGATTATTTCCATCCGGATGTCATCGTATTTCCTATCAATGATCGTATCCAGCGAAACATCCCGGTTGTTTAAAAAAGCAGCGTTGGCATATTCCGCATATCCTTTATGATCAAACACCACCATTTCGTCGCGGGATTGATCTATTGCCCTTACCAGACGGATATATTTTCTTTCGGCCTTTTTCAGAGAGGTGATGTCCAGAGAGGTAATAATGGCCCCACCGGGAAACGGCGATATTCGGATATAATATGTTTTGTCTTCGTATTCCATATCCGGAAATTCTTTGGGATCGGCAGAATTAATGCAGCCCAACAGTTCCGTATGCATATCGATCTTATGTTTGGCGGCGTAATCTTTGTACATGACTGACCCGATTTCCGGCAGCCGTCCGCTGACGGCCCTTTTCGCCAGGCTGTACTCGGTAATCCGTCCTTCCTCATCCACGGTAATTGTACCGGCCGGGTTATGTTGAAACAGGCTGCTGTGCCGCTCCGCCGGTCTGCCGGTCGTTACCTCGGACCGGGCATGACCGCTGAGCCAGGTCTGGGAACGACGAAGTTCGGCATTCTGAAGCGCCAGACGGTTATTGCGGACGTAAAGGCATTCAATCAACCGGAACATCTCTTCTTTCGAAGTCGTTTCGATCCGCTCCGGTGATTGCAGGATGGCCTGGGCCAGTTCTTCCAACCGGCTGGTGGGTTTTTCCCCCTTACGGTTGTCAGAACGGCTGTATTTTTTGAGGGTCAGCCGATTGCCCTTACTATTGTATTGAAACTCAGAAAAATACCGCCGCATAATGAATATGCCCCGGCCGTGTTCACATTCTTCTGAAGGACGGATATTCTGGACAGACTTCCAGTCAAAACCGTCACCCTGATCTTCGATTTCCATGGTGAGAATATCGTCGGAAAAGGTCAGGCTATATTTCACGGTTTTTTTAGGATCGGACAGATTACCGTGCTTGACGGCATTTAAAAGGCCTTCACGCATGGCCAGGCAGACGGGGAAAAGATCGCCGGACAGCCCGTTTTTATTAAGAAAATTGCGGGTTTCCTCTTCAATCCGATTAATATGATTCAGGTGGGATGGGAAGTGCACAACCAGGCGGTTCTTATCCTGAGAAATGAATATATTTTCTTTTTCAGCCATATATCCACTCTTAAACCTCTATGGACAGAACGATCACATCGTCCTCACAACGTGATGTGTCTTTTCCCATGATCTTTGCGATTTCCTCGGGCGCGTTTCTGACGGGCACATCCGCCACTTTTTGGCAGGCTTCCAGCAACTCGCTGTCATCCGGCAACCGCTTCTTTTTTGATGATTCGATCAATCCGTCGGAATAGATATAAAACCGATCGCCGGTGGAGACTTTAAGCTGCTTCTGCCCGAAAGCGACATCTGAAAAACTGCCCAGCACATCGCCTTTTAAGCTGACAAACTTGGGCTTGCCTTTGGCAGCCGCGAAGACAACCGGCGGATGACCGGCACTGATGATGGTCATGTTCCTGGTTTTCCGGTTCAGGCAGGCGTAACAGGCGGTCAGGAACTTATCTTCCGGCAGTATTTTCAATAAAACATCATTTATTATTTTTATACTTTCCAGCGGCCGGTAAACAGGAGTGCAGTTTTGTTTCAGAAGTGCTTTTACGGACGATGTCATATAGCTGGTCTTAATATCATGCCCGGAAAAATCAGCCACAAAATACCCGTAAATATCTTCTGAGACCGGCAGTACATCGTAGAAATCACCGCCGGCTTCTTCCAGGGCGCAATAATAAACACCGAATCCGGCCTTGGGCTGGGTTTCAGGGGTGGTCAGCATCGAAGACTGGGCTTCGGTGATCTGTTTGAGTTTATCCGCCTGGTTGCTGATCAGAGAATTGGTGGCCACGGACAGTTTGAGATGAAGTTGAACCCGCGCCAGTACTTCCAGTGGATGAAACGGCTTGGTAATATAGTCAACAGCCCCCAGATCAAAACCGGTCAGTTTTGACTCCAGCTCACTGACCCCGGACAGAAAAATGACGGGAATGGAAGCGGTCACGGGGTTCTGCTTTAAACGTGTGATGACTTCAAAACCGTCCTCCCCCGGCATTTTGACATCCAGCAGGATTAAATCCGGGGATTCGTTTTCGGCAAAATGGCGCGCGGTAGGACCATCCAGAGCGGTGAAGGTTTTATACCCGTGGTTGTCCAGTGTCGTTGCCAGCAGTTTTAAGTTAAGGAGATTATCATCTACAACCAGGATAGAAAATTTTTTCTGGGAATCTTCCATAACATACCCGTATAGAGCTCATTGATGTTGACAAGAAAAGATCTGTTCACCCCAATCTTTAATACCAGAAAAAACCGCCTGGATCAAACGCAAAACCGGATCGCCGGCTGGAAAAGCACGGGCTCAAACGGCGGCACTTAACTGGGTTATAATTTCTTCCAGTTCCCGGGTTAAACGTGGAAGCGCGCTTTTGATCTGCTCAAACTCGCCTTTTTCCGCATTGACTTCCACGGCCCGCGCCATTTCAAACATTTTTTCAAACCCCAGGTTGCCGGAAGCGCCCTTCAAAGAGTGCGCCGCTCTTTCGGCGGAGAGCAGGTCCTGTTCTTCAACGGCCGTCTGAATTTTTTCAATGTCCTCTTTTGCCGTATCGACAAACACTTCCAGAATCCCCGCAAACTCTTCGACTGTTAGCCCGTGTATCTCGGAAAGTTTTTTTAAGTTCATAAAATGTGGTCGAAAGTTTAGGTGATGCGGTTGATGATTGTTTGAAAAGCCCCTTTCTCCAAACTAAATCATGAAAATTATAAAAAAAATCCTGTAGAAAAGCAATAAAAAACACCCTCAGAGCCGACCCCATAACACCGGCAAGATGAAAAACGACATATCTGTCCCTGGCGTCCGGGCCCTTAAACCGTTCCGTCTTGCATCGCCAGCTTTTGCTTATATCGGCGGTAGTGATTCATGGCACCGATGGATCGAACGGCCTCTTCCGGCCCCTGATAAAAGGGGATACCGGCCTGCGCCAGCATCTGCATGGCGGTTTCATTTCTCCCCTGATAGGAAAAACAGACCACCGGTTTGTTCTGCTCATCAATTATCCGCCTGATGTTCTGTGACATCATTTGCGCTATTTCAGCGACTTTCGAATCCAGTTCCTGCCGGGGAACCCCCATCCGGAGCAAAGCCCCTTTTATCATATCCGCAGGCAGGTAGTAATAGAGCAGCAGCAGCTGACATTCCGGATCCTCGAGCAAGGCCTGGGGCAGTGCCGAAAAAAACTGCACAATATCTTTTGTAAAAGTGACATCAATGGGATTCCTGATACTGCCGGTAGCCGGTACGAATTCTGCAATTTTCTGCCGGGTCGCATCTCCCGGTTCAGGCAGGCACAACCCCGCCCGGCCACAGGCATCCGCCGCCACCGCGCCGGGACCGCCGGAATGGGTCTGCACAAACACCTTGCCGCCGGCCGGCGCCGGCAATTGGCCCAGGGCCATGCAGAAATCAAACAATTCCGCCAGAGAGGCCGCGCGCACCACACCGCTTTGGCGGAAAATACCTTCATACAGTTCGTCCGGCCCGGACAAGGAGCCGGTATGAGAAAGCGCCGCCTTGCGGCCGGTTTCAGAACCGCCGATATACAGGGCTACGATGGGCTTATGCGGCGTGATCCGGCGGGCCGTCTCGACAAAATCACGGCCCCGGTGAATCGCTTCCACATAAAGGGCAATCACTTTCGTGTGGGGACAGGCGCCGAGATACTCCAGGCAATCAACCAGGTCCGTGTTGGCCTCGTTGCCGATGCTGAAGGCCGTACTGAATCCCAGTCCCAGATTTTGCAGGTAGGAGAACATCTGGGTCACAAAACTGCCGGACTGTGAAACCAGGCCGATAAAACCCGGCTCACCATAATAACGATGAGGCGTTGTATTCAACCGATGGTGTGTGTTGGTAACGCCCAGACAGTTGGGCCCGATAATTTTTATACCGTACCTGTCGGCGATTTCAATCAGTTCTTTCTCGCGCTCAGCGCCTTCGGAGCCCGTTTCCTTAAAACCGCCGGAAACGATAATGGCGTTATGGATTCCCTTTTTCCCGCAGGCTTCCAGCGTTTCGCCGACAATTCGTGTGGGCAGCACAATGACCGCCAGATCCGGCACCGCCGGCAGGTCTTCAACTCGTTTATACGCCTCGTGTTCCTGGACGGTTGTTTCCGACAGATGAACCGGAAAGACCGCTCCTTCATAACCGAAATCCAGCAAAGCCCGGAGAATAATGGTCCCCATCGACGAATAGTTGTTTGAGGCGCCGAAAAAAGCCAGACTTTTGGGTGAGGTCAGGGGGTACAGACGATGATCTTCAACTGAAAACGACATCCGGCTTAGCTCCTTAAGACAATTAACGCGTCGACAGCGGTGATCTTTCCCTCGGGAGAAATCAGCAGGGGATTAATATCGATTTCCTGAACCGTCTCATGATCCAGCCCGATCTGACCGGCGGCTATCAAACAGTTATACAGGGCCTCCCTGTCAACAGGCGCCTGGCCGCGAAACGCTTCCAGCATTTTTTTGGAGCGGAGCTGGTCGGTCATATCGGCCGCTTCAATGGCATCAATGGGCGCCATCCGGAAAACCGTATCCTTCAAAATTTCGGTCATTACACCACCCAGCCCCAACATGACGCAGGGACCGAACTGCGGATCCCGGTTCATGCCGACAACCATTTCCCGGTTGCCGCTGATCATCTCCTGAACCAGGATCTCAGCCGTGGCGTCCTTCAACCGTCCGGCCAGTGTCTCATATGCTTCTTTCAACTGATTTTCATCAGCCAGCCCCACCAGGACAAGCCCGCCCTCACTCTTGTGCATCAAGTCCGGTGAACAGGCCTTGAGTACAACGGGATATCCGATTTCACCGGCAGCGACAATCGCTTCCTGAAGGCTGCCGGCCAGCTTTTCCCTGGTAACCGGTATCCCATAAGCCTGGAGTACCTGTTTTGACTCATATTCAGACAACGCCCGCTGCTCCCGGCCTACCGCCTCGGCAATAATCTTCTCAGCTTCCATTTTTATACCTTGTTTAAAGTTAACACACGCGTCAAAAGCCGTTATTGAGATATCCCGCTTGAGACTGGGTTACAATACATCATTCCGGCACCAAACTTCAATTTTTCTACAACTGAACAAATCTACTGTCAAGAAACAAAACGTCCCGCACTTGCCGGGTCCTTATTTCTGACTTCAGGAAAAAATTGTTTTAAACCGACAATCCGGGTAATTATAGCACATGCCCAACCGTCTCGCCGTTTTTTTATGCTTGACAAAATTATTGACAAGCGCAACTTAAAACGAGTAGGTTACTTTCAAAAAAGGAGATCCCGATCCCCTGAGCACGAGCATAAAGATTAAACAACAAAAAATCGGCTTGGGGACTCTGCCGGGTGAATCGAGAGGGAGAAAAATGATATCACTTCGGGTTGTTAATATGACAAAGAAAATAATAACGATAACGGCCCTGGGCCTGGTTTGTTTCACCGTCCAGTCGGCCTTTGCCGGCAATGAAGGGGCGGGCCAGAGCTGGCGACCAACCTATGATTTAATTATGATGTGCGTCAACTTTGTCATTTTGGTGCTCATCCTTGTCAAGTTGCTGAAAAATCCGGTAAAAAACTTTTTTACGAGCCAACGGGAAACAATTTCTGAAGAAATTAACCAGTTGACACAGAAAAAAGAAGCAACGGAAACAGAACTACGCCGGGTCGAAGAGTTGGTTGTCGCCGGGGATGCGCATATTCAAGCCATTAAAACAAGACTGGCCGAAGAGGGCGAAAAGATAAAGGAAAAAATTATTGAAAACGCCCGGGAGCAGAGTGAGTATATGCTCGAAGCCGCAAAAAAGAATATAAACAACCAGTTTATTGAAGCCAGAAAGGCGTTTCGGACAGAACTGATTGAGCTGGCAATTAATTCCGCTTCAGAAAAGCTGGTCAGCGAGATTGGCCGCAATGATCACGAAAAACTGGTGAACCAATTTCTTTACGATCTGGCCGAAACCGGGCAGTAAGACTTAAAGCCATACAAAACCCCCTGCTGAACATATACAGCAGGGGGTTTTTTGTTTATTCTGAAGGACACCCTTACACATTCTCCAGTTCGGAAATACGACGGTTGATTTCATCCAACGTATTTTTTACGGCTGTTGCCTGTGCTTTTAAGGCGCTCAGTTCCGAATCTTCCGACCCGGTATAAGCAGGCGGATACCCGCCGCCACCAAAGCCGCGGCGGAAACCACGCCCCCGGCCGAAACCACCTCTGAAACCCCGGCCATAAGCCATTCCCCGGCCCATTCCATTACCGGCCGGATATCCCGGGGCCGCAGGGTTACAATACCCCCGCGCCCCACCTGTCATCGGCCCCATTCCCTGAGGCCCGGATCCATCAAAACCTGGCATAATTATCACCTCATATTTTATTATATTGATATCGTTTATTACCGTCTCAGCGAAGTTAACTCGCTTATCGCTGGCGACCGCGTCCCTGTCCTTTACCCTGTCCTTTACCTTGTCCTTGTCCCTGGCCTTGTCCCTGGCCTTGTCCCTGGCCTTGTCCCTGGCCTTGTCCCTGGCCTTGTCCCTGGCCTTGTCCGCTGCCGCGACCGGCCGGCTTTTGCTGCCTGTCCTTCTGACCGCAATTGCCTGCGCCTCTGCCTGTTCTCGGTCCCTGGCCTTCCGGACCGCTTCCATCTCCTCTGGGCATGCTCATCACCTCCTTCCACGCCTTCTTCTCCGGCGACACTGCCCCTGACCACCGCGCATCTCATATACACCGCCGTCGATACGGAGCCGTTTACCGGTCAACAATGCTTCTGAAACAACCGACCTCGCTTCTGAGAGTATCCGTCCGTAGGTCTGCCTGGAAACACCCATGATATCGGCGGCCGTGGCCTGATCGAGTTTTTCAAAATCCGACAACCGGATCGCCTCCATCCCTTCTACCGAAAGGGTGTTTTCGCCTGCCGGCACCCGGTCTTCCGGCACAAAAGCGCTGATTAAAGGATAACCGGCTACGAATCGGGGTATTTTGTTTCTGGGCATTGTCAAGCTACCTTTCTGGTCTTTTGACTAAAACAGTAATCCTTTTATACCAAAGTGTCAAGAGGAATAATGATCATATGACCATAATAATTCGGTGCAGCGCTTCCCCGAAGATGACATTATTTTATAAATACACCTTGACAGAACAGGCGGGGGGTACTATTTTTTATTTTGAGTATATGCTCATAATTAACCAAAAGCGGCTTTCCCGGCAGTTAAAAACAAGGCCGTATATTAATAACCTTTTTAAACGAGGAGCCGCAATGACCAAGGTTGCCATCATCAGGTGTGAAAAAAACGAAAACCGTTGCCCGCTGACGTCCTGCATAAACTGCCTTACCGATACCAAAGAAGGCTTTGCGCGTTATGAGCAAACGCGCCTGTCAGGTGTCTTTACCTGCCGATGCCCGGGAGACGATACGGTTAACCTGGCCAAAATTCTGAAATCAAAAGGTACCGACGCCATTCATTTCTGCACCTGCACCTTTGCCAAAAAAACGGACAACGGCTGGGACATGGCTGACGGCGGATTCTGCGATCATATTGATGAAATCATGAAGAAAGTGCACCAGGAAACCGGCCTGACCTGCGTCAAAGGCAGCGCCCATCTTCCTGATGGCTATAAACCTGAAGTCCTGGCGTAAAGGAGACGTCCAATGATAGTTTTATATTTACTGCTGGCGATTATTGCCCTGGCAGGACTTGCCTTTCTGCTGACACTGGTCAAACTCCATGCCGGCAACAAAAGGGTAGCCGCCGAACTGGCAGCCGTTCGTAATGAAAAAATGACGGGTATCGGAACCGTCAAAAACCTGACCATATTACCCCTGGTTGACTTTTACACCGATGACGATCGCTTGAAAACTGAAGCCGGGGTTTCCTACCTGGTCAAAGCGGACGACACAACCATATTGATGGATGTGGGATTTAATAAAAACAAAACGCATCCTTCTCCTTTGCTCAATAATATGAATGTCCTGGGGGTTTCGCCGGAGGATATCGACGCTTTTTTTATCAGCCACCTTCATCTGGATCATGTCGGCGGGATGAACGAGCAACGTAACAAAATGTTCAGCCTGTCTCAGGGCAACGTAACCGTTCCAAAAGTACCCGTCTATGCGCCGGGAAAGATTACCGCCTCGCCCTTTAACCCGGGACCGGTCCCGGAAGTTGTCAAGGCCCCAAGAAAACTGGCACCGGGGGTGGCCAGCATCGGTGTCATTCCCAGGAACCTCTACCTGATGGGATACACCCGCGAGCACAGCCTGGCCGTCAATGTCGAAGGCAAAGGCATCGTCATCATTATCGGCTGCGGGCACCAGACCGTTGAGCGTATCCTGGAAAGGGCCAAGGCCCTGTTTGACGCCCCCATATACGGCATTATCGGTGGGTTGCACTATCCTGTTAACGGCGGCAGAATCATGGTCGGCCCCATCAACCTGCAAAGCCTGGTGGGTAATGACCGGCCGCCCTGGAACGGTATCAACGAAGCGGACGTGAAATCCGCCGTTGAGGCCATCAAGGCGGTTAACCCGGAATTTGTCGCCTTGTCACCCCATGACAGCTCGGACTGGAGTCTGCAACAGTTTAAAAAGGAACTGGGCGAAAAATATCATGACCTCAAGGTTGGGGAAGAAATGACTTTTTGATCAGGTTTTTTCTTTGAATATTCGTTTTCATCATAAATAAAACATCAAAAAATACAATCAAGGAGTGTGAAATGAAAATAGCCATCAGTTCAACCGGAGACCGTTTAGAGTCTGAAGTCGATTCCCGATTCGGACGGTGTCCTTTTTTTATTGTTGTGGATACCAGCGATATGGGCTACAAGGCTTTTGCCAACGCCAATGCCGAATTGTCCAGCGGCGCCGGGATTCAGGCCGCCGGATTTCTGGCGGATCAGGATGTCCAGGCCGTTTTGACCGGCAATTGCGGCCCAAAAGCGTCACAGGTTTTTGAAGCGGCCGGCATCAATGTATTCACCGGATATGCGGGAGCCGTTAAAGACGCGCTGGAAGCGTTTAAGCAGCATGGCGGTTCCGCGCCATCGGCAACAGCCGGGACATCAGGCCCGGCGCCGACTGCTGCACAACAGATGCCGGGGTCAATGGGTGGTGGTCGTGGCATGGGCGGTGGTGGTTGCGGCCGCGGCATGGGCGGTGGCCGCGGCATGGGCGGTGGGGGTGGTCGGGGCATGGGCGGCGGTCGTGGCATGACCGGCGTAATGCCGCCGTCACCAGGACCGGAAATTTCAAGGGCAGAAACCCTGACCGACTTAAAAGAACAGGCCGCTTATTTAAGACAGCAGATGGTGGCTGTTGAAGAAAGAATTAAAGAACTGGACGAAAAAAAATAATTGTATCGCATACTGTTAGGAACTGATCAATGATTATCACCATAGCATCAGGCAAAGGCGGAACCGGAAAAACCACGGTGGCCACGAACCTGGCCATATCGCTTGAGACACCGGTCAGGCTGCTCGATTGTGACGTTGAAGAGCCTAACGCGCATATTTTCTTAAAACCTGAGAATGAAAAGCGGACCACCGTAACAACGATGGTCCCCGAAGTGGATCTGGACCGCTGTAACAGCTGCGGCGCCTGCGACGAGATATGCCAGTTTTCCGCTATTGTCCAGATGGGCAAGGCCGTGCTGACATTCCCGGAAATGTGTCACAGTTGTGAAGGCTGCCTGATGGCCTGCCCGGAAAAAGCCATTTCCGCCGGAAGCCGGGAGCTGGGTGAATTGATCATTGGAACCAACGGCAACGTTGAACTGGTTTACGGCAGCCTGCGGGTAGGGGAAGCCATGTCACCGCCGCTGATCGACCGCGTAAAGGAAAAGATCGACGATCATATGATCAATATTATTGACGCGCCGCCCGGGACCTCCTGCCCGGTCATCACCGCCATGACCGGTTCTGATTTTGTTTTGCTGGTTACGGAGCCGACGCCGTTCGGTTTAAATGACCTGAAACTGGCCGTGGAAGCCGCGCGCCTCATGGGGCTGCCCTTTGGCATCGTCATCAACCGGTGCGATGCCGGGACCGATGAAACTGAGAAATACGCCGAACGCGAGGGCATTCCCGTATTAATGAAAATCCCTGACCGGCGGGACATCGCGGAAAACTATTCCCGGGGGATCCTGATGAGTCAGGCCATTCCTGAAATCAAACAACAATTCAGGCAGCTCATGACTGACATTGAACAGACAATCGGATAATCGAGAGCGTTCATGAAAGAACTGACCATTATAAGCGGCAAGGGTGGAACGGGAAAAACCAGCATTACAGCGTCTTTCGCGTTCCTGGCAAAAAACAAGGTCATCGTTGATGCCGATGTGGACGCAGCCGACCTGCATCTGGTTCTTCCTCCGGACATTAAAAGGCGTGAAGAATTCAAAGGGGGACGGATCGCTGTAATCGATCCCGACCGATGCACGCAGTGCGGCGAATGCCGTGAGCGTTGCCGTTTTGATGCCATCAGCGAAGACTTTGTGGTGAATAAGATTTCCTGCGAAGGTTGCGGTGTTTGTGTCTATTTCTGTCCTGTCAAAGCCATTGACTTCCCCCGACAGGTGTGCGGACAGTGGTTTGTGTCCGACACCGACTACGGGCCCATGGTCCATGCCCGGCTCGGCATCGCGGAAGAAAACTCCGGGCTGCTGGTAAGCCTGCTCCGGAAAGAAGCCAAAGATCTGGCCGAACAACAGGGGCATGATTTGATCATCCTGGATGGCCCGCCCGGGATCGGCTGCCCGGTGATTTCTTCCGTTACCGGGGCCAGTGCGGTGCTGGTCATTTCAGAACCAACCATGTCCGGTCTGCACGATTTAAAACGGGTCAATGAACTGGCCGCTTTTTTAAGGGTACCGGCCATGGCCTGCATTAATAAGTACGATATCAACCCGGAAATGTCGGATACCATTATTGCCTATGCCCGGAAAAAAAATATGGCATATGTCGGCGCTATTCCATATGATAAGGACATGACCGCCGCCATGGTCGCCCAGAAACCTTTGGTGGGTTTTTCAAGCGGTGCAGCCGCCGAAGCGATACGGTCGGTTTGGAAAAAAATCGGTGAACTTATGAATTTAAAGAATAATTAAATTACGTTAACAGTCAGAAATGGAGAATCGGTTATGAAATTTGCAATACCAATGGCAGGTGGTAAACTCACCCTTCACTTCGGTCATTGCCAGGAATTTGCCATCATTAATGTCGAAGACAATCAGATCGTCGGCAAAGAAGTGCTTCTGCCGCCCCCCCATGAACCCGGTGTGCTGCCAAAATGGCTGCACGACCAGGGTGCGAACGTGGTCATCGCCGGCGGCATGGGGCATCGGGCCATCGACCTGTTTAACCAGGCCGGCATTGAAGTCGTTACCGGTGCGCCGGTGGAAGAGCCCGAAGCCCTGGTTAAACGCTTTCTTGATAAAAATCTGGTGACCGGTGACAATGCCTGCGCCGGTGGTCATGATGGCGATCATCAGTGCGGTGGCCATTAACAGCCGGCATTGATTCATTACCAGCTACAAACAGTGACTTTTTGAAAAGCGCGTCATAACAAAGAAACCCGTCATCAGTTTCTGATGCCGGGTTTTTTATATCGCTTTTCTTCTAATGGATGAAATGCTCATATCTTCCCCTTAACCCGGATATTCCATAAAATATCCGGGTTAGCCTTTCATGTCCGGTTCGGAAAAAAACCGCAGCAGTTCGTCCGCTACCGCCTCGGGGGCTTCAGCCGGCAGCCAGTGGCCTGAGGTCTCGAAACGACGGACCGTATCTGCACCGAATGTATCGGCCACCCATGAAGGTATAAACGGGTCATGCCTTCCCCAGAGCACAAGCGTGGGGATCAACGCGGTTGCCCGGCGCATGGCCGGCTGCCATCTCTGAAAATCTTCCGCATTCGCGGCCCGGTATAACTTCAAAACCATTTTCTTCATGGCCGGGGTCACCTGCGCCCTGGCGGACCGAATCTTTTCTCCTGACAGTTTTTTCGAGCCGAGCTTCAATACAATATAAAAAAAAAGGCGCCAGTCCATGAACCATGTGCTCAACTCACCCAGCCAGGGTGTCCGCCAGACCCTGGCCAGAAAATGCCAGGAATATCCCCCCACAAAAAACGGGTGGTTGATAACGGCCATCCGCTTGACCCGTTGCGGCTCCACGGCGGCCCAGGCCATGGCAAACGCACCGCCAAAATCATGGGCCACCAGAAAAATTTTATCGCCTAGCCCCAGGGCCGCCACCAGTTCACCGGTAAATTTCCCCAAACTGGAAAATCCACAATCGAAATCAGACCCCGGTCCGGATCGTCCGAAACCCGGGAGATCCGGGGCAAAGCACCGGAAATGCTTTTCCAAACGCTTGATAACGTCATCCCAGATATCGGCGCTGTCCGGGTTGCCATGCAGAAACAGAACCGACGGCCCCTCTCCGGCCTCTCGCACAAACACGTCTATCCCCTGAACTGTCACCTTCATTCTGTCGCCCTTCACCCCCGAACCGGATATTTCATGAAATTTTTCGACACAGATGAATTTATTTATAGGATACAAATTGTCGCAAGTAGGGCCCCCCCTGTGGGCGCCCACAGGGGGGGCCCTTTCAATTCCCAGGGTTATCCGGGCTAACGCTTATAAAGACGCGTAAGCCCGCCTGACTTCCTCCGGCCCATGAAAGCGCTCCAGCCGGCGGATGGTAAAGTGCCCTTTGCCCATGTTCTGGAAATGATCGATAAAGATGGTATTGATCATTGCCCCGCTAAAGGCACCGACCAGCGGCACCGCCTGGGCGGCCATTTTCTCGGAAACGACGATGGAAAAGCGTGAGGCGATCTGCGAAATAAGCCGGACAATTGCCGGCGCCCCTTTACCGGTAAACCCTTTCTGTGCCAGATGCTGAGCGGCCTCGGAAACAGCACTGGCCATTGCCGCCCGGGCAGCGAAGTATCCGGTTTCGGCGGCATCATCGTTTTGGGAACGGCCCCCGAGTGCCAGGACCTGAACGCACTGGAGTCTGGCTTCCGGTGATCTCAAGTCTTCGCCCTGGCTCCGGGCAATATCCGCGATTGACCGAAGCATAATTGTGGTCGAGACCGGCAGTTCAATGGAAAGCGAGGCCAAGCCGAAGGCCCCGCCGGCCGCTCCGGCCGTTCCAACCGCCAGCTTATGCCACCGGTTTGACGGCGGCTCGGGCCGGTCGTGATCCATGGTCCACAAGGCCACATCGAGCGCTTTTTCGATTGATTTTCTGGCGGCCTCATTAACCACCAGTTCCCACTTTTGGGGCAGCAGGGCAAAGCCCTTTTCAATGGGAGCGCCGAAAACATCACCGATCTTAGCGGCCAAGCCCGGTTTTTCAAGGACCCTGGCGGCCGCGCTGAGTTCCGCTATCTCCGACGAGGAAAGCGTCATGACATAACCTGCTTTTTGAACGTCACCGCGTAATTTCCAAAAACTCCGGATCCTGGAACAGCACGCTGAACTTTTCATGCGTCCGGGCGTACTGACGGTAAGCGCTGTTTTTAATCAGCTTCAATTTTGCTTTGGCGCCGTCTTTATCTCCATCCCACAGGCGGGCATAGGCCAGGATATAATTTTTATAATCTTCGTCATCCTGGTCCGCATAAGTTGTTTCGCTTAATTTCTCTACTATTTCAGCTGCTTTTTTCTTTTGTTCGAGTTGGCGGTAGGAAGTGGCCAGGGCGCCCAGAGCGGAAGGCTCCAGCTTGTTACCGGTGCGCATTTCCGGTTCAACAATGTCGATGATCCCTTCCCAATCTTTTAATTCATCAAGCAAAGGGACGATTGCTAACCGGTACTGATTATTAAGGGCGGCTGCCTGGGTATAAAACGCCTTGGATTTATACAGCTCTTTTTTCCAGTGATATGCCTGTGCCATCAAAAGATAACCTTCGGCATAATTCGGGTTTTCCGGGATATAATTTTGCAGAATCGCAATGGCCAGGTCATACTGCTGCCTGGAGATCAACTCCCTGGCTTTCTCAAGGACGAGGGTATCAGCCGCAAAACAGATCTGCCCGATTAAAACCATGCAGAATGCCATCAAAACAAATTTACGCATAAATAGGCTCCTTTTTATACTTCATGATTTACCAAACAAAATGTTATCACATTTTATGATGGTGCCGGTCCATTTACAATCACCAAAAGTTAAAACATGACATACCATATCAGAATTTTCTTGACTTTAAAAATAACAGCGTTAAGATAACGGTGTTATTTTAACAAACCTGGTAGAACTTATGCCCAAAGCCCCCATGCCCAAAGCCGAAGTTGAAAAATTCCGGAACCGGATACTGGATATCGCCCTGGATATTATCTTAAAACAGGGCTTTGACAACCTGAGCATTCGCAAAATAGCATCCAGACTCGGCGTCACGGCTACGACCATCTACAATTATTATTCCAGTAAAGACGAATTGAACCTGATGATCCGGGTACGGGGATTTGAAACACTGTACGACATGCTCAAGACCCAATATGATAAATCCGATCATATCGAAGCGCAATTTTCAGGTATGATCCGGGCCTATGTCGAATTCGGGCTGACCTATCCCGGCTATTATGATCTCATGTTTAACCTGAACACCCCCAAATACCTGGACTACGTGGGTACGGAGATAGAAGCCACCGCCCACTTTGAAAAACAGACCGCCTTGAAATGTCTGGACCAGTTTGCGCAGCCGGTCATCGACTACCTGGGCATTGACAACATCGAGGGCATGAAAGGCATCCAGTACATGCTGATCAAATACTGGTCTGACCTGCACGGCCTGATCACACTGTATAACAGCCGCCTGTTTCACGAGGTCACCAACGAGGCGGATATTTTTGTCGACACCCGTTTGCAGGAAATCAGCAACGAAATATTACAGATCCGGCAGCGTCTTGACCAGGGCGACCCCCTGGCAGCCATCATGCCGGGATAACGGATATAGCGATATGACGCATGGCTTTATGTCAATGAAACGGTTGCTTGTGAGCGCTTACCCAAAAAAAACCACGACGCGATCGAATACCTTTTCAAAACATCGCATAAAAGAGGACGTTTTATGAATACCACCAACATTCTGGCCAACCTGTTTTTCCGGTTTTTTGCCTTCAATTTCAACCACCGCCCATCGCTGAACCGGCACCTGAGTTCCGATTTCGGACCGTTTGGCTTTACATTCGGCATTCGCACGGAAAGCAACAGCGTCCGCCAGGCCCTGCGTGTTGAAAACAACCGGGTCCGGGTTTTGAAAAAATGGCCGGAGCTACTTGACGCCCAGCTCATATTCACCGATGAAAGCGTTTTAAAAGAAGCCGCCACGCGACCGCCCAATGAGCTGATGCTGACCCTGATGGAAAACCGTATGGTTACCCGCGGCAATCTGGGTTACCTCCAGCTTTTCAACTTCTACCTCTCTTTGCTGCTCAAAGGGCCCCAGATCAGCAAGCTCAAAAAAGAAACCCGCCGCCAGAACAGGGATTATGACCGCGACCAGGCAGCCCAAAACAGCCTCAAGGCCAAAAAAACCATGCTGCTGTCGGCCGATATCAAAGATCCGGGCGTGCGCTTTCTGGAAGACGCCTATCTGTCCGGATACAGCCTGGAGGACTTTCCGCGTCTTTCGGCATTCCTCAATATTCACCTGACCGAGCGGGCCGCCATCTGTCATGAACGGCCTCTGCTGCTGACCGAATGGTATCGGGAAAACGGATTTGAAACCGATAGATCAAGCCGGCCGGTTGCGGCCGAGCTGCGTCAGGCCCGGGCATTTAAATACCTGATGGAAAACCGTAAACCCATCATCCGTAAAAACGATCTGGTGGCCGGCACGACCACCGCCCGGGAAGTGGGGGTGGTCATTTATCCCGACGCCCACGGCACCATGATCTGGGGCGAACTGATTACCGCGCCGTTTCGGCCGCTCAACCCCTATGACGTGGATCCGGAAACGGTCGAAATCCTGCACCGCAAGGTCTTTCCTTTCTGGCTGCATCGCAATTTCAGGGAATGGGTCAGGGACAACAAAGACTATCCCCTGTGCCAGAAACTGGATGAGCGTTTTGCCGCCTGCTTTTTGTGGAAGACCGTGGCCCTGTCGCACAGCATCATCAACTACCCCAAAATTCTGGCCATGGGCACGTCCGGCATCATGGCCGAGATCGATCATGAGCTTGACAACACGCCCCCGGGAAACCAGGAAAAACAGGACACCCTGGCCGCCATGAAACTCTGCCTGGAAGGTATCAACGCCTATGCCGCCAACCTTTCGGCACAGGCCAAAAAAGAATCCGATCAGGAAAGCGATCCGGTCCGCAAACAAGAACTGTCGCGGCTGGCCGATATCTGTGCCCGGGTACCGGCGCACCCCTGTACCACCCTGGACGAAGCCGTCAACGCCATGTGGATCCTGTGGGTGGGCGTGCACATGGAAAATACCAATGCCGGGTTTTCCCTGGGACGACTGGACCAGTGGCTGCAGCCCTATTTTCTGGCCGATATGGAAAAACGGGAAACCGAAAATGAACGCCGGGACTACATCCGCCACGCCATCGAATTAATCGGCTGTTTTTACATGCGCTGCACCGACCACCTGCCCCTGATTCCGGACATCGGCAATTACCTGTTCGGCGGCAGTTCCTCGGACCAGGCCATTACCCTGGGCGGGGTAACGCCCGAGGGCGAAGACGCGGTCAATGATATGACCTATATTTTCCTCAAAGTCACCGAGATACTCTGTATCCGCGACCCCAACGTCAATGCCCGTTACAACCACAAGAAGAACAGCGATACCTATTTAAAACGGTTGTGCGAAGTCAACCTCAACACCACCGCCACGCCATCCATCCACAACGATGAAACGGTCATGGCCTCCCTGGCGGAATTCAATTACCCCATAGAGCATTTACGGGACTGGTCGGCCACCGGCTGTGTGGAGCCGACCCTGTCCGGCCGGCACATCGGCCACACCAACTGCATGATGTTCAACATGGTGGCTGCCCTGGAAATGGCCTTGAACAACGGCTACCACCCGCTCATGCGATGGCAGCTGGGCCCGGAAACCGGCGATATCACCACCGGCGCTTTTGCCGACTTTGAATCCTTTTATGATGCCTTTGCACACCAACTCGGGTTTCTTGCCGACCAGTCCTGCGAATACAACAACCTGCTGGGCGAAGCACACCAGGCCCTGCGGCCCACCCCCTATATTTCGGCCCTGATCGAAGGCCCCATTACCAGCGGCAAAGATGTGACCAAAGGCGGCGCCCTGTACAACTCGTCGGGAACGGCCTGCATCGGCCTGGCCGATATCACCGACTCACTGATGGTGATCAAAAAGCTGGTTTTTGAAGAAAAAAAGATCCGTTTCCCGGAGCTGCTTCAGGCCGTGAGGGCCGATTTTACCGACCGGCCGGACCTGGCCGCCATGGCGCGAACCCGGGTCCCCCTGTTCGGATCCGGCAATGCCGAGGCGCTGGCCATGGCCAACCGGGTCACCAAACTGGCCCACGACCTGTTCTGGGCGCACACCAATTACCGCGGCGGAAAATACACAGCCGGCTTCTGGTCAATGTCCAATCACGTGGCCTTCGGCACGCTTACCGGCGCCCTGCCTTCGGGCCGACTGGCCGGCAAGGCCTTCACTCCGGGTCTGACGCCCGAGCCGCACGCGTCCAAGAACATCCTTGACAACATCCGGGATGTCTCGCTCCTGGAAACGGCCAACATGAACAACAATATCGCCTTTAACGTCAAGGTCGTGCCCGCCCCGGGGGACAGTCACCAGCAGGCGGTGGATACTATTTATTCCTATGCCAAGGCCTACAGCGACCTGGGCGGCATGCAGATACAATTCAACGTGGTGTCTTCCGAGACGCTCAAGGACGCCATGGCCCACCCGGAAAGCTACCAGAACCTGCTGGTCCGCATTTCCGGGTATAATGCCTACTTTGTAACGCTCAATCGCGACATGCAGCTGGAACTGATCGAACGGGCCGAATACGGCATGTAGAAAAAGGATGGTTTTATGACGACCGAAACAACCACACCCCTGATCCTGGAAATTAAAGGCAACAGCCTGGATGACGGCCCGGGCATCCGCTCGGTGGTGTTCTTCAAGGGCTGCCCCCTGTCATGCGCCTGGTGCCACAATCCCGAAAGCAAACGGTCCGGCGTGGAAATATCGTTTGACGCCGGCACCTGCATCGGCTGCGGCACCTGCCGTGAAATCTGTCCGGAAAAGGCCCTGTCAACGGAACACCAGAATTACATCAACCGGGAAAAATGCACCCTCTGTTTTGCCTGCGTCGACGCCTGCCCGTCAGGCGCCCTGAGCCGCGTGGGGCAGGACATGACCGTAGAAGCGGTGCTTGAAAAGATCATGCCGGACAAGCCTTTTTTTGACGCTTCCGGCGGAGGGGTGACCCTGTCCGGCGGTGAACCGACCCTGTTTGCCGACTATGCCGGCCGGCTCCTGTCCATACTCAAAAGAAACGGAATTCACACCCTGGTGGAAACCTGCGGCATGTTTAACATGGACCTCTTTCGGGAACTGATTTATCCGTTTGTCGACAGCATCTATTATGACATCAAGATTTATGACGAATCCCTCCACCATCGACACTGCGGCGTATCCAACAAAAAAATCCTGGAGAACTTCGAGCGTCTTATTAAGATGACGCCTGAAGATGGCAAGAGGCTGCTGCCGCGGACGCCTTTGATTCCTGGCATGACCGACACCGAAGACAATATGCGGCAAATCGCCGTGTTTTTAAGCCGCCTGGGGGTGAAGCAGGCCGCCCTTCTGGCCTACAACCCGCTCTGGCATGAAAAAACCGACAAGATCGGCAGCGACAATCCCTGCCGGGACGACCCGGCCATGACAAAATTCATGTCCAATGACGCCGTCGAGCAATGCCGAAAAATATTTAACGGTTATGATATTGAGGTTTGAGGAAAATAATATGAAAACCATTGCGAATATCGCCCAGCCGGTGCTGGTGACCGGTGCTACCGGTTTTATCGGCCGCAGGGTGGTGACCAAACTGCTGGACGCCGGCATCACGGTTCGGGCACTGGTCCTGCCGGACGAAAATCTGCCGGATGAATGGGGGCAGACCGTGGAAATCGCCCGGGGCGATATTTCCGATCCCAAAGCGGTCGCAAAGGCAGTTTCCGGCGCGGGCACCATTATCCATCTGGCAGCCGTGGTCTCCGACTGGGGAGATGAAACACTTTACTGGAAGTATACGGTCGACGGCAGTCGCCTGGTATTTGAAGAAGCCATTAAAAACAACAGCCGGGTGGTGCTGACGGCCAGCGTCATCGTATATGGCGATAATATCAGCAAAGGGCCCTGCCCCGAGGACACCGGCTACGGCAAAGCGTTCGGTCCCTACAGCCGCACCAAACAGGCCCAGGAAAAACTGGCCCGGGAATATTACCGGGACAAATGCCTTCGTTTGACCGTGGTGCGGCCGGGCAATGTATACGGGCCGGGCTCCGGTCCCTGGCTGCATGATATTGTCAATGTTTTAAAAACCGGCGCGCCGGGCCTGATTTCCGGCGGCAGGGGGAATGCCGGACTGGCCTATGTTGACAACGTGGCCGACATTCTTATCCTGGCCGGTGTGGATGATAAATCCATCGGGCGCGTTTACAACGCCAGTGACGGCCTTGATGTAAGCTGGCACCAGTACTTTTCGGACCTGGCACAGATGATCGGCGCCAGAAGCCCCGGATCTGTGCCACGGTCCGCAGCCGCCGTCAGCGCCTTCGTTTTTGAGGCCCTGTGGAAACTTTTCCGGATCAAAAAACGCCCCCCCCTGACCCGGGAAGCCTTTAACCTGGTCGGTTCCGACAACCGCTTTCCCAACCGGCGTGTCACCCGTGAACTCGGTTATACCCCTCGGGTTTCTTATGCCGAAGGTATGAACCGGACCAGGACGTATATAGAACAAACCATGCGCAAATAAAAGGAGAAAACACCATGGCTTTTTTTTCCGGAAAACTCGCCTATATTACCGGCGGCTCCAGCGGCATCGGCCTTGAAACCGCCCGCCTGCTTGTTGCTGAAGGGTGCAGCCTGATACTGTTTGCCCGGAAACAGGGTGGACTGGACAAAGCCAGGCAAAAGCTTGAAACCGGAAGTGTTGACAAAAACCAGCGAATCGACACCATATCCATGGACGTGGCCGACAATGACGATGTGCAGCACAAAATTAAAACCGCCGTTGATCAATTCGGTGTACCGGACATTCTGATCAACAGCGCCGGCATCGGAACGGCCGACTATTTTGAAAACATTTCCTACGAAGATTTTGACAGGGTCATGAAGATCAACGTTTACGGCACGCGCAATACCATTGCCGCGCTTCTGCCTTATATGCGCAAATCCGGCCGGGGCCATATCGTCAACCTCTCTTCAGAGGCCGGCCTGATCGGCATGTTCGGCTACAGCCTTTACAGCACCAGCAAGTACGCCCTGGTGGGGCTCTCCGAGTGCCTGCGCAGCGAGCTGAAACTGATGAACATCGACGTGACCGTGGTCTGCCCGCCGGAAGTGGACACGCCCTTTGTGGCCGAAGAAGCCCCCACCCTGCCGCCTGAGGCCCGGGCCGTGAAAAGCATGGCCGGGCTGCTCAAGCCCGAATACGTGGCCCGGACCATCGTCAAAGCCATCAAGAAAAAAAGGTTCATGGTGGTGCCGGGGCTGATGGCCCGATACCTGTATTTTAACCACCGCATCAGCAACGGACACCTGACCCATTTCTTTTCGGATTTGATCGTCAAATTCGTGGCGAAAAGAAAGGGTTCGAGGAGTCAAGGGGTCGAGGGGTCGAGGGGGTGTTAAGGTTTTAGGTTTTAATGTGTTAAGTGGTTATGTGATTAAGTGGTTATGTGATTAAGTGATTAAGTGATTAAGTGATTAAGGGGCGGGGTTTGAGGTGCTGCAAAAATCAATTGGGTGCCATGGGCCAACCGAAGGTTGCCCATGACGAGTCAACGCACTATACTATAGAAAAAACGCATAAAATTATAGACCCTATTTGTCCCCAAATTTAATATTTTTGGATGGGCACTAACTAATACCAACACCAATAAATATGAAAATAATAGCTAAACATATTGAAAAAAAAGCAATTTTGCCTATTAAAAGGTCAATATTTTGATCCTTGTTTTTAATCCAATTTATTCTAATCGTAATTAAAGCTCCGCAAAGTCCTGTCACAATTAGAAAAAACGCACCAATATAATATAAAATGCTTGATAGGTTCATCTAATCACACCATATCCATCATTCACAAATATCACCATCATTAAAAAAATGATCAAGTACCCAATCATCAAAATTATCCATTATTGTGCTAAATTTTAGTACTGGCAGACCCAGTCCCAACCCCGAACTAAGACTATATTGCAATTCTGCAATTCTGGGGACATCTCTATTTCTTTGTAACTATATATTACATGAATAAATAATTATACTGTTTGAATGCATAAGTAAGTTAATTGAGAGAGGAGACCTCCCGGTGGCAGATGTGGTATTTAAAATACCGGCTGAGACAGGCACTGGGCTTGCTCAGAATCTGAATCCACAAACAAGGAGGTCTCCCATGAAAAAATCATACTATATCGGACTGGACATTCACAAGAAAACTATCGCTTATTGCATTAAACAACAAGACGGAACCGTTATCGGACAAGGGGTGATATCCGCTACGCGTTCCGCTTTAACCCACTGGGCAGATGGTCTGCCAGGGCCGTGGACAGGCGCCATGGAAGCAACGATGTTTTCAGGATGGATTTATGATTTTTTAAAACCGTATGCTGAGGAGTTGAAGGTCGCCCATCCCCAGATGCTCAAGGCTATTTCTGCATCCAAAAAGAAAAACGACAAAGTAGACGCGCGAATGATTGCCGATCTGTTGCGGTGCGATTTATTGCCGGAGTGTTACATGATGCCTGAGGATATGCGGGAGTTGCGCCGCATTCTCCGTTATCGCAATCATATCGTCAGAGAGGCGGTTCGTATGCAAAACAAAATATCCGGCCTCCTGATGGAATGCGGCGCGGAATACACCAAAAGCAGACTGCACCGGAAAAAATATTTTCGTGAGTTGCTGGAGAACATGGAAGATGTGCCCGAGTCGGTAATAAACCTGCTGCGCATGTCCCGATCCGGATATGAGATGTTTACCGATATCCAAAAAAAACTGTTAAAGGTGCTCCGCAATAATGAGCAGATAAAAGAACGGGTGGATCGACTGATGTCCATCAGGGGTGTCGGAGAGGTTACGGCCCTGACCTGGGCACTGGAGATCGGAGATCCTGGCCGTTTTTCATCGGCCCGGAAAGCTGTCAGTTATTGCGGGTTATGCAGCGCTCAAAGAGAGTCGGCCGGCAAAAATATGAGAGGCCCAATATCGAAGAAGCGAAACAAACATTTACAAACGATATTGGTCGAAGCGGCCAAACTGGCACCTTACTGGAACCCGCAACTGGCCGAGGTGCATGCCCGAGAGATCGAGAAAGGCAATAAAAACCGGGCCACGCTGGCGGTAGCACGAAAGCTTGTCGCCTACATGCTTGCGGTTGATAAAGGACAAAAGACGTTTGAACTGCCGAAAGGAGAAGAACAGGAAGCGGCATAGATTTTATAAAATAACGGTTTATCCGTCTGTTGCTTTCCCGCCGGGCCTCGCGTTTTGGGGACTGTGTGATCGAACAGCCGATCGAGATACAATCTTTTATACTGTTTCGAGGCCGGCGGGTTTTAACCCAAACTCAATCTTCTGTGACGCCGCTTTATTTATTAAGGATAAAGCGGCTGATACAGCAAATGGATGTCTGGTCGCGGCAGACCGTCGATCGAATAGACACAGATTAAAAAGAGCTTACGCGGAGAACCGGGAACATAACCACCAGGGGGTATTCTTTGGCGGATGGGAAAACTCTTTTTTTCCCTTGACTTTACTTATCATGGATGTCCCCGGAAATCCGGAAATCACGGCGGATCCAGCGTGAGTGGCATTGGACTGGAGACCGTCCGTCTGCGCGTCTTTAGTCCTCCTTGGGAAACAGCCGCACGATGACAATCAGCAGGATCAAGGTCACCAGCCCCAGAACCGCATAAAGGCCCCATCCCTGCTCACTGAAGGTGTGGCTGATTTTTGTTTTCCATGCTGCCGGCTTTAACGTCTCCATTTCATCCATGGAGATCTTTATCGGTTCTTTTTTCAGAACATGGTCCCTGATCAGCGCCAGGTCATAGGAAGGTGCCGAAGCCGCAGGATTGCCACCGACCAGCCGGTAACCGTCACCCTGACCGGCAATAAAAAACATGTCCCGGGTGGTGTAAACCGCCTCTACCTTCTTAACGTCAATCGGCTTGTTGTCACCATGCCGCATGACCAGGCGGATTTCCGTCTGTCCCTTTGGAAATGCCGCTAACGGGGTTTCCAGAACCGTTTCACCCGCATGCCGGTTTGTCCATTCAACTCTTTTCCACACCTGCCAGCCGGTATTCCCGGGCTTCCGGACCTCAAGCACAAGATCCCGGCTGAACACGCCTTCCGCGGTCATGCGAAGCTTGTGCCAATGAGCGGAAGCTCGAGGCAGTTTGACCGTCCAGGTCGTTTCGTTCCTGTCGCGTTCATATTCTTTCTCAACGGACAGTGCCACCCCTCTCTGCTGGAGCCCTCCCAGAAAATAGGGCACCTGCTGATTATCTCTGACCAGCCTTAAACCATGACGGTTATTTTCAAGGGACGCCTGCTGGTTAAGCCGCAACTGATAAAAACCGGACTTTGTGATCTCTCCAAGAGATGAGGCCCAGGTATACCCGCTATCATCAAAAGGTCCGCCCATATCTTTTCCCGACGGGTTTTCTTCTCCGGCGGTCTGTACGGATTCGACATCCCCCATTTTGACCTGTCTCGGAACTGCGGCCAGCAGTTCATCTTTTATCATTTCAAAATCTTTGTAAGAGACCGCCGACGCGTCCGGATTCCCACCGAACAAGGTATAGGTACCCGGTGTCGAAGCCAGAAAAAAAAGATCCCGGGCGCTGTAGCCCGCCGAAACGGATTGGATGTCCAGAGGCTGATCGTCCCCGTGGTCAACAATCAGCCGGACCTCATCCTGATCCCGGGGGAAATCATTCAGCCCCAGAATGAAATCGGTTTTTCGCCCCTGCCGGCCGACCCAGCGCCGGGTCTTCCATGGCTGCCATCCGATCATTCCCGGGACATGCTTCTGAAAAACAAGCGTCCGTTCAAAAAGGCCTTCGGCACTCAGCTTAATGGCAGCCCAGTGTGATGAGGCAAAGGGAAGCCTGACCGTATAAACAGTGCGATTCTGATTGGCGTCATATTCTTCCGACGCTTCAAGCCGCACATATCGTTCTTCCTCGAACCCCAGAAAATAGGGGACCTGATTGTTGTCCCTGACCAGTCTCAGGGCGGATAATTTTTCTTCAAGACAAACGCGTTTATTTAGAACCA
Source organism: Desulfosudaceae bacterium (assembly GCA_963674745.2). Lineage (GTDB taxonomy): Bacteria > Desulfobacterota > Desulfobacteria > Desulfobacterales > Desulfosudaceae > JBFMDX01. The sequence goes on along the minus strand of CAXXDV010000001.1, from coordinate 2,187,355 downwards.
CCTGGTAGAACCCCGGCTCATCGACCCGGACATCCGCTTTCCAGGCATAACCGTCCTGATGAAAAGGCCCTCCGGTGATGCGATATTTCTCCGCCAGGTTGTCGTGTATGCGCTTGAGATTTCGGGTGATGCCCGTAAGCACAAGCTGGTGATCGATCCTGCGGCCGCGGTCTCCGGCCATATCGAGAACGGGCTTTGCGTTTCCACAGCCGGAGCGAACGGTATAGCGTCCGGCTGAATCGGCAAAAAAGGTCATCCGTGGTATTCTGGCCCGAATGTCCACGGACCGAATCCGGCCGAAATAATCTCTGGCAGCCATCCTGATCGTCAGAATCTGATCCGGCCACCGCTGGTTGACATCAAGCATAAGCGTCTGTTGGTTTTCGCCGACATGGCTGACACGACCGCTTGAAATAACTGAAAATTCCCGTTTGCCGAGCACATTGGTTTCACGTCCCAGCTGCCATTCCCCCTGGAAAAGGGCGTCGGTCGCTATCTTTATATCATTTATCCATATACCTGAACCCGGAAGCCGTACACGGACGACGGTTGCCCGGTCTTCCGTAATCTCTTCAAATTCAGACTGAAAGGATGTGTTTTCGTAATCTCTTCCGGAACGTGTGCCGACCGCTTGAACGCGACTGACAAAAAGCGGCCTGTCACGAAACTTTTCATCATATCCGCTGAAGTATAATCTGAACCGTTGATACGGACCATCTAATATTGATATTTCAGCCTGGTTTAACCGGTTGTTTTTATAGAGAGCGGCATTCTTCACCAGAAAGATCCATCCGGAATCATTCAGCGCCTCAACATCCACTTTGCCCACATAATTACTGTCGGCAATATCGATAATGATTTTATTTACCATGTACTGATCCGGCACAACGCCCTCCCAGAGCAAGCGCCGGCCGTCCAGCAGTTCGACCTTTGCCTGTTTAAGAGCAACCGTTTCCTGCCGCCCCTTCTCCCGCCAGAACAGCTCAAATCCCCGGGGCTTGCCATCCGGACCCAGAAGGCAGAGGTCCAGCTGATTACCCTCCCGGCCGCCTTTTACCGCCCGCACCTGATGCAGTTCCGGTATCAGGGTGGACTCAACCAGGCCTGGAGAAGGAACGTCGACCCGGGCCTGGGCCTGCCACCTGTTTACCGGTTTATATTGACTGGTCTCCGCCACGCTCACGGCCGGTTCGACAACAGATATAAAAACCGGTGACGATTCAACGTAAACGATCGCCGGGTTTTCAATGGATCCTGGTTTGCTTATCGCCGGGCCGTTTGCCGGCGTGAGGGCATATCGGCTATCCGCCCGGCCATCGGTAATCGCACTCAGCGAAAGAATCAGACACCATAAAAACAGATCACGTTTTTTCGGCATTTTTGCTCCCATCGGATAAATAGCGTTGATAAAGAAACGAAACCAGATATAAGACCACCGCCAGCCCGACGAAAGCGGCCACACGGTATCCCTGACCCAGCGACCAGAGATCTTTGAAAAAAATTTTCAATGTCGTTAATACCAGAAGGATCAGCGCCGCCCAGCGCAGTTTCACCACCTGCCATTTGATGCCGGAGACCAGCATACCGACTGAAAAAAACAGCCAACCCAGGCTGTAACCCAATTGATGCGCAAAACTGCCGTGGGTCCTCAGACTGAACGAACGGCCGCTGATGCCAAAGGCGCTGGCAATTTCAACATTCAACACATAAAACGCCATCACCAGTAAAACGATCATCCACCAGAGGCGTGAAGAGACAGCGGCCACCGGCCAGTTTTCATCATCTTTGCGGCGGATCAGAAACACGATCATTCCCAGGCAACCGGCATACAGAAACGTCGGCCAGTTAAGGATCGGCGTCAGGGCGCCGAAAACGGATCTGAATTGAAAGGGCAGGATGACCGACTTGGCCAGCCCCAGCATGATCAGAATCAGTCCGGCCAATCGAAACGGTTTGTCCAGCCGACGGGGCCATATCAGCATACCAAGGCCGTATAATATCCATCCCGCCGCTGAACTCACCGCCATCGAGAAGGTCCGGTGAAAAACGATCGAAAACGAATTGCCGGGCTGAAGCAGGGTGCTTTTTTCCATGGACAGGAGCATGAATCCGGCGATCAGAAACAGGGCCAGAAACAGGTTTTTCATATTCAGCGGCGGCTTGTCCGCTTGTTCCCTTAAATACAGATAAAACAGGACCGCCATCAAAGGCAGATAAGCCAGCAGCCCGAGGTTGAACAGGGGCCGCATGGAAGCGACGGCCCGGGCCTGGAATAAAGGGAATGACAGCAGCCATCCCGTGCCCAGACACAGGATAATCATTCCCGCCCAGCGCATTTTGGCCGGGACCCCTTTAACACGCCACAAAACAGCACCGAATCCCGCCCACATCAGGCTGCTGCAGATTGACCGCACCAGGCTGGCCTTGAAATAACATTTCGGTATCAGGTCATAACCGGTTTGCGGCCCGCCGAAAATATCAGCCACCAGGAGATTGGCCAGGTAAAATCCCGTGCCCACACTCAGCCACAAAAAGTATCCCGGCAGATCCACCTTTCCCAGCAGCCGGTCTGGAAAAGAAGACAGCCTGACGGCAAATGCCAGGGCAACGACGCAGGCGGCCGTGGCCAGGACAGGGGCGTTTAAAATCATCAGGCTGTCCGGCCCTTTCATGCGCGGTAGATAGGTCAATAAAAGGAACAGCCCCACCGGCGCCATGGCCATGGCGACCCGGCGCAGGCCCGGATGCTCTATTCGCCGGTTCAGCCAGAGCAGGGCCGAGGCTTCAAACACCAGCGTCAGTCCGATCCAGCCCTGATCAAGCAGCATGATCGGCACGGCCGACACGTAAAAAAGCAGTACCCCGCCATGCCAGGCCAGAATCGCGTTGCGTTCGGCCTTTCCTTGCAGCCGTTTCAGCAGTATCGCCACGACCGGGAGCTTTAAGACCGCCAGGAACAAGGGCAGCCAGCCGGAAAACTCGCGCTCCCAGAGATGATCCGCTCCCCAGATAATGAACAGGGCCTGACAGACTTCAAAAAAAGCCCCGGTCATCCATATGTTTTTCCACTTTTCCGGGGAAGCATAAACCAGGAAAGGGAGAATCAGCGCGCTGAGGAACAAGGCGCCGGCCCAGGCCAGGGTTGAAAAATGCAGCCCAATGGTATTGCCGGGATGGATCATCCAGGCGGCCTGGGCGACAATGGCGGAAACGAGGGCCACCATTCCGATGGGCTGAAAAGCAATCCGCCGGCAAATGGCCAGGGCCAGGACGAGAAAACAGACCAGCGTGGCCATGCCGGGATGCGGAGCCAACGGTCGCTGGGCGATAAAGGCAGCCGTTAGCAGGACAAATCCGCCGATGACCGGGGTGGCCGCCATCCATTCGGTCAGGCCTGTGGCAGCAGCCTTGTCTCCGACCTGCTCTTCCTGGCCCAAACGCAGATAGCGGGTCCATTCGGGCAATTTAAGCATCACCAGAAAGGTGGTGACACAGAGTACCGCGCCGGCCGTCAGAATAAAGCCGTAAAATCCGAGCCCGACAAAGCCGGTCGGCATTTTCTGAAGCCAGGCCAGACCGCTGACAATGAGAAACACCGAAAGTACGGCAATTTGAACGACCGCGCCGGCCAGAAGGCTGGCAATAATACCGAGAACCTGCAGACAGATGATCATCGGCCAGAACCAAAATGATATCTGGGGGTTTTTAAACAGGATCACCAGGCTCAAACCGGCAATGGCCAAAGGAAAAAGCTTGAACCAGTTAACAAAGGATGATTTTACCCCGTGTTTTCTGATCAGCAGGACCGGCCCCAGGCCTCCGGCAACACCGTAGAGAAAAAACAGGAAAAAATACCAGGGGTCGCTGTCCGGCCTGAACCGCAACCATGTCCACAGAAAAGCAGCGATAAACGTGCATACGGCGTAAGGGATCACCAGGTTGCTCCAGCCCGCCTTGTTCAAAGACAGGCCGACCGCGCCGGCAACGGCCGCCGTCAGCATGAGCATTGGCGCACTCCCCGGCCGGCCCAGTGTAGTGATCAGCGACATCACCAGGACAGCGCCATACAGTATTATCCCGGACCATAGCAGAAACCTGCTGTCTTTCGGGGTTTGACTGATCCGTATAAAAAAGATACTGAATAAAGCCATATCGGCAATCCACACGCCGGCCATCAGACCGGTTGAGGGCACCGTGCCGCCGAAAAGCGAGCCAAGGTAAAGGGGGATCAATGTGCCGGCCGTGGCGACCAGGAGCAGAAGCGGGGACTTGAGCCGGACGATGACCTGGAAGAGTCCGATATTGACGATGGCCAGGTATACAAACAGCATGGCCAGATTCCCGGAGCCTGTATTGACCAGAACCGGTGTAATATACGCGCCGATCGCGCCGAGAACGGAAATGGTGATGCCCCGGTGATGAACGGCCAGAACAAACGCCGCTGCTGAGATCACCGTCAGGCAGAAGAACCCCATTGTTTTGGGGATATAATGGTAATAGAGCGTCGCGGCAAAAATGACGCTGTACAACACACCGATGCCGCCTGCGCCCAGGGAATGACGCAACACGTCAAAACGATCGCGGTTGAACCTGAACGAAGCGCCAATAAGCCCCATACCCGCCACAGCCGCAATAACCAACCGCACGATGGGCGGAACCAGATTCCTGTCAATTGAATATTTTACACCAAAACCGGCGGCAATAAACGCGGCCACGCCTGCAAGCCAGGCAAACAGCTTGGTGCCGGTGAACATTTCCCAGTCGACGTTGTCTTTTACCGTCTTCCACTTTTCGGCCAGCCCGGGCCGGTCTGCGACTTTTTGGTCGGCTGCCGCTTCAGAAGCAATTGCTACCGGTTCGGGCGTTGCCGGTTCCCGAGGCTGGATCGGCCGGGATGGAACCGGCGGCGGGCTGACAGAATGCCTGGATTTTTCCGGTCCGGTCCCAAAGCCCGACCCGGGGACGGGCTCTTCTTCCCGCAATTCCAGATCAAACACGACCTCGGCGGTTTCTTCAGTTTCAGGGGGTGCCGGCTCCGTTTCGGACGCGGCCCTTTTTTCATCTTCAGGTGACGGTTCTTTTTCCATCACCTTGAGACGGGTTTGAAGTTGTTGAATCGATTGTTCCATCGATTCCAATTTGGCCAGGAACTGCTGTTTAATCTTTTCTGTTTTAAAAAACAGGCTAATGATCAGCACCAGCAGAATAAACCAGAATACAGACATACCTTCCCCCTGAATGTTTGTCAGAACAGTCGCTTCGTCCCCCCGTTTGTGAAGCAATGACAGGAATCAATCAAAATCAGCAATTTACTATTTATAGTAAATACAAGCCATTCCGTCAACCACCAAGACAAAGGACATTAGGCGGTTCGGGGTTCAGGATTCGGGTTCATGTTTTAAGTTTGGATGATTAGATTTAATTTCCGGTGTGTCTGTCTTTGAGTGGTCAACGCTCCAGATCCTTGACCTCAAACCTTGAACCTACTTTGCCGTCATCAACGCCCGGGCCGTATCCAGCATGCGGTTGGCATATCCCCATTCATTGTCGAACCAGGCCAGTACGCTGACACCCGTGCGGCCGATGACCCGGGTCTGGGTACCGTCAACAATTGCCGATCGCGGATCATGAATAAAATCACACGACACCAGGGGCATCTCGGTATATCCCAGAATCCCGGCCAGGCGGCCTTCGGCAGCCGATTTCATGACCCGGTTCACCTCCCGGACCTCTGTTTTGCTGTTGACCTGGGCGGTCAGCTGCATGGCCGAAACATTGATCGTCGGCACCCGCAGAGCAACGGCTTCAAACCGTTCGGCCAGGTGGGGCAACAGGCGGTCGACGCCGCTGGGCAGCTCGGTGTTGACCGGGATCACCGACTGGCTGGAACTCCTCGACTTGCGCAGGTCCCGGTTGTGATAGGCGTCGATCACCGGCTGATCGTTCATCATGGAATGAATGGTGGTGATCATGCCCTGCTTGATGTCCAGGTGCCGGTCCAGCACGTCGATCACCGGTATGATACAGTTGGAGGTGCAGGAAGCGTTGGAAATAATGGTATGGTTTTTTTTAAGGGTCTGCTCATTGATCCCGTAAACAATGGTGGCATCCACACCCGGCTCCGCCGGACAGGCGAAAATCACCTTGCCGGCACCGCTTTTAATATGTCCTTCGGCAATATCCCGCCGGGTGAACGTGCCCGAGCACTCCATAACCACGTCCACACCGAGATCCCCCCAGGGCAACCTGTTAAGCTCGTTCTCAAAAGACACGGCAATGGAACGGCCGTTCACAAAAAGGGTATCTTTCTTAAAAGACACCTCGCCGTCAAAACGGCCATGGGTGGAATCGAACCGCGTCAGGTGGGCAATGGATTCGATATTGGAAATTTCATTAATACCGACGATTTCGAACTCTGAAAACCGTTCCGATTCATAAAGCGCCCTGAGGACACACCGCCCGATACGGCCATATCCATTAATGGCCAGTTTATATGTCATCATCTGCCTCTTCTGTATTTATATATAATAATTCCATATAATATCCGAATTTAAGGTTATACCAGAAGCAGGGGGTCGTGGCAAACCCATATACCGGCTCAAATCCCCTGAAAAGATGCATCTTTTCTTTGACATCCATAAAATATCTGTTTATATAATATGTTATATTTCCATAACGGTATTTGACAGGCTCGTAAAAAGTCAAAGTTGGGTGGCGGAAAAATAGTCCAACATCAGCGCCTTGCAAACCCCGAAAAAGTCAGGGATTCTGGCGGAACAGAAAATCCCGGGGATGAACCGCAGCGAAGATATTGGATGGTTCAGGAAGCCATCATATTTTGGAGGGGAAAATGGACCATATAGATCTTGATAATGGAAAAATCCAGCATGAGGGCGAATGGTATTCCGCGGACGACCTGAAGCAGAGCATACAGGAAAAAATAAACAGCGGCGATATGAAATTTTCCAAACAGGCCGCGCTGCTGGAAGAATTGAATACCGCCCTGGAAACGTCCCATGTGCTGGACACCAGAGTTGTCCTTACCAAGGATCAGTATGAACAATTAACGCTTATCAGCGGCGGCGAAGATGACAACAAATGCGTCCGCAAGGCCTTGCTGGCCTATATCGAAAATCAGGGGAACCAAACCCCTGATGTCGAGTTTGACGACGGTGCCGAAAAAAACGAGGATAAAAAGCCGGCCAACGGGGCCAAGAAAAAAACCATGACCATCAACTGTTCCAAATGTGCCACACCCATTGAAATCGATATGACCGACATGCCGTCTGAAATCCGTTGTCCGAGCTGCAATGCCCGGGGCGTGCTGAAAACGAACAAGAACAAACCGAATTTCCAGGACCACTACATGGGATAAGCCGGGCTATCCCGACCGGATCGTTCACACTATAAATCAAAAGGGGTCAGGCTTTCATATCCGTCAGCGGTGACGACAATGGTCTGCTCAAACTGGGCGGACAAGGAACCGTCCCGGGTGACGGCGGTCCAGTTGTCGGCCAGAATCTTTATTTCTTTCTTACCAAGATTGATCATGGGCTCGATGGTGAAGACCATACCGGGTATCAGCATGACGCCCTCACCTTTTCTTCCGTAATGAGGCACCTGGGGCGGCTCGTGAAAATCAATCCCCACACCGTGTCCGACAAACTCCCTGACCACCGAACAGCCCCGCTGTTCGACGTGGTTCTGTATGGCCCAGCCGATATCACCAATGGTCTGTCCGGGCGCAACCATGGCCAGGGCACGCTTTAAACAGCCGCCGGTGACATTGACAATCTTGACCGCGTCTTTTCCCGGGGTACCGACAAAAAACGTTTTGTTCACATCGGCATAATACCCGTTCAAAATGGGCGTTACGTCCACGTTAACGATATCACCCTCCTGTATGACGCGATCTCCCGGTATGCCGTGACAGATCACCTCATTGACCGATACGCAGACACTCTTGGGGAACCCGCGGTAATTCAACGGCGCGGGAACGGCCTTGTGTTTTATCGTAAAGTCATGAACCAGGGTGTTGATTTCATCAGTGGTCATGCCGGGTTTTAAGGCTTCTTCCACCATGTCAAGGGTCGCGATGGCAAGGCGGCCGGCGCTGCGAATACCTTCAATTTCGTCTTTATTTTTAACCCTGATCTTAAACCGTTCATAATATAACTGTTCCAGCCGCGCCTGTCCCTCATCGGAAAGAAGACAGCATTTCGCGTACTTAAGACCGCTACCGCAGGGACAAAGCCTGCTTTTACCGGTGGCAGCCGGTTTCTTTTTCCTGTTTTTCATCGTACTTTTCCTGATTATTACCGATCGTTTCAAGTTTATCAGACTATATCTAATGGATATACTTTTTTCAACCTCTGGTGATTAATGCCGTTTTTCTTTTCTTTTGAAAATTTTCAATAAATCGGTATAATAAATTGTTAAGTGCCAATCGAGATCGTAAAGATGTCAAATGTCATTTATTATAAACCCAAACATCCTTGGAAAAAATAGTTCCGGGCACTTAACCAGGCAGCGCAAGAGGAGCCCCAGGGCACTCGGCTTTTGAACATTCGGGGGGAATGAATATTAAACATCTTTAAGAAAAGTCAATGAAAGCCCTGGCATCCCTGTGGCTGCCGCCGTTGGTTGCCGGTGGTGTTATCCACTTGAAAAAAGACATGGTTTAGGACCAAGATTGGTGTAAAAAAGAACATGACGCAGAAAGATTACGAATCACCGTTGACATCTCAGTCGCCGGATACGGTAAAATCCGATATCCTTGAGGCCATGCCCTACCAGTACGCGGGACAAAGACCCATAGATATCGAGATAAAGCAACCTGAATTCACCTCGGTCTGCCCCATGACCGGTCTGCCTGATTTCGGCTGTATCACCATCACCTACACCCCGAACCGTCAGATCGTAGAGCTCAAATCACTCAAATACTATCTGATGCAGTATCGAAACGTGGGCATTTTTTATGAGCATGTGGTGAATAAAATCCTGGAGGATTTGTCCGGGGCAATTGCCCCGCATCGCATCATGGTTATCGGGACTTTCACGTCCCGGGGAGGAATTTCAACAACGGTGAAAGCGGTCGATCCGCCGGCTGATCCATCGGACTGACCGAAAGATCCTGAGATTAAAAACAAAATGATGCTGGAAGCGTAAAAACCGGACTTTGCCCTGGTAACGCTCTAAAAACCTGGGCCGGGAGACTTCCACGACAGAAAACCAGCCGCTGAGCTTAACTTTTACGACCTAATTAAACCGTGAGGGTGACAAAATGAGCATGATTGAAGCTTTTTTTCAGGTCATCGAGGACGACAACTGCCCTTTTTATAATCTGGACGACGTATTCAGGCTATCCGCCATCGCCCTTTACATGCCGGAAGGGAAACCGACCTGTACCATCCTGACCGAAGACATCAAACATAAAATCCGTGACCTTGACGATTTTATACCGGAAACTGAAAGCGGCAACACTTTTTTCTGCAGCGGATGCAGCGGGAAAATCCGTATGCGGTATGAAAAAAGCGCTGAATATGTTTTTGAGATAGAAGATCCCCACGAAAACGCCAAAGATAACATCGCCAAACTCCTTTCCACCTTTTCTTTTTTTAAAACACTGAAAAAGAACGAAGTCCGATACCTGGTCCCCTTTATCCGGCACAGACAGTTCAGCAAAGGAGAGGTCATCATTCAAGAAGGTGAGCCCGGCAAAAATCTCTATGTCATTCTTTCCGGCATGGTTGAAGTGCTGGGCAATAATGACGTCAACATCGCCTTTCTCGGTAAGGGCGAAATCCTGGGTGAAATGAGCCTGATCAGCGGAGAGGCGGCCGGGGCAACCATCAAAGCCGTGGAGCCGACCAAAGTCATTTTTTTAAACAGCCGCAACTTCCGACGACTGATCAGACGATTTCCCTCCCTACAGATGTATTTTGCGACCCTGCTCTCCAAACGATTGTCCAAAACCAACATCGCCCGGTCGGACGAACTGGAATCCGGCATGTCCGGCAACCTGACGGAAATGCCGCCCTCGGAACTGCTGCAGGCCTTTAACATGAACCGGAAAACCGGTGTTTTGACCTTCAAGCTGCCCGACAACAGAGCGGCAACCATTACCTTCAAGGAAGGTGAGCCCATCCGTGCCAAGTTCGGCGAGAATGAAGACAGGGAAGCCTTCTGGGCTGTATTAAGAGAGAAAAAGGGCCGTTTTAAATTCGTCCCCGGGCTTCCGCCCGAAGAAGAATCAATGAGCGAAATCGGTCAGTTCATGTGGCTGCTGATGGAAGGACTGTCGCGCATGGATGAAGAAGCCTATCAGCAATCGGTCAAGCGGAACCCCTCGGGCTGATGCTATCCGCCCTGGGGCCCGAAGGGCTTGATCAGAATGATCAGCCGGGGCAGCAGCGTCAGGGCGGCCAGAAGCGCGATCACCATGGCCAGACCGGTCAGCAGACCAAACGAGATCGTGGGGATAAAATTCGAAAAGGCCAGTATTGAAAATCCGGCAACAATAGCCACGGACGTATAGTACATGGCAAAGCCGATACTGGCGTGACAATTACGCATGGCAGCCACATAATCGGGGTTGACCGCGTATTCCTCCTTGAAGCGGTGGATATAATGAATGGTATCATCCACGGCGATACCGACGCTGATTGAAGCGATGGTGATGGTCATCATATCAAGCGGCAGGTTCATCCAGCCCAGGGCGCCCAGCACGACCGAGACGGACAACAGGTTGGGGAATACGGCGATCAGCGACAACTTGAAAGAACGGAACAGAATCAGAAACATCGCCATCAGGGCCAGCAGCACCAGCCCCAGGGTCTTGATCTGGGAATCAAACAGACTTTGCAGGACGTTGTTGTATAACACCAGCATGCCGGTCACCCGGACATCTGCCCGGTCAAAACCAAACCCGGCGGTTATGTCTTTTTCGATTTTCCGGATCAACTGATCCCGCCTCAAGGTCTCCGCCGTGTCCACCACGCGCACCGATATGCGGGCCTGGTTGTGTTCCACGGAGGCATAAGGGGCAATCAGCATCTTTTTGTATTCTTCAGGCAATTCATTATAAACCAGGGACAACTCAACGCTGTCCAAAGGCTTGCCATCATTCAAACGTTTGGCCACCTTCAGCATGGTCCCCAGGGACATCACCTTGCCGATTTCCGGAATCGATTCCAGGTAATCGTGAACCGCCAGTATTTTTTCCATCTTATAGGGCGTAAACCAGTAGTGTTCGGCTGTGTCCGCCTCATCAAACTCGGCAAACATGTCAAAGTCTTCGGAATCAGCCATCGGCTTTTGTCTCTGTTTGACTGCGTCCTTATCGTCGGACTCGGGAAAATCGAGCGTTACGTCAAACGGCGTGGTGCCGCCCAACTTCTGGTCAATTACCCGCATGCCCTGGTATATTTCGGTTGATTTCTTGAAATAATTGACAAAGGCGTTTTCCACGGTCAGACGCGATATGCCAATGACGCTGACAGCCAGGGCGATGACACTGGCGATTACAATCAGCCGGCCGTGATATTCAGTCAGGTGCGCGGTCATTTTTGTCATATAGCCCCCACCTCCGGCAGCGGGCGGCGGCGGGGTTTTCTTCAACAGCGACAAGGCCGCCGGGAAAAACAGAAACGTGAACACAAGCGAAACGATGAGCCCGCCCACCATCATCCAGCCGAAGGTAATGACCGGCTTGAGATTGCACAGCAGCAGGGACCCGAAACCGGCCATGGTTGTCAACGTGGCATACAGACAGGGGACCAGCTTCTCCCGCATGGTAAAAATGACCAGGTCCCGGTGCTCGTGGTCCGGATACCGCGACTCTTCCTCCCGGTAACGGACGACCAGGTGAATGGAAAGGGACATGGTCAGGATCAACTGCAGGGAAATAAAATTGGAGGAAATGACCGTCACTTTCCACCCGAACAGCCCCAGAAGACCGGTCATGGCGATAACGGAAAAAAAACAGCACATCAGGGGAATGGCCACCCAGCGAATTTTACGGAAAATGATGCCAAGCGCCAAGACCAGAAAAATGAAAACGCCCAGGCCAAAGGTCTCCAGATCATTCTTAATGAACCGGATGAGGTCATTGGCGATCATGTCAACGCCGCCCAGAAACAGATCGGCATCGCCCCTGTATTTTTTCATAACACTGCGGATATCGGCGATCAGTTTTTCATTCTGCGCCTTGAACGCCTTGCGCATGGCCAGAATTTCGGTTTCCAGGCGATTGCGTTCGGCTTCTTCAGCCGCGGTAAAGCCCTCGGCCGCGCCCTTATCAACCAGGTCATCCCGTTGGGCCACAATATCACGATAGTGCTGATTGATGGACATGTTGATCTGGATGGCGGTGGTACTCAGATCAGGACTGACCAGCAGGTTGCGATACAGGGGGCTGTGGCTCAGCTCTTTCCCGGCCATCGCCCGGTCCACCCGGTCAGACAGAATGGTCGGCAGATCACCGGCCAGGTCCTTGACCGGCACGGGCGGACTTTCCAACATGGGAACATCCAGCAGCGTGACCACTGAATCGACGCCCGGCAGTTCTTCCAGATCAACTTTTAAACGGCCGATATCCGACAGCACTTCGTCTGAAAGCAGGTCTTTTTTGGGTGTATAGGCGATGAGCAAAAAGTCCTGGACCGCATAACGGGATGACACCAGGCGGGCGTATTGCATGTCCGCGTCGCTTTCATTCACCAGGGTGTCTGAAGAGGCATCGATCTGAAAATTTTTGGCACAGTAGCCCAGTATGGCGATACCGGCCAAAAGACAGAAAAGAACGGTCCATGGATATTTCAACAATAAAGCATAAAACCGCTCAACCGGTGAGGAAGTGTGGGGCGATACGCCCGATATCTCTTGATTCATTCTGGTTTTACTCTACCGTTAACCTGTTATTGTCTCATTGTTCTGCTGATTCCGCTGAGCGATTCAGGGACAATGCATGTTTTTCGGGCACAAAAACCCGCGGACGTTTAAATCGGCTGTTCTGCCAACAGGTATCACAAGCGCCGTTTCAGATCAAACAGCTTTTGGCAACAAAAACAAATCAGCGACGACCGTCACTTTTCAGGCCCGGACGCCGCTGATAGAGGAGGAGAATTACGCATTACTGATTGATAAGAAGTTTTCCCAGACGTTTTCCCAAAGAAAGAATGGTGTATGTCGGCGGCAGGCCCCAGGGCTCCGGAATAACCGAGCAGTCACAGACATACAGGTTATCATATCCTTTGGCTCTCAGGTCGGCATCAAGCATTTCGCCGATTTTAACGGTCCCACCGGGATGGGCCGCCAGCGCCCAGGTTTTGTGAATACCGGTTGCACCGAGATTCTCCAGGATCTTACGGGCATGTCCATACCCCATGTTTAGCTTTGCCTTATCCCCCTTGCTCATCCGTTTACGAATACCCTCCCCGTTGGTCAACTTGCCGGCCAGGTCATCTCTGACCTTGACCATGATGCGGACCACGTTTTTATGGGAAAACGCCCGGTGCGGCCGAAAACCGGAGCAGGCGAAAATGGTATTCAACATGGGCGGCAGGGCCATATCGGTCATCACAAACCCTTCTTTATGAAAATGGGTCCCGGACGACATGGGGATTTCGTTCTCGTCTTTGGCGCCTTCCACATAACCGGCCACGGATATCAAGGGGTCGAAAAAGAAATCATATCCGGCTTCATTCAGCCCGCTCTGTCTTAAAATCATCGGGGAACCGATACCGCCGGCGCTGACAACCACGTTTTCAGCATATGCTTCATGCACACTGCCGCCCTGAGTGTAACGGACACCGGTTGCTCGCCCGTCTTTGAATATGACCTCCTTGACCGGGGCATTGTTAATCAGTTCTGCACCGTTTTTTACGGCATCATCAACAAATATGCGGGCGCTCCATTTCACATCATTGGGGTCGCCGTAATAAAAATTACCGAATTTCTGTGTACTCCGGTCCCAGCGGTCCTGAAACATGAATTTATTCAGCTTTTTCCAGTCATACCCCAGTTCCTGGGCGCTTTTCATGATCAATTTGGCCTTGGCGCCCATGACCTCGTCAGACAGCGGACCGATGGGTACGTCCTGCTTTACCTCTTCAGCCTCCTGGCTGACATCGATGCCGTATGACTTTAACATTTCAAAGGGGATATCAAAGCATGTGCCATAATAAAATACAGAACTGCCGCCGGTTATCAACCCCCTGACCATGCCCACCAGCTGGCTGTTAAACAACATGCTTTTAAACGGGAAACACTGGTATAAGGCATATTGCCAGAACACGCCGCGCAGACTGGGGTATCCGCCACGCTCCAGCATTAAAACGGATTTTCCGGCCAAGGCCATTTCTCTGGCGACAGTCGCCCCTCCGGGCCCGGTCCCTGCTACAATGACGTCATACTTCTGCTTACTGGCACCACTCATTTAATTCTCCTTCAATAATGAAAGTGTTCTTTTAAACTCCCGCTGTCGATTGTCGACAATAATATAAAACCACTGTCCCCATGTCAAACAAAAAATCCTTAAATCGGGTTTTGCGTCATGTTTTTCCGCTTTTCGAGTTATGAGTACTTATTGATAATAATACAAATCGATACTAAATTAAAAGTTAAACGTAAAACCTTTAACCCGGTTATTCAAAAACCTGTTCAGACAGCGCCGAAAGGCACGAAAGTATTGCAACGCCTGTCGCGTAACATTAAAATCAGAACGGCAAACGAAAATCACGGACCCGGTTCACCTTTCAAGGGGCACGCGTCTTAATGAATGAATGGACCGGTTCCGGCTTAAAAGCAAAAAACCGTGTCTGTAATCGGGCTGTTTAGAACATCATCAATAAAGGAGGGCTTATGTTTGACCGTGAAAAATGTGTCCTGTGCGGATTGTGCCGTGATCGGTGCCTGTATATCGACTATGAACCGGGGACCAGTGCCGCGGAATGGAAAAAACTGGTTAACGGAGAGCCGGTTTCCTGGCTGAATAAATGCATCACCTGTTTCGCCTGCAATGAATACTGCCCCAACGACGCCCGACCGTTTGATCTTATCCTGGAGCGTCTGGAAGAAAAAGGCGATTATGTCAATCCCGACCTGCTGACAATGGCCCAGCATATGTTTTCCCCCAAAAAACCATTTTCCCCTCCTGCCACCGGCAAACAGGCGCTTTCTTTATGTACGATTTACACGTCTATCCCCTGGGCCTTTTCCGGAGCGCTGTTCGATGAATTGACACCGCTTAAAGGCACCCATTTTTTCTGCAATCTCATCTATCCCCACATGGGTAATGATTCTTTAATGCGTGAACGGCTTCAGCCGCTGATCGACAACTATGCCCGGCTTGAGGCAAAAGAAATCATTTTCGCACACGACGACTGCTATACCGTTATGACGGACGCTGTTGCCCGTTACGGTCTGGAACTGCCGTTTAAGCCGATTCATCTGTTTGAATATCTAAGAGATCAGTTGATCGTCCGCAAGGCAGACATCAAACCGCTTAACATGAAGGTGGCCTACCAGCGTCCATGCGCTTCACGTCTGACACCCTGGAAAGAGCCGTTGCTGGATGAAATTTTTGACCTGATCGGCGTGAAACGGGTTTCCCGCCAATATGACCGGGACAACGCCATGTGCTGCGGCCAGGACATGGGCGGCATTCAGAAGCGGGGGGATAAATTCCCGGCCTTTAAAGCAGACAACATCAAGGACGCCAAAGCCTTTGAGGCCGAGGCCATGATCTACCTCTGCCCCCTGTGCCTGGATGCCCTGGGCAAACCGGCCGTAGAAAACGGTCTGGCCAACTACATGATATCAGACCTTTGCCGGCTGGCCATCGGGGAGACCTTGCCGGATGAAGCATATGCCCTATAGAAAGGGTTCAAGGATTCAAGGATTCAAGGGGTCGAGGGGTCGAAGGGTCGAAGGGTCAAGTAAACTACTATAAATAAAAACCAGACGAACGTCTGAATGGACACCTCCTTGAATCCTAGAATCCTTGGCACCCACGAATTTGAAGAAAAGCCCTAATCATTTTATTTTCTTTGCTCGGAAAAACTCATGCAATATCCGGGTCGGGTTCACCAAAGGTAATACCGATATCCCGGGCGGTCTGAAGGGCGTCGCTGTCCAGGGGCACCCCCCGGATGGCGCCGATGACCTCTTCCAGCGGTACCGAGTCAATATTCGGCGGGGCCAGGGCTACCATGCGGCCGAATTTTTTCTCCTCGACCAGCCGGATGGCGGCCGCACCGAACCGCAACGCCAGCAGACGGTCAAAAGTTGTGGGGGAGCCGCCCCGCTGAAGATGTCCGAGAACCAGAAATCGGGTGTCTTTTCCGGTTTTTTTGCTGATGGCTTCGGCCACTGTTTTTCCGATACCGCCCAGCAAAACATCCTGCCGGCCTTCTTCACCACTGCCCTGATGAACGATTTTACCGCCAACGGGCTTGGCCCCTTCGGCCACCACAACGATGGCATATCGGGTTCCCTGGAGTTCTTCGGCCATGATATGTTCGCAGACGACATCAATATCAAAAGGGATTTCCGGAATCAGAATGGCCCTGGCACCGCCCGAGATACCGCTGTTCAAGGCGATCCATCCGGCATGCCGTCCCATGACTTCGACCACCATGACCCGTTCGTGAGACTTGGCCGTTGAATGCAGGCGATCAATCGCCTCGGTGGCGATGCTGACAGCCGTATCAAACCCGAAGGTAATGACGGTGCCGCCCATATCATTATCGATGGTCTTTGGCACACCAATGACAGGGATGCCTTTCTGGAAAAATTTATGGGCGATCTCCAGGCTGCCGTCTCCGCCAACGGCAATCAGGCAGTCGAAACCCAGCCGGTTAAAATTAGACACCACCCGATCAGAAACATCACGCAGCACGATTTCTCCGGCCGCATTCTCCACGGGCATCTCAAAAGGGTTACCCTTGTTGGTCGTTCCCAGAATGGTGCCGCCGACACTGGAAATATTTCTCACTTTGTCCGGGGTCAACTGGAAAATGTCGTCCGTGTCGAGCAGGCCGTGATATCCCTGGCGGATACCGTACACTTCCCAGTTACGGTTCCAGGCCGATAACACCACCGCCTCAATGACCGCGTTCAAGCCCGGCGCGTCCCCGCCGCCGGTATTAATGGCTATGCGCATCCTGTCCGTCATGGTTCGCCCTCCCCCTTGTTTGTTTCCTGATAAAATAGCAGGGATAAGGTGAAACAATCAAACAAATTCAACGCGTCATTTTCAGGTCTTATGTCATGAAAAATCTTGACAAAAAAGCGGTCCTCTTTTAATATTATTGAATCTGATTCAATAAATGAACTCCTTTCAAACGCATAGCCGTAAAACGCCTTTCAACAGACAGAAAGCCGGGGGAACATGAATTTCGAACTTTCCAGAGAACAGGCAATGATCCGCAAGGAAGTCCGCGCCTTTGCCAGGGCTGAAATCGCGCCGGTTGCCGGCGAGCTTGATGAAAAGGAAACTTTTTCTGTGGAGCTGACCCGTAAAATGGGTGAGATCGGCCTGCTTGGCATGTTTGTGTCCGACCCGTATCAGGGCCAGGCCATGGACTATCTTTCTTACATCATTGCCGTTGAAGAAATCGCCAAAGTGGACGGCTCCCAGGCGGCCACCATTGCCGCCGGGAATTCATTGGGCATCGGCCCGCTTTATTATTTCGGCAGCGAGGAACAGAAAAAAAAATACCTGCCCAAACTGTGCCGGGGTGAAGGTTTATGGGGATTCGGTTTGACCGAACCCTCGGCCGGATCGGACGCCGGTGGCAGCAAGACCAACGCCGTCCAGGACGGTAACGAGTGGGTCATCAACGGGTCCAAGATTTTTATCACCAATGCCGCCTGCGACATGTCCCTGGGCGTGACCGTTCAGGCCATCACGGGTGTCCGCGACAACGGCAAGCCCGAATACAGCTGTTTCATTGTCGAACACGGGACGCCGGGATTTGAGGCCGTTCCCATGCACGGTAAAATGATGTGGCGCGCCTCCAACACGGCCGAGCTCTATTTCAAAGACGTGCGGGTACCGGCCGGCAATCTGCTGGGTAAAAAAGGAGATGGTTTTCACCAGATGCTGGCCACCCTGGACGGGGGGCGGTTGTCCATCGGTGCCATGGGCCTGGGCGGCGCGGACGGTGCCTATGAACTGGCCCTGAAATACGCTCGTGAACGGCATCAATTCGGCCAGCCCATCAGCAAATTCCAGGCCATTGCCTTTAAGCTGGCGGACAGTGCCACCGAAATCGAGTGCGCCAGGAACCTGCTCTATAAGGCCTGCTGGTTGCGGGACAACAAGCTGCCATTCGCCAAGGAAGCGGCCATGGCCAAGCTCTACTGTTCTGAAACCATGGGCCGGGTGGTTGACCGGGCCGTGCAGATTCACGGCGGCTACGGCCTGATGAAAGATTATCATGTGGAACGCTTTTACCGCGACCAGAAGCTGCTGGATATCGGAGAAGGCACTTCGGAAATTCAGAGACTGGTGATCTCCCGTTATATCGGGTGTTAAAAAAACAGGGTTCAAGGATTCAAGGTGTCGAGGGTTCGAGTGCTGGTTATCGACTTCGCTGAACATTATACAATTTGTTTACCACAACCAATCGGGAGATGAATCAAAACGATTCCACCGGGAAGCAACGAAAGGACCAGAACCATGGATAAACCAAACGAACCGCCTCACATCAACGTTGATTATTTTGAAGATTTAACCGGCGAAATTGATAACGACGGATCGACCACAAAAGAAGACCGGGTCGGTGACCGTATCAAACGCCTGCGCACGGAAAAGGGCGTTACCTTAGAAGCGTTGGCTGAAGCTACCGGCTGCACCAGCGACGAACTGGCGGCTTATGAAAACGGGACCGCTCAGCCCCAGCTCGGGGCTTTAATGAAACTTTCCCGGGCCCTGGACACCGTCTTCGGCAAACTGCTCTCCGGTGAGGGGGACAAACCGTTTGAGATCACCCGCAAAAAATCCGGCACCCCGGTGGAACGTTCGGCCACGGACGGGCAGAAAAAAGTTTACAGCTATTCCAGCCTGGGCAGTCATGTCAAAGACCGGCACATGGAGCCCCTGATCGTCCACCTGGAAGAAAGCCCGCTGGGAAAGCCCTCGGTGCATGACGGCGAAGAATTCATCCACGTACTGGAAGGCCATGTCAGGCTGCTGATCAACGACGAGACTTACGAACTGGAGCCGGGAGACAGTGTCTATTATAAATCCACCGTACCCCATCTGGTCACGGCCAGTCATGGCAAGGCGGTTATTCTGGCAGTGCTCTACGAATAGGTGAATTTATGGCTGAGCTATTATGGGAACCTTCACAGGAACGGATCCAATCATCCAACATGTTCCGGTTTATGAACCGGATAAACGCGCAATTCGGCACCGACCTGACCACCTATCCGGATCTGTATCAATGGTCCGTCGACCATATCCCGGAATTCTGGGCCCAGGTCTGGGATTTTGCGGGCATTATTCATTCCTCGCCCTATACCGGTGTGGTGGATGATCCGGCGAAAATGCCCGGCGCAAAATGGTTCTCCGGCGCAAAACTGAATTTTGCCGAGAACCTGCTGCGCTTTCGGGACGACCAGCCGGCCATCGTATTTTCCTGTGAGGGCGAACGGTATCGAAAACTGACCTATGCCGGGCTTTACCGGGAAGTGGCCCGGACAGCCGCAGCTCTTTCCGCCGCCGGGGTCCAGGTTGGCGACCGGGTGGCCGGATTCATGCCCAATATTCCCGAAACCATTGTCGCCATGCTGGCCGCGGCCAGCATTGGCGCCACCTGGTCCTCATGCTCGCCCGATTTCGGCGCCCGTGGCGTTCTGGATCGATTCGGCCAGATCGCGCCCAAAGTTCTGTTCGCCGCTGACGGCTACATTTTTAAAGGAAAAATCATTGACAGCCGGCCCCGTATCCAGGAAATCGTGAACCGTCTCCCGGATCTGAATCGCGTCGTCATTGTTCCTTACACCACTGGCAAGACGGATATCAGCGATATCAGAAACAGTATCCTGTTTGCCGATTTTCAGGACACCTCGGCCGAGACCATCGACTTCGTCCAGTTGCCCTTCGACCATCCCCATTACATCATGTATTCATCCGGCACCACCGGTCCGCCTAAATCCCTGGTCCAGGGTGCCGGCGGCGTCCTGATTCAGCAACTCAAGGAACTGCTCCTGCATACCGGCCTAAAACGGGAAGACAATATTTTTTATTTTACCACCTGCGGCTGGATGATGTGGAACTGGCTGACCTGTTCACTGGCCACCGGGGCAACGGTCATGCTTTACGACGGCAATCCGTTTCACCCCGACCCGGGCGTGCTGTGGCAATATGCCCAGAACGAAAATTTCACCGTGTTCGGCACCAGTGCCGGTTACCTGACCGCCCTGGCCGCCGCCGGCGTCAAACCGGCCGAGTCTTACCGGCTGGCCGGCCTGAAAACAATGCTGTCCACGGGTTCACCTTTGAGCAATGAAGGATTCCATTTCGTGTATCGTGACATTAAATCCGATTTGCAATTATCGTCCATTTCCGGCGGAACGGACATCAACAGCTGTTTTGTGCTGGGCAATCCCATCGGGCCGGTATACGCCGGCGAAATCCAGTGCCGGGGCCTGGGCGTCAAGGTCAATGCCTGGAGTGAAAACGGTCAAAACGTGCTTAACGAACCCGGTGAACTGGTCTGCGAGGCGGCCATCCCCTCCATGCCGATTTTCTTCTGGAACGATCCGGATGGCAAAAAGTATCAGGGCGCCTACTTTGAACGCTTTCCCGGTGTCTGGACACACGGCGACTTTATTGAAATCAACGACCGGGGCGGCGCCGTCATTTACGGCCGGTCTGACGCCACCCTCAACCCGGGCGGCGTGCGCATCGGCACCGCCGAAATCTACCGCCAGGTCGAGGCGCTGGAAGAGATTGAAGACAGCCTGGTCATCGGACAGAAATGGAAAAACGATGTACGGGTGCTCCTGTTTGTCAAACCTGCGCCGGGCCATACCCTGGATGAAGACCTGAAGCAGAAAATCCGGTCCACCATCCGGGCCAATGCCTCGCCGCGCCATGTGCCGGCTAAAATTCTGGAAACACCGGACATCCCCTATACCCTGAATATGAAAAAAGTGGAGCTGGCCGTCAAACGTGTGGTCGAAGGGGGCAAGGCCACCAACCGGGACGCCCTTAAAAACCCCGAATGCCTGGATTACTTCGCCGGGCTGGCAGAACTGCAGGAAGATTAGCCCGCCTGTCGTAGGGGCGGCCCCCTGTGGCCGCCGGGCAAGAGGGCACCCACAGGGGGGTGCCCCTACGGGTCGTGGAGGATGTTCATGAATAATGTAGGGGCAGGCCCCCGTGCCTGCCCGGCAAGAGGGCACCCACAGGGGGGTGCCCCTACTCCAGCGCACTCGTCAATAAAAGACTGAACAAATCTAAACGTTGGTGAATTTATCGGTGGGCAGGTCTTCAAAAGGCACGCCGGCTTTTTCTTCCGCCCCGTAACCCACGGCAACAATCGCCAGGACGTTGATATGTTCCGGCAGGGAAAGCAGCTTCCGGACGTACGCTTCGGCGGTCGTGGCGTCATCATAATGCCGCTCACGGATCTGGATCCAGCAGCTTCCCAGCCCCAGCGAAGTGGCGGTCAGATGCGCGATCACGGCGGCAATGGAACAGTCTTCGATCCAGACATCTGACCGGGTGCTGTCTCCGCAGACAACGATTCCCAGACCGGCGCCTTTTAAAAAACCCGCGCCATGGGGCTTGGCCTTCGACAACTTGTCCAGCAGATCCTTATCCTCGACCAGAACAAATGACCAGGGCCGGATCTCCCGGGATGACGGAGATCGCAACAGCGCTTCTTTTAGTACCTCCAATGCATCCGGAGGGATCGGTTGGTCCTGATATCTTCTGATACTTCTTCTTTGTCTGAGTGTTTCGATCAGTGACAGTGATGTCGTCATGGGCCAGTCTCCTTTATCTTGAACCGGCCCATCAACGCTGTAATATTCGCCGCCATTTTACGCAGCTCATCGGCGCGGTCCTTGACCTGTTGACTGTCCTCATTCATCTGCTGGGAATGACCGCTTAAAGAAACGACCTTGTTCGAAACATCCTTCGACACCGTCGAGTACTGAGCGACACTCTTGTTGACCTCGGAAACGCCCTGGGATATCTGAGATACATTGCTGGCGATCTCCCTGGTGGATGTGGACTGTTCCTCGATGGATGTGGCAATAGTGGAGACGATCTCATCGACACTGTTGATGACGGTGATAATACGTCCGATTTCTTCAACCGCTTCGGTGGTGATATCCTTATTATCATCAATCTGTTTAATGATCTGCTGAGTAGCGCTGGCCGTCTGCTTGGCCAGATCCTTGATTTCATTGGCCACGACCGCGAAGCCCTTACCTGCTTCACCTGCCCTGGCCGCCTCAATGGTGGCATTCAAAGCCAGCAGATTCGTTTTTTTGGATATCTCGGTAATTACCTCCGTCACGGATCCAATACTGCTGGCCGCCGAGTTCAAGGTATCCAGCTTCTGCGAAACATTCCCCGCCTGCCCCACCGCGTTTGCCGTAATGTTTCTGGCGGTTTCCGTGTTGCTGGTGATTTCATCGACCGTAGACGTCATTTCTTCTATTGACGACGCGATCAGGGAAACATTCTGAGACGTCTGTTCCATGGTACCCGCGATGCTGGTCATGCGGCGGCTCATCTCTTCCGAAGCCAGGGCCACGGAATCCGCATTAGCGGACATCTCGCCGGTCTGCGTGGTCATTTTTTCCGACAGCTCGGATAAATGCCCGGAGGCCTGATTCAAAGCGCCCATACTGTCGACCACTTCATCCACCAGTTCCTTGAACTTGCTCATGAACGTGCTGAACCGCATATTCAGCACCTCGCCGATTTCCTCCTCCCGGCTGCGCTTGATATCTTCGGTTATATCCACCGCTTCCTGGGAAATACTTTCCAGCATCACTGAAATATTGGCGTTGGAAGACAACAGCTCGTCTTTTAAAGCGGTAATCCGGTCGGCCAGCCCGACCGAAAGCAGGGCCACAAACATGGCCGACCCGACCATAACGCTCCATTCCGTAAAGGGATTTACCGGCAGCAAACCGAATGTTTTAAAACAGTACACCAGCACACCGATAAACAAAAAACCGCAGCTGATGGCGACAAACCTGGAATTACGGGTTATACCAACGGTCATGGCCCCCGAGACAACAAGGACGATGGTCATGATGATGATCAGGATGATGGCGGCAATGATACTGAATCTGTAGGGGAGGGGAAGCAGAAGAATGGAAGAAGCGGCCGTCGGCCACAGAATAATGTACTTCCAGGTCCTGTCTGCCAGGCTCCCCGGATAAAGCTCTCTTATATTAAGAAAAGACCGCAGAAACAAGGTGATGAACACAATCGCCAGGCACATGAACGTCGGCAGGCAGTTGTTGGCCCACCAGACGGCATTGGGCCAGAGATACTGCATGGAAAAACCGTTTAATGTGAATTGAAAGAGGATATAAGCAATGATGAACAGCACCAGGTAAATATAACTTCTTTCCCTGATCAGGATGAACAGCACCAGGTTATAGATGATCATGATCAGCAGGGCACCGTAATAAAGCCAGAACACGGGATAAACCTTGTTGATCTTATGCAGATACGCACCGTGTGTTTTCAAGGTCGGCTCAAAATTCAGGGAGGTGGCCGTTTCTATCCGGACCAGATACGTCCGGGAACCGGGCGGTTGTTTCATGAGGAAGACAAGATCTTTGTCCTGAACTTCACGGGTGTAAAAGGGATAACCGGTACCGCCTTTTATGGGCGGGGGATAAAACCCCCCGGATTGCGGCACAAAGATTTCAACATGGTTCAAGAGAGGATAAGAGATGGTGAAATACCAGTTCTCTGTCTGTTGCAGGGTATTGACAACCGTGAACCGGAACCAGTAGGCCGAGGAAGTAAAACCGAAATTCAAAGCCTTTTTATCGGATTGCGTCCACTCGATCTCGTTGCTCAGCATATCCGATAACGTCCTCTTTCTGCTCGTGTCCTCAAAATATTCAGCCTGATCACCGAAAAAAACCGTACTGGTGTTTTCATCAAGTACAACGGGAACCGGTGCCGCTTGAACCGGAGAAAGACAGCAGAAGCAAGCAGCCATAGCGGCCAGAAACAGAAAGAAAACCGTTAACCGATCAATTCGTCTTGTCATCATCGCATCATCCGTTAATATAATTATCCGTTATCAGCTGAACCGGTTTGACGCCGGCGGCAAACACGGCAGGTCCGGCAAAACAACGCATTTACCCGGGAAACATAAAATCCGCCCGCTGAAAAGCCGGGTCGGGGTACTTGTAGAAGCCCTCTCCGGACTTGGTCCCCAATTTTCCCGCAGAGACATATTTTTTCAAAAACATCACGTTACTGATGGCCCGGGGATCATTTAACTGGCTGGCCCATACTTCATTGACCTTCAAAGTGGTATCCAGTCCGATGGAATCCATAATGCCAAAGGGGCCGACCCCGGCATTCATGACGCCCATCCAGGAACGATCGATATCCTCAATGGTCGCGATCCCCCCGGCCGCCAGATAAAGTGCGGTATCACATAAATTCATCAGCATGGCATTGAAAACATAACCATGATTTTCCTTGTTCACTAAAATAGGTCTTTGCCCCAGACGGCGGGCAAATGCCTCGATAAGCGTTACGGTCTCTGGAGCGGTACCCGGATGGGGCATGATATCCACCACCACAGAGGTCAGGGTATTATGAAAATGAAAAGCCGCAAATTTTTCCGGCCGCCCGGTGGCATCGGCTATCATGGATGGAATCAGGGACGACGAATTGGTCGTAAAAACAGCAGCGGGGGGACACAAGGGGTGAAACGTTTCAAAGACCCGGCATTTAAGATCAACATCCTCGTAAACCGATTCACTGACAAAGTCAACACCGTCTGCGGCCTGAGCGGCATCATGACTGAAAAAAACGCGGTCAAGCGCCTGTCGGGCCTGCCGGTCGTCGATATGACGGCGGGTGACAAACTTTTCCGCCAGACGCGTCAGGCGCGTCCGGGAATGATCCAGAACATCCTGAGAAAGATCGTATATTATCGTATCAAAGCCTTTCATGGCACACAAAAAACCGATCTGCTGCCCCATGGTCCCGGCGCCGATAATCAATACTTTTTTAAAATCTTCTACCTGCATTCTCCGGTTTCCTCTCGGTACGGTTGTTTTTTGCCGCCGTGAGCAGAAATGTCCCGAATGCCCCGTTTTTTTGAATCCCTTGTTTTTATTATTTAAACAAACAGCCGGAATTTGCAAGGAAAAACTTTCGAAAACCGGCGTCATTCTTGCGCGCGCCATGCAGCAGGACATATTTCCCGTTTTATTTTTACAAAAATCATGCTAAGAATAACCTGACACCAAAAATACCCGGCCGCTTCTTCCGGGAAGAAAAAAATACCGATTTATTAAGGAATGCGTCGTGCAAAACAGCCATCTGCATATCTTTCGCAACACCCCTTTCGGTCGGGAAACCTTTCTCCATTCCATTTACTTTGCCAGAAAAATGCAACTTGACCTTCATGTGTATATCCCAAAAATGAAGAAATTTCTGTTTTATTTTGAGCATTCGAGCGTCGAAGTGGACATGGATGCCTCTTACTACAAGCAAACGGAAACCGCCAGAGAACATGCCGAGGCGATTCTGGATGATTTCGGTTTTACCGCTCAATTTCTGGAACCGGAAGCTTATACCGCCTCCAATCTGCCGGACCTTTCGACCGATTTCGCCTTTATGACCTGCCCCCGTATTATCAGCGACCTGTCCACCAAAATCGGCCTGGGACACATCGGCTCTAAAGTCAGGGCCATATTAAAACAGGCGTCTTTTGCCGTGCTGATTCCGGCTCAATCTTTTAAAAAATGGAAAAGTGTGGCGGTTCTCTTCGGCAGTTCCGAAAGCAGCATCAAGGCATTGCGCATGGCGGTCAAAATCGCCGAAATCAGCGGCTTCCCCCTGGATATGTTCACGCAGTTGGAAAACAGCAACGGCCAGAATGATTACCGGCGTATTATCGAAGATCACGATTTGGGTCAGCGTCTTGATTCAACCCTTAGGACCTGGCACGTTTATGATCAGGGCGACTTTGTTGACAATCTTTATGACATTCCCCATGACGCCCTGATTGTTATGGGAATTTACGGACACGAAACGATTAAAGACATGCTTCTGGGAAGTACGGCTGAGAATGTTCAATCCACTTTCCCCAACAGCCTGCTTTTGACCGGACCGGAGCTGAAAAGAAATTATTAACCCGATAAACCGATAAAAGGTCGCGACCCGATTCAATGGCTTCTCCGTTTCGCTCATTTCTCAATAAACCAATGTTTTCTTTGAGAAAATCAAAATCCATCAACCTGGTTTATTTCGTCATCATCGGCCTCATCGCCGGTACCGGTTCCATCATCTTTCAGCTGCTGTGCGAACTTGGTATGCATTTTTTTATGGACGGCCTGGCCGGGTACCACCCCCCCGGACCGGCCAATGAGCCGCGTCTGTTCGCGGAAACGGCCACCGCCTTCAACCGCTGGGTGCTGCTCTTTCTGCCGGCTCTGGGGGGAATCGTCAGCGGCTGGGTGGTTTACACCTTCGCACCTGAAGCCGAAGGCCACGGAACCGACGCCGCCATCGATGCTTATCACAATAAAGGCGGTTTGATCAGAAAACGAGTACCGGTTGTCAAAACCATCGCCTCTGTTATTACCCTGACCACCGGCGGCTCCGGCGGCCGGGAAGGCCCCATTGCCCAGATCGGAGCCGGTTTCGGCTCCTTTCTGGCGACCCGGCTGAAACTTTCGGACCGTCAGCGACGTATCATGCTGGCCGCCGGTATCGGTGCCGGTGTCGGCAGTATTTTCCGGGCCCCCCTGGCAGGGGCCCTTTTCGCCTCGGAAGTATTATACCGGGGGCCCGACTTTGAAGGGGAAGTGCTGATCCCATCCGGCGTCGCTTCGGTTGTCGCCTACTGCCTGTTCTGCCTGGTCTTCGGCTGGGGAGCCCTTTTTTCCTCTCCGGCTTATCATTTTACCAACCCGGCCGAACTGGGCCCCTATATTATTCTGGCGGTCATTCTATCCGGTGTCAGCTTTCTGTACGTCAAATGTTTTTACGGTGTGGGCAGTATTTTTCAGAAAATCAATATCCCCCACCACTTTAAACCGGCCATCGGCGGCCTGGTTACCGGCATCATCGGTTTTTATCTTCCGGAGACGCTCTCCTTCGGCTATGGCGTTTTACAGCAGGCCCTGTTTAATGAAATCAGCATCTTTTTGTTGCTGGCAATCGCCTTCGGCAAAATCCTGACGACGTCTTTTACGATCAGTTCCGGCGGCAGTGGCGGTGTTTTCGGCCCGTCGGTGGTTATCGGCGGCGCGTTGGGCGGGGCCGTCGGCCAGTTTTTTCATAATATCGCCCCCAACCTGATTCAGGTTCCGGGGACCATGGTCGTCCTGGGCATGGCCGGGTTTTTCACCGCTGTTTCCAATGCCCCTATTTCAACCATTATTTTTGTGGCGGAAATGACCAATTCCTACCAGATGCTCCTGCCGGCGCTTCTGGTCTGTATCCTCTGTTACCAGCTTTCCTGGAGATGGACCATTTACCAGAAACAGGTTTTAAACAAAGCCGCTTCACCGGCCCATGCCGGAGAATTTTTTGTCGATCTTCTCCAGACGACCAAAGTCAGCGACATGAGAGATCAGATCAAGCCGGTTTTAACCGTGCCGGAGTCCATGAGCCTGGCCGCTTTTAAAATGTTTTTCACCAGTACCAACCAGCAATATTTTCCGGTAGTCGACAAACATGATCGATTGACCGGCATTTTCTCCAACACGGATATCCGCAAAATCCTGTTTGATGCCGATATGGATAACCTGGTGGTGGTCAGCGATATTGCCACACCCGATATCATAAGGACGACGCTGGACGAAGACCTGAACGAGGTGATGAAAAAATTCACCATCAAGAACATCGACGCCCTGCCGGTAGTGGAAGAAGACGCCCCGGACAAACTGCTGGGAATGATCCGCCGCAAGGAAGTCATCGGCTTTTACAATGAAAAGATCGAAGAAATGCGGGGGCAGACCGAGCGTTGACGTGCAGGCGACAACGGCATTGCGGATCAGGCTTATCGGGGCTTTGAGGTGGTTAAGTGGTTAAGTGATTATGTGTTTAAGTGTTTAGGTGATTTCGGCATAACGAACAGGGATCGTTCGTACGAATGAGCGAACCGCAATCCTTAAAATTAAAAACCCCTGCCCAAAAACCCCGACCACTTAATCACTTAAACACCTAACCACATAAACACATAAGCACCAGAGCCCCGGCCCCTCGCACGCCAAACCCGATACCTGAAACCTCAAACCTACGTCCAACGTATCTCCGGCGCGTTTCTTTCCGGCATACGATGATACTTGAACTTCGGGTACCCGAGCATCATGGCCCCGAAATTGACCTGCCCCTTTTCAAGCCCCAGGGCCTCTTTGAGCGGCTTCCATTGCATGGCGGCGGCATTGAAAAACCCGTTCCAGCAGGCCCCCAGCCCGAAAGCCATCACGGCCAGTTCAAAACAGGTCATGGCAATGGTGCAGGCGCTCTGGGCGGAAATATCGGCCGCCTCGGCATTGACCAGCACCAGGTGGGGGGCGCCCCGGCTGACCGTATCCACGCCTAATGCCCAGGCACCCACGACCAGGTCGAAATGCATCATGGCAGCTATCCCGGGCTGTTTGTCAATCATAAACCGCATCCAGTCGATGACCAGTCCGCTCAGGCGACGAACGTCATCTGCTTCGTAAATCACCTGCCATTTGACCGGCTGCCGGTTGTGACCTGAAGGCGCGTAGCGGGCGATATGAATCAGCCGCTCAATAACGGCCCTGTCCACCGGCTGCTTTTTATAATTCCTGATGGACCGGCGGCAGCGCAGAAAATGTTCGACCTGTTCCGGCGAAAGCATCCATTCTTTATTGAGCGGCAGACAATCTTCCGGTTTCAGGTATCGGTGAGAAAGCGCTCCGGCAGGGCAGACCGCCACGCAATGGCCGCAATTAATACACAGGGTGTCCGCTCCGGAGACCGGCGCCGGCATGCCGGTTGCCTTCATATCGATTATCTTTAAAGGGCATTCGGCGGCGCAAATTCCGTCTTTGTTACACTTGTCCTGATCGACTTCAAATAGAGACATTTTCATTCCTCCTTACCCGGATGCTCAGACACGCATCGCGGATTCGACCGCCTTCATGGCCTGATCGACATTTTCATAGCTGTTGAAGGCCGAAAACCGGATATATTGACCGCCACACCGGCCGAAACCCGCTCCCGGGGTGCAGACCACCCCGGCTTCGGTCAGTAAGCGATCAAACAACGTCCACGAATCCATTTTCCCGTCAACCCAGATATAAGGCGAATGCCGGCCGCCGACACAGGAGAAACCTGTCTCATCCATGGCCTGCCTGATGCGATCGGCATTTTTCATGTAATAGTCAATGGTCTCCCGGCATTGCCGTTTCCCTTCTTGACTGTATATGGCTTCAGCGGCCCGCTGGACAGGATAGGAGACCCCGTTGAATTTGGTGGAATGACGGCGGTTCCACAGGGCGTGCAAAAGGACGGTGCTTCCCTGAGCGTCAAAGGCACGACAATCTTTGGGCACCACCGTAAAGGCGCAGCGGGTACCGGTAAATCCGGCTGTTTTTGAAAAGCTTCTGAATTCAACGGCCACCTTTCTGGCCCCTTCAACCTCATAAATCGAATGGGGAATGCTGTCGTCCCGGATAAATGCCTCGTAAGCGGCGTCGAACAATATCAGGGCTCCGGATTGATCGGCAAAGTCCACCCATTTCGCCAGTTCATCACGGGTAATGGTCACCCCGGTGGGATTGTTCGGAAAGCAAAGATAGATCAAATCAACCGGCTCGTCCGGGATGGCCGGCAGAAAATTGTCCTCTGCCGTACAGTCAAGGTAAACGATATCCTCGTAGCGCCCGTCTGCATAAGAACCGGTGCGGCCGGCCATTACATTGGTATCCAGGTAGACCGGATAAACCGGATCGGGAATGGCCACCCTGGCATCGGTGGATAAAATCTCCTGAAAATTTCCGGTATCGCATTTTGCGCCGTCGCTGATAAAAATCTCATCCGCATTAATATCGGCACCCCGGGCCTGGAAATCATTTGCCGCGATTGCTTCCCGCAAAAAGGCATAGCCCTGCTCGGGCCCGTAACCGCGGAAGGTGGTTTCTTCGCCCATCTCGTCGACCGCTTTGTGAAAAGCGTCCAGGCAGGCCTTGCAAAGCGGCATGGTAGCGTCTCCGATACCCAGCCTGATGATCCGCCTGTCCGGATTGGCCTGCTGAAACGTTTGGACCCGCGAAGCGATTTCCGAGAACAGATAGGATGCCTGAAGTTTCAAATAATGTTCATTAATCGTAATCATGGTATGCCCGTGCCTTTCCTCCGATTTTTTCCCGTCATCTTTAATTGGTTTGCAATAAAGCCGTTTATAGTAAAAACCCGACAATCTGTCAATTATAACAGCCTTATAAAAAAGGGGGCATCTCCCGATCAGCGAGCCAACCGGGCCGGCCCATAACCAAACCGGCAGTTAACAGGCGCTGTTTTGTGGGTAAAGGTTTTAATGTTTTAGCGTTTTAAGGTTTTATGTGGGCCTTTCTTAAAAAATATTTCATCCAAAAAATCCGTGTAATCCGTGTCAAAATCAATAAAATACGGCACGGCCAAGACCCCTTTTTTTAAAGAAACAGGGTCTGCACAATATTGTTGCCTATAAAATCCTTTGCAACTGCCGAGACTTGATTTACATTGGGATTATGAAACGATCAAACACCCTTAAAATCATTCTGGCGGGCGTCGTGATTATCGGGCTGGGGCTTTTAGGTTATACGGCTGTCAGCCATGACATGCTCGTTAAAATCATATCCATGGTGGATGAAAGCACCCCGACGTCCCTGTTCATCATCCTGATGATCGTTTTACCGATCTTCGGATTTCCATTGAGTCCGTTCCTGCTCGTACTGGGCATAAAATTCGGACCCGTGGCGGGAATCGCCCTGATGATCTTGACCATGCCCATCCACATGATCGTTTCCTTTGGACTGACAAAAGTCGCCGGCGGCGTCATACGGTCCGTATTGGCCCGGGGGAACTACGCCATCCCTCAGGTACCGGCCGATCGGCAGATCCGTTTTACGTTTATCATCGCGTCTATCCCGGTCCTGCCTTACGCAGTCAAAAATTTCCTGCTGCCCCTGGCCGGAATTTCCTTCCCGGTATACATCACCATGAACTGGACTTGCCAGGCGTTGATGGCGATCCCGGCCGTGGTCCTGGGCAGTTCCGTGGCCGATCTGAACCCGGTTATGTTTATCGTGGCCATTGCCGGCCTGATAACGGTCTATCTGGTAATCAGCGGGGTCGAAAAGAGATACGGTAAACAAGTTGAGTTAAAAACAGAATAAAGCAGAAACATCACCGTCAGCTAACATCAAAAAGCAGATACCGGCCGCACAAGCCATGACTGCGGCGGTGCGGTACGGCAGACAACAACTGCACAGACGAAGCCTGCATGCCCTTTTTGAAAAACGGCTCAATGAATGCGGGCAAACAGAGAGATACCATCCCGGAACCCTGTCCGCAAACCGGTTCCGGGCACTGCCTTACTGCTTAGTCCGCCTGATTTCTTAAGAATGTCGGCACATCCAGATCATCATTGGCAAGCACCTCTCCTTTGTATCCCCGATAGGCGGCGCCCGAACCTTCACCTGCGCTGGTCTGCTTGCGGATAAAAGTCGGCTGGTCGAGTTTGGCCACAGACCAGTTGTCCAGATCCGCCGCGGTCACATCTCTGACCCGGCCTCGTTTGATATCAACGATCGAATCCGTTGCGCTGCCGATTCCCGTGGCGATGACGGTTATTCTAATTTCATCCCCCAGGGTGTCATCAATGGTCGCCCCCCAGATAATTTCCGTGTCATCTCCGACTTCTTCGTGAATGCGATCGGAGGCCTCTTCAACTTCCTGAAAACCGATTTCGCTGGAGCCGGTAATATTCAATAAAACGCCCTTGGCGCCGGCAATGGAACAATCCTCCAGAAGCGGATGGGAGATGGACTTTTCCGCCGCTTCGATGGCCCGGTTTTCACCGCTGCCCACGCCGATCCCCATCAGTGCCATTCCGGCTTTTGACATGATGGTTTTGACATCGGCGAAATCAAGATTGATCAGCCCGGGAACCATTATCAGGTCGGATATCCCCCGGACGGAATGATGTAATACTTCATCGGCTTTTTTGAACATGTCGGTCATTTTATCTTTTTTGGAGGCCAGTGCGCGTAAACGGTCGTTACGGATGGTAATCACCGTGTCGGCGATACCTTTTAAGGCCGCCACCCCGGCTTCGGCCTGCTGTGCCCTTTTTTTACCTTCAAATGAAAAAGGTTTGGTCACGACCGCCACTGTCAGAATACCCAGTTCCTTGCAGATTTCGGCGATGACCGGTGACGCCCCGGTGCCTGTTCCCCCGCCGCAACCCGCGGTTATGAATGCCATGTGCGCGCCGTTTAAAGCATCCCGCAGGGCGTCATAACTTTCCATGGCCGCCTGCCGTCCGACTTCGGGATTGGCGCCGGCACCAAGGCCTTCCGTGATGGTTTCCCCAATCTGTATTTTGATCGCAGCGTCTGATGATTCGAGAACCTGGCCATCTGTATTGGCGACAATAAACTCAACACCCTGCAGATTGGATTGGATCATATTGTTAACGGCGTTACCTCCGGCGCCGCCAACACCGATCACTTTTATTTTTGCCGTTCTTTCTTTTTCAACATATGAAAATGTCATATGCACCTCCTCCTGGTTATGTGGATTAATATATGTTTATTCAACGTAAATACGATCCCTTTTGGGGCCTGTTTATACAATTTCCTTGAACCATTTTTTCATTCTGCCGATAAGACGGTTGAATATATTGGTATCCCGAATCCGGAACTTCCGGGTCGATTCATTCCTTGCTCCGTAAAGCACCAGCCCGACGCCGGTGGCATACATGGGATTATTGACCACGTCTACCAGGCCGCTGATACCGCCGGGACGTCCCAAACGGGTCGGCTGATTGATTATGGATTCGGCCACCTCGCAGATACCGTCCAGCAGAGCGGTCCCTCCGGCCAGGACCACACCGGTGGTCATTTCTTCTATGGCGCCTTTGCTGATAATCTCGCGGTTGATCAGCGTAAACATTTCTTCCACCCGGGGGGTAATAATTTCATTAAGGATATGGACGGGTATCATTTCCGAATTCCGTCCGCCGGTCCGTTTGACCTCTATCTCACCGCCGCTTCCCTCTTTTCCGGATTCCGGACTGATAAACCGTTTCTTGATTTTTTCGGCTTCGGCATGCGGTGTCCGCAGCCCGATGGCGATATCATTGGTCAGGTTATTGCCTCCCAGCGACAGGACAAACGTGTGACGGATATTACCGCCGCAGAATATGGCCAGATCGCTGGTCCCCCCGCCTAGATCGATCAATGCGGCGCCCAGCGTTTTTTCCTCGTCCGTCAATACCGCCTCGCCCGAGGCCAGCGATTCGAGCACAATGTCACAGACATCCAATCCGGCTCTATGGGCGCACTTGACAATATTATGGGCCGAAGCCACCGCTCCGGTGACGATATGGATCTTGACCTCCAGCCTGACGCCGGACATCCCCACCGGGTTCTGAATTCCCGGCTCGTCGTCCACGATATATTCCTGGGGCAGAATATGAATAATCTCCCGGTCCATGGGAATGGCCACCGCACTGGCCGCTTCCTTCACCCTTTCCAGATCGGCACGGGTGATCTCCCGCCCTTTAATGGCGATCACGCCCCGGCTGTTGAAACTGGAAATATGGCCGCCGGCGACACCGACATAAGCGTTGGAAATCTCACATCCGGCCATGAGTTCCGCTTCCTCGACCGCTTTTTTTATGGAAGAAACCGTTGATTCAATATCCACAACCACGCCTTTACGCAGCCCTTCTGAAGGATGCATACCGATCCCGATTATATTAATCTTGTCGCCTTCACGCTCTCCGACCACCGCACAAATTTTTGTGGTGCCGATGTCAAGACCGACGATGATATCCTGTTCCTTCATGGTTACCCCCTTTTAGTGTTGCGGCGTATGAATCCCCGGCTGCTGTTTTGACCACAACCCGGTCCGGATACTCAAAACCGGCGGAGGCCAGACGACCGGCGTCTCCCCGGTTGGAACAATACTTCAGCATACATTTTAACCGTCGAAACTTGTTCCGGTAATTATCATTATCGTCATCAAAGCCGAAACGGACTTCGTCAATGGACCCAAAGGCATAAAGGGTCAGGCCCGTATCCGGATCGGCCAGTACTTTTTCAAAATTCATGTCCGGCATTCGGTTTTCTATCACATCAAAGGCATCGTTAAGAGCAGGACTGGCCGACCGACCGGTCTTATCGAAATCATTCAGTGTAACGCCACTGATGACCGGCAGAGATACCGGATCTGCCGCTTCAACACGTTTGAAAATTTGACGCCGGCTGTTAACCAACAGGCCGCCTTCACAATCCAAAATCGCGACCGGGGTATGTTCCCGGATCCCGATCTCGATGGTTGACGGGAATATCCGGCTGATCCGGACGTCCCTGATCCATGGCTCAGCCTGCAACCGCCGCCTGGCCACGGACAGATTAACCGCCAGAATATTGTCGCCCGGCTTAATCCCCGCTCGCCGGATAATGGCCGACCGGCTGAGGATCGAAGCGCCTTCAACCCGGACGTCCGTTACACGCAGACAATCGGAACAGATAAAGAAGCCATATCCGAAAACGAATCCCGCACTTAACACCACCATTACAGACACGACGGCCATCACCCTTAAGACCGGTTTGGCCTTTTCAAACCGCCCGTAACCGGCAACATTCTTTTTCCGGTTTTTCCGGGGTGCTTTCTTCATCATCAAGTCCAGCTGACCGCGTCTACTCGCCGACAATTTTCACCTCCGGTTCAAGCACAACGCCGAACTGTTCTTCTACCTGTTCCTGAACAATGGCCATCAGTTCCAGAATATCCCCGGCAGTGGCCCCACCCGTATTAACAATATAGTTGGCGTGCTTGTCCGATACGACAGCGCCACCGACACGCCTGCCCTTCAATCCCGCCAGGTCGATCAACTTGCCCGCCGATTCGCCCTCGACCGGATTTTTAAAAAAGCATCCCGCGCTTTGAACACCAATGGGATGATTCCGCATACGTTCATTTAAAATATCCCGGGCTTCCTCCCGCAATTTCTTCGTATCATCAGGCCGACAGGACAAATTGACGGCGGTTACCAGGATCGGTTCATTTTCCTTCGGCGAAACACCTTTTATCGCAAAACGGCGATAACCAAAATCCAGGTCCCGGCCGGTTTTTTCAACCAGGCGGCCGTCCGGTGTCAGCGTGGTGACCGTCTCCAGGATATCGGCCATGACGCCCCGTGACGTGCCCGCGTTCATAATGACCGCACCGCCGACAGTCCCGGGAATACCCAGGGCGAAATTTAAGCCGGCAAAACCGCTGTCAATGGCCTGACGACAAAGTGTCTGCAGATTGACACCGGCCTGGGCCCGAATCCTGACGTTGTCATCATCACCGGGGTCAACCGTTATTTCTTTCAAGTCTTTCTTCATATTAATAACCACACCGGAAATGCCCTCGTCTTTGACCAGAAGGTTGGTTCCGCCGGCCACCGGTGTATATTGTATACCCGCGTCCACACATGCCACGATCAGTTCCGACAACTGCCTTTCATTTTTGACTGACACGAAAACTTCGGCGGGGCCGCCGACACAGAACGAGGTATGCTTGGACATGGGTTCATCAAGCTTTACCCGTCCCGGCAAACGCTGCTGCAGCCAGACCTTGAATTCCGTGTTCAACATCCCGTTCATTCTCCCCACTGCCCGGAAAGGAGAAACTCTCCCGCCTTCCAGACATCTCCGGCCCCGAGTGTCACTACAATATCGCCCTTTTGGCGTGTTTCCTCCAGATAAGCGCAGGCGCCGGCCTGATCTTTTTCGTAACGCACACTTTTATGGCCGTGGGCGCGAATGCCTTCAGTTAAAGCCAACCCGTCGGCCCCTTCGATTGCCTTTTCTCCGGCAGGGTATACCGGCAAAACAATCAGATCATCACTTTGATAAAAAGCGCGTGTGAAATCATCAAACAAGGCCTTTGTCCGGCTATACCGGTGCGGCTGAAAAATAACCCGGATGCGCTGTTCTTCCCAGTTTTCCCGTAACGCCTGCAATGTCGCTTTTATCTCCGTGGGATGGTGGCCGTAATCATCCACCACGATTATATCGCCGGTCTCTCCTTTAATCTCCAGCCGCCGGTGCACGCCGGTCATGGTTTCCAGGGAACGTTTTATCCGTTCAAAAGGGATGCCCAGCTCTATCCCGACCACCACCGCCGCCAGGGCATTTCTGACATTATGCGCCCCCAGTGAATTAAGAGAGATATCGCCCAACTTATTGTTTGAATGGTAAACGGCGAAGCAGGCTTTTCCCTTTCCCAGTTTGAGCTTACGCGCCTGGAAATCGGCCTGCTTGCTGGTACCGTAGGTAATACACCGTTTCTGTATGGTGGGCAGGATTTCCTGCAACGGTTCGTTATCAAGGCAGACCACCGCCACGCCATAAAACGGAATGCGATTCACAAACTCAAGGAACACGCCTTTTATTGTTTCCAGCCCGTCGTAGTAATCGAGATGCTCCCGGTCAATATTGGTCACAACGGCGATAGACGGGGTAAATTTCAAAAACGAGCCGTCGCTTTCATCCGCTTCGGCCACGATATAGTCACCGCTGCCCAGCAGGGCGTTCGTGCCGGCGCTGATCAGACGGCCACCCACCACCACCGTCGGGTCAAGCGCTCCCTCTTCCAGAACACCGGCGATCATGGAAGTCGTTGATGTTTTGCCGTGAGCACCGGCAACCACAATGCTGTATTTCAGACGCATGATCTCCGCCAGCATCTCTGCCCGGGGAATCACCGGAATATTGCCGGCACGGGCGGCTTCGACTTCCGGGTTGTCCTTACCGATGGCGGATGAAACGACCACCACGTCGACACCGGCGATATTGTTCCGGTCATGCTGGTAGAAAATCGTTCCTCCCATGTCCGTCAGCCGGCTGGTTATATTGCTGGACCGCACGTCGGAACCGGATACGGTATATCCCAGATTCAGCAAAAGTTCAGCTATGCCGCTCATACCGATGCCGCCGATACCGACAAAAAATATATGATAGTCTTTTAAATACATGCGTAAATAAACGACCTCCGTTTTTTCACATTGGCCATCAGGTTCAGGCATTCTTCGGCTATGATTTTTCCCGCTTCCGGCTTGCCGATAGCCTTCAGTTTCTCGCCCATTTCCTTTAGCAATGAACGGTGGGCGGCGTAGTACGACACTTTTTCCGCGACCACCTGTTCCGTTAGCTCGCTTTCCTGGATCAGCTCCACGCCGCCGGCTTCTTTCAGCGCCCTGGCGTTCTCGGTCTGATGATCGTCAGCCGCGTAAGGGAACGGTACCAGGATTCCCGGTTTACCCAGGCAGACAATTTCAGCCACCGTGGTCGCCCCGGCACGACAGATAAGAAAATCCGCCCGGGTATAGCAGGCAGCCATATCGTCAAAAAAGGACTGTACCAGGCACGCAACGCCTTGCTGCTGATAGGCCAGGCGAACCGCTGCTTCATCCGCCTCACCCGTCTGATGAATAAAAAACAGGTGCTCTTTTCCCGTTAAACCGGCCAGCGCACCGGTCACCGCCTGATTGATTTTACTGGCGCCCTGACTGCCGCCGATAACCATAACGGTAAACGCCGCCGCTTTGCCGGTTTTTCCGGTTTTGTTGTTGTCCATGGCCAGCAGGATATCCTTTCGTACCGGATTACCGGTGACTCTTACTTTTTCCGCGGGCCATATTCCGGCTGATTTCGAAAAAGAAACAAACACCCTGTCGGCCAGTCGGGACAGCATCCGGTTGGTTATTCCCGGAAGGGCGTTCTGTTCGTGCAGTGCGATGGGAACGCCCAGAAGCCAGCCACTGATAACAATCGGCGCCGACGAGTAACTTCCCATCCCGACAATCAGGTCCGGTTTGAATTTCCGGATCAATCCGGCCCCGACAAAGATACCTACCGCCAGCTTGGCCAGGGCGCGCACCCGGGCGACCCGGCTCCGGCCTTTTATTCCTTCTGAGGCAATGCGTTTAAAGTCAAATCCGGTCTTCGGCAGAACACGTTTCTCGATAGCGGTACCGGTACTGACAAACATCACCCGGCTGGAAGGCCGCGCCTCACGCAATTGTTCGGCTATGGCGATCCCCGGGAAGAGGTGTCCGCCCGTGGCACCGCCGGCAATAATTACCCGCGGCCCTTCCGCCATAACGTTTTTTGTTTTCATATCATCACGCATCACGCTTATGTCCGATGTTCATCAGCACGCCGACGGCCGCCAGGTTAAAAACCAGTGACGTCCCCCCGTAACTGAGAAAGGGTAATGTTATGCCTTTTGTGGGTAAAATGCCGACGGCCACACCGGTGTTGACAAACACCTGGAAGCTGATGGCGGCCGTTAACCCCAGGGCCAACAGGGTGCCAAACCGGTCGGCCGCCGATCCGGAGATGACGATGCCGCGCCACAAAAGCGTCATAAACAGAATCAGAATCAACATCACGCCCCATAACCCCAGTTCTTCACCGATAACCGAAAAAATAAAATCCGTATGCGGTTCCGGCAGATAATAAAGTTTCTGGCACCCCTGACCGATGCCGGTACCCCATATCCCCCCGGTGCCAAAGGCCATGAATGAATGAACAATCTGGTATCCGCTGTCATACTGGTATCTCCAGGGATCAAGAAAACTTGTCAGCCGGCTCAGCCGGTAATCCGCCTTAACCATGTAATAAATCGCCGGGGGTAATAAAAAGATCAGCGACGTAAACAAGTGCATCAGCCTTGTTCCGGCCACAAACAGCATGACCCAGGTAATCAGCCCGAAAACGACCACCGAACCGAAATCCGGCTGCGACAGGATCAAGACGGCCAGCGCGCCGAAAACAAAGACATGGGGCAGGAAGCCGATGGAAAACGCATCCAGGTTTTCCTGCTTCTTGTTCAGCGAATAGGCCAGGTATATGATCAGGGCGTATTCGGCCATTACCGACGGTTGAAAGGAATATCCGAACAAACGCAGCCATCGAGTGGCACCGTTGGCTGAAAATCCGACCCCGTTGACATGTACAGCCGCCAGCAGGGCAAAAGCGCCGGCCAGAATAACATAGGCCAGAACACGCAGCAGGCGATAATTCAAATATCTGAACAGAATCATCAGGCTGACCCCGACCAGGGCAAAAAGCATCTGCTTTTTTAAAAAATAGGCGCTGTCACCGAATTTGTCCGCGGCAATGCTTGAACTGGCGCTGTACACCATGAGGACACCGATTCCCGTCAGTATCAGTACCGGAAACAGCAAAAAAGCATCAAAATATAGCGGATGCTCACTTTTCCTGGACAGCTGCATTATTATCCTCTTTTAAATCATTCACGATTTGTCGAAAATCGTCTCCCCGCCGGGCGTAATTTTCATATGCGTCAAAACTGGCACAGGCCGGAGACAATAGCACCACATCACCCGCTTCAGCCACAGACCTGGCCCGGTTTACCGCCCTGGCGAGGGTGTCTTCGGCCCACACCGGCACGGCGCCGTTCAGTGACATCTTAATTTTTCCCCGGGCCGACCCGAAAAGAACGATTGCCCGGGCATGCTCCCGGATGACATTCCTTAACACACCGTAATCACACCCCTTGTCCAGTCCGCCCATCAGCAGCACAACCGGGCAGGAAAACCATTCCAGCGCCCGCCTGACGGCATCCGGGTTTGTCGCCTTGGAATCATTGTAGTAGGCCACCTTATCGACGGAAGCCACATATTCCAGGCGGTGGGGAAGACCACGGAAATCATCTATTGCCGCCTGAATACCTTCAGCTGTCCCGCCGGACAAAATCGCCGCCAGCACAGCCGCTGATACGTTCTCAAAATTATGCGGCGCTCGCAGATAAGGCTGACGGATGACCAGCCTGGCAATCAGGTTGCCATCCTCCAGAACATCAAGGCCGTCCCCGGTAGCCACTGCCCCGTTGCTGATGTTCTGCCCGCTGTTAAAATAAAATTTCCTGCTCCTGGCGTTTTTTGCCGCCTTTAACACATGAAAATCAGAACCGTTCAGGACAGCCGCGTCGCCTTCCTCCTGGGCGGCGAAAAGTTTTCCCTTGGACTCAATATAGGCATCGAAATCATCATAGCGGTCAAGATGGTCTTCGGCGATATTCAGCAGAACGGCAACGGCCGGCTTTAAACCGTAAAGGCCATCCAGCTGAAAACTGCTTATTTCCACCACCGCCACATCGGCGTTTTCACCCTTATCGACAAAACTGATCAGGGGTTTGCCGATATTGCCGCCCACAAAGACGTGTTTTCCGGACTGTTTGAGCATGTCCCCCACCATTGTGGTCACGGTTGTTTTGCCATTGGTGCCGGTAATCGCCACAATGGGTTTAGAGATAAGGCCGGCGGCCAGTTCGATCTCTCCCATAATCGGCACATTCGCTTCCGCGGCCGCCTTTAATGGCGCTATTGTCAACGGCACACCGGGGCTGACAATTATGAAATCAGCCGTTGTAAAGGATTGCTCCGTGTGACCGCCCAGTTCCAGGCCGACATCCAGCGCCTCGGCATCGGCCAGGTACTGCTGCAGTTCACTCGCCGGCGCTCTGTCGGTAATCGTGACATTACCGCCCC
The DNA here is from genome assembly GCA_963674745.2 of Desulfosudaceae bacterium. GTDB lineage: Bacteria > Desulfobacterota > Desulfobacteria > Desulfobacterales > Desulfosudaceae > JBFMDX01. The sequence continues at coordinate 2,146,352 of CAXXDV010000001.1, read as the reverse complement.
GCCGTTTTAAAAAACGGGCCACGGCAAAGCCGGATACACCCAGACCGACCACCAGGAATTTTTTGCCCTCTATCTCCATTAACGCTCCATTTACCTTATCTTCAGCGTGCTCAAGGCGACCAGCGCCAGGCCGATGGCGATGATCCAGAACCTGACAATAATTTTAGGTTCAGCCAGCCCTTTTAATTCAAAATGGTGATGCAACGGTGCCATGCGAAAAATTCTTTTTCCATGCGTGGCTTTGAAAAATCCGACCTGAAAAATTACCGACAGCGCTTCTAAGACGAATATACCGCCCACCAGTGCCAGCAGCAGTTCCTGCCGGGTAATGACCGCTATCGTTCCCAGCGAACCACCCAGGGGCAAAGATCCGACATCACCCATAAATATTTCCGCCGGATAGGTGTTGAACCATAAAAAGCCGGTCAAGGCGCCGGCCATGGCGCCGCAACATACCGCCACCTCACCACTGCCCGGCACGTAAGTCACCTGCAGGTAATCTGAAATCATAAGGTGACCGGCCACATAGGCAAAACCCATGTACCCCACATACGATATGATCAGCGGGCCCGTGGCCAGGCCGTCCAGACCGTCCGTCAGATTAACGGCATTGGACGATCCGACGACCAGAAACATACCGAACAGCACATAGGCCAAACCCAGATCCGGCGTAAAAGATTTCAAAAACGGTACCAGCAGCCGGGTATTACCCGAGACTTTGAGAATGGCGAGGCAGACCAGCAGCGCCATCACACACTGCATCGTAAACTTGGCCCAGCCTGACAGGCCTTTGTTTCTTTTTCTGACGGTTTTCTGAAAATCATCAACAAACCCGATCAGCCCGAAAGCCAGGGTGGCCGCAATGACGATCAGCACATAGCGGTTGGTTAAATCGGCCCAGAGGACACTCGACCCCAGACCGGCCAGAATGATGAGAATGCCGCCCATGGTTGGTGTTCCGGCCTTCTGCTGATGTGTTTCCGGACCGCATTTTCGGATATACTGGCCGATCTGCATCCGGGTCAGCAATCGGATGGCCATCGGACCAAAAAGGTAAGCGATCATGAATCCGGTCACGGCGGCATATATCGTCCGAAATGTAATATATTGAAATATATTAAAAAACGATATGTGTTCATGGAGCGGATAAAGCAAATTATAAAACATATTTTCTTACCCCTCCGGCTTTTCCGCTGCTCCGCCGCCGGTCTCCACGATGGCGGCGACTACTGTTTCCATGGCCATGCCTCTTGACCCCTTGACAAGAATCCAGTCCCCCGGACTTACAGAAGCCGACAATGCGGCCGCAACCTCTTGCTTTTCTCCGGTAAAAATTTTCTTTTTTTTCATGCCCGCACCGATCGCACCTTCGGCCATTTTTCTGGCGTTCTCACCGACGGCAAAAAGCCCGGCCGCACCGCTTTGGGCCGCCCATTGACCGACCAGCCGGTGCATGGAGGCGGCCTGCTCGCCCAGTTCAAACATATCGCCCAGGACCAGAAACCCGGCCTTTTGTCCGCTTAATCCTTTTAACGTTTCTATCGCAACCCGCATTGAATCGGGATTGGCATTATAGGTATCATCCACCACGTAAAATCCGGCCTTTGTCCTGATAACCGTCATGCGCCCGCTGACGGGGGTAAATTGTTCCAGGCCCTTGACAATATCGGCCGTCGGCACATCCATCAGTTTTCCCACCGCGGCGGCGGCCAGAGCGCCTGATACCAGATGACGGCCACAGCTGGTCAGACGGACGGAAACAGCAGAATCCGCATCGGGCATCAGCAAATCAAAAGCATAACCCGTGCCTTCCGGCCGGCAATTCAGCGCGCTGACGTCGCTGTCGGCGTCAACCCCGAACGTCACCACCCGACCGGCGGCTCGTTCAGCCATCCTGATAACCCGCGGGTCATCCGCATTCAGCACCGAGGCACCGTTTTTACCCATTACTTCGATCAACTCTCCTTTGGCCCGGGCCACATTTTCAATATCGCCCAGACCGGCCAGATGTCCCTGCCCGACATTCAGCACCACACCCACATCCGGTTCGCAGATACCGGTCAAACGGGCGATCTCGCCGGGTGCGTTCATTCCCATCTCCAGCACGGCCACCTGATGCGAATCTTCCAGCCGCAACAGCGTCAGCGGCAGGCCGATTTCGTTATTAAAATTACCTGCCGTGGCCAGAACCCGGTATCGCTGTTCCAGCACCCGGGCGGTCATCTCCTTGGTCGACGTCTTACCGTTACTGCCGGTAATCGCCACGACAATCAGGCCTGTCTGTCGGCGCCGGTAACGGGCCAGCGCACCCAGCGCCCGGACGGTATCATCAACTTCGATGCAAAGACCGCCGGCCGTCTTGATTCGCCCAACAGTCGCCGGCCGGCATGTCTTTGCGACAACAAACCCCGATACTCCCTTTTCCAGAACATCTTTTATGTAATCATGGGCATCATACGTTTGCCCTTTAATCGCCAGAAACAACTCAGACGGGACAATGGCGCGGGAATCGGTCGACACCCCGCTGAAAAAAAAGTCGCCGGTGCCGCTAACCAGCTTTCCGCCGATTGCCGCCAGTACGTCCGGCCCTGTCCACACCATTTTTCCCGCCATCTGCCTTCATCCTTACGACACATCATGTCGCGCACATACCCATATGCGGTTGACGTTTTTCATCAAGCAGCTGCAAGGCTTTTCGTGCCTCCAGCCGGTCATCAAAATCTATGGTTTCGTCTTTTAATATCTGGTAAGGTTCGCTGCCCTTTCCGGCAATTACAACAGCGTCGCCCGGCCGGGATGCCATCATCGCCGCGGCGATGCCCCTGGCCCGGTCAGGTTCAACCAGGTATCGTTTACCAACATCCGGTCGGCCGAGGTCCTGAAAATCTATGGCCGGTAAAGCGGTTTCTTCGACACCGACCAATATATCGTTAATAATATCGGCCGGATCTTCAGACCGGGGGTTATCGGAAGTAATCACCACCCGGTCCGCCATAGCGACAGCGATCTTTCCCATTTGGGGGCGTTTTTTTCTGTCCCGGTCACCGCCACAGCCGAAAACACAAAACAACCGGTCGGGTGTAATGGCCCGAACGGTAGTCAGCACATTGGCCAGGGCATCGGGGGTGTGGGCATAATCCACATACACATATCGATCCAGATGATTGGAGACGGACTCCAGTCTTCCGGGCACACCGGAAAACGCCTCGATACCGGAACGGGTGATATCGTTTTCAACGCCCAGGGCGACTGCCACGCCGACTGCGCACAGAATATTTTCAAGATTATAGTGACCGGCTAAAAGTGACCGGACACACAGCGTGCCGACAGGCGTTCTGATATCGCCAAAAATACCGTCGGGGGTGTACCGGATATCGATCGGTGCGACCGAACAGTCATCGTTATCCCCGACACAGATCACACGGGTATCTTTTAACCGTCCTGACAACTGCCGTCCCCGGGCGTCATTACAATTGATGACCGCCGCGGTTTTTTCCTTTTTAAAGCTGAGCCCCAGGTAGTGGGTGAACAACAGTTGTTTGCAGACCCAGTAATTTTCCATGTCTTTATGATAGTCCAGATGATCCTGGGTCAGGTTCGTAAAAACCGCCACATCATAGGCGCATCCGTCGACCCGTTGCTGGGCCAGCGCATGGGACGACACTTCCATGACAACGTGGGTAACTCCCGACGCAACCATATCCGCCAGAATCCTTTGGAGGTCGATCGATTCCGGCGTCGTTAACGGATTGGCAAACGTTTTTCCGTGGTAACGATAATTTTCCGTTCCAATAACGCCGACAGCAATACCCTTTGCCCTGAGGATGCTTTCGATCAAAGCGACGCTGGTGGTTTTCCCGTTGGTTCCTGTTACACCAATCATTATCAGCGCTTCGGCGGGCTTTCCGTAAAAAGTCGCCGACATCAGTGCCAGCGCTTTTCTGGCGTTCTCAACCTGGGCGACGATGGCATTATCAATATCCGATTTTTCCGTTACAACGGCCACCGCGCCCCTGGCCAGGGCCTCATCGATATAATCATTTCCGTCGGCGTGCTGGCCTGTCAGAGCGACAAAAACACCGCCCGGCCGGACATTATCGGACCGGCAATGAATCGACGTGACTTCCGGATCCGACAACACCCCTCCGTTGGCGAGTCCATTTCCAATAACCCGTCGAGGACAGGCAGCCTGGAGCAGTCTGGACAGCCTCATCGCTTGGCCTCCTGTTTGACCAGCGCCATCAGGTTTTCTCCGGTATTTTTCCTCTCCGGCGGTACACCGAAATAATTAAGTGCTTCATGAACGATTTTTTTGAATGCCGGGGCCGCGACAATCCCGCCGTAATAGCCCTTTCGGGGTGAATTCACCACCACCAGAACAGCCATCCGGGGATTGTTAAACGGCGCGAAACCGAGAAATGAAGCCACGTAATCTTTGTCGGTATATTGCCCCTCTTCATTCAGTTTCTGAGCGGTCCCTGTTTTTCCGCATACCGTATAGCCGTCTATAGCGGCTTTTGCGCCGGTACCGCCCTCGCTTGTCACTTCGGCCATCATTTCTTTTAAGCAAGCGGCTGTCTGTTCGGAAATAACCCGTCGAATAACTTTACGTTCTCTATATTGAACAATCCGGCCGTCGGGTTCTGTCGTCGCGCTGACCACGTAAGGTTTCAACAGCAGTCCGCCGTTGGCGATCGCGGAAACAGCCGTAACCAGTTGAACCGCCGAAGCGGATACGCCCTGGCCAAAAGCAATCGCGCTGGTATCGACCGTCGTCCATTGGGTGTAAAACGAAAGTAAGCCGCCAGTTCCACCGGGGCATGCAATATCCGGCCGGGAATCAAAGCCGAACCGCCGCAACGTCTCCCATAAATTCTTGCGTCCGATCCGCTCACTAATTTTTACGGCGCCGATGTTGCTGGAAATTTTTATGATTTCACGCATCGTCAGCCACCCGTTCTCATGGGAGTCATGAATACAATGGCCGTCGATCAGGTATTCACCTTCTTCACAGAAAAAAACCGAATCCGGCGTGCACAAGCCCGATTCAATTGACCCGGCCGCCAGAAAAACCTTCATAATCGATCCCGGTTCAAAGGCATCGGTCACAATCCGGTTCCGCCATAAATCCCGGCTGTATTGGCGGTAATTGTTCAGGTTAAAATAAGGGTAGTTGGCCATGGCCAGTATCTCACCCGTTTGAGGGTCCATCACGATGGCCATACCCGATATCGCTTCGGCCGAAACCACGGCTTCCTCCAGCGCGGCTTCGGTAATATACTGAATGGCACTGTCGATGGTAAGAATGACATCATTACCATCGGCTTTACCCGCCTGCTCGTCGCCGTTACCCAGATAGCGCTTGCGGGCATCCATTAAGACCGTTCGGCTGACGGTATTCCCGCAAAGCTCTTTTTCCCATTCATATTCAATGCCTTCCATCCCGATACCGTCGACACCGGTAAATCCGATCAACTGGGCCGCCAGGGAATTGTTCGGATAAACCCTTTTATGCGCCGGAATATATTCAATCGCTTTGGCCGGCAGACCGATCTGTCGGACTGCGGCGACCTCATCATCCGTCATTTTTCGTTTTAACCAGACAAAAGATCGGTTGGAATTTAACTTTTTGCCGAGATCATCAACCCCAATGTTTACCGCCCTGGCCAGTTCCGGCAGCACTTGATTGACATCAGGAATTTCTGAAGGATGAAGGCCGATGGACATGGCATCGACCGTGACCGCCATCTCGTTGTGGTTCCTGTCAAAAACAGTTCCCCGTTTACCCGAGGTTACACAGGTGCGATAGTATTCACGGTATGCCCTGCCGGCCAGCATCTCACCGCGGAACACCTGCAGATATACAACCCGCCCGGCAATGACGATATACAGCAGGCTGAAAAAGACGCCCACCAGAATGATCCGCAGCTTGATCTTTCCGGGTTCTCTTTTTTTGCGGCTGTATTTCATGGGACAATAATCACCTGATCTGTTTTTGGGACCACCATGCCGAGCCGGTCTCTGGCGATTCCCATAATTCTCGCCGGAGACTTGAGCATGGCCATTTCAATTCGCAACTCTTTTTTTTCCGCCTCAAGCTTTTCCGTCGTTTTTTCCTGGCGCCCGATTTCATACCTAAACCGCGTGCATTGCACACTGCACCAGGTATAAAAAAAAATCTCGACGATACAGGCCATTACCACCGCTACCCAGACGGCGGTTACCCTGACGATGTATCGATCATGTCTGGTTTTTCTTCTCATTCCCCGACCCCGGTGCCCCTTGCCTCAGATTTTCTCTGCAACCCTCATGCGGGTACTTCTGGCCATGGGATTTTCTTCCACTTCCGGCCCATCGGGCACCATGGCTTTTCTCGTAATAAGACGAAACTCTTTTTTCTTGTCACAACAACAAACCGGCAAATCCGACGGGCAGAGGCAATCTTTTTCCCACAACCGCATCCGTTGCTTGACGATTCTGTCCTCCAGAGAATGAAAAGACAGAATACAAAGCCTGGCCCCGCTTTTCAGGCAATCCGGGACCTGATCCAAAAAAACGCTCAAATTATCCAGCTCGCCGTTTACGGCGATACGCAATGCCATAAATACCCGTGTCGCCGGATGGATCTTGAGTGCCCAACGGGACTTGACCGGGTATGCCTTTTCCACAAGACGGGCCAACCGGCTGCTGGAATTAATCGCTTCGGATTCACGGGCACGGACAATCGTGCGGGCGATTTTTACGGCGTATCGTTCCTCACCAAATTTTTTAAAAATATCGGCCAGCTCGGCTTCACTCGCACTATTGACGATTTTTTCGGCCGTTAAGGGCTGGCGAACATCCATCCGCATGTCCAGCGGCTCGTCAAGATTGAATGAAAATCCGCGCCCGCTGTTCTTTAACTGATAAGAAGAAACACCCAGATCAACCAGAACGCCGTCAACGGTTTCGATACCGATACGTGAGAGAATGTCAGAAAAATTGGCGTAATTATCTTGAACCAGGCAGACTTCTTCCGGCGCCCATTCCCGCAGCCGTTCCCGTGCCGCGGTCAGGGCGTCAGCGTCCCTGTCGATTCCGATTAAAAAGCCGCCGGGCAGGATCCGTTCGGCAATCAATCGGGAATGACCGGCACCGCCGATCGTGCAGTCAGCAACAGCCATCCCCCTGCTGCAGTTGAGGGAGTCAACCGCTTCCTTCAGCATAACGGGTGGATGGCCGAACTGCATGATCAAAGCCCTATTTCTCGAATTACACGCTGATAGTCCTCGCTGTCTACCTGTTTATCAAAAGTGATCCGTTGCGCTTCGTATCTTTCCCGGTCCCAGACTTTGAAGTAATATACCAGGCCGACAATAACAATCTCATCTTTTAAGCCCGCCATGGCTCGCAATTCAGACGGAATCAAAACCCGCCACTGCTTGTCGATTTTGCATTCCGACACCTGCCCCAGATAGTTGTCGATCAGCTGCTGATACTGCCCGGCCATGGTTTCGTTATCGAGCAACTTTCTTTCCCGCTTATCCCACTCATCCGGCGGATAGGCGTAGAGTGCGCCTGAGTAATAAGTCACCATCAGGGGCATTTCACTGTTACCCGGATAACCCTCAAAGAAATCCCGAAACCGTTTGGGGATGATCAACCGCCCCTTGGAATCAACGGTGTTGGTGGTGGTGCCACGTAGTTTTTTGTCTTGTCTGGACATTCTTCTGGCCTGCACTTTGCTACCCGTTTATACCCACTCTATTACAATATATGGTCATGTCAAGAAAAAACGTGGGAAATAAACAATTTTTTTAATAAATTATCCCCACCGGCCATGTGTTTGACGAAGCGGGAAAAAAGGGAAAAAGCACAAATTTTTCTTTTTTTCATTGTCAAAAATGACAACAGAATTTAAAAATAAAAATTTTCCAGAAATTAATAATTGAAAAATATGCGTAAAACACCGACAACAGTCCGGGCGCTGGGTCTTACCTCCGGCGGGCTGGACAGCATGCTGGCGGCCCTGGTCCTGCGCGATCAGAATATCAAAGTGAAATGGATCTGTTTTGAGACGCCGTTTTTCTCGGCCGATAATGCCAAAAAAGCGGCCCGGGACATCGGGATTTCCATTACCGTAAAAAACATTACCCCCCAATACCTGAAAATGTTAAGAGATCCGCCCTGCGGTTATGGACAGAACATGAATCCCTGCATGGACTGTCATGCCCTGATGGTCAATCTGGCCGGACAGATGATGCGCCAGGAAAACTTTGACTTTATTTTCAGCGGTGAAGTGATGGGCCAGCGGCCCATGTCCCAGGTTCAACATGCGTTACGTTATGTTGAAAAGCGATCCGGTGTTGACGGCTATCTGCTTCGGCCTTTGTCTGCCAGGGCACTGCCGGAAACCGTCCCGGAAAAAGAGGGCCTGGTAGACAGAAGCCGGTTATATGACATTACGGGAAGGTCTCGTAAGCGCCAATTGGAACTGGCCGCGCATTACGGGATTTCCGACTATCCAACCCCGGCGGGCGGATGCCTGTTGACCGACAGCGGTTTTTCCAAGCGCCTGAAAGATTTGTTCGCGCACCAGGACGAATGTTCGGAGGCCGACCTGAACGCTTTAAAATTCGGGCGCCATTTCCGCCTGACACCGGAAAGCAAGCTCATCGTCGGGAGAAACAAGGAGGACAATAAGAACCTTGCGGAAACAAACGCGTCCGGAACAATGACCGTGTTAAAAACCGAAACGTTGCCAGGGCCGACCTGCCTGCTGGCCGGCACGTCGGATGAAAGCGCGCTTATGCTGGCAGCGGGTATCTGTGCCGGCTACAGCAAAGCGCCGGAGGATGAAACGGTCCAGGTAATCGCCACAACCGGCGGGCAAAAGCGTTCCATCACCATGCTTGGCATACCCCCCGCGAATGTAAGGCATATGTTGATTTAGCCCGAATATTTCATGAAATTTTCGGGTTAGCAGGGGCGGCCCGCTCAAAGGGCACCCACAGGGGGGTGCCCCTACGTGATTATCCGTCCTGCGCCTGGCCGGGGGCACGGCACGCCGTGCCCCTACGGTAATATGGGCATCGCCTGGCCGATGGGCAGGGTATAGACCATGTAAGTGCCGTGCTCGTCTACCGCATCAATGAACTCCCGGAAATGTGACGAATACAGAAAGTCTATCCGGTCATCCAGGGGGGTGAAAAAATCGTCAAAATGGATCGGAATCAACAGGTGCGGCCGGACCTTGTCAGGCACGGCCGCCAGATAGGTCATGGTGTCCTCACGGCCGGTAATGCCCAGAAGAAGAACGTCGGCCCGCACGTCATCATACATTCCCGGTAAAAAACCGGCGCTGCCGTGATGAAGAATCGTGCCGGACGGATGTTCAATAAGTATTCCGTAGACCCCCCCGAGCCTGTAGGCCGAGGCCTTTTGGGGCGGTGTCAGCGGCTGATCGATCGTGCCGGGATAAGGCACACGACCGAACAGGGCCGGACCGTGACGGCTTTCGATAAACCGCAGCGTAAACGCCCCGAATTCAAGCGGCTGCCCCGGTTGCGCCTTCACCAGTTGTGTTTCCGGCAGGCCCGCCCCGCGGCCGACATTGAGCGTACTTTCGGATCCCACCAGTACAGCCCCCGTCTGGCGGGCAAAAAAAGGCGCATCCAGGACGTGATCAAAGTGAGAATGGCTGACCAGAACAGCCTCCGCGCTGTTACACCCGACGCGTTTCAACCAGTCACTGATCAGGTCCGGTTTGGACGGCAGGGAAAAACCAAGACCGACCCGCAGCAACCCGTAGCGACTGACAAACGGATCAATGAGGATATTCGTCTGCCCGTCGGAAACCAGCATGCCGGCCGTCCCCAGCCAGGTGACGCACACATCGCCGGATTCCGGCAAACCGGGGCTGAACAAACGGGAAACATAAAGATCGGTCGGGGCACAACCGCCCAAAAGGGTCATCAGCATAATAAAAACCGCCAGTTTTGTTTTTGCCATTTTTTTTCTCGATTGAAGTCAGTCTCCGGATAAGAGCGTTTTTTCAATTTCACCGCAAATCTGTTCGGCTGTTGCCCGGGGATCGTCGGCGTCCCTGATGGGGCGGCCGATAACCACATAATCGGCACCGTTTTTGACGGCTGCGGCCGGTGTCATGACCCGATGCTGATCGTCTTTGGCAACCGCCTGAGAAGCGGGACGGATACCCGGTGTAACGGCCAGAAAATCAACGCCCTGGGCCTGTTTGATGATGGGCGCCTCGAGCGGTGAACAGACCACACCGTCCAGCCCGCATTCAGCCGCCGCAGCGGCCCGAAGCGCTACCAGCCGGGAAACATCATCGGCGTACGGCGCGGCGAAGCCTGCGTCCCGGAGATCCTGACCGCTGACGCTGGTCAACACGGTCACCCCCAGCACCCCCACCCGGCCGCCGGCGCCTTCCACGGCCGCCTTGAGCATATCCCGCTGACCGGCGCAATGCACCGTGGTCAAGGTTACGCCGAGGCCGGCAATGTTTTTCATGGCCCGTAAAACCGTGGCCGGAATATCATGCAGCTTCAAATCCAGAAAGACACCGGCATCACCGGCCGTCCGGATATCATTGATGACCTGCCGGCCCTCCCGGACAAACAGCTCCAGGCCCACCTTGAACAGGCCGACACTGCCGTTCAGCAGATCGATATATCTGCGGGCCTCTTCGGCCGTGGGCACATCCAGGGCAAATATCAGATAATCTTTGGCATTTCTGTTCTTGTCTATCGAATATAACAACGATCCACCTTCCTGGCCGCGACCTTTTGGAAATGTTCAAGCTCCTGGTCCGTGAAAGGCGCCTTGTCCGCGAAAAAATCGGGGGCCAGCACCCGCCGGGTGCGGCACTTCTGCAAAACATAAAGCGGCGCGCCGGAGACAAGATCGACAATTTTCTGAATAATGGCCTCATCCACAAATGGCCGGACGCAGGTGGTTCGGAACTCATAAGGCAGGCCGGAATGCTTGATGATTCTGATACTGGACCGGATGCGGTCGGTGTCGAAATTCTTGCCAGCCAGGAGGGTGTAATTTGCCGGCCGGGTTTTGACATCCATGGCAAGGTAATCCACCACTTTGTCTTCTATCAACTTCTGAAGCATGGCCGGCCGGCTGCCGTTGGTATCCAGCTTTACGGCCAGCCCTTTTTCTTTGATGCCCCGGCATAACGACATGATATTGTCGTCCAGGGAAGGCTCCCCACCGGTCACCACCACCCCTTCTAAAAAATTCCGGCGCTGTGAAAGAAAATCAAAGAACTGATCAACCGTCATAAATGGCGGATTGGCCACGGAAATCAAGTCAGGGTTGTGACAGTACGGACATTTGAAATTACAACCGGCACAGAACAGCACACAACTCACTTTGCCGGGGTAATCAATAACCGACGTCTTCTGAAGGCCGCCGATAATCATGACCAGCCGTCGTGATTTTGTTTATGGCGCCATGGAAACAGGTTGTTCATAAGCCTTCTTTTCATCCTTGGAAGGCATTGACATGGCGGGCATGTCATGCCGGACACCGGCGTCAAACACCTCCCGCATGGTGAACTCGGCCTGTTTTCCGTCGTTCCACTGGGCCACCGGCCGCAGATACCCCACTACCCGGGAATACACTTCGGTTTCACAGCCGCAGGCAGCACAATACGGCTGCTCACCGGTGATATAGCCGTGTTCCGGGCAGATGCTGAACGTCGGCGTCAGGGTAAAATAGGGCAGATGAAAATTTCCCGAGATTTTCCGGATCAGGGCCTTGGCGCCTTCGATGTCTTCCACCTGCTCGCCCAAAAAGACGTGGAAAACCGTACCGCCGGTATACTTGGCCTGCAGCTTGTCCTGCAACATCAAGGCCTCGTAAATATCGTCCGTATAACCCACCGGCAACTGGGTTGAGTTGGTGTAAAACGGCGCCCGATTCGGGCCGTCGGTTTCGTTGGCACAGATGATGTCCGGATAACGGTCCTTGTCCAGCATGGCCAGACGGAAAGCGGTTCCCTCGGCCGGGGTGGCTTCCAGGTTAAAGATATCACCGGTTTCTTCCTGTATCCTGGTCAGCAGATCCCGCAAAAAATCCATCACCTCCAGGGCAAAAGCCTGGCCGGCACCGTTGGTAATATCCACGCCGAGAAAATTCTGGCAGGCTTCATTCATGCCGATAATACCAATGGTGGAAAAATGATTTTTCCAGAACGATCCGGTCGTTTCCTTGATCTTACTCAGATAGAACTTGGCATAGGGGTATAAATTACTTTCGGTAAACGCTTCGAGCACCTTGCGCTTGATAATCAGGCTCTCTTTGGCAAGTGTCACCAGTTCGGCGATACGATCGAAAAACGCTTCCCTGGTGGCCGCTTCATAAGCGATCCGGGGCAGATTGATAGTGACCACGCCGATGGAACCGGTCAGCGGGTTGGCACCGAAAAGACCGCCGCCTCGCTTGGCCAGTTCGCGGTTGTCCAGCCGCAGGCGGCAACACATGGAACGGGCATCCTCGGGCGACATATCGGAATTGACAAAATTTGAAAAATAGGGAATGCCGTATTTGGCTGTCATCCGCCAGACCGAATCCAGGTTGGGGTTGTCCCAGTCAAAGTCCTTGGTGATATTATAGGTGGGAATGGGAAAGGTAAAGACCCTGCCCTTGGCATCCCCTTCCATCATGACATCGGCAAAGGCCCGGTTGATGAGATCCATTTCCGACTGGAAATCGGCGTAGGTTTCGGAATCACTGTACTTGCCGCCGACAATAACCGGCTGATCTTTCAACGTCACCGGCACCTTCAGGTCCATGGTGATATTGGTAAACGGCGTCTGGAAACCCACCCGGGTGGGAATATTGATATTAAACACGAACTCCTGGAGGGCCTGTTTAACATTGTCATAGTCAAGGCCGTCATACCGGACAAAGGGTGCCAGCAGGGTATCAAAATTGGAAATCGCCTGGGCACCGGCCGCTTCACCTTGAAGCGTATAAAAAAAGTTGACGATCTGGCCCAGGGCCGACCGGAAATGCTTGGGTGGAGAGCTTTCCACCTTTCCTTTAACGCCTTTAAAGCCCTGAAACAACAGGTCCTGCAGATCCCAGCCCACACAATAGACGGACAGCAGGCTCAAGTCATGAATATGAATCGCACCGCTCTTGTGGGCCTTGCGAACCTTGGGCGGATATACCCGGTTGAGCCAATATTCGGCGGTTACATCAGAGGAGATGTAGTTGTTCAGGCCCTGCAACGAATAACTCATATTGCTGTTTTCTTTTATTTTCCAGTCGGCATTATCAATATAGCTTTCCACCAGTTTAACGCTGGCCCGGGTGGCGATCTGGCGGATCTGGGCATGCTGTTCCCGGTACAGGATATAGGCCTTGGCACTCTTGTAAAACGGTGAATCCAGCAACACCCGTTCCACGATATCCTGGATTTCTTCCACTTCCGGAATCAGATCCAGCCCCATCTGGCCGGCCAGCGTCAGCACCTTGAGCGTCAGCTTTTTGGCTTCCCGGAGGTCGAATTCTCCGGTCGCTTTGCCCGCCTTGGCGATCGCCTCGGTAATCTTGTGGGAGTCAAACCCACATACTCTGCCGTCCCGTTTCTTTATGCTTTCAAACAATTGGGGCCTCCTTTAACCGGCTGGATAATAAACATGAATGGTGACGACCACCATCAACAGCAAAGGTACGTTGCATCATTTAAACCCAAAAAAACAGATGAAAATTGATTTATTGCCTTGGAATGAAATTAAACCTATCCCAACATATTGTGATTTGTCAACTAAAAAAATCAATATATAGTGTTTTTTTATCAAACCCTGAAAAAACACACAAAAGCGGCAGGTTACTTTTTTCGACACATTAAAAGGCCTTTTCCCACACTGAGGGAACGATTTTCACCCGATCTAAATTATTAATATAAGCATCTGATTGCGTATTTCATGATTTTTTTACAGCACAAGAGGAAAGCTTTAAATAACAAATTGTTATGTATGATAGCGGGGCTACTGGATGATATCGGATATTAGAGGAGATCGGGCATTTTGTACACGCTGGAAAGGGTTACCCCTTTTATCTCAACCTTATGAACAAGCTCTCCTTTACTCATGGCGTAGTATTCCAGTGGCGTGAAGAAATCCTTCCGGTTAACAAAAATCAGGTAATATGGCTTGCCGGGCTGACGTTCGTCCGGCCTGACAAGAGACAGACCGGGGCGAAGCTCAAATAAAGCGCCGAGGTGCCGGGGTATGGAGATCCACAACTCCGAATCATCGGGCAGATGCTGGTTCACCCAGTTCATTGCGGACCGGAGACTGGTTGCCCAGTAATCACGCGGTTCGTAGTCGAGGACCTCGGGGCCGAACTGAATTTGAGTCGCTCCCGGCAATCCCCCTGCCAAAAAATTGAAATACGTCACTTCATAGGGGTGATACAATGCAACGGGAAGTATGCTGGCGCCCAACAGGACCGACCCGGCAACGGCCTCGCGCCATCGGGCCGGCATATTTCGAAAAAAGCGCACTTTTCCCTTTGCCATGTCAAACATCCTGACCATTCCCCAGGCGGACAGAATCGCTGCCGGCGGCATATACAACAAAAAATGACGAACACCATCGAAAAGGGCAATTCTTCCCGTGCTGAAGACGAAAAGAACGAAAAACAACCAGCTGGCATAAAAACCAAGGAGAAGGGCCTCCTCCCGTTTAAACCGTGGGGGGCGTAAAGCGGCAACCGGCAGGCAGACAAGACCGAAAAGCATGACGGGCGGGGTCGTTATCAGTGTCATCAAGACCGGATAGATAGAGGGCACGCCGGAGCCCTTTCGACAAGTGGCAGCCGCTGCCAGGTCCACCAGCCGTTCCCATAAAGTCGCCGGCAAAACCCACAAGTACGGCCAATGGATGATCAGTACCGCAAGGGTAAGGACCGGAACCGACAATATCGGTAGCAGAAAGGATTTGGGGATGTCTGTCTTTCGAAAAGCCAGGTACAGCATCACGATTGCCGGGGCCACCACTATTGCCGCGGTGAACTTGCTTGAAATGGCACAGGCGAAGAGAATGCCGGCCAGATAAATTCGTCGCGGCCGGTTACGGGTTACTGCCAAAGCGAACTCAAGCAAAGATAAGCTGGCAAACGCCAGGGCGGGGATATCTTTCATGTTGTTCGGTACGTGCCCTAATACGCGGGGCGCAAGTGCCAGCAGGATGGTTGCGATGAGTGCGGTACGCCGGTCGTGAAGCGTTGACAGCATCAGATAGAAATAAATTAAAAAGATAAGCCACAAAAATACCAGTCCGCAATGGTAGGCATCGATATATCCCATCAAGCCGCTTTTTTCGAACAGGATCTTGCCGCTGACCGCCGCTATCAGCGAGGGCAAACAGCCGTTTAAACTTCCGCAAATACTGGATCTGGCGTGTTCATAACCCATTTGATGCCAGGGGGAAATTCCCGAAGGGGTGGGATTCCCGAGGGCATTATCCAGATAGGCCGTAGCACGTGAAAACTCCAAGGGGACATCCCAGGTCGGGCCATAACCGGGAAGTGCCAGCAGCAAAAACAGGGCGTAGCCGGCGAAAAACAACACGAACAAGTTGTGAGCGCCATGAATTTTCATATGGTCTGTCTCTGATGGAAGAGATTCGGGTTTGTTTTAACACTCTGAATAGCAAGGCCGCCCATGTGTGTCAATCTTATTACAAAGCGACGCCCTTCAGGCCGCCACGGTGAAAGGGCGACCGGCGGGTCGCCCCTCCGGGTCGTGGCGGGCGTTCATGAACAATGTAGGGGCAGGCCCCCGTGCCTGCCCGGTAAAAGGGCACCAACAGGGGGGTGCCCCTACTTGAAAATCCGAGGGTGGACAGCGCAACGCCGAGATTGAGCGTTTTATAAAGCCGGATCAGCCTTTGACGACGATGAGGGGTTTTATCCGTACCACCTTTGTCGAAATTCCGGCCCGGTGCACCACTTCCACCACATCATCCACATTCTTATAGGCTTCGGGCATCTCTTCGGCGGCCGTGGCCTTTTTGGCACAACGAAGCACAACGCCTCGTTTGCTCATCTCGGCAAACAGGTTCCGGCCCCGGGCCGATTTTCTGGCGGCAGTCCGGCTCAACACCCGTCCGGCACCATGACAGGTCGAGCCAAAGGTTTCACTCAGGGCGTTTTCACCACCCAGCAGCACATAGGAGGCGGTCCCCATGTCACCGGGGATGAGCACCGGCTGGCCCAGGTCACGGTACGTCTCACCCAGGGCGGGATGACCGGCGGGCAGGGCCCGGGTAGCGCCTTTTCGATGAACACACACCCGCCGCTTTTCACCGTCCACCACATGGTCCTCCTGTTTGGCGATATTATGACAGATATCATATACCATCCGCAGCCCGACTTCGGCCGGACTTTTTTTGAACACCCGGGAGAAAACCTGACGGGCCTGATGAAGCAGCACCTGGCGGTTGATCCAGGCGAAATTGGCGGCACAGGCCAGGGCGCTGAAATAGCGCTGCCCGGCCGCTGACTTGATGGGCGCGCAGGCCAGTTGCCGGTCGGCCAGTTCGATCCCGGCCTGGCGGGCCGCTTTGGCCATTACGGCCAGATAATCGTCGCACACCTGATGCCCCAATCCACGGGAACCGGAGTGAATCATCAATGTGATCTGGTTTTTATGCAGTCCCATGCGGGCGGCCGCCCGATCGTCAAAAACCGCGTCGACCACGCCCACTTCCAGAAAATGGTTGCCCGACCCCAGGGTACCCAGCTGTTTTTTACCCCGTTCCAGGGCCCGCTCGCTGACCGTCCCGGGATCCGCTCCGGGCATGCAGCCGCCGTCCTCCGTCCGGTCAATATCATCCGCTTCGCCCAGGCCGCGTTTGACCGCCCATGGCGCGCCCCGGGAAATGGCCTGGCGTTCCTCGGCGTAGGAAAGTTTCAGGCCGCCGGTCGAACCGATGCCGCAGGGAATGGCCGCCAGCAAGGCGTCCGCCAGATGTTCAGCCGCTCGGCAAACCTCGTCCGGTTCCAGCCGACTGGCGGCCAGGCGCACGCCGCAGTTAATATCATACCCCACCCCGCCCGGAGAAATAATGCCTTCGTCCATATCAAAGGCCGCCACCCCGCCGATGGGAAAACCGTAACCCCAGTGGATATCCGGCATGGCCAGAGAGGCCTTGAGAATACCCGGCAGGGTAGCCACATTGGCCACCTGCTGACAGGCCTCTTCCCGGCGCAGTTCATCCACCAGGGCCGCACTGGCAAAGACGATACCGGGCACGCGCATGGCCCCGGTTTGGGGTATTTCCCATTTGTAGTCGTCGATTTTTCTTAGTTCCATCTTCTACCTCGATGAAATTGTCAAATATTCAACCTGTTCGTATATTTCGGTGATTATGTGGTTAAGTGGTTAAGTGATCAGGTGGTTATGTGTTAGATGTCATTTGGGGGACCCGCCCCCCTGGCTCATTCCTCCGTTCTGCAGGCCGCTCGCAAATGTTGTAGGGGCGGCCCCCCGTGGCCGCCCGGCAGAAGGGCAACCACGGGGGGTTGCCCCTACGGGCCGTGTAAGGCGTTCATGAACAATGTAGGGGCAGGCCCCTGTGCCTGCCCGGCGATTGGGCAACCACGGGGGGTTGCCCCTACGCCCGTATTCATATGGCCTGCAATCCGGCAAGGCAATCGATCACAGCCGCCCGATCAAAGGGCAACCACGGGGGGTTGCCCCTACGCCCACACCGATATGGCCTGTGTTCAGGCAGGCGCCTGTTAATGGGCGGCCGCCCAGTTGGGGCCTGATGCAATATTCACCTTCAAATGAACGGCCAGGTCGCAGAGGTGCTCCATCACATCCCGGACCAGGTCGGAAACCGTTTTGATTTCTTCGGGCGGACTTTCCAGCACCAGTTCATCATGGACCGACAGCAGCATGACAGAGGCCAGCTGCTTTTCGGCCAGCGCTTTCTCCACCCCGATCATGGCCAGCTTGATGATATCCGCGGCCGTGCCCTGGATGGGCGTATTGATGGCCGCCCTCTCGGCAAATCCGCGCACGGTGGCATTCCGGCTTTCGATATCAGGCAGGTACCGGACCCGGCCGAACAGGGTCCGGGTCTGTCTGGTCTCCCTGGCCGCAGCGATGGCTTCGTCCATAAACCGCTTGACGCCGCTGTACCGGTCAAAATAGCTGTCAATATAATTTCTGGCCATCTTCTGGCTGATACCCAGGTCCCGGGAGAGGCCGAACGGGCTGATACCGTAAACGATCCCGAAATTGATGGCCTTGGCCTGCCGCCGCACATCCTCGGTAATCATCTCGGGAAAGACCTGGAACACCTCACTGGCCGTACGGGTGTGAATGTCCTCATCCTTTTCAAACGATTCGATCAGGATGGCATCCTGCGAATAATGGGCCAGGATGCGCAGCTCGATCTGGGAATAGTCAGCGGCCACGAATGTCCAGCCCGGCCGGGGGATAAAGGCCTGCCGGATCTGCCGGCCCTCGTCGGTGCGGATGGGAATGTTCTGCAGGTTGGGGTCGGTGCTGCTCAGGCGGCCGGTGGCCGTGGCCGTCTGGTTGAACGAGGTGTGGATGCGGCCGGTGTCGGGGTTGATCAGCCCGAACAAGGCGTCGGCATAGGTGGATTTCAGCTTGGACAGGGTGCGGTGACGCAACAGTATGACCGGCAGTTCATGATGACCGGCCAGGGCCGTCAACACGTCCGCGTCCGTAGAGTAGCCGGTCTTTTTCTTGGTTTTCTTCTGGGTCGGCAGCCCCAGCTTCTCAACAGAATAACACCCAGCTGCTGGGGGGAATTGATGTTGAATTCCTCGCCGGCCAGGCTGTAAATTTCTTTTTCCAGGTTGGCCAGCTGCCCCTCGAAATCTTTGGACAACGCCTGCAGGGCGTCTTTGTCCACGGTCACCCCGCGCATTTCCATGGCCATCAGCACCGACACCAGGGGCATTTCGATGGTCTCAAACAGTTCCATCAGACCGTCCTGTTTTAACTTTTCCGCCAGCAGTTCATAGGCCATAAAAGTTATATCGGCATCCTCGCAGGCATATGGCACGGCATTTTCGATGCTGACCTGTGAAAAACAGATCGCGTTTTTGCCGGTGCCGGTCACTTCCTGGTAGGAAATGGTCTTATGGTCCAGGTAATCCAGGGCGATCTGATCCAGACTGTATCCCCGCCGGGCCGGGTTGACCAGGTAAGCCGCCACCATGGTGTCAAACACCGGGCCTTTGATGGACACGTCGTAACGCGAAAGCAGGGTCCAGTCATACTTGATGTTCTGACCGATCTTCACAATACCGGCGTCGTCCAGAACCGGTTGCAGCCTGTCCAACACGGCCTTCAGATCAAGCTGTTGCGGCACCCCCTCATAATCATGTCCCAGGGGAATATAAAACGCTTCGTCCGCGGCCATGGCAAAAGACATGCCCACCAGTTCCGCCCGCATGGGATCAAGGCCGGTGGTTTCCGTATCCAGCGCAAAGCAGGACACGCTGCCCAGACGGTCAACCAGCCGCTCCAGGTCGTCCATGGTAAGCACGGCCGCGTATGTTTTCCCCGACAGGTCGCTTTTTTTGGGGAACTCTTTTTGCAGCGCGGAAAACTCCAGCTCTCCGAACAGGTCCGACAGGGCGTTGTTGTCCGGCCCGGCCACCTGGAATTTTGCCGCGTCATAATCCACCGGCGCCCCGGTGTCGATGGTGACCAGCTGACGGCTCAGGTAAGCCTGGTCCTTGAAGTTGACCAGGTTCTCCTTCTGCTTCTTTTTGGTAATGGTATCCACCTGATCGTAAATTTTATCCAAAGATCCGAATTCCCGGATCAGGGAAAAAGCGGTCTTGGGGCCGATGCCGGGAATACCGGGAATATTATCGGAACTGTCGCCTGACAGGGCCATGGCGTCAATGACCTGCTCCGGTTCAATACCGAATTTTTCACGAACCGCGGCCGGGTCGACACTCACCTCTTTCATGGGGTCCCAGATGGTAACCCGGTCGCTCACCAGCTGGGCGAAATCCTTGTCACCGGACACGATGACCACGTCAAAGCCCCCGTCCACCGCCTGACGGGCCAGGGTTCCGATCAGGTCGTCGGCTTCATATCCCGGCATCTCCAGCATGGGCACCCGGAAGGCATCCACGATTTTCTTAATGTAAGGAATCTGGACGGCCATGTCTTCGGGCATGGCGGACCGGTTGGCCTTATATTCCTGGTATATCTCATGGCGGAAGGTGGGCCCCTTGGCGTCAAACAGCACCACCGCGTATTCCGGCTGACGCTCCTTCATGAATTTCTGCAGCATGCGGGTAAATGAAAAAGCGGCGTTGGTAGGCAGCCCCTGAGAGTTGGACAGACTGCGCACGGCATGATAGCCGCGGTGGATATAAGCGGTACCGTCGATCAGATAGACGACGCGATTTTTTGACATAATAAAGGCTCCCGGGTTGTCAGGACACTATTTATATTTTTTTGCGGATCCGGATAAATCCTGTCAGCATCTTCAGCGCCAGCAGAACGGTAAAAAACCATACCACATAATTCATGGTGCCCGGCAGAAAATAAATTTCAACCGGAATCCAGGCATATACATAAAACCGCGGCCTGACCACCCAGGAATAGGGAATGGAAAGGCTGCTCCGGACCATGGCAAAGATGACGACAATGGTATAGAAAAAGATATAAAGCCCTCCGGGGATGATGCCGATATAACCGAAATATATGAGCGTCAGCGTCGATACGGCAACGATTATCTGATCCGAAGTCGTGTCGGTAAAAGATCCCCGGTTGGAAGCCCGGCCGGTGTACCGGGCCAATGGACCATCCAACCCGTCCAGCAGTACATGCAGGAGCAGAAAAATCATCGCAATCACATGGCTGGATTGAAAAACAAAGCAGAAAACCAGCCCGGAAAGCAGCGAAAGGAAGGTGAGGTGATTCGGGCTGACGCCGTATCTGTCCAGAAACCGAAGCAAGGGACCGAACATCGCACCCCTGATCTTCTGGGATTCATCCATCATTTTCTGTTCACCTTCAGAATAGCAGGTGACCTTTTTCCCGGCCTCGTCTGTAGAATGATCTTCTTTCATTGGCGGTTTTCTCTTTTACGGGTTCGTTTCAGTCACAAAATAAACGGGATTCAGACGCATCCCATTAATCCCACAACCACTGTTGTGGAAACAATAATTTTTATATTCAAACCGGGTAAACGGGATATGGGAATGACCAATAAAAATTTCCCTGACCCCTTCGGGCATTCCCCCGGGCAGACTCCCGAGATAATATAACGCCCTTCTGGCCACCGCTTTTTTCGGAAAATAGAGATGGTGAAACAGGCGGACCATGCCTGATTTGTCGGCCATTTCGTACACCATGGCCTGACGTGTATGCCTTTTTGACACCTTCTGCCATGATGCTCTCTTTTTCACCAGATCCGCATGCCGGGTATAATAATTGGTACAGTCCCCGTGCAGAAAAAACAGGTCGCCCATCCGCAGAAAATACGGATGCAGAAAAAAAGACGGCCTGTTGTCCTCAAGTTCCCGGAGCCTCTCGATAAACGCTTGATGGCAGTCATGATTGCCGAGAATATAATGAACGTCAAGATGCGGGTAACGCGCCATTACATCCGTTACGCAGTCGACTGCCTTCTCAATCGTTGTTTCGACATCCGGCAGGGCCGTCCATTTGAAATCAACAATATCACCGTTCAACACCAGATAGCGGATTTCATGCATATCGTCGGGGAGCAGGTGGATTAAATCCGTCATCCCCGATCTCCGGGTGAACAGGTGGAGATCTGATAAGGTCAGGCCGCGTGTCATGATTTTTCTTGTTTTGTAAGCGTTGTCCGGGATGTCATTCAGTTACCGGATATATCATGCCATCGAAAGGGGGTAAAGGTTTTAGGGTTTTAAAGTTTTAGGTGATTAGGTGATTAAGTGATTAAGTGATTAAGTGATTAAGTGGTTAGGTGATTAGGTGATTAGGTGATTAAGTGGTTAGGTGGACGGGGTTTGAGGACGTTCGCAATTGTTGTAGGGGCAGGCCCCTGTGCCTGCCCGGGGAAGGGCAACCACAGGGGGTTGCCCCTACGGGCCGGGGTAAACGTTCATGGGTGTTGTAGAGAGGCGGCCGCCCAATGGAAGCGCAACCACAGGGGGTTGCCCCTACGGCCACATCCATATGGCCTGCGATCAGGCAGGAGTAACTCATCACAACCGCCCGAGCAAGGGGCGACCCGGCGGGTCGCATTTTCGCCCAACGGATCACGGCACATCCTCCGGTGTCCGTCGTGACGGTTATTGAATTTTTGTGCCGCAGCCGGTATACTGATCCATTAGCGAAAAACTACCCGTATTTACCATTTATCATAAAATGCCGGGGTCTTTGCGAGCCGGCTTTTCGGGGTATAAATGGCATCATTTAAACGCTTTTTTTCCACCATCTGGTATGTCTGGAACCTGCGCAACCTGGGCCAGGTGCTGTTTATCTTCGTGGGCGGGCTGTTCTTCCTGTTCGGGGCCGCCTATTACGGCACCCGCCACCGCCTGCCCCCGACACCCGAAACCGTCGATCTTGCCATTGCCCATGAACGGGTGGAAGGAACCGACCCGTCTTACATTGATCTGGCGGCCGAACCGGACTTTACCCGGAAAATTTACCGTACCGGTGCCTGGTCGCCTTTCTGGGGAAACTGTCCGCCGGATGAAATCTGGGATATCAGCGCCGACCAGGCCGATGCCGAAGACCTGCGGGGACTGTTGGGATGCGCGGTCAACCTCTATGGCCGGATCGATATCGCCGAGGCCCGTACGATCCGCTGGCCGCCGCAGGCCACGGCCGATAAAATCAGGACCGTGTCCATCGCGCCCGTCTCCGGCACCGATGAACGGATCTGGGTCAAATCAACGATTGCCGAAGGCCCGTCCATAAATCTTTCCGACTGGCAGACAAGCCGGTCCGTGACCGGCCTGCTGGCCACCTATGACCAGGCCCTGGCCACCCTGCCTTCGGGTTTTTATGAATATGCCCGGCAGATGCTGCCGGCCAGGCCCGACGCCTTTATGGTCTTTCCGGACGAGCCCTACACCGGGGAATCCATGGATTTTTTTTCCACCCACTTCTGGGTGCCGGTCAACGGCAGTGACCGCATATTTTTATGGACCACGGCCGACCAGGAAGCCGGCTACGGGCAGACCATCACCGGCGTACTGCAGCCCATGAGCCTCGACGATTATGACGCCCGGAACCGGTGCTACGCCCATTTTGAAACGGTCGTCGGCCATGCCCTGCCGGAACGCATCGGGATTATCAAATATGCCACGGCCCAAGCGTATAATGACAAGCTGTCCGGATATGCGGGGATATTCCTTGTTTTCGGCCTTCTCTGGACGGTCCTGGGGCTGGCCGGCATCACCCTTTATGTTCTGGCGCCCGGACTGATTTACGGCGCCTGGCAACAGGCCTGGAAACAAGTGGGGATGGATCCGCCCAGGCGCAGTAAACGGAAATCGAAACTGGCGGATATCGAACCGGTACCTCAAGAACCGGAGCAGCCGGCGCCGCCCGAAGCACCAAAACCCGCTTCATCGGTTCAAAAGCCTTCGGCCAAAAAACCATCTGAACCTGACCCGTCAAAAAGGAAAAAGGGGGCAGCGGAAATCAGTGAGCAGATCTTGCATCCGCTGGAAGCGCCGTTTCAGTCCCCTGAGCCTGTCATTGAAGAGGCACCGCCAGGTTCCTCCCTGGAGACGCGCTTCAAGGACCTGCGGGCCGTTAACCCGGAGGAGAAAGAGCTGTACCTGGCCTTTATCCAGGATTTTTCCCACCCCAACAATCCGGACAGCGGCCTGTGCGTGGTTGGCTGCGATGAAAACATGCCGGCGGTCGAGGAGGCGCTGATGAACGCCGGTCAGCGCCATCCCGGGCTGGCCATCCAGTTGCTGGGCATCAACCGGGCCCGGTTTTCCTGCATCAATCAAATACCGCCGCCCACGCCGGCGGCCTATGACTTAAGAGCGGATGACTATGTGGTCATGTGCCACGCGCCTTCCGCCGGTCAGGGGCATCGGATCGTCATTACCGCCGTATTCCGCGGATCGGAGTATCAAGCCCGGGAACAGGCCGATACCGCCCTGGCCAGAGAAAAATACTACGCCCTGATGGGCCGTGTTTTTTTGATCGGCGATTCGGAAAACGGCCCCTGCCAGGCCCTGACCAAAAAATCCGGGTCCACCCTTCTGCGACCGCTGCGTTAAGGACTGCCATGTTTGGAACCATACTGATCACCATCACCACCCTGATGCAGGCCTTTGTCTTCTGGCGGACGGCCACAGTCCCTTTTGTCAGACGCCATGTTTCCCGGCGGGCCCTGGTGATAACCGCCGTTGTCACCTGGGCCATATTTGTTGCCGGCCGTGTTTACGGCCACCACGGCACCGGGCCGGTTGCCGTTATACTGGAATTCTGCGGCATGAACTGGATGGCCGCCGTCTTACTCGCCTTTACCTTTCTGCTGGCGGTTGACCTGGTCACCCTGTTCGGCCTGCTCCTGAAACAGCTTGCCCCCCGCCTGCGGGGATGGGCACTGGCGTTTGCCGCATTTCTTTCCCTGGCCGCCCTGGCCCAGGGCCTGCGTCCACCGGTAATTACAGAATATGACGTGGGCCTGCCGGGACTGCCGGCCGAATTGGACGGCACCGTGCTGGTGGCCGTATCCGACACGCACCTGGGTTCCCTGATCGGCCAGCGCTGGCTGTCAAAACGCATCAAACAGATCCGGGCCTTAAATCCGGACATCATCGTCCTGCTGGGTGATATCTTTGAAGGACACGGCGCCGAAAAAGACAGGCTGACCGCTTCCTTTAAACAGCTGAAACCGCCCCTGGGGATTTATGCCGTTACCGGCAACCACGAATTTTACAGCCCTGGGGGCAGCGGTATCAAACGCATGGAAAAAGCGGGTTTCACCCTCCTGCGCAACCAATGGACGGAAATAAAACCCGGCCTGATCATGGCCGGGGTGGATGACCTGAGCCACCACCAGCGCCAGAGCAACACCGCCGACCTGGTTAGCCGGGCACTGGCTGATCGGCCACCGGGCGCGGCCATCCTGCTTTCCCACTCGCCCCTGGAATATGAAAAAGCCGCCCGGCGCGGTGCCGGGCTCATGCTCTGCGGCCACACCCACGGCGGCCAGATCTGGCCTTTCAACTATCTGGTCAGACTCCGCTACCCCATGATGTCCGGCCGTTACAAAATCAACGGCATGACCCTGATCGTCTGCCGCGGCACCGGCACCTGGGGTCCCCGCATGCGCCTCTGGAAACCGGGGGAGATTCTGCGGATTACACTTCACGCGATTTAAGGGCAACCACGGGGGGTTGCCCCTACATGGGTACCGATCATGCGCATTGTAGGGGCGGCCCCCTGTGGCCGCCCACCAAAAGGTCAACCACGGGGGGGTGCCCCTACATGGTTACCGTGCATGCCCCGCATGAATTTACGAACGTCATGCAACACAACATTTACAGCCAACGCAGAGAGAGCTTTGATCCGGGATCGCTATTATTTGATGGTGAAATCATACACCCCCTTCCATCCCCTCAACCGCCCGGCCTGCTGCTGCCGCAGCAGGTGCCGGCAGCGATCGCTGTAAAAGGCCAGGGTCGACATCAGGGCCAGGCCGTTTTTGCCCCAGGCGGCCGCTTTTGACTGGACCGCGGAATAAATCATCAGGGCCTGTCTGAAATCGCCCTCCTGATAGCAGCCAAAGGCGATTTCTAGATCAGGGCCGATTTTCTGTTTGCGGCTGATGCTGTTACCGTCCAGGTGATCGTAGACTTCATAAATCCGGGTGGGTCTCTGGCTTCCTTTGACCTGGACGACATCCAGGAACTGAATTTGATAATTACCGGTCAACTGGCGGTAAAAGGCTTCGGAGACGATAATATCCGTACGATAATGGCGGGTAAGGGCCTCCAGCCGGCTGGCGGCATTGACGATATCACCGATAACGGTATAATCCATCTTGCTTTCCGAACCGATGTTGCCTACCACCACCTGACCGTAATTGATGCCGATACCGCTGTTGAATACCGGGCCGCCTTCACTCCCACCGTTGTTTTTAAATGACCGCAGGCTGCGGCTCATGCGAATGGCGGCCCGCAGGCACCGGTCGGGGTCGGCAAACACGGCCATGAGCCCGTCACCGATCAGTTTGTCGATTTCTCCATTCTCGCGCATGATATGCCGGTTCATCTTATTGAAATACCCGTTGAGCATGTTCACGATTTCCATGGACGGCCTGTCCTCCGACCACCGGGTAAAATCATAAATATCCGCAAACAGAACCGACACCATGCGGTAGGTGGAAGGGAAACAGGTCGGGTCCTCGCCGGCGGTGATAATATCCACCAGGGATTTGCGGGTATAGACCTGGGTGATCTTCAACCGGCGGATCGTCTCCCGGCGCTCCTTGAGCAGCCGTTTTTTTTCTTCCAGCAGATCCCGGGTGATCTTTTCAGCCTGTTCGATCTTGGCCTCGTTGGCGGTAATGGTCCGGGCCAGCTGTCTTTTCAAAATGGATATCCGGTTGTGTGCGTATTTGACATACCGGGTAAACCCGATGCCGATATTGATTCCGGCCAGACCGGCCGCCAGCCAGGCGGGATGGTTGATGCCGGCCAGATAATAAACCCCGGCCCACCCGGTACTGCCAAGCAGCATGGGCAAAAACGGAATCGGCAACACCCGGCGGGGCCAGGAAATGGTAAAGCTGACCGTGCCCGAGCCGACCCCGGACACATTCGACACCTCCGGCACCACGTCCAGACCGAAAAACTTCATGATGATCAGTTGATAGGCGGTGATGATGGCCTCGTCGCCGTTTTGGGTCGTGGACGCGAAATACTTATCGCACTTGCCGGCGTTCCACTCCGGACGACGGGTCAGCCGGAAGGCGGCCTTGTTGCCGCCGTCATAATCGGCACTCACCCGGTAAGCCCGGGTCGACTTGTTGAGCATGTAAGTCAGCACGTGCAGCAGCATACCTTCGGGCGCGAAAGAAAACCCCTCCAGCTCATAATAGTCGAAACTTTCGGCCACAATCCGGCCGGGGCTGTTGATGTTGGTTATAATCTTGATGAACTCGATCAGGTAATACCAGAACTCGGAACAAAGCCAGGTGTTCTTGATATGAACGACCTCGTCCTTGAAGCCGATGCCGGTCTTTGCCAGGCAAAGACAGTCGGCCCAGTCATACAAATCTGTAAAATCGATGCCCCGGGCGGTATAATTATCCAGCATGGCCTTGATCATGCTGAAGGTGGAGTCCTTTTCCGGGCCGGCATAGGGCACGAACCGCAACGGCCCTTTTTCCCATATCTTGTGATGTTCGGGCAACTGGGCCGTTGAGAACTCCCCGAAATGCCAGTCAAAGCGACCGATCAGGTCCTTGCAGAACATGACCAGGTAAAAATAATACTCGTTGGTATACCAGCGGCTTTCATCCAGCAGATGAAGGCGGGTGACATAATGCCGGTCTCCGGCCACATGATCGTTCAAACGATCAACCAGCACGGCCGTGTCGCCCCGGCATTGCTCAAAATAAATCAGCGTCTCCCGGATTGCCACACCCGAGATGCCGTAGGTTTCCGAAATTTCTTTGGGGGATGGGGACCGGTAGAGCCCCTGTGAATCCACCGTCCATGGCGCATGCCGCATCCTGCGACCGTTTACATCAATTTTCCGGTTATCCATAACCTGACCGATCATCTTGAAAAGTTATTCTTATCGGCCCGTCGCGTCAGCCTCCCTGCCGACGGGTAAAGGACAAAATTATTAAACACCTACGCGGGTGTCAACAGGAAAACACACTGAGCCGTTACAACCGGTCCAGCGGACTTTTCACGTACAACCGGTTTTTCCGGTCTGCATGGATATAAACCATGGCGCTCTTAGCGCAGTTGTATCCCGGGCTTTCCCGGATTGAATCCAGCGGGCTTCTCACACCCAGCCGGTTTTTTTGGGCCACATGGGTATATATCATGGTGGTTTTCAGGCTGGCATGGCCTAACAATTCCTGAATGGTTCGGATATCATAACCGTCTTCCAGTAAATGGGTGGCAAAGCTGTGCCGCAATGTATGCGTTGTTACCCGTTTTGCGATACCCGCCTTGAATGCGGCGGTTTTGATCTGTTTCTGCAAATTTGACGAATGCACATGATGCCGCCTGATAATTTTTGAACGGGGGTCTTTGGACAAGGTTTGCGAGGGGAACACCCATTGCCAGGGCCATTCTTTTCCGGCATTGGGATACTTCCGATCCAGAGCGTTGGGCATTTCCACGCCCGGTGTGTCATTTTCCCTGTCCAGGTCATAAAGCGCCTTCACTTTTTCAAGGTGGTTTTTCAGGTCTTCCCTTATGGATCCTGCGAGCAAGGTTTCTCTGTCTTTATTGCCCTTGGCAAATTTGATCACCAACGTGTCGCGTTCAAAATCAATATCCTTGACTCTCAACCTGACGCATTCCTGAAGTCGCAATCCGCCGCTATAAATTACCTTCGCCATCAGCCGGCTTACACCCTGCATATTTTCAAACAAACGAGACACTTCATCCCTTGTCAGTACCACCGGAAGCCACTTTCTTTTTTTTGATCGCACCACGTCACCCAGATGACTGACTTCTTTATCCAGTACATGCCGGTAGAAAAACAACAGGGCGTTAAATGCCTGATCCTGAGTGGAAGCCGCAATATTCCTTTCAACTGCCAGATGCGTCAGAAAATTTGTAATGTGGGTGTCGTCAAGGGAATACGGAGAAGCCCCTTTCAGATAGCCATAAAACTGTCTCAACCAGGAGAAATACGTTTTTTCCGTTTTCAAGGATAACTGCTTCAAACGGATCATATTTCTCATCTCTTGTGACGCAATTTTCCACTGCTGATGCGCACTGCCATCAGGAATAGCCGGCGCCTTCTGCCGGCCCTGGTAATAACGAAAAATTCGAATCGCCTGTTCGGCCTGCTTTACCTGCCAGCCCTCTGATCTTTTAGCCAGGTTTTTTAAGAACTGATTAATTTCTTCAGAAGACACATTCTCGGACGGGTCTTTACCGATTAAACGAAAAAACGTTTTTAACCAGCTCACATAATACCGGACCTGCTTCTGGGGGACTATTGCTTTTGATAACAGATAGTTGGTGAATTCATCCATAGTTCCTCCCTGAACCTGAAAATGAATTGATAAGTAAAAAATTTTTTATCGAGAATTTCCGACTAAGACGCCCATATGGCACGAAATCAAGAATCGCAAAATTATTATGATTTGGCAATATCTAACATAATAATTTGATTTTTATTTATTTGTCTATGAAAATAGGTCTAAATACAATTCGCTTGTAATTAATAAAAATTATAGCTAATTATATCCAAAGGGGATGTAATCGAGAAATTCTATCTAATAACATTGTTCTGCGAATTGTAACATTATGCATCCATTTTATTGTACGGCTATAATTAATGACATCAGCGACGAATTCCCTGACACTGGAATTGTATTAGCCATTGGTTTTGATGAGGATCACGAACCAGATACAGCTGAACTTAATTTCGTAATATGGTGCCGGACCCTGGCAGAAACCGAGGAATTGGCCCACGAACAGATTAAGTACACCCTTTCCAATCTTGGGGTCGAACAGATAATATCACTCACGACGATCACAACTGATGTGCGCCAAGTTATTCGAACAGAACGAAAAGGTGTTTATAGCCTTGAGCCAAAAGCTGTAGGCATCAAAGGAAACTATATTGGCTATAAAGCGGATTCTGTTGAGGCACGTATGCAAGCAGAGAAGATAGTCCACTCAGCAATGATCAGAACGAGGTGGCAATTCTGGAAATAAGGGCGCAGAACAATTCAGCGCAAGAGGATCGCCAGGGCATTCGGGTTTTTGATCAGCCGTGCTGAGTTGAATATTAATCGACTTTTAAATCAGTCAGAGTAAGCCCTGGCGCCCTTTGGCTGAAGACGTTCGACCTACAAGAATAAACAATGGGACTGAAACGAATCAAAATAAATGATGAGGACGATTTTGCACGGCTAATGAGGCGCGTATTCGTTCTTATGTGGCTCGCAGGATTAGCCGCGTTGGGATTCGAGCAATTTGTGATTGAGAAAGGACCAATTTGGATATTTATTGGAACTGCCATCGTTACAGCAATTGTGTTAGCAGGAACATATTTGTTTTTTATCGATCGAGCAAAGCTACTGTTTCGGCAAGTCCGTGATGCTGCAATACGGCGAATTCAATAAATTTTTCTGGTCGAACAATTCAGCCCAGTAGGATCGCCAGGGCACTCGGGTTTTGAACAGCTGTGCTGAATTGAACATAAACCATCTATAAGTCAGTCGGAGTAAGCCCTGGCGCCCTCTGGCTGAAGACGTTATCCCTACACAATGAATGAAAAAATTTACATAGAATCGTACAGTCCCGATGGTAATTATTACTGTATTATTGAAAGCGACGAAAGAACTGTTTGGATGTATCTTCATGACATTCAAGAGAAGCAAGTTATTGCAACATCTCCAATTTGCAGCCTACAGGAGTTAATGGAATTATCAGAATTTAAAAAACTTTATAATGGCCAAGGCGCCCCTCCCCTCGTTTCTGGATATTCGCATGAAAGTGCAGTCATCTCTGACATAGCCAATCGCCAATTAGAAGTCCTATGGCATAATGATGGTGCATCCCCATTAGCACTTCTTGATGACGAACCCTTTTCAATGATCATCAAGGGACAAAAATACGGGTATTCGAAAGCAATAAAAGTAGATGGGCCTTGGGGACACCCATGGGATAATAATTTATATAAACAAATGAAGGGATAACAATTCAGCGCAAAAGGATCGCCAGGGCATTAGGATTTTGAACAGCCGTGCTGAATTGAACATTATCCATCTTTAAGTCAGTCAGAGAAAGCCCTGGCGCCCTTTGGCTGAAGGCGTTGTGCGTATAAAACGCTTTTTGGAAAATCGAGCTACTCGATAATTTTTGGCAGGATGAATTTGAAACAAAGGGGAAAAAAGATATATTTTTCATCTTTGCGAATGAACCACCGGCATCGATCAGATCATGCGTTTCTGATCAGCCGGAAAATGGATTTTTTGAATTCGCCAGTCAATCCGGAAAAGATGAAAAACGGTTTCTGTACTTTTTTGCAAAACTTTGTAACGAAAAGCCCTGCAAATTTTTGTGAATCACTATAAAATATATTTTCGCACAACCAAGCAGCCCAAATGACAGCCAGGGCACTCGGGTTCGAAAATTCGGGGAAAATTGAACATTAACCATCTTTAAGGCAGTCGGAGAAAGCCCTGGCTACTTTGGCTGCCGCCGTTATCTGTATATGAAGAAATATAGAATATTATTTTTTTTATTAGTTTTACTGTTTGGAACTGGGTGCTTATCGTCCATTTGCTCCTACTACGATGATATTTATCCGGTTTGGACTGAGAAAAACTTTCCAACTGAAAATATTGAACCACCAAATGGTTTTAAAATTACACCTGAGGAGGCATATATGATTGTACTACACAAAAAACCTCCGATGCTTTCAATGAAACATGTTTGGCATCTTTATGCTGACTCAAGGTATTATTATGTTCATGATGCTTTTTGGGGGTCAAATTCATCCTCGGCGAGCCTTGGCGTTAAAATTGATGGGCAAACAGGAAAAATAATAAACAGATAACAATGCCACTCACCCGGACTCGCAGGGGCGCGCGGCCTTGGTTTTGGCATAATTCGGAGTTAAAACTCACTTTAGCGAAGTCCGCAATCCCTGCTCGCCGGTGGTGGCGGACGTTATGTCACTACAGAAAACATGGAACTTACAAAAGACTCTTTAATAATTGGCGAATGGAACGATGCCCCGATTAGGATACATTGGACAGTAATCCTATGTGCATTTTTATTTGGCAGGCTCGATTTTATGCCAATCTTCTGGATTGCTTTTCTCTTCTTAGTTATAGCTCATGAATTTGGTCATGCAATCATAATACGAAAATTCGGTTTCTGGGTTGAAGAAATTGTTCTTCAGGGCATTGGCGGGTATTGCAGATGGGCCGGCGAAGCTACTGAAATGCAAGAAACCATCATATCTTGGGGTGGCATACTTGCACAATTGGTTTTAATGGCTCTCGCACAAATTGCGATCATGATTTTCGGCCCCCCAACGAATATATATACTTTCCAAATCTATCATGCTTTCATAGGTGCAAACCTATGGATGATTCTATTTAATCTTATGCCAATCGAACCCTTAGACGGTGCAAAGGCGTGGAGAATTTTGGACGTCATTCGCGATTATGTTAACGACAAATTAAAAGCGAACAAACATAAACGTCAAGACAAGAAAATTGCAAAAGAAATGAACCGAATTATGAATATTAAAGTTAAACCAGAAAATATTGAAGAGACCGAAAAAACAAATAAATGATTTTGACATAACAACGAAGCTCAAGTGGACAGCCAGGGCACCCGGGTTTTGAACAGCCGGGGAAGTTGAACAACCAAAATCCTTAACCAAGTTAGTGGAAGCCCTGGCTGCCATTGGCTTCAGACGTTATATTTTAGGGACAACAATGGACGAAGAGAAATCAAAGATCGGAATTATCGGTGTTATTATCGGGTCAATTGCTTTGCTGTTGGCTTTATTCCATTTTTACGCAGGACCTTTCGCACCACAGCCGAAGTTAGAGCAAACCATTGC
This sequence comes from Desulfosudaceae bacterium, assembly GCA_963674745.2. Classification (GTDB taxonomy): domain Bacteria; phylum Desulfobacterota; class Desulfobacteria; order Desulfobacterales; family Desulfosudaceae; genus JBFMDX01. Next base: position 2,113,558 of record CAXXDV010000001.1, on the reverse strand, counting down.
TGAAAAAGCAGTTGCCATAAGAGATGCGACAGTTGCTGCCCTCAAAGGTAAAGAAGTGAAAGAAGAAAAATGGTCGTCGAAATGGGATGCAGACAAAATAATTGATGTGATCACAGCGCTCTTGGGTGGCATAGCGATTATCATTGCAGTTGTGGCTTTTATTAAAAACGAATCTCTCAGAGTTGCCGGAGGGGCCGCAGTTCTTGGAGGCGGGGCAATAGCCTTCCAGTTTTTGGCACTTGCATTAGGCGCAATTATTATTGCAATTATTTTGGCGGCTGTAATATCGCAATTAGATTTTTTTTAAATATAACAACACCACCCACGCAGACTCGCAGGGGCGGCCGGCTTTGGTTTTGGCGTAGTTTGGAGTTGAACTCACTTTAGCGAAGTCCGCAAACCCTGCTCGCCGGTGGTGGCGGACGTTAAGTGCACTTAATCTGTACGGGAAAAAATAAAAAAAAGAATTTTGACGAAAAATGATCTTCGTTGCCACTATGGAAATTGTCACCAGATTGATATTTTTAATCAGTAAAGATAAGCTGTATTTTGATCTGGCGGGACTGTTTGATTTTGCGCCTATATTTGTCCGGATGAAAAGAGACCTGCCCGTTTTCATAAGTTCATGATGGACAAGGCGTAAAAAGAAAAATATCATTTTCATTTATTTGCCCATGCTGTCGTTAAAGTCTTTCAGAATTATGCGGGCACTTAACCAAGCAGCCCAAATGATAGCCAGGGCATTCGGCTTTTGAACATTCGGGGGAAATTGAACATCAACCACCTTAAAGTCAGTCACTGGAAGCCCTGGCTACTTTGGCTGCAGACGTTGGGAATGAATGAAGGAACAACCATCAGCATTGCGTGCAGTTGCCTTGGCGGTTTTCTTTATCGCGTTGGGCGGCGTTCTGCTGTGCCTGGAATACGAGAACCTACACAAGGCGCAAGCAAGCGAATCATGGATTAAGACTGAGGGAACCATTCTTCGTGTTGATTATGAACGGACGTCACAAGGAAGGCCGATTAGTAACTCTCCAATCGTCACCTACCGCTACACTATCGATGGCCACTCTTATGTGTCAAGCGTGCGTTCTTTTGGCGATGACATGGACGCCAAGGATATTTTTCGGAAGTACAAAATTGACGAATATGTTGTCGTCTTCTACGATCCTACAAACGCAAGTAATGCGACACTCGTCCCCGGAGTTGGCATGTGGACTATCGTCGGGCTCCAGTTTGCATGGCTCATATTCGTTTTTGGGGTTGCATACCTCTTGGTCGTATGCATTCGAATTGGTTTAAAAAGGAGATTTCCCAACAAGGCAGCGCAAAACGACAGCCAGGGCGGGCGCGTTTCTGAACAGCCGGGGGACTTAAATAGCAAACAACTTTAATAAAGGCGGTGGAAGCCCTGGCTGCTTTGGCTGCCGCCGTTAAGTGCACTGATTCTGTACGGGAAAAAAATAAAAAAAAGAATTTTGGCTGAAATCGACATTCGTTGCCAAAATGGTAATTGTCACCAAGTTGAATTTTTCGGCCAGTAAAGGTAAATTGTAATTTCGAACTGGCGCGGCCAAATGATAATGCGGCTTTATTTGTCCGGATGAAAAGAGACCTACCCGTATTCATAAGTTCATGATGGACAAGGCGTAAAAAGAAAAATATCATTTTATTTTATTTGCCCATGCTGTCGTTAAAGTCTTTCTGAATAATGCGGGCACTTAACCAAGCAGCCCAAATGATAGCCAGGGCATTCGGTTTTTGAACATTCGGGGGAAATTGAACATCAACCACCTTAAAGTCAGTCACTGGAAGCCCTGGCTACTTTGGCTGCAGACGTTATCTCTCTTATAATATTAAGTGCGCTTTAACCGACAACCCTCTTGGAGAGAAAGGTACAATCAAATGTCACCACTTGAAAGTCATTTAAGAATTGCCCTCGACTCTATTAAATGTTTCACTGATGATGGTACGCTGGATATTGGAGAAATCAATTATCTGCTTGGATTAGCAATGGCCGATAATATTATTGATGATGATGAAAAACGGGTACTAAATAACATTTTCGATCAAGTATCCCAAGATTCAGTTTCAAAAGCAGTTTGGGATAGAATCTCAGAAGTTAAAAAAAAGCATAACATTTAGAGATAACAACGCCACCCACACGGACTCGCAGGGACGCGCGGCTTTTGTTGTGGCGTAATTTGGAGTTGAACTCACTTTAGAGAAGTCCGCAAACCCTGCTCGCCGGTGGTGGCGGGCGTTATGCAACTTTTCATATGAATCCAAACAAAGTAAAACGCGACAATGTCATCGAGTTAACAGATCTTCCAAACATAGGAAAAGCTATCGCCAAGGATTTAAAACGAATAAATATAGACAAGCCCGAAAAATTGAAGGGTAAATCTGCTTATACGATGTATGATGATCTATGTAGAGTTACTGGTCAGAAGCATGACCCCTGCGTGATTGATGTTTTTCTTTCTATAACGGATTTTATGAATGGTGGAGAACCAAAGGAATGGTGGAAATATACAGCGCAACGCAAAAAAATTCGAAATTATAGATAGTTGCATAACAACACGTTGGTAAAGGACCGCAAGGGGCGGTCGGTTTTGGCTCTTACCAATTATTTTTATAAACGAGTTTTCTGCGGGTGGCCTGTTCCCCTTGCGGCCTCACACCGTGGACGTTATATTCCACAAGAGAAAATTTATGGATGATCAAAGCAAATTTTTAGCTCATTCAAAACAAGCATTACTTGCTTATTTTGCAAGCACAATTTGTTTATTTTCCATTTTCTTTTTGACTATGCTCAAGCATTACGGTTTTATGGATTGGCCTTATTTAATTTCAGGTCTATTCAAAATAATCCTGATTTCGATCTTTCCGGCACTAATTATAAAATTCACGAATATTTCAAAATGGTATTTGTCGATAATTTTTGGTGCTATGATAGGGCTGCTGGCAGCAATTATTTTCATAAAAATAAAAACTGGAATATAACAACGCCACTCACCCGGACTCGCAGGGGCGGGCGGCCTTTGTTTTGGCGTAATTTGGTGTTTAACTTACTTTAGCGAAGTCCGCAAACCCTGCGCGCCGGTGGTGGCGGACGTTATCTTTAAGAATATGATGAAAGATTTCCCAAAAGATTTAGAAAAACCAGACATTAAAATAGCTGGATTGGAAATATGGATACACAGACGACAGTTTCCAGATTCAAAAGATTTTTGGGATGGGAATTGGGTAAATATTACGGCTAAATGTGAGTCAAAACAATCTTATGTTTGGGTGTCCGGCAACATACTCCATTTGTCCGAAATAAACCAATTGCTTGAATCTACAGAAAAACTTTATCAAACTCTTTCAGGTAAAGCCGAGCTTTCATGTATGGAACCTGAATTGTACATGAGTATAGAAGCAAATAAGCTTGGTCAAATGGAAATGAAAGTTAGCCTTACGCCTGATCATCTTTTGCAAAACCATGAATTTATATTCGAGATCGACCAAAGCTATTTGTCAGGTTTAATTTTAGAATGTAAAAATGTTTTACAAACATATAAAATTAAAAGATAACAACTGGTTGCACACGGATCGGGCTACAGCGCCGCACTTTTGAGTGGTGCTATTTTTCAACCTTTTTCGCCTTTCGGCGGTTTTCGTGGTTCGCCGCCCGCCCGGTGAACCAGAGCGTTAAGTGTAAAATAATGGCTGGAGATAAAATAACCCTATATTGTAAAAGAGCATTAATCACCTGCAGTTTATTTTTGTTGGCTTCAGGCATTATTGTCGGAGGTATACAATTTCTCATACACTATGGACTTTATGAAAATGGTGCTCGTGGCGTAACCTTAGATCGCCTGTATAATATAATATTTTTCTGGGCCTTTTGGTTGGTCTCTTCATTTTGTTATTTTTTATGTGGAATGCTTTGCCAACATAATTTTAAGATCAGCCTTTATTCTGTATTCGGCGTTGGGATAGTTCACGTATTTATTGTCAGTTTGGTTTTATTCGAATTGTATTAATATTTAAGACACTTAACCAGGCCGCGCAAAGGATAGCCAGGGCATTCGGTTTTTGAAAACTCGGGGAAAAACGAACTTTAATAACCTTTAAGGCAAGTAAGTGGAAGCCCTGGCTCCCATTGGCGGCCGACGTTATGTGCCAAAGAATAATGGGTGAAGAAGACAATAGAAAAATTGCAAAGGAACTACGAAAAATTAGGCTTGCGAGAAAAACCAACTGGATTCTTGCTGGTTGCACATTCCCGTATTTTATTATTGTGGCATTATTTAGCGATATCCTTTTCAATGGATTCTACTTTGGAATAATCATGGCTATATTTTTTTTGCCATATCTTGTAGCGCTGTTCATTTCCAGCCTTGCAAGTAAATACAGTACTTGTCCTGTCTGTGGAGAATTGTTCGGTTTTAGTTGGAGATATTTAGGCGTTTTCCATAGCAAATGCTTGAATTGTGATACACATTGGCGTGCATATAAGAAATACGAATGATTAGAGGCACATAACAACGCCACTCACACAGACTCGCAGGGGCGGCCTGCCTTATTTTTAGCATAGTGTGGTGTTGAACTAACCCTTAAAAAGTCCGCAAACCCTGCTCGCCGGTGGTGGCGGACGTTCGGTGCACAATTATTATGAACAAAATCAAAAAATACTCACATCGTTTCAATGGAACTGTTAGAGACTTTGAAATAAACGATGATTTTCTAATTTTTAAGAGCAAACGATCTTGGGGTGAAAAATCTGAAGCCAAATTAGACCTCAAGAAGATTGACCCCATATATGATAAGGTTTGGATCAGAACTGAAACCTTTAAATATTCGGCAGGCATATTTGTTGGGTCTTTACCAATTGCTTTGTTTGCCGAACTTATTTTTTATTTTGAAGGCGGAGGGCTCCCCTTTTTAGCACATATGTTCTTCTTATTTATACCTCTACTATGCGCAATCCTTGCAATTATCAATTGGGGGAAAATAGAATTCTATCAATTCAAAATGGATAATGGTTTAATAGCTTTTAATATCGGTAATAACGGCTCAAACAAGAATAATTTTGATCAATTTATAAAAGAATTGCTGGAATCTATAGAAACCCTTAAGGCACCGAACAATTCAGCGCAATAGGATCGCCAGGGCATTCGGCTTTTGAACAGCCGTGCTGAATTGAACATCAACAGACTTTAAGTCAGTCAGAGACAGCCCTGGCGCCCTTTGGCTGAAGACGTTAGTTTTCATGAGAGCAAGCTCGAAATGACAGGCAAAAAGAAAAAAATTTTGATTTTTGTTTTATGGATTTTATCAATCTTTGTTGCCTATTTGTTTGGCCATTTTTCTGCAATAATTTTCAACGTCGACCCAGAATATAAAACTGCCGATGTTATTAAACAAACAACATTCTATGTAGAGAGAAACAGTGAATGGCCCCGTTCATGGGCCGATCTCAAAATTTATGATAATAAAACCAAATCAATGGTCATAATGAATTTTCAAATTGACATCGATAGTTGCAATTGCTTCGACATAGCCAATAGCATATTACCCAGATCAAAAAATTATCGTATGTATCCATGGGCAGGTGAGCAGATGGAGGATTTATATAAAATGATTCTAACCATAAGAAATAAAAAGAAAACTAACCAGGCAGCGCAAGAGGATCGCCAGGGCACTCGGGTTTTGGAACATTCGAAGAAAACTGAACAGTAACCTTCTTAAAGGCTGTCAGAGAAGGCCCTGGCGCCCTTTGGCTGCCGCCGTTATGATTAAAGCAAAAAATGACATGAAATGTGCCTCCTGCGGAATTGAAGTATCTGAAAAAGATGTTGAGCTTGTGCTTAATCATTGGTCGCTGACAGAAAGATATAAATATGTTTATCGATGCCCGAAATGTCTACGAAGAAGAAAAATTATAATTCTTTTGTTTTGTGTTCTAATAATAATTTTTATTGGATATGACATTTGGGAAAACATTTAGTAAAATTCACTGATAATGCAATTTTGTTCCAATAACAAAATCTTTTTAATTTATTCTTTTAAACAAAATTTTGTAAGCGTGTAATTTTTTGATATCGCATGGTTTTTTCTGTGTAGCGAAAGGGGTAATCATAACAAGGCCGCGCAAAGGATAGCCAGGGCACCCCGGGGTTTGAACATTCGGGGGAAGTTGAATAGCAACCAATTTTAAGGCAAGTCAGTGGAAGCCCTGGCTCCCATTGGCGGCCGCCGTTATCTTTCTTCAAGGAACTCTATGAGCACAAAAAAAGCCATTGAAATTGCAACACGTATTTACGGCCTTTATCTTTTAGTTCAAATACCATATGCATTTTCTGGATTAATCTCTTCATTTGCTATCAATCAGGAAAAGTTTATCAAGAATCCTGTGCTATATAATATTTGGGCTTCTTTTCTCCCGATATTTTATATTATTGTTGCAATCCTCTTAATTTCGAAGGCCGAAAAAATATCAAATTTTATTTCCGGAGATTCTAAAGTAACACCCAAGACAGATGAAAGCGACCCCAATTACTCTAATCTATCCTTTTGGCTTATTCTTTTAGGCATATACTTTTTCACAAGTGGAACGTCCTCCTTAATCAGAGATTTATTCCTTTTACCAATTCGCTCGGGAGGAGGTTTCTATTGGAGTAATTCATTTGCACATGGTTTTACGGTAGTAGCAGGAATTTTTATGATTTTAAAAAATGAATTAATAGAATCAAAAATATTAAAAAACTGAAAGATAACAATGCCACTCACCCGGACTCGCAGGGGCGGGCTGCTTTTGTCCTGGCATAGTTTGGTGTTAAACTCACTTTAAGGAAGTCCGCAAACCCTGCTCGCCGGTGGTGGCGGACGTTAAGTGCACTTAATCTGTACGGGAAAAAATAAAAAAAGAATTTTGACGAAAAATGATCTTCGTTGCCACTATGGAAATTGTCACCAGATTGATATTTTCAATCAGTAAAGATAAGCTGTATTTTGATCTGGCGGGACTGTTTGATTTTGCGCCTTTATTTGTCCGGATGAAAAGAGACCTACCCGTTTTCATAAGTTCATGATGGACAAGGCGTAAAAAGAAAAAAATCATTTTAATTGATTTGCCCATGCTGTCGTTAAAGGCTTTCTGAATAATGCGGGCACTTAACCAAGCAGCCCAAATGACAGCCAGGGCATTCGGTTTTTGAACATGCCGGGGGAATTGAGCAGCAAACAACTTTAATAAAGGCAGTGGAAGCCCTGGCTGCTTTGGCTGCCGCCGTTATGATTTTTCTGCATATGAACAATGATCTTTTAATATTACTATCATTATGTAATGTTCCGATATCTATTCTCCTTATATTGTTTATATTTGAACATTATTATAACTCGAAAAAGGGTAAAAAAATACTCGAAATCTGGGCAAGTAATAATGGATATGCTTTAATAGACTTCAAATATCCAAGATTAAAAATGAATCCATTTTTTTTTAAACTTGTTTGGAGACAACGAATTTTTTGGATAAAAGTTAAAACAAGACAAGGGAACCAAAAAACCGCATGGGCCTTAGTCGGCGGGTTTTTTGAAGGTCTTAGAGGAACTAAAGTAAAAGTTGAATGGGTGGATTGAAAAATAATATCCTAAATCATAACAATCCAGCCCAGCAGGACCGCCAGGGCGGGCTTTGTTGGACAACCGGGGGGATTTAACATTCACCAACTTTAAGACAGTCAGTGGAATCCCTGGCGCCCTCTGGCTGGAGACGTTGAGTGTAGAGTGAATATTTTCATTAAATTAGTACCGGTTATTTTTTTGATAATGTTTGGCTGCACTGATCCGTTCGATTTTGATGACCCGCAAAATTTTTGCGTAAGAGTTTTCAATGATACAGACAGAGAAGTAAGTATATACTATGCTGTAGAAGATAATGATTATCATAACGAAGATGTAATAGTTAATCAGGAAAAAGAAACAATCCATGTCGGAGATCACGTGTTAATCGAAATTCAAGCTATCTTTTGGGATGGTGAACTCACTGCTGAATATGGTGGTATATTAAATATATACGAAGTAGATGAGGAATTCCTTGGTTGCCGGGATATTCATATTGAAGTTGATGATTTTATAGAACCAAACAAATAAAATTTACACTCAACAATTCAGCGCAAAAGGATCGCCAGGGCACTCGGGTTTTGAACATCCTCGGGAAATTGAACATCAACCGACTTTAAGTCAGTCAGAGGAAGCCCTGGCGCCCTTTGGCTGAAGACGTTATGATTAAAGCAAAAAATGACATGAAATGTGCCTCCTGCGGAATTGAAGTATCTGAAAAAGATGTTGAGCTTGTGCTTAATCATTGGTCGCTGACAGAAAGATATAAATATGTTTATCGATGCCCGAAATGTCTACGAAGAAGAAAAATTATAATTCTTTTGTTTTGTGTTCTAATAATAATTTTTATTGGATATGACATTTGGGAAAACATTTAGTAAAATTCGCTGATAATGCAATTTTGTTCCAATAACAAAATCTTTTTAATTTATTCTTTTAAACAAAATTTTGTAAGCGTGTAATTTTTTGATATCGCATGGTTTTTTCTGTGTAGCGAAAGGGGTAATCATAACGAACAAGGATAGATCGTGCGAGGTAACGAGCCACGATCTTATCCGGGGTTGAACAAGCCCGCTGAACTTTCACTATAAGAAAATATTTAATTTGGGATAGAGGGCAAAAGGCGTGAACCTGGAAAGTGCTTTTTTTGCAGGACGCAGGGATCCCTTAACCTGAAGGCAGGTTTTAAAAAGACAATTTTGTTCATGGGTGTGATTGCCTCCTGTTTTTTGTTGTGCCGGGTCATAACCGGGTCAGCGTTTTATCCCGGCTTCCAGGCCGCGTAACGGAACCCTTTGATGACCATCGGGATGTGGCAACGGGGGCACTTTACAGCAGGTCTCGGGCGTTGGGTTTTTATTCCAAGCCGGACATGCAGGATCAATTGCACCAGTTGCAGCGTCTTTTTGGCGTTGCCATGAAGAAACCCGTAATCGCGCACCCTGCGGAAGCCCTTGGGCAGGACATGCTGCAGAATGAGCTGGAGAAAATCTTCTCCGTCAAGCGTACGATAACGGGTATGGCCGGTGCCGCTTTCAGTGTACCTGAAGGTGACCCGGCCATTTTCATTGGCCACAATATTCTTTTCACTGATTACACCCCGGTATAAGTACCGGGACAGGTACTTTATGACCGGGAGCCCGTTACCGACCTTTTCACAATCCACGACCCATTTTGCAGGTGTATTTTTAGGCACATAAAGGCCGGCTTTTCTTAAAGCGGCCAGAAAACGGGCACGAAAGACCGTGGCCAGGTTAAACTCATTAAACAGATATTTTCCTTTTTTCTTTTTCCATTGTCGCCGGCGCTTATCAATCCCGCCGCCGGGCACCACCACATGGATATGAGGATGATAATCCAGACTTCGGGTGTTCGTATGCAGAACCATGGTCAAACCGATTTCTGCGCCCATTTGCTTCGGGTTTAAGCCAAAATCCTTGAGTGTTTCGGACACGCAGGAAAAGAAGATTGAATATACATCCCGCTGATTGTTCCAGGCCAGCGGACGGAGTTCAAACGGCAGCGTAAACGTCGCCATAAAGTAAAGCACCGGAAGCAGTTTCTCCTGCTGCCGGTCGATCCACTGACTGGCCTCATGATTCTGGCATTTGGGGCAGCTCCGGTGCCCGCAGGACATTGGTTTCCATTGTCCATGTTGGCAGCCGGGGCACTGAACGTGAAATTCTCCGGAGGCAGGAGTGCGGCACCTGCGTATGGCACGCAAGGCTTTAAGATGCCCCGGCAAGGCTTTTTGGCCGTGCTTTTCCATAAACCTGTCAGCGTACTGATCAATAATTGATGCCAGTTCCATAATCATACCTTTCTAAAATCAACATGGATTGTATTTATCAACTCATTTAAGACAGTCAGGCTGTCCTGCTCCGTTATATCGCTTAGATGCGTATAACGTGCTGTTGTGGAGGGACTGGCATGGCCAAGCAGGGCCTGGATGTGACGGAGGCTTAAGCCGCGTTCAAGCAGGTGGGTGGCAAAACTGTGACGCAGGGAGTGAATGGATACTTTTTTTTAATGCCGCATTCGGCGACGACCACTTTCATGGCCCTCTGACAGCCGCCTTTATCCATAAAGTTGGTGGCCGCCCGGATGGTTTCTAAAGAACCCTTGCAATTGGGGAATAACAAATTAGGATGACGATGCTTACGCCAAAGCTCCCGCAGGCCCTCCAACGTAAGATCCGGCAATGGCAGCATTCGGTCCTTATGACCTTTACCCCGGCGGATATGGACCTTTTTGCGTTCAGCATCAATGTCCCCGATCTGAAGGGACAACGTCTCTTCCAGACGCAATCCCATGGAATAGGTTGTCAGCAGAAATACCCGGTAACGCAATTTCTTGGTTTTGCCGATGATCCGTTCAACTTCGGAAACGGTAAGAATGTCCGGTATGGTTTTGACTTTCGGCGGTTTGACGATCTTGATCCATTCCCAGTCCTTTCCGAGCACATACCGCCAGAAGAACTGCAAGCCGTTACGGTCAACCCTGACCGTGCTCCAGGAATGGCTATCCACCAGCTGAGAGAAATAACCTTCCAATTGTTCCGGACGTAAATGGTCGGGACAACAATCAAAATGGTTACGAATGCGGCGGACTGAACGGGCATAGAGATCAATGGTCCTCGGACTCATCCCCTGAAGCTTGAGCAACTCCAGGTGCCGCTCATAAAGCCGGTTGAAACGTTTTACTTCCGAATCGTTCATGGTATACTCCTTTTATTGGGGGTGCCCGTAATTGAGCACGTATTGGAGTATACCTTGTTTTTTATTAATCCGCCGCGTAGCGGCTTCGTTCAACAATCAAGCTCAAGTGGACAACCAGGGCACTCTGGTTTTGAAAAATTAGGGGAACTGAACAACCATAATCTTTAACCAAGCTGGTGGAAGCCCTGGTTTCCATTGGCTTGAGACGTTATAAGGTATGCAACAAAGACAAGAAATAAAATATTTGAGGTTGATTTTCAGGGTTGCTTCAGCACTCCTTTTCTCTGCTGTATTAAGCTGCTCAGGAGTCTATGATCCCCAAGATTGCAGTAAGTACGGAATGGTCCCCAACGAGGATGGCTGGTGCGTTCCCGTTATGAAACTGACTGGAGACTTGCAGAAGATATTCACCATCAATAATTGTCACCCTATCTCTGGGCTTACTTGCCGAGTTTCATACAATGGCAAGTTACCACTCCCAAGTGAAGTATTCTTCGTCGAGCTTGATCAAGATGGACAAGTAGTTGGGGAAAAGACACGACTGATATATCCCAAATTGGAGCCTGGAGAGACTGGATATGCAACTTTCAGAACTCGTAGTGCTTCTACAGCAACGATCGTTTTGTCGGGAATCTGGGAGGGACCATATAAGAACCCATATTAAATCCTTATAATTGGGATAGGGAGTAGCCTCACGGCTACCCCCTCCCACACCACCTGGCATACGGATCACGTACCAAGGCGGTTCGGCTGGTACTGATGAGACCGGCTGTGAGTTATCCCACCAGTTCCACCGGGTTTTCAGAGAAAGCTCGCTACGTGAATTTCGGCAGCTGCCGCATTATCCCCGTAAGAGATACTCCCTTACTTGCCACCACCATTTACCCGTGCCATTCGGTCCGGGCACCGTTCCGGCCTTCACCGGGGTGAGTCCTCCGGGTATACTTCTCCCGCTTAAGGGAGGCCCGGCTCGTTTCCGCCGGCTACTATGCCTTCTGCTGACTTCTCCCCTGCGGTCAGGGCCGGTTACCCGACCCTCAGCCGTTGTACGGCACAGGAGAGATCTCCCGGGGTAAGCACGTGTCTTTCGGTACGTAAATGCCGAGTTTACGGACACGCCTTAAGATGGATAGAGGACTTTGCCTTGTTGTGCAGACTCGTCCCGGCGTGCGCGCCTTATACTCGATTCCTGTGCGTCATCCCGTACCTTCGCGGTACCCTGCCGCAGCAGGGCGGCTTCCTCCCGAAGCACCGTCACCGGTACCCCGTTGCACTACCGCTACACCCTTCGCCTCCATCAGGCTGGGTCTAAGACTTGCCAAAATTATCAAATATATGATAGCCTTGGCTCACTTTTAAGAACATGTGCCGTGCCCGGCACACACCAAGAAGCTCAAGTGGACAGCCAGGGCACTCGGGTTTCGAACAACCATGGGGATTGAACATAAATTAATTTTAGGCAAGTTAGTGGAAGCCCTGGCGCCCTTTGGCTGAAGACGTTATACGTAAAAAAAATGCAGATACGACTGGCGACAACATATGATTTAGAAGAAATATCAAAATGCCACAAAGCCTCCATTCGATGGTTGTGCAAGGACTATTACAGCCCGGAAAGCATAGATAAATGGACAAATATTCTTCTTCCTGAAATTTACGAGAGTGCTATACAAGAAAAAGTCATTATCGTTGCGGAACAAGAAGTCAATTTGTCAGGGTTTGGTATTCTTGACATAAAGAATAAAGAAATAAGTGCGATTTATGTACACCCAAATTCAAAAGGGATAGGGATAGGCAGAAAAATTTTATTTAAACTCAAAGCGATCTCTTTAGGAAAAAAATATTCATCAACTGCATCTCTGTTCTACAATCAATGCGTCGGACTTTTACATACGCCATGGTTATGTTGAAAACGGAACAGATTTTCATGAGTTGCCTGATGGGACTCAACTTGAATGTATAAAGATGAATAAGGTAATAGGGGAAACCGTATAAACAAGTCAAATTGCTTGACAGTGTGGTACCAAAGCAGTACCATAAATCATGCCAAGAAAACTTCGTCAACTAATCAAAGACCTTGAGAATGCCGGTTTTGTTAATCGGGGCGGAAAAGGTAGCCATCAAAATTTCTTACATGAAAAAGGCGTTGCTGTCACAGTCTCAGGTCAACTTGGTGATGATGCAAAGCCTTATCAGGAAAAAATTGTCAAGCAGAAGATTGAGGAGGCCAAATAATGAAAGATAGAGATCGTTATTTGAAAATTGTTGAGTGGTCAGATGAAGATAAATGCTATGTCGGTTCTGTGCCGGGATGGATCGGTAAGTGTTGCCACGGAGACAACGAAGAAAAAGTTTATCGTCAACTCTGCCGTATAGTTGATGAATGGATCGTCACTTATAAAAAAGACGGCCGGCCTTTACCACCCTCCACGAGCGATAAACGATATTCTGGCAAGTTTCAATTGCGTACGGGAAGTGATCTTCACAAGGCTTTAGCAATAAAGGCATTACAGTCCGGAGACAGCCTTAATAATTTCTGTATTAGTGTTTTACGAAAATCCGTAGCCCCCTCTGGAAAAAACAGGGGCTAACAAGTCAGCCAAAAAAAACAGCCCGAGCGGGCTTTGTTGTACAACCACGAGAATTGAACAACAAACATCTTTAAGGAAGTCGGTGGAAGCCCTGGCTGCCATTGGCTTCAGACGTTGGATGCCTCTTGAACCAGCTCTTGACTTTTGCCGCCAATGTAATTACAATGTATTTACATCAAATGACGAAGGAGAAATCAAATGAGAGCGCATATAATTAAAATTGGCAACTCCCAAGGCTTGCGAATCCCAAAACCCATCCTTGATCAAACAGGCATTATGGATGATGTTGAAATTGAGGTTGAAAAAAATCAAATTATCATTCGACCGGTTAAAGATGTTCGTGATGGATGGGATGCCGCTTTCAAAGCCATGGGAGAAAAGAATGATGACGAGCCAATCATTGATGATAACATTTCTCATACATGGGATGAGGAAGAATGGCAATGGTAGTGAAACGTTTTGATGTTTATTTGGTTAACCTTGCCCCAACCATTGGTTCAGAGATCCAAAAGACAAGGCCTGGCTTGGTTATTTCTCCCGATGAAATGAATCGCAACATCCGAACAGTGATCATTGCCTCACTGACTTCTGCCCAAAAAGAATATCCAACTCGTGTTTCCTGTACTTTTCAAAAGAAAAAGGGGCAAATTGTGTTAGATCAGCTTCGAACAATTGATAAAACACGACTGATAAAAAAGCTTGGCACAATAGATTCAAAAAGCCAGTCGGATGTTATTTCAATCCTTCAAAGATTATTCGCCTTTTAATATTAATATTGGCCCAACAATGCGTTATAGCTGATGTCCACGGCTTGCAATCTTCGCTTCGCTCAGGCAAGTCGCGCCAAAGCTAACCGTAAGACGTTAAACATACAATGGTAAATTCTAAACAAACAAACGAATCTCTCCAAAAAAAAAGTAACCCCTTAATTTTTCTGATAAACTCTTTTTTAAAAAAGACATAAAAATGCCTGGCCAAAACCGATTTTTTCTTCAAGCGCGTTATCCTTTTTGGAAAATACTAACATGAACTTATTAAACACACTCCATCAGCTTCTTGGTTACATCCGGAGTTCCCGTAGTTTCCTGATGTATCTGCCCGGGCATTACCACTCTCCAGTACCACATGTCGACCAGGTAGCGTCTTATTTAAAAGTTTTCTCTGAGGCCCAGTCATCTCTGGTTGATGTTGATCTCAATGTCGACCATCAGAAAAAAGTTCTTGAGAGTTTCGCCGCGTTCTATGGGGAAATGCCCTTCACAGAGAAAGCGTCAGAAAACAACAGATACGCCTTTAATCAATCCTGGTTCTGTTATGCTGATGCCATTTTCCTCTATTGCTTCTTAAGAGCGCATCGGCCAAAACGAATAATTGAGGTCGGGTCGGGCTATTCCACCGCCGTAATCCTTGATACCGTGGACATCCTAAGAGAGGAAAGTATAGAATTGACCTGCATTGAACCGTATCCGGACAGGTTACGGTCCTTGATCAGGGGGCACGAGAAGGTTGATATTCTCGAACGTGAAGTTCAGTCTGTTCCCATATCAGAATTCAGCGAACTCGGCCCTGGCGACCTGTTGTTTATTGATTCCAGCCATGTTCTTAAAGCGGGGAGTGATGTTCAATATCTTTTCAATAAAGTACTGCCGACGCTTTCACCCGGGACATTTGTTCATTTCCATGACATTTTTTACCCATTCGAATACCCGTCAGATTGGTTAAAGCAGGGCAGATATTGGAACGAGTGCTATTTTCTACATTCCTTTCTGGCTTACAATGACAGTTGGAAGATTCATTTCTTTAATCATTTTATCGGCGTGACGTTTAAGGATTATATTCAACAAAATATGCCCCTGTGCGCCAGGAATTCCGGCGGCAGTATTTATCTGCAAAGAGTTAAGGGATAAAAAGGTCTCTGGTCGACGCCTTTACTATGGACTCGCAGGGGTGAGGCAATGGTATGTCTTATGTTAAGAACGCTTGAATGGACCGGGGTCTTGAGCCTCATTGTCCTGATATGTCTGCCAGGCCATGCTCCGGGCGGGCAACCGGCCGCCCGGGACGAAGCCCCAGTATACGGGTATCGCGTGGTGAACGCCTACCCCCATGACCCCAAAGCATTCACACAGGGGCTGCTCTACCGCAATGGGTTTCTTTACGAAAGCACCGGCCGCAGAGGGCTCTCCTCTCTTCGGAAAGTCAGAATAGAAACAGGAGCGGTTGTCCAGGAGAGGCGGATAGAGGCCGGGTACTGGGCAGAAGGGCTGACCGACTGGAAAGAGCGGCTCATACAGCTTACCTGGCAATCGAATGTTGCCTTTGTTTACGACCTTGCCGCCTTTGATCTTCAGCGCAAGTTCCGTTACCCCGGTCAGGGGTGGGGACTGACCCATGACGGAACCCGATTAATTATGAGCGACGGAAGCCATCACCTGCGCCTGCTTGATCCCGAAAGCTTCCGGGAACTGGGGCGACTCGCCGTGAAAGACGGGGGTTTACCGGTCGGCCGGCTGAATGAACTTGAGTATGTGAAAGGAGAGATCTACGCCAACGTCTGGTGTACAGACCGGATCGCCAGGATTTCACCGGTCTCGGGTCAGGTGCTCGGCTGGATTGACCTGACGGGCCTTCTGCCCCTGGTCTGCAATCCGGGGGAGCCCGATGCCGTGCTCAACGGGATCGCCTATGATGCGGAGAATGATCGGCTGTTTGTAACGGGTAAACTGTGGCCGCGGCTGTTTGAGATAGAGGTGATCCACCGTTGATTCGAAACCGTCAAAAGGCACCCGAATTGGCCCATTACCTAGTTACGCCAGCGCTTCCCAGGCAAACACCTCCGAGTGCATCAGGATATTACAGGCCCGGAGGCACTGGATTGACGCGGTGTGGCGCATGTTCATCAGGGCCATATCCAAGCCGGCAGCGGCCAGCATGGGAATAAAGGCCTGTTCCAGGCGCATGCGCCTGTCATAATCGGCCTGGCCGGTGGTCAGGTTGGAAATACCGGCAATGGTCCGAACCGGGAACCCGAACAAATCGGCCAGACGGGGGATGACGGCCAGTACCGCCCGGTTGTGCTGCAGGCCGTTCTCCCAGATCAGGGGGGCGACCACCGGATCAATAATCAGGTGACCCGGCGAAACGCCGGATTGAGTAAAGGCTTCAAACAGATCAGCCGCCAGCGCCAGGCAGTCATCGGCGTCGGTCGGCACCCGGCTCCCGGCATCAAGCAAATAACCGATAATATCGGCATTGTATTGCGCGGCCAGGGGAAGAATATGTTCCAGCTTGACCGGCTCCAGGGAAAAGCCATTAATGATGACCGGATTACGGGCAATTGCCAGGCCCGCCGCCAGTGCCCGGGGATTGGTGGTGTCCAGCAGCAGCGGTTTATCTGTTTCCGACTGCACCGCCTCTACCAGGAAAACCATTTTGTCTTCCGGCTCGCGGTTCAGCGGCCCGGGATTGATGTCAACCGCATCAGCGCCGGCCGCAAGGCTCTGGCGGACAATGGCGCGGACCACCTCCTCGTCGCGGCTGTCAATGGCCCGGGCCACCCGGGAACTGGTGACCTGCAGGTTATCGGCAACGATCATCATGCGGCCGACATCCCCTGGATCAAGGCCAGCACGTTCCGGCCAAGGATATCATGGTTGTATCCGCCCTCCAGAATGGCAAAGCAACCGCCGTCGTTGCGCCCGGCCGCCAGGGCCGCCATTCGGCCGATCTCGTGATAGTCTTCGGTTTCCAACACACTGCCCCAATCCTCGCGATGGTTGTCGAACCCGGCCGAAATGCCGATAATGTCGGCCCGGCAGTTGTCCATCTCGCGGCGGACTTCGTCCATGTAGACCTTTCGGCGGGTGGACTCCAGGTTGTGAACGGTCACGTAATCTTCGTCCTCCAGAATATTGACCGTTCCATCGCCGTAATGCAAATCGATATCAAGCACATAAGCGGTGGCGATCATCTGCCGGCGCTTGAGCGAAGACAGGGCCACGGCCATATTGTTGAAATAACAGAAGCCCCAGCTTGAGCCGGCCGAGGCATGGTGACCGGGGGGACGGATCAGACCGAAACAGGGCTCGGTCAACCCGGTCTCCGCGGCCTGGACCGCGCCGCCGGCGGCCAGCATGGAAATGGGGTAAAGCCCCTCGTCCCGCACATGGTCGATGTGGGCCGCGGTATGCACGGCCGCCACATCGTCATGATCGGCCATCTCCGCCTGGATAAAAGTAACGTGGGGTTTGATTTCTCTGACGATAGCCTCCATACGGCCGGACGCGGCCGCCGGATCGGAGGTGTACACCTGGTAAAAATCGTCGTGAAAAAAGACTTTCATTGTAGCCCTCCCTTTCCGGATGTTTCACGAGCGGGCAGGCACGGGGGCCTGCCCCTACAACAGTCACAAGCATGCAACACAGCATAAGGTGCCATGGGCCCGGGCTCAAGGTCACTCATTAAACATTCGGGTTGCCCGGTCCCCCACCCCACTGCAGCTTGGTCTTCAGAACGTCAAAATAACGCTGCCCCGGCAGAATGATCATGTTGACCGGATGGGGTGCTTTTTCAATGACCAGAGTATCCTTTTCATCAATCTCATACCCTTCCTGCCCGTCCAGGGTAACCATGATATCCTTTGGCTTCCTTGCCAGACTCAGCTCGATCCGCACGGTTTCCGGCACGACCAGCGGCCGGTTGGTCAGCGTAAAAGGACAAATCGGTGTCAAAATAATGCCCGACACCGAGGGATGAACAATCGGGCCACCGGCTGCCAGGGAGTAGGCGGTTGAGCCGGTAGGGGTGGAAACAATCAACCCGTCGCCGCGATAAGTGGTCAGATAGTAATCATCGATATGGGTTTTAATGTGCGCCAAACGGGCCACTGCCCCTTTATTGATGACCACGTCATTTAAAACCGCCTGCCGGACGTGCTCCCGGCCGTTTTTAAAAATGGTGACTTGCAGGCGCATGCGTTGTTCAAGGGTATAGTTGTTGCTCAGAATTTTTTCCGCAGCGGACAGAAGGTCTTCCTCGACCGTTTCCGCCAGGAAGCCGACCTGGCCGAACTTGATACCGATCAAAGGAATGTCCAGGTCACCGATCCAGCGGGCCGCGCTTAAAAAGGTGCCGTCCCCTCCCAGAACGAACACGCAGGACAGGCCGTCTGAAGCGGGCTGTTGGGATTCAGGTGACTTCCGGACAACGGCCACACCGCGGGACGTCAGCCACTTTTCCAGGGCCTCGGCATTGGTGATGGCCTCCGGATCGGGTTTAACGACGATGGCGATCGTTTTCATAATGGATATCTCTCCCCGTTCAGACGTCATCCATATATCGTCCCGCTGGATAGCTGCCCAGGATCTTCAAGGTATGACAGTTCTCTGCCAGTTCCCGCAACAGGTCGGCATATTCATCGTCACCCAGATCACATTCCACATCGGCAAAAAACAGGTACTGCCATTGATCCGCCTTCATGGCCCGGGATTCCAGTTTTTTCATATTGATGTCGCTTCCAGCCAGCACAGCCAGCACCCGGGCCAGTGCGCCGGACTGGTGCGGCAGGGTAAACAGCATCGATGTTTTATCCCGTCCGCTGCCCCTGGGCAGTTCCGGGCCAATAACGATAAACCGCGTCCAGTTGTCCGGTGTGTCCTCGATTCCGGCAGCGAGTACATTCAGGGAACTCATATCGGCAAGCTTGCTGTGTCCGATGGCGGCCGTATCCCTGCGGTCGGCCACCTTGCCGACGGCAGCGGCCGTGCTGGATACAGGAACGCGCTCGGCCCCGGGCAGGCGCGCGTCCAGCCACCCGGCACACTGCTCAAGGGCCCGGGCATGGGAATATACCGCCCTGATTCCGTCAAGCCCGTCTCCCGCCCCCATCAGATAATGGCTGATGCGACAAAATATTTCCGCCTGAATAAAGACCGGGTGTTTCAGGAAAAAATCCAGGTTCTGCCCCACACTGCCGTAAAGCGCATTTTCGAGGGGCACGATCCCCAGCGAGGCCCGCTTGCCGGCCACGGCCGCGAACACCTCGGCCAGACTGCCGCAGGCCTGAAAATCCGAGCTGCTGCCCAGCAGCTCTACACCGGCAAAATAGGAAAACGTGCCTTCCGGTCCAAGGTAGACAATTTTCTGGGGCCGCTGTAACTTCCTGGACGAGGACAGTATCTCCCGGTAAATGGCCCGCAGGTGATCCTCGGGCAAAACGCCGGTATTATTGCCGATCAGTTGTTGAAGTACTTCTTTTTCACGAAACGGTTTAAATATGGTCTGATCAGTGGCGGACTTGACCTGCCCGACCGCCACGCACAGCTCCGCCCGCCGGTTGAGAAGCGCCAGTATGTCCTGGTCGGTGCGGTTGATTTCCCGACGTAACTGATCCAATTTTCCGTCAATAGACGCGGACAGGTCCTGCGATCGTGAATCATTCATTTTCCTGTTCCTTGAAATAACAGCTGATTACACAGACTGGAATCTTTCGATTTTATCGCCGATGACAGCCGGATATCAATCTTTTTTCCCAACTTTTTTTCCCATATTGTACAATACCACAACTTATGCTAATTAAACGGACATGAAACAGTATGTAATTGATGAGCTTCGCCCGGGCGAGGCAGGCCGCCTGAATGATTATTTCACAGACGCTTTCGGGCCACCGGAAATGGGAAACCTGTACTGGATAACCGTTCCTGAAAACCGGCTTTCCGAAACCCAGCTCGATCATCAAAATTGCCGCCCATTTTTCTTTGCGGTAGAGATCGATGAGAACAAAATAACCTGCGAGCTTCTGGTCAGAACAAAGTCGGCCATACGATGCAATTGTATCGCTTACGCGACTGCCGGGCAGCGGGAGTGGTTCATCTCCACGATTGACGATATCTTTGAAAAACTTGATATAACCACTTAAATATCTGGTGCATAATTTCCGCTGCCGAAACGGCTGTGGCACAAAAGGCTTTCGGGGAATGTTAAAGATTATCCCCCTGGGGGGAACCCGGGAAATCGGTTTGAACATGATGGCCATCGAATTCGGTGACACCGTTTTCGCCATCGATGCCGGACTGATGTTCCCGGAAGATTATATGCTGGGGGTGGACATTGTTATCCCTGAAATCAGCTATTTAAAAGCAAAGCGGGACAATTTTGCGGCCATTGTCGTCACCCACGGACATGAAGATCACATCGGCGCCATCCCCTATGTATTAAGAGCCATTAATGTGCCTGTTTACGGCACCCCCTTTACCCTGGAACTGATCAAGCACAAGCTCAACGAGTGGGGGCTGCTGGAAAACGCCCGGCTGAACCGGATTTCACCCGAAGACACCCTGAAAATCGGTCCTTTTGACCTGGATTTCATCCGGGTCAACCACAGCGTGGTCGATGGCGTGGGGATCGTCATCAAGTCACCGGTGGGCACGATCATTCATACCGGTGATTTCAAACTGAGCCAGAGCCACTTCCCCTGGATGAACACGGATGTGGACAAGTTCGTTCATCACGGACGAAAGGGTGTTCTGGCGCTGATGTCCGATTCCACCAACGTTGAAAAAGAAGGGCGCACGCTTTCAGACCGGACGGTCGGCGACACCCTGGAAAAGCTTATTTCCAAATGTCCGGGCCGGGCCATCATCGCCCTGTTTGCCTCAAATATCGTGCGGATTCAACAGATAGTCGACATTGCCGTCAAGTTCAACCGCAAAATCGCCTTTGACGGCAGAAGTATCGAGGTCAGCACACAAACGGCCCGGAACCTGGGATACCTGTCCATTCCGGAACATCTGGAGATCAGCGTCAAGGATGTGGACTATTTTCCCGACGAGGAAATCATCGTGGTTACCACCGGCAGCCAGGGTGAGCCCATGTCTTCTTTGGCCCGCATGGCCACGGGCAACAATAAAATGATCAAGACCAAGCCCGATGACACCATTATCCTTTCTTCCAAGTTCATTCCCGGCAATGAAAAAGCCATTGCCAGTGTCATCAATAACTTCTGTGAAGACGGGGCCAGGGTAATCTATGAGAAGATATCCGATATCCACGTTTCCGGGCACGCCTTTGCCGACGAGCTCAAAGAAATGATCGACATCGTGAACCCATTGTATTTCATCCCAATTCATGGGGAACGACGCCACCTGGTACACCATATCCGGCTGGCCGAAGAAATGGGCATCCCAAAGGACCGGACGCTGCTGCCCGATAACGGAAAAATTATCGAATTTGACGAATACGGCGGCCGCCTTGGCGGGCGGATTGAAACCAGCCGGGTGCTGGTCGACGGCAAGGGCGTCGGTGATGTCGGCCAGCGGGTCCTGCGGGAACGCCGGGAATTATCCGAACACGGTCTGGTCGTGGTGGTCATGATCTTTGACGAGGAAACCGGGATTATTCTTCATGGTCCGGAAATTATTTCCAAGGGGTTTGTTTTTCCCGGTGTCACCGGCCATCTGCTTCAGGACGCGGAATGCGTAATCCTTGAAATCGTGGAAGAAATCGACAATTCCGTCCCGGACCGGGTGGCCATTATCGAAGCCAAAATGAAAATCGCCTTAAGACAATATTTTAAGTTTACCATTAAACGGCGTCCGGTTGTGATACCAATCATTGTCGAGCTATGATTGCTGGCAGCGTAAAAAGCCCAACACGGCGTTGCGCTGCATCCTTCGAAATTTCACGTACGACTAAGTACGCTGCATTTCTCAGGATTTGCGCGCCTTGTTGTTGAACTTTTTACGCAGCCAGCCTAGTTTTTTATACGAGTGCCATATAATTCTGATATTGGACTTTTTGCTTTGCCATTATTCGAAAAAAGGGTATGGTATTGTAACGATTAACTTTTTAAAAAAATACCCCGGAACGGAAACGATCTGTAATGCGTAAAGAGATCAGCGGCATACTGCTTTTTTTCCTTGTCATCTTGACCGTGGTCAGCCTGCTGACCTTCAGCCCGGAGGACCCCGCCGTCGGTATGGCCGCTTCAACATCAGGAAAGATCCATAATTTCTTCGGGCCGCTTGGCGCACATACCGCCGGCCTGCTGCTGGCCGGATTCGGCATCGGCGCTTTCTGGGTCCCCCTGCTCCTGCTGCTGGCCGGCACACGCATTATTACCCGGACGGATATCCGGGCCATTATCCGCATCGCCTGGGGCGGCCTGCTGCTGATGATCGCCACCGGCTGTCTGGCATCTTTCCAGACCGGCCAGACGCTGTTCATCGCCTATCCGGCCCACAGCGTAACCGGAGACGTTCTGCAGGAGATGTTAACCGGCATGGCCGGCCCCAATGGCGGCCTGTTCATCACGATTATCCTCCTGCTCATCGGCCTGATCACGGCCACGAGCTTTTCACCGGTCAAATTTTCTAAATCATGCTGGCATCTGGGGCGATCATTTTACGAAAAACTGAAAACACGCCGTATCATCCGTAAAGAGCGAAAACTAAAAGCGGAAAAACGCCTGGCCGCGCAACAGAAAAAACCGCCGAAAAAAACCGGCGAGCTGAAAATCAACACGCCGACCGCTGCGCCCGTAAAAGCCATACCCCGTCCCCGGCAGGAAGAATTTTCGTTCATGCATGAGGATGGCGCCTTTTCCCTGCCGTCCGTCAAGCTTCTGGACGATCCGGACGACCGCCCCGCCTCGGTTGACAATGACAGCCTGCAGATGCTGTCGCGCCTGCTCGAAAAGAAACTGGAAGACTTCGGTGTCAACGGTTCGGTCACCGCTGTTACGCCCGGCCCGGTCATCACCATGTTTGAATATGAACCCGCGCCCGGGGTTAAAATCAACAAGATCGTCACCCTGGCGGACGACCTGGCCCTGGCGCTTCGGGCCATGAGCATCCGCATCGTGGCCCCTATTCCCGGGAAGTCCGTGATCGGCATTGAAATCCCCAACATGGAACGGGAATTTGTGCGCATTAAAGAGATTATTGTTTCCGAAAGCTTTGAAAAGCAGAAATCACGGTTGACCCTGTGCCTGGGCAAAAACATCGTCGGTGAACCCCTGGCCGTGGAAATGGACAGGATGCCCCACCTGCTGGTGGCCGGTTCGACCGGATCGGGTAAAAGTGTGGCCCTGAACACCATGATCTGCAGCCTGCTCTACAAAGCCCGGCCGGATGAAGTCAAACTGCTGATGATCGACCCCAAACGTATTGAGCTGTCGCTTTACAACAAGATCCCGCACCTGATCACACCGGTGGTTACCGACATGAAAAAAGCCACCAACGCCCTTTCCTGGGCCGTACGGGAGATGGAGGACAGGTACGAAAAACTTTCCGAAAGGAAAGTCCGCAACATCACCCAGTACAACAAAAAAATCGTCAAGGAAAAAAAAGCCGGGGAGACAGAAGATGAAACCCTGCCTTACATCGTGATCATTATCGATGAATTCGCGGACCTGATGTCGGTCGCCTCGCGGGAAGTGGAATCGGCGCTGACGCGTCTGGCACAGATGGCCCGGGCCGCCGGAATTCATCTGATTATCGCCACCCAGCGGCCGTCGGTGAACGTTATCACCGGTGTCATCAAGGCCAACTTTCCCACCCGGATATCCTTCCAGGTGTCCTCCAAAACAGACTCCCGGACCATTCTGGATGCCAATGGCGCCGAAAGCCTGCTGGGCAACGGTGATATGCTTTTCCTGGCGCCCGGAACGGCAAAGCTCCAGCGCATTCACGGCGCCTTTATCTCCGAAGACGAGGTCCTGCGGGTGATTGATTTTCTGAAAAAACAGAAACGACCGGATTTTGATGAAAGCGTTACCGAAGCGCCGCCCCGGCCGGAAGGCGACGAGGAAACCGGGGATTACGATGAACGATATGATGAAGCCGTTGCCCTGGTGGCCAAAACACGGCAGGCGTCCATCTCCTCCATCCAACGGCACCTGCGCATTGGATATAACCGGGCGGCCCGGATAGTGGAAACCATGGAAAGGGAAGGCGTGGTCGGCCCGTCGGACGGCGTCAAGCCGCGGGAAGTATTAGTGGCCGATTATGACGACATTAGAAAATCATGACTTTCGATATCCGACAGCTTGACGACATAAAAGGATTCCTGGACGAGGAAGAAGCGGCCCACCTGTATCTTACAGCGCTGGAAGCCAGCCGGCTCGGCCCCTGCCTGGAAATCGGCAGTTACTGCGGAAAATCGGCTGTCTGCCTGGGTATTGCCTGCCGGAACAACGGTGGTGTTCTTTATTCCATTGATCATCACAAAGGTTCGGAAGAACAGCAGCCCGGCGAAGAATATTTTGATCCTTCCCTTTACGATTACAAGACCGGACGCATCAATACCCTGCCCCTTTTTCTGTCGGCCATTGCAAAAGCCGGTCTGGACGATACGGTGGTGCCCATTGTCTGTCCTTCGTCCGTAGCAGCCAGGTCCTGGGGCACCCCGCTTTCCCTGGTTTTCATTGACGGCGGTCATTCCCTTGAAACCGCCACCGGCGACTATGAAAGCTGGGCAAAACACATCATGCCGGGCGGATTTTTACTGATTCACGATATTTTTGAAAACCCGGACGAAGGCGGACAGGCCCCTTACGAAATTTACAAACTGGCCTTATCTTCAGGCCTGTTTGAGCCCCACTCCCGCGTCAAGACCCTGGGTGTGCTTCAACGCCTTAGAACGACCTGAAAACCGATGCGATCTTCACCCCCTTAACGTAGACCGAGAACATTTCTTTCTCCAACTCATAAGGTTTACTGTGCAGCCTGTAGTTGGTGATAAAATAATCCGCTTTATCCATATCATTTGTAAACCAAATCCGGCGCTTTTCTTTTTCCGGAAGAATCAGTGAATTATACACACCGGGACAATTAACGGAAAAAACCAGGATCTTTTTTCTATTATCAACCTCCAGAATCTTTTCCAGGGCCTGCCGATAAGCCAGTCCCCAGTAATCCATTTCAAAACGATTCTTAACCTGTTTATAATCCGTACCGGCCAGCACATTGAAATAGACATTGCCATGGGGGTGGAACCTGACCATAAAATGCAAAGCCACCACCATGTTTGCGGCCAGGCATAAAAACGCCGCCGTTTTTAACATATGACGAAAGCCCCCGGGCAACTCCCAGACCATTTTTATACCGGCGGCGCTTAAGAGAACAAATGCCGGATAAATAAAATATAGTTGCCGCCACTCGTCGTAGATGGTGGATTTCAAGACAATCACAAGAATAACAGGGCAGAAGAACCAGGCCATAACCAGAAAGAGGCCGGTCGTTTCCAACAGGAACCCTTTGGGGCTTTTAATAAAACTGAAGAGAATGACGCTCGCGCCCACGAAAAAAAACAATGAGTAGGCCGGGGGAATGGTAATCAATATCCAGACCGGCAGGTAGTGCCAGGGGAGACGATCGGATCTGATATACTCCCCGCCGTAAAGCATAAAATCCATCCAGGGATAATGGCTCATGGTGATAAACGCGTCCACGAAGTTGGACATAGGGTTTCGCCACAGATAAGGCCAGAATAAAATGACTAAACCGGTTAAAAGGGCTAAATATAACAGCCCTTTTTTCAAAAGTGCAATCATCATCCTGTCCCGAAAACATCGAACAATTATCCAGAAAACCGTAAAAAACGGAATCATCAGACCAACGACCCTTATATCGATAAGAAAGGCCGACGATGCGGCATGGAACAAACAGCTTAAAAACGTCTGTCTCTCCATAAAAACCGTCAGGGTATAAAAGGAAATGATAAACACGGACATGAAAACGAGGTCTTTGGAGTTATAAAACGCATGAGCGAAAATTCTCGGACTGACGACCAGCAGTCCGACTGCCACCAGGGACAGCTGCCAGCTTCCGAACAGTTTTCTGGTTAGAAAATAAAAAGCCATGCAGGAAAAATAAAAACAAAGAAAAACGACATAATGCCGCATGATAAAAATTGTGTGGGTGGTCTGCAGATCCAGAACCTTTTCCAGCATAACCAGGGGAAGCTCAAAAGCCGTCCCATAGCATCTATCCTGATAATCAAACAGGGCGTCATCATCATTCACCAGGTAGTTGTACGCGAAAAAGCCAGTGGCCCGTTGCCTGTATTCATCCCAGGGCACACCGTAATCATCAGCCACAACCATGCCGATTATCAGCAGGGAAACAAAAAAAAACAAAAAAACAAACCGTTCTCTTTTTGACATGGTTTTAAGCAGTAAAAAGTTATCCGCCGGTCAGCCGGCTGCTTTCCGATTGCCCGGGAAATGGGGACAGGCCTTGAGACAGGCAAAGCAGGACACACCGTAGCTTTCAAAAAAACTCAACGCAAACAGGTCCATGAGATTGGTCAGCATTCGGCTTTTACCCACCGGCCAGCGAATCATGGATAAAGCCCATCGCGGCGGCATCAACAGATGGTCAATGCAGTTTCCCATGCACTGCATTTTATTGATGCCGTTCTCCGACAAGGCCCCTACCGGGCAGGCATCCAGGCATTTATGACAACCCGCCGGGCACAGTTTGGGAAACTCGCCGGGACCGTCGGCCGGCAGTTCCAATGTCGTCATCAACCCGCCCAGACGTAGGATGTTGCCTTCTTCGGGATGAATCAGAAGGGTGTTCTTGCCCATTTTCCCCAGGCCGGCAGCCACGGCCATATGTTTCAGGCTGACCAGGCCACGGGGCTCACCATCATGAAATTTCAAGGGACTGTAGGACGGTATGGGCAGGGCCGCGTATCCCGCGTCTTCGATCATCAGGCAGAGGCTGTTCACCGCCTCGTTGGTGGCCTGGTAGTAAGTATGAAATGAACTGGTGTAGAACGAATATATTTTATGGTTTTTGGGTGTCTGGAAAACCGACAAAGGCAAAGGCTTGGCCACGATCAACACCGAACGGGCACCGGGCAGCATATCCTCCGGGCGAAAACCCGCCGGCGCGATGCGGTTCAGCTCAACCGCGTCGGCCACACCGTGAACGGGAATGTCTTTTTTGTCCAGATAAGCGCGAATGTCGTTCATAATGGTCTGGGGCATTTTATCCTCCATTTTCAGTTCCTAACCTTAATAAGGGTTCAAGGGGCCAAGGGGTCGAGGGTTCAACCCGCAAACGAGATATCCCCGCAGGCGTATACCTGTTTTTCATCATAAATAATAAAAGATTTGCCGCCGGTTTCGTTGCCGGACACACCCGCCTGGATCCGCCGGACATCGGCACCGATTTCCCGGTTATACTGGATGGCGATACCTTTTACCCCGGCCAGACCGTTGTTCGACTGATGAAGCAGCGTGTCCAGGTAATCGAAATAAGCGGCGTTGTTGACATGCCCCAGCATATCGTAATCCGAATGACGGGTGGTGATAGCCATGATAAAGGCCGGCTCAAGCTTTTTGTCCGGCCGCCACTGTTCGATATCAAAGTCAAGGGCGAAGTCCGGCCTGACCCCGTAAAGGGCATCTGTCTCCACCGGCACTTTGATCACCCGCCGCCGGTCAAGGTCAAGATAAAGCCAGGAGCTTGCGGCCGCGGCGACCTTTTCCGTGCCCGACCGGATTTCATACTCACGGTAAGACTTGAAACCTTTCGTTCCCCGGTGCCAGGTATCGACCGTCAGGGTTTCCCCGTAAAAGGGATGCCTGAAAATGGTCAGGGCGACCTTGTTGAGGATCCAGGCGAACCCTTCGGAAATGAGCACCCGGGAATCGCGATCCGCTTCATGGACATGCTCAAGGGCCGCATTCTGCAGAATTTTCATCAGCGAATCCAGCTTGATATGACCATCCGTGGCCGACTGGAAATAATCGATCCTGCGGGTCAGCTGAAATCCCATGAAATTTCCTCAAAACACCTAACGTCATATAGATATTTTCCCAACAACCCGTCATTCCGGACAAGCGGCTATCTCTTTAACCGGTGCCACCGCCGGAGGGCGACCCGCCGGTCGCCCCTACACGCTGTAGAGATATGATTTCGCCTCTTCTTCCTCTCCCGTCACCGTAATCATTCGGTCACACTTCAGCCCGCTCACATCGGCACAGGCGCAGGCGCACCCGCAAACAACAACCGCCAGGTCGCCTTTTCCGCTGCCGGTTTCGACCCTGTATCCGGCCGCCTCCAGATGCCGCCGGATACGTCCGGCTGCGGCCACACGGTCATATTCGGGGTTGCATCCTCCGCAGAATTTGATTCGCGCTGTTTTCATGTCAGCGGTCATTTATTCATCATCAATGCCGCACAGTTTGCCGGCTTTTTTCTTCTTTTCATCCATATTGACCAGCCGGGAAATCATGATGCGTTGTGCCTGAGGCGATCCGGCACCGTGCATGGACTCGGTCAGATAGCCCACGGCCGCAGTTCCCAGGGTCAGGTTTTCGATCAATCGCAGGATCCGCTGCCGGTGTCCGACCGGTATGTCATCCCGGCCCTTGAAGTATTTTTTCAGCATGTCACCCACAGCCGGCGCGTTGAAATCGTCTTCCGACGGCAGGGTGACCATCAGCCCGCCGGCAATGTCCTGAGCCAGTCGCGCAATTTCATATGGGAACCGGGTCACGTTCTGCTTGAACACATTGGCCAGCAACGTATTGACGGCATAGGTCCCGCTGGGCTCGGCATGGCCGGCAGCGGCACAGGAGATCGAACCGCAGAACAGGGTCTCGTTCAGGTGATTCATCTCCACGATTTTATCTTTAATGTGGGAGGCCCGGTCCGCGCCGTTATATTCGGCAGCCAGTTGGGACGCGCCGATGAGCACATCGCCCACCCCCACCTTGCAGGCGTAACTCTGGCGATGATAGGCGGCGAACTGCTCCACCAGCCGGCCGGCGAACGCATACTCCCTGAGCATGAAGATCCGCTCATGGGGCACGAACACGTCCTCGAACACCACCAGCGCTTCGTGGCCGCCAAAAATAAAATTGCCCCGATCAATGACCCCTTTTTCCAGCTTCCGGGTGTCACACGACTGCCGGCCCATGATGTAGGTGATGCCTTCGGCGTCACTGGGCAGGGCGAACGAAATCGCGTAATCCCTGTCCGCCTCGCGCATGGCAATGGTCGGCATAATGATAATTTCGTGGGAGTTTACGGCCCCGGTCTGATGGGCCTTGGCGCCGCGGACAACGATCCCGTCGTCCTTGACCTGTACCACCCGCATGTACATGTCCGGGTCGGCCTGTTTGTGCGGCGGCAGGGAACGGTCGCCCTTGGGATCGGTCATGGCACCGTCGCAGGTCAGGTCGTTCTCCTGAACATATTCCAGGTACCGGTTAAACCGCCGGTGGTATTCGGTGCCGTGTTCGGCATCGATATCATAGGTAACGATGGACAGCGCATTTAAGGCATCCATGCCCACGCAACGCTGAAAACAGCAGCCCGTGGCCCCGCCCAGCAGGCGGCCCATGCGGGTCTTTTTAACCAGGTCGGCGGTGCTCTGATGAATATGAGTAAAGCGGTTAATGGTCCGGCCGGTCAGATGGGACGTGGCGGTCATCAGATCTTCATGCTCCGGCAAATGAGCCAGTTCATAGGTTTTGGCAACCGCGTTCATGGAGGGCCGGATAATCGGGTTATCCACCACATTATCCAGTTTTTTCCCGAACAGGTAAACGTTAAGATTCAGCTTGCGAAGACTCTCTTCATATGCTTCCGCCGTCATCATCATAATCGGCACCTCCTATAACCGGGGTTTTTATGATTTTTTCCGATTAACCTGCGCTTTTATCAAATCGGGCAGGCACAGGGGCCTGCCCCTACAACCCCCGGGCCTGCGCCGTCTACCTCTCTGTAGGGGCACCCCCCTGTGGGTGCCCTTTTATCGGGCAGGCACGGGGGCCTGCCCCTACAGCATTCGCGGCCTGCGCGATTTTTACGCTGCCTGTTTCTTAAAATAAAGCACCAGGCTTTTGCCCAGGACCGGATTCAGCAAACGGCTGGCAGCCCTGGTGAGTTTCGGCTTTTTCATGATATCCCAGGTCAGAAACCGGTGATACAAGTTGACCGGAACGCAATCAGTCCGGGTCGGACCGAACAGACATTTCATCCACCAGTAGGGTGAATGCAGGCTATGGGCGAAATGCCGGGCATACTGCCTGACGCCCATTTTTTCCAGGCGGCCTATCAACTGGTCTTGCCGGTAAATCCGGACATGACCCTGGTTGACGTTGAAATACTCATCGGACAGGGCCCAGCAGATCCGCTCGGGATAATAGCGGGGCACACTGACCACCAGGTCGCTGCCCGGCTTGACCACCCGGATGATTTCCCGCATGGCGGCACTGTCTTCCGGGATATGTTCCAACACCTCGGAACAAATGACCAGATCAAAGGTACCGTCGGCAAACGGCAGACGGGTAATATCCGTCTGCAGCAGGCCCCAAGCACCGCCCCCGTGTTCGCCGAGCTGGTCATGGAACTCCAGTCTCCCCTTGGCGCCTTTTAAGGAATCAAAACACAGATCCGCGCCCACCACGGTAACGCCTTTTTGTTGATACCCGGCGCAGACATGGCGGCCTTCGCCGCAGCCGATATCCAGAATGACGGATCCGGGCCCTATCTTCAGTCGGCTGAAATCAGCGGTAACCATCAATAACCTCCCGATATAACTTCACTGTTTCCCGGGCGGCATTTTCCCAGGTAAACAGCTGATGTACGCGTTTATACCCTTTTTGTCCCAATTCTTTGGCCAGCGCCGGGTTGTCAAGCACCCGCACAATCGCCCTGGCCAGCGCGTCCGCGTCTTTGGGCGGAACGATGATCCCGGCGTCTCCCACCACTTCCGGCAAAGCCCCGCCGGAAGTGCTGATCACGGGAATCCCGCAGGCCATGGCCTCTCCGGCCGGCAGGCCGAAGCCCTCGTATTCGGAGGGCACCACCGCCACCGTCGAACGGGCGTAATGCCTGACAAAATCCTCATTGCTGACACGGCCTGTGAAATTGACCAGCGGGCCGATACCCAGTTTTTTCACAAGCCGGACAACACCACCGTTTTCCTTGGGCGTTCCGATCACGGTCATCTTGACGCTCCGCTCGGCGGCAATCAGTGCCACGGCCCGCAACAGGTAATAAAGGCCCTTTAACGGGGTGTCGGCACTATTGGTCACGATAATGCGGTCGGGCTCCCGCTCGATCTCCGGGATGGGATAAAACAGCTCGGTATTGATGCCGTTGGGCACCACGGCAAAGCGGTGTCGGGGGATATCAAAATCCCGGCAGATATCCGCCCGGGAGCATTCGGAAACCGTTAAAATCCGGGGAAAGGTGCGGGAGACCCTTTTCTGCATACCGATAAACGAGTACCAGCGCATATGCTTCAGCCGGGTCAGTGAAGAACGGGTGCTTTTGATGGCGATTTCCCTGTCCCGGGTAATGGGATGATGAATCGTAATGACCGTCGGCATTTTCCGTTTAATGGCCCAGACACCGTAGGAAAGGCTCTGATTATCATGAACAATATCAAAACGATGGTGATTTTTTTTGAGAAAGTTGTAGGCCCGTAAGCCGAAGGTGAACATCTCGGGGAAGCCCATGGTGGACACGCCGAGCCATTCCATGAAATTGATCGGCTCCGACAGCTCTCTTAAGGACGGCATGCGGAAGGGGTTTTCCGGATTGTACAGATCCAGGGTCGGCAGATGGGTCAGCTTTACCCCGTCTTTCAACTGCGGATCCGGCGGCCCGGACACGACCTCCACACGGTGACCCAGGCGGGACAGCCCGGAACTCAAATTCCTGACATACACCCCCTGCCCGCCGCAATGGGGATTGCTGCGATAACTCAACAGGCAGACGCGAAGCGGCCTGTCATTAATGTTCACGTTCCATTTCTCCAACTAAGATGGCTTCTTAAAAAGTCCAATATCTGCGTTGCGCTTCATCCTTCGGGATTTCACGTACTTCTATGTACGCTGTATCCCTCAGGATTTGCGCGTCTTGATCTTGAACTTTTTACTTTGCCATCCAAATTATGTTTTTTTTACGCCTACACTAAGAAACAATAATTTCCGTATTGTAAAATTGTGTTTCAATACGACATTTTTTCACGGGGGTAACAATATTTGATTCTGCCATAAAACACAAGGGCGCCTGAACAGGATGCGCATTTTTATACTTCCGGTTCATCTTCCGACCAGTTGTGACAAACGAAGGACCCAAGGATTCCAGGGGTATAGGGGTCAAGTGAACTACAACAACAAGCCCTTGAGCCCTCGGCCCCTGGGATCCTTGGCCCCTTAAAGCCAAAGCCTTCGCCAGACAGGCCAACGGTCGAAACCCCTGGACTTACAACATGGTCAACAGCTTGTGGTGGATATTGTCAAACCCGCCGTTGGACATGACCAGAATCAGGTCACCGGGCCGGGCTTCGGAAGCGAGAAAGGCTACGATCTTGTCCGCATTTTTGAAACAAAAGGCGTTTTTTCCCCGGCCGGTAAGATCGGCCGCCAGTTGTTCAGAAGAAAAACGATGTCCTTCCGGCGCCTTTTCTGGATGAGGGGGATGACTGATACAAATAATATCGGCTGCGTCAAAGGCCCGGGCGTAATCCGCCTGAAAAACATCCCGCATACTGGTATTGGTCCTGGGCTCAAACACCGCCACCAGCCGGACATCGGGATAGGCGCTTCTGACACCGGCCAGGGTTTCGGCCACAGCCGTGGGGTGATGGGCGAAATCATCCATTACAATAACGTTGTTTTTGACGCCCCGCACCTCCTGCCGCCGCTTTACGCCGCCAAAACCGGCCAGGCCGCGGGATATGGCATCGGTTGATACGCCGACGCTGTCGGCCACGGCCACGGCAGCCAGGGCATTATAGAGATTATGGCGACCGATTAACGGGGTTGAAAAAAGGCCCAGCACACGACCGGATTTAATGATTTCAAATTCCGTCAGCGGGGGACGGACCGTTACCCGGCCCAGTCGCCATTCGGAGTCTTCATGACCGCCATAGCGGATAATCCGGCAGGCCCGATTGTTTACCAGTTCAGAAACATTGGCATCGGCATCAAAAGCGACAACCGTGCTGTTGGGTCCCAGGCCGGACAGAAGCCGGTCAAACGTCCGTTTAACAGCGGCCAGATCGTCAAAAATATCGGCATGATCGAATTCCACGCCGGTCAGGATGGTGGCTTTGGCCGGGTAATGGAGAAATTTTGACCCTTTGTCAAAAAAAGCCGTGTCATACTCATCCCCTTCCAGGACGAGATGCGGCCCCTTACCCAGCCTGAAATTTCCGCCAAAATCCTTTAGCACGCCGCCGATAACAAATGAAGGGTCAAGACCGGCCGCATGAAGAATCCCGGTCAGGATGGACGAGGTGGTGGTTTTTCCGTGGGTGCCGCAGACCATCAGGATTTCTTTACCCGCCGCCGCAAAATGGTTGACGGCCTGGGGCATGGAGCAATAGGGGAGTTCCAATTCGGCTGTTTTTTTTTGCTTCAGGATTGTCCCGGGTGACGGCATTACCCACCACCACCAGATCCGGGCCATAGGCCAGATTGTTTTCCGAGAAGCCGGCCGCAATGGCAATGCCCCGGTCGGCCAGCAGGTCGCTCATGGGCGGATAAACATTCCGGTCCGATCCCGTGACCTGGTATCCCAACTCCTTTAACATACAGGCCAGGGCCGCCATGGCGGTGCCGCAGGCCGCGATAAGGTAAACCTTACGGACATCGCCGGGGATTCTGTTTAATTCAGGATTCAGCATGGCTATGTGAGCGACCGGATTTTTCAGCTTTCAACAAAATCTGTTTTATCTAAAAGAGGGCGTTTAAGCTTGATGAACAAATAGGACAGAATGTATGAAACCAACGCCAGTAAAAGAAGGTTTTTTATTCCAACACTCAGTGAAAGCGCTTCCAGAATACCGCCCAATACCGCCCCCAGGAGATTTGATCCCAACGCAAAGCTGGCATCTCTCACTTGCGCAAAAGATATTGCAAATACAATCCCGGCAAAGAGCAACGGTAAGGCGACAATCATGGAACCCAAGACCCCTCTGGCACCAAAGGACAGGAGATTAAGCACATCAAGCGGAAACAAGTAGACAAAAACCAGCGAGCCCCACAGAAAAATATAACTTATCAGCAACTTATTAATCCGGAACCTTAAGACCAGCAGGTTGGCCAACAATATCATAATAAGGATACCGGCAAATACAAATGCGTTGACAAGCCAGGTAGACCCCAGCAGCAAAGCCGTTCTGGTCAAGCTTGTTGTTTCCAGCAGCAAAAACGAGACCCCCAGAAAAAACATCTGCCAGTCCATTTTAAATTTCACTTGTGTCTCGCTGGAATCCGGCTTCGAGACGACACGAACAAGAACAAGGGCGATAATAGCAATGAGAAGCAACGCAAAATAATAAACAACCGGTTGCCCGTTTGGGTGCGCGTACAGAAAGGGCCAGTCATCCGTGGTTACTTTTATTTTGGATTCACTGTAAACTTCGGTGGGTCTTTCAAGCCTCAGGGATGCGAGTCGCTGGTTTATCAAATCATAATTCGTATTTTTGCCAAAAATTATGTATATGCGCCCTCTATACTTGGCAGCAATTATGTCTTTTCCGATTGCCTCCTGACAAACCCTGAACAATCTTTCCCCGATCCATTCATGCCCCCATTCGTGAAAGGATAAAACGACGAGGCCTTTGGGCTTCAGCAATGAGTATACTTCCTTGATGCTCTCTGTGGTATATACGAAATTATCTAATCGCAGGGAAGACAGAGACGAAAGCGCCGTATGCGAATCCAGAATACTGAATACAATCAAGTCGTATTTTTTCTTCGCCTTTTTGAAATATGAGCGGGCATCGTCAATAATAAGATTAACATTGGGCGCCAGATTCGGTTTATCCGGATGCAAACTCTTGCCTAAATCCGCGATCACAGGATCGATCTCAACCGCATCAATAACCCGGGCCTTATATTTAACGGCAGCAGCGGCATCATTACCCGCCCCGGCCCCCACAATCAGGACGGAATCATAATTTCTGCTGATGATGTATGGCAAATAGTATTCGAGCCTTCTGGAGTTAACAAAATCGGGCAGGACTTCTGCCATTTCATCAGACAGGTCATAAAGGGTTTGGTGCATATCCCTGTTAACGGAAATAAGCTTCCCTGCCGGTATATACCGATCCGCCTTCTTGACCATAAAATTACTGATTTCGATTCTGTAGTAGGGCGACCACAGCAGCGGCCGCTCGGAAGCGATTAATGACGCTAAAAGAATAACAATCAAAAAACAAATCAGCGTAGGGATTCTCAAAAACCGGAAAGACTTTCTGATCAAAATGAAGAGGATTAAATAACCGGTCGACAACCACACAAAGGGGGGTAATTGCAGAAAAGAAAGGATGGAAAAGAGAACGATTCCGGTAAGGCTTCCGGCGATGTCGACACTATATGCCACGAGCGCCTCTCCGGTTCTGATAAGTTTCCCCAACCGCTGCCCCAAACAGGCAAAGGAGAACATCACCAGCAGAAAAACAGAAAAAATTACGGCCAGATGATGGATGGAACGCCAGACCTCACCGGGACTCCATGATTCGGAAGTCCGGCCCCAGGCAAATATATATTTTTCCGGGAATACGATCTGGTGCAGCTCTAATTGCTCCGCAAAAATAATAATTATAAACAACAGGCTAAAAGCAAACGGCGCAAGAATGACCAAGTCCCGGCGATAGTCCGCAAGGGCACAACCGAGCCCAAGCCCCAAAAAAGCGGCCAGCAGGGGAAAGTTCTTAAAGTAGGCAAAAATAGGAACCTCTGCGGAAAGCCAGCGGATAACAACCAGTTCGAGAAACAGGAATAAAAAACTGACTAAAAACAATTCAACAAATTTATTATTTTTTTTTCCATTCATGCAAACCCGCTTTAAAAAAAGACGCTCTTAAAGATGAACAACTAAACAGGGGTTAAAAAACATCGTGGCAAAGCCTGTCGCCGCACCCCTTTCCGGCAATAAAGGGCATTACAAACAAACATCTAAATTTAATAATTTTATTAACATACCTCATTAAAGTCAATATCTAAAAGCCTTATCAAAACACCTGCGCCTGGTATTTCTCTTTACGCCAAACAGACGCACGCAATAAAATTTTATGGCAAGTCAACCGCGATATGATATGGATAAGTCAAATGGGGGCTGGTATGTTCACCGACATAAACTTTGAGGCCATCGTTGCCAACCTTTACGAAGGCCTGTACGTCGTTGACCGGCAACGCCGCATCCGGTACTGGAACAAGGCGGCTGAGGAACTGACCGGATTTACGGCCAACGAAGTTATGGGATCCCGTTGCTCGGACAACATTCTTAGCCATATCGATGCTGAGGGCAACAGCCTGTGCCAGGGCATGTGTCCCTTAGCCGCCACCATGGAAGACGGGCAAACCCGCCAGGCGGAAGTGTTCCTGCATCATAAGTCAGGCCACCGGATACCGGTTATGGTACGGGTGACACCCTTGAAAAACGACCGGGAAGAGATTATTGGCGGGATTGAAATCTTTTCCGACAACACCCCCTGGCAGGCCATGCAGGAAGAGCTCGCGCGGCTGCGTCAACTGTCACTGATCGACCCCCTCACGGAACTGCCCAACCGGCGGTATGTTGAAACCCACATCGAAACATCATTATCGCTGCTGCTCAGAATTGACATGCCCTTTGGCCTGCTTTTTCTGGACATCGATCACTTCAAGCGCTTTAATGACACCCTTGGCCACCAGATCGGCGACCTCGCGCTGAAGACCGTGGCCGACACTTTCAGGCACGCCATTCGTTCCTCTGATATCATCGGCCGCTGGGGAGGAGAAGAATTTCTGGGCGTGTTTCGAAACCTTGACCATCAGACGCTTTATGATACCGCTGAACGGTTACGTATGCTGGTGGAACATTCTCACGTCGAACCGGAAAACAAAATTTTACGTGTAACCCTTTCAGCGGGCGGGGTCATCGCCTCTGCGGAGGACACAATGGATTCCCTGATTGAAAAAGCCGATACCGCCATGTACACCAGCAAGGAACAGGGGCGTAACAGGGTCACCATCCATGGTTATCAACCCTGACACATCACTTGTCTTTTTTCGTGGAACGATGCTGCTTTTGCTGATTGTCTTCGATGTCCTTTAATATTTTCTCGGCCTGTTCGGGATAGTACTTCCGTAAACAATCCGGACAGACCCCATGGCTGAACTCGGCATCAGAATGCTTCTGGATATAGGTCTCCACCTGCTGCCAGTAGCCTTTATCATCCCTGATCTTTTTGCAGCTGGCACAGATGGGCACAATGCCCTTTAATGTTTTCACCTGGTCCAGGGCTTCCTGAAGCTGCGCGATGAGAATGTCTTTTTCATCCTGCTGCTGCCGGATGGTCTGCATCAGAAACGCTTTTTCCAGGGCCACCTGAACCGTACGGCAAAAGGCCTCGTTTTCCATCCGTCCCTTGACCACGTAATCCATGGCCCCCTGCTTCATGGCACGAACGGCAACCTCCTCGTTGCCGACGCCGGTCATCATTACCACCGGCAGGGGCACAATGCCTGCGTCACCGGACATCTTTTCCAGAAACTCCAGCCCGTCACCATCCGGCAGCCGGTAATCCAGCAGAACGCAATCCGGCGGTCGCTTCCGGC
This sequence comes from Desulfosudaceae bacterium, assembly GCA_963674745.2. Lineage (GTDB taxonomy): Bacteria > Desulfobacterota > Desulfobacteria > Desulfobacterales > Desulfosudaceae > JBFMDX01. The sequence goes on along the minus strand of CAXXDV010000001.1, from coordinate 2,075,558 downwards.
ATATTTTCAGCCCGTCCTCAATCGTCTCCGACTCTTCCAATTTATAATCATACACCGGGCAGTTTTCCAGAAAACGGCGGCAGACCTCCCGATCTTCGTCGGCGTCATCAACCACCAGAACCCGAATCGATGCGCCGGCTGAAAAGAGATTATTCATGCCTGGTCTCCTTTCGGTAAAACGGTTATTTCAAACCAGTACCCCTTGAGCATGGTAATGGCCCTGACAAAACCTTCCAGGTCGACGGGCTTCTGAAGGTAGCTGTTGGCACCCCGGTCATAGGACATGTTAATGTCGCGTTCATCACCTGAAGTGGTCAATACCACTACCGGGATACGTCGTAATCGGGGGTCCATTTTAATCTCCTCCAACACTTCACGGCCGTCTGTTCCCGGCATGTTAAGATCAAGCAGAATGATTCCCGGCCGTGGGGACACCTCAGGATCAGCGTATCTGCCGCGACGATACAGATAGTCCAAGGCATCATCACCGTCAATGCATTGAAAAATAGGATTTTTCAAGCCGGATCGACGCAGCACCCTGACGGTGGCTTCAAAATCCTCGGGACTGTCTTCAACGATCAGTATATTTGATGTCTCTTCACTCATCGTGCTTCCTCCCGGGCAGCGTAAACCAGAATGTACTGCCCTGCCCGAACTCGGACGTAACGCGGATCGACCCGCCGTGCCGTTCGATGATCCGACGGGCAAGGGTCAGCCCCGAACCGGTACCACCGCCATATTTATCCCGCCCGTGCAGCCGCTTGAAAATTTTAAACACTTTTTCCCGGTGTTTATCCGGAATGCCGATACCGTTATCACGGACATAAAGCACCACCATGCCGTCATCGTTCTCTTTTTCCCCGCCGATATCCACCCGCTTATCGTGGCTGTCATTGTATTTTACCGCGTTTGAAATCAGGTTGCGGAAAACCTCTCCCACACTGGCCCGGTCACATACAATCTGCGGCATGTCAGCCGCAATGGCAACGCTGACATTATCGTCTTCCAGCAGATTCTCCATGGTTTCCAGCACCTCCCGGACCAGTTCACCGGAATCGGTCTGCCGCATGGCCAGTTCAAGGCGTCCTACCCGGGAATAGTGGAGCAGATCATCCAGCAGCGATTCCAGCCGCCGGGTCAGGCGCATCAACGTGCGCAGTTTTGACTGACCGTCTTCTTCCAGCTTATCGGAATAGTCTTCCAGTAAAAAAGACGAATAGTTGTGAATGCCGCGAAGCGGCTCTTTGAGATCGTGGGACGCGATATACACGAAATCTTCCAGATCCCTGTTGGTCGATTCAAGCTCGGCCGCGTATCTGGCAAGCTCGTCCCTTGCCCGCAGCAGTGATTTCTCGGCCATTTTCTGATCCGTAATGTCATGAATCGTGCCCTGTAATAAAGCCGGCTGACCGGTTTCATCACAAATATTCTGGATGTTGTCATGTATCCAGCGGACCTGACCGTCTTTTCGACGGATCCGGTATTCCCGTTCATATGAAAATCCGGGAATCGTATGCAGGCGGGCCTCGTCTTCGGAAAACAGCTGATCAAGATCCTCAGGGTGGATCAATGCATCCCAACGGATCCCGCCGGAAACAAAATCCTGCTCCGAATAACCGGTCAGTTCATCGACCGCGCCATGAAAAAATTCCACAGAGAAATCCATCCGACCGCGATAGGCAATACCCTTGAATCTTTCCACAAAAGTCCGGTATCGTTGTTCGCTTTCCCGAAGCGATTCCTGCATACAATAACTGTCGGTTACATCACGGAAAACAAGTACCACGCCCGTGATGACGGCGTCCCTGCCCCTGATCGGCGCGCCCGAATCAGCAATCTGATGCTCCTGGCCATTCCGACTGATCAGGCTGGTATGATTGGCCAGTCCGACGGTCCCGCCGGTTTGGAGCACTTTGGTAACGGGATCGGTTGCGGGTTCACGGGTCTTCGCATCGATAATCCGAAACACATCTGTTACCGGCCGCCCCACGCCCTCTTCCCTCGACCATCCGGTCAGCCGTTCCGCTACCGGATTCATACGGGTGACATTTCCCCTGGTGTCCGTGGCAATAACCGCATCACCGATGGAATGAAGCGTGGCCCGGATGTTCTCCTCGTTTTCCGCCAGGGCGGTTATATGCTGACGAATAGCATTCTTCATGGTATCAAAAGAAGCCGCCAGTTCCCCGATTTCATCGGACCGGGTGATGCCCGTATCAATCGAATAATCCCCTTCAGCGATCTTTCCGGCGGCAAACCGCAGCCTGAAGACAGGAAGCAAAAGCCGTTTTCGCATCCAGACAATTATCAGCCCCATGACGGCGCTGATAAGGCAAATGGCGGCAAATGATGAGCCCAGCATGGTCAATTGTTTGACGGCCGTATCCTGCCTGAGGCCGGCATCAATCTCCGACAGATAACCGGCTATCTCCCGGACGGTCAAAAGCGCCTGTCCACCGACCTCCGTTCTGGCCTGTTTTGTATGATGATTAAGGGTGTCCCCATCCGGCACCACCTCTTCAAATTGCAAAAGCCAGGTGATATTGTTGACCAGGGCCTCCTGACGGTCATGGAGCAGGTGAACACGAGGGGTCAGCTCCACAAATTGGTCAAGCTGATTGATTCCGCCGGTCAATGCCCATGTTGCCAGGCGCAGTTGGCGTTTATTTCTGGGCGTGGGAGAGAAAAGGAATTCACTCAAGACCGAAGAGACATCAGCCAGTGTGCCGCTAACACTCCGGATAGCGTTTTCCCGGACCTGTGCCTGTTCGTACTCAAAGAACAGAAACAAAACCGAGCCGACGGACACAGCAACAATCAGAAAAACAATGACGACAATATATGAAATAATTTTTCGAATCCGCATACCGGCACCTGTCTCTTATTGAATAATCGTCACCTTATCCGGAAACGTGTTTTTCAACGGACGGCTTTCAACCAGGAGGAAAAAATCAGGCAGCCTGCCGTTTGCCTGATGCCACTCCCGCCACCACCTGGCTTCCTGCTCCAGGGCAAACAGCAGACTCTGCGGCAGTTCCAGATCAAAATGATAAAGCCCCCACTCCTCTGAAACACGGTGGGACGGGGAATCGAAATATTCACCCGCCATCGACATGGCCTTACCGGGAAAGTCCTTCATGAAGACAAAGGCCGTTTCCAGCGCCACAAAAAAATATTCCAGCACTTGCTCATGATCGCGGCACCAGTCATCCCGGGCAACCAGCAGCCAGTACATATCCCGCCCAAGATGGGCGTTTGAAAACACCGCCCGTGTCCCCAGCTGCCGACGAATCCGACTGGAATAAGGCGGCCAGACAATAGCCGCATCGATTTCACCGGCGGCCATTTTGTCCGGAATCATGTTCGGCTTTAGGTCAATCAGCTCGACATCTCCCAGAGTGATATTGTAAAAAAGCAGTTTGCGATAAAGAAAATATGGCGCGGCACTATCCATATCCAGCCCGATGCGCCGGCCTTTCAGACCAAAGGGAGAGTATACCTTTTTGTCTGTATTGATAATCAGCTCCTGGCTCTGATTACGGTTCAACACAGCCAGTACCCGAAAGTCGCTGCGTTCCATGGCCAGAAAGGCGATCAATTGCTCGGGCACGCAGACGACGTCCAGTTTTCCGGCCAGCATCCTTTCCAGGAGAAGCGCTGATGTTGACGCCCGGGACAGTGTCACCGCCAGCCCCTGCTGCGTAAAACCTCCGATTTTATCGGCAATGACCAACGGGGCGGATTTCAAACTGTTATTAATGCCTACTGTCAGGGGAAAGAAGGACGCCTTGCCCCCATCGCTCAGCCTACCCATATTCGAATGCCTGGAGAATATTAACGCCACCAGGACGGTTAACAGCGCAGCAGCCAGAAAAAGAAATGCCATTCTGCCTGTTATGGAACCGCAGAAGCGACTCTGATTTTCTGAATTTCCGGTCACCCTGTCCCTCCGTGAACGCAGTAAAATGACCATGGCAGGCGATATGGGAACCCATCGGCCGCAGTCATCGCCTGATAAACGATAAACAAAAAAACAGAATAAAGGCTAGCCCTCTGCAGGTATTGCGCCCAGCGTCTGACAGAGGCTTCCAAATCAACGCGATAAATATCCGGGCTAAAATCGACGAATTTGAACAATTTAAATGAGAATTTTTGTTGCTGACGTATTTAATAAACTAACACACCCTCACAAGAAACACAAACGGTTTTTACCTTTGCCGAACGGTCCCCGGTCATCGGATTCAAATCATTTATCAATTTCCAGAACGTTGAATAAGGATTTTTCTTTTCGGCCATTTCCGCCCGCGGTCAGGCAAGGGTTGGACGAACGAGAATAAAACATGTAAGGTTGGTGTTGTTCATCGCGGATGTGTCCTGATATCCGGATCAGCCATCCGCCAGATCGATGGGCGTGCCGTTTCCATCCGCCCCACCGGGTTTTTTTCCGATTCTTTGCCGCAGGTTGAAAGGACGCCACAGCCCGCCGGAGCTGAAACACTCCCAGGCCCAGTTCAGCCATCGCATAAGGGCAAAGGCCAGCCACAGGGCCCAGGCCAGAATAAACAGGCGGTATACGGCAATCGGCACCGAAATCACCCACGCCCGGGGAAGGGTGTTATCGGCGATATCCGCATACCAGTTAAGAACATAATTGCCGGACCCGTTACCGGCCACCTGCATGTCCGGGTATCCGAGCAGCCCCTGTTTGATGCCGGCCAGAAGCGCCAGTAAGGCGGCACCGGTAAGAAAAACCAGCAGCACCTGGGTTCCGTTGAAGGCCAGGCGGGAAAGCTGGGGCCCCTTTCTTTTGCGGTAACCCAGCATTAAAAACCAGGCCACCACCGGCAGCGCCGCCAGCAACGACGTTTGCGTCAAGCCCAGGCCCAGCAGCAGCCAGTGCCGAAACCACAGGGGGGTTATCGCAATCCTGCCCAGGCCGGCCGACATCAGCACGATAACCAGAACGGCACTCCAGAACAACACCGCCGGTCCCACGTGGGGTCCGCCGCATAACAACAGCCAGCGATCCTGGGGCATATGAGCGGTGATAAAGGCGTCTACGCTGGAAACCCCCAGGTCGATTCGGGGTGTGACCCACTTAATGCCGAGCTCTTTGTCTTCCCACCAGGTCAGTCGGATCTTCTGCTGCCCCGGTGTCAACGGCAACGTCACTTTGCGACCGCTTTCGTTTATCGTCTGAGATTGACCGTTAATCTCAACATTCTGTATTTCCGCATTTTCCGGCAGGGTGATCACCTGCCGGCTGCCCCGACTGCTCCTGATGTTCAGCTCCAGATCGGTGTGAATGATGCGCTGCCCCGGTTTTACCACCAGCCGGCTGTTTTCAATGGTATGCGTCTGACCGCCGATCCCCTCCGGGCGGGTCAGGTGTAAAACGACCTCTTCACCCGGCCAGGGCCGCCATTCCGGCAGCCAGTTGCCGCCCCTGTCCCGGTGATGAATAACCGGAATCCCTTCTATGTCGGCATGCCAGATGGGACCGACATTGGCCCGCCAGACCTCGGTCCACTCCAGTGTTTCAGCCGCTTTTAAAACCAGTCGGTCGGTTTTTTCAAGAGCGGATGTCCAGCTGAAAGACCGCTGGTTCGGCCCCAGATTAATCAGTACCCGGCCGTTCTCTACGGGGATATCCGAGGTGACCGACTCGCCTTCCAGCAGGGGGACAGCGGCCACCACGGCCGGCCCGTCGGGTGTCAGGCGCTCGATCCTGGTTTCCACCTGCCAGTCCAACCCCAGACATATCGTACGCTGCACCTCCAGAAACGGCGGCAGCAACAGGGGGTCAAAAGACTCTCCGGAAAATCCGGCGGATTTCTTTCCATCATCCAGATTGATCCGGGTAAACTGCAACTGGTTGTCGGCGACACCATTTTCATGCAGACCGTCTATCGTCCACCCCTCTGCCCGGGCTTCAACAAAATGCGGTTTTAAAGGCAAAAGCAACTGAACCGTCTGACGCCGCGGCAACCGGCCCTGTAAATCCACCTGGTGGCTTCCCTGGTCACACGCAGCCACAGTTGGCCGGTGGAAGGGGAACGATAAAGATCAGTCGCGGAACGATTATCGACCAGCACCTTTTCCGGTAGCCAGTGCTGATCCGAGCCCGGCAGCGGCACGGCCACATCATCATACAAGATATTGATTTCCATACTGATTCGTAATGACTTACTGTCAATTACCATCTGCATCCGTGGGCTGGAAGCACAATTGGGAAGGCATGCCGGCGCTTCCTTATCGGTGAGTTTGCTCTTTAATTCTTTCAGCAGGGAATCAGACGGAAACGCGTCAGCGGCATCGGCTTTTAGCGGCGTCATCAGACAACAGATCATAAGAATAAAGACAAAGACGGCCGCACGCCCGGGTTTTAGCTTCGAGAATTCCAACCCTTTTCCGGCCGCGTAGCCGATCCCGGTCAACCCGAAAATCATGGCAGCCAGCAGCAATACCCGCATCACCGCCAGCACCAGATTGGCCGCAGGGGATATGAACAAAAACTTCATCTGATCGCCTCTGGCCACCGGCCCGTTCCAGGAGAAGGCCACCTGATTCCAGCTCCAGTTGGGGATACCCGGTCCGGTCTGGATTTTGGCCCCGATGTCCATCATGCCCATCTGGGGAGACAGCCCTTTTCGCGGAGATGAATCATATAAACCGGCTGTTAACCCGGTCGTCTTATCAAACCGCATTTCCGACGCCGTCCCGGTCATGGTCCGCGACCGCCGAACCGGTTCATCAACCGCTTGCGCCGCTTGTCCGCCCGGCCCCATGACCTGCCAGGGCCTTTCCAGCTGAGGATAAAAACCGTACTTGAACTGGGAGACCATGAAGGGCAGGCTGATCACCACCAGGCAGACAATCGTGCCGAAACGGTAATAGTCCACCAGGAAACGAAGTTTTCCCCGGGGCAACACCCGCAAAAGCGCCATGGCCGCCAGCAGATGCAACCATATCCAGCGGGGCGCATCCGCTTCATGATTCAACAGAATCAAGGTTATCAGGGATACCATCCCCCAGCGGCCGCCGCAGAGCCGGGCAACCGCAGCCGCAACCACGAGAACAAGAAACAAGTCCAGCAGGTTCCACTGCTTCAGCCAGGTCTGACGTATATTGTCGATACCCGCCGCATGAAACAACGACCACCCGGGAGGCAGGTTTAGCGTTCCTTTTACCGACTGAAAATCTCTGTCCCAACCCGTCACCGCTATCCTGCCCGAACGGCTGATCCGGCTTTCGGCCGAAAGGTTGATTTCCCCGAAGCGCACTTCCACACCGACCTTACCGGTGTCCGCCGCGCGGGTGATAAACTGCTCCTGGTCATTAACCGTCACGCGCCCCAGCTCCTGCTGCGGATTTACTTCCAGCCGCCAGCCGGTGGTCAGGTTGCCGGTGATGTGATCCCTGACGGAACATCCCCGCCCGTCAAAATTCAGCCACAGGGTCCGTTGCAGATTCAATTGATCCGGCTTCGGCTGGGGATCACCCCGCTTCTTGACGATAAAGGTCATCGTGTCCTGCGATGTCATGAGATAAACCGGATACTGTCGCCAGGCATCCGGAACGGTGGTCTGCATGGGATCGATCTGGGACGGTCCTTCAATTGAGACCTGGCGCAAATGGCGACGGGCGTCAAAAGCCCAGGTCTCTTCCTTCACATCAAAACCGCCGACCGTGGCCAGCGCCAATTCCGTTACCGGCCCCTTGTGCCTGGCCGTAATTTCAATGGCCCACTTACCCGGCCTGACCTGGGCCACAAGAATACCGTCACTGTCAATCTTGACAGGCAGGTCGCTGTTGATCCGCATGGGGATAAACCCTTCCGTATTGGCCTTGCCCAGGCGAACCTCCCGATGCTTGCCTGAGACGGAAAGCTCCAGCCGCGTTATCATCCGAAGCGGTATATCGTCCTGAATCAGGCGGTGAACCTGGAGTTGAAACCGGTTTTCCCGGCTCTCGGTTTCCGGCTGGTTGTCTTTCTCCTGACTGAGCCAAAGCCGCCCTTCCCTATCCAGGCGGGGAAAAGAAACATCCTTTCCCCTGATGGAAAGGTTAACAAGACCGGTCTGTTCGGGTACGCGAAGCCATTCCGGCAGACGATCAAAACTGAACACACCATTAATCGAATACTCTCCGGGGGTTTTAATATACACCGCCGGCCGGCCGGCCCTTTCGCCCACCGGAAACGTGGTACCATTGGCCATCACTTCCTGCGGCCACATGTTGCTGCCACCCGGAAGGAGCAGCCATGTATCCTCCGAATACACCCGCCATTGCTGAGAGAATCGGGCCGTTGATTTCTGGACCTCCAGATTCAAAAATGACGGCCAGGCGCAGACAGACCGGTCACCATCATTATAGAAAATCGTACACAAATCCTCTTTTTCACCATGCAAAACCCAGTCAATCCAAGGCTTTAAAGGGGCCGGGACATCGTTTCGTTCCAGGGGGGCTGCCGCTAGCGGCATAACGGCACATATCATCAAAGCAAACACCAAAAATTTTTTCATTGCTGTTTCCTGCAATAAATAAAAGGGGTTGATTGATACGGACAGGGTCCTTTATAGAAAAAACAGCCGCTTATGTCAATCCTTTATCCCCGGCAGGGCTCAGTCGAAAAACTATTGACAAATACGGTTAATGAACATTATTCAATTTAAAAAATTAAACGTTTTACTTTTATTAATTATAAAATGCACGCAGACACCGAACTTCTCGGGATATCTTCTGAAATGGTTTGACTGCCGGTTTGTTGTCCGTTATAGTTACCACGTTTTTATGAACTGATACCATAAGGGTTCAAGCTCATATTTTGGAGCATTCCCGGTTTGATCGGGTTTTTATAAAAAACATAAGTTAAGGAAGGGAGACCAGCATGACCTCATTCAAACAGAAATTGGTGTGTATGTGTGCCGTAGCCGCTCTTCTGGTAATGGTATCCGGATGCACTTCCATGATGCGCTCAGGGATTAAGATCGCACACCCTGCCATTGAGAATATCGAGGTTGCACTTTTCCAGCAAAAAAATCTTGATCTCGTAAAAAAGGGGCTTCCGGGACAGCTCCTGCTGCTCGAAGGAATGCTGGAAACCGCTCCTGACGACATGCTGTTGCTGATCATGGCGACAAAAGCTTATACCGGCCTGGGAATGATGGTTGAAGATGTAGATCCTGAACAGGCGACCACCTTATACACCCGGGGGACCGAACTGGGGATAAAAGCGCTGAAACATCACCGGGGGTTCCGCAATGCACTTAAAAAAGGTGAAAGCATCAGTGTGGCCTGCAAAAAAATCAAAAGCAAAAAATTCATTCCGGTTCTGATGTGGACGGCCTCCTGCATGGGCGCCAATGTGCTGCTGAACGCCGGTGATCCCATGATCGCCATCGACCTGGCCGCGGTGAACAATATGGCCAACCATGTAGCTGAAGTTGACGGCGATTATTTCTACGGCTATGCCCATCTGTTTGTGGGAACGGTCAACAGCATGCTGCCGGCCACCTTCGGCGGCGACAAACAAAAAGCAAAAAAAGCGTTCCAGACCATTTCCGATATGAACGATGGTAAGTTTCTCCTTTCCAAGGTGTTTTACGCCCGGTTTTATGTTACAGACGACAACGATACCAGGGCCATTTATCAGAGCATTATCGACACCCCGGACGGACAGATGCCGGAAGTGGAACTGTTAAATCAGATTGCCAAATACAAGGCTGAAATTTACCTGGAAAAAATGGGGAGCCGGTAACTTAAAATGAAACTTTTGTATAAAATTGAAAAAGCTATATACAACATCGAACTGACGGCCATCGTCATATTATTGTTGTCACTTTCGGTTTTCGCGTTCAGTCAGGTCGTCCTGCGAAATTTCTTTTCTTTTTCCATTATCTGGATGGCCGTCTACAATAATATGGCGTTGCTGGTACTGGCCATGCTGGGGGCAAGTATCGCGACAACGAGTTTTGAAAGAAGTCATATTAATATTGACCTTTTTCAGGGGATTCTCAAATTTCCATATAATAAATACTTGAACGCGGTGTTGACGTTTATCGCCAGCATGGCCTGCTTGATGTTTTGTTCCTTTGCCGCACACTATGTACTTGTAACCAAAAGCGTGGGAAAAATAGAACAGGCCATACACACCCCGGAGTGGGTGATCACACTGATTTTCCCTGTTTGTTTTCTTTCCATGGCCTATAAGTTTTTCGTTTGTTTTTTGACGGATATAATCGAAATAAAAGAAAGACAAAAACAGCAATAATGCGATAGCAGAAATGGAGACGGCGTGGGCTTTATTGTATTAGGGCTTGTCCTGCTGGCAGTTTTCGGGGAACCACTGTTTATTATCATCGGCGGCGCGGCTTTTGCGAGTTTTTTTGTTGTGCTTGGCATCGCACCCGCTACCCTGTTTACGGATTTTTACCGGCTGACCACCATGCCGGTGTTTGTGGCAGTACCACTCTTTATTTTTTCCGGATATCTGCTGGCTGAAAGCCGGGTCCCGGAAAAAATGCTGCGATTCACCAACTCGCTTATCGGCTGGATGCCCGGCGGGTTGTGCCTGGTGGCCTTGATTGCCTGTTCCATATTCACGGCTTTCACGGGTGCCAGTGCCATTACCATTGTGGCCATCGGCACCCTCCTCTACCCGGCTTTTCGCCAGGACAACTATCCCGAGAACTTCACCCTGGGGCTTATTACCACCGGCGGCAGCCTGGGCACCCTGTTTATGCCGTGCCTGCCGCTGATTCTGTATGGCGTCATCGCCAGCCAGCAGACACCGCTGAACGTTGAAGACATGTTCATCGCCGGACTTATTCCCGGCTTACTCCTGCTGGTATTGATGTGGATATACTCTTTCTTCTTCGGCATTAAATACACCAGGCATAAAAAAATTTCCCTTTCTGAGATACTGGCGTCAACCAGAGATATCATGTGGGAATTGCCGCTGCCTTTTTTCGTTGTCGGCGGTATCCTGGGCGGCATCTTCTCCGCCCCTGAAGCCGCCGCCGTTACCGCGGTCTATGTATTACTGGTCGAACTGTTTGTCACCAAGGATATGACCGTAACCAAATTAATCACCGTTATTCGTCGCAGCATGATCATGAACGGCTCAATTCTGATCATTGTGGGGATGGCTTTGGGGTTGACGGATGTGTTTGTGACCCTGTCCATTCCGGATCAATTGTTTGAAATCATCTGCAACCATGTCAGCAATAAATATGTCTTTCTCCTGCTTTTGAATATTTTCCTCCTGTTTGTCGGTACGGCCATGGACATATTTTCAGCTTGCGCCATCGTGGTGCCGATTATTGTTCCCATTGCCTTAAAGTATGGCGTTGATCCGATTCATCTGGGCATCATCTTTCTGGCCAATATGGAGCTCGGCTTTGTCACCCCGCCAATCGGTATGAGCCTGTTTATCTCCTCGATAAAATTCAACAAGTCTTTTCCGGTAATTTTAAAATCGGTTATTCCGTTCTTCATTATCCTGGTAATCGGGCTTATTTTAATAACCTACGTTCCCGATTTTTCACTGTATCTGCTTAAATTTACGACCAAGAAAAACCTGATTGACCCCATGGACCTGCTATGAGGTTCTGGAAAAGAATGAAGATACAGACATAGGCTCTGAAAAAACACAAAAAGGATAAGGTGATAATGGCCTTTCCTGATTTGTGTTCTGGTACTGAAAAATCGTCGATGCTTTCCTGCTTCATTATGGAACTGATGGTTACATGGAAACAACAGATCAGAAGCGATGAGAAAAAACGCTGCGGGCCTTTGAAAACAAATGTGGCATCCAAACACCCATGAATCTTCCGCCCGCAGACCAGGATCGCATCAAGAAGGCCAGTGCAGCCGTTTTGCAGAAACTGGCCGGCAAGGCTTTTTTCAAAGACCTGATCGACCAGATTCAAAAGGCGCTGGCGGAATACAGAGCATCCCATTAAGAAACATGAAAAAACAGTGGGTGATCGTGATCATTTCGGCCTGCGTCATGCTGACGCAGGCCGTTTTTGCTTTTACTGATTATTTTATGCGCCGATCATCGAGGCGTCCATGCCGATTCCAACCCGGGTAGAACGGCGGCTTTCAAAAACCCGCCTTAACGAATATATGGAAGCTGTTAAGAAAAACGCGGAAAAAACAATTAGACAAAAACGTTTGTCAGCCATTTGAACTCAAGGGGGGGGGGCTTCATGAGCATTTCTAAAGTTCATCTGCAAATTCAACGACTGCCGACGCTGTCCTGTCTTATTATTATGATGATTGTCGCCGCCGGTTCGCCGGCTGCGAAGGCGGAAAATTCAACTCCGAAGGTCATTCAGGCCGTCATAAATGACTGCCTGGTTGCGCTATGGACCGGAAAATCACACACGCCGGCGTTTAAACAACAGCAAAACGCCTTTAAAACCCTGCTGAAATCAAACCCTATGGGAAAGGCCGATCTTTCAAATATGGTGAAATCTTCCCTTGTTCCCATAGTAGATAAGTATAAAACGTCACGATATATCTTGGCTGCGCTCCCTGAACAGATCAACACACTGTTTTCACCTGTCATGAACTGGCAGGAGTTTGAAAAAATAATGTGGTGGGCACTGGTGTCATCGGTTGATGCAGCCGACCCTGTCCGGATCACCATCGGCACCCTTGGCCCACCGGGGACCCCCTGGATTGAAGTGCCTGAAACGATGCTCTTCCCTAAAATTTCCAAAATAAGCCAGGGAAAAGTCCGCTTAAAAATTTACGGCGGCGGTGTCATGGGCGAGGACACGGAAATCCTGAAAAAAATGACCGCCGGCCGGCTTGACGGATGCGGTTGCACTGCGCTGGGTGTTCTGGAAGCCTCTCCGGAAGCATCTGCAATGCTGCTGCCCGGTTTATTCAAGAATTATGACGAAATTGATTACATCTGCAAAACATTCAGAAAAGACCTTGATAAAGCCTTTGAGGCAAGGGGATACGTACTTGCCGGACTGATTGATACCGGATATTTTTATCTGTTTTCAAAAAATAAAATAAGCGGGCTGCCGGCTTTAAAAAAGCAGAAGGTACTGACATGGTTCGGGGCGATTGAGGCGGCCCTGTTTCAAGAACTTGGAATCAATTCTATACCCGTTGCAGTACCTGACGTTGTTTCGGCGTTCGGCACCGATGCCGGAGATACCGTCCTGTCCCCCGCTGCCTGGATGCTGGGCATGCAGGCTTATCAATACGCGAACTTTTACTGCAAGCCGCCGTTGCTCTATTCACCTACGGCTATTTTTGTCACCCGGCAAACCGTAAAAAGAATAGAAAAACAGGTGGGGATATCCAATACCCTGGCATCAAACATTCAAGAATTAATCATTGCTGAAATTATGGCGATTGAACCGGAATGGAACCGTCAGATCAGAGCCTATGAAGAAAAAAGCCTGAAAGCCTTTGAAACCAAATGCGGCATATGCGCGTTTACGCTTAGCCCTGAAGACCAGCAGCGAATCGAGAAAGCCGGTAAGGCCATTCAGCTGAATCTGGCCGGCAAGGCTTTTTCAAAGGATTTTATCGAAAAAATAAACAAGGCGCTCGAAAACTACAGGGCTCAGCATTAAACCGATTATATATTCCTTTATCATACATCAACATAAGGAGGCTTGACCATGGCCATTTCCAACATTCGTACCGGGCGGAACCGGGTGTCGGCCGTGTGCTTTTTGGCCCTGATGCTGATTTTCGCGGCAGGGCAACCGACATTGACAAGCGCAGCAGACAATTCCCTGGCAGAATTTAAAAACATATTGCAGGACAGCCTGACCGTCTTATGGACCGGTCAGACATCCAGCCCGGAATTGTTGCGGCGGCAAGATACACTTAAACAGATGCTGGCCACAGGTGGTGTAAGCAAAGACGAGCTTGAGATCATGACAGAGCAGAGCCTTCTCACCATAATGAACACCCATAAAACAACGCGATATGTTTTAAAAACTCTTCCCGAACACATTAATACGCTTTTCTCGCCTTATATGGACTGGGACGGTTTCCGGAAAATCATGTGGAGAGCGATATCATCCGTGGCCAAAGAAGATGACCCCGTACTGGTCAGAATCGGTACCCTGGCGCCTCCGGGGACCCCCTGGTTAAACGCGCCCGAGACGATACTGCTGCCGGAAATAGAAAAATTGAGCCAGGGCAAAATCCGGGTAAAAATTTACGGCGGCGGGGTTATGGGCAGCGATACCGATGTCATGCAGAAAATGGAAGATGACCGGCTTGACGGCTGCGGCTGCAGCGCGCTGGGTGTTCTGGCCGCAGCACCGGATACATCGGCGCTGTTGATGCCCGGTCTTTTCCGTAACTATGGGGAAATCGATTACATCATCTCAACATTCAGAAACCGCCTGGAAAAAGCGTTTGAAGAACGCGGATACATTGTGGGGGCCTTTGTCGACACCGGCTTTTTTTATTTTTTTTCAAAAAACAAAATCAACGATTTGGAAGATTTAAAGAAGCAGAGAATGCTTTCCTGGTTTGGTGTCATTCAGACAACGCTCTACCAGGAAATAGGTATTCGTGGCATGCCGGTGTCAGTACCCGACATCGTTTCGTCACTCAGCCTGGGCGTGGCAGATGCTTCCCTGGCGCCGGCGGGGTGGGTGCTGGGCATGCAGGCTTATCAATATGTTAACTATTATATCAAACCGCCGCTGCTTTACTCGCCTTCAGCTGTTTTTGTCAGCACCGGCATGATCGAAAGGCTTCAAAAACAACTGGGGATTTCCTCGACGTTTACTCACAATATTCAAGAAATAATCGTTTCTGAATTCAACGCATTTGAACCAAAGTGGAACAGCCTGATACGAGATTACGAACAAAAAAGCCTCCAGGCCTTTGAGACCAAGTGCGGTATGAAGGTCATAACATTATCACCGGAAGATCAAAAACGAATTGAGCTGGCAAGCAAGGCCGTGCAAAAAAAAATGGCCGGCCAGGCGTTTCCGGCAGACCTACTGGAAGATATACAAAAAGCCCTTGAAGCCTTTCGGGCGCAAAATTAATATTGGCTTGAATATTTTGAGGATTTGCCTGATACTAAAAAAGTATTTGTTTTATTTCATATGCTTATCATAACGGACCACACCAATATACAAGGAGGCGTGACAATGGCGATAACAAAAATGTATGGCGAAGCAGTCAGGCCTCTGGTGCGGATATTCGTTATCCTGTTGGTTATTGTCGCCGGGCAGGCGCTAGTCGCCCCGGTATCGGCAGCCACCCGGGCTGAATTTGAAAGCATATTGCAGGACAGCCTGGAGGCCATATGGGCAGGCCGTGATTTCACCCCGGCGCTCAAGCAGCGGCAGAAGGCCCTGACAGGCATGATGACAAGCGGCCAGGTGAGCAAGGCCGATCTTGAAAACATGATGAAAAAGGTGTTTCCTGCCATCATGGATCGTCAGAAGACCTCCCGATATACTGCTAAAACATTCCCTGACCGTTTTGACGCCCTTCTTTCGCCCGTAATGAACTGGAAAACGGCCAAAGAAATCATGTGGGGGGCGATGGTAAGCACAATAGATCAAAACAATCCCATATTAATCCGGGTCGGCACCATGGCCCCGCCGGGCACCCCCTGGTTGAGTGTACCGGAAAACATTGCGTTCCCCGAAATAGAACGATTGAGCAGCAGCAGGATTCTGACCAAAATTTACGGCGGCGGCGTCATGGGAGAAGACACCGATGTCCTGAAAAAAATGGACGAAGGGCAGCTTGAGTGTTGCGGCTGCACCGCCCTGGGCGTGCTGGAGGCCTGTCCCGAGGCTTCGGCTTTGCTGCTTCCGGGTCTGTTTAAAAATTATGACGAGGTGGATTATATTTTTGAAAAATTCAGAAAACGGCTGGACAAGGGTTTTGAAGATCAGGGAGACATTCTGCTGGCGCTGATTGACACCGGGTTTTTTTACATGTTTTCAAAAAACAAAACAGCCGGTCTTGAAGATATCAGAAAACAGAAAGTCATTACCTGGTTCGGCACCATAGAAAAAACGTTTTATGGTGAACTGGGGATCAACCCCATCCCCGTGGCCGTACCGGATACAGTATCCGCCCTTACAACCGGCCAGGCCGAGATCAACGTCGCTCCTGCCGCCTGGATGCTGGGCATGCAGGCTTACCAGTATTCGAACTACTATCTTAAGCCGCCGCTGGTTTACTCACCGGCAGCCGTTATTGTCAGCGGTCACATAATAGAAAAAATTCAGAAAACGACGGGGAAATCAGCCACCTTCGCCCATAATATCCTGGAAATAATGACGTATGAGTGGGGCATAATTGAGCCCGAATGGAAACGCCAGATCAGGCTCTACGAAGAAAAAAGCTTAAAAGCGTTTGAAACAAAATGCGGCATGATCGCCATGACATTTTCACCCCAGGACCAACAGGTTCTTGCAAAAGCGAGTAAGGCCGTCCAGCAGAAACTGGCAGGCAAAATATTCCCGCGTGACCTTATTGATGACATGCAGCGGGCACTGGCCCAATACAGGGCGACACATTAGATTTCGAAAGAAAAGGGAATGACATCATGGCTCTGAAGAATGACTGCTTTTTCAAAACCAGGGGATGGATACCGGCCTGTCTTGCCATCCTGGTGATACTGCTCCTGCCATCAAGCCCCGCCATGGCAGCTGAAGCCACCCGGGATGCGTTTCAGAACATATTGACCGACAGCCTGGAAGCCATGTGGGCCGGCCGGGAATTCAGCCCGGAATTAAAACAGCGGCAACAGACCTTAAAACGCATGTTGACAAACGGCGACGTGACCGGGGGCGAGCTTGAAAATATGACGGCAAAAGCATTCGGGACCATAATGAAACGCCAGGAGACATCCCGTTATGTTTTAAAAGACCTGCCTGACCGTTTCGAGGCGCTGTTCGCACCCCATATGAACTGGAACACGGCCAGAGAGATCATGTGGCGGATACTGACCGCACCGATTAACAAAGATACGCCTGTCCGGATCAAGGTCGGTACACTGGCCCCGCCCGGCACGCCATGGCTGAGCGTACCTGAAAACATTGCCATTCCTGAAATAGAACGGCTGAGTGATGGCAAGATTTCGATCAAAATATACGGCGGCGGCGTCATGGGTGAAGACACCGACATCCTGAAAAAAATGGACAACGGCCGGCTTGAATGCTGCGGCTGCACCGCCCTGGGTGTGCTGGAGGCCTGCCCTGAAGCTTCTGTGATGCTGCTGCCCGGCTTGTTCAAAAACTATGATGAAGTGGATTATATTTTAGAAAAATTCAGAAAACGATTTGATGAAGGCTTTGAAAAACAGGGTTATGTCCTGTGGGCGGTCATTGATACCGGATTTTTTTACCTGTTTTCAAGAAATAAGCCCACTGATCTGGCCGCGTTAAGAGCCCAGAACATTATCACCTGGTTCGGCATCATAGAAAAGACGCTGCTTGAAGAACTGGGGATTGCGCCCATACCGCTGGGTGTTCCCGAGATCATCGCGGCACTCAATACCGGGCAGGCCGATGTCAATGTGGCGCCGGCGGCCTGGATGCTGGGTATGCAGGCCTATCAATACACATTTTTTTATCTTGATCAACCACTGGTTTATTCACCCGCCGTTGTTATTGTCAGTACCCAAACCTTTGAACGAATTCAGCAGCAGACCGGCATATCAGCCGTATTTGCACGGAACATGATAGAAGTCCTGTCGTCTGAATGGAATGCGGTTGAACCTGAATGGAAACGGCAGATCAGGGTGTTCGAGCAACGAAGCTTCAAGGCCTTTGAGACCAAATGCGGCATGAAAAGCATCACTTTTGCGATAGCGGACCAGCAGGCCGTAAAAAAAGCAAGTCAAGCCGTGCAGCAGAAGCTGGCTGATAGAATTTTCCCCAAAGACCTGCTCGATGATATTCAGAACGCACTGGCCGAATTCAGAGCCGGACAATAGCCGGAACTGATTCCGGCCGCCCGGGCCTTTCAAATAAATGAATCGGCCCGATACGATATTCTTTCAGTACCTTCTCGTTGACATGTCAAAAGCACCGGCAGGTATTCGGAAAGGCATCAATCCGAATGTCTCTTGACATTTTGACTTACAGCTTTTTTACTATAATTGATTTTATAAAGACTGTGTTGGATTGAGGCCTTATATAACCGGAGAAAGCCTTATGACCGTTTTTAATTGTCGAACGAAAATGAAAAGATCACCGGCCATCCTGTGCTTTGTGCTGATAATGGTGATTTTCTGCCAGGCGCGCACCGCTATGGCGACGGACATCGCCAAACAGAAATTTCAAAACATTCTGCGTGACAGCCTGGAAGACTTATGGACCGGACGGTCATTCGGCCCGGAATTGATATCACGGCAAAAAGCATTAAAAAGCATGCTGTCATCCGGGGCAATCAAGAAAGCAGAGCTTGAAAGCATGATGGAAGCAACGATTCTTTCCATTCTGAATCGTCATAAAACGTCACGATATACGTTAAAAGCCCTGCCGGAACAGTTTAACACGCTCTTTTCACCCCACCTGAACTGGAAAGAAATGCGCGGCATCATCTGGAAGGAATTGTCATCGGCAGCCGACCCAGATAATCCGTTTAAAATAAAGGTCGGCACTTTGGCCCCGCCCGGCACGCCATGGCTGAACCTTCCGGAAGATACGGTTATTGCCGATATTGAAGCATTAAGCGGAAAAAAAATCCTGATCCAGATATACGGCAGCGGTGTTATGGGAGAAGATCCCGATGTCCTGGAAAAAATGAAAACCGGTCAACTGGACGGTTGCGGCTGTACCGCACTGGGTGTCCTGGGGGCCTGTCCCGAAGCCTCGGTACTGTTACTGCCCGGCCTGTTCAACAATTATGAAGAAGTGGATTTCATCTGTGAAAAATTCAGAAAACGGCTGGACGAGGCGTTTGAAAAAAGAGGATACCTTCTGGCCGCCCTGATTGACACCGGCTTTTTCAATGTTTTTTTAAAAAATTATGTGTCCGGCCTGGAGGGGCTTAAAAACCAGAAAATTCAGACCTGGTTCGGCATTCTGGAAACCACCTTTTATGACGAACTGGGCCTCAAGGCCGTCCATGTGAAATCCCCTGAAACCGTATCCGCCCTCAGTTCCGGTAAATTCGACGCGACATTGTCCCCCGCGGCCTGGATGCTGGGTATGCAGGCGTATCAATACGTCGGATTTTATCTCAAACCGCCCCTTTCCTATTCTCCCGCGGCCGTTATTACCAGCACCGATATTAAAGACCGGCTGCAGAAGCATCTGGGTGTCACTGACGTCTTTGCGCAAAATTTCCAGGAAATGCTGGTTTCGGAATTCATTACCCTGGAACCGGAGTGGAAGCGACAGATACGCCTTTACGAAGCAAAAAGCCTCAAGGCGTTTGAAACCAAATGCGGTATGCAGGCATTGACATTTTCATCCGAAGATATGGCGCTTATCAAAAAAGCGGAACGAGCCGTTCAGCAGAAACTGACCGGAAAGGTTTTCAGCGCAGAATTGATAGGTGATATTCAACAAACGCTGACAGATTACAGAAAAACCCATAATCCATAAAAACACTATAAATACCGAGGTGAACGATGATTGTTTTTGATTTTCCGGCCAAAAAAGCCCCCTTGCGAAAAGGCTTCCTTTTCATCCTTCTTTTAACATTTATCACGGGCCAGGCATTAACCGTTACAGCGGCAAGCGTTTCCGACCAGAAAGCGCAGCGCCTTATCAAAGACAACCTGACGGTCTTGTGGGCCGGTCAGGATGACGGACCTGAAGCGGCACGGCAGCAGCAGGCGTTAAAAACCCTTTTGAACACCGGTGAATTACAAAAAAGCAAGCTTGAATCCATGGTCGAAGCGGCCCTGCTTTCCCTGATGGATCAGCATAAGACGTCCCGATATCTTCTGAACGAAATGCCGGAACGTATCAACGCGCTTTTTTCTCCGGTCATGGAGTGGCCGGATTTCAAGAAAATTTTGTGGCGCGTGGGGTCATCACCGGTTGAAAAAGACAACCCCATCCTGATCAAAGTCGGCACCCTGGCGCCTCCGGGCACACCCTGGTTGCTCATACCGGAAACCGTAGCGATTCCAGAACTTGATCGACTGACAGGCGGTAAGGTTAAATTAAAAATATACGGCGGCGGTGTCATGGGAGAAGATGCCGACATATTGAGAAAAATGGATGTCGGCCAGCTTGACGGCTGCGGTTGTACGGCTGTAGGCGTTTTGACGGCTTCTCCGGATGCGTCGGCGCTCTTGATGCCGGCTTTGTTCGACAATTACGACGAAGTTGACTATATTCTGAAAAAATTCAGGAAACGGCTGGATGAAGGCTTTGAAAAAAAGGGGTACATCCTGGGTGCCCTGATTGACACCGGGTTTTTCTACTTTTTTTCAAAATACAAAGTAACCGGGCTGGCAGACCTCAGAAAGCAGAAGCCGTATACCTGGTTCGGCGTGGTAGAGACCACTTTATTTGATGAGCTGAAGATCAATGCCATTCCCGTGGCCGTACCCGAGGCAATCTCCGCCCTCAGTACCGGACTGGCCGACACCGCCACCGGCCCGGCGGCCTGGTTTTTGGGAATGCAGGCCTATCAATATGTCAATTATATTATCAAACCACCGCTGTTCTATTCCCCGGCGGCCATTGTCGTCAGCACCCAGACCAAAGACAAAATCCAGGCCCAGACAGGGGCGTCCGATAACTTTGCCTTCAATGTTCAGGAGATTATTGTTTCCCTGTTCAATTCTCTTGAGCCCGAATGGCGGCAGCAGGTCAGAAGTTATGAAGCCAAATGTATCAAGGCCTTTGAATCAAAATGCGGGATGACCCCCGTAATATTCTCAGCCGAAGATATGAAAGTCATCAAAGAAGCCAGTAAAAAAGTCCAGAAAAAACTGGCCGGAAGGATCTTCCCGAAAGAGCTGATCGAAGACATTCAGGCGTCGCTGGCAGAATACCGGGCAAGCCACTAACCTGAATCTTTCGTCCTTCGGCGATGATCGGGCACGGCACGCCGTGCCCCTACATGGATTTGCGTCCTGTGCCTTGCAGAGGTGGTCAAAAGACAATTTTCAGCGGGCGCTTTCTTTTTTGCCATCTTCATAGCGCTTATTCCCATACCAGTTGATCTGCCGACAGATACCGCGAACCAGCCGAACCTCCTTGGCGGTCAGGCCGACACGGGCAAAAAACCGGCGGAAGTTGTTCATCCAGTAATCGGGATTATCACGATTAACAAAATCGATCTTGATCAGCGCGTCTCTCAGATGGCCGTACATACCTTCCAGTTCGTGGTGGGTGGCGAGGCGGGGCTGGAATTCCGCTTCCCGCGTGGCGGCGGCACGAAAAATTTCGTAACAGACAATCATGACCGCCTGGGCCAGGTTGAGCGAAGAAAATTCCGCTGTCGAAATGGTGATCAGGTTGTGGCAATACCGGAGTTCGTTGTTTTCCAGACCCCGGTCTTCGGGCCCGAACATTATGGCCATTTTATTGTCCGAACCGAGGGACACGAGTTTTCGGGCCATTTGATCCGGGGAGAGCACCATCTGTCGTTGCTTGCCCTGGCGGGCGGTGGTGCCGGCAATATAGGTGAACGGCGAAACGGCCTCCTCCACCGTATCACAAACAGCAATGGCTTCTACCACGTCGGCCGCGGCATGGGTGGCCATTCTTTCAATCCGATGGCGGTCGAAATTTTCAGGGGCCACGACAATCAGACGGCCGATGCCCATATTCCTGACGGCCCGGCAACAGGCCCCGATATTCTCCGGAAACCGGGGCCGTACCAGGATAATGGCCGTGTTTTCCAAAACGGCTGGCAGGGTCATTATTTGACGATTTCAAAAGCGTTGAAAAAATATCCGATTTCAAAGGCAGCCGTGTCCGGGGCATCTGAACCATGAACCACGTTCTTTTCGATGTCCGTGGCAAATTCCCGGCGAAGGGTGCCTTCGGCGGCATCTTTGTAATTGGTGGCGCCCATGACATCCCGATAGCGTTTAATAACGTCATCCCCTTTGAGCACCATCACCACGCAAGGCCCGGAGCACATAAAGTCGGTCAGGCTGCCAAAAAAGGGACGTTCCCGATGGACGGCGTAAAACCCTTCAACCTGGGCCTTGGTCATATGAATCATTTTCATGGCGGCAATGATAAAGCCTTCTTTTTCCAACCGCTTGACAACATCCCCGATGAGTCCGCGCTCGACCGCGTCCGGTTTGATAATCGACAGTGTCTGTTCCATAATCACATCTCCTTATTTTCATTTCAAGTTTAATGCCTGATACCTGAATCAGCCGGCCAAGTCAACCGGGAAGACAACAGGCCGTCGTAATTCATTTTTTTTGATTTTTTCCGATAAATATGATATGATTCAAAAATATACGTGGAAAAGCCATATGAGCCAACAAAAACCTAATAAAATCAACATCTGGCAGGGCGACATCACCACCCTGGAAGTTGATGCCATTGTCAATGCCGCCAATAAAAGCCTTCTGGGCGGCGGCGGTGTGGACGGTGCCATTCATCGCGCGGCCGGCCCTGAACTTCTGGACGAGTGCCGGACGCTGGGCGGATGTCTCACCGGAGAAGCCAAAATTACCAAAGGCTATAACCTCCCGGCAAAACATGTCATTCATACGGTGGGCCCGGTATACAGCCGGAGCAACCCGGAGGTCCCCCGCCTGCTGGCCGCCTGCTACGAAAACAGCCTGGCGCTGGCAGCTGATCATCAGTTATCGTCAGTTGCTTTTCCGGCCATCAGTTGCGGTGTCTACGGTTATCCGATAAAAAAAGCCTGCCGAATTGCCGTAACAACCATATGTGATTGCCTTAAAAAATACCCGGACATTGAAAAAATTGTGCTGGCGGTGTTCTCAAAACACGATTTTGATACATATCAGCAGATTATGAATGAAGTTATGTAAACCCTTCAGGTTATTTCAATATTTTCAAACACTTAACAGATTATGGTTGACAACCTGTGGGTTGATTCTTAACTTATAACACAAAGAGCGTTGAAACTGCCGGACAGTAACTGGCGTTTTAACAAGACAGGCCAGGGACTTATCCCGGTTAATTTTATGTTTTCAGGAGGTTATAATGAGTGACGTTGAAGTGACAGCCCCTGCGCAAGAGCAGATCGGCGAATATTTCAAGGACAGAGAGGTTTCTCCCATAAGAATCTTTCTGAACGAAGGCGGTTGAGGCGGACCATCTTTTGCAATGGCTCTGGATGAGCCAAAAGATACTGACACGGTCCATGATATTGGTAATTACCAGTTTGTCGTTGACACGGTTTTCCTGGAAAAGGCAAAACCGGTCAAGGTTGATTTTACCAATTACGGATTTGCCATCTCGTCCAGTATTGATCTGGGTCAGGGATGCGGCAGTTGCGGCGATAAAGGTTCCTGCTGCAGCTGATCTAATCTAATATATATTCATGAACCCGCTTCATCACGCAGTGATGGGGCGGGTTTTGTTTTTTGTTGCAAGATTGACGTTCAGACGCTTTCATGATAGTTAAATTTTTTTATATCTGACGGCTTAAATTCCGGACTATCATACGCAAGGAGAAGCTATGGACAAGGTTACCTACACGCTGGAAAACGAGGTGGCGGTTGTATCTTTAAACGACGGCGAGAATCGATTCAACAATGACTTTCTGGAGGCGTTTTTATCCGTCATGGATAAGATTGAGAACGAAACCAGCGCCCTCACCATGATTGTCACCTCTTCTCATGAAAAAATATTCTCAAACGGCATCGACCTGGACTGGCTGTCCGGTTTCATTAATGCCGGTCAGGTCGATGAGGTTAAAAACTTCCTTTACAAACAGAACGACATGTTCAAACGGCTGGTGACCAGCCCCATGATCACCATCGCGGCCATTTCCGGCCATGCCTTTGCCGGCGGCGCTATCCTGTCGTGCGCTTTTGATTTCCGGCTGATGCGGTCCGACCGGGGCTTTTTCTGCTTTCCGGAAGTGGATCTGGGCATTCCCTTTCTGCCGGGCATGCTGGAACTGCTCAAATCAGCCATTCCGCTTTATAAAATGGACGAAATGCAATACCTTGGCGCCCGCTTGACCGCCGAGGAATGTGAAGCGCATCATATCATCACCAAAGCCTGTCACCTTGATGATTTGATGAACGAAACCATGACCTTTGCCAAAAAATTCAACAAAGACAGAAAAACCGTCGGCGAAATGAAGCGCCGCATGAACCGCCATATTGTTCATGCCATTGAAGTCGAAGATGTGGAATATATCGAACGGGGGCGTCTGGTATAACCCGGGTAATTTGGAGCAACCGTCAAAATAGAGGAGGGCGTCATGAGTTGTGTCATGGAAGCGATCAAAAACAGAAGAAGCGTCAGAAAATATGAGGACAAACCCGTTTCCGAAGAAGCGGTCAAAGAACTGCTTGAATCGGTCCAATGGGCCCAGTCCTGGGCCAACACCCAGTGCTGGGAAGTCATCGTGGTTCGTGAACAGGCCACAAAAGAACAGCTTGCCGAAGCGGTTCTCAAAGGCAATCCCGCCCAGAAATCGGTGATTGCGGCACCGGTGGTGCTGATCGTGTGCGCCAAGCTGAAAAGCTCCGGTTTTTATAAGGATGTCGTCACGACCAAATTCGGCGACTGGTTCATGTTCGACATTGGTGTTGCCGCCCAGAATATCTGCCTCCAGGCCCAGGACATGGGGCTGGGAGCGGTTGTCATGGGCCTGTTTGATCACAACAAAGTGGCCGGGGTTCTCGGTGTGCCCGAAGGATACGAAGTGGTCACCATGATTCCCGTCGGTTATCCGGCCAAACCATCCAAAGCCCCTAAACGCCGGGAGATCGAAGAATTTACCCATTATGAGCGGTTTTGACTCGTCCCCGATCAGCGTCGTCCCGGACGGCCGTTTTTTGGCACCAGCCCTGAAACTGCTATCAGGAAAGCGTTTTAGAGTGTTAAAGTTTTAGGTGGTTATGTGATTAAGTGGTTAAGTGATTAAGTGGTTAAGTGATTATGTAACTTATAGGCAATTTGAGTTTTTTTGTTACATTAAAGTTCCTGGTTTTAAGGTGTTAGGTGTTAAGTTTTAGGCGCATAATTTTTGTGATCTCGCTCGGGTACCATCAACACCGAAGTTAAACAGCTCAACCGAATGATATCTAATACCATCTGTTTTTACTGAAAAGTCGCTGCTTAATATTCAGGCCGCTTACTACCTGGAAAACAGAAATTCTATTTCTTGACAATTTGGCATCCTGATGGAACCACCTTTTTTCTTCACTATTATGGGTTTGTCCTTTGTGGTCGCTTTGACCGGTGCCATGGCTCCGGGTCCGTTATTGACCTATACTATTGTCAAATCCGCCCGCGCACGCAAAAGGGGTTACCTGGTCGGCGTATGGGTCATTACCGGGCATGCCCTGATTGAAGCGGCCATTATCCTTCTGCTTTTGCTGCTGGCCGATTTCTCCTCTTTTATGCAGAAAGAGATCACCGCCAAAATGATCGGGGTGACCGGCGGCATCGTACTGGTCCTGTTTGGCTTGTCGATTCTTCGGGATTTGTATCGGGAACGAATACCCGATGAGTTTAATGATGAAGTACCGGCCCCGGAATCAACCGGCAACCCGGCCCGGACCAAACGCCTGCTGGGCAACCCGGTTGCGGGCGGCGCCCTGGTGTCCATGTCCAACCCTTACTGGTGGATATGGTGGGCGACCATCGGTTTTGCCTTTATGATGGAATTCAATGTATCGTTTAACAACCTGTCGGGTTTTCTGGCCTTTTTTATCGGTCACGAGGCCGGTGACCTGGCCTGGTATTTTCTTGTTTCTGTCCTTTCCTTCTGGGGGGTGCGCCGACTGAATCGGAAAGTATACTACGGTATCCTGGGTTGCTGCGCGATTTTTATGGCCGGCTTCGGCATTTACCTGGGCGTTTCACCCTTTATGACTGCCGCATAATTGCTGGTTTCTTAAAAAGCCCAATCTCTGCGTTGCACGGCACCCTTCGGATTTTCACGTACTGCCAGTGCCGTTTCCGGCGACCTGTCCTGCCCCATAAAAAAACAGTTTTTACCAAAAAACAAAGTATTGCATTTTTCTTTTGCGATCGTAGAATTTTGATTGACAAACAGCATGCAGCAGGCTATAAAATGAAAATTTAGAATGACATTTCCAAGACCCAAAGCAAACAACGAGGTGATAATATGAGAGATGTTTATGTTGTCGGTTCACACATGATCAAGTTCGCCAAGTACCTTGACAAAAGCATAAAGGACCTTTCCGCCATGACGGTTCATGGTTGCCTGGAAGATGCCGGGCTTGAAAAAAAGGAGATACAGGCCCTCTGGTTTTCAAACTCCGGGTGGGGCTACGGCGGCGGTCAGGATTGTATCCGCGGCCAGGTGGCCCTGCGTCCCATCGGCATTGATACCATTCCCATTACCAATGTTGAGAATGCCTGTGCCAGCGGGTCTACGGCCTTTCATCATGCATGGTTGGGCGTAGCCAGCGGGCTGTACGATGTCACCATGGCGGTGGGCGCGGAAAAATTATACAGCACCAACAAGTCGGCCATATTCGCCGGATTCCTGGGCGGTATTGATTTTGAAAACTGCGTGGAGATCGCCGAAAGCCTGTCCGTTTATTCATTGAATGATGAAGAGAAAAAGGCCTTAGAAGCGTTCAAACAGAAATACCAGCCGCCCGTGGACGACGGCAGCCGGGGGAAAAAGCGGAAAAAACCCATCAAAGACCGGATAAAAGAGACCAAGGACCAGCTCACCGTCGCCATTCAACTGGGCGAACGGCTGGGATATAACGCGGTCAGAAAAATGAGTAAGCTTTCCGCCGGGGATCATTCACCGTTTATGGATGTATACGGGTTTGCCGCCCGCCAGCACATGCGCAAGTACGGCAGCACCATAGAACAGCTGGCCCAAATTGCTTCCAAGAACCATTTCAACAGCACCCTGAACCCAAACGCCCAGTATACCTTTGAGGTGCCGGTGGAAAAGGTTCTGGCCGACCGGATTGTCAGTTTTCCCCTGACACGTTCCATGTGCGCGCCCATCGGTGACGGTGCGGCTTCCGCCATTGTCTGCTCGGAGGAAGTGGTCAAACGCCTGGGCCTGTCGTCCCGGGCCGTCCGGATACGGGCCTCCATTCTGGGTTCCGGCCAAAACAGAGAAATTGATTCCGATAAGCCGGATATCGGCGAACGACTGGCAAAAAAGGCCTACGAGGTATCCGGACTGGGGCCGGAAGACATGAGCATGGCCGAAGTGCACGACGCCACCGCTTACGGTGAGCTGGTGCAGGCCGAGAACCTCGGCTTCTGTCCCCGGGGGGAAGGCGGACGGCTGGCCGAATCCGGCGCCACCCGCCTTGACGGTAAAATTCCCATCAATACCAGCGGCGGCCTGACGTCCCGCGGTCATCCCATCGGCGCCTCCGGGTTGGCACAGCTTTTTGAGCTGATCTGCCAGCTTCGGGGTGAAGCCGGAAAACGGCAGGTGGCCGACTGCCGGATGGCCATCGCGGAAAACGGCGGCGGTGCCCTGGGAAGCGAAGAAGCGGCCATGTGCATGCACATCCTTGAAGCACCCGGCAAGTAAGCAAATTATCCGTGTGGCGGTTTTGAAAATATGGTAACAATACAGACAGCAGCCATACCCGAATTCAACCAAGGAGCCTGACCATGCCCAAAAAGAAAAAATCAGACAAACCGGACCTGGCCCAATGGACGCCGGTGGAAGAAGTGATTCTCAAACGGCGCAGTATCCGGGCCTTTAAAAAAGAGCCCCTGCCGGATTTCATGATCCGAAGGATCCTGGAAGCCGGACGATATGCGCCGTCGGCCGGTAACGCCCAGCCCTGGAAATTCATTGTGGTTAAAAGCCCGGAAATGCTGGCGGAAATGGAAAAAGACGCCGTTAAAATCACCAAACGGATGATGTGGTGTATTGATTACACCCGCAGCCCCATGCGCAGGCGTTTTTTAAAGCCCCTGACCAAACTGATCATCCGTAGCAGCTACAATGAACTGCATCCGGTTCCCATGGGGCTTTTGCGAAGCATTGCCAACGATGAATGTCCGGTTTTTCACCATGCCCCGACCCTGATACTGCTTCTGGAAGACCGGCGGGGGGTGTCGTGCCCGCCGACCGATATCGGTATCTGCGGTCAGAACATGGTCCTGGCGGCCCACAGCATGGGTGCCGGCACCTGCTGGCTGGGCATGATCAAGCTGCTCATGTATTACCCCAAATGGAAAAAAATATTCGGCGTCAAGTATCCTTATAAATTAAACGACTGCATTGCCGTGGGCTGGCCCAAAGTCAAGGCCGACGGCCAGGTGCCCCGGGAAAAACAAATGGTGCAGTGGTTTGAAGGCGGCCTGGAAACACCGCCCAGAATTGAAATGCAGGGGGAATAATGAATCATTTAAATGTAAAGCCCTGGACGAAAATACCCGACTATATCGATCCGGACGAAATGACGACCGGCATGCTGGCCTTTAACGACGAAACATGCAAGCGCTGCGGTATCTGTACGTTCATCTGTCCGGCCCGTTCCATCAAAAGCGACAAAGGCCCCATGAAATGGAAAGACGGCCTGCCCTGGTTGAGTGCCGCGGCACCCGGCGTCACCAACTGTATTTCCTGCGGCTGCTGTCTGGCCGCCTGCCCCGAAGGGGCCATTACTATCGAGCGCTGGTTCAACCCGGGCTTTTTTTATCAGCGGCTGTCCCAGTCCGGCGAAATGGTCTACCCGAAGCTGTATCTGGAAACAGATGAAACAGAGGCCGTCGAAACGCCGGAACCCGATCCGAATATGCTGCACCCGACCTACGGGCTTGCCGACAAATTGCGGATGCGCAAAAACGGCCTCCAAATGGCCGGACGGGCTATGGTGGGCATAAGTTCCTTTTTCACCAAAGAAGCCCAAAAAGGGCGTTTGGGGGGCACACTGAAACGCGTCATGGGTAAAAAGGCGGATGACATTTCCTGGGCGGACCTGCTTGAAAGGAACGCCACCGATGTACCGGACAAAACATTTCTGCTTTACCGGGAAGAAGCCTACACCTATCGTGCCATGGACGACAACGCCAACCGGATGGCCAACTTTCTGCTTGATCTCGGCGGCGGACAGGGGCGAGGCGTGGGCATTCTGCTTAAAAACTCCCCCCGCTTTTTGGACATCTTCTTTGGTTGCCAGAAAATCGGCATGTATGCCGTAACCATCAACCCCGAGCTCAAAGCCGACGGCCTGGCCTATGTGGTCAACCACAGTGACATCGATTTTCTGGTGGTCGACGCCGAACTGCTGAACTCGGTTGAACCGGCTGTCGAAAAATTCGAAAACACAAAAGCCATTATCGTCAATGACGTGGAAACCGAAGCCGACGGCATACCTGTGCCTGAGGGGATGCTCAAATTAAACCGGGCCTATACCGATTTTCCGGATAAAAATCCGGGCATCGGCTATAATCCCGATGACATCTGTATGCTCATGTACACGTCCGGCACCACCGGACCGCCAAAAGGCGTCGTCTATCGCTACAGAAAAAGCTCGGTTACCCTGATGTGCCTGGTATCCCACCTGATGCTCAAAAAGGACGACGTATATTACACCGCCTTCGCGCTGTGTCACGGCAACGCCCTGCTGGCGACAACCACCATGACCATGGGGATCCAGGGCACCCTGGCCCTGGCCCGAAAATTCTCGGCCAGCGGCTTCTGGGACGACATTCGCAAATACGATGTGACGGTTTTCAACACCATCGGCTCGATCATTCCGATTCTCATGAAACAACCCGAAAAACCGACCGATTCACAGAACAAAGTGCGGTTCATCAACTCCGCCGGTTGTCCGCCCGAGATGTGGGCGCCGTTTGAAAAGCGGTTCGGGGTCCAGCTTTATGAAGCCTACGGGGCCATCGACGGCGGCGGCAAAGGCATTTTCAATTTCGGGAACGCGCCGGTCGGCGCCCTGGGAAAAATACCACGGATGGTTAAATACCGGCTGGTCGACGAACGGGGCTTTGATGTCCCCACCGGCGTTCCCGGCGAGCTTATCTTTGAAGCCAAGAAAGAAAAAAGCCGTGTCGAATACTACAAGAACGAAGAAGCCTCAAAGAAAAAATCCGGTGATGGCTGGTTGCGTACCGGCGACCTGGTCAAAGAGGACGTCAACGGTTTTCTTTATTTTGTCGGCCGCAATACCGAGTCCATGAGAAAAGGCGGTGAAAACGTATCAGCCTATGAGGTCGAACAGGTCATCATGGAACACCCGGCCGTGGAAGAAGTGGCTGTTTATGCCGTTCCGTCGGAACTGGCCGAAGACGAAATCATGGCATCCATCCGCCTGGTGGACGGCAAATCCCTGAAACCGGCCGACCTGATCGGTTTTCTATCCGATAAACTGGCCAGATTCGCGATCCCTCGATATATCCGCATCGTCGATGAATTCACCAAAACGAATTCTCACCGGATCATCAAGCGGATTCTGGAAAGAGAAGGGGTTACCGAAGACACTTTTGACGTGCAACAGGCGAAATAGATTTTTTAAGAAGGAAAGAATGTATGGTAACAAGATCGGAAATAAAGTCCCTGCTGTCCCGCGCACCCGCGTTTGATGACATGTTCGTCAGCCTCAACGCGGCTCCGAAAATGCCGGCTGCTATGGTCAGGGAAACCCGACAGGTAGTGGCCCTGGCCCGAAAATTCAATGACGAGGTGGTCAGGCCCTATACACAGGAGCTTGATCTGGCCATGCATGAAAACCCCGCCTTCCTTCCCTATGACTTTGTGTCCAAGGCCAATGAATGGGGGTTTTACACCCTGTGGATTCCCCGCATCTTCGGCGGCAAAGGGTTCAACATGTCTTCCATGTCGGTTTTCGTCGAAGAAATCGGTTCCGTGTGCCTGGCCATGGCCAACCTGATCGGCGTTCATTACCTGGGAGTGGCCACCCTCTGCGCGCCCTGGAACGCGCGGGTGATCAACCGCATCTGCCGGGAGGTCGTGGCCGGCGAAAAAAACGGGGTGCCCTGCCTGATCTCCCTGGCCATCACTGAACCAGGCGCCGGCACGGACGTGGAGGAAGTTGAATTGTCGGATAAAGGCAACATCACCTGCCACGCCCAAAAAGTGGCTGGGGGCTACCTCGTTAATGGGTCCAAAATATTTATCTCCAACGGTCACATTTCCACCTGGCATATGCTGATCGCTTATACCGATTTAAAAAAGCCGTCGGAGAACACCATTATGATGGGCGTCAAGACCGGAACGAAAGGTTTTTCTTTCGGCCGCATGGAACATAAAATGGGGCAAAAAGGATGCCCGGCCAGCGAATTGATTTTCAAAGACTGTTTCGTACCGGATGAAAATGTATGCATGTCCGGGGACGATGCCATTAAAACAAAGCGTGGCCCCAGGGAAGCGAACCAGCAGATGATCGATTACGTGGTTTCTGCGTCCCGGGCCGGCGTGGGCGCTTTTGCCACCGGCGCGGCCCGCGGCGCCTATGAGGAAGCACTGGCCTTTGCCGTTGAAACAAAAATTAACGGCAAGCTGTTGATCAATCACGAATGGGCTCAAAGCCTGCTGGCCGAAATGTATAAGAACGTTGTCACCTCAAGGCTGACCTACGTGGAGACCAATTACGCCAACAGCCTGTATGGTTTTTACAAACTCATGCATCAGAAATTGCTCTTTTATTACTCGAAATATGTTCCTACCTTTATCATCGAAAAATTCATATCGCCATTTTTAAATACGCCGCTGGCCACCCGACTGCTGCGCAAAGCCATGGCCGACAAGCAGACGGATGATGAAATCCACATCTGCTCCGGGCTGGGGTCGTTGTCCAAATTTACCGCTTCTGACGCCGGCATTCGCAATTGTCATCTGGCCCTGGACATGATGGGGCAGGCCGGTTTGCGTCACGACCGGCGCGCGGAAAAATTTCTGCGCGATGCCAAATTGTTACAAATTTACGAGGGCACCAATCAACTCAACCGGGTCAATCTCTTCAAGTGCCTCATCGGCCGAGACTATCCCCAGGCAACCGTCTTTGAGGAGTAAAAACGGATGATGCTTTCAAAATCGGCAATAAAAAAGCTGGCCAATCGCGAACCGCGCTTTGACGACATAACCAACTCCCTGCAGGCCCTGCCTGCCCTGCCCCGCCCGATAGTTGCGGAAGTCCGGAAAGCCGTGGCCCTGGCCCGCAAATTCAACGACATGGTTATCCGGCCCGGCTGCATGGAGCTCGATCTGAAAATGCATGAAGATCCGGCCTACCTGCCCTGGGATTTTGTCAAAAAAGCCGGCCAATGGGGTTTCTACTCCATGTTTATTCCCAAAATGTTCGGTGGCGGAGGCGTGGCCACCCTGGCCGGTCCGCCGCTGACCGAAGAACTGGCCTCGGCCTGCCTGGGTATGGCCAACCTGATCCAGGTCCATTACCTGGGGGTAGCCTCCCTGGCCTGTACCATGAACACACGGTTGATGAACAAGCTGTTCCGGGAGACCGCAGCCGGTGAAAAAAGCGGCCGGCCCTGCCTTCTCTCAACCGCCATCACCGAACCGGGGGCGGGTACCGATGTGGAGGAGACGGACCTTGTTGATCGTGGTCAGATCACCTGTCATGCCCAAAAAGTGGATGGCGGCTACCTGGTCAACGGTACCAAGATCTTTATTTCCAGCGGCCACCTGTCCACCTGGCATATTTTGATTGCCTATCGGGACCTGGAAAAAACCGTCACAGAACACCGTTGTTTTAGCTGTTCGTAACGGCATGAAAGGGTTCTCCTTCGGTAAAATGGAAAAAAAGATGGGCCAGAAGGGTTGCCCGGCCAGTGAACTGATTTTTGATGATTGCTTTGTTCCCGACGAATATGTCTGCGGCTCGCCGGATGACATTGAATATCAGGGGATGAACAAAAAGGACGTTATCCAGTTACTGCTGGACGACGTTCTTTCCGCCTCCCGGGCGGGGGTGGGCGCGTTTGGCGCCGGCGCGGCCCGGGGCGCTTTTGAAACCGCCCTGGGTATGGCCGCAAAAGAAACGATTAACGGGCGTCTGCTGATCAACCATGAATGGGCCCAGTGCCTGCTGGCCGAAATGTATAAGAATGTCGTTTCCGCCCGGCTGACATATATGGAATCGGCCTATGCCAACGGTCTTTACGGCTCTACCTCGGCCCTCCAGACCCGGCCGGCATATTATAATATGAAGTTCACGCCCCGCTTCTGGTTTGACCGGGTCGTCTCCCGCTGGCTGGACAAACCGTCGGCCACCCGCATCATGCGGCGTATGCGTTTTGCGAAAAACAGTGAAGAAAATTCCCAGCGGGTTGCCGGCCTGGGATCCCTGGCCAAATTTTATTGTACCGACATGGGCGTCAAAAACTGCCATCTGGCGCTGGACCTGATGGGACAGGCCGGATTGCGTCACGACCGGCGGGCGGAAAAATTTCTGCGCGACGCCAAACTCTTACAGATATACGAAGGCACCAACCAGCTCAACCGGCTCAATGTCTTTAAATGTCTGATCGGCCGAAGCTATCCGCAGGTTACGGTCTTTGAAGAATAGATAAAAGGAGAACGATATGATTGCCGCCAACGACAAGGGACTGAAGCTCCTGAACAAAAGTGCCGCTGAATTCGCCAAAAAAGAACTGGCGCCAAACCGGGAAGAAAACGACAAATTCCCTTTTGGGCCGTTTTTTGACAGCGTCCTGGAAAAAGCCTTTGAAGCGGATTTTTTTCATACCACCCTGCCGGAATCAGTGGGCGGCATTGAACAGGGAATGAGCGCCCTGAGCATTCTGCTTGATGGCCTCTGCCAGGAGGACACCAGCCTGGCCGGTATCATTTTCACCAACGCCGCTGCCCAGGAAATCATGCTGGCGGCCGACGCCGGAGATCTGCTGAAAAAAAAGATCGGCAAAGCGGAAACCGTCAATAAATTCCTGCTGGCCTGTCCGGTGTTCAACAACCCCGGACAGGACGATCACGTTGTGAAGGCGGAAAAACAAAACGGCCAGTACCGGCTTACCGGAGACATAGAGTATGTCGTTCTGGGCGGACTGGCCGGGCACGCTGTTATTCCGGCTGTCGTGGCAGGGCAGAAACAATACTCGTTTTTCCTGGTCGCCCTCAACCAGCGCAGCCTGTCCAAAAGCCAGCCGGTTCACAGCCTGGGCCTGCACGCCTGTCCCGCGATTGATATCTCCCTGCAGGCATCCAAGGGGGACCTGATCGGCAAGGAAGAAGAGGGAGGCGTCTATTTTAAGGCCATGGCCGACAGGCTGTCTGTAGCGGCTGCGGCCATGTCGACCGGTATCATGAAAGGTTCGTTCAAAGAAGCCTTTGAATACAGCAAGGCCCGTTTCCAGGGCGGTCATGAAATCATCAACTGGTCGGAAGTGCAGATGATTCTGGCCAATATGGCCATCATGACCAAAAATGCGGAAATGATTGTGGCCCGCGCCTGTCAGGCGGTTGATCAAAAAGAAAAAGGCTGGCCGGAATGCAGCCGGGCCGCGGCCGTTCACGTTCAGGCCATGGCCGGAGAACTGACCACCGACGGCATCCAGGTGATGGGCGGGGTGGGCTACATGAAAGACTTCGGCCAGGAAAAACGCTTCCGTGACGCCCGGCACATTCAGTCTCTACTGGGAATGGTGCCGATGAAGAAGATCGATTACATAAAACGTATGATTTAAAAGGGCACCATGTTTTTTATTGAATAAGATGCAAGGGCGGGGCATAAAGGTTACCATGGTTCAAGGGAATGACGGGAGGGAATATATGAAGGTAGAAAACAATGTCGGTATTACTGAAAACCCGGTAACGGATCCCGAAGCCAAAAATGTCTTCATGCGCATGCTGGTCGGTCCTGAAGACCGGGCTGAAAATTTTTTCCTAAGACAGTTCCGGGTCGAACCCGGCGGTTATACACCCCTTCATCAACATGACTGGGAGCATGAAGTGTTTGTTCTTTCCGGACAGGGAGAAGTGTTTTCCGACCAGGGACCTCGATCAATTACAACCGGCAGTGTTGTTTTTATTCCTTCGAAAGAACGGCACCAGTTTAAAAACACCGGGCAGACCGACCTGGAATTTCTCTGCATCGTGCCGGCCTCCAGTGCCTGATTTTCACATCAAGCAACTGTCAACATAAAATCGACCTTATGAGCGTCTGTTTTCTCGAAAACAAAAAGGATAAATTGTTTATGGAACGAATTACTTTCCTGTTCCTGCTGGTGATTTTCTGTGTTTGCGGGCTTGTTCATACCACCGCCGAAGCCGCTTCAGGCGAGGCCGAAGGCGACTGGGAACTGGTCATGAATAAAAACGGCATCAAGGCCTACTCCAGAAAAATTTCCGGTTCGGGCATTTTTGAGTTTCGGGCCGTGATGGTGGTCGACTCTCCGGTTGAAGTGATCGGTGAAGTATTGCGTGACGTGCCGGCCGACACCCTATGGCTGCCATACTGCGATGAAGCCCGCATGCTGATGAAAAAAGACCGGAATAATTTCACTCTTTACTTGTCCTTTGATCTTCCCTGGCCGGTGAACGACAGGGACCTGGTCATGGAATCGGTTACGGAATATGACCTTGAACATGGCAGGGCCATCAGCAACCTGTTCAGTACAGAAATAAACACCTGCCCGGAGAATGACGATCATATCCGGATGATCGACATGACCGGCCAGTATGTTTTCGAGTTTGTAACCCGCCAGCGGACCGGTATTATTCATACCTATCGGGCCGATATCCGCGGCAGCATCCCGGAATGGATGGCCAATTACGCCACCAGGAACAACATCTACAACACCTTCATGAACTTGAAGGACATGTTTAAAAAAGAAAAATACATCGAGATGGCCAAAACATCCCCGGACAGGGATCTGACGGAAAGACTGCTGGCTGACAAACAACGGGTAAAGAATGTGCTGGAAGCCAGGCTGCGGGAATTCATCCGTGATGGTGATTTTGTGGACATGATGATGAAGGAAAGCCGGAACGTGGATGCCGTGCTTGATGCCGACAACGGGCGAATCAGCGAAACCCTGCTCTATGGCTGGGGGTCGGTTGAAAGCAAGAAAAAAGCCATCCGGGTCGTTTTGGAGCTTTATCTGGGCGGTTTAACCCGGGATCAAGAACTGACCCGGGCCGTCCTTGATGATGACAACCTGGTCAACACCATTTTGCACGGCCCCGGCGCCGGGGAAAAGACGTCCCGGCAGATCATCATGACCTATCTCGAAACCGGCCGGTAAGAGGCCTTTACCCGTTTAAACTGCTTATGGTTTGTTCCCCTTGCGCTTGTCTTCAAAAACAAGAAAAACGTCCGGATTATCAATATCTCCCTTAATCTTAAAAGGGATATAGGCGATGCTTTTTTCACCATCTCCCAGGTCTTTACCGACATAGGGGATCAGCGTTACGATAGAGTCAACCATTTTGAAGGGTTTGACATAAGCCACCATATCCAGGGCGGTCGTACTCAAATCAACGGTGCCCTCGAAAAAGATATCAAGTCCCTCACCGATGATCTGAGTCTCTTCAAGGGTCAGAATATTATCCGTAATTGTACCGGACAGCTTCATATCCTTGTAGGGATAGCCCATGGTGAAAAAATTCTTAAACACATTAATGGAAAACAGTTCCGTCACATTGACCAGGGTAAGAATTTTTGAAATCACGGCCAGCCCTTTCATCCTGCCTTTCCTGGCTTTGAACTTGATATGCCCGTCAGTCCAATTCCCGGAGGTGCCGCTTATTACCGCCTGTAGCACATATTTTCCCGACATCTCTCTGTCTGTCACGCCCAAACAGTCCAGCAGGTCCTGAACCTCCGGTTTGTGTTCCGGGTCGGTTTCAAGGGTTAAGACGGTCTTTTCCGGCGGCAGGCCGACTGTACCGGACACTTTAACGTTGCAGACTTCTCCGGAAGTAAGGGTGGCGACAATCCGGTTGTCCGGCCCGAGACTTATCGTGCCGGATAAGTCATGGCCGATAAACTGTTTCACCGGTACGGGCGAATCGTGCCGTTCCGGATTAAATAACAACTCTTTTATATCAACGTTTATAATTCCCGTGGCGGAAAACGTTTTCGGCCTATCCTTTGAAGGCAACCCCTCTCTTTCAAGTGCGGGTTTCGTCGGGCTGACAGGTCCGAACAAAAGGTCTTTCAGATCGCCGAAAAAATGGTTCAGGTTTCCGGCTGAAAGCTTGCGCGAGGTAACGTTCAACTCGGTCTTAATATCCGCCTCATCGGGAAAATAAACGCGCCCGTCTATCATGACGGACTCATCGTTTATTCTCAGATCAGCACGCTTGATCTTCACACTGGATTCATCCCCGGAGATAACGGCACTGTTGATAAGAACGCGACTGCCTTTAAAAAATAAAGACGCCCAGGACACGTTAATATCGCCTGTCAACCGATGGGCCGCGACATGGTTCAGGTTCAACACCATTTCACAATCCCCGGAAACGCTGCCTGTCAGAAATTGATTGTCCTCGAGCAAGACATCCAGGGTTTCTTTTTTTAAACTGCCCTTAAAACCGCCTTTGAAACTTGGTTGCAGGCCACGCTCAAGAAAAAACCACATATCGGCGGATTCATCCATCGAGGTGATGGACAGCTCCTTAAGCGCCAGCCGGCCTTCAGACAGGCTCAGATCCAGTCGACTGCTGACGACGTTTTTTTCATTGCTGCCGGGAATGATTGTTCCGGTCACGTTTTTTTCTTTTTTATTCCACGACACGGTCAAAGGGCCCAGAACACAAGGGATTTTCGGAAAAAACCGATCGGGTACCCAGTGTTTGGTTTTTACCCACCGGGCTATTTGTGGACCGATGATGCCTTTTATGGTCAGGCGGCCTGAAAAATCATGCCACAGGTCATGGGCAATGTCTGTTTGCAG
Source organism: Desulfosudaceae bacterium (assembly GCA_963674745.2). Lineage (GTDB taxonomy): Bacteria > Desulfobacterota > Desulfobacteria > Desulfobacterales > Desulfosudaceae > JBFMDX01. The sequence goes on along the minus strand of CAXXDV010000001.1, from coordinate 2,037,570 downwards.
CGTTAACTGGCGATCGGATGTGTCAATCCGTCCGGTCGGCATGACAAACCTGTTCTCGGTAACCCTGACGCCGGATGCGGTAACCCGGACGATATCGGGTAGAAGCGGGCTGTCGACCATCAAATCGTCGGTATCGATGTTAAAATTATAGGACAGCTTTCTAAAATCATTTACCGGGCCGTGTATTTCAGCGTGCTTAATATCCAAGCCACCGTCGGCTGCATCAATCAGCGACGTCATGGTCTTTTCAAGCGCCTGTCGAACCAGTTTTTCCTCGAGAAGGGATCGGGCATCCAGGTGGGCAATAAGTTCATCGACGTCAATCTGAACGCCGTCACTCCATTTAACAGCTCCCCGGGATGAGTCAATGCGCTGGGATCCGATGCCGCCGCTGGCATCGTCCCAGGTCAGCCTGTCTTGATAAATCGTTATCAGACCGCTTTTAATTTCAACCGGATAATTAAACCGTTCATATTCGATCCGGCTGTCCGATTCCGCCACATCGGCCTTGATCACCGGATGACGGGAACTGCCGCCGATATGCAGATGCCCCCGGGCCCGACCCCGGACAGCGGAAATTTTTTCAAGTTCGTTGGCAACCCGCTCATGACGGACCAATAAATTGTTGATCAACCAGCCGCGCAGCTCTTTAACATCGGCATCAACATCAGCATCAACTTCAAAGGCACGATTCCGCTTGAGCAAATCAATCCGGACTTGGCCGTTTTGGCCGGAAGACGTTCCCAAACGGACCGATAGAGAATGCCCCGTGAGAATCCCATCTTCAATAACGACAGGACCGGTCCCATGTTTAAGCGGAAGCCGGACTTTCGGAACGAGGATATCGACATCGTCGGCTTGCAGCAGAATTTTCATGGCCGTCAGATCTTTAAAATCTTCAGCAGGGCCATTAAAGAGATAATTCCCGGTTTTGATGCGACCGCCCCGGACGACATCGAAAATTTTTTGAGCGGTTTTGTGTTTGCCGAAAAGCATCAGCATTTTCTTTCTCGCCCCGGTCAGGTCAATGTTTTCTCCACGTATATCAAGTTGCCACAAATCTTTCTGCATCGCCGGGGACGCAGAACGATTCTTTTCAAGACGGATATGCGCCAGAATTTTATCGGCAAAAGAAAAACGGCCGGTGCTTTTCACCTCAACTCCCTCAGGGGACAGGGCAATATCGGCATTAATGTCAAAGATTTCGGCCTGAGCCTTTTCCGTGGCAAATTTTTCTAAAACGCCGTCAGGCGGCAAAAGCAGGTGGCCTTTTTTGATTTGCAGAAAAACAAACGGCGGGCGTAATCTCTGGTCGATGATCTGCTTTTCATCTCTTTTTCCGGTTTGAGACAGGGATTTGAAGACGATTTGGGGCCTGTCCGCTATCAGTTTTACGGTCGGCTGAAAACGTATCGACCTGGCAAGGCCCAAACCGACAGCGCCATGGGGATAAGCGATTTTCACAAGATCATCAACCAGGCTGACGTTATACAACACAATTTGCGGGAAAGGCAGCCACTTCCAGCCCATGTCATCAACATCAGCCTGAATACCCAACTGAAGATGCAGAATATCCGTCAGCCTGGCCTGAACCGGTTTCAACTTGACGGCATAAGGCAAAAAGAAACAAAGAACAGCCAAAGATAAGAGGCTGTAAAAAAATATCCGGGCAATTTTTTTCATAAACGTCGACTATACCAACCCTCTGCCTCGTTGTGGATAATGCCGGGCGGTCCTCAGGGCAGGAAAATGACTGTATTATAATTAAACCGGCCCGAAAAAGTCAATCTGTCGGCCGGTTGGTGGAAATTTACATTTATTCATGATATTTTGGCATATATTATCAAAGGAGCCGGTTATGATGCAATTATGGAAAATCATTCTGACCGTTCTTTTTTTACCCCTGGCCATAATTTACAGGCCGGCGAAAATTTTTCTGGGCAAAAATCGGGCACAAAGTTTATTTTTTAACGCTATCGTGGCGATTTCCGCCAAAGTGCTGGCCTGGAACATTCCCAGGCTAGAAAAAGATCAGTCGTTTCCTGTTTTCGGCAATAATTTTATCAAAGCCATGGCCAAAATGCCTTTTGAAGAAATTCAGGTAACGATTAACACGGCGGACACCTTTCAGATTAATGTCACCCGGTGCCAGTTTGTCGAGGTTTTTCAACTACTGGGCATGCCGGAACTGACACCGGCCTTGTGCGAAGGTGATGTGGCTTTCTGTAAAAAATATCAGCCGCTGGTCCGGTTTCAACGGCTTCACAACATTGCCGCCGGGGACCGGTTCTGCGACCACACTTATTTTTATCAATCTAACCCTGAATAAATTAATGGGAGCATTTATTACACCACTGCGTCCTTAAAACGACCGGGAGACAATGTTTATGCTGAGACGAATCGTATCCGTGCTGTTTATCACCTATATCGCCATCTCCTGCGCGATTCTCTATTTTGTGGCGCTGACCATCTGGCTGCTGACCGTGCTGTTCGACAAACGGCTGGTGATCTTACACTGGTTTACCTGTCTCTGGGGTTCCATGTATGTCTGGATCATGCCGGCCTGGTCGGTCACGGTTGCCGGTCGAGACAAAATCCCCAGAAAAGGCAGCCGGGTGGTTGTCTCCAACCATCAGTCCCAGCTCGACATTCTGGTCTGCTTCACCCTGTTTTTCCACTACAAGTGGATATCCAAAATAGAAATGTTCAAAGTCCCCTTTATCGGCTGGAATATGACGTTAAACCGTTACATCCGGCTGCAGCGGGGCGACAAGGAAAGCATTCAACAGATGCTGGCCGATGCTGAAAAAACCCTCGACCAGGGCAGTTCGGTATTCATGTTTCCGGAAGGTACCCGTTCCCCGGACGGCAATGTCAAACCCTTTAAGCCCGGCGCTTTTCATTTGGCCAAAAAAACAAAAAAATCGATTCTCCCCATTGCCGTCAGCGGCACGACCAATGCGCTACCCAAAAAAAGCATGAACTTTCACGGTTTTCACAAAATACAGGTAACGATTCTCGATGAGATACCTTACGAAGAATTTGCCGACCTGACTGACGAAGAAACGGCCGAAATGGTCCGGCAACGGATTATTCCCTATGTGGCCGATCATCGGGAAAAAGAAGCACAGTAGCCGATCGGGCCCGATTCAGGCAGAACCGCTTTAGCTGCGATCCCAGATACCGTCTATCGCGGTTCCGCAATCCGGGCAGCATCCGTTTTTCAGACGATTACTCAAAACCGTGTACCGGGATCGCTTAACAACCGCCTGACCGCACTTGTAGCAGAAGGTGTTTTCTGCATCAGCCACTTTCACATTACCGGTATACACATACCGCAACCCGCTATCAAGGCCGATATCCCTTGCCCGCATCAGTGATTCCGGTGGTGTCGGCGGAGCATCCATCATTTTGTAAGTCGGGTAAAAAGCGGAGACATGCCAGGGAATACCGGGGTCGGTGGCTTTGATAAAACCGGCGATCTGCCTTAATTCGTCTTCCGAATCGTTCATCCCGGGTATGATCAGGGTCGTGACCTCAACCCACACACCATGTTTCTTCAACAACCGGATGGTGTTGAGAACCGGCGCCAACCTGGCTTTGCACACTTTACGATAAAAACCGTCTGAAAAACTTTTCAGATCAATGTTGGCGCCGTCCAGAACGGCTGAGAGATGGACGGCCGCCTCGGACGTCATAAAGCCGTTGGTCACGTAAAGATTGTAAAGCCCCCTGTCTTTGGCCAGCCGGGCTGTATCATAACTGAACTCAAAAAAAACCGTGGGTTCGGTATAGGTATAAGCAATAGAGGCACATCCGCTGCGAATGGTGTTTTCGACAACTTCTTCGGGTGTTGTATCCTTTCCTGGGACGGGTTGACCTGTCCCCGGGAACTGGGATATCTGATAGTTCTGGCAGTTCAGACATTGAAAGTTGCAACCGACCGTTGCGATTGAATAAGCCAGGGAACCGGGGCAGATATGGAAAAAGGGTTTTTTCTCTATGGGATCAACGTGGCCGGAAATAATTCTTCCATAGGTAAGGGGATAAAGGATTCCGCCGACATTTTTCCGGACACCGCAAATCCCGGTTTTCCCTTCTTTGATCCGGCAGCCATGGGCGCACAAATGGCAGAAAACCTGCTGATCGTTGCCCTGCTGGAAAAAAAACGCCTTGTCCATCCCTACACCCCCCATAGACGATAGTAAAAATTATAGCTTTTTTTCGGCTTTTTGTCACCCATAAACAGCCTGACAGCATGGCAAAACAAAACTGTTGCGGGGGTGGGTTTGTCGAAGGAATGAAGCGGTATTATTTCAGGCCGCGAATTTTTTCCAGGAGTAACTGGCCGGCCAGGACGGTCGCAATGGGTTCGCAGATCAGGGTCAGAAACCCGATCAACCGGATTTCATGGCCATAGGTGCCGGGGATCAACCGCAGCAGTTCGGTTTCCGGAAACATGAACCCGATGAGAATAAACAAACCGCCGACGGGTGGGGCCAACGCCGCGATGAGATAACCGGCAAGGCGATCGCTGAGCATCGCGACGGCACTGAAGAGATACCCGGGAATGGCAAACAGGAAAAAAATCCAGACCCACCAGAAAACCGGCTGATTGTCACGAACAGCGCCATACAAACCAATGGCGTGCATCAGGCCGCCTGTTCCGATCGTCAACGCGGCCAGTCCACGCAGCACATCAGCGTATGGCACCGCGCCGGTCCCGTTCCGGCCCGTGCCGGCTTCAGGTATTACCTGTCGCTGGTTCAAATCAGCCCTCGCCTCGTTGAACACCCAGCCTGGCCAGAATTTTCTCCATGAGGCACCATTTGGTGAACGCGGACTGCAACAGGTTGAGCCCGACAAAAGCGGTAAACAGCAACCAGTAGGGACTGTGGACTTGTGCCAGAATCAGCGACAAGAGAATGAATGTGCCGGCAATGGCCCGGATCCAGTCTTCCATTTTCATGTTTTTGCGCCCTCTGTCATTCTTTGTTTGCGACCAACATGTCGTTTATAAAATAACATCCATTTGTTTTTCAGATACCCCCGGGGGGTGTTCAACTTCCACGGCCCGGGCAATGCACATACCCGGTCAGCGAAACGTCAACGCCGTCCGATCGGCGTTAATACCACTTTTTCCGGTTCAAATCCGGCCGAGGCGATCAGTTCCAGAATCGCTTCAATGTCCGGTTTTGTATCCGGACATTTTCCATAAAGGGCGGTACGCATTTGTATGCCTTCGGCACCGTCTCCCGACTCGTTTTTTTTCTGATGGGGAATAACGGAAACCATGCATTGGCCGGCGTACCGCGGATGGGGTAATACATGCGCCAGGGCCAGCGTTTTTCCATCGTATTTTATATTATAACGATTCGCCATTAAAATTACCTTATGACCGTTTTAAAAGTCTCATCAGCGGCATCCAGCGGGGAACAGCCCTTTGGTAAGCGTCCCAGCTTTCACCAAACTGTGACGCCAGCCAGGGCTCTTCATGTGTTACGACCCGCACATGAAAACCGATTGCCAGTATAATAGCATAAACGGCCAGAAAAAATGACGATAACCAGACCGCCCAACCCGAAACAAGCAACAGAACGCCGACATACATGGGATTTCTTACATATCGGTATAGCCCGACGATAACCATGTTTTTGGGCGGGTCCCAGGGCGCCAGGGTACCTCTTCCGGAAACATAAAAATCACGAACACACCAGAACAGAACCATAACGCCGGCCCCCATGATCACCAGGCCGGGGGAAAACAATCGCCCCCGCCAGGGGTCAAACAACACAATGACCGGCGGTGCCGCGAAAGCTGCCAGTCCGGGCAGGGCCACAAACGCCAACAACGCTCGAAAAAACATCATCCGCCTCTTTTCTGTTTAAGAAACGATTTCCAATCAGGCCATCGTTTTCATTCTGATCTCAGACTGGAACGGAACCAGGCCTTGCGCTTTTTAAAACTCAACACACAGGCGGTAACCGTAAGGAACACACCGCAAATGACAAATGCCCAGGGCGGTTCGGCCGGTGTATTCATGTCAACAAGCGCCATGGCATAAGACATGGCGGCATAATTGGTGAGCAGCACAAAAGGCACCGTCAGGATAAGCAACTGCAGCGAAGCCGGCACTTCCTGCCATGACATACCCACTGCGACCGCGTGGTATGGCATGAAGGCGTCGCGTGATAAATACACAACTCCGGCTGCGGCTTGTGCGAAAATAGCCGTAAAATAACAACCGAATGCGATTTTCGTTTTTGTATTCATCGGCTTTTCTGAATTAGATTTTATGTTAAATAAAGACCACAAATACCGGCAATTTGCAATAATTTGGTCCACCATGTCCTTTTAATATGATTAGGGCCTTTGACGGGCTGAATTTAACCCGGCCAAGGATTAAAATATCCGTTATGCCCGCAAAAAGGTGTAACCTTTTTACCCGCCTGGCATACCGAAATACTCAAAAAGCGGATATTTTTTACACACCATCGATCTGATCCCTCAATCACAATTCAGTGATGAGCCCGACGACTAAAACAATATTAACTGGATATATCAGATTGTTATAAAAATTATTCGGCATCTTGGCATACGAAATGCTTTATTTTAAAAATAGCGCGTCAGTATGCTGTGCCTCAGTAAAATATGAAGTCTTTTTGCTCCGGTTGGGCACACATTACTGACACGCCGCAACCTTAACCAGGAAACTCAAAGGGAGGGTTCCCCAGCTCCCTCCCTTTGAGGGGAGGTGTTATGATGAACACAACAGATCAGTTTTCTGAAGCGATATCTTTTGAACCCGTTTGCGGTCTACTCGCCAAACCGGCAGAAACCTGCTTAACAACCAGATTTCAATATAAATGCAAGGAAGGTTGCCCTGCGGCAAAAATCACACACGACAGTTACAGAAAGCGGAAACCAGGAAAAAGGAACGGCTGTATCGGTAATTGGTAGGATGACCTGACAACAATCAACAGCAAGACCTCGCGTCACAGCGAACAACAACTTCAACAAGACGGTAAAACCAAAATTTTATCAAACCATCATCCTGTTATCCAGTCAGCCTTTCCAACGGGGATATGCCGATAATTTCACAGGCAACGTCGCGCGTTTATTGCCTCCGGTTAGAAATTAAACGCCTGTCCCCGTTTTCCTTTTTCGGCCGATGGCATCTGCCGCCAACATGGCGTAAAGCGTCTTCTACCAGGACGGTACGAGGCCCTTCCTGGCCAGCTTGCCGTCCGACACCCCAAGCCTGAAATCAGGTGTTCCTTTTTCTATCAATTCCGGTGCGTTATATCCTTTCATAAACCCCCGCTCATATTCGGAGATATTCCCCGCCTGCCCGACCTTGACACGGTAATCCCGCCAGGCCGCCAGGGGACCGGAAGCTTTCTCTATGGGCTCACCTTTTGAGAGATCAAAATGATTTTTCGAAAAAACCGCCACACTACCCCAATACGCTTTCTCAACGCCTTTCCGCTTTTGTTTCAAAAAGAAGACACCCGTATCACCTTTTTTCAGGGCCGGATCAAAATCCTTTAACCTGCCCCGGGAAACCAGCGTAAAGGTATATTGTCGTTCCGGTGTGTTGCCTTTGAGAAACATTTCCACCGTTATGGTCACCTCGTCCCGTTCAGCGATTCTGTTGACCCCGGTGACGCCGGCCATGACAACCAGATCCGCTTTTTCATATAATTCCGTCAAGGTAATCCGGCTGATCTGCGATGCCGATCCGGATACGACCAGGGCAAAAAAGAAAAGCATTGCTGCGAAAAATATTTTTTTCATCTTACGCCCCCCAAAATATGATCTGTTTAAATAAATTAGAATCCGAACTGATATATGGGTATCTCTAAAAATTAGAATTTTGGTTCGAGGTCAAGGCGTGAGAAAATTTTAACCGCAGGAATACTGAGTTGTATTTCGATGATTAAAATTTGAGCACAACGCCGACCTCGGGCCAAAAGGCAATTTTTAGAGGTGCCCATATGATATACAGTACGCTACTTGACCATGTGCAGGCAACCCTGCACAACGCTTTTTTGATTTGTCCTTTTAAAAAAAATCCGTTTTCTGAATTACGAGGCAAATGAATACCATCCAGAATCGATCGAGAAAAACAAAATGCGAAAAAAGGCCAATCTACTGAGCACTATCTGGCATAAAACTTCGATTTTTGGTAACCGATTGAGATACCAGTTTAATATAAGACTGGCCAAAAGATCAAAATTGGTGTATGCTTTCTTTAATAAGAGATAAGTAGAAATCTCTAACACAAACCAGATTAGGAGCCTGTTTTTTCTGTAGTTCTGGCCGGCTTGACGGTTAAAACGTCAAACCCCGTTTTTCACTACTGATTTTTAAAGCAGTTGATAGTTAATATGTCTCTGATTGATTCATATGTATTAACCGATTCCGGCACCCGAAACGATATGGAAGACCGGTACAGTTTACGTCAGAACAAAAACAACGGTCTTATTATCGGCGGGGTTTATGATGGCCACAATGGATCGGAAGTGGCTGAAAACGCATCAAAAATCATCCCCCAAGAGGTGATAAAACTCATCCGTAACGGCGTCCACATCAAAGACGCCTTCAGAAAAGCGTTTAAATCAGCCTCCTATGAAGGCCGGCATTTATATGTCGGCAGTACGGCGCTGGCGTTTTTAATCAAGGAAAGAACCCTGATCGTGGCCAATGCCGGTGACTGCCGTTTGTTGCTGATCAGTGAAAACAAAGAGATTCAGCTGACAACCGACCACCGCGTTACCAACAAAGATGAACTTGATCGATTGATGGCTTCCGGAGCGACCATAAAAGGCAACCGTGTCTTTTCCGGTGAATTCGGTATGAACATATCCCGGGCCCTGGGCGACCTGGCACTGAAAAAGGTCGGTGTTACGGAACAGCCGGATGTCGGCATTTATAAGCTCCCCAGGCAATACACGCTGGTCGCCGCCACAGACGGGCTCTGGTGTTACATGAAAAACGATCATGTCAGCAAAATCGCCAGCCTTGATCTTTCCGCCGAAGAAATGAGCCAGGAAATGATTCGTATTGTCAAATTAAGGTCTCAAAAGTACAAGTATCTGGACAATACAACGCTGATCACGATTAAACAGAACGACGACGAATAAATCTTTCGCCCCCGGCATGGGGCAGCTTCACCGGTGGCGGCATGAACATCTTCATAAACCGGCTTGCCGGGTGAAAGTCTCAAGAGGGGACCCGACAGTTGCAGGGCCGCCTGATACCGGCATTGCCCGGGCTGTTGTCGTTCAGAAAGGTACCGAACATGCGCATGGCGCGGGTATCCGTTGCCGGCCGCAAAGCGCTCGCCACCCGATTGACCAGGTTTGACCGGATGATCCAGGGAAACGGTCCGTTTTTTATGGATGCCGAAAAATCAGACCGACAAACACGCCTGGAGCTTGTTGATGAACAACCTGCCCTGCACCCGGGTCCTTTCTTTGAGCGGTATGGGGATCTCGTCGCCCAGGGCCCAGAGGATCTCTTCCAAGCCGTAATGGGTGGTTACCCCGGACCTTTTGGCCGCCCCCCCCAGTTGCATGAAGCATCCCGGACAATAGCAGTACAAACGGTCCGCGCCGGTGGCAACTATTTGGGCCAGCTTCTTTTCCGCCACCCGGGCCGGCTCAAAGACATCAAAATTGTTATGAATGATGCTGGGCATGCCGCAGCAGAGGTTGTCATTACGGTTGCCGGCCAATTCCACGATCTCCATGCCCACCGCCCGGTGCAGGCCCCGGACCGCCTCGAAAAACCCGTCGCCCAGCTCACTGCCGTAGCAGGAATCGGTCAGCGTGACGGTTTTGTCGATCCGCCGCTGCACGGGCAGTTCGCCGGCCTGCACCTTTTCCCAGAGCCACTCCCAGACCGTGATGATTTCAAAGGGGGGTTTGGCATCCAGGTACTCCCGCCAGATATTGTTAAAAGAATGGGAACAGGAACCGCAATAGCAGACCAGGCGCCGGGTCCGCAGGTTATCCAGCAGGGCGGTGGTGCGTTCCACCGTCTGCGTAAAGGCCGCGAAATCCCCCAGCCGGAAGGGCAGCTCGCCGCAGCAGGCCTGACGCGGGGCATACTTGGGCAGTGATCCCAGGGCCGCGCTCTGTGCGATGGTGCCGGGAAGTTCCCGGCCGATGCACCCGACAAAAAGCACCTCTTCGCATTCTTCCGGGGCAACGGCCCACTGGTCAAGAAGGGCCTGTTCGGCTTCCGGCAGCGTCCGGTATACATCCTCAAATACCGAGGTATCCCCATGGCCGGTAAACAGGTAGCGCAGATATTCCGGCACTCCGGTGCCGGTTTCCTCGATGCTTTCGGCCACCCGTTCCATGATCAGGGCCAGGGGATTCATATCATGAGGACAAATCCGGTTGCAGTTGTAACAAAAGGTGCACTCCTGCAGCACCCGCAAGGGTGCTTCTCCGTTTCGCAGCCGGGCATGTTCGGCCCTGGCCTCTTGCTGGTCCATACCCATGACCGGACATTTCTGCAGACACAACCCGCATTTTGCACACAACGTCCCGCTTTTTTCTTCCGGATCAAAGGCATTGATATAGGATCGTTCGTTCATTGGATCGCCCCCTTTGAAGTTATCCCCGCCCCTCAGATTTTCTTTACCCGGGCAGTTCAGATACTGAAATTACAGATTATATTAAGAAAGTATCGCTTGTCGACCCAATATTGATTTTTACCGGGTCCCGGCCCGCCTTGAGGGCCTGTTATTACCTTGACATCGGGCGCCCGTCCACGTACAATAAATTTTTTAATTTTATCAAGAATACAGAACAATCTCAAAGGGATACACACCGTAAGGAACCGGCCATGATGCAGAACTTAAAACAGTTTATCGCGGCCCTGGAGGCAAGGGGCGAACTGATACGAGTGGGTGTTGAGGTGGACCCGATGCTTGAAATCACCGAGATTGCCGACCGGGTATCCAAGGAACACGGGCCGGCGGTGTTATTTGAAAAGGTGAAGGGATCGGACTACCCGGTGCTGGTCAATGCCTTTGGCAGCATGGGCCGAATGGAGATGGTGTTTGACAACCGGCCGGTGGATGAAGTGGCGGCCAGGATTGAAACGTATTTGAAGACAAAACCGCCGGAAGGAATTGCCGGAAAGATCAAGACGTTGTTTACGTTAAAAGAACTGGCCGATATCTTTCCTAAAAAAGTCAAATCAGCACCCTGCCAGGAAGTGGTTCACGGGCCGGACAGCGGTCTGCTCGACCTGCTGCCGATTCTGACCTGCTGGCCCAAAGACGGCGGTCCGTTTGTCACCCTGCCCATCGTCATTACCAAAGACCCTGACGGCAACGGCCAGAACCTGGGTATGTACCGCATGCACAAGTATGACCAGGCCACCACCGGCATGCACTGGCAGTATAACAAAGACGGCGCCCGGCATTATGACCGTTACCGCAATGCGAAAAAACGCATGGACGTGGCCGTGGCTTTGGGCGGGTCGCCGGCCGTGACCTATGCCGCCACCGCGCCTCTGCCACCGGACATTGACGAAATGATCCTGGCCGGGTTTGTCAATAACAGGGCCATTGAAATCGTTAAAGGCAAAACCGTTGACCTGTATGTACCGGCGGAATCCGATTTTGTGATCGAGGGTTACGTGGATCCGGAAGAAGAACGGATCGAAGGCCCCTTTGGCGACCACACGGGTTTTTATTCACCGGCGGACATGTACCCGGTTTTTCATGTGACCTGCATCACCTGTCGCAAAGACGCCGTGTATCCGGCCACAGTGGTAGGCAAACCGCCCATGGAGGACTGCTACATGGCCAAGGCCACCGAACGGCTGTTTTTGCCCATGCTCAAAATGGTGGTACCGGAAATCGTCGACATGGAACTGCCCTTTGAAGGCGTTTTTCACAACTGTGCTCTGGTCTCCATTGATAAAAAACATCCCGGCCAGGCAAAAAAGGTGATCAACGCCCTGTGGGGCCTGGGCCAGATGGCCTCGACCAAATTTATCATCGTATTTGACAGAGACATCGATCTGCGGGATTCATCCACGGTAGTCTGGAAACTGCTCAACAACGTCGATCCCCGGCGTGACATCCTTTTTTCCGAAGGCCCCCTGGACGCCCTGGACCATTCCGCGCCGTACCCCAACTTCGGGGGAAAGATGGGGCTGGACGCCACCCGCAAGACAACCGAAGAAGGCATGGGCCGGATCTGGCCGGAAGAAATCACCATGTCGACCGACATTAAAGACATGGTCGCCCGGCGGTGGAAGGCATATGGATTTTAAAACATTTTCCAAGGTTATCATGATCGAACAGACCCTGTTCGCCCTGCCCTTTGCCCTGCTGGGGGTGCTGTTTGCCGGCGGGGGAACGGTCGGAACCTGGCTCTGGGTGACGGTTGCCCTGGCCGCGGCCCGGACAGCAGGCATGTCTTTTAACCGGGTGATTGACGCCGGCATTGACGCTAAAAATCCGCGTACGGCCGACCGGGCGCTACCAAAGGGAGAAGTCAGCCCGAAGGCGGTCTGGCTGGCGGCTGTGGCGGCCTGCCTGATATTTGTTTTTTCGGCCTGGATGCTCAACCCCCTGTGTTTTTACCTGTCGTTTCTGGGCGTATTCCTTTTATTGACGTACTCTTTTTTCAAACGCTTTTCATCGACCTCTCATTTTTACCTGGGCCTGATCGAAGCGGCCGCGCCCATCGGCGGGTATCTGGCCGTAACCGGCGAAGTCACCTTTCTGGCGGTCATACTGGGCCTGATTATCCTGGCCTGGATTGCCGGGCTTGATATTGTGTACGCCCTGCAGGACATGGATTTTGACCGCGAGCAGAATCTGTATTCCCTGCCGGTGAGCCTTGGCCGGGACCGGTCGTTGAGGGTATCGGCCGTGTGTTATGCCGTGTCCATGGCAGCCATGATTCTGGCCGGAATGATGTCCGGACAGAGCGGACCGTACTGGGTCGCCCTGGTGGTGATCGCTGGGATTTTCTTTTATCAACAGTCACTGGCCAGGCAGGCCGAGGCCGGTCCGGCGGTGGGAAAAATATTCAAAATCAATGGGTATATCGCGCCGATATTATTTGTCGGTGCATTGATGGATCTTTGGGTTTGAACGCGACAGGTGATTATGTGGTTAAGTGGTTAGGTGATTAAATCAGTTGATGGTGCCTGTCCTATCGGGGCAAATATTGTCCGGAATTGGGGAAAGGTTATTTTTCTGAATTCAGTTTTTACATGTTTGGTGAAGAAGGAAGGAGTAAGGAATGATTGTTGTGGGGATTTCAGGGGCCAGTGGGCCGATCATGGGCATTCGCCTGATCGAGGAGTTACTGCTCTTAAACGAAGAGGTCATGGCTGTGGTCTCGCCGGCCGCCCGGCAGATCATTATGCATGAAGTGCTCAGATCAAACACGCCTTTCACCGGCATCAGGAATATCATCAAGCAACGGAACCGGGTGCCGGACCGGTCGGGGCTGAAGGAATTTGATAACAACGACTTTTTCGCGCCGGTGGCCAGTGGCACCGCGAATTTTGAGGCCGTGGTGGTGATGCCCTGTTCCATGAAAACAATGGCCGCCATGGCCGGCGGGTATGCCGACACCCTGATCAACAGGATCTGTGACGTGGCCCTGAAGGAAAAACGGCGCTGTATCATCGTCCCCCGGGAAACACCGTTAAACCTGATTCATATTAAAAACATGTACCAGGTGGCAAAAGCAGGGGTGGAAGTGCTGCCGCCGGTGCCCGGATTTTACACCCGGCCAAAGACCGTGGAAGACGTGGTGAATTTCGTGGTGGGAAAGGTTTTGAACCTTTTAGGCAAGCCGCACGCGCTCTTCCCTGAATGGGGAACCGAAGAAGTACAATAAAACCGATTTTATTCTGGATTGCCCGATCGATTCGGGCAATGACGAAAGAAAACAATGTCTTTGCCTGATATCATCAAAAACCGCGATTTGAGAAGCATTGCCCGAAAAATCGTGGAGCAGCGGCCGGTGTCTTCGGCCGACGCCCTGACCATGCTGACCTGCAACGACATTCTTGACCTGGGCGCCATGGCCCATCATATCCGCACGCGACTGCACGGCCGGACCACCTTCTATGGGATCAACCGGAACCTGAACTACACCAACATCTGTGTTCTGCGCTGCCCGTTATGCGCTTTTTCCAAAGACCCGGGAGAGGAAGGCGCTTATCTGCTCAGTCTGGAAGAGATCGAACAGGCCGTCTCCGCAGCAGTGACAGACGGCCTTGATGAAATCCACATCGTGGGCGGGCTTCATCCGGACCTTGACCTTGATTACGCGGAGAAGATGATTAAAACCGTGCGGCAAACCGGTCCTGACCTGTACATCGTGGCTTTTACGGCCGTGGAATATGATTATTTCGCGCATAAAAGCGATTTGTCCGTGGAGCAGGTGCTCAAACGGCTGATTGACGCCGGGGTCAACGCTATCCCCGGCGGCGGCGCGGAAATTTTTTCGCCTGATGTCAGAAGAAGAATCGCACCTAAAAAAATTTCCGGAGACCGCTGGCTGGAAGTCATGGGCATCGCCCACAGGCTGGGCCTGAAAACCAATGCCACCATGCTTTATAATCATCTGGAAAGCTCGGGCAACATCGCTGATCACCTGCTGCGGATACGCCGGCTTCAAGACCAGACCGGCGGGTTTAAAACTTTTGTGCCGTTACGCTTTCATGGAGAGAATACGCAGATCAAGGAGAAAACCGATTCAAGCGGGTATAATGATATCCGAATTTATGCCGCGTCCCGGATTGTTCTGCATAATGTCCCCCATATTAAGGGACTTTGGATGTATTTAGGTGACAAGGTCGGCCAGGTGATGCAGAACTTCGGGGTAGACGATATCGGGGGCACCTATCACCAGGAAAAAGTGGTTCATGCCGCCGGTGCCACCACGCCGGATTACGGGTCCGAGGCGTTTTTAAGACGACTGATTGAAAACGCGGGGTTTATACCAGAAAGAGTAACCGCAGGATATTGACAATGAAACTCGGCTATATCGATTTTTTAAACTGCTACCCGTTCTACTACCACATGTTTGAACAGGTGCCGCTTGACAATGTAACGGTGGTCCCGGGCTATCCGGGCAAACTAAATACCCTGATGGCCGCCGGTGACCTGGACATGAGCCCCGTCTCTTCGGCGACCTGCGCCGATATCTGCAATGATATCATGGTGCTGCCCGACTTCTGCCTCAGTTCTATCGGTTACGTGGGGTCGGTTACCCTGGCCGCCCGGTGCCCCATTGAAGAACTGGACGGAAAAACCGTGGGGGTGACCAGCGCCTCCCACACATCGGCAGTGCTGTTAAAAACATTGCTGAAAGCCTATTACCAGGCCGACCCGACCTATGTCACCACCACCCCCCGACCGAGCCTGGAAGGGCTGGATGCGGCCCTGCTGATCGGCAACGATGCCATGGTCTGCGCCACCCGGCCGGTGCCCTACCGTTATGACCTGGGGGACCTGTGGCTGAGAAAAACGGGCTATCCCGTTGTGTTCGCGGTATTTGCCGTACGCAGACAGGCAACAGACCGTTATCTGCCACAGGTCAAAACGGTTATCGACTCCTATCATTTATCCCTGGGTTGCTTGAGAAACCAGAGAGATCTGATTATTCGCAAGGCTGCGCAAAAATATGACGATGTGTTATACGACCTGGATGAATACTATAAAACCCTTAAATTTGAATTTACCGACCGGCTCAAGGCGGCGCTGATGTTTTATTTTGAACAGGCCTCAGGATTGGGACTGATCAAGCCGGTGCGGGAGTTGCGATTTTTTGAATAACAGATGTGGTTATGTGATTAAGTGATTATGTGGTTAAGGATTGAGGGGTTGATAGGCCGGGTTTTAAAGTTTTAGGTTTTAGGTGGTTAGTTGGTTATGTGTTTAGAGAATAACGGGCACCGCTAAAATCAAAAAAAATTTTAATGCGGCTTGATATCGATGTCATTGATGGACGAAAAAAAAACACTGAAAATATTGTTCTGGTGTTTGTCTCCCATTCTCTTTATCACCTTTTTCAGATTGTTTTGGGTGGTCATTGGGTTTTTTTACGGGGGCCTGTTTTACCTGCTGTTAGGGTCAACGGCTGCTGGAATAATTACCGGTTTATCCATTGTAACCGCTTTGGTTGTGACGATCCTGACATTTCACTGGATTTACCTGCAATACAAAAAGCATATAATTGGAGCGGGTTGATTCTACAGGTTCGGCGTTTAATTATGTGGTTAAGGATTGACGGGCTGAGGGTTAAAGGTTTCAGGTTTTACATATTAAGGTTTTAAGGTCGAATGGACAGGTTATTAAAAAAAATA
This sequence comes from Desulfosudaceae bacterium, assembly GCA_963674745.2. GTDB lineage: Bacteria > Desulfobacterota > Desulfobacteria > Desulfobacterales > Desulfosudaceae > JBFMDX01. Next base: position 2,021,205 of record CAXXDV010000001.1, on the reverse strand, counting down.
TATGACGGGCAGCGATTGAACGATGAAGAGGCGCTGAAGCTGTTTTCCTGGGACCTGCTTGATTTGGGTCGGGCCGCGGATTTCCGGACGCACCTGGCCCATCCCGAAGACACCATCGGCTTTATCGTGGACCGGATAATCAATTTCACCAACATATGCCGGGCCTGTTGCGCCTTTTGCGCCTTTCATGCCCGGGCCGAATTGATCGCGCCTTATGAGATGGGGCTGGAAGAAATTCTCGACAAAATCGAGGAACTGGTCGAAGCGGGCGGCACCCAGGTAATGCTCCAGGGCGGACTACACCCGGATTATGATTTGAAACGATATATAGAGTTGGTTGAAACCGTCAAAGCCCGGTTTCCCCACATCTGGCTGCATTCATTTTCACCGGCCGAAGTGGTTCACATCGCCCAAAAAGAGCGGATACACCTGCGGGAGGTGATCAGCGCCCTGAAAGCCGCCGGTCTGGACTCCATGCCCGGCGCTTCAGACCTGCTGGTGGACCGCATCCGTCAGGCAGTCAGCCCCAACAAGCTGACCGTGGCCCAATGGTGCGAGGTGCAATTCTGCCTGGCCGAAGAGGGGCTCCCCTCTTCGGCCACCATGACCTACGGTATGGGCGAAACCGACAAAGAAAAAATCACCCACCTGGCGGTGGTCCGCAAGGTGGCCGACCGGACCGGCAACCTCCAGGCCTTCATCCCCTGGTCTTTTTCACCGGCCCGCACCCGGTTGAGCCACATTATACCGGCAACAGGCGTGGATTATCTGAAAATTGTGGCCATTGCCCGCATCTTTCTGGACAATATCCGCTATATCCAGGCCGGCTGGCTGACCGAAGGCCTGCGCCTGGGCCAGATCGCGCTTTCTTTCGGTGCCAATGACATGGGCGGCGTGCTGACCGAAGAGGTGGTCGTCAAAGCAACCGGCATTGAAACGCAGACCACCCGTGATGAAATGATTTCGCTGATCCGTAGCACGGGGAAAAAACCGGTGCAAAGGGATTCGCTGTACCGGACTGTGCAAAAGTTTTAGCAAAAGTTCTGGATCAGGTTAACGTAAGGCATGACACCCGTAACCCCTAAGGGTTCAAGGGGCCAAGGATTCAAGGGGTCGAGGGGTGGAACCACTGAAAGATTTTATTAAAAGGTCATTGTTGGACCAATAAGCCCGAGCAAAAATAACTGAAAGTGATTGAAATTTTTTCGTAACCACTGTTACAATCTCAAAAAATCAGCAAACGGAGTTGTAAATTGATGGTCTGGTTATCCTTAAACCACTTGAATCCTCGACCCCTTGAACCCTTTTTAAAATATGCCTGACTATACCTACCAGATCAACAACCAGTCACCGCAGGAAAGAAAACGGTTTATCCGTTCCCTGTTCGACAGGATCGTGCCCACCTATGACCTGCTCAACCACATGTTGTCGTTCGGCACGGATATCCTCTGGCGAAAAAACATTTTTAAGCATATTCAAAGCATAAACGATAAAACCGTAATAGACATGGCCTGCGGCACCGGCGACCTGTCCCGCCTGATGACCGGCCGGGGCGCGTCTGTGGTTTCGCTGGATTTTTCCCTGCCCATGCTGGAAAGGGGTGTTGCCAAACAAGCCATCACCCGCTTTCCCGTGGCCGGGGACGCGACCTGCCTGCCGTTTGTTGACAATACTTTTGCCGTGGCCACAATCGCTTTCGGCATTCGCAACATTCCCGATATTAATGTGTTCATGGACGAAGTCTTCCGCGTACTGGCACCCGGAGGTGAGCTGGTTATCCTGGAACTGACACGACCCCGGAACGCTTTGATAAATTTCGGCTATACCTTTTACCTGACCCGGCTGCTGCCGATAATCGGCGGCCTGGTGTCGGGCCACCCTGAAGCCTATCAGTATCTGGCCGGGACCATTTCCACTTTTATCCGGCCGGAGGAAATCAAAGAAATGTTATCCGGACACGGATTTAAAGCCACCAGGGTGATTCCCCAATGCTTCGGCGTGGCGGCAATCATTACCGCTAAAAAGGACGTGTCATGACGCAACTCGATCTGGCCTTCTCGCCCTGCCCCAACGATACATTCATGTTTCACGCCATGGTTCAGGGATTAACGGATAACGGCGGATTGACCTTCACGCCCCACCTGCACGACATCGGCGCGCTAAATATTTTCGCTTTTTCCGAGCGTTTTGACATCACCAAACTCTCTTTTTTCGCGTACCTGAAATTAAAAGATCAATATACCCTGCTGGATTCCGGCGCGGCCCTGGGCTTCGGCTGCGGTCCGTTGCTGGTGGCCAAAAACCCGGAAGCCTTCACACCTGAGGCGACCATCGCCATTCCCGGCGCGCTGACTACGGCCAACCTGCTTTTGAAATTATGGAACCTGAACGCCCATAACACTGTTGTCACCCGCTTTGACAACATTTTAAAGGGCGTGGCCGAGGGCGCCTATGACGCCGGACTGATCATTCACGAGGGCCGGTTTGTTTACCAGGAATATGGTTGCCGGGAAATCGTGGATCTCGGCCAATGGTGGGAAGAACGGACCGGCCTGCCGATTCCGCTGGGATGCATTGCCATAAAAAATTCCAGCCCGACCATCGAGCATAAACCGGCCGTCCAGACAGCGCTGAAAGACTCTATCCACTATGCCTTCAATCATCCGGAAGAATCCCGTAATTATATAAAAAAACACGCCCAGGAAATCGATGACAATGTTATTGCCGAACATATCAAACTGTATGTAAATGAGTTCTCTCTGGGGTTGGGAGAAATGGGACGGCGTGCGATTGCCAAATTGGAGGAAATGGCCCGATGGGCGAACGTTCTGTAAAACTTTTAGTCATGGCCACCATGCTGGAAGCAAAGCCGTTTGTATCCGGTCTTGGCCTGGAACAGTTGTGCGAAAAACCGTTTTTAGTATTTAAAAACGCACATCAGGTACTGATCATTTCCGGTATCGGAAAAACCCACGCAGCGGGGGCGGCCTGCTACGGCTTTCTGGGTTTTTCGCCGAAAACTGTAATAAATATAGGCGCGGCCGGGGCCCTGGACACCAAGCATCCGGCCGGCGCCATCTATCAGGCCGACAAAATCATCGAACACGACCGGCCGGACATCTTTAGCGGCAAGCCGGTTTTCCACTCACCGGACCAGATGGATGGGATTGACACCGCCGTGCTGGCCACCGGGGACAGGCCTGTGATCGCCCCCGAGGACAGAAAGCGATTATCCGCCCTGGCCGAACTGGTAGACATGGAAGCGGCATCGGTAGTACAGACCTGCCGGACATTGAATGTCCCGTGCCATGTTTTCAAAATTATCAGTGATGACCCCGGCCATACGGCTGGGACTGATATTGTTTATAATATCAAAATATTCCGGCAGAAACTATTTGATTTCTATAATGCATCCATTTTGCCGAAGCTGGATTAAAAGGTGTCCGACAAACCGCCTTCAGGCATACGTTTTCATGTCTATAAATTTGATGCTATTGATATTTTTAATTGACAAACTATGCGACTTTTTTGTTTATTCCGTTTGGGGGCTGAATAAACAATGTTCTTTTTTGCGGCGGTTGAACCGTTCGGCTCAGACAAAGATCATGGTACGAATCAGTTGAGGGGCTGATTATTTATATTGTCAAGCGGGGTACAGGAGGAGCATGACAATGAGACGTATTCTAGTAAACAGCAGAATGAGCAGGGACCGGATAAAACGGTTTCATGTTTTAAGCAACAGGCTTTATTTCAAGCCGGTACGAATTATTTTACCGCTGATATGCCTTATGGTTCTCGGCAATGCCGACCGGGTATCCACCAAGGATCTAAGGGCTGCCAGTGAAACTCCGGATCAAATCCAAAGCCGGGAGCCTTTGGTCAGCGCCGTCCTTACCGACTGCGGTGCGGTCATGAACGGTGAACGGCGGAGAAGCGGACTGTCGGTTCGTCCGTTTCTCGAAGACTGGACCGGTTTTGTGACTATTAAAAATACGGGCACCGCTTTTATCGGTCACTTCCAGGTGACCTTTTCCTGCCCTATGAAGAAGTCAAAAGCCATCCACCTTGATCTGATCTCTCCAGCCATACCGTCTTTTTTGTGGAAACCATTTGCCGGCGATATGCTGAGCCTGTGTACCAGAAGCATGGACTTTACCATTAAACGCGACACCGTTGAAATGCGCGATGCATCCACCGGTGACCCCATATCGGTGGTCGGTATTTATCCGTCCAAGCCCTTGACCCCGGCCGGACTGCCCCCCGGCGCAAGCGTTTTAATCGAATATACCGAACCTTACAGCCAGTGTGTGGAAGGATTTATGCACAGCATCGCGGAAAGGGAAAACCTGGACATAAAAACCGAAGTCGTTGACCCGGTAAACAACATCATGCATATGCTGGTCAAAGAATTTAAAGTCCTTTTCCTTACCTTTGATGATATGAAAATCGCCATTACATTTAAAGGCGCCGGAGAACATGGTTCCTGCTCGCTGGATCTTTCCATTGATGACAAGTTATACAGCTCCATCCCCTGGGTGGATTATGAATGGAAGTAGTGACATCTAAAAACGACCTCGGCTGACACCATAATCGCTTCGGCCCGAAAATTTAAACTTCAATACAATCATCCGCAGCTTCCCCGGCAAAGCGGTTGACAAACAGGAGCGAATGGTGTTTGATATTTTTTTGAGAATATGCTCATAACCATGAAGCTGACCTTTTCCTGTATAAATTTAACAGATCAGCTTTTCATATTTAAAATCAAAACAGATTGAACGAAAGGAGCGGAAAATGAAAAAAGTGATGGTTGTTTCCTGCGGCGCTTACATGGATGACGGTTACGGCTGCCCCGGAGAATGGCGATGCCTGAAAGCGGCGACAATGGGAGACGGTTCTTTTGATGAAGAATCTCAGGTAATTGCCTTTTTAAAATGCAACTGCCCGGGCCGCCCCATTATGTCCAATATAGGAATGACGCTCAAAGCCTTAGAGATGAAACCCGACGCGATTCATCTGAGTTCCTGCATGGTTAACGCCAAGCCGGGCTGTCCCTATATGAAACCGGAAGACCTGGCCAAAATGATCGAAGACAAATTCGGTATCAAAGTGGTGGCCGGCACCCACGCCTACCACTAAAAATTCAATGTGCGAATCACCTTGGACACAACTCCTGCGGGCAGGCCATGATCAGGGCCTGCCTTGAAGGGGTTTTAAGTGTTAAGGTTTTAAGTTTTATGTAGCGGAAGGCGCTGAAGCCCTCCGCAGTAGCTTGTTGCTGCGGAGGATAGACGTCGTAGTTTGCGCATGAGGGATCCGAGGGGCGAAGTGTCAGGCACCCTTAAAGTTCAGGTTCCATGATCTTTATCTGATGCTGCTTTAAGAACGTCTGAAAACCGTATACATCTCTGCCCATAAATGTCATCCTGACAGCTCCGACCGGACAGTTGTTGATACACCCCATACAGGCCAGGCAGGCATGATGATCAATCGTGTTGTTTTGCAGATCGATAGCCGCCACCGGACATTTTTCCTGACACAGGCCGCATTCAATACACTCCCCTGTATCAATATGATGATTGGTGATCAACAACTTGGTAAACCAGACCTGTGGTATAAGCCTGCCCAGCGTGTCCATCCCGAATTCCCGGTCAATCTCTAAAATCCGACCTGCCCGGACTTTTTCCAGAAGGTCAATGGCAAACTGTTGCGCCCGGGCATAGGTTTGCTCATTGGGCCGGTCTTTATATTCTAAAATCCGTTTTTCATTACCCATGGACCAGGTGGGCGCAAAAGTCGACATATTACCGAAAGTGTCCATCCCCACCGGGACCGCTCCTTTGCGGGCCATTTCTTCCAGAATACCGCAGGCCGTATTGTGCTGACCGTCTCCATGACCGCCATAGGTCACAAAAGCCGCAACCGGTATGCCCTCCATAGCCGGCACCCCACGAATCCATTCCCGAAGATTATCCGGCACGTCCATATAGTAAACAGGCGAGCCCAGGGCGACCAGATCATATCCTGCCGGCTTTGAAGGCGCGATATCGCGGTAATCGCACAAATCCACGGTCAGACCCGCTTTCCGCCATTCATACCCGATAACCTTCCCGATACGACCGGTATGGCCTGTCTGGCTGTACCAGAGGACAAGGGCTTTTCCGGGTATCCTATTTTTAATACCCGGCCTTGTACCGGGCGCGGCACATGCAGTCAGCCCCGGCAGCGAAACTGCCAGGCAACCCATCATGCTCTTTTTAAGAAATGATCTTCTGGTTTCCATTATCCGTCTCAAACGATTGAAGCGTTCATCAGCCGATACGTTCCCTGTCCCGTGGCCAGCAACTGGCCGTCGGTATCATATATTGAAGCACTCAGGAAGCTGATCCGTGTGGTCTGGGAGACGACTTCCGCCCGACAGGAAAAGGACGCGCCCCGGGCAGGCCGGGTATATTGAATATCCAGATGAATGGTTGTGCAGGAACCGGCCTCTTCCTGTCCTGAAATGGCGGCCCAGGCCATGGTGGTGTCCATCAGGGTGAACAACACGCCCCCGTGGGGCTGGCCCGGGAAAGGCCAGCACATGGACGGCTCCGGTTTCAGGCTTGAGGTAACCACCCCCCCTTCCGCTGTTTCAATGCTTATCCCCATGGCCTGATAAAGCGGGTTCTGGTTCACCTGTTTAATCATGTCTTTATTGAATTCCAATGTAATCTCCTGATCGCTATTTTTTTTGCGCGACAAGCGAGGCAAGCCTTGCCTCACCTTCATCCATCCGTCTTCCCGTCTCTTCGTAATACAGGATATGAAGGGACGCGAAAACGCGCAGCAGTTCGTTCTCATCCAGGCGATAATCCGGGGAATGTCGATGAGAACCGTTGTCCGGAAAATCGATGTAGGTCTCAAAAATCAGGATGCCACCTTTGACCAGGCCCCGAATGATCCAGGGATACAGCCGGCGGTTTAAAAAAAGATTGTTTATAATCAAATGAAATCGTTTCTCCGGGATCTCGAAGATATCCAGATCAACACACAGGGGATGAAGTTTTTCGTGAACCCCGACGATCCGTCGCAACCCCTGCTCGGAAATGTCCGCGGCCACCACGTCAAAGCCCTGTTCGGCCAGAAACATCGCGTTCCGCCCGTTCCCGGCGGCAATATCAAGGGCTCTGCCCGGTTCTGCCAGATGATGGAAGCGACGGACAATGTCTGATGGCTCAATGGGCAAATCTCTGTCGGTGTATTTCTTATTCCATCTGATCCGGTCTTCTTTCATGGTTTCTCCTGGGAACCTTAAAGAGAATATTTACCATCCTGAAACTTGATCCCGCCCTGCCGGATCATGTCTTCCAGGTTTTTCTCCACCATGCACCGTTCAAAGAAACGATAGAGCGCCTCCAGACCGGGAATGTACTTTCCGAAGACAGGTTTTAATTCGCAAATTTCATCCAGGTCCCGGGGGACGTCCAGTACGGCGGCAATGCGTTTTTCGTTTCTGTCGAACTTTTCTTTAAAAGCCAACAATTCTCCGGTTAGATTTTCGGTGACCGGCAGGCGGTGAGAGCTTATCACAACCCGGGGATTGATCTCCATCACCCTGTCCAGTGACTTTTTAAACAACGGGATATCCGCTTCCGGGTTACCGTAAAAAGGTCCGAAGCCGGTCAGGTCAATATCAAAGGTAAGCAGGATGTTTTCTTCCGGTTCCAGAAAACAGTAGTGATCGTCCAGGTGACCGGGGGTATGAACCGCCTGAAGAGACAGGCCGCCGAAAGCCAGAACTTCACCGTCGCCGAAGGTCCTGGTGGGGGTGTACGCCCGCATCCCCAACCCGTTTTGAACAAAGTGTTCCCAGGCGCCCCGGGCATCAGCATTCGGGCCCATTAACCGTAGGGAAAGACGGCTGATGGCCCCTGTTTCCGCCTGACGTTGTTCGGGAACCCACAATTCTTTACCGGCGAACAGATGATTGCCGGCCACATGATCGGGGTGGCAGTGGGAATTGATGACCACGTCCACATCATAAGTTTTCAGAATATCCAGGCAGGCCACGGAACCGCAGCCGGTGTCAATCAGGGCACGAATCTCCGTGCCCAGGACCAGAAAGGAAAAGGCCATGGGAAACCGCCCCCGGGTGGGCGTGTTAACGACAAACAGCCGCTCGGTAAGCGGCATCAGCTCGGATTGCACCATCATCTGCGATTAATCCGGGGTAACGATTTCCGCCTTGTTGATCACGATGTGATTCTGGGGTACATCCTCATGATAGCCTTTTCTGCTGGTGGCCACGCCCTTGATTTTGTTGACCACGCCATGGCCCGAGGCGACCTTGCCGAAAACCGCGTAACCCCATCCATCCGGGCTTTTGGATTTGAAATTCAGAAAATCGTTTTTCTTGACGTTGATGAAAAACTGGGCCGTGGCGCTGTCCGGATGCGAAGTACGGGCCATGGCCACCGTGTAAGCGTCGTTTTTCAACCCGTTTTCAGCTTCATTTTCTATCGGCTCTCTGGTCGGTTTTTCCTCCATATCGGCGGTCATTCCGCCGCCCTGAATCATGAAACCATCGATGACACGGTGAAAAATGGTGCCGTCGTAGTGGCCCGACTTTACATATTCAATGAAGTTGGCTGTTGTTTTAGGAGCCTGGTCTTCAAAAAGCTCCAACTCGATCTCGCCCATGCTTGTGTCCAGTTTTACTTTCATTGGTTTTCCTTTCTTCGGCTTGTATCTTTATAATATTTTTTTGCGGTATCTGTAATTAATAAATAATTTTTGATTAAACATCAAAATATTGTTTCATTCCGGTAGCATTTTTCCCTTCAGCATGATCGGGAAATAAAGGCTCATGTCGGTTAAAAGCCGTTCCGGGGCGGTGGTATTGACCACGTAGGAAAACACCAGATCCACCCCGGTAAGCGCGGGGTGGGACTTGCCGGCATAGATCAGCAGTTCCGGATCGCCCTGTTCCGGCGGGGTAAAAAAGCAGCCGGCATCCGTCCATGGCCCGGTCAGGGCGGAAGCGGTCGATACCGCCAGGCAGGGGTCTAAAAAGCTTTTGGTCTGCACCCGCCGATATCGGCCCGATTCAGAACGGCGGGTCACCGAGAACTCCATCTGTCCGCCTTTCATAACCGGCCGCAACCCGTCGTTCGCCCCCGTCATGGCTTCCCATCCGGATTGAGCCCCGGTCTCCCCGGTCCACCATTGAGGCGCGGTCAGGGTTCCGGAAAAAGCCGCGGCCGCGGGCCAGCGGGCCAGATAAATGGATAGGTCGCGACCGTCGGCGGCAAACACATGCAAAAAACCGTTTTCCAGAACCGGATTGCCGACGCCTACGACCAGATTCCGACATTGAGGGCTGATCAGCCAGACCGGATTCCAGGCGTCCGGCGGTTCCTGCGGATTATCTATCCAGGCGGCCTTCCAGCCGCAAGTTTCAAAACCCAGGGCGTTGTCAGCCGCTCGGACCGTCATCAGAAAAATCAGCAGCTTTTTACCCATCAGGATACCCGAAGCCGGCCAGTACCAGGTATCAGGATCTCCACTTTTCGCAAAAAACGCCACCGGCCGGTCGGCTTTCATTTTCCAGGCAAAATCCATCGATGCCAGGCAGGGGTTATAACCGGTCTGCACCGCGATGGTATTTCTCACCAGCGTGGCGGTGTGCCGGGAACCGGTGCCCGACACATCGACAAAGCTGTCCCCGAAAAGCCACAGCACCCGGCCATCGCCAAGATCCATCGAGCTGGCGCCGTCACCGCCCAGCCAACGGGGATCGGAATGGAAAACAGATTCCGCCTCCGGCCAGCGCTCGGCTGCGATGCCCCGGGACAAACCTTTCAGGCCGGGCGAATCCGCGCCATAAACGTCTGTTAAACCAGCCAGAACAACCAGGAAGAACATGACACCGGCGGCAATTATGCGAGAACGTCCGATCATCTTGGCGGGGCTGTAATAAATCATTTTTTTGGACAACACAATGGTTAAAAGAGCCGGCACCGTTAAACAGCGCGATACGCTTTATTTAGCGAGCCGCAACGGCTACCGCGACAAGAACCGCCTGTTACCCGCAGGCACCGTCCGGTTGCGAGTCAACCGGGTTACACTTGAGGTCTCTGGCAATGCGCTCAATAGCCGCCAGATACTCATCGGTTCGTTCCAGAAAAAAGGACAACGGCCTTGAAAAGTTGCGGCCGGCAATGCCCTCAATAAACATCAGGCTGATTTCTTTCTGCATGATCAGGACCTGCTGGGCCTTTATGAAAATGCGGCGTTCTTCGGTCGGCATATCACACAGGACCTGCCTGAAAGCGGTCCTGGCACGGGGTTGATACATCCAGAAATAGAGCATGTCCAGGGCGTTGATGATAAGAATTTTAATATTGTCCTTCTCTTTTTCAGTGGCGGCGGCAAACCATTCCACCGGTAAATCAAGCAGATCATAAACGTCCGTTTCAGGGAACAACATCTCCAGCCGGGCATAAACGCTGAAAAACTGGTCCAGCTTGCGATAGTAATCATCAAGACGGTTGTCGATATTGCGGGCCCGGTCAACGACGCCTTCGATGACACCGGCCACGCAATCCGAAGCGGTTTTGGAAATGATGGCCGCCCAGCTCTGCAGGATCACCCGGCTGTTCTCCACGCCCCCGAAAGTCAAGAACAGCCCGACAACGGCATTCAGCCCGAAAGCCACCGGAATGGAGGCCACGCTGCGGAAAAAGTTGGCGTAAGCCGCCTCTTTCGGCAATCCCCGGAAAAGGTTGTGGCTGGTCAGGTAAACCCCGTTGACCAGCGCCATAATGGTATAAAGCAACACCGGGCTGGTCGTCGTGTTGATATCAAAGCCCCTGTCGAGCAGCAGGGTCTTGACCAGAAAATCCAGCAGCGGCACCGAAAACCCGGTGTACATAAGCGAATCCGTCAGTCGATCCCAGCTGACGTAATTGTTCCAGTGCAGAAGAGGCGAACGGCGCAACCCGCCGCCGCCCATAACCGATTGGACGATGTTGCGCAGGCCGGTGATGCCGAACCAGATAAAGGCGCCGCCGTAAACCAGCAGCCACCAGTGATGGGTATAAAAAAAGGTGAGAAAAGCAGGGACAAATCCGATGAACACCTTGAGGCTGTTTTTCAGCCCCGTCCGAACATAGCGCCAGGAATAGTGAATTTGATCCTTGCCCGGCGCTTCCGGTTCCAGCCAGAAGCCGTTTCCGACCCACCGTTCCTGGCCGCCCAGAGTTACGATATTTCCCGGATCAACCATTCGGGTGGAATCTTCACGTGCCGCCCAGTCCGTTTGCTTCTTAAAACCAAAATATTCGAGTCCCGGCAGTCGTCTTAAAAAACGGATCAGCATGGACGGCCGACCGGATCGTGAACGCCTTTCCGTACAGGTCAGCACCAGATCGGTATCCATATAAAAGGGAATGACCAGGCGGCCGCTCTGCAAATGCTGCCGGACCACCCGCTGGGCTCTGAGGGGGAGCGTATCAACCACCGCCAGCCCCATGCCGTGAAGACGGGGGGAATGACCGGTGGAATCCGTTCCAAGTCTTGATTTTAAAGCCGTCACCGCGTACAGGTTCTTCAGCGTTTCAAAATCAGCCAGGATCTGCCTGAACCTGCGAACCCGTTTACCGTCTCCACGCGCCTCAAGGTTATCGATTATATCCATAATCAGGCGTTTGAGCCGGATGACGTTCCCCCGATTGAGGCTGTTCTGCAGATCGTCGATCAGCGGTATCTGATCCACCTTGCCGGCTACATAGTCCTTGAGGTTGAAAATTTCCAGCCGGGTAATCCGGCCGCCGCAGTCATACAGAATTTCCAGGACGTCTTCGACCTTCAAGTGGCTCAGGTTGAGTGTAATCCGGCATCCGGAACGGAGACTGACCAGACGTTGAATCAACTCCGGAGGCGAGAGGGTCATAAGCGCCGGCATACCGGACGGACGGACGGTGTTGGCATCCGGAATCGAAGGGTTCTTATCCGGACTTAAATATTGCTCATAAAGGTTTTCCGAATCCAGGCGGTTCATGGTCGTGATCGTCCGCCGGATCTCTTTCTGCCGGTCCGGATCGTTTTCCAGATCGTGTGTTTCACGTAAGGCTTCCACTTTGACCCGCATGAGCGGATAAAGTCGGGAATGAATAAACTTGGCCAGATGGAGCAAAGATGCCTGACCGCTTCCCACAAACGTTCTGAACTCGCCAAGGTTTAAGGACGGTAAATCCACCCCCAGCGCCTCGTTCATGACCGCCAGATGACGCTGATTGAACTCGTCGAGGATGGCGAAAACATAGGCCTGTTCATAGGCGGACACTTCACGCCCATCCTCCATGAGGCCCTGCACCTCGGGCTTGGCCAGAAACCTTAAAAAGTCACGCGGGGACGCAAAACCTCGAGGGACCCAGATGACATTGACAAACTGATGGTAAAAGCATGCCGGGAATTCAATTCCAATCCGAACCGTAATCCCCATAATTTCGGCCGCTTCCAGCAGCTCCCGGGCCGTTTCCGGGCGGATATAATTGTAATATATCACCCGCAACCGCCGGATCCCCTTGATCCAGGCATCCATAATGAGATGGGTGGGTGATTTGCGGCCCTTGGTGTTGGCATCATGCACGTGGTCATCAAAAGCAACCTGGTTCCATTCTTCCGGCATTTCAAGAAGATGGTAATGCCGCAGAAAACTTCGAACCACCCGTGGCTTGCCTGAAGCCGCAATGCGGAAATCATGCGCCAGTTCGAGCTGGCGGAGATAACTGCCCCGGGCGCGGACCATCTCCTTCATAATCTCGATCAGGATACGGGCGGTATTGTGCCGCATTTCCTGGGTGTCGCTGCACATCACCTCGTCGCGCAGAGCCCTCAAGGCGGCCAGACGACGTTCCATCTGGCCTTTTTCAAGCGATTCCAGAAGATGGATTACCGCGTAGGCGATCCGCAGGCCTTTAGATTCGGCCATTTCCTTGATGCCGCGAGGATGGAGATCGTGAAAAAACCGCTGTTGTGCCTCCAGCCTGACCTTGTCTTTGGCCAGCATCTCCTTGACCATATGGAGCAGATCGTGGTCGCGCCGATCAAAAAAAGCTGAAGAATGATATGAATCTTTCGTTTCGTTCACAGAAAAATAGCCGGCTACTTAATAATTAAGTCCGCAGTCGTGGCGGCGGTACATAGACGCGTCGCATGCCCTCTTTAAGGGAAATGGCTTCAACCGGGCAGAAGCGGGCACAGATGCCGCAGCCGATGCAGTATTCTTCGACCCGCTCGGCAACATCATCACTGTTCAACGATATGGCATCGACCGGGCACCGTTCCACGCAGATGCCGCAACCGGTACATGCCGCGGCGTCAATGATGGAAAGGTAGTTGGTCGAATTCACCATGGGGGTGGCGCCGTTGCGCCAGAGCGTAAAGGTATCACAGCAGTCCTTGCAGCAGTTGCAGATGCTGTTTTCATCTTTGTTGATATTAAAACCGTTGTGGAAGGCCTTGTGCACCAGGCCGGCTTCTTCAGCCTGCTTCATAATGACCAGGGCCTCATCCTTTGATACCATCCTGGCAAACCCCTGGGCCACCGTATGGCGGGCGGACTTGCCGAAAGTAAAGCAGACTTCGTTGGGCGCGTTGATCTCGCACTGATGTCCCAGGACCGTATTGTAATTCCTGCAAAAGCAGTGACCCACGGCGATATCATCATATTTGGCGATGATCTCTTCAACCGTCTGAGCCGGCAGGACCGTATCCTCGGCCTGGACGCTTTTATTGATGGGGATGGTACCGCCTTCTTCTGTTGAAAAAACCGGAACGGTCCGATCCACCGGCGGCTGCTGTTCAAATATGGGCAGCAGATTGTCATAGTTGCGCTGCATGTTATCGCGCAGTTCAATCAGAAGGGTATGATAGAGTTTGGCGAGCCTTTCCAGCGGCTCCCGCTCCTTGCCTTCGGGGAGTTTCGTCATGAACGTATACTCAAAGGCCCCCACCAGTATCAAGGGCAGAAGCCGGTAAACCATAACCCCCTTGCTGTTGGGCTGGTTGAAAACCATGCCTTTTTTGGCCAGCGCATCCGCTCTGGCTTTAATGGTTTCTTCGGGAAGACCGGTTTTTTGTCCCAGCTGATCCATGGACATTGATTTGGCGCCGTCAAAAGCGGCGTTGACAAAATCAGCGTCATCTTCATCGAGATAAAATTTGACGATTTCCAGCAGCGTGTCCGTGATGGCAAAAGGGATCATACCGGCGCTTGAAATGATACCGGCGGCTTTCTTGAATTTTTCTTCTACGGCTTGGTTATCGCTCATTGATCGGCTCCTGTAAAAAAATGATAACAAGATATACGGGTTGTTTTTTATACAGTTGTATATATCAACAAAGCGTCTATGTGTCAATATTTTTCCCGGTTAACAACGCGTCGCGGAATTGAATCTGAGCCAACGAAATCCGCCATCATGCCCGAAGCATATAAGAAAACAATTTTATACCGGGCTGACGGACATCTTCGCGGATATCAGAAAAGGCCATGCGGTGCAGGTGAGTACCCTGAGCGGGGCGGGAAAGGCCTTCTTCGCCGGGGCCGATCTTAAGGAGCCCGACCCCGACCAGGCGACCTTGGACATGGCTTACAAACTGGACCCCGGCCACCAGCCGGCCATCCGCTCAACAAAAAAAAACCGTCAACCTGTATGTCAAATGGATGCTGAACCAGGTCTTGGATTATTCGCTGCAACTGGCGTATCAGTGCCTGTCAGACATGATGGGTAAGTAGGAGCGGCCCCCGTGGCCGCCCCTACTTGAATATGTTTCCTTGCCCCTGCAGACGTCAATCACTCACCCCTGAAAAGTGTTCCCGAATGCGTTCAACACGTTTCCGGTTGGCGCCCAGGTCCGAATAACCCACCCGGGATGCCGAGCGGACATGAATGAGCGGCTCTTGGGGAAAATAAAATTCAACGTCATCCACAAACCGGAATATCCGGCTGGTGAATGCCACCCGGATATAGTCTTCGGCCGATGTTATAATTCGCGTCCGGCTGGTGCTCTGAATGATTTTTAGCAACCGTTGGCGGGCTTCCTGCCGGGTGCACGTATATTCAATGGACGGAATAAAATGCTTATCCCCGGTCGGAGCCTGGCTGTTGACACAGTTGGGCGAGTCCGGGCAGGGTGTGAGCCGGCCACTGTCAATACCCAGCGTCGGCTCCCGTCCGGCACATCCCGCAATGATCGTCACCATCACCAGCATGATATAAAAAAGTCCTTTTTTCATAATTTCCTGCTACGGCAGTTTGGCCATCTTGTTATAATCAATAGCACCGGCATAATCCTTGAGTTCCTGCTCGCTGACGCCATTGCCTTCGACGCTGACCAGAAACCGGTTGGCTACAACGATTTGAAGGTCACCCGATTTTTGAGCGGCGTCATGCTTTAGAATACCTTTCTGCCCGGCGATTTTCACCATCTTGCCGCCATCGGCGGTAGCAAACATGGGATTGGAAATCATCATCATAACACTTGAAAGCACCGGGGAATCAGCCACAATCTGGATGTGGATGGCGCTGCCTGATTTGTGGTAATCCCGCTCTGCGGTAATACCGCCACCCATCAAGGCCGCGCCCATAGCCTGGGAAGAAGCGGCTTCCGCTTCCCAGCCGGAAAGGGGATCGGGCAGAAACGTTTCCAGGCCGCTGCTTTTTTTCTGCTGAATCAGCTGCTCGGCGTAATTCAGGCTGGAAACCGCATCGGTAAACTGACCGTCCTTATAATATTGAAGTCCTTCATTGATGGAATCGGTCACATCATCGGCCATGGCAATGGCGGAAAGACTGAAAACCATCACCAATAAGACTAAAAGGAAACCAGGGGTTTTAAATGTTTTCATATTACATAATCCTTCAAAAATGGAGTTATCAAAATCCGGCTGTAAACCAGCCACAGACCCGACCTTAATGCGGGCACACAAATGAATTTTAGACGTATTTTTTCAGAAAGCCAGTCAAAAACACTGCACCTGATTTTTTTCTTGACAACCCTCCTCCTAACTGGTATGACCTCTTACCAGTTAGGAGGATTTATGCTCGATTCTGAAAAAACGCTTCTGCGTCCCACCCAATATGCCGAGCATCAGCTGGTTACTTCCATTCTGAACGGCACTTATGCGCCGGGGTCTTTCCTTCCCGGAGAACGGGCACTGGCCGAACAAATGAACGTCACCCGCCCGACCATTCGGGAGCTCCTGCAGCGCCTGGCCGCAGACCGCTGGATCACCATTCAGCACGGCAAACCAACCATTATAAATGATTACTGGATTGAAGGCGGCCTGGGAATTTTAAAGACCCTGGTTAATTTCACCGAATATTTACCACCCACTTTTGTATCCCATCTGCTCCAGGCCCGGGCGACTTTTCTACCGGCCTGCGCCAAAACGGCGGTTCCAAACCACGCAGAACATTTTCTCACCCATCTTCAGGGGGCGGCAACACTCGCCTCGTCCGCCATGGATTACGCCGCTTTTGACTGGCGGTTGCAATCCATGATGGCAAAGCGAAGCGGTAACTTGATTTATCCCCTGATCCTCAACGATTTTGCCCCGGTATTCAAAGCACTGGGGGGAAGTTACTTTATGCTTGAAGAAGGGCGAACCGCTTCTTCAGGGTATTATGCCAGGCTGGTTCAGGCCATCCACAATCAATCGGACATCGAGCCTATTGTCCGCGAAGCAATGGAAGAAAGTCTGCGGATATGGGAACAATTTCAACCAAACCGGGGAAAGCATCAGTCATGAATCTTACCGATATAAACAAAGAGTGGGACCTGGTCGTTATCGGCGGCGGGGTTACCGGAGCCGGTATTTTCAGCGAAGCCGTGCGCATGAACATGCGCGTTCTCCTTTTAGAGGCCCATGATTTTGCCTGGGGGACATCGAGCCGCTCATCAAAAATGGTACACGGCGGGCTGCGTTATTTAAAAGACGGCAAACCGCTGCTGACCAGGGCTTCTGTAAAGGAACGGCAGCGGCTGCTGAATGAAGCCCCGGGACTGGTGGACCCGCTGGGTTTTCTCATGCCGGTATTCACGGATTTCGGCCCCTCTAAAACGATCATGGGGATAGGTCTGACCGTTTACAGCCTGATGGCCCTTGAAAAACAGCATGTCGGTTATAATGCCCGACAAATCTCTGAACAGATCCCTTATTTGCGGCAAAACAACCTGACCGGCGGATTTTATTTTAAAGACGCCCAGGTGGACGATGCCCGCCTGGTATTGCGGCTGATCAATGAAGCGGTGGCAGCCGGCGGCTGTGCCGTCAACTATGCCCGGGTGGTCGATATTATCCGGAACAAGCTGGGGAACGTTGCCGGAGTCGCGGTGGAAGACGCCGACACAAAACAGACCGTGGAACTGCAAACAAAAGCCGTCATCAACGCCACCGGCGCCTGGGCGGAACGGCTGCACCCCTCGCCCCGGAGCGGTCTTCACCTGCGGCCTTTGCGCGGCAGTCACCTGATTTTCCCCAGGAAAAAATTTCCGGTGAATCATGTGGTCAGCTTTATGCATCCGGCCGACAAACGACCGGTGTTCATGTTCCCCTGGGAAGGGGTTGCCATTCTGGGCACCACCGACATTGACCATGACCGGGACCTGGATTTAAACCCGGCCATATCGGCAGCCGAGGCGGATTATCTTATGGCGGGCATGAATTTCATCATGCCGGATTTGCCACTGACCCGGTCTGACGCGATTGCCTCTATCGCCGGTGTGCGCCCTGTTCTGAGCCGGGGTCATAAAGCCGCCTCCCAGGAATCCCGGGAGCACGTGGTCTGGAAAAACAACGGCCTGGTCACCGTCACCGGCGGCAAACTGACAACGTTCCGCCTGCTGGCCCGGGACGCCATAAAAGCAGCCGCCGACTATCTGCCGCACTGCACGCTGCCGCCCGACAAGAAACCGATTTTTATCACCCCCGGGCCGAAACAGGGGCCCGTGGACAATATTTCTTCGGCCGTTTTGCAGCGTCTGTTTGGCCGGTACGGGCAACAGGCTCAATCCATATTCAAATTCTGTCTGGAAGAAAATTCCGACACGGTTGCCAACACCAATATTCTGTGGGCGGAAATCGTCCATGCCGTGCAACACGAGCAGGTACGTCACCTGACCGACCTGTTGCTCCGCCGTGTCCGGCTGGGACTGCTGGCACCGGAAGGCGGCAGCGCCGCTCTTGACAGGGTCGGCGAACTCTGCCGACCACTGCTGGGATGGGATGACGTACGCTGGGAAAAAGAGAAAAAAAATTACCTTGAGACCTGGCAGAAATATTATGGACCACCGACTTCTTAAGGATTCAAGGGGGCAAGGGGCCGAGGGGGCTTTTGGCTTTCAGGTGTCCATAGCCCCTCGAACCCTGGAATCCTTGACCCCTTGAAACCTCTATTTCAAGGGGCCTTCGGAAAAACTATTTATAGAAACTGGAACTAGAAAATGAATAAAACACTTTTATCTATCGACTGCGGTACCCAGAGCCTGCGGGCGCTTCTTTTCTCTCTGAACGGGGACCTGCTGGCCCGGGCACAAATCGAATATGCCCCCTATTTCAGTGTCAAGCCCGGCTGGGCGGAACAGGATCCGGAAATCTTCTGGAACAGTCTGTGCCAGGCCTGTCAACAACTGAAAGCCGATGCCCCGGATCACTTCGCAGCCGTCGCCGGTTTAGGGGTGACCTCTCAACGGGCCAGCATGGTCAGCGTGGATAAAAGCGGCACGCCGCTGAGACCGACCATCATCTGGCTGGATCAGCGCAAAGCAAAGCCGCCTTTTGTCCCGCCTAAAATCATCAAGCTTGTGCTGAAACTGATCGATATGGAAGAGTCCATAAACCTGCTGCAGGCCGAGGGAAAATGCAACTGGATACGCCAGAACCAGCCGGAAATATGGGAAGCCACCCACAAATACCTCCAGATTTCCGGTTTTTTAAACTTCAGGCTGACCGGCGTTTTTGCCGATTCCGTGGCCTCACAGATCGGCCATATCCCTTTTAATTACAAAAAAATCCGCTGGGCCAAAAAGCTTGAGCTGCCGTCTCTGATCTTCCCCGTGGAAGCCGAAAAACTTCCGGACATCGTTCAACCCGGCGAAAATATCGGCAACATCACCTCTGCGGCGGCCGCGGCCACCGGACTGGCTGAAGGCATCCCGGTTATCGCCTGCGGTTCGGACAAGGGGTGTGAGACCATCGGCGCGGGGGTCATCGATCAGACCATGGTCAGCCTGAGTTTCGGCACGACCGCCACGGTCCAGACCACGACCGACAGATATTTTGAAGCCATTCGCTTTATGCCGCCCTATCCCGCCCCGATACCCGGTTATTACAACCCGGAGGTAGAAATTTTCCGGGGGTTCTGGATGATATCCTGGTTCAAAAACGAATTCGCTTACGAAGAAGTCCAGGAAGCCGCAAAGCAGGGCATACCCGCCGAAGTGGTTTTAAACCGTCACCTGGTGAACACGCATCCCGGCTCCATGGGCCTGGTGGTGCAACCCTACTGGAGCCCGGGATTTAACCACCCTTCCGCCAAAGGGGCCATGATCGGATTCGGTGATGTCCATACCAAGGGGCATATCTATCGCTCGGTCATCGAAGGATTGGGCTTTGCCCTGCGGGACGGCCTGGAGAGGATGCAAAAGGCCGGCAAAACACCTGTCAGGGCCGCGGCTGTATCCGGCGGGGCCTCGCAAAGCGATGAAATCTGTAAAATCGTGGCCGATATTTTCAACCTGCCCATGGTCCGGGGAAAAACCCACGAGACATCCGGCCTGGGCGCGGCCATAGTTACTGCCGTCGGCCTGGGCCTGTACCCCTCGTTCCAGGAAGCCATTGACGGCATGGTGACCCACCAGACCCGTTTCGAGCCGGATCCTGAAGCGGTAAAAATTTATGACCGTTTATATCACCGGGTTTACCAGCGCATGTATGGCGCGCTGGCCCCCCTTTACAAAGATATCAGAGACATTACCGGATACCCTGAATAACAGCAATCAAGTCATCAGCAAAAAAAGGAAAACACCATGTCAAAAGATTCATCTTTTACACCGGACTGGACAGACACCCCGCCCGAGCAGGATACATTCAGATCAATTTTTAAATGGGGCGCACCCGAACGCGTTAAACATCCCAGCCAGGGATTTTACCGGGCCGTCAAAGAAACACTGGGGTTGACCGACGAAGACTTTAAGCGGAAAGCCAGCACCGGTGATGAACGGGTCAGCCGGGAAATCCCACCGGCCATTTCAGCCGAAGACCTGGCCTCCCTGGTGAATATTGTCGGTGAAGAAAACATTTTCACGGATACATACAGCCGCCTTAAATTCTCCTCGGGCAAAGCCATGGAAGATATTTTAAAATTGCGGGAGCAGGTTATCGAAGACCTGGCCGACGTGGTGGCCCATCCGCGGGACAAGGAAGATGTGAAAAAAATCGTGGCCCTGTGCCATGAACGAAAAATTCCCGTCAACATATATGGCGGCGGCAGTTCCGTTACCCTCGGTCTGTCCTGTCGGCGGGGCGGGGTCACCCTGGCCATGGGGACGCACATGAACCGCATCCTCGATTTTAACGAAACCCGCCAGACCATCACGGTCGAACCGGGGCTCATGGGCCCGGATTATGAAAAGGCCTTAAACAGTGCACCGGAACAGTTTGGTGCTTCTTATCGTTATACCGGCGGGCATTTTCCCCAGTCCTTTGAATACTCGTCGGTGGGCGGCTGGGTGGTCACCCTGGGCGCGGGACAGAATTCTTCATATTACGGTGATGCCTATGATCTTGTTATCAGCCAGGAATATATCACCCCGACCGGCACTTTCGCTACCCTGCCCTATCCGGCCACGGCTACCGGCCCCAAGGTTAATGACATTATGAAAGGCAGTGAGGGATGCTATGGCATTCTTGTTGCAGTTACTATGAAAATATTTCGCTATTTTCCTGAAAACCGGCAACCATTTGCCTACATGATGCCGGATTGGGAAGCCGCAGTAAATGCCGCCCGCGATATCTGCCAGGGCGAATTCGGCATGCCTTCGATTCTGCGTATTTCCGATCCGGAAGAGACAGACGTGGCCTTAAACATGTTCGGCATATCGGGATCTCTCCTGGATCGACTGATGGTTTTCAAAAAACAGATGCCCGGAAAAAGGTGCCTGTTAATCGGTCAGGCCGACGGAGAAGAACAATTTGCAGAATTAGTGAAAAGAAACTGCAAAAGAATATGCCGCAAACACAAAGGCATGAACCTGACCAGCTACCCCACCAACAAGTGGATGCACGGCCGGTTCAGCGACCCGTTCATGCGGGAAGACCTTAATGATTTCGGGGTTATAATCGATACCCTGGAATCGTCGGTAACCTGGGACAACCTCCACAACCTTCACAAGGGCGTGCGAGCCTATATTAAAAGTCAGCCTCACACCATCTGCATGACCCATGCTTCTCATTTTTACCAGCAGGGCACCAACCTCTATTTTATTTTTATCCGGCGCACCATGCCGACCGATCAATTTCTGGCGTTCCAGCGTGGTGTTATTGATGAAATCGAAAAACACGGGGGGTCACTCAGTCACCATCATGGCGTGGGCAAAATGATGGGACCGTGGATGGAAAAGCACCTGGGCAAGGAACAAATGGCGGTTCTGCGAACCCTCAAAAACCACTTTGATCCCCACAACATCATGAACCCCGGCGGCACCCTGGGATTGGACAAATAAGACACAATTCAACCGTGGTGCTGCATCGTTTTTCATATACGGTATCGTGAACAACCACCTGTTTGAACAAAGCTGTATGAAACCGCTGAACGCAAAGAGCTACATAGAAACCAACGCCAACTTTATCAAAGTAGATGTTGACGGAAATGACTTGTGCGCATTATTGAACGGAGAGGCCCTGTTTAGATGAGGTAATTTCATTAGAGCCCAATTTAAAGTAATTTTTTTCGGAACAGCATGCAATACATACAATAGGTTTCATAATATTGACCGGATCATGAGAGCGTACGGGTTTTACTTGAGAATTCGACGATTCTCTCGAAAGCATTTATTTGCGCCCTTTTGGTTGAGGATGACAGCGCAAACAGAATAAGGCATCATAACTGACATTCAGCCCATAGGGGAGATAAAAAATGAAAAAACGGAACCAAGTTAAAAGGGAATACGCTTTACCGGCCATAGTAATAACTTTATTTTGCGGCATCCTCCTCGGAGCACTCTGGTATAGAGCCTTTACCTTTCTACTTCCTCTTTATGCTGTGAAAAAATCGGTTCACCAGCACAAACCCGAGCTGGTGTCTCAAGAAGCAGTCCCCGAACGGCAAAAGCAAGTATTGCGTATTCCTGTACGGTACCTGCCCAGTTTCAGGTTAGAAACAGACGAGCAAGGAAGAAAGAATGCCGTCGCAGAAGAGGGTAATGCGATACTTGACGTGTACGCTGACGAGACGGCGCTCGTTCTTGTTGATACTTGGGCTGGCCCGAATGAATCAAGTGAGCCAGGAAACCCTATACTTCGCAACCAGAAGCGTCTTCTTAATGAATGTCGCAAACATGGTGTAACCATCATCCATGCGCCGAATCATCCCGTTGTGGATAAGTACTCACAGTACCATCGGTTGAAGGAGGAAGTAAAAGACTTTGCAAGGCAGTTTGAGATCGCCCCGCAAAACCCCGCCCCCTTCTTAAAATGGCCTTTGCCGAACAATCGTGTTTGGCGGCAGGCACAAAAAATCAGAAGCGTGAGCAAAGCACCTATCTACGAAGTATACCCGAGATCAGACCGTGACATATCCCGACACCTTACACCACTCTCAAATGAATACGTTCTCTGTTCGCATATGGAATTTCGTTATGTTATGTGGAAAGAAAAAATAAATGTACTTCTCTATATCGGCGGTGCATTGAATGAATGCATGCTACAACGTAATACAGGCATCAATGCCCTTGCTGGAATTGACACAAAACGTGTGCCCGTAACAATTATTGTACTTGAAGATTGCTCAATTGCAATGGGGGGGCCGGAATTCGATAAAAAGACCGCCGCAAAGAATATGCTCGACTACTTCAAGTACAAAATAGCTTTTGTTTCGAAATCTACAGACTTACAGTTTACAAACCAAAGGCTAAATGAAAAGACAACTTCGAGCAACTAAGCACGTTCTCCCGCTACACGCATGATAAGGCCTTATTACCCGGGACAACCTTCATACGGATAGCAGATGATAATTGATTTGATAAAAACTTGCCCAAATGATTGACTGGCCAGCCTCATCTGAGGCAGGTTACAATAAATAGTTCATTTTTAATCAAAAACCATAATATGTTATGGTTATCAAGCGAAATAGCATACAAGCTGGAGAGCAACGGGTTTTAGTCAGTTTCTTTGATTTTTTTGAGTGCATTACACTGTCACCACGCCTGATGGGCGTTATATGGAAAACAAATCATGTTGCCGACGTTTGTCATTATCGGCGCCCAGAAATCGGCATCTACATTCATGCAGGCTTGTTTAGCTGACCACCCGGATATCTTTTTGCCGCCGGGAGAAACGCCGTTCTTTGAGTCTCCGGATTATGAAAACAGTGACATTAAACAGCTTGAAAAAATATTTGAGGGACGGACGGAGAAATGCGTTGGGATCAAACGGCCGGCCTACATAGGCAAAGCCGAAGTCCCGGCCAGAATTCAACGGCATCTCCCGGATGCAAAATTGATTGCTGTTCTACGAAACCCGATTGATCGAGCCGTCTCTGCTTATTTTCACAACATCAACTATGGCTTTATCCCACCGGTAGATGTGGAAACAGGGATGCGTCAGTTGATGTTGCAGCCTTCATTCTCTTCCAGAAACGAGAGCATCCGAAATTATTGAATTCGGTTTTTACCACAAATATTTATTAAAATACCGCCCCTACATGAACCATAATCAGCTTTTAATATTCCTGCATGATGATATTGTCTCGCAACCTTTAAGGTCTATCCAGAAAGCATATCGCTTTCTGGATGTATCTTCGGATTTCATTCCGCCGTCTTTGAATTCGCGCCATCAAGCAGTCGTATACAACCTGACAAGACTCAGATTATTAAGGCTTCGCAATAAATTGATGTTCGATTACAACGAAGACCGCACCAGATTTTTTGCAAAAGAAATGGCTTTTTCTGAGAAGGTATTTTCCAAAAGCATAACA
Source organism: Desulfosudaceae bacterium (assembly GCA_963674745.2). Lineage (GTDB taxonomy): Bacteria > Desulfobacterota > Desulfobacteria > Desulfobacterales > Desulfosudaceae > JBFMDX01. Next base: position 1,996,966 of record CAXXDV010000001.1, on the reverse strand, counting down.
CTTTTTGATCAAAATATATTATCAACACTTATGCCGAACCGTAAGCCTAAAGTCGGGTCAGGGCTCAGGGACATGCTTTATGATCTATACCGCAATGATATCGAATCCCCGGAAGGCCTTATTGACAGAGGTTTATCTGCCTGGAAATTATCCGGGTAAGCCAAACCACAGGCGCCCATACTTTCCTGGCACCTTATTGGCGCAGGTGAGCATTAATGTTATTATCAGATGACATATTGTGATGCCCATAAAACTTAAAAATCTGGATGCCGGATCAGGCGTCATCTTTATTTGTACGGGAATCATCTCCGGTCAGGAAATGATTCGTACCAACAGCAGAATTTTATCCCTCAAATAAAAAATTAAAACCAGCAAATACTGTATCGTAGACTATTCCGAAGGGACTGAAATTAATATAACCTCGAATTAACCCTGGCATGAAAACGACTGGCGGTTACACCTGAAATCGTTTTTTCAAGGCCTCAGGATCTTCAATGAGATCAATACCTTTTACAGTAAGGGTAATCATGGAAGTCACGTAAGGCGGAAAGATCACTGACTTGCCCAGTTCAACATACTCACATTTTTCAAGATAAACCAGGTTCCAGTTCATGTCTTCCGGGTTGGTTTCACAGGCCTCTTCCAGCTGCCTGACATCGACCGGTGAATAGGGGTGCTCCCGGAACATATCGTATAAATACAACATCATCCGGTATCTTAGCTGAAAATGTTCTTCTGACGGCTGCCTGTCCATGGGGCTGAAACGGACTCCCTTCGGATTTCAGTTAATTATATCAGAAAACCGACCGCCGGACACCAAAAAAAATTCCGGGCCTTTCACCATGGTATACATGCAAACCCAAAAGAAAAGGCGCCTGAAACCATTGGTTTCAAGCGCCCGGATCTTGGAATCAGTGTAAACGGCCAGGGATCCGTCTAACGAAACTACTGCATTTCCAGCACGGTCGCCATGGAGACGCCGCCACCGCCGCACAAGGTGGCCATTCCGAGGGTTTTACCCCGTTTCTTCATAGCGTACATTAAAGACACCATAATGCGGGCGCCGGTGCACCCCACCGGATGACCAAGCCCGATACCCGAACCGTTAACATTGGTTATCTCACGGTTCAGGCCCAGGTCTTTTTCGCAACCGAGGTACTGGGCGGCAAAAGCCTCGTTGAGTTCGATCAACTCAAACGCGTCCAAGGACAGGTCGGGGTTTTTCTCCAGCAGGTTATGAACCGCCGGCACCGGGCTCAGGCCCATGACCGACGGATGGCAGGCACCGCGGCTGGTGGCTTTAATTTTAGCGATGGGCTTCAAGCCCAACTCTTTGGCCTTGTCAGCTGACATGATTACCATGGCGGCGGAGCCGTCATTCAAGCCGGAAGAGTTGCCGGCCGTGACCTTACCGATTTTGGGAATAAACGCCGGCGGCAGCTTGGCCATTTGCTCAAGGGTGGCGCCCGGCCGGAAATGTTCGTCCTTGTCAAAAATAATAGGCGGTTTACCTCTTTTTTGAGGGACCTCAACCGGCACGATCTCTTCGGCAAAATCGCCTTCATTGGTCGCCCGTTCTACATTATTGTGGCTGCGAACCGCGACTTCATCCATCTCTTCACGACTGATATCTTTATATGCTGCTACCAGTTCTGCTGTATGCCCCATGATATAGGGTTTTCCACGCAGTTGATCAATCACCTCCCCTTCCTTGACCGGCCCGTCTTCCGGATGGGGAATAATATGAGATCCACAATGAAGGCCACGGATCAGGGCGTCGACAAAGGCCTTATCCTGAAGCCGGCAACCCCAGCGGGCATCTTGTGAAATATAGGGCACGCCGGACATGTGCTCCACACCGCCGGCCAGGATGACATCCGCCATGCCGGCCTGGATCATGGCCATACCGCTGACGGTCGCTTCCATGCCTGAAATACAGACCCGGTTGATGGTTACCGCCGTGACTGAATCGGGAATACCGGCCAGTAGCGCACCGACACGGGTGACATTCATGGTGTCAGCCGGATCCAGACAGCATCCAAAACGGACATCATCGATGATAGCAGGATCAATACCAGCTCTTTTTATAGCTTCCTTCATGGATACACTGGCAATATGCGCGGCGGGTATACCCTTTAATGTTCCACCAAAGGTACCAATGGGGGTTCTGCATGCAGAAACGATAACAACGTCTTTCATTCACGTACTCCTTTCTCGTCTGATAATACAATCTTACTGGTTTGAACTTCTTCGAATTTAAGCGTTAGAAGGGTTCAAGGGTTCCAGGGGCCGAGGGTTCAAGTAGGTGCGTTTAAGGTCAGTCTAGATTCGAAATACCAGAGGAAACCGTTTCACTTGGCCCCTTGAATCCTCGACTCCTTGAACCCTTTTTCAAACAAACACAAACTTTTCAAATAATATGGACCGACTGTAAAGTCAACCTTTTACCCATTCCGGCAAAAAAAAACCCGGAATCAGAATGAATTAAATCAACTGAATCCGGGTTTTTGAAAAATTTTTCGGCAGCGACCTACTCTCCCACCCGGTCTCCCGAGCAGTACCATCGGCGCTAAAGAGCTTAACTTCCGTGTTCGGTATGGGAACGGGTGTTTCCTCTTTGCTATTGCCACCGAAAAAACTATATGATCAATAGAATGTAGACACAGTTAAACGTTCATTAATGCATCCGAAAATATGAAAAAATTGTGGCTAAGCCGCACGACCAATTAGTACCGGTAAGCTGAATACATTGCTGCACTTACACCTCCGGCCTATCAACCTTGTCATCTTCAAGGGGTCTTTAGTTCCGATGTTTCCATCGGAAGGGATATCTTATCTTGAGGCTGGCTTCCCGCTTAGATGCTTTCAGCGGTTATCCATTCCAAACTTAGCTACCCAGCTATGCCGCTGGCGCGACAACTGGACCACCATTGGTTTGTCCATCCCGGTCCTCTCGTACTAGGGACAGCCCCTCTCAAATATCCTACGCCCGCGAAAGATAGGGACCAAACTGTCTCACGACGTTTTAAACCCAGCTCGCGTACCACTTTAATCGGCGAACAGCCGAACCCTTGGGACCTGCTCCAGCCCCAGGATGTGATGAGCCGACATCGAGGTGCCAAACCGCCTCGTCGATGTGAACTCTTGGAGGCGATAAGCCTGTTATCCCCGGCGTACCTTTTGTCCGATGAGCGACGGCCCTTCCATACAGAACCGCCGGATCACTAAGACCTACTTTCGTACCTGCTCGAAATGTCTCTCTCGCAGTCAAGCTCCCTTATGCCTTTACACTCTCCGGCTGGTTTCCAATCAGCCTGAGGGAACCTTTGCGCGCCTCCGTTACTCTTTAGGAGGCAACCGCCCCAGTCAAACTACCCACCAGACACTGTCTTTCGCCCGGATAACGGGACGAAATTAGAACCACAAAATAGCAAGGGTGGTATTTCAAGGTTGGCTCCATCACATCTGGCGATGCGACTTCAAAGCCTCCCACCTATCCTGCACATGCTATTTCAAGATCCAATGTCAAGCTGTAGTAAAGGTGCCGGGGTCTTTCCGTCTTTTCGCGGGTAGACGGCATCTTCACCGCCAATACAATTTCGCTGAGTCTCTGGTTGAGACAGTGCGGGAATCGTTACGCCATTCGTGCAGGTCGGAACTTACCCGACAAGGAATTTCGCTACCTTAGGACCGTTATAGTTACGGCCGCCGTTTACCGGGGCTTCAGTTCACTGCTTCTCCACTAAAAGTAGATAACAACTCCCCTTAACCTTCCGGCACCGGGCAGGCGTCAGACCCTATACATCGTCTTACGACTTAGCAGAGTCCTGTGTTTTTAGTAAACAGTCGCTCCCGCCGTTTCTCTGCGACCATTCTCTGCTCCATCCGAAAAGGATATCACATAACAATGGCACACCTTCTTCCGAAGTTACGGTGTCATTTTGCCGAGTTCCTTAACCAGAGTTCTCTCAAGCGCCTCGGGATACTCTCCCTGCCTACCTGTGTCGGTTTGCGGTACGATCACCCGTTATCTCACTTAGAGGCTTTTCTTGGCAGCATGGGATCAATCACTTTATGAGGCAAAGCCTCTCGTATTCGCTTCTCGGCGTTAAGAAGAAACGGATTTGCCTATTTCTTCCGCCTACAAGCTTAAACCGCCTAATCCAACAGACGGCTGACCTACCCTCCTGCGTCCCCCCTTCGCTCAAACAATAACTAGGTGGTACAGGAATATTAACCTGTTTCCCATCGCCTACGCCTTTCGGCCTCGGCTTAGGGTCTCGACTAACCCTGAGAAGATTAGCTTTACTCAGGAAACCTTAGGCTTCCGGCGATACTGTTTTTCACAGTATTTATCGCTACTCATGTCAGCATGGTCTCTTCTATCCAGTCCAGCCGTCCTCACGGTCGACCTTCAGCCCGAATAGAATGCTCCCCTACCAATGAAATAAATTTCACTTCGCAGC
>CAXXDV010000001.1:0-1990000 GCA_963674745.2 Desulfosudaceae bacterium | reverse complement strand
GGGTAAAGACCCGCTACACCTAGTGATCAACGTTTACTGCGTGGACTACCAGGGTATCTAATCCTGTTTGCTACCCACGCCTTCGCGCCTCAGCGTCAGTATTGGTCCAGGAAGTCGCCTTCGCCACCGGTGTTCCTCCTGATATCTACGCATTTCACCGCTACACCAGGAATTCCACTTCCCTCTCCCATACTCAAGTTCCATAGTATCAAATGTACTTCCGGGGTTAAGCCCCGGGCTTTCACATCTGACTTATAGAGCCGCCTGCGCGCCCTTTACGCCCAATAAATCCGATTAACGCTAGCACCCCCCGTATTACCGCGGCTGCTGGCACGGAGTTAGCCGGTGCTTCCTTTAGTGGTACCGTCAATGCCTACCACTATTAATGGTAAACAATTTCTTTCCACTTGACAGAGCTTTACGACTCAAAAGCCTTCTTCACTCACGCGGCGTTGCTGCGTCAGGGTTTCCCCCATTGCGCAAAATTCCTCACTGCTGCCTCCCGTAGGAGTCTGGACCGTGTCTCAGTTCCAGTGTGGCTGATCATCCTCTCAGACCAGCTAACCATCGTAGCCTTGGTAGGCCATTACCCCACCAACAAGCTAATGGTCCGCGGGCTTTTCTTCGGGCAGAAGCTTACATGTAGAGGCTTCCTTTGGTCTGAAAAGCCAAAGCTCTTCAGACATTATCGGGTATTAGCACCGCTTTCGCAGTGTTGTCCCTGACCTGGAGGTAAATTACCCACGTGTTACTCACCCGTGCGCCACTTTACTAGCTCTAGCAAGCTAGAGCGTTCTCGTTCGACTTGCATGTGTTAAGCACGCCGCCAGCGTTCAATCTGAGCCAGGATCAAACTCTCCAATTAAAATTAAAAAATCGCCACCAGTTTACAACCGGAAGCGACAGAATCAATTGGGTCAAATCCGAGCATGCTGTTACTATTTAGTTTTCAAAGATCAAGTTTAACAAAAGCAATATAATGGTTTCAGCCTCTGCTGTCAAGCATTTTTTTGCTTTTTTTTAACGACTTTCTTTTTCAAGGAACTTGCTCTTAAGCATCAAACTCGCGCTCAAGAACCGCATTTGTACCCTTTCACCAGAACCTTGTCAAGAGGTTTTTTCAAAAAATCTCATCTTTTGCTAAAATTTATTATTTTTCTAAATCCGCTGCCCGAAAGGACCTGCCCCATAACGGCCGCCACCTCTTCCGGTTTGATTGTCGTATCGATCAAAGCCTTCAGAATTGCTTGCTTTTTTGAAAGGAACGGCAAAGCCCTTTGCATGTCTTCCCGATTCAGGCCGTAAGATCCGACGATGGTGATTTCACGGTAATGAATCAGGTTAATCAAATCAACATCTGTTACGGCGCCGCCTGACAGGCCGCTGAAAAAGCAAAAACATCCGCCTTTGGCCAGGATTTTCAACCCCTGCCGAAAGGCATCGGGATCCGGACAGGCATTGATGACCACGTCAAAATCGATCTGGTTCGCCTCTTGAACGCACGGTATGCCTGCATCTGCGAGGATTATTCGGGCGGCATTCATCTTGTGCGGGTTCTTTTCAACGATCATGGGTTCGGCACCGCCAACCCGCGCGGCCATTGCGGCCAGAACGCCCATGGTGCCGGCGCCGTAAATCAGCACGTGCGCCTGCTTACCCAGTCCGCATTTATCAAGCGCATGCATAACGCAACCGGCCGGCTCGGCAAGGCAGGCAACATCAGTATCCAGGGTATCAGGAAGCGGAATGAGGCTGGTTTTCGGAACGATGACATGATCGGCAAAACCGCCGTCCCGGTGAAAACCGATGATCTTTATCTGACGGCAGAGATGCTCACGCCCTTTTCGGCAATACCGGCATTTGCCGCAGGCATCACCGGGCCAGACCGCATACCGCCGCCCCTGTTCGTCGGCCACAACCATTTCGTGGCCGGGAACCCGGGGCAGGACAAGATCCCGGTGCCCCTGCGCCCACATCTTGGCGTCGGTCCTGCAGACACCGCAGCACAGTACCCCGAGCAGGGCTTCTCCTTCGGGAGGGGTCCCGTAATCATCGGACAGCTGAACCGAAAGTTGTTTTTGTCCGGTCAACAACAGTTTCATGACGCCACCCTTTTTGATGAGCTGTAAGCCGCGCATTGTTCCAGCCGCCGCAACCCTTTTTCAGGATCGCGATTCTGGGCCGCTACCCAGGCGCCCAGTGCGTCAAAGGCCCGCCCGCTCTCCAGGATAACGGTTGCTGCCTCCAGGCCGCTCTGAATGCTTGTCACGGCTTCTGCGACATAAAACACAAGTGCGGCATTAAGCAGAACCGCTTCTTTTCTGATGCCGTGCTCGCGGTTGCGAATCAAGTCAACAAAGCGTCTTGCCTCTAAGACAATATCGCCCGCAGGCGCCAGTTGTAGGGGTAACCCAGCGCCCAGGCCATGATCTTCAGGATGAATAACAAACGACTCGATTTCACCGGATTCGCATAGCCGGGCGCAATAGGTGGGGCCGCATACGGAAGCCTCATCCATACCGGCCTGCTCCGGGGCAACACCGCGCACCTTGCCGTGAAGTACGATGGCCTTCTTATATCCGATGGCCTTCATGACCCGCAGGACAGGCAGCATGACGTCTTTAGAATATACCCCCCGCAGGCCAACGGTGGGCCTGACCGGATTGGCCAGAGAAGCCGCCGTGTTGAGAATTGATCCGAAATGAATCTGCGGCAGAATCCGGGCCAGCGCGCGGGGATGAACGGTCGGGCTCATGCCGTTAAAAAGACCGATGCCTGCCGACTTGATACTGTCCGCCACGATCTCGGCCGGGCATTCCACATCCACCCCCAGGGCTTCGGCCATATCAACCGTGCCGCAGGTGGAAGTTATGGATCTGGCGCCATGCCTCGCCATTGTTATGCCGCCGGCGGCAGCTACTATGGCGGCGGCGGTGCTGATATTGAAAGTCTTGAAGGTGTCCATGCCGGTGCCGCTGTTTTCCACCAGAGAGCAGTCTGAGCCCAGGTCAATTTTTACCGTATCCAGATTATAGATGGCGTCCCAGGCACCGGCAATCTCGGCTTCGGTCTCGCCCTTTGTGGCCAGAGCGGCCAGGAACGCGCCCTGCTGCATGGGCGTGGTGGCGTTGCTGAGGACGGTGGTAAACGCCTGTTCGGCTTCGTGGCGTTCAAGGTGATGGTGGCGGGCCAGGCGGGAAATTACGGACCCGAACGACTTGTTGATTCCTGCTGTCATAAAACACCTCCTGATAAACAATCATCAGAAGAATTTTATCCAGCAAAAATCCTGTTGTTCACAGCCAGGCAGGCTTTCCGGCTTACGGATCATTCTTAAACCGCGCCTTCCCCCCGGGGCTTTCGCCTTGAGAGTGGCTTCGTGCGGTTCTCGTCCCCGATCACGGCAACGGCTGGGATGCGATGGCATCTCACCATCTTTCCTTTTACCCGTTATCGGTTGTGCCTTCCGGGCAACCGATTACGGCACCTTGCTGCTGTTCAATCTCTTTTCTTATTGGTTAGCGCCCGATCCGGGCACCGGCCGGTATCAAGCCGGTAAGTAACAGTGTCACTTAAAAGTTTAAGTGGTTATGTGGTTAAGTGTTTATGTGGTTAAGGGTTATGTGGTTTGCGTCCCGGTAAACCATTTTTGAAATCGGTTCAAAATAAAAGAGCCGATTGGCTGTTGTCAAGACGGCTTCGGCCCCGGGCCAATTCTTCAAACATTTAGCTCAATCTTTTATCTTGATCGTGTGATATTTTTTTTTGCCGGCCCGCAGGACGATTTCGCCGTCCTTGATATCAGCCGCTGTTACCTGGCAATCCACTGATTCAAGGCGTTCACCGTTCATATAGCAACCGCCCTGTTGAATCAACCGCCGGGCAGCCCCTTTGGATTGGGCCAGGCCGGTATTGTTAAAAAGATCAACAGCCGGGATGCCGTCTTTGACGTCGGACAAGGCCAGCACCGTTTGTGGCGCGCCTGAAGCAACTACATTTGCCAGGGGTGCATCAAGGGAAACATCACGCGGCACTTTACTTGTCGGCAACAACGCTTTAGGAATGTTTCGTGCGCCAAAATTTTCAATGGTCGCCTGATGCGCTTTTTGGGCTTCTTCCTGCCCATGCGCAATGGCAGTGGCTTCAAAGGCCAATATGGTTTTGACTGCGTTCAGTTCCGCCCCTTCCAAAGACCCGACCTTTCTAATTTCTTCCACTGGCAAATACGTAAACAACGCCAGGAACCGGGACACGTCATTGTCATCGGTATTGATCCAGAACTGGTAATATTCATACGGGCTGGTCCGGTCGGCATCCAGCCAGACCGCACCGGCCGCTGTTTTACCCATTTTGGCGCCGCTGCTGGTGGTGATCAGCGGAAAGGTCAGGCCGTAAACCTGCTGATTGCGCACGCGCCGGACCAGATCAATGCCGGCCAAGATATTGCCCCACTGGTCACTGCCACCCATCTGCAAAACGCAATTGTGATTATCAAAAAGTTTGAGAAAGTCATAGGCCTGCAGCAGCATATAGTTGAACTCGATAAAACTTAAGCCTTCTTCTGAATCAAGACGCATTTTATAGCTCTCGGCCTTGATCATACGGTTGACGCTGAAGTGCCTGCCGATGTCACGAAGGAATTCGATATATCGGATCTGCAGCAACCAGTCGGCGTTATTGGCCAACACCGCCCGGCCTTCATCAAAATCAATAAAACGCCCCAGCTGGCTTTTGATCCCTTTGACGTTTTCGTTGACCTCTTCCACAGTGATCAGCTTGCGCATTTCCGTCTTGCCGCTGGGGTCACCCACAAGCCCTGTTCCGCCGCCCATCAGGGCAATCGGCAGATGGCCGTTGCGTTGCATATGCGCCAGGGACATGATCGGCACCAGGCTGCCCACATGCAGGCTTGAAGCCGTGGGATCAAAACCGATATAACAGGTAACCGGGCCTTTCTCCAGGGCCTCCTTCAACTCCACCGGATGGGTCATCTCGGCGATAAAGCCGCGCTCCTCCAATATATCCAGAACACTCATAGCTCTACTCCACTTTTACATACCAATTTCATATCACAAAGCCCTCTACGTTGGTTTCGTCAGTAGCACCGCAACGCATTACAATACGTCTGCGTTGCAGCCTCCTGTCCGCCTTGGGGGCCTCTTTGATGAAGATCTTTATTGCGATGGCTAAGTTTAAAGTCCAAGGTCAAGGCGCGCGAAGCCCGAGGAATGCAGCGTACGAATAGTACGTGAAATTCCGAGGGCTGAAGCGCAACGCCGAGATTGGGCTTTAAACTTAGCCATCTTACTTGTTGGCGTATTCGACGGCTCTGGTCTCCCGGATGACCGTAACCTTGATCTGGCCGGGAAAGGTGAGCTTGGCTTCAATTTCTCTGGCGATATCACGACTCAGCAGGACTGACTTGTCATCGGAGACAGCGTTCCCTTCAACGATAACGCGTAATTCCCGTCCAGCCTGAATCGCAAACGCATTGGCCACACCTTTATACGAGGTGGCAATTTTCTCAAGGTCCTCAAGCCGTTTGATATAATTTTCCAGAAGCTCTTTCCTGGCGCCGGGCCGGGCACCCGACAGGGCATCCGCGGCCTGCACCAACAGATCGTACACGGATTCCGGCGCCATATCTTCATGATGAGCGCCGATCGCGTGCGTGACCTCGGCTGACTCACCGTACTTCTGCGCGACATTGGCGCCGATCAGCGCGTGCGGGCCTTCCACTTCATGATCAATGGCCTTGCCGATATCATGAAGCAGCCCCATGCGTTTGGCGAGCTTGGCATCCAGACCGAGCTCGGTGGCCATGATACCGCACAGAAAGCTGACTTCAACGGAATGTTGTAAAACATTCTGGACATAACTGGTTCTGAATTTCAGGCTCCCCAAAATTTTGGTCAACTCGGGATTGATACCATGCACACCGGTATCAAAAGCCGCTTGTTCACCGGCCTCCTTGATGGTGACGTCAACTTCGGCTTCGACCTTCTTCACCACATCTTCGATGCGGGCAGGGTGAATCCGTCCATCGGCGATCAGGCGCTGAATCGAAATGCGTGCCACTTCGCGCCTGACAGGATTGAAACCGGACAGGATAACCGCTTCCGGCGTATCATCAATAATCAGATCAATCCCGGTGGCGGCCTCCAGCGCCCGGATGTTCCGCCCCTCCCGGCCGATAATCCGCCCCTTCATTTCATCACCGGGCAACTCAACCACGGAAACGGTTCGCTCGGCCACAAAATCTCCCGCGTACCGCTGAATGGCCGTAGCAAGAATTTTTTTCGCTTTTTTGTCGGCCTCCTCTTCAGCATCTGTGGTGATGCGTTTTATCAGCTTGGCGGCCTCATGCCGGGCTTCCTCTTCCATGGATTTAACCAGAATATCCCTGGCCTGGTCAGAAGTTAAACCGGACATCGCTTCTAACTGCTTCTTCTGCTCCTCGACCATCCGGTTGCGCTCTACTTCTTTTTTCTCCAGATTGTCTTCCCGTTTTTGCAGCGATTTTTCTTTCTTGTAAACATCCTGTTCCCGATGTTCTATCTGATCATATTTTCGATCAAGGTTTTCTTCTTTAGAGATTAACCGCTGTTCCAGTTTTTTTAATTCCCCCCTGGTTTCCAGTGTCTCAGCGTCGAAGTCGCTTTTCATCTTTAAAAGCCGGTCTTTGGCCTCCAGCTTGGCTTCTTTCAAAAGATTTTCCGAACGTAACCGGGCATCTTCTATAATGCGGCCGGCTTCCGCCCGCGCGTCGTTAACCTGTTTAAGATGATTTCTTTTGCGGATCCAGATCGCCAGAAGCACCCCGGCCACCAGCCCCGCTATCCCGAAAAATATTATATATTCTATATTTTCAATCATTTTAAGCTCCCTGGGCTAATATAATGAAGTTAAGTATCACCATATAAAACATAAAAATCTTATAAGCATAGCACAAGCGTGCTGTTCACAATTAAACTTTTAAACCTGGAATTTTTTGATAAGGAAGAAAGAAATGGACATCCAGAAAAGGAAAACAAAAAAAGCCCCCCGCCTCAGTGCCGTGTTGGTAGGTCCTTGACCTTTTTTTTACAACGTGGGTGCCATATGATCTTTTTAGGCTTTTCTGTCTTGGCAGAACATGCTCACCAAGATCAGTGACGGCTCCCTTCCTGCTGTATTTGGGACAAAGAGCATCATGTCAATCACTTGCACGGCAGGGGGCAAACTTGAAGCTCTAATTATTTATCAATCCCAGAGGAATAAATTACATTTTCAACAGCTTATGGCTGATTTTATATTCGGGCATTTATTGCTTGCAACAAAGCTTCTGATCTGTCAGAAATTTGTTCTTCCAGTTCTGCATAACTTTGTTGCAACTCGACAAAATCATTTGCTAAATTCAGAGCGGCCTGAGTCAGCTTGGTAAAATTATCCATTCCAATCGACTGTTTTTCTTTCTCAATCACCTTGTTGACTTCGCGAGTCAACACATCAGCCACCTGTTTTGCGTCCGAGACGTTCTCATCCGCTTTAAATTTCAGCTTTTTCCCCAAAAGCGTAATAACGATATCCTCACCCAATCATCAACCCTTTTTACTGTCTGATATTATAAGTTACTCCTGCGCTGCAAATGCATTTATCTTCTGGATTAACCCGTCAATCTTGGACCTAATTAAAGCTTTTTCCTCAAGATACTTTTCTTCTTCCTCTGCTTTTTTATTAACTCCCTTCTCGAGTTCTGAAACCTGTTCTTTAAGTTGTGCGTTTTGCGTTTCAAGTGATTGAATCTTCTGGATTAACGTTTCTACTTTCTCCTCAATTTCATCAAATTTTGAAAAAAGTTGTTCATTCCCTGTATTTTCCAAAAAAACACCTCATAAATTATATGATATTATTATCGAAAAACATACTTCATGTCAAGAAAATTAGCCCCGGGTCTCTTTCAATGAGCTTTCTGCCTGTTCAAGATCCTGCAGACTGTTGACACCTATCACCTCATGCGCATCCTCAAGAATCAATGCGCCGGCAGGTGTTTCATTCTTACCCGCGATCCCGACAATATCGGTTAGATACAATTCTTTTTGCATATTATCGGACCTGATCTGCGTCAGAGACCAGGCCAGAAATGTTTTTTCAACACAATATGTACCCGCATTAACAATATTAATTTGTTTCTCATAATTACTGGCGTCACTTTCTTCCACAATCCTGGCCACCTTGTCATGATCATCGAAAATAATCCGCCCATATCCCGTCGGTGAATCAAGCTTAACGGTCAGAAGGGAAACCGTTAAGTTATCTTCTCTTCTTTTTCTGATCAGCGCCTTGATTGTTTTTTGAGAAATAAAAGGCACATCACCACATAGAATGACAACGTCCTGGATGTTCTCGGGCATACAGTCCATAGCGCATAAGACAGCGTGTCCGGTCCCCAGTTGCTGCTGCTGATGGGCAAATAAAACATCCGCTTTTTTAAGCACCTCGGCCCTGACCGCTTCCGCCTGGCAACCGACGACAACCACGATGTTTTCACATGCGGTTACCCCCAGAGCAGCATCCAGGACATAACTGATCATACTCTTTCCGGCAATTTCGTGAAGCACTTTGGCTTTTTCCGACTTCATCCGGGTTCCCATGCCTGCCGCCAGAACGACAACTGCGGTGTTGCTTTCACTGTTCATATATTCGAACCCCCACCAGATTAATCCGCACAGTTTCATTTATAAACTGATAATTTTTCTTAAAATTGAATTGTAAAATGGCTTTGTAAAAGATTCAAGTTTAAGGCGCCCCCCGAAAACACAGCCTACCTGTTTCAATAAAAAAGAACCGCAGGCGCTCACGATGCAACAGACTTCCAGGCAGGATGGCAGCCGTATCTCAGACACTCAATCTTTTACGCGGCATCAAAGCAATAAAAAGGGCATCCCTTTTTTAAAAGGCATGCCCTTGATTATCTTAGCTGACGGTTAAAAACAACAACCATCCGGCTGTTCTATGTTGACGATACCATACGCAAACGCTGCATCGCTCTTGCCAGTGCGGCCTGGGCTCTGGCCATATCCAGATCATCTCCGGCCTCGGCAATCCTTTTCTCAGCCCTGCCCTTGGCTTCTTCAGCACGCTTTGCGTCTATATCTTCCTTGCGTTCAGCAGACTCGGCCAGGACGGTAACCTTTTCCGGCAGGACTTCTGCAAATCCGCCGCTTACAAAAATAAGCCGTTCATTACCCTGACCATCCGTATATCGTACCGTACCCACCTTCAAAGAAGTTAAAAAAGGCGTATGTCCTGAAAGCACACCAAATTCACCGATAGATCCTGGGGCCATGACAATCTGCGCGTCATCATTGACAACTTCCTTTTCAGGCGTTACGACCGATAGTTTTATATTCTGTGCCATTTATGAATTTACCCCTCGGCTATTAAAGCATTACGCCTCTTGTTTCATTTTTTCCGCTTTTTCAACCGCTTCCTCAATGGCTCCAACCATGTAAAACGCCCTCTCAGGAAGATCATCATATTTGCCTTCACAAATATCCTTAAAGCCCTTGACCGTATCCTCAACTTTTACATACTTGCCGGACATACCGGTAAAGGTCTCGGCAACATGGAAAGGCTGCGACAGAAATCTCTGAAGTTTTCTGGCACGCTCAACCGTAAGCTTGTCCTCATCGGACAATTCTTCCATACCGAGAATAGCAATAATATCCTGTAGCTCTTTATACTTTTGAAGAATCTGCTGAACCTGACGCGCTGTCCGGTAATGCTCTTCACCGATATAGTTGGCGTCCAGAATCCGGGATGTTGAATCCAGGGGATCAACCGCAGGATAGATACCCAGCTCCGCAATCTGACGGGACAGAACGACGGTACCGTCCAGATGAGCAAAGGTTGTCGCCGGCGCCGGGTCGGTCAAGTCATCTGCGGGCACGTAAACGCATTGAACCGCTGTGATCGACCCCTTGTCGGTGGAGGTAATCCGTTCCTGCAGTTCACCCAGGTCAACCGCCAGTGTCGGCTGATAACCAACCGCGGAAGGAATACGTCCCAGCAGAGAGGAAACTTCCTGACCGGCCTGGGTAAAGCGGAAAATATTATCGATAAAGATCAGTACGTCCTGACCTTCTACATCACGGAAATATTCCGCAGCGGTCAACGCCGATAGGGCAACACGAGCGCGTGCTCCGGGAGGTTCTGTCATCTGCCCGTAAATCAGGGCCGCTTTGGGGAGAACGCCGGAATCTTTCATCTCATGATAAAGGTCATTACCTTCACGGGTTCTTTCACCAACGCCCGCAAAAACGGAAATACCACCATGCTGCATGGCGATGTTATGCACCATTTCCATCATGATAACCGTTTTACCAACGCCGGCGCCTCCGAACATGCCCATCTTACCACCGCGGGGAAACGGAACCAGCAAGTCGATAACCTTAACACCGGTTTCCAGAACATGTACTTCCGTATCCTGTTCGGTAAACAGCGGCGCCGGCCTGTGAATAGGCATCATTTTTTCCTGGCTGATCGGGCCGAGCCCGTCAACCGGCCGGCCGACAACATTTAATACACGACCCAGACCGGCCTCGCCAACCGGCATCATGATCGGGTTGCCGGTATGCTTGACATCAGCGCCCCGGACCAGACCGTCGGTAATATCCATAGCGATGGTACGCACCACGTTATCTCCCAGATGCTGCGCTACCTCAACCACCAGGTTGCCTTCTTCATCGTTGATAGCAGGATTGGTTATCAACAACGCGTCCTTAATAGGCGGCAGATTACCCGGCTCAAATTCCACATCGACGACCGGTCCCATGACCTGCGTGATCTTTCCTACGTTCTCTCCCATTTATAACCTCCCAGAAACTCAGTTATCTAATATCTTGAATCCGATTAAATTTATCCTCTCAGCGCCTCGGCACCGCCGACAATATCCATCAACTCAGCCGTAATCGCCGCCTGACGTGCTTTGTTATAAGTCAGCGTCAGCGCATCTATCATATCGTTGCATGCCTTGGTGGCGTTGTCCATGGCCGCCATACGGGCCGCATGTTCGCTGGTCGACGTCTCCAGCAACGCTTTAAAAATCTGTATATAAACATTCCGAGGGAGCATTTCTCCCATCAGTTCATCCGCTGAGGGTTCACAAATATGCTCGGCCTGATAAAGGAATTCCTCGGTGGAAACCGCCTCTGTTGCATCGGTCTCCACTGGCGGTATAGGCAACAGTTTCTGCAGAATCGGTATCTGGCGGGACATGCCGCCGAACTCGGAATAAATGATATAAACCTCATCGCACTCGGCTTTTAAAAAGCTGTCAATCAGCTTGCGACCGGCCTGCATGGCAATATCAAAGGGGATTCTTGAGCCCACAACGTCAAGATATTCCGACCATATCGGCCGCTTCTGCTTCTGGGCCCATTTCAGCCCTTTTTTGCCAAAATTCGTAAAGGATATTTCAACATCCGCACCTGATTTTTCGGCTACGAAATTCTTGGCTTTTTCAATCAGCTTGTTATTAAAGCCGCCGCACAACCCCCTGTCAGAAGTGCAGAGGATTAGATTGACTTTTTTAACATCTTCACGAGGCACAAGAAGCGGGCTGACATCTTCACCACCGGCTTTTTCGGCAAGACTTCCCAGAACTTCGGCAAACTTATCCGCATAAGGGCGAAAGGCCTCCATGGCCATCTGGGCGCCCCGCATTTTGGAGCTGGCGACCATATTCATGGCCCGGGTAATTTTCTTGGTTTTCTGGACCCCGATAATTTTTGACTGTACTTCCTTTAAGCTCGGCATACTCTGTAACCTTTATACACCGCCATGACCTTTTGAAGCGCTTTTTCTAAAGGCTCAAGGCTTTGCTGTTAGATTGTGTCTTTGAATTCCGCATCAAAGGCCGCAATGGCTTTTTTCAGCATGGATTCCAACTCTTCCGTAAGCTCTTTTTTCTCAGCAATACCGGTAAAAAGTTCCGGAAATTTGGTTTCAATAAAGTTATACAGACCTTCCTCATAACTGGCCAGGACACCTGTATCATACTTGTCAAGATGGCCTTTGGTTCCGGCGTAAATAATCACAACCTGCTTTTCAAGAGGCAGCGGCTGATACTGCGGCTGCTTAAGGATTTCAACCAGCCGTTCACCACGGACAAGCTGTTTGCGTGTGGATTCGTCAACGTCACTGCCGAAAGCGGCAAAAGATTCCAGTTCGCGAAACTGCGCCAGGTCAAGCCGCAAGTTACCGGCGACCTGCTTCATTGCCTTGGCTTGAGCCGCACCACCGACCCGGGAAACGGAAAGACCGACGTTGATGGCCGGACGAACACCGGCAAAGAACAGATCCGGTTCGAGGTAAATCTGACCGTCTGTAATTGAAATAACGTTGGTCGGAATGTAAGCGGAAACATCACCGGCCTGGGTTTCAATAATCGGCAGAGCGGTCAGCGAACCGGCGCCCAATTCATCATTCAGCTTGGCCGCACGTTCCAGCAGGCGTGAATGGTTATAAAAAATATCACCGGGATAAGCTTCACGTCCTGGCGGGCGTCTCATCAGGAGGGATACCTGGCGATAGGCAGCCGCCTGCTTGGAAAGGTCATCGTAAATGATCAGTGCGTGCTGCCCCTTGTCACGGAAGTATTCGCCGATGGCGCAACCGGCATAAGGTGCCAGAAACTGCAATGAAGCGGGGTCACTGGCGTTGGCCGCCACGATGGTCGTATATTCCATGGCACCATGTTTTTCCAGAATCGCCGCCACCTGGGCAACCGTTGATTTTTTCTGGCCGCAGGCGACATAGATGCAGTAAACATCGGTATTCTTCTGGCTGATAATAGAGTCAACGGCAACCGCGGTCTTGCCGATCTGACGGTCACCGATGATCAGCTCACGCTGCCCCCGGCCGACCGGTGTCATGGCATCAATCGCCTTTAAACCCGTCAACATCGGCTCGTGAACACTCTTTCTGGCGATAACCCCGGGGGCGACCATCTCAATACGACGGGATTCGGACGATTCAATCGGCCCCTTACCATCCAGCGGAGCGCCGGTGGTGTCGATAACACGACCCAGAACGCCTTCGCCGACGGGAATTTCAGCAATACGACCGGTACGTTTGACGATATCACCTTCTTTGATGTATCTATCATCACCCATGACCGCAACACCGACGCTGTCTTCTTCCAGGTTCATGGCCAGGCCCAGGATACCGCCCGGAAATTCGACCAGTTCCAGAACCATGACATTCATCAAGCCGTAAACCCTGGCAATACCATCGCCGACAGACAGCACAACGCCCGTCTCACTCAACTCGACTTTCTTGTCGAACCCCTTAATCTGCTCTTTGATAACTTGACTGATCTCTTCCGCTCTTATTTCCATTAGACTCTCTCACCTTTTTTTAAAGATTCTTTCATATTCTCTAATTGGGTTTTAATACTTCCGTCCAATACCATGTCGCCTACTTTTGTCACCACACCGCCGATCAGCGCTGCATCCTGTTTAATATCAAGGATGACTTCCTTGCCTGTCATTTTGGAAAGAGACGCGCGGATCTTTTCCACCGCATCATCGGACAGCGCCGTGGCCGAGACCACATCCGCCCGCACGATTCCTTTATGTTCATCAACAAGTTTCTGATAATATTCTGTTATACCCCGAATCTGATCAAAACGGCGTTTTTCGAAAAGTAAAACAAGTAACGATTTGACAATGTCGGACATTCCCATTTTGTCAACAACAGCCAGCAGCACTCGCTTGCGATCTTCAGCGGCATACAAGGGATTGTTCATTGAATCTTCAAATGTCTGCTCGTCATCAAGCACCGCAACAAAGGCGTTGAGCTCGTCTTTATATAGCTCGGCCTGACCGTCATCTTTGCCGATCAGCATCAGTGCTTTTGCATAACGCCTTGAAATAGCATAATTCTTCACTATGACACCACCTTATTCAAATATTCTTCAACCAGCCTGTCCTGATCTTCTGATGTTATTTCCCCTTTAACCAGTGCTTCCGCCCGGGTCACAGCCTGTGCAAAAATATCCATCCGCAGCTTCTGACGGGCCACCTCAAATTCATTTTCGATATTTCTTTTGGCCTGCTCCTCAATTTTTTCGGCGGCTTCTTTAGCGCTGACCAGAATTTTTGACTTTGCCGCTTCCCCCTGCCGGCGGTATTCGCTGACAATATTTTCCACCTCTTTATCCAGGGTGGCAATGCGCTTATTGTATTCTTCCAGCTGCTTTTCAGCTTCGACTTTTTCCGCTTCCAGCGCCCGAAGATCTTCCTTGATACTTTCAATTCGTCCGTCCAGGGCATTCGCTATCGGTTTACGAACGAGAATAAACAGACCAATCGCCAGAACAGCGAAATTCATCACCTTGTACCAGTCTGTTGTCTTCCACGTGATCTCATCATTTCCACCGGAGGCAAAGCACAGGCCGGTAGACAGAAGAACCAGACAGAGCGTACCCGCGATTAAAAGCGTTCTTTTTCCAGAAAGACCGGATGCGTCAGATGTTAACTTCAACTTCATGAAAGCTCCCTCCCCAATATTTTCCGGCCAATCTCAACGGCAAAAGCCTCCACTTCCTGCTGCAGCTCCGCGGCGGCTTTTTTCACGTCTTCGGCAACTTTAGCTTTATTGTCGGCAATCGTCTGCTGTGCCTTCTGACTGATACGCTCGATAATTTTCTTTTCCTCGGCGGCACCTTCTTCAAGAAGCGCATTTTTGGCCTTCATTCCATCGGCCCTGGCTTCTTTAATCCCATCGGCAAAAGTGCTTTCTTTGTCTTCCGTGTCTCTTTTGAACTGTTCGATATTTTTATCCAGACCGGCCATATGATCCTGACGTCGGGTCAGAATTTTACGAATCGGTCGGTAAAGAATCAGATTAAGCGCCCAGATCAGGACAAGAAAATTAACAATCTGCCAGATACACGTCTTATCAGGGAAAACAGAGATGGCACCGCCGCCGGATGCCTGAACAGCCTCCGTAAACAGGACCACTCCGGACCCAGCTGCGATTCCGGACATCAGCCATTTTCGATAACTTCCCATAAATAAGCCTCCTGCGACTACAACAAGGGTAACTCAAACATAAAAAAGTTAAAATGCATCAATAAGTAAATCAAAAAGCTCTTATACCACAGCATTAACTAATGTCAAAGGTTTTTTGGAAAATTTTTCAATTTTCCCTTCTCGTCCTTTTTACTGTCTTCGGAAACGACAATCCCCTTATCTATCAATCCGTTAACGGATTTCATGGAGCACTTGCCGTTAAATTTCACACCTGCGTCCATGGAGATTACCGGGGCCTGGATATCGCCGTCGATTTGTGCCGGAGGGAATACTTCAATTCGACTGGAAGCGTCAATCATCCCCTTTACCCGTCCCATGACAATGACTACCCCTGCGGAAATATCCGCCTCAATTACCGCCTTTTCGCCGATGATGACCGTTCCGGACTGGCTTTCAATTTTACCGGTCACTTTGCCATCCAGGCGAATGGTTCCGGTAAAAGAAACAGCTCCTTCAATGGCAGTTTCCACTCCCAGAAACGTACTGATCGGGTCCGTGCTTTTTTCTTTTGGCTTGCCCATGTCATCCCCCTTTTTGCTGCTTTTTCTCATAAATTACACCTTTTTTAATTAATCGTTTACTCTATCCAGGTCTGCTTCATGCTGACATTCATTAAAATGGCAATGCACATCATAAATGTTACAACCGAAGACCCGCCGTAACTGATCAATGGAAGAGGGACGCCTACCACAGGCAGCAGCCCCATAACCATTCCGATGTTTATGGCAACCTGCCAGAAAATAACACCTGTAACACCGACAGCCAGAATAATACCAAAAAGATCTTTACATTTATATGCGATACTGATTCCCCAGACAATAATAAAAAAGTAAAGTAGCAGGATTACCCCGGCACCGACCAGGCCCCATTCTTCCGACAGCACGGAAAAGATGAAGTCCGTATGTTGCTCCGGCAGAAAAGCCAGCGCGTTCTGCGTCCCTTTCATGTGCCCTTTGCCGAAAATCATCCCGGAGCCGATGGCAATTTTAGACTGAATGATATGATATCCCGCCCCGAGTGGATCCCGATCCGGGTTCAGGAGGGTGAGCACCCGCTGTTTCTGGTAGGGTTTTAAAAAAAACATCCACAACAGCGGCCCCATCACCAGCATCGCCGCCCCGAACCCCAGAACCGTCCGCCGCTTCACCTTGACAAATCCCGTTATCAGGACGGCAATCAATACCAGCAACATGCCTGTCCCCAAGTCCGGCTGAAAACCGATCAGGACAAAAGGGACCGCCGTCAGTGCCATCGGCACCATCAAAGACCTTAATGTCAAACCATCCATGATGGATTTTTGTGAATAATATTTCGCCAGAATAATCACCAGCGTTATTTTGGCCAGCTCTGACGGCTGAACCGTCACCGGACCTACCGGCAACCACCGGCGTGCGCCGCCGGCCTCCCGACCGAGAAAAAGGACTGCGATTAATAAAAGAAGACTGGCCACATAAATACCGTCAGCCCAGGAGAAAAGCCGTTTGTAGTTAAAAAACAATGAAAATATGATGATCATCAGCCCGCCGGAAAACCAGATTGCCTGCTTGATGCATAATTTTTGCTGGAGCTCCGGTGTTTCAGACGCCGCCGCACTGTAAATGGTGACGATACCGATCATCCCCAACAAAAAAACAGGCAGTAATATTCCCCAGTCAACCTGCCTTTTTCCTTCTTCAGCCTCGAACATTTTCCCTCCGATAACGCTCTTAGGATATCCGGTTTCTCCGGATTATAATGACGGGTTATTTGAAAGATATGCCGTAATCATCTCTTTTACGATCGGCCCGGCCACGTGTGACCCATGCCCGCTGCGTTCGATAATGACCGCCACGGCGATACGGGGTTTATCAGAAGGGGCATAGGCCACAAACCAGGCATGGGGTTTAATGGCATCGACCACGCCCCTTTGCTGCCCTTCCCTTTCTTCAGGACTGGCCACGACCTGGGCCGTGCCGGTTTTCCCGCTGATGTCATAAGCCGGGCTGTAAACCCGATAAAAAGCGGTCCCGTTTTTATCATTGACCACCTTCCAAAGGCCCTCCTGGATTATCGTCAGTACGTCCGGGTCAACCGGCAGGGCCGCTTTATTGAACGGTTTTCCCGCTTTGACAATGTCCCCTTCGACGGTCTGAATTTTCTGAAGGATCTGCGGTTTCTTTACCATTCCGCCGTTGGCGACCGAGGCGGTCAGTACCGCCATCTGGATCGGCGTTACCAGGTTATACCCCTGCCCGATGGCGACGGAAAGCGTTTCTCCTCCATACCAGGGCTCTCCCAGCCGGCGCAGCTTCCATTTTTCCGACGGCACCAGTCCGTCCGCTTCAGCGATCAGGTCAATGCCGGTGGTATGGCCCAATCCGCAGGCTTTTGCATACCAGGCCAGACGCTCCACCCCGACTTTAACACCCAAATCATAAAAATAGACATCACAGGATTGCGCCAGGGCTTCTGTCATACACAATCGGCCATGCCCGCTTTCTTTCCAGCAACGGGAAGTCCGATCACCGTACTTATAATAACCGGGGCAGTATATTGTTTCATCCGGCCGGATCAGTTTATCCTGCAGACCGGCCATGGCCGTGATGATCTTGTATATCGAACCCGGTGGGTACTCCGCCTGAATGGCCTTGTTAACGAGGGGTTTGTGGGGATCCGTCATTAGCTGTTGCCACTGCCGGCTGGTCAACCCTTTTATAAAGTTGTTCTGGCCGAAAGAAGGGCTGCTGGCAAGCGCCAGTACGTCCCCGGTATAAGGGTCAAGGGCCACGGCCGCACCGGCCAGCCCTTCCAGCAGCGATTCGGTTTTCTGCTGCAGGTCAAAATCAATCGTCAGATAAATGTTGTTGCCGGGCTCGGCCGGAACCGTCCGCAACACCCTCATGACCTGTCCATTGGCGTTTACCTCCACCTGGCGACCGCCCTTGCGCCCCCTCAGGTAAGGCTCAAACACCCGTTCCATACCGCATTTACCGACAAAGCACCCGACATCATATCCGGCGAATTGTTCGCACTTGAGTTCGTTCTTACTTATTTCACCAAGATATCCGATGGTGTGAGCGGCAAACTGATCATAGCGATAATGCCGGCGGGGCTTTAAGGTTACCTCCACACCCGGCAGGTCGAACTGATTGGCCATCACCGACGCCACCACGTCTCTATCCACATCACCAAAAAGCAAAACCGGACGATAAACCCCGCCCCATCTGTATTTATGATAATTTTTTTTGAGCGCCTCAAAGGGCAACCCGACGACATCCGCCAGCGACTGTAATGTTTCATCAACATTTCCGGCATCGCTGGGAATAATGGTCAGGTCAAAGGACGGCCGATTTTCGACCAGGCATTTCCCGTTGCGGTCAAAAATCAGCCCCCGCAACGGATCGATATCCTGAAGGCGGATACAGTTGTTGGCCGACAATCGCAGATAATCAGGGCCTTCAATAACCTGCAGGAAAATCAGCCTGGCCAGCAGAACGGCGAATACGACTGTCATCATCAGCAGAAGCAACAGCAACCGTCTTCTATATGCGTCAAGATCTACCGTCCGGTAAAAATTTTTCAAAGGGGCTCATCCCGTCTGTTGATATAATGTATCTGGAATGCTTGCCTGCCCGGGAATATCATGTAATATTCCGATCAGCCGTTTTATCTTCAAACAGAAACTTTAAGGTACTCAGCAGTAAAGGGCCGGTAATCCCTGCTATTACCAAACGGCCCAGCATTCTGCCCGCCATGTCAGCCGCTATTGACAAATCCTTTCCGGACAAACAGGTGACGGTTAAAATAAAGCCGTATTCCAGACAAACACCCAGGAGAACTGAAGCAACCATCAAGACGGGACTGTCTTTCTGAAAAAAATGGACCGCCAGTTGCATACCTATAAAGATCCAGAAATAGGTGAGCATATAAATGCCCATGGCGCCGCCGGTAATATCATCCATGATAATTCCAAAAAACATGATAATCAGCAGTGACTTTCCGTTATTATGAAAAAGCGACAGGTAAATCACCAGCGGAATCAATAAGTCATATATCAGACCGGCCGGCAGGAAAAAACCGGCCACCAGCGTTTGGAACAGGATCAGTGCCAGGCCGGTGAGCAGGTAAAAAAAATAGATCATTGAATCTCCGTAAAATCATGCCT
Source organism: Desulfosudaceae bacterium (assembly GCA_963674745.2). GTDB lineage: Bacteria > Desulfobacterota > Desulfobacteria > Desulfobacterales > Desulfosudaceae > JBFMDX01. The sequence continues at coordinate 1,970,776 of CAXXDV010000001.1, read as the reverse complement.
GGATTGATTCAATACCACCAGCACCTCTTCCAGTTTGTCAAAATCGACAAAAGGATCCACTTCAACCGTTTGGAACATGCCGTAATTTTTCTTGACCACCCCCGAAACGTGTCCCAGCGGCAGTCCTTTGGGATAAATTCCGTCCAGGCCCGAAGAGATTATCGTATCGCCGACCGACACATCACTGGTTCGAAGCACGTAAATAAAATCACACTGATCATTATCATCAGCCCCTTTGACAACCCCGCGCGCTCTTGTCCGCTGGCACAATCCGTCGACCGCACTGTTTTTATCAATCACCAGCAGCACTTTGGAATAATAAAGCGACACGTCAATGACCTGACCGACGACACCGGCCGCGATGACTACCGGCATCCGTTTCTGCACGCCATCGGTCGACCCCTTATCAATAATGATCGTCTTAAACCACCCGGAGGGATCACGCGCGATAACTTCCGCCGCGAAAACTTGAATATCAAACTCTTTTTGAAAATTAAGCAGATCACGAAGACGCTGATTGGCCAGTTCGATTTCTTTGCAACGATTGTTTTCCGCCGTCAGCCGTTGCAACGTGGCTTGCAACGCCCTGTTTTCTTCGGCTGTTGAAATCAGAAAAAAATAATTGAACCAGACCTGCTTGACAAAACGGGCCGAGCTGACAAACAGGTCCTGAATCGGTGCCACAATCAGGATACCGGTTGCGCCGCTACGGACAGGGTAGGTGCTTCGCCGGCTGGTATATACAAGGAAGACCAGCATAACGAATAATATAGCGATTACAGCAGCGACAGTTAAAAATCTTCTTGAAAACATAATTTATCAAAGCATGACCTGCTTTAAAACCTCAATATTATCAAGCGCTTTACCGGTCCCGATGGCAACGGTTGTCAACGGATCGTCGGCGATGGTGATGGGAAGACCGCTCTCTTCCCTCAGCAACTTGTCCAGATTCTTCAGCAGTGCACCGCCCCCCGTCAACACAATGCCGCGATCAACAATATCCGCGGCCAGCTCAGGCGGCGTCTGCTCCAGAGCGATCTTGGTGGTTTCAACAATCGCCTCAATCTGTTCGGAAATCGCCAGACGGATTTCTTCCGAATCAATGGCCAGTATCTTGGGGATACCGGATACCAGGTCACGCCCTTTTACCTCTATGGTTTCCAGGTTTTCTTCATCCGGATAGGCGTTTCCGATGGTTATCTTGATCAATTCGGCTGTCCGTTCACCGATCAGGAGATTGTATTTGCGCTTGATATACTGGGCGATGGCTTCGTCCATCTTGTCGCCGGCCACCCGCAGTGATCGACTGTAAACGATGCCGGCCAGGGAGATAACAGCCACTTCAGTGGTTCCACCGCCGATATCCACCACCATGTTACAGGTCGGTTCGGTAATCGGCAGCCCCGCCCCGATCGCAGCGGCCATCGGCTCTTCCATCAAAATAACCTCCCGGGCACCGGCGCGCTCTGCCGAATCCTTAACGGCGCGCTTTTCGACTTCGGTAATACCCGAAGGCACGGCAATAATAATTCTCGGGCGAACAAATTTTCGCCGGTTATGCGCCTTTAGAATAAAATATCGCAGCATGGCTTCCGCCACTTCAAAATCCGCGATAACACCGTCCCGCATGGGCCGGATAGCCACAATACTGCCGGGTGTCCTGCCCAGCATCCGCTTGGCGTCTTCCCCCACGGCGACCACCCGGTTTTTGACCCGGGCGTCCGTTCGTATGGCCACCACGGAAGGCTCACTGAGGACGATTCCTTTTCCTTTGACAAACACCAATGTGTTGGCGGTACCGAGATCAATTGCCAGATCACTGGAAAACAGGCCTAAAATAGTATCCGACAGGAGGTTCATGATAATCCTTTTCTATAGCAGATATGACCGGGCATAAAAATCCGCCGGCTTGTTTTAGCGGTCACTACCCCCGATCAAAAATTATTACAAAAAAACAAGTTGTTAAAAAAAGCCCGAACAGGTCATACTTGTATCAATAAAAAAGCCGCCATACAAGAAAAATCATCGATTATTTTAAAAAAACGGCCTGATTACAACGGTTTTTTAGCTTCTTCCGACGAGTTCGCCCATAACGGCGTCATGAAGCAACGGCCGAAATTTTTTGATCTTTGCATTATTCCGGTCGGGGTGAATCCGGTTGGTGAACAAAAGAACCATAATATCCCGGCTTACATCCAGCCACATGGAAACGCCGGTAAACCCGAGGTGCCCCACGGATCCGGCCGAAAACATGCTGCCGGCGCTTGAGTCCTCCATATCCGGTGTATCAAACCCGTAAGTCCGGGCCGTGTCCGGACGGGGTACCAGCATCAATTCGACGGTTTTGCGGGACAGCACATCCGTAACTGTTTCACCACGATAAATGTTCAGCAGGACATCCAGAAACCGGGCCACCGCCGTGGTTGTCCCAAAAAGGCCGGCCTGGCCGTCAATCCCGCCGGCTTCGTATGCATTGTCGTCATGAACCATACCCTTGATCAGCCGCCGGCGGCGTTGACAATCCTCGGTGGCGGCAAACGGTATCCGTCTAACGCCAGTAAACGACCCTGTTTCGTTTTCCAGATCGATAAAAAAAAGCCCTTCAACACCCAGCGGTGTGTACAGGGCATCGCTCACAAACGCATCCAGTCGTTTATGCGATACGGCCTCGACCACATACCTTAGAATCATATAGCCGAGATCACTGTAGACCTGGTTTTTACCGGGTTCGTTTTCCAGCCTTTGGCCGGCCAGCAACCGTAATAGGGCCTGGCGTCGTTTCTTTCGTGGAAGGTCGGCCAGGGGTGAAAAGTATTCCCGATGGGCGGGCAAACCGGACGTATGCGACAGCAGTTGTGCCGGCGTAATATCGTACTTATCGGTGTGCTGAAATTCCGGCAGGATGTCTCCGATGGGACCATCAAGGCGTACCAGACCGTCCTGGACCAGTTTCAACACAGCCGGCGCCGTCGCCAGGGGTTTGGTCAGCGATGCCAGGTCAAAAACCGTGTCCCGGGTCATGGCTTGACCGGCCAACACATCCGCCTGACCGTAAGGCTCACAAAAAAGGTCCCGGCCCCGCACCCGCACATGCAGCACCCCTCCCGGGAAAATGCCCCGGGAAACGGCCTCCTGCATCAGGCGATGGACCGCTTTCATAAATGGCTTCCGTTGCCGGACAAGACCGGCGGTATATGATACTGCAGCAGACCGTTATCTGCGTCCAGGGTCGCGGTCAACCCCAGGGGCAGGGTCAGGTTATCACCATTATGTCCCACCGGCAACCCGCCCAGGATGGGTACCCCGGAAGGAAAGCTGTTTTCAACGATCCGGTTTATCGTTCGCGTTTCCCCACACCGGTCAAAGCGTCCCAGCATCACGCCGGCAACGCCGTCCAGGCATCCGGCCAGCCGCATCTGGGACAGCATGCGGTCGATCCGGTAGGGGGCTTCATTAATATCTTCCAGCAACAGCAAGCTGTCCGAAAAATCAGGCTGGTAGGGTGTTCCCATCATCTGGCACAGGGAAGCCAGGTTGCCGCCGCGGACAACGCCTCTGGCCTGTCCCGGCACAAGGGCAACACCGGCTTCCGCCTTCACCGTAAGGGCTTTTGACGACATAACGGCTGCAACCAGGCCCTTCGCTGTATTCCTGCCGGCATCCGCCAGTGCGGTAATCACCGGGGCATGATATGTGACCAGCCCTGTTTTTTCAAAAATAACGGATAAAAGAACCGTAATGTCGCTGAACCCGGCAAAAATTTTAGGGTTCTCTCCGATGGCTGAAAAATCAAGCCGGGAGAGTATTCTCAAGGAACCGAATCCACCCCTGGCACACATAATGGCTTTTACGGCTTTATCCGCAAACATCCGGTTCAGCATATCGGCCCGATGGGCGTCAGATCCGGCCAGATATCGTTCTTTCTCAAACAGGCCCTCGGGTATAGCGGTTTTAAACCCCAGGGATTCCAACACCGCAATACCCTGTTCGAAACGCTCCGGGTCAAAAGTACTGGCCGGCGCGACAATACCAATGGTGTCACCGGGCTTCAATGCCCCGGGGACGACCACCGGATTCTGTTTTATGGCTGAAATCATCCTGATCCGTTTTATGAAATCCGGGCCCCCGTTTTATCCGTTCAAACATACCCCCATCGTGGTTCTTTATAGCACTATAAGCATCAAATAAACAAGCGGCTATTCAATTGCCGGTAGCGTCGACAGTTGACATATCAGGTCGATTATAATAAATTTTGGTAATCTTAAAAACGAGGATATAAAGACTTATGCCACACACCACCAACCCTCCGGACATTGATAAATACTTCAAGGCGCTGGCCGATATCAGCCGGGCTGTCGCTTCGGAAAAGTACCTGGAGGACATTCTCAAGCTCATCGTCATGGTCACAGCCAAGGTGACCGGTGTCGAGATCTGTTCACTGTGGATGATTGAAGAGGAGGAGAGCGGGAAAAAGATCCGCTTGAAAGCCACCCAGGCCATTGACCCGGAATACGTCAAGGACCGCACCCTTGATATGAACGAAGGCGTGGTCGGGTATGTGGCGACAAACAAAACACCGGTTATTATCTCCGATGTTAAGCAGGATAACCGCTTCAAAGAAAAAAGCATGGCGGAAAAGCTGGGGCTGGTCTCCCTGGTCGGCATCCCCATGCGGATTAAAAACAATGAAGTCATCGGCGTACTGAACTGTTTCACGGCCGAGCACCATGACTTTTCGGAAACCGAGGTCAACCTGATCACCGCTGTCGCCCATCAGGCCGCGATCGCCATCCACAATACCCAATTGGCCCTGGACGCCAAAATTATCAGGGAAGAGCTTGAAACCCGCAAACTGATAGAACGGGCCAAGGAAGTGCTGGTCCGCAAGCGGGGCATGGAAATTGACGAGGCCTACCGCTGGATCCGGAAACGCAGCATGGATAATCGTAAGCCCTTACGCGAAGTAGCCGAAGCCGTGCTGATTTCAGAAGACCTTTATTAAGGGCACCTTTAAAGAAGTGTTCGGCAGGATTATTTCTGAATTATCCACAGCAGACGGGCCGTCTCCCGACCGTTGTTTTTCCATTGTGAAGGGTATTCAGACGTCAGCAATACAAAATCACCCGCATTGACTTTCAGCTTTTCATTGCCGATTGTTACGGTCAGCTTGCCCGAAAGCAAAAATCCGGCTTCTTCTTTTTTATGAATAAAGAAATGGCCGGGCAGTGTCTTTCCCGGAGCCACCTCAATCAGGTAAGGCATAATCGGAGCGTCAACGCCACTGGGCAGCAGTTGCCGGGCGGTGACATGCCGCGCATCACCACCCGGCAATATGACATCGACGGACTCCCCTTGGGGGAACACCACGGCCGGCTTTTCGGAACCGCCCTGGTCAAAAAAGTAGCTGATACTCACTGAAAAAACCTCTGCCAGCCGGATCAGCATGGGGATGGAGGGAAAAATCAGGCTGTTTTCAATCTGCGAGATATTGCTTGGGGTCACGCCGACCCGCCGGGCCAAATCATTCTGCGATATACCACGCTGGGTCCGCAGGTCTTTTATCCGCCGGCCCGGGTCAATCGGCCCCGATCCGGCACGACCGTCATCCAGATTAACCGCCAGTCCCTTGTTCCAATAAGCGACAGGATTGTTCAATATTCCGGTATCACGATGCTCGGCCTTTTCAACCGACAAAAACGTTTTTCCCCGCTTGATCGACAAATCGACAGCGACCTGTGTAATTTTGTTAAAATTCGCCTTCAATCGTTCGGAATGTGCCCGCTTTTCCACCACCCAGTATGCGATCGTATTCAATTCATACAATCGGGGACAAGCGCTGGAATAAAACTTTAAAATCCGGTCTTCCCCGCCCCACAAGGATTGCATACCGGTCAAGCTTTCAAAAACAAACCGCACATCACCGGAAAGTGTCCGGTGAATGCCATAAAACGCCTCGGCCACACCATCCATATTCTGCGGTTCTTCGACGCAAACAACCCGGCACTTCCAGCCCTTTGTTCCCTGCTTGTAAAAATCCTGAAAAATCTCGGAGGATTCTCCCAGACCATGGGTAAAACAATCCAAAATGATCAGATAAGGTGAATCAGCCAGCGTTCCCAGACGTTCCAAGAGATTTTTAAGGCTGCGGTCAAAACTGACATAAATGATATATTTTTTATCTGCCGTCGAAGCTTTGATCAAATTCAAATTAAAAACCGCGGCCAGGATACCCTCGTCATCATACCAGACGACATTATCTCCGATAAAAACACCGCCGCCCAGAAGCCGATCAAAGCCATCGATACCTGTGGTCACTGCTGTCTTTTTAATACTCATTGTTCACCACCGTTTTTTAACCCGGACATTTTTCGAAATTTACTGCGACCGGGTTAACCAGCCAATAGTTTTATGAAGCCTGCAAAAGCCGTTTCCTCGAAAAAACACCGAATATCCATGTTAACTGTTCAGATCTGCTTACAAACACATTACAAGATACAGACAGAATTAACAATTATTCCAACTAACTTTTTTCTTGACAAAAAACTTCAGTACAGCTTAAATAGCTTCCGTTTGTTAAATATAACTTAATAAGAATGCACAACGGCGTGCGACCTTATTAAAATGACAACGACGTCTGTTTCCGGGGCTGGTGAAGGCCAGCCGGAAATCAGGCGTTTTTTTTTGGGGAGCTAGAAAGACCAGATCCTATTAACTGAAAAATGGAGGAACCAGAATGAGATTTTCAAAAAACAACGACGCCCTGGGAACGACCAATCGCGGTAATCCGGCGGAATCCAGCTTATGCACCCTCTGCCGGGCGGATTGTCAGGGCAAATGCGAAACATGGCTGTCCAGCATGGTCGGCCGGAAATTACTCTATCCCAGGGACTTCGGCATGGTCACCGCCGGCGCCAACAATACCACGCATGTGGGTGTTTCCTATAACGCCCTTCGCATCCAGGGATACGCTTACGGCGCCCATGGTCTTCCCAAAGGATTGAGCAACGATCCGGACGACTGTATTTTCCCCAATGTCAGCATTGAATCTCAATTCGGTAAAAAGATGAAAACAAAGGTCCGCATGCCGTTAATGACCGGCGCGCTGGGCTCCACCTTTATTGCTGAAAGATATTGGGATTCATTTGCCATCGGCGGCGCCCTGTGTGGTATTCCGGTGGTCATCGGCGAAAACGTGGTGGGCGTTGACCGCAAATCCCAGATCAGCGCGGGCAAAGCAAAAAAAGGCAAAATCAAAAGCGCGCCGGAACTGGAACGCCGCATAAACGGCTATCTGCGCTATGCCGACAAAGGCTACGGCGCCATCATCGTTCAGCTGAACGTAGAAGACACCCGCAACGGTGTAGCCGAATTCGTGGCCGAAAAATACGGCAACCAATGCATCATCGAGCTCAAATGGGGCCAGGGTGCTAAAGATATCGGCGGCGAAATTCAGGTCACCAGCCTGGATTACGCTCAATTTTTGAAACAACGGGGATACGTGGTTGACCCGGATCCGACCAAAAAAGAAGTCCAGAAAGCGTTTAAAGAGGGCGCCATCAAATCTTTCGCACGGCACAGCCGCCTGGGAGGCACCAACATGGATAGCGTCGATCAGGTACGGGAAGATTTCATGAGCAGCGTTGAGTATCTGCGCAGCCTGGGATTCAAACGAATCTCCCTGAAAACCGGTTCCTACGGCATGACCGAACTGGCCATGGCCATCAAATTCGCTACCGATGCCGAACTTGACCTGCTGACCATAGACGGTTCCGGCGGCGGTACCGGCATGAGCCCCTGGAATATGATGCAAAGCTGGGGGGTGCCCTCGATCAATCTGCATGCCAAGGCCCACGAATATGCCGCCATGCTGGCCGCCAAGGGCGCGGACGTGGTTGACCTTTCTTTTGCCGGCGGCTTTGCCTTAGAAGACCATATTTTCAAGGCCATCGCCCTGGGCGCACCTTACACCAAGCTGATCTGCATGGGTCGGGCCATCATGATTCCGGGTTACCTCGGCGCCAACATCGAAGGGGCTCTGCATCCGGAACGCAAAGAAAAAATCTGGGGCAACTGGGACGCGCTGCCCAAAACGGTTTCCAACCTCGGCAGCAAACCCGAAGAAATTTTCGCGTCCTACTTTGACGTGGAAAAGAAAATCGGTAAAAAAGAAATGGCCAATATTCCTTACGGCGCCATCGCCTTCTGCACCTTGGCCGACAAGCTTTCCTGCGGACTGCAGCAGCTTATGGCCGGCGCCAGAAAGTTCGCACTGAACCAGATCACCCGCGACGACCTGTTTGCCGCCAACCGGGAAACCGCCCGCGAAACCGGCATTTCTCACGTGGCCGACGCCAACGACGAATTTGCCAGAAAGATTATCAATTCCTAGCGGAACTGAAGGGTTCTAGGATTCAAGGGTTCAAGGGGTCAAGTGACGTAAACGGCCCCTTGAACCCTTTCTTTTTTTTCTGCCTTATTTGTTCAACTTCGATTTCTTCCAACACATTAAAATCCCGGTGGCAGGTGGTTTTAAATAAGGCTGCGGACGACGTCTGTAATTTTAGCCGCTCCTGGGAAGTAGTGCATCATCGCCCATCCGGCAAGGATTGTGATGGCCGCCGTCAACACGAAGGCGGGCCATGTAGCACGAAAAACGCTCCCGATCCAGTCAGGGCTGTCAATTGCCTTTGCTCTCTTGATAAGCGTTGCTGCCAAGACAATCTCGAATGCCGCCTCCGAGAAAATAACGGGTGCTTCATAAATGAGGTAAACGCCTCCACCCAAGAGCACAACGAGTAAAACAATGAGTGGTATTAAAACAATCCCCCCTTCATCCGCCAGCCCGGCAACCACCTCGCCAACCCCCGTCACCCCCTCGCCGATTGCCCCGGTGGTTGTTTCTCCCACGGTTGATAATGTTTCGGCAACACCACCGGCTTCCCCCCAGGCGTCGGACACCCCGCCGCCACCGAACTTGCCGCCATGGCCGACAACCCTGGAAGCACCCCTGCTGAGGGGCAAATCCGGAAAGTTACTAATTACATCAGCAGCATCTATCAGGCTGTCATTCCGTTTAGATTTCCTGTAAGGTGCTGTCAGATATTGCAGCCATAATCTCATTAAAATAAAAAAACAGCTGTAGGCGAACAACAGCACAATACTATAACGGATTACGATATGGCTGAGCCCTGAAAAAAGTAGGAACTTCGAAAATATAACACCCGACAGGACTGTACATATAAGGATCAAACTCATATGGAACCGAGTAAAAACCCTTTTAGTAAAACGTCGGACAAACTTTTTCTTCTTCAAAGCGGTTATTTTATTGCCCCCCTAACACTTAACCGGCTGCCCATCAGGCATTAACGCTTGAAGTCGCGCCTCTACCAGAGCATTGCTGGCATATGTTACGACATGAGCGTCTGTTCAGTCAACCGCCGGCAATTTTTTAGGGATTCGAGGGTTCAAGGGTTCAAGGGACCGACTGAAAAATAGCCTCTTGAGCCCTTTTATCCTTATCAGCTGGCCATGTCGCACAAAAATCTTATCCAAGGGTTTAAAAACAAATCGTTTGATCAGCAAGATTCCCAACAACAAATATTATCCAAGCGACGATAACGTCCTGAGGGCTGGCCTTAACAATTGAATTAAACCCGCTGATGGGCTATGATTATTGCAGCATCAGCAAAGATATTAACTCAATTTGAGGGTGCAAAGGAGCAGGCCCCATGACGTTATATTCCGATATCAGCACGGGCTGGAAAAGCCTGGATTCGATTATCGACCACCTGCGACGGGGAGACAATGTGGTCTGGCAGGTGGATGCCATTGATGACTATCAACGCCTGGTAACCGCTTTTGTCAACAACGCCCTGGCCAATAACGAACGGGTGGTATATTTCCGCTTTGCCCGCCATTCGGCACTGCTTGAGGAACGAAAAAACCTGACCGTATACCGTCTTAACATGGAAAAAGGATTCGAGTCCTTTTCCACACAGGTGCATGGCATCATCACCCGGGGAGGAAAAGACGTCTGCTATGTGTTTGATTCTTTGTCCGACCTGCTGCACTTCTGGGCCACGGACCTGATGATCGGTGATTTTTTTTCCATTACCTGTCCGTATCTTTTTGAACTCAATACCATTGCTTATTTCGCGATTCTCCGGGACAGGCATTCTTTTAAGGCCATTGCTCGCATAAGGGAAATCACCCAGGTGCTCATTGAAGTATACAACTACAAAGGACAGGTCTGTATCCACCCGGTGAAGGTGCAACACCGGTATTCCCCGACCATGTTTTTTCCCCACGTAAGGCAGAAGAATACGCTTCAGCCAGTAATTAACAGCGTGGACGCAACCGAACTTTTCACCCATCTTGCCAGCCAGAAAACCAGCGTGGACCACCGGCATCTGGATTACTGGGACCGCTTGTTTATGCAGGCCGGAAATCTTGAGGAGTCCAACGCCCTGCCAGAGGAAAAAAGGGACATGGTGGAACAGCTCAGCCGCCTGATGCTGACCCGGAACAAAAAGATCCTGCCCATGATCCGGGAGCACCTTACGCTGGCCGATCTTTTACGCATTAAAGTCCGCCTTATCGGTTCCGGATTTATCGGCGGCAAATCCGTGGGCATGCTGCTGGCGCGGAAAATTCTGGCCAATGACACCGTTTTTGACTGGGCCGATATGCTCGAACAACATGACTCCTTTTATATCGGTTCGGATGTGTTTTATTCCTATATCGTGCAGAACGGCTGGTGGAAACTTTTCATGGCCCATAAAACACGGGAGGGGTATTTTGCACGGGGTGCTGAACTGCGGGAGCATATGCTGAGCGGCGTATTCCCTGATGAAATTACGGAACAGTTTCAGCTGATGCTGGAATATTTCGGCCAGTCTCCCATTATTGTCAGATCTTCCAGCCTGCTGGAAGACGCCTTCGGCAGTTCATTCGCCGGAAAGTATGAAAGCTGCTTCTGCGTCAATCAAGGCCCCCCTGATAAACGCTACAAAAAATTCGAAGAAGCCGTCCGCTACATTTTTGCCAGCGCCATGAACGAAGATGCATTGGCCTACCGCCTCCAACGGGGACTGGACCGGCAGGACGAACAGATGGCCCTGTTGGTGCAGCGGGTTTCCGGGACCTATCACAAAGACTACTTTTTCCCCGAAATGGCCGGTGTGGGGCTTTCCCAAAATCCCTTCGTGTGGAAAAAAGAAATGGATGCCAAAGCGGGCATGATCCGCCTGGTATACGGTCTGGGAACCCGCGCCGTAGACCGTGTGGAAAATGATTACCCGCGTATCATCGCGGTGGATGACCCTCTGGTAAAACCCCTGGCAGAAATGAAGGACCTGCGAAGATTTTCCCAGCATTTCGTGGATCTGCTGAATCTGGACGAAAACCGTATTGAAAGCTTGTCTTTTGAATCCTTGCTGGAAAAGCATGTTCCCGTTCGCATGGATCTTCTGACCACCCGGGATACGGAAGCCCTTCAGGCGCTCCGGGACATGGGACGGCCGGAAAAGGACCAGCGGATTTTAACATTTGATCCGTTTCTGACCACGACACCCTTTATCGATGTCATGAGCGCCCTTCTCAAGCGCCTTGAAAACGCCTATCGTTATCCCGTGGATATTGAATTTACAGTTAACTTTAACCAACCCGGTGACATTCAGATCAACCTGCTCCAGTGCCGCCCCTTCCAGACCATCGGCATGGGGGGGAGCCAACCTTTTCCGGAAAACGTGACTGAGGAAAACACCCTTATTCGCATGGACGGCCGGTTTATGGGCGGCAATATCGCCCAGCCGATTTCGATGATTATATTTGTCGACTCGGAGTCTTACACCCGCCTGTCTATTTCTGAGAAATACAGCGTGGCCCGCCTGGTCGGCAAACTGAACAGGGTCATCGCAGACCGGGCAAAAACCCCGACCCTGCTTATGGGGCCGGGCCGGTGGGGAACCCAGACACCGGCCATGGGTGTGCCGGTGCATTTTTCGGAAATCAATCATATCGCGGCCATGGCCGAAATCAGCTACCGGGACGGCAGCCTGATTCCGGACCTGTCATTTGGTACACACTTTTTTCATGATCTTATTGAAACACAAATTTTTTATATGGCCATTTACCCGGAACAGACGGACGTTCGTTTCAACCGGCAGTGGTTTATGGACCAGCCCAACCTGCTGGAAGTCCTCAGCCCGGTGGACGGGCATCTGGCGCATGTGGTCAAAGTGGCGGACGTCCGGGAGACCGGTATGACCATCCACTCGGATGTGGCTTCCCAGAGAGTGTTGTGTTGCCTGGCCGGTGGGTCAACAAAAGGATAACCTTTAGGCCCTTTCCGCTTGAGCTTGAGACGTATGAAGAGGGCTCCCCGTAACCCAAAAGCCCGAAGATTTTTCTCCGGGCTTTTGGGCAAAACCGACGGTTTCGTAAAAAGGTTATCTACCGGCTAAACGATCCCGTAAGCCAGCATGGCATTGGCCACCTTGGTAAAGCCGGCGATATTGGCACCCATGACATAATCTCCGGGTTTACCGTAAGCCTCCGCTGCATCCAGGCAGGCTTTATGAATGCTTTTCATGATGATCTGAAGCCGACTGTCTACTTCTTCCCGGGTCCACGACAGTTTTAAGCTGTTCTGGCTCATCTCCAGGCCGGAAGTGGCCACACCACCGGCATTGGCAGCCTTGCCCGGACCATAAAGGATATTGTTATCTTGTAATATTCTGACTGCTTCAGGGGTCGACGGCATATTGGCGCCTTCTGCCACGCATGTGCAGCCGTTTTTCACCAGCGCCTCGGCATTTTCGGCGTTCAGTTCATTCTGGGTGGCACAAGGTAGCGCAATATCCACTTTAATCCCCTGTTCCCGAATCACGTCCCATACATTTTTCCCTTCAATACACACGCATTTATATTTATCAGCATATTCCTTGATTCTGCCCCGCTGAACATTTTTCAGTTCCATCAGATAACAGCACTTGTCCTGGTTGATGCCCTCTTCATCAATAATAGAAGCACTGGAATCGCATACGGAAATCACCCGGCCACCCAATTCATTGACTTTTTCGATGGCGTACTGAGCGACATTACCGGAACCGCTCACCGCCACCATTTGATTTTTGAAATCAAGCCCCCGGGTAGCCAGCATTTCCGCGGCAAAATAAACCGTGCCGTATCCCGTAGCCTCGGGCCGGACCAGGCTGCCACCATATTCCAGGCTTTTTCCGGTCAGCACGCCGGTATGCTCATTTCTGATTTTTTTGTAATACCCGAACATATATCCGATTTCCCGGCCGCCGACACCGATATCTCCGGCCGGGACGTCGGTTTCAGGCCCGATATGCCGGTAAAGCTCCCGCATAAATGCCTGGCAAAAACGCATAATTTCGTTGTCGGATTTACCCTTGGGATCAAAATCCGAACCGCCCTTACCACCGCCCATGGGCAAGGTGGTCAAAGAATTTTTAAAAATCTGTTCAAAACCCAAAAACTTGATGATCGAAAGGTTCACGGACGGATGAAAACGGATGCCGCCTTTGAACGGTCCGATAGCATTGTTGAACTGAACCCTGAAGCCCCGATTTACTTTGACCTCGCCCTTATCGTCCATCCACGGCACCCGGAATATCATAGCACGTTCCGGCTCCACGATTCTTTCGTAAATGCCGGCTTTTACAAATTCCGGATGCCGTTTTGCAGTCGGCTCCAGGGTCTCCAGGACCTCGGTAACCGCTTGATGAAACTCATTTTGACCGGGATCCACTTGTTTGACTTTGTCAATGACACTTTTAATGACTGACATGCATTTACCTCCTTCGAATTTTCAAATTTATGAATTATTAATCCTTAACAATATAAATTTTACCTCTGGATGACGACGGAATCCGACCGCTCGATTTTTTACGGTAAAAATGAAAATCTTCCGCTGTTAAGCCATCTATACCGACAAATTCCCTCTCCAGCTCATCCATACTGTCGTACCCGGCCCCGAAAAAAGGCAGCTTGGAAAAATAGGGCCGTACCGCGCTTTTGTCTGCCACTACCGCAAAATGGCTTGGGAAGAGAGGGTCACCAATGACCAGCAGATACTGTTCCTTTGATCGGGTAATGTGATAATTTTCAGGAATTTCATTCAAATCAATTTCAGAAAAATCCGTTCGTAATATTTCTGCGGCTTCGTCTGCGGACACATCCTGAAACGACATGAAATCCGGGCAATCAAAAAACCCCAGCGCATACAGCGCCACGCAGAAACTTGAAACCTGTTCGTAAACGGGATTGTTGCGGTCACACATGGACATGATTTCGGCCATTCTTTCGGACACTAAAACATTGTCAAAATCCGTTTTCATTGTTCTGAGACGAAGTGGTGCGACTGCCACAGATCCTGCTGACTCATACCCCTGATTTTTCTTCATGGGAGGTCCTCCCTTTTTAATGCATTAATTGAACAAAAAAATTTATCCCTCTGTTACACGCTTAAAATGCAACGGTTATGCCAAAAGCCGTCATTTTTTTTATCAGATCTAACATATTGAGAATTAAACAGATTCTACCCATGATCAGGGTGCCGGAGTATGTACGATAAGCAGGGAGGCGTCACAAAAAAATGCATCAGGGGGAATTGAGCAGATACCAAAAAAATTACAAGTATTTTATTTAAATGGTTTTTTTGTGCTTGTACAAACCTTGAACAGGTATCCAGGAATTGAACATGAAGGCGCTTTGAAAAAACCCGGTAAATCAAAAACCGGCCTCTGGGCGAAACCGGTCATTTTTGGGTATATCGGCCAGGGCATCAAGCCGGGTTGTCATTGGTGTCGATCCGGTCCACCTGCTTTTTAAGACGATCGCGCAGCGTATTCCTGCTGATGCCAAGCATTTTAGCGGCTTGCACCTGGTTATCACCGCATTGACGGAGGGCCTCAGCGATAAGGGTTTCCTCCATCAGACCAATGATATTGGCATAAACATTCTGGTCGGACAGCCGCAGAATGTCCGGGATAATGTCTTCCAGCTTTTCCCGAAGCCGTCCCAGCAGCTCGGACCGGCTGAGTTCAATAATCCGTTTTTCCTCTTCAGTCTCCGGAATCATCAGGTCTTTTTCGGCAATGACATTTCCGGCAGACAACAGCACCGCCCGGCGCACACAGTTTTCAAGTTCACGCACATTGCCCGGCCAGGAATAATCAGAAAGTCTTTGGAGCGCGCTGTCCTTGATATAACAACGGGCCATATTGTATTCGGCACAGAAACGTTCTAAAAAATATTTCACCAGAAGGGGAATATCCTGGCTCCGTTCCCGCAGGGGCGGCATGTGGATCGAAATGACCTTCAGCCGCCAGTAGAGGTCCTGACGAAAACGGCCGGCTTCCACTTCTTTTTCGATATCCCTGTTGCTGGCTGCCAGAATACGGACGTCGACGGGAATCACCCGGTTACCGCCGACGCGCTCGATTTCCTTTTCCTGAATAGCCCGCAGCATTTTGGCCTGAAGCGACAGGGACATTTCGGTGATTTCATCCAGAAGCAACGTCCCCCGGTCACACCTTTCAATTTTTCCCATAACTGTCCGGTCGGCACCGGTAAAGGCACCGCGTTCGTGCCCGAAAAGCTCACTTTCAAACAGGGTTTCAGGAATCGCCCCGCAGTTGACCGCGATAAAGGGTTTATCTTTGCGACGGCTATGATGATAAATGGCCCTTGCAACAAGTTCCTTGCCCGTGCCGCTTTCACCGGTGATAAAAATGGAAACATCCTTTTCCGCGATCTGACCGATCATCTTATAAATTTCCTGCATTTTGCGGCTGTTGCCGATGATCTGGAGGGCGCTTTTGGTTTTGGAAAAAGAGCGCGGCGCCGGCTCGGTCACAGGAAACCCGACCACATCCTTCACCTGACGATTGACCGCCAGTGCTTCACCCACAATGCGCGTCAGATCCATCTGATCAAAAGGCTTGACCAGATAATCATAAGCCCCGCGTTTCATGGCTTCGATGGTCAGATCAGTAGTGCCATAAGCGGTCATGAGAATCACCGGCGTTTTTGCGTCAATTTTTTTGATCTGGTCCAAAGCGTCCAAACCGTTCAGATCGGGCATTTTGTAATCCAGCATGACCAGATCGAAACCTTGACTGGACAGGGCATCGATGGCTTCGCGGGCATCTGCAAAAGTGGTAACGTCAAACCCTTTACGCAGAAAGAACCGGCTCAAAAAATGAAGCAGGCCTTCATCATCATCAATCAGTAATATCTTTTCCATTTAATTCATCCAGCGGCGCATCCGTGGAAACAGGCATAAAAACAGAAAACACCGTGCCCTTATTGATAGCGCTTTTCACCTGGATCACGCCCCCGTGACTGCGGATCGTGTTTAGCACCAGGGACAGTCCCAGACCGGTCCCCGTCGCCTTGGTGGTGAAAAACGGTTTAAAAATATTTTCCATCTGGTCGTCGACGATACCGTAACCGGTATCTGCGATATCAATCCGTACACAGGGAATGTCCCGACCGGTCACCGCAAAAATATCTCGCACCGCAGTTACAGTCAGGGTCCCGCATTTCGGCATGGCATCCAGGGCATTGACCAGCAGGTTGATCAGTGCCTCGGCCAGCAACCGCCGATCACCATTGATAACGGGCAAATCTTCGGCCAGGTCAACCATCAACACACATTCCTGGCGGTTGACCTGGGGCCGGACCATGATCAGCAGATCGGTAATAAACGGGTTTAACTCAATCTCCGAAAACTGCAATTCCTGGGGCTTGGCAAAGTCCAGAAAACGGTTGATGGTGGCCTCAATTCGGCCGATCTGATTCATGGCTATGTTAAAATCTTCTTCATATTCCGGGGAGATATCGATTTCCGACTGAACAGATTCAAGAAACAATTTGATGGAGGTGAGCGGTGTGCGGATTTCGTGGGCGACGGCAGCGCCCATCTGGCCCATGGCAGCGAATTTTTCAGAACGTTCGGCAATCAACCGGGTTTTTTGAAGGATCAGATCGGCTTCCTTGAGCGCCGCCTCCCGTTGCCCGACTTGCTCTTTCAAGCGGGTATGCCGTTCCTGAAGCCTTTCGGCCATGTCCGTCAGCGCCTCAAACAGCATGCCGATCTCATCACTGCGATCAATTTTTTTGACGGGCCTTTCAAACCGGGAATCTGCAATCTGTCCGGCGTATCGGCTGAGCTTACGAATGGGGGCAACAATATGATAGGCGATCATCGAGGTCAGCATCAGGGCGCTGATTATAAATAACAGCAGGGTCAGATAAATCACGTGTCTGAGCTTATCCGCAGCGGCCATCGCCTCGGCCCGGTCCTGTTCCACGACGATATACCAGTCCGTGTCCCCGACCTGAAGGGATGCGCCCAGCACCTCGATGCCCCGATAATCGCGATAAGTGCTTTTCCGATCTGTTTTTTGAAAAATATTGCGAAAGCTGTCGGACTTGGAGATGTTTTCCGTCAGTATTCGGTACGGATCCCGATGGGCCAGAAAGCGACCGTCCCGGTCCACAAGATAACATTCTCCGGTAGTGCCCAGAGAAACATTAAGAATGAATAAAATAATTTTTTCCGTGCCTATCTTCCCGTAAACCGTTCCCGCCAATTGACCGTCGGCTCCGATGACAGGAACTGCAATAAAAAAGGATGACTCCTTTTCTTCAACCGCATAGGTGATATCCGAGATGAAAAGATTTTTCCGCACCCGATATAAGTCATCAACAGCACCTTGCGGATACGCCTGTTGTCGCGGGCTTGCGGCCACGACCCGGCCGGAGGCAGAAACAACAGCCAGGCTTTTGTATACACCATATTTTTCACGAATCAGATCAAGATACGATCGAATGCGGTCCTCATCCATTGATCGGACCAGAGACGTTTCGGCCAC
Organism: Desulfosudaceae bacterium; assembly: GCA_963674745.2. Taxonomy (GTDB): domain Bacteria; phylum Desulfobacterota; class Desulfobacteria; order Desulfobacterales; family Desulfosudaceae; genus JBFMDX01. The sequence continues at coordinate 1,952,867 of CAXXDV010000001.1, read as the reverse complement.
CATGGAAACATCGGCGACGCGTTCTTTCAGCCAGCCCTCCAGAAGCACCGTCTTGTCCTTGGCCACGTTTTCAAGCTGGCGCACCACCATGCTGACAATGAGTTCTTCGGAAAAATGAAAGGAAAAATAACCGATAATCAGCACCGGCGCAAGGGTCAGTAGCAGAAAGATCAACATCACCTTGAACCTGAGGGTGAATATCCACTTTCTTTTTTGCCCTGGCTGATTCCGGCCCTGATTGTCCATCTACCATGAATCCCGTGTTTAAAATTAAGCATGCCGGGTGACATACCCGCCCGCTCCGAAAGTAATAACAGTCTTTTTAAACACATATAGTTGACTGAATCGGGAAAAACTTCAACCCCAAAAAAATCTTCAGCACCGCAGGAATTGTTTTCGTGTCGGGAAATTGACGGGTTTCAAATAAAAACCCGCCCCTTTAGCAATTGACCGAAAAAACAAAAAGCGTCGAGATTGTTTTAAACGTGGTATCCCTGGATGGGTTTAACGGAGATGGGCTCCTTGGCCAGAGCGGACACGCCGCGCGCCATGGCCAGGGCGCCGGCAATGGTGGTGGCATAGGGAATGGCGAATTTCAGGGCCGCTCTTCGAATCTGGTAGCCGTCCCTTCGCGGCTCGTCACCCGTACCGGTATTGACGATCAGTTGGATTTCCCGGTTGATAATAGCGTCAACCACATGGGGACGGCCGGAGGAGACCTTGTGAATCTCTCTGGCGGGAATGTGATGCTGTTTTAAAAAAGCGGTGGTGCCCTTGGTGGCGACAATGTCAAATCCGGTATCGATAAATATCTGGGCCACCTGAAGCATCTTGGGTTTATCCCGGTTTTCCACGCTGATAAATACCGTTCCCTTTGTCGGCAGATTCTGCCCGGCGCCGAGCTGGGCCTTGGCAAAAGCCGGCCCGAAAGCGGCATCGATCCCCATGACTTCACCGGTGGATTTCATCTCCGGCCCCAGCAGGGTATCGACGTCCGGAAATTTATTAAACGGCATGACCGCTTCCTTGACCGACACATGGGCGGGGATGACTTCTTCGGTCAGCCCGAGCTCATCCAGTCGTTTCCCCAGCATGACCTTGGTGGCCAGTTTCGCCAGCGGAACGCCCGTCGCCTTGCTGACAAAGGGAATCGTCCGGGAAGCACGGGGATTGACTTCCAGGATAAACACCTGGTTATCCTTGATGGCGTACTGGACATTCATCAGGCCGATCACGTTCAGTTCCGCTGCCATGGCCCGGGTGGCAGCCATCACCTCTTCGAGCACCTCGGCTGTCAGGCTGTACGGGGGCAAAACACAGGCCGAATCTCCCGAATGCACACCGGCTGCCTCAATATGCTCCATAATACCGCCGATGATCGTCCGCTGACCGTCTGAAATGGCGTCCACATCCAGCTCGACCGCATCTTCTAAAAATTTGTCGATCAGGATGGGATGTTCCGGGGCCACGCTGATGGCATAGGCGGTAAAATTTTCCAGGGCCTGGCGTTCATAAACAATTTTCATGGCCCTGCCGCCCAGCACATACGAAGGGCGGACAATGACAGGATAACCGATCCGGTCGGCCGCGGCCACCGCTTCTTCAATATTGGAGGCCAGGTCGTTGGGCGGCTGGACCAGCCCCAGTTTGTTCAACATAACCTGAAACAGTTTCCGGTCTTCGGCCCGATCAATGCTTTCCGGGCTTGTCCCCAGAATGGGTACGCCCGCCCTGGCCAGGGGCACGGCCAGCTTCAACGGCGTCTGGCCGCCGAATTGCAGGATCACGCCTGCGGGTTGTTCTTTTTCCACAATATGCAGGACATCTTCCCGGGTCAGGGGCTCAAAATAAAGCTTGTCCGAGGTATCATAATCAGTACTGACGGTCTCCGGGTTGCTGTTGACCATGATACTTTCGACGCCTTCTTCTCTGAGCGCAAACGAGGCGTGAACGCAGCAGTAGTCAAACTCGATTCCCTGGCCGATACGGTTGGGGCCGCCGCCCAGGATCATCACTTTTTTCCTGTCCGAGACCCGGGCCTCGCACTCCGTTTCATAAGTGGAATAATAATACGGCGTGGCCGCGGAAAACTCGGCGGCACAGGTATCGACCAGTTTGTAAACCGGACGGATACCGGCCTGCTTTCGTTTCTTCTCGACTTCCAGTTCCGAGGTACCGGTCAGAAAACCGATCTGATGATCGGAAAAACCGAGCCGCTTGGCCTGCCGCATAACGGTTTCACCCGGCAGACCGTCATCACCGGCAGCCGCATCCTTTTCTATTTGCGGTTCAAAATCCAGTATCTGCTGCAACTGCCAGAGAAACCAGGGGTCGATCCCGGACAACTGATAAATCTCCTCTATGGGCATCCCCCGCATCAGGGCGTGTCGCAGAAAAAAGATCCGGTTGGAGTTGGGATTCGACAGTTTTTTCCGGATGGTTGACATCTCCGGTGTCTGGTCTTCGTCCCGTCCGTCCGCGCCAAAGCCGTAACGGTCTATCTCCAGCGAACGCAGCCCCTTCTGCAATGACTCCTTGAAAGTCCGGCCGATGGACATGGCCTCGCCCACGGACTTCATGGACGTGGTCAGCAAATCCTGGGTTTCGGGAAATTTTTCAAATGTCCAGCGGGGGATCTTGACCACGCAGTAGTCTATGGAGGGTTCAAACGACGCCAGGGTTTTGCCGGTAATGTCATTGGGTATTTCATCCAGGGTGTACCCGACGGCCAGCTTGGCGGCGATCTTGGCGATGGGAAAGCCGGTGGCCTTGGAGGCCAGGGCCGAACTGCGGGAGACCCGGGGATTCATTTCAATCACCACCAGTTCGCCGTTTTCCGGATTAATGGCGAATTGCACGTTGGAACCGCCGGTATCCACCCCGATCTCCCGCATGATGTCGATGGCGGCGTTTCTCATGATCTGGTATTCTTTGTCCGACAGGGTCTGGGCAGGGGCCACCGTTATGCTGTCGCCGGTATGCACCCCCATGGGGTCAAAATTTTCAATAGAGCAGATAATCACCACATTGTCGGCATGATCCCGCATGACCTCCAGCTCAAACTCTTTCCAGCCAATGACGGACTCTTCGATCATGACCTGATTGATGAGACTGGCATCAAGCCCATTTTTAGCGATTGTTTCCAGATCCTCCGGATTGTAGGCCACGCCCCCGCCCGTCCCGCCAAGGGTATAGGCCGGCCGGACAATAATCGGAAACCCTATCTGATCGGCCACCGCATGCGCCTGCTGAATATCGGTGGCAATACCGCTTCGGGGAACCTTGAGGCCGATGGTATCCATGGCCTTCCGGAATCGATCCCGGTCTTCGGCCTTTTCGATGGCATCCAGACTGGCCCCGATCATTTCTACGCCGTATTTTTCCAATACGCCCAGCCGGGCCGTTTCAACGGCCGTGTTCAGACCGGTCTGCCCGCCCAGAGTGGGCAGAAGCGCATCCGGCCTTTCCAGCTCGATAATCCGGGCCACCACTTCCGGCGTCACCGGCTCTATATAGGTCCGGTCGGCCGTTTCCGGGTCGGTCATGATGGTGGCCGGATTACTGTTGACCAGGATCACCTCATAGCCTTCTTCTTTCAGGGCCTTGCAGGCCTGAGTACCGGAATAATCAAACTCGCAGGCCTGACCGATAACAATGGGTCCGGCACCGATGATCATGATTTTATGCAGGTCTGTGCGTTTAGGCATGGCGCTCTTTCATTAATTTTACGAACTCGTCAAACAGGTAACGGGCATCGTGGGGACCGGGGGACGCCTCGGGGTGGTACTGAACGGAAAAGGCCCGCAGTCCCTGATGCCGGAACCCCTCCAGGGTGTTGTCGTTCAGGTTGATGTGCGTGACACCCACACCGCTCAGGTCGATACTGTCGGTGTCCACGGCAAAACCGTGATTCTGGGAGGTGATTTCCACCCGGCCGGTTTGAAAATTTTTAGCCGGCTGATTGGCGCCGCGATGACCGAACTTCAACTTAAACGTTTTTCCGCCCATGGCCAGCCCCAGCAACTGGTTGCCCAGACAAATGCCGAAAATGGGAAAAACCCCCAGCAATTGCCGGATGGTCTCGACAGCGTAGGACAACGGTTCGGGATCTCCCGGCCCATTGGACAGAAAAACACCGTCGGGGTTGAGCTGCTTGACGGTCTCCGCGTCGGTTGTGGCCGGAACAACCAGGACCTCGCAGCCGACGCCTTCAAGGCACCGTAAAATATTATATTTGACACCGTAATCGAAAACGACGACGGCTTTCTTTTGCTTTCGATGCTTCCAAATCTCCGGGGACATATCCTGGGTGTCGACTGACAGCTTTTCCGGTCGCCCCTGTTCCCATTTATACGGTTTGTCGGTGGTGACTTCACAGACCAGGTCCCGGCCGACCATAACCGGGGTCTGCTGAGTTCGTTTGACCAGAGACGCGGGATCGAGATCATGACAGGAGATATATCCCCGCATGGCGCCGGCGGTTCGCAGGTGCCGTGTCAACGCCCGGGTGTCCAGACCTTCCACACCGAGAATTTTCTGGCTGTTGAGATAATCGGCCAGGGTGGATGTCGCCCGGAAATTACTCGCATGTGGCTGATATTCACGCACGATAAACGCTGACGCCTGGATCCGTTCGGACTCCACATCCTCCTCATTAACACCGTAATTGCCGATCAAAGGATAGGTCATGGTGATCATCTGCCCCCGGTAGGAGGGGTCGGTCAGCACTTCCTGGTATCCGGTCATGGAAGTATTGAAAACCACTTCTCCCCAGGCTTCACCGGAATCGGTAAAACAACGGCAGGGAAATGTGCGGCCGTCTTCAAGGGCCAAAAGGGCATCCATATGTATAACTGCTCCATATTATTAATATTATCCGGATCAACCGTATGGCCACATCCTTCCCCTGAAGGCAGGGCACAGAAGCGCCGTTTCTTATCAGCCATTGTTGCGTAACGCCGTTGTTGCGTAACATCGGGGATGATGAAATTCGATGATCCAGGCTGGCCAAATAAAATATCATGATATTGAAATTTGGTGCAAACATTTTCTTTGTGGAAAAAATAAAAACTTCATGGCAAATGCCGTTTCAGGTGGTTGATCTTTCTCGACACCCAACGCCGAAAGGGTTCGAGGATTCAAGGGGTCAAGGGGTCAAGGGTTCGAGGGGTGGAAAGGGCCTTTTTTAAATTTTCGGCAAAAAATGCTTTGATTTTTAATCAACAGTCTGTATTTTATCAAAATGCCGGAAACAACCGTCTTGTAGAAATCCTCTACCGATTTTCCGATTGATAAAATTTAATATAGCAGAAAGGATTTACGATGAACCCGATCGCCAAAGAACTCAACGCCGTCATTGAGGCCGGCAACCCATACCTGTTTGAAATGCTGTCTGATATCGGCCGCAAACTGTTTTTTCCCAAAGGTATTTTAAGCCAGAGCGCGGAAGCCAAAGAAAAGGCCCACACCATCAATGCCACCATCGGCATTGCCAAGGAAGGGGACGAAATCATGCATTTTCCTTCGGTCATGGGCCTGATCGAAGGTCTGGAAGCCTCCGAGTCCCTGACCTATGCCCCCTCGTTCGGCATCCCGGGTTTAAGAAAAAAGTGGCAGGCGGAATTACGCGTCAAAAACCCGGGCCTGGCGGACAAGGAGATCAGCCTGCCGGTGGTCACCTGCGGCATCACCCACGCCATCAGCATTTTCGCCGATGTCTGGACCGATCCCGGTGACACGGTCCTGCTGCCGGATATGATGTGGGGCAATTACAACATGATCCTGTCGGTTCGCAAAGGGGTCAACATTGCCCATTTCCCCCTGTTCAATGACCAGGGCGGCTTCAACCTGGAAGGATTTGAGGCCAAAGCCAAAGAACTGGCCCAACAGAACGGCAAGCTGATCGTGCTGTTGAATTTCCCCCAGAACCCCACCGGCTACAGCGCCACGGAAAAAGAGGGCCAGGCCCTGGCCGACATCCTGACCGGCATTGCCGAAAACGGCGCCAACGTCATCGCCGTGTGTGATGACGCTTATTTCGGCCTTTTTTACGAAGATGAGGTCATGAAAGAATCCCTGTTTGCTAAAATCTGCGGCCGCCATCCCCGGCTGCTGCCGATCAAGCTGGACGGGGCCACCAAGGAGAACTATGTCTGGGGCCTGCGGGTGGGCTTCATTACCTACGGATGTGCGGCTGAAAAGGACCTGGCCGGCATTTTCGACGCCCTGGAGAAAAAAACCGCCGGCTGTATCCGGGGCAATATCTCCAACGCCTCCCACCTGAGCCAGACCATCACCTTAAAATCCCTGCAAAGCGATGCCTATCAGGCGGAGAAAAAAGAAAAGTTCGACATATTGAAGCGACGGGCGACCCGTGTAAAGGAAGTGGTTTACGATCCCAAATACGCCGGCGCCTGGGATGTTTATCCCTTTAACTCCGGGTATTTCATGTGCATCCGTTTAAAAAACGTCAATGCCGAAAAACTGCGGGTTCACCTGCTAAACAAATACGGCGTGGGACTGATTTCCATCGGCGACCATGACCTGCGGGTGGCCTTTTCCTGCATCAGGGAAAAAGACGTGGAGCTGCTGTTCGATACCATATTAAAAGGGGTCAATGACATTTCATAAATTGTTCCAACACAATAATATGGATCTCCTCCAATCTGGTGGGTATGCAGGGTTCAAGGATTCAAGGTGTCGAGGGTTCAAGGGCTTGTTATTGTAGTTTACTTGACCCCTTGGCCCCTTGAATCCTTGAACCCTGTTCGTCGACATATTGAGTAAAAACATTTTAAAATTTATAGAGGGGGTCAATGATGCCTGCCTGCAACCACACCACCGGCACCTTCACCAACAAAGACGGCCTTGACATTTTCCATCAGCGCTGGACGGTGGACGACCCCCGCGCGGCAATGATCATCGCCCACGGCCTGGGTGAACATTCGGGCCGTTACGGCCACCTGCTCGAAGCCATGGCCGACGACCGGATCAGCTTTTTTTCCCTTGACCATCAGGGCCACGGCCGGTCCGGCGGCACCCGGGGCCATGTCAACGACTTTGCCGACTACGTGGCCGACATCAAGCAATACCTTGACGAGATCGTCAAAAAGGAAGCACCCGGTCTGCCCCTGATCTGCCTGGGTCACAGCATGGGCGGCCTGATCGCCGCCCTGTTCGCCCTGACCCACCAGCAGGAAATTTCCGCCCTGGTCCTGTCCGCCCCGGCTTTTGTGCCGGGCGTCCCGGTACCAGCCATTCAGGCCGCCGCCGCCAGGATCGTTTCCCGCATCCTGCCCCGCCTGACCCAGAGCAACAAACTGGATGCCGATGACCTGTCCCACGATCCCCAGACCGTCCGTGCCTACCAGGACGACCCCCTGGTCCACGACCGGGTATCCACGCGCTGGTTCGTATCGTTTCAGGAGACGGCCGAAGCATGCCTGGCCCGGGCAGGTGAACTGACCCTGCCGCTGCTGGTGACACAGGGAACCGAAGACAAAATGGTCTCGCCCGAAGGCAGCCGCCGATTCTTTGAAAAAGTGAAAGGCGCCGACAAAACCTTAAAGCTGTTCGGCGGCCTCTATCATGAAACCATGAACGAACTGCCCCAGGACCGGGAAGTCGTCCTTGAAACCGTGGCCGACTGGATACGACAAAGACTTGGTGATTAATTGATTATGTGATTCTGTGGTTAGGGAACCTAACCATTAGAAATTCCTTGGCAACCCCATCGGACAGTGTTTTAAAAAATTCAAACTGCCTAATTTCTTAAGCTGTTTGTTTTTTCGTTCGGAATTGCCTTTAGGCAGTTGTAAAGATTTTCTTTACAACTGAGTCCTGATTTTTCCCCATCGAACCGACAAGGATCTCTTGTGAGTTGGTTTCAGGGTAGACGGCCCTGTCTTTTACATATGCCGGTATTTTTTCCCGAATTGTAACCGCTCTATTATCCGGTGCCCAAAATAAGATAAAATTAAATATTGACATACCAGCCAAAGAACATATAATTAATTATTATTCTCTGCCAGTGGCAGCAGAATCTATAAAGGCCTCCGCTGAGCCAGCCTGGCGAATCAGCGGTTTTTTTTTATCCATTTAGGGTTGCCGCGAATCATCCGCAATGTCCGGCCGGAGTCAGCCAGAAAAGCCGTAATAAACCTGCCTTTGAACTTTTTACTGATACTGATGACAACCACATAGTTTGACATGACCACGGCAACCCGTCTGCCGCGGTCATGTCTTTTTTTCTTATTGTTCCAGCCGACATACAACTCACTGGCCGGGTCTTCCAAAGCGGCTTTTATCCAATCAATCCTTTTGGCGCGTGTATGCGAGAAGGTGTCATCTTTTTTGCCAACAGATTCAAAAAAGGCATGATCAAAATCCTGCTTTTTAAAACGTACAAAAATTTCATCAAAAGTAATGACAGGCCCTTTGCAATATTTTTTTTCAAAATGAAGTCGGTATTCCTGTTCCGTATTATAGGTCACCAGCGGGGGGTAAGGCATTTACCAGCCCCCCTTCAGGTTCATCTTAAAAACATTGAACTTTTTTTCATCAAGCGAGGTGGACGTAATCTTTCGCCCTAACTGTGTTTCTAAATGCTCAACCAGCATCAACTTGGCCGGACTGGTATTGGTGCCTTGGTTTAACCGGGCTGAGGCAATACCCAGTAGTACATCCGTCAGTTGTATTAAAATCGATTCTTTTGATCTGACCGCCTGAACCGTCTGGATGGTTGATGAAAGGTTAGCGTATTTAAGACAGCGTTTTAGCACATGGAGCCTGTCTCGTTTCCTGTTGCGCTTAAAATCACAAAACAGGTTATATTCATTAAAATCATGAACCCAATGATGAAGCATCTGATAATAAAATTTATAAAAACCAAGCTCCTGATCATTGTCATGAAAGGTCATCAGGTCAATCTGGGAATAATCTATTGCAATACACCTAAACCGCAGGTCTTTTTTCTGGTTACAAAACCATGCGATAAGGGCTTCATAGAATTTCAGTTTTGAAGGAGACACCTTCCGCCACTTGAACTCTCCCCCAATTAGATACTGGTCCCTTAAATCGTGAATGGCATTCTTATACGTTTCTCGGTTGTCCTGCTGAAGCCAAAGGCTGCCGATAAGCATAAATCTGGCCTGGGGCTTTTCTGAGGAAAGCAGGTCGGGATAGGCCTCATCACAATAAACATCAATCTTCATTTCTTGTTACCGAGTTTTTATCAATTACGTTGTCCATCAGCTTTTAAATGAATTAAAAACATAATTAAGGAAGAAATAGGCCCGGCACCATTATTCAACACAACCGCCTGCGGCTGATCCGTTTTTCAATTTCCACCACCACAAAGATGGTCAGGCTGCTGGTCAGGACCATGCCCCATTCTTTAAGCCCCATGGGCGCGCTCTGGAAGACGGTGTTGAACACCGGCAGGTAGGTATAAAGCAACTGCAGCAGGGTCATGACGGCCACACCGGCCCAGAGCAACGGATTGCTGAACAGTCCCAGGGACCAGACCGGAAGGGTCATGGAGCGGCAGTTAAACAGGTAAAACATTTCCCCGAACACAAACACGTTAACGGCCAGGGTCCGGGCCAGGGCCTCGTTATCGCCCATCAGCAGCAATTCGAGCTTGAACAGGCCGAAAGCCCCGATCACCAGCAGCAGGCTGACCATCACAATCCGCGTGATCAAAGGCGCCGTCAGGATCGGCATGGACGGATCCCGTGGTGATCGCTGCATGATCCCCGCCTCTTTTGGTTCAAAAGCCAGCATCAGACCCAGCAGCAGGGCCGTGGTCATATTGATCCACAAAATTTGCAGGGGCAGTATGGGCAAGCGGGTGCCCAGCAAAATCGCGGTCAGAATGACCAGGCCTTCTCCACCGTTGGTGGGCAGGGTCCATGTAATAAATTTGATCAGGTTGTCGAAAACACCCCGGCCTTCTTCCACGGCGGCCTTAATGGTGGCAAAATTATCGTCGGTCAGAATCATGTCGGCCGACTCCTTGGACACCTCGGTACCGGTCAGCCCCATGGCCACACCGATATCGGCCTGTCGCAGGGCCGGGGCGTCGTTGACGCCGTCCCCGGTCATGGCCACCACATAGTCCCGTTTCTGCAAGGCCTCGACCAGCCGCAGTTTCTGCTCCGGTGACACCCGGGCGAAAACGGCCGTGCTGTCCGCCGTCTCAATCAATTGCGCTTCGTCCATCTCGGCAAAATCACGACCGGTCAGTACCTCCCGGGTGTGATAGGAACAGGTCTCGCCGCACAACCCCATCTGGCGGGCAATGGCCCCGGCCGTGCCGGCATGGTCACCGGTGATCATTTTGACCCGGATACCGGCCGCCTGACAGGCCGCCACCGCCTCAATGGCTTCGGGCCGCGGCGGATCGATCATGCCCTGAAGACCTATAAAATGGATGCCATCTTCCACGTCGGCATGGGTAATGCCGGTGGTGCCGGGGGGCATCTCTTTCTGCGCGAAAGCCAGCACCCGCAGGCCCTTGTCGGCCATGGACTCAACCCAGTCGGTAATGGCATTCGGCCCGGGCACATCCGGCTCACCGTCCGGCCCTAAAATGGTGGCGCACTCCACACATATACTTTCAATGGATCCCTTGACATAAAGCAGCCGGGGTTTACCTTCACCCTGATCGTGGAGCGTGGCCATATACTGCCGGGCCGACTCGAAGGGAATGGTATCCAGCCGGGGCATCTCCTTTTCCAGCAACCGGGGATCGTAACCGGCTTTTACGGCAGATACGATCAGGGCGCCCTCGGTGGGGTCCCCTTCCACCCGCCAGCCGCCGTCGCTTTTCTTTAAACTGGAATCGTTGCACAACAGGCCGGCCTTTAAAAGCGCTTCTAAAGCACGGTTGGCCGAGGGCTCAACCGCGCCGTCAACGGGCGCAACAGCCCCTTCGGCGGCATACCCGATACCGGAAACGGCGTAACGCGGCCCGCCGGCCACAATATCCTGGACCGTCATCTGGTTCTGGGTCAGGGTACCGGTTTTGTCCGAACAGATGACCATGGTAGAGCCCAGGGTTTCAACGGCCGGAAGCTTGCGGATAATCGCATTTCGTCGGGCCATACGGGACACGCCGATGGCCAGGGTGATGGTAATCGCCGCCGGCAGCCCCTCGGGAATGGCGCCGACCGCCAGGGCCACCGAGGCCATGAATATTTCTACCAGGTCCTGGCCGCGCAGCATACCGATCACAAAAGTCAGCACCGCCATGGCCAGAATGGCATAAAGCAGAATGTTTGAGAACTGGTGGATCTTCCGGGTCAGGGGGGTTTCCAGCACATCGGCCCCTGCGATAAGCTGGTTGATGCGGCCGATCTCGGTGTCATCGCCCGTGGCCACCACAATGCCCCGGCCGCTGCCGTAGGTGACCAGGGTCGAAGAATAGGCCATATTCCGCCGGTCACCGATGACCATGTCCGCGTCCAGTACCGTCTCCTCTTTCTGAACCGGCACACTTTCGCCGGTCAATGCGCTCTCATCGATCTGAAGTTCCCGGGAATGAACCAGCCGCATGTCCGCCGGCACCTTGTCCCCGGATTGAAGCAGGACCAGATCGCCGGGCACCAGACCGCCAGATGCAATCCGTTTTTTTTCTCCATCGCGGACCACGGTGGCTTCGCTGGTCATGGCATGGGAAAGGGCTTCGATGGCCTTCATGGCCTTGGCCTCCTGAACAAAACCGATAACCGCATTAACCAGGACAACGGCAAAGATCACGATCGCGTCGACATATTCTGCCAGCAGCAGGGTAACCAGGGCGGCTACCATCAGGATGATCACCAGGGGTTGCTTGAACTGCAGCAGAAACCGGACGAGCGGCCCCTGCCCTTTGGCCTGGGTCAACTCGTTCGGGCCGAACTGCGCCGCGCGTTCAGCAGCCGCCTGTTCGGCCAGGCCCTTGGATTCATGAGATTCAAGGGCTGAAAGAATTTCGTCTGTTGCAAGGCTGTGCCATAATTGCCCGGATAATGGCTGCATATTCCTCTCCTACTGGTATTAATACCCAATTGATTTGAAAAAAACGGATTTCAGGCAATCGTAAATATATTTTGGATCATACCGGTCCCGAATAATATCCAGGCAGACCGACGTCTGCAAAAAACTATTTACTGCCGGCGTAGTCCAGGGAGGCCTTGATAAAATCACGGAACAGGGGATGCGGATTTTCCGGCCGGGACTTGAACTCCGGATGGAACTGGCAGCCCAGAAACCAGGGATGGTCCTTGATCTCCACGATCTCGACCAGTTCGCCGTTGGGTGAAACGCCGCTGATAATCAGCCCGGCTTTTTCCAGTGCCTCCCGGTAATCATTGTTGAATTCATAGCGGTGTCGATGGCGCTCGGAAATATTTTCACAGCCGTAGGCGGAAAAGGCCAGCGTATCCTCGATTAACGCGCAGGAATAAGCGCCCAGCCGCATGGTGCCGCCCTTATCAGAAGTGACATCCCGTTTCTGAACCGTACCGGTCCGCTCATCATACCACTCCCGCATCAGGTAAATAACCGGATGATCCGTATCCTTATCGAACTCGGAACTGTTGGCTCCCTTAATACCGGCCACGTTTCTGGCGAATTCAGCCACCGCCACCTGCATCCCCAGGCAGATTCCGAAATAGGGCACCTTTTTTTCACGGGCATACTGACAGGCCAGGATCTTGCCTTCCACGCCCCGGGGGCCGAACCCACCGGGCACAAGGATACCTTCGGCTTCAGCCAGCTTTTCAGCGCAATTTTCAGGCTTAATTGTTTCCGAATCAATAAACATCAGGTTCACTTTGCTGTTACTGGCAAACCCGCCGTGATACAGGGCTTCGTTAAGGCTCTTGTAGGATTCGGTCAAGTCCGTGTATTTACCGACCACGGCAATTTTTACCTGGCGCTGAGGGTTTTTGATCTTTTCCGACAACTCCTGCCAGAAGTCGAGCTTCGGCGCCCCGGTCCAGATGTGAAGCAGCTCCACGATCTTTTCATCCAACCCTTCTTTGTGAAAAAACAGGGGCACTTCATATATATTATCCACGTCAATAGCCGTAATCACTGCGTCTTTGCTGACATTACAGAAAAGCGCGATCTTTTTCTTAAGATCATCTCCAAGAAAAATGTTTGTCCGGCAGAGCAGGATGTCTGGTTGGATACCGATACTTCTGAGTTCCTTGACACTGTGTTGGGTCGGCTTGGTTTTAACTTCCTTGGCCGTCGGGATATAGGGCACCAGGGTGAGGTGGATGTAGAGCACGTTTTCCTTGCCAACGTCGGCCCGCATCTGCCGGATGGCTTCCAGAAAAGGCAGACTTTCGATATCACCAATCGTGCCGCCGATTTCGGTGATAACGATATCGGCCTGATTCTCAACCAGATGAATGCTTTGCTTGATCTCATCGGTAATATGTGGAATCACCTGCACCGTACCCCCCAGGTAATCGCCTCTTCGCTCCTTGGAAATTACGGCATCATAGATTCTACCGGTGGTAAAGTTGTTGGCCTGTCCCAGGCGGGCGTGGGTAAAACGTTCATAATGCCCCAGGTCCAGATCGGTTTCAGCGCCGTCATCGGTGACAAACACCTCCCCGTGCTGAAAGGGATTCATGGTACCGGGATCAACATTGATATAGGGATCAAGCTTCTGCAACGTAACCGTCAGCCCCCGGCTTTCCAGAAGTGCGCCAATGGCCGCCGAGGCCAGTCCTTTTCCCAGAGATGATACAACGCCGCCTGTTACAAAAATGAACTTTGTCGAAGCCCCCATTTGCCCCCCTGTACCAAGGAATTACCGGTAAAGTTTTTTAAAATCGTCTATCGTTTCCTGGATGCCGCCTGCCGGCTCATCCGGCCGTGGTTTGGCGTCACTGTCATCCCCCACCTTCGGATATGTTAACTGCATATCCGACACATTAAAAAAACTGTCGGGCTCCCGGACACCGTTCCGAACATTTCGGACACAGACAACCCGGCTGACCTTGTCATTACGGTAAATTTCAATCCGCTGGGGATGGTGAAAACGATAATACCGCTTCCAGTCCAGGTACCGGACTTCAACTGAACCGTTTGGATCGTCACTTTTCAGCATCAACCGCAGAGGCAGAAAGGTTTCCTTGTCCACCCAGAGTTGTGAAACAGATTCATCCGGATATCTGGCACCAATCACAAAGGCCACCGCAGCCCCCAGACGTCCCAGGCTGACAACGGACATATCGATGCCCAGGGCTGACAATCTTTCAGCCAGGTTTTCCCGGCCGCGAAAAATAAAAGGGTCCTTGTAGATCATCACCGGATTTTCAGCGGTTGAGATAATCTGCCCGTCAATGACGGTCAAGGCCCGGTCATAATCGAAAACATATTCGCGTTTGATATTGTTGACCACAATCCGGGAACGAAATTTCCCGGACGTCTTAAACCAGGCCGTTTCATCGAAAAGGGCGGCCTGGTCGTCAAGGTTATCGCAGGCGGAATAGTCCAGGCTGACCTGCTGCGTAACGACGTACCCGGCAGGCCAACCGATCGCCTGGATCATTTTTTCCAGAATCAATTCCGGGCTGATAACATAAGCCGGAACTGTCACAGCGAACGCCAGGCAGATATTCATCAGAACAAATATAATAACCGCTTGCCGTATTTTTCTCGTCACTGTTTTTGTCCGGAATAGATGGCCCTGAAAAAGCCGGATTAGAACTCAAAGGCCAGCCTGGCAGCCGTTCCCAACTCGTCTTCAATCCGTAACAATTGATTGTATTTGGCGATTCTGTCTGAACGGGACAAAGAGCCGGTCTTGATCTGACCGCCATTTACCCCCACCACCAGGTCCGCGATAAAAGCATCCTCGGTTTCTCCCGAACGATGGGAAATGACCGTACTGTAACCCGCCTCTCTGGCCAGGTCTATGGTATCCAGGGTTTCACTCAGGGTCCCGATCTGATTCAGCTTGACCAGAATGGCATTGGCCAGCCCTTCGTCGATTCCTTTGGCAAATATTTCGGGGTTGGTAACAAAAACATCGTCACCGACAATCTGAATCATATTTCCCAGGCGATCGGTCATCATGGGCCAGTTGTCCCAATCCTGCTCGGCCAGGCCGTCTTCTATCGACACGATGGGGTATTTGTCGATCCACTTTTCGTAGTAGTCGACCATTTCCTCGGACGTCAGCTCCCGATCTTCCGCCTTGAGTACATATTTCCCTTTTTTCCCTTTTCCCTTTTTAAAGAATTCGTTAGCCGCCGCGTCCAGGGCCAGGCTGATATCCGCACCCGGCTCATAACCGGCTTTGGCGATTGCCTCCATGATCAATTGTAATGCCATCTCGTTTGTTTCAAGATTGGGGGCAAAGCCACCTTCATCGCCGACGGCGGTACTGAACCCCCTGTCTTTTAAAATTTTCTTCAGGTTGTGAAAAACCTCGGCCCCCATGCGCAGGCAATCGGAAAAACGATCCGCCCCCACCGGAATAATCATGAATTCCTGAATATCCAGCCCGCTGGAAGCATGGGCGCCGCCATTGACGATATTCATCATCGGAATCGGCAGCTGTCGGGCATATATCCCTCCAAGATATCTATACAGCGGCATGGCGTAAGCGTCCGCCGCGGCCCGGGCCACAGCCATGGAGACCCCTAAAATAGCGTTGGCGCCGAGTTTGGATTTGTTCTCGGTCCCGTCCAGCTCGATCATGGTGCCGTCAATCAGCGACTGGTCATCGGCCGGCATCCCGGATAAAGCAGGCATGATCAAATTGTTGACATTCTCCACAGCCTTGGAAACGCCCTTGCCCAGGAATCGTTTTTTATCATTATCACGAAGCTCCAAAGCCTCGCGGGCACCCGTCG
The DNA here is from genome assembly GCA_963674745.2 of Desulfosudaceae bacterium. GTDB lineage: Bacteria > Desulfobacterota > Desulfobacteria > Desulfobacterales > Desulfosudaceae > JBFMDX01. The sequence continues at coordinate 1,937,004 of CAXXDV010000001.1, read as the reverse complement.
AGGCGCCGGATGGAACGGCCGCCCGCCCCATGGCACCGCAGGCCAGCATCACATCCACTTCCACTGTGGGATTACCCCTGGAGTCCAGTATTTCACGCGCATTGATATCTGTTATCTCGATCATTTTTCTCCTCCCGGAAAATTATTGAACGTTCACGATGTATTGACAATTTCAAGAAGGATGCTACTATCAAATCCAATTCGTGTCAAGGAGCCAAATGAAGAACCTTTCGCTTTACCGCACCGCCCACCTTGTAACAGCGGCCATCCGGGTACTGGAATTCCGTGACGGTCATCCGCCGTCTGTGGCGGCTATTGGTAAACTGCTGTCGGCCTCCGAAGAGCAGGTTCACCGCCTGTGCCGAAAACTGGAAAACCAGGGCATTGTTGAGATCACCAGCGGGGCCTATGGTGTCCGGGTATTTATCCGCGATCATACGGCCATCGAGCAACTTTCCAATGATGTACCCAAAGGCGGAATGGAAGATGAACTGGCAAGATTCAAACAGGCGCAGCAAAACCGGAACAAAACCATCGAAGACCTGAAAAACAGGGAAGATGCCAGAAAAAAAGAGCTCTTCAAACAGATTGAAGAGCAGTTCAAAAAAAAGCACCCCCGGCCGGCTGAAGAATAACCAGCACGTCATCACGCATTCCGTTTTTTCTCTTTTCTTTTTGTCCGTTTTAAATCATATTGGTTTGATGTTTTGTCCATCCATTGACAGGATATGGAAAATTATTGTATAAAATTTGGATAAATAGATAATTATGCCCCCCTCTTCAGGCAAACGAATATATGAAGCGGTTATCGTTAACGAACTCGGGCTTCATGCCCGGGCGGCAGCCCAGGTGGCGGCCCTTGCAGCCAGAGCCGAGAACAATGTCTGGCTGATCAGCGACGACCGAAAAGTGGATGCCAGCAGTGTCATTGACATCCTGACGCTGGCGTGTGTAAAAGGGGCAACAATCCGTTTTGAAGCCGAGCATCAGGTCGACGTTCCCATACTGAAACAACTGACCGAGCTGGTTGAAAAAGGTTTTGGCGAATAAACAATAAAAAACAGGGAAGGAAAGGCAGCGTGCCGGGGAAATATAAACAGATAGAACTGATCGGTGTCAGCGGGTCTCCGGGTATCTGCATCGGCAAGGCCTACCTTGTGGATACCGACAGTCCCGGTGTGGAGGTAGTGAACAAGTATTTTATCAATTCCGACAATATCACCTCCGAAGTAAACCGGTTCAAAGCCGCCGTAAAAAACGCCAAGGAAGAGCTGACCCTGATCATTAAAAAAATTCCCGAGGAACTTCAGGAGCATATCCATATCCTGGAAACTCACAAAATCCTTTACAAGGATAAAATGCTCTATGAAAAAACCATTGAAACCATAGAAAAAGAACAGGTTAACGCGGAATGGGCATTAAAAAAAGTGGTCTCCACGGTCAAGGTGATGTTCCGGGAAATATCCGACCCGTATATAAAAGGCCGGGCTGCGGATATCGTCCACGTTTCCGACCGCATCATGAGACACCTGATGGGCACCACCAATGTTGAAATCAGCAAAATAACCAAACGGGTTATTCTGGTCGCCCACGATCTGTCTCCAGCCGACACCAGCCAGATTCAACTGGACCGGATCAAAGGCTTTATCACCGATAAGGGCGGGCGGACCTCACATACCGCGATTATCGCAAAAACGCTCGAAATTCCATCTGTTTTAGGCCTCGATAAAGCCACATCCGTCATCCGCAACGATGATATTATTATCGTGGACGGAGAAAAGGGTGTTGTCATCGTCAACCCCGATGAAGAAACCCTGATTGATTACCAGAACCGGCAGGAAGCCTATTACGCCTATAAAACCGATATCATCAAGGCCAGTCATCTGCCGTCGGAAACAGCCGACGGGGTGACACTGCAGATCCTGGGCAATATCGAACTGCCGGATGAAATCGAACACCTGAAAGAATACGGTGGAGACGGTATCGGCCTGTTCAGAACCGAATTTCTTTACCTGAGCCGAAACTCCTTTCCTTCGGAAGCGGAATTGTTTGAACAATACAAGCAGGTTGCCGAAAAAATGGCCCCGTTGCCGGTTACCATCCGCACCCTGGACATCAACGGTGACAAGGCCATTTCCTACAATCGGGTTGAAGATGAAGCCAACCCGGCCCTGGGGCTGAGGGCCATCCGCTTCTGCCTCAAAAGGCCGGACATTTTTGAAACACAACTCAGGGCCATTCTAAGGGCAGCCGTGTTCGGCAATGTCAAAATCATGTTTCCCATGATTTCCAGCGTCGAAGAAATCACCGAAGCCATTGAGCATCTTGATCGTGCCGCGGAAGCCCTGAAAAAAGAAAAAATTGAATATAACCGTGATATTGACGTGGGCATTATGATCGAAGTACCGTCCACTGTCCTGATTGCCGATATGCTGGCTGACGTAGTGGATTTCTTCAGTATCGGTACCAATGACCTGGTTCAATATTCACTGGCCATTGACCGGGGAAACCGCAAGGTGGCGCACCTGTTTCAGACCCTGCACCCGGCCATTATCCGCATGATCCGCCAGATCGTTCAAGTCTCCCGGGAAAAAAGCGTCGACCTGGTCATGTGCGGTGAAATGGCGGGCGCGGCTATAAACATGCCGATCCTGCTGGGACTGGGCATGAGAAACCTGAGCATGAACCCGCCTTCGATACCGATTATCAAAAAGACCATCCGTTCGCTGGATGTAAAAACGTCGGAAGCGTTTATCGGCGAAGTTCTTCAGCAGACATCGTCATCTGATATCAGTGATTTGATCCAGAAAAAATTCGGTCATATCTTTCTGAATATGCCGGGAACCGGAGCGTAGGATTTTTCCGGCCAGAATGGCTATCCTTTCCTTAAAACCGGAGCATGGAGTGCGTCTTGAACGATCAGCACATCAAAATAATCACCATCAATAAACAGGCCCGACACGACTTTTTTATTGAAGACACCATGGAAGCCGGAATCGTGTTGAAGGGCACCGAGGTCAAATCCCTGCGACAGGGGAGAGCCAACCTCAAGGATGCCTATGCCCGCATAAAAAACGGTGAGGTATTCCTTCACCAGATGAATATCAGCATTTACCCTTTTTCCTATTATGATAACCACGAGCCGGAAAGGCCCCGCAAACTGCTGCTGCACAAGCAGGAAATCAAGCGGTTATACGGAAAAATAAATCAAAAGGGGTTCTCCCTGATTCCCATGAAAGTTTATTTCAAGAACGGAAAAGCGAAGATCCAGCTGGGCCTGGCCCGGGGCAAGCGCAAATTCGATAAAAGAGAAGAGATCAAACAGCGGGATGCCAAACGGGATCTGGATCGTGAAATTCGCCGCCGCAGATAAAATGATGTGGGGGCGGCCCCCTGTGGCCGCCCGATGATAGTGCACCCACAGGGGGGTGCCCCTGCCTGGCCATTTTGCAAAAAAGGGCGACCCGCCGGTCGCCCCTACATACGGGCGCCATGGGCGTAGGGGCGACCGGCGGGTCGCCCTTCACACAAGCCGCAATAAGCGCCCGATATCATGCGCCCCTTTTCTTTTTAAGACCACCTCCACTTGAACCGCCTGTTTTTATGCTTATATTTTTAACGTAACAGCGCCGTCAATGCGGGTTGCTGAAAACATATAATCATTGAGGGAGGAGAATGATGCAAGTTGATAAACTGACCATAAAATCACAAGAACTGCTTCAGGCAGCACAATCAGACGCATCCGGCCGCGGTCATCAGCAGATTGAACCGGAGCATCTGTTGTTTGCCATGCTGGAAGATTCCGGGGGAATGATCAACGGTATGCTGGAAAAAATGGGCGTGTCTGCGGAAACCGTGAAAAGTGACCTTATGGCCGCGCTGGACGAAATCCCCAAAGTTAGCGGGGCCGCAACTGAAGTCTATATTTCCAGACGGACGAAATCCGTTCTGGACGCGGCTTTTACCCAGAGCGCCGGAATGAAAGACCAGTATGTCAGTGTTGACCATATCTTTCTGGCGATTATTGATGAAAAAAGCGGAAAATCATCAGGCATATTAAAAAAACACGGCATCACCAAAGAAAACGCGTTACGGGTATTGATGGATTTCAGGGGAAACCAGCAGGTAACCGACCAGAACCCGGAAGAAAAATATCAGGCCCTGGAAAAGTACAGCCGCGACCTGACCGGGCTGGCCCGTCTTGGCAAACTTGATCCGGTTATCGGAAGGGACGAGGAAGTACGGCGTGTGGTCCAGGTCCTCTCCCGTCGCACCAAAAACAACCCGGTCCTGATCGGTGAGCCCGGCGTGGGGAAAACCGCCATTGTGGAGGGCCTGGCCCAGCGCATCGTGGCCGGTGACGTTTCCGAGGGCCTCAAGAATAAAAAACTGGTCGCCCTGGACATGGCCGCCCTGATTGCCGGCGCCAAATACCGGGGAGAATTCGAAGACCGTCTCAAAGCGGTTTTAAAGGAAGTTGAACGCGCCGAAGGGGCGGTTATCCTGTTTATCGATGAACTGCATACCCTGGTCGGCGCCGGGGCCAGCGAAGGATCCATGGACGCCTCCAACATGCTCAAACCGGCCCTGGCAAGAGGCGCCCTGCGCTGTATCGGCGCCACGACCCTGAACGAATACCGCAAGTATATTGAAAAGGACGCCGCCCTGGAACGGCGCTTCCAGCCGGTTTTTACCAGCGAGCCCAACGTGACCGACACCATTTCCATTTTGCGCGGTTTAAAGGAAAAATACGAGGTTCACCACGGTGTCAAAATCCGGGACTCGGCCCTGATCGCGGCGGCGACCCTGTCCAACCGCTACATCACCGACCGTTTTCTGCCGGACAAGGCCATCGACCTGATGGATGAATGCGCCTCTAAAATGCGTATCGAAATCGACAGCATGCCGGCTGAAATCGATGAAATCCAGCGCAAAATCACGCAGATGGAAATCGAGCGAGAAGCTCTGAAAAAAGAGCGCGACAAAGAGTCCAAAGAACGGCTGAAAACCCTGGAAAAAGAGGTTGCCGACTTAAAAGAAGAAATCGGCGGCATGAAAGCCCACTGGGAACATGAAAAAGCGCTTATCCAGACCATGCGCGGCATCAAAAAAGAGATGGATGAACTGGGTATCCAACAGCAGCAGGCCGAACGCCAGGGAGATTACGCCAAAGTCGCGGAGCTGCGCTACGGGCGGACCAACGAGCTCAAGCAGAAAATGGAATCCACCGAGGCAGAACTGGCCGAGTTTCAGAAAAACAAAAAAATGCTCAAAGAAGAGGTGGATGCCGAAGACATCGCCGAAGTGGTTTCCCGCTGGACCAACATTCCGGTCAGCAAAATGCTGGAAGGCGAAAGGGAAAAGCTGATAAAAATGGAAGATCGCCTGGCGCTTCGGGTGGTGGGGCAGGAGGAAGCGGTCTCGGCCGTGTCCGATGCCGTCCGTCGTTCACGCTCGGGTCTCCAGGACCCCAACCGGCCGGTTGGCTCCTTTATTTTTCTGGGGCCCACGGGCGTGGGCAAAACCGAGCTGGCCAAAGCCCTGGCTGAATTCCTGTTCGACAGCGAGCAGATCATCCGCATTGACATGTCCGAATACATGGAAAAACACGCGGTGGCCCGAATGATCGGGGCGCCTCCGGGATATGTCGGTTATGACGAGGGCGGTTATCTGACGGAAAGCGTCCGGCGGCGGCCTTACTCGGTGGTCCTGTTTGACGAAATCGAAAAGGCCCATCCGGATGTTTTCAACATCCTGCTACAGATGCTGGATGACGGCCGCATGACCGATGGTCACGGCCGGACCGTGGATTTTAAAAACACCATTATCATCATGACCAGCAACATCGGCAGCCAGATGATCCAGGAACTTTCCGGGTCTGATCCGGATCAGATGAAAGAGCGTCTGACCGATATTCTGCGTCAGCATTTCCGGCCTGAGTTCCTGAACCGGGTTGATGAAACCATCGTCTTTCACAACCTCGACCGGAGCCAGATCGCCCGTATCGTAGATATCCAGGTGGAACGGCTCAGCCGCCGCACCGCCGACCGCGGCATCAAGTTAGAGCTGACCGACGACGCCCGGCAGTTTCTGGCCGACAAGGGGTTTGATCCGGTGTACGGGGCCCGGCCTTTGAAACGGGCCATCCAGAAATACGTGGAGAATCCGCTGGCCCTGGAGATCCTGAAAGGCAACATCCCGGAGAACACCACCGTTCAGGCCGCTGTGGCCGGTGACGGGATCACGTTTACCGTAACCGCCACCCATGATGAGGCATAATGTATGTTATTTTTCCGGAAAATGCTCGGCTAAAAAAATTTTTGCCAGCCCCTGCACACAAATATTTTCCGGCCCGTGATAGGGGTTCTGGTAAGGGTCCATTTCAAGGATATGACGCAGGACCTTTTCGGCTTCGCACGTTTGGCCCAAATGATATAATACCTCGGCCCTGGCAAACCGGGTATAAAAATAATCCGGGAACGCTCTGACGGCCAGATCCAGGCCCATGGTCACCGTATCCATGGTGTATCCGGCCAGCCCCAGCCCCCGTTCCGCCAGCCAGCCCCCTTTTTCAATAATGGTCGCGGTTGAAATCAGCGGGCCGCTATAAAAATAGGTCGTGTTCTCATTGGCGGTCAACACCAGGTGGTCCATGATCGTATGCAGGTAACGGGCTTTGACCAGAATATTGGCGTTCTGAATGGACCTTGCCAGGTTGAGCTGCCGCCAGTAATTGGCCGGCACATTATGGGGGTCGAGGGCCAGCGCCCTTAAACCGTATTCGTTTCCCTGTTTGAAAAATGGCAGGGAGGCATCGTCTTCTCCCCGGGCCAGATAATAATAACCCAGGTAGTAATCTCCCCGGCATACCCATAACTGGGCCATCAGGTTGCCGGGGTTTTCATCGGCAATGGCTCTAAATACCGCAACCGCTTTTTTCCCTTTGTCTATGTCTTCCCGCTTGTCCCAGTCCTGCAGCGCCGTTACAAAATCCGGAATGGTGTCAAGGACCGGCAAGGCCCTTCCCACCGGAACCGGCAGTTGCCTGAGAAAAAGCGGGCCGTAGTTTTTTTCAATATAGTCCCGGTCGGCGTATGAAGAAACCGTGGTAATCAGCAGCTTCATGGCCGTCATGTTTTTTCCGTCCAGGGAAACGGCTTTGGCGGCGTAAGACTCGGCTCTTTTTGAGTTTTCAAGACGGTTCTTTTTTTCATAGCGGCTTTTCAGGTAATAGGCCTGGGAAAGCCAGAGGTTGACCGCCATTTTATCGCTCCGGGCAGCTTCAATCCGGTGCAGAACATCGATCAGGTCATCAATGTTTTTCCCATCCCAGTGATGATCCCAAAGGATTTTGGCCTCCTGCCATAACGGATTGTCACCGGGCAAGGGGAACTCGACATCCCATGCCCCCTGAGAATAAGCATCAACCGACACCAGGCATAACAGCAAAAAAACACACAGACATACATTTGAGAAACGCGCCACCATGTGACCTCCTTAAAAAAATCATCGGCGAATAAAAACAACCCATACGGTTGTTATTCTCTGTATGGCAATATTCATCAGACCTGTCAAGTTGCGGTCATCGTGGCTTTGGCCCGGCCTTGGTCAGGTTTTCTGTTCAGGCATGAATCAAGGCCACTATTTGCCACCCCATCAAACCACCCTTTTTCAAACAACCGGAAATGATTGACAAGCCGACCTCTGTTAATGATAATGATTTTAATAAAATAGATTCTGATCATTCAACAGGGTAAAAAATGACCGCTCGAATACTGCCGAAAGACATATATTCCTATCTGTCCAAAAAAGTGCTGGGCCAGGATGATGCCCTTAAGCAGGTTTCCGTATCGGTTTACAAACACATCCACGGCATCAAATGGGGCAATATTCTGCTTATCGGCAACAGCGGCACAGGCAAAACGACCCTGATGAATTCTATTCTTCAGTTTTACCGGGACCATGAAGATCTGGCACAATTTCAGGCCATGTCCGTCATGAACGCTAACACCCTCATCAACGATGATGGTGAGGTTAATATTTACCGTATATTCAGTGACCTGGAATCGGGTGCCCGAAACCGGCTGGGCGCCCGGATCACCCCCAAAGAACTGAAAGCCCATATCGAAAACGCCACTGTCTGCCTGGATGAAATTGACAAAATATCATCCAAGGTTTCCGGCCGGACAAATGTCGCCGGCATCTCCATTCAACAGGCCCTGCTGACCATCCTGGAAGGGGAAATCATATACATCGATTCTTCTTTTTTTATCCAGGAAGGGAAAAAACGAGCCGTGAGAATACCCATCAATACCGCCAAAATGCTTTTTATCTGCGGCGGTGCCTTTGAAGAACTGTACAACCAGGTTTATGCCCTGGTGGAATCAGAAAAAGACGGCCGAAAATTAAAAGAAACGTTTGTCTGGGATGATTCCAAGGGGCTTCCGGAGAGACGCATTGTTTTCAACCTGAAAGATTATATGAAGATAGAGGACCTCTTTAATTATGGTATGATACCCCAATTTATTTCCCGGTTCAGTGTTATCAACATTCTGGGAGACCTGAACAGGCATGTGTTAAAGCAGATACTGCTTAACGCGGTCGATTCGCCATATATAAACGCCAAAAACTACTTTAAAACATTCGGCATTGATCTTTCAATTACAGGGGACGCACTTGAAGTCATTGCCGCACAGGCTGAGGCCAATACCCGAATCGGTGCCAGGGCGTTAAGAGAAGTCTTTAACAGGATAATCACCGATCTTCAGTTTGATCCCTTTGGGTCAGATAAAATCGTTCAAAAGGACAACCAGCATACCCTGGAAATAAATAAAGACCTGCTGACCCCATATCTCTGAAGCTAAAAGGGCCCCAGCACCAACCATCAGTATGCCTGTTACTCGAGGTGAGAGCCACACAGCGGCAGAGATATTTATTTCACGCTTGCATCTGCCTTTATTGGGTGGTGCCCCCGGCAAGAATCGAACTTGCGGCACATGGATCAGGAAGGGGAATTCGAATGCATTGAAATTTTTAGAAATTATAGTACAATGAATCACTGCAATTTTTTTACTATAGGTTCTGACAGTCACAATTTGAATTAATATAAAACTACAAAACTGTAAAACGTAATCATCTATCTTTTCCCCAAAATCTGATGAGCTTTTGAGTCTTTTCTCAGTCTCAACTCATAATACGGCTGTTTTTTACAGTATCTGCGGTTTTGTATTTTACAGGATAAAGACCTGCTATTAAAAATCAAAAAAGTAAGGAGCATGTATGCGTTCGGTTGGTTTAAATTCGCGGCGTGGGAAACCACGACCGCAAAAACGTTCAAATGCGTCGGCGCGCAGGGTCATTTCAGCTGATGAGAAAAAATTTCTTGCCGGTACGGCAATAAACCCGGATCAACGCATTGTTTTTGAGAAGGGCAGCGATGACCTGTCCGTCCGTGCGCTTGATCTTATCTGTCCGATCGGGATGGGACAGCGTGCGCTTGTGGTATCATCACCAGGCGTGGGCAAAACGACCCTGTTAAAGAACATTTGTAATGCGGTAACAAACGGTTATCCTGACATGAAGGTTTATTGCGCACTTGTCGATGAGCGTCCCGAGGAGGTGACTGATTTTACGCGCAGCGTGGATGCCAGAGTATATTCTTCGTCTATGGATCATAGTCAGAAAAACCATATTGCGGTTGCCGATGAGGTTATGGCAGACGCTTTTAAGGAAGCTGCTTCCGGGCAGAATGTGATGATATTGCTTGATTCTCTTACACGTCTGGCGCGGGTACATAACGCACAGCACCGAAATGGCGGGCGTACGCTTTCCGGAGGAGTGGGTGCTGGCGCACTTGAAGTGCCGCGCCGTATCTTTGGAGCTGCCCGTAATATAGAAGGCCTGGGTTCTATAACTATCATTGCGACGATTCTGGTCGATACCGGTAGTGCTATGGATAATGTTATTTTTGAAGAATTTAAAGGCACGGGTAATATGGAACTGGTGCTCTCAAAAAAATTGGCAGAGAAGAGAGTGTTTCCGGCAATCGATGTGTTAAAGAGCGGCACCCGGCGTGCTGAGCTTTTGTTTGAACCGGAAGCATTCCGGCGCCTTGAAATATTGTACCGGGTAATGGCAACGATGGATACGGTTACCGCTATGGAAAAGCTGATAGAGATGCTTCAGAAATATCCGGGCAATAGCGATCTTTTAGAATCGTTTAAGGATCTTAAGGTTAATTAGGACGCTATTAAATCTTATCCAAATGAATTGGCGAACAGACAACTATATTCTTTTTTATTTCAAAGGGCTCGTCAACAGGTGCGATAACCCGGGCTGATTCCGGTTGCAAACGATCTATCAGTTCATGAAAACCCCGTGAGGGTTTCGGCGCTTTAGACAGCTTGCATTCAAAAACACGAAGCCGCCCGGACTTTTCCAGCATCAAATCTATTTCAGCACCATTGGAAGTGCGTAAGAATGACGGCCTCCAACGATCATGCAGTGCGATAATATTCTCAATCACATACCCCTCCCAGGAGGCCCCGGCAATGGGATTTGACAGCAGATAATCATACGCTTCTATATCAAGGAGGGCATGAAGGACACCGCTGTCACGAAGATAAATCTTGGGGGATTTGACTATTCTTTTTTTAAGATTTGTCGAATACGGCTGCAGCATTCTGACCATATAGGTTTGTTCCAGAATGGCCAGATATTTTTTCAGGGTAGGAATAGAAAGATCCGCTGCAGCAGCAAGTTTGCTGTAGTTTATTGTCTGCCCGTGATAGTGCGCTGTCAGCAACCATAATCGCTCTATAACCGGCACCGGTATTGCAAAGCCCAGATTGGGAATATCACGCTCCATGAATGTCCGAATAAAATCGCGACGCCATTCAAAGCTGTCCTGATCATCAGCGGCAAGAAGGCTTTCAGGGAAACCGCCTCGAAACCACAGATCAGACCACGATGAAACACGTTCAACTTCTTTCAGCAAAAATGGCGTAAGATCAATATAGGCTATGCGGCCTGCCAGGGACTCAGTTGATTGTTTGATAAGATCACGGGAAGCTGAACCTAAAATTAAAAACCGTCCCGGCCTGCGATCCTTATCAATTTCAGAGCGCAGTATTGAAAAGAACTCCGGCAGTCGCTGAATCTCATCAAGGCAGATAAGCTTATCGCGATGATGCTCAAAAAAAAGCTCAGGCTCTGCCAGTTTGTTGCGATCAGTTCGATCCTGCAAATCAATATATACTGAAGGGATGCTGTCAAGCAATTGCCTGGCGGTAGTTGACTTACCACATTGCCTGGGGCCGAGAATCGCTACAGCTGGAGAACGTGCCAGTGCCTGGGATATTTTCTTCTCTATAAGCCTGCCGACATATCCATGCATATAAATAACCATATTTCCTGATTTGCATGGATAATAACAATGCCAAGAATACTTGTCAAGCGCAAATTTGTTTCTGACGGGCAAAACTTAAGCACAATACCAAGAAAATAATACAGGATAAGAGAAGCCTCCTGGCTGAACAAAAATAACTTACAATGTTAAATTTGTACTCTTGCGGCTTAAAGTCAAGAAAAGACCTTAATGAAAAGGTGGTGCCCCCGGCAAGAATCGAACTTGCGGCACATGGATTAGGAATTAGAACCTCTGGGTTTCCTAACCTCCTCAAAATTTATTGGAAACTGGAATTATTGAATTATCAAATTCCAAATTCTTATCAATTTTACACATTTTAGCTGATTTTAGAAAAATTTTCACACATGATTCACACACAGAAATTTGACTTATGACACCTGGGTCTAACGGAAACATTCAAAATCCTGGAAGGAAACAGCTGAAATTAAAAACTTCTACCCGTATGTGCCGGCGCGTAAACAAGGTAAAAGCAAGACACCAACAACACGGTCGAATCGATCAATTATCCTCATCTGGAAGACTTTCGGGTAATTGTTCAACAAATGCACGAATTTCATCGCGCACCCGACGATAGTGAAACATGGCTTCCTCTTCGCTGCCGGCATCTTTAGCCAGGCCCGGGGGATCATCAAAGCCGACATGAACCCTTTTGGCCGGGCCGAAAAACACAGGACATGTCTCATTGGCATGTCCGCACAGCGTGATCACATAATCGAAGGTATGTTCCGGTAGTTCGGCAATTGTTTTAGATGCTTGACGGGTAATATCAACACCGGCCTCTTTCATGGCCCTCACAGCCAGGGGATTGAGGCCGTGTTTTTCAATACCGGCCGAGTGTGCTTCGATGGTATCCGATTTTAAAGACTTAGCCCACCCTTAAGCCATCTGACTGCGGCAGGAATTACCGGTACACAGAAAAAGGATTCTCATTCAGACAAGTCCATGTTTAAAAAGAATATGATACCCCCAGGCTGAACGTCGTGGGAAGCTTGTATGCAAGGGTTTCTCTGCCGTCCTGTGTCCAGACGGTTTCTCCCCGCAGAATGTTCCCTACTTTGAGTTTGAGGTCAATGTTGTTCCTGAATTTCTCGATCCAGACAAAATCCAGTAAGGCCGCGGGGTCTTCATAATGATCGGGATAGTAATTTCCGTCGTCAATCATGCCGACTTTTCGGATCCGCTCACCCATTTTGTTGTATGAAAGGGTGATGCTTCTCTTCTTAATCTCATATCCCAGGGTGATATTGACGACGACAGGAGACAGGCCCTGAAGCTCTCTGTTATTGGTGCTGTAAATATCTTCCTGCTCTTTGGTCAGCGTTACTTCAGACTCTGTAAAAGACACGTTTCCGGATATGTAGTAATCCTTCAAAATTTTACTGATGAAAGAGAGGTCTTTGCGGCCGTCTATCTCCAGGCCATAAAGGACGGCTGAATCCGAGTTGTCAAAAGAGTATATCGGCAAAGAGGAGGACGGCAGCATGACATCCTCAATGGGTTTATCGAGATATTTGTAAAACAGGCCGAACTTGATGTTTTGCGTATCAGAAAAATAATGGCCGTATTTAAGGTCAATACTGTAGATGTCGGTGTTGGTCAGCTCCGGGTTCCCGACGATCGTGGCGACTTCATAGGGATGAAAGTATTCACCGCTGGTAAACTCTCTCAAGTCAGGCGTGATGTATGTTTTAGAAAGAGCGATATCAAATATATTATCTTTGTTATAGAGGTATTTTACCGCCAGGCTCGGGTATATATCACTTACGGCCAGCTTTTCAGGTACTTTCGCGATTAATCGCCTTTTTGACATATCCGGGTTGTCACGATCTTCCTCATATTGATAGACCGTCTGTGAAAAATCAAAGGACCGGGCGCCGAAAAGCACTTCAATTTTTTCGTCTGGTTTAAAGAATGCGTTGACGTAAAAGTCTGTTTCATCGACATCAGCGTCATAATGGTCGGCCGGTTTGAACAGCTGGTTGACCAGCAGGCTTCTTTTAATATAAGGGATATCTGCACGGACATAGGTATCATATATTTCTTCGATTGTACCGGTCATGTCCTGATCATCGACAATTGATCCGGCACCGATTTTTTGCAGAAAGAATTTGTTTTGTTTTGATTCACGCTCTTTTGAACTGGTTGAAAAGCCGATATCAATGTAGTCGTCCTGACTGAGCAGGTTAAAATGAAATTTATTTTTCAGGTAAAAAGCCAGCAGGTCATCGGTTGATTCAAGATTATTGGCGATGTCGTTTGAAATTTTATGGTCAAGAAACGGTTCGCCTTCATTTCTGAAAGTATACTGGTAGTTGTTGGGCTGGTAAAGTTCGGCCTGGGCCAATTCCAGCCCGAATGTAAAATTGTTTTCATGGCCATAAAGCGAATAATTAAAGTCTCCGTTTAACTGATCGACGTTCATCGTACGCTCTTCCCAGTCCAGGAAGTACTTGGTCATGTCTTCATCGTTTGACCCCATTATGCCGTCAACTACCCTTGTCACTTTTTCAGCGTTATGGGTGAACAACTTGGTGTACTTCAAATTGAAAAGATGATTGTAGTTATAGCCCAGGTTGAACAACAGACTATGGGCATAATCGGTAATCGATTTGTCGATCGTGCCTTGCTGTGAAGCGTCTTGATAAAGCCGACCCGTACTTTTCTGCATATTATAATTTTTATAGGTTTCGATTCTGGACTGTGATTCGGTTTCATATTTATAATTGCCGAAAAGGGTAAAATGGTGACGGTCAGCCAGATCAAAAGCCTTGGCGCCCTCAGCACCCAGGGCAAACCCGGGCGGCTGTTCTTCCGTGTCCACATCATAGTCTCTGTTAACATAGTCCTGTGTCAATTGTGAGAGTTCTTCTTCGGAAAAGTTATCCAGCGTCAGCCCGGCAACTCTTTCCCCCGGGGTCACCCGGGAGTTGTTCAGAATATTATCGTCAATCTCGCGGTAGCCATCGTCAAAACCGAACATATCCGTATCGCTGCCCTCGTAGGTGAGCATATCATCACCGATATCGGTATTCCCTTTGGCTTCTACTGAAACCTTAATGTAATCCTCTTTTCTGGAACTGTCTTTGGTCCGGATGTCAATGTATCCCCCGCCGAAACTGCTGGGGATATCGGCTGAAGCGCTTTTCTGTACTTTCATTGAACTGATGGCCCCGCCCGGAAAAATGTCCAGCGGCACGGCTTTTTTCAGCGGATTTGGTGACGGCAGCGGCATGGAATTCATTTCAATATTGGAATACCGTTCGCCAAGTCCCCGCACGTAAACATCCTTGCCGCCGATGAGCGTAACGCCGGTCACCCGTTTTAATGCTGCGGCCGCGGAGCTGTCACCCTTTTTGCCGAATTCCTCTGAGCTTAAAATATTGGAAATTGAATGCGTCGTTTTCTCTTCGGCAACAATACTGGCGATACTGCCTTTTACTTGTGGCGCCAGCACGACAAACTCTTCCAGTTCCAGGCTGGCGGGGGACAGCCTGAACTCTTTGGCAACATGTTCGTCATTCAAAAAAATGACGTTCTTGAGGGTATGTGAGCTGTACTCAGAATGGACTAGAGAAATGCTCAGGGGGACATTGGCCGGCACCTCAATCTGAAAGGAGCCGTCTTCATTTGTCCGGGCATCCACGGAGGTCCCCTTGACAAACACCCTGGCGTTTAAAACCGGTTTATTCGTTTCGCTGGAGAGAATTGTCCCGTAAAGAAACGCTTTTCCATCGGCCTTCGTAAGTGCCGTTGACTTACCTTCCAACGGCGTGTCGATCGTGATCAGATCATCATCATCCGATACAAACCGGACCAGCATTTGTGTGTCTTTACCGTTTTTTATTTCAGCGGTCTTTTTGATATAACCCAGGTTTTGCCCGTCCTGCCTTTTGCCGAAGACTTCGATCTGATGCATGCCGCCCGGTAATACAATTTTTTGAGAGCCGTCCGCGTCCGTCCGGTACGACGCGTCTCCGTCAACCAGGATTTCGATATCGGCCAGGGGTTTGCCCGCGGAAAAGACAAACACACTGATACTGCCGCTTTCATCGGCTGAAAAGGCCGCCGGCGTTAATAATAAGAGTATGATTAAAAACCAGAACCTGCGTAATAGTTTCATTTAAAAGCACTCCATCATATTTTCCCGGCACCTTTCAATATTCCTCAGAATGACGGTGCCTTTGACGAACAGGGCGTTCACCTGGATCTGTTTGATATGCAACTCGGCATTCGCGAAATCCCTTGCCATATAGTACGAATAAGCAAGCGCGTAGCGCAGGTTATCATCTTCCAGGATATTGTATCTTTCCAGGTCGTCTTCAAGGCCGATCACCTTTTCATATTCACCCCGATCCAGGTAAATGGCCACTTTCTGTTTCAGTTTTTCCACCGCATCACTCATCTGGGTGTTTAAATAAATGGCGTGGGAATAATCCTTAATTCTACGGTGCATCTCCACCGCATCTTTGAGATATTTTTTGTCATTGTAGGCGCCTTCTTTAAAAAGAAAGGCGGCAGTGTGGTTCATGTCTTTTTTCATATAAACATGACCGAGCAACATATCAACATTGGCGCTGTCGGGGAATTTGGCTTTTGCCTTTTCGAGTATTTTAATCGCCTCATCCGGCTGTTCCGCCTCGAGCAGGAGTTGTGCCAGGATAATATAGGCTTTGTCATCAGCATCAATTACCGTCATATATTCGTTGGCGCAGGCAATGGCGGCCTGGTACATCCCTTTTTCCGCAAAATAATAATATTTCTGCTGAAGCAGGGTGGGATCTTTCGGGAAAAGCGACAGACCCTTGTTTAGTGCCTGGATGGCCCCACTATACTGTTCCAGCTTCCAGTAGCATTCCGCACGCAGGGCAAAAAGCATGGCCCGGTCTCTGCCCCTGGCGCCGGCCAGGTCAAGCGATTTAACGGTATTGGCATAATCCTGGATTTTATAATAAGCTTGAGAGAGGTACAGATACAGTTTTTCTATTTTCTCTTTTTTAATTTTTTCGGCGTCAAAAGTCGGTTCAGGTACGTTTTCCTGTTCACTTTTTCCAATGGAAAACAGATAGTTCATCTTTATATTTTTCTCGGGAGGCGAAAATGTTTTTTCTTCGGTTTCCCGGATGGCCCTGGTGTAGTTTCCAATGGCACTCTCATATCGGCCTTTTTTGGCATCAAGCACACCCCGGATGGTGTAATACCGGGCCGCGTCAAAGGTTTCGCCGGATGTGTCCACCTGGGATAATTCCGCCTCTGCTTTGTCCAGACGCCCGTCATATATCATGACCGACGCTAAGGCCAGATGGTCGACTTCGTAATCCTGTTCGGTACTTTCAGCGAACACCGGAAAGGATAATAATATTATCAGTAATATGGTTGATATGAATATCTTCATGATCGTCTCTCTGTTTAGCATCTTTCGCCGTAATCATCGGACAGTTTCATGATTCAACCGCATCGCGACAAATGACTGAGTCTCTTGTTAAACGGTGCAGTAAATTTTGGATCATTTCCGGCAGATAAAATGACGCATGTTAAACTTTAGGTGTTAAAACTTATTTTCTGCTTTACCCATACCTGCACGGGCTCACCCTTGTATCTGGCCGGTGTAAACCGCCAGTCGTGAATCGCGTTTAATACCGTCTGGTCAAACACGCCCTGTGGCTCGGAATCAAGCACCTTGGCGATCTGAATACCGCCGTCTTTGGTGATCAGCAGATGCACCACAACGTATCCCTGGACACCGTTATTTATCGCTTCTTCAGGATACTCAATCGGAGCCCGGTACGTGACCTGCGGTTTACTGTCGACCGTATCCTCGGTCATGATGGTATCTTCGGCGATATCGTCAAGCAGTTCGCTGGCATCACCGGCAATGTCCGCCACAGCGAGTTCGGGAATATTCATGGCGATCCCGCCGATGATGGACGTCAGGTCGGGCGGCTGTGCCTTGGGTGTTTTTCTTGTCACTTTTTTGGGCGCGGCCTTTGGTGCTTCTTTTTTAGTCACCTTTTTCTTGGTTTCTTTCATCTTGACGATCCGCGTCTGTTTTTTGAGAACGTCTTCTTTTCGATCGACCGTCTTGCTGAAAGACACGACCAGCAGAATCATTAACAGCCCTCCGAGCAACATGGAGAAAAAAGCGCCCATATGATGAGGTGTAGAACCTTTACGATTGGTTGACATATGTTCTACCCTCCCAGTTCCTTGGTCGTGGATACCGCCACATCCCTGGCACCGCTTAAATAGCACTCATCCACAACATCAATGAGCGCCTCGACCGGTATATTGGTGTCGGTCACAACCAGAACAGCTTTGTTTGTGGAACTTCTCAGCAGGTCTCTGAGCTTGCTCTGAATCGCCCATATCTGAATCGGCTGATTATCGATAAAGGCATCCTGATTGCTATCGATATACACCCGGACCACCTTTTCATCGATAATTGAAGCGGCCGCCGCGCTGGGACGGTTCAGGTCCAGTTTCATGTCTTTGACAAACGTGGTCGTCACCATAAAAAAAATTAAAAGGATAAACACCATGTCAATCAAAGGGGACACATCGATGTTGTTGACGGATTGTTCTTTTCGTCTAAATTTCACTTGTTGTTTCCTTTGTGCTGATAATGTCCTTAATTTGTTCAAACTCCAGGGCGAAGCTGTTTTCCTGACGGTCCAGGATCCGGCCGACAATCAGACCGGGAACGGCGACAATCAGACCAAGCTCCGTGGTAAATAGAGCCTTGGAAATACCCCCGGAAATACTGTCTCCCTGGGAAAACATGGCACTGGTTTGAAGGGCGTCAAACGTCTCTATCATGCCGATTACCGTCCCCAGTAAACCGATAAGCGGTGCAAGAACCACAATCGTCTTGACCAGGACAGCATATTTTCTGATCTCCCGGAGATGGGGCCACAGGGCGTCGTGGATAAATTTTCTGGGGTTTTTACCGACGGCTCTGGCTTCGGAAGCAGCCTTGAGTGCGTCCGCGATGGCATGATCCAGAATACTCTGGCATTCGTGATGCCCCTTTTCTTTGACATGTTCTCTAACCAGAACACGAACATTGAACATTGTCCTGCGTCTCATAATGAGCCGCCTGTACCCCAGGCCATACCACAGCATCAGGTTTAAGCAAAACAGGACCCACATGGCCAGGCCGCCTTCATTCATTATGGAAACGAATGTTTCCGGGTATGTCATTATGCTTTCAATCATTTTATCACGGTATTCTTTTCAAACAGGTTAACGACATGCAGGGCGCTCTGTTCCATAGAGTCTTTTATATTGTCGGCCCAGCCGTTGGACAGGTTGCCGAGCAGCAGCAACGGAATGGCGACAATCAGCCCCAGCATGGTGGTGACCAGCGCTTCGGATATGCCGCTGCTTAACAGTTTGGGATCTCCGGTACCGAATACGGTTATTATATCAAAGGTATGAATCATACCCGTAACCGTGCCCAGAAGACCGAGCAGCGGGGCAACGGCGGCGATCACCAGGGTAAAGCTGCCGAAACGGTCAAGCGCCCTGTTTTCGTTCAGGATATTTTCCGTGATAATGTCTTCGATATGTTCTCTGTCGCCGGTAATGTTTCTCAGGGTCGCCCTGATCACCCGGGCCGTGGAGCCTTTAAAATCCTCAATCGCCTTGTACGCCTCTGTGGCCTTACCGCTGCTTTCAATTTTTTCATAAACGAGTGCGGTAATATTTTTCACATTACTGCCGGCCTTCAGCAGAAAAAAGACCCTGGCCAGAAGCAGTAACAGCCCAAGAATCCCCAGGCTGATGATGACAACGCCGATAATGCCGCCGCTTTTAATGACGTCTTTTAGCGCTTTTTCCTTCTGGTACTCGATGTCTTTATCGAGGTTTTCATACACAAAAATGTCCAGTGTCTCGGGTTTTTTACCTTCATAAAGTGCCCGGGCATCATCCTCGCTGCCGGATTTGTTCCAGATCTTGTATTCTCCGTTACCGGCGGGCAGCAGTGCGCCGCTGGATTTGGCGGAAACACCGTAAGCGGCGATATTGCCGATTCTGACAATTTCACCTTCCGCGATCGTTCCGTCCATAAGGTAGAACTTACCCTTTTCGACAATCATCGAGGATAATTTGTGATAGAGGTTTGTCGAACTGATAAAGGCCTCCATCATCACGTCGAGTTTTGAAACTGCCGTATCGTCCAGTTTGATTCCGTGATCTTCGAGTCCAATTTTTGCCTGGGTAATGACACTGTTGATGATGTCTTTATTGCTGGTTTTGTCCTGAAGTGTTTCCTGGGCTTTTTCTATTTTGTTTTCCATTTCCTTGAGCGTTTTTGACAGCATCACCTGTTCGTTCTGAAGACGGGTGACCTTGTTCTTGGCATTGGAAATCTCCAGGTTCTGCTGTTCCTGTTCTTTTTCCAGCCTTTTGGCAAGCTCATCTTTCTGCGCTTTTAAAAAGGTGTATTCCTTCATATAGGCGTCAGAGAGCTCATCAGCAAAAACTGCCGACAGCCCGGAAAATAATATCGTCAATGACAGGAGTAAAATGGTTATTGTTCTCATCGGCTACCCCCTGTTAAGAGTGCGTTGGGAAGTGTAAAATATCCCGTTCTAATCTGTTTTTTCAGCGCTTCAAAAAGCGTCAATATCAATTTCTTTTCATCCCTGTCATCTATGGTCTTATAGATGTAAATGTTTTTATTCTTGAGCACATATCCGACCCTGTTGTCCGGAGTCGAAAAATAGAGCATGACAGATCCTATTTTTGCAACGGTGGCCAGCACATCCTGACCACCGAGTACGATTTTCTGTTTGAACAGACCGATTTCACTGGTCAGCCTGGTATTATCTTCATAGCCCGCCCAGAGTAAGGCCAACGCTTTTTCTTCTGTAATCAGGTTTTGCGCCAAGTCTTTTTTGATTTTGTCAAGAGCGGACAATCTTTCATTTATTTTAAAGGGGATTCCTTCCCGGATATTTTCTTCCAACATGTAGAACGCTTTTTTTAACAGCGGCCTTAATTCAACGTTCTCTGTTGATGTATTTGCAATTTTGATCTGGATTTTCTGGAGATCCAGGTCCGCCAGCTTAATGGCGGTCTCTACCCTGTTAATCTGCGCCTCGCTGTCCGCAACCTGCAACGCCAGCGACTTCATCTGTGCTTTGTAGTTTTCCTTATTCTCGTCTATCTTGGTGTAAAGCGCTTCCACATCGGCCCTTAAATTCATAATAGACGCGACCATTTCCTTATCATCTGCCCTGGTAGCGATTGGTGAAAATAGAAGCAACGATAAGGTCAGCACAATAAATGTTCTTATTTGCTTTTTCAAAATGTACACCTCATGAGTCTGCTGTTGTAAGTCAGACATGCTTGGTAAGAAGGTGATCAGCTGCCGGTAGCTGCTGCCACCGGCAGCTGATAACGCTTCTGGATTCGCCTGTGTTAATGGAACCCGTAATTACCGGGTTAGTTTTCAGTTTCAGTGTTGCCGGCGCCGGCGTCAAATGCAGCCTCGATATCTGCCGCGCTGCCGCCGTCATCCGGGTCATCGACAAAGTTCGTATCCGTGTCCGGGCTGGTGATGGCCACATTGGTAAAGGAAATGTTGGCCTCATCGGCATCGCCCTGGGAGAAAATTGTCTGGCCGTCATCGACATTATCGATGATCTGACAATTGTTGAAGTTACCGCCGATACCGTCCTTCTTGAAGAAGATGGCCCCTTCCTTATCGGAATAATTCTGGGTGAGCGTTAACCCGTTGAAAGTCGCCGCAGTGGTACCGGACATCTCGATACCGGCATTACCGTCGGTATGCTGGTTGATGGTCAGGTTGGTGACCGTTCCGGAGTACCCGTCGTCAATGTCAAACTGGTCGTCCGTACAGTACTCGACATAACAATCGGTCAGGTCCACCGTCCCGCCCCAGAGTTCAATACAGTCGTCATCGCTGCGGATGACGGAAACGTGATCGACTGTTGTGCCCCTGCCGACACCGACCATGGACAGGCCGTTGATCTCCTTGTCCTGCTCCATGGTGATACCGGAATTCAGAATCTGAACATAACGAAGCGTACCCGAATTGTCGTTGGCATCGGTATTGCCGGGCACAAACTCGGCATTACATTCGTAGGGACCGACCTGCTCGTTGCCCGGGGCAACACCCACATCAGCCGCGTTGCCGATAATCGTCAATCCACCCCACTGGCCGGGTGCTGCGGCGCCGCCGTTGTAAGCGATCTCGGAGGTGAAGATGATGGGTTTGGCGGCGGTACCATTGGCCATAATCTGGGCATCCTTGTCAACAACCAGGTAACTGGTGTTGGCGCCGGTGCCGCTTTTGCCGATGATCGTCGTTCCGGGTTGAATGGTCAGCACGGCACCGTTTTTCACGGCCACCAGGCCGTCCAGCATCCAGACCGTGTCGGACGTCAGTGTCATGTCGGTGGTGATATCGCCGGCCAGGGTCTGCATGGCGCGGTTGCTGGTTTCGGTATTGCCGACACCGGCATCAAAAATGGCTTCAATATCCGCGGAGCTGCCGCCGTCATCCGGGTCATCGGTGAAGTTGGTCATGGTGTCCGGGCTGGTAATGGCCACATTGGTAAAGGAGATATTGTCCTCGTCCGCATCGCCCTGTGAGAAGATCGTCAGGCCGTCGTCAACATTGTCGGTGATCTGACAATCGATGAAGTTACCGCCGATACCGTCCTTCTTAAAGAAAATGGCACCTTCTTTATCAGAGTAGTTCTGTGTGAGGGTTAAACCGATAAAAGTGGCTGCAGTTGAGCCGGACATTTCAATTCCGGCATTGCCGTCGGTGTGTTGATTGATGGTCAGGTTGGTGACCGTTCCGGAGTACCCGTCATCAATGTCAAACTGGTCGTCCGTACAGTACTCGACATAACAATCGGTCAGGTCCACCGTCCCGCCCCAGAGTTCGATACAGTCGTCATCGCTGCGGATGACACTTACGTTTTCAACCGTGGTGCCGCGGCCAACGCCGACCATTGAAAGGCCGTTGATTTCCTTGTCCTGTTCCATGGTGATACCGGAGTTCAGTATCTGCACATAACGCAGCGTACCGGAGTTGTCGTTGGCGTCGGTACTGCCGGGCACAAATTCAGCATTGCACTCGTAAGGACCAACCTGTTCGTTGCCGGCGACAACGCCCACATCAGCCGCATTGCCGATGATTGTCAGGCCGCCCCACTGGCCGGGAGCTTCGGCGCCGCCGTTATAAGCGGTTTCCGAGGTAAAAATAATGGGTTTGGCGGCTGTACCGTTTGCGATGATCTGCGATCCCTTGTCGATGACAAGGTAACTGGTGTTGGCGCCGGTACCGCTTTTACCAACAATCGTTGTGCCGGCTTGAATGGTCAGGACAGCGCCGTTTTTGACAGCCACCAGGCCGTCAAGATACCATACCGTGTCGGCTGTCAGCGTCTTGTCGGTGGTGATATCACCGGCCAGGGTCGACGTGGTATCGCCGTTACCATTGTTGTTGTTATTTTCACTGCTGCTGCCGCCACCGCCGCCACCGCCGGAAGCGATGATCGCCAACAGTCCGAGCGTGACCATTGCCAAAAGGCTCGCATAACGAAGAACTGTTAAAAAGTTAGGGGTTTTTTTCATGATTTTCCTTTCCTCCCTTTCATTCTGGTAAAGTTTGCTTTCATTATTATCAATTTGCTGGAACGAAAATTATTTTCCGTCCTTCAAAATTATGGGAAAAAATTACTGGAGGCTTGTTAGGATATTTTGACCAAAAGATTATTTTTTGGTTAAGACAACGATGGGTTTTGTTAGACTTATGTTAGGATTAGTTGTGTTTCATAAACGAATACATTCCCCTGGATACAGCATAGACGTTGCCTCAGAGACATACTGACCGCTCAAAATTTTCTTCAAAAATAACGTGTTCCTGACAAACTGCAAATATCAGACAAACAAACAAAACGGATGATTTTACAGGATTATTGTTTTTACCTTCAAACCAAAACAGTTGAGGTTCGCTTGTCTACGGCAGAGCTGATTAACAGTTATGGCTACATTGCCATTGCCATCGGGACCATTTTCGAAGGAGAAGTGATTTTGACTTCCGCAGCGATTCTTGCCGGCGCCGGATATTTATCATTGCCCGGGGTAATCATTTCAGCCTTGATCGGAAGCGTCTGCGGCGATCAGATTTTCTTTTTTGCGGGCAAAACATACGGTATCAGCCTGTTGAAACGCAGCCCGTCATTTGAAAAAAAAGCGGTAAAAGTTTTTTCAATATTTCAAAAACATCAGACACTTGTCATTTTGTGTTTCCGATTCGTCTATGGCTTTCGTGCCGTAACACCGATTATCATCGGGGCGGCCGGAATAAAGCCCGTTCGTTTTTTTCTCTTGAATGTTTTCAGTGCATTTTTATGGTCGTTGTTAGTTACATTGGCCGGATTTCAATTCGGTTGGATCTGGGGAGGTTAGTGGCCCCAGAAAGAGAGGAATGTCTTTTGGATGGAGCGCTGCATGGCATATTCGCGTGCATTATGCTGCATTGTTTTTCTTAAGGCCGGATCATCACACAATTCCATGATGGCCGCTGCAAAGCGGTCCGGCAAATCCTCATTAGCGCTTACCACCAGTCCTGTTTTTCCATCGATCATGTTTTCACAAGGCCCGCCCTTGTCGGTGACAATAACCGGAACACCGGCTGATTGTGCTTCGACAACCACGTTGCCCATTGTGTCTACAGTGGAAGGAAAAACAAACAGATCACTTGATGCATATGCCTGGGTCAGCATTTCCCCCGACAGATAACCGGTGAAAATCACCGGCATGCCCTTCGTGGATTGCTTCATTTCCTGAAGGTAGGGCCCATCGCCCACCACCACCAGGCAGACATCACTTCTGACTTGAAGAATTTTCCGCATAACAGGCACAAAAACCGCAAGGTTCTTTTCAGGGGAAACACGGCCCACATAAAGCAGTTTAATTGTGGCGTCATTTATTTGATACCGGCTGGCGTAAAAACCGTTTCGTTTATCCGGGTGAAAAAAAGTTGTATCCACCCCCCATTGATGAACAATAATTTTTTCCGCGGGAATTCCTTTGTCGATCAATTCTTTGGCTGTCATGGCCGAAGGAACAAATATTTTTTCCATGCGCCCATAGAACCAGAGGACATACTTCCAGAAAAGATCCTCAATTTTAGAATCGCCGGTCAAAGCCATAACCGTCTGCGGCAAAGCCGTGTGGTATGTTCCGTAAAAGGGAAGATTCAATAAATGTGCAACCGCCATGGCCGTCAAGCCCATGGCCCCCGGCGTTTCTGCATGGATTCGAGTGAATCCCTGATGATAACAGTAAGATAATATTTCCAGAAAAGGCGGATAATAAACTTTCAGCTCAGGGTACTCGGGCAGATCATACTTGCCGATGGGCTCGAAAGTCCTGACGCCTGGAGGTTGTTTTTGCCCTGAATCGCAGGTGATCAGCGTCAGGTCTTTGCCTGTCAAACGGGCACCTTCAACCAGGGACTGAATGGCCACGGCAACACCATTGATTTCATTGAAGGTGTCGGTAAACATGGCCACACGGTGTGTACCGATCTTGAGCTCGGATGTTTGCCCGTCATGTCTTTTCAGGCAGTCCTGACCGAAAGCGCGGTCTCTGGCAAACAGGGAATAAGAGATGAAATACGGAGATAACATCATATACAGGGATGCGGAGGAACTGATTGCGGAGAACAGGTAAAGGATATCGGCATCACTTATTCTATTCAGGATTTCATCGGCAAACTCATGCATGATAATCCCGGAAAGCCGGTTTACGAACCGCCACCAGGCACCATCTTTTATTTTTTCAGAAGGCCACTGGGAGACAATATTCCGCAGTTCGGGGTCGGAAAATATAATGTTTCTGGCATTAGTTAGAAACCGTTGAGGAATTGTGCCTCCTGTAAAACGGCCCAGATTTCCATTTGTTTCAAATGTTGCTGACGCTGTTTCGGACTCCTGTTCATCACTTTGCGTACAAAGGCAGTTGTTGAGAAAAGACGTCAGGGCTTTGTCATCTATCCAGCGATTAATTTGGAATCTTTTATTGTAAAACTGGTACATAATGCTGTAGATATTCTGAGCCAGTGTTTCCGGGCGAGCATCATGGGTTTGCAAGTCAACCCGGCCGAAACGGACGTTATCCAGAAAGGTTTCCGTCGAATCTGCCTGCCGGCTTTGTGTATATGACATTCCCATATACAAAGAAGAATGGTCATCGGACCCGCTGATAAGGATTTTCTCCCAGGGGCGCTTGCCCCGAGGCGTCAGATGATATTTGTCGGCCAGAATGTTGATTCTTTCTTTGGTCAACATACCGGCTATCCGGCTAATGACCGCGTTCTGCTGGCTGCTTCTGGCACCATTCAGCTCAAAGATCTTAAACAGCAGTAAAAGCTGATCAATATGCGCCATCTGTAACCGACCGTTGACGCTGAACATGGGATGCGCTACCCCATGAATAATGTCTTCCCCGTTCAGATATGCGACCAGTTCAAATATGTTTTTTCTAAGCCGCGCGATTTCGGCATGCTGACTTTCGGAGATGTCATAAACCAGTACGTGAACCTTGCAGTTGTCCGGAAAATATGTAGTCACTTCCTCGCTGATAAATACATTTTCAAGGTGGGCGATTTCCAGGCATCCCTCAATGGTATTGTGATCGGTAATGGTCACGCCGTCCATACCGCGTTGTCTTAGTGTTTGATATAGATAAAGAGGCTCGGTATAGCTTTCGGCGCAGCCGATTTGCTTCAGAATCCATGATGAAGGACGTTGTGAATAACAGGAGTGAACATGCATATCCACCTTAAAAAATGTTGATGCCTTTTCCCTGAAAAGCCCTTGATTTTGTTTCTGGTTTTCTTCCTTGGTAATCACTGGTCCCTACCTTTCATTGATTGGCGGCCGGGTCCCCGTCTGGCGCCCGTTCAAATAAATCATTGTAGGTTATAAATTTCCTGAAAAAGCCCAAGTGCGTCTCAAGATCATTCACCAGGGGCAAATACAGATCGTCTGGATGGATGGCGATCCGGGTCGGCGACAGCGGGATTCGCAGGTTCACCGTGTTGGTCCATTTAATTAACCGTACCCGGGTCGGGGTATCCGCCATGTATCCGATGACCGGCATCGGAACGAACCGTAAGGTTCTTGCGTGATAGAGGCCGCACTGGGTTTCATAT
Source organism: Desulfosudaceae bacterium (assembly GCA_963674745.2). Taxonomy (GTDB): domain Bacteria; phylum Desulfobacterota; class Desulfobacteria; order Desulfobacterales; family Desulfosudaceae; genus JBFMDX01. The sequence goes on along the minus strand of CAXXDV010000001.1, from coordinate 1,910,374 downwards.
AGTTCAAACGGCAATGCCCGCAGGGTTTTTCTGGAAATGTCACCCATGGCCCAGGCTGGTGGAACATATACACGGGGGGCAGTTATACTGACGCCCCCAAACCATTTGAAACAACGGTTGATGATACCGGAGATCTCCCTCTCTGATAGAGATAAATGTTCAGCCTCATCCCTGGAGATTATTTTTCCGTGCAGCCGGTGCCGAAGGTTGTTCACGCGATAAACCCGGTGACGCCAACCATGACCCACAATTTCTTTTCCCTGGTTGTGCAGTGTATTCAATACTTCAATTTTCCGGGGCGACCATGTTTTTCCCGGCACAACCAGCAGAGAAAAGCGGTTGATGCCCCGTTCTTCGAGAAACGACACCAACTCAAGCACCCTGGTCAGCGTCCGGGGCATGACATCATGTATGGAAACAATCGCTGAAAGTTTCCGGGTGTTTGAAATATCAGTTTTCTGCAACTGGAGCTCCCTGAATATTTTCCGAACCGGTCGCAGCGGCTTTTGGATAACCGTAACGTCGATAAACATCTGCGAATTTCCGGTAAATAACCTCCGCTGAAAGATTAAACGATGTCAGGTCATAGTTATGACGACTTTGATATCGTTTCTGTTCACGGTCCTGGCATCTCAGATAGAACTCAAAATCAGGGGACATTTTGTAATCCAGCCGGTCATAAATGTTTCGGATGGTTGGATACAGTTCGGCCTTTAAGTCTTCCATTTTTACGGTGACCTGTCTGCTTTCGGGTAAACCGGGCAGAAATTTTCCCACTCGCGAAAAGGCATAAGCCTGTATTTCCATCATCTGGTCCCGAAACGTTTCCCCCTGTATGTCATTGTCAAAAATCGCGGCCCCCGCCATCATCGAACTGATATGGGAAGGTACGGCCAGCAGAGGATCCCGAACAGTACCGATGATTTTGCATTCCGGGAAAAACCGGTTAAGTGTTTCTATCATCGGCGAAAACGAAACATTTTTGGACAGCAGAATTTTATCCGTGCCCCAAACGTACAGATGTCGCTGCAGGCAGGTCTTGTAAAAAGCAAAAATACGCGCTTTGTCTGATTCCGGTGTCTGGTCATCAAAATAGGCCAGATGTCCCAGTTCTTCCGGAAAAGGAAAGGGAAGAATCATCAGGAAGCAGGCATAAATCGGCGCCAGTGCGAAGTAATCTTCTTCCGGTTCAGACAGTGAAATCTTGTGGATATCATCCAGACTGCCGAAAATAAGCCGCTCAAGTCCTTTAAGCATGCGCCCCAGCGGCTCCCCGGCCAGCCGGTCCATAGCAGAAAAAAAAAGAATCAGTCGGCGTTGTGTTATGGTAGGCGCAAAAATCAATTCCCACATGGAAAAGGTGATAAACCGTTCCTTGTCCTGTGACAGAAAACGGTGAAGAAATGTCGTTCCGCTGCGGGGTACGCCGACCACAAACAGCGGTTGTTCAATATCTACAGTTCGATAGCCGGGGAAAAACAAATCGTCCGCAATATAGAAGAGCCAGTGGACGGTCTGCAGCGCCAGCAGGGCCGGGGAAAAAAACATCATGGTCAAAAAACGCCGAAAAGTTAATCTGGCCTGGGTTTTCCGACATGCAAAAAAAGTCCGTTTGAAAAGATGGAAATAGGTCCTGTAGCTGATGATAATATTCTCTCTTAACGAGAATTCATTCATGTCATCTGCCCTTAAGCTGCCTTTGGTCGCGACATCCTTTCAAAACGCGGCGGCTGACGGCCGTCAAAGAAATCACAGGCCCGGTAATAGGCCAGATCTTTCAGCCACAGTCGGGTGTATGTCCGGTCGGCCAGGGCCCGGTAAGCAACCCGCCCGGGTGAGGAAACAGCCTGCAGCAACGGTGCGAACTGTTCTGACGGGTCCCGGAAACACTCCCAGTCGCACCGCCGGCAAAGGGCGGGTTTGTTGAGCCGTCGCATGTTCAGCTCCCAGAACTTGCCCATACTTTCCGACCCTCTGTAACCGCAGGGGTAGGTGTCGCCGTTTTTGGCGTCAATGAAGAAAAAATCAAGGCCGCCACGGCATCCGGCCGGTGTAAATCCGGGTGATTCATTTTCCGAGTAGTAACGATAAAGCGTGTACAGGGAAACCCGGGGTGAAAAAACACGAATCTGATGGCGGAACTTTTCCACACACTCCAGCAGGATTTTAAAAAGGAGGGCTTTTTCGTCCCGATCAAAAGACACGATCCGATCGGCGGCGGTGGCCGCGTAGACGGCACTCAAACCTTCTCTTGCACAGGATTCAACACTCATGGGATAACATGTGTTCAACATGGTAAACCCCATATCGATTACCCGCCGATAGAACCCTTCGATGGCGATCTTGTATCTACGATAGAATTCTCTTAGATAGTCTTTTCTGAGTATAAAATGGCGAAAATCGATCTCGGCTGTAAAATTTCCACCAACATTGCGGTTAACCCCCAGGTTCACGGCCGGATAGATCCCGTGTTCATGAAAAACCGGAAGCGCTGCTTCAATACCGCGGGCCAGGCCATCAAAACCCCGCATACGGTCATGAACTTCCGGCACACTGGAGTCCATGCTGATCCAGAAGTTGCGAAGGCTGGTAGCAGCCAGCTTTTCGACAATGGATGATACCTTTGACTTCAAGGCTGTTTTGTCAGTGCCGCTCATCTGCATGAAATAACCGTTGGTGCCGGTGCGGATCAGGCGGATACCCGCTGCGCCAGCGTGGTTGATCACTTGAACCAGGTCATTCAGCCGCAGCATGGGTTCACCACCGGTAAAAGAAACGGCCGCCGCGCCGTTGGCCGCGGCCGCATCGATGACACGGAAAATGTTGTCGTTGGAAAGGCTGGTCCGGGAAAACGAATTGGTCACACGCATACCGCAATGAGGACAACAGGCATTGCAACGGTCGGTGATTTGAATAATCACCTGGCCGGGAAGTCGTTGCCTTAACAGCGTCGGCAGCGCCTTTGTTAACAAAGACGCCGATGCGTGTGAACGGCGATGATTATTTCTTATTTGAGGAATCGTAAGTATTTGTTCCATGATATCACCTGATATAAAAGTTAATTCGAGGAAACCATTGAAGGGGAATTTTCCGGCGGCGTCAGCGGATCATGATATAAATCCCATTGTTGTGAAAAAGCCGAATCGAATGATCGGGGTTTCATATAGGCCCTGGCGTTCTGTTTCATCGTCGCCATCAGGGCGGGGTCTTTCAGCAACAGCGAGATTTTCTCGACAAAGGCCCGAATATCGCCCCCGGGAACAATAAACCCGGTTTTATCGGGCAGCAGATTTTCGCTGGGGCCGCCCTTGTCGGTGACGATAACCGGAACGCCCGAGGCCTGGGCTTCCAGCACCACGTTACCAAAGGTGTCGGTAGTTGAAGGAAAAACAAAAATATCGCTTCCGGCATAGGCTTCGCTCAAGTCCTCCCCTTCCATAAAACCGGTAAAATATACCGGCAGATGTCGACATTGCTCTTTCATTTCTTCCAGATACGGACCGTCTCCGACGACCACCAGGCTGACATCGGGAAAATCAGGAGAAATGAGCTTCATTATGTCAACCAGATGATCCATATTTTTTTCTTTGGAAACCCGACCGACGTAAAGCAGTTTCAAGGATTGGTCGGCCAGGTTAAACTGTTTTTTATAAAAACCATTACGTTTGGACGGATGAAATAACGTGGTGTTAATGCCGCGATTATAAAATCTGATTTTTTCGGCGCTGATACCGTGCTCGATCAGTTCATCACCCGTCGCCTTTGAGGGCACAAACACAACATCCATTCGGCTGTAAAACCAGATGATATATTTCCAGGTCAGGTCCTCCAGACCGGTGTCGCCGGTCAGCTGGCTGACATATTGCGGCAGGGACGTGTGATAGGTACCAAAGACCGGCAATTGCAGAATATGGGCAATGGCCAGGGCAGCCAGGCCAACCGGACCGGGTGTGGCGATATGGATACGATTGAAATTTTGCTCATAGCAATAATCCGTCATTTTGAGCAAGGGCGGGTAATAAAGCTTCAGGTCGGAGTATTCGGGCATGTCAAAGGTGTCAATGGGTGAGAAAGTCTTAAACCCCGATCGACGATTTTCCGGTCCGCAGGTGATCAGTGTTAAGTGTTTATTCATGCGCGCGGCGATCTCGGCCTGTTGCCGGAGTGTTCTGGCCACACCATTGATGTCGTGTAATGTATCGGTAAAATGGCCCACCCGCAGATGTTCTTTTTTAGGCCTTTTCAGATGCAATTGTTCATGTATGGTCTTGCAGACACGGCGGTCCTTGGTAAAAACACTGTAGGAAATGAAATATGGCGCCAGCATGGCATAGAGGGCGCCGCCGGCCCCGATCATCTGAAAGACATCGAAAATGTTGCCGCTTGAAACCCGTTTCATGGTTGTGCCGCACAAACGGGCCAGGATGGCATCACCGGCCCGGTCGACAAAATTGTAGCACAGTTTTACCCGCTGGTCGGTTGTAACCGTTTTACCCTGAACCATCCGGTTGAACTCGGGGAATTCCTTCAGTACGTCCCGGGCCGTTTGTTCGCAAAAATTGGAGATCGTTCTGGCCGGGTTGTTCATATCGTTTTGCGCGTCATCAAATACGGTTTCTTCTTCCTTATTGGTGAGTGCGCCTCTATCGACGTTGCCGTGCTGGTTCAGTGTATTATCAACAAAGGCGATGAACTCATCCTTTTGTTTTATCCGCTCCAGATTGAATTTGCGGCTATAAAACTGATAGGCGATGGAATAGAGGGTGTGGGCCAGCATTTTGGGTTCATAATTGTTTTTGCAGACCAGTGCCTGACCGCTGTTAACCGCCCGCAGGAAATCAGCCAGATCCCCGTCTTCTTCAACCATCGTAAATGTCCGGGCAATGTGAAACCCGGAATGATCATCCGAACCGCCGGTAAAATTCTTTTTCCAGGGCGTCTCGCCATAAGCGGAAAGATTGTGCTTACAGACCAATCGGGCCATATCTTCCGGCGTTAGCCGCGTCAGGATGTTCACCAGAACATCATTTTGATAGGCATCCCTGGTGCCGTTTAACTCGAAATTGGTAAACATGAGCAGCAGCTGTTCAAAATGTTCCGGCGTCAAGCGGTCATTCACAGCAAATAAAGGATGGGCAACGACATGCGTAATCCGTTGTTTCTGCAAATAGGCGGCCAGGTCAAAAATATTGGGTCTTAAACGCGATATTTCCTCATGCTGGATCTCGGTAATATCAAGGGCGAGCAAATGGACCTTGCAACCGCTGTCCGGAAAATAAGTTGTCACCTCTTCACTGATAAAGGTGTCCGGCAAGTGCGCGATTTCCTGACTGCCGGCAATGGTGTTATGATCGGTGATGGTTACAAACCGCATGCCTTTTTCACGGGCGATACGATAAATCGCTTTCGGCTCCACATAACTCTCGGAACAGCCCAGCTTCTGAAGGATCCAGTAAGATGGCCGCTTGGAAAACTTGGAATGGACGTGAAGATCAACCTTCATGGATGACATGGTCATGCTCCTCAATTAAATTTATCGTCATTTTTAATAGTTGTTCTATAGCGGCTGCATGAAGAATTTTTGAGGAAATGATTTATTTTTAGTTAATTAGACAATACAGGCTGGCATGCCGGTGGTTTATTCCTCGGAATTCGTTTTCTGTCCCCGGGGATCACTATATTGGCAAATAAAATTAAGAATCACACGTGCAATCACTTCTGTTGAACCTGGCGACAAAATATCGCCGGCTAAAACGTGTTGAGACGGGTCCTCTGCATTTGAAAAAGCAATCAATTGTTTTTGCCTGGTACCGATTCTTTGATACATCGCTTCTGTTGAATTACTGCTGACAATCTGATCATCAGGTGAATAAATAATAAGAAAAGGGGTGTCAATCGTTGACAGGTCCAATGAATTGGCCAGATCTACCATTCCCATCATTGGCAGTAAAGCCCGTGTCGGATAACGATGCGTCCAGAATCTTCCCTGGCGATCGTTAACCGGATCCCAGCTGCGTTCCGGGCCAATAAACAATTCAGCCAGGTACCCGCCCCATGGCCACGACAAAACGCGGGATCTACTGTCTGTAAGAGCAAAGTTGGGAGAGATTAATACAAAGGCGGCTACAGTGTCTGAAAAATCATTGGTGGCCAGCCATGTTGCAGCCGTTCCACCGGTTGACATTCCGATCACAATAACTTTTTTACCCAACCGGCGGCCTATAACTAACGCTTCATATGCGTCGCTCAGCCAGGCATGAACGCTGCCCTCCAACATGGCGGTACCGTTCCTGCCATGCCCGGTGAAACGTGTATAAAACAGGTTCGCGCCTAAATCTGAGGCTACTATTTCGGAGAGAGGGGCTGTTTCCTGACGTGAGGCTGAAAATCCATGCAGATATACGACTGATAATGGAGTCTGGACGCCGGTTTCACCGGCCCAAATTATAATTTTCTCTGTTCCCGGAACGATATCATCAATAGCGGACTCTGAATTTGCAACATACGCCTCAAGGTCTGTCGGAATTATGACGGGGTGAACCGTTGTATTGATTTCTATCCTCGGTCCTGCCAGAAAGACCGCGACGATGATAACAAGGATTAGTAATCCAATTATAGTGAGTGTCTTGCAGTCTACCATTTTCTATTTTTATATAATTCAGTCGTACCGCAACATCTGTAACATATTAGATTCAATCCGCTTAAATCATATTCGACTTCCCATATCTTCAAAATATTTATTATTTGTAAATATATGACATTTATGTTTATTTTTTGTTAATATTGTGTTATATTTACATGTCAAAGCGGGAATTTAGGATTGATACAGGAAACGTGAGATGGAAGAAATTGTCGAGCTGTCTACATTAAATAATGAAGCATGTACCATTCAAAGTTTTAATTTTGAATGGAAAAAATATTATACCCTGATCGAATGTGTCATGTTGTTTTTTATTGCACCGATCGCATTATATTGGTTTCGTCATTTCCTGGCTTTCAGGTTAGTACCTGTTTTATTGCTTCTCGCTCTTGGCTGCATGATATATATAGCTTCTTCTAAAGAATTTGAACTTCCAATCCTGTGGAATACCCGCAATTTCTTATCCCACATCAAACAAATACTGATCACACTCATAGGTATCGGCATTGCTATAGGCACATTGACTTACCTGTTTTTTGGAGATCGATTTCTGGTCTTCCCAATCAATCGCCCACATGCAGCTTTGACCTTCGTTCTACTGTATCCGCTGCTGGCTGCGTTACCCCAGGAAATCATTTTTAAATGTTTTTTCTTTCATCGCTACCGTTCAATATTCCCCGGGCCATTACCTCTGATTTTCTTTAACGGGTTAAGTTTCGGGCTGTTTCATTTATGGTATGGAAATTTCATCGCGCCGATATTATCCATATTTGCCGGAATGATTCTTGCTTATCGTTATTTGCAGACAAAGTCCCTCCTGCTAGTCAGCATCGAACATGGTCTCATGGGAATACTATTATATGTTGTTGGAATGGGTTGGTTTTTTTACAGCGGGTCAATCCAATAACTCTTTTTTTATCAATTTTCATATGTGGGGTTAATGAATTTTCCCTAACTCTTTCAGCATTGCATGACACCCAACACCGTTTAGCACTAGTAAAGTCGTCAAAACGACCCAGCACATATAAAACCATCGCCTTCGTTTCATAGAGAGAGATCCTACTGTAAAACCAGCATATATCAGCCAACCAATTATCAGAATAGCCGCTTCTGATTGATCTAGTTTCACGATCCATTCCTGAATATATGCTGCCAGACCAAATGGGAAGGCCGGAATCAGAAGGACGCAGCGTGGGTCAGGACAAGCAATGAGAAATCCCAGAAACCAAACTGATAAAATAAAAGTTAGCTTACGTTTTATTGAAATTTCGCTTGGCTCATCCGGAGGTTGATCGAAGTTTAGCCCGAGAAACTTTTCTGCTTCAGACACTTTAACTCCGCCGATAAAGATTAATTAAAAAGAACAGGATTGAGGCGTACATCAGGGAATTGCTGACAACCGAAAAAATCAATCGTGGATCTTGTCCAAGACACTTCCAAGGGATACCGAAGAAAGAAAGTATAAAGGCAGTGGCAATCCCAATAGAGGTGATTCGTGTAATTTTTTTTAGGTTTATATCTCTTATCTCTCCCGACTTCCTCCGTCACTTGGGAGCAGGGGAAGGTGGCTTTAGTAAAGCCACGTTTTCACCGGATCACGATAATGCCAAAGCAATTCGCCCCTGCGAGTCAAGTGCATGTGTTATAGGTTGTTTTATTAAGAAGAAGTTGATTCAGTTAATCCTGTTTCCCATTCTATATCACAGTCCGGACAATAATAATTTATTGGATCTCCATCACTTCTGTATTTTATGGTTGGTTCCAGAATTTTCTTTCCACAATTAGGGCATGCGAACTCCTTTAATCGTTTTGTTTGCCAGATAGTTCCAGCAACAGATATCAGGATTATTAAAACAGTAAGTAAAGGTATAATAAAAGAATCTTGTCTCCTGAATAAGGCAATGAGAATAAATAATAATAGTATTGGGACAATTATAAATATTTCCTTCCTTATGTAATTATCACCAAACTTCCTATACGGTAATTTCTTCATATTAGATTAATCCAATGCGGTATTAGTATGCCTATAACGGCTGCACACATTATAAAGTCTGTCAGTGATACACCCGAAAGCGGTTTTGATATTTGTGCTACTGTATCCGCTGTTGGCTGCTCTACCCCAGGAAATCATTTTTAAAAAGTTTTTTTCTTTCATCGCTGCCGTTCAATTTTTTCCGGGCCGTTACCCCTGAATTTGTTTAACGGATTAAGTTTTGGACTATTTCATTTATGATATGGGAATATTATCGCACCGACCTTACCCATATTTGCCGGAATGATTCTGGCATATCGTTAATTACAATCAAAGTCCCTACTGATAATCAACATCGAACATAGCCTCATGGAAATATTTTTATATGTTGTTGGTTCAGGCTGGTTTTTCTACAGTGGGTCAGTCCAGTAATTCCTTTTTATCAATTTGGATCCAGTACCAGGCTAATAAGCCAGTTGCTTTTGTTCGGAGAAAGGACTATGGAGCTGCTTTTAAGTCAACCGTAGCTCTTTTTCCCGGCGTCAGCCTCGAGCTGTTCCTTGTTGGGAATATATGTCTTTTTTTGAGTTGCTCAAGAGTGCCTTGAGCACGCTCATGACCTTTTTGGGCCGCCTTTTCCAGCCAGCAGGCCGCTCGGTGTTCATCCTGGGTGACGCCATCACCGTTTAAGTACCGCATACCAATTTTATATGTAGACTCCAAGTTCCCGGCCTTGGCCGCTTTTTGATACCATTTCATGGCTTTTTCCTTATGATTATCAACATGAGACCAATCATAATCATATTTTTGAGCCAGTTCGATCATAGCTTTTACATTCCCGGACCTTGCTTTTTCTTCTAAAGTTGGAAGTTGCTTTATGCCGGGAATGCTACTTAATAGAATCATCAGCACGACTGAAGCAACCAAAGGGGTGCCTAAATAAAAAATGAATTTCTTTGCTGTCAAGCACCCCTCCTTAGAAAGATATGTTCCGGTTCATCTCCATGAGTAAATTCCCGCTCCACTCCCGAATTATTTGTCGGTTTCATCCTGTGGAGATGCTTCTTCCTGAGCAGGAAGCGCCACTTCGCCTGGTATGATCTTAAAATCATCCGACGTAACCGGCGTTGGCGGTCTTTGCCAGCTTAACTCGATTGACATCTTCTCTTTATCATCTTTCTTTTGGGTTACTTTTAATTCAAAATTGACTTCCTGCTGAGGTTTAATGACGATGGCTTCAGGCCCTTTTTGGATAGTACAGACACCTGCTTTAAAGTTTTTTACCAGTTCCTCAATTTGGGCCAAGGCGTCATTCAATGATAAACGCGCCTCAATGCTTATGCCTTTTTTGGTCGTGCTTTTTTTTGCCATGGCTGATCTCCTTAGTTCTAATCGGGGGTAATTTTAAGGGTTTGCTCAGGGGAAACTGTCCAGGTCAATTTTAGAGAAAACTTTTCTTTCTCTTTTTTCTGCTTGGCTTCCACTTCCATAGCCACTGTCTCTCCAGGGGTCAAAGCGATAGTTTCGATCCCTTTCTGGATATTTAATTTGCCACTGGAAATACTCTCGGCCAGGTTCTGAAGATACCCGGCCACTTTTTCACGAGTAACCAGGGTCTCAAAGCTTATTTCTTTTTTGTCTCCCATATCGTCTTCCTCTTAATGATTTATCATTAACACAGAAGGAGCACACCCAAACTGTAACTACCAGAAAAAGTTATACTCAATAATCCTAAAAAATAATTAGGTTGTGGTTATTTTCTTGTTAAATGGTACGAAAATATAAAAAATATATTGAGATACAAATCACTTATTTGTATTTGTGATGGCATTCCTTTTTCATCCGTTTGAGGGAGTCGACAGCGAAGTGAATCGCTTCCAGATCGGTTGCCAGAAAACCCCGGTAAAAGGATTCTACCGCTTTGAGATAAGCGTCGTAAAACGCATCTCCCTTGCCTTTGTAAGTGCACATTTGTTTTGAGTCACGGCAGAACTGCTCTACAAGCGATGCATCCGGAAGGGTTTCTTCGTCACGGCAGCACTTGGCAATGGCATTGAAATCCTTGGACATACGTTTTTTCAGGGTTTTGTAATTTTCTGTTTTCTTCCCCGCGGCTTTTTTGGGCCCTGTCCCTTTCTTTCGGGGGCCTCGAGAACCATGCCGTTGTTTGGCTTCAACCACAAGTGCTGTCCGTTCGTCATCCCCGGTCATACAGAGTTTGAATTGTATTTTCACGACCAACTTGTCGTCTTTGGATTTCAAGCTGATCTTTACCGGCGCGTCAAAAGCGACCTGGATCCCTTCTTCGTCAATTGAGATACGGCCCTTTTCCAACTCCTCTGCCATGACGCGCAACATATCCGCTGCTTCGCCGGCAGGCATACTCATTTTCTTTTTCTTTTCATTCTGCGATCCAGACATGGTATCCTTTCTTTCTTGATTGGTTATGTGGCTTTCATGTCTATGTGCCCGATTGTTCAACCGCGACGGCCGGAGGCTGAAACGCGCGATGAAAGGCAGAAAGAAATTCCACCCCCATCTTGAGTATCAGCACCAGGAGCAACCCCGGTACCGGGTTACCGTGTTTTTCCAGGATGGCTCCGCCGAACATCAATCCCATCAGCAAAAGCGGCTGCCGCAGGCCGACATGGACCATCTCCCATTCCCCTTGAGCTTTTCGATAAGCACCGGCACCGATATACCCGGCAAAGAATTCGTACACCAGGCAGGCCAATATGCACAGTGCCGATATGACCACGGAAGGACTCGTGAGCAGGCCGGCCATGGCGGCCAGTGACGCTTCCCTGTCTCCGGGTACGTTGAGGTCGGAATAGAAAACAAAGGCAAACAGACCGAAGGCAAGGCTGAATAGCGCGCCTCCGACGGAAAAGAATACCGCGATCTGAAGACGACGAATGAAAAGCGTGCCGCCTGCGATCAGTAACCGAAACAACCCCATCACTGCCTGAAGCACGCTTTCAACCCATAGAATGACCAGGATATCGAAGACATGCCAGGAAAAGAACAGGATGCCGACACCATACAATAGATCCGTGGCGACAATAGAGATCGCCTGGTGCACGAAACGGGCGGACAAAAAACGTGCAGATAAGGATTTCGTGGTCATTATACCATTCCTTTGCATGCCCAAACAATCCAGGCCGAACTCATCCCTCTTTCAGGATATTACCGGTTTTCACATAATACACCAGGCACTTTTCAATCCGCGACAGATGAAGGCGGTGATGTTCGTCGGTATATCCGACCAAATATTGATTACCTGCTTTGGTGAATCCCGTGAATACATGACGCCATGTCAGCCGACATTCCTGAGAATTAATCTCTTCGAGGACAATGTTCAGGCTCAAAATATGGGAATCAGGTTTGCAGATGGTGTATTGAATATGATCCGGAGATGAATATCGGGTAACGGTCCAGATCATTTCTCCTCTGTCCGGGAAATCGGTCATAAATACGCAATCCTGTTCGGCCACCCCGGAAAGCGAATAGATCATGCGGCAATTCCAGTAAGGCAGCCAGTCATACTCCCGGACAGGACAAAGCATAGGGAAAACCTGCTCACGGGGGGCGGGGATTGTCATTTCGTATTTCATGGATAATCGTTTTGCATCAAGAGCCATTTTCTCCTCTCCGTTTCGGATGTTTCACCGAAGGTCCATTTTTACGGACACGATTTTTAGTTCGATTGTTCAATGTTTTATCCTGCGGCATCTACCTTCAGGCGGTGGCTGGCGATAATTTGGTGATATCAGCTCCATCAAGATGATACCAGTATATGCTCACTTGTCCTTAAAATCAAAAAGCTACCGTTGCCCTCATATTAATTTAACACCCTGTCTCTATAATACCGTTCAACTTTTAAATTTTGTATCAGCGCTATTCGGTCTTTTTCTCTTACAATGCACCGAAATGACGAATCATTAAGATTGCCGAGGTATGATCAATGATAAAATTCACAATCGGGCGCAAGCTGGCGCTTGGATTCGGTATCCTGCTCCTTTTTTTAATAATGATCGGATTTGTATCCTATTTTGAAGCGCAAACCGTTATCAGGGACATACAGGAGATAACGGATAAAGCCGAGCCCAAAACCACAGCCGCCTTTGAAATGGAAATTCATGCCATTGAAACGGAAATAAATATTCTAAATTATCTTTTCAACACAGATCCGCAAGCCCGTGCGAATATTGTAAAGAACGACCAGGACTTTAAAAAATTTCATAATGAATATCTACAGCTTTTGAACAACAACCAGGGAAATGATCCGGGCGAAGATATCGCAAAAATTTATGAGGAGCTCCAACCCACCGGCATCAGCTTGATGAACGCCAAGGATTACCAGAAAAACCTGTTTGCGGACTTTGCCGAAAAACTCAATTCGGCCTTTCTGCTTTTCGGCCAGTATCAACCCGAATTGACCGATACCGGAAATCCCGTTCAAACGCAAAAGATACTTCACTATTTCGGCTTGAGAACAAACTACAATGAAGCCTGTATCGGGCTGGGCAATTACTTAATTACGGAAGCGCCTGAATATAAAGATCGCATTTCTATCCATGCCAACGATTTTTTCGGTCATCTCCAACAATGGAAATCCCTGCCGTTAACGGAAGATGAAAAATACTGGACGCAACAAATCAGTAACCTGTTCAGCGAAACACACGCTTTGACATCAGAAATCCTCGGCATTGAGTACGCATTTAATTATTATCTGTCCAACTTTACAAAAATTCGCTCGAACCTACACCACATTCTCCATGAGGACGTGAAAAATTCGGCGCTTGCTGATCTGAACAATGCCAAACTTGAGGGCATTGGTACGGCAAACAAAGCAAAACAAATGATCCTTTCATTAATATTTATTTCCGTAATCCTATGTACCGTCATCGTCCTTCTGCTCACGACCCATGTAACCAGATCATTTAAACAGTTGCTCTCGGCAACATCCGCCCTGGGTAAAGGGGAATTGACAAAAAGAATACCAATAAAATCAAAAGATGAATTTGGTATATTGGGCAAGTCGTTTAATCAGATGGCAGCCGATCTGGAACGATATATTGCGGAAAAGACGAATATAGAAATTTCATTACGAAACAGTGAAAAACTTTTTTCGAATTTGTTTGAAAGTATTCAGGATGGTGTTTCCATTCTGGACCGTGATCTGACCATCCGACAGGTCAATGGCGTGATAAAAAAATGGTATCCGGAAACCCGGCCTTTGGAGGGCCGGAAATGTCACGAGTGTTATTTCAGTTCCCAAGAGCCTTGCGAACCCTGCCCGGCCCTCTCATGCATTGATTCTGGTAAAATTGAAACGAATATCGTACCCGGCCCTGCCGGATCCGATATCAAATGGATCGAATTGTCGGTATTTCCCCTGACGGATCAGAATTCCAAAGAGATCAGCGGAGTAGTGGAATTTATCCGTGATATTACCACGGAAATACAGGTAGTAAAAAACAAACGAATCGCCGAAGAACGTCATCGGCTTATTTTAGAAAACGCGCGTGATGCGATTATCGTCACCCAGGACGATATGATGAAATATTGCAATTCAAGTACGGAAAAAATCCTGGGCTACTCAAAGAAAGAATTATCAAGTATTTCTTTTATGGATATCATTCATCCGGATGACCAAAGCAAAATTCACGATCGCTATACAAAGATCATTGAAGGTCAAAATATAACGGATTACACCACATTCAGGGTAAAGGACAAATCAAAACAAGAGTTGCTGCTGGAAATAAACGGTGTGCAGATCATATGGGAAAATAATCCGGCAGCGCTGTGTTTTGTCAGGGATGTTACTCAGATAAAAAAGATGGAAAAACAAATCATCCAGTCTCACAAAGTAGAATCAATCGGGACATTGGCCGGAGGGATTGCCCATGACTTCAATAACATTCTTTCCTCGATTGTCGGATACACGGAGTTAACGATAGACTGTGTTCAGCCGGACAGCCTGGAACATGAATTCCTTCAGGGTATTTTCACGGCTTCCATGCGGGCAAAGGATCTGGTAAAACAGATATTGACATTCAGCCGCAAGGGCAGTCAGGAAAAACGGCCTTTAATTGTCAAGATTGTCGTAAAAGAAGCCATTAAACTGATTCGCGCTTCCATACCCATGAATATCGAAATTAATAAATACATCGACAACGACTGCGGATTGATCCTGGGCGATCACACCCAGATCCACCAAATTGTGATAAACCTGTTTACAAATGCCTACCATGCTTTGGATGAAAGAGGCGGAAAGATCGAGGTTACCTTGTCTGAGATTGAACTTGAAACGGACGACATGGAAGACAAACCGGGTTTAACCCCGGGCAGATACATTCGACTGACTGTCAGCGACAACGGTAAGGGGATGACACCGGACATCATCAATAGAGTTTTCGATCCATATTTCACCACAAAGGAAAGCGGCAAAGGAACCGGTCTGGGCCTGGCCGTCGTATATGGAATCGTCAACAATCATGAAGGGCATATCTCTGTTTATAGTGAACCCGGTATCGGCAGCACCTTTCATGTTTATCTGCCCGTTATCGAGAACGAGGAAATATCGAATGTGGTGACAATCCCTCAGAGCATACCAACCGGGAATGAACATATTCTCCTGGTTGACGATGAAGTGTCAATTGCCGATATGGAGAGACTAATGCTGGAAAGACTCGGGTACCATGTCACCATGCGAACCGGCAGCGTGGAAGCCCTGGAAGCGTTTGAGGCAAGTCCTGATAGATTTGATCTTGTGATAACCGACATGACCATGCCGCACATGACCGGCGATCAACTTGCCGCAAAAGTCTTATCCATACGACCCGACATGCCCATACTGATCTGCACCGGGTTCAGCGAACTGATCAACAAGGAAATAGTAAAAGCCACCGGCATCAAAGGATTGTTGATGAAGCCGATTGTCAAATCCGACCTGGCCCGGATGATCCGTCGGATAATTGATGAAAAAGCTTGCGAAGAAAAGAGCAGGGAATACTCATCATACATTCAATAAACATTTATCAAAAAAAAATATTATTCACATTTGTTTTAAACGTTTCGACCTTAAATTTGTCAGATAAAATTAAAGGCCGAACCAGTGAAAAACGCCCTTATCTACATATTATTTTTTTTGATGATTCTGTTTGTCTCTTTTACACAATCTCGGCAGAACACAGAAGACAGGGCCGTTAGCGAATATCCCGACCGCATTATGATGTGCTTCCCGGGCGATCCCTCAAACACCATTGGCATAACCTGGAGAACAGATTTTAGTATTAAAAAAGCTTTGGGCGAGATTACCGAAGCAAGCCCCGCCCCGGTATTGGATAATAATATAATAAAGGTAACCGGGAAGAGTTCATCCTGGGAAGAAGGCCGGAAGGAAGCAATGGGGCATAAGGTCATCTTTACCGGGTTAAAACCCGACACACCGTATGTTTATCGGGTTGGAGATGGCAAAAAATTCAGCGAATGGATTCAGTTTAAAACCGCATCGAAAACAGAAAAACCATTTTCATTCATATACTTCGGTGATGTACAAAATGGAATTATTGAGAATGGTTCGAGAAATATCCGGCAGGCTTACGCGCACAACCCCGGAGCGGCCTTTATGCTTTTTGCCGGCGACCTTGTCAACAGAAGCATCGATAAGGACTGGCAGGCGTTTTTTCATGCCGGTGGATACCTTTACAGCCAGGTTCCCTGTATCGCCACACCCGGAAATCATGAATATTACAAAAGGCCTGAAAATGGTAAAAGACCATTTTCCCGTCATTGGAATCAGATTTTCATCAACCCCTCAAACGGTCCGTTTCCCTTTAAAAACAGGGTTTACTTTGTGGATTACCAGGGAACCAGGATAATATCTTTAGATTCGTTTCCCTTTATCTTAGATGAGGCCGAATCCGAACGTCAAATCGAGTGGTTTGAAAATGTATTGGCATCAAATTCACAAAACTGGACGATTGTCACCTTTCATCATCCGGTTTTCTCCTGTTCCAGAGGGCGCGATAATGACGGGTTAAGGGAAATAATAAAACCGCTTCTTGAGAAATATGGTGTTGACCTTGTTTTGCAAGGACATGATCATTGCTATTGCCGGGGAATTTATATTGACTCGATTGGCTCACATGGTTCAGGCACGCCTGTATATGTGGTGTCTGTGGCTGGTGAAAAAATGTATGGCCTGGGTCCGCAAAAGATGCCTGATCAATCAGCCTCTTTGACTCAGCTATATCAGATCATAGACATCAATAAAAACACGCTGACTTTTAACGCATATACGGTGACAGGTGATTTGTACGATTCTTTTCAACTGATCAAGTTCGGCAGGGGAAGAAATTTATTTGTCGAGAATGCAAAAGTTACAGATATTGAGAAAAGAGTAAAAATTCCGGAGCAACGACTGGAACGGTACTCTAAAGAAGAAATGCGGCAATACCATAAATTATACAAACAGGAGGATCTCCTGGGGTGAATCGACAATCACCATAAACATCATAAAGCCTCCTGGTTTCTTTTGGTTCGTTCTGTGATATTGATTAAACACCTTCTTTCATTTTCATTAAAAGATCTGTGAAGACCAATATAGAAACTTTCAACTGATAAAAACAGATAATAAGATGCAGGAAGAGCAACAATTTGACAGGTCATCCGTTATCAGGGCCATTATCCTGCTTACAATCATTTCAGCCGGAATATTTTTCTGTTATTATACAGATTACTCGCAAAATCTCACAAAAGAGTACATATCCGACAGTATCGAATCTATTCGGAAACTCATCTCAGGATACGGTTTCTACGGGAATGTATTGTTTGTCATAGTTGCCATATGTGCAATTGTAATAAATATCCCATCCGTTGTAATCATCCTGTTCTCAGTCATCATTTTTGGTGGAATTAAGGCAGCAATTGTGTCAGCCATTTCTATTTATATTGCGGCAATGACAATTTACGTTATTGCTCAATACCTTGGGAGGGGGTTTTTAAAAAGACTTTGCGGCAGCAAACTTGATCAATTCGATAAAAAACTTGAGCATAGGGGGTTCAAAACAGTCCTGTATTTGCGGTTGTTGTTTTTCATGCTGCCGCCTTTTAACTGGATGCTCAGCCTGTCAAATATAGGCTTTAGGGATTTCTTACTGGGAACCGTGCTGGGGACATTTCATCACATAATAGTACTCACATGGCTGAGCGACAATATCATCGAGGCGGTAAAGGCAGGTGAGTCGCTGAATCCGATTAAAAACCCGGGCATGATGGCTTCCATGGCAATAGGTTTTGGAATAATTATATCAATCAGGCTGATTGGGGGCTGCATTAGTAACAGAAAACAGAATCCTTATCAACCTTCATAGCCATCATCATTTTCATAATTTATTCAAAAGGCTGAGAAAAGAGTTCCCTGCTGCCGTCCATGTATGCGTTCTTAAAAGGTATTATCCATTATTGCGTTAAATGTATTTCCTGATCCATTCCCAAAGTTATCCGCTGTTCCTTTAGAGATGAATTCCAGGGAAAGCACCCGGCTTACGTCAAATGAGTCGCTATTTAATGATTTAAGTCATCTATGGTTATATCCTTTTGAACAGATAGTCCATTTTGCCGATTGTTTTTCACAGAAAACTAATCAAACGCTTACAAATCAGACCGATGACGACTTTGCCGCAATTGATTTGAATTCGCTTAAATCCAAATAGTTAACAGATGACGAAACGGTCCAGGACAAAGGGATTTATGGGTAGCCGATTCTTGACAGGGCAGTCGTCCTTTGCGATATTTTTATATGTAATTAGGGAGATGCTTTTGCTTCCTCTTTTTTTTGATTTGTTGTAAATGGAGATCGATAAAATGGAAAGCAGGATACCAAAAACACAACACCAGGAAAGTTTTAAAAGAATTAAAAACGATTTTGGTAACATTCCCGATGAACAATTAAAGACATTATACTGGAAATACTGTTCCCGGCTGGAGCGTGATGCGGTGGTCCTTGATTTCATCCCAATTCTTGTGGAAAAAACCGTAAAAAATCATATCCTGCAAAACAATGAAAATTTCATGCCGTCTGACGGATATCTGCCGTAAACCATAATACCGTTATTTCAGTCCGCCGAAAGCGCCACAGAAAAACCTATAATAGCCCAATTACCCCCATAGCAACCGGTGCCATGGATCACACTGAAAATTTGTGCCATTACGTCGTTGCATGGAATTCGGGAGAGCAAACATGAAAGAAAAGATTGTCAGTACATTGAACGGATTGATAATGCTTTGTGTAATTGCAATATTACTAGTGGCAGTAATGGTTTTATTTTTTGTTGTCGATATGGCATTTGGCAGTGTTTTTTTCATTGTAATCGGCATGTCCCTAATAATTTTTTTGGCCCAGGGATTATTCACTTTACAGCCGAATGAAGCAAGGGTGTTAATTCTTTTCGGGAAATACCAGGGGACAGTTAAAAAAGACGGGTTTCACTGGGCGAACCCTTTTTCCGTGCACCGGGGACCGTGGGATTCAATGGCATCTCAGGATAAAGACCACTCAGCATCCATGCATCTTTTTCAAAAATATCGTGTGTCCTTAAGAGCGCGGAATTTTGAAACGGAAACCCTGAAGGTTAATGATCAGCGCGGCAATCCGATCGAAATAGGCGCCGTTGTCGTCTGGCACGTTCAGGACACGGCCAAAGCATTATTTGACGTGGACAATTACAAGCATTACGTTCAGGTGCAGAGCGAATCGGCCCTTCGCCACCTGGCCAACAATTACCCTTACGATCATTCCGAGGATGGGGACGAAAAAGAAGCAACGTTACGTGACAACACCGACATGATAAGCAAAGCCCTGGAAAAAGAACTTCAGGAAAGACTTTCCAGAGCAGGCGTTATTGTGTCGGAAGCGCGGTTGACACACCTGGCGTATGCCCCGGAAATAGCCGGCGCCATGCTCCGGCGTCAGCAGGCAGAGGCCATCATTGCAGCCCGGAAAAAAATCGTCCACGGTGCCGTCAGCATGGTGGAGATGGCCCTTGCGGAATTATCAGAGAAAGAAATTCTAAAACTGGATGAAGAGCGTAAAGCGGCAATGGTGGGCAACCTTCTGGTTGTGCTTTGCGGAGAAGCCCAGGCAGAGCCCGTAATCAATATGGGGGCATCCAACATCAGATGACGATATTTTGCGTTTTTTTAGTTTTTCAACGGTTGCGCCGGCTTTTAGAAGTTACCTTGAAGAAAAGTTCTCATTACATAAAACAGATCCGTGTTATCCATTGCACGGCCGCAGGCAGGAGAGTTACTCCAGATCAGAGTATCTACGGCCGTATGTCCGTCTGAGGTCCAGCCGGCTTCAAAATCAGGCGCGTAAATCGGCTTCCCATCATTATTTTTTAAGTCCACCATGACACCGGCTTCGTTTTTAAGCCGATATTTCCTGCCGGAATCACCGGGTACAGACAGCTCACCTTTAGGCCCGTTGATGCCAAAACCACCGCAGTCATGATCGGGCACTACAATGACAAGGCTGTTTTTCTTTCGAATTTCAGAGCCATTCACCCAGTCCAGAATGACTTTAACGGCATTATCAAAATCAAGGGTTTCATGAATCTGATAGACCATGTCGTTATCGTGATTGGCCCAGTCCACCTGAGACCCTTCGACCAACAGAAAAAAACCGCTATTAAAGCCCTGTAAAACTTCCAACGCCGCTCTGGTCATGGTTCCCAGGGTGGGTTCGGTAGACGCAGATGAACGGGTGTAAAGCGGAGATAAACCGCCGCTGTTAAAAACACCGAGTATCTTCTTCGCTGATGCCTGCCTGGCGATCATTTCCTTTTCAGTTGTTACATAAGCGTATCCTTCATTACGTGCTCTTTGAATCAACGCTTCTGTTGTTGTCTCATCAGTCGGTTCGAGAAGACAGGCACCATGATTGGCTGCAATTCCCCCGCCGAGCAGCACATCGATACCCAGATCCAGGAATTGCGAGAAAACCTCAGATTCACATTTTCGACTGTGAACATGCGCCCCCCATACAGCCGGCGTTGCGTGAGTGATATCTGAGGTGGCCACAAGGCCTGTTCCCATCCCACGGGCCGCTGCCAGTTCCAATATGGTCTGTGGATTCTTTAAGGTCCCGTCGCAGAGTCCGTCGCCATTGTCATCGTGGCAGGAAATTTCACCATTGTTGAATTTTTCTCCGGACGCCCAGGCACTGGCGGCAGCGGCAGAGTCGGTGACCGTGCTGTTTTTTGAATGTGTGCGCTGATAACCGATATAGGGAAGTCTTTCAAAAGTCAGCGGAACGCCGCCGGGCCCGTTTTTATAAATACGGGCGGCGGTAACGTTCGATAGCCCCATGCCGTCAGGAACCAGGAAGAAAATATATCTGGGCTCTCCCCCTCCGGCAGAGCCTGCGTTTTTGACGCTTGAAGCCGCAGTATACGTCAAGGCGCAGCCTGACACAAAAATGGCTAAAAAACAGCCGGCCAGGTGACACATCAACACGCTTCTGATTTTTCTCATATTCATATCGTTATCCAAAAAATTAAATTCACATATTAATCTGACTTTTTATTCATTCACAGTCAAAAGCATCAACATTCTATCATAACCATCCACAGCTTATAGTTCGATATCTTAATCATGATTGTTTAGGGCTTTATCTGGTTTCCGTTAAAAAATTGTCATCGGACTGTTATTTTTGGGTGGCTAACCATAATCAAATCATCGGTTCATCGAAGTTTCACAATTTCATCATTTGATAACGCTGCAATTAGAATTTTTTTTAGGGAAAGTTTTGATTTTAAAGATCAATGATACGGTTATTAATTATCAAGGGGAGGAGAACCATGAAAATCAGAAGAACATTTCTTCAACGGCTTGCAATAATTATCTGTCTATTATTGTCAGCCGGTATTTCTTTCGCAGGGGACAAAGGACAGGTGACCGGCCAGGTAAAAGATGTGTGGAATGATATTAATTTAATGGGTGTTGCGGTTTCCACACCGGACGGTCGTTTTAGAACGACCACAGACACCAATGGTGAATATAGAATAAATCTGCCGCAGGGCAGCCATTCCTTGACATTTAAATATATCGGTTTTGAACCGGTAACAGAATCCATCCAGGTAACAACCGGGGAAACCGTTCGTCTGGACATTAATTTCGGCGAATCCATCAATGCCCTTGAAGAACTGGTGGTACAGGGATCGATGGTGGGCCAGGCCAAGGCACTGAACCGCCAGAAATCATCCTTGAATCTTAAAAATATCGTGGCATCGGATGCTTTCGGCCGGTTTCCGGATCAGAATGCCGCTGAAGCCCTGGACCGCCTGCCTGGTATTTCTATTGCAAGGGATCAGGGTGAAGGCCGGTTTGTTATTGTACGGGGAATCAGTCCTCACCTGAACAGTGCCTCTGTGGATAATGTTGCCATGGCCGCACCGGATGCCGATACCCGGGCCGTACTGCTTGATGTACTACCCATGAATGTCATGGAAACACTGGTGGTGACCAAGGCGCTGACGCCCGATATGCCGGGTGACAGTATCGGCGGCCATATCAATATTGAAACCCCGAGTGCTTATGATAAATCCAAGCGGACGCTCATGGGTAATTTGGGCGGAAACTATTCAGAGTTGACGGAAGAATGGGCGGAGAGTGCCCAGATGACCTATGGTGATGTCTTCGGGGCAAACCGGCAATTCGGTTTGCTTTTGTCTGCCAGCTTTGACAAAAGAGACCTCGGTTCAGACAATGTCGAAGCCGACCCATGGGAGCAGAACGATAACGGGATCTGGGTTACGGACAGCCTGGAATACCGTGAGTATGATTTAACCCGTGAGAGGATGGGACTTACAGCCAACCTGGAATTTAGACCTGATAATAACCATAATTTTTTTCTGCGCGGACTATACGGTGATTACGAAGATCATGAGTACCGGCGGCGGACGGTAATCGGCGACATGGCCATGGAACCAGATGCCGGTGGTAATACGGGTATGATCGTTCATGAAGACGATGGGATTTATCCGGAGACGGCTATCCTAATGAAGGACCGGACTGAAACTCAAATGAACTACGCTTTATCCTTTGGCGGTGAAAATGTTGTGGACAACTGGACCATCGATTATATGGCGGCCTATTCCTATGCCGAGCAGGACACCCCCGATGATAGAGAGTTCACCTTTGTTACCGAAGATTTGAGTTACCGTTACTCGGGCGCCTATGGTGATACGCCGAAGTTAACCGCGCAAACCGGGGATATTAATGACCTGGGTATTTATGAGTTTGACGAAGTGGCGGACGAGAACCAGATCGTTGAGGAAAAGGCCCGGATATACGGTGTGAATTTCAAAAAAGAACTCGACACCTCTAATCCTGCCTATATTAAAGGCGGGTTCCTTTTCAGCGCCAGGAACAAAAAGAGTGATGTGGAATTATACGTGAATGACGATGCGCCGGGAGACTTTGACACACTGGCGGGGAATACAGGCGGAGGACGCAATGAATATTCCGACTTTCCGCTGATTGACGAAGGTTTAACGGGTCGTTTTGAAAGCAACCGTCAGGCCTTTGCCATGGAATATGAAGTCGTCGATTCACTGGCGGAGGACTATGAAACAGACGAGGACATTACCGGAATGTATATCATGGGGAACGTGTCCTTTGATGATGTCGATGTTATGGCCGGCATCCGTATGGAGTATACCGACCTGGAGGCAAAGGGATATATAATTGATGAAGACCTTGACAATCCCGTGGTCGGCGCGGCCCGCCTTGAACATGATTACTCGAATGTTATGCCGGGAATTCATGTTAAAATGGACATCATCGATGACGTCGTCTTTCATGCCGCCTGGACCAACAGTATATCACGGCCATTATGGGAACAGACAAGATATGCCCAGGTAACAGACGAAGATGACAACATCGAAATCGGTAACCCTGAACTGGATCCTTATGAAGCCATGAACCTGGATGCCACATTGTCTTATTATCTGCCCGACATGGTGGGAATGGCCTCTATCGGCGTTTTCTACAAGGATATCGATAATTTTATTTACTCTCAGACCAGCGACATGGGTGATTATGAACTGACCACCTGGAATAACGGCAAGCACGGTCATATCCTTGGCATGGAACTGGCCTATCAACAGGCGCTTTCATTTCTGCCGGCCCCTCTTGACGGCTTTTCTTTTCTGACCAACCTGACGGTTTCCAGCAGTAATGCTGAAGTACCGGAAACCGGCGGCGAACCTGCCCGCGATATCGATTTTGTTGGTCATTCGGACACGGTTGGCAGCATAGCCCTGTCTTATGAAAAAAGCGGTTTTTTTGCCCGGCTGAGCGGAAGCTACCGCAGCGAATATCTGGATTCGCTGGGCGAAGAACCGTTGGAAGACGAATATATAGACGATCATTTCCAGGTTGACCTGTCAACGGCCTATACGTTTATGGAGAAGTACACGGTTTATGCCAATCTGATCAATATTACCAATGAGCCGTTAAAAGCCTATTATGGAGAATCCGGCCGGTTGCGTCAGTTTGAAGAGTACGGTTGGTCGGCCCGGGTGGGTATTAAATTCGCCATGTAGATATGTCCAAATATCCTGACGTTCTCCTCCGACAGGGAGGAGAACGTCAGGATATACTCCAGCATGAAAATGAATGCGATGTAAACATCAAACTGGCCCCGGGTCCCACTTCAATTGGCGAACCCGGGGTATTATTTATCCGGCAATATAATGAATACAATTAAAAAAATATTTTTATTTATGACCCTTCTTGCACTGAGCGCATGTTGCTGGACGGATTTTTTTGTAACCGACGTGCCCGCTATAATTCAGCCTGTTATTGTAACTTCACCGGTAGAAAATGATAGCGATGATCCCGCTATATGGGTGCACCCGACCGAACCCGGGAAAAGCCTGGTTATCGGCACCGATAAACATGATCCCGGGGCACTTTATGTTTTTGATTTGAGCGGTCGTGTTATTGAAAGCAAGGTCGTTCGGGGTTTGCGAAGACCAAATAATGTGGATGTGGAATACGGGCTGATGATAAACGACCGTCCGTTGGACATTGCCGTAGTAACCGAACGGATTACACACTGTATCCGGGTGTTCGCTCTGCCGGACATGAAACCGCTGGACGGCGGCGGCATAGAAGTATTTGCGAAAGAACAGGGTGAGGGTTACCGGTCGCCAATGGGAATCGCTCTTTATAAACGGCCGTCAGACGGGGCGGTATTCGCCATAGTCGGACGAAAAAACGGACCGGAAAAAGATTATCTGTGGCAGTATCGACTGGGAACAAGTGAAGGCCGGGTAACCGCCGACCTGGTGAGAAAGTTCGGCAGATTCAGTGGGACAAAGGAGATCGAAGCCATTGCCGTCGATGACGCGCATGGCTACGTCTATTACGCTGATGAAAATATCGGCATACGGAAATACCACGCCGACCCGGATGCTGGAGATGAGGAGCTAGCATTGTTTGGCACAGAAGGATTCGCTGCTGACCGGGAAGGTATATCTATTTATGCTAAAGACGAAAAGCAAGGGTATATTCTTGTTTCCGACCAGGAATCAGGCAGCTTCAATATTTACAACCGGATAGGAACAATTGATCAACCCCATCTCCATCACCTCATCGGGAAGATTAATCTGGCGGTCAATGAAAGTGACGGTTCCGACGTATGTTCCCTGGCCTTGAACGAAACGTTTCGCTGCGGTCTTTTTGTGGCCATGTCAAATGACAGAACGTTTCAATATTACCGTTGGGAGGACCTCGCAAAACATATCGATGAACAATAAATTGTTAAGCGCCGGAGAAGGCGGAGGCCAAATGAGAACAGATATTTCTTTTTCACGGTTATTAAAATTTTTTGGGGCGATAACGGGGTTCTTTTGTTTCTTAACCCCGGTCGTTCAGGCAGAGACGGTCGATATTAATCAGGCCCGGGTTCATCTGGAAAAGGCCATAGAAGTGGAAATCGAGGCCCAGAAAGAAGCAGACCAGTGGAGTCAGGAGAAAGAAGGTTTTATTGCCGAAATCCGGCAGACAAAAACGCGGTTGGCCTGGGTAGAATATCAGAACATGAAGTATGCCGCATATATCGAAAATGAACGAACGACCATTGCCGAGCTCAAACGTAAAAAAGAAGAAATGGACAAATTACGTCGGCAACTGGAACCCTACCTGGACACGGTAATCGGGCGGCTGGAAAAATTTATCACCCAGGATATGAACTTTCTGGAGGAAGAAAGAAATCAGCGTTTGTCGTTTTTGAAATCTGCTGTTAATGATTATCACCTGTCCATGAGTGACAAACTTAACCGTGTTCTGGAAGCTCTGGCGGTGGAGGCGGAATACGGCCGTTCACTGGAGGTGACACCGGAAACATTATCCGTGGGTGGGAGAGATATTGAGGTTGAGATCCTCCGCATCGGCAGGATCGCCCTGTTTTACAGGTCTTTTGATGGTCATCATGTCGGCCGGTTGAACCCTGAGAACAACCAGTGGGAAGCCCTTTCATCCAAATTTCAGGGAGTGATCGGAGATACCATTGATATGGTCAGTCAGAAAAAAGCCGTGGAAATTGTTGATCTGCCGATAGGAGGGATTAAATAATGAGATTGCGGTGGTGTTATATGTTCATCCTGGTCTTTTCTCTTTTTCCTCTGTGCACAGCCTTTTCCGAACCCCGGACAGAATCTTTTGCTTCCCGGATTATCGAGGAGAGCCGACAGACACAACAGGATGCCCGATATACGTTGTCCCTGATTCAAATGGATCGCAGTCAACTTCAGAAGGAAAGAAACCGCCTGACCGAACAGCTGAGTGCGGCGGAAGAAGTTTTTCGTGCCAGAAAAGAGACGTTTCAGAATTTACTGGATGGGGAAACAATCCTGAAAGAAGCCATTGAAAGCGAAAAAGAAGAGATCAAAAACGTCGAAGATACGCTTTATAATGCCGCGCAGCGGGCTGTCGCATTGATTGAGAAAAGTCCGGTTTCGGCTGAACAACCGCATCGTATGGAACAATTAATGCCGTTGATTTCAAAACAACGGTTTCCCGGGATTGAGGGCGTACATACCCTGGTTGATATATACTGGTCGGAATTGGCCGCATCCGGTGAACGAAAATTGTATGAAGGGCGTTTTATCGGTCCTGACTACAGCGAACTAACCGGTCGGATCATTCGTATCGGTACCCTTACGGCAGCCTTTCAGACCCGTAACAATGATGTCGGATATCTTCGCACAGGAGAAAATAAAAAATATGTAGCGGTAACCGGGGATCTTCCCTGGCACGTGTCGTCTTCCTTGAAATCGTACTTTAAAGGCAAGACACTTCATATGCCTCTGGACATTTCCGGCGGTACGGTTTTTGAGATGCTGTCGGAGAAGAAAGATGTAGCCGACTGGCTGAATGCCGGCGGCCTGTTAATATGGCCGCTTTTACTTATCGGATTGGTGGCCATTGTTCTGGCCTCCGAACGATTTGCCTTTCTCATGCGGATTCGTACCAACTCAGATAAAATCATGGCCGATATTCTTGGGTATGTTGACCGGGAAGAATGGCAGGCATGCCGCGACTATTGTGATAAAAACAACCGTTTTCCGACCTGCCGGGTGTTACGGTCGGTTTTCGAGCACTTGAACGTCTCCAGGGAGACCATGGAGAACGCAATTCAGGAGGCTATACTGCGACAGATTCCTCGCCTGGAAAGGTTTGTGGCCACCCTGGCTGTCCTGGCGGCCATCGCCCCCCTGCTGGGGCTGTTGGGTACGGTGACCGGTATGATTAATACCTTTCAGGTGATTACCCTGTTTGGTACCGGCGATCCCAAATTGATGTCCGGCGGTATTTCCGAGGCACTGGTGACCACCCAGCTCGGCCTGGCCGTAGCCGTGCCGATCATCTTAATGCATCATTTTCTGGAACGGCGTATTGACAAAATACTGGGGGATATCGAGGAAAAAGGCAATAAAATCGTAGTGGCACTTTTAAAGAAAGGCGTTATCACAGAGGGGGCAACGGCCCAATGAACAATCTGCTGATTGAAACCGTTGAATATCTCCAGAGCGGCGGTGGGGTAATTATCCCCCTGATTGTCATTTCCGTGTGGATGTGGGGATTAATTATCACCAAACTCGTTGAATTTTACCGCTGGCGTAGCCAGGAACGGTCCGTTCTGGAGTGTGTTCAAGAAAAAGATTCACCCGGTTTTTCCGCAGCGCCCTGGCAGGTTGAAATCCTGCAAAGTTTCATGCAATACCGGACAGCACGTCTTAAGCCGACCAAAAAGGACCTGGACAGACTTCAGCGGCTTCATGAGATGCGGGTGGACCGGCATGTCAAAACCATCCTGGTGCTTGCGGCTATAACTCCCCTGCTGGGCCTGCTGGGAACAGTTGTCGGCATGATCAAAACATTTGACGTGATTTCCCTGTTCGGCACCGGCAATGCCAGGGCCATGGCATCCGGCATTTCCGAAGCCCTGATTACCACCCAGACCGGCCTGGTAGTAGCAGTACCGGGCTTGATTCTAGGCAGTTTTATCAGTCGCCGGGCGGAAAGAATCAGGGACCGAATACATTATTTCTGCCTGGGGCTTTTACGAGAACTGTAATTCATTAAAGAAAAGGAATAAACATTCATGAGCGTTGGCAGCATCCGCAACCGAAGGTCCCGGGCCCTGGAGATCAACATGGCGCCGTTGATTGATATGATTTTTATCCTGTTGATTTTTTTCCTTGTCACGACCAGTTTTGTGAAAGAATCGGGTGTTGATGTTAAGCGGCCGGTAGCAAAGTCAGCTGTTTCCAAAGAGTCGGCTAATATGATTATCGGCATCGATGAAGAGGGCCAGGTCTTTATTCAAGGGAAACATATCGATGTCCGATCGGTTCGTTCGCGCATGAAACAGTATGTTCTGGAGACACCCAAAGGTTCTGTTGTCATTGCCGCTGACAAACAGGGCCAGATCGATACCCTGATAAAGGTGCTTGATGGATGCCGGCTGGCTGGTGTGCAGAACATCAGTATCGCGGCCCGAAAACCAGAATAAAAGAAGACTTGGTCATGGACACGGAACCTTCCCGAATACCGTCCTGGATGTTGAACTATTTGTGGATTGTTGTATTAACAGCCCTGATAAACATTCTGGTCTTTATAATGATACCCATGTTGACCGGATCCCAACGGCCCTCCAGGGACCGGAGCGAACCGGCAACGGTAGTGACAATGGATAAACCGCAATTGATTGAAAAACCGCAGGATGAGCAGAAAAAGGTGACCAGAGACGAAGAGTTGAAACCGTTGCCGGAAAAAGACGTTATGCCTGACGAACAGCAGAATGATCCGCCTCCACCGCCGCAGATCCAGCTGGATTTGCCCCGTTTTGATCCTGCCCTGGCCGGCAAAGGCCCCGGAGATATGGCAATTGCCGTTCCCCCGGCCATCGCCGGCATTGATTCGATTTTCAATCTTAATGAGCTGGATCAGCGGCCCCGCCTGATCAGCCGGATTGAACCGCTTTATCCTTATAAGGCTCGACAAGAAAAGATTTCCGGTAAAGTCCTCGTAAAATTTATTGTTGACCGTCACGGGATGGTAAAAAACCCGGCCGTTGTCAGATCCGAACCGCCAGGCGTTTTTGATAACAACACCGTTGACGCAGTCTTAAAGTGGCGCTTTGAGCCCGGTATGTTTAAGGGAAAGCCGGTTGATTCGCGAATGACGATACCGATCCGGTTCGACATGTAGTTAGAAGATATGAAACCGAATGGTTTTTTAGAGGATGTTTGGACTTATTAAGGTGAATTGACAATGAAACGATTATCAAACCAATTTCGAGTGACCGTTATCATGATAACATTGATAATGAGTATTGGCGTTACACCGGGTCTAACCCTAGAAAACGGATTCGATGAGGCTTTGAATCTTAACGAAGTAGACCAGCGACCCCTTTTGCTAAGCCGGGTCAGTCCGGTTTATCCTGATGAGGCTCGGCAGCAAAGGATTACCGGTAAAGTCTCTGTCAAGTTTATTGTGGACCGGGGAGGAAATGTAAAAAATCCGGCTATTATAAGGTCCGAACCATCAGATGTCTTTGACCAAAGTGTTATTGAAGCGGTTCTAAAGTGGCGTTTTAAGCCGGCAATACATGAGGGCAAACCGGTAAATACCAGATTGATTGTACCAATCCGATTTGACTTGTAATCCGCCCTGCCCGTAATATT
Source organism: Desulfosudaceae bacterium (assembly GCA_963674745.2). GTDB lineage: Bacteria > Desulfobacterota > Desulfobacteria > Desulfobacterales > Desulfosudaceae > JBFMDX01. The sequence goes on along the minus strand of CAXXDV010000001.1, from coordinate 1,880,493 downwards.
TTGAAATGCTTTTTTAAAATTACCTGTGCAATAAACTGATAATGATGCATCTTTGCCGCCAGATTCAACTCACCTGTATCATTCTTGCCCTGATTCTGGGAATGAGCACATCTGTCGTCCAGGGCGGTCAGGCGGACTATCTCCCCCGCCAGGTACGAAACACGCTCTATTATGCCCAACAGGCCATAAAAGCGAAAAATTATGATCAGGCGCGGTCAACCATTAACGGGTATCTGACAGAAAAGCCCGATGCCCCGTACGCAGAAGTATATCTGCTCCTCGGTAATACCTGGTTCTATCAGGAAAATTATACGGCAGCGCAGGAATCCTATCAACAGGGACTGGCAGTTATTCCCGCCAGCGTTGACCTGCACAGGAACTACGCGCTGGTCTGTTATCAGACCGGTCAATTTCGATTATCGGGAGAGCATTTTGTTGAAGCCTATAATATTCAAAAAAAAGCCGGGCAACCGCCAGATGCCGATTTTCTCTATCGGGCGGCGACCGCCTATTATCAGGGAGAACATTTTCCCCTCGCGGAAATAACCCTTCAACAGTTGACCGCAAATTTTGCCCCGCCCCGACAGGACTGGTTAATACTTCTGGCATATACGCAAATCAGCCAGAAATCCTGGGCGGCGGCCGAAAAAACGATTGAAACATTGCTTATAACTGCACCCCAATCGGCTGAATACTGGGAGCTATTAGCACACCTGAACATCAACCGGAATCGCTACCGGGATGCCGCCGCAGCGCTTGAAATCGCGTATCAGTTAAAACTGCCCGAGCCTGGTGACTGGAAGAACCTGTCAGATATCTATTATTACATCAATGCGCCTTTAAAAGCCGCCGGTTGTCTTGAAAAAGCGCTGGGGCAAAAAAAGTGTGGTGACATCACCGAACAACTGGCTGAAACCTATGCCAGGGCATTACGCTATGACAAGGCGATTGAATTTATCCAGAAAACGATAGATCTAGCCCCCAGCCCGGAACATTATCTGAAAAAGGGCATATTTTTATATCACAAAATGGATACCGCCCGGGCTATGGAAGCTTTTCAGGAAGCCTTGGAACTGGATGATAAAAACAGCACCGCCTGTATCATGCTTGGCCTATGTGCCATGGACCTAAAGGACTGGAAAGAGGCCGAAAAGGCCTTAAAACGAGCGGCCGGGTTCGAACGTTATCGTTCCTGGGCCGAAGGCAGCCTGGCCATCGTTGAAGATCTGATTAAAGCTGAAAGAAATCAGCCTTAACCCGGTTTTATTATAAATTTTTTCCATGCCGTGTATTCACCATGAGTGCCTGGGGTGGGCTCCGGCCAGGACTTTTTTGAAATTCGTGCAATCGTCTTTGATTCTGACTTGACAATCTTTTTTTCCAATCTGGCACTTTACAACGCCAGTACTGATTTCCCCGTTTTCTTATCAGGCAGACATCATTCGGGACACGTTCATAAAAAAATAACCGGATTATTATTTTCGGTTAATATTCCCAAGATAAGTGGAACCAGATCACAGAAAAGCGTGTTTTTAGCCGCGCCTGTCGATTCAATCAGCAGAAGTATAAATCAAAACAGCACAACAATTCAAGGGGGGGTGGTTTGGTGCCCGCATGTCTGCACAGCAAGTACGCTGGACTTTAAACGTTTAATTTCGATTTAACTGTAAAAATTTTTAACTGAAAATAATCTAAACTCATAAAGGGGAAGAAAATGAAATTTTCAAATTTCGTCAGGCCATTTTGTATGGCAGGCCTTGCTTGCCTGCTGAGCGTTAATTTATCTTTTGCCGCCAGCAGTTCTAACAGTGCCGGGCCAAAATATGTTTTTCTTTTTATCGGTGACGGCATGGCCAGTCCGCAAATTCATGCCACCGAGGCATACCTGGCATCACTCCAGGATGATGACACGGTTGCCGGAGGCGTCAAAGCCAAAAAACTGGCCATGAGTGAATTTCCCGTACAGGGCATGCAAATGAGCTATGCCAATGACCGGTTTATCACCGGATCCGCCGCAGCCGGGACGGCGCTGGCCTGTGGCAAGAAAACCAACATCGGTGTAATTGCCATGGATCCGAAAGCCACCATGCCCTATACCACTCTTGCCGAAGCGGCTAAATGGAAAGGTAAGAAAGTCGGTATTATTTCGAGTGTTTCCATCGACCATGCGACACCGGCGGTGTTTTACGCCCATCAGCCCAGCCGGAATAATTACGAACAGATCGATTTTGAACTGCTCAATTCAGGTTTCGATTATTTTGCCGGTGGCGGTTTCCGGGTCAACAAGTGGAAAAGTGCCCAATATGACGGAATGTCCAATGAAGAGCGTTACCAGGTGGTGGAAAACACGGCCGTAGCCAACGGTTTTAGATACGCTGACACAAGAGCGGAATTTGATGCCTTAAACGAAAATTCCGGCCAGGCGATCGCGGTGAACCCCTACCTTGATGGATCCAACGCCATCCCGTATGCCATCAACCGGATGAACGCCGACGGGGCCGGTGAAGCGTATGAGGGCTCCATTACGCTGGCCGAATTCACGGCCAAGGGAATTGAGTTGATGGAAGGTAACAGCCAGGGATTTTTCATGATGGTTGAAGGCGGCAAGATTGACTGGGCCTGCCATGCCAACGACGCACGCGCGGCTATCGAAGACACCATTGCCTTTGATGATGCCGTTCAGGTTGCTGTGGATTTTGCCGAAGAACACCCCTCCCAGACCTTGATCGTCGTAACCGGTGATCATGAGTGCGGCGGTATGTCCCTGGGCTTTGCCGGAACCGGATATGAGACTTATTATGAAAGACTGGTCAACCAGACAATCGCCTATGATGATTTTGACAGCACCATTTTCAGCGATTATCTGGCCGGCCATGATCCGGCCCCGGCGAACATTGATGCCGATATGTGGCAGATTATTTATACATACTTCGGCCTTGACGGTGCTTCTCTTACGGATGACACCGACGACGATCTGTCCGAATACGAAATCAGCCTTCTGGAAGCGGCTTTCGATAAAGCCGTCCACGAGACTAGCAGCAATTATCAGGAAGAAGACAATCTCCTGTATGACTACTACAATCCGTTAAGCGTCACCATTACCCATCTTTTGAACCGCAAAGCCGGTCTGGCATGGACCTCCTATTACCATACCGCTGTTCCGGTTCCGGTTCTGGTCTCCGGCGTCAATGCTGACATCTTTGATGGTTATTACGAGAATACGGATGTAGCCAATAAAATCGCAGAAATCATGAATATAAACTTGGGCTACCCGTTCTAATCGGTTTTAATTAACCATTAATAATCCGGTCAGATCTGAAAAGCACCGGATGGACAGATACGTGGGTGGAAAAAAGACTTTTCCACCCACGTTTTTTAATTTTTCAGGATATAAAACAAACCATGAAAGAATACGCTTCCGTTATTTTATTTACCGCCCTGTCCATTCTTCTCTGGTTCCTTCCCACCGGGTTTGAGGGAAGCCAGTCGAAGACCGCGATCCTGGCCAAGGCAAAAGTCGTTTCCATTGATAACAAGGATCTGCGCCGGAATTTAATCGCCAAGACCGGCACGCAGGATGTTCAGGTCGAGATGCTTGACGGCCCGCATAAAGGGGCCAGGGCCAGGGTGGTCAATCCATTGTCCGGCAAACTCGAATACGATGAAATTTACAAAGTCGACGATATTATCCTGGTCGAATACAATACCGCCCATGGCAGTGTCCACCTTGCATACACCCGGGGGCACTATCGGCTGACCCATGAATTGGTCCTGGTTGTCCTGTTTAGTATTTTTCTGGTTGCCGTTGCCGGCAAAACAGGCCTTAAGGCCCTCCTTTCACTTGTATTCGCGGCGTTGATGCTCTGGAAACTCTTGATTCCGCTTCTTTTGAAAAATATCAGCCCCATTCCGGTCACGCTCGGCGTGGTTGCCGCGCTGACCGGGTCGGTCAGCTTCCTGGTCGGGGGAATGACCCGTAAGGGGATAACCGCTTTTCTTGGATCTTTTGCCGGTCTGATGCTGGCCTGCATACTGGCTGAACTGTTCGCTCCCGGTTTTCATCTTCACGGTGCGGTAAAGCCCTTTGCCGAAAACCTTTTATATTCCGGATATCCTCACCTGGACCTGATGAAAATTTTTATATCAGGTATCTTCCTGGCATGCTCGGGCGCTGTCATGGATCTGGCCATGGACATTGCCGCCTCAATGGATGAAATAACGAACAAAAAACCGGATATCGGAACCTGGGATTTGTTTACTTCCGGGATGGCTGTCGGCCGATCCGTCATCGGCACCATGACGACGACCCTTTTGCTGGCTTATTCCGGTGGGTATACCGCCATGCTGATGTGTTTTATGGGGCAAGGACTGAAAGTTAAGCAGATACTCAATATCAACTTTGTGGCGTCCGAAATCCTGAATATCTTTGTCGGCAGCTTCGGTCTGGTCGCGGTTGCGCCTTTCACGGCAATTGTCGGCGCTGTACTTTACCGCTCCAGAACAGATGCCATTGCCGAATCGGATTTGTGAGTCAATCTCAGAAGTGGGGGTGTTTTCTTTGTCTCATATCCGGTCCTGCTGCACGTTAAAAGCGATGACCGCCCGGGTAACCCGGCTTTTGCCGTAATAGACAAACATGACCATCCAGACGGCCTGGAGGGCCAGAATCACACCCGGAGACCAGATTGTCAGCCAGCCGGAAACCAGGGAAGGTGCAGTGGTGTTTGACATGGGGAAAGCAAACGGTAGACTAAAGCTGTAAAAAAGGGTGATGATCATCATAATCTGATAAGCGGATATCTCCCCATCGCCTCGATAGTCATGCCGAAGGGTTTCAGAAACAATCCGCCAGATCTGTGTAATAGTAAGCACCTGCACCAGAGCCGCGGCAAAGTGCCCTTTTAGAAACAAAAGGGTGCTGATCAAGGCGCTGGCACAGTAAAGGGTAGTGGTGACGGCCTGAACCGGAAAAACTTTTTCGCCCTCCAGCCCGGAAGCATATGCGATCTTCTTTGTTTCACCGTGAAAGATGGTTCCATGTCCGCCGAAAACACGCCGGAGCAATGGGTGTACCTGGGACATGGGTTTCCCGTAACAGCAGCCGAAACTCAGGCAGGCCAGACGCCCCAGTCCCTCTCCAAAACCGTAGGCAATAGCCAGAGCCGCGCAAACCGGCAGCACTTCCATCTGGAAATGGCCGGTTCCCGTTTTTTTGACCAGATAAATCACCCAGGGCATGAGCAGAATACCGAGAAAAAGCGCGCCGCCCACCGTAAAAGTGTGACGTTTTTTTTCCACAATTCCCGCCACTATTCGTGAAGCAGGAATACAGACAGCCATAAGGATTGCGGCCACAGTTAACGACGCCTTTAGCGGTAACGAAATGGCGCCCAGCAGAAAAATGGCCAGTGCCATTGAAAATACGGTTGAACAGGCAATGATCAGGCCATAATAGGTAAAATTCGCCCCGGACCACCCGCCTTGCGGCAGCTTTCCCCTGGGGACCGCCGCCACGAACTGCCAGCATGCGTCAGGCAGATGCTTGAAACCCCATGCCAGAATGATTACCAGAAATACTGCCAGGCAGAGTACAAAAACATAAGATGCCATTTTTCATTTTCCTTGAGTTATTGAAGTATCTTTGTCAAAACCTTTTTTTCCGGCACAGCCGATCTGTTCCCTGACGCGCACTTCGGTTTCCACCAGTGGGCGCCCCAATCCTTCGGAAAAACGGCTTTTCACATCCGACCGTGACGTATTTTCCACCAGGTCATCGCTGAATCGCATTTCGCCTTTCTGGAAAAGGAGGATGTCCGTAGAACTGCCGGGCCGGTAAAGGCTTTTGGGCTGCCCTTTTTTCAGGAACATACCCGGGACCACATCTTCAGGGTTGTCGTAACGGTGATCACTGTAACACTGAACGATATCACCGATCATCATGGCCGCGACCTCGATCATGGCGACCAGACCGATTCCGGTACCGCCGGCCACGTCCGTATCCAGAACCGTGACCACGCGCCTGTTTTTGGAATAAGGCGTGGCTTCAACGATAACCGCACCCGGATTGCATGAATGGTAAACACCGTCGATGACATAAATATCTCTGACCATTCCGGAGACCGGTACATGGTTATAATGATACTTGTCCGGGGTCAGGCGGAAGACGGCATAGTCCCCGCCGTCAAAGGCCCTCAGCCACTCGGGCTTATCGCTGCCCAGCAGCGCTTCGAAGGTAAAAAAGGACTGTTTGAGAAACAGGGCGGGCGTTTCTTCCAGAGCGCCGACGATAACCCGGGCATCGGCCGGGGATACGATTGCCGCTCTCTCATCGGGCATGGGGCGATATTGCCAGTATTTGATTTTTCTTTCAAAAAATTTTCTGGCGCTGGAATAAGCCGACGGCGGATCCAGGCATTCCTCGAGGTCAACACCCATTTTGATTGACAGTCTTTTCACAGCCGCATGTATGTTGAAAAAAGGCCGGTCATAACAGCAAAACCCCAGAGCGGAACTGACATGGGCACTGGTGACGGCGTTAAACAGCCACCCGGCCCGCTCACGGGCCAGGTGATATAACCCCAGAACGGCCAGGTCACCGACCAGCACCTCGGTTTCCACCGCGCCTGTGTCACGACACACAAACTGGTGAGGAAACAATCCGTTCCCCGTCATTTTCATTCGGTTCATCGAAAAGCTTTCTATATAGCGGTATTTTCATACCCATAATCATTACACAAAGCGCCAGGAAACGCTCCAGTACGCTTACCGATGCAGTGCCTCTCAGGATATCGTCTTTGACTGCCGATACGAAGCGGGAGGCATCCTTGTCCTGCAGGACGGATCTGAGGATTTCACGATACCGGCCTCTGTTCAGTATGGTTTTTCCGTCGATAATATTCATCTCCTGCGCCAGAAAATCCATGGCCTCGGTCATGTGCTTGAGGCGCAAATCATCACGATAATAATTTTCGGCGGCACCGGCAAATTCGTTGCTGTCCAGATCCATGGGGCTTTGAGCACCGGCTTTATCCAGTATGGCGGCAGTTAATCTGCCGGCAACCGATCGCTGTTCCGGAAACCGGATCCGTTTCCTCAAGTCTTCGATGGTATCTTCAAGGCCCATCAATTCGATCAGATCAGCGGCCTCATCGGTCAACATGCGAATCAGTGCCTGGTGAAACGATGTGTTGGGAACACGCAGATAACCGGGATAACGTCGGCTGAAACGCATATCTTTGACCGAACGCAAAACTCTCAAAAGGAACCGGTTTTTTGTTTTCTTGTTGACATAAAAAGTCGGCAAGCCGATTGCGGTCGCGAAAAATATCTGTCTGCGTTCACTTTCCGTAAAGGAATCACTGGGAATATCCTTGTGGGACAGGCTGCCGTTCAGGATGCTTTTGCAGGCAAAGACGGTGATCAGGGTCTGGAGACCGGCCGCACGGCTCAAGTCTGTGTTAAGACTTTCAAACTGACTGTAATAGCGTCCTTCAAAACCGGAAAAACCCATGACATGGGATTGCCGCTGTTTATAAAGCAAATACAAACTCATCCGCTCGTCAAAAACGCCAAGATCGCTTAAATCCCGTTTGAGTCGCAGATCATTGTCAAGGATTCCGTCCAGGGCGGCGCTTTCCTCTGTGCTTTTCAGACAGATGAGATAATCCAGCAGTCTGAAGTCCGGCACAAAATCACCCTTCAGCCGAAAGCAGCGCTGCAGAAAACGATCAACCGGATAAGGACCGAAAGGGGTACAGGCCCGCCCTAAAATTTTGAGGCGGGCTTTTTTCTTCCATCTTCGCCAGATCATACGCAGGTGAGTAAAATCCAGTTCATGGGGAAGATATCCGAGCACTCTTTCCGGATGAAAATCTGTAAAATCGATTCGGTACGGGGCCGCGCTGTATGTTCCCACGAACAGGGGCAGAAAATGCTCACATATTTTGATGACCAGGTCGCCCATGTTTTTTTCATCGGCCGGCCCGAAACCTGATTTGGAATCTTCCAGCAAAGCGCTCAACTTCAGACTGCCGAGGCTTAAATGGGTTCCGTTGTTGGCCAGGCTGACGTTAGACGTGTTTGGCAGGACAACCAGGTTGTTGTTGATAATCTGGGCTTCCTTGAGTTTCGCGACGGCGTTGAGTTGACTGCGGGACAAAACCTGGTGGCAAAGCCCCATGTAGTGATGTTTGTCTTCCCCCCGATCCCATCCTGAAAGGCAGGGGCTCATGAACAACTCCCTGTAAAAGGCGTCCGAAATCAAGTCATTCAGCTTTTTCTGACGGATTGGCGGATTGGGTGCCATGTAAAGAGACGCTTCCTGGCCGTGTGTGCACAGGGCAAAACAATGATTGGCGTATTGAATCAGTACCTGGCAGACCAAATAACGCAGGCTGGTTTCGGCTGCGATGGATCGGCCCATGCCGTCACGGGTTTTCACCAAACGGGGCGTGTAAAAAGAACATGTCTCAGGCGAGGTGTTGTCATTTGAAAAATGAGACATCAATTGCAGCCCCATCTTTCTTAAGGGTGTCGCTTCAGGCGGTAACTCTCCCATGGCCTGGGCCAGGGAAAGCTTAAGCAGATAGCTGACCGGCAGCCGAAGCATTTCCCGTCCGTCCTGAACAATATTGAATTTATGGACGTCTTTCCGCATAGGGCCTTGCGGCTGCTGCTTATCCGCCAGAAGGTCATGGTTTAAAACTTCACGGGCACTGTCGTTCAGGACGCTTCTGGGAAAACGTACCCAGCTGTTCTCCCAGATATTGGTCGGATTGTCAGCGATAAAATTTTCCAGATCCGGTGCCATTTGCCGGGGTGTTTCGCCGGCCAGTGTTCTTTTCCGAATATTCTTCAAATAATTGGATGTGGCGATCACCTGAGCAAGATCGACATCAGCCGCCTGCCCGATGACGGCCGACTGAAGTTCATTTTCCGTTCCGGCGGTTGTATCGCCCGGGGCAAAGGGAAGGTTTTCAATATACGATTCCGACGACTGAGGAAAAACATCGAAAAAGCGGCAATAGTCTGACATCTCACCGGGAAGGGGTCTGGGGGGCCGGTCCTCAAAGGCAGATGGTTGCATGCCTTCCTGGGGCATGGCTGACGCGATACGACTCACGAGTTACTTTCTTTTTTAAATTCACATGCGTCTTTTTCTGGCTGCATAGTCTGTTTTGTTTATTATGATTTTCGGAGAGACTGATTATTTTTGTGTTAAAACTGAAGGGTATCTCTTAAGAAAACAAAAGACAGAAGGTCAAAGGCAAGCGACAAATACCGCTGGGTGAAACAATCATTAAGGGGGCTAAAGCATACGGCTACATTTTACGACAAATATCAATTGTGAGTACGGGGCTACCCGGGGGTCCGGTAGCGCCCTTGTATCTGATAAAGCGGCCGTTTCCTGAATCAAGCCAGTAGGCGCCGCTCCAGAAAGACGATAGGGCACCGGGGAGGGTTATTTTTATCTCTTGAACCGGGATCGTTTCGTTCATTGCGGCAATCGTCCCGGTCCCTTTTTTTTCGGCAATTAACCGGTGAGCGGTCATCTTTTCCGGACGCAGCGTCCAGAACATTAATTTCTGACACTCGGACATAACAAAAGGTCTTAATGAAAATGACAGGGCCTGATACCAGGGAGCACCATCCACCGCTTCATTGCGTTTTATAGGCTTGCCTTTCAATGTGCCCCGGACATGGATACAATTATCCTGTCGTTCGGCGATAATATTCGTCTGATCTTCGTAGTGCTGATATTCCCAACGAACCGTCTCACCGTCCGGCTTCATTATGGTAATCGATAGTTCTTCAACAGTTCTAAACGTCAGTGAATATTCAGTTCTTTTTTCCAGCTTCCAGTCAACCGCAAGGCGGGTCTCGTCTATTTTACTTTCATACTGATAATGTTCCGGTTCGGAACCGTTCACCAAAGAACCACAGAATAAAAAGGCCGCCAGCGTACAATAGAAGATCAATATTTTTCGCGTTGTCATTCGTCTCTTGTTTCTTGAAAATAGGTTAATCGGTTTTTGATCTGTTATTGTTTTAACGTGTCAAAATGAAGAATTGGTAAGGAAAGAAAGTTTTTTGTGTTAGCCGGGCAAGCAGGATGAACAAATCGAATACGGATCCGAATAAAAAATTAATCAACCGATAATTGTATTCTAAAAAAATACCGATAGGTTGAATTTCGTTTTTAGGCAGATTTGTTTCTTGAAAAGGAAGGAATGTATAATGAAAATCGGATCAAAGATCAGCCTGTTGACCATTGTCACCGTTTTACTTATTTCCGCCGTGTCTATTTTATCAAACATTATTTCTTTGGAAAAGAACAATGAACATAACGTGGAAAACCTGAAGATGCTGTTATCCAAAGAGCGTAAAGCACAGATCAGGGATGTTATGGCAAACGCTTATTCGGTTGTCTCCAACGCCAGCTTCTACACGGATGCGGTTGACGTTCTGAAGGATATGCGATTCGGCTCGGAACATCAGAACAGCTTTATCGTTTTTGACAAGGATTATTACTGTTATGTCTATCCTGCCAGAAATGAACTGGCAGGTGGTTTCATCAAAGATATCAAAGACGCTGACGGCAATTTTTTGTTTCAGAATATCTTGAGCACGGCCAGGGATAATGGCGAGGGGTATCTGGAGTTTTTGGAAACAACGGACAAAAATCAGCCGCCCTTAAAAAAGTTAATGTATTTCAAATATTTCAAAGACTGGCAGTGGGTCATATGCACCAGCATTAATATTTCAGACATTGACATGATCGTGGCCCAGAAAGAAACAGCCATGAAAAAAGCGCTGAACGACCAGATCGTTCAATCGGTTCTGGTTTCACTGGTTGTTTTATTGCTGGCATCGTTGATCGGCCTGTATATTTCCCGCCGCATCGCCGCCCCTGTCAAAAAGACATCTCAAATGTTTCAGCAGATCGCCCAGGGCAAAGGAGACCTGACCGTACGGTTGCGGGTTAACGGCAGCGATGAAACGGGCCGGTTATCTAAAAATTTTAATCAGTTTCTTGAAAACCAGCAGGCCATGATCCGGGATATTCTGACCAACGCCGAGGTTTTAAACGCCTCCTCTTCCAGCCTGCTGACATCTTCGGCCAAGGTTTCTTCGGAAACCAGTGAAACCAGGACACAATCCCTGGAAGTGGCAAAAAATACGGAAAAAGTCAAAACCGCCGTGCATGTCGTGGCGGCCTCAATGGAGCAATCGCTTGCCAGCATAAACCGGATCAATGAAGTTTCGTCAGAAATGAATGCCGGTATCAGTCACATTGCCAAAGAGACGGAAAGAGCGCTCACCATTACCAAATCGGCAGTCAACCACTCTGAGACTATTTCAAAAACCATCAAAACACTTGGAAAAGCTGCGGATGAAATCAACAGCATTACCGAAATGATAACCGAAATTTCCGAGCAGACCAATCTGCTCGCATTGAATGCGACCATCGAGGCAGCCAGGGCCGGACAGCTGGGAATGGGTTTCGGTGTGGTGGCCCATGAAATTAAAAGCCTGGCGGGAAAATCAAATGAAGCCGCCGGCATTATCAGTGAGCGGGTCTTCGATATCCAGAAAGTCAGCGCCAATACTGTCGAACGTATCAATGAAATCATCCGGAGCATCGAATCCATCGATCCGATCATTTCCCATATTGCGGAAACATCTGAAAAGCAGGCCATGATTTCATCAGAGATCCTGTCCGGTATGTCTCAGATCTCTTCGGGCATGCAAAACCTCACCCATAGCGTGGCCAACAGCAGCCTGGCCCTGGAACAAATCGACAGTGAAGTCGAAAGAATTGCCGGATCATCCGGAAAGATCAACGATGAGAGTATTTCTGTCGAATTGAAGGCCAATGAGCTATACAGCATTTCAGAAAAACTGCGCTCAGGGTTGACGCGGTTTAAAATTTAATCGCCAGCGCCAAAACGACCATTCTCTAATCTTACTTTTTTGGGGCCGGCGCTTTTTTCCCGGCACGCGCAGCAGATTTCCGGGCCGGTGATTTTTTTGCTGACGCCGCTGCAACGGCTGGCTTGGCCGGAGGCGGCATCTTTACAGGCTCGGTTATTGAAATTTTCAGGTCATTTTTTTCAATCGATTCGGTGAGATGCTGCCAGGTCATGCCAATCTCGACCTTTGTCTTGTCCTTCTTCTGTTTTACATCAATTTTGAGTTTTAAGGTTTTGGCGTCAGGCAGCGCCAGGGCGCAGCACTCATCCCCCTGGGTTACAACCAGCTTGCCCTTTTTTAAACACATCGCCACTTCTTCCAGGTAGTTCGATGCATCCTTGATACTGACTGTTTTAGCGGCGCTTATTCCTTTTTTTCCTGGTGGCCTTTTTTCTGCCGCTGTTTTCATGGCTTTCTTTTTTTCATTCACGACATGTTCTCCTGTTTTGGTTTACGTGTTAGCCCGGATAGTTCTTGAAATATCCGGATCAGGCTAATGTCAACAATAACGGTATCAACAGTTTTTCATCAACGAACGGCGCGCTCTCCGGCGTAATAAGTCTGCTGTCAATAACCGTTATTCCTTTCTTCCTCATTGCCCCGCGATTCAGTGTGCCATTATAATGACCGTTTTTCTTATCAATAATAATGATATCCAGAAAATTCTTGGGCCTGGTTGTTTCCGGCACGTCTTTCTTCAGATAATTCAACAGTATGTCCACCTGATCATTTATTGAAATTCCATACAATTCCGGATCCGGGCAGGTATTAGGGATAAACAATTTGGGGCAGGGATTGTCTTTAACCGCCTGCCCCACCCCATTCGGCAGCAGGGTGGCAATAAGACTGGAATAGAAACTGCCCATGGGGTAACAGATTAACTCCGCGTCGGCGATGAGTTTTTTTGTTTTATTGCGCACCGAAGCAGCAACCGGTCTGGGCCTTTTCAGATGCTTGCTTAAATACAGATTTTTGACAGGGGACTTGATCGGCAACACTTCCTTTCCGGTCAAATTATGCTGTTCTTTTACGACCGTTCTGTTTTGCAAGGTGGCGATGAGGTGCAGATTCTGGTTCAGTACCGGCCGGACGGTTCCCCTGACCTGGACCAGCTTTGAAAAAACAAAAATAACCGGATCAATATGTCGTTGATTGTTCATGTATCCGCCGGTCAGGACAAGGTTTCCGATACTGGCGTTACAAAGATCAAAATTTGCCGGCATATGTGTTTTAAAATGACGCAAATGATTGCGTATAATTTTTCGCATCGGGTCGGGTATACTGGCAATCAGTTTGTCTTTCCCCTGGATCATCAGTTCCAGCTTATTGTGCAATTCGGCATTGTCCGCATCCCCGGGAAAACGGTACGCAAACAGATCAAAAATTTCCGGGTTACCATGTAATGTTCTGTCAGCCAGTGCCATCAGGCGGTTACGGATATCACCGATAGCGGGCATCTTGAACGCCTTGCGCAGTATGGCCGAACTCCCCCCGGAATCAAACGTGGTAATGATATGAATGGAGTTGTGTGTGTATTTGATTATTTCCCGGCTTAATAACCGTAAAGAGCTGCCGCCACTGAAAAAAAGTATTTTGGGCCCCAGTTCGGGATAATGGACGCAACGGGCAACCTGGATCGGATCCGGGATGTTTACGGTTCTGGTCAGTTTTAGCTGCATATGAATGTCCGTTTAATCGTTTTTCAGCAGAAACGACAGACAGGTATCTGCCGCTTTATCAAAGTCTGCCCCTCCGGTAAACGCCCACATATCAACATCCGCAAGCAACTGCTGGTAATTATCGACGGTCGGCACAGGCATACGGCAATCACCGGCAGGAAGAAAGAACAGCCCGGTCTCTTTGATAAAAGCCGCCAGCAGTGCCTTTCTTCTGTCACCATCAGTTATCCTTTCCACGATCAGCTTTCCATTTTGGGGTTTCCAGTCTAAAACCACCAGGCCGATCATTTTTGCGTCCAGGATGAAACGCTTCGGACCGTAACACGTATCAATGGGCACGTCATACTTGTTTTCAACCTGCCAGAGTTCTTTCAAGGGAAGCGCGGCGAACCTTTTTTTGTCATCTTCCGGAACCAGGTGGGCTAATGATTCACTATTAAGTGCTGTTCCCGGGTTAATACGCGGCAGCTTGGCAACGCCGTGCAGGGTCATCCCCTCTTCCGTATTTTCAACCATCAGCCTGTCATTACTGATGAAGTTCAACCCCTTCTCCATCAACCGAAGCGCCAGTGTCGATTTGCCCGCCCCTGAAAATCCGGACAGGGCCAGGCCTTTATTCCGCCATGCCACGGCAGCAGCGTGGCCGAGAAGGCATCCCCGGCAAAGCAGCCATTCAATATAACGGTTATTGATGAAATTGACGACCTGATTTAAATTTCCAAGGCAAGGACCGATGGCGATATGGTTACCCCGGCCAAAAATAAAAATCATCCCGGTCAGCCGTTTGTGAACGATTCGGCCGTCATCAAGGTCAACGTATTCTTCTTTAATCTTTGTTTTTCCGGGATCAGGCTGTTTGACAATAAAGTTCTCCATTGTGACGAATTCAGGGGCCTCGTGGACGGAAATCGTGATATCCGCCAAACCGGATGAAACGACAAATTCCTGAAAGTATGATGTCAGTTCATCAACAACCGTCTTGTTGTTTGCAAGAATTTTTATCAGGCAATTACCAAAGCGTACAAACAAATGGGGTTCTACAGGATAGCGGTCAAAAATCCGGTAATGATCAATCGCCTCGCCAACATTCATCGGCCTAATCTTTCACCTTGTTTAACTGTTTTAATACATACTCAACGTACAGTCTGGCCGCATCCATCCCCGAAGCGGCATGAATCCCCTTAAACCCCCCGAAGGCGGACACCTCGAATACCATTGGTCCATTATCGGTTTCCGCCACATCCACACACGTAAAGTCAAGGTTAAACAGGCTCTGGGCACGATGCGCCAGTTGCAAAATGTCCGGCCCCGGTTCATAAGCAGCATAACCGCCACCGGATCGAATGGTAGTATTCCAGGAATCACCGTTGGCGCAACGGGCATAGGTGGTCAGGTATTTTCCGCCAAGAAAAGCGATGCCCAGGTCACGACCGTTATGATCGATCTGTTTCTGGATGTACATGATAGGATTATCGGCTTTAAATTCTTCGATCTCGCCCCTGGGGTCAGAAGAAGAATCAATAAGCATCATTCCTCGTGCCTTAGAACTGTATAGCGGCTTGAATACGGCCCGTTCATAGGCCTTTACGGTCTCCAAAGCCAGATCCATGTCTTCGGTGATGGTTGTTTCCGGCATGGGGATGCCTGCCAGTTGCATGGTTACCGTGCAACTCAGCCTGTCGATTACACGCATCATATTTTCCGGCTGAGAAAATATCGGCAGGCCCTGATTCGCCATAAAGCGGAGCATCTCCAGCCGGTCCAGCAGATCTGGAGAATATCGGGCGCCGATTTTTTTTACGATCAGGGCATCGAGCTTTAACAGATCTATGTTTTCATACCAGCATGATAAATCAGACAGGTTGAAGGCCGTTTTGCTCATATCAATCAACAGTCGATAACCGGTCATTTCGTAAACCATGTCAGCCAGTTTTTCCGAGGACCATCCGCCCGGTACGCCAACCACTCCAATTTTCATTTCAAGTCCTCACGTTACAGCGTGAATCAATAATAAAGGATATCTTCCGGCAATCGAAAAGAAGCCGGGGCGTCATTGTGTTGAATAATTTTTTCCATCAGGAAATGGGACCGTAATATCATGTTCTGGGCAAATTCATCATTGAGTTCAAATCGCGTGGATGTATAAAATGATCTGGCAAGGGCAAAGGCCATCCGATACTCAAAGTCTTTATCATCCATGGTCTCGGCCAGTTGCTGATAAAAATGATAGAAATTCTCTATGGTCTCATTCAGCCGTTGACGTTGACGGTCTTCAAAAAAAGGCAACCTGAAATTTGAAATCAGAAACACGGACGCGTCCTGGACATAATCTCCCCAGTCTGAACGATGCGTGTCGATAAAATGGACTTCCTGGTTACTGTGATCATAAATGATGTTGTTGGTATTAAAGTCTCCATGGATAAAAACATCAAACGGTCGCCTGAGGGTCTGTTCTTTTTCCCTGCAACGATCAAGAAGCTCATTTGAAGAAACCACCTTGAAACCGTCAAGGTGTTGCTCGGAGCGATACAGGTGGGGATGAACTTTCTTTATGTCGGCTAACCGGCTGCTCAACTGGCGCATAAAATCCGGTTTTTTGCCGCTTTCTTTCCGTGTTTTTTCGAATACGCTTAACAGAATATTTTCCAGGATATAAGAGGCGTTATGAACGATTTCTTCATCGGCATTAAGAATAATTTCATCAAAGGTGCAGCCGGGGAAGAGCTCCATGAAGAGCGAGGCCGTGTCGGACTTTTCATAGTACCCATAAACCCTTGGAGCAATACCCGGATAGATGGAATTCCATTGTTCGATATTCTTCTTTTCCTTGTTGATCTTTTGTATTGCACCTTCTTTGAATATCCCCTGGGCTTTGGTGGGCGTATAATGATCGGAAGAAATTCTTCCGATCTGACAGCCTGAGCGGGAGCCCTTGATGGCGCGGAATTCGATGTCGGTCAGCGTGCCATCAAAGCCCGAGTCATGCAATGTTTTTTCCAGCGCGACAAACTGTCGGATTTTGATGCGTTCACCAATGATTGAAAAAATAACGGCTTCACCGATATTTAACAGGGCATCACCGATGCGTTCAATATACCGAAAAATAAAAATCGTGGTAACCGAATCTTCGACTTCAATCGTATTGCGAAGAGCGGTCATGATGTAGTCAAAATTGGTTTTGTACATTCTATCAATCGACAGTTCGGTTTTACATATCTCCAGCGCGCCGATAAGGTCTTTTTTTTGGAAAACGGGGAGAATGTGGGAAATACTCTTTTCAATCTCCTCGAACATGTCGGAATAATCATAATGTTGAATAAATGATTTGTCCTTGAGGTATTCGGACTGGCGGGCAATATTGACACAAAAGTCGGCGATGCGTTCAAGATTAAGACATATGATATGAATGGCCCGGCTGTTATTTACAGCCTGGACGTTTTCCGGATCAATATGGCAGATGCTGGAGAAACATTCATCTTCAATAGTGGTTTTTAAATTATCAATATAGTCATCTTTTGAGGATATCTGAAACAATAAACGCTTTTGTTCAGCTGAATCCTGCAGTAATTGACGGGTCAACTGAACCTGGCCAAGCACTTCAGCGATCACAAGTTTGAAGTTTTCCAGAATCGATGTATAAACCGGCATTAAGCCTCCGGATTATTTGGCTGGGAGCCAATGAAAATCTTTTCCTGGGAAATTTTCTGTTTGCCGTCCCGCCAGGAAATGGCCAGTTCAACCTTATTCCTGTCGCCTTTTTTTCTGGCCGAAACACGGAATTTAATCAGGGAATTGACATTCATTTCAATGTTGTCTTTTTCAGAATTCATAACGATTTTTCCCGACTCAAATCCATTTAACAGTGATGCCAGGTAGTGCTTGATCGTTTCCCTGTCCTGATATGATTCGTGTTCAAAATAATCTTCTTTAGCCATTTCTTTTCCTCTTATTAGTAATTATCCCGTCAAACGATTTCGGTACTCCTGGATAACGCTTTTTCTGTCCATATCAGCCAGGATCAATCCTTTTTGTATATTGAGATCTCCCCAGGCAGGCTGGAATCCGATTTCTCTGGCGGCTTTTTCCAGATTCTGTTTTTCCGGCGATTTGAGCTTTTCGCCCAGATGGGTATCGTCTCCCATAAAAATCAGCAAACGCCTTTTGGACATACCTATCGTCTTGTTTTTTTCCCTTAACACCGAAACCAGAAATTTCGTATAGCGTTTTGATTGCGGGTTCCATACTTCATATCCATCTACATCGTAGTCTGCCAGCAAAACCGGCCAGAACTGTTCCGGATGGGGAATTACAATTCCGGCACCAAGACTTCGGGCCTCTTCAATTATTTCCGATGTACGGTAAAAATATTCCAGAGAAAAATTTGCTTTCACGACTTGTTTTACGGCCCTTAAAAACGTCTGAACGCGATTGATCAGAGAATCAGCGTAGGTATCGCGCAACTCATCAAAGAAATTCGCCAGCAGTTTATTTCTGATCATCTGCGGATTTATGGATGTTTCATTTTCTTGAAGCAGGCGATAAATTTTATCAACATGTACCTGGACAAACCGGATCAGCGCTTCGTTGACGCCGGTTTCCCGGGCAGCCTCGTTCAAGCGATCCTCATCGGGTTTGATAATTGTATGGATGAAGTCGAACAACTGACCTGCTCTGTATCTGTATGTATGGCCGAGCATTTCCTTTAACACATCGGCCTCTTTTAATCGGGTTGTCTGAAAATGTAACAACAACTGTACTTTCTGGTTAAAACCGCTGGAATAACAATCCACTTCCACCCCGGAAAAGCTACCGTACTCGAGCAGGATATTATGCTGGGTAGGAATAATCAGTTCGTTGGTCTTGCCGGGATACATGGCTTCAATGCGTTCCTGAACCAGGGGTAAGGGAATAAATTCCGGGTGCCAGTGAACCGCCAGGACATCCTGCTGATCGGTAAATACGTTCTCCGGTGTCCGAATAAAGGCCTCTTGTTCCGGCGTAAGGTTCGTGGCAATGACTTTAAAAAAACGCTGTCGGTCCAATTCTGTTATTTCGTCGGGGATATCTTCCGGGACCACAGTCAGATCGGTTTTTATTAATTTGGCAGATTTTTCTTGCGGCATCATATTTTCCTAAATTGATAAGAGCTGAAATCGGAATCAAATTATAATATATGTCAATAAAAGCCTATGCAATACTTAAAACAATAAGAAACCAATTACTTACAATACCTTAACAATCGTAACAGAACCCTAACGGAAATTCGCGGTGAGCTTTTGTCTGGAATGGTCAGGAAGGGTTAAACGCATAAAACAATTCTTGAAATTATACAGCCTTTTTCACCATTGTCAACCCATTTGATAAGAGTGGACGCCCTCTGGTGATTTCAATCCTGAAATGTGTCTTTATCAGGGTTAAGGAAAACAAGGGTTTGTACGGAGGTGTACTGGACGTTCACCGCACGGGCAAGGCCGCAGTTTGAAGCAGACATTGTGAAAAAAGGGTTTTATGGATGGAAACCAGGCTATCGGTCCACCTTGAAAGTGTCTCTGAAAATATTAAGCAGGGTGCTGGTCTCTTCCGCGATTTTCGTTCCGGCGGCCAGAAGGCTGTAAAAAAGGATGCTGAGCCGGGTCTTGGATTCGGCGTTCTGGATCCGCTGGATCTGGTTACAGTCGAATTCAGCTGCCCTGGATTTTAAGGTGTCAAGCTCGGTTACGATTTTTTCAAAATCAACAGGCGTTTTTTTCAACAGCATACCTGAGGCACCAGTCAACTCATTGGTCAGAATCTGCCGTAGCGTTTCCAGTTCCACCTTTTGTGAATCAAGCAGACCCGTATGATGGTTGGCCACATGCAGGTGCGCCCGGATAAGAATGTCCCGGTGGCTTTCGGCTATTTCCTGCAGGGAACGGATCGTCAGGGCATATTCCCGGGCTACTTCCAGATCGTCCCGATTCAGCAGATACAGTGTTTTAAAAATATTGGCGTTGATAATGTTTGACCAGTCCTGGATCTTGCGGCTTTCCCGACGCAAGGCCTTTAATTTTGGTCGATTTTCCTGTATCAAGGCCGTGATGCAATGATCAAGGTCGTTCCCGACATTCTCCAGAAAAACACCGAAATGCTGACGGGTCAACGCAATGGCGGCCTGGGTGTCTGAGATCTCTTTTAAGCTGAAGGTCTCAATTGTCTTGCTGTCTTTCTCCCGCTTGCTGTGCATCCGGTAACTCCGGCGGATGACCATAACGGCGGCGGCAATAAGCGCGATAATGGCCGGAACTTTGAAGAAATACACAAAGGTCGCGAAAATAAACGCCACGGTAGAAGCGATCATGGCCGTGAAGAACCATCCACCGACAACCGTCATGACGCCGGTTACACGATAAACGGCGCTTTCACGGCCCCAGGCCTGGTCTGAAAGTGATGTGCCCATGGCCACCATAAAGGTCACGTATGTCGTGGAGAGGGGCAGTTTCATGGATGTGGCAAAGGAAACCACCATGCTGGCAACCATCAGGTTGACGGAGGCTCTTAAAAGGTCGAATGAGGGCCGGTCTTTTGCGGGCGCATCCGGCTCAATCACCGACGGATCAAGACGACTGGCAATGACGCGGCGTATGGCCGACGGCACGATTTTTTTCACATAGCCGAATTGGGTCGCCACCATGCGCACGATAATGCGTGAGAACTGGGTTGAACCGAACCGCTCGATACCTTCATCCTGACGCCCCAATCCGATTTCAGTTTCCGTGACCGTTCTGGCTTTGCGGGAAGTCCACAGGGTAATCACCATGATAATACCTGCCAGCAGAAGAAGCAGGGTATCTGTTTGAACCTTGCCCTGCAGAGCAGCCATGCTGACCGTTAACGGATCGGTTGACGCGGAAGCCACCTTAAAGGCGGCAAAACCCGCCAGAGGGACTCCGATAAAGTTCACCAGGTCATTTGCGGCAAAGGCCATGGCCAGAGCGAAAGTTCCCACGAGCACGATGGGCTTGAGGATATTTACCCGGGTGATAAAAAGCAGGGCCTGAAAGAACAGGGAGAACAGAATGAAACTTACGGACAGAATCAGGAATGTGTGCGTTTTTATCCAGGTCAACATTTCCGGAGAAATAAAAGAAGCGCCCTTGGCGCCTTTGATTAAAATAAAATAGGTAATGGCAGACAGGGATGCACCGCCCCACAGGCCGCCGTAACGTTTCAATCGGGCCGTATATTCAAAAGTGAATATCAGACGGGTGACAAACTGAACCACGGCGCCGCAGACAAAGGCGATCCCCACGGAAAGCAGGATGCCGGAAATGATGACCAGGGCCTGACCGGTATTGATATATTGGCCCAGGAGGCTCAACTGCTCTCCGGACAAATGTATTTTTATCAGAGAAACGGCCACCGCCGCGCCCAGCAGTTCGAAAACAATCGATACGGTGGTAGATGTGGGCAGGCCAAAGGTGTTAAAAATATCCAGCAGAAGAATATCCGTCAGCATCACGGCCAGAAAAATGGTAATAAGCTCCGGCATGAGAAAAAACTGGGGATGAAAAATTCCCTTCCGGGCCACCTCCATCATACCGCTGGAAAAAAGAACACCGGTCAGCATACCCAGGCTGGCAATAATCATAATGATATAACGGGGCGCCACCCGAGACCCGATAGAAGAATTCAGGAAGTTAACCGCGTCATTGCTGACACCAACCATCAAATCAAAAACAGCCAGGGCAAAAAGAACAACGATGGCAAATAAATAAATTTCCATGCAAACCGTTCCTGACAAAAAGTTAACGTTTTCTTAACAAATTAACCGCTTATTAGCAGGGCGTAAGTAGCGTGTCAATCTCTATCCCAACACAACATATTGTGAATTTCGCGGTATCCAAATAAAGGGATGCCACCGGAAAAACCGCTCTTGAGTTGACCAAAAGTTGACGGATGTTTTTTCATGCGTGTTTCATTGATTATAAAAACGGTCACCGCGCCATTATTCTTTTAATCGTAATTTTATCTTATTCTCATATTTTCCTAATCATTCTTTTTAAGACTTAACAACCATAAAAATGCATAAAAACGATTTAAAAATGACAATTATTAAGATTACAGGAGATGAAAAATGAAAAACACGTTTAAAAAATTAACCATTGCGATTGTTCTTACCCTGGCCGTGTTTATCGCCGTGGGCCCCGCCCTGGCCGGACAGCTGGTCATCAAAGGTTCGACCACGGTACTTCCGGCAGCCCAGAAGATCGCCGAAGCTTATATGCAGGAAAGAAATGTGTCTGTCTCCCTTTCCGGCGGCGGCTCCGGTAACGGTATCAAAGCCATTATCGACGGAACAACCGATATTGCCAATGCCTCCCGGTTTATCAAGGACAAAGAGATCAAGATGGCCTGCGACAAGGGGGTATATCCGGTGCCTTTCCGGATTGCCATGGATTGCATCGTTCCGGTGGTCCATCCCTCCAACCCGGTATCGGATTTGTCCATCAATCAACTGGGGGCTATTTATAAAGGGGAAATCACCAACTGGAAGGACGTCGGCGGCAAAAATGAGAAAATCGTTGTGGTTTCAAGAGACAGCTCTTCCGGAACATATGAAGTCTGGGGTGATATTGTGTTGAAAAAAGAGCGGGTTGTACCCAGCGCGCTGACGGTTGCCTCCAATGGCGCCGCCGTCCAGACGGTCGGCCAGACCACCGGTGCCATCGGATATATCGGCCTGGCCTACCTGAACGAATCACTCAAACAGTTAAAGGTCGACGGCGTCAAGGGGACGGAAGCCACAACCATAAGCGGTCAGTATGAAGTCAGCCGCCCCCTGTACATGTTCACCAACGGCTGGCCGGAGGGCGTCACCCTGGATTTCATCAACTACGTGTTTTCGCCCAAAGGCCAGAAACTGGTGCAGGCGGTCGGGAGTGTGCCGGTTTTTATGCCGTAAGGAAAGGGTTCAAGGATTCAAGGGGTCGAGGCCCGAGGCGACAATAAGGACAGGAACAATTGAGGCCATGAAAATTTCAAGGCGAATGTTCACGGACAGGTCCGTTCAGATATTTTTTCTGGTGGTGGCACTGGTTTCCATTATCAGCCTGCTGCTGATCGGCCTGTTCCTTTTTGCAGAGGGACTTCCCGTACTAAAATTCACGTCACTCAAGGATTTTCTGTTCGGCAGTTTATGGTATCCGACCGATGACGAGCCCCTGTTCGGCATCCTCCCCCTGATCGCCGGTTCTGCCTGTGTTACCCTGCTGTCCTCAATTATATCCGTGCCCCTGGGAATCATGACGGCGATTTATATCGCGGAGATTGCGGGCAAACGCACGGCGGAGATCGTCAAGCCCTTTGTGGAAATCCTGGCGTCTTTGCCCTCGGTGGTCATTGGCCTGTTCGGCCTGATGGTGTTCGGCCCGTTTTTGCAGAAAGTGTTCAATGTGCCCGTCGGCATTAACCTGTTTAATGCTTCACTGATGCTGGCCTTTATGGCCGTACCGACCATTTGCAGTATATCCGAGGACGCCATTCACAGCGTGCCCAAGTCCCTGCGCGAAGCGTCCCTGGCCCTGGGGGCCACCAAACTGGAAACGATTTTTAAAATCGTGCTTCCGGCTGCCGCGTCGGGTATTGGCACGGCGGTCATCCTGGGCATGTCGCGGGCCATCGGCGAGACCATGGTGGTGTTGATGGTGGCCGGCGGCGCGGCCATTGTGCCGCAATCCCTGTTTGACCCGGTCCGTCCCATGCCGGCCAGCATCGCTTCTGAAATGGCTGAAGCCCCGTTTCGCAGCAATCATTATCATGCCCTGTTTGCCATCGGTATTGTGCTTTTTGTGTTTACGTTACTGTTCAACCTGACGGCGGATGTGCTGGCCAATCGGTTCCAAAAGAAGCAACTCGGAGGATAATCCGAATACCACCCATATATAATGACGATTTATTTATAATGAACGAACAAGAAACAATTAACATAGCGAAACGGCTGAAACGACGGAAGGCCCTGCAAGGGCTCTTTTTTTCGCTTTTCCGCCTGGCCACGCTGGTAAACGCGGCCGCCCTGCTGATCGTCGGTTATTTTGTTCTGTCCAGAGGAGCGGGAAGTATCAGCTGGGAATTTCTCACCCAGGCACCATCCGATTCCATGACCAGGGGTGGTATCATGCCCTGTATCATAGGCACATTTTATCTTGCCTCCGGCGCGCTTCTGTTTGCCATGCCGATCGGTGTAGCCACGGCGGTATATCTGCATGAGTATGCCAGGAAGGGTCGTTTTTTAAGAGTTATCCGTTTCGGGATCAACACCCTGGCCGGGGTGCCGTCAATTGTGTTCGGCCTGTTCGGACTGGCTTTTTTCTGCACCGTCCTGAAATTCGGCGTCAGCATCCTGGCCGGGGCCCTGACCCTGGGGGTCATGACCCTGCCGGTCATCATCGGGGCAACCGAGGAAGCGTTAAAAGCCGTGCCGGATACATACCGGGAAGCTTCCCTGGGACTGGGCGCGACCAGGTGGCAGACGATTTATCGGGTGGTCATTCCGGCCGCCGTTCCTGAAATCCTGACCGGTGCGATTCTTGGCCTGGGACGGGCCGCCGGAGAGACCGCGCCCATTTTGTTTACGGCAGCGGTGTTTTTCACACCGGTTTTACCCACTTCGGTATTTGATGAGGTCATGGCCCTGCCCTATCATATTTACGCCCTGGCCACCGAGGGCAGAAACATCGCCGTAACAGGTCCACTGCAATACGGAACCGCGCTGGTACTGATTGTGCTTGTCTGCGGGATGAACCTTTTTGCAATAATTGCCCGGGCGCGCTTAAGACGAAAGCTTCAGGAGTAATGGGTTTGAGGTTCAGGGTTCAAGGTGCAAGGATTGAGGTTTCAGGGCTTCAGTTTTGAAGGGGCCAGGAAGAAGGGAAACCGCTAGAACGACTTAAACACAGAATGCATTAAGCACTTAAAATTAAACATTATGATTAAAATCGCAACCAGAGAACTTGGTTTTTACTACGGTGACGTTCAGGCTTTAAAAGAGATTACCCTTGATTTTTATCAGAACCGGGTAACCGCCCTGATCGGTCCTTCAGGATGCGGCAAAAGTACTTTTATCCGATGCCTGAACCGGATGAATGACTTGATTCATGACTCCCGGGTGACTGGAGAAATCCTCATGGACGGTGAACCCATTTACGGGAGCGGGGTTGACTATGTGACGCTGCGGCGACGGGTCGGCATGGTTTTTCAAAAGCCCAATCCGTTTCCCAAAACGATTTTTGAAAACATCGCCTATGGATTACGCATCAACGGCGTTAAGGATAAAACCCAAATAACGGCCAAGGTCGAGACCAGCCTGAAACAGGCGGCCTTGTGGGAGGAGGTCAAAGACCGGCTTTTCGAATCAGCCCTGGGCCTGTCCGGCGGTCAGCAGCAGCGTTTGTGTATTGCCCGGGCACTGGCCGTGGAGCCGGAAGTCCTGCTCATGGATGAACCCTGCTCGGCTTTGGACCCCATTGCCACGCAAAAAATTGAAGATCTGATCCACGAGCTCAAGCAGGCCTACACGATTATTATTGTTACCCACAACATGCAGCAGGCGGCCCGGGTATCCGATACCACGGCCTTTTTTTACCTGGGCGAACTGATTGAGACCGGTGAAACCGACACGCTGTTTACCCGGCCGGAAAAACAGCAGACGGAAGATTATATTACCGGCCGCTTCGGATAAGCCGATGAGGGGAAGAGATGACACGGCATTTTGAAAACGAACTGGAATATCTGAAAAAACGATTATTGGAACTCGGCGCTATGGCAGAAGACCGTTTGCATAAAGCCGTCTTCGCCATACGGGATATGGATCAGGCCATGGCCAAAGAGATTATTGATACCGATTATCAGATCGATGAATTGGAAGTAGAAATTGAGGAAGAATGCCTGAAGGTGATCGCCCTTTATCAGCCGGTTGCCATAGATCTGCGTTTTCTGGGGGTTACGATAAAAATCAATAACGATCTTGAAAGGATCGCGGATGAGGCGGTCAACATCGCCCATCGGGTCAAAGCACTGGACGGAAAAGATAATCAGGAGAAATATTATGATTATTTCCCAATGGGCAAAAAAGTAAAAAGCATGCTCCGCAAAAGCCTTAACGCCTTTGTGGAAAAAGATTCCCTGGCCGCAAAGGAAGTGCTGTTTGCGGATGACGAAATCGACATGATGCGGAATGATATTTACCATGAGTTGAAAACCCTGGGCGATAACAGGCAGATCAACACATCCTATCTGCTCAATTTCTTTTTGATATCCCGCCACCTGGAGCGTGTGGCGGATCATTCCACAAATATTGCCGAAGAAGTTATTTATATGGTGGAGGGTGAAATCGTCCGCCATGCCGATAAAAATGATATTGACCGTAGAGTTTCAGAATAAATAAGGAAGAAAGCCATGAGCAAAGAGCGCATACTGATTGTTGATGATGAAGAAGATATTCTGGAGTTGGTCCGGGTCAGCCTGGAAAAAGAGGGCTACCCGACCATGTGTGCCGCCTCCGGAGAAAAAGGCCTGGCCATTGCCCGGGCCGAACTGCCGGACCTGATCGTACTTGATCTGATGATGCCGGGGATTGACGGCCTGGAAGTGACCAGAAGCATCAAGTCCGATCCGGTTTTAAAAAACATTTTTATTGTCATGCTGACCGCCAAAGGTGAAGAGGCGGATATCATCACCGGTCTGGAACTGGGGGCGGATGACTATGTGACCAAGCCCTTCAGTCCCAGGATACTGATCGCCAGAATCCGGTCGGTATTGAGAAGAAAATCGCGCCCATCTATTCCTTCCGATGAAACCGGTGCGATCCATGTCCAGGGGATTACCATTATTCCGCATAAACATCTGGTCAAAACCCCCCAGGGAAAAGTTGCTTTGACGCCCACGGAATTTGATGTACTCCATTTGCTGGCCAAACATCCCGGCTGGGTTTTTACCCGCTGGCAGATCGTGGATAAGATCAAAGGAGAAAATTACGCCGTAACCGACAGGAGCGTTGATGTTCAGATTGTGGGTTTGCGCAAAAAACTGGGCCCCTTTGGAAGTTGCGTGGAGACGGTACGCGGTGTAGGTTATCGTTTCAGGGAAGAATAGACTGTACGTCATGACAAATCGCAAAAAGCTCTTTACCCTGATTTTCCCCACCTATTTCCTCATTGCGGTCGTTTCTCTCCTGGTTGGCATATGGTTCATTTTCAACTCACTTAACACGTTTATCATCGGCCAGACACATGAAAATCTTACGGCCCGGGCACATCTGTTCAGCCAGATTATACGTGAGAACCATATTTCCCAGGGAACTAAGCCCCCGCACCAGATAGACCGTTTGTGCAAACAGGCAAGAGAGATATCTCAAACGCGGATTACGGTTGTTCTTCCGAAAGGACAGGTGCTGGGGGATTCGGATGAAGATCCGCTTACCATGGAAAATCACAGAGACCGGCCGGAAATCGCCGCTGCTCTGAAAACCGGCAAAGGAAATGCCATCCGCTTCAGCCGTACGCTCCAAAAAAAAATGATGTATGTGGCTGTCAGGGTCCCGGAAAACGGAACGGGGATTTTGATTGTCCGCGCATCGGTCCCTTTAAAATCCGTTTATCAGGCCCTGGGTGAAATAAAAGGGCAGATTGCTAAAATATTTTTCCTTATCATCCTGTTGGTCGCTCTGATCAGTTTCGTGGTATCAAAAAAAATTACACGCCCGATTCGGGAAATGGAAACCGGGGCCCGGCGGTTTGCCGCCGGGCATCTTGGGCGTAAACTGCTGTTGCCGAATTCTGAAGAACTGGCCAGCCTTGCCGAGGCCATGAACAAAATGTCGATACAACTCGACGAGCGCATCAAAACAATCAAGCGGCAGAAAAACGAATTGGAAACCGTTTTCGGAAGTATGACCGAGGCGGTAATCGCTGTTGACAAAAAAGACAGAATATTGCGGAGCAACCATACGGCGGAGATTTTTCTGGACAGCACTGAGAGTCAGCTTCAGGGGAAATATCTGTATGAAGTCATCCGGAATCATGATTTTACCCAGTTTACCGCAACTGCCGCTGTTTCAGAAAAAACGGAGGGAGATCTTGTTTTTGAATTAAATGAAGAAGATGCCCGGGTGATCAATGTGAAAAGCGCTGCCCTGATTGATGAAACCGGACAGCGAATCGGTACCCTGCTGGTGTTGAACGATGTCACCCGCATGCGCCAACTGGAAAATATGCGCAAAGAATTCGCGGCCAACGTGTCCCATGAAATCAAAACGCCGCTGACGTCAATCCAGGGCTTTGCAGAAGCGCTTCTGGCTGAACCCGCCATTTCCGGCAACGAAGAGAGCAGACGCCACATGAAAATCATTGTCAAAAACGCTCGGCGATTGTCTAATATTATCGAAGATATACTTCGGCTGTCCAACATCGAGCATGCCGACCGGCAGAAAGATTTTCATTTTGAAGAAAAAAAGATATCAGCGGTCATTGATTCTGCTGTTAACATTTGTCGGATGGAAGCCGATCAGAAAGGTGTCCGGATCGTGTCCGATTGCGAACCCGGGCTGACCGCATTAATGGATTTTTCCCTGGCCCAACAGGCCGTTATCAACCTGCTGGAAAATGCCGTCAAATACAGCCCGGATAACAGCGAAGTGAACATCAAAGCGGCTGCTGACAATGGCAAAATAACGATCAGCATTTCTGACAACGGGGCAGGTATACCGGCCATTCATATTCCACGTCTGTTTGAACGTTTTTACCGGGTGGACAAAAACAGGAGCAGGAAAATGGGAGGAACCGGTTTGGGACTGGCCATCGTCAAGCATATCGTTCAGATTCATGGCTGGAAAATTGATGTCAAAAGCAAGCTTGGTGAGGGCAGCGTCTTTTCCATTATTATTCCGACTGCCGGAACAAAAATGATTCGTGAATCCAAGGACGCTAGAGCCTTGTAATTGTGACGACAATAATTAATATAATATACCGATACCACTTTTTCCCAGAATTACCTGAAGACATCTCATGAGAAAGGCGTTGATTCCTATCTGCTTGCCCAAATGGAAAGACAATTCGATGGATATAGCAACAATAATCGTCTTTGCGGCAAATGGATTAAAAATCCACAAGCCCTACTTTTTCAGACCCTAAAACTTTATAAACAAATGAATTTATAAGAAAAGATAAAATCGTGGGTGGATTGATTTCTTGTCACTTTGCGCGACCAATCTTTGTTTTTCACACATGGATTCACACACAACTGAAGATAGCGTTTTATTTTTTCCGGACAACGCACTGATTTTATTGGTGCCCCCGGCAAGAATCGAACTTGCGGCACATGGATTAGGAATCCATTGCTCTATCCACTGAGCTACGGGGGCAAATACACATAAAAGCTGAAAGTTATGCGGGAAAGCCCGCTCCTTTTGGCACATTATTGCTATGCTCAGTGTGTCTTTTCGCAAATTTTTTCGAGAATGTCCATAAATTTTCTCACGACTGCTTCAATGCAGGAAGGTACCAGGGGGGAAACTGATGGTATCTTTGAATAAGCTTTACGGCAAATTTTTCAAGGTCATCTAACTCATTAAATCAGCCCCATCAACGATAAAACGCAGATTGTCGGCGTGGTCAAGGCGCCAGCAATTTTTTCCTGTTTTCAGTATCATCAATAATATAAAAGCCTGATCAATTATTTTTTAACAACTTACTGGGGGATTGATGCCAACCGGATAAAAAACATGCCTATAGAAAAAGAGTGGCGGTTACGAATTACCGGGCATCTGCGGGCTTGAACATTACCGTAAGATGAACATTTTTTATACCGAAACGGCCCAAAGGAACGGCCACGGAATGTGTTCCGGTCAGGCCCGCCGGGAACGATATGGAAACCGGCATTTCTCCGGAGATCGACCCCTCGCCCGCGCACCGAAAGCAATCATAAGGGCCGACGCCGCCTCTTCCGCCGCATGTCGGGCAAACAGCCATTACGGGCACCATGACCCTGGTATTGCCTCCTCTTCTTGCCTGCTCCGGTGTCAGGGGGACTTCAACCGTAAGGTTTTGTATCCGTCCTGATTTCGGCTGTCCCAGGCTGGAAAAGTTACGCCACAACCAGTCAAAAACTTCATCAAATGACGGCTTAAACGTCTCAAAAGACCGAACCGGTGAAATTCGGCCTAAATCAACCGGACGATCTTCAGGAATCAGGGGTTCCGGTGCAGAAGGTACAGAACGAACGGGTCGTGTCCCTGGTATTGGTGAAGCCCTTCTTTTTAGATGCTGTTCATATTGACTTCTTTTTTGCGCATCGCTCAGCACGGCGTAGGCTTCCTGGATTTCCAGAAAAGCATCATGATTACCCGGGTAATGATCTGGATGAAACTCCTTGGAAAGCCGGCGATAGGCCGATTTTATTTCATCAGCCGAGGATTTTGACGAAATGCCGAGAACAGCGTAATAGCTTTTAGCCATACAGATATCCTCCTGAAGTTTAAATCAAGCCCGTTTTTTGTCGGCGACTTTTTTTTCGAAAGGGCCGACATAGTAAGCCCGCGGCCTGAATATGCGGTTCTTTTCCAGGTATTCCAAAATTCTTGAAGTCCAGCCGGCAACGCGGCTTACCGCAAAAAGCGGTGTAAACATGTTGGGGGGTATGTTCATGGCATGATAGACAAGACCGGAATAGAAATCCACATTGGGAAACAGTTTCTTGCGCTCCCCCAGGTCCTGGCTTATTTTTCGCTCAAGCGTTTTGGCCGTTGCCATCAGTGGTTTTACGTCCGGGTTCCTGTCGGCTAAATATTCTGCTAAAGGGCCGAGGATTCTGGCCCGGGGGTCGTAAGTCTTGTAAACCCGATGCCCGATACCCATTATCTTTCTTTTTTCCTCAATGGCTTTTTTGTACCATTTGTCGACATTCGATGGTTTTTTGATCTCCTGGAGCATGAGCAGGGCCTGTTCATTGGCGCCCCCATGAAGCGGTCCGCTCAAGGCGGCAATGCCGGCGTCAACCGCAAAGTAAATGTCCGATAAGGTGGAAGCGACCACCAGAGAAGCAAACGTACTGGCATTCATGCCGTGGTCCGCATGCAAAATAAGACAGACATCCATTATCCGTTCTTCAACCGGCGTGGGTTTACGGCCTGTCATCATATACAGAAGATTGCCGGCATGACTGAGTTCGGGATTCGGCTCCAGGGGCAAATTCCCGGTCCGAATCCGGACTACAGTAGCGGCTATGGCAGCTATCCCCGCGATCAAATGATAACAGGATTCAATGTCTTCCGAGCCCAAAAGGTTCGTTTTCAAGCCTTTTCTTTTTTTGTAGGACTCCCGGGCAAAGACATAAGTGGCATCCGCGGAACCTTCTGGTGTCGTTTCCATGGCAATGGAGTCATCATCAGAAGTGACTGCCTGGGGAATAATGGAATAATCCCCATCCTTGTCACGGTAGGTCTGTTTCTGCCTTAACAAGCCTGCGCCGAAACGCAAGGCGGCCATGGGGTGCATTTCTTCAATCGGAAAGCTCATCAAAAGACGCTGGGTTTCCTGGATATTTTTATAATCCAGAAGTTTCTTTTTGAACTGTTTCAATTCAACGGAACCGGGCAGGTCTCCATGAAGCAGAAGAAAGGCCACTTCTTCAAAGGTGCAATTGGCACATAGATCAAAAATGTCATATCCCCTGTAAACAAGCCATCCCTTTGCGCCGTTCACATATCCCACCTTTGTTTCGCAGGCGATGGCGCCTTCCAGACCCGGGCCAAGCGTGCATTGAATGGGCCAGTTTAATTTTTCAGGGGTTTCCGGGGAGGGCTCTCCGGCAGAGTCTTTTCTGGCTTTTTCACCTGCCTGTTGAATTAAACGGGTTATCTCTGGTGTCTTTTCATTCATCACGGGTGCAATTTCTCCTCAAAAACGCATTTTCTCCATTTTTTTGAAGGGTTCATGGGCGTGCCGGGAAAAGGGCGGTACCGGGGGCCACACCGGCAACGCACAGGCCGTTAGCAACAATCAAAGCCATTTTTTGTATTTTGTGTTTATTGTCATAGCGACCGCCTTTCACCTGTTCCGTCATACAAGGAAAGGCATGACAATACGCTTGATATGGAGGATGTATTCCTGAAAACATCCTCCAGTATGCTTAACTCAATTCTTTATTCGGGGAAGCGTGGGCGGGCAAAGTCCTGTCAATTCCGGGAAAAACTTTCGTGCTTAACGTGTCAGGATCGCCACCCGTTCCCAGAGCAAACAGATTTTCATCTTTTATGTGAATTTGTTTCCAGACATTGTTTGCCTCCTTTCAATAAAATAAGGGATGCAACCGATGTGTGGTTAATACTCTGATGATATGTATTTTAAAAAAAAATAATTCAAAAGAATATCGTGTCAAGGGTATTGAGTCAATTTTTGAAAAAAAGACGAATTCGGACAGGGCCCGCAACCTATTGACATAAAGCCGGGAATGATATATTTTTATAAATTCAGCAGGGCTTTGAAAGCTTATTAAAAAACTCAAAATGTTAGCTTGTTACGAATTCGTCAGGTAGTTTTAAACGGTTTATCACAAGGAAAACAGGGGCATGAAAAAGGGTGCGGTTCTATTTATCTGCAGACGGAATTCCGCCCGAAGCCAGATAGCCGAAGGGTTTGCCAGGCAAATGGCCCCTGAGGGTGTGGCCGTATACAGCGCCGGGACAGAACCGGCAACGAAGATCCATCCCCTGGCTGTTACCGTGATGAAGGAATACGGTATCGACCTTTCTGACCAGTCCCCCAAAAACCTCCAGGATCTTCATCCACTCGAGTTTGACCTGGCCATCTCACTCTGCTCACCCATAACATATGAAAAAGACTGCCCGGCTGTGGCCGGCTCTCCGGCCAATGTTCACTGGGGACTGGACGATCCGGCCGTTCACGATGAAAAAAGTCCGCGCGCACTGGAAGCCTTTCAAAAAACAGCCAAGGAAATTCAACAACTGGTTTTTAATCTGTTCAACCGGGGGTATTTTGACGCCTTCCTCCTGCACAAACAGAACACGGACCGGATTATCGACAACCTGGCCGAAGGGGTCATGGCCCATGACCTGAACAGAACCATTTTCTTCTTTTCCCGCGGCGCCGAGCGGCTGACCGGCGTATCGGCTACCGAGGCCATCGGTAAAGACTGCTATGAGGTGTTTCAGCCCCGGTTGTGCGGGGAAAACTGTTCTTTTTGCGACACAAATCAAATTACCGGGTTCCAGAAGAAATGTTATTCGACCGTGGTGCCCGAAGTTAAAGGCGAAAGAAAAGAGCTGGACGTTACCGTCGTACCGATGCGGGGGCCGGACGGTAAAATGCGGGGCGTGGTGGCCTCCCTGTTTGATAAAACCGACCTGAATCGTGATGGTTTCAACAAAGATAACGGTCCGCACCGCTTTGCCGGTATTATCGGGCAAACCCCGGCCATGAAGCAGGTCTTCCAGCAGATCCGGGATCTGGCCGCGTATGACGCGCCGGTTCATATTTTCGGAGAGACCGGCACCGGCAAGGAGCTGGTGGCCCGGGCCATCCACACCGAAAGCACACGCCGGGACAACCTGTTTGTCCCGATAAATTGCGGCGCCCTGCCGGAAGGGTTGGTGGAAAGCGAACTGTTCGGGCACATGAAAGGCTCTTTTTCAGGAGCCGTGCGGGATAAAAAAGGACGTTTTGAGCTGGCCGACAAGGGAACGATCTTCCTGGATGAAATCGCGGAGCTGCCCAAAACGGTTCAGGTCAAACTGCTGCGGTTTTTACAGGAAGGCGTCCTGGAAAAAGTGGGCAGTGAAAAAATCTTCAGCGCTGATGTACGGATTGTCAGCGCCTCCAACAAGGATTTGAAAAAGGAAGTGGAAAACGGCAACTTCCGGGATGACCTGTTTTACCGTATTAATGTCATTCCCATCATGCTGCCGCCTTTGCGTAACCGTAAGAACGATATTCCCCTGCTGGTCCGCCACTTTCTAAACGCCGAGTATAACCGCAACGGCGGCAAACGACCGGAAATGTCCGACGAAGCACTGGCCGCAATCATGGATTACCAGTGGCCGGGCAATGTCCGGGAGCTGGAGAACGCCATTCAATTTGCGGTCATCAAGTGTCGGGACAATCTCATCACGCCGGCCGACCTGCCCCTTGAACTGATGAAGCAGGAAAATTACAACGGTCAGCGGGGCCCGTCCCGGAAACTGGACTTAGCCGCCGTTAAAGCCGCCCTGAAAAAAACCGGAGACAACAAATCCAAAGCCGCCCGCCTGCTGGGCGTGGGCCGGGCAACCTTATACCGGTTCCTGGAAATTCATCCGGAACTGAACACCGGCGAATAGCATTTGTTACGCGTCCGGCCATTCGAAATCAGCCATGTTAGTAACCGCAGCCGTTTTTTTACCTGAAAGGTTTTAGGTGATTATGTGGTTATGTGTTTAAGTGTTTAGGTGGTCGGGGTTTGAGAAGTGGGGGTGGCCCGCTTTGCGGGGGCAGGACTCGACGAAGTAAGGGGCGGGGCTTTTTAATGAGGAAAACCTGATATTATAATTGACAAGGAACCGGGCGGTTAAGGGCGATCACTTCTAAGTCGATGCTTACATCCCAGGCCAGTATTTCCACACCTTTTTTGGCCGCTTTTCTCAGGGCCTTGCCATATTCCGGGTCAATATGGTCGGCCGGCCTGAAAAAAGCCGCATCCATGCGCTGAATCAGAAAAAACATGGCACAACGGTTCCCCCCGGCAACCAGGGCAATCAACTCTTCGAGATGTTTTCTCCCCCGGGTGGTAACGGCATCCGGGAAACAGGCCTCGCCATCGGTCACCAGGGTACAGTTTTTAATCTCCACATAGCAGGGCGGCCGGTTTTTTGCGCTTAACATCAGATCCAGCCGGGAATGATCTCCGACCTTGATTTCCGGTTTAACGATCTCATACCCGGACAGGGGCCCTACCAGTCCGGCTTCAATGGACTGCTTCACCAGCCGGTTGGGGACCTGGGTATTTACCCCCACCAAAGATCCGGGCATTTCAATCAATTCCCAGGTATACTTCAGTTTTCGGCCTGGCTTGTCCTGGCGGGAAATATAGACCGGCCGACCGGGTTCCGAACAGGTCAGCATGGCCCCGGAATTGGGGCAGTGGGCGGTGACCACATGATTGTTTTTCAACCTCACATCGGCCAGAAACCGTTTATAGCGCTTAACCAGCGTACCGGCCAGCAGCGGCGGCCAGGCCAGGCCCGTTCTCTCCTCTTTAACTGTTTTCATTTTGGGTTCTTCTCCCACGTGAGCCCGGATCCAGTAGGGGCGACCGGCGGGTCGCCCGTGTGAAAGGGCGACCCGCCGGTCGCCCCTACGCCCGTGGCTCCCGTTATGGTTCTAACGCCTCCATATGTTCCAGCAATGGTTGCCTGACAGCTTTTATAAAACTGAAAAAAAACAACGTTTTTCCTCTTAACGAGCGTCTTTCCAGGTGATGAAACATGGCCTCCCGCAAGCCGCGGGTCAGCTCCAGCTGGATACCGCCCTGAGTAGAGAACCGGTTACAGATATTTTCCGGATCAACCCCACGAAGGCCTTTTGTGGTGCAAATTCGTGCCTGGAATCCGGCCTGCCCCAAATACCGGCAGATGTTTTCCTTTAAAGGGCTCCGGCGTCCGCCGACCAGTATGGCCTGCTCCCGCCCCTGGCAACCGTGAATCGTCATGACGATCTCGGCTCTGGCCGCAACCGCCACGCCCATGGGCTCGTCAAACCGGTTACTCTTAAGATGCAGGACGCGGTTGCCGCTTTTCCGGATGCCTTTAAAGGCATAAAAGGTAAAGTCGCTTCCGGCTATGGCGTCGGCAATATCGACTGTTCCCGGCTCAATACCGCCTCCGTGCGGGGCCATTAAAGCCAGCCGGCTATCCGCTTGGCGCGTCAGGATGACAAAATCCTGGCCCAGGCGATAATGCTTTCGCAGCACATCATAACTCTGGAATTTATCCATAAATTAAGATCAGGGGTGGGTCACTTCATCATTTGGTTTTGCTTTCATGCTGGACAATTTTTTCTTTAACCTCGTAGGTCAGGCGCCACATAATGCGAACGGCAATATTCCCCGACACAGCCGCAATAATGGCGAAAATAAGGGATCCGGCCCAGAGATACAGGCTGTTTTCCATAAACAGCCCTGTTTTACTGCCGAATCCGAATATTTCCAGGATGAATCCGGTCAGCCAGGAATCTTTCAGCAAAAACCGGCCGAGCTGACGGGCGGCCAGAAAAATCGGCAGGGCGGTAAAAGGGTTGGTGACCCAGCAGGCGATCAAAGATATTGGGAGATTTACGCGTAACGCGACGGCGGCAAACGCGGCAAAAAGCATTTGAAACGGGATGGTCGGCGTAAAGGCCACAAAAAGGCCCAGAGAAAATCCACCGGCCAGGGAATTAACGTCAAACCCCCAGAAATGCTTCTGAAAAATTCGTTCTCCCAGAAGACGATGGACAAAGGTATTCCGCAGAGAATGCCTCATGCTTTCCTGTTTTCTACGCCATCGTCTCAACCACGCCGACATAATCTGCTGCTCCCCATATTGCGAAACAAAACTTTAGCACAATATGAGCCTTCTGAAAATTCAAATTACCGTAAAAATTTTGACTGTTAAAAAATTTTGTGTTTAACAAGCCATAAAAAAAGCGCTGGAGGAAATAATCCTCCAGCGCTATTTGTGTGTTACTTCTTACTTGCGGTTTATTGACCTTGACCGGTAGCCGCTTTGTGGGTTTTGATTTCCACTTTTTCGGTCAGGCCGCTGTAATATTCGCGAAGGATATCCAGGACTTCTTCACGACCGAAATGATCGGGAAGCGGGGTACCTTCGGACAGGCCCTTACGCAGCATGGTGCCGGACAGCATAACACGGTCTTCCTTGGAATGCGGACAGGTTCTCAGGGAGGCCATGCCGTCGCATTTGTGGCAATAAAATGTCCAGTCAATTTTCAGCGGCGTACAAAGCAGGGCTTTGCCGGGTTCCGACGGGGTCGGGATCTTGTCGAAAATCGTCTGGGCTTCGAACATGCCATAGAAGTCACCAACGCCGGCGTGGTCGCGGCCGATGATCATTCTGGAGCAGCCGTAGTTCTGGCGGAAGGTGGCGTGAAGCAGCGCTTCCCGGGGACCGGCATAGCGCATATCCAGCGGATAGCCGCCCTGGACAACATTCTTTTCCACAAAGTAGTTTTTCACCAGCGCGTCGATGCATCTTACGCGAACTTCCGCGGGAATATCGCCGGCTTTGAGGTTTCCCACCAGGGAGTGAATATAAACGCCGTCACAGACGTCTACCGCGATTTTGCACAGATGCTCATGGGAGCGGTGCATGGGATTTCTCAGCTGAAGCGCCGCAACTTCTTTCCAGCCGTTTTTCTCAAATATTTCTCTGGATTCAGCCGGTCGGTGATAAACTTCCTTGTATTTCACCGGATATTCACCTTCGGACAGGACTTTTACCGGACCGGCCAGGTTGACCGGATTCTGGCTCATGACCATCTGGACGCCGGGATGATCATCCTGGGCGATTTTCCAGAACTCTTCCGCTGTCGGGGTGCCTTCGCCCATGAAGACCTTTTCACACTCATACTTTTTATCTGCTTCGGTCATTTCGGCTTTTTCCGTGACCTTCATGGTCGCCATGATCTCATCGGTTTCCGGATCCACCAGGGCGACTTCGTCACCCTCTTTAATGCCGTCAGCATCTTCTTTGGTGGCATCAAGGCAGACAGGGACCGGCCAGAAGGTGCCATCGGCCAGAAGGTAGTTGTCACAAACACTCTTCCAGTCGGCTTTGGTCATAAAACCGGTCAGGGGGCTGAAACCGCCGATACCGATCATGATCAGGTCACCTTTGGCCCGGGGGCTTAAGGGAATTTTTTTCAGCCCTTCGGCTTTTTTCTTTTCCGCTTCCAGTTCGCTGCCTTCCAGAAGGCAGACGGTCAGGCCTTTGCCGCCATGCGGCGCAATCAAGTTACTCATTTTTTAAATCTCCTTTCGATATTCGTGCTGGTTATGAAAAAGGCATTAGTCGATGCCGGTATATCTCAGCCGGTAAAAATTATTAAAATAGGTTTTGTTATTTTTTTTGTCAATATAAATCTTCATATTAGCTCTTGTTGGCTGATGTCGTTTTTGGGATAATTGCCGGGATGCCGGAAACAGGCAGTTACCATGGACAAAACCACTGACAGATATAAAATTTCAGGGAGATTGTTATGATTGAGGAATATAAAAAAGATGCCGAAACCCGAAATATAAAGGGTCTGCCGCCTTTGCCCCTTGATGAAGAACAGACAGCGGCGGTTTGCCGGTTGCTGCAGCAACCGCCCGCCGGCACCGAAGGCCTTTTGCTGAATCTGATTGAAAACCGGGTGCCGCCGGGAGTCGACCCGGCCGCAAAGGTAAAAGCCGATTTTCTGGCCGCTCTGGCGCAACAAATGTCACAATCTCCGTTGATCAATGATGAACGGGCGATCAAGCTGCTGGGAACGATGCTGGGTGGTTATAACATCAAACACCTGATCGCCTTTCTGGATGATGACCGCCTGGGGCCTCCGGCCGCGACTCAACTAAGAGACGCCATTTTTATTGCCGACGACTATCAGGATGTAAAAGCCCGGGCGGATGCCAATCCCTACGCCCGGCAGGTGCTGGTGTCCTGGGCTGATGCGGAATGGTTTTTAAACAAACCCGGCCTGGCGGACAGCATCGATCTAATAATTTTCAGGGTAGCCGGTGAAATTACGACCGATGATTTTTCTCCGGCCGGTGAAGCCGGCACCCGCTCGGATATTCCATTGCATGCCTTATCCATGCTGCGAAGCCGGATAACAGACCCACTGGCAACGATCGCCGATCTGAAAAAGCAGGGGCTGCCGCTGGTATTTGTCGGTGATGTGGTCGGCACCGGATCGTCACGCAAGTCAGCCGTTAATTCTCTGGTCTGGTATATTGGAGAAGATATTCCCGGCGTTCCCAATAAACGTCGCGGTGGCGTGGTGCTGGGAGGGAAAATCGCCCCGATTTTTTACAATACCTTAGAAGACGCCGGTGCCCTGCCCATCGCATGTGATGTCTCCGGCTTTCAGACAGGTGACGAAATCACCCTTTTCCCCTATCAGGGTAAAATCATCAACAAAAGCCGGGGTGACCGGAAAACTGTTTTTTCGTTTCCTTCACCCGTATTGCTTGATGAAGTCCGGGCCGGCGGACGGATCCGCCTTATTGTCGGCCGGACCCTGACCGAAACGGCCCGCAAAGACCTGGGGCTTGAGCCGTCAGAGGTGTTCGCACGGCCGGCCCGGCCGGAAGCGCCGGCAACCGGTTTTACGCTGGCCCAGAAGATTGTCGGCCGGGCCTGTGGGAAAAAAGGGATCGTTCCGGGGGAATATTGTGAACCGATACTGACAACGGTGGGATCTCAGGATACAACCGGCAGCATGACGCGGGATGAATTAAAGGAGTTGGCCTGTCTCTCGTTCAAGGCCGACCTGGTCATGCAGTCGTTTTGTCATACAGCCGCTTACCCCACAGACAAAGACAGGATCATGCACCGGGATCTGACACAGTTTATTGTCGAACGGGGCGGGATCGCCTTAAAACCGGGGGACGGTGTC
Organism: Desulfosudaceae bacterium; assembly: GCA_963674745.2. Lineage (GTDB taxonomy): Bacteria > Desulfobacterota > Desulfobacteria > Desulfobacterales > Desulfosudaceae > JBFMDX01. Next base: position 1,841,162 of record CAXXDV010000001.1, on the reverse strand, counting down.
ATTCACTCCTGGATCAACCGTATGCTTCTGCCCAATAGCGTGGGCACAGGCGGCGACTCCCACACACGTTTTCCCATGGGTATCAGCTTTCCGGCCGGTTCCGGGCTGGTGGCATTCGCGGCGGCCATGGGCAAAATGCCCCTTGACATGCCGGAATCCGTACTGGTCAAAATATCCGGCCAACGGCAGACCGGCATCACCCTGCGGGACGTGGTCAACATCATCCCCCTGGCCGCGATTCAGCAGGGACTGCTGACCGTGGCCAAAGAAAACAGGAAAAACGTATTTTCCGGCCGGATTATGGAAATCCAAAGCAGCGAAAACCTGACCGTGTCCCAGGCCTTTGAACTGACAGATGCTTCGGCGGAACGATCCGCCGCAGCTGCGACCTTCAAGCTTGACCTGGAACAGGTCGTCGACTGCGTGCAGGCCAACAGAAAAGACCTGAATCAGCTGATTGAGGCGGGATATCGGGATCCCGACGCGCTTGGGCGCCGGGTGGCGGCTATTGACGCCTGGCTGGCGGCCCCGGAACTGCTGACGGCTGATGAAGACGCCGCTTATGCCGCCGTAATCGAGGTTGACCTTTCCGGGTTCAGGGAACCCGTACTGGCCTGTCCCAATGATCCCGATGATGTCCGCCCGCTGTCCGCTGTGTGTGGAACGGAAATACATGACGTGTTTATCGGCTCCTGCATGACGAATATCGACCATTTCCGGCAGGCGGCCCGCGTTTTGCGTCGTGCAACCGCACTAAAAACCCGCCTGTGGCTGGCACCGCCGACGCGGATGGACCGGGACGCCCTGGCATCCGAAAAATTGCTGGATTTCTTCGAGCAGCTGGGCGCCAGGATTGAAATCCCCGGATGCTCCCTGTGCATGGGTAACCAGGCACGGGTGGCACCGGATACGACGGTCATGTCGACTTCCACCCGGAATTTTCCCCATCGCATGGGAGACAACACCAGCGTTTTTCTGGGGTCTGCTGAAATGGCCGCCACCTGTGCCATGCTGGGCCGGATTCCCACGGTTGAGGAATATATGGCGTTTATAGCTTAGGTTTGAGGTTCGGGGTTCAGGGTTTTATGGGGCAAGGGGCCCCTCGAACCCTTGAATCCTTGAACCCTATATAACCCAAAAAGCACAAAACGTCGGCACCCACAAACAGGAAGTATAAGTTCATTCAGCACGTACAATTAATTTGACACATAATGCTGTTTTTGTTAGGCTATCAATTAATTCTCCCTTAACAAAAAAAATGGAGGTGTGTCATGGCCAAAAAAATGACCCTCAGCGTACCGGATGATCTTTATGAAAAAATGCTGCAATGGAAAGATTCTTTAAACTTTTCAAAAGTCTTTCAGCGCGCCATATCAACCCTGATTCAGAAAAAAGAAGATTTTCATTCCAGGATTCAGCAGGAACTGGACCAGACCGCGGTAATTGAACGGTTGAAAAAAGAAAAAGCCGAGTCTGAAAACAATTATTTTGACGTCGGCAAAAAAGAGGGCCTGCAATGGGCAAAAAGCGCCCACTATGATGACCTGCAATATGCCCTGCTCTGGTCACCCGACGATAAACCCACTCATGATAAAGTGCTGGGACATTATTTTCAGGAAAAAATCAAACAGGATGACATTATGGACTATGCCGTGGGCAGTGACCCGGTCTGTGTCAATGTGTTTGTTAAAACCTACCTGGAAGGATGGAAGGAAGGCATCAGCGAGTTCTGGGAACAAATCAAAGACAAAATCTGATCTGAAAGTTGCCTTAAAAAAACCCTGACGACTAGCCATAAACCTGCCGGTGCGCCACCCACTTCCCCCGGAACTTCACAGCCGCCTGACCAGGCCATATCGGACCAGATTCGCAATCGGTCACGGCACGCTCTGCCCTCGCAGAAGGCGCCAGTGTCTGAGTCAACCCACGAGATATCAGGGCCAAACGATGGCGTCTAATTCAAGGGAAAAGTTGCGTTGACTTATTTCTCTAATATTTTTAAAATGTAAAAATACGCCGTGAACCAACAACCTTTTTCCGGGTAGCCATGCTGTCATTACTGAAAAGAACCCTTTTCCGGGGCCCTGTGACCCTGTCTGTTGCCATTATACTGATCGGCATCATTATGTTCTCCAATTCGTGGCCCTCTTTTTTAAGCACCATGGAACTCAAAACCATTGACCTGCGGTTTAAATTAAGAGGAGACAAACCGATCGGGGACAAAGTGGTTCTGGTCGCCGTTGATGAAAAGAGCCTGAAGGAGGAGGGACGCTGGGCCTGGCCGAGGTCAAAAATCGCAGATATTGTCAACCGGCTGTCAGACAAAGGCGCCCGGGTCATTGCTTTTGATATCGGTTTTCTCGAACCGGAAAGCGATATCATTAATGACACCATTGAAGAAATCAAAAAAAACGCGCGACAATTAACCAGTAACAACGAACCGTTCATCAGCTATCTGAAAGAACTGCAGTATAAACAGGACAACGACCGGATCCTGGCTGAAGCCATCAAAAACGCAAAAAGCAAAGTGGTGTTGGGCTTCTTTTTTCAGATCTCCGAAGAAGAAGCGTCTCATATCAACGAAGAAGAGCGCCGACGACACGAGACAAACATCTTAAATGCTTCATTCTCCAGAGCAAAAACATCAAAAAGCGCGGAGAATGTGGACATGACGGATGCCGCCGCGCCGCAGTCCAACATTTCGATCATTACGGAAAGCACTCCCCTGGCCGGTTTTTTTAATAAACTGACCGACCCGGACGGCGTCGTCAGAAAAATCCCCATGGTCATCCGTTTCAAGCAAAACCTCTATGCGCCTTTGTCGCTGAAAGCGATCGGCGCTTTTCTGGACGCGCAACTTTCGATCACGGTCAATGAAACGGGGGTAACCAGCATAATGGCCGGAGATATGTCTATTCCGGTGAACAGCAGGGGCGAGCTTATCATTAATTACAGAGGAGGGGCACATACCTTTCCCCATATTTCTGCCACCGATGTCCTGCATGATCGGGTGCCGGATGAAGACATCAGAAACAAAATTGTCCTGGTCGGAGCGACCGCCATCGGCCTGCATGACGAGTGTGTTACGCCAACGGCAGAAGTTTTCCCCGGCCCGGAAGTGCACCTTAATATCATGGACAGCATACTGGCCCATGATTTCATCTATCACCCGTTCTGGGCAATCGTGTTTGACCTGATGATTATTATCTGTGGCGGTTTGTTTCTATCCCTGGCCCTGTCCAGAGCCGGCGCGCTTACCGGCGGGTTGTCCGCGGCCTTTCTTTTAGGCGGATATATCTGGCTGTGCCACTATTTCTTTTCACACATGGGGTGGCTACTCAACATGGTCTACCCGCTGACCGTTTTTTTGGCCATCTACGTAACGGTTACGTCCTATAAATATTTTACCGAAGAAGGGCAGAAAAGATTCATCCGTGAAGCGTTTTCAAAATACCTGGCACCGGAAGTTGTCGACCAGCTCATTTCATCCCCGAACAAACTGGTGCTGGGCGGTGAGCGCCGGGAAATCACCGCCTTCTTTTCTGATGTTCAGGGATTTACCAGTATTTCAGAGAAACTGGCCCCCGAAGAACTGGTTGAACTGTTGAATGAGTTTTTAACCGAAATAACCGACATTATTATGAAATACCAGGGCGGCGTGGATAAATTTGAAGGCGATGCCGTCATCTCCTTTTTCGGCGCCCCCCTTGAGCTCGAAAATCACGCGGCCGCCGCCTGCCTGGCCTGCGTTGACATCCAGGAACGCATGAAGGAACTCCGCCGGCAATGGCGCGAGCAGGGAAAACCGGAACTGAAAGTACGTATCGGTCTTTTTTCCGGCCCGGCGGTCGTCGGCAACATGGGTTCCAGAAACCGTATGGACTACACCATGATGGGTGATACGGTCAACACCGCAGCCCGCCTGGAAGGCGTGAACAAGCAATACGGCACTTACACCATGATCGGCGACACCACTTACCGGGCCGCGGCGGAAAGTATTGCTGTCCGGCAACTTGATGCCGTAAAGGTTATCGGCAAAGACCAGCCCCTTATTATATATGAAGTGCTGGGTAAAGCCGGTGAAATCCCCAAGTCCCTGGCTGATACGGTGGACTGTTATGCCAAAGGGTTTAACGAATACAAGCAACGGAACTGGTCCAAGGCCATCGCGTTTTTCCAGATGGCGCTGGATCTGACACCGGATGACGGTCCCAGCAAGGCCATGATAAACCGTTGCAAACAATATATGGAAAATCCGCCTCCCGACAACTGGGACGGGTCGTTTACAATGGATACCAAATAGAGTTTGTCCTGATTGAAGAACAATGAAAAAAATCTGTTTTTCCTTTTCATTTTATTGTCTGCTGATGCTGCCGGTTTTTTTCCTGGTCGGCGTCACCGGCACGCGGGCCTCAACCGATAGCGGCATTTTCTTTCACAAAGCCCAGATATTTCTCGCCTCCGGCAAATATCTCGAGGCCCTGGGATTATATCAGTCTGTTGCCAACAGTGCGCCGGACGACGAGCAAAAGGCCAGCGCCCTGATCATGATCGGCTATATTTATGCCCAGTACCTGGATCAACCGGACATGGGCATAAAATATTTTGACGATGTGACAAACACCTATTCTACGGCACGCACAGCCGGTGAAGCGCTGTTTAAAAAAGGTATGGTCCTTTACCAGCTTAAGCAGTATCAGGCCGCCATTGCCGCGTTTTCCAAATACCTGGACAAATACCCGGATGCCAGGTGGCGTCAATCCGCCCGGTCCTGGGCTGAAAGCGCCATGAATTTAGCTACTTCAGCGGCTTCGGGAGCTACCGGGCACGATGGCTGGCCGTTTCCGGAAGACACAACCATAAGGGTCCTGCTGGCTGTTGACGCAAACCGCCTGACGATTGCCTCGGATAAACTGCTGACCCTGTGCGGCGCGTTTTCGGGGAATGTTTTCACGTCTGGAACAAAAAGCGCGGTCTTGTCGGTCTCAAATGGAAAAATTCAGGTGGCCGGCAAAACCTGGAATCAGTTTGAGCCGTTGAAGATAAAATCAAACAATGCCACCTTCAGCCTGAACAATAAACGCTATCGAGGCGAACTTGTCGTCCTGGTCGATGATGACCGGCTGACCGCGATCAACCATGTCGACATAGAAGAATATTTATACGGCGTCGTCCCCTGCGAAGTCCCCCACACCTGGCCCACCCACGCGCTCATGGCGCAGGCGGTAGCCGCCCGCACCTATGCCCTCTATATAAAACATAAAAGCCTGGCAAAAATTTATGATGTTCATGCCACAACAGCATCTCAGGTTTACGGCGGTTTTGACCGGGAAGAACTGGCCACCCGCTTTGCCGTTGACCAGACCCGCGGACAGGTATTGACTTACAACGGCAGACTGATTGTGGCTTATTTTCACTCCAACAGCGGCGGTTATACGGAACGGCCGGAAAATGTCTGGGGTGCCAGGGTGCCGTACTTAATTGACCAGCCGGACGCTTACAGCAAGAATTCACCGGGCAGCACCTGGGAATATTTTCTTTCCTATTCGGAAGCGGTCAAGCGGTTAAAAAGTTTCGGCATCAACTCCGGAAATATTAAAACGGTCCAGATCGGCCGCAAAACACGGTCCGGTAGGGTCAAAGAAATAACGGTAGTATCGGACAAGGGCCGGCAAAAAATCAGCAGCAATAATTTCCGGCTGGCCATCGGCGCCAGGCACTTGAAAAGCACCTTTTTTAAAACGGTCATGAACAAAGACGGCATCCTGTTCAAAGGAAACGGTTTTGGTCACGGCGTGGGCATGAGCCAGTGGGGCGCCCGCCAGATGGCCATTCAGGGCTATAACTATAAACGTATCCTTCAGAAATACTATACCGGAACAAAGGTGGCCAAGATCGAAACGGCCGGCAGCGGCGAGACGGATGACGAATTCAAAATCGCGAAATACAGATAGGTTTTAAAGTTTTAGGGTTTTAAAGTTTTAGGTGGTTAGGTGATTATGTGTTTAGGTGGTCAGGTAGGGGCACGGCGTGCCGTGCCCGATTGTGTTCAGATTTTACGTTTTAAAGTGTTAGGGGGCGGGGGGGAAAGCCGGCCCAGAATTTAGTTCGCGTAATTTAATTTTCAACAGCGCTCAGTTGCTTAATCTTGACTGCCTCGACTGACTTTTTGGGTTCTTTACAAAATTTAGAGCTAACTGAAATAAAAAGAAGTACTGCTAAAAGAAAAATACAAATTGAAGCAAATACTCTGTTTCTGAGTTTATTCCCTTTCTCCGTATATAATTCCGGCTTCAAAATATAAAAGGGATCCAGAAATATTCGCCATTTTTCACCTTTTTTAATCTGCCAACATAATGCAATGCTTGAATAAACGGCAACAGACCAGGCAACGAGTCCTGTAATCCAACAAAAAAGGAGAAAATATTTAATTATACACTGTTCCAAAGGCGGTTAAACTGCTTTGAAATTATTCAAAAAATATTGGCCAGCCAGCAGGACAAAACGCAAGCCCCTCAACGCCTCAACAACGATCCTGCGCCCTCAAATCCCGGGCCTCGAACCTAACCACAATCGGGCACGGCACGCCGTGCCCCTACATAATCACTTAACCACCTAAAACTCTAACACTTTAAAACCTAAACCCCTTAAAGCCTTTAACCACCTTACCCCCCGGCCCCTTGAACCCTGAACCTCAAACCCCGAACCTAAATCACCATATTATCTATCAACCGGCACTTTCCCCCCACGCGCACGGCCAACGCCAGCAGGACCGTTCCGTCAATCGTTTCCACCTCGTCAAGCGTATCCGGGTCAGACAGGGTCACGTAATCGATTTCGGTTTCCGGCAATGATTCAATATGCCGGGACACTTTTTCAATAATCCGGGCGGCGCGGGTTTCCCCTTTGCCGATCATCTCTTTGGCCATCAACAGGGACTGGTACAAAGACAGGGCAGAAGGCCGCTGATCATCTGACAGGTAGATGTTTCTGGAGCTCATGGCCAGCCCATCCGGTTCCCTGACAATGGGGGCGCCGATAATTTTGACATCCAGATTCAGGTCACTGGTCATGCGCCGAATAACGGCGAGTTGCTGGAAATCCTTTTCTCCGAAAACGGCCGCATGGGGTTTGACAATATTAAACAGCTTGGTCACAACTGTTGCCACCCCCCTGAAATGCCCCGGCCGGAAAAGACCGCACAGGTGATGGGGCAGATTTTCCAGGGTGACGTAGGTTTCATAACCGTTTCCATACAGGCTTTCCTTTTCCGGCGCGAAAATAGTGTCAACCCCTTCGGCTTCGGCTGCCCGGGCGTCTTTTTCAAACTGCTTGGGGTAGCTGTCAAAATCCTCGTTTGCCCCGAACTGGGCAGGGTTGACAAAAATGCTCAGCACCGTGTAATCGCCGTGGATTTTCGCGATCCGGATTAAAGACAGATGTCCCTCATGAAGGCACCCCATGGTGGGGACAAAAGCAATGCTTTTGCCTGAACACCGAAGCGCATCGGCATGTTGCTGCATTTGCTCGGGTGTGTTAATAATTTTGATGGCCGCCTCCTTGTTCTCATTCATTCCGCAGGCTGAATGGCTATTTTTTACGAAAACGCATTTGCCCGGCCATGCGGTCGGGTTTAAACAACTGTTAAATATCATGATTTAATATAAAGTATATTCCCGGTGACCTGTTTTGTCAAAGCCGAATTACTAATCAATCTACTGATAGCTGCTCAGGACCGTATCCCGCAAAAAAGCACAAGATTTTACGGGCCGTCAATTTGAAAAATAATTTCCGCTACGGCCGGTAGAAAACAATAACTATTTGTTTTTAAACACTATTCAATTTTTTCCATCTTGCTCTTGCAATAGTAAATCAATTATGCTAGATATCTTTATCTAGTGGGTTCGAGAAAAACGAAAATCGCTCATCATTTTCTGGTAAAAACCTGGATTCAGTAAATAAAATATATTTTAACAGCGGATCAAGCCGGATCTTAGAGTAAATGCACGGCATTTTGAATGGAAATGACGTTTTTAAAAAATATCTAAAACAAAATCCGAAAAGGATAAAGGTTGTTGTATGGCACTGGTTATACCGTTTAAGGGTATATTGTATAATAAAAGCAAAATTACCGACTTTTCACAAGTCGTGGCACCTCCTTATGACGTTATTTGCCATGAGGAGAATGCAACCCTGCGCGACCGACACCCCCAGAATGTGGTACGGCTGATTTTATGCCCACCTGGAGACGAATCCAAAGACAATTCAAAATTTTATCAATCTTCCGCCGAACAATTCCGCGACTGGCTGACAAACGGGACACTGGTAGCAGACAGTGAACCTGCCATCTACCTGACATCGTTGGATTTCACAATCGAGGAGAACAAGTTCACACGTTACGGATTCATCGCTTATGTCCGGCTGGAACCGTTTGAAAAAAAAGTTGTTCTCCCTCACGAACGGACATCCTCCAAAGTGAAAAACGACCGTCTCAACCTGCTCAAAGCCGCTGGTGCCAATTTCTGCCAGATATTTTCACTGTACACGGATCCGGAACAACAGGTCATCAACACACTGGTTGACGCGGTCGGGGAAAACCGGCCCGATATCGACCTGATCGATGATGCCGGCGAGCATCACCGGTTGTGGCGCGTGACCGACAGCCGGGCGATCGAGCGTGTGACAGCGTTTTTAAAAGATAAACAGCTTTATATCGCGGACGGTCACCATCGCTATGAAACCGGGCTCAACTACCGTGCCTGGGTAGCGCAAAACGACCCTGATTTTTCAGAAGACCATCCTGCCAATTATATCATGATGAGCCTGAGCAGCACTTCGGACCCGGGCCTGCTGATTCTGCCCACGCATCGTTTGCTCTTGAAGGTCAATGAGTCGTTGCTTTCAGGGTCCGCATGGGTCAAACAGGCCGCCGAATATTTTGACATTAAAGAAATCCCTTTTGACCCGGCCGACCGGGAAAAAGCGGAAAATCAGCTCAAAAACGACCTGCAAAACAATTTGCTTAAAAACGCTTTTGGCGCTGTCGCCCACGACCGGCCGGTATTCTATCTGTTGACCTTGCGCCCGCAGGCCATGGAAACCGCGTTTGACCAGAGCACCCCTAAAGCGTTACGCCCTCTTGATGTCACCATTTTATCACAATTGATCTTGAAAAAGATCTTCGGTTACAGCCAGACAGAGCTGGATGAAGAAGAAGTCATCGACTATACCAGCAATTTCCACGAAGCCGTTGATGCCGCCGTTTCCGGAAAATGCCGGATTGCGTTTTTCTTGAATCCGACCCGCAACGAACAGGTTCAGGCGGTAGCCGCTCAGGGCGAAATCATGCCCAGAAAAACCACGTTTTATTACCCCAAATTGCTGACCGGACTTGTTTTCAGCGACAAAAAAACATCCGGCAGATAGCTCTTGCGCTTTCTAATGGACAAAAAACCGGAAGAAAGGAAATTAATACGATGAATGATCAGTACTCGGAAGTAGTTCAACAGGCAAAAAATTATTACGACAGTCAGGATGCCGATGCCTTTTATTTCCACGTCTGGGGTGGAGAGGATCTGCACCTGGGAATATACGAGAACCCGGATGAGCCCATTTTTGACGCCAGCCGACGAACCGTTCAGACAATGTCCGAACAGGTGCAATTGAACGAAAAAACCCACGTGCTGGATGTCGGAGCAGGCTTCGGGGGGTCGGCCCGTTTTCTGGCCAAGACCTATGGCTGCCCGATAACCTGTTTGAACCTCAGTGAAAAAGAGAATGAACGCAACCGTAAGATGAACGCCGAACAGGGCGTGGCGAACCTGATCGAGGTGATTGACGGTAATTTTGAAAACCTGCCGTTTGAAGATGAATCTTTTGAGGTGGTCTGGTCCGAAGACGCCATCCTGCACAGCGGAGAAAAAGAAACGGTTATCCGTGAAGTTGCCCGGGTGTTAAAAAAAGACGGGCATTTTGTTTTCACCGACCCCATGCAGGCAGACGATTGCCCGGACGGTGTTTTAGACGCCATTCTGACAAGAATCAATCTTGACTCTCTGGGATCAGTCAAACTTTACCGCCAACTGGCGAAAGAAAACAACCTGACAGAAATTAATGTTATTGACCTGGCCGAATACCTGCCCATGCATTATGACCGCGTCTACAGGGAACTGGAAAGCCGGTACGACGAAATGCAAAAAATCGTCAGCAAAGAATACCTGGACAATATGATGACCGGTCTCCGTCGCTGGGTAGATGGCGGCAATAAAGGATATTTGAACTGGGCGTTGATGCATTTTCAAAAATAGCTTGTGGAGAAGGAGAGGACAGACCGATGGGAGAAACATTCAAAGTGTTGGTCAGCGATAAGCTGGGAGAAGCCGGGATCAAAATATTTGAAGATGAACCGGGAATTGAAGTTGATGTGCATACCGATTTAACACCTGAAGAACTGCTGGAAGAGATCCAGCCGTATCATGCCCTGGTAATCAGGAGCGCCACTAAAGTAACGGCCGAATTGCTGGAAGCCGCCGAAAACCTGATGGTGGTAGGCCGGGCCGGTATCGGCCTGGACAACGTGGACATCCCGGCCGCTACCCAAAAAGGGGTGGTGGTCATGAACACGCCCACAGGCAACACCGTTACCACTGCCGAGCACGCCATTGCCATGATGATGGCCCTGTCACGCAATATCCCCCAAGGGACGGCATCATTAAGAGCCGGCCGCTGGGACAAGAAAAAACTCCAGGGCCGGGAACTAATGGGTAAAACCCTGGGGCTCCTGGGTTTCGGCAAAATCGGATCCATCGTGGCCGACCGGGCCCGCGGCCTGAAGATGCGGGTAATCGTTTACGACCCCGCCGTCAATCCCGAGCGGATTGAAAAGGACGGCTTTGAAAGTGTAAACACGCCGGAAGACCTTTACAAACAAGCGGACTACATCACGGTGCATGTCCCCAAAATCAAAAAGACCATCGGCATGCTGAACAAAGATGCTTTTGCGCAAATGAAGGACGGCGTCATGATTATCAATTGTGCCAGGGGCGGCATTATTGAAGAGGCGGACTTGTGTGACGCCCTTAAATCCGGAAAAGTCGGCGGCGCCGCGCTGGACGTATTTGCCAATGAACCACCCTGTGAATGCCAGCTGCTTGAATTCGACAACCTGATCTGCACCCCCCACCTGGGTGCTTCCACCAAAGAGGCCCAGACCAATGTGGCGGTGGACGTGGCCAACCAGATCGTCGCCTTGTTAAAAGACGGCACCGTCATCAACGCGGTCAACGCGCCTTCGGTCACCGGCGAAAAGCTTACCAAGCTCAAGCCTTTCCTCGAACTGGCCGAGCGTATCGGCCGGCTCCAGGCCCAGATTATCGATGGCCAATTAAAAGAGGTTTCCGTGGAATACAACGGCGATTATTACGGCCTGGAACTACAACCGGTCACCACGGCCCTGCTCAACGGCCTGCTGGACCCCCTGGTTACCGACACGGTCAACGCCGTTAACGCGCCGGCCATTGCCCAGGAAATGGGTATACGGGTGTCTGAGACCGCCAGCGCCGAACCCTTTGACTTCGTGAATTTAATGACGGTACGGGTAACCACTACCGAGGGAACGCAAGTCGTAGGCGGGACCATCCTGGGCAAAATCTATCCCCGGATTGTCCGGATCAACTCCTTTCGGCTGGACATGAGCCCCTATGACGCCGTCCTGCTTATCCTGACCGCCAACAAGCCCGGTGATATCGGCACCATCGGTGCTGTTCTGGGGGATGAAAAAATTAATATTTTCAGAATGATGATGGGGCAGGAAGAAGAGCCCGGGGACACAAATTTAATCCTGGTCCGGACCGAAGAGCCGGTACCCGACGCCGTCGTCGAAAAATTAAAAAGCCAGGAACTGGTCCTGTCGGTCACACAAGTTGTTTTTTAGCCCGAATGTCTCCGGATTCGTCCGGCCGAATTTTATCATTAAACATTAACCGATAACTTTATTAACCGCTTTTTCCGTTAAAGTACGGGAGGAGCCAGGTGGCGGCCTTTTATACCGTCAACAAAATAATATTATTAATTGAAATCAAAAGGAGGATTTTCATGGCTGATTTGGGAAAAATAGCCGAAACTTTAATCGCAGGAAAAATTGATGACGTATCAGCTCTGGTTCAGGAATCGATCGATGGCGGCACATCCGCCCAGGACACACTGGAAAAAGGCCTGCTGGCGGGCATGAATGTTGTCGGTCAGCGTTTCAAATCCGGTGAAATGTTTATTCCGGAAGTATTACGATCCGCCAAGGCCATGCACGCGGGCATGGAAATTCTGCGGCCGCTTATGTCGGAAGCGGAAACCAAAGGCGCCGGTACGCTGGTACTTGGAACCGTGGAAGGTGATCTTCATGATATCGGTAAAAACCTGGTCGGCATGATGTTCGAAGGCGCCGGTTTCAAGGTCGTCAATCTTGGTATTGACTTAAAACCCCAGGCTTTTGTTGATGCCGTAAAAGAGCACAAACCGGAACTTCTGGGCATGTCGGCCCTGCTGACCACCACCATGCCCAAAATGGGTGAAACCATTAATGCCTTAAAAGAAGCGGGCCTGCGGGACACCGTAAAGGTCCTGGTCGGCGGCGCGCCCGTAACGGCCGAATTCGCTGAAGAAATCGGCGCCGACGCGTACGCCGCCAACGCAGCCAGCTCTGTTGACAAAGCCAGAGCCGTTTTGGGTTAGCTTCCGTCCATTACATTCTCATGTGTCCGATTTTTTAACCGTTCAGGTTATTTTATAGCGCAGTACAACCCTGCCGGGGTTCACTTCTACTTTGACGTCGGACCATAAATGGACTTGTGTTAGTTCAATACCCCCGTTGTTGGTTGCTTTTTTCTGATTACTTCAACTGACACACCATTATCATGGTTTAATGATATAGAGAAAAGAGGTTCTTATGACCACATACCGATCTATTAATGTTGTTAGAAAACAAAATGAAACCGTACAGTTAACGCCGCAATTCCGGGTGCTGTCCGATGATCAGATCGAACAGATCTATTTTTCGGCCCTGGATGTGCTGGAGTCAACCGGTGTTGATATTTTTCAGGATGATGCCCTGGCATTGTTCAAAGACAGCGACGCGGTCGTGAGGGGCAACCGGGTGCGCATTCCCACCTCCCTGGTGGAGCGGGCATTGCAGGCCTATCCCAGAAAAATCACGCTCATGGGCAGAAACGGCCAACGATCCCTTAAGCTGCAGAAAAATTCCGCGGGATTCGGCACCGGTTCCGACCTGCCGTTTACCTATGACCGCAAAACCGGTCAACGACGGCGGACCACTTTCGATGACATCGTGATGGCCGGCAAGTTTGTGGACTGCCTGCCCAACTATGATTTTTTCATGTCCCACGGCATCGTCAGTGACGCGCCCAACCCCCTGACCTATGACCGCCATCAGTTTATGGCCCTGCTGGAAGGCTGCACCAAGCCATACGTTGTGACCAGCGTGGACGGGGAAGGCCTGGAAGACATCTGGAAAATGGCCTGCGTGATTCGCGGGGGAGAAGAAGAATTCCGGCTCAACCCCATGTTCGTGGCCTATATCGAACCGATCTCTCCCTTGAGAAATGACCGCACAGCCATCGAGAAACTGCTGTTTGCGGCGGAAAAAGGGATTCCCGCCATGTATACGCCCTGCCCCAGTTCAGGCGCCACCGCACCGGCCACCATCGCCGGCATGCTGGTTCAGTCCCTGGCGGAGACGTTGATGGCCGTCGCCCTTTGCTACCTCAAAAAACCGGGCATGCCGCTGATCATGGGCGGTGTAACCACTGTCATGGATATGATGACCACCACCTACTCCTATGGCGCGCCGGAGCTGTCACTGGCTTCCGCGGCCAACACCGATATCTCCAAATGGCTGGGCCTGCTGATGTTCTCCACCGGCGGGTGCACGGATTCCAAGGTCGTGGACGAACAGGCGGCCATCGAATTTACCACCAGCCTGTTCTATGCCTACCTGTCCGGCGCCAGCCTGATCCATGACGTCGGCTATATCGACAGCGGCACCAACGCCTCTCTGGAAGCCCTGGTCATGAACGAAGAAATCATGGGCATGGTCCGGCAGATGGGTAAAGGTATCTGCACCGACGAGAAACACATGGCGCTGGAGGTCATCGATGAGGTCGGGCCGGGCGGCGAGTTTGTCACCCACGATCATACCTTCGACCATTGGGGCGAATGGTTCCGTCCCCAGCTCCAGGACCGGGCCGATTTTGATTCCTGGACGGAAGAAGGCTCAAAGTCCATGAACGACCGCATCAATGAAAAAACCGACAAGATTATCGCCGAGTACCAACCCGAGCCCCTGGACGACAAAGTCAAACAGGAATTAAAAGCGATTATCGACGCGGCTGAAAAACGCCACGCATAGACCTGTCTGATAACGGCCGTCAACACGAGCATAACCCGGCCGTTATGAAAAACAGTTCAATATAAGGAGATAATATGGGAAGCACGCAAACCAATATGACCGTTCATTTAACGCCTCAGTTTTCAATCCTGTCCGAGGACCAGAAAGCGGCGATTTATCATGGTGTTCTTCGGACCCTGCTGACAACCGGGGTCAATGTAAACCATGAATATGCCCGGGACCTGTTAAAAAAGGCCGGGGCCCTGGTAGATGGTAACCGGGTGCGGATTCCACAGCACCTGATAACCGAAGCACTCTCAACAGCACCGCCCTTTACCGAAGTTTTCGCCTGGGACGATGATGAGAGCAAAAAAATCTGGATCGAACACGGCCGCAGCTATTTCGGCCCCGGACCGACGCCGCCGAATTTTATTGATACCGACACACTGGAACGGCGCCCTTACATCAGAAAAGACGCCTCCCTGGTGGCCCGGGTATGCGACGCCCTGCCCAATATCGGTTACGTACAGTCGCTGGGTTCCATCAGTGACGTCCAGGTAGGCATGGAGGCGGTCTATGAATTCGCCGACATGATATTAAATACTACCACCCCCATCATGAACTGGGCCTTTACCCGTGAATCCTGTGCCATGGAGCACAAGATCGGAATCATCATGGCCGGCGGCGAAGACGCCTTTCGCATAAAACCCAACTTCATCCATTACGGCGAACCGATTTCACCGCTGACCAGTGATTTTCACGCCATGGATAAATGCGTATACTGCGCCGAGAACCGGATTCCACAGGTTTACACCCCCTGCTGCATCGGCGGCGCCACGGTCCCGGCCTCTCACGCCGGACAGATTATCGTCGGCCTGTCCGAAGCTATGGTCGGCGTGGTGGTGGCCCAGCTGATCAACCCCGGCACCTGCGTCATCGTGGGCGGCGTCCAGTCCATTCTGGACATGCGCCGATCCGTATACTCATACGGTGCGCCCGAGCTGAGCATTCTTTCCGCCGCCATGACCGAAGTGGCCCACTTTATGGGACTGCCCATGTTTTCCACCTCGGGATGCACGGACACCAAGTCCATGGACACCCAGTCGGCCATTGAAGCCGCCTTTTCCATTCATGCCGCCATGTTGAGCGGCGCGGAATTCGTTCACGATAACGGCTACACCGAATCCGGCATTACCGGCGATATATTTCAGACCGTCATGGACGATGAAATCATCGGTATGGCCCGGTGCATTCAACAGGGTGTTGAAATTACCGAAGAGACCCTGGCCGTTGACGTCATCAACAACGTGGGACCGGGTGGTCATTACCTGTATGAAGACCACACCATGAAATATTTCCGGGATCACTGGCGGCCGACCCTGATGGATCGCAACAGTTACGAAGACTGGGACGCCAAGGGCCGTACGACCATGAAAGACCGGATCATTGAAAAGACCAGAGACATTATTGACAACTATGAAGGCCCCATCGTCAAGGTGCCCGAAGATGTCAAAAAAGACATCAATAAAGTCCTGGCCGAAGGAGATGAATATTTCTCCAAGACCGGCATTACAAGGGAATAAAAACATAGGATTCAAGGGGTCAAGGGGTCAAGGGAAATAAGCACTTGAATCCTCGAACCCTTGGATCCTTGACCCCTGTTTCCGGTAAACAGACAAACAGACACATGAATGATGGCAAGTATCAATCATAGCCAGGCCAATGGAGGGTACCTGCTCGGCATCGACACGGGCGGAACGTTCACGGACAGTGTTCTTCTTGATTATGCCGGGCACAATATTGTTTCTTCAGCCAAAACCCTGACGGACCATGGCGACCTGGCCAGAGGCATTATCAGGGCCATCGAAAAACTGAAGATCGATGATCCGGAAAAAATCATGCTGGTGGGCATGTCATCCACCCTGGCCACCAATTCGGTGGCTGAAGGGAAAATCCGGAAAACCGGTTTGATCCTTATCGGCTATGACCCTGACCTGATCAGCGATTATCAATTTGACAGCGGCTTTTCGGCAGCACAAATCGCTTATTTTCACGGCGGTCACACCTCCCAGGGGGAAGAGCAGGCGCCGCTTGACATTGACGGCATCATTACCTGGGTAAAAGAAAACAAGGATCACCTGGAAGCACTGGCGGTATCGAGTTATTTCAGTCCGCTGAACACGGCTCATGAACTTGCCGCTCTGGAAACGATTTCGCAATTATGCGACCTGCCGATTGTCCTGGGTCATCAGCTTTCCACCCGGCTGGATTCCATAAAAAGGGCCTCCACCGCCTGTTTAAACGCCTCCCTGGTGGCGGTGATGCACGAGTTCACCACCGCCGTTCAACGGGCCTTGAGAGACCGGCGGATAACCGCCCCCCTTATGGTGGTCAAAGGTAACGGGTATTTAATGCCCCAGAACGAAGCTGTTTTGCGACCGGTGGAAACCGTATTATCCGGGCCCGCGGCCAGCGCCATCGGCGGGAAATTTTTTTCGCAACTTGATTCGGCCCTGGTGATCGACATCGGTGGAACGACCACGGATATGGCCCTGATGAGAGACGGTGCCGTAGCGGTATCGGAAGACGGCGCCCGGGTGGGTGACATTAACACCGCGGTTCGTGCCGCCAGAATCAGGACCGCCGTTGTCGGCTGTGACAGCAAAATCTATATCGATCATGAGGGCCAGATCGGCATCGGACCGGACCGGGTCATCCCCCTTTCCCGGCTGGCGGCGTCCTTTCCCACGGTTAAAGAAGACCTGGAAAGACTTGATAAGCGCCGGGGTTACATATGGAATTCAACAGACCTGACCTACTGGCTGCTGCAGAAACAGCCGGAACCGGAAGTCCTGGCGGCCTGTTCTTCGCCCGTGCGGCACCTTTTTTCCCTGTTGACCGAAAAGCCCCAGAGCCTTTCGGCCGTTCTGAAAACAACCGGGGTACACCATGAGGTTCAACTCGACGCCGAGACACTGATCCGGAATGGTAATATCGGTGTAGCCACGCTGACACCTACAGACCTGCTGCATGCCGGCAATGAAATGGATAACTGGTGCGCCCGGACGTCCGAACTGGCTGTTTCCGGGATCTGCCAGTTGTGCCGGAAAACGCCGGCGGATTTTATTCAACCGGTACTGGATCGCATTACCGCCATGATCGCTGAAGAGGCCATCGTGTTTCTGGCCAGGGAAAGGCACCCGCTTCCTGAACGCATAGACGGCAAGTGGGGACGGTGGCTGTTTGATCAATCCCTGGGCGAAAAAAAGGCGGCCGTATCCATATCAATTTCCAGCAGGTTTCCGGTTATCGGAATCGGCGCGCCGGCCGGTTATTTTGTCAAGCGGGTGGCCGACATCTTGAACGCTCAATTTGTCCTGCCGGAATACGCATCGGTGGCCAATGCCGCCGGGGCTGTTGTCGGCCTGATTATGACCGAAGCCGAGGCACTGGTCTATGTTCACGAATCCGGAGAAACCAGACAGTTTATCATGCAATCCGGGGAATCCCGGCGTGTTTTCAAGGAAGAAAAGACGGCCATGGAATTTGCCCGGGAGACGGTCTCCCGGACAGCGCAGGAGAAATGTTGCACCGCCGGGGCTAAAGCCCCCCGGGTGACCCTGTCGGAAACTGTCGAGGGGCCGCTGAATCGGATTCTGGCCAGGGCTCTAGGCAGCCCGGGAATATAAGAGTGGTTAAGTGGTTATGTGATTAGGTGGTTAGGGGGGCGGAGGGTTTTGAAATACCGGGGCTTTAAGTGTTTTAGGGTTTTAAAGTGTTAGAGTTTTAAGTTCGGGACCGCAGATTGTGTCGTAATTCGTTATTTGGGAAAAAACAAAAATGGGTGCCACGGGCGAAGCGACAGCTTGCCCGTGTTCTCTCCAAAATTTAGTTGTTTAGGAAATATTCAATTATATAATAAGACATGGATTACACGGATTACACGGATTTTATGGATAAAATATTCTTAAAAAAATCCGTGCCCATCCCTGCCATCTGTGTCAAAAAAATTTGAGAAAACCATGACACAGCATTTTATCATTTCGGCCGTGGGCGCCAATATTACCGGTATCGTCGCCCGGATTTCCAGAGCGATTTACGACTGCGGCTTTAATTTTGAAGATTCCCGGATGACCTTTCTGGGGACCCATTTTTCCCTGATGATCCTGGTTACCGGTGAACAGGCGGACACGTATGAAAAACTACGTGATGCCTGCTACCGGTTGAGGGAAGAACATGACCTGAGCGTGACCGTTTTTAAACGCGACGCTGAAGAAGAAACCGGTGCGCCAAGACAGCCGAATTATGAAATCCGCGTCAAAGGCCAGGATCGTATGGGCATTGTCTACCGGACGTCACAGCTTTTGTCCGCGCTGGGCATTAATATCATTGAAATGGAGACCAGCCTGGACACGCTGGAAACAGACAGCGACAGCGCCGAATTCAGCATGCGCATCCTGGTCGCTGTTCCACCGGAACTGGAAAATGAAACGCTCCGGCGCAAGCTGGATGCCCTGACGGAAGATTTCACAGAATCCGTTTCCTTTTCTCCCTTGCGTCATGACTGACACTGGACACAATTATGGCTGACATCATCATTTTGCCAGAGAAAAAAAGCATCACCGCATTTACCGGCGAAACCATCCGGGATGTTCTTTTACGTGCCGGAGTGCCCCTGGAAACCCCCTGCAACGGTCAGGGGGTATGCGGCCAGTGCCTGGTCCGGGTTAATAATCCGTTGGTCGTCCCGGAAACGCCGCATGAAACCATCAGCAGTGAAGACGCCGCCCGGGGCGTTCGACTGGCCTGCCGCCTGGAAGCGGATCGTGACATGGCGGTAACGGTTTTGTCGATCACGCCGGATGATGATGAAGTGCCTATCCTGGAAGGCACCGTTTTCTCGGGAGAATCAACGGAAGAGGAGATTGCCCCGAATAAAACCGCTTTTGCCGTCCGGCTGGAAACCGAACCCCGGAACGATTGTGTTGCCATGTACTATGAAAACGAATGTTTTTCACTGTCCAACTGGGAACAGCGGTTTTCTCCCAAGGGCCTCGCCATTGACATCGGCACCACGACATTGGTCGGCAGCCTGGTCTGCCTTGAGACCGGCCGGGTGCTTTCCACGGTTTCCACACTAAACCCGCAGATTGCCATGGGGCATGACGTTATGACCCGTATTCAAACAGGCTCCACACCGGACGGCCTGCGGGATTTGACCGGCGAGGTGAACAAGGGACTCCGGAAAATTATCCGGGAAGTCTGCGTTCATACCCGGGCCGATCCGATGGAAATCCTGGATGTGGTCGTTGGCGGCAATACGGCCATGCTGCAGATCGCGGCCGGAATCAACCCCGAACCACTGGGCAGGTCTCCGTTTGACGTGGATATCGAAGGCGGCCGTTGCTACCCGGCCCGAACATTTTTGCCTGACACGATTAACCCTGCCGCGCAGGTTTACGTTCCGCCGGTCGCCCATGCCTTTGTGGGTTCCGACATCAGCGCCGGCATGCTGATTTGTGACGGCTTTTTTAACCGGAACAAAACGGTTTTGTTTATCGACATCGGTACCAACGGTGAAATCGGCCTGCAGACGGATGACCGGATTCTGATCACCTCAACCGCCGCCGGCCCTGCTTTTGAGGGCATGGGCATGTCCAGCGGCATGCGGGCCGGCATCGGGGCGGTTGAAACCGTCGAAGTGGTCGGCGACGGCTTGGGCATCTCCACCATCGGCGGGGCGCCGGCCAGAGGCATCTGCGGCAGCGGCATTATCGACCTGACCGCCGGCCTGCTCAAGCTGGGCGTAATCGACCCCAGCGGCCGCATGGATGTCCCCGACAACGACGGCCGGTTTTCAACAGACATTACGGCCTGCATACAGCATGTCGACGACGTAACGGCTTTTGCTTACGGAGACAACGTTTTTTTCACGCAAAAAGATATCCGCCAGGTTCAGCTGGCCAAAAGCGCTATCAGAACGGCGGTTGATATTTTTATCAAGGAAATTGGCCAGGAGATTGATGAGGTGGTCGTGGCCGGCGGTTTCGGTTTTACCCTGAATCCCGACAGCCTGGCGGCCATCGGCCTGTTGCCGCCGGAACTGACGGGAAAACTCAGCTTTGCCGGGAATTCCAGTCTGCTGGGCTGTCAGCGGATGTTGACCGACACAAACGCGCGCCGGTTTATCGAAGCCCGGCTGGCGGAAGCCGAGCACCTGTCTCTGGCGGAACGACCTGACTTTATGATGGCCTTTGTGGAAAACATGGAGTTTGTTTGAAGGGTTCGAGGGAACAACACCCACTTGAACCCTCGACCCCTTGAATCCTTGGATCCTGTTTGCTCAATAAACAGATGAAGAGCAGATTAAATTAATGCAGGACATACAAATGACCGAAACCGAAAAAAAACAAATCATCGCCTGCCGCTCACTGCAGCCGGAGATCGACCATCTGCTGGCCGATGCATGGAATTATGACATAAGGGCTACTTACCTGAAGCAGGCCTTACACCGAACGCCTGATCAGCTGCCGCTTGTCATTCAGGCGGCCATCGACGATGTCAGCAACGATGTTTCAACCATCGTGCTGGGTTACGGCCTGTGCGCCAACGGCATTGTCGGCGTCAGGGCACCGGCCCAGGGGCTGATCATCCCCCGGGTGCATGACTGTATTGCCCTGTTCCTCGGCAACCGTAATGCCTACCTGGACGCATTCAAAAAAAATCCCGGCGCATACTATCTCACCCCCGGGTGGGTCGCCGAACAAAAAGACCCCCTGGGTTTTATGGAAAATGATTATGTTCCCCGGGTCGGCCGGGAAGAAGCCGAATGGGCGGCCAAAGAGGAGCTGAAGCACTACACCCAGATTGTATTGATTCATACGGGAAACAGCCGGGACCAGGCGGCCTTAAAACAAAGGGCCATCGACAACGCCCGGTTTTTTGAAAAAACCTTTGTAGAGAAAACCGGCACCGGTGCTTTTTTCCGTAAATTATTGTTCGGCCCTTACGACGAACAGGATTTTGTTATTGTCCCGCCCGGAGAGACGGTCGCTCAAAAACCGTTTCTTGACATGTGAGTCGATCTTCGGGTAAAACGCTCTAAACCGGATATTTCATGTGTTTTTTCGACAGAATATGGTTAAAATGCTTTGACGGAAAAACGCCTGAAATGCCCGGTAAACTGAGCTAAACGTTTTTCAGTTTTAAGGAGAACTTATGTTTATTATCGGAGAATTAATTAATGCCAGCCGGAAAGCCGTAGGAGAAGCCATCAAGGCCCAGGACGCCCGGGCCATAGCGGATCTGGCTGTTTCCCAAAAGGAAAACGGCGCCGACATTATTGATGTGAATGCCGGTATTTTTGTCGGCAAGGAAGAAGGCTACTTAAAGTGGCTGGTCACCACCGTCCAGGAAGCCACCGACATTGCCTGCTGTATTGACACCCCCGATCCCAAAGCCCTGGAAGGGGCCCTGTCTGTCCACAAAGGCACGGCCATGGTAAACTCCATTTCTCTTGAAAAACAGCGCTATGATGCCCTGCTGCCGATCATCGCGGGCAGCGACTTGAAAGTCATTGCCCTGTGCATGAGTGACGACGGCATGCCGGAAACCGTGGAACAACGGGTGAGCATTGCGGACAAGCTGGTCAACGGTCTGGTAGCCAAAAACGTTCCGCTGGAAAATATTTATGTGGATCCGCTGGTTCAACCGATTTCAACCAACGGTATATTCGGTGCTGCCTTTCTGGATGCCATTGAACAGATCATGACCAGTTTTCCCGGCGTTCACACCGCCTGCGGCCTTTCCAATATCTCTTATGGGCTCCCGGAGAGAAAACTGCTGAATCAAACCTTTATGGTGATGGCCATATTAAAGGGGCTGGACGGCGCCATTATCAACCCTCTGGACCGACGCATGATGGCCATGATCCTGGCCGCAGAAGCCCTGGCCGGAAAAGACGAATACTGCATGAATTATATCGACGCCTTTCGTGCTGAAAAACTCAAATTATAGGGAAAAACTTATGTTCAAGGGTCGAAAAAAAATTACCGGCATTGGATCGGCGCTGGTTGATCTGCTGTTAAAAGAAAATGACGCCTTTGTGGCTGAACTGGGCGCGGAAAAAGGCGGCATGACGCTGGTTGATCACCCGTTTATCGAAAAGGCGCTGGCGTCCACAGGACAATCACCCCAGGTCGTCTCCGGCGGTTCGGCCTGCAATACCATTGTTGGTGCGGGCATGCTGGGTGGAACAGCCGCCTTTATCGGCAAACTCGGCGATGATGAATTCGGGCAGGTGTTTACGGATGACCTGAAAAAAAGTGCCGTCGAGCCGGTACTGTTTTCCTCTTCCTCGCCGACCGGTACGGTGTTATCGGTCATTACCCCTGATGCCCAGCGGACCATGTTTACCCACCTGGGGGCCTCAACCGAACTGGACCCGGCCGCCATCACCCCGGAATTGTTTGCGGATACCGCCGTGGTCGTGGTAGAAGGCTACCTGCTTTTTAATCCGGATTTAATGATGGCCACCGTCAAGGCGGCCAAAGCGGCCGGTGCGCTGATTTCGCTTGACCTGGCCAGCTTTGAAGTGGTCAACACCGCCCGGTCTTTGCTCGATGACCTTATCATTGATTACGTGGACATCCTGATCGCCAACGAGGACGAGGCCGAAGCGTATTGCGGTCACCGTGATGAGACAAAAGTTATGGCGCATCTGCTGGAACTCGCGCCACTGGCGGTTTTGAAGGTCGGGGAGCGGGGAAGTTACATCAGTTTTAAAGACCAGATATACAGAATAAAAGCCCAAACCGATGCCCCACCGGTTGACACTACCGGTGCCGGCGATTTATGGGCGGCCGGTTTTCTTTACGGCCTGGTGAACGGTTATCCGATTGAGGCCTGCGGCGCCATGGGGTCGGCCTGCGGTTACGAAGTATGCCGGGTCATAGGGGCCAAAATCCCCGACGCTGGTTGGCATCGGATCAAAACATTAATATCGTCTTTTGACAGGGAGTAAGGGCGTATGGCAAAAATCAGCAGGGTGTCGCTGGCGCGGAAGAAAGAACTTGAAAAACCGGATGCGATTCTGGAATTTCTGCAGCAGGCATCCATATGGGTCAGCAGCCACCAAAGGCAAGCAATAATCGCAGTCGGTGCTTTTTTAGGAATCATTGCGCTTTTTATCGGGATCACCTATTTTTCAGCCAGATCCGAAAAAATCGCCTTTACCCGGTTGACGGAAATAAATCAAAAAGCCGAAACCGGGAGCGACCAGGCTGAAATATTGGAAGATTATCACCTGCTCAACAAGAAACGGGGCAACACGGTCGCCGGAGAGATTGCCGGGTTGAAATACGCCGACGCCTGTTATGCGGCCAGAGATTTCGAAAACGCCATCACCGCTTACCAGCAAGCCTTATCTGACTTTAAACACAATAACTTCCTGAAGATACTGGCTGTAAATGGTCTGGGTTACGCTTATGAAGCCGTCGGCGATAACGACCGGGCCATCGAGGCGTTCAAACAGATCATTGATACGCCCCATGCGCCGATAAAAGACAAAGCCCTGTTCAACGCCGGTCGACTCTATGAAAGCCTGGGAGACAGGGACAGCAGCCGGGAAATGTACAGCCGGATCACTGCTGAATACCCGAATTCCATTTATGCCAGGATTGTTATAGAGAACGGCGCTTAATGAAATCCATTACCGGCCGTCTCTCCGGGCGGCCGGTATTTAAGGTAGGCTTTTCTCCAGGCATTTGACATTTTTTGTCTTTTCGACGGCCACAGGAAACCGAAATGACCGCAGTATCTGCAGAAAATGCGCATCAGATCCCTCATATCATCTTTTTTCGATGGTAGATCAGGTCGTCCCAGCCCCCAACCGAAAACCCTGTCAATACCGCCGGCAACCGCACAGGGATAGTACCCCATTGGTGTCAGGCCAAGGCCACAGTCCCTGATAATCCGGCACCCGGCGCTGAAGTCGGACCAGCGGAACATGATGTTGTCCACCGGCGCCATGTTAAATGGCCGAAAAAGGGGCTGTGGTGAGCCCTTGGGCGTTTTTTTAATCTCGACCACCCCGGGAAGACGATTTAAAACATCATTCACTTTTCTGCCGTCACCGTTGGTGCAAATGACAATACGCAGGCCGGGACGGTGGTTCCGCTTATAGTCCAGAAGCAGGGCCACCACCTCATCGATTTGAGGATAAAGGGTTGGCTCACCGCCCAGCAGTCTTATCCGCTCCCATGGCAGTCCCATCGAAACACTCTGATCGATAAAACCGGCCACCCGTTCAAGAGGTATGTCCAGCCGGCTGGGCGCCTGTGTGCAGGAGCGGTTACAGTTTTCACACCGCAGATTGCAACGATACGTCAGGTCTATTTCCACCCGGGTTTGGCTTCTGGAAAACTGCGGGCCGACAAACCGCGTCAGGGCTTTCTGGGCAAGGATAAACTGAATAAAATCCAGCATCAGCCGCTGGAAAGTAATATTTCGATGATAATAAATACGGGGCATAATTCACCTTGAGGTCAAGTCAAAACGGGGAAACTGTTTTTTCGCCTTCTCTGCATATCCGTCCTGATAACCGTTCAGGATTTGAACAAGTTCTGAAAACGTCAGGCCCTGTTGCCGGCAATACCCCATCAGCACACTGTTCGCCTGGTATTCGTCTCCTGCCTGCCGCCGGAAAGCCAGGTATGCCGAAGATCCCATAGCGTCATAAAGATCCCGCGTTGTCATCCGGGCAAACCGGACACCGGTATCCGGAAAGGAGTCGCTGGGCGCAATAACCGGGCGGGTAAAGCCATCGTAGGCATCAAGTCCGGGGGGAATCCTGAGAAACACCGGTGGACCGTCAACGCCCACGGTTCTGATACTCAAGGCACGGTTACAATTAAAAGAGGTATACCAGGGTATCGGCAAACTTCCCCGAAGCATTTCAAAATTGCGGCACCCTTTGGTCTCAATGATCACCTGACGGCCACACCCCAGCCGGTCGATCTCATCAATAAAATCAGGGCTCATGTCGCGAATATCGATGCACCCGGCCCTTGGTCCATGAGGGCTGATGTAAAAACGCCCTTCCGTCTCAAGGGTGCGGAGTTTTACGAAATGGGGTTCCCTTAAAATCGGTCCCATATCCGAAAAGGCCAGATCATTTCCGTATCGACCGGCCCGGGGCACGAAAAGAACGCTTAGCGAGGGGTTGTCGGCCAGCATGATTTCGAACCGCTTCAGATCAATAATCGATTCCAGGTAATCATCACAGAAAAATATCAGCAGGGTCGGATTTGCGGTATTTATCACCTCAAGGTGATATTTGGCCATTGCGGTCAATCCGAACCGGCCCTCCGGGCCATCGGCCATTTCAAGGACCCGGCAGGCCAGGGCGATCAGGTCGGCATCGGAGATCCCGTGTACCGCATCCGGGGTCGAAACCCAGTGGTCGGGAAGCGGAATCCGGTTACGATTGAGCAAGGCCGAAGCAGCCGAAGCCGAACTTTTAAGGTTGATGCCGATATGACCGGACAAAACCGACACCCTGATAATGCCATCGATCCGGTTGTCGGCGTCGGCCCGGCCTGTGCCGTATTTTTTGTCGATGACGGTCAGCAGGGCCATGCCGATACGATGACACAGGGCGTTAAAATTCCGATAGAGGTGCGGCTCCCCGGTTCCGGTTTTCACCCGTGTAATGGACAGAATCATTCTAATAAAAACATCTTCATACATCTGCTGGGGTATGGCATCGGCCAGCAGGTCACCACTGTCGGTCCGGTAGTCCAGCCAAAAATCAAATCTTTCTGCAAGCCTGTGGTCAGGCCAATCCTTGATGGCCTGACCAATTGCGCCTCCGATCCCGGCAGCCCGGATGGATTCGACCATACGGGCGACCTGCGCTGTCAGCCATTCTTCATAGGATTCCAGACGTGAATCGAGGGTATCCTGAAAAATTTCCGGATGCGTCCGGCGATAACCAATAGCCGTTGTACCCGGGAAACGGGACGGACCGAAATACCGTTCAACGACCGCCGGCGGAGCGGGCGGCAGCTCCCGGAACAGAATTTGCCGGGTCAATTGTCTTTCCTGTCCTGACTTTGTCTGCATCGCGCTTGCGACTCCACCGGTTGTAAAAACTAGCCCGGATATTTCATGAAATATCCGGGCTAGCGTTCGCGGGGCAGGTAATCCTTATATTCCGTTTCTATTTTTTCCATCAGCTCGCGGCCGATGTCCAGTCCGATGTCGATGAACTGGGGACCGTATTGTTTGCCGACGATTGTGCGGAAGGTGGTTTTGATGGCCGCAATATATTCCAGCGCCTGCGGGTAAAGACGAATAAATTTGGTTATAGAAGGCGGCGCGGCTTCTATCATCTTCCAGACCGTGTGGGTAAAATTATCCGGCCCCCAGCGGAACTTGTCCGCGTCATACAGGCTGCCGGCAAGAATATCATGTTCCAGTGATTCCGGCCGCTGCGCATCCTTGAACGCTTCATGGTTTCGAATCGCAAAAGCGATATTATTGATGCTCGCCTCATCCAGCAGGTCATCCCGGATCAATTTTTCCCGGGCCGCCTCGGCGCCCTTGACGGCATGCTGACGATGTCTGCGCCTGATGTCATGCAGCAGGCCCGCGCAATGAGCCAGCATCACGAAATGCGCCACATCCGGTTCTGAAAAATTCGCACGGGATGCTTCGATTCCGGCGATGGCGCCCGCGTCCAGAGCGACTGTTTCGGCGTGCCCCAGACCGTGCCCGAGGTTGCTGCGGGTTTCTTCGCGGACATAAACGGTTAGTTGACGCACCATGGAACTGTCCCGGAACATCTTTCGGGATCGCGTCACGGACAACGAAAAATCTTTATAGAAATCCGGCTCGGGATAGGCAGCGGCAATTTCCCGGGCCGCCTGTCGAAAAAGTAAGTAAAGCTGTTGCATATTGTCATCCGCCGATAGCGGACATGATCTGCGTCAAACTTGTTGTCTTATCGGCTTCCTCCCGGGAATATCCCGGCTTTTTCAAAACCGCCTGCCGGAAAACATCGGCCAGCATGGTATCGGTCGCACCCATCCGCAACGGTGTTTTCATATCCAGCATAATGTTGGAAAACAGACAGGGTTTAAGCTTGCCGTCCGCAGTCAACCGCAACCGGTTACATGTCTTGCAGAAATGCTTGCTGACCGGACTGATAAAACCGACCTCGCCTTTAGCATCAGGGAACCTGAATCGCTCGGCCGTGGTGCCTTTCATTGTATCTTCAACCGGGATCAACTCACCGACCGCGGTTACCCGCTGCTTGATATCGGGCGTGAACAACTGCACATCATCCTTCAAGGGGTTCTTTTCAGAAGGCATAAATTCAATAAAACGAACGTGCAGGGGATAGTCCACGGAGAGCGCCGCCAGGTCGGCCAGTTCATCATCATTAATGCCGTTCATGGCCACAGCATTGATTTTGACCGGCGAAAACCCCAATTCCAGAGCCGTCATAATGCTGTCCCAGACCTCGAAAAAGGCGTCCCCTCCCGTAATGGCTTTAAATTTACGCCGGTCCAGGCTATCCAGGCTGATATTCAAACGGTTGATGCCCGCTGATTTAATGGCCGGCAGGTTCTCCTTTAAGAAGACCCCGTTTGAGGTAATCGAAATATCGCCAATACCCGGAATGTCGGCGGCCTTTTGAAGAAAATCGCAAACCCCCTTGCGGACCAACGGTTCTCCACCGGTTATTCTGATCTTGGTAATACCCAGTTCAGCACCGATCCTGATGACACGAAGAGTTTCTTCATATGTAAGAATATCGTTATGGGAAAGCAGGTTGAAAGATCCGGACGGACGGCAGTAAATGCATTTTAAATTACACCTGTCCGTAATTGAAACCCTCAAATAGTTTAACTGCCGTTTATATGTATCCGTCAACTTCGGGGACTGCATCAAAACTCCTTTGATGGCTTCGTAAATCGGTTTTTGTATTCTTCAATTTCGATCATGGGGGGCCGCTCGGACATTTTTATGGAAAATAAATCCGCGACATATTCACCTTGAACCAGGTCAAACTGGATCATTTCATTAAACAACTCCCGGGTTAACTCTATTCTGCCCAGTTTTTCAATGCGGTCAAAAAACGTTTTCATGATCACAAAAGCCATTTTGCCCAGGGCCTTGGTGCTCTGGTTGGTATGAACCCGTTTGTCAAGATCCACCTGGGCGATGACGTTCAAACCCCATTTTTTATAAATATCCAGAATAATACTGGTCTCAACGCCATACCCGATGGGAAACGGTATGTTCTCAAAAATTTCTCTGAACCCGGCGTACTCACCGGAAAGCGGTTGAAGGATCTGCGCCAGTTCCGGGAAAAACAGCGAGAACAAGGGACGGATCACCAGTTCGGTTACCCGCCCGCCGCCGCTGGGAAGCGTTTTGTTTTTATCCAGAGCGATGGGCCTGTCATAAAATGCCTTGGTATATTTAATGTTTTCGTTCAGGATCAACGGCCCCAAAAGCGCATACACAAACCGGGGATGGATATTCTTAATATCCGCGTCAAGATAAACCAGAATATCGCCATGGGTGACATAAAGCGCCTTCCATAAATTTTCGCCTTTGCCCGTGAACTTTTCCAGAGACGGCAGGATATCATCCGCGCGATACGTATTCACGCCGTATTCGGCAGCAATTTCCAGGGTGTTGTCTGTTGACCCGGAATCAATCACGACAATTTCATCAAGCAGTTGATGACGCGTCATCAACTCGGACTTCATGATAACGATTTCCTTGGCAATGGTTTTCTCTTCATTCAAAGTGGGAAAACACAGGGAAACTGAGAGATTGCGATTATTTTTTGCTTCTGTCAGCTGCTCCAGGTCTGAAAACCCGGAGTGGTGAAAGGTATTGGTTTCTATCCAGGGTTTATTCATCGCAGGCCCCACTGTCAATCGCCTTTATTACACCGACAACCTGCGCAATCCCCTTGAAAAGCGGATTGATTTTTACCTTGGACTGTTCCGGCAGAAAAGCCTCGGTTCCGTAGGTAAGGCCGAGGGTAATGGCGGGAATGTTGTGGGATAAAAACACGGACAATTCCGACTCACTGGGCACGGTTACCGGATCCAATTTCAGTTTTTTCATTACCGCTATGGCGGACTTGACCAGAGGATGGCTGAATTTAAGTCTTGAAGGGGCCTGTTCGCTGATGCTTTTCAGTTTCAAGGCGGCCTGCTGCTCGTGGGCCACGCCATTGACAATGTCCTTGATATCGGCATAGATCGACCTGACCATCTCTACGGAATCACTCTGAATTTCCAGGCCGAGACTGGCGTCAAAAGGAATCGTGCCGTGCTTGAATCCGCCGCTGATTCTGCCCACAATAATTCTTGCCCGGGGTCTCTGGGGCAGGCGCAATTCCAGAATCTGGTTGATCACTTCATTGAGCACCAGGATGGCATTGGGCATAAATCGGGGCTTAACGCCCAATCCCGGGGAAATGGAACATTCGATTTCACAGCGCTTCAATCCTTCTGAAAAATAACTCAGACGACCCAGTTCGCACCCTTCCATTGAAATCGCGCCTCGGATCGGCGTCCCCCAGTTCTTAACAAGTGTCTTTATTCCTTCCAGATTCCCATCACCGATGGATCGGACAACCCCGGCCAGCACAATATCCGACTCAAAGGAAAGGCCCAGGGTCGTGAATATATCCGGAAGAGAGGCCAGCACCCCAACCCCGGTTGAATTGTCCGTAATACCCGGCCCCAGGATAGACCCCTTGGTGACGGTATAATTATGCTCGACATCCCGATCGACAACCGTATCCAGATGGGCCACAACAAAAATAGGGGGTTTATCGTCTGCGATCCCCGGAATCACTGCCACCGGATTACCGATCGTATCATGCGTGCAACGTTCAAGACCGGCGTTGGAAAGTCTTTCCAGCAGCATTTCCGCCCGCTGCTCTTCCTCGAAGGTGGGTGCCGGTATCTGCCCGGTCAGGATAATATTGGTAATGATTGTATCTTTTAGGGATTTGATTTTTTCTACAAACAGTGGTATCTGATTGATGTTTGACGTCATTGTCTGGTGTATTTAACTTTTCTGGATTAAAATAGCATACTGTTATGTTCATATTGCGGAAAATTAACTTTTTAGTCAAGGCCATTGCGATTTATCATGCCGATTTAAGGGCAACTCTGAAAACATGAAAAAAGCACAACCCCCATCGACAGATTATGGCACCAAAACACGGCAACTGGTAGAAACCTTTTTACATGGCGATACAAGGCGGGGGGTGATTGTGTTGCGCCACTCCGCCCGGCATTATGACACGGACAACCCCATCAACGAACCCTTCATGGGGTTGACCGAAGAAGGCAAAGAGTTGTCTTTTGAATGGGGAAAAAGCCTGCCGCCGGGCCGGCACCTCAATTTTTTTTCAAGCTTTATCGGCCGGTGCATCGAGACCGCCTACCTGATGGACAAAGGCTATGTGGCTTCAAGTGGCACAACCAGCCACAACGCCATCGAGTTGACCCTGTCTCCTTTTTATGTCAAAGATGCCCTGCGCTTGTTTGAGGAGCATCTCAAGGGATCGGATTTTCTGCCCGCCTGGTTCAATGGTTCTGTACCCGCAGACGTCATCGACCCGCCTGAAAAAGTCGCTACCACCATGAAGGCGTTCTGGGAAAAACGTTTTGCGGAAAACGATTGTTCGAACCACCTGGATATCTGCGTCACCCACGACTGGAACGTGTACGTATTACAATGGTATTTTTTGAAAGTGCCCTCGGAAAAACGCGAAAACGTGGACTATCTTGACGGCATGATAATCTATAAAGACAAACAAGAATACTATATCGCCGCTTCGGGGCATGAACCCAGAAAACTGCAATTGGATTCAAACGCATAAAAGGAGGTCGATGGTGAAACCTCGCGCATGGGCAACCCTTCTTTCCGCCTTATTGTTCCTGGCCGCTTTTTTCTTTCCGGCCATGGCTTCTGCCGCGGACAATCCGTTTGTTTTCGGCATGCTTTTGGTCGGCCCCTACAATGATCATGGTTGGAGTCAGTCCCATTACGAAGCCGGTAAATACGTGGAAGAAAAAATGCCCGGCACCAGAATGATTTATATCGACAAGGTCAATCCGGCTGATCGACCCGGGATGACCGTGCCCCAGCTGGTGGATGACCTGGTGGAAAAGGGCGCCGGGCTGGTTATGGCGACTTCCGATGACATGAAAGACGGTGTCAGGCAGGCGGCCCTGGCCCATCCGAAGGTTCATTTCATCCATGTTTCCGGTGATGACGTCTGGACCGGGAAAGCCCCGCCCAACCTGACCAATCTGATGGGGAAAATGATATATGGCAAGATGATGGCCGGATTTTCAGCCGCCTTGACGACACAAACGGGCAAAATCGGTTACCTGGGGCCGCTGGAAAACGAGGAGACCAGACGCCTGGCGGTGGCCTGTTACCTGGGAGCAAGATACGCCTGGCGCACGGTATTAAAAAAGCCGCTTGATCAACTTCATTTTCGTGTCTCCTGGATCGGTTTCTGGTTTCATATCCCCGGCGTCACGGCCGACCCGACGGCGGTGGCCGGAAATTTTTATGATACCGGATCTGATGTTATTGTTTCAGGGCTGGATACCACAGAGGCGGTAACCGTGGCCAGACAGAAAAAGGACCAGGGTAAAACCGTATGGGCCATGCCGTATGAATATGTCAACGCCTGCCAGACCGGTCCTGATGTCTGTCTGGGCGTGCCTTATTTCAACTGGGGACCGGACTACCTGAAACTCGTCAAACAGTCCATGGCCGGACAGTGGGAGAGCCGTTTTATCTGGTCTCTGCCGGACTGGAAAGATATGAACAATCCGGACAGCGGCGCCATTGGTTTCAGGCCCGGACCGGCCATGTCGCCTGACGTCAAAACCGCCCTTGATAAGTTTATCACCGGGCTGGCGAATCATCAGATCGTGCTGTTCAAAGGGCCGCTGTCTTACCAGGATGGATCCGTCTTCCTCAAGGACGGGCAAGTCGCTACTGACCGCCAGATGTGGTACGTCAAAAAACTGCTCAAAGGCATGTCGGGTGCCGGAGGAGAATAATCATCCATAATCTTCCGGCCTGGACGGATTGCCAGTCCGACAACAACCGCCGAAAATTTGATGAGAGTTGAACTTCGAGACATCAGTAAATATTTCGGGCATATCCAGGCCAACAGCGGCATTTCTCTGGCCATTGAGCCCAACAGCATCCACGGTCTGGTGGGTGAGAACGGGGCCGGCAAGACAACCCTGATGCGCATCCTGTCCGGGTATCTTAAAAAAGACGGGGGCGACATTTTTATCAATGATGAAGCCATCGCCTTTTCATCCCCCCGTGAGGCGTCTGCCCGGGGGATCGGCATGCTGCAGCAGGACACCATGGATGTCCCGATTTTTTCCGCGCTTGAGAACTTCATGCTGGGACAGGCCCGCGGATTGCGGTCTAGCAGGGCGGCTTTTACGCAAAAGTTCCGGCAACTGGCCGATGACATGGGGTTCTTCATACACCCGGAGGAGCCTGCCGCCGCCATGCCCCCCGGGGCAAGACAGCAGCTGGATATTATCCGCCTGTTGTCGGCCGGGACACGCCTGCTGATATTGGACGAACCCACCACCGGTCTTTCCGAAAAGCAGAAATCCGTCCTTTTTAAGTCTCTTCGCCGGTTTGCCGCCCGAGAGGGCAACAGCGTTGTCCTGGTATCCCACAAAATTTCCGACATTCAACAGTTGTGCGACCATATGACGATATTGCGCAAAGGACATATCAGCGGTTCGCTGACCCCGCCTTTTGATGTCGATCAGATCCTGACGTTAATGTTCGGCCCGCGTTTTACCCATCATGAGCGTCTATCGACAGAAACCGGTGAGGTTGTTTTCACATCGACCGGCATCACGGCCGCGGGGGGAAGGGCCGGCCTTCATGGCTGCAATTTTTCTGTCCGCCGGGGCGAAACCGTCGGTCTGGCCGGGATGGAAGGCAGCGGGCAGGAACTTTTCCTTAGAACCGCCGTCGGCCTGACCCCGCTTGTGTCAGGAAAACTGACACTGCGTGGAGAAGATATCACCGGTGCCGGATATCACGCTTTAAAACAAAAAGGCATCGGCTACATTCCCGCTGACCGCCTCAACGAAGGCCTGGCGCCGGACCTGACGGTGGCCGACCATTTCCTGGTAGCAGAAAACGCGGCCGTATGGGAAATGCGATCGCATAAGGCACGGGCACGGGCAGATGCGGCTATTTCGCGCTTTCAAATAAAATGCCGGCCGGACACGCCGGTTCGGTCCCTTTCAGGAGGCAATCAACAACGCCTTCTTCTGGCGCTGATACCGGAAACAGCCGATCTTCTCTTTCTGGACAAACCGACCAGGGGGCTTGACCCGGAATCCGCCGCACTTCTCTGGTCACGCTTGCAGGCCTTCTGTGATAAAGGCGGCGCGGTGGTGTTTTCGTCTTCCGACCTGGATGAACTGCTGTCCATGTCCGACCGGGTGGCCGTGTTCTATAACGGCCGTCTGGTTACGGATTTATCCGTCAGCAAAGCCACCATAGCGGCCCTGGAAAAAGCCATCACGGGCAAGCAGCATGCCGGCGGGGGATTATGAACATTTTTTTCATCATACCATGAACTTAAAATCAACGCGTAAAACAATCGGCCGAATGGGGCTGATCGGCGGTACGGCTTTTCTGGTCGGAGCGATACTGCTCTTGATTGCCGGGGTATCACCCCTGGTGGCATTCGGATACATGCTCAAAGGCGCCCTGGGATCGGCCAGCAAGATCGCTTATGTTGTCCAGGCCTGGATACCGCTGGCAATTTGCGCCTGCGGATTGATTTATTCGTTTCGGTGCGGCCTGCTCAATATCGGTGTAGAAGGGCAGATGATCTGGGGGGCCCTTTGCTGCACGGCGATCATTCGTTGGGGGTCGGTTATGGAAATGCCGGCCACACTCCTCACGCTGGCTTTTTTGGCCGCGGCTTTCGGTGGGGGGTTGTGGGCGCTGCTGGCCGGGATTTTGAAAACAAAAGGCGGTGTCAATGAAATCTTCGGCGGCCTGGGGCTTAATTTCGTCGCCCAGGGAACTGTTCTGTGGTTGATCTTCGGTCCCTGGAAACGCCCCGGTATTGCTTCCATGAGCGGGACGGCCTTGTTTCCCGCCGATCTCTGGCTGCCGACCCTAATAAACGGCCGGATATCACCGGTGGGCATTGGTCTTACGGTCGCCCTTTTTACCGTAACCGCCTTACTTTTAGCCCGGACCAACATGGGGCTGTACCTGAAAACTGTCAGCAGTAACCCCCGGGCCGCCTTCCTGATGGGCTTGAGACCGGCCCGCCAGATACTTCTGGCCATGGCTGTTTCGGGCGGCTGTGCCGGACTGGCAGGTGCCGTCCAGGTGACCGGTGTCTATCACTGCCTTATCCCGTCTATTTCCGGAAATTACGGATATCTTGCGCTGCTGGTAGTGATGCTGGCCAACAGACATATCGGTGCGGCGGCGCTGATCGCTTTTTTCTTTGCGGCACTGAATGTCGGCAGCATTCAGCTTCCACTTATGCTGCATCTGGACTCATCTTTGAGCGGTGTGCTTCAGGGCGCACTGGTGCTTTCTGCTCTGGCGATTTACAGCCGGGGACAAAGCCGCCCGGACGGGAGCGCCTGATGGACGACCTGACCATTTCCATACTGCTTTCCACCGTTGTTTTTACCGCCACACCCGTTGTTCTGGCCGTTATCGGTGAAACACTGTCAGAAAAATCAGGGGTAATTAACCTGTCCCTGGACGGGGCCATCCTGCTCAGCGCCATGGGTGCTTTTGCCGTCGCCGTAAATACCGAATCCCTGTTGGCCGGCTTTATCATCGGCGCGATCATTGGTGCCATAATTTCCGGTATAGTGGCGGTCTTTTCGCTTTACCTGCGGGTATCTCAAATAGCGGCCGGGTTTGTACTGGCTTTGATGACGAGAGATATCGCCTATTTTCTCGGTTCATCCTTTTCCGGGCTGGGCGGCCCCCGGGTACCCCATCAACCGATTCCCTGGTTGTCCGAGATTCCCCTGATCGGCCATATTCTGTTCGACCATAACATGCTTGTCTATTTAATTTTTTTGCTGATCCCGGTTGCCTGGTGGCTCATCAATAAAACCCCGCTCGGATTGAATATTCGGGCATCGGGTGAACGTCCGGAAGCCGCATTTGCAAGGGGCGTTAATCCGGCTGCAACCCGACTGATATGCGCTATATGCGGCGGTCTTTTGACAGGCCTGGCCGGGGGGGCTTATTCATTAAGCATTAAAGCCGGCTGGGGACATCCGCAGGGTGCCGAAGGCGTGGGCTGGATTGTCCTGGCACTGGTCATATTCGGCCGCTGGGGCATTGTTCGCGCGACGCTGGGGGCTTACTTTTTCGCATTTCTCCAGGTTGGCGGCATATATCTGCAACAGCTTTTACCGTCGATACCCGGTCAGGTTTTTCAGGCGGCGCCCTTTCCGCTGATGATTCTGACCTTGCTGATTTTAAATTTGTCCGCCGGGCGTGACCACAACATCGAGGGTATGCCGGCGGCACTGGGACAACCATGGTCCGGATAACGAATATGTAGGGCACGGCACGCCGTGCCCCTACGGGTCAGCTGAAAAAATTTCGGTCGCATTGCCAATGCTTTTGGTTTTTGATATAAACGGCTTACCTCTGAATTTTGTTAAAATCGTTCATACGGCTACAGGAGCAAACGATTCTATGAAAAATAAATCACAACGGATAATGTCTCAGCGCCTGCACACGGATTATCCATGGCCGGTCTGGGCCATTGGCTGGCTGGCTGTATTAAAGGCCTTTGTCTGGCTGGGATCGGAACCGACCAGCCTGCCCGAGCATCAACTGGCACTGATGGGGTACAAGTACCTGCTATTCATGTTGCCCCTTGTGATCTGCGGCATCGGCGCCTGGGATATGAAAAAATGGGCAGCCTGGGGACTGATCCTGCTGACAATCGCGGATCTGCTTTTTTACATCATCAACCCGATGGCAAAAGCGTCTCTGTCGATAAACAGGACCTCTTCGGTGGCATACGCATTTTCCCTGACGGTTTTTTTCATCAATGGTCCGCCCACCTCGGTGGCAATGCTGCTGTTAGCGCCGACCCTGGTGCGAAGCACAAAGTTGCATTCCTGACAGGCGGCAGCAGCTCTTTTGTAAACGACTTTAAAAAACAGGTGAGGACGATGGAATTTACGTACCTGAAAATACAGACGAACGAAAAAGTGGCGGTGGTCACCATCAGTCGCCCGGAAAAGGGAAACGCTCTGTCCCCTGACGTGCTGGCAGAAATAGAAGCGCTGTTTACAAAATTGAACAACACACCCGACGTGAATGTGGTGATACTGACCGGTGGAGAAAAAATGTTTTCCGCCGGGTTTGATCTTGATGTCGTTGGACAGATGGAAAAAAACGCCAACGAAGACTTTATTGCTCTTTTTCATGGCGCTTATCGATCCATTCTGTTTTGCCGAAGGCCCGTGATTGCGGCTGTCGGCGGCCCGGCCATTGCCGGCGGATTCGATCTGACCATGATGTGTGATATCCGGTACGCATCCGAAAACGCCAAATTCGGGCAACGTGAAATGCCACTGTCCCTGCCCCCCATCATGGATCCCCTGTGGCGGATCATCGGCCTGGGACGCGCCAAAGAAGTTGCTTTCACCGGCCGCATTTACGATGCCGCAGAAGCCGAACGGATGGGATATGTCAGCCGGGTGTTTCCCAAAGGCGAACTGCTGCAATCTGTCCTGCCGATTGCCAGAACCATGGCCGGATATGATCCTCAATGCCTGGCCGAGACCAAGCAACTGACCCATCTGCTGGTGGACAAAGACTTAGATGGCGCCATGAAGACCCAGGAATGGCTGTTCCGCTCATATATCGGCGCACCGGATAACCGCCAGCGGGTCAAGGATCTACTGGCCGGCCTGAAAAAGAAGTAAGACAGTCTGCACAGACGCCCTCATCCGACACAAAAGTACACAAAAGCACGGATCTGTCAGCATTCACCGCCGAATACCCCCCTTGCGCCCTTTCGAAACAGGTATAAATATTAATCTTTTTTAGACATCATTTCGCTTGACATTATGTTTTATCAGTGATTATCTCATTAAAAATGGCGGTAAAATAAAAATACGTCAGTCAAGAAAAATTTCTATCGCTGTTTTTATTATCGATGGCGTGTAATCCCGATCAAGGTGATGGCGGCAGGCAATCGCTCCTTCCACCCCTTATGTAAACCGGGGCGGATTTTCCCTGATCCGCCCTGAATTGGTAACGGTTCAATATTACCCCGAAAGGGCTGTCCTTCTTAAGCGGTTCCGCCGGACATCACCCGCAAAGGGGTTACACGGCCATCTTTATTTAACCGCTATTCTCATGTGCGGCGTTTCCACGATGGGAATGTATAAGGGTCATGGAAGACCCGACGCGTAAAGCCCGCTTTTACTAAAGCGGGCTTTACTTTTTCCATATCCGGTCAGAAAGCCTGAACCTTTTTTGGAAAGACGGTTTTGCACCGAACCTGTCGACACCCCTGAGCATCTGTGCTAAAATTTTTTATTATGCCTTGTTAAAGTCTACTTTTCACAAAGGTGATTCATGGAAGACCGATTTGTAACGTTTCAATCCTTTACGACCGAGATCGAAGCCGAAATCGTCAGGGGACGGCTGCTGTCAGAAGGCATCGAGGCGCTTATCGTCAAGGATGATTGCGGCGGCATGTATCCCCAGTTAAGACTGACCCAGGGCGTAATATTGAAAGTACTGGCCTCGGAACTGGAACGGGCCGCCAGGATCATCGGGCCCCCGTCATCTTCTCAACAACCGGCAGCCCCGGCATCCGGCACGGAGGGCATATCGGGTGTTCTGGCGGTCAATGCCTGGATTGTCGGCCTTATCGGCCTCGGGCTGATGTTTGCCGGCCTGGAAGACATCAAGTGGTTCTATATCGGCCTGATGGTGATGGTGCTCGGCCTGACACTTAAATTTCTGTCCCGGCCCTGACGGCCGGAAAGGCGCAGGACGCAACATTTAAGGAGAATGCCGTTTTAAAGACATAAAAAAGGCGCCTTAAATTAAGGCGCCTTTTTGTTTTCGGGTAGTTCGGTTTTTCGGCTTACACAACCGTTACGTTAACAGCCGCAGGACCTTTTTCACCCTGCTCAATTTCAAACGTAACATGGTCGCCTTCGTTAAGAGAACGGAAGCCGCTTGAGTTAATTGAGGTGTGATGAACGAACACATCCGGTCCGTCTTCCTGCTCGATAAACCCAAAGCCTTTACTATCGTTAAACCATTTTACAACACCCTTGTTCATAAGTGACACCCTCCTTTCGTTAATGTTTTTGGTTCCAGAACTTAAGGGTCCCACTTTAAACAAATGGATGCTACCTTCAGAACGAAACCGGCCCGTCAATCCAAACGAAGCTGAATTATTTTTATGATAAGCACTTTGAAAATGCAAGGAAAATTTTCAGTAACGGCCGGTTCCCGGTTCAATTACCCGTTTGAACGATTTACTAACAAAGAAATACTGGAAAAATCGGCTCAATTGTTGTATAAAAGAGGTATCAAAAGGGGGAAACCAGGAACCGATCAAGCCTTGACGCCATATAAATTTCAGGTGCCCCCGTTTTCTCCAAATCCTCAAAAACACAGGAGATGACTAAAGGATTGCCAAATCAATCATTACTCAGCTCTAACCAGAAAAAAATTTTTGTCCTTGATACCAGCGTGGTTCTTTATGACTTCCTCGCGATTTACTCTTTTAAAGACCAGAATGTGGTTCTGCCCATAACCCTGCTGGAGGAAATCGATCATTTCAAACGGGGACACGAAACCATTAACTTCAATGCCCGGGAATTTACACGGGAGCTGGATACACTCATCGGTGAACGCCTGCTGAATGAAGGTGTCGAATTGGAATCCGGCGGATGTGTCGTCGTCAAAACAAGCCAGAAAAAGGACGAGCATTTCAAAGAGTACTTTTGGGAGGACAAACCGGACCATCGCATTTTATCCATTACCTATAAACTGGCATACGATCACGGCTATGAGCGGGTTGTCCTGGTATCAAAAGATATCAACCTTCGCATGAAGGCCAAAAGCATTGCCATCCAGGCCGAGGATTATGAAACCGGTAAAATAAAAAACATTGACGATCTATACAGCGGCAAAAACCTGATCGAAGGTGTTAATCATGATGCCATCGACCGGATATTTAAAAACGGTTTTGTACCGATCAGCGAAACCGGCCTGGAACTCGACCCGTTCCCCAATGAAAATTTTATTCTCCGGAATGACAGCCAGAGCATACTGACCACCTGCATCAAAGAAGAGGCGACCCTGAATCTGGTGGAAAAAAAACGGGCCTATGGGATTACACCCCGCAATGCCGAACAGATTTTCGCCCTGCAGGCACTGATGGATCCCCGCATTTTACTGGTCACCCTTTCCGGAAAGGCCGGCACCGGCAAAACGTTGATGGCGTTGGCAGGGGCGCTCCAGGTGCGAAAGGATTACAAGCAGATATTTCTGGCTCGCCCGGTCATCCCGCTGTCGAATCGCGACATCGGCTACCTGCCGGGTGATATTGAAGACAAACTGGACCCCTATATGCAGCCGTTGTTCGACAATCTGTCCGTCATTCAAAATCAGTTTTCCGAAACTTCCTCGGAATATCAGCGAATCAACGACATGATCAGCAAACGCAAGCTGCTCATAACAGCCCTGGCCTACATCAGGGGTCGCAGCCTGCCCTGGGTATACTTTATTGTCGACGAAGCCCAGAACCTGACGCCCCATGAAGTCAAAACCATTATCACCCGCGCCGGTCAAGGCACCAAGGTTGTCTTCACCGGTGATCCTTACCAGATCGACACGCCCTACCTGGATTCGCGCAGTAACGGCCTGACCTACCTGATAGACAAAATGAAGGGGCAGGAAATCTATGCCCATATAACCATGGAAAAAGGTGAACGGTCCCTTTTAGCCGAGATTGCCTCCGACCTGCTTTAAATGGGAACCGGCAAATGGAGATAAACATATACCAGATTGATGCCTTTGCATCTAAATTATTTGAAGGTAACCCGGCAGCGGTTTGTCCTTTGGATGCCTGGCTTCCTGATGAAGTAATGCAACATATTGCGGCAGAAAACAATTTATCAGAAACCGCTTTTTTTGTGCCAAAGGGCAACGGCTTTCATATTCGATGGTTTACACCTGTCCGGGAAGTGAATTTATGTGGTCACGCCACTCTGGCAGCCGGTTACGTTTTGTTTAATATTCTTGGCTGTGAACAAAACAAGATCGAGTTCGATTCGAAATCCGGCTTATTGGTCGTTTCAAAAGACAACGATAACCTGATTATGGATTTTCCGGCACAACCCCCTGTCCCTTGTAATATCCCGGAAGAAATCATTAAGGGCTTTAAGGCCTTCCCTGCAGAATGCCTGATGTCGGAAGATTATATTGTGGTTTTTGAAAACGAGATGGATGTTGAATCGGCCGAACCGGATTTTGAGCAGCTTAAAAAGCTTGATTTGCGTGGCGTTATTATTACTGCAAAATCCACGCGCTATGATTTTGTGGCAAGATTTTTTGCGCCTAAGTATGGCATTCTCGAAGACCCGGTAACCGGGTCCGCATATACTCAACTCGCACCGTATTGGGCCTCGAAAACAGGTACGCAAAGATTTTCTGTTAAACAATTATCATCACGCGGTGGCGAGCTGACCTGTGAGTATATCAATGAAAGGGTTTTTATATCCGGGAAAGCTGTAAGTTACCTGAAAGGCAGAATAAAAATCGCAACATGTGCATAGACGCCTTTTCCTCATTTACCAAAGCGGAATGAAACTGGAGCAAATCATATGAAAACCAGTCGCTCTCTTCGAATGTTGATAATTGTTCTTGTTGCGGCGGTCGGCGTTTATATATTTCAACCGGATGTAACCAACAAGTTGCGCAACGTATTGGCTACGGTTGGGATGGACAAACACATTGTGGATAAGGCCGGCGTTATCCCCTCCGACGATGTGCCGCGTTTTGAACAATACATGAAATGGATCATGATGGAGTCAGGTGTTGACATGCGGTTTGTGTTCTTGCCTGATACCGGCGGTGAATCTATTGAGATGTTGGCTGCCGACATGATGGACCAACTTCACATCGGGCGCGACACAGGACAGGAACGGGGACTACTGCTGCTATACGATATGAAAGGCCAACGCCTGAAAATAGAGGTGGGGTATGGGCTAGAAGGATGGTTTACAGATGCGTTTGTCAGCTATCTGGTTGAAGACCATGCCCGAATGTTTTTTTCTTCGGGGGACCTCTCGTGGGGGTTGCGGTTGATGCTTCGACTTTTGCAACATCGCATACGCGAGGCGGTGATTGGAAATGATTTTGATCCAAGAGTTTTGGAAAAAGTCCAGTTGCTGACACATCTTTCAGGCGGGGCAGGTGTAAACACAATCGCCGGTATCGGTGATGCCGCAAGCCATATGCCGGAAGCCAGGACCGTGGATCCGATGGCTTTCCCTTCGGGCACATCACCTGAAGAAGCCTACAAATCGTATATAAACTGGCTATCAAACTGGCCGGTGAGCCCCGACATCGATTTCTTAACCAAGTCATCCCGGAGTTACTTGAAGTGGTTCCAGGCAAGCCCTGCGTATGCATCCTTTATCCTCATGGGGGAGTACGGGAAACGCTTCACCATCGTAGAAAGAGACAATTTGGCCTTGCTTTATTTTACGGATACACCGTTTGTGTCGCCCCATTTTTTTGTCCGTCGAAAGGGCCGCTGGCGAATGGACCTGACGGCAGAAGTCCAAAATACCCATGAGCACGTGGGAGGCCCCCTTACATGGTCCTACACAGGAAAAAATAACAACTATACAAATAAATTCAAAGACTTAATGGTCACGATAAACGGCTACGTCCGTTTCAAGGATGGCGATAACACGATGCTCACGATCCATGGGGAAAAATAATGATTATCAAATTACTGACCGGGTACAGGACGGTGGAACAGGTTCACGAAAACCTGCCGGACATTGAAATATCGAAAAGATAAAATCAGGCCACACCGTATTCCTTGAGCTTTTTCAACAGGGTTTTGCGGGTAATCCCCAGCCGGCGGGCGGCTTCGCTGCGGTTGCCGTCCGTCGCTGCCAGGGTTTTTAAGATGGCCTCTTTTTCCACCTCGGACAGGGGCTGCAAAAAATCCGCCGCCGGACCTCCGGCATCACCGTCCTGTACGTCATCATCAGTCCCGGATATCAAAGGAAAATCCTCAAGGGACAGATATTCAGACCGGGAAAGCACGGCTGCCCGCTCAATGGTGTTCATCAGTTCACGGACGTTACCCGGCCAGGCGTATTTCAACAGCGCATCCATGGCATCCGGGGTAAAACCGCTGATATTTTTTTTGTTTTTGGCGGCAAACATCTTCAAAAAATAATGGGCCAGTTCCGGTATATCTTCTTTTCGTACTCTTAAAGGAGGGATTTCCAGATTAACAACATTCAGCCGGAAAAAGAGGTCCTGCCTGAAGTCACCGGAATCTGCCAGCCGGGAAAGGTCTTTATTGGTTGACGCGATAATGCGTACATCCACGGTAATTGTTTTTTCACCACCGACCGGGGTGACTTCTCTCTCCTGCAGAACGCGTAACAGCTTGGCCTGCATAGGCAAAGGCATTTCACTGATTTCATCAAGCAGGATGCTGCCGTTGTGGGCCTGAACAAACTGACCTTTTTTCTTTTTATCGGCACCGGTAAAAGCGCCCTTTTCATGTCCGAACAATTCGGATTCCAGCAGGGTCTCGGTGATCGCGGCGCAGTTGATCTTGACAAAGGGGAACTCCCGGCGGCGGCTGTTGTAATGAATGGCACCGGCGATCAGCTCTTTACCGGTACCGGATTCACCGGTCAGCAGGATATTGGCGTCGGACGGGGCGGCCTGCTCCACCGTTTCCAGCAGCCGTGTCATGGCCGGGCTGTTACCGACAATATTTTCCCGGGAAAACCGGCTGCCCAGCTTTTCCTTCAGGTCCCTGTTCTCCTCCTTCAGGTACATGCTTTCGATAATGCGGGCCACGGTCCGTTTTAATTTTTCAAAATCCAACGGCTTGGTCAGATAGTCGTAGGCCCCCTTTTTCAGAGTTCTCACCGCTGTATCCACGGATGAGTAGGCCGTCATGATAATGACCGGTATGGACGGATTGTATTCTTTGATTTTTTCAAGAGCCTCGACACCGGACATGTTGACCATCTTCAGATCCATCAAA
Organism: Desulfosudaceae bacterium; assembly: GCA_963674745.2. Taxonomy (GTDB): domain Bacteria; phylum Desulfobacterota; class Desulfobacteria; order Desulfobacterales; family Desulfosudaceae; genus JBFMDX01. The sequence continues at coordinate 1,797,363 of CAXXDV010000001.1, read as the reverse complement.
ACCACGTCAAAGCTCCGTTCAATAATCATGGCTACCGCCGTGCTGCCGTCATCGGCTTCTTCCAGTTCATATCCCCAGCCTTTCATGAGGGTACGCAGCATGGCGCGATGACCGGCGTCATCGTCCACAATCAGAATGGTGTTCTTTGTTTTCATTATCTTCCGCCTTCAGTTCAAATATTTTGTGAATTTTTCAGGTATGTCGGAAAATTTCATGAAATACCAGGGTTTGCTGGTATCCGCAAATGCACTGTCGTCCCCTTTCCGGGATGGCTTGAAACCGATATTGTACCACCGAGGGTTTCAATCAGCTTGTAAACAATGGCCAGGCCCAGGCCGGTTCCGGTATTACGGGTTGTAAAATAAGGGTCGAAAATCTGTTCCATATCCGCCTCGGCAATCCCCCTGCCGTTATCCGCCACATCAACAGCGATAAAGTCGTCATCTTCGGCTTCGGAAACGGTTACTTTCAGCAGCCCACCCTTGTCCATGGCCTCGATGGCGTTCAAGTAAAGGTTGAGCAGGACCTGGTTCATCCGGTCCTGATCGGTTCGAATGGTATTCTTGCCGGTCCTGATTTCGGCCCTGGATTCAATGTTTTTCTGTTTCAGATCATTTTCCACCAGCCGCAAGGAATGGGCGATCAGGTTTTCCGGAGACACATCCGTCAAATCAATGGCAATGGGACGGGCGAATTCAAGCAACTGAGTGACGGCCCGGTTGAGCCGTTCCACTTCATAGATCATGGTTTCAGCTGTCTGCATATCTTCATCACTGTCCTTGAACTTATCTTTGAAATAAGTGGCAAACCCTTTGATGGAACTCAACGGGTTCCGGATTTCATGCGCCACACCGGCAGCCAGTTTGCCAATGGCGGCCAGGCGTTTGCTGCGTTCGATCTCTTTTTCAAGGCGCCGCATCTCTGTCATTTCTTTAAAAAGCATCAGATAACCGGAAACAATTCCGCCGTCATCCTTAATAGAGGACACGCCGACATCGAACACCCGCTTTTTTCCATCCGCCCCGACACGTTCAATTTCAATGGTGACGTTTTCCTGGGCGGCGCCAACCCGGTCTATCAGGTCGCCCAAAGCCGGAAGCAGGACGCCCACTTTTTTACCAATGACGTTTTCAGGCACGGCATCGAATATTTCAACCGCCCGCGGGTTACAGGATGTGATCGTTCCATCGGGCTCAGCCGTGGCCAAGCCGGCCGGCATATTGGCCGTTACTTCGTCGGAAAAGGCTTTCACACGGACCAGGGAGGTCCGGGCGGAACGGTAGGCCTGAACCGTAAACAGGCTGACCATACCGGCACACCCGATCAAAAATAAAATGACGCCGGTCAGAACAGACCGCCCCACATGGGCTTTTCTGGCGGTATCGACCCGCTCCATACTGAAACCCGCAAAAATAAACTGATCAATGACGGGATGTTTCGGTCCCGTGCCGACATAAAAATGCATACAGAACCAGTTATTGGGAAGATTCTTCGGCTCCAGTTCCGGCAGCCGCTCAATCATTTTTTTTAAATGCTCCCTGGGTTTATGCGGACGAGCCGGGGTAAACCGCTTGTACACTTCAAAAATGCGTTTATCGGCTTCATCCTGTACTTCCCGGTAATGCACCTGCGATAACGCTTTTTGGTCCGGCAGCGGCGGCATTTGTCGGCACGTCTGACCGACCTTTCCCGGATCGCTGTGGGCAAGAATTTTACCCTTGGCATCGGTGATCATTATATATTCAATGTCGGATTGGAGTGCTGTTTCGGTGAGCAGGCGCTGAATTTTTTCCGCTTCCCAGCGGGTAACCATCAAGCCGGTGCGGGTCCCGGCTTCCAGCGAACGAAGCAGGGCTTCCCCCCTGCCGGTAAAATGTTCGATCACCCGCTGGTTGAGCGTATTAATATTGTCCATGGTGATAAAAATGAATATGGGCACCAGGATCAGCACCATACCCAGAATCAAAAAAGGGGAAATTCCCAGCAGGGCATTAAACAGTGTAATTTTTCTTTTCATATGCGCGTCAATGTTTCTTCAGCGAATTTAGCATTTCAAGAATAATGCAAAAAAAATGCCCTGCATTACAATAAAGTTAAAAACCACCCTGTCCCCCTTAAAGCGCCTGGGTTCTCTCAAAACGCAAGGGCTCAAAACAAATGGATGAATATGGATACTTTTTATCCACATGGATACCTGATGTGCATAAAAAATACCCATAGCCATTCCAACGATAATTCATTCAAAGCGGTTAAACAACATAAAACTTGATCAAAACAAGGTGTTAGAAAAAAAATAGGGGTATGGCACGCTGCTTGCTTTTACATTAAGCGAAACAAAAAAAATAATAACCGAATAATAACTGAAAAAAGGAAATTCTTGATGCAATCCATTCGAATCAAAAAAACCACCCTGCTTGCGTTAGTCGTTTCCGTGGCGCTCGTTTCTTCAGCATATGCCTGGGGCCCTGAAGGTAAATGCCCCGGAAAAGGAAATGTGGAAGGGCAACAGGTTCAATGCCCGGGTAAGTGCTTTAAGAACGACCGGACCGCACTTACCGACGAACAAAAAGAGCAGTTAGACGCCCTTCGACAGAAACTCATTGATGAGACGGCTGAGACACGTATCGCACTGATTGCAGCCAAGAAGAACCTGAATATTATCCTGGAGACATCGGATCCCGGAAAAAAAGAAATTAAAGCATTAATTAAAGAGATAACGGAATTAAAAGCCACCCTGATGGAAAAACAGATCAACCATCAGCTTGAAGCCCGGAAAATTGCGCCTGAGCTGGCACAGAGAAAAAGGTTCCGGCTCTCCGGGTTGGATAACGATGGATTTGGCGGCATGAGAAAGAATAATTGCGGACCGGTTTTTTCAGGTTTCCGTTTTGAATAAATAGCACCAGAACCTCCCCCGGCTGTGTTCCTCCCCTCCCCCTCCCTCCCCTTTCAAAAAGACAACGGAGGGACACAGCCACCCCCCCTATTCGCTGCTGTCAAAATGAGAAAACCGCATGGAAAACGTCCCCCGGCCCTGGGTTGCAGACCGAAGAGAAGTGGAAAAACCGAACATGCCGGCCAGGGGGGCGGTAACTTTTAATTCCTGAACATCAGATTTGGCGACAATCGCCTCGACCTTGCCGCCCCGGGAATTAATATCTCCGATCACATCGCCTAAAAAACCATCCGGCACCTGCACATCCACCGCCATTACAGGCCCCAGAAGGAACGGTGAACCTTTGGCCAGGCCTTCCTTGCAGCCCATGGAACCGGCAACGGTAAAGGCCAGCGGCGCGCTCACCCCTTCCCGAACCGCACCACCCACCAAAACGACTTTCACATCCAGCACCGGGTACCCCATAAAAGGACCGCTGGCAAAAGACTCCATGACACCCTGCTCAACCGCAGCGACGAATTCCGGCAGCAGGGTATCCGGCGGAATCTCGACGGCAAAACTGTTGCCCTCCCCCCGGGCCACCGGTAAAAGCTTTAACGTGACCTCACCAAAATGACGCTGCCCCGCGATCTCGCGATCAAACACAGACGTCACGGTTGCTTTTTTGGCGATGGTTTCCCGGTAAACCACCTGAGGTTTACCTACATTTACATTGGTATTGAACTCCCGGCGCATCCTGCTGATAATAATATCCAGATGCAGTTCTCCCATGCCGGACAAAATTTTCTGTCCCGTATCCTGGTCGGTTTTCACCTGTAAGGTAGGATCTTCGGCCGCGTATTTTTCCAGCACCTCGTCCAGCTTTTCCTGGTCGGCATGGGTTTTAGGCTCAACGGCAATTGACATGACCGGCTCGTCAAACTCCATCTTTTCCAGAAGAATGGGGCGTTCAACCCGGCAAAGGGTTTCACCGGTAGAAGATTCCTTAAGGCCAACGACGGCCACAATAGCACCCGGACCGGCCTCTTCGATCCGCTCCCGCTTGTTGGCGTGCATCTTCAAAATGCGGGATATCTTTTCTTTTTTTTCCCGCAGGGGATTATAGACATCCTCGCCGCTTTTAAGGCGGCCGCTGTAAATCCGGACATACGAAAGCCGTCTGCCTTCGATCATGGCCACCTTGAAAATCAGCGCCGCCAGGTGTGCTGATGCTTTGGGTAAACATTTAACCCGCTCTTCGGTCTTCGGATTTATCCCCTCGATGGGCGGGACATCGGCCGGACCGGGCAGGAACATGGCAATCGCGTCCAGCAATGGCTGGATCCCTTTATTTCTCAAGGCACTGCCGCAAAGAACCGGCACCAGGTTCAACGAAATCGTGGCCTTGCGAACGGCCTCGATGATCAGGGGAACCGCCACCGGCTTTTCGGACACATAAGCATCCATGATAGTTTCGTCCGTATCGGCCAGGGCCTCGATCATTTTTTCCCGCCAGCTTTCAGCTTCTTCCAGAAGTTCTTCCGGGATATCCGTCGTATTAAAATTGGCACCGAGGCTGTCATCATCCCAGACAACGGCCTGCATGTTGATCAGATCGATGATGCCCGCAAAAGCGTCCTCCGTGCCCATGGGAAACTGTAATATCAACGGCGTTGCATTCAGCTTTTCCCTCATCATATCAACGGCCCCGAAAAAATCGGCGCCGGCCCGGTCCATCTTGTTTACAAAAGCCATCTTGGGCACATGATATTTATCCGCCTGGCGCCAGACCTTCTCGGACTGGGGTTCCACACCCCCCACAGCGCAGAACACCCCCACCGCCCCGTCAAGCACTCTTAAAGAACGCTCCACCTCAATAGTAAAATCCACGTGGCCGGGGGTATCAATCAGTTGAATCTCCGTATGTTTCCATTGGCAGGTCGTTACGGCCGAGGTGATCGTGATGCCGCGCTGCTGCTCATCCGGCATCCAATCCATAACGGCCTCACCGTCATGAACCTCACCGATCTTGTGAGACCGGCCGGTATAATACAGAATCCGTTCCGTCACCGTGGTTTTTCCGGCGTCTATATGCGCGATAATCCCGATATTACGCAAATTTTCAATTTTTGTCGGTTGTGTCATCTCACCATCCGCATATTGGCATCAAAGGGAAAACGTAAATCAATATGGCCGCCGAGCGTATCGGCCTCGCTCCCTTCAATCAGTATTTTTACTTTTTTCACTTCATCCACGTTCAACACCAGTGAATTGACGATGGAATAAATCGCCAGCAATTCCGCTTCCGATCCACCGGGATGATTCTCCCTGATATCAGCGGAAAAATCCACAAAGGCCGTACCCTTGTCCGCCAGGTAAAAAGCCCGGCAGACAACCCCCTCCGGCAGGGTCCGCACCAGGTTCTTTTTGGTCGGTCCGTCGATCAGGGCATTGACAATATTTTTCGATAACACCGACGGATCCGCAGCACCATAAAGGGTCCGCTTTTCTCCTACCAGAAAGGTATCCGTCATTGACCCGAAATAAAGATAAACATCCTGTGTATTCTGTGGTGTTTTATCGGCAACCTGCCCGTCAAAAGGTATTGGCCGTTTTCCGGCCGTCAGCACCACCACACCGTAAATAACCGCTCCGGCCAGCAGCAGACATGCAAGGGAATATACTATCAGCCGTTTTTTTGTCCATAAAAGATCAATGCCTTCAACCGTCAGCGGGTAAACCATGACTCGCAAAAATGTCCCGCTCCAAAATGGGTTTTGTTAAGAGGACAAAATTTATCAACATTTATGACATGACAGCCTTGATGTCAAGCGGACAAATTCTGTGAAAAGCAGGATAAGCAAAGACAAACAAAAGCGGCCGCATCAAAAATCCGACCGCTTTTCTTTTTAGCGCAGGATTAACCTCTATGCCAGGAGGGAACGGGAACCCAATCGTTTTAATACCGGACAAGACAAAACAGCTGAAATCTGTTTTTTGAAAATCAGGCGATACAAACTTTTCTGACCATCAGCAAATCACAATGGCCTGCGAAAACCTTTTCGATACCGTCCTGGAGAAGGGTTTTCATCCCTTCTTCCATGGCCAGAGCTCTTAGCTCCTCCACCTTCTTCAACTCAATGATCGACCGTTTAACCGCATCCGAACCGACCAGCAGTTCGTGGATCCCCATTCGGCCCCTGTATCCGGTATTGTTACAGGCATTACATCCGCCCGGCTTGTAAAGTTCCAGGTCTCCGTTGTATGGGATGTTCAAGCCGGCCTTAAACACTTCCTCCCCGCCATAGGCGTGCACCAGATCGTCATATTCCTTTTCCGTGGGGTGATATTTTTTCTTGCAGTCCTTGCAAAGTGTCCGCACCAGACGTTGAGCAAGAATGCATAACAGGGCATCGGCAAAGTTATAGGGATCCATACCCATATCAACCAGACGGGTGATACTTTCCGGGGCACTGTTGGTATGCAGGGTGGAAAACACCAGATGGCCTGTCAGAGACGCTTCAATACCAATATGGGTGGTTTCCTTGTCCCGCATTTCGCCGACCATAATGACGTCCGGGTCGGCACGGAGAAAAGAGCGCATGGCCGCGGCAAAATCAAAGCCGATCTTGGGCTGAACCTGAACCTGACGCAGCCCGACCTGCGTGATTTCAACCGGATCTTCAGCGGTCCATATTTTGGTTTCAACCTTATTGATCTTTTTCAGGGCCGAATGCAGGGTAGTTGTTTTACCGGAACCGGTCGGACCGCAGACAAAGATAATACCGTATGGTTTATTGATACAGTCCAGAAACCGCTTCAGGTTGTTTTCGGAAAAGCCCATCTTTTCCAATGGGATGGGTTCACCCGCGGCGAGAATACGCATGACCACGTCTTCCACACCGCCCTGGGTGGGACAGGTCGCCACACGAAGCTCGATGTCCAGGCCGCCGTACTTCTTAAAAGCGATCTTTCCGTCCTGGGGCTTGCGCCTTTCAGCAATATCCAGGCCCGACATGATCTTAAGACGGGAAACAACCGCTGCCTTGTAATTATAGGGAATGGTCTGGTAAAGGGTGCAGGCACCGTCAATACGGATACGGACCTCGGTGTTCTTTTTGCCCGGATATGGCTCAATATGAATATCAGAGGCGTTACGGTTATATGAATCGATGATGATTTTATTGACCAGCTGCACAATGGCGCTGCTTTCTTCATCCAGACCGGCCTCCGCCTCCATGATCTCTTCATCTTCCGCCTGCATCTGGGACAGGATATCATCAATGGAAGACGTTTCCGAGTCATCGGTAGTGAACAACTCGATAAAATCAAAAATATCTTCTTTAAAAGAGATGCAGAAACGCAATGTGCGGCCGGAAAACAGGGCTTTGATCTCGTTGGTACGCCCGACATCATAGGGATCGTCTATGGCGATCTGGACCACGCCGTCGGTGGTCGTTCCCAGCGGCACCCAGACATTTTTCTTCATGAACGGCACCTTCATACCGGCCAGAAGCTCACCGGGTATGGGTGTGTTGGCATCATAGGGCCGGTAGGGCGTATCATAATATTTTGCCAGGGAGTCACCGATTTGCTCTTTGGGCACGTTAAACTCTTTGATAAACACTTCCTCGATGGCTTTCCCCTGGTTCCTGGCCATAACTGCGGCATTCTTGACCTCTTTCTGGGTCAGAATATGATTCTCCAGCAGCAGGTCAAATTTTCCCCGCCCTTTTTTGGCGGCCTGCATTTTTTTCTGATTGTAAAGGCCGATACCCATGGTGTCGGCAAGTTCCCTGATGGCCTTCTCATCCTCTTCTGAGAACTGTTTCTGCGTTTTATGATTAATCAGCTGGATGGCGCCGATGAGCATTTTTTTGAAAATAATCGGAACCACCAGCATCTGCTTGGAGGTAAAACCGGTCCGCTTGTCCCACTTGTCATCATAGCTCAAGCCGGGGTCTATCTTGACCAGTTCTCGCTGATCATAAACGTCTTTGATGTTTACCAGCGTCTGCTTGAAAGCGGCAAAACCGGCAATGCTGTTGGGCGCAAGCGGTACCCGGATCTCCTCGATTTCAGTTCCCGTCTTGAAGCGCGACACCAGTTCACGCTTGACACCGTCAACAAAGTAGATGGTGATGCGTTCGGCATCGAACAGGCCGAGAATATCATCCTTCAAGTCAATGAGGATTTCATCCAGGTTGGAAGCGGAAAATATTTTTTTGTTCAGCACCTGCACTTTCTGCCGGCGCTCTTCTGCCGTATCCGCTTTTTTGCTTTGAGAAGCTGTTAAGGCCATATTAAACGTCCTTATTGGTGATGAATGATGAAATGATTATTTTTTCTTGTAGTACCCTCGAACTTTTCTGATACCGCCGCCGATCAGCAGGATGGCCATGACGTAAAAGCAGATGCGGATGAAGACCGCGGTAGATGGCTGCCCCGCAAGGGTTTTCAGGTCTGACTCAAGAGAATGAAATCTGAAAAAAACACCGACCCCGGCGAATATCAGTAACAAGCCCCAGACCAGTTGAGTCGTTTGTTTTTTTTCTCCCACAATCAAAATCCTTTGACCTTTAAAATTATACCGAAACAGTGTTTTATGTCAAGCCTGTTTACAATTGACAAGAGCTGCTTGACTTTTGATTTTTGATTGCCTATCATAAATTAACCTTAACGTAAGCGTTAATGATATCTCCGCCTGTCGGCCTGGCCGATTGGCTTGAAAAAACATATAAAAACAGGGAGTTAAATATGAGCAACGCCGTTATTATGCCCGACAATAAAACAGCGCTTTCAGAAAACGCTTCAAAAACAGTTCTCAACCAATATGGCATTCCTGTTGTCTCGGAATCCGTGGTAACCGACGCCGACAGCGCGGTTGCGGCCGCCGAACAGTATGGTTATCCGGTGGTCATCAAGGGCATGGGGGCCGAATTGATGCACAAAACCGAAGCGGGTATTGTCCACTTGAATTTATCGGACAAAGAGGCCGTCAAAGAGGCCTGCCGGAAAATAAAAGATACCGCCGGCGATGCCCTGGAAGGGCTGCTGGTCCAACCCCAGATACAGGGGCGGAGAGAATTCGTGGCCGGGCTGTTTCATGACAGGGTCTTCGGCCCGGTGGTCATGTTCGGTCTGGGCGGTATTTTTACCGAAGCCCTGGCGGATGTCAGCTTTCGCGTCACCCCGCTGACCCGGGCCGATGCCGAGGAAATGATCGATGATATCAGGTCAGCCCGAATGCTGGGTGCTTTCCGGGGCGAAAAGCCCGCCAACCGGCAGCAGCTCGTAGACACCCTGATGGGGCTTTCAGAAATCGGGCAGACGGAAACCGACATTTCAGAAGTGGATATCAACCCGCTGATTGTTTCGCCCGACGGCCGGGTTTGCGCGGTTGACGCCCTGGTTATTAAAAGCGCCCGTCAGCAGACAGCGGCAACCCTCCCGCCGGTTGACCCCCGGGCCCTGGGAAAACTTTTCGCGCCCAGGTCCATGGCTTTTGTGGGGGCTTCCGGCCAGTTGGGCAAATGGGGGCACATGCTGTTTACCAATGTGTTGAGCAACGGATACGAGGGTGAGATTTACCTGGTCAATCCCGCCCGCGACATGATCGCGGGTCGGCAAACCTACAAGTCCGTCGTAAATATTCCCGGCCCGGTTGACCTGGCGGTAGTTACGGTCCCGGCCGCCAGGGTCTGTGACCTGATTCCCGACCTCAAAGAAAAGGGGATCAAGAGCATGCTGCTGATCACCTCGGGTTTCGGTGAAACCGGGCCCGAGGGCAAACAACTGGAAAAGCAGGTCATGGAAAAAGCGCGGGAAGCCGGAATCCTGATTGTGGGGCCCAATACCATGGGCATCATCAACCCGCACATTAAGCTGTATTGCACCGGGTCCCTGGTCTGGCCCGATCCGGGCGGTATTTCCGTTGTCGCCCAGTCCGGTAACATGGGCGGGCAGCTGCTCTATTTCGCCGAGCAGCAGGGCATTGAAATCCGGGCCTTCAGCGGTTCCGGTAACGAAGCCATGGTCACCATCGAAGACTATCTGGAAGGTTTTGAAATTGATGATGTCACAAAAATCGTCATGCTCTATATCGAAAGCGTTAAAAACGGCAAACGATTCCTGGAAAGTGCCCGACGACTGTCACAGAAAAAGCCCATAGTGCTCTTAAAAGGCGGTCAGACCGAAGCCGGCAGCAAGGCCGCGGCCAGTCATACCGGCGCCATGACCTCGGACGCCCGGGTATTTGACGCGGTCTGCCGTCAAACCGGCATCATCAAAGTCGACCAGCCCATGGACATGCTTGACCTGTCGGCCGCCCTGTCATCCCTGCCCCTGCCCAAAGGCAAACGGGTGGCCATCATGACCCTCGGCGGGGGCTGGGGTGTGGTGGCGTCAGACCTTTGCGCGCGCTTCAACCTGGAGGTGCCGGAACTGTCCGAAGAACTGATCGACACCATCAACGGCATTCTTCCGCCCTACTGGAGCCACGCCAATCCGGTCGACCTGGTCGGCGAACGGGACAATTCCTTTCCGGTCCGGGTTCTGGAAAAACTGATCCGCTGGGACGGATGCGACATGGTCCTGAATCTCGGTATCCTGGGCAGAAAGCACAGCGTTAAGCGACTGGTTCAGACATGCGCCGTGGATCCCAACTATGACCAGAATTTTTTCGACACGGTGGTCAAGGCCATGTATGACTTCGAAGAGCAGTATATCGCCCATGTGGTCAACCTGATGGAGACGTATGAAAAACCGGTCATCGGTGTCAACATTGTCACCGACGAAACCGAGGACAAGACCATTTACAAAGTCGACGGTGCCCGGTACAAGGGGGTTTTCTTTCCCACCCCGGAACGGGCGGTAAAGTCTCTGGCCAAAATGTATGTTTACACCCGTTTTTTGAAACGCGAGGGCAGGCTGTAATATGGTGCGCAGGGTTCAAGGGCTCAAGGGGTCGAGGGTTCAAGGGAGATGGACCAGATTTTCAGGTTCAGGCATCTCGTAAAACCAGCCCGGCCGGAAGCGACTCACCATAAGCAAGCGACTGTTCCTGCTGCTCAACCGGTTTGACTTCGGTTATCCGGGCGGCAAAGGCATCGTCCAGACTGTCCGCCTTCAGCCACCCCAGCAGGCGGTCAACCAGGGCGTCGTCAATGTCCCGCGTCCGGTCGCCGGTTTTCCTGGCCAGGCGACAGGCAGCGCCAGCCGCGGCTTCCGGACGACGCCATTGAACACCGATAATCGCTTCCACCCATTTGGTGACTTCCGCCGGCGGTACGACCCGATCCGCCGAACCATAAAGCGGCTCGCGGGCGCCCAGGCGGGACAACGCCCACAGGTATTGGGGCTTGCAGTTTTTTGACGTAATCCGGGGCAGCAATGCCCGGCCGCAGGTGATCTTGTCTTTCACCAGTAACCGTTCCATGTTGGCCAGGGCCATCCAGATCTCTACCCGTTCCTGATCGGAAATCTTTGCGTTGCCTGCTTTTCCAGGCAGAATCAGCGATGAGACATCCTGAAAAAATTGCCGCTGCTGCCCGGGCTTGAGACCGCAGGCGATACGGCGAACGAATATCCACCATTCAGTCCGGACCTGGGCGTTATTCTTAAAACATGGCCCCTGGTTATACACCTTCCACAAGGCGCTGACACGCTGGGCGTCAAACCCGTCGCCGATGCCGGGACGCGCGGCAAAACCCGACAGGTTCAACCAGCGGGTTTCATGATCGGCGGAAATCTGCCGCGTCGGCCTGATCTCGATCAGGCGATCGGCCAGGGCCCTCAAAAACGATACCGGCCACTTGTCCTTTCCCATCCCCGCGATACCCGTCAGGGTCTGCACCAGGCCGGAAAGCTGCTTTTTTTCCGCCTGCCCAACTTTCTTGACCGACAGCACTTCCACCACTTTATCACGCGCGGTCTCGACCAGTGCCGTATCCAGAACCTGTCCGGCATCGGGAATATCAAGGCCGGCATCAACATTCCGCAGTTGAAACTGCAGCTGCCAGCGATGATTGCTGACCATGGACCGGCACCAAAGCACCAGGGTGCCGATTTCGGTATACTCCACCTCCAGTTGCACCGGGATATTCCGGGCCGCCCCTTTTTCACCGAACTGGATGACCGTTTCCACCGGCGGCAGGCGGGTGACGGAGTCGTCTATGGTAATGATATCGCCATGCCTGTCTCCGGAACGAAAGCTTGAGCTGAAAACATCAAAACGCACTTTGCGGTTGGCAATCACGTCAAACGTTTTTTCGGGAAGGTCGATGCGGGAATTCTCTTCAACACCCCGCTCCACAACACAGATGGCCGTCTGTGTTTCCTCCTCCGGTTTGTCGGCGGTCGTGATACCAAGGTAGATAGAACGGGGGCTGCCGCTGCCGACCCGCACCCCCTGACCGGCTTTGACCAGACCGTAATACGCGGCCCCGATGGCCACCGCCGCGTCATGGGTCGGATTGTGAAGTACCCGCGGCAGACCGGTGTCACTGACGCTATAATATTGCCGCAAGGACTCTCGGATCCGTTCCTGGACCAGTTGGGGTTTAAGGGCGCCGCCGTTGAACAGGATCAGGTCCGGCACCCTGGCTTGTAACCGTCCGGCTGCTGTATCCGACGTATGCCGGTAAAGAAACCGCATTAAATGAGCGGTCACGGCCGGATCGCTTTCATAGGCCAGACCGAAAGCGGACCGGACTTTTTCCGTCGATTCGGATTTGACGCGGTCTTCATCCACCAGCGGGAAAAACTGTTCCAGGACTGTTTCGTGGACCTCGGCCTTTTCCAGAACGGCGGACAGGGTCCCGGCAATCAGCCCGCTGCCCTGGCCCATCAGCGTCATACGTTCCTGCTCCGAGCGGCTTTCCAGAATATTTTCCTTGGCCTGGCGGCACTGGTGGCAAAGCGTTTTCAGGCGGTCCGCGTCCAGGGTCTGTTTCAGCCGCTGCTCGACCTGCCGGGCAAGGGCCAAGTCGATATTATCCCCACCGAGAATCAAGTGGTCACCCACGGCAATGCGTTCAAAACGAGGGGAGCCGTGCGCGTCACTGAGGGTAATCAGGGTGAAGTCCGTAGTTCCGCCGCCCACATCGCAGACCAGGATCAACTCATCGGGACTGACCTCATCGCCCCAGTCGTTCTCATGTGCGGCCAGCCAGCTGTAAAACGCGGCCAGGGGTTCCTCCAGCAGAATAACGTGCTTAAATCCCGCCAGGGATGCGGCCGTCAGCGTTTTGTCCCGGGCCACTTCATCAAACGAGGCCGGAACGGTCACCACCACCAGCTGGTGCTCAAGGTACTCCTCTTCCTCGTCGCCGCGGGTCATGTTCCAGGCCTGGCGAATATGATTCAGGTAAGCGGCCGATGCCGCCACCGGAGAGATCTTGCGCACCCCTGCCGGCGCGCCCCAGGGCAGGATATCGGCATTCCGGTCGACGCTGTTCTCACACAGCCAGCTTTTGGCCGATGAGACCAGCCGGGCCGGGATATTGGCACCGAAATCCCTGGCAAAAATTCCCACAAAATTTTTGGTCGGCATGCGCCAGGGGTGATCAATGGCCGTTTCCGCTATTTCGTGTTCCCCCGGAATATACAAAAATGACGGTAATACGGGCTGGCGGGAAAATTCGCCGCTACCGGTGAGCTGCGGTACTTCGAACTTTTTGATAGGCGGTTTTTTGCCATCAGCCGTGTCGGTGCACGCGTATGACACGGCCGAATTGGTAGTGCCCAGGTCAATGCCGATGACATAACGCGCGTCCGGCGGTAATATATTCATAGTAATCCTGTCTTGTTAAAAAATTAAAATATGAGATCCCAATGGTAAGAACGAAACCGGCAGATGTCAATACGGGTGGGTCGACGCAGCCGGACACGGCTTGGAGTCAACTCTGTAAGCATCCGTTGTCCTGTTGTGACTTTAGCGGTTTAGGTTTTAAAGTGTTAAGGTTTTAGAGTTTTAGGTGGTTAGGTGGTAGGGTCAAAACGCGAGCAACGATACTTTTTGCAAATCTTTTAAATCCTCTGCTATATTCACCCCGACAAATCAATAAAATGTAAAACATCAAGGGATACGACATCGGTACGTTATCAGAAGACAAACACGCTGTTGAGCAGCCCGACTTTGACGTCATCGTCATCGGTACCGGCATGGGCGGTTCCGCGGCCGGGGCCATTTGCGCCAGACATGGTTTAAAGACCCTGATCCTGGAAAAAAACCCGCGGCCCGGCGGGTCATGCTCGTACTATCTCAAGCAGGGTTTTCATGTCGATACCGGCACGCACCTGTTTATCCGCGGCAACGACGGCCCCTTTGGCGAATGTACCCGCCGTCTGGGCATGGGCGAGGCCATCAATTTCATCACGGCCGACCCGGTCACCCATCTGCGCGGCTTCAACCTGGACATCGCCCTGCCAGCCGGGTGGGCTGCCAAGCTGGTCTTCGTGCTGCGTTTTGTTTACCAGGCCGACATCCCCATGCGGGAATATCCGGCCCTGCTGCGCATGTTTCATGACATCCTGCGCATGAAACCGCAGGACATCGAAGCCCTGGACACCATCTCCATTGAAGATTTCATGAAGCGTTATACCATCAACATCCAGGTGTTGACCGTGTTCGGTTTTCTGATGGGCCTGTATTTCGTTCTGCCCATCTGGGAAGCGTCAGCCGGAGAATCCATCTGGAATTTCCAGAAAATGGCGGCCCGGGGTTTAACGGTGTGTTATCCCAAAGGCGGGGCGGTCGCCATTCCCCGCACATTTCTTGAAGGTGCTGAAAAGCACTCGGCTATCGTCCGGATGAACGCCACGGTCAAACGCATTACCATCGATAACAGCAGGGTCACCGGGGTGGTCCTTAAAAACAATGAAGCCATTACCGCCCGGGCGGTTATCTCAACCTCGGCCGCCAAAGACACCGTTCTTAACATGGCCGGGGCAGAACATTTTCCTGAAACCTATATCCGTACCATCCGGTCACAGATCGCATCCATGACCGCTTTTCAGGCCAAAATCGGCATCCGTAAAAAGCTGCTCAAAGCCGGTTCACTGGTGGGTGTCTACCCTTCCCGGCTGGACGGTGAAATCACCGAAGCGCTGATGCGGGAGCTATACCACGAAGCCATGCAGGGACGATCCAGTGCTTATGTTCCGGTTTACATCCCTGTGCCGACCAACTTCGACCCGGAACTGGCGCCTGAAGGCTGCCAGCTGATCACGGCCGTGGCCGGCTCTCCCAACCTGGACGTGCCGCTTGAGGATCACGCCAATATCTGGATGGATAAAATGATGAAGGCCCTGTTCGGCTTGATTCCGGGCCTGGAAGAGAACATGATTTTCTGCGACAGGTGGTCAGTCCGGGCCCTGGCCACCTGGATCGGAAAAAGCAGCGGCGCCGCTATTTCAACCGCCCAGAACACGGCCCAAACAGGCACGCGGCGTCTGTCTCATGAAACACCGGTAAAAGGGCTTTACCTGGCCGGAGACTGCGCCGGTCCGGCCCGGGGGGTGGGAACGGAACTGGCCTGCCAGAGCGGTATGGATTGTGCCGACCTGGTGGCTGAAATCATATGGGGGAAAAATTCTGGCTTACAACCATAAAATCAGGTTAGGCGATGAACATACTTCAGACGTGACACAACATGTTCCAGCTCAAAGCTGATCGTCTTCACAAACGAATCAAAATTCGGTTTGATATCAGGCGAATAAGAGGCGACGGACCCGGCAAAAACAATCTTCAGTTTCAAGTCATTGGCTTCGAAAACATGATCACTCAGCAATTTGCTTAACCTTTTCCAAGCCAGGTCGGCATTTGTTTTCTCTGCCATCGGCATAATGATGCCACAAGCGTTATGGCTGAACTCTCCAATGATATCCGAAACTCTGATGAAACCCATCAGCTGACGATAAACCGCATCCCACAAATCGGCCTTGTCGAGCCCTTTGGCCGCTTTCTTTTTATCCGAATCCACAAGACGGGCCTTAAGAATGGAGATCGGTAAAACCGACAGGCAGTGATCATGCCGTTTGGCCCGATACAGTTCTTTTTCCAGATAGAATCTAAACTCCTTTAATTTAAGAATCCCGGGAGGTAATTGCCGCTTTTCCTCCTGTTCCCGAGAAATTTTTTCCTGTTCTATTAAATCCAGAAAAATCTGCTCAAAACTGTTCTCGTCAATCTCCCCGGCCTTGGCTTTGGCGCGAACGACCCGGAGGTAGCCTCTTAACGCTTCATTATCCCCCAGGCCATATTCCATCATCTGTAACAGTGTTTTTTCTTTCGAAGGTTTCTGCGCGGGTGTAGACGTCAGCACGGCAGTGTTTGAGGCCAGCCTGCCCAGAACATCTTCAATACGGTCATTGATCCGCTGCTCCATACCCAGCAGCGCCTCGCCGCTGAAATTCATTTTTTTCAACTGTGCGACCAGGCCCGAACCGATGTCTGACATCATCTGGCGCGCGTTTGTGCCTTCTTCGCCGTCACCTGATGCGGCTGTTTCAGTCTGAACGCTGGCGCCCAGTTGCTCGACATAATCGACCAGCATCTCCGTAAATGCTTTTTCGTCTCCAGTGCCGCTACGTATTTCCGCGGCAATGGCTATCAACTCCGCGGCCCGCTCCGGTTTTTTGCGAATTTCTTCGATCAGGTCTTCGCCGTCCATGCCTACCGACTCGGCGGCTTCAGCCATAATCAGCGACAGCTCATCGCTTTCCAGTTCCTTGCCCAGGTGCTGGACAAGCTGCAAATAATCGGCCATGGGCATGCCTTCAGCGAGCAAGGCGGCCTTAATTTTCGGCAAAAGTCGCTTGAGCCCACCGGCCTCAGGCACCAGGCGTCGGAGAATCTGCGCCAATCGGGAGGTTGTAATTTGTCCCTGCTGATATTCGTTTTTAATTAGTTGAACAATCACATTATCCGTCAGCTCATCCATCTGGCTGAGCAATTGTTCTTCATTGGCAAAGGCTTGATTAATCGCCCGCTGGGCTTCAATACCGCGGTTGAGCTGTTTCTTCATTTCACTTACAGCGTCGGCCACGTCCATCATATCGACCTGCGCCCCGGATTCAAGCTTCTGGGTTACATCGTCACTCAAGGCTTGAATCTGGTATAGCAGGGTCGTGCCGGGCGGCAAAGACCCGGCTTCCGGCGTAGGCCCCCCTTGGGCGGCACCGGCGGGAACATTACCGGAAGCGACCGCCTGCATGCTTTTATTCTCCGTTTCCAGCATATTTTGCGTAAGGCCCGCAGGATCGGCCAGAAGGTTTTTCATGGACAGCGCCTTTTCCGTTTCTTCCGTCAAAAGGCCTTCCACCAGCACTTTCATAAACTGATCTGAGATGCCGGCGGCTTCACCTCCCGCAAAAGGGGAGGGGTTGTCCGTCTTGTCCCCACGGGATATAACCTCATCGTCTTTGGTCACTTTTTTGTAAAAAACATGATTGACCTTTAGGTTCTGCACGCCTTGAAAATTCAGCTCTTCTATCATTTTTTCACTATCGGTAAACTTCTGTGGCGTTGTTAAAATGACAATAAGGGTCTGAAGCTCCTCTTCGCTGATACCCGAGAGAAAAGATATGGATTGAACGCCCGTTTTCTTGAACAGACGGACAATTCGAGTGGTATTTATACGCGAGTCCACCGGTTCTTCATCGAGGAACAGTTGGTCCCGATTCAAAATCAGAACCATACTGGAAGAACCCGGCAACACCTCTCCGAGCTCCTGTTTTAGATTGGTGATCGCGCTCTGGATGTGCGGATGATCGGCCTGATACATCATGGCCCGGTTCAACAAAAGGAACAGGACCCGGGCAACCCGGTCATAATCCTGCTTGTTCAGTTCACCTTTTGCCATCTCTGTTTCCTTACTGCCCTGATTTTAGAAATGTTTCCGCATATTTCTGAAGATCCTGCTGGAAATCCCGGCAGGTGGTATAACGGTCATCGGGATTACGGGCAATGGCCTTCAAAACGATCCGATCCATTTCTTCGTTAACAGCGGGGTTCATTTCTGAAGGCGTCCGGTTCAGCCATTTTCCCTGGACCTTTAATTTTAACAATTCCTTGATTGATTTGTGCGGTGTATAAGGCAAATCTCCAACCAGCATTTGAAACAACATGACGCCGGCGGCGTAAACATCCACCCGGTTATCCAGGTCTTTGTTCAGAAGCTGTTCCGGCGCCATGTTAACCGGTGTACCCAACACCTCTTCGTCCTTGCCGCTTTTTGCCCGGATATTTTTCGAGATCCCGAAATCCATGATGATCGGCCGCTTGTTATGCTTTTCAATCATTATATTGGCCGGCTTGATGTCCCGGTGGACAATATCCTGACTGTGAGCGTATTCCAACCCGTCAAGAACGGCCTTGCTCAAGGAAAGGGCTGTCTTCATGCCGACGAAGCGCTTGGAAGGAATGACATGCTGTTGGGCCAGAGCGATATAATAGGACAAAGGCCGCCCCTGGACCAACTGCATGGAAAAAAAAATAAATTCATCCGTGCTACCCACTTCATAAATTTGAATAATATTGGGATGAGAAAGAATGGCGGCCAGCTCGGCTTCCTGTTGAAATTGTTCTGCGGCGACAGATGTCATCAGAGACCGAGGTAAAACCTTGACCGCAATCTGTCGTTTCAATGTCCGTTGATAGGCAATAAAGATGACGGCCATGGCGCCACGGCCCAACTCCTTTAAAAGGGTCGCGGTGCCGACCTCCTGGCCGACCAGATGACTCAGGTCTATTTCCTTAATAGCAGACATGCTGATCTCTTGAACAACATTAAGACCGCTGGTGTAATTGGTGTTATCAGCGGGAAAAACAGTTGTCGCGGCTTTTGATCGGGGCCTTACCCTGAAAGCCGTCTCAGGGAGCAGGGCAAACAGTCGATACGGAGCAAACCGTCCCTTGAAAAGATACCGCCATCACTTTAAAGATAAAATTTCATCTGCCAGCCTGGCAGCGATTTCCTCGTCCAGCAAAAGGCCCGCTGAAATTTTCACCCATTTTGCCAGGGCCTTTTTATCCGAAACTGAAATCGTATAAGGTGTCTTGCCCACGTGGGCTGTGATCTGTCTGTTTAAAAACCGGTTGGTCATTTGGCCAAAACTGGGTTTAAGAATTTCAAAAATCCGATCATAAAAATCGGAAACGGTTTCGCCCTGATCTACCGGCAGGCTCTGACCCAGGCTGCCATCATCAAGATCGATACGAAAATATTTGATAATGACATCGCCGATCCTGATCTCATCCTGATCTTTAAGTTCGGCCCGGTCGATCTGATCGTCATTGACAAACGTCCCATTGGTGCTCCCGAAATCGAAAAGCTCCACCTTGTTTTCACGGGTAACGATCTTGGCATGTTTTTTTGAGACAAACTTTTTAGCGATAACAATATCCGCACTCTTGTCACGCCCGATAACCACCTTGTCTTTATTGATCGGTATTACGTTACCTTTATCAGCACCGGTAGTAAAAACAACAAACGAACCCTTGCCCCGGCCGGAATAAAGAAGGTCTTTTCCTACTTCAATCTTCTCATCCTGGATAAAATCAAGGTCGGCCTGATCAAAATTTACCGTATCTTCTATTTCTCGTTTTGTCATCATTACGCCCTCACCCGAGTCAAAAAGCACTCTCAGCTAAAAACTTATTAAAAAATCAATATGTTAAAACGAGACAAGCCAGCGGCACCATACCGAAAAAAAATCACCTTAATTTATAGCGAAATTGAAGCAACATGTCAACAATTTATGGACTTGCCGGTCGGACTTGAATGGCAACCAGGTTTGTTGTATGATCGGCTTGCTTGAAACCGGGTATAGCGTTTATCTGCCGGTGCCGACAAACTTCGAACAGGTTTATCCATAAACATGAATCACCGACTTACCATTACCATTCTCGGTTCAGGGACGTGCGTACCGTCACTCAAACGGAGCGCCTGTTCATTATTATTAGAAGCCGGCGGGGCGAAAGCGGTTTTTGACTGCGGTCCCGGCACCATGAGACGAATGCTGGAAGCCGGTGTTACCATTTTTGAGATGACGCACCTTTTTTTAAGCCATTTTCATCTTGATCATAGCGGTGAACTGGCATCACTTCTGTTTGCAAATAAATATTCCTTTCCTCCGCAACGAACAACCCCACTGACACTGGCCGGCGGGAAAGGCCTGCTGGATTTTTTCAACGGATTAAGGGTTGTTTACGGTGAATGGATTGATCTGGACAACGATTTACTGGTATTGAAAGAATTTGACACGGATAAAGCGGACAATTATTACACCGGTGATTTTTCGGTAACCACCCGACCGGTTGCCCATCGACCGGAAAGCGTGGCTTTCCGGGTGACCGTGGGAAACACTTCGGTGGTTTACTCGGGAGATACCGATGTCAGTGAAAACCTGATCCGGCTTTCACACCGGGCGGACGTGTTGATCTGTGAATCAGCCCTGCCGGATGATTTAAAAACAGAAGGCCATTTGACGCCTTCTTTGGCCGGAGAGATCGCACAGCAGGCCGAAGTAAAGCGTCTGGTTCTGACCCATTTTTATCCGGAGTGTGATAAGGTGGATATCAGACAGCAATGCGCCGGTACATACAGTGGCGAGATTATTCTGGCCGAAGATCTGCTGCGTATTGAAATATAACGGACAAGCAAGCTGAAGGATAACCTTTAAATGAAATACTATCCTGTATGTCTGGATATCAAAAACCGGAACTGCCTGGTTGTCGGCGGTGGTGCCGTCGGCACACGAAAGGTAAAATCGCTGGTGGACTGCGGCGCCAAAGTCCAGGTGGTGGCCCTGACCGCTTCCGCCGAACTGGAAGAAATGGCTGCTCAAGGGTCCATCCTTCTGGAAAAAAGGCCTTATACCGAGGCCGACCTGACGGGCATTTTCCTGGTTTTCGGCGCAACCAGCGACATGACATTAAACAACCGCATCAGCCGGGATGCCGAAGACCGGGGTATTCTGTGCAATATCGCCGACTTTCCGCAGGCATGTAATTTTATCCTGCCATCGGTGGTCCAGCGTGACGACCTGCAGATCGCCATTTCCACTTCAGGCAGAAGCCCGGCCTTTGCACGGCATTTAAGGAAAAACCTGGAGGCGCTTTTCGGCAGCGAGTATGGCGACTTTCTCCGGCTGATGGGACTGATCCGGAACAGACTGCTGGCGGAGGAACATGCACCCGAAGCGCACAAGCCGTTGTTTGAACGTCTGGTCAGCAGCGAATTACCCGAGTTGATCCGGAATAAACGCAGATCGGAAATTGACCGGATTCTGTCTGAAACGCTTGGACAAGGCTTCTCAATCGATGAGCTTGGATTTCACTGGTAAAGGGAAAAAAGCATGAACATTGCGGCGATTCTCATGGTAGCTTCTTATGGCATCAGCATGGTGTTATATTTCGTGTATCTGATCGCGCAGCGGGATCCTTTTTATAATGCCGGCCGTTACGCCTTTACCGGCGGTTTTCTGTTTCATTCGATTCTTCTGGGAATTCAAATAGCCGCCCTCGGCCATATTCCGGCCTTTACGCTGGCCCAGGCGCTGTTTATCTCGGGATGGGCCCTGGCCGGTGTCTTTCTGGTTCTGCACCGCAAATTAAACCTGAAATTTTTCGGCATTTACGTTGCCCCCATGGTGCTGCTGGCTGTGCTGGCAGCACTTTTGCTGCCCGAGCCTTCCGGGGAGCCGGTGGCCAACCTGAAAAGCCTGGCCGGTAACACCTGGTTGATCGTGCATATTATCACCATATTTGTCGGTGATGCCGCCCTGGCCCTGGCCGGCGGTGTGGGCGTTTTTTACCTGATCCAGGAACGGGCCATCAAACACAAAAAGAGGGGTTTTTTCTACAAAAGGCTGCCGCCCCTGGAATTGCTGGACAGCGCCGGATATGCCTGCCTGGTACTGGGGTTCATCATGCTGACGGTGGGGTTAATCACGGGCATTATTTATGCCGGCCTGGCATGGGGCCGGTTCTGGGCCTGGGACCCCAAGGAGGTCTGGTCGGGTATCACCTGGCTGGTATATGCCGCACTTCTCCATGAACGGCTGGTGGTGGGATGGCGTGGCCGCCGGGCGGCGATCATGGCCATTATCGGGCTGGGGGTGCTGCTGTTTACCTTTCTGGGCGTAAATTTTCTGCTGGAAGGTCACCACGGGGTGTTTACGAAAGTTTGACGACTGCAATTATCGATATGAAAAATGGAAGATAAAAAAACCGACACCATAATCCTCGCAGGCGTCAATCATCAGACTGCGCCGTTGGAGATACGCGAAAAACTGGCTTTCGCGGATGATGACGTGTTGTCGGCCCTGGACGCCCTGATTGAGCTGGACCTGATCCATGAGGTAATTCTTTTTTCCACCTGCAACCGGGTAGAGATCCTCTTTTCAACAAACGACGCGGCGGCCGCAACTGCCGCCGTGATCTCATACCTCTGCGAATTAAAAAAGGTACCGGAAGAAAAGCTGGCACCGGTTTTATATCATCACCAGGGAGACGCGGCTGTTCGGCATCTTTTTCGGGTGGCTTCAGGGCTTGATTCCATGGTTGTCGGCGAACCCCAGATTTTCGGCCAGGTAAAAAAAGCTTACCGTCAGGCCGTGACGCGAAGCACGACCGGCGTCATCTTGAACCGGCTGATACACCGGACATTTTTCGTGGCCAAGCGGGTCCGAAGCGAAACCGGAATCGGCGACAGCGCGGTTTCAATCAGCTACGCGGCCATTGAACTGGCCCGGAAAATATTCGGTTCCCTGGAAGAAAAAAAAGTGCTGCTGGTGGGAGCCGGCGAAATGGCGGAACTGGCCGTCGAGCACCTGGCCGGCAACCGGGCGGACAACATCTGGGTGGCCAACCGGACCCTGGAACGCGCCATAACCCTGGCGAGAACGTTTAACGGCACCGCCGTCAGCTTTGAAGAGATCCCCAACCTGCTCGCATCGGTAGATATTGTCGTCAGCTCCACAGGCGCCCCCGGCCTGGTCATCACCCGGAACCAGGTCAAAGGGGTCATGCGCAGCCGCAAAAACCGGCCGCTGTTCTTCATTGACATCGCCGTTCCCAGGGACATCGATCCGGACATCAATAAACTGGAAAATGCCTACGTATATGACATTGACGATTTAAAGGATGTTATCGACGGCAACCTGGAAGAGCGCCGCAAAGAAGCGGTTAAAGCAGAACGGATTGTAGATGAATCCGTCATCAAGTTCCGGTCATGGTATGACAACCTGGATGTGATACCGACCGTAGTGGCCCTGCGGGAAAAAATAGGGGCCATTACCCGGACTGAAGCGGAAAAGACGCTGGGTGTTTTAAAAGAACTGAACGACCAGGACCGTGAAGCGGTTTCACGAATGACCGAGGCCATCGTCAGCAAAATCATGCACGACCCGACGATGTTTCTGAAAAACAAGGCTGACAAGAAGAGCCGGAACCTTTATCTGGATACCGTCAAAAAGCTGTTTAATATCGACGAATAATTATGGTCTAGATACCGATAATGACAATTTCAATCGAATCTCAAATCAGGGCGATACAGCGGCCCCGTTTTCGGCGGATGATTCCTGTTGCTGCATATCCGCCAGCATGTTCAATTCATCCATAGTGAAAATCGTCTGTATATCAAGCAGGATCACAAATTTTTCAGCCAGTTTACCGATGCCCTGAATAAACCGGGTGTCGATTCGGCTGCCCAGGCGTGGAGTGGCTTCGATCTGCTCGGGCATGATGTTCAAAACCTCCTGCACACCGTCTACCAACGCGCCCATGGTTGATGATTCACCGTCAATTTCAAGCTCAACAATAATAATACAGGTGTTGACGGTCTGTTCGGCTTTTTCCAGACCGAATTTCCGGCGAAGGTCCACAACCGGCACCACATGTCCCCGAACATTAATCACCCCGCGCATAAAATCGGCCGTCATGGGTACCCTGGTAATGGCCGTATACTCAAGCACCTCACGAACCAGATGAATGTTCAGGCCGAACAGGTCTTCATCCAGATAAAAAGTTAAATAGGTGTTGCTCCGGGCCTCTTTGGTGTCGTTCATTTTCAATCCCCCTTGAGGTGCCTGTGCGTCGATTTCCCGCGCGTCCGCGATTACCCATCTATTATATCATTCAACCAGTGCCTGAACGTTGACAAATTCAACAATAGCTGTCTGCAAAGCGTCGTTCAGGGCTTTCAGTACGACCTAAGCCGACAAAAAGTTTCATGGTGACCGAGATGCTTTCATTCTCTTTTCATGAAACGCTTCTTGAATGACCGGCTTATTGAGTATGAAAAAATATTGAAAGCTGAAATAACATACAACTGTTTATATTTATTTATTTTACCTGTTCCAATACTTTTTGTCAATTCATATGAAACCATATAAAATCGGCCTTAACCCGGATATTGTCCCTCCGGGCCAATTGTTTTCCCTGCCCGATAAATACGGGGGTTGTTTACAACCGTCATCGTTTGCTGTAAAAATATCAGAAACATCTTTTAAAGATCAAACCAGCACAGGAGGCAGCATGAAACAGGTGGCCACGGCGATAAAAGACAAGCTGATCGATCTACGGCAATGGGACAAAACCTATAAAGCCCTGCAGAAGCACCTGGACACCCTGCCGGTGGGGTTGCCGGCCACGTTTTCCGGTGTGGAACGGCGCCTGCTCAAAGCCATGTTCAGTATTCAAGAGGCCAAACTGGCGGTTTACATGGACTGGCATTTTGAAACCGCGGACACGATTTTCAACAAGGCCGGTAACGCCCTTGAATTGTCACGGGAACAAGTGGAAGAGATGTTGTCCGGCATGGAAAAAAAGGGGATTATTTTTGCCAAGGAAGTTGACGGCGTCTGGCAGTATGCCCTGCACCCGTTGATCATCGGCATGTATGAAATGCAGCTTGACAGGGTTAATCCCGGCTTTTACCTTGACCTCCGGGAATACGTGACCAAAATCTGGGGAATCGAATACCTGACTTCGGCCATCCCCCAGATGCGGGTTATTCCCGTTGAAAAAAGCGTCACCGCCGAACACAACATTGCCACCTATGACGAAGTCCGCAACATCATTGAAAACACCAAAATGGGGATTTCCATCGCCGAATGTATCTGCCGCAAGGCCAAAAATTTGGTGGGCGAGCCCTGCAAAGCGACCGACTTGAAAGAAGCCTGCCTGGGTTTTCAGGAGTTCGGTGAAATGTACTCCCGAAACGGCTGGGGACGGCCGATTTCCAAAGAAGAGGCCCTGGCGCGTGTCGACCAGGCGGAAAAAGAGGGACTCGTCATCCAGCCCTCCAACGAAAAGGACCCCCAGTTCATCTGCATGTGCTGCGGCTGCTGCTGCGGTATTCTGGAAATTATGCGCACCATGCCCCGGCCGGCGGATTTCGCGGCCAGCAACTATTATGTCACCCTCGATACTGAATCGTGTAACGGCTGCGGCAAATGCGTACGGCGATGCCAGATGGGGGCCTTTGAAATCAAGGACAAAAAGGCGATCCTGGATGTCGGTAAATGCATCGGCTGCGGCCTTTGCGTGACCACCTGCAAGACCGAATCGCTGAAACTGGTAAAAAAAGAAGCCGAAACCGTACCGCCTGAAAACGCCGAAGAGATGTTCGATGTCATCATGGCCGGAAAAAAAGGCAACGTCGGCCGACTGGTGGCCGCGACCAAGGGGGCGCTGGGAATGAAACCATAAGGTATCCTGTGGATATTTCTTTAAGGGGTGCCACGGGCCAACCGAAGGTTGCCCGTGTGCAGGGACGACCAGCCGGTCGCCCCTACCGGAGAAGCCGGGATGACGCGTTGTAGGACAGGCTGTAAAACCCTCCGCTACATATTACTGCCCGCGACTTTCCGGCTTCTTGACAAGGCAGAGCAACCCCCCTCCAATCAGGAACAACGCCAGGATGGACAGCACGCCGTAACGGGAAGAACCGGTCACCAGTGTGGCCAGTCCCATCAGTCCCGGACCGATAATGGCGGCAAATTTTCCAAAAATATTATAAAACCCGAAAAACTCGGCGGCCCGGTCTTTGGGAATCATGCGGCCGAAAAAAGAACGGCTCAACGACTGCACCCCTCCCTGTGCCAGCGCGATCAAAAAACCCATGGCAAAAAAAACGACGATCTTGTGATCAGGATTGTCAATGACCGGCAGCATATAGCCGACAAACGTCAGCACACAGTAAACCCCGATACCGGCCAGAATCATCAATTTGGCGGAAACGCGCGCGGCCAGCAGACCGAACAGGATGGCGCAGGGCCAGCCCATAATCTGGATAAACAGGACCACGGCAATCAGAATGGTCTGGCTCAACTCCTGGTCCAGCCCGTAGGCCAGGGCCATGCTGATAATGGTGTGAACACCGTCGATATAGAAAAAATAAGCCAGCAGAAAAACGGCGATATTTTTGTGCTGTCCGATTTTTCTGATGGTGTTGGTCAGGGTAATCGCCGAATCGATCAAGGGCCTGGTTGAAGGCGGCGTAAAATGGGTCTGACGCACGTCTTTTAAAATCGGTATGGAAAAAACCGCCCACCACACGGCCGTCAACGCAAAGGCAGCCATAAAACCCACTGCCGGAAAATGGTCAGCATGAAGCAGCCCTTTGGCCAGGAAGAGCGCGGCGATTGATGCCAAAAAAGGAACAACACTGCCGATATACCCCCAGCCGTAACCAAAGGCTGAAATTCTGTCCATGCGGTCGTCGGTGGTCACATCCACTAAAAAGGCATCATAAAAAATATTGGCCCCGGAAAAACCGATCCGGGCAACACTATACAATATCAGACAGAACAGCCACTGGCCGGGTTGAACCAGGGTGAACAGCAACGTGGCCAGGACCCCGACAACCATGGCGCCGGCCAGCATTTTTTTCTTATAGCCCTGGAAGTCGGCCAGGGTTCCCAGAAAAGGCGCAGACATGGCGACAATCAGAGAGGCCGCGGCCACGGTAAAACCCCAGTAAGCGGTGGCCTTGTCCGCGGGCATATCAAAAGCGGCATGGGCCTTGAAGAAAATCGGCATCAGGGTGGTGGTAACGATCAGCACAAAGGCCGAGTTGGCAACATCGTAAAGAATCCAGCTTTTTTCCGGTCGGGTCAGGGCCATGGCCTATTCACTTGCACAAAGTGTTCGTATCTCGTTTTCATCAGCGTCCAGCATCGTCCATTGAACACGGTCCGTCTTTTCTTTTACAACAGCCGCCAGGTGACCGTTGAACGGCCACTGTTCCACCAGCCAGCGGGTGTTGTCAAAGGTAACCGTCAGGCATGAATCGTCCAGCACATCATCAATCCGGCACCGGTTCAGTCCGGCCAGCCCTTTTCCTTCGGCTTTGAGCACGGCTTCCTTGGCGGTCCAGCATCTGAAAAAAACGGTTTGGGGATTGCAGTCAAAAAAAGATTGTTCTTCCGGGCTGACGATTTTTTTAAAAAGTCCCGATGAGACCGGGACGATTTTTTCAACATCAATTCCGGTTTGTCGAAACGAGACGACACCGGCCACAAATTCCGGCTTGTGCGTTACCGACCACCAAAGGTCGTCTGCCGGCAGGGGTGCACCCTGCCGGCTTTTTTCAAGCACAGCCGGAAGCCGAACGCCCTTTTTCAGCGCCGACAAGGCCAGGGGCTGCCTGGCCAAACGGCTCAAAGCGCGCTGTGCTTCCGGGCGGGGCAATCGTGCAAGCGCCTCCGGCACGGCCATGATAACAGGGTAAAGGACATTCATGACTTGCTTGTCCGGCGATTATCATTTGGCCGGCGGATCGACGATGATCCGCAGGTCGGCCACGGTAGCGCCCTTGCCCTGTTCATGCACAATCAGGGGATTGATATCCAGTTCCACGATTTCCGGGTTGTCCATGACCATATCGGACAGGCTGACCAGCATCTTCTGCAGCGCCGCGATATCCCGTTTGGGCTTGCCCCGGAAACCATCCAACATGGGGAACGATCGGATGTTCCTGATCATTCTGACGGCATTGTTCCGGCCGATGGGCGCCAGGCGGAAAACAACGTCCTTGAACAATTCGACAAAAATACCGCCCAGCCCGAACATGATTAAATGACCGAATCCCGGGTAACGATTGATACCCAGGATGACTTCCTCACCCTTTGGGGCCAGCTTCTGCACCAGCACGCCCCGAATTGTCGCCTTGGGGTCATAACCTTGCGCGTTTTTAACAATTGTCTCAAAAGCGGCCCGCACCTCTTCACCGGTTTTCAACCCCACCCGCACACCATCCGCCTCTGACTTATGGATAATCTGCGGCGAGACGATTTTCATGACCACCGGGTATCCCATATCTTCGGCAATCTTTACTGCCTTGTCCGCGTCTTCAGCCAGAACGGTGGGCAGCACCGGAAATCCATAACATTCCAGAATGGCATTGCCTTCCAGTTCCGCGATATAGGTCTGACCGTTTTTGCGGCAGGTGGTGATGATCTCCCGGGCGCGTTTTTTATTGTGCGACAATTTGAACTGGGCCAGCTTCTGGCGGTGCACCCACTGTTCGGATCGATAAAGGGCGCCGATGGCCTTGGCCGCGTTTTCCGGGAAGCGATAAACCGGAATGTGACTGTCCTGAAGATGTTTTACACCCTCGGATACATCCACCACGCCCATAAAGGAGCACACAACCGGCTTGGGTGTGAGTTTGGCAATTTTTGAAATCACTTTGGCCACCTTGATGGCATTGGTCATGGACTGGGGCGTAAGGATGACCAGGGCACTGTCGGTCTGTTCGTCTTTGATGACCGCTTCCAGGGCATTCTGGTAACGCTCGGGGTCGGCGTCACCGATGATGTCCACCGGGTTATGGATATTGGCCGTGGGCGGCAGGTGGCTGGCCAGGGTTTCGGTCGTTTCCGGAGAAAACCGGGCCAGTTCCAGCCCGCTGACCTCGGTCATATCGGTAGCCACGATACCCGGACCACCGGCATTGGTGACAATGGCGATGCGTTTTCCCCGGGGAAATTTCTTGGCGGCAAAGGCACCGGCATAATCAAACAGTTCGTTGACCGACTCAACCCGGATGATGCCGGTCTCGGCAAAAATGGCGTCATACACGCCTTCGGACCCGGCAATGGAGCCCGTGTGGGAAGAGGCCGCAGCCGCGCCGGCACCGGTCCGGCCCGACTTAATGGCCAGAATGGGCGTCGGGTTCCTGCCCGAAGTGATATCCCGGACGGTATCGATAAATTCCTGACCGCCCCGCTTGAGTTCTTCCATGTACATCATGATGACGTCGGTGTCTCTGTCCTTGTGCAGATACTTGAGCAGTTCAAGCTCATCCACATCCGCCTTGTTACCGGTGGAAATAAACTTTGAGAAGCCCACGCCCATGTCGGCTGCAAAATCCAGCACCGCCGTGCACAGGGCCCCGCTCTGGGAAATAAAGGAAATATTGCCGGTCCGGGGCATGCGGGACGAAAAACTGGCATTTAAGCGGACCTTTTCCTTGGGGTTGATCACGCCCAGGCAGTTGGGGCCGACCAGGGGGATACCGGCTTTTTTACAGCGCCGGGCAATCTTATCTTCGATCTGCTTGCCTTCCCCGCCCACTTCCTTAAAACCGGCCGATACAATCACCACGCCCTTGACCTTTTTGGTAATGCAATCGTCAATAGCCTTGAGCGCGGCCACGGGTGGCAGGATAATCATGGCCAGGTCCACCGGGTCCGGTATGGCCAGTACGCTGGGATAGGCCTTGACGCAGAGGATGGCATCGGCTTTGGGGTTGACGGGATAAAGGGTCCCCTGGAAATGGCCGTCTAAAATATTTTCAAACAGGTCGTGGCCTACCTTTCCGGGGGTGGTGGAAGCGCCGATGACGGCAACGGATTTGGGCGCGAAGATGGCGTTTAATTTGTCCATAAGTTTCCCCTTTATTTGGCTGGTCCGTATTAAAAAAATGAAGTTTTACAACTATCCCAATGAGAAAAACCGGGTAATTGTTTCAGTCAGTCCCTCAATGGTGTATTCGTCGGCGGTTACGGCCACCGTAAAGCCTTCCTGTTCGGCTGTTTCGCTTGTGATCGGGCCGATGGAGACCAGGGCGACCCCTTCCAGCAGGCGATCGACTTCCGCTTTGTCGGCCGGCAGCAGGGCTTTGAAATTTTTTACCGTGGAAGAGCTGGTAAAAGTGACCGCGTCCACCTGGCGGGCTTCCAGTGCTGTCAGCAGGGTTTCGGCGGCCGACGCGTCCTGGCGGGTGTAATAAACCGGGATCTCATCCACCCCGGCACCCATGGCCGTCAATTCTTTTGGAAGCACATACCGGGCTTCGGCTGCCCGGGGCAACAGCACCTTTTTACCCTTCATGTCCAGGGACGCAAAGGCCTCGACCACGGATTCGGCCCGGTAACTGTCCGGCATGATGTCGGCCTTGATACCGAACCCCATCAAACGATCACGGGTGGCCGGGCCGATAACGGCCGTGCTGATGTGGTGCAGGGCCCGGACATCCATTCCCCGGTCAAACAGCCGGTCAAAAAAAAAGTCAACCCCGTTGACGCTGGTAAACACCAGCCAATCATAAGTCGACAGGTTATCCAGACTTTTGTCCAGTTGTGAATAATCGTCCGGCGCCTCGATCCGGATGGTCGGGCACTCCAGGCAGTCGGCGCCTTTTTCCGTCAGCATTTTGACGAAATTGCTGGCCTGTGCCCGGGCACGGGTAACCACAATCCGTTTGCCGAACAACGGGCGGTTCTCGAACCAGGAAATGGTCTCGCGAAGGCCGACCACCGCGCCGACGACAATAATACAGGGGGCTTTTAAACCGACCTGTTCAACGATCCTGACAATATCGGCCAGGGTGCCGGTCACGGTCTGCTGCTCCGGTGTAGAGCCCCAGCGGACCAGGGCCACCGGCATATCAGCCGCCATACCGTGGGTCATGAGCTGTTCGGTGATGTTGGGCAGGTTCTTGACCCCCATCAAAAATACCAGTGTTCCGCCCAGGTCGACCAGGGCCTGCCAGTTGATGCTGGACGTTTCCTTGCCCGGTTTTTCATGCCCGGTCACCAGGCAGACCGAAGAGGTAAAATCCCGATGGGTCAGGGGAATACCGGCATGGGCCGGCGCGGCAATGGCCGAGGTGACGCCGGGCACGATTTCAAAGGGGATGCCCCGTTCCACCAGGTACTCGGCTTCTTCACCACCGCGGCCGAAGATAAAAGGGTCACCGCCCTTGAGCCGGGCGACAACGTTGCCTTCGGCGGCCTTGTCGGCGATAAGGGCGTTAATCCCTTCCTGGGGCAGGGTATGGTCCCCGCCCTTCTTGCCGACATAAATAATTTCCGCGTCTTTGCGGCTGTAGGTCAGAAGCTGGTCCGCGGCCAGGTAGTCATAGACCACCACGTCGGCCCTGCGGATGCATTCCACCCCTTTGACGGTGATGAGGTCCGGGTCACCCGGTCCGGCCCCGATCAAATATACTTTACCTGTCATATGTTTATCCGTTTCCTCAAGTACTAATCCATCAATTTCGTCAAAATCACATCCGCCCCTTTAGAGAGCAGCCGTTCGGCCAGTTCCGTGCCGAGGGCGGCGGCGGCGCCGGTTGACCCGCTGATCTGTTCGCGGAAGATCTTGCTGCCGTCCACATCCGCTACCAGGCCGTCCATGGAAATCGCCTCACCATCTATTTTAGCCAAAGCGGCGATGGGCACCTGGCATCCGCCTTCCAGCCGTTTTAAAAAAGCGCGCTCGGCAACAACGGCCGTATGCGTTTTGCCATGGTTGATGGTACCGACCAGTTTGTCGACCTCGGAATCGTTTTCCCGGGTTTCAATACACAGGGCGCCCTGGGCCACGGCCGGCAGCATGGTTGTTTCATCCAGTTGCTCGGTTATTTTTTCGGCCAGCCCCAGTCGCGTCAACCCGGCCGAGGCCAGAATAATGGCCGCCATTTCTCCGCGTTCGAGTTTGGCCAGCCGGGTATCGATATTGCCCCTCAGGGGAACAATGGTGATGTCCGGACGAAGATGCTGAATCTGGGCCGCCCGCCGCAGACTGCTGGTGCCAAGATCAGCCCCTTCCGGCAGGTCGGAAAAACAAATACCACCCCTTGAAATCAGGGCGTCAAACGGGGTTTCCCGCTCGGGCACGGCACCGATGATCAACCCTTCCGGCAGCTCGGCCGGCATGTCCTTCATGCTGTGCACGGCCAGATCGATACGACCGTCCATCAGGGCTTCTTCAATCTCTTTGACGAACAGGCCCTTGCCGCCGATGTTGGCCAGCGGCACATCCAGGATTTTATCCCCGCTGGTTTTAATAATGACCAGTTCGACGGACAGGCCCGGATTGTTCTCTTCGAGCCTGTCCTTGACCCAATTCGCCTGCCACAGGGCCAGCTTGCTGCCCCTGGTACCGATTTTTACAAGTTGCGCATCTGCCGACATAAGCGCCCCCTAGCGGCAGGAAGCGCACGACGAGGCCGTGCACCCGGCGCAGGATGAGGCGGCAGCCGGTGAACTCTTGACTGTCAGGCCGCTTTTGTCCTTGGTGTGAAAACCACAGGCGGACATGAGTTTCTGGATTTTCTTGTCACCGCAATGTTCACAGGTGGTCGGCTCTTCACCGCCGATGACAATGGATTCAAAGCGTTTTCCGCAGGTTTGGCATTGATATTCAAAAATTGGCATAGTTCAAACTCCTTGTATTTCTATAATATACGTGATTTCCGACGTGGCCGGGTCATGACGTCAATTGGTTCAGAAGGTGTTCAAAGGTCTCTTTGATCAGGAAAATTTCATCATCAGCCACGGTTCTCAAATCCATCAGAAAGGTCTCTTTTTCAATCCTGCCGATAACCGGCGGCCGGGCACGGCGCAGGGCGGTTTCCAGCCGGGCAGCCGACATTCCCTTGATTTTGACAGCCACGCACCTGGTGGGGATATCAAGCAAAGGGAAAGAACCGCCGCCGGTGCGGGAGACACCGTCCACGATTTCAGTCTTCAGGCGGGCGTCATTCAGTGAAGAAAACAGTTCCGCCAGTTTTTCACATTTTTCAAGGACCTGCCCGGCCGGCATGATAATCATCTTCAGCGTCGGAATGGCATCCACGGCCTTGTCCAGGTCCCGGTAATCTCTCAAGGTCATTTCCAGGGCGGCCAGAGTCAATTTGTCGATACGAAGGGCCCGGGTCAGGGGGTTTTGCTTGAGTGTCGCCAGGTGTTCCTTTTTCCCCAGGATGATCCCGGTCTGGGGACCGCCCAGCAGTTTGTCGCCGCTGAAGGTGACCACATCGGCGCCGGCGGCCACCGCCTCGCCCACGGTGGGTTCATAGGCAAGACCATATTGGCTGAAATCCACCAGGGTACCGCTGCCCAGGTCGTTTATCACGGGCAGACCGTGTTTTTTACCCAGGGCGACCATATCTTTCATAGAAACTTCCGCGGTAAACCCGACCATGCTGTAATTGCTGGTATGAACCTTCATCAACAGGGCCGTGTTTTCGGTAATGGCATTTTCATAATCCCGCAGGTGGGTCCGGTTGGTGGTGCCCACCTCCCTTAAAATGGCCCCGCTTTTTTTCATCACGTCGGGGATGCGGAAAGAACCGCCGATTTCAACCAGTTCCCCGCGGGAAACGATCACTTCCCGGCCCTTGGCCAGGCTTTCCAGGGCCAGCAGCACCGCCCCGGCATTATTATTCACCGCCATGGCCGCTTCGGCTCCGGAAAGTTCACACAGCAGGTCCTCCACGCAGGCGTAACGGATGCCCCGTTTACCCAAAGCCAGATCGAATTCCAGGTTGGAATACCCGGTGGCCACACTCACCAGGTGATCGGCCGCTTTTTGGGACAGCAGGGACCGGCCCAGGTTGGTATGGATGACCACGCCGGTGGCGTTAATGACTCGCTGAAGGTTCGGCATCATGGCCTGGTGGGCCTTTTGCGCCGCCTTTTGGGCCGCTTTTTCCGCAGAAAAGGTTTCAGCCGATATATTCCCGTCTGCCGCCAGAAGCGCCGCCCGGAACTCCGCCACAACGGCCCGAACCGATTCAGTCAGAACAGACGTCGGCACACCATCCAGTCCTCTGTCTTTTTTCAACAATTCCAGAACGGTATCGACACCGGGCACCGATTTGAGCAGCGCCTTCTGGTTTTCAGACAGTGCCGGTGCCGCCTTTTCCTTTTTTAAAACCGCCATAAACAGATCCACTATTTTTATACAAACCGGATTTTCCGGCCGGTTTTCATCACGAACGTTTAAATCATCTAAAATATAACAACTTTTATGGCAAAAGCCAGCAGTTTTTCATTCAAAGGCTGACCGGAGGATCGTAAATATTGTAAAAAAGAATTGCTTTAAAAAAATCAGGATGGTAGGCTGTTTTTTGTTGTTTTTTCCGTACATGCTTTGATGCAAATAGTTCTAACCATATTAGATGGTTAGAGGAGTTTAGACGTGCTTTAAATTAGGTTTTTTGTTTTTATTTTTGGCAACAGGTTAATTCATTAAGGAGGAACTATGGCTTACGACGCAACAAAAATGGCCGACTGGCAGATTTCCGAAGAAGCGGAAAAAAACATGCCCATGCCCGAAGAGTGGCAGGAAAAACTAGGGCTGCAGAAAGATGAAATGCTCCCCATGGGACGCCTTGCAAAGATTGACTTTCTCAAGGTGATCGACCGTCTTAAGGACAAACCCGATGGAAAGTACATCGAGGTTACCGCTATCACCCCGACCCCCCTGGGCGAGGGCAAAAGCACCACTTCCGTAGGTCTGATGGAAGGCCTTGGCAAGCGTGGCAAAAACGTGGGCGGCGCCCTGCGTCAGCCTTCTGGCGGCCCGACCATGAACGTTAAAGGCACCGCGGCCGGCGGCGGCAACTCACTGCTGATCCCCATGACCGAGTTTTCACTGGGTCTGACCGGTGACATAAACGACATCATGAACGCTCACAACCTGGGTATGGTCGCCATGACCGCCCGTATGCAGCATGAGCGTAACTATAATGATGAGCAACTCCAGCGACTGACCGGCATGCGCCGTCTGGACATCGACCCGACCCGGGTGGAGTTCGGCTGGATCATCGACTTCTGCGCCCAGGCCCTGCGCAACATCGTCATCGGCCTTGGCGGCCGTTTCGACGGTTACACCATGCAGTCCAAGTTCGGTATCGCGGTTGGTTCCGAGCTGATGGCCATCCTGGCCGTGGCCACCGATCTGGCCGACCTGAAGGATCGTATCAACAAGATCACCGTGGCTTTCTCCAAAGACGGCAAGCCGGTTACCTGTGGTGACCTGGAAGTGGGCAACGCCATGGCGGCTTTCATGCGTAACACCATCAACCCGACCCTGATGTGCACCGCCGAATATCAGCCCTGCTTTGTGCACGCCGGTCCGTTCGCCAACATCGCCGTTGGTCAGAGCTCCATTATCGCCGACCGTGTCGGCCTGAAATGCTTTGATTACCACGTCACCGAGTCCGGTTTTGCCGCTGACATCGGTTTTGAAAAATTCTGGAACGTCAAATGCCGGTTCTCCGGACTGAAACCGCATGTTTCCGTTCTGACCGCGACCATCCGCGCCCTGAAAATGCACGGCGGCGGGCCCAAGGTTGTGGCCGGTAAAGCCCTTGACGACGCCTACACCAAAGAGAACCTGGAACTGGTGGAAAAGGGCGTGGAAAACATGGTTCACATGATCGGCGTTATCCGCAAAGCCGGTATCAACCCGGTTGTGTGCGTCAACCGCTTCTACACCGACACCGATGCCGAAGTCGCCATCGTTAAAAAGGCGGCCGAGGCTGCCGGCGCCCGTTGCGCCGAGTCCAAACACTGGGAAAAAGGCGGCGAAGGCGCCCTTGAATTTGCCGATGCCGTTATCGACGCCTGTGAAGAAGGAAACGACTTTGACTTCCTGTATCCGCTGGATATGAAGCTGCGAGACCGCGTTGACAAGATCGCCAAGGAAGTTTACGGTGCCGACGGTGTGGACTGGGCTCCGGAAGCAACGGCCAAGGCCGAAATGCTGGAAAACGATCCCAAGTACGCCGACTTCGCCACCATGATGGTCAAGACCCATCTGTCCCTTACCCACGACCCGGTCAAAAAGGGTGTGCCCAAGGGATGGCGGCTGCCGATCCGCGACGTGCTGATTTACTCCGGCGCCAAATTCCTGTGCCCGTGCGCGGGAACCATCAGCCTGATGCCGGGAACCGGTTCCAACCCGGCCTTCCGTCGCATTGACGTTGATCCGGCTACCGGTAAGGTATCCGGCCTGTTCTAATACAGGGAATTTGTTCTGAAGCTGACAGGCAGGGTCCGGGTTTACCTCCCGGGCCCTGCTTTTTTCCAGTTTCCATCCATAAATGGCCTTTTTCCGCAATCTCTGCGTCAAACTGCGGGCTTCCTTGTGCGGCGTACAACAGTACGCCTCCGCGTCAGCCCTTGTTTTCCTTGACCTTGCGAAAAAAATCTCATTTCTGGATTGGAAACGTATTACGTGTCAGTGACTTGAAAATGCCATGAAATGTTTACTGATTAACCCGCATTACCCGATCTCCGAGACCCCGTCCCCGCCCCTGGGCCTGGCCTACCTGGCCGCTGTTCTGGAGCAAGCCGGTGTGGAAGTGGACCTGCTCGATTGCGTTGTTTTTCCCTACAGCAAAGAGTTTCTGGAAGCAAAGCTGAAGTCCTTTTCCCCGGACTTTGTGGGTATCACTGCTGTTACCATGACCTTTGATCACGCCGCCATAATCGTCCGCGATATCAAGGCCATAAACGAAACCATGGTGACGGTGATGGGCGGCCCGCATGTGTCCATGTGCGCCGACGATACGCTGAACGCGTTGCCGGAACTGGACATGATCGTACTGGGTGAAGGTGATGACACCATTGTACAACTGGCCGAATCGATTGCCGGTGATCGGGATTGGAGGCGTGTTCCGGGACTTGTCTTCCGTGATGGTGACACCATCCGTACCACCGAATTCAAACCATACGCGGTTGATGTAAAAGCCCTGCCCATGCCGGCCAGGCACATGATCCCCCTGGGACGGTACCGGGCCCTGAACATGCCGGTCAGCATGACCACCAGCCGGGGCTGTCCGTTCAAGTGCATCTTCTGCGTGGGCCGAAAAATGGTCGGCGCCAAAGTCCGCTATCGGGACCCGGTTGCCGTGGTCGATGAACTGGCTTACCTGAAGGGCTTGAACTTCAATCAGATCAATATCGCCGATGATCTTTTTACCGCCAGCCGCTCGCACTGTTTTGGCGTGTGCGATGAGATCCTGCGGCGGAACCTTAACATCAAATGGTCCTCTTTTGCCCGGGTGGACCTGGTCAGCCCTGAGCTTTTGAAAAAAATGAAGCAAGCCGGCTGTGTAGCGGTCAGCTTCGGGGTGGAAACCGCCAACCCGGAAATGCTCAAGACGATTAAAAAAGGCATTACTCTCGAACAGGTTGAAGCAGCCATCAAGGCCTGTGCCGAGGCCGATGTACTGCCCCATGTCTCGTTCATTCTCGGGCTTCCCGGCGAAACCCCGGAAACCATAGAAGAAACCAGGCTGTTCGGCGAAAAGATCAAGGCCATGGGCGCCTCTTACGGCTTTCATCTGCTGGCGCCTTTTCCCGGGACTGAGATCCGGGACCGGGCCGAAGAGCTGGGCATTCATATTCTCAGCCATGACTGGCGGGAATATCATGCCAACAAGGCCATTGTCGAGACCGACCGGGCCGACGCCGCCCTGATGGACCGGATTGCCGGCCAGTGGAAGGATGAATACGATTTGTACCTGGGTGACGTGAAAGAAAAAATAAAAGCCGGTACCGCCACCGAGGAAGAGGCCTGGTCATTAATCGGCCTTGAAAATACCGTCATCCTCTATGACCTGATGATGACATCCGCGCTGGAAGAATACGGCACCTGGGCGATCGGCGAAGGGGACAAGCCCGATGAAGAAGCCCTGCTGAATACACTGGCCGAACGGGTCTGTCATCTTACCGAATATGATGCCGCACGGGTGGTCCAGGCACTTCAATGGGCGAAAAGCAGAGACAGTTTTGTCTTCCACTTTGACAGCGGCCGGGTCCTCTGGTCATGGCATGACTACCTGTAGACGATTTTTTTTCACCAACTGTTATACAGCCGGAAAACGTTTCCGTTACCAACCCATTCCGCCAATAAAATCTTGTATTTTCAAACCTGAATCATTTATAGTAAAAAATCATCATATTTTTTTATCAATACGCAAATATAAGGGGAAAAGTATGAAAAAAATAATCGCAGTTATCGGTTGCCTGTTAATGGTGGTTACACTGGCGTCTTGCGCGACGTACCCCTTTCCCATGGTGGCCACCGGAAACGAACTCGGCCCCAAAGTCGGACGGGCCAGTGACAACATCTACTTTGGTTTGTTCGGAGACGCTTCGGGCGCCAACATCCCGGCTGCCGCCAGAAACGGGAATATTACCCGGATCTCGACCGTCGATGTCCAGGTGTCAAACTTTCTTAATATTGTCCAGAAAGTCACCGTTGTCGTAACCGGCGAGTAATTTCTTATACTCCATTACCGTGACATACTTTTAAAACTTAAGGGCATCTCTAAAAATACTTTTTTAGTGGTGCCCTTATTTATTGACGCACGTACACCGTCCGCATGAAACGCCGAAGCAATAACGCCTTCAACAACATCCAAGGGAACGTACCGGGTTGATGGAAGACCTGATTTTTCAGTCCGGATACGCAGGGCTTTTTATTGTCAGCTTTCTGGCAGCCACACTGGTGCCGATTGGTTCTGAGATTTTTGTCGTCACCATGACGCTTCTGGGCTACAACCCGTTCATCGTCTTTGCCACAGCCACAACAGGCAACACCCTTGGTGCGGTCCTTAATTATTATGTCGGCAAGTACGGAACAGACTTTATCCTTTCACGTTATATCACCGTGAATCCCGATAAACGTCAGAATGTTGAAAATCATTTTCAGAAGTGGGGCTCACCTGTTTTATTCTTTGCCTGGGTCCCGGTAATCGGCGATCCATTAACCGTTGTGGCCGGAGGATTGAAGCTCAATCTGGTTATTTTTCTGTTCTGGGTGATTTGCGGCAAAGCCTTTCGATATGCCCTGCTGATTATGACGGCCGGGGCCTTCTGACGGACTTGCCTTCCTGCAACTTTTTCTTTTAGCGTTTTAAAAACCGACAAAGTGGCATGACACTATCTTTCAAATTTAATTCCGCTCAACTTTCTTAAATTTCCAGCGGCCTCCCTGGACTCCGGATCAATTTCCAATGCCCTGGCAAAACATTTCGCCGCCTGCCTGTATTGACCGGTGTTTGCCAGTGCCGCCCCATAATTATTCCAGGCCTCGACATAATCCGGCATCAGGGCGGTGGCTTTGGAAAAAAAAGGTATCGCCTGTTCGATCCGGCCGAGTCGCATCATGGCCACCCCCTTATTATTGTAGGCATGGGCATAACCAGGTCTTATTTTGATCGCTTTTTCGTAATATTCGACCGCTTCCGCCAACCGATTTTTTTTCATTAACACGTTACCGATCTTGTAATATGCCATGGCATAATCCGGCTTAAGCCTCAGGGCGTTCCGATAGCGGTCCATTGCTTCGTCCAGCCGCCCCAGGTCCGCAAGGGCGACGCCTAAATTTAACTGCGCGCGGGAACTGTCCGGGGAATCCGCAACCGTTTTCGAGTAAAATGTCAGGGGATCCTGCCAGTCCGCGTTCCGCCTGACGGTCTGAATGGAATAAAACCCGAGCAAAAGCGCCATGGCCAACAATCCCCCCACGACCGGGCCGTCTCGATAAATCGACCGGGTATTCCGGTCCATGATTTTCATAAAACCCAACCCTAACAGAAGGCCGAACCCCAGCGAGGGAAAAAGCAGGCGCTGCTCGGCGATAGGGCGTGATGCCAGAAAAATAATATTGGACACGGGAGCAAGGGTTAATAAAAGCCAGCACAGGGCAAACAAAACCCATTTTGATTTTTTCAATCCGAAAATCAATGCCGCGCCAAAAACGCACAATCCAATAACAGCCGAAAAAACGGCCGGCTCCAGAACGGAATCGGGAACAATAAAAACATGTTCGGCATTCAGGTGGACCGGCCAAATCAGCTTTTGAAAATACCAGCCCATTGTTTTAACAACAACCAGCAGATGTTGAAAGGCGTTGAAATGGACGTTCTCTTCACTCAGGATTTCCAGAAAAACGTGCCGAAACCAGAAAAACAGCGCCACACCGCCCCAAAAAGGGACCGTTCGGATAAAGCCGCCCGCCCACTCCTCTTTCGGCAGAAAACAATAGACATAAGCCATCAGTAACAAAGGCAGAGTGACGGCGATCTCCTTGGAAAGAAGGGCCAGAACGAAAAAGAACAGCGCCCCGATATAAACGGTAACGCGTTCTTTCCGTTGCTTCCGGCCGGGATATGCCATAAACAACAAAAAGGCGCAAAGACAAAATATCAGGGCCAGCAGGTCGGACCGGTTCTTCACATACGCCACTGATTCAACATGCACCGGATGGGCGCCAAAAATAACCGCCACTGACAAAGGCAGCAGCATGTGGCCGAAAGGGCGCTTTTCGGCTGCGCCGAAGCTGTGTGCCGCTCCGAGCCGGTAAACAAAAAAATAGACCAGCAGGACCATCACTATGTTCAACAACAGATTGGTGGTATGATAACCGGAGGGTGCCAATCCCCAGAGGGCATAATCCAACGCGAATGTCACCGTTCGGACGGGCCGGTACTGGCCCAGGCCGGGATAAGGATGCAGATCGTTCCAGTAATGGGGGGTAAAAAAAAGCGGTGTATTGGCAAGCGATTGAATGTGCCGGTTATGCTGAATAAGATTGGTGTCATCCCACATGAAATCGTTGGGCAGGGTATTCACATACAGCCCGCAGGACATTATGACAAGAAAGATTAATGGCGCCAGATGTCCCTTGAACGATGAGGTATTCGAGATGGTCATAACAAGTCCTTTACCGGGTATCATGATTTATTAACCTTCGGGGCAGGCCCAGAAAACCATAATTCGGATAAAAAAACAAGATAAGGAAGACGTAAAATCTTTGAATCACGCATGCCGAAAGGATAATCACCGTTATGTTTTCACCAGGAAACAGAAGGAATGGTATCCAGGGAGATTTCGGAATATCCCCGTGGGAAGGGCTGACCGGATAACATGTTAAAATATTAATCCTTTACATAATACGATCGAAACGACACGAAATTCAGGGGTAGGAGGAAAAATCATGCGGCGATATTTTCTTTTTCGGGTTTCAGTGTTTTTAATTTTTCTGGCAACACTTGCAACACCTTTATCGGCCGGCAATTACTTTCGATACGACAAAGACGTTTACGGAAAGATCATAGATGGTGATACCCGGCAACCCCTTGCGGGTGTCGTGGTGATGGCCCTGTGGGTCACCGAGCACACCCGGATTACCATCGAGCCCGAAGAACGGTATTATGATTATTTCGAGACCCTGACGGATGAAAACGGCGAATTCACCATTCCCGGCAAGGGCCGAAATTTCTTCCGCAATATGCCGCCGCCGAAAGTCAGAATCTACAAGGCCGGATATGGCATTCGGGACATCAACTTCGAACCCACCGGTTACCCGTCGAACCTGAACGTAACCTTCAAAGGCGACAAACGCTTCGTTTCCTGCAAAAAACTGGCCGCGGACAAAAGAAAGGATGCTGTCACGCATTATATGAAAGTGCCTTTTTCCAAGCTGGCCGGACGTCCCGGCGATAAATGCCCGCTGTTTGATGCCGAGCTGGAACGCGACTACCAGGCCCTGGGCATACGCCAGTGGCGCCCCGGTGAACCCATACGGGTCAAGCAGCAGGCCGTTTATCCCGCCACCAGCCAGCCGGTATCGCCGCAAAAAACACAATAATACAAAAAAACAAGGCCGGGGAGTTCCCCCGGCCTTGTTTTTACCATCATTGGCACCTGTAAGAAGGGTCTACTACGGTTTCATTCTTACCATGCCCAGCATGGTACCGCTGTACAGACAACGACCGGACAAAATCTCCGTGCCGGCATAGGCGCTGTTGAATATCGGCGAAGTCCCGTATCTATAACTGAACACCGATTTTCCGGTGTCCCAGTCAAGGGCCTCAAACGTCCACCCGCCCAGCAGGCTCTGGCCGACATCATAAATCAGATTTGTCGCGGCACTCATGCAGGGAATGCCGTTTGGATAACTGACGTGCTTATTCACCCATGTGCTTTTCAGGGTCCGGGTTGACGGATCCCAGTCAAAGCGCTCGGCGCCATATGGCGCAACCGGTACGATACCGGAAACCAGTATGCTGATAACCTGGTTGTCAAGAGGCACTTTCAACTGGTTGTTGACCACCAGCGCGCCATACCCCCTGATGCACACCGACTGCTCCGACAGCGTGTCTTGCGCATTCGCGTCACCGAAGGTAACCGGCACCTGGGCGGCGATCCGCCGGCTTTTTGTGCCGGGAATCTGCTGCCAGTCGGCCGGAATTTCACCACGCCAGAAAAGCACCAGGTGCATGAGATCCTGGCCATCGGTAATAACCACAAATTTATCCTCATTTCCCGTCCCCATCAAGGTCGGGGTGGAACCCGAACCGGCCCCGAGACGAACCCCGGACCCCTCGCCGGTCTCATATCCGGCACTCCAGCCGCCTTTGGCCGGGTCAATCGTGAGTTCGCTGCCGGTCCACTGAACACGGTACATCTTTTCGCTGGTGGCGACATAAATACCGCCATCCTCGTCACAGGCAATGGAGTTGGAGATCGCTTCTTCCGGGGGGAACCGGTAATAATGTGCCGTCTCAAAAGACCGGGACACGACGCCGACCAATCCCTGGTTGGTGGCAAAGGCCAGCATGCCGTCATAGGTCAGGGTCAGTCCGACGATTTTTTCGGCCGGATCGACGATGTTTTCCGCCGGAATTTCAAACACCCGCTTGACTTCGACGGCGGATTTCCGGTCCCCGGCCACCGCGTCGCCAAAGGCATAAAGCGCTGTGAATCGGGGCATATAAAAAACATTATTCTTGTCCACAAGGGTGTAAGCGCCCGAAAGGATTTCATCGGTGGAGAACATCGAGGTGAGTTTCAGGTCTTCTTTGAGGATCACGGCCAGATAGTTCAAGGCGGTGTCCGCTTTAAACACCATGGTCGAGGAACTGCCCCACAGCACCCGCTTTCCATCCGGATACGGGGCTGACTCGGCCAGGGTGATCAGGCCCGGCGTGCCCAGATTAAAATCTGAATCCGCGCTCAAGCCGCCTTTCTGCGGGCCGGCATAGGGCGAAGACGCCTGGCAGTATGGATTCCGGTGCGTCATGGGCCAGGGAGAATCCGCCAAAAAGACGTTTGCCGGGGGTTCATGGTTAAAATCCGGTTCCGGTACAGGCGGCGTTGAGCCCCTGCCAAAAGCAAGGCCGGAAGCCAGCAAAAGAACACCGACGATAAGACCGGATCGTGTCAGGATTGATTTACAACTTTTCATAATTCCCCCCTGGATTGCCATGACGACAATTGTTAAAAAGATTTTAAGTGTACCCGCTTGACTACACTTTTTGTATACAAATGGATACACTATGTCAAGTGTTTTTTCAAAAAAAATTAACAGATCAAACGGCCGGAAACGCAAGACGGGAAAAAAGGGAAAAATCGTTGCCAATCGGACTGTATTTACTTCAGGCAAATTGCCAGAAAGCGGTTGCGGATTTCGGCCAGCACTTCTTCAACCGGTTCATCACCCAGGCCGGCGGCTTCCATGATGTATCTTTCAAACGCCCGGATACCAAGCCCGTAGGCACAGATTGCCGCCACAATATATCGCGGGTCCATATCGAGGATGATCAAGCCCTGCTCCTGAACCGCCTTTACCAATTCGACAAAATCCCGCACAAAAGGAAACTCGCTCTGCACATCGCCTTCTACAGTACCATCGAGAAAGCTTCGGGCCATGACTTTCCAGAACAGCGGATGTTTCTGAACCGCGGTTTCCGCCTGGGCCAACATATCGATCAGGTTATCCGGCGTTCCGATATCATCCCGCACTTTTTTGGCCAGGTATTCCTGGGTTTTTTTGCGCAGATTCTCCTTGGAACCGAAATGACGGTGGATAAGGCCATGATTCACACCCGCGTGAGCGGCGATTTCCCGTAAAGAAACGCCGGACACCCCCCGTTCCGCGAACAGCTCCGCGGCGGACTTAATCAACGCCTCGACAACCTCGTCGCGGCCCTTTGGCCGCTTTTTGCTTTTCTTTTCTGCCATCAGTTATCAATTTATATCAAAGCCCGCTTTGCATATCAAGCCATCGTCCCAAATGCGTACCATCCTTTGTATCGACAAGATAAAAGTAATTAACAGCATCAAAGCATAAACCAGTCCCAATGAAGTAGTCTACCCGTCCAAATATATTTCACTTAAACCATTTTCCGCTTGGCCTTGTTCAAAACCTCTGATATTTTGTTATCAAAGTATCAAAACAGTGGAGGCATAAACCATGAGTGATTTCAATACCCCCCCCCGCTCAACAACCCGGGGAATCAGAAACAGCAAAAAGGGCAGCCGCG
Organism: Desulfosudaceae bacterium; assembly: GCA_963674745.2. GTDB lineage: Bacteria > Desulfobacterota > Desulfobacteria > Desulfobacterales > Desulfosudaceae > JBFMDX01. The sequence continues at coordinate 1,752,897 of CAXXDV010000001.1, read as the reverse complement.
CAGCAAAGCCCGCACAGAAAAAGCCGCTGACATGCCGCCCTATTTAAAGTCCCTTCTTGACGAAATAGCCCCGGCCATCAAAAACTATTTGAATCAGGCAGCTGAAAGCAAGATGCGGGTTGCAAAAGCCAGAGAACGAAGCGCCGAGGCTATGGAAAAACTGATGGAGAACCTGCCGGAGATTGTTCAGCAGTCAATCCCCGCCAGAGCGGAACCCCGGAAAAGAAAAATCACAGCCCGTAAGCAGGAGCTTCTTGATATGATCAATAAACTCCGGGATGAAAACATGACCTACGAGGAAATTGCCGCCCATCTCCAGGAAAACAATATTCCCACTTTTTCCGGTCGCGGCCGCTGGCATGCCCAGACCATTCATCGACTGTACATGTACTACCCCTGATCAGACAGAGCCTATCGCCTGTTTTCCTCTTTCTTTGATATTTTTTTACCTTGATGTTTGGCACAAACTATAAGCACTGGATCCTACGAAGACGGCGGTTATCAAAAAGGAACTGACTTTTTACAAAACCACTTCGTAAGGAGAAACAATGGTAAAACATACATTCAAAATTATCTGCGTTCTGTTATTCCTGGGTGCGATTATTTTTGAATCAGCAGAGCCCGCTACCATGTTTTCCGACCCATCCGCATCGACACCTTCAGCCGGGTCCATTAATAAGCTTCTTGAATTATCCGGATTGACCGAACAGGTTGAAGAATTTCCCGGTCTGATTAAGGCGGGTATAAATAGTGCCATTCAGAGTGGTGCGCCAATCCCCAGAGAGCATTTACAAATAATGCTTGAAACCGTCGACAGAACGATATTACCGTCTATCGTCCTTGATCAGGTTAGATTGTCGATTGAGAAAAAAATAAGTACAGATGGAATTAAGGAAATATTCAAATGGCATGAATCCAGCCTGAAAAAACGGATTACGCAAGCGGAAGAAAAAGCCGCCAAACCAGAAGCCTATCGGGAGATGATGAACAGCGCGCAGAAATTGCTGAAAAACACCAAACGGGTGGCGTTTGCAAAAAGGTTGGATTCGATGATGAACCTCACCGACAGGTTAATAAACTTAAAAGAATTCAGCGGACTTATCGTTTTTTCAGCAGTTTTAACGGCCAGGGAACCCGACAAACCACTGGATATAGAAGCCTACAAAGCATACTTGAAGACCATGACGGCCAAGACAAGAGACGATGCTCAGCAGCTTGTGCTGATTTCCAATCTTTATACATATCAATCTATTGATGAAGAAAGCTTATCTGAATACGAAGCGTTTTTAAACAAACCGACAACAAAAAGATACAACGCTGCCGTAATGAACGGCCTGGACAAAGGGTTTGAACTTGTCATTACAAATTGTGCCAATGAAATTGCCGCCGCTTTGAAAGCGCATTTAGCCAAGTCCGGAGGCACCGGGGCACATTAATTATTGTTCCACCCGGAAAAAGGTAACCGTATGCCGATAAAAATCAACAAACCGACAATTGTTGAAGCGGCCGGTAATATTCCCAAAAGGATAGAAGAGTATATCGGCGCCGTAAATTCCAATACACCGGACTTGAGCATCGCCCGCATGGTCAGCGCTTCGGGCTGGGAAGAACCCGGGCAGACCCCGGAATTTACAGAGTATACCATTGTACTAAAAGGCATGCTGCGCGTTAACACAAAATCCGGGGTTCTCGATGTTTACGCGGGTGAAGCCGTTATCGTAAAAGCGAATGAGTGGGTTCAGTACAGCACGCCCGGTGATGAAGGGGCCGAGTACATCGCCGTTTGCCGGCCGGCATTTTCACCGGATACCGTCCATAGAGATGACGTATAAGAAAACAACTAAACGCGTTTACGGCACCCTGGTCATCGTGCCCTGGGTGATGCCGCTGCACGAATAGGACCCTTCGCTCCAGACCCAGTCAATCGTATAGGTCCCTTCCGTGTCTGATGTTAAGGTGGCGGTTACATTTTCCGTCATCGTCCCGAAATCTTCCTGAGTGACAACGGTGTAGGTATAGACAGCGCCGCTGACGGTTCCGGTAAAACTGCTGCCGTCACTGTCAGTACCGGCAAATGTTGTGCCTGTTTGTACGATCTGCATCGTGCCGTTGTCATAGGGCGGCCCGGAAGGGTCACTGCAATTGCTTTCTTCATAAGTGTCGGCCCATTTCCAGGTACCCGTAGCATCGTATAGGGTGGTAGAATCCGATTTATCCTTTTCACCATCTCCTCCGCCGCCACCGCCACCGGATGCTGCCACGGCCACTCCGGCACCGGCCGCCACAGCGGCCGAGGCGCCGACGATTGCACCGGTTGAAAGGCCGACACCGGAAGCGGCGGCTGCACCGCTTCCGCCCCCCGCAGCCGCGGCTGTCCCGCCTCCTGCCGCCACGGTCGCGCTGATCAGGGAAACCGTAATGACACCACCGCTGATAACGGCCATCTGGCCGGCTTCCAGTACGGCCGTGGAAACCACGGTTCCGGTATCCGACAGGGCCGATATATCCAGAGCCCCTTTCGTGCAGCTGACCGTGGCCTTTGTCTTGCCGGCCGCCCTGGTCTCAACCAGATCAAAGGCTGTTCCCCTGGCACCGATAACACAGGTCGGTGACTGAACTTCAAATTTATTATCACCGCCGATAAATTTGCCGACATTGACCGTCATTTTACCGATGTAAAAAAGAAAGGACACCACGCGGGATTGTTTCTTGAACAGAAACTGATTGATTTGCAGTTTCGAGTTCTGGGCCAGCCTGATCGTGCTGTCATCGAAAAAAGCCATTTCGGCGGTGGCGTTTTTCTTGGTAATAACAATGTCTTTTACCTGGATCGGAGACGTTTCAACCGGCTTGATGACCTGTTTCCCTCTTGTCTGGGTGACCGTGCCGATGACGGACGAAAACTCGCCGATGGCCGCTGCGAAAAGGGATGAAGGAAAAACGACATACGCTATCAGCGAAAAACAAAAGAAGCATCTTAAAGCTTTGATCATAATGACACCCCGGCCAATGGTTTCAAAGATAAGAACCTGCTTTTTCGACCATTATATATAGCAAGTCGGCGCTTGCGTGTCAATTTTGATGGGACATCAGGCCTTTTCCACCTCCACGCTGATGGCCCGGTCGACCGGCTGGGCGCACCAGTTCCAGCGCCAGTACCTGAGATGGCCGTAATTGTTGACCAGGTCCAGCCACTTGATCATGCCCGGTATGGCGGCGTCGTAACTTTTCCAACCGGGGAACATGTACGGCTCCCAGGCATGATAAATGATGACCTGGCCGGGCATGGCGGCGCTCTTTTCAGGCCGGGCTGACGGTGTAATTTTCACGTGCACCTTAAATTCGTCAAAGTCGTTGAACACCCGGACCAGGTCGCCGTCCCTGATCCCCCGTTTGCCTGCGTCTTCCGGGCTCATGAACATAAAGGGCCTTCCCTGGTGGGTCCTTAACAGCTGCTGGTTGCCGATCCAGATGGAATGAACGCTCCAGCGCTGATGACCGCTGGTCATGCGCAAGGGGTAATTACCGCCGATCCTGGGATTGTCTTTATGAACCGGCAGGGCTTCTTCGGCCTCCAGGAACCAGGGATGGTCGATGTAGAATGTGATGCGCCGGTTATAGGTGGGGTATGGCACCTTTTTTTCCCCGGTATGCCAGGTGAGCGGGATAATGGGTTCATCCGGCTTGATGTCCGTGGCCAGATTCATGGTCACCGGGTCAAAAATGGAGACATCGACGAACCGGACAATACCGTGTTCTCTCATATATTCCAGATTGGTTCCGGGCGGCAGGTTGCCCATCAAAACACTGGACTGGAGGGCATCTTCCATGATTTCCTCAAACGTATCCGCGTTCATGTTCTGCCACTTGACCAGGTTGGAAAGATCAACATTGAATTCTTTATCCCGTATCATTCTAAAGTACCGGATAAAGGCGGCGTACTCTTCTTGAGGCGGCACCCGGGGCGGAAATTTGGTTTTACCCCGTTGTTTCGCCACCGCCTCGATCTTTTCGGCCAGCAGGCGGCTGATCTCCCATTCGGTTTTACACTCAGCCAACGGTTTTACAGCGTCCTCGGTCAGGGTCAGCCAGGGCACGTGGGGCGTGGGAAAGCGGGTGTCCAGTTTTTCATAAAATCCGGCACATGGCAGGGCGTAGTCGCCGTACAGCACGGTGGTGGACCAACGGGTTTCAAACCCGAAGGTCAGCTTGTATTTGTCCCACAGCGAGCCCAGAATATTTTTTGTCCAGCCCCGGTTTTTCCGGGCCGGGTTGGTGCCGATCCAGCAGTATACCGTGGGCTGCTGATCGGCAGCGGGCTTGATAAAGCCGTCCCACCAGCCCTTGGAAACCGCTTCATGAAAATATTCCGAAAATTCCCGTTTCATGGTGGGGCAGTGCCACTCTTTTTTGTCCCAGGCTTTTTTGTAGTCGGAATGGTTATAATACAAAAAAGCGGGAATAGTAGAGTTGAACATATTGCGGTCAGCCACCCGTTCCTGCAGAATGGAGGCCATTTCATCGGAAATGGTCGGGTCTTCCCGTTTGAATTTGTTCCAGATACCCTGGATGATCGGCAGCAGCTTGGTGGTCGTTGCCAGGCCGATTTTCTCTTTGACGGGCTGGGTCAGGGCGCCTTCAAACAGAGACTCGTTCCAGCCCCGGATGCCGCAGCCTTTTTTCCCCAGGCTGCCGGTCAGGGACAGAATCAGGCACATGGCCCGCTCGATCAGATCACCGTGATAATATTTGGGAGAATTCCAGCCGACCAGTACCTGGATCCCGCCGCTGGCTTTATAGCATTTTTCCGCCAGCCGCCGGATCGTGTCGGGGTTGGTTTTGCATTTTTCAGATGCTTGTTCCGGCGTGTACTCACGATTGAGCAGCGCTTTCATGCTGTGAAATACCGGCCGGACGTCGACGGTTTGACCGTTTAACAGTTTCACCGGATAGGTGCCTTCCAGGGCCGGATCGCAGGGCAGTTTCAATGTTTCCAGGGGGGCTTTGGTGACGCTGTTTTTGGCTGTATCCCAGAAGCAGAACTGGTCGGCCCGTCCGTCCTTTTCAATGTCGGCGGCGGAAAGGAACTGGTGGTTATCGGTCCTGACCAGCATGGGCAGGTCGGTCTGCTCTTTTACAAAAGGGTAATCCACCCAGTCTTTTTCAATCAGCACCTGGCACACGGCCAGCCCCAGGGCGGCATCGGAACCCATTTCAACCGGGATGTATTCGTCGGCATGCATGCAGCTGGGGTTGTAATCCGGCGCGATGGAAATGACTTCAGCCCCGTTGTACCGGGACTCGGATATGAAATGAAAGGAGGGGATGCGGGTATAGGCGGGATTCATATGCCAGATGAGCAGCAGTTTTCCGAAAAACCAGCCGTCCACCGAATCCATGAACTGGAACTTGCCGAATGTTTCATAAATACCCCGGTTGAAATCACCGATGGTGGAGTCCAGGTCGAGCATGGTTGCGCCTAAAGCCCCGAACAGGCGGCCGACGGACAACAGGTGGACATAGCCGCCGTTACCCGGCCCGGTTTCAAAAATGATCGATTCCGGTCCCTGGCTGTCCAGGCCGTCCACAATGCCTTCGGCGATTTCGGTCAGGCACTGGTCCCAGCTTAACCGCTTCCACTTGCCGCTTCCCCGTTCGCCGGTCTGTTTCATGGGGTATTTCAACCGGTCGGGGTTGTACATCTGCAGGCTGTAGGAAGCCCCCTTCTGACATCCCCGGGGATTGAAGTCCGGGCCGGAGGCATCGACCACCGGATACTTGGCGGCCTGCTCCTCGCGAAAGACAATGCCGTCTTTGGTATACACCCGCCACAGGCAGTTGCCGGGATAGCAGTCTACCAGGTGGGTGCCGTAAGTCACTTTATCCCAGGTCCATTCATTTCTGTGCAGGTCTTCCCAGCCGCTGTATTGCCAATCCTCGAGAACTTTTTCAGTGGCATTGGCCTTGCTGTTGCCGCCTAAAAACCCCAGAGAGTTAAGGGAAAGCAGGGCCACAGCGGCGCTCGAGCCCTTTAAAAATGTTCTGCGGGATATCCTGATCGCTTTCATGTCCCCTCCTTAATTGGTTGATCCTGAAAAATAAAAATTGTAAAATCTGATTTTTTAATGTATTAAACAAATCGATAAAATTGATTAAACAAATTTATTGATTTCATTTTTATGGCGTCATATGTATTTAGTCAAGCAAAAAACTTTAAGAACGGTTTAACCGGGAACCCTGACATCATGAATAAAGAATCGAAACCGCTGAAGAACACGCAGCGACATGAAGTGGTCGCCGGCGAGCTGATGTCCAGAATTTTTACCGGGGAATTAAAACCCGGCGAAAAGCTTCCCACGGAAAAAGAGCTGACCCGGGAAACCGGTGTTGACCGAACGTCGCTGCGTGTTGCCTTAAAACAGCTCGAGGGGATGCAGCTGCTGGAAATACGCCAGGGCGACGGCATATACGTCAAAGACTATCTTGAAAACGCCGGCCTGGACTTTTTGCGGATGTTGGCCCTTGCGCCCCGGGAAATTAATCGGGACGATGTTGTTTTCAATCAATATGTTTTTGATGAATTGTCCGAATTCTGGGAATTTTTCTTCCCCCAGGCCATCCTTCTGGCCTCGAAAAAAGCCTCTCCCCGTGACCTGAAAAAAATGAAAGACCTTCTCGAGCTGGCCCTGGAACACATTGATGACGAAGATATGGCCGCTTTCTATGAACTTGAAAGCCAGGAACTCATCGCCCATATGGCCGACAACATGGTCCTGATGCTTCTGTTTAATTCATCCCGGCCGCTCAGGGAAAAAATGCTGAAATTTTTCATCGGCCACATGAGCCAAGAGGACCTGCAGGAATACGCCCACATCAAAATCAAACTGTTCCAGAAATTTTCAAGCGGCATGTCCGAAGATTTACACAAGCTGGCCCTGGAATATAAGAACGTAATGATCAGCCTGCGGACAAAAGTTAAAAAGAAGCTGGGAAAAGAACATTTCGATTAACCGCCTTTTTGCTCCAACAATCAATTTCCTTGAGTCATATGTAGAAAATATCAGGCGTTTGCTAATCAGGTGGATACATATACAACCGGTGAATGGTCTGTTGATGCCAGCGACCTCTCCCGGAAAAAGTGGGGATGTTGTTCTCTATAAGGTAGGCCGCCACCTCTTCGTAGGTCATCTCTTCTTCATCACGGAGTTTGTTTATCAGGTCCAGCACCTCTTGTTTTTTAGGGCTAATTTTTCTTCTGCTCGGTATGCTTCTGGTGGGAGCCGTCTGCTGAATAATCTCAGGCAGATTTTCCACTAGTTTTTCAACAGCCTCAGCGCTTTTTTCCCTGGCTTCTGCAACCCGTGCCTTGCTTTCCGCCGCCTGATTCAAATAGTTCTTGATGGCCGGGGCCAGCTCATCCAAAAGAAATTTTAAATAAGGGGGAATGTCTGTTGTTTGTTTTTTTCGGGCGTTGCCTCGCGATTGACTCTTCGGTTTCTGATTCCCTGGTTTAAGGCGTTGGCTTTTATTGAATTCATTCATGGTTTGCTTTTCCATTTTTTCTGTTTATTCTTCATTAAAGGTATATCATTTTTCATTAACAACAAAAAAGATTTTTAGTCATCGGAAATAATTTTTTATTCTTGTTGCACCGAAAGCACCAGGTCAAAGTTTGTTCCCCTACAAACGTGACCAATAGAATCATGGAAGTATCTCAATCGGAGTGTTATTATTTACCAGCTTCCATATTTCTTCGATTTCTTTGTTTGTCACTGCGATACAACCATCAGTCCAATCCCGGCCATTAAAAATGAATGCCATTTTTCCAAATCCATTGGGAAGACCATGAATAAAGATATCCCCTCCTGGGTCAACCCCTTTCTTTTTGGCATTTTCTTTATCTTGTTTATCAGGATAATTGATGTGGAGGGATAGGTGGTAACTGCTTTTAGGATTTCTGTAATCTATTATATAATTGCCTTCTGGCGTCCGTTCATCCCCTTGCTCTTGTTTGTGCCCAACAGGATTGTCACCTAAACAAATCTTGTATTCTCGGTAACGATTTCCATCCGCAATAAGCCACATTGTTTTTCTAGATTTATCAACCAGGACTTTATCCGCAGTAGGCAACACATCTTCTGCCCATGCAATAAAGGGAAGGATGAATACGATTATAAATAGAAAATTCTTCATATTTTCCTAAACGCCACCAAAAGAGCATTCTAAGCCTTATTTTGCATTGTTTGGACTTGTATTGTTTAAATCAGTATGTTCGCTTGGTCCGACCACAGTTCGTCAGTTCGTAGATACATCATGACAAGCATTTGGTTCTGTCCTCATTTTATTTACTGGTTTCAAGTTTAATTGAATACCAGTCGATCCTGCGTGTCAGGTGCATGATTATGCCGAGCACAACAAAAAGCCCCATGCTGCCCATTAACAAAGCGTAATCTTCAAGCTGGAGCAGAATATACATATATATGTAAAGGGACGTAAGGACAGCGCCAACCATATTGGACAAACGTTTACTTTTAAGGATACTTTTTGCGTAGCCTGTAATAAGGATAACTGTTGCCAAGCTTGAAATCAGATAAGCGAGGTTAAAGTTAATGTGTTCTGATATGGATATAAGGAGTGAATAAAAAATAACGATAGCACATCCGACCAGCAGATATTGTATCGGATGAACCCTCAGTTTGTTCATAACTTCAGAAAAAAAGAATGCCAAAAAGGTGAAAACAATGAACATTAAAGCGTATTTCGCGATCCGGTCCGTTTTCTGGTAAGTATCCACGGGCATGAATAGTTTAACGCCGAAAGATGAAGCGTTCAGATTATATCTGTCTCCGGTCCAGTGCTGAGGATAGTTCCTGTTCAGATGCAGGACCTTCCATTCGGCTTTAAACCCATCCTTGCTGACATCATAAGTATTTGGGACATAGGCGCCACCAAAACTTGGATCCGGCCAGGTTGAATTCATAGACACAAATGTTGTTTCGCCGACAGGAACGAAGTTTAAAATATGGCTTCCGTTCAGGTTTATTGCCATACTGAACTTATATTCTTTTGTCTGATCATGAAGACGGATCTTTGAGCTGATGCCTGAACAGATGACATCATTTGTTTCAATTCCGGGATTCATTGTGATGACATCTTTGTTAAAGCTCGCGGTAATCTGATCTTTAATACCACGCATATCTGATATCCCGACAGATATAAACGCGCCTGTCCACACGATGTCCTCGATTGGAACATTCATTTCGCTAACTTCAGGATATGAAAAACTACCGTTTAATAATGTTTTTGTATTATACAATACTGTTTCGTAGATTCCCCTGTAGCGGATTTCCGGTAATATCTCACTTTTCACGTCTAATCTGTCCGGCAGAAAGTGCATATACTTTGTTGTTTCAGTTCTTTTTCCATTTTTATCAATTACATGATGTTTGTACGGTATTGATATGACCGGACCTGTTATGGTCTGAGCCTCCCCCCATTTTGAACTGATTTCGTTAATCACATCATGCTTTCTGCTTTCCCTTTCCCGTATCAGTGATTTAACCATTGCAGAGGGAATTAACAGGGCAAGAATCAAAACAAAAATTATTACCATCTTAAAACCAACAGAATTGTTTGTTTCTCCCGGCGAATCACTTAACATGTTGTTCTCATTCATAATTACCTCCACTTTTTTAATTTTTCGGTTCCTCACCCTTTATTCGTCTCATCTTTAACCAAAGCATAATTGATGTTTTTGGAATAATTATGAACTTAATATGAAATGTGTGTGAAAACAGCCAAAAGGGCTTTAGTAATTGATATTGCTAGTTATTATGATGATTTAAGCGGATTTTAGCGGCAGGTGCAAGACTGCGCTGATATCGTTTGACGAAAAGTTTTCAAGGCTGACTTTCCCTTTCTGAAGATCGAACCCAATAGATATGTACAATAATATATTGAGTTTTGTTGTTTCCTCTCAATCCTCTAACCTGAATACGTGGCTTGACCAGCGCCAGTTAACCCCAGAACAAAACTATAATTAGCTTAGGTTCCATTCTGAAATGGTTTTAAAGCAATCAGCGATTGTTCGTTTATCGAATACCATCGCAATATCAGGAAACGAAAACCCAGTTTGATTTATAAATGTTTTCCACCGTCTATCTAGCAGAACAATATCACAATATGATACCGGAACGATTAGATGAAAAAGATCGTCCCACTCACTGTACTGAGTCATTTTCATATTCTGGTTTCGCATCACAAAACCAACTGCCATTTGTAAGAGTTCTCTTGTTGCTGTTTGATACTTAGGGCCACTTTTTTTTAGTCTATGAAACCTAGACTTTGCCCTATTCAAACTACTTAAATCATTTCGGCCAATTTTAAGAAGATTCTGCATGTCTTCCAAAAATTTTTCATTGCTTTTAGTAAGGCGTTTTGATGGTAGTTCCCCGATAACCGTTTTGATTATCTCCGAAACATGCCAATGTGTTGGATAGTTATGGGCCATGAGATATGTTGAAACAAAATCTAACTCTGCAGAAGGGTTCATGACATGGGCAATTGAATCAAGATCATCTATTAAGATGTTTTCTTTCTTTATTACTTCACTAGGATCTATATTTATGAGGCCACAGTCAAAAATGCTATTGATCATATCAAGAATTGAATCAATTTGAGATCTGTCAGCTTGTTTCGACAATTCGGTCATATTAACGACGGAAAGGCGAAAAGTCCCACCGTTTTCATTCATGACTTGAATAAACTTTTTTCGCAACTCTTCATTAAGGGCAATATCGTTTAACGCCCAATGGTCGAGGTAGACAGTAGGCATTTTGAAATGCTCTTGAATTTTTATCGTTCTATCTGGATGGATTATTCTTCTATACATTATGACTACTATGTTTTCTCGGCAACCAGAACTTTCGGTGGGGCATCACACCCCCCCCCTTTTTTTTATTGTAGAACTTCTGAAGCCAAGTACAGCCAGGGCCACACCTGACTTGATTATAGTTTAAACTTTCAAATTACCAGGGTTGAACAACAAAGCCTGCCCTGGCTGTCCTTTGCGCTTTCTGGTTAGGATTTATGCCATTCATATGCTGCAATTGCTGATTTCCATAGCTCATTATAACCTTCCCAATCTAAAGGGTCTGGTTCTAAGGGCTTTAGGACTGTAAGATTACCAGTGGTGACCTTACGAAACAAATTTTCATAATGGAGATATACAAAATATTCCAATGATAAATCATCTTTGGGAGCAGGATATCGGCCTTGCCAAATAACACACTCTGATAGTAATGCGAGTAACCCGTGTTCTTTTTGGGTTAAAGAAAAGCAAACTTGTTCAGCAAGCCAAACTAGATTGTGTGTTGTTTTTATATCTTTGCCTAATGCGATAAGGCTGGCCTTATAGGCAAGCTCTAAAGACATGCCACATAACATTCTATAAACTTGCCAAATATCTCCGCTAATTTGAATTGGAGGATCGGTGCCAAGCGCCTGATTGATATCAGTATGCTGAACGGAATGTTGACAATACCATATTGCACCAGCAGACGCACGAAGGGCTTCAGCTTTATTTATCCAATATTGCGGCTCGCTAAGTAAATTTTTAAGATCGTCTGCTGGAGTAAGATTCATATTGGTCCGAACGTCTGCCACCACCGGCGAGCAGGGTTTGCGGACTTCGCTAAAGTGAGTTCAACTCCAAATTACGCCAAAACAAAAGCAGCTCGCCCCTGCGAGTCCGTGTGAGTGGCGTTGTTATGTTTTCTCTCTTATTTCAATTATTTATCAAACATAAAAAGTTGCGGTGTATTGTTGTTCTATCGTTTTACTTGCTTAATTCACGGATCATTGTTCGTAATTTGGAATCTGTCTTTTCGGTTCCAACTTTACCCGGATAGTCTTCCAATTCCTCCACGTCGAATTCACCACTTACTGTTTTTCCATCTCTAACAAGTTCGAGTGTATGTAACTCTCGATTGTCAATCCCCTGACGTTTATTCCAAATGGAGTCATTAATCTCAATTCCAGCGTCAATTGCTAAGATATTGGCACTTGAAATAATTCCTTTTGCTCCATTAATACGCTGTTCTTGAATATCATCTGATCCCATGTGGACCTCCTAATATTTTTCGAAACATAACGTCCGCCACCACCGGCGAGCAGGGAATGGTAACTTTTGCAAAGCCACGTTAACCCCGAACTTCGATAATTAAAAAGCAGCCCGCCCCTGCGAGTCAGTGTGAGTGGCGTTGTTGAACGAAGCCGCTACGCGGCGGATTAATAAAAAACAAGGTATACTCCAATACGTGCTCAATTACGGGCACCCCCAATAAAAGGAGTATACCATGAACGATTCGGAAGTAAAACGTTTCAACCGGCTTTATGAGCGGCACCTGGAGTTGCTCAAGCTTCAGGGGATGAGTCCGAGGACCATTGATCTCTATGCCCGTTCAGTCCGCCGCATTCGTAACCATTTTGATTGTTGTCCCGACCATTTGCGTCCGGAACAGTTGGAAGGTTATTTCTCTCAGCTGGTGGATAGCCATTCCTGGAGCACGGTCAGGGTTGACCGTAACGGCTTGCAGTTCTTCTGGCGGTATGTGCTCGGAAAGGACTGGGAATGGATCAAGATCGTCAAACCGCCGAAAGTCAAAACCATACCGGACATTCTTACCGTTTCCGAAGTTGAACGGATCATCGGCAAAACCAAGAAATTGCGTTACCGGGTATTTCTGCTGACAACCTATTCCATGGGATTGCGTCTGGAAGAGACGTTGTCCCTTCAGATCGGGGACATTGATGCTGAACGCAAAAAGGTCCATATCCGCCGGGGTAAAGGTCATAAGGACCGAATGCTGCCATTGCCGGATCTTACGTTGGAGGGCCTGCGGGAGCTTTGGCGTAAGCATCGTCATCCTAATTTGTTATTCCCCAATTGCAAGGGTTCTTTAGAAACCATCCGGGCGGCCACCAACTTTATGGATAAAGGCGGCTGTCAGAGAGCCATGAAAGTGGTCGTCGCCGAATGCGGCATTAAAAAAAAGTATCCATTCACTCCCTGCGTCACAGTTTTGCCACCCACCTGCTTGAACGCGGCTTAAGCCTCCGTCACATCCAGGCCCTGCTTGGCCATGCCAGTCCCTCCACAACAGCACGTTATACGCATCTAAGCGATATAACGGAGCAGGACAGCCTGACTGTCTTAAATGAGTTGATAAATACAATCCATGTTGATTTTAGAAAGGTATGATTATGGAACTGGCATCAATTATTGATCAGTACGCTGACAGGTTTATGGAAAAGCACGGCCAAAAAGCCTTGCCGGGGCATCTTAAAGCCTTGCGTGCCATACGCAGGTGCCGCACTCCTGCCTCCGGAGAATTTTACGTTCAGTGCCCCGGCTGCCAACATGGACAATGGAAACCAATGTCCTGCGGGCACCGGAGCTGCCCCAAATGCCAGAATCATGAGGCCAGTCAGTGGATCGACCGGCAGCAGGAGAAACTGCTTCCGGTGCTTTACTTTATGGCGACGTTTACGCTGCCGTTTGAACTCCGTCCGCTGGCCTGGAACAATCAGCGGGATGTATATTCAATCTTCTTTTCCTGTGTGTCCGAAACACTCAAGGATTTTGGCTTAAACCCGAAGCAAATGGGCGCAGAAATCGGTTTGACCATGGTTCTGCATACGAACACCCGAAGTCTGGATTATCATCCTCATATCCATGTGGTGGTGCCCGGCGGCGGGATTGATAAGCGCCGGCGACAATGGAAAAAGAAAAAAGGAAAATATCTGTTTAATGAGTTTAACCTGGCCACGGTCTTTCGTGCCCGTTTTCTGGCCGCTTTAAGAAAAGCCGGCCTTTATGTGCCTAAAAATACACCTGCAAAATGGGTCGTGGATTGTGAAAAGGTCGGTAACGGGCTCCCGGCCATAAAGTACCTGTCCCGGTACTTATACCGGGGCGTCATCAGTGAAAAGAACATCGTGGCCAATGAAAATGGCCGGGTCACCTTCCGATACACGGAAAGCAACACCGGCCATACCCGTTATCGCACGCTTGACGGAGAAAATTTTCTCCAGCTTATTCTGCAGCATGTCCTGCCCAAGGGCTTCCGCAGGGTACGTGATTACGGGTTCCTCCACGGCAACGCCAAAAAGACGTTGCAACTGGTGCAATTGATCCTGCATGTCCGGCTAGGAATAAAGATCCAACGCCCGAGACCTGCTGTAAAGTGCCCCCGTTGCCACATCCCGATGGTCATCAAAGGGTTCCGTTACGCGGCCTGGAAGCCGGGATAAAACGCTGCCCCGGTTATGACCCGGCACAACAAAAAACAGGAGGCAATCACACCCATGAACAAAATTGTCTTTTTAAAACCTGCCTTCAGGTTAAGGGATCCCTGCGCCCTGCAAAAAAAGCACTTTCCAGGTTCACGCCTTTTGCCCTCTATCCCAAATTAAATATTTTCTTATAGTGAAAGTTCAGCGGGCTTGTTCAACCCCGGATAAGATCGTGGCTCGTTACCTCGCACGATCTATCCTTGTTCGTTATGTGTTTAATCTTTTAAATACCTTTTTAAAAAATTGATCTATTTTTTCGAAAAGAGGTTTTTCGATTTTAAAAGAAATATCAAAAACCAAATCGTTTTCCAATTGCATCATTAAATGATCAGGCTGAAAAGAATAATTTTTGATTTCATCACCGCCATCATACTCAGTGCCGTCATACCACTCAAATGATGGCTCAAATGGAGGGAATTCATAATTGATAGAGATAAGAAGGTATTTATACGGATTTTCAAGGATGTCATCATGATCATCTTGGTCAAATGAAATCTGGACAATATCTCCACCTAAGGCTTCATTATAGGATACTTTTTTCGCTTCAAAGATTATATCCATTCGAACCTTTCATACACATAACGTCCACCGTCACTTGGGAGCAGGGAAAGGTGACTTTTGCAAAGCCACGTTAACACCGAACCTCGATAATTGAAAAGCAGCCCGCCCCTGCGAGTCAAGTGCATGGTGTTGTTAGGTTCCGTTTTTATTGATTAATTCATTACAAAACTCGATAGTATCAGTTTTGCCTTTCGATTGCAGCCTCGATAATAAAATTGGGCCTTTGATGAAACGAAAATATAGAAAAATGGTGGTTGTCACCAATGGCCCCAAGAGTAGCGAAAGCAAAAGAATCTCTTTCCAACTTGTCGTTTTATGAGATTCGGATGGTAAAAGGGAAAACGTAGCGAAAACCAATATAGCTATAGCGCTAATGGTAAAGCATAAGGTGAGAAACCTACGCCATGTCCATCCAAAGATGATTCTCGCAAAAAATTTTTCCGATTCTTCCATTCTGGAACCTAACGTCCGCCACCACCGGCGAGCAGGGTTTGCGGACTTCGCTAAATGTTATTTCAACACCACACTATGCCAAGACTAAGGCAGGCCGCCCCTGCGAGTCTGTGTGAGTGGCGTTGTTAGGTGATTCATTTATTTAATTTTAGAAAGTCGCTGATTGGAAATGGTAAGATGGGTTCTATTTCTCGTTGTGACATTAATTTGAGAAGATGACGATAACTTTCCAACAAGGCTCCTCTTGCACCCCAGTCCTCTGTTTCGTCTTCCAACCCGGGCTCGATAAAGTTACATCCTTTTTCTTCATCCCCAATCATTATTTTGGTGTATTCCCAATCATGACGGAACACAACTTCGAATGCACCTACAAATTTTTGCAGGGCATCGATTAATTCTGGATCATCTTGCTGTATTATCTTTTTTGAAAATAGTGACATTTATTGGTCACCTAACATTAGTAATTATGTAGTCGGTCTGCCTTTTGTCCCGTTTTCTGATTTAGTGAAGATTTAAAGTTGTTATTAAATAAAATCACATCATTTCGAAGAAATCAACGATATCTTTTGTTATCAAACCATTATAAGAAATGTAACGTCACTTGACACAGTGAGCATTGTTCAACCGGTCTGTGTTTTGTGCCGATTTGGGATGTTATACAGACCGACTCTTTAATTCCGGTTTTTTATTATTAATAGCCCTGTTAGGCAGAGCTTAAAGAGGTGTGAAGAGAATCAAATTTTGTGACCTATGGATTCTCTATAAAATAACCATATCGTTTTGTATTGAGTTTTTTGTCGATTTGCCACCGAAAAACAGCCAGTTACGGCAAAAAATGGTCGAAACTCAATATATTATGGCTATTATATATTGAGTTTGAGGTGAAAAAGGGGGGATCGGTATAAACAAGGAGACTGCCCAACAGACATTCAAGCCAAACTTTGGTCTTGGATGACCATTCGTAGTTGACGTGATCCGGGCGGCTCATGTGAGTTTGGCAATTCTTGTCCTTGGGAGAATCACCCCCAAATCAGGATTGTTCTGCGCTCTGCAATAATACCATCCCATGCCAGAATAGCTCTTTCGATACCGGGCATGTGTGCAGCACCCCAGGGAATGACTATATTATCATACGCTTGCAGACAATCAGCAATGCATTCAGTAACACGAAGATTTCGAAGTTCCAACAATTCCCGGAAAAACAATTCTGGATCCGGATTCGGAGTGGAAAAGAACTGCTGCAAAGCCCTCAGCCGTTTTCCGGACGACCAGTATCGGGATGCGCTGGAAAACGAACGAAGACAATCGATTATCTCCCAGGAAAAATCACTGATATCAACATCACATTGTTTCGTGTGTCGATCAGCTACTATCTTTTGATTATCCTGAGCCTCAAGCCCCAGACTGCCCGCCAGCTTTTCATAGTTCAATCCATGCTCAAGCAGTTTGTTCTTATCCGTAACGCCCTCTGGAATCACCACGGTGTTTCCTGCAGGCAAAGACGCAACCAGCTTATCGTAAAAATCCGCTTTGGCAATATGAGCCGTGGGGAGGAGAATGATATTCTTTCCTTGATAAAGATACGTGCGGGCCTCGACCGAGATCCCTTCAAACCCGAAATGCAAAAACCCATGAGACAGATAAGAAAGCCCCACACTGAGAGAAACGGCAAGATAGACTCCGACCAAAGGGATAATGAGAAGTACATTTGCAGCGGCGAAACCGCATAATCGTTTCCAACGAAACCTCACGTGTTCAAAATCCGACCGTCTGTATAGCCAATGACCGTTTTCTCCGGCGTATCTCAAAAGGACAAGCGCCACGATACCCAGGCAAGGGTGCATCAGCGTCAAAAGGATATTGGTATTGCTAAAGCCCAGAAAAAACGGAACAGGCAGCGCATAAAAGAGATGCTTCCAGGCCATGAACAAGGCCATAGGCAACACAACCCGTTTAGGAAAGTTGCGCATACAGCCAAGAATAAGGTAGATCGGGAAGGAAAGAATCAGGGGGAGAAGGGCCACAGTCCAGGAAATTGCCGGTAACCGCTGAATCCAGAAAAGCTGATACAGCATAACCTCTACCAGGGGTAAGATGCCGCTGACCAGAAAAAAAACAATGTAAATATTAACGAATTTGTACATGCGAAACCAGACAGCCCTTCCACTTAATTAACAGCAGAATATTTTATTAAATTGCCCTTTTCATCATTTAAAGCCTTCAATTCGTTTTTGCCCGACTGCCCTGACCGGCCTGCGTTGTTTATTGCCTGCCGCCGAACAATCGTTCAGCCGCCTTAACAGAAATCTTTTGATATTTGCTGTAGCTGCCAGCAGCCGCTTTCCTGACCTGAACATCACTGGCACCGGCAATCCATTGTTCAATTGCCGAATGAAGTGAATACGCTTCCGGAGCCATGAGGCCTGTGGTCAATACTAAGGGATGCGCCTTAACTTCTTTTAAGCGAGAGGAAAAATATGGCTGGCTTTTACAGGCCAGCACTATGGAATCATTATCTGGATTGTCTTTTGCTGATTCTTGCTCAGAAAACAGAATGCTTTTTATCCCCCCATAATCCATTAGTGCATTGTGTCCTATGTACACTATTAGATGTGCTTTCCCGCCAGCATATATTTTTTTGCCATCCGCGTTCACACTAAACACATCATAACCTGCGTTGTAACGTATAAATTGTTTGATCGTATCGACAATATATTTTCCATCCCAAGCGTCAGCAACTAGATAGACAAGAACTGATTTCCCTTTACGTATGAAATGCTTCTTCAGAACCAATCTTTCCAAAATTCGTTCGTCATTGACTTGAACGGATGCTAGTTTTTTCCAGCCCGCCTTTTTTGTCATATAGGTTTTTAAACCGTATAGAGCACCCCAATAAAGGTTTGTTCGAGGATCCTGGCCATTCCCGATTTCTTCTGGCACAGGTACTATCCATTGGTTTTTGTTATCCGCGAGAGCAACCGAGACCTGAATAACAATAGGTTTGCCTTTGGAAAGATCACTATCAATCCTAACTTGTGTAGATACGGCAAAGGCTGTTAAATAAAGACTCAGACAGAAAAGCAGAGCAGTTGTAGTAATTATTGTTTTGTTCATTACTCTCTTTATATAAGCACTCCTGAAAGTCTTCAGCCAGAGGGCACCAGGGCTTCCACAGACTGACTTAAAAATGGTTAATGTTTCAACCCCCCGGCTGTTCAAAAACACGCCCTCCTTGGTTGTCTCTTATTTTGATTGGATTGTTTTTCATCCCCCGATAGGATTTCTATAATTGATTATGGCGGGGGTGTCAACTGGGAGCGGAGGGGAGGAGGCGCCGCCCGAAACGCCCATCTCATGTAAAAAGCTGATGTGTGTTTCGATTTCATGTCTTTGTAAAAAGAATACCTTTGAGTCCCGTTAGGTCTGGCTGCATGGCGACGATATATTCTTTTCGATCTTTTGTCAGGCGCTTGATTGCCGATTCGATTTTGTAGGCATCACTTTTTGAATCCGCCGCAATGGTATAAACCAGTTCCAGTGATCTGGAAGATCTCGTGTATTTGGCCGCTTTTTTGCCGCCCTCAAGGTGCTCGTAGTATCTGGCAACGGGGTTTATGGCGACGCCGGTATAAAGAGCGTTTCTATCATTCCGCAGGATGTAAATATGCCACGCCATGAGTTTTGATGCCCTTGAACTTCTTCAGAGTGTCAACTGCGTTACGGTCTTTACAATTAACTTGAATCTCTACTCAAACTATGTTCTCCTGATTATATCCTAAACGCCTAAACTAAACCACCAAAAGGACTCCCTATGATAATCGATATGGACGGTATTGAAATCGACCTTGACCAACTCTTTAATGCCTTTGGCCAGCTGTTTCAAAACATGGATATAGATGGAACTGATGAACAGCTGATTTACAATACCGTTACGGTCTTTATTGCCAGTCTTATGGCTTCCGGACTCCATAGAGAATACGGAAACGATCCGGCCGAACTGGAACTCCAGATACAAACGACATGTAACGTTTTTGCAGAGGATCTGGAAGAGAAGATCAGGGCATTTCTCAAATAAAAAATTAAACCCGGGAGATTACACGTCCCTCCCCCCGTCTAAAACGCTAATGTTAAGAGGTCTAAACCAGCAATTAAAATGACGATAATTATTAATACAAGAAGCCATCCATATTTACTCACAATTATCTGACGCCGCTTTTATTTTTCATCCGATAATTTTAAACAACCGGTATAGTAGCAATAAAATTTCCAGGAGGCATAAAATGCAGCTAATGCCCCTATTAAATTAATTATTCCCCTAATTTTCATTTATGACCATTCCTTCAGAAATCAAAATTTATGGGCCGTTTAGATTCGGTTATGCCTTGTGCTATTTCCATGACCATCTCTTTCTTTGAAGGAATATTACAATTTTACCCCCATCAGAAACTAACTTTGTGAAAGGACAAAGATTAAACGATTTTCAATAAAATGTCGTAGGTGTAAATGAGCGCAATTTTTTGTGTTTTGAAAAGAACGGCCCTTATTCTTTCACGCTATGACACCCTATTTTTGTTTTCCAGTTTTTCCATACTACAAAAACAAGGCTTGCTATGACAAAAGCACTTCCCAAAAAATAAATAGCCCCTGTTTTAGGTTGAAAGGTCTTGTCTGGCAGAGCATAAATACAAATAAGCGCTATAGCGAGTCCCCAAAACGAAAAACCAAAACAAAAAAGAGTTGTAATCCACTTAAGGATTTTATCGGACAGATTTTCTTTAACCATGATTTGATTGTTTGGAAGTATGGCGATATCTTTTTTCCAATGGATAATCAGAAGTGCGATTAAGACAAAAGAGCCTCCACAAAAAATCAAACCGCCTAAAAAAGGACGTACTGTCTTATCTGGTAATGCGTATATACATACAAGGGCTAAAACTGTCCCTGACAGAGCGAAGAATAAGACTGAAAAGGTGATAACCCAGGACTGGAAGGCTTTGGTAACTTGAGATTTATTTTCTGACATTGAAGAATCCTTTTTTTAACAGGGTTGTTGGAAACGTTGTTAACAAAACATACAAACTAATGTTTATTTCTCCTCAATATCTGGGCGACTCCGGAAGTTGACAGGCCCAGATAGCGAGCGGCCTGTGCAAGCGAAACGTCATAGTCCCCAACAAACTCCCAGGCAAGCCTTTTTCTTAAATCCGGCATCGGGTGCCGGCGGCTTCCGAATTGTCGGTGTACAGTGCAATTTCCCCGGCCCTTGAGATAAAACGAGCTCTATCGTCGATAATTTTGCGCCTCTCGATCCGACGCACCATGACATGATGCAATGTGCCCGGCGCATCCAGTCATGCTCCTCTTGGCATCGTTTTATTTCCTATTTACCTGTTCTAATTATTTTCTCCAACATTTATCCATTTTGGAAGGAGTACTTGAGAGGATGGTTTGTATAATTTGTCAACACGGCCACTATTTCCCGTCCAATTGCATCGTTTGAAAAAACGTTAATGCAGCAACGACCGATAATTTTGATTATGTCATAAGGCACCACGCTCCCCGCCAGGCGGCTCTATGTAACTGGGGATCCGGCGGTGGCACCTTATTATCTGTTCACGCCCGCCATCCCAAAAACAAAGCGGTATAAGGTCATTAGTTAAGGGCATTTTTACGTTTTAGGCGTTTCAAAAACAAACTGTCCCTTTACCCTATAAATGCTATTAAGAACCATACCATTGAGAATATAAACAAGACGGTTCCACATATCTGTAATGTTTTTGTGGTTTTTAGGGCGAACTCATGACCACCATTTTCAACAAGTCTTGAAAAATTTCTTTTACTTTTTGATAAAAGCAAAGAATAAATTGAGAACACTAATGAGCTGATAGCTATAAAATAATCCATAATTTTACTCGCAAATTATAAAATTACTCGCCAGAATCAAGGACAGTGCTTTCTCCAGCAACGTATACGGATTCACTGATTTTCCCTCCAAATTCCAAAAACGTTGAATTTGTTGGAGGGCTACCCAGAAAATTTCCCCAACCACAACCTAAAAATATTATATCTTGAGCTAAATCTGCTTTTTTTGCAGCTTCCATATCACCTGTAATAACTAATGTAGTCAATGATGCAGTACATGGGGTCGCAATATCGGTCTCAGAGTCGAGAAACCCGGTTATAAACTCGGTCATTCCCCATCCAAATGTGGCTGCTCCTCCTATGACAGCGGGGACCCCTCCGATGGCGCCAATCCCTGTAGCCGAGGCAGCAGAGCCAAACCAAACTGCAAATCCTCCTGTTACCATCGCAAAGCCACCTTGGAATACCGATCCCCACTTTACAAGTCCGTAAGGATCAATAAGATTAATCGGATCATTCAGGCAATAACCATAAAGATCACTATCCCCCCCGGCAAAACCGATCGGGTCTTTTGCGGTCCATCTGCCTGTATCCGGATCATAATCCCTGTATCCGAACCTGACCAGTCCTGTATCCCGATCACACAATCCTCCGGCAAACCCGAACGGCACTTCAAAGCCCGGGTTGGTATCGTTTAAAACATATCCGAAGCTGTCGTAATCGATCTGTTTTACGATATCACCCGAGGCATCGGCCACGGCCCGCAGGGAGCCGACCTGATCGTATGTCAGATAATATACCACACCAGCCTTTTCAAGACCAACCGGCATGCGACTATCCGCATATTTGAATCGCATCAGGAGATTGTCCGCACCGTCATAAACCGCCAATAAAGTCGTCAGGCCGCTCCACAGATATTTTTCAATTATTATCCCATCAACCTTTTTGGCAATTCTACGACCTAAGGAATCATAAATATATTCTATAGCCGTGCCGTCCGGCAAATCTACACTCAACAGTTCACCTCGGGATGAATAATCGTAACCGGTGGTGCCTGCTATCGTGGTTTTGGACTGTAAAAAACCATCCAAATCATACTGGTAACTGGCACCTCCCGTTGATAGCAGATGGTCTTCATCATCATAATCCAGGCTGCGGCCGGCAACACCTCTTTGGGTGTTCATCTGATATGTGCAAGTGCCATATGGCAGACTGGTATAATCATACGCTTCAACCAAAGAACCGTCTTTGGTGACAGTTGCAAGCCGTCCCAAGGGATCATAGGTGTAATCCAAAGTGGTTGTCACCCCGCCAATGGTCTCGGTTTTTGTTTTGATCCTGCCGTCGTCATACCGGGCAAACACATTCCAGGAACACACATCCTGGCTGTTAACAACAGCGTTCTCACTGCTGGTTTCGCCGTAGCCGTTAAATGACCTGTTCAGGCTGAAATTACCATTGCTGACATGATAGGGCAGTCCGGTTTCATTGATACCGGGATCGTTAAACCGGGATATGACAAAATCTCCCGCACCTGTCAGCAGGCCGTCATTATCGTATGCACAATTTTCGGTTGCGCCGGCATAGGTCAAGGACGACAGATTAAAATCATTATTATAAGTGCGTGCCAACGTCTGATCGAGCGTACCGGCGAGGGTCTCCGAAGTGATCAGTCGGCCGTCATAACTGTAATTAATCGATTCGTTATCCTTTGTTACGGTGTCTATCTTGCTGCCACAGGTATAGGTATAATCGATATTGTATTCCGGTGTTTGGATTTGCCATAACCGCGACTTATCGGAAGAATTCATGGGATCAGCATAATCCCAATAGATAGACTTGCCAGAAGGGAAATCCTTCCTGATCAACCGGCGGTCCTTATCATAGACGAAACGATAACTGCCGCTGAGCGGGGTGTCATAAGCGTCGGGCAGGTCGACTTCATTGAAAGAGAATCCATGATCTACGTCAGAAGGATTGGTTAATACAATCATGTTTCCGTTATTATCATAAGAAAAATCCAGGCTGGTTGTATCCGGCCGGTCAATATTCAAAATCCTTCCGGCCTTATCATTTTCAAAATTAGTTGTATTATGATTCGGGTCCGTAATGGCGTCAAGGTACCCGTCAGGGTCATAGAAAAACGATGTCTTGCGGGCGCCTGTGCTGATAGATGCCAATCTGCCATCTGTATAATAAGCATAAACGGTCGGGTTAAACCCCGGTGTCCGGGTACTGGTGGTCTGCAGGGTATCCGGGTCAAATGTGCTGATTAACGTTCGGTCTTCAGGCGTGTCAATTGTTATGACAGAAGCAAGCAGGTCAGCTTCCTGCTGTGCGGTTTTTCCGTTCATGGTTACCGTTTGCGTGATGATGTCAGGGGCTTCATCATCATTGGTATCCTGATAGTCTTTGTTTTTTTGGGTTGATCTTACCAGGCCTGATGGGGTTGATTCGGTCATCTCTTTTATAAATTTATACCTGTATTCCGGATCAACATCATAAATAAAATCAAGGTTCATTCCGCAATCCATCTCTTTTTGAACCGTTAACCCCCCGGCAGACTCGTTATAGTATGTCGTTCCGCCTGACGGGCCTGTTATGGTCGAAGCAAATCGGCCTGTGGAGTATTTTTGATCCACGTATGTTGTCAAATTGTTTTCAGCTGTGAGGATACGGGTATGCGCCCGCCCTTGTTCATCAATATAGCGGCCAAAATTCCAGTGACCTCCCCGGTTATCATAGGTATCTGTCAGCCGGCCGTTTTCGTTATACCTATAATTATATACATGAGTCGTTTCCGGTTCGGTTTTTTTTGTCAGCAAGCCTCCTGCGGAATAGATAAAATCGTATATTCCTTCATCCGCCTGGGTAATACGGTCAAGATGATTATTGGCATCAACAGACAAAAGCGTGTCCAAGCCGTCCGGTGAGACAATTGAATAAGGCGTCCCATCACTATATCGGTTGATAAGGGTCACCCTGTTAAACCGGTCGGTGATAGACGTCAGGCAGGGTTGCCCCTCAAAAGTATCATAACTGAATGTAAGGAGTGTCGTGCCCGTATTCAGCGCTATTGTCTTCTTGTGTTGCCCGGTACTATCGATTATGTAACCCAAACCGTTTTCGTCAGCAAAACTGACATCTCCGGAATTAGTGCTGGTTGAGAAAATCGACGGGGGGCCAATTTTGCGAATGCGGTTATGGCCACAATCAGCGACCAAAATATTGCCCTGGCTGTCTATTTCCAGGCCTCTGGGGTTTATAAACCCGGCTTCAATTGCCGTGTCATCGTCTCCAAGGTAGGCGTAAGGACCGGGCCCGGATATAGTGGCAATAATACCGCAGTTGTCAACTCTTCGAATGCACTCGTTTCCGGTGTCAGAAAAGAACAGATTACCCTGATTATCAACCACCATGCCATGCGGACTATTAATAATCGCTTCAGTTGCGGGACCGCCGTCGCCACCAAGACAATACCAAGCGCCTGTCCCTACGACGGTAGTTACAATTCCGCTGGCATCCAACTTTCGTATGCGATTATTACCGCTATCTGCGATTAAAAGATTACCCTCGTTATCTATTGCGACATCATCAACATATTCAAATCTAGCTTCCGTGGCCGGTCCCCCATCGCCACTGTATCCGTAAGCACCTGTTCCAGCCACGGTGGAGATGATACCACTGGTATCCACTTTCCTTACGCAATGATTATAGCGGTCAGCAATAAAAAGATTACCTTCATGATCAAGGGCAAGCCCCATGGGCCAATGAAGCTCAGCCGCTATTGCCGGGCCGCCATCACCGCTGTAGTCGCCTGTTTCTTTAAAAAGGCTTTTTCCCGCTACAGTCGTTATAATACCGTTGGCATCCACCCTGCGTACACGGTTATTCCGGGTATCCGCGATATACAGATTGCCCTGGTCGTCAACTGCTACGCCTTTTGGCTCATAAAGCCGGGCTTCTGTCGCCGGTCCGCCGTCCCCGCTCAAGCCATTGTGTATCGCACCACCTTCTCCAGCAAAGGTCGTAATGATACCATTTATATCTACTTTGCGTATGCAGTTGCTATGCGTGTCTGCGATATAAAGATTGCCCTGACTGTCTATGGCGATGTCTTCCGGCCCGTAGAGATATGCTTCTGTCGCCGGGCCACCGTCGCCTTTATATGTAGGCCCACCTTTCCCCGCTACAGTAGTTATCATATCAATATTGTTTTTGATTTTACTTCCGTCTCCCTTATGAAGAGTTGAAAGATCTGACAGGTTCTGGTGATGATGGGATGAAATTGTCCAGCCGGATGCCAGTTCATCCGTGCTTATCGCCTGCTGACGATAAATTCTTATTTTTCTCTCTGTCCAATAGACAAGCTCTTCTCTTGTTTCAATAAAAGTAGGCAGGTCGCCTGCCTGGGCAAAGGCAAAGGCTTTATTCTCCTCTGTCTCATAATACACACCATCATACACGTATCCAATTCTGAAATGTGCTTCGACAGCCGTTTTTACGGGTCTTCCCAGGAAGTCCAGACCATTCCAAATAAACGTTGCCTTCTGGTCCGGCCAGGCTGCTAATGTTTTTTTCCATACATGTCCGGCAATTTCACACTTTACGATAATCTCTTTTAATGAAGCCGGCACTGAATCTCCGCTGGCCGGGACATCAATCACTGTCTTGTAATCAATTACCCTGTTAGAAGCATAGTGAAGGGTCATGCCGGTACCTTGAATGGGAATATCTTCCTGCATGATCCGGCTTCTATCGTTTACATAAGAGCCACTCGGTGTGGGGCAGGCTTTCGGAAGCTCTTCTAAATTGTCTATCTGGAGCAATAAGAGTTCACCCGGAATAGTTGCATCCTCCGGAGGGCCATAAGGAAAATTACAATCCACTGTACTGAAATGATCTATGCTGAATCGCCAGTAAGTCGCACCCGGCAGACAGGTGTCTGTGTCCAGCCCCGCGACTTCATCTGCTGTTAAACCGTCATTATCAATATCATCCGGCAAATTGTCACCGTCTGCGTCAAGCGCATCAATATTGCCGTCGCTGTCCGTATCGAGCAACATCACAGTCTGACCGTTTTCAGACGCGACCCACGTCGTTCTGTAAAAATCATAATACCCAACCGGTACAATGGTCCCCACATCAAAGTTCAAAAAGTTATCCACAAAACAGATGGCCGGCTTGTCAAATTTAATTCGCTCAAAGCCATTTGCCTCCAGCTCAACACAATACGTATATGCGGAGGTCGGTGGCAGGATGGCCGGCATTGACGCGGGTATCTCATATTCGGTAGCCCTGGTGGTAATAGACGAAAGCTGGGTCAGAACATTACCATACTCGTCAAGGGAATATGCCTGATTGTCGCCGGTAAAAACCATGGTGCATTTTCTGGTTCCGAATTCGTCGCTGACTTCAGTGCTTTGATGTGTCATGACGGTCTCCGGATTACCGTCAAAGTTTATAACCGTTGCAGCCGGATCGCGGGATAAAAGTGTAACGGTATCCATAACGATCACATCCAGGACGCTTGCTTCTTTTTTTCTGTGCGACTTCAAATAACCTGTTTTATCCAAACACAATTTTACAAGGCAACCGCCTTCGGCCGGGATGGCATACCGGCCGGTTTCGTCGGTTTTAGCCGTGCCATATTCCGGGTGATCAATAATCGAAGCGGTGACGTCCGGGAGAGGATTTCCATTAATGTCGTTTACGAGGCCGGTAACAACCACAAAACGTTCCGGGTCATAGTATTCAAGACTGGCGTCTTCAGGTATCAGATCATTATATTGGGCGCCGAAGGTTCCTTCGGGCTGAGAGTCGGGTGGGTTGCCAAGCACTTTGACCGATATGGTATGATTTACGGAAGTGATGTCATCATCGGTTGTGTTAACCGCCGTCATGGTATGGGTGGTCGTATACTCAGGTGTCAGAAGCATACTGCCGCTGGGGGCCACCTGGCCGATGCCATGATTAAAAATCACTTTTTGTGCGGGGGCTGCGCTCCAGGTTAATGTAACGGTATCGCCATAATTGATGACCTCATCAGAAATGCTCAGGTTGACACGGGGCGGCTGGTTGACAATTACAGACACAGCGGCTGTTGCCACAGCATTTGGATCAGGCGTGCCGGCAGTAATTGTGTAAGTGGTACTTTGGGTGGGATAAACCCACTTTGCCCCGTTTAAAGCCACATTGCCGATATCCGGTTCAATGCTACAGGTTGTCGCACCCGTGGTTGTCCATTCCAGAAGAATCCGTCCACCGGCCCTGATGGCGGCCGGGGTCGCGCTAAAGGAGACTTCCGGTGTAACATAAGTCACTGATACAGAAGCATCAGCGGTTGCGGTTCCGCCCGGACCGTTTGCGGTAATAGTAAAGGTGGTAGGCTGTTCAGGAGAGACTTCCAGGCTCCCGGAAGTGGTCACATCACCTACGCCATTGTCAATAATCAATGTTTCGGCATTTGTTGAGGCCCAGGAAAGTGTGGCGCTGTTTCCATAAGAAATCGAATCCGGCTCCGCAGTAATACTGACCTCAGGGGCAGGCCATATTACGTTGACAGTAGCACGTCCAGTGGCTGTACCACCGGGACCGGTGGCAACAATTGTATAGGTGGTGGTATCCCCGGGCACGACTTGATGTATTCCATTGACGTCAACAGGACCGATATCCGGTTCAATGGTTACCAATTCCGCATTTTCGGTTTCCCAGCTTAAAGTGGACACTTCACCTTGAGCAATTGTCTCAGGCAACGCTGTAAAAGCGATCACTTCGGGTGCAGGCGGGCCTGGCGGTGCGACTTTCAAGTTAAGCCGTGTATCCGGAGCGCCAAAAAACGCGACAAATATTCTATTGCTCTCTTTAAGCGTAATGTCGCAGGAAAATGACGCTTCATTATCCAGCTGATACCATTTACCGTTTATAGCCATCCAACCCCGGTAGTATTGTTCCGGCGTGATGTTGGTAATTGTCAGGGCAGCTTCTGACAGGCCATTTGCTGAAAACTTATAATAGGCAGTGGCATTGTGCCACCAGCCGATGGAAATGGTTTTATCAAGCAAGGTGTTTTCTGCTGCATGAGCAAAAAGCGGACAAACGATAAGAAAGATTGCGAATAAGGCAGATATTAAACGTGTAAACATGATTCCCCCCTCCGTGGGTCTTTTTCCTGTGGAATTCGTTTTCCTCCTGAAACTAAAAATTTAAATAATCAACCATAATCCGAATGTCAAGCGAAGAATTTTATATCAAACCCGCTCAATACACTCCGGAGAATCATTCCTGGGCGAATTGACCTTGTTTGAGACCTGGTAGATTTCCAGGTCGTTGTCCGGGAATGGTTTGAGCAGGGGCAGGAGGCGGGCTGCCGGGACAGTGGTGTCCAGCCAGAGAGCGTGGTGGTCTTCGGGAATGATGACGGGCATGCGGTGGTGGATGGGTTGGAGGGCGGCGTTGGCGGTGGTGGTGATGATGGTGCAGGTGTCCAGGCGGGTGTTGTCCGGGGCGTGCCAGATGTCGTAGAGGCCGGCAAAGCAGAACAGCTCTGTTGTTTTGGGTTTGATGTAAAAGGGGCGTTTGTCGTTGTTGGTTTTCTGCCACTCGTAGAATCCGGCGGCGATGATGAGGCAGCGGTGTTGTTGAAAGGGCTTTTTGAAACTGGGTTTTTCGTGGACGGTTTCGGCCCGGGCGTTGATCATTTTATAGCCCATGGCCGGGTCTTTGGCCCAGGACGGCACCAGGCCCCATTTAAAGCTGACCAGTTTGCGGCTGGCATCCTGGATGACGGCGGCGATGTTCTGGCCGGGGGCGATGTTATAGCCGGGTTTCGCCCGGCAGTAGTTATGGTCCACGTAAAAGGCGGCGGCGATTTTCGATACGGGTATGGGCATGGCAAAGCGGCCGCACATGGCAGGTACCTATACGTGTGTTTCTGGTCCGGCCACCGGGCTCAGCTTTGGGGGCGCGGCCTTGCGGCGGAACCGGCGGCGGAGTTTCTGGAGGAGGTAGCGGAAAAACGCCGGGCCGATGACCAGCATGATCAGGGGCTGGTAGGAGAACATGTCCACCTTTTCTTCCACGGGTTTCGGCATGGGAATGGTTTTTAAGGCCTGGAGTTTGTCCGCCTGCAGTTGCTCGTTTTCATCGTACAGGCCCTCTTCGACCTGTTTGAGGTAGTCATAATAATAATCATTGCAGATCCGTTCGATGCTTTTATTCATGCGGCGGATGCCGTAGCCGTGGACAATCCCCATCAGGGATTCAAACACGTTTTTGCGAAACAGAAAGCTTAAGATATAGCGATGGGTGTAAGTCTGTTTATAGATATCCACGATGCATTTTTGAAGGGTGCTGGGTTTCATCTGCTCGGGAAAATAGGTCAGAAAACTGCCGGTGGCGTAATCCAGGTAATCGGTATTGTCCGGATCGGTCTGCTGGTAGTAGGTCATAAAGCGCCGGTTCAAGGGGATGATCAGTTCATCGCTTTCTTCCATGTGCACATCGTGCAGGATAAACACGTTCAGGCTCAGGCCGGTTTTTTTGATGAACGCGGCCAGTTCCCCGGCTTTTTCCTTTGTGTCGCCGACAAATCCGAAGGCAAAGGTGCCGATGACATGAATGCCGTGTTTTTTAATGTTATTAATCGACTGCATGGCCTTGAGGGTGGTCTGCTTTTTGTTGAATGCTTTTAAATTTTCGTCGACCAGGGACTCCACGCCCACGATCAGGCAGCGGACGCCGGCCCGTTTCATGAGGTCGAGCATTTCATTGTCAAACCCGATTTCGTGGCGCTCGAAAACCGTCAGTTCCGCGCCCAGGTCTTCTTCGATCAACCGGTGGAGCAGTTCCCGGGCCTTCTGGCGGTTGCCGAAGAAACTGTTGTCCACCACCAGGAACCAGTCATTGTATTGCTGTTTGTGCTTGATATCGGCGATGATGCTGTCGATGTCCCGGTTGCGGAAGGTGTAGCCGAACAGGTGGGGCGTGGGGCAGAAGGCGCACCGGAAAGTGCATCCCCGGGAGGTCTGCAGGGTGTTGACCAGGTTGTTCAGCCGGCCCGGGCCATAGGTCAGGCGCCGGATACCCTGGATCAGGGAATAGTCGGGTATGGTTTTGGGAATCTGCGGGGGCAGCCGGTCGGGCGTTTTGATCACCTCGCCGTTCTGTTTAAAAGAAATGCCCCTGACCTGACTGACATCACCGCCGGTGCCAAGGGTGTCGATCAGTTCGGGCAGGACTTCGTCCCCCTCGCAGCGCACGGTATAATCACACAGATTCACCACCCGTTCGGGATACATGATGGCGGTGGGGCCGCCGATGATTACCGGCAGATCGGGCCGTTCCTGTTTGACCCGGCGTACAAAGGCCTTGACCTTGTTGTAAGCCGGGATAACCAGGGGCAGGCACAGGCAGTCGCAGTCGACCAGTTCTTCAAAGTTCATGCGGCTGACACCGTCCAGGTACATTTTTACGTCATAGCCTTTCTCCTTCATGATGGTGGCCAGCAGGGGCGTGCCGTATTTGGGAAAAACCGGCGCGTGCATCAGGGTGTTGATCTTGGCATTGAACTCCACGAAATGAATTTTTCTGATGGCTTGTGCTGACATGACGGCCCCCGTTTTTTGTGGACGTTATGAGCTTTTCGCGAGACTTTCCGGAAATAATGAGAATTATACCACTGTACAAATTTGAAATGCAAGGTTTTTCACTTATCGCATAAGGCCTGAAAAGATTCGGGCTCTGCTTCAATTCAGTCGGGCCACAGGGTGCAAGGATTCAAGGGGTCAAGGCGTTTCAGGCCGCCGGATTCAATGCCCCGGCCGGCATGGACAGCGTTTTTTTACGATAACCCAGGTTCAGGGCCACCCGGTATTTCAACCCCCTGATGCCGCTTAAGGACCGCTTAAGGGTACGGGTCTTCCCGTAAACCTGGCGAAAAGCCCACCAGTAGCCATTCTGAAGCTCCTCCGCCGTCATCCCTTTGGGTTCGAAGACCACCTGGCCGGTATGATAATTGCTCCAGTCCCGGTCGACGATGCGGCCGGCAGTGTCCATGTCCCGATACAAACGGGTGCCCGGCAGCGGTGTCAGAATATGAAACTGGGCGGCGTCCATGCCGCTGGTCTTGATAAAATCGACTGTCCGCTCAAACACGCCCGGATCATCATCGTCCAGCCCGAAAATAAAGCTCCCCAGGATACTCACCCCGGCCTTGCGGATACGTTTGATTGCCTTGCGATATCGATCCGGAGAGTTCCATGATTTGTTCATCCGTTCCAGATTCGCTTCAGACAGGGACTCAAATCCGATAAACGCGTATTGCCCCCCGCTTTTTGCGTACAATCCCAGAAGTTCCTCGTCATCGGCGATATTGATGTCCGTCTGCCCGCCCCAGGCAAGGTTTAACGGCATCAAGGCCCGGAAAAGCTCTTTGGCGTATGCTTTCCGACCGGTAATATTGTCATCCACAAAGAAAAAATCCCGGGTATCAAACTGTCGAATTTCATCAATGACCTGGTCGACCGGACGGATCCGGTATTTTTTACCGAAAAAAGCGCTGACCGCGCAGTACTCACAATTGTAAGGGCAGCCGCGGGTCGCCTGGATTGTATTGAATCCCGTGGAGTAAGTATTCCGGTTCAGAAGATGACGATGGGGAACAGCCATGTCCCGCATATCCATCAACTGCTCAGCTTTGTAAATGGGCTGCAGATTCTGGTTCTCCAGATCTTCCAGCAGTTGTGCCCAGACGGTTTCGGCCTCTCCGACCACCACGCTGTCGACATGCCGTAACGCTTCATCGGGCATGGCCGAGGCGTGAAACCCGCCCATCACCACCGGAAGGCCCTGCTCCCGGAATCCGTCGGCGATGCCATAAGCGCTGGGCGCTTCGGCGGTAAAGGCGGTAATGCCGACCAGATCTGCCTTTTCTTTGAAATCGACGGGGTGGATACGGGCGTCATGAATACGGACGTCCCAGCCGGGAGGTGTCAGAGAAGCGACGACCGGCAGGCTGAGCCGGGCCATACCGGCTTTGCCGGATTTGGAAATATGCCCCCAGTACCCTTTTTGGTGCTGGGGAAGCACTAACAATAATTTTTTCATAAATCCTCCTTGATGGCCTCTTAACAGTGCGGACACTGTTCACGAGCTCATCCTCCTTGACAGATGGTTTGTTAAAAACTCAAAAGATCTGTTGATTAACCGCATAGCGGCGGTTTGGCGCCTAAAAAGAAAAGGAAAAGAACCTGCTTTTATACTCATCATCTCTAACAAGGCCGGGCTTGTGTGTCAATGTTAATGTATAAAATCAATTTTATACTTAACCCCGGGTCAGAGCCTGTCCTGGAATCGATCCAGGATTCCGCCTGGATCCACTGCCCGGGATGACGAGGGGAGGGCCGCCTGGATTTCGGTGGCCATGCCGTCCAGAAGGGCGGTAATGTCGGCCGGATCAAACCCCGGCACGTTAAAACCGGCGCTGATGGTCATGGTTTCTTCAAAGGCGCTGACGCCCACGCCCAGGATGGGGGCAAAGACGATGGGGGCCAGCAGATAGGCATGTTCAACGGGCTGGCCGTCAAACACCAGGGACTGATGGTCGATCCGGCCCATGTTGGTGAGTGACGGGGCCGGGGCCAAATGCCTTAATACTGCCGGTGACAGCTTTTTGACGGCCGCCCTGGCAACGGCCAGCGGCAGACTTCGGACAGCCAGCCATGTCAGGGGAATCATGCCCAGGCCCAGGCAGCCGTCCTTGAGGCGGTTCATTTGCGCCGACACCCGGCCGCAGGTTTCTTCCAGATTCTGCCCCAATTTCCGACCGAAAGCCGTAAAAACCCAGCCGGACAGGTTGCGGATCTGACCGGATTGTTTTTCGGGTGGCAGGTGCCGCCGCAGGTCCGCGGTCACCACCAGCCGCCAGGCCGTTCTGGTCCCGGACGGCACCAGGGGCATCATGGCCCGCAGAAAAGCGGCCATGAGCACGTCATTGGGCGTGGCCCGGTATGCGGCGGCCAGGTCTTTTAAATGACGGACAACATCCGGCGCCATGTGTTGGATCACATATTGACGGTCAAACTGTTTTGTGCGAACACCCGGCAGGGTGGCTGACGGCGGAAACCCGGGCTGGGAGGCCACGTCCCGGATCGTCCTGCCCAGGACGCCCAGTTTCCGCCGGCATGAAAAATGTTTGAACAGAACGTCCAGGCCGCGGTCGTGTTTACCCGATTTTTGCAAATCCGGCGTGCTGTATGCCCGGCAGAGCATGTAGGCCAGTTCCCTGACCCCGGCCGCGTCCGCCACAAAATGCGATATGTTCAGGCACAGGACATTTTGCCGGCCTTCAAGCAGCAGGGCTTTTACCTGGGGACCGGCATAAGGATCAACGGGGCAGGTGAAAAAAGCATTGATCTGGTCGTCTATGGTGCCGGCAGGCGCAACCGTCAAGGCCTGCCTGTCGGCATGGTCGATTTCTTCCCAGTGCCCCCGCCGCCAGCCGGGTACGTAAGCGCATCCCAGCACCGGCAGGGCGGCCATTATCTGCGACAGGGCCCGGCCCAGCCTGTCCGCGTCCAGGGGGGCGGCCGGGCGCACGACCAGGCCGATCTGAAAATCACCCGCGGTCTGCAGCAGGTGAAAGATATCGTCAACCAGAACACTTTTCATTTGTTTTTGAACACAGCGTTTTTGTTTTTGTAGCGGAGGGCTTCACAGCCTTACATAATCTGTCATCCCACCACGCCCTGAAGGGGCGACCGGCTGGTCGCCCTTGCACATGGGCGACCGCCGGTCGCCCCTTCATTTGCCCGTGGCACCCAATAATATTATTCAACCGCGGGCATGATAACCAGTTCACCGTTTTCGGCCGTGACCTGCCACTGTTTGCAGGTCATGAATTTCCCTTCCAGCACCAGGGTGCTCAACGGCACCTGGAGCAGCCGGTCGATGGTCCGTTTTAATTCCCGGGCCCCGAATTCGGTGCTGAACCCTTTTGACACCAGCAGATCCGGGGCGCTGTCGGCCAGGTCCAGGATGACACCGTATTTTTCTTTTAAGGTCGACAGCAGGTCTTCGCACATCAGGACGGCGATCTTTTTGACGCCCGCGTAGGAAAGGTGGTCGAAGACAATAATTTCATCGATCCGGTTGAGAAACTCCTTGCGAAAAAACCCGGTCAGGGCGCTGATGTCCGGCCGGCCGTTGGATTCATCCCGATCATTGTTGCCCACGAACCCCAGGTTTCTTTCATTGTCGGCCTTGGTGCCCAGGTTGGAGGTCATGATGAAAATGGCATTATCGGCCTTGACTGTCCGGCCGTTGGCATCGGTCAGGCGGCCGTCATCAAACACCTGGAGGAAAATGTCAAACACCCGGGAATGGGCCTTTTCCACCTCGTCCAGCAGAACAACGGCATACGGGGTCGTCCGCAGTTTGCCGGTCAGCTGGCCTTCATCTTCATGGCCGACATAGCCGGGCGGCGAACCGATCAATTTTGACACGGAATGCTCTTCCATGAATTCGGACATGTCCAGCCGGATCATCATGTCCGGGCCGCCGAACAAAAAAGCAGCCAGGGCTTTGGCCATTTCGGTTTTGCCCACGCCGGTGGGGCCCAGAAACATGAACACGCCCAAGGGGCCGCTGCCGCCGGAAAGGCCGGAAAAGGCGATCTTCAAACGCCGGGTAATCACATCAACGGCCCGGTCCTGATCGATTATATGCTGTTTTAAGTAAGGTTCCAGTTCCAGGATCCGGGCCCCGGCATTATCCCCGCCATGGCCGGCGATAATCTCAAAGGGGATGCCGGTTTTTTCGGAAAGCACCCGGGCGATGGCCTGTTCGGTAATCGTGCCGCCGGAAGCGGGTTCGGCATCCGGAACCGGCGCCCCGGCCACCATGCTCAGCATGGGCACCCTGGCCCGGGCGCCGGCCCGGTCGACCAGGTCGATGGCCTTGTCCGGCAGGCGGCGGTCGGAAACAAAACGCAGGGAAAGGTCCACGGCCGCCTCGATGGCGGCATCGGTTATGCTGACCTGGTAGTGCTTTTCCCACCGGGGTCGGATGCCTTTAAGTATCTGGACGGCCTCGTCCCGCTCCGGCTCGCTGATCATGATCATTTCAAACCGTCTGGCCAGAGCAGGGTCTTTTTCAATATGTTTCCTGTATTCATCGATGGTGGTGGCGCCGATACAATTGAAATCGCCACGGGCCAGGGCGGGCTTTAAGATATTGGCCGCGTCCATATTATTGCCGGAACTGCCCGCGCCCATGAGGTTATGAATTTCATCAATAAAGACGATGATGTTTTTGTTTTCCCGGACCTCTTTCATGATATTGTCCAGCCGTTCTTCAAAGTCGCCGCGGTATTTTGTGCCGCCCTGAAGCGCGCCCAGGTTCAGTTCGATGATCCGCTTGCCGCCCAGCACATGCGCGTCCTTGCCGGCAACCCCTCTGACGGCCAGGGCTTCCACCACCGCCGTCTTGCCGACCCCGGCCTCCCCGACGATAACGGGATTGTTCTTCTTGGACCGGGCCAGGGTCTGGATGATCTGCAGCAGCTCATCCCGGCGGCCCACAAACGGCCCCAGGTTGCCCTGGGCGGCTTCATGGGTCAGGTCCCGGCCGTAAGTGTCCAGGGTGGGCGTGGCCGGCTTCGGTTCTTTTTTACCGGGAACGAAGGGCGGCGCAGCGGCGTTTACATTGGCCGGGTAGAGGGACTGCTTGAGGGCCGCCGGGGTCAGGCCCGTTTTCTCGAGCGCGGCGCTGATGGTGTCGCCCGGGGCTTCGAGAATGGCGGCCAAAATATCTGTCACGGTGATCCTGGCCGAAGTGGACATGGTCGCCGCGGATTTGAACATTTCCTTGCAGGCCGGGCTTCTGTGGATGACACCGCCCGGGGTATGGCTGTAGTTACCGGGAGCCAGCGCGGACCGCACCGCGTGACGGACAACGGGCATGACCGCCTTTAGTCCTTTCAGCACGGCAGCCAGCCGGTCATGTTCGGTTTTGATATCAGCCATGTCCGCAGGGTTGATCCGGAGCTGGTCAGGCGGCAGAACAACGACCTTGTCCAGGCTGAAAGCCCCGATAAAGACATGTTCTTTTTCGATGTATTGGGACCTGACCGCCGCCGCCTCGTGCACGGCGATGTTCCAGACCATATTAAGCGCAGAAGAGAGTGGTTTCATTAATTCACCAAAATTCTAATTTTTAAAAAATAACCATATTGAATGGAAATCAATGAAAATGGTAACAATTTGTTTTTATATATGATAATGATAGCAATACCGGAGTTGTGAATCAATCTTTTTTCGGCTGCCGCCTGTTACAAAAACGTTAAAAGGGAAATGCCATAATAACAAATATGTAAGCTTTTTCGTTTGAAAACTACAAATCTGTAACCCAGAAACGTTTTTCAAAATTCATAAAAAAATCATTTTTACACAATATATCAGTTAGATATGAAAAAAATGCTGTCTGGCACAGCTATTGCTTTAGTAATAGCATCGGTCCTCAGATGCCTGCATGCAATGTTATACCGGCAAGAAGGCCGGCGCATAAAAAAATATGAAGACGGATTGTAAAAAACCATTTAAGGAGAACAGATCATGACACCAAAAGAAGTCTTAAACATGGCCAAAGAGAGCAAGGTAAGGGTTGTGGATATCCGCTTTATGGATTTCCCGGGAATCTGGCAGCATTTTACCGTTCCCATCGGCGAACTTGAGGAATCCAGCTTTGAAGATGGATTCGGTTTTGACGGTTCAAGTATCCGTGGCTGGCAGCCCATCAACGAAAGCGACATGCTGGTCATCCCGGATGCCACCACCGCCAAGATGGACCCCTTTTTCGAAGAACCCACACTGGTGCTCATCGGCAACATTGCCGACCCGATTACCCGTGCGTCTTACTCCCGTGACCCCAGAAACATCGCCATGAAAGCCGAGGCTTTTCTGAAAAGCACCGGTATCGGCGACACCGCCTTCATCGGCCCTGAAGCGGAGTTCTTTATTTTTGATGATGTCAAATACGATTCCGCCAGCAATATGGCATACTATGAGATCGACTCGGTCGAGGGCACCTGGAATACCGGCCGTGAAGAAGGCCCCAACCAGGGCTACAAACCCAGGCATAAAGAAGGTTATTTCCCGACTCCGCCGCTTGACAAATTTCAGGATTTAAGAACCGAAATGATGCTGACCCTTGAGGACCTGGGCATTGACGTCGAATGCCAGCACCACGAAGTGGCCACCGCCGGCCAGGCAGAAATCGACATGCGCTTCAAACCGCTTCTTCAGATGGGCGATCAGCTGGTATGGTTCAAGTATGTCTTGAAGAACGTGGCTTATAAATACGGCCATACCGTGACCTTTATGCCAAAACCCCTGTTCCAGGATAACGGTACCGGCATGCATACCCATCTGAGTATCTGGAAAGACGGCAACCCCCTGTTCGCAGGCGACAAATACGCCGGCGTTTCCCAGGAAGCCCTGTATGCCATCGGCGGTATTTTAAAACACTGCAAGGCCCTGTGCGCGATTACCAACCCCACCACCAACTCTTACAAAAGACTTGTTCCGGGATTTGAAGCCCCTGTCAACCTGGCCTATTCCAGCCGGAACAGAAGCGCGGCCGTGCGTATCCCCATGTATTCCGGATCGCCCAAGGCCAAACGGATCGAATTCCGTACCCCTGATCCGTCCTGTAACGGCTACATGGCCTTTTCCGCTGTCCTTATGGCAGCCATTGACGGCATTGAAAACAAAATTGATCCGGGCGATCCGCTTGATAAGAACATTTATGATCTGCCCAAAGAAGAACTGGCCAACATCGAATCCGCGCCGGGCTCTCTTGATGAAGCCTTAGAAGCGCTTAAAAGTGACCACGAGTTCCTGACCAAGGGCGACGTGTTTACCAAAGACGTCATCGAAACCTGGATCGAGTATAAGATGGAAAACGAAGTCAATCCCATTAAACTTCGTCCGCACCCCCATGAGTTCTATCTGTACTATGACATATAACCAATAACGTCGCTGTTTTCCGGAAGGGCCGGAGGTGTCGCGGTTGAATAAACCGCAAGCCTTCGGCCTTTTTTTATAAGAGGATGCCCACGGACAATTCAGGCCCTGGCCCCTTCTGCAAGGCGCGGGACGCAATCTGTATGAAGCTGAAGTGATTATGTGGTTAAGTGATTATGTGATCAGCGTCTAACCGGTCATTTTTGGAGATCAGGTTTAATAGAAATATAGAAAGGCCAAAAACAATATCGACAGTCCATACCAGTTTTGATATGGTTTTTTAAAAAACACACACTATTCAGATCATAGCCATCCATGACATCAAAATTACCGTTTACCGAAGAGCTGACATCCGATTCCCGAAAAAAAACAGACGTCCTTCTGGAAAAACTCGCTGAAAAAGGGCTCTTTTTCAGGCCGGATGAAAACCAGGCCCATCAAATCAGAACGGTTCTTACCTTCAGCGAGTTTGTCCACCGGACCCTGATGAACCATCCGGAAATCCTGGCCGACCTTTTTGAAAGCGGTGACGTATCCCGCGTTTATCATGAACAGGAATACTTCAACCGCATTGAAAAAGCACTCGAGCCGGCGCAAGGCGATGACGAAATCGGGAGCATCCTGCGAAGGTTCCGCCGGCGGGAAATGGTCCGAATCGCCTGGCGCGACCTGTGCAGACAGGCCGATCTTTCCGAAACCTTAAAAGACCTTTCTCTATTCGCCGACGCCTGCATACAGACCACGATTTGCCGGCTATATGCTTTTCTTGAGAATGATTTCGGTGCCCCGTTTTCCGCCGATGGGACAAAAGCGCAACTGATCACCCTGGGCATGGGCAAGCTGGGCGCCCATGAGCTTAATTTCTCATCCGATATCGACCTGATATTGGTCTATCCCGATGCCGGCCGGACGCGGCCGGATGCGGACAGGGGCATTGAATTACCCCCGCAAAAAACCGTCACCAATGAAGAATTTTTCACCCGGCTGGCCAGACGGTTGACAAAGATACTGGACCAGGCCACAGCTGAAGGCTTTGTTTTCCGGGTCGACCTCAGACTGCGGCCATATGGCGATTCCGGACCGGTCGTGATGAGCATCGATGCCATGGAAGACTACCTGGTGGCCCAGGGAAGAGAATGGGAGCGGTATGCCTATATCAAAGCCCGCGCCATAACCGGAAACAGAAACGACATTATCCGCCTTGAGGAAATCCTGCATGCCTTTGTCTTCCGCAAATACCTTGATTACGCCAGTTTCGATTCATTAAGAGAGATGAAGCAGAGTATCGTCACGGAGATCAAACGCAAAGGGCTAAAGAACAATATTAAAATCGGGGCCGGCGGCATAAGGGAGATCGAATTTTTCGGGCAGATTTTTCAACTGATCCGGGGCGGCGTGGAACCGGTCCTGAGGAACAGAAAACTTCTTACCATACTGGACCTGCTTGTCGACGGCGGCCACATTCCTCAGGCGGTCAGCCGGGAATTGACGGACGCTTATACCTTTCTCCGGTATACCGAACACCGGCTCCAGGAGTATGCGGACGCGCAGACCCACACCCTTCCCGAAGACGACCCGGGCAAAGCCCGGCTGGCCGCCGCCATGGGGTTTACCGGCTGGGAGGACTTTCAGGCCCTGCTGGAAAAACACATGGCACGGGTCCATCACCATTTTACGCAGATCCTCGGTGCCGCAGATGACGCCGTGCCGGCTGACGATGTGGACCTGCTGCTGAAACACGCCTGGGAAACGCTTGACGACAAGGAGCAGGCCGTCGAGGACCTTGGCCAGGCCGGATTTGATCCGCCCCTGCCGATTTACCGGTTACTCGACGATTTGAAAAACCACTCTCATACCCGAACGATGAGCCGCGACGGCATTGAAAGAGTCAACAAGCTCATCCCGATCATTTTAAAAAAGCTCTTGTCCCGGAAAGACCCGGTCCGGTTGATCGGCAAATTGATCGACCTTGTCCTTACGATTGAAAAGCGCACCTGCTACATCGCCCTTCTAAATGAAAACCCTTCGGTCATCGACCACCTGATAAAGCTGACCAGTGAAAGTCCCTGGATCATCTCCTATTTAACCCGGCATCCGGTTCTTTTAGATGAGCTTTTAGACAACCGGATGAATTCTGGTCCACCGGGAAAAGACCGGATCGCAGAAGAGCTGAAACTGCGGCTGCGGAAAATATCCATCGCCGATCTTGAAGACATGATCGTGGAAATGTGTGTTTTCAAGCAGATCAACACCCTCCGTGTTGCCGTGGCCGACATCAGCGGCGCCTTTCCGCTGATGAAGGTCAGCGACTACCTTACGGACATCGCGGAAGTGATTATCGAAAACGTTTATCACACCACCTGGCAGGAGATGACGCAAAAATACGGTTTCCCGTCAGGCATCAGCAACGGCGAAGCCGCGTATACCGGTTTTGCCGTTCTCGGATTCGGCAAACTGGGCGGGATTGAATTCGGTTACGGCAGCGACCTGGACCTGGTGTTTATTCATGCCGGAGAAAACGGCAATACCACCGGTGGAGACGAGTCCACTGAAAATTCGTTCTTTTACTTCCGGCTTGGCCAGAAAATCATTCATTTTTTGACCACCCGGACCACTGCCGGCCGTCTGTACGAAGTGGATATGCGGCTTCGGCCCAGCGGGGATGCCGGCATGATTGTCAGCCATATCACATCACTTGGTGACTATTACGAAAACGATGCCTGGACATGGGAACACCAGGCGCTGGTGCGGGCCAGACCGCTATGCGGAGACCGGAACCTTTTTGCCCGGTTTGAAGGCATCCGCAAAGCCATCCTGTGCAAAAAAAGAGACCGGGCGGTACTTTTAGAAGAAATCACATCCATGAGGGAAAAAATAAGAACCGAGCACGGTAACACGGACAAAACCCTTTTTCATCTCAAGCAGGACGAAGGCGGGATCATTGATATTGAATTTCTGGTCCAGTACCTGGTGCTTGCCAACGCCCATGAACATCCGGAAGTGACCCGGTGGACCGATAACATCCGGATTCTTGAAACCATGGCGGCAAATTACATCA
The DNA here is from genome assembly GCA_963674745.2 of Desulfosudaceae bacterium. Taxonomy (GTDB): domain Bacteria; phylum Desulfobacterota; class Desulfobacteria; order Desulfobacterales; family Desulfosudaceae; genus JBFMDX01. Next base: position 1,711,587 of record CAXXDV010000001.1, on the reverse strand, counting down.
TTGACGCGTCATCAGCCGGACAGCTCAAAGCAGCCTATGTCGCCCTCCGGGCACAAGTCCACAAATTAAACTTGCAGGAAAAACCGCCCATGGTACCTGCTGCCGAATATACGGATCACCGGTCGGCTGTTTTAAAAATCCGGGATAAATATCTTGTCGCCTGAAAAACAACCTACAAATTTGTATTTTTTGGGGGCCGTTATAATTTTGCCAGCCATTGCCTGGCATCCGCGACCGCGCTGCCCGGGCTGTTCGGCGGCGTGACCTTTAAAAACGCCTCAAAGTACTTTTTGGCTTCCTTATTGTTTTTCATATTCAGCATGACATAGGCCTTGTAATAAAGCGGCGTAGTATATTTGGGATCGGCCTGCCGGGCCCGGTCCAGGCAGGCCATGGCCTGTTCATACTCTTTTAAAATCATCAGGGTATTGCCCTTGTTGCACCAGGCATGCGCGTAGTTCGGCCTTATGGCCAGAACCCGGTCATAACATTCAATCGCTTCCTTGTATTTTTTCATGTTATTAAAAACCAGGCCCATGTTGTAATGGGTGGTCATCTCGTTGGGATTGACGGCCAGGGCGTTCTGGTAACAGGTCAGGGCCTCGGGCAGATAACCGGAGGCGAAGTAGGCCGCGCCCTTGTTGTTCCAGGCGGCGTCATTGCCTTTATCAAACTTGATGGCTTCATCGGCGCAGATGATGGCTTTTTCATAATCACCCATGCTCAAATAGGTGTTTGACTTGTTGGCCCAGGCAATGGCGTAGGCGGGCTCGGCTTTCAGGGCCTTGTCATAACACTCCAGGGCCTCGCTGAACCGGCCCAGGTTGTGAAGGGCAAACCCCTTGTTGCACCAGGCTTTTTCATTCATGGAATTGTGCTGCAGGGCGGTCTCAAAACACTGCAGGGCCTCCTGGCTCCGGCCCCGATTGAGAAAGCAGTTTCCCTTGTTGTTCCAGGCCAGGGAGATGGAGCGGGCGGGCGGATTCATTTCAATGGCCCTGTCATAACAGGCAATGGCCTCATCAAGCTGCCCCAGGTTTTTCAGGCTCAGTCCCTTGTTGAGCCAGGCCGCGGCATTCATCTCGGCCGGTTCCGGCGGGATGACGGTTTCGCCGGTCAGCTCCATCAGCAGGGGTTCGAGCTCGGCCCGCAAATCGGCAAAGGATTGATAACGCTTGTCCGGCTCTTTTTCAACACAGCGCCGGATAACGGGTAAAAGCGGGGAATCCAGTTGCGGCGGCGCAGAAAGCGCGTGCAGTTCCTGCATCTGTTTCCAGAACCGGTTCATTTCCGCGGGCGAGTTGTCTTTGGGGTAAGGCGCCATAAACGGCAACGAACCGCCCGAGGCCATCTGGTACAGCACAATACCGAAGGAATAAATATCGCTTCGTTCATCACAGGCGGCGGCGTTGGTAAACTGCTCGGGCGGCATGTGGGTGGGCGTGCCGAAACTGTCGCCCATCATGGTCTGGACGGCCGCGCCTGACTGCACCTGGCCTGCGTCACCGCCCGGTGCCGGGAAAATGGCGGACACGATGCCGGCCAGGCCGAAGTCCGATATCTTGACGTCTTTCTGCGGGGTAATCATGATGTTGGGCGGTTTGATGTCCCGGTGGCACTTCATGCCCTGGGAAGCGGTAAATTCCATGCCCAGGCAGAACTGGACGGCCCAGCGCAGGGAAAGGGCCAGGTCGGGCGGTTTACGCCGCAGATAATCCTCCAGGGTATTCAATCCGTCTTCATCAGGGGCCACGTATTCCATGGCGATATAAATCCGGCCGGCAACTTCATCCACAAAATAATCTTCCACGAGAAAGGGATGCGAATCCATATCCACCAGGATCTGGGCCTCCTTTTTAAACAGATCCCGGGTTTTTTCATCCTTCATATACTCGTCGCGGAAGGTCTTTAAGGCCAGAACCTGTCCGGTATCGTGGTTGAAAACATGATACACCACGCCGAAACCGCCTTTGCCCAGGACCCGGTAGACTTCATATTTCTGCCCGATAAAATCCCCGGAACCGCCTCGTAATTTGGGCTTTCTGGGCGGCGTCAAGGCCACGGCGCGGATGTCGGCCAGTTCCGCGTCCAGCTCCGCTTCCGGCAACCCCAGGTCGAGCAGGGTCTGCCGTGCCCTGTCGAGGTCCTCCTGGGTCCCGTCAAAACCGCTTTTTTTCGCGGCCGCAAATCCGATATAGCGCTTCAATGAGTTGATCCGGTCACTTTCCAGGCCCAGCTGCTCTTCACACCGGGCTTTGCCCAGCCAGGCATCCGTGTAAATGTAATGATGGTCAAGGGCTTTGGTAAACGCCGCCAGGGCTTCTTCCGGCTTGCCCAGGCTCAAAAGGCTCTCGCCCTTGCCGCACCAGGGCGAGGCATAATCCCTTAAGGACAGCGCCTTTTCAAAGCACCTGATGGCCATGTCAAACCGCTTGAGCTTGTTCAAGGCCTCTCCCTGGTTGTTCCAGGCAAAGATATGATCGGGCTTGATGGACGTTACCTGTTCGAAACAGGCATTGGCATTGTAGTAGTCGCCCAGGCGGAGCAGGCAGGTGCCCTTGTTGTTCAGGGCATGGGTGTCCCGGGGGTCGATTTTCAGGGCCCGGTCATAACAGGTCAGGGCTTCCTCCAGCCGATCCAGGTCAACCAGGATCTTACCCTTGTTATACCAGGACAGGCCGTCGTCCGGATTGAGTGCCAGTGCTCTGGTAACAGCTTCCAGGGCTTCTTCCAGACGGTCGAGATTGGTCAGTGCCGAGCTCAGGTTAAGCCAGATGGCAAATTCTTCGGGGGCCAGCTTGACCGCTTTTTCAAGGCAGGCCAGCTCCTCTTCATGACGGCCCAGGTCACTTAAAGCAATGGACTTGTTCATCAGGGGACGGAACGAAGCGGGATTGAGGTCTATGGCCCGGTCAAAACAGGCGATGGCCTCATTCAAGTTGTTCTGCTCAAAGTATTCAATGCCTTTGCTGTTCCAGAAAGCGGACGCCTCCGGATCAGCCGCTGCGTCTGTTTCCTGTGGCAGCGGCGGGGGGGTCGGTTTTCCTGAAGGCGCCTGCTCCGTAACTACGGCGGATTTCTGAAAATCGCCGGACAGGGCCTGGATACGGGCCCGGGCATGCTCGATCTGTTTGGCATTGGCAGGTGACGCCAGATCCAGAAACTGCTGATAGGAATAAACCGCCTCGGCTGTCAGGCCCAGCTGGTCTTCGGTCATGGCCTTGTTAAACCAGGGGTTTTCAGCATCGGGCGAAATCTCCACCGCCTGCTTGAGATATTTGAGAGATTCTTCGGGCCGATTGATGATGCCCAGCAGATTACCCAGGTTGCTCAGGGCCTCGAGGTAATCGGGGCAAAGCGCGATGGCTTTTATGAAATCCTGACAAGCATTGTCCGCCTGTCCGGCATTTTTGTGCAGGACCGCTTTGTTGTACCAGTAGATCGCGTTATGTTCTTCGATTTCCACCGCCTGTTCATAAGCGGCAATGGCTTCATCCAGACGGCCCAGGGCGCTCAGGCTCATGGCCTTGAACTGCCAGGCTTTGGAAACAGCGGGGCTCAGCTGAATGGCTTTGTCGAAACATTCGATGGATTGAACAAAATCCTGATGATCCGCCGCCAGGTTATACCCCTGTACGATGAGCACAAAGGCACTGTCCGGAACGGGCTCGAGCCCTTTTTTGATATATTTCTCAACCGCTTCGGCCGCCTTTTTTTTCTGAGCTGTATCGCCGTCCAGGGCATAGACGACGCATGTCTTAAGAGAGATAAAGGCCTGGTCCTGGAAACCCAGTTTCTGCAGGGCAACGGCCCGGCCGAACCAGGCTTTGGCATAAAACGGGGCACCATCAACGGCACGGTCATAACTGTTAAGCGCGTCGTTGAGACGCCCCAGCCGAATCAGGCAGTTGGCCCTTCCATACCAGGCTTCTGGATTATGCCGCTGCATATTGAGGGAAGCGTTGAACTGCCGGAGGGCCGCCTCATGGTCGCCTTTTTTGTAGAGATCAAAACCGTCTTTTTTCAGGCTGTCAGGATCCACCATCATGTTCGCAATCTAATTATCGGCCGGGGGAGAACGTTTATGTTGTATTATATATAACAAAATCGGGTCTATATGTCAACAGGCCTAACGTTTTGGGCGGTTTTGTGCTGTTGCCTGGCGGTTCAATGCCGCCAGGCGCCCGGCAACATGCCACTCTTTAAGACGCTCCGCCACGACCGGGGGCACCAGGTGTTCCCAGGCCTGCCCGGTCATCAACCGCCGGCGCACATCAGCAGCACTGATGCCTTTCTGCTCGGGCGGCACCTCCCATAACACACGGGTTTGCAGACCCAGGGAGTTGAAATAGTCGCGCTTGGTCCTGCCCCAGTCATCATAAATGGTCAGAAAAAACAGGGCCTCCAGGGGAAGATAATACCGGTACAACTCGGGAAAATTAATCGGAAACGGAACCACCGAAAAATCGGCGGCTGACAGGCCCTGCGCCTGAAGCACGTCCGTGACCAGGCACTGCCTTTCATAATAGGTCAGGGGGTTGGCCAGGGGGTTATCCCTTTCCGGAGCGCTGGCTTCTTTTGCGGTCAAGCGGGGATCGGGGTTGGTGATCCCCACCACCAGCCTGCGGCAGCAGTCTTTGCCGGCCAGAAGATATTTGAGATGGTCATTGTGCAATATCTGAAATCGGCCGTGAATGACGCCCACCTCGACCGGGTCTATGTTTTTATGGTCTGACATGGCAGATCAAAATATTCCGTTATCAATCGATTGTAAAAGGTTCATAATCACCCGGCCAGTACGGCTGGTCTTCGGGCGTATCCATTATGCCGGCCAGCTTGGCCCGGTCCAGGTGGTTTAAAATCAGCAGCATGAGCTCCCTTCCCCGGATCATGCCCAGCGCCCCCGGCGCCGCGCTGACCTCGTCAAAACGTTTCACGCCGTCCTGCCGGATACCCGGCCCGACCATGGCCAGGGGCACGCTTTCTCCGGAGTGGACCAGTGGCCCGGCACTGGGCGTGGAGTGATCGGCCGTGACCACTGTCAGCAGGTCGGGGTCGTTTAAAAACGGTTCCAGGGACAGACCCAGTCCGGCATCCAGGGACTCGATAACATCTTTTTTCCGGACGGGGTCCTTGGTGTGGGCAGCTTCATCCGGCGCCTTGGTATGCACATGGACAAAATCATATTCTGCTGATTCTGCGCGGGCCGTATTCAGCCGTTCGGCCAGATCCGCCCCCGGGTCACGGCTGTCCTTTACTTTTTTAACCGCCATTTCAAGATAGCTTCCCAGGCCCCAGTAAACCGGGCCGGAAGCCATGATCAACCCTCGCAGGCCGTATTTTTTCCGGAACGGAACAACTGTCTTCAACTGCCCGGCCCGCTGGGTCACCAGCCCGTTTACGGGCATTTGGCCGGCCGGCCGCCGCTTTTTGTTCACCTCATGACGCGCCAGTTTTTCATACGCCCGGATAAGATAAGCGCGCAGAATTCGGGCAGCATTTTCTGCCGCCTCCCGGTCGGCCGCTGTCCGCCAGGGAAGCACCGACACCAGGGGCTTGCCGTCGGCAAACGGATCAGAATCCGTTATCTGCGGCGACACCCGGCCGTCCAAACGGAGAATGCCCCGGATACCGTTCATGGGATGAAACGTCACCGTGCCGTCAGGATGTTCAAAAGTCCGGATACAGTCGGTCAGTGCCGCAATCTCTTTTGCGGTCATTTCGGGTTTGTTCTGCTCCAGCACCAGGGTTTGCCCGACCTGTTTAAGGCTGACAAAATGGGACAGCAGAAACACCGCCTCCGGCGGGCATTCCAGGCCCGCGCCTAAAGCCTCGAGAACGCCCCGGCCCGGGAAATCGGCCATGTCATAGCCGAACATGGAAAAATGCGCGTTTTCACTGGGCAGGGCCTGGCCGATCGTGCCGGCATGATACAACCCGTTGGCACCGGCTGCCGCCAGACGATCCAGGTTCGGGGTATCGGCGGCCTGAAGCGGGGTCCGGCCGCCCAGACGCCGATAGGACCGGTCACCCAGACCATCCAGTAGTATCAGAATACATTTTCGGGCCATACCGACTTCCAAGATTAATTCCAAAACAGTGAGTAAAAGTGCTTATTTAATATTACCATACCACAACACAAACATAAAAAACTTCATGGCCCTGGGCATCGATATCTTTTTTCTTATCTAAATACCGCCAAATTTCAGCCGACCAAAATTTCTGTTCTGTATTAACCGGCAGCCATATTATCAGATTATTCAAACCATGATCACGACTCCGGGTCTGTGCCCCCGGCGTTTAATCTCAACCGTTATAAAAGTTCATAAATTATAGATCAACGGATTTGTTTTATTGAATTTTAATTTATTGACATAAGTTTTTATATTGATTTAACTGCTAAAAGAATACTTTTCCACACGAAAAACGAAAATCACAATAATAAAGTCAGCGCCCATGCTAAAATGAACTTATGAACAAATATTTGATATCAAGTGCAATCATTGACTGGGATAATCCCAAAGTCTTGACGAAAGCAAAGGCTCTTGCTCAAGGCATTGATCGTTCAGTGGAAATCGCAAAAAAATGTTTTATATATGTCCGTGATGAAATAAAGCATAGCAACGATTACCAACTCAATCCTGTTACATGCAAAGCTTCAGATGTACTCGAACACAAAACAGGATTTTGCTATGCCAAAAGTCATCTATTGGCCGCTTTGCTCAGAGCAAACAGAATCCCGACAGGACTCTGTTATCAGCGGCTTACCGTTGAAAATGATAAGCCGCCATTCTGCTTACATGGCCTCAATGCTGTATATTTACCAGATATTGGATGGTATCGCATTGATGCAAGAGGGAATAAAGAAGATATCTTTACAGAATTCATACCTCCCGTAGAAAAACTTGCTTTCCAAATCGTTAATGAGGGTGAGGCAGATTTACAAGAAATATGGTCAGACCCACTACCTGAAATCAAGGAAGTTCTGGAATCATCAAACTCATTTCAGGAAGTGGCTGACAATTTACCTGATATTGAAATAATTAAGAACTGACGAAGCTCAAGTGGACAGCCAGGGCATTCGGGTCCAGAAAAGTCGGTGGAAGCCCTGGCTGCCATTGACTTCAGACGCCGTTAACCCACGGTAAACATGAAGGAAAGAACATGTTGCTTCTTAATCGAACGTCTTTGCTGGGACTCATCGGAGGGATTGTCCTGCTGGCCATATCGGGCGGTGCCTATGCGCAAACCGTCAATCCGCTGAGCGCAGAAGCGTCCGACCCGGCCGTACTGGGTTGGATGAAGGGTTTTCCGCCGCCGGCCGAAAAGCTGATCATGCAGCCGGAATCCGACTTCTTCAGCTTTCCGAAACTGCGCTGGACCGTATGCCACATCCGTGAACTCATGCCCACAAAACAAGTCAGCCGGGGCATCGGCGCACCGGTACCGCTGAAGTACGCCTTAAAACAGGGAATCGATGAGCTGACCTTTACGCCCATCGGCGGCAAAGATCCGATGACCTGGAAGGAATCGCTATCGGCGAACTACACGGACGGGATTCTCATCATTCACAAGGGTAACGTCGTTTATGAGCGATACTTCGGCGCTTTGAACGAGGCGGGTAAGCATGCGGCCATGTCCATGACCAAGTCCCTGACAGGGCTCCTGGCCGAGATTCTCGTGGCAGAGGGCCGGCTTGATGAAACGGCCAGGGTTGAAACCCTGGTTCCCGAGCTCAAGGAAAGCGCGTTCGGGAGTGCCACCGTGCGCCAGATCATGGACATGACCACCGCTCTTGATTACAGCGAGGACTACGCCGACCCCGAAGCCGACATCTGGGTATATTCAAAAGCGGCAAGCCCTTTACCCAAACCCGGGGGCTACATAGGCCCCAATGGCTATTTCGAATATCTCCAAACCGTCAAACAAAAGGGTGCTCATGGCGACACTTTTGGCTACAAAACCGTCAATACGGATGCCCTGGGATGGATTGTCTCGCGGGCAACCGGCAAGGACCTGGCACAACTGCTGTCAGAGCGCATCTGGAGCAGGATGGGTGCGGAACAGGACGGGTATATGACGGTGGACGCCAAGGGTACGCCATTCGCGGGCGGGGGGCTCAGCGCCGGTTTGCGGGATTTGGGACGCATCGGCCTGTTGATGCTTGACGGCGGCGAGATCAATGGACAACGGTTGTTCCAGAAAGCGGTTACCGACAAGATCCGGGCCGGAGGCGACAGGGCTGCTTTTGCCAGGGCGGGTTACAAAACCCTCGCCGGCGGCAGCTATCGCAGTATGTGGTGGGTTTTTCATAATAAGCACGGGGCTTTTGCCGCCCGGGGGGTACACGGGCAGACGATATATATAGACCCGGCCGCAGAGATGGTAATCGTACGCTTTTCCTCTTTTCCCGTGGCAAAGAATGCTAAGATCGACCCGACCTCGCTGCCGGCCTATCAGGCCGTAGCCGAATATCTTATGAAACAGTGATCGAAACGATATCGGGCGAACAAAAGCGTTTCAGCTGACGCCGGCAACCCGCGCCGCTGATAAGCAGCGTTAATCGGCAAAACGATCAAGGGGGGTAACTGTAATGCAGCACATAAAATCAATCATTGTTTTAATCCTGCTGACGGGTTTTGCGGCAGGGTGTGCCACCTCAGTCGAGGAGGCCAGATACAAACTCCTGAGACAGACAAATAATTTTGAACTCCGCGATTATCCACCTTATATTATAGCGGAGACCGAAGTCGGGGGCCCTCTTGAGGATGCCGGAGACAAGGCTTTCAAACGGTTGTTTAATTACATATCCGGTGAGAATCAATCACGGCAAAGCATATCGATGACGTCGCCGGTAACCCAGAAACCGTCATCAGAAAAGATCGCCATGACAGCACCTGTCGGACAGAAACCCACGGCCGGAGGGTGGCTGGTTTCATTCATGATGCCCATGTCATATACACTGGAGACCTTACCGGTCCCGAATAACCCGGATGTCAAGTTGCGCCGGATAAAAGCACGCCGGATGGCCTGCGTACGGTATTCCGGTACATGGAGTGAGAAGCGCTACCTTCGATACCTGAAGGAACTTGAGGCCTGGATTGCAGAAAACGGATTCAGAATTCTGGGCGAACCGGTCTGGGCGCGTTACAACCCGCCTTTCACGCCATGGTTCCTGCGACGCAATGAGATTCTAATTCCAGTAGATAGTGATGAAAAACGAGCCCCTGTTCCAGAAGCTGAAGCGAAAAGTCGGAGCAGAATGCATGCAGCGCTGGATTCACAAGGCAGGCTTCGGCAATCTTGACATTGCGGAAGAACCTTTTCCTGATGAATATTTTATTTTTCCTGTTCATTATTGCATTTATCAATCGCATGGAAAAAGATATCATACCCTGAATAATCTTTTACATATTCGGACGCCGGTATGAAAAACACCAACCGCAAACTGTCCCTTAAGATCATGGCCTGGACGCTGAGTATCACCTTGGTAATGGTCATCGGGATCATTTACTTTCCAAAAGCGAGCCCGGGACTGGACTTCTGGGGGGCGCTTTATTTTACCATCCGCCTGTTTATTCTGGAACATGATCTGCCGGCCTTTCCATCCCATCCGCCTTTGATTTTTATTTATTTTTTCGCACCGGCAATTGCCCTGTCGGCCGCGGGCACGGCCATCTCCTATTTTTTAAAGCATTCTCCGCTGCTGGCCACGCGCTGGCTGAAGGGGCATGTGTTGATCTGCGGCGTCGGCCGGACCGGTAAACTGCTGGCCGAAACCCTCAAGCAGGCCGGGGTAAGGGTGGTCGGAATTGACTGGGGAGATCCGGAATGCTTTGATGACTGGTGCGCCGAGCACCATGTTTCCATGATCCAGGGGAGTTTTCATTCCCGGCTGGTGCTCGAAAAGGCAGGCGCGGCGCGTTGCCGGGCCATGATTTTCGCGTCGGGTGACGACCTGGCCAACCTCGAAGGGGTTGTCGGTGCCTATGACTGGATGCGGGCACCCGAGGGCCGGATACGCCTCCTCTGGGCACATATCGCCAATGAAAAACTGGCTGAAACCGCGCGCCGGATCTTTCGTACCGAAGGGGTGCTGGGCATTCGTTATTTTGATACCTACCGCATTGCCGCCACCAACATGATTGCCCGGCATTTTAACCGGGACACTCGCCGGGATATCAAACATATTACCATTCTCGGTTTCGGCAAGTTCGGCCGCGACCTGCTTGACGTCCTGTCCCGGGATATGCGTAACCCGAAAGCACGAAGCTTTGAAATTATCGACACCCGGGACCTGACCGAAGAAGTCGCTTCCCTGGCGGCCGACCTGGATCTGGCCGACCGGGTGACTTTTTCTCAGGCCTGCATCCAGACCCTGCACCTGACGGACAGCCCTGAAAAAGCCTTTTTTCTGTGTACGGATGATGATATCGGCAACATTACCGCCGCCATGATCCTGGCCCGGGACGTTAACAGCAGCCATATCTATGTACGCATGGCCAAATGGCCCATGTCCGCCATCACCGAACACCTGGGGAGCAATCGCGGCATCACCTTTTTCAACATCAACAGCATGGTTGTGGAAGGTATCCGGCAACTGCCGGGCATCTTCAGTGCCGCTGAAAAGCAGGACCTGAAGCGGCGGAGATAAACCGGGGGCACCGATTCCGGCCTTTTCCCGAATTCATCGGCTTTTTCTATACAAACGCCACTGCGCATTGAAACAATCAATTTGATTTTTCACCCTTCCGATATCATTATTTAATTATGTTGTTTGATATTCACATACACACAAACCTGTCTCCGTGCAGCGTGCTGGGCACTGACACACTGCTGGAAAGCGCTGCGCTGGCCGGTATCGATGGCATTTGTGTCACCGATCACCAGACCATGAACATCCGCCACCACCTGACAGAGGGCCGCCAGGAAAACGGCCTGACGGTTATTTTTGGTATGGAATATACCACGGCCGACGGTGATTTTCTGATTTTCGGCCCGTATGAAGAACTCCCCAAAAACATGGCCGCCGATGACCTGCTGATCCATGTCCGGAACACCGGCGGCGTGGCCGTGGCCGCACACCCCTTTCGAAAAATACGTCCGGTTTCCGAACACCCGATTGCGGCTGGCCTATGCCCGGCCATGGAAAGCGTCAACGGCCGTAATACCGTCATTGAAAATCTTCAGGCCAGCCAGTGGCGGAACCGGTATCATCTTGTTGAAACCGGCGGCAGCGACGCCCACTCGCCGGCTGAGGTCGGCCGTGTGGTAACCCGTTTTGAAACACCGATTCACAACCGGCAGGACTTGATTGACGCCATTCGCGACGGACGATGCCGGCCTGAAATTCCCGACCGGCATGATGTGTATGCCCCGGCATTAAATCATTGAAGGAGATGATCAGATGAAGCAGATTGATGCCCGGGGGCTTTCCTGCCCCGCCCCGGTTTTGCAGACCAAGGCCGCCATTGAATCAGAACCGCTCAATGCCGTTAATGTTCTGGTGGATAACAAGGCCTCCCTGCAGAACGTGCTCCGCTTTCTGGAGTCACAGGGATTTACCATCAATGTTCAGGAGCAGGGAGACGATTTTCTCCTCACCGCTTCACGTGACGCAGCGGCAGCCCCCGCCCCCGGACCATCCGCCGGATCGACTGAATCACCGGAGGAGCAGACCCGCATCATGGTCATGTGCGCCACCGATCGCCTGGGGTTTGGTGACGACGCCCTGGGGCTGAAACTGATGGTGAACTATATCCGCACCTTAAAGGAAATGGGCGATGACCTCTGGCGCCTGGTACTGGTCAACAACGGTGTCAAGATGGCCATTGAAGGCTCGGCCGTACTCGACGACTTAAAAGGTTACGAAAAAAACGGCCTGACCATCCTGGTCTGCGGCACCTGCCTGGACCATTTTGACCTTCTGGACAAAAAACAGGTGGGCCAGACCACCAACATGCTGGATATTGTTACGGCCATGCAGCTGGCCGACAAGGTTATCACCCTTTAGGGCAGGCACGCCGTGCCCCTACGTGCGTTCACGACCATTCGCCAATGTTGTAGGGGCGGCCCCCTGTGGCCGCCCGATAAAAGGGCACCCACAGGGGGGTGCCCCTACGCGAGTCACGACCTGCGCTTGGTCGAAGCAGCCAGGCTCTGCTGCATTTTACAACCGTTCCACGTTTTTCAATAATGCCGGCATAAAAACATACAACAGCGTTTCAAACACCCGTCGCCGGTAGGCGTCTGAATCTGGTTCCAAGCCCATCATCCGGGCCGGATATCCGGGCGCACCGGCAAAGGTATAGCCCATCATGACAATCGTGTACAGCCAGCTGCTCACCTTTTCATAAGGCACGCCGGCCGGCGCACTCTGCTTCACCATCTCCAGCATATTGGAATGGACCCGGGCCATAAACGGAAAACCCGAAACGTCCCGGTAGTTCTCATAATGAGCGATATTGACCACCAGCATGCCCAGGGTTTCGCGATTCTCAAAACAATAAAACAACCCTTTTTGAAGGTAGTGAACAAACACCTCCTCAGGCGTCATTCCGGCCGTACCCTCCTGCCAGTCGGAGACAACGTTCATGAATGCTTTAAAATTCGCATGGATCACGGCTTCAAATAATTCCGCCTTGGTGGGAAACATGTGGTGGATTCGGGAAAAATCAAATCCTGCGGCCTCGCCGATCATGCGGATGGTGGCCCGGTCGTAGGGATAGACGGCAAAAACCTGGCAGGCGGCCTCGATAATGCGCTGCCGGGTGATGTCGCCCCGGAGCAGGGATTTGTTTTCTTCAGATTTGATGCCCGATCGGCCGCCTGGAAAACCCCTGTTGCCGGAGCCATGTGTTTCCTGCCATCGTGACATGTATTTATCCATCGACAATGCCCTGTCCCCGGACAATGCCTCCAGCACCGGCCTGAAAATCTGCCTGAAGGTGGCGCCGACCCAGCGCTCATATGCCGCGTCCGAAACCAGCCCCAGTACCTTTTGATGAAAGGCCCGGCCGCCGAAAAAGTGGGCCGCGGTCATGGTAAAAACGGTCATGAACATGTCGATGTGGTCCCCGGAAGCCCCTTGAAGGACATAATCGCCGACCAGCGAACAGGTTCTTTGATAAATCCCGGCCATCCGGTCAAGACCGGGCAGGGGTTTATGGGGGACAATCATTTCCATGGTGTTGAGCAGAATCATACGATAGGCATCGGTCTCCCGTAACCCCTGACGAATGACACCTTCCAGGTAAACATCCAGGCGCCGGTCCGGCGCCAACGCCGTCAGGTGATGGTAAAAACCGGCATGGCTTTCCAGCAGGTCCTGCTGGATTTGTGAGGATACGGCTTCGAACAACGCGGTTTTGGACTTGAAGTAATGCACCACCAGCGGATGCCGCACGCCGGCTTTATTGGCAATGGCCCTGATGCTGGCGGCCTGAAACGAATTCGTCGTAAAAACATCACGGGCCGCGGCCAGGATGCGAGCCCGGGTTTCTTCTCCTTTGGAAACTTTTTCATCTGCCATATTTTGAAGATTACCATTAAAAACCGGGGGGAACAAACATTTTTTACCGGTTGTGGATTTTTTTCTTGACACCCCGGCCCGGCGGGCTGTATATTTTTTACCGGTTGTGGATTTTGTTTCATAACCGCAAACCGGTTTATTTAACCAGAAGGAGGCCCCCATGTCTTATCCGGACCGAAACAACCCTTACACCTTCAACCCATATCTGGAATGGCGCCAAAATGTCGATTATTTTGAAGCAGATCCGTTTTTGCAGAAAATGATCCGGCTGTATGCCGGTGATGAAGCCGATTCAGTCATCTTGCGGGCCCGGGAATTTTCCGAAAAAGCGTCTTTCCGCTGGCGGGACCTGACCGAACGAATTGTCACCCCCGACAACCGGCCATACATGATGCATCATGACGGTCACAAAAACCGGATTGATCGTATTGTGCGCCCTTTCGCCCTGGAAGTAATGGAAAAAGAGGTCTTTGGAGAGGCCTGGTTTGCGAAAACCACCTCCGACTGGGACCGGTTTGTCAAACTCTACCTGTTAAGCCAGAACTCCGAAGCCGGACTGGCATGTCCGCTGATCTGCACCTGGGGACTGGCGGAACTGCTGGAAAAATACGCCGACACCCCGGAAACCATCGCCATTCTGGAACATGTCAGAGACGGCCGGAACGGTGATTTTGCCATCGGCGCCCAGTTTGTCTCCGAAATTCAGGGCGGTTCGGACGTACCCGCCAACCTCCTGGAAGCGGTACAAGAGGACGGTCAATGGCGTTTGTACGGTACCAAGTTTTTCTGTTCCGCGGCCCATGCCGATTATTCCGTGGTAACCGCCAAGCCCCGTGGGGCGGAGACCGTGGCCCTGTTTGTCGTACCTAGCTGGCTTGAGGGGAATAAAACAAAAGAGATTCGCAACGGCTACACCATCGACCGCCTGAAATGGAAAATGGGCACGGTCGAACTGCCCACGGCCGAAATGACCTACAACGGCGCCCTGGCCTATCCCCTCGGCCCGCTTAACCGGGGGGTGGCCAACGTGGTCGGCATTGTGCTGACCTGCTCCCGCCTGGCCCTGTCCATTGGATCCGCCGGCGGTATGTCCAAAGGTCTGCGGGAAGTTGAAAAATACGGGGAATTCCGCTCTGCCTTTGGCTTCAAACTTAAGGATTTCCCCATGATGGCCGGTCAGTATTTAAAAAACGCCCATTTTGTCAAACGAACCATAGCCGGTAATTTCAAGGTCTACAAGGCGTTTATCGAACTTCCCGGCGGCCTTTCCGTGGGACTGGATTCAGGCGGCCTGTCGGTCAGCTCGAAAACCGACGAGCCCCTGGAAATGCGCAAACATCGTTTTGACGTCCGGCAGCTGATTCTGCTGCAGAAAATTACCGTGGCCCGGGATGCCATCGAACTTTCACGGCTGGGCATCAGCTCCTTCGGCGGACACGGTGTCATGGAGGATTTTTCCAGCTTTCCCCGCATGTTCCGGGACGGCATGGTCAATGAATTATGGGAAGGCCCGCGAAACGTTCTGCTGACCCAGCTCTTTCTGGACTTTCAGAAAGTAAGGCAGTGGTATCCGCCGGAAGAATTTGTCGGTCGTATATTAAAGGGCACGGATACGGCAATTATTGACGGATATACCCGTATACTGGTAGAACTGATGAACATCCCGCATTTTTTTGATATGGATGAAAAGACGATCCGCGCCTGTGAACAGTGGGACGATTTCTGTGACCGGTTTTTCCATGCTTATCAGGATCTGGCATTGGCCGAGGCGGAAACCGCCGCATGATACAGGATGAACGGCTGAAAGATTGTTTGGCAATCTGGATTCTGTCTGTCAATGGAACTTGAAAGGAACCGCGATTTATGGAAACACCTCTGCAAGCACTGACCCGACTGAAAAACGGCTCCCGACCCGTTATCGGGTGCATGCCGCTTTACCCTCCGCTGGAACTGCTGCACAGCCTGGGAATGACCCCGTTTGTTCTGTGGGGGCTGGCCGAGGTCGTACCCCATGTCAACGATGCCGACCGGCATATCCAGAGCTACGCCTGTTCGGTCGCCCGCCGGTTGACCCAGTTTGTCATCAGTGAATGGGAAGAACTCTTAGACGGGCTGCTGTTCTATAACGCCGGTGACACCCTGCGCAACCTGCCTGAAATTCTGCGCGAAGGGGTGGTGACAAACGGCGGCATGCTGCACCCGCATTTCAGCTTTCATTTGCCCATGACATCTCCGGAACAAGCGGATGCTTCTGATTATCTTAAAAAAGAATTTGAACGCCTTATCAATAACCTCGAGGATTTTTACGGGGTTAAATTTTCCGAGGAGCGCTTTGCCGACAGTGTGGGACTGTATGACCGCATGCGGGAACTCTGCCGACAGCTGGAAAATGCGGTATCCCGGGGCAGGCTGCCTTTTGCCGACTTTTGCCGGGTGCTTACCAATGCCAATTTTATGGAAGTCAACAAACAAATCGCCCTTCTGGAAGCAGTGCTTTCCAGGCTCCCTGAAAAACCCTTGTCCGGAGATGATTCCGCCCGGGTACTGGTCAGCGGTATTCTGCCGCCGCCAACGGAAATATGTGACATAATGGACCAGGCCGGACTGATCGTGGCCGGTAATGATATCGCTTTCATGCACCGTTCCTACGCCCGCACCCCGGACACATGGGACGACGTCCTGGACTTTTATGTCCGCTTTTACAGGGAACATTTTCCCTGCACCACCCTGCTGTATTCTTCCGACAGCCGACTGGAGGCGGTCGTCCGGCGGGTTCTGGAAAACTCCGCCCGGGGTTTTGTGTTTGTCGGTGAAAAGTTCTGTGAATATGAATATTTTGAACTTCCCAGCCTTGAAAAAAATCTCAAGGACCAGGGGGTACCGGTCTTGTCCCTTGAAATATCCATGGACGACAATATCGGCGCCGAGACCTTTCGCACACGCCTGGAAGCATTCAGGGAACTGATCGAAAAATAAAAGAGGGCCCGACATGGAAATCAACGAAAAGACACAAGCCGGCCGAAACCTGACGGAACTGCTGACCAACGCTTACATGGGCATGCATTCCCGGGCGGCCAACGATGCATTTGTGGTCTGGGGGGCGATCATTGTCCCGGCCGAAATTTTCCAGGGTTTTGACAACGTGGTTTTCTGCCTGCCGGAAAGTCATGCCGCGCTTTGTGCCGCCAAAGGGGTGGGTGCGGACCAGTGCCTCCGTGCCGAATCCCTGGGCTATTCCATGGACCTTTGCTCCTATGCCCGCATCGATATCGGCTGCATGGCCGACAACGGCGCGACATCGCCTACCATGGGGCTGCCCAAACCACACCTGCTGGTTTCCGATACCAATAACTGCTCCCTGCTGACAAAATGGTTTGATGTCCACCATCGCGAGCTGAACATTCCCCATTTTATTCTCGACGTTCCCTTCTGCTATGGACCGCAACAGGAAAAAGACCGGGAATATATACTGACCCAGTTCAAAGACCTGATTAAGATGGTCGAGGACCTGTCCGGAGAGACCTTTAATCCGGACAAGTTTCATGAAGCGGCGATTTATACCGCGGCCGCGGTTTCGGACTGGAAGCGTTTTATGGCCTGTGCCGCCCATCGGCCGTCCGGGATCACCGTGTTTGATTCGTTTGTCCAGATGGCGCCGTTCCTCGTCGCCCGGGGGACAAAAGAATTCGCCGACCATTATAAAATCCTGGCCGACGAGACGGAAGAAAACGTCCGGCAGGGAATTTTTCCGGTGCCGAACGAAAAATACCGGTTGATGTGGGACAACATCGCCCCCTGGCATCAGTTACGGAAAATGTCAAACCGCCTGGCCGAAATGGGTGCCAACATCGTGGCCGCGCCGTACACCTCCTGTATCGGCTCTGTGGAAGGCAGCTTTGACCTGGTCCAGTATGACGAAAGCCTCGATCCCCTCTGGTACATGGCCCGGGTGCAGAACCACTCGGTCTGTCCCATGGGCATGGACCTGCGATTAAAAGCCATGAAGCCGGTTATTGAACAACTCGGTATCGACGGCGTGGTTTTTGCCAGCAACCGCAGCTGCAAGGTGTTTTCCATCATGCAGATGGACGAGGAACGGCGCGTCAAGGAAGAGTTCGGCATTCCGGCCGTCATGATCGATGTGGACCATGCTGATGTAAGAAAATTCAGCCAGGAGAATGTGTATGTCCGGCTGGAAGCCCTGCTGGAAAGTATCGACGCCCAGCGGGCCCGGGCGACGGTGTAATCAACATTCGAAAGGGAATAATGAAAACGTTAAAAACCATGACTTACGAGGTAAAGGACAGGGTTGCCTGGATTACCTTTAACAGGCCTGACCGGGGCAACGCCATTACCCTGGAAACCCCACGGGAACTGACCTGGTGCGTTGAACAGGCGGACCTTGATCCGGCGGTGCATGTCATGGCCCTGTCCGGAAGCGGGAAAGGGTTTTGCGGCGGCTATGATCTGATGGCCTTTGCCGAAGGCGCTATCGACCAGGATGAAACCGATGTGCTGCAGTGGGATGCACCCAAAGGTTCGGCCCTGGATCCGCTGACGATGTTTACCAACCACATACCGGCCGAGACATGGGATCCCATGGTGGACTACCAGATGATGAGCCGCAACGTCAAAGGATTCATGAGCCTGTTTAACGCCAATAAACCCGTGGTCTGTAAGGTCCACGGGTTCTGTGTGGCCGGTGGAACGGACATGGCGCTGTGCTCGGACCTGCTGGTTATTGAAGAAAAGGCCAAAATCGGTTACCCGCCCGCCCGGGTCTGGGGGTCACCCACAACCAGTATCTGGGCATTTCGTATCGGAATTGAAAAAGCCAAGCGTCTGTTGTTTACCGGTGACTGCCTGAACGGCAAAGAAGCGGTTGAATGGGGACTGGCCATTGAATCCGCACCCGCGGACAAGCTTGATGAGCGATTTGAAACGCTGCTGAAACGGATCGCCCGCATGCCTGTCAATCAGCTGATGATGATGAAACTGCTGATCAACCAGACCGTTCAGGCAGCCGGACTGGGCCCGACCCAGATCCTGGGTACCGTGTTTGACGGGATCGCCCGACATACCAAAGAAGGATACGCTTTCCAGCAGCGGTCGGTCGAAGCCGGTTTTAAACAGGCGGTACGGGAAAGGGACGAGCCGTATGGGGATTATGGCAGCAGCACCTTCAAAGGATAGATAAGGGAGTCGGCAATGGATACGCAAGATTCCGCACAACAGTTCTTTCCGGCGGCAATGGTCAATATCACCAACAAATGCACGTTGCGCTGCCGGCACTGTTTTGTTTTTCGAGACGGAAACCCCAACGATCAGAAAAACGAAATGGACACGGCCACCATGCTGGAAACCCTCAAGGCCCTGCAGCAGAAACATTATATTCACACCATGCTCTGGATGGGTGGCGAGCCACTGCTGCGCCCGGATGTGCTTCGGGAGGGCGTTAAATTCTTTAATAAAAACCACATCACCACCAACGGCACCCTTGACCTGATCGATTTTCCCGGCTGTATCTATGTCATTTCCATTGACGGTCCGCCTGAAATTAACGACGACATCCGGGGAAAGGGGACTTTTGACAAAATCATGCGCACACTTTCCCGGGTGCCGGAAAATTTCGGGTCAACGATCATGTGCCAGTGCGTGGTCACCAGGGCAAACGAGGATTACCTTGAAGAGTTGGTCGAGCTGTTGTTGCCAACACGACTTGAAGGCATGACCTTTTCTTTTTATGTCCCCAACAGGGAAGACCATTCAGATCTTACCTGGGGGTCGCTGGAGCGCAGGGACAAAGCCGTTTCCGAAGCCATCCGGTTAAAGAATAAATACCCTGAATTTATATGGAACTCCGACCGGACACTGGCGTTGACCCGGTCTGAAAATGCCAAGGCCATTACCGACAATTGTCCGGCCAAACAGTTTGTTTTGCCACTCTACCTGGAAGGCGATCATTTTGTAACCCCCTTCTGCTGTTACGGCAATGACGCGGATTGTGATCTGTGCGGGGCCTGGGTCGTCTTTTATCTGGCGGACAAGCTGGGAATGGGGAAAAAGCCGTAATGGCATTAAACTATATCTTTATCGCCTTTTTTTTCACGGCATTTATTGCATCTATTATGCAATTTTTTGTCGGTGGTGATTACGATGTATTCTCCCACCTGGTAAACGCCTCCTTTGACATGGCCAAAACCGGTTTTGAAATATCACTGGGCCTGACCGGGGTCTTGACGCTCTGGCTGGGCATCATGAAAGTGGGCGAAAAAGGCGGGGTAATCAAACTCATGAGCCGGGTTATTGGACCGTTTTTCCATAAACTTTTCCCCGAGTTACGCAAGGACCACCCGGCCATCGGCGCCATGATGATGAATGTGGCCGCCAACATGCTGGGGCTGGACAATGCCGCCACACCTGTCGGCCTGAAAGCCATGAAGGAACTTCAAGAGGACAACCCGGAAAAAGACACGGCCACCAATGCCATGATCATGTTTCTGGTGCTTAATACCAGCGGCCTGACCCTGATTCCCATCAGCATTATGGTTTACCGGGCGCAGCTGGGTGCGGCCGATCCGTCCGATATTTTTATTCCCATTCTGCTGGCGACCTTTTTCTCGACCCTGGCCGGTGTTATCAGCGTATCCATCTATCAGCGCATCAATCTGTTTGACCGTGTCATTTTCGCTTATCTGTTCGGCATAACAGCCGTTATCCTGCTCCTGATTGCCTATCTGAGCACCCTGACCCAGGAACAGATCCAGTTATACAGTTCGGTTGCCAGCAACTTCATCCTGCTTTCCATTATCATCAGTTTTATCACGCTGGCAGCCTGCCGCAGGGTCAATGTTTACGAGGCGTTTATCGAAGGTGCCAAAGACGGGTTCAAAACAGCCGTCACCATCATTCCTTACCTGATCGCCATCCTGGTGGCCATCGGTGTGTTTCGCGCTTCGGGCGCCATGGACTTTTTGGTGAACGGCATCAGCCGCCTGCTGGGTTTATTGCACCTGAACACTGATTTTGCCGGCGCCCTGCCGACCGCCATGATGAAGCCCTTGAGCGGCAGCGGCGCCCGCGGCATGATGGTCGAGGCCATGACCACTTACGGGGCCGACTCTTTTGTGGGCCGGGTGGCCTCAACCGTTCAGGGGGCAACCGACACAACCTTTTACATCATCGCTGTATATTTCGGTTCGGTAGGCATCAAAAATACCCGTTATGCCGTTACCTGCGGCCTGATTGCGGATTGTGCCGGTATCATTGCCGCCATTACCATGTCTTATCTGTTTTTTTATTAAGGACACATCCAGATCGAAAAATTTACCTTCGGTCGAACAGTATGTGGCGGAAAGCTTCACAGCCTGTACTACAAAAACTCGTCATTCCGGCCAGTGGAGCGAAGCGGAGCGTGAGCCGGAATCCAGTATAAAATTGATATGATTCATTTTTTCTGGACCCCGGGTCGGTGAGACTGTGTCACAATTGTTTATTCAAAAAAAGCGACTTCCTAATTTGTCGTATAACGAACTTTCTTTGAATTTTAATGGTAAAACCATTCCGGAAAACACTCTTTTTCCGGCTTGTTTTGAATTGCGACACAGTCTCCGGTGCCCGGGGTGACGAGGTATACTATCAATTTTTAATGATGGCAAAAAGCTGCGGGCAAACCGGTTTAACGGGATGGATCAAATGCGGATGCTTTTTCAGGGCAATTTGGCTTTAACCTCGTCGCCATACCTTTCGATAAACTTTTCGATCTGAACCCGCTGCATGGGAAGCAGTTTTTTAAACGAAACACAGAGGTTCCAGATTTCCTTGTCTCCCGGAAGATCGGCCACCTTGAAGGTGTTCACGATTGTAAAAGGGATTTTATCAACAATAACCTGGCCTCCGGCTTGCACAATAGAGAGATAAGGGGCTTTTTTAAATTTGGGTTCCTCATCGATTCTTTTTTCCACATAATGGATGGCCAGGCCTTTCATGCCGATATCCTTGACCGGCCCGAGCTTGATATATACGGGTTTTAAAAAAGAGAGCTTGGGCGGCTTTACGACCATGGCAAAGGCGCCGTCTATGGCAAATCGCTTCCAGTTGCGCCGCTCATTGCGAGGCTTGGGGGAAATAATAAAGGGATCTTCGGCGCTATCGGCAGAGGCCGCCTGGAAAGCCTGGATTTCAAGCAGGTCTTCTTCGACATCTTCAACCTCTTGGTCCAATTCAAGACCAAGGTCTGAAAAATCAATAAAATCTTCCTGTGATGATTTCTTGGACGACATCCCCCCTCCTCTTACTGATGTGTCCAGCCGGCATTTGCTGGAACTCCAATTAACAACATAAAACAGAAAGCACAGAGTATTTTATCTCGAAATTTGAAAAAAAAGCAAGTATTTTTTACGGGCGCTTTTCGCTCCGAAAAATATCGGTATTTTGCCCTGATTCTTTGACATTATTGCCTGATCATGAAAAAATTTCGAAAAATAACGATAAATGAGTATATACGACCAGATCGCGACACAATTCAAAGCGTGTCAGGAGCAATGAAGAATGGTTGACAAGCCACGCAGACCGGTTAAGCAGCCCTGGCGGGAAAACCTTTACGAAGTCATTTTCGGCACGGACACGCCGGCCGGCAAAACCTTTGATGTTATCCTGATCGGCAGTATTGTGATCAGCGTGGCCTGCGTCATCCTGGAAAGCGTTCAGCCCGTCCGCGCCGTTTACGGGGAACTGCTTTACGGTGCTGAATGGTTTTTTACGGTTCTGTTCACCATTGAATACATCCTGCGACTGGTCAGCGTCAGGCGACCGCTGGTTTATGCCACCAGTTTTTTCGGCCTGGTTGATCTGCTGGCCATCCTGCCGACCTATTTGAGCATCTTTATTCCCGGCAGCCAGTCCCTGCTGACCATCCGCACACTCCGCCTGCTGCGCGTTTTCCGGGTATTCAAGCTGACCATTTATACCCGGGAAGCCCGGCTGCTGATCGGCGCCTTGCGGTCCAGCGGGCGAAAAATCGGCGTCTTTATTTTTACAGTGCTGATCATTGTCGTTATCTGCGGATCCGTCATGTATGTTCTGGAAGGCGAAAAAAGCGGGTTTAACGATATTCCCACCAGTATATACTGGGCCATTGTGACCCTGACCACCGTCGGTTACGGTGACATATCCCCGCAGACGCCCCTGGGTAAAGCGCTGGCATCATTCTTAATGATTGTGGGTTACGGCATTATCGCGGTACCGACCGGGATTGTCACGGTCGAGCTTTCCCGCACCGCCAACAGTGACGCGGAAGCACGTTCGTGCGCCGCCTGCGGCCTGACAGGACATCCGGTTGATGCCGGGTTCTGCCGGGGATGTGGTGAAAAGCTTTAAATGATATAGTACCGGACAAAACGACTTATTCCGGAATAAAAAAAGATAAGGTTAATTTCAAAGTTGAAGAAGATACGATCACTCAGCATTGTCATTGTTTTGCTTGTCGCAGGAATCGGAGCAGCCTGGTACCTCACCATGGTTAAGCTTCAGCTTCAATATCATCCGGACTATATCAGCGGATGCAATTACAGTGCGCAGGTCAACTGTGACATGGTTCAGACATCCGATCAGTCTGAATTAATGGGCATACCGATAACACTTTTCGGAATTGCCACCTATGTCTCGATGATATTTCTGGCTGTTCTGGCTGCGGCGGTCAGCAGGCAACGGGAGAAGGCCCTGTCCGCCCTTTTCTGCATCGGCCTGGCAACATGTGCTTATTCGGTCTACCTGGCATATATTTCGATTGTTGTGATCAAGGCGGTCTGTACCTATTGCATACTGATGTACGTCGTCAATTTTTCCGTAACCATCACGGCGTTCCTGTCTCTGCCCCGGCCCTTGCGTTCCGTTTCAAAACCGGCGACATATCTCGGGATTTTTAGGTCGTGGCCGGTGCTGACAGCCATAATCGTTTCTTTCTGGGTTTCGTTCAGCGGTGTATACACACTTTATGCCGGGATAAAATCCGGGATGATCGCAGAATATATAAAAAAAACCGAGGCGCAGACGAAACGACCTTCGTCACCAAAGCACGAGGGGCCCCGGGAAACGAAGATCGCGCCAAAAGAAACAAAGACAGCCACGGCCGAAACGGACATCGTTCCCGTTAAAACCGGCCATGGCATGTCTTTCATGAATTTTTCCATAACGGATAAAGATCATGTAAAAGGCCCGGAGAATGCGCCTGTAACCATTGTTCAATTTGCTGATTTTAATTGCAGCCACTGTAGGTCGCTTTTCCGGGAAATCGCTCCTCTTGAAAAAAAATATGAAGGCCGCATCCGATGGGTTTTCAAGCACTTCCCACTTGACCAGGAATGCAATCCGCGGTTCAGGACAACACACCCCAATGCCTGCAAGGCTTCCAAGGCGGCCGTCTGCGCTTCGGAACAGGGCAAATTCTGGGAAGCGCACAATTATCTTTTTAGCGGGTCTTCCTCCAGACACAGCGATAAGGACCTGGCGAGTATGGTAGACGTCCTGGGCCTGGACCGGGAACAGTTTAATGCCTGCCTGAACAGCGACAGGCCGGATAAAAAAATCGCCGCAGACGTCCTGGATGGCTACCGGGTACAGATTAACGGCACACCAAGAACATATATTAACGGGTATCTTATTTCCGGAAACGTGGGGGTGGAGATCCTTGAATATTATATTCAAAAAGCCCTCGCCCGGGCTTCGGATACAAGCGCTGCCATGACGGTCCCGGTGGTCCCGACCGAACATACGCCGGCCGACATACCATTGAGAACGGCAGAAAAGCCCTTCCGTATCGACACCTTCGAAGCGGCTATTGACAGGCAGGGCCGCGCGGTCAGCCTGCCGGATGTCATGCCAGCTTATGCCTCCTGGAAAATGGCCCAAAAAGCCTGTCAAAAAGCCGGCAAGCGACTTTGTAGCGAAGAGGAGTGGGTGACGGCCTGTACGGGAGTCCCGGCCGTGGATAATAACGGAAACGGAAATTTTACCGACGATGATATAGAAGGCTGGATGTTTCCTTATGGACCGTATTACATGGGCGGTCGATGTCATGATTCGGAGTCAAAGGAAGAAGGTAGTATCGATGTTACAGGCGCTTACCCGGGTTGTGTTTCCGCCCAGGGTGTTTACGACCTTACGGGGAATTTATCGGAATGGGCGGTATCCGCAAAGGGGACACCTGTTCTTCTTGGCGGGCATTTTTATCTGGGGCCGAAATCTTCCTGTCGTTTCGCCGTAGACGGCCTCGGGCCGGGTGTCAGAAATGAAGTAACCGGCTTTCGATGCTGTTCTGACGGGCCGGTACAGGCCCCGCGGGTTTCTCCGGAGGAAGTTGAGAACATCCCGCTTGGCGGCACGGTGGGGATGCCTGTAATGAATTTTTCATTCACCGACCAGAATGGACAGGAAATTACCAGGCAAAGCATCTCCAGGAACATAACCGTAATTACCCTGTGCAAGTCAAATAACCTTGTGGTGGATTTTGAACTGCAAAGCCTGCAACAGCTGAAGGAAGAATTCGGGGACCGGGGTTTTGAGTTTATGGTGTTCATCGTTGACAGGGACAAAGATTCATCAAAAGCACTGGCTGACAACCTGCCTTTTAAGGGGCCGATCCATATCGACAGGGATCAGATTTCCATGGGTGTCTTTTCTACACGAAAACTGCCCAGCACATACGTTGTCGACACAAACGGCGTTCTACGCTTTGCGGCGGCCGGAGGAATGAACAACATTTTTGACGTCTTCCGGGAGAACCTGATGGCTATAGGGGGCCTGACGGAAAAAAAAGAATAAGCGGTGTTATAATGATATTCAAAACAAACATAAACGCCGTCTTTCCAATTGATCAGGAGAAACAACTATGAATAAAACCACAACAGGGCTTGTCCTGGGAAGCGGTTCATCCCGCGGCTGGGCGCATATCGGGGCCATTGAGGCCCTGCAGGAGGCGGACATACCCATTCACTGCGTAGCCGGATGCAGTGTCGGCGCTTTTGTGGGGGCGGTTTTTGCCAGCGGCGGCCTGGAACGATTAAAAGAATATGTCATCCATATGGACGGCGAAAGCATGTTTTCCTTTTCAGACCTGACGCTGTTACGTTCGGGGCTGATCGATGGCGACAAAAAGCTTCGGGAACTCTTTTGCATGCACAGCGATAAAAAGAATTTTTCCGAACTGGATCTCCCCCTGAAGGTCACGGCCACGGACATGTACTCCGGCGGACAGGTGGTTCTTGATTCCGGGGATTTGCTCAAGGCACTGCGGGCGTCCATGTCTTATCCCGGCCTTTTTGCACCGGTAAACCACAAGGGCGGATGGCTCCTTGACGGCGGCCTGGTTGACCCGGTACCTGTCGGTGTGGCTCGGGCCATGGGCGCTGACATTGTGATCGCCGTCAACTTAAATTCCGGACTGGTCTCCCGAAAGCGCCATCGACCGGCCAAGACCGCTGTTGAAATAAAACCGCCTCGACCTCGTAACGAATTTCTAAAAACCCTGGCCACACGCTATGAGGCTGCGGAAAAAATGATCCGGGAGCGGCTGGAAAGCCAGAAAAAGAGCAGACAATCAACACCCGGTACACGCCAGGTGATCCACGCCGCCATAGAAATCATGCAGGACAGAATCACCCGGGTCAATTTCGCCGTCAACCCGGCTGACATTCTTATTGAACCCCGCCTGGGTGACCTGAAAATGCTCGACTATGATCAAGTAGAACACGCTATCGAAGAAGGCTATATTGCCGCTAGAAATAAAATCAGTGATATAAAAATGCTTCTGGATACACGGGGAACAGAAAGTCCGGGAATCGAAAAAACCGGTGACAAATAATTGTCCGGGGTGATGCTGCCGGAAAAAAGCACTCTACAGGAAAGCGCCTTTAGCCGGTCTTCGAAACATTATCCCATCCCTGAAATAATCTTTTATCCGCCATAAAACGTATAAAAAAACATGTCCCCTAGACCAAACCCAGTAAAAATTCTGGGAGCGTTTGAATCAAAAAAATCTTAATGATTATTTTTTGTCAGCCGTCTTCGGCCGCGGGCGACGGTTTTCCCCTGTAATCCGGGTTGTGCGCCAGAAAAGCCTCGACCTGGATCCTGAGGGAAGTTGTCGATCCTTTGTTGGGCAGGCCGGCCCGGGAATTGACAAGGGTGTTAAAGGCCCCCTTGGGCCCGGCACCGGTGGCGGCGGGCACCTTGAATTTGGAAGCGGCCAGATGGATATTGCCAATGGCCATCACATGATCCGGCAGGCCGTCCCGACTCAATTTGGGGACATACCGGTCCCAATCAGCCCGGTAAACCCCAATCGAGAGGGGCTCTTCAGGCGTACCGATAAAGCATTCTCCGCCGACAAAGGTATTTCGAACCTGAATACGTAAAAAAAGGGTGAGATCAAAGGCCAGCAGATCATGAATGATCATGGGTTTTACGGCCTGAACCCGGGCCGTGACGGTGCCCATGTTCCCCAGGGCGCGGGACAATTTACCGACACCGGTGACGCCGCCCGGAACGGTCAGGGGATGGCCGTAAATGCCGTGGCTGTCATCTTCGGGCGCGACGAACAGGTTGTCCGCGACACCGCCGCTGATTGAAAAACCACCGTCCGGGATGGGGATGACAAAATCCGCGCTGCGGAATTCCCCTCCCCGGACAAGCACGGCCAGACAGAATTGCGCCCGCGTGGGAACCGGCCCGAATCCGGGAAAATTCACGTTATTCATTTTTGATGCTGTTATGAGTAGCAGGTCCTGTTGATAATAATCTGCTTCAACTCGTCGGAAAGGTCATTAAAATAAGCGCAGTAACCGGCCACGCGAACCAGAAGGTACTTGTGTTTTTCCGGGTTCTCATAGGCTTCCAGCAAAATCTTTTTGTCGATCACGTTGGGTTGAAACTGCATCCCGCCTTTCCGGAAATACGTGCTGAATATGCCGGCCAAATTTTTAACACCGGCATGGCCCTGGAACAGTGCCGAATCAATCGTAAACGTTGTCGACGTGCCATTGGGCGCGTATTTTACAAAATCCACGCCGGCAACGGAATTCAGGGACGACAGCAGATCCGTTGATTCCATACCATAATGCGGCGTGATGCTGTTTGCAAGCGAAACGCCTCTTTTTCTGCCTGAAGGCAGGGCCGGTGTTTTGGCGCCGTAAACATCGTTAACGTTCAGGGCATAGTAGCCGGCGGTGTAAATGCCGTTGCGCGGGCAGCCGGGCACCTGGTTTAATGCGTTAATGTAAATCTGAAGGGTTTTGTTGACCCACTCGACGGCCTGCGCAGAATCATCGTGGCCGAATTTTCTCACGGCCAGCAATGCCTCCCGGACCTCCCGGTTTTTTTCTCCTTCAAAGTCATTTTCAATGGCATGAATGACGTCGTCAATGGTATACATCCGTTTTTTAAACACCACCTCATCAATGGCAAAAAGCGAATCCGCCACATCCGTAATCCCGACCCCCTGGATACCGCTGCTGTTAAGCGTCGTGCCGCCGTCGTTGGCGTCTTTTCCGTTTTCGATACAGCTTTTAAACATGGCCGAGGTCAGGGGCGTGGGAAAACTTTTGCGGATAACAGCTTCGATATGCTGATGATCGGCCAGGATGGACGATGCCAGATGATTCAAACGGGTCTGAAAGCGCTCCAGCAGATCTTCCATGTCAGCCGGAGGATTCAGTGACGACAGGGCGCGTTTCTTTTTCCGGTTGATGCGGGCCTTGGCGTGTGTTGAAGAGACAAACCGGGAAAAACGGTTGTTTCCCCGAAAGGTGTATTCGATGAACTTGGCGATCAGCCTATCCATCTGCTCGGCGAACCCGAAATTCCACAAATCGTTTTCCTCGCCTTTCAGTGCCTGCAGAAAGGGCAGGGCCAGGTTCATGTTGGCACAGTCGGTATTGCCGAAATGGTTGTCCGAGGCATTGGGTTCCACGCAGCCGATGATCGAGTAGTTCCTGGCTTCTTCCACGGTGGTGTCGTAATGCTTTGTCAGGGTATCGACATACAGTTCGTCATTATAAAGGGCCGGCATGGGCGCACCGTTAATATATACTTCCGCCAGCCGCTCCAGGTATTCGGGCGGACTGTCCTCGTGGATCCGGGCCGTCATGTTAACGGCATAGGGTTGCAGTTCACAGATATCCAGCAGCATATAAGTAAGATCGTTGGTGGCGTCCTTGCCGTCCCGGCCGAGCCCGCCGGCCGTTACCGTCTGATCGGTGGACATGGTTTCAAACAGCCGGCCGATTCTAAGATAAGTGTCGCCGTCATTAACCAGGATGGCTTCATCCATTTTGAGAATGTACAGGGCCAGCAGTTCTTTGGCCTTTTCGTAGGTAATCCGGCCGTCGGCCAGGTCCTGCTGGTAGTAGGGATACAAAATCTGATCCAGGCGGCCATGGGAGACCGCGTTTTCATAGGACTCGATGCACAGTGCAATCTGCAGAAACGTCATGGACTGAAGGGCTTCATGAAAGGTGCGGGCCGGATTTTTGGGGACATAGCGGCAGATTTCGGCCATTTCTTCGAGTTCTTTTCTGCGTTCCGGGTCCGCCTCTTCTCTGCTTTGAGCGGAAAGGGCCTCGGCATAACGGGCCGCGAAATCCTCGACCGCCCGCAAGGCGATAATCGCACCGTCATAAAAGTCCTGATCCTTATCGGGGTTTTCGTTGCGCACGGCTTCAATTTCTTTAATGATGCCGTCGGTGCCCAGTTCCAGGAGACGGTCGAAATTGACGATAAAATGCGCGATGGCCGCCATATTGTTGTTAAACCCGGTATTCATTTCCGAACAGCGCGCCACCATCAGCATCAGGTCGGAAAACTTGCGGTTGACTTTGGCCATCAGGGACCGTTTGGCCCAGAAAGGAAATATTGTAAAATAAAAATCCAGCTTGTCGCGAAAAGAGCACTGAAAGGAAACCGGTTTCTGGCGATGAATCTGGTGGATAATCGAGGTAAAGAGGATACCGTAATGCTCTTCCCAGACCTGGCCGCCTTTTCTTTTCGAGGTAAAGTTGCCGACCAGCAGTTCCCGGGGATAAACGATCACCTGCTTGTTGTTCAACACATGCGACAGTCGTTCGGCCCGATGGATGGGGGCCGGTTTCTTAAACCCGTTTTTTTTGTAAAATGCGGTTTTCAATCGGGATACTTCAAGGCATAAATGATGATCGCTGGTTCGAATGGCATCCTGAATTTCATGCACGCGCGAGGTGAACGTCGCCTGATGCCGTGAATCTGCCAGGTCCAGGCATTCGGCCCGGATACCCAGACTGGTGAACAAAGCCACCGCTGACTTGACCGCATCCAGGCTCTGTTCGGCCGTAATATTCAAGGCTTCGCGCACCAGACCCAGACGCCTGGCCTTATCTTCATACATATTGTGATATTTCAACAATTCAATGGTGTCATACCCGATGGACTTAAGGAAATCCGCTGCCGCCCGGATATGGTCCTGACCGTCGTTATAACCCGGTACGATGACCATGCGGAATTTCACGTTGGCTTTCAAGTCGAGCAATCGCTTAATATTGTCGTGAATCAGCCGGCTGTCCTGTTTTGTTAACTTTTTATGCAAATCATCATTTCCGACAATTTTCAGATCGACCAGGAACAGGTCGGCATAAGGGGCAATCTTTTCGATATTTGCGGCAGGGACATGCAGCGCGGTTTCAACGGCGACAAGAATCTGCTCTTTTTTCAACAATGTCATCAATTCGATCAAACTGTCCGAATCCTGCAATAACGGATCCCCGCCACTTAATGTGACGCCGCCGCCGGTTGCGTCATAGTAATCCTTATCCCGTAACACTACCTCCATGATTTCGGCTGTATCGTAATTTTTTTCAGGGGCTTTATCAGGATTTATTGAAAGCGATTCCGGATTCTGGCACCATAAACATCGCAAGGCACAACCCTGAAAAAAAATGGTTGTCCGGATTCCGGGGCCGTCATAAACGCAGGTACGTTGGATATTTAAAACCTTTAACCGGTCTTTTGGTCCTGTTTCAACAGTATAGTCACTTATTGTTTGAGCCGTTTGAGTGTTCATCTCCAGCATTTTTTAAATCCTTTTACTTTGGTTGTTTTACAAATAACGAAATAATTAACAAACCGGTCAGCGAAGCTCGGGTTAAGCGTTTTTCAGTTCATCAAACTTGAGTGTGTCAAGCAAATCCAGGCCGGACTGAAGGAATTCACCAGCTCGTTTGGCGGCTTTATCCTCATCACCATTTAAAACGGCTTGTAATATTTCCTGCTTCAAATTTGTGCTCGAATGCGCGGAAAGCGGCAGAAAAAGATCGAGATAACTGTTATGAATGGTTTTTATAGTATTCATCAAAAGGATAAAAACCATGTTTTTACTGGCTTCCGCGAGCAGATGAAAAAACTCCATGTCAAGTTGCTGCAGTGCCTTAGGATCACTTGTCTTTTCCATTTTTTTCATCAGCGCCCGCATTTTACTTTTATCTTTTTCCTCGGCCCGCCTGGCCGCCAGCCTGGCCACATGGCTGCCGAAAAGTTTCCTGGCCTCCATGATATTTTCAAGAATGTTCAGGTCGATCTCACCGTCGATCACCATTAACGAAAAAATCAAATCGATGGAGGCTTTATGAAAATCCTGGACGATAATGCCTTTGCCCTGGTGAATGGTTATCAATTTCAATTGTTCCAACTTTTTGAGCGCTTCCCGCAGCGTGGCCCGGGTAACATTCAGCTGTGCCGACAGGGTTCTTTCCGCGGGCAATTTATCACCGGGCCGAACACCACCCTGCAATATATATTTCATCAACATTTCCGCTATCTGCTCGGGCGCCTTTCGTTTTTCAACCGGTATCAGTTTGGGTGTCATTGCAGTTCCTTATCTTTTTAATCCCGCTGCCCGGCGTTATTTGACACCGGAACCGCGGGTGATATCGCTATCATGAAATAGCGGTTAAAATTAAACCTGCTTAAAATTGGTACTACCATCATACCAATTATGGAGCCAAAAAAATTAATTGCAAGGCTTTTTTAAATTTTTCATTAATTATAAACGACGCTGTTTTTTCAAACAACTGTACAAAAACATTGACAAGTAACCGGCATTCCTTCTTAATACATGCCATCATGCCCCACTCCCCGTTAACAAGAAAACGATCGTTTATGCTGCTGTATCAGCTTTTTACATATCCGACTT
This sequence comes from Desulfosudaceae bacterium, assembly GCA_963674745.2. Lineage (GTDB taxonomy): Bacteria > Desulfobacterota > Desulfobacteria > Desulfobacterales > Desulfosudaceae > JBFMDX01. The sequence continues at coordinate 1,679,842 of CAXXDV010000001.1, read as the reverse complement.
TTAAGAGAAAAGGAGATTCCCATGCGACGTGACACACAATTTGTCTGTATTTTTTTACTTCTTTTTCTTTCCTTCTTTATCTCTGCCGCTTATGCCGACGATACCGAACAGGAAGCCTTTTCGGTTGGAACAGAACGCATCACACCGGACAAATCATTAAATACGGAAGAAAAGTCGGGCACGCTTTATTTTGATCCGGACCTGGAAAGCATCCTGGCGGTAAACGATCGGTCGCGCTATGCGTTTCTCTCCCGGCTGACCCCGAACGAACAGCGGGAACTGGCCAGAATGATCAAACAACGGGTGGATGACGAAGCCGGCGTTACGGTCTCCATTATGGCCATTGTTTCCGGTTTTGTACCGGCCTTTATCAGCGCCCAGTTTGCAGATAAATTGGAACCGGCTACCGTGGCCCGGATTTCCGACAAAGTATCCGTAAAAAAAGCGATTGCCATTGCCAAACACCTGGAACCGGCTTTTCTGGCAGATGTTGCGGTTTACCAGGATCCGGATAAGGTCATCGCTGTCGTGGAGGGGTTGCCGGACAAAGATCTGGTCGAAATTACCCGCATCCTGTTTTCCAGGGAAGAGTACCGGGTGGTGGCCAAGTTTTCCGATGGCCTGAGCGTTGAAAAGCTGAGAGACGTATCTGAAAAAATCGATGATCCGGCCACCCTGATTGCCATCGCCCGTAAAATGAAAAATCGCGACAATGCCGTTCAAACCGCCATAGGGCTTTCTGATGATTACCTGTTCGGTTTTTTGAACCTGCTTTCCAGTGATGATGATTATCAGCTGGCGGCGGCAGTAGGGGCGGAACTGGAAGTGAGCCGTCAGGTCCGGATGCTCAACCGCCTTGAACCGGAAAAAGCCGCCCGCCTGGCTGCCCATTACCCGCCTGGAACCATCGCCCGCATTATGGGCGACACCATGGATGAAACCATTGCCGGCATTTCGGAACAACAGCTACTGGATGTCAGCCATATTTTAATCAAAAACAAACAGTATCAAGTAGTTGCCGAATTTTCAGACGCACTGGACGTTGAAACGCTTAAAGCGATGGCAGAAAAAATCAATGCCCCGGCCAGCCTGATTGAAATCGCAAGACACATGAAGCACAAAGAAAAAATCGTCAACACGGCCATGGCTCTTTCCGATGATTACCTGCTTGATTTCATGGGCCTGCTTTCCGACAGCAATGATTATGAACTGGCCGCTGTTGTGGGCAGGGGAATGGATGTGGACCGACAGCTCAGCATGCTCAACCGCCTTGATCCGGAGAAGGCCGCCCGCCTGGCCGCCCATTATCCCCCTGAAGCCATCGCCCGCATCATGGAAAAGGCCGATAATGAAAAAATGATCCGCATTTCCCGCCATCTTTCACCGGAAGCCATGGCCCATGTTGCCGGCGCTATGAAGCCACAGGCCCTCAACCGGCTGATCGGAAAGATAGAAAAGCGTCAAATACTGGCCGCCCTGCCATACATCGACCTGATGACCATTAAAGCCGCCTGGCCGGGATTAACGGCCGAAACCCGGAAAATTTTACAAACCCTGGGTAAAGAGTACGCGCCCTTGGCGGAGGCTATCGCCGCCGTTAAATAACGGTTCCATAAAGCATCAACATCGATGATAGACGGTCTGACCCGGCCCGCGCATCACTTCCCGATCCGGGATAAAAATATTGACGGGCCGATTCCCGCTTTCCTGTTGCAGGTATCCTTTCATGTGCTATCATTTAAGTATTTGCAAATAACCGCGGAGGCTTGGAATGGATTATAAAACCTTTTTCTTAAGCAGGTATGACGACGCATCCTATCTTATGCGACAAAAAGCAACGGCCCTGATGTACGTTGCCATAACCTTTGTGGTGTTGTTTTTCCTGATCGCGACCGTCACACTGCCCTTGGGCCTTAGTCAAGATCCGTTGGCGTCCCTGATCGCTTATATCGTCGCGATCAGCGCTTTCTGTATCGTGCTGTTCATCATGCGGACCGGCAATTATTTTTTCGCGGCCCACTTCCTGGTAATTTTCCTGACACTGCTCATTCTTTTCTACATCCACCGGGCTCCCGGCAGCATCGATATGTTTGCCGGGATTCTGCATTTTACCTACCTGGTAATTGTCATGGCGGCCCTGTTTGCCACCCGGACCGTACTGACCATCATTACCGGCTTTTTCATCACCGGGTGGCTGGTATATTTTTCCAGAACCAGGCCGCTGTTGGACCCGGACCTGATTTTTTACGTTACCAAGACCACCAGCTATTTTCTGATCACACTGGTGCTCATCTATGTTATTTCCAACGCCATCATCGCCATTTCCAGCAGCTCCTTAAAGAATATGAAACGTGAAGCGGAAAAAGACCGACGGCAGAAAGATGTTCTGACCGACATCCTTCAGTCCATCGAACAGGTGGCCCAGGGATTGACCCGGTCGGCCGGGGAGCTCATGAAGACAGCCAACGATCTGCGGGACGGCACTGCCCGCCAGGCAGCCAGCGTGGAAGAGGTGTCATTGTTTATAGAAGAGATCCGCTCAGCCGTATCCACAAACGCAGACAACGCCCGACAGACCGAACGCATCGCAAACCAAACGGCCCAACGAACAGATGAAGGTGGTGTCGTCTTTCAGGAAACCATGGAAGCGCTGCGCCGCATAAGCAAAAAAATCAGCATCATCGACGGCATTGCCAACCAGACCAACCTGCTGGCTTTAAATGCCGCTATTGAGGCGGCCCGTGCCGGGGAGCACGGCAAGGGGTTTGCAGTGGTGGCCGGCGAGGTGCGACAGCTGGCCGAAAAAACACGAAGCGCATCTCAAGAGATCAATGCCCTGGCATCGGAAAGCACTAAAATAGCCGACGCCTCCGGAGAACTCTTCATGGAAATCATTCCAAACGCGAAAAAAACAGCCGAGCTGGTCCAGGAAATCTACAGCGCCTCTCATGAACAGAACCGGGGAATTCAAGAGATCGACACCCGCATGGAGCAGCTCAGCGCAAACACCGAAGGCAACTCCTCGGTTGCCCGGGAACTGGGGAAAATGGCCCAGGTGCTCATGGACAACGCCAGGATGCTGAACGAAAAGGTGAACACCAGGAGGCGCCAGGAGGCAAACACCACAAGATTACGGTTAACATCAACCTGATTGATGGAACATCCTGCCCCTCATCAACCCGGCTACCTGTAATTTTTATAATTGACACTGTATTTTTTGGCTTTGTAGGAAAATTTACGCACGGTTGTGCCCAGCATCTCGGCCGCCCGCAGGGCATTGCCCCGGGTATGCTTTAGGGCATCGATAATCATTTCCTGTTCCACCGTGGCAACCGCATCTTCCAACGTCCGGTTAGGCAGGGTATTGGACTGTTCGCCGGTCTGCAGGGTCGGCGGCAGGTGGTAACTGTGGATTACCCCGCCGTCACACATCAATACCGCCCGCTCAATACAGTTTTCCAGTTCCCGGACATTGCCGGGCCAGTGATAACTCATGAGCATATCAATGGCTGGTGTTGACAATCGTTTTATTTTCTTTTTGTTCTCGCCGGCGTATTTCTCCAGAAAAAACTCGGCAAGCAGTGAGATATCGGTTTTCCGTTCCCGCAGGGGGGGGAGGTAGACGGGAAAGACACACAGCCGGTAGTACAGGTCGGCCCGGAAGGTGTTTTCCTCGACCGCCGCCTCCAGGTTCTTGTTGGTGGCCGCGATCACCCGTACATCGATTTTAATGGTCCGATGACTGCCCACCCGCTCGAACTCCCTTTCCTGAAGCACCCGCAACAGTTTGGCCTGGGCATCCAGGTTCATGGACCCGATCTCATCTAAAAACAGCGTCCCCTTATGGGCGACTTCGAACTTTCCCTGAACCTGGCGGACAGCGCCGGTAAAAGCCCCTTTTTCATGACCGAACAGCTCGCTTTCCAGCAGATTCTCGGGGATGGCGGCACAGTTGACCTTGACAAACGGCCGATCGGCCCGCTCGCTGTTATAATGAATCGCGCTGGCCACCAGTTCCTTGCCGGTGCCGCTTTCACCTCTTAAAATCACGGTGGCATTGCTCCGGCACACCCGGGACACCATCTGAAAGACTTCCCGCATTTTATTGCTGTTACCGATAATACTGGAAAAACTGTATTTGCGTTCCAGTTCATCCCGCAGCCGTTTATTTTCATCCTCCAGCCGCTCTTTTTCAGCCCGGATATTTTCCAGGTTGACCACATGCTGGGCGATCATGGTGGCCACCACCGAAAGCAGCTTAACGCCTTCAGCCAGCGAATATTTGGGGTTGTATGGCTTATCAACGCTTAAGGCGCCGATCACCTGCCGCCCTTTTTTGATGGGAACACAGATAAACGAAACTTCCTGTTGTTCTTTACCCTGGCGGGCCTGGGTACGATTAAGAAAACGGGGCTCTTCACTTATTTTAGCCACCTCGACCGGCTTGCCGGTCCGAATGACCTCGCCGATAATGCCTTCACCTAATTTATATTTCCCTTTTTGCATGGCGCTTTTGGATATGCCGTGAGCCACTTCCATGCTGATTTCATCCCGCAAGGGATTCAAAATGGCGATGGTGCCGTGCACCATGTCCATCTGGTCGGCCAGGATAGCCATCACGCTATATAACGGTTTCTCCAGATCCAGATGTTCATTGAGCGCCTTGCTGATATCATAGAAAAGGGTAATTTTTTCTATTTCTTTCATTTTCATAACCGTTCCCGAAATCTACAAATTTGTGATAAAAGCATTCATTTTTGTATTCTTAGCGGTTTTGCCGTAAAAATGCAATCAAACTTGAATGTTTTCTTAAAAAAGGACAAAATTGTTTTTTTTTCACATAGAATTCATCGACCCCGACCCCATTGCCATAATTTAATTCATAATTTTATATGGTTATATCGTTGGCACATCTGTTGCAAAAGTTTCGGTATGACTGAACCCGCTAAAAGCACCATCAACAGAAGCGATGCATCTATCCGCCTGGCGGAAGAAAGGAACCGTCTTTTCTCCGGTTTTTTTGACAAGGGGAAGACATCCGATTTTCTGCTCAAACATACGGCTCTTCTGGACCAGTATTTTATCGACAGCTTTGAAAGCAGCCAAATCGGTCCGCAAATGCAGTTTCACAAGCAGCCATATGCCATGATCGCCCTGGGCGGTTACGGACGACAGGAGCAATGCCTTCATTCAGACATCGATATTCTTCTGCTGTTTGAAAAAACGGTCCCAACAGAGGCGGAACAGTTGATTCGGGAAATCCTCTATCCTTTATGGGATATGGGGTTTGAGGTCGGTCACGCCACCCGATCCATAAAAGATTGTTTGCGACTGGCAGCCGATGATATCGACGTCATGACCGCTCTGCTGGATGCCCGTTTTTTATGTGGCATGTCCATGCTTTACGCCCAGCTCCGGGAGCGGCTGAACCAGAACCTGACCGGTGGACGGGCCCGTAAAGTTGTGAACGCGCTGATCCAGAGCAGTCACGACCGTCATGCCAAGTTCGGCGACTCCAGTTATCTCCTGGAACCGAACCTCAAAGACGGCCAGGGCGGACTGAGGGATTATCATACCATTTTATGGATTGCCCGGGTTCAGTCTAAAATCATTCAGCCCCGCGACCTGGAATTCCTCGGCTATCTGTCCTGCGACGAGTTTGAACAGTTGAACAAGGCGTTATCGTTTATCTGGAACGTCAGAAATCATCTTCACCATCTGACCCGACGGAAATTTGACCAGCTTTATTTTGAGCATCAACAAACACTGGCTTCACAGCTCAAGTTCAGCGATACCAGCGAACAACCGGCAGTGGAACGTTTTCTGGGAAAACTGCACTCGGAAATGGCCTATATTAAACAGACCAACCTGGTTTTTCTTGCTGATGCGACCGCTTCCCGTCCATCTTTACTGAAAATTGCCTATCGCAAATCCACGGAAGTAAAAGGTTTGCAAATTGAGGGCAATCAGATCGGATTTGCTGCCACGGAGTATATTCCACGACAGCCGGATTTACTGCTGAAAATTTTCCATGAAAGCGCAAAATTGAAGCTGACTTTAAGCTGGGAAGCCCGAAGGGTGATAAAGGAATTTTCATACCTGATCGACAAACATTTCCGGGCAAATCCGGACAACGTAAAAGTTTTCGAACAGATTTTAAAAACCCCGGCCACGACATTTAATGTGCTCAATGAAATGCTGCAGACCGGATTTCTGGAACGGTTTATACCGGCCGTAAAATCAATCAAAAACCGCATCCAGTTTGACGGATACCATCTTTATCCCATTGACCGGCACTCCCTCCGTACCGTCCGGATAATGAAAACATTTTCCGGAAAAACCGGCCCCAACCCCTTACTGGCGGACCTGTTCCGGGAAATCGGCAAACTGAAACCGATTCTGCTCTGGGCGACACTGCTGCATGATATCGGCAAGGGGAAGTCCGGCGGCGGTCATTCGGAAAGGGGCGCGCGAATGGCCGCCCGTATTCTAAAGAATATGGGTTATTCCGCGGAACAGGTCGACACCGTAAAGTTTCTCATCAAAAACCATCTTTTTCTGGTAAAAATCGCTACCCGGCGGGATACCAACGATGAAGAAACCGCCATCTTCTGCGCCCGGAAAATCAAGGATATTAAACGACTGAAAATGCTTTACCTGCTGACAGTGGCCGACTCCATGGCGACCGGCCCCAAGGCCTGGAATGACTGGACGGCCCAACTGCTGCGGGACCTGTTTTTTAAAGTGCTTCATATTCTTGAAAAAGGCGAGCTGGCCTCTCAGCAGGCGGTTGAAACGGTCGAGCAGAAAAAACAGCTGCTGCTGGCATCAGCCGGCACCGGCCAGGAGAAAGACCTGCTTGAGGCTCACCTGAAAGTCCTTTCACCGCGATATTTTCTCTATATGGAAGAACAGGCCATCATCGACCATATGAGGCTTGCACAACAATTAAAAGAACAACCGTTTGTCTGGAAAATCAGCCATGGCAGCAACACCCAGACCCGTACGGTAACGATCTGCGCCAAGGACCAGCCCGGCCTTTTTTCCAAAATAGCCGGCGCTTTTACAATCAATAATATTGATATCCTGGAAGCTGAAATTTACACCTGGAAAAATGATATCGCGCTGGACATTTTCACGCTCCGGCCGCCAGCGGATCAGATTTACGAGGATCTGTACTGGAAAAAAACAGCGGAACAACTGCGGTCGATTCTGAACAATGAACTGGATCTCACGCAGACATTATCTGAGAAGCAAATCGACTTGAAACGCTATGGTTGTGTTGCCAATCGGCCCCACCGTGTAGTCATTGACAATGATACATCCGGATTTTTTACCATCATTGAAGTATTCACCAATGATTGCCCGGGACTGCTGTTCCATATCACCGACACTTTATTCCGATACGGTCTGGATGTATGGGTTGCCAAAATCGGCACTAAAGTCGACCAGGTCGTTGACGTCTTTTATGTGCGTGACAGGGACGGCCAGCGGCTTGACGCGCCGGAGCAAATCGAAGCCCTGGAAAAAGCCATCAAAAATGTTTTAAACGACCTTTTTTCTAAAATAAATCCTGTTAACAACAACTGAGATGATTCAGCACCGGCACGACATTTAAAGGTGCCCTTAGGTCACAGGTGTGGAGGATAATCGTGTAATTTAAAAATTGGGGTGAGGAGGTAAAAAATGAAGTTTAAGCTGAGTCTACCGGTATGGGGATTCTTTTTGGTGCTGGTATTGCCTGAGTTCGTCTTTGCCGCGGAAGGCGACATTGATACCGGGACAACCTGCTGGATGCTGACGTCAACCGCTCTGGTGCTGCTCATGGTACCGGGACTGGCCATGTTTTATGGCGGTCTGGTTCGAACAAAAAATGTGCTCGGCACCATGATGCACAGCTTCGTGGCCATGGCTGTTATCGGCGTACTATGGGTCGTGGTCGGCTATTCTTTGACGTTTGGCAAAAGTGTTCTGGGCGGTTTTATCGGCTGGAACCCGGACTATCTTTTATTAAACGGCATTGATGAAAGTATTGTTAACGGCGTACCGGAATACGTGCTGGCCATGTTTCAGGGCAAATTCGCCATCATTACGCCGGCCCTCATCAGCGGCGCGCTGGCCGAGCGGGTCTATTTCCGTGGCTACACACTGTTTATCACCCTCTGGTTTCTGCTGGTATACTGCCCGCTTTGCCACTGGGTCTGGGCGTCCGACGGCTGGCTGTTCAATGCCGGGGCGGCCGGTGTTATCGACCTGGCCGGCGGCACGGTGATTCACGTTTCAGCCGGTATCAGCGCCCTGGTCATCGCCCTGCTGCTCGGCAGCCGCAAGGGATATCCGAAAACGCCGATGATTCCGAACAACATGGTCATGACCATGATGGGTGCCGGCCTGCTGTGGGTGGGCTGGTTCGGTTTCAACGCCGGTTCAACCGTGCAAAGCGGACTGGATACGGCCCGGGCACTGACCATGACGCAGGTCTCCGCAGCCAGCGGTGCTTTGACATGGATGATTATAGAAGCACTGATTTACCGGAAGGCGACCTCGCTGGGTTTTGTATCAGGTATTTTAGCCGGCCTGGTGGTTATTACACCGGCCGCGGGCGTGGTGCAGCCTTCCGGCGCCATTATTCTCGGCGCCTGCTCGGCTGTTGCCTGTTACTATGCCCTGGTGGCAAAAACAAAATTGGGCTACGATGACAGCCTCGACTGTTTCGGGATTCATGGTATCGGCAGCGGCCTCGGCGTATTGCTGCTGAGCTTCTTTATCCGGGACAGCTGGATGAAAAGCGCCGCGACCGCGGCCGGCGGCTCCTGGAGTGTCTGGAACCAGTTAACGATTCAACTGCTGGGTATTGGTGTAACTATTCTTCTTGCCGTGGTGGGTACCTTGATAATATATTTTCTGGTAGAAAAAACAGTCGGGTTCAGAATTGACGAGCAGGGTGAAGTGGATGGTCTTGACCAGTCCCTGCATGGAGAGAACGGATACGGCCTGATTCATTCTGATTTTGTCAAATAAGTTAAGGAGAAAGCCATGAAAAAAATTGAAGCGATCATCAAGCCGTTTAAGCTTGATGATGTCAAGCAGGCGCTGAACGAAATCGGTGTGGCCGGCATGACGATTACGGAAGTCAAAGGCTATGGCCGCCAGAAAGGACATACCGAGATCTATCGCGGCGCAGAATATGTGGTGGATTTTGTCCCCAAAGTTAAAATTGAAATTGTTATTCCGGCAGACATGACCGGAAAGGTGGTCGAAGCCATAGAAGCCGCCGCCAAGACAGGCAAACTGGGCGACGGCAAAATCTTCGTCTTCCCGGTGGAGCAGGCTGTCCGGGTCAGAACCGGCGAGACCGGCAAAGACGCCATCTGATCAGCATCCAACCGGACATGGCCCGCAACGAAACCGGCAGTTAACAGGAGCCGTGCTGTGGGTAAAGGTTTTAAAGGAACAGGGCCCCTATACTGTTGTTACCTATAAGGTCATTTGACTTTAAAAACGGCCGGACAGAACGACGTTTTCTGTCCGGCCGTTTTTTTATTTTCTCCACAATCTTCCGCTGACCCGACCATTAAGAGCCACCGCCCATACCGACAAAATCACATTAATGTTTTATTATATTACAATTCTGTACTTTTAGTTTTTAGGAAAATATTTTTGTAAGTTGAAAACCGCAATAAATACAATTAGTTTTCGTTTTCGAGCCCCGACTAAACCATTGGCACACCCCTTGCAGTGAACATATACAACAAACGCCAAACCTGAAATAAAAATAAAGAAAGGAAACGATTATGAAACGCATTCTTTTATTACTGTTCGGACTGCTGATCCCTCTGACACCTGCTTTTGCAGGGGAAACCGGTATGGATACCGGGGACACGGCCTGGATCATTGTCGCCACAGCCCTGGTCATGATGATGACGCCGGCCGGCCTGGCGCTTTTTTATGGCGGCATGTCCAGGCACAAAAACCTGTTAAACACCTATGCCATGACGTTCGCCGCCTACTGCCTGGGCAGCCTGGTGTGGGTCAGCTGGGGATACACCCTGGCTTTTGGGCCGGACAAGGGTGGGCTAATCGGCGGATTGGATTTTCTGTTTTTAAAATCCATTACGCCTGAAAGCCTTTTCGGTTCTATTCCAACCAATGTTTTTGTATTGTTTCAGCTGACCTTTGCCGCGATTACCGTGGCGCTGGTACTGGGCTCGGTTGTTGATCGTATGAAATTCTCGTCCTGGATCGTTTTTTCCGTTCTCTGGCTGACCTTTGTATACGCTCCGGTGGCACACTGGGTCTGGGGCGGCGGCTGGATGGCGGAAATGGGCGCACTGGATTTTGCCGGCGGCAACGTGGTCCATATTAATGCCGGTATAGCCGGACTGGTACTGGCCCTGGTGCTGGGCAAACGGGAAGGCTACGGCAAAGACGCCATGTTTCCCTCCAGCGTCACTCTGACCGCCCTGGGCGCGGCATTGTTGTGGTTCGGCTGGTTCGGCTTCAATGCCGGCAGCGCCCTGGCAGCCAACGGGCTGGCCGGCTCCGCCTTTCTGGTCACCAACTCCTCCGCCGCCATGGCGGCCATGGCCTGGATGTTCGCCGAATGGGTTGTCTCCAAAAAGCCCACGCTGCTGGGACTTGCTTCCGGTGTCGTGGCCGGCCTGGTCGCCATTACACCGGCGGCCGGATTTGTCAACCTGCCGGCATCCCTGATCATCGGGCTGGTAGCCGGCCTGCTGGGATTTTACAGCGTTTCCGTTATCAAGCACAAGCTGGGCTACGACGATTCTCTGGACGCCTTTGGTGTTCACGGCATCTGCGGCATCTGGGGCGCCCTTGCTACCGGGCTGTTCGCCAGCCCGGCTATTGCCGAAGGCACCAGGGGACTGTTTTATGGAAACGCTTACCAGGTAGTTATACAGGCCGTTTCTATCGTGGCCACAATCGGGTTTTCAGCCCTGGGAACGCTGATCATCATCCTGATCACACGATTGATCACCGGCGGTTTACGGGTTAGCCGGGACGATGAGATGATGGGACTTGACAGCGCCCTCCACGGTGAAAGAGCTTTTGAATTAGACTAATAAGGAGAAACCGATATGAAAAAAATAGAAGCCATAATCAAGCCTTTTAAGCTTGACGATGTCAAGGCCGCTTTGAATGAAGTTGGCGTGCAGGGCATGACAATCACGGAAGTCAAGGGCTACGGCCGCCAGAAAGGGCACACCGAGATCTATCGCGGCGCTGAATATGTAGTAGATTTTGTCCCCAAAGTCAAAATTGAAATCATCATATCCGCCGACATGTTAGAAACCGTTACCAAGGCGATAGAAAGCGCCGCCAAGACCGGCAAACTGGGTGATGGAAAGATTTTTGTATCTCCGGTAGAGCAGGCGGTTCGCGTCAGGACCGGGGAGACAGGCAAAGACGCCATTTAACCTTGAGGGCATCTTTGATTTGAAACCGGTAAAATTCACCACCAACAGAAAAAAGCGGGAGACAATTAATTGTCTCCCGCTTTTTTCTTATCCTTAATTTCCCCTGAACAGACACCCGGCCTTCTCCCGAAAAAATTGGTTTTTGTGCCCCCCCCTCGCATCCGACGGATGCAAAAATGCGTCATGGCTTTTCTATAATTGACCCGCCCACGCTATATACATAAATGTAATATTTTGATTTCTTAGCAACAAAATTGTATTATTTATTTTTTTCGTTCAGAAAGGCGTTTTCTTTTAACATATTGAAATTAATTTATTATTTTAAATTCAAAACTGCTTTTTGACTCTTGGCACACCCCTTGCTTTTTATAAAAACAACAACGTTAACAAAAGGTGTAACCCATAACCCCCAGAGGACAAGGAGAACGACCAATGAAAAAAATCGAGGCCATTATCAAGCCGTTTAAACTGGACGATGTTAAATCCGCTTTAAACGCGGCGGGTGTCGCCGGCATGACCATCACCGAAGTCAAGGGTTTCGGTCGGCAGCGGGGACACACGGAAATTTATCGGGGCGCTGAATACCAGGTAGACTTCACCCCCAAGGTCAAACTGGAAGTAGTTGCCGATGATGAGATTATGGACCAGGTGATCTCCATCATCCTGGAAAACGCCAATTCAGGGAAAATCGGTGATGGGAAAATTTTTGTCCTCCCGGTCGAAGAAGCCATCCGAATCAGAACCGGTGAAAAGGGCGCGGTTGCCATTTAGCAAAAGAAAGGAGTTTGTCACCATGAAACGTATACTATCCGCTACAATTATTATTTCATTATGCGCCCTCAGCGCCTGGGCGGGAGACGAAAAAGTCACCCCGCTAACGAACGCCGACGCCATCGCGCTGGTTCAGACCCATGCCAACTACATGTGGACCCTGGTGGCCGCCGCCCTGGTTTTCTTCATGCAGGCCGGGTTCGCCATGGTCGAGTGCGGCTTCACGCGCGCCAAGAACGCTGTCAACATTATGATGAAAAACCTGATGGATTTTTCCATGGGCTCCCTGGCTTTCTGGGCAATCGGGTTCGGCCTCATGTTCGGAGCGTCCAAAACCGGATGGTTCGGCACCAGCGGCTTCTTTTTAAGCGATTTTTCACCGGACGGAGACCCCTGGGTCCTGGCATTCTGGATGTTCCAGGTGGTTTTTGCCGCCACAGCCGCCACCATTGTTTCCGGCGCCATGGCTGAACGGACTAAATTCATCGGCTATCTGGTCTACAGCGTTTTTATCAGCGCCATAATTTACCCGATATTCGGCTCCTGGGCCTGGGGCAGCCTGTTTCACGGCAGCGGCTGGCTGGAAGGCCTCGGGTTTATCGACTTTGCCGGATCCACCGTGGTCCACTCTGTCGGTGGCTGGGCCGCCCTGGCCGGAACACTGGTCCTCGGCCCCCGTTTGGGCAAATACACCAGTGACGGAAAAATCCGCCCCATCCTGGGTCACAATATACCCCTGGCCGCGCTTGGCGTCTTCATCCTCTGGCTGGGCTGGTTCGGGTTCAACCCCGGCTCCACGACCACGGCCGACAAAAGCATTGCCATGATTTTCGTCAACACCAACCTGGCGGCCGCCACCGGCTGCGTTGTCGCCATGATTGTTTCCTGGATAAAATTCGGAAAACCGGAAGTCAGCATGAGCCTAAACGGCGCCCTGGCCGGTTTGGTGGCCATTACGGCCGGTTGTGCCAATGTCTCCCCGACCAGTTCCATTATTATCGGTGCCATCGCCGGTGTGCTGGTTGTATTTGCCGTACTGTTCTTTGATAAAATAAAAGTAGATGACCCGGTCGGCGCCATTTCAGTACATGGCATCAACGGTGCCTGGGGCACCCTGGCAGCCGGAATCTTCAATATCGGCGGCACTACAGGCAAAATCATCGGCGTCCAGCTGCTGGGTATCGGCGTTTGCTTTGTCTGGACATTTGTCACAGCCTTTATCATGTTCAAGGTAATCGATATGGTCATCGGCCTGCGGGTATCCCCGGAAGAAGAAGCCGAAGGATTGGATTCCATTGAGCACGGCAACAACGCTTATCCGGATTTTGCCACCTCGGCCTACAGCCAGCAGTAAGCCGGACGCTTTACTAACTTGCCCACCCCCACCCCCCGGCCTGTCGGCGACAAATTGTCGCCGGCAGGCCTTTTCTTTGTCCGGGGCCCGGCCCTATCGAAAAATCATTTTCCTCGAATTATTTCGAATGAACGACAGAAAAAAATTGTGTTATTCAGACAATAATGATAAAAAAATAAATCTTCACTGCTATTGATAAAAAGCGTCCGCTGAAAACTACATATTTGTAATTATTTTTTGAAAAACCATACAAAACTGTCATTCTTTTTTACAACCGGATCGCAACTTTTTTTCGGAAACAATAAAAACTTAATAATTATGGATAGTTGTTTTTCTGGCACGCATGTTGCTCAATAGGCTTAAAAAGAACAGCTATATTTTTTAATAGCCGTATGCATTCAAAAAGCAGGAGGACGTCATGGTTATTTGCAAGGATGCCGAAGATGTCAAAAAAATCGTCAAGGAAAAAAACGTCAGCTTTATTCAGTTCTGGTTCACCGACGTACTGGGACGGTTGAAAAGCTTTGCCATTACACCGGACGAGCTGGAAGAGGGTATTGTAGAAGGAATGGGTTTTGACGGATCATCCATCGAGGGTTTCTGCCGCATTCATGAAAGTGACATGATTGCCAGGCCCGACCCCACCACTTTTCAGTTCGTGCCCTGGCGGGGTGAGGATGAGCGTCCGGTGGCGCGAATGATCTGTGATATATTGACACCTCAAGGGGAACCCTATGAAGGCGATCCGCGTTATGTCTTCAAACGACTGCTTGGCCGGGTAGCGGAGCAAGGATACACATTTTATATCGGCCCTGAGCTGGAATACTTCTATTTCGCGAATGACGCCGGCACCCAGATCCTCGACAAAGGCGGATATTTTGACGCCCGTCCGGTGGACATGGCGGGAGATTTACGGCGCCAGACCATTTTCGCCCTCCAGTCCATGGGCATCCAGGTCGAGTACAGCCATCATGAAGTCGCGCCCAGCCAGCACGAAATCGACCTTCGTTATGCCGAAGGTATGACCATGGCCGACATTACCATGACCTACCGCACGGTAGTAAAAGAGATTGCCAACAAGAACGGCATTTATGCCACGTTTATGCCCAAACCGTTGTTCGGCGAAAACGGAAGCGGCATGCATGTTCATCAGTCTCTGTTCAAAGACGGCAAAAACGCCTTCTATAACAAGGATGCCGAGTTCAACCTCTCTGATTTAGCCAAACACTATATCGCGGGCATCCTGAAGCACGCGCCGGAAATAATTTCCATCACCAACCAGTGGGTCAATTCCTACAAGCGGCTGGTACCCGGTTATGAAGCGCCGGTTTATGTATCCTGGGCCAATCGCAACCGATCGGCCATGATCCGGGTTCCCATGTACAAACCCGGAAAAGAAGCGGCTACCAGAATGGAATTCCGGGCCCCCGATCCTTCCTGCAACCCCTACCTGGCCTTTGCCGTGATGCTGGGCGCGGGCCTCGAAGGTATCGAAAAGAAATATGAACTGCCCGATCCCATTGAAGAAGATATTTTTGAAATGACACCGGCCGAACGGTCACAAAAAGGGATTACCGAACTTCCCGGCAACCTGTATGCCGCTATCCAGGAAACGGAAAAAAGCGAACTGGTAAAAAGGATTCTGGGCGACCACATATTTGACAAATTTATCGAAAACAAAAAAGTTGAATGGGATAAATATCGGACCCACGTCAGCCAGTTTGAGATCGAGGAATATCTGCCGAAACTGTAATCCGTATTAACATCTATTAATGCGGTTGCAATAGCTTTTGCGGTAGTATATAGGGGCAACGGTTAGGTTCCATCGATCAACCGTTGCCCCTTATGCGCTTTACAAGGACGCTGAAGCAAACTTAAAAGACAATACATTAAGATACTTAATAAAAGATTAAGACCGTTTATAAAACTGGTCTGGGGAGAAAACCATGTGCCGCTTATTTGCCATCACCAGTGAGAGCCCGCTGTCTCCAATGGTTGCCCTGGAGGCGCTGGATGTCATGCGGGAAGGCCATGACGGGTCTGGTGTCGGCCTTTTTTTACGGGATCTTGGCGGACCGTTTGAAAAAATAAAGGATTCACCGGTCCTGTCGGGTATTTTTAGCAGTGACGGTTTACGCCGCCTGGATCACTTTATGATGGATATCGGCTTTTTGACCAAGCATAAAATATCCATCAAAATCCCCAAAACCCAGCCCAAGGGCATTCCCAAGCGTGATGTTTACCTGATCCGGGCCTATGAGTACCCGGAGGAATGGGACGGGCTCAGCTGGGATGAACGCAAAAGCCGGTTGACCCGAATCCGCCTGCAATTGATTGAAATGGGTAAAGAAAAGGGCGACATGGTTGTTTTTTCCTTCTGGCCGGACGTGATTATGTTAAAGGAAATCGGCGACCCCCTGACGGTGGCCCGATACCTGGACCTGGATCGGGATGAATTATACGCCCGGGTAATCATGGCCCAGGGACGACAGAACACCAACTACGCCATTAACCTCTATGCCTGTCACCCTTTTTTCCTGCATGGTTTTTCCACCATGACCAACGGCGAAAACACCGCTTTTGTCCCGATCATGGAATACCTCAAATCAAGAGGATTTGACGGATACACCGGGTTTTATTCCGACTCGGAAGTGTTTACCCATATTCTTCATTATACTATGGAAAGACTCGGCCTGGGCATCGCCGCCTACAAACACATCATTACCCCGCTCCAGGACGACGCCATTGCCGGACATCCCAATGGCGAACTGTTGAAACATTTGAAGCACAGTTGCCGCCGGCTGATTATCGACGGCCCCAACTGCACCATCGGCTGTTTGCCGGACCATTCCATGTTCATGGCCCAGGACAGAAAGAAACTGCGTCCGGGCGTGGTGGGCGGACATCCCGGCAGATACGCCTTTTCCTCTGAAATCTGCGGGCTGGATGCCGTTATTCCGGACCGGGACAAAACCAAGGACATTCAACCCATGCATCTGGACACCGCTTATGTGGGACCGGATCGTAAGGAGATTCAGATATGGCGACAGACGGACGAATTGCCGTTTCTCAATTAAACGTCAGGGATCTGCCCTGGCAGATTGTATGGGACAAGGACAAATGCACCCTGTGCGGCAGCTGCACGGCTGTCTGCCCTGTCCGGGCACTGGAACTGGGTGTCTTTCAAAAACGGACCATTGCGGCCAATATCGACATCAATCAGTCCTCGACCAGCAATTTCAGTGTCTATCACGGCATCCGGCAGAAAATGATACCGGAAAACGCCTGCATCGGCTGCGGCATGTGCAGCATGGTCTGCCCCAATGACGCCATTATGGCGGTTCGCAACGATGAGGCCGACAAGCTGGTTTTTCACATCAACCAGGGCGGCGCGCCCCGCCGTCGCGGCGGGCGGCGCAACGTACCGGGCGGCATTCTGGATCGCATCAAGTTCATCCGTATTTCCATGCTGACCGACCCTGCCCTGGATGCCGGACGTCATGAGTTTGAGTTTCGCACATTGCTGGGACGGGTGCTGTCACCGGAAGACAACCTGCAGCATTTAAAAGAAAATGGCTGGATTCCGCCGGTCCGGGAAATTTATCCCCTGATCATCGGCGGTATGTCGTTCGGCGCACTTTCACCGCCCATGTGGGAAGGCCTGCAAATGGGTGTGGCCTACCTGAACGAAGAGCTGAACATGCCGGTGCGTATGTGTACCGGTGAGGGCGGCTGCCCGCCCCGACTGCTGCGAAGCCGTTTTCTGCAGTACGTTATCCTGCAGATCGCCAGTGGCTATTTCGGGTGGGACGAAATCATTCACGCCATCCCGGAAATGAAAGTCGATCCCTGTGCGATAGAAATCAAGTATGGTCAGGGTGCCAAACCGGGCGACGGCGGTCTGCTCATGTGGAACAAGGTCAACAAATTGATTGCCGCCATCCGGGGTGTGCCCGAGGGCGTCAGCCTGCCCAGCCCGCCCACACACCAGACAAAGTATTCCATTGAAGAGGCCGTAGCCAAAATGATCCAGTCCATGTACATGGCCTGGGGGTTCCGGGTGCCGGTATACCCGAAAATTTCGGCCACCTCAACTTCTCTGGCGGTACTCAACAACCTGACCCGAAACAGCTATGCGGCCGGACTGGCCATTGACGGTGAAGATGGTGGAACCGGCGCGGCTTACAATGTCTCGTTAAACACCATGGGCCATCCCATTGCCAGCAACCTCCGGGACTGCTACCAAAACCTGGTCAAGCTGGGCATGCAGAACGAACTGCCCCTTTTTGCGGGCGGCGGTGTCGGCAAGTCCGGAAACCTGGCGGCCAATGCCGCGGCCCTGATCATGCTGGGTGCCAGTGGCGTTCAGACCGGAAAATATGTCATGCAGGCGGCCGCCGGCTGTCTCGGCTCGGAGTCCGACCGTTGCAATATCTGCAACGTGGGCCTCTGCCCCAAGGGCATCACCTCCCAGGACCCCCGGCTTTACCGTCGGCTGGATCAGGAGCAGGTGGCCGAGCGCATCGTCGACATGTTCGTCAGTTTTGATGTTGAGTTGAAAAAAATATTCGCGCCCCTGGGCCGATCAACGTCTCTGCCCATCGGCATGTCCGACGCCCTGGGTATTGACGACAAGGCGGCCGCGGATCGTTTACAAATCAAATACGTTGTTTAAATGGCTGACATGGTGGAGAAACGAATGAACGGTCAGACCTTTCATCAAATTGCGGGAAAAGAGAACGGGATTCGCATTGAATCCCGGGTTATGGAAGAACGGCTGCAAAAAGCGGTTGAAAAAGGCCATCGGTATATTGAGGTCGACGCTTTTGGCCAGCATGGCATCGGCGGACGGTTATGGAAAGCCGGCGATAAGCCTGTTTTTGTCAAAATCAATGGCCAGGCCGGTCAGCGGGCAGGTTCCATGGGCTTTCCCAACACCTTTATTGAGATCATGGGGCCTGCATCGGATGACGTGGGCTGGTTAAATGCCGGTGCCACCATCGTGGTTCACGGCCATGCCGGCAACGGCGTAGCCAACGCCATGGCCCAGGGCAAAATTTACGTGGACGGCAACATCGGCGCCCGCGGCATGACCATGACCAAGTTTAACCCCCGTTTCGCGCCGCCGGAATTATGGGTGCTGGGTTCGGTGGGAGATTATTTCGGTGAATTCATGGCCGGCGGCATTGCCGTTGTCTGCGGCATTGATCCCCAGACACCCGACAACGTGCTGGGATACCGCCCCCTGGTCGGCATGGTCGGCGGAAAAGTTTATTTTCGCGGTCCCCACCAGGGATACAGCACGACCGATGCCAAAATGATGCCTATCACGGATGAAGACTGGGCCTGGCTTCGGGAAAACATGCCCGCTTACCTGTCTCACATCGGCTTTCCGGAGCTTGAAACAAAATTAACGGTTCGCGAAGAGTGGCAGTTACTGGTGGCCCGCGCACCCCATGAAAAAGGAAAAACCCTGCGGCGCTCCATGGCCGCCTTCCGCGCCCGTGCCTGGGACCAGGAACTGGGTAAGGGCGGTATGATCGGTGACCTGACCGACCTTGATCGCAGCCCCATACCGCTGATTACCACCGGTAACCTGAGACGATTTGTGCCTGCCTGGGAAAACAAAAAGTATAAAGCCCCCTGCCAGGCGTCATGCCCGGCCGGCATTCCGGTCCAGGAACGGTGGCGGCTGATCCGCGACGGCCTGGTTGACGAAGCCGTGGAAATGGCGCTCGATTTCACACCTTTCCCCGCCTCGGTATGCGGCTATCTCTGCCCCAACCTGTGCATGGAAGGATGTACCAGGAAAGGGTCTTTAATGCAGCCGGTGGATGTATCCATGCTGGGGCGAGCCAGCATCAACGCCCCGACCCCTGAACCGGTTAAAAAAAGCGGCCGAAAAATCGCCGTCATCGGCGGCGGGGCTGCCGGTATTTCCGTGGCCTGGCAGTTGACCCGCGACGGTCATGAGGCGGTTGTTTATGACACGGAAAAAACACTGGGCGGGAAAATGGCGGCCGTCATTCCGGAAAGCCGTATCCCCCGTGAAGTCTTGTCCGCCGAACTGGAACGGATTCAAAAGGTCATCCCCCAGGTTCATCTCCAGCAGAAGCTGAAGAAAAAAGAGATTGAACAGATAAAAAACGAATATAATTACGTGGTACTGGCAACAGGCGCCTGGAAACCGCGCTCGCTGCCGGTTCCCGGCAATGAACGGCTGGTGATGGCCCTGGATTTTCTGGCCAAAGCCAAGATTGACGATATCAAACCCGGTAAAAACGTTGTTATCATCGGTGCCGGGAACGTGGGTTGTGATGTGGCCACCGAAGCCCATCGACTGGGCGCGAAGAACATTACCCTGATTGATGTCCAGGAACCGGCCTCGTTCGGCAAGGAGCGTGAAGAGGCCGAAGCCATTGGCGCTAAATTCCGCTGGCCCTGCTTTACCAAAAAGGTCACCGCCAAAGGTGTGGTCCTTGATTCCGGGGAACTGCTGCCGGCTGACACCGTGGTCATATCCATCGGTGACGCGCCGGATACCGGCTTTCTGCCTGACTCAGTCAATCTGGACAGAGGCTTTGTCAGGGTCGACCATTGTTTCCAGACTTCGGATCCAAAAATTTTCGCTATCGGTGATCTTGTCAAGCCGGGATTGCTGACCGATGCCATCGGCGCCGGACGACGTGCGGCGGAAGCCATCAGGGCGCTTTTGTCCAACCAGCAGATACCGGTGTTTGATGACCGGCCGGTGATAGATAAAGGCCGGGTCCACCTGGCTTATTTTGATCCGCGTCTGACCAGCTTTGTCGATACCGACCAGTGCGGCTCCCAGTGCGCCTCATGCGGCACCTGCCGGGATTGCGGCATCTGTATTGCCGTTTGCCCCCGGGCAGCGATTGCCAGAAAGGAAAAAGCGGACGAAACCGGTTTTGAATATGTCGTCGACGATAATCTGTGTATCGGGTGTGGTTTCTGTGCCGGTGCCTGTCCCTGCGGGATCTGGAACCTTGTGGAGAATACCCCCTTTGATAACTGATTTATCTTTTCTATAATCCCTGAATGGCGGAGTATATCTTGTTGATACCAGAACCCGATTCCTTATGTTTTTCAGACCTGGATGCCCCGGACAAGCCACGCGAAGCCTGCGGCGTGTTCGGTATTTATGACCACCCCGAAGCCGCCAAGATTAGCTATTTTGGCCTGTACGCCCTGCAGCACCGGGGCCAGGAAAGTGCCGGCATAGCCGTTGCCAAGGACCGGCGCATCACCACCCATAACGGCATGGGCCTGGTGTCCGACGTGTTCAAAATGCGGCACTTAGAAACATTAAACGGCGGCAGTGCCATCGGTCATGTGCGCTATTCCACCACCGGCAGTTCCACACTGGTCAACGCCCAACCGTTTGCCGTGCATCACATGGGTTATTCCTATGCCCTGGCCCATAACGGAAACCTGGTCAACGCCCATGTGCTGAAGCAGGAACTGGAGCAGGAAGGCTCCATTTTTCAAACCACCATGGACAGCGAACTGGCCCTTCATATTTTCATTAAAAATCTCAAGCACGGTTTTGAACCGGCCCTGCTCAACATGGTTGAAAAACTCAAGGGCGCTTACTCTTTTGTGCTGCTTACCGGAAAGGGCGAAGTCGTCGGCATCAAGGACCCCAACGGGTTAAGGCCCTTGTGCCTGGGAAAATTAAACGGTCACTACGTCCTGGCCTCGGAATCCTGCGCCCTTGACCTGTTGCAGGCCGATTTTATCCGCGAACTGGAACCCGGCGAAATCGTCATTATCGACAAAAAAGGGATCCGCAGCCTGTTCTGTCCGCAACCTCGGAAGCAGACATTCTGCATCTTTGAGTATATCTATTTTGCCCGGCCCGACAGCACCATTTACGGGCATAATGTTTATCTCACCCGTAAAGCCCAGGGCCGTCAACTGGCCCGGGAAGCACCGGTCGACGCCGACCTGGTGATGCCTTTTCCCGACTCCGGCAATTACGCCGCCCTGGGTTATTGCGAAGAGTCAGGCCTTCCATTTGAAATCGCCATGATCCGCAACCACTATATCGGCCGCACCTTTATCCAGCCGACCCAGAACATGCGCGATTTCGGGGTGCGGGTCAAACTGAATCCCGTCCGGGAATTGCTCAGGGGAAAAGAAATTATCATCATCGAGGACTCCATTATCCGTGGGACGACCGCCCGCACCCGGATCAAGGCCCTGCGTGAACTAGGCGTTAAAAAAGTCCATATGCGTGTCAGTTGCCCGCCCCACCGCTTCCCCTGTTTTTACGGCATTGATTTTTCCACCCGGGGAGAGCTGATCGCCGCTTCCATGTCGTTAAAAGAACTCCAGGAATATATCGGACTGGATTCTCTTCACTACCTATCCTTGGAAGGCCTGATTGAATCAACCATCAGCGGCAACCAGAATGACCGGGAGACCTTTTGCAAGGCCTGTTTTGACGGATGTTATCCGGTCCCGGTTGATGAGGGCGTTTCCAAGGGGTGCCTTGAGTAGATTTTATGTGTTCTTTTCTTTGACGCATAATGTAGGGGCAACCCCCAGTGGTTGCCCTTTACCGGGCAGGCACGGGGGCCTGCCCCTACACGACAATGAAAATGTGCCCGGAGGCCAAAGACATGCTGAACATCAAACAATTCCGGTACGACGTGGATGACAACCTGGGTTATTTGATTTACGGCGAAAAATCGGCCATTGCCGTTGATCCCGGGGCGGTGGAAGAAATGGTGTCGTTTCTTGCCGGGAACGGCCTGACGCTGCAAGCCATCGTGAATACCCACACTCATCCGGATCATACCATCGGCAATGACGCCATGGGGAGCAAGACCGGCGCCGGGATAATCGAGATGAACGCGCTGATCAGCAACCCAATGATCAACCTTGAGGGGGAACGAATTGATGTTTATCATACCCCGGGGCATTCACAGGATTCGGTGATTCTTCGCGTCGGATCGGACCTGATAACCGGTGACACCCTCTTTACCGGCAAAGTCGGCCGGTGTTTTACCGGTGATCTGGATCGTTATTTCGAGTCCATCAAGCTGATCATGGCCTTTCCGGACACCACCATGATTTACGGGGGGCATGATTATGTCCTCGAATACATGGAAACCGCCCGGCAGATCGAGCCGGACAACCCGGCCATTGATGACTTCTTAAAAACCTATTCACCGGATCTGGTCCGCTCCACGCTGGCCCGGGAATATCAGATCAACCCCACCCTCCGTTTCAACACCGAACCGCTTATCGCGATTTTAAAAGCGCGCGGCCTGCCGGTTGAAACTGAACTCGACCGCTGGCGCTCGGTCATGTCCCTTGTTTAACCCGAATGTTTTATGATGTAGGGGGAACCCCATAAGCGGGCAGGCACGGGGGCCTGCCCCTACATTATGCATGAGCTCTCACCTCGAACCGTAGGGGCAACCCCCTGTGGTTGCCCTAAACCGGGCAGGCACGGGGGCCTGCCCCTACAATGTGCACACGACCCGGGTCTAAATCAACCCGCAGGTATCCGATTCAGGTGAATACATGCGCCAGAAAAAACGTTGACACAAAATTGCGCCCTTGTTATAGATAACAACAATAAATGCAAGTCATTACTTGATTTTTGGGGGTTCTGTCTTAAACATTACGCGGCCGGTCTGTCCCGGACGCAAACTCAAAGTTGCGCTGTGCTGCGGAGGTGAAAATGGAAGTTCTCGGTCTGGATATCGGTTTTGGATTTACAAAGGCCACCAACGGCAAAGAAAGCCTGATGTTTAAATCTCTGATCGGTGATGCCGAAGAAATTCAGTTCATGTCGGATTTCGCCATGTCGTCGCCGACGGACAGTCTGCACGTTACGGTAAACGGCCAGGATTATTTTGTCGGAGATTACGCTGAAAAACAAAGTACCGTTCGTCATTACACCCTTGAGCAGGAAAAACTGATCACGGATTTTCTGCAGGTACTGGCCTTGACGTCAATCGGTTTGCTGACCGAAAGATATGTTCCCCTTCAAATCGTGTCCGGTCTGCCGGTAATGTATTTCCGCGAATACAGAGATAAATTCAAACAGGTCCTGCAGGGGCATCACGAAGTCACCTACCATCAATCCGATGGGACGGAAATACAGCGGCGGTTGAACATCGGTAAAGTACAACTGATTCCCCAGCCTTTCGGCAGCATGCTCAACCTTATCCTGAACGATCGGGGGAAAGTCGCCAACCGGGATCTGTCCAGGCAGAAAGTCGGGGTAGTGGACATCGGGTTTAATACCACCGACTACATCCTGTTTGACAAGCTCCACTATATCAACCGCGGGTCAAAGACCGTCAAGTTGGGGGTTTCTGACTGTTTCCGCCAGATCGCGGAAAAAATCCGCCAGAAAAGCGGCCTCAGCATTGAACTTTACCGCCTGTACGACCCGGTGGAAGTCGGCACCATCAAGTTAAAAGGCCAGGAATACAACCTGGAAAAAACCAGGGAGCAGGTTTACAAGCAGACAGCCGAAGTCATTGCCAACGAGGTCAACCAGGCCTGGGCGGATGACTGGGATATGGACGCCATGATCATTACCGGTGGCGGCAGCAAAGAACTGGCCGGATACATGAAACCGCTGTTGAACGGACAGATCATCATGCCTGACCCGGGTGAGGACGTCCGGCTCCGTAACGTCCAGGGATATTTGAAATACGCCCGACACCTGTGGGACAGGGGCGAAGAAACGGTTACGCCGGCCCCGTCACAGGAACCGGCTCAGACGCCGACACCGCCTGCATCATAAGGCAAACAGCTGCGCTATCCGCTGTGTCAGTGCATTTTTTGAGGGGGCACCCACCTGGGTATCCACGATTTTCCCGTTTTTGACGAACAACAGGGTCGGGATGCTCCTGATGTTATAAGCCGATGCCGTCTGCGGATTTTCATCCACATTCAGCTTGACGATTTTCAGCTTTCCCCGATAGGCCTGCGCCAATTCATCAAGGACAGGACCGATCATCTTGCAGGGACCGCACCAGGGCGCCCAGCAGTCGACCAGCACCGGCAAGGGGGACGCAAAGACTTCCTGGTCAAAGGTTGCATCCGTAATGGCCACCGGTTTATCAAAAACCGGCATTGAAAGCGCCGCGCCGCATTTACCGCATTTGGGCTTCTGATTCACCCTGTCCAGCGCAACCCGGTTTTTAGAACGGCACCGGGAACAGGGGATGATCATCTGTTTTTCACTCATGATTTTTTTCCATCGCGTCTTGAATCTGAATGGATTTTCTGCCAGCGCGCCTTTTCTGGTTGCGACAAACGTGACAACGGGACTCACTGCACTGCTGACAGGAAAAACAGTCCGGACAAGGATGCTTTTTTTTTGTGTCCGGCTTTTGTTCCGGAACGTAAAGCTGTCCTTTTAGACCGGGGATCGTTACAAATGGCATGAGTCCTAACCCGAATATTTCATGAAATTTTTTGATATTGAATTTATTATGATTACATTCCAATCTGTTATGATATATTTTATCCGTTTTGACAAAATACAAACTGTAATTGTTTTTTTGAAGAAATCCGGTCAATTTGTATCAAAAAATATCACCCTCCGGGCGAGCCGATTTCACCGCACCTGCTTTGTTGCAGCATACTCGCAGTAGTTCACTACAGCTTCGCATGCTGCGCCTCGCATCTGCGGCAAACTCGACTCGTGAAATAACCGGGCTAGTTCTCCGCAATATCCTCAAAACACCCTTTCCAGGAACAGTCATTGCAATGGATGCGGGTTTGTCCGTCAACCGGCTGGCTATTGTTGCCGATCTCGGAGAAGGTTACCCTACCATCGCTCACGGAAAATTCGAACGTTTCATATTCATCTTCAGGGTCTTTGATGTAAAAACACTGACAGCCGCATATCGGGCATTTGGACATATTGCTCTCCATTATAATTACAGACACCTTTTTTGCACTGACTTTTTCGGGCGGAAAATCAACCCGCACGACCGTCATCACACGGTTCATCCGTTGATGCGGCCCGGGCCTGTTCCGCGGTTTCGCTTTGCAGGCAGGCATCCGTTTCCGCCATGGCGTTTTTCAGAGCGCCAAAAACCGCATTATAATCAGGTTCCTGGGCAATCTCCGGCACCAGTTGGGTGTAACGAACCGTTCCGGTCTCATCCAGAACAATCACGGCCCTGGCCAACAGACCGGCCAACGGCCCGTCTATCATCCGCAAACCGTAAGCATCACCGAAGTTGCGGTTTCTCAACTCTGAAGCGGACACAACATTTTCAATCCCTGCCGTTTCGCAGAATCGCTGATGCGCGAACGGCAGATCCAGGGAGACAGCCAGCAGGACCGTATTGGGAAATTCCACAATTTGTTTGTTGAATGTGCGAACGGACAAAGCGCAGACGGAGGTGTCAATACTGGGGAAAATATTCATGATCACCATTTTACCGGCCATATCGGCCAGGGAAAAATCGCTCAGGTCCACCCGGGTCAGCAGAAAATCGGGGGCTTTTGTGCCGACCTCCGGCAAATTTCCGCAGGTATTTACAGGATTGTCTTTGAGTGTAATACGGGCCATTTGGAGCCTCCTTTTTTCTTTCTATGAAGTTCGTGTTATCGTCTTTCAAAAGGACAAACGCTCACAGGGGTCAAGGGAAGAGACAGAACGCCCTAGGCACCGACCAACCCCCTCACCTTCTGTTCAATCTCATCCCGGATCTGCCGCATGACGTCAGGCCCCTGCCCGGCCGGATCTTCGATGTCCCAGGAAATCATCTCCGCCCCCGGGACGACAGGGCAGTTTTCTTCACAACCCATGGTAACAATTTTGTCCGGTTTGATTTCAGTCAAGGCCGCCTCGATGGATTGTGGATTGTCCAGAAACATGTCCAGGCCTTTTTCCGCCATGGCTTCGATCATGACCGGGTTAGGGGCGGCTGCCGGCGCACTTCCGGCACTTGAAGCTTCAACCCGGTCACCGGCCAGCTGCCGGGCAAAAGCGGCGGCCATTTTGCTGCGACAGGTATTTCCCACACACAGGAACAGAATCTTTTCCCGGTTGAAAAGCGGGTCCAGCTTGGCGGCTTCTGTTCGGACTTCCGTTAAAACGTCCGGCAGTTTCTCCATATCGCCGGGATTTTCCACACGCCGATACCCCATTTCTCCAACAAAATTCGCCGACAGGGCATCAAAAAAATATTTGGCGGTTAAATGCGTGCCCTCAAATAAATTTTTACCCCTGGTGGCCCCCACAGACAGCATAACGCCCGCCCGGGTGCCGGCCAGGGGATCGGTCAGCTTCAGCCGGTATCTTCTGGACCACAGGGCTTGTGAACGGTCGATCAGGGCTTTTAATTGTGCGGTCACACTGTAAAAATACATGGGTGAAGCAGGCACGATAATTTCCGCCCGGCGCAGCAGCGGATATATCTCCCGGGTCATGTCATCATCCTGTTGGCGGCAGTAGCCTTTTTTCTCACAGAAAACACAACCCTGGCAGGGGTTAATGTCTTTCTCCGGCACATTGACCAGGGTAATTCTGGCCCCCTTTTTCTCCAGTTCCGCCATAAAGGTTTTCAGTAAAAAATTGCTGTTGCCGTTTTTCCGGGGGCTGCCCATGAGGCCTAATGCCAGCATAATATCTCCTCCAAAATTTTATGAAAAATCCACCACGATCTCATCAAAGGATTTGCGCCATTTGGGCGGGTTGATGGTGACACCGGGCTTTAAATAACCCACTGCCAGCAGCATCATGATCCAGTAGTTGTCCGGAATGCTGAATTCTTTCCGGACGCCGTCAATATCAAAACCGTCCATGGGGTGTGTTTCAAGTCCCAGGCTTTTGGCAGCCAGCATCAGGGACATGGCAAAAAATCCGGCATTTTTACAGGCAAAGGCCACTTTACGTGTCTCACTGGCGCCATATAACGTTGCGGCGGCATTGGCAAACCAGTCCCGTTGCGATTCAGCCATTTCACCGGATGTTACCAGTTCGCTGAACGTTTTTTCCACGAAAGAATTTTCAAAAGTCCACCCTTGCGTATCCGCCAGAACAATCATGGTCACCGGCGCATCGGTTATTTTTTCCTGATTCCAGGCATGGGCTTTCAAGCGTTCTTTTTGGGCTTGGTCGCGCAGAATCATCAAGCTCCAGGGCTGAAGATTGAAACCCGACGGGGTTTTAGAAGCAAGCCCAACCATCTCCCGAATCAGGTTGTCCGGCACATCGGTTTCGGAATCAAAAAAATTAATTGCCCGCCGTCCATCCATAACCTCTTTGAAATTCATAATATTCACCTCCTTATGCAGTGTCTATTACAGGGGAAAATAACGGATAATTAAATAATCTAATCAAAATTCGTACCAGTCTGAAAAAAAAGCGGATATTTTTCGATTGTTTTTGTTTTATCATTAAAATCAGTTGCCTGCAATAAAATAACCGCCAGGGACGGACGATGACCCGTCGAAATGATCCCGTTCTATAAAAAATATGAGACACTATCGTCTTAAAAAAACATGACAAACATTTATGAATTGTTACCGGTAAAGAATCCTTCACATTTTAGAGGTGCCCGTTATAAACTTGACTCAAAACACCGCCTGTGGCCTACTGTTATGTCAGGCAGGACATATCTTTTACCTGAGGCATTAATCTGCAGGAGACAGACCATGGGGCTCTTTTCAAAGGACCGCGACCGCAGGCAGGCCCCCCGGTATAACAAACAACTTTCAATTCATATCAAAAACCGGTCTCACCGGGTGTCAAAAAGGGCAAAAGAAAGTGCCGGCTCTGACAACACGTCAAAAGAAGTGGCCGGCAAGGACATCAGCCGGGGCGGATTGTGTTTTTACAGCGATATTGCCTATGAGCCGGGTACGGTCCTGACCGTCACGATTCGAATTTCCGAGGTTAAAGACGAGGCCGGACGCACGCCCATGTACCTCATGGCCTCTTCGATTCCCGTCCGTGCCGATGTTCAGGTCGTCTGGTGTAAAGCCGGCAATGAAGAAGGCGCTTATGAAATCGGTGTTGAGTTTATGGACATTTACGGCGATGACCATAAAATCCTGTACCGGCACCTGACAGACTGAACAGCCGGAGAAAACCACTTTATCCGAACCTGTTAAACAGATCAAAAAAACGGGCGCAGACAGCGTTGCCGACTGCGCCCGTTTTTATATTTCACCTG
Source organism: Desulfosudaceae bacterium (assembly GCA_963674745.2). Taxonomy (GTDB): domain Bacteria; phylum Desulfobacterota; class Desulfobacteria; order Desulfobacterales; family Desulfosudaceae; genus JBFMDX01. Next base: position 1,651,088 of record CAXXDV010000001.1, on the reverse strand, counting down.
TTATGCACTTTTTACAGCTATTTTTCTGGGTTGGGCTTTATCCGCTTTGGGCAGCATCAGGTTTAAAACACCGTCATTCAGATTCGCCTGGATTTTCTCCTGATCAATGATATTGGATATCGTAAACTGGCGAAAATATTTGCCCACCTCATATTCAATGATCAGGTCTTCCTCATTCGCGTTTTCAAACGGCGCAATTTCCCCGGTCAGGGTCAACACGTTATCCCGAAGATCAATTGTCAGGCCCTCGGGTTTTACCCCGGGTAAATCCGCCAGCAGGGTTATGGCACTATCGGTTTCGAAAATATCCACTGTCGGCGTGTAGTAAGGGCCCGGTGTTGTCTGCTCCGGAGAAGCGACTTCCTGCTTTTCCTTGACCTGCATTTCCTTACTTTTATCAACTGACATGATAACCGCCTCCTTTCCTTTTAAAAATCAAAAATTTATTTGATTTGAATCTGACGGGGCTTGGCAACCTCGGATTTGGGTATGGTAACGGTCAACACACCCAAAGCCAGTTGGGCCTCAATTTTATCATTATCAATCTCACCGGGCAGTTTAACAACCCGGGAGAACTGCCCCATATCCCGTTCACGCCGATGAAAGCGGACGTTTTCCCCCTGTTCCGCCTGTTTGCGTTCACCGGCAAGAACGATATCATTCTGTGTGGTATGAATATCCAGGTCATCCGCCTTAACACCGGGCAGTTCCGCTCTTAAGTAATAATTGTCTTTATCTTCGGTAAGATTGATTAACGGAAACACGCCGCTTCCTGCAAGGCGGTAGCCGCCCTGCTTAACAGCGCCGAGAAGGGTGTCCAATCTCCGGCGCACGCTGTCAAGTTCATCAAATGAACTTCGCAGATCAAAAGTCGGAAAAGTAATCATGGTAATACCCCCTTTTTCCTTTTTAGTTATTATAATGGTGCCTTATAAGTTCACCGGTTTCTTTATTAAAAATAATAATAATCAGGAAAACGGTGTCAAGAGGGGGGAGTGTTTTTTCAGATGTCTTTTAACGCCATGTTGGACGGAGATGTTCTAATGGCATCATAACAGGCCGTTACGGTATCAGAAAGAAGACGGAATTCCCGTGTTTGTTCTACCGGCAGCTCATTTACGCCGCTCTTTTCCAGCGTCTCAATAACCGAGGCAACGGTGATCGTGTTGATGTCCCTGGCCGGTTGCCAGGTGATGGCCTTTCCTTGTTCATCAATTGTTCGGGTGATCAAGCCGCTTTCGGAAAGCGCATCAAGGACCTCTTTTATCAGACGGATCGGAATATCCAGGATTTCCGATACCTGATCCCCGCTCAACGGTTTCTCGCCTTGCTGAAATGTTTTAACCAGAAGGTGAGCAACAGACATACTGATCACCTTCCTTAGGAAGCCACTGATTTTCCTGCTGTCCGGTTCCAGTTCGTATTCATCCACATTCTGATGGGCGAACGACAGCTCGGCCCCGAACAGGACGATCAGCCAGCTCAGCTGCAACCAGATCAAAAACAGCGGCAGGGCGGCAAAACTGCCGTATATGGCATTGTAGCGGGACACCCCGACCTGAAAATAGATATAAAGCCATTGCAATAATTTGAAGGCCGTGCCGGCGATAATACCACCGATCAAGCCGGATTTGACCGCAACTTTGGTGTTGGGCATAAACACGTAGACAAAAGTGAATAATACCCAGATAACAACGTAAGGCAGTAATTTTAAAAACAACATTATAATCGGGCTGAAAAAGCCCAAAACCGCGATTTTTTCCGTTATCGTAGTGACTTCGCTGACGACCAGAACCGTGGCACTGCCGGACATAATCAGCAACAGCGGGGTTACCAGAATAATGGAGAGATAGTCACTGAACTTTTTTCCCAGCGCGCGGGGGGTGGTGTTGGCCCAGACCACATTAAAACATTTTTCGATATTGGTCATTACTTTGAGCACCGACCATAGCAGGGTGGCGGCACCGATGCCGGCCAACAATCCGCCCTTGGTCTGCTCCAGAAGCGTGCGGGCATATTCGATTATTTTGTTAAGCACCTCCTCCTGTCCGGCAAATTGCCCCAGCAGTTCTTTTTCCAGCATATTCTGGACCCCGAAGCCCTTGGCGATGGCAAAGGCCATAGCGATAACCGGAACAATGGAAAGAAGCGAATATAACGTCAGTGCGGACGCACGCAAAGCGCATTGATCAGCAATAAACTCTTTTATCGCGATGAGCAGAATTCTTAAACTTTTGACCGACGCCCCTTTTTTCCCCTCTATATCCTTGAGGCGGAGTCTCCAGATCTCTGTTTCAATAAAACTTTTGCTGCGCGCTATTATGGCCGGGCGGGTTTTTACGGTTTTTTTCATGGACAAAAATCTTTTGAAAAAACAGCCATTCAGACAGCTTTGATTAACCGTCCCCTTTTACTTCCGTTTTTGGGATAAATCGAGCGGCTATTTTACAAACAGGTCGACATTAATTAGCCGGTGATACGGGGTAACCCGTTGTCTTAATGGACGACACTGGAAATAAAACAACCCGAACTGCCTCCACTGCCGCCACTGACGGCGTCTGGAACGACAACGACCTGGACCCTGTCTTGAGCCTTAGTGCCGAGAGCATCCTCCAATGTCAGCCGAAATTCCAGTGACAGGGTGTCCCCAAAGGATATTTCAGGCGCCCTGAAAGTCGGCTTAACGGCCGTGTTGTCTGACAGGGGCACCCTGGTGCCCATGGTTTGTTCCCAAAAATACGTTTTTATATCATCGTTTCCATTGGCATCAAAAGAACCGGAAGCATCCAATGTTACCATGCTTCTCTGGGTAACGGTCTGATTGTCACCCGCATCAGCAGTCGGCGGCACATTGTCTGCCTCTAAAGCGGTAACGGTAACATCATCAATATCAACCGCACCGCTATTGTCTTCAACGGTCAGGCGAAATTTTAATGTTAACGGATTCGACGATACCGGCGGAGCCGTGAACCCGGGGTTTATGGCTGATGGGTCGGAAAGCGTCACGTCAACGCCTGCAATCTGCTGCCAGAAATAACTGCTTATACCGTCATCCGGATCAACAGAACCGGAGCCGTCCAGTGTTGCCAACTCACCTTCAATGACGGATTGGTCCTGACCGGCGTCAGCGGTTGGAGGAAGGTTCGGAATTTCCTCAGCTCTTTGAAAAAAAGCCGTAACGGTTTTTTGCCCTTCAGTTTCTATTGATACATTAATCGGGTTGTTGGGGTTGGTCGTGTAATTCACCTCCCAATTTACGAACACATACCCTTCCTGCGGAACAGCTGTTAGCCTGTACTGGTTACTTGAGACAAAAACTGACGGATATCTGGTCGGGTTGGTCGGAAACTGGGGGGAGGTAATATTTCCGCTTCCTGCAGGGTTGACCCTGACGTGAAGTTCACATTGACAAGCTGCTTCAGCATGGCCGGGCAGCATCAAAACAAGTCCGGCCAGAAGCACAAAAACGCATTGAAAAAACCCCAGGCTGCTTATCAAAAAAGGTTTATGGCCCATATCTTTCCCTCCTCTTGCCGACGTCTTTCGTTGTGTTGCGCTCCCCTTTTTCCACCTCTGGCGGCAGGCAAAAAATTACCGGCCCGGCAGGAGATGTGTGTCAAAAAATTCTATCGCACGTTACCCAGGATTGCAAATACCATTGTGTTTTTTTTGAAAAAAAATAATGGACGCGTATCAGACCGCGAAAAAAACCGAGGAAGGGCATCCCGGCCGAAACCGGTTTGTGAAAAAAGGCCACAAGGATTGACCGGCCCGTGACGATCCCGTCACAGGCCGGAGATATCCCTGAAGTCAGGCCATAAACGGCAAAAAAAGATAAAATCCTCACCTCATGGTTCCAACGAAACATCCGGCGTTGCTGCTGTCACCGCCGATAGGACCGCGCTCGACGGTTATGGTAACATAATCCTCCGAAGTGTCGTCTGCGGTATCCCCCACTGTCAGCATAAACACCAATTTTTCCGGTTGGTCGGAATCAAAAACATCCGGAGCCGTAAAGGTCGGTTTGACCGCAGTCGTATCGGACAAGGCGACGGCAATACCTTCTGTCTGCTCCCAAAAATAACTGGCGATATCATCTACTCCGTTTGGGTCTGTCGACCCGGACCCATCCAGCGTCACGACATATCGCTGAATAACCGTCTGGTCCTCCCCGGCATCGGCCACCGGCGGATCATTGCCGGAGTCTCTGACAGTAATCGTAACCGTATCAATATCGGTTGCGCCGTCAAAATCTTCAACCGTCAATCTAAATGTCAGAACCTCGGTTTCTGTATCAGAGAGGATTTCCATGGCTGTAAACTTCGGCGAAACAGCTTTGTCATTGGACAAACTAACAATGGCGCCGCCGATCTGCTCCCAGAGATAGCTGCTAATTTTACCATCCGGATCAAAAGAACCAGAGCCATCCAGTGTTACCTCTTGCTTTTCGATGACGGTTTGATCAGCCCCCGCATCCGCCGTCGGCGGGTTATTTTCGGTTCCCGGAATTCGGAAAACCGCTGTTACGGATTTTTCACCGTCGGCAACAGTTATTGATAAGGGGTTCACGGTTGACGTCATACCATTAATGACCCAATTTTTAAACACGTAAGCGGCCTCTGGTTCTGCTGTAAGGACATAATCAACACTGCAAGTAAAATTAACCGGATATCCATCAGGAGTATCGAATTGCGGTGAGGTAACATCACCGCCTTCGGCCGGGCTGACATTCACGGTCAGCCTAGGGTTTCCTCAAGCAGCCTTTGCAGAGTCCGGCATAACCAACAAGGCGCATGCCAGAAGCAGAATCGTGTAACAGGCGAAATGTTTCAGATGGGTTTGCAGAAAACGTTTTACAGACATGTATTTTCCTCCTCTGTTAAGTAACTTGGCACCGGCGAGGATTAAACCTTGCTACACTCATGATGTCAACATCCGATTACATACAAACATTTATGTAATCCTGAAGGCCTGCCCAAAGCCGGAACAACAAATTTTTATATTATACGTTTAACTTTAACAATCGTCAAGATTTCCATAGTGTATAAGTAGAATTTAGCAGCCAGCCCCCGGTCGATGCCCTTGCGACAGCGTTATTTTTCTCTAACCATAGGAAATTATGATTCGTTAATAATTGCCACTTCCGACAGGCGCTTCCAGATCCGACAGGAAACGACAGGGGTTGAGCAAGTTTTGGTTCAAAAGCAACGGCAAAGAAGGCCGGATAGTTTCTCCTTGACTTTATGAAGAACGATTTTATAATTTGAATTTTTATTCATTTTTTGAATCCAATATTCACATCCAGCCGGACAGCATCCAAGGCGCCGGCCGGAGAGGCCCTGTGACAACGAAAACCGAAAAGCCTTCAAGACGGGAAAGAGAAAAACTGAGGCAGCGACAGGAGATACTCGAAGCCGCACTGAGTCTTTTTTCTGAAAAAGGATACCACAGTGTATCCATGCAGGAAATCGCCGAGGCTTCGGAATTTGCCATCGGCACCCTGTATAAGTTTTTCCAGAACAAGGAATGTCTGTATAGAGACCTGGTGATTGAGCAGTGCGACCGTTTTGAAGCGGCTTTTCTGGATGCTTTGGAAGGGCCCGGTGACGAAATCGAAAAACTAAGAAATTTTGTTCGTCTCCACGTCGATATGTTCCGGAGCAATCTGCCCTTTGTCCGCCTCTTTCTGGCCGAAAGCAAAGGGGCGAGCTACAATTCCAAGGCCGGTCTGGATGACGCCTTACGAAAGCGGATGGACGCATTTCTGGAGCAATTGGCACTTGTTTTTGGAAACGGGATAAAAAGCGGTCTGTTTCAAAAAATTGCCGACCCGCATGCCCTGGCCGTGGCCCTGGACAGCGTTATTGACGGCTTTCTGCTGCGCTGGCTTGAGTCACCTGAACGCAACCCTTTTCCCGAGGACCCGGACGTTATTCTGGATATATTTTTAAACCCCCTGCTCAGCCCGCAATAAATCATGCGACTGACATGGACAACATTTATTATCGTAATGTGGGAGATTTTGATGCGCTTTAATAAAAATGACCTTAAACCCTTCAAGTGGATATGGCCTCTGGTGATTCTGGCCGCTTTATCAGGGCTGACCGGCTGCCAGAAAGAGAGCGAAAAACAGGATATGGCGGCCGCACGTGTTCCGGAAGTGGGTGTCGAGACCATCGCCTCGCAAAAGGTTGAATTGACCAGTGAACTGCCGGGCCGCACATCCGCTTACCTGATAGCGGAAGTCAGACCACAGGTAAGCGGAATCATACTCAAACGACAGTTCCGGGAAGGCTCGGAGGTCAAAGCCGGCCAGCCACTTTATCAGATCGACCCGGCCCAGTTTCAGGCGGCCCTGGATTCCGCCCTGGCGTCTCTGGCCGTAGCCGAAGCCAACCTGCCGTCTACAAAGGCCCGTGCCGAACGATACCGGGAACTGCTTGACGACAAGGCTGTCAGCCAGCAGGACTATGATGACGCGGCCGCGGCCGTTAGCAAGGCGCTGGCCCAGATTCAGTATTGGCAGGCGGTGGTGGAAACCGCTCGTATCAACCTGGCGTACACCCGGGTCACGGCACCGATTTCCGGCCGTATCGGCAAATCCAGCGTGACCGACGGGGCAATGGTAACGGCTTATCAGCCCATGGCCCTGGCGACCATCCAGCAGCTGGATCCGATTTATGTGGATGTCACCCAGTCTTCGGCCGAACTGCTTCGTCTAAAACGGGGGCTGGAAACCGGCCGCATCAGCCCGGACAGCCAGGACGCCAAAAAGGCAGCCATAATTCTGGAAGACGGAACCCCCTATCCGATTGAAGGCAAGCTGCAATTCCGGGATGTGACCGTCGACCCGGCCACCGGTTCCTACACCATGCGCATCGTGGTGCCGAACCCGGACTTACTTCTTTTGCCCGGCATGTACGCCCGGGCGGTGATCTCAGAAGGCCTTCTTACCGACGCCATTCTGGCGCCCCAGGAAGGCGTCAGCCGCAACCCCAAGGGCGAAGCATTCGCCCTGGTGGTGGATGAAACCGGCACGGTTCAACAACGGCTCCTGAAACTGGATCGGGCGCTGGGAGACCGGTGGCTGGTCATGGATGGCCTGTCCGCCGGAGACCGGGTCATTGTGGAAGGCCGGCTGAATCTCAGACCGGGGGCTCAGGTCAAGGCCGTTCCCATGGGGTCCGCCGCGCCGGCACCTGAAAAAGCCGAAGACGGAGGCGAGTGATGCTTTCAAAATTTTTTCTCGACCGTCCGGTTTTTGCCTGGGTAATCGCCATTATCATGATGATCGTGGGGGCATTGGCCATTTACAACCTGCCGATCTCGCAGTACCCGCCGATCGCCCCGCCGACCATTGCGATTGACGCCTTTTACCCCGGCGCTTCAGCGGAAACGGTAGAAAACAGCGTCGTCCAGATCATCGAACAAAAAATGACGGGTTTTGACAAGCTTTTGTATATGACCGCCGTCAGCGATTCTTCGGGTGCCGGGCGCCTGGAACTCACCTTTGCGCCGGGCACCGACCCGGACCAAGCCTGGACCGAGGTGCAAAACAAACTGAATCTGGCCATGTCCAGCCTGCCGGATGTGATCCAGCGCCAGGGTGTCAAAGTAAGCAAGTCCACCCGTAACTGGCTGATGATCGTGGGCCTGATCTCGGAAGACGGCAGCATGAACGGAGACGACCTGCGGGATTACGCCCAGTCCAAGCTGGAAACAGTTCTGGCCCGGGTCCCCGGGGTGGGAGAGGTAAACAGCTTCGGTACTCAGTATGCCATGCGCATCTGGCTGGATCCGGACAAACTCACCGATTACCAACTCACGATCTCCGATGTTATCTCCAGCCTGAAGCGTTATAATGCCGAGGTTTCGGCCGGCCAGTTCGGCGGTTTGCCCGCGGTTGAGGGCCAGCGCCTGAACACCACCATCATCGTCCAGAATATGCTGGAAACACCTGAAGAATTTGCCGAAGTTCCCATCCGCATCCGCCCCGACGGTTCCATTATCCGTGTAAAAGACGTGGGATGGACCGAGCTTGGGGCCGAGCGGTACGATACCGACGCGTTAAATAACGGAAACCCCACGGCAGCCATGGCCGTTCGCCTGGCCGCCGGCGCCAATGCTTTAAAAACAGCGGACGCGGTCCGGGAAAAAATGGTTGAGCTGTCCAATTACTTTCCCCCCGGCATGAAGGTTATCTATCCTTATGACACCACCCCTTTTGTGCGGGTGGCCATCGAGGAAGTGGTCAAGACCCTTTTTGAAGCCATCATCCTGGTGTTTCTGGTGATGTTTCTTTTCCTGGGGAATTTCCGGGCCACCCTGATCCCCACCCTGGCGGTGCCGGTGGTTATTTTGGGCACTTTTGCCGTTCTGGGACTTTTTAATTACTCCATCAATATGCTGACCATGTTCGCCATGGTACTGGCCATCGGCCTGCTGGTGGATGACGCCATCGTGGTGGTGGAAAACGTGGAGCGGGTCATGCAGGACGAAGGGCTTGGCCCCCGAGAGGCCACCGCAAAATCCATGGAAGAAATTACCAGCGCCCTGATCGGTATCGGACTGGTGCTGGCGGCGGTATTCGGTCCTATGGCGTTTTTCGGGGGTTCTACCGGTGTGATCTACCGCCAGTTTTCCGTTACCCTGATTTCGGCCATGCTGCTTTCGGTGCTGGTGGCGCTGATTCTGACGCCGGTGCTGTGCGCCTCCCTGCTCAAACCCGTGGGCAAAGGGCATGCTGTTTCGGATGTCGGGTTCCGGATGTTCCAGCCCTTTTTCAGATGGTTTAACCGGAATTTTAACCGGATCCGGGATGGTTACCGGAACATGGTCGGCGGCATCCTGAACCATAAAATCAGTTTTTTCATCATTTATCTGCTGATTGTCGGCGGGCTGTTTTACCTGTTCGGGAAAATGCCCACGGCCTACCTGCCGGACGAGGACCAGGGCATGATGATGATTCAGGCCGAACTGCCCACCGGTTCAACGATGGAGCAGACCGAAAAGGTGATGGACGAAATTCGCGCCTACCTGATGGAGGATGAAAAAGAGGCCGTAGACTCTGCCCTTACCCTGGTGGGGCGAGGTTTTGCAGGAGTGGCCCAGAACATGGGACTGGGATTTATCCGGTTAAAGGACTGGGATTTGCGGGATCGCCCGGAACTCAAAGTCAAAGCCCTGGTTGAGCGGGCCATGGGCCGCTTTGCGCAAATCCGGAATGCCCGGATTTTTGCGTTTGCCCCGCCGGCGGTGGTGGAACTGGGCATGGCCAATGGCTTTGATTTCCAGCTTCAAGACCGCGGCGGTCTGGGTCATGCCGCCCTGATGAACGCCCGCAACCAGCTGCTGGGCATGGCATGGGCCGACAAACGGCTGACGCGGGTCCGGCCCAACGGTATGGCCGATGTACCCGAATACCGGGTGAACGTGGACTGGGAGCGGGCCGGTGTGCTGGGCGTGCCCATCGACGCCATAAACCATACCATTTCCGCCGCCTTTGGCGGATCTTATGTCAATGATTTTATCCAGGGCGGCCGGGTCAAAAAAGTTTTTGTCCAGGCCGACGCCCCCAAACGCATGCTGCCCTCGGACATCGACCGTCTTTATGTGCGCAATACAGCCGGAGAGATGACGCCGTTTACGGCCTTTGCATCCGGGTCCTGGAGCTACGGCTCCCCGCGACTGGAACGATTCAACTCCTTTCCATCCATGAACATCCAGGGTGAAGCCGCCCCGGGCAGAAGCACCGGTGAGGCCATGGCCATTATGGAGGACTTTGTTTCCAGGCTGCCTAAAGACATCGGTTATGACTGGAGCGGTATTTCCTACCAGGAGCGTATGGCCAAGTCCCAGACCGGTTTGCTGTACGCTTTTTCCATGATCGTCATTTTTCTCTGCCTGGCGGCCCTGTATGAAAGCTGGACCGTCCCTATCTCCATCATGCTGGCCCTGCCGCTGGGGGTCATCGGCGGGGTAGCGGCATCCATGATCAGGGGCTTTCCCAATGATGTCTATTTTCAAATCGGTATGCTGACGGTTCTGGGGTTGACCACCAAAAACGCCATCCTGATCGTCCAGTTCGCCATGCATCGGGTCAAATCCGGTATGGGGCTGGTGGAAGCGACACTGGAAGGCGCCAGATTGAGACTACGGCCCATAGTCATGACATCCATGGCCTTTGGTTTCGGTGTCCTGCCGCTGGCGATGGCCACCGGCGCCGGTGCCGGCGCGCAAACCGCCATCGGCACCGGTGTTCTGGGTGGTATGCTGACGGCAACCTTTCTGGCGATTTTCTTTATCCCGCTTTTTTATGTAACGGTGGTGAAGCTTTTCGGAAAAAAGAAATCGACTCAAATGTCTGTTCCGGAAGCCGGAATTTCTGCGGAGGCACGGTAGTTATGATAAAAAACAGACTTTTTCTACTGATTATAACCAGCATCTTTTTTGCCGGCTGCACCATGATCCCCGAATATAACCGGCCCCAATCACCGACACCTCAAGCCTGGCCGGATGAACCGGCCTACAAGGGGACAGGGAGCAACGCGGAAGCCGTTCCGGCACCGGAAATGGCCTGGCAATCTTTTTTTACCGATCCGCGGCTTCAGGCGCTTATCCGGACAGCCCTGGAAAACAACCGGGACCTGCGGGTCGCTGCCCTGAATGTGGAACGGGCCAGGGCCATGTACCGCATTCAACGCAGTGAACTTCTGCCCACGGCAGGGGCAACCGGAAGCAGTTACAAGCAGAGAATTCCGGCTGATCTTTCCAGTTCCGGTGAATCCACCATCGCGGAAGAGTACCGGGTGGAACTGGGGATCGCCGCCTGGGAACCGGATTTTTTCGGACGGATCCGCAGTCTCAAGCAACGGGCTTTGGAAGACTATTTTGCCACGACCGAAGCACGGCGGGGGACGCAGATCCTGCTGATTTCCGAAATAGCCAATGCCTGGCTGGCACTGGCTGCAGATTTTGACAATCTTAAACTGGCCCGATCAACCCTGGCCACCCAGCAGGCCGCCTACAACCTGATTCAACGTCGTTATGAGGTTGGCCTGGCAACAAAACTGGATCTCTGCCAGGCCCAAACAAGCGTGGATTCAGCCAGAGTGGCGGTCGCCCGGTTTACCGGGCAGGTCGCCCGGGACAAAAACGCCCTTGATTTTCTGGCCGGGGAAACGGTGCCCGCGGATATTTACCCTGATTCTCTGGCCAACGTCGCCCCCATGGAGAATTTTTTTGTCGGAACGCCGTCGGAAGTACTCCTGCAGCGACCGGATATCCGTGGGGCTGAGAACGCGCTTAAGGCTGCTTATGCCAATATCGGCGCGGCCCGGGCCATGTTGTTTCCACGTATTACACTGACAACCGCCTACGGCACCGCCAGTGCTGAGCTGTCCGGGCTTTTTGAGTCCGGGTCACGGACCTGGTTGTTTACGCCGCAGATCAGTCTGCCCATATTCGATCCGCGCACATGGTCGGCCCTGAAGGTCCGCAAGGTTGAACGAGAAATCGCGCTGACCCGATATGAAGGGACGGTTCAAGCCGCCTTCAGAGATGTGGCCGACACACTGGCCCAAAAAGGAACGCTCGGGGATCAGAAGGCCGCGCAGCAATCGCTGGTGGAAGCCGCCGCTGAAGCCTTCCGGCTATCGGGCATCAGATATGAAAAAGGAACCGATATTTACTTGACCGTTCTGGATGCGCAACGATCTTTGTACGCCGCGCAGCAGGGGCTCATTGCCATTGAACTGGCGAATCAGGCCAACCAGGTCCGCCTTTACGCGGTTCTGGGTGGCGGTGCAACGAAGATGACCGACAAAACCCGGTAAAAAGGATTTTTTTGCTACCCGGTTTCTTCACCCATCTGTTTCAGCACTTGGACCACCGGAAGACGGTTGCCGGTTACTTTTCATGAGCGCTTTATCCAAAATGGATTGAGCGGTTAAAATCCAGGGGTGGTTCCGCCCCAGCGTTTCACGGTAAAGGACCAGGACTTTCTGCATATAGAAGGCGGCCTTGTCGTAATCTTCCCGGGCATAACAGGTCAGGCCGAGATTAAAAAATGTGGTTGTTGTACTGTAATGATGGACCCCCAGCACCTCCAGTTCAATGTCCAGTGCCTGTTGATAATAGCTGAGGGCAGTCCTGTAATCGCCCATGCCGGCATGGGCAAGGCCCAGGTTGTTGTAGCTTTCTGCAACTTCCCGGCAGCGGTCGCCCAGCACTTTTTTCCGGATCGCCAGGGACTGTTTGAAACCGGCGATTGCTTTTTCATGGTTTCCCTTGTTGTACCAGACGGAGCCAAGGTTGTTGTAAATTGAAGCGCTTCTCAGATTTTCCATTTCTGAAAGACCGCGCTCCAAATCCAATGCCAGTCGATAGTAGTGAATGGCCTTGTCAAAATCACCTTTGCCGTCATAGGCGATACCGATATTGCTGTATATCTCCAAAAGGCGGTGGTCATACTGTCCAAAAGCCGCTTTCTGTATGGCCAATGCTTTCAAATGACAGGAAAGGGCCTTGTCATATTCCCCCTGCCGGTAATAAACCAGGCCGACATTACTCAAACTGTCGGCAACTTCCGGATGAGTTTCACCGAATTCCGCTGTTTTAAGCATCAGGGCCTTTTTTGAATAAAACATGGCTTTGTCAAGTGCACCAATCTCCTTGTAAACAAGCCCCAGGTTATTATTGGAAAGCGCCTTGTCTGGCGATTTTCTGACATTGTCCTGCCAGAAAGCCAGGGCATTATCCCAGACACGGTTTCGCTGGTAGGTGTTGTAACCGCATAAAATGATGGCCGCGATAACGATCATGACGCCCACCGGGAGCGGTTTGACCCGGCGGACGAGAAAACAGGTGACGGCTATGACCGGGAACACGGATGGCAGGTAGGTGCGGTGCTCAAAAACAAGGGCCAGCCCGATAAACGATGATTCAATGACCAGGGTAACCAGAAACCAGGCAATGGCAAATGAACACAGCCGGTGCTTTTTGGCCGTGTAGGCGGCGGCAACGACCAGGCCCAGCAGGGCCAGGATGGCCGGCAGGGTCGTGGCCGGATTGAGCAGGGACAGGGACAGGGGGAAGTTATAATCCAGGTTGAGCCGGGTCGGATGAGGGAAAAAAAGCAGGGTCAGGTAGTACAGGACCACCCGCGGCTCGGTCAGCAGGCGCTGGCCCGGGGTGAAGTCCTGAGATCCATACATGCCTGTCAGCTTGTCAACGGGATGTCCGCCCATGTACACCAGGCTGATGATGACCAGCAATACCAGTACGGCGCTTATCCAGGCCAGCTGTTTTTTCATCCAGTTGTGATCCAGGTCCTGGAAAAAATACCACTCGTAAAGCAGCATCACGACCGGCAGGATGGCGGCAGTTTCCTTGGCGGCCAGGCCGCACAGACCGGAAAACCCGACCCCGGCATAAAGCAGGATCGGTTTGAGGCCGTGCTTGCCGGACCGCTGCATTAATCTTGCCCGGACAAAGCAGCAGAGCGCCAGAAGGGTAAACATGGCGGCCATGGCGTTCATGCGCTGAACGATATAGGTTACCGACTGGGTATGAACCGGGTTGACCAGCCACAGGGCGGCGGCCAGAAGCGGCAATAACACGGACCGCTTGCGGCCACCCGGGTCCAAGGTCAGTCTGGCGGTCAGAAAAACAAGGAAAGCCGTAATGATATGGATAACGACGTTGACGACACGGTATCCGGCTACGTCGTATTGATGAACATAATAGTTCAGGGCAAAAGTGGCATAGGCCAGAAACCGGTTGGGATTGCGGCAGTTCATCAATCGTGCCGGAATATCCGATGAATATCCGGTTATTCGGATATGGGGGTTTTCAATGATCTGGGGCAGATCGTCAAATACGAACGGCGCATGGAAAGCGGGGGCATACAAAAACCAGCCGACAACGGCGAGAACAAGCATCGTCGGCGTTATTGCGGAGAACGACCGAATCAACGGCTTTATCATGAATGTTCTACCCGCCTGTTTTACGAAAAATCAACCGGCTTTATCCTGTTTCAAGTTTAACGGTCATCGCATCAGACAGTCTAAAAAGCAGGATGCGCTGGACGAGGAGCCGTCATCAGCATCACCGTTACCCTGGTTGTTGCCCGGATCATTGTTGGGGTCATCGGAGGCCCAGACATATGTTTCCACAACATCAAACGTGCCGTCGTTATCATAATCTGTCTTGCGGGTATCGAGGAATCCATCATCTCGGTAGAAGTATCCACTGGCATAATCATCGACACCGTCATAATCATCATCAACTTCAATCAGGCTGATATTGCCGGAGGAATTATTGTATAAATACCCCTCCTTGTAATCACCGATGCCGTCGTTATCGGAGTCGACCTGCATGGTTGCCCAGAAGCCAGCCGCATACGTAAAATTGGACACACTGTCGGTTTCGCCGTCATTGTTTTCATCATACTGTTTCTGAACAAGTACACCTTGATCATGCACAAAGGTTGTTTTTTCATCCTTTACGCCGTCATTGTCCAGATCAATCTCCTGATAGCTGATGGTATTATCATCATTGAAAAAATAATATACCACCGCATCTATTCCGCCATCGACATCACCATCAATATCGATTCGGGAAATTTTTCCGGCATCGTTGTATGTGTAATGGTCTACAGAATCCATCACCTTGTCATTATCGTAATCAATTTCAAGCTTTTTCAGCTTGTTGGCGTCGTCAAACGTATAATAATAAACCATGTCGATGGTTTTATTGTTGTAATAGTCCGTATATACTTTTTTGAGCACGAAACCGGCTTCCGCCCAGTTGTTATAAGTGTTTTCATCGGTGTACGGACTGAATACAAACGTACCCGGCGTGACATCGGCCCTGGCAACCGGATTACCAAGGAACAATAAAACGATTATCAGCAGCAACACACAGTTTCGTAAAGGCATCAGGCGCTCCTTTCTATATGGAAAATAGTCGGCGGATTTTTTTCCTGGAACTTTTTCGGCGAGAAAACCGTCAGTCAACCATACCAAAAATTATTTTATCACCATGTTTCAACTTTTTTAAAATATCCGAGACAACTAATTATTGCAACAGTCTTTCCGCAATAAGCCAGGGGATGCCACACCCTGGTTGGCCTGTGTCTGAAAAAAACGGATCAAAACCTGAAATGTCGGTCCTCAAAGGATCGCCCTTGACATGCTTGATTCAGGCCGTTTGAACAGAAGTATGCTGCTGCACAAAGACCTGTTTAATCTGGTGCCACCCGACTTTTAACCCGAAAATTTCATGAAACATCCGGGTTAAAGCGGCATCAATCGAAAAACCGGGGCCGGGGGCCTTTCTCCGGTGATGAACAGGGTGCCTGTCCTGGGCTGAACGCAAAGCGCTTCGCGGATCGGCAACAACCCGGTAGTGGGATGGGGCAGGGCTATTGACACGGGCGGCGCCGTTATCACGGCTGGCCAGGACTGGCCCGGCTGCCGGATAAAGGCATAAGCATTCTTGTATGTCAGAACGATCAGGCGGTTGCCGTCATTCGTCAGATCCATGGCCGTGGGACGCGACCAACTAAAGCCGTAGGGCTGATCGAGTTCCTCTAACGTGGGCGGGGGTATGGTCGTCATCGGACCGATGGGCTTGGCCATCACCGTCCCGGAAACCGGCATCAGGGGAACCTCATATAAAACCGGAGGCGTATCCCGTTTACTGAGCAGCAGAACCCGTTTTTGCCGGGCGTCAACCGCAACGGCCTCACAATCGCGGGGGCCTTCCGGATACCGGAAGCTGATCCGCCACTTTACCGGCAGCAAGGCCGTTTCTGTTGACGGTTTATCAGGCACCACGGGCTCCTCGACAATATACAGGCTGCAACCGGACCGTTCGGCCCGGTTGTCACCGACATCGGCAATCAGCAGGTAGGGTTGATTGTCCAGGGAAAAACCGGCCAGGTCTTCCCAATCATAATTGGGTGTATCGGCAATGGTATATCTTGCCCTGATTTGCCCTTCGA
This sequence comes from Desulfosudaceae bacterium, assembly GCA_963674745.2. Taxonomy (GTDB): domain Bacteria; phylum Desulfobacterota; class Desulfobacteria; order Desulfobacterales; family Desulfosudaceae; genus JBFMDX01. Next base: position 1,635,082 of record CAXXDV010000001.1, on the reverse strand, counting down.
CCGCAATCGCAAACAGGGTGGCGGAATTACCGCTGTCATTGATGACCCAAAAAAGGTTTGCATCACGTGCGGACGAGGCCAGGCCGGATGCTTCGCTGATTTCCGGGGTGACGATCATCCCCACCTGTTCGGCTTGCGTGTAGATCGTTTTACTTTCTGCCGTATCCGCGGCAACGGACCGGAGGGGTATATGATACAGACAAATTATCATCAGGGCGATACACAGGCCCGGAAACACGTTTCGTTGATTCATGAGGCTGCTTTCATTCATCCTGGGGTTCTGCAAACCGTTATTGACTCAATCACGGCGAATATTCTAACATAAACACCGGACCGTGTCCCCGTGTTTTATAGTTTGTTTACCGCAAAGGCGGCTTTTATGACCAGCAAAAATGATTCCTGCCGGGAACTGGCGCAAACCATACAGGCCCTGTTTTCAGCCGGGTTTGAGGCAGACACGGCCACCCTGCATTTTATCAACTCCACGCTTGATCATCCTGACCATCAGGCATTGCAAGCCGTTTTAAACGATGTCGACAATTGTGACCGGGAAGGCCTGATCGACCTGATCCTCTCACCGGATTTAACCGTATATTTGAAAATAGAGGCGCTCCTGTCGCATATGGCCTTGTGCCAGGCGGACGTAACGCGGATAAGTTCATTGTTGCCGGATGAAATGCCCACTTGCATCCGCATTGAGGGTATCACCAAACCGGTTCGCTTTGTTGTACCATTTGCCTGCCGGCAACGGTTTTTATCCCAGTTAAACCTGACGCGGCCAATCGATGCGGACATCCGTATCGCGATCGAACGTCTTCTTCCCCGGGAAAAGGACAGGTTAACGGCCCTGGCGAAAATCCGCCATTCACGACGGATCATGTCCCGGGCGTGGGCGGTATTTCTGCTGCAATTTATTCCTTTTTTTGACCGGATCGATAAAGACAAATGGTTTATTGATCTTGATTTCATACTGGACCTGTCCTGCCGGTACAACCGGGAGAACGATATTTTCAATGCCTTTCTCCAGGAAAAGCAACACTGCCTGAAACAGGTTGAAACCAGTCTCAAGCTGACGGAACAGCTGGCCAAAAACAACCTGGAGACGTTGATGATGCAGGGCAGCCGCATCGGCCTTTCAGCTGATGTTTCAAAATTATTTCAGAAGATTACGGCCTTAGACGATCTCTGCCGCCTTGTCCTGGGAAAGGTCCCGTTGATCGAAGGGGCTCAATTTTCCGGACCGGAAGCCGTGTCTTTTCTGTTTGAAAAAGAAGATTCCCGATAGTAGAATAAAAATTTGAACCTAATCCTCAATATTGGAAGCTGGATATGACAACCCGCCCCTTGATCGGCATCACCATGGGAGACCCGGTCGGCATCGGCCCCGAGATCATCGTCAAGGCCCTGGCCGACAACCCTATTTACGACCAATGCCGACCGCTGATCATCGGCAACGTGGAAATCTTAAAAAAAGCGGCAACAATCGTTGGGCAGTCACCTGATTTTCATCCGGTAGACGATCCGGATCAGGGAAAGTTCGTTACCGGTTCCGTTGACGTGCTCGATCCTGCCGGGCCTTTTTCCGAGCCGATAAACTGGGGGCGACCCACGCCCGAGACCGGCCGTCACATGGAAACATACATTACCACCGCCGTTGATCTGGCCGTAGCGGGAAAGACCACCGCCATGGTGACCGCGCCCATCAACAAGGAAGCCCTGAGAATGGGCGGCAGCCGTTATACCGGTCACACGGAACTGATTGCCGAACGGGTCGGATGCAGCCGCTATGCCATGATGCTGGCCGGGGACCGGCTGCGGGTGGTCCTGGTGACGATTCATATCCCCTTGAAAAAAGTACACCAAGCGCTGACCCGGGAAAAAGTCCGGACCACCCTGGAAATAACCGCTGAAAGCCTCATTTCGCGATTCGGCATTCCCGCTCCCCGTATTGCCGTGGCCGGGCTAAACCCCCACGCCGGTGAAAGCGGCCTGTTCGGGGATGAAGAAACGCAAACGATCATACCGGCCATGGAAGCGGCCGCCGACGCCACTTCAGCCGCCATTGAAGGCCCTTTTCCGCCGGACACGGTATTTGTGGCCGCGGCGGAAGGCCGCTTTGATGCGGTGGTCTGCATGTATCATGATCAGGGATTAATCCCGCTTAAGCTGCTGCATTTTGACGACGGTGTTAACACGACGCTGGGGCTTCCCATTATCCGCACCTCCGTGGACCACGGTACGGCCTATGATATCGCCGGCACCGGCCGGGCCGGCTGCGCCAGCCTCAAAGCGGCGATTCGCATGGCGGTTCTTCAATCAAATCAATCTGTTGCTGGAGTCAAAAAAACATGACGGCCAATGCCATCATCATCAAAGGCGCCCGGCAGCATAACCTTAAAAATATCGATGTCACCCTGCCGAGAAACCAGCTAGTGGTCATCACCGGCCTGTCCGGGTCCGGTAAATCTTCACTGGCCTTTGACACGCTCTACGCCGAAGGACAGCGCCGTTACGTGGAATCCCTTTCCACCTACGCCCGTCAGTTTCTGGGCCGCATGGACAAGCCGGACGTGGATGTCATCGAAGGGCTGTCTCCGGCCATCGCCATCGAACAGAAGACAGCCAGCCACAACCCCCGCTCTACGGTGGGCACGGTCACCGAGATTTACGACTACCTTCGCCTGTTGTTCGCGCGTTGCGGCCGCCCCCACTGCTACCAGTGCGGCGACCCCATCGCCTCCCAGACGATTGACCAGATAACGGATCATGTCCTGTCCCTGCCCGAAGGCGCTGCCATTGTCATCCTGTCACCGCTGATCACGGGTCAGAAAGGTGCCCATGAAAAGCTGTTCGCCCGCTTGAGAAAAGAAGGCTTTGCCCGTGTCAGGGTGGATGGCGAACAATATGACCTGGAATCGGCCCCCAGGCTGGCAAAAAACAAAAAACATACCATTGAAGTGATCTGCGACCGCCTGCATGTCAAACCCGGCGTGGAAAAGCGCCTGGCCGATTCTCTGGAACTGGCGTTGTCCAAATCAGAAGGCCTGGTAGTGGTGGATGTGCTTGACCCGGCCACCCGAAAAACCGCTGACACCCTTTTGTTCAGTGAAAGAGCCGCCTGCCGGCGTTGCGGTATCAGCTGCCCGGACCTGACCCCGGCCAGCTTTTCGTTTAATTCTCCCCAGGGGGCCTGTCCCAAATGCGATGGCCTGGGCTCGGTCATGGAATTTGATCCGGACCTGCTGGTACCGGATCATCACCTCTCGCTGCGGCAGGGCGCGGTGGCCGTCTGGGCCAACCGCAACTCGGTTCAATTCGCCGAATTCCTGGACGCCCTGACCACTTTTTACAAGGTGGACATTTACACCCCGTTCAAAGACCTGCCCGAATCTTTCCAACAGGTGCTGCTCTACGGCTCCGGCGACGTCAAAATCCCCTTTTACATAGAGCGGGGCAGCCGGCGCGTTTCTTATACCAAGCCGTTTGAGGGCATTATTCCCAATCTGCACCGCCGCTACCTGGAAACCGACTCTTCCTGGTCCCGGGAAGACATGCGCCAGTACATGAACTTCCGCGTCTGTGACGCATGTCAGGGGACGCGATTGAACAAGGCCAGCAGCGCCGTTACCATCGGCAACCGCAATATCGCCGAAATTACCGCCATGTCGGTGGCCCTGGCCCGGTCTTTCTTTTCCGGGTTGTCGTTTTCCGGCAAAGAAAAAATGATTGCCGCACCCGTTTTAAAAGAAATCGACGAGCGGCTGGGTTTTCTGGAAGATGTGGGCCTTAACTACCTGACCCTGGGTCGAAGCGCCGGCACCCTGTCCGGCGGGGAAAGCCAGCGCATCCGCCTGGCCACCCAGATCGGCTCCAAACTGACCGGCGTTTTGTACGTGCTGGATGAGCCCAGCATCGGCCTGCACCAGCGGGACAACCTGCGGCTGCTCACGACCCTGTTGAAAATGCGGGACCTGGGCAACACGGTACTGGTGGTGGAACATGACCAGGAGACCATTATGGCCGCCGATCATGTGGTTGATATGGGGCCCGGGGCGGGCATGCGTGGCGGCTCGGTGGTGTTTGCAGGCCCCCCGAAAAAACTTTTAAAAGACGCCGACTCCCTGACCGGGCAATACTTTTCCGGCCGCAAGACCATCCCGGTTCCGGAAAAACGGCGGCCCCTCGGCGACAGGGCCCTGATCGTGCGCGGCGCCGGTCAGAACAACCTCAGGGCCATTGATGTCTCTTTTCCCCTGGGCGTTCTGGTCTGCGTCACCGGTGTGTCCGGATCCGGCAAATCCACCCTGGTGCTGGACACCCTTTACCGCCGACTGGCCCAGAACATTTACCAGTCCCGCAAATCACCGGGCCGGCATGATGAAATTGAAGGTATCGAACTGGTCGACAAAGTCATCAATATCGACCAGTCCCCCATCGGCCGGACCCCCCGGTCCAACCCCGGCACGTATACCGGTGTTTTCACGTTTATCCGCGAGCTGTTCGCCGAGACCCCCGATGCCCGGACCCGGGGATACAAACCGGGCCGATTCAGCTTCAACGTCAAAGGCGGCCGTTGTGAAGCCTGCCAGGGCGATGGTATCATCAAAATCGAAATGCATTTTCTGCCGGATGTGTTTGTATCCTGTGACGTCTGCAAGGGCCGGCGCTATAACCGTGAGACCCTGGAGGTTTATTACAAGGGCAAATCCATTGCCGATGTGCTGGACATGACGGTCAACCAGGCTATGGATTTTTTTAAAAATATCAGCTCTATCCGGAACAAGCTTCAGACTCTGGCCGATGTGGGGCTGGGTTATATTCACCTGGGCCAGTCAGCCACCACCCTGTCCGGCGGTGAGGCGCAACGCATCAAGCTGGCCCGTGAACTGAGCAAGCGCAGCACCGGTCAGACGGTTTATTTTCTGGATGAACCCACCACCGGCCTGCATATCGACGATATCAAAAAACTGCTGACGGTGGTCGACCGGCTGGTGGATGCCGGCAACACCGTCATCGTTATCGAACACAACCTGGACGTGGTTAAACATGCCGATTATATTATTGATCTCGGTCCCGAAGGGGGTGACGACGGCGGCCGGGTGGTGGCGCATGGCACGCCCGAGCAGGTGGCAGCCGTCAAAAAATCCTATACCGGCCAGTTTCTGAAAAAACTGCTTTAACCGTCCCCGACCGCCTGTAATAAAAAATTTTTTGTTTTGGCTTGACTTTGCCGTGAAATTTATATATTTAATTCTGGTTAATTGACTGATCCCCAGTAGCTCAGTCGGCAGAGCAGGTGGCTGTTAACCACCGTGTCCGTGGTTCGAGTCCGCGCTGGGGAGCCAAATTATATCAAGGGCTTACGAGTTATCGTAAGCCCTTTTTATTTGGTTGGAAAATTGATTTCCAACCTCTTGCCCACTTTTTCGAAACGTTCCTCAAATAGCCACCATGCCAGTGTTCGTGCGGGTGGGGATCTTCATGGCTGTGCCGGAACCTTCCGGAATGATTCAAGCGCATTGAGCACGTCATTCATGAGCGCCTCGGAAAAAATTTTGCCGGCCAGTTCTTTTCTGATCCTTAAGCCCGCCTGCGCGATCGCTTCCTGATCTTCGGCGGAAAGCGTCACGGCTTCCATGCCGGTCCTGGTTTCAAAGGCATGCAGGGCCCGTGATTCGTAAGTTCTGATCTGGTCTCTCCAGGCGCCTTCAAACAGGCCGACTTCAAACACGAGCACTTCCTGAATATTGTAGGTAAGGGTATCCGATAACTCGAACTGCCGCTGTATCCTTTTTACCGCCTGGAGCCCCATGATAACAACAGCGGGTGAATAGAGCAGCGGCGGGGTGATATAGTATCCGGCGTATTGATATGCCTGCATGCCGAGCATCCACGCCGCAGGCGCCAGGGTGGTGTTGGCCAGCCCGGAGCTGAGTGCCGACATAACCTCCGGCACCGCCACCGGTATGGCGCTGATCCCGAGTTCCTTAAACAGGGCGCCTTCAACCGTCCCCCAGCAGGAGAGGACCTTTTGCCTTCTCAAATCCGCAAGGCTGCCTATCCGGTTTTTTGAATAGCAGTGAAAATATCCGGTGTCGATAAGGGCCGCCAGAATATAGCCTTTTTTTTCAAAGCCGGCGTCTATACGTCTTCTGAATTTTTCATATATATAGTCGACTTCTTTATAGTTTTTGAAAAGTCCCGGCAGCATGAACACGGCGGTTTCCGGGGAAGCGGCCAGCATGCCCAGCGTTGTGGCGCCACAGACATCAAGCTGGCCGATATCGATTTTTCTCAGAATATCTTCATCTTCCCCCATGACGCCCCCGCCATACAGCTTCAGCGTGATTTTTCCGTCACTTAGTTTTTCCATATCAGGGATCAGCATTTTTTCGGGCACGTTCAGCCAGGGCGTACCCTTTGGGGCAAGGGTGCCGACCTTGAAAACCATCTGGTCGCCATCCTTAACCACGGACGCCATCTCTTTCCAGACCATCTTTTTAATCTCTTCCCAGTTTATGTGAGAAGAAAAAAGCGCATCAATGCGCCCGGACATTTTCTGCAAATAATATCTGGATGTTGCGTGATGATTCATCAAGGAGGGAACCGTCTTTTTTATAATCGCTTCAAGTTCGTCCCTGGTTACAAGGCCCGAGTCAAGCATGGTTTTCAGTTTTTGCTGTTTTTGCAGTAAATCAGGTCCGAATGCTTCTCCGGTCCACACGGCTTCCATGCTTTTTACGACCGTCGCCTGAACCTCTTTTTGAGCGGCCTTTGCCGCCGATACATACGGCGGGGCAATTGCAAAAAGAATGATGGCCGCAAAAAAGGGCCATACCCAACAACGGCGAACACTTTTAAAAAAAACGTCTCTCATGATGCTTTTTGTCCTCTCCTTTTAGGGGCCTGGGGGCCATGGACCCGCCCTGCCCGTGGTGTTTGTTTTGATAGAACGCAGAAAGCTTATGTAAAGCCCTTTTTTGCCATAGCCTGACGTTTTTCAGCAAACCATACGAACAGTTCAATTGTTATGCCATATGGTATCGTGTATCTAATGTCAATCTTTTGGGGGGTCGGGAATTGGCCTCAGTCAAGAAATGAAGGCCCTGGTCTCCCGCCTCCGGGAGAGGGTCGGCGTGAGCGCCTGAACAACGAAGGGAAACACCGTGCCGTGCCCTTTTCTAACAGAGAAAAATCGTCTCGACATTTATTTACTGATTTGATATCATTAACATCTGCATCATGCATCAAAATAGCACCTGCCAATCATCAAAAAAGGAGGCGCCCCATGCCCCTGGTTCGTTTGATCTATGTCAGCCAAATGACGGATAAGATGGACGTTGACGGTCTCAAAGAGATACTCAGCGTTGCCAGACAAAACAATGAAAAGACCGGTGTCACCGGTGTGCTCTGTTATGATCCGAAGTATTTCATGCAATGGCTGGAAGGCCCCCGTGACGCTGTCAACCGCATTTATGCCGACATCGTCAAAGACCCGCGGCATCTTAACATCACGATTCTGGATTACCAGGAAATCGGCCGGCGCTCTTTTGAAAAATGGTCGATGGCTTATGTCTCAACACGAAAAGCCGACCAATCCGTGCTTTTCAAGTATTCCGCCAGCCCGGATTTTGATCCCTTCGGCATGAATGCGGAAAATGCTGTCGGCTTTCTGGTTGAACTGGCTGCGGAAAAAAATGAGTTGTTGAGCCGGACGGTCAATGATGAGGATTTTCTGGAATACCCTTTGAAAAAGAAAAAAGACGAATGATGCTTTTTTGTTGGAAAGGGGCAAACCATGTCAAAACTGATTCACCTGATATACACCAGTGCCGCCACCTATTCTTTCAGCCGGAAAGAGCTGACGGACCTTCTTGTTGTGGCGCGTCGCCGGAATATTGAATTAAATGTAAGCGGTATGCTGCTCTATTCTGAGGGCAGTTTTTTCCAGGTGCTGGAAGGCGAACCGGACACGGTTGACAATCTATTTTCCAGGATTACCGGTGATGAGCGGCATCAAAAAGTAACGGTCATTATCCGTGAACCCATTGCCAGACGCGCTTTTGGTGACTGGACCATGGGGTACGCCGATATTTCACCCCGGGAGGCGGACACGATTCTGGGTGTCAATGACTTCTTCAGCAAAGGTGAGAGCTTTGCCCGGTTAAGCCCCGGCAGGGCCAAAAAACTGCTCGCCGCCTTTATGCACGGGCGCTGGCGGTCAAGACTGAGCAAAACCGGCACCCCTTTATCGATCGGCCCGGACATATCGGTTGAGATTGAATCACCGGAAAAGACGGCATCCGTGGAATCCCCGAACGACGACTATTCTTTCGCGTTCCAACCCATCATCAACATTTCCGATGCAACCATTTTCTCTTATGAAGCCCTGATTCGAGGCCGAAACAATGAGTCCGCCGGAACGGTTCTGTCCCGGGTTGACCCGGCCGACATGCATACTTTTGACGAGCAGTGCCGGAACACGGCCATTAACATGGCGGCTCAAATGGGGTTGACGTCCTGCCTGAACCTCAATTTTCTTCCCCTGAGCGTGGAAACCTCGCCAACGGTCATTTCTTCGATGCTCAATGCTGCCGCCCGTTGCCGGGTCGACCCCGGGCAACTGATCCTGGAAATTCTGGAACGGGAAATCATTACCGATTATGAGGGGTTCAAAAAGGCGATCAACAGGCATCGTGATTCCGGAATGAAGGTTGCCATTGATGATTTCGGGGCCGGTTATGCCGGCCTGAACCTACTTTCCGAATTTCAGCCTGAATTCATCAAGCTGGACATGCACCTGATGCGCGGTATCGACGGCAACGGCCCCCGCCAGGCGATTGTCCGGGGCATTGCCCGGACATGCCTCGACCTCGGTATTGATATTATTGCCGAAGGCGTTGAGACGACAGGTGAATTTGAATGGCTGCGCCAGGAAGGCATCCGGTTCTACCAGGGCCTGCTGTTTGCCGGGCCTGCTTTTGAGCAACTGCCCCGGACCTTTCATCTGCCGCAATGACGGATATTTTTCGTGAAAATTCGGGGAGGTCACCCGCGGGGTTCGGATTTTTTATCGTATTTTCCTGAAGGAAATTAATTTCCGCCGGAGCAGTTGGTGCTGACATTCAACGGTTTGAGCGCCCGTACGGACACGTTTTTTACACCCTGGCAGGTACAATCCTGGCGAAGAGTACGGCCTTCAAACCAGACCGATCCGGACGCCCCCACCCCCCTGTAGTGGGCTTCGTAGACTTCGGTTTTGGTATAGGTGCCGTAAGGCGCGACATTGGCCTCGACATCCAGAAACCTGGCCGGCAAAGACGGGTTTTTACTTTGCAGAAAGACCGAGGCCCTGATTTTTACCGGAAAATCATTGTCATTATAAAAAGTAAAGTTTGTGGTAGGCGGTGCCTGAGGGGAAAGGCTTCCGGCAAAAGCCCACCCGGCCAGCAAAAAAGCGGCAATTGTTATGATCGTGATGATTGATTTGAAACGCATGGTGCGTCTCCACTTAAACTGATGAAAAACGAAAAGCGACAGGGGCTTTCGACATTCAATGATAACTTTTAAACTTATTATACATTATCAGGCATGAGATGTCAATTTTTCCCAAGTGTTTTCCCAATCCACCCAAAAAAACAGGTTTTTTATGCCAGCCGGAAAGGCCTTAGCGGATTAACGGTTCAGGTATCACTAAACGAGTTGAATTCAGCTGCCACCTGATTCAAAAGCCCGGCCGACAATATCCATGGCCTCCTGCTGAATCTGCTTCAAGTGGTCTTTGCCGTTAAAACTTTCCGCGTAAATTTTGTATATATCTTCAGTACCTGACGGGCGGGCGGCAAACCACCCGTTTTCTGCGACCACCTTGAGACCGCCGATAGGGGCGTCATTAAATGGCGTCCTGGTCAGAATTTCTTTAATCGGCTCTCCGGCCAGTTCGTTATCAACAATCGCCTCCCTGGACAGGCTCTTTAAAATCTTTTTCTGGCGGGCGTCGGCCGGCGCATCCATCCGCTCATACACACAGGCGCCGAACCGCTCCTCCAGGTCCCGGTACAACTCGCCCGGATCTTTTTCGGTTCTGGCCATAATTTCGGCGGACAGAAGGTTCATGATGATGCCGTCCTTGTCCGTTGTCCAGACCGTACCGTCTTTTCTCAAAAAAGACGCGCCGGCGCTTTCTTCACCGCCAAAGCCGAATGAACCGTCAACCAGGCCGTCCACGAACCACTTGAACCCCACCGGCACTTCCCGTAAAGGCCGCTGGAGATGCCCGGCGATCCGGTCGATCATAGAGGTGGACACCAGGGTTTTGCCCACCGCGGCCCCGGGTTTCCAGCCGGGACGGTTCTGAAACAGGTACCAGATGGCCACCGACAGGTAGTGATTGGGATTCAGCAGCCCGGCGCTTTTCGTCACAATCCCATGCCGGTCACCGTCGGGATCGTTGCCAAAGGCAACATCAAAGCTGTCTTTGATCCCGAGCAGCCGCTGCATGGCATAGGCGGACGAACAGTCCATCCGGATCTTGCCGTCCTTGTCCAGGGTCATGAAGGAAAAGGCCGGGTCCGTGCGAGTGCTGACCAGTTCCATGGACAGCCCGTATTTTTCAGCAATGGGCGCCCAGAAATCGACCACCGAACCGCCCAACGGGTCGACACCGATTTTCAGCCCCGCGGAAGCAATGGCCGGCATATCGATCACGTTGGCCAGGTCGGTCACATACGGGGTGATGTAGTCATAGTAGATGGTGGTTTCCGCCTTGAGCGCCCTTTGGTAAGGGACACGCCGGACGGCATTGGTGCCGCTTTCGAGGATTTCATTGGCCCGGGCGGCGATGGCCGAAGTCGTATCACTGTCGGCCGGCCCCCCATGGGGCGGATTGTACTTGAAACCGCCGTCTCCGGGCGGATTATGCGACGGTGTTATCACCACTCCGTCGGCCAATCCCCGACGGTCTTTACGATTATTACAGGTTAAAATCGCGTGGGAAATGACCGGGGTCGGGGTATAGCGGAGGTTTTCATCAATCATGACGACAACCCCCTGTGCGGCAAAGACTTCCAGGGCAGTAGCCATGGCCGGTTCAGACAGGGCGTGGGTATCGATACCCAGAAACAAAGGGCCGGTTATACTTTTGGATTGGCGGTATTCACAAATCGCCTGGCAGATGGCCAGGATATGGTCTTCATTGAAACTGCCGTTGCCCGACGTGCCCCGGTGCCCGGAAGTGCCGAAGACCACCCGCTGTCCCGGGTCAGAGGCATCGGGTTTACGGGTATAATAAGCGGTTACCAGTCGGGGAATGTTTTCCAGCAAATAATCCGGCGCCGGTTTGCCGGCCAACTCATGAAGGGCCATGGCTACCTCCTGACGGTTTAGTCCAATGTTTCATGAAATTTTCCAACAGACCGGACGAGTCTCCTTGAACGCGCCTGTTGCGCTTCAGGCCGCTGACGATGTTGTAGGGGCGGCCCCCTGTGGCCGCCCGATAGAAGGGCACCCACGGGGGGGTGCCCCTACATGAGGTCGCATCCTGTATCTTGCAGAAGGGGCTCATGGCTCGGGCTAAAATCACGAAACATCAAGATGTTAGGGTACTCCCAAAAAAATGCCATCACAGTTGATCCAGCAGCTTTTCTTTCTGGGCCTTATACTCTTGTTCGTCGATCAACCCGGATTCGAAAAGCTCTTTTAAGTATTCCAGCTTTTCTGTGTTTTCCTGGCGGCGGGTTTCCCAGGAATCAGCGTTCTGCAGGGCAGGCATTCCCTCGACCGGTGCCTGTGATTCGACTACGGCTTTTTCTTGTGTTGCCGGTTTCGACGCTGTGGTTTGCGCCTCAGGATCGGGTTTTGAAGGCGCCGGTACTTTATCTGTTTCAACCACGATCCACATGGGAAAGGGGTTGCCTTTTTCCGTTTTTGGATGCGCGACATAATCCGGCGCGACAATGGGCGTGGAGGACGACTTGATCTTTAAGGGGTCCGCATATTCATCCCTTTGCGGCACATTTTCCATTTCATTGGTCAGTATTTCAAAATTGATTTCTTTAAACGCCAGATTCAGGCGATTGCCTGCCCGGACAAAAACCACGCCGGTGGTTTGGCGTCTTTTTTTAAACAGCAGCCCGCCACCCCGGTTATAAGAGACAAACCACACCCGTTGATTTGGATCGGCTTTGGACAGGGCATCTGCCAGGGCGGGCACCAGCCGATCGAGTTCCACTGACTGAAAGACCGTTTTCTGCTCCTGTTCACCAAAAACCATGGGTTCCGCCATATATTCAAGTTGCGACAGCAACGTTCTCAGATCCTGTTGATCAACACTGAAGGGATGATCAAACTGTTGATCAGCCACCTGCTTTTTAACGATTTTGTGTTCCAGGCTGACGGTGATATCCCGCTGATCAACAACCGGGGTCCGCACCCAGCGGGGAGCGCACCCCGTAAAAGCGCCAAAGCCGAATAACAACGCGAAAAAAATGGAAAAATATTTCATGAAGCCGGGTCCCTCCGCTTTTTTGTGTTCAGAAGTGTGATCCCTCTTGCCGGTATAAGAAATATCAATTCAGGCCGGAACTGTCAATTGAGATATTCTGACAAATATGTTATGACGTTTACAAAACAACCCCTGTTGCAGGCTATGCGCTTATGAACAACCCCATTCCCGGCAACCTCCTCACCACCGCCATGGCGGTCATGCCCCATACGGACGTGGACCGCGCCCTGGAAACAGCCCTGTCGCTGGATGTGCCGTTCTGGCCGCAACTGCCCAACTACAACTATTATGAAGACATGTATGTCCAGGCAGCCGAGCATTTTCCCGGTATCCTGCTCGATATGGGTAAACGCACATTACGTTTTTCCATGGAAAAATTCGTCGAAGAACTGGAAGAAGCCCTGTCCCACTTTGATGACCCGGTTTATTTTGACGTCAGCGAAACCTACTCGGCGGTGTATCACCGTTTTCTGGCCCTTGACCTGGCCGACCGGCCGGCTGTCCGCGGGCAGATGGAGGGGCCGGTCAGTTTCGGTTTTAATATCGTGGATCAGGATGACCGGCCCATCCTGTTTGACGATACGGTCCGGCCGTTCATGTTCGACTTCATGGCCCGGCGGGTAAACGTACAGCTGGCCCGGCTCCAAAAACGCAACCCCAATGCCTTCATGTTTGTGGATGAACCCGGCATGCAGTTCCTGTTTTCGGCCCTGTCCGGATATGACGATATCAAGGCCAAAGGTGACCTGGACCGGTTTTTCGCCCAGATCGACCGTCCCCGGGGCATTCATTTGTGCGGCAACCCGGACTGGGATTTTCTTTTGAATCTCGACCTGGACGTGCTTTCGCTGGATGTTTACACCAACGCGGAAATTATTTCATCCTATGCCCGATCCATTAAAAATTTTCTTGAGCGGGGCGGGGTCATTGTCTGGGGCATCGTGCCCACGGGTTTCGAGGCTTTTGCCGGAGAGGATGTCTCTACCCTGATCCAGCGGCTGGAAGCGATATGGGAATTCCTCTGGTCAAAGGGCGTGGACCGGGAGCTGCTGCTCACCCGCGGCATGCTGTCGCCGGCCACCTGCTGCCTGGTGAATCCGGATAAAGCACTTACCGTGGAACGGGCTTTTGAAGCTGTCCGGGAAGTATCGACGATATTAAGAGAAAAATATTTGCTGATGTAATGGAGGGCCTTACAGTCTGCCCAACAACTTGTCATTCCGGGCAATGGAGCGAAGCGGAATCCAGTATAAAATTGATATGATTTGTTATATGAAAGCTCGTATACAATCCTCTTGTGCTTTGCACACTGACAACAAGTTGTCAGTGCCGCCCCGGCCGTACAAGTAACCCCGTAAGTTCTAATTGCCCCGGCCGCGGGTGCCCCCGGCTATTATAATCACCTAAGCACCTGACACTTAAAAACCCAAAACCGTCTCCAGTCTCACTTTTCGGGTTGATTACGGGCCGGCACTAACCACATAAACACTTAAACACATAATCACTTAATCACCTGCATTTTTTACGACTGCAGGAGTTTGTGAAGTTTGAGCGCGGCGTTGTACTTCGAACAGGGCTTGTTGGCCTTGGCGCTGAATTTCCAATCCAGGGCCCGCCCGGCGCGGACCAGCGGATTCGGATTTTTAAACGCCACGGTGTAGGCATGCTCCAGGAGATCGTGATCCGGATAGGTCTCCACCGTAAGTTTCATAAACGTGTCCCAATGGTCCGTTCCCACGGTATTGCCCAGGGATTTCAGGTAGGCCAGTATTTCCCGCGCCACCAGTGTTTTCACCTGTCGCCGGGACCAGTATACCATTTCAAAATCAAAAAAAAGAAACTGGCCGTCTTCCATGATCATGACGTGCTTGAGGTCTCCGTTTTCATGAATCAGCCTGGGCTCGCGACGCTCCAGGGCAAGTTGATGGCGACGGTACCAGACGGGCAGAAATCGTTTCCACATATCCAGCCGTTCATCAAGCGGCACCGCTTGGTCCGCAAAGTAATTGACAAACCTGGGTCGATCCACGTATTCGAACAGGCGCCACCCCTTATCGGGCACACACCCCGCCACCAGCACATCGTCGTAGGTATCGAACACCCGGAATCCCGCCTCGCGCCAGAGGTTTAAGGCCTCGTATTCCGTTTTCCAGCGGGCCAGTGGCATAAAAGACGTTTGCTGATTGATCAACACGTTACCCAGGCTTTTGGCAATATGTTCAGGAAGATTTCTGGAGCCATAGTAGACCTTGAGCACGGCAAACCCGTCCCGAAAGGGGACTTTATACAGGTAGTTTCCGTTCTTTAAAAGAAGGTAGGGGCTCAAATCGTCAAAACGAAGCACCTCTTTTTGATTGGAAGGCATTGAATCTCTCCACATTATTTAATTTGGCCGCCGGTTGGCCGGTTTTATTTGAAATTGTTATTGTTTAAGGTATTATGAGTCATAAATCAACCCTATAAATCCGACTTTGCCCCACCCGGTTCGCGAAAGGCGTGTTTTAAACCGGGCCGGGCCGTCAGAAAAAAATAATTATGAAAAAATATCTTTTGACATGTCTCAGCCTGTTGATCGGGCTGGGCTTCTTTTCCGCCCTTTATGCCGCCGATGATCAGACATCGTCCCGTTTTCAATGGAAATCCGTAACGGGCATCGAACGGCAATGGCAGGGCTGGGATTTTTATTTCGGCGGTCAGGTGGCCGTGGACGCCATCGGCTATGACCGGGATAACCGGAAAAACGACGGTCTGCGATGGGAAACGCTTAATCTGCTGATAAGCGGCAATTATGGCGACCGGTTTGATTTCTTTGTCGAGCCGGACCTGCTGGGCATAGACACGAAAAACAATCTGTTCGAGGCCTGGGCGGGCTGGCGGATCACCCCGGACCTGCACCTCCGGGCCGGCCAGGTAAAAGTGGCCTTGAACACGGAACTGGCCACCCGTCCGGAAAATTTCCCCTGCCTGGATTATGGTTTCAGCTCATATCTGGACGGCCGGTACGATCTTGGTGTTCAAGTTGACGGGGCCTTGCTGAACAATTGCATCTGGTATGAGGCAACTGTCACGGCCGGGGCCGGCTTCGACCTGGACGGTAATCGCCGGTCCGATCCCCTGTTAGCACTGCGTACGGTTGTCTTTCCGGCGCAATTTATCGACCTGAATTTTCTGGCCAACTGGTTTGCGGGCCTGGGGCTGTCCTGGGGCCCGGATTATGATGACAATATTTTTGTTCAAACACCCCTGCGCTCAACGGTTTTCACCACTCGAAATCTTCACGGCGATGATTACAGATCCCGGCACTTTGAAGCCGGCTGGTACAACGGGCCGTTCAGGATAGGGGCCGAGCGGGTCAGGTGTGAAATCGAGGAATTTGACCAAATAACCTCCTGGTCCGCGTACGCCTCCTGGAATATCACCGGGGAAACCATGCGCTGGGAGCGGGGCGGCTGGCAACCGTCTTCCCGCCAAAGCGGCCGCGGACAGACATTTTTAAACCTGCCGGGGTGCCTGGAACTGGCGTTCCGCTATTCCAATGCCGACATCGACCGCGCCCTGTTTGATACCGGCATGACGGCCTATGATCCTTCGACCCAGGAGGTCCGCACCGCCACCGTCAACTTGAGCTGGTCTCCCCGGCCCGGACTTCAGATTGCGGCCGGCTGGGTCAAAACCATCGCCGATCACGAGCTGACCACCCTGGGCGGAACCAACCGGGATTCCTCATACATTCTCAGGGCACGGCTGGTGCTTTAACCATATCGGGCACGGCACGCCGTGCCCCTACGGGCCTCAACAATCGGGCACGGCACGCCGTGCCCCTACATAGGCGCTCGGGGAAAATCTACGTAGGGGCACGGCGTGCCGTGCCCGATAGCGTGCAATATGGGAAGAACTCGTGAAATATCCGGGTTAGGCCCTTTTTTGTAACGCCCGGTCGAGCACGTCGGTAAAATACTGCCGCTTCAAATACCGTTTTCTTTTTCGCGTCAGCAGGTGAAGCACGGCCGACCAGCCCACCTCCGGCACGGTGCCGTATCGGTTCAGCTCGGCCACGGCCTGCCGGAAATGCGACAGGTCGGGATAGTTATCCAGAAGCGTGTCGAGCAGGGGTTCAAAATTTTCTCCACCCGCCTTGGCCAGGGCGTGGACAACCCCCACGATTTCCCTGCGAACCAGCCGCTCAATATCTTTTTTCCAGGTAAACACGATTTCAAAATCAAAGTGCACCAGCCGGTCGTTTGAATAAAACACATGAGACAGGGTGGGGTTTTCCTGGAGCAGCCGCGGCTCGTTGAGCTCAAGGGCCCGCACGTGACGTTTTCCCCAGGCCTTTGCGTAGCGGGCGATGAGCTCTTTTTTCAGATCCGGAGAATAACTTTCGTCTTTCAACACCTGCACCAGGGTGGGGCCGGGAATCCATTCCATGGCAATGCATAAAGGGAAGTCCTGAGGCAGCTCGGGCAGGTCGTAAACTTCCGGCACATCAAACCCCTCCTGCTTCCAGAGCGACATCACGGCAAGTTCAGTCGCGCGCCGGCCGCTTACGGTAACCGAGGACTTTCTGATCAGGAAAAAGGATCCGAATTGCCGGATCAACGCCCGCAAACGGGTCCGTTTCAGGCCATAGCATTTGAGAATGATAAACCCGTCATGGCAGGGAACTTTGAGTATCTGCTGACGGCCGTCACCGCGCTCACTCACGTTCAGAACCTCGGCCGCGCCCAGGTCAATCGCTGCTGTGATACTTTCCTTATCCATTTATTCCTTCTTGTTTGTCCCGGGTGATTGACCCGTCCGGCGCCGGACCTCTTGAACCGCGCGATAGCAGTTAATCAAACCATGGCCTGTCTGGTAGTCAAACCCGGCCGGATCGACGTCCATGGCCGTCTTGATCATGATGTCGCGCAGGTCCCAGGGCAGGGTTTCCGGATCAGCCGAAAGGATCAGGGCAACGGCGCCGCTGAGCATGGCCCCGGCAAAAGAGTTGCCGGAAACCCCGCGGCCGCTGATTTCGCCATCGGGCGTCAATACCGGTATGGCGACGTTAAAGGTTGACACATCCGGCTTGGGCACCTGCCCGTCCCGGTAATAATCGGTCATCCATTGAACCGGCCCCTGGCTGGAAAACGGCGGCCGGACCAGGTCCCGGCCCACACCGGCGGCAGAAAAAACCGCTTCCGGGATATCCTCGGGAACACGCATCTGGACGGGCACCGGCGCAAAATTTCGTTTTTCCCGGCGGGCGAAATTTCCGGCGCCTGAAACAAAGACCAGTCCGCACAGGGAGCCGTGCTCCATGACTTTACGCCAATGGGTGCGATACTGACCTAAACCAGGCAGGGAAAAGCTCATACTGTATGTATCGGCGCCAATTCCCACCGCCCACTCTACCATGGCTTCTATCCGGCCATGGCCGATAATCCCGGCCCATCGGCCACGGGGCGCCAGCCCCGGCACCCAGGACGTCTTTCCCTGTTCGGCCCCGCACACCATCGCGGCGCACCAGGAGCCATGCCGTACCCCCGCGGCCTTTCTGCCGCCGGCATCCTGAATCGGCGTCAGGTCGGCATTGTTACTGTCAAAATTAAAGCCGTGAACATCATCAACCCGGCCGTTGCCATCGTCATCTTTCCCGTTGGCCGGTATTTCACCGGGATTACGATAGAGCGTGGTAATCAGCCCGGGGGTTATCGTAAAATTGCTGTCATGAATCACATTAAGGGTGTTTTGGCCGTAAACACCGAACTCCCGCCAAACCCGGTCTGCCTCCAGTTTCTTGATATACCAGGGGCACTCCACCGCGCCCGGGTTAAACGCATCCAGGACGGCCGCGGGATAAAATCGGGGCTGTCCCGCGCTCGGCCGGAACGGCAGCGCGTCCACCCGGGCAAAAATCCTGTCCACCCCGGGAACAGCGGCTAAATCGGCCAGGGCACCGGCACTGCTCACCCGGCAGCTGAAACCGTTGACGATCCAGTGCCGTTCAACCTGGTCGATTTTTTTCTGCCGCTCCAGGGCCTCGATCTTGCCTGCGGCCTGTCGCCAGGAATCATCACTGTACTGCTTCAAGGTCGCTGTCACCCGGCGCCGCAGATCGCTCCGCTTCTGCCCGGAATATTCGATTTTCTTCTGCTGATAGGCCTCACCGTTTTCCAAAAACTGCCGGTCAAACCAGACCACCACCGGACAGGGCCATCCGGTTTTGCCATTTTTTAGAATCGGCATTACCCAGGCTTTTTCCGATACAGGCATTGAGGTTTCGGCATTTGCCGGCAAAACGACGGTCAGGCCGAAAGCCCCGGTCAAAAACAGAATTAACAATAAAAACAATCGTTTCATTTAAGACCTTTCAACGTTTTGATTGTCTTCCAAATATCTTTTACCATAAACCACCGCTTTTGACGAACACAGAAAATAGTCGTAAAACGCATCCCATCATCGACAAAAAAATCTGTAAATCAATTCAAACATATGATATCTATTTAAAGTTATCTCCCGGGTTAGGTCAGGAGGCATAACAATTGTTATCAGCAATATTTTTAAGAGGTTAAAAATCATGACCACTTTTAACATGAAGCGGGAAGGCAATCTTCTTCATCCGGATTGGCCGGAAGTCAAATGGAATATTTCCGGGCTGTTCAATTATCGGCCCCTGATCAATTTCCTGGTCAAGACCATGCGGCCCCACGGATTAACGCATGTTCTGGAATCATTTCACGGGGCACCGGACCTGCTCTGGAACGGCGGTCGCGTCAATGCCCAGGTGCCGAATTATACGGACGTGGACACTTACTTCAAAACCCTTAATCAGCTGGGAATCGGTGTTTACCTGACCTTCACCAACGCTATTCTGGAAAAACGGCATTTAGATGATCCGGCCGGCAACCAACTGCTGGATTGTCTGGATGAGTCGTGCGGACTTAACGGGGTAATCGTATTAAACGACCTCATGGCCGATTATGTTCGCAAGAAAAAACCCGGTGTGAAGCTGGTTGCTTCGGTGGTGAAATCGTTTATTGAAAATCCCAAAGGCGATATTGACTGGTACCGGAGAATGGAAGAAAAATTTGACCGGGTAGTTGTTCATACCGATCATATGTTTGACCTGGACCTGCTCGACAAGCTGGATCGCGACAAGGCTGAAATTCTGATCACCGAAGAATGTATTTACAAGTGCCCCAACCGCGCGTCCCATCAAACCCTTAATTCCGTCTTCAATATCGCTCAGTATGAAGATAAGGAAAAAGCCAAAGCAACCATGGAAGAGATCACCACCATCAGACAGAACAAATGCGCCGGCGGTGGCGGCATCTTAAACAAGGAAAAAAACACCAAATGGCTCAGGTCCTGTTATCTGTACCATGACGAAGTGAAGACCATATATGACATGGGTTTCAGGCACCTTAAAATTTCAGGCCGCCGCAAGACAATATACGGCATGTCCTGGAATATTTTGAATTGGGTATTCAACCCGGAACAGGCCTACATTTTTGCGCGGATACTCTACTCCAGCATTGATCAAAAAACAAAAAACGATTACAACCGGTTGGCCAAAGAAAAAGGGGTAATATAATTTTATGTTGTTAAAAACGGAACGTGAAGAGAGTATAATTCACCCGGACTGGCCGGAAGTAAAATGGAACGTCTCCGGGTTATATAATTACCGGCTTTTTCTGCGCATTTTCGTCAACACCATGAACAGCCATGATGTTCTTCCTGTTATCGGCGCTGTTCACGGCTGTCCGGATCTGGCCTGGAACGGCGGCTATCTGAATGCCAATGTTCCCAACACGGACGCAAAAAATTTTTCCGATGTTTTGAACAAGCATGATATCTCCGTGTACCTGACATTCACCAACATCGCTCTTGAAAAGCAGCATCTGGCCGATTCGACAGCCAACACGCTTTTAGAGCAGCTGGATGAAAGCAGCGGCTTAAACGGTGTAATTGTTGCCAGCGATTTGTTGTCTAATTACATCAGGGACAAAAAACCGGGCTTAAAGCAAATCTGCTCCTATGAAAAAGCCCTCATTGAAAATCCTCAAGGTGATGTCAACTGGTACAAAAAGATGCAGGACCGTTTTGACCGGGTGGTTGTTTACCCTGATCATGTGTTTGATCTGGAGCTTCTTGACCAGCTTGACCGCGACAAGGTTGAGATTATTGTTAATGACGAATGCGCTTACAAGTGCCCCACTCGCAAACGTCATTTGATGGCCATCTCCCGGTTTAACATCCAGCGATCCCCGCAGTTAGGGGAAGAGCTGAAACAGATCAAGCAGAAACATTGTGCCGGCCAATTCGGCATTATTTCCTCCCAAAAAAACCCGGCCCATGTCCGCCCCAATGTTTTAAGGCGTCAGGAGCTGAAAACCATTTATGATATGGGTTTTAGAAACTTCAGGATCTGCGGCCGCAGAAAGACCATATTCGGGCTGGCCTGGAATGTTATCCATTTTGTGTTCAACCCCGCCCTGGCCCCCCCCTTTGCCTCGGCCTGGGCACATAAAATTGACGGCAGCTTCAAGGATGAATTTAAAAAACTGGGGCAGGGAAAAGCTGAACGGCCGCAACAGGCTGATTCCACCGAAAAACCGGACATCGTCTAAGCAAGTTATCGTTCGGTAAAGGCATCTTCCAGGGAAGAAAAGTACGGCGCAATCAGGTAGTCCAGTACAGTCCGCTTACCGGTCTGAATACTCACCTGCAGAATCATGCCCGGATAAAGGCAATATTCAGCCCCTCCTCTGCCCTCAAAACAGGCCTGGTCAGTGGCGATACGGACCTTGTAATAAGGTTGGCCCCTATCTGAAATCAGCGTGTCCGGACTGATATTGACCACCTCACCGTGAATAGTGCCGAATTGCCTGGCATCCGCTGAAGCCAACTTAATCTGAGCTTTCTGGCCGAGATGAATATAGCCGATATCCTGGGTCGGCAGCCGTGCTTCGACTATCAGCAGATCGTCTTCCGGGACGATATCCAGAACAGTTTCACCGGGACGAATGACACCGCCCTCGGTCACCAGGTAAAGTGTTTTGACAATCCCGTCCACCGGCGCCCGCAAGACCGTTCTATCCAGGCTGTCGTTAAATTTTCGCAAGCGCTCAGTGTAACCGTCATAATTCCTGCGATTTTCATCCAGACTCTTCTGAACATCTTCATTGTAAGCCGAAAGGATGCTGTTCAATCGCACCTGCTCCACTTTCAAGGCGGTCGCGGCCTGATTCAGGGCTGATTCGTTTTCTTCAATGGCACTTTTTAAGGCGTTCTGTTCTTTCAGTAAATTCAGGTGGGTGTAACGGTTGGTCAAATCATCCTTGAGCAGTTCTTCGCTGATGCCGATCTGTTCTTCCAGCAGCAACAGCCGGCTTTTGTGATTTCGCAACCGGGCCTCAATTTCATTAATTTCCTGCCGTCTCTGATTAACCAGCTGGGTTTGCCGCTCCTGATCCAATTTTAATCGCTGGCGACGGGCATGAAAAAATTCCTGGGCCTGGCTGACAAGATCCGGATGATCCTGCACCAACTCCGGACTGAACTTCACCTCATCCCGGTTGGCCAGCTCCGCCGCCAGCCGTTCTCCTTCGACTCTCAGGGAGGTGATGCGCACATTCAGTTCCCGGACATCAGCGTCGCTGGCCGTGGCCTGCAGCTCAACCAGCGCTTCATCCTTTTTAACCCGCTGCCCTTCCCGGACAAGAATCCGCTGAACAATTCCACCCTCAAGGTGCTGAACGCTTTTTACTTTGGAAGAAGGCACCACTTCTCCCTGGGCCATACTGAAAATGTCCAGTTTGCTGAACGTTGCCCAGAAGAAAAAAGCCAGGCACATTGAAACAAAAAGGGCCAAAAAATAGTGAGGGAACTGGCCAACAGCGTCTTCAACAACAGATTCATAATCCGGTCGCGATTCTTCGGCCGGAATGTTTTCCGTTTTGACCAGCTCTTTGCCGACGTTATTATCACCCTCGGCCTGGTTCACCCGAGGTTCTGTTTTCTCTTCGTTCATGGCGTCTTTTCCGGAATGGCGGGCTTTTCCGCTGTAAACCGGCTCACTTCAGGAATCGGCTTTTTGTTTAAATCCAGTCGAAACCCGTTGGCCTGAAGAATGTTGGGGTTATGAGAACACACCACCAGCGCCCGCCCGTTCTGAAGAAGCTCCCGCATGACATTTGACACAACAATTATGCCATCATTGTCCAGCCCGCCGACCGGTTCGTCAAACACGACCAGCATGCCGTCGGATACCAGCGCCCGGGCCAGGGCCAGTCGTCGACGGATACCGACCGCGATATTCATCCCACCGTTAACCAGCTTGGTTGCAAGGCCCTCCGGACTTTCATCCAGAAAACGGGTCAGACCGGACCGTTTGACGATCTGCTGCAGTGTTTGGTCATCAAGATCCGGTTTAAGGGTAACTAAATTTTCTCGAATGGTACCGTCAAAAAAAACCGGCTCCTGGGGAAGATAGATAACCTGTTGGCGCCACCATTCCGGGAGGACCTGGCGAAGATCGAGACCGTCCACAAACACCTGCCCCCGGGTCGAGTCCAGAAGCCCCAGCAGCACCCGGGCCAGGGTCGTTTTGCCGGTGCCGTTATCGCCGGTAATCAACAGGACCTGGCCCGGTGAAAGGGTCAGGGAAACAGATTCGAACAGCGGACCAGACGACCCCTGAAACCAGAAAGCCAGATCCTTTAATTCCAGACGGCCGCTGTAATTTCGCAGGGCACTGCCCCGGGTTGATTCCCTAGGCAGGTTGGAAAACCCGTCCAGAAGATCCAGCGCCTGCTGGGCCTTGGTAAACACCGCGCCAAGCATGGCAAAACGGCTGATGGGCGCCAATGCCCGGGCGGCCAGAATATTAAAGCCGATCATAACGCCGACCGACATGTTGCCGGCGACCACAAGCTTCGCCCCCATGCCAATAACAGCCACTGTCATCAGGGAGTTGATGCTCATGGTGATTGACTGGGAAAGTCCCTGCCGGGTGGTCAGTTTCTTCCTCAGGCGATTGGTCAGGGCCTGCTGTTTTCCCCACAGTTCCTTGAGAAACCTGGCCGCGTTAAAACTCCGAATTGAATCCGTCGCCATGATAGCCGATCCCACCAGGGCATTGTTGCGAACAGCCGCCTGGTTGAGTTCCTGCATGGGCCCACCCAGCAGGTTGTGACTGATCAGCGCGAAAACAAACATGACGAAGATAAAACCGGTTACAATTGCGCCGATGGTCGGATCCATCAGGAAAAGCACGACAATATACATAAAAGCAAAAAACATATCCATAACCGTGGATATGTTTTCCGGGCTGTAGGCATGTTGCACGGCCGTTAACCCACCCATCACTTCCCGCCGCAAGCCTGGTGGCATTTTTTCGACGGCACTCATGCGGGCACTGGTCAGAGAAGCAAAAGCCCCGCCCGCAATCCTGGCATCCGGGCCCATGCTGATCCCCATCGCCAGCTTTAACCGGACCTGCCGGAACCCGAACTCCATCAGGATCGCGATGAGAACGCCTGTTATCAAGGTATACAGGGTACTGTCAACACCGTGCATCACATAACGGTTAAGCACCAGCATGACAAACATGGGGGATGAAAGCGCCAGCAGGCTGATGAAAAAAGAAGAAACCAGCAGTTCCAGAGATAATCTCGGGGCTGATTTCAGGCGGTTGATTAACTCACGCATCGTATAAGAACGCTATCCTAAAAATAATAACCCGGCTATTTCACGAGTTGATTTAATCTTTTTTTAACGACTCTTCCGACTGGGCGTCGCCTAATGCCTCTCTCAAGGGAGTGATAAACTCGTCGTAATTTTTCCAGCGGGCCATGGAGCTTTTATAAACCGGCTGCCTCACCTGCCAGTTACTGGCGGTTTTGACCGTCCGCTCTGTCTTGTGAAAATTCAGGCAGGACTCATCCCATTCCAGGCCGATAAATTCGATCAGTTTACGGCTCATGCCCTCATGGTCGGCAACCATATCTTCATAGCGAACATGAAAAATCTGCTGCGGCAGTACCTGGCGCCAGTGATCCATGATGCGCTTGTAATCATGGTAATACTTGCCGAGAAAGGTCAGGTCGCGGGAAAAGGGCATGACCATGGCAAAATGTTGAAAGAAGCAGGACAGGCAGGTGTCCAGGGGCTCACGGTGACAATGAACGATTTTGGCGTTGGGCAGGAGCAAAGAGATAAATCCCAAATTGATAAAATTTCCCGGCATCTTATCGGTCACCCGTTTGGCATTACCGCCGACGGACCTTAAATGATTCACATATTCTTCACCAAGCTGACAGGCGCTGATAGCGTCGATCAAGGTGGCGCATTCAGGATATCCGGCCAGCCGGCCCTGAAGGTTCGGCAGGGCGCCGATAATCTGGCCGATCGTATTCAATTCACCGGCCCCGTAAACCTCCGGATGGCTGGCCAGGGTCTGCTCTACCAGTGTGGTCCCGGAACGGGGCATGCCCAGAACAAACACCGGCAGGTCGGATTCGCTGCCGAACCCCCGGCGACCCGAAAAAAACTCCTTGTTGAACGTGGCCATCATGCGGTCTATGGCCAGGCTGTGCAGTTTGGGGTCAAACGGTTTTTCCCGGGTGTCCATCTCATTACCGCGTTTGAAATGGAAAAAGGCCTTATCGTATTTCCCCAGATCGTCATACAGTTTGCCTAAAGAGAAATGCATGCTGCATTGCTGTTCCTGGTTGAGGCGATCATCGGTGGCCATTTTCTCCATGCGCGCCAATTCTTCCGGGTTGGAACCCACCCGGGCGCGGGAAAGGTTGTAATAAGCCGAGACATGGTCCGGATCAAGTTCCAGGGCTTTTTCAAAGTGGATAATGGCTTCATCGATGTGCCCCATGTTTTTCAGGATATTTCCAATATTATTAATAATCCCCACATGATTGGGCAGTTTTTCCAGAATGCTGCGGTACCTCTCCAGGGCCTCTTCGGACTGACCATCCCGTTCCAGGGTGTTGGCCAGGCTGAGCTGGGCCTCGATGTATCCCGGCCGCAGGGCAATAGCCTTGCGCAGCAGGGGAATGGCTTCTTTTAAACGCTCCTGGTCCACGAACGTCAGGCCCAGGTAATGATAGGCGGGTGCGAAGGTGGGGTTGATGGCCAGGGCCAGCCGGAACCGGGAGGTTGCTTGTTTGAACTTACTCTGGTCCCGCAGGGTGTTGGCGATGCCCAGGTGACCCATGAGAAACTCCGGCATCATGGCAATGGCCTCTTCAAACGCTTCCAGTGCCTTGTCAAACTGCCGGTCGCGGCGATAGGCCTCGCCCAGGTTGCCGAAGTATAGCGGATTTTTCTTGTCAATCTGGACGGCCTTGGACAACTGCTCGATGGCCCCCTTGTAATCCATTTTTTTGTACTTGATCAACCCGGCGGCGTGAAGCACCTGCGGCTCCAGAGGATGGCTTTGCAATAACGGCCCGCAGAGATCTTCGGCTTCTTTTAAGCGGTTGACATTGATGTGCTGCATGGCCAGTGCCAGATTCTGTTCCATTGTCGCCATAGTAACTCCTGCTATATTTCTGTTTTTACCTGTTTTTTAAAGACTTTTTAATGTAATCGTTCCGATGGTAAAATTCAAGTCTTATTCTAATCACCAAAAAAAGGGAACCGGACTTCCGGCTCCCTTTTTTTATAAACCCTGTTGCTGTTTAGTAGAACGATATATGTCCTGCTGTCAGGCCCACATTGGCATCAAACTGAGCCACCTGGACGGCCGCCCCGGCGCCATTGGCGTCGGCGTCATAATAAAGGGCGTTGGTAGCCGAGTTATAGATCCAGAAATCATTGGCATCAGCAGCTGCAGATGCGGTGCCGAGGACAAAACAATCCGTGTTCAGGACACCCGGGATAACTGTAGCCGTGCCGTTAAATGCGGTATTATTGAACGAGAAGCCAATGCTGTGGCCGGCCGTCAATCCATTGATGTTGTCTCCGAGCTCATTCGTACCCGCATATTTGAAGATAAACATGGCATCCGAAGTATCGGCCGCGATGGAGATGGTATCGCTGCCAACCCCACCCCAGACCACGGCGGTATTGTTGGTGAGGGTCGGACCGGAGGCCACGTCAAAGGCAATGTTGATGTGGTCGTTACCGGACCCGCCGGTCAGGGTGAATACGTTTCCGGAAAATGCCGACTGTGTGGCGCTGATATTAACCGCCAGGCTCATGTGGTCTGTGCCGCTGCCACCGGACATCCGCACGGTGTTTCCGGTAATACTGGCCGTTGCCGATACGGAGGTGACAGAGGCCGAGGCTGAGGCAAAGGCCGAGGCGGTCATGTTCAACGACAGGGTGTCACTGCCTGATCCGCCGTTCATATCGACGACATTGTTATTGACTCTGGCATCGACAGAAGCACTTGCACTTTCGGAACCCGGGGAATTCGCCCATGCAAAGGCCGATGCCGTCGCCTTCAAGGTCAGGGACAGGTGGCCTGTTCCACTACCGCCGATCATGGTGATGCTATTGTTGCTTACATAGGCGTAAGCAGAGGCATCAGCGCTGGCGCTGCCGAGGAAGCCCGGTGCCACCGCAGTTGCCGAGGCATTGGCTCCTGCGGAAAACGCAGCCGAAAGCGTATCGTTGCCCGAACCGCCTGACATGAGAAGGTTGTTGCTTTGTATAGTGGCAGAAACCGAGGCCGAGGCATAGGCACTGGCTGAAACGGTTACTGCTCTGGCCAAGGCATCGGCTGACCCCCAGGCCGCAAACGTGGCAGACAAAAGATCTTGGCCACTGCTGCCAAACATATTAAGCGTGTTATTGCTGATAAAGGCTTGCCCATCATAAGCATATGCATTAGCGGATGTATCGCCGTAGGCTGTGCCGGTAATGTTGTCGACGGCTGTCAGTAAAGCATGAAGGCTGTCGTTGCCGGTCCCACCTGTCATGGAAATTGTATTACTGCTTACCAGCGCGGAGCCGCCATAATAATTTGAAGCAATGGCGGATGATCCTGCGTTTGCAAAGACATGGACCGTGGCCTGGGCCGCCAGCGTCAGGTTCAGGGAGTCGTTGCCGGCGTTGCCGAACATGTCAACATCATTGCTGTAAACCTCCGCGTAAGGCGCGTAATAACAACCATAATATATACTGGCGTCGTTACCGGCAATGACGGACTCGTCAACCCTGATTGAAGCGGCCAGCAGAACGTTAATGGAGTCAACGCCGTCGCCGCCGGTCATGGCTACGGTATTGCTGAACACATTGGCGTAGGCAGTGTAATAGAGGCCCGAGTATATGGAGGCTGTGCCCATCGGTGCGGAAGCTAAATAGTCAAGTTCCATGTCCGCCGCCATGGTCAGGGTAAGGACATCATTTCCCGTGCCCCCGCCCATAAAAATATCGTTGCTGTATACCGACGCCGTGACATAAGAGTAGGGAGCATAATAAATGTAGACATCACCGCCATTGTCGGCAATGGCCGCATAGTCAAACTCGCCGTGCGCGCTCAGCCGGGCTGTCAGATGGTCCGCGCCCGTGCCGCCGGTCATGGATATATCGTTGCTGTAAACATTGGCGCTGACCGTGGAGTAAGGCGCGGAAGATATGGTGGCATCACTGGATTCTGCGGAAGCCAGGAAGGAGAACGTCATGTTGGCCGCCATGGTCAGTCCCAGGGTATCATCGCCGCCGCTACCGTACATGAAAATAATGTTATCGTTATTATCAGCGTAAATATAATAGTACGGGGCAGAATCAATGCTTGCTGAACCGGTGCCGCCGGCCCGGGCCGTAAAAGCGGCCGCAAAGCTGGCGGTCAACCGTGCCGTCAGGGTATCGTTTCCGGATCCGCCGGTCATGGTAACGGTGTTGTTGGAGACATTGGCGCTGGCCGTGGAGTAAAAGGGTTCATTGATGCTGGCGGAATAGGATGCTGCTGAAGCCAGGAAGTCAAATTCCATGCGGGCCGCCATGGTCAGGCCGAGGGTGTCGTTACCGGTCCCGCCGCCCATGAAAACGGTGTTACTGACATTGCTGGCATAAATATAATAATACGGGTCATAGCTCATGGTCGCCGAGCCGCTGACACCACTGGTACCACCGGCCAGAACGGAGGCCGTACCGTTAATATGGGCGCTCATCAGGGCGAACAGATTATCGTCACCGCCGCTGCCGAGCATGGAAATATTGTTGCTGGCGACATAAGCATAGATCGTGGAGGATGCTAAGTCGATTGAGGCATGACCAGACGTGGCAGCCGCACGGGCGTACATGGACACATCAGCCGTTATGGTCAGATTGATGGTGTCATGCCCGCCGCCACCAACCATGGTGATGGTATTTGAATATACTGAAGCGTCGACATCATAATTAGAGGCAAAGGCATCTCCGGACGATGTTGCCACAGCCGATGCATAGAGCGCGGCCCGGGCCAAAAGGCCCAGGGACAGGGTGTCGGTACCGGAGGCGCCACCCATAAAAATGTCATTGCCGGTAATATTGGCCTCAGCCGAATAGGCAGAAGCGGTCGCATCCCCTGAATCTCCGGCTTCGGCAAAAGCCGTGATTCTGGCAGAAGCGGTCAGCAGGGCCGAGAGTGAATCATTGCCCGCGCCGCCGTACATGTCAATGGTGTTGTTTGTGACATAGGCAGTCGCATCGTAACCATAAGCAGACGCATCCCCTGACGGCGCCGAGGCGTCGGCATAAACCTGGGCATCGGCGAAAAGGGTGAGGGACAGGGTGTCATCGCCCGGGCCGGCGTCCATGCTAATATCATTGTAGGAAACATAGGCGTAGGCATAGTATGCGGATGCACTCGCACCCGATGTTCCGGTTCCGCCGACGGCAATAGCCGTGGCTTTGGCAGAAGCTGCCAGCATGGCGGTCAGGGTGTCGTTGGCGGCATCGGTCCCGCCGGTCATGGTGATGGTGTTATGGTTTATGGAAGCGGTAACCGTATAGGCGACAGCATCCGCGCCGTAGCTGGTTCCACCGGGGCCGTTAGCGATCGCGGTTGCCCGGGCCTGGGCATTGGCCATCAGCTGAAGATCCAGTTCGTCGTGGCTACCGCCGCCGAACATGTGAATGGTATTTCCCGAGATGTCAGCCTGGACATAGTAGTATATACTGGCTTCGGCTGAATCGCTCTGTGCCGAGGCATATACGTAGATGTTATTTTCGGCCATAAGACCCAGCGTCAGAGTGTCCATGCCGGCGCCGCCGTCCATACTGACATAGTTGCTGTGAACGGAGGCGGTGGCGTAGGAATAATTGACGTAGCTCATGGTCGCATATCCATCACCGGCAAGAAGCGATGCCGTCACCTGGATATCGGCCGCCAGTAAAGCGGACAGCGAGTCGTTTCCGGCGCCGCCGGTCATGGTAAAGTCGTTGCTCTCGACAGTGGCTAAGACAGAATAGTAAAGAAAATAATAAATGTAGGCATTGCCAGAATCAGCCGAAGCAAGTCCGTATATCGACCAGTCAGCTGCGGCGGTCAGGCTCAGGGTGTCATTTCCATCACCGCCGGTCATGAAAACATCGTTGCTGCCGACATACGCGGAAAGGGTATAATAAGCGATAGAATATAACGACGCGCTTGTGCTGCCAATGGCCGATGCCGTTAACCTGCCGTTAGCCGCCAAAAGGGCGGAGAGTGAGTCGTCTCCATCACCGCCGAGCAGGTTGAAGGTATTGCTATCAACAGAGTTATAAACATATGAATAACAGACGTAATAAACGGCAGCAGAGCCTGTTTCTGCTGACGCGAGTGCGTAAATTGACATATCAGCCGTGGCATTCAGGCTCAGGGTGTCGTTGCCGGCCCCGCCGTCCATGGTGACGGTGTTGCTGGAAACAATGGCTGTAAGATAACCGGACGCAACTGTGTCGACTAAAGCATCACTGTAACCAATGGCGGAGGCGGTTACATGCAGATTCGCGGCCAGCCTGGCGGACAGGGTGTCATTTCCATCACCGCCGGTCATGGAAACATGGTTGCTGTACACATAAGCATAGGCATTTTCTTCAACGGCTTCGGTGATTGAAGCGGAGCCTAAGGCCGCAGAGGCAAAAGCGTAAACGGCAACATCGGCTGAAAGGGTTAGGCTGAGCATATCATAGCCTGTGCCGCCATGCATATTGATGGTGTTATTGTATACAGATGCCTCGGGTGAGTAGTAGGCAGCCGAAGCTTGAGCATCATGGGTTCCGCCGGCATGGGCAATGGCGGAACTTCTTGCCGACGCCCTGAGCATGGCGGTCAGGGTGTCATTGCCATCCTGGCCGGACATGGTGACGATATTGCTGTAAATGGAAGCATTGGCAGAATAAGCAGAAGCGGTCGCGGAAGAAGCCGGCGATGAGGCGCTGGCATAAGCTGTGGCCTCGGCCTCCAGGGTCAGAGAGAGGGTGTCGTTGCCGGTGCCGCCCAGCATGACGACGTTATTGGAATAGACAGAGGCCGTAACGGAACTGACAGCGGCCGAAGTCGAACCCGTATTGCTGGCCTGGGCATATGCCCCTAAAAGGACCGACACGTTATCATTGCAGGCCCCGGCATCAATGTTGATGATATTGCCGTTGACATCGGCCGATGCCGATCCCCAGGAACCGGAAGAAGCGTCCGACGCCTGCATGGTGACCCTGATGGTATCGCTGCTGTCCCCGCCCAGAATGTTAACACTGTTGTTTGAGACATTGCTGCCGATCAATCTGGGAATGATCGTGTCTCCGCAGGCCATGCCGTCCAGGTTGATGTTATAGCCGCTGACACCGCCGGTTGTATTGGTCAGGTTGACTTGCAGGTAGTCACAAAAATCATCACCGGTCAGGGTGATATTCGTCGTCGCGGTGGCCATGTTAACCGCCTGCAGGGTGCAGGGGGCACAGGGGTCCGTCCCAACCGGGCTGTCATTGTTTACAATCGTGGCCAGCACAAAGGGCATGCCGATCTGGGCGCCGCCGGAAGCGTTGAAAATGATAACCTCAAAAGTTTCGTGGTCTTCAATGTCCAGGTCTCCAGCCACTTCCACGGTAATGGTTTTGGTGGTTTCACCGGCGGCAAAGGTCAGGACACCGCCCGGCATCACACCGCCGAAGTCAATGGCATCAGCCGGATGGTCTCCGCTGCCGATCACCTTCCAGTCAATGGTGTGTTCAACGTCGGTATTACCGGACCGGTTGACATTAAAGGTATAATAGGTTGTCTCACCGGTATCCATCTCTTTCTGGTCCACCGGACTGTCGGCGGCAATGGTAAACAGGGCTCCGTCACCAGTATCACCGGCATCATCATTAATGATGGTGCCCTGGGCCGAGGCGGTGGTGATCTGGGATCCGGTGCCGGTGGGATTTGAAAGATTTACGGTAAAGGTTTCCGTGTTCTCAACCATCATATCGCCGGCAATCTCCACGGTAATGGTCTTGGTGGTCTCGCCGGGCGCAAAAGTCAGCATGCCGGACGGCATCAGCAAACCGGAAAAATCCGCGTTGTCGGCCGGATTGGTGCCGCTGCCGGACACATCCCAGTCGACCTGATGGGTGCCGCCGGTATCTCCGGCCCGGGTAACCGTGAATGTATAAAGCGTAGTGCCGGAATCGCCTTCAAGGACAGAAGCGACATCGGCCTGGATGGCAAAAGAGGCCGGCGTTCCCGGACCAGGACCCGGACCAGGACCCGGACCCGGACCCGGACCCGGACCGTCTCCACCACCATGTAGCATGTAATCAGTGGGATCATCAAACTCCTGCCCGCTGCCTCCGCCATATTGATGGCCGCCGAAGGCGCCGATTTTACCTGCGAAAAGGGAATTGTCTTCGCCATGGCCGACATAACCATTTCCGGACCCGCCAAACTCACCGTCCAGCCCCAGATCGCCCAGATCGAGCATTCCGTCAATATCTCTGGAAATGCTGATGACCTCATCAAGAGTGATTGACCCGCCCTCTGTCTGTCCGCCAAAATCGGTCTCGGCCATGGCGGTGGAGAAATTGGCCAAAGCGCTGTTAAAGGCGCTTTCTGCCGACATGCCGTCGCTCAAGGCCTGATTGAACTGGGCCATGGCCGCGGCTTTCAGTTCCGCGAAATCGGCCGGAGCATCTCCGAACATCGCCTTAAAAGATGCTTCCATCGCGTTAAAACCGGCCTCAGCGGCATCCATGGAAGGCACATTCTGCCCCATGGACGATAGAAAGGCTGCTTTAGCGGCTGTCATGGTTTGGGTCAATACAGTCTGGGTCTCTGCCATCTGGCACCTCCAAGAAATTAAACTACAAAAACAAAAACCATATATTTAACAAAACACTTTTTTCGAATTAAAGTTTGCCCATGGCCTGCATCAGGGTATAGGCATAAACATTCACATCGGCCTCAGCCGCGGCCGCGTCGCTGCGGGCATTGATCAGGGAGACTTCTGCGCTCAGCACATCAAGCAGCGAACGCCGTCCCATCTTCCGTTCTTTACGGGCCAGTTCCAGAAACTGGGCCACGATATCGGCCTGGTCTCTTAACAGCCTGGCGTTCTTGTCGGCCGTCAGAACATTCTGCCAGGCATTGCGGACGTTTTCAAGGACCTGCTGTTTCACATCTTCCCGGCCTTTCAAAGCGGCTTTATAGGTTTCATCAGCCGCTTTTGAGACGTTCACGGATGTAAAGCCCAGATCAAAATCATATCTCACTTCGACCTTGGCCAGCCCTTCTTTTCGCCAGCCTTCGATGGCGCCGTAGTCATCTTTGTAGTTATAGTCCAGCACACCGTTGATGGTGGGATAGTAAGCCCCGGCCGTGCGGGTATTGGCGTTTTCTTCGGCTTCCTGGACAATGGCGTCAGCCACTTTGAGTCTGGGATTGGCTTTTAAGGCAACACCCTCGGCCTCCTCCAGGGTTGCCGGCAGAAGCTTGACAACCGACTCACCCATGGTGAGCGCGGAAATTTCTCCGGCCGGTCGTTTAAAAGCGTTCAGCACCCTGTTTTTGGCGCCCTGGAGCATGCCTTCCACCCGGCTCAATCTGGCCTCGGCGCCAAGAAGCTGGGCCTTGGCCTGCAACACGTCGGTTGAGTACCCCTGACCGGCGGAAATCCGGGTGCTTTCCATGCTGGTTTGTTCTTTGATATTTTCCACAGATTTTCTGGAGTACTTTAACAGCTCTTCAGCCTGCTTGAGCTTGAGGTAGGCGGTTACGCCTTCTAAAATCAATTCCTGCCGGGTATTGTCTCTTGCAGCCAGTGCCCGCTCATATGCGGCTTTGGCTTTACGAACCTCGCCGTTTGTTTTGCCGAAGTCCCAGAGACGCTGGGTCAGCCTGGCCTCGAACAGGGCCGGGTCCAGATGCATGATATCCGTATCTTCGTAATGGTTTCTGGAAGCGCCGTACTCCCCGGTCAGGGATATGTTTGGAAACCATCCCCCCAGCGCCACTCTGGCGGAATTCTCGGCCGCCAAGACATCCGCTTCAGCCGCGGCCATCCGGTCATGTGACGCCAGCATGCCTGTTACGGCATCATTCAAATCTTCCGCCCCCGCAACGGAAACCGACAGCACACCAGCCATTAGAACCACAAGAAATATCTTTTTCATAGTTTCTCCTTTTCCGGCAGACAATAAAGATGGTCCTGTAATCAAATCGCAAACAAGGCTTTTCAGTAAAAGAACGACCGAAAGCAGAAATACGCCTTAAGTACGCCCCGGGGCGCATGCGCTCCGCCCGCTAAAAAAGCCCTTTTGCATATTGTGGTAGTCTTTTCCTTCCCCAAAAACATTTTTACAAGTGATTTTTTTATCAAAAAACAGCTTCAAAAGTCAAGTGAAAAAGTCAAAAAAAGCAAGAAACGACGCGACTTAATGACAAATTAATGCCTTGTACTTTCCCCCTTAATTCCTACCAAAAAATAGAATTATTCCCTAATCCGCCTTTTTCTTTAAATAATAAAATATTAGCCTTTGACTTTTTACAAGCGTATCACATTTCAAGTCACGACCAGCCGGGATACCATAAACACAAAAAGCATCTGGCAGGCCGATGCCAATATAAAATATCGGAATAACAGGATATTTAAACACAAAGGCAGCCCGGATGCCATAGAGGCAAAAAAAAGAGGGCGAACTTTTTGTTCGCCCTCTTTTTTCAGCTAAACGTATGTAACGGCAGGAAAACTATTCTGCCACTTTAAAACACTTTAAATCAACGCGGCGATTCGCCCTCCGGCCTGTCAACGTCGCATTATCAGCCGTGGGGCTGCTTTCGCCGAAACCGGCAAACTGCATCCGTGAATACGGAATATTGAAGCTTGCGGACAGATAGTTACCGACGCTCAAGGCCCGACGCATGGAAAGTTCGCGGTTATATGACTGGGGGCCGGTGACGTCGGTATTACCTTCTATACCCAATACGATTTCGTTATAATTATTCAGATATTCGGCCACCTGTTCAAAACTGCCCGCCAGGGCCGGGTTGACGTCCGTTTTGTCAAACCCGAACCGGATGTCAAAACCGACCTCCGGAGGTGTGGCCACAGGAACCAGATAATTCAATTCCGCCCGCCGGTTCAGGCGCCGACCTTCTCTGGTGCTGTTGTCGGCAACCGGATGCTGCTCACCTAATCCGACAACGTACATTCGTGACCGTGATACATTAAAGTTGGTGGACAGATAAGCGCTGACGCTTTGTGCCCGACGCAGAGAAAGCGCCTGGTTATAGGCCTCTGAACCGATGGCGTCGGCATACCCCTCAATCCTTAACACAATTTGCTTATAGGCCTTCAGGTAATCTGCTACCGATTTGAAATTATTATAGTATTTTGGATTAACCGCCGTTTTGTTAAAATCGAACAGGATATGAAAGTCGGCCGGTCTGGCGGCCATAACCGGGGCCGGGGCAATTGCCCCTTTTCCAACAGGGGTTGTGGGCGGAACAGGCTTTGCCGCCGTTTCGCAGGGCGCACCGGCTTTGTGTTTTCCACCCAACAGAAAAGAAACGCCGACCGTAGCGGCCAGATTGTTGTAAGAATCGTCAAAGGTGTGTATTCCCCGCACATCAGCCCGAAAGGCGATGTCCTCGGACAAAAAGTAGAGAAGACCGCCGCCGTAATCGGCAAAAATGTCGTCTTCTTTATCAAAACTGTCAAAATCAAGGCTTATGCCCCCGAAGCCGACAGCCAGATACGGCACCAGGTCGCTTTCCGGCCACAGATGATATAACAAGTCAATTCTTCCCAGGTCGGCGCTGACATCATCCGTCTCGCAAAGGCACTGGGCGGCCACCAGGTAATGATAATCATACCGGCCATGGTTCAACATAAGTTCGACGCCCCAGTTATCGGCAAACTGATAACCAAGACCGAAACCGGCCACAGGGTCTTTTTCGATTTCCTGGTCATCATCAAAATAATAAATACCGGCCATGGGACTGATGGAAAAGGCGCCTTTGCGCAAACCGGCCTGTGCCGGATTGTTTGCCATGCCCGACAGGGCCAGGACAAAAATCACCAGCAGAAAAGTGATGTTCTGCCTGGCGGAAAATCGCCTGAGCAAAAAGAGAATCAGCCCCGCCACCAGCGCCGAGAACAAAACATACGAAAAAACCCGAAGACTGGAAAGCGTATTACCGCCCATGGTTTGCACAAAACAGCCCGTTCCACCACCACAATTTTCGGTGCACTGGCCCGGCTCAACCGGCGTTGTTCCGGAGACCGCATAAGTCGCCGTACCCGTAGCGCCGTCATAAGTCACGTTCACCGTACGATTGGTTCCGTCTTCTTCAGGATTATGGGAGGTATAGGTGATGGTATAGGTGCTGGTTGTAGCGGTTGTATATGAATTGTAGAGTCCGTCCATGTCCTGACAGGCCGGGTCATTAAACGCCACCCCGCCGGTTCCGGCGGCAAGGCCGTCAATCTGCTGGTTTTCATTCCCATAAATCAGTGTCGCAACAGGAATACCGGCGTTTGTTGCCATTTGAATGGCAGCATTAATGTCATAGACATTATCGTTGTTTGACAGGCCGTCAGAGAACAGCACGATGCCCTTTGGCTGAGATTCCGCCTGCATGGCGCTGATTGCCATGCCCACGGCATCGTAAACAGCTGTGCTGAAGCCTTTTGTCGTCGACAGGCTGTTCACCGCTTCGATAATGTCATACCGGCCGTTTCCATCCGCATCCCGGGTAAACGGGCCGGGGGGCAGAATTTCCATCGCTGAACCAGGTCCGGAAAACGACATCAGCATGACACGATCATTTGATCCCATTAGATCTAACAAGCACAAGGCATCCTGCCTGGCCATGTCGACACGTCCATTTAACAGCATGCTGCCGCTGAGGTCGAACAACAAGCCCAGTGAAGCGCCGCTGCTTTCAACGGTTTCATTTACTGAATCAATGGCTTCAACGGTCGGTGCGCTTTCCTGGTCAGACTGTTCGGACACCTGAAAGTCATCGATCATCAAATTGCTGATGGGGTCTCCGGTTGAACTCTGAAGCGTGACCGTCAACAGAATGACCGGGAACCCGCTGGAATCGATTGAAACCGTCAACACATCACCGACGGCTCGAGCGTAGTCGGGCACCACGCTCTTAAATAAATCCGGGTTAACCGGGGTGCTTGATTTAACAGTCGGGATAATATCTTCTTCACCTGTTCCGGCTGCGGTAAGACCGGGTGAAAGAAAGACCACCCATAAAACAATTAATAGAACTGCATTTATACGTTTCATGTCCCCCTCCTTGACAATCTGTTGATGATCCTAAATTAATGGCTGCTTATGTGAGTCAAGCATTCTGAAAACAAATCATTTTTTTCATTAACGCATAATCTGCAGAAAATATGGTGAGCAAATGTTGTTAACCAATATATTCTCTTTTCATTAAATGTCAATTCAGGTGTTTTTCCAATAAGAAAAACGGATGCCGCGGCATCAAAAACAATGATTTCATATCCTACCATAGGAATAGGTTTTTTCAATCCTTATCCGCCCCTTTTTAAAAGTTAAAAGAATCTGTTTTTTAATAATTTTAATATGATTTAAAATGGGCCTAAGCGATTATTCAGAAAACCAATTACAGTTGACAGACGGTTTTTGCATAATTATAGTTAATAAAACAACAATCCGAAAACTTTCGGTTAATGCTTTTCTGGAGGCAAAAAAAATGATGAAATTGATGCGTCGATTTACCACTCTGCTTTTGGTTGCGGCACTGCTGACGGCGCCGATTACCGCGCCGGCCATGGAGATGTCTTCCAGCCGCGTATCGGACGCATCAGTAGCGGGTGATTTCCTGCTGTGTCGCCCCCTTGGTTTTGCGGCTACGATTATCGGCTCAACATTGTTTATCGTCTCGCTGCCGTTTTCAGCAATGGGTGACAACGTCGGCCAGATCGCCAGTACACTGGTTGTCGAACCGGCCCGGTTTACGTTCACCAGGCCGCTTGGCCAGTTTTGATAAAAAAGATATCTTCTCTGCCCCTTTTCTTTGTATGAGAGATCCTGCCTGACACACACCCGGCATTTCCCGGACCACGCCAACGGGTCGGGCGCCAGGTAGTAAACCGGTCCACTCCAGAAAGAATATGATAAAAGCGTTTTAATTGCCTATAACCAATCGATCAAATTATTTTACAAACAAAAAAGGTCATTATTATGAAGAAACAAGTTGGTATCCTGACCGTATTTATCGTTTTATACATGATGAACACAACCATGGCCTGGGCGGCGGGGTGAGGCTGCAGTGCCACGTCGCAGAGCCTCTCCCAGGTCGGGGGAGCCAAAATTCAGGACAGAATAAAAAACCAGACGGAAAAAACCCGTAATTTCGGTGCTTCCGTTCTCATTGGCGCCAAATACGATTCACACATTGTCGAGAACCTGGACGCTGCCTACACCGATGACGACCCGGATGATTATGCCGGATTTATCAGCCTGTCGACTTACTGGCAGCACAAATTCAGCGACGGTTTCGGACTCCGGGCCGACTACAATGTTTATGCGGATCTTCACGAGGAGTTCAAAGAAAA
The DNA here is from genome assembly GCA_963674745.2 of Desulfosudaceae bacterium. Lineage (GTDB taxonomy): Bacteria > Desulfobacterota > Desulfobacteria > Desulfobacterales > Desulfosudaceae > JBFMDX01. The sequence goes on along the minus strand of CAXXDV010000001.1, from coordinate 1,596,589 downwards.
TGATGTACTCGACCAGCTGTTGTCCATAGAACCGCAGTGGTACCGGGGAAACGTCATCTTCAGCCTGCCGCTGAAATACATTTATTCCAGAGAAGACAATGAATCCAGTTATCATCGTTATACGGCATCGCCCACGGTCACGATAAGTTTTCCCGAAATAAATCAGGCCGTTGATTTTTACGCAACAATATCCCAGATCGAGGATGTGGACGAATACCCGACATTTGATGAAGACGGACGCGCCCTTGGCGGCGGCATGTCTTACCTTATCAGCCTTAAAGACCGGAACATCTTCCGGATTCTCGGCGATTACCAGCAGATTGATTATGATGCCCGGGCCTGGGATTATCTTAACGGAACCTCCTCTGACCGGCGCGAGGACAATTTAACCAGCATGGGCATTGAATACGGCTTTCAAATCAATGACATGTTGGGTTTTATGGCCCGCTACACGTTTGTCCATACCCACTCAAATGTAGATATTTATGATTATGACCAGCACATTGTTCAGGGGGGGATTTCTTTAACTTTTTAAATACAGGAAATGAACCCGCACCACTCACATAACCACTCACTTACCGAGACCCTCGGCAGACGGCTGATGCTGGCCATGGTGATCAATCTGCTGATTCCGGCGGCTCAAATCATCGGCGGCCTCTTAGCCGGAAGTGTGGCCCTGATTTCGGACGCGGTCCATAACCTGGGAGACTTTGCCGCCCTGGTGGTGGCCTACGGCGCCCACCGGGCCGCAAAACGGGGCCCGTCTGTGCAGCACACCTTCGGTCTGCAGCGTATCGAAATTCTGGCCGCCCTCGTCAATGCCGCGCTTTTGTGCGGTGCCGCCATGTATATAGCGGCTGAAGCGCTGGCCCGACTGGCCGATCCCCGGCCCATCAACCTGACCATCGTATTCTGGCTGGCGCTTCTGGGTATCGCGGGCAACGGGGCCGCCGCCTGGCTGCTGCACCGCGACTCTGAACACAACCTCAACGCCAGGGGCGCTTTTCTCCACATGATCGGCGACATGCTGACATCGGTAGCGGTTCTGGTCGGCGCGCTGGTCATGCAGGTGGCCGACCTGCCGTGGCTGGATCCGGCCCTGAGCCTGGCCATTGTGGTGTATATCGTATGGAACAGCGTGGTGCTGGTAAAAGAAGCGGTCCATGTGCTGATGAACGGCGTGCCCCGGGGGCTGGATCTCGAGGCCGTCAAAACCGCCCTGGAATCCATAGACGGCGTCGACAGCGTTCACTACCTTCACGCCTGGAGCATGGGAAACCGCTCTGTAGCCTTGACCGCACATGTCGTGGTACCCGACCAGTTGATCAGTGCCACCGAAAGCCTGACGATGACGATAAATGATATATTGATGGATAACTTCGGCATTGATCATCCGGTACTGCAGTTTGAGACCTCCGCCTGCGGCCGGGGCGAACTGCTCTGCCGCAAAACAGGATGTGAACCGGGCGACAGCACCTGCGAAAGTCATCAGCATTGACAGAAATGCGCAGCGGGGCTATTTAGAGCGATGAAAGGGCTCCCACAGGGGGGTGCCCCTTGATGAGTTCGCGGCCTGCGCCTTGCAGAAGGAGCCAAAGGTTCGGGTCCGCATCAACTCGTGGAATATCCGAATTAACAACTGATGGAGGCCCTGGATGCGCGCCTGGTTTCAGCACGCTCACCCAAGCACGCTGCTGCTGACCAGTTATCTGGTGGCAATTGCGATCGGCACGATCATGCTCATGCTGCCGGTTGCGACCGTAGCGGCGGGCCACATCGGCCTGCTTGACGCCCTGTTTACGGCGACCTCGGCCGTGTGTGTCACTGGCCTGGTGGTGGTGGATACCGGCACCTGCTTTACCCTTTTCGGACAGTCAATTATCCTGGCGCTGATTCAAATCGGCGGCCTGGGCATCATGACCATATCCGTGGCCCTGTTTCAGCTGATCGGAAAGAAAGTCGTCTTTCAGCAGCGAATGGCCATGCAGGAGACCTTTTCCCATACCCCACGCAAAGATATTTACCGGCTGATCCGCTCGATATTTATTTTTACGATTACGGTCGAAGCCATGGGCGCTATGGCCCTGTTTTTTCACTGGCGATCGGCTTTTCCGTTGCCCGAGGCCAGTTTCAATGCCGCCTTTCATGCTGTCTCAGCCTTCTGTAACGCCGGCTTCTCTCTGTTTAACAACAGCTTTATTGACGAGCGAACCTCCATCCCGCTGAACATGATTATCTGCAGCCTGATATTGCTGGGCGGAATCGGATTTCCAGTGGTTTACGAACTCTACGGCCGCCTCATCCGAAAAAAAACCGGCAAAATGTCGATCCAGACCAAAAGCGTACTGGCGGTAACCGCCTGGTTGATTGTCGGCGGAACCCTGGTTATTTTTGTGTCCGAACGGATCCTGACGACTTCTCCGAACACGGCCGATGATCTGTTGGCAGCCCTTTTTCAATCCATCACCTGTCGCACCGCCGGTTTCAATACCCTTGACATAGCATCCTTGAATACGGCCACCCTGCTGTTCATGATGTTTCTGATGCTGGTGGGTGCTTCACCGGGTTCCTGCGGCGGCGGCATAAAAACCACCACCCTGGCCGTTCTGGCGTCATTTTCATGGAACCGCCTGAGACACCACAAGTGCACCAACCTGTTCAAAAAAACCATTCCTGCCAATACGGTCAACAAGAGTATATCCGTGCTGCTTTTCTCCCTGAGTGCCATTTGCCTGGCTGTCTTTTTAATCCTGTTTCTGGACCCGTCTCACGGTATCCGCACCCAGGGAAACCGCCAGTTTTTGAGCTATCTTTTTGAAACCGTCTCGGCCTTTGGCACGGTCGGACTGTCCATGGGCGTCACCCCGGTACTGACCTGGTCCGGAAAACTGGTCATTATCTTCTTGATGATTATCGGTCGGGTGGGTGTGCCGGTGTTTACGTATATTATTGCCGGCGGCGGTACGACCAAAGGTGTTCAGTATGCGGAAGAAAACATGATGATCGGCTAAGTTACAGGCTGCTCACAAATGTTGTAGGGGCGGCCCCCTGTGGCCGCCCGGGAAAAGGGCACCCACAGGGGGGTGCCCCTACATCGTGGCCTGCGTATTTTAGAAGGAGCCAGGGGTTCGGGTCCAAATCAACCCGTGAAACATTCGGGTTAAGGAGAGGAACAAATGAAACGATTCGCCGTTGTGGGCGCCGGAAAGTTCGGATATTACGTTGCCAAATCCCTTTATGAAAACAAAAACGAAGTCATCGTATTTGACCGGGACAAAGAACGGGTTCAGGGCATTGCGCCACACTGCACCAGCGCCATCGTTCAGGACCTTACCGATTTCGAGGCCCTCAAGGGGCTGGGACTGGAGGAGGCGGACGCGGTTATCGTCAGTACCGGCGATGATATCAAACCCAGTATCCTGATCTGTCATTATCTTGCCCGGCTGGGAATAAAACGTATTATCGTCAAGGCCGAAGATGATGATCATGGCGAAATTCTCAAACAACTGGGCGCGTCGGAAATCATTCTGCCGGGCGTGGACATGGCCTACCGTCTGGCCCTGCGGCTGACTTCTCCAAACATTCTGGACTTTCTCCCCTTGGAAGAAGGTTTTACCATCGTCCAGATAGAGCCGCCGCCTTCGTTTGTTGACAAATCCCTGAAGGACCTGAGCTTGAGAAAACGTTATGAAATCAACATAATCGCAGTCAAGGAGCGGCATCCGGAACGCTTTGTGATGGTTCCGGGAGCCGATTTTGTCATCAAGGAAAGTGATATTCTTATTATCCTGGGCCGGGAATCAGACCTGGGAAAAATAAAATCAATAAAATAACAGGCCGGAAAAATAGATACGTCAATCTTTCACAATCCGGGAACCACCATGGCCCTGGCCCTGGCCCTGGGCATGATCGCGCAGTCGCTGGCACATCACCTGCGGGTACCGGGCATCGTTTTGCTGCTGGCCGCCGGTGTTGCTTTCGGCCCGGACGGCGCGGGCATGATACACCCGGCCGAACTGGGGTCCGCCCTGAACATCCTGATCGGTTTCGCCGTGGCCGTTATTCTTTTTGAAGGCGGCATGAACCTTAAGGGCAGGCAACTTAAGCGTGCCCGGCGCTCCATTCGCCAGCTGATCACCATCGGCGGCCTGGTGACGGTGACCGGCGGCGCGGTAGCCGTTCACTATATTCTCGGCTGGCCCTGGAAAAACGCCGTACTTTTCGGTACTCTGGTCATGGTTACCGGTCCCACGGTAATCAATCCGCTTTTAAAACGGCTCAAAGTGAAACGTTCCGTGGCCACCGTACTGGAAGCTGAAGGCGTATTGATTGACGCTGTCGGCGCGGTGGTGGCCATGGTGGCTCTGGAAGCGGCCTTGAGCCCCGATCAAGGCAGCCCGCTGATATGGGCCTGGCATATATTGTTCCGCATCGGCTTCGGTGCTGCCTGCGGCAGTGTCGCGGCCGCTTTGTTGATCTTTCTGTGCCAGACAAAACGCTGGATTCCGGAAGGCAGCACCAACGTCTTTACGCTGTCGATTGTACTGGTCCTGTTTCAGGGCACCAACATGATTGTGCCGGAAAGCGGTATTGCCGCCGTGATCGTGGCCGGTATCGGCGTCGGCAATTTCAGTTCCTATGCTTTGCGGGAACTGCTCGAGTTCAAAGAGGAGCTGACGGTTCTGCTGATCGGTATGCTGTTCGTGCTGCTGGCAGCCGATGTCCGCCTGTCCCAGGTCATCGATCTGGGCTGGCCGGCTGTCGGTGTTGTTCTGGTGTTGATGTTTCTGGTCCGGCCGCTGGCGGTGTTTGCCGGCACCATGTTTTCCGGGCTGACCTTAAAAGAAAAATGGTTTGTCTCCTGGATCGGCCCGCGGGGCATCGTAGCCGCAGCCGTGGCTTCTTTTTTTGCCGCGGCTTTTTCATCCAAAGGCATGCCCGGCGGATATGAACTTCGCGCCCTGGTTTTTCTGGTCATCGCCGTAACGGTGATTTTCGCCGGCCTGACCGGCGGCATCATGGCCGGGGCGCTGGGTTTGCGGCGGCCCAGCGGAATGGGCTGGGTCATTCTCGGGGCCAATGCCCTGGCACGTGCCCTGGCCAGGCTGTTCAAGGAGGACGGCCAGGAGGTGGTCTGCATCGACTCCAATGCCGACAACTGCAATGCCGCCCAGGAAGACTGCACACGGGTTCTTTACGGCAACGGCCTACAGGCCAGGTATTTAAAACGGGCCGGAATCGATACCCGCCAGGGGGCCCTGGCCCTGACCGTCAATGACGAGGTCAATTTCCTTTTTGCCCAGAAGGTAAAGATAGAAGCCAGAGAAATTGACCTGTTTGCCGCCCTGCAGGCCGATACCACGTCCCTGACCGAAAAAATGCTCCACCAGGCCGGTGTTGAGGTGGCCTTCGGCGCGCCGGTGGATGTTGATGCCTGGTGCCACCGCCTTGATGCCAGGCAGGTTTACCTCCAGACCTGGAAATTTGTTGAAGAGACCCCGTCCGAATCATCGGAAGTAACCCTGCCGGCCGACTATTCCGGAAACGGATTGCTCGGTGTGGCCATTCGAAAAAACGGCAAACTGTCACCCACCGGCCACAACACCCGCTTCAAGCCAAAGGACAACGTCTGTTTCATGGTTTTTGAGCCCGAACGGCCGGCTGTAGAGGCGTTCCTGACAAAAGCCGGCTGGCAACTGGTCAGTACGGTTGATAAGGATATGTTTTCGACCTCGTCATGCCATCTGACGCCACAGGTTTTAGGGGGTTGAGGTTTTAGGTTCAGGGTTCAGGGTTTGAGGCGTCGGGGAGCGAGGCCTTCAGGTGTTTGAAAGACGAAGTGGTTATGTGGTTAGGTGGTTAGGTGATTAGGTGGTCGGGGTTTGAGGGGGTTTTGGGTTTTAAAGTTTGGTTCTTCTCCCAATTAGTGGGAGGAGTTAAGCTGCTAATAAAAAATGGACATCATCAGTTCTTTCTTCTATCCAGAAAGTTGAGAGACAATTCTGGAAGAAAGGAGACCGATGATGTCCGCTATGAGTATAAAGCCCTATCTCCCTTTTTGTCGAGTCCGTTTTACAAAACAAACGGTTTCTGACGCCGGAGATATGGCGATGATAATTGCCGAGCCAGACGAGCGCTATCGCCCTATTTGTTATAGTTGCGGCAGCCCGGCTCAAGGCGTTCATGACCAGGCCAGACGTCCGTTGCGGGATTTGAACCTTGGGGCCGCAAATGTATGGATCAACTGCAGATATCGTAAAATTTATTGCCCCCGTTGCCAGGGTATTCGGGTTGAAGACCTGGACTTTTTCAATCCGTACCAGCGGGTTACCAAAAGACTGGCCCTTTATATCCATGAGTTGTGTAAGATTTTGACGGTCTCTGAAGTGGCCGCGCATTTGGAGCTCAACTGGAAGACGGTCAAAAATATTGATAAAAACTTTTTGGAAGAATCGTTTGGAAGGACGGACTACAGCGACTTGAGCATACTGGCGGTTGATGAAATCGCCATCCATAAAGGCCATACGTATATGACTGTTGTTTTGGACTATCAAACCGGTCGGGTGGTATGGCTTGGCAGGGGCCGATCCGTGGAGACGCTTCAAGTCTTTTTCGCCGGCATGAGCCAGGAACAGAAACAGGCGCTGGAAGCCATCGCCATGGATATGTGGGATCCTTACATTAAAACGGTTCGAGAGAATGTGCCTCATGTAAAGATCGTGTTTGATCTTTTTCATGTGGTTCACGCATTTAATAAGGTGATCGACAAAGTTCGAATAGAAGAGTTTAGAAAAGCGACGAAGCCGGACCAGGCGATATACAAAGGAACCAAGTATTTGCTGCTGTCCAATCCCCAGAATATTCATAGCAGTGAGGCCCGGCAGCATTTGCGGCAGCTTCTTGAAATTAATGAAACCATATCTACGGTCATGATTTTGAAAGATTGTCTGAAGCGAATATGGGACTATCAAAAAAGGGGCTGGGCCAAAAAGAGATTGGATGAATGGTGTGCCCTGGCCAGAACGGTGAGCCACAGGCCCGTACAGAAATTTGCCGACATGCTTGAAAGGCACGCTTACGGCATCCTGAACCATTGCGATTATCCGATTCATACCAGTAAAATAGAAGGTGTTAATAATAAAATTAAGGTCATAAAACGAAAATCCTATGGATTTCATGACGATAGATACTTTACATTAAAGGTCATACAGGCCTTTTCCTCCCACTAATTGGGAGAAGAACCTAAAGTTTTTTGAGTGTTAAGGTTTTAGAGTTTTAGGGTTTTAAGTGTTAAGTGGTTAAGTAGTAAAATGATTGGCCTTGGATAAAATGTCGTACTTCAAAGATCTAACATCCTACACCTACCTTAAATCCGACGCGGGCGAGCTTAACGTTGGGTGGTTGGAAGTGGGTTACAAATTTAAAGCGGGCAAAGTTAGTGACGATTTCATTGAAGGTTTGGCCTGGCTATGTATACATGAACGGGTGAATCAAACACGAGGGTTTCATTTATGCCCTTTTTGCGCTCACTCCGATTTTGATGTGTGTTGCTTGAACTTGAATGGCGAGAATCATGTATTGGGAACCGGAGAGATCCGTGTTCAAGGAGAGAATGCGCTCTATGCCGCACCGGATCTCGTCATACACTATGTTGTTGATCATGGATATCTTCCGCCAGAAGACTTTATCTGCGGCGTTGTCAGAAGAGCTGAACGATTGTCCAGGGATACCTGGACGCTGAGTAATGGGCGATACTGTTAAGAGGCCAACAATCCGTTCACTCGTACACCTTCGTTGGATGGCACGGGCCAGGCCGCACAGGCTTGGCCGGGATTTTCCAGTAACAATTTTCTTACACGGGCAAGCTGTCGCTTCGCCCGTGGCACCCATTAAAAAAGGCCTACTAAAAAAACCCACCCCCTCAAACCCCGACCACATAATCACTTAAACACTTAAACACATAATCACTTAAAGACTTAATCACATAAACACCTTGTCTTCTAACCCCCAGAAAACCGCGCCCCCCCAAACCCTAAAACCCTAAAACTTTAACACTCTAAAACCTTTAACCCATAAAAAAAGGCCGTGCATAATATGCACGGCCTTTTTTGTTGGTATTATGTTCGGCTATTGTTCGGCTTAGTGACCGCCGCCGATAAGAGCGATAACCGGACCCGCCATCGGGGTGGCGTAGATCAGGATCAGGGCCACAACCAGGGCGTAAATACACAGAGATTCGATCATAGCCAGACCGATCAGCATGGTAACCGTAATTTTACCGGAAGCTTCCGGGTTACGGGCAACGCCTTCAACAGCGCCTTTCAGGCCCAGGCCCTGGGCGATACCACAACCAAAGGCCGCGATGCCGATACCGAATCCTGCTGCTGTAACGCAGGCTACCAGAATTTTAATTGCTGCAACTTCCATTGTTCTTTCCTCCTTAGATTAGTGAAATTTAATGCTTCTTCCTTATATTAACCAATGCTTGCTTCTTCAATAATGCTTAGTGGGCGTGCTCCATTGAGGCGGTAAAGTACATGACCGACAGAATAAAGAAAATAAAGGCCTGGATAAAGCAGACCAAAATGCCCAGCGCCATGATCGGCAGGGGCGCGAAAAAGGCGCCGGCCAGACCGAACAGAATCATGAGGACCAGTTCATGGCCCATCATGTTTCCGAAAAGACGAAAGGTCAGTGAAAGCACACGGGCCAGATGGCCGATGATCTCAATCGGCAGCATCAGCGGTGCCAAGGCCATGGATGGTCCCAGAAAATGTTTGATATATGCGACGCCGTGATATTTAACGCCTACAAAATGGGTAAAACAAAAGACCACTATGGCACAGGAGAGAGGGGTGTTGATGTTGGCCGTGGGCGGGAAGAAACCCGGGACAAGCCCCAGGATATTGCTTGCGAAAACATAAAGCGCGATGGTCGCCGCCAGCGGAAAAAACCAGCGACCCTCTTCACCGGTGATGCTGACCATGAAATCTTCAATGCCGGCAATAATGATTTCAAAGATGTTCTGCGCCTTGCCCGGGATCATGCTGACGTTTCTGGCACCCAGGGCCCCCAGAACGATCAGTAAGATCATAACCACCCAGGAGTAAATAACATGTTTATAAGCGGCCGCAAAGTGCTCCAGCCCAAACATTTCAAACAGATTCACGAATAAAAGATATGGATGTTCCAACTTACACCGCCTCCTTGAATATGAGTTTCTTTACTTCAGACAGGGTTGCCAGGAAAATACTGGCCACCACAACGGAAAGGCCCGCAAACAGCGCCAGCGGGTCAACCAGGTGTTTTGAAACCAGAAGAAACAGAATCAGTCCGCTGACCGTAAACCGGAGATAGTATTTTGCCATAACCAGTCCCCGGGACGGCAGACTCGACAGGCTGAACGCTTTCTTCAGCGTTCTGTGAAGCAGGTGAAAATTGACGGTGGCGATCAGGCCGCCGCAGATAAGCCCCAGGTTCACTTTCGCGTCTGTCAGAAAAAGACCCAGCAAAGCCAAGCCGACCAGCAGGGTCCAGTTGGCTCTGTTTATAAAGGTCAACAATCGTTGTTCAATCTGATCGTTCATCGGACGTATCTTCTTTATCCCTTCTTTCTATACGGTTTTTGGCATGCCAGATGTTACGGAACCCGGCCAGAATACCAAGCCCTAAAAAAACAAACATCAACTTCGGCCCGGTTCCCAATGCCCTGTCAAGAAAGACGCCTGTAAACACGCCGATAAAAATGGCCAGTGCGACGGATAAACCCAGGCTGCTGTAATAACCCAGATCCCTGATCGCACGTTTTGTCTGTTCTTCCATGACAAACCGTTTATAAAATTCAAAGAGGTTTACATATCACACTGCATTCTGACAAGTCAACCCAAAAACGACATGTAAAGAACCCGCTATGTTTTGACTTGATGTCGAACGCGATGTCTTTCGCCCAGATTGTCGACCAGGTTGTCAAAATCCAGAACCGTACTCAAAAACACCGGCCCGTCGCGACAGACATGCTTGTAATTAATTGTATTTGTATTTGTTTTTATCGCACACCCCAGGCAGGCGCCCATACCGCAGGCCATCATGCTTTCAACAGACACCTGGCAGGGAATATTTTCGGCAGCCGCAATCCGGGCAACCGTCCGGAGCATGGCCGGCGGTCCACAGGCAAAGACCATATCCGGACGTCTGTCTTTTAGGGCTTTTTCAAACGGCTCCGTTACAAAGCCGTGAAAACCGACACTGCCGTCATCCGTAGCCGTTTTGACCACCATCTCCATGTCGGTGAAAACATCCTGGCACAAAACATCGTCAGCAGCGGCACCGCCGATAAAAACCCGAACCCGGTCGGCAGAGAGACCCCGGGCGGCCAGGACATCCGCCAGGAAAACCAGTGGCGCCACGCCGATTCCGCCGGCAATAAGGTCAATCTTTTCAAGGGCTTGATCTATGTAAAACCCTTTACCCAGGGGGCCGACCACATTCAACCGGTTTCCGGGAACCAGTTCCGACAGACGCCTGGTGCCGTGCCCCACAACTTTATAAAGCAGTGCCAGTTCCCGGTTTTGTTGATCAACGCGGTGAATGGAAAACGGACGGGGCAAAAAAGGCTTCAGCCCGTCATCCGGGCGCACCATGACAAACTGACCCGGCTGCGCTGTAGCCGCGATACCCGGTCCGGCCAGGGTTATTTTATAGTTGTTGCCGGAAACGTGCCGGTTGCCGACAACGGTCAGGGCGTCCTGGATCATATTTTCTTTATATCCCAATCAGTTGTAATGAATAAGCGGTATTGTTTTCAGCGCCCTTGAATCCTTGAACCCTTTTTTACACGACAAACCCGGATATGATTTCTCTCATGATTTCGGTGGTGCCGCCGCCGATGGTCAGAATACGATTGTCCCGGTAAAGCCGCTCGACCAGGTATTCCCGCATGTATCCGTAACCGCCGAAAATCTGTACCGCGTCATAGGTGACTTTGTCACTGACCTGGCAGGCAAAATTCTTGGCCATGGAGATTTCCTTGACCTGGTTTACACCGGCGTTGATTTTGGCCGCCACACGATAGGTAAACTCCCGGCTGGCTTCGACCAGGGTGGCCATGTCGGCCAGCTTGTGCCGCGTCACCTGAAACCCTTTCAGCGGCTTGCCGAAGGCTTCCCGCTCCCGGGCGTACTTGACGGACTCTTCTAAGGCCAGCTGGGCGGTCATATTGGCCATGATAGACAGCATCAACCGTTCCATCTGGAAGTTTTCCATGATGATGTAAAAACCCTTGTTCTCTTCACCGATCAGATTTTCAGCCGGCACCCGGCAATCGTCAAAAAAGATTTCCGCCGTGTCCGATGCCAGCCAGCCCATTTTTTTCAGTTTCTGCCCGGTGGAATACCCGGGGGTATCGGATTCGATCAGCAGAAAACTGATGCCATGGGCGCCTTCTTCACCGGTGCGAACGGCACAGGTGAGCTGGTCGGCCCGAATCCCGCTGGTAATGAATATTTTACTGCCGTTGACGATGTAATGGTCACCGTCCCGGACGGCCGTGGTTTTCAGGCTGGCCACGTCCGACCCGCCGCCGGGTTCGGTAATGCCCAGGGCCGCGATACGGTCACCGGCAAGAACCGGCTTAACAAAGCGTTCGATCTGGTCCGGCGTGCCGTGCATGGCGATGGGCGGCAGCCCGATACCGTGCGAACCCAGGCTGGCCACCAGACCGGCGGAGCCGCAGCGCATCATTTCTTCATTGAAGACAACGGTGGTAAAAACGTCTCCGCCGCTGCCGTCCATCTCTTCGGGAAAACCAATACCCAGATAACCCAGCTCACCGGCTTTTTTATAAAGCTCCCGGGGAAATTCACCGGCTTCCTCCCATTCCTGGACAAAGGGGGTAATTTCCTTTTTGACAAATTCGCGCAAGGCCTTGCGCAGCATGTCGTGTTCCTTGTTGAAATACTGCTGGTAGGTCCCGGCAGCCGGCTGGTCAGTACTCATAAGACGCTCCTTATTTTTGGTTCATCTCCGGATTAATGGTAGTAAACAAATTGTCTAATGCTCAGTCAAATCGATGGATTCTAGAAGAGCCCTGTGTGCCCGTTAATCGGTCCGATCCGGTTTCGTCACAAAACCCTTTAAGGCCACCAGGCCTTCCAGAACAAGCCAGACGTTCAGGCCCATGACCAGGAGGCCGATGACCAGCAGCAGCCAGTTCTGGGCATCGTAAAACGTCCTGATATTCAGCACCATGGCCCAGCCGGTGACAACCAGCATCAGCACCATCGGTGTAAGCGTATAGCGGATGCTGATTTTCTTCCGGGCCAGGAAAATGGTTACGGCCAGCAGGGCCAGACCGGCCAAAAGCTGATTAACGGTCCCAAACAGCGGCCAGAGACGTAAAGCGCCCTTGCCGGTACCGTCATAAAAGGCCAGCAGCAGTGCCGTTATGATGGCAAAAAACGTGGCGGCTGTATTTCCGGTCAAAGGCTTGATCTTGGTCGCCTTGCCCAGTTCGACCACGATATAGCGCTGAATACGCGTGGCCGAGTCTATTGTTGTGGCTGCGAATGAAACAATAAATACCGCCATGACAGCCAGGCAGAAAGACTCGGGAATACCCATCCCTTCCAGCAGATTGGATGCCCCCTGGATAAAGGCATCCAGTTTGGCCGACAAACCGCTGGCAGCCTGCCAGCTGGCATAGTGGGCATTAAAGGCGGCGGCCCCGCCCAGCTTCTCACCCCCGACTTTAAGCCCCAGGGTCAGACCGGCCGTGCAGGCGACAACAACCAAAGTAGCCAGGGCGCCTTCCATCAGCATGCTGCCGTATGAAATAAATTGCGCGTCCCGCTCGTTTTCGCATTGCTTGGAAGAGGTGCCGGAACTGACCAGGCAGTGAAAGCCGGAAATCGCACCGCAGGCCATAATGACGAAAAGAAGCGGCAGCATGGGCGGCGCACCGGCCGGGTGAAGATGTACAGCCGGCGCCATTATCGGGGGGTGAACCCAGACGACACCGGCCAGAAGAAGGCCGCCGGCAATCATGAGCTGGTGTGAATTGATAAAATCCCGCGGCTGCAACAAAACCTGGACCGGCAACAACGAGGCGATCAACGCATACAACGCGATGATAATAATCCAGGTGATCAGCGGGTTAGACGTCAACCCCAGGGCGGCCAGATCGACCGGCACCAGAGCACCCACCCAGACAAACACATACATGAGCCCCACCGCCAGGATGCTGGGCCAAAAGATGTCCCCTTTTCTGGCATAGACCCACCAGCCAAGCACCATGGCGATGGGAATTTCCGACCATACCGGAATAACGGACTGAGGATACAGGGTAAACAACATGGCGATGATCATGGCGAATATGGCGATGATCAGCCAGAGCTCGAAAAAAATAATCAGCAGAAACAAAAAACGGACCCGGGGACCGATCAGGTCGGCGGCCACATCACCGATGGACCGGCCGTCTTTGCGCAGGGAAACAACCAGGGCGCCGAAGTCGTGCACCGCGCCGAAGAAGATCGCCCCGAACACAATCCAGAGCATGGCCGGAACCCAGCCCCAGATCACCACGATGGCCGGCCCCACGATGGGCCCCAGGCCGGCAATGGATGTAAAATGATGCCCGAACAGGACATGTTTCGGGGTGGGAATGTAATCATAGTTGTCCTGCAGCGTGCAGCTCGGGCATTCATTTTCCGGTTCAATCTGAAAAATCCGTTTTGCCAGAAAACGGCCATACGTGTAATACGCCAGAACAAAAGCCCCCCCGACCAGAACCACCAGTACCAGAGAATTCATGTTTTACCCCAAAGATGAGTGTTTTATTCTTGACCACCATAAGATATAACAAGAGGCCTTTTCCGGAGCAAGAAATTTTATGCCGCTGAGAACCGGGGTCCGGTATTGCTCCGCGGGTCGCGCCCGTTCTTCCCCGCCCCGGCCTTTATAAAAAACCCCTTGCCTTGATTTGTCTCATTTTGATACTATTTTAAATTTAAAATACAAAATCATCAGGGAGGACAATATGGGCCAGGAAGAGAACAAAACGGATAATAAACTTGATATGCACCGCTGCCGGACCACGAATTGTGGATACATATACAATTCCGAAAAAGGGGACCGAAAGGGTAAAATCTGCAAAAATACGCTTTTTTGCGACCTTCCGGAAGAGTGGAAGTGCCCGGTTTGCGGGGCCACCAAGAAATCTTTTGATTCTATGTTATAGTACCTTTTTTAAATAACACAATTTCGATTAATATAAGGAGCCATCATTATGACCCAGATTTTTAATGCAGGTGAAGTGTTTGAAATGGCAGTAAAAATGGAGCAAAACGGGGCCGCTTTTTATCGGCAGGCCGCAGATTCCATCAAGGACGAAAAAAACAAGAAGATCCTGCTTGACCTGGCGGAAATGGAAGTCGACCATGAAAAGACATTCAATTCGCTTCGCGATCAGCTTGGCGCAGACAATCCAGACTACTTTGACCCTGACGGAGAAGCGGCCGCTTACCTGAAGTCAATCGTTGATACCGAGGTGTTCTTCAAAAGAGAGATCGACCTTTCTTCCATGAAAACCATCCTGCATGAAGCCATTATGGCCGAAAAAGATTCTGTTGTTTATTACCTGGGCATCAAGGCCATGGTGCCGGATGAAAGCGGCAAAATGAAAGTCGAAGCCATCATCAAAGAAGAAATGGGCCACATCCGGCTGCTGAGCGAACTGCTCAAGAATGCCTGAAGCGGCTAAAAGGAGCTGAAAATGGGGTTTGATTTTAATATTGATGAGATACTGGCCATTGCCGAAGAGATCGAACGTAACGGCGCGGCTTTCTACCGCACAGCAGCCAAAGGGGCGCCGGATGAGACGACCCGGAATATGCTCGAAGAGCTGGCCGGGATGGAAGACCAGCATGAAAAGACGTTTGCCGGTTTAAGGGCCGAGCTGTCAGATAGTGACAAAAAACCAGGGGCCTTTGACCCTGAGGACGAAACCGCCAGGTATTTGAAAGCCCTGGCCGACCGTCGGGTTTTTGATGAAAAAGCCATAGACCTGAACTCGATGGAAGAAGTGCTGAAAGAAGCCATTGTAACCGAAAAGGATTCGATTGCTTTTTATGTCGGTATGCGGGAGCTGGTTGGCGCCGGTCTTGGAAAAGAAAAGATCAATGGCATTATCAAGGAAGAAATGAGCCACCTGGTGTTATTGACCGACAAGCTTGAACAGTTGAAGTAGGTTTGATGGCCAAGTAAAACGTCCAATATCTGCGTTGCACTGCATCTCTCGGAATTTCACGTACTACCATGTACGCTGCATTCCTCGAGATTTGTGGCGCCTTGATCTTGAACGTTTTACTTGGCCATCCCGTTTTTTCCTATACGAGTTAATATGTTTATAAAAATCTTTTGTCATATTATTAGGTAAAAACCAATTTTTATAAGTCACTACCCTCACAATAAGTTAATTATATTTGTAATATGCTATAGGCGCTATCTTCTATAAAGGTGACACATGAATATTTTTGTTGGACGCGGTTTGGCGACCGTTTTGCTGTGTCTACCGCTGGTTTTTGCCTTAACGGCACACGCGGGTGAGACGTTCGTGGTTGACCGCTTTATTGACCCTTCGGTCTGCAGTGATTGTCACGCCGAAATTCACAGCCAGTGGGAAAACTCGACCCATAATCTGTCCCACCAGGACCCGGTCTACAATGCCGTGGCCAAATATTTTCTCAAGGGCCTGACCGACGCCGGAGAAATCGAGGAAGCCGAAGCCTGCGTCAAGTGCCACACACCGGTCGGCGTGGCTTCAGGCAACCCCCGGAAAACATCCGATGATCTGTCGGCTGTCCCGGAAATCGCCACCTTTGGCGTACAATGCGATTTTTGTCACTCAGCCGTCGGCGCCACCCGGATGTACAATAACGGGATGATTCTCTCGCCCGGATTCGGTGAAGACGACCCCGGCGTAAAACGCGGTCCGAGAAAAGACCCTGAACCTGAATTTCATGATGCAGCCTACTCGGAATTTCATGTCAATCCGGGTATCTGCGGTACCTGCCATAATGTCAAACATGTGGCCTTTGATATCGACCTGGAAACCACCTACGATGAATGGCGCAACAGCTCTTACAACGCCCGTGACCCCAAAAAGCGGGTAACCTGCCAGGGCTGCCACATGTTCCAGCGACCGGGTATACCGGCCACCGGCAGCACCCCCCGGCCGGACAATCCGGGACATGCCTCGGAGATCGGGCCCGAACGGCCCCATGTCTTCACCCACAATTTTGTGGGCGGCAATAATTTTTTGCCGGCCGCCTTTGGCGGACAGGACAAGGTTCAAATGGCTGAAGAGCGGCTGAAAAACGCCGCCTCCCTGGCCCTGAAAAGCCCTGGCATTAAAGGCAACAGCTTTATCATTACGATCACCAACACCGGCGCCGGCCATAAACTGCCCACCGGTTTGAGCAACGTACGCCAGATGTGGCTGGACATAACGGTCACCGAAAAAAAATCCGGCCGTGTGGTTTACGCCTCGGGGCAGCCCGACAAAAACGGTTACCTGAGAGACGATGTCCTGCTCTACCAGACGGTTTTCGGTGACGGGCAGGGGCGACCGGTGGACAACCTGGCCAAAGCCCGTGAAGTTCTGTCAGACAATCGGATCCCGCCCCGCAAATCGGCCTCGCAGACCTTTTATCTGCCCGAAACCGCCCCGGACACCGGACTGACGGTGACCGCCCGGCTTTGCTACCGCATTGCCTCACAGCGACTGGTCGATCAGATCACAGGAAAGGGAACTTACACGCTGCCAATAACCATCATGTCTGAAATTCAGCAAAGCCTGTAGCCCGATCCTTTCATGGCATCTTTCAATAAACGTAAGGGCGGCCTCTTGTGGCCGCCCGAAAAAAGGGCACCCACAGGGGGGTGCCCCTACGGATCGAGGCGGGAGTTCATGCATATTGTAGGGGCAGGCCCCCGTGCCTGCCCGTGAAAGGGCACCCACAGGGGGGTGCCCCTACGTGTGTTTGCGTCCGGCCTCTTTCGGAATAATCGTAAAGACAAATGAAAAAAGCTTTCCGTTCCGGTCGATCAAAACAATCCCTGGCGGACAATACCGAGGCCGGTACAATTGCCGCTTTTCAAAAACGGCTGCTTCGCTGGTATCAAACCAACCGGCGCGATCTTCCCTGGCGGACAACCGCAGACCCTTACCATATCTGGGTATCGGAAGTGATGCTGCAGCAGACCCAGGTGGCCACGGTAGTCGATTATTTTAACCGTTTTATTCAACAGTTTCCGAACCTCTCGTCCCTGGCCGAAGCAGATCCGGACCGTGTCCTCAAAGCCTGGGAAGGCCTGGGCTATTACTCGCGGGCCAGAAACCTTCACCTGGCCGCCAGAAATCTGGTTTCCATGGGAACGCCCCGGGTACCGGACAGCCCGGTGCATTTTATCCTGTTACCGGGGGTGGGCGACTATATCAATGCCGCCGTTCAAAGTATTGCTTTCGGCCATCGATTGCCGGTGGTAGACGGAAACGTCAAACGGGTACTGGCCAGGCTGTTTTTAAAACCGGACCCGGTCAACCAGGCCGGTTCATACAAAAGCTACCGGGAACTGGCCGGCCTGCTTCTGGACCACCACGACCCCGGCACCTGGAACCAGGCCATGATGGAACTGGGCGCCCTGGTCTGTTCGCCCCGTCAGCCGAAATGCGACCGGTGCCCCGCCCAAAAAGAATGCGGCGCTTTTCAACTAAGGCGGGTACAGGATTTCCCCGTACGCGTTCCCGGCAGAAAAACGCCTCACCGGCACCAGACCGCGGCTATTATTATCAAACAGGGAAAGATCCTGATTGTCCGTCGACCTGCCCGGGGGCTGCTGGGCGGGCTGTGGGAGTTTCCCTCAGGTCCGTTAGAAAAAGGGCAGTCTGCGGAATCAGCCTGCCGGGAAGCGGTTTACCGGACCGTCAGGCTGAAGGTAACGGTTGAAAAACCCCTGGCCCGGATTCAGCATGCCTATACCCACTTTAAACTGGACCTGGACGCCTTTGTCTGCCGCATACTGTCCGGCCGGGTCCGTCTGGACGGACCGGATGATTTTCGCTGGATAAAACCGGCCGACCTGTCGGAATTCGCCCTTCACAAGGCCATGCATAAACTTCTGCCGGAACTCAAGGAGCTGCTGTAACGCCTTTCCACGGGCAAGCTTCGCTTCGCCCGTGCCACCCGTCGAAGTGGATTGTGGACGAGAATAAATGTTGACGTGCGCCCGTCATTCCGGCGAAAGCCGGAATCCAGATCGCCACTGCGAGGTGCCCTTGATGTGGGCATTACGACAACGCAATAAGCACCATTCGTCACTGCAAAATCTCAACCCCCATGTCCAAAAACACTGAAATTGTCCGTCAAATCGTCATCCCGTGTCAGGGAGACTGTGTCACAATTGTTTATTCAAAAAAAGCGACTTCCTAATTTGTCGTATAACGAACTTTCTTTGAATTTTAATGGTAAAACCATTCCGGAAAACACTCTTTTTCCGGCTTGTTTTGAATTGCGACACAGTCTCCAGGGCCCGGGATGACGAAGATTGGATTGAGGTTCAAGGTCAAGGCGCGCAAGTCTCGAGGCGTAAGGCGATACCTTCCGCCGGTCCCGCAGTAAGTCTTTTTGTGAGCGGCATCCGATCATTTTGGGAGAAAAGGCCTTAAAAGCTTTCGCGTAAAGAACTGCTCGCTGTCTGAGGGCGTTAGCCCGAGTTCGAGCCGTTTAGAGAAAGATTTTAAGGCCGCCCAAAATGATCGTGACGCGAACAAAAAGACTTACTGCGGCTTCTTTTTGCGGCGGCTGTTAAGCCACTCCCGCTGCTCTTCCTGATACGCCTCTTCAGTCTGACGGTAGCGGGAGAAATCCAGGTTGTCGTAATCCGGTTTGGCACCTTTCCAGGACTTCAATGCCTTGATCAATTTTTCCAACCGGTTTTTTCTGGTGGCATCATCCATTGCTCAAATATTTTTTTTGCGGTTGATCTGTTCTCTATTTTACTCAAGCCAGAGCCTTGGGCCAACCTTTTTAGCCCGATATTTCACATTTTTTTTGATAAACATCAAAAACAAACGGGCACGGCACGCCGTGCCCCTGCATGAATTCGAGTCCTGAGCCCGGCAGAAGCAGCCAGGCGACCGGGTTCAATCAATTCGTGGAATACCGGTTTTATTGATTTATTCTTGCTGCTTATATGTTTCTATTATATTGTTGAATAATCAACGCTATCTTCATCGGCGTTAAAAATAACCGATCAAACCGGCAAACAGGGCAAACATCATGAGTCTTTTCTTATATGGCGTCATTGCCAGCGCGCTGGCCGGCCTGGGAACCGGGCTCGGGGCACTGCCGGTTCTTTTTGTCGGTCATGTTTCCCGTAAAACACTTTCTATTATGCTGGGTGCCTCAGCCGGTGTTATGCTGGCGGCCACCTCTTTTTCCCTGATTATACCCGGAATCGCACATGGCGACCTTGTCTGGCCGGGTTATGGCGTCTACATAATGATGTTCGGCATTCTTCTGGGCGGGATTATACTTGATATCATTGACAAAAAAATGCCGCACGAACATTTCATCAAAGGACCGGAAGGGCCGTCATCACGGATGAAGCGGATCTGGCTGTTTATCATTGCCATCACCATTCATAATTTTCCGGAAGGCATGGCCGTGGGTGTCGGATTCGGCACCGGTGATGTCGGGGCCGGCACCAGCCTGGCCATCGGTATCGGCCTGCAGAACATGCCCGAAGGTCTGGCCGTGGCCCTGCCGCTGATCGGCCTGGGTTACAGCCGTTTAAAAGCCCTGGGCATTGCAACGGTAACCGGGATGGTTGAGCCGGTGGGCGGTTTGCTGGGCGCCGGCGCGGTAACCCTTTTCAACCCGGTTCTGCCCCTGGCCCTGGCTTTTGCCGCCGGCGCCATGCTGTTTGTCATCAGTGATGAAATCATTCCAGAAACCCATTCCGAAGGCAAATCCCGACCGGCCACTTATGGCGTCCTGGTCGGCTTTATTATTATGATGGCCCTGGACAATTTACTGGGATAGGGTTCGCAACCTTAATACAATTAGGAGGGCGTTAAAAATGGCACAAAAAATTCTGATAGCAATGGATGAGTCTGACAATTCGGCCCGGGCGGTAGAGTTTGTCGGCAAATGCATCAAGCAGGATGCCGACATTCTCCTGTTCAGCGTACTGCTGAACACGGAAGCCATGTGCGCCATGCAGGGGCCTGCGTTGACGCCGTACTTTGTGGCGGAGCAGTCCTCCTTCTGCATACTGGAGGACAAGAAAAAGGAGCTGATGAAAGAAGCGCTTGAAAAAGCCAGGCAAAAACTGATCCAGCAGGGTTTCGACGAAAAACGGATTAAAACCAAAACCGTTGAGCGTAATAAAGGCATTGCCCGGGACATTATTTCCGAAGCCAACAGCGGCGGCTTTGACCTGGTTGTTCTCGGCAGAAGGGGGTTGTCGGGCATCATGGAATTTATTATGGGCAGTGTTTCCCAGAAAGTACTGCATGGGGTCCACAAAGCGTCTGTACTGCTGGTCGATTAGTTCAGACATATCACAAAATGGTTTGGGCCAGGGGTCCTGGGGCCGCCCGATGAAAGGGCACCCAAACGTGATTCACAATCGGGCACGGCGCGTCAATGGGCACGGCGCGCCGTGCCCCTACATTGCGATACAGCAGAAGCGTTCAAGACGACTCGCCGGAAGGGTGAAATATCGGGCTTGTCGTTAAAGGAAAACACACATGAAAATTTTAATTACCGGCAGTTCCGGGTTTGTCGGCCGCCACCTGGCAGGCGCTTTGCTGGAAGACGGCCACGACATTATCGGGCTGGGGTATCGCCACAAAAGTATCGAACACGAGCGCTTTACCTTTATTCAAGCCGATACCACCCAACCCGGTGACTGGCAGAAAGCGGCCACGGGTGTCAATGCCATCATCAACCTGGCCGGCGTCAACATATTCAATCGTTGGACCGAGAAATACAAACAGGCTATTTACGACAGCCGGATTTTGACCACCCGCAACCTGGTAGCGGCCCTGCCTTCCAACGGCCATTGCGTTTTGCTGAGCACCTCGGCTGCCGGTTATTACGGGGACCGTGGTGACAGGCTGCTGAACGAAGAAAGCCCGGCCGGCGATGATTTTCTGGCCAAGGTCTGCGTTGACTGGGAAAAAGAGGCTTTTGCGGCGAAAAAAAAGGGGGTGCGGGTGGTGGTTGCGCGGTTTGGTGTTGTGCTGGATCAAGCCGGGGGTGCCCTTGCCAAAATGCTGCCCCCCTTTCGGCTTGGCCTGGGCGGCAAAATCGGCTCCGGCCGCCAGTGGTTTCCATGGATTCAACTTTCCGACCTGATTGCGGCCACCCGGTTTGCCATAGAAACAGACAAGCTGAAGGGGCCTGTCAATTTCTGCGCCCCGCAGACGGTCAGAAACAGCCAGTTTACAAAAGCCCTGGGGAAAACCCTTCATCGGCCGACCTTTTTTACGGTACCCTCTATGGCTCTGCGGTTTGTCGCCGGAGAACTGGGCAGCCTGGTATTGTACAGTCAGCGGACGACCCCCGGCAAACTGCTGTCAGGCGGCTTTATCTTTCAGTATCCGGACATTCACAGCGCTTTACAAAAATCACTGGCCTCGTAATTACTGGACTTCCGGGGCGGGTTGATTGTTTTTGCGCAGCATTTTTCCGGGCAGGTCTTTATTGATCCGCTTACCGTTTGAGACTACCTGGCAGCCGTTAATGAAAACCATGTCCAGGCCTTCGGCGCCATGACAGGGATCGACAAAATTCGCCCGGGTCCTGAAGTTTTCCGCGTCGATCACCAGCAGATCGGCAAAAAAACCTTCTTTAATCCGTCCCCGATACTTGATGCCGAAATGGTCGGCCGGGATCGCTGTGCACTTGGCAATGGCCGCAGGCAGATCAAGCAGGTTCTTCTGATAAACATAACGGTTGATGAATTTCGGATAACAGCCGTAAAAGAGATATGACGGCCGGCCCATGCCCAGCAGGATGGTATCGGTGGATATCATTGTATCCGGGTCCTTGATACCCGGAAAGGTGTATCGCTCCGTAAACACATCGTCCGGATCGCTCATGGTTTCAAAGGCCAGGACCTGTCCGTCCTCTTCCAGCAGCAGGTCGCACATGACATCAAAGGGGTGCTTGTTCTGTTCTTCGGCTATGTCGGTGAACCGCCGGCCTTCCAGCGGCTTGTTCTTGTCGCTGTTGACGGCCATGACAATCAGGGCGTCCCAGCCCATCTGCCGGATGAGATTCAAAGACCAGGTGTTTTTTTCCCGGTGCGGCCAGATGGGCCGCCCCTGCTCGATATCCTTCCGTATCTCCCGGCGGGTCTGCCTGTCCTGCAGGCGTTCCAGGACCGCCTGCCGGTCGCCGGTCAACGACCAGGGCGGGAAAAAGGCCAGCAGATGGGTAAAGCCGGTTGTGGTGGGCATAATATCCATGCCCATACCGACACCGCTCTGCCTGACCCGGGCCACTTTTTCCAGAATGCGGTTCATCTCCATATCCAGCAAAGAATCCGGAATCCATTTAACCGCGCTCTCTCCATGACGGGCCAGCCATTTGATCACTTTCAGCGCCAGGGGGTGCAGCAGCGGACCTGTCCAGGGGACTGAGAAGATATGGGAAATCTGCCCCCGGATATTGTTGTCAGCGGCCACGCGGGCCACTTCATCAATGGCATTGTCCATACAGTTGCTGGTATAGGAACGCAAATGGCTGGTAAATACGGCGTCATAATCAGTCAACGGTTTGGATATCATTGACAGCTCCCGGGTGTCGGAATGCAGGCCCGGGGCGTATTGCAGGCCGGTAGACAATCCAAAGGCCCCGGCTTCAAGACTTTCTTCCAGAAGTTTCTGCATCAGGGCGATGGCTTTATCATCGGCCGGCTTGTCGGACAACCCCAGGGCGGAAATGCGCATGACGCCGTGGGGCGTCAGCTGGGCGGAATTCAGCAACAGTCCTTTTGTGTCCATGTGGTCCATATAGGACCCCATTGTGGACCACTTGATATCCCGATCAAAATCCATCTGCGTGAACACTTCCAGGTAGGTTTTAATGCCCTCCCGGTTGTCACGGGTGATCGGGGCCAGGGCCATACCGCAGTTGCCACCGACAAA
The DNA here is from genome assembly GCA_963674745.2 of Desulfosudaceae bacterium. Classification (GTDB taxonomy): domain Bacteria; phylum Desulfobacterota; class Desulfobacteria; order Desulfobacterales; family Desulfosudaceae; genus JBFMDX01. The sequence continues at coordinate 1,573,374 of CAXXDV010000001.1, read as the reverse complement.
AGTGGTGATACCCTGCTCCACCAGGGGGGTCAGCATATCGTCGTGATCCGGCCTGAAAAACGCCAGGTCCGCATGGGAATGGACATCGATAAATCCCGGGCAGACCACCCGCCCGGTCACATCCCGGCGTTGTGCGGCATCACTTTTGCTCAAGTCACCAACGGCCACAATAAAACGGCCCTGTAAACCGACATCCGCCTGATAGGGGCTGCCGCCGGAACCATCAACAATGAGTGCGTTTTCAAGAATAATGTCCAGTTGCATGGCTACCCCCGATTTTTTGAGATTCGTCTTTAAACCTGATGTTTCATAAGTTTTTCAACCTTCTTATGATATGGAAACCCCGGAACTTGGTCAAGGCGAAAACCGGTGAAGCAGCGAAGGGCTTTAAAGCCTGTGTCAGAATTCGGCAACCAGCATAAAAGGGCGACCCGCCGGTCGCCCCTACACCTGGATGCCACGAACCTGGGGGCGACCGGCGGGTCGCCCCTACTGTTAAAAAAAGAGAAATGAGTAAGGCGGCGTCGGGGGAGGAGGGGGAAGGATCGCCGCCTTACTCCGGAAAGAGCGGGGAGGGGGTGTCAGATATGTCAGGACTAATCAAGCGCCCGGCGGTCCTGCATATCTACCAGGACACGTTCCCGGGCCTTGTCTATGCCCAGCGCTTTCCGTTTCTTGTCAATATGTGCAATCATCATTTTCGCCATTTCTTTAGGGTCAGGGGAAAATCCCCATTTGCCCAGGCCGGTTTTCTCCAGCCCGTTGAACAGCAGATCGTGGAAGCGGGTGTTTTCCGTAATCGGAAACGTTACGCCGAAGACGGTGTAAACACCGGAGGCGACGAAGTAGTGACCAATGGAGATGGCTTTTTCACTCATCCATTCCGGTGCCGCGCCGGCCACCGGCAGATCCGCAATGCTGTTGCCCAGCCCGCCGGTCTTTACCATCTCGGATGCAGCCATCAGGATCCGGCTGTTATCCACGCAGGAACCGAAGCCCAGCACCGGCGGCATACCAACGGTTTCGCAGACTTCGCTCAGGCCCGGGCCGGCCAGAGCACCGGCTTCGGGCGTCATCATCCCGGCCTTGGCCAGAGCAATCTGGGAGCACCCGGTCTGGAGCACCAGCACGTCGTTCTTGATCAGCTCCTTGACCAGTTCGACGTGAACATAGTCCTGTTTCACCCGCGGGTTGGTACACCCCACGACACCGGCCACGCCCCGGATTCGGCCATTAATAATATTATCGTTCAAAGGCGTGTAGGTCGAACGGAATGATCCGCCCAGCATGTAGTTGATGTATTCATAAGAAAAGCCGTGAATACCGGGGTTGGTAATCTTGGGAATTTCAATTGGGTGCTTGCGGTTTTTAAACCGGCTGATGGCCTTGATGACGATCTCGTCGGTACAATCCAGGGGATGATGATCGTTAAATTCAATGTGTACGGCCCCTTCGATGTGACACCGGGGATTGGTGGTGAACAATTCCGTATCGTAACACCTGGCCACTTCGACCAGCCCCTGCTTGATGCACTGAATGTCCACACCCATGGCGTCCACGGCGCCGGTGACCAGGACCGCTTCGGTAGAGGTAAAGTTACCGGCATGGGGAATACCGTGACGGGACATCATTTCCGCCCCGGAACAGCACATGCCCACCAGGTTAATGCCTTCGGCGCCGGCGTTTTTTGCCGCCTCGATCAGTACCGGGGAATTGACCGATTCCAGCATGGATTCAAACAGGTTGGGTTCATGTCCATGAATAATAATATTGACCTGGTGCTCCTTGAGGACACCCATGTTCACATCGGCCTGCACCGGCGTGGGGGTTCCGTAAAGAATATCAGAAATATCGGTGGCCACCATTGATCCGCCCCAGCCGTCGGACAGGGCCGTGCGGCTGCACTGTTTGGTGATGTTTTCATAATGCTGATCAACACCCATGTGCGTGCGGTGCATCAACTCCATGATTTCACGCATGGCGCCCCGGGGCACGATGCCCAGTTTTCGCCAGGTTTCCAGGGTTGCTTCCGGCACCCGGGAGACAAAGGGGATTTCGCCTTCGACCTGGGTATAGGTCCGCTCCAGTTCACTGTAAACATCCAGAGCGATATCTTTGACGCTGCGGCCTTCAACCTCAATGTTGATTGACTTGGCCACTTCCTCGAGTTTTTGGGTGTCCTTGATTTCATAATCGGTAATATTGCCGTTGACCACTTCCCGGAACAGATCCAGCATGGCCATACCATGATCGGTATGCGCCGCCGCGCCGGAAGCGACCATACGGGCAAAATTACGGGCCATAATAGTATCGATGGTGGCGCCGCAAACGCCGACTTTGCCGTAAGGATCTTTGGCATTGAGCCGACAGGGTCCCATTGAGCAGTGCTTGCAGCAGGCCGAGTCCGCTCCAATAGGACAGGCCTTCATGGCGGCAGCCCGGTCAAAAGCCAGGACGACCCCGTCTCTTCTTGCTTTTTCAAGCATTTGCGCTGTAGCTTCACAACTAGTGACATCGCGCGCAGCAAGTAAGTTTTTATCCTTTTCAGGTTTTTTATTTTCTGACATTTCGCCTCCTTAAAATAGGTGGTTTTCTCATGAAATTAACAGATACGTTTTATGAGTAGCATGTTTTCTTCGTTACAATTTCTGTGCCATATATTTATATTTCATTCCAAAATGATATGATTTATTATATATTTGATTTAAATAAAAATATAACCATCATTATTGTTTTGTCCACGCCGCCTGTCTCATTTTTTTGATCATTACAGCGCCACTGTATCACAAAACAACGATACACATATGTCACACAGAACAGCTCGTATTGAGCGATTAACCCCAAAGCATCATGAAACAGGCTGATCGAATGTTTTTTAAGCCTCCGGATTGGTTGTGGCACCATTTTTGCTTTTTAATTATCTGATTGCGGAATCATTCCCTTGAGCAAGGAATGGGATCGAAAATGCAGTTGGTTGAGTGTTTAACAATAATCAGGGTCGGAATCGGTATCGGTAGTCCGATACCGATTCCGAACACCCCGAAAAACGACAAACAAGCCATCCCGGAGGTGGCCTTATGAATACGACCGACACCATTAAATATACGAACAAACTCATCAACGAAAAAAGCCCTTACCTGCTTCAGCATGCCCACAACCCGGTTGACTGGCAGGCCTGGGGAGAGGAAGCCCTTTCCAGGGCCGCTGCCGAGAACAAACCGGTTCTTCTGTCCATCGGCTACTCCACCTGCCACTGGTGCCATGTCATGGCCGATGAGTCGTTTTCCGATCCGGCCGTGGCCGAGATCATGAACCGTGCTTTTATCAATATAAAGCTGGATCGTGAAGAGCGGCCGGACCTGGACCAAATTTACATCACCGCCGTATCGGCTTTGAACGGGTCGGCCGGCTGGCCCCTGAACGTTTTTTTAACCCCTGACGGACGCCCGTTTTTTGGGGGTACCTATTTCCCGCCGGTCGGACGCCCCGGAATGCCGTCCTGGACAGATGTTGTGCTGCATGTGGAACAGGCCTGGAACACCCCGGAAACAAAGGAAAAAATATTATCATCGGCCGAAGCCATGAACGATGTGTTAAAACAGCACCTTTCCAGCCGGGTGGCAACCGGACAGAACACGGATGAGACAGATGACAGGCATCTGATTGAAAATGCCGTAAAGGTATTATCCGCTAATTATGACAAAACTAACGGCGGATTCAGCCCGGCACCCAAGTTTCCCATGCCGCCCACCCTGGCCTTTCTGCTCGAGGCGGCCCGCCTGGGCCCGGCTGAGATGATTGATCCCCGACAAGGAAAGATCGCTCTGGATATGACCGCACACACTTTAAAGTCAATGGCCGCAGGCGGCATTTTCGACCATATCGGCGGTGGATTTCACCGCTATGCCACCGATGACAAGTGGCACCTGCCCCATTTTGAAAAAATGCTCTATGACAATGCCCAGCTTGCTTCGGTTTACCTTGACGCCATACCACTGATCGACGAACCCTGGCCGGCCGAAGTGGCCACCGAAATTCTAACTTACATGACCCGGGACCTGATGAACGAAGATGGCGGTTTTTTCTCGGCTGAAGACGCCGACAGCTATCCGGTCGCGGATGGTACCGGCAACAAGCTGGAAGGCGCTTTTTACGGCTGGCGAACGGAAACGGTGCGTGCCCTGCTGTCGTCAGAAAACTTTGAAATCGTTAAATATTATTATGACATGCGGCCGGAAGGCAATGTCGGCCACGATCCTTTTGGTGAATTTGTTGAAACCAACGTCCTTTATAAGGCGCATTCAACTGCAGAAACCGCAGAACATTTCAACCTTTCCGAAGAAGAGGTGCGCAAAATCCTCTCACGCAGCCGGAATATCATGTTCCAGGAACGGTTGAGACGACCCCGACCCCATCTGGATGACAAAATTCTGACCGCCTGGAACGGTCTGGCCCTGACCGCCCTTTCCAAAGGCTTTTTGTATTTGAAAAACCGGGCCTTTCTGGATGCCGCCAAAAAAACAGCCTGCTTTATCCAGAACAACCTGTATGACCCTGAGAGCCGACGTCTTTTGAAACGGCGCTGGAGGGACGGTCACAGCGGCATAGACGGCCTGGCTGAAGATTATATCTTTTTGATTCAAGGCCTGCTCGATCTTTACCAGACCGATTTTGATCCGGCCCATCTTTCCTGGGCCCTGAAGCTGGCAGAATCATTTTACGACCGTTTTTATGATCAAGCCACCGGCACCTGTTTTGCCGTTTCAGCCAACCATGACCGACACCTGCTTTTCCGGCCCGCTGACGATCATGACAATGTTCTGCCCTCGGTTACATCAACCGCGGCCAAGGTTTTTCAGCGCCTGTCCGCCCTGACCGGAAAAAGCCGGTATGGGCAGGCCGCAATAAGCCTGCTGACCAACGCACGAAGCGATTTGAAAAAGCACCCCACAAGTGCGCCCCTGATGATGGCCGCTCTGGGCCAATATCTCACCGGACACAGCCGGATTGCCATTTTCGGAGAGCCACACGACCCGGCCACCCGCGCGCTGATCAAAACAGCCCGGCAGGCTGCACCTGCAAATGTCGATATTCTGCTCATTGACAACCCGGCCACCGTCGACCTCCTGGAGCCACACATACCCGATATTCTTGAATATGTCCCCGGCGACAGCAAGCCTGCCGCATTTGCCTGTTCCGGCCGCACCTGCCACCCCCCGGTCAGCAACACGACCGATCTTGAGCGGGTGTTGTCCCTGTAAAAAGTCCCGCCCCCTCTGCCGGCCGGCTGTTTTTACCCCGAAACAGCCGGCCGGTATTTATTCACCCCGTCCGGAAAAGTAAAACCCGAATTATCATTCCTTACCCATCACAGTTGATTTTGGTGCAAATCGCTTGTAATTAAAGAACGGTATGGGTAATCATACGAATGGGGAGTGCACCGTAGAATTCCGTCTGATAACATAGTTAACGAACAAGTTAAATGCTTTCAGGGATGAACCATGCTATACGAAATAGAAAAGGTTAAAAGCTACGAGAACGAACCGAAGCGGCGATGGTTTTTTGATCATGAGATTGACCTGACGGTATGGTTTGACGAAAATGACCGCATCATCGGTTTTCAATTATGTTATGATAAACCGGAAAATCCCCATGCCCTGACATGGTGGGAAAAAAGCGGTTATCATCATCATGAAGTCGATGATGGTGAAAAAGATGGTACTTTGAGCCCAAAAGGTATTCCGATATTGCTGGCGGATGGTATTTTTGAAAAAGACAGAATTGCAAACCTGTTTTATGAAAAAAGCCGGGACATGGATCCCGAAATTGTAAAATTTGTATATGACCGACTGGTTAAACATTCAACCTCAGGAGAGACAATTTGATTTCGTTTACAACCGCGCTTGAGGCCGGAAAGACAAGTACCGAAGAAGCACTGGCGATTTTCGACAGCCTTGATCCCGTCAACACCGATTTTATGCTCGGCGCCTGGCAGGGGTCGGGTTTTCTTACCGACCATCCCATGGATGGCGTGCTGGAGACTTTTCACTGGCACGGCAAGCGGTTTGAAGGCCCGGAGGATGTTCACCCCCTGGTGTTTTCAACTTTGAGCAAGGGCAGAAAAAGCCTCAACCCGACACTGGTCATGCCGGGCCTCGGCCTGCTGAAATTTTTCCCGTTTATCAACTCCCGGTTCTTCGGACGCGTCTTCCAGCTCATCATGCCCCTGTTTGTGACCCGGCGTTCACGGGCCCGCCTGCGCCTGACGGATTACCGTGGAAAGTCGAGCGCAACCATGATTTATGACAACCTGCCCATCAACGACGTGTTCCGGAAAGTGGATGAAAACACGGTGCTGGGTGTAATGGATTTTAAAGGAATGCGTAAACCGTTCTTTTTTGTTTTAAGACGGGAAGCAGCGTGATTCAAAATTACACGTTCGGATCCATAACCATCGACGACCGGCATTACGGCAAGGACGTCATCATCCTGCCGGACGGATCGATCATTCACCCCTGGTGGCGGAAAAGCGGGCACCGGTTGACCATGGCCGATATCCAGGCAGTTGTGGACGCCGCGCCGGACCTGCTGGTTGTGGGGACGGGTGATTCCGGCCGGATGAAACCGGCGGCCGATCTGCAGGATGAATTGCGAAACATGGGAATTGAGATGGAAATCGTCCCGACCGCCCGGGCGATCGAGACATTCAATGCCGCACATGAACAGGGCGCGCGTGTGGCCGGGTGCTTTCATCTGACATGCTGAAAAAGGAATAAGCGGATGACGCTTTTAAATCATATTGAAAGCGGTAAGTTCCAGCGTTTGTTTGAGGGGGAAACCGGCCGGTAGGCCAACAACAAAGAGTACCTTTAATCATGAAAGGAAATCGCTATGGCCGCATACATGGTGGACACGTACATTCTCAGATACGACCTGAAAGAGGAGCGCCCCTGGTTTGTCATCAATTACAAAGAAAAGGGGAAAAAGAAGAACATCAGCTGGTTTCCGCCGCCGGAAAACGCGGTGTTTCTGTCTGACATGCTGCGGAATGAAAAGCCGGTTTATTTTGTTGAGAGTCATGGCAAAAAATACCTGACGACCTCATATGAGCCCGTCGGAGAAGAGGAGTCATAAACGGCTTCATTAAATACAACGCGGGGTAACCCATGAAGACCATCTATATCACCGGTGCCACCGGATTTATCGGCCATCACCTGGTGCAAAAGAACCTGGCGGCGGGAAACAGGGTCCGGGCACTGGTGCTGACCGGCGATCCGGGAGCTGAAGCACTGCGCCAGGAGGGTGTTGAGGTTATTGAAGGCGATATCCGCGACCCAGACGCCGTCGCCAGGGGCATGACCGGAGCGGACATTGTTTTTCATTGTGCCGCCGTGGTCACCGACTGGGCGCCGAAAAAACTGTTTGCCGAAGTGACCGTGGACGGCACCGAGAACGTCTGCCGGGCGGCCTTGTCGGCCGGGGTCAGGCGGCTGGTAAAAATAAGCACCAACGACGTGTTCGGCCTGGATGAATCCGTTGTACTGACCGAAGAAAGCCCTTTGAAGCCCTGGCATGAACCGTATCCGGATTTTAAACTGAAGGCCGAAGAAATCGCCTGGGAATATCATCGGAAACAGGGACTGCCGGTCACCATGGTTTATCCCTGCTGGGTGTTCGGCCCCGGGGACCTGACCTTCGTCCCGTCGCTGGCCGATGCCATTCTTAATAAAGAAATGATGTTCTGGCGCCGCGACGTTCTGGTCTGGCCGACCTACATCGACAACCTGGTGGACCTGATGACACGCATTGCCGAAGATGACCGGGCCGTGGGCAACGGATACCTGGTGCATGACGGTGAGCCCACCACCCTGCAGGCCTTCTGCACCGTTATCGCCGAAGCCCTGGGCGTTTCTCCGCCACGGCTGCATATTCCATATGCGGCCGCTTATGCCGCGGCCGTGGTCATGGAAGTGCTCTGGAAACTGACGCGGCGGACATCCCGGCCGCTGCTGACGACCTATACGGTAAAAAACCTGGGCTCCCGGCTGCGGTTTTCCATTGATAAAGCCGCACGGGAACTGGACTGGCGGCCGCCGGTTGCCTATGCCGAGGGCATGCGAAGAACCATGGACTGGCTGAAGACGCTGGATGTTAAAACGCTGAAAAGCAAATAAAAGGTTTGAAGATGAACTATTCTGCTCTTTTTGACGGAAAAAACGTTTACATTACCGGTGGTTCAAGCGGCATCGGTCTGGGCGTGGCCGGGCAGGTGGCCGCGTCGGGCGCGAATGTGATGATCCTGGCCAGGAATGAAGACCGCCTGAAACAGGCGACCGACAGAATTAAAAAAGCGGGAAAGGCCGGATCGAAAACCGCCTGGCAATCCCTGGACGTCACCGATCCGGTTGCAACCGAAGCCGTATTTGCCAAAGCCGCCGCCGAATTCGGCCCGCCGGACATTCTCATCAACAGTGCCGGTCAGGCCCGGCCGAATTACTTTGAGAACATCAGTGCCGGCCAGTTTGAAACCACCATGAAACTCAATCTTTTCGGGACCCGGCATGCAGTGGCCGCGGCCCTGCCCCATTTGCAGCCGGGGGGCTACATCGTCAACGTATCCTCGGTGGCCGGCTTGATCGGTGTTTTCGGATACACCGACTACAGTGCGTCGAAATTCGCCGTGATCGGGTTTTCAGAAGCTCTGCGGGCGGAATTGAAACCAAAAGGCATAACCGTGTCCGTGTTGTGCCCGCCGGACACGGACACACCCGGCCTGGAAGCGGAAAATGTGACCAAACCGGCCGAGACCAGGGCCATTTCGGCCAACGCCAAAACCATAGCACCTGAAACCGTGGCCCTGGCCCTGATGAAGGGCATGGCGAAAAAACAGTTTCTGATCATTCCGGGTTTTGACGCCCGCCTGTCGGTACTGGCCAAACGGCTGGTGCCCGGCGTGGTGGAATGGGTCATGAACCGGACCATCGCCGGTATTAACAAGACCACCAAACGCTGACAATCTCGAAAATATTATATTTCAGGCGGCAAAGTAAAAAGTTAAAGATCAAGGCGCGCAAATCTTGAGGGAGGCTTAATCATGCAAAAACTTAACCTTGTCCGGGCCTGGCTGATGATATTGACCGGCGCGGGCATTATTCTGTTCTGGATCGCTTTTTTCTCTTTTAACCTGGTACCGGAAAACGCCCCGGCCTGCTACCTGACCTTCGAGCACTCCTTTCCGCCCCCGGACGGCCTGCTGGCCCTGGGGTTGATCGCCGCCGGCATACTGGTGCTGCGCGGCCGGCCCGCCGGCCGGACCCTGTCCCTGGTCAATGCCGGCGGTCTTTTGTTTCTGGGCGTGATCGACATCTCGTTCAACCTCCAGAACGGCATCTACGGCCTGGGGCTGGACGAACTGATCAGTATGGCGGCCATCAACATCTGGTGCGTGGCCTTCGGCGCCTGGCTGGTTATCTGTCCGATTTCCTTACCAGATTAATCGGGTCAGACGTGAGGTGCCCGTTTGGAAGCAACAAACCACAGCCGCATTGAACTTGTTTCATTTATCTGGTAAGAATACTTTTTAATCGTTTTAATTAATAACTGTATGGTGAAATGACCGCGTAAAAAGGCCCGGATTAATGCGCTTTTTAAGCTGTCATGATGAGGGAAAAGATGAACGAACTCTTGACCATGTCGGCTACGGCCATTGCGGACAAAATCAAAAAAAAGGAGATTTCTCCGGTAGAAGTCATGGATGTTCACCTGGCCAGAATGGAAGCGGTGAACCCGAAAATCAACGCCGTGTGTGTCCCCCGGTTTGACGAAGCCAGGGAGGAGGCGAAAAAAGCCGAGGCGCTTCTGGCGGAGAAAAAAAAACCGAAACTTCCCCCGTTTTTCGGTGTACCCTGCACCATGAAGGACACCTATGCCATGGCCGGGCTTCCCTGGGCGGGCGGTTTGTGGAAACGCCGCCATACGATTCCGGATTTTGACGCCACCGTGGTTGAGCGGGTTAAAAAATCCGGGGCCATCATCATGGGCAAAACCAACGTTCCCGAAGCGGCCATGTGGATCGAAAGCTATAACTACGTTTACGGCCGTTCCAAAAACCCTTATGACCTTTCCCGGGGCGTGGGCGGTTCTTCCGGAGGCGAAGGCGCCATTGTCGCCTCGGGTGCTTCTCCCTTCGGCATAGGCAGCGACGTGGGCGGCTCCATCCGTTTTCCATCGGCCTTTAACGGCATTCCCGGCCACAAGCCCACCGGCGGCCGCGTGCCCGGTTACGGTCACTGGCCGGAAGCAAAGGGACCCATCGCGAGATACAACACCTATGGCCCCATGGCCCGGCGGGTGGCCGACCTGGCACCCCTGTTAAAACTGATTCAGGGGCCGGACGGTAAAGATCCGATTGTCGAAGACCGGGGGTTTACGTCTCCCAGGAGCGTAAAAAAGAAAGATCTGAAAATTTTTTATTTTGAATCCAACGGCATGGCCCGGGTTAATGCCGATGTCCGGCGTGGGGTAGACATGTGCGCCGGCGCCCTCCACGCCCAGGGGCTGCCCGTGGAATACTGGCGGCCTAAAGGCGTCAACCGGTCCCTGGAAATCTGGCAGGCCGGAATGAGCCAGAATCCGCATCCCTTCGTCGATATCATGGGTGACGGCGAAGCCATATCCCTGGTGGATGAAACCCTTAACTTTATATTGCGGCGCGGCAAAATTACCCTGCCGGGACTGGCGGTTTCCCTGGCTGAAAAACCCGGGCAGCTGTTTTCCGGACGGAACAAAAAAATCCTCGCCCTGGCCGATGACCTTCGTCAACGGATCGAGGAGCGGCTGGGGGACAACGGGGTCCTGATCTGCCCGATATTTTCCACGCCGGCGCCCAAACACGGCTATGCCTGGGCCGACCTGCTGGGCATCGGGTATTCAGGCCTGATCAACGTGATGGGCTTTCCTTCAACGGTCATGCCCGTTTACTACAACGAAGGCGGTCTGCCCGTCAGCGTGCAGATCATCGCCGCCCGCTGGAATGATCATCTCACCCTGGCCGTGGCAGAAATCATCGAAAAAATATTCGGCGGCTGGAAGCCCCCGGAGCAAGTCGGATGACAGCGGTTTGATATGAATATTGTCCTGACCAATGATGACGGGGTGGATGCCGACGGTCTGGCAGCCCTCTACAGGGTGTTGTCGGAAAAACATGCGGTAACGGTGGTCGCCCCGGCCATGGAACAGAGCGCCACCGGTCACAGCATTTCCCTGCACGAACCGTTGCGTGCCAGAAAAGTCGCCCTTGACGGAAGCGGCCGGGGATATGCCGTGTTCGGCACGCCGGCCGACTGTGTCAAACTGGCCCTGCTGAAACTACTGGACACCAGACCGGATATGGTGATTTCCGGCATTAATGCCGGGGTAAACGACGGGGTGAACATCTTTTATTCCGGAACCGTGGCTGCCGCCAGGGAAGCCTGCATCAACGGCATTCCCGCCATGGCGGTTTCCATGGCCGGCAGACCGCCGGCTCATTTTGACAGCGCCGCGATTGTCACCGGTCGGCTGCTGGACAATATGACCGCACTTGGATTCTCCTATAAAACGCTCATCAACGTAAACATGCCTGACCTCCCCTTAGAAGAATTCAAGGGCGTCAAAGTCACCCGGCAGGACATGGCCTTTCCGGGCGACTGGGTGGAAAAACGCCGGGATCCCAGGGGCGGCGCCTATTACTGGTATGGTTACAGTACGCCCGAGGTAAAGAAGAACAGTGGTACCGACCGGGAGGCGCTGAGCAGAGGGTATATTTCGGTTTCCCCCTTAAGGTGTGATATGACCGATGACGACATGATCAAAAAATTAAACAAGCTTGACCTGAAGATTAAACTGCGGAAATGAGATGACCAAAAAAAAATTTATAGCTGACCTGACCAAAGGGGACAGAATCGAAAAGGAAGTGTTCGCCATTTCCTCGCTGATCACGGCCAAAAAAAAGGACGGCGCCAGTTTTTTGAGGCTGGTCCTGACCGACCGGACCGGCAGTGTCCCGGCCGTGGCCTGGGACAATGTCGACCGGATCAGCACCGCGGCCGTGGCCGGCAATTGCGTGGCCGTGAGCGGCGATATTTCCGAATACCAGAGCTCCCTGCAGCTGACCGTCAAGGACCTGACCGCCGTTGAGCCGACCGGCATCGACCCGGCCGACTTTCTGCCGGCCACCGACAAAGACGTGGACGCCATGTTCAGCCGTCTGCGCCAGATCACCAACAAGATGGCTTCCGGCCAGATAAAAACGTTGCTGAAGCTTTTCTGGGACGACAAAAAATTTGTAGAAGAGCAATTCAAACGGGCACCGGCCGCCAAGCTGATGCACCACGCTTACATGGGCGGTCTGATCGAGCACACCCTTTCGGTGGTGGAGCTGGCATTGAAAGTCTGCCAGTGCTATGACGGCGTTCTGGACCAGGACCTGCTGGTGGCCGGAGCCATGCTTCATGATATCGGCAAAACCCGTGAATTCAGCTACGCCCTGACCATCGATTACACCGACGAGGGCCGGCTGCTGAACCATATTGTCTGCGGCATTCTGATGATCGAAGAAAAGCTCGAACAGCTGGGCGCGTTTTTTCCCGAAGAAACCGCGCTTCAACTCAAGCACCTGGTCGCCAGCCATCACGGCAACCGGGAGTTCGGGTCTCCGGAACCGCCCAAGACACTGGAAGCCCTGGTGTTGAATCACATCGATGAAATCGACGCCAAGATCGTCGGCGTAAGCGCCTTTATGTCCCAGCAGGAACCCGGACAGACCTGGACCCCGTTCCACCGGCCCATGGAGCGATTCTTCTATATCGGCAATAAAAAAGACAAATGAAGTAATTTACATACAAAAAAAACCGATTACAAACTCTGTTCGAGTCCTTCATGTGCCCGGCTTCGTTCCTTCTTGATGTTCCTTATTTCGTTCCAGGGGAAGAAATAGACGGCATAAACAACGGCATAAACGACAAAAGAATCGATCTTCAAGAAATGGCAAAAAGCGAAAAAGAATATCAGCAGGTGCATGCGCACAACATTAAGGTAGGGTCGGCCCATTGCATCACTTAAAAGCGCATTGTTTTTGCCTTTCTTCTTCAGGTTTTTAAACCCGTCCACCATGCGGTCTGCGCTTAAACCATTGCGCACAGTGCCAACCGCCTTGATCAACGGCTTGAACACATGTTTTCTTTCCACAATAAGCGCCGGAACAAGGAAAACGCCATAGGGTATCACCAGGTGCCTGAACACCAGCATCCACAGAAGCGGCGGATTCATGAATGCGGCGCCGAACCCATCGTCCGGCATACCGGGAACAGGAAAAAACTGTCTGAGGAAAACCGAATGTCCGGCATGAAAACCGCAGAAGTGAAGCGAGAAGAACCCCAGAAAAAACAAGCCGATCCCGATTCCGGCAAAAATGGCCGGCATACGATATTTCTGATCGAAATCCTCATGCCCGATCACACACAGCCCGATATAAGCACCGCCGGCGATCGCCGACAGGATTGTAAGGTATCCCAATACCAGGCTGCACAGCCACAGGCTCCAGACCAGGTCCGTGGTCTCCCATTCCAAAAAATAAGCCAGGCCCAGCCCGACCCCGAAAGCAAAAAGGTTGGGCAAACTCCTCCGGATCAATTTTTTTCCTCGGAACCGATCAGGTGAGAGAATTGTTCGACTCCTTATTCCTGAATCACAAACAGTTTTTCAACCGTCCACCAGGCCCCTTTGAGGAGATAGCCGAGCGGGCCAAGGATCCGTTGCTTTTTGATGGAAAATAGCAAACAAAATCAAAAACAAGACGATCCGTTTCACTTGCCCCCCTTTTAAGTCGAACGTTTTTTTATACAATTTTACTGGTTTTTTCTGTTCAACGTTTTCATAAACAAATGAATGTCAGGCAACCATCTCGGCACAGCGTCAATATACTGTAAATAAGCGTCCCCGAATTTACCTTTTAAGGTCGGTTCTTCATATAACATCACAAAGGAATAAAACAGGAGCCACACAAGAAATGAATAAATGATTAATGCCGTCGATTCAAAAAGCAGCGCTTCGCCGAACAAGACGAATAAAACGCCAACATACATCGGATTCCGTGTTAAACGATAAAGGCCTTTAACCACAAGATATTTAGGCGGGTCAATCGGGGCAGGCGTGCCTTTCCCGGTATTTATAAAATCCCAAACGCACCAGAGGGCAATAGCCGTTCCTGTCGAAATCGGTATTAAACCCGTGAACCTGAAAGCGCCAGTATCCGGGAAGAACAACTCAAATTTTAAAGATATTAAATAATAGGGGACATAAAACATCACAGCGCCCGGCAATAGAATTATGAAAATGATTGATTTAATCGTCGTCATAAACCGTCTTGTTTTTTTTCGTATAACGGCGGAACTTTGCGGCGAGTGAAGCAAGCCCGCAACAGTGACTGGTTAACCACCAATTATTTCATTTAAACCATCTATAATGAGCGCCAGTTCTTCATCAGATGCTTTTGTAATCTTTTTCCCAATTCGCTTTTTGGAAAGAACTCGAATTTGACTGATTTTTACCCAGGATTTTTTTGGGAGCCCCGATGTTTCAAGCTCCAAGGTCAATGGGTAGCCAGCTTTTTGCGGCTGGCTGGTAATTGCAACGGCAATGACCGTTCCGGATCTCTCATTAAACACATTGTGGCTTAAAATAAGAACCGGGCGTAAACCGCCCTGTTCACTTCCAATAACTGGATTTAAATCTGCCCAGTGGATGTCTCCCCTTAATATTCTGGCCATTCTTCCAGCTCCGATGAGAATCCTTCCTCAGCTAGAGATTGTTCGAATTCCGGGTCAAGTTTGGCGCACTCATGGGCAAGACGGCTTTTGTCAATTCGATTCAGTTTTTCAGTAACTGCTTGCTGAATCGCATTGCTGCGATTTGGAAAAAATTTGGACTTCACGAGAGAATCAAGCCGTTTTAACGTCTTGTCATCCATTGTAATTGCAATCTTTGATGCTGCCATTTTTATCACCTCCGAGTATGATAATATGTCATACCAAAACCCTTTTCAAGTATTTTTCGAGGGCTGGTTAACGGCGGCAGGGCTTCCACGAGGGATTGCTCCTTTTAACGCCTTGGAAGGGGTCAGGGGCGGTCTTTTTCAAGCAGAAAAATGCCGTAGGTGGCCATCAGGTTGGGCGCCAACCGGACAATGGTTCCCGTGTCGGCGGTTCGCCCCGGTGAAGTGGCGACCTCCCTGACAATGCGCATGCCCATGGCCCGGGCGAAGATGCGAAAATCCCGGATGCTCAGTACCCGGATATTGGGCGAATCATACCACTGATAGGGAAGTTGCTCGGTAATCGGAGAGCGCCCCGAGAACAGCAATTGGGTCCGTATTCGCCAGTGACCGAAATTGGGAAAACTGACCACGGCTTTTCTTCCCACCCGCAGCATCGATTTAATCAACTGTTGCGGGTCATACACCTGCTGAAGGGTCTGGCTCAGAATAACGTAATCAAAGGCATTGTCCGGATAATCTTCCACTTCCCGGTTGATATCCCCCTGAAGCACGCACAGCCCTTTTTCAATGCACCGGGCCACGCGGGATTCGACGATTTCGATGCCCGTCTCCCTTACCTGCTTTCTGGTTTTTAAAAAATGGAGCAGCTCTCCTTCGCCGCAGCCCAGGCCCAGGATCCGGGATCCCGGCTCGATCCAGGAGGCGATGATGGACAAATCAAAACGCATCTTTGATTTGAAATCGGTGGTATTGGTATTATCGTCAGATGGATACACTGTCCAGAAAACCTCTTATCAGTGCGCTCAAGCGCGGGTTGGGGACCAGAAAAGCGTCATGGCCCCATTCGGCCTCTATTTCACAGAAACTGACGTCCAGACCGTTCTTTTTCATGGCGGTCACCATGGCCCTGGACTGGTAAGTGGGATAGAGCCAGTCCGACGTAAAGGAGATCACCAGAAAACGGGCCCGGGTTTTTTCAAAAGCCGCCACGGCCAAGCCGCCGCCGTGCTGGTCTTCCAGGTCAAAATAATCGGCGGCCCGGGTGATGTAAAGAAAGGAATTGGCGTCAAACCGCTCCACGAAACGGGCCCCCTGGTAGCGAAGGTAGCTTTCCACCTGAAAGTCGGCATCAAAGCCGAAAGAAACGGCTGTTTTTTCCTGTAGCCGCCTTCCGAATTTCTGGCGCATGGCCTCGTCCGACAGATAGGTAATATGGCCGATCATGCGGGCCACGGCCAGGCCCATGTCCGGCTTCTGACCATTGTAATAGTCACCCCGGTTCCAGTTCGGATCGGCCATGATGGCCTGCCGGGCCACCTCGTTAAAGGCAATGGCCAGGGCCGAGTGACGGGTCGTGGTGGCCAGAGGAATGGCCGAAACCACCATTTCCGGATATTGCATGCTCCATTCCAGCACCTGCATGCCGCCCATGGAGCCGCCCACCACCGACAGCAGTTGCTCGATACCCAAATGGTCGACCAGGGCTTTCTGGGCCTTGACCATGTCGCCGATGGTAATAACCGGAAAATTACCGGCATAAGGCCTGTCCGTGGCCGGATTGATGGACGATGGGCCGGTGGAACCCATGCAGCCGCCGACGACGTTGGAACAGATGACAAAATACCTGTCGGTATCGATGCCCTTGCCCGGCCCGATCATAATGTCCCACCAGCCGGGCTTGGCGTCACTTTCGTTGAAATAACCCGCGGCATGGGAATCCCCGGTCAGGGCATGGGCCACCAGTACGGCGTTGCTTTTATCGGCGTTAAGCGCGCCATAGGTTTCATAGGCCAGGGTAACCGGCCCCAGGCCGGCGCCGCTTTCAAGCCCCATTTCATCCGGCGGGCCGGCAAAGGTGAAATACTGTTTTTCCACCAGTCCAACCGAGCGGCCGTTTCTGTCGTGTTCGATATATTCGCTCATCCGGCATTCTCCAGGGCCTGTCCGATATCGGCACAAATATCATCGACCGCCTCGATACCGACCGACAGTCGCAGCATTTCCGGCCCGATGGCCATCCGTTTTCGAACGGCGTCGTCAAACGACACGTACTGGGTTGAAAACGGGTGAATGATCAGGGTCCGGCAATCCCCCAGGTTGGCCAGGTGCCGGATCAGCTTCAGGTGGTTGATAAAATCAAAGCAGGCGGCCTGGTCTTTGAGACCGAACGTCAGCAGGCCGCCGAAGCCCAGACCGCCGAACTGGCGGTTGGCTGTCTCGTGGCAGGGGTGATCGTCAAGGCCGGGATAATTCACCCAGGCCACCTCGGGCCGTTTTTCCAGAAACCGGGCAACGGCCATGGCATTGGACAGGTGGCGTTCCATGCGGAGGGCCAGGGTGTCGATACCGATCAGGGTCAGGTAGGCGTGGAGAGGGGCCTGGGTGGTGCCGAAGTTGATGTGATGCTCCCGCCAGATCCTGTCGAGCAGGGCCAGAGGTCCTTTTCTTTCCACAAAGGGCGCGAAATCGGTAAAGCGCTCTTTGTTCCAGTCAAAGGTGCCGCCGTCAACCACGGCACCGCCGACGGCTGCCCCGTGGCCGCACAAATACTTGGTGGTGGAATAAACCACCACATCCGCCCCCAGTTCAAGGGGTCGACACAAAAACGGCGAGGCCAGGGTATTGTCCACCACCAGGGGCAGGCCGAAAGTATGGGCCGCGTCGGCCATGGCCCGGATATCAGGGACATCCAGGGCCGGATTGCCGATGGTTTCCAGGTATACAAACCGGGTTTTGTCATTCGCGGCCGTCTTCAGTCCGGCCGGGTCAAGGGTATCCAACGGTTTGGCCGTGATGCCGTATTTTTTAAACACACCGGTAAACAGCTGATAGGTCGACATGAACAAAGAGGTCCCGGCCAGGAATTCATCGCCGGTCCGCAGCAGGGCCATGCAGGTATTGGTCACCGCGGCCATTCCCGAAGCCATAACAATGGCGCCGGCCCCGCCTTCCAGGTCGGCCAGAACTTTCTCCAGGGCCTGGTTGGTCGGGTTGGTCAGCCGGGAATAAACCGGGTCGCCGGTTTGGCCGGCAAAGGTCTGGCTCAGATTTTCCGCTGTCTTGTGGGCAAAGGCCGCGTTCTGAAAAATGGGCGGCAACGTGGCGCCCTGCCACCGGTCTTCCGGCGGGGTGTGATGTACCACCCGGGTATGAAAGGCCGGACGGGATGTATCGTTCATTTGACCCGCTCCTTTTTTGATGGCTTCATAAAAAGCCCAATTATGACTTTTTACGAGTTCCTCTTATTTAATATTCAACAGCTTTACGTTCGGGGCGTCCTCCAGCAGTGTGGTCAAGACAGGACACGAGCGGCACATCCGGATCTTTTCCTTCCAGGTTTTATGCACCCTGCCGTTGCATATCGTCCCGTTGATCAACCAGCACAGGGAACCCCGGTTAAATTGCCAGGCCGGACACCGGCGCCTGACCCGGGTCGGACACTTGTTGACGACCCAGCAGTCCTTTTGACCGGCCCGGCCCGGACTGAGACTGACCGTCAACAACAGCAACTGCTTTTCCACATGATCCGGAACCGAACGCCAGCCCTGTTCATAACTGTGAACCGCCTTGATGGAAACACCCAGCAACTGGGCCATCTCTTTCTGTGTTTTATCAAACTGTTTGCGCAATGTCGCAAACTCTTGTCCGGTCACGATTGTCTCCAGAAAATTCTTGAGGTTTCCCCCTGAC
Source organism: Desulfosudaceae bacterium (assembly GCA_963674745.2). Taxonomy (GTDB): domain Bacteria; phylum Desulfobacterota; class Desulfobacteria; order Desulfobacterales; family Desulfosudaceae; genus JBFMDX01. The sequence continues at coordinate 1,554,650 of CAXXDV010000001.1, read as the reverse complement.
AGTGTCATATTTAGAAAACATGCTTACCATACCACAATGTGGCATGTGCATGTCAATAAAAAACCACATTAAATTAAAGAGTTGACGATGTTCATCACCCTGGAGGGAACCGAAGGCGCGGGCAAAACGACCCAGCTTCCCCATCTGGTTCGCTTTCTGGAAAACCGGGGATATGATTGTCTCGTCACCCGGGAACCGGGGGGAACACCGACCGGAGAAAAAATCCGGTCCGTGCTGCTTGACCCCGCCAACAAGGACATCACGCCGGAAGCCGAAATGTTTCTTTACGCGGCCGATCGGGCCCAGCATGTCCAGACCGTTATTTTACCGGCCCTGGCTGAAGCAAAAGCTGTTATCTGTGACCGGTTCTGCGATGCCACCGAGGCCTACCAGGGGTTTGCCCGGGGGCTGGACAGGGAGTTGATCGCCCTGCTCAACCGGGTCGCGACCGGCGACGTAAAACCGGACATCACCATCCTTTTTGACCTGCCCCCGGAAACCGGACTGGCCCGGGCCTGGGAACGCATCAAACGAAACGAAGAAGGCAGCGCCGACCACCGCTTTGAATCCGAGAAGCTGGATTTTCATAACCGGGTACGAAAAGGATACCGAAAAATCGCTCAACGGGAACCGGAGCGGTTTTTAATCATCGACGCGGCCGGAAGTGAAGACGAGGTCAGACATGAGTTGCTGGAAGGTTTTGCTAAAAAGGTTGAGATGTTGAGCCGTTAAGGTGTTGTAGGGGCGGCCCCCTGTGGCCGCCCTATAAAAGGGCACCCACAGGGGGGTGCCCCTACATGGGTCACCGCCCCGTGCCTTTCCGAAATGGTCCAGAGGCCAGGTGAGAAAATAATACTTATTTTAATTGATGAACTTTCAACCCTTTTGAATTAAAGTCAGAAATGTTTTTTAAGGGCAAAAAAAACAAGCCCTTGAACCCTGGAATCCTTGACCCCTTGGACCCTTTAGTTTAAATGGATTAAGGAACGACAGTTTTTCAATAAACAAGCAGAAGAACAAAAAAAGGAAAACCATGCCCACCTTGCTGGACTTTATCGGGAATACGCCCCTGATTGAAATACGGCATTTATGCCCCAATCCCGGCGTAAAAATCCTGGCCAAGCTGGAATACATGAACCCCGGCGGTTCGATCAAAGACCGCGCAGCAGCGTTTATGATCGCCGAAGGGGAGAAGTCCGGTGAGCTGACCAAAGATAAAGTCGTCATCGAGGCCACCAGCGGCAATACCGGCATCGGCCTGGCCATGGTCTGCTCCATAAAAGGATACCGGCTTTGCCTGGCCATGTCGGAAAACGCCAGTGAAGAGCGAAAACGGATTTTACAGGGCCGTGGCGCGGAAATCCTGCTGACACCCGGCCACAGGGGAACAGACGGTGCCATCGAAGAAGTCTACCGGCTGGTAAGAGAAAACCCGGACAAATATTTTGCCACCGACCAGTTCAACAATGACGCCAACTGGAAAGCGCACTATTACGGTACGGCTGAAGAAATCTGGCAGCAGACCGGAGGGCAACTGGACGCGCTGGTGGTCACCCTGGGCACCAGCGGAACCGCCATGGGTCTGTCCCGACGTTTGAAAGAGCTGAATCCGGACATCCGTATTGTGGGGGTTGAGCCCTACCTGGGGCATAAGATCCAGGGGCTGAAGAATATGAAGGAGTCTTACCGCCCCGAAATATATGAACGGAAACGGCTGGATGAAAAGCCCAACATCGATGATGAAGACGCCTTTGAAATGGCCCGGCGGCTGGCCGCCGAAGAAGGCCTGTTCGTGGGTATGAGCAGTGGCGCAGCCATGGCCGAGGCCTGCCGGCAAGCCATGAGCATGGAATCCGGAACGGTGGTGACCCTTTTTCCGGACAGCGGGGAGCGTTATCTGAGCACCACCCTGTTTACCACCCGGGAGCCGGTTGATATCCGGCTTTACAATACCATCTCCCGGCAGAAAGAGGACTTTGTGCCGCTCAACCCGGGTCGGGTGCAGATGTATTCCTGCGGCCCCACGGCCAACAGCCGCATGAGCCTGGGCCATTGCCGCCGGATGGTTTTCGCGGATGTGCTGTCCCGCTATCTCACCTTCAGGGGATATAACGTCAAACATATTGTCAATATTACCGATTTTGACGATGCCACCATTGAAGGCGCTGAAAAGGCCGATCAGAGCCTGGCGGATTTCACCCGGACATATGTTGATCATATCAAGCACGACCTGGACACCCTGGGTGTCGAACCGGCTGATAAGTACCCCCTGCCGAGCGAAGAATTCGCGGAGATGCTGGATATCGCGGAAACACTGGTCAACAAAGGCGTGGCCTATGAAAAACTGCGCTCGATTTATTTTGACATTTCCAGCCTGCCGGATTACGGACAGCTCTCGCGGGTGGATGCCGATAAAATCCGGCTGGGCGCCACCGTTGACCTTGATGAATACGAAAAGGACAACCCCCGGGATTTTACCCTTTTAAAACGGGCCCGGCTGGGGGACCTGAAAAAAGGTCACTATATTCAAACGAAATGGGGAAATACCCGCCCCTCACTGCACCTTCAGTGTGCCGCCATGTCCCGCAAGCACCTGGGTGACCAGTTTGACATTCATACCGGGAGCATCAACCTGGTCTTTCCGCATCACGAAAATGAGCAGGCCATATCCCGGGCCCTGACCGGAAAGCCACAGGCAAAGTACTGGATTCATTGCGAAGCTGTATTTTCGGCCGATGATACCGAACACTGGAAACCGGCCGGATTAACCATCGAAGACGCGCTTTCGGCCGGTGTCAGCGGTCGTCAGCTGCGCTACTGGTTTATTGCCACCCACTATCGAAAACCTTTGGCCTACTCTGAAGAAAGCGTGGCCATGGCCGGACGCGCCCTGACCCGCCTGGACAACTGCTTCCGTTCGCTGTCCGCCATCGCCGACAAAAAAATCGATGGAACATCTGAACAAGACCTGGCCACTTCGCAGGAGATCGACCAGATCCTGTATGATATCCGCCAGGGCGTTATTGATGCCATGGACGATGACCTGAACGTCTCCGCGGCCCTGGCCAGCATTTTCAAAAACATCAAGCAGATAAACGCCTTTTTGACAAAAGGCGCCCTGAATGAGGCGGCCGCCGCCAAAATTCTGGACGCTTTTTTACAGATCGATGCGGTTTTAAATATTTTTGATTTTTCAAAACCGGCCGCCACCGACTCGACGCAAGTCCGGAAATTAATGCAGCAAAGGGATCAGGCCCGAAAAGAAAAAAACTGGGCGCTGGCGGATCAATTGCGTGAGCAGCTGCTGGCGCTGGGGGTTACGGTCGTCGACACCAAATAAAGAGGCATACATGATAGAACCGGTTGTTTTTCCTTTCACGTACCTGGACACGAAAACCGCGAAAATACTGTTGTCCTGCTTTAATCAAATCCGCGTCTACATCCCGACGGATTCCGCGCGCGAGTCGTTCGACCCGGATTTGCTGTCATCCGGGCAGATAACCCTGTGCAACCCCATACCGGACAGCGGTCATGCCGTGGACCTGATTCTTGACAATTATCGTCAGTGGCGCCAGGCCAACATGGGGACCGATATTTCCTTTTTCAAATCACCCGGCAGCGGCATACCGTTTTTTGACGAAAGCACCATATCTTACTTGAGGCAGGATATCGTGCATCCGGTGTCCGGAGCACCCGACGAACCGGCGGATATGCTTATGGCAGCAAGAGTCTTTCTGCGTATGACGGAAAATTTTGATCGCGTCCAAACGGAAATCGATGAATCGCTTTCCGCCCAGGACGCGAAAAAACTGTCCATGCTGGCAGCCCTGCAAGGAAACGACGAAGACGACGAAAGAAAAGAACCCGCCACAGCGGACGGCAGCGCACTTGACGAGGCCGGTGAACTGATGACAACTGAACGACTGACGGCCTGGTCACGGCTGGCCGCCGAAGACGTCCGGTTTTCCGCCGTTTACGTCACATCCGGCAATGCGGTGATGGCGGCTGTTTCAGACCGTTTTGAAGACGCATCCGTTATCCGGATCAACATCCCTGTTTTACGTGGACACACGGCCGGCGCACAGTGGAAAAGCAACCTGTCTGATTTTATGGAAAATCTGACCCATAACAAAAGCCCTGTAACGGAAAAAGACCTGCCGCCGGCGTTAGCGGCCGATCCGACAGGCCCTGTATTGACGATCATCCATCTGGCGGCGGTCCCGCCCCGTTTATTTTTAAGCCGTCTTTCCGATAAGCTTTTTGAAAACAGTGACATAAGAGAAAACGGGGCCGCCTCAACCATTGTTGCCACCGTGTTTCCGGCATAAATATTTTTATGAACAATGATATTCTCTTGACATTGATTTTTATGGTGATATAGAAAATTTCTACACTTTTGTGCTTTGAGGATATTGATAAAATAATATCAAAGTTGACCAACATATAAATTATTCAACTAAAAGGAGGTTGGAAGATGGCTTGGAATGTAACAGTTGACGAAAGTAAATGCACCGGTTGCGAAGATTGTGTTGATAACTGCCCTGTCGAGGTATTCGAGATTCAGGACGAAAAATCTGTGCCGGTGAATATGGAAGAGTGCCTCGGCTGTGAGACCTGTGTCGAAGTTTGCGAGCAGGACGCCATTACCGTAGAAGAGGTTTAGTATCGGCTCTTACCATTTTTACTATGGTATTTTCTCTTTCCCGGCTTTTATCAAAAGGTAAAAGCCGGGATTTTTATTTTCAGGCCTATGAATAATACCCTTTTCCCGCAAATGATCCGTGTAAAGCAGCACCTTTACACTTCTTCGTTGACGGATATCGAAGGTGCTGTTGCCGGTGCCCTTGACGCCTGCCCGGACAGCCACAAGCTGAAAAAAGGGGCCGCCATAGCGGTGGCCGTGGGCAGTCGCGGCATTGACGGCATTGATGGCGTTACCGCCGCCTGCATCGCCTTTTTTAAAAAACTCGGCTGCCGCCCGTTTATCGTACCCGCCATGGGCAGTCATGGCGGCGCGACCCCGGAAGGACAGGAGAGAATACTGGCCGGCCTGGGCATCACCGCCGAAACCATGGGTGTGCCTGTCCGATCAGATATGGCCACTGAAGCTGTCGGCCGGTTGGACTGCGGCATGAATGTTTTTGTGGCGCGAGAAGCCCTGGCGGCTGATTACATTTTTCCCGTCAACCGGGTAAAACCTCACACCAAATTCGTCGGCGACATCGAGAGCGGCCTGGCAAAAATGCTGGTGGTGGGATTGGGCAAAGCGGACGGCGCTTCCGAAATCCATCGATTTGCCGTTACCGAATCATTTGACATCATCCGCCGGGCAGCGGAATTTATGATCAGCGCCTGTCGTATCGCCGGCGGACTGGCCATCTTAGAAGACGGGCACGGCCAAATCGACCGGGTTGAAGCCGTCTCGGCCACCGGGTTAATCGAAACAGAAAAAACCCTTTTAAAAGAAACTTACCGGAAAATGGCCCGCATTCCTTTTGACGGGGTGGACATCCTGGTAGTTGATAAAATCGGCAAAGATATCAGTGGGATCGGTATGGACTCCAATGTCACCGGCCGACACCGGGATATTACCGGCGATTTTTTTACAGCTCCGCATGTTAAACGGATCTTTGTCAGGCATCTTTCTCCGGCCAGCGACGGCAACGCCAACGGCATCGGCCTGGCGGATTTTACGACCACGCGACTGGTGCACGCCATTGATCGGGAAAAAACACGCATCAACGCCCTGGCAGCCATATCGCCGGAAAAGGCGGCCATTCCCATGGCTTTTGATTCCGACCGGGAGGCCGTCCTGGCCGCGGCCCGAAGCTGCGGGCTGGCGTCACCGGAAAACGCCCGCATCATCCGCATTGAAGACACCCGCCACCTTGAAACAATGATGGTTTCAAGGGCGTTTGAGCCTGACATGGGCGACAACCCCGCGCTTACCATGGCCGGAGACTGGTCTGAAATGGCTTTTGATGACCAGGGAAACCTGAACTGCGGATTTGACAATGATCCGGCCTGAAACCAGACGTCACGCTTTCCCGACCGGCAGGGACTTGCGCCGCTTATGGTTTAAGACGGCCTGGGGACAATGCCGCCTGGTTTACAGGCCGGAACCGTTTGCCGTTTGCCGTATCACCCTGCCGGGGACCGGCCGGCGGAATCTTATGCCGGACCCGGTTGGCCGGGAAGAAGCGCATCATCCCTCGGCCCTTCAGATAAAAATGATTCTTACGGCTTTTTTTAACGGACAAAAACCGGAAACCGTTCCGGAAGCCTGGCTGTCCTGGGAGCCGCTGACACCGAAGGAGCGGGCCGTCCTTGAAGTTGTGCGCCATATTCCCTATGGTGAAACACGTGCCTATGGTGAAGTGGCGGAAAAGGCCGGTTTTCCCCGGGGCGCCCGGTTCGCGGGCAATGCACTGAATAAAAACCCGTTTCCGGTGATTGTTCCCTGCCATCGGGTCATCCGCGCGGATGGCTCCCTCGGCGGCTTTGGTTCGGGTTGCGAAATAAAGCAGAAAATGATAGCCATGGAAGCGGCAACCTCAGGCAACAGCCATTTCTAAACACAGCATTGGAGTAGTATGGATCTTAGTTGGGGAAATCTTCGATACACGTCAAAATTTATTGATGACAAAAAAGACGAGTACAGTGGTTTTGAGCTGTATGAAGAATCAAACGGCCGGAGCCAACGGGTCGCCAGCGTCTTTTTCTGGAACGCCAACGGTCAGTATTTTGTTGAAACATTTGGAACAGATGTTCCCCTCGAGATCATGAGTTTGCTGATTACAGAGACAAAAGAAAAAGTAAAGATTCGAGAACACCCTTAAAAAATGCGATATATTGCCGACTTACACGTCCACTCCAAATACTCCCGGGCTACGGCCAAAAACCTGGATCTGGAACATCTCTATATTTTTTCCCAGTTAAAGGGCATCACCGTGGTGGCCACGGGTGATTATACCCATCCGGCCTGGTTTGCCGAACTGCGGGAAAAACTGGTGCCGGCTGAAGAAGGCTTTTTTAAATTAAATCCGGAGATCGCGACCGCCTGTGATCAGGCGGTGCCCCCTTCCTGCCGCCGGCCGGTTCGGTTCGTACTGTCCACGGAAATCAGCAATATATATAAAAAAAACGATCGGACCCGCAAAAATCACAACCTGGTATTGATGCCGGACCTGGATTCGGCGGCGCGTTTTAACGCCCGGCTGGATGCCATCGGCAACATCAAATCGGACGGGCGGCCGATCCTGGGGCTGGACGCTCGAAACCTGCTTGAAATCGCACTGGAAACAACGCCGGAAGCATACCTGATCCCCGCCCACATCTGGACGCCCTGGTTTTCGCTGTTCGGCTCAAAATCCGGTTTTGACGACATAAAAGAATGCTTTGAAGATCTTACGCCGCATATCTTTGCCGTGGAAACCGGGCTGTCGTCCGACCCGCCCATGAACTGGCGGGTATCGAACATCGACGGCCTGACCCTGGTCTCCAATTCCGACGCCCATTCCCCTTCCAAGCTGGGCCGTGAGGCCTGCCTCTTTAACACCGGGCTTTCTTATTCCGACATGCGGCAGGCCCTGAAAACCGGGGATCCCGAACAATACCTGGGTACTTATGAGTTTTTTCCCGAGGAAGGCAAGTATCATTTTGACGGCCACCGCGCCTGCGGCATTTCGTTTTCACCCGATATTACCCGGCAGCATGACGGCAACTGCCCGGTATGCGGCAAGCCCTTGACCCTGGGCGTATTGTACCGGGTCGAAGAACTGGCCGATCGCGGCCCGGACGAAAAACCGGACCGGCATCATCCTTTTTACAGCCTTGTTCCTTTAGAAGAAGTGTTGTCGGAAATTCTGGGCGTAGGCCCCAAATCCAAAAAAGTGACGGCGGCCTATAACACTGTACTGGAAAAAGTCGGCCCGGAATTCGAGGTGCTTTACGATACACCCGTCGAAGACATCAAAAAAAGCGGCCAGTTGCTGCTGGATATCGCCATTGACCGGATCCGCAGGGGAAACATCCAGCTGACACCCGGATTTGATGGAGAATACGGCCGGGTCAAGGTGTTTAAACCCCGAGAAATCGACCGTCTCAAAGGTGACATCAGCCTGTTTTCCGACCCCCCTGCTGAAACAGCCGGTGGTGACACCTGCGCAAAAACGGCGGTGATGCCGCCGCCGAAGCCGGCCAGCCAGCCGTCATTACCGGGTATTCCGGACGGCCCCCCGACAACCGTCCAACCGCAAGAGCTCTTCAGTAAACTGAACGGCCGGCAACGTCAAGCCGTCAATTACGGAACCGGACCGCTTATCATTATTGCCGGACCGGGCTCGGGTAAAACACATACCCTTACCTGCCGCATTGCCCGCCTGATCACGAAAAAAAAAATCGACCCCGACAACATCCTGGCCATCACCTTTACCAACCGGGCCGCAGACGAAATGTCTCAGCGCCTGTTGGAGATGACGGGCTTGACCGGCACCTGCCCGCGGGTGTCCACTTTTCATGCGTTCTGTTTCAGCCTCCTGAAAACGTTCACCGAAACCGTGCCGGTGATTATCGATGAGACAGACCAGCGGCAAATCATATCCGACGCCGTCCGACGGGCGGATCTTGCCGACCCGGCCGCAGAGAAACAGCCGGCCCGCTTTGCCGAGATGATTTGCCGGGCCAAACAGCTGCTGCTGGGTCCGGCAGATGACCTGGAAAAAATTACCGGCGACATGCCGCCATCGGTCCTGGCAGCCGTCTACCAGGCCTACCAGGATTTATTGAAAAGCTATGGACTGTTGGATTATGAAGATCTGATCGAACGTGTCGTTGACCGTCTTGAAACGGACGAGGTTTTCCAGCGCGATTGTCACCAGCAGTATCCATTTGTATTTATTGATGAATACCAGGACATCAACTACGGCCAGTACCGGCTGATCCGGGCACTGGCACCGCCCGACGGCAACATCTGCGTTATCGGCGATCCGGATCAGGCGATCTACGGCTTCCGTGGTTCGGACACGGCTTTTTTCAATAATTTTAAACGGGACTATCCGGGTGCCGCCGCCATTTGCCTGGATAAAAATTACCGGTCCACGGAAACGATTCTGTCGGCCTCTTACAATGTCATCAGCCGTCAACCGGAAAATGCTCAGCGGGTAAGGGTTTACTCGGGCATTTCCGGTCAGCCGGCCATAACCGTGGCCGGACTGGCCTCCGACAAAGCGGAAGCCACGTTTGTGGGAAAAACCATTGAGTCCCTTGTGGGTGGACTGGGGTTCTTTTCCGTGGATTTCGGCAAAGCCGGGTATGAAGATCCGGAAAAGGCTTATGCTTTTTCCGACATGGCCGTTCTTTTCCGGACACGCACCCAGGCAACCGTGTTCGCCGATGTCCTGGGCGCCGCCGGCATCCCCTGTCACCTGGTCAGCCGGGAAAAAATGTTTGCAGCGGCCGGTATCGCGGAACTGATTTCCCTGCTGCGTCTGCTTAACGACTGCGGCAGTATGATGGATTTTAAACGGGTCCTGTCCGGCGGCGGAATACGTCAGTCAACCCGTACCGTTGAAGCGCTGGAAGCCTGGAACATAAAGCATGGATTAACCATCAATAAAATGCTGTCATCATTGATTCGTTTTCCTGCCGACGGCGTCGGCAACGCGGTTCAGGCCCGGCTGGCCACGCTGGCCGAAAGGCTTCTGGAAATGCGGGATAAGGCACAGCAAATGAAAACGGACGAGCAGTTGCGGTATATACTTGACACACGGTCAGACATTCAATCGGTCATCGACAGCAAGCAGAAAACCCGGGAAACCTGCGACCTGCTGATCCAATCCGCGCGAGAAAGCGGGCTGGCGCCGGTTTCGTTTCTGGCCGGCATTTCTCTGGCATCAGATGCAGACGCCCATCTTCCCCGGGCCGACAGAGTGCGGCTGATGACCATCCATGCCGCCAAGGGGCTGGAATTCCCCATCGTTTTTGTGGCCGGCTGTGAGGATGGCTATCTGCCTTTAAAGCGTTCGCAAAAAAATACCGTTGATATCGATGAAGAGCGCCGCCTGCTTTACGTGGCCATGACACGGGCCCGGGAGCAGCTGTTTTTTACCCACGCCAAACGGCGGCGCATTTATGGCAAAACAGAGCAGCGCCGAATTTCCCCTTTTGTCGAAGACATCGAAACCCGACTTCTGGCATCCGCCGACCTGGGAAAAGGGAAAACGTCCCGTAAGGGGCCGGTTCAAATGGAATTGTTTTAGGCCGGCATTTTTTTTGAGCGCCTGATCGATTCCGGGATTCAGCCAGCGCCTTCGCTAAAATCCTCGAACTCGGGCTTTCGCCCTCAAACAGCGAGCATTTCTATACGCGAAGCCGCTGGCTGAATTTTTCCCCGGAAACGATCAATGCCGCACAAAAAAAAATGCCGGCCTTTGATTTGGTAACCGATAGAGGTATTTTTCGTTATTTAAAAATGTCCGGAAGAAACCTGGCTTTCTTATACCGGGTCATCAAATAATAAATGTTTTGATTTGAATACGTTTTACGTTTATACTCATCCGGATAAAAAATGGAACAAACCCTGATTACAGAAGAAACACTTGAAAACGGTGTAACGTTGCGCCTTTATGACGCCTCCAGAAAGCAGATCGGAGACCGCTGGGTGGTGACACTGAAGGTCTGCGCTCTCGTGCCGGTAGCGGATGACGACGCTCTGGAAGATGAAAAAACCGGTGATCTGTTATCCGTCAAACAGGTCCTGGGCGGACAAATCACTTTTGAACAGAAGAGAGAACGGCTTTTTATTGATGAGCAGGAAAAAGAAACTCTTTTTAACCAGATGCTGGAGAATTTCCAGGTTTCTACCCGGGATTATCTGGCACATCCGCAATTCCCTTCTCGATTTATCAAAAAGTCCTTCCGTGAGTGCCTGGAGCAGAAGCGACGGGATAAAAGGATCAACCATAACCAAGACGGATGATTTGCCCCTGCAGCACGGCAAGCATTTGGAGTTTATATGTTTTTAAAATTCGTGAAATGGTCGGGCTTACTGCTGGCCATCCTCATTGTCCTGGCGATGATCGCCGCCGGTACCTTTTATTATCAAATCAGCAAAGACCTGCCTGAAATTTCTTCTCTCCGGGACTACCATCCGCCGGTGATCACCACGGTTTTTTCTGACAACGGAGAAAAAATAGCCGAATTTTACAAGTACCGCCGAATCGTTCTGCCTTTGCCGGAAATTCCCGAACAGTTGATTTACGCCTTTGTCGACGCCGAAGATGCCCGTTTTTTTCAACACACGGGAATCGATATCATCAGCGTTGTCCGCGCCTTTGTCAAAAACATGACGGCTGGAGAAATCGTTCAGGGCGGCAGCACCATTACCCAGCAGGTGGCCAAATCGTTCTTTCTTTCTTCGGAAAGGACGTATACCCGAAAAATCAGGGAAGCGATTCTCTCCTACCGCATTGAACGGCGGTTTTCAAAAGAAGATATCCTGTTTCTGTATCTTAACCAGATATATCTGGGGCACGGCGCATACGGGGTCCAGGCGGCGGCCCAGAATTACTTCGGAAAAACCGTCGACCGGCTGAACCTGGCGGAATGCGCCCTGATGGCGGGATTGCCCCAGGCGCCCAGCCGCTACTCCCCCTTCCGCTTCCCGGCCAGGGCCCGAAAGAGACAGTTATATGTTTTAGATCAAATGGTTGACAGAGGGCACGTTACGCAGTGGGAAGCTGAAGCGGCACGGAACACACAGCTGGACATTAAACCGGTCAAAAGCTGGTTTCGGGAAACAACGCCATGGTATTCAGAGTATGCCCGGCAGTATGTCATGGAGCGATACGGCCAGGATATGCTTTATAACCAGGGGCTGAAGATATACACGGCGGTAAATGTCGAAAAGCAGGAAATCGCCCGGGAAAAAATAGACGAAGGCTTGCGGGCACTGGACAAACGCCAGGGCTACCGGGGGCCCCTTGAGCATCTGAATATACAGGAAATCGAACCTTACCTGGCCCGACTGACCGCTTTAGATGACCAGGAAATTTCAAGCGGACCGGAAACGGTAACCGACAGTATCGTTAAAGGCGTAGTGGTCGATGTCAACGATGCCGAAGAAACTGTTCTGGTCCGATTTGCCGGGGGGCGCGGCCGCATACCGCTTTCAGATATGACCTGGGCACGAAAACCGAACCCTGAAGTGGCCTGGTACCGGCCCTATGCCCGGATTACAAAGCCTTCACAGGCACTGGCTGTGGGAAATGTCATTCTGGTCAAAATAAACGGGATACTGCCGCCCCCGGAAGACGTTATTGCGCCGATAGAAGCGGAAGCCCTCAGCGGGGAACCCGGTGAAGCCGAACCCAACGACCAGGAACCGGCCCAAACGGCCCCTTTCGTCGAAGAAAGTGTCATTGAATATGATATTTCCCTGGAACAGACACCGGACGTGGAATCGGCCCTTGTCTGCATGGAAGTGAAAACAGGGCTGGTTCAAGCCATGGTAGGCGGCCGGGATTATTCAAAAAGCCAGTTCAACCGTGCCATTCAAGCCAGACGTCAGCCGGGTTCGGCCTTTAAACCCATTATTTATGCCGCAGCTCTGGACAAAGGTTATACACCGGCCAGCATGATTGTGGACTCGGCCATTGTCTTTGAAGACAAGGCGCATGATTTCACATGGAAACCACACAACTATGAGGAACGATTTTTCGGCCCCACCTTATTTCGCAAGGCCTTGATCAAGTCACACAACATCCCGACCATTAAAATTCTCCGGGACATCGGCGTGGATTATGTGATTTCCTATGCCGAAAAACTGGGCATCACGTCCCCGTTGAGCCGCAACCTGTCCATCGCTCTTGGCTCTTCCGGCATGTCGCCCATAGAACTGATTACCGCCTATTCCGTGTTCGCCAATCTGGGTGAACGTGTAACGCCTGTTTTTATAACAAAAATAGTCGACCGTGAGGGACAGATTCTGGAACAGAACACACCGGATCCGGTACCCGTAATTGAAAAAGATACGGCCTTTATTATGACCCACCTTCTTCAGGGCGTGGTTGAGCAGGGTACCGGCCGGCGCGTTCGGGCGCTTAAAAGGCCTGTGGCAGGCAAAACCGGCACGACCGACAACCTCAATGACGCCTGGTTTGTGGGATACACGCCGGATTACGTAACGGCCGTCTGGGTCGGCTTTGATAAAGAAAAAACCCTGGGCGCCTCGGAAACGGGGGCCAGTGCCGCCAGCCCGATCTGGCTGGCCTTCATGCAGGGCATCCTGGAGAACAAACCGGTCCAGTCGTTCAGTGTGCCGGAGGGGGTGGTTTTTTCCAAGATTGATGCTGAAACCGGACTGTTGCCCATTGCCGAGTCCAGGGAAACCTTTTTTGAATGCTTCAAGGAAGGTACCGTTCCCACCGAACATACGCCCAAACCGGGAGCGGTCATAAAGGATGAACAGTTTTTCAAAAAAGGCATGTAGCCGGTCGGAAAAGACCTACTGCTCGTCGGCGTTCATGGCGTTAAACGCTTTTATCATCTGGCTCAACTGTACTGATTTCTGCTCATATCGAATTTTGTCCAGCGCTGCCTGACGCTTTTCTTCAGGCGTGCCGGCCGCCACAAGGGCCGCTCTTACCTGTTGGGCCTCCTGGTTGAGTTCCTGCGTTGCCTCCATCAACTGCTGGTGGGCGGTTTCCGTGTTGTCGAGATCAATGTGACTGTAATAGTCTATCTCTTCAACCGTGATTGGTTCCAGGTCTTCTCCCCCGGTATCGGAAGACTCGTCATAATCTGCGGAATAATCCTGTTCCGCCTGGGAGTAATCATACGCGTCCGAACCTGACGGCTGCCCCTGATCGCTGCCGGCCGCCTGTTCCTGTGCCGTTGTCGGCCGTGCCGGGGCGGACTGAGGCGGATCGGGTTTAAACACGTTGTAAAGAAGAACACCGGCAATGATCAAAACCACGCCGGCCAAACTGAAATCCACAGCCTTGGAACGGCGCGTCTCCTTTTTTTCTTCCGTATGATCTTCCTTTTGTTCGGGCTCTTCAGGCGCATCCTTCATCTTGTCGAAAATAATGCCGCACTGGCCGCATTCCATGTCATCAGGATGGATCTTTGCGCCACAGACCGGACAGGCGATACGCATATCCGGTGGAAGATCTTTGAACTGGCAGGACTTGCCATCTTTCCAGACCGTGTTCCAGTCGTCGGCAATAAAGCTTTCCCATCCGCCGCCCTGATCATTCCAGATCGCACTGCCGTGATAGCATAAGCCCGCTCGGCCGTCATCGAATTTGATGGCGACCGTCTCGAAATTGTGGTTGGGCAGTTGAAGCTTTCTGGCCTCCCATCCGCTCATAGGATACCTCTTTGATCATGATGAAGCTGTTATGACAGGCAGTCTTATTTCTTAATATAACACAATGCCTTATTATTGGCAATATTGGCAACAAGGACCATCATTTTTTCGGGGTTCCGGTTCAATCATCCTTTTCCGTGTCCCATTCCTTAATATACTTGGTCACCGTCCGTCGATCAAGCTTTGTTCTTTTGGCCACCTCTTCATAGGTTCCGAATCGTTCATAAAGAAGCTTACAGTAACCCACGATAAGCCGGTTGGCAGGAATCGTGCCGCTCTCCAGGCCTTCTGACAGTTCGGCTTTAAGGTCGTTACATAAAAACTTGTTGTCGCCGGTGTAATCTTTTTTCAGCAGGACCCGGCGGACGCACTGCTCAAGCTCACGGACATTACCGGGCCAGGTGTAATGCCGGCCCAGCTGATGGTTGATCACGTCCTGAACCATTTTGACAAATTCAGGCGCGTTTCGGCCCACCGTTCGCTTCACAATAACCGTGATAAGATTATCGAGTTCGTCAGCGTCCTGCTCCAGGCGCTCCCGCAGCGACGGCACGTAAATCACGTCCGAACATAACCGATAATAGAAGTCGTCTCTGAAAACACCCTCATGACGGAGCTTATCAATGGAACCGTTGGTGGCGGCAATGACCCTTCCGTAAAACCGTTCTTTTTTGCGGCTGCCGACCGGGTAATAGATTCTTTCCTGAAGGACCTGCAACAATTTTATCTGCATGGGCAATGACATCTCACCTATTTCATCAAGAAGAATAGAGCCATGAAGACCGCACTGTGAAAAAATACCGCTGTAATCGTCAATGGCGCCGGTAAATGCCCCCTTTTTATGACCGAACAGTTCGGACTCGATAATAGACTCGGGAAACTGGGACAGATTAATGGATATGAAAAAACGGGTAAAGCTTTCGGTAAAACGGTTTTTCCGCATATCAAACGGTATGTAGCCTGAATTACCGATGGCGGCGGCCACAGCCCCTTTACCCGCACCCGTTTCCCCCAGAATGATGGTGGAAAAGTCCTCCATGCGATCCCGCAGATACGTTTTGTATAATTCAAAATTGTGGGTAAAAATATTGTTCCATATATCCCCCCTGAGTCTCTGCATTACAGCGCTTTTGCCGACCAGATTCCGGTTAATGAAAAAGAAAGCCCGCCTGAACTGATAGGATTCTTCAATGATGCCTTTGATACTTTCTTCGTCAAACCCTCTTTTCTGGAGTGTGGCTTTAGCGGCATTGGCGAAAGGCAATTTAATAACCCTGTCGCCGGCATCGATCTGATCCAGAATCAGCTGATCAAACTGCTTTCTGAAGCTGTAAAAAAAATCAAAGGCAAACAGTCTTTCGACCAGTTGCCTGTCTTTTCCTGAAAACAGACTGATGTTGCCGCGGCCGGTTTTATCCAGAGCCCCGATCCGTTCTTTCACCGCGACAACCGCCTTTTCAAGATACCGCGAAGGCCCGCCGGCGGGAGCTGTACCGGAAATTTCCCGGTCAAGCTCGTCCCGCCTGGCACTGAACGGGTTGGTCAGCGTCGCGTCTTTTATGAGCGAAAAAAAGTCCCGCTCTTCATCTGTCAGAATCTTCGTTTCCTGTGGCATGGTCGATCCCCATCGATTTGTCGTCCGGATAGCTCACGAGTTGATTCCCCCCCCATCACACATGCATCGTTGCAAGGCGCCACCCGATAACCGCATTACCGTAACCCCGGGTCCATAAAAAAGCCCCGTTCTTTGCTGCGTGTTCAATGCCGTCGAAAACCGCATGACGTATTCGGGATAAAGTGCATGCCGTGCACAGCCAATGTACATTTTATGATGATTGTTTTTCCAGCAGAAAATTCAATCGCTTTTTTTAATCCTGAATATCAAACAATTTTAAACAGTTAGCCTAAAACCCCGAACCTGGCACGCCTTTTGTAATCACAAACAACCCAAAAAGCAATAACTGTACCTGCATGTTTAACCGGAGAAAAGGAGCCTGCTATGCAATCCGGCAAAAAATCGGCCGTGGTTTTTCCCGGCCAGGGCACACAACGAACGGGAATGGGTAAAGATTTTTTCAGCAACATACCCGCCAGCCGTGACGTTTATGAAGAAGCGTCCGATGTGCTGGGCTGGGATGTGGCCAATATGTGTTTTTGTGAAAACGACCGGATTGATCTAACCGAATACGCCCAGCCCTGCATCTTTACGACAGAAATGGCCATGCTTCGGGGTCTCCAGGAGGCATACGGATTTGCGGCCGATATTTTCGGGGGGCACAGCGTCGGTGAATACGCGGCCCTGGCCGCGGCCGGCGCCATGCCGTTTCCCCAAGCCTTGACATCGGTACGGGACAGGGGACGGCTGATGCAACAGTCTTTTCCCGAAAAAACCGGGGGCATGCTGGCCGTGATCGGCGAAGACCTGGTGCCGGAACATATCGGCCAGGCGATTGCGAACCTTGCCGTTGATGTGGCCAATATCAATTCAAACAGCCAGGTGATTATCAGCGGCCGTTTCGACGCCCTGGATCAGGCCCGGCAGATTATCGCGGCCTCGGTTACAGATCCGCAATCCGTCCGTTTTGTTGCCTTGAACGTGTCGGCTCCTTTTCACAGCCGGTTTATGGCCGACATCGAGGAAGACTTCAGGGCCGTCCTGGTATCGGCCCAGGGGGCCATTGATTCCGCCAGTGCGCAGCAGGTGACATCAAACTATACCGGCGGGTTTCATCCGGACGATGTCAAGGCGGTGATTGACAACCTTGTCTCCCAGATCAGCGGCACCGTTCAATGGCGGCAAAACATGGATCGGCTTTCCGAGCAGGCGGATATCATCTATGAAATCGGTCCCCATCGACCGTTAAAACAGTTTTTCAGATCTATTGACGTGGAATGCAAATCAATCACGACCCTGGCGGCGGCCGATCGCACCTTAAGGGTTCAATGATAATCCAATCAGGGCCATCAGAAACGGGAAAACATTATGTTTACATTTAATTCACAACACTGGGCCGTCATCATCGGCGGTTCCAGCGGTTTCGGCCTGGCCAGCGCCCAAAAGCTCGCCAGGCACGGCATGAACCTGTGCATTGTTCACCGAGACAGAAAAGGCGCCATGTCCCGCATTACCCCTTTGTTTGAAGCGCTTCGTTCTGACGGGGTCGAGGTCGTCACGTTCAATACCGATGCGATTTCCGCCCGGGGCAGAACCGGGGTGCTTGACGGCCTTGAGAAAGCACTCGGCTGGACCGGTAAAGTCCGGCTGGTGCTGCATTCCATTGCCCTGGGGAACTTGAAGCTACTGGCGCCCTGCAAAGCGCCGACGGATTCAAAAACAGCCGCGGAGCAGTTGGCCGAAAAGATATCCGTACCCGGGGAGGACGTCAGCAATGCCGTACAGTCGCTTTTTGACAATGGCGCCGACGCCCTTTGCACGCTGGCCGCCCCGCCTGAATACAACGACCAGCTGTTTCTGGGCATCGATGACTTTGCCGGGACGACACATGCCATGGGCTCGAATATTGTGGAGTGGGTCCAGGACCTGCACCGGCGGCGGCTGTTTGCCGATGATGCCCGCGTCTTAAGCCTCACCAGCGAAGGGAACAGTGTTGCCTGGAGAGGGTACGCGGCGGTTTCCGCGGCCAAGGCTGTTCTAGAAGCCGTCTCCCGGTCCATGGCGGTCGAGTTCGCGCCCTATGGGATCCGCTCCAATGTCATTCAGGCCGGCGTGACGGACACGGCCGCCCTGCGGGCAATCCCGGGCAGCCGGCACATCTCGGCCAGGGCCCGCCTGAGAAACCCGTTCGGCCGCCTGACCGTGCCCGAAGATGTGGCCAATGTCGTCTGCCTGCTTTGCGCCGAGGAGTCGGCCTGGATCAACGGCACGATTATCCGTGTTGACGGCGGAGAGAAAATCAGCTGACCGGCCGGGACGCATTTGTTTAACGCCATTACCAGGACAGTATCACTATGAAACCACATGACGGCTCAAAAACCACCGGCCGGACACCCGTTGCCATCGTCACCGGCGGATCGAAAGGCATCGGTGCCGCCTGCTGCAAAGCGTTAGCCCAAAAGGGATTTATGGTCGGCATTAATTGCCGGGGTGATGCAAAAAAAGCGCAGACCCTGTTATCGGAGCTGGATGGAAACGGTTTTATTCTGCAGGCCGACATGTCCGACATCGACGACGTCGAACACATGGTCAAACAGATCAAGCAAACAACCGGCCGGGTGGATGTGCTGGTCAACAACGCCGGCATTACCATCAACAACACCATCCTGGGCATGACCATCGATGAGTTCGACACCCAGCGGTCCGTCATGAGAGGCGCCTGGTATCTGACCAAAAAAATATTGCGGCTGTTCATGCTCCGGCAGTCCGGGGGCAGAATCATCAACATTTCCAGCATCACCGGTCATATGGGAAACCCGGGCCAGGTTGCCTATACCATGGAAAAAGGCGCGCTTGATGCCATGACCAAATCACTGGCCAAAGAGTTTTCCGGCCGGAACATTCTGGTCAATTCCGTGGCGCCGGGCTTCATCGATACGGACATGACCCGGGACCTGCCCGAAGACATCAAAAACAGAATGATCAGGGATGTCCCCCTGCAAAGAATGGGGCTTCCCGAAGAGGTGGCCGAGGTCGTGGCCTTTCTGGCGTCACAGGGAAGCTACATCAACGGCACGGTCATTCATGTAAACGGAGGCAACTATGGCGGCTGACCGGAAAATGATTGACCGGGTGCTTGAGGCGATCCCGCAGCAGGCCCCTTTTCGATTTATCGACGACATCCTCGGCATAGACGAACAATCGGTTACGTCGTCATACCGGTTTGACGAAAAGGCCTTTTTTTACAAAGGCCATTTTCCGGGGAACCCGATAACGCCGGGCGTCATCCTGGTCGAGACAATGGCCCAGGCCGGTGTCACCGCCCTGGGGATTTACCAGCTTTTAATAGACCTGCCCGAAGAAAAACCGCTCAACACGCTGACACCGCTTTTCGTGTTTATTGACCGGGTGGAATTTCTTCATCCGGTAAAACCGGGCCAGCGGGTGATCATCAAGGGGAAAAAATTATATTTTCGCCGGGGAAACATAAAATCAAAAACCAGCATTGTCCGTGAAGACGGCCTGACCGTCTGTCATGGGGTGCTGACCGGAACGGGGGTAAAGCACTGATGAAACACAGAGTCGTCATCACCGGCATGGGCGTTGTCTGCCCCAACGCCAATAATACAACCGAATTTGAAGATGCCCTGGCAAACGGCCGTTCGGGAATCCGGTTTGTGCCGCGGCTGGCCGATCTTAATTTCGGCTGCCGGATCGCGGGCATTCCCAGGGACGTTGACACGATTTTTGAAAAGCATATTCCGAAGAAACAGCTAAAAGACACCAGCGACAATATCGGGTACGCCTCGGTGGCGGCGCTGGAGGCCTGGACCAACGCCGGATTTTCCGTTGACAAAAACGACACCGAAACCGACTGGGACACGGGCGCGGTCATGGGGTGCGGCATCGGCGATATGGACACCATTGCCGAACGGATCATTCCGCTGGTCAACGAGGGCCGGGTCCGCCGGATCGGCAGCCGGGTGGTCGAACAGGTGATGAGCAGCGGCATCAGCGCCAGGGTCGGCGGATTACTCGGGCTGGGAAACCAGGTAACCTCGAATTCATCCGCCTGCAACACCGGCTCTGAAGCCATTATCGACGCCATGTACAGAATTCGTGACGGCCGGGCCAGGCGCATGGTCGCGGGCGGCGCCGAAGCCCCGTCACCGTACACATGGGGCGGATTTGATTCCATGCGGATACTGTCCAGAAAGTACAATGACGCACCGGAACGCGGGTCCCGGCCCATGAGCGCTTCCGCCTGCGGTTTCGTCCCGGGCTCGGGCGCCGGTGTCCTGGTCTTAGAAGAACTGGAAACCGCTCGCGCGCGGGGCGCGGATATTTACGCCGAGATTCTGGGCGGTCATGTCAACTCCGGCGGGCAGAGGGGCGGCGGTTCCATGACGGCGCCCAATGCCGACGGCGTGCTGCGCTGCATCCGGCAGGCGATTTCTGATGCCGGCATCTCACCCGATGAAATCGATGCCATCAACGGGCACCTTTCCGCCACTTTTGCCGATCCCCACGAAATTCAAAACTGGTCAAACGCCCTGGAACGGGGGCCTGCTGACTTTCCGTATATCAACTCGACCAAATCGCTGATCGGCCACTGCCTGGGCGCCGCCGGCGCGATTGAAACCGTTGCGGCCGTCATCCAGCTTCGCAACGGGTTTCTGCACCCGTCAATCAATTGCGAAGATCTTCACCCGGAGATCATGCCTTTTTCGGATAAAATCGTGCAAACCCGCAAAGACTGCCCGGATTTAAAGGTACTGGCCAAGGCCAGTTTCGGATTCGGAGACGTCAACGGCTGCCTGATCCTAAAAAAATGGGAAGGACAGGCATCACACTACCAAACCAACCACAAAGGAGACCAAAAATGAACGAACAAGCCATTTACGATGAACTGATCGGTATTATCGAAGAATTTGTTACAGACGAAAACGCGCTGGCGCAAGCGTCTATGGAAACAGACATTATCAAGGACCTCAAGGTCAATTCGGCCCGCCTGGTGGATATCATTATCAATGCGGAAGACTGCTTTGACATCGAAATCGATGATGATGACGCCGATGCCATCAAAACCATCGGGGACGCCGTCCGGGTTATTCTCCGGAAAACCGCCCCGGCAGGAGCGCAGGCATGAGACGGCATGACTTCTTTCTGCTGCACCTTCAGTATCTTTCAGGACGAATCGCCATTTTTATGACCGCGCCGATTCTGGTTCTGTTGATAAAGATGGCCGGTTACCGGGTCAGCCAACTGAAAAAACACAGACAGAAGATCGCCGCCCTTTTTAATGCGCACCAGGGCCCCTGGGTCATCTGCGCCAATCACCTGACCTTGATCGATTCGGCTATCCTGAGCTATGTCATGTTCCCGGTCTGGCGGTATATGATCGATTACCACCTGCTGGCCTGGAACCTTCCGGAAAAACGGAATTTTCAGCGCAACCCGGCCATGACCCTGCTGTGCTTTGTGTTAAAATGCATCCCCGTGGTGCGCCGGGGCAAGCGGGAATCCATCAAGGCCTGTTTTGCCAAATGCGGGTACCTTCTTGAACAGGGCGAAAGCATTATGATTTTTCCGGAAGGTACCCGTTCCCGGACAGGCCGGATCAACACCGAAACGTTTTCCTACGGTCCGGGCCGGCTGGTCGACAGCCGCCCGGACTGCCGGGTCATGTGTCTCTACCTGCGGGGGGAACACCAGGCATCCTACAGCAATATCCCCGTGCCCAACGACGTTTTTTCATTTGCGGTAGAGACGTGTGCGATAAACCGCAACCTGTCAGGACTGAAAGCGCATCGGGCGCACTCCCGCCAAATCATCGAAAAACTGGCTGAAATGGAAAAAACGTATTTTGATGCACGTGGGCAATGACATCGTTGATATGTCCTCTCCTTATGTAAAAGGAAAAAGCGACGACCGGAAATTTGTGCAGCGGGTCTTAACACCCCGCGAGCATCAGGTCCTCATGAAATCCCATAAACAGGACAGCCTGCTGCAGTTGTTCTGGGCGGCCAAGGAAACCGCCTACAAAATTACCGCCAAAATCTGCCCGGCCGTATCTTCGGCGCCCCGGCGATACGACGTGTGCCTCGATACCCCGGAAAGCGGAAAAGATATCCGGGGACGGGTTACAACACCTTTTGGCCTGGTCCATGTCAGGGCCTTGCAAAACCAGGCGTTTATTCACTGCTTTGGTGCCCAAACGTCTCCGGCCGCCAAAACCGTCCGCTACGGCATTGAGACCATAAATGATCTTCCACAGCCGGATTTCTGCAGAAGCTCAAAATTCCAATCACGCATGGTGCGGGCATCGGCACGAAGAAAGATCGCTTCAGCCCTGTCATTATCAGAAAATGATGTGACCATCACCAACACCGGTCATGAAAAACACAGCCTGTTTCCCGTGGTGTATATCAACGGCGAGGAATCCGGCATCAGCATCAGCCTGAGCCATGACGGCCGCTTCTTGGCTTATGCCTTTTTGATTCAACACGAAGCCTCGCCTTGACGATTCACCCTCTTTTCAATGTATCCCTGCCCGATTAACGAAAAAAAGGCACTATCCGGCCCCCATAATATCGAACCTGACTTCTAATATTTATTAACATTAAAAACAAATGGTTGACGAATTCAGCCATGGTTCCACCCTGATCCTGAAAACAAATTGATAAGTAAAACCAATTTTATCGAGAAATTCCGACTAAGAAGCCCATATGGCACGAAAACAAGAATCGCAAAACCATTTAGGCTTACCAATATTTTACATAAACTATTGATTTCTAATTATTTATATACAAAAATAGCGCTAATCACAATTCGCTTGTAATTAATAAAAATTATAGCTAATTATATTCAAGGGGGATGTAATCGAGAAATTCTATCTAATAACATTGTTAGTTTCATTATGAAATTTCATACGCTACTCTTGATACTCTGCTTTTTTTGTGTTTCGAGCTGCCTGAATTCAACGAAGCCATACGGGGTTTTCGATTATGAAGATTTTGGCCCACAATCTATGGTTTACGAAAAAATTGGGATGGAATGGTGGCAATGGAATAACCACGGCAGTAGCGATCCAAATTCTAAAGATGATATTAAGGTTGTTGTTTATCGCGATATGCCACTATCGCAAATCAAGTCTTTATTCCCGGTCAGTGAAAGGGAGAAAAAGGATTTTCGATATTTCGAGTTTAGCGATGCAATCCAACATTTGAATGAAAGCATCAAAAGATTAGAGCCCGAGAAAGAAGAGTGGGCAATTAATTTGAAGAAACATTTAATTGAAACCAAAAAGAGAATTATAAAAGAAATAAAAGTTGGAAACTAACCATTCAGCGCAAAGGACCACCAGGGCATTCGGGTTTTGAACAGCCGTGCTGAATTGAACTTAAACCTTCTTTAAGTCAGTCGGAGGAAGCCCTGGCGCCCTTTGGCTGAAGACGTTATGTCTCAAAATAAATGATCTATCCTACAACTAAAATTGCCATAGACTTTCTATTGATTTACGGAATATCAATCGTACAGTTTTTGATATGGAATACATTGAAAGACAAACTCAAAAGGCAAACGGTTTTAATTGTTATAAGCTTCATTGCCATATCCATATTCTGTTATGTCGGAGCAGCGGGCTGGGAGAAATCAAATGAAATAACCCAAGTAGGTTCAGCCGTTTTACACATGGGGCATTTAGTACTTCCGTCCATATTTTTTTGTACATATTGGAGCGAAAAGAAACGGATTTTAAAAGGCGTTATCGGGCTCATTTTATTGCCACCGATATCAATGTACATCACAATGGGTCTAATAATTCTCACAGGTCAAGTTTGGAACTTATAAAAAAATATAAAGACATAACAACGCCACCCACTCGGACTCGCAGGGGCGGTCGGCCTTGGGTTTAGGCATAGGTTGGTGTTAACCTTACTTTAGCGAAGTCCGCAAACCCTGCTCGCCGGTGGTGGCGGACGTTATATTTTATAAGATATGTGGCAATATAAAGAATATCCAAGATTAATCATATTTGAAATGCACGTTCTTCCCGAATATGCATCTTCACTTGACCTGTTGAGCTATTCTGAATATTTCACGGATATTTCAGAAGAATGTGCGGAATGGTTTTGGCGCTTTTCGATTTGTGTCGGAATGCCAAGGACGTCTGCCTCGAAAGATGTGATTAAATATTCTCTTGAAGTGATAAATTTGCTTCAAAGCCCAACAAAGAAAATGATGGAAAAATTGATGCAAGTTTTTCCAAACTGTGACCCGCATGAAATAATTGAATCTTGGAAAGGGTCTTTGACCATAATGATTGCAATAGCCGAAAATTGCAAAGAATGCGAATGGGTAGCGCCATTATACCCTACTGATAAAGCCTTTACTAAGAGTCCAGTTGATACTTTAAATGAATTGGTGGTCAAATTTGATCGTGCTATAGATAAAATTAATACAGGCAAAATATAACAACGCCACTCACACAGACTCGCAGGGGCGGGCTGTTTTGGCTTTGGCGTTATTTGGAGTTGAACTTTACTTTAGCGAAGTCCGCAAGCCCTGCTCGCCGGTGGTGGCGGACGTTAAGTGCACTGAATCTGTACGGGAAACAAATAAAAAAGAGTTTTGGCTGAAATCGACATTCGTTGCCAAAATGGTAATTGTCACCAAGTTGATATTTTTGTCCAGTAAAGATAAATTGTAATTTCGAACTGGCGCGGCCAAATGATAATGCGCCTTTATTTGTCCGGATGAAAAGAGACCTACCCGTTTTCATAAGTTCATGATGGACAAGGCGTAAAAAGAAAAATATCATTTTATTTTATTTGCCCATGCTGTCGTTTAAGTCTTTCTGAATAATGCGGGCACTTAACCAAGCAGCCCAAATGATAGCCAGGGCATTCGGCTTTTGAACATTCGGGGGAAATTGAACATCAACCACCTTAAAGTCAGTCACTGGAAGCCCTGGCTACTTTGGCTGCAGACGTTAAGTGCACTTAATCTGTACGGGAAAAAATAAAAAAAGAATTTTGACGAAAAATGATCTTCGTTGCCACTATGGAAATTGTCACCAGATTGATATTTTCAATCAGTAAAGATAAGCTGTATTTTGATCTGGCGGGACTGTTTGATTTTGCGCCTTTATTTGTCCGGATGAAAAGAGACCTACCCGTTTTCATAAGTTCATGATGGACAAGGCGTAAAAAGAAAAATATCATTTTAATTTATTTGCCCATGCTGTCGTTAAAGTCTTTCTCAATAATGCGGGCACTTAACCAAGCAGCCCAAATGATAGCCAGGGCATTCGGCTTTTGAACATTCGGGGGAAATTGAACATCAACCACCTTAAAGTCAGTCACTGGAAGCCCTGGCTACTTTGGCTGCAGACGTTATAAATCATAGAGATGAGAAATGGATCCTTTTTTGATTCTGATTTTTTTGATATTCGCCGTTTCTTTATCATTTATTTTAGGTATTTTATCTTTTATGACATTTACTAAATGTCCAAAATGTGATCGAAAATTTAGAGTGTCAAGGAACTTAAAATATGGATACTATCCGTTTAAAAATTTAGGTCCATTTAAGTTCAAATCTAACAATAGACATTTCACATTTTCGAATGTAAGATTTGCAATCAATAACTTTTTCGAAAAATTGTCCAGAAATGAAAAATCTTTTTCATTCTTTGGAAATATATTAAACCCATCTTTAGTAGTTTGCCCTAATTGTGGTAATCAATATATTGCACCTGAGCATAAATATATAGGTAGGATGCAACTTGTATATGCTTATTTTGTGCTCGCATTCAATATATTATTATTTTTATTAATTGCTTGCCTGCCTTTCATTATATAATTAGATTTATAACAAGGCAGCCCAAGAAGACATCCAGGGCTAAGGCGTTTTTGAACAACCGGGGATTATTGAACAGTAAAAAACTTCAAGGAAGGCAGTGGAAGCCCTGGCTGCTTTTGGCTGCCGCCGTTATATTTTATAAGATATGTGGCAATATAAAGAATATCCAAGATTAATCATATTTGAAATGCACGTTCTTCCCGAATATGCATCTTCACTTGACCTGTTGAGCTATTCTGAATATTTCACGGATATTTCAGAAGAATGTGCGGAATGGTTTTGGCGCTTTTCGATTTGTGTCGGAATGCCAAGGACGTCTGCCTCGAAAGATGTGATTAAATATTCTCTTGAAGTGATAAATTTGCTTCAAAGCCCAACAAAGAAAATGATGGAAAAATTGATGCAAGTTTTTCCAAACTGTGACCCGCATGAAATAATTGAATCTTGGAAAGGGTCTTTGACCATAATGATTGCAATAGCCGAAAATTGCAAAGAATGCGAATGGGTAGCGCCATTATACCCTACTGATAAAGCCTTTACTAAGAGTCCAGTTGATACTTTAAATGAATTGGTGGTCAAATTTGATCGTGCTATAGATAAAATTAATACAGGCAAAATATAACAACGCCACTCACACAGACTCGCAGGGGCGGGCTGTTTTGGCTTTGGCGTTATTTGGAGTTGAACTTTACTTTAGCGAAGTCCGCAAGCCCTGCTCGCCGGTGGTGGCGGACGTTAGCTCTACAATATGGATACTCCAGAGAAAATTGAACGAAGAATCAGCTTGCATCAAGGAATGATTTTGGGGGCAATCTGGAGTTTTGCATCGGTGGGATGGATCTCTGGCATTGCGTTCATCATCGCATGGATAAAATCAGGTTTCCCAGCCGCTCTTTTGTGGCTCGGAATAATCTTGTTGAGTGGCGCATTGCTTTTCGTAATCGTTCTCGCAATTACTTTAGTTGCAGAAGTTTTAAATATCACAACCAAACGAAGCAGAAGAGATGCCCTTGTTTATTTTAGCTGGGCGTTTCTTTATAATTTAACATTTGGCGGGATTTCGCTTTTGGGTGCTCTAATGTTGGTAGACCGATACAGTATAAAATTATTTTAAAAAAGAGCTAACAACGCCACTCACACGGACTCGCAGGGGCGGGCTGCTTTTTAAATTTCGTGGTCTGGTGTTAACGTGGCTTTGCAATAGTCACCATTCCCTGCTCGCCGGTGGTGGCGGACGTTCTGCATGAAAAAATTGATTAACAACATCATTGCCACTCTGATTCTGATCTTTTCAGTATATTTGTTGTATTATGGCATACCCTGCCTTATCAATTCACACTCCCTCGCAAATAGCTTGGGTACAATGCCCTCGGAATTTATGGATGATGCATTCAATAAGACAGACTGGACTATTCGATGGATCCTTTCTACTGGTTTTTTCTCACTGTGGGGGCTTGTGGGAATTGTTGGAGCACTTGGACTTTTTAGAAATAAACACTGGGCTTCACTGGTATGTCTTTTTCTATATGTGGCAATAATTGTATGGGAAGCAATTTATACAATACCAGGAGTTGCAAAATACACATGGGAATTTACTGGATGGAAAGATTTTTTAATTACGTTTTGTGTTTGCCTTCTCTTTTGTATTTACTTCTTCCTTAAACACAAAAGTTATATTATTGATGCAGAACAAAGAAGCGCAAGTGGACAGCCAGGGCATTCGGGTTTTGAAAAGTCGGGGGAGTGGAACAACCAAAATCTTTAACCAAGTCAGTGGTAGCCCTGGCTGCCATTGGCTTCAGACGTTGTGCAGGACAGGATATTCGAATAAATGCCTCTATTATCACTGATCATCATAGCTTTTTGCACAATATTTTTTGGTGGTTCATTCATATATTTTGTCAGAATTATAGACACAAACAGTACAGATAAGATAAGCTCTTTAGGAATGATTAAATCCTTTCTTGGTGATTTGAAAAATATTGCTTCATTTTATAAATCATTCATAAACTGCCATTCATCATCAAAACGGAAAAATGCAATACTTTTGGTTTTTTTTCATATTTTAAGTCCATTTATATTTTGGGCTACAGTTATCATTTCAGCATTTAAAACCGGTGGTTTAAGCTTTTATTAATTAACAACCTGCACAACAACGCCACTCACGCTGACTCGCAGGGGCGGGCTGTTTTTGGTCTGGCGTAATTTGGAGTTAAACTCACTTTAGCGAAGTCCGCAATCCCTGCTCGCCGGTGGTGGCGGACGTTCTGCATGAAAAAATTGATTAACAACATCATTGCCACTCTGATTCTGATCTTTTCAGTATATTTGTTGTATTATGGCATACCCTGCCTTATCAATTCACACTCCCTCGCAAATAGCTTGGGTACAATGCCCTCGGAATTTATGGATGATGCATTCAATAAGACAGACTGGACTATTCGATGGATCCTTTCTACTGGTTTTTTCTCACTGTGGGGGCTTGTGGGAATTGTTGGAGCACTTGGACTTTTTAGAAATAAACACTGGGCTTCACTGGTATGTCTTTTTCTATATGTGGCAATAATTGTATGGGAAGCAATTTATACAATACCAGGAGTTGCAAAATACACATGGGAATTTACTGGATGGAAAGATTTTTTAATTACGTTTTGTGTTTGCCTTCTCTTTTGTATTTACTTCTTCCTTAAACACAAAAGTTATATTATTGATGCAGAACAAAGAAGCGCAAGTGGACAGCCAGGGCATTCGGGTTTTGAAAAGTCGGGGGAGTGGAACAACCAAAATCTTTAACCAAGTCAGTGGTAGCCCTGGCTGCCATTGGCTTCAGACGTTCGGCCGACACATAATATGCAACCATTTACATCACAAGGTAGAAAATTACGATTGGCGCTAATGCCAATTTCATATTTTATTGCCTTCGCGACAATATATATTATGTTGATCTGCCTTGCTAAAATTGAAAACTCAAGTATCAAAGGTCTTCTTCAAACAGATAATTTATGGCCGCTCGCGATTATCCTCCCGTGTTTTATCTTTGGGAAAATTCTGGGGCTTATGGCTATAAATGGCATTGCATATTTAATTCCCCATTTGCGTAATGTTTTTGAGAATGAAGTAGCTGAAACAGGTCGTAATAATTTTTTCCAGGCAATGAAGGGACTTAGTATCGCTCTTGCCATATCGTTAATCATTACTGTGTTAGGAGCTATTTTATTCCTCCAATATAAATAATTATGGCCGAACAAGGCAGCTCAAGAGGATCGCCAGGGCATTCGGCTTTTGAACATTCGGGGGGAAATAAACATTAACCGTCTTTAAGGCAAGTCTGTGGGAGCCCTGGCGCCCTTTGGCTGCCGCCGTTATATGCAATATGAATGATACAAATATCAAAAATTTGAAAGAAGCTGTTGGCTTGGCATGTGACGCATCGTACACGCCAAATATTTTGAAGGGGAGAGATATTATTCTCTCAATGCCAAAAAAATGGGTTCTTGAAAATATCGAAAATGTTGCGGCGGAAACGCTGAACTTATCCGACGAATGGCATTTTAGGCGGCTTCTGGAAGTTTACGAAACCCTTGATCAAGATTTGGTTACAAAATTAGTTGAGTTTGGTCTTAAAAGCACAAACGAAGAAATCGTTGAAGCCGCAACTGATTTTAAGAAATAATATTTTTGCATATAACAACGCCACCCACACAGACTCGCAGGGGCGGGCCGCCTTGGCTTTGGCGTATTTTGGAGTTAAACTCACTTTAGCGAAGTCCGCAAGCCCTGCTCGCCGGTGGTGGCGGACGTTATCTTCCAACGAGAAAAAATGAACGAATGGCGAAAAAATGCATTGGAGAAAATTCCATCCCAACGGGAACTGATCCAATCTAATGAAATCGATTCTATTGGAATGCTTTGGATAGAATTGGATATGCTTATCGAGAATAAAGATTTTGAGAGCCTTAATGAAATTTTTGATTATGCGAAATGGTGTCTTGAGGATTCTGACAATGCTGAGATCAGAACAGTTGTTTTAACTCATTTCTATGAACACCTGCTTGAAAAAGAACATATTCGAAAAATCTTGCCAAACTTTCTCACAAAAAGTGATTTTATAAACCTAAAGGAAGTGTTCCTTTATCATAATACAGAAGAAGATTATGAGAGACACAGAAAAGAATTCTGGGATAATTGGGAAGCGATAAATAATAAAAAAATAAAAAGAAGATAACCATTCAGCGCAAAGGACCGCCAGGGCACTCGGGTTTTGAACAGCCGTGCTGAATTGAATATTAACCAACTTTAAATCAGTCAGAGAAGGCCCTGGCGCCCATTGGCTGAAGACGTTATCTTCCAACGAGAAAAAATGAACGAATGGCGAAAAAATGCATTGGAGAAAATTCCATCCCAACGGGAACTGATCCAATCTAATGAAATCGATTCTATTGGAATGCTTTGGATAGAATTGGATATGCTTATCGAGAATAAAGATTTTGAGAGCCTTAATGAAATTTTTGATTATGCGAAATGGTGTCTTGAGGATTCTGACAATGCTGAGATCAGAACAGTTGTTTTAACTCATTTCTATGAACACCTGCTTGAAAAAGAACATATTCGAAAAATCTTGCCAAACTTTCTCACAAAAAGTGATTTTATAAACCTAAAGGAAGTGTTCCTTTATCATAATACAGAAGAAGATTATGAGAGACACAGAAAAGAATTCTGGGATAATTGGGAAGCGATAAATAATAAAAAAATAAAAAGAAGATAACCATTCAGCGCAAAGGACCGCCAGGGCACTCGGGTTTTGAACAGCCGTGCTGAATTGAATATTAACCAACTTTAAATCAGTCAGAGAAGGCCCTGGCGCCCATTGGCTGAAGACGTTAAGTGCACTTAATCTGTACGGGAAAAAATAAAAAAAGAATTTTGACGAAAAATGATCTTCGTTGCCACTATGGAAATTGTCACCAGATTGATATTTTCAATCAGTAAAGATAAGCTGTATTTTGATCTGGCGGGACTGTTTGATTTTGCGCCTTTATTTGTCCGGATGAAAAGAGACCTACCCGTTTTCATAAGTTCATGATGGACAAGGCGTAAAAAGAAAAATATCATTTTAATTTATTTGCCCATGCTGTCGTTAAAGTCTTTCTCAATAATGCGGGCACTTAACCAAGCAGCCCAAATGATAGCCAGGGCATTCGGCTTTTGAACATTCGGGGGAAATTGAACATCAACCACCTTAAAGTCAGTCACTGGAAGCCCTGGCTACTTTGGCTGCAGACGTTAAGTGCACTTAATCTGTACGGGAAAAAATAAAAAAAGAATTTTGACGAAAAATGATCTTCGTTGCCACTATGGAAATTGTCACCAGATTGATATTTTCAATCAGTAAAGATAAGCTGTATTTTGATCTGGCGGGACTGTTTGATTTTGCGCCTTTATTTGTCCGGATGAAAAGAGACCTACCCGTTTTCATAAGTTCATGATGGACAAGGCGTAAAAAGAAAAAAATCATTTTAATTGATTTGCCCATGCTGTCGTTAAAGGCTTTCTGAATAATGCGGGCACTTAACCAAGCAGCCCAAATGACAGCCAGGGCATTCGGTTTTTGAACATGCCGGGGGAATTGAGCAGCAAACAACTTTAATAAAGGCAGTGGAAGCCCTGGCTGCTTTGGCTGCCGCCGTTGTGCGTATAAAACACTTTTTGGAAAATCGAGCTGCTCGATAATTTTTGGCAGGATGAATTTGAAACAAAGGGGAAAAAGATATAATTTTCATCTTTGCGAATGAACCACCGGCATCGATCGGATCATGCGTTTCTGATCAGCCGGAAAATGGATTTTTTGAATTCGCCAGTCAATCCGGAAAAGATGAAAAACGGTTTCTGTACTTTTTTGCAAAACTTTGTAACGAAAAGCCCTGCAAATTTTTGTGAATCACTATAAAATATATTTTCGCACAACCAAGCAGCCCAAATGACAGCCAGGGCACTCGGGTTCGAAAATTCGGGGGAAATTGAACATTAACCATCTTTAAGGCAGTCGGAGAAAGCCCTGGCTACTTTGGCTGCCGCCGTTAACTGTATAAAAAGTAATGAACGATAGTACAAAGGACAAAGATAAATTCGAGACTGAGTTGCTGCTTAACTGCAATGCCAAGCATGCCCTCGGTGTGTTATCCGCTTCTCTCGATCATATTCTTTTGCCATGGTTCATGACAAAGACAAGCATTAAAGGCATAATATACAAAAATAAATTTTTGGTTTGGCCAAATACGATCTACAGCAACATAACCGATATTGTCGTCACGGGAGAAATAGTTCCAAATGGCGATAAATCTTTCTTGAAAGCCACTTCAAGGCTTTTACCACCATTTAATTTGTTCAAATCTAAGCAATTGGTAAACTGGTTTTTTGGAATAGTCATGGTTATTTCATGGTGTTGTGTGGCGATAGGTATGGTCTTTGATAAAGAGGTACTTGTTAATATTGCTTTCCCAATTCTGATAATTGCCACCCTATATATATTTATCCAATTTACAAGGTTCATTCAAAACCCGGAATTGGTAGATTTACATAAACGTTTTCATAAAATTTTTAAAAATTATATAGTCAACAGTTAACCATTCAGCGCAAAAGGATCGCCAGGGCACTCGGGTTTTGAACATTTGGGGGAAACTGAATATTAACCATCTTTAAGACAGTCAGAGGAAGCCCTGGCGCCCTTTGGCTGAAGACGTTATACCGACCTAAAAGAATATGGATATACCTTTTGTTATAATCCTGACTGTCTGTGGAATAGTTTTAGAATTTATTGGAATTGCAGAAGTCCTTTTAGAACAAATAAATGATCAGAAAAGGCCAAGCGCCATTAAATTCCTGATTGGTGGTTTTGCGTGTCATGGGGTTGTTTTAATGTTATCTTGTTTTGGATGAATGTTTTATACATTTGAAAAGGTTTAATATATGGAATCAGGGAAACATAAGCAGCATTCCTTTTGGGCGGGTTTCTTCCTTTGTTTTATTCCCTTTCTTGTAATTTCCTCCATTTCTGTCGTACCCAATTCACCTGCTGAGAAATTCGTCATGATTTCATGTCCAATATTGCTGTTTCTAAGCGGCGTCTTTCTTGTAGCAGCAATAGTGAATTCATTAGCGACTTTAAAGAAAAAAAGAGAAAAGGTATAACAACGCCACTCACACAGACTCGCAGGGGTGGGCTGTTTTTGGCTTTGGCGTAGTTTGGTGTTAAACTCACTTTAGCGAAGACCGCATTCCCTGCTCGCAGGTGGTGGCGGACGTTAAGTGCACTTAATCTGTACGGGAAAAAATAAAAAAAGAATTTTGACGAAAAATGATCTTCGTTGCCACTATGGAAATTGTCACTAGATTGATATTTTCAATCAGTAAAGATAAGCTGTATTTTGATCTGGCGGGACTGTTTGATTTTGCGCCTTTATTTGTCCGGATGAAAAGAGACCTACCCGTTTTCATAAGTTCATGATGGACAAGGCGTAAAAAGAAAAATATCATTTTAATTTATTTGCCCATGCTGTCGTTAAAGTCTTTCTCAATAATGCGGGCACTTAACCAAGCAGCCCAAATGATAGCCAGGGCATTCGGCTTTTGAACATTCGGGGGAAATTGAACATCAACCACCTTAAAGTCAGTCACTGGAAGCCCTGGCTACTTTGGCTGCAGACGTTAAGTGCACTGATTCTGTACGGGAAAAAAATAAAAAAAAGAATTTGGGCTGAAATCGACATTCGTTGCCAAAATGGTAATTGTCACCAAGTTGATATTTTTGTCCAGTAAAGATAAATTGTAATTTCGAACTGGCGCGGCCAAGTGATAATGCGCCTTTATTTGTCCGGATGAAAAGAGACCTACCCGTTTTCATAAGTACATGATGGACAAAGCGTAAAAAGAAAAATAACATTTTATTTTATTTGCCCATGCTGTCGTTTAAGTCTTTCTGAATAATGCGGGCACTTAACCAAGCAGCCCAAATGATAGCCAGGGCATTCGGCTTTTGAACATTCGGGGGAAATTGAACATCAACCACCTTAAAGTCAGTCACTGGAAGCCCTGGCTACTTTGGCTGCAGACGTTAGCCTTACAAACATGGGACCTTTTTCTTACAACGATCAATTTGTTACGGAAACCTTGAGGACATGGCTTCAGGAACAAGATTTGCTTTTTGTTGATGTACACTTTGTTAATTTCCCTGGTAAAGGGCCAGACTTTTTCATCAATTCTATAGATAGGTATAAGAATCTTGTACTCTATGCAGAAAACAACGAAATGAATATAAATTCCAAATATATTTTGAGTATATTCAAGAATGCATATCCGATACGTGGAATTTTTTCTGAGAGTCTTTTAAGCAGAGCCAAGAATAATTATCGAGAAGGCGAAAATTGGAGTATTTTGGGGGATACGTCTTTCCCCGGTGATATAGATTGTATTGCATCTGGCGATACATGGGAAGAAATCCAAAATGATCTTCAAGATTATAAAAAGGTTTGCGAAATAAACAGCCACCCATATGTGTGCATTGGGAAAGATCCAGATTTTCCAGATGAAAACTGGATTGAGTTACCCGATACAGATAGGATTACCGTAATCAATTATAAAAATAAAAAAGGCTAACAATTCAGCCCAGTAGGATCGCCAGGGCACTCGGGTTTTGAACTTTTGAGAGAACTGGACATTAACCACCTTTAATCAAGTCAGTGGAAGCCCTGGCGCCCTCTGGCTGAAGACGTTATACTCCGCATGGAATTAAGAATGTTCGAATATATTAAGAGCTTTTTCAAAGGAATGGATTTTCTAGATCAAGCCATTCACTTTATTGCGCTCAGTTTTTTGATGTTACTATTAATTATTTGTCTTCCAACCTATGTCGCTACAGAATTGTACAAAAATGATCATTATTTGCTTTCAGCACTATCAGTAATCGTCTTTATTGGATCTGTTGGTGTTTGCGTACGGGATTTTAAAAGAAAAAAATGGGGAGCTTTTAGCATCTGCCTTATTTTTATATGGCTTTTTATAACACTATTGATGTTAACCTCAAAATGACTGGCGGAGTATAACCAAGCAGCCCAAGAAGACATCCAGGGCTAAGGCGTTTTTGAACATTCGGTGGTTTTTAAACAGCAAACAATTTTAAGAACGGCAGTGGAAGCCCTGGCTGCTTTTGGCTGCAGACGTTATCTCTCTTATAATATTAAGTGCGCTTTAACCGACAACCCTCTTGGAGAGAAAGGTACAATCAAATGTCACCACTTGAAAGTCATTTAAGAATTGCCCTCGACTCTATTAAATGTTTCACTGATGATGGTACGCTGGATATTGGAGAAATCAATTATCTGCTTGGATTAGCAATGGCCGATAATATTATTGATGATGATGAAAAACGGGTACTAAATAACATTTTCGATCAAGTATCCCAAGATTCAGTTTCAAAAGCAGTTTGGGATAGAATCTCAGAAGTTAAAAAAAAGCATAACATTTAGAGATAACAACGCCACCCACACGGACTCGCAGGGACGCGCGGCTTTTGTTGTGGCGTAATTTGGAGTTGAACTCACTTTAGAGAAGTCCGCAAACCCTGCTCGCCGGTGGTGGCGGGCGTTGTGCGTATAAAACGCTTTTTGGAAAATCGAGCTACTCGATAATTTTTGGCAGGATGAATTTGAAACAAAGGGGAAAAAAGATTTATTTTTCATCTTTGCGAATGAACCACCGGCATCGATCAGATCATGCGTTTCTGATCAGCCGGAAAATGGATTTTTTGAATTCGCCAGTCAATCCGAAAAAGATGAAAAACGGTTTCTGTACTTTTTTGCAAAACTTTG
The DNA here is from genome assembly GCA_963674745.2 of Desulfosudaceae bacterium. GTDB lineage: Bacteria > Desulfobacterota > Desulfobacteria > Desulfobacterales > Desulfosudaceae > JBFMDX01. The sequence goes on along the minus strand of CAXXDV010000001.1, from coordinate 1,518,940 downwards.
TAACGAAAAGCCCTGCAAATTTTTGTGAATCACTATAAAATATATTTTCGCACAACCAAGCAGCCCAAATGACAGCCAGGGCACTCGGGTTCGAAAATTCGGGGAAAATTGAACATTAACCATCTTTAAGGCAGTCGGAGAAAGCCCTGGCTACTTTGGCTGCAGACGTTGTGCGTATAAAACGCTTTTTGGAAAATCGAGCTACTCGATAATTTTTGGCAGGATGAATTTGAAACAAAGGGGAAAAAAGATATATTTTTCATCTTTGCGAATGAACCACCGGCATCGATCAGATCATGCGTTTCTGATCAGCCAGAAATTGGATTTTTTGAATTCGCCAGTCAATCCGGAAAAGATGAAAAACGGTTTCTGTACTTTTTTGCAAAACTTTGTAACGAAAAGCCCTGCAAATTTTTGTGAATCACTATAAAATATATTTTCGCACAACCAAGCAGCCCAAATGATAGCCAGGGCACTCGGGTTCGAAAATTCGGGGAAAATCGAACATTAACCATCTTTAAGGCAGTCGGAGAAAGCCCTGGCTACTTTGGCTGCAGACGTTAGCTGTTGGAAGGAGAACCTATAATGTCATGTTTAGGTGTCCATTTCGCTCTTAATGAATCAGAAGTCAAAACGATTATATCAATGGACGATGAGCAAGATCGACTTGAGTTTGTCACTGAAGTAATTGAAGAACAATACTTAGAAGATGACAAGAAATTCGCTGCTGAAAGTGACAAAGCTTGGGATGCGATGCATCGTGTTCTTGCCGATGGTGAGTTAACTTGGGATGGTGGTAATTACCCATTAAATCATGTTGTTCTTGCTGGTGATCTTCTCTACACAGACGATGACTATATAATGAGTTTAAAATCTCCCGATCAAGTTAAAGATATCAATAAGGCTTTAATAGAAATATCAGAAAGCGAATTTAGAAAAAAATATTTTAGCATAAACCCTGAAAGCTACGGTATGGAATTAACAGACGAGGATTTTGAATACACTTGGGATTGGTTTCAAAATGTTCGACAATTATATAATCGGGCAGCTGAAAATAATCGATATGTATTGTTTACAGCTGATCAATGAAACAGCTAACAACGCCACTCACACGGACTCGCAGGGGCGGTCGGCTTTGGTTTTGGCGTAATTTGGAGTTAAACTCACTTTAGCGAAGTCTGCAAACCCTGCTCGCCGGTGGTGGCGGACGTTAGCCTGAGAAAATCTTGATGAACGATTACCAAGAATATCTTAACCAATTGGGCTTGGACGAATTAAAGGATATTTATTTCCATATAGATAGGGAGAAATATAAAGATCGATTTGAGCTTGTTAAAAAAGAAATATCCGATAGGAAAAAGGGAAAAAATAATACCCGGTTCATCACTAAAGACAAAATCGAAGTGACATCAAATAAACAAATCTCCCTAATTGTAATTTTTTTAGGCATGATTCTACTGCTATGTGGCGCATACATCATTCATATACACGGAGTTACTGGACTCATTCCAGGAATTTTCTTTATTTTACTATCGTTTTTTTTTGGCGTTTTCGGCTTCAAAGATTTATTTGAACTGCCTGTGATTGGCAAATTTGATAGCCAGGGATATGAAGATTATCGAATTGGTATTAAATTGCCTTATAATGATTTTGAACTTGTTATAAGACCAAGCCCACGAATTACCGTGATCGGTATCAAAATTCATGATTTTACAAAATATGAATTATCAATTAACAAGTCACATAGAGAAAAATGCAGAAAAAGAGATAGAACTGGCAAAGGGCACATGTTTTTTACAAACTATAATGTTAATATGTCTGAGTTACTAAATTATATAGATAAAGCAGGCTAACCACGCCACTCACACAGACTCGCAGGGGCGGGCTGTTTTGGCTTTGGCGTAATTTGGAGTTGAACTTTACTTTAGCGAAGTCCGCAGACCCCTGCTCGCCGGTGGTGGCGGACGTTAGAATTATAAAATTATACCTATGGCTGTTTTCAAAATAATTGCCTCTCGGCCAATAGAAAAAAAGGATTTTGATCATAAACCACAAATCGACGTTCAGGTAATATCTGGCGATTTGAATGTGGATGATGAATTTATCCTATATGAGACACATCATCCATTTAGCGTAATTATTCGAAAAATCGAAAATAAAGGAACCTTTCTTACCTTACATATTAGTTGTGCGGTAAGATACGAAGGATGGCATGTTGGGACAATTGTTGATACTGAGAATCCGGATGCTGGGCGCAAGTATGGTTATAGAACGAAGGATGCAGAAAAACTTTATCACCCAGATGTTTTAGAACAGCACAAAGATAAAGCGTCCATTAAAGATAAGGTTCTAAAATTATTGAAATTCTAACAATTCAGCCCAGCAGGATCGCCAGGGCAGGCTTTTTTGAACAACCGTGCTTAATGAACTTTAACCATCTTTAAGTCAGTCAGTGGAATCCCTGGCGCCCTCTGGCTGAAGACGTTATACGCTACACAAATAAAATGAAAAATTATATTATAAAATTGAATGTTTGGAAGCAGTCTTTAGCCGCTGCAATATCCTCTTCGATTATTATTTTTATTTATGCTGGTTGTGAATGTGGATTTGACATACCCTTTCTAAAATTTATCGGTTTAATAGCTCTATTATGCGGTATCATAGGGGCTTTAAGTGCTATGCTAAGCATGGGGTCAGTTATGGTAGATGACGAAATAGAAGCCATAGACCCATTTTTAGGACGAGGAACTGTTAAATTATCAAATGCAAAAAAAACATTTAGCTTTAATCCTTTTCTGTTCATAAAACTAAAAGACGGTATAAATAAATCGGTCGTTAGAATTCCAAGACCTTTCTGGGCAGATGACCCTTTATTAATCAAAGACATTCTTGAAAAAGTTGAAAAAAATAAATCTGGCGTATAACCACGCCACCCACACGGACTCGCAGGGGCGGGCTGTTTTTGGTCTGGCGTAATTTAGAGTTAAACTCACTTTAGCGAAGTCCGCAAACCCTGCTCGCCGGTGGTGGCGGACGTTATAAATCAATGAGGCACACCAATGAATAGTTTTTGGAAAGGCGTCAGTCTGACGATAATTTTATTCTTTGCCTTAATCATTGTTTACAATATTTTCAATAGCCCCCATTTAGCGCCCCAGAAACAAAATGGATATCAACACCAGGTTGATATGTATGAGCAACAGGTCAAAAAAAACATTGAGCTCCAATTGGAAACTAAAAGACAGTTAGAAGAATCCGCTCGGCTACAAGGATTACAAAAGATCAATGTTGAGCGCATGTCGAATATATTGGATCGTTGGGAGAAGCAAGCTGACCGATATGATGCAATTCTGAACAATTGGGAAAAGGAAAAAATATATTAAAAAGGTTTCGATTTATAACCATTCAGCGCAAAGGACCGCCAGGGCACTCGGGCTTTGAACTGCCGTGCTGAATTGAACATTATCCGACTTTAAGCCGGTCAGTGGAAGCCCTGGCGCCCATTGGCTGAAGACGTTGTGCGTATAAAACGCTTTTTGGAAAATCGAGCTACTCGATAATTTTTGGCAGGATGAATTTGAAACAAAGGGGAAAAAAGATATATTTTTCATCTTTGCGAATGAACCACCGGCATCGATCAGATCATGCGTTTCTGATCAGCCAGAAATTGGATTTTTTGAATTCGCCAGTCAATCCGGAAAAGATGAAAAACGGTTTCTGTACTTTTTTGCAAAACTTTGTAACGAAAAGCCCTGCAAATTTTTGTGAATCACTATAAAATATATTTTCGCACAACCAAGCAGCCCAAATGATAGCCAGGGCACTCGGGTTCGAAAATTCGGGGAAAATCGAACATTAACCATCTTTAAGGCAGTCGGAGAAAGCCCTGGCTACTTTGGCTGCAGACGTTGGGTCTCAAAATCATGAATGAAACAGAAATATCATTGATGGCGGAATTCATTTTAGAAATTGAATCTCTTGCCAGAAAGACAAACTATGCTGAAGACATACCTATTTATGAAAGGTTTCTGTCCTACTCTGCGATAATTATTTCAAAGTTGGTGAAAGCGCAACCTATTGGTGATGATATCTCTACGATGGAAAAGCTCTTCGGAAATTCTTGGCTTAAAGACAATGCTTCATACTCCAAAGCATATCAAGCATGGGATAAGTTCAAAGAGTTATTTGTTCGCTCAATCCACGGAATGACTGTCAATGAAAGATTATTCAATTTAGGCTTACTTGATGATTTTGATGCGGCCGTTGCAAAAAAAGATGAATCAAGAATACGTGCCGTTTTATATAAATGTTTTCTTGATGAGAAGAATATTAAAGACATCATTAGCAGTGAATTAAATAGGAAATGACCCAACAATGCCACTCACACGGACTCGCAGGGGCGGGCTGCCTTGGCTTTAGCCAAGTTTGGTGTTGAACGCACTTTAAAAAAAGTCTGCAATCCCTGCTCGCCGGTGGTGGCCGACGTTAGGCTTCAGGATGAACGATAAAATATTCGAATTAAATCCAAAAGACTTCCCCAAAAATAAGCCCATAATTATTTTCTTGATAATTTTTGGTTCCACATTCCTTTTTGGCTCCTGCCTTGGTATTAGAAAATTAATTATTGATTTTTCCTATCTCCATTTTTTTGTCCTGTTTCTTACTTGTCTTGTGGGGGTAGCATCATTTTTGATTTTGCTTTTTATAAACGCTAAAGAAATTATTGAAATAAATTCTGATGGGTTGATCTTCAAAAATTTCGGGCCGATAAAAACCAATAAGGTAGTTCCAATACATTCATTCTTAGGTTTACACTTTTCTAAAGGCTCAATAGGCTATGAGCTTCAAGCTTTATATTCATTAAAAGATAAAATTTTAAACATACCGATAGCACCATTTGTGAGCAATAAAGACAAAGTCCAGATCTTCAACAATTTAAGACTTTTTCTTAAAAACAATGATATTGATTTCAAAGTAACAAACGAAATTAATTAAAAAGCCTAACCAAGAAGCTCAAGTGGACACCGAGGGCACTCGGGTTTTGAACATACGGGGGAAACTGAACAACCCAAATCTTTAATTAAGTCAGTGGAAGCCCTCGCTGCCATTGGCTTCAGACGTTATGTAACTTCTCGCAAAATTGATTGAAACATGCAAAAAGACCTTGTCACTATAAAATCCTTTTCTTCTAATCTGGAAGCAGAAATTGCGAAAGGTAAACTTGAGGTTTCAGGTATCAAATCTCTTATTGTGAAAGATGATTGTGGTGGAGCGTATCCTATAATGCAGTCTATACATGGTGTAAAGCTCAAGGTCTGTGAAAGTGATACAAATCTGGCACAAAAGATATTGGAACCAGAAACTTCAGAAAAACAGGGCCTCAAATACTCTAAACAGGAAAATACGATTGCTGTTTGGTCGTTATCGTCGTGGTTACTATATACAGCAGCATTTGGGTTTATAATAGCAGGTTTTTCTGTATCGAGAATCCTTATCATTATTGGAATTATATTAATGTTTGCGGGAATGATATTTGGATTTTTTACAAGAAGGAAGAAAAAAGAATTGAATTCAGTTACATAACCATGCCACTCACACGGACTCGCAGGGGCGGGCTGCTTTTGTCCTGGCATAGTTTGGTGTTGAACTCACTTTAGCGAAGTCCGCAAACCCTGCTTGCCGGTGGTGGCGGACGTTATGTGTCAACATAGGTATGAAAGTACGGAGGTGGTATGTGAAAAAAAGAAAAGATTTATCTTGGCTATCTGGTATCAATATTATCGGTTTGATTGTATCAGTATTAGTTCTTTATTATGTTTTTATGGGGATGCCAAGTACACAGACCAGCTCCTTAGTTTCTGATTTAAGTTCTGAGATTGATAACACAACAGACCCCATAAAAATTATTGGGGTCTTAAAAGATATTTCGAAAGTGCAAGATATCTCCGAAAAAGCTTCTGTTTCTTTGTTTATAATTTATTTTTGTTTTACGGTCTTTGTAATTATCGTGCTGATAATAAATATTATTGTTACTAAAAACTATTCCTCGAATAAAGAGACATAAGATACAGAAAAAAAACGTAAACACATAACAAGGCATCGCAAGAGGATCGCCAGGGCATTCGGCTTTTGAACATTCGGGGGAAAATGAACATTAACCGTCTTTAAGGCAAGTCAGTGGAAGCCCTGTCGCCCTTTGGCTGCCGACGTTCGGTGCATAAAATATGAAGCCACCATTTTTGGGTGTAGAAGAAAAAATCGTGGTCGGGGAAGAAATCGTCCTTGAATCGGATACATCTGATGGGATTCGTGGAGTTGTTTTTGAAGATGATGGTGAGACAGGCTATTTTTATGCGCGAGATTATTCTCTCCCTGATCAATTTTTCGTAGATGCTCTACATATATACAATGTTAAGGATGTAATAGACCGAGATAAACCATCCATGATTAAAATTATATGGACGAGGGATTTTTCTGCAGCAGCCTTATTGATCAATCAAGTTCCACATGCTGTATTTAATTTCAAGGAATCTTGTGGTTATGCAAAGGCCCCTTTCCCTGATCCACCTCATGAGTCTGGATGGAAACATAGTTCTAAGCTTTATGAGACAAAAGAGCTGTTTTTCGGAAACTAAAATCGGCACCGAACAATTCAGCGCAAGAGGATCGCCAGGGCATTCGGATTTTGAATATCCGAAAAAAATTGACCATAAAACAACTTTAAGTCAGTCGGGGGAAGCCCTGGCGCCCTTTGGCTGAAGACGTTAGTTTTCGGAGTTACCTATGAATAGGTCATATTATTTCAAACACTCAAATGAAGAAGGCCCTTTGGGAGGTGGTTTTTGTTTCCTGGAGGCGCAATATATACAAACTGATTTGATAGTGTTCAGACAATTAGACGTTGATGGAGAAAAGTATATTGCATCAAACCGAATAACAAAACATGAACAGAAATTTACAGTTATTGATAACCCCGCTCAAAGGAATGACAAGGCTTCAACCGATTGGTTGCCACATCCAAGTATATGCGATCAACCTATTCAAGAGTTTGCTCCATCAGAAGAAGTCCCAGAGATAACAAAAGAAGAATTTGATTTTGAGTGGAACAGATATTTAAACACTACGATAAATGAATGGAAACTTTTTAAAGAAAATAATCCCCTACAAAAAGCGGTTTTGGGAAGGTCGTGTGTTTATTACCCACAAGGAGTAATTATCAATATAAACAACCTCTTTTTTGGCATAATAGACTATAAAAAATATACTGCAGCATTTGGGAATCGCTTAAATATTGATGTTCGTACATATGTAAAAGGTTATGATGAATTAAACCAGTGGCTATTATTGGATATAGAAAACTAACAATGAAGCTCAAAGGACAGCAAGGGCACTCGGTTTTTGAACATGCTGGGTGATTGAACAGCAAACAACATTAATCAAGTCAGTGGAAACCCTTGCTGCCATTGGCTTCAGACGTTATCTCTCTTATAATATTAAGTGCGCTTTAACCGACAACCCTCTTGGAGAGAAAGGTACAATCAAATGTCACCACTTGAAAGTCATTTAAGAATTGCCCTCGACTCTATTAAATGTTTCACTGATGATGGTACGCTGGATATTGGAGAAATCAATTATCTGCTTGGATTAGCAATGGCCGATAATATTATTGATGATGATGAAAAACGGGTACTAAATAACATTTTCGATCAAGTATCCCAAGATTCAGTTTCAAAAGCAGTTTGGGATAGAATCTCAGAAGTTAAAAAAAAGCATAACATTTAGAGATAACAACGCCACCCACACGGACTCGCAGGGACGCGCGGCTTTTGTTGTGGCGTAATTTGGAGTTGAACTCACTTTAGAGAAGTCCGCAAACCCTGCTCGCCGGTGGTGGCGGGCGTTATCTTTCAACATATATGAGGGGCAACTTGATAAAAGCATTGAAAGTCCTGGTTATGATTTCTCTGCTGACTCTTCCATCATGTGGTTTTATGACGGAAATTATTTTTGGTTTACCAGAGCCAGAAAGTTGCCAAAAAGCCCGGGCAACCTATGAAGAAATGGAGCTCATTCAAGATAAGCTCAATTCAGATCCGCCTTTGAAAGGTGTCGAAAGAATTGATTTGGAAAGCCGTTTGGAAAATCTCAGAAAAAGGTATTCCGAGTTAAATGATGAGTGTGATGAACGATATGAACTTTAGAGAAAATTCTTCCAGAAGCGGCTGCCCGAAAATATAATATTTTAAAGATAACCAAGCCGCGCAAAGGATAGCCAGGGCATTCGGGTTTTGAAAAACCGGGGGGAATTGAACAGTAACCACCTTTAAGGCAAGTCAGTGGAAGCCCTGGCTCCCATTGGCGGCCGACGTTAAGTGCACTTAATCTGTACGGGAAAAAATAAAAAAAGAATTTTGACGAAAAATGATCTTCGTTGCCACTATGGAAATTGTCACTAGATTGATATTTTCAATCAGTAAAGATAAGCTGTATTTTGATCTGGCGGGACTGTTTGATTTTGCGCCTTTATTTGTCCGGATGAAAAGAGACCTACCCGTTTTCATAAGTTCATGATGGACAAGGCGTAAAAAGAAAAATATCATTTTAATTTATTTGCCCATGCTGTCGTTAAAGTCTTTCTCAATAATGCGGGCACTTAACCAAGCAGCCCAAATGATAGCCAGGGCATTCGGCTTTTGAACATTCGGGGGAAATTGAACATCAACCACCTTAAAGTCAGTCACTGGAAGCCCTGGCTACTTTGGCTGCAGACGTTATACCCAATAGAATTTATGGAACAATTAACAAAAAAACAAAAAAGACAGCTCAGAGAACTTACAGAAATAGCCTATGAAAAAGACTTGGCGAAATGTCAGGAAGAATTAGCCGAAAAATTTGATGCATGGCGAAAAAAGGATATCACTGTTTGGGATCTTGATAAATTTATTCACGAATACCATCATGATAAAGCAAGATTCTTACACAAAAATTATACTTTGAATAATCCGTTTATCACAGTAGGCTTTGGAATCGTCCGGGGCGTGATTTCAATAGACGAAGTCGACGAAAGTATCAAAGAACGGATGCAAGATTTAGTAGATGTAATGAAGATGTAGGGTTAGGGTATAACAAGGCCGCCCAAAGGAGATCCAGGGCAGTCGGTTTTTGAAGAGTCGGGGGAAAACGAACAATAACCATCTTTAAGGTAAGTCAGTGGAAGCCCTGGCTCCCATTGGCGGCCGCCGTTAGATGAATATAGAAGAGCAAACAAATGAAAAAGAATAATTTTGTTACACTATGTTTACGGCTTCTTGGAATCTTTTTTGGGGTTCAAGGGTTGAGTTCGTTGCCGCATGTCACTTCGATGTTCATAGAATCATCAAGCTCATATCCTTACCTTCTTGTAAGCCCTTTCATATTGATTGCCTGCGGCCTGTTACTTTATATTTTTGCTCCAAGAATGAGTACCTTTATAATCGAATTTAGCGAGGCTGAGGAAGGCAGCATGCATATAACTGCCTCTGAAAAAACGACACGAATTGCATTATTGGTTTTAGGGATTTTTATTTTTTCTCAGGCGATTCCACAGTTTATTCAACTGTCAATAGATATCGGTCTATACTATAAAACCATTAATGAGGTGCCAGTGCACGTCAGGGGCGTGGAACACAGATGGACTTATCTCATAGGACCAATTATAAAACTTATCATAGGAACTATATTGATAATAGGTCCAGATAAGGTAATAGGCTTTCTCGGTAAATACGACGAGACTTTTAAAAAGATAGAATCATCTAACCAGGAAGCTCAGAAAGGACAGCCAGGGCAGTCGGATTTTGAGCAACCTGGGGGAAATGAACATTAATCATCATTAAGGCAGTCCGAGAAAGCCCTGGCTGCCTCTGGCTTCCGACGTTATAAACATAAACAATGATGTTAATATTCTCACCAGAATTAAAGAAATCAATTTTCTCAGCCATCATATGGCAATTGCTTGTTTTATTTCTATCCAGTTTGATTCTTGATGGAGGGCAGGTATTTCGAGCTTGTTTGCTTTTGGTCTTTGTTCATTGGGGGTTTATTGCGATCATAATAATGAGGCGAGCTTCGGCTCCCAAAAAGGATGACATTTTTATTATACAATATGGTATGTTATTCGTATTTATTTCAATAATTTTATTATGTCTATTTTTTTAAAAAATTAATTTTCGTTTATAACCAGGCCGCGCAAAGGAGAGCCAGGGCAGTCAGGTTTTGAGATTCCGGGGGAAACGAACATAAACCATCTTTAAGGCAAGTCGGTGGAAGCCCTGGCTCCCATTGGCGGCCGCCGTTATGTGCCAAAGAATAATGGGTGAAGAAGACAATAGAAAAATTGCAAAGGAACTACGAAAAATAAGGCTTGCGAGAAAAACCAACTGGATTCTTGCTGGTTGCACATTCCCGTATTTTATTATTGTGGCATTATTTAGCGATATCCTTTTCAATGGATTCTACTTTGGAATAATCATGGCTATATTTTTTTTGCCATATCTTGTAGCGCTGTTCATTTCCAGCCTTGCAAGTAAATACAGTACTTGTCCTGTCTGTGGAGAATTATTCGGTTTTAGTTGGAGATATTTAGGCGTTTTCCATAGCAAATGCTTGAATTGTGATACGCATTGGAGTGCATATAAGAAATACGAATGATTAGAGGCACATAACAACGCCACTCACACGGACTCGCAGGGGCGGGCCGCCTTAGTTTTGGCGTAATTTAGAGTTAAACTTCCTTTAGCGAAGTCCGCAAACCCTGCTCGCCGGTGGTGGCGGACGTTCTGCAAGAGATCATGAGAATATTTTTCACAATATTGTTGTTCATCCTTGCATTTGGATGTAACCATGAACAGGCGAATAAGATGAATACTTCTGCACTGCCACCCGGCTGGACCATAGGTGCTCCTGTCACTCATGAAGAGATATACAGTGATCCCCCCAGATCACCCGATAGTGAGAAGGTCCAGTTTTATGGCCTCCTTGATGGAGATACAGGGCATCGTTTATATTCTATGCCTGTGGATACGAAGGTAGGCAATGTAGTACGCCTATTCCGGGTCGGCTCTCATGGCGCCCAGAGCTATGGATACGATCAAAATGCCACTATTAATCTTGTCGCGGAGAAAACCGAAGCCATTGCAGCCATGATTCCCTGTCGTGTAACGTTCGCTGATCCAGCGGGATTGAAACTTAAATTCGAGCGAAAGATCACCGACGGCGAAGTCCGCCAGATCGAAAGGCTGTTCCCAGCAGACATTCAGATGCAGGCAGGGCTCGACTTATACATTTCCGAGTGGGATGGAACGAGTCCACTTCTGCAGCCAGTTTTGAAAGAAAACATGATTCATTTTTGGTGGGATTAGTGATTGCAGAACAAGGCAGCGCAAAAGGATAGCCAGGGCACCCGGGTTCTGAGCATTCTGGGAAAACTGAACTTTAACCATCTTTAAGACAGTCGGAAGAAGCCCTGGCTCCCTCTGGCTGCCGCCGTTATGATTTTTCTGCATATGAACAATGATCTTTTAATATTACTATCATTATGTAATGTTCCGATATCTATTCTCCTTATATTGTTTATATTTGAACATTATTATAACTCGAAAAAGGGTAAAAAAATACTCGAAATCTGGGCAAGTAATAATGGATATGCTTTAATAGACTTCAAATATCCAAGATTAAAAATGAATCCATTTTTTTTTAAACTTGTTTGGAGACAACGAATTTTTTGGATAAAAGTTAAAACAAGACAAGGGAACCAAAAAACCGCATGGGCCTTAGTCGGCGGGTTTTTTGAAGGTCTTAGAGGAACTAAAGTAAAAGTTGAATGGGTGGATTGAAAAATAATATCCTAAATCATAACAATCCAGCCCAGCAGGACCGCCAGGGCGGGCTTTGTTGGACAACCGGGGGGATTTAACATTCACCAACTTTAAGACAGTCAGTGGAATCCCTGGCGCCCTCTGGCTGGAGACGTTGAGGCTGTAGAAAAAGTAAAATTTGAGTAAAACATAGGGTTTTGCCGCCAATTTTTGAAAACCTGAAAGTTATATAAGATTTTGTATGATCTCTGTGAAGCCATCTAAAATAGATGGTTTGCAAGGATTTTATGTTTTAGTATAAAATATATTCTACGAAGGTGTTTTTCTGAAAAAAGATAAAATTTATCGAAAATAGACTTTTCCTACAGACTCGTTAGATCATGAAAAGAAAATGGACCATAATATTTTTTGCTTTGTTTGCATTTCCCGTAGAAGCATGCGCTAACGTTGGTGTTCCTATTGCGCCTACTGTTGGGATTGAAATTATTCTTTATTTTCCAGGATTAATTCTGCTTGAATGTCTTGTGATCCAATACACCCTGCGGATAGGCTGGAAAAAGTCATTTATCAATTCCCTCAAATGGAATGTAGTTACAACTCTCATTGGTTTTCCTGTCATGCTCTTTATGATTTACTGGATAATCTATCTTGTTGCTATCTCCGGAATAGATGTACCACAATCTCTTGCCGCTATGGGGAACTTTTATTGGAGTTTCCCCCCAGCGATGTATCCAGCTAAGCAACCAGGATCGTGGTATATCTTTATGACATGTGCTATGCTCTTCTGGACTGTAATTGCTTTTGCTTTAAGTGTCTCTGTTGAAGAATTTCTTGCCAAGCGTTCTTCAGTACTTATAAGGGTTGATCCGAAAAAAATTCATAAAACGATCCTAGCTGCGAACATTGTCAGTTATACCCCTCTGTGGGTATTCACATTAATTCAGAATCAAATATGGAGATGATCTAACAAATCCACTCACACAGACTCGCAGGGGCGCCCTGCCTTAGTTTTTGCATAGTGTGGTGTTGAACTAACATTTAAAGAAGTCCGCATCCCCTGCTCGCCGGTGGTGGCGGACGTTATCTTTCAACATATATGAGGGGCAACTTGATAAAAGCATTGAAAGTCCTGGTTATGATTTCTCTGCTGACTCTTCCATCATGTGGTTTTATGACGGAAATTATTTTTGGTTTACCAGAGCCAGAAAGTTGCCAAAAAGCCCGGGCAACCTATGAAGAAATGGAGCTCATTCAAGATAAGCTCAATTCAGATCCGCCTTTGAAAGGTGTCGAAAGAATTGATTTGGAAAGCCGTTTGGAAAATCTCAGAAAAAGGTATTCCGAGTTAAATGATGAGTGTGATGAACGATATGAACTTTAGAGAAAATTCTTCCAGAAGCGGCTGCCCGAAAATATAATATTTTAAAGATAACCAAGCCGCGCAAAGGATAGCCAGGGCATTCGGGTTTTGAAAAACCGGGGGGAATTGAACAGTAACCACCTTTAAGGCAAGTCAGTGGAAGCCCTGGCTCCCATTGGCGGCCGACGTTAGGTTCCAGAATGGAAGAATCGGAAAAATTTTTTGCGAGAATCATCTTTGGATGGACATGGCGTAGGTTTCTCACCTTATGCTTTACCATTAGCGCTATAGCTATATTGGTTTTCGCTACGTTTTCCCTTTTACCATCCGAATCTCATAAAACGACAAGTTGGAAAGAGATTCTTTTGCTTTCGCTACTCTTGGGGCCATTGGTGACAACCACCATTTTTCTATATTTTCGTTTCATCAAAGGCCCAATTTTATTATCGAGGCTGCAATCGAAAGGCAAAACTGATACTATCGAGTTTTGTAATGAATTAATCAATAAAAACGGAACCTAACAACACCATGCACTTGACTCGCAGGGGCGGGCTGCTTTTCAATTATCGAGGTTCGGTGTTAACGTGGCTTTGCAAAAGTCACCTTTCCCTGCTCCCAAGTGACGGTGGACGTTATATTTTATGAAGGATATTTCTGAATGGATAAGAAAAAATGTTTGATATGCTGTAGTGAAATAGATGTTCAGGCTAAAAAATGTCCTTTTTGTAAACACTGGCAAAATAAAATTAGCCTGGTGATTTGGCATCCATTTTTTACAGTAGCGATATTGCTTGTTCTTTACCTTCTATTCCAACAATTCTTCATTGATACACTTGGCCCTGGTCAGGATTTTGCTCCGGTAAGAAGTGAAATTGTTTTAAAGGATTGTACTATGGAGTTCGGTGAATCCAAATGCGGGCAAACAGTGGTCATTTTAGGAATGATTGAAAATAATAGCGATCTAAATTGGGAAAAACCAAATTTTGAAATGATTTTCTTTGACAAGGATAAAAATATAATTGATACCGAACAGGAGGAAAATTACAGTTTTGTCCTACCATCAAAAGAAAAAGTCCCTTTTAAGGTATCGATTAGAAGAGAATTTCCGCAGGAACTTTATGACTCGTTTGAGATACGAATTGTAACGGCCAAAGAAGAAGGCCACTATTAAAATATAACAACACGTTGGTAAGGGACCGCAAGGGGCGTCCGGTTTTGGCTCTTGCCACATAATTCAAAAACGAGTTTTCTGCGGGTGGCTCCCTCCCCTTGCGGCCCCACACCGTGGACGTTGGGTGTAAATTGTAATGGGATATTCAGATACAAAATATTATTGTGTCGCATGGTATACCGCTGCACCCTTTAAAAAAGTAATTGAGTACGCTAGAGATTCCGTGAGTCTCTTCAAAGATATGCCATTAAAGACTGAGGCTATTGCTTACCATGAATTTGATGTGGAAAAATATAGAAGGAAAATACATAAGAGTCATACATATGATGAATATGTTAAGAAAGCGGAAAATGATCACTTGAAAGAAATTGGAATTTATACGTCTTCTAAGGATTGGACTAAAGAAACAATTCCAAGCTTCCTATGTAACATTCACCTGACTTTTTCGGACACTTTTGCGGGAAAAACTATTGAAGAACGACCTTCCTCCTTTTTTATACTTGGTGTTCAAAATTTTTCTAAAAGCCTCCCTAATATTGAGAAACATATTACGGACAACCTTATTGATGTACTGAGAGGCGGTATATGGGAAAATAGACTATATGAACAACATGGCGCTTCTATCGAATGGGCTTATAGGAACTACCCTATCTCTAGGAGTAATTGTTCATTGAAAGACTGGAAGCCAAATTTTGATATAGAACTCACCCAACAATCCAGCTCAATAGGACCGCCAGGGCACTCGGATTTTGAACAACCGTGCTGAATTGAATATTAACCGACTTTAAGTCAGTCAGAGTAAGCCCTGGCGCCCTTTGGCTGAAGCCGTTAAACCTACAGAATGAATACTGAACAAACAAACGTGACTGTTCAAAATGGGGAAATCGTATTCCGAATTTGTGGGTATGCTATGACAGGATTTCTTTGCTCACTATTTGTCACTCTGATCATACTTCTTTTTTTCGCACTGAATATTTTTCTCGAAAATTTGTGGCCTGAAACAATGGCAGTAAATTATTCATGGATAAGCCTTTCTTATAAAGCCCTTTATCAAATATTATTTTTTGTTTCATTATTAACCGTTCCAACCATTTTAGGCTGGTTTCTGGCCTTTCTGTACCCCTTAAAATCTAAATCCCAAACTTGGGGAATGAAATTATTCGGGTTAAAAGCGGTAAAGCCCACCGAAGAATCTTTGTCATGGAAAACAGCCTTGCTCCAAGAAGGCTTAATGATGGTAAGCTGTACTTATCTGATAATTGGCCTTTTGGGATTAGTCTGGGCACTATTCGACTCGGATGAAAAAACCGTCTTCAATAAAATCAGTGGGGTTTCTATCGTCCAAGATCAGGCAAGGCTAAAATTCGTAAATGAATTTAGAGAATATAGAAAAAACAAGGTTTAACAAGGCCGCGCAATGGATCGCCAGGGCACTCGGCTTTTGAAAAGTCGAGGGAAATTGAATATTAAATATCTTTAAGGCAAGTCAGTGGAAGCCCTGGCGCCCACTGGCGGCCGCCGTTGAGGCTGTAGAAAAAGTAAAATTTGAGTAAAACATAGGGTTTTGCCGCCAATTTTTGAAAACCTGAAAGTTATATAAGATTTTGTATGATCTCTGTGAAGCCATCTAAAATAGATGGTTTGCAAGGATTTTATGTTTTAGTATAAAATATATTCTACGAAGGTGTTTTTCTGAAAAAAGATAAAATTTATCGAAAATAGACTTTTCCTACAGACTCGTTAGGCAAAAACATATTGGAGGATATGATGGGGGTACTTTTTGGAGCAATTTGTTTAGACTGCCTTGAAGAAGGCCCTGAGGTCGGGGACTTTGGATTTATCGGCTATCCTAGCATATCTACAGATGAAGAGGCCTGCCCTTCAAAATGGGATAAAGATTCTACAAGTCCTTGGGAAAAGAATTTTGGATTTATTTATATAGGATTAGAAGCTTTTAAAATGTTAACCTTTGAAGTTGAAGCATTCCAAGCTTTTTTGGTTAAACATCAGGGGCACAGGATATATAAATTTTGCGACCATGCAGCGGAATTCCCACCAGAAATAAATAATGAGGATGAAACAAAATACGCTACAACGAGTTTTGTATTTAAAGATGATAATTTTATTTCCGCTAAATATTGGGAAATTCATTGTGAAGAATGCAATTCTACTCATCAGGGCCTTTTAGACAACATTATGAGAATAAGACCTTTTGAGCCGTTTGTAATCACTGCAGAGGAAATCAACCTATTTAAAAAGCATGTTCTGATGGGTGAAACAACAGACTATCAAGACAACTTTGGCCAAAGACCTTATCTTTTAGACCCAATTAAAGAGCTGACCCCACTTAAAAAATTTCTAAAGTATCACGAACATCATAAAATGGTTATTCGTTTATCTGACACTGAAAAACCTAAAAGTATCAATGTGACTGAAAAGAAAAATGTAGCATCAACAAAAATAACCGATAGTGTGAATGCTTTGAAAGAGTTCAAAAAAAAATACTCATTGTATAAATTACTAACAGCTTTATTTGTGGCAATATTTTTTGGATTTATATTATTTGGGCGCAAGATTGTTTCTCCAACAAGCACAATAGGCACTGTAATGGCTGGTATTATATTTTTACTTTTACCAATACTATGGTTAATCGCTCGATTTTCTTTATTAAAATGTCCTAATTGTAATAAATCATTTTTGTTAAGACGGTTTATTCCGGAAAAATGCCCTAAGTGTAATACTTTGATCTTAATTAATAAAACTTCGAAGGCCTAACAATCAAGCTCAAGTGGACAGCCAGGGCACTCGGGTTTTGAAATATTGGGGGAACTGAACAACCCAAATCATAAACCAAGACAGTGGAAGCCCTGGCTGCCATTGGCTTGAGACGTTATGTTTCATGATGATAAAAGATATCTTTCAAAATTTTGTTAAAAAAAGAAATGAATTGTTTTTTGTATGCAGTCATGGACTCAAAAATGATAAAGGCCATGATTTGCCTCTTATCCTTGTAAAAATGAAAACCAGCACCGGTGGATCTTATATTGCATTTAAGAAGAAATCATTAGGCGAGGAACTGCTGACTAAAATGAATATGGATAAGCAGTGCTTTCTTATAAGTGTTCATGACCTTACCGCTGATTATTCTTTTCAGCATGAAAACGATATTATAGTTTTCAAAACTAAAAATGATATTAAAAAATATATTGCAAATAAAGAAGAATTTGCAAATTATACGAATACAGTTTCTTTTAAATTTCCAATTAAATCAAAATATTAAGAAACATAACCAAGAAGCTCAAGTGGACAGCCAGGGCACTCGGGTTTTGAAAAGTCGGGGGAATTGAATAACCAAAATCTTTAACTAAGCTGGTGGAAGCCCTGGCTGCCATTGGCTTCAGACGTTAAGTGCACTTAATCTGTACGGGAAAAAATAAAAAAAGAATTTTGACGAAAAATGATCTTCGTTGCCACTATGGAAATTGTCACCAGATTGATATTTTCAATCAGTAAAGATAAGCTGTATTTTGATCTGGCGGGACTGTTTGATTTTGAGCCTTTATTTGTCCGGATGAAAAGAGACCTACCCGTTTTCATAAGTTCATGATGGACAAGGCGTAAAAAGAAAAATATCATTTTATTTTATTTGCCCATGCTGTCGTTTAAGTCTTTCTGAATAATGCGGGCACTTAACCAAGCAGCCCAAATGATAGCCAGGGCATTCGGCTTTTGAACATTCGGGGGAAATTGAACATCAACCACCTTAAAGTCAGTCACTGGAAGCCCTGGCTACTTTGGCTGCAGACGTTAAGTGCACTTAATCTGTACGGGAAAAAATAAAAAAAGAATTTTGACGAAAAATGATCTTCGTTGCCACTATGGAAATTGTCACCAGATTGATATTTTCAATCAGTAAAGATAAGCTGTATTTTGATCTGGCGGGACTGTTTGATTTTGCGCCTTTATTTGTCCGGATGAAAAGAGACCTACCCGTTTTCATAAGTTCATGATGGACAAGGCGTAAAAAGAAAAATATCATTTTAATTTATTTGCCCATGCTGTCGTTAAAGTCTTTCTCAATAATGCGGGCACTTAACCAAGCAGCCCAAATGATAGCCAGGGCATTCGGCTTTTGAACATTCGGGGGAAATTGAACATCAACCACCTTAAAGTCAGTCACTGGAAGCCCTGGCTACTTTGGCTGCAGACGTTATATTTTATAAGATATGTGGCAATATAAAGAATATCCAAGATTAATCATATTTGAAATGCACGTTCTTCCCGAATATGCATCTTCACTTGACCTGTTGAGCTATTCTGAATATTTCACGGATATTTCAGAAGAATGTGCGGAATGGTTTTGGCGCTTTTCGATTTGTGTCGGAATGCCAAGGACGTCTGCCTCGAAAGATGTGATTAAATATTCTCTTGAAGTGATAAATTTGCTTCAAAGCCCAACAAAGAAAATGATGGAAAAATTGATGCAAGTTTTTCCAAACTGTGACCCGCATGAAATAATTGAATCTTGGAAAGGGTCTTTGACCATAATGATTGCAATAGCCGAAAATTGCAAAGAATGCGAATGGGTAGCGCCATTATACCCTACTGATAAAGCCTTTACTAAGAGTCCAGTTGATACTTTAAATGAATTGGTGGTCAAATTTGATCGTGCTATAGATAAAATTAATACAGGCAAAATATAACAACGCCACTCACACAGACTCGCAGGGGCGGGCTGTTTTGGCTTTGGCGTTATTTGGAGTTGAACTTTACTTTAGCGAAGTCCGCAAGCCCTGCTCGCCGGTGGTGGCGGACGTTAAGTGCACTGAATCTGTACGGGAAAAAAATAAAAAAAAGAATTTTGGCTGAAAACGACATTCATTGCCAAAATGGTAATTGTCACCAAGTTGAATTTTTCGGCCAGTAAAGATAAATTGTAATTTCGAACTGGCGCGGCCAAATGATAATGCGCCTTTATTTGTCCGGATGAAAAGAGACCTACCCGATTTCATAAGTTCATGATGGACAAGGCGTAAAAAGAAAAATATCATTTTATTTTATTTGCCCATGCTGTCGTTAAAGTCTTTCTCAATAATGCGGGCACTTAACCAAGCAGCCCAAATGATAGCCAGGGCATTCGGCTTTTGCACTTTCGGGGGAAATTGAACATCAACCATCTTAAAGGCAGTCACTGGAAGCCCTGGCTACTTTGGCTGCAGACGTTCGCTGGAATAAGCTATGCAAGAATTTATATCGTCTCCATTCCCATTTTTAATAGCGTTTATCCTCTTTATAGTTTCGGATATAATTAAGTTTAAGAAATGGGCTAAATTTTGTCGTTATTTTGCTTTCACCATACTTGCAATCACATGTATTTTCTGGACTAATCAAGTAAATGAGAAGCTGGAAGCAAGCGAGAGATATTTTCATCGAGAATTAGTGACTTCTGTTACGTCGCATGTCGAAAAATTAATAGAAAGCGGAGATTATAAAACAGCCGAAACAATACTTAAACGTTTTAATTCAAATTATTGGGAATACTCAGATAATAATGAAGAGCTGAAGAATCTTGTGGAATCTATGAATATTCCAAGATATTCCCGTGTATCAGAAGCTCTTGAAAAACTAAATAACAATCAATAAAAATATTGCAGCGAACAAGGCCGCCCAAAGGAGAGCCAGGGCATTCGGTTTTTGAACATTTGGAGGAAAACGAACTTTAATCACTTTTAAGGCAAGACAGTGGAAGCCCTGGCTCCCATTGGCGGCCGACGTTAGCCTTACATAAAAATGCAGCTACCGGACAAATATACACAAAAAGTAAAAGCCCCAATAATTATATTGGCAATTATTGGTTTGGCGGCCCAATTTGCATATGAATCTGTGTACGTAATTAAACCAGGTGAGCAAATTATTGTTACTCGTTTTGGAAAAATAATAAAAGGCCCAATAAAGACCCAAGGATATCATTTTAAGCTAGGTAATGCCGATCAGGTCGTCAGATATCCAAGCGGACAAATCATCGTTCAAATAAATTTTCTTGGGTGCCCTCCGAGAGCAAAACCATTTCGAGCTGATATGAATTTTACAATTTCTGACCCAATCAGTTTTTATCAAAGAGTTGTACATGTAGATTCTTTGCCAAAGGTTATATCTTTCATGTTAAATGAAAAGTACTGTACAAAGAGTAATGGGACAAAAGAAATGAATTACTCATCAATCCCAGATCTCATAGGAACTGAAACAAAAATATTTGGAATTTTCGTTAATAATATAAATAGTAAAGGCTAACAATACCATGCACTTGACTCGCAGGGGCGTGCTGCTTTTACAGTATCGTGGTTCGGTGTTTACGTGGCTTTGCAAAAGTCACTTTTCCCCTGCTCCCAAGTGACGGTAGACGTTATACGTTGAACAAGAAAGAGAAAAAGAAACCTTTATGATAGATATATTTATTATTATCAATGATACGATCGTGTTAATTATAAGCCTTTATCTGATATTTAAACCTAAATCATTGATCAAGTTTATCAAGTTAATTGGAAACATTTATTGGCGCATGGAAAAGAGTGCAGCACTTGGGAAATCAGAAGAAAACAAAAAATATTTTATCGGGGAAAATACATTTTGGTTTAGAACATGGGGAGTAGTATTGTTGATACTTGTAAGCCTTTCTTTGATTACAAGATTATCTGGCTTATTTAAATAATGAAAGTCATAGAACCAATCTATAATTATTCGT
Source organism: Desulfosudaceae bacterium (assembly GCA_963674745.2). Taxonomy (GTDB): domain Bacteria; phylum Desulfobacterota; class Desulfobacteria; order Desulfobacterales; family Desulfosudaceae; genus JBFMDX01. The sequence continues at coordinate 1,497,815 of CAXXDV010000001.1, read as the reverse complement.
ATAACCATGCAGCCCAAAAGGACCGCCAGGGCACACGGGTTTTGAATTTTCGATGGAACTTGAACATAAACCATTTTTAAGACAGTCAGAAGAAGCCCTGGCGCCCTTTGGCTGCAACCGTTATCTTTCTTCAAGGAACTCTATGAGCACAAAAAAAGCCATTGAAATTGCAACACGTATTTACGGCCTTTATCTTTTAGTTCAAATACCATATGCATTTTCTGGATTAATCTCTTCATTTGCTATCAATCAGGAAAAGTTTATCAAGAATCCTGTGCTATATAATATTTGGGCTTCTTTTCTCCCGATATTTTATATTATTGTTGCAATCCTCTTAATTTCGAAGGCCGAAAAAATATCAAATTTTATTTCCGGAGATTCTAAAGTAACACCCAAGACAGATGAAAGCGACCCCAATTACTCTAATCTATCCTTTTGGCTTATTCTTTTAGGCATATACTTTTTCACAAGTGGAACGTCCTCCTTAATCAGAGATTTATTCCTTTTACCAATTCGCTCGGGAGGAGGTTTCTATTGGAGTAATTTATTTGCACATGGTTTTACGGTAGTAGCAGGAATTTTTATGATTTTAAAAAATGAATTAATAGAATCAAAAATATTAAAAAACTGAAAGATAACAATGCCACTCACCCGGACTCGCAGGGGCGGGCTGCTTTTGTCCTGGCATAGTTTGGTGTTAAACTCACTTTAGCAAAGTCCGCAAACCCTGCTCGCCGGTGGTGGCGGACGTTATGCAACGGAGAAAATGTGGAAGATACCTTCGAAAGCAAAATTTCAAGTAATGATTTAGATGAAATTTTACCGATATGCAGTGAATACAATATCGATCCACTTACTTCATCTGAATCGGAGGAGTTTTTCTTGAAATTGATAAGTTCTGCACGTGAAGGAGACGAAGATATCGCCACATCATTGCGGAAAGTCATGAAGGAACAGTTCATTTCAATATCGTCCCCACCAAATTGGATTCAAGGTTCCGATTGGCAATTCGCCAAAGGACAGCCAATGGTCTTTGTCGGGCAAATTGACCTTCCAGTTAACACGGGCTATTTTCATGATGATACGTCCTTTTATGTTTTCTGGGACCCAAAAACAGGAATTAGAAAAACAATAATACAAGTTGCATAACAACGCCACTCACACAGACTCGCAGGGGCGGGCTGCCTTGGTTTAAACATAATGTGGTGTTGAACTAACCTTTAAGAAGTCCGAAAACCCTGCTCGCCGGTGGTGGCGGACGTTATATGCTTTGAACTTAAATGCACAAAAATAATTTCACATGTTCAAAAAAAGATTACTAAACATTCAATGTCCAGATTGTAGTGGAGAATTCGATCTGAACTCCGAAGCGATGAAGCAAAGAAAAAACCGTCGTAATTTTTTTTATTTATCTGAAATTGAATGTCCATTATGCAATTCTATTTTAATTCCAAATATAAATGCCAGAAGAAGAGCCATTTTCATGTTATCACTTTTTGTTCTTGCTTTTATATGGATTATTTTGGGAGTTATTTCCGATCTGACAAGCTTTGGGATCAATTATAATTTATATAAATACGTATCAATTTCTCTTTTGGGTTTATTTGGTTTTGCTACCATATATATTAGATTTAAATATTCTACATATGAACTAATAAGTAGAAAGAATAATGGCATATAACAACGCCACTCACCCGGACTCGCAGGGGCGGTCGGTTTTGGGTTTTAGCATAGTGTGGTGTTAAACGAACATTTAAGAAGTCCGCATCCCCTGCTCGCCGGTGGTGGCGGACGTTATATGAATTATCATTGAATGAACTATATTAATCATTTATCAATACCGTTTTTGTTTTCATTCTTATTCTGGGGTTTGGGGCTATGGAAAAATAATAAATTTTTTATAGTTTTGGGGTTGTTTATTCTCATTCTTGCGTCCTATATCACTGTAAATACAATCCCTCACTCTGGAAGCTTTGGGTATATTGGACCTTTTTGGATCATTTTTGGATTTATCTCAATAATACTCAGAAACAAGTTGGATGAATCAAAGATAAAATTTATGACAAGAGTTCGGGCAAAAGAATATGGACTTTTGATTATAGTAATTGGTTTGTTGTTTTCAATAGTGGCGTAATTCATATAACAAGGCCGCTCAAAGGAGAGCCAGGGCATTCGGTTTTTGAAATTTCGGGGGAATTGAACATAAACCATCTTTAAGGCAGGTCAGTGGAAGCCCTGGCTCCCATTGGCGGCCGCCGTTATATGCTTTGAACTTAAATGCACAAAAATAATTTCACATGTTCAAAAAAAGATTACTAAACATTCAATGTCCAGATTGTAGTGGAGAATTCGATCTGAACTCCGAAGCGATGAAGCAAAGAAAAAACCGTCGTAATTTTTTTTATTTATCTGAAATTGAATGTCCATTATGCAATTCTATTTTAATTCCAAATATAAATGCCAGAAGAAGAGCCATTTTCATGTTATCACTTTTTGTTCTTGCTTTTATATGGATTATTTTGGGAGTTATTTCCGATCTGACAAGCTTTGGGATCAATTATAATTTATATAAATACGTATCAATTTCTCTTTTGGGTTTATTTGGTTTTGCTACCATATATATTAGATTTAAATATTCTACATATGAACTAATAAGTAGAAAGAATAATGGCATATAACAACGCCACTCACCCGGACTCGCAGGGGCGGTCGGTTTTGGGTTTTAGCATAGTGTGGTGTTAAACGAACATTTAAGAAGTCCGCATCCCCTGCTCGCCGGTGGTGGCGGACGTTATATTTTATAAGATATGTGGCAATATAAAGAATATCCAAGATTAATCATATTTGAAATGCACGTTCTTCCCGAATATGCATCTTCACTTGACCTGTTGAGCTATTCTGAATATTTCACGGATATTTCAGAAGAATGTGCGGAATGGTTTTGGCGCTTTTCGATTTGTGTCGGAATGCCAAGGACGTCTGCCTCGAAAGATGTGATTAAATATTCTCTTGAAGTGATAAATTTGCTTCAAAGCCCAACAAAGAAAATGATGGAAAAATTGATGCAAGTTTTTCCAAACTGTGACCCGCATGAAATAATTGAATCTTGGAAAGGGTCTTTGACCATAATGATTGCAATAGCCGAAAATTGCAAAGAATGCGAATGGGTAGCGCCATTATACCCTACTGATAAAGCCTTTACTAAGAGTCCAGTTGATACTTTAAATGAATTGGTGGTCAAATTTGATCGTGCTATAGATAAAATTAATACAGGCAAAATATAACAACGCCACTCACACAGACTCGCAGGGGCGGGCTGTTTTGGCTTTGGCGTTATTTGGAGTTGAACTTTACTTTAGCGAAGTCCGCAAGCCCTGCTCGCCGGTGGTGGCGGACGTTAGGAGGCTTTACGAAGTAATGCTCTTCAAGAAAAAGCCCAAAACTATGCCTCTTCAGGTCATTGGTGTCCATAAATACCAAGCAAATGAGGCTACCTTTCAAAAGACTTTGATATTACAGTGGGGAGAAGAGTTGGAAGGCGCAGAACTTGATGAAGCCAAAAGACACGTTACGGAACATTTTGATAATCTGTTCCTAATTGAGATTCTCTCACAACAGCCGCTTCAGCCTTCTGACTGGGCTTCGATAACACAAGAAGAAAAAGGGGTATCAAAAGAGAACTGGCAAGTCCCTTACGATGAACGCCACCTTGATGATAGTGGGTGTCGCTGGGTATTCTTTTTTCACTTTCTCAACCCCAATAAACCATTAAAGACAATATATGGTAATATTGAATTGCCAAAACCGACACCATTACCTATACATTTAAAAAATTTGGAATATGAGGCGCCGGGATAGACGCCTCCTAACAACGCCACCCACCCGGACTCGCAGGGGCGTGCTGCCTTAGTTTTGGTGTAATTTGGTGTTAAACTTACTTTAGCGAAGTCCGCAAACCCTGCTCGCCGGTGGTGGCGGACGTTATATTCCACAAGAGAAAATTTATGGATGATCAAAGCAAATTTTTAGCTCATTCAAAACAAGCATTACTTGCTTATTTTGCAAGCACAATTTGTTTATTTTCCATTTTCTTTTTGACTATGCTCAAGCATTACGGTTTTATGGATTGGCCTTATTTAATTTCAGGTCTATTCAAAATAATCCTGATTTCGATCTTTCCGGCACTAATTATAAAATTCACGAATATTTCAAAATGGTATTTGTCGATAATTTTTGGTGCTATGATAGGGCTGCTGGCAGCAATTATTTTCATAAAAATAAAAACTGGAATATAACAACGCCACTCACCCGGACTCGCAGGGGCGGGCGGCCTTTGTTTTGGCGTAATTTGGTGTTTAACTTACTTTAGCGAAGTCCGCAAACCCTGCGCGCCGGTGGTGGCGGACGTTATAAGGCTTTTCGAAATGCGTTGGTTTCTGGCAACAATATATATTCCATTTATTTATTATGAATTAAACGCATTATCTGGTTTGTCATCCGCGGTTTTGAAAAGTGGAAACCATTATATTTTGGCAATTTTCTTCTTTGGAATTATCGGCTTTGTATTCGGCATATTATGGAGTTTAAAGCATCTTCATAAATCAAATTATACAAAATATTTTATGATATCTTTAATTGTGTTTTATTCCTGTGCTTTAACTTGGTTGCCAATTCTGGGAACTCCTTTTTGGGATTCATATTTTTTCTTTGTGTGTTTTTTGGCATTATGTGCCACAGTTATTACATTCACGTTATCCATAATAATCAGCCTTATAACCAAGAAGCGCAAAGGGACAGCCAGGGCAGGCTTTGTTGAGCAACCGAGGGGAGTCGAAAATTTAAAACCATAATCTGGTCAGGAGTAGCCCTGGCTGCCCCTGGCTTCAGACGTTGAGGCTGTAGAAAAAGTAAAATTTGAGTAAAACATAGGGTTTTGCCGCCAATTTTTGAAAACCTGAAAGTTATATAAGATTTTGTATGATCTCTGTGAAGCCATCTAAAATAGATGGTTTGCAAGGATTTTATGTTTTAGTATAAAATATATTCTACGAAGGTGTTTTTCTGAAAAAAGATAAAATTTATCGAAAATAGACTTTTCCTACAGACTCGTTGAGGCTGTAGAAAAAGTAAAATTTGAGTAAAACATAGGGTTTTGCCGCCAATTTTTGAAAACCTGAAAGTTATATAAGATTTTGTATGATCTCTGTGAAGCCATCTAAAATAGATGGTTTGCAAGGATTTTATGTTTTAGTATAAAATATATTCTACGAAGGTGTTTTTCTGAAAAAAGATAAAATTTATCGAAAATAGACTTTTCCTACAGACTCGTTGAGGCTGTAGAAAAAGTAAAATTTGAGTAAAACATAGGGTTTTGCCGCCAATTTTTGAAAACCTGAAAGTTATATAAGATTTTGTATGATCTCTGTGAAGCCATCTAAAATAGATGGTTTGCAAGGATTTTATGTTTTAGTATAAAATATATTCTACGAAGGTGTTTTTCTGAAAAAAGATAAAATTTATCGAAAATAGACTTTTCCTACAGACTCGTTGAGGCTGTAGAAAAAGTAAAATTTGAGTAAAACATAGGGTTTTGCCGCCAATTTTTGAAAACCTGAAAGTTATATAAGATTTTGTATGATCTCTGTGAAGCCATCTAAAATAGATGGTTTGCAAGGATTTTATGTTTTAGTATAAAATATATTCTACGAAGGTGTTTTTCTGAAAAAAGATAAAATTTATCGAAAATAGACTTTTCCTACAGACTCGTTAAGTGCACTGAATTTGTACGAGAAAAAAATAAAAAAAGAATTTTGGCTGAATTCGACATTCGTTGCCAAAATTATAATTGTCACCAAGTTGATATTTTTGTCCAGTAAAGATAAATTGTAATTTCGAACTGGCGCGGCCAGATGATAATGCGCCTTTATTTGTCCGGATGAAAAGAGACCTGCCCGTTTTTATAAGTTCATGATGGACAAGGCGTAAAAAGAAAAAAATTAATTTTATTTATTTGCCCATGCTGTCGTTAAAGTCTTTCTGAATAATGCGGGCACTTAACCAAGCAGCCCAAATGATAGCCAGGGCATTCGGCTTTTGAACATTCGGGGGAAATTGAACATCAACCACCTTAAAGTCAGTCACTGGAAGCCCTGGCTACTTTGGCTGCAGACGTTCGGTGCATAAAATATGAAGCCACCATTTTTGGGTGTAGAAGAAGAAATCGTGGTCGGGGAAGAAATCGTCCTTGAATCGGATACATCTGATGGGATTCGTGGAGTTGTCTTTGAAGATGATGGTGAGACAGGCTATTTTTATGCGCGAGATTATTCTCTCTCTGGTCAATTTTTCGTAGATGCTCTACATATATACAATGTTAAGGATGTAATAGACCGAGATAAACCATCCATGATTAAAATTATATGGACGAGGGATTTTTCTGCAGCAGCCTTATTGATCAATCAAGTTCCACATGCTGTATTTAATTTCAAGGAATCTTGTGGTTATGCAAAGGCCCCTTTCCCTGATCCACCTCATGAGTCTGGATGGAAACATAGTTCTAAGCTTTATGAGACAAAAGAGTTGTTTTTCGGAAACTAAAATCGGCACCGAACAATTCAGCGCAATAGGATCGCCAGGGCACCCGGGTTTTGAACAGCCATGCTGAGTTGAAATTTTAACCATCTTTAAGTCAGTCGGAGGAAGCCCTGGCGCCCTTTGGCTGAAGACGTTATGCGTAACAATACATCGATCTCTCATGGCAAATAATTGGAATATTCCAGAGTGGCTTGAAAAGGAAGTAAGGGAAAGGGATAAAAAGTGTGTTTATTGCGGCGTTGAATTTACCCCAGCAAAGATATCTGCAAAATCTGCTGCAAGTTGGGAACATATAATCAATGATGCGAAAATTATTACAAGAGAAAATATTGTTCTTTGCTGTCGAGGTTGCAATGCAAGTAAAGGACAGAAGCAATTATCAGTCTGGTTGCAGTCTAAATATTGCAAAGACCGGAGGATAAGCCCAGATACAGTCGCTCCAATTATTAAGCAGGCAATCAAAAATGGTGAATAAAAAAACCCGCATAACCATGCCGCCCAAAGGAGAGCCAGGGCACCCGGATTTTGACCATTCGGGGGAAAACAAACTTTAACCAATATTAAGGCAAGTCAGTGGAAGCCCTGGCTCCCATTGGCGGCAGCCGTTATAATCCAAATCAATGATAGATCTGATCATAATAATTTTGATAGTTATTTTATTGTTTGGTGAATACTTCAGATGGAAAACAATCACAATTCTGAGGCAGTCACATGATGATACTTGGGTTTCAATTGGGAGCCCGCAGATATATATTATGTTCAATTCCCTGCCTACTATTTACAAACTTCATAAATTCATTTGGAAAAAGCAATATACTGATATAGACAATCTTACTCTTTTGAAATATTGCAAAATATTAAGAGGATACCAATTTTTTTATTTGGCCCTATTTTCTTCTTTGTTTATCCTTTTTATTGTAGGGGGCTTAAAAATGATAAATACAAATGGATTATAACAACGCCACTCACACAGACTCGCAGGGGCGCCCTGCCTTAGTTTTGGCATAGTGTGGTGTTGAACTGACATTTAAAGAAGTCCGCAAACCCTGCTCGCCGGTGGTGGCGGACGTTGAGGCTGTAGAAAAAGTAAAATTTGAGTAAAACATAGGGTTTTGCCGCCAATTTTTGAAAACCTGAAAGTTATATAAGATTTTGTATGATCTCTGTGAAGCCATCTAAAATAGATGGTTTGCAAGGATTTTATGTTTTAGTATAAAATATATTCTACGAAGGTGTTTTTCTGAAAAAAGATAAAATTTATCGAAAATAGACTTTTCCTACAGACTCGTTAGGCATTAATCAGCAGGAGTATGTAATATGTCATTCTGGTTTTTTCGCATTGCAGCAGCACTATCATTCGCTGGCGTTGTTGGACATGAGTTTCTTGGCGCACCGATGGTGCTACCGCCCCTCTCCATGACCGATATACCTAATGAAGTAATCTGGTTACATCACTTCTCGTGGCATGTGGGTTCAGTATCCGTTGCTGCCATTATCATTATGTATGTGTACGCATCTATCAGACCAGGCCATGTCGCGATGGCAGTTGTTGCCACAGGTATGAGTGCAGGCTTTGCTTGCCTTGGAATAGGGCTCGGCCTCTGGGGCAGCAATGTCATGTGGGAAACTCCAGCGCCTTATGTTTGGAGTCTGGTAGCCTTAATCGGCGGACTCGGAGTTTTGGCTTCTAAAAAAGGAAATGCTGCCTAACAACACCATGCACTTGACTCGCAGGGGCGCGCTGCTTTTAATGTATTCTGGTTCGGTGTTAACGTGGCGTTGCAAAAGTCACGTTTCCCCTGCTCCCAAGTGACGGTGGACGTTAAGTGCACTAAATCTGTACGTGGAAAAAATAAAAAAAAGAATTTTGGCTGAAATCGCCATTCGTTGCCAAAATGGTAATTGTCACCAAGTTGATATTTTTGTCCAGTAAAGATAAATTGTAATTTCGAACTGGCGTGGCCAAATGATAATGCGCCTTTATTTGTCCGGATGAAAAGAGACCTACCCGTTTTCATAAGTTCATGATGGACAAGGCGTAAAAAGAAAAATATCATTTTATTTTATTTGCCCATGCTGTCGTTAAAGTCTTTCTGAATAATGCGGGCACTTAACCAAGCAGCCCAAATGATAGCCAGGGCATTCGGGTTTTGAACATTCGGGGGAAATTGAACGTCAACCACCTTAAAGTCAGTCACTGGAAGCCCTGGCTACTTTGGCTGCAAACGTTATACCGACCTAAAAGAATATGGATATACCTTTTGTTATAATCCTGACTGTCTGTGGAATAGTTTTAGAATTTATTGGAATTGCAGAAGTCCTTTTAGAACAAATAAATGATCAGAAAAGGCCAAGCGCCATTAAATTCCTGATTGGTGGTTTTGCGTGTCATGGGGTTGTTTTAATGTTATCTTGTTTTGGATGAATGTTTTATACATTTGAAAAGGTTTAATATATGGAATCAGGGAAACATAAGCAGCATTCCTTTTGGGCGGGTTTCTTCCTTTGTTTTATTCCCTTTCTTGTAATTTCCTCCATTTCTGTCGTACCCAATTCACCTGCTGAGAAATTCGTCATGATTTCATGTCCAATATTGCTGTTTCTAAGCGGCGTCTTTCTTGTAGCAGCAATAGTGAATTCATTAGCGACTTTAAAGAAAAAAAGAGAAAAGGTATAACAACGCCACTCACACAGACTCGCAGGGGTGGGCTGTTTTTGGCTTTGGCGTAGTTTGGTGTTAAACTCACTTTAGCGAAGACCGCATTCCCTGCTCGCAGGTGGTGGCGGACGTTGTGCAGCATAAAACGGTATTCTATGCGAAAAATATTATTAATCTTAATTCCGTGCTTAACTCTTTATGCTTGTGGGTCAGGTTCACCGGTTTACACTGTGATGGAAGGTAGTGAAGCTATCATTACTCAAAAGGGAGAAATAGTTAGAGGCCCTGTTAAACCCGGGCTTCATTTTAAATTACCTTTTGCCGAAAACGTTCATGAATTTAAAGTATGCAGAATTGAACAAATACCGATAAAATTAAACAGTTTTCCTGAATATACTGCTTCTATTCTCTGGAAAATCCAAGAGCCAAAGGCTTTTTATTATGCCACTCGAGATAAAGACATAAAAATAGTTTTAGATAGTCTCTCAGATAAATTTCAAAAGGCGCTAAAGAACATTGAAACTGATAAGATTGCACAAATCGCTGAGGGACAGGAAAGCGATTGCAACTATTCAAATCATATGTACGAAAATATTAAAGAGAGCATACAAAGCCAAGCCAAATCGATTGGTATAGAAATCTATAGTATAATTTTTAAAAAAGTTAATGCGGCTGCACAACAACGCCACTCACACGGACTCGCAGGGGCGGCCTGCCTTAGTTTTAGCATAGTGTGGTGTTGAACTAACCCTTAAAAAGTCCGCAAACCCTGCTCGCCGGTGGTGGCGGACGTTAAGTGCACAAATTCTTTACGGGGAAAAAATAAAAAAATGAATTTTGGCTGAAAACGATATTCGTTGCCAAAATGGTAATTGTCACCAAGTTGAATTTTTCGGTCAGTAACGATAAATTGTATTTTTGAACTGGCGCGGCCAGATGATAATGCGCCTTTATTTGTCCGGATGAAAAGTGACCTGCCCGTTTTCATAGGTTCATGATGGGCAAGTCGTAAAAAGAAAAAATCATTTTATTATTTTGTCCATGCTGTCGTTAAAGCCTTTCTGAATGATACGGGCACTTAACCAAGCAGCCCAAATGATAGCCAGGGCATTAGGGTTTTGATCATTCGGGGGAAATTGAACATCAACCACCTTAAAGTCAGTCACTGGAAGCCCTGGCTACTTTGGCTGCAGACGTTAAGTGCACTGAATCTGTACGGGAAACAAATAAAAAAAGAATTTTGGCTGAAATCGATATTCGTTGCCAAAATTGTAATTGTCACCAAGTTGATATTTTTGTCCAGTAAAGATAAATTGTAATCTCGAACTGGCGCTGCCGAATGATAATGCGCCATATTTGTCCGGATGAAAAGAGACCGGCCCGTTTTCATAGGTTCATGATGGACAAGGCGTAAAAAGAAAAAAAATAATTTAATTTATTTGCCCATGCTGTCGTTAAAGTCTTTCAGAATAATGCGGGCACTTAACCAAGCAGCCCAAATGATAGCCAGGGCATTCGGTTTTTGAACATTCGGGGGAAATTGAACATCAACCATCTTAAAGGCAGTCACTGGAAGCCCTGGCTACTTTGGCTGCAGACGTTAGAAACCGGAGTAGGATAAAAATATCATGCATGCTTGGGCTTACATAATAATTGGCGGGTTATTGATCCTTCTTGGTGGTGTCCTGGCTGGCTATGGCTGGCATATTATGCCCAATAAGAGCGAGAATAATTCTACAGTCTCTATGAAAGAACCTAAAGCTTTCATTGCTGAGAATATTGTGAACTCAAAAGAACAACAAGGCGGAATCACAGCTAATCAAATAACAATCAACAATTACTTCCAGCAAGACCTTTCGCGTAAAGAAATACAAGAAAATGAGTTGAAAAATAAATACCCCCTAGGATACGCAGTTTTTGCAGCCGACAGTACAGATATTCATGTTCCAAAAGGTTTTAATTATGGTACCGAGTTTTTAATAAATTGGGAAACAGCAAAAGTGATTAATTTGGCTGAAAGTTCAGTAACTATCAATTTGCCAGACATGGTTTATAAACCATTAAATTCAACGCTCCTAAGTATAACAATGGAAATTCCAAGAAAAAATAATTACGAACGCCGGTTACCTTTTAAATTCGAGGATCAAAATATTATTCCATTCATAGAACTGCTTGAAGATCACAAGGAATTTGTTGTTTTGGTATTAGGATTTAAATAATGTTTCTAACAACGCCACCCACGCTGACTCGCAGGGGCGGGCTGTTTTTAGCTTTGGCGTAATTTAGAGTTGAACTCACTTTAGCGAAGTCCGCATCCCCTGCTCGCCGGTGGTGGCGGACGTTAAGCGGCTGAAGGAGTTGGAATCAGAACAAATATGGGTTCTCATCAACAGATAGCAACTCGGCTTCAGACTCGGCTTGGGCGGACCTTCCAAAGTAACGGGTTTGTCAGAAAAGGGCGCACCTACAACCGCGCGCTTCCTGCGAAACTCGTTCATGTAATCGAGCTGCAGCTCAGCAGAAGGCCTCCTGGTAGGTGCACGATAAATATCGGTGTCTATATCCCGGAAGTTGCACTGGCTTTAAAAGGCGCAGATGCATCACCAGAGTTTGTCGCGGAGCCCGAATGTGAGATCCGTGCACGAATTGGAGTACTTGAACCGCATGGCACCGATCACTGGTGGACACTCTCTGAGTCCAGTTTCGAACAGGCTGTGGAAGAGATAGAATCCTCCCTGGTGAATAACGTCCTTCCATTCCTTTCCGATTTATCTGATCGTCATTCGATCATTGAGCGCTGGAATCTTGGGCTCCTTGATTGCTTCACACCACCCCGAAGGAGGGTCTCTCTCGCTGCTATTCTTCACCATTCTGGGAATTCGGAGACTGCAACAGCCCTGCTGCGGGAAGTCTCCTTATCGTCGAACCAAAACATCGGTCGCTTGGCACGAATAGCTGCACGACATCTGGGCGTACCCGTACCACCAAAGCCACATGCCGCTTAATTGGGATAGGGAGTAGCCTCACGGCTACCCCCTCCCACACCACCTGGCATACGGATCACGTACCAAGGCGGTTCGGCTGGTACTGATGAAACCGGCTGTGAGTTATCCCACCAGTTCCACCGGGTTTTCAGAGAAAGCTCGCTACGTGAATTTCGGCAGCTGCCGCATTATCCCCGTAAGAGATACTCCCTTACTTGCCACCACCATTTACCCGTGCCATTCGGTCCGGGCACCGTTCCGGCCTTCACCGGGGTGAGTCCTCCGGGTATACTTCTCCCGCTTAAGGGAGGCCCGGCTCGTTTCCGCCGGCTACTATGCCTTCTGCTGACTTCTCCCCTGCGGTCAGGGCCGGTTACCCGACCCTCAGCCGTTGTACGGCACAGGAGAGATCTCCCGGGGTAAGCACGTGTCTTTCGGTACGTAAATGCCAAGTTTACGGACACGCCTTAAGATGGATAGAGGACTTTGCCTTGTGGTGCAGGCTCGTCCCGGCGTGCGCGCCTTATACTCGATTCCTGTGCGTCATCCCGTACCTTCGCGGTACCCTGCCGCAGCAGGGCGGCTTCCTCCCGAAGCACCGTCCCTGGCACCCCGTTGCACTACCGCTACACCCTTCGCCTCCATCAGGCTGGGTCTAAGACTTGCCAAAATTATCAAATATATGATAGCCTTGGCTCACTTTTAAGAACATGTGCCGTGCCCGGCACACACCAGGAAGCTCAGAAAGGACAGCCAGGGCAGTCGGATTTTGAGCAACCTGGGGGAAATGAACATTAATCATCATTAAGGCAGTCCGAGAAAGCCCTGGCTGCCTCTGGCTTCCGACGATGAGGCTGTAGAAAAAGTAAAATTTGAGTAAAACATAGGGTTTTGTCGCCAATTTTTGAAAAACTGAAAGTTATATAAGATTTTGTATGATCTCTGTGAAGCCATCTAAAATAGATGGTTTGCAAGGATTTTATGTTTTAGTATAAAATATATTCTACGAAGGTGTTTTTCTGAAAAAAGATAAAATTTATCGAAAATAGACTTTTCCTACAGACTCGTTAAGCGCCAAAAATATGACAATAGCTCCCAAGCATGACATGAGATACAATTCAAAACAGATAGTAATTATTGCCTCAATCGCTTTCCTTCATATTTTGATGAGCCTTTCCATATCGATTTATCATGGGAATTTGGCCGGGAAGAAAGTTGGCTCTCTTTTTTTAAAATCCATCGAACAACCAGAATTCGAAGAAAATGAAATCCAGAATTTGAAAGTTAATTTTAAAAACGAGATTCGTTCCACATATTATCTTTCGTTTGTTTTATCTTTACCTTTTGGTCCTGCCTTGAGGCCTTTACAACAGAAATGGATCTACCAGCCATTATTAGATCATGCAATAGGACAAAGACAATTCAACCAAAGGACTCAAATACTTGCTGCAGTGGGATTATTAGCCAACGGATTTTTTTTCAGCTTTGTGTTGTTCTTTATATTGAAAACGCTTTTCATATTAAGACGAAATACTATTAAGAAAATGGGCGCTTAACAAGGCCGCGCAATGGATCGCCAGGGCATTCGGGTTTTGAACAATTCGGGGGAAAACGAACATTAACCGACTTTAAGGCAAGTCAGTGGAAGCCCTGGCTCCCATTGGCGGCCGCCGTTGGGGCTACAAGAAAGATCAGTAGTGGTATCTCAATTGAGCAATCAAAATTGCATCATCAGAAACCTTATAAATGAATCTATGCTCGTCATTGATTCGCCTGGACCAGTAGCCGGAAAGCGCATGTTTCAAAGGTTCAGGTTTGCCAACACCCTCAAAAGGGCTGCGTTTAGTTTCCTTAATGAGGGTGTTGATACGGCGAAGAATTTTTTTGTCCGTTTTTTGCCAATAGATGTAATCGTCCCAGGCATGGTCAGAAAAAATGAGCTTCACTCTATAAGCTCCTTTTCATCTCCTTTGCCATTTTCGAGTTGGACGATAGATTCAATCAGCCGTCTTGTGTTTTTCGGTGACCGCAATAGATATGCTGTCTCTTCAAGGGATTCAAAATCCTCAAGAGACATAATAACTACAGATTCCGAGGACTTCCGTGTTACAATCATCGGAGCACGGTCTCGACAAACTTTTTCCATTGTTTTAGCAAGGTTTTGTCTTGCTGCTGTATAGGTTATGGCTTCCATTTCATCACCTCCTGTACAGCATATTGTACATATAAAGGGCGAATTGTCAATATTTTTTTGCCCCAATTGGGATAGGGAGTAGCCTCACGGCTACCCCCTCCCACACCACCTGGCATACGGATCACGTACCAAGGCGGTTCGGCTGGTACTGATGAAACCGGCTGTGAGTTATCCCACCAGCTCCACCGGGTTTTCAGAGAAAGCTCGCTACGTGAATTTCGGCAGCTGCCGCATTATCCCCGTAAGAGATACTCCCTTACTTGCCACCACCATTTACCCGTGCCATTCGGTCCGGGCACCGTTCCGGCCTTCACCGGGGTGAGTCCTCCGGGTATACTTCTCCCGCTTAAGGGAGGCCCGGCTCGTTTCCGCCGGCTACTATGCCTTCTGCTGACTTCTCCCCTGCGGTCAGGGCCGGTTACCCGACCCTCAGCCGTTGTACGGCACAGGAGAGATCTCCCGGGGTAAGCACGTGTCTTTCGGTACGTAAATGCCGAGTTTACGGACACGCCTTAAGATGGATAGAGGACTTTGCCTTGTTGTGCAGACTCGTCCCGGCGTGCGCGCCTTATACTCGATTCCTGTGCGTCATCCCGTACCTTCGCGGTACCCTTCCGCAGCAGGGCGGCTTCCTCCCGAAGCACCGTCACCGGTACCCCGTTGCACTACCGCTACACCCTTCGCCTCCATCAGGCTGGGTCTAAGACTTGCCAAAATTATCAAATATATGATAGCCTTGGCTCACTTTTAAGAACATGTGCCGTGCCCGGCACACACCAAGAAGCTCAAGTGGACAGCCAGGGCACTCGGGTTTTGAAATGTCGGGGGAGTTGAACAATTAAATTCTTTAACCAAGTCAGTGGAAGCCCTGGCTGCCATTGGCTTGAGACGTTAGGCTGAAAAATAGCCTTGACATACCAAATAGAATATAGTATATATTTAGTATGTGGACAATATATGAACACCGTAAAACGACTCGAAAGTTACCCCGACTGCCACAAGAAACGCTGAAACGATATGAAAAATGGAAAGATATTGTCGCTATTTCTGGACCGGAAGGTTTACGTCTGATTAAAGGATTTCACGATGAGTCGCTCTCTGGACAGTGGGTTGGCCACCGTTCATCGCGCCTAGGGCTTCAGTATCGTGTAATATATCGAATTGAGAGAGACATGATCTTCATAGAGGTAATTGACATTACCGCCCATGATTATAGGAAGAAATAACATGAAAAACTATAGGCTTGCCAAAAAAAGTATGGATGTATCCGTAGGAGAATCAGTTCGAATTATTCGGGAATTACAGGAATTAAGCCAGAACAAATTGGCTGAATTAACAGGTATTCCTCAATCTACTATTTCTGCTATCGAAAACGACCGTGTTCAGCTTGGTGTTGAACGTGCAAAAGTTCTTGCTAGAGCATTGAAATGTCATCCTGCTGTACTTGTATTTCCAGGGTGGGATACAAAAAAACAATCCGCAGCCTAACACATATGAGCCGCCCGGAGTCAATAGGGAATAAAAATTTTTTAGGGCCTGAGTTTTTACTCCCCTTTTCCGTTTTTTAAACAGAACGGACTCACTGTCTTTAATTCAAAGCGCGTAGTAAAATAGCTGCTACGCCACTCACACAGACTCGCAGGGGCGGGCTGCTTTTGTCCTGGCATAGCTTGGTGTTGAACTCACTTTAGCGAAGACCGCATCCCCTGCTCGCCGGTGGTGGCGGACGTTAGATAAATAAAATGCAGATTAAATGTCCAAATTGTGGATTTGATATTTCCGATTCTGATCAAGAAGACTCCTTAGCTGAACAATATCTTAATTCACCACCGGAAGGTGCGTGGCTTTTAGAAGATTCAAACAAATTTATCGCTGGTGTCTTAATTCAGGATAAAACACAAGCTATAGGAAATGCATTAGTTGGATTTTTTTTCGCAGCATTTTTCGGTTATATACTTTTAATGTGCTACACATCCAAAACGTTGGATATCTCAGCAATTATTGTATGTGGTGTTTTTTATATCGTACCCATATACTGCCTTGGTACTGTTCTGAAAAGTGTTTATGGAAAAATAGAACTTCAATGTGTTGATGGTAACGTTACAATTTTTTCCGGCGTGGGCAAATTTGGAAAAAAACGATCCTTTCCACTAAATACAATCCAAGTAATAAAGAAAAAAAGTGAGTATGATTTTGAAAATTCATTATTTCATAAAATCGTAATACACATAAAAGACCGCAATGAAGTTGAGCTGGGTTATGGTTATGATTTAAAAACGAATAAAAAAGAATTTTTGTATTATGCATTACGAAAAATGCAACAAAGAAATATAGGATTATCTAACGAGGCATCGCAAGAGAATCGCCAGGGCACTCGGGTTTTGAGCTATCGGGTGTAAACTGAATATTAACCGCCATTAAGACAGTCAGAGGAAGCCCTGGCTCCCATTGGCGGCCGCCGTTATAACGCATAAAGAGAAACAATCATGATAAGCCTTTGTAGACATCTTTACGGTGGCCAATTTTGACTATCAGGATAATAAGGACTTCCTCTTGTATTTCGTAAATTATTCGATAATCCCCGACCCGTATCTTATGAAAAGGGTTGTTACCCTTCATTTTAGTCGTATCAGGATTCGACGGATTTTGAGCCAGGCTATCAATTTTGTCAGCTATTCTTTTTTGATCGGCTTTAGGTGTCTTCTGGAGCGCTTTTGCGGCAGACCTTTTAACCTCAATGCGATAACTCACAGTTCAAGTTCCTTTTTCAACTCTTCCCAGGGGATTGGTTCACCGGGTTCTTTTTTTGCTTTCCACGCATCCTCAATGTCTATCTGGTCTTCAATATCTTGCAGGAGTTTCAGTTCATTCAATGAAACAAGAGCCGCAACCGGTTCGCCCCTACGGGTCAAGACAAAAGACTCGTTTCCAAAAGCAACCCTGTTGATGATGTTTGATAATTTTTTTCTGGCATCCGCCGTTGTGATTTTGTTAAGCATAATGAGCACCTCAAATGTATAAAACGTTCATTTTGTACATATTGTAAATTTTAATACGTAAAATGTCAATGGATAAATTTTAACGGTAATAAAAAGGTGTTATAACAAAATCATGCACTTGTCTCGCAGGGCGGGCTGCTTTTTCAGTATCGGGGTTCGGTGTTAACGTGGCTTTGCAAAAATCACCTTTCCCTGCTCCCAAGTGACGGACTCGTTAGGTGGCCGGATCAGTACTATTGAAAGGAGAGGATTTTCGTTTGCTGAATATTTTTGTAGATGCTGATGCGTGCCCGGTCAAACAGGAAGTGTACCGGGTCGCAAGCCGACATCGCCTTAAAGTCATCTTGGTGGCTAACTCATGGATGCGAGTTCCGAATGAGCGATGGATTTCTCTCGAAGTTGTAGCGGAGGGTTTCGATGCTGCCGATGATTGGATTGTCGGGCAGGTGCAACCTCACGACATCGTTGTCACCGCGGATATTCCGCTTGCAAGCCGCTGTCTGAAGGAGGGTGCAAGTGCAATTGGCCCAACCGGAAAGCAGTTCGAGGAAAGAAATATCGGTGATGCGGTCGCGACCCGTAACCTGTTGTCAGATCTTCGTGGCGCTGGAGAAATAACAGGAGGTCCTGCACCGCTAAGGAAGGCTGACCGATCACGTTTTCTTTATCAGCTCGACGAGGTGATTAAATCAATCCGTCGTAAGCAAAGGTTAGACAAATAGGGCGCTACAGAATCGTAATGAATATTACCCTCATTGAACCTTTTTTTACCGGTTCGCATGCAGCTTGGGCTACAGCATACGCTCAGTATAGCGAACACAAGATTGACATTCTGAGTCTCAGTGGGAATTATTGGAAGTGGCGTATGCATGGCGGCGCAGTTACGCTGGCAACAAAATTTTTGGCGTCCGGCGCGATGCCGGACCTGCTTCTTGTCACAGATATGCTCGACCTGACAACCTTTCTGGCCTTGACTCGCCACAAGACTTCTGCGATTCCTGTTGCGATCTATTTCCACGAAAACCAAATATGTTACCCCTGGTTGCCTACGGATCGCGATGTTCTGCAGAAGCGAGATCACCATTATGGATTTATCAATTATAGCTCCGCACTTGCGGCGGATGCGGTGGTGTTCAACTCACAGTATCATTACACAGCCTTTTTCGACAAATTACCCCGCTTTCTGGAACAATTCCCCGATTGCAACGAGTTGGGAACGGTAGCAACCATTCGTGCCAAAAGCAGGGTGTTACCTCTCGGAGTAGATTTCCAGAAATTTCAGGCCGCCGAACTTCAACAACAGCGTGAAGAACATTGTGGTCAAGCGCCACTTATTCTCTGGAACCATCGTTGGGAATACGATAAAAATCCCGATGAGTTCTTCCAGGCCCTCTTTGTGCTGAACGAGCAAGGTCTGGATTTTCGTGTGGCAATTCTTGGAAAGAATTTCCGCCGAAACCACCCCATTTTTGAAAAGGCTCGCGTGAAGTTGGGAAACAAGGTTGTTCACTATGGGTATGCTGAAGAATTTCTACCATACGCACGGTGGCTTTATCGCGCCGACATCGTCCCGGTGACATCCCACCATGATTTTTTCGGAGCAAGCATTGTTGAAGCCCTCTATTGTGGTTGTTACCCCTTACTGCCAAAGCGTCTTACCTATCCTGAACTTGTTCCTTATGAAGAGTATCCTGAACTCTTTTACCATGACTTCCAGGAACTCGTTGAAAAACTTGCAAGGTCCCTGCAAGAGATCGAGACGATCCGACAGAAAAATTTCCGTCATTGTATTGAACAGTATTCCTGGCAGAACATGGCTCCTGAGTATGATACGGTCTTCAGTGCCGTATAGGAACACATCGTCTCAAAGAGAAAAGCCATGCAAAACACAGGGCTAACGAACGGCTTCACACAGGAGTTAGTCTTAATCGTGTCGCCAGTTCTGAATTGAGCCAATAAAAAACGCCACACAAGAAAGCTCAAGCGGAAACCGAACCAATAAAAACGGGGACTTGCGATCATCATCGCAAATCCCCGAAAATTATTGGCTGAGGGACAAGGATTCGAACCTTGACTAACGGGGCCAGAACCCGTCGTCCTGCCATTAGACGATCCCTCAATATCTTTTTAACAATAACAAACCCGCTTATTTTAGGTCAAGAAAAAAGTCAAGCGGTTTTTATGTAATCAATGGCTGCGGCCAGTCTTTTAACGACCTCGGGCTTCCCCAGAACGATCATGGTTTCAAAAATGCCGGGGCTTTCGGTGCGACCGGTAATGGCCACCCGCAGGGGCTGGGCGATTTTTCCGAACTTTATACCGGTTTCATCCATTATTTTCTGAAATACCGGCTCCAGGGCTTCCTGGGTGAAATCGGCCGCACCTTCAACCGCTGCTGATATCATTTGAAGAACTTCCAGGTTATCCGCGATCAGAAATTTTTTGGCGGCTTTTTCATCGTACTGAAGCGGTTCTTCAAAATAAAACGCGGCCTTATCGGCCATTTCGCACATGGTCTTGCTGCGCAGGGTCAGGGTGGTAATCGCCTCATTCAAATAACGGTCATCATCAACCGTGTATCCCCTGTCTTTGAGAATCGGCCGCAGGTGTCCGGCCAGGTATTCCGGAGGACTGTTTTTAATGTGTTCGGCATTTATGGCCACCAGCTTTTCCGGGTTGAACACACCGGCTGATTTGCCGATATGGTCCAGGGAGAATTTTTCGATGAGTTCATCCATGGTGAAGTATTCCTGATCACCATATGACCACCCCAGCCGGACGAGATAATTCAGCAGGCCGGCGGGGAGGAACCCCATCTCCCGGTACTCCAGTACGGACATGGCGCCGTGCCGCTTGCTCAACCGGGCCCGGTCGCTGCCCAGCACCATGGGAACGTGGGCAAAGGTCGGCAGTTCACAACCCAGGGCCTGATAGAGCATGATCTGACGGGGCGTATTGGTGACATGGTCATCTCCGCGGATAATGGTGTTGATGTTCATGGTGATATCATCGACCACGACCGCAAAGTTATAAGTAGGGGTGCCATCGCTTCTGAAAATGACAAAGTCGCCGATTTCCGTGTTATCGAATGCAATATGGCCTTTGACGCTGTCATCAAGAATGGTTTTTCCCGCATCGGGCGTCCGGAACCGGACAACGGTCTTGTCGGACGGGGAAAGGTTTCTTTCGCGACAGGTCCCGTCATAAACCGGGTTGGCCCCTTTGGCCAGGGCCTGTTTCCGCTTTTCTTCCAGTTGTTCGGCCGTGCAGTCGCAATAATAAGCCTGCCCCTGATCAAGCAGCCGCTTCACATAATCTTTATAAATATCAAACCGTTCCGACTGGAAATAGGGGCCTTCATCCCAGTCGATGCCAAGCCACCCGAGGGATTCGAGAATCCCCTCGACCGAGGCCTGGGTGGAGCGCTGAACGTCGGTGTCTTCAATGCGCAGCACAAATCTGCCCCCGGTATGCCTGGCGTAAAGCCAGTTAAACAGGGCCGTCCTGGCACCACCGATATGTAAATGACCGGTCGGGCTCGGCGGGAAACGTGTAATAACGGTTTCCATTTTAACCTCCAAAAATTTTTATCCGGTTTATAAACCGCTTTTGCCGGATTTGCAAATTAATACCGTTTTTATGTCGCCCTCCGAGAAATCTTGACAAACCCGGGGAAATTGTTTTTGCTTGAAACAAAATTCAAACGGTATCGATAAAGAAAAACGGCCATGAACAATAAAGAATACACTTACCGCATTCCCTACAACCTGTTTTTAATTACGGCCGGTTCCTTTGTTTTTTCGCTCGGTGTTAAAGGGGTGCTGATTCATCAAGAGTTTATTGTCGGCGGGCTCTACGGCATCGGGCTGCTGATATACTACCTGAGCAACGAGTTTTCCCCGGGACTGTGGTTTCTCCTGCTGAATATTCCCATCTTCCTGCTCTGCTTTTTTTATATCAGCCGGCGGTTCTTCTTTTACAGCCTTTATGCCACCCTGACCCTCACCCTGTGTTCGATGCTTATCAATCTTGATTTCGGGTTTGAAAACCAGACCTATGCCGCCATTGCCGGCGGTCTTCTGTGCGGGGCCGGAAGCGGCATGATTCTGCGATCCCTGGGCAGCGGCGGCGGTATGGATGTCATCGCCATCATTTTAAACCAGCGTTTTAACCTGGGCATCGGCCGGTTTTACCTGATATTCAACGCAATTCTGTTCGGATTTTTTCTGCATTTTTTCACCGCCGACCAGTTTATCGCTTCGCTGATCGTCGTCTTTCTCTCTTCAGCCATGATCGAGTACATGCTGACCCTTTTCAATGCCCGGAAGATGGCCCTGATTATCAGCAACAAAAACCACACCATCGCCAATGAACTGTTGAGCCGGTACAACCAGACATCGACGTTTATCAAAGGTTTCGGTGCCTACCGCCGGAAAGAGCAGGACATTCTGATGACCATCACCAACAACATGATGCTCAAACAACTGGAAAACCTCGTGTTTTCTCATGATCCGGATGCGCTTTTTGTTGTGGAAAACACCTTTAACGTGATAGGGTCTACTTTTGGCAAACGGAAGTTATATTAGCGGTAATATGTAGCGGAAGGCGCCAAGGGTTCGGGGCCAAATCAACTTCAGTAAAACCGGTCACAGCAGAAGCGTCTGTTTCCTCGTTTGTTTTCTGTAAAGCACCTTTTTTTACAAGGAGGATTTTCAGATGATGTCAAACGCGAAAAACCGTATCTTTTCACTGGCCATGGGGTTTTTGCTGATCATGGTACCGGCGGCATTACCGGATATAGCCGCCGGTCAGCAGGACCAGGCCGCAACAACCGCCGCAGATGAACAGGTGAAACATTCCGCACGGCCGAAAATCACCACCGGCACCAGTTTACTGGCAACATCCATCGGCGCCCTTGAAAAAAAGTCCGCGTCTCTGGTTGGACCATGGGCCAAAAAAAAAGCGCTCGGTAAAATCTCCTGGTTTACGGTTGTTTTTTGCGCGGTAATTCTGGCGTTGGTCATTGTTCTGGAAAGAATGCTGCTGTGGCTGATACGGAAAAAAGCGGCTTGCAGTCAGGAACAGGGGGAGGAATTTTCCCTGGTCGGCTATTTTTTCCAAGCACTTTCCCGGCCGTTCTCCGTCCTCTTTTTTACTTATGGCATATATGTCGCCCTGACGCCCCTGTTTGGTTATGGTGCGCTTCAAAGCGGCCTTAATCCTTTTCAGACGGCCTGCGATTTTGCCGTTCGCCTGATCACGTTCGTTGTCGCAATCTGGTTTCTGGTCCGTCTGGTGGCGCTGGTGGATATTCATTTAAAACGCTGGGCCCAGAAAACAGACGGCAAAATGAATGAAATCCTGGTGCCCCTGGTGGGTAAAACATTGCGCGTCCTGATCATTGTCCTGGGCGGTGTCGTCCTGATCCAGAACATGACCGGTATTAAAATCGGCCCCCTGCTGGCTTCTCTGGGAATCGGCGGTATTGCCCTCGCCCTGGCCGCCAAAGACTCCATCGCCAACTTCTTCGGCACCATGACCATTGTTTTTGACAAGCCGTTTCAACCCGGGGAACGGATCCTTATCGACGGGCATGACGGTACGGTGGAATCGGTTGGCTTTCGCAGCACCCGGATCCGCACCCTGACCGGCCACCTGCTGACCATCCCCAATGAAAAAATAACCAATTCCTCGATCGAAAACATCGGCCGCCGGCCCAATATCCGCTGGCTGACCAATATCGGTATTACCTATGACACGCCGCCGGAAAAAGTCGAGCAGGCGGTATCCATCATAAAAGAAATACTGCACCACCACGAGGGCATGCATGAAGATTCGCCGCCCCGGGTATATTTTAATAATTTCAACGACTGGAGCCTGAATCTCCTGGTGGTGGCCTGGTATCATCCGCCGGACTACTGGGCTTACATGGACTGGGTCCAGAGAACGGCCCTGGAAATCATGCGCCGGTTTTCCGAAGCCGGGATCAGCTTTGCGTTTCCCAGCCGAACCATTTATATGGCCGGTAACACATCGGATCAAAACGGCCGGCAACCGGCCGGTGGCAATATTATTTAATCAAAACAAATTCATAAGGAGGGGGCATGACATCTCAACTCAACGGTTATACCGGGCGGGTAGTGGACATTGATCTTTCTTCGGGAACCGTTGCCGATTATCGGCTGGCCGATGAAGACCGGGAAAAATTTCTCGGCGGCCGGTTTCTAGCCACCAAAATACTGTGGGATAAACTCAAGCCGGGGGTGGATGCGCTTGGCCCGGATAACATCCTGGTGGTCATGACCTCGCCCTTAACCGGAACCGGCGCGCCCTCTTCCAGCCGGTACGATATTTCCGCCAAAAGCCCCCTGACCGGCGGAATCGGTCATTCCAACAGCGGCGGCAATTTCGGCATTCATTTAAAACGCGCCGGGTTCGATGGTGTGATCGTCCGCGGCAAGGCCGACCGGCCGGTCTATATCGAACTTAATGACGGGCGCGTGGCCATCAAAGATGCCGGCGCGTTATGGGGTGCGGATACGCAGAAAGCCCAGAAAGGCATGCTGAAGGACATCAAGGGCGGCGCCATGGCCATCGGCCCGGCCGGGGAAAACCTGGTCCGGTTTGCCTCGGTTGTCTCCCAGGAAAGAAGCCACGGCCGGACCGGCATGGGGGCGGTCATGGGATCAAAAAACCTCAAAGGCATGGTTGCCCACGGAAACCAGAAAATTCTCCTGGCCCAACCCGAAGCCTTCAAAAAAACCGTCAAAAAATGGATCAAACTGCTTCAGGGTCATCCCGCCACCGGCGATATCGTCCCCAAATACGGGACAGCCGTTTTTTTGAACATTCTCTCCCGCAACAACGCCCTGCCGACCAGAAACTTTTCTCAAGGCACGTTTGAAAAAGCCCATGATATCAGTGGTGAACGCCTGGCTGACACGTTTTTAATAAAAAACAGCGGCTGCATTTCCTGTCCCATCCGTTGCGGGCGGGTGGTGGAATACAAGGGAGAGGAAATCAAAGGTCCGGAATACGAAATCCTCTGCCTGATGGGGTCCAACCTGGGGATAAATGACATGGAAGCGATTATCCGCTGGAACTATGAGCTGGATTGCCTGGGCATGGATACCATCAGCATCGGTAATATTCTGGGGTTCGCGACAGAGCTGAACCAGAAAGGACTATGGGATAACGGCCTGGAATTCGGCAAGGCGGACAATATTTCCGCTGTTATCGAAGATATCGCCTATCGCCGGGGAATTGGAAACGATCTGGCCGAAGGCGTCAAACGCCTGGCCGCAAAATACGGCGGAGAAGATTTTGCCGCGCATTCCAAGGGGTTGGAGATGGCCGCATATGAGCCGCGCTCTGCGGTGGGGCACGGCCTGGGTTATGCCACCGCCAACCGGGGGGCCTGTCACCTGGACGGCGGTTACATGATTTATTTCGAGGTGTCCGGTCCGGCCACCTTAAAACCGTTGCATGTTCGCTCCAAGCCGGGCTGGGTGGTTCTGGACCAGAACCTGCTTTCGGCCATCAGTGCCGGCGGTAACTGCCTGTTTACATCCTGGACCTTTGTCCCGCCCCAGGCATTCAAGCTGCCGGACCATCCGGCCGCATCCGCTGTGGTCACTTTTCTGCTGACCTGGACCTGGCCGGTAATCGATTGGATGCTGCGTCTTCCGCCATGGATGCAAAAAATTCATTTACCCATGCTTCCTCACCCCAAAGCATTGCACCAGGCAACAGGAATGCCCATGGATTTCGGTCGGTTTACGGCGGCCGGCAACCGGGGATTTACACTGGAACGGATGTTTAACCTGCGGGAAGGCATTGACAGAAAATCCGACTGGCTTCCCAAAAGGTTTACCCATGAACCATTATCCGGTGATTCCAAAAGGTTAGTCCGTCTGGACAAAATGCTTCCCAAATTTTACAAGCTGAGGGGGTGGGATGAAAACGGCGTGCCCACAAACAAGACGCTGAAAAAACTCGGTCTTGGCTTCACCCTGACCGGCTGATGGATGAGATGAGGTTAAGGGAATAAAATTCTTGACAATTATTGCGGTTTTAACTATTTCTGTTTGGATTATACAAGGTAAAACAGTTACCGGCCCCGTTCAGGAGAAGCTTGAACAGCCGATAACGCGTTGATAACACAATTCGAACAAGGAGAATTTTACAAATGGCTGTACCAAAACGAAAAAAATCAAAATCAAAACGAGACATGCGACGCGCCCAATATAAGGCTGAAGGGGTGAACGTGTCTTCATGTCCGCAATGCGGCGAAGCGAAAATGCATCACCGGGCGTGCCCCTCCTGCGGAATATACAAAGGCCGAACGGCAATCGACGTTGAAGAATAACACGAGCCGTATAAAGCAGCATAAAGAAAAGGGATTTGATCAGGAGTAGGCAGCTATGGGGCTTGATCAGAACCATCGGGTAGCCGTGGTAACGGGAGGCGCCCGTGGAATCGGCCGGGCGATTTGCCTGGCGCTGGCTGAAAACGACACCCATATCTATTTTAACTATTCCCGTTCCTCTGAATCAGCCCGGGAAACCGAAGCGCTGATCAAAAAAAAGGGCGGCCGGGTATCATCCGCCTGCGCGGATGTGTCCGTGGAAAAAGAAGTGCAGAATTTTTTTTCTGCCGTCGTAAAAGAAACCGGACGCCTTGATGTGCTGGTGAACAATGCCGGCATCAGCAAGGATGGTCTATTGCCGCGAATGAAGGAACAGGACTGGGACGATGTGATCGATGTGAATCTCAAAGGCGCTTTTTTATGTACCAGGGCTGCTTCGCGGCAGATGCTCAAACAACGGTCCGGACGGATTATCAACATCAGTTCCGTGGTGGGGTTGACCGGAAACCCGGGACAGGCCAATTACGCGGCATCAAAAGCCGGGTTGATCGGGCTGACCAAGTCGGTTGCCTTAGAATACGCCTCCCGGAATATTACGGTTAATGCCGTTGCCGCCGGACTGATAAATACGGATATGACGCAAACAATTTCCGCAGCCGAGAAAAAAAAAATCGCCCAGCGGATTCCGCTGGGAAGAATAGGTGAAGCCGACGACGTGGCCGCCGTAGTTGCTTTCCTGGCCTCTGACAGGGCCGCGTACATTACCGGACAGGTAATTCATGTCAATGGCGGATTATACTTGTGAGTCGGAGCGGGCAAAAGAAAGGAGCGGTAAAATGTCGGTTGAAGACAAAGTAAAACGAATTATTGCGGAACGATTGGAGATTGAACCGGGAGACATCCGTCTGGAAGCTGAATTTATCAGTGATCTGGGTGCTGATTCACTGGACATTGTGGAGCTATTAATGTCGCTGGAAGACGAGTATGACCTGGAGATTTCCGACGAGGAAGCCGAACAGATCAAAACCGTAAAGGACGCCGTAAACTATATCAATGAACGGCTTTAAGCCGGACTTTTCATGTTTTTGAGGAAGCTGTTTTGAACCTGGATTATCTTGAAAAAAAAGACCCTGAAGTCGCCCGGGCCATCCGTCTGGAAATGGACCGCCAGCAGAACACGCTGGAACTGATCGCATCGGAAAACATTGCCAGCCAGGCGGTCATGGAAGCGCAGGGAAGCGTGCTGACCAACAAATACGCCGAAGGCTACCCGGCCCGTCGATATTACGGCGGCTGTGAATTTGTCGATATGGCCGAGCAACTGGCCATCGACCGGGCCAAAGAACTGTTCGGCGCCACATATGTCAATGTCCAGCCCCATTCCGGGTCACAGGCCAATATGGCGGTTTATTTCGCGCTGCTCAAACCCGGAGACATTGTAATGGGAATGGATCTTTCCCATGGCGGACATCTGACCCACGGCAGTCCGGTCAATTTTTCCGGCCAGCTGTATAATTTCAAGCCCTACGGTCTTTCCGAAGAGACCGGCCGCATTGACTACGACCAGGTGGCCGACCTGGCCAAAACCCATCAGCCGAAAATGATTGTGGCCGGGGCCAGCGCCTATCCCCGCCGCCTGGATTTTGAAAAATTCCAGGAGATCGCGCAATCCGTGGGCGCACTGCTGATGGTGGACATGGCCCATATCGCCGGCCTGGTGGCGGCCGGGCTTCACCCCTCTCCGCTGCCGCATGCTGACGTGGTCACTTCCACGACCCATAAAACCCTGCGCGGCCCGCGGGGTGGCCTAATCCTGTCCAACAAAGATTACAGCAAGGTTTTGAACAAGGAGATCTTTCCCGGCATTCAAGGCGGCCCGCTGATGCATGTCATCGCGGCCAAGGCCGTGGCTTTCGGCGAAGCCCTGACCGAAGACTTCAAAAAATACCAGGCCGCTGTCGTTAAAAACGCCCGGGCTCTGGCCCAATCACTCATGGACCGGGGGGTTGACCTGGTTTCCGGCGGAACCGAAAATCACACCATGCTGGCTGATTTACGCAGCCTCGATGTAACCGGCAAGGAAGCCGAAGCGGTTCTGGAAGAAGCCGGTCTGACGCTGAACAAAAACACCATCCCCAACGATCCCCAGGGACCGTTCGTCACCAGTGGTGTCAGAATCGGCACACCGGTTCTGACCTCCCGTGGAATGACGGAAAAAGAGATGGATATTGTTGCGGATCTGATTGTCAACGTTTTGAAAAACCGGTCCGACGAGGCGGTTATTAAAAAAGCGAAAGAAACGGTTACGGCCCTCTGCCGGGAATTCCCGCTGTATTCCTGAGATCATTTTATCCGGTACAGCATCCGGCCGGTTGACGTGACCCGTGCTGATATATTGCAAGGAAGAAAAAACATATGGAACCACCAGCCGATAGAGTCTCAAAGCGACCGGACTGGGACACCTATTTTATGCAAATCGCCGAACTGGTCGCCACCCGTTCCACCTGCCTGCGGCGTTCCGTCGGCGCGATTATCGTTAAGGATAAACGCATACTGGCTACGGGATACAACGGCGCGCCCACAGGCGTTCCCCATTGTGCCGAAACCGGTTGCCTTCGCGTACAACAGAACGTACCCTCGGGTCAGCGACATGAATTGTGCCGGGGTATCCACGCCGAACAGAACGCTATTATTCAGGCCGCTTCCCACGGTGTGACCATCAGCGGAGCGGATCTTTACTGTACCAACCTGCCCTGCTCCATATGCACCAAAATGATCATTAATGCGGGTTTAAAAACCATTTTTTATAAAGAAGGCTATGCCGACGATCTGTCGGAACAGATGCTTGAAGAGACTGAGATCAGGCTGACCCATATGGATAATCATGGTAAAAAGGAATAACACATGAAATGCCCGTTTTGCGGAGAGCTTGAAAACAAAGTCATTGATTCACGGCTAAGCCGGGAGGACTCCGAGACCCGTCGCCGCCGGGAATGCCTTTCATGTGGTCGTCGCTTCACCACCTACGAACATGTGGAAAAAGTGCCGATCATGATCGTCAAAAAAGACGGTCGCCGGGAGGCTTTTCTCAAGGAAAAAGTCCGGGTGGGGATGAAGAGCGCCTGCCAGAAACGTCAGATCAGCATTAATGTGATTGAAGATTTTATTGATGAACTTGAACGTGATCTGATGGAAATGGGCGAGAATGAGATTCCTTCGAGCATCATCGGCGAGAAAGTCATGAAAAAGCTGCACACGCTGGATGATGTGGCTTATGTCAGGTTCGCGTCGGTTTACAGAGAATTCAAGGATGTGCATGATTTTTACTCCGAGTTGAAAAGCCTGCTGAAGCGATAGCCGATCGGCACTCCTCACGACGTGAAAATGATATGGATGACACTTATTTCATGGAACAGGCCATCAGCCTGGCAGCAAAAGGAGACGGGTTTACGTCTCCCAACCCTGCGGTCGGTGCGGTTGTCGTAAAAGACGGCCGTATTGTGGGCAGGGGCTGGCACGAAGCGGCCGGAAAGCCGCACGCGGAAGTAATGGCCATAGATGACGCCGGTGCGCTGGCGGAAAAAGCCGACATTTATGTAACGCTGGAACCGTGCAATCACACCGGCCGCACACCGCCCTGTACCGAAAAAATCATCCGGGCCGGTATCAAGCGGGTGGTGATCGCGGTGCGGGATCCCAACCCGGATGTCACCGGAGGCGGTCTGGCGTTTCTGAAAGACCACGGTATCGAAGTGGTCGAAGGCGTTTGCCGGGAGGAAGCGGCAAAACAGATTGAATGGTTTCTTAAGTTCATCCGGACCAAAACGCCGTTTGTAACATTAAAATGCGCCATGACCCTGGATGGACGCATCGCCACCCGGACAGGCGACTCGAAATGGATTACCGGGGAGCGTGCCAGACATTACGTTCACCAGATGCGGCACGCGGCCGACGCCATCATGGTCGGTTCGGGAACGGTTAAGGCCGACAACCCGAGTTTGACGGCCCGGCTTGAAGGAAGACCGACCCGGGATCCGGTTCGGATTATCCTGGACACCGGCCTGACGGTAGACAAAAACGCCTGTGTGTTTCACCTGGATTCACCGGCGGAGACAATTGTTGTCACCGGCAAAACAGTCGATCCGGGCAGAATGGCGCGCTTTGAAAAAACAGGCGTTCGGGTAATTGCGGAAGACCAGGATGAATCAGGACGCATTAACCTGACCGGCCTGATGCGACGACTGGGAGAGATGGATATCACCAGCCTGCTGATTGAAGGCGGCGGCCGGGTCAGCGGTTCGGCCCTGAGGGCGGGAATCGTCGACAAGGTCTGTTTTTTTTACGCGCCCAAAATAATGGGCGGAGATGACGGTGTTCCGGTTTGTGCCGGAAACGGCCCTGATTTGATGAAGGATGTTATCCGGCTGAACAAAACGTCGGTACGGCGGTTTGAGGAAGACTTTCTGGTGGAAGGATATATAAACTGATGTTTACCGGTATTATCGAAGGACTGGGCGTCATCCGGAGCACCCGGCAGGTCAGCGGTGGCATGCGCATCAGTATCGACACCGGTTTTGACCTCGGGGATACCCGCATCGGTGACAGTATCGCCGTCAACGGCGTCTGCCTTACGGCCACAAGTGTGTCCGAAAAGCATTTTGACGCCGACGCTTCACCGGAGACCATGACAAAAACCACCCTTGGTGATTTAAAGATCGGCACGAGGGTCAACCTCGAGCGGGCACTGCGATTTACCGATCGCCTGGGCGGTCACCTGGTTACCGGCCATATTGACGGCACCGGTATAATACGGGATAAACAGAAAGCCGGAAACGCCCTAATTTTCACTTTTGGCGTAAACGCCGATTTATCGGCTTATATGGTGTCCAAAGGATCGGTTGCCATCGACGGCATCAGCCTGACCATTAATCGTTGCGGCCGGGATTTTTTCGAGGTGAGCATCATACCGCATACCGCCGGCATGACCACCCTCGGCTTTCGGCGCGCAGGAGACGTTGTGAATATTGAAACCGATATTATCGGAAAATACGTGAATCATTTTCTGACCATCGGCCGGACCGGAAACGACAATCCGTCCGACGGGGGAGCCATTACCCGGGAATCTCTTTTAAAAGCCGGGTTTGATTGATTCCGTTGATTGACTTAACAGGAGAAGTAACATGGGACTAATTAGTGTTGAAGATGCAATAAAAGATATCCGTGCCGGAAAAATGATTATTCTGACGGATGACGAAGACCGGGAAAACGAGGGCGACTTAATGATCGCCGCCGAAAAAATTTCCGCGGAATCGGTTAACTTCATGGCTACACACGGTCGCGGCCTGATCTGCCTGGCGCTTGACGCCAATATCGTCGAAGCCCTTAACCTGCCGCTGATGGTGGATAAAAACACATCTCAGTACAAGACCGGATTTACCGTATCCATTGAAGCCAAGCGAGGCGTTTCCACCGGTATATCCGCCGCCGACCGGGCAACCACGATTCTTACGGCCGTGGCCGACAATGCCCGGCCGGATGATCTTGCCAGGCCGGGTCATATTTTCCCTTTGCGGGCACGGCGCGGAGGCGTCATCGTCAGGGCCGGACAGACAGAGGGTTCCGTTGACCTGTCCCGCCTGGCCGGCCTGAAACCGGCCGGTGTCATCTGCGAAATCATGAACGATGACGGCACCATGGCCCGAATGCCGTCCCTGATGGAGTTCAGTGAAAAACACGGCATCGGCATCTGCACCATCGCCGACCTGATCGAATATCGCATGCGGACGGAATCCTTCGTCAAAAAAGCGGTGGAAGCCAGAATTCAATCCCAGTATGGTGGTGAGTTCAAGGTGATTGTATACGAAAATGACATGGATGATTTTCAGCACATCGCCTTGATCAAAGGTGAAATCAAAACTGAGGAACCGGTACTTGTAAGGGTGCATTCCGAATGCCTGACCGGAGACATCTTTGGTTCGCTACGCTGCGACTGCGGCAACCAGCTTCAAAAGTCAATGCTGATGATGGCCGAAGAGGGATCCGGTGTCCTGCTGTATGTCCGGCAGGAAGGACGGGGCATCGGCCTGGTCAACAAACTCAAAGCATACAACCTTCAGGACCAGGGGTTTGATACGGTGGAAGCCAATGTTGAGCTGGGTTTCCGCCCGGATTTGCGGGATTACGGTATCGGCGCCCAGGTACTGGCCGACCTGGGGGTTAGAAAAATGCGGCTGATGACCAACAACCCCAAAAAAATCGTCGGGCTGGAAGGCTACGGCCTTTCCGTGGTGGAGCAGGTTCCCATGGAAATTCCGCCCAACAAGTACAATAAAAATTACCTTGAATGTAAAAAGCTGAAAATGGGTCATACTCTGAACCTGGATTGTGTGCCATAACAGGCAACCGGGACCTGTTCTTTTATTGATGGTGTTACACTTAAATTATTTTAGGAGGGAAAATGCCGAACTTAATCGAAGCCGGACTTTCCGCTGAAGGAAAACGGTTCGCGCTGGTCGCCAGCCGGTTTAATGACTTCATTACCGAGCGGCTGGTTGCCGGGGCCGTGGACGCCCTGATCAGAAACGGCGCTGAGGATAAAAACATTGCCCTGGTCAAAGTACCGGGCTGTTTTGAAATTCCACTGGCGGCCAAGAAGCTTGCGGCGGCAGGTGCTTATGATGCGGTCATCTGTCTGGGCGCCGTTATTCGCGGTTCAACACCTCATTTTGATTATGTCAGTGCAGAGGTGTCCAAGGGAATCGCCCAGGTCAGCCTGGACTCGGCCGTGCCGGTAATATTCGGTGTCATCACTACCGACACGATCGAACAGGCCATTGAACGCGCCGGAACAAAGGCGGGCAACAAGGGATGGGACGCGGCCATTGCGGGTATCGAGATGGCCAACCTTATGAACAAAATCCGTTAAACTGAGTATCTTGGTATGGCTGGCAGACGCAGATCGCGCATTTTGGCGTTACAGTTTCTCTTTGCCGGAGATTTAAACGCCTGGGAAAATTTTGAAGAGGAACTGGATGCCTTTAGCGGGCGTTTTGATTTGACCCCGGAGACATTTCCGCATTTTTTTACGCTCGCTAACGGCGTCCGGGACAAGCGCAGGCAGATCGACGCGTTGCTGGCGGATCATTCCCAGCACTGGAAGATCAGCCGGATGTCCGGAGTAGATCGCAATATTATGAAAATCGCTGTCTATGAAATGATGTTTTGTCAGGATGTACCGTTCAAAGTAGCCATCAACGAGGCCATAGAAATAGGGAAACAATTCAGCTCCGACGATTCCGGGGCGTTTATCAACGGTGTCCTTGACAGTATTCGAAAACAGCTTGAGCAACAAAAAGATATTCAACTGTCAGATGTTAACCGATCTTAAAATTAAGGAGAGAGCTTGTGGAAAACAAAAAAGTGTTATTAACGGAAGATGAGATGCCGCGCCAGTGGTATAACATTCTCGCTGACATTAAAATGAATCCCCCGCTCGGGCCAGACGGCCAGCCCATCAGCCCGGACGCGCTGGCCCCGGTATTCCCCATGAATCTGATCGAGCAGGAAGTCAGTACCGAACGCTGGATCGACATACCGGAAGAAGTTCTGGGCATCCTGAAAATATGGCGGCCAACGCCGCTGGTGCGGGCCAGTAACCTGGAAAAACTGCTGGGGACGCCGGCCAGGATTTACTATAAGAATGAAAGCGTCAGCCCTCCCGGCAGCCACAAACCCAACACGGCCGTGGCCCAGGCTTATTATAACAAAGAGTTCGGCATCAAACGCATCACGACCGAGACCGGTGCCGGCCAGTGGGGAAGCGCCCTGTCCTTTGCCTGCTCCTATTTCGGCCTTGAATGTAAAGTTTACATGGTCCGCATCAGTTTTGATCAGAAGCCGTATCGCAAATCCATGATGTCGGTCTGGGGCGGCAACTGCATCCCCAGCCCCAGCACCGAAACCAAGGCCGGACGTGACATTCTGGCCAAAGATCCGGACACCCCGGGCAGCCTGGGCATTGCCATCAGCGAAGCCATAGAAGCGGCGGTCTCCGATGAGTCCGGCCAGACCCGCTATTCCCTTGGCAGCGTGTTGAATCATGTCATGCTTCACCAGACAATTATCGGGCTGGAAGCCAAAAAACAACTGGAAAAAATCAACGAATATCCGGATATCGTTATCGGTTGTGCCGGCGGCGGCAGTAATTTCGCCGGGATTGCCTTTCCCTTTGTTCATGACAAGATCAACGGTAAACAGGTTGAAATTTATCCCGTGGAACCCAAAGGGTGTCCCACATTGACCAGAGCGCCGTTTGTTTATGACCATGGCGATACAGCCCGCTACACACCGCTGCTGCCCATGCACAGTCTGGGTCATGCCTTTGTTCCGCCCCCGATTCACGCCGGCGGATTGCGCTACCACGGTATGGCACCCACCGTCAGCCAGCTCGTATGCCAGGGCCTTATTGAACCCAAAGCCGTTGCGCAGCTCAAAGCCTACGAGGCGGGTATCCAATTTGCCCGGACCGAAGGCATCATTCCGGCCCCGGAAACCAACCATGCCCTGGCCTGTGTCATTGACGAAGCCCTCAAAGCCAAGGAAGAAGGCAAGGAAAAGGTCATCCTGTTCAACTGGAGTGGTCATGGCCTGATCGACCTGGCCGGGTATGACAAATACTTTTCCGGAGAGCTGGTTGATATTGTCCAGAACGATGAGGAACTGGCGGCTTCCGAGGCCGTATTTGCCGACTTCCCCAAGCCTGAGATACTCTCTTAAAAACACCGCGGGGAAACGGACATGCCGTTGGAGCGACAACTACGCTGCCCCAGGCTGGGGCATGAGATCACTTTTTCTTATTGCCTGACCTGCGGAGAAAATCAGGGGTTGTGTTGGAAAATTGCGGATTGCTGGTGGGAATTTTTTGATGTGGTCGGATACCTGAAGGCCCATTATCCGGCCGATACGGTTTCCGCCGTCCTTACCGCCCGCCCCACCAAACCCAAAATTACCAGTATCCTGGAGCTGATCGAACAGGCAAAACAGCGAACGGGAAAAAAGAATGGAGGCGAAGTTGATCATTGAGAAGTTGGAAGTGGGACCGATTATGGCCAACTGTTTTATCGTCGGCTGCGAGGAGACCTTAAAGGCGGCGGTGATTGACCCGGGTGACGAAGCAGAGCGGATTCTGTACAAACTGGCCGGGCATAAACTGACGGCGACCTGTATTATCAACACCCACGGTCATTTTGACCATGTCAGCGCCAACCGTGAGTTAAAACAGGCAACCGGCGCCGAATTGATCTGTCACCCGGCCGACATTCCCATGCTGGCCGGGCTGTCGGAAATGGCAGCGGCTTTCGGGCTGTCCTGCGACAATTCGCCCCCGCCTGATCGGACGGTGGAAGAGGGCGATACCATTACCGTCGGTAATATCGAAATGAAGGTGCTGCACACGCCGGGTCACTCTCCGGGCGGTATTTCCCTGGTTTGCGGCGACAAGGTCTTTGTCGGCGACACCCTGTTTGCCGGCTCGATCGGCCGGACGGATTTTCCGGGTGGTGATTTTGATACCTTGATTTCCGCCATCCGGACAAAACTGTTTCCCCTGGGTGATGATGTAATGGTTCTTTGCGGACACGGGCCGGAAACAACCATCGGACGGGAAAAACGGACCAATCCTTTCGCGGCCATTGGATAACGAATAAAGGGGCCAAGGATTCAAGGGGTCGAGGGGTCCAGGGTTAAGCGCGCCAAAAAGCAAAAAGCCGTCATCCGGTTATGTGTCCGGGTGACGGCTTTTTAATTTTCTCAACAACCGCTTCTATTCAGACGGTTTCTCTTCTTCATCGGCCTTGACGATATCCATCAGTTCCACATCAAATATCAGGACGGCATTCGGCCCGATCTGCGCGCCCTGTCCCTGTGCGCCATAAGCCAGATCCGGCGGAATATACAATTTATATTTACTGCCGACAGGCATCAGCTGCAGCGCTTCCTGCCAGCCGGAAATGACCTGCTTGACCGGAAAGGTTGCCGCCCGCCCCCGGCGATATGAGCTGTCAAAAATTTTGCCGTCAATAGTGGTGCCTTCATAATTGACGTTAACCGTATCTGCCGCGGTGGGTTTGGGGCCGTCCCCTTTTTTGATAACCTTGTACTGCAGACCGCTGTCCGTCGTCACCACCCCTTCGTTAGCCTTGTTTTTTTCAAGAAACGCCTGTCCCTCGGTAAGGTTGGCTTCAGCCTGTGCCATTGTCTCCTGCATCATTTTAGCCTTCATTTTCTGGGCAAAGGCCTGCATAATAGAAATAGCGTCTTCTTCGTCAACCAGGCTCGGCTGATCCGACATTTTGTCTTCCAACCCTTTTTTCACCAGATCCAAATCGATTTCATCCTTGATGCTCATCAACGACATAGCCATATTGCTGCCTATGATATAGCTGACTTTTTCTTTTTCGGTCTGTAGGGCGACAGGCTCATCACCTGCTTTTTCCTGCGCTATCGAACTGTCGTTCTGACAACTACAAATAAACAAACTTAAACAAATAATGGCCATGCCACGGATAATGGGTTTCACGATCGGCTCCTTTCAGTGTCGAACGGTTAGAAAAGCAGTCTGTTAAAGACGGTTAACGGCAGGTTATCATCACCACAGCCAATATGCAATTGATTATTTATTGACTGTTGAGTCAACTTCTTGTATCTAAGAATATGACAAAATTTTATGATTATGCTCCTATTATACACCTTAATCCTTTTATCTGGAGGAACCATTTATGAAGAAGGTCCGATATCTTCTGCCGATCATTCTGGCCCTGGTGATGCCTGTTATCGCAGGCGCCAATCCCTTGCTCGACAAAATGGACGCCTTGAACAGCGCCGGGGGTTATGAAAATCAGAAAAAAGCCATTGAACTCGGTTTAAAAGCCGTGACGGAAGCGCCCGACAGCTACGAAGCCAACTGGCGACTTGCCCGGGCCTATGCCTATTATACCCACGGCCTTCAGGAACATATGGTACCCGGCTGGCAAGAGGACTGCAAAACAGAAGCGAAAAAGGGCATGGCATATGCCGAAAAAGCAATGGAA
This sequence comes from Desulfosudaceae bacterium, assembly GCA_963674745.2. GTDB lineage: Bacteria > Desulfobacterota > Desulfobacteria > Desulfobacterales > Desulfosudaceae > JBFMDX01. The sequence goes on along the minus strand of CAXXDV010000001.1, from coordinate 1,460,930 downwards.
CTGGAGCCGGATAAAATCGAAGGCTGTTATTTTTTTGCTTTTAATGCCGGCATGTATTCATTCGGTGTCAGTATTTTCGGGGCTATCACCGCAGGGCTGAAAAACAAAACCCAGAAAAACTTTGAAAAAGTCTATGAAATGGACCCGAATTATGAAGAAGGGGATGTGATGATTTCCCTGGCCCGCTTCTGGCACCAGCTGCCCTGGCCCCTGAAAAACACGGAAAAATCCCTGGCCTATTACCGCGAATATCAGGCCACACCTTTTTACGGCAAAGACCCCAACACCATGGTGCTTATCGCCGACCTGCTGGCGGACCTGGGCGGCAAAGAGAACAAACAGGAGGCAAAGGAGATTCTGGATAAAGCCATGAAGGGCTGCGGCGCCTTCTACCTCGAGATAGCCCGGGAAGCACAAAAAAAGCTGAAATAAAAAACCTGTCTAGACCACCTCAGATCGAGACGGCGGCCGGTTTTTTACTTAATTTTTCCAGTTCATTCGGGTCATGGGTACAGAACACTTCGACCTCGTCCTTATGGCTGTTGACCAGGTTCCGCAAGTACTTAACCTGCGCCATGGCCTGCCGGTGATTGATATGGGCAAAATATTCAAACGCGATAAACCCGGGCGTGCACCCGCCTGACGGTTCCATCCGGCGTTCATGATAATAGGCGTCTCCGGCATGAAGCAGCCAGCGGTCCGGCGTCTTTATGGCCACGCCGCAATGTCCCCGGGTATGCCCCGGCAGCGGCACCAGGACAATGCCTTCCGGCAGCCGGTCGTCTTCGGCAATGCAGTTTAAACCAAACCAGTCTTCCCGGGCCGGCGTATCATAAACAACCCAGCGGGGATCATGTGTAAAATGACAGCGCCGATAGCGTTCCCGTTCTTTGAAATGCTTCGGGTGCATGGCGGCCTCGTATTCCGGTCGCAGAACATGAACGGACGCTTCGGGAAAATCCGGCAGCCCCCCGGCATGGTCAAGATCCAGATGCGTGATCATAATATGCCGGACATCTTCCGCGCGATAACCCAGTTTTTTGATCTGTTCGGCCGCGGTATCATTCACATCCCGCTTAAGGTTCAACAGAAACCGCATGGGGCCCAGCCGCCGGACGTTCTTCATATCCGCCGTGCCCACACCCCCGTCCACCATAATCAGTTCTTTGTCTGTTTCGATCAGCAGGCAATGACAGACAACCTTTGCCGGGCTCCGGTTCAACAGCCTGCCCCCCAACGGACTCATGGTACCGCAATCCAGGTGAAATACTTTCATAAACGTTTTTCCTTTCCAGCAAGGATATGATTGTTTTATTCCTGCCCTGATTCAACTCAGACCTCAAAAGGGTTCCAGGATTCAAGGGGTCGAGGGTTCAAGGGGAATAGGGCGACCGGCGGGTCGCCCTTTGATCCGGCCCCGGGAATCAGGCGCGAAGACGACGGGTCTTGAAGGTCCGGTATCCGCTGGTAAACACTGTCTTGATAAAAGACGACAGGCCGCTTTCATCCGGCCGGGGATTTTTTCCTTTGGCCATACGATGAAGCTGCCGGCTGTACCAGGCCACCTCCATCAGGGCCATCCGGTCAACAGCTTTGATGCCGGTGGAAATCGGGCGGATGGTCACCGTCGGCGGCCGGCCGGCCAGTATTTTTTCCGGATAATCCGGATCAACCGCCAGGGGCCGGGCCAATCCGATCATGTCCAGGTGCCCTTCAGCCAGGGCCGCCCCCATGGCCGCGGCGGTTCGGAACCCGCCGGTCACGGCCAAAGGCAGATCAATCCGGTTCCTGACCTTGCCGGCAAATTCCAGAAAATAGGCCTCCCGTTGTCGGGTGCTTTCGGCTGCTTTTCGACCACTCATGGCCGGGGCCTCATAGTTGCCGCCGGAAATTTCCACCAGGTCCACCCCTTCGTCGGCCAGGGTCTGAATAACGGTCAGGGATTCTTCTTCGGTAAAACCGCCCCGCTGGAAATCGGCGGAATTCAGCTTGACGGCCACCGGAAAGTCCGGCCCGACGCCTTTGCGGATACGCCGGAAAATTTCCACCAGAAAGCGGCGGCGGTTTTCAGGGCTACCGCCCCATTGATCGTCACGCTGGTTGTGGTGTGGGGAAAGAAACTGGCTGACCAGGTAACCATGGGCGCCGTGAATCTGAACACCGGTAAACCCGGCGGTCTTGACAATTTCGGCGGTGCGGCCGAACCGCTCGACAAGTTCGCGGATTTCGTTTTCAGTGAGTTCGCGGGGGGTATCAAAAAACCGGCTCAGGGCCTTTTTGAAAGGAACGGCCGAAGGTGCCACGGCTTCGGCGTTTAAGCCCTTTGGTACCTGTTTGCCGGGATGATTCAGCTGCACCCAGAGCCGGGTATCGTTCTGCGTACCGGCCCGGGCCCAGGCCTGGAGCAGGTCCATGTCCCGATCATCCTCGACAGCCACGTTGTTGGGTTCACCCAACGCCTTTGGATCCACCATGACATTACCGGTCACCAGCAGGCCGATGCCGCCCCGCGCCCAGCGGTCGTAAAGCGTGACCAGCCCGGGGGTAACATGATTGTCGGTCGTACCCAGCGCTTCTGACATGGCCGATTTCATCAGCCGGTTTTTGATGGTCTGCCCGCAGGGCAACGTAAACGGCTGATTAATCAACGCCTGTGATGTATGCTTATCATTCATACCAAGCCTCCCCTAGTAAGCCCCTGATTACTTAATCACATAAAACCTAAAACTTTAAAACCCTGATACCTTTTTTAATTCCCCATACCCTTCTTTTTCAAGATCGGCCAGGGGAATAAACCGCAACGCCGCTGAATTGATACAGTAGCGCAAACCCGTCGGCGGCGGTCCGTCGTTAAAGACATGTCCCAGGTGGGAATCCGCATGGCGGCTCCTGACTTCCGTTCGTGTCGTAAACAACGCGCGGTCTTCTTTTTCAACTACCGCGTCCGGCCTCACCGGCCGGGTAAAGCTGGGCCAGCCGGTCCCGGAATCAAACTTGTCGGCTGAAGAAAAAAGCGGTTCACCTGAAACGACATCCACATAAAGCCCCGCTTCCTTATTGTTCCAGTAAGTATTATCAAACGGTGGTTCGGTTTTATCTTTTTGTGTCACCGCATACTGGAGGTCGGTCAGTTTCTGCCGCAGTTCATCATCCGGGGGTTTGCTGTATGTAGTCTTCGACTTTTTTTCGCTTTCCGGTTGCGATCCGTCGTTCCAGGCCTTTTTAATGAACTGATCCCGGCCGGAATTCCAGCGGTAGAACTTATACCGTATGGAATTTTTTTTGTAATAATCCTGGTGGTATTCTTCGGCAGCGTAGAATTCCAGGTATGGCAGAATCTTTGTTACCACCGGCTGATCAAAACGGCCGCTTTGTTCCAACGCCTGTTTGGAGACTTCAGCCGACTTTTTTTGTCGATCATTATGATAAAAAATCGCCGACCGGTATTGATTACCACGATCTACAAAAGAGCCGCCGCCGTCGGTTGGATCGATCTGCCGCCAGAACACGTCAAGCAGTTGGTCGTAGGAAACCTTTTCGGGATCAAAAACAATCTGAATCGCTTCCACATGACCGGTTTTCCCTGACGAGACTTGCTCGTAAGTTGGGTTGACCTCATGACCGCCGGTATAACCGGACCTGACCGACAAAACCCCGTCCAGGGCCTCAAAAGGCGGTTCCATGCACCAGAAGCATCCGCCGGCAAAAGTGGCGGTTTCTGTTGAAGTGTCTGTTTTTTTATCCTTATTTTCCTGAGCGGCGCTTTGGGCAGAAAGACCGCCTGCTTTTATGGTCATCATGATCACCACCATCAATAATATGTTTATGTAATATTTCATAATTATGTCCTTTCAAGCAAATCTTAGTCCAAACATAATCCCCTTTTACCAAACGGCAAGGCAATTAATCCGATTAAATTGATAGGTATTTTTTGCGAGCCCCTTGAACGGCGAAAAAGCAGGCTTATGTTAGAATTTACAGAGCATGTAAGCCAGGGCTAAAGATAAAACGCAAACGCGTAATATATGGAGGGCGATCATGAACAAACAACTCAAACAGATACTGGATCGTATCAGTAAAAAATATAGTGACCATATTATGAATTCAGGACGGCACTACCTGGAAGTGAACATTGGCAGAGAAGCCCAACAGATGGGTGTAAACGATCTGCCGGATCAACTTCGTTCGGCCGATGTGGTTGTTCCTTTAAAAGCCCCGTTCTCCGGCATGAAGGTCAGAATCGACGGCCGCACCTTTGTGGACTATGCCAGCTTTGATTCCGGCCTGGCCGCTCCGGGATATGTGGCCCGGGCCGCCGGCCTGCCGCACCGGCCCTATATTGCCCGGGACAGCATGGTCCTTAATTTTGACTGAATAAACATGTCGGTGCATGGCCTTTGTCCCTGCACCGGCAACCAAAATTTTAACCTGTTGCCTGTCTCCTGCCCCAGTCCCCGTTGGTCCGGTAGGGGCACGGCGTGCCGTGCCCTGAATGAACGTGCCCCGCAATCGGGCACGGCGTGCCTTGCCCCTGCTTAAAACGGAATGCCTTTATCATCAAAATCAGGCCCGCTCGTAAATAACGGCCGGGGCCATGCCGCCGCCGGTACACAGGGTGACGTAACCATAACGCTCCTGCCGTCGTCTCATTTCATTGATCAGGGTGCAGCTGATGCGCGCGCCGGAGTTGCCCACCGGGTGGCCCAGGGCCAGGGCGCCGCCGTTGACATTGAGCTTTTCCAGCGGAATATCGTATGTTTTGGTAAAGGCCAGGGGAATGGGCGCGAAGGCTTCATTGACCTCAAACAGGCCGATGTCCTCCTTATTCAGACCCGAGGCGGCGATCATTTTCGGCCACACATCCACCGGGCCGGTCAGCATCAATCTTGGCTCCGAACCGGTAACCGCATTGTAAGCCACGCGGGCCAGGGGTGTCAGGTTCAGGCTTTTGACTCTTTCTCCGCTCATCAGGACCAAGGCCGAAGCCCCATCGGTGACCGGGCTGGAAACACCGGCCGAAACCCATTCGGTTCCGGAAACCGGCGGCAGGTTTTTGATTTTTTCGGCAGTGGTGTCCGGGCGGATGGTTTCGTCCCGGGTGACGACGATTTCAATACCTTCTTTGTCTTTGCCTTTGGTCGGCACGATTTCATTGTCAAAATATCCTGCGTCTGCGGCATGAGCGGCTTTCCGGTGGCTGGCCACGGCCAGATCCAGGCATTCCTCCCGGGTGACGTTGTACTCTTTGGCGATCTGCTGGGCGCACTGCATCTGGTCGCGAAGCTCGTTGTTGACGGCTTTCATGTAAAAGGCGTGATAGGGACTGCCCATAGGCTGACCGTTCATGAGCGTGCCGCCGGTATCCGAGGCAATGCCATACTTGGTCATGGTTTCACAGCCACTGGCAATAACGACATCATGCACGCCGGACCTGATCAGGGCGTAGGCCATGGTAACGGCCGACAGGCTGCTGCCGCATTGCCGGTTGATCGAAATGCCCGGCACCTTGTCTGAGTCCAGTTTTTCAGAAGCAAAGACGCCCATGCGGGCGATGGTAAAACCCTGTTCACCCACCTGGTAAACACAGCCGGTAATGACATCCTCGACCAGTTCCGGATCCAGGTCAATCTTGTCAACAGCCGCGTCCAGCACATGCCCCAGCAGTTCCGGCGCGATCCATTCCCGCAGGTAACCGTTGCGTTTGCCAACCGGGGTACGGGCGGTGCTGACCACAAAAACATCTTTTCCCATTTTTTGCCTCCTGACGATTTATAATAGTGTTTTTTTAAAAATCCGCTCTTTCTGTTATTCAACTGTTGAAAAGGGTTCAGGGATTCGAGGGATCAAGGGTTCTAGGGGGTTGAATTCCGTCAACTTATTTCTCTCCGCAGTCAAAGGTAACACTGCATCGGATCCGGCCAGCCGATACATGTGAAAACGGCCTTAAACCAAGGCCTGCCACTTCCCTCGAATCCTCGAACCCTTCTATTGCTCCACTTCCTCCAGTTCGGCGGCGCGATCTTTGGTCAGGTCGACAGCCCCGAACATTTCATCTTGCCGGGGCAGAAGCAGCAGAAAACGGTCGCACACATCCACCGCGCCTTCGGCCCTTGCGATTTCAAAACCGAGAATATGACCGCCGCATGTCCGGTCATCACTGAGAAAATGGAGATGATAGCCGGGCACGTTGATGCCCTTGACATAGGCCGGGCAACGGAAGCCAACGATCTGGCCGGATATGTTGTCCATGTGAAATTCAGGCTGATGACGGGTCACCTCGGCCAGGGGCGGATAAGGTTTGTCCTGGGCCGGTACACTGCGGGTATGCATGCGGGTAAACGTCCCGGACATTTTGATGGCGCAGAAAACATTCTGGTTGGGGACCAACTTGTCCAGGATCTGCCTCACTTTTTCATAGTCCGCACCCTGATTAAAAACAACGGGCCGGTCGGCTGAAAAAGAACACACAGCAGCAAACGGGGTCTTGACCTGCACGTCAGGTTGATACACCTTGCCATCGGCCCGAACCTGGTAAACACAGCCGTCCACCAGCACCATCTCCCCGTCCAGGCGGTCAAAAGTGCCGATGCCCAGGTCTCCGTATTCCAGCAGTTCCTGGCAGGTCATGCTGCCGTCGTAAGCGCCGGCCAAAAGGGCGTCAATGGTAGATGTCTGGGTAATGGTATCCCGCGTTGGCAGTGACGAACAGGCCGACAAAAAAATCATCAGGCCGACCAGCAGAGCAGACGCAAATCGTTTCATCTTTATTTACCCTTTCAAATGAAAGATCGTTTAATCGAACATTATTGTTTTTTCGCAAAACGTCCTTTACATGATTACGGTTTTCGCAGGGGGTCTGTCAAGGACATGATCCACCGCTTTTCTTCACATCGGCTGAAATCGTTCATAATTTTTTCAAGGGATCATTTACTCGGCATATTTTATGCTTACTTTATATACAATTAAGGACAACTAAAAAAGAGAGGTAGGTATGAATAAAATAACGCCCGATGCGCTTGCATCTATGCAGTTTGAATTAAAATGGAAACACGATCAGGTGTCTCACACGGATTGTTTTTTTGCCCCTAAAGTTAATTTGTGGCGGGATTATTTTCCAAAAACACTATACCAGGATCTTGTCGGTCGAAAAAAAGGAGAAACCATACACCTGGACAAAGTGCCGACCGAAGGACGACCGGCGTTCAAGCCCGAACAGGTGTTGACGCTGCCACTTGACCGGTTTCACGGCAAAATCAAAAGTGCTGTTGTATCACCTCGGTATGGCCGGTTTTATCCCAAAGGCCTGTTGAAGGACGTGACCAATGTGTTTCCGGACAATATAATACCGTTTCGATACGGCCGATCGGACGGGTCCGCCTTTGAAGCCAACCTGAATCACCCCCTGGCCGGCCGCGACCTGTCCCTGTCCGTGAGCATCGACCACGTGTTTGATAAAGTCGACGAACGGGGCGGAACCAGTGTCGACTGGCTGGAAACCGTCAGCGACGGGCCTGGTATGCAGGCCCGCATGAACGGAAAACCAACCGATTTTTTCGCAAACGGATCGTTCGACCGTCCGGACACCCGTCCGGACACCGTGTTTTATGAGACACCCCGCATGGTGAACCATATTGACGCCAAAGCCCGACAACTGATTACCGGTCTTTATACCGGACTGCTGCCGGCGGACGGGGCTGTGCTGGACCTGATGAGCAGTTGGAATGCTCACCTGCCGGCGGAAAATTCATTTAAACAGATCGTCGGCCTGGGCCTTAACCGGGAAGAGCTGGCGGCCAATCCGCAACTGACCGGACAGGTGGTGCATGATTTAAATGTTAACCCTGAACTGCCCTTTGCCGACGCGGCCTTTAATGCCGTCACCTGCACGGCCTCGATCGAATACCTGGTCTCACCTTTGGCTGTTTTTGATGAAGTGGCACGGGTACTTAAGCCGGGCGGTGTTTTTATCGTCACCTTTTCCAACCGCTGGTTTCCACCCAAGGCCATCGACATCTGGCAAAACTGCCATGAATTTGAACGACTGGGACTGGTAACCGAATATTTCCTTCATTCCGAAAAATATGGTAAGATCCAGACCTGGTCCATGAGGGGTTATCCACGTCCGGTTGACGACAAGTATTTCCCGGCTCAACCGGTCTCAGACCCGGTTTATGCCGTTTGGGGATATAAAAAAGGAGAATAAAATAATGACGCTTTACGACTATTTTGAAAACACCAAAGGACTGGGCGTTTTGTCCACCGCCGACAAAGACGGCAATGTCAACGCCGCCGTATATTCCCGGCCGCACATCATGGAAGACAACACGGCCGCGTTTATCATGCGCGACCGGCTGACCCATGACAACCTGCAGAGCAACCCCCGGGCGGCCTTCCTGTTCAAGGAGGACGGCTTGGGCTATGCCGGCAAGCGGCTTTACCTTGAGAAACTGTCCGAAGAACAGGATTCACAGCGGTTACAGGAAATGAAACGGCGCTCCCTGTCACCGGAAAAAGACATGGAAAAAGGCCCCAAATTTCTGGTGATATTCAAAATAACCAAGGTGCTGCCCCTGGTCGGAACAGGCGAAAAGGACGCTTAAATCATGGGAAAGCATCATCTGGTCCTGGGCGAACTGACCGATTACATTACCGGTGAAACCCGGCCCGATACCCACGATGAGCGAGCCCGCCAGACTATCGCACGATTGCTGGTGGATGAAAAAGGGTATCGCCGGGAGGAGATTACCACCGGTTCGGTTCTGCCCCTGACCGTGGACGGTGACAGGGGCAACGTGCGGGTTGATTTTATCATCCGTATAAACGGACAGGCGGTGATGACGGTTATTTACGGCCCCGGCGCCATTGTTTCCCGCCAGCGGCCGACACTGGCAGTGGCACGCCTGGTGGAACCCCATATCATCCCTTACGCCGTAGTTTCCAACGGGCAGGACGCCCACATCATGGACAGCCTGACCGGAAAAGTCATTGCCGAAGGACTAGACGCCATTTTTTCAAAAGCGGAACTGACAGATATGATGGATCCGCTGGCGTTTGCCACCCTGCCGGAAAACCGCATCGAAAAAGAACAGCGGATTCTGTTCTGCATGGAAGTGCTGTCTGAAAGGGAGTGTGATGAGTTTACCTGTAACCGCTGCTGAGTTCATTCGTCCATGAGCCAACCGATACCGCAAAAATCGATGACACTGCCCGTCATCAGCCTGAAAGACAGTATCCGCTCGACTGAACAGGCCGACCTGATTGTTGAGGAGCCGCTGTCCATTCGGATTAACGGCCAGCCATATGCCGTGGTCATGCGAACCCCGGGTGATGAAGCCTGTCATGTGGCTGGTTTCTGCCTGGCTGAAGGGCTGGTTGACCGGCCGGAAGATATTGTGACCACCAGTTTCTGCACAGAGGAAGGCACGAACGTGGCAACCGTCACATTAACCGAAGCTCGTAGCGTGTTAGTCGCCGACCTGCTTGAACGAAGGGGGTTTGTCAGCCAGACCAGTTGCGGTATTTGTGGCAAGGAAGTGGTCCGGGACATGCAGCAGATTCTGCGATCGTTGCCGACAAGAATTAAGGTCTCAGCCGATCAGGTTAACGCGGCCGTGGCCATGCTGGCAAAGGTCCAGTTCCTGTACGATAAAACCCGGGGCGCCCATGCGGCAATGATTTTCGATGACCGGAACAGGCAAATGGCCGTTTTTGAAGACGCGGGCCGTCATAACGCTCTGGACAAGGCCATCGGCCGGGTTTTTCTGGACAACAAAATGGGTTCGGCCGCCATAGGCGTCATGTCCTCCCGGTTGAGTTACGAGCTGGTCCAGAAAGCCGCCCGGGGGGGGCTGGAAGTGCTGGTCGGCCTTTCGCGCCCCACCTATCTGGCAACAGAGCTGGCCAAATCGGTCAACATGACACTGCTTTGCTCGCAGGAGAGGAAGCTGCTGGTTTTTACCTGTCCGGAACGGATACGTATTTAGACGGCCCCAAAGGAGTTCCGGCTCGAAAAAGAACAATAGCAAACAAACACATTAAAGGTGCTTTATGGAAACGACCGACTACCGGCGGATTATTAAATACGCCATGAAAAACGAAGTAGAGGCCCGGAACTTTTACTTAGAAGCAGCCAAAAAGCTGGACAACCCCTCTTTAAAGGATGTTTTTTCCCAGCTGGCCGAAGAAGAACAGAAGCATTTTGATCTTCTCCAGAAACTCATCAATACAGAAACCCTAGACGGCGTGTTTGACAAAACCAGAGACTACGGTGTATCTGAAACGGTTGACGAGCCGGTGCTGTCAACCGACATGCTGCCGGCAGATGCCTTTGCCCTGGCCATGAAAAAAGAAGAGGCCGCCATGAAGGCCTATACCCGGCTGGCGGACATTTGTTACGGCCAGGCGGAAAAAGCCGTTTTTCTTGAACTGGCTGAAATGGAGAGAAACCACAAATTGAAAATGGAAACGGCCTTTGTAGATATCGGCTATCCGGAAAAATGGTGATGGCTTCGTAAAAAGTCCATCCCGAGTATGGCTCTTCACGAGCGTATCAAATGGTAGTTCGGAGGAAAAATGTCAGACATAAAGCCGGTTCAGCGATCCGTCGATATCGGCGATACACAAATCGAGTACCTTGATTATGGGGATAACGGCCCGGCCTTGTTGTTTCTGCATGCCACCGGCTTCATGCCCTGGATATGGCATCCCATCGCCCGGGAATTCGCCGGCGACCACCGGGTCATCATACCCTATTTCTGCGACCATCGACACGCCGATCCCCACCAGGGCGGCTTGAGCTGGCTGCAGATCGCCGAAGATCTGTCCGGCTTATGCCGGCAACTGGACATTCAGTCACCGGCATTGGTCGGTCATTCCATGGGCGGTGCCGTTATAACCCTGGCCGTGGGAAAATTCGGCCTTACGGCCGAAAAAATGGTGCTTTTTGAACCCATTTTTCTGCCGTCACAGCTTTACAGCCTTCAGCTGCGGGTCGAGGACCACCCCCTGGCCGGAAAATCCATCAAACGACGCAATGCCTGGGACGACCGCCAGGCGGCACGGGATTACCTCAAGTCCAAACCCCTGTTTGCCCGCTGGGATGATGAAATGCTGGACATGTATCTGCATCACGGTTTTACCGACACGGATAACGGCGGCATCACCCTGGCCTGTCATCCCGAACGCGAGGCCTCGCTCTTTATGGGGTCCATGGTTTATGATCCCTGGCCGCTCATGCCGGGAATCAATTGCCCGGTCCTTATTCTGGAGGGCGAACTTTCTGAAAACAGGGCCTTTATAGACCTGAAGCAGGCTGCTGAAAGTTTCTCCCAGGGTCGATATCAACTGATTGAAGACGCCGGACACTTGATCCCCATGGAAAAACCGGCCGATTCAACGCGGCTGATCCGGTCCTTTATAAACAACGAGGAATAATCGTTCTTTGAGTTTACTTGCCATCATCGGCCTGGCGGTTGCACTGGCCATGGACGCCCTGGCGGTTTCCATCGCCTCGGGGGTTTTTATCCAACAGGTCAGCGCCCGCCAGTTTTTCAGGCTTTCCTGGCATTTCGGCCTGTTTCAGGCCATGATGCCGGTGATCGGCTGGTACGCAGGGCTTTCCGTGAAAGACCTGATAGAACGCTACGATCACTGGGCGGCTTTTCTGCTGCTGGCCGTGGTGGCTACCGGTATGCTGCGACAGGCTTTCAGCCGGGACGAGGAATCCGGCATCATGGCCGACCCCACCCGGGGATGGCGGCTGGTGATGCTTTCCGTGGCCACCAGTATCGACGCTTTGGCCGTAGGACTGAGTCTCTCCGTAATCGGTGTGGCCATATGGTTCCCGGCGGTCTTTATCGGCCTTACAGCCGGACTGTTTACGCTGTTGGGTCTGGCGCTGGGAAGCCGGGCGGGGAAAATCGACTGGCTGAAACGCTACGCGGAAATTACCGGCGCGGTTGTGTTATACGGTATTGGCCTTCATATTTTATATGAACACGGTGCCATGACCGGAATATTTCATAATTTTTTGTGATAATTGTTTCATTGTAATAATATTCATGGAATATCCGGGCTAAAAGCATCAGCCGTTTATTGACAATTTTCAGGCACCATCTGTATTATGTTTCACGGGCTATGCCCAACTGAAAGAACAATCAACTGACAATGGAGGATTCCCATGACCAAAAAATTCAAGCAGGTCTGTACATGCACCAAGTGCGGCAATGAATCAGAAATGGAAGTCACCTGTTCTTTGGCCGAAGTCGAGGTAGCGGAAAAGAAAAAGGCTGAACACGTCCATGATGCCAAGGCTGAAGAGGTCAAGGTAAAAGGGACGGCCGTGTGCACCCAGTGCGGTAATGAGGCCGATATGTGGGTAGATTTATAGGGCACGTCAAAGGGAAAACATTATGAAAAAATGGAAATGCACTGTCTGTGGATACATTCACACCGGGGACGAACCACCGGATACATGCCCGGTCTGCGGGGCTGATAAAAGCAAGTTTGTCGAGGTAGCGGATGAGGCGGATCCCCCTCCGCCCGAACCGGTTGCAAAAGAAACCGACCGGAAGGCGACCGAGGCCGATCCGGCATCTCCGGCATCACCATCGGGAATGGGAACCGCCCAGAACCTGATTGTCAAGCACCATCTCCACCCTATTACGGTTCATGTACCCAACGGGGTGGTACCGGTTTCCGTTCTTTTTCTGTCCCTGGCCGTGGTTTTCGGCTTTCTGGACGCAACCCTGCTTTCTAAGGCGGCATACCTGAACCTGATCGTGGTGTTTTTATCCCTGCCGGTAGTGATTTTTACCGGCTGGTGTGAGTGGCGATTGAAATACAACGGCGCCCTGACCTCCTATTTTATCATCAAAATCACCTGCGCCGCAGCGGCAACAATTCTGGTACTGATTATCCTTTCATGGCTGATCATGTCGCCCGAAGTCGTCATTCTTGGCCCCAAATGGTTGTTTTTACTTATTAATTTTATTCTGTTGGGCGTTGTTGGCGTGGCCGGGCATATTGGTGGCAAGTTGGTTTTTAAGGAATAATTTCCATTATTCCTCTGCGAATCAGCATAACGGCGATGGCCGTCAGCAGCAGACTGGCGATTTTAGATATGATCTTGGTTCCGGTCTGCCCCAGAATATCGGTAATGGGTCTGGCCAGCAAAAAAATCACGCCCGCGATGCCGATGTTGACAACAAGCGCCAGAGCGGTAACCAGTCCGCCGTAAAGCCCGGCTAGCAGAATACAGGTGGTCAGTACACCGGGGCCGGTAATCAGGGGGACACCGATGGGAACAGCGCCCAGGCCCTCAGGGTCCGTCTGGCGCTGTTTTTTTTCACCAGTGAGCAGGTCGCTCAAAGAAATGACAATCAACAGAATGCCGCCCGCAATCATGAAGTCGGGTACTGTCACCCCAAGAAATTTCAACAAACCGGGACCGAAGGCCAGAAAAGCCAGGGCAACGACGGAAGCCGTTATGACGGACTGGAGCACAACGCGCCTGGTTTTTGTCCTGTCCACATCTTCTGTCAGGGAGATGAACATGGGCAGAACACCGATGGCATCCACCGCTACGAACAGCGGCACAAAGCACAGCCAAAAATTATCCATCCGGAATGATCAGCTAAAATTAATTTAAAAAAAACAGCATCAGTGAAAATCGGATCTGCCGGTAAAACACCGAACCGATCAATTCCACATCAGAATATCTTCGTCAAAGACGTCTTCTATTTTCCGCTTGTGCTTCATCTCTTCACCGGCCAGAAATTCGAACAGTTTGGCTGTTTCACCATCACCGCAGCGATTCTGCCAGGCAGCGTAAAAGCTATGGGCCTTTTCCTCTTTTTTCATGGCCAGGGTCAGGGCTTCCTGATAATTCATGTCCGGAGAAAAATGAACATCCACCATGAAATCACTCAGTTTCAGGTTCTGCACCTCGGCCGGTTCAAAATCTCCAAGGTTGCTGACATCCCGTGCCTTCAGCAGGTCGAAGTGCTTCTGCTCCTCATCGGCCAGTTCCTGAAAAAAGTCCTTAAGCCCCTGGTTTTTGATCTTGTCCCGGCATTGAAGATAAAAATCCCTGGCCTCTTCTTCCCGTTTGGTTGCAAACTCAATAACGTCTTTCATGGAACGACAGGTATATTCACTCATTAATCAAATCTCCACTTTCTTTAGGACGCCTCTAAAAATGGCTTTTTTTAGAGGTACCCTTTCATTTTAAAATAACCGCTATTTTTTTTCATCTCTCTTCGACAATTTTAAACCACCCGGGATCAGGCGCCCGCATCCAGCTTGCACTGGGTAAAATCAATTTCCTTTCCGCAGTTGTCACATTTGTGGCGCTTGTCGAACTCGTCTGAAAAAATTTCCTTGGCCGTGCCGCACTCGGGGCAGTTGCAGACAAAGGACTTCAGGTTTTTGAACTGTTCAAACCCGGGACAATGTTGAGGTGTGCTCATGTTCCCTCCTTGTTGATAACGCCTAAATACGGTTATAGGCAATAAGATTGTTTACGAATTCATTTATAAGAAAAATATAATAATCTGAAGGTTCTCTGTCAACATCAATTCCACAATCCTGAGAAACCGGAATATAATTCATTATCATTGCCGGCTCCCGACAATAAGGCCTGAAGACATCCTCAGCCTTGACGTAATCGCTAAAACACTATATAGTTTATAGGATATATTCACAAGGAGGATCCCAGAATATGGCAAGATCAATCTATTTTGTTCTCTTTGGTTTGCTGGTTTTTTTCCTGATATTTCCGGCGGCGGTCTCAGCCGGTATTCGGACCATTGAAAGCACAAGCCGCCAGCCGTTCAGCGGCAGTTTGTCCTCGGATGATGCCAGTGTGATTGCCACCGTAAAAGCCAAACGGTCGGCACTGATTATCGCCGGTGATTATATTGAAGGCCTGCCCGTCGTAAACCAGGCGGGGATTTCAAGAGATGAATTTCCGGTATTGGCCGCCGGTGTTATGAAATCCAGTATCGTTCCCCAAAAAAGTTTTGTCACTGAAGATGGGTCTGCTTTCGAGGCCATGGTTCGGGTCAGTGTAGATCCGGATACACTGGAAACCGACGTTGCAAAACTGCTGAATGACAGTGCCCGCATCAAACAATATCAGGAAATCCGAAAACAGGAAACCGAGCTGTTGTCAACGTTCAACAACCTGATCAAAAAAAACCGGGATGCTGAAACGGCTGCGGAAGAAGAAAAAGCGGCTTTAAAAAATGCTATCCAAAACACAACCAGAATGTTGTTGGCCGTTGTCTGGTACAACAATGCCCTCGACCTGTCCGGACAGCAGCCACTGTCGGATGAAACGGCCAATAAAATTATTGGCTGCCTTGCCACTACAGTCAAACTGAACCCCGAATACGGTCCTGCATATGTATGGCTGGGGCGCCTGTATTCCAACAAAAAAAGATATGACCGGGCCGTCGTATACTATCAAAAAGCGCTTGATATTGATCGCCAAAGCCCGGACAAGAATGATCCTGATATAGCTGCCGCCTACAATCGCCTGGGGCTGGCCCTGCACCGCGACGGCGAATATGATCAGGCCATTGAAGCTTACATGAGCGCCTGGAAAATCCAGATTCAAGCCCTGGGGGAAAGCCATCCTGATGTGGCCACGACTTACAATAACCTGGGCGAAGCCTATCGGGAAAAAGGCGATTTTGACCGGGCCATTGAATATTACACCAAAGATCTTAACATCTGCCTTGACACCCTGGGACAGAATCACCTCAATGTGGCAACCTCTTATAATAACCTGGCTTACGCCTATCATGGAAAAGGTGATAAGGACCGGGCCATTGAATACTTTAAAAAAGCACTGAAGGTATACAGGATTGCCCTGGGGGACGACCATCCTCAGACAAAAACGATCCAAGAAAACATTGATTATCTGGAAAACAAGCGATGGTAACGTTCCGGAGTCGCGACAATGCCGCTTTCCGCCCTTGACCTGTATAAAAATGTATTGCCCAAGACCAATTGCGGTGATTGCGGCTTTACAACCTGCCTGGCTTTCGCCAGCATGGTGGTTTCGGAACAGCTCCCCCTGGACAAGTGTCCCTATCTGTCACCCGAAACAGTGGCCGCCTGCCAGAACGAACTGCAGGCGCAATATGCTGCCGGAAAATGGACAAAACGGGACATGGCCGAAGACGCCTTGAATTGGGCGAAACAGCGCTCAGCCTCCATGGACATCCGGGACCTGCCGGAACGCATCGGCGGGCGGTTGTTGGTAAAAAACGGTCAACCGGCTCTTGAGTTGCCTTATTTTAATGACTTTATTCTGATCACCCGGGATGACGTCACCCACCCTGACGGGACCCCGCTCACCCGCTGGGAACAGGTGTTTATTCTCAATCATATGGCCCAGGGCGGCAAGGTTGAGCCCACCGGTAAATGGAAGGGCCTGGTGGAGTTTCCCAACACGGTTTCGAAAATAAAATCCATGAAAAGCCATGTGGAAGAGCCACTCAAAAAAGCCTTTAAAGGAAACGTCGGTCAACTGCTTGACGCGGCCGCCAGCCTGGGGGGGCTGGACAGGACAGCCGAGAGCGAATCAGCCGACGCAGCCCTCTATTTTCAGGCACTTCCCCGGGTGCCGCTGATGCTGATGTTCTGGGACGAAGAAGCGGCGGACGGGTTTGAGGCCGAGGCCCGGCTGCTTTTTGACGAAACCATTACCGAACACCTGGATATCGAATCCATTATGTTTTTAAGTGAGCGGCTGCGGCAGTTACTGTGCGAGCCGGCTGCCTGATACAAAACTGTTTCAGGTTTTGTTCAGCGACAAACGCGTTTTAAAAGAACGGCTGTTCTATTTCTCCAACTAACTGAATCCAAAGTATATATTTTTTTCCTCAAGGCGAGGCTGTTTGGCACGCAAGTTGAATAATATAGAGATAACTTACCAGCAGGCTTAAGAATAAATTGAAACCCTGTGATCAAAACATAAAAAAAACAATCGAAATTGCGAACCAGTTAATCTCTCTGGCCACCCAGGGCGACGCCGAGCGGGAAGACTCCGGCTGCGGTGTCCTGTATGGCATAATGCTTGATTCGGCTTACCGGATCCGCAAACTGGCAGAGGAAGAAAAACAGGAACACATCAAAAAAGGCTGGTGGCAGGAATAGTTCTCCTGCGCTTTTATTCGTAATTTCACACTAAAAACGCTGTAACCTAAAAAGGAGGAAAAATGGGAAGACTGAAAGGCACTCAAACCGAAAAAAACTTACTGCTGTCATTTGCCGGCGAATCCCAGGCAAGAAACCGGTACACCTATTTTGCCGGACAGGCCAGGAAAGACGGCTATGTTCAGATTGCCGATATTTTTGAAGAAACCGCGAACCAGGAAAAAGAGCATGCGAAACGGTTTTTCAAGTTTCTGGAAGGTGGTGAAATTGAAGTCACCGGGGCGTTTCCGGCCGGTGTCATCGGCACCACCCTGGAGAACCTGAAGGCCGCGGCCGCCGGTGAAAACTACGAACATACCACCATGTATCCGGAATTTGCAAAAATTGCCCGGGAAGAAGGGTTCGAAGATGTTGCCATTGTTTTTGAAAAAATTTCCGTGGCTGAAAAGCAGCATGAAAAACGATACCGTGACCTGGCCGCAAATATTGAAAAAGGCGTTGTTTTTAAGCGGGATGAACCCACGGTCTGGCGTTGCCGCAACTGTGGTTATCTGCATGAAGGTGCGGGAGCCCCTGAAATGTGCCCTGCCTGTGCCCATCCCCAGGCCCATTTTGAACTGCTGGGTGAAAACTGGTAATTTTTAATTTTGGTTTATCTCCAGCTTAAGGCCCAAATCAACAGGGCAACTGTTAACACTCTATACATATTTTTAAGGGTTCAAGGATTCAAGGGACCAAGGGGTCAAGTGAATCGAAAACACCCTTAATTTAACCTATCAAAAATTTAGGAGGAGGAAAAATGGCTGAAAGATTTCAGATTTACAAATGCGAATTGTGCGGAAACATCGTTGAGGTGCTTCATGGCAGCGACGGCACCCTGGTCTGCTGCGGACAGGACATGACTCTGTTGACAGAGAATACCGTGGACGCCGCCAAAGAAAAACATGTTCCTGTAATTGAAAAAACCGCTGACGGTGTCAAAGTTAAAGTCGGCGATGTGGCCCACCCCATGGAAGAAAAACATTTCATCCAGTGGATTGAGCTGATTGCCGATGGTAAAAGCTGTATCCAGTTCTTAAAACCGGGCGACGCGCCTGAAGCGGAGTTCAAAACCACCGCCTCGCAGGTCACGGCCCGTGAATACTGCAACCTCCACGGTTTGTGGAAAGCCTGATGTAAATACTTATTTTTTTAATTAAAATTTGGTTAAGGGGTGCAGGGTCGATACCCGTTCATATTAACACCGATTCTGCATCCCTGCCTGACAACACCTGTACAGACACCTTTTGAAGAGGAGCCGGTCCATGCCCAAAGCATTGATTGTATATACCACCAGAAAAGAAGAAACCCTGAAAATTGCCGAACTGATCGCCGAAGGACTGCGCTTTTCAGCTGTTGACGTGACACTGGCCGATGCCAAAGATTTTAAAAAAGAAAGTGACCTGGCCGGATATGACGCTTACATATTTGGTTCACCGACCTATCACGGAGAAATGACCAACAGCATGAAAACATTTTTGTTTTTAGCGGAAAAAGCCGAACTGACCGGCAAGGCAGGGGGCGCTTTCGGGGCCTTTGGATGGAGCGGTGAAGCGCCGGAACGAATTTACGAAACCATGAAAAATATTTTTGGCATGGACATGACAGAAAATCCGTTAATGCTTAAATCCAGTTCTTTGCAGGGCGGCCTTAAAATGGCCCAGGATTACGGCCGTGAAATCGCCGTCAAAATAAGCTGACATGCGGCCACAAAACCCGGGAACACCTTTTTTTGCGTTCTATGGATTAAATCAAACCGGAAAGAAAACATGCCCAAAGTAATCGTTGTTTATGCCACTAAAGGCGGCGAGACGCTTAAACTCGCAGAACTGATCGCTGAAGAGCTGCGGTCTTTAAACATGGACGTTAAGATCGTTGAGGCAAGTGATATCAAAACAACAAGAGGTTTATTCGGCTACGATGCGTATGTATTCGGCTCACCCACATATTTCGGGGAAATGACCGAAAGCATGAAAGACGTACTGCTTATGGCCGAAAAATCGGAACTGAACGGAAAAGCGGGCGCTACCTTCGGCGCTTATGGGTGGAGCGGGGAAGCACCGAAACGCATTCATGATACGATAACTTTTGTTTTTCGGATGGATACGATCAGAGAACCGTTGATGGTTTCATCAGGGACTTCGAAAATAGCCTCTAAATCAATCCCGAATTTCTGTAAGGAACTGGCTGCTAAAATAAAATGACAACCGCTTGACAGCTTGGAATAATCCGGCCGATATTAAACCTTAAAGGGGGGGAAAGCAATGGATCCGCTTATTTTGTCCCGGCTTCAATTTGCCGCTGCGACCATGTTCCACTTTATCTTTGTTCCGCTGACCCTGGGACTGGCACTCATGATCGCCTGGATGGAAACCCGGTATGCCAGGACCGGAGACAAAACATGGCTTGTCATGACCCGCTTCTGGGGCAAACTGTTTCTGATCAATTTTGCCCTGGGCGTTGTAACCGGTATTACGCTGGAATTTCAATTCGGGACCAACTGGTCCAACTATTCGGCCTTTGTGGGCGATATCTTCGGCTCGCTTCTGGCCATCGAAGCATCTGTGGCGTTTTTTCTGGAGTCGGTTCTGATCGGTGTCTGGATTTTCGGCTGGAAAAAGCTTTCAGCCAAAGCGCATGCCGCGGTCATGTGGCTGGTCGCCCTGGCCGGCACGTTTTCCGCCTTCTGGATTCTGATCGCCAACGCCTGGATGCAGCATCCGGTCGGTTACGTCATGCGCAACGGCCGGGCCGAGCTGGCCGACTTTCTGGCAATCATCACCCAGCGCTTCGCCATTCTGGAAATCGTCCATACCCTCAGTGCCGCTTATATTTTAAGTGCTTTTTTCGTGATGGGCATCAGCGCTTATCATCTACTGAAAAAGCAGCACGTGGAGGTATTTACCCGTTCATTCAAAATCGCCCTGATCTTCGGCCTGGTGTTTTCTTTTGTTGAAGTGATTGAAGGGCACATGCACGGCGCGGACCTGGCCCACAGCCAGCCCGCCAAAATGGCCGCTTTAGACGCGCACTGGGAGACATCAGCCCCCGCTCCGCTTTACCTGTTTGCCCTGCCGGATGATAAAAATGAACGCAACATCATCGAAATCGGAAAAATCCCATGGGGCCTGAGCCTTATGGCATACCATGATTTTACCAGCGAAGTTAAAGGGTTGAAGGAATTTCCCAAAGATGAAAGGCCGCCGGTGCTGGTGACCTACACGGCCTTTAAGTTAATGGTCGGTCTTGGCTTTTATTTCTGCCTGGCCACGTTAGCGGGCGTTTTTCTCCGAAACCGACTGCTGGAAAACCGGTGGTACCTGCTGATCATGCTCTTGTCTCTGCCGCTGCCCTATGCGGCCGTGCAGCTCGGCTGGATCGTGGCCGAAGTGGGGCGTCAGCCGTGGATCGTATATGGCATCATGAAAACATCGCAGGCGGTATCTCCGGTAATCTCCGGTGGACAGGTACTGACCTCTCTGATCGGATTTGTTGTTGTATATGGCCTGTTGGGGATGGCCGGTATTTTCCTGATCTGGCAAAACGCCAAAAAAGGGCCTGTGGCCGAGGGAGGTGTGATATGAGTCTGGAAGCCATATGGTTTTTTCTCTGGGGGCTTTTGTGGGCCGTGTTTTTCATGACCGACGGCTTTGATTTCGGTGTCGGTACGCTGTATCCTTTTTTAGGCAAAAACGATACCGACCGGCGTGTCATGATCAATTCTCTCGGTCCCCTGTGGGACGGCAACGAAGTCTGGCTGGTTGCTGCCGGCGGCGTCACCTTTGCCGCTTTTCCGCTTGTTTATGCCACCATGTTTTCCTCGCTTTACTCGGCCCTGATGCTGATTCTATTTGCCCTGATCATACGGGGCGTTTCTTTTGAGTTCCGGGGTAAAATTGACCATCCTGCCTGGAAAAAAGTCTGGGACACCACTATTTTTATCGGCAGCGCGGCGCCGGCCCTGTTGTTCGGCGTGGCTTTTGCCAATATTTTCAAAGGCCTGCCTTTTGATGACCAGGGCTATTACGGCACCCTGTTTTCTTTACTTAATCCCTATGGACTGCTGGGCGGGGCGTTGTTTCTGGTCCTGTTCATTCAGCACGGCGCATTATGGCTGTGCATGAAAACGGAAGGCGAACTTCATGATCGAACCGTGGCAGCCGCGAATAAAGTCTGGTATGTTCTTCTTGTTCTGGCGGTTGTTTTTCTGATCGCCACCTGGACGGCCACCGACCTGTATGACAATTACCTGGCCCACCCGGCCCTGTTTATTGTTTTACTGGCGGACGTCGTCGCCCTGCTGGGGATTAAGCTCTTTTTAAAAAAACAGGCCTGGGCCAAAGCCTGGTTCTCATCGGCCCTGACCATTGTGCTGTGCACATTTTTCGGGATCATCGGTCTGTTTCCGAGGCTGTTTCCCTCGAGCATGGGTGACCAGTTTCATTTAACGGCCTACAATGCCTCTTCCAGCCCGCTGACCTTGAAAATCATGCTGGTGGTGGTTATACTGGTTATCCCGGTGGTGATCGGTTATCAGACATGGGCTTATCTGCTATTCAAGGGAAAGATTACGGAAGATGACCTGGAATATTAATACTCGAAAAGGGGTTGCTCTAATGAAAAAAACCGGTTTTTTAATTGTTATCTCAACGATTCTGATGATGGTGGCTGCGGTTGCCGCGGAAAAAAACATGGGCGCGCCGACGCTGGTTATTCCCGGCGGCAAAAAGGCCGACGTAACCCTTCCCCATGAGCTTCACCAGAAGGTGCTGGGTGACTGCGAGCAGTGTCACAACCTGTTCCCTCAGGAAGCCGGTGTCATCGTTCAATTAAAAGAAACCGGTACGCTCAAAAAAATGCAGGTCATGAGACAATGCCAGGGCTGTCACAAGAAGCTGGCCAAGGCGGGTCAGAAAGCCGGGCCGGTCAAATGCACCGAATGCCATAAAGAATGATGGCTTCGTAAAAAGCCCGACTGCCGCATGGCGGCCGGCTGCGTTGCGCTGCATTCCTCAGGATGTGCGCGCCCCCAAATTTTAAGATGGGGCTTGACCTTTTTACGACTACAAGAAAGATAAAAAGCGTATAATGCAAGTCAATACTCAATCATTAACAAAGGAATCGTCTATGGCAAAAGCAAAGGAAAAAGAAATCAAGGTCGGCTGTGCCAGGCCTACCGGCGGCGTAGTCGGCGAAAAACCCCCTGAAAAAGACGCTGAAAAACAGAAACAACAACCCAAGAAGGAGGCTCCAATGATTAAAGTCGGTCAAAAGGCCCCGGATTTTACCGCACCGGCCTATCAAAAAGGCAAATTCATCAATGTTAAACTGTCGGACTACCTTGGTAAATGGGTTGTGCTGTGCTTTTATCCCGGTGACTTCACCTTTGTCTGAGCGACTGAAATTTCAGCAGTTGCTGAAAAATACAGTGAGTTCAAAAAACTGGGGGTAGAAGTCCTTTCCATGAGTATTGACAGTATGTTTGTGCATAAAATGTGGGATGATAACGAAATTTCCAAAATGGTCAAGGGCGGGGTACCGTTCCCCATGTTGTCGGATGCCGGCGGACGGGTTGGAACGGCCTATGGCATTTACGACGAAGACGCCGGTGTGGAAACCCGGGGCCGTTTTATCATCGATCCCGACGGCGTGGTTCAGGGTTTTGAAGTGTTGACCCCGCCGGTTGGACGAAATGTAAGTGAAAGCCTGCGGCAGATTCAGGCCTTTCAGCACGTTCGCAAGAGCAAGGGAACCGAAGCCACGCCTTCAGGCTGGCAGCCCGGTAAATTGACCTTAAAGCCGGGACCGGACCTGGTCGGCAAGGTTTGGGAGGTTTGGAAGACCGACATGGCTTTTGATTAAAGAGAGGAGAGGAGCAAGTATGAGTGAAACAACCCGTCTGAAAGACGGAGAAAAAGGGGCTGTACTGCAGCGGGACAAGGAGACATACGCCATCGCCCCGCATCTGGCCTGCGGCGTGGTCACGCCGGATCAACTGCGAAAGCTGGCCGACGTCGCTGAAAAATACAATGCCGCGGCACTGAAAGTGACCAGCGCGGCACGCATCGCCGTGGTTGGTATCAAGGAATCGGATATTGACGCGGTTTGGGATGACCTGGGTATTCCGCCCGGTCACGCGGTGGGTATGTGCGTCAGGAGCGTCAAAGCCTGCCCCGGAACGGCCTTCTGCCGACTGGGCCAGCAGGACAGCCTGGGCATGGGCATGAAGCTGGATGAAATTTATCACGGCATGGATTTGCCCAGCAAAACCAAAATCGGTGTCAGCGGCTGCCGGAACCAGTGCGCGGAAAACTGCATCAAGGATATCGGCCTGTACGGTAAAAAAGACGGCTGGGTGCTGACCGTGGGTGGTAAAGGCACGGGAAGACCCCGGTTGGCCGACACCCTGATCGAAGACATCGATTCCGACCAGGCACTGCAACTGATTGAAAAAGTGGTCGCTTATTATAAAGAAAACGCCAAAAAGGTGGAACGTATCGGCGCGATGATTGATCGCCTGGGGCTTGATGCCCTTAAAGAGGCGGTATTATAAAGGGTTCCAGGATTCAAGGGGTCAAGAACCCCCCTGAATCCTGGAACCCTCATGGCCCTATTTACTATGACAACGGCATTTAAACGCTTTATATTTTTAAAGGAGAAAAATTATGGACAAGTATGTATGTAATGTGTGCGGCTATATTTATGACCCGGCCGAGGGTGATCCGGACAACGGTGTCAATCCCGGGACGGCCTTTGCAGACCTTCCGGATGACTGGGAATGCCCGATCTGCGGCGCCAGCAAGGATGAATTCTCAAAAGAGGAATAATCATGGCGGCCATAGAAATTGCTCCGGGGATATACAACGTCGGGGCGGTAGACTGGAATATCCGGGATTTTCACGGGTACTCGACCCATCGCGGTTCAACATACAACGCTTTTCTGATCGTGGATGAAAAGATCGCTTTGATCGACACGGTCAAAAAAGAACATGCCGACGCACTGCTGGAAAATATTTCTCGGGTTGTTGATCCTAAAAAAATTGACTACATGATCAGCAATCACACTGAAATGGACCATTCCGGCAGCCTGCCGCGGATTATGCACAAGATCGGGGAGGACAAACCCCTGTATGTTTCCAAAATGGGGCAGAAAAACCTGTCCATGCATTTTCCCCAGGGCTGGAACTTCCACGCCGTGGAAAACGGAGAGACCCTCAAGTTGGGAAAACGCACCCTGACGTTTCTGGAAACCCGGATGATGCACTGGCCGGACAGCATGTTCACCTACGACGCCGAAGACGGTATCCTCTTTTCCAGCGACGCCTTCGGCCAGCATTATGCCGGGCCTGAAAAGTTCGATGATGAGCTGGGCGACGCGATCATGCCCCATGCCGCGAAATATTTTGCCAACATCCTTCTGCTGTATACGGAAAAAATCAAAAAGGTGATCGCCGCCGTGGCCGATCTGGGGCTGAAGTTCCGCATGATCTGTCCCGACCATGGTATTATCTGGCGCTCGGACCCCGGCCGGATTGTTGATGCCTATGTCCGCTGGAGTCAACATGAACCGACAAAAAAGGCGGTGGTGGTTTACGACTCCATGTGGCACAGCACCGAACGCATGGCCGAAATCATTGCCGAAGGTTTATCGGAAGAGGGCGTTGCGGCCCGGCCCATAAGCCTGCGACACAGCGACCGCAGCGAGGTCATGACGGAAGTCCTGGAGGCCGGCGCCATTGTTGTCGGTTCGCCGACGCTGAACAACAATGTCTTTCCCACGGTCATGGACCTGCTGGTTTACATGAAAGGACTGCGGCCGAAAAACAAAATCGGGGCCGCCTTTGGCTCGTACGGCTGGAGCGGCGAGTCGGTATCGCACATCTACAAGGCGCTGGAAGAAATGAAGTTTGACATGATCGAGCCCGGGTTAAAGATCCAGTATGTGCCGGACGAAAAAGCACTGGATGAATGCCGGGATTTCGGCCGTAAAATCGGTCAGGCCCTAAACCAGCGGTTGGTACAAACGTGAACAAAAGCCCTGTCAGGCGGCC
Organism: Desulfosudaceae bacterium; assembly: GCA_963674745.2. Lineage (GTDB taxonomy): Bacteria > Desulfobacterota > Desulfobacteria > Desulfobacterales > Desulfosudaceae > JBFMDX01. Next base: position 1,435,674 of record CAXXDV010000001.1, on the reverse strand, counting down.
GGTAGTCGAGTTGAGCGAGTGTATCCTGTGTGAAGTCTGCACCAGCGTCTGTCCGCAGGTTTTTAAGATCAATGACGTTGGCTTCATAGAAGTAAGCGACCTTGAGGAATATCCGGAAGAAGCGGTAAACGAAGCCATAAAAAATTGTCCCCAGCGTTGTATTGATTGGGAATAGGTATGAACGCCTGCAACCCGTCCAACCGGCAGTTAAAAATCCTGGTCCGGGAGTGGTTAATAGGGAACGCCAGCGAGGAAATGCCGCCGGATTTGTTGCAACAACCGGCCCGGCGCCTGATCAATCCTTTGCTGTCAATGCTTTACAGCCCGGAGCCCATTGAAAAATGGCGGGCGGTTACAGCCATCGGTCGACTGGTGGCCGGATTAGCCGACAAGGATATGGAATCCGCCCGGGTGATCATGCGCCGCCTGATGTGGAGCCTGAATGACGAGTCCGGGGGGATCGGCTGGGGCGCACCCGAATCAATGGGGGAAATCATGGCCCGTCATCAGCGGCTGGCCGAAGAGTTTCACGCCATTTTGATTTCGTACCTGTCGCCCGACGAGAACTACCTGGAACTGGAAGCGTTGCAGCCGGGATTGTTATGGGCCATCGGGCGACTGGCCCGCATCAGGCCGAAACTGATGGGACCGACGAAAAAATTTTTACCGCCCTATCTGGCCTCCCCGGATACCGATATCCGGGGACATGCCGCCTGGGCGGCAACGGCCCTGGACAGTGATATTTTGAAACCGGTTTTGCGCAGCATGGCGAATGATGATCAGGTTTTTGTGTTGTATCGGGATCAGCGGCTGGAAAGAATATCAATCGGAGCAATCATTAACTGTTAAACAAGGAGAAAAACATGGCCCAGCGTTTTCAAATGAAACACGCCTGCCCGCAATGCGGGTGCAGTGCGGTTTCCAATTTAACCCGAAGAGAGATGATGGAACGTTTCGGTGCCGTGCCGAACGTTGAACTGGAGTGTTCCGAGTGCATGGCCAAATATCAGGCTGAAATGAAAGATGTCTGCCCTGAATGGAACAAGGAGTGCCAAATGCCGGAATGATGGAACAGTAAAAGCGGCATCCCTTGAGATTCGTAACGCCTTGATCTAGCTCTTTTTTTAATTTGCAACCCGGAATTCGGCTGTTCCGAGTCCATCAAGACACATCTGTTTCAAAAAGAGGAGACCAATAATGACCACACCGGACGTAAAGCTCTACACATTAAGCACCTGCAGCCATTGCAAATCGACCAAAAGCTTCCTGAAACAGTGCAACGTTGACTATGACGCTGTTGACGTTGACTTAAGACAGGGAGAAGAGCGTAAGGCCCTCATCGAAGAGGTCAAAAAATACAATCCCCGCTGCACATTTCCGACCATCATCATCGGCGAAAATGTAATTGTGGGATTCAAGGAAAACGAAATCAGAGAGGCGCTGGGGCTGTAATGGATAAAGAACAACTTTTTGAACAATTGAAAAAAATTCAGGAACCCAAGGGCTATTTTTTTAACAAGGACCGGGCGCTTATCATGGACCTGCTGGAATCGCTTCTGGTCAACAAGGACCGCTACGGTTACATGTCCTGTCCCTGCCGGTTGGCTTCCGGAGACCGGGAAAAAGACAAAGACATCATCTGCCCTTGTGAGTACCGTGAGCCGGATGTGGCCGAATACGGCAGCTGCTATTGTGCGCTTTACGTTTCCCGGGCCTGGAATGACGGTAAAATGCCGCACGAATATGTCCCGGAGCGGCGGCCGCCGGAAAAATTCGACTTTTAGAAAGCGGCATCATACAAAAGTTCTTTTAAAACGCTAACAAAAGCCAGATTTTGGATGGCAAAATAAATTTTTTTACCACGCCGTCTAAGGGGAGACCGGATAAATGCAGGAAAACGACCAGATAATGGACACCGGGTTAAGGGGCGTCAAAGTCGCCAGAACACGCATCAGCCATGTGGATGGTGAGGCCGGCAAGCTGATTTATCGCGGATTTATTATCACCGACCTGGCCGAGTCCGCCACCTATGAAGAAGTCGCACACCTGTTGCTTTACGAAACACTGCCGGACCCGGGGCAATTAAATCAGTTTAGCGCCGCCCTGTCCGAAAACCGGACTATCGGCACGGAACTGATCGGTGCCATGGAGAACATTTCCAAACAGACCCATCCCATGGACGTTTTGCAGGGCGTAATCCCCCTGCTGGCCCGGGATGATCCCGGCATTAAAACACCGAACAGGGACAATGCCCTGATATCCGGTATCCGGCTTTTGGCCTCAATGGCCACGATCGTAGCAACCTGGCACCGGATTCGCACCGGCCAGCCCGTCATCTCACCCGATCCGGATTTGGGCCACGCGGCCAATTTTCTCTACATGCTGACCGGTCAACGGCCAGACGCGGAGACGGCCCGGTTTTTCGATGTCTGCCTGGTGCTTCATGCCGAGCACTCTTTTAATGCCTCCACGTTTTCCGCCCGCCAGGTGGCATCCACCCGGGCCCACATATATGCGGCTGTTTCCGCGGCTGTCGGCTCTCTTTCCGGTGAGCTTCATGGCGGTGCCAATTCGCGGGTCATGCAGATGTTAAAAGAGATCGGTTCGGTCGAAGCCATTGATGCCTATATCACGAACATACTGGATACCGGCGGCAAAATCATGGGATTGGGACATGCGGTATATAAAACCGGCGACCCCCGGGCGACCATCCTGTCGGCCATGTCCCGACGTTTGGGTGAACTCACCGGCGAACCGCTCTGGTACGATATGACAGTGGCCCTGGAACAGAAGGGAAAAGCCGCTTTTAAAGAAAAAAAGGGAATGGATATCTATCCCAATGTCGATTTCTACAGTGCCTCGGTCTACAACTACATGAACATTCCCGTTGATCTGTTTACCCCGGTCTTTGCTATTTCCCGTGTGGCCGGCTGGGTGGCCCATATCATCGAAGAGCAACTGGGCGGCGCCGGATCAAAACCGGCCCTGTACCGGCCATCGGCCGAGTATGTCGGCGAATACTGCGGTCCGGACGAATGTTCATTTATTCCTCTGGATGAACGAAAGTAGCAAAATGACAAAGCAAAGTGTTGATTCTTTTCAGACCCGGTCATCGCTGACAATCGATGAACAGCCGACGGCCTACTACAGCCTGGAAAAGCTGGCCGAAAAACTGAACCTCGACTTTACCCGGCTGCCGGTCAGTATCCGTATTCTGCTGGAAAACCTGATGAGGAATGAAGATGGGCGACTGGTCACCCGGGACCATATCGAAAGCCTGGCTCACTGGTCACCGGACGAGGAAAAAAAAGCCGAAATTCCTTTTTTACCGACCCGGGTCCTGATGCAGGACTTCACCGGTGTTCCGGCAGTGGCCGACCTGGCTGCCATGCGGGAAGCATTATTCCGACAGGGCGGAGATCCCGGCCGAATCAACCCCCGTATTCCGGTCCACCTGGTCATCGACCATTCGGTTCAAGTCGATGCTTACGGCAGTATGTCCGCGCTGGCCGTTAACGCTGAAAAAGAAATGAAGCGTAATCGTGAACGGTATTTGTTTTTAAAATGGGGGCAGGCCAGCTTTGACAATTTTTTTGTCGTCCCCCCGGTGACAGGCATCTGCCACCAGGTCAACCTGGAATATCTGAGCCGGGTGGTTGTTGGCGAACCCTTTGAAGAAGGCCGGCTGGCTTATTTCGACACCCTGGTCGGCCTGGATTCGCATACCACCATGATCAATGCGCTGGGCGTTGTGGGCTGGGGTGTGGGCGGCATCGAGGCTGAAGCCGTCATGCTGGGCCAGCCGATTTACTTTCTGCCGCCGCGGGTGATCGGTTTTGAGCTGTCCGGTCGGCTGTCCAAAGGCGTTACCGCCACGGACCTGGTACTGACCATAACCGAAATAGCCCGCAAGAAAGATATGGTGGGTAATTTTATTGAATTTTACGGCAGTGGACTGGCGGCGCTCAGCCTCCCGGACCGGGCCACCATCGCCAACATGACGCCCGAATTCGGCGCCACTGTTTCCATGTTTCCGATAGATCATAAAACGCTGGATTACCTGTTGCTGACTGGCCGATCAAAATCACGGGTAACCCTAGTGAAGACTTACTGTTCCGCCCAGGGGTTGTTCCATACGCCAAAGACCCCGCAGCCCGTTTATTCCGATACGATTCATCTCGACCTGGCCACTGTAGAGCCCTGCCTGGCAGGACCAAAAAAACCGCATGAACGGGTCCCGGTGCGCAACCTGAAACAATCTTTTACCGATGCCTTTGGCGTGGCATCAAAAACGCCGGACAGGCAGGCACCGATATCCCGACTGGACCACGGTGCGGTTGTTATCGCGGCCATTACCAGTTGCACCAACACGTCCAACCCCGCAATCCTGCTGGGTGCCGGACTGCTGGCCCAAAAAGCGGTTTCCCGGGACCTGGAAGTCAAACCATGGGTCAAAACCAGCCTGGCACCGGGATCACGGGTGGTAACGAAATATCTGCAGAAATCCGGTCTGCTTTCCAGCCTGGAAAAACTGGGGTTCCATCCGGTAGCTTACGGCTGCACGACCTGTATCGGCAACAGCGGCCCGCTGGACCGTGAAATCCAACGTCAGGTCTGGAGAAACGGCCTGATCGCAGCATCCGTCCTGAGCGGCAACCGTAATTATGAAGGCCGGGTCAACCCGATGACCCGGGCCAACTACCTGGCCTCGCCCATGCTGGTGATTGCTTACGCGCTGGCAGGAACCGTCCATATTGATCTTGAAAACGAACCCCTGGGCCGGGATGCGGATGACCAGCCGGTATTCCTCAGAGACATCTGGCCGACGGATGATGAAATCAACGATCTGATGTCTTTTGTCACCCCGGACCTGTTTTTAGACTGTTATAAGGCGGTCTATAATGGTTACGGGAACTGGCGAAAACTTCCGGACGTCCGCCGGGAACGATATCGATGGGATGCGGACTCTTCTTATATCAAGGAACCGCCCTTTTTTATCGACATGGCACCGTCAGCCCCGGATCCCGGAGACATCAACCAGGCACGTGTGCTGGCGGTGTTGGGAGACACCATTACCACCGATCACATTTCACCGGCAGGTGAAATCCCGGGAGACAGCCCGGCCGGCCAATACCTGCTTTTAAACAGGATACCGCCCACTGATTTCAACTCGTATGGCGCGCGCCGGGGCAACCATGAAATCATGATACGGGGAACCTTCGGCAATATCCGCCTTAAAAACCGTCTGGCTCCGGAAACCGAAGGCGGCTGGACAACCTTTTTGCCGGGCAATGAGGTCATGAGCATATATGACGCGGCCATGGCGTATAAAAAGGACCATGTCCCGCTGATCGTGCTGGCCGGTAAAGATTACGGGTCCGGGAGTTCCCGGGACTGGGCCGCCAAGGGGACTCAGTTGCTCGGTGTCCGTGCGGTGATTGCCGAAAGTTTTGAACGCATTCACCGCAGCAACCTGGTGGCCATGGGCGTGCTGCCGCTGCAGTTCAAGCCCGGCATGAGCGCCGAAAGCCTGGGCCTGACCGGCCACGAAATTTTTTCGATTACCGGTATCAGCGACGGTCTGACCCCCGGTAAAACACTTTTGGTCCGTGCAGATGAAAACGATATCGACTTTATTACGTTTGACGTAATCGCCCGTCTCGACTCGGAAGTCGAGGTCGACTATTACCGGCATGGCGGAATCCTGCCCTACGTGTTGCGGCAGCTGCTTGACACCCCGGCCCCTTAATTCTGATATTTCATGAATTTTATCGCCATCTATGAACATATTTAAAACGCAAATAATTGACGGATATTGTAGGGGCGGCCCCCTGTGGCCCCCGACCAAAGGGCACCCACAGGGGGGTGCCCCTTCCTGGGCCTTGCAGAAGGCGCCAGGGGCCAGGCTCAAAATCAACTCGTGAAATTTCCGGGTTAAATTGTTTAATTAAAGGTGAATGCTTATGTCAATCGACATCAATATCCTCATCGGCGGCGCAGCCGGCCAGGGCATCCAGACCGTCGGCGACCTGCTGGTCCAGGTCTGCCGGAAAACCGGGCTGCATGTACTTGCCGTCAACAACTATGAGTCCCGCATCCGGGGCGGACACAGCAATGTTCAGATCCGCGTCAGCGACCGGCCTGTCAAAGCGCCCTGCCGTTCCATCGATCTGCTGCTGGCCATGACCCCGGAAACCGTCGACCGTCATCAGCAACGGCTGGCGCCGGACGGCCTTGTTATTGTGGACGATGAAAAAGCCTCTTCCAACGGCAACACGCACCGGATTCCCATAACCGGCATGGCCGAAGAAGCCGGCGGTAAAATCATGGCCAACACGGTGGCCGCAGGAGCCTGCCTGGCCCTGCTGGGCGCGCCGCTTGAGATGCTGGAAGAGATTCTGTCCACCCATTTTGAAAAAGCCGATCAGGCCGTACAAGAAAAAAATATGGCCACCGCCCGGGCCGGCTACCAGGCCATGAAGGATATCGCCTTTGCCAAAGCCTTCAAATGGACGCCTTCACCATCTGACGGTCTGCTCATGTCCGGTTCCCGGGCGCTGGCCCTGGGGGCGTTGGCTGCTGATGTGCGGGTCGGCGCTTTTTATCCCATGTCACCGGCCACCGGTATCATGCAGCAGTTGTCCGAAATATCCGATACATATCCACTGGTGGTGGAACAGGCCGAGGATGAAATCGCGGCCGTCAACATGGCCATCGGCGCTTCGTTTGCCGGTGCCCGGGCACTGACGGCCACCTCCGGCGGCGGTTTCTGCCTCATGACCGAAGGCCTGGGGCTGGCCGGTATCACCGAAACGCCCCTGGTGGTCATCAACTCCCAGCGTCCCGGCCCGGCCACCGGCCTGCCCACCCGCACCGCCCAGGGCGACCTGCTGTTTGTTATCAATGCCTCCCAGGATGAGTTTCCCCGCTTTGTCTTTGCCCCCCGGAACGTGGACGAAGGTTACGAGATCATGCTGCGGGCCTTTGACCTGGCCGACCTTTACCAGGTACCGGTCATCGTTTTGACCGATCATTTTTTTAACGACATGACGGCCGTAACAAAGGCTTCTTTTCAGGCCCCGGAACAGATTGAACGCCATCTCGTCACCGACTCCGATATCAAAAACCCGGAAGAATACCTGCGATACGCCCTAGCCGAATCCGGTGTTTCCCCCCGGGCCCTGCCCTGTGCCGGCAAAGCCCTGGTGGCCGTGTCGGGCAATGAGCACACGCCCGACGGGCACATCAGCGAGGACAAAACCAACCGGGTAAACATGGTCAACAAGCGCTTTGACAAATTCGCGGCCATGACCGGGGAAATGCAGCCGCCGGACACGCTTTACCCGGACAGCAAAACCCTGCTGATCGCCTGGGGGTCTTCGGCCGGCGCGGTCGAAGAAGCCGTGGAACGGCTTCATGTTGACGGGGTGGATATCGGATGCCTTACCATGGCCGACCTCTGGCCGTTTCCGCAACAGCCCTTTGTCGACGCCGTCGGATCGGCGGACACCATCCTGACCGTGGAAGCCAACGCCACCGCCCAGCTGGGTCAGCTCATCCGGCAGCAGAGCGGCCTTTCGCCCGATGGCGCGATTTTGAAATATGACGGCCGGCCGTTGACCGCCGAAGACGTTATCGACGGTTATCATGCCTTTTCAGGAGGAAGCAATGATTAATAAGCAGGCTTTTGAATGTGGTTTTGAAAACAAGTGGTGCCCGGGCTGCGGCAATTTCAACATTCTGGATGCCATGAAAACAGCCCTAGCCGGCCTGGATATGGCCCCTGAAAACGTCCTGCTGGTGTCGGGCATCGGGCAGGCCGGCAAAACCCCCCATTTTTTAAAATGCAATTTTTTCCACGGCCTTCACGGCCGGGCCCTGCCCGTGGCCACCGGCGCCAAGATTGCCAACCATGACCTGACCATCATCGTCAACTCCGGCGACGGTGATTGTTACGGCGAGGGGGGCAACCATTTTCTAAACGCCGTTCGCCGCAACATCGATATCACCCTGCTGGTTCATGACAACAAGGTCTATGGCCTGACCAAGGGCCAGTCCTCACCCACCTCCGACCGGGGTTTTGTCACTAAAATGCAGCGCCGGGGTGTGCTTTACGAAGCCTTCAACCCCCTGGCCGTGGCCCTGGCCCTGGGCGCGGGCTTTGTCGCCCGTAGTTATTCCGGCAGCAAAGACAACCTGGTGGGCGTCATTCAGGCCGCCATCCGCCATAAAGGCTTCAGCCTGGTGGATATTCTGCATCCCTGCGTTTCTTTTAACCGGGTCAACACACATGCCTGGTACAAACAGCGGGTGTTCGATCTGCTTGGAAGTGATCATGATATGTCCAACAAACAGCAGGCCCTGGCCCTGGCTGAACAATGGGAAGAAAAGATTCCCATCGGCATCCTTTATCAGAAGGAAACGACTTCGTTTACGGACCGCATCGATCACCTCAAGGACGGCCCCCTGGTCAGCCGCGCTTATGAGCGGCAGGCTGTTCAGGCCCTGCTGACTGGTTTGTAACCCCTCCTTTGAATTCATCCTCCGGCTTTGACGCCCCTCCTCCGAAACACTCTTGGGCATCAATGGTTGGCCGAACACATAACCCGGCCGAGCCGCAAAAGTCGCTTTTCTGACTTTTACACACTTATCTATGGTTCATTATCAGGCATCAGGAAAACAACAGTCAATCTTTTAACATGCCTGACAGATGAGAGCGTAGATATGATAGAACAAAAAAGCGCAGATCGCATCAAAGTTACAAACAACGACTCCATCCCCCTGACCGTCAGAGAAAAAAAGCTTTTGGCGCGCGTGGTCGCCTATTATCAGCATACGTTTGAAAAGACCGCCCTAGGGCTGGACTACCTGAAAAACGTCCGGAACATAAATAAAAACAAATCCTTAAGGGACTTTGGCGCCGGCTACGTCAATGGCACATTACCTTCCACCCTGCCGGATGATGACAAAATTATCGCTGATTTAAAAACCATCGGCATCCTGAACACCAAAAGCAAGGAACGCTTTTTAAACTGCGTGGTCTTCCCGCTGTACGATACAACCGGGGCCGTGGTCAATCTGTACGGCCGCAAAACAGACGAAGCCTCCGAACAGCCCCATTTATACCTGCCAGGCCGATGTTCCGGCCTGATTAATACCCGGGCTGTCAAGCATTCCCAGACGATCCTGCTGACAGAAACGGTCATTGACGCTTTAGTTCTTTACGATCAAGGATTTAAAAAAGTCATGCCCCTGTACGACGCCAACGGCATTACCGCTGATCATCTTTCTTATTGCAAGGGCAGGATAAAAGACGCCTACCTGGTCTTTAGCGGTGACGACAAAGGTCGCAAAACAGCACAAATCGTGTCCTTGCAGCTAAAAGAAGCACAGGTCACGCCTTATGCTATTGAGCTGCCCGTTAAAGATGTTACCATCTACTTTAAGCGGCATACCCCCGAGCAGTTCGAGGCCCTACTGAATCAGGTCAACCCGAAAGCATTGGAACACTCCGATTATGTCCATCCCCGCAAAAAGACCATCTACAAGCATACGCAACAGGGCTTTATCGTGGGATACGGAAAACGACAATACCACGTCAAGGGCATACAGCGCGGCGAGACCCAGCTAAAAGCCGTGATCAAGGCATCTGCCGACGTTGAGAGCAACCTGCCTTTTGAGCTGACCACCATTGATCTTTATTCTTCCCGGTCCCGGCTGTGGTTTGCGAAACTCTGCGCCGACCTGTTCGGCGCGGCCGAGGAGCTGGCAAAAGAAGATATCGGCAAACTCCTGACCCTGGTGGAAAACTTCCAGCCCAAAGCCCAGGAAACCAAACCCCTTGAGCCCAGCCAGACAGAAAAGACCGCCGCAGAAAAATTTTTAAAATCTCCGGACATGTTTAAAGAAATCCTTGACGCCTTGCTGGTCATGGGCATTGTGGGCGAAGAAACCAACAAGATTGTTTGTTATTTGACGGCCGTGTCCCGGCTTCTGGCAAAGCCCTTGTCCACCCTGATCCAGTCCCGAAGCGGGGCCGGTAAATCGACATTACAGAACGCCATCCTCCGCTTTGTTCCGGAAAGCCATCAAGAAAAATACACCCGCGTGACCGATCAGGCCCTTTTTTACAAGGAAGAAGGATCATTAAAGCATAAAATCCTGGCCATCGAGGAGGAGGCGGGCGTGGGCGGGGCTGCCTATTCCATAAGAAATATCCAGTCAGAAGGCCGGATCAGAGTTGCCGCGACCGGGAAAGACCCGGGCACCGGCAAGATGAAAACAGAAACCTATACCGTGGAAGGCCCGGTCTCGGTCATGCTGACCACCACGGCAGCCGACATTGAAGCCGAGACAGCTTCCCGGTTTATCTTTCTTTCAATAGACGAATCAGAATCCATGACGGCCGCCATCCACGACAAGCAGAAGCAGGCCCGGACTTTGGAGGGCCTTGTCAACCGGACCAAATCAACCCATATTGAACGTATCCACCAGATCGCCCAGCAGATGTTAAAGCCCGTGGCCGTGGTCAACCCTTTTACGCCGTACCTGTCCTATCCCACAAAATCGCTTATCAGCCGAAGGGACCATGACAAATACCTGGGCCTGATCGAGGCCATTGCCTTTTTGCATCAGTACCAGAGACAGACCAGGACCGTGCAGGCGGACGGCAAGGCCGTGGAATACATCGAGGTTACTCTAGATGATATTAACAAAGCCAATGTCCTGGCCAATGACGTCCTGGGTCAGAGCCTGGACGAGCTGGTCCGGCCTTCCCGGATACTGCTTGACGGCATCTATCGCATGGTTATGGACATATCCAAAAAACAAAGGATCCCGGTAGATGAGGTCTTTTTTACCCGGCGGCAGATCAGAGAAGCCATCAATTGGACGGACTGGCAGATCCGCGCCCACATCAGCCAGCTTGAGGACCTGGAATATCTGCTTGTCCGGTTCGGTGCCAGGGGCAAGGAGTATGCCTATGCTTTAAATTACAAGGGCCAGGGAGAAGACATCACCCGGTTTTATTTAAACCTGACGCCGATCGAAGAAATAAAAAAACTCATGAAACAAGAGAAGAGTAGCCGACTACGAGGGTAATTCGGGCAACTACGAGGGAACAACGAGGGCTGTCAAAATGGCACTTAACCATCTGATGTTAAGACACAAACCGAACGACTACGAGGTTGTGGAGCAAGAAACAGCGGAGAGAGAGGGGGTGCTTATGGAGGTCGTCGTAACTATAGCCGAGTTCAAGCAGCAACTAAGAGTCAGGGGCTATGCTCCGGCCACAATCGAGATATACAGAAAAAACCTGGACCAGTTCGCGGCCTGGCTGACCAGAAATAATATTAGCGATCTAAGACAGGTTACCCGGCAAGTCATGCTTGATTATCAGTCTTATGTTATGGCCCAGGTCGTGGCTATGGAGACCAGAGCCTTGAAAATCCGGGCCGTCAAACGGTTGTTTGAGCATTTGGAAGAAAATCACCGGTTGCTGATCAGTCCCACCGAGGGTATTATTGAGACCTGCCGCAGACACCGACGCATCGGACCTGTGCTGACCATGGCTGAGATGAAAAAGCTCCTTGAACAGCCCAACCTGTCCTTAAAAACCCATATCCGGGACCGGGCCGTCATGGAAGTGCTTTACTCCACCGGTATCCGGTTAAACGAGCTGTTGTGCCTTGAGATTTATCATGTGGATTTAATAGAGGACGTGCTGTACATCCGCCATGGCAAAGGCGGACGTCAGCGGGTGGTACCCCTGGGCAAAACAGCCGCTGCAGGGGTCAAAGCGTATTTGGAAAAAATCCGGCCCTGTTACGCTAAAAAGAACCCGAAAGAAAGACGGCTTTTTCTGCTTATCACCGGCCGGGCCATGACACCGGCTAGCGTCAGGGGCCTGCTGGTCAAGTATCGTGATCAGGCGGGCATTAAAACCAGCGTGTCCCCGCACACCCTGCGCCGGACCTGCGCCACCCATCTGTTGCAGAACGGGGCCGACATCCGCCATATCCAGGAGCTCCTGGGCCACAAAAGCCTTAAAACCACCCAGGCCTATACCAAAATAATGCCGCGAGAAGTTAAGCAAATCCATGACAAAACCCATCCGAACCAGGAGCAACCATGACCATCACTGAACTGATACCGGTTTACCTCAACCATTTAAAGGCCCTGGGCCGGTCTTATTACACCATCCGGGGGGCCAAATACGGGCTGAAAGACATGGCCGGGTTCCTGGCGCAGGAACAGGCAGTAAACCTTGACGCCCTGAATCGTGACATCCTGTACGAATACCAGCAGGACCTGGCGTTCCGTCATACAGCCGCCGACAAGCCTTTGTCCTTGCGGACCCAGGCTCAGATGTTAGGCACAGTCAAAGGTTTTACCCGGTTTTTAAAGAAACAAGATTATCTTGTCTATGATCCCGGCGAAGCCCTGCAACTGCCGAAAAAACCCCGACGCCTGCCCAGGGTCATCCTGAGCGCCGATGACATCCAAAAGCTCATGGCCGCTCCGGACACGCGCACCAATAACGGTAACCGGGACCGGCTCGTCCTTGAAATCCTCTATGACACGGCCATCCGGCGTTCTGAGCTGGCCGGACTGCACTTGTCCGATCTTGACCTTACCTCCGGTTATGCCCTGGTCCACGGCAAGGGCGATAAAGACCGGGTCGTGCCCATGAGCCGCCGGGTGTGCGGCCTGGCGGAAAACTATATCCTGATGGTCCGGCCCGCCTGGATAAAAGGCCACGACAACGGCCACCTGATCTTAAACCGCTGGGGAAAAAAGATGAACCCCAACGGCATCTGGGCCATTGTCAAACGCTGCGCACGCATGGCAGGCATCAAACAAAACGTCTCCACCCACACGTTCAGGCACACCTGCGCCACGCACATGTTGAGAAACGGTGCGCCGATCCGGCATCTGCAGGAGATGTTGGGCCACGAGTCATTAGAATCTACCCAGCTTTATACCCGTGTCACCATCAACGACCTTAAAGAAGTCCACAGCAAGTATCACCCTTCCGAAGTTGCATCCGGCCGATAGCCGTCCCTCAGCCCGGCAATATGAACCCCGCAATACCAGCACGCTGCCCGAATCCGGCAGTTACTAATGGGGCTAAAATCCTTTAGACATAAAGCAAGGTTAATAATCTTTGTGGTACCCCATTATCACAAGATTTTATATTTTCCTAATTGCATTTTATGTATAGAGCATACCCGACTTATTAGTAAAAAGTAATCCTGATTTTTTTAACTGTCACAAACCGTTTGATTTGAAAGGTAAATTGCCATATCTTTAGAAAAGCCTTCTTACGGGCCAACAAAACAAGGGGATAAAAAACAGGTCTTCGGGGGGGACCCGCATCAGAATATAGCCGGGCCAATATTTTGATAGTGAGACGGGGCTGCATTATAACCGACACAGATATTATGATCCTAAAATTGGACGATACTTGAGGGTTGATCCGATCGGGTTAAATGGAGGGATTACTCTGTTTTTGTATGCGTTTAATAATCCCATAAACAACAGTGATGCCTTTGGCCTTCGACCTATAGCCTGCTATCGTCCAATGATGGGTCATAATGAGAAAATGGGAGAACTTGCTGTACTATGGCATGCTTTTATCAAATTAAGTAATGGACAAAAATTGAGTGCCCCAGCAGAACCCAATAAATATGAAAGTGGACATGCTCACTGTTATCCTGCTGAGAGAGAGGATGAATGTGATGTAAGGCCTTGGAGCGAAATTGAAACATGTTTAGTAAATAATGGCCCGAGTGGCGCAATTACACTATTCGACACTTGTGGAGTCAAAGTTCGAAAAGCATTCATAACATGTGGCCTTAAAGACCCAACTCCTTGGTGGCTAATTTATCCGGAATTATAAGTCTAGAAATTATTCGAGGCCGTCGAAATGAATATAAAAATAATAAGTAGCCTTTCTCTAGTCATAATTTTAATAATAGTCGGTTTTGTTTTTTGGTCTTTGAAGCATATAATATTTATTGACCCTATTGAAAAAAAATTAAAGGAGGGAGAGAATATAATTACTACTCCTTTAATATATGGCGGTCCGTATGTATTAGCATTTAACGAGAGGGAAATAAGTCAAAAACAAACGACTCATTATAAAGTAAGTTGCTCAATTATTACAGATAAAGAAATATTTAAATTTGATGGAACATATAATCCATCGGAAAATGGCTATAATTATCCAGTTTTTTACTTCATGTTTAAAGAACTGTATCAAGTTGCAACTATTAAAATATTTCTACATTCATATAATGAAGGCCCACCAATCTATTTAAGTTTTATGCCTGGGAAATAGTTGTTACCGGGGGACGTCTATGCTCTTATGCGTTTCTCCGGTTTTTTCGTGTGTTAGTGGGTGACGGTTTTTTTGCCCAACGACCATATAGAATGGATGCGCTTCTGCATCTTTTAACCCCATTCCCTTTAACCCATAAAGAACAGTTTTATTTCCAACAGCCAACAAAACAAGGGGGTAAAAAACAGGTCTTTCGGGGGGGACCCGCATCAGAATATATCCGGGCCAATACTACGATGATGAGACCGGGCTGCATTATAACTGGAATAGGTATTATGATCCTGAGATCGGGAGATACTTGAGGGTTGATCCAGTGGGATTTGAAAGTGGGATTAATCTTTATTTTTATGCCAATATCAATCCGGCTATTTTCTTTGATAACAAAGGGTTAGCTTCATGTACATATACACGAGGTGCGGGTACAAATGGCACACTCGTATGTACCTTTAATACTAATGACAAAAAATGTTGTAATTTTTCTTCATCAGCCTTTTCAGGGGATGGAAAAGAAAGTTCAGAAAAAAAAGTAGGCGGCCCAATACCGACAGGCAATTGGAAAATATATACTCCTGGTTGGATATCTAAACACCCAAAATGGGCATACCTAAAACCCAATGGCCATAAAGCACACGGAAGAACAGAATTTTTCATTCATGGTGCTGGTCAAAAGAACATAGGATGTATTTCTGTGAATAAGAACTTGTCAACTTTAATATATTGCCTAACAAAAGATAAAGGCGGAACACTGGTGGTCAAATGATAGTAAGAATTATTGTTTTTATGTTTTTAGCTTCTATTAGTCTAAGCGGATTTTTAGAAGCCGCGAATATTGATGGAAGAAACGATTTATTACAAAAATACAAAGAGGAAAAGGAAATATGTTTTTTACTAAAAAATATTTTAAAAACAAATATATATAGTAAAAAAGATATCAATATATTTTATAATTCGCTTGATGAATTAAGTGGGCTTAAAAGTATTAAATCCTCAGAATTATTAGTAGATCTTTTGGATTTTTATTTGGGCGAGACCCCTATGGAAATTATTACGAAAGCCATAATTGAGAAGGGGGATTCCTCTTTACCCTTCTTAAGAAGAAAAATGTTGGCTGAAGCTATACATGATGAAATGCCGAATGAACAAAATATCAATTTGATTAGACAAAAAAGAAATGAACGGATTGTTTTTATAATAGAGCATATTTGTTATAAAATTCCTTATGGGTACGAGTACTCTGAGCTTGATCCAATAAGTTTAACAAAGGTCAAATTATATAATATTCAGAAACATTTAAAAAATTTTTTCAACACCAAAGGGAAATATCCAGTTGATTTAATGGAATTAAAAACTGAAAACAATAATTTCGAATCAAATTTAGTTATAGATGGATGGAGCCATAGTTTTATATATAAGAGTGGAAGTGTATTTTATTTTTTAGGTTCAAAAGGTAAAGATGGTTTATGTGGTACGCAAGATGATATATTCCCCCCAATTTTTACAGAACTCCACAAACCCCCACTTGAAATATGTAGCCCTAACTGAGGGGGACAAAATAGACTAACTGTCAAATGGGGGCGCACCAAGCCAACATGGGAACGACTTAGGGGACGGAGACGCCCCCGAAAAGCGCCCCCATTCTGCCGGCCGACCTCGCCTGTGGCCGTGCGGGTAAGATGGTTGTGATGTTTGTTCCGCCGTGGCTTCGAGTCCTGCCGTACAAAATATTTGCCTGGAATACGAAGCTCGTCGGGAACGGTTGAAAACCATCTACGCCGGTCTGCCCAAAAAATGGCAGCGGATCATCTCCGGCATATTGGAGCCGCTTTCACCCGATTTGTTTTCTTTTTTAACTGCCACAGATCGTTTGATTTGAAAGGTAAACTATCATATCTTGAGAAAAGAGTTCATCCGGGGGTCAACAAAACAAGGGGGGTAAAAAACAGGTCTTTATGGGGAACCCGCATCAGAATATATCCGGGCCAATACTTTGATAGTGAGACGGGGCTGCACTATAATATGTGGCGGTATTATGAGCCTGGGTCTGGGAGGTATTTGAGGGAGGATCCGATTAGGTTGAGCGGTGGGATTAATTATTATTTGTATGTGGATAATAATCCTGTCTTTAATATTGATCAATTAGGACTAATTTTATACGGAACAAATGATGAAAATGAAAAAGCAATAATAAAAGGATATATTAATAACATAATGCAAAATATAGATTATAATCCCAGAGCAGAGAAATGGTTTATGGACCGACAAAAGGAATATATAAATGGTGTTGACTATTTCAACTTATTTAATGTGGATATAAAAGAAATATTAACAGCAGAATGTAGTGGCACTATAGTACGTTTTGGTGATGTTCGAGGAACGGGGGAATACGACCCTAATACTAATACAATTACTCTTAGCCCAAAGCTAAAAAACAATAATCCTGAGTGGGGAGGAAATGTTCTGATTCATGAGTTTGGCCATTTTGCAGAATTCAAGGGGGGGACAAGACCTGATTTGAGAAAGGTAGGATACCCTTGGTTCCAAAACAAAAGGCCAGAAGATGGAGATTATGGATATGGTGCACAATATTCAACTTATGGATATGCACTGGGAGAATAATAATGAAAAATACTCTTGCTATATTTTTTACAGTATTAACTATCTTTACTATTATATTTATTGATTCATCTTTTTCGTTTTCTAAATCGAAATATCAGGAAATAGTTGATAACTTTTCTATGTGCATTGAAGATCAGCAAAAAGAATTTTTAGAAAAATTGGGAGTGAAAGGATACTTTACTATTTTTGAGAAAGAATTATTAGACAATAATAAAGAAATGAAAATAGATATAAATAAATACTTTGACATATTAGGCAGTTTATCAATATTGAATGATTATTCGTTAGAGTATTTTTATTGCTTTTTTTCTATGAGTGGCAGACCAATTATATATGCCAAAAAGAATAATCGTAATGAATATGATTCTGAAACAGCGTGTGCTATATGGTCGTCCTTGGTAGGTAGCTGGGATGAATCAGATCCCGATTATGCTGAAATCCTACAAAAAAGATTTATCCGATATGTCAAAACAGACGGTACTCCAATGGGATTTTTTCAGTTGGCTGTTTTGTATTTAATGGGTGACAGTTTTTTATTGGCAGACCATGAAAATTATAGCAAACTTACTATTATATGTGACAAGCAGACGTTAACGCGCATTGTCTCTGAGTATATACCAAAACAATTGAAAGCCGATGCCCTAAAAATAAATCCGGAACCAATCATTAATCTTAAGGAAGAAAATGCAACTATAGAAATATATTCTTTTTCGAAATATGTAGGCATTCTGAAGAAAACCTTTACTATAAGAAAATCTTTCCCACATGCTGTTTTAGATTTGAAAACCGAAGTGATATTAGACCTTCCTAATAAAGTTAAGATTTAGGAGACAAATAGGGGACGTTCTTAACTTATGATTCCTGAGAAGTAAGCCCCCATTTTGCATCAGGTTGCACAACAAAATTTTCGGCGGGCCGTTGACCGGGAGATAGACCTTATCCTTCCGAGTCGAGGCGTAGATTGCCGTATTAGGCCCCAAGTTTGGCTTATAAGGCGGCTATGCGCATGATTTGGCTGCGCATAGGCCTTGGCCCAGCGTTTTATGTTACATGCTATTACTTTACATGCCACAGCGAAGCTTACTTTTGGCAGCTTGCGAACTCGAAGCATTGCCATTCCATGGCTTCGTTTCAATTCCGACATTGTTGCCTCAATCCCCGAGCGTATTTTATAACGGTCCTTCCAGCTTTTTGTCCGTTGATCCGCAAACATTTGGTCTCTTAGGCGAAGACCATCGGTTATTTCCAATCTAAAGTCGCCTACTGTATCCTGTGGCCTGCAGCCACGCTCGCGATGGTTGGGCGCGCGTACCGGACACTGTTCAAGTTTGCTGCACTTGCGACAAAGATCACCATCAAAAATCGCGTATAGCGATTTGCCCTTTTTATTATTGGCGCTAAGCATCCGATGGTCGACCGGTTGGTGCCCTATCGGGCAATACGATACATGTCCCTGTTTGTCGAACTTAAATTGGTCTCGCCCCATTACTTCGTCCGCCAGCTTGCTGCGGTTTACCGGGGCAATGAACTCGACACTACGTTCAACAACCTTTACCGCCGAAGGCACTGAAGGATAGCCACCGTCGGCAAAAAACGTCTCCGGCTTTAAATCTGCTGCTTCCAATCGATCAAGAATATCCGGAGCTTTCGCTACATCTGACCGGGCTGCGCCATGCACCTCGTAGTCGGTAATGATTTCCTTCTTTTTCGGATTATTGCACGTCTCGGTGATATGGACACTGTAACCCTTGCCTTTATGCCCGTAAGAAGCATCGGTGTCATATGGAGACTGCAGAGTTTCGCCAGTGCATTTTTTCTTAATTTTGATTTGTTCGTCGGCCTTGTTCTCTTGTCCGGATTCGCCCGAAGGGATTTCACATTGCTCATTGAATAGTCGTACAAGCAGTTGATAAGGCTCGTCGGCTGCTACCTGTTTGTCTTTTTTAAAAATGACAATAAGTTTGTTTAAGTATTTTGCCAGTTGCTTCAACTCTGCCTTGCGTTCACCGGCCCCTAATCCGAACCAGCCGTTTGATTCTTGCTGGTGCCAATTTGCTATATATTGGGGGACGCGTGAATACTGGGCCACTGTCAGGCTTTTAAGAAACAGGTTGATGGTTTTGTTAAACAGATCCAGCCGGCCACGGGTGCATATGTTGGATACGATATGAGTAGAATCCACTCTTTGGTCGCTTGCGCAAAGGCCAAGCTTTTTAATGGCTGCCTTGCTGATCTGCTCAAAGATGGTGCGAACACTTCTCATCTCCGGATCTTTGGCAGCTAAACGCCTGCGAAACTCAACAAGTGATCGGCGAGACAGGTATGCATCCTGTTCGTCCACATCCAACGCATATCGCCAACGGATGTCAAACCCAAATGCATCAAGGGCTTGTTGATCGCTCAGATTGTTTAGTTCTTGCAGCAGACAAAGACCCAACATACGCGCCACACTGAAATTGGGCCGTCCTGTGGTGCCATACAGTTGAGAAAATTGATCTTCGTTGTTCATCAAGATGGAAAGAATTTCTTGATTGAAAATCTGAGCCCAAGATTCTTTCAAACGTATTTGTAACGACTCAGGCAGCTGCGATTCTATTCCGAATAGTTGTCTTTGGCGGTCAGTCCGTTTATACATAACGCTTTATAGCAAATTACTGCCGGAATTTACAGAGTTACTTCTCAGGAATCACTTATGAACTTATTCAATTAAGTGCCTATTTTTATTTGTTTTCTTTTTATGAGTGTTAGTGGGTGACGGTTTTTTTGCCCAACGACCATAGGGAATAAGGTCAATCTTATGGTCAAAAAAACTCCCCCAGGCAGGCATGAATAAGGAGGGAGAGCATTTTTTATATGCCTGCCTGGTTGCCTTCAGGGCCACGGAATTACGAAGATACACGAATTTTGATATTAAAGTGAACCTTGGGGGCCGATAAAACAAGGGGGATAAAAAACAGGTCTTTCGGGGGGAAGGCGCATCAGAATATATCCGGGCCAATACTATGATCAAGAGACGGGGCTACATTATAATTGGAATAGGTATTATGATCCGGGCAAGGGGAGGTACTTGAAGGTTGATCCAAGCCATAATCTGTATTCAGAGGAACAGCAAATTCCATTCTTATTGTTTGATTCGATAGATAAACCAAGCACATTAAATACATATGTATATGCTCAAAATAATATATTGACCATTTTTGATGAAAAAGGACTTTATGCGATCTATGAATCTTGTTCAGGTCATATTTCGGCAATTGATGGAGCTATGGTTGATGTCGCAGTTGCTATTAATTCGAATTGTATTAAGGACGGTTTGCTTAAACGTTGTCTAAAAGATAAATGGGCTAAACTTAAGATAAAGTGTGATAATAAATCCTATTGTGGTCATGCAGCACCACTTTTTTCAGATACTATTTATATCAGTGGATCGGGTTTCTCTATTAGCAGCTGTGGTCCTCTTAAGTCCACAATATTGCATGAGATGGTGCATAGTTGTAGGCATTTTACTGAAGCAAAGCCAGAAGCGTGTGAAAAATCCTGTTTCGGATATGGAAATGGAAACCCATGTGAATGCAAATAAAACAATGTAATATGAAGGATGGCTATGAAAAAAATAATTTTATCTTTATTTTTTATTAACATGTCTACTCTGCTATTCGTTGATAAAGCAATGCCAAAATGTCCTTATGAAACAATAAAAGTAATTGGCAGTGTTATCACAAAAGATAGAGATTGTATTGATTGTTCGATATCAGATGCTTCGGTAATCGTATTTCTTGATAAGGATAAATATGGTGATTCAGAAATTAGCAGAAAAGATGGCACATTTGAAGTAAATTATAAGTTCAATACATATAAAGGCCCTTCTTTATGGGGAGACAGGTGTGGGAAACTACCATCAAAAATTACAATAATAATTTCTTTAGATGAGTACTATCCATGTAAAATCGAGTACAAAATAAAAAAATTAGATAATAATTTTGATGATAGTGATGTCGAAATTAAATTCATAAAGATTCCTGCTATTTCATTGGAACAAAAAGGGAACGAATAGGGGACGTCCATGCTTTTATGCGTTTCTCCGGTTTTTTCGTGTGTTAGTGGGTGACGGTTTTTTTGCCCAACGACCATATAGAATGGATGCGCTTCTGCATCTTTTAACTCCCCTTCCCTTTAACCCATAAAGAACAGTTTTATTTCCAACAGCCAACAAAACAAGGGGGGTAAAAAACAGGTCTTTCGGGGGTAACCCACATCGAAGTATATCCGGGCCAATACTTCGATGATGAGACTGGTCTGCACTACAACTACCACAGATATTATGATCCTGAGGTTGGGAGGTACTTGAGGGTTGATCCGATTGGTGTAGGCGGCGGGATTAATCTTTATGAGTATGTTTGGAATACCCCGGTAAATCTTATTGATTCGAAAGCATTAAGCGTAGCAGATGAGTGGACGATGGGGGAAATTGAACCATGGGCTATTGTTAGCTATAATGACATCAAAACTATCCCTCCTGGATTGGCTGACGCTAAAGCGAGTATATCTGCTTGTTGTTCAAGAACAAATACTGCCAGAACTTGTGGAAAATTGAATGGGGCTAACCTGAAAAACAAAAATCGAAAAGCTGCTTGGAAAAATATAACTAATGCTTCTGGAGGGTCTGATAAAACCGGTGGCGGTGAAATAATGTGCGTTGGACACCAAAATTGCGAACTGGTTCAAAAGTGTTGGAAATGTTGTAAGGGAGGAGGAAGAACATTGGTCAAAAGAAGCAAACCATTATCTCCAACGGGGACTGTAACAGTGAAAGGCATGAGCGGAGGAACCCTCTATTTTTATACAGACCCTTTAAAAGGTTGGTGTAATAGAAAAGATTTTATTTCGGGATGTATCTTATAATAAGAATTAATTGCAAATTGATATTGAAAAAATAGAGGGCTTGAAACATGGGTAAAACTATCATACTTGTAATTATTCTAACATGTTTACCATGTCATGTTGTTTCGAGTGGCAATGATTCTTATCTATCTCCTTATCAGTTGCCACGTTTACTTGTTGCTTTTTCATATTATATTAGTAATTACAGTGATTTTGAGAAACAGTTTGAATTAAATAACCAAGAACCATTGTGTTTAAAGAAATTAAGAGCAGAACTTGAACAGTTTAACAAGCAACAACTTGGGACAAGGCTAGCTTTTATAGAACATGCTTTTATTGTTCAAAACGAAATTCCTGACCATGTGTCTGGATATGTTCCTTGCTATGATATTAAAAATAAAACCGCTCGTGACGTGACCTATGATCATCTATTATTTATTACGACACCAATTGCTTCGATAGAAAATAAAGCACTAATGATTGTTTCTACTTCAAGGCCCGCAAGAACAACTATTATTTCAGTGGATAGCAGTTTGACAATGACGTTAATTTATGACTCTTTTGATCAAGAAGCAGAATTTCTCATCAGTGCGATTGATGCCGTACGGGTAATAGAACCTGGAATTATTCTTTTGGTTGAAAGACCCAACCAGAATAATCCATTAAGGGAGAAATTGTATTTATTAGATTTGTCTTCAGGTGATAAAAAGTTGATGCAACTTGGTAAGGATGACACCTGCTGCTTGCCTGCCGGTGGGGAGCAAAAGGGTCAAAGTAAGTAAATAACTGATCTTTACATTTTTATATTCATTTTTTCTTGAGGGCTAATGGGGACGTCCATGCTTTTATGCGTTTCTTCGGTTTCTTTGTGTTGTTAGTGGGTGACGGTTTTTTTGCCCAACGACCATATGGTAAACTATCATATCTTTGAAAATGAGTTCATCCGGGGGCCAACAAAACAAGGGGGGTAAAAAACAGGTCTTTATGGGGGACTCGCATCAGAATATATCCGGGCCAATACTATGATGACGAGACAGGGCTACATTATAATTGGAATAGGTATTATGATCCGGGCAAGGGGAGGTACTTGAGGGTTGATCCGATTAGATCAAGTCGTGGAGTGAATAGTTATTATCTATATGCCATGGGAAATCCAAAAAATTATTATGATGAAAGAGGGTTGTTAACCGCAAGCGGGAAGCTCGATAAAGATTATCCCAACAACACAATTGTATGCGATGGCAGGGGTGGGATTATGCCATATTTGGCACCAGGCGGTGAATGCTTCAAAGATTGTTCTCGAGCGCATGAAAACATACATATAGAGGATGCTCTAAGAATTAACAATAATATTTGTAAAGGTAAAGATTATATGACCAGAATTTGGTGGGAGTGGAGTGAAAGAGCGCCTTCAGAACGGCGCGCATGTAATAAATCTTTAGTTTGTTTGAAAGCAAAAAAGACAGAATTAAAATGCACCGATCCGGATTCTCTATGCATTAAAAAAATTGAAGATGAAATTAATAGGGTTCAGGAATATGCACAACAATTCATGTAAACAAAAATTGTTTATAGTGTTAACGATACTAGTTATTTGTCTACAGTGTGATAATGTGATATCTAAAAATAATGACTTATTGTTTAATGTTGAAGCACAGATTTTGTATGATGAAGATAATATTAACCTTAAAATGATATTAAAGAACGAAGGTAACTCTCCTTTAATATTCAATGAGGTGTACTTGCCTTGGCGTCCAACGCCTACAATGATATTTTGTGTAATCCCTTTAGATGATAAAAGAGCCCCTCTCCGTGAATTAACAACTATTGAGGATCCTGGCATAACACTTGTTAAGTTAAAACCCGGAGAAACTTTAGATGGCAAGATTTTATTACAAGAAAGATTTCCGGAGATAAACAATTTCTTGAGGAAAGACATTTTGATATTCTGGAATTATTATATACCTAATGTTGGAAAAGAAAAAAGAATTGGTGGTTGGCTAATTATTCACCCAAAGGAGAGAAATAAGGTACGCCCATAACTTATGAACTTATCCGATTAAGCACCTATTTTTATATGTTTTCCTTTTCTTTGGGGGGCTAATGAGGACGTCTATGATTTTATGCGTTTCCCCCTGAAATGCAGATATAATAGGGAGCGAAAATGCCACGGAAGGCAAGGATCGACACACCGGGAGACAAGAAGGCAAATCATTTTCAAACAGTAAGTAGGCAAAACAGAGGTTTCATTGGTTGTAACTTTTTTAATCCTGTTTTTATAGGCTGCAACAATCTTCTTGAACTGATCAAAATCTTTGAAATAAAGAATGCCCTCATTGTACCTGTCGCTACTGTGGAGGGTGTCACCCCCAGCCGCTATAAAGGTTTTGGGGGAAAGCATAGGCAGCAAAAACGAAAACAGTATTTTATTTAATGCTTAATAAAGAGGAGGGGGCATGCGTCGATTATTGTTGTCATCTATTTTGTTTGTTTTTGTAATGACGGGTTTTGTTTCTGCCGATGATAAAAAGGAATTATTTCGTGCGATAGGCAAAAGAGATATCCAGACTGTGGA
Source organism: Desulfosudaceae bacterium (assembly GCA_963674745.2). Classification (GTDB taxonomy): domain Bacteria; phylum Desulfobacterota; class Desulfobacteria; order Desulfobacterales; family Desulfosudaceae; genus JBFMDX01. The sequence goes on along the minus strand of CAXXDV010000001.1, from coordinate 1,411,261 downwards.
GAACTTGCTGGGAAACGGAGTGGATATTAACATCAGAGATCGTGCCGGCCGGACACCCTTGTGTGCCGCAGCCAGTGCTGCAAACCCGCAAATTATGGATTTTCTGCTGGAAAGAGGTGCGGATGTCAATGTCAAAGATCACTCGGGCGCGACACCTTTGCATCTGGCAGCTTTTGAACGCTCTACTGACATGGTGAGGATGCTGCTGGACGCAGGTGCGGATATTGAAGCCAGAAATGGACGGGGACTGACACCCTTGAATGAAGCGAACAGGGGGGGAGGGAGCAACCTCGCAGTTGTGAAACTGCTGCTGGAAAATGGTGCTGATGTAAACACCCGGTGTGATCAGTTGGGGCAGACGCCTTTGCACCGGGCCGCACAAAAGTCCGGCATAATTGAAGACGAAAGAGAAGCCATTCGGCAACTTCTGGAGTACGGGGCTGATCCGGATGCCCGGGACAAAGAGGGTAATACGCCATTGGATATTGCAGAAGAGAAAAACCGTACAGAAATAGTGGCCATTCTTGAGGGGGCTGGTAAATAACAACCTTAAATTATCAGAAGGGGGATCGATATGATGAATAAACGTGAACACAAAAAGAAGAATGTTGTCAGATCTGCTAAAATTTTGATAGCGATTGTTTTATTTTCAGGCTGTGTGTTTAATTTTCTTTCGGCTGAAGAATTAGAGGAAAAGCGTTACTTTAGAACTTCCGTGCATTGGGAATACATCGACGGGGTTCGTCATACAGTTGTTGAGAACAAACTCCTGACGAACTTTTTCGAAGGTCGCAATCGATATAAAGGTTATGAAGTTATAAATGACGGTGTGTATGAGCGATTTTCGTTTAAATATTCTTCTTATAAAGAAATGTTCAGTATTTTGAAGAACGATTTCGGTGTTATTGTAGAAATCGATGAAAAAGAGAAGCAAATATTTATTTATTATAAGTAAGTGGGACTATTGGGGACAATTGTCAATACTGATTAAAAATTTATATACAAACATTTGGACAAAGAAGCCCTGAATCACTGGATAGATACCAACGACAATGAAATTGTCGAGGAGATCGCAGACAACCTTGAATGCTTTTCTCACTTGATCGATACAGTAATTTTATGTGAACGGCTGCTGGAAAGCAACAACCCGGCAGTGCGGAAAACTTTAGCCCAGAAATTTGCTACGCCAGTTTTCATATTGGAGGAATTGTGCAGTGACAGAGACCCCGCTGTAGCCAAGCAAGCCAAAATGACAGTTGAAGAAATCAAATCAACAGAAGGCCCTGTCAGTACAAACGGTCGAACCTGCGACTTTTACACGAAGGATGAAAGTGAGGTCTTCATGATGATCTCAGGCCCAGGAGTGGAGATTTGCTCAGAGTGCGTAGAGATCTGTAGTGAAATTGTTCAAGACCACAGGAAGCCTAACCGGTAACCTCATGTCGGGCATAAACCGTCACCCACTACCACACAAAAAAATTGAGGAAATGCATAAAAGCATGGACGTCCCCATTAATCCCTGATAAAATTTTATTTACTATACGAAATCAGATTTCGGGCAAAAGGCAAACCGACTATATAATCATTAATGTTGGAAGCATTGGAAAAAGGTATGATAAATATCATATTGTTTATATTCTTCATTCTGGTCAGTTCCCCAGCGTTCGCAGAAGAGCCTACCGTTTTTCAAATGCCTAAAGATGAGAACATCTATTTTAAAAGTTATGAGGGAACTAACTCAAATTACTTTCAGTTCAATGTAGATGGTACATACCGAAAAATATACCGGGGGGATTTTGATGTATTTGAAAGCGATCTCGGTACATGGCGCCAGGAAGAATTTGGAGAACTAATATTAATATCGCAGGAGCATTATCGAAATATTGAGAGTACTTCATTGTGTATTTACTTGTGGAATGCTGATGGGATTAAGCGGCTGCCGTTGATAAAAGAATATATCAAAAAACTTCTTGCTAATTCTAATATACAAGCGTTTACAAAAGAACAAATAGAAGAAAGGAAGACGTATAGTAAGAAACAAATAAAACAAACACTCCTTGCTGATGCTAACGAGCAAGAGTTAACAAAAGAACTAATTGAAGAAATAGAGAATACAGATTTTGAGCCTTTAAATCCATCACTCATCTCTGTAGATTATAGAGTTGAAAAAGTATCTCGAAGTGATCTAAATGACCTTATAAAGCAGATTGATGAGTTTCTGAATAATTCGGAAAAGAATTCCTTTCATGCAACTCCTCTGAACTATAAGGGACAGACATTTATCCATTGGAAAAATTCACAGACTTGTACAAAACAAGATCTGAAAGAAGTTTTAGCGAAAATTGATGATCATAAGCCAGGGAGTACTCTCAGATACATATATATGAAAATCAGTGAAGGTGCTTTTCAAAAAGAATCAAAATATTTTATCCAAAGGATGAATACTTTTATTCCGTAACTGTGATCACAATCCGCAAACATAAAGTGAAATAGTTTCAACTTGATCTGACACCCCTCATGCAAAAAAGAGGGTTACCGGTTTTGATGTAGGTGACCAAACCAAAACATCAAAATTTAGGAGGCAACCCTCATGCTTCATGGTAACAAAAACAGGTAATACAGTTTTTTTACACTTTTTTGTGGTCATGTAGTGGCCCAGCAATCTAGCGAGTCAGGTTCCTATTTATAATAATTTTTCTTTTTTTACAGGGGTAACGTTCCGTTCATCAACTGTTGAGCTTGTCTTTCTTTTATTTTTATTTCCTTCTGAATTGTTTCAAAACATCCATCGTCTGGGCATTTTAATTTTTCATGCAAACAAACCAATTGACGATTTCGAGCAGTGATTTCTGATAATCTCCGATAAGTAATATCAGGTATAACAATTCTAGTTCCATCCGGTTTGTTCCCACCTCTTTTACAAACATCAGGATCCCATTGGTCAATATCTTCTTTATGCTTCTGTTCATGTGCTTCTACACAACTCTTGATACATTCATCTGTTTCAGTCACTTGGATCCTTGTCCCACCTTTACCATCACATACTACAGTGTTAGCATTTGGGTCCTCAGGGATGTCTGCCACTAGCGTTATTAAACCGAATGGATCTTCATTGTTCACTGAATTATTCAAAGCATATAAAAACAGATTAACGCCACCCCTTAGTCCCACCGGATCCTTCCGCAAGAACCTCCCCATCTCTGGATCATAGTACCGCCACATATTATAATGCAGCCCTGTCTCACTATCAAAGTACTGGCCCGGGAACCTCAGGTTGTTCTCAACCGTATCGACCTCAACAACTGCCTCACCAAAGCTACTGTACTTAGCGCTCCAGACAACAGCACCATTAGCAGCCGTCAGTTTCTGTGGCGTACCCAGGTGATCGTTGTGGTAGAAGTAGTAAGCACCTCCAACTCTCATGAACAGTGGGTCAGTTCCCCAGGTACCACCCGGCTGCCAGCCATAGGACTTAACGACATTACCGTAAGAATCAATTTCAGCTACCAGACCTTCATCACTGTAATGATAGTAAGTCTTTGTTCCACCGACTATCTTGCTTAATCTTCTGCCAAAGGGATCGTAATAGTAACTGGCTATTAAATTATTCGAGCCGTCTCTGACTTCGGTGAGGCGGTCTTCTACATTATACACGTAATTTGTGACAACACCAGCAACAGTCTTTTTAATGGTGTTACCGTTGTCATCGTACTCGTACACAGCGTTCCCTGTGGTGTCTGAAGATGACTGAAGTTCGTTGTTGCTATTGTAGCCCCAATCACTTGTACTATCCTCTGTGGTCAGGCGGTTACCCACGTTGTCGTAAGTAAATTCTTCGTCAGCCAGTCCGGCTACCTCGGGGTTGTCAACATCAACAAGCCTGTGCAGATTGTCGTAATCGTAATTATAATCCCCGTGCTCGGTGGCTTTGGAAGTGATGTTGTCCATTGTGTCATAGGTGTAGTCATAATTCAACAAGTCGTTCCCGCCCGGGTCTTTGCCGATAATCTGCTTTATCCGCATCAGCGGATCATAGAGGGTTTCCCTGGCGCCGCCGCCGGGCAGGGTAAAGCCGGCCGGCCGGTTCCAGTTGTAACCGTTGACCGTCAGAAATCCGACACCGGCAGGCATCTGGACCCCGGCCAAACGATTGGCCGTGTCATACATATAGGTGTAAGTGACATTGTCCGGGCCGGTAAAGGTATCCTTGAGCCCGTTTTTCAAATAGGTGTAAGTATTGGTCCAGCTATAGCCGCCACAGGTCACGGTCTCGCTGGTTTTTCTGCCGGCCTTGTCGAAAACATAGACGGCAGATGTCGTACCGTCATTGTAACCTTCGAGATTACCCGCGTCATCATAGGTGAAGCTGACGGTCTTGACCAGGGTGAGCGATGCGTCATAATAACGGGTTTCATCCAACTGGCCGGCATTATTATAGTCATATTCGGTTTTCTGGTCTTTGGCATCGATCTTTTCGATCAGGTTGCCCATCAAGTCATAATCATAAGTCGTTATTTCACCTTCGGGCCGGGTTTCCTTTACCAGGCGGTTGTTGGCGTCATATTCAAACTCGGTGGTATTGCCCTGGGCATCGGTCAAAGAGGTCATATTGTCCCGGTTGTCATAGGTATAAGAGGTCTGGCCCTGGTTTGGGTCCGTCACCCGGATCAGCCGGTTTAAGGCATCGTATTCATAATACGTGGTCTGGTTATCTTTATCCGTTTTTTCGATCAAATTACCGACCGGATCGTACACAAACAGGGTTTCAAAGGTTTGCTCAGCGGTAATGACCTTCTCGGCGATCTTCCTGTTGCGTTCGTCATAGACAAAGGCTTTTTCATAAGTGGGATAGGTTATCCGTATAGGCTGGCCGGCACTTCCGGAACATGAAGTGCATCCGCCTGAATCGATCGGATCATATGCCGTAATTGTTGCGTTTCCGGCAGGATCAATGGTTTTGACCCTTCTGCCCCGGGAGTCGTAGACATATTCTGTAACCGCACCTTCAGGATCAATGGTTTTTAACAGTTTGTTGTCATACCCGTATTCAAATGTGGTGACAATGTTCTCCGGACTCATCACCACTGTCTGTTTGATCATGTTGCCGACGCTGTCATATTCATACAGGGTCTCGGTTAAATCCGGGGCGATCTGTTTGGTCTTTCTGCCGCCAAGATCATACTCATATTGAGTTAGCCGGTGTTCCGGGTCCTCAACAGAAAGCATATTGCCCCGGTCGTCATAGGTATAGGTCCAGACCAGGTTTACACCATCCGGATCCACGGTTCTGGTCAGGACATTACCCATGATATCATGGATAAAAGCGGTTTTTACCGCGTCTCCTTCGGCATCGGTGGTGATGGACGTCTGATTGCCGTCATCATCATAGGTCATGGTGGTGACAATATCGGTTACCCCCAGGATGCGGGTTTCGATGAGGTTACCGTCTTCGTATTCGTATTCGGTCGTCCGTTCTTCCGGGGTCCCCACAGCTTCAGTCATGCTGGTCCGGTTGCCCTTGTCATCATAGGTGTATTCGGTGACAACGCCGTTCTCGTCTGTTTTGCTGGTCATCTTGCTGAACTTGCGTTCGAATTCACGGGTGATGGATGAGCCGTCCGGAAACTCTCTTTTAATTTCATTGTCCCATTCATCGTAATAATTTGAGGTGGTATGGCCGTTTCTGGTGATACGGGTGGTGCGGCCGTCTATTTCAATGGCAAACTGGGTTTCACCATTGATATCCATGCGTTTGGCATTGCCCTCGTCGTCATACCAGATCTCTTTGATCTGACCGTCAGAGGTTTCTGAAGAAGCGTAACGCTCTTTTCTTTCTGAAAAATAGTTGTAACTGAAATATTTGCCCTGGCCGGTGCTGTCAACGACCGACTTGGCCATATTTAATTCATTGTAAGTAATGGTATAGGTGGGATCGTCGTTCTGGATATCCACCTCTCCGTCACCGGCCAGCCAGACAGACGTCAGGTTGCCGACATCATCATAGCCATAGCCGTAAATGACCTTGCTTTCGCTTAAATCGTTGACAAAGGTAACGGTTTCCAGCAAGCCATCAACCGTATAGTCATACTGAACTTCACGATTGTTATTGTCCTGGATACGCAGAATCTGATTGCCGGTATATTCAAGCCACAAGAACTGCTGATCGTCTTTATCTTTATACCCGATCAGATACTGGCCGCTATATATCAGGTAGCGCTGGGGGCCGTTGGCATCACCCACTTCGGTCAGCCGGCCCTGGGCATCATAAAATTTATAATTTCCGCCGCGGCTCTGCCAGACAAAGGTATCGTCCATCTGCTGGGTGATTTTATAGCTGGTGTTGGTAAACAGCGCTTTTACATCCGAAGGACTTTCCGGCACTTTTCGGAAAATTATACCGTTTTTATCAATCGACGCGATCTGGTCATCCTCATAATTGAGCGTCAGGTTTTTCTTTGAAAGGCCCCAGTCCCATTGGCCGTCTTTATACTGCCGGGTCATTTCAAACAGGCCGCCGGGCACCTGCAAGGACAGGTCGGTGTCGTCGCGTGTATACATAAAATTCAACAAATCAACGGCCGACCCGGTTTCATCAAGGTTGTGATCTTTTTCAAACTTGTCACAGAAATCATCATCGTCATCATCATCTTCACATCCGTCGGTTTCTCCCGCGCACATTGCGGCTAATTCCCCGCTGTCCATCAGTTCCTGCATTTCTTTTTCAAATTCTTTCTGATCTTGCTCAATCAGATCATCTGCCGCTTCACTCTTGTCAGTATTATTCGAATCAGTGGTCCAGTCGCAGGATCCGTCAGGATTACGTGGATAGTGTTCCGTATAATCAACGCAGGACTCAAACTCCTTTTTAAATGTCGTTCCATTGGAACACGTAAACGTGTAATATCCTTTATTGCATTTTCTGATTTTTTCGCTGCAGGTCTCTTCATCGTATTCTGATTCCGTATCTCCACCGGTACCGTCCTGCCCTGCATCCGCGTAGGGCAGCTTGAGGCAGGTAATGCGGTAAGGAACACTAACGCTTTGGTGGGGTTGAATGCTTTCCGGAACGCCGATATATTCGACCTGAAAATATTCGCATACAGGGGCAGGCAGGTCGATATCTTCCGCCCGGATCAGACCTTTATTCGTCAATTTCACTTCGCCGTTGGCGACATCGCCGACCTTCATGCCGTCCGGGATTTCAATAACCGGGGGCTCGGACACGACAATGGCGGCCGGCACATCAGTTTCAAAAGTGGCGGTATAAATAATTTCATATTTATCGGCAATGGTGGTTTCCACCACCTCCCACTCGACCGTGACCAGTTGATTGGCAAGAAATATCTCTTTTGCCAGGGTGATACCGGGCTTGATCCAGATACGGTCGACAAGTTCTTGATGGTTATCCGCCCGGACGCGCACGCGGTAATTGCCGACGGGTATGGGCGGAGACTGGGCTTCGCCTTCGGTATCCGTGGTCAGGGTATATTCATCAAAGGTTGCTTCATTCTGAACAAGAATTCTGGCATTGGCCAGCCCGTTAATCGGCTCGTTATAATCATCCGGGGTGCCTGTGTAAAAATCGCTGACATGGAACAGGACCTGGCCGGTGACATCGGTGGTGACGGTTACGCTGATGGGAATTTTCACATCCGCGTGGTTTCCGCTGGTGATTTTGAGGTACAGGTAGAGCACATCAGGGGCAAAATCCGCCGGCGGAGACAGGACAATGCTCACATTTGAGGTGGCGCCGGCTGCCAGTGAACTGATCCGGGTGGGCGAGGAGATATAGATCCAGTCCGGAACGGCACTCCCGTCACTATTGATAAGGGACAGGGAGAGACTTTCCATGTCGGCATAGCCTTTGTTTTCCAGAACAACGGATTCGGTGATATAGTCGCCGGTATTCATACCGGTCATAAGATAATCCGGCGTGGTCCACAGGGAGGGCCTGGACTCGACCAGGCTGAGATTGACTTCCAGGGTGTCCCAGCCGTTGGTGGGTTCTTCACTACTGACCAGGCGCAGAACAATCCGGCTGGTATCTGCTGCAGAAAGGTCTCCTTCAATGGTAAAAGAAACCGGGGCTGATTCCCCTGAATCAAGATCGATGAACGTGCCGGGAGTGACGGTTATACCGGCCGGGAAAACGCCGCCGTCCTGGTCCTGGGCCCGGTATTCGAAGCCCAGGCTGGTGGCAGCGGTGCCGCTGCCGGCAGTGGCTGCAAGGGTGACATCATAAGCAAGGCCCCGGGGAAGGGTCAGGTTATAGGCGGAATACTGCAGGTTGATTTGGTTAATGACAAAGGTGCCCTGCACGGGCCGTTCGGTCAGGTCGGGATGAACGGCGCAGACCTGGAAGGTGCCGGACGAACCGATTGTGGGGGTATACAGATATTCAAAACAGCCGCTCTGGTCGGTATAGACCGTGGCCTTGCGTTCAAACCCGTTATTGGTGATGACCACGGTCAAGGGCACGCCGGACAGGACGTCCCCGGTTCCCCGTTCCATGGCATGGCCGGAGATGGTAATGTCCGTGTCTCCGGAGGAGTTTGCCGGAGAAACCGAGGTGACTTCACCATAGTAGGAAGTATCCACCAGGGACACGGGCAGGGATGTACTCATTTCACCCATTTCAACCTGATCCGGATCGTTGAAATGATAATAGATATGGGCTATGGACAGGCGCGCGATCAGATCGTCGGACGCGTTGGCCGGCACGGGTATGGTGATGAGTTCGGATTCGAAAGTCTGACCCGGGGGTATACTGATCACGCTGGTGCCGTCTGTCTGGGTGACGCTGGGAGCGATGGCGCACTTATAGCTCCGGGTGGCCACAGGGTTGCCTTCAAAATCCTCCAGAAAAATAACGACTTGATCGGAGGGGTCATCCCCGAAATTGCGGGCGCTGATAATCTCGATTTCTTCGGCGCAGGTGTTTTCCAGGCTGAACCGGACCTGGCCGTCTCCGCCACGGGTGAAGGTTTCCGTGGTCAGGCGCAGGCCCAGCAGGCCGTCACCCACGTCTATGTAGCCGGTGCGGATAATATCAATGGTTTCATTGACATCTTCGGTAATCTTGATGGTGGTGGTGATCTCGGTATTATCGAGCAGGTTTTCATAACCACCGATAATGACGGAGACATCCCGGGTTTCGCCGGCTGCGAGCGCGAACGGAGTCGACAGATGAGATTTTTCAGAATCATCCTCCAGCACAACATCGACCTGGAGCTGGATGGGATCGATATCGTCGCTGGAATGATTGGTAACCGTATAGGTCAGTCCGTTCATGATGCCGCGGTCGATCCGGGCATCAGCAGCCCGGACAGCGGTCACTTTGGGCAGGGTGATAACACGATCCAGGCTTTCTGTTCCACTGTTATTCTCAGTGGTTACAGTGTAGGTGCGCTGATCTTCTGCATACCCTGTGTCAGTGTAAGTATTGGTGGTGATGAGGGTGTCGTTCAGTGGATCATCATTGGATGCTTCGCCCATGTAGATGTTGCATCCCACAATACTGCTTCCTGTGGTCGTCCAGGAGATGACCGGATCGGACAGGTCTTCCTGCACGATATTAAGCGAGGTGACCGGCAACAGGCCGGGGTCGAGATCATCGTTATTTGACAAGGGAGAGATATTGCCGGCATCGTCCACGGCAACCACCACATAGTAGTGGTCGGTCTCGGAGGGGTTGGGGTCGATGACCGAAATGTTGGCCATTGAGATGCCCTGGATAATCGGCTCCAGGCCGTCAACAGAGGATATGGAATTCAGGGACCGGTAAAGAGAATAGGTAACCTGATCGGCAGCGGAATATTCCCAGGTGGCCTGAATGCCGTTGGGCACCAGTTCCAGGGACAGATTTGCGGGCGCGAGCGGAAGCGCGGAATCGGAACTGACGCTTTGGGTCAGAACACGCTGCACACTTTCGCTGCTCAGGCTGTTTTCCTCTCTTATACTGGTAATGGCATAAAAATAGTCGCCATCCCCAGGCTGGTTCGTATCTGTATAGGTGGTGATTCCGGCCGGGGCTTCATAAATTTCAGTAAGGTCACCTGTTGTCGTTCCACGGTACAGCTTGTATCCGGAGGCATTATCCACCGCATCCCAGGAAAGTTCGATATCTCCATATGGCAGAGAAGTGCCGGTCAGGCTGGTGGGCGGATCCAGTTTAGGCAGGTTACCCTGATAGATTTCAAAGGCATTGTCGGCGCTAATGGTATCACCGATGTTGCCCAGATAATCGATACCCTCAAGGGAAAAAGACAGGTATTCATAGTCGGCAGATACCGCCATTGCCGGGATGGTAAAAGATACCCGCCAGGCCTGGGCTTCTTCCGGCTGGGGATCGATTTCAACCGCCGTGTTTGTCGGATATGAGGACCCCGGGGCTCCGGACAGTTCCCATTCAAAGACCGGGTAATCATGGTCATCGCTTTGCGGGATCGGCTCATCCAGACCAAAGACAGCGGTAACCGTCACAGGGCCGTTGTTATCAATGGGGGCGGCCGGTGTGACATCCAGCCGGATCACTTCCGGGCCGCGGGCATCGACGAGAATCGACTGGTCTTCCGCCGGCACTGTGGTGCCGCGGTTGCCGACCCTGTCCCGGGCGGAAAATACAGCATAGGTTTCCGCTGAAATGGTATCTGCTTCTATTGTAAAATAACCGCTATATTCCGTGTCCGATATTTTGGTCAGGTCGACCGGGATGAGGACACCGCCGTCGGGCACCATGCTGAAGAACGGGGTGGTCAAGAGGGGTTCGTTGACGACCAGGGTGACGTCCACCCGTCCGGGGCCGATGGCGCCGTCAACAGGACTGACAGGGCCCTGGGGCGTATAGGTAATATCGACTTCGGGTCCGGAAGCATCGCTCTGGGCCTCCACCTGATTGGACAACGCGCTTTCCGTGCCCAGGCTGTTGACGGACGTAACACTATAATAGTAAAGGCCTTCCACCTCCGGCGCATTTGTAAACTGGAGGACTTTTACCGGCGAGCTGTTAACCCTGATTGCCGCAGTGGCGGTCTCAAACGATGCAGTGTGACGGTAAATATTATACCCGGCCAGATCGGATGCCATGCAGTCCCAGGTGAGGTGGACTTTTCCGCCTTCAAGCGGCTCCGCGGTCAGATGCACGGGCGCATCCGGGATGGATGTATCAAGGTAACCGGTAATGGTGGTGCTATGACCGCTCGTTTGAGGCCGATTTGCGGCCGTGGCCGTGGCATTGATATTGTTTGTCGTAATATCCGACGTGCCCTTGACCAAATCGACGCTGCCGGAAAAATTGCCCGAGGCGTTGGTCGTGGTGGTCGTCTGCTGTTCCGTGCCGTTGACGTAAAAGGTAATGGTTGACAGGGGTTCGGCCGTGCCCTTGACGGTTATTGCACTCTGGTTTGTGGAGAACCCGTCGACAGGGCTGTTGATAACAGGGACGGCGGGCGCAGGCATCGCGACGGTAAAGGGATACTCCAAAAATGCTTCATTGCCGATGGTATCGTAAACCGTGACCTGCAGGGTATAGGACTGGTTATGAAAGGCCAGCAGGTCCATATTACAGGTATAAACCGGTGAATAATCCGTGGTACGGAACACCTCATCATTGCTGCCGTCCAGCACGACAAACTCCACCCGGCTGATGCCGGAGGCGTCCGTGGCGGTAAGCTCAAAATCGCCGGAGCCGGTCAGCGGATTAACTTCGTTAAAAGTTGTACCGTTAAACTGAAGTTCGCCGATGGTGGGGTCTATATCGTCGGCCAGGGGCACAACCGCGCCGGAAAGATTGACCGCATCGTCCTTGCAGCCGGAGATATTCACCGTGGCCACGGCAAAATAATAATTCTGGCCGTTGGTCAGGCCGGCCACATTGGCCGAGGTGGACGTGGTGGTCAAGGCCCAGGTCATCTGGTTGAGCGATGTGATGGCGTCAGTTTCCGACTTATAGACGACGTAACGCTTGATGGGACTGGCTATACCCCGAGCATAAGAATCCGGCTCATCCCAGGACAAGGAGACATACCCGTCATTGGCAACCGTATCAGGCGCAGCGGGGTTGGCCACCAGGGTGGCGGCGTTGATTTCCAGGCCCTCGCTTTTGTTGGACGCATCGTCAACGATAATAATTTTAAACGTATAGGTTGAGGCAGGAACGATATCCGGATCCATGGTATCGTCCACAGTATAACTTGTGCTATTGGGGTCGTTAACGTCAATTGTGGCCGGGACTTCAGCATCATCAAAATAGATTTCATATCCGGCCAGGTCATCATCACCCGGCGCTGTCCAGTTGAATGTCAGTTGATTGGCCCCTGAGACAACTGTAATATCGGTTACTTCACCCGGGGCCTGCTCGTCCGTAAGGGTACCCGTAACTGATGTCAGGCCGTCAGTATAATAATTATTAAATTCATCAACCGGCACCACGGCAAAATAGTATGTGTTGCCGCGCTGAAGATCGACGGCCTGGTAGGTGAATACATCGCCTTCGACCTGGCCGACTTTTACCGGGTCTGCTACAGGATCTTCATAGTCCAATTTATCAAAAGTGCTTCCGTATTGATAAATCTCAAACCGGTCTATAACGGTATTCAGCGGGTCGGTGTAACCGTCCCAGTCGAGCACGGCGGACTTGCCGTCACCTACGCCGTCAATTGACAGATTCGTAACCCTGGCCGGCGCGTATCCACTGGTCGTGAACGACCATACCGGCCCGGAGATGATTCGGCCGAGGCTGTCCTGGCTGTCCCGGGCGACGATTTTCCAGTAGTAAGTGGTATTGAGTGAAAGACCGGAATTGGCAACAGTGTAGGCATTGTCTGTCTGTTCGGAAGATACTTCAGGCAACGCGTCCGGGTTCGTGCCGAAATACACGTCAAAATTCAGGTCGGGCGTATCTGCCGGGTTATAGTCGGTACAGGACCATGACAGTGTGGTGAAATCAATCAATTCCCCGTTCTCATAAATCGCCACCCCGGCGCCGTCGGCCGGACTGGGCTTAGCCGGCGGATAGGGCGGATTATCCACCACCACACCGGTGTTGCATGCGATTTCAGCCAAAACGCCATAGGTCACATTATCGCTTATCTCTACAATACCCGGATCACCTGACGGTCCCCACCAATTGCTGCCTATCGTGACGGCAGTGCCTGCGTAAAATTCCATTCCTGTGTTTTCAAGGATATTATTATTTTCGATTGTCGGAGTAGCCGAACCATATTCATAGTGGATACCTTCCACATTTTCCATAATATTGTTGCAGGAAATAACGGGACTTGAAGTCGCTATATAAATCCCGGAATCACTGCTGGCACGAATGTCGCTGTTTTGAATGGTAGGAACGGTGGAAGCGACATTACTCAGATACAGGTTGGCGTTATTTGTGTGCCCGCCGTATTCGATAGTGCAGTAATTAAGCTGGGTAGTACTGCTTGTAGAGCTGGTGAAGTATATCCCTTTCCAGTCTCCGGGGTTCTGCGGACTGACGTTGGAAGTAAATACAATATGTTTATCCTGTTCACCAACGGCTGAAAGCGCGCCCCAGGAAGTACTGCTATACCCAATCTTCAGGCCCGCACCCGCGTTAAATTTGATTATTGCTCCCGGGGTAATTGTTAGCTTTTTATTATTAATAATAGATACATCCCCCTGGACAACAAAAGGCAGGTCCTGAGCACTCCAGGTACAGTCTCCCCTAATATAACCGCTTCTTACCGATATTCCGTTGACGCCATTATCGTATCCCTGGCTGCCGGTTATTGAATTAATATATCCGCGGGTATTGATAGCAGCGCCGCCATTGTTCACGAACAAATTATCGGCTATTGTCGTAGTATAGACAGTACTGCCTTCACCATTATCGCAATATATACCATCAGACTGGTTATCAATTATCCGGCAGTTAGATATTATGGGGTTTGAAGCACCAATATATATTCCATACCCACTGCTCTTCTGGACGATGACTTCACCCTCGGTTGTATCGCCTATGGAGAATGCAGCCGGAGAAGAACCCAGATAGAGATTGGCATTGTTGGTATGCCCGCCGTATTCGATAGTGCAGTAATTAAGCTGGGTAGTACTGCTTGTAGAGCTGGTGAAGTATATCCCTTTCCAGTCTCCGGGGTTCTGCGGACTGACGTTGGAAGTAAATACAATATGGTTATCCTGTTCACCGACGGCTGAAAGCGCGCCCCAGGAAGTACTGCTATACCCAATCCTCAGGCCCGCTCCCGCGTTAAATTTGATTATCGCTCCCGGGGTAATTGTTAGCTTTTTATTATTAATAATAGATACATCCCCCTGGACAACAAAAGGCAGGTCCTGAGCACTCCAGGTACAGTCTCCCCTAATATAACCGCTTCTTACCGATATTCCGTTGACGCCATTATCGTATCCCTGGCTGCCGGTTATTGAATTAATATATCCGCGGGTATTGATAGCAGCGCCGCCATTGTTCACGAACAAATTATCGGCTATTGTCGTAGTATAGACAGTACTGCCTTCACCATTATCGCAATATATACCATCAGACTGGTTATCAATTATCCGGCAGTTAGATATTACAGGGTTTGAATAACTAATATATATTCCATGCCCACTGCTCTTCTGGACGATGACTTCACTTATGGAGAATGCAGCAGAATTAGCCAGATAGAGATTGGCATTGTTGGTATGCCCGCCGTATTCGATAGTGCAGTAATTAAGCTGGGTAGTACTGCTTGTGGCGCTGGTGAAGTATATCCCTTTCCAGTCTCCGGGGTTCTGCGGACTGACGTTGGAAGTAAATACAATATGGTTATCCTGTTCACCGACGGCTGAAAGCGCGCCCCAGGAAGTACTGCTATACCCAATCTTCAGGCTCGCACCCGCGTTAAACTTAACAACAACACCGGCAACAATGGTTAATTTCGCGTTGTCACAAACAAATACCTCATTAGTGACTATATAAGGGCTACCGGAAAGGTCCCAGGTTTTGCTGGCCCGAATATGTTCACTGACAGTTGTGGCGGCAAGAGAGAGGTCAGGCGTTCCGGCCAGTAACACCGGCAGCATCATTACTACCATCATCATGTGAATCATGAGCTGGCGATAGCGTATTTGTCTTTGTCGTATTTTCGATCTCTTGTCGATAGTCAAAGCCGTCATGGGGGATGACCTCATTCTTTTATAATGTTTAATGTGTCGTAATAATATTTGCGTGTTATTATTAATAGTCCGGCCAGTAGTTCCGCGGCCGGCACAAGCCGTTTATAAATCTCTGCATCTTTTGCATTTTTCAGTGGATACGATCCGTTTTTCCCGGGGCGCCCTGGACAACTCAAGGTTATGAAGATATGTCGCGTAACCTTCCAGCCCGCCCTTGAGACAAAACACATGCCTGACACCGGCTTCAAGCAGCTGTTCTCTGATGGGGGCATAGCTTTCGCCGGTCTCGTTAAACACCAGCACATTATTGGCCGGGTGGTTCTGATTATATTTTTTCAGTTTTCCAATAACGGCTGGATCGGTTGGTTCCAGGTCCATCACGTTTGAAAACATTGAGCCTGATTTTTTTTCAGGTTCCGCGTTGACCGCCAGATAGGAATTGTATCGCTGCTCCAGGCAGGCATCTTTGGGCTCAACCAGCCAGACATCCTTTTGGGAAAAGACATCACCGGTCAGCGGAAAATCCGCTTCCAGCCAGGCATTGATTCCTCCTCGCAGGATTGAAACATCAAAGCCCAGTTCTTTGAGACGTCCGGCTTCCTTTTCCAGAAGGCCGTAATTAAACCCGTTGTTGGTCAGCACCAGCGTACTTCGTTTAAAAAACGGCTTGGTCTTGACCGCATAAAGCGGGAGATTAATGGCGGACGTGATGTGAATCTTCTCATAGTCCGACCGGTTTCTGACATCCACGATCACGACTGGTGCTTCCTTTTCGATCTTGTGACGAATTGAATTGGCCGTAAGGGACAAGGTATAGTCGTGAGTCACCAGAGGGGCTGCTGCGGAAGAACCAGCCGGCGGTGTATCAGTTGCCAGGGCAGCTGCTGCCGGAACCAGACTCAACATCATTTGAATTATCAATATAAGAAATCTCATAACGCTACTCCCGGAACGCCATTCCTTTTACGAAAAGCATGTCGATCATAACCGTTTAATCCAGATCGATCTCCACTACCTGCTCCGGCCCCGTCTGTACACTGATGACCGTGCTGTAAACCTTGTCGCTGCCTTGATCGGCCCGAAATTTAAAATCCCTCTCCGGCAGCAGAAAATCCACCATGCCTGTGCTGTCGGTGGCCTGGTTTGTGCTCAGGTATGATCCGCTGCCTGTGAAAAGGTAAACTACCGCCCCGACCACATCAGTGCCCGATCGGTGAACATGCACTTTCACCAGGTTATGGTCAATGGTGACGGCGGTATCAGTGGCTTGAAAGTCGGCCGACCAGAACTGGTTGCCCAGATAATTCGCCCTGACCTTGTAGGCCTGGTCGGGCAGATAAAAAACCGCCTGGCCATTGACGTCCGTGCTCAGCCTTTGGTTCATGTAAGTACCGGAAGGTTTGAATAGGTAAACGGGAACTCCTTCCAGCGGGGTTTGAGCCTGATATTCCCTGGTAACTGTTATGGTTACGTTCTGATGGGGTAGGGTCAATACTTTTGAAAGTGTATCGGGCACGGTAAAGGTTTCCGTCCAAAACTGATAGCCGAGATAGTCCACCCGGACCTTATAATCACCGTCGGCCACGTCAAAGGACACCTGGCCCTCACTGCTGGTGACAGCCGACAGGTTCAAGTAATTACCGCTGCTGCCGAAAAGATAGCACCCGGCACCGACCAGGGACTCGGTGGCACTTTTTAAAACGGTCAGGTTAAAAGTGCCACCGCCGGTCGAGATGTCAATCGTATTGACCTGATCAGCCGTCAAACCGACAATCTCACTCCAGTAGTTGCTGCCCTGATGATCAGCACGGAACTTGTAATCACCGGCCGGAAGCCGGAAGGAGACCTGACCATCCATGTCGGTAATATCAGTGATATTTAAATAATCTTCGTCCTCATTAAAGACATAAACCGGTATTCCTTCCAGCGTTTGTCCGTTTCCGGCTACCGTAATTTCGGCTTCGGCCGTGGGAATTTCGATGGTTTTTTCCTGCCATGTAAACGCTTCAGACCAGTATTGCCGGCCCAGGTAATCGGCCCGGACTTTATATGGCTGCTCAGGCAGATCAAAGGCCACCTGGCCGTTGACATCGGTGACCGGACTTTGGTTCATATAAATATCCAAATCGGTGAAGAGATACGTTTTAATTTCGACTAATGGCTCAATCGTATCCTGGTAGACGCTGTTGACGGTGACAATCGTATCCTGATGGGGAATAATCATGGCCTCGCTCAAGGCTTCCGGTACGGTCAAGAACCCTGACCAGAACTGATAGCCCAAATAATCTAACCGGAAGTTGTAGATGCCGTCAGACAGATCAAAACCGACCTGGCCGCAACTGTCGGTCACACCCGTCAATCCAATATATGTCCCAATCTCGTTAAAGACATAACAGTTCTCGCCGAAGACAGGCAGGGTGCCGTCTTTTGTGACCGTCAGGGAAAAGAGTCCTCCCCCGGTATAAATGGTTACAGGATTCTCCTGATCCGCTGTTAATTGAGCTGTGCCGCTCCAGAATTGATGGGTCTGATAGTCCGCCCGGAATTTATATAAGCCGGCGGGAATACGAAACGATACTGTACCGTCGGTATCGGTGGTTCCGGTGATGTTCAGATAAGCACCGGCCTCGTTGAATACATAAACCGGCACATCAGTTATGGGTACGCCATCAACGACTGTGATCTCGACTTCCGCCATGGGGATCTCGATTGTCCGGTCTTCCCATGTAAAGATTTCGGACCAATACTGCCTGTTGAGGAAATCGGCCCGGACTTTATAGGCCTGCTCAGGCAGATTAAAAAGGGCCTGGCCGTCGACATCGGTGTTCTGGTTGAGATTCATATATGCGCCTGCCTCCGTGAAGAGATAGACACTGAGGTCTTCCAGGGGGTCGGCCGTGCCCTGATACATGCCGACAACATCGATAACAACATCCTGGTGGGCAATATCCAGGTCAAGGGTTATATCATCATCTACGGTCGTATCCTCGGTCCAGAACTGGTATCCCAGATAATCCGCCCTGACTTTATAGACGCCCTCCGGAACATTATACAAAACCGCTCCTGACACGTCGGTGGTTTCGTTTTTATTCAGATAGGCACCGTTATCCTTAAACAAATAGGTGTTTATTTCTTCCATGGGCCAAAAGGCGTCTTTCAGGACGTAGAGCGTCCATTCACCGCCGCCGGCCTCCACCGCCACCTCATTGGTTGCTCCGACGGACACGGTCGTCACATCACTCCAGTATTGGCTGGACAAGATATCCGCCCGGAAAACAAAGTCTTCTTCCACGGGCAGTATGAAGTCGGCCATACCGTCCACATCGGTAACTTCGTCGAGATCAAGATAGCTTTTATCAGCAGTAAACAGATAGACGGGTGCGCCTTCAACAACACCGGTAGCGGTTGAAACCGTTACTTCCACAGTTTCAACTTCTATGCTTTTTTCTACCAGCGTGGTTTCGGGCATGGATATCGTTTCCGTCCAGAATTGACTTCCCATATAATCCACCCGGAATTGATAATCGCCTGATGCAAAATCATCCGGTACAAACAGGGCGTCGCCATCATCATCGGTCTGGGATTTAAGCCCCGTATATGATCCTGAAGCCGTAAAAGCATAAACAGGTACGTCAACAACCGGCGTCTCGTTACTTGTTGTTACGTTGACCGTCAGATCATCTGAACCGCTCCCATACGCCCTGACAAAAAATTGCGCGTCTTCCATCCATTCGCTGACTTCGCCATCCGGGTCTTCCGCCAAAGCCCGCCAGAAATAACGGGTATTATCATCAAGCTCTGAAGGAACAACAAAAGACGGCTGGGCGGAAGATCCTTCAAAAACCAGGTCTTCAAATTCGCTGTCCGAATACAACTCAAAATAATAGTTCAGATCATCCCCATCCGGATCAATGGCGGGATTGACGGCCAGTTCCGGGGTAAGCGACTGGACCCAGGCGGTATGGCCCGGGTTGTTCAGGGTCGGTGTCTGGGGCGCCTGATTGATGGGATTGACCAGAAAATTGCCTGTCACCCAGGGGCTGTAAGCGGCCCCGTCAAAAGCACGTGCCCGCCAGAAATAAGTGGTGTTGCTGAACAGGTCGGTCACATACCAGGCGGTTGAGGCCGTGCCTTCGGGAATATCAGCGGCTGTTACCAGATTTGAACTGTCAAACGTATTGACCGTATCGAGCTGGAAGTCGTAGACCAGGGTATTCCCTTCCGGGTCGACCGCGTTGGTAACGACAATATCCAGTTGATGAACAATAACCCTCTCACCGACAGCCGGGGCATCTATGGCCGGCGCGCTCGGCGCCTGGTTGGCGGTGGATACGGTAAAGGAACCGGTTGTTGATGTTTCCAGGCCATCGGGGTCGACCGCCACCGACTTCCAGTAATACGTGGTTTCATCAGTAAGATTCGTATCCACCGTCCAGGCGGTGGTACCGCTGGTGCCGGCCGATTTATCTGTAACCGAAGCAACTAGACCGGTCAGGTCACTATGTACATACACCTCAAATTTGTATGTAAGGACATTCTGATCGACATCGCTGCTGTTGGTGACTTCCAGGACCGGTGTCAGGGTGTCCACATAAGAGCCGTCAGCCGGACGGCTGATGTTAAAAACGCCGGGGGCTTCATTGGCTGTATTTACGAAAAAGGTGCCGTATGTCCAGATACTTGAAGCAGCATAGTCACACGACCGGACACGCCAGTAGTACAGTGTATTGTCGTCCAGGTCGCCGGTAACGGACCAGGCCGTGGTGTCAACGCCTTCGGCCATACCATGAGCAGCAGCCACCCGGTCGGTCAGCTGCAAGTCCGAGAAAACCTCAAAGTCATAGGTCAGGGTATCACCGTCCGGATCCGTACTGTTGTCGATTGTCAAAACAGGAGAAAGAACGGTCACGTCCTGCCCCTCGGCGGGTGATACAATGAGCGGTGGCGACGGGCCATAGTCTTCCCTTGTTGGATCTGTTCCGTTTAAATATTCATCAAGATCTAAAATACCGTCACTATCAAAGTCCCCGGTGCCATCCCGTTCCAGGCTATCATTGAAATATTCCTTTTCCCAGTCATCATCCATGCCGTCGCCATCCGTATCGTTTATTGAACGGATTTCAACGGGTACGATCATAACAACCGTTGTGTGCCCGTCACTGGCCCGAAAAACAGGCGCATAGTCACCTGCCTGACCGATTGCGGGCGTCCAGCTGAAGATCCCGGTACCATCACCGTTATCTATAAAATCAGCTCCTTCCGGAAGATTGGAAACGGAGAGGGTCAGCGTTTCCCCTTCAGGATCAGTTGCGGAAACCGTAAATTCCAACAATTCGTCTTCCGTTCCTATCTGCTCGTCTAAATCAACAAAATTCGGTGGATCATTCGCGATCGACGTATCAAAAACAACGGTATAATCTTCGGTAGAATTGAAATCAAAATCGAAAAGATTGAAAAAGTATTCCCATTCCTTATCATCGTTTCTTTCTTTGCACAGCCAGGCATTATCTGATTTTATGTGTTTGCCGTCACTGCGGATCACTTCTTTAATGATCTTCTCCTCTTCAAACGGATCTGCAACCCGTACATAAACAAAAGGAGAAGAAGAGGAAAACTGAAGCTTATAGGTTGTATCATCACCGGATGATGTGTCGTTAAAGGATACTGATGCGTCGCCGGTAAGATCGACAACATCCGAATCCCAAACACCATTCACGTCTTCTGATTCACACACTTTCAGAACCTGCGGATTATCAAAAGTCAGGGCGAGAAAATCCCGGATCTGGTCCCGGCCGGGCAGATCCACCAGCACATCCTTTATCAAAGACCAGGTTTTAATACCGTCACTGTTCATGATCGAGGTGACCTGCCCGCCCAGGGCTTCGGCATGCGACACGGTGGCATCAAACTCGGTGAATTCGCCCACAAGACTGCTGGTCATCAGCCAGCGACCAATGGCGGCCTCGCCCGGCGCAATATTACCCAGATCCACCATCAGGCTGTTTTCTGTTACCACGCCGTTGACTTCGCTGCCGATAATGGTAAATGTGACCAACAGGTCTTTTTCGTTGTCGACGATTTTAGGCTGAGCGGACTCGATTTTCAGGTTATAAGCGGTGCTGTTACCGGTATTCTTGACCCGTGTTCCAAGCGTAAAGGGTATTAAGGGTTCAACAACATCCTCCGTTAAGGGGTCATCACCATATACCCAGTATTTCAAAAAACTGTCCAGGGTGAGTTCCGGCAACGGTTTTACAGAAATGGAATCAGGGCGCACTTCCACAATATGCTCTTCTCCGTTGGCACCCATTTGATATGTCAGCCTCGCGCCGACAAAATAGAGTTTGCCTTCAGGATCATCTCCGGCGGATCCGGGAACCGGAATAATCAGCCAGTGAAAATCAGAGGAAGTAGAAGGGGTGACGTTATCAAGCTTCCAGGTGTCATCTGCCAGGAGGGTAATATTGTCCGAATCCTTGCGAATAAAAAAACAGGCACCAGAAGTCGTATCATCCGGAATAGTACTTGTTGTAGCAACAACGGAATTGCCTTCTTCATCGGTAAAGATGATATCCACCTTGAGGTTGATCAGGTCTATGTCTGACAATCCGTTATTGATGCGCATATGCGCGTCAAAGGCCTGTCGTTCCAGGGTCAGTTCCTGGCGTATCTCGATTTTGACCTTAGCGCAAACTGGTTCCTCGGAATCTTCAGCAATTGATAAAGTTGCTTGCATAGTCGCAAAGCAGAAAACCGCTGCAAAAAGGACAAACAACCCATTTTTCAGTCGACTGATTGTACCCATTCTTTCCCCCATAATGGTGGTTTTGTAAAAGGCGGATCGGCCCTTTTATGACCGGATATCCCGGATCTTATTTAATATTATTGCTGGTGCTGCTTATGAATTCATTTTAACGGTCACGCCCTTCCCCTGAACGCGAAACCGGTTATAGTGCTGCATACTGTTTTCGCTGGTATCGCTGATAATCCTGAAAGCGATATAGTCGTCTGGTTTCTGCATAAAGACACGCTGCTGTGGATCTGCCAGAAACCAGCGATCTTTATCATAGAATTCAGCCCAGTTGTGAAATCCGCCGGCTGACAGCAGGCAGTTATTCCGGCAGATGTATCCGCCGACTCTCCGGCACGGGATACCTGTTGCCCGGCACAGGGCGGTAAACAGGTCCATATTTTCCGTGCAGTCCCCTTTTTTACGGGACAGGGCGTAAAGTGCCCCCCGTTCATTGCGGATATAACCGACCTGCTGGATATGACCGGCGACAAAATTATTAATGCTCTCGGCTGTATCAACCGTTTTTTTCTTTTTTAATGCCTGCGCCTTTTTAATAACCGCGGGCTGATCTGATTCCACATATTTTTCCGGTTTCAGGAAAGCGGCCCGGTCTTTCTTTGCACCGGGCAGGCGATTCGGCTCTTCCGAAAGCATTACTTCTGCTTTAATGTTTATAATTCTGGTGGCATAGGGTGGGAGCTTCTCAAAAGTAAACTTGAGTACCTGGTTACCAAGGGCATCAATCTCCATCGTATAGGGGTGAGACGCCTCAATGGCGCTGCACAATTGCGAACCGGTCTGTTTTACCGGCGCGTAAACAAAAAGCCCCGCATTGTTTATTAACCTGTTGGTCGTGTTCTGAACCGTAAAGCCGTATCTGATTTGCCTGGGTACTGTATAAGAAACAACACGCTCGTTATATTTTATAAAATAAACCGCACCGCCCATTACCAGAATCAGAACAAAAACAAAACCGGTAAATATCAATTTTTTCTTTATTATCAAAGTTTTTATGCGAAAAGACTCAAGCACTTGTAATATTCTACAATATTATCATGCTGGTCTTCACCCCTTTCGCCCGGAATGGCAATAAATTTGTCTTAATGTTGTTGTTCAGTTGGTAAATCTTTTCTGGTATGTTGAAACACTCCCCCAAAAACAAAAAAAGCCGGGCCGTCTTTTTGTCCAGACAGCCCGGCTTGAAGTTCTTTGCCTCATGGCGGCCCGGCTGTCTTTAATCTAAAGACCCGTTGCTTTCCGTCCTTCAGTCACCCGAAGTCTAGCTTTAGCATGAGATTAATTTTTCTAAATTTCTATTATATATTTACGAATGTCAACAGGAAAAAAGCGAACCGGTAGAGAACATCAACAAGGAATTTGGGATATATCTCATAAATCTGTAAAAATTATGGGTATTTGCTTGTGAAAGATACAGGTGAAAAATAACCGATTAATTGTATTCAGATAAATGACCCTATACAAGTTGCTGTGATTACAACCCCTTTAGTTGGCTAAAAAGGTACTTGCTCTGCTGTATATTATTAATCCTGCTCTTTTAGGTTCTCTGCCAGTTGAAGTGGTAACTTCGATATACATAACAATTTTCCTGCTTTTTTGATACGATATCTATAAAATGACCGGGGGTGCAAACCATAAAAGGATCAATAAAAAACCTGCGCTATACTCAGGAAAACGTAAAACAGTTTAAAGTACAACCCGGAATACTGCTATGTTGGGTCCCGCTGATAAGACCCAACGTCTGACTTGAAACTTGTCTTCACTCGTGGTAACTTTGGATAAACCCTGATACGGATTCCAAATTGATTACCATTGCCATGAAAAAAGGGCTGGATCTGAATGTTACCGGCCGGCCGAAGGATCATGTGTCCCGTTTGACGGACATGGATCATGTCGGCGTGTCACCGGCAGGCATTCCCCATATCAAGCCCAAACTGCACGTCAAGGTCGATGACCGCGTCAAACAGGGAAGTGTTCTGTTTACGGACAAGCGTAATCCGGACTTTGTTTTTGTTTCACCCGGCAGCGGCACGATTAAAGAAATTGATTTCGGCCCCCGGCGGATCATCCGCGCCATTGTGATTCAGCTTGACAAAGAAGAAGAACGACAGGGTTTTGACGCCATTGACCCCCATCAGCTGGCCACCATTTCACGAAAAGACCTGACCCGGCACCTGATGTCCGGAGGCCTCTGGCCGCTGATCCGGACCCTGCCCTTCCGTGATATTGCCGACCCGGCGGTGACGCCGCCGGCCATTATCGTCAACCTGGATTCCCTGGATCTTTTTCACGCCGGTCCGTCGCTTTACTTGAACGGTTCCATGGAAGCGTTTTTTTTCGGCCTGGACGCCTTAAAGCGACTGGCCCCTGAAATTTACCTGGTCACCTGTCATGATACGGACAGCCTGGAACCGGAACTTGCCCGGGCGGTTACCCACCGGGTTTCGGGCAGATACCCGGCGGATGACCCGGGCGTGTTCCTCTATTATACCCGGGCCTCTTCGGCCGCCAACCGCTGCTGGTTTATTCACGGCCGGGATGTGCTTCAGATGGGTCGTTTTCTGGGGGAGGGGCTTTTTCCCGTCGAAAGACTGGTTACGGTTTCCGCACCGGGCAACACCCGCCACGTCCTGACCCGGGCCGGTGCGCCGATCTCACTGCTGGCGCCGGAATTAAACGAGAATAAAGATCTCCGGGCCATTTCCGGCAGTGCCTGGCGGGGAAGCGCGGCAGGATCGAATGATTATCTCGGGTTTTACGATTCCGCTTTGACGGTTTTACCGGCCGGCAACAAACCTGAATTTTTCGGTTTTCTGCGGCCGGGCTGGAACAAACCCAGCCAATCCCGGGCGTTTTTATCTGTTTTGAACAAAAAACCGTTTATTCCCGATTCCGGTCAGCATGGAGAAGAGCGGGCCTGTGTCAACTGCGGCAGTTGTGCCGGGGTTTGTCCGGTTGATATTCTGCCCCAGTTTACGATCAAAAGTATTCTGGCCGGTGAGGTTGAAGAATCCCTGGCCCATGGTATGCTGGATTGCGTGGAATGCGGCCTGTGCACTTATGTCTGTCCATCCAAGATCGAGTTGAACAGTATTCTGCAGCAGGCCAGGAATAACTATTATAAGGAAGTATCGGAGCGCTAACGGAAGATGAAATTCATCCAGAAAATATTTGACGCCCAGCGCCGGCACTTTCAATCCAACGGTCGCCTGACCATGCTGGCGCCGCTGTTCAATGCCATGGAGACGGTTTTCTTCATACCCGGCCTGGTCACCGGCAAGCGGCCGTTTGTGCGGGACAGCCTGGACTTGAAGCGTTTTATGAGCATGGTCCTGATCGCCCTTGTCCCGCCCCTGCTGTTCGGTATTTACAATACCGGTTACCAGGCATCCCTGTCGGCCGGCCTGTCCCTGGACCTGGTTGCCGTCATGGCCCGGGGCCTCTGGGTGGTGATGCCGCTGATTATTGTCTCTTATACGGTGGGTTTTTTCTGGGAATTGCTGTTTGCCTCGGTGCGCAAACACGAAATCAGCGAAGGCTTTCTGGTGACCGGCCTGCTCTTTCCGCTGACACTGCCGCCCACCACGCCACTGTGGCAGGCCGCTATCGGAATTTCTTTCGGCGTCGTCATCGGCAAGGAAATTTTCGGGGGAACCGGTCGTAATATTTTCAACCCCGCCCTGACCGGCCGGGCCTTTCTGTTTTTTGCCTATCCGGCCCATATGTCCGGTGACCCGGTCTGGGTGGCCCACCTTTCATCCGGCGGCGCGGACGCGGTCACCGGCGCCACACCGCTGGGCGTGGCCGCCTTATGCCAGGTCGGAGACAGTATACAGGCGGTTCTAGCCAATGCAGACATTTCTTTTTTCAAGCTTTTTGTCGGCCATTACCCCGGCAGTATCGGCGGCACTTCGGTTTTGTGCTGCCTGATCGGCGCGGCCATTCTGATCGCAACCGGCATTGCCAGTTATCGTATCATTTTAGGCGGTGTCTTCGGCCTGCTGGCAACCGGGTGGCTGTTAAATCTGTTTGCCGGGGATATTGCGGCGCCCTGGTACGCCTTAAACCCCTTTTATCATCTGGTCATGGGCGGGTTCGCTTTTGGCATTGTTTATATGGCCACAGATCCGGTGTCTGCCCCGGGCATGGAATCGGTCAAATGGATTTACGGGTTTTTGATCGGTGTGCTGACCGTGCTGATCCGGGTATTCAACCCGGCTTATCCGGAAGGGGTAATGTTGGCCATTTTATTTATGAATTTGTTTTCACCGTTGCTGGATCATGTGGCGGTAAGCGTGCAACTGAAAAAGAGAATTCCCAATGTATGATATCAATTTTATACTGGATCCCGGCTCACGTTCCGCTTCGCTCCACTGGCCGGGATGACGAAACAAGATAAAACCTACAATTATGGCTGATTCGATCAAATCATTATTATTTGCCCTGATCCTGTGCCTGGTGTGCAGCATTACACTGACCGGGGCATCCGTGGGCCTGCGGAAATACCAGCGTCAGAACGTCCGGGTCGACCGGCAGATGAATGTGTTAAAATCCGTCGGCCTGATTGAATCCGGCAGGCACTACCCCGCAGAAGAGATCGATCGGTTGTTCGCCGACCACATCCGCTGCCTCCGGGTTTCGCCCGAGGGCCAACAATTGCCCCTGGAAACGGCCAACGTCCAGGAACTGCCTGTTTATTTAAACATTAATGCCGACCAGGTCATTGACAATTATATCATACCCATTAATACCAAAGGTCTCTGGGGAGACATCAAAGGCTACCTGGCCCTTGACAGGGACGGCCGGACGATTTCCGGCTTTACGGTATATAAACACTCTGAAACCCCGGGGCTGGGCGGCGAAATTGAAAAACAATGGTTCGGGCAGAACTTTGTGGGCAAGAAAATTGTCGATCAGGCCAATGAATTTGTGGCCGTATCAATCGCCAAGGGGGTGGTCAAGGATTCAATCGCCAAAAACAAGCAGGCCAATTATGTTGACGGCATCAGTGGCGCCACCTTGACCGGAAAATACTTGAGCCAGGGCCTGCATGATATTTTACGGGAGTATGAACCGGTATCCATCCGGTTCCGACAGGATGAACTCAAAAAATTGCCGCCGGGAGCGGGCATGTGTCCGGTAGATAAATGATGCCATCCCAATTTTGACTTTTTACGAGTGCATGAAAAATAATGGCTAAAAGAGAGAATGAAACTGACCAAAACCAAATCGTTTAAAATTTTTTCCGAATCCGTCTGGACCAACAATCCCATCAACATCCAGATGCTGGGGATCTGTTCCGCCCTGGCGGTGACGGTCCAGCTTCAGACGGCCGTGGTTATGGGGCTGGCCATGACCTTCGTGGTCTCGTTTTCAAGCCTGACGATTTCTGCACTCCGTAATCTGATCCCCCGGAATATCCGAATCATCGTTGAACTGGCCATTATCTCCACGCTTGTTATTTTATGTGACGAGTTTTTAAAAGCGTTTATGTACGATATCAGCAAACAGCTGTCCGTTTTCGTGGGGCTGATCATCACCAACTGCATTGTACTCGGCCGGGCCGAATCCTTTGCCCTGGGAAATCCGCCCCACCTGGCTTTTTTAGACGGGCTTGGAAACGGACTGGGCTACACTTCCGTGCTGGTCATCGTCGGTGCGGTAAGAGAATTGTTCGGCGGCGGCACCCTGATGGGCTTTCAGATCGTTCCTCAGGCGATTTACGCTGCCGGTTATGAAGACATGGGGTTCATGCGGCTGGCGCCGGCGGCGTTCATTTTGATCGGCATGCTGGTGTGGTTACAAAAAACCATTAAGAAAGACTGATTATGGAAGATTTAATCAGCATATTTTTAAATTCGGTCTTTGTGGGTAATATCCTGCTGGCCTATTTTCTGGGCATGTGCTCGTTTGTGGCGGTATCGAAAAACATCCAGACCGCCACCGGCCTGGGTTTTGCGGTGGTTTTCGTTTTGACCGTGACGACGCCATTGAACTGGCTGATCTTCCATTTTCTGCTGGCACCGGGTGCCCTGGCCTGGGCGGGACTGCCTTTGGTTGACCTTAGCTTTCTGAAATTCATCACTTTTATTGCTGTTATAGCCGCCATGGTGCAGGGCATTGAAATGGTCATAGACCGTTATTCCCAGGCGTTATACACCGCCCTGGGGGTTTTTCTGCCCTTGATCGCTGTTAATTGCGCTATTTTAGGCACGTCCCTGTTTATGGTGGAACGGGAATATAACTTTCTGGAGTCGCTGGTGTTCGGGATGGGCTCCGGCGTGGGCTGGATGATGGCCATCGTGTCCATGGCCGCCATCCGGAAAAAACTGCGTTATGCCAATGTGCCGGCCGGGCTGGATGGATACGGCATCACCATGGTTGTTACCGGTCTGATGGCCATGGCGTTTATGCTGTTTTCCGGAATAACATTATAGCCCGGGCACAGCCCGAGACCAGACGGACAGGTAACCGTCCACCTGGAAGTTCAGGTGATTATGTGGTTAAGTGATTATGTGGGTCGGGGGGTAAGGGTTTTAGGTGGCTCAGGTGGACAGTTTGAGCCCCCCTTGAAACGCGTAAACAACGTAACAATCCGTTATGGCTGATTAAAAGGGTTAAACGTTTTGATTTACATTGCCAGCTTCAGCGTTTTTGCAGCCGTTATTCTCTCTCTGGTGGTATTTCTGCTGCTTCTGGAAGCCAAGGTCACGCCCAAAGGCAGTGCCCGGATCGTTATCAACGATGATCCGGACCGGGCCATCGAGGCACCGCTGAGCTCGACATTGCTGTCGGCCCTTTCGGAAAACAAGATTTACCTGCCGTCCGCCTGCGGCGGCGGCGGCTCCTGCGGACAGTGCCGGTGTCGGGTGGCTTCGGGCGGCGGCGACATTCAGCCCACGGAACTGAACCATCTGACCCGCCAGGAAAAACTGGACAATATCCGTCTGGCCTGCCAGCTGAAAGTCAGGGAGGATATGAGCATTCATATCCCCGAATATATTTTCAGCATTAAAAAATATCTCGGCACTGTCGTATCCAACAAAAACGTTTCCACCTTTATCAAGGAACTGGTGGTAGCGCTGGATAATAACGAAACGGTTAATTTTAAAGCCGGTCAGTACATGCAGATCGATGTGCCTGAATACGACGTCTGCTATACCAGCTTTGATGTGGCCGACCGTTACCTGTCGACCTGGGAACAATTTAACTTTCTGGACCTTTGCGTGGTCGCGGACGAGCCGATTTTCCGGGCCTATTCCCTGGCCAACCCGCCCTATGAAAAGCAGCTGCGGTTTACGGTTCGTATTGCCACACCGCCCCCCGGAAAAGACGGCATCCCCCCCGGCCTGGGTTCTTCATTTGTCTTTAACTTAAAGCCCGGCGATAAAATCACCCTCAGCGGTCCTTACGGTGATTTTATCGCTGAAGAGAGTGATCGCGAAATGTGTTTCGTGGGCGGTGGTGCCGGCATGGCACCCATGCGATCCCATATTCTGCACCAGCTGAACGGATTAAACACAAACAGAAAAATCTCTTTCTGGTATGGCGCCCGGTCATGGCAGGAGATGTTTTATGATGACGAATTCCGCGAACTGGCCGAAAAATACGAAAACTTTACCTATCATGTGGCCCTGTCTGATCCCCAGCCCGAAGACAACTGGCAGGGGCTGACCGGTTATATTCACCAGTGCCTCTATGAAGAATATCTAAAAAGTCACGAAGATCCAACGGAAATCGAATTTTACCTCTGCGGACCG
Source organism: Desulfosudaceae bacterium (assembly GCA_963674745.2). Taxonomy (GTDB): domain Bacteria; phylum Desulfobacterota; class Desulfobacteria; order Desulfobacterales; family Desulfosudaceae; genus JBFMDX01. The sequence goes on along the minus strand of CAXXDV010000001.1, from coordinate 1,381,540 downwards.
CCGCCCATGATCTCCTCCATTGAAAAAATGCTCGACGATCTGGGGGTGGAGCCTGAAATGATTGCCTACGACAAATTCTGACCCTGATTCCAAATCAAAGCGCTCTCTGCGTTAGCTGCTTCATCGGCTCCTCGGCGTATTAGATATACGCCTGCGTCGCCTCCTCCTGGCCGCCTTGAGATCATCTTTGATTTGAAATCAGGGCCGCTTTCAGAACATTACGCTGCATTCCTCAGGACTTGCGCGCCTTGATCTTGGGCTTTTTACTTTGCCATCCAAATTTCGACTATTTAAAAGTGTATCAAGTTTCAATCCCGCCTTCAAAGCATCACGCGGCGGAAGAAATCACAGCTTTGGGTCGATCTTCGGAGACCTCCTGTCGCCGTTCTTCAATTCCGTGGCGCCGGATAAAAGCGGCCGCCATCTTGCGGGCAATCGCCTTGGAACGGGGGCTGTTCATTTTGTCATACATATTAAAAACCGCCAGGTACTTGCGGTGGATGGCCGTGTCAGGCGGCGTGTACAGGCCCACTTCATGAAACATTCTTGCCAGGCGGTTTAAAAACGTATCTGAACAGGTGGTGAAAATCCGGTCATTGAACACAAACGAGGCCAGCATGACGCGCTGAATGTTGCGCCGCACCATCCAGTAGTTGAACGTCGCGGCCCGGACCTCGGCGTCATTGTCCGAATCCTTCAGGTTCATGAATCCCTGCCACATGACCAGCAGAGAAGACAGGGCCACCGGGCCGTTTTCGCGGTAAAACCCTTCCCGCATGGTTTCGTCAATCTCTTCCAGCCGCCGACCGTCTATCTGAGACTCATTGTAACCGGGAATAAACTTATGACCGAACTGATAGTCTGAGAACCGGAACATGTGCGTGTGTTTTCCCACGATTCCGGTGATGCTGTGGGACATTACCTGGCGGGCGCCGGTGCGCAGGCTCTTCCACCACTCAAAATCCTCCCAGATATTGAGCCGGTCAAATTTTCCGTTTTTTTCCCGCATTTTCTTCAACTCGGCAAACCGGGCGTCAACCTGGTCGGGCGTGAGATCACCAGAACTTCTGATCTCTTCCTTCACCCGAACTTCATCATCAAAGATACGGGTATCGCCTTCGGTATGATAGTACAGGCCCGGGATAAACGAACCAATGACAACAACGCCCAGGCGCTGCAGTTCATCGACAATGCTTTTTACTGTCTCCGGAGTAGCATCGCCGCGTTTGTCAAACACATCCCCCCGGGATTCAATACCGATCCAGATCGAGGTCAAGCCGCCGCGCACCAGCGATTTAAAATCACCGTCTTTTTCCCTGACGTTAACGAGGCTCTTGATATCGGAAAAAGTACCGAAGTGGATATTTTTCCCTGACTGTTCGATATAACCGCAAAGCTCTTTGGCCGTATCCAGGAAATTGATCATGCCGCCGGCCGACATCACCTTTTCATCTTTCATAAAATTTTCATCCATCAGAAAAAATGTGGCTTCCGGCGGATAGTCGGATCGGGCCGCGTTTCTGTCGTACACGGTCTCCATGGGCTCAAAAATTCTGGCCGCATTCTGATACAGATAGGTCTTTTCACGGTTGAACATCTTGCTGGTGTTGCAGAATCCGCATTTATTGGAACACCCGATGGCGCTGACCAGTTTGTGGGAGTCCTTGGGCATGGTCACAAAACCCAGTGCCCCCTTGAGCCGTTGTTTCCAGCCACTTGACGAGGTGCTGCCCGAATCGGGAATCGCTTCAGAAACCAGCGGCAGGTTTGGGTCACCGGCATCGATACCGGCTTCGTCGCGAAGCCACAGGCGGATATCGTGTACCCCTTCTCCCTTGTAAAAATCCCGGCCCTGCTTCTTCTTGGCCTCCCGCTCTTCTTCCGAATCCCACAAAACAGTACCGTCCTGAGGTGTCAGAACGCCCAGCTTCTTGCCCGACGATGCGCCGTAGCTGCCCAGAATAATTTTGATATCCGGTCTTTGCCGGCGGATCCCGGCGCACAGTTTTTTGGCATGATAGACCCGGTTCTCGCAGCCGATGCCGATGCCCACTATGGAAATATCCGGGTTCTTTTTTAAATGATTCACGATCCAGCGGTCGCTTTTCGGATACTCAACCAGGGAAATATCCAAATCGTCTCGGAGATTGTACTCGATCAGCCGCATGCCCATGTAAGGTGTCTGACGTGAAGGATTGAATATGTTTTCAAGCTTCAACGCCATGCGTATTCTGCGACGGTTGGTGGATGACATGTCCAGGGCGTTGAACAACCATTCCATGAAATGGAGCCGAGGCCCCTGGGGAAGTTGCGCAATGTTCATTTCGTAAAAGCTGGAATCGGCTCCGGGCATGCCAAGCAGCAACATGCGTGGTTTTTTCATATTAATCTCCTTTTCCGGTTCCCGGGACGTCCGGTTGTTTGGGACTGTTATCAGGCATCAATTCGGTTTTTGCTGGCTGCTACAAGTGCTTGAAGCTATGAAAACCGCAGCGAAGTGTCAATGAAAAGGCCTGAAATGACAAATGTTTTACAAATAACACCAATAGCAACAGCGGCACCAGCCACAAAGGCGCTGATGCTGCCCCCCTGGCTTTTTAGAAAAGCACGGCCATAACAACAAAATTGTATTTATTAAACACGCCAACAACAAAATTGTATTTATTTGTTTTTCGAAAGTGCCCGGACCCATTCGCCACCGAAGGCCATAAGGGCCCGAAACAAAAGGAGATAAAAGAACACAATCGCTTTTTTTCATGTTTGGCACGCAACCTGCTTTATTTATCAGAAAACATTGGATGAGGAATTAACGCATGGAGAACAAATTTGAACGGCTAAAAACAGGCGTGCGTCTAAACAGTTTAGAAGGTACGGCATTCAAAATCATAAATTATTCTCAGGAGGATGAAACATCATGAAAAAATTAATTTGCGGTCTGGCACTGGTTCTGGTTTTAATGGCCGGCGGTTCGGCAGTGGCGGCTGACGCCACGGCAGCGGTTGATGTAAACTCGGCTTATGTCTGGAGGGGTATTACCTTTAATGACGGCCTGGTGGCCCAGCCCAGCATTGATGTGGCCAAAGGCGGTTTCGGCATTAATGTCTGGACCAACTATGATATTGACGACTATGACGACACCCTTGATGACAGGGAGTTTTCCGAGGTCGACCTGACCCTTTCCTATGGCTTCGACCTTGAACCGGTCTCAATCGGTATCGGATATATCGAATACCTCTTTCCCGCAGGAGGCGCCGGTACCCGTGAAGTTTATCTTGATTTCGGTGTCCCTATTGCCGGCGGCCTGGCCTGTGGCGCCACCGCTTACTATGATTTTGACGAGGTTGAGGGCTTATACGGCAATGTTTACCTCTCTTACGGCATTGACCTGAGCGACTGCCTGGGCATGGAAATTTCCGCCGCGGCCGGTTACGCTGATAAAGACTTTGCCGAAGCATATGGCGGAACCGACGGCGGTTTGTTCGACCTGTCCTGCTCACTGGGTCTTTCATACGCGGTTACCGATGCGTTAAGCCTGGGTGCCAGCATTACTTATGTCGACACCCTGGATGATGACGTGCTGCTCGAAGACCTGGTTGACACAGACGTGTTTGGCGGCATCAGCATCGCTTATGCTTATTAAAAAAAGCTTGTAACGCATAATAAAACAAAGACAGAAAAAGGCGCCGGTGGTGAAACGGCGCCTTTTTCTGTCTGTTTAGACCGGATATTTCACGAATTGATTTTTACTCTTTTGTTATGTCGCCGGCGGCTCGCGTATGTTGTAGGGCGGCCCCCTGTGGCCGCCCCGGTGGAAGGGCAACCACAGGGGGTTGCCCCTACAGGTCGTGGAGGGCGTTCATGAACAATGTAGGGGCAGGCCCCCGTGCCTGACCGGTAATAGGGCAACCACAGGGGGTTGCCCCTACGTCCACATTCATATGGCCTGCAATCAGGTAGGGGCTTGTCAAAACCGTGTCATGAGGTTTTGGACATGATTTCCGCTGGTGAATCGGTTGCGGGCAACGAAACCGTGAAGGTCGTGCCTTCGTCGGGACTGCTCGTTATATAAATATAGCCCCCCAGTTTTTTGATGATTCCCCGGGAAACCGACAGCCCCAGGCCGGTGCCCTTATGCCCTTTGGTCGAAAAAAAGGGCTCGAAAATCCGGCCCTGGATGTGTTCGGGAATACCCGGACCGTTATCCTGAACCGTGACCTGGACATAACCGGGCGCCTGATCTTTTTTAACATTAACGTTGATTTCTCCACCCGGCGGCAGTACGTCCACGGCATTTAATATCAAATTGACAAACACCTGTTTGAGCTTCTGTTCGTCGGCATGAACAGAAGGCAGGTTGGACTCGGTTGACACCGACAGCGACACCTTGGCGAACCGGACCTGGTTGGCCACCAGGCGCGCCGAATCCTCGACAAGTTTGTCAATTTCCAGCGGTCGTAGCCGGGTTTCGCCTTCCCGGGCAAAATCCAGCAGGTTTTTCACAACACTCCGGGCCCTTTCGGTTTCACTGATGACGTCATTGATCATCTCTGTTTTTTCTTCATCGGAAAGCGTCTCCAGATCTTCAAGCAGCATGGATGCCGTCAACATGGTGTTGTTCAGCGGATTGTTGAGTTCGTGGGCCACACCCGCCACCAGGGTACCGATGGCCCGGAGCTTGTGGGACTCCAGCAGCACCTTATGCCGGTAATCCAGCTCTTTAATCATGTGATTAAAGGCTTCGGCCAGTTTGGTAAACTCATCCTTGTATTTACGGGCCGGCTGGATCGGTGAAAAATCCCCCTCGCCGATCCGGCGGGTGTATTCCATGAACCGGTTTAAGGTCAGCAGAAGCTGCCGGGTTAAAAAATAGACAACGAACAGCATTAACAGAAACAAAACAAACATGAAGTACATGGGGACACGTTTGGCCAGCAGCAGCATCCGGGCGGCGGATCGCTGCTCTTTTTCGACAAACTCTTCGGCAAAGGAGACCATCTGGCCGCCGAACCCGCGCAGGTTCTGCTCTATCAACTCCTTGGCCACCTTATGATTGGTTTTACCCAGCAGGATCAGCTGTTCGCGGTAGGCCGACATCAGCGAAACCATGGTACTGAAATGCTCTTTGCCTAAAATGGTCTGGATCTTTTTGGTATTGTGGTCCAGGATCCCTTCTGCTGTTTCAAGATGCGAAAGGGCGTCGTCCAGGTTGGTTCCATACAAGAGATAATTTTTTTCAAACCTTCGCGCCTGCTGAATTTCCACCAGGTAACTGTCTGAAATTTCTAAAAAATCTATTTTTTTCTCGAACTTAGTCAGGATCAGGTAAGACCAGACAGCAACCGTAAACGATAAAAAGAAAAAAAGCGCGAAAGAAACCGCCAGCTTGGCCCGGATACTGATGGATGGGCGTTTGTGCAGGGGGATATTTTCCGGATCATCGGCAAAGCTGTCGCTCAACAGTTTGTCGAACTTAAAAAGCCGCATCAGAAAGGACATCCTTGTTTATTAATAACGGTTATGCGCGAAAAAAACCTGTTTTTGTAAAACACCCGTCTTGAACATAAGTGATATATAACACCAAAACTTATCCGAACATACCATACTGTTCACTTTGAAAATATTCCGCGTAAAGTTTTACGGCCGCATCGGTTTTCAGCACCACGTCCAGCTGCTGGGCACAGACCATCAACCGGCCGAGAAGCTCAAGCGCACGTTCAGAGTCCTGCTGCGGATATCGCCTGAACCAGGCCGTAACCAGGTCTCCGCTTCGATCAACGCCGAACCCGGATTCGCGCAGAACCCGTTCCAGAAACCGGGCCCGCCGCTGCTTGTTGTCTTCCTGTCCTCCCCCGCCCCGGAACCTGAAATGCACATGATTATGTTCCGTACCCGGACCGACCATGGCATCGACCATGGCATAATGATAAGCAAACCTGGCATTTAAGTTCATATAGTCTTTGGCAATTATAGCATAATTTTTATCTGAAGGCCGCCTCGGCCCCCTGTTGCCGCCTAAAACCGTTTCCGTAAAATCTGACGGCATGCCGCGCATGGTTTTTTCCCAGCGTTCCGGCCAGACCAGGCGAGTGTCCGATATACCCCGCCAAAGCGCCATAAAAGGGACGCTGGCCACAGCGCCCGGAGAGACCTTTTTGGTCTTTTCGGAAATCGACTGATCCAGGTCAATCAGCTGTGCTTTCAACGGCAGGTCGGTTTCCAGCTTACTGCTGGTTTTGCTCCATCCGCGGTTCTGGCTGTCCCCGAAACCGAACATGGACCGAACCGACATTTCATGCATAAAACGCAAGGTGTCATGGACGGATTGACATGATCTGGCCTTGAATGATGAGGCATCCGGATCAAGAAGGTTGAGGCCCAGCACAAGATCATAAAGCGGACCGGATTTTTTCTGGTGCCGGTTCCCGGCCGCGATCCGGGAAAGCACACGTTCCCGGATTCCAGCCCAGCGAACGCCATCATAAACACATCGCCTGGTGGCATTCACACTGACGATGTGTTTACCGGACAGAAGCGCGGCGTTTTTGCCAATCCGGAAAATACAGGGTACGGCAAACTCCCGCACCAGTGTTGCCAGATGGCCCACCGGGCTGCCTTCCATGACCAGCAGGGCGGCAATTTTCGGCAAAATCGTGGCCATTTCGGGCAGGGGCTGTTCGATGACGGCCACCACTCCCTCGGGCACATCCGCCAGGCTGTCATCCGGCTTGATAAATTTTACCGGCCCTTCGGCCCGGCCCGGAAAAATGGTAACCCCCCCTTCTATTATCGGCACGGCGTCTTTCCCCTTGGCCAGCTTCACCATAATGTCTTCAGCGGAAACAACATTCAGCCGTCTGGCCTGAAGCAGATAAATTTTTCCATCCTTGTCCACCGCCCATTCCATATCCAGTTCATGTCCGAACTGCTGCACTGCCAGACCGGCAATTCCGGCCAGCTCCTGAATCTTATCGTTGGTGATATATGCCACGGTACTGTCCTTCCGGGCCTGACCGGAAGCCGTAATCATCCGCGTGATTTGCGGTGTACCGGTTTTTGTCACGAAAAACGTATCCCCCGGTTCTTCCCCTTTGACCATACGGTTGGCCAGTCCGGCCACGGCACTGATTTCCATGAGATCAGCCCCCGGTTCTTTTGTGCCGGAGGTGTAGATGACACCGGCCGAAACCGGTTGTATCATGGGTATAAACAAAACCGCCATGGGCGTATCGACTTCTCTTAAATTATGGTTAAAACGGTATTTCACCGCCCGATCCGTAAACCGGCCGGCCAGCACGTGACGATAGGCGGTCAGAAGATCTTCGGCTTTAACCTGAAGCTCGGTGTCAAACTGTCCGGCAAAAGACTGGGGACCATCTTCGCACACGGCCGATGACCGAACGGCCCACAGGCAGTCGGGAAACTGCTGCGTCAGCAAATCGGCCTGTTCTTTGACGGCTGTTTCAATGTTTTCGCTGATCGCCGCTTCCCGGATCATGCCGCGTATGGTCCGGGTTCGGGATTGAAACTGAGACTGGTCTTCGGTGACATCCAGGTTGTTGAGTAAAATTCGAATGCGGTCATCAATGTTGTTCTCTTCCAGAACAAGTTGATAGGCAGCGGTGGTCACCACAAAACCCGGTGGAACCAGCTCCGGAAAATAACGGCCGAGCCGCTGAAGCCCGGACGCCTTACCCCCGATCAGCACCGGGTCGGCGTCCTGCCCTTCATCCAGCTTTATTACCAGGGGCTTTTTTTCATCCGGCCGCTGCCCGGAGAACAGTCGGTCGGTTTTATCACGAAGCTGAAAGATAACATCATAAAGATCCGTATAATGGTCACCGCTCATCAGGTTTAACTCCTGAGCCATGAGCAAAGACTCTGTAATCAGGCGCTGAATGGGCCGCTTGATCCGTTTATCATAGTGTCGCATGTGGTTTAAATCCGCTTCCAGGTCACTTAAGATTTGAAGCGCGCCCCCGTTTTTATTCAACAGAGAGCGAAGTGTTTCATAACGAAACCTGAAGATATAATCCTTTTTAAGGCCGACGGTACTGTCCGATTGTATTGCCATGGTGATAACTCCTTTTCGGCAAGGCGGTTAAACGTCAGGACTGCAGTTCCCTGGCTGCCCGCTCGATAATCTCCCGCAAATCCGACGGCTTGAACGGTTTTGCGATAAAATCAAATGCGCCTTTGGAAAGCGCCTCCCGGGCGATTTCAACTGTGGCATAACCGGTAATGATAATAACCTTGGTTCGGGCGGATTTTGCCATGATGTGTTCCAGGATCTGAATCCCGTCAATTTTTTCCATGCGGATATCCGTAACCACAATATCGAACGGGGCTTCATCAAACCTGGCCAGGGCTTTTTGCCCTTCTTCAAAAGCTTCCACAACACCGCCGGTTTTTTCCAAAGCCGGTTTCAGTCGCTTACCGACGATCTGTTCGTCATCGATAATCATTATTCTCAGGGGTTGTTGTGACATGAGTTACTCCCTTTCAAACAATTAAAAACACTGTTTAAAGACGCCAGAGGCTTTCGTCAAAAAGCTTTTTGCCGATAACCATCAAGGTGTCCTCTATGGTATTCGCCGACAGGCCCAGGCTCCACGCGAACTGACCGAAGGCCGTGGTTTCTATGTGAAAAACCGGGGGGAGCATGCTGTCGAAAATAGCCGCCTTATCCGTAAAAACAAAGATGAAGTCCGACGGCTCATATCCACTGGCCAGGGTTTCCAGCCGAAATCGACAATCTTTTTTCAAGGACTGAAGACTCATCTGGTACTCACTGACAGCGGCAATCCAGGCCGGTTCAGCCGGAAAAGAAGGGGTGTCCATAAGCAGGTGTCGCAATGGAATACTGTTAAAATCGGCCGGCGTCCGTTTGCTTTCCGGCAAGCCCCGGGCGTCTTTCCACAAATCAATGACATATAAGCCGGTTTCCGTCATCAGCAGTTCTTTTTTTTCAGCCAGACGCCCTAAAAAAGCTTCAGGTTCAAGCCCGGAAACGACGGAATAAAAAGTCTGCTTGATAAAACCCATTACGGTTTCATCGTTCTTTTTATCCTTACCGTTGAACCATTCCTCAGCCGCGGCCAGTAACCGGTATTCCGGATCATCAAAGTCGGCTGCTTTAGAAAAGCCGGCAGCGTTGGTGTCGATGAGATTTCGAGCCGTCTGCTTGTGGGTATCAAAAACGGTATACAGAGGCTCGCCGTTATCAGGAACGAGCACCCCGGCATCATAAACCATCATCCCCAGACGGTCCAAAACGCCGTCAATCAGGGAAACCACGTAATGCCGGTCAAAAATATACTCTCCTTGCATTTTTTCGCGACCGTCCGCGAACAGATCAAGCACGCCCCGGGCATTTTCAAGCAATTTTTTGAACCGAATCGTCTCTAAGCAGAAATGTCTGACGCCTGCTTCTTTATGGCCTATTTTTCTCAACTTTTCCGCTATGCTCATAACACAATCTCCTCGGGTGGGCCGCCGGTATCCAAAAACGGCTTTCAGAAACGGCGGGATTATTCATTCCCCGACTTGTCGGTCAAGGGTTCGGTATCAATGGAAATGCCCAGTGCTTCAGCCGCCCTGGCAATGATCTGCCTGAGATCATCGGGCCGGAAAGGCTTGGCGATGAAATCAAACACACCTTTTCCCATGGCCTCCCGGGCCAGATCCATTTTCGCGTACCCGGTAATCATGATGACCTTGGTCCGGGGCCATTTCTGCTGCACATGCTCAAGCACCTGAATACCGTCTATTTCTTCCATGCGGATATCCGTTACAACAATATCAAATTCCTTTTCGTCAATTCGAGCCACCGCTTTTTTAGGGTCCTCAAACACCTCCACCTGGCAGCCGATTTTATCCAGCGCCGGTTTTAAACGCTTGCCGACAATGGGCTCATCATCCAGAAGTAGTACGGTTAATGTTTTTGACATTTAAATCGCTCCTTACCGCTCCGATCAACGGCCTTAGGCGCCGCAGCCGGATTGTCTGTTTATAAACAAAAACAGCCGGGTACGATCAGCTGTTTTTCTTTAAACGGTTGTTAACATGAACTTCCACGTAACTGACCCCATCCACACGACTGGCAAGCGCCTTAATCGTTTCAACCGTTTTTCTTTTCTGGCGGCGCAGGGTCCGGACATACACAATCACCGCGCCATCTTTGGCCTGAACCTTGACATCGGTCATGGCTTTCAACAACGCCACGTTGACCCTGGCGGCCAGGGCCAGGTCCGTCAGGCATTTTTTCGAGTAGGTCATGACCTGAAATTTACGGTATTCAGAGGCACCGGTTATGGTCCGAACCGCTTCCACCGGGTCGATCTGATCCAGGCTGATGACCATGTCGTAGCGGGATAAATCCGTTTCATCGGAACCAAAAGCGGCCAGTGACCATTTTTTCCGGTTCTCAAGTGCTTTGGTCGCCCACTTCTGGGCCTTTTCAATATTTATCGCGTTCTGGTCGGCAATATCGGCGATCTTTTTTTCTTTACCCGCCAGCACCCGAACCCTCATGGCATGTGAAATACCGGTCACATAGAGATGAGCCGCCAGACCGCAACAGACCAGGTTGTCCGCCAGCATCCGGTCCAGCACCTCGGCTTCAATAAAGGCCAGATATTGATGCCAGTGCCGGGCCGGTAATTTTTTAAACACCGTCGGAGTGGAATCCAGGGCTTCGGCCAACCTGTCCGGTTTAATTTCATGTCCGGCGGCAACATCACTTAAAAAGCGGCGGTCCAGCCGATCATATCCTTTTTCCAGAGCCACTTTTTCAGCAATAAAATCTTCTGTTTCCCGATCATCAGATGAAATAATAATGATGGACATATGAATCTCCTGTATGATTAAACCGCTTCCGAAGGGATTGTCGCTCCCGCGTGTGTTTCAAGATGATGAATACCTTCGATGCTGTCCCTGATCCGGCTGAGCTGCTTCGTTAATCTGGTATTCGTCTGTTCTCTGCTCTTAACATAGACCAGCACGTTCCCGTACTCACAGGTCACGCCGACATTCGGGAAATCATCGACCAGAGCCGCCTTGACCCGGCAGGCCACGGCCATGTCCGCCACCTGCTGATGGGTTTTCTCCGTGCCCTGAAACCCTTTGGCGGCCGCTGCCCGGCAGATAAAATCAACGGCATTGTCCACGGACAACTTGTCAATACAGATGGTCAGGTCATATAAAGACACGTCCCAGGGATCCTGATCATAAAGGGAGTGGGTCCATTTTCGCCGCTGCTTATCGTCCTCCTGAATCCTTACGCGGGCTTCATCGGCCGGTATGCCGTCCCGCTGCATCACGAGTTCAACCCGTTTTTCCATATCCGCCGTAATCCGGACCTTGAGTACGTGGGGAATTCCTTTTAACAATAAATGGCCGGCCAGGCCGTGATATACGACATTATCATCCACAACGCGCTCTACCAGGGCCGAGCGGATATAGGCCACATAGGATTGTTTGTTGTGACGGTAACGTTCCAGAATGCCCGGGGCATCGTGGATGGCTTTTTCCAGCTTGATTTCAGGCACATTAAACCGGCTGCTGGCATCCAACAGCACCTCCCGGCTGATCAGCCGGTAATTCATCTTTTTGGCAACTTGCTCTGCAACGACCTTTCCCATGGTCGAGGAACCTCGTGAAATGGTAACTATCGGCATTTGCGCGACTCCTTTTATTTATTTATACGCCGTAAAACAGACGAATCATGACAATCATTACTACCAGAAAGACCACACTGACCAGGCTTCCGGCTTTGATAAAGTCAACCGTACGATAATGGCCGGGACCCATGTAAAGGGCGTTAACCTGGTGTGTCGGCAGCACAAAGGAATTGCTGGTGGCCAGGCCGACGACCAGCGCCGCCATCCGGGGGTCCGCATGGGCCGCGATGGCCATATTCACCACCAGGGGTACCAGCAGAACCGTAGCGCCGACATTGGAAATGACCAGCGTGAAAACCGTGGAAAGAACACCGATGACCGCCAGCAGCACAATGGGTGATACCTCTCCGATGATGTCCAGGATCGAATGGGCGATCCAGGCGGCGGTGCCTGTTTTTTCCGTGGCAATGCCCAGTGGAATCAATCCGGCCAGCAGAAAAATTGTGCGCCAGTCCACCGACTGATAGGCCTCGTCAATGGAAAGCACGCGACTGAGGATCATTCCCAGGGCGCCGGTCATCAGCGACACGGACAGCTGAATTTTGAAAACCATAATCATCACCAGCGCGACAGCCAGCCACAGACCGGCCCACAGGGCCTTTTCCGGCCGCATATCTTCCATATCAGACGGCAGGGAGAACAGCAGGCCGCCTTCTTTCTGCAAGTCTTTAAGTCTTTTCCAGGTTCCATACAAGGTTACGACATCACCCACCTGGAGGATGATATCGTCAATTTTGGCCCGATAAGTTTCTTCCTGCCGGTAAACACTCAGTGGCGTTACATGAAACCGGTCCTGAAAATTGATGTCCTTCAAGGCCTTTCCGGCGTAACCGGACCGGGGCGCGACCACCACTTCAACGGTTCCGGCCAGCTGGGAACTTAAATTGTCTTTATAGGTTTCCAGGGTATCCTTAAGCTGCATGCCTTCGGCTTCGGCCATGCGATGGACGTTTTTCTCCTGACCGCAAACCACCAGATCAATGCCGGACCGCACCTCCATTTCCGGTGCAGGGGAAAGCACCTTATAGTCCGGCGGCTCGGTTATGGCGACCACATTCAGCAGGTATCGCCGCCGTATATCTTCCACACATACCGGGTCCCGATAATCCGTAAAATCATCCGGGGTCCGCAACTCATAGAATTCGGCTGAATCCGGAGCGGTTTCCGGCGGTGCCTGGGAGGGGGCCTGGCCATCAACGCCTCCGCCGACAGGTTGCTCCCCCTGGGGCAGGATAAATCGGCCCAGAAGCACAAAGCAGGCAATGCCGCTGACCACCAGCGCCAGGCCTACGGGCGTTACATCAAACAGCCCGAACGGTTCGAGATTAAACGGTACCAGCAGATCGTTTAACAAAATCAAGGGACTGGAACCGACTAAAGTAACGGTGCCGCCCAGAATGGCGGAAAAACCGATCGGCATCAGCAGCCGGCTCAAGGGGATTTTCTGCATCTTGCTGATGCGCTGAATGGCCGGCAGAAACAGGGCGGCTGCGCCGATATTCTGCATGAAGCTGGAAATAATGGCCACCGTCATGGAAATGGCCACAATGATGCGGGATGTGCTGTTGCCGGCCACCCGCAGCACCGGGGCAACCAGTTTGTTGATCATACCGGTGCGGTCCAGTCCCGCACCGATAATAATAACCGCAATAATCGATATGACGGCATTACTGCTGAACCCGATAAAGGCTTCCTTGGGGGTCACCAGGTGCAGCAGCGGCAGGGCCACCGTCATTATGATCGCCACCACGTCCACCCGCACCCATTCAACGATAAACAGAAATATCGCCAGGGCTATCATGGCCATTACCAGAATCATGTCAAGGGTCAAAGCTTCCATTGTCGCTCCGCTTAAGAGTGGTTAATATGCTGTCAGCAGCTGTTGTCCTGACGCTTGCTGACCGTCAACAGCGGACACTCCAGGCTGGCGGTCACTTTTGACAACCAGTGTCGCTGGGAGTTCCGCCCCTTGTCCGGCAAGTCCCGCCCGCTGCCCCAGATAACCGACTGAAACGGTGGACGGTCCGCCAGAAACTTGATCAGCTCCTGGCCCGGGTCCCCGATTCTGAGTGCCGAATTAACCTCGAGGCCCTGCTTGATAAAAGACTGAAGACACTCGGACAGCAGTTTTCCGGCGCGAACCTCGATTTTGCGAATCTGGTTTCTCTGGGGGCCGAGAACCGTACGACCGGCAAACAACATGGGAACGATCATCAGCAGGGTCACTTTGGCGTCAAGCCGCAGGGCAAACTCTCTGGCATAAATCAGGGCTTCAGGAAAAATGGTTTCGTCTTCAAAAAGCACTAATATGTTATTCAACATTCTCTGCCTCCTGTATATCCAGAGCCACAGCAAAATGCTTGCCAAACTGCTTTTGTTTTTTAACTAGCTGTTTTTATTCGGGGTGGTGGCTTTCTACGGCCCGGCGGGACGCGGAACGTCGCGTTGCAAAACGCAACGACAAAGCGAGATATCGAACGAATCCGGCCACAAGCCGGAAAGGAATGGTTTGTTGCACAAACGCACGGCCGTGTTGCAAAAACTAACTAAGCCCGTATTTTTTCATTTTCCGCCACAGGGACGCCCGGTCAATACCGAGAATGTCCGCTGTTTTGGTGCGCGCGCCACCGTTTATTCTCAGCAGGTGGGAGATATAATCCTGCTCCAGCTCGGCCAGGGTCATAAAGTGCTCTTCCGGGGGATTGTATGTCTGAAGCTTCAAGGACACCAGGTCCGGCGGGAGATCACACTCCCTGACCGTCTGCCCCTGACAGACCGCCACGGCCCGCTCGAGAATATTTTCCAGTTCCCGCACATTGCCGGGAAAGGCGTATCCGCTTAGAATCGACATGGCTTTTTCAGAAATGGCGCGGACATTATTTTCACCCCGTCGGTTGATGCGGGAAAGAATATGATAGGCCAGAAGCGGGATGTCCTCTTTGCGTTCGGCCAGACCGGGCAGCTTGATATTGACGATATTGATACGAAAATAAAGGTCCTTGCGAAAGGCGCCGCCGTCAACAGCGGCTTTCACATCAACGGCGGTGGCGGAAACGATACGGACATCGACTTTGACGGGTTGGTTGCCGCCGACCCTGATGAGCTCACCCTCCTGGAGTACCCGCAGCAGTTTAACCTGCATGGCATGCGGCATTTCTCCGATTTCATCCAGAAACAGGGTGCCCCCGGAGGCCGCCTCGAGCAGACCGCTGCTGCGGGTTTGGGCCCCGGTAAAAGCCCCTTTTTCATGACCGAAAAGCTCGTTTTCCAGCAGGCTTTCATTCAAAGCACCGCAATTAAAGGCCAGAAACGGACCGTCGGCACGCCGGCTGGCGGCGTGAATGGCCCTGGCCACAAGCTCTTTACCGCTGCCGGAATCGCCGGTTATCATCACGTTACAGTCGGTGGGGCCGATCTGCTGAATAATCGACACGACCTCCCGGATTTTAGGGCTTTCGCCGATGATGACCGGAATTTTTAAAGTCCCTTTTTCAGAAACGCCGGGTTGCTCTGCGGCCTGGCGCGTCCGGCAGATCGCCAGGGCCTGATTTACCTGTTCCCTGACCCGGTCCGGGGTAAAGGGCTTTTCCAGGTAATAAAACGCCCCTTCCCGGGTGGCTTCCACAGCGCCGTCAAGCGAGGCGTAACCGGTTATCAGAATCACTTCCATGGCCGGATACTGCCCCTTGATACGGGTCATCAACTCCATCCCGTTCATGGTCGGCATTTGCACATCACTGATCACCAGATCGCAGCCCGACGTTTCCAGGTGCTCCAGGGCCCGATGGGGGTTTGAAAAGGTCGAAACCCGGTACCCGGCTTTTTCAAGAATCCGGCGAAGCTGCTTGAGCGTAATCGGTTCGTCGTCGACAACAACGATTCGGGGTGTCATTTTATGCTGCGTCCTTCATGTTTTTGAAATCACGGCCGAATACAACACGATCACGCGCAACGGATTCTGCTGTTCCGGCATTTTTTCGTTGCTCAACGTTCAGCTCTGGTCTGTTTAATCGCATTTTTCATACGCGTAAACGAAGGCCCGAACCCATAGGCCAGGGCAATCAGAAGCAGCAAGGCGATTGAAAAATAAATACCCCAGACAAAGGCGCCCAGTATGAGAAACAAGGCGTACAGGGGCAGACCCAGGAAATATTTTTTCTGCCCACTGGACAGGGCCCGGCCCAGATGCCGGTAATGGGCATCAAAAGACACCATCTGGACACAGGCGATGCCCACAAACAAACCGAGCAGCACCGGCGATTCTGAGAACAGATTGATCGAGCAAAGGACAATCAGACCGCCGACAGGGCTGGGCACACCGGAAAAAAAGTTCGGGTCCGATTCACTCTTGTTCAATGTAAAATACACCAGCCGGGATATGGTAAAAAAGCCGTAAATCAAACCGGCGAAAAACCCTTCCCAGCCGCCGACAATAAAAAACAGGGCCGCGCTGGGCGCGATACCGTAATTAACCCCGTCGGCAATATCATCAGAGTAAACACCCCAGCGGGTGCCCCCGAACTTACGGGCCGCGGCCCCGTCAAAACCGTCCAGCAGCCCACCCAGCAGCAGAAAAAGCAGGCTGATTTCGATCCGGTGGTAATAGGCGAAATACATACTGACCAGACCGCACAGGAGGTTGGCGCCGGACAACACATCGGCCACGAACCGCAGTTGAAACATCCGGACATTATACAGGCCGACGGCCCCATTGAAGGCAATATTCACCAGCAGCAGGGCATTGACGAACTGGGGGTTGAAATATTGACCGGCCCAGCCCTGGCTTAAAAAAAGCAGGGACACCAGGACGGTATAGGAAATGGTCGACCGGATCCAGTTTCTGGTTGTATCCGGGTTTACAAAAAATTGAACCACCAGGATAGAGTCCAGCAACAACTTGGCGATGATCAGCACGGGTGACGCTTTATCCATGCAGGCCAGGGCCACGATAAACAGGAAGGGGTAATCCGTAACGCGATCATAGACACGGCCGAAGTCCGATGCCTGTTTCTGTGCCCGGGGGTCTATACCGACCATGTAATCCAGGGCGCAGAAGCATAAAAACAGAAAAAAAATCCAGGCCGGTGAATTGGGCAGCACCCCGGCCTGCTTAAAAGAAAGATACAGCAGGGGGGTGATGATCAGCAGCTTTATGGATGAAAGCGCCACCGGCGGCAGGGGCAGCCGTCTTGCCACTTGATCTTCCAGGGCTGCTATTGATTCGGGCTCAACCAGGGGGCGTGGTTTTTCCTGATTCACCGCATGTTCCTTTCCCAAGATTAATTCTTGTTTGAGCGGTATGCAAATCCGCCTGTGTTCATCCTGTAATGCACGGCCTCAGCCACATCTTCATCAGCAGATTGGCGTTGGCTCAAGTCAACGTGTATTCCATAAACGTCACATCAAACGACAAGTGAACAAACACTTTTGTTGAATATCATTGTCTGTTGCCGGTCTTATTTTCATGTTCCGAATCCGTGCTAAAACATTATTGCCGCGAAAAGCGGCTTGTTATTTTTTTTAACATCTGCAGTTTGTGGTGGGTGTAAAAGTAGGAGTCGTATGCACAGTTGGAATAGCAGTCAATATTGCACTCCTGTACCTTTTCTTTTAACACGGACCGCAAATCTTTTAATTTATAGATGTCCAGGTCTTCAAAATCAATGTCCAGCTCATCCATTTTTTTTGTACAGGTCCGGATCTTTCCGTTCGGGGTGACATTCACCCAGCCATATCGCGTGGGGTAATTGCATTCCCAGAATTTTTCCCGGTCCAGAAAGCGAAAGATATTTTCGAAATAGGCATCCGGATCTATTATGGGGTAACCCTGTTTTTTCTTAGTGAGAATATAGTCCACGATTTGCTGCAGCAATTCCCGGTCTTGTTGTTCAAAATAAATACTGCCTTGCGAACGATCATAACCGTCAACCGGGGGAACGACGAATCCCAGGGAAATCTGCACATTGTGTTCTCTGGAAAACGCGATCAGGGCTTTTACGGTTTCAAAGTTATTATTGTAAATGACGGAGTTAATCCTGAAGTGCATGCGGTATTTTTTTTTGGCCTTTTTAAGGCTGTCGACCAGGTTTTTCCGGATAACAGAATTTTTTGAAGAAACCGCATCCGGTTCAAACCCGTCAACGGAAATATTTAAATAATCCAGGCCGGCCTTGCCCAGGGCTTCAATGCTTTTATTGTTAAGCAATGTGCCGTTGGTTGTCAGGTCTGTTAAAATATGTTTTTTCGAACAATGCGCGATGGCGTCATAAAGCGGGTTCCACAACATGGGTTCACCGCCGAGAAAGGTTATCAACCCGACTTTTAAACCCGCCGCCCGTTCCAGATATTTACGGAATTCTTCAAATGACATTTCATGTGATTGATCCGATTTCTGCCAGCAATATTTGCAGTTCAGGTTACATTTGTCGGTCGGGATCATTCGCACAAAAGCCGGGGTGGCGTGCAGGTGGCTGCTGAGATAGGCGCCGGCCAGATTTTTAATTTTTGCCGCTTTGGTAAATATTGTATTCACCCGAAAACCCCCTGTTTATTTGAATCGCAACAAAATACCTGCCGGCTTTTTCAAGCCTTATTGCGCTGTTAACCCACCTGAATTCTTGCTTCGGATTTTTTGACCATGGGCACCAGCACATCGCGCTGGTCCGGAACCAGCATGATAGCGCCGGTGGGGCATTGCAGGGCGCACTGGCCGCAGCCGATGCATTTTTCACCGTCAAGGACAACGCCTTCATCGATCTGCCGGATGCAGTTGGTGGGGCAGTGTTTGACGCACTTGCCGCAGGCTTTGCATTCTTCCGGCCGGTTGACCACGGCTCGGTAATACCTTTTCATATACAGCGGAATCAGCCCCCGATTGTAGCTGCCGTAAATACCGCAGCAGTCCCAGCAGCAGTTGCAGACAGCGATGTTGGGCAGGCGGATGTCGTCCTTTTCATGAAACAGGGTATGCACGGCCCCGGCCCTGGAAACATCATCGAAAATTTTCAAGGCGTCCTGCCGGGTGATGCGGCGGCCGAAACCATGGTCGACAAGATCATTGGCCATGGGGCCGACCGCCACGCAGGTTTCCGGGGCAATGTCAAACCGGCAGGGGGTGTCGACGAATTTTCGCCATTGACGGCAGAAACAGTGCATAACGGCAATGGCGTTGTTTTGTCCGTGCCGATCGATCAACTCGGACACATAGGGCGTCGGGCCGGCCACCTGGGGCGCCACCGCCAGGGGGCGGTCGACCGGCACGGTACGATTTTTCCCGGCCGGATCATCCGGCGGTTTAATGGCGCCGATGGTCTGGTAAGGCTTGGTGACGGATCTGGTGAAAAAATTAAAGGCCGGGCGCAGGGGAAAAACGTTCAGCCGGCCCAGGGAATTGAACAGGTCTTCGGCGGCCCGGGCAAACGCCTTTTCCTGATCGGTTTCCCGGCCGTGGCAGAGCTGCATTTCAAACCAGCCGACAACGATGGGCAGCAGTTCATAGCCGGTTTGACCGTCTTCAAACGTATACGGCCAGATCCAGCCCTTTTTGACCAGGCCGTCAAGGTAATCCAGGGCCTCATGTTTGGCCATACCGGTTTTGGCCACGGCCTGATCGCGCTTATGCGGCTCGGGCCCCAAGGTCAGCAGGAAATCAACATCCGCCGGCAGGGCCACCACGTCCATGAGCGCCAGGACCCCCCCGACCAGCGGCACCAGAATTTCGTTCTTGGTGTTCATCATTTTGGCCAGTTGCCGCAGCTTTCTCCGGTCGTTTTTCATATCCCGTCCTTTGCCTGGTTATATTTCTTTGACGGTCACCTTTTTCATGACATCGCCCTGCTTGATGGCATTGACGATGTCCTGGCAGTCGATGACCTTGCCGAACACGGTGTGATTGCCGTCCAGATGCGGCTGCGGTGAATGGGTAATAAAAAACTGGCTGCCATTGGTGTTGGGCCCGGCATTGGCCATGGAAATGGCACCGGTTTCATGCCGGAGCGGGTTACCCTCAAGCTCGTCTTCAAAACGGTAGCCCGGGCCGCCCCGGCCGGTACCGGTGGGGTCGCCGCCCTGGATGACAAAGTCCGGAATCACCCGGTGAAACACGACACCGTCATAAAAGCCCTGCCGGACCAGGAACACAAAATTATTAACGGTCTTAGGCGCATGCTCAGGATAGAGAGCAAGCTCAATCACGCCCTTGCTGGTTTCCATGGTCACCCGGTATGTTTTTTCCGGATCGATTTCCATTGCCGGTGCGGCATCCCATTGTTGTTTACTCAAGGCAGAACCTCCTTATGTCGTTAGGTTTTTAAGATGTTTTAACGTGCGGCGTCCAGGGCCAGTGTCACCTCCTGCAAAACCGGTGGGGTCAGGTCGTCACGGCCGGAAAAACCGCTCAAGGCCGAACGGGCCTTTTCACCCCCGATCCGGCCCAGCGCCCAGGCGCACATTGCCCTTACCCGGTCATCCGGGTTTTCATCAAAGGCCCGGATCAGATCTGTCGTATACATGGTATCCCGGCTGTTGCCCATCACACGGGCCACGTTCATCCGCCAGCGCCAGACGTCGTCAAAGGTCATATAAAACATATGCGGCCAGACCCTTTCATGGAAATAGGTCTTGTCCATGTGCAGAAGGGCCGGCAGTTCGAAACTATCCGCCTTGGCGACCACCTTTTCGTTGAGGGGAAGGGTTTTGGTCAGCCAGGGCTGATTGCGGGGACATACGTTCTGGCAGCGATCACAGCCATAAACAAACATACCCATGGGTTCCCGCAGCTCAAGGGGCGTGATGCCCTGACCGAAATAGGTCAGAAAAGAAATACATTTACGGGGGTCAATGCGACCGTTTCCTTTCAACGCCCGGGTGGGGCAGGCGGCAACACAGACGCTGCGGCACCAGTCCGGGCAACCCATTTCAAGGGTCGGCTCGTCCGGCTCAAATTCCCGGTCCACCACCACCGCGATGGGCAGGGTCCAGGATCCGCCCCGCACCACCCGGTGGGCGTAAAACAGGCAGTTTTTACCGAACGTACCCAGGCCGGCCCGGGCGGCCGCCACCCGATGGGGCAGGTTGAAGGGCACCTTGGTATTAATGCCGTTGTCTCTTAAAAAAGCCCGAAAAGATTTTATCCGTACGGTCAACCCGTCCTTTGTGACCCGATCGTCATCAAGATAACAGCGGCCGAAAAGGCCCTCGATGGAGCGGGGGTAGGACCGGTTAAAATAGTTTTCTATCAGGACAATAATGGTTCTGGCCCCGGGAAGAATGTTGGCCGGGTCTGTTCCTTTTAACAGGTCGAGGCCCACGGCTTCGGCCCAGCCGTATTCCGCCTGTCTTTCCAGCAGAAACGTTTTGTGCTGGTCGAAAGGTTCGGCCGTGGTAAACCCGACATCTTCAAACCCCTGGCGATGCGCCTCTTTGACAATGTCTTCTTTTGATATGCTCATGGTATCCCTGCAAATAATGCGGTTAAACGGTTCATGGCATTTTTAAAATGCTGCGGATCATTTGAATCAGAACGGTTTCGGCTTTTTCCAGCGGCAATTTCTGGTGATGACGGAGCGAATGCCAGGCAGACCAGGACGTGGCCAATTGGAGGGCCGAAGCGGCCAGGCCTGCTTCTTCAGCCGTCAGCCGGGACAGTTCCGGTGCAAAAACAGCCGCTGCCTGTTTACGTTTAATTTCCCTGAAAAGGTCCAGTTCGGCGGCGATAACCGGCGACGTAACCTCGGTGCCGATAATCACTTTTCTGATCGGAGAAATAAATTCCAGGATCGTGACACGATGATCCGCAAAAACGGACAGTCGCTCCTCAAACGGCGCATGAAGCGCCATATCCATTTCCATCAAGGGGCGCAACCGCTCTGACTGGAGGGTCATCAACCGTCCATAAAGCGCTTCCATGTCTTTAAAATGATGAAACACCAGGCGAGGCGACACGCCGGCCCGTTCGGCCGCCTGCCGGGCGGAGGGATGGGGTGTTCCCTCCACGATCAATTCCAGCATGGCGGTGGCAATGGCGTTGCGCGATCGATCGGACCGGGCCCGGCGGCCGTCCGGCCGGGCTGCGTTCTCTTTATTCATGATTGATAATCGCCTTTGATGAAATCAGCGTGGCACCGGCCTGTTCCATTTCTGCCAGCGCTTTTTTCGAATCTCCCGGGAACGCTTCTATGCCCTTGACGGCATCGGTAATGACAAACGTACGAATCTGGTTCTTAAGCGCCTCGAGCACGGTTGCTTTTATACAAAATTCCGTGGCAATACCGGTTACATACAACTCGGTGACACCGTTGTCCCGCAGCGACTGAAGCAGGCTCATGTTGGTGGCCTCAAAAGCCGAGTAGCCGTCATCCGCGTTTTGAGTCCCCTTGAACAGCTCCAGATTGATCTTTGCGGTATTCAGATCACCATGATAATCCGCTCCCTCGGTGTTTTGCACACAATGCGCCGGCCAGTATTCAAAATGATGACTTTCTTCCGGGTGCCAGTCCCGTGACGCCAGCACCAGATCGAAATGATTCATCAGCTCATTGATGACCGGCACAATATGATCTCCTTCCGGAACCGCCAGCGCCCCCCCGGGGCAAAAATCATTCTGAACATCATTGACCAGAATGGCTTTCATGCCTGCCTCCTTTTTTTCCCCTTTGACCTCATACGCCTTATGTCTTTTCCCTTCTGTTAAGGAACCGCAGAAATGCCCCTTATCCTGTTTTCCGCTAAAATCCCTCTAAACTCAATCATTAATTGACTTTTATGAACCATCATGTTTCGCATTTTTTTTTAATAAAACCGTCAATTCATCCCGAAGCGCTGCCAGCCCCGGCGACACCCCCACTTTGTATATGTGCGGCATTTCAAACCGCAGGTGTTCCTGCGGCACCAGGGCCAGACGGTTCCTGGAGAATTTTCTTATTTCTCTGACGCCGCTGACCTGTTTGACAATCCGACCGTTCTCCATGACGGTGTCAATCAGGGGATCAGCCGTCAGTCCGACCAAAGAACAACGCTTGTCCGGCTCATAAGGGTGAACCATCATTTCAGGCCGGGCTTCGTCGGCCAGACAGACGCAGTCGGCATAAAAATTTCCGTCGCCATTGAAAAACCGGAAGGTTTCCTTTCTGGCCGGCAGGGAAATTTTTTCAAGGGTGTTGGACAGCTTCAAGGTCGGATGGCCGTTAAACGCGGAAAGCTTATACACCCCGTCCAGTGCGGCCGTGGCCCTACCGGTGACCAGCTCGGTTCCGACGCCGAAACCGTCCACCGGTGCCTGTTGTTCGTTCAGGCTCCGGATGAGGTATTCGTCCAGCTGGTTGGAGGCCAAAATTTTTGTTTCGATCAACCCGGACGCGTCGAGCATCTTCCGGGCCTGTTTGCTTAAATAAGCCAGATCACCGCTGTCCAGACGAATGGCTTTTAAGGTCTGTCCGTTTTCTTTTAACTCAAGCCCCACCTTAATGGCATTGGGCAGGCCGCTGCCCAGCGTGTCATAGGTGTCCACCAGCAGAACGGTATTGTCCGGATAGAGCCGGGCATAAGTCCGAAAGGCCGCCAGTTCACTGTCAAAACCCTGAATCCAGGAATGGGCCTGAGTGCCGGTTACCGGTATGTTGAAATTTCGTCCGGCCAGCACATTTGAGGTGGCATCCAGACCGCCGACAAAGGCCGCCCGGCTGGCCTGCAACCCGCCGAGGCCCTGGGCCCGCCTTAAACCAAAATCGGCCACGGGCCGCTCGCCGGCCACCCGCCGGACACGAGACGCCTTGGTGGCGATCAGGGATTCAAAGTTTAAAAAATTCAACAGCAGGGTTTCAATCAACTGACATTCGATAATCGTGCCTTCCACCCGAACCAGGGGCGCCAGAGGAAATACCACTTCCCCTTCACGGACACTGCTGACCGTTCCCTGAAACTGAAAGTCCTTTAAGAAGGAAAGGAATTCGCTTGAAAAGCCTTTTTGGGCCAGATAGTCAAGGTCATCTTCGCTATAGGTAAAGCCCATCAAAGCCTGAAGCAGATTATCCAGCCCGGCAAAAATCACGTACCCGCCGTCAAACGGGTTGGCCCGAAAAAAATAATCGAACACGGCTGTATCCTCTTTTTTGCCGGAAAGGAAATAACCCTGGGCCATGGTCAGTTCGTAAAAGTCGGTATATAAACCGTTTATGGCTGACAAGACCATATTAACATTGCTCCTTTCTTTATCTTGACCCCTTGAACCCTCGAATCCTTGACCCCTTCAAAAACAAGGGTTTGTTCAAATTCTTCAAAGCATATCTAATTGCTGTCCCCGACCGGTCGCCGGGTCATTATTTTGAGCCAGTTGGCAATAGATGGCGCCACCTCGTCCACATGATTGGTCATCACCAGGTGCTCGCGGCCTTCTACCAGCAGATAGGCCTTGGAGCAGTTCAGCCGTTGATAAATACCCTCCACATATTTTTGTGGAAAAATATGGTCCCCATCGGAATGAATCAGCATGATCGGCACGGTGATCTCTTCCACGGGTCTGGCCAGACCGGTCTTCATCAAAGAGCCCAGGGCCCTTAAGGTCACCCAGGTGTTACACAGGGGGTCCTCGTATATATATGTTTTGGCATCCGTGCCGTCTTTTAAGTGTTCCCGGCTCAGGTCCAGGTACAACGATATGGGAACGGCAAACCGGCCGTAAAATTTGATCAGAAAAAGGTTGGTGGAGACCATCCAGGCCGGAATTTTTATCCGGGCAAGCTGCAGGTTGTCCCGGCCGTTTAGGTCGGCCATGTTGTGACATACCGCCGCGGCCAGAGATGGGTCCCGGGCGGCGGCATAAAAAGCCGCGATTCCGCCCTGGCTGCTGCCGGCAACGGCCACCCGTCCCTTGAAGCGAATCCGGGCATAAGTAACCACGGCCAGGGTGTCATCCACGATTTCGTTGATGGTGTAATCACCTCGCGTTCCGCTGCTGCGACCGTGCCCCCGGGGATCAAAACCGATGACGGTAATACCCCTCCGGTAAAGGGCATGCATCAGTTCTATATAGACCCGGGTGTGAACGGCCGTACCGGGAATAAAAACCAGAACGGGTGCTTCGGGGGCAGCGGCCAGAATATCCAGGTGCAGGCGAATGCCGTTGGCTTCAACATAGGCCTCTTCAATCACTGATTTGCCCAGCTTAAGGCCTATCCGGGCCATCATCTTGTCTTGAAATTTATCAATAACCGTATCGTTCAGTATCCCGGCGCGGGTTTTCTCAATGGTAATGGCATACCATCCCGCGTGAAACAGAAAGACAAGGACCACAAAGGCGGCCAGGATTCGTTTGACCATTTTTTTGTTATCCGCCCTTATTCCTCAAACAAATGGAAAACGCATTTATCCGCCCCCATGGCCCGGCAGTCCACCTCACGGACGGTAATCGGCCGGCCGGAAATGGTGCCGGCGTAACCGGCCACGATCCCGGCATAAAAATGACAGACCGGCTTATCCGACGGCCGCAGCCAGCGGGCTTCCTGGGAGTTGAGCAGGGTGACCCGCATGGGTTGGGCTGAAAAATCAAACGCCAGGTGCCCCCATCCGCCTTCGTCGGTGATCAAACGGGACATCATGTTCATGGTTTTTTCAAAAAACCGCGCCACCAGGGGATCGGTGCGGACCTCATCCAGGATGAGGCTGTTGGCGATCAGCGGAACCAGAAAAGAAGGCGCCCAGCGGCCGCCTTCCAGGGCCCGGGTCACTTCCCAGGTACACAGGGTCACCCCCATGTCATACAGGGCTTTGTTTTTTTCTTCCTCCGACATCCGGGACGCCAGGGTGGTATGCAGCAGATGAATGATCTTGGCGCCGGCCATGATTTCTTCCACGCCGCCGATGCCGATGCGTCCGTTTTTCAGGTCCACATCGTGAATCTCAAAGGCCGTGGCACCCATATAGGCCCTGGGCAGCACCATCATCTTTTTCGAAAGCCAGGGTATTTTCGTCAGCGGCCGCAAAAAAATCCTGACCAGCAGGGGATGTTTTTCCAGAACCGCCATCATTCCCAGCAAAACTTTCATTTGAACGCGTTTTTTGTCCATGTTTCCTCTGGCCGGTTTGACACCGGCATCAAGATGTTTGTGCAACTATAAAAACAACCTGGTTGTCTGTGTCTTGATGAATTTTTCAAAAACACCGGCGTTTACTTTGTATCCGCCTTTTGCGACCCGTTTGTTTTGGACTTTTGTTTTGTCTGCGAATTCGGCTGTCAACACATAATGTGCACGTTGAAATTCCGAGGGGCGAAGCGCAACGCCGATCTTGGGCGTTTAACAAAGCCATCATGCTTCTCCGAATTCGGTGCGGCTGATAATCTCATCCTGCAACGGCTTGCCCAGGTCCGTAAACAGGGCGGAATAGCCCGACACCCGCACCACCAGGTCCTGGTACTGTTCCGGATGCTGCTGGGCGGCTTTTAAGTCCTGATTGGAAACCACATTAAGCGAGACCTCCATACCGCCTTCGGCAAAATAGCCTTTGACCAGGGCGACCATTTTTTCCAGCCGTTCTTTACCGGCAAACAGGGCCGGCGACAGCTTGATGTTGACGGCCAGTCCGTTGGAAATCCGGGTATGATCCACCCGGGTCACGGAACGCAGCACGCCTGTCGGCCCCTTTTTTTCCGTTCCATTGGACGGCGAAAAACTGTTTGAAACCGGCTCTCCCGCTTTTCTCCCGTTGGGCAGTGCCCCGATATACAGGCCTTCCAGCACGTGCATGCCGTAGGAAAAAAAGCTCGGCCGGAAAGGTCCGTTGCGAATGGACTGATGGCCGGATACCTGGTCGCAAAAAAAGGCACATACCCTGGCGGCTATAGCGTCGGCTTCGCCATTGTCGGCACCGTATTTGGGCGCCTGGTGAAGCAGCCTCTGGCGAAACACCTCGTGTTTGCTGAAATTGTTGTCCAGCATATCCAGCAGGGCCGTCATTGAAATCTCGTCTTTGTCAAACACGAAATACTTGATCGCCGCCAGGGAATCCACAGCCGTTCCCAACCCCCGGCCACTGATAGAGGCAAAGTTGTATCTGGCCCCGCCGCAGGTCATGTCCCGTGCATTTTCGACGCATCCGGTCAGGGTGGCGGAAATATAGGGATTATGAAACCCCTTGCGATACACCTCGTCTTTTAAATTAACCGCCCTGGCGACGGTATCCACCATAAAGGCCACCTGACGGTTAAAAGCGTGCACCAGGTCTTCAAAATTTTTAAATTTGCGGGCATTGCCGGTGGCCGGCCCGATGCGTTTGCCCATGATCCGCAGGTAACCATTATTCAAGGCCATTTCCATGGCCGCGGCCAGGGAGATATCGTTACCCGAGGTGCATCCAAAGGTATTACCGTCACCGGTGGGCTCCACGCACCCGATGACACCATAATCCCGGGCATCAGCGGTCGGCATGCCGCATTTTTCAAGAGACCTGACCACCATTTCATCGTTGAACAGGGCCGCCCCGGAGGTCCGACGAAAAGTGGCCAGTGCTTTTTCCCAGAACCATTGGGGTGATTTTTCCGAAAGCCGGATGGTAAAGCTGTTGCCAAGGGACTTGACATTGGCAAAGGCGTCCAGAATAATTCCCGACAACTCATTGACGGCGTCGTTACCGTCGGCATCCAGGCCGCCAACCGTGGGCACGCAACTGTCCGATCCCAACTCGTTTCCTGTATTTTTCCCGGCATAGGGCAGAATCATGAGATTGGCAGCGCACTTGATCAGCAGTTCTTCAACAATCCGGACGGCCTGCTCGTCGGTCAACCGACCCGCTTTTCTGTCTTTGGCGTACCAGGGATAAAGGTACTGGTCAAAACGGCCGATGGCCAGGATACCGACCATGCCGTGGGCCACCAGGCCGCCGACCAGGGTCAGCCACATGGCCTGCACGGCTTCGTAAAAATTCCGTGGCGGGTTCATGGGAACATGCCGGCAACGTTCGGCAATGGCCCGCAACCGCTCTTTATCCGCCGGGTCGATAGCCGCATCGGCTTTTTCCGTGGCCAGGTCGGCCAGGCGGTTGGCCAGTATTTCGATGGCCTCGCAACTGATGAGGACCCCTTCCAGGAAACCGAGGCCGTCAGTATCGTTGTCCTGTCTTGCTTTTTCCAGCCTTGCTTCTGCCCGGGCTTTGATGCCTGAAAAACCTTCGGCCAGAACATTTTTCAAGCCCAGGATCAGATGCCCCTGCACGTCAAACACATTCATGACCATGGCCGGGTTGTTGTGAAGCAGCTCCCTCATACCTTTAACCGCATAATCCAAACCCGCACCGGGCACTGCGGCCGATTTCTTCAACCGACCCAGGTCTAATCCCCTAAATCTTTTACCGATACTGAAAGGGTTGAGGGCCGGTTTAAAGTTCAGGCCATTGGCTTTCCAGGCTGCTTTTTTGCCGTCCCGCACGGTTCTGCCGCGCCAGTACGGCAGAATTTCCTGATCCAGAACGTTGCGGTCCTCCGGATCAATATAAAACGGCTGACGCTTTCGGCGCAGCAGGGGTTCGAGTTCCATGTCCAGAATCACATTCACATCGCCCCTCTCAACCGGCAACACCACGCCGGTGATCTTGCTGGAGCGGTTGCCTGCGATCGCTTCGCCGTCCAGGATATAAAGCGTCATGTTGGACAGGGTATGACGCAGGGCCCTGGCCGCGCGTACGGAAGGATGTTCTCCTTCGGTCTGCTTGAAGCTTTCCGTATAGTACCGGGCCCGCTCAATACAGATTTCATAGTCAGCGTTGAGGATCAGATGTTTATACCGCTGGTTGAAAGGATGAATTTCCGGCATGAAACGTCCATGAATTGATTTCTATTATTTTTATAAAATACCATCTTTTTAGATTTTTTTCCATTATCAAAAACAGGGGGCGGTTTTTCATTGACAACCGTTTCTGACAGGTCTTATAAATGTATAATTATCATCTTGATATTAAAGCACATTTTTAGATGCCGTGCCCTAGAACACGAACGGAGACCGCTTATGGCAACCCTTTCCGATACCGCTCTTCAGGTAAGAAAAACCCTTATGGACAATATGCTGATCCACGGCACCTGTCCCGGTGTGGCGGAGCTGGCCGAACAGCATAACTTATCCGACCAGGCCCTGTCGGACGTTCTACATGATCTGGAAGCGGCCCTGGTGATCGCGCTTCAGACCGAAGCCCATTCCCGTCAGCAAACGTTTCAAGATGAAACGTCTGAAGAGGGGCTGCCCCGTCCTGGTGAAATATTCTACGTGCGGCCGTTTGCCACCTTTAAAAACCACTACCCGGTTACAGTAGACGGTGAACAGAAATGGTTTGGCGAATGCGCGGTGGAATGCTGCGGCATTTCCTATATGTTTCCGGGCAAAGAGGTCGTGGTGGAATCCCGTTGCCGCCAGACCGGCGAGCCGGTACGGCTGATCGGCCGGGACGGTATCCTGGTCAATTACGCCCCCTCAACCCTGGTGGTTCATTTCGGTGCTGCCTTGCGACAATTACCGGACAACGTTGTCGGCTGGTGTGATTTTAACAGCTTCTTTGCTTCCCGGGAAGCGGCCCGAAAGTGGCAGCAGGACCATCCCGGTGTCCGCGGCACCTTGCGTGACCCGGAAAGCGTTTCCCGGTTTGTCGGTATTGTCGGCGAAGGTCGGCTGGATTATGACTATAAACTGACCCTGCCCTTATCTGAAATGGTTTTTCATCCCGGAAAATACGGCCTCACCAAAAAGATGCCCGGCCTTGGCTTTCCGGTTTATGATCCCTTTTTTCTACCCACGCCCGGCATGGTTTTTTCCATGCGTCGGAACCGGATGAGGCCGTTTCTCCGCTTCACCCTCTGACCTCTCAATCCGCCCAAAAATGCCTGGCCAGGCTGCGCCGCTTGTGCCACAGGCTCCCTTTTTCGGCAAAATCCAGGATGCCGCTGCCCTGATCCGCGTCCTGAACCTGCCATAAGCCGTTGACAGCGCCGCTCAGGCCGGCCGACAGCATCTCAAAGCCCTGGGCGGTATAGAGTTCGGTTTCGCAGCCGCGGTTGATAATGTACTTCAACTGTCGACAGGCCTGCTGATTTTTGGCCCGCAAAACCTCAAGCAGCGCCTCCACTTCCTCGTTCAGCCTGTCGTCAGACACCACCCGGTTCCACAGGTTCCATTCCACGGCTTTTCTGGCCGGCATGAGGGCACCGATGATATTGATCTCTTTGGTCCGGCGTTTTCCAATATAACGCGACATACGGGTTGTACCGCCCCAGCCGGGGGTAATCCCGCTGTCAACTTCCGGCATCCCCCATATGGCCCGTTCGGTGGCGATGACAAAATCACAGGCCATGGTAATTTCAAGGCCGCCGCCCACGGCATAACCGTCCACGGCGCTGATGGTCATTTTATCCAGATCTTCAATGGCATTGGCCATATCCTGATAAATCCTTACCCGGCGCATGACCCCGTTGGCGCCCTGGGTATATTCACCGTTCTCATCTTCCGCCCAGCGCATCATTTCAGTGATATCGTCACCGGCGCAAAACGTATCACCGGCACCCTGAAAAACGACAAATTTAATGGCTGTGGATCGTTTTATCTTCCCGACGGCATCAACCAGCATTTCCGAGAGCGCCATGCTCAAGGCGTTTTTCACCTCAGGCCGGTTTAAGGTGATGCGGGCGGTATCGCCGTCCATGCTCAGTATCAAATCCTGGGTGCTCATGGTGACCTCCTTTTAGTTGTTTACATTACACGGTTTTTTAACTTTCTTTTTGCAAGTTAATTATATTTTACAAAACCGCTTGCAAAATGCAAGTTAAAAATGTATTTTTTTATAAATTTTTTTGAGGAGGCCTGCAGATGAAAAAAGAAACGGATTTCCGGAACTGTTCAGTGGCCCGGTTGTTGATGGTGCTGGGGGATCGCTGGCTGTTTCTGATATTGCGGGAGGCGTTTTTCGGTGTCCGCTATTATGACCGGTTTAAGGCCAACCTGGGCATTGCCACCAACATCCTCTCTGATCGCCTTAAGATTTTGACCGAAAACGGTATTATGGAAAAACGAACCGACCCGGATGACGCCCGCCGGATTCAATACCGGTTGACCGTAAAAGGACTGGACCTTTACCCGGTTATTCTGACCATGATGCAGTGGGGGGACAAGTGGCTGGATGACGGCCAGGGACCGCCATTGATGCTTCACCACAAAACCTGCGGTCACCGGCTGAAACCCATCATGTGCTGCAGCCACTGCGGAAAGCCGGTGCAGGCCCAGGACATCGAATATACCCATCGCGACGGCACGGACATGCTCAACCCGGCCGTCGCTGCAGGAAAAAAGAAATAGAATGTTTTTTTGACCGGCCCCCTACCAGTTTTCCGCCAGCAGCTCGAAATACCCCTGCGGCATGACACAGGCCGGGCACTTTTCCGGGGCTTCGGTACCGGTATGCAGGTACCCGCAATTGCGGCAGCGCCAGACCGTTTTCTGCTCCCGGGAAAATACCCGGTCAGCCTGCAGGTTGGCCGCCAGGTCCCGGTATCGTTTTTCATGCTGCTGTTCGGAAACACTGATGGCGTCCCAGGTATCGGCGGCCCGCTCAAAGCCTTCTTCGCGGGCTGTCTGCGCGAACCCCGGGTAAAGCTCACTGTGCTCGAATCGTTCGCCGTCAGCCGCCGCCAGCAGGTTGTCGTAGGTGCTCTTGATCACACCGGACGGAAAGCTGCCGGTGATCTCCATCTCTCCGCCGTTGAAAAATTTGAAAAACCGCAGGGCGTGTTCGCATTCCTGATCAGCCGTCTCTTCAAAAATATCGGCAATCTGAACAAACCCCTCTTCAAAAGCCTGGCGCGCGAAATACGTATAGCGGTTTCGAGCCTGGGACTCTCCCGCAAACGAAAGCAACAGGTTGCGGGCGGTCCGGCTGTCACGAAATTTACCCATCTGCCCTCCTTTGGGCTAAAGTAAACACCCGGGTATTACTCTTCGATTTCAATGGCCTGGGCGCCGCACTCCTCGGCCGCCCGGCGCACCACTTCCTCGTATTTCTCCGGGATCTCATCAAACTGCACCACGGACTTTAACTGATCTTCATCATACTGAAACACTTCCGGACACAAATTGTTGCAGTTACGATCTCCCATACATTGACCGGTGACACGTGCTTTCATAATTTCCTCCTTTTTGAGTGCTAAAACCGATTGTCTACCTGCCTGGATATTTCATGAAAAGGAACCTGTTAAATACGGAACCCTTTTCGCCCGCCTTTTTATCAAACAAGCCCCAAGAAGCGCTCTGAACACCAGCTTCGTATTAGAAGTTATCAGGAATTTATATGTCCAGAATAATCAATTGAAAATAAACAAACAAGAAAATAATGGATCAAGACCAACCCGAACACGACCGGTTATCCCTTTTCAAACCACCCATACATGGCCGGAATCAGAAACAGCGTCAGCAATGTTGATGAAATCAGACCGAAAACAACCACGATAGCCAGCGGGCGCTGAACTTCCGAACCGATTCCGGTAGACAGCAACAGCGGTATCAGGCCGACAATGGTGGTAAAAGCCGTCATCAGCACCGGCCGCAGTCGAAGTAGCGCGCCGTTAACCAGGGCCGCTCTGAGCGCCATGCCCTGCACCCGTTCCTGCCTGATATACGATACCAGCACGACACCGTTCTGGACCGCAATACCAAAAAGCGCGACAAATCCGACCGAAGCCGGCACGGAAAGATATTCTCCACACACATAAAGCCCCACAATACCACCGATCAGGGACAGGGGAACGTTTACGA
The DNA here is from genome assembly GCA_963674745.2 of Desulfosudaceae bacterium. GTDB lineage: Bacteria > Desulfobacterota > Desulfobacteria > Desulfobacterales > Desulfosudaceae > JBFMDX01. The sequence continues at coordinate 1,349,088 of CAXXDV010000001.1, read as the reverse complement.
TTATCAGCAGGGAGTTGCGAAAATCGTCAAAAGCCATATACAGCATCAGAAAAATCAGCAGAATGGCAATAGGAACAATAATCGCCAGACGCTTCATGGCCCGTTGCTGATTCTCGAACTGTCCGCCGTAATCAACATAATAACCCGGCGGCAAATCAACTTTATCCGCGATCAGTCGCTGGATGTCGGCGACGACGCCGCCCATGTCCCGACCCCGGACATTGGCTTGAATCATCCACCGTCGCTGATTCTGTTCCCGGTTTATCTGGACCGGACCGATGACCGTCCTGACCCGGGCCACCTGGGACAATGGCACCAACTGCCCGTTTTCGGCCTGAATGAGCAGGTTTGAAATGGCTGCCGGGTCTGAGCGGAAAGACTCCTGAAACCGCACATGGATGCCGAAGCGCCGGCTGTTCAGATACATCTGATCAATGACTTCTCCGCCAATAGCCAGCTCAACAACTTCCAGCAATTCAGACACATTGACCCCATAGCGAGAGCAGGCTTGACGATCGGCGACAATCTGAACCTGAGGCTGACCGAAACTCTGTTCCGTGGAAAGGTCCACCAGCCCGGGAATATCAATTATGGCGCTTTTAATTTCCTCGGCCTTGGTTTTTAAAATGCTTAAATCATCACCGAACAACTTAATCGCCAACTGGGATTTAACACCGGACAGCAGCTCATCAAAAGCGTTCTGAATGGGCTGGGTAAAATTAAGCTGGACCCCGGGATACGTTTTCAACGTCTTTTCCAATGCGGTAATAAGCCCGGCCTTGCTTTTATATTTTTTCCATTCATGGGCCGGTTTGAGCTCAATGTGAACCTCTGCGTAATTAACCGGGTGCGGATGACTGCCGGCTTCCGGCCGGCCGATGCGGGAAACGGTTTCTTTTACCGCATCAAAGGCCATGATTTTTCGTTCCATTTTCATGATGATTTCTTTTCCCTTGTCCATGGAAATGGCCGGCGCCATGGTTACACCAATCAGGATGGAGCCTTCTTCAAGCGTCGGAATAAACTCCGTGCCCAGCCTTGGTACCAGCATCAGGCTGACGAAAAAAACAATAATCGTGATAAACAGGACCGTTTTTTTATGATCTATGGCCTTTTCCAGCGCCGGTCGGTAGAGCTTCTTGAAAAACCGCAAGACAATAAACTCACGGCCTTTCCGGGGCTGTAAAACATAGACGGACACCACCGGGGCCATCACCAGGGCGGCTAGAATCGATCCGATCAAGGCAAAAACGATGGTAAAAGCCATGGGTGAAAACATTTTGCCTTCCACCTGCTGCAGGGTAAAAATCGGTATGAAAACGATTACGATGATGGCTATGGAAAAAACAATTGGGCGCCCGACTTCCCGGGCTGCCCGGACAATCGTATCGATTTTTGGACGACCGCGGTTTTCGGGCAGGGACAAATGCCGAAAAATATTTTCAACCATAACGATTGCACCATCACCGAGCATGCCGATACCCACGGCAATCCCGCCCAAAGACATGAGATTGGCGGATAAGCCTTTCAGCCCCATAAAAATGACGGCAATCAACACGCACAGCGGCAGGGCAAAGGCCACGATCAGGGCGGTACGCAGATTACCCAGAAACAGAAACAGCGAACAGATGACCAGTACGGCCCCGAAAACCAGCGCTTTTTTAACCGTCCCGGTAGCCTTTGATACCAGTTCCGCCTGTTCATAAAAGGGAACCAGTTCTATCCCTTCCGGAAGCGACGCTTGTATGGCGGGAATTTTGTCGTAAAGCCGCTCGATGACATCCGACGTGTTTTCTCCGAACAATTGCATTACGATGCCGGAGACGACTTCTTTTTCTCCGTTTCGGGTGACGATACCTCGACGGAGTTCCTTGCCGAAATCAACTTCGGCCACATCCTTGACCCGAACCGGCGTGCCGTTGACCACCTTGATGGGCAGGTCACGGATATCGTTCAGGTCCTGAAGCAGGCCGATGCCCCGGACCAGATATTCTTCATGGTTCAGGGTCAAAAACTGCCCGCCGGCATTGTTGTTGTTGTTTTGAATGGTTTTCACCAGTTCCCCCAGACTGATGTGAAACTGGTTCATTCGATCAGGATTAATCTTTACCTGGTATTGTAGAATATGACCGCCGATGGAAAGGATATCGGTAACGCCGGGAATGGATTGAAGTTGGAACTTGACGATCCAGTCGTTAACTTCTCGCAGAAAAGTAGCCGGATCCCTGCCCCCGGTATCGGCATCCTCGCTGATGGTCAAATAATAGATGAAAATCTGGCCCAGGCCGGATGAAATCGGCCCCAGTCCGGGCGGTTCATGCATTTCCGGCAGATCGGCCATGGCGTTGGCCAGGCGCTCGGCCACAATCTGGCGGGCAAAGTAAATATCCGTTTCATCGGAGAAATAGACATAAACCGCGGCCATGCCAAAAGCGGAGGTGGACTTGACCTGGGATACGCCGGGCAGCCCGTTCATGGCTGTTTCAACCGGAAATGTGATCAGCCGCTCCACCTCCTCGGGTGCCATGCCATGGGCTTCAGCAAAAACAGGCACCATGACCGGTGACACATCGGGAAAAGCCTCTACCGGAAGCCTATTATATTCATAAATGCCGTAACCGATAATGCAGAGCAGGCCGATAATAATGATCAGCCGCTCTTTTATGGCTTTTTCAATTATATAATCAATCATTTATTGTTCCTTATGCATAAAATTGAGCTTGTTGAAAACGTTTTGCCCGGCCCTGATTAGTGCCCGTGACCGGCATGACCGTCCATGGCACTGGTAACCATTTTGGCCTTTAATTCAAAGGACCCGTTGCTGACATAGGTCTCACCGACATTGACGCCGGCAACAATCTCGACATGGGTATTGTTGGATCTTCCTGTCTTCACTGTCCTGGGAACATAACCTTCGTCCGTTAAAATAAACAGCGTCGGCCTTCCCTCTATGGTCTGGATGGCTTTGGTGGGAACAGCAACCATACGGCTGTCGCTTTTTTGTTCCGGCGTTACGACAGCCGTAGCAAACAACCCGGCCCGCCACATCGGGTCAGCCGTTGAAAGCTCGACTCGCGCCAGAGCGGTACGCGTCTCCCGATTGATCACAGGCGATAAAAAGGAAATAACGCCTTTTGCGACCAGTTTATCATCCTGAGCGCTGACCAGCACTTTCTGCCCGGTTTCTATAAATGGTAAGTCCTTAAGGTATACCTGCAAGTCGATCCAGAGGGAGGTGGTATCGGCAACAATAAACACCGGCGATTCGGTTGTCACCAGTTCTCCCTGCACGATGTGTTTTTCAATAATGACGCCGTCTGCCGGTGCGATTAACTGATATAGAAACAGGGTTTCATGGGGCTGCCCGGGAAGCCCCGAGATATAGCGTTCGGAAAAGCCCAGCGCATGGAGTTTGCGCTCGGCAGCCTGCAGTGCAATGCGGGTTTCAACAAAGATCTGTTTGCCGGCCAGGTATTGCCGTTCAGGAATGATTTTCTTTTCCCACAAAGCGGCCTCGCGTTCAAAGTTAATTTTGGCGTTTTCAATCCGCCCGATGGCCGAAAGGTATTCGGATTTGATATCCGTCAGTTCACGGCTGTGTATAATCGCCAGCACATCGCCTTTTTCAACATGATCACCCAGATTGTTGCTGACCGAAGCCACCACGCCGGCAATCCGGGGCACCAGGTGTATGATGCGGTCCTGATTAAAACGGACCTCGCCGGTAAGTTTAATCTGCCGGTTGATGGAACCGGTTTTTATGATATCGGTCGTTAGACCCGCTTCCTCAGCCTGGGCGGCGGTCATCAGCTCAACAACGTCTTCATGTTCATGACCTTCATGACGGTCATGCCCGCCGGTCTCTTGGCACGCATCTTCATGGCCGTCATGACCGGCTTCGGCTGCTTCTTGATGCACCGCCTCCTCTTCGTCATGGGCTGAATGGTTATGGCCTTCATGCGTATCCGCTGTTTCATGGTCCATGTGATCATGGGCATGGGCGGAATTTTTTTCGTCATTGTGTTCGATGTATACTGTTACCGGTTCGACGACTGATCCGGCATTATGGACCCGAAAACCGACAAGTGCCGCCGCTATGATGACAATCAGAACGATATGTTTGGTATTCATTAAATATGACTCCTTATTTTAATTTCTTTAACTGGCTAATCCTGGTTGAGCCGAAGAAGGTCCCGCCCCAGCAGTCTTTCCAGGTCAATTATGGTGTGATGATACTGCCCCAGTGACGCAATATGGCTTTCCCGGGTTTCATAAAAAGTGCCCTGGGCTGCCAGCATATCAAGGAGACTGAATTCTCCTTCCCGATACCCTTCCTTGACGGTATCAAGCACGTTTTCAGCGGCAGGCAGGATGTTGGTTTTCATGGTATTGACCTGATCATGCACGGTTTTCAACCTTTGAAAAGCCGTTTGAACTTCTGTCAGCAACCGCTTCTTTTCCGCTTTCAACTCAGCCTGCTGCTGCCTCAGCTCGGCGGAAGCCCGGGCTACCCCCCCCTGGTTCCGGTCAAATAACGGAATAGGCATGGAGATGCCCACAATGTAAATTGTGTCGTCAATCTCGTCTGATTCCTTCATGCCACCGGAAAGGGACAGGTCGGGTATGCGGCTCCGGTTTTCAAGCGTCAAGCAGTTGGCCGCGATGCTGATTTCCGACCGTTTCGCCCTGATCACAGGTGAATTGTCGATGGCCTCGGTCAACGCTTCGAGAGCGGGAAGCGGCTGAATTCGATCAAAGGCGCCAACCGCCTGGCCAAAGTCATCAGCCGAACCATCCCACATGGCCGACAGCAGGGTCCGAAAAACCAGGTTTTCATTTTCCGCTTTTTCTACTTCAAGTCTCGCCTTTTTTTTATTTATTTCGGCTGTTACCGCTTCCATTGGCGCGACATGGCCGGCCATAACCTGTTGTCTGGCTGTTTCAAAAACCTGATCGGCCACCTTCTCTTTTTCAAGGGTGATATGCAGGTTTTCCTGCGCCATCAGCACATTGATAAAGGCGGCGGCGGTCTGGCAAATGATGTCCGACCGCGTGCCTTCAGTTTCAGCGATGAGCAGGTCTTTTTCGGCAACAGCCACATCCCGGCGATACTTGCGCTTTTTGCCCAGCTCCAACAGATAACCGACGGTCAAGGTTGTTTCAGGTTCATCAAAATTCTCGTATTCAAATTCAATTTCCGGATTTAGAAAAAGACCGGCCTGTTGTACTGCCGCTTCCCCAATCCGGGTATTGATCTCTGCTGCCTTTAAATCCGGATTTTTATCAAGCGCCGCAGAAACGGCTTTTTCAAGCGTCAAGCCGACCGCTCTGGTTTGATGACAAGCGGTTAAGCGCTTATCATTAAATGACATGACGACTGTTTCTTTTACTGTCCGTTCTTCGTTCCCCAAAACAGAAGCATTTATGCCGGGGAAAAAACAAAAAAGACACAGCCACAAAAGCAACGGATATCTTATGCCCATATGGTTTGTTTCCTTCATTACCTGATTGATGGTGTCTTCGGGCTTTTCTGTTGGGGCCATTATCCATAAGAAAAAACCGGTCATGGATAAGGCACCACCAGAAAACCTCGGGTAGATAAGCTTTTATTGAAAAAGGCGATTAGAAAGGGCCGGTGTCATGAGACCTTTGCCTCTAGAATGAACTGCAGATCACCGGAAGGGTTTTTGAAGATCAGATGATGAGAATCGTTGATTCAAGGGATAAAAAAAAGAAATCAGAAAAAGCGGGGAAAAAACCCGTTTTTTGTTTTGTAAGACCGTTTGCCCGGCCGGGATGGTCTAATGTGTTGGCGCCTAAAACCAGGGGTTTGGTGAGTTGAAGCTTATTGTCCGGCCGCAAGCTTCCGCCAAAACCGGCTGTAGATAAAATGGGCAGATCAATACAGCCGTGTTGCTGGTGATCAAAAAAAACCGCGTGTCCAGCGCCGGGAACACGGGTCTCTTCTGTCTGAGCATGACATTGCCTGGCCCACACGATTTCATTGTCTGAATGGCCCGGGCCATGCCCCGGGCCAAGGCATAACCGGGAAAAAGTCACGCCCTGTCCCGTCAGGCACAACGAAACCATACAGATAAATATATATTTTGACATTTTCATACTGTTTTTCTTTCAGCCTATCAGTACCACAATGTAACACAAGCCGGTTCGTTGTCAAGAATATTCAAAGGCAGATCCTCACGGATTTCTTATTTTTACCCGGCCGGCGCAAGACCAGTCATTATGACCGCCGTCAACCAGGACAAGCCTTGCGCCGGGAATTGATTCCGCCAGCGCCCTGGCGTGCCGCAAGTGAAAAACCGTGTCCGCTTTAGCACCAAAAACATCGACCGGCCCCTTATAACCTGAAAGCAAGGCCACATTATCCCAGTTGTCTGTTAATATCAGCCGGACAAGAAAACCGGGAAACCGTTCTTTTGCTACCAGGGCAAGGTTATCAAACGGAACGATCAGAACGAGCTTGTCCGGTTTGTCGGAAAGACTTGCCAGATAAGAGGCCGGCCCCGACCCGATCGATTCGGCGGCCACGCAGACAGGTGTGTCCGGATAGGTCTTTCGAAGCCCCCGAAAAGCGTTTTCGGCCGCCTGGTTTAAAGCCGTTATTGAAGGGCGCCCTTCTCGATCGCCATATCCGGGATATTCGAGGATGAAGACGGCATCTTTTTCTGAAAAACACGGTACCGCATACAAGCGGTCTGATGCCTGGCCGGCGTTTCCGTGAAGCATTAACCAGACATTTTCCGGCGATTCAACCGCTCTGGCGTAACCGATGGTTTGACCGTCCCGGTTCCAGGGTGTCAGGCTGTTATTGTGCGGATGATGAGAGGGGTGAAACAATAACTTCCGCTCAACAAAGGAACATCCTGTCAACCCCAGAAAAACGACAACGACAAGAACAAAAAATATGGGACGATGTCTATGATCCATTTTCAACGGCTTTGAACTTTTCTTTAGGGGCGCCGCAAACCGGACATTTTTCCGGTGCTTTTTTATCGGTAACGTAGCCGCAGACCTGACAGACATAGTAAGCATTGACCTTGTCCTTGATCACATCATAAATGGCCCGTTCGTAAAGCTTGGCATGATAGGTTTCCGCGTCCCGGGCATAACTGAACACCTGGGCAACGGCTGTTTCACCTTCGTCTTCAGCCTCCTTGATAAAATCCGGGTAGATATTCTCACTGACCGTTTTTTCCCGCTGAAAGGATTTTTCAAGGTTCGTATCCGTATCTTTAACCACCAGATCCTTGACCAGGTTCAAATTCCGGGTGGCATGCACCCGCTCGGCTTCGGCAATGGCACGGAACAGCAGGGCCATCTGAGGGATTTCTTCCTCATCGGCTTTTTCAGCGTAAGCCAGTAATCTGAAGTAGGCCTTGGCTTCCCCGACAAATGCGGTTTCAACGTTTTTTTTCGTCTTTTCTTTCATCACTTACCCTCCTGTATGCTGGTGTGTGTGGGTGTATATCCGTTCAACACTAAAAAAACCGTCATTTAATGCCAAAAACGCTGGTTTTTATGGCAACCATCTGAAATATAATACCTTTTGCCCAAACGTCAACAGGGCGCGATATTCTCCTGTTTATCACGCAGATAGCGGGAAAAAGGGCTTTTGTGGCACTGCCGGATTAATGACGCGTAACACCGACAACATACTCTTCGTAAATGGTCGGTTCTTCCAGCAAAACATCCAGCATGGCATCGAACTCTTTGCGACGGTCGCTTTTTTTCCACTGATGCCAGCTCTCCAGGTTCTGCCAGGTACCGATAACCACCAGTTTAAGTGGATCGTCGGGCTGCGACAGGGTCTCTCCGGAAACATATCCGGGTTGAGACATGGCTGCCGCCCGCAGGTCATGCAGCAGGGCGATGACCTCATGGGTATACCGCTGCTTAAACCGTCGTTTGATGATTACTTTTGCCAGCATGGCATGCCTCCTGCTTTAAAGTTGCTTTTTGAATCCCCCTGTATCTTTAATTAATATCAGTCCTTACACCTTTTAGCAAGAAAAAGCCGTTACCCAAAAAGCCTGCCGGCGGCGCCTTGGGGAAGGGCGATGCGCGAAACACCCGCGTTTTTTGCGAGTGTAGAAATTTCTCTTGACATATTTTTCTTTAAGGATAATAATTTGTTTGCAAACGACATAGCTTCCCAAGGCAGTTTTCGCTTTACAACCGTTCTTTTAGCAGGGGGCAATAATGGCACGCATTGAAACAGATGTAGTTGTTGCCGGTTCCGGACCAGGAGGCGCTACCGTCGCCAGAGAACTGGCCAGACAGGGCCGGGAAGTCGTTCTACTGGAGCGCGGCACCTGGAACCAATGGGCGGTGGGCCGATACGCCTCACTGGTAACCATCAACAAACTGGTCCGACCCAAGGGCGGCGGGCTGATGGCACGGGGAATTACCGTGGGCGGCTCGTCGGTGGTGTTCAACGGCAATGCTTATGATCCGCCGCAATGGCTGAATACGGAACTGGGCATAGACATTTCCGAAGAAACCCGTCAGACCAAAGAAGAGCTCAACATCGCCCCCCTGCCCGATGATTTCACCAGGCGGTGGCCCTGCACCCAACGGCTGGTAAAAGCGGCCGGAGAAGTCGGCATAGACCTTGAGCCCCAGCAGAAATTCGTTGATCCCGGAAAGTGTGACCCCTCTTGCGATGACTGCATGCTCGGCTGCCGGCGTGAGGCCAAATGGACGGCCCGAAACTATGTTAAAGAAGCCGAAGCAAACGGCGCCAGGGTGTTTACCGGTTCCACCGTAAAAAAAGTCATCATCGAAAACGGAAATGCCACCGGGGTTATCATTAAATCACCCGACGCGGATGAAATCCGGGCCAACAAGGTCGTTATTTCCGCCGGCGGTATCGGAACACCGGCCATTCTCCTGCGTTCCGGCATTAAAAATGCGGGAGAGGGCTTTTTTATCGATCCCATGAACGTGGTTTACGCCATTGGAAAAGACCTGGGCCCTAAAAATGAAATGACCTTCTGCTATGCTACGGAACAATTCGTGGAAACCGACGGTTTTCTGGTCGGCACCATCGGCGCCCTACCGGTATTCGGCAACAAGGTGCTGCGACTGGCCAAATCCGGTGGTACCATCGCGTTTGGCAACAAGCTTCCCCGGGTCATGGGCATGTTCACCAAAATAGGGGATTCGCCCGGTGGCAGCATCAGCGTCAATGAACGCATCACCAAACCCTATCTGCCCGAAGACGAAGACCGGTTTAACAAAGGTACGGAAGCCTGCAAAAAGATCCTGGTCCAGGCCGGGGCTGATCCGAATACGTTTATTGTGGACCACAATGTCGGTGGACATCCCGGCGGCACCGCCGCCATCGGCCGGGTGGTGGACAACAACCTGGAGGCTTTCGGGGCCAAAAACCTGTTTGTCTGCGACGCGTCCGTGTTTCCCCGATCTCCGGGACGACCGCCGACGCTGACCATTATTGCCATGGCAAAACATCTGGCCAAAACCCTTTAGCTGTCGGAAAGCATCATGGCAACGCCCTCTACCGCGCAGAAAATTCACGCCGACGATAATCTGTCGACCGCTGACCTGCCGCCGTTACATTACATGCAAGAGCTGTATGACCGGATGGTAACCGTCGACAAGCTCCTGGGTATTAAATCCGACGGGTCATGCAACGAACAACGGACATTACGGCGCTTAAGATTTTTCCGGAATTTTATGAAAATGCTCAAACCCCTGCTGCGTTATGAGGGGCTGTTTACTTATTTTCAACGCAACCAGATCATGATCATGTCCAGCTACTCCATGACCCCGGAATTCTGGTACGCCATGCTGCCGGGCCAGGCAGTGTTCAAAAAAATTCTGGAAGAGTCGGTGATTAACCGCGAACAATCAAACAAGCCCGTTGTCTGGCTGGAGTGGTGCCTGTCCTCGGACCTTATTTTCGCTTTTGACGCCATACCGATTATTCCCGAAACCCTGGTGGCCGCTCCGATCATGATGATCGGGCTGGAACCCGTCGAAAGGTTGATCGACATTGCCGAGCAGGCCGGTGTGCCGTCGGAGTATTGCTCGGCGGCACGCAGTTCCGTCGGCTGCGTTCTGACCGATCAATATCCCAAACCCGACTGCATGGTTACGGTTTCCCATCCCTGTGACAGCATGATCTCATCTTATCAAACCATGGAATACCTGACCGGCGTACCCACTTTCCGGCTGGACACGCCTTACTGGGATGACCAGCGGTCCGTGGATTATTACGCCCGGGATGTGTGGGAACTGATTGGTTTTCTGGAGACGCAGCTGAACCGAAAACTTGATTTCGACCGCCTGCGGGAAATACTGGAAGAGGTCAACAAAACCAACGAGCTGCTGACCGAAATAAATGAAATGAACCGCCTGACGCCCTGTCCGAGTTCGGGTTTTGTTTTTCTGCTGACCTGGCTGTTACGGGAAGGTGGCCGGGGAACGCCGGAAGTAACAGAAGTGGCCCGACGTCTGCACCGTGCCACCCGCAAGCGGGTAGATGCGGGAAAAGGCGCTCTTAAAAAAGAAAAAATCCGGGTCATCTGGTTTGACGTACCCATTGCTTTTCATCCTTTGATTGCCTGGATGGAAGAAGTCTTTGGCGCGGTGGTGGTGGTCGATCTGGTCGGGTATGTTGATACCCCGCCCATTGATACCCGTACGCCGGAATCCATGGTGCGGGGACTGGCGGCATCTTATATGAACCTGACCATGGCCCGGCAGTTTCACGGGCCGCTTGAGTTGTTCCATCGAGATCTTAAACGCGTCTGCCGGGAATATAACGGTGACTGCTTTATTTATGCCGGACATGCCGGCTGCAAACACGGCTGGGCCAGCGTCCGGCTGCTCAAAGAAGAAATGAAACAGATCAACATGCCTCTGCTGGTGCTGACATCGGACATTTTTGACATGCGCCTGACCAACGAAAACCAGTTAAAAGCGCAGATTGAAGAATTTTTCTTAACCAACGGACTGGCCTGACATGCCTGTTTTGGACGAACTGAAAAAAATAGCCGCCACGCCTTACAATGACCATCTCAAATCTTTTAAGGCTTCCGGCGGAAACGTTATCGGCATCTTCTGTTCCTACGTTCCCGAGGAAATCATTATCGCCGCCGGCATGGTGCCGTTTCGCATGCGGGCGGTGGGTTCCACCAAGACCACCCTGGGAGACACCTGGTTTTCCAGCTTCAATTGTTCCTATACCCGGCATGTTTTCGATCTGGCCCTGGAAGGCTCGTTTGATTTTCTCGACGGTGTTATTCTGATAAACGCCTGCGATCATATCCGGCGCATGTATGACAACTGGCGGGCGGCCCTGGAGGACCGACCGTCCTTGATCCATCTGCTGGCCGTCCCGCGTAAAAAAGCCCAGAACGCAATCGAATGGTACCGGGAAGAAAATTCGCTTTTAAAAACGACTCTGGAAAACCATTTTGACATTACCATCACCAATGACGACCTTCGTGAGGCGATCCGCCTGACCAACCGCATTCGACGGCTGCTGGCCGAAATTTACGACACCCGAAAATCCGAAAATCCGCCATTGACCGGGGCCGAGGCCCTGGCCATCATTATGGCGGGAACGGCCCTGCCGCGGGAGACGTTCGCAGACATGCTCGAGGAGGTGGTTGTCGAGCTGGACGGGCGAAAAGCCTACCCGGACAAACAACCGCGTCTGATGATTCAGTCCGGATGCTTAGAAGAGGTGGCTCACCTGGAACTGATCGAAAGTATGGGCGGGGCCATTGTTGATGACTCCCTGTGTTTCGGACGAAGATACTTTGACGCCCTGGTTGACGAAACAGCGGACGACCCCATCGACGCCCTGACCGATCGCTACCTGAACCATCTTTCCTGCCCCCGGATGGGGGATGATTTTTTGCGCCGACTCGCCCATACCCGGCAGGCAGCGACTCGCCCATACCCGGCAGGCAGCGACCGACTATCGGCTGGACGGTCTGATCTGCGAACGGCTCAAATTCTGTGACCTGTGGGGTGGTGAGGCGTTTATTCTGCGTAATGAAGCCAAAAAAATCAACCTGCCAACCCTGTACCTGGAAAGGGAGCTCTATGCCGGCAGTGAGGGACAGTTGAAGACCAGGGTGCAGGCTTTTCTCGAACGCCTGCAGCCTTTTTGAAGCGGTTTTTTAGTTATGATCAAGGACCAGCCGCGTTTCGCCGGGGTGGATGTGGGTTCACTGACGGCCGAAGCGCTGATAATCGACGATTCGGGCAACACCCTGGCGGCCACCATCATCCGCGTCCGGCCGCGGCCGGAACAGTCGGCCGCAGAGGCGTTTGACCGGGTTCTGGCCGAATCCGGTCTGGGTCGTGACCAGATCGATCTTTGCTTTTCCACCGGTTACGGGCGGGACGCGATTTCTTTTTCCGCTAAAAACATCAGCGAAATCTCCTGCCATGGTCGCGGTGCGCATCACCTGCTGCCGGCGGTCAGGACGATTATTGATATCGGCGGTCAGGACTGCAAGGTGATTCGGGTGGATATCGACGGCCATTTGCATGATTTTATCATGAACGACAAATGCGCCGCCGGCACCGGCCGGTTTCTGGAAATGATGGCCCGCACCCTGGGCGTGGAATTGACGGAACTGGGTGCCCTGGCCTTAAAGTCAAAAAAGCCCCTGGCGCTGAGTTCCATCTGCACCATCTTTGCTGAAATGGAAGTTCTGCAATTAATTTATGCCGGAAAGAAAAAAAAAGATATCGCGGCCGGCATCCACGCCGCCCTGGCCAGGCGGATCAAGGCGCTGGTCGGTCGCGTGGGGCTTAACGGTGACATCTGCATGACCGGCGGTGTATCCAAAAACACGGGCATGGTCAGGCTGCTGGAACAGGAACTGGGTGTTTGTTTTTCCGCCTTTTCGCTGGATCCCCAATTAATCGGTGCGCTGGGCGCAGCCCTGTTCGCGAAAGACGCCTGGTGGGCGAAAAAGGCCCGTGACCTATGATTACAGCAGGAATCGATATCGGTACGAGAACGGCCAAGGTGGTTATCCTTGACGATGACCGCCTGGTGGCGTTTTCCACCCACCCTGTTGATGACGTGCTTTCCCGATTAAGCAAAAAACGCTTCAAATCCACCTTGAAACAGGCCGGTATACGACAACGACAGGTCAGCCGTGTCGGGGCGACCGGTTACGGCCAGCGGCAGGTCAAGTTCGCCGACTGCCGTTTTACCGCTCCGCAATGCCTCGCTTCAGCCGCCTTTTTTCTGGACACGGACATGCGGACGGTGATGGACGTCGGCGGGCTGATTACACGGGTGGTGCTGATCGATGAAAACGGCGGGGTGGCCGATTACGTTGAAAATGAAAAATGTGCTTCCGGCAGCGGCCGGTTCCTTGAAATGATTGCCGACGCGCTGGAACTTCCGGTTGAAGAGATCGGCCCTGTTTCCATGACCTCCACACGACCGCTGAAGCTTTCCGGCCAATGCGTGGTATTTGCTGAAAGTGAAGTCATTTCTCACGTGAATGCCGATGAACCGGCCGCGGATATTCTGGCCGGTCTTCATCGCGCCATTGCCGAGCGGGTACTCTCTCTGGCCGGCAAGACAGGCTTTGAGCCCCCTGCGACCGTCGTCGGTGGGGTGGCGAAAAACCCGGGCGTGATACATTTTATCAAACAAAACCTGGGTTCAGAAATAAGGCCGCTGCCGCTTGACGCCCAGATCGTCAGCGCCTTTGGCGCAGCGTTACTGGCGGGAAGACGTCGGGGTGCCCATCAGTGATATTTATGGCCCATACAAGTAATCTCAGACGGCGCAACATCAGGGTCATCATAATACAGGGTCAGGGTAAGTGCCGGGGTTTCCAGCTTGCGAACCTCCCATGAAGTCCAAATGGTAGCGCGGCTGGTTGAGGCGGTCAGTTTTATATTAACCTGACTGATTTTGTGGCCGCATGACATTTTTGTCAGGTTGGCGATCCCGGTCAACAGCTCATGAAGACAGGCGTCTGTTTTGACCATAGATGAGCGTACCAGCTGGATTTCTTTTTCCTTTTCTATGTCCTTCAGAATTTTCTCGGTAAGCAACGCCACCGGCTGTGATAAAAAAGTCCTGATTTCTTTTTCCGTCTCAAGCGTTAATACATAATTAATATGGGCTCTCTCTTCCCGGCTCACAGAAGCTTTTTTCTCTTGACTGAACCCATACCGTGGCATCAACAGGCAGCTCATCAACAGGCAGCAGAAACCGACCTTTACGGTCATCCTGGTACTTAATCTTATCATTACACCCTCTTTTTCTATGCTGGTATTTAATGGTTTTTGGCAATATACAGCAGGCGGCTTTTCGCTGTCAACATGAATCATTGAACCCATCATCCAGAAAAAAAGCCCCCGGTTAACACCGGGGGCTTTTGATAAAAATAAGCGCCATTAAAAAACGGCCGATACCTGTTTTAGAAATTCAGGCAGACTTCATTGTATAGGGCGTAAGTGGCATCACCGTCACCCGCTTGTGAAAGCAGGGTGGTGCCGGACAGGACTTCATCCCCCTCGTCCAGGTAGCCGATATCCGCCTTATAGGTCAGGTTGTCCATGATCTCCCAGGTAAGGCCCAGATCGATTTCAAAACCAAAATCATCCTCGCCACCGGAGTAATCGTCTTCATTTGCCCAGGCCTGACCGATGGCACCCCTGAGGGTCAGGGTGTCGTTCAGCGGAAAAGAAGCGCCGGCATACAGCAGGTCAACACCCGAAAGCAGGGTGGTGTAGCCGTTGGTAAGCGGTTGCCCGGCCACATCGCCGGTCAGGATCAGCAGCGGCCTGAAATCGTCACCCAATCCATGATACAGCAAGTTACCGATGGTCAGGTCTCCATCCGGTTTCAGGAGTTCGCCGTAATCCTGACCGGAAGCCGAGGCCCAGCCCAGTTTAAAGCAGGAATCATCCATATCAAAGGCCACTTCCAGCTTGTAGGTCAGGGAGTCGATATCGCGATCACCGGCATTCACCGGCTGCATGTTGGCATCAATAAACGTAATGCCTCTGTTTTGGGCCCGGTATTCACCCATTTCATAAATCACCTCCGCTTCGAAGCGGACATCACCGAAAGAGGCTTTTACGTAGGGCGCAAAAGCATAGTTCGTGACGCCTGCGTAGCCGTAATAAATACTAGCGATGGCGGCAGGAAACGGGTTGGCCGGAATGGTCGTGCCCGGCGGCACGGCACCGGCCGCGGCCAGGGTGGCGCCCAGGGGTGATGCGGCGGGAACACTTTGCCGAAGATCCAAGTAATAGGTACCGGGGGCATAACCCACCAGAGGAGAAGTGGCAAGGGCCGTGATATCCGTACCGGCGGCCGAGAAAATATCAACCACTTCCTTTAAAGGCAGGCTGTCCACCAGGTCCGCAACTTCATCAATGTCCTGAAAACGGAGACCGACACCGGCTTCCAGGTTCTCTTCCTTGTAAACACCCAGCAGGTAGTAGGTATCACCATCGCCTTCATTGTCGACTTCGCCAAGGGTGTTGTCTTCGGTCAGTTTTTCATAAATCGCGCCGAAAATCAGGTCCCCGGACTTGGCGAAATATTCGAGTCGGTCAAAGCTGTAGTCAACACCGGTATTGCCCAGATCTGTACCCCAGGCGCTGCCGCCGGCAATGCGACCGCCCTTGAACAGCCCCACAGGCGTCAAAACCTCCAGATAGATCTCATCCACGTCAATGTCGTTGTTGTCATCCTGGTTGTAGCCGTCAAACAGATTCTGTTCATTACCAAACGGCTGATCGTCAAATGCGTCCAGACGGGTCGTCAACGAAAGGTTGTCGTTAAGTGAGAATTTTGTTTTTAAACGGAAACGATGATCCAGCCAGGAGGCGGAGTCTTTATCACCGTCATCCTGCATGGTGGGGTTATCGTTATAAAACCCCCGGATCCGGTATTCTCCGGAAAAATCGACATCCAGCGCCAGAGCGGGCACCGTCAGCGCCAGAGCCAGAGACGCCACCAAAGTTACCAATAATAATCTTTTCATAAGTCCTCCCCTTGATTAGGTTACAAAATGCAAATACGTTACGCGTTACCTGATTATACGCTTGTCAGCCAAAATTGGTTGGAAGCAGATCTTTACAGGACTTTGGTTCCTGGTGGCGCAAGGCTGAAACCACCATTTTTCTGTATTATTAAGGACAACAATGTGAGAAAACCTTTTTTATATTAAGAAATATATAAAGTTATACGTTGTTTATCCTAATTATACGTTTTTGTCAACTGTTTTAGCGTTATTCCTGTCTTCTTTTTGTGTTAACTTTACATTAAAAGAATGAGGCTTCTTCTGTCCCCCTGGCTTTCACAGGTTAATTAAAAACAGCTTTTATTCTCCCGTGAAAACCGGCCGCCTTTTTTCCAGAAAAGCGGTCTGCCCCTCGGCCAGATCTTTACTGGCAAAGCCCTGTTTGACAAGGGTTTCAGCCCGTTCAAGATCTCCCGGGGGGAGTTCGGGGTTGCGGTCCAGCAGGTTTAGAATCTCTTTCATGCCTTTAAGGGACAGGGGCGCATTGGCGGCAATTTCTCCGGCCGTCTCCAGGGTGACGGTTTTGAGCTCAGCCTCCGGTACCAGGCGATTGACAAACCCGGCCTCAAGGACTTCGGCTCCTTCGTAGGTCCGGGCGGTAAAAAACACCTCCCGGGTTCTGGCCGATCCCAGGACATCACAAAACTGCTTTAACCCTTCGGAGGCATAAACCAGGCCCAGTTTTGCCGGCGGCATGCCGACCTTGATGGTGTCCACCGCAATGCGGATGTCGCAACAGATGGCCAGGTTCAGGCCTGCGCCAAAGGCATAACCGTTCATCATGGCAATAACCGGATAAGGATAATTACGGATACTTTCCAGGCCCAGCGTAAGCGGATTGGTGGTTTTCAAAATTTCCGCCATCTCTGGTGAGACATCCGTAGGAATCGCGGTCACATCAAAGCCCGAAGAAAAAGCCCGGCCGCCACCGCCGGTTATAATCACCGCCCGGATATCCCCTCTCTTTGCCCATCGGGAAAGGGTTAAATGAAGCAGGACCAGCAGCTCCGGAGATAAAGCGTTGCGCTTTTCCGGACGATTAAAGGTAAGAAGGCCGACGTTTTCGATCGTTTCTTCTATTAAAAGGTTCTTTTTGTTCATGTTCCGTCCTTTTTTGAAAAGGCCGCACCGTAAACGATGCTGACACCCGCATTCTTCACCCCCCGGCCATACATGTCAAGACGGAAATCGTTTCTTTTTCCTGTGACCGGCGGTGGGCCGCCACCGCTTTTAAACGCCCGCGGCTTAACACCCCGGGGTATGGCTGATTATTATCGCAATAACAGGTTGTTACTAAGTATGCGGGTTTTATGTTCTTGACTTATTGGCGGACATGGGATACCCAACTGAGATCATGTGTTTTAAAGAAAGAAAAAATCTTAAAAGCCTGTAGGCATACAAAGGACCCATGTTAATGAAAAAGTTGTTCTGCTTGGTTTTGATGACCTGTTGCCTGACCTTAACGACCAACCGGTCCATTGCCGATGAATGCGGCAGTGACTGGGAAATGGTCATGAATAAAAACGGCATCAAGGCCTATTCCCGTAAAGTGGCCGGTTCCGGCATTTTTGAATTCCGGGCGGTTATGGTGGTTGACGCCCGGGCTGAAGTTGTCGCCGAAGCGCTGAGGGACACGCCCGCCATGACGGAATGGCTGCCGGACTGCGACAAGGCTTTTGTTGTAACGTTAAAAGACCGTAACCACTTCAGCACCTATTTCTCTATCGACCTTCCCTGGCCGGTAAAGGACCGGGACGTTGTAATCAATACCGTTACAAAATATGACTTGGCTCACGCCCGGGCGGTCACCGATTTTATCACGTTCGAAGAGGTCGCCTACCCCCCCAGAGAAAGTCACATCCGGATGCCGTACATAAAAGGCCAGTATGTGTTTGAATATGTAACCAGGGAAAAAACCGGTATTGTCCAGACCTACCGTGCCGACATTGGCGGCAGCATCCCGGAATGGATGACCAATTTCGCCACAAAATATAATATCTACAACACCTTTATGAACATGAAAGACATGTTCAAAAAGGAAAAATATATCGAACAGGCCAAAACATCGCCGGACAGGGAGATTTGCGAAAACTTTCAGACGAACAGAGAAGAAACCAAAAGTGTTCTGGTGGCCAGGCTCAGAGAGTTTATTCAGGATACGGATTTTATTGATATGATCAGGGAAAGCCGGGCGATTGATGACGTTCTTGATGACGGCAACGGCCGGATCAGTGAAACCCTGCTTTATGGCTGGGGTTCTGATGAAAGCAAGAAAAAAGCCATCCGTTTTCTGCTGAAAAGTTATCTTTCCGGACGCACCTGTAATAAAAAAGTGATGGACACCGCCCTTGACGATGACAAGCTGATCGACACCATCCTGCAAGGTCCCGGGCCGGAGGAAACACCATCCCGGCAGAAGATCGAGGCCTACCTGAAGACCGGGAGCAATACCGGAAAAAGTGTGGCCAAAAATTGACATTAAGGAACGACCATGTCCTTCATCAGCACAGCCGTAGATAAGGATCGATTTGCGGAAACCGTCGGCGTTCGCCTGCTTGAAGTCTCAGCCGGCTATGCCAAAGCGGAAATGACCGTAGAAGATAAACACTTAAACGGACTGAAAATGGCCCATGGCGGTGCTATTTTCACCGTGGCCGACCTGGCTTTTGCCGCGGCCTGCAATTCCCACGGCATCGACGCCGTGGCGGTGTCGGTCAGTATCTCCTACCTGAAAGCCGCCGCAACCGGCGAACGCCTGACCGCTGAAGCGAAAGAGGTCTCGGTCAGCCGAAAGCTGGGTACCTACCAGATGACGGTCTACAACGAAAGCGGCGCACCCATCGCCGCCATGCAGGGCGTGGCTTTCCGCAAAACCCCGAAAAAATAAGCATTTGCTTCTAAAAACGATGAAGGGCAAGCTCCGCTTGGCCCGTGTATACATAGCCTGGTTATTTAATTAAAAAATTAAGTTCCTGCTTCCAGAACAATCCGCATCTCTTCATCGGACAACCCCAGATCACTCATGATCAGCCGGTCAATGGCAACGGCAACGTCCTCCCCGGCCAGGGCCCGGTCAACCAGCCTGACCATTTCCCGAAGCCGGTCTTTTCCCGGCAGGGGCAGGGGCAGAGATTCCAGGTCCTTTCGCAGGACCTTTAATGAATGAAATTTTTTCTCGAACACAAACTGGCTGAGACTGGAGTTCAACACCCCCAGAACGGCTTTTAAGGGATAACCGCTTATTTTCGGAATCAGGACATTGGCACTGTTAAGCGTCAGGGCGCCGGTGTTGTCAAGGGCAAATACCAGGCGGCGGGAAACAAAACGATAGACCAGCTTTTCCCCGGTCCGGTAAATGCTTTCCGGCGCTGTCTGCTGAAACCGCTCCGGCGCAAAGCGGATAAACCCATCCGGCTTTTTCAGCCGGTACTTTTCAACATCTTTGCCTCGAAAAACCGGTTCCATCCCTTTTTTGCAGACGTCGGACACGAATTGCCGGTTGTCACCGGTGACGATCCCCAGGGCCCAGTCCGCCGTACCGGCCAGGGTAACATGCGGAAAATGATATATCTTTTTTATAATCGCATTTTCCGGTTCGGTCATCCAAGCGTCAATAATATAGTTGCGATTGTCCAAAAACCGGCCTTGCGGCACCGCGTGGGTCCGGCCGCCTTGAAAAACAATCCCGGTTTTTACTTTTTTTGATGGGGGGTTTTTGGTTACATCGACCCGAATCGCGGGCGACAGCACCTCGCCAAACCGTCTTCCTAAAAAGGTGACGGCCGCCAGCGTTGATGAAGAAAGCAGATGTTTACGAATATCCCGGTGCGTGCGGATGTTTAAAAAAGACTCGGGAAGAATATAAGACAATCTACCGTCTTTGGCCAGCAAATCCAAACCGGCGGCCAAAAAATAAGAAAAGGACTCGCCGGAAGAAACAAGGGGAAATGCCTTTTGAAGGCGGGTGCGTTGAGCCGGGGTAATTGTCGCCCCCCAGGGCGGATTCGTGGCGATTAACCCGAAACGCTTCTGGAAAGGCCGGATTTTTTTTGAATCCAGAACATCCAGGCAGAAAACTTGCGGGGCAAACTCCCTGTCGTTGAAAATCAGCAGCAAGTTGATCCGGGCAATACGCACGGCCATGGGATCAATGTCAAACCCGACCAGGTCTTCGGGCTGATATCCTCCCGACCGGGCGGCATGCGCCAGAAACCGGCCGGTCCCGCAGCAGGGGTCCAGAAAACTGCCCCTGTTCCGACACGCCCCGGCAAACACGCCGGCCAGCAGATCCGCCGGCGTGTAATACATGCCCTGGCGGGAGCGCCGGCCTTCCCGGCGCAAGGCCTGATACAGCAGCCCGAGCAGATCATCACGGGTGGCCGATTCAACCACATGGTAGAGGTCAAGATAGTTATCAGCACGTTTGTCCGAAAAGCGCTTTCCTGAGGCAAGCCAATCGAGCATTTCCGCTTTTATGGTCGGTCGCTGCCATCCGGAATAAGCCCGGGCCTGGAACATTCGGGCGGGATTATCCAGCCGAACCTCTTTTTTCAGTACCAGCAGCCGCATGGCCAAACAGAACATGGCCGGCTCAAGGCCCAGCCGACGGGCAACCAGGATAGCGCAAATTTTTTTCGCCCGCGCCCGCAGCACTGCATCATCAACATATCCGACCGGTATAATCGTTCTTTCAAGTCGCGTCCGATTAGCCCGCTGGTTCAGTCGCCGAATTTCCCCCGAAGCCAGTTGCTTTTTTGTCTTCAGAACATCGCTGTAATAAAAGGCTTTTGGGTTCTCTTTAACCGGCCTCAGGTATCCATGCCGGACCCAGTTTCGCACGGTCCCTTCGGAAATACCCAGAAGCAGAGACGACTCCCTGGCAGAGATGATCCGCCGCCGGTCGCTCATGACAGTCTGGTGGCCGCCTTGTATTGGCGGACCCGTTCGGCCATAATTTCCGGTAGGTCGGGATTCTCCAGGTTTTCTTCAATCAACCGCTCAAAAGCACTGCCGATAACCACACCGTCGGCCGCCCGGGATACCCGGGCCACATCTTCGACCGTGGAAATGCCGAAACCGACACACACGGGCAGGGCGGTAGTTGTTTTTACCCGTTGACACAAATCAGCCAGGGATTCGGTTTGCAGGCCATTGCTGCCGGTCACGCCGGTCATGGAAACCAGATAGACAAACCCGGTCGCGGCAGCGGTTATGGTGGTGATCCTTTCCGGCGGCGTGGTCGGTGCCACCAGCCGGATCAGAGAGAAATTTTTTCTGGTCCAGCAGGCGGTCAGCTCTTCGGACTCTTCGGGCGGCAGATCAACCACCAGAACACCATCGGCTCCGGCTTCAACCGCGGCCTGATAAAAAGATTCGGCCCCATATGCATAAATCGGGTTGTAGTAGGAAAACAAAATAACGGGGGTGTCTGTTTCTTTGCGCAAATCAGCCGTCATATCCAGAACGGTCGACAACGTCACACCATTATTAACCGCTCTTTCCGATGAACGTTGAATGACCGGTCCGTCGGCCGTGGGATCGGAAAACGGAACACCCAGCTCCAGGATATCAACCCCCGAGCGGCACATGGCGGAAATAATCTTTTTTGACGTCGAAAGGTCGGGGTCGCCCGCGGTCACAAACCCCACCAAGGCTTTTTGTTTGGCATCAGCCAGCGTTTTGAACTTTTCTTTAATTCGATCCATGTCGTTCTCCTGTTATACGGCCGCTTTTTCACTGGCTTCAATAATACCAAGATCTTTGTCTCCCCGGCCGGAAAGATTGACCACAACGATACTGTCTGACGGCATATCCGGAACCACGCCGATGGCACCGGCCAGAGCGTGCGCGCTTTCCAGAGCCGGAATAATACCCTCCAGCCGGCACAACCGGTGAAAGGCAGCCAGGGCCTCTTCATCAGTGGCCGAGACATAACGAACCCGCTTCAAATCCCTTAACAGCGAGTGCTCGGGCCCCACGCCGGGATAATCCAGCCCGGCCGAAATGGAGTGAACCGGCGCGATCTGTCCCTGTTCGTCCTGCAGCACGTAAGACTTGGAACCATGCAGTACGCCGATGGTACCGCAATTAAGTGTGGCCGCGTGCTCGGTGGTATCCAGTCCCCGGCCACCGGCTTCGACGCCGATCATTTCGACCGGGTCATCAATAAACGGATAAAACAGGCCCATGGCATTGCTGCCGCCGCCCACACAGGCGATCAGCAGGTCCGGCAACCGCCCCTCAAGGGCCAAGATCTGCTCCCGGGTCTCTTCCCCGACAACTTTTTGAAAATCGCGAACCATGGCGGGGTAGGGATGGGGGCCGGCCACAGAACCGATGACGTAAAAGGTGTTGCGCACGGTGGAAACCCAGTGCCGCATGGCTTCGTTCATGGCATCTTTCAAGGTGCCGGTGCCGGACTGGACGGGGGTAACGGTCGCCCCCAGCAATTTCATGCGTTTGACGTTGGGCGCCTGGCGTTCGATGTCTTCGACCCCCATGAACACTTGGCATTCCATACCCAGCAGGGCCGCGGCCGTGGCCGTGGCCACACCGTGCTGACCGGCGCCGGTTTCGGCGATGACCCGGTTTTTACCCATCCATTTGGCCAGCAAGGCCTGACCGATGGTGTTGTTTATTTTGTGGGCGCCGGTATGGGCCAGGTCTTCCCGCTTTAAATACACCCTTGCCCCTTTTAAGGCTTCCGTCAGCCGACTGGCAAAATACAGGGGCGTTGGCCGCCCCACGTAATCGGCCAGCAGCTGGTTCAATTCCGCCTGGAAAGCCGGATCAGACATGATTTTCAGCCTTTGTTCATTTAACTCCAACACGGCCGGCATCAAGGTTTCGGCAATATACATGCCGCCGTAATCTCCGAAGTGACCCCTCTCATCCGGATATTTGCCGATTACCGACCCGTTGCTCACAGTATCCACCGTCATTAAAACATCCTCCTTATGGTCCTGCCGGAGGGATATGCGCTAACGCTCCGGCGGACAGCCGTTATAAATAATGCCACCTTTTTTAAATCTTTTTTTCCAGGCGCCGCTTCCACACCGGAACTCACATCAACCGCATCCGGAAACACCTCTTTTATGGCTGCCGCCACATTGTCCGGAGACAGGCCACCGGCCAGGATCAACGGCCCGGCCTGCCGCGCTTTTCGGGCGCCGCGCCAGTCCCAGACTTCGGCATTGCCGCCGGGAAGAGAACCTCTACCGCATTCCACCAGATATGCCGAGGGACAGTATTGCCCAGCCTCCCCAATATACGGTTCCCTTGTGGCAAACAGTGCCTTGACCACGGTAATGCCCTGCCCCAGGAGCTGATCAACGGTTTTTTGTGGCTCTTTTCCATGCAGCTGGGCACAGGAAAACCCGCATTCGGCCACGATTTTTGCAACCGTATCGGCCGGCTCGTTAACAAACACACCCACCGTCGCCACCCGGCCGCTTACAGCCGCGCAGATCTCCCTGGCCTGTTCCTGGCTGATATTCCGGGGGCTTTTGGCAAAAAACACACAGCCGATGGCATCAGCCCCCAGCCGCACACAGGCCTCGGCGGTCTCCGGCGTGGTAATCCCGCAGATCTTCACCTGCGGCGTCTGGAGTTCTGTTTTGTCGTCTGTAAAATTCATTTAATCGCTTTTGTGCCTCTTTAACTTTGTAAAAGCCGTTTATTCGCTCGCCTGATCCTCCCATTTCCTTTTAATCGTGCACCCCAGCCGGGTAAAGAAAACCAGCAGAAGCGCTATCAGTGCGGCGCGTATGACGACTACATAAGCGGGGATCGCGTACCCGAAATTAAACCTTATAAACAAATAATAAAACTGGGTTAAAAAAAAGCCCGCGCAAAGAAGCAGCGGCCTGCTGAAATGATATTTTGATATGGACAGCCCCAAAACCATGCCGAACATGATAAAAAGGGGTAATCCGATTAATGTGTCGTGAAAAATTAAAACAGCGTAATAAACCATTAATCGTAAATTAAACGCGCCCACACCAACAGGAACGTGTTTGAGTACCCCGAAGGTCTCGACGGTTTTGGTGCTGACCACGCTTAAAATTTGCACATAGAGCATGTATGCGGCCGTGCCCCATAACAGCGACACCAGTATTTCAAAAATATTTCTTTTCAATTTCTTCAGGCCCGTTAACTTTTTATTGTTTTAACACACATGTTCTTCATTCAGCCGCTTCCACCAGCTGCCGTAGAAAAGCAACCGTATCATCCGCCCGGACCAGGCTTTCGCCGATCAAAAAATTATTAATTCCGGCTTTTCGGGTGGCGCGGATATCATCCGGCATGCTGATGCCGCTGGCCGCCACGGGAATCTGGCGGTCGTTAAAACGGGACACCAGCCGGGTGGCAACGGCAATGTCGGTTCTGAAGGTCCGCAGATCGCGGTTGTTGATGCCGATCAGCTCCGCCCCGGATCGGGTGGCCTTTTCCAGATCGGCGTCATCATGCACCTCTACCAGAGGGTCCAGCCGCAATTCCCGGCACAGACTTAAAAAATCGGATAACCGGTCCCCGGACAGCATGCGGACAATCAGCAGAACCGCGTCCGCACCGGCCGCCGCCGCCTCATAAAACTGGTAGGGATCGATGAGAAAATCTTTTCTCAACACCGGCAGGGTGCTGTTTTTTCGTGCCTCAACAAGATCTGCCAGAGACCCTTTGAAAAACCGGCTGTCGGTCAACACGGAAATGGCCGTGGCGCCGCCCTGTTCATAGCGTCGGGCGTAATCGGCAGCATCAAGGTCGGCGCGGATATCGCCCCTGGAGGGCGAGGCCCGCTTGATCTCGGCGATAATGCCGATGCCGTCAACATGGGCCTGTCGGAGCCGCTCTATAAACGGTCGCTGGCCGTCCCGCGCTTCGGCTTGTTGCCGCAGCGCTGCTTCCGGCACACGCTTCCGGGCTTCGGCGACCTCTTCCTTTTTTGCGGCCGCGATCTTTTTCAGAATATCTTCAGTCATAAAATTAATGCCTTACTAAAAAGTCAAAGTAAGCTTTTTACGAAGTCATCATCCGTTCTCGTTGGTAAAGGTAATTAATTGCTCCAGCTTTTCCAGGGCCCTTCCGCTGTCAATAATTTCGTTGGCCAGAGACAGGCCGTCCGCCAGCGTATCGGCCTGGTCCGCGGCCACAAGGGCGGCGGCGGCATTGATGGCCACGACATTACGGCGCGCGCCCTGATCTTTTCCACTTAAAACATTGCGGGTAATCCCGGCATTCTCTTCGGGTGTACCTCCGGCCAGCTCCTGCGCTTTGGCCGTCTCGCTGAAAAACTGTTCCGGCGTAATATCATAGGTAGAAACGGTTTTGTCTTTTAATTCCGACACACGGGTGGGCGCACACACCGAAATTTCATCCAGGCCTTCATGACCGTGAACAACAAAAGCACGCCGGGAACCCAGCAGGTTGAGCGCGCCAGCCACCATTTCGGTCAAATGGGTGGCAAAAACCCCCAGCACCTGGCAGTTGGCGCCGGCCGGATTGGTCAGCGGTCCCAGGATGTTAAAAATCGTCCGCACCCCGAGTTCTTTTCTGGGGCCAGCGGCATACTTCATGGCCCCGTGAAACCTGGGAGCAAACATGAAGCCGATATTAATCTCATTGATCGCTTCTTCCGCCACCTCCGGCTCGGTATCCAGTTTTACACCCAGAGCCTCCAGGACATCGGCACTGCCACACTTGCTGGAAATAGAACGGTTACCATGCTTGGCCACGGTGACGCCTGACCCGGCCACGACAAAAGCGGCCGTGGTTGAAATGTTAAACGTACCGGCTTTATCCCCGCCGGTACCGCAGGTATCAACGACAATGGACGAAGCGGCCTGCACACGGGTGGCTTTCTGCCGCATGGCTTCGGCCGCACCGGCCAGTTCTTCAAAGGTTTCTCCCTTTGCCGCCAGTGCTGCGATAAAGGCGCCAATCTGGGCATCCGTCAGGCTGCCGGAAAAAATTTCAGTAAACACGATCGAAATTTCCTCCCGGCCAAGGTCCTGTCTGGTGATGATTTTGGACAAAATCTCTGAAAACATAACTCCCCCCTATTCTTTTGATGGCTTCGAAAAGTCAAAATTGGGATGGCAAAGTAAAAAGTTCAAGCCCCGGCTTAAGACTGGGGGCGCGCAAATCCTGAGGAATGCAGCGTACATAGAAGTACTTGAAATTCCGAAGGATGCAGCGCAACGCAGCTGGCCGCCATGCGGCAATTGGACTTTTTACGAAGCCATCTTTTCTCATACGGCCGGGTTGTCTCCCATTCTCAGAAAATTTTTCAGAATTCTTTTTCCCTTGGGTGTCATGATCGACTCCGGATGAAACTGGATACCTTCGGTCAGATGCGATATGTGCCGTAAACCCATAATTTCACCGTCCCGGGTTTCAGCGCTGATTTCCAGGCATTCGGGCACGCTTTTTCTCTCTACAGCCAAAGAATGATAACGCATGGCCTCAAACGGCGACGGTATTTTTTCAAAAATCGTTTTTCCGTCCGTCGTAATGGATGATGTTTTTCCGTGCATAAGCGTTTTTGCCGACCCGACCACCCCCCCGAAAGCCTCGGCTATCGCCTGATGCCCCAGGCAGACACCGAGGATCGGCACTTTACCGGACAGTGTCCGGATCAGTTCCATGGAAATCCCCGCCTGCGAAGGCCGACCCGGACCGGGAGAAATAACCACGTGAGACGGCTTCATGGCACAGGCTTCAGCCACCGTTCGGGTGTCATTTCTGACAACCACGACCTCGGCGGACAGCATCCGCAAATATTGCACAAGATTATAAGTAAACGAATCATAATTGTCTATCATAAGGATCATGTCGACCTCCCTGAAAAATGTTTCCCGTTCCGGTCATGAACGTTCCTGATGTGCTTCTCCGGCCAGCTGCAGGGCCTTCTGAATGGCCATGGCTTTATTGACCGTTTCCACCCGCTCTTTTTCCGGATCGGAATCGGCCACGATTCCGGCGCCGGCCCGGACCGTCAACCGGTTGTTTTCGATTGTGGCGGTGCGGATGGTAATGGCCAGGTCCATGTTGCCTGAAAATGAAACATAACCCACCGCGCCGCCATACGGCCCACGGGGATCTTCCTCCAGTTCACTGATGATCTCCATGGCCCGGATCTTGGGCGCGCCGGACAGGGTGCCGGCCGGAAAAGTCGCTGCCAGGAGGTCCCAGGCATCGTATTCATCCAGCAGGTCACAGCAGATGTTGGACACCAGGTGCATCACATGGGAATATCGCTCCACCACCATCAGGTCGGTTACCTGGACAGAGCCGGTGACCGCCACCCGACCCAGATCGTTTCTTCCCAGATCAACCAGCATCAGGTGTTCCGCCCGCTCCTTTTCGTCTTTCAGCAGCTCATCCGCCAGTGTCCGGTCTGCCTGCTCGGTTGCCCCGCGCGGCCGGGTTCCGGCAATGGGCCTCAAGGTCGCCTTCCGGCTTTCCAGGCGCACCATGGTTTCAGGAGAAGAGCCGATCAGGGTCATATCACCAAGATGCAGAAAATAAAGGTAGGGTGACGGATTAATATACCGTTGCGCCCGGTAAAGCGTCCACAGGTCCGGCGCCGGCGAACAGGAAAACGGCTGGGAAATAACCGCCTGAATAATGTCTCCCTGCTGAATATAGTTCTTGGTGATGGCAACCTTTTTTCGGTATGCGTCATCATCATATTCAGCTTCGACGGCACAGGGCGCGGCCGGGCCGGCAGATTCGATGTCGTTCGGCAACGGCCCCTGGACCACGGACAGCAAGCGGTCAAGCCGTTTTTGTGCCTGGTGATAAACCGTTTGCAGCCCGGTTTCATCCGGTTCCAGGTCATCCGTAAAAGCGATGACCAGTGCCACCAGGGTATGCCGGATGTTATCAAAAATGATCAGTTCATCCGGCACCATGAAATCAGCCAGGGGCTTATCTTCGGGCCAGTCGTTTTCTATGGCTTCAAAAAAGGAGACGGTTTCATAGGTGAAATATCCCACCAGACCGCCCCAGAAGCGCGGCAATTCCGGTACTTCCGCCGGCGTATAACGGGCCATGATGTCGCGCAGCACCGGCAGGGGGGCGTTGTCATGCGGCCGGGTTTCCACGGACCCGTTTTCCTCTATTTCCACCCGTTGCCGATAAACCCGGACCCGTGTCCTGGCTGATGCCCCCAGAAAGCTGTAGCGGCCCCAGCGCTCGCCGCCCTCGGCACTTTCTAAAAGAAAAACCGGGTCACCTTGATTGTATATCTTTTTTAAAATGGACACGGGTGTTTCCGTGTCCGCCAGAATCTCCGCGCAAACCGGCACCACATTGGCGGTTTGTGCCAGTTTGCTAAACATGTCCTGATCCGGAAAACGGGCTAGCAGCATTATCCCTCCTTATTAAATAGAAAAGGCCACGAACACCTTGGTTGTCCGTGGCCTTTATCAAAAAAAAACCGCGGACTTTTTTGGTTTGCCCACGGTTTATGTTTTATCTATTTTTGTTTTTTCGGCAGATCACACTCCGTCGGCAGACCCCAAGCGCCAGGACTGCCACCACCAGTTGCCGTTAAACCGTTTACTGCTTTCTTTTGTCTGTTGAATATTCATAAAAATTACCATAAAAACAATTTCGCTCTTCTTTTTAATATGGTAAGAAAAAACCGATGTCAATAACAAAATTCAGGTTCATTCCTTATGATAGCTGAAGTCCTGGCCACCGGAAATGAAGTGCTGACGGGAACCATCGTCGACAGCAACTCCGCTTTTATCGCAAGGTTGCTGGAGCAGGCGGGTATCGAAGTCAGGCGTCACACTTGCGTGGGCGACAATATTCAAGAAATAACGACTGCTCTTAAAGAAATGGTTGCCCGGGCCGATATCATTCTGGTCACCGGCGGGCTGGGACCAACCGGAGACGACCTGACCACCGAAGCGGTAGCGCAGGCGGCAGGCGTCGGTTTGCGTTCCGACAAAACGGCCTATGCCTCGCTTGAACGTTTTTTCAACGAACGCGGCGTCACCATGCGGGAAACGGACCCAAAACAGGCCTTGCTTCCGGAAAAGGCCGTCTGTATTCCCAACCCTGTCGGCTCGGCCCCGGGCTTCTTCCTGGATATAAGTGATTCCCGGGTTTATGTCATGCCGGGCGTTCCATTTGAAATGGAAATCATGCTGGTCGAATCCGTTTTGCCGGATATCGACTCCCGCCGCGTAGACGGCCCGGCTTGCGCGGTCGCAAAAACCCTTTCCATATTCGGTCTGCCCGAATCCGAAGTCGGACGAATGATGAACGCGCTGCCGGAAAAATTCCCCCGGGTCCGTTACGGCATTCGTGTTTCATTTCCGGAAATTTTTGTCACCGTTTCAACCCGCCATGCGGACAAAAACACCGCCTTGACGCTGGTGGAACAGGCCGCTGACTGGGCGAAGCAGACAATCGGGGATTGTGTCTTTTCAGATCAGGGGCTTTCGCTTCCGGCTGAAGTGGGGCGCCTGCTGGCGGAAAAAAGGCAAACCGTGGCCGTGGCGGAAAGCTGTACCGGCGGACTGATAGGAAACCTTCTGACCAACAATAGCGGCAGTTCAGATTATTTTCTGCTCTCAGCCGTGACCTATGCCAATGCGGCTAAAACCGCCGTGCTGGGTATTGCTGAAGAAACACTTATCAAACATGGCGCGGTATCCGAAGAAACCGCCCGGGACATGGCCGAAAATGTCCGTCGCCTGGCCAAGGCAAATTACGGGCTGGCCACCAGCGGTATTGCCGGTCCCGACGGTGGTACCCCTGACAAACCGGTCGGCACGGTCTGTATCGGACTGGCCTGTTCACGGCAGGCGGTGGCCAGAAAACTGACCCTTTCTTTTCAGAACCGCTCCATGAACAAGCGCATTTTCGCCTTCGCGGCGCTGGAAATGCTCAGGCGACAGATACTCAGTAAACCAGAAGATACAAATCAAGGTTAGTCGCAGGTATAACAACAAAAGGGTTCAAGGGGCCGAGGGGCCAAGGGGTCAAGTGAAGGGTTTTTTCGTAAGGTTTTTTATAAAAACCGCTTTTAAGCGGTTACCCTTAGTTTCGCGAACAGCGTTAATAAAATCAGCCGCGGTAAATGCAACGCTGTCCGAGCTTCTGGGCCTTGACCCCTTGAATCCTAGAATCCTTTTTATCATCAATGTAACGAATAAACGAAAAAAAGCACAATGACATCTTCTCTTAATTATATAAACAACGCCATCGTCAAGGCCGGCTCGCTGATCAACGGCACCGGGAATCCGGTCCGGATAAACGTCTTTTTGCTCGTTGAAAACGGAAAAATCGCGTCCATTTCCGGGGTTCTGCCGAAAACGGACCTGCCCCTGGTTGACCTGGGTGATTATACGGTTTTACCCGGCTTTGTCGACAGCCATGTCCATCTTTTCATGTGTGCCGATGTTGCCGATGAAGCCCGCGCTGACCTGTTTACGGCTGACTATAAAACCATCAAACCGTTTATCAGCCGTCATGTCGAGCGCCACATCCAGAACGGTGTGATGGCTGTCCGGGACGGCGGAGACGCCGGTGCGCATGCTGTCCGCTATAAAAAAGAAAACCTTGCCGGCACCGGGGCCGGGCTTTGTGTCAAAACCGCGGGCCGGGCTTTTTACAAGCCGGGACGTTACGGAAAAATTGTCGGCGGCACCGCGATAAACAGCAACCGGCTGATGGACGCCGTCAGCCGGAACACGGAATCCGCCGATCATGTAAAAATCATCAATTCCGGTATTAACAGCTTAAAAGTATTCGGGCAGACGACCAAGCCCCAGTTTCAACCGGATGAATTAAAAGCCATCGTTCGCCTGGCCCGGAAGAAAAAGCAGGCGGTCATGGTTCACGCTAATGGGGAAATTCCAGTTAAAGAAGCGGTCGAAGCCGGCGTAGATTCTATTGAGCACGGTTTTTTCATGGGTTGTGACAACCTGGAACGGATGGCGGAAAAAGGGGTCTGCTGGATTCCAACCGCATGTACCATGCAGGCCTTTGCCAGAATGGAGCGGGAAGGCGGAAAAGTGGCCGCCCTTAACCTGGAAAGCCAGATGGAGCAAATCGCTTTTGCCAGAAAAATCGGCGTGACCATCGCACTGGGAACCGACGCGGGCAGCCCGGGTGTGTTTCACGGTGACAGCGTTGTTGCGGAGTTGGGCCTGCTGCTGGAAGCGGGTTATTCGGTAGAGCAGGCCATCAAGTGCGGCACCTCTAATGGGGCCGCGCTTTTGAAGTTAGACGCCCCGGGAACGCTGGCTCCGGGCTTACCGGCCGATTTCATCGCGGCCAAAGGCACTGTCAAAGACATCCCCAAAAGCCTGAAAAACATAAAAATTTTCAGGGCCGACAATACCCTGGGGGGCTGAACAACCTGTCTCTCAACGCGTCATCCCGGCTCGCCCTGTAGGGGCGACCGGCTGGTCGCCCTTAAACACGGGCAAGCTGTCGCTTCGCCCGTGGCACCCGTTTTCGTTCTGTTTCACCCAGATAACGGATTGACCACAGTCTGCGGAACCGGGAATGACGATTGTTTTGGGTTATTGGAAAGACTGTTCAGCCTTCCATCTCCCTTATAATTTGCCCAGATAGCGCCCCAGGTTGCGATGCCGGTGGCGGAAAAAGGCCCGGATGATGCGGAACGTCAGCCAGCCCGCAAATCTGGGTTCAAAGGTCAGCTTATCCGTCAGCTCGCATCCGCCTTCAACAGAAGCCAGGCGCCGCTCATGACGCCAGAGACGCATGCTGCCCATGGGCGACTGCTCGACAAGCCCTTCGCCCTTATCAAGGCTTTCGAGGGTCAGGTCCGAAAAATCAAAAGGGATCAAGCCGAAAAGCAGTATCCAGCTCCGGAACATCCGTTGACCGGGCTGAAACGCTAAAGAATTGATACTGGTCATGCCTTTGGGCGCGGTCATGCGCATATACGGTGCCATTTCCCTGGATATGCCGTCAAGAGAGGTTATCCACTCCCAAACGTCTTGTTTTGATGCCGCTAAACGGGTTGAAAACTTCAGGGAGTATGGCATTTTCTGTTACTCCAAATCAAATCCGACGACTTTTCCGTGCGAAACACTCAACTTTCCCAAGAACTGATACTTATCATCCTTAATATGTACCGTCCACAAATGAGTGAACATGCCGATGGTTCTTATTGCACCAAGATATTCAAGGCGATAACCCCGGGCAATTTTGTTTTTTCGCTGCATTACCAGAACGTCAAACGAATATTCATCCATAACTGTTTTAAACGCCGTGTTTCCATGTTCAATAAACTTCTGATAATCGCTGTTTTTCAAGGATTCTATCTGAAACCGCATCAGCTTTTCGGCCGCCTAAGGGGAATCATCCCGAGCCAAACAGGGAACGACCAAAAAAAATAGCAGGCTGGTAATAAAAAAAATGACGGCTTTAGCCGTTTTTGTTTTCAGCATATGACCTCCAGTCTGCGAAAAATTATGCTGTCTGTTTACTCCGCAAAACTTCTTTTTGGTTTGTAACGTGTTCAAAAAAAGATTGTCAAGCCCATCATTGAAAACGCTATACTCGTTCCGCTTGAGGGTCGGTTGGGTTCTGCTTCTTTATCTGGCTGGTGGCGCTAACGGCTGGCTTTTTACTATCAATTACGGTATGGTTGGCCGTACTCAACGATTGGGGCATTTGCTATGAACCGGACCCGCTGGCTTCTTTTTTCCATTTCTGTTTTTGTCTTTTCCTGCATCGCACTGGGGATATCCCTGTCGCTGTATATTTACTGGTACATCAAGGTCCGGGCGGGCTTGAAAGACCTGATGCTGCGCTTTAACATCGCCCAGACAGATGTCGCTGCCGCACACACCTGGGTGGTCATCACCGTACTGTCAATTCTGGTGGGCCTGATTCTGATCGGCATTGCCGTCATTTTTTTCTACAACATGAAATCATATCGTCTGTTTCGCATGCAGCGTAACTTTATCGATAATTTTACCCATGAATTAAAAACACCGGTCACGTCCCTGCGGCTTTTTCTGGAGACCTTTTTACGACACGACTTAAAGCGGGAGGAGCAGGTCAAGTACCTTCATTCCATGGTCGAAGATGTCAACCGGCTTTCGACCACCATTAACAGCATCCTGAATCTGGCTGAGATTCAAGGCAAAACCTTTGCCGGCGAATTTGTTGAAGATGATATTGCCGCAGTGACGGAACGGTTTATTGAGAACAACCGCCACATGTTCAAAAATGCGGCCATTACCGTTGAAAACCGGGCCGGCTCACCCTGCTGCTGCCGGATCAGTCCGGTTTTGTTTGAAATGCTGTTGATGAATCTGCTGACCAATGCCGTCAAATACAATACTGCCGATCCTCCCGGAATAGACATTGTTTTTGAAAAACACCGCAAAAACTGTCTGGTCCGTTTTATAGACAACGGCATTGGTGTTACCAAAGCCGACCGGAAACAGATTTTCAAAAAGTTTTATCAGGCCGGCAATGCCCAGGACTGTTCGGCCAAAGGCAGCGGCCTGGGCCTTTATCTTGTCGCCAGTATTGTCAATCTTCACAAGGGAACCATCCGGGTGGAAGCCAGAAAGGACGGGCCGGGCACGGTTTTTAAGCTGCTGCTTCCATCCAGCCCCACAACCAAACAACCTGTCAACATGGAAAACCAATGAACAAATCATCATCTTTGCGCGTGCTAATAATCGAGGATGAAGGCCATATTGCCGAGGGGTTGAAGCTCAATTTGTCCTTGAAAGGATATGACGTATCCTGGGCCGAGGATGGCCTGTCCGGTCTGGAAAAATGGAAAACCGAACACCCGGACCTGATTGTGCTCGATGTCATGCTGCCGGGAATCGACGGTTTTTCCCTGTTACAGCGCATCCGCCTGGAAGACGAAAAACTGCCGGTTTTGATTTTAACCGCCAAAACCGAACCGGCCGACAAAATCAAAGGGCTTTCCTGTGGTGTGGACGATTACCTGACCAAGCCTTTTGACCTGGAGGAGTTCCTGCTCCGGGTGGAACGGCTGCTGACCCGGGCCTCATGGAGCAAGCAGACGACGGAAGTTGCCGTTCCGCCTGTTTATTCCTTCTGTGGTAACACCATTAACTTTGAAACCCTTCAGGCCGAGTGCCGCCAGGGGACAATCACCCTTACCGAGCAGGAGGCCCTGCTGCTAAAGCTTTTTTTTTCCAACATCAACAAACCTTTATCCCGAAAAAAACTGCTTGAAATCGGCTGGGGGTACACCGGTAACACCTCGACCCGCACGGTTGACAACTTTATTGTCCGGCTGCGCAAGTATTTTGAAAAAAACCCAAAAAGGCCAAAACATTTCAGAAGTTTAAGGGCGGTGGGCTATGTTTTTGATCCCGATCCCGCCAACAAATAAGTCACCCATAACAACCCGTTTCTGTTCTTCCGGAAAATCATTAAGCCCAAATTAAAGGCTTTTTAAAAACCCGTTATCCTCAGAATTTCCTTTTTTTTATTATAAAAGTTTTACTTTTCACTTTTTTGTTGACAAGCGAGGCGCGGAACGGTATTTTGTCGACAATCGACTATTGGCGTATTCGGCTTAATCAAAAAAGGTCTGGTTGTGACATTCATCGCCGCACAAAGTTTGCCGGAACAGATTGCCGAGCATATTCGGGAAAAAATCATCCGCTTTGAGCTGAAGCCGGGTGAAAGCATCCGCGAGGCCCAACTGGCTGCCGAGCTTCAGGTCAGCCGAAGTCCGGTTCGCGAAGCGCTGAAGATGTTGGAAAAGCAACGTCTGGTAGAGCAGACGCCGCGAAAAGGAAGCAAGGTCACCGGCCTTTCCAAAGCGTATATCAGTTCTCTATATAACATTACCTGCGCCCTGATCATGCTGGCGGCAAAGGAATGCACCGAAAAGAGCACCCCCGAAGATTTAAAAAAAATAAACCAGACCGTGCTCAATGCGGCCGATGCCGTTCGTCGCAAAGATATTCATGCCTACTACACCTCCTTTTTTGATTTCAGCCTGAATTGCTTAAAGGCGGCCAGAAATCCGCTGCTGGAAGAAATGATTTTAGATCTGTTGCCGAGTGTCCGCCGCATGCAATATCTGACCTTTACCCTGCGCAGCGAGAGTCTTTATGAAAACCTGCAAATCGTGGAACGGGGAAACGCTTATCTACAGCAGGGTAACCGGGAAATGGCGGTTGAAACGGTGAACGAATACCTAACCAAGGAAAAAGAAGTGGCCTTAAAAACGCTGGATGCCGGTCGAGATCTGATCAACCAGCGTATGAAAGACCCCTCGATTACCGCCGGCAAAGAAAAAAAATCCATCGTCAACCCACTTGAAAACCGGGAGTCATTATAACATGTCGAAACAACACCATATCGGCTCGAAGGAGATCTTGTCGGATGCACCGGCCTTCCGGGAAGTCCTGGAACAGATCAGCAACACAAAAGAAATGCGCCAGTTGGCCGGAAACCTCCTTCCCGAACTGATCCGCCTGTGGGCGGTCAGCGGCACCGGGGCGGGTCCGGCCCGAAGCGTGTTCCGCAAAGGCGTTGCCAGTGCAGCCGGCAACAGCATAAAAAACGCCATGCTGGACGAAAAAGGGCTGGACGAAGCACCGGCCCTGCATTCCCTGGCATCAGACGAGGCGTTCACCAGCCGGGCTTCCGCCCATACCGGCCTGCTGCTGAACGGTCTTCTGTCCCTTTTGGTCAATGGCGCCGAAGAAATCCGGAAATTGGATGTGGCGGCCAAAAAAAGGCTGGTTGAAACCATCGTCCGGGATCTTTCAACCGGAAAAAGCGCTGAACTTTTAACCGTCTTCTGTCGAACCATCAATGATGTTCATAAAAACGAGCCCGATTTTCTGTCCAGGGCCCTGGCGCCGGCCTTCGAAAAGTGGATCACCAGCCTGGACTTCGGTGAAGTAAAAGAAGCTCTGGAGACAGGAATACCCTCGATCTCCGCTGTGGTTCACATGATCAACACGACCATGTGGCATTATCCCGGCAAGGTGATTTCCTTTCTGGCGCTGGTACCGTCTCTTGGCAACATCGCCGTTGACGCATTGGCTCAAGCTGTCGGTATGTTTAACGAAAAAGGATCACCGGATCTGGTGGCCGACGTTATTCTCTCGGTGTTAAGGGAAACCGACGCGGACACGGTCGGCCGCCTGGTCAACGAACTGGCCGAAATGGTCCGCCGGTTTCATGTCGGCAGCGCACTGATTGGCGAACCGGGCGCCCCGCAGTTGCCCAACGATGTGTCGGTCCTGCTTGAATCCGTTTTCAGCACAATCAACGGTGAGGTGTTCTGGAAATCCCGAACCGCCGTCGCAGAAATAAAAGAACAAGCCGGCCGGGCCCTGACGAATGTTCTGGCCGACCATCCGGAACTGCTGGCCGGCAGCCTGTCCACAAAAAGCGCCGTCCATAATGCCCGTTTTCGGACCCTCGGCCACCGGCTGGAAACGCTGGAGTCGCTGGATACCGAAAAAATCAATGAGGCCCTGGCCCAGTCGCTGGCCGGTCTGGACCTTCAGGAAGGGGCCAACATCATCAACGCCACCGTCCTGCTGGCCAACCGGATGTTCGAAGACCGGCCGGAAGTGCTCCGGGATAAAATCACGTCCCTGATGGACGCCCTGGACACATATGAAGTTTCCGCTTTCCTGGAAAATGCGGGCGAAATCGTCGGTGAGGCCTTGCGTCCCCTGGCCCGGGCCATGGTTCCACCACTGACAAAAGGGTTCATCAAGGCCCTGGCGGTCGATGATGACGAGTTTGAAGATGCAGCGGAAAGCGCGCGGCACATGCTGGCTGCTTTATTATTAAAAAACGGGGAGGCTGAGCAACATGACTGATCTTTTTTACGAGGCCACAACCACTCTTTATAACCGGACCATTCAGGACTGGCGGGCGTCCGGAAAAAAAACCGTCGGCTATACCTGCTCTTACGTGCCGGCTGAAATTTTTCATTCGGTCGACATTCTGCCGGTCCGTATCCGCGGCATTGAAACCGAAGGCACGGACATCGGCGACGCCTTTTTCGGGCCCTTTATCTGTTCTTTTCCCAAATGCATTCTGCAACTGGCCGGCAAGGGCAAGTATCACTTTCTGGACGGCACTATTATTACACCCGGTTGTGACGCCATGCGCCGTCTGGACGAATGCTGGCGAAAAGCCGGAGAAGATTATGAAGGCATCGTACCGCCCTTCTTTTATTATTTTGACGTGCCCCACAAAACACTGCCCCATGGCATGAAATGGTTTAAAGATGAAATTCAAATGCTTATCGATGCTGTGCAGAAACATTTCAACGTCACCGTAAACGATGAGGCCTTGCGGCAATCCATCGCGATTTACAACCGGGGCCGTTTGCTGCTCAAGGAGCTGGAGGAGATCCGGGCCCGGCCGGAAGTGCCCATAACCGGTTCCCAGGCCTTTGCCGTGGCCGTGGCCGGCACGGTCATGCCGAGGGAAACATATACGGAAAAGCTGGAACAACTCCTGGCGGACCTGAAAAGCAGCCGCCCGGTTTCCACCGGAAAAAAACGCCTCTTGGTTATCGGCAGCATCAGTGACGACATAGAGCTGATTGAATTGATTGAAAAGAATGAAACCGCCCTGGTGGTGGCCGAAAACCTCTGCTTTGGCGTGCGCTATGAAGGCAACCTGGTGGCGGAAGCCGGTGATCCTCTTGAAGCCATGGCCGAAGGATATCTGGGTGAATGCACCTGCCCGAGAATGTTCGGTAAATACAAAGAACGCCTGGATATTTTAAAGAAAAAAATCGACGCGGCCGCCATTGACGGTGTTATCATGCAGAACATCCGCTTTTGTGACCTGCACGGCTCGGAACATGGCCTGCTGGAACGGGACCTGGAAAAAGCGGGGGTGCCCTGTCTGAAAATTGAAAGAGAGTATGGCCCGCTGACGGAAACCGGCCGTCTGCAAATGAGAATTCAGGCCTTTTTGGAACGGCTTACAGGCTAACCACAAACAACAATCCCCAAACGCAGGAGGTCGTTTTATGCGGGCGGAAATAAAAGAATATCATTTTGACTGGATGTTGGACCGCATCATCAGTGCCGCGTCCAAGGCATCGGACGGCACGCCCAAGGAAAAAGACATTTTGATGCGGTATGTCCCCTATTTCAACAAGCCTTTGGGCGCCATTCTGGACGAGGGCGAACCGGGAGCGGTTTTTCTGAAGATGATGGCCCGGTTCTTCGATAATATTCTGACGGCTCATGCCAAAGGAAAAAAAATTGCGGCCACGACCTTCTGTTTTTCCCCGGCCATCCTCTATGCCGTGGACGCCGTGCCCGTAACATTTGAAATCCTGTCCGCCTTGGCCAGTATGGTCTGGCGCCGGGGAGCATTTGATTATCTGGATTTCGGCTGCGAGGTCGGCCTGACCGAGACATCCTGCTCTTCTCAGAGGGGCTCTTTGGGCGCCTATTTCGCGGGTCTGGCCGAAGAAATCGACTTTCTGGTCTGTGACACGCCCGGTGTCTGCGACACCAACGCCAATGCCTTCGCCTTTGCGTCCAGCTATCTGGAAAAACCCTGCTACCAGCTCAACTATCCCCAGAAGATCAACGACGACCGCACCAGCCAGTACCAGCTCGAGGACTACCGGGAAATGATCCGGTTTCTGGAAGAGCAGACCGGTAATAAAATGGATTATGACCGGCTGAAAGACGTTCTTCTGGAAGTGGAAAAGCAGGACACCATCATTTCAGACATGGAGGACATGCAGATGGTCGTACCCTGTCCGGTGCCGCCCATCTACAACATGTTTATCTATGCCGGCCGTTTTATATGCGCCGGATTACCGGAATACACCCGTGCCCTTGAAGAAATGCGGAAGGTCGTCCGGCAGAACGTTGAAAATGGGGTTTCAGGTTTAAAGTCCAAGGTTGAAAAAAGGCGA
This sequence comes from Desulfosudaceae bacterium, assembly GCA_963674745.2. Classification (GTDB taxonomy): domain Bacteria; phylum Desulfobacterota; class Desulfobacteria; order Desulfobacterales; family Desulfosudaceae; genus JBFMDX01. Next base: position 1,310,097 of record CAXXDV010000001.1, on the reverse strand, counting down.
CTTTACCTGTGTTATATCGATCATTACACGGTGGACATGACCTTCTGGAAATGGCTGGACGACAACGGTATTTCCCATCTGGGCAGCATTCTTTCCAAAACCTTTATGGAAGGAACGTCTTACACAAAGGACCTTCCCGGGTCGGCTTATAAAATAAACACGGGATCGGAAGCGGCCATGCTGAACAGCATTGCCCAGTTAAACGCCCGTTTGCCCATGGTCCGTTCCATTCGCGGCCCCTATGACCAGCCCAACATGTGGCTGGACGAAACCCTTGCCATTGCCCGGGCCTTCAAGGCCGACTGCATTATCTACAACGGCACCCCGGGCTGCCGCAACACCTGGGGCATGGTCAAGCCTTTTGCCAGAGACTTGGAAAAACTGGGTTATCCCACCCATATTCTTTACGACGACGCTTTTGACGACCGGGTGGAATCCTGGGAAAACACCAAAGAGCGCCTGGAAGAATTCTTCAGTGTAAGGGGGTTGTTATGAAACTTGTCGCCGGTTGCGATGTCGGATCGCTGACATCCAAAGCCGTTATCATGAAAGGCAAAAAAATTGTCGGCTCCAGCATTATCCGTTCCAAGGCCAGACCCGGGGAATCGGCCCAGGCAGCAATGGACCAGGCCCTGGCAAACGCCGGGGTGGACATGTCCGGAATCGGGTATGTCGTGGGAACCGGTTACGGCCGGGACAAGATCCCGTTTCTCAGTGAAGCCAGGTCGGAAATCGCCTGCCACGGGAAAGGCGCGCACTGGATGGTGCCGACGGTCAAAACCGTTATCGATATCGGCGGGCAGGACTGCAAGGCCATCAAGCTGAATGACGCCGGCGCTGTTGAAAACTTTATCACCAACGACAAATGCGCCTCCGGCACCGGCCGCTTTCTGGAAGTCATGGCCGACGTTCTAAATATCGGCATTGATGAACTGGGCGACCTGTCCGCCCGGGCCCGCTCACCGATCATGCTGGCCTCAACCTGTACGGTCTGGGCCCAGGCCGACGTCATCAAGTACTTGAACTCCGGATACTTGATTGAGGATATCGGCGCCGGCATCAACAGCGCCATGGCCAAACGGGTGGCCATTCTGGCCAATACCGTCAAAGTGGAAAAGGAAATCTGCATGACCGGCGGCGTGGCCAAAAACAGCGGCGTGGTCAGCACCCTGGAAAAAATTCTCGGGTACCGCATCCGGAAAATACGGCGGGCCGATCCTCAGCTGGCCGGTGCCATCGGGGCGGCCATATTCGCAAACGAAAACGTAAACATGGAATCATAAAACAGTTTTAATTTGGATGGCAAAATAAAAAGTTCAAGATCAAGGCGTCGCGAATCTCGAGGAATGCAGCGTACAAATTAGTACGTGAACTTCCGAGAGACGAAGCGCAACGCAGCCGGCCGCCCCGCGGCAATTGGGCTTTTTACGACGCCATAAAGGTGAAAATATGATTACTGCAGGGTGTGACATCGGTTCGCTGACTGCCAAGGCCGTCATCATGAACGACGACAAAATAATCGGTCAGGAAGTAATCCGGGTAAAGACCAGGCCTGAAGATTCCGCCAATGCGGTTATCCGTCTGGCGGCGGAAAACGCGGATATTTCCCTCTCTGATATAAAAATCACTGTCGGAACGGGATATGGCAAAGACGCGGTTTCCTTTGCCGACGCCACGCAATCAGAAATTTCCTGTCATGCCAAAGGCGCCTGGTGGAATTTGCCCTCGGTACGCACCATTGTCGATATCGGCGGTCAGGACGCCAAAGCCATAAGAATTGATGATAAAGGCAACGTGGCCCGTTATATATACAATGACAAATGTGCGGCCGGCACCGGCCGCTTTCTCGAAGTCATGGCCAAAGCCCTGGAAGTCGATCTGGCCGACATGGGTGAACTTTCAGCTCAAGCAAATGAAAAAATCAGAATATCCAACCAGTGCGTCATTTTTGCCGAAACCGAAGTTGTATCGCTGATCAACGAGGGCCGCGATGTGCGTAGCATTATCTGCGGCCTGCATCATGCCATGGCCAACCGGGTCGCCTCCCTGGCCAAGAGCATCGAGGTTCATGAGGATGTGGTCATGACCGGCGGGGTGGCCAAAAACAGCGGCATGTTCAATGCCCTTTCCGACGGGCTGGGCGTCCCGGTCAAAACACTGCCCGTTGATCCGCAGATCAATGGCGCCCTGGGTGCGGCCCTGTTCGCTGCGGAAATGCTCGACCAAAAATAAAGGCAACAAATGGCTCTGTTTGACACACACCTCGAACGCATCAGACATTTTCTGGCCGACAGAACCGGAAAAAACGACTTTTCAACGTTCACTGCCGCAACCGATCCAGGCTGGCCGTCCGGGGGAAACAGCAACCTGGTTCTGTCAACGGACACCGCCGTAGAGTTGGGCAGCCCCAAAACTGCGGCCACGTCGTTTCTGTTCTGGACCGATCGCCCCAACGCCGTTCATCACGGCCGCATCTCTCTGATCGGCCCGGATATTCACCGGGAAACCCGCCCGCTGGTGCCTTTCGGCAAAGTCGTCATGGTGGAAGTCTGCGGTTTTGACGAAGAGAACAGTTATGACCGTTACCGGGAAATGGAACTGGCCAAATACGACATCAGCCTGGCCGGTTACATGATGCGGGCGGTTTCACAGTACCAGCGGGAATGGAGCAGAATCAGCAAAACCGCGGTCGCCGACGGTTTTTCCCTGTCCCTGCTGGGAAGCGCCCTGATGGTTGAATTAATAGAAAAACCATATATTCATGGGGTTGAAATCGTTTTTGTCACATCGACAGTTGAGGATGTTCTGGCCTTAAAAACCATCGGTGACGATGTGGGAGAGATTATCGGGGCCATGAACAAAATGGTTGAAGAAATGGACTTTGATTGTGATTCCTGCGAGTACAGCCCGGTCTGCGACGAGGTGTCCGAACTGCGTAACATGCGCCAGGCCATGAAAGAAAAATCAAAAACAAAAGAATGATTGCCGGCGGATGAAGACAAGCCTGTTCGATCAATACCTGGAAGACCCTGTCAACCTGCTGGTGCAAAACGCCATCGACCAGGGCGGTATTCCTATTGGTTACACCTGCAGCTATGTGCCACGGGTACTGCTTTCAATCCCCCCTCTGTTTCCCTTACGAATGCGGGCACCGGGCGTGGGGGATACAGAACTGGCCGATATTTATCTTTCCAAGCTGACCTGTTCCTACACCCGCAGCCTGCTTGAGTTTGCCATGGATTCCCGTTATGACTTTCTGGGCGGATGGGTACACACAGCCAGTTGCGATCACCTGCGACGCCTGCATGACAACATCAGCCACCTCATGCCTCTGGATTTTTCCCATATTCTTGATGTGCCCCACCGGACCGGAAAAGAGGGGCTGGCCTGGTACGTTGACGAGTTGAAAGAACTGATAGCGCACCTGGCGTCCCATTTTCAGATTTCCGTTACGGATGAGGCCTTGATAAACGCTGTAAAAGAAGAAAACCATTTTCTGGCCCTGTTGCAATCCATATCGGAACAAAGAAAAAAAGAACGCCCGCCGTTATCAGGAACCGACTTTCATCGGTTGTTGATGGCCGCTTTTACAACGCCCCGTCATTTGATCCGCAAGCCTATTGAAGACTTTCGCGACCAGCTAAAAGAAGGCAGGGAAACCGGAAACCATCGCGCCCGGCTGATGATCGTCGGCGGACAGCTGGATGATCCCCGGTATATTGAAGCCATCGAATCCACCGGCGCCCTGGTGGTCGCGGACCGTATCTGCACCGGCTCCATTCCCGGACTGGACCAAATCCGGCTGGAAGGCGACCCGCTGACGGCAATCGCCGAACACACCCTGTCGGTGCCGTCCTGCCCGCGCATGATGGAAGATTTTGACAAGCGACTGAAACAGATCGTCGCCGCGGCCGAAGACTTCCGGGTGGACGGCATTATCATCGAATTTATCAAATTCTGCGACACCTGGGGCGTGGAATCGGCTTCTCTGATAGAAGCCTTGCGAAAGGCCGGCTTCCGGGTACTCGTCCTGGAACGGGAATACAGCGGCACCGGCCTGGGGCAACTTCAGACCCGGGTGCAGGCTTTTCTTGAAAGCATGGGAAAATAAAAAATGAATCAAATCACCCGCCGGGCGTTATATACCAAACACGTCGCCGCCAACCTGTCGGCCATTGCTGGTATGGCCCTGCGCAACGGCCCCCTCAAAACACTGCGTGATCTTAAGCGGTACCCCTGGATGAAAGTGCTGTTACGTGCCAACCTGCTCAACCAAAAATTTGGTCAAAACCGTAACGACGCTTATTATGAAGCCACGCTGGTGGTTATTTCATTTGTTATCAACGGTTTTGTCCGGGTTCTGGATGACATGTTTCTGCGCGGCGACCGGCTGATTGTCCACGAAGACATGGTCCCGCCTGAACTTTTCAGGGCCATGGGCCTTACACCATTCATGGCTGAACTACTGGGCATTGCTCTGCCCATGATCGATCCGCATGCCGTGGAACAGTATATTGATCAAGCGGAAAATTACGGTATACCCCCGGACGTCTGCAGCCTGCCCAAAAGCACCATGGGATTTTTTCTGGCCGGAGAAATACCGCCGGCCCTGGCCCTGATTTCTTCAAACCTGCCTTGTGACGGTGGTATGTCCTCCTACACGTTGATCGAAAGAACGTTAAAACTGCCGACTTTCCGACTGGACATTCCGCACCATTTTTATAATGACCGGACGCGCGCTTTTTTCGTGGGAGAACTCCGGCGCCTGATCAAGTGGCTTGAAGACAACACGCCGGGAAAAATGGACTGGGACAAACTGGCGCGGATCTGCGAAGAACGCAACCGCATGGTTGAATATGAACTGGAGCTGTGGGATATGCTCAAGACCCGACCGGCACCTCTGGCCGCGGAACCGGTTTATTTGAGTCACCTCTGGGGCGCCAACGTTTCCCCTGGTGAACCGGAAACGACCTTGTTGTTCAAGCGCCTCCGGGACCTGGCCGAAAAAAACCTGCGGACCGGGACCGGTGCCGTGACCAATGAAAAATACCGGGCCCTGCTGTGGAACCCGCCACTGCTGCACGCCATTGACCTTTTTAATTGGGCGGAATCCGCTTACGGTGTTTCGCTGATTATCGACAGCATGTCCTATAACCGCCGGGAGCCTTTTATTGACACTTCAACCGAGGAATCCCTGTTGTACGGCCTGGGCCTGAACATCATGGAAGGCCCCATGGCCCGCCACACCCGGGGACCGGCGGAAAACTATCTGGACGATATTTTTAACATGATCAAACAGTTTGACCTTGATATGCTCTGGGTGGCCGGACATGTGGGCTGTAAAAACACCGCCGCCTTAAACGGTATATTGCGGGAAAAATGCCGGGAGCACAACCTGCCCATGCTGATTATCAATTATGACTTAAGCGACCCCAGAATCGTTTCCAGGGAAGGCATTATCGAACAGGTCAATCACTTTATGGAAAACATCATGCATGCGAAACGCCTGGATGTATAACGGAGAAACTTCTTATGGGTACGGAAGCACTTTTTTTCGGCGGTTGTGATGTCGGATCCACCACCGGCAAAGCCGTCATTTTAAAAGACAACGCTATTGTCGGCACGGCCATTATCCCCAGTGAAATCGATCCTGAAGAGACCGCCACCAAAGTGCTGGCGCTGGCCGGCAGGCAGGTGGAAGGGCTGAACGGAATAAGCAGCCTTACCCGCCTGATCGGAACCGGCTACGGTCGAAACGAGGTGCCCTTTGCCCATGACAACATCTCCGAAATCACCTGCCACGCTTCGGGTGTTTATTTCTGCAACCCGGGGGTCCGCACTGTTCTCGATATCGGCGGACAGGACGTCAAAGCCATCGCCTTGAACGATCAGGGCCGGGTTCGGGAATTTGTCATGAACGATAAGTGTGCGGCCGGCACCGGACGATTTCTGGAAATGATGAGTCGCATCTTCAAAATGGATCTGGACCAGTTTTCCGAGCTCTCCATGCAGGCCAAATCGGTCATTCCCATTACGTCTCAATGCAGCGTATTTGCCGAAACAGAAGTTATCAGCCTGCTGAGCAAGAAAAAACCGGCCGCCGACATTGCCGCCGGTATTCAGGCCTCCATCGCCAAACGCAGCTTCACGCTGTTAAAACGCGTCGGCATCCAGCCGAAAGTGACGGTTACCGGCGGCTGCTCCAAGAGCCGCGGCCTGACCACCCACCTGGCCCGAATGCTGCGAATGGAGCTCGAACCCCTTTCAGTTGACCCGCAACTGATGGGCGCCCTGGGTGCGGCGGCCGAAGCCGGAAAGCAGGTGTCCGGAAACGGATAACGCTTTTTCGTAAAACCCTGCCCGCAAAAGCATTGACACCGCCTTTTTCTTTTGCTAAACTTTGTTCTACAAAATTAACCGTGTTTCTGGTGGTTAAAGAATGTCAACCGTATTCCTATCAATGTATCATTCTTAATTAACTCTTTCGCGGGGAGGGCTTATGAAAATCAAACCATTACATCTTTTTGTCTGGTTGTTGTCGGGGGGGGTATTTTTATTTTCGACAATTTTAATTCCCGGTTTCGTTAAACCGGCCCATGCTTTAATGTTTGAAATGGGAGAAATCCAGGGTAGTTTTGACACGACACTCTCCTATGGCTTGAAATGGCGCGTACAGGACCGGGACCAGGACATTATCGGCCTGATGAACGGCGGTAACGCGTTCTCTGTAAACGGCGATAATGGAAACCTGAACTTCGGCGAAGGCCTTGTCGGAAACGCGCCAAAAATAACGTCCGATTTGCTTCTGACGTATAAAAATCTGGGCGCCTTTGTCCGGGGCACGGCTTTTTATGATTTTGAAGTCGAAAACCGCCACATGGACAAAATGGAACTGTCTGATGACGCCCTGGAGCTGGTGGGAAGCGATGCCAGAGTACTTGACGCCTATCTTTCCGGGTCTTTTGACGTTTTCGGCATGCCCATTGATCTCCGCGTTGGTGATCAGGTCGTCAGCTGGGGGGAAGGCACTTTTTTCCAGGGCGGTATCAACACCATCAACCCCATAAATGTCAGCGCTATCCGGGTACCCGGTGCCGAATTAAAAGAAGCGCTGGTTCCTGAAGGCATGGTCTACGGTTCATTCGGTCTTACTGACAGCACAACCCTGGAAGCGTTGTACCTGTATGACTGGGACAATACCGATGTTGATCCCCCGGGATCCTATTTTTCCACCTCGGACGCGGCCGGTGAAGGGGGGAAATATGTGGTACTGGCTTTTGGTTCGATTTCCGACGAAGGAACGGATCTGGGGCCAATGGGTTTCGATCCGGAATTTCTGATGGTTAAACGCGGGCCGGACGCAAAGGCTGATGACGACGGTCAGTATGGTCTCGCGTTCCGTTATTTTTCCGAAGCCCTGAATGATACGGAATTCAGCTTTTACTATATGAATTATCACAGCCGGGTGCCCATATTAAGCACCCAGACCGGAACCGAAGCGGGTGTGGCCGGTTCGTCCGCAGCCGCCTTTCAGCAAACCGTTGCGGCGGTGGGTGGCGACGTTTCAGCAGCCGCCGGCGCTTGCGTCAACAATTATTCCAAAACCGGTTTTTACTTTACCGAATATCCGGAAGATATCGAGATGTACGGCCTCAGTTTCAACACCTCCCTGGGCGCCACCGGCATCGCCCTCCAGGGGGAAGTCGCCTACCGTCCTGACCTTCCCCTGCAGATCGATGATGTGGAATTGATCCTGGCCTACCTGTCACCCATCGAGTTCAACCCGACCTATAAAGACAACCAGGTCAGCCAGTACTTTAACGAAACCTATGGTCCCAATGAGATTATTCACGGTTATATCGAAAGAGACGTAACGACGGCAACGATGACCGCCACCCAGGTCTTCGGGCCGACCTTCGGCGCCGACAACCTGACCATGCTCTGTGAAGTCGGATATACCTATGTCGATGATATGCCGAGCAAAAGTGAGTTGCGCCTTGAGTCTGCCGGTTCTTATACCACCGGCAACCCGTCCCAGGCGGTTTTGCCGGGTATGGATCCGACCAAACCGTTCGGCGGCGCCCATGCCGGAAAAGCATCTGAAACTTCACGACATTTTGCGGACGCCAATTCCTGGGGATACCGGTTGCTGACCAAACTGACATACGAAGATGCTATCGGCGCCATCGGTCTTTCACCCCGCCTTGTCTGGCAACATGACGTAGACGGAAACACTCCGGGTCCGGGGGGAAATTTCCTTGAAAACCGCAAGGCCGTTACCTTTGGTGTAACAGCAACGTATTTAAGCGCCTGGTCGGTTGATGTCAGTTATACGAACTACTTCGGCGCGGGCCGGTACAACCTGATCAATGATCGTGACTTTGTACAAGCCAACATCAAATATTCATTCTAAATAATGGGAGATTGATTATGTTGAAAAAAAAGCTCTTATGTATCAGTCTTGCAATGCTGCTGGCTGTTGTCGCCTCATCGGCCGGCGCCAAGATGTCACCTGAGGAAATCGCCCGCCTGGACAAGGACCTGACGCCCATGGGTGGTGAAAGGGCCGGCAACGCCGACGGCACCATTCCGGCCTGGACCGGCGGGATCACCACACCGCCGGCGGGTTACCAACCCGGCATGCATTACATCGACCCGTTTCCCGACGATAAAGCCCTGTTTACCATCACCAAGGACAATATGAACCAGTATGCCGATAAGCTGTCGGCCGCCCAAAAGGCCATGCTGGAAACATATGACACTTTTAAGATGAACGTATATCAGACCCGCCGCACCGCTGCCTTTCCGGAACGGATTTACGAAGCGACCAAAAAAGCGGCCGCCACGGCTGAGCTGGTGGAAAACGGTTACGGCGTGAAAAATTCGGCTATCGGTACCCCGTTCCCGATTCCCAAAAACGGTCTGGAGGTCATCTGGAACCACATCCTGCGCTATCGCTGTGTAACCGCCGCACGCTCCATTGCCCAGGCCGTATTGACCCGAAGCGGTGATTACACCCTGGTTAAAATGGAAGATTCGTGGGACATGCTTTACGCCCATGAAGGCGCGACGCCGGAAACTGTGGGTAATGTCGTGGCGTACTTTAAGCAGGAAGTCGTGGCGCCGGCCCGGCTGGCCGGCGGCATCCTGCTGGTCCATGAAACCATGAACCAGGTTGTCGAACCCCGTTCGGCCTGGATTTACAACCCGGGTCAGCGGCGGGTCCGCAGGGCGCCCAACGTGGCTTATGATAATCCGGGAACGGCGGCTGACGGCGTGCGTACGACGGATCAGTTTGATATGTTTTCCGGCGCAACCGACCGCTATGACTGGAAGCTGGTGGGCAAAAAAGAACTTTACGTGCCCTATAATGAGTACAGGCTTCACAGTGACAAGCTGAAATACGAAGACATCCTGACCCCCCTGCATCTCAATCCGGATGTCTGCCGCTATGAACTTCACCGGGTCTGGGTTGTAGAGGCCACGCTAAAGGAAGGCAGCCGCCATCTTTATAAACGCCGCACGTTTTACGTGGATGAAGACTCCTGGCAGATTCTTTTGGCCGATATCTATGACAACCGTGATCAGCTCTGGCGGTATGACGAAGGCCATGCAATGAACTATTATAGCATACCCAACCTGTGGACCACCCTGGAGGTGCATGGCGATCTTCAATCCGGCCGGTATCTCGCCCTGGGCCTGATGAATGAAAGCTCGGTGCCGGAGTTTGACATTGAATTATCCAAGGAAGACTTTACCCCGGCCGCGTTGAGACGCCAGGGAAGAAGGTAGTTTCGCCTCGAAAAGCGATTAAAAAAACATGTGGTTGGCCGGGAGGGTGGCCGCCCTCCCGGCTTTATCTTTTAATCTGGCAACAGGGATTTACTTTTTATGAACCGGTTAAAAAAATTTTTTTTTCCAGCGCTGTTTTTAAAAAAGAACCCCGCTGTGATTTTGTTTGTCTGTTTTGTTTCGTCTGCCCTGTTTTCCGTTGCGCTGCCTGCCGCCGAACCACCGCCTGAATATTCCGTTATCGCCCCGCTGGCCGCTAAAACACTTTTACTGGCCGGTTGTTTTGCGGGAGACCGGATGGTCGTTGTCGGAGAGAGGGGGCATATTCTTTATTCGGATGATGGGGGAAATACGTGGACGCAGGCCAAAGTCCAGACCCTTGCCACCCTGACCGGTGTTTATTTCCATGACAAAAAACTGGGCTGGGCGGTCGGTCACGACGCCGTAATTCTTCGAACCACCGATGGTGGGAAAAACTGGTCCCTGGTATATTCCGCCCCTGAAGAAGAGCGGCCGCTGCTGGATGTCTGGTTTCAGAACCCCGAGAAAGGCTTTGCCATCGGGGCCTACGGTTATTTTCTGACGACAAAAGACGGTGGCCTGAACTGGACCGATAAAATGGTCAGCGAGGATGACTGGCACTTAAATCAGGTCCGGATGTCCGATAACGGCAAGCTTTATATTGCCGGTGAGGCGGGAACGATATACCGCTCGGATGACCTGGGGCAAACCTGGGTTTCATTGCCGTCACCCTATGGCGGCTCTTTTTTCGGGACGCTTCCACTGGACGGTGATACCGTGCTTATTTTCGGCCTCCAGGGTCATGTGTACCGATCCGAAGATGCCGGCGCGAACTGGGAGCAAATCAATATCCCCGTCAAAGTCCTGTTTAACGGGGGAACCCGTTTAGATGACGGACGTATTGTCATCGGAGGCATGGGCGGTATTCTTCTCATCAGCGAGGATGGTGGAAAATCGTTTAAAATACGCCAGCAGTCGGACCGGATGAGCATTGTCTCGATTTTGCCGGTTGACAACAATACCGTCCTTCTTGTCGGCGATCAAGGCGTAAAACGGTTTTTTCTGTCCGAAACAAAATGATTTTTACCACTTTAACCAAACGAGTTTTTTGACTTTTCTTGTTTATTAACTCAAGCCCGAATGGATCCTATGATTATGAAAAACGCTTCCATTAAGTCCCGGTTTGAAGATCTTATTTTTAAAAACCGTTTACTGGTCATCTGTTTTTTTGTTCTGATCACGGTTTACATGCTCTTTTCCGTCACCCACTTGAGAATAGATGCCGGTTTTGAAAAACTGCTACCGCTTGAACACGAATACATGAAAACCTATGTTGAACACCGGAAGGATTTCGGCGGGGCCAACCGTATTCTCATTGCTGTGATGACTAAAGAGGGTGATATTTTTACGCCGGAGTTTTTCGAGCTGTTAAAAAACGTCACCGACGATGTGTTTTTTCTGCCCGGCGTGGATCGCGCCCAGGTAAAGTCTATTTTTACGCCCAATGTCCGTTACACGGAGGTGGTCGAAGACGGTATTGCCGGCGGCAATGTCATACCGAACGATTTTAAGCCCACAAAAGAAGGCCTTGCCCGCGTCAGAAGCAATATCCTCAAAGCCGGCATCGTCGGACGATTGATTGCCAATGATTTTTCCGGTGCCATTGTCAGCGCTCAACTGATGGAAATCAACCCTGACACAGGAAAGCGGTTGGACCCTGTTGACTTAGCGCACAAGCTTGAAAAAGAGATCCGGGAAAAATATGAAAACCAGGATGCCGGCAACCGTTTTAGCATCCATATCATCGGCTTTGCCAAAGTAATCGGTGATATCGCCGATGGTGTGGCGCGGGTGATTCTTTTTTTTGGTTTTACGTTTCTGATCACCGCCCTGTTAATCTATTTTTATACCCTTTCTCTCAAACTGACGATTATCCCCCTGACCGCCTCCCTGATGGCCGTGATCTGGCAACTGGGTATCCTGACGGCCATGGGTTACGGTATTGACCCCATGGGCATCCTGGTACCGTTCCTTATTTTTGCCATCGGCGTCAGCCATGGTGTTCAAATGGTCAGCGTTGTCAAAACAATGGTTCTGTCCGGCCACAACGGCATGGAGGCCGCCAGGGAAAGCTTCCGGCGGCTGCTTGTTCCGGGGAGCGTTGCCCTGATAAGTGATACCATCGGGTTTGTCACGATTCTGTTTATTAAAATCCGTATCATTCAGGAACTGGCCATTACGGCCAGTATCGGTGTGGCCATCATCATTTTAACCAACCTGATCCTGATTCCGGTGCTCATGTCTTATCTGAGCTATAATGAAAAATATAAACAGCGTATTGACCGTCAACGCCGTTCTCTAAGACCCATCTGGCATAAACTGGCCAGAATAACGACGCCCAAGCCCGCTGGCATTACCCTTTTGGTTGCCCTCGTACTCCTTGTGCTGGGCAGCTGGAAAGCCATGGATGTAAAAATCGGCGACCTTCACCGGGGTGTGCCCGAGTTACGACCCAATTCCCGGTATAACATTGATTCGGAGATTGTCAGCAACCGTTTTTCCATCGGGGTGGATATTATTTCAGTCATTGTGGAAACAACAAAAGAAGGTTGTATTGATTATGATACCATGGAACTGATTGACCGGTTCGGGTGGCATATGCGTAATGTGCCGGGTGTCCAGTCAGTCATCAGCCTGCCGGATATCGCCAAAATTATCAATTCCGGCTGGAACGAGGGCAGCCCCAAGTGGCGGGTGCTATCCAGAAATCAGAGTGTTTTGATCCAGTCGGTCGCCTACATCCCTACCGGCAGCGGTCTTTACAATTCTTGTGGCGATGTGATGCCGGTCATGATTTTTACCAAAGACCACAAGGCTGAAACCATCGAAAGAATTGTCGCGGAAGTTAAAAAGTTCCGGGAAAAATACGGAACAGACAAAATCAAGTTCCGGCTGGCTACAGGCAGCGTCGGGGTCATGGCGGCGACCAATGAAGAAGTGGCGGCTTCCCAGTTTCCGATACTTTTTTATGTGTTTTCAGCTATCATCTTTCTGTGCCTGATTACCTTCCGGTCTTTCCGCGGCATGTTGTGCGTTGTTTTGCCCCTGGGCCTGGTTTCAATTCTGGCTTATGCTTTAATGAGTCTGCTGGAAATCGGTCTCAAGGTTTCGACCCTGCCCGTGGTGGCTCTGGGTGTCGGTGTTGGTGTTGATTATGGTATTTATATTTTCAGCCGCATCCGGACCTTTTTAGAGGAAGGGGTCTCGCTGCAAGAAGCATATGAAAACACGCTGGGCGTGACCGGTATCGGCGTGCTTTTTACCGGTATAACCCTGGCCATCGGCGTGGTCACCTGGATCTTTTCACCGCTCAAATTTCAGGCCGACATGGGCATCCTGCTGACCTTCATGTTTTTTGTGAACATGCTCGGCGCCCTGCTGCTTCTCCCGGCGCTGGCCTGTTTTCTGGTAAAACCGAAAAAAGTAGAATAACCGTTTTTTGACCTGGTCCGAAAAGAAAAAGACCGTGTGTTTATGAAAACAGGGACACACGGTCTTTTTCTTTTTGTAAACTTAAGGGTTTCTCTAAAAATCACCCTTCCGCCGGCGTCGGATATTCCGGACCAAACGGCTTCAAGAAAAGCACCAGCGCCGGCAACAGAAAGAAGTCCGCCAGAAGCGCCATCACGATTGTAAAGGCCACCAGAAGGCCGAAATCCACCAGTGTCTGCATGATTGAAAACACATACACCAGGAATCCGGCCACCAGGACGATCGAGGTAATAAACAGCGCCCGACCCACGCCCAGAAAAGACGCGGTCAGGGCCTCCCGGTAATTTTTTCTAACGCTGAATTCGTGCTGATAACGAACGATCATGTGCACCGTATCATCCACCGCCAACCCGATGGCAACACAGCCGATCAACAGTTTAACGTAATCCAGCTCAATACCCAACCAACCCATCAGGCCGAGGGTGATGATAATCGGTGACAGGTTGGGAATCATGGACAGCATGCCCACGCGCCAGGAACCAAGGACAAGGCACATCATGGCGGCGATAACGCAAAAAGCGATAGAAAACCCCAGGATCTGGCTGCTGGTGATATAATCCAGCAGCTTCAACCATAACGTTCCCATGCCGGACAAAATCGGCGCAGGATACAGGTCTGCTTTGGCCCTCGATTTCAGATAGACATCCAGTTCTTCCACTGTTTTTTTATACCTGCTGCTGGCCACGGCCTGACATCGCAGCTCCAGCCGGGCTTTACGAAAATCTCCGGACAGGTAGTCCGTAAGATCATCGCCGCCCGACATTTCATACACCAGAAGCAGTTGCGCTGCCATTTCCCGGGTTTCCGGTATTCGATAATAGTCCGTATCTCCATTGTGAAATTCCCGGTTAATATCCTTGAGTAAATCGACAATGGAATAGGCCTTCATAATAACATCTTTCTTTTCCGCCTCTACCTGCATGGCTTCAATCTGTCGTAAAAAGTCCGGATCGGTTACACCGTCCGTCTGGCCGGAATCAAACACGTAACTGAAGCTGGTTGATCCGCCCATAATCCGGTCAACAAACTCGGTGACGCGCCTGATTTCCGCCCGGGTGGAAAATTCAGATAAAAAATTTGAGTCCACCTCTAGCCGAAACAATCCCGCACCGGTGAACAGAATCAAACCCGTAAAAACAAAGAGAATAAGGCCTTTGTTTTTAAAATTAATAGCGCTTATCCGGATCAACACCCTTCCCAAAAAAGAGGCTTCCAGGTCACCGGCTTCTTTTTCAACCGTTTTTCTTTTACGCATTTTTCGCCCGAAGGAAACCAGGGCCACCAGCAGGGTCACGGTCAGCACGAAAGCCGCGCCCACGCCGACCGAGCTGTAGATGGCAAAATGCTTGATGGCCTTTATGGGTGAAACACTCATCGAGGCAAAACCGGCCATGGTCGTTAACGACGTAAAAAGACAGGGTACGCCCATCAGAAAAAGGGTCTGCTGGATGGCTTTTTTCCGCTCATATTCTTGATCAAAATAATGATTGTACTCGGACAAAAGATGAACCGCGTCGGCGACACCCACGGCCACCAGCAGGGCCGGCAGCATAATAAACATCAAATCAAGCGTCCATGACATTAAACCCATAAAACCGTAAACAGCAGCAACCGACCCTGAAATAATCAGCAACGGTCCGGCAATCCCCATGACATTTCGAAAAAAGAACAACAGCATCAGGCCGATAACGACAAATGCGATAATCCCCAGCCGCACACTTTCCGACTGAGAAATCCGGTTGTAGGAAGCATTTAAAGAAACATCTCCGGTATGATAAAAATCAATTCCGGTATATTCCGGCATGGTCAGAATCGCCTCAATCCGATCATGGGTAATCTGCGGATACAGATTATCCATCTGATCTCCCTTTTCCGGATCAAAACGAATTTCATCGATAGGATCAATACTGGCTTTTTCCATCTCGATAATAATCGCGCCATACTTTCCGTCTTTACTGACCAGCCCGTTTATATAAATCGGTTTGTTCATTATCCGCGCTTTTAAATCCAGCAGCGCTTTCTGGTTTTCCGGGAAATTTTCAAGAATATCATGGACCAGCAGCTCTCCTTCAACACCCTCGATAAATTCGGCATTGGCCAGGGAAACAACATCTTTAACAAACGGAACCTCTTCTTCCAGCTGTTGGGTCAGCCCGTAAATTTTTTTCATTATCTCTATATTCCAGACGCCATGCTCCGCCTCCGGCGCCCTGTAGAGAATATATGAGGTTTCATCCGAACCAAATTCGTCCCTGAAATCAAGAAAGGCCGTATAGGTGGGATCATCTTCGTCAAAATAGGCTGTAAAACTGTTATCAAAACGAACGCTCCAACCCAGAGAACCGGCCAGGCCCAGCAAGACAAGACATATCATTAAAACCAGCCACCGGTGTTGATAAATCCAGCCGCCGGTTACGGCAAACCAGCTTTTTAAAAGATTCCTTTTTCCGTGGTCGGCGCTATTATCGGACATGATCTTTTTTAACCGTTCTGCTTTTTTCTGATTCTTTGCTTTTTTTATACTTTTGTAAGTCAGGCTGTTTTTTGGAGGAATAAAGAGCCCGGAAGGCGTTATTTTCTGCTGCTTTTTCCGGAGAATTCTTCTTTCAACATGCAGCAGGCAATTTTATGTTCCGGTCGACCTTCTTTGTCATAAGACAGATTGTCCGGCTGAATGAGTTTATTCATGACACATCCTTCAGATATAGACAAACCGAAAAAATCTTTTTCATTCAAAGGCGGTCTTTCGGTCAGCCGGTTATTTTCAAAAACCAGGCTATGGAACGGAAAGTCTTCGCAAAGGGGGCAACGATAAACCCGGCCATTGGGAAAAATAAAATAGTTGTCCGCCACCAGGCCTGCGCATTCAAAGGTCTCGTTCGTTGACAGGAAAACTTTTGGGTAGGTTACGGTAATCCCCTTTTGTGCTATGGCTTCAGCCACGGCCGGCACCACTTCCTGCCACTGATCGCGGGATACTTGATTCGATCGGCTATCGGCATTTCTTTTTTTCGCGGATTTACCCCGAATACCGATAACCTGAATAAAAAACCGGTCAATTTGAAGTTGGTCTACAAGCGGAACCATTTCCGGCAGTTCATGGAGATTAACCGCGCTGACGGTATAGATCAGGCTGGTTTTGAACCCCCCGGCAACCGAGCACCGGATTCCGGACAGGCATTGATCATAACATCCTTTGCCCCGGATGGCATCATTAACCGGGCCGGTGGCACCGTCCAGACTGAAACTGAGATAGTCAACATCGGCAGGTGTTATCCTGGACAGAATATTATTAAAAAGATAACCATTGGTGTCTATAGTAATAGATTGATAGCCGATTTGCCGGGCATATTTAACCGCCTGTGAAAGATCAGGATGAAGGGTCGGTTCGCCGCCTAAAAAAATAACATTGGCTTTTTTCGATTTATCGGCAAACGCATCCAGCCATATACGGATGGTTTCTAAGGGTAATGTCTGATCACCATGTTGCCGGGGGTTGATATAACAATGGGAACAGTTGAGGTTACAGCGTGTCAGAATATGAAAAAAAACATTTATCGCGTTCCGTGAAAAGGAAACCGTTCGACTGGTCATACCCCTGTTACTTTACTTTCTTTTTAAGCGCCCTTACTTTCTTTTTTTCTTTAATCAGTTCATCGTTTGTCAATCTTAAACGGGCGCTCATATATTCGGAAAAAATTTTGTAAAGCAACAGAACAAATTCCACCGCATCTTCTTTTTCTCCCTTACCGTGGGCCATCAGTCTCTGCTGCGCAGTGGTGTTGACTGCCAGACAAATCGTTTTTCCATCAGCAACAACTGAAGCGGATCTGGCTTTATCGTCAACAATCCTCATCTCCCCGAAAATTTCCCCTGTTGTGGAAATACAGGTTATTTCCTCTCCGCCTTTCTGAATCCGCACCTGTCCTGAAAGAAGAAAATAAAGCCAGGGATCAATATCCCCTTCTTTAATAATGATTTCACCGTCCTCATATTCCCTTATTTTACTGAGCCTCAAAATTTTAGACAGGCTTCTTGTTTCAAATGACTTTAAAGCGGGAATCGCCATGAGGCGCTGAATATTCTGGATGTTATCTTTCAGGTATTTTGATTCAAGCATGAGTGAAAATCCTTTATCTGGTTTGCCATAAAAAAAAGAATCTTTCAACTTTTATCAACATTTACCAGCTTATGAATATAACACTAAAACAAAACGTTGGCAAATTTTTTAATTATTTTTTTATTATACCTTTTTTTTAAACCTAACAACATCCGGTCTTCCTTAGATTATGTTACATCCTTTTTCCTTTTCTCTTTTTATCTTATAAATATCGGTTCAACTCTTTATTATCCGCATATCGTCCCGTCTTAATGACCGCGTTAAATAACCGGTTAAATAATTGTTCATATCATAAAAGTTATAAACATCTTTTCATTAACTGTTCTTTTCAGCCGTATTGCCGATATTTTATAAACATTTGCATACTGGATTAATTATACAAAAAAATTAAACCCTTAAAAAGTTATGCCGGTTATGAACACCCCTTAATTAGTTTATATTATATATTTAATTAATATACTTATATTATAATTTTTGTTCTTCCCTAATAATTTATTGATATTTTCATTAAAGAAGATTAACCTCTTTCTGACACGAATTTATAACAAATTCAAAAGGACATTATTATGAAATGTTCAATTAAAAAATCAGATATTATTAATACGCTGGCCAACATTCAAGGTATTACCGGTAAAAAATCTTCTCTGGCAATTACCGAAAACATTTTAATTAAAACAAATGAAAAAGGTATTTCCATTTGCGCGACTGATATCGAAACCGGATTTGAGGGAATTTATCCGGCCACGATTGAAAAACAGGGTGAAATAACCATAAACGCCCGTGATTTTTATGATATCGTAAAAAAATCAGACAAAGAAAATCTTTTCATTAATGAAAAGAAAAAACAATGGATCGAAATAACGGATTTAAAAGATGGTAGCAGCCTTAAATATAATATTGTCGGTGCAAACAGTCAGGAATTTCCAGAACTCCCCAAAATAAAAGATATATCCTATTTTGAAATCGAAGCCGGAACGTTTAAAAAAATGATCACCTGGGCGGTTCAGGTCATGTATAGCGGGGATGAAAAAAGGGTTCATATTCTCGGTGTTGATTTCGAATGTATTGAAACAGAAGATAATAATGTAAAAATTATAATGATTTCTACAGACGGTAAAAGATTGACCAAAACCGAGTCCGTGTTAAAAGAAAAAAATTTAGAGGGAATCGAATCGGGTCAGCAAATTATTATCCCCAAAAAAGCGCTGAATGAAGTTCAAAAATTTTTACATGATAAAGGAAAAGTTGGTATCGGTGTTAAAGAAAACTATTTTATAGTGAAAAAAGATAATGAAATTATATATATAAATCTTTTCAGCGGTAATTTTCCGGATTTAAAAGGGCTTTTTGAAGATGAAGACAGAACGTTAATTGAAGTAGAAAAAAAAGAGTTTAAAAACATGCTGGAAAGAATGTCTATTTTAACCTCAGAAGATTACAAGGGGGTTATTTTCAAGTTTGAAAAAGATAAATTAACAATTAACGCAGCTAACCCGGAAAGGGGTGAATCGTCGGAATATATAAATATAAAATATGATAAAAACACGATAGAGACCATGTTTAACCCGCATTACTTTATTGACGCCTTAAATATTATTGATGAGGCAAAAGTATTGTTAAAAATAAAGGATGAGCAAACACCCTGTATTATATGCGGACAGGAAACAGAAACTAATTTAAATATCATTATGCCGATGAAAATAT
The DNA here is from genome assembly GCA_963674745.2 of Desulfosudaceae bacterium. GTDB lineage: Bacteria > Desulfobacterota > Desulfobacteria > Desulfobacterales > Desulfosudaceae > JBFMDX01. The sequence goes on along the minus strand of CAXXDV010000001.1, from coordinate 1,290,908 downwards.
AATGGAAGAAACAAATTATAACGAAAAAAGTATCAATGTTCTAGAAGGGCTTGAACCTGTTCGTTTAAGACCTTCTATGTATATTGGTAATGTTGACAGTGAAGGTCTTCATCATCTTGTTTATGAAGTTGTAGACAACAGTATTGATGAAGCCATGGCCGGTTATTGCGATCGGATTGTTGTTGTCATCAACAAAGATAATTCGGTCAGTATTGAAGATAACGGACGTGGTATTCCAGTTGGCATACATGAAAAGGAAAAGGTTCCCGCGGTTGAAGTGGTCTTAACAAAACTGCATGCCGGCGGTAAATTTGATAATTCCAATTACAAGGTTTCCGGAGGGCTTCATGGTGTAGGAATTTCCGTTGTTAATGCCCTTTCAGAAGTTTTGGAAGTAAATGTTTTTAACAAAGGAAAAATTTATAAACAAATCTTTCGCAAAGGTAAAAAAACAAGTGAGCTAGAGGTTGTCGGTAATACCGATAAAAGAGGAACAAGAATTATTTTCAAGCCTGACACTGAAATTATGAATTCTGATAATTTCAATTTCGAAATATTAAGTCGTCGACTCCGAGAGCTGGCTTTTTTAAATAAAGGAATAACGATACAAATAGACGACGAAAGGACCGATGAATCGGTCAAATATTGTTATGACGGTGGTATTCAATCTTTTATTGAATATTTAAACAGAGCCCATCAGGTTTTACACAAACCGATATATATAGCCGGTAAAAAAAATGACGTCCAGATAGAGGTGGCAATTCAGTATAACGATAGTTTTTCAGAAAAAATTTATTCATTTGCCAATAATATTAATACGACCGAAGGGGGATTTCATCTTATCGGATTTAAAGGCGCCTTAACCCGGTCAGTCAATCAATATATGGTGAATGTATCTGCCGCCAAAAAAAGCACCGAAAAAATTACCGGAGAGGACGCCAGGGAAGGGTTATCAGCGATCATCAGTGTCAGAATAAGAAACCCGCAGTTTGAAGGTCAGACCAAGACCAAACTTGGAAACAGTGAAGTTAAAGGATATGTGGATTCGCTTGTTTATGAAAAATTAAATACTTTTTTAGAAGAAAATCCCTCTATCGGCAAAGTTATTATTAATAAATCATTAGAAGCCGCCAGAGCCAGAAACGCCGCCAAAAAAGCCAGAGATATTGCCAGGAGCCAGGGTGCGTTAATGGATTCAAGCCTCCCTGGTAAAATGGCCGAATGTCAATCAACCGATCCGGCAGAAAGAGAATTGTTTCTGGTTGAGGGTGATTCCGCCGGGGGGTCTGCTAAACAGGGAAGGGATCGAAGGTTTCAGGCTATTTTGCCCCTAAAGGGTAAAATTTTAAATGTAGAAAAAGCGCGGTTTGATAAAATTTTAAAAAGTGAAGAAATAAAGAATATTATAACCGTTCTTGGGATGGGCGCGGGAAGTGAGGAATATGAAATTGAAAAACTAAGATACCATAAAGTCATTATTATGACGGACGCGGATGTTGATGGCGCTCATATCAGAACATTATTATTAACCTTTTTTTTCAGGCAGATGCGTGAATTGATCGAAAAAGAATATCTGTATATCGCTCAACCGCCACTTTTTAAACTTGGAAAGGGAAAAAACGAGCAATATATTGATAAGGAGTCCCAGTTAATCGATTATTTTATAAAAAATGCCTGTGATAAAAGGTATGTAATAGCTGGTAATAAACGGCTTGAAGATGAAGAATTATTTGTTTTCTTAGGTCATGTTTCGGATTATTTAAAAGAAATGGCCGATTTAAAGAAAAGGGGATATAACGCTAAACTGCTGGATTTGTTGATTCGCCAAAAAGTGACAGATAAAGAAGTATTGAAGGATAAAGAAAAAATTTCAAGCTTAAGAACGGTTTTATCTGAAAACGGCTTTCTGGTCGATGACATATTATTTAATGAAGAAAAACAAATATATGAATTTTTTATAACGATTCCGGTTCAAGATGACGAAGAAGAATTTATAACCGGTAAACCCATGACGGATATTAAACCAATTAAGATAGGAAGAAACTTAATTTATTCAAATAAATATCAGAATATGGTGGTCTTGGCTCAGAAAATATCGAAGTATAATGAACCACCATTTATCGTTTATAACACCGAAACCGATAAAGAAGAAGCCTCTTTTGAAACCATTAAAAAGATGTATCTTTACATGGAGGAGTCAGGCAAAAAAGGAGTTGTTTTTCAAAGATATAAAGGTCTTGGAGAAATGAATGCGGATCAGCTCTGGAAAACAACCATGGAGCCGGGAAGCAGAAGACTGCTGAAAGTAAAAATAGAGGATGCTGCTGAGGCTGATGAGACCTTCACGGTTCTGATGGGTGATAATGTAGAACCCAGAAAAAAGTTTATCCATGATAATGCGCTGGAAGTAGAAACGCTTGATATATAAATAATATTTTAGAAGCGCTGATATTGTTTGATAAAGTTTAAAAGACCCCTTCTTTATTCTAAAAACAAAGACCCTGTCCAGATTTTGATTCTGAAAATCCCGTATCATCATCTTATACCGGGCGTTGCCCGACACAATAAAACCGGTTGATAATAAAACCAATTTTCAAATATACAGGTATCGTCTTTCGATCAACAGAAGAGAGAGAATGATGAAGTTTGATGATTTTCCGATAGTAATGCCTTTTGTCAGAAGACCGAGCAGTTATATAGGTGGTGAAATAAACAGCGTAAAGCCGGACAAACCGCACAAGGTCTCTTTTGCGCTTTGTTTCCCGGATCTTTATGAAATAGGGACCTCTCATTTTGGCATGCAGATTTTGTATTATCTTTTAAACAAGATGGAAAATGTCATGGCCGAACGGGTTTTTTCCCCGGGTCTTGATATGGAACAACAATTGAGAAAAACGGGCAGAACCTTATTTTCACTGGAAACCGGGAAATCGGTGAGTACATTTGATGTTGTCGGCTTTTCTCTTCTTTATGAGCTGAACTATACAAATGTGTTAACCATTATGGATCTTTCAAATATTCCTTTTTATGCCAGGCAACGGGATGATTCCTATCCACTGATAATCGCCGGTGGACCGTGTATGGTTAACCCTGAACCGGTGGCTGATTTTTTTGATGCCATTGTTGTCGGTGATGCTGAATCGGTTATCGTTCAAATGGCGTCTGATCTTCTCAAAATTAAAACAAACAACGGTAAAACAGATAAAAAGGCGGTTCTTGAGGCGTGGTCTAGAATAAAAGGCGTTTATATACCCGAATGGTATACGGCACGTTATGATGATCAGGGATTTGAACACCTTGATCCTAAAAAAGGGTCGGTTGGCACCGTGTCCAAAGCCGTTACGCCATGGCTGAAAAATGAAGATTTTCCCGATAAACCGGTTTTGCCTTTTGGTAAACCGGTTCATGACAGGCTGAGACTGGAAGTGGCGCGAGGGTGTTCCCGGGGTTGCCGATTCTGCCAGGCGGGCATGATTTACAGACCGGTTAGAGAAAGGCCGGTAGATGAGGTCTTGAGCCAGGCGGACGAAGCCTTAAAAAACACCGGTTACGAAGACGTATCTTTACTTTCCTTGAGCACGGGAGATTATGGCGGCTTAAATTGTCTGATAGAACAGATGATGTTTAAGTACAGCTCAAAACACATAGCGGTTTCGGTTCCTTCTTTCAGAGCCGGATCTTTAGACCAGAATACCATGCAGCTTATTAAAAGCGTCAGAAAAACCGGCTTTACCATCGCACCCGAGGCCGGAAGTCAGCGTTTAAGGGATGTTATCAATAAAAATGTTACCGAAGAAGAAATAACACGTACGGTTAATGACGCTTTTTCTTTGGGATGGAATCTGATTAAACTTTATTTTATGATCGGTTTGCCGACGGAAACCGATCAGGATGTTAATGAAATCATTGCGCTGGTGCGTCGTCTTTCAAAGATCGGTAACAAACAAAAGGGTAAACAAAAACTAAATGTCAGCGTGGCGACTTTTATTCCCAAGGCACACACGCCGTTTCAATGGGAAAGACAACTTCCACTTGAGACAGCAAAAGAAACCATAAAATATCTTAAAACCAGCCTTACAAACCGGCAGATCGGATTTAAATGGCAGAACCCGGAAGCGAGTTTTATTGAAGGTGTTTTTGCCCGTGGAGACCGGCGCTTATCCCGATTAATAGAAGCGGCATATATGAAAGGATGCCGGTTTGATGGCTGGAGTGACAGTTTTAATTTCAATTTTTGGCTTGACGCAGCCGAGGAAAACGAGATTGATCTGGATTTTTATACAAAACGGAAAAGAGATACCGGTGAACCGTTACCATGGGACATGATTTCGTGCGGAATTACAAAAGCGTTTTTTATTAAAGAAAGAGAAAAGGCGTATCAGCAGGAATTGACGCAGGACTGTAGAGACGGCAGTTGCAGCGATTGCGGCATATGCGATTTTAAGGAAATAAAACCAAGGCTGAACGCTTCTGAGAACAGATCAACATCGACGGTTAACACCGTATTAAAAACTCAAAAAATATTCACCGTAAAAAACAAGCTGGCCATCGATTATGCCAAAACCGGACCGGCCGGGTATTTTGGGCATTTGGAATTTATCAATATTTTTATCCGGGCCATCAATCGCGCACAAATTCCTGTTTTTTATTCTCAGGGCTATCATCCCATGCCGAAAATCGTTTTTCCGGATCCGTTGCCGGTTGGCGTTGAGAGTGAAAAAGAAACGCTTATTTTGACGGTAAACGGAATGGTTGAACCGGATGCGGTTAAAAAAGCCTTAAACCAGGAACTTCCGGAGGGTATCGACATAAAGGACTGCCGAATATTACCGGAAACAAAAGGTAAAAAGAAGGCCGAAGACAAAACCTCGATTTATCGTATAGAAAGCCAAGCCGACATTTTTGACAACAAAAAAGCTGACGCTTTTCGCCAGCGGGAGCATTTTTTACTGGAAAAACAGAATAAAAAAGGGGTCGTCAAAAAAATCGATCTAAAAAAGATCGTGTCGAATTTAGAGGTGATAGATAAAAAACGCCTGATGATGGAAATAAAAGAAATATCCGGTCAAAAGGCCAAACCAACAGATATTGCCGGCGCCCTGTTCGAACTGACAGAGAAAACGGTCAAACAGGCCAGGGTTGTCAAAATTGAGACGATATAGTAGTATTTTTTATCGTTAATTAATCAGGATTTCGATATGTCAAAAGAGTTGATAATAAATGCCACGGAGAACGAAACCCGTGTCGCCCTGCTTGAGGATGGGACGGTGGTAGAGTTTTTCATGGAAAGAGGAGATCAATTTAACATATCCGGCAATATCTATAAAGCCAGGGTTCAACGGGTACTTCCAGGAATGCAGGCGGCTTTCGTGGATCTGGGCCTGGACCAGGCCGCGTTTATATACGTTAATGATGTCGTACCCGGCGCTTTCTGGGATATGGATGAGATGTTCGTGGGTTCTGTGGAAAATGAAGAAACGGATAATAATGAAATTTCGGATTATGAATCAAATGCCGTTACCCTTCAGGCGGTTAATATCAGCGATCTGATAACGGAAAACCAGGAAATGCTGGTTCAAGTATCAAAATCCGCGATAGGCAGCAAGGGCGCAAGGATAACAACACGCATCTCACTGCCGGGCCGTTTTCTGGTGTTGATGCCGACGGTTGAACATGTTGGTGTATCCAAAAGGATTATCGAAGAAAAAGAACGAACCCGACTAAAAGAGATGGTTGTTTCTTTAAGAGAGGGAAATTTCGGGTTTATCGTCCGGACAGCGGCAGAAAACATCGACGAACAAACCCTTAAAAAAGAGATGGGGTTTTTGATTAGTTTGTGGAAAAAGGTTCAAAAGCGTTACAGCAATGTTTCCGCACCGACACTTTTACACAGAGAAATGACCGTTTCATTAAGAGCGGTCCGTGATTATCTGACCCATGAGGCAGATTGCGTCATTGTGGATTCCGACATTGTTTACAATGAAATACTCGCTTTTCTGGATGAAGTAATGCCGCAGATGAAAGTATCGGTTGAACGTTATTCCGGAAGCGAACCGCTTTTTGACGCCTATAACATTGAAGGGGATATTTTTCGGGCACTGAAGAACAAGGTCTGGTTGAAATCCGGCGGGTATATCATTATTGAACAGACCGAGGCGTTGGTGGTTATTGATGTAAATACCGGTCGGTATGTGGGTAAGCATAATTTTGAAGAAACGGTTTTTAAAACCAACCTGGAAGCCGCCAGAGAAATTGCCTACCAGATACGGCTTCGTAATCTGGGCGGTATTATTATTATCGATTTTATTGATATGGCTAAGGAAACCAACAGGGATAAGGTTTTCAGCGCACTGAAGGAATATCTGGAGAAAGATAAAAACAAAACCACCGTTCTGCCGTTTTCAGAACTGGGACTAATTCAGATGACCCGGAAAAGGACCCGAAACTCCATCGCCAGCATGCTGTGCGAACCGTGTTTTTATTGTGAAGGAGACGGCCGTTTACTTTCCAGACAGACCATTTGCTATAATTTGTACAGAGAAGTATTGAGGGGCTCCGGAGACATCACCGGTGAAAAAATAACCGTAAAGGTTCATCCGGATATTGCAGAAGTGCTTCATGGAGAAGAAAACAACCTGATAAACGCACTGGAACAAAAACTGGAAAGGCAGATCATTATTTATCCCATGCCGAAATTTCATATCGAGCAATTTGAAATAGAAGAAATTTTATGACCAGACGTTAATGGTTTAATCTGATTTTATTGATAATTTTTTATATCTTGACTTTTGGTTTTGCCGGTATTATAAAAGGTGGATTATTTTTTTTGAGAACAAATACCGATAAAAAGGATGTAGGATCATGAAACGCACATATCAGCCGAGTCGTGTGAAACGAGCCAGAACACACGGCTTCAGAAAACGTATGTCTACAAAACAGGGTAGAAATATTATTAAAAGGAGGAGAGCAAAAGGAAGAAAACGGCTGTCTGTTTAATTGTTTGATTGTTCGAGAGAAAGACGTGACGCAAACGGAAAACATGACCAGGCCAAAACACCCAACGGGGTTGATTGGAAACAGACGAAAACTTTTTACAAAACAAGCTGGTTCTGTTGGCAGAGTTTAGTTTTTCAAAAAAATACAGGCTGTTAAAGAGGGCGGAGTTTGTTCTATTAAGGAACAAGGGGAAAAAAGCACATTCGGATTGCTTTATTGCTCAGTTTACAGGAAACAACAGAAATAACAGCCGGCTGGGATTGACGATATCTAAAAAAGCGGGAAACGCCGCTACACGAAACCGTTTAAAGCGACAGGTCAGAGAGCGTTTCAGAACAAGCAAGCAAAACCTATGTGGTTGTTGGGATATTAATATCATTGCCAAAAAAAATATTGCGCAATGTTCTTCAGAGAAGGTTTTTTCATCACTGGATAAAATTTTTGAAAAAATTTCTAGCCATGATATTTAAAAAAGGCCTCCTTTTGTTAATAAAAGCATATCAGTGGTGGTTATCCCCCTTGCTGGGGCCTGCCTGCCGGTTTTATCCTACCTGCTCAGAATATGCTTACGAAGCTGTCCATCGGTATGGGGTTATAAAAGGGGGCTTACTTTCCATTAGAAGACTTTCAAAATGTCAGCCTTTTCATCCCGGTGGTTATGATCCCGTCCCTTAAGCCACGGACAAGCCGTCTGTCTTTTTTTCCGAATACGCATCCAAGCTGAACAGGCCGAGAACAAGACCTGTGTTTTGTTTTTGGCAGCTGTTCGACCGTGCTGTCCTCTGTAAAAAAGTTATTGTCAGGATACAAAAAAAATGGAACAAACACGACTTGTTATAGCCATTGTGCTATCAGTTCTTATTCTTCTGGTCTGGGATTTTTTCTTTAAACCGGAAATGCCCCGGGCGCCTGTCCCCGAGCAAACGGCACAAGAGGAGAAGGTTGTTCACCCTCCGTCAGAACCCCTCCGGGAAGCATTGCCTCCAGCCAAAAAACCGGTGGAAGACGATGGCGATAAAATGACGGAGGTGACCACGGTTGTTGAAGAACCGCCCTCACCCCCCATCTTTATTGAAACCCCATTGTATTCAGCCGTGTTATCAGGACGGGAAATGTGTTTTACGGCCTTTAATTTAAAACACTATAAAGCAGACAATAGTGACGCATCACCAAACAAACAGCTTATTTCAGAAAAAAACGACCGGGGGACCGGCTGCGTTAATTTTGAATTAACCGCTGTACCGGATAATAAAACAAGCCGTTTTTACCCGGATGCCGGTGTTTCCGGAACGGTTGAGGTCGCCGGCTCGGCCAGAACGCTTTCTTTTAAAAGCCATGTAAACGAGTTCGTATCCATAACAAAACGATACACCTTTTTGCCGGATACTTATACGGTTGGTCTTGATATTACGGTTGAAAACCGATCGGCAGAACCGTTTGGCGGTGTTCTGGGCGTATCTCTAAACCGCAATTTTTCAGAAAAGGAAAGCCGGTTTGTGTTTGAAGGCCCCTGCACTTACATCGGGGGAAAACTGGAAGAGGTCAAGCTCAAAAAGATAGAAGAGACCCCGAGTATTCCCGGCCCTCTTTCCTGGGTTGCCATTCAGACCCGCTATTTTATGACCGCTGTGATTCCCGAACAGCCGGACGAAGCCGTCATGGCTCTGAAGCATGGGGAAGACGGTCTGGTATCGGTTCAATATCGTCAGAACATGGCGTCCCTGTCACCCCAGGCGAAGTCGACCTATCACTATACGCTTTATATGGGGCCCAAGGATATCAGTGTTTTAAAATCGGTCGGCAGTGATTTAGACCGGGCGGTTAATTTTGGCTGGTTCGATGTTGTAGCCAGGCCCTGTCTCTGGCTGATGAAGCAGATCTATCGCATCATTCCCAACTACGGGATTTCCATCATGCTGGTGACGCTGATCATCAAACTGCTGTTCTGGCCTTTGGGCACAAAGAGCTATAAATCCATGGGTGAGATGAAGAAGATACAACCCTTAATGGCGGAAATACGGGAAAAATATAAAAACGATAAACAGAAAATGAATCAGGAAATGATGGGGCTTTATAAAACATATAAAGTCAACCCACTGGGGGGCTGCCTTCCCATGGTGATTCAGATTCCGGTGTTTATTGCTTTTTATCGAATGCTTTACCAGGCCATAGAACTCCGCCACGCCCATTTTTTCATGTGGATCAATGATCTTTCCGCCCCGGAGCGACTTTTTTCTTTTGATTTTACAATTCCCCTGATGCAACCACCGACGGGAATTCCTGTGCTGACGATTATCATGGGTGCCACCATGTTTTTGCAGCAGAAAATGCAACCGTCTCCGGGGGATCCGGCCCAGGCCAAAATGATGCTGCTGATGCCGATATTTTTAACCGTTATTTTTATCAACTTCCCTTCCGGGCTGGTGCTGTATTTTATAGTGAACAACCTTTTTTCGATTTTTCAGCAGCAGTATGTCACCCGGGAGAAATCTTAAGTAGTGGAGGAAAAAATGGCTTCCTGGTCTTTTTTTGAAGGAAAAACCGTTGATGCTGCCATACAAAATGCGTGTAAAGAACTTGGGGTTACGACAGAAAAGCTTAAATATGAAATAGAATTTTCCGGCTCCAGTGGAATTTTCGGTCTGGTCGGTGCAAAAAATGCTAAAATCCGTGTTAAGAAGCCGGAAAACGCGGAAGTAACAGCGGCGGAAAAGGAAAGACAGGAAATTCTTTCCCTGGTGGATGAAACCTTTGCCGATGCGGACACGAACAACCCGGAGGAAGCAGACGAACCCCCGGCTCCCGCGAAACCGGACGCCTTAGACCCTGAACCGGACGCCTTAGACCGTGAGCCGGAAAGAACGCTTACCGAAGCGGACCTTGAAGTTGGAAAAATCGCGCTTTCCAAAATCATTGATTGTATCGGCACCGAAGCGACCGTCTCTTTCCGTTTACAGAACCAGCAGGCTTTTTTTAATATCGAAGGGGACAATGCCGCCATATTGATCGGAAAGCACGGACAGACGTTGAAGGCCATGCAGCATATCGTGGAAAAAATCATTCACAAGTCCTGTGGCGAACGGGCCCGGGTTTCTGTGGATGTCGAAAAATATATGGAAAAAAGAAAAGCCTCTTTGAAATCCCTGGCCGCAAGAATGGCGGATAAAGTCAAACAGACGGGAAAACCGACCACCATCAACCGCATGGATGCTTATGAACGAAAAATAATTCACGACGCGCTACGAAAGAACAAAAACGTTAAAACGCGAAGTACGGGTGGTGGAGAAGTCCGGAATATTGTCATTCATCCAGGTAAAAAAACCTGGCGAGGAAAAAAGGGCGGAGAGAAGTAACGGTCTAACCCTTAAAAAGTTGTTGATGGCCACCACCTTTTTTAAGCTCAAAAGGCCTCCAAATGTTTTAGAAAAACAGAAAAATGGAAAACAGCACCATAGCCGCCATTGCCACGCCTCTTGCCGCCGGCGGTGTTGGGGTCATTCGGGTCTCAGGACCCCGGTCTTTAGCGCTTCTTTTACAGGTATTTCGACCAGTATCTCGTGCCCGGCCAGACGAAGCCCCGGCAACACTTTCTATCGAAACGATTCGATCACACCGGTTTTATCATGGACAGATTGTTGATGATCACCAGCTGATTGATGAGGTTCTGGTTGTTTTTATGCGCGGACCCCGATCATACACTGGAGAGGATGTGGTCGAAATCCATGCCCATGGCAGCCCTTATGTTTTGAATACGATTCTTCAGTTGCTGATGGACCTCGGCGCCAGGCTTGCCGAGCCCGGGGAGTTTACCCGCCGTGCTTTTTTAAATGGTAAAATAGATTTGATGCAGGCCGAAGCAGTGGCTGATATTATTGCGTCACGGTCGAAAAAAGCGCTCAATTTAGCGGTCAACCAGATAGCCGGAAAGATGAACGTGGAAATCGATACCATAAAAGAACATCTTTCCGGCATACTTGCGGAAATCGAAGCCTCAATCGACTTTTCGGACCAGAACCTGGAACCGGTTTTTTTAGAAGCGGTTCAAAACCGGCTTCGTTCTGTTGTTGTTCCTCGACTGGAGCAGTTAATCGAGCGCCATCAAGACTATGCCTGGATCCGGACGGGTGTTAAGGTTGCTCTGATTGGTGCTCCCAACGCCGGCAAATCAACCCTTCTGAATACGCTTTTGGGGCGGGAGCGGGCGATTGTTTCCGCCATTCCGGGTACGACCAGGGACTTTATAGAAGAAACGCTGACGATCGAAGGTTATGGTTTTGTTTTTACGGATACGGCCGGTCTTGGAATCGAAAAAAAAGACGTGTTGGAAGAAGCCGGTATGCAACGGACGAAGGACGTTGCCTCAAAAGCGGACACGGTGGTATATCTGGTTGATGCCACGGTTGGTGTTTCTACCGAAGACCTGGAGATGATGGCATCGGTTCCGCCGGACAACCTGATTCTTGTCGGTAACAAAACAGATCTTTGTCAGACGGACGGCTTTGATTTTGATTCCGAGTTGCAGGAACGGTTTCCGGCTGTTAAGATTTCGGCGCTGACAGGTGAGGGCGTCTCCAATCTTAAGGCGTTAATGGTCAATCGGCTTAAAAGCCGCCTGACAATGGTTGAAGAGGATTCGCTGCTGCCGAACATTCGACACCGGGCCGCCCTGAAAAAGGCGCTTGAAGCCGTAATGTCTGCAATGGACGCCATAACCCGCAATCTTCCCGAGGATTTGGTCGCGATTGATTTGAGAGATGCCATCAAAGCGCTTAATGAGATCGTCGGTCATTGTGCCGGAATGGATGTCCTGGATGATATTTTCAGCCGGTTTTGTATCGGAAAGTAAAAATGTTTCACGTGAAACATTAATAAAAACACAGAAGGTGAGGACATATTATGGATTTTGATTTTTCCCCGTATTTTAAAAAATATGAAGCCCTGGTTGAACAGATAGACCAGATCGTTGAAAAAGTTAAAGCGGCGTATCCGGCCTGCGTTAACTGTAAAAAAGGGTGTACCGACTGCTGTTACGCGCTGTTTGATCTTTCTCTGGTTGAGGCCCTGTACTTGAACCAAAAGGCCAGGGATGCTTTTGGCGCAGATTCGGAGCTCATGGAAAAGGCCAACAAGGCTGACCGGGCCGTGTTCAAGCTGAAAAAACAGGCTTCCAAAGAGCTCAAGGAAGACCGATCAAATGAAGTGGAACTTTTATATAAAATGGGTCGGGAAAGAATACGTTGTCCGCTGCTCAACGAAAGGGAGATGTGTTCTTTATACGCCGACAGACCGATTACCTGCCGGGTTTACGGTATTCCGACCTTGATACAGGGGATGAGTCATACCTGCGGGAAAAGCGGCTTTATAGAAGGTGAAAAATACCCGGTGGTAAACATGGACAAGCTTTTTGATCAGTTAAACCGGATTTCCGCTGAAATTGTAGAAGCCATCCAAACGCCTTACAAAAACATGGATGGCCTGCTGGTTCCGGTGTCCATGGCCATTTTGACAGACTATAATGACGCTTATTTCGGTTTTTCTGATGAAAAGGAAGATGAGAAAGATAAAGACGAAAAAAAGGATCAAACATAAAAAGGAGTGTTCAGATGACAGAAAACGGTATGTCAGCAGATGAAAACCAGAAGCGTGCCATTTTTGAAAGCATGTCTGAACGGGGCCAGAAGCGGATTCTGAAGAAAGGGTACGAGGATTGGAATCCATTTGAGCCGCCAAAAGATCCCATCGATATACGAAAAGACGTTACACAGAGAACCAGCCACACCTTGACAAAGGAGTTTCTGCAAACCCGGGGTGATGAAAAAATCAGTGGTCAGTACCGGCGGGGATTGGTTGAAATGAGCCTGGGGCTGATCAACAATGAAGATCGTTTTTTAGCCATGTTTGACTTTTCCTGCTGGTATAAAGCGCTTCTGGATAAGGAAGGAGTTGAGTTTCGTTAAACCGGCGATGTTTTGTTTTCTTCGGATTGAAACGTTTTACCGGATAACAGGTGCTTTTAAACGGGTTGGTTTTCCTTGGAAAAAATAATAGAGGATATTTCCAGGCTGCTGGAAGAAACGCCCACCAGGGTTTCCTGTCATCAGGCCACCCGGCTGCTGGCGCGTAAAAACGGTTTAAAGATGCGACAGGCCGTGGGGTTCCTTCATCGGCTGGTGAATGACGGTTATTTTCGATATGTCTATGACAGTGGTCAGAGCTTTCTGGAGAAAGATTATACCACCGGCGTGCGCCTGTCCGAGCGAATCCTGCTTGCGACCCATCAAAACAAGACACCCCTTCCAGACGGGCTGTCGCTGGTAAAGATTCTGCCGGGAGCCGCTTTTGGAGACTGCCGCCATCCGACAACGCGGCTTTCCGTTCGCGTCATTGATACCGTTTTGTCGAAAAACATATCGGAACCGGGTGAAAAAACAGCGCTGGACATCGGCACCGGTTCGGGTATTCTTGCTATAACCGCAGCGGTTCTGGGTATAAAGCGGGTTCTGGCAATCGACATAGACCCTTGCGCCAGAAAAGAGGCGCGGGAAAATATTATTGCAAATGATCTGCAAAACCGGATTTCGGTTTGCAATGAGCCCGTTGACAAAATAGCAGAACGATTTAATTTAATAATAGGCAACATGAGGCCACCGACGCTGATAAGATACGCAAAACAGATATCCGATAAAACAAAGCAGAACGGTCTGGCGGTTCTTTCCGGTGCAAAAGTAGAAGAGTGCGACAACCTTCTGTCGGTGTATACAAAAGCATTTGACTGTCTTTCGACGTTTTCAGAAAACGGTTGGTGCGCAATGGTTCTGCTTAAGAAAGGTTAATCATATGGCAACTCAAACCAAAGAACAGTTCCTGGAAAAAATGATGGAACAGGAAAAACCAAAATGTCCGGGCTGTAATCAGGAGATGCAAATCTGGGAGGTCCCGCCGATGTCATTCGGTGACGGGCTGGGCTGGGGCGTTCCTTATCTGTATGTCTGCTTTAATGAAGACTGCCCGACGTTCAAGCAGGGGTGGGATCATATCGGCGGCTCTTTTGGGCATTCGGCATCCTATCGAAACATCTGCTATCCGGACTCCGGAAGATTCGAATGCATGCCGGTTTTCAGTTCACAGGGCGGTACCGGGCAGATTGTTACGGACGAGGTGCTGGCCGAAGAAGAGCGAATCAAAGAAGCCACCAAACAGGGCTTTTTGATGTTGGCTGAACTTTACACGGAAAACCGGTGGATTGAAGTCTTGAGGCTCTTGCTTGATGTGACGGCACCGGCCCGGGTGCGGTTGAAAGCGGGTGAAATGATGGGTGATATCGGAGATCTGGAAGCGATCGAGCCCTTGCGCGGCTTTATCAGCGGAAATGAAAAAATTGACACGACCGTCAAGGCGGCCATCCAAAAGATCCACGAACGGCATTTTACCACCGAGTGTCCTTATTGTGCTGAAATAATTAAAAAAAGAGCAAAAGTTTGCAAGCACTGTGGTAAAGAGGTGTCAACTTAAACCACTTTGATCTGTCGGGAAAATACTTTTATTGTCCTGTACTTCCGGACTGTTAACGGCCGGTCAGGCTCCGGGCGCAATTAACCGAGCAACGAAATACCCGTCATTTCAGCCGGGGGTACCAGTTCCATGAGGTTTAAAATAGTCGGTGCGATGTCACCCAGCTTTCCCTCCCTCATGTCGGTTTTTTTTCGCTTGTCATCAACCAGAATCAAGGGCACCGGGTTTGTCGTGTGCGCTGTGTGCGGTGAACCGTTTATGTCCATCATCTGCTCGGCATTTCCATGGTCGGCGGTGATCAGGGCAAAACCGTCAAGAGATAAAAGTTCCTTTATTACCGCACCCACACACCGGTCTACGGTCTGACAGGCGGACACAGCTGCCTCAAACACCCCGGTATGCCCGACCATGTCCAGGTTCGCAAAGTTGACCACCATCAGGTCGTGATCCTTTTGTTTTATTTTCTGAATCAGGGCCTCGGCCACACCGGCCGCGCTCATTTCCGGTTTCAGATCATAGGTCGCCACATCCCGGGGGGAGGGAATCAGTATGCGTTCTTCCCGATCGAAGGGTGATTCGACACCCCCATTAAAAAAATAGGTAACATGGGCGTATTTTTCGGTTTCGGCGATTCTCAACTGGGAATACCCCTGGCCCGCCAGGGTTTCACCCAGGATATGGGTAAGATAAGCTGGCGGAAAAGCAACCGGAAGAGCCAGGGATTTATCATATTCGGTCATACAGACGATGTCGCAAAGTCGTGGAATGACAGGTCTGGAAAAAGATGTAAAATCCTTTTCCGAAAAAGCGCGAACAATCTGCCGGGCCCGATCAGAGCGAAAATTGAAAAAAATCAGGCCGTCATTTTCTGAAAGCACGCCGGAAGGCGCACCGTTATCATCACATATTGCTACCGGAACCACAAACTCGTCGGTTTCTCCCCTGTTGTAAGCGTTTTCAACCGCGGCAACGGGGTTTGTTTCGGCAATTCCCACGCCTTCGGTATATAACCGGTAAGCCTTTTCAGTTCTATCCCAGCGCGTATCCCGATCCATGGCATAATAACGGCCACAGATGGTTGCGATTCGGGCATTGGTATATGTTGACAGGAAGTTTTCAAGATCAGAGACATAGGCTTTTCCACTGTCCGGAGGGGTGTCCCGGCCGTCTAAAATGGCATGAATAAAAACCGTTATGTCGCGTTCCGCAGCCATTTCTACCAGGGCCTGCAGGTGATCGACATGACTGTGAACACCACCGTCGGAAACCAGACCCATCAGGTGGAGGGCGGCCTTCCGGGCTTTTACCGAGTCCATGACCGAGGCGAATATCCGGTTATTAAAGAACGAACCGTCTCTGATGGAAAGGTTGATACGCATCAGGTCTTGATAGACCACCCTTCCGGCACCGATATTCAGATGGCCGACCTCAGAATTGCCCATGTATCCCTCGGGCAGGCCGACGGCCTCGCCTGAACAACGAAGCGTTGTGTGGGCATACTCGGCAAATAAACGGTCTATATGCGGTGTGTCGGCGGCGGCCACAGCGTTTCCCTTCAGCTCGGGGCTTATTCCCCAGCCGTCAAGAATCATCAGCAGGCAGGGCCGTTTGGTTTTTAACATAAGCCGGTTGTCTCCTTTTATGTTGTTTCTTCAGTTGAAATATCGATTCGCACGGCATCCGACCAGAGACCTTCTATATCGTAAAAAGTCCGCACGGATTCGTAAAAAACATGAATGATAACGGATCCATAATCAATAAGAACCCAGCGCCCCTCCCTTAAACCCTCGACAGAAAGCGGTCTGACCCCCTGTTTTTTTAAGGTTTTTATAATATGATCCGCAAGGGCGGAAACCTGGCGGTTGGAATTTCCACAGCAGAGAATGAAGGCGTCGGCGATGGACGTCAGCCCCCGCACGTCAAGCAACACCACATCCTGGGCTTTTTTTTCCGTAATTGCCGAGAGATACGTTTCAAACGCGGCAACAATGTCGGTTGTCATTGATAGATGCCTCTTTCTTTAATAAATTGTTCAACATCATCGGGTAGCATGTCTTGTACCGGGCGGCCTGTTTTCAGCCGTTCTCTTATTTGCGTGGAAGAAATATCAATGGCCGGCGTTTTATGAAAAAAGACGGGCATAAACCTATCATCAACAAAAACATCTCGTTGAGGAGAAAATACGTATCCGGGGGAAATTTTTGAGGTCAGAAAAGAAGCCAGTGCCTGCTGCCCCGCACCATCGGTCAGCGGGCGATTAATCACGATAAAGGGTATGGTTTTAAGCAACGCCATGTAGTCTTTCCAGGTATCCAGCTCCAGAAAAGCGTCCAGGCCGACAATAAAAAAAAGCTCCGGCTCCGACGACAGGTTTTTTAAAAAATAGTGAACCGTATCAATGGTATAAGACCTGCCACCGCGTTTTGCCTCTATATCGGACACCCGGCATCGCGGCAAACCGGCAAAGGCCAGACGCGTCATTTCCAGACGCAGGTTTATATCTGCCATATAATCAGCCGGTTTATGGGGCGGCACGGCAGCAGGGACGATGATGACGCTATCCAAAGAATAAGCATCAATTATATCGGACATAATCAAAACATGTCCGGAATGAACCGGATTAAACGTCCCACCGAAAAGCCCTGCTTTCATTGATTGCCTTTACGCTCTTATCTGTCCATCACCTAGAACAACAAACTTGGCCGTTGTCAGCTCTTCCACACCCATTGGTCCGAAAGCGTGGAGCTTTGATGTGCTGATGCCGATTTCCGCGCCCAACCCCAATTGACCGCCGTCATTAAACCGGGTTGAGGCGTTGACCAGGACAACAGAGGCGTCCGCTTCTTTTAAAAAGCGCTGGGCCCGGCTATAGTCTTTGGTAACAATGGCTTCTGTATGGGATGAACCGTATCGGGCAATGTGGGCCAGGGCGTCATCCATTGTGTCGACCACCTTCACCGCCAGGGTCAGATCCAGGTATTCGGCGTACCAGTCTTCTTCAGAGGCCGCCTGGGCCTGTGTCACCCGTTTTTGTGTTTCAGGACATCCCTTGAGAACAACGCCTGCCGAGAGAAACTGTTCTGCCATGGCCGGGAGGAAAGCGTCAGCGATCTGCTTGTGGACCAGCATGGTTTCCATGGCGTTGCAAACGCCCGGACGCTGGACTTTGGCGTTGAAGCAGATGGCTTTGGCCATTTCCAGGTCGGCATTTTCATCAACATAAACATGGCAGACACCTTTGTAGTGTTTAAGAACCGGGATCGAGGAGTGTTGAACGACATATCGTATGAGTCCTTCTCCGCCCCGGGGTATGATCAGGTCGATATGCTCTTCCTGTGCCAGAAGACAGGTAACCGCTTCCCGGTCCGTCAAAGGAACAACCTGAACCGCCTTTTCGGGCAGGTTGGCCGCTGAAAGCGCCTGCCTGATGCTTGTCGCCAGCGCCTGGTTGGAGTGCAGCGCTTCCGATCCGCCGCGAAGAATTACCGCATTTCCGGCTTTAAGGCATAGCCCGGCCGCGTCAACCGTGACATTGGGTCTGGATTCATAGATGATCCCGATGACACCGAGGGGAATACGCATTTTAGCCACTTCCAGTCCGTTCGGTCTTCGCCAGGTGGCACCTTTTAAGCCGACCGGATCTTCCAGGGCGGCGACTTCGAGCATACCCGTGGCCATGGAAGCAATGGTGTTGTCGTTGACCGTCAGGCGGTCGATCATGGCCGCCGAAAGACCGTTCTGTTCAGCCTTTTTAAGGTCTTTTTCATTTTCTTTCCTGATACGGTCCGTGTCTTTTTCCAGCTGGCGGGCGATATTTTTAAGCGCCTCGTTTTTTTGCCCGGTCGGACATTTCGCCATATGTGCCGCCGCCTTACGGGCATCTTTTGCCATAGTGACAATCATCTTTTCAATGGTCATGCTTGAATCCCCTAAAAAACAGTTAAAGGTTCCACCTGAAAGGGTTTTTTAAACGTCCGGCGGGATCAGGAAAGAACCAGGTTGTTTCTGTGAATGACTTCGTCGTAAGGCTTGTAGCCCAGTTTTTCTCCGATTTGACTCGATTTTAAGCCCATTATGGCGCGAATGTCCGAGGCCGAATAGTTTACCAGTCCGGTGGCGATGATGTCTCCGGACTGGTTTTTTACGGTCACCGGCGAACCGACGGTAAAAGTACCGCTTACGTCCGTGATTCCGCTGGAAAGCAGGCTTTTACCGCGGCTTGTCAAAGCGTTGGCAGCACCATCGTCAACCGTAATTTCGCCCCTGGGTTTTACACTGAAAGCGATCCAGCATTTTTTACAGGACATTTTATGCGGTTTGGGCTCAAAAAAAGTCCCGGTTTCCACACCGGAAAAAAGGTCAAAAAGGATGTTGTTGTTTCGACCATTGGCGATAATCATGGGAATACCGGCCGTCATCAGTTTTTTTGCGGCTTTGACTTTACTCAGCATACCGCCCCTGCCCAGGGGTCCCGGCATGTTTCCCGCCGCCTGTTCCAGCTTCGGAGAAACAGCCGACACAGCGTCAATCAGTGCGGCCGTGGGGTCATTACGCGGATCTTTATCATAGAGCCCGTCAATATCCGTCAGGTTTATCAAAATGTCGGCTTCCATCAGAAGGGTTATCATGGCCGCCAGATTATCATTGTCGCCCAGTTTGATCTCTTCTGTTGCTACCGTATCGTTTTCGTTAATGATGGGCACCACCTTCCAGGACAGAAGCGTGTGAATCGTGTTTCTGGCGTTCAGGTAGCGCCTGCGGTTGGTCAAGTCGTCGCTGGTCAGCAATATCTGAGCGACCTGCTTACCGAAACGGGCAAACGCTTTTTCGTATGCCATCATCAAACCGGCCTGTCCGGTAGCTGCCACCGCCTGACGTTGCGGCAGTTCTGTCGGACGCCGGGTCAACCCCAGCTTTTTTTCTCCGGCCGCCATGGCGCCGGAGGAAACATAAATGACTTCAATGTTTCTATCCATCAGCGCACAGATGCCCTTGCTGATGGTCTTCATGGCGGTGTCGTTCAGGCCGCGCCGGCCGGTCAGAACGCCGCTTCCCGCTTTGATGACAACTCTTCTGGCATTATTCAGAATCTGGTGACGAATCTTGTTCATGATATTGGCATAATAGCGCAAACAGGTGGTTTTTTAAATCCTCTATACCGTTTTTTGTGGCTGCGGAAATTTTAAAACAGGTTTTAAGACCGGTTGCTTTTATAAATGTATCGGCTTTTTCAACGGCTTCGGGAATATCTGTTTTGTTAAGCACGACCACCTGAGGCTTTTCCATCAGGTTTTTGCCGTATTGTGCCAGTTCGGTATTTATCGTCCGGAACCCGTTCAACGGGTCGGCATTATCAATGGCACTGGCATCAATCAAATGAACCAGAAAGCGGGTTCGTTCAATGTGCTTTAAAAACTGTATGCCCAGACCGGTACCCGTGTGCGCCCCTTCGATCAGGCCGGGTATATCGGCAACGGCGAAAGGTTCGCCGTTTTTAACCTGAACCATACCCAGGTTTGGCGACAGGGTTGTGAAAGGATAATCGTTGATAGCGGGTCGGGCGGCTGAAATAACGCTGAGAAGCGTGGACTTACCGGCATTGGGAAGCCCGATAATGCCGATATCGGCCAGAACTTTCAGTTCCAGTTTGAGCGTTACGGTCTGTCCGGGTTCGCCTGGTTGAGCAAATCTCGGAGAACGGTAGGTTGAACTGGTGAAATGCTTGTTTCCTTTACCGCCCCGGCCGCCTTTAAGAAAGACAAAGGTCGTGTCCGGCCGGACCATGTCTTTAATTACCCGGTTGGTTTCAGCCTCGCTGATGATCGTTCCGGGCGGCAAGGAGATGATGGTGTCTTTACCGGTTTTTCCGGTTTGCTGTTTGCCTTTACCCGGGGCCCCGTTCTGGGCGGTAAAAGATCTTTTGGTTCGAAACTCGAGAAGCGTGCGTTTACCGGTGTCTGTTTTAAAAATGATATTACCGCCGTTACCGCCGTTACCGCCGTCGGGTCCGCCCCGCGGGATATACTTTTCCCGCCTGAAGCTGACACACCCGCTGCCGCCGTGGCCGGAACTGACTGTAATAGTGGCTTCGTCAATAAACTTCAAGCTGCATAAACACTGACTTTTTTTCGCTTACCCGAAGCTTCAAAGGCGACGACACCGTCAATTTTTGCAAACAGGGTATAATCTTTACCCAGTCCGACGTTGTTGCCGGGGTGAAACTTCGTACCCAGTTGGCGCACGATAATGCTGCCCGCGGTGACCTGTTCACCGCCGAACCGCTTGACACCTCGTCGCTGACCTTGACTGTCTCGACCGTTTCTGGAGCTTCCGCCCGCTTTTTTGTGAGCCATATCAACACCTCAACTTTTAAAATTCAATGCAGAACCGTTTTAGGCAGCCTCTATGGCGTCAACCTTAATGGCTGTGAACGATTGTCTGTGCCCCTGTTTCCGGCGATACCGTTTTCTGCGCTTGAACTTAAATACAATTATTTTTTTCGCCCGGTCCTGTTCTACGATATGTCCTTTGACTGTAACCTTTTCCAGAAGGGGGCGTCCTATGCTGACGTTTTCTTTATCAGAAAACAGCAGGACCTGGTCAAAGGAGACGGAATCCCCTACATTTCCGGGAATTTTTTCGATCCGCAGAACGTCATCTTTTTCAACCCGGTACTGTTTGCCACCGGTGGCAATTACCGCGTACATAACCACTCCTTAATTTATGGAATAACACTATATTATAAAAACAGTTAATTATATTTTACAAACCGTTTCTGTCAAGAGAAAATTAACAAAAGGGCGATGTTTTTTAAAATACGTTACAGCTTTAGGGATTCCAGCTTGAAAATGCCCGGTGCGAAAAGGGCGACAATTTCGTCGGTCAGGGCTTCGACATCGACCTGCTCTGGCTTTTTTTCTGCCCGCAAAAGCGACGAGTAGACGCAGTAGAAAATAGCCCCGGCCAACATTTCGGCAACGTGTCTGGTGTTTAGGTCTTCCCGGGCATGACCGCTATGTAATGCCAGCTTGAAGTCGTTGATGGCAATAATGACAATTTTTTTTTCGATCCTGCGGGTAACCGATTCCAGCCGGCTCGGCAGGCCAAACCCCATGGTCA
This sequence comes from Desulfosudaceae bacterium, assembly GCA_963674745.2. Lineage (GTDB taxonomy): Bacteria > Desulfobacterota > Desulfobacteria > Desulfobacterales > Desulfosudaceae > JBFMDX01. The sequence goes on along the minus strand of CAXXDV010000001.1, from coordinate 1,269,281 downwards.
TGGCAATGTTGCAAATATCCGGGTCGGCGACGAGAAATGCAACGGTTGTGCGGATTCTTCGTTTTAGGAAATCAACAGGCGTTATGGTGTTCAGGTTGGTTTCCGAAACGGCTTTTGATATGGCAATTTCCCATTGCTGATAAGCGTTTTCAAGCAGCGTGATGAAAATATCCTCTTTGTTGTTAAAGTACTGGTATACCGTGCCGCGGGCGATTTTGGCCTTTTTCGTAATGTCCGAAATCTGGGTGCGATAAAAACCATATGTGGAGAAAAGCGTTTTGGCACAACAGAGTATCAGCTGCTTCCTTTTTTCGGCTTTCATATTTTTTATGTCCTTTTTTCCGTTTTTTTGTTGACAACGGATTGGCTAAATTATAGAACTGACATGTCAGTTTTTTATAACGTAAACAATAAAGTTAGAAAAGTCAACACACAAGCATTTTTTTGTCAAGGCCGGGTTTTAAAAAAGGATGAAACCGGTAAAAAAATGTCAAAACGAAGGTTTTTTTAAATGTGTTGCCCTTTAAACCCGAAGCCGGTAAAGCCGACATGGGTTATTGGATGGGAGGTGGTGCCGATAAAAGCCCTGTGAATACGGAGCGTCGCTCTTTTGCCAGTTGCCAAAGACGACAGTTTAAAGGTTAACTTTCTGTTGACAGAAACCATATGGGATGAATATAACTTAATAATTTTGTTTTGCTTTGAAAAACCCGAAAGAGGAGAATTAATATAATGGATATTCCAAAAGACATTAGTATAAAAGATTTGCTGCTTGATTTTTCACCGAACATGGCCAAAAAAATGATAGCTGAAAGCGGAGCTGCTGCAGAATTGGCGGATACGGAGCTTACGATGGTGGTCGACGTTTCCGGCACCAAGTACAGCTACGTGGTCAAAAACGGGACCGACTTTGACGTTAAAGAAGGCGATCTTGACAGTGCTATGGTCCTTATTGAGATTGCCGAAGGTGACCTGCAGAAAATGATTGAGACCGACAGCCTTGACATGCTCCTGGGCATTCAGAGCGATCTGAACAAGAAAAAATATCAGGCGCTGCAGGGTCTGAAAGGAACAATGGTCGCCGAACTCGCCAATGATGACGGCAGTGTCGTTAGCATTGCCACAGTATTGAACGGTGCCGATACCCCCAAGGCGACGTTTAAGATGAAAATGTCCGATTCCATAGCCCTGGTGAAAAAAGAGACCAACCCGGTTAACCTTTTTATGTCCGGCGGGATGCAGATTGAAGGCGATATGGCCTTTGCCATGCAGACCCAGCCACTGTTTACATAATTAGCATTAAAAACTGACTTGTCGTACGTTCATCCCATATGGTTATTTTTTTTATAAACCCGTCAACAGAAGGAGTGAGCTTTGACTGCGAAAATGCCGTGGTTTAAAGAGTACAAAGTTTTCGGTATTCCCGAAACACTGGCCCCTTATCCGGACAAACCGGTCGGTGACATTCTGGACGAGGCCGCCCGGAAGTTCAAGCGGACAGGTGTCATTCAAAACAAGTTTAAGATGACCTATCCCGAGGTCAAGGATCATGCGGATCGTCTGGCGGCGGCCCTGGCCGCAAAAGGGCTGAAAAAGGGTGATCGGGTGGCAACCCTTCTGCCGACATCCATTCAGTTTGTGATAGCGGATTATGGTATTGCCAAGGCGGGCCTGGTCCAGATTCCCAGCAGCAACCTGGAACCCCCGGCCAACCTGGAGCACAAATTCGGAAAAGGGACGCCCAGGGCACTGATCTGTCTGGATGAATACCTTGACCTGGCCAAAGCCGTCATGGAAAAAACAGCCATCGAGTTTCTTATTGTCACCAGCCTGGATGATTATTCCCTGGCGCCACCGGCAAGCCATGAAAAGCTTGATATTCCCAATGCTTTCTGGATGAGTGATCTGATCGCCGAGTCACAACCCACTCCCCCCACGATTCAGTTCGATGTGGAAAAGGATTTGGAGTTGCTGCTGTTTACCGGTGGTACCACCGGCCTGCCCAAGGGATGCATGCTGACCCACCGAAATGTTTACGCCAACGCCATCCAGTCGAGCTGGGCCCAGGGCGGGGCCAGCAGGGTTATAAGAGGGGCTATTTCGGTTTTAAACGGGCTGCCCATGTTTCATTCATATGGTCATATTATTATGCATGTGTTGACGATTCTGGGTGCAGATCAGATTCTGATCACGGACGCGCGTGACACCAAAATAATGGTGGACATGATCAAAGAGTATCGGCCGCTCATGCAGATGGGTGTTCCCACTCAGTTTTTGAAAATCGCCCAGGAAGAAATGGAAGGTCTCGGCATGCTGGCCGTTTCCGGTTCCGCCCCCCTGCCGCCGAGTACCCAGGAGGCGTTTGAGAAAAAGTCCAGCGGTGCCATCATGGAGGGCTATGGCCTTTCGGAAATGTCTCCCTGCACCCATCTGAACACCTCTTTTTTGTTGCGGCTGGCCGGAGGGCGTATTCCGCAGCGGTTGAACAGTACTTTTCTGGGGTTGCCCGGCGTAACGCCGATTACCAATCAGGCATTACGAATGGTGGGAAGTAAAACCATCGGAACCGTCGCCGGAAAGTTTATTTCGTTTAAAGTAAAAAGTACGGGCAGCGAAAAAAAGAAAAAGAAAACCAGCGAAAAAAGAGGCGCTGTGGGCATTCCCTTTCCGGACACCGAGATTGTGTTGATTGACGTGGATTCCGGAACTCAGCTTTCAGAGGCGGATATCCTGGCCGGTAAAAGAGGCGAAATGTGTCTCAAGGGCCCGCAACGGATGCTGGGCTACTGGCCGGATCCCGGCAGCGGACTGGATGAAAAAGGTTATGTCCGGACCGGTGACGTGGTCAAGGTGGATGAGGACGGCTATTTTTATATTGTTGACCGGACCAAGGACATGGTCAATGTTTCAGGCTACAAAGTATATACAAGAGAGATTGATGATATTTTGTGCTCCCATCCTCAGGTGGAGATGGCGGCCACGGTCGGTATTCCGGATCCGGAGAGAGAGGGCAGCGAGCGGGTGGTGGCTTATGTGCAACCAAAAGCGGATCAAATGGATTTGTTGAAACCCGAAGACATTATAAATTTTCTAAAAGAACAGGTGGCCAAGTACGCGGTTCCCAAGGCGGTGGAGATTGTTGAAAATATGCCGCTGACCGAGGTTCAGAAACTGGACAAGAAAAAAGTGCGGGCCATGGCTCAGGAAGCGTTTACAGACAAAATAAAGAAATAATTCAAAAGAGAACTTATCTGAAGAGAGGAGCTGTTATGGAAGAATGTGTATTTGTTGATGGCGTTAGAACACCCAATGGCCGTGCCCATGCCGAAAAGGGCTGGTTTCGGAACTTAAGACCGGATCAAATGCTTACCGCCGTTTATGATGGTCTGTTTGAAAGAAACAAACAGGTAAAGCCGGAAGACGTGGATGCGGTTTTAGTCGGCTGCGCCAATCCCTCCGGCATGCAGAACGATATCGGCCGTCTGGGCTGGCTGGCCGGGGGTTATCCGGAAAGTGTTCCCAGTAACACCATAACCAACCAGTGCCCGTCCGGCATGGCGGCTACCATGCACGCCGCCCGCGCCATTATGACCGGTGAAACAGACATCATGATCGCCGCCGGCGTCGAGGATATGGAAAAAGTGGCCATGGGCGCCAACATGGATTTCCCGCCCCGGTTGTTTGATCGTTATAACCTGATGGATTTCCCCATGGGCGCGACAGCGGAAAAGGTCGCCGAGGTTTACAAAGTCGCCCGTGAAGACATGGACAACATGGCCATCTGGTCGAACAAAAAAGCCGCGGCTGCCCGGGATGCCGGCAAGTTCAAGAATGAAATCATTCCGGTGACCGGCCTTGATATGGAAGGCAAGGAGTTTCTGGTGGAGCATGACCAGTGGATCCGGGACAAAACCGATCCCGCCAAAATGGCCGCCATGGTTTCTCCGTTTAAACCCGACGGTAACGTTACCGCGGCCACATCATCCCCCCTGACCCAGGGCGCCTGCTGCCTGCTGATGATGAGCCGCAAAAAGGCCGATGAACTGGGCTGCACCTATACGCACAAATACAGTTATGGTAGCCTGGGTGGATGCGATCCCACAATGATGGGCATGGCCCCGGTTCCGGCCGTGGAAAAGCTGTTCAAGAGAACCGGCCTGACACCGGCTGACATCGGCGCCATTGAGTTGAACGAAGCGTTTGCCAGTCAGTCCCTGGCCTGTATTCGGGAGCTGAAACTGGACAAAGACAATGCCCCGTTTGACAAGGTCAATGTCTGGGGCGGTGCGATTGCGCTTGGCCATCCTCTGGGAGAATCCGGTGCCCGCATTATCGTAACGCTGCTGAACGTTTTGAAGACCGATTTTCCGGATGAAAAATACGGTCTGGCCTCACTTTGCGGCGCGTTTGGAAACGGCGGCGCCCTGCTGGTTGAAAAAGTTTAGTAATCTGTTTTTAATCAACACTTAAAAAAATAAAACCGGCATATCTGAGCTTTCGGGTATGCCGGTTTTTTTTGTCGGCGTCCTGACCGGGCACAGCCCGGAGCCAAACCGGGAAGTAATGGTGGTGCTTAAATGTTTATGCGCTTATGTGTTTAAGTGGTTATGTGATTAGCGTTCCAGCCGGCCTTCTTTTGGACAGATCCAAAAGCGCGCATGGTTTTGTTATTTACAAGAAAGTCATGGTTTGATCAGCAGGTTGTGCCGGTGTCAGCAGAAAAAGAAGGATCAAGCGTTACCATGGTTGCTCCCCAGCCCCCGGCTTCAGGCCGGGCGTCAGAAAAAGAGACTACCAGGGGATTTTTTTTCAAAGCGGCCTGCACCCGTTTTTTTAACATCCCCGTTCCTTTTCCATGAACCACCCTTACCGTGAAAAGGTGCAGCTTAATACATTCCGTAAAGTATTCTTTCAGCAGATCTTCTACTTCTTCCGGCCGGAACGTATGCAGGTCAAGCTCATCCGTAATGGCAATTTTTACCGGTTTTATCATGGCAGGCTTGTTCTCTCTGTCCGGTTTTGATAATTAAAGGGTGTCTTAAAAAGGATACGCGTTATAAGCAACCGTTTCAACCGAATTTAAAAAACAGTGAGCACATGGAAATAACAGGTTTAGCCGGATACGGCATTATATTTATACTGGCCTATCTGATGGGATCCATTCCGTCCGGTGTGCTGGTAACCAGGGTTTTTTCAGGGCAGGACATTCGCCAAAAAGGCAGCGGCAATATTGGCGCCACCAATGTGGCCCGGGTGGCCGGTATGCGGCTGGGTCTGTTTACCCTGGCCCTTGATCTGGTTAAAGGCGCGCTGCCGGTTTTTCTGGCCGGCAAACTGGGCCCGGCAGAGGCGTCTTTTTCCATGACCGTGGCGACCCTGGCCGCAGTCGGAGGCCATATGTTTCCGGTGTACACGAAACTCAGCGGCGGCGGTAAGGGCGTGGCCACCGCTGCCGGCTGCTTTCTGGTCATTTCACCCCTGGCCTGCCTGACAGCCGTAGTCGTGTTCGCGCTGGTCGTCCTTTTTTCCCGCCGGGTTTCGGCCGGGTCCATGTCCGCTGCCATTACTCTTGCTCCGGCGGTCTGGTGGTTTTCATCAAGCGCGGTCTTGTGCGCCGGCGCCTTTATTGTCGGGTTGGTGGTGGTGGCACGGCATAAAGACAATATCATCCGGCTGGTCAAGAGAGAAGAACCGCCGTTTTTCGGTAAACGGGACAAAGATTCCCGCCAGGCAAAATAAGTTAATTGCGTGATTTAAAAAAGAACGGCCCAGGCCAGGCTGATCAGACCGGCCAGAACAAACTGGCTTTCCACCAGAAACTCAAGCCGGTTGCCGCTTTGAAGGGTTTGCTTTTTGTAGGCGGAAAGCAGGCCATAGCCGGTTAAGGACAGAATCGGCAAAGCGTATCCCAGACCGGAAACAACACCGAATACCCCCCCCACCGGTAATAGAACAAACAGGACGGCCAACACAAATTTCAAAAACCGCAGGGCCTTGTCCGCTCCCAGAAGAATGGGTATGGTCTCCTTTCCGGCGATCCGGTCTCCCTGCATGGCAATGATATCAAAGAAAGCGGACCGTACGAAAACGATACCCATACACCAGGCAGCGGTTAAACCGGCCGCCAGGTTGAGTGATCCGGAGGCGGCCGCCGGAAAGGCGCACACTACGATACCCCAGGCCATGGAAATTAACAGGGTTTTGGATCCGGGAATGTCCTTGATGCGACGAATCCGAAAATGCGAAAAGCGGTCCGGAACCAGAAAAAGGTTGTATGACAGCCCCAGCAGGCTCATGACCAGAAGCATCAGAAATGGAAACGGCCCGAGCGTAAAGGCCACCAGCAGCCCGACTGCGCCGGCGGCAATAGCCATGGCGGCCAGGAGAAACATGTGCTCTTCATAAAAAACCGCACGATAAGGATCGTTGTAACGGTCTTCTTCAATGCCGGTCAGGCGGTTTAAGGTGTGCATGGAAAAAACATACAGAAGGGCAATGATAATATGCGGCATGGACAGATCGGCAAAGCGGAGTTGAGACGCACAATAACATAAAAAAGCCGCGCCAATGGCCAGATAGATATTGGTCAGCATCAGCAGGCGTTGAAATTTGAACAGATAGCGGGCGATGCGGCCCTTGGATTTGTAATGTGCCGCCTCGAGTTCGCGGAAAATTTTGGTGATGATCCAGTTGGGGGTTGAAGCCCCGGCCGTGATACCGATGTGTGAGGCTTTGGCCAGGGCGTTAACGTCAAGGTCGGCGCTGGTTTCCACGTGAAAAACCGGTTTTCCGCTTTGTTCGGATATCTGGGCCAGGCGCTGGGTGTTGCCGCTGTTCTGGCCGCCGACCACGATAATGACATCTACCTTGTCCGCCAGCTGTTTTGTCTCGGCCTGTCGATCCCTGGTAGACGGACAAATGGTGTTAAATACCTGGTAGTGGGGATGGTGTTCGGCGGCCCAGGCGGTAACCTGTTCAAACAGAGGCACGCTTTGCGTTGTTTGCGCCACAATAATGGCTTTTTCAAATGCCGGAAGGCGTTTTATTTCATCCAGCGTGTTGACGGCATGTCCGTTTTCGCCGGCAAAACCAAGCAGCCCCATGACTTCCGGATGATCTTCATCCCCGACAATAATACAGGCGTATCCCTGTTCCGCATATTTTCTGATGATGGTCTGTACTTTGATGACCCGGGGGCAGGTGGCGTCAATCACCGTAAACCCGGCCTGTTCCAGGGCCCGGGTGCTTTCCGGCGGAACACCGTGGGCCCGGACGAGGGCAATGCCGGCCCCTTTTTCCGGAATGGTTTCCATGACGGAAATGCGTTTCTCTTCCAGAAGGGAAAGCACCTGCGGGTTGTGGATGAGCGGGCCGTAGGTTTGAATGGGGCCGTCATATTTGTTGGCCGCGTCCAGGACCATGTCGACCGCCCGGCGGACCCCCATGCAAAAACCGGATGTTTTTGCGATCGAGACTTTCATTAATGAGTCGGCGGTTCGGTTTAAACGTTTTCTTTTAAATACACCTTGTGGTCGACCAGTGAAAGGGCATGAATGTGGGCTTTTAAGAATTTTTGCTCACCAAAAATGCTGATCAGCTTAATGCCGTCACCGTCTTCATCCGGTTCTACCAGATCAACCGATTCCATCACCAGTTCGTCACCGGCCTCTTTTTTTAAATAGGCGTTTGCTTCACACATGATAACTACTCCTTGCGATCAATATCTTTTAAATGTATTTCCACCATGGCGTCCAGCAGATGGGGCAGGGGATCCTGGGTCATGCCGACGATTTCCATGTTTTCCTGGGACAGGGGTATCAGCAGTTTTTTTGCCCGGCATCCGGATATGGCTTCGGCAATGGCCGGCGTGACTTCGCCCATCAGGGCATGGGCCATGACAATGCCGCTCGGGCCGACGATAATGTCTGCATCGGCTATGGTTCTGGTAATGGCGTTTTCGCCGGACGCCCCGCGGTTGGCCTTGGCTTTGAGCATCTGTGCCGTGGCAATGGCATTGGTGCCCAGGGCGATGATTTCCACACGTTCGCCAAAGGCGGATTTTAACCGCTTGATAATGGCGGCCCCGATGCCGCCGCCCTGTCCGTCAATGACACAGATTCGTTTCATAAACTGAACTTTAACTTACCAGCAAACGGATATCAAATAAAAAAGCCCGCCTGAAAGACAGGCGGGCGAATTTACTTCTGGTGGAGCTGAGGGGGATCGAACCCCTGACCTCATGGCTGCCAGGCTGGACCCCCGGGTTTCCTGACCCCCTCAATTGTTTGTAGGAAACGGAATTTATAAGATTTTTAAATCTCACATTTTGGTCGATTTTCCACGTTTTAGCTTATTTTGGAAAAATTTTCACACATGATTCACACACAGAAACCTGACTTCTGAAGCCTTCAGATCCTTGTTCTTGTTTTGATCTCTATTCAGGACCTTAAAATTTAATACGTTCACCCGGACCGGACGGTGGAGGCCATGTCCGCAGGCCTCCACGTGTACGGTTCAGGTGTTGTCCGCCCCCCCATCCTTCTCGACTTCAAAATCGCGCTTTGGCCATCACCTTTATGTTCCTGCCCGGCTGATCGTTCAACCCGAATTCCTGCCAGGACGAAGAAAGGTGATTCTCGTACAGTCTGTCGGTGAAGTTCTCGACGGCTGCAACAAAACGCCATGTCTCGCCAAGATCGACCCCCATGCGCAGGTCGCCGCGTGTGTAGCCGTCGGTCTCGCGTTCGTTCGGGCCGGTCTTGTCCTGGTCCGATGCGGTCAGTCCGGCCAACTCAACCCAGAGGCCGTTCTGTGCGCCAAACGCAACATCGTATCGCACACCGTAACGGCCTTTCAACGGCGGAATGCCGGGAAGATCCTCTTTCGTATCGTCATTCTCTCCGCGCACGTACGAAACAGAGGCAAATGTCGAGAAGCCGCCGCCCAGCTCGTATTCCAGGCCTGCTTCCGCACCGTAAAGTGAGACCTCGGCGTAGTTCATGTAGCGGTAGTTTCCATCGCCCTGGTTCTCTTTGACGATATAGTCGTCGACCATGTTGAAGAAAACGCTGACCATTGTTTGCAGCCGTTCGGTCCGGGTTTTCAGGCCGACATCGAAGTTCCAGCTCGTTTCGGGATCGAGGTCCGGGTCGCCGATGTCGTTGCCCACATCATGGGGCCCGTAGAAGTACAGCTCCAACAGGGTCGGCGCACGGAAGGCCCGACCCACATTGCCGTAAAGGTTGATCTCGTTACTTACCTTGTAAAGCAGGCCGAGATTTCCGCTCACGGCACTGCTCCCGGAGTCCTCCTTTCCGGTCAACTGGTGACGCGGATGCCCGTCCGTCTTGGCCTCAATCCGGTCAACACGGATCCCGGGCGAGAGGACCCAGCGGTCGCTTATCACGATTTCGTCCTGAACAAACGCACCCATCCTCATGCGGGTCGAGTCGGGGATGACAGGAACGTCGTCGAACCCCGGATTAACCCACGAAGAAGCGCTGTCCCTTATCGTGCGGTCTGATGAAGCGTCTTCATAAAACAGATCCAGCCCGAACGTTATCCAGTGCGTGTCGTCGGGAACCAGAACCATCTGCGGCTTTAACGTGTAGGTGTCGATGTCGAGCCAGATATTGACTTCCAGGTCGCCCTGCACGACAGGGGGAATCGCATCGGTCTTGCGGCGGTAGCGATGCCGGTTATGCCGCTGCCAGCCGAAATCGATGCTATATCGCTCGGGGGCACTGCCGAACGCGTTGTTTTCAAAGCCGAGCGCCAGCCGCTGATGCTTTTCTCCTTTGAAATAGTCTTCGGCAAAAGCAGCGGGGCCGGGTATGGCGATGTCCGCTTCCATGAACGAATAATCGGCATACGTTTTCCATCCGTCAGCAATGTAATTGCCGCCGCCCCAGACCGTATAGCCGTCGTAGAAGCTATTCGCAAGTTCACCTTCCGGGGTCTCGATGTCGCCCGTGTCCTTGTAGGTCCCGCCGACATAACCGTTGAACCGGCCCTGGCCAAAACGCAGGTGCGCCGACTCCTTCCACCCGTCCGTCGCGCCCTCATACTGCACATCGGCTTCGCCCCCGAAACGGGCTTCAGGTGTGGTCTCCTCGTCGGCCTGCTTCGTGATATAGTTGATCACGCCGGCGATGGCATCGGAGCCGTAGAGCACCGACGCCGGGCCACGGACCACTTCGACGCGTTCAACCTGGGCGGGGTCGATAGAAAACACATGATTGCCTCCGGGGCGCTGTTCAGACAGGCGCACGCCATTGACGAGCACCAGCACCTGCTCTCCATAGAGCCCCCGGATCATGGGATGAACGCTTCCCGGACCGGTGGTGACAGCATCTACGCCGGGCTCGTTCTGAAAGATTTCGCCCATTGAGATGGCGATCATATCTTCCAGGTCGCTGATTTCCAACAGGTTCACGGGCAGCGACGTATCGAATTTTTCTTTTTCGCTCCCGGTCGGCGTCACCACGATTTCCGTAAGCGAGATGGGTTCTTCGGCAAAAACAAACGATGCGCAGCATAGTGTAGCTGCAATAAACACGAATATTATCTTCATCGGAACGAACTCCTGTAAGTGATTCTGTTGGGGAACAACCCATGCACATACCTCAACAAGGCACAACGTGTGTAGGGCGCATGAATGTAATTATGTGTGGTGCAGAATCAGGCAGGAGGCCCGCGGAAGAAGGGCAGCAGGCGTGGTGTTTTAAACGCCGGTTGCCGTGGCGCAACCGGAAAAACGATCTTGACGGGCTCGAACCGCGGCACGGGAACCCCAACCGCCGGCATATTGGCCGGCATCTTCGCAATCTGACAGATCGGGCAGGTGGACGGATCGTGGTGTTTCTTAGCCGGATGGGAATCTCGCGAATGGCCGTGCGTTCTGCGATCAGACGAATGCGCGTGGGAGCAGCACGCATGAAAGGCGCCTCCCGTCGTTCCGGCGTGGCTACAGGACAGCTCCCATTTGTGCATGGCAGGGATAAGCAACGTTCCCGCCACAAATAGAAGCAATCCCCCAATGGCCTGTAGTCGTCGTTTCACAGTGCACCAATCCAAGAGCTTGAAGGAGAAACATCTGGATATAATTTTTTAATTTATAAATGATCAACTTCAGACAAACAAGTAAAATCCGGATTCTTACTTCGTAACATGAACCGAATTGTTTTTCACACACAGCCAGTGAACAAAAAGAAAAAGGGCTAACCGCCGTTTCGGTTAACCCTTCCTCATCATTGTAGAATTTTGGTGGAGCTGAGGGGGATCGAACCCCTGACCTCATGACTGCCAGTCAAGACCCCCGGGTTTCCTAACCTCCTCATTTTTTATTAGGAAGCTGAAAATATTGGGTTTTTAAATTCTATGTTTTTGTCAATTTTCCACGTTTTTGCTTATTTTGGAAAAACTTTCACACACAATTCACACACAGAAACCCGACACCTGGCACCCAGATCCGGCTAAAAAGTCGATCCTTATAGGGGCGATTTTGCAGATTTCTGAATGAACGCGGGTTTCTCGAACAGGGTGCTACGATAATATTATTGTAATTTCGTACGTAACGGCACGTAACGAAAAAAATGCCTTTTGGTCTTGCATAATTTCCGACCGTAATTATTTTTAATTTAGCTACGAGAACTGCTTGTCAGACGATAAAAAATCGCCTTACTACTCGTTCTTGAGGCACTACTGAAAGGAGTGGTGCGCTCATGGAGTGTGAGACGATTTTTTTGTTTTGTATCAGCATGTTACCGTTTTTCTTGTTTAGTTTTCAGGCAAAACAAAACGCATCGCACCATTATACCCACCCTGAACTCCACCCGACTACAGCAACCAGATATAGTCTCACCTGCTTCGGTCGCGGTGTTCTCCAAAGACGGCTGGGGATCTTCACGCACCTCTCCTCTAGGAAAGGGGGTGGTTTCTGTTATAAGGCCTAAAGTTTTTAATAACCAATTAAAATTAAAATGTATTTTAATTCAAGGAGACGGTTTATGAAAAAAAATTTGTACCTACTGGATGAAGATGAGTTTATTTGTGGAAGAATATCTATTGAATCTTTTGACCAACAGGTAATTTTTGACAAGGAATGGGGTTATCGTTTTTTTCTGACAGAATCGAAAGACCGAAATGCCCCCTGTGTGGACATCTTTATTGATGAGGATGGTATTCGTAGGGCCCTTTTTACGCTCTGTAGCACTGACATTGGTGGCCATGTGATAGATTTTTTAGTCTACATGCAAGAAATTGACAAAGTAGATGTCCTGGCCGATATGTGGGGCGACATAATGATTTCCGGGGAAGATGAGCTGCCTTCCTCAGAGGTAACGACCCTTTACATGCATTATCAAGAGGATAATTCGGGAGTTGCGTTTTTGTCATTGATATGTCCGAATTCAATAACCTATCAAGATCTTATCAGTGATTACCAATTCATCATGAATTATTTCGAGCTAGCGCAACTTTGCTTTCTGTAAAATCGTTTTACAAAAAAGGGGGGGGGTAAAACCCCCCTTTTTTATTCGATTGCCAGAATAAGGGCTCCCGATTTTTTCCGACTATTCTTTATCAGCTTCAACATACGCTTTTATAATATGCTAAGTTTTTCGTGTTTTTTCGACTTTCTATCGGCTTATTTCGGCGTTTTGGCCTCCTGTTTTTAAGAGGACCCGCTAAACGGTTCACTAGGCCCTTTCCGCCACTCCTCTTCCAAAATGCCGTACAATTCCAGATCCTCAAATTTACCCCACTTCCGGATCTGCTGACGCTGACAGCCTTCATGGCGCAAGCCCAGTTTCTGCATTACCCTGCCTGAAGCCGGGTTCCGGGTAATGTGACTGGCATGAACACGAATCATCCTAAACTTTGTAAACGCAAAATTTAAAACAGCATGGGCCGCTTCAGTGCAAAAGCCCTTGCTCCAGTATGGTTTGCCGATCCAATAACCCAAAGTTGCCTGATGACCTTTTATTATGTGCATGAGGCTGATTGCTCCAACAAGTGCTTTGTCTGAATTTCTGGTTATAGCAAAATCCACACCTTTCCCCTGATTAAATGTTTCAAAATGACTGGAAATCCACTTTTCGGCCATGCCGTCTTCGTATGGGTGCGGTATGCTTTGGGTGGTATCGGCAATGGCCCGGTCTCCGGCCAGACGCTGAAGTTCAGGTGCGTCTTCAAGTGTAAACGGCCGGAGGGTCAGGCGATGTGTTTTTATGGTAGGTATCTGGTTCATAATTATAAGAAATTATATAAATTATCATGCGCTGCTTGATCAAGACTTCAATTCTAATTGAACTCAGATTTTATATTTTTGTTAGATTGTTCACCTATTGATTCTAGCATTGAAAAGTATATGTTATACATATCAAGAGACTAAGCCTGCTGTTTAGGTAGATTTCCCCTAACCGTGTGTTAATAATGAGTATGAAGAAGATAATTTATCGTATAAAGGCTGAAACGCCAGTTCCCGCACACTCTGTCCACGGGTATAGGCATTGGGAACGAGTTGCTGATTATGGGCATTCCATTGCAAAACATGAAGACGTTAATGAGAAAATAATCACTCTTTTTGCATATTTTCATGATTGTCAGAGGCTTTCTGACGGGTCAGATCCGGAACATGGCCCAAGAGCGGCAAAATACATAAAGACGTTTTCAAAGAAGGCGTTGGGCCTTGACGAGTCTGATGTGGAACGGCTTATCTTTGCCTGCCGGCATCACACCTATGATTGTGAAACCAATGACCTGACAATCAAGGCATGCTGGGATTCTGACAGGCTTGATCTTGACAGGCTCGGCATTATACCGGATCCGAAATATTTATTTACTGAAACAGCCATGAAAATCGCAAAATACAACTATTATGAATGAGAGGGCTGGATATCAATTTTAAGTAGGGTCTAAGGCATTTACTCGCGTTAGCCTTTCCGCGATTAATGCAGGTGTTTCGTCGGTTTCTACTCGGCCCTCCACAAGAATCGCTTCTCCTTCTTCGTTTAAGAGTGTTTTTGACGATTCGTAAACTTTTGGGAAAATGAGAACCTTTATATTGCCCCACGAAACATCGAGCTCAAGAATGGCCATGGTTTTGTTCTTTTTAGTTTTTTTTCGATAAATTTTTGTAATAATTCCGTCAATGACTATTTTTTTATTAATATATTGAAATGAAAGAAGACGGATGTTGGAAATATCAGGTATTGTTGACCCCTTCAAAAAAGTCTCGATAGACCACTTGTTATACTGAGTAATAATAATGTTATTATTTAACCGGCATAGCGGAATGGCTTGATTCAGAGGATTAGATGATATGACAACATAGGCATCGCTTTTTGCGACATGACATGGAATGCCTACAAGTCTTCTACTGAAAGCGAATAGCTGATAAAGCTCCGGGCTTGATTCGATCATTTCTTTCAGAGTTGACTCGTTTTGATACCTGCCCTCCAGTTTCCCAGCGTCTGATATCAGACTAATCATTTCGTCAATTTTGTCCTGAGATATGCCCATAAGACGACCAACCTTCTGGATAACGGTTTCCTTTTTCATAGAGCCTAATGTAGCAACATGGACAAAATAAACTTCACCATCGGTCTTTTTGCCATCTTTTCCAACCAGATATCGAATTAATTTTTTCCGGCCGTCAGTAGCTTGCGAATTGTTTTTCCAGATCGCCTCCATTCGTTGTTCAAAACCGGCCGATACTTTTTCTTCAAAAAAAGAATCCGCCGTTTTTCCTGCAGGGGGGTCAAATTGTGGAAAGTGAAGAGATTTATGCTCAAGTTCGACATTGCATCGCCGGGCGATATCAATAGTATTTTCAGAAGCACCAGGAAAATTCTTACAAAAATCAAGCATCTCCTGTACGGGCTTGAAGTTGAGTTGATTAATATCAAAATTCAGTCTGTCCGTGTAATAGCTGGTTATACCTGCTTGAATACAAAGAAAAATTTCGTGTACGCGCCAGTCGTCGGCATCAAGATAATGACAGTCATTGGTCCCAACCAGGGGAATAAAAAGCCGTTGGCTCATTTCCAAGAGGGCTCGGTTTAACTCCTTTTGCTCCGGGATGCCGTTGTTCTGCACCTCCAGAAAAAAATGATCTTCTCCAAAGATGTTTGAGAAAGTCTGGGCCGCGGCATTTGCTTCATTGGTTCTTCCCTGCATCAGCAACTGAGGCACCGCTCCTTTCATGCAGGCGGACAAAGCGATGAGGCCAGAGCTGTGTTGACGCAGCAGTTCTCTGTCAATTCGGGGTTTGCGATAAAACCCCTTTGTCGCAGCAATCGTCGCCAGACGACAGAGATTATGATACCCCTTCATATTTTCCGCCAGCAGGACCAGATGAGAAAGGCCTTCGTGATCCTGCGGGGTTTTATCGGCTATCGTTCTTGGCGCCAGGTAAAATTCACACCCGATAATGGGTTTTACTCCGGCTTCAACCATTGCTTGGTAAAAAGGTACAACTCCGAACATGGTACCATGATCTGTGATGGCCACAGAATGCATGCCATATTCAACAGCGCGTTGGGCAAGGGACTTCAGACGGATAATTCCATCCAAAAGGCTGTATTCTGTATGTACGTGAAGATGAACAAAGTTTTTCATGTTGCCTCTATATTTATTCTTCAATGATAAGTGTTTCAATACGCGGTGCCCCATAGTCGGAGCCAGAAACACAAACATACAAATTTTTTAAGAGATTCCCTTCAGCATGACAGTGGGAATGTCCCGACAGGCAGTAAATAAAATTATCTGGAAATTCTTTTGCGTACTTAAAAACTATTTCGCCAGGAGCCTGGCAGACGAAGTATGGAAGATAATCCGGGCTCGATGGCTTCCCACCGTGCAAGCAGAATTCACTGAATAATGGCGCATGGGTTATAATCACCACGTGATTATATTTTTGCAGCGCTAAAGGAAGAACACTTTCAAAATAATCTCGGGCTTGATCTCCTAACTTTCGCAGAATAGTAATTCTTTCTTTATGATTTAAGCACTGAAAATCAGCGGTCCAGGTAAAATCACCCAGCCGAATACGATTATTATAGTTACCTATTCTCGCATCACCTAAAAGGCAGTCAGCACCAATTAGACCAACGTTTTCGGATAGTTCGACAACACCTTCATTCGGAAGATAGTATAGTTGATCTGATTCATCACAGATTTTTATAATCTCCCCTCTAGCAGCAGCGATGCTGCTCCTATATCCTTCGTGATTTCCACAAATGATGTAAATCTTTGTAGCGGAAGGCATATGTTGCGCGATAAGTTTTAAATATGATCCGACATTAGGGGCCTCACCAGTATCGCCACCGAGAATTATATTTTCGGGCTCCATTGCTGCAAGTTGATTTAGAAAGTCATTGCGCTTTTCTTTTTTTAAAAATTCCAAGTGTAAATCGCTCGCCCAAATAGTTTTTTTCATTTGTCTATCCTTTTACCCGGTTATCTGGTTTATTCCTTTTGGCAAAATAAGCTAAAGTAGCCTCCTCCTCTGTATTGTGACTTAACAGTTCTTGAAATCCTTCATGCTCATCATCCATTATGCTGATTAACAAAAGCGCTAACCCTCTTTCAACATCAGCCTTGGATACGTCCGCGCTAATTAACAGCCTGATTTCATTCAAAGCACATTCCATCAATTCCCAAGTTCTGGTAGCTGTAAATGCAATTCCTTTCCCATCTGGTTCAAAATTGTTGGAAGGATCTCCTCGGAGAAAGATGTCAAATTGCAAAAATGGAGTGGGAATTTTTTCTGAATAACGTTTCAGCAACACTGATTTCATATCCCGTTTTGCAGAAAAACAAGCCCAACTGACCAAAACCCGGTAATGATCCTCCGTGAGCTCTAAATTACAGGTCTTTTCGAAATTTTTTATCGTCAAACCCATTGTTTCCAATAAACCCGAAAAGATTTTTTCATAATTCATATCCGTTAACCTTCCAGATTAAAATAAAGAATTAGTTAGCCCCTATCCCAATTGCTTTCGAATACCAACCGCCAACTCTTCCAGTTCTGAACGAGTTGGCTTATGGTCGGAAAAAACCAACCGAAATCCATCGTTTTTGAATCGAGGAATAATATGCAGATGGACATGAAAAACTTCTTGGCCGGCAGCTTTTCCATCTGCCAGAAACAGATTGATGCCTTCACATTTAATATCGTTCGAAAACCTGATGGCAGAAGCCAAGCGCTGTGCAACACAAATCAGATGCTTGGCTGTTTTCTCCGGAAGATCTGCTAAACCTGCAAAATGTTCATTGGGAACAACCAGGACATGACCCGGATTCACGGGACTTATATCGAGAAAGGCAGAGGCGATATCATCTCTATAGACAATGCTCGCGTCAGCCTGACCATTAAAAATTTTACAAAAAATACATTCTGACATTGTCTGTTCCTCCTTGAATGAAATTGTTTTCGGCCATGACTGCCAAAATTTAATGTATTTACATTTGACCACGGCCATTATTTGTTGGCTTTTGTGCCAGCCAAATCTCAACTGCTGATCTCGTTATTGAAGCTGGGTCCTCGTTCCGAGCCCTTTTTAATTCTGATACTGTCCAGGCCCCGTTTTTTCTTTTTAGGGCCAAGGTACAACGCTCTGGCTTGAATACCTGGTAAATATATATTTCGCGCTGTAGTATTTTCGTTATATATAAGTCTGCTGCCACGCAATTTTTCATGAAAATTCCTTCACGAACTAAATCAGCGGTTTGAGTTATTGGGCGGATAAACTCTGTGCCATCAATAGGTGGCGCGGGAAATGGAATGTTTTCATTAAGGCTTTTGGCACAATTGAGATCCTCCACCAGCGAATCATGAACCTCCGACAATTGTTTTAAATGGCGAATCGGCCCTGGAAATCGCCTGTTCGCGTACAGCTGGAGTTGAATATGGATACTGTCGCGAAGTAAATATGCAGCCGTGGGATATTTGTCTTCATGCTTCCGACAATGAGCAATTTCAAATAATAATGATGGCGTTGTTAAGGAAGACAGGCCTGGATCTGTGACAATTCTCAGCACCCCTGTGTTGATGCGTGGAAGGTGACACAAGGTCTTGGCTATTTTTTTGTCGCAAATCGCCTGCCGCAGATACAACAAATTTGAAATATTGATTGCTGGATGAGCTATCTTCGCCAGTATTTTCCTTGTGCTTTCAGAATTATTGGGCCAATCGAGCCATCTCAAAATATCCCGTTGTTTCTTATTAACTATCGAGCGGGCCGCACGGAGAGGCTTTTGAACGGGCTTTTTCTTGAAGACCCAACTGGACGACACCATAAAGCCTAACGTTGGATTTGACTCAACCAGTTCCACCGCCGCATCACCACAACCGGCCAAGAGAGACAATAAATGCCACTGTCTTGTTGGGAAAGGCCGAATAATCAAACGGTCTTTTTTAGAGATAGTCAGGCAAAACATCAGATGACTACGTATTCCCAAATTCAAGAATTTATCCGTGGGTGACGTACAGAATTGAGGTAAAAGCTTCCCGTTTTCGTCTAAATGAGAATTCAATCCCTCCAGTCGTTTCTCTATATTACCCATTGGAATTTTAAACCTCTCTGGCCGGCAATTTATCCAGTAGGATTTCCGCCTTGTTTTTTGCCATGCCCGCGGTAACGGTTGAACCGTCATGACAAGGATAGAATCCTTTTCAAAGAGACGAAGTTTCCCTGTTGTGTCTTCAAAATACACACCGGTTATGCTTGGTGTTTTAAACTCCGGCATCTCATATCCCTCTATCTTGATTTATAGCCTTGTTGAAACGCCCGGCTCTTAATCGTGCCTTTCATTGATTCTGTTATAAAGCTCTTGTAAATCCTTATAGAGTCGTGTCGCTTCTTCGCTGTTTTTCAACTCTATGAGGGCGTTTTGAGTGTTTTTGATTTTCTCCTTGATCTGTTCCAGGCTTTGCTGAAATTCTTGAGACTGTAAAGCCCGGTCAATTTCATCGACCAAGGACTCCACCTGCACTTTGACGTCATTTCCTATTTTATCCCAGTCGATTTGTCGCAGCCGTTCACTAAAACTGGTGAGGCATTGCTTGAATTGCGCCCTCAGCTTTCGTGCTTGCGGAGAATCGACTACGTCCTGGATTTGATCAACAACATCCAACAGTTGCCACATCAGAAAGCTGTCCGTCCCTTCTAAAACATCACCATTGGCAATGGGAAGGGCTGGTTTGCTTGACGTCTTTACCATAAGGCACCGTTCGTAACCGGTATCGATAAAGAACTGAGATGCCCGAGAAAGACTAATGTTTTTATCCGAAAGCCGGACAACAACATTAACTCCACCACTATTGTTAACATCGACGGCTTTAACGGTTCCGATAACAACACCGGAGAGGTATACGTTTGCCCCGGGCTGAAGGTATTTGGAGTCCCTGAAAACAACGGTAAACTTGCTCCCTTGAGACCAGATCAAGTATCCTCCGACTGCCGCTCCGATAATAACGGCAACACTGATGACAGAGATAACGATAATTATTGAATTTCGGTTCATGATAGTCTCCTTTGCAGGTTTGTGATGAACGGTTACTCATTCACATGGTTAATGTGGCTGTTGAAATAAGCATAATAAATCCAATGAGATGGCGTTATTTTTGTAATAAGCCGCACAAATCGGATATTGTCCGGGGATTCCGCCGGTATCAGTTGCAGACTTTTATCCCGGGACAGTCTTTCAATACGACTCGCCGTCTCACCGCCATCCCGGCATTTAAGTGATATAAAAAACTCTTCAACTGCACCCTGGTGCCGGGAAAACTCATGAATATTGATCAGAGGCGAAGTGTTTTCCAGCCCCGTGCGTAAAGTTTGATCCAGGTCGGCTACGGGCATTGTTGAATCAAGTAATTCAAAAAGTTCTGCGATATCCATTCCCAGAATTTCGCCGAATGATTCCCTGGTTACCGCTTCAAGTGTTTCCTGTAGCTTGCTCAAGGCCTGGGCAGCACCGGACTCAAAGACTTCTCTACAATAAAGCTTGACCAGTTGTTGCGTTAACAGGCTGTTTTGAAGAGATTTTTCGCCTAATGGCCAAAGCGCCTCAAATTCGATCTTATTTGGAACGATTCGTCTGTTTTCCGTGTCCTCGGCAAGGCTCCTCTCAGAAACAGCCTTATTCCGCAGGTCTTGTAGCCCGGAAACAGCAGCCGATAATTCGCTATGGCGATTGGCAATGTTTGACTTTAAAGAATGAAACCACTCAATGGCATAAAAACAGGCCGCAAAGTCGGGGCGTGTTTTTTCCAGCCGGGTAAGTACGGCAACCATTTCGTTTTGAATATTCCGTTGACTCCATTTTGCCTGATGTCGATCGTTATAAGCTTTGTGTAAATCCGGCTTAATCTTGAAGTAATAATAAAACGTAAATACGATCAGGGTGACTACGATTGCCGTTGCGGTCCATGGTAATATTGTTGTTAACACCATTTCCATACTCAGGTTAAAACAGGTTAAAACCAACGAACATACGAAGATCACGGCATTTGATAAAAGCCACCAGTTCAAGGTACCGGTTTTGGCTCTTTCTTTACGGACTACTTCCTTATCTGTGCGTTGGCATTCATCTGAAGACTTCACCAGTTTCGGGACAATCTTGGAGAACCGATCAAGGGCTTTACCCTCGACATGTTCCTTAAACAGGTCTCGGCGGGTCCCGGGATCATTCAGCCCCTGATCGATGGCACGCAGTTCGATATTAAGGTCGCCTTCCCTGGCTATCAGCGAATCGATATCGGCTTGATTCTTTGAAATGCGGACTTTTAGCTCCTTTATTTCATTTTCAAACTGACGTTTATGGGCGGAGGGCTGGCCGGCGTCAGCGTTTTCCTGTGATTGCACGCTGTCGGCAGAAGATTCTGTTTCCAAAATTTTTTGGAGCGCTACACTCTCCTGTTCAAGGTTTTTAAAAACGCTTGTTTTGTCTACAATTTGCTGCCGGATTTTTTTAAGCTCCGCCCTTTTTTTTCCGGAACCCATCAAGTCATCCCAGTATTCCGTTACCGCCTCCCAGATTCGATGCAACCCGGACTCGAGGGCGACGTCACATCCTTTCAAAAAGGGAGAATCAATATTTAACCAGGCTGCCAGGTATGCAATGGCCGCCGGTATCTCCCCCCCCTCATTGGCAAGTTCCCGACATCTGTTCATTACGGAATCACTGTCTTCCGAAAGAAGTTGTTCTTGGCGGATTGCTGCGCCTTGATAAAGAGAGTCCTCATTGTTTCTGCGATGTTCTCGCCAGGCACGTAAAACATCATTTTCAAAAGATCTTGCCGCCTCTTCGGATTCTAAAAAGCCGTCACTCATTTGATATTGAAAGGTGGAATACAGTGTTTTTCCGCAGTCGTCTCTGGAAAAACGTTCACGGAGCAAGTCCATCTGTTTCTTATAAATCAGGTTAGAGACGTCAGAGCTCATCTGTTGATGTTCAAACGGTTTCTTCTCCCAAACGTTTAGAAAATCCAAGGCGATATGAGCGACGCGGTCAAATAGTGTTTTTTGCAATCCTTCCCGGTCAAGGTGGAACTCGTAAATCCCGATTGAGTTGATGATAGGCAGATCCCCATTTTCGGCGTACATCCCGGTATGATCAGAAAGATGAAAGCCTCCAACATGAAACAGTGACACGAAAACGGCCAGGTAGTTAGCCAACACTGAAAAATTATTAATGCAGGTATTTCGTGTTGTCACATTTGATACAATCCAGCAGTCCTGAAAAAGTCGTCCTTCCTGTGGTAACTTTGCCGCCACATCGGTCAGTTCATTCAAATGTGACACTGTAAAAAGACCGGCTATTCCCTGATCCTCCTTTTTTACTTTGAATTCTTCCGGAACCCCCGCCACACCATCAACGAAAACATCCGGTGCGATTTTGAAAAGGTGGACCCATACCGGCAGGTTGCATGCGCGCGCAACCTGCTTAATTTTCTTTGAAAACATAAGGGAAAGACCTGCTCCAACCGGGTCAAATGTTGTTGAGACCAGAACGATTCTTAAACCGGGCTGGACTTCATATCCTGCGGCACGGGCGGCTCTTAAATGTGACTCCTGGCGTGTCTCCTGAATAATAGACTGAAGCCAGGCCTGAATTTGTGTATCCTGCTCATCCCCGATGGCACGATTAAGCCGCCATGCGTCATCGGTCAGTTCTGTTGACAGACCTTCCAGCAGCAGGCTGACTTTCCCCCCGTTTAAAGATACTGAACCATCATCACAAAGCATGGCATTGGCGATAAAAGTCCTAAAAACAGGATCCAAACCTTCTCGCCAGGCCATAGTCGCCTCTAAAAAGGGCTCGACACGAGAACCAACCCCAATGATTACGGCAGTTGAAATGGCCATGTTTTATCTCCTAAATGCTTGAAATTTCGTTTATAAATTCGTCAAGAGCCCGGATTTCACGTTCCACCTGATCCTTTAACTCCGGTGACGCAGCGGCTCGGGCCAGGTCCATCAGCGTGTTATCTCGATATTCCTTCAGTCGATCAGCCAGTTCCGTATCCCCCATTTTTTTGGCTATTTTTTCAATGACGTCGCGGTGCTCGTCGATAAGCGCTTCATCCTGGACGTAAGCATGAAAAGCAGCGATTCGGCCCTGAGCCAACGAGATTTTAAAATCATCACCCGGTCGACCGTTCTTCTTTGAATGTGCGTAGTAAAACGAACTGTTCTTGGTGATTAGGCCAAAAAGTTCAGGCACATGCGCCAGCGTCCATATCTGAAAATCTTCTTCTTTTCCTTGGCTGGGGAAAATATCCGGAAGCGTGTCTTCCCATCGCCCATCGATTTCAAAGGCAATCCGGGTCTGTCCCCGGTCTCGCATGGTGACGGATTCCCGCTTTGATCGTTCATACCGGCTCTTACAGCTTCCTAAAGTTTTCAGGGCAAAGGGCGGTACGGCGTCTTCAAACTGAACACATACAATACGATTGCTGTCTCCAGTCCCGACGATGGCAGGATCTGTCGCCCCTTTTGATGGAAGATAACGGAACAGATCCTGCTGCCTGAAAATATTATTCTGGGCGGAACCACAGCCAATCAGGAAGATCGTTTCCGTTTTGCGGCCTTCTGCAATATCCCGGAGAGACTTGTCCCACCGCCATAATGGCGTGCTGAGGCGGTCGAGGTCCGACATAATGCGTTTTCGATCGACATCGGCCATACGACCCAGCACATCGTCCAGGCTTGACGCGAGAATCGATTTTACCTCCGGGGTGGAGCGGAGGTGGCTGTCAATTACGGCGTAAAGATCATCGACATTCCGGTTAAACAGGTCTAAGAACGAAGGCGTACGGGAAAATTTCGATAAAAAGCCAGCAGGATCAACAGATGAAATTGCCTTATCGGCAAGGCTTTCGCCGACAGCAATAATGTTTGGGCTTTTTTGCCGCCGCCGTGAAAAAATCGATCTCAGTTTTCCAGTGGCGTGCTTGCAAACCATTTCAAGGTTGCTTTGAAGGGTCTTCGCTTGCGCCTCCAGAGCATTGGCCTCTTCAATAAGCGCTTTATATAGTGATGCGGCCGAATCTCTGCGTATGATTTCTGCCTCCGTAACGAGGTGTTTTCTGGTGGCATCGGCCAAGGCGTCATAGGCCTTCTCGATCCCTCTGGCCCTTCCCCAGAAACGGTCCGAGGCTTGCTGAAGCTGGTTGCGGGCTTTTTCGAGTTGCTCGCCGGCAATTTTTGCCGTGCCCCCAAAATCATTGATCTCATTGACCATCATTTTCCTATACGAGTCACAATAAATTTTGAATTGTCGCAGAAACCGCTGTAACGCCGGTAAACCGCCGGGTTCGTTGGCGGCGGTGTAGGCGTGTCCGTGAAGGTCATTAAAAGCAGCCCGGCGCACTTCTTTTTCATTCCGGCTGGCTGTTTTGCGCAGGTTTTCAATCATACGGCCGCGTTGCCCCGCTTCCGTGGCCAAAAGCTCGGTTGCTGTGGGCTTGTCAAATTTTCTCGGCTTTCGAATATTGCTGACCAATGCCGGATCGAGAATACGATCGATTACCTGGTCCTGATCCGCTTCCACAAGTTGCCACGCCTGCAACCGTTCAAGGACATCCTTTTTTGAAACCGTGTTTGTTCCGTCCTCTGCGAATAAAAAGTTGATAAACTTTTTAATCAGACTGGCCACGGCAAAATCAGCGACTTCTTCTTCCCGAAAAACCAGTTCGCTTTCTCCAACGCCTGACACAATCGGAAACTGTCCAAACCACGGAAGAGCTGCTGAATTCTTCCATACACGAAGGGCTGAATCGGCCAAAAAACCCGATGCCAGAAAAACAACCCGACCCAGAATATTTAAAATATCTTCCAGCTGATAATTAAAAAGCTCATTGCGCGGTTCTACAATCACCAGCTTATTGAAAGGCAACAGGCTATCGACCCCCTTCCGGTCTTCGCGGGGCATGGTGACGCCATTGAGCGTGATTTTGGGTACCTGGCGCGGATCTGCGCCCGCTATATAATTCATTTCTTTCCAGAATGCATAAGCATTTTGCGCTATCAGGTCGGTATGAGGTTTGTCGGCAAAAGCAGAGCCAGACACAAGAAAGCCCAACAACTGGTGTGCCTGATTACCGTCAAACAGCTTTTCACGAATATATCGCCCGGTGTCTACAAACATCGCACTGCCTGAACCGCCGGCGTCAGACCCTGCCATGATGACCCGGACAGAACTGCCCGGTGGAATCTCATATATGTCGGGATGGTCGGAAACAAGCTCAGGGCTCTGTAACGCGTCGAAGGCAGATTTGATTGCGTTAAAGACTCTGGCGGCATCATAGTGGAGCGCCAGTCTTCCCTGCGGCCGGCGAGCACCAGCTCCATTAACAATAGGGTCTGCCGACATGCTTTTCGGGTACCAATCTCCAATGTGCCGAACATTGTTGACCACTGCCGGAGCGTCGCCGATTTCAATTTTAATTTTCTCGCTGTCGTCAAATGTTGCTCCGTCGATTTGCGGCGCTTCATCGGTGTCAATATTCAAGATTCGTACAGATTTGGGGATATAACCCAGAACCTCGATGAAGTGTCGCTTGGCTAAAAGCCCCACAATCCCACCGGTTGTACCGGTCGTAATAATCAGAAGCCGTTCAACCTTAGCCGGTGCAAGGGTCTTGCCCGTCTGGTTCTCACCGTTTGAATAGTTGTTTTGTGTTTTCATGTGTTACCTCCATTATTAATAGGTTGAGTCCAAAGGGTCTTCCTCGCGCTGATAGGTAACGCTGGCAACCCGTATGGAAAAATCACCGCAGGTCAGGACGTCGCCGCCCGTCACTTCACATTCCCTGCCGGTGTGCATCTGAACATCCTGGTGCTCGTTTTCCTGTGACATCAAATCAACCGATTCGCTGCCTGTGTTTCTGACAAGCAGCAGATCACGCCCATCCGACCGGTCTGGCCGCCAGACCAGTGTTGAAACGAATGAAGTCAGATATGGCGCGGTTGTTCCTGTTGTCACAGGTTTTTTCCCTTTTAGGACCAGACGATCCAGAACCCCTGATGAATAAACATTGTCCGGATCACCGGTTTTTATGAGCTGAAGCTCAACATCGCCAAAACTGGGTTTGCGATGATAATAGACAGCAATACAACCGGCCAGCAGCACAACAAGGCTCATGCCGAGAGCGGCCAGACGCAGCCAAAGCGGTTTAGGCGGTTTTAAAACCTCCAGGGTAACCGGTAGGTGAAGAGACTTAACCCTGTGTCCGTTTCCATCAGAGAAAAGAAAAGGGCTTTTTTCAGTGGTCTGGATGACGACATTCTCGGTGTGTCGGCCGGCGCATAATGTCTTGCTCACGGGAATAGTTATTTTCGCGTATTCCACCAGATCCCAGTTTCTTGTGTTGGCCCCCGACTTGTCAGTTAATGAAAGCACCGGAGATGGTGCGTCAAAACCGGTGGCGTCCGCCCAAAATACTTTTACGTCGCTTAAGCGTCCTTCCACCCGGCCGGTTTTTTGAATTTGATAGGTCCAATTTACAGCCGTTGGTAATGCGTTAGAGCGCATTGGTTTCGGGTTCTCTCGGGCGTGAAAAGAAACCAGGGGCTTCCCTCCGATATGCAATTTAAAAGTTACATCGTCAGGCTGTACTTGAATCCCCTCGTCGGTTTTGATCGCCATCTGACCTTCAACATAAAAATCGGTATCGGGTCTTCCATTATCAAGAACAGGGGTCAGCTGAATATCTGCAACGTAGATGCCGCTTCCCTCGGTTTTTAGAACAGCAGAGGCCTTATTAAATATGATTTCCACGCCCGGCGGAACATCATTCGTGTTGCGCTTAAATACCGGGATAAAATCCAGATGGATGGTTTCTTGCTTTTTCTCCGACGTAATCCATTCGAAGGGGAGCTTTTTTTGTGCCGGCAGTGTTTCTCCAGGCTGCCAATATTCGAAATCAATGGAAGAAATACGTGGTCGAAGAATTCGTATTTTAGGTTCCTGACCGATAATTGATGTGACTATCCCGGCGTTGGGGATTGTTTTAAACGCTTCTTTCTCCATCGCCAGCTTATCCTGTCCATCCGGCAGGTTTTCGGGTAAAAGGTGCATGGTAAAAAGATACGGCTTATTATATTCCGTGGTATTTACCCAGTCGCGGAACAGGGCTAAAGCGCGCAAAAGATTGTTTTCATAATCCGGTCCGGTATCTACCCCATCCGTCAAAAGGAAAAGAGTCGTTGCGATTGCTTTATTTGTGGACGTGGCTTGGTTGTGGAACCTCTGGATCACTTTTTCCAAGGTAGAAAAAATAAAAGTTTCCTTCCCAGTCGCCTGAAGCTCATTTATATATGTGGCTATTTCTGCATTAGACCCTTTTCGCTCCGAATCAGGTGAAAGGAAAAATGCTTTTTCGTCACAAATGCCTTCAGCGAAAGGGAAAAAGAAAATCTCTGCATGCTGTGATGCGGGAAGGCTCTGCACAAGGTGGGTCATTTCGCGCTTGATTTGGTCAAAAAGAATAATTTTTTGCCCGGGGGTTTGTGGATCATTAACCAACCGGGAGCGCCATATCATGGATTCGGAAATATCCGGCAAAAAAATGTATCGAGCGACCGTATCGCTGGCGACCGCCGGCATGCACAATAACCAGAACAGGAAAAATGGCAAAATGAAAATCCGTCCGTCTCGACACATTCGAGAGGCTTTTGCTGTGACCAGCCGAAGGCTTCTGTAGAATTTTGGCGATATAATCAGCCCTATACTGAAGATTAATAGATTCATTGCAGGGGGAAAGCTGTCTAAATGGCAAACTTCAAGAACATCGGATGCCACTTCCGCGATACCGAGAGTAAACGAAAAATAATTTTTTAACATTTTTTTATCCTCCAAGTTGAACGGTTAAATATTTCCGCCCTTGATTATCTATGCGCTGTCATCAACATTCTTCAAACGACCCGGCAAGTCTTCTCCAGATATGTCCTTCGCAAAATTGTTCCTGCCCTTTGTCTTTGTGTATATTCATCAATCATGCCACCCTGATTCGTTTTGAACTACGAGAGCTGTTTTGAATTCAATTAACCTGTATGGCCAATAGGTTTGTTTAGCGGAAGGATTGGTCCTCTGGTGTTTTGTGGGAAATAAGAATCTATTTTGCTATTTTAAAAAATAAACCGGAGATAAAGAGGGCGATAAAAAATTTTTTAAATCGGATGGTATCTACCGACGACCATTCAGACCGCCTACAGACGACAGGAGGGGGCTATTGCGCTAGACTAAAAGAGAGTTAACTGTCTTAAATAAAACAGGTAAATGATTTTTTTTGGGGACAAAATTGATAAGGAAAAAAAACTGGAATAAAGGAAGTATCAGATGAGAATAGAGGGCAGCATAAGGATATGTTAAGCTCACTACATTAAGTATCAAATTTGTTACCAGAAATACCCATGAATCGGTATTTCCTGGACAAGAACAAGGTCTTCACCGGCGATGTGTTTTAAATAATCTACGGCGGTTTCTCTTATGAACCTTTTCGCCAAGATGGAGGATTTGGCACAAAATTCCACGACGATTAGTATATCATCAATACGGTTCTGATCTTTATACCAACTCCCGCGAACGCTGAATTCATATCGGGTGGAACCGCCGAACACACGGGCCAGAGGCTCTGTTAAGGAATGGATGTTCTCTTGATTCAATATCTTGTTAGGCGAATCATCAACAATAGCCCGTAGCCATTTTTCAATATTCAAGTGTCTTCTTATTGAATTATCGGTTATAGCATTTAAAAACCCATTTAATATTTCTTCAATATCTTCGTCTTTTACATTTTTCCATCTGTCTTTTTCTTTTTTTTTGTCTTTCTTTATTTCATCATTCAATCGGTCTTTAATTGCGTCACCATACTCTTCAAGATCCTTAAGACTACAGTAAAGCCCAAAACTATTTATCAAAAACGGCAGCAATGGAGAAAAACGGACATCGGCAGGATCCGTTCTCTTCATTCGGGCGATTTGAGCCGGAAAACGTCCAAGGACTGCGGATACGGCAACCAGTATTTGGTATTTAATATCATGAGCATCTTGATGAGCGATTAAATTTTCAATCATTCCACCAAGACTGGTTTTGGGTTCCGGATGTTTCTCTGCGATAAACCACATGGGTTTTCTAATGATAGCGTCTTTGCCTGATTTTAATGATAATGGTAACTTTTGATAGAAATCGCGAACAGTATCTGCTGGTGCAATATCATCGGATAGTATGGTTAATATAGAGACGTTCGGATTAATATCTTTGATCTTTTCAATAGAGGTAAAAAGCTTTTCCTGAATAACGGACCTGACTCCACTCTGACTATAATCCGATTCAACACATTCATCCACAATAATTAAATCGGCTTGCAAAATGTCATTGTTATGTAACTTTTCGACCACATCCAAATGTATTCTTTTATTTTCAAGCCAATTTACTAACCACTGGCTTGCTTTCTCGAAAGACGCTTTGTCTTTGTAAGAGGGTTGGACATGCTTGGGGCAATACCATTTAACAATAAACCTTTTGGCAAAAAGCGTACGCTCAATGCTTTTATTCAAAACCTCTTTGGTATAGGGTTTCATCATATAAGCATCCGCACCCACAATAAAGCTATTGAAATCCTGCAGCCGATAACCGGTTATCACCATCCTGGGAACTAACGGATATTCGTTTGCAGTTCCATATAAAACCCAGTATCCGGCGTATATTTTAGACATAAATTCCGCCATTCCAATATTGGGCTTTTCTTTTAACTTCAGGTCCAAATCAAAACAGGTTAATATATCGGTTGGGTGAATGCTTTCTTTTCCCAATTCGTCAAGAATATTTTTGCCGCAATAATTATACAACCGGCAATTATTCATGGAGAATTCAGGTGATGCGATGATAATTCCAAACTCTTCAAAAAACCAGGAAAGGAAGCTCTCATTTATCGTCCAGGTACAAATTTCTAATAGTTCTATTTTATTGATTGTTGAACCGTCTGCAATTTGAATATTCTTAAGCTCTTCATCGACTAATTTTGCTACTTCTCTTTTTCTTTTTTTGTCTTCATCAATATTTTTGTCAGCCGCATTTTTGTCAGCCGCTTTCTCTATCTGAAACAGGTGTTCTGTAAGCGACTCTGAATCAATTTTGATATTATCGGATTTGATAAAATCCAGCATATCTTTTCGTAACTGATTTCTAAATACAACATTATCTTCCAAGATGACTATTTTTTTGAACGCTAAAGGTTTTTCATCGTGCTCTTCTTGGTAATAACCAAGCGGAGCATATTTATGTCTTGAACAATCCAGGTTAGCAATGCGTTGCGCAATTTCAGGACAAGCTTCTTCCTTTAACTTTGGAATCGATGATTTTATGTTGTCTAACTGATTTATTATTGAACATCCATTTTTACAAGGTAGATTTTTATCTTTATAATCTATATATATCCTTTGGATTGTGCTCCCTATTTTTCTGCAGGACATCACCTGTAGTTCATCACGATTTCCATGACCAAAGGCGTCTTGAATATTCAAGGCAATTGTGTGGCATTTAGCGTACTCCAATTGTTGGGCAGATTGAGATTTATTTATGGGTTGATATGCTGTTTCAATCAATCTATTTAATTTAATGAAAATATGAGTAACAGGTATATATAAAAAGGCTTTCTTTGTTTCGAACCATGGCAAATCAAATATATTAAGTCCGAACTCTTCCCATGATAGCTCGATCGCCTCATCCTCTGAAAACATGCCAAACACTAGGGTAGGAATATTGTCATCATTCATATTAAGGTAAGCGATTATTTCGTCTATTTGCTTTAACTCAACTTGCGTTTGATCGGATATTATAAGCGGATTTTTTGACAGTTTTATAGAGTCAAAGCCCAAACAATTAAAAAATTTTTGTATGACTTGAACTAGTGTAAGGGCTTGTGATGAGCCATAGGCACTCTCTGACTCAATTTGAGGAAACCAAAGGGTTTTCATTTCGCAGATCGATTCTTTTTTGCTTTTTCAAAAATCTCTTTGACAACCGGATCCGATATCAGATTTTCAACTTCTTTGGATTTTAACATCAGCAGCCTTTTTATCTCAGCATATGCTTCGGTCGGATTATATTCCGCTTTTTTTCCGGTCTTTCCTTTTTTGGGCCCTAAAATTAAGTTTATTGCCGGTGTATGCTGGATTTTTCCCTTTGGGTCTTCAAAATTGATTTTTCGAGTAGCCTCAAGGCCCGCGCGAAGATAACGCTCCATTAAATGAAAAAAAGCCTCCCTCAAATCATTGCCTTTCCATTGCCATTGTATTGAATTATCGTCGTCAAACTCGAAATTGTTTATACATGCAATAAGTTCATTTATCGAAAGAGTTATATCTTCTGATCTGATATCTCTCTTCAGTTTTTGTGATATCACGGGTTTGGAAGTGGTTTCAGCTTTTGAATCAGCTGCCAGGCTGATATGATTTTTTGATAAAATCTTTAGCCCTTTATATTTGCTGACTGCCAGCTCAATAACCTGTTCAAGACCACGAATATTATCAGGCCAATCATGGTCCATCAGGAGATGTAAAGCTTCTTTATCTATGTCCCTGTGTTCCGCTTCATGGGTTTCATTTTCGTATTTTCTTAAAAAAAATTCTGCTAAAAGCGGAATGTCTTCCCTCCTCTCACGTAACGGAGGAAGAATTATGGGATCGGTAATCTTAGCTCGGTAAAGTATGTCTTTTCGGAAATTATCCGATGTCATTATGTCCATCCGATTAGTGGCCATAACAATCTGTAGCTCAAGTTTTTTGCTGTCATTACTTCCAAGGCGCTGGACGGTTCTGATATTTTTATCAATCAAATCTAAAAGTTTGGACTGAATATTTGCAGGGATATCCCCAAATTCATCAATAAAGAGAGTACTATTATTTGCAAGTTCAGCAGCGCCAGGCTGTTCTGAATTTGCTCCATTATAAGCGCCCTTTTTATGCCCAAAAAGCTTATCTTCAATCAATGTATCCGGCACACCTTGAGTATTAAGCTTTACAAAACGATTTTGGCAATACGGGGATTGTTTGTGAATGTACTTTGCCAACAACTCTTTTCCTGTACCTGTCTCACCGAGAATAAGTATATTATCATTCCCATATTGAGCTCGTCGTCTTGCTGTTCTAAGGCATTTTAATAAAGGGACTGAACATCCAATGATGTCATCATCTTCTAGCAGACCATAAGTAGCTAAAAAAAGTTTCAACTTTTTAGAAGTAAGATCTTTTTTATCAATAAAATCTCTTACACCTAATTCTGAAAATTGTTTTTCAACGGTTTGTCTTGCCATTGAAGATAGAATAATAATGGGGATATCATGCAACAGCGGGTCGTTTGCGATCATTGATAGAATCTCTAGCCCAAAATAATATTTGGGATCATCATCATTTTGATTGCCGACAGGTATTCCTTTACCATTTAATTTTCCGGTTACAAATCGGAGATCCAAAAGAATTAGAGCCCAACGAGGCCATTGTCTCCATCCCATTTTAATCGCATCGAGAGTGCCACTGATATCATTTTTAATAAAACCAGCATCATTAATCTGACCGCTGTAAAAAACGGCCTCCACAATGGGATTTTGTATGTCTTCGGGGGTTATGTCTCCTGTAACATCTTTTATCGCTCTGGAAACACAGAAATCATCGCGGTCGACATTACGGCCACCTCTATTATGCCCATAGTCGTCATCTATGATTAAAATTTTGGGAAGTTTGTTCATACAAATAATATTTCACCTGGAAGTTGACTTAACTTACACGAAAACAATTCACATGTATCTCTATATTCTCTAAATAATTGTTTCATAGAAATCAACTCAGTCGTTTTTATAGGTGTTGTCATTGTTAGTTGATTGTTAATTTTATTATAAATATGTTCGACTTTATCATAACTTTCTTCGCAATCTTTAATCCATTTAGTGATCGGGTTTCTGCCTTTCCATAACACGTGAACTAGGTCTCCCATCAATTCTCGATTTTGTTTATCCCAATGGATTAAAGGGTATGATTCCATAAGTACTTTTGGAGACATTTCAGTTTCAAAATTATCAATAATCCATTTTGCCTTACTCCTATTGCCTTCCCATTCATGAAACTGCTCGTCAAGAAATCCTATCAAACGGCCATTTATTTTTGAATCTGTACTAATCTGGTTAAGTCGTGTAAGAAAACCATCTAAGCCATTCAAATATTTATTTACAAACCAGTCATGATTAAAATTTACTCTTTGGTTTTGCCAATTCCTCATTACAATACCTTTTTCTTCAAATTATTTCCAACTTCTAAAACAGATCATTGTTGCATTAACTGTTTCAAATCAATATATATATCTGCTACAAGTTCGAGATGGCTAGGTTGATTAAGTGGCTTCTCGTTGTAAATATCCGTCAAAAAAGTGTCTAAATTATCTTTAACGTTTTCAATATCGAGTTTTTCGTTTACGTTACATTGCATATTATCTATTTCAGTATAAAGTTCATTAAGTAATTCTTCTTTTGAAAGATTGTCTTTTAAAGGGGTATACCAACCTGATGATTCGAGTATTGCTCTATGGCTTTTAAACAAATCAACTAACCTGGAAGAACTTTGTTGTTCGCAAAAGTTCCACCAACCTATCTCAAATAGAATATCTGATATTCTGGAGTTGCCTTTTCTGTCCGGTGAATGAGTAGATAGATATATTTGGCAAATAATAGTTATTGCTGCAATAATAACATTCGGTTTAGGTGCATCAAAGAATCGTTTTAAAACATTGACACCCTTATGGGAAGAGTCATTGTTAAAATATGCTTCAACAATATTGATGTCACTAATAGCACTAAAGATTAAGGCCCAATTAGCATCTGATCCTGGCCCAACTAACCCACTCTCTTTTGTTCGAGGTACCGGGATCAGATATCGAGAGGAATTCTCACCAAAATTTATTCTTTTCTTCTCCCAGTTCAAAAAATCAGAGCTGATAAAAAATACAATTAAATTATTAGATGTCTCAAAGGTCGAGTCTTGTAATTTATAATACCACCAAATGTCTTCATCCAATGGTTTGTCACCAACCCACAATTCGGTTGGGCCATGAAAAATTGCGTATTGGTATACTTTAAAGCATTCCATGGCCTTTTGATATTGCTTTTGAGTTTGATCCCTAAAACTAATTACTTTAATTTTCTTCTGGCTTTCAAGTTCACTCAAAATACTCTCAATGGGTAGAACTTCAGGGTCGTGATTATAAAATAGTATCGGTATCATGTATTTTTCCAAATATTATCTGGTGCCCAGGCAATCCCAATAAAATTATCAGTTAAATATGGGTAAGCAATCATTTCGTCGCATCCCTCTAATATTTTAGACAGATGCTCCTGCGGACTAATTGGTTGATTATTTGTTTTTGGATATATCTCTGCAAATAAGGCATTCTTTAATAGAATTGCAGCTTCTCCGTCAGATTCTTCTAAATTAGAATTTGAATGTAGGTCAATGCAAAACTTTCTTAGCAGATTATATTTAGAGTATTTTGATTCCACACCAATGACAATCAATTCTGTCTCTTTGCCATTCGAAGATTCGTTTTTACTAATTAAGACATGTCTTAACTGATATTTATTGTTAATGTTATTGTCCAAAGCAAACAAAAATAGTTTTATTGAAACAAGAAATCCATAGGCGGGCCTAATTGGCAAGTTGAATTCATCAATTTCCTTTATTCCCTTAAATTCCAAACCCGGGAAGAAATCAGTAAAACACTTTGCAGTGATTCTCTTAGTCGTATCGGAAATTATCTTTGTGCCTAGTAAAATTGCTTTTGCATCATTAACATTGCAAGAAGGTAATTTATCCTTAACTGTTGCTAAGTGCTTCTCAAAAAGGATATGACCTTTGGTATGAGCAATTTTGTTTTGAAACCAGGTTACAAAAGTTGACTCATTTTTTTTCTGAGGGGGATTTAAGAACCAGTGTAGATCATCAAATTTATTAATTATGTAGCTTTTAATTTGCTTAAAGGATAAATCCATCAAACTTGAATCTGTACCATTTAAATGTCCATTACATTTTTTGGGCCACAATAAAGCCGCCTTAGCAAAAAACTGTTCATCCTCACCCATAACTAATGATATTTGCTGCAATGCTGTGGAACAGAGAAATACATCTTTTTTACAATAGTTACTCATAGATAAAATAAGTGGGGATAAGTTATCATTAATGCTATACTTCTCTTTGATCATATTAGAATATTTTTCTATTTGTAATATATCCTCTACTTTCCTGCTTTCCTCATCAAAATTATTATCTGACAGTTGAGATCTTAAATCCTCAAGGAAATCAACATCAACGAACCCGCGTAATCCATCAACATCATTGTATAATTTGTTTATCTTTTGTAACAGCTCTTGGCTAGAAATTGGGCTATTTGTACGATCTATTTCCAAATCAAACATTTCATAAAACTTTTTTCGCAAGTTTATCGGTATTTCTCTTTGTAATAAAGGAGGCTGAACTTTATCATCTAAAAGCATTAAATCTAGGAGAACTAGACCATTTGGATCGGACAACAAAGCATCACAAAGCGCAGAAACATCCCTATAGGCCTTTTGATTTTTTTTAAAGCCATCTTCAACTTCAATATGCGCCGCTTTAAGTTCATCATCCGAGTTCAATTTTTGTAAAAGAAGGTCAAGACAGTTATATTTATTTTCATCATCTTCAATATAGTAGATTTTAATGTTCATTTTATCTCCAAAAAATTATCGGGCAAAAGAGCTCTAGTCTCAAATAACCATATCTTTGTCCCGTCCACACGGCTTTTTAGTTTGATAACACGAAAATTATTTGGAATGTTAGAAGTATATTTCCGAATATTGGTCAGAACAGATAGGGATGTCCCTTTATGTTTATTCTTATCAAGTTTTCTCTGTATTTTTTCTTCGTTAGGGTCGGCTGGCAATGAATAATTTGTAATTACAATATATTTCCTACCATCTTTTTCCTCTAATTTCGGTATTATAATATCATTTAAATCCCAAATCATTGTAGTGTGCTTATATATATTGTTAAAAATTACAATTAATGCAGAGAAAAAATAGTAATTTTCGTTTTTCATTTGTTTATTAAATGATGTTTTAGGTAATTTACTATCATTATAAATTCGATCAATGATATTGTCAGAGTGTTGAATAATATCACATTGATCATCATACGTTTTATCCATTTTCCCATCTTCTATGTAACTTTTTGATCTAAATAAATAGAAGGATATTTTTATAGCATTCCTAACATATTCTCGAAAATTGTTACCAGAAGCATAATTATCTGGCAGCATACTTTGAATTTCTTCAAGATTTTCAATTTCGTTTGGACCTATTGAGAAAAATGTTTGGAAATAAAGTCTAATTCTATTTAAAATTTGATAGGGAGTTTCCTTATCAATTAAATTACAGAATTTCATCGGCTCATGAGCTCTCATTCTATAATCAGCAACCATTGCTTCATTATAAGACTCTTCCTCAATTTCCCGTGTTACATCAATCAAACGAACCTGATCATATATCGAATCTAAAAATTTTTTTATCATATTTAGATAAACTGGTTCTATTTCATGAGAAGAGTATAAATTCATGGTTCCAAGAAAATCATTTATTTCAATAGAACTCCTTTTAATTTTAAAACCAGTATTAATTTGAAAAACATAGTAATGTGAAAAGGAAGCATTTTTAAAATCGTTATCTTGCTTAAAGCTTTTTAATATATATAAAGCTTTATTGATTCGATTAATAATTACATCTATAGTGTCATCATTAGCTAAATTCGACATATTTAGAGGGAACTCTTCATCATTGTTGTATCCAAAGAAAATTGAATGAAAAAGCAAAGAGAATGATATCCTTAATGCTTGTCTGATATCCTCCTCATTTTCTTTCTGAGTAATAGCAACTGGCGGGTATTCGGGTATTTGCTCAACAGGAATTTTAAGGGGTTCATTATTAGAATAGTCATAAAACTCGACTTCCTTAAGCGAATCGGAAAAACATTTTAGGAGATTTTCTGGGTTATTCTTTTTTTGTTCAGGCACATAAATTGTCAGTACACCGTTATGTATTTGTGGTTTATCTAAACCGTTTTTTTTAGCCGTTGTTGCTTCAATTGCGATTAGTGGAACTATATCCTTTCCGTTTCCAACATATAACGTCCCAATTTTTTCAAACCATTTTGTAAAACCGTATATTTCATTGTTATTTATCTCCTTAGCGTAAAATAAGTAGAACCAAATAACTAGTGGGAACAAGGTTAACTTTTCATCTTTTTCCCCATATGTTCCGTACCCGTGATGCGTTACTGCATTACTGATTATTGCTTTCAGTTTAGCAATTTTGCTTGGTGTTAACGGTTCTTCATTATCAATAATTTCTATTATGTTTTCATGGCCTACTGTATCCGCCCGTTCACCTCCATATGGAGAATAAGTATAGTATCCTGGCCATACAAACATTATTCGTTTCTCTACTGAAATCGAGTCACGCCATAAGTCATTTAAAAAACTGTTTAAATATAAACCCGCTGTCTTTATTATTTTAGAAAGAACATGTGAAAATTCTTCACTTGTTAGCTTTTTAGTGTCTGATTCTTCGGTGTTTAGGCTTTTATTTAAAATTTTAACACATTCATTCCTGCCTTTTTGCAAATTTAAACTTAACCTTAAATATTCATCACATTTCAAAGAATTATCGTTACTGTTTTTAACCATTCAAAACCTTCATCAAGTATTAATGCGCAGAAATCATAAGGGATAAAAACTCTTTCATTCGATCACTTTCCGGTTTTGTCAATATCTCTGTTCCACCTGACTCCACTATTTCCCCTTTGTCTAAAAAGACTACCTGATCAGCACTTCTTTTGGCAAAACCGATAATATGTGTTATCAGGAGGATGCCGATACCCTCACTCTTTAACTGATTTAATTTTTCTAGTATCGTACTAACATACTCAACATCAAGGGCTGATGTTATTTCATCAAGAAGAAGGAATTTGGGTTTCAATGCTAACGCCCTTGCAATTGCTGCAAGTTGTCGTTGACCGATAGACACCTCGTTCGGATAACGGTCGGCAAACGAAGACATCTCCAGCTGATCAATCAATTCACAGATTACCCGGTCATTTTTTTTTATACCTCTTTTTTTAAGTGGAAGCATAATATTTTGTCGAAGCGTCATATGGGGCCATAGGAAAAGCTGCTGAAAAACAACTGTAATATCCGGCCATGGTGAGGGGGCGACATCACCTTTACCGTTGACAAACACATAATTCGTCCCGCTAAAGGAGATTGTCCCATTATCCGGTGGGTCAAGCAGTGAGAAGGCTCTTAAAAGCGTACTTTTCCCGCTACCGCTGGGTCCAATTAATGTGGTAATCGTGCCAGGAGTAATATCTAAATTAATATCCTTTAAAACCTGAACCTTCCCATATGATTTGGTTATTTCGGTTGCGCGTAACTTTTGAGTATCTGAATTCATTTATCTCTCTGACAAATCTCTTGTAAATCGCTTGCGGAGATAATGTGCCAAACCGAATAAAGGGACACAAACACAAACAAAAAATAATGCAAGCATTGTATAAATAGGAACCGGTCTGTAAACTTGAGAATTTATCCTCTGGGCGATTCGAAAAATTTCATCAACGGAAATCAGGCTGGCAAACAAAGTGGCTTGGAGCATCGTAATTTGAATTATTAAGAGACCGGGAATGACTTGCCGAAGAATAATTGGCAATTTAATATGCAGGTTTATTTCACTCTCGGATAGTCCACAGGCCTTTGCCGCCCACACATACTGAGTCGGAAAATCGTTAATAACGCCTCTGACAAGATCAGATACTAAAAATATATTAATAATTGAAAGCGAAACAGCCGCAGTGATAAACGGATCAATAACAATATTAAGCAGGGTCTGAAACGGATAATGCATCCAAAACAAAAAAACCAGCGCAGGAACACCAGCCAAAATAATTGAAAATACTTTCGACGGTATGGCAATAAATCTCCACCGTGCTCCTGCAGTGCCTAATAATGATCCAATGACAATGCCTGAGGACCAGATAATCAGGCAGAGGTAAAGGGTTACCTGGAGCCCCCGCAGCATGCTGCCACTATATTGTTGAAAAATCTGAATTGTACTCAATGAGTTAACTCAACTTATGTAAAAAAATGAAATTCAAGCATTAATTTTGGAATTTTTCAGCTTTTGTTTCAAATCTTTTACAACCTTTGAAACAAGCGGGGCGGTTGAGTCTGCATATTGATCAATAATTATTTCTGCTTGATCTTTGTCAGGAATCGCCATGCATTGGCAAAGGCGCACCCACAGTTTTGTCTCGGGGAAATCTTTATTATTGATCCGTCCAATTATTTTTTCTTGAATTTCTTCAGTCCCTCCAAAATGCTCAATAATTCCTTGAAGAAATCTGTCCCAGTCCCTCTTAACAAAATCATACATGCTCTCATGTATAGTTATATCCAAATCAGGATAGTCCAACAACCTAAACATGGCTTTGAATTTTTTTGTGTAATCACCGTTCTGGTTCCATAACTTGAAAAAGAATGCCTTAACATTATTGTTATTCCTCTGCTCGCGGAGTATACTAATCCCAAACTTTACGAGATTGTCATTTCCAGATTCTACAAAATTTTTAATGATAAGTTCAATATCTTGTTCTCTCACTTTCCTTCTTATGTGATTAACTATAGGGTATTGGGCTAATTCAATTATATCCTCTTCATCAATATCATGAGCATGACGAATGTCCTCTGTGGCTTTTTCTGCTTTAAATTCGATTATTTCATCCTCTAATTTTTGTTTTAAATCATTTGAAACTTTTTTGACAAGCGGCTGCTCGGAATTTTCATATT
The DNA here is from genome assembly GCA_963674745.2 of Desulfosudaceae bacterium. Classification (GTDB taxonomy): domain Bacteria; phylum Desulfobacterota; class Desulfobacteria; order Desulfobacterales; family Desulfosudaceae; genus JBFMDX01. Next base: position 1,229,849 of record CAXXDV010000001.1, on the reverse strand, counting down.
CTGTAATAATTCTTTCTACTTCTTTTTTATTGGATGCAGCCATGCATTGACATAGGCGTAGCCAGAGTTTTGATTCAGGAGGTTTTCCATTTTTAATCCGTGTTTCAACGACTTCTTTAAGAACATTATCAGCACCACCAAAATATCTTGTCACTTCGGCAATCCATGTGTCCCAGTTGTGTTTTATAAATGCATAAATGTTTTCATGCATTGAGATATCTAAGTCAGCATAGTCCGTCAGCCTATACGTTAACTTGGATCTTACATGATAATCTTGTGAAGTATCCCAAATATTGAACAATAATCTTTTAACTGGTTCTGTGTCTCTAATCTCTTTCAAAAGATTAATACCAAAAGACATAATTTTCTTGTTACTTGAATGGACAAGCTTAGTAATTTTTTCAAAATCACTACTTTTTATTTTTTTTCGGATTTCCTCTATCCATGGCGGCTTATCAATTTCTAAAATAAATTCCTCATCAAAACCATTATTGAGACGAATATCCTCAATAATTTTTTGGGCTATATATTCATGTATGTTCAATTCAGGCCTCCATACAATTTTTCATATTGTGTTTAGCTCAGGTTTCAATTCGTTCTGTAAGGACGCGCTACCCTGTAATACACATTGGGACCTGGTTCGTACTTTTTTAAAATCTGATCAACGAATCCACTATTTTGAAGGCCTTCAAGAGCTACGTCTATCATACCTTTGAATTGAAATTCATCCTTCGGCATCAAGTATACATTCGCAAAAATACGAATCGGTGAATTCGCTGCTATATTTTTGATTTTACCCGGATTGTTTTTTAGAAAATCCAAACCCTGTACAGGTTCGGCAAATACGACATCAACTTTATTAGCGATAAGTTCTAGGAAAAGTTGTGGTTCACCGGTTAAATCAGTATATGTAACATGTTTTGAATTAGGAAATTGTGTGCTGGCAATTACTTCGCCGGTTGAACCATCCATCACGCCAAGTCGCGCTTCAGGCACGTTAACAGATGCCCAACTGTTACCTTCTTTAAATCTGTTATCATCCGAACGAACCCAGATGCCTATACCACTGTAAAATATTGGTTTAGAAAGAGCCGTTAATTTACCTCGTACAGGATTAGCCCAGGATGTTGAGCCGACAATATCATAGCGACCAGCATCTAACCCCTGGATCATTGTTCCCCAGCCGACTTCCTCGGTGAACTCAATCCCAAGTCCTGTATCTTTTGCTATTTTTCTGAGAATATCAACCGTTATACCTGAAATATTTCCTGATGCAGGATCAACAATACAAGCAGGAGGAACACTTACGTATCCAACTCGAATTTTTCCCGCTTTCATAATTTTGTCATAGGTTGTTTCCTTCGCAACGTTTTTTTCGGTTAATTTACCGGTTATTCCCAGTTGCTCACAGCCTCCCATAACCCCAATTGAAACAATAATTACGAGGCATAAAAATAATAGTTTAGGTGTGTTAGCTTTGAAATGCTTCATTATTATATCTCCTTTAACTCGTTAATTCCTGTAGCTTGTGCAGGGCCAAACCATCATGTCTTTTGCGAAAATGTATTGTGGCAACCCGTAAGGCTACGCAACAATCCTGTAATTCCCCGCATTTTTTTTGCGAGGACAGGAATTTTGGTGCTTAGCTCTTTATTTATAAAGCAATATATATGCCGTCTTATTGCCTTAAGCAATTATATTCTTTTTGTTTAAATATTTCAGAATATTATATTGAAACGAACAGTTTCCTTGTGATTATTGGTCAGCAACAAACTAAAACCATAATTCTATTTTTGGGTATCACTAATGTCAAATTTGATACCCATAATATCAAACATATATCACGAAAACAAAATATTTTATTTTTTAGCCACAAGAACGGCTATCATATTGTTGCGGTAAATTATTTGAGGTTTTTTGAAGCCTATCTTATTAAGATTTATAATTGAGCTTTTTTCATGCATTACTCTTGAGGGTGCTTGGTCTTCAATATGATGTAATACCCACTCTCTTAAAGTTTCATATTTTTTTAAGGGTATAAATGTATCAAAATATTTTTCTATTTCCGAATAAAGAGTTTTATTCTGCTGTGCTCCATTTAAAGCATATTTATCTGCATTAACAAAGACACCACCATCTTTTAAAACCCGATAGATTTCTTTTAAAAGAGGATTTCTGTAAGATTTTTTAAAATTATGTAGTGTTAAAACAGAAGCTACAATATCCACATTCATATCATCAAGTTGTCCGATATAGTCTAAAGCATCGGCCTCAATAACTTTAAAATCCCGTTTATCTCTTCTAAATGGAGAGAGTTTTTTTATCGCTTTTGCAATCATTTTAGGCTCGTTATCAATAGTAAATAACTCGATATCTTCTCTTGCATTTAAAATCACCTCAGCTGTTGCGCCATAACCACACCCTATTTCAAGAGCATTAACTTTATTTGATAGAATTCTGGGCTGATATGCGGCAACTATTTCTCCAATTTTTCCTTGAAATATATCGAAATCAGAATATGCGCATTTAACATAAATAAAATCGTCACTTAACTTATCAAATCTTTTTTCTTTTTTCGTTTTTATTCTAACCACCGCTTGGTCGGACCTCCCTATATTTCAGTTTTCAAACAATGCATCAACATGCTCGACAGAAACGGCGAACTCAGCAAGATCCGCAAAGCGTGTAGAAGCCCCTGCAACATTATTGCGCGGGATTAAAAAAACTTGTGATTCATCCAAAAGTAAAGAGTCTTCATTGGCAACAAGATGCACTACCGCAAGGACGTGATAAAGATCAGGCAAGTCGTTTTTAGAATAACTGTCACCCGTTCGGGTCTTGACTTGGATGGCTCTGAAAACCTCACCACGGACAGCTATAAGGTCGTTTCCAGAATCCTTAATGGGCGGAGCAGCCTGAACATTGTGCTCCAATAACCGGAGTTGAACAAGAATCTCACCGACTGTGCCAATTTTTATCCGATCAGTAATTGGGTTCAAGATTTTGAGCCTCAATAGTAATTAAAGGGTTGTTGTCGTTATTAGATTCAGTAGAGAATTAAACAAATTAATGCATAAAATCATTCTTTTTGGGAGAGATCAACTATATTCTTTTCTAATCAGAGCATTATATAAGCATTGAAGCGTTCTTTAAAATAACAAGAACTGTTCACCGGTCTGATTTTGATTCTGATTTATGTACTTGTACAGACTGTCTGTTTTAATTGGTGTTTTGATTATATGACCTCTTTAACATACCATTTGCATAAACCGCACAAAAAAATACTCCCCAACGAAATCAAGAGCCTTTTTATTATGTGTAACCCTCAAGGCTATTCAGTAATTTTTGAGCCGCCACTCTGGGTGAATGCCATCTCCGCGTAATGCGCTATCTACTCAACATCATGAGGTTCTATTTTCCGATTCCACATGCGCAAGGCGCACTGCAGAATATTCCACACGCAGATTTCTGGGCGATATATACTTATAAAGTCAAACTCCTTTTTTTCATCCATCTTGTATTTTTCGATTTTATTGCACGGCGGCATATTCCATGCCCTGACCGTTAAAAGACGGTTGTAATCTCCCGCCATAGCTTCCTTGATATACCGGTCAATATATTCCTTGATATTGTTACCCCCAGATTAATAAATTGACGAAAAAGCACACCTGACAGAAAAATCTCCGACTGATAAATATGTAATGTTTTACTTACTCTATATTATTTTTTACTCGGGCAGAGTTAAGGGAAGAATGAATTATAAAAAAACTACATCTTCATATAAGTCTGAGAAAATGCGTGCCAATCTGTATCCGCTGGCAGCAGGTTTCGTCATTCCCGGCTTGGTCGGCCTGCTTAAACCCGAATTGATAACCGCGGTCTGGACCAGAAAGAAGGTATTGTCCATATCGGCTGCTGGGCACACGCGCTCCGCAAGTTCAACGAAGTGATCAAAGCACGGCAACCGGTGAAGAAAGGAAAATCGCAAAAGGCTGGCAGCGCTGAAAAGGCTTTAAGTGTTATCGGCAAGCTGTATCAACTGGCGAGCCGTGTGAAAAAAGACGAGTTTTCTTGTGAAGCGATATACAAACTTCGTCAGGCTGAGGCTGTGCCCATCTTGAACTCTTTTAAGAAATGGCTGGACAAACGCAGCTAACAGACACCGCCGCAAGAGCTTCTGGGAAAATCCATCAATTACACCCTGGACTAATTGGATCGGCTGACCTGCTGTGTCCAGGACGGCCGTCTGCTGCTGGAAAACAACCTGGTGGAGAACGCCATCCGGCAGTTTGTGCTGGGACGAAAGAACTGGCTCTTCTCCGGCCATCCCAAAGGCGCGGACGCCAGCGCCGCTATCAACAGCCTGATAGAGACGGCCAAGGCAAACGGCTTGGAACCCTATTTATATCTGCGTTATATTTTTGGACAGCTTCCGCTAATTGGCGACCCGGAAGGATACAAGAAATTACTGCCGCAGCATCTCGATCCGGCCGCTCTGAGCGCCCCGGCCTGTTAGGGTGGGGTTAATTTGACGCTTACATATTAACTTGAGATCTACAGAAGATATTTATGGTAGCGAATTTGATACTTGCGCTTAATGTCTATCTATAGTGTTTAATCCTTTCAGTATTTGTTTACCTTTAACAATCCTATTATAAATTAATATTTTTCGTCAAAATCTTCTATTTATCAATAGGTTGTCTTCCTTTTCTGTCATTAACTCCTTTTATCGGTCCACATCAATCCTCCTTGGTATGGTATTTGAAAATCCAATCATTAAACCTCAATGTTGGTACTCGGAATAGTCTCTGGGTTCCTGCCAGATTATTTTTAATGAGGTGTACCAGTAATATAAAACATAGGGAGGCTTAGGATGCGCTAAGGGTTCATCACCTAAATGATGCTGATGGAGGTCCGTATTCTCCTGATCAGCAAAGAATGAAAAATTATCTAAATATTGGAAAAATCGGTGAAGGACATTCCAGAAGGGAGGTAGAAAAAATCGAATTCGTTGAAGGCTAATGATGCAACTTTTTCTTAAACCAGAGTCAAACAAAACGGAGGAATTATAATGAAAAATATATTAATGGTATTGGCAATTTTTCTGATCACCACAACGAACGCGACGGCCTTTGGGTATAAAGCCGAAATAAACACCCAGAACGACCGGTTTGAGAATACCGGGAAAATCCTGGCAGACCAGATCACCATGGGAGGTGCGGCAAATCAGGTGGTTGCCCAGCGGGCTCGATCCCCGCAACTCGATGCGGTGCTGAGTTATAGAAGCTCCGGAAATGTTTATAAAAATTCCGGTGAAATTAAGGGCTCGCAGAAAACCGTCGGAGGGGCCTCAAGCCAAGTCGTCGCTCAAGAGGCTTATTAACTACTAAAACGGTGTGTGTATGGTTGATAAGGGCCATGCACACACCTCTCCTATAAGGTGGAGGTGAATATGGCGAAAAAACATTTAATGATATTGGCGGTGATAATTAGCCAATGCTTGGGGTGTAGTATTATCAAAACGATTCCAGAGAAAGCCGTCCCAACCGCCATACATCCCGAAATTTACGGGGCGTTCAGCCCGGCTACGGGGTGGCTGGATTGTCTTTCAGGTCAACTTTCGCGTGAACAAAATTTTTCAAAAAAGATAACTGTTGCCTCTGTAACTAACAAACTTATAAATGATCCTGAGGGAATTTGTCTCCCATCAATGCTTAAACCCTTTGTAGAAAATTCTTTCGCCAGAATTAACGCTGGCTATGAGCTATATGACTCCGAAAATTTAACTGGGATACAGGGGTTAACGCAGGCGTTGCCAAATATTGGTTTTACCCAGGAAAATATCCTTCATGACGTAGTTTTGGGTGATATTGTCAGACCGGATTTTGTCATTGTGCCCTTTATATATGGTTGCACTAATGTCAAAGCAGCCATTGCGGAAGTTGATTATATTTTGGGTCTAAACGCTGAGGTTAAAGCATATAATATTGCAGCATCTGTCCAAGTTGTTGATGCCAATACCAGAAGAACTGTGCTAACGACGTCATTAACCGTCCGCCTGTATACAACTGCTACCGGAGCCAGTATTTTTCATCTGACCGGTAACAACTTGATAAATGGCCAGTATGCTTTCAGCTTGGCAGCGAATACCACCGCCGCCATACAATACTTAAGCGATTTTCTGGTTGCGGCAACTGTTAGAGATTTATCCTCGGCGCTTTTAAATAAGACCTTCGCAATGTGTGACCCCGAGATTCCAGGCCGCGATAATTCCAAAATTCCCATACAGGCCAAAACCAAATCTGGTGAATTGCCATTGAACTTGATGTTAACTAATGAGGACGTTCAAATTTGCTTAGGAGTAAAATCCGCAAATTGCGTCATAAAGAAAAATGACTTCTACAAAATTTCAATAAGGCAATTTTCATCAGTATTATGCCCAAACATCCCAATAGATCCGGTTCTTCAGGATGTAATTAAAGGATCCCTGTTGATGGGGGGAGGTCAGCTTTGCATAACAAAAGATATATTGGAAAAAAATTGTAAAATTTTAGAAGTGGAGGTTCGCAATTATGAAGATGATGAAATTCTGGGCATTGTTGCTGGTGATATCTAGTTCTCATTTGTTTAATCCTGGTCACCTGTATGCAGAGGAACAAAAAACACTCGAAGTTGAACGTTTAGTTGGAGAAACTTTGACACAACCGGTTAGGGTGCAAGGCGCCGACGGCATCACAATAGTGTTTGGAAATACAATTGTTAACTTTGACAAAATCCTTACATCCGGACCGAGGAACCCGACGTGCATGCTTGACATCCGACCTTCTGTGAATGGTGGACGAATTTTTTATCGAAACAACAGAATAATCAATAAAGGCAGAATCATTCACCTGGGTGCTGGAATCGGCGCAATGACAGCAATCGCACCTCATTGTCAAATCAATAGCATGAATAATTATTCTCAAAATTCTGGAAGAATCCAGGGTATTAAATAAAAATCATTAAAATCGGGAGGAAAGAATTATGAAACATAAAATAATCATTATGTTGTTAATGGCTTGTTACTTAAGCGGGTGCAGTTCATTAAATGAATTTATGCTTGCAAATACCAATCCCCAAAATGGCTCCCCACTGAGATATTATAGAGGCGCTTCGTACCAGAACCGAGCATACCTGATTGGTGAAGGCACAACCCGTCAAATCAAATTGAATTACCGTCAAAATCCATACTATTCAAAAAATTATCCCAATTCAGATTTTGATATTACCTGTACGCCTACATCAAACGGTGCACAAATCGACCTGGTATGGTCATCCCCAACGGTTATGTTCCCTCTTGGAGAGTATGACCTGGCAGCGGAATCTACAAGATTACTGAACAAACGCGAAGCGCTTCAGTTTACAAATCTTGTCGGTGAGGCGATTGCCGATGTCACAAATCGTCTTGAGAGGGAAGGCATGAGAAAATATTTTATCCGTGCAACGTTCAGCGGGCAGGCTGACGGAACACCAATTCGCCGGCCTCTTTATTACCGGGGCGAATGGGGCATTGTGAATATGTCCAGAAACGAGACAACACTGAACGGATATCCCACTGAATTTAAGATTAGACCAGGGCAAACCATCAGCAATGAGGAACTCGCAGCATTACGAAGCTATGGCCTCATGGCATATCTGAAAAGTGCACATGAAAGTGTAAGAAATATCCAGAAGTTCTTTGAGGTAGGCGTTGTTCAAAGTCGTGGCGTAAACTACCGTATTGCCCGCGTAACGATCACAATACATAATCAATAACGAGGTATAACATGAGACCCTATACATTAATTGTTTTTCTGATTATGCTCTTGGTCACACCAGCTTGTTCTCTCATTACATCAAACAAAGACCACCCCATATCGACACATAGCTTAACTAATATGGATGAATCTATGTATGATGGAAAAGCCGGAGAACCTCATAGAACAAATTCCTTTTTTGTATATGCTGAAAGAATAGAAAATGGCAAATTACTTTTGGAAAGAGGAATTGCTGTTTCAGTTTTCTCCGACAAGAGGCAGTCGGTTTTATTGACAAGCAGCCACCTTGTTAATAAAGCGCAAAAAATTTATGTACGTCCATGGTCCAGCAATCCATGCCGGGCCATGGATTCTTCGTCTGATATTGAAGCTCAAATTATTGATGAAAGTCCTGAGAATGACGCTGCCTTGTTGATGATTAATATTGGAGGGTTTGATATTGCCCAACCCGTTACGAATGATCAAAAAGTCGGAACCTCCATCGTTATGTTTGGCCAGCCTGGCAAGCCCTTTTATGGTGCGATGAGCAGAGGTATAATATCAGGTTTCTGGTTGATGGAAGATCTTGGTGTTTTAATGATTAGCGATGCTGTAACAACACCGGGCTATTCTGGCAGCGGTGTTTTTATCGAAGGGGAACCTGACCAACTAGTCGGTATTGTCCACGGAAAAACGCGAGATGAGAATAGAGGCTTTGCTTATATTATTCCTGTTTTCCGCCTTTTAAATTTTATAAACCTGATCCCGGAAAAGCTGAAGACGATTTCCGCAGAAAGATGCGATGCCCTTAAGTCTTTAAAAATGGAATCTACCCCAAACAATTTTCTCAGACGAAATAATGATAAACTAGAAGTGGATAAGTCGTCTCCTTCGATTATACGTACTGTAGAATTGTTTTAATAAACAATATAATCATACAAAAAAATACCCCTCAACCTACTTGAGGGGTATTTTTATTGCAGATAACAATCAACTATTTAGCTATCTTTTTGTTCTCCGCCGAGTAACGTCCATGACATCTCAGCGTAATGGGCTACCTTCTCAATATCATGGGGTTTCTTTTTTCCATTCCACATCCGCAGGGCATATCGAAGAATATTCCAAACGCAGATTTCAGGCTTCGATATGCTCATAAGGTCAATCCCCTTGTCCTCATCCATCTTGTATTTCTCGATAGTTTGCTCCTGAATGTACTGCTCCATATGCGCAGAGAAACGGCGCCAGTTCTCAACACGATCATTATTCATACTCGTTTTCTCCTTTATTCTACGGCAACATAGTCCATGCTAACCAATAAAAGATGGTTATAATCACCGGACATCGCTTCTTTCATATACCGGTCAATATATTCCTTGTCCGCACCCGCGCTTTGTAACGCTCGTTTTACACGCTCCATGATGGCAAAAGCATTACCGTCATGGCCGCTAAGCCTGACAATTGGTTTTTCTTTAGGCTTTATCATAGGCTAATTCTCCTTATTTGATTTTACGTGTTCTTAAAAAATGCCTGAACTCATCGTCCAGGGATTCAAAGAACCCCTCATCACTAAAGCTGTAATATCCTTTCCCAACGATGATATGGTCATGGAAAGTTACCTGAACACTTCTTAAGGCCACCCATACGGAAATCGTCATTTGCTTATCCTCTTTTGATGGTGAGGGGTCATTGCTGGGATGATTGTGAATCATTACAACAGCTGTTGATTTAAAAGCGATAACCTGCTTAACAATCTCACGGGGAAAAACAGCTGTCTGGCCGATGGTTCCAGAAAACATTTTTTTTGTGGCAATAATCTTATTTTTGCTGTCTAGAAAGATGCAGTAGATTGTTTCCACGTCATCGTTTTCAGCAAACAATGGCCTCATTATATTGAACACGTCCTTAGCATTATTGATCTCCTGGCCCCGTGAAGATTCTTTTACCATCGAGGCGAATTTACCGGATTTCAGATCCCGCCAAAACTGCTGTTCTTGCATCAACACATCACCTCCTGATTTTACCCGCCGATCTTTATCCCAAGGAATCCGCTGTCAGATAGGATTTGATACAGAATCAAGATTACCAGCGCCATGATAATGAACTGTTTGACCTTTACCAGGTTTAACTTAAGCTCGCCGACGTTATCCTTACCAAGGTTACGGACATAACGAATAAAGGGGATAAGACTGGCGGCCAGCAGAATCAATATAGGCATGATCATTTTTTCTGAAATACCGGTTGTACCGAGAAAACAGATCAGAATGCCTGCGATAATCAGACCGTAAACCGTCAAGGCGATTTTTACCTGGGCTTCTGTTGTTAACCTGAACCAGTTTTTTATTCTGGCCCTTACCCATTCCCCGACTTCCGATCCCCAGAGAGTCACACTGACAATGATGATGGCGTACCATATCAGTTGGGTTTCGAGACCTGATTTCAGATCGTTTCTAAATTCCCGGGATTGATTCTCGACAAACTCAATGGCGTCCTGATAGCCTTTTATATAATCATCTGACGGGCGCCGCCCCATACCGACCAGCAAGAGTACAATCATAACACTTACCATTGCTACAACAGTTTGTTTCAACAGATCACCCCTTTCCATTCCGTTTGAAGACATAACCCAGCACCAAGATTATGAGCGCGAGTACAATGCCATAGCTAATGACTTCCAGGCTCCCGCCACATATCTGTGTAATGGGATTTGCAACTTGTTCCACCGGAGTCTGTTCATCAATGGCTACCCTGGCCGCCAATATTCCGATTGCGACTGCAACCATCCACCATACGATAATCGGCATGATAACCTCCTAGCTGGTTAGTTTCTGACCGTATCCAAAAGACTGCCGCCGATTCTCTGGAGCTTGTAGCTGGCTTCTGCTGACAGCGCCGGGAATTGCGAGGCCTTGGTATAGGTGTTAATCACATGGAACATTGTGTTGCCCAGCTCCATAGGTACGGACCATTCCACAGCGTCCTTCTCCGGCGGACTCAACTGGTATTGACGGTTTGTGTGCTCGATAAACGCATGGGGATGTTCAATCGAATATTGCAAAGATATAAGGAATTGCGATTTTTGATTATCCAGGTCCAGGCGAACCATATTGATGGTTTGGGGAAGGTCTTCCAAAACCTTTGCGGATACATGACGATATGATTTTCCGGATATCTCTGTCTTGCGTACGAGGCCATTCGAGCAAACTAAACGCAGAATATATGCGGCAACGGATAACGAAGCCAGGCCAACTTCAGAATTGGAGATGGATATACCCGGAATATGTTCGTCCTTTTTATTTATTTTGAACGCATACTCCTTATCCGGTATAGACAGGCTCATAAATGCATCATCCAAATTACATTGCACCTGTGTGTCGGGCCCGTAGCCCAGGGCATCAATTCGTTCTAATATTTCGAAGTGGTCGATTGGCTGGTATTTAGTTGTAAACAGTGCCCGAACTTCCTGGCCATTGAATCGGAAAAACAGTTCGGGGTTGGGTTCTTCTTTAATCCAGTGGTTCATGTTATACGCCTGGATTTCTGCAGGACAGCGGGCCAGGTACTGGTAGGGTATTCCCAATCTATTGGCGAACGATCTTTGGGCAAGTGGCGTAATAGGATAAGTATCTCCCGCGATATTGACATGTTCAAGGTCGGCAAACGAAATATCAGAAACGTTAACGGTCCGATCAAAACAATGCTCTCCCATCTGATCGACCCTGTCCGATACTTCTGCAAGTGTGGTCATGTTTTTCATAAGCTTTTTCCTTTCAAAGTTTTAGTTTGATTCTTGTGTTTAAAACCGGGGATCAGGACGTAAAAAGCGGGCCGGATACAAACTGACCCCATCGTCATAATCCCCGGTTTGTTTCAATTTTACTTAGTCAGTAACGTTCTCTCCCGATCCGGACTTTCAGAAGGGAACGATTCTGGAAGGGATTGTTTCTTTTTTGGTTCTGGATGTGTTTCGCTATCTATGCGAGGGAAATGATTGAAACAGGCAGGATTGTTTATGAAGAGATGGATTCTTTTTCGTCCTGGTCTTCTTCCGGAATGCTGGTAACACCAAGGTCAAACAGGCAGATACAAACCGGCACGGTTATACTTTGATTAATAATTTTGATCTCCATGGACACAATCTGAGCCGTAGTGCCTAAAGGTGATTTTTCTCCCCGATTGGACGGTAGCATAAGAATACCTGCATCCACAGTTCCCTTGACGAATCCAATTTGCAGCCGAAACAATCCGGTCAGAAGATATTCATAGCAGGAGAACGACCCGTCAATGGCGACGCAATCCTTGAGGCCTTTATAATAATAGCGCCTTCCTTGGATGATGCTAAGGTCTCCATTTCGCCAGTCCATATCCGAGAGCGCCTGCCGCAAAAGCTCGCCACGATAGCTTCGGCCGTGAAGCGTCTCATCAACGTATTCCAATGTGAGCTGGATATCCTTGGTTAATTTTTTCTTGTTAAACACGTTCTCTGCATCATTGAAATGCAACATTTCAAATGACATACGATTCTCCTTTCTCATGCTGGTTATGCACGGTTAAAAATATTTAATACCCTATGGGTTAAGACTGATAAGAACGGGTGCTTATGAATGGTTGGGACAGTTTAAGCGGATGCTTTGACCTCTTGTTCATCCTGCCCCAAGGCCTCATTGATAAAGAGCGATTTTTCTGCCGATTGCCCCCAAATAGGTATGGCTGAAACTTAGATACAGCAGTTCCATGGCCCGGGTTATAGCGACAAAGCAGACTCTTCTTTCTTCCTCCAGCTCACCGCGTTTTGAGGGCATAATTCCGGTCACCATTCCCGGGATAAAGACAGCCCTGAACTCCAGCCCCTTTGACTTATGGATCGTCATCAGGTTGACACCCTCCTTGTCGCCTTCACATCCTGGTTCGTCTTTAAATGAATCGGCATACTGCAAAAACGAACCTATATCATTGAATCTGGCTGCCGCCATTTGAAGCTGATCAATATTGGCTATTTTAGAATCGTCCGCGGACGGTATGTCCTCGTCACATATAAACCGATCCATATCCATGGATAATCTTATCAACCGGATTACTTCCGCCGGCCGAAGGTTGCCAGAATCCTCAATTAAAGGGGCCATAAAACCGATGAAGTCCCGAATGTTCTTTCGCAAATAGGGAAGCTTGATAATCATTGTCTGCAACCCCTCATAAAGATGGATACCTTTATCCGTCGCAAAAGACTCCAGTTCCTGTATAAATTTTCGGCCGATATAGCGGTTGGGGACATTTAGGATGTTGACCAGAGCCTCATCACCAGATACGGATAGCGGATCAAAAACCACTCTCAGATAATCCAGCAGAATTTTTACCTCGTAGCGAGCGTAAAAACTAAGGCCATTTATTATATGGTATGGGATTTTGTGCTGTAAAAACGCATCCTCCAGCAGTCTGCTTTGAAAGTTAGCCCTGTACAGGCAGGCAATCTCTGAATAGAGATAATCATGACGGCCTATCAGGTCCTGTATTTCGTTGACAATCATTTGGGCTTCACTTTCTTCAGATGACGATTCTAAAACCATGACCTTATTCCCATCTGGATTTGTGAAGTTTATCTCTTTATTTATCCTTCTCTGGTTATGGCTGATCAGTCTTTGGGCCGCTGTTAATATCTGGGGAGTGGATCTGTAATTCAAATTCATGACCATCCTGACAGCACCAGGGAAAATGACATCAAAGTTTAAAATATTGCCGACCGATGCCCCGGTGAACCCATAGATGCTCTGCGCGTCATCACCTACACAGAACATATTTGAGTCCGGGTCCGAACATAAAAGCTTTAAGATTTCGACCTCAGCCGGGTTAACATCCTGAAATTCATCGATTAATACGTTTTGAAATATCCGGCGATACTTATCTCTTACGTCCTCATCATCCCGCAACAGCAACCATGTATGAACCAGCAGGTCGTCAAAATCCAAAAGCATGTCACCTTCTTTCATGGCGTCATAATCGCTATAGACCCTGGAAACGCTGGTCATGGTTTGATCGCCCTCATACATTTTTTCAAACTCCTCGATCATGACCAGGTTGTTTTTAGCCAAGCTGATCTCCCGAATAGCCGTGCCAACGGATATGTCATTTATACTTAAACGCCTTATGATATTTTTTAGATAAATGATTTGCTCCTTGCCTGATATCATGTTGAACACACGGCCTTCCGATCTTAACAGCCTGTGACAGAAAGCATGGATGGTAGAAAGATATACCCGGGAGGCCTTGTCGCCGATCAAGGAGAACAGACGGTTCCTCATTTCTTCTGCCGCGTTTCTGGTAAATGTCATGCCCAAAATGGTTTCGGGGGCAACATCATGGTTGTTAATTAAATTTGCGATACGAGCCATCATTGTGAGGGTCTTGCCCGAGCCGGGAACGGCTATCAGAGACAGCTTCTTTCCCGTAAATGTAGCGGCCCGTTCCTGTTCAGGGTTTAATTTCATGCCTTTTCCTTTCTGTAAAATTGTATTGTTCATAAGCCGGTTCAGGCAGCCTCCTTTTTACTCAAAAACCATTCATCGCAGGCTTGCTTGAATTGGCAATTGGGACAACGCCAATCCTCATTGTTTGGTATAAACACTCCTTTACTGATTCCATCCCAGACCGCTTGAATCTTTCTTATGGCCCGTTGATGATCCGTCGCCGTGCGGGATGAGAAATATTGTTGAAATTTCGGTTTCTGAGTTTTAATGAGCGTATCGAATTTGAGAACTGTTTCCCTGTTCCTAAAGCCGGTGTGTTTTATGGCAAGATCATAAATGGTAAGCTGAAAGTTGCGATTAACTTCCGAAGCACTGTAAGCCCGGCCGGCCGTTTTAAAATCGGTAATGATAATGGTGCCGTCTTTGTCTTCTTCTATCAGATCAATCGCACCGATTATTGGTAGGGGAACTTCCGGAAGGGTAAATGAAAACGGCTGCTCTATACCGATAATAGTATATTCATCTTCCGGCAGTTTGTTGTGCCAGACGGTCAGCATGTCTTTGCCAAGCATCAAGTAAGTGTTAAAATCCTTGCCGGCCGAGTATTCGATATCGTCATTGTCTTCGGCAGTTTCCCGCCAGCAGTCTTCGAAATTAGCCAGAATATCCTTTAATGGCATTAACTCACCGATCATCTTTTCCTGATAATACGCTTCCAGAACCGCATGAATAACCGTTCCAAACTCCAGGGCGTCGGGCCGTTTTTCAAAAGGAATCTTATCGATTTTTCCGAACTTATACGCTAATGAGCACGCAACATATTCCCCGATTGAACTGGCCGACAAATGCGGAATTTGCCGTAAAGTTGATAAATCCATAAGCCACCTCTCAAATTAAAAAGGGACAGACCATTTGTTCTGGCCTGTCCCCTATGATGAATACGATGTTTGCCGTTATGCCGCCGTTTGGAGCTCCCTGATAAATGCGCTTGCTTCGGGAATCGTCAGCGCATCGAGCTTCTTGGCATACAACTTGTCAGCCATGTTTTCTACATCCTCCAGAGAGATCCCCCGACGCCTTGAAAGATTTGCTATGGCTCTTCGCTGGGCCTCACTCATGGCGGGCAAATTTTCAGCATCAGGTTCTGGTTTTTGTTCACCTGAATTAGTGGCTGCGGGTGCTTGCTGCTTTGGCTCTTCTGTCTTTTTCTCGGCTTTTTTGGCCGGGCTGACCTTTTTGAGAGCTGTCTTTGACTTTGCTTTGGGTTTTTCTTTTCCTATGACATCATCAAGCCCATCCAACTCCTCTAAGCAAGTCATACCGATATTGGTCATGGCCCTGAGGGCCCTGGCGATACTGCGTGTTGAGGCAAGTCGCAGCAGGTGCTTGGCCACTTTGGAATTGCAGTTGTGAGGGCCAGCGTCACCCACGTCAATAAAGGTTCCGCCTGTCTTGGAAACTACCGTTGCCCGGCAAATGGCAAAATTATCATTGTCCTTGGTCGGCAGTTGCAGGGTCTCCACCTCAATCCTATCAATGCCGATTTGGTGGGCGAGGTCTAATAGCCCAGAATAGTTCACAAAATTTTTGCCATCTATCTGAATGATAGCGCTTTCTTTCAGCCTGGGCTTCTGTTTGTTCAGATAACGAACAGGTTCGATTTCTCCATCAGGGATGGAATCCATCAAGGCAATAATGTGTTTACACTTGAAGTCCGGGTCTGTTTTAATATTGCGGGCATAATCTCCACATGCACAGGTACAGCTGTCTGTATGGCACTGGATACGGTAAGCGATCTGCCCTCCTGAAGATTCGACAAAGAAGGTATCAGCATTTACCTGAATAACCTTTAAACGTTGTGCTTTTTCGTTTCTTTTTGCATCTTGATTTGCCATTTTTCCTCCTGTTTATTTGTTGTTTAAACATGCTGTGATCACTCCTCCAACAACGTCTGCCAGGATTATGGTGATCTGATTTATTGTTTTTGCTAACTTCATCTCTTTTAGAATGGCACATCCGCCCCACTGTCGGTTCCGGTGTCCTGCTGGTTAGCCGGGGTACGTATAAACTCTAATTCACTTGCGGTAATGCTAAAGGCACTTCTTCTCTCCCCGGATTCTGTCTCCCAGGAGTTCTGCTCCAGCCGGCCCGTGACCGCGATACGTGAGCCTTTCGCCAGATGCTTCTCGGCTATTTCCGCCAATTTGCCGAAACACTTGATTTTAATCCAGCCGACCTTGTCTTTGTAATTATTGAAGGCCATATTAAACGTCACGATATGTGTCCCTTCATTGGGGGTGAAAAAACTGTTAGGGTCTTCGCCGAGATTGCCGGCAAGAATGATGGTATTAAGCATAGGTCATCTCCTTTTTGAATAAGAATTAATGAAAATGCAGCTGTAGTATGATGGATTAATAGGGAAGTTGAGCGAAATGGGTACTACGGGATTTGTGATATTGGGGATTACGAAACGAACTGGGCTTTAAGGTTTTAGGTCATCCAGGTCCGGGCCGAGATGAGCTCATGGCCGTGAGGGCATCTGTAACATACGCCGCCATACATGCCGGGGAGCTTTTGTCTTCGGCTGAATAGGTTTTTGAGAAAACCTCCTTTCTTTTGGGTTAGATTGGTTTTAAACGGATTTGAGCCGTGCCCGATGGATTCTTTTGTTAGTTGAGCAACCGGGTATTTCTGATTGCACGCCTTGCAGAGGACAGATCCGACGACTGATTCCAGAGCGGTTATTACAGCATAGACTGATTCTGTTTGATCATCTGGAATGCTGGATTTGTCGAATATAAACTTGGCTGAATCTGTCTCATGAACGAATTTTTCTGACATTTTACCCCCTTTTTTGGCTGATTTTTGGCGGCATTTTAGCGGAATGCGTTGAAGAATGGTCGTCCTTTCATATATTTATATATATAGAAGGGATTGATTATAATGGATAACGTGTTATATAAGCAATTAAACGATAATAATTAAGGATGTCATTATGAAAGTAACTGTAAATTCAATCGGAAATCAGGATAATGCTGGATCAACAGCGTTTATTTTTGATTTACGGAATTCAACTAATATTACAAGAACGATAAGTTGGGATAAACGATTGATTGTGCATATTAACTTTATGATGAATCTAAACAAATTTGTTTACAAGACGCTTTATGATAACTGTAAGCCTGCAAAATTTGCCCTGAATGATACTGGTGATGGATATATCTGTCTGTTTTGGGATAAGAATCATGCCTTGACAGCCTTAAAAATGACTCTTTATATAAAAGAGTTTTTGGATAAGAAATTACCAAATCATAATAAATATTTAAGACAAAAATATTTAAAGCAAAAAAAGACCTTCCCTAAACTAGATTATGGGTTCGCAATCCATACTGGAGGTAGTACGGTTGAAAGAACCACATTTAAAAAAAACAAACTGACATTTTCAAAGGATTTTATTTACGGAATTGTTGCCAATTCTGTTTCACGGTTGGAATCTCTTAATAAAATATATGTGGATTATAATGTGTTAGTGACAGGAAATTTCAAAGATGTGTTCGAAAGCCAAATAAAACCCAAGAAAAACAAATTATTCTTAATCGATGACTCCAAACCGTTTTGGATTTCATTGGGAAGGATTGATATTAAAGATGGGAAGGAGGACCCGAGAAAAGGTCACGATATCTATGCACTAACAAACGAATTTATTAACGCCTATAGAGATATTTATATGTAACTTATCTCGATAATGTATTAAATCATGAAAAATTATTATATAACCGATTTTTCACCGCTATTAATCCTTTGAATCAACTGAAACCAAGAAGAATTATAATAAGAAGACTCATTTCTGGGGAATGGGTTTTCTAAAATATGTTGCCACAAAAGACATAGAGTTGAGAAACCTCTTAAGCTCATCAATTATACCCCTTATCTCTTATTTAAAATTCGAATCGATATTTTGTGACATTATCGGCTTAAGCACAAGATCTTATGTTAAATTTACGATAATCCATTGACAAAACACAAGAATCGGTTATAAAATTCTAATAAATCAAAGTCATTAAAACCACAAAAAAACAAGACCAGGTAAAACTCGGAATAGAAGCACCTGAGGATGTCATAGTCATCAGAGATGAGATTATCAGTAGAGGTAATCATTCTTTTGAATTGACCGAATAGGCAAAAATGATTTTGGGCAGCCTGGAAGCACATTTTTTACCATTTGTTTATGTTCGTGAAGATGGCAAATCCTACACCAGTAAACATATAAATGCTATCTGGCGGCAGGCCAGCAAAGAGACAAAGATAAATTGTAAGCTCAATAATGCTGTACGACATTCAGCCGGCTGTCAACTACTGGATCAGAAAGGACCTTGTCTTTGTACGAGATGGGGCATACCAAGTCGGAAAAGACAAGGCGTTACGCAAAGAGGCATCCTGCGAGGATAACAGAGGCACTAGAGAATAGGCGCAAGGTTATTAAATTGGGTTCTTCTCCCAATTAGTGGGAGGAAAAGGCCTGTATGACCTTTAATGTAAAGTATCTATCGTCATGAAATCCATAGGATTTTCGTTTTATGACCTTAATTTTATTATTAACACCTTCTATTTTACTGGTATGAATCGGATAATCGCAATGGTTCAGGATGCCGTAAGCGTGCCTTTCAAGCATGTCGGCAAATTTCTGTACGGGCCTGTGGCTCACCGTTCTGGCCAGGGCACACCATTCATCCAATCTCTTTTTGGCCCAGCCCCTTTTTTGATAGTCCCATATTCGCTTCAGACAATCTTTCAAAATCATGACCGTAGATATGGTTTCATTAATTTCAAGAAGCTGCCGCAAATGCTGCCGGGCCTCACTGCTATGAATATTCTGGGGATTGGACAGCAGCAAATACTTGGTTCCTTTGTATATCGCCTGGTCCGGCTTCGTCGCTTTTCTAAACTCTTCTATTCGAACTTTGTCGATCACCTTATTAAATGCGTGAACCACATGAAAAAGATCAAACACGATCTTTACATGAGGCACATTCTCTCGAACCGTTTTAATGTAAGGATCCCACATATCCATGGCGATGGCTTCCAGCGCCTGTTTCTGTTCCTGGCTCATGCCGGCGAAAAAGACTTGAAGCGTCTCCACGGATCGGCCCCTGCCAAGCCATACCACCCGACCGGTTTGATAGTCCAAAACAACAGTCATATACGTATGGCCTTTATGGATGGCGATTTCATCAACCGCCAGTATGCTCAAGTCGCTGTAGTCCGTCCTTCCAAACGATTCTTCCAAAAAGTTTTTATCAATATTTTTGACCGTCTTCCAGTTGAGCTCCAAATGCGCGGCCACTTCAGAGACCGTCAAAATCTTACACAACTCATGGATATAAAGGGCCAGTCTTTTGGTAACCCGCTGGTACGGATTGAAAAAGTCCAGGTCTTCAACCCGAATACCCTGGCAACGGGGGCAATAAATTTTACGATATCTGCAGTTGATCCATACATTTGCGGCCCCAAGGTTCAAATCCCGCAACGGACGTCTGGCCTGGTCATGAACGCCTTGAGCCGGGCTGCCGCAACTATAACAAATAGGGCGATAGCGCTCGTCTGGCTCGGCAATTATCATCGCCATATCTCCGGCGTCAGAAACCGTTTGTTTTGTAAAACGGACTCGACAAAAAGGGAGATAGGGCTTTATACTCATAGCGGACATCATCGGTCTCCTTTCTTCCAGAATTGTCTCTCAACTTTCTGGATAGAAGAAAGAACTGATGATGTCCATTTTTTATTAGCAGCTTAACTCCTCCCACTAATTGGGAGAAGAACCTTAAATTGTTAGTCACTAAAAAGGAATAAATCAAAGGGGAATTTGAGTGATAGCTGCATGCAAAAGCTGCATATAACCCAAAAATATTGAATGATGTTGGCTTTGTCTCAACACAATATATAATCATAAGATATATTATTATAGGCGAATATATGTT
This sequence comes from Desulfosudaceae bacterium, assembly GCA_963674745.2. Classification (GTDB taxonomy): domain Bacteria; phylum Desulfobacterota; class Desulfobacteria; order Desulfobacterales; family Desulfosudaceae; genus JBFMDX01. The sequence goes on along the minus strand of CAXXDV010000001.1, from coordinate 1,209,638 downwards.
TGAAAATGAGCGTAACCTCACACAAATTTTCAATACCGCATTAGAGGATGAGGGTTCACCCTTTACCCTCAAATGCATAGCAGAGGAGTTTTACTATAAAGAGGGCCGTACCGATGTAATTATAAGTGATCAAAATGACAATTTGATAGCTTTTGAAATGAAACTGGAAAAGTGGAAACAAGCTTTGTATCAGGCATATAGAAATTCAAGCTTTGCACATTATTCATATGTGGTTGTCCCTTCAACCACAGCATTAAGAGCTGCTAAACAGACACATGAATTTGTCAGGCGCGGTATCGGTTTGATTTCTGTAGATGAATCGGGAATTAATATTGAAATAAAGGCTAAATGTGCAGAGCCTTTGCGTCCTTGGCTTACAGAAATAGCTGTTAAGTATATGAACGGAGAAGGCTAATGCCAGAGGAAGAACGTTTTAAAGCCATAGCACAAGGAATTTGTGATGAACATTCTTTTACAGAACCGTCATATATTGGTCATGGCGCATATAAGGAAGCCTATTTGACTAGAACAAAAGATAACTTTCCTGTGGCCCTTAAGATTTTCGACCCTGATAAATGTAATTTATTTAGGGCTGAAAGAGAAATTGAGGCAATGAAGCAGTGTGACTCTGATTTTATAGGAAAATTATATGGATGGGGACGTCACAAAACTGAAGATGATGTCACTTTTTTATTTGTACTAGAGGAGTATTTTTCAGGAGGAACACTGGCAGATAAGTTGCTTGAGGCCAATCCCATACCTGCACAAATTTGTGATTATTGCACAGCACTCATAAAAGCAATTTCACATTTAAAAGAAAAATCACTTGTACATCGTGATATCAAACCTGAAAACATAATGTTTAGAGCTGAAAACGAACATCCTGTTATTGTTGACTTTGGATTGGTGCGAATCCTTACAGATGTTTCCTTAACACGTACCCACCTAAATCATGGCCCAGGAACTCCTTTATATGCTTCGCCGGAACAATTGAATAATGAAAAAAAACTAATTGATTGGCGTTCCGATCAATTTTCAATAGGTGTTGTATTGGGTTTTTGTCTAATCGGAAAACACCCTTATCAAGGGGACGGAGAAACTCCTATCCAAGCAGTTGACAAGGTTATGGGCCGTGCTGATTGCTGCGATGTATTCTGCACAAAAGCTTTGGAATGCGGTTGTGGATTTTTGCCAAAAATGATTTCAGCTTGGCCAGTAGACAGATTTTCTCACCCAGAACAGATCCTTAAGGAAGTGGAAGAAAATAAAAAGGAGCTGACAAAATGAGCGCATATTTACAAATGGGGCATAATACTGAGAATTTAGTTGGAGAGGAAGACCTTGAAGAGTTTGAGGGTATTATTTTAAGTCCCGTAAACCGGGACCCTGATAGGCTGCGAGAAGACATTCCAATTTTTAGAGAGAGAGGAAGTTATGATATAATACTTGATCCCCAATTGTACTATCCTAGAGCGGAGCGAGAAAATCTAATCCTTCAGCCATATTTCCCCGAGGTTTTTGATACCGCAGATTTTAGTACCCCTGAAGGATGGAATGAAGTGATAGACGAGCTAGCTAAATTTTCAGAAGAACTGGATATAGATGCAGTTATCTCTCCAGTATTAATGCCAAGAAGATTTAGTTTAGATTTTTATGACACCTGCACCGAAGTAAGCCATATTTTTGACAACCGTATTCCTTCTGGTATTGATGTTTTTACAACTTGTTTAGTTTCACTCGCTGAGTTAGAAAATGGAGACCACGTAAGAGAAATCGCTAGTATTCTAACGAGATATGATACGGATGGGTTTTATATCGTTGTTTATACTGATATTGAACCCCGCAGAGAAATAACCGATTCTGACGGGTTATTAAATTTAATGTTATTAATCTCCTTACTCGAACGATCTGCGCCAGTTACAGTGGCATATTCATCATCGGATATGATTTTGTTTAAAGCAGCAGGAGCAACTAATTGTTGTACAAGTAAATATTTCAATCTGAGAAGATTTACAACATCACGGTTTGAAGAACCTCCCGGTGGAGGTGGCGGTCAATTACCATACTGGTTTGAACATAACTTATTAGCATTTCTTAGAGAAGCAGATATTCGCCGTCTTCAGAATAATAACTTCGGACATCTTATAGGTGGAAACCATTCTGGTAGTAGTTCAGGAATAGCAGTATTGAATCATTTAGATGAAAATCCCGATCAAGCGTGGGTAGCAAAAAGCTGGCGTCAATATTTAAGTTGGTTTGGAAAAACAGAGCAAGATGTTACTGATGATGGACTATCCTTGGTAAGGGAATGGTTAATTTCTGCGGAACGCAATTGGCAAGATATTGAGGATGAAGATATACTTATGGACGAACCTCGAAATGATGGTCGCTGGCTCAGGCCATGGCGTCAAGCACTAAGGGACTTTAGTCGTATTTAAATAGAACAGTTAAACAATCACAAAATATAAGGTTAAATCAGATAGATAGTATCCCAGGTGTTTGGTTCGACTCCCGCCGCCCACGTTTTTAAGATTGAAATCTTAACTTTATTGGAAATTTAAAAAGTTTATTTATTTAATCAGCTTATCACTATAAGGCTTTTGAGCTCTAAAAGATCACCAAAAAGGAAAGACCGGTTTTATCCGATTCACTTTAATTTACCTGAACCATAATCTCCCACAAAGGAATCTCCTATGATAATCGATATTGACGGTTTCGAAATGGACCTTGATCAACTGTTTAACGCCTTTGGCCAATTATTTAAAAAAATAGGTATAGATGGAACTGATGAACAGCAGATTTACAATACCGTTACGGTCTTTATAGCCAGCCTTATGGCTTCCGGACTCTATAGAGAATATGGAAACGATCCGGATGAATTAGAACCCCAAATACAAACTACATGTAAAACGATAGCAGATGATATGGGAGAAAAGATCAGAGCGTTTCTGAAATAACCAATAAAAATAAATCAACCGCTATTTTCACTCAAAATTTAAACCATCCTTTCTTTTCAGCTTTTTTCATAATCGCTTTAAGATCACGTTCAGGGAGTAGAAGACAAAACTGCCCCCACACCCACCGACCCTTTGCTCCAGGTTTCACGCCAATCATGTAATATCCAAGTCGGTACTCAATCTGATTATCATCTTCAAATCGAATACGCTGAAAAGCAATCAGCTTATTGGGTGCATTGGATTGTTGATGAAGTATCTCATCTTCAATAACCATGTATCGTTTTGTTCCCCAAATTGAAGTGATCCGGCGCCGTTTACCGATGTTATCTGGACGATTAGAAGGGGTCTCTTTTACGGTTTTTTGTCTTTTAACTGAAGTCGATTTGCGAGTGTGAGAACCCATTATAACCTCAAATTGGATATAATAATGCAGAAGTAATTATAAGTTAGCCTTTAACTCAATTTAAATTTGTAATAATATTGAGTTTAATTATAATACTTTCAAATTATTACGTTCTATGCAAATATTATATTCAAATGAACGATAAAACAGATAAAAAATCCCTTACTGAACGTGACATTTGCACTAAATTTATCACTCCTGCCATAGAACAGGCTGGGTGGAATATTCAAACACAAGTCCGGGAAGAGTTTCCCTTCACCGATGGGCGGATTTATGTCCGAGGACACTTGACTGCGCGAGGTAAAAGGAAGCGTGCGGATTATATTTTATACTATAAGCCCAATATCCCTGTTGCGGTTATCGAGGCCAAGGAGAATAACCATCCAATTGGTGCCGGTATGCAGCAGGCATTGGAATATGCCCGGATTCTGGACATCCCCTGTGTTTTTAGCAGCAACGGTGATGGGTTTATCTTCCACGACCGCACCGCAAAGGAAATCATAGAAAAAGAATTGACCAACGACCAGTTTCCCGGCCCAGCTGAACTCTGGAAGATTTATAAAAAATACAAGGGCATCAATACCCCGGAACAAGAAAGGATCGCCTCCCAGGATTATTTTTTTGACGGCAGCGGGAAAACCCCACGCTATTATCAACAGATCGCCATTAACCGAACAGTCGAAGCAATCGCCAGAGGAGAAAATCGGATTCTGCTGGTTATGGCCACCGGAACCGGAAAAACCTATACTGCATTTCAGATAATTCATCGCTTGTGGAAATCCGGCGCAAAAAAAAGAATACTTTTTTTAGCCGATCGGACAGCACTTATTGATCAGCCTCGCAGAAATGATTTTAAACATTTCAAAGACAAAATGACCGTCATCAAAAAAACTGTGATCACTAGAGATGATGGGAAAGAGTTTCTGGTTTCAAACAAGAAACGAGGCATAGATTCATCAGATAAGGCTTATGAAATATATCTTGGCCTTTACCAGGGCCTGACCAATGCTAATGAAACGGAAGACGCCTATAAAGATTTCAGCCCCTCCTTTTTTGACCTTGTTATTGTCGACGAATGTCATCGGGGCAGCGCAGCGGAAGATAGTGCCTGGCGCCGTATTCTGGATTACTTCAGCAGTGCTACCCATATTGGTCTTACCGCCACACCCAAGGAAACCAGCGAGGTTTCAAATATCGAATATTTTGGTGATCCCATTTCCGTTTATTCACTCCGTCAGGGTATCAGCGACGGATTTCTTGCGCCTTACCGCGTGGTGCGTATTGGTATAGATATTGACCTCGATGGCTGGCGGCCGCCTGCTGGTTATCTGGATAAGAATGGCGATCCCGTTGAGGACCGTCTTTACAACCGCTCGGATTTTGACAGGAACCTTGTGGTTGATGAGCGCCGGGAATTGGTGGCTCGAAAGATTACCGAATTTTTAAAGGGCACGGACCGGTTTGCAAAAACGATTGTCTTCTGCCAGGACATTGAACATGCGGACGGTATGCGCCGGGAAATCAGTAACGCCAACGCCGATCTTGTTAAAGAAAATGATAAATATGTAATGAAAATCACCGGGGATGACGAAGAAGGCAAGCGGGAGTTGGATAATTTTATCGACCCGGATCAGTGCCACCCCGTTATCGCTACCACTTCAAAACTCATGAATACCGGTATCGATGCACAGACCTGTAAACTAATTGTGCTGGACAGCAATATCAAATCCATGACCGAGTTTAAACAGATTATCGGTCGGGGAACACGAATTAACGAAGAGTATGGCAAAAGGTATTTTACGATTCTTGATTTTCGCAATGTCACAGACCTATTTTCAGACCCAGCGTTTGACGGCGACCCGGTCCGTATTAAACAGGTTCAAGAAGATGAAAATATAAGCGATATTGAAACAGAAGAAGAAAATGCGGAAATCTCTATTCTTGACGAAGAAGACGGTGAAGAAATAACCGGTTTTGAGGAGTTGCCGGGTCAAGATACTGAATCAACGGATTATCCGGAAATCCCGGAAGGTTTGACTGATGAACCGGACACAAGTGTAAGATCGACGGCTAACAAGGTTTTTGTCAATGGTGTGGACGTCAGTGAATTATATTCCCGTGAAATATATTTTGACCAGGAAGGCAGACCAATTACCATGAGCCTAAAGGAGTTTACTCGCCAACAGATTTTACACCAATATCGGAGTCTAGATGAATTCCTGCGTCAATGGACCGGTGCGGAGAAAAAACAGGTCATTGTTGAGGAACTGCGGGAGCAAGGAGTGCTGGTGGATGACCTGTTGGAAGCAGTTAATCGGGAGTGTGATCTGTTTGACATTATCTGTCATGTGGCCTGGGACATGCCGCCGCTAACCCGAAAAGAGCGGGCCAATAACGTTAAAAAGCGAAATTATTTCACAAAATACGGCGAAAGCGCACGTAAGGTGCTTGAATCTCTATTAGACAAATACGCGGATGAAGGTATCAGCCAGATCGAAGATATAAGCATTTTAAAAATTACACCCTTTGACCGATTTGGATCCCCTATACAGATCATTCGAGAATTTGGTGAAAAAGCCGATTATGTTAAAGCGGTCAATGAGCTTGAACAAGAGATATACACAACAGGAGCAGCATAGTAAATGAGCCTGAACTTAAGCGGATTGATGAAAACCATCCGAAACATCATGTGGGAAGACACCGGTTTAAACGGAGACGCTCAGCGCATCGAACAACTGGGCTGGATGATATTTTTAAAAGTATTGTCGGACAAGGAAAAAGAACTGGAACTGCTGGAGGAAAACTATGTTTCGCCCTTGCCGGCGACATATCACTGGGACAACTGGGCTGGTGATGACGAGGGTATGACCGGCGATGAATTGCTCGCCTTTGTTGATCAGAAGCTCTTTCCGGATTTAAAAAATCTGGATGTTTCTACCGGCAACAAACGGGCGTTAATCATTCGAAGCGTGTTTGACGGCAACCATAATTATATGAAGTCCGGCATTAACCTTCGCCGGGTGCTGAACAAGCTCAATGAACTGGATTTTAATGTGGCCGAAGAACGTCATCTGTTTGGTGATATTTATGAAGGCATATTAAAGGAATTGCAAAGCGCCGGCAAAAGCGGTGAGTTTTATACCCCCCGGGCGGTCACACAGTTTATTACTGATATGATCGACCCCCAGCTGGGAGAGAAAATCCTGGATCCGGCTTGCGGCACCGGTGGCTTTCTCACCTGTACCATCGAGCATTTGAAACAACAGATTACCCGAGCCTCACAGCGTAAAAAGCTACAGGAAAATGTTTGCGGCTGGGAATACAAACCGTTGCCATTTTTATTGGCTACCACCAATTTAATTCTTCACGACATGGAAGTTCCCCGCCTTTCGTTTGACGATTCGTTAAGCCGGCCGTTAAACGAATATAGGCAGGCCGACAAAGTCGATGTCATCCTGACTAACCCGCCATTTGGTGGTGTGGTGGCCAATGGGTATGAAGCAAACTTTCCTAAAAATTTTCGCACCAAGGAATCTGCCGACCTGTTTTTGATTTTAATGATCCGGTTGTTGAAAAGCGGCGGTCGAGCCGGCATTGTGCTGCCGGACGGCTCCCTGACTGGTGACGGGGTCAAGCAGCGTGTTCGGGAAAAATGGCTCACCGACTGCAACTTACATACGATTGTCCGCCTGCCCAACTCGGTGTTTAAGCCCTATGCTTCTGTTGCCACCAACCTGCTTTTTTTTGAAAAAGGTAGACCCACCAAAGAAGTCTGGTATTATGAACACCAGCTTCCCAAAGACCAGAAGTCCTATAGCAAAACCAGGCCCATCAAAGTCGAGGAATTTGATCCAATCAAAAAATGGTGGAACAAACGCAAAGAATCAGAGCTCGCCTGGAAAGTGCCCATTGAGAACATCGTCAATCGGGGCTGGGATCTGGACATCAAGAATCCCCACAAAGCAACGGAAGAAGATACGCTTACTACAGCCGAACTCATAGATATGTTACATGCTTCATTTAAGAAAAGCGATGAAATATTAAACAAGCTGAAAAGGGAGCTTGTTTAATGAAAACTAACCAAAACCCGACCATCGGGACTTTTCTTAAACAGATCAAAAGAGAAGTGATTCTGGACAACAACACAACATATAAGCTTTTAGGAGTTAAATGGTACGGCAAAGGTGCTTTTGTCAGAGAAGAAAAAACCGGTGGAGATATAAAAGCAAAAAAATTGTATCGGGTTAAAACAGGTGATTTTATATACAATCGATTATTTGCATGGAAAAGCTCTTTCGCAATTATAGAAAAAGAATTCGATGGGTGCCTGGTTTCAAATGAATTTCCTGTTTTTACATATGACCAAACGGAAATTAATATAAACTATCTTCTTGATTACATTCTTTTACCCTCAAATATTGATTATGTTAACCGGATGAGCAAGGGGGTTTCCGGAATAAGTCGAAATCGATTCAAAGAGAGAATCTTTTTAGACATGAAAATTCCGGGCATTTCTACCCAAAAGCAGAATAGGATTTCCTCCCAGACCCACAAATCCAGATGTGCTATTGCCGAACTTGAGGATGAAGTTACCCGCCAGCAATCCCTCTTAAAAAAAATTCGCCAATCTATTTTACATGACGCCATTTCCGGAAAATTGACCGAACAATGGCGCAGAGATAATTCTCACGCTGAGCCGGCCTCCGAACTCCTAAAACGTATTAAGGCCGAAAAAGACCGCCTGGTAAAAGCAAAGAAAATAAAAAGACAAAAACCCCTGCCGCCGATCACAGAAGATGAAATCCCGTTTGAACTGCCCAAAGGCTGGGTTTGGGCACATATAGAAGATTTTAATCTTTTATATGTCGATTGTCCTCATTCCACTCCGAAATATACACAAAATGGTTACCTATGCGTACTTTCTCAAAATATTACTGATAATGGGCTCAATTTCGATAGTGCTAAATTTGTTGATCAAAAAGAGTATGAAAAGAGAGTATCACGGTTAGTCCCTCAACAAGGAGATATTATCTATATCCGTGAGGGAGGACGATTAGGGATATCTTCAATAATTGACTGCAAGGAGCCGTTATGCTTAGGACAGCGGGTTATGCTTTTCAGGTCATATTCCACCATTGGTGCCAGATTTTTAAATTATTTTCTAAAGTCACAAGTTATATGGTCACATATTAACAAATCATTGGCTGGAGCAGCCTCACCAAGGATTAATATTAAAAATATTGTTTCATACCTGATTCCGGTTCCACCATTCGATGAACAAAGAGAAATCATAAAAAAATTGGATTACTCTTTTGAATATTTATCAAGGATCGAAATCCAAATCTCAAACGCACAGCAGAATTCCGAAATGCTCATGCAGGTGGTTATCAAAGAGGCGTTTAATGCTTAGCTTCGTTGATCAAAAGATATTAATGAAAGTAGGCTATATGTATCGTATTTTGATAAAATCTAATACACAATTCGCATTTAAATGAAATCATTAACTATACTTTTACCCCCCAAATGGATTAACTGCTTGGATTTTCAAGGAGCTCTTTCCTCATCAAACTATTTTCACCGGTCTGTTAAAGAGGTTATTTTTCAAGTTCCAGAAAGGTGCAAAATAATGGTTGATGCTGGAGTTATTTTATTAAGCTTTGCAAATCAATTAAACTTTTTTGGGAAAAAAGTTATTTTGCAATTCGAGGAGGATGAGTATGGAGCTTTGGGATATTTAAATCGTATGGGCTTTTTTGATTTCTTGAATGATAAAATCGATGTTTTTCCTGAACGGCCTTTCTATTCAGGTGCGAAAGTTTATGGGGGTAAGAATCCTGGTCTTGTTGAAATAAAAAGCATAAACCCAAATTCACGTGATGAGAACCTTCCAAGTACGCTTGCAGATACGCTTAAAGAAGCTATTGTTGAAAGGCCTGATTGCCAATTGTTAAGAAATGCCGCTTTTACCGTATTTGGTGAGCTAATCGATAATATTTTTGAGCACAGTTCAACCGAATTAGATGGATACGCTGCTTTGCAGGTTTATAAAGGAGGAAGTAAGATAAAAGTGATTGTATCAGATAGTGGTAAGGGAATTCTACAAACATTAAGGCCCTCTTTATCAGTAGAATTTCCAAGCCTTTCTAAATTATCTGACACCGAATTGTTATTAGAAGTATTTCGGAGAGGAGTATCACGACATGGTACCAATCGCGGCTGCGGATTAAAGCAAAGTGCTGAAAAAGCATTAAAATACAAAGCAAATCTAACCATAAGGCTACCCAATAGTTGTTTGTGCTTAGAGCCTTCGTCAGGAACATATCGAAGCACCGCGTATTGTTACGAATCTCTCCCCAAAATTCACGGTACTCAAATTAATTTCGATTTTTTCCTTGACAGGCAAAAATAAATCTGGTTCAATGTATTCAATGAATCAGATTATTCGTTTAAGAGACTTAATGGATAGCCCTGACGGCTGGGGTCACAAGCAAGGTCAAAAAGTTTATATAAGGCTTTTGGATCTTGTAAAAAATAATCCTGGGAAAAAGATTTTTCAGGTCTCACTTGAAGGAGTGCAACATACTGATGCTTCTTTCCCACGCGAGAGTGTGATTGAAATTGCAAAGAAATATCGTGGTGATAAAGGCTTTTGTCTGACTGATGTTACCGATTCCGATTTGTTGGATAACTGGTCATACGCAGCCGAAAAAAAGAATCAGCCCATAATTGTTTGGGACAAAATAGGATATCAGCTTTTGGGTGTTCAACCAACCCGTGGAACCGTTGATTTACTGGACTATGCTTTATCCGTTCCTTCGATTACTACGGTTAAGGCTGCAGAAAAATTGAATTTAAAACTAACTAACGCAAGCTCAAAACTAAAATACTTGTGGGAAAAAGGGTTTTTGTTGAGGCAGGAAGAATTGGCATCTTCAGGTGGTATTGAATTTGTATATTTTCGTATTAAGTAAAAATTTTTTACCATCTGGTTCATCGTGTTCAATGAACCAGATGGGCAGGGATGCATTTCATATAGAAAGGAGGTGAGCAGAATGGCCACAAATCCACCGACCGGCGACGGTAGAAGGATCGGGGCGGTTCGTGATCGTTCACAAGCCTATAACCCCAAAACGGATAGATGGACAAAGCGGGATACTGAATCCGGGAGATTCATCGATCAAAAAAGCGATAGAAAGCCTTTTAAAGGTGTCAGAAAGGAAAGATAGAAATCGGGGCTCGTTACGGCGAGCCCTGAACACCAAAATTAATAAAAGAGGACATATAAAATGGATAATGAAATTAAAGAAGTGGTTGATGTGGAACAGTATGCCAAAGAAGGTAAACCAATCCCTACTGCAAAACAGTACAAAATCAGAATTGATAAACAGCATTTCGTGGTCGATGTGCCAGAAATGACCGGACGAGAAATCTTAAAACTCGCTGACAAGACACCCCCTGAACGATTTGCCTTATATCAAAAGCTTCATGGCGGTCAGACCAAAAAAATCGAATTAGACCAAACGGCTGATTTTCGGGAGCCTGGCGTTGAGCGTTTTATGACTTTGCCGCTCGATCAAACAGAAGGACGACATTTAAATGAAGGATAGTAAGGGTCTGCGGTTTGATTTCGACTTACCGGAAGACGACAGAGATTTTCTTAATTCCATTAACCTCTCGTGGGAGGCCGTCACCGAAGGGAAAGTCCAGAGCATAATTATTTATGGTTACCGAATTCCAAAGGGTTACAATCATCGGGTTGTTGACGTACGTCTCAGAATTGATCGTACATATCCCGATACCCAGATTGACATGGTATATTTTTATCCTGATTTAGCTCGAAATGACGGCAGAGCAATAAAAGCTATATCAAACGAAATGTTCGATGGGAAATCCTGGCAGCGTTGGTCAAGGCACCGGACCAATAAAAATCCTTGGCGTATTGGTATCGATAATATTGAAACACATATTACCCTCGTCGGTGAATGGCTCTTTCAGGAACTAAAAAAAACATGAAGCAAGAACTAACTTTATCTTTGATAGAAAGCCACTATAAACGACTTCAGAGGCTGCTATTTCCTGGAGATGGCTTTGAGTCAATCGCTTTTGCGCTTTGCCGACAAAGACAAGTAGATGGTTCGTATGGGCTTCTTGTTAATGAAATATTATCGGTTCCAGAGGGTTGTTGTGAACGCACAGCTGACTACATTAAATGGCGAACTGATTTTTTACCAGGAATACTTGAAAAGGCCGAGAAAAAGAGCTTGTCTGTCGTCAAAATTCATAGCCATCCAAACGGCTATGCGGATTTTTCGGCAAGAGATGATATCTCTGATAATTTGTTTTTCAATTATACTGACATCTGGACTTCTGACGATGTACCACATGCCAGTGTCATTATGCTTGAAGATGGGCGGTTAATAGGACGGTCTTTCTGTAACAATGGATTTATACCCATCTCGTGTATAAAAGTTGTCGGAAATGATATCAAATTCTGGTTCGATAACGATTCAGCACCGCCTAAAACTCCGGACCGATATGGTGTAAGACTGGCTCAAGCTTTTGGAAATAAAACATACCAGCTATTAAGAAAAATAAAAATTGGCGTTGTCGGTTGTTCCGGGACAGGAAGCCTTGTTATCGAACAACTTGCAAGAAATTGCATCGGAAGCCTTGTAATCGTAGACCCTGACAGAATTGAGGAAAAAAATTTAAACCGAATCCCACAGGCAACTATGGATGACGCTCTCCAGAGCAGATTTAAAGTCGAAATTATGGCGGACCATATAAATTCAATGGGGTTTGGGACAAGCGTTGAATGTTTCCCTGAGGATTTATTTAGCAAAAAAGTTATCAAGACCCTTTCAACCTGTGACATTCTTTTTGGGTGTATGGACACCGTTGATGGTAGGCATACCCTGAACAAATTGGCAACTACCTATCTGATTCCATATTTTGACCTTGGCGTAAAACTATTAGCGGATGGAGAAGGGGGCGTTGATTATGTGTGCGGAACCGTACACTATCTAAAGCCTGGGGGGTCAAGCTTGTTAAGCCGAGGGGTGTATACGCAAGAACGTCTGCGAGCAGAAGCCTTAAAGCACTCCGATCCAGAGACTTACTATGATCAATTTAAGGCTGGATATATTGAAGGTGTCGATGAAGATAAACCGGCTGTAATTTCGATTAACATGCTTATTGCCTCATTCGGTGTCAATGAACTCTTGGCGCGCATAATTCCATATCGAAATGATTCAAACGCTGAATATGCCATATATAGATTTTCTTTAAATGAGGGTTTGTTTGTACATGAACCCGATGGCCCTCCTTGTGATGTGTTTAAAAAATGGGTAGGGCGGGGAGATACCCGCCCTCTTTTAGATATGCCAGCGCTCAGTAAAAAGGATTGATGATGAAAATCTGGGCGGTGCTGAAACGGGTTTACCACAGGCTAACAAATCGAAAACGAAGCATTACAGCTATACAAGCAGAGGAACTACCGGATTCACTGGAGGAGAATAAGCTTTATATTATCGGGGAAAATGGTTTTCTTTGGTATTCTGCAATGATATGCCCCTGCGGTTGTGGAGAAACTCTGCATATGGGATTAATGCCCAATCAAAAGCCTAAATGGTCAGTCACTTTTCATAAAAGGAACGTTGTAAGTCTTCATCCTTCGGTTTGGCGAAAAGTTGGTTGCCAAAGCCATTTTTGGATCAGGCATGGCCGAATCATATGGGTAAGCGAACAACCATAAAATGCCTCAGCTGAGTTTTTTTACCCTCACACTCGTTTACCACCTTAACACCCTGCGACTTAAACGTTCAGGACTGGACTTTTGTATCAGGTGCCGGCGCTGTCAGGTGTTTTATTATAGCTTTATCTGACAATTAAAATTAAGGTATTAAGCTGGTATTAATCACCTTCCTTAATACCCGCGATCTTCACTATTCCATTAATTTAATTAACAAAAACGATTTGTTGCTATCGGGTCTTAAGGTATTAAGCCAAATTCTATGAAGGCTGATACGGATTTTTATTAACAAAAGTAAATGACCTATATTGTTTCGGGCAAAAAATACAGGGATAGATTTTTATAGATCAGGTCATAAGGCCGGATAAGACAGTTTATTATTATTTTTCTGAAAATCAATCAACCCTCTCATCTATGATGATGCTGATTTTCTGTTTTTTGATGTGCCAAGCCCAAGCCATTCCATTAATTCATCCTCATCATCTACGATTTGTTTCTTTTCATTTAATTCAATTATATTATCGTTATCCTCAGGATCTTCACTTAAGACCTTAATACCGGCATCTGTGTCATCAGAATCACTAATATTATTAACCCTTTCATCCTCATCGGAGGTATTAAGCTGGTCGTTTAATACCGGCTTAATACTGCTTAATACCTGATGATCAATTTTAAGATCATATTTATGCAATTGCTTTCCGCTGGCCGACCATTCATCATCGCCCGACAATTCATAAGGGGAGGGCAGTCCAATCGCTTCATCATCCGCATATTCATCACTGACTTTGACATAGCTTTTTCCCGACTTTATCAAAGACCTCGATTCAGACGAGCCATCAAGTTCATTGCCGCAGTCATCGCAGCGAACTAGCACCCCCTCCTTAATCCTTGCCGAGACCCATTGAGAAACAGCCGGCTTACTGATGCCCCAAACAGCTTTAAGTTCGTTATAATTGACCGGCTCATTATCCCTGATATGCTCTATTCGCTTGTTATTTTTAATGTTCTGCTGTCCCAGATTTTCCTTGAATGCTTCTTTTACGATCTGTAATGCCATCCAGTAATCCGCGATTTCAGCCACCTTACGGTTATTCGTATCAGTTTTCCTTTGATGCTGATAGGCACAGGTTATTGCTTGAATAACCGAAAGCACCCGGTTATACGCCCTCCGGATTGAAATAGGGGGTTTACCATTTTTGTTGATATAATCAGCAATGGCCGGCGCATAAGGGATGACGATTTGGATCGGATTTAAATTTTCATGAAACGTTTTCCAGGCATTTATGGTTTTAATATCAATTTCATAGATCAATCCCGCTTTGCGATTGGCCGATGCGCGGATAATGTTCATGCTCTGTTCCATGGACTCGTCCGGATGTATTGTAAACAAACGGTCTTCTAATTGATCTTCAAGTTTTTCTTTAATGGTCGTGGTTAAAAAACTGGTCGGGCCTTCGAGTTTTCTTTCCGCTGTTTCTAAAGTGCCGTCTTCCTTTTTTTCGGTCACCAGATATGACACCCGGCCCTCGGACAGCAAACATCTGACAGTATAAACCATCTCTGAGTCTTGGCCATTGTTGCTCTGGAACTGAAAACCTTCTGCGAAAATTAACGCTTTATGTTTCATGTCGGTACTCATGCGGTATAAAGCCTTTTCACTGGCGCTGGTGATGAGCTTATAAACGCTTTCCGGATAAAGGGTTAAGCAGCTTTTGACTATACAGGATTTACCGCTGCCGCTATGCCCGGCTATTTTCACGTTCAATGTGTTTGGGTTTACATTATCATCGGGCAACAACCTTGAATCCATACAGGCAAAAATCATGGCAATTACATTACGCTCGCCGACAATACCACTAAGATTGACAAGGTCTATACGTTTTTTCAGCAGGCCGGGGTCTTTTGCAATCTGTTCTGCTTGCTTTAAAATTTCTGGGTCAACGGGCTTTACGTCTTCGGCTTTTTCTTTTTCAGCCTTCCGTTTTTTCGCTTGTTCGATTTCCTTTTTGATGTTCGGTACAGTAGAGCCTATTTTTTGGGACGATAACTTGGAATAATAGTCTTGCAGGGTACCATCAAGCTCTATAAGTATGGGCAGGATATCATTCCGTAATTCGGGTAAGGCCTTCGGCAAATCTTCTGGCAGGGAATCGATTAATATCTCCAGGACAGTCTTGGACTCTGACATCAAGTCCCGGAGTTCATCAGCGGTATGATCACGCAAATACTCGTTCAGGTCAATTTTGTCCTTGCCTTCCGGCCTGGGCAGCTCCACAAGGTAAATATTCTTTCCTGTCTTGCTAAGGTATTTACCCGTTTCTAAGGCGCCTTTATAACCGGCCTGGTTGGTTTCATTGTCGTTTATAATATATATGGATTCGGCGCCTGCTGTAATTTCGGCAAGCCGTTTAATATCGTCGTCTTTAAAGCGCGTAGTGACCGGAGATACCGCTGCAAACCCTTTATCAACAGCGCTTATCCAGTCCGGCATTCCTTCGGTAATGATGATTTCCTTTTCCCCCCGAATATGGTCTTCCCCAACAAACGAATTTTCAATATAGGGGGAGATGTGTTTACGCTTCCCATCATCAGGGTCGTGCTGTTTGAGTTTCTTATATTTTATATAGTCTGCCATTTTAATCCTCTTCTTTCATTGTATAACATTCATATTGATTTTCCGGTGTTTTGTCTGTTGCCCGACCTATCAGGTTTACGGCCATACCGTTTTTCCAAAAGGGGAAAATTATTCGGCCATTAAAGAAATCCCAGAAGGGCCCGGCTGGATTCTTGAAGTTGAACAACCCTGTTTTGGTAATATGGCCTTTGTATTTGCTTATGGAGTTCAAATGGTCCGCAAGGGCCGACTGCTTCTTCTCCGTCGGAGGTGCAAACCCGATCCGCAATTCCGCTATAATATCTTCGGAAAAACCGTAATGGTTATACAGGTGCTCTTTGATATCAGGATGTTTTTCAAGCTGTTTATGGTACCATTCTGCAGCTGTAGTCAGCATGCCATAGACAAGAGCCTTTTCTTTTTGCTCTGACTCGAGCTTTTTCCTTTCTTCCTCCGTCATGCCGTTTCCGTTTAGATGTGGCATCCCGGCTTGATCGGCAAGATAATTTACCGCCTCGACCAGGCTCATCTTCTTGTAATGCATTACCAGATTGATAACATCTCCAGATTCTCCGCAGTGATAACATTTCCAGCCCTGTATGCCCGGCCAGATTGTCAGGCATTTTCTACCAGAACTGCCGTGTTTTGGACATTCGCCTTGGGTACAACGGCCTGAAGATTTCCCTGAAAAGCCTAATTTATAGGCCACGGACAATATGTCATTTTTTGATTTTAGTTTTGTGTAATAATCACTCATTATTATTCTCCTCGGTAATATACTCTTTGTAATGCATGCACAGCACTTCCCTGGCTATCTCGGCCGCTGAAATGACGCGGTCTGTTCTCTCCAGGTTCTGCCGGGCCGCGATTCTTCTTAGTTCATCCCTGACTTCTTCAGGGACCGACAACATTAAGGGTACAAGTGTCTTGTTTGCCATGATTCAATCCTCCTTATGATTAATGACCTTTTTAATATGTTCTATGTGACTAGGGAGATCGAACGGGGTGACTGTAAACAATAAAGCCAGGCCCTGGTTAGAGTCTGGCTTTTTTAATAGCGGTGTTCTGATTGCGGCACCTATGAGTTAGGTGTCGGTTATAACATTATCCCAATCGTCATCATTGAAACATATTAGCCAGTTAATGGCATGGTGCCTCTCGTCTAAAACATCCGTGCTGAGATCCCCATATTTAGTGACGCCTCTTAAGTCTCTGTCACGTGCGGCCCAATGAGCGTGATAAATATCATGTGCCGCTTCAACAATTTCTTCAACTGGCCTTAGAACCGCGTTTTCAATGAAATCATCTGGAGACATATTTATAAAAAGAATCGTCTTGGCAAGAAAAGTCATATCACATCTTGTCTCTGGGCTACCCAATTCAGGAACCTGGTTTAAGGCCCAAAGTAAGACCCAGGCCGCTTCAGCCCTCCATGCTGCAAGGTATATGTCATTTTCACTTGGGGTTGAGTGGCTAAAAAAAGATTTTTCTGCTGGAGAGGCGTCTTTCCACAACCCTTTCTCCTTTAAAAATTTAACGTAACTTTCATTGTTAAAGTCAAATGTTTTGAAAAACAAATTGCCTAATACTGCAACTCTTCGGGCAACTTCTTGAGGTGATCTTAATTTTGTCGTATTCATTTTTTACTCCTTTAAAGAAAAAGCTCCCCAGCAGGTAAGCTGAGACGCTTCAATATTTATTCGTTTTAATTGGTGATCTGTATCTGCCGAACGTACTCTTTCTTTGCTTCTTCTAATGTAAATTCAGCATGATCCTCTTTCATAATAGATATAGATGCCCTTATAAAACCATCGGTCATGTTTTCAGTGGCCTTCCATTCGTTCAGCTTATCCGAATAGGTTTTATCAATGTCCCAAAAGTCAGCTTGTAAACTGTAATGCTTTATAAAATGATCTATGCATTCTCTGAAGCAACTGCCTCTGTCAGAAGCGTTCCAGCTCATACCCCAACCACGGCGCATAACAAAAAGGTCAGCTAAATAAATTTTGGCAAAAAGGTTTAGCCAATCATCATCAGTTACCTTGCCTGTTATTACCGGTGAATTTTTTCTTGAATCCATTTCTATCCTCCTAAAAATAATAATGCTCCCCGACAGAGTGTTGGAGAGCATTATTGATAAGAATATGATTATTTGTTTTTTTCGATATGCTCGTTGATTTTGTTCCACAAAAACACAACACCATCAGCAAATCCCAGCCAGTATGACTCTTCTGTACTGTAAGCCCAGTGTTCATTATCAAAATAGTGTTCAACCATATGTAAATATGGTCTATCACCAGTGTCTGGCCAAGGAGTTCCTGCCTTAATCCTCTCGTCCAAACTTTCGACATACTCGCGGGTTCCAAAATATGGTGACCATTGAGCCCATACTTGACCGTCTCTAAAACCGACTTGCTTCCATACCTTCATAAGTATTTCTTTTTCTCTTTTGAATCTTGCCACGATTTCATCGAAATCCTCTTCAGATAACTTTTCCTGCTCAGTGCCTTTTACTTCCTTATTGTAAAGTTCATCAATGTAAGAGTCGTCAGAGGTCTCGGAAAAGATAACTTCATTTTTATTATCCATAATTTTTCTCCTTTAGAATTGTTTAATGATTTTATTCCAATAATTGGTCACGCCTTCGTAAAAACCTTTCCAGAAAGCGCCCCACGCGACATCTGTAAAGTTTGGGTCTTTCTCGTAATCTGAAACAAGATCCCATATACGACTGTATTGATCATATTTATCTTCATTTAAAATACTGTCTATGAATGAAACGTATTTATCTGTTTCAGCGAAGCCAGCTTTTGGGACCCATTCATGTCCATCCCTTAAGCCGATCAGATTCCACTTAAAACTGAGGTCTTCATCTCTGTCTTTCTTGAAGCTTTCAACTAATTGTTGGAATTCTTCTTCTGATAAAAATTCTTTTTTCAAGCTTTTCCCTCCCTTTTGATTAAGTTGTTCTTGTTTGAATTGAATTACGCTGCTCTTCATCTTGTCCTCCTTTCGTGATTGCCGAGTTGTCTGATGAGCTCGGGTTATGAGTTTTCGTTTTATAATTTGTTAGAAGGAGGAACCAAAAAGGACACGGAAAAACCAATGTTCTCAAATATCAGTTAGTTATACTTTAGTTTTTTTTAGTTTGAGGGGGGCGCGCAGGGACGGCTATATATAAGGAAGGGATTGGGGACGAGAGAGCCTGAAAGTCAACAACCGAATTTGACAATGGGTGGGCTGACTATATATTTTTAAAAAGCCAGACGGATTTCAAAAAATTCTGTTGAAAGGTGTAACGTGAAGAGGCCAAACATTAATTTTCATTGGAACGAACAAAATATTCAAAACCATTTTTTTGATCCTGTTATACAGTATGGACAAAACCTTCGGGGAAAAAAGAAAATAGAAGCCGATAGCTTACTGATATCGATGAAAATGGCTTATTATTGTACCCTGCAAAAAGACGAATTGACGGAGCTTAAAATAAAACAAGTCTTTGACAAACAAAACAAAGCTCTTAATAGCTTTACGTTCAACAATCGCCAAATAATTATTCCAGGTTCTTTGCAGGCTGATTTAGAAAACTTTTTTAAAAATTTGTGCAACGAAAGATGTTCGACAACAAGAAACAGCTTTTTATTTCCAAGAGAAAAGACATCGAAAGCATTAGAAAAAAACTGGACCCGGATCAACAAACAGATTTTTGGTCGATACCCTTTTTGCTATAAGCCTTTACGTCTATACGGCATGATAAGATATTTTGATCAACTGCCCTCCAATTTAAGCCGGGAAAAACGGATAAAGACAACGGCAGAATGTTTTGGTCGTACAGAAAAATGGATCGAACTCCTTATGCAGGGCCGGCCATAAAAACAGCCACCTGAATCCTCTTCCCGATATCCTTATCTGAACGAACACCCCTCTTCCTGCAATAATTACATACAGTTGAATCATCATGGCCATCTTCTGTGGGTACCCCGCTATTTCCTAGAGCACTAAAAATTAGATTGGCTTTATCCATTGTCACAGATGGTTATGCTGTTTTTCGTCCTTTTTGGTGTCGCTCCTCAACAAACTTAAAAACCTTAGTTTGTTGGAGCGTTGTATGAAAAAAAACCACACCAAAGGGATGTTGAATTTAGCTGACTCCCAGCTTTCGGCCACACAGGGTAACCGTCCATTGGATACCGGTGCGATAATACCAGAAACAGGTCTTGACACCGATTTTCAACCTGAAATAATGACGGTCGAGGAGGTTGCCCGTTATTTGCGAAAAAGCCTGTCATGGGTTTACAAAAATGCAGATAAACTGGGTGCCAGGAAGCTCGGTGGGTCTCTGTTTTTCCCAGGAAGGAGAGAGATTCATGAGCATTTATTCGGTAAAAGGGAAAGGATGGAGGTTCGACTTCGTCCACAAAGGAACCAGACACACGGAGGCATGGTTCAAAACAAAAAAAGAAGCCATGAAGGCGCAACAACAAAGAAAGGAGGCAATACTCAATCCACCGTCGTATCCGGAGATGCCAACAGACATGGGCTTTTTGGATATTTTGAATCTGAAACTTGACCATGTACGGGCATATAACTCTGATAGCCATTACACATCTTATGTGTATATGGCACGCCGTTGGATCAATCTCTGGGGTCATTTACCTTGCAACGAAATAACTGCCAGTATGATCCAGAAACACCTTTATCAACGGCATAAAGTCTCGGCATATACCGCCAATCAGGATTTACGGTACTTGCGAGCCGTCTTTAATTTTGGGATCGGACAAAAGCTGATACGTGACAATCCCACGGAAGATATAAGGTTTTTTCCGGTTGAACGTAAGGCTAAATATGTTCCATCCAGTGAAGATATTGATAAGGTGATAGCCGTTGCCGATCCCGACACCCAGGACTATCTCTGGGCCATCAGAGAAACCATGGGCCGTGTAAGCGAAATTAACAGGCTTGTATGGGACGATGTTAATCTTGTTGAAAGATATGTCATTCTGTATACGAGAAAAAAACGCGGTGGGCACCTGACTCCGCGAAAGGTTCCTATGACCGAAAAGCTACACAATGTTTTACAGAGTCGTTTTAACAAGCGTTCTTCTGAAATTCCATGGGTTTTTTGGCATCGGTTCTGGAGCAAGAAAAAAGGCGAATTTTGTATCGGCCCCTATAAGGATAGAAAGAAGTTTATGAAGAGCCTTTGTAAAAAGGCCGGCGTCCGTTATTTCCGATTCCATGCCTTGCGACATTCCGGGGCATCTATCATGGATGGCAATGATGTTCCTATCGGCGCTATCCAGCGGATTCTGGGGCATGAGAACCGCAAGACAACCGAAATTTACCTGCACAGCATGGGTGATATGGAGCGGACAGCCATAGCCGTATTTGAACGAGCAAGGCAAAATTCACACACAGATTCACACACAGCAGTCTAGCCAAAGAAAAAGGGCTAACCGTCGTTTCGGTTAACCCTTCCTCATCATTGTAGAATTTTGGTGGAGCTGAGGGGGATCGAACCCCTGACCTCATGACTGCCAGTCATGCGCTCTCCCAGCTGAGCTACAGCCCCATAAAAAATTTTTATTAGCAGAGGCACAGGCGCCAGTCAATCATTATCTTTGACCGGCGCGTAAAAAAATGATTTTTCTTTTTCCGTCGTTTTCCTGTTCCCGGTAAGTCAAAAACAACCGGGGCGCTTTTTTTTCGAAAAAAGTTGCTTACAGTTTTAAAAACACCCTATATAATTGATGACACATTTTTCAAGCAACAAGAACACAAGGAGTTTGTCATGAGTTTGCAACCCTGGCCAACACCCTACTGGCCCGAAGGCGTTGCTCATGAGATTTCAGGCTATGAGCTTCCCCTGTTTTCTTTTCTGGATGATGCCGCCAGAGATTATCCGGACAAGGTGTATACCATATTCAACGATGGTACCCGCACCTTCGCGGAGGTTAAAGCCGCCGCCGACAAGGTCGCCGCTTTTCTGCACGCCAGCGGTATTAACAAGGGTGATCGGGTTGCCATCTTTCTTCCCAATCTTCCCCAGTACCCGGAAATATATTTCGGGATTCTCAAAGCCGGTGCGATCTGCGTGACCTGTAATCCGCTTTATACGGCGTCAGAACTGAATTATCAGCTCAAGGATTCGGGTGCCAAAGCCGTGTTCGCCATGGATCACCCGCAGTTTTACCCGACAACGGTCCAGGCCATTCAGGAAACGGATGTCCAGACGGTGGTCGTCTGCAATATAAAGGCCTACCTACCGCCGCTCAAACGCTTTTTAGGCGGTCTTTTCAACAAAATTCCCCGGGCGGAAAGACATGAGCCGGGGCATCTTTTTTATGATGATGTACTGGCCTCCCATCCGGCCGAACCGCCGGAAGTGGAGATCAATCCTTCTGAAGACCTGGCCCTGATTATTTATACCGGGGGAACCACCGGTATGCCCAAGGGCGCCGCCCTGACCCACACTAATTTTGTTTTTGACGTCAAAGCCATGGATGAATGGGTTTATCTTTCCCAGGAACCCGGCGCCCCCCCGGAAAAGCTCAGAAAAGGCGGGTTTCACTGTTATATCGGCGTGTTGCCATGGTATCACAGTTTTGGTATGACCATGTGCCTGCTGACCTCCTGTGCTTCGGCCAGCCGGCTGGTCTGTGTTCCCGACCCCAGGGCCGGCGACCCGCCTTTTACCGAGGTCCTCAAGCTGGTGGAAAGATACCGGCCGACCGTTCTGGTCGGGGTGCCGACGATTTTTTCCGCGTTTGAAACCCATCCCCATCTTGACAAGTACGACCTGAGTTCCCTGCTCTGCTGCGCTTCAGGTGGTGCGCCGCTGCCGGTGGAACTGGCCATGAACTTTGAGGCCAAGACCGGATCGATTATTTTTGAGGGGTATGGTCTGAGTGAAACCGCGCCGGTTATCTGCGGCAACCCCAGCAATAAGGAGCTGCGAAAATTCGGTTCGGTGGGTTTTCCCATTCCCAATACCGATATCAAGATCCTTGATTCCGATACCGGAGAAACCGTACTGCCCCGGGGTGAGGACGGTGAAATCGCCGTCTGGGGGCCTCAGGTCATGACGGGCTATTGGCAGAAACCTGACGCAAACAAGGAGGTCTTCAGGGAAATTGACGGTCGGCGTTATTTTTTAACCGGTGATATCGGTCATATCGATGAAGATGGATACATTATTATCACCGACCGCAAGAAAGACCTGATATTGGTCGGCGGGTTCAACTGCTATCCCAGGGAAGTCGAAGAAGTGTTGTTTCAGCACCCGAAAATCGCTCAGGCCGCTGTGGTCGGCCGGCCCAATCCCAGGAGCGGGGAAGAGGTCAGGGCTTTTGTTCAGTTGAGGGAGGGCATGGACGCAACCGAGCAGGAAATCCTTGATTTCTGCAAAGAACGTCTGGCCGGTTACAAACGACCCCGATCCATAGAATTCCGGGAGGTTTTACCCACCTCCGCCGTCGGAAAGGTCTTGCGGCGGGTGTTAAAGGATGAACAAAACGGATAACCCGTTCACGGGCAGATTTGGCCCTTGCATTTAGCCATACCGCTTGTCTTGCAGGCGTAATGTAGGGGCGGCCCCCCGTGGCCGCCCGACTGCTGGGCACCTACAGGGGGGTGCCCCTACGTGGCTGAAAAGAATTTCAATATTAACTTTTAAGAAGAGAATTTCAACAACAGGAAAAAATAAAATGAATGTCGGCAAACGAATCAGAATGAAGCGGATTTTCAACCGGCAGTCCGGTAAAACCGTCATTGTACCCCTTGATCACGGGGTCACCATGGGGCCTATTTCAGGGCTGGAAGATGTGGATAAAACAGTTAATATGATCATCCGGGGTGGTGCCAACGCGGCCGTGGTCCACAAGGGCATTGTCATGTCTACCAACCGCAGCGAGGAAACAGACATTGGTTTGATTATCCACCTTTCGGCTTCCACAGCCCTCGCGCCGCATCCGGACAGCAAAATATCCGTGTGTGATGTCGAAGAGGCGGTTTCTCTGGGTGCGGATGCCGTGTCGGTTCATGTCAATGTCGGTGCGGACACGGAATCGGTCATGCTGGAGTTTCTGGGTAAAACGGCAAGGTCTTGTTATCAATGGGGAATCCCCCTTCTGGCGATGATGTATCCGCGGGGAGAAACCGTCAAGCAGAACCTGGAATCCATCAAGCATGCTGCCAGGGTGGGCGGCGAACTGGGGGCTGACATCGTCAAATGTCCCTATACCGGGGACCCGGAATCTTTTGCAGAAGTTATCCGGGGCTGCCCGGTGCCGGTGGTGATTGCCGGTGGTTCAAAACAGACGGACGCACAAACCATGCAGATGATAGAGGGGGCCATGAAGGCCGGAGCCGCCGGATTGTCCATCGGCCGGAACGCGTTTCAGCACAAAAACCCCGAAGTGTTCGTCAGGACAGCCTGTGAAATCGTCCATAACGGGCTGTCCGCCGACCAGGCATTAAAAGCCCTGCGCGGAAAAAAATGATGGAATCAAAAAAATAACAAGAATGAAAATATCGATTATTGGTGGTGGGCCAGCCGGCCTGATCGCCGCCCTGTATCTTTCCCGAATTCCTGAAGCTGAAATTACCGTTTTTGAACGAAAGAGCGAATCCGACTATCACGCCTCTCTGTGTGCCGAAGGCATCTCTCTGGATAAACTCAATAAATTGGAACAGGAGACCGGTTTTTGCTCCAGAGCGTATATTGCCCGTCAGGTGAACGGGATCCGGGTATTTTTTCCCAATCGAAAATACGGAATCGTGCAGCAGGGCGGCGCCACCCTGAGGCGGACCGAATGGCAACGGGGAATGGTCGCTTTTCTGCGACAACGGGGTGTGAGGGTTGCCTTTTCAACGAAGTTTTTGCTTGAAAATCAGAAGGATGAAGACTGGGTGGTGGGCGCTGACGGGCCGGCTTCAAAGCTTCGGGCCCGAATTGACGGACGAGTCGACCTGGTGCCGAGCGTTCAATATCGAATGAGACTGGATTGGTGCGAGGACTATTTTGATGTGTTTGTCGGCAGCATGTTTCATGATGGTCGATCCAATCATGCTTATGGTTGGATATTTCCCAAAGGTAACGGTGTGTTCAATGTGGGCACTGGCGGCAACTTTACCATCCTGGACAATTTTATAAATGATTACAACATAAAAGGTGAAATAGAGGATAAAGGGGCGGCACCGATTGCTGTCAACGGGACGGTGTTTGAGCACGACCGGGTGCTGCTGATCGGAGATGCTGCCGGGTTGACCAACCCGATTACCTGCGGCGGACTGAGTGCGATTATCTGCTGCGCCGGATATCTTTACCAGGCGATTACGTCTGCCCGTCCCGGTGTTTATACCCGAAAAATCAAGGCGGAAGGGCTTTTTCCAGCTGACTGGCATGGCCGTGAAAAGGTGTTCTATCCCCCGGACAAGACCCTTAATAAAATCGGTGTGTTGTCTGGAAACCGGCGGGTCAACCCGCCCGGTTCCGGTTTTCTGGTCCGTTTGGCCATGACGCCCGGCACCTGGTTGCCCTGTCTTAACCTGGTGCGGTTCCTGCCGGCATTAAAGCGTGTTTCCTGGTAGTGTTTAATCCTTCGTGTCCCAGAATGTTGAGGGCAGGGTCTGGATGAGTGCGTCAGCCAGGTTGGCAATGACCTTTTCTTTTTCATCTTCAGAAAGCGCTTGTTTTTCGTTTTTTATGTTTTGGGTGGCCTGTTCCAGGCGCTGCCGGGCAACCTTCCGGGCCTGTTGCCTGACGGTCTCTTCCAGGCTGGTTTTGGGAACCAGCCCGTAAACAAAAAGACAATCCAGCGCCTTTGCCATTCGATGCATGGTCTTGATGGTTACCCGCCCGTTGAGCTCTTGGGTCTCGATTCGTGACACCCCCTGCTGGGCGATACCAAGCCGGTTGCCCAACTGTCTGGCTGTCATTCCAAGTGCCTTTCGAATTCCACGGACCCACCCTTTGGGCGGTGGGGTGGTTTCTGCCAGAGGGCTGAAGCGCTTGAGCGATGCATCCAGCTGTTCTCGAATCTGTTTTTTGTCAGACATGTTTTTCTGTCTTTTGAATGGATAATTATTGGTTGTGCTTTTATTACAACACATAAGTTGTTTGTTGTCAATAAAAACAACTTATGTGTTGTTTTATTTTTTCCGACCATAAAACAACGCCCTACTGGATCGAAAAACGAAAAAATCAAATTTGGGTTTCCCGGGAGGAGGCGTTTTTTATTGAAAGCAAAAAGAGGTAAAAAGACAACATAAACATTGTTTATTTATAAAGAAAACAACATTTATGTTGTCTTTTGGCTTCTTGTTAAGGTCTGCGCTAAAGCGCACCGTCCTGTTTTAAATAACCCTGAACACGGTCTTCAAGCCTTTTGACCGTACTGTCAATTTGAACGTCGGATAAACCTTCAGCACGGAGGCATGATTTGAATTTTCGATAGGCTGAGTTGCGCTGGCTAAAAGAGGCTCGACCGGTCGCATGGCCATAAATTGCGTTTTCAAGATTTGTCGCCAGGCTTTGACAACCTTCAGGTATAGGCGCATCAGGATCGGCAACGTAATATTCACTTTCAACAGAGGACGATTCTTCCTCTTCTACAGCGGCTGTTTCCTGTTGAGCCAGATAAACGTGTTGATAAGCAAAATATCCGGCAACCACCAGCACCACCAGCACAATCAGTTTTTTCATCGTCCTTTTCCCCCGTTAAGGTTTCCTTAAAAAGCACGCCTAAAACAACCATCAGGCTTATATGGCATCCCAGACCGGCTTGCCCAAAAAAGAGGCTACGGTTTGAGCATCTTCCCGAATTTTTGTTGGATTACCATGATCAATTACATTAAGGCGTTGCCCGTCTTTTAACACCAGGTTGATTTCATAGCTGTAGTATGAGCTTTTGTTTCCCCGACAATATTCAGACAAGAGTTGAAGGGCATGAATCTCGTCTAATTTTGCAAAGTTCTTAAGGCGGTCTTTTCTTAGAACTTCATGGGGTGCGGTCCGGCCTTTCCAGAAAAAACCTTTTTGCCGATCAAAAACAACCGGTTGGGTGCCAAAATAGAATATGCAACCGCCAACACAGGTAAAAATAGCGCCAAACAGAACCGGAAAAATGGTTTCCATGTTCAGTGCAAGCTGACCGGATGAAATGTTTGCTGCTGAAAAACCGATCATAACGCCCAGGCCGGACAGAAAAAAAATCATACTGAAAAGTTTCATGCCGAAGGATGCTTTGAATTCCAGCCGATCCGGATTGCTTTGAACCAGTTTGTGGGTCCGAAAATTGGCACCACCACCTTTAGCCGGGAACCAGTCCGTCTGCAGGGCAAGGGGATCATTAAAAACAGAAGGATCAAATGAGCCACGCCCTTCTTCTGCCAGTTCTTTGAGCTTCTGCAGGGCTTTTTTAAACATAAGCGTCCTCCTAAAAGGTCAGTTTATAGGACAACCTACTGTATTAAGGTAAATATCTCGCTTTCCAGATGTCCGTTTCGAATGAAAAGACGTCCCAGTGTAGCTGCGGTTTTGTATCTTAAAGGACCGGCGCTGCCGGGATTAAAAAACAGAACACCGTCTTTTTGGTAATGATCCGGTCGATGGGTATGTCCGTAAATTACGGCGGCACAACCGGCTGCCGAAGGATCAAGATCCAGGTCTTCAATCATATGCAGGATATAAAACCATTTATTTGCTATTTCGATCATATCTTTATCCGGTAACCGTTGCGCCCAGGGGCCCGAATCGGTGTTACCCCGGACGGCGTATGTCGGCGCAATGGCGTTGAGCGCTTCGAGCACAGCCGGGCCACCCACATCTCCGGCATGAATAATGACGTCACTTCCTTTTAAATAATTAACCGCTTCCGGCCTGAGAAGACCGTGTGTATCAGATATAACACCGATGTGAATAATCATGAGAAAACACTTAAACGTCTGCGCTTGGCTGCCAGCATTAAAATAGGTTATTAAAAGACCTGATGGTTCCTGCGCTATGTGAAAGGTGCTTACCCCTTTTTTTACATTTTGCCATTTTTTTGGTTTATCACAAGCGAATTGTGCGAAAACCTGAAGTTTTTGATAACAAAAAAAGATGCGGTTAAAATAAAGCCGGACAATTCATTTCAAGCGTAAACGACTCCCCTGGAACGAAGAAAAAAAGGGGGTCATTTCCTGGTTTTTGGCTGACCGGTGTTTGTGATATAAAAAGGAGATGAAAAAAACAAAGGACTCAAAAAAATGAAACCGACCGTATCGATCGCCTGTTTTGTTACGTCTCACGGTTTCGGCCATGCCGCCCGGGCTTCGGCGGTAATCAATGCCGTGTTCGAACGATGGCCGTTTGTTTACGTTGAGTTGTTCACCACGGTTCCGGAGTGGTTTTTTAAAGACAGCGTCATGGCCCCATTTTCTTACCATGGCGTTACGGTTGATGTCGGCCTGGTCCAGCGCACGGCCCTTGATGTCGATCTGGAGGCCAGCGTGGCCCGGCTGGATGAAGCCTTTCCAATACCAGATACGGCTATTGTGCTTCTGGCCGACCGGATGAAAGCGCTTAAGTGCCGACTGGTCGTCAGTGATATTTCTCCCTGGGGGGTTGCCGCAGCCGACAAGGCCGGTCTTCCCTCAGTATTGATAGAAAATTTTACCTGGGACTGGATATATGAAAAATACCTGGAACAGGACAGCCGGCTGGAGCGCCATGTCCGTTACCTGCGGGAAATATACGCTGCTGTCGACCAACGGATTCAGGCCATGCCGGGGTGTGTACCATGCCCGGCCGCCGGCCTGACAACGCCCCCCATCAGCAGAAAGCCCATGACAGAAAAATCTGAAATACGCCATCGTCTCGGCGTTGGAGAAGATATGAAAATGGTGCTGATTACCATGGGCGGTGTTCCTGATACGCCGGCGTTTCTGGATGCTTTAAACCGGGTTGATGAAAATGTGTGTTTTGTCGTTCCGGGCGCTTTTTCTGACTTGCCGTTAAAAGGAAAACGTCAGGAAAAAGTGATCCGGCTGCCGCATCATTCGGCCTATTACCATCCGGACCTGGTAAATGCGGCCGACGCGGTTGTGGGAAAAGTCGGGTACAGTACCCTGGCCGAAGTCTATCATGCCGGTATTCCTTTTGGTTATGTCAGGCGGGCTGGTTTTCCCGAGGGGCCGGCGCTGGAGGCATTCATACGACGGGAAATGCCGGGGGCAGCCATCCCGCCCGATGACTATAAAAACGGAAACTGGATAGAAAAATTATCGCAATTGCTGAACCTGCCGTTTAAAGAGGCACCAAAAAGGAACGGCGCGGATGTGGCGGCTGAACATATCTGCTGTTTTCTGGCCGGTCACTACGAGCTGCTGGAAGTGGTCGACAGCAGTGGAAAAACATGCGGCGCGGCCCCCCGGCGGGAAGTTCACGGTAATAACGACCTGCTTCACCGGGTGGTTCATGTGATGGTGCTCGACAGCCGGGACCGCATTCTGCTTCAGAAAAGAAGCATGAACAAGCGGGTGGCGCCGGGCAAATGGGACACATCGGTCGGCGGGCACGTGGATTGCGGTGAAACCATTGAAACCGCCATGCGCCGGGAAATGGCCGAAGAACTGGGCATTACAGCGGTCGACCCGGCCTTTGCCTATCACTATACCCACGCCAATGATTTTGAGTCCGAACTGGTGTTTACTTATACCTGCTGTTTTGACGGCCGGCCGCGATTTAATCCGGAAGAGATCGAGACCGTGGCTTTCTGGGACATGAAGGATATAGACGCCAACCTGGGCAAGGGGCTGTTCAGTGATAATTTTGAGCACGAGTATGCCCTCTATCGTAAATGGGCCGGAAAATAGAGGCTTCTCGGCGAAAACGGCCTTCTATCGATCTGCACGGCAAAAGCAACCGCTTCCGGAAACGGTAGGGGGGGGCTGAAAATAGCGGTCCGAGATGCAGACGGCAGAGGCAACGGCCGTAAACTCGGTCAGCTCCGGTAAAGATATTCTGCTGTTAAAGGCGCCCAGATGAGGGCCGGTCATAATGGTGATGTCGGCCGTTCCTTTTTTTATGCCGGCAATTTCTTCGGGAAGAAACCCGCGGTCCGTCAGAAAATCAAAGAACGCCTGATCCGTCATGTTTTGCTGTTCAGTCAGGCGCAAAATTTCTTCCATGTGTCGGTCCACACCCATTTCCTCGATGAGCCGGGCGGTCAGACGATCCATGTCAAGCGGTGGTCTGCCGGCTAGCCGTTTACCCGTAAATCCTTGGTAATAAGCGTAAAAAACACGGTTGAGGGCCGCCCTGAGCAGAATCGGATCAAACAGGTCTCTGGTGTCTACAGGTTTTCCGTCCGGCCCAAAACCGACGCGGGACAGGTCCCGGTTTCGAAAACAGCTGCCGGCGATCAGTACCAGACTAAGCAGATGGGTGCCGATATATTCATAAAGTTTTTTCGGGCTGTCGTTAAAACCGATAAAATGTTCAAAATCCCTCAGCCCGGTTTTGCCGATGTTGGGATAACGGCAGGAATCAAGCCAGCGGTCAAGACGCCCACCCCGCGGCCACTGATATACGCCGCCGTCTTCCCTTCGATGGCGCTGAACACGATTGTGAAATAGCGGAATAGGCGCCGTGTGGATAATGCCGGAAGCGGTCAGTTTTCCGAGAATAAAAGCGCCGTTGCTCAACATGGACAGAATTTTTCTGTTTGATAAAGGTCGGGATGGTTCATGCTCATTCGGATAGCGGAAGTAATCCGGATGGGAAATAAAACCGGTGGCATACCGAGAGGCTGAGGTTCCCGATGCTGCGCCGGGAAACCCGTTTAGTTTAAATACATAATTACCATTTATGCTTAAGGGCTTAGGAATGGTAAAAATGTCCGGCCGGTCGCAGAGAAGGGGCCAGGTTTTAGAAAGATGCTCCATCCATGCGCCCTCGGCATAAAGCATCGCTTGTTCATCAGGTTGCATGGCGGTTTTGATCGTCAGAACCCGGCCGGAGCGTAGCAGCGGCACAATCAGGTTCCGCCCTTTCCAGTATGGTTTTCCGGTGGCTTTTTCGCCTGTTTTGTTCAGTAATGCCGCCCAGGTGATATCCTTCGCGACAGCGTCGTTGCAAAAAGCCGGTGATGCCGGTCCCGGCAGAGGGGGCAGCGAAACAGGCAGCGCGCCCAGCGCTTCGGCTGCGGCCCGTAGAGCGGTAGATCCGCTTTTAGAGAGACATTGGACCAGAACCCGGCCGGCATCAGCGGCAATAACCGTTTGATGGGTTCCGGTTATGATGTCCTTTAATGTGTCGGCCGTCTTTTTGTGCAGAAAATAGGATTGGCGTTGCTTATCGTGGTGTTCTTTTTCCAGAACCCTGGCCAGCGAACGGATCGTGGCCAGCAGTTTCTCGGGTGACTGCTGGTGGATCGAGAACTGCATGCCGGCTACAGCCGTATAAACAGACTCAAACGATGAGTCGCATTTTATAAAAGAAAAAACATCATCGGATTTTGATGTCATCGTCGAAGGTGGAATCATATAAAACTCAAAACAGATCAGAAGAATTTTAATTTTGAAAGGTTACGTATATTGGTCGACTTGTTGGGCGGTGTGCGGCGGTTATCTTTTCCGGAAGACGTCATCAGGTCCTTGATTTCTTTTTTACGCTCCGGGTCATCGGTCAGATCAAGCGCCTTTTGGAGGTGAAACATGGCATTTTTCGGGTCTTTGATATTATGGTAGTAAAGACCCAGATAATAATGCGCCTGGGACGGTTGTTCATGCCGGCCGTATATCATGCCCAGGGCATAGACGGCATTGTAATAATCCGGTTTTTTGCTGATTATGTCTTCAAGCAGGGCAATGCTTTTTTCCGGCTGACCGGTGTTTTCAGCGGCCTCAGCCTGAAAAAACTGCTTTTTATAGTCCCAGTAAGGTGTTTCCGGAATGTCTTCCAATATTTTCAGTGCTTTTTCGTAGTTGCCCGTAAGAACATAGGTGATTCCCAGGGTTGTTAATATCTGGGGTACAAAGACGTTTTCGTCAAGGGCCGTGTACAAATGTGCAATGGCTTCAGCATGCCGCGCTTTTCTGGACAAAGCCAGCGCGTAGCCCAAATGCGCCAGAGCGTCCTTGTCATCGCGGTCGATTCGCGCTTTCATCTGTTTTAGCGCCAGGTCGGCATCGTCACAGGTGGCCGTGATAATCGTCCACGCTAAACGGAAATCCGCTTCATTTTCAGGAGTTTGTGGTTGTCGGGGCCTGTATCGATCAGAAGCCAGCATAGAATCGATGTAGACAATGCGCTCGTCTGTTCCAGGATGTGTGGTCAGGTATGTGGGTACTTCCAGTTCAGTGAACCAGTGTTTGTCCTTGATCTTTTTCAACATGGTCAGCAGCCCCTGAGCATTGTAATTGGCGGCCGCCATATACTGAACACCGATCTGGTCTGCCTGTTGTTCGTCCTGTCGGCTGTAAGCCAGGCTGGCGGCCTGTCCTGCGGCAGCCGAACCAATGGCCAGGGCGCCGCTGCCGAGAAAGATGCCGGCTGTTATCCCGGCCAGGGTAGCCAGCGACAGCTTTTTTGATTTTTCAATTTTTTCGGATATATGTCGGCAGTACACATGGGCGATTTCATGTGCCAGGATGCCGGCCAGTTCGCTTTCGGAATCCATGGCGCTGATCAGGCCGCTATGGATAAAAACGTGTCCGGCCGGCGCTGCGAAAGCGTTATAAACGGGGTTTTTGATAATATAAAAATTAAAATCAAAGGGTTGTGCCGGAAAGGCTGCCACCAGCTTCTGACCCAGCCGGTTAATGTAGTCGTTAACAAAAGGGTCGTCTACAAACGCGTAAGCCTCGCGGGCGTGTTTCACAAATTCGTCACCAAGCTCCCGCTCTTCAGAAACCGTCAGTGCCCGAACTGGGGTTGTCGTTACCGACAGCAGAAACAATCCCGTTATAATCAGCGTTAAAACAGGGAAAAATTTTGTTTGCGGATACATGTAAAACCCTTATCATATATTCTTTCCAAAGAAAATGTTTTGTGGTATGGCAGACGTTATGACAAACGTAATCTGTATAGCCAATCAGAAGGGCGGGGTGGGTAAAACAACCACGGCGGTCAATCTGGCGGCGGCTCTGGCCGCGTCCGGGCAGAAGACGCTGTTGGTTGATTGTGACCCTCAGGCCAATGCCACCACCGGTGTCGGCATTGACAAGGCGACGTTAAGCAGAACGCTTTATCATGTTCTGATCGGTGCCGAGCAGGCAAGCGGCGTGGTGGTGGATACGGCTGTGGATAACTTGAAGATAATCCCTTCAAAAATCGAATTGTCCGGGTTTGAAGTGGAAATGGTTGACGCCCCGGACAAGGAAAAAGTGCTGAAAAACAGCATTGCCGAATTAAATGGCGCCTATGACTATATTCTTCTGGATTGCCCGCCATCCTTGAGCCTGCTGACAATCAACGCCATATCGGCTGCCGATTCCGTGTTGATTCCGCTGCAGAGCGAATTTTACGCTTTAGAAGGCCTGGGGCAGTTGATTCAAACGATTAAACGCATTAAGCAGGTGCTGAACCCGCCACTGAAAATAGCCGGAATTTTGCTGACCATGTTTGATACGCGGACCAACCTGTCTCATCAGGTAACCGAGGATACGGAAAATTATTTCGCGGACCTGGTTTTTAATACGCGGATTCCAAGAAATGTCAGGCTGGGGGAAGCACCGAGTTACGGTCTGCCGATTACGCAATATGCCCCGGCTTCTGCCGGTGCCAAAAGCTATCTGTCGCTGGCCAGGGAGCTCCTGGCAAGGTCTTAACGGGGGTTTGTTTAAAAAATGTCGACAAAACCGTCAAAGAAAACAGGAAAAAAAGAGGCGGCCCGCAAAAAACGGGTTCTGGGCAGGGGGCTGGACGCGCTTTTTCCTGATATTCAGGTCGTTACCCAGGCCGGGAGTGAAAAAGATTACTTTCTTTGTGATATCAAGCAAATAGGACCTAATCGCTATCAGTCCAGGACGGTGTTTTCGGAACAGGAGCTGACCGAACTGGCTGATTCCATCCGCCAGGAGGGCGTCATTCAGCCGATCCTGGTCCGCAAATCTCCTTCCGGCTTTGAGCTTGTGGCCGGTGAGCGACGGCTTCGTGCCGCTAAAATGGCCGGACTTTCCCAGGTACCGGTCATTGTCCGGGAGATGGACGACAGGCAGCATCTGGTTTATTCCATCATGGAAAATGTCCAGCGGGAAAATTTAAACCCCATTGAAGAGGCCGATGGTTACCACCGGCTGGTCTCTGAATTCGGTTTTTCACAGGAGCAGGTTGCGGCCAGTGTAGGAAAAAATCGGACAACCATTACCAATCTGCTGAGACTGCGAAAACTGCCCGATTATATCCAGGACAGCATCATCAAGGGTGATTTGACCATGGGGCATGCCCGGGCATTGCTAGGGGCAAAAACACCGCAACAGCAGAATGCTGCCTGGAAAGAAATCCTGACCAAAGCGCTTTCGGTCAGGCAGACCGAAGCGCTGATTAAAAAAACCGGTACCCCCGCCAAAGCGGCTGCCGCGACAGGCAAAACAGGCGATGACAGTGCTGCCACCCACCTTTCGTCTCTGGCAGAAAAGTTTTCCCGGATCTTTGGTACCAAAGTCCGGATTCAGCGCAAAGGCCGTCGGGGAAAGATTGAAATCGAATTTTACACTGACGATGATCTGAACCGGTTGCTGGCGCTTCTGGATAAATAATAAATTTAAACCGGTCTTGAATTTTTTCTTTTACCGTCGTAAACTTAGGCTTCAGAATTCTGTCAGGGGGGGAGAGGCAACATTTTATAAGCTCAGCATGTTTGACCTATGGCGGTTCATATCATAATCGACGGGTATAATTTTATTCGTCAATCCATGTCATCACTTTTTCTCAACACCCGGGATTTGCAGCAGGAAAGAGAAGCTCTGATTAACAGCCTGGCCGCGTATATACGCCGCAAGCCGCATGCCGTAACTGTCGTGTTTGACGGCACCCGGGCACCGTCTGATCTGACCCGAAAAGAAAAGGTTAAAGGCGTAGAAGTGATTTTTTCACAAACCGGTCAGACCGCCGATTTGGTGATCAAGCAACTGGCTGCCCGGGAAAAAGGAAAAGCCCTGGTGGTCAGCTCGGATCGTGATGTTTCGGACTTTGCCGCGGCCCAGGGGGCGACGGTGATTCGTTCTGAGGCTTTTGACAGCAAGTTATTCTCCTTGCCGGAATCTTCCGGGGAGATATTGCCGGAAGATGAGGAGGAGTATCCATTGCCGGCGGTTTCAACCAGAAAAAAAGGACCCCGCTTCCGCCTTTCCCGGAAGCAGCGAAAGGTTAAAAAGAAGACGAATAAATTGTAACCAGCAGTGCTGCTTGATAAAAACAGAAGGGTTTCGTATTTTTGACTTATGGGATACGTATTCAACCAGAAAGATTCTCAAGCCTTTGAAAAAGAGCGTCAGGATCGACGGTATGGCGATATTGCCCGTCTGGAAGGGGCGTTGATGTGTGACATGCTCAAACCGGTTTCCGGCGAAAGCGTTCTGGATATCGGCTGCGGCATCGGCACCAGCCTGCTCACATTACTGGACAAGGGCCTTGATGTGACCGGAATAGACCCTTCTCCCTATATGCTGGATGTCGCTTATAAACGAATCAACCGTCGGGCGGATCTCTACCGGGGGATTGCCGAAGACCTGCCTTTTGGCGATAACTCTTTTAACCATACCGTTTTTTTTGCTTCACTCGAGTTTGTTGAGGACCCCCGGGCCGCTTTGCGGGAGGCCTGCCGGGTAGCCAAAGATAAAGTCTTTATCGGTGTGATGAACCGCTATGCCATCAAAGGAATAGAACGCCGGGTAAGAGGTGTATTTTCCGAATCCATTTATAACAAAGCACGGTTTTTCAGTGTCTGGGAACTTAAGTCGGAGATTCGCGCCATCATGGGTGATGTTCCTGTCAAGTGGAAAACCATCTGTCATTTACCCTATTTTGAAGGCAGTGTTTTACGGAAAATGGAATCCTCCGGCCTGATGAAACGGTTTCCGTTCGGCGCCTTTGCCGGTGTATCGGCGTTGCTGGTTCCCCGTTTCAGAACGCGTCCCCTGGCCTTGAAATACGCGCCTCCCAAAAGCGCCGGCGCCCTGGTCGGCAGCATGTCAACCGAGGTCATGAACATTGAAGGGATAACATCAAAAAAAGAGAGGAATCATCGTGGAAGCGTTGTTCTATGAAACCATTGAAGACAAGAAGGTGCAATGCCTGCTATGCAATCATCGATGTGTCATCAACAA
This sequence comes from Desulfosudaceae bacterium, assembly GCA_963674745.2. GTDB lineage: Bacteria > Desulfobacterota > Desulfobacteria > Desulfobacterales > Desulfosudaceae > JBFMDX01. The sequence continues at coordinate 1,173,600 of CAXXDV010000001.1, read as the reverse complement.
CAACGGCTTCGGCAAATGCAAAGTCAGGCAGAATGTGAACGGTGTCTTAGAAACGCTGGTATACAGTCGGCTGGTCGCCATCAATCCCGATCCCATCGAGAAAAAACCCCTCTTCCATGTGATGCCGGGAAGCCAGACGTATTCCATCGGCGCCGCTGGGTGTAACTTTCGGTGTGCGTTCTGTCAGAATGCCGAAATTTCACAGATGCCCCGGGAAGCCGGAAGGGTGGGTGAAAACGTTTTTTCCGCCGCCGACGTGGTCGACGATGCCCTGAAAAACAAGTGTGGCAGTATTGCCTATACCTATACGGAACCCACGGTGAACTTTGAGTTCTGTTATGATACGGCCTTGCTGGCTCACGAAAAGGGCTTGAAAAACGTTTTTGTAACCAACGGTTATATGTCCACCGATGCCATCGATATGATCGCCCCTTATCTTGACGCGGCCAGTGTTGATTTAAAAAGCTACAATGATGAGTTTTACCAGGAATTGTGCGAGGCGCGACTGGAGCCCGTAAAGGAAAGCCTGAAGCATTTTCAAAGAAGGGGCGTTTTTGTGGAGGTGACCACCCTGGTGGTTCCGGGGATGAACGATTCGGAACAGGAGCTTAAAAACCTGTCCGAATTTCTGGTCAATGAACTGGGCCCGGAAACCCCCTGGCATATCAGCCGTTTTCAGCCCGCCTACAAGCTCATGGATGTTTCGCCGACACCGATCGGAAGCCTGACCCGGGCACGTGAAATCGGTTTGAAAGCCGGTTTGAAATATGTCTACATCGGCAACGTTCACGGACACCCCAGCGAAAATACCTATTGCCCGGATTGCGGTAAAATAATCGTCGAACGGGCCGGCTATTATGAATTGAAAAACTACCGCATTACAAACGGTCGCTGTGCTTATTGTCAGACCCTGATCAATGGGGTGGACCTTTGATTTGGGTTTGAGGTGCGAGGGTCCGGGGCGCTGGTGGTTAAGGGCTTTATGGTTTTAGAGTTTTAAAGTTTTAGGGTTTGGGGCGCGGAGGGCCTCGGCTCTGGTAGTTAAGTGGTTATGTGTTTAGGTGATTATGTGATTAAGGTTTCGATTGGATAAGCTCACCCAAAATGATCTTGCATCCCTTAGCGGCCGACAGTTGCTCGCCTTAGTTGTGCGGCTAGCTCGGCGCATTCTCCCCATTCTCTCCGAAAACGAACAAGAAAGTCGCATAGAAACTGCTACAAGACTAAGTTTTGGGCTCGATACTGTTGAGTCATTCTGCCAAACAGGAGAAATTGAAGGTTGTGGATTGGCCCAGTATTCTGGGGATTCAATGCCAATTATCAAAGCTGACGAGGCGATTCGTAAGGCGGTTCAGTTGAAGCACCGATTATTTCGTCTTAATAATGCCACGCCAAGCCACAACGATGTGGACGAGATGTCTTCGTCGGCTTTTGATATTATACAATTAGCATTATCGTCGGTTCGAGAAATAGTTTCTGTTGATGCAGAAAACGATCTTATGCAGGCTTTAATAACCGATTTTAGAGCCCTAAAGCAACTTGAAGGTAATGGAAACTTCCTAGACCCAACCAACAGCGGGCAACTTGGTGGCCTCTGGGACGGCAACGCTCCGGAGTGGTTTTCTTCAATGTCTAAAGAGTTTGTTTTTTTGTTGGAAGCCCACCGCAAGCAAGTTCAGCAAAGAATCAAGGACTCGACAGTTCGTTGTGGTCCTGAAGGCCTCGCCGAAGAATATTGTAAGTTTTTTGAATCAATCGCATATGAACGGCGGCCCAATCCATGCACATTTCTTCGAGATATGGTTGTAAATGCGTATGATGCTAGCCTGCAAAATGAAGAGGGAAGACCTGTTCGTTTTAAGATCAAATTCGAGGCTACATCTGAATTTGTGGAAATCCCGTTTACTGCAGAATATTCAACGAAGAATCTTGTAAAGCTGGCACCGACAATCGGTCTTGGTTTCCGCCATTTGATTGTCTGTCCACGTGCTGACCATGCTTCACTTGAAATACGAGGAATTACAGATTTAGAGTTGCAAAAAAAATGGCAAGATGACGTATTGCGGTGGTCGTTCGTTAGAAAGGCTTCCAGATCAGTTACGGAGGTGGATCTCCGACTCCGCGTTCTTGGAGCAGGACATATCCAAATAGTAGACAGCAACCATCATTGGGAGTTAAGAAATGGACGAAGCCATTATTTTCAACCCATTGTGGGGGTGAAACGACTCAGAAAATGGTTTCAACAGGCTTTGCCGGAAGAAAGCCGATCTATATCCGCATCCGCAGTCGGTGAATTTGCGCTTTGCAAAATTATCCAAAAAATGGTTGCTAATGCTCATGGTGGAACATTGTTGCTTGGAGCTAAATGTGATCAACGATTGACCCATAAACACAACACTGATGCAGCGATTCTTCGAAAAGCCATTGTGAGTTATGCAGAGATTGAGGAATCATTAAAGCAACCGGAATTCAACAATAACGCGTCCATGATCGAACAAGCTCACTTCTCTCGCCGAGCACTGACCCGTGCAATTGACACAGTGGCGGCTCTTACGGCCGTTGATGGTGCTACTATTATTAGCGATGATTTATTGATACAAGGGTTTGGTACGGAGATTTCGTATAAACCGGCACCGCCCAATACGGAAGTTAAATGTATGGCACGCGCTATCGGTATTGGTCCAGGAACTATCGAAGTTGGCAGTAAGAAGCTAGACGGGTTCGGAATGCGTCATCGATCAGCATTCGGATACTGCAGCGAAGATGAAGATGCAATTGCTATTGTAGTGTCGCAAGATGGTGGAATCAGTGTTTTTTGCACAGACGATGATAAAGAAGTCGTTCTTTATCAAAACGTTATTCCCGACCGAAACGCTTGGGGCTGGATGAAACAATAACCACAAAGCAAAAGCTTTTGTGGTGCGACCGGTCAAAAGATTACCTAACCGCTTAATCACATAAACACATAATCACTTAACCACTAAAGCTTTATAGCCCCGGCACCCTAAAACTTTAACACTCTAAAACCATAAAACCCCGAACCATTTAAGCGCCAGAGCCCCTTCTTTCCAATCCCCGATCTCCAAGCCTAACCCCCTTAATCACATAAACACATAATCACTTAACCACTAAAACTTTATAGCCCCAACCCTCCTCACCCCAAACCCTAAAACCTTAAAACGCTAAAACCTTAACACGTTTACTCGCCCGGATACATGGCATCGATCTCATCCTTGAAGCGGTCCTGAACGATATTTTTTTTAACCTTGAAAGTCGGGGTGATCAGGCCGTTTTCGATGGTGAATTCCGGGACAATGGTAACTTTTTTGATTGATTCAAACGAGGCAAAGCCCTTGTTTTTATCAGTCACCTCTTTGTTGATGAGGTCGATAATCGCTTCGTCTGCGAGCAGGTCATCAAAGCTGTTATAGTCAATATCGTGATCATCCGCAAATTCGGTGACGGTCTCCTGATCCAGCGTAACCAAGGCGGTCAGGTACTTGCGTTTATCGCCGATAACACAAACCTGGGCGATGTATTTGGAGGTGGCGATGACCCCTTCTATGGCTGACGGAGCGATGTTTTTACCGCCGGCCGTAATAATCAGGTCTTTTTTTCGGCCGGTTATTCTGAGAAAATTGTCAGCGTCGATTTCGCCCAGATCACCGGTGCGTTGCCAGCCGCCCTGTAGAATGGTTTTTTCGGTTTCCTCCGGCATTTTATAATACTCTTTCATCACGTTTCGACCCCGGAACAGGATTTCGCCGTCCTCATCGGCTTTCTGTTCAATACCCGGTCCGGGCTGTCCGACCCAGCCGAAGCGGTAATTGTCGAGGCGATTGACACTGGTAAAAGAGGTGTTTTCACTCATGCCGATGCCTTCTAAGATCAGAATCCCGGCGGCATGGAAAAATTTGGCAATGGACGGGTTCAGGGGGGCGGCACCGGAAATGCACCATTTGACCCGGCCGCCCAGGGCGGCCTGCAGTTTGCTGAAAACCAGTTTGGTGGCAATTTTGTATTTGAGTTTGGTCATGGCGGGAATGGGGCGTTTGTTCAGCAGGCAGTCGCTGACCTCGTCCCCGACAGCGCATGCCCAGTGAAAGATTTTAAGCGCCGCGCCGCCCTTGGCTTCCGCGCCGCTGACCACTTTGGCGTATACTTTTTCATAAATGCGGGGTACGCTCGCGAACCAGTCGGGTTGAGCGGTCTTGAGGTCATCAACCAGGGTGTCGATGCTTCGGGCGACGACCGTCTTGGCACCCACCAGCAGGGCCAGGTTGACGCAGATTCGGGCAAACACGTGGGCCATGGGAAGAAAAAGAAAGGTCGTATCGTTTGAGTGTGCGTCAAGACAGGCCAGAGCGGATTGGGAGGTAAAGGTGAAGTTGTCGTGGGTGAGCACCGCACCCTTGGGAACGCCGGTGGTGCCGGAAGTATAAACAATACCGGCCACATCGTCGGCAGAAGTAGCGTCAATCCGTTTCTGCAGGGCATCATCACCAATATCCCGGCCGAGTTCCAGAAATTCTTCAAAGCTCATTACCCAGTCATCATTATGGGTGCCGTTAAACAGAATGACCTTGCGGATGGCGGGAATCTCTTTTCTGATTTCAAACAGCTTGTCCAGCTGGGCCTGGTTCTCCGCGAAAACGATGACCGCATCGGAGTGATTGATAATATACTGGCAGTCCTTGGGCAGGTTGGACTGGTAAATTCCGACGGTGGCCGCACCGCAGGTCGTTATACCCAGGTCGGTGAGTATCCAGCGGTAACTGGTATAACTTAATATGTTGATTTTATCGTTTTTCTCAACCCCGAGGGCCATCAGGCTTTTGGCGACACTGGTGACCTGCGGATAAAAATCGCGCCATGTGATCGGCGCAACCGCTTTTCCCGTTTCTGAAAACCATTGATAGGCCGGTTTGTCAGGGTACGCGTCAACCGTTGTTTTCATCATGTCATGAACGTTGCGGAATTTTTGGATGGCCATAAATGTCCTCCTTCATTGTATCGGTGTTTGATTCAGGATGAATTATATGGCAGCAACCGTAAAGAGGCAACAAATAAGCCGGTAGATTCAAGCAAGGGTGTGGGGCCGTAAAAATGTCTTGGCAAATAGCCGGAAATTATTTATAATTTTTGTGTTCTGGCATTTACGATCGCAATCAACGTATGGGACACACGGGTTAATTATTACCGGAATGGAAACCTTCTGCGGATACAGGCTGACGGAAAAAATCGATGAAACCATGACCTCTGTGGTTTATCGTGCCACCAATGAAGAAAGTGGTCAGCCGGTTATTGTCAAGATGCTGAACACGGACAGCCCGTCTCCTTCAGAGATTGCTCGCTTCAACAGAGAGTATGAACTGATTCGCAACATTGATGATGAAGCGGTTATCAAGGTCTTTGATGTGCTGGCGGCCGAAGGAAAGTTCGCGCTGGTTCTTGAGGATTTTAACGGTGTTTCCCTGGACCGGTCGATAAACCAGGCCCCCCTCGAACTGGAAACGTTTCTCAATATCGGCATAACCATTGCCAGGGTTCTGGACAAGCTTCACAAAAGAAACATTATTCACAAAGATCTCAAGCCCCATAATATTCTGTTCAACCAGGACACAAAAGCCATTAAACTCACTGACTTCGGTATTTCCACGGAACTGACCCATGCCAGAGATAAGATAAGCCAGGCCGCTCTGGTTGATGGCACGCTGGCTTATATGGCGCCGGAACAGACCGGCCGGATGAACCGGTCGATCAGTTATGAAACAGATCTTTATTCCCTGGGCGTCACCTTTTACGAGATGCTGACCCAGCGCCTGCCGTTTGATGATTTAACCGATCCGGTTGAGTATTTTCATGCCCATATGGCCAGGAGGCCGGTACCACCCTCTGAGTTGAATTCGTCTTTGCCGCCGGTGCTTTCGGATATCGTTATGAAACTAATGGCCAAGGACTCTGCCGATCGTTATAAGAGCGGTTTGGGCCTGATGGTTGATCTTCAAAAATGCCTGGATCAGCTTAAGCAACGGGGCAGTATTGAACGGTTTGATATCGCTGCCAGAGATGTCGGCTCGACACTGAAGATTCCGCAAAAACTCATCGGCAGAGAGACAGAAACAGAACAGCTCCGGGCGGCTTATCGGTGTGTGGAAGCAGGTGAAAGCAAGGTCCTGTTTGTTTCGGGAGACGCGGGGACGGGGAAAACCGATTTTATCAATGAAAACCGAAAACATTTGGAAACACGGAGCGGCTTTGTGGCGTTAGGCCGGTTTGAAAAGCAGAACTTTTCTGTTCCCTACAGTGGTTTCATTTTTGCCTTTCAGGAGCTGCTTAACCTGCTTTTGGCGGAATCCGGCGAAAGACTTGCAGCCTGGAAAACCAACCTGCTTTCGGCGCTGGGGAAAAACGGCAAGCTGTTGACGGATATGCTTCCGGAACTCGAGATATTGATCGGCAAGCAGCCGGAACTGGCCGACCTGGACGCTGAAGAAGCGAGAAACCGGTTTAATTTTGCGGTTAAAAATTTTATTCGGGTGTTTGCCCGAAAAAGCCACCCCCTGACCCTTTTGCTGGATGATCTCCACCATGCCGATGCCGCCAGCCTGGATTTGCTGAATTTTTTAGTCGGCGAAACGGATCTCGGTTACCTGTTTTTAGTCGCCACCTACCGGCGGGACGCGACCGATTTCTCCCGGTTGCGCCAGGCCTTGAAAGTCATATCGGAAAACGGCGAAAGTGTGGAAACGCTGGTGTTAACGCCGCTTGACAACTATCATGTCAACACCCTCATCGCCGCCACTTTGAAAGTCAGCCGGAGTGATTCCCGGCCATTGGCGGAACTGGTTCATAAAAAAACCAATGGTACACCGTTTTTCGTCAATCAGTTTCTGGGCATGATATATAAAACGAAACTGCTTCAGCCCAACGAAGATGGCAGCTGGCGATGGGATGATGAAAAAATCGCGCAGCGGGACATTACGGACAATGTGGTTGATCTGATGGCGGAAAAGATCACCCTTCTGGATGATCATGCGCGGGAGACAATTTTAATATGTGCCTGTGTCGGTACCCGGTTTGATCTGGAACTTGCCGGTCAGATCCTGGACAGGCCTTTTGAATCGCTTCTGGATGATATTACCGTGGCCTTGTTCGAGGATCTTATCCGGGAAGACGGCGATGGTTACCGATTTCAGCACGAAAAGATCCGCGATGCGGCTTATTCTCTTGTTTCCGAACAGGAAAAGCCCGATATTCACCGGAAAATCGGGCAAATATTGCTGGATCGGGCCCGGCTCAGTGAGGGCGGCCTGCAGGAGAATGTTTTTCATATTGTCCGGCACCTGAACATCGCCGCGCCGGTCATAACCGATGAGGACAGTAAGCTGGAACTCGTCCGGTTGGACATGATGGCCGGAGAAAAGGCCAGGAGCGCCGCCGCCTATGATTCAGCGGAAAAGTTCTTTTCGCTGTCGGCCGCCTGTCTGCCGGACAACGCCTGGACGGATGATTATGATCTGTGCTGGCGGTTGTCGTTTTTTTTGGGTGAAAGCCGTTTTTTGACCGGAGACATAGACGGTGCCGAACGGGTTTTTGATGATATGCTGGATCATGCCGCCGGCAATATTGAGCGGGCTGAGGTTTATTCCCTGATGGTGACACTGTACACGGCCATTGACAAGCCCGACAAAGCCCTGGCCATCGGGCTGCGGGCTTTATCCCTGCTGGGTGTCCGTCTCCCGAAAAAGCCGGGGAAATTAAGGGTGCTCATCAGCATTATTCGCGTAAGGCTGGCACAGGGAACCACCAAAGTCGAAGATCTGGCTGATTTGCCGGAATTGACGGACCCGACCGATAACGCCATTATGACACTGCTGTCAATGGTCGGTGCGCCGGCATACTATATCAACCCCAACCTGTTTGCCGTTATCATAAGCCGGGGGGTTGTCCTGTCCCTGAAGCGCGGGCTTCCGACGCTGGCCGCTTACGGCATGATCGCCGTGGGGTTGATCATGGGGTCACGGCTGGGCTTCTACGATTACGGTAACCGTCTGGGAAAGGTCGGCCTTAAGGTCATGGAGCGGTTTAGTGATTTAAAATCGTTTTCAAGGTCCTATTTTATTTACGCCTATTTTATTCTGCCCTGGCGGGAACCCGCCCGGGAATGTATGCAGTACCTGTCCCTGGCCTATAAGCACGGCATGGAAACCGGCGACATCCTTTTTACCGGGCACAGCATTAATGTAGCAGCGGCTTATCGTTTGTTTACGGGATTCCCCCTGGATGCCGTGCTTGAAGACCATAAAGGCCGCAGTGCGTTTTTAAGACGGCTCGATTCCCCCTTCATTTTGAACAACTATCTGGACACCTTTGAAATTGTTTCTCAACTCAAAGGCGGCGAAGACGAAGAAACCCTCCAGACAAAATGGGATGACCGCGAGACACGTCTTAAAGCCATAGAGGACGAAAACCTGCAGCTGGGCATGTTCATTCATTATGCCAAAAGAGAAATGATCATGTTCCTGCTGGGCAATTTTCAGGCCTGCTTTGACCTGGCGGTTAAGGCGGACAAGATCGTTGATCATGCCATGGGCACCATGTATGTGGCGGAACACTATTTTTACTGGGGGCTTTCTGCCGCCAGGCTTTATCATGAACAGGACACAGCCGATAAGCGGTTGCTCGTCAAAATCATCGGCCGGACCTTGAGAAAATATGGGAAATGGGCCAGGGGCTGTCCTGAAAATTTTGCTCATAAGCATTGTCTGTTGCAAGCCGAGCTGGACAGGATAAAACAGAAAAAAACGCTCACCACGCTTTATCATTCGGCCCTGGTTCTGGCCAGGCAGAACAATTATCTTCATAACGTGGGCATCGTCGGAGAACTGGCGGCGGATTATTATTTTTCGGCAGGTTATGAGGAAATCGGGCGGGCGTATATTTCGGAAGCCAGAAAGGCTTATCACCGCTGGGGCGCGGAGGCCAAAGTCAAGCGCCTGAACCAACTCTATCCTGAGGCAACGACAACGCTCCAGGTTCGCGCCCATACCGGCGAACAATCCAGCACCATGACCGGCTCGGTCATCGACCTGTCCATGCTTCGCAAAGCATTGAAAACCATTGCCGAAGAAAAAATTCATACCCGCATGCTGGAAAAAATTATCCAGTCTTCGGTGGAGTTTGCCGGGGCGCAGAAAGGGCTGTTGATTCTGCGCAAAAAAGAGAATATTGATGAACAGGCGGATATCGAAGACGAGGACGTGTGTGCCGGGTTGTTTATAGAAGCGGAGTGGACGGTTGATGAAAAAGACGCCGAAATTATGAAATCCATACCCGTCACCCGGAAGGACACCCTTTCTCAGGTAACCCTTAACTATGTTGCCCGGACATTGAAAAGTGTGGTGGTGCATAATGCCCAGATCCCACATGAAACATTGCCCGCGCTTCAATCAGAGGCCTATATTAAGAGTATGGGCGTGAAATCGTTGCTTTGTATGCCGGTTCTGATGAATACGGATGAGGCATCGGTCTTGATCGGGGTGTTGTATTTTGAAAACAACCTGACCACCCACGCCTTTACTCAGGAGCGAATTGAAACCCTGGAGATTATATCTCTGGCGGCAGCCGGCAGACTGGAGCTTTCCCGTAAAGCGGTTACGGACGGCTTGACCGGCTTGTACAACCATGACTATTTTCAGAACACGCTGCAGCAGGAACTGCTTCTGGCAAAACGAAAAGGTCGGGACTTGTCGCTCATTATGATTGATATTGATCATTTTAAAAATTTTAATGACAAGTGGGGGCATCAGGCCGGCGACCTGGTGCTTAAAGAAGTCGCCAACACGATCAAAAGCAACTGCCGGGGGTCGGATATCGTGGCCAGATATGGTGGTGAAGAGATGATTCTGCTGTTGCACGAAACCGATCCGGAATCTGCCATGATTCTGGCCAAGCACCTGCGAAAAAAAATAGACGAAATGACCGTCAGCTATTCCGGACAGGCCAAGCTTCATGTTACCATCAGCGCCGGTGTGGCCGGTTTCCCGCTTCACGCCAAAGACAGGAAAACACTGATCAAACAGGCCGATGACGCTTTGTATAGATCAAAAGAAAAGGGGAGAAACGCGGTGACGTTGGCCGGGTAGGCTGTTGCCGGCCGCGTTCTAAATTAACAGTAAAGGAGATGTACGATGATCGATCTGGTAAAAAAAATGGTATTTGCAAGTATTGGAATGGTGCTGAAAACCAAGGATGAAGTCGAAGAAATGGCCAGGGATTTTGCAAAGAAAGCAGAATTGTCTGAAAACGAAGGCAAAAAATTCATTAATGATTTTATGAAACGGTATGATGAATCCCGGGAAAAACTGGAAGAAAAAGTTGAAAAAACCGTAAAAGAGGTTCTTGCCCGCTCAAGCCTGGCCACCAGGGACGAATTGGAAGAGATCAAAGAAGAGATCAAAAAGGTCAAAAAAACCTCCGCTTCGGAATAGCGGTTGCGATAAAGGGGCCCTAAAGACAAAACCCGGCGGAACATCGGATGTTCAGTATAAGACAAATTGGAATTATCGGCAGAACCTATCGGCACTTGACGCGTTATCGTCAGATACTGACGATTTTTTTCAAGTATGGATTGGGTGAATTTGTAGATCTGTTGAAGATCGAGCAGTATATTGAGACCGGTCTGCAGATGATTTCCAGAAAACAGCGGGAACATACGACCCGGCTTTCCCGGGCCGAGCGTGTTCGTATGGCCTTTGAAGAGCTCGGACCGACCTTTATCAAGCTCGGGCAGGTGCTTTCTTCTCAGCCGGGACTGATTCCCATTGATATTGTCAATGAGCTGGCCCAGCTTCAGGACAATGTTCCCCCCTGTTCCTTTGAGGCCATAGAGGCGTTGATATCCCAGGAGTTTGAAACGCCGCTTGCCCAACAGTTCCAGACAATGGAATCCCGGCCGATTGCGTCGGCTTCAATCGCCCAGGTATACAAGGCCCGACTGCATAGCGGACAAACCGTAGCGGTGAAAGTGCAGCGTCCGGGTATCAAAAAAACCATCGAAGTGGACCTGGAGATTATGCTTTACCTGGCCGGGGTTCTGGAACGTAATGTCGAAGAATTCGCGCCCCACAGACCGACCAAAATCGTGGAAGAGTTCGCCCGGGTGCTGGAACATGAAATGGACTTCACTTTTGAAGCGTCTAACGTGGAGCGGTTTGCCCGGCTCTTCGCGGGTGATGATACCATTTACGTGCCGGACGTCTTCCGCCGGTACACCACATCACGGGTGTTGACACTGGAATACATTGACGGCATCAAGATTTCTGACCTTCCGCGACTTGAAGCCGAAGGATATGACAAGAAACTCATTACCAAACGGGGTACGGATCTGACCATGAAACAGGTCTTTATTAACGGTTTTTTTCATGCCGATCCGCATCCGGGAAACCTTTTTATTCTTCCCGGTAATATTATTTGTCCGATTGACTATGGCATGGTGGGGCATGTCGATTTGAAACACCGGGAGCTGTTTGTTGATCTTCTGGACGGCCTGGTGCGACAAAAAATTCCCAAAGCCACCCGTGTGCTGCTTCAAATCGCCATCTGGGATAGAGAGCCCGACGCTGTTGCCCTGGAACGGGATCTGGGCGAATTTATCGGCCAGCATTTTTATAAACCGATAAAAGAGATAGAAATCGGCAAGCTGCTGCAGCACCTGCTGATCATGTTGACCACACATCGTCTGCGGTTACCGCCCAATATGTTTCTGATGATGAAAGCGCTGGGCACCATTGAAAATATAGCCAGGCAGATGGACCCGGATTTTGATGTTATTCTTCATGCCACGCCGTTTGCCCGCAAGGTCATGCTGGCCAGATACATGCCCCGTCGCGTGGTTGAGGAGATAGCCGGAACAGTCGGGGGCCTGCATCATTTTACCCGGCAGTTTCCGGACGATCTGCTGGATATTTCCCGGCGCCTCAAAGAAGGAAAAATCACCATCAATGTTGAGCATAAAGGACTTGAAAAGCTCATGAACACCCACGACCGGGTCAGCAACCGGCTCTCGTTTTCCATTATTATTGCGGCCTTGCTGATCGGATCGGCCATGATTGTTACGACCAAGGTCCCCCCGCTGGTTTTCGGCATTTCCCTGTTCGGCATTATCGGGTTTGCCGGTGCGGCTATTATGGGTGTGTGGCTGTTAATCGGTATCCTCAGAAAAGGCCGCATATGAAAAAACCTCAGCCGCTTTTCAACAGGCAGCAAACACTTGACATGTTGAGGGTTATTGAATATTGTCACCATAAAAAGACGGGTATGGTGCTGACGTTTTTATCGGTATCAATTTAACAAGAGGCGGATATGCTTTCCGAAAAGATCAAACGAGCCGGTGTCAGACAGAAGCTGCTGTTTTCGATTGTAACGATAGCGGTGGTGATGCTGTTGTTGATGTCGACTGTTCGCGACTCCATTATTGCTTTCTGGATACTGGGCATCATAATGGTCGCCTTTCTTTGTCTGGCCCTGTGGTTTCTCCTCGGGGGCGTGCTCGCACCGGTCAAAGAGATCATTGAAATCGGCAAACAGATTTCAGTTGATTTGTTTGAGGAAAAAAGTGATCTGACGGCTCGGGTAAAAGAGTCTGAGCGGAGCGATACCGAATATGTGCATGATGAAAAAGGAGAACTGGCCAAATGGTTTAACAAATTCATGAAGAAAATGCAGCTCATCATGGCCACCACCCGTGATCAATCCACCATTGTCGACGAGTCCGCTGAGGAGTTGATCGAGATAACCGAGTCCATGATAAAGCTGATTGACAACAACCGGATGAGAACCAATGCCGTAGCCGGAGCGGCCGAAGAGATGAACGCCAACATGGAATCGGTTTCGGAAACCATGGATAATGCCGCATCGAATGTGAAAACAGTCGCCTCCGCAACCGAAGAAATGACGGCCACGATTACCGAGGTGGCAAAAAACTCTGAAAACGCCAGCACAATTACAGAGAGCGCTGTTTCTCAGGCCAAAAAGGCCTCGGATCAGGTTGAGCAGCTCGGCAGAGCGGCCCGGGAAATTGAAGAAGTTCTTGAAACCATAGCGGAAATTTCGGATCAGACCAACCTGCTGGCATTGAACGCCACTATCGAGGCCGCCCGGGCCGGTGAATACGGCAAAGGCTTTGCTGTGGTCGCCAATGAAATCAAGGAGTTGGCGGCAGCCACCTCTGAGGCGACCATGGAAATCAAGCAGAAAATAGAAGGGATCCAGCATTCTACCGCGGGCACCATTACTGAAATCAATCAAATTACCGGTATTATTCATGAAGTTAACGAAATGGTGGCCACTATCGCAACCGCGGTTGAGCAGCAGACGACCACTACCAAGGAAATTGCCAGCAACGTCGCCAAAGCGGCCAGCGGTATTGGCGAAGTAAATGAAAACATCGCCCAATCCTCGATGGTAGCTGCTGAAATCGCCAAGGATATAGCCGCTGTAGATCATTCTGCCAGCAGTATCGCCAGCAAAAGCCAGGAAGTCAGCGGTTGTGCCAAAAAGATGCGCGAATCCACCAGAGCCTCCCGGGACATGGCCACACGGTTTATCGTTTAGCCCAGAATTTCCGAACATTAAAAAAAGATTGTATCCTGTTTCCGGATATGATAAAAATATTAATTTGTGTGTTTTAAAATATATGGCTGGTTAACAGCCACAGTTTTTTACGGGTAAATACAGAAAAAACGGAGGATTTGAAGAGATGGCGGAAGAAGCAATAAAGCTTGGAAAAAAGAAAGAAAGTTCGTTGATGGACAAGGTCAAGGAGCTGCTGCCTGAAGGCGGAAACCTTAACCTGTGTCTGACCTGCGGTGCCTGCGCCTCCGGTTGTCCGGCAACCGGACTGGACGGGATGGATCCCCGGAAATTTTTACGCATGGCTGCCCTGGGAATGGACGAAGAGATCCGACAGTCCAACTGGCCCTGGATGTGCAGCATGTGCCAGCGATGTGTTTACGTTTGCCCCATGGAAATCAATATTCCCCAACTGGTCTATAACGTGCGGGCTGAGCGACCCAGAGAAGAACGACCCAAGGGCATCCTCGGCTCCTGTGATATGGCGTTGAAAACCGAAGGCTGCAGTGCCATGGGCGCGACCAGTGAGGATTTTGAGTTTGTGGTCGAGGACGTGCTGGAACAGTACCGGGAGGAACAGCCGGAATTCAAGGATATGGAAGCGCCGATCGATAAAGAGGGTGCTGAGTTCTTTTTGAACCAGAACTCCAGAGAGCCGGTCACGGAGCCGGATGAACTGGTGCCGCTGTGGAAAATTCTTCACCTTGCCGGTGTTGACTGGACTTACGGCAGCATCGGTTGGGGCGGTGAAAACTATTGTATGTTTCTGGCTGATGACAGCGGTTGGGAGCATATTACCCGCTCGTCTCTGGAGCATGCCCAGAAGCTTGGATGTAAGACGTATCTCAATACCGAGTGAGGGCACGTCACTTTCTCTGTCCGGGCCGGACAGAAAAAATTCAACATTGACACCAACCTGGAAATAAAGAGCATTTATGAGTATTACGCCAAATGGATTCGGGAGGGCAAGCTCAAGGTCAACTCCGACTGGAACAAGGACTTGAAAGTCAAGTTCACGGTCCAGGACCCCTGCCAGATTGTTCGCAAAAGCTTTGGTGATGCGGTGGCTGATGACCTTCGGTTTGTGGTCAAGTCCGTGGTGGGTGAAGAAAATTTTATTGATATGACGCCCAACAAATCCAATAATTTCTGCTGCGGCGGCGGCGGCGGGTTTTTGCAGTCCGGATTCAAGGAACAGCGGCTTGAATACGGTCGGATCAAAGACGAACAGGTTCAGCGCACCGGCGCCGATTACTGCATTGCGGCCTGTCATAACTGCCATGCCCAGATCCATGAGCTCAGCGAGCATTACGGCGCCCATTACGGCGTGGTACATTTATGGACACTGATCGCGCTATCTTTGGGCATTTTGGGTCCCAATGAGCGGGAATATCTGCATGACGACCTTAAGGGTGTCAACGTCTTTCATCCTGAGACGGAGTTGTAACTAAGCGATCGAACCATATGCTAATGAACCAGAAAGAGCCCGGTTGTTGTTCAGCCGGGCTCTTTCTTTTTGATTAATAGATTGACCCCGGCCGATGTCTGTATTATCTGTAAAAATCGCAGGTTGGGTTTTTTGCTTTTCAAGGTAACCGCTATGACGAAACTGATGATTTTCATTATCAGAGCGCTGATGGGCGCTTTTTTCGCTTTCTTTTTGACAAGAATTTTCTTTCCGGAAGCGACCTGGACAACCATCGCCGAGGTTGGTATCCTTCTGGTGTTTCTGGCGTATGTCTTTGATTATTTAAGGGGCAGGCGCAAGAACAGGGAATAGAATTGGAGGCGTTCTGTTGGATCAATTCGTTCTGGGCACGGCAGGCCATATTGATCATGGCAAATCCAGCTTTGTAAAGGCGCTGACCGGCATCGACCCCGATCGGCTGCAGGAAGAAAAACGGCGCGGCATAACGATAGAGCTGGGCTTTGCCTCCCTGCGCCTGCCGGGGGGGCAACTGGTCGGTATTGTAGATGTGCCGGGGCACGAAAAGTTTATCAAAAACATGGTGGCCGGTGCCTCCGGTATCGATCTGGTGGCCATGATCATTGCCGCTGATGAAGGTGTCATGCCTCAGACCCGCGAGCACATGGATATTTGTACCTTGCTGGGAATTACCCACGGGCTGGTCCTGCTGACCAAGATCGATCTTGTCGATGAAGAATTACGGGAGCTGGTCAAAGAAGATATCCAGGACTTTACCCGGGGGACGTTTCTGGAGAACGCGCCGGTCCTGCCGGTTTCAGCCGTAACCGGTCAGGGCATGGCTGAATTCCCGCAAATTGTGGCCGATATCGTGGCCGATCTTCCCGCCCGCAGTCAGAACGGACTGCTTCGGCTCCCGGTTGACAGGGTTTTTTCAATGAAGGGCTTTGGAACGGTGATCACCGGAACACTGGTTTCGGGCTCAATTAAAACCGGCGAAACGGTTCAGCTTTATCCTACCGAAGTTCAGTCAAAAGTCCGTGGTTTGCAGGTACACGGTCAACAGGTGGTCGAGGCTGAAACCGGCATGCGAACGGCCGTAAATTTTCAGGGAATTGACAAAGAACGCGTCTCCCGGGGAAACGTGTTGAGCATGCCGGGCAGGCTGACGCCCAGTTACATGCTGGATGTTTATTTTGAATATCTTAAAAATAACGCCAAGGCATTGAAGAACCGCGCCGCGGTGCGGGTATATGCGGGAACAGGCGAGTTTTTTGGAAACGTCATTTTGCTGGATCGGGAGGAGCTGTTGCCGGGTGAAACAGCACCCGTTCAGTTGCGGCTCAAATCACCGGTGGTTTGCGTCAGGGATGACAGAATTGTTGTCAGGAGTTCTTCACCGATCAGGACCATTGGCGGTGGTCGTGTTCTGAACCCGGTGCCGTCCAAACACAGGCGATACCGGCGGACACTGGCCGAAGCCCTGGAAAAGCTAAACACCGGTTCGCTTGAAGAGGTTATTTTGTTTCAGTGTCGACAGGCGCTTGATCAAGGCGTGTCTTTCGTTGTGCTCAAAGTAATGACCAACACAAGTGATCGGATGCTGCAGCAAGCGCTGGATGCGCTCTTGTCGGTTCGGAAAATCGTGCTGCTTGACAAAGACCGACGGCTTTTCATTCATCATCAGATCATGGACCAGACGGCTCAAACCATTGTCGGGATACTGGAGCGGTTTCATAAGGACAACCCTTTAAAGAAAGGGATGTCCAAGCAGGAAATCAAGTCGAGAATAAGCCGACAATCGGGGGTTAAGCTGGTTGAACTGGTGCTGGCTCGCATGATGAAAGAAGAGCAAATATGTCAGGATGAGGATGTTATCCGCCTGTCCGGCCATGCCGTGTCCCTTCCGTCCGCTCATGCTGACGTCAGAGGCAAAATACTGGATCGTTATAACAATGCGGGCCTGACACCACCGGTCACAAAAGAACTGTTGGCGGATTTTTCAACAGAAGAACCAAAGCTGATCAAGGATGTGCTTTTGCATCTGGTTGAAGAAGGAAAGCTGGTCAAAGTAAAAGAGGATTTATATTTTCCGGCAGGTGTTATTGAACGGCTTAAACAACGGTTAGTTGATTTTTTAAAGAAGAATGAAAAAATCTCCACACCGGAATTTAAAGAAATGACAAATGTTTCCCGGAAGTATACAATACCGCTGATTGAATACTTTGATTCCCTCAAAGTGACGATTCGCATTGGAGATGAAAGAAAATTAAGATAGTGGAACAGGGAGAAAGAACCTTATGAAGAAGTCCAATCAAAAAAACGCTGCGGTGGAGGATAATTTCACCGTTTTTTTCTGGGGCAGGGTGCTCGGGGCGTTGGTTATCGCGGCCTTTGTCCTATGGGTTGCGGTAATGGCCATAAATTATCTGGAAAAAATTCACAAAGACACCGACGCTCATCAGGCGGCTCCCGTCAGTCAGAACAATCATGCCGGCACAACATCGCCCGAGGTGGCACAGCATGCCGACGCGCAGAGTGCCGTTGGCCACCAGAATCTGACGCATGCCGATGAGACGGAGGCTGCCACGGCCAAAGCCGTTTCCGGTAATCAGGCCGTTCATTCCAGGCCCAAGGCGGAAGCCATAAAACACGGTGTGGCCGTCCATGGCAATGCCGAAACGGTAACCGAAGCCGAGGGCCATTCAGCAGAGCCCCAGGTCCGGGGCGTGGCGTTTGTCAGCGCGGTGATAAAACCGCTTGATTTTGAGCTTAAAGAGCGATACCTGGGCTGGCGCCCGAATGACGTGGTGGAATACACGGATAATGTGAATAACATTCAACTGGGTATTTTAGAGGCGACGCGCCGGTCGGCGACAAGGCTGGCGGAGCGGATTTCCCGTACGGGAACGACCAATGTGCTGGATGAAAACCTGGAACGGGCCATGAACTGCTTCATGATCGACCCGGACAGCTACCTGTTGCCGTCAGCGGAATCAAAATATGAAGAAGGGCTGAAGGAGTTACGGACTTATAAAAAACGGCTTATCGCGGGGGATGCCGAGTTTTATACCCGGGCGGACAACCTGATTCCCCTGCTGGTGGCATTTGCCGACCTGCTGGGCAGTTGTGACGACAACCTGGTGAAAGCAACCGAAAAAGACGGTACGCCGGTGAGCACATTTGCCGCCGATGATTATTTTTATTATGCCAAGGGTGTTTCTATGGCGATCCTGCCTGTTCTGCAAGCCGTGACCGAGGACTTTCAGGAAACGCTGGTTACCAGAAGAGCCATGGATGTGCTTCACCATGCCATTCATGCCTGCCAGGAAGCCTCAGAAATGGATCCGCTGGTGGTGCTGGAAGGCGACCTTGACGGCATTTTTGCCAACCACCGGGCCAACATGGCGTCCCATATCAGTCATGCCCGGTTTTACCTGGATGTGCTGGCGGCAACGCTGTCAACCTGATAAAAGAGACCCGGCATCAACCGTCGGGAACAACCCCAAACAGAAAAACACAATAGCTGCTAAAAAACGAAAAGGAGACCAGTCATGATCAGAAAATTTATGGTAGCGGTATTTTTGATTTTGTTTTTGGCGCCGATGGCCGGCGCGGTTGTTGTTGAAGGGGTAACCTTTCCGGATACGGTGACGGTTGCGGGTGAACAAGTGTTTTTAAATGGTGCTGGTGTAAGAGCGAAAAAAATCGTGTTCGTTCCCATTGATATTTACGCGATTGCTCTTTATGTGAAAAACAAGACTTCCGACGGGCAGGCCATCATTATGGCTGATGAAACCATGATGCTTAAAATCCAGATCCTGACCGGCCTGGTCTCTTCGGAAAAGTTTACACATGCCACCCTGGTCGGCTTTGAGGAGTCCACCGGCGGCAATACCAAACCGATTCAAAAGGAAATTGATTTGTTCCTGACGGCCTTTTCAGAAGAGATCAGCAAGGGAGATGTGTTTGAGATCCAGTACGTAAAAGGAAAAGGTACGTATGTTTATAAAAACGGAAAAGCAGAACCCGAGGTTCTGGTTCCGGGGCTGAATGTCAAACAGGCCCTTTTCGGGATTTGGTTGGGAGACCGCACGGAAAAACTGCTGCAGGTTATGGCCAAGGACCTTTTGGGAAAATAGTCTCAATAACCGGGAAATAGCGCCTGAGAACGGCATTCCGGTTTTAAGCGAAAATTTAAAATAGACACGGCAAACACTGAAAGCCGTGTCTATTTTGATTAATAGCGCCCGGACGCATTATCCCTCCGGGCCGGTCTGGTCGGCGTGGAGCCGTTTTATCATTTCAAAGGCGCCGTCAATGGCCTGTTTAAGTGTCTGGGAACTGGAGGGCTTGCTCAAATAACCGTCAAATCCACAGGCTTCAAGTTTCTGCTCTTCAAAAGAGGCAATATAACCGGACAAGGCGTAAATAATAATGTTCGGGTTTATCTGCTTGATTCGCCGGCACAGTTCCAGCCCATCCATCCCCGGCATACTTAAATCCGTAATGATCAGCGGAAAATACTCGGTTTTTAATATTTCCAGAGCGGATTCGGAGGAAGCTGCCGTTTTAACGGCGTAACCGAGCCTGGGAATAAATCGTTCCATAATATCACGCTGGGAACCTTCATCGTCGATGAATAAAATCTTCTTTTCAAACATGGGCTTATCCGGTTTCAGAACGGTTTGCATTGGCCATAAAAAAGGGCGTGTTTATTCGTAAAGGCATAAACGGTGATTGTCAAGCGCTTTTACCCCAGCAGACTTTCTGCTATTGAAACGCAACGGTCACCCAGCATATTGACATAACTGCCCATTTCGTTGTCATACCACCCATAGATGACCGTCTGGGTGACCGGAACCCTCAGAACGGTATCCGGAAGCGAAGACAGAATATCTTGATTGAGTCCGGGCACATGCTCAAGGTCGATGGCGACTTCCGCGGTTCTGGTGTGGATTTCGCTGCCTTCGATAATGGTTGCGGCTTTGGGGTTGCCAATAATGTCCGCGGACACATTCTGTTGATCCGTATATAGAAGGTATTTTCTGGGGTCTTCATCGGCTGCCTGTCTGTATATGTTTTGAACCAGCTCCCGTCGAATATCTTCTCCCTTGATGTCTTCTTGCAGATTCAATACCAGGATAATCAGAGAACCGGTGACCGTGGGTATTCTGACGGATTCAGCGATAAAGCCGATCTGGCTCATTTCCGGGATAACCAGACGGAGCGCTTTGGCTGCACCGGTGGTGGTTAAAATAATGTTGTTAAACACGCTGCGGTTTTTCCGAAGGTCGGTTTTTCCGTCTTTGGCAAGGCGGTCTAAAACATTCTGGCTGGCTGTGGCCGAGTGCACAGTGGCCATTGAAGCAGAGAGTATCTTTTTGGGACCGAAATGATCCAGAACGGGTTTGATCATATGGGCCAGACAGGTGGTGGTGCAGGAGGCGTTTGAAACCAGAAGGTGTTTTCGGGGATCATAATCGTTTTCATTGATGCCCATAACCGTCGTAACGGCATCTTCCGGCATGTCGGCCTGTTTGTCTTTTATTTTAAAAGGTGCGGAAAGAACAACCTTTTCCGCGCCCGCTGACAGATGCCCCCTGAGCGAGCCTTTGGCATGGTCGGCCGGTGTTGTCGGATCGAGGAAATTGCCGGTCGTATCAACCACCATTTTTACGTCATGGTCACGCCAGTTGATGTCGGCCGGGTTTCTTTCTGTTCTTAAAAACCGTACGCAGACACCATTGATGGTCATTTCCCCGTTTTGTTCGTGAATGTCGCTGATGACCGGTTCGGCGTTTTGGCCATGTAAAAAGGTATGCAATGCACCATAGGTTGAATCTCTCTCCAGATAATGTGCAATATCCGCCAGGGACGTTCCCGCATGGCGTCCGATATTAACCACGATCCGGTCAAAAAATTTCCGCCCGACATGATGCCACAGGGTCAGCTTGCCGATTCGACCCAATCCGTTTATACCCAGGCTGATGGAATTTTGTTCATTCATGATATCACCTACTTATATGTTTGTTATCCCTTTGTTGATAAATTAAGAAGAGGGGGTTTCTACCTGCCGGGTTTTCAGCAAGCCGAGATAAACGGCCCCCTCAGAACCGTCAATACTGATATAGTCCCCTGAAGACAGGCGGACGTTATTAAACAAACAGGTTTTTTCCGCTTCGTTGCATATCAGGCTGCTGCAACCCACGACACAGGTTTTGCCCAGGCTGTGGGCCAGAACCGCGGCGTGTGAGGAAAGTCCGCCCCGGGCCGTCAGCAGACCGTCCGCAGCAGAAAGCTCAAGGATATCATCCGGCACGGTATCCCGCCTGACAAGAATCAGGCTCGTGTCCGGCTCGACCCTTGACCACTGATCGATTTCATCCAGGGTAAAAACAATTCGTCCGCCCATGGCGCCGCCGCTTACGCCGATGCCGTGGCCCAGAAACCGTTCGCTTTCCAGCACATCTTCGGGGTCAAAAATCAGAATGCTTTTCTGTTCTCGGATGGTCATGTTGCGTGTCTGCAGCAGGAAAAGGTTTTTTTCGTCGGGCCCTTCGAATGTAAATTCTATTTCCTGGGGGTTCCAGCCATGGTCATAAATCAGCTGGTTGACCAACTTGGTAAGCGACTTATATATTGACGGAAACTGGGTCTCAAGGGTGACGTCGGTTTTTCGTTGTTCCAGATTTTTTTGTCTGATCGAAATCGGCAGTGTCGTCACCAGCCCGGCCACAACATCTTCTCCCTGATTGCCTATGGTAAAATCACCCCAGAGCATAAGACTGTCTCCGGATATCTTGGGGCTGTGGGTAAAGATAACGCCACTGCCGGAGCTTTTCGAGGTCAGATTTCCATACACCATTGCCTGAACGGTTACGGCTGTTCCCCAGTCGTCGGAAATGCCGACAATATGCCGATAGGTCTTGGCTTTTTGAGAGTACCAGGAATCAAACACGGTTTTTATGGTGGCGTAAAGCTGCTCAAAAGGATCGTCTACAATGTCAATTCCGGCCGCCTCGACCGCCGCCCGATAGTCTCTGGCCAGCTGCTTCATCTGCTCTCCGGTGAACTGCCTTTTCAACTGAACGCCCCACTTTTTCTTGTGGCGGGTCATAATGGCGCTGAAGGTGTCCCTGTTCAAGCCGAAAGCCATACCATAACATTGAATAAAACGGCGATAATTATCCCATGCAAACCAGGTGTTGCCGGTTTTTTCGGCCAGGCCGAAAGCAATATCTTCGTTAATACCGACATTAAGGGACGTATCCATCATTCCCGGTTGGGAGATGGAAGCGCCGCTTCTAACCGACAGCAACAGAGGGTTTTTCGGGTCTCCAAATGTTTTTCCGGTTTCTTTTTCCAGGCGGTGGAGATGCCGCAAAAGGGCCTGTTTGAAAATGTTTTCAGCCGGCTTGTAGGAATCTATAATTTCCCGGCACTTGAACACTTCCGTTGTAATAATAAAACCCGGAGGCACAGGACATCCGTTGCTTTTTAAGCTGATCAGGTTAAAGCCCTTGTTTCCCAGGTGAATAATGCCGTATTTCTGGATTTCTTTTTCATCGATCCGGGCAATGATTCTGGCCGGGTCGTAATTCAGCAGCCGGGCCAGTCTTTCCGGCGGCAGTTCGTTCTGCTGAAGAAACAGCACTTGGAGAATTCGCGTCAGAAAAAGGTCAAGCTGTGCCATGCCAAAAGAGAGCGCTATTTTTTCCCGATAAAAAATTTCAGATATCCGGTATACCAGTTTTCCCCGTTCAATCTGACCATTACCCTTATTGTCCGGCAGATATTTGTCAAGAATGACGCTGGTGGGCAGCTTGGGAATAATTCGGGAAAGGTTCTGGTCATATATATTGCGATAGTGATCGTTGATAATGTTTTGAACCGCTTTGGCCAGGCGTTTGAAAATATCCAGAAACTGTGAAAAGGAAAACCCCCTTGATTTTAATGCCTGAGACAACAGCTCCAGTTGAAGGTCGATTTCTTTGGTCGGGCAACCGTCCAGAGACAATGCGCTGACAAGCAGTTTCAAGCAGTTGTAAATTTCAAAAAAAGTGGTTTTGGTAATCAGGTTCAGGTTGATGCTGTTGATAATTTCTTCAAACAGCACATTGACCAATGCTTCCAGGCGAAAGGTCAGCCCCAGGGCGTCAAACTTGGTTTCCCGGTAACTGCCGTACATGGAAGGTATATCAACCGTAATATGGCGTTTTTCGTAAATGTTCTGCTGGATTTCAAATTCTTTGTCAGACAGAATCAGTGCTTTTAGTTGATACAGGTATTTAATTAATCCGGAAATCTTTTTTTTGGTGCTGGTTTCAGCCAGTGCCTGCTTGATTTTCTCAAGATCCGGAAAACTGCCGGTGTCCAGCTGGTCAAGGTAATGCTCTATTTCTGTAAAACCGATATTATATTTCTGGTCAAGCATTTTATAGAAAGCCACGGCCAGGGCCGCCCTTTTCCGGTCCCGCGGGGAAACGTCCGGAACCTGTTCGCACAGCGCTTCCAGTTCCCGGTTGTCGATTTCCAGCAACCCCTTTGGAATGGCAATCCCGTTTTCTTCAAAGTGTTTGAAGAGGGCGTGCATGCCGTCGACAAAATCGCCTTCTGAAGACACCTGGGCGTACATTTCCGGCGGCAGGTAAGGTTGCAGACCGGCTTTTTCCCGGGTCATCCAGAACGCAATGGCCGTTTCCATAAAGGCGATCAGGCGGTTGCTTCCTTCAACATGTCCCTGTTTCCGCAAAAAATGTACCAGGACGTCCTTTCTGTGGCACAGCTCATCTATCTCCGTGGAGATGTCCCTCAAGGCACCTTCAGCCCCGATATCGTTGAAAAAAACGGGGGTTAAGCGGGTCAGTTGTTTGACCAGGTTGTAAACAGGCCCGATGTCACTGTTTAAAAGTGTGGTTATGTCCCGGGGAAACAGGTCGATATCCCTTACAAATACGCCGCTGACCGACAGATGAACGATCAGTGCCGACAGCAGGCGGGATGATTTCTGGGGGTTTAACCTGACCAGTGCCAGCCAGGTCCTGATGTTATGCAGGTGGGCCCGGTTGACTTTTATTTTCCAGTCACTGTCAACACCCTGGATCGTAGGGGGGTGAAATCCCAGCTCGATGACCGAGCTGATAAAATAGTTAATTAAATCAGTATCATCCGTGTAATAAACGCTCTTGCCGATATTCAGTACACAGTTTAGCGCCGTGATCGGAAAACGGGTGATTTGTTTTTTTAATATCAGAAAAGTGCGCTTAATGAGTTCTCGACTTTTTTTCAGCTCTTTGTTCGAAATCAGGTTGCCGAGCGTGGTGTTTATTTCCCGTAATGATTCTTCGTGAAGAAGGGCAAGGCCGGATGTGCTCAAAATCAGAAAAAGCGATAACAGTTTCCATCTGTGCGCTTTGTTTTGTGACCCGCCAATACGGTAAAGCATTTCCGGCAGTTTCCGGTAGGAAGAAACAAAAAAGGCGAAATCCGGCATATCAATCAATTGCCGGCATGTCTCTCCCGCATCCATATCTTCCCGTTTTGAAAACTGCCGTAGCCGTGAAGAAATCAGGCCGATATTTTTATGGGACATCTGGTTTAAAAGGTCTTTAACCGGTTTTAATAAAGAGGGATCTGCTTCACCGATATCTGTTATCTCTTTATCAAACCAGGCCAGACAGTCTGTTTCGCCGTGCCAGTGCTGATAGACATGTTCAAGATACTTCATCAACAGCCGGTTGATATGAATAAAAGAACCGGACGGGTTGTTGTTCAAGATACCGGCGGCGATGCTTTTTATCGGGTAATAACTGTTCACAAAGACGAAAAAATTATCCCCCTCAAGTCTCCAGATGTCGTCGCAGGCATTGTTAAGAACCGGTAAAAATAAAGAAAGCTCACTTTCTTTGGCCAGCTTGGAAAGAAACAGCAGAAGATTGTCGGCGGCATCGGTTTTGACTTCCTGGTTGCTTGAGGCTTTTACCGCACTGGAAAAAATATGGGCATACAGATCAGCTGCGGCCGGGCCTTTTTCATGGCTCTGAATCTGACGAAAATAGTCCAGAGAAAACGTTCGGGCTTCTTTGACAATAAACTGCCAGTTTTTGTAAGGATGTGATAATTCTTTTAAAAAGGTGTCAAGCCGATCCATCAGGCCATGGTACTTGCCCATGATTTCGCGCAGAACCAGGTATCGCTCGTCTATGGAAACATCGACATGATAACTGGCCAGGTTAACTTCCAGCGCTTGGGATTTTATGGTCATCATGGATTACTTTTCCTAAAGCCGGCTTTTACCAGATAAACACCTTGGATTCAGGCGGATTATGGTTTGGCTATGACGCAGCAGGCGTATTTTTTAAGCAACGCCGCCATTTTTAATAAAAGCCCTGATTTGTTTAGGTTTTTTGCTATAACAATAAAATAAGATGACCGAGAAAGCCACGCAATATTCTGCTGACCAGCCCGGCTTTTTTCGGCCTGCTGTCCGGTCGGTTTGGTCGGCCAGACCACATGCGATTTTAAAAGGTTGTTTTCTGTTTGCAGCCAAACAGAGGGTATTACCCCGTTTCAGACGGGCGGCTATTTTTTTTTGGCTTCAAGCTCCTTCAGGCGCCGGATAAACTCCCTGGCCTCTTCTTCACTTCCGAACCGTCTTTTTTCATAGGCTGAATCTCTTTCAATCGTGACAATAACAGAGACAACCTCCCCATTTTTGTTTTTTTCTTTGGACAGTTTTGCTTCCATATTCACGCCCCCGTTTTAATGCTCTGTAAATTGTTTAATGTAATCACGAAACTGATTTTTGAGTTGCGGATCAGCTTCATTGTCAAAAAGTCGTTCAAGAATTCCTCTGACACCATGCTTTGACATGACAATTGAATCCCCCTGCTCTTTATAAAGGCTGACGGCTGTTTGCGAAATAGCTGAGCAGAGCGCGTCCAGAAAACGCTGCTTTATTTGAAAGCCTTCACCGTTTTTTGTCGGGTGAAGCAATGATTTAAAAAAGATGGCCGATGAGTTACTGACGGCAGCCATTGGCGCGCCGATTTTTTTGGTGGCTTCATAGACCATGGCGGCAATAATCAGCGGACTTCTATTAAGCGTCTCCGGTGGTTGCTTGTTGGTTTCAGCCAGATCGGCAATGCTTAACGACACAAAATAGTCCATGGTACCTTTCTTGCCGTAAAGATAGGATCCGTTCTCCTGGCTTTCGTTAAAAAAGACAGATCCCGGAAGATCCGTAATGGTGCTTGGTTGAACACCGATTTTGTTCTTTCTGCAAAAGTCGGCTATCCAGGTGCCGGTATTGTCGGAAATGGAGTTGAAATAATCATACGGCAGGCCGAAAATAAAAGAGCCATGAATTGAAATACCGTGGGCGTGGATTTTTTTTATCTTGGTTCGATAGTAATCTTCCACGGACAAGCCACTTTTTTCAATATCACCGACTATATGTTTATCGATATATTTCAGGTTTCGCATGTCCAGCGATTCCATACCGATGAAAAAATGGGTGCCGCCCGAACGCCTGATTTTTCTGAGCAGGTCCTCATCATTGGCCACGTCAATGGAAATCTGGACCGCGTAGTTGATGCACAAATCGCTTTCGATAATCTTGTCCAGCATGGTCAGCAGGTTTTTTTTCCCCAGCAGCAGGTTGTCGGGTGTAAAAAAATAATATCGGTTTTTAAAGTCGGGCCGACTGTTCTGGGCGGCTTTCAATTCGTTGACAAAGTCGTCCGGATCTCTTAAACGCAGGGCCCGTTGCTTTTTGGGCAGGGTTGAAATCGAACAGAACTTGCATGAAAATGGGCAACCTGTATGGGGGGCCACCGGGTTTATACGGAAGTCCCGGAGGGGGGTATGCCGGATGATGGGCAGTCGGTGAAGTAAGTTGATCTTTAACGGTTCCAGCGGCTCAACGTTATTAAAATTACCCCAGACACCGTTTTCGATAAGTTTGTAGCCGGTATATTCGGGCTGCAGATCGCCGTTTTTGAGGCCATCCAGAACATCGTGAAGAACAACAGAATCACCGGCGCCTTTAACGATGGTCACCAGTTCCGGGTGAGGGACATGTTGCCGGATAAACGTGTCCACATCCTCGGGGCTGGTAGAAACGTGAATACCGCCCATGATTACCGGAATTTCAGCATGGTTTAAAACAATAGCCGCTGCGGCCGCGGAGGGAAAGCTGGAACTCATGGATGTAATGAAAACAGCCCGGGGTCGGCGCTGCTTTTCTTTGATGACCGTCGAAAACAATTTCCGCTTTCCATCCAGCATAACCACCATGTGGTCTTTGGCCAGCCTGGCCAACTGGTTCTGGATATAAACAGCCGAGTACATTTCAATGGCCAGCGTGTCCACCATAGTCATGCGCTGTTTTTTTAAATCAAAATCGATATACTCGAGAAAATTAGCGGGCGTTATGGGTTTTCGGGCCTTACCGGTAAGATAATATACAATATCAATCGGTCTCAGATCCGTTGCCGGGATCAGATCCATAAGCTTGTAAGTCAATGGATTATAGACGATAAAATAGTTTAAAGACATAACCGATATTAATCCTGTCGCTGACGGCCCTGTTTTTGACACTGAATATTAATTTTATATCACATCAGATTTTATGCAAGCAAGAAAGCACGAAACTTTTCAAATAAATATGTATGGACCGCAGGTTCCTTTCCATGTTAAAAAAATTTTACTTCGTTTAGAGCAAGTCTTCTGTGCTGTGTCTCATTCTCAAGGAGAACAATGCCCGATTCAACTTGCCGCACGCCGTGAATTTGGCGCTTTGGCTTGAATTTTTAATAAAGTCGTCGCATAATCGTTATAACTTTTCAAAAAGCCTGAAGCAAGGTGGGTGCTTTTAAATAGGCGGATTAAGACAATTCAAACAAGATCAAGGAGATGGCTATGGCGGTGACGGTTTGCCCGGGCTTTCAGTGGAGTGGTATTTCAGCCGGCATTAAACCCGATGGAGAAAAAGACCTGGGGATGATTCTGTCCAATATACCGGCCAGGGTGGCGGCTGTTTTTACGAAAAACCGGGTCAAGGCAGCGCCTGTTCTGCTGGATATCGAGCATATCGTCTCCGGAATATGTCAGGCGGTTATCGTTAACAGCGGTAATGCCAACTGCTGCACCGGCGATAAGGGAATGCGGGACGCAAGGGATATGACAAAAAGGGTGGCCGAAGAACTGGGTGTGGAAGAAGAATGGGTGCTGGTGGCTTCAACCGGTGTCATCGGTGTTCCGCTGCCCATTGAAAAGGTTTCCGAAGCGATTCCAAAGGCCGTAGAAAGCCTGTCGGCCGACGGGTTTTATGATTTTTCGACCAGTATTCTGACAACAGACCAGTTTCCCAAAACCGTTTCAGAGGTTTTCCGGATGGATGACGGTGGTGAGTTCATGATTACCGCCGTGGCCAAGGGCGCCGGTATGATTTGTCCGGATATGGCCACCATGCTTTGTTTTGTGTGCACGGATGTCCAGGCCTCGTCTGAAGTGCTGGCAACGAGTCTCGGGCAGGCGGTTGACTATTCTTTTAACCGCATAACCGTTGATGGGGATACCAGCACCAATGACACGGTGATTATTCTGGCCAACGGCATGAGCGATGCCGCGCTGGTGACGGAAACAGACCGGTGGCGTTTTCAGCAGGCACTGGATAGTGTTCTGATGGAACTTGCCAAAATGATTGTCCGCGACGGCGAAGGGGCCACCAAGCTGATTGAAGTCAGCGTGCAGGGTGCGCGATCAGACAAAGACGCCGACCGGGTGGCCCGGGTTGTGGCGGATTCGACGCTGGTGAAAACGGCTTTTTTTGGTGAGGATGTCAACTGGGGCCGGATTCTGGCCGCGGTCGGACGATCGGGTGTCGAGGTCCAGCCGGAAAAGGTGAACGTGTTTTTTGATACCATTCAGGTGGTCCGCAACGGGTGCGGGTGTGGCGCATCGTCTGAGGAAGAAGCCCGTAAAACTATCCAGCGGAATGAGATATCGTTGTCGATCGATCTGAATACCGGCGGGACCGGCCATGCCTCTGTTTATACGTCCGATTTAACATTGGATTATGTGAAGTTGAACGCCCACTACCGGACTTGAACGATAAGTCCCTTGGACCCTCGACCCCTTGAATCCTTGAACCCTATACCGTGAAAGAAGCCGTTAATCGCAGCAAAAAATATGGTGAGCGGTTACGAAATGTCAGAGCAGGCCGGAGTTGTTATGCGACTTCAGAAATTCATTGCTTCGGCCGGGATTTGTTCCCGCCGGCAGGCGGAGACATATATCCGCCAGGGGCGGGTCGCCGTGAACGGTGAGGTGATTACGCAGCTTGGGGTCAAGGTCGATCCGGAGACGGATCGTGTTATGGTTGACGGACAGGTTGTGGTGCCGGGTCAGCCGAAGATTTACATCGCCCTGAACAAGCCGGCCGGGTATGTGAGCAGCTGTCTGCAAAAACAGGAAAAAACCATTCTTGATCTGGTCAGCATTGACGAACGCGTCTATCCGGTAGGACGGCTTGACAAGGCCTCAACCGGCCTGATGCTGCTGACCAATGACGGTGGTTTGCATCTGAAGCTTTCACACCCGTCTTTTGATCATGAAAAAGAATATGATGTTACTGTTGAGGCCCCCATACCGGACAAAGATCTGGCAAAATTGAAAGCGGGCATCTGGATCGAGGGCAAAAAAACCCGGCCGGCAAAAGTGAGGCGCGTGTCTGCCCGGCGGTTTCGTATTGTCCTGCAGGAAGGTCGAAACCGGCAGATTCGAAAAATGACCGGCCACCTGGGCCATCGGTTAAGCGCTTTAAAACGATTAAGGATTTCCGGTATCAGGCTGGGAAACCTAAAAGAAGGACAGTGGCGTTTTTTGACCCCGGAAGAGCAGAAATTCCTTTTGCATGAGCACCAGAAGAAATAACCCCGGATATACGTTGGTTTGGTAAGCATATGAGTTGTCATTTGAGCTGGCTGGAAATTGATTTGTCTGCTATTGCCGGTAATGTCCGTTCATTGAAGGGCCTGGTCGGCAAAAACTGTCGCTTGATGGCGGTGGTCAAAGCCGATGGCTATGGACATGGTATGTGCCGGGTGGCTGAGATCGCCCTTAAAAACGGCGCCTCGATGCTGGGCGTGGCCAGGGTTGAGGAGGGGGTTGACCTCCGGGCGTACGGGCTTGATGCGCCGATTCTGGTCATGGGTTATACGCCGCCCGGCCTGATCCGGGAAATTGTTGACCACAATCTCATCCAGACGGTGTGGTCGACGGATGAGGCACGGCTGCTTTCCCAAAGCGCTGTTGCAAAGAACACCGTGGCGCGGGTGCACTTCAAGGTGGATACTGGAATGGGGCGCCTGGGAAAGAATGTGGTAACCGAAGATCCCCGGGCGGGGCTGACGGCGGCTGTCCGGGAAGCCGTGGCCATTGCCGACCAGCCGGGACTTTTGCTTGAGGGTGTCTATACGCATTTTGCTGCAGCGGATGATCCGGATAAAACATATACCCGGACGCAGATGGCGCTTTTTGAGCAACTGACCGCGCAACTGGCCTCAGCCGGTTTGTCCGGTCTGATCCGCCACGCGGCCAACAGCGCCGCCCTTATCGATTTCCCGGAAACACATCTCGACATGGTTCGGCCCGGTATTGCCCTTTACGGATTGTATCCGTCTGTTACGGTCGACCACCAGCGCGTGTCGCTCCAGCCGGCCATGACATGGAAAACCCGGATCGTTCAGCTCAAAAAGGTGCCGGCCGGGACAAAAATCAGTTACGGATCAACATATACGGCGCCAAAATCCACCACGCTGGCGGTGGTGCCGGTCGGTTACGCTGACGGCTATAACCGGTGGTTATCGTCCCGGGGGCATATGCTGGTTTCCGGCCAAAAGGCGCCGGTGGTGGGTCGTGTATGCATGGATCTGACGGTGCTGGATGTGGGCGGTATTGATCCTGTTGCAGTTGAGGATGAGGTGGTCGTTCTGGGGCGGCAGGGGCAGATGCAGATAAGCGCTGATGAGATTGCCGCGGCACGGGAGACGATTCACTACGAAGTGGTTTCTGCCATAACGCATCGGGTCGCTCGGGTTTTTGTCTGACCGGCGCAGTTTTTTATTGCAAATCGTTTTTTATTTTGATATATAAAAAAAGTTGTGCCGTGCACATTGCCCCGTTTTTTCATTTTATGCCTTAAACAGGTATATATTTTTGTAGCGATTCTTTTTATCAGAGAACAGAACACTGCCGCCGACTGCAGTGTGATCATGCGCAGGAGAAGGAAGATGACCGAAAAAGCCACACTGACGGTGGATGGTAAGACCTATGATTTGCCGATAATTAAAGGCACGGAAGGAAAAAGTGCTATTGATATCAGAAAATTGCGAACAGAGACCGGTTATATGACCTTTGACCCGGGCTTCGGGAATACGGCCGGCTGTAGAAGCGCCATTACGTTTATGGACGGAAAGGAAGGCGTGCTTCGATATCGCGGTTATCCCATCGAACAGCTTGCGGAAAAAGCCTGTTTTGTCGATGTGTGTTACCTGCTGCTAAACGGTGATCTGCCGTCACAATCCGAGCATAACCGCATGAGCTGTATGCTGAACGACCATTCCATGGTGCATGAGGATATGCGGATTTTTTTCCAGAACTTTCCCCGATCATCAAATCCCATGGGCATCCTTTCTTCCATGGTAAATGCCCTCAGAAATTTTTACCCGGAACTGGTGGACACTGACGAGGCTATGGAGATTACGTTTTTGCGGTTGATCTCCAAGGTCAGAACCATGGCGGCCATGTCTTACAAGATTTCCAGGGGCCATAAGGTGGTTTATCCCAGGCCGGACTATACCTATTGCGCCAATTTTCTGAACATGATGTTTGACACACCGGTCATCCCCTATAAGCTGCGTCCGGAATTTGTGGATGCCTTGAATACATTCTGGGTTCTTCATGCCGATCACGAGCAGAACTGCTCCACTTCAACCGTTCGGGGGGTGGGCAGCGCCCGGGCCAACATTTACGCGGCGGTTTCCGCCGGTATTTCGGCCCTATGGGGCCCGTTGCATGGCGGCGCCAACCGGGCGGTGGTGGAGATGCTCGAGGAAATCAGCATAAACGGTGGAGACGTACATAAGGCCGTGGCCAAGGCCAAGGATAAAAGTGATCCTTTCCGTTTGATGGGATTCGGCCACAGTGTTTATAGGACGTATGACCCCCGGGCACGGATTATGAAAAAAATGTGTGACCGGATGATGGCGGTGGCCCAGGTCGATGATCCACTCCTGAATATTGCCCTCAGGCTGGAAGAGATCGCCCTCGAAGATGCCTATTTCAAGGATCATAACCTGTACCCCAACATTGATTTTTACAGTGGTATGGTGTTAAGAACGCTTGGTATTCCCATTACCATGTTTACGGTGATGTTTGCCATCGGGCGCCTTCCCGGATGGATCGCGCACTGGAAAGAACTGAATGATGATCCGGAAAAAAAGCTGTTCCGCCCACGCCAGATTTATACCGGGCAGCTTACACGTGACGTTGTGCCCGTGGAAGGTCGTTAGCTGACGGGGCGTAGTCCGGTTTCGGTATATTCTCCATCCCGGATATGAGGGCTGGTTTGTTCATCGGTGAAAACCGCCGGTTTTTCAAAATCTTCATTGGTACGGAATGTCGTCAACCCTGAACAGTTCCATTACACCTGATTTGTCAGCTTCAGATTGCGTCGATGTGGCGGTCTGCCTTCCGGTTTTCGGTACCTACACCTATCTGGTACCGCCTCATCTGACCGGTCAGGCGGTTTCCGGCAAACGCGTCTTTGTTCCCTTCGGTCAGCAGACCGTGACCGGATATGTTCTCGGGCCGACGGAAAAAACACCGGACACCGCCCTCAAGCCCATCTCTGATATTATTGATGACACGCCCCTGTTTCCGGACAGCATGTCGGCTTTTTTCCGCTGGATCGCGGATTATTACCTTTACCCTTTGGGAGAAACGATCAAAAACGCCATGCCTGCGGCAACCGGTGCCAAAAGATCCGCCCGGGCGAAAAAAGTATCCCGGGACGCCATCGGAGAGGTCATTGTGCCGGATCAACCGCCCTGCCTGACGCCTGAGCAGCAGCAGGTCGTGGATGCGGTCGTTGACCGCATCGGCAACGGCTTTTACTCCTGCCTGCTGTCCGGAGTGACGGGCAGCGGTAAGACGGAAGTCTACATGCGCATTGCCGAGGCGGTTTTAAATCAAAAACAGACGGCCCTGATCCTGGTGCCGGAGATCGCCCTGATCTCTCAGGCAGAAAGACGATTCCGGGCGCGTTTCGGAGAACGGATTGCGGTTCTTCACAGCAGCCTTACCAAAACCGAACGTCGCGACCAGTGGATGAAAATCATGCGCCGAGAAGCAAGCCTGGTCATCGGCACACGGTCGGCCATCTTTGCCCCGCTCCACTCTCTGGGCGTCATTATCGTCGATGAAGAACATGATACGTCATATAAACAGGAAAACGGTTTGCGATACAATGCCCGGGATCTGGCGCTGGTCCGGGGAAAGCAGTCAAACGCCCTGGTCATATTGGGATCGGCCACACCCTCCATGCAGTCGGTTTATAATGCCCGAACCGGAAAGTTTTCAGATGTTTACTCTCTTAAAAACCGGATAAACAATTACCCGCTTCCGGAAATCAAGGTGGTCGATTTGCGAAACGACCATTCCCGGCGAGGCCTGGGGGGAATTATAACCGATGAACTTTATCAGGCGATTAAGGAAACCCTGGCCCGGAAAAATCAGGCGCTTCTTTTTTTAAATCGCCGCGGCTTTGCAAATTTTCCCGTCTGTGCGGTCTGCGGAGAGGCCGTCAAGTGCAAAAACTGCGATATTACCCTGACCCTGCATCGGAGCGGAAACGCCTATCGTTGTCATTTCTGCGGCTATTCCCGGCCGGTGGCCGTCGGATGCGCCCATTGCGGTTCAACCGCCATAAAGCAGCTCGGCATGGGGACGGAAAAGGTGGAGGCCGCTATAAAACAGCTTTTTCCGGAAGCGGTTGTCGACCGTCTTGACAGGGATACGACCACCCGCAAAGGGTCGATGGCCCGGATTCTGAAAAACGTTAAAAAAAGAAAAACCGATATTCTTATCGGTACCCAGATGGTGGCCAAAGGTCATGATTTCCCGGGAATAACCCTGATTGGTATTATCTGCGCCGACCTGGCCCTTAATTTTCCGGACTTTCGGGCCGGCGAATTGACCTTTCAGCTTCTGGCTCAGGTGGCGGGTCGTGCCGGCCGGGGTGACACTCCCGGGCGGGTCATCATGCAGACCTATAATCCGGACCACTTCAGTATCCAGACGGCCAGAACCCACGACATGGCGGCTTTTTATGAGAAAGAGATCGGATTCCGGCGGCAGCTCGCCTACCCGCCTTATGCCAGGCTGATTCAACTTCGGATTTCAGGAAAAGACATTGAAAAAACAAAGACCCAGGCCATGATGGCCGGTCGGCAGTGTACCCTGTTAAAGCGGGAAAATGCCGCCCGTTTCGGGGGGGTAGAAATCCTGGGGCCGGTGGAGTCGCCCATATACCGGCTGGCCGGACGGTTTCGATGGCAGATTCTTCTAAAGGGTCGTTCCGCAGCAGACCTGAACCTTTTTACAGCCCGCCTGTTGGCTGACAGTGGTTCCGCCATCAGGCGCCACGGTGTCCGGCTGGTGGTGGATGTTGACCCGTATGTGATGATGTAGTATTGTATATAAAAGAGGTCGGAAACCATGCGTATTGCCATAATGAGTGATACCCACGATCAGATACCGCACATCCGCCAGGCAGTGGAGATGATTCGTTCCGCCGCCTGTGACATGATCATTCACTGTGGTGATTTTGTGGCCCCGTTCATGTTAAAAGAGCTGGACGCGGCCGGCATTCCGGCTCACGGCGTTTTCGGCAACAATGACGGGGACCAGTATCTGCTGACAAAACACGCCTTGACGCTGTATCAAAACATTACTCTGCATGGGCTTTTCGGCCAGATAAATGCCGACGGATGCCGTATCGCCTTTATGCATGACGGGACGTTTGCTGAGGACATTGCGGCCGGCGGCCGGTTTGATTTGATCTGTTACGGTCATTTTCATATATATACGCATAAGCGAATTAATGATACGTTGGTGATTAATCCGGGGGAAATGCTGGGGAAAGATGATGTGCCCGGGTTCTGCATCGTGGATACGAAAACCATGATGCCACAACGAATGACACTGGAGGGTATCTCTAAAAATTAGAATTTTGGTTCGAGGTCAAGGCGTGCGAAAATTTTAACCGGAGGAATACATTGACGTATTTCGAGGATTAAAACTTGAGCACAATGCCGAGATCGGGCCAAAAGGCAATTTTTAGAGGTGCCCTGGATGCATAAAAAAGAAAAAGGAGACTGTTGTGATAAAGTTCAGAATGCTCGGCTTGTTGATGCTGTTGTTTGCCACCACGGCGGTGGCAGCGGATACGCAAACAGAATCTGTAACTGATCCGACACCGACCGCACCCATGGCGGTGGTTGAAAAGACCCGCCAGACCCTTGCCGCGGTGATTGAAGGAACCGAGGTACGGCATGCTTTTATTATCAAGAACGAGGGTAACGCACCGCTGGAAATAGAAAAAGTCAAAACCGGGTGAGGGTGCACGGCCGTCTCGTATTCGAGATCCATCCCCGCCGGCGGCGAGGGAAACGTCACCATCAAAATGAATTCAAAAGGATATGGTGGAAGGACCATGTCCAAATACGCCCAGGTTTATACAAACGATCCGGTTAGAAAAGTCATTACTTTAACCCTGACTTTTCCGGTGGAAAAGTTCGCCGACATCAAGCCTTCTGTGCTCAGGCTTAACGGAACGGCCGGTACCGTCATAAAAAAAACGGTCACGGTAATGCCTACGGAAAAAACCCCGTTCAAGATTACCGGTTCAAAAGCACAGCAGGGGCGGAATATCCGGTTTGAGGTAAAAGAAATGACGGATCCGGAAACCGACCGGGCCGGCTATCTGGTTGAGGTTGAAAACACCACCACCCAACCCGGGGCGTTTCGGGACACGATTCTTCTTGATACCGACAGCAAAGCGCAACCGCAGTTGTCTATACGGGTTTATGGCAATATCTATAATCCCAAGCCGATCGAAAACACTCAGCCGAAACCGGCCGGGAAAAAAGAAACAAAAGCGGTACCGGCCCCAAATGAAAATATCAGCATGTAAAGTGGTCGCGTTTGACTGTGACGGTGTTCTGTTTGACACGGAAGCAGCCAATCGCGCCTACTACAATGCCATTATGGCGGCTCTGGGCAAACCGGAGATAACCGATAAGCAGTTTGTCTATGTCCAGATGCATACGGTTGAACAAGCACTGCTTTTCCTGTGTGGTCCGGACGGCCTGGCCCAGGCCCAGGCCCATCGACGGCAGTTAAGCTATTTTCCATTTATCCAGCACATGAAAAAAGCGCCGGGATTGGATGAACTCCTGGACAGAATAGACGGCAGGATGCATACGGCCATTGCCACCAACCGTTCCAACACCATGAACCGGGTGCTGGATGAGCACGGGCTGTCCGATCGTTTCGAGATGGTGGTGACGGCCCTGGACGTGATGCGCCCCAAGCCGGCACCGGAACAGCTTTTGAAGATTCTGGAATACTTTGAGGCCGGACCGGATGAAATGGTTTATGTGGGCGATTCGGAACTTGATGAAATGGCCGCCCGTGCCGCCGAAGTGCCTTTTATTGCCTACAACAATCCCGCCCTGTCGGCGGAGTTTCACGTGACCGCCATGAAACAGGTCGGACATATCCTCGGGGTCGAATAAAATACCCGTACTTTTCTTTGACGCAAAGAAAAGTACCAAAAGAAACATTGCCCGGCACCCCGGCTGATCCCGGTTGCGGTTGATTTTTCCGGCGTGGTCAGGAACTCGCTGGTTAATTACGATTAAAGCCCCGTTGCAGACACAATACTCTTTCTTGGGGTGTGGTGTTTTCACCGGGAGGCGGCGCTCAAACAGCCTGACCACTGCTGCCGGAAAAATCAATCGCAGCCGGGGCTGGGCTGCAACGGGCAGAGGCCCCGGAAAAACGCTAATACCTGCAATTTACCGGTAACAAACGGGGCAGAACAGTGCTGTTGTTGTCGCCGATCACGGTCATGCCTTCGGGAACTGAAGCGTAGCCGTAGATCCAGGCAATGGGCACAATCGGTGCGTCTTTCACAACAGCCGGACGGATGGTCACGATGTTTTCGGACACGTGCCGGTTGATCCGGTTGCCCAGGGTAATGTCAATGACGCCGTTTTTGATGGCCACCTGTTTGACATAGTTGCCGATGATTTTATCCGGCGCGGGAAGTCCGGCGGCGGCATTGTCAGCGGGGAAAGACCGGTGCGCCTTGTAGTAGTCTTGAATCCCGTCCCGGGCGATCTCAGCCAGGTTGAACGCTTCCTGAATCTGGGTGCGGATGATCCGGTCCTGAAAAGAGGGCATGGCCATGGTAGCCAGGATCCAGATGATGGCCATGACGATCATTAATTCAATTAACGTAAAACCTCTATGGTCTGTTTTAATCATCGCTATTTCCTTTTTATCCTCCTGATATGGCGCCGGCCATTCTGAATATTGGCAGGTACATGGCGACGACCATACCGCCGATAGTTCCTCCCAGAAAGACGATAATAAATATATCGATTGCTGAAACCATCGTGTTTATAGAAAAAGCGCTTGTTTTTTCGTAGTATTTTGCTACCTGGGCAAAGACGGTATCAAGGGCTCCGGCTTTTTCACCGGCCGCGACTGCTTGTAAAACTGGTCTGGGAAACAATTGCGTTTTTTCCATGGCCGCTTTCAGTTGAGCGGTCTGAGAAACAGTATTTCCCATTTGTTTTGTCTTGTTTGAGAAAAAAATATTGTCGACCGCCGTGGCGGCAAAAAAAATGGCTTCGGAAAGCGGAATGTCAAACTTTAACATAACAGACAGGTATCTGGTAAACTGGAGAATAGAAATGCTTTTCAGGGGGTCGCCGAAAACAGGCAGATAGGCCGCTAGGCTGAGGATAAGCTTTTTTTGTTTGACGACAAATAACGCAATCAGCAAAACAGCGGTGATGATTACGCCAACATGATCTTGAACCAGTGTGCTGATGTTAATGACAAATAGGGTCGGGGCCGGCAGATCCTTGCCAAAATCCAGATACATCTGCTCAAACACGGGAACAACAAAGGTAAGGATTACCAATAAAAGCATCAAGGCTATGGATATTGTTATGGTGGGATATATCATGGCTGAAAGTAATTGCCTCTTTACTTTGGCCCTTTTTTCAAGCTCGTCGGCAATGCTGTAAAGAAGCTCGGCTGCGTTAGTGCGGCTGCCCTCCTGTTTTAAAATATAGACCAGCGCTTGATTGTCGTATGCAGTGTTCTTGGCCGGATCCTTTTTTTCTCTGGAAGCTGTTGTTGACAGGTCGTCTTTCAGGGCAGTCAGGATGCGTTTAGTGCTTTTGTCCCCGGTTTCCGTAATGATTGTATCCAAGGCCTCTTGTGTCGGCACGCCGGCTCCCATCATCAGGCCGAGCTGACGAAAGGCCATGCTGAAATTTTCGTCCTTTCTTCCTAAGCTTTTTCTTAAAAGCCATAACTCAAATGTCATGGAACATCTCCTGCAAGATAACGGTTTTATTTTGAATAGGGGTGAATATGTTCAGGCGTGACATTTGTTCTATCCTGGCCAAAGACCTGCCATTCCTCAGGAGTCCGTTTCTGACCGCAAACCCATATAATCGGCCCTAGGGGATCGTTCGCCGGTACGGCAGGATGTATTGTGATTATCCGGTTGGGTAGTTTCGGTCCGAAATATTTATGAACGGCACCGTTTTCCAACACCGTTTTTTTAATATAGTCATTTCCGTCTTGGCCATGAAGGCCGCTCCATCCAAATGTTTCCGCCTGTTCGTTGTTCCGGGGCCATTGACCATGAAAGGCGTAGTAATAGACATTGTCCCACCGGTGTTCTCCTCCACCGACAGCGTGGAGCAGGGTAGCACGGGTAAGCAGTGGATGATAGGCATTGACGGCCTGTGCGGCCAGAATACCAATGATTGCGATGACGATAAACAATTCAATCTGTCTGGTGTAAGAATTCGTACTTTCCAGCGAATTGTTTATCATACTGAACATGGTAAAGGTTCCCTTTCAATGAACGCAGGGGACGTTTTCACGAGACTACCACTTCATATCCGAGTTGTTTTTTCCATACACCAGAAACGTTTCCGGCATTTTTTCTGAATGGAACACGCCCAAAAGCCAGACAACCGAACCGGTCGGGTTTTCCTTAAGAACCGCCGGTTGAAAAGAGACGATCGTGCCCTTAAATGTTTTGGCGGCTCTGGAGTCTTCGTCGTATTCCACATCCACCGCACCGTTTTTGACGGTTACGCTTTTAACATATTTACCTTTTATGTTTTCGGGCAGCGGCAGGCCGGCTTCGGTATTGTTTTTAGGAAACCGGCCGGTATGCTCATAAAAATCGACAATGTTTTTCTTGGCATCATCAAACAGGGCCATGCCTTCACACAGAAAGGCCTTGTCGCGGTAACTGATAAAATTCGGAATAGCAATGGCGGCCAGAATACCGATGATGGCAATAACAATCATCAGTTCTATTAAAGTAAATCCGCGATTATTGTTCATGGTACTCTCCCCCCTTCCGAAGTTACCGGTTGAAGAATTAAATATCATAATAAACAGCAGCGCTGTCAACCGGAATATCAACGTGAAACTTGCAAATTAAAATATAATGACTTATTATTTTTATGCTCTTATTTTTCTAACCCAAAATTTCCGACAAGCCCATGAAACAGGTTTTTGCATTAAAAAGCATTGCCCTGCTGTTGTTGTGTTTTCTGATCAGTCTGTCTTCGACGGCGGTTGCAAAGGAAAAGGTTTATACCGTCAAAATTTCCGGGGATGTCTCTCCGGGTATGGCGGCTTTTGTCCGGCGGGCCCTGGCCGATATTCCGGATGGAGAAGATCAGACCATTATCATTGAAATGGACACCTTCGGCGGCCGGGTCGACTCGGCCCTTATGATCGTCGATTTGATCGTGGACACGGACGACAAGGGAGAAACCATTGCCTTTGTGACCAAGAAGGCCATCTCCGCCGGCGCCCTGATCGCCCTGGCCTGTGATAAGCTGGCCATGAAACCCAACACCACCATCGGCGACTGTGCGCCGATCATGATCAGCAATGAAGGACCGGAAATGCTGGGCGAAAAATTCCAGTCGCCGTTGCGGGCCAAGTTCCGGTCGCTGGCCAGAAAAAACGGTTACTCCGAAGTCCTGGCCGAGTCCATGGTTACGGCCGACATGGCCGTTCTCCGGCTGGTCATGAACGGTAAGACCATCTATATGGATGCCAAGGACTATGAGGAGTTGAACGACGAAGAAAAAGCGGCGGCCACCGGAAAAAAAACCGTCGTGGCCGAGGGTGAGTTGTTGACCATGCACGATGAAGAAGCGCGGGACCTGGGTTTTTCGATGATGACGGTTTCCAGCGTGGACGAGCTGCTCAAAAAAATGGGGATCACCGATTTTGAAATGATCCGCATGGAACAGAGCTGGACCGAAGGGGTGCTGCGTTTTCTGGGTACCATCGCGCCCCTGCTCATGCTGATCGGCCTGGGCGCTATTTACACGGAAATCAAGGCCCCCGGATTCGGCGCCCCGGGCGTGGTCGGTATCATCTGCCTGTCACTGTTTTTCATGCATCAATATACCGTGGGGCTGGCCGATTACACCGAACTGCTGATCATCGTGCTGGGGTTTGTGCTGATCGGGCTGGAATTGTTTGTGCTGCCCGGGTTCGGGATTGCGGGCATCGCCGGGGTAACCTGTATCATCGCTGGGCTGGTGTTGTCCCTGCAGGGGTTTGTGCTGCCCGACCCGTCCATGCCCTGGCAGATGGACCTGATGGTTTTCAACCTGATCCTGGTGTTGAGCGCTGTCCTTCTTTCTTTTATAATGGCGTTAATCATGTTGCGTTACGTGTTTCCCAGAATGTCGGCTGTCTCCCACGGCCCTTACCTTGATTCCACCCTGCAGGATTTTCATGCCGACTCTGTGGCCAATGTCGGGGTTGCCGTGGGTGATAAGGGCACGGCCTTCACCCCGTTGCGGCCGTCCGGTAAAGTAAAGATCGAAAGCAAAACATATGATGTGGTAACCCAGGGCGATTATCTGGAAAAAGGCACGGCGGTTGAGATTACCGCCATTTCCGGTAACCGGCTGATCGTAAAAAAGGAGACATCCAGTTGAATCCGATAATGATGGCTGTTTTTCTGCAGCTTCTGGCGGTGGTGGTCCTTATCGCCGAGGTGATTATTCCTTCCGGTGGCTTGCTGGGCATGCTGGCGGCCGGCCTCATCGGATATTCGTTGTATGCGGTGTTTACGGAAGTCTCTGCAAACACCGGGTATCTGTTTCTCATTGCGGACGTGGTAACGCTGCCGGTCATTGTTCTTTTCGGACTGAAAATGCTGGCCAAGTCACCGGCCGCCCTGAAAACAGAGCTGTCCAGTGATTCCGGCGTGACCTCTCAATCCGCTGAACTTGAAGGGTTTCTGGGTAAAAAAGGCGTGGCGGTGTCTGATCTGCGACCTTCCGGTGTGGCCGAGATCGAGGATAAACGCGTGGACGTGGTCAGCCGGGGTGAATACATCAACAAGGGCGCTGAAATCATTGTTGCGGCCGTCACCGGCAATCAGATCATTGTTGAAGAAGTATCAGAATAGATAAAGACGATTAAAACCAACCATTATAACCATTCTTTTTGTTAAGGAGGACACCATGCAATTAAGCTATATTGTTTTGTTTTTTCTGGTTATCGCCGCCATTGTCCTGTTTTATTTTGTCGGATCTGCTATTTCTCTCTGGATTCAAGCGCTTGTGTCAGGCGCCCATGTCGGGTTGTTAAACATCGTTTTCATGCGTTTTCGAAAAGTGCCGCCCAAACTGGTGGTGGAGTCAAAAATCATGGCTGCCAAAGCAGGTCTGGACATCAGCACCGATGAACTGGAATCCCACTACCTCGCCGGTGGAAACGTCAGCCGTGTCATTCAGGCCCTGATCGCGGCCGACAAAGCCAAGATAGAACTGGCCTTTAACCGTGCCGCGGCCATTGACCTGGCCGGCCGGGACGTGCTCGAAGCGGTCCAGATGAGCGTCAACCCCAAGGTCATCGAAACACCAATGATCGCGGCCATGGCCAAGGACGGTATCCAGCTCAAGGCCATTTCCCGGGTAACCGTGAGGGCCAATATCGACCGGCTGGTGGGCGGCGCCGGTGAAGAAACCATTCTGGCCCGGGTGGGCGAAGGCATTGTTACGACCATTGGTTCGGCCGAGTCACACAAACATGTGCTGGAAAATCCGGACCTGATTTCCAAACGCGTGCTGGAAAAGGGGCTTGATTCCGGCACGGCTTTTGAAATTCTGTCCATCGATATTGCTGATGTGGATGTGGGCAAGAACATCGGCGCCGAACTGGAAACCGACCGGGCCGAGGCGGACAAAAAAATCGCCCAGGCCAAGGCCGAAGAGCGGCGGGCCATGGCCTATGCCCGGGAACAGGAGATGAAGGCCCAGGTCCAGGAGATGCGCGCCAAGGTGGTCGAGGCGGAAGCTGAAATCCCGCTGGCCATGGCCGAGGCTTTCCGGGAAGGTAACCTGGGCATCATGGATTATTACCGGATGAAAAACATCATGGCCGATACCGATATGAGAGACAAGATTGCCACCGGGCCGGAAACCAAGGGCGATCCATCAAAAGACAGGTAGGCAATCATGGATATAAACATTGATACTATTATTACCGTTGTTTTTGTGGCCGTTATTATTCTTTTCAATGTGTTCGGCACGATTTTCAGCCGGCTGATTAAACGGGGTCAGGCCGGGTCGGACAAAACGGCCCGGACCGCCCCCGCAGAGGGTCTGTTTCAGACGTTGAAGTCCCGGGTAAGCAATGAAATCCAGGTGGCCATGGATCAGGTGGCCGTCCCGAAAACAGCCCGTCCGGCCAGCCCAAAAGCGCAAAAACCAAAGC
Organism: Desulfosudaceae bacterium; assembly: GCA_963674745.2. Lineage (GTDB taxonomy): Bacteria > Desulfobacterota > Desulfobacteria > Desulfobacterales > Desulfosudaceae > JBFMDX01. The sequence goes on along the minus strand of CAXXDV010000001.1, from coordinate 1,130,393 downwards.
CACCACCGGCTGTACCAAGCCGGGAAGAAGACGCCCTGATTGATGATATCCGGCAGGAGTTAATGCGTGAGGACGTTGTTGCCGAAGCGCCTGAAGCACGAAAGCGTGAAGGCGGTTTGGCTTTGGCGGATCTCAGCTTTTCAGGCCGGGACCTCCGTCGGGCGGTCATCTGGTCGGAAATCCTGGCCCCGCCGTTGGCATTGAGGGAATAAGGCGGCCTTCAGGCCGCCTCTGAGGCCGCGGCAAAGCCCAGGTCAAAGGCTTTTAAGTTGATGTCCACAAACGCTTTTTTGACCGTGGCGGCGATGGCTTCTTTGACGGTATCCGGGGTGATGGGCAGCACACTGGTTTGAATCAGTGCGCCCAACAGGACCATGTTGACCGATAGCGGGCTGCCGGCTTCGGCGGCCAGTTCGCTGGCGTTAGTGGCCACCAGTTTGGCGGTTTTTTCGGCCAGCAGCTTTTTTATCCGGTTTACCGGGGGATAAACGCCTTTGCCGATGGCTGCCGTAAAGGGCGGCATGGGCGCGGTGTTTGTAACCACCACGGTATGGCTGTTGCACCGGCCCAGGGCCCGCAGGGCTTCGGCCGGTTCAAAGGCCAGCAGAACGTCGGCACAGGCATCGGAAATAATGGTGCTGTTGGCATCACCAAAGACCAGCGAAGATTCCACCACTCCGCCGCGCTGTGCCATGCCGTGGATTTCACTCATGCGAACGGGTATATCGGCCAGCATGGCGGCTTCGGCCAGCACCTTTGAAGCCAGCAGGTTGCCCTGCCCGCCCACGGCCACGATGATCAGTCTTTTTATATCCATCATTTATCCTGTTCCTTTTCGGTTTCTTTTCGTTGCCCGGGCATTCTTTTATTCCTTTAGCGGCACAATAGCATGTTCCGGGCAGATCTGGGCACAGACCGCGCATCCTTCGCACAACACCGGATTGATACGAACCCGGCTGTCTTCATCAATATAAAAGGCCGGGCAGGCGAATTCATTGATGCAGGTGCGATGGTTTTTACACTTGTCGCTGATGTGAAACACCCGGTTGGATTTCTTTTTCAAGCTTTTGGCTTTCAGCACACAGGCTTCCCGGGCGATAACCACTGATACGCCGGGATAGTCCACGGCCGCCTTAATGGCTTCAATGCTTTTTTTCAGGTTATAGGGTTTGATCACGGTTACATGTCCGACGCCCACCCCCCGCACGACAGCTTCAATGGAAACACGGTTATATCCGGGAAAGTTCAGCTCATCCATGTCCACACCGGGGTGCGGTTGGTGCCCGGTCATGGCGGTGGTGCCGTTGTCAAGGATAACCAGGGTAAAATTATGGTTGTTAAAAACACCATTGACCAGGGCCGGAATACCGGAATGAAAGAACGTGGAATCCCCGATCAGGGCGACGACTTTCTGGTTGGAGACTTTTGAAAAGCCGCAGGCCGTCCCCACGGATGAGCCCATGCAGATCAGAAAATCACCCATGGATACCGGCGGCAGAAAGCCCAGGGTGTAACACCCGATATCCGTAGGAAAAATGGTTTCATCCGGATTTACCGCCTGTTTTATGGCATAGAAGGTGGCCCGGTGAGAGCAACCCGGACACAGGTTGGGCGGCCGCTGGGGAATTTCCGGTACATCGGACATGTCAACCGGTTGTGCCGGCGGACAGGAAATACCGAAAAACCGGGCCAGGCACTGTTTGACCACCTGGGGATCAAATTCGGATAAACGGGAAAACAGGTTTTCTCCCTTGCCGGCGATATCCATGCAAAGGCATGCTTCGGCAGCCATGGCCTTGACCGCCTCCTCCATAACCGGTTCGCCCTCCTCGACGATCAGCACCTTTTCCTTTTCTTTCAGAAAAGCCTTGATGATTTCGTCGGGCATGGGGTTTGAAAAACCAATCCTGAGGACGGCCACCGTGTCAACCGCCCCCAGTTCAACCAGGCCGTCCCGCACGTAGTTGTAGCTGACCCCGTTACAGATAATACCAAAACGTCCTGAGCCGGAAACCATGTTGTAAGCGGACTGGTTTGAGCGTTTTCGGGCCTCTTCCATATGAACCAGGAGTTTTTCATGTAGTTTTCTCGATACCGCCGGTACCGTGACATAGTTAAACGGGTCTTTTTCAAAACGCCCTTTTGGAAGACGCGGCTTAAGCTTGCCCGGCACCACCGGTCCGGTGGAGTGATTAATGCGTGTGGTCGTCCGCAGAATCACCGGTTCGTTCAGGGCTTCTGAAAGGTCAAAGGCATAGCTTGCCATCTCCCTGGCTTCGGCCACGGAAGACGGCTCCAGTATCGGCAGACCGGACAGCTTGCCGTAATAGCGGTTATCCTGTTCGTTCTGGCTGGAAAACATATAGGGGTCATCCGCGGATACGATCACCATGCCGCCTTTAACGCCCACATAAGCCAGGGTCATGAGTGTGTCGGCCGCTACATTTAAACCCACGTGCTTCATGACGCACATGCTGCGTACGCCGCAGTTGGCGGCCGCGGCCGCCACTTCCATGGCGACCTTTTCATTGGTGCTGTATTCAAAATAAAAGTCATCGATCTGTTTGGAAATCTGAAAGAAATTCAAGGAGATCTCGGACGAGGGCGTTCCCGGGTAAGTGGACGCGAAACCCACCCCGGCTTCCAGGGCGCCACGGGTAATGGCCTCGTTGCCGAACATCAGAATCTCTTTTCCTTCCAAAGCCGCCAGCAGTTTATGCATTCGTTTCTCCATGCTGTAAAAGTCGTTTTTATTCTTTGAGGAAGATAACCCATCAGGGCAAAAAAGCGCAACGCCTTTTTGAAAGCTTGTGTTTTGATATACAATTGTCCAAAATACAAATCATGGCGCTGGCAAAAATTTGTTGTTATTGCGCCTTGCCCCCTCGACCCCTTGAACCCTGTGGGCCTGTTGAAAAGGAGAGGCACCTAAAAAGATGTAAGTCGTTTAGAAATGTCAGCATAACCCAATAAGGAGTTATACTCATGGCGCATTCTCTGGAAGCATACCGCCAGGCAGGCGAGGCCATTGAAACGTATATCCGGCCGGCCACTTTTCCGCTGGCCGTAAGAATCATCCGGGATGAAAGCGAGATTCTGCCTGAATTCAAGCGGCCTTCACAGGTTTTCGGGGGGCAGAATTTTGTCTGTCAGAACTTTAAAGTCGCCCGCGCCTATGGCTGGACCATGGCCGTTACTGAGCAGGACATCAACTGCTACCTGGCCCGTAACATCTACAAATGGGATCCGTTGACCGAAGACGCCATCCAGGCGGCCCACCAGTTTAATCTTGGCCTTTACGCCAAAGACATGGCGGTTTCTCAAAAACTGGAAGACCACCTCTTTCGGCTGGAGGAAGACTTTCTCGGCCTGGTTATTTCTCCTTTAAGCCGCACGCGGGTTGTGCCGGATGTGGTACTGGTTTACTGTCTGCCGGCCCAGGCCATGCGGTTTGTGCAAAGCTACCTGTTTTCCCGGGGCGGGGCCATGACCTTTTCGTCAACCGGCCGTATCGGTTCCTGTCACGAAGGGGTAATCAAGCCCCTGGTGACCGGTGAGCCCCAGCTGGTTCTGCTGGGAAACGGCGATCGGGTCTGGGGCGGCGCACAGGACGCGGAGGTGCTGTTTTCCTGCCCGGCGGAAAAACTGGAAACAATGATCGACAACCTGAAACAAACCCACGACGCCGGTTTGCGTTACCCGGTGCCGGCTTATATGAACTATTCCCCCGGTTTTCAGGCGGATTTCCAGAAAAAAGCCCTGGCGCGGGCCGGCCGCACCATCGTGCGCCCGGAAGATTGAACGTTCCCTTTAGAAAACCGGTCGGCGTTTTTAGTTTAAGAAATCATATTCAGGAAGCCTTTGGCGGCTTAAATCCGCAATCTCGTTAATCAACTGCCGGGCCTGTTCGGAACTGGATATGGCCTGTTCCAGCTTGAAGGTTGCATTTGATTCAGCCAGAATATTAATGGCACTTTTTTCACAATGCTGTCGAAAGGCCTCTGCTTCAAGGCGCCACTTCTCCAAAGCCTGATCAATAGCAAGGTGGCGCTCTAACAGTTCGACTGAAGCGTTGACCAGCGCGTCCCGGGTTTTCTTGAGGGCTACCAGCTTTTCTACCCGGATAGCCAGCTCCGCCACCTCAAACGGTTTTTTTAAAAAATCATTGGCGCCCATTTTCAGCGCCCTGACGACGGTGGCTGTTTCTCTGCAGGCCGAGTGAACCAGAACGGGAATTTCACAAATCGCCGGGTCGGCCTTGAGCCTTTCCAGGACCTGAAAGCCGTCCATGACCGGCATCATGATATCGAGCAAGATGGTGTCCGGCATGAGTTTTCGTATGAGACCCAGCCCCTGCTTTCCGGTGCTGGCGATATGCACCCTGAACCCGTTTGTTTCCAGGCAAATTCGGCAAAGCTCGCAGTTACAGTTGTTGTCGTCAATAACCAGGATGGTGCTCGGGGGTTCGCTGTGGGCGGCCATATACTTGCCTCTCCTTATAAGTTCGGTTCCCATAAAAAAACGGTTATGAGCCATGCCAAACAGGCCTGTTTCTGAGACGCTTTATTGCAAGAATGGTTGAGCAATTTTCATGCCGCTTCAGCCCGCTTTTTATTGTCATAACCATTTGAATTGTTGCGTGTTTTTTTGAAGGCGGTTTGTTCTGGAAAAAAGTGTAACATTTTGTTACAATTCCGCTGGGTTTAAGGTGTTACAAAGCTACACGGTCAGGCGAGCGCCGTTTTAAATAACCCGATAATGAACGCGTAACGGTTCTTGGTCCGTTTTCGTATTGATGGGGTAAATTATGGAAAAGCCCAGAATACTTCTGGTTGATGACAACGAAAGTTTTATCGAACTGTTTCTCTGCCTGCCGGAGACAGAGGCTTTTGATATCGCTTCTTTCACATCGGCTGCCGCAGCGCTTGATTTTCTGGCAAAAAATTCTGTGGACCTTGTCATTGCGGATGTTCAGATGCCGGAAATGAACGGAGAAGAGATGCTCTTGGCGGTTCAGGACATCAACCCGGATGTTCCTTTTATCCTGATAACCGCATACGGTACTCTGGAACAGGCCGTTAACGCCATTCATCACGGCGCTTATCATTATTTTGAAAAGCCGATTGACGACAAGCTGGAGCTTTTCTGGTTAACCGTTCGGGAAGCCCTGGAAAAACGGCAGCGCCTCAAAGAGCTTGAAGTCCTGCGCCGGGAAAAATCACTGCGGCCTTTTGCCTTTTCCACCATGATCGGCCAGACGCCGGGTATGCAGAAGGTCTTTCAGGCCATGAATGATGTCGCTGCTTTGCCGGTAACCGTTCTGATTTACGGTGAAACAGGCACCGGAAAAGAACTGGTGGCCCGGGCCATCCACCAGTTGAGCGATCGCCGGGAAAACGGTTTTTTTTCGATCAACTGTAATGCGTTTGCTCCCGGTCTTCTCGAGAGCGAGCTTTTCGGCCATGAGAAAGGCGCCTTTACCGGAGCGGACAGTCAGAAAAAAGGCTTGTTTGAAATCGCGGACCGCGGAACGCTTTTTTTAGATGAGGTCAGTAATGCGCCTCCCGATTTTCAGGCCAAGCTGCTGCGCGTGCTGGAGACACACGAATTTACACGGGTGGGAGGTGTTAAAACCATAAAGTCGGATTTCCGGGTGCTGGTCGCCACCAATATCGGGCTGGAAGCCCTGGTCGAAGCAGGCGGATTCCGAAAGGATCTGTTGTACCGTTTGAACAGCTATACGATTGAGGTCCCCCCCCTCCGGGAACGGAAAAGCGATGTTCCACTGCTGGCAAAACATTATCTTGATCGATTCTGCAGAGCCTACAACCGGCAGATTGAGGGGATTTCAGGCGCGGCCCTGGCGGCTCTTGGGGTCTACGACTGGCCGGGAAATGTCCGGGAACTGGTCAATGTCATGGAGCGGGCCGTGATAACCTGCAAAGAATCCATGATTACGACCGGTCATCTGCCTTTTGCCGATGCGGCCTTTGATAATATTTCCCACTTGAATCTGAAGGAGATGGAGAAATATTTAATCGGCCTGGCGCTTCAGAAAGAAGGGTTTAACAAAACCCGGGCTGCCGAACATCTTGGCATCAGCCGGAAAACCTTGATCGAAAAGGTAAAGAAATACGGGATAGAAGAAGCCTGATGCCCCCCTCTTGTTTTTGACCATTACGAAGCGTCTGGTTAAACGGACCACAGCAGAGAAAAAATTTTTTCGTAAAAGACAATGAACGTTTCAATACGGCTGACCATCGGATTCATGATTTTGGCGCTGACCGTCGGCGGCTGCACGAAAGCCGCGCCGGTGGCCGGTGCCGGAGACAATGTGCTTCGTTTTGATGTGGCCGCGCCGTTTACCACGCTTGACCCTTTGAAGGAAAGCGAGACCGGCTCAAAAATGATATATCCGCTGATCTACAGCTACCTGTTTGTGCCGGACGCGGACGGTCGATTGCAGCCGGACCTGGCCGAGTCCTGGACATACGACGACGCCTCCCGGACCTGGACCATCAACCTTCGGGACGATGCTTTTTTTCATGATGGGCGGCCGGTAACAGCTGAGGATGTGCGTTACGCTTTACAAACAAAAGGCTTGAAGCAAAAGCGTTCTATTTTTCAGTTTATCACAGAAATCACCGTCAAATCAGAGCAAACGGTAGCCTTGAGCCTGAACCGGCATGACCCGCGCTTTCTTCAAAAGCTGTGGGATTCCGAAATTCTTTCCAGCCGGCGCACAGGTGCCGGAAGCAATGATCGTCCCGTGGGCTCAGGGCCGTTTGTTTTCTCCTCCCGGGAGGGAGAACGAAAAGTCGTGCTGGCAGCCAATGAGCACTACTACAAGGGACGACCGTCACTGGACGGCGTGGTTTTTTATTATCAGCCGAACCGGGAAGCGACCTGGGTCCGGCTGTTATCCGGTGACACGGATGTTGCCCAGGAAATTTCACCACAGAATTATGAAATAATCCGCCGCTACCAGGACCGGTTTTATTTTAATCACTACACACTCGGCTATTATTCTATTTTATTGTACAATACCCATGACCCTCTGTTTGCCGATGCGAGGGTCCGTCGCGCCCTGTCCAAAGCCATAAACCGCCGTTATATCGTTGATAACATTTTAAACGGCTGCGGCCGGGTGGCAACCGGTCCCATGGGCATTGGTTCACCATATCACAATCCGGATGTAAAACCCCAGGACTACGACCCCCAGGCGGCCCTAAAGGCGCTGAGCGATCTTGGCTGGAAAATCGACATAAAGGAGCGGTTGCTGAAAAAGAACGGACAACCTTTTGCCTTTACGTTGCTGATGGGGGATGAAACCCAGGTCGAAAAAGCCGTGGCCCGGTTCATACAACTTTGCTTCAATGATATCGGCATTCAGATGGACATGTGCGTCCGCCCCTTTAAAGAAGTGATCAAAACATACTTGAAAAATAATGCCTTTCAGGCCGTATTGACAGAGTTCTCAGGTGCTTACCGGCAACCCGAATTTATAATAGACGGCTGGCTGCCGGATCAGCAGGGTAAAAACCAGGTCGGCAATTTTACGCATCCCGAACTGACCCGCCTGCTTCGTAAGGCGCTCGCGTCTTTTGATAATAAAGCGCAACGGCAATGCCTGGTCCAAGCGGATGCCCTGATAGCCGATCTTCAACCCGGTTCTTTTCTGTTTCAAAAAACCGCTTTTGATGTCATGTCTTGTCGTTTTATCCTCAGAGCACCATTTTACCTTACAACCGAAGGGACCTACTGGCTCTGGCAGGCCGGTCTTTCTTCAAGCTGATCGTTTTATATTTACTTTACACCCCATTTTCAGATCTTTATAATCAGCCCTATCATGAAAAACCGCTTTAAAAAAAAGCTGATATACAAGTTTTGGGTTTTCTTCCTGCCGTTTATTGTTTTGACCATTGCCATTACCGGCGCAGTGCTTTCCATTACCAGTTATAATTTTTTCCAGAAAACCATCGATCAGGATTATCGCAACATTATTCAAAGTTCGGCCGGTGAAATCCGGATGTTTATGGAAAACGCCCGCAACAATCTTGAGAGTCTGGCCCTGTTGATGAGTGCTAGCGGGCTTAAAGGTTGGGATCAAAAGATGGCCCTGACGGCCTTTCTGCACAACAATCCGGAGTTTGATTCTTTAACCCTGTATTCCACCGGAAAAAAAATGATGATAACCACCGCTTTGGCGTCGGTGCCTTCTTTTGTTCCGGATGCGGCGGTGTTTGAGCAGGCAAAGGCCGGCAAATGTGCCGTTTCCGGCGTAATGGTGGCCGGACATAATTTTCCAGTGGTCCATGTCGGCACACCGGTAAGGCGGCAGGGCGTTGTAAGTGAAGTTCTGTGGGCGGAACTGAACCTCAAATCGGTCTGGGACGTCCTGGCCGGGATCCGTGTGGGAAAGAGCGGGCAGGTGTATATCATGGACCTGTCCGGCCGGACCATCGGTCACCGGCAGATCGACCGGGTGGTAAGAACGATGCCGCCGGAAGATCCCGGGATCGTCGATACGCTCAAAACATCATCCGAACCGGTTGAGTGGGCTGAAACAAGCGATGGTCAGAACCTTTACAATCTCGGTGTATATGTTCCCGGTTTGGACTGGATTGTCGTGCTCAGCCAGCCCCGAAAAGAAATTTACACCTATCTTTATCGTAACGTTTTCTGGGCTTCCGTATTGACGGTCGGGTTTTGTATCATTGCCATTGTATCCGGCTGGTTCTGGATCAGGCGCCTGTTGCTGCCCGTGCGTCGGCTCCATGACCAGGTGCGGGCCCTGGGCATGGGCGCTTTGAACCAGAAAGTGTCCATTGCCACGGAAGATGAGATCGGCGACCTGGGACGGGCGTTTAATGATATGACGGATTCGTTGACAGCCTACATCGATCGGGAGATCGAAACCGCCCGGCAGTTGACCCACGCTCAGAACCTGGCCGACCTGGGAACCGCTTCCAGCAAAGTTACCCATGAAGTGGGCAATTTTTTGAACAACACTGATATGGCCCTGGCCGGTCTGACAAATGAATCGTTAAGCCCCCGAGGTGAAAAGATATTGCAGGTTCTGAGCAAAGAATCCGCCCGGGTTAAAGCCTTTATTCAGCGCTTCCTGCAATTTGCCAAAAGGCCGGACCTGCAGGCCCGAAAAAGGCGGCTGGGGCCCATCATCCAGGAAACGATTGATGTATTCCGGCCTGCGGCCGAGGCGCAGGACATCCGTTTTGAATTAAACTGGCCGGAAAATCTGCCGTCAGTGAATATTGACGCGTCAATGATGGGGCAGGTGCTGCACAACCTGATCAAAAACAGCCTGGAGGCCATGAACAATCCGGGCGTGATTGCCTTAAGCGGTCGAATTGAAGCGCACAAACTTGTCCTGACGATTTCTGATTCCGGGCCGGGTATGGACGAGGCCGTCCGGGGACGCGTTTTTGAGCCGTTTTTTACCACCAAGGGGGCCGGCGGGACAGGACTGGGCATGGCCATCGTAAAAACGAATGTGGAGGCGCACCGGGGGCGTATCGAATGTTTCAGTACGCCGGGTGAGGGCACGCGATTTGAGATTAAGCTGCCTCTGGACTAATCCGAAGATTTCATGAAATATCCGGATTAAATTAAAAATGTTTATCCCCGAAACGGATGTGATAAGAATCGGGAAGGATAAATGATTATCAGCCGTTCGACCAGTTTCAGCCTGAAAGAGCCGTTTGATAAATCCCCGGGCGGGAAGCCACAGGGTAACGCGTTTCCTGAAACCGCCGATGCGGCAGATGAGGGTGAGTTTCTCCTGTGCGCAAATTGTCTGAATATGATAACCCCCCGGCAGACCGCCATGGTCGTTAATGGTTTCCACCAGCACACGTTTGCCAATCCCAGCGGTATGATCTATACCATCGGCTGTTTCCGGGCGGCCCCGGGTTGTGCTGTCGTCGGAGAGCCCTCGTCTGAGTTTTCCTGGTTTTCAGGCTTTATGTGGCGGGTTGTGGCTTGCGCGGCCTGTCAGTGCCATCTGGGATGGCGGTTTTCTTCAACCACCGCTTCCTTTTACGGGCTGATACTGGACAACCTGGTTGAGGCCCGTTCGACCGGGGGAAACGCCTGAACTGTTCAGCCTCCCGTGTGCAAGGGCGACCCGCCGGTCGCCCCTACGCCCGTGGCACCCGTTTGTAGGGGCGACCGGCGGGTCGCCCTTTCGTCTATGACGGGGCTTTGTTCAACATCGCTTCAAGGTGCTGACGGGCGAATTCAATTGTCGGGTCAATGGTCAGCGCCTGCTGATAGAAACAGATCGCTTTGGCATTGTCGCCCAGTTGCCGGTAGTTTACGGCTATATTGGCATAATCGATGGCTGACGAAGGGTCGATTTCCAGAACGGCCGCGAATCGTTCAATGGCCTGTTCATGTTCACCCAGTTTGAAAAAACAGAACCCCGCCAGGTTGAGAAGGTCGATCCGTTCGTTATCGGCCAAAAGTCCTTTTTCAACCGCTGCCAGCGCTTCTTTGTATTTTTCCTGCGCTTTTAATGTCTGGCCGATATAGGAATAGATACTGGCGACATCCTGCCCGGCCGGGTCCTGTTCAAGTGCCCGGTATAAAAGTGTCAGCGCGGTGTCAGGTTCGTCTTTCTGAAAGTGGCATTGACCGAGGAAAAAATCAATATAATATGCCGGACCGACCTGCCGGCGCATGGCTGTCAGGCGGGTAATGGCTTCGTCCAAAGGAAAGTTTTCCGTAATCAGTTTGGCCGTGAACATGCCCGTGCTGGCGTTTTCCGCCCGCTGAAAAAAACGGGCGCCGGGAATAATCACGTAAAAGGCCGGCAGCTTCAGCAACGGGTCGGTCATGTCAATGATATAAACATCCATGTTCCGGTCCGCCAGGGCTGAAAGGCAGTTTTCTATTTCAACCCGGATGTTGTCGTGAGAAAGGTCAGGCAGGTCCCGGATGCTGAGCTCCGGTGAGACCTGCGTTATAAAAGCGGCCTCCTCAAGCTGTTTGAATTTGGGCAGTCCGCTTTCCACGAAGCAGGCGCCGGTATTGAAATCACCGCCCAGCTGGGCCGCTTCCGTCAGCGCCCGGCTCATGGCTTTCTGGGGATCGGGCGCGGTACCGGCGGTCCATACGATTTCGCTTTTATCCGGAAAAGTGACCGGATCATAGGCCAGAACGCCGACCGTGGGCGGCCCGTAGTCGAGTGTAAAGTCGGAAAGGAAAACCTGCACACCGGCTGTCTGGTATTTAGCTCTCATTTCCGTCACAGCCGGGTGATCTGCGGACTCCGGACGGATTCCCGGCGTGACCAACCGCCCGCGGCCGACAATGCAGCTGACATGCCGCTCAACGACCTCGCATATTCCCTGGCAAAGGGCTTCTTCGTTGCAGTTGCCGGCACAGGAACCATTGAACTGATTGATGGCGAAAAACCAGTCAAACGGAATCATTACCCGTTCTCCCCGGGTAATGTTCCAGGCCGCTGTCCAGCGCAGGGGGATGTCGGCGAAAAAGCGGCCCACGGCTTCGACCTGACCCGAGGTGTCAGCCACGGACTTGGCCAGCACGTTAAAGGAAACGGCCCTGTCCTTCAATCCGGCCATGCGGTCAACCACAAAATTGGCCGGGTTGGCGGAAAAACCGTAAAAGCTGAATCGTTCCGTCAGTTCCATGACGGCACTGGCTTCGGCCTGGACAGGTGTGGCGCCCTTGCCCATCTGTTTGGCGGTGCCGGTCATCATCCTGGCGTCTTGCCCGCAGATGCTTGAATAAACGGGGATTCCCAGTCGGCCCGTATCCACCCGCCGGGTTTCCTGAAGGATATCCATGCCGCTGGCCTCGGCCCGGGCGTTAAAATTGTCAACCGTTTCCCGGGGTGTAAGGGTTTTGTCCTGGTCTTCCTTAAAGCATTTAAAGGCGTCGTTGAGCACAAACGGTTCTTTCATGTTCTTCCTTTCAATAACCCCAGACAATCGTCATTCGGAAGCTCCTACCCATAGCCGGGATGACGCGTTATGGGACAGACTGTTCAGGCTTCCAGATTCCAGGGCATTAACAACACTTCAAAATTGGAATGACAATAATATGTCACCCCTTATTTGTCAACGCGTCGACGGGGCTTCCTTGCGACGAAAAAGGCAGTGTGGTAAAAAGCCTTTCATGACACCAGATGATTATTCTAAAACAATTAAACAGGTCCGGCGCCTGATTCCCGGAGCCCTGCGCATAGACCGGCGTTATGCCCGCCGCAGGCTGGACTACCTTAACGGCCGGGCCGGGCGGATACCGGCCGAAAAAGCCGACCGGATGCTAACCGAGCTGCAGCGCCGACTGGAAAAATCGGCGGACCTGAAAACGCGGCGATACGCCTCATTTCCCAGGGTTGCCATCAATACCGACCTGCCTATTGCCGCTCGCCGGATGGAGATCGTTGAGGCCGTAAAAGAGCACCCGGTGGTTATTGTCTCCGGCGCCACCGGTTCCGGAAAGACCACGCAGATTCCCAAAATGTGTGTTGCCGCGGGACTGGGGAAAGATGGCCGGATCGGCTGTACCCAGCCCCGGCGGATTGCCGCCGTCAGCATTGCCCGGAGAATATCGGCTGAACTGGGCTTGGGCTCGAAAACGGCGGTGGGCTATAAAATCCGGTTTTCCGATCGAACCGCGGATGACACACTGATAAAAATCATGACCGACGGGATCCTTCTGACCGAAGCGCACCATGATCAACTGCTGAGTGAATATGACGCTCTGGTTCTTGACGAGGCCCATGAACGAAGCCTCAATATCGACTTTCTCTTAGGCCTTTTAAAGACCATCCTTAAAAAGCGGTCCGATTTGAAAGTGATCATCACCTCGGCTACCATAGACACACAGAAATTTTCCGCAGCGTTTGAAAATGCCCCGGTAATAGAGGTCTCCGGAACATTATACCCGGTTACGGTTCAATACACCGCTGCGGATACAAAGAAGGCATCCGCCGCTGGTGACAAAGCCGCGGAAACATATGTGGATCAGGCGGTATCGGCTGTGGACGGAATTGTAAGGCAAACCGCGACCGGTGATATTCTGGTCTTCATGCCCACCGCCAGGGATATCCGGGATGTCTGCCGGATGCTGACGGGTCGTAAATATCCGGCTTTGTCCGTACTGCCGCTTTATGCCCAGCTTCCGGCCAACCGGCAGGAAAGCGTGTTTAAAAAGCAGCGCGGCCGGAAAGTTATTGTGGCCACCAATATCGCCGAAACCTCGCTGACCGTGCCGGGGATACGCTATGTGGTTGATACCGGACTGGCCCGTATTCCATATTATAATCCCCGCACCCGGGTAACGTCTCTGTCGGTCCGGAAAATTTCCCAAAGCAGCGCCCTTCAGCGTCAGGGCAGGTGTGGACGGTTGTCCGATGGCGTCTGCGTGAGGCTTTATCCGGAAAAGGACTTTTTAAAACGGCATATCTATACCCCCCCGGAAATTTTAAGGGCCAATCTGGCGGAGGTCATTCTGCGCATGATGGCCTTGAAGCTGGGTGATATCCGTCAATTCCCCTTTGTGGATCCACCCATGGAAAAGAGCATCCTCGACGGGTTTGATGTTCTTTACGAACTGGGGGCGATCGTTCCCGCCGGAAAAAGAGGCCCGTCTGCCCGGAATCGTTTTCAGTTAACCCGGACAGGCGCCCTGATGGCGAAAATCCCGGTGGATCCCCGGCTGGCACGGATCATGATCGAAGCCGGCCGGTCCGGATGCCTGGATGAATCCCTGGTTATCGCCGCCGCCCTGAGCATTCAGGATCCCAGGGAACATCCGCCGGACAAAGAAAAAGAGGCCAGGGCGGCGTTGTCTGATTTTACGGATCCGGACTCTGATTTTCTGACCCTGATTAATTTATGGGAAGGGATCGGCAATAAAGAAGCCGGCCGGTTGAAAGCCTTCTGCCGGGAGTTTTTTTTATCCCCGAACCGTGTCAGGGAGTGGCGGGATATATATTCCCAGCTGAAGGACATTGCCGTTGAATACCGGCTGGCCCGTTCATCGGGGGGAAGGATCAGCCGCAAAAAAGATCCGGACAGGTTTTACGAGGTGTTTCATACGGCGGTCTTAAGCGGGTATCTTTCCAATATCGCCCAAAAGAGGGACAAGAATCTATATCTGGCGGGCAAATCAAGAGAGGTGACCGTTTTTCCCGGTTCCGCCCTGGCCGGCAGTGAGGCGGTCTGGCTTGTGTCGGCGGAAATGGTTGAGACCACACGTCTTTACGCCCGAACAGCAGCCCGGATAGAGCGGGCCTGGATAAAGCGTATTGCCGGTGACCTGTGCCGGACGGTTTATATCAACCCGCGCTGGTCCGGTGAACAAGGCCAGGCGTTGGCCGACCGTGAGCTCATTCTTTTTGGTTTGAGTGTCGACATTGAGCATGGGGTGCCGTTCGGGGCGGATAATGCGCGTGAGGCCTGTGACCTGTTTGTCCGGCACGCGCTGGTTCGGGGTGAAGTCGAGCGGCCGTTGCCTTTTATGCGCCATAACCGGTCCATCATCGAAGCAGCGGTCGAGATGGAAGACCGGCTTAGAAAAAAAGATTTTCTGGCCGGTGAAGAAGCCTTGTTTCTTTTTTTCCGGGACAAGCTTCCGGACACCGTTTATTCCCTGTCCGCATTGAAAAAACAGGTGAAACAACAGGGGGATAAATCATTGCGGTTGTCGCTGGATGATGTCCTGCGCAACCGGCCGGGACGGGAAGCGGAGACCCTGTTTCCCGACAGCATAGAGGCCGGTAATGTCCGCCTGCCGCTTTCTTACAAATTTGATCCCGAAAATCCCGCCGACGGTATCACGGCAAACATACCCATACCTTCGGCAGCGGATGTCCCTGCCGAGCGCCTGGATTGGCTGGTACCCGGTCTGTTGCCGGAAAAAGTGACGGCGCTGCTGAAAACGCTTCCAAAGGCATATCGCAAGCAGCTGGTACCGCTGAATCAGACAGTTGCCGTGATTTTAGAAGAGATGCCCCGGCAGGACCGCCCCCTGATCATGGCCTTGTCGGATTTCATTTTAAACCGGTTCGGGGTCGATATTCCGGGAAAGGCCTGGCAGCCCCGGCGTCTTCCGGACCATTTGACCATGCGCCTGGCACTGATCGATGAAAACGGGCAGGCCCTTTCCGCGTCAAGGGACAGGTCTGTTTTGCGGCATATACCCCGTCCGGAAAGCCAAAACGATGAAATGGATGATATCCGCAGAAAATGGGAGAAAGATAATATCGACGACAAGCGCTTTCCGGATCTGCCCGACGAAATTGTTCTTTCCGGAAAGCGGGGAATGGTTTATCCGGGACTGGAAAAACAGGGCCAGGCGGTTCGGTTGCGGGTTTTTACCAATCGGGCGGAGGCCCGGGAGGTTCATCGGCGGGGGGTTCGGCAGTTGCTGGAAAGACGGTTGTCAAAGGAGGTTAATTATTTAAAACAGGACCTGGCCCTTTCACCGGTCCTGGCCAGACAGGCCGTTTACCTGGGCGGTGCGCCGGCGCTTTCTTCGGCCATGGTGGAAAAAATTATGGCGGACTGTTTTGGTAAAGATATTCGTAGCCGGGTTGAATTTGAAAGCTATGCGGCCGAAGTCCCGGCGACCCTTTATCAGCGGGCGCAAGAACTGAAAAGCATTGTTACGGATATTGTAAAGGAATACTGCCATATTCGCCAGGATCTGGCTGATCTGACAGCATCGCTTAATCCCCGGGGAGAAGTTGGACGGGAGCTGAAACACCTGTTGGCTGAGCTGACGGAACTGGTGCCCGAAAACGTTGTCATGCTGTATGATCAAAAACGGCTGGTGCAACTGCCCCGGTATATTCGCGCCGCCCGGCTGCGGGCGCGTCGGGCAGTGGACAATTTCCCTGCTCACTGTCGTAAAAAGGAACAGGTGAAGTGGGCCATGGATGAACTGACGCGGCTGACCGAGACACTGACGCCGGAAACGTCTCCGGATAAACGTCGGGCACTTGAAGACTTTTTCTGGCTGGTCGAGGAGTTTAAGCTGTCGGTTTTTGCCCAGGAAATCAAAACGGCATTTCCGGTATCAGCCAAGCGGGTCAGGGATAAGGTCCGTGAAATCGACCGGATGATTTAGCTGTCGCTGAGGGTTCTAGGGGTCAAGGTGCCAAGGGTTCAAGGGGGCAAGAACCGCAACAAACACTTGAACCCTCGACCCCTCGAATCCTAGAACCCTTTTGTCTTTGAGTCTTGGCCTGTCGCGAAGATAACGCTTTCTCATCGTGGTAATTACCGGCCGTCAGATGCCAGCGCCTGCCGGATGGCTTCATCCAGTATCTGGCTGGTCACGGGTTTGGGAATATAGCCGTCCAGGCCTTTGCTTAACAGGCTTTCCCGTTCGCCCGCCATGGCATGTGCGGTCAGGGCAATGACGGGTGCTTTGCGGTCGGGCCTTTTTTCGTCCTGGATTTTATGAATCTGCCGGGCTGCTTTTACCCCGTCCATCACCGGCATCTGGATATCCATGAATACCAGGTCAAAATGTTTTTTTTGAAACGCGATGACGGCTTCTTCGCCGTTCAGCACGGAGGTCACGGTGTGCCCCAGCAGCTCCAGCTGCTTTTCGATTACTTTCATGTTGATGGGGTTGTCTTCGGCCAGGAGAATCTGCAGGCTGTCGGTCGGCGGAGGCGAAACCCCTGTTACCGCGATATCTACTGCCGACGCTGGCGAATGTTTTGTAATAAAAGGAACCGTAAACCAGAAGGCGGTCCCTTTTCCGGCCTCGCTGGTAAAGCTGATTTCACCGCCCATCAATTCCACCAGCTGCTTGCTGATGGCCAGGCCCAGGCCGGTTCCGCCGAATTTGCGCGTGGTCGAGGCGTCAAGCTGGGTAAAGGACTGGAAGAGTTTGTCGTGATATTTGGCAGGGATGCCGATACCGGTATCAAGGACTTCAAACCGCACAAAGGCATCTTCATCGGTTTCGCTTTCAAGAGAAATGGTAATTTTCACAGAGCCTTGGCGGGTGAACTTTACGGCATTGCTGAGCAGGTTCATCAATATCTGACGTAACCTTACCGGATCTCCGGTTAAACGGTGAGGAACGTTTTCTTTGACATCGGCCGAACATTTGATTCCTTTTTCTTTTGTCTCCAGAAAAATGATATTTAAAATTTCCGTTAACAGTTGCTTTAAGTCGAATTCAATCGCTTCCACTTCCAGTTTGCCGGCCTCGATTTTTGAAAAATCCAGAATATCATTGATTATGGCCAGAAGTGATTCGGCGCTGGATTTAACGCTTTGGGCAAAATCACGCTGCTGGCCGGAAAGGTTGGTGTCCAGCAGCATATCGGTCATGCCCAGAATACCGTTCATGGGGGTGCGTATTTCATGACTCATGTTGGCCAGAAAATCGCTTTTTGCCCGGCTGGCCGCTTCAGCCGCTTTCCGGGCCTGCTCCAGGGACGCTTCCGCCAGGCTGGACAGGATAATCTGCGAGGCCGTGTTGGCCAGGCTGCCGTATAGCTGGTATTCAGCATCAGAGATAATATGTTGTGAAAAAAGCCCCAGCACCCCGATGGTGTTGCCCTTGTTATCCCGAAGCTGACGGCCGGAAAAGGCCGTGATCCCGTTTTCTCTGATCCATTCTTTGTCCCGTGCAATGGGGGCTGTTTCAGCCTCATTGGTCAGGAAACCCGGCAGTTGGTCAGAATCTCTCCAGTAAACATCATGAAAACCGAAGGGGATGCGGCAATAATTACCGTCCGTCCGTCTGTTTTGACCTGAACTGGCCATAAGGTGCAGGCACCGATCCCCGTCCCGGCACAAGCGGTTTTCGTCGGCAACGGCAGCATGCAAACAGGAAAAACAACGCTCTCCCGGCCGTGTTATCCATATGCGGCAGAGAAAAAGGTCAAACGTTTTTTGAATGCCGTCAGTAATGACCTGCAGTCGATCCTCCAGGGTTCTTTTATTCAAAATCTCGTTATGGAGATCATTGATGCCCTTGTGCCAGCCAACCATCTGTTTGAGGGCGTTTTCCGCCTTTTTGCGGGCGGTAATATCAGAAACAACCCCTTCGACGCCGAGCTTGTTACCCGTTTCATCATAATAAAAGGAACTGCTGATCATTACCGGCAGCGGGGTACCGTCTTTCTTTTTTAGCATCATTTCGTAGTTGACGGCCCGGTCCTGATTTTCCAGGGTTGCCAGAAAGGCGTTGCGGTCGTCAGGGCCCAGATAAAAGGCTTCGGACACGTTTATTCCCAGCATTTCATTTATCGAATCATAACCGAACAGGACCGCAGCGGAGGGGCTGACCAGGACAAGACGGCTGTTAATGTCGGTGCGGTAAAAGGCCCCCTGCATGTTGTCGATAATGGAACGGTATTTTTGTTCACTTTCCTCGAGCGCCAGGCGGGCTGTTTTCTGATCGGTAATGTCCCTGGCAATGCCCTGGATAGCATAAGGCGCGCCATTCCGGTAAAGTAATGTCGCCTTGGTCTGAACCCAGATATGACCACCTGTTTTCGTTTTTAATCGGTATTCCGTGAGTTCGGCCTGGCTGCCGGTTTCAACAACTTCCCGCAGGGCTTCAAATGCCGTCATCAGATGCGCTTCGGAGAGAAGGTCGGCATAATTCAGCATTAACAGTTCTTCCCGGCTGTATCCCATGGCATCCAGGGCCGCGTCATTAACCTCCAGAAAATGGCCCTCCAGGTCATTAATGTAAATATATTCCAGAGACCGTTCAAACAGGGCCTGGTATCGTTCATCACTTTCCCGGAGTTTCTGTTCCGCCTGCTTTCGTTCGTTGATACAGCGACTGAGGCCGATAACGCCGACCGGCCGGTCGGCGTTATCCCAAAGAAAGTCGACATTCAGTTCCAGCCAGACAGTACCACCGGATTTGTGGTACATCTCCACTTCGATAATTTTCGGTTTGGCCATGTCACGGTCTGTTTTCGCTTTTTTAAGGGCATCGGAAAATTCGCTTAATGCGTTTTCCAGTGAAGCCGGGGTCATTTGCCGGTCCAGGGGAAGGCTCAGGACTTCTTCCGGGGAATAACCCCGAACGCGTTCAACCGATGAACTGACAAAGGTATAGCGGAGGTTCATGTCCAGGGTAAAAATGATGTCGTTTATATTGTCGGCCAGAAGGCGATAATGGTAGGCGTCTTCCTGAAGATTTTCCATCTTTTCCCGGTCGTGTTCCGCCGTTTGGTTCACCGCTCGAAGTTTTTTGCCAAGAAAAAAGACGGCAGCCAGGGCGGCAATAAAAGCAGGCACCAAAAACGCCTGAAAAGAAGCAGGTGCGGCCGGAGAAAAGCCGGCGGCCAAGGCGGTTTGAGCCGACAGGCCCAGATAAAAAAACCCGGCTGCGATTCGCCCGGATAAATATCTTAAAACGGGGTTTTGGAACAATAAATCCCGGCTCATGATCAGGATATACCCTTGGATTTTGAAAATGACGCTTTGTGCCTGGAAAGTTTATTTAATAAATATAATAGAAGCTTGCTAATAAATAAAGTGTTTTTTGTCGGTCAGGATGAACGATGACAACCGATGAAGATACAGGCTTCGAATGTGTGTCTGTTTCAGGGCAGGGCCTGCTTTTTAAAAGCCCTGTCCGCAATACGATAATATTGCTCAGCCTCAACAGCCCTGTTTCTTCTGGCGCAGCCCTGGGCGTATATCCGGCATTTTTTGATCAGCACCGACACCGCCGCCTGGCGCATGGATCGGGTCAGGTGAGGCGAGTCAATAATGTTCTGCAACGCCTGAATCCTGAATTTATCCAGCCCCGACGCCGATGAAAGCTGGTCTTTGTGCCCTCCCCGCTTTATGACCAGGGGCTCATCGATCAGATAGATGGGGTACCGGCAGCTTATCCTCAGCCATAAATCATAATCCTCGCAGGCCGGTAATGATTCGTCAAACCCCCCTGTTTCCAGAAAAAAAGATTTTTCCAGCATAACCGCTGAAGGGCTGACCAGACAAAGCTCTAAGGAGGGCATGAAAATCATCCCCGATGGTTTACGATGCCTTTTTTTGGGGTTGATGCGGCGATCGTTTTTATTCCAGATTTCTTCTGTCTGACAGATGCGTGCCTCCGGATTGGCCTCCAGAAAAGCGACCTGTCGGTTCAGTTTTTCCGGCAGCCAGAGATCATCCGAATCAAGAAAGGCCACATATTTTCCCCGGGACCGGGCAACACCGACGTTCCGTGCGGCACTGACCCCCCGGTTCTCCCTGGTCAAAACAGTAATGGAATCACCGTATGGCGCCAATGCGGCCCCGACATTGTCTGTCGAACCGTCATCAACGACAATCAACTCAATGCTCTTATAAGACTGAGCCAGGACCGATTCCGCAGCCTGGCAGACCATATGCCGCCGGTTGTACACAGGGATAATGACGCTGACCAGAGGTGTTGTGAAATGTTCCGCACTCACGGCTTTTCGCCCGGATGTTCAGGTGTTGCTAATCCGGACCGTTCATGAACGTTGTCGACACAGGTAAAAAAGTTCATGAAAGATCCGGATTAAAGGGTATCTCCGGCCATTACCATACACCTTGTCGGGCGGATCGGAAAGCGTTTTATCCTGTCAGTCGCAACTGGCGTTCGGCCTCCTCGAACAGCGATTTTGTCCGGGAGTAGATATCCGAATATTTATGGCTGATATCGGCGCGAAAATCCTTGTGAACATGATCTATGACGCCTTTGACCGTCTCAAGCCCGGTTTTACAGCTTTTCCATCCTTCGTATAATCGCCAGCGCTGCAGGGCGGAAGCGGATTTCACCAGATCCGCCTGGCGACCCAGATAGGCGCGGGTTTTTTCATAAATATCATCCAGCAGGGAAGATGCCGCATCCACTTTCAGGGTTTCCTGGGTGATGATTTGGAAATGGTGGCCCATGACGGCATGGGTGATGACCTCGGCAAAAAGGTGGGGGCGCTTGATCAGGTTGCGGCTGATAAATTTAATGTACTGCCGGCCATAAGGGGTGAACGGCTGAAATGCCAGTGATTTTAACAATGCTTTTATTTCATGAAGCCGAATGTTCCGCTGTCTGTAGGGCGTCTGCTGCAGCCGGGACAACAAGGTGTCGCAACGGGCAAAGTAATTTTTCAGGGTCTTGTCATATAATGTACCCAAAACTTTTTTATAACCTTCTTTCAGCGCTTCTACCGACATGGTGGTGACGATGTTGGTACCCATGTTGTGGGTATTGCTGCCTGAAATGTCGGCGTCGGTTAAACGGCCCTCTTTTTCCAGGCGCTGATACAGCTTGGTGCCGGGAAGGGCGGTTAAAATACCGACCATGGCTTTGGGTATACCGGTTTCCTGGATAAAGGCGATCTGGCGGTCAAAGATATCCCCGGTATCACTGTCAAAACCAAGGATGAACCCGGCTGTTACTTCAATACCATGCTGCTGAATGGCTAGCACCGCTTCGGCAAGGTCGCATTTTAGGTTCTGGTTTTTGCCGGTTTCAGACAGGGCTTCTTTGGACGGGGTTTCGATACCCACAAACACCTGGTCAAAACCGGCGGTGCTCATCCCGTCCATGAGTTCCGGGTCTGAGGCCATGTTGATGCTTGCCTCGGTGTAAAATTTGTATACGAAATTATTTTCCTGTTCCCACGTTATAATGGCCGGCAGCAGTTCTTTTTTTACCCGGGTTTTGTTGCCGATAAAGTTGTCGTCCACCATAAAAATGGAATCCCGCCAACCCAAACGGTACAGGGTATCGATCTCCCGGACGATGCTTGCCGCGGATTTCAGTCGCGGCTTGTTGCCATACATGATCCAGATGTCGCAGAATTCACAGTTAAAAGGGCATCCCCGGGAATATTGTATGGCCATGGAACTGTATCGATTCATTTTTAGAAGGTCAAAACGGGGCAGGACGGTTTCGGTAATATCGGGTTTCTGCCGGGCCCGGTAAACCTTGCCGGCGGCTTTCTTTTCAAAATCGGCCAGAAACTCCGCCAGAATGGTTTCCGCTTCTCCCAGGACAAAATGATCAACCCCGTCGATTTCTTCATAACAGGACGTGGGGTAGGGGCCGCCGGCCACAACCGGTGTGTTTGTTTTCCGGCATAACCGGGTGACGTCCTGAAGAGATTCTTTCTGAATAATCATAGCCGAAACAAAGACCGCATCTGCCCATTCCACATGGGTTTGCTTCAGGGGTTCGATGTTCATGTCGATCAGTTTCAACTCATAATGCTCGGGAAGCAGGGCCGCCATGGTGATGAGGCCCAGGGGGGGGAGCCCGGTCTCTCTGTTGATGAAGCGAAGGGTGTACTTAAAGCTCCAGTAAGTGTTGGTCGGAATTTCAGGATACACTAACAATATTTTTTTTAGCCAACTCATGTCCCATTCCTTTCCGTTATGTTCCCATTCGTACGGTTAAAACGTTTTCATTGTTTCTGTTACGAATATAAGACGATTCTATGACAATAAAAGGAAAAAACGAGGGGAAAATAAGCTGTTACAATACTTTTACAAACCCGGGTCAATGTCGGGGTTGGGTTGATAAAATTGCGCGCGGAGATATCTTTTGGGGATAAAAAGGTCCGTGTCATGGGTAAGGGATTCGGTTGAACCAATCAACAGGTAACCGTCGTCAGCAATTTGAGACCGGATAATCTGATAAAGGCGGCTTCGATCAGCTTGAGAAAAGTAAATGCCCACATTACGGCATAATATAATATCAAATTTTTTCAGCGTGGGAATTTTGTTGAACAGATTATGGGTTTTAAAGGATACCATCCAGCGATATTTATCATTAATTTTCCATGTGTTGTCGTTTATTTTGGTAAAATAAGACTCCATGTTGTCCGGTTGCAGGCCTCGTGACAGTTCAAAACTGGAATAAACGCCATAACTTGCCTTTGAAATGGCCGCGTTGGAAATGTCGGTCCCGAGAATATAAATATCGTAATCGCTTTCTTTAAGATTCAGGTTGTCCAGGATGAACGTGATGCTGTAAACCTCCTGGCCGCTGGAGCATCCCGCACTCCAGATGCGGATCGGTACCTTTCCCATGGGCAGGGGGCCGGAACTCCGCTTGTCGATCAGGTCGGGCAGGATTTTGTGCTGAAGCAGTTCAAAAGGATGGGTGTCCCGGAAAAAATAAGTCTCGTTCGTGGTCAGCGCATCGATGATTTTTTCTTCGAGGGCAATATCCCTTTTGGCCTTGTAATACAGCTCTGAAAAAGAGACACATTTAAATTCCGCCAGCAGGGGCGCCAATCTGGTATCAAACAGATACTCCTTGCCTTTTTGAAGCGATATGCCTGATATCTCAAACAGATATTTAGAAAAGACGCTGAATTCCAGTGACGTGATCTTTGGCATAGGCGCGCGAATATTATTGCGGCTTCACGGCGTTAATGATTTCGGCAGCAATTTTTTCAAGCGGCAAAATGAGATCCACCAGGCCGGATTCAATCGGCTTTTTAGGCATGCCGAAAACCGTGCAGCTTGCTTCATCCTGGGCGACAATAAAGGCCCCGCGGGCCTTCATGGCTTCAATACCCAGGCTGCCGTCTGATCCCATTCCCGTCATAATAATAGCGGTTGCTTTTTCTCCAAAATGCTCGGCCACTGATCGGAAAAGGTAATCAACGGAAGGTTTACAGCTGTTTTCAGGCGGATCGTCACAAATTCTCAGCATTTTGGCACCGCTTTCGTTTTTTTCCACCTTCATCTGTTTTCCGCCGGGAGCGATGAAAATGGTGTTCGGCGCCAGGGCCTCACCGTCCTGAGCTTCTTTAACTTTAACCGCTGATTTTGAATCGAGGCTTTTTGCCAAAGACTGGGTAAAAAGCGGCGGCATATGCTGAACAATCAGAACAGGAATGTTGATGTCGGCCGGAATTTCGGGAATCAGTGCTGCCAGGGCTTTCGGGCCGCCGGTTGAAATGCCGATAACGACAATATCAGAGCGTGTCTTTTTCCCGGCTCTGATCGGTCTGTCAACCGTGGCAGGTGGCGTGGGCTCGGGGGCAGTGATGATGGGTTCAACGGGTTTTCTGGCTTTGTATGATGACTGGCCGGACAGGATCTTTTTGATTTCTCTTCGATCGGCAAAGGATCGAACCATGGGGGCAAACCGCTGCTTGATGTATTGTTTGCTGGCTTCCATGGAATCAAGTTCGGGCTTGGGAATAAAATCAAACGCCCCCAACTCAAGGGCCCTGACGGTCATTTCACTTCCTTCGTAAGTCAGGGAGCTGAGCATGATAACGCCCACGTCATAGGCCAGCCGGTTGATTTCTTCCAGGACTTCGATACCGTCCATGCTTGGCATATCAATGTCCAGCGTGATCAGATCCGGCTTCAAGGAAGCAATGCGGGTGATGGCGGTTTTACCGTTACTGGCGGTGCCGACAATCTCGACATTCGGAAGTTCGGCCAGGATTTCACTGACAATTTTGCGATAGAGAATGGTGTCATCGACTACCAGTATTTTCAACTTTTCGGAAGCGCTCATAGTATTTTCAAAAAGAGTTAATGATGTTTTCATATTTCCGGTCAAAACGGAATTATGACATTATCATCGATATTAACAATAATAAACGGCCTATTCGTCTGACAACGCTTTTTTAATATCAAGGATGCCGATCAGATGTTTATCTGTTTTTAGCACGCCACAAAAAAATTTCCCCTGCACACCGCCGAGATTGGCGGGCGAGGGCTCTATGTCATCAGACTTGGCGGACAACACCTCGCTGACCTCATCCACCATGATACCGACCAGTTCCTCCTCAAAATGAACCACAATATTTCTGCTTTTTTTGCTGCGGGTCAGGGGCGAAAGCCCAAGCTTTTTTCCCAGATCGAGAATCGTTACGATCATTCCCCTCAGATTCAGGACACCAACCACATAGTCGGGTGCTTTGGGCACCCAGGTCAGGTTGGCGGTCTGCTTATTAATTTCCTGGATATCGGTTATGTCTATGCCGCACAAGGAATTTCCAATATAAAAAGTGACCAGCTCGGTCATGCTTTTTTGTTTTATGGCTGCGGTTGAATGCATAAGCAACTGCCTCTGGCTTTCAGGTTATTGGGAGGGTTGGTCTTTTTCGATATGCCGTTTAACCGTTTCAAGCAACTTGCCCCTGTCCATCTTGATTTGATAGTCCGTGATACCGACCTGCTTTCCCTTGATGATGTCTGCTTCACCCGCCAGGGAGGTCAGGGCGATGACCGGAAAATGTTTGAACCGGTCATCGTTCTTGATTTTTTCGGTCAGTTCAAAACCGCTCATCTTCGGCATTTCAAGGTCGGTGATAATAAGATCGATGCCCTCGAACTCCTGTGTCAGAATAGACCATCCTTCCTGGCCGTTTTTGGCCTCGATCACCTGGAAACCACCGTCTTCCAGGAACCCTTTGACCTGGCGCCTGAAGAAGTCGGAATCCTCAACAAACAGCAGGGTTCCGCTGCCGCCGGTTTTGATCTGTTTTTTGGTAACGGTGTCCATCCAGTCCGGATAGAGGGTTTTAACCGCTTCAAATATATCCAGAATCAAGGTGGTCCGACTGTTGATAATGGCGGAACCGATGATTCCGGGTTGTTTCAGGGCTTTTGAATCAATGTTAATGGGGACTTCCACGGCGTCCACAGGCGGAACCACCATCAGGCCGATTTCCCTTCCCCCGATGGTAAAGACAATAACCTCTATCTCCTCAACTTTCGGTAACGGTTTTACGGAGGCCACCTGGTCAATTGAAAAGAGCGGCAGCGCACCGCCACGATACTGAATAACCTGCTTGCCGCCGACATCTTCAATGGCCGCGGTTTTGATACTTTCAATGCGTTCTACCAGCCCCAGCGAAACGGCAAACCGCTCTTTGCCGTCGTCATTGCTGAATATCAGAAGCGAAGCGATTTCTTTTTCGTCTTTGATCTTCTGGGCTTCCAGCTTTTCAATTTCCTCTTTCTTTTCCTTGCGCGAAATATCGACAATGTTCAGTTCCGCGGAATCCGCGATTCCGGCCACATCAAGAATAAGGGACACCTTTCCATCCCCCATGATCGTGGCGCCTGAAAATTCCTGACATTGTTTAAGGTGTTTCCCCAGGGGCTTGACAACGATTTCTTCAGAGTCAAGCAGGCGGTCCACAACCAGTCCATATTTCATGTCCGCCAGTGAGACAACGGCGATGTTGATGGCGCTGGTGGCCCGGTATCGCCGGTCGTCGCTTAGTCGCCGCGACGGCTGCTCGGCGGTTTGACCGCTGGTTTCCATCATTGTTAAATGGTCATCGGTTTCTTTTGTCGGTTTATTGTCATGATGTGAGATTTTCTTGGATCGCCGATCGGCAATGTTCTGACGCCGCTCCAGTTTCCGTATACCTTCAACCGGGTCAAAAAATGTTTTTTCAACTCCCAGCACCCGGGCCAGGTCAACCAGTGGCAGCAATTTGCCGCGCAGTCGAACAACTTCAGCGTCACCGACTTTTTCGATACGATGTTTAACCTGATCGGCGGGTATCCGTAACAGTTCATCAAGGTTAACCTGGGGGATGGCGTATTTTTCCTCACCCACCAGAATGATCTGGCTGGGAATAATGGCCAGCGTCAAGGGCAGTTTGATGGTAATTGTGGTATGGCTTCCAAGGACGGATTCAATATCCATTGAGCCGCCGAGTTTATCCAGATTTGTTTTGACCACGTCCATGCCGACGCCACGCCCAGAAACATCCGTTACCCGGCTGGCCGTTGAGAATCCGGGCAGGAGAATCATGTCCATTTTTTCCTTCTGCGTCATGCCGGCAGCCTGACTTTCAGATATCAGGCCTTTACGAAGTGCCGTCGCTGCGACCTCGTTTGCGTCAATACCGTTTCCGTCATCAGTGATTTCAATGGTGACCTGTCCGGCTTCATGCAGGGCCGCCAGGTGAATCCGGCCGATGGGATTTTTACCCAGGTTGCTTCTTTTTCCCGGGGGTTCAATACCATGATCCACGGAGTTTCTGATTAAATGCGTTAACGGATCGCTGATGGCCTCAATAATCGTTTTATCAAGCTCGACATCCGTTCCCTCCAGGGTGAGTTCAATCTTTTTGCCGAGGGTCTGGGACATGTCCCGGACAAGCCGCGGAAACTTATTAAAGATGTTCCCAATCGACTGCATCCGGGTTCGCATAATGACGTCCTGCAGTTCCGACGTGACCATGTTGATGCGCTGACCGGCAGCGGCAATGGACTTAACGTTACCGGCCGCAATGTTTTGAAGGAGCTGATTCCGGCTGAGCACCATTTCTCCGGCCAGGGTCATCAGGTTGTCAAGAAGTTTAACGTCCACCCGCAATGACGTCTGCATCTGCGAGGATTTGATGACGAACGGTTTTAACTTGTCCTCTGCACCGCCGTCGTTATCCGTAATGGCCGCTTCTTCCGGGTCCGGTTCGAAAAAGTCTGTTTCCATCGGGTTCGTCGGCTGAACATCGGTTTCTTCAAAGGCCGATTCCGTTTCAACCGGGGGCATAGACGACCTGGCAGGCGGTCCGCCCGGTTCAGGTTCCGGTGGTTGCGGTTGAGCCGGTGTCGCCGGTTCGGATTTTGTGGCAAAGAGGGGTTCATCAACCGGCGTATCCATATCGCCGACCGAACGCACCAGCCTGGATGTGACACGCCGGATGTTTTTCTTGTTGACATTGAACAGGGCGGGCAGAATGTCTTCACCGATCAGCGTTGAGTAGAGCAGCATGAAGGGCACACGATCCGGCACGGCATCTTCCAGTGTCCCGACGCCTTCAATATCGACCGTGGAATCAATGATGTTGCCGCTGGCTGAAATGGTTTTCATGATATCGATCAGAGACTTTTCATTGTCCTGAATATCACGGATCAGATCCCATTTGATGATATACAGTTCACGACCGCCTTTGACGGCTTCGTCGAAGTCGTAACGGGTGGTCGTAAAAACAGGTTTGCCGTTTTCTTCAAAAAAGACATGAAGCAACTGACCAACGCTTGATTTTTTGGCTTCAGGAAGTGAGGCGGTCGTCAGACCGGTCAGGGACACGACTTCTTCTGAGATATCGATTTCTTCGCTTTCCCTGATATGATTGATCATGTTGTTGAGTTTGTCAAAAGCGGAGAGCACAATGCTGATAATTTTGGAATCAGGCTTTATCTTTTTTTCTCTGATCAGGCCGAGGACATTTTCCACCTTATGGGCCAGTTCCTTGATATTGTTCAGGCCCATAAGGCCGGCACCGCCTTTTATGGAGTGCGCGGCACGAAAAACCTCGTTGACGATTTCCTCGTCAGGTTTATCGCCTGCTTTTTCTATTGCCAGAAGATTGTTTTCAATATTGGACATATGCTCGAGGGACTCCTCGACATACATCTGCAAACTCTCTTCATCCTCGATAATCATCGCTTTTCTCCGGGCAAATTGGAATTTGCGGTATTTTCCGAGTTAAAAAATCGCATTTAAAACAAAATAATTCTTGATTTTAATTATATAAATAAAAAAAAGCAATAACTTAAATGTCATGTTCCGGTAAAAGCCGGTTTCAGGTGGCTTGTTGATGGTTTTTTTCTGTTTCCAGCCGGTCGGATATTTCCATACGCCGGATCAGATCATTGGGATGACATTCATCCATCAGTTTAATATTCACCACGCTGTTGGGCTGGGCAAACGCCAATGGCTGGCCGTTGTCATCGTAGATCTCCAGGATGACATCTCTTCTGATCGGTTGACCGGCGGATAGAATGCTTATCTTATCATTTACAAACAGTTTGTTTTTCACCAGGATTCGGCAATGATTGTTTTCGTTCTGCCCCAGGACGGTAGCGATGAACAGGTGCTCGGGGCCAGGGGTGGTATCGAAAAAATTGATGGCCTGGGGACCCGGCGGACCAAGGTAGAAGTTGGTGGAATAACCCCGGCTGGTGACCGATGCCAGGGCCTCTTTCCAGCGGTTTTTCACCCGGAACGTTTGTGGTGAAGCGTAATAGGTGTTCAGGGCCTCGCGATAGGTATGAACAGTGGCGGCCAGGTAGTGGACGCTTTTCATTCGGCCTTCAATTTTTAAAGAGGAAATGCCGGAATCAATCATTTTGTCCAGATGCTCGATCATGCACAGGTCGCGGGAATTGAAAATGAATGAGCCCCGCTCGGATTCTTCGACCGGCATATACTGCCCGGGTCTTTTTTCTTCCGATACCTGATAACGCCAGCGGCAGGGGTGGCTGCACATGCCGCGGTTACTGTCCCGTCCGGAGAGAAAAATACTTAACAGGCATCGCCCGGAGACAGCCATGCACACGGCGCCGTGAACAAACGCCTCAATTTCCATATCAGAGCCGTCCGAAATTTCCTTTATTTCATCGAGCGACAGTTCCCGGGCAATATTGACACGTGATACACCCTGTGTTTTCCAGAACTGGACGGCTTTTAAGCTGGTGGTATTGGCCTGGGTGCTCAGGTGGATCGGCATCTCGGGCAATATCTCCCGTGTCATCATCAGGATGCCGGGATCGGCAATGATAACGGCGTCCGGTCCGATCCGGCCGAGCGCTTCAAGGTATTGCGCGATTTGATCCTGTTCGGCTGTCCGGGGATAGATGTTACAGGCCACATAAAGGCGGACGCCGTGCAGCCGGGTGTAGGAAGCCGCCTGCGCAATTTGATCAAGGGTAAAGTTGTCGGCCGCGTTTCTAAGCGAAAAATGCCGGTCGGCCAGGTATACGGCATCAGCGCCATATTCTACGGCAATCCGCATTTTTTCGAAGCTGCCTGCCGGTGCCAGTAATTCCACTTTTGTCGGTTGAGAAGCCATAATTTTGAATTTTATCTCATTTTCATGTTCAAGCAAATAAATATCCCTTCCTGTTAACGGCGGTGTGTTGCAAAATGATGAAAAAAATGTAAAATAACAATATGGCTCATCTTCCGATCAGTTGTAGTTTGTGGATTGTATAATTTTCAGTTCAGTCAAAGGTCCTGGAAGGGGCCAAGGATTCAAGGGGTCGAGGGGCCAAAACACGCCCTTGACCCCTCGACCCCTTGAATCCTTGGCCCCTGTGTGTCCAGATCCTTATATTCTTATCTTCCGGATGATATAAAGACCAATTGACGGGCCGCAGAAACGGGAGGCGTAATGATCGGATTTAAGTTGGACGAAATAATGACGGGCAGTCATTTTTTTACCGATGGCCGGGAAGACCGGAAAAAAAAGCGTCCATTGCTGTTTCATATCACCTGGGGAAACCGCAATCTGTTTTCCTTTTTAAATCCGTTTTCAGGGCAGTTTCTGTTTAACGAAGCCCGGGGGTTTATTACCGTAGACGGCCTGGTGAAAAAAGCGTCCTGCAGCGGCACGCTTCACCTGCTTTATTTTACCGAACGGAAAATCCGTTACAAGCTTACGTTTAATGATGAATCGGGTAAGACCTATCTCTACGTGGGTGAAAAACGCAATCTATGGCCTTGGAATCTTTATCGAACCCATGTTACCTGTTATGGCACCGTCACGGATTTGGCGACGAACAAAACCATTTCAGAATCGGTGATATATTTTCCATACCGGGAAACACCGGCATTTCTGTTCTCTTTCCGTTTAAGGTTTAACGGTATTTTTAAGAACCACTCGGCCGGAGGGTGAAATATCCGGACCGGCAACGGGGCCTTCCAAAGCGCCCCGGGATAAAATTCATGACTTACCAGACACTGTCACGCCGTCAGGCCGCCATATTGGCCGCAATGGGCCGAGGCATTATTCCTCCGGGGGGGCCTTATTTTTCCCCTGGCGCCGGAGATTTGGCACATAAATGGTTGCCGCGGGTGGATTATGCCTTGTTTCGTATGCCTTTTTTGACCCGAACGGGGCTTAAAATCATGTTGGGGATAGTTGATTACGGTCTTCCTGTTTATAAAATGAAACGACTGGTGTCCATAACCCGCTTAAAGGATGGTCAGCTGGAAACTTTGATGGACAAGGCCGAGAGAGCAGGGGTGTTGGGTGCGGCGGCCATTATGATTGTCAAGGTCCTGATTTTTCCGGCTTTTTACGGCATAAAAGAGGTCCAGGACGCCATCGGTTACCGCCCCCGGTTTCCGGTAGCCGAACATTTTGAACGTCTTAAAGAGTAGCGGTCATGATAAGGGAATTCAAGGACATATCCTCAAACATAAGTGTATCAGCCGATGTCTGTGTCATTGGCACCGGGGCGGGCGGTGCGGTGGTGGCCAAAGAACTGGCCGAAAAGGGCCTGTCGGTTGTCGCCCTTGAGGAGGGTAGTCATTTTACGGTTAAAAATTTTAACCAGGATGCCGGGGATATGATGGCCAGGCTGTACCGGGAATCGGCCATGACCCTGGCCCTGGGATTACCGCCGGTTTCAATTACCCTGGGCCGGTGTGTCGGCGGTACAACAACCGTCAATTCCGCCACCTGTTTCAGAACGCCGGAAAAAGTGGTGAACGCCTGGCAGGCCCAATTTGACTGTAAGGGCTTATCTTATAAGGAACTGACCCCGTATTTTGAACGGGTAGAGCAGGAAATCAACGTGGTGGAACTCACCGAGGATGTTCTCGGCGGAAACTACCAGGTTGTCAAACGCGGCGCGGAAAAGCTGGGGCTGACCGTAAAGCCGCTGAAACATAATGTCAGGGGCTGTGAAGGCGCCGGTGTCTGCCAGTGGGGGTGTGTCAAAAATGCCAAGCAATCCACGGATGTGGCTTACATTCCCAAAGCGATTTCGGCCGGGGCAAGGGTTTTTGCCAACTGCCGGGCAAGAAAGATCATAACCGAAGGCGGTCGGGTGGTCGGCGTCAGGGGGCGGTTCGTCAACCCGGAGAACAACAGGGAAACGTTTGCGATCAGGGTGACGGCCCGAATCGTTTGCCTGGCCATGGGCACCATGATTACCCCGGCCTTTATGCTGAAGAGGCATCTGGCCAACACTTCCGGTCAGGTTGGACGGGGCCTGACCATTCATCCCTGCGGCCGGGTGGTGGCAGAGATGGACGAAGCGGTTAAAGGGCATCACGGGGTTTCCCAGGGTGGTATGATCGACGACTTTGCCGATGAAGGGGTTATGCTGGAGGGGATCTTCATACCGCCGGGTGTCATGGCCATGGCCCTGCCGGGCACCGGCCAGGACCATAAGTATCTGGCCAGGCATTACAATAACCTGGCGGCTTTCGGGGTGATGGTCAGCGATACCACCCGGGGCCGGATTTTTCCACCGTTTTTACCGGGCACCGCTTATACGGCCTGGTATTCCATGAACCAGAAGGACGCCGAGCGATTGAGAAAAGGCA
The DNA here is from genome assembly GCA_963674745.2 of Desulfosudaceae bacterium. Lineage (GTDB taxonomy): Bacteria > Desulfobacterota > Desulfobacteria > Desulfobacterales > Desulfosudaceae > JBFMDX01. The sequence continues at coordinate 1,098,095 of CAXXDV010000001.1, read as the reverse complement.
TCGGTTACGTGGCTGATATCTTTTTTGCAGCCGGTGCCCGCCGGGTTTTTACCGCCTGTTTTAAAATGCCGCAGATCAGAACAGCGGAACAGCTGGCCAGGTTCAAGACCATGCGGATTAAACCGTGGCATTTTGAACTCATGGCCTTTCATCCCCTGGGAACCTGCCGCATGGGCAATACACCCGGTACTTCCGTGGTCGACCTGAACCTGGAGACACATGACGTCAAAGGCCTTTTTATCACCGACGGCAGTGTCTTCCCCTCTTCACTGGGGGTCAACCCCCAGGTAACGATCATGGCCTTTGCCACCCGGGCGGCGGACTATATTGCGGAACATTTTCACAGGTATTGACAGAATATCTCATTGGATGTTCGACGTTGAACGCTCAATGTTGAAAGGAAACACTTATGGGCAACCTTGTTCAGCAGCTGACCGCAACCGCCAACCATTCCCGGTTCCGGGCGGACAAAAAGGGGTTTTATGAAAGTTTTTTCATGCGCGCCAACCACCCCGACAAACCCAGGGCATTCTGGATCCGGTATACGGTTTTCGAACCCCGGGACATCTCTGAGCCGACCATCGGTGAGCTGTGGGCCACCTGGTTTGACGGTGAGACCGATGGTCACGTTTCCGTAAAAACCGAACGGCCGATTGGTGAATGCCGGTTTGCCGGTAATCGTTTTTCCGTAAACGTGGGCGAGGCCCTGCTGGATGATAAACAACTGGTCGGCGCGGCCGGTGAAAACGACACGATTGAATGGGACCTGTCTTACGCGGGGGACAGCAAGCCGCTGTTTCTGCTTCCATATAAGATGTATGATACCGGCTTTCCCAAGGCCAAGGCCCTGGTCGGATTACCCATGGCCGTATTCAACGGCCGTTTGATCGTCAATGGATCAATAATGGAGATAAAAGACTGGGTCGGAAGCCAGAATCATAACTGGGGTGTCAAACATACCGATTCATACGCCTGGGGACAGGTGGCCGGATTTGACAACAGCCCGGACAGCTTTTTTGAACTGGCGACCGCCCAACTGAGGTTCGGGCCGGTCAAAACGCCCCGCATGACACTGATGGTACTTCGACATGAGGGCCGGGAGTATAAACTCAACAGTATTGCACAAAGCCTGAAGGCCTTCGGCCGGTTCGGCTATTTTAAATGGGCGTTTAAGTCGGCGACAAAAGAAATCGCTGTTCAGGGAACGATTCTGGCGAAAAAAGAAGACTTTGTCGGTCTGCGATATTATAATCCCCCCGGTGGCATCAAACACTGCCTGAACACCAAGATCGCCGCCTGCCGCTTGACGATTGAAGCCGACCAGGGAAAGGCCCGCCAGGCCCTGGAAACCACTTCACGGGCGGCCTTTGAAATATTCACCGATGATCACCACGGTCATGGGGTACCGATTTTCGCTTAAACCCAATTACACCAGGGCCGTTTTAATCGGTTTCAAGCCTTATTACCGTACCTATATATGGTGGTTTGATCCCATCATAACCCCTATAAAATGTAGTGCTATTCTCTCTTGTCAGAATACGCAAAAGTTTGTGTAAATAGCTTGACTTTTGGTTTTTTTGATTTTAGTCTTTCTCTTTGTTTTATAGTTAGGGTCAGGCCGATTTTTTGTGTGCAAATTTTCGGCGGCTGCCGTCCGCGGCCTGTTCTTTTAAGTTTTCAGCCGGAGATAAAAGGCTATCTATAAAAAAAATAAAAGGAAAAAGAAGGGAGGTGCCACAGGAAAATTTGTGACCTATCGAATTCAATAATTTAGGTAATGAGTCAGTATTTGTTTTATTTTAATTAAGGTAACAAATCAGGAGGTTTTAAATGCCAAGTTTTGTAATTGCTGAAAAATGTGACGGTTGCAAGGGCGGGGACAAGACAGCTTGTATGTATATTTGTCCCAACGATCTGATGGTTTTGGATCCCGACGCCATGAAAGCCTACAACCAGGAACCGGATCAGTGCTGGGAATGTTTTTCCTGTGTCAAGATCTGCCCCACCCAGGCCATTGAAGTAAGAGGCTATGCGGACTTTGTTCCTCTGGGAAGCAGCATTATGCCGATGCTGGGAACCGAAGATGTCATGTGGACCTGTAAGTTCAGAAACGGCGTTGTTAAACGCTTTAAGTTCCCGATCCGGACCACCGATGAAGGCACTGCCAATGCTTATGCCGATCTGCAGGGCAAGGATCTGGATTCTCCGTTGCTGAGTACGGAAGAGGCTGACGGCAAAACCATGCCGACGCCCAAAACAGTGTAACTGGATTGTTTCACCAAAGCGGATCTGAAAATAAATATCGTATATTTTAGGAGGATATAAGTATGGCATTACCGAATAAACCAAAAGGTGAACTGAAGGCTGTAAGAGATCCTGAAGTTGATGAGCGCGAAGTCGATATTCTGATCGTCGGCGGTGGTATGGCTGCCTGCGGTACGGCTTTTGAGATTAAAAAATGGGCTGGCGACAAGAAGGTCCTTCTGTGCGACAAGGCCGCCATGGAGAGAAGTGGCGCGGTTGCTCAGGGCTTGTCCGCTATTAACACTTACATCGGCGAAAACGCACCGGAAGACTATGTCCGCATGGTCAGAAACGACCTGATGGGTATTGTCCGTGAAGACCTGATTTTTGATCTGGGCTGTCACGTTGACGATTCCGTCCACCTGTTCGAAGAGTGGGGACTGCCGGTCTGGAAACTGTCCGCGGAAGGCAAAAATATGGACGGTAAAAAAGGCCAGTCCATGGGCACCCTGAAATCCGGGGCCAAACCGGTTCGTACCGGTAAATGGCAGATCATGATCAACGGTGAGTCTTACAAAAGAGTCGTCGCCGAAGCGGCCAAGCTGGCCCTGGGCGAAGATAACATTCTGGAAAGAGTTTTCATCGTCGAACTGCTGAACGACGCCAATGATCCGGGAAGAATCGCCGGTGCCGTTGGTTTCTCCGTCCGTGAGAACAAAGTCTACATCATTAAATGCAAAACATGTATGGTCGCCTGTGGCGGTGCTGTCAATATTTACCAGCCCCGGTCAGTCGGTGAAGGTAAAGGCCGTGCCTGGTATCCGGTATGGAACTCCGGTTCCACCTACACCATGGCCGTCAGAGCCGGTGCCGAACTGTCCATGATGGAAAACCGTTTCACCCCGGCCCGTTTTAAAGACGGTTACGGTCCTGTCGGTGCCTGGTTCCTGCTGTTCAAGGCCAAAGCCTTAAACGGTCTGGGCGAGAATTTTGCCGCCAGCGACGCCGCCAAGGCCGAACTGCAAAATTATGCTCCCTACGGCACGGCTGCCATTACGCCGACCTGTCTGCGTAACCACCTCATGCTGTTTGAAATGAAGGCAGGCCGCGGTCCGATCATGATGGATACGGTTACCGCGTTGGCCGAGCTGGGAAAAACCATGGACAAGAAAGAACTCAAGCACCTTGAGTCCGAAGCCTGGGAAGACTTCCTGGATATGACCTGTGGCCAGGCCAATCTGTGGTGCGCTCAGAACTGTGAACCGGAGAAGAAGAACTCCGAAGTTATGCCGACCGAACCGTATCTGCTGGGTTCACACTCCGGCTGCTGCGGTATCTGGACCTCCGGCCCGGATTTTGACTGGGTACCTGACAGCTACAAAATCAAAGCCAAGAGCGGTAAAGTCTACAACCGTATGACCACGGTTGACGGCTTGTTTACCGCCGGTGACGGCGTGGCCTGTTCCGGTCATAAGTTCTCCTCCGGTTCTCATGCCGAAGGTCGTATGGCTGCCAAAGAAATGGCCAAGTATGTTCGTGACAACGCGGACTTCACCCCGACCCTGAAAGAAAGCAAAGAAGAACTGGTAGACATGGTTTACAAACCGGTCCGCGTTTATCTGGACAACTGCGCTTACACCACCGCTGACGACGTCAACCCCAACTACATGAAACCGGAAGGCATGATGTACCGGTTGATGAAAGCCACCCATGAGTATGGTGCTGGAACGGCGACTTACTACATGACCAGCGAGAAGAACCTGGAAATCCTCATGGAACTGTTCGAGACCATGCGTGAAGACTGTGAAAAGCTGGCTGCCGGCGATCTGCACGAACTGATGCGGGCCTGGGAAATCTATCACCGTATTTATACGGTTGAAGCCCATTGCCGTCACATCCAGTTCCGTAAAGAAACCCGTTACCCGGGCTTCTACTACAATGCGGATCATCCGGGACAGGATGATGCCAACTGGTTCTGTTTCACCAACTCTACTTATGACAAAGCCACTAACCAGTGGTCTTTGAAGAAAGTGGATTACGTAAAAATTATTCCGGATGCCTAATTGACCGGTTTAATTGATTGATCGGCGACAAAACCTCCAGGCGCTTGCCGCCTGGAGGTTTTTGTTAAGCAGCACTTTTGTATCAGCGGACCGGATCCGTGGTAATCCGGGTTTTACGCATGTGACGGGTTTACCTCCGGCATAAAGCCAAAGCCAGAGGTGCACGCGTCAGATTCGTAAAACCCGGTGGATAACCGGTTACATCATCAAGTAGAAAGTCAATACCCGAAAAATAAAAACATTAACTTGAAACACGGAGGGATGGTATGACGACAGATAAATCAACCCCTACCAGCGGAAGCATAATGGTAGTCGGCGGGGGAATCAGCGGTTTGACTGCCGCCCTTGAGGCCGCCGAGGTGGGGTATGAGGTCTTTTTGATTGAAAAGGAGCCTTATCTGGGTGGAAGAGTGTCACAGTTGAATCAGTATTTTCCCAAGCTGTGTCCCCCCAGTTGCGGTCTGGAGATCAACTACCGTCGCATCAAAGACAACCGCAGGATCAGGACATATACCCTGTCCGAAGTTGTCAAGGTCGACGGTCAACCCGGTAACTACACCGTAACGGTACAGATGAACCCCCGGTTTATCAACGAAAATTGTACCGCCTGCGGAGATTGTGTGGATGTCTGTCCGGTCGAGCGGAACAATCCGTTTAATTTCGGCCTGGACAAGACCAAAGCCGTCTATAAGACAACCCACATGGCTTTTCCCATGCGGTTTACGATTGATGCCGCTACCTGCAAAGGCACTTCCTGCGGAAAATGTGTCGAGGCTTGCAAGTATGATGCGATTGAATTGGATATGACGCCCAAAACACTGGATTTGAACGTCGGCGCCATTATCTGGGCCACCGGTTGGGAACCGTATGACGCGGCTAAAATTGACAACCTTGGTTATGGCACCTGCCAGAACGTGATTACGAACATGATGCTGGAGCGGATGGCGGCGCCCAATGGCCCAACCAAGGGCATCATTACGCGGCCTTCGGATGACAAGGCACCGGAAACAATTGCCTTTGTGCAATGTGCCGGATCCCGGGACGAAAAACACCTGCCTTACTGCTCTTACATCTGCTGTATGGCATCGCTCAAACAGGCGACCTACATTCGCGAGCGGTATCCTGAAGCCAAGATTTATATCTTTTATATCGATCTTCGGACGCCCGGCCTCAAGTATGAAAATTTCTACAAGAAGATCAAGGAAGACGAGAACGTCTTTTTTATCAAAGGCAAGGTGGCCGAGGTCAGGGACGCAGCTTCCGGGCAGGTAACCGTTGTCGCTGAAAACGCGGTAACCGGCGAAAAATCCGAGCAGACGGTTGACATGGTGGTCCTGGCAACCGGCATGCAGCCGACCGCAGCCAATGTCAAACTTCCGGCCGATCTCAACTTCAATGAGGACGGGTTTGTCATTAATGACTTTGCCAAGGGCGGCATGTTCGCGGCCGGTTGCGCCAATAAGCCGGCTGATGTTGTGTCGTGCAACCAGAACGCGACCGGTATGGCATTAAAAGCAATTCAAACTCTGAAAAGGTAGGAGGTCCCCCAAATGGATAAGAAATATGGCGTATACGTCTGCACCGGCTGCGGAATAGGGGATGCACTGGATATCGACGCATTGTGCGCGGTTCCCAAGGAAGAAGGACTTCCTGTCAAAACGCATCCGTTTTTGTGCGGCAAAGAAGGTGTGGAACTGATAAAGAATGACATTGCCAATGACGGCGTTAATTCCCTGATCATCGCGGGATGCTCCCGTCGGGTTAATTTCGATGTGTTTTCCTTTGAAAACTGCCTGGTTGACCGGGTCAACTTAAGAGAGCAGGTGGTCTGGTCCCATCCCCGGTCTGAATTTCCGGCCCTGGAGGAAGACCAGAAAGATGACGGCGAACATTTTGACCGGGTCCAGCTGCTGGCCGATGACTATATTCGCATGGGCATGGCCCGCATGAAGAGCATCCAACTTCCCGAGCCCTATGCGCTGGATAATTATACCAATAGGATTCTGGTTATCGGCGGCGGTGTGGCCGGTATGGCAGCCGCACTGGACGCGGCCAAGGCCGGTTATCCGGTAATGATCGTGGAGAAAGAAAAAGAGATTGGCGGGTTTGCCGCAAAAATGCGCAAACAGATGCCCGTGGCCGAGCCCTATGACAGCCTGATTCCGCCGGTTGTGTCCGATCTTAAACAGCAGATCGAGGCCGATGCCAATATTACCGTGAAAACGGAAACCATTGTTGCCCGTATTGCCGGTCAACCCGGCGACTTCACGGTGACACTGAAAAATCCCGGCGAAAAACATCCTTTTGACGTTCCTTTTCCGTTGCCTGAAGAAATGAAGGTGGATGAAAGCGGCAAGGAACTGACCGCCGAACAGCAGTTCGAAGCCTTGATGAAGTATAATGAAGGCAGGGAAGATATCCTCAAGCTTGATCCCGAAGGTGAAAAGTTTGGTGCTGTTGTACTGGCAGCGGGCTGGCGTTCGCCCAAGATTGAAGGCGAAGCATATGCCCACCTGGGTGTCGGTGAAACCCCCGATGTCATCACCAACAGCCAGTTCGAGGAGATGGCGGCTAAAGGAAAAGTTACCCGGCCGTCGGACGGCAAAGAAGCCAAGTCGGTTGTTTTTATTCAGAGCCCGGGCAAGGATGAAGATGACAGTGATTTTGATTATTGTGGTGCTGTCACCAGCATGGCCACCTTAAAGCAGGCCAAATATGTCCGCGATGATTACAGCGACGGGAAAGCCTATATTTTTTATCAGCACATGCGCACTCCCGGCCTGGCTGAAAATTTTTACAAGAGCATGCAGCAGGACCCGGGCATTTTCATGACCAAGGGGGACGTGGTCGGTGTCAGCAAGAGCGGCAACAAGCTGATGGTGGAAGCCAACAATACCCTGCTGGGTGAAAAGCTCAAGGTCAAGGCCGATCTGGTCGTCCTGGCCGCCGGTATGGTACCGGTGACAAAGGATGACCCGGTGGTTAACCTGGCCTATCGTCAGGGTCCGGGTTTTCGCGACAATGATATTTTTGATCAGTACGCGGACTCCAATTTTATCTGCTTTCCATACGAGACCCAGCGGACCGGCGTTTACGCTGCCGGAACCATTCGTCGGGCCATGACCATCGAGGAAACCATTGAAGATGCTGCGGGCGCGGCTTTGAAAGCCATTCAGTGCCTGGAGTCTTCCAATCGGGGCGTGTCCGTACATCCCCGCTCGGGCGATATGACGTTTCCGGATTTCTTCTTTCAGCGCTGCACGCAGTGTAAACGCTGTACGGAAGAGTGCCCTTTCGGCGCCCTGGATGACGATGAAAAAGGGACCCCCAAACCCAATCCCACCCGGTGCCGGCGTTGCGGTACCTGTATGGGGGCCTGCCCTGAGCGTATCATCGGTTTCGCCGATTATAATGTCAACAGCATCGGCAATATGGTCAAATCGATTTGGGTGCCGTCTGAAGACGATTATTCTGAACCGCCCATGCGGATTCTGGCCCTGGTCTGTGAAAATGATGCTTACCCGGCCATTGATATCGCCGGAATGAACCATCTTTCTTTTTCGGCGGACGTCCGGATTATCCCGGTCCGCTGCCTGGGCTCGGTCAACGTGATCTGGATCAAGGACGCCCTGTCACAGGGTATGGACGGTGCCATTCTCCTGGGATGCAAGCACGGTGATGACTACCAGTGCCATTTTGTCAAGGGTAGTGAGCTGGCCAGCATCCGTATGAAAAAGATCGGTGAGGCCCTGGCCAGCCTGGCGCTGGAAAATGAGCGCGTGACGCAGAAAGAGGTGGCCATTGATGATTATCAAAAGATTCCGGAAATCATCAATTCATTTGTGGAAGAGATCGAAGCATTAGGTCCCAATCCATTCAAAGGTTTTTAATTGATGCCATCAATGAAAATAAATTGCAGAGAGTAATGGAGGCATGAACATGAATGATAATTATCTTGCTGAGCCGGATCTGGGATTCATCAATGAGGTTATCGGGCTTGGTGGAAATACCCTGAAAAAATGTTTTCAATGCGCCACCTGTTCGGTGGTGTGCCCGATTTCGCCGGACATTAAACCTTTTCCGAGAAAAGAGATGATCGCCGCGTCCTGGGGTTTGAAGGACCGACTGGTCAAAGATGTGGATATCTGGCTGTGTCATCAGTGCGGTGACTGTTCCGTCAAATGTCCGCGGGGCGCCCAACCCGGGGATGTTCTGGGGGCGATCCGGTCTTACGCCATCTCTGAATATGCCACGCCCAAAGCCGTGGCCAAAGCAGTCAATGATCCCAAAAAACTGCCCCTTTTGATTGCCGTACCGGCGATTATTTTTGCCGTTTTCGCCCTGGTAACCACAAAAATGGGCGGGGTCATGGAAAAAATATTTGAGGCTTTGAGGCTGCCCGCCATCGGATTTGAATGGGCCCATCATCACGCCGAAGGCGTCATTGCCCATGCGGACTTTTACTCCACCTGGTTTGTGGACCTGGTGTTTGTCCCCCTGTCGGGCCTGGTAGCGGTGATTTTTGCCTGGGGCCTGTATCGCTTTCTAAACGATATCCATGAGCAGGCGGTCTCCGACGGTCGTTCCAAGCTGGGCAAACAAAACTTTTCCGAGCTTGCCATCGGTACCGTCAAGGGCATCATTACCATGATACTGCCGATCCTCAAACACAACAAGTTCACCGAGTGCTCGGAAAACAAGGAGCGTTCCACCGCCCACATGATGGTGCTTTATGGCTTCATCGGACTGTTTATCATGACCACATACGGCTTCATCGCCCTGTACCTGATGCACAGTCCCGGGCCTTATTATTGGTTAAATCCGTTCAAAATCCTGGCCAATGCCGCCGGTATCGCCCTGGTGCTCGGCGCTATTCTGATGATTAAAAACCGTCTGGGCAAGGAAGACCAGGTTTCTTCCTATAAAGACTGGTTTCTGCTTGGTCTGGTGCTGGCGCTGGGTGCTTCAGGGATGCTTACAGAGCTGACGCGAATGGCAGGGGCGGAAACACTGACCTATTTTATTTACTACATTCACCTGATTACTATTTTCTGCACCTTTGCTTATCTGCCGTTTTCAAAGCTGGCGCATCTGGTATATCGTACCGTGGCGTTGGGGTATGCGGAATACTCAGGCAGAGAGAAATAGTAAAAAGCATAAAAGGCATGTTAAAAAAGGGGGCTGTTATCAGCCCCCTTTTTTTGTGCAGAATGAGGCTTTTTTAATAAAAAATCAGAAAATATAATCATTTTTTTTAAAAAGGCAACTACCATATGTTGTTGTTTCATGGGATGTGATGCCAATATGTACATATTTAATAATAATTTATAAACTTTTTTCTTGACTTAATTATAATGTTACATAATTAATGTTAATTAACGGATGAGAAAACCAGGGGGAAAGCTCAATGCCATATAACGTTACAGGTAAAAGAACAAATGAAAGAGAATACAAGCCGCTTGTATAAAATCAGACAGTCGCTTTTGTTAAGCCGATCCGAGCTGGCCAGAAAAGCTGATGTTTCTCCAATTACGATAGCTCGCATTGAAGAAGGTAAAGCCTGCCGCATGGAAACACAACGAAAAATTCTCCGCGCGCTGGGGTTTGATCTTTCTGACAAACATAAGGTCTTTGATTGAGGTTACGTTTATGTTTTTTAAGAAAAATGATCATCTGATCGGACTGGATATAGGATCCAGCGTTTTAAAGGCGGCAGAAGTGGCGGTAACCTCCTCGGGAAGAAAGCTGATACGCTTCGGTTCCATGGAATTACCCCCGGATGCTATTGTTGAAGAAGGGATCAAGTCCCCTGAAACAGTGGCTGAAACAATAAAAGATCTGTTATCTCATTACAGTATCAAAGAGGAGCGGGTGGCTGTTTCCATTGGCGGATATTCGGTTATTGTAAAGAAAATAACGGTGTCGTCCATGACGGATGAGCAACTTCAGGAGGTCATTTCGACCGAAGCTGAACAGTATATTCCGTTTGACATTAATAATGTTAACCTGGACTTTCAGATTCTGGGGGATAACGAGCAGAACCCCAGCCAAATGGATGTTCTGCTGGTTGCGGCCAAAAAAGAAACCGTTAACGACTATCTGAATGTTCTTGAAATGGCGGGTCTTGTACCGGTAATCGTTGATGTGGACGCCTTTGCCCTTCAGAACATTTATGAAATCAATTATGAGACAGCCGATAACTGTGTCGCGCTGATTGACATCGGGGCCACAAAAACATCTCTTAATGTTTTAAAGGGCAGCACCTCTGTTTTTATGCGTGATGTGTCGTTCGGCTGCAAGCAGATCAATCAGCACTTAATTTCAAGGCTGGATTGTACGTTTGAAGAAGCCGAAGAGCTTAAGCTGAGCGACAAGCAGGAGAAAATACCGGCTGAGGATTTGAATAATATCGTTAGTTCTGTCGTTAATGACTGGATAACAGAAATCAGGCGGGCGCTGGACTTCTTTTATTCCACCTATTCTGAAGAAGATATTAAAACCATATATTTAAGTGGTGGTGGGGCAAATATTGCAGAATTCAGACAATTGCTGGCTTCTCAAACAGCTTCCACGGTAGAGGTGATGGACCCCTTTAAAACGTTTGAAATAAAAGAGGGGCAACTGGATACGGCATACTTACAGCAAATGGCGCCCCAGGCCGCGATCTGCCTGGGAACAGCTATTAGAAGGATAGGCGACAAATGATTAAAACCAACCTTCTTCCCTATCGCGCGGCACGAAAAAAAGAAAACATCCGGAGACAAATATCTGTTTTTATACTCTTTTTTACCTTTGTTGCACTGGCTCTGGGTGTTTACCACATTAGTTTGGCAAAAAAGCTCCAGAGGTTGGAGCATATCCTTTCAGCCAAACAGAGCGAATTAAAGACCTACGAGGCAAAAGCCAAGGAAGTTGATGCGATCAAGGCTCAGCTGGCCACGCTTGAGAAAAAGCTGGATGTAATGGAAACATTGAACAAGAATCGAATGGATAAGGTTAATCTGATGAAAGCCCTTGTCTCATTGACGATCAGGGGAAGAATGTGGATCACCGATATCTCAGAAAAAGGTAACGGCATTAATTTTAATGGTATCGCCGTGGATAATAAAACGGTGGCTGTTTTTATGGCAAAAGTTGAAAGCAGCGAATACTTTTCAACGGCGGTGTTAAAAGACGTGGTGCTTGTAGTGGAGTCGGGCTTACAACTCAAAAAATTCAACCTGATATGTACAAAGTCGTCATAAGATACGGGATATTCATATGAAAAAAAACATGGAAGGTTTTAGCTCGAAAATGCAGCCGCTTTTTGAAGCGGTGGGAAAGCTGAGCCTGGTTCAACGACTGATTGTCGGGGTAGTTGTCTTTGCGCTTCTAATCGCCGGGTTTGTTGTTTTTTCTTTTAAGCCCAAGTATGAAGAAATTGGACGAGTCCAAAAACAAATCACCGATACGGATAAGAAATTAAAAGAAGCAAAGAAAAAGGCGGCTGAACTGGACAGCTGGAAGGAAAAGTGGGCTGAGAAACAAAAAGAGTTTGAGGTCGTTATGACAGCACTGCCGGACAAACAGGAAATTCCGGCACTTCTGGGGGATATTTCTGCAGCCGGGCGGAATTCCGGGTTGGTTTTTAACCGGTTCGCGCCACAGGGAGAAATTGCACGGGACTTTTACGCGGAGATTCCGGTTGCCATCTCGATCAGCGGGCCTTACGAGCGCTTAACGATGTTTTTTGACAAAATAGCCAAAATGGACCGTGTGGTGAACATCAAAAACATATCCATGACCATGAATAGTAGCGGCGGCAGAGGCGGCAAAAAAGGCAAAAAAGGCGGCGGCGGTGTCGGCCCCGCACAGATAGACGTTGAATGTACGGCTGTAACATACAGGTTTCTTTCTGACAGCGAAAAAAAAGAGAAAGGTGGACAAAAAGGTAAAAAGCGCAAGCATTAATAAATAAACCCACAAAAAAGGCAAAAAAGAAACAATTATGGTCATTGTGAACAGGTTATATAAAAGCAGCGCAGGACTTCTTTCCTGCTGTCTGATTTGCTTGCTTATGGTGGGGTGTGGTGGTAAATCCGACTCCCCGGATAAAGGAAAAAGCAAGCAGGCACAGGAAATCGCACGGCAGAAGATTCCGGGTGCAGAAACGAAACCAAACGTGACTCCGGATACACAGCAGAAAAAAGCGCCCACGCCTGGTAAAGCCGTCAAGGCGTCTGAGCCGGCGAAGACGCCCACGCCACCTGCAACCGTTTTGCAGCAGCCGGTTGCGGAAAAGAGCACGCCGGCCTCAACATTGATGGCCCAGAACAAACCAGCAGCCCCGGCCGGTACACAGGGAACGGCTTCAGGAGAAGATGCTGTAAAGCAGCTTTCACCTGAAAAACAGGCTGAAATCGATGCCATCACGAAAGAAGCCAAAACCGCAGCTAAAGTCGAGGCAGCGACAAAACAGGTGGAACAACTGGTTGCTGAAAAGCAAAAACAGATTTCGTCTGAAACGGATCTGGTGCCCGGTGAAGGCGATGCTCCGGAGGCGGCGCCGGTAATTGACCTTGGAAAAGAAACAGCCGAAACGGAAACCGGAACAGGCGAAGGTGATGAAGAAGCAGAAAAGGATGAATTTTTTAATCCTTTTGCGCCCCTGTTTCAAAAAGAAGATACGGGTGTCTCGATGGATCTGCCAAGTTTCAGGGATAAACGGGAGTTTTTAACCCCGTTGGAAAAAATAGATATCGGCCAGTTGACCCTAAAAGGGGTTATTCAGGCACAAAGTGGAAATCGGGCCATTGTTGTGGATGCCAGTGGTGAAGGGTATGTGATAACAATGGGTACTTATGTCGGCCTGAACTCTGGGACAGTGCAAAAAATAGAGTCAGACAGGGTTGTTATTGTTGAGAGTATCGGAACGCGACAATCGCAAACGGTATTAAAACTTCAGAAACCGGCTGGAGAGTAAATATGTTAAAACAATCAGTAAACAAAATGAAATCAAGAGCGGTTGTTTGTTCTTTGGGTATGATCCTTGCGGTAATGATGATTGTGCTTGGATGCGCAACCACGGATACCAGTAAGCAGTCAAGAGATCAAAAAGATGCAACAATGGCAGAGGAAGTGCCGTCTGGCGACAAGTTGATTACCGGCATCAGTATAGAAGAGACAGCCGACGCTATTGTTATGTCCATTCAGGCCAATCATGTGGTTGATTATACGCTGGCCGAACCGCCTCTTCAGCAGGCCAAAGTACTTTATTTCCCGGATTCAGGGTTGAGTCTGCCGGCAGCAGAATATCCTGTGAACAACGAGGTTATCGGGGTTATTGAAGCTGTTGAGCTGGTCAAAGGCGGCCCTTCAAAAATTGTTATTCCTGTCAAGAGCCCGGAGATTAAGTGTGATGCACACCGGGGAGAAGACGATACGATGCTGATGGTGGTTTTTCCCAGAACATCATCCGGTCAGGTAGACGCCGGCAGTTTCCAGTCTGAAGATATCGAATCCGGAGGGGATACCGGCGGAGACGTTGACGTCGTTCAACCGGTTGAAGATGTGAGCGATCAACCAATGGCCGTTGCCACAATCCTGGACAGTGTGGATGTGATGGATGAAGGCGATCGCGTGGGCGTGAAAATTAAAGCCGACGGCGCAATTAAAGAATATAAAAGTTTTACATTGAGCAAACCACCCCGGATCGTTCTGGATCTGGCCGGACTGGCAAGTCCTTATAAAAAAGAGCAGCGATTGGCTGTGGGGTCGGAAATGGTGCAGCAGGTACGCCATTGTATTCATAAAGGATATGTGCGGGTGGTGCTGGACGTGAGCCACGAAGCGCTGTCCGAATATAAGGCGGTTCCGGTTTATGACGGTCTGGTGGTTTATGTCGGCAATACAGCCGGGTTGGTTCTGGATGCACCGGCGCAAACGTCATTTGCGCAGCCGGAAACAACATCTACTGACGAAGATGTTTATTCGGAGCCGGCCGCCGATGACGTTGTATATACGGATCCCGACACGCCTGTAAAAACAGCCATGGATGAGGGTGAATACGTGTCGGAAGGGGCAGTGGAAGAAGATTTGTATGCCGACCCTGTCGATATGGATGAAACCCGGGACGATATCGCCGAAACAGCGGCTGATACCGCCTCCGAACAAGAATCGTACGGACGACCGGCTCTGGTTAACCAGATTGACTTTATAGACGATGGCGGCCGGTCAACCATCCGTATCGGTACCACCCATCCGGTCAGCTTTGATCTGGTTGAAAGGGAGGCCAACAAGATTCAGTTGACGCTTGATAACGCCGATATACTCAGTTTCCGTCAACGACCGCTGATTACGACCCGTTTTGACAGTGCCGTAAATTCGATTTTGCCGGTGCAGACCCAGAAAATGAAAGAGCAGGGGTTTTCCGTAGTTAACATCAATTTAAGAGAAAATGTCGGATATACTTCGGAGCAGGACGGCAACCTGATTCTGGTCCATTTTGAACCCTCGACAATTCCACCTGATCCGGCGCAAAAAGTTGTCATTCCGACAGAAGATATTTTAACCGTGGCGGAAGATCCCAAAGAAGCGGCATCCGGGGAGATGGCTGAAGCAGCGATGGATGAAGGTACGGCAGCGTCCAGTCCGGACATGGCCGAAACCGAAGAGTGGGCAGAAGAAACACCTGTCGTAGCGGGCACGGATTCAGCAGCGACGGGGTTGCCCCCGGAGCTGGGCGGCAGGCAGCCCGTTTATACCGGGGAACCGATTGCCATTGAGTTTTATAAAACCGATATTCGCAATGTGATCAGAATATTAAAAGATGTAAGCGGTAAGAACTTCGCAATCGACAAGGATGTGGGCGGAAGTGTCACCTTGAGTTTTGTAAATCCGGTTCCCTGGGATCAGGTGCTGGATTTGATTCTGGAAATGAATGATCTGGGAATGATGGAGCAAAACGGGATCGTTCGACTTTCAACCAAGGAGACGCTTCTCAAGCAGAAAGAGTCCGCCAGAGCGGCCATGGCCGCCGATCAGGAGTTGAAGGCAACCGAAGAACAACTGGCGCCGCTGGTAACGGAATATTTTGCCATCAGTTATTCGGATGCCTCTTCGGATATATTGCCTCATGTTGAAGATATCCTCACACCGGATAGAGGTCATGCTAAAGTCGATACCCGGACCAATCAGTTGATTATGACGGATATTCAGGAGAAAGTTGATAAGGCACGGGAAATTATTGCACAAATAGATAAAGTTACGCCTCAGGTTATGATCAATGCCCGCATGGTTGAAACCAGTACCAACTTTTCCAGAGACTTCGGAACCCAGTGGGGATTTGACAACAGTCCTGGCACCTATCGTCATGAAATCGGCGGAACATATACATACGGTGTGGCCATGAACAATCCGGCCTCGTCAGCAACCAATATACTAGGGATAAATTTTTCCAGAATCGTGGGCACGCCTTTTTCTCTGGATGCCAGGCTCTCTCTGATGGAAACCGTCGGTGAAGTCAGAATTATTTCCAGCCCCAGAATCGTAACGCTGGACAATAAACAGGCCACCATCTCCCAGGGGCAGGAAATTCCTTATACAACAGTTGATGAGGGTGAAGCGGACACGGAATTCAAAGACGCCACTCTCAAACTGCAGGTTACCCCTCACGTTACCCCGGACAACCGGATTTCCATGAAAATACATATTGAGGAAAAAGAAGTCGGAGAAATCGGCGCGCTTTCGGAACCCCCCCTAAATACAAAAGAGGCCGATACCGAATTGCTGGTTAACGATGGCGATACGATTGTCATCGGCGGTATTATTCAGGAGACGGACAGAGACAGCTGGAGCGGCCTTCCCTTTATCAATAAACTGCCGCTTTTAGGCCATTTGTTTAAACAACAAACAAAAACCAACGAAAAAACCGAGCTGTTGATATTTATTACACCGACAATTGTCCGGCTGGATTAATATAACAAAATTTATGCGCAAACAACAAATTAAGAGCATTTATAGTTAATACCGGGTCAGGCCTGGGGAGAGAGGAAGTAGGATTATGAAGAAAACAAATCGCTGGTTATGGACAGGAATGATGTTGCTTTTTGTCGCGCTGCTGATGACGGGCTGTAGCACTGAAGGCGGTGGCGGCGGTGAAGAGGCCAAGGAACCAGGCCCGCCGGCTCAAATCATTTTTAAAGCGTTTAACAATATCGTTCCCATCAATGGCGTGATTACCATAACGGCCAACATTACAGACACCGATGACATGAAGGTAGCCGATGGGACCTCGGTGACGATGAGTGATGCTCAAGGGTTGGTAACCATTACGCCCGCCTCGCAAGAAACGGTCGACGGAAAAGCCACCTTTGTTATTACCGGACAGGTTGCGGGTATTGCCAACCTGATCTGTCAGGCCGGCGGCGCGATTTTCACCACTTCCATCACCATTGTGGATACCGCTCCTACGATCGTACTTACGGTTGACGACACAACCATACTGGTCGGCCAGGTAATTGAAATATCAGCCACGGTAATGGAAAGTAACGGCACCCTGGTAGCCGACGACACGGAAATCAAATTTGATTTGTCCGATGACCAGCTGGCTGAACTTGATGAAACAACCGTTTTGACCACCAACGGCGTGGCAACCGTCAAGCTTACGGCCAGATCAGCCGGCACCGTTGTGGTCGGCGCCACCTACGGCGCCGGTACCGGCACCTTGGAAATAACCATTCAGGAGCCGGGTTCGGTCGATCCGGAAAGCATTTCACTGTCTGCCTCTGCCGCTTCGGTGCTCATGGGCGGTTCAATAATGATTACCGCCACAGTAACCGGCACCGGCGGACAGCAGGTTTCCGACGGCACGTCTGTCAGTTTCACGGTGGACTCGGATGCCGGGTCCTTGTACCCTGCGACCGGCCAGACAACCAACGGTTCTACCACCACGATGCTTACCGGTGAAAAATACGGGGAGGTGACCATTACCGCCAAGGCCGGTAGCGTCACCGATTCAACGACCGTCAGTGTGACGGCCAATGTCGATGACCTTTCCATTTCAACCACGCAAACAACGGTTAAAACCGACAATAATGATTATGCCATCATTACGGCCACTGCCCAGGACCGGAACCGGGTCCCGATTGAATCCGTGCCGATAACCTTTCAGGCCACGGCAGGACTGATCAGTGACAGACGGGTTGTTACCGATATAAACGGTGAAGCGCAAATAACGTTCAAGTCCGGCTCGGATGTTGACCTGGGCAAGACGAACCAGGTGGTGACGATCAGTGCTTCAACACCGGATTTAGAGACGGCGACCATCCCTGTGCGGCTGGTCGGCTCTACATTAACAGTGCAAATCAACAACACATCACTTGAAGTTGGGACGGCTACCATCACGGACATGACGATAACCGCCAGGGATGCCGGGGGAGTGGCCGTTTATCTGGCGGAGGTAACGCTTAGACAGGACAGCAACTCCGGGAGCGGGAGGGTACTGTTCCGAGACCCGAATTCAACTCTCGGTGGAACGGCTACCTTTACCGGAACAACTGATGTTACCGGAACCCTGGTGGTGTCGGTTCTCGGTGATCAAGCCGGGAATAATACCCCGATTACAATAACCGCCACCGGCCTGGGGGCCACCGCTTCCCAGGATGTTACGGTCAGCGGCGATGCGTTTGAATTCCAGGAGGGAACCCCGAGCACCGGCGAGACGACCGGATTGGTGACTGACCTTACATATACCGCTGTTGGTTCAACAATTGATCATGCCGTCGGCGACATAACATCATTTCTGGACTTTGATGGCTCGGGGGATGGGTCGGATACCCTAACCCCGGGTATTATTGAAGTTACGGGTTCCGACTTCAACGATGGTTACTACCTCCTCAACGCGGTAGCGGTACTACAGTTAACGCTTAATCCCTCGGCCATACTGGTAAACGAGGGCCCTGCCAATGCAAACGGTACCATCACGCAGGTGCTTCCACCCGATCCTACACCCGTCACTGGCGATTACACCACGGCCCCTGATTATATTGCCGGCGAGACCAAAAGCCTGGTTTTTTTAGGCGTGCAGAGCCCGGATGGGAACAATGTGCAAATTACCACCACCATGGGGACTTTACACGCGATCGGTGCAACCACAGCGGTAAGCGGAGACGGGACGTCCGTGCTTCTTGCCGATCCGCCTGGTGCTTTAGGAACGCTTGGCGTTGTTGAATTCGTTCTGGCCACCACAGAAAATGCCGGGGTCGCCACGCTGCGGGCTGAAGACGTGACCAACAGCGCTATCAACGACAGCCTCAGGGTTGCTGTGGCGGCGCCTTCCAGCGAAGCCTCGCAGATCGATATTCAGGCCAGCCCGACGGCTATTCCCACCAGCGCGGGAGGCGTGCAGAATATTTCAAACCTGACGATTACGGTTAAAAATGCCGGGGATGAAGTGGTCAGTGGCGCTTCGGTCTTTATATCCCTGGAAGATACCACCGGCGGGGGTGAATATGTTTCCCCGGCGCATCTTTATACGGACATCAATGGAAAGGCCTATGCCACGCTCTACTCCGGTGCGTTGAACTCAGACTCCCTGGGTATCAATGTTCTCGCCACGCTGTTGGATAGCGGCATAGACGACAACATCCGGGTGGTGATCGGAGGGACGCCAAGCTCTGTTTCCATTGGCGCACCCACGGAGTTTGAGGCTGCCAGCGCCAGCCTTTATCGCAAGCCCATGACGGTTCTCGTGTCGGATTCCAATGGAAACCCGGTCAACGGGGCCACGGTTAACTTAAGTGTCTGGCCGCTTGGATACTACGTCGGCTTGACGGATGCGACTGACGGACCGCTGTACTGGGCGTGCTCCACCGGTAACTTGTGGGCGCACCCGTCAGCGCCAGAAGTGGAGTACTATCCAAATGAGGATACCAACAAAAATGAAATTCTGGATCCCGGTGAAGATGCGGTAGGTTATCCCGCTTCGGGAAATGGCGTTCTGGATCCGCCAAAATCATCTGCCGGAACGGTTCCCACCAGTGTTATAACCGATGAAAACGGCGTGGCGGAGTTTGATTTTTATCAGCAGAAAATATATTCAACCTGGACAAAAGTGGAAATCAAGGCTTCTGTTGTCGTCTACGGAAGTGAGACCATCGCTGTATTGCCCTATGGGCCGAACTTTTTGGCTGGCGACCAATCTGCCCTGCCGGATTCTCCCTGGGGAAGCAGTTGGACAGTCGGTGTTTGTCCTCCCTAACAGCCATAAGCTGACATAAAAGCGCAAGCAGGAGCGGCCGGTTTTCCGGCCGCTCTTTTTTTATGCCCGTTATCTTGCCCGTATGCTTTTCGGGTCTGTCTTCAATCCGTTGCCGGTAGCAAGTCAAGCTAGGTATGAGGACCGGCGGCAAAGGCTCAAATCAATCCGTAAAATATTTGGGCGGAAGACATGTCGACCGGTGTTTTAAGACGGCGAGCTTACCCGGATGTTTCAAGCGTTGATTTGGGCGCTTCTGCAAAACGCAGGATGCTACAACATAGGGGAACCCCTCTGCGGGTGCTCAGTTACCGGGCGGTCACGGGGGGCGTCCCTACATTATTCATAAACGCTCTCCGCGACCCGTAGGGGCAACCCCCTGTGGTTGCCCTTCTCCAAGAGCCGGGCAGGCACGGGGGCCTGCCCCTACATTGTGCATGAACGTTTTCCACGGCCTGTAGGGGCAACCCCCCGTGGTTGCCCTTCACCGGGGGGCTCGGGTTCAAATCAACTTGGAAATAATTGGGCGGCTGAAGATAAACATGTGTCTGGTTAGAACGCAAGGGGGATGTGATTGCGGGCTTAAGAATGTTATCGTAACTGGACCTGTGTTACTGTTGACAGGCTTTTTCCTGCAGTTTCTGCCGTTCTTCGATGATCTCTTCTTTTAGAGCGCTGTCTGTTGCCAGGGACTGGGCCTTTCCGAGCGACTGCCGGGCTTTCTGAAAGTTACCGGTCATGGCATAGGCCCGGCTCAGGTCAAGCTGAAAAACAGCGGCCGGCGTCAGGTTAACGGCTTTTTCCAGAACAGAGACCGCTTTTTCCGGCTGTCCCGCGGCCAGGTAGGTTTTTCCCAGCCAGTGCGAGGCAAAAGGAAAGTCGGGCTGCAAGTCCAGGCAAGCTTTAAAATGTTCCGCCGCATGCTGGAAATCCTTTTTCTGGTAGTAGGCCTGTCCGATCAAAAATTGCGGATAGTGGGGGGTGGCGTAAAGATAATCTTCGGTGATGGGCATCAGGGTTTCAATGGCCCTGTCCCACTCCTTTAATTCCATGTAGACGACCCCCAGATTGTTCCTTGCCGCGGCAAAATCAGGCTCCAGCTCCAACGCTTTTTGGTAGTTGTCGATAGCGTCGAGAAACTTGTTTTTTTCATAGTAGAAGATGCCCAGATCATAGTAAACATGGGAGTCTTTGGGGTCCATGTCACGGGCTCTGAGCAATTCCCGGTAGGCGGGAACCAATTTTTTTTCAGCCAGATAGGCCTCTGCCAGGGTGCGGACCCTTAAAATTTCTTCTTTGGAGTGTTTCTTCTGATTGGTTGTTGCGCAGCCTGCAATAACCAGAACTAAAAAAATCGATAACCAGCAATGCGCTTTCATCGTTTATCCTTATGTTTTCGTTAATTGCAAACGCCGGGCGATCTCATTCGCGGTTTCCTGGACCATGTGCTCTTTTCCGGACGTGTCTTTGGCCGGTGCGTCCGTGGGTTGCGAAACATTAATCAGTTGCGGTGCGTTGATTAGCTCCGGATCCGGTATGACATTATATTCAGGCGGGAACCGGTTGTCAAAATACATCTGTTGAAAATCCGAAAACTTAAGGGCATGAGCGGTAGAGTCAAGTATGGCGGTTTCATTTTTGCCGACCAGGTTGAGCCTGATGGCCGCCAAAAGGCCGGCCAGGCTTTCACCGCCATGGGTGCAAACGATATTGCCGTGCCGGTTGGCCGTCAGTTGCCAGTCCATGATCTGCTGTTCCGTCACCTCAACCACGAAAATCCTGGGGCCGTCGGCAGCGGTTTCATATTGTCGGGCCAGATTGATCACCCGGGGCATGGATACGGGGTTCCCGATCATAGCGGCCTGTGCCACGCTGGATTCGACGTTGACGGGAACAAATTTCCGTTTGGATGGATCCGGTTCCTGATAGTAGCGGAACACCGGGTTGGCGTGGCGGGACTGAACCCCGATAATTTTGGGAAGATGGGTGATAATCCCGGTCCGGAAGAACTTTAAAAAGCCGTTCATCACCGCTGTAATATTGCCGGCATTGCCGATGGGAACCACCACCACTTTATCGGTCATATCATAAGAAAAATCCTGGGCGATTTCATAAGAATAGGACTCCTGACCAAGAATGCGCCAGGCGTTTTTCGAGTTCAGCAGGGCCACATTGTAGTTTTCGGACAATTCCTCGACCACTCGCATGCAGTCGTCAAAAACACCGGGGATTTCAAAGACCGAAGCCCCGTTCCCAAGGGGTTGGGAGAGCTGCTGGGGGGTGACTTTTTTATGTGGCAGCAATACGGCGGATTTGACCCGGGGCTTTAAATAAGCGGCATAAAGCGCCGCCGAAGCCGACGTGTCACCGGTTGAAGCGCACACGGCCAGGACATCCGCCAGGTTGCCGCTTTGTATCAGGTGGTTAATACGGGAAAAGGCACTGGCCATACCCCTGTCTTTGAATGAGGCACTGGGATTTTGCCCTTCGTTCTTGAAAAAAAAGCGGAACCCGACTTTTTGCTGTAACGCCGGACTGGCCTCGATGGTTGGTGTTCTGCCTTCTCCCAGCCAGACGATGGCCTCAAGGGGCATATCCGGACCGATGAATTCATGAAACAGGTAAACCCCTTTTAGGGCGGGAATGTTCAGGCATTTTCGAAAATCAAAAATCCGCCGCCAATCCGGGCCGGGGACCTGCTTAAGCTGATCAAAGCGGGCGTCTTCGATCATCAAAACACGGCCGCAATCCGGACAGGTATACAGCAGCCTGTCTATGCCGTGCGTACCCCGGCAGCCGACACAGCGATATAAAAGCTCTCCCCGTTCTTTCGGGATAAGGTGGTCTCTAATTTTGGGCGGAAATTCGGTCAGGTTCATAATGATATGGTTTCCAGGTGGTTCATATAAGGCCGCAGGGCTTCCGGAACAGAGACAGAACCGTCCCGGTTCTGGTAGTTTTCCAGCAGCGACGCCAGGGTTCTGCCGACGGCCAGACCGGAACCATTAAGGGTGTGAACGAATTCGGTTCCTTTTTGACCGTCCCGTTTGAAGCGGATGTTGGCTCTTCTGGCCTGGAAAGACTCAAAATTACTGCAGGAAGATATTTCCCTGTATTTCTGCTGGGCCGGGAACCAGACTTCCAGATCATAGGTCTTGGCCGCCGAAAAACCCAGGTCTCCGGAACAGAGGGTGATCACCCGGTAGGCCAGCCCCAGGCGTTGTAAGATCGTTTCAGCATCGGCCAGAAGCGTTTCCAGCTCCTGATAGGAATTTTCGGGCAGTACAAACTTGACCAGCTCCACCTTGTTAAATTGATGCTGGCGGATCAGGCCCCGGGTGTCCTTTCCATGGGAGCCGGCTTCAGAACGGAAGCAGGGAGTAAAGGCCGCATACTTGAGCGGCAGGTCTTTTTCAGATAAAATTTCATCCTGGTAAATATTGGTCACCGGCACTTCTGCCGTGGGGATGAGATAGTAGTCCCAGTCTTCAATCTTGAACAGGTCTTCTTCAAACTTCGGCAGTTGTCCCGTGCCGGTCATTGTTTTCCGGTTGACCATAAACGGCGGCAGGCATTCCCGGTAGCCATGGTCTTGTGTGTGTGTGTCCAGCATGAAGTTGATAAGCGCTCTTTCCATCAGCGCGCCTTTTCCGGTCAACAAGGGAAACCGGGCGCCGGCGATTTTGGCGGCTCTCTTAAGATCAAGAATACCCAGCGATTCACCAATGTCCCAGTGCGCCTGCGGGGTAAAGTCAAATTCAGGGGGCCGGCCTTCCAGCTTTTTGACCGGGTTGTCCGCCTCATCGCCGCCGATGGGGACGGAGTCATGGGGAATGTTGGGTAGCTTCAGCAACAGTTCGCCGATGGCCTGTTCGTTCTCAGAGAGTGACACGTCAATTTCTTTTATCCTGGATGCCACATCACGCATTTCGCTGATTTCGGCGGTAGCGTCCTGCCCGCTTTTTTTCAGCCGGGCGATGGCGTCCGAAGCGACGTTTCTCCGGTGCCGCAATTCTTCTGTTGTGGCCAGTAAATCGCGACGAATTTCGTCAAATTTGTGAAAATCGTCTATAACGGCAGGGTCTTCATTCCGGTTTTGCAAAGCCGTTTTAACCGTATCCGGGTTATGTCTGATAAATTTTAAATCGAGCATGGTCTTTGATTAATTTTTCGCTAAAATTCGGGTAATCCCTTGAACAGTGGGCATATCGTGATCATTATATAACATTATCAATTTTATAGAGTCAACATATTATTATCAGCTTGACTTTATTCTTTTTTTGCGATATAAAAATTTGGTTTAACATAAAAAATACTCTTTACATGTAAATGTGGTTTTGAGGTTAATCCATGGATGACGTGAAAGAAATCAAAAAAGAAATCCGCAATGATGTTGCCAAAAAACTGGAATCCTTTTCCAAGGATGAGGTGTCTACCAAAAGCAGGCAGATTGAGAAACGGTTGCTGGAGTTTGCCAATTTTATAGAAGCACATGTTGTTTTGCTTTATACCAGCAGATCCGGCGAGGTGAATACGGACCAGGTTATCAGGCACTGTTATCATTTTAATAAAATTGTGGTGGTTCCTTATTATGACGCCAAAAGCAAAAAGACCTTGCTGCTTAAGGTGGACAATCCGGAAACCGATATGATGCTTACGGCGGATCGGGAAGTGATGCCTGATCCCACCCGGTGCCGTATGGTTCCGGTGGATAGTATCGAAATCGCCCTTGTGCCGGGTCTGGTGTTTGATGAAAAGGGTGCCCGGATAGGGTTGGGCAGCGGGATATACGACAAGCTGATTCCCCGTCTGCCGGCGACGACCCGCAAGGTTTCTTTGGCTTTTGAAGACCAGATTATTCAGCAGGTGCCAAAAGGGTCAATCGACCGGTATGTGGATATTATTATCACGGAAAAACGGACGATCTATAAGATCTGACTCGACCCCTTGAATCCTTGAACCCTTTTTTGTTATCCCCGCGCCCCGAGCGGGTCGTTCATCAGTGTCTTGCTGAACGCGGACAGGTTCTCTGTATCGCCGACAACAATCATGGTATCTCCCTCCCGGATTACTTTTTCTGAAGCAGGATTGAAAATCATGGATTCATCGGGTTTTTTGATGGCGATAATAATGATATTGAATTTCTGGCGGATTTTGGACTCCAGCAATGTCTTGCCGCAGATGACCGACGAAGCGGCCACCGGTATCTCTTCCATTTCAATGTTCTTGTTTTTTCTGGTAAGGACAAGATCAAGGAAACTCGTTACCGTCGGGCGCATGACCCGCATGGCCATGCTGACGGCACCAATGTCGTAGGGAGACTCCACCTTGTCGGCCCCGGCTGCCAGCAGTTTTTTCTTGACGGCTTCCTCACTCGCCCGGGCCATGATGTACAGTTGGGGGTTCAGCTGCCTGGCGGTAAGTGTCAAAAAAACATTTTCCGTGTCTGTCGCCAGAACGGCCACCAGCGTCCTGGCATGCTCAATACCGGCTTCGAGCAATACCTGCTCATCAGTGGCATTGCCTGAAATATAGAGAACGCCGTCTTCTTCCATGGTGGCCAGGAGTTCCGGGTTTTTTTCGACCACAACAATGTCGATGGGATGGTTTTTAAGATTGGTAACCAGTACCCGTCCAATCCGGCCATAGCCGCAGACAATGTAGTGATGCTTTAATCGTTTGATTTTTTTGTTCAATTTCCGCCTCCCCATAATTTCCCGGATTCTGCCTTCCACCACAAACTGTACAAGATATCCCGTTACATATAGAAAAAACCCCACCCCGACAAAAATCAATAATGAGGTAAATATTTTTCCGTTCGCGCTAAGATGATGAACCTCACTGAATCCAACGGTGGTGATGGTGATCAGCGTCATGTAAAAGGATTCCAGAAAAGACCACTTTTCAATCATCATATAGCCCAGGGTGCCCATACCCATGACCACAATCAGAATGAAGAGCAAACGGATAAATGTGCGGATACTTTTAGAATGACTGTCGATCAGATATGACATGATCAGTTTATTCTGCTGTTATTTAATTAAAACCGTCAACCTGTCGTCCCGAAAACCCAACTTAATCGGTATTTATAAACAATTCAAGCGGTTTTTTGCGCTTGACGGATGCCTCGTGAATTGTTTATAAACCTTTTTTATGGGTAAAGAGGATATCAAATACAACGGTCACCGGGAAAGGATGATTAATAATCAGCTGGTGGCCCGGGGCATAACCGATGTCCGTGTGCTGGAAGCCATGGGCCGGGTTCCCAGGCACCTGTTTGTTGATCCGGCCTTGCGGACCCAGGCTTATGGTGATTTTCCCCTGCCCATAGGCGAGCAGCAGACCATATCCCAGCCATACATCGTAGCGGAAATGACCCAGGCCCTGAGGCTTGACGAAGATGACCGTGTCCTTGAAATCGGCACCGGATCGGGTTACCAGGCGGCGATTGTCGCTCAGATCGCTTCCCGGGTGTATACCATTGAACGGAAGCATTCCCTGTTTCTTAAAGCCCGGGCCCTTTTTGATCGTCTGAAATATTATAATATCGTCACCCGGTATTCGGACGGCACCACCGGGTGGATGGACGAAAGTCCGTTTGACGCCATCATCGTTACCGCCGGTGCTCCGGCCATACCCCCCGCCCTGGTGGATCAACTGGCGCCGGGAGGGCGGATGGTCGCGCCCGTCGGGAGTGAGTCCTCGCAGAAACTGATCAAGCTGATCAAGGACGCCAGCGGGCGAGTGCGAATGAGTGACCTTGGTGGATGTCGTTTTGTCAAACTGATCGGCGAACAGGGCTGGCCCACCAAGACATCATAAAAGGCTCATCCAATCCGCTTTCAGCGGATTTCCGCCATTTTTTTCTTCAGTTGCTGCTCCACAATGGGCGGTACCATTCCGGAAACATCACCCCCGAAAGAAGCCGCTTCTTTTATAATAGAAGAGCTGGTAAAAATCCACCGCAGACCGGTCATCAGGAATATGGTTTGAACGTCCCGGTTCAGCCGGCGGTTCATCAAGGCCAGTTGGAACTCGTAATCAAAATCCGAAACCGCCCGGAGGCCGCGAAGCACGGCCGCCGCTTTTTTCTGCGCGGCATAATCAATCAGTAACCCGTCAAAGGAATCCGCCGAGGCCCCGGGCAGGTCAGCCAGGCTCTGTTCAATCATTTCGATGCGTTCGGCGACGGAAAAAAGGGATTTTTTGGTTGGGTTATGAAGTACGGCCACAATAATCCTGTCAAAGATACCAAGACCTCTTTTGACAATATCCAGATGACCGTTGGTGATGGGATCAAAAGAACCCGGATAAACAGCCGTTTTCATAAGGATGCTCCTTTGATGGTTTTGTAAAAAGTAATTTAATTAATCTATCATAAATTCCAAAAAAGAAACAAGCGTTCTGCCATATTTGCGTTGATCTTTCAAAAAGAAAGCGCGGTCAGCACCGGTTACAGATTCGGTCAGTGCATGTTCAGCAACAACCAGCGCCCCCTGTTTTAAAAGGTCGGCCTGGACAAGCCCGGTCAGTGCAGCGTCCACAGCATTCCGGTTATAAGGCGGGTCCATGAATACAATGTCAAACGCCAGCTTGAATTCGGTCAGACCGAACAATTGCCGGGCCGCGTCATAGCGGCGAATTTCTGCAACCGCCTCCAGTCCGCAGGCCTGAATATTCTTTTTGAGGACGGCCAGTGATGCCGGGCTGTTGTCGATAAAAACAGCCTGTGACGCACCCCGGCTGAGCGCTTCAATGCCGAAAGCACCGGTGCCGGCAAAAAGATCAAGTACGACTGCATTCTGTACACGGGAAAAAAGAATGTTGAATATGGCTTCTCGAACGCGGCCGGCCGTCGGTCGTACGTCCAGCCCCTTTGGGGTGGCCAGCGGCTTGCCCTTTAATCTGCCGCCAATGACCCTGAGCTTCATTCTTGCTGATCCATCTCTTTGATTTTCTGACGGATAAAGCTCCTGCCCACGCCGATGGCTTCGGCGGTTTTAGTGATATTGCGGTCGTTCTCTTTCAGTTTGACTTTAACATACTCGCGCTCAAAAGCATTTCTGGCCAGTTTGAGTGTATCAAAAGAAAAGAAAGTGCTTGCGGCTGATTCAATCTTAATGGCGTTTTCAGGATTATAGGGGGCCGGAAGGTCAGCCGCATCGATGACATCGGCTTCGGTCATGATGGTCAACCGTTCAACAAGATTCTTAAGCTCCCGGACATTACCCGGCCACCTGTAACGGCAAAGCATCTCTATGGCCTTGTCTGTCAGTTCTTTGGGCTTGGTGATGTTCTGCCCGGCGTATTTTTCCAGAAAAATACGGGTCAGCGTCGGAATGTCTTCGGTGCGGTTTCTCAGGGGGGGGACTTCCAGGGGAATAACATTGAGCCGGTAGTACAGGTCTTCACGGAAACGGCCGCTTTTTATTTCCGCTTCCAGGTTTTTGTTGGTCGCGGCGATGACCCTGACATTGACGGACAGCACCCGGCTGCTGCCGATACGCTGGACCTGCTGTTCCTGAAGGGCGCGCATGAGTTTGGCCTGGGTGTTTAAGTTCATGTCGGCGATTTCATCCAGAAAAAGGGTGCCGTTATTGGCCAGCTCGATTTTTCCCGTTGACTTGGTGGCGGATTTGTCCGAGGCGCTTTTTTCCTGGCCGAACAGGTCTTTTTCAATCAGGTTGTCCGGTATGGCGGCGCAGTTGATGTCGACAAACTGTTCTTCGGCTCTGGGGCTCAAGAGGTGGATCATTTTGGCCGCCATCTCCTTGCCGACACCATTTTCACCGCTAATCAGGATCCAGGCATCCGTCGGCGCCGCCGCGGCGATCTGTTTCCTCAAGTCATTGATGGCCGGGCTGTTACCGTCTATGGCGTTTTCTTTTAAAGCCTTTGTTCTTAAATAACGGTTTTCTTCTTCCAGCCGCCTGAAATTCAGGGCATTGTTGATCTCCACGATGACCTTGTCAATCGAGAGCGGTTTTTCAATAAAATCAAATGCACCGATTTTGGTGGCGTTTACGGCTGTTTCAATGGTGCCGTGTCCTGTGACCATAATAACCGGGATATGGGGGTTGGTTGCCCGGATTTCCTTCAGTGTTTCAATACCGTCAATGCCGGGCATCCAGATATCCAGAAGGACGATATCCGGTGGATCCTGTTCTACGATTTTCAAGGCTTCATAGCCGTTTGAAGCGGTCAGTACTTTGAAGCCTTCATCTGACAGCAACCCCTCAAACGGCTGCAGGATAGAAGGCTCATCGTCAACGATTAGTACGGTTGGAAACATGGTTATTCCTGTGTTCTGGTTCCTTGACAATCAAGAGGTCACATCGGCAGCTCAATGATGAACCGGGTCCCCACGGGATAATGGTCATGAACGCTTATCTTGCCGCCGTGATCTGTTATTATTGAATTGACAATGGCCAGCCCCAATCCCATACCGGTTTTTTTGGTAGAAAAATAAGGCTCAAACATGTTGACTTTTTCCTCGTCGGGAATGCCTTCACCGGTATCGGCGAACTCAATGCGTACCAGCCTTGCCAGGTTTTCATAGGTTACCGTGATAATGATTTCGCCGGAACCTTTCATGGCAGCAATAGCATTGTCAATCAGATTAATCAATGCCTGTTTCATCTGCCCGCGATCCAGGTTGACCGGGGGGGCGGACTCGGGCGTGTTAATCGTAAACGTTAAGGCACCCCCTTCTTCCGCGTAAAGATCCGTTGTTTCCCGGATCAACGTCAGCAGGTCGCAGGGACCGGGTTTGGCGGTAGGGAACTTGGCATAAGCTGAAAACTCATTAACCAGGTTGCGGATAATGTCCACGTAGTCCAGTATGGTCCGGATACATTCGTCAAAAATCCGGTCGTTGGCGACATCGGAGAATCTTCTTTTTAATCGCTGGGCGGAAAGGGAGATGGGCGTCAGCGGGTTTTTGACCTCATGGGCAATACGTCGCGCCACTTCCCGCCAGGCAGCCATTCGCTGAGCCCTTTCCAGTTCCGTCAGGTCATCGACCACCAGGACCATACCCATATACTGATTGGCTTTTTCATGCCTGAGGGCGGTTAAATGCATCATGAAGCTCCGGGTCTGACCGCCGATGGTCAGCCGCATGGGAAAAACAATCGCATTTTCCCCTTTTTCCGTTATTCGCTCAACACATTCTCTGGCCATTTGCAGGTAACGACCGCTTAATACATTGGCAAAGTGCCGGTTTAAAATACCGGCCTGGGGAAGGGACAACATCTTTTCAGCGGACTTGTTGGTCGTCGTAATGGCACCGTTGGCGTTTAACGAAATAACCCCGGTAGAAATGTTGTCCAATACGGTTTCCATGTAAAGCCGGCGGGCTTCTATTTCATCTTTTTGCCGGGCCAGCATGGCAGTCGATGCTTCTATCTGGTTTCGACCGGTGCGGAGGTCGTTGGTCATTTTGTTAAAAGAACTTACCAGTTCGCCGATTTCATCGTCGGCCAACCGTTCAATGGTATAGTTCAGGTCGCCGGCAGCAACTTTCTGCAACCCCCTGGCCAGCTCCATAATCGGAGTTGTCAGGGATTTGGCGATAAAAAAACCGAACCAGACAGCACAGAACACAACCAGCAGGCCGACAATCGTCAACGAAATAAGGTAAGAGACCTGAATGGGTTCCTGGAGCAGTTTGATCTGATGATACTCTTTATATCCCCTGGAAATGGCGGTCAGGTCGGAAGACAGCCCGGGGGGCAGTAGAAGGGAAATGGCCAGCAGGGCTTCCGCGTCCTTTCGTTCGGCACCAAAGGGAAGGGAGGATATGGACGAAACCAGCTCGCCGGCCGCGGTATGGCGGGAGAGGGAAACAAGGTGGGCCTCATCCGGTGCACCCCGCTGAAGGGTCTGGAGCGGTATCACGGCAATCGGATTTTCTTCCAGCTCCCGGGATACGGCGTAAACCAGCCTGTCTCCTTTTGTTGAGTAAACCTCAACCGCATCCAGGTTAAATTCCCGCTGCACGACTTGTATATAGCGGTTCAGTTCGTTTCGGCGATATTCCCGTAACAGGTTCTGTTTGTTGATTTGATAGGCGGCTCTTTCCAGAAAGAACTGGTTGTTGTCTTCAAGGTGATGGTAAATGCTTTTGCCGACTTTCAGGGAATGGGCCAGGGCCTGGTCCACGGGTACGTTAAACCAGAACTTGATGCTGGTGCTGATAAAACCGATGGCGAAGACAAACAGCACAATGGCCGGTACCAGTGTAAGTGAAATAAAGGCCACAACCAGGCGGGTCCGCAGCCGGGCGCCCATGACGTTCTGTTTACGGTCGTAAAAAAGTTTGACCAGGTTTCTGAACACCAGAAAAATGAGTAGAATCAGCAGCAGCAGATTGATGTTGATCAGGATAAACATCAGGATGGTGTTTGAAACCGGGATATCGGTTCCAAACTGGATCAGGCGGGTTTCCGTAAACGTTAGTATCGTGACAACCACAATCAGGACAAAGATGATAATGGCTTCTCTTTTTCTCCGCCTTCTTTCCTCTTCGGACAGACCCGACAAAAAATTGGTCAGCGCTCTTATTACACGGTTGGTCATTTTGCTTGCAGCCGGTTGGCCCCTTAAAATAACGGGCTATTTATGCTGATCGGGTTTATATGTAAAAGACTTTTCCTGCCAGTCGGTTTCGACATCCCAGAAAGAAACAAAAAACAGGACATAATCGAGGTAAAGGGGCAGGCTGATTTTTTCCAGCTTGGCCTTTGCTCTGACAACATAGGTGTCCCCTTTGTTCAGCTTTTTTAAGCGTGTAAGTCGCATGTCTTCAATTTTGCACATGCGATCACAGGCCTCTTCAAACGAAGCCGTGATGAAAGGGTTCTTTTTTTCCCAGGATCGGGTTACCAGATATTTCCCCGTCAGCGGGTCATATGTCAGCGT
This sequence comes from Desulfosudaceae bacterium, assembly GCA_963674745.2. Classification (GTDB taxonomy): domain Bacteria; phylum Desulfobacterota; class Desulfobacteria; order Desulfobacterales; family Desulfosudaceae; genus JBFMDX01. The sequence goes on along the minus strand of CAXXDV010000001.1, from coordinate 1,066,631 downwards.
ATGGGTGGCCTGTTTCTCGGAAATTTCCTTGTCCGGCCACATTTCGCGGGATTCGTCCAGGATAATGATAAATGAGAAGGTGACGGGGATGCCGTTCTTGGCGGCATCTTCCATTTTTTCATTAAAGGCGTTTTGAATGGAGGTGGAAAAAAGGATTTTGGTTTTGGTAAAGTCAATGGCAATGTCAGACAAGGTCGTTTCCTGTGCGAACCCGATGGTGCCTGTCATCATAAACAGGCAAAGTACCAGGCAAGTCATCCGGACGCTTTTATCGGCACAGGTGTCAGCGCACATAATATTGTCCCATGTCTTTAAAATTCAATAGGTTGCTCCTACTCTACGATGAACAACCGTTAAAAGGCAAGGCTTTTCAGGGGGCGGGTGGAACGGTCCTCGTCCTGCATGGGGGGCTTTGACGCAGGTGGCGCTGGAAAAGCGGTTTCCCAGCAGTCCCGGCTGGCAAAAAGTTTTTTCAAAAGCTTATGGTTGAACAGGTGGCCGGACTTGCTGGCAACGATATGCCCCATTACAGGCATTCCCAAAAGGGAAAAATCACCAACACAATCCAATATTTTATGCCGGACAAATTCGTCCGGGTAGCGCAGGCCGTCCTTGTTTAAAATGGCCTCACCGTCAATGACCACGGCGTTATCCAGCGATCCCCCCCGGGCCAACCCGTAACTTTTAAGCATTTGATACTCATTGTAAAAACCGAAAGTGCGGGCGCGGCTGATCTCTTTTCCAAACGAGTCTTCATTAATTTCAAGGGAGTATTCCTGTTTGCCGATCAGCTCATTGTCGTACTCAATGGAATATGAAATCCTGAACGCATCGTCAGGGTAAATGGCGGCGGACTTGCCGTTTTCTTCCAGGGCAACCGGTTTTTTGATGATAAAAAAACATCTTTGCGCTTCCTGCTGTTTTATACCGACCCGGTTGATCAGGTCGACAAAAGAAAAGGCACTGCCGTCCAGGATGGGGATTTCATAGGCGTCTATTTCGATCAGGGCGTTATCGATGGAGAGACCGGCCAGTGTGGCCAGCAGATGTTCCACGGTCGACACAATCACGCCGTCAATACCGAGCACCGTGGCCGAGGTCGTGTCGGTCACCATCTTAAACAGGGCCGGGATGCAGGGGGCGTTGGTCAGGTCGGTCCGGATAAATTTAATGCCGTGATTGGGCGGCGCGGGTTTGATCGTCAGGTTGACTGTTCTTCCCGAGTGAACACCCGTTCCGGAACAGGTGGCTTCTCCGGCGACAGTTCGCTGGTGATGATGCATATGTAAGCCTTATATAAAAGTCGATTGCTCGACATCTGGTCGTTAATAATTGATGGGTAATATAACCTGAAACCAGCCTTAAGTCAATGCTTTTTTTATTGTTTTAAGTGGTTTACGGTGAGGGTGGCGGTTCACATATCACCCGGTGCGAATCATAAGTTCCTGGTTTTGATATCTGAGGGGGGGGGTTATCTCGGTCTGCTTGTAATCAGATGGTTTGTATCGTTGCTGTTCTCCAGATATTCAAGGGTGCCGGAATAAATCGTTTTTCCCTTTTTATGATAAACTTCCATGACAAAATTTCTTGCGTCAGCTTCCAGAATTTTAAGGTGAATATCAGGCTTGTTTCCCAGCCCTTTTTTTAGCTTTATGATATTTTCGTCCTGTGTAAATTCCCCGGAGGCCATCATGCAGGTCATCTGGCTTTCCATGGCGGAGAATAAATATTGTTCGGCCTGGGTATCATATCGAGAACTATTGAAAAAGAAAACGAGACCCGCAACGGCAGCAATAATAACGACTACAATGACCGTGTTTTTCATGCCTCCCCCTTTTTATAAGGATATACCACGTCTGTAGGTTAACCGCGCAGCGGCTGTTAAAGCAAGCGCTTTTTAAACAGCGTTTATCTTTCGTCCTTCTGTTTGTCGAGTGTTGGAATGCGTTTGGAAAACAAGAGAAAATGTGTCAGAATCGTTTCAGCATAAGACCGGAATGTTTTGGGAACCGTTAAAAGATAAAACATAAAGCCAAGGAGGGCGAATGCTTACCAGGGTTTTCAGCAGTGCCGTCATCGGTGTCGATGCCTATCGGGTTGAAGTGGAAGTGGATATCACCCGGGGGCTGCCCTATTACACCACCGTGGGGCTGGCCGAAGTTTCCGTAAAAGAGAGCCGGGAGCGGGTCAAGGCGGCCATTGTCAATTCCGGCTACTGGTTCCCGGACGACCATATCACCGTTAACCTGGCCCCGGCCAATATCAAAAAAAGCGGCACCGGCTTTGATCTGCCGGTCGCCCTGGGCATCTTGTCGGCCTCCGGCGTGATTTCGCCGGAGGTCCTCTCCGATTACCTGGTTCTGGGTGAATTGTCCTTGGATGGCCGTCTGCGGCCGGTCAGAGGTGTTCTGCCCGTGGCCCTGGCCGCCCGGCAATGGGGGTATCGCGGGGTACTGGTACCGGCTGAAAACAGCCCGGAAGCGGCTGTGGTGAATGATATCGCGGTTTATGCCGTGGAAAACCTGGCCCAGAGCGTCGGCTTTCTTGACGGCAGCGTTGACCTGTCTCCCGCCCGGCTGGATCATCGGCGGATATTTGATCAGGGCCGGTCCTGCCCTGAAGACTACAGCGAGGTGGCCGGCCAGGAAAACGCCAAAAGAGCCCTGGAAATTGCCGCCGCCGGAGGGCACAATCTGCTCATGACCGGCCCGCCCGGTTCGGGAAAAACCATGCTGGCCCGGCGTCTTCCCTCGATTCTTCCGGATTTGTCCTTTGATGAAGCCATTGACGTGACCAAGGTGTTTTCCGTGGCCGATCAGCTTGACCCGGGCCAGGCATTAATCGCCCGGCGGCCGTTTCGGAGCCCCCACCACACGATTTCCTATGCCGGCCTCATCGGCGGGGGCGGCAACCCCCGGCCGGGTGAAGTCAGCCTGGCCCATCACGGGGTATTGTTTCTGGACGAACTGCCTGAGTTCAAGACGGCACTGCTGGAAATGCTCAGACAACCGTTGGAGGATAAGAAGGTGACCATTTCCCGAGCGGCGGTTTCCATTACCTATCCGTCATCCTTTATGCTGGTGGCAGCCATGAATCCGTGTCCGTGCGGTTTTTTGAATGACCCCCGCCATGAGTGTGTCTGCAGCGCCTCGCAAGTACATCGCTACAAGGCCCGCATTTCCGGGCCCCTGCTGGATCGGGTCGATCTCCATGTCGATGTGCCGGCCCTCGCTTTTCGGGATATGGCCGGGGATATCCGCTCCGAGTCATCGGCAGCCATCAAAGAACGGGTTCTTATCGCCAGAAACGTTCAAAAAATCCGGTTTGCTTCATCAGCCGTTCACTGTAACGCTGAAATGCCCAGCCGGCTGATCAAGCAGTTTTGTAAAACAGACGCACCCGCCACCGGGCTGCTGGAAACCGCTATTGACCGGTTGGGCATGTCGGCCCGGGCATATAATCGTATTCTCAAGGTTGCCCGGACCATTGCCGATCTTTCCGCCCAAGAAAGCCTTTGCGCCGATCACGTGGCCGAAGCCATTCAGCTAAGAGCTCTGGACAGAAAACAGATATAATAGACTCGGACGAAATCTTCGTGATGGCAATTTTCATTTGACAAAGTAACGCGGTTTTTATACCAATATACCGTCTGCAGCGCGATGCTTCGACAATGTGGTCCCTTCGTCTAGCGGTTAGGACGCCGGCCTCTCACGCCGGTAACACGGGTTCGATTCCCGTAGGGATCACCAAATCCTTGACAGGATATTGGTCATGGGCAGGCAGAACGAGAAAATGCACCGCAGCACCCCCTTTTCTTTTGACTGCAAGGCATGCGGGCGTTGTTGCCGCAGCAAGCAGATCCAAATCAACCCCTACGAAGTGGTAAGGCTGGCGGATTTCCTCGGTATTTCGACAGGTATGCTCCTGGACAACCACCTCAGGTCTGACGCCCCCTTTCTCCTGTTTACCGGGGAAGACAACACCTGCATTTTTCTTACCGGTGAAGGTTGTTCCGTACACCCGGCCCGCCCCCTGGTATGCCGCCTCTACCCCCTTGGGCAATACTATTCCGGAAAGAGAAAGGATCATTTCCGATGCACCGAACGCCAGCCCGAATGCCGGGGGGAAAGGGGAGAAAACGGCACGGTGGATAGCTTCCTGGCGTCCCAGCAGGCTTGGCCATACATGGCCGCATCCCGGCAGTACCTGCGTTTTTTCGATTTTCTTCATGAAAAGTTGTACCGGCAGCTCGGGGCGCATAAGTTGTCCGCCCTCAAAGACGTTGGTTCCTCAGGCGTGACCATGGCCGAATGGTTCGACGTGGACCGGGTCAACACCGTTTACTGTAAAGAGAACAACCTGCAGGCGCCTGCCACGGCGGAGGAAAAGGTAAGCCTTCACATAACGGCCTTAAAGGAAAGATTCAATCAAAAGGAGGGGAAAACAAATACAATAAACCTTCCGCCGGATACGGCAAGATCACCAGGCCGACCGCCACACATGACAAATGGACACCTGCCGGCTCGGAAATGTTCAAGTCGGATCAGATGCAACAGCAAATGCCGGTCAGGCCTGGCGTGTCTGTCGTCAAGCCTGTTCCGGCCTGCAAGCCCGGCGCCAACATGGACAAGTGGAATACAATGGAAGCTGAAAGCGGCGAGCAGCAGCAGAACCTTCCCGGAGCGAAGTAGGCGGTTAATGGAAGCTGATGCGATTTTTCAGATCGTTGCCTGTTTCGATTTTTGAATGCCCGATCCCGGTTAAAAACCAGCATCTTTTTTTGCCTTTTTTGAAACAGCCCGTCGTGTTCACTAAAAACCTGTCTCAACATGTAGTGGCCGTAGCACATTGACGTACAATATATGCTGTGCTATCTTAATCTTTTTAAAAGGTGTTTTGTATAATAAAATGTTCAAGAGGCCCTGGCCTTGCGGTTTATAACCACTTTCCCCGGTTCAACAGACTCGTCTTCGATTGAATTTTTGTGAAAAAGGGCGGGCAGGAGCCATTTGTAAAAATTTATTTTGATGAGGAGATCGCGCAATGAAACGGTTTACTGTTTTGGGCCTGTTGCTGGCCTTCGTGCTGTTTTTTTCTGCTGGCGGGAATGCCCAGACGATCGTTTTGCAGGAATCTTTTGAAGGTGCGTTTCCGCCGCCGGGCTGGACCATCGTCAACAACGTGATCGGCGGGAGCTGGCAGAGCAATGTGGCCCGCGGCGTGCCCAACTACTGTGCCGCCGGCAGCGGGGCCTGCGCCGTTGCCCACCCCGGGGATACCAACGGCATCTTCTGGGACACCGAACTGCGGTCGCCACCTATAGATTTGACAGCCGCCACCTGGGCGTCACTGACCTATGCCAGCATGTTTCAGGACTATGCCGGCAACGGTGAAATATGGGTGGATATCACCATGGACGGCGGTACCACCTGGTTTTCTTTGCGTACCCAGACCAGTGACGACCCGCCGGGCGGGACACCGGCGGTGGGCGGCACCAGTGAAGTCGAGGACCTGGCCGGTTATCTGGGGCACACCATCATGCTTCGCTGGCGATACCAGGCCACTAACACCCCGGCCTGGTGCTGGCATGTCGACAGTGTCGAAGTCCAGGCCGTGCTGGCCATTTATCCCGGCTTAACCGACATTACACCGGCCTGGGGCCCCCCCGAAGGCGGTACCCTGTTCACCATAACGGGAACAGACTTTACCCCCGGTTTGACGGTCACCTTTGGCGGCTACACGGCCTCGATACTGTATGTTGACAGCACCACCATCACCGGTCAGACACCGCCCCATCCGGCTGGAACGGTGGACGTCACGGTAACCAATCCGGACCTTAGAAGCGGCACAATGGTCGACGGCTTTACCTATGGTGTTATGACGACCCCGAAGGAGGATTTTGACGGGGATTTTGTTGACGACAGCAAGGAGCAGGGGTGTATAAATCCTCAACCCAATTACGACGGTAACGCTGACGGTATACCGGACTATAAACAGTCTTCGGTATCAACCTTTCCCGTCTTTGATGCTGATGACGAAGTGTTTTGCATGACCATGGCCGTTCCCAACTATCAGATGCTCTATGGCGCCCTTGCCGAAACAGGCCAGGATCGGCCCCAATGGCAAAGCTTTCCCTACGGCCTTTTCTCTGCCCAGTATATCAAGCTGAACGGCCGGACGAACACGACGCTGACCCTTTTTGTGGATGGCAGCGCCATTCAGAACTTCTGGCTCTATGGAAAAACACCTGACAATCCCATAGACCACTGGTATCTCTTCATGTATGACGGTGAAACCGGTGCCGAGATCTTTAGTGACCGGGTGGTGCTGCACTTTGTTGACGGCCGGCGGGGGGACAATGATCTGTCCGCCAATGGTTTTATCACCACGCTTTTCGGCGGGCCTGCCGAAAGCATCCAACACGCTGAACTTTTTTATCCCTTTCTGGGCGCCGATCTCGGTGCCTGCGCGGAAGTGGGGCTGATCAATCTCGATCCCTATTTAACGGATGTTACGCTCGAATACTATGATGCAAGCGGGGCATTGATTTCAACCACGACCACGCCTTTGAGGGCCATGGGCAAAATGACCGTTCCCTGCCAAGCCATTCCGGTTAATGCCGCCGGAGCCGTTATTGTCGCGGATGCAAATCTGGCAGGTTACACCCGCGCCACAGGACTTGCGGGGCAGCGGTGCGCCTGGCCAGCCCCTATTTCACTGTGTACGTCCCTGGCCGTTCCCCATGTTGCCGACAACAGCAGATGGCGGACAATGGTCGCTGCCTGCAACCCGAGTGATAAGACGATCGTGATGACCGCAGTCTATGCTTCCGGCGCTTTTATCGAGTACTACGTCAAACCTTTCGGTCAACTGGTTTTGTGGCCCGTGCAGGATGACCCCCTGTCGTTTCTGGAGGCGGATACCGGCATCGCCGCCGTGGAGATAATCGAGAACCTCGGTGCTCCGGGCGATTTTTCGGCGCTTGCGCTGACCGATCGTGCCCTTCAAGAACTGGTGGTGCCCTATATGTCCCCGGTGGCGGGAAGCTATACGGGCGTTGGGATCCAAAACAGAAACACACGTGGCTTTGTCGGCATTTTCGGATATACCGGAGCCGGCGAGATCAACGCGGCTTTCGCGGGCGAGTGGTCACCGTATTTCCGGAAAGCCCTTTCCCTCGATGCCGTCCTGGGCGAAGACAACCAATGGGCCCGTATCGTTGGCCGCGCCGCTTTTGAGACGCCCTTTGGGACGATGCCGATGAACATGGATGGTCTTGTTCTTTTTGCCCAGTCCTATCCATCGTCTCAGGCGGCGGGTGTAAACCTCAACAACCTGTCCTTTACGGATGGATATATCGGAATTGTGAATGCCCGGGCAACAGTTGCCCTGGCCAACGCCAACCTCACGGATGCCACCGTTACCGTTACCGGCTTTGATGAAAATGGGGCCGTTACCGGGTCCGGTGTGTTGCTGGTGCCCATGGCCGGTAATCGTGTTCTCGGTATGCCGGATCTGCTTGGCGACCCTTACCCGGAACAGACCACGCACATTCGTTTGCAATCGGACATGCGCCTGTGCGGGCTTGAAATCGTCACCACCGACGGGCGGATGGAGGCGCTTCCGGTGCTCACAACGCCGTAGTGCAATATTTCGGAAACGGGTGAATATGGCATCAAGGGCATAAGCACAGTTAACTGCGCTTATGCCCTTGATGGATCCGCCGACAAAGTCCTGCCTGTTCTTCACAAGATCATCCCATCAAAGACACAACCAACAGCGTCTGGTTTTCAACATTATTTCGAAAGGCTATCCGACGCTTCAGGAAGCCGTTTTTTTGATTTTAATAGATGAAGATTAACAATCAGGCACCAAAGCGTAATAACTGGTTTCTAATTTATTGACTTTTCAACCTAAACCCGTTAAAAAAAGAAATGGGTTAAGCAAAAAAAAACAAACTGTTTTGATTTAGAAAAACGCCGGGGTGTTTTTTCGGTGTGCGTTTCGCAATTATTCCTGGCAACTGAAATGTTCAAACAGGGGGGCGGACTCCATGGCCGCGAATGATATTGAAACCGGGACTGTAATCGGGGGTTACCAGATTGAGGGCATTCTGGGAAAGGGCGGCATGGGCGTGGTCTACAAGGCCCATGAAGTTTCCCTTAACCGGAAAGTAGCGCTTAAAGTCCTGTCTCAGCGTTTGTGTTCGGATGAAGAATTTATCATCCGGTTTAAAAGAGAAGCCCGGGTTATTGCCGCTCTGGAACATCCCAATATCGTCAGGATCCTGTCTTACGGGGAGGATGAAGACCTTTATTACTATGCCATGGAATTTATTTCCGGCCGGGATCTGGGGCGGATCCTCAAGGAGAAAAAAACCATACCGCTTGAAGAGGCCCTGGATATCACCGCTCAGGTGGCCGGTGCCCTGGTCGAGGCGGATCTCCGGGGGGTCGTTCACCGGGACCTGAAACCGGCCAACATCATGATCAATGAAAAAGGTCAGGTCAGAATTACCGATTTTGGTATTGCCTTTTTCGAAGAAGCGGACACCGGCCTGACCCGGACCGGCTTTTTTCTGGGCACACCGGAATTCGCCTCGCCGGAACAGGCCAGTGGCGAGCGTCTGGACGTCCGCAGTGATATTTACTCACTTGGCGCCATTCTATACTGGATGCTGGCCGGTAAACCTCCGTTTACCGGTGATTCACCCCAGGCGGTTTTAATCAAGATCGCCACCGAGGCGCTGCCGCCGATTCAGACAATCAATCCGTCCGTTCCGGAACCGGTTTGCATGCTCATTGAAAAAATGACGGCCAAGGCCCCGGCTGACCGGTATCAAAAACCGAACCAACTTCTGGACGCTATAGGGGAATGCGCCGCACAGTTGAAGCAGCATGCCCAACCCTCACCCGCTGTGGATAAGAAAGCGGACAAAAAAGAGGAGAAAGCAGAAAAAAAGTCAAAAAAGGGGAATCCTGTCATGTCAGACGCTGTCGTACTGGGGGTGATTGCCGGCCTTGTGCTGATCATTGCGCTGGCGATATGGCAGGGCCGATCCTTTTATCAGAAGATAACGGCGGATGAGCAGGCGGTTGAAGAACAAACCATCCCCGCCCGGGTGCCCGACAACCTTTCACCGGGTACTTTGCCCCGGGAACAGGCATTATCGGGCGAGGTCGAGGCCGGGATCCCGGCAACCCCGCCTTCCGTGGACGACCGGCGTCAAGATCAAGTCGCACGCCCGGCATCCGAGCCGGCCCGGGAGCAACCCCTCCAGGCCCCGGGTGAAGTCGCCGCGGTCAGACGATCGGCCGTATCCGATCAGGGCAGTGCAGGGTCGCCGTCAGAAAACAGACCGGTGATACGGAAGGTTCCACATGTCCTGGTTATCGCTTCCGGAGATGAAACCCTGGTCCCGTTGTTGCGGTCCCAGCTGGCGGCCATTATGCTTAAAAGTGGGTTGAAGGTCATTCGCATTGCCGAGATTCCCCGGCTCCGGGAGAAGATTCAGATGGGGCGGGTGCCGATCACATACTACAGCGTCAGGGAGCTTGTGCCCCGGAGAAAAGCCGACATTATTCTGCTGGCCCAGATTCAGAAGACAGGGACCACCAATCTTGAATTTTACGGTCAGACCCAGGAAATGACCACGGCCACGTTTACGGTTGAGGCAATTGACCTGGCCGGCGGAGACGCGCTGGACGTGCCGGCCATGGGAACAGCCAATTTCAGCGCCCTGAACATGGTTGAAAATCTCAACGAAGCCGTTCAGCAATCAGCCGGCGGCATGGGACAGAAAATTAAGCTGTACTGGAAGGATAAATACAGTGACGCAAAAACAGAGGGATGATTATAAAAAGCGAAAAAAATATAAGGAGAACGTCATGAATCAGAAGCCAAAACTTACTTCCGTGTTTCGTTACACCGTCCTGCTGGCGGTTGTCGCGATCGGGCTGGCGTCTATCATTGGTACCGGCGGCGGTGGCAGCAGCCACGACAAAGCACCCAACGGCGATGATGGGGGCCCGTACTACTACCAGGATAGTGACGGTGATGGGTATGGCGACCCGAACAATTTCCTGGAAAGTGATTTCCAGCCCCAGGGTTATGTGGCGGACAACACCGACTGTAATGATAATGACGCAGCCATTAATCCCGGTGCGGTTGAGCGGTGCGGCGACGGAAAGGACAATAACTGTGACGGTCAGATTGACGAAGGCTGTGCCGGACGGTCTCTGGTCCCTGATACCGGCCAGACCCACTGTTATGACCTGGCTGGTGAGGAGGTGACGCGGTGTCCTTCTGAAGGTGATGTTCTTTACGGGCAGGATGCCTGCTATTCCATTAACCCGCCGTCGTTCACCAAGCTTGGCAGTGCCGGCGAGGAGTTGTCAAGAAGTGCGTCACCATGGGCCATGGTCAGAGACAATGTTACCGGCTTGACCTGGGAAGTTAAAACCGACGACGGTGGTATCCATGACTGGCTCGGTGCCTATAACTGGAGTGACGCCAAAGATGTGTTTATCGCCCAGCTTAATGCCGAGCAGTTCGGCGGTTATGGAGACTGGCGATTGCCCACCAAAAAGGAACTGATCCACCTTGTGAATTACGGTAACTTTTACCCGGCTATTGATGAAAATTATTTTCCCAATACGCCTGTCTATTCCTATTACTGGGCATCGACAACACCCCCGGCTTATGACGGGCAGGCCTGGGGGGTATCGTTCAGAGGCGGAGCTGCCAACGACGAGGACAAAGCGGCTGAATTTTTTGTGCGGGCCGTTCGCGGAAATAAAACCTATAATGATTTTACGGATAACGGAGACGGTACGGTTACACATAACGTGACCGGTCTGATGTGGATGCAGGCCACAGCCGGGGATAAAATGATCTGGCTGGATGCCCTGGCCTGGTGCGAGGACCTTGAACTGGCCGGTTATGACGACTGGCGCCTCCCGACGATAAAGGAGCTGGAATCAATCGTACAGGACGACCTGTATACAAACCTGGGGATTGATACCGCTTATTTTCCGGATACGCAGGCGTCCAATTACTGGTCGTCCACGACGCGCGTCGAAAATTCCAAATATGCCTGGCATGTCAGTTACTCCGGCATAATTTACGGCTACAGTTATAAAACGTCATTCGAATACTACGTTCGTGCCGTGCGGGGTGGCCAATAAAGAGGGGCGGCCGTGCCAAAAAAATACTGGCTTTAACGAACTAAGGCTTCTGGCCGAAGAAATGGCGCATTCGGGTAATGCCGCGCAGGAAAAAATCAAAAAAGAAGTGCTGCCCCAACTTCGCCAGGAAACGGAAAAGCTCAGAGAAAAATTGCGCGAACTCGGCCGGGAAGAAGAGATAAAGCCCCTTGCGGTCGAGTTCGAAAAGATCCAGAAAATATAGGGTGCCTATAAAAATTGCCTTTAACCCGCCTGGATCTCGAACCAAAATTTTATTTTTTAAAGGCGCCCGTTAATAATAAGTTTTTTTCAGCGCGGCAACAGGCCTGATCAGAAGCCACCTGACGGCATTATCCACCACATAAGCGGCGATATAAACAAGTACCAGCGTCAAGCCAAAAACCGTCCAGTTATAATAAGGTGATGTAAGATAATCCGGCAGTGTTTTTACAATCTGGACCAGCATGAGATGGTGTAATAAGAAGGCCGCGTAGGAATATCGGCTTAAAAACCGGACCGCCTTTTTGAACATCGGCCACTGGGGCTTTGTGAGGTCAGACAGGCCGGCCGTGAAAACAAAGCAGAGTGTTCCCAGACCGATAGTGGGGATAAAACCACTGCCGCGGATACCGGAAAGGAATATGGCCAGGATGCCGGCCCCTGTACCGGACAGCAGTAGGAGGCTCATGGGCCGGCTCTTTTGGGTGTTAAGGGAGATAAAATACATACCAAAAACAAATTCAAACAGCCGGTACAAAGGGAACCATGATAAGGGCATTCCCAGGTGATATGTTTTTCCCAGTATCAGGCACAGGGTCAGGCATGCCAGCAATACCAGGTGCCTGTTCAAGTCGATCAGGTATCTGATGATCGGGTATAAAAGGTAAAGTATCAGAATACAGCCCAGAAACCACTCCCCGATTAAATAGTAATTCGGACCCCGGTAAGTCATGAGACCGTCAACGGCCAGTATGGTATAGATAAAACTGGCCGGTGCCGGACGCCTGTCCGCAAACAGGTCAATTCCGAGCAGGATGCCACCCAGCACAAACAGGATATATACCGTCCAGAACAGCGGATAAATTGCCAGAAAGCGCTTTTTGAAAAAAGTCGCCGGGCGGAAGTTCTGCTTTGTGCTCAGGGTGAGGCCGGCACCGGATAAAATCAGAAACATGCTGACACCGATGAGACCGGCGTATCCGAAGCCTTTTAATAGAAACACATCTTTTGAAATAATGCGTGTCGTGGCACAGTTGTAGTGAAAAAAAATAATAATGGGCATGGAAACCGCCCGAATCACGTCAAGGGAAACATTGCGCTCTTTTTCATTGATCATTTCATTATCCTCTTGTCCGGGATAATCAGGGCATGACGTTTTTTTTAGCGGATAGACGCATGAAATAAACTGGATAGCAGGAGTCTTTCGCCAAGTCAATGTTTTCACCCGGGGCAATCATAAGGCGCCGACTTATGGCCGCCTCCCGATTCGGGCACCACGAAAACAAGCGCTCACAAACCAAAAATATTTTTTTTTATGCCATTCTATGGTATTTGTTTAGATAAATGTTAAACAACTTTAAATGTCTCTTTTGTACTTTTCAGGAAAATTACCGAAAATGGATATTCCTGACTTAAAATTTGGCATTCATGCCCAGGCCCCGGATCTGGTTCAAAACCTTCCGGCCCTGGGTAAGCTGAAAAAGACCTGTCCCGCCTATATCAAAAAAGCCGAACAGGCTCAGGTTATCGCCCGCCGGTTCGCCCGACAGGAGATGCTGCCGGGCATTTTGCAGACCGACCGGCGCTGCAGCGAAGATCCCCGCTATTTCGACTGGGACCTCTGGCGCAAGGCTAACGCCTTGAAACTGACCATCGCTTCGATTCCCGAACAGATCGGCGGCCTGGGATGGCATGCCCTGGCCAATGCCGTTATGGTTGAAGAGCTGTCCAGTGTCTGCCTGGCGACCGCCAGTAATATAGCGTTTAATACCTTCGGGCTGCTGGGCGCCATGGTGGAATGCCGGACCGGCATCATCATGAACATCATCCGTCAGATGGTTGACGCTCAGAAGAAGGGGGAACCGCTTTTCTGGTCCTGGGCCATTACCGAACCCTCTGCCGGCACCGACATGGAAGAAGGCGAGGCCATGGCGGCCATGCGATCGTCCACTTCCGCCAAAAAGGTTTCGGGTGGATATCTGCTCAACGGGACCAAGTGTTTTATCACCAACGGCAGCCTGGCCCATTTTGTGCTGGCCAATATTCCCGTTGATCCGGACGCTCCCCTGGAAACCATGGCCACTTTTCTGATTCCCTCGTCCAGTGAAGGCTTTTCCGTGGGGCGGGTGGAGCGCAAGTGCGGCCAGAAAGCCAGCCAAACGGCAGAGCTGTTTTTCAAAGATGTTTTTGTGCCGGATGAAAACATGTGGGAACCCCCCGGCCGCGGATTGCGGCATACCCGGGAAATCCTCTCCATCACGCGGGGGTATATCGGGATGGCCGGCGTGGGCCTGGCCCGCGGGGCCCTGGAGCGCTGCCTAGTCTATGCGGCCGGAAAAAAGGTCGGGGATCATCGGTTGATTGATGAAGACTGGGTGCGCTTTATGATCGCGGACACCATTCAGGAAATGACATCCGTCAGAAACGCCTGTTATAATTTCGCTATCGCGCTGGATACGCGGCATGCCTGGCAGTTGTTCGAAGCGATGCCGGTTCGGGCAGCACTGAATTTACTGCCCCGGTCGCTGTTGCTTTCCGGGGCGGTGGCGGCCCTGGCCAACAGACAATTTCTGGACCAGGCCGGAACATATTTGAAAAATCGTCTGGTTGATGATGATACGATCGAAGCGTTTGTCCGTCACGGCTCGGCTGTCAAGGTCGCGGGCACCGACCTGGCCGTGAAAACCGCTTCCCGGATGCTTGATATCGTCGGGCTTGAGGGGATGGATCAGAGCCACGGTCTGGAGAAATGCTTCCGGGATGCCAAGATTACCCAGATTTACGAAGGCAGCAACCAGGCCAACCGAATTGACCTGTTCAACTTTGACGTCGGCCGGTTATTGTGACGCAACCGGCGGATACGGAATTTTTGTATGAAGTCGAACATATACGAAGGAATCCTGAGCGAATGTGACCGGTTTATCAGAAAAGAAGTCTTGCCCTGCGCGCTGGAAGCTGATCTTTCCGCTGATAAAAATACGGCCAGACAGTTGTGGGATAAATCCGGCGGACTTGATCTGCCGGTTCTTCTGGTTCCGGAGGACCTGGGCGGTGCCGGTATGAATTTACTGGCCGGGGCGCTGGTGCTGGAACGCCTGGCCTCAGCCTGTGCCGGGTTTGCCTCGGTTTTTGCCTGTCATTTTGCCGCCTGTGCGGCCGCCGCATCAGCCGGCGCTAAAAGCTGGTTTTCGTATCTGATCGGACCGGACGGGAGGCAATCGTTGATCACTTCCGTCTGCCTCCCCTCAACACGTGAAGAAAAGCCGCTGTCATGTATATCGGAAAACGATCATCTGGTTGTCAGCGGCACAAGTTCTTTCACGGGAAATGACGGTCTGGCAGGCGCGGTGATGGTTTTTGCCGGCAAAAACGGCAACCCGGATGATACGGTCGCTGTCCGGATTGATCCGACGGCTGCCGGCGTCGGCAGGGAAGAGCCGCTTCGTTTGCCGGGATTGAAAATGAATGCCTTTACCCGTCTGGTTTTCAATCATGTCCGGGTTGAGGCGGATGCCGTTCTGGCAACCGGAGAAGAAGCTGAAAAAATGAAGCATTCCGCTGAAACGGCCTTTTACGGGTTTGTGGCCGCCATGGCCATGGGGTGTGCCCGCTCGGCTTTTCATAAGGCGAAAGATTATGCCGGTCAGCGTTATCAGTTCAAACAAACGATCATTTTACACCAGGAAATTCAGCGCCTTCTGGGAAACATGCAAATGAAACTGAATACGGGAACGGCTGCCTGTCTTGATTTGCTGGATGTTGAAAAATGGCGGCCGGCGTTTCATGATCCCGAAGCACCGCTGGTCAAGGCCTTCTGCACGGATGCCGCCCTTGAAATTGTCATCGACGCCATTCAGATTCATGGCGGGTATGGTTATATGCATGAATACGGCCTGGAAAAGGCCATGCGGGATATCAAGGTGTTGCAGGTCCTGGGGGAGACCAATCCATACCTGCTGGTTCATCATATCTCCGATAAGCTATAACCAATCGTTTTTCGGTATGAAAAGAAAAGCCCATGATTTTCACTTCAACGCAACGGGAGGCGTTGTCCACCCCTTATCCGGACCGGATCGCGCGCTGTATTAAACAGAAAGATACGGCCGGTGCCATTGCCCTGACCCGGGAAATGGCCGGGTCCCGGATCCTGTTGCACGATTTTTTTGCCGATTCCAGCACGGTTTTATGGAGCTTTGTCGGGGATGTCTTCGGCGAAGAAACGGTTGAAGCGATGTTTCGCCAGGTCTTTGCCGGTTCCGCCCAACGCCAGTTTTTTGATGCCGCCGCCGCCCAGGTGTTGCCGTATCTGTCGGTTTATCTGCTGGCTAAATCCTGGCGGGCCCACAGCTGCTTCGGTGCCGGGGAATATCCCGCCCGGTTTTCCATCCGCGAAGATGATGAGAAATTTACATTTTACCTCCACCCCTGTGCCAGCGGTCAGCGCTTGTGGAAAAAGGGCCGCTATGAACCGGGGTGTGGAGGTCGGTTGTCGACACAACCCCGCCCCTGGACCTTTAACAGGAACAATTTTCCTTATTACTGTATCCATTGTGCGTTTTTAAATGAAATACTGCCTTTTGAATCCGGATACGGGGCCCTGTTGTGGCCGGTGGACCCGATCAAAGACCCGGATGACACCTGCGCCTGGCATGTTTACAAAAACCCGGATGATATTCCCGAACATTATTATAAGCGGCTGGGCGTGGCCCGAAAACCACGGCCTGCCGGTCCTTATGCCGTCAGGCCGGGACGATATTTTTCAGACCGGGAACTGGAACAGATGTCCAGGCCCATGACGGACAGGATCATCGAAGCGCTTGAAAAGAGCCATTTACGCCAGGCCCGCCGTCTTTGCCGACAAGTAAAAGACGAGTTTCTGGTGCTTCACGATTTGTATGTCAACATGCTGGCCGCCACGCTGACGTTTATCGGGGAAAAGGGGGGCGAAACCGCACTGGAAGAGGCCCTTGAGCGGCAGTATGAAAAATGTGTTTTAAGCCAGTTTTCGGATAAGCTCAAACTTATGACGGTATCGGAGAAAACGACTTTTCTGGCTGCCCACCTTTTCGGTACGGACAATTGTAACCACACCGGTCGTTATCCGGGGCGGTTCAGCATTAAAGAAACCAAAACGGAAATCGAATTTTACTTGTCTCCCTGCGGCAGCGGCGGGCGTTTGATCCGGGCCGGAAGCAGTGACCCGCAGAGCCGGTGGCGAAAAACATGGGAGCAGGTGGAGACCACCGCCATAACCATTTCCGCCCGCCGGCTTCCCTTTCCTGAACCGTTAATACAGCGCATATTCCCTCGGGTGGTCAATCATTTTACCCAGCGCAAGCCCTACAATCTGGGTCGGACGCAGGCAGCTCGTTCCTGGTCGTTTAACCGGCAGGACCTGCCCTATTTTTGTTGTCAGTGCGGTATGCTTCAGAAAAAGCTGGGTGCGGACTGCCTGACCATTTCTCCGCCGACCGGTCGCCGTCAGGCCTGTGTCTGGCGGATTAAAAAATAAACCGTTGGTTTAATATCTCGATAGGGATTAAATCAGCAAGAACTCTTTTATTGCTATCCAAACCGCTTTATTGTATTTTTGGACGTTCTTATGAGACATGTATAATAATCAATCATATTGGAGGAAAAAATGAAAAAAACGATTCTGTCGGCAATGGTTATTCTGGGTCTGGTTGCACTGGTTATCGGGTGTGGCGGCAAATATTCGGATGTGGTAGAAACAAATAAAGATTTTATCGCACTGATGTCAGATTATGTTGACGATGTGGCCAAAGTCGCCAGTGCCGGGGATGCCGCCAAAGCCATCAATAAACTGGCTGATGGTATGGAAAAACTGGTACCGAAAATGAAAGAGCTGAGCGAAAAATATCCCGAACTGAAAGACCAGGAAAACATTCCCGAAGAGATCAAGGCCATGGAAAAAGACATGGAAGACGTCGGCCGGAGGTTTGGTGAATCCTTTATGAAACTCATGCCCTACATGGCGGATAAAGACGTTCAGAGCGCCCAGGCCCGCCTGTCAACGACCATGAGTGGTTTGGGCCCGAATAAGTAGTCTCCTCTGAAAAAAAGAACACCTGAAAAAAGGCACACCGGTTCAGATGCATTTGAGTTCATTCGAACTGGTGTGCCTTTATTGTTTTTCCGGTCGGGGTCGTTCAGGTCGTAGGGGCGGTCCCCTGTGGTCGCCCGGTGAAAGGGTGCCCCTACGGGTCGTGGAGAGCATTTATGAATACTGTAGGGGCAGGCCCCCGTGCCTGCCCGGGAAAAGGGCACCCACAGGGGGGTGCCCCTACAACATAGCAGAAACGTTCATGGTGACTTGATAAATATCGGGCTAGTCGGGCATTTGGTCATAGTAGTAGAGCATCGCATCCGAGCGGGTGAAAATACCGATCAGTTCGTCATTCTTGAGGATCGGAAGACGTCCCACATCATGTTTGACCAGCAGCCGGGCGGCTTTGGGTACGGTCATATCCGGCGGGGCGGTGATGATGTTGGTGGCCATGAACGACTTGACCGGCGCCTGCCATTGTGATTTTTTCCTGATTTTATTGATGTCCCGTACCGATATAATCCCGACCATTTTTCCGTTTTCCACCACCGGCATGCCCGAAACCCGGTTCTCTTTCAAAATGGCGGCGGCTTCTTTCATGCTGGTTGCGGCCATAATGGTTTTGACGGGAAAAGACATGATGTCCCCGATATGGATTGAGGACCGCCGGTTATCCCGGATCAGTTCCAGTATCCACTCCCTGACACCGGTGGCGCTGACGTCTTTTAAAAGGGCCGAGGCGGCCGCCGGATGCCCGCCGCCGCCCATGATGCGCATGAGTTGTCCCACGTCCAGGGCGTCCACACCGCTTCTGGCAATGATAACGCATCGTTTTTTTTCAGGGTCGTTAAATATGCCAAAGGCGGCATCCACGTTCAGGATGTCGCGGTACATATGAACCACCAGGGATAAACCGTGAGTATGCCCCTTGATATCCATTTCACAAATGCTTACCCGGTAACCGCCGATATTGATGCGTTCCGCTTTCTGAAGCATTTCAAAAAGGACGTCTTTCTGCCGCACGTCATATGCCGGGCGCAGAAAACTACCCAGCACATTCAAATCCGCTTTCCGGGTCAGCAGGTAGGCGACGGCCTTTGCGTCCCTGGCGGTTGTGGACGGAAAGGACAGGTTGCCCGTGTCTTCATAGATACCGGCCAGAAAAAGCGTCGCCTGGATGGGCGTCAGTTCGATACCGCGGGATTCAAAAACTTCCATAAACAACGTGGTGCAGGCGCCGGTGGTTTCCTGGCGGACCTGGCTGGCGGCCATATCCGAGGGGATATCATGATGGTCCCAGACATGAATATCAAGGTCCTGTTTTTGGGCCAGACAGTTCAACCGGTCCAGCCTTTTCCACTGGTTGGTGTCCACCACAATCAGTCGGGTAATGGCTTCCGGATCGATATCCTTAAATGACGGAAAGTCGAACAGGTCTTTGTGAAAAGAAAGGAAGGCCTGAACATTGGGATTGATGCGGCCGGGCAGTATCAACCTGGCATCCGGATAATAGATACCGGCCGCGGTAAGAGAGGCCAGGGCATCAAAATCACTGGAATTGTGCGTGGTAACAACATCCATAAGGAAGGTCAGCCGGCAGGTGTTAAAACACGGACTCGTTCGCCGGATTGGTCCGCCAGATTAGTCTGATAGAGGAACATTTTATTGATTAACGGGATGTTTCACCGTCGGGCGCCCCTTTATAAGACCAGCGGCCCCGGTCCGGGTCGAAGATGATATTGTCTTTAATTACATCGTGTTTTAAGTCATTCAGCTTTTTCTGATCAGCCCTGATGGCGTTCAGCCATTCCGTAATCACTTTGAAAAGGCTTTCTTCTTTTTTCGCTGCGCGGAAATCACCGTTTTCATCCGCCAGGTAAACCCATTCGGCGGTTTTGCGCATCCACATGTAGGGGCTGCCGTTATTGGAAGCAATGTTGATCTGCTGGTTGTCAGGGGAATAATGCTTTAACCAGAATTGCTGCAGGTTCATCGAAACGTCTCTCCTCAATTGTTGATATGAGTCTGTAGTATACCTTTTTTTATTGTTTTTTTCAACTACGTTCCTCTTTGTGGGTTAAAGTTGTCAGATATTACGACAATCACCTGACCGTGCGTCGCATATTACTGCGCCGTAACCGTTTCCGGCAGTTTCCGGGCCAGAATGTCGGCCGCCGTTTCCACCATCTCTTCCACCACCTGTGCGGCGGGTTTGATGTCATGAATCAGTCCCGAAACCTGGCCGGCAAAGCCGCTGACATAATCATCATGACCGGACCGGACAAACCCTGCCAGCAGGGCGGAGGCCAGCAGCACCTGGAACGGAAAAGGCAGGGCGGGAAGACCGGATGAATCCCAGACTTCATGAAACCGGGTCACGTTGGCCCGGGATGTCTTTCCGGTAAACAGTTTGCTGACCCGGGTGTCTTCGTCGGTTGAAGAAAGGATTTTCTGTTTGCACAGTTCCATGGCGCCGCCCTCGTTGGTGGCCAGAAAGCGCGTGCCGACCCAGACGCCGATACAGCCCATGGCCAGTGCCGCGGCCAGTCCCCGGCCGTCGCCGATTCCGCCGGCGGCCAGCACCGGCACCGGATGAGCCGCGTCAATGGCCTGGGGCAGAAGGGCCATGGTGCCTACCCGGCCGGTATGTCCGCCGCCTTCATGTCCCTGGGCGGCCACCAGGTCCACGCCGGAGCGGGCGATCCGACCGGCGTTTTTGGCGTTGCCGACCACGCCCAGCACTTTCATGCCGGCCGCGTGGGCCTCTTCCACCATGAAGCCGGGGTCACCCAGGCCGGCCGCGAACAGGGGAACTTTTTCTTCAATGCAGATGGCCACGGCCTCTTTTGGGTTCATGGTGGTGGTATCGGTAGGGACTTTCATGTCATCCAGCGGCGGAAAGTCCATCTCTTCCGCTATTTTGCGATACCACTCCAGGTGCTCCGGCGGCAGCATCTCGACCACCTGGCCCAGTGTCAGGTCACCGCCACCGGCCATACCCCCGCCGGGCAGGTTTTTGGGCAGCAGCAGGTCAACGCCGAAGGGCTTGTCGGTTTTGGATTTGATCTCTCCGATGGCCGCCCGCAATTCTTCCAGGGTAAACCCGGCGCCGCCCAGAACGCCCAGCCCGCCGGCCTCGGATACCGCCACTACCAGTTCCACCGGCGCGCCGTTGGGCTCCCCGATCAGGGTCGGTCCCATACCCGCACTGATAATCGGGTATTCAATGCCCAGCATGTCACACAAGGGGGTCCGCAGAATTCGTTTGGCCATTATCTTCTCCTTTTACAAAAAGGGTTCAAGGATTCAAGGGGTCAAGGTTTAACCCGTTAAACACTCAAACCCCGACCGCATAATCACATAAACACATAATCACTTAACCACCTTAACAATTATTAGGAAGGACTTCAATTACCCGGTCAGCTTTTTTTCTTGTAAAGCAGCAGGCTGTTGCCAACCACCGAAATACTGCTCATAGCCATGGCCAGGGCGGCCAGAATAGGGTGGAGGTGACGCAGGAAATCCGGCATTATGGTTAGCGGGTAGAGGATACCCGCGGCCACCGGAATCAGCAGCAGGTTGTAGCAGAAGGCCCAGAACAGGTTCTGCCGGATGGTAATCATGGTACTCCGGCTGATGTTCATGGCCCGCAGGACACCTTCCAGGCTGGCGCCGGACAGGATAATGTCGGCCGCTTCGATGGCCACGTCAGTACCGGTACCGATCGCCACCCCCACATCCGCCAGGGCCAGGGCCGGGGCATCATTAATGCCGTCACCGACCATGGCCACCTTCGCCCCGCCTTCCTGCAGTCGCTTGATGGCCTGGTTTTTTTCATCCGGCCGGACATCGGCCACAACCTGATCGATGCCAGCTTCTTTTGCTATATTCTCAGCAGTTTGGCGGTTGTCACCGGTAAGCATGATCACCTCCAGGCCGCTATTTCGGAGTGAGCCGACAACTTTCGCGGATTCGGGTTTGATCTTGTCGGCCAGGCTGATCAACCCCCAGGCCTTGTCGTCCACAAAAACGGCCAGAATGGTTTTTCCCTGGGACTGGAATCCGGCGGCGGTTTCCGCCAGAGACGAAACATCGTGACCCTCGTCCGTAAACCAGGACAACCGGCCGGCCATTACCTTCCTGCTGGAAACATCGGCCAGGACACCCATGCCGCTGACCGCCTCAAAATTATCCGGATCGGTCAATACCAGATCACGACCTTCGGCTTCGGCAACCACCGCCCGGCCGATGGGGTGCTCTGATCCTTTTTCCGCTGCGGCAGCCATGGTCAACAGGGCTTCAGGACTGTCGCAGTTGTCGCTGTCAAAAAATATATCGGCCACCGAGGGGCGGCCTTCGGTAATGGTGCCGGTTTTGTCAAACACGATGGTGTCGATCCCGGAAAAGGCGTCAATGCTTTCGCCCCTGCGGAACAGGACACCGTTTTCAGCCGCTTTTCCCGTGCCGGCCATTATGGCCGTAGGCGTGGCCAGCCCCAGGGCGCAGGGACAGGCGATTACCAGCACGGCCACCAGCCGGATCATGGCAGTAACGGGATCACCGGAGAGCAACCACCAGGTAAGAAAGGTCACCAGCGCGATCACTATTACGCCGGGTACAAAGACCGCGGCCACGCGGTCGGCCAGGGCCTGAATCGGGGCTTTGCCGCCCTGGGCTTCCTGCACCATGCGGATAATCTGAGACAAGACCGTGTCGGCGCCCACGGCCTCGGCTTTGAAAGTCAATAATCCCTGGCCGTTGATAGTGCCGCCAACGATCCGGTCCCCCGGCCCCTTGTCCACCGGTACCGGCTCTCCGGTCAGCATGGACTCGTCAACAGCCGAATTCCCGCGGGTAATCGTGCCGTCAACCGGAATCCGTTCACCGGGGCGAACGATGACGACATCGCCGGCCATCACTTCGGACAGGGGAATGGGTGTTTCTTTATCGTTTTTGATAACAGTGGCGGTATTCGGGCGCAAACCGGCCAGTTTGCGGATGGCGCTGCCGGTGCGGCCTTTGGTCCGGGCTTCCAGGAGTTTACCCAGCTTGATCAGGGTGATAATCACCGCCGAGGTCTCAAAATAGACATGGTCGCCGAGAAAGGGAAACAGCATCACTGCCAGGGAATAACCGTATGCCACGGACGAGCCCATGGCCACCAGCACATCCATGTTGGCGCTTTTGTTTCTCAGGCTGTTCCAGCCGCCGGAATAAAAATCCCGGCCGGTGTAAAACTGGACCGGTGTGGCCAGAACGAAAAACAGCCAGTTGACCCAGGCGGCCTGGCTCCAGGCGCCCAGCAATCCGAAATCCCGGCCCATGCTGAGGACAAACAGGGGCAGGGCAAAGGCCGCACCGATCAGAAATTTTCGGGTTTGTTTCCTGATTTCGGTCCGCCGGGCCGTGGCTTCACTGTCATCGGCCGGATTGGCGGTGTCAATCGGCAGGGCGCCGTAACCGGCTTTTTCAATGGCCGCAACAATGCCGGATTCGGACAGAACCTCCGGGTCATAGGTCACATTGACCCGTTCCGTGGCAAAATTGACCGCGGCATCGACCACGCCGGCTGTTTTTTTGTTGAGCGCCCGCTCGATATTGGCGGCGCAGTTGGCGCAGGTCATACCGGTAATAGCCAGGGTAACATTCTTGTCGCTCATGGGGGCCGTCCCTACAATTCATTAGTCGGCCGGGTAATTGATTTCCCGCAGCAGATCGAGAATTTTCTGTCGATCAACCGGCGCATCCCACTTAACGGTAATGGCTTTGGTATCAGCATCGCCTTCGACCTGTTTGACGCCGTCAAGTTCCAGAAGCTCGTTTTTAATGGTCATGACGCAATGCCCGCAGGATATATTGGGTATGGTGAAGGTTTGTGTTTCCATATTTTTTACTCTCTAACCGTTTCTGCCGGTTTCGTGTCTTTTTTTGTTTCGTTTTTCTGATCTGTCAACTGACAGGCAGACCGCATTCAGGTGGATATACCCATTTTGGGCAGAATGACGAGCTGCAATAACAGATACGCGCCCACTATGGCGAAGATAATCAGCAATTCTTTCATAATTCGTTTCTCCTAAAGGTCGGTTTCGGTCCGATAATGATTTCCTACTGTTTTTCTTATATTTACAACTTAATACCTTTTAACATATTGTCAACACATCATAAATTGTGTATGATCATGTTGCTGTGTTCTTTTAGCCACTTAATCAAACCCGACAACGAAAAATCAGCTTCGGGGACAAGGATTCTTTTCATGGAAGACCGTATCAACCGGTTAAAGCAAGCCGTTCAATCCGCCGTGCCCGGTATCTGTCCCGAACGGGCCCTGCTCTGGACGGAATATTTCAAAAAAAAGGCCCACTGGAAAAAACCCGCGGTTGTCAGAATTTCCGGAGCGGTCCGTCATGTGCTGGAAAATAAAAGCATTAATATTTATCCCCATGAACTTGTCGTGGGCAACTACACCTCCCGGCGGGTTGGCGGCATCATCTACCCGGAATCACACGGGTTGAGTGTGCTGGCCGAAATCTTCACTTTTCATAAACGCGACCTCAACCCCCTGGAAACTACCCCGGCTGATCGCTGGAAGCTTTTTGCCACCATTCCCTTCTGGTTGACGAAAAACATTGTCTGGCAGGCTTTTGACACCATGAAAGACCGGTTCCGTTTTTTAAGGGGTCAATTAACCGCCAACCAGTATCAGATCTATGAAACAGGCGGTATTTCGCACTTGACACCGAATCATGATAAAATTCTGGCCATCGGTCTGGACGGGTATTTAAAAGAAGCCCGGGCTTTTCAGGAAAAGGCCGGCAGGCCGGAGCAGCATCAATTCTACCAGGCTGCGGAGATTGCGGCTTCTGGCCTGATTGATTTTGCCCAAAGGTACGCCGATCTGGCAGAAAAAATGACCGGTTCCGAGACTGACCCGCAAAGGAGAAACGAACTTGAACGCATCGCGCAGGCCTGCCGGCAGGTCCCCCGCTTTGGCGCCCGGACCTTTTTCGAGGCCGTGCAATCGATTCTGCTGGTCCACATCACCATGTTTCAGGAGAGCCTGGGCGAAAGCCTCGGCGTGGGCCGCCTGGACCGGATTCTGTTTCCCTTTTATGAGAAAGACGTGGCCGAAGGCCGCTTGACCCGGGAACAGGCCAAGGAGATCCTGGCGGCCTTTTGTATCAAACTGAATGAAACCGTGCCCGCCTTTCCCCAAACCCTGGCCAAAACTCTGGGGGGGTTGACCAGTTACCAGGTTGTCACCATCGGCGGTGTAGATGAAAACGGAGACGATACCACCAACGAACTCAGCTTTATCCTGCTCGAACTTATCGACGAACTGCGCATGCGGCAGCCCAATTCCCACATTCGCCTGCACAGGAACACGCCGCCGGATTTTTACGATCAGGTGGTGCGGGTATCCACCGGTACCGGCAGCGCCCCGGCCCTGTATAATGATGAAATTATTATCGCCGCCATGCTCAAGGCCGGCTATAACCTGACCGATGCCCGAAACTATACGGCCATCGGGTGTGTGGAGCCCACTTCCCAGGGAAAAACCCTGGGATCGACCGACGCCGCCATCATCAACATGCCCCTGGCCCTGGAACTGGCCTTGAATCAGGGACGACAGTTCGGCGTAAAAAAACGTCTGGGCGCGGTTACGCCGCCGGTTTCACAAATGCGTACCATGAACGACGTGGCTGCGGCCTATAAAACCCAGCTCCGGCACCAGCTGGATAAACTGAAAATCGATCTTAAGGCGGTTGAACGGGCTCATGCCGCCTTTCATCCCACGCCGCTGACCAGCATGCTCATTGACGGTTGTTTGGAGAAAGGGGTTGATTCTACGGCCGGCGGGGCGGTTTATAATTTTTCCGGCATCCAGGGCGTGGGCATTACCACTGTCGGTGATTCCCTTTATGCTATTGAAAATATAGTATTTATCAATAAATCCATGGCGCTGATCGATCTGGTGGAGCGTCTCCGGGCGGATCTGGCCGATGAAAAGGTACGGGTTACGTTGCGCCGACTGGAAAAATTCGGCAACGATGCTCCCGAAGCGGATCAATGGACCCGTTTCGTACTGGACGATTATATCGATGCCATAAACGGCCTGGGCAAAAACACCCGCGGGGGTAATTACACGGCCGGTCTCTACTCCAATACCACCCACATCCATTTTGCCGGTTTTGTGGGCGCCCTGCCCAACGGACGCCGGCGGGGAGAGCCTTTTGCCTCGGGCATTGCCCCGGAAAACGGCATGGACCGGAAGGGTCCCACGGCCCTGGTCAACTCCATGAACCGCCTTGATTTTACCGGAACGGCCAACGGTATTAATTTCAACATTAAATTTAATGCCTTAAACATGCGGGACGCGGCCGGCCAGAACGCTTTGGGCAGTATTTTCCGTGTATATTTTGATCGCGGCGGCATGCAGGTGCAGGCCAATATGCTCGACCCTGAAACCCTGCGGCAAGCCCGGGACAACCCTTCTTTGCACCCCTATCTGATGGTGCGTGTTTCCGGATATGCCGCCTATTTCAATGACCTTTCTCCCCGGATGAAAGACGAGATCATCGCCCGAAGCAGTCTTGCCGTCTAATGCGCCGGAAAAACGGCGAAGCAGGATTTGTTTTGATCCGTTATGCCAAAGAAGTCATAAAGAACAACGTTATATTCTTGGATAAATATTTTTAAGCATGGAGGAGTAACGATGGAACAGCCAACAAATAATCTTGAGCAGGACCTTTCAACTGAGAATCGGGCCGTTTCGTCCGAGCTGGACCGGCTCTTTGAGCTGCAAAAAGCGGCTTGTTTGAGAAATCCGCTGCCGGATGCCGACGAGCGCATCGCCAACCTGAAACGGATGAAAAAAAGCCTGGTTCAATATAAGGATAAACTGGCCGAGGCGGTCAATGCCGATTTTGGCGCCCGATCGAAGGATGAAACCTGGCTGGCGGAAGTGATGGCCGCTATTGAAGGCATCAAATATACGGTCAAGCATTTAAAAAAATGGATGAAACCGTCCCGGCGGTTGCCCGGCATGCTGTATATGCCGGCTTCGGCCAAAGTCTATTATCAGCCACTGGGCGTTGTCGGCATTATTTCGCCCTGGAACTACCCGGTCTATCTTTCCATCGGCGGCCCTTTGGTGAGTGTCCTGTCAGCCGGCAACCGGGCCATTCTGCGGGTGAGCCGGGAAGTTCCCCAAACAGCGGAGGTGCTCAAACAACTCATCGGGGAAACCTTCAGTGAAGACCAGGTGGCGCTGTTGGCCGGCGATGATGTTTCCGGCAGCGCCTTTACCGCCAAGCCCTGGGACCATATTGTGTTTACCGGCTCGACCAGGGCCGGCAAGCAGGTCATGCGGGCCGCGGCCGACAACCTGATCCCGGTGACCCTCGAGCTGGGCGGAAAATCACCGGCCATTGTCAGCGCCGGGGTGCCCATAGCGGACGCGGCCGAGCGCATTGCCTGGGGCAAAATGCTCAATTCCGGACAGACCTGCGTAGCACCCGATTACGTGCTTTGTCATGAACGCCGGGTGGGGCATTTTATCGCGGCTTTGCGCCAGGCGGTCGTCCGCATGTATCCCTCGTTAAAAGACAACCCGGATTTTACCAGTGTTGAAAATGATCAGCAATACGCCCATCTTCAGGGCCTCTTGCAGGACGCCCGGGAAAAGGGAGCCCAAATCATCGTCATCAACCCGGCCGACGAAGATTTTACCGGCACCCGTAAATTGCCGCTTCATATCATTCTGAATGCCACCGATGAAATGACCGTGCTACAGAAAGAAATCTTCGGCCCGATTTTGCCGATCATTCCTTACCGGGAGTTGAAAGAGGCGGTGGCATACATAAACGACCGTCCCTGTCCCCTGGCGCTTTATTATTTTGATTACAACCGCGAAAATGCCGAATATATCATCAACAACACCCATTCCGGCGGTGTGCTGATCAATGATACCGTCATCCATGTGCCGCAGGACACCATGCCCTTCGGTGGTATCGGTCAGTCCGGTATGGGCCACTATCACGGCCAGGCCGGATTCCTGGCGTTTTCAAAAGAAAAAGGGGTGCTTTTCAAATCGAAGTTCAACAGCGGAAAGATGATTTACCCGCCTTACGGGAAACGGGCCCATAAACTGATTTATAAAATGCTGTTGAAATGATGGCCTTTTTATTAAACCATCATGGTGATCGCTTGCAAAAAAGGTTAAAAGTGATTATATAATGCCTACATTATGGCAGCGATCAACAGATATAAACCGGCGGTAACGAACAATATTCTTGTTCTCCTGGCGGGAATCGTCTGGACGCTGGTTGGTATCATGCTGTTATTTATGGCCTTTTCCTGGCTGTCGCCGATACCGTCCCCAACCGCCCATATGTATGAAATAGCCGGTCTCGTATTCGCACTTCTGATTCATCATTTCGGTTTTTTAAAGATAGCCGGCAAAAACCTCGACAGGATCCTTGCCCTGCCCGGCAAGCGATGCCTGTTCGCCTTTATCCCCTGGAAGAGCTACCTGATTATTGCCGTCATGGTTACCATGGGGGCCTTGCTGCGGCATTCAGTCATTCCCAGGCAATATCTGGCCGTGTTATATATCAGCATCGGTCTGGCCCTGGTTTTGTCGAGCGTCAGATACCTGAGAACTTTTGTTCAGCATATTGGAAAGCATCCTGTCTGAGGTTGAACCGACGGAACAGCCAAGACAAAGAGCCCGGTAATTAAACGAGGTGGTGGATATGACAGAAGATGCCGGTAGAAGTGACACTCTGGCCATTAATGAAGCCCAGCTACTCCTGGCTGAGAAACGGACGTCCCTGGCGGTCATGCGCACCGGCATCGCCGTGTTGGCCCTGCCCCTGTCGGTCATGAGCGTGCTCATCGCCACCTCAAAGTATTATGATATCCTCCATGTCCTACCCGCCTTAATCCCGCTGGCCTTACTCAGCCTGGCGCTGGTCGTTTTCGGCATTTACCTGATTGTCCGTGCCGCCATCCGCATGCGGCATTATGATAAACTGATCCATGAAATCAAACAGCAGCATAGTGTTATCGGAAAGTTTATTGAGTGAAAGGTCCGGTATAAATGGACAGCACGTCGACTTTAATGCTGGGTGTACTTTTTGGGGCCATTGGTTTGGGCCTTTTTGTTTACGGGAAAAAGCAGAAAAGAATGGTCTCGCTTTTTTGCGGCATCGGCTTAATGGTATGCCCCTATTTTATTCCCAACGCGTATATATTGTCCCTGGCGGGAGTTGTGATGACGGCACTGCCGTTTGTTGTCAAACGATAAGGCTGTCCGGAGGTAAAAGGTAATTAAAGTGTATGGATTGAATCAATATTTACTGAAGTTGTTGTTTGTGATCATGCTCCTTTGCACCGCCTTCTATTCGGCTGCAGCCGACGATGACCACCACGAAAAACACCGGGAAAGCAGGCACGAACAACATGAACATGAGGAACATCATGAGGACCATCTGCGACCGGTCGATAACCAGACATATAAAGACCAGTGCGGCGCCTGTCACTTCGTCTATCAGCCGGCGCTTCTTCCGTCCGCTTCATGGGAAAAGATTCTGGCCGACCTGGAAGATCATTTTGGTGAGTCCGTTGATCTTGAAGATGAGGCAAAAAAAGAAATTCTGATGTATCTTAAATCAAACGCTGCTGAAACCAGCGCTGCCAAACGAGCGGTAAAAATCATGCAAAGCCTTGGCAATCAGGTGCCGATCCGGATAACCGACATTCCATATATAAGAAAGAAACACATGGGCATCCCCCCTGATTTTCTGAACAATAAAGCAATCGGTTCACAGGCCAACTGTGCCGCTTGCCACACCACCGCCGAGAGCGGCCTTTACGATGATGACAATGTCAGGATACCCCGGTAAAACAAATCCCCTTCGCACGCTGCCGACCGGTGTCTGGGTGCTGGGTTTCGGCTCCATGTTCATGGATATCTCTTCCGAGCTTATCCACAGCATTCTGCCCGTATTTATGGTCTCGGTTTTAGGGGCTTCGATGGTTACCGTCGGCGTGATCGAGGGTGTTGCCGAAGCCACCGCCGCCATCACCAAGATCTTTTCCGGGGTGCTCAGCGATTATCTCGGCCGCCGCAAGCTGGTGCTGGTGTCCGGCTATGCCCTGGCCGCTTTGACCAAGCCCTTGTTTCCCCTGGCCACCTCGATCAACTGGGTCATGGCCGGCCGGTTTATCGATCGCGTCGGCAAGGGTATCCGCGGCGCGCCCCGCGACGCCATGGTGGCCGATATCACCCCGCCGCAATTCCGGGGCGCGGCCTATGGCCTGCGCCAGGCCCTGGATTCCTTAGGCGCTTTAATCGGGCCGATACTGGCGGTTGTGCTCATGCTCTGGCTGGCCAACAATATCCGGCTGGTCATGTGGGTGGCGGTGGTACCGGCCTTTATCACCGTGGCCCTGTTAATCATTTACCTGCGGGAACCCGAAAATAAAGATGCGGAAACGGTCAAAACCCTGGCCCTGACGGATGCCAAACGCCTGTCCCGTCGCTACTGGCTGGTTGTTGTCACCGGCACGGTGTTTACCCTGGCCCGGTTCAGCGAAGCTTTTCTGGTTCTGCGGGCGCAAAACGTCGGCCTGGCCCTGGCCTATGTCCCGGTCGTCATGATCGTCATGAATTTTTTTTACGCCGGGTTTGCCTATCCCTTGGGCGCTGTCTCGGATCGTATCAGCCGCCGGAGCCTGCTGCTTTCAGGCCTGGCCCTGCTGATCGTCGCCGATTTGGTGCTGGCGGTAGCATCATCCGCCTGGTCGGTATTTGCCGGAACCGCCCTGTGGGGTCTGCACATGGCCTGTACCCAGGGGCTTTTCGCCAAACTGGTGGCCGATACCGTCCCGGCCGATCTGCGCGGCACGGCCTTCGGCATTTTTAATCTGGTCTCCGGTATTGCCCTCTTGCTGGCCAGTGTAATAGCGGGTACACTGTGGAGTATGTTCGGTCCGCCAGTCGCCTTCATGACCGGGGCCGCCTTTGCCCTGGTGGCCGCGCTGGGACTGCTGATTGTCGGCAGGAAACGGCAAACCACCTGACGGATATCATCAATCGGAGGGGGATTAAGCAATGAACAAGCCCGGTCAGAACAAGTCAATCCATACCCTCAAGGTGCTGATGCTGGACGCGTCCAGCGGCTTTTATCGCCTGCAACGTTATCCGGTCGGTGATTTCTTCGGGCCCGTGGACCTGGGTATTCACCTGGCCTATAAACACAACAGCCTCAATATCGGTGCCGGTCTCCTGGCCGGATCGGTTCTGCCCGGTTCCAACCGGCTCATATTCACCGGCATATCGCCCTGCTGGCACGGGTTCTATATTTCTTCCATGGGCGGCGCGGCCCTGGTATTCGATAACCTGGGCATCAACATGCTGTCTATCATTAATCAGGCCAATCATCCGTCTTTATTATATCTGAACCGCAACCACGGTGAAGAGATCGAGGTGGAACTGGTTCCGGTTAATCCGCATCATGTCTGGAACAGCGGCCGGGGAGGGGTGTATGCCGTGATGGAACAGGCCCTGGAACGATTCGGCAAAAAATATGAAAACGATCCCCGGGTGCTGGCCGTGGGTCCGGCCGCCCAGAACACGGATATCGGGGCCATTTGTTCCGCGCCGGTTAAAAAAGGCGTCATCACCCATGCCGACACCTGGGCCGGCAGGGGCGGCCTGGGCAGCAAGTTGCTACAGGCGCACGGAATTATCGGCATCATTTACGGCGGCACTTACGTGGACGAGGACTTTCTCAACCGCTCAGTGGCCGATGAATGGTTTAAAGACAAATACAATCAACGCCTGGCGGCCAAGGACGTGGAGGCCACCACCAAGTATCGTTTTGATCCCAAATTCAACACCGGCGGTACTTTCGGCGTCAACTATGCCGGTATGGAAGACAACCTGCTGGCCTTCAACTACCGCACCATTTACTGGACCCAAACCCAACGCCGGGACCTGCATCAGCGCCTGATTCTGGATCATTATTTGAAACAGTTCAATGAAGAGACCATCCGTACCAAGCAGCAGCGCACCTGCGGGGAGCCCTGCGCCGCGGTATGTAAAAAACTGAACAACGAATTTAAAAAAGATTACGAGCCCTACCAGGCCCTGGGTCCCCTGTGCGGTATCTTTGACCAGCGGGCCGCCGAACAGCTCAACCATCATGCCGATCGCCTGGGGTTTGACGCCATTTCCGTGGGCGGTGTGCTGGCCTGGCTCATGGACTGTCTTGATGAAAACCTGATCGAGCCGGCCGAACTGGGTGTGGATGACCGGCCCCGCTGGAACGCGGATGCTTTTGACCCGGTCGAAGACTCCGCCCACAATGCCCGCCTGGGAATGGCCCTGCTGGATCAGATGACCAAACCGGATGGTAAAATTTCCCTGGCCCTGGGTGCCCGCAAGTTCGCCCGTGGCCTGGCCCGGGAAAAAGGCGCGGCTGTTCGCGACCGTTTTGTCTATCTCGCCTTTGCCCGTCAGGGCTGGATGGTGCCCAACCAGTACTGGACTCCCGGCGCCTTTGCGCCCATGGCCATCATGGGTAAATACTACATGCATTACGGCCGCGACTTTCTGCCGCCCCGGGACCTGGGCCGGGAGTGCGCCCGCCGCCTGATAAAAGAACTCGCCCTGGACAACATGGGCGTCTGCCGCTTTCATCGCGGCTGGGCCGAAGAAATGATTCCTGATATTGTGGAAAAGATTTTCGGCCAGGGCGAGCAATACCTGCGCGCCATCAACCTTACCGCCGGTCGTATTGCCAGCCGCAACGCCTCGGTCTTCTGGGAACCCGAACGCGTGGCCGACCTGGTGGTCACCTTTCTGAAAAAGAAAAAAGAAGTCGATAATATCGACAATATCGACCTTGACCACTGGATCGATTTTTTTGAACGGGACAAAAAGGCCGCCGCCTATGAATTCTGGTATGAGATCCACAAAGGGATCCATGAGTCGCTGAGGGAGTTTCCGGATTAAATCAGGAAAGCCGGTGAACGGCTGTTTAGCCTCAAAATTTCTCGAAAGAGGTATCAGGCAAGCCTTGCAGAGTGTATAAGCGTAAATCATTCGACGATATCCTTCAGATTAAATTTTTTATAGGTAATATTTTACTTTTTAATTGCAATTTAAATAATTAAAAAGCAATATATTGCTTTTTAATTTCATTTTCCTTGACTTTTCTTTTATGTGGTCATATTTTACCAATTATATATTAAAATATCACTTTACAGGTAAAATATGGCTTACAATATAGACTTCTCTGTAGCAACGAGCTCCCGGATCGAAGCCGCCCTCTGCAAACGGCTGGAAGGCATCCGGCTTTCCCGTAACATCACCCAGGCGCAACTTGCCGAACGAGCCGGGGTGTCGCTACGAACCATCGGCCGGCTTGAAAAGGGCCAGGGGGTTTCCATGGACACCTTTATTCGGGTTCTGATGGCGCTGGGCATTCAGCAGAACTTCGAAGCCCTGCTGCCGGACCCCACGGTAAGACCCATTGAGCGGGTCGGCATCGGCGGCACAGAGCGCCAGCGGGCGCGCCCGGTCCAATCCGGTGATCCCTCTCCGACCTGGTCGTGGGGCGACGGCGGGGGTGATGATGAATAACGACGCCCACGTGCTTCTCTGGGGCAGCGTGATCGGTGCCGTCACCTGGCTGGAAGACAGGGAGATCGGGGTCTTCCAGTACGCGCCCGACTTTCTGCGCAGCGGTATTCAGCTGGCGCCGCTGATGATGCCCCTGGCCGAATTTCCTTATGAGTTCCCGGCCCTGGCCAGGAACACCTTCAAAGGGCTGCCGGGACTGCTGGCGGACTCGCTTCCGGACCGGTACGGCCATGCCCTTATTGACGCCTGGCTGGCTTCCCAGGGGCGAACCGCGGTCAGTTTTCATCCGGTGGAACGCCTGTGCTATGTCGGTAGTCGCGGCATGGGGGCCCTGGAGTTTCAGCCGGCCACGATCGAGGCGCCGGCCGCCGGGCGTTCGCTTGAGATCGCCAGACTCGTCGATCTGGCCAATCGGATTCTGGACGAGCGCAACGGCGTCGGCGGCGTTTTTTCCGGTGTCGACGACCGGGAAACCATCACTGATATTCTCCGCGTCGGCACCTCGGCCGGCGGCGCCAGGGCCAAAGCGATCCTGGCCTGGAACCCGTCGACCAATGAGTTCCGGTCAGGACAGATCGACGCCGGGCAGGGCTTTGAATACTGGCTGATGAAGTTTGACGGCATCACCGGCAGTCTTGACACGGAAATCGCCGCCTCCCAGGGTTACGGCCGGATTGAATACGCCTATCACCTGATGGCCGTCGAAGCCGGTATAGAGATGACGGCCTGTCGCCTGCATCATGAGGGCGACCGCAGTCATTTTATGACCCGGCGGTTTGACCGGACCGTTGCCGGCGGAAAAGTGCACATGCAGTCCCTGGGCGCCATGGCCCATTTTGATTATCGGCAACCGGCCGCCTATTCGTATGAGCAGGCCATCCAGGTCATCCGTCGGCTGGGCCTTTCCCGAAAAGACATGGATCAGCAGGTCCTGCGGGCCATTTTTAATGTGGTCGGCCGCAATTGCGACGATCATGTCAAAAACATCGCCTTTCTCATGAATCGGCGGGGCCAATGGCGGCTGTCGCCCGCCTTCGACCTCTCTTATGCCTGGAACCCGGCCGGCCAATGGACGAGCCGCCACCAGATGAGCGTCAACGGCAAGCGGGACGGGTTTGAACGCGCGGACCTGATCGCCCTGGCCAAAGCAGCGGATATCAAAAAGCCCCGTGCCGAAAAGATGATCGATCACGTTATCGACATTTTCCGCCGCTGGCCCGAATTTGCCGAACAGGCCGGGGTTGACCAGGCCCGGGCCGGGAAAATCCAGGCCGCCCAGCGCATCAACCTGTGAATACGGCATTTAAAGCCCGGCCGTGTGATTGAACTGACGACCACCTTATGCCTAAGGCCCGGTCCCACGGGCCGAGCCGTTAACCCCAATTCCATCTTCTGTTTTCTTTTGCCGGTCGGCATGTTAACGTAATGCCGATTAAATGCCAAAGACCGTCCTGAGACGGATACAAGTCCAAAATGTAAGCAAAGGTATTTCTAAAAGTAAGGATACGTTAGATGCAGTTGAACAAGGAACAGCAGATGGTGCAGAAGATGGCCCGGGAATTTGCCCGTAAAGAACTGGCCCCGCTGGCGGCCGGGCGCGATCAGAATCATGCCTATCCCGTCGAAAGCCTGAAAAAAATGGGCGAACTGGGTCTGCTGGGCATGCTGGTGCCGCAAGAATACGGCGGGGAAGCCATGGACACGGTTTCTTACGCCCTGGCCTTGAGCGAGATCGCCCATGCCTGCGCCTCGACCGCGGTGATCATGTCCGTCCATAATTCCATCTGTTGCGGCAGCCTGGTGCGTTTCGGCAGTGAAGCCCAGAAAGAAAAATACCTGGTCCCCATGGCCGGGGGCGAATTCATCTGTTCGTTTGCCCTGTCCGAGCCCGAAGCCGGTTCCGACCCGGCCGGCATGGTCACCACTGCCGAAAAGGACGGCGACGATTATATTTTAAACGGCACCAAGCGGTGGATTACCGGCGGGGCCACCTCCGAGCTGTTCATCGTGCTGGCCAAAACCGATTCCGCGGCCGGTCACAATGGGATTTCCGCCTTTCTGGTCACCCGGGGCATGGCCGGTTTTTCCACCGGCCGGCTGGAAGACAAGATGGGGCAGTGCGCCTCGGATACCACCGATCTCATATTCACCGATTGCCGGGTGCCGGCGGATCATCTGCTGGGCAAAGAAGGCGAAGGGTTCCGGGTGGCCATGTCCGGTCTGGACGACGGCCGCATCGGCATCGCGGCCCTGTCCGTGGGCCTGGGCCAGGCCGCCCTGGAAGAGGCCACGGCCTATGCCCTGCAGCGGGAGCAGTTCGGCCGTCCCATCGCGGACAACCAGGGCATCCGCTGGATGATCGCCGATATGGCCACGGATGTGGAAGCCGCCCGTCTCCTCGTCCTGAACGCGGCCGCCCAAAAGGACCAGAAAAAGCGTTGCAGCAAGGAGGCCGCCATGGCCAAGCTGTATGCTTCGGAAATGGCCAACCGCGTGACCGGACAGGCCATCCAGATTCACGGCGGCTACGGCTATACCCGGGAATTTTCCGTGGAACGGTTTTATCGGGACGCCCGCGTCCTGACCATCTACGAAGGCACCTCCCAGATCCAGAAGATTGTCATTGCCAACGAAGTGCTGGGGAAACGATAGTTCGGGCTCGAACCATAACGAATGTCTTCAAATATCTCGAGGAGCAGCAGTGTATAAAGGGGAACGGTTTAACAGCATCAGCCATCTGGTCGGGGCGGCCATAGCGCTGGCCGGGCTGGTCCTGCTGGTTGTGCAGGCGTCGCGCCTGGGCGACCCGTGGAAGATTGTCAGCTTCAGCATATACGGCGCCACCCTGCTGATCTTGTATACCTCTTCGGCGCTGTATCACAGCCTGAAAGGAAAGGCGAAAACGATTTTCCGCAAGTTTGACCATCTTTCAATCTATCTGCTGATCGCAGGCACATATACGCCGTTCACCCTGATCACCCTTCGCGGCGCCTGGGGCTGGTCGATCTTCGGCGTCATCTGGGGGCTTGCGGTTCTGGGAATCGTCCTGGAATCGTTCCCTCAAAATGGACGGCGCATCCTGCCCGTGGTCATTTATCTCCTCATGGGCTGGCTGGTATTGACAGCGCTCAAACCGCTGCTGCTGGCATTGCCCCGGCCGGGGTTTGTCCTGCTCCTTACGGGCGGGCTGTTTTATACCCTGGGGGTAATTTTTTACGCGCTTGACCACAGAATGCGCCATTCGCATGGCGTCTGGCACCTGTTCGTGCTTGCCGGCAGCCTCAGCCATTATTTCACGGTGCTGATTTATGTGCTCTAAACCCTTTGCCACTGAGATTGCGGAAAAAGACCGTTTATGGATTGAAAATGAATAAGCGTGAATGTTCCGGCATTCCCAAAAGTTTCCGAAAAGGAAGTTGTAAATGACCGATGTCATGCTCATTTATCCATACTTTGACACGCACGCGCCGCAGGCCCTGCTCTTTCATCCCCAAGGCATTGCCCAGCTGACGGCGGTTCTGCGCGCGGCCGGGGTGGACGTCGGCGTGGTGGATTGCACCTTTCGACAGCGCGCGGATGTCCTTACGGAAATAGAGGCCGCGCGGCCCAAAATCGTGGGGATCTCGATTATGGTGTCCATGTCCGACAACGCGCGGGATATCGCCCGGGCCATTCGCGATCGGATGCCGGAGACCCTGCTGGTGTGCGGCGGTCCGCTGCCGACGCTCAGACCCCGGCAGTTTTACAGGGAATTTGATCTGGTGTTTCGCGGCGAGGCCGCCCAGGCCTTTTCCGATTTTTGCCGCGATTATCTTGAGGCTGAAATTCCGGTGCAGGGCCTGGCGGATTTTGTCCGGCGCCCGGAGGCCTGGCCCGGTATCCATTATCAACCGCCGGATGGCGGCGCGACGATTCAAACCGCCCCCCAATCATCCGGTGAAACGCTGTTGAACCAGCTGCCGCTGACGGACCGCAGCGATTACGATCACGCGCGTTATCAGCAATTCTGGCATGACCGCGAAGGCTATTCCCTGGCGGGCATCATGACCACCTATGGATGCCCGTACCACTGTGATTTTTGTTCAAAACCGATTTTCGGAAGCTGGTTCCGCCGGCGCGACATGGATCGGATCGTGGCGGAGATCCGAGATATCAAGACCTGGGGATATAACGGCCTGTGGATCGCGGATGATTGTCTGACACTGGATTTTGAGCATCTCCGGGCGTTTTGCCGGCGCCTGATCGCGGACAAGCTGGACATGCGCTGGTGGTGCCTCTCGCGGATAGATAAGATAACCGCGCAGGAGATTGACCTGATGCAGGCAGCCGGCTGCCGGAAGGTCTTTTTCGGGCTGGAATCCGGCAGCAACGCGGTGCTGGAACTGATGAACAAACAAACCACCGTAGAGATGGCGGAAGAGACCCTGGCCCTGTTCGCGCCAAGCGCTATCCGCACCGCCGGTTTTTTCATGGTCGGTTATCCCGGAGAAACACAGGAGACGATTGAAACGACCTTTCAGTGGGCGCTTACGCTCCCGCTGGACGATATCTCCTTCACCATTCCGTATCCGCTTCCCGGCACGCGGCTGTATGAGAAGGTATACAATGTGCAGACCGAAATTGACTGGCAGTATGAAAATGAAAACCGCATCACCTATCAGTCGGAATTTGATGAAAGCTATTTGAAAGGGCGAATTGCCGAGGTTACGGCGCAATTCGCCGCCGGAAAAGAACGCCGGACGCCCGCTGAATGATGAACTTAACCCTGCCCTTGTCAGACACCCTGTCGCTGGTACACGCGCCGGCCATGGCGGAAGGTAAGACAGCCCCCATGGCAAAAGGTCTCTTTCTTCGCGAGCAGGATCAGATCTATGCCGGAGAATCGGCGGGTTTTGGCCTGCCGGTCTGGAAAACCGGGCAGCAGACCATTTTCCCGTCGCTGCTTTCCGCCCGGCTGCTGACGTCCAATGTTATGGAGAAGATCTATCAACTGAACATGACAGTGACCTGGCGGATCTTCGGAATGAAGACACCGTCCGTGTTCCCGGCAGCGATGGAGGCAATCACGGCCCGCTATATGCGTCGGCCCGGGCGCCAGCAATTGTTGCTGCCTGTCCGCGACGCCCTGTGCGCCTTATTGCAGATCCAAAGCACAATGATGCCTTCCCGCGGCCATGGCGAATGCCGGGTGTTGTATAAAACGGCGGGGCAACGGCTGGACGTGACTGTTGACGGTGGGAAGTTGCGGGGCCGGGGCGAGTTGGTTTTACTAAATGAAGTGTCCGGTGTGCCGTTCTCCCGTCTGCGCATGGGGCAAGGCATCCGGGAGGGACAAGACATTCCGGCCTGGCAGCCCTGCGATTTTGAGACGATGTTCGTGAACCCAAAGACCGGACTCGGCTTTGTGTTGATTCTTCCGCCACAAGCGGAGCCAATTCCCCGAGAGCTGGCCTGCGGCCGGGAAATCGCCCGCGGGCTCAACTGGGCCGGTTTGGCGCTGACATGCGCGCAACGCCGGTTCAGCTATGGGGTGAATTTTCAGTATGGGGAAATTCGGGGGGCATGATATGTAGGCTAATTTC
Organism: Desulfosudaceae bacterium; assembly: GCA_963674745.2. Lineage (GTDB taxonomy): Bacteria > Desulfobacterota > Desulfobacteria > Desulfobacterales > Desulfosudaceae > JBFMDX01. Next base: position 1,027,925 of record CAXXDV010000001.1, on the reverse strand, counting down.
GACGAAAGTATATCTATTTATGTTTTCTTGACATATTGGAAATTTGTATACGGCCCTCGGAATGCCTAATGATAACAATTTCTGATGTCTATCCAGAGATGGAACAATTCAAAATGGACCGGCTCAATATGTCTTCTGTTAATGACTTGGTGCGCCTGATTGAGTGGGGTTGATCCAACGGTAAAAATGAGATCCGGATTTTCAGGTAAGAGTTCTTCTTGATATTTATTCACTTCTGTTTCAATCTTTTCAGGCGTCATGCTGATGATATACCCGATCATGATGCCGGAACTCGCCCTTTTCCCATATTTATGCGTTTTACTATCGAATCTCTTTATCCCATCTACCACATAGTTTTTATTAAGGACCCATGAGGCGCTTGTGGGATTACCCAACAGTTTACATTCTACATGAAGAGATATCTCAAAATGTTCAGGTAAATCAGCCCATGGGTTCAAGCATTTACAAGTGAAATCAGGTCGTTTTCTAACTTTGCCGCCTTTCAATTCATCTTCGGTAACCGGGGAAATCGGCCCTTCCCAGTATGGTGTTGCAATTTCCTGATCCCTCGACTTACTAATAGTATAACAGACATTATTTAAGAAGATACAAAGCCGTTCGGAGATTGCATCTTCATTTCCGGAGATGGCATCCATTTCCGCCAGTTTCATCAGCGCCATAGAAAACACACTTAGATAAATCTGTTTATGTCTGGCCCAAAGAGAGGAAAAGGAAGATAGTTTGCGACGTGCCATTAATCAGTTGTTTATCCTTATATTACTCCGGTCTGGTTTCAACCATTCGCTTACATAATGTTGCCTCAGCATCTTCCCGCGCCAAACTTCTAGTCCAAAAACGTTTTTCATTTCTTTTGATGATAATAATCCCGGAATCAGACACGACATGAACTAAACCATCTAAAACAATCTGTGACGTCCCCATGGGTTGCGGTAATGTTTCTCCAAGCTGTTCGAGGACATAGCTCCAGGTATTATCTTGTATTTTAAAATCATAAGGGTCTTTGCGGTCAGCCGGATAAAATTCGAGGGCCAACATGGTTCCATGCGCGCCGATGTGAGCCTCTGCACGCATTTCTTCATTATCTCTCAAATATGCGTTCCAGCGTTTGCAGAAAATATCCGCATATGTTCTAATCCAGGACAAGTCATCATTCTCAACAGCTTGCATGGCACCGATACTGTCAAATGGTTTGTAAAAAAAAGGTATCGTTACTTCACAGCAATCGCGGATCAGATCTTTTTGTTCCTCGCTCAAATGATAAAGTTCAAATACTGCTTCATCAAGCGTTGCTTCCAAGTCACGGCGCTGGGATTCGATCTTTTTTTTGGGCACGCCATCATGATGAATAATATCCCTCTCATGTGGGTGATAGCTGCGAAGCTTGTCAACAACCGCTATTATTTCTTTTGTCGCCGGGTTGGATTCATCGAGAACAATCGGTAATTGCATCAATTCGTCATCAAGATGAATTTCATAATGCCACAACCCCCAATTTGATGAGGTCATAAAAAAATAATACCGCGCAAGTGACGACCATAAAATTCCAAGAATCGTCTTATACTTCCAGTCTTCAGGTGAACTTAGTTTTATTCCGTTTACCGCATTGGTAAAACAGAATGGCATATCCTCGTATCGTGCAATTATGGTTCCTTTGTCAGTCGATTTTTGATCTATGCCGCGCTTGACAAGAAGGCGATGGCCTTCATAGGCAGCTATTATTCCAAATCTGTGAACTTTAGCAGGTGGAGTGGAAAAAGATAAAAAATCATATCTTGAGAAGCTCCCAATATCCAAATAATCATAATGCTGAAGGGGTGCGGCGTCTTTTTCTTTAGGGTTAATTTTAAAGCCTTGCCCTGACTCTTCACGGTTTGAATAGTGTATGATCCGGGGGTGCCTTCTTAATATCCGAATCATTCGTCTATCTGCTAATCGCCCAAACCAAAGCTCTTTCCATATTGACACCTCAGACAAGTCCTCAGTATTTAAAGTATGCCCATCATACTTTGACAGCATAATGGCCTGCGTTTTTTTGATATTCACGGTCTGCTTTGCAGCCCAATAATAAAAATTATTATTTATTTGATTGTCTTTTCTAAAAAAAATAGAAAGAAAGGGAGAAACCCCTCCCTTAAAAAAGAAATCACGCACATGGGAAAAATTAAAAATTTCACTAAGACGTATACTATCAAACCATTGTTTTCTGAATGCCTGGGTTGTTGTATTATGCTTAAACAATACCCCTGCGGACACCAGCAACCCTGCCTGACCGTTATTTTTCAAAAAATCAAGCGCATGCCATAAAAATGCCTGTGAGGGTTCTTCATCTCCAATAGTTCTATTGTTGGCTTTGCACCAGTCAACCAAAAATCTATGCCGTTCTTTTGTCACCTTATCAGCCTTTGTTCCAGGAGAGCCCCAAGGCGGATTGCCTACGACAACATCTGCGCATTCTTTTCCAAACCGCTCTCTCCAAACAGGATTTGACGTTATCCGTTCGATATCGAAAGCATTTGCCGGAAGGATGCAGTGATAATGATTGGGTGAACTGCTGGTTGATGCCACAAGGTTAGGCAATTTGTTTCCCAGCTTAATTTGACGATCAATTGCAGGGGGCTCAAGGTAGTGCAGCATGGAAAGATAAAGGCTGAATGCCGCGACTCTTGCAGCCTCACTATTCACTTCGATCCCAGCGATCTGATCCTTTAAAATGTTTTTTAAATCATCGAAGGTAAGCGGTTGCTTATTCTTGTGCCATCTATACCGAACAATGCGGCGGAACGCTTCCACCAAGAAAATTCCGGATCCACATGCTGTATCCATCACACGTGGATTTTTAGCAAGCGCATCTGGCGTCAAAATTCGGGAGAGTACAAATTCCACCAAAACAGAAGGCGTGTAATATGCGCCGTCCATTCTCGCTGTTGTCTTTTTTTCAGTAGGCTCTGAGGAGGTATGATAAAACTCTTCATAGATCGAACTGATTAAATCCAAGGGAACGATGTCGAACCGATATGAATAAAAAAAGAGGTTTCTCTCTCTGCCCACATCACCATATAATAAATCTTGTATCAGGGTCAGGTGGCGTTGGTTTACTATCTTTTCTTCACCATCGACATCAGGGAACATATCTCCATTAAAGTCCCGGGCCAATTTTTTGAATAACGCATAGGTAAACTCTTTATTTGCCAGTATCCGTGGATAATAGGTTCCATGGTCGGAGAAATCGATACCTGCCCTTTTTACAGGATTGCGCAGCAAGTCGGTCCACCCGGCTTTTTGCCGGGCAATGTTTAAGAAGTACTCCTCTCTTAATATGCCACGATCTTCAAGGTACCTGATAAATATCGATCTGCCTATAAGCGCATGGGCAAATTGAATATTGGTGCCGGAAAGCCCTTCACCAACCAGCTCCTTCCGTACTATTTTCAAATCTCGAATAAGGGCTTTATCAGCACGGTTTTTAAGATCGTCAAATCTTCTGTCGGCAAACACACGTCCGGATTCCACGTTGTCCCGATGGTAGTGTTGAAGTCTTTCGGCGACATTGGATACATCAACAAGGGTCTTCAGATTATCCCAATCCTTTTTATTCTTTATATCAACCGGCTTTTGTGCCAGGTCATAAACGGTTATTTCACCCGGTGAGGCAAGGAATAATAATCGGGGTCGGGCGAGACACCATGTTCGGTTAAAGGCTTTTATTTTTTCCTTACGTCCTGTCCCGCATGTTGAGAAAACAACCACAGGATTATTTTCAACAAAAAAAATTTTATCCGCCCCGGCCCTTTTTGCAGATGTAATCCATTCGCCTTTTTCTATCCAATCACTACGGCCTCGGCATGACGATGGGGTGTCTGTGGCAGAGTATAGGCTTCCACTTTTAAAGTCTAATTCATCATATAATGTGGTTAGTAGCATAAAAAAGTCACATCATTAACATATTCAGTGTAGGCCAAAACCATACCCCTTACCCCGATGGCAGCTGGTATGCTAAAACGAAAAAGGGCGTTAATTGATTTCTCTGCACACCCATATCACTTTCCCCAATATTCGTACACGATTCACTTCTTCCCCATGTAAATGCGTTGGCGGGTAGTCTTTATTCTCGCTACGTAAAACAAGCGTATCAGGTAGCTTCTCTATTCTCTTAACCATTATAATATCGTCAATACCAACAGCATATATGGCGCCAGCCAGGATTTCATTTTGAGACTGATCAACAAGAACAGTGTCCCCATTTTTTAGCTCTGGTTCCATGCTATTGCCAACAATATCCACTAAAACCATTTTTTGCGAGCGGCCCTTTTGTCTTAACCATTTTTTCTGAAAAGAATAGAATCCTTCGATATCAGACTTTACATCAAAAGAACCGCCACCGGCAGACAGCCTTGCTTTCACTTTTGGAACAGCCTCAAAGTCATTTTCGTCACTCAAATCACGGAGATCTTTTTTTCCAACTCCGGTTTTAATCCATTGAGGATTCAGGTCCAATTTTTCAGAAAGAACGACGACCCACCCAAGTGGTATGGAATTCCTTGTTTTTGCCTGACTTATTGCGGAGTTATTCAGTCCCAATATTGAAGCCAACTCCTTTTGGGAGGAAATAAGCTTTTCTTTTTCAAGTCGTGTGTAAAAAGAATTAAAATCGATTTGATTCATATTTATAAATAATAGGTTTATATATATTGTTTTTAATATACCATTAAAGTATATATGTCAACTTAAAATTATATGGCCAGTAAATTGCTACTATAATATGAAAAATATGCTTAGAAATCATTGTGAACTGCAATGAAATTGAAGATAATGCCTAAGGAGAAAAATAGGGGCCGTCTTTAAATAATCGGCGCCGAAGTCGGACCAAAATAACACCTTGAGCTAGAAAGGCAAAAACAGCCAAAATGACCGTGAAATAAGGCTTAGGAGGTCCTTTTTCTACCCTGAAAGTGCGTTTTAAGCCTTATTTTTAAAAAAGGAAGCAGCAGGAATCCGGGGAGGGAATGTTTGTTTATTGTCTCCGCAATTCCGATATACGAACGACCCCAAAGGGATACAAGAGGATAACATCAAAAATCAAGGAGGATTAAGAAATGACAGAGACTTGTACAATATTATCATTGGACGGCGGCGGTATCAGAGGTGTGATTGAAGCCAGTTTTCTGGCCTGTCTTGAAAAAGATCTTGACCGAAGTCTTTATGACGCTTTTGACATGTTCGCCGGCACGAGCACCGGCGGCCTCATTGCCCTTCATCTGTCTTCCAATAAGGCGTCCGGGCAGGAGTGCCTCGATCTTTATTCCCATGAAAACGCGCGAGTCATCATGGATAAATCCATCTGGGATAAGATGCTGCCCGTGGAGAATGAACCCCGGTATGATGGTAAAGGCAAAAAAAAGATTTTGAAAAAGGTGTTCGGCCAGAAAAAACTGAACACGGTTAAAAAAGATGTTCTCATTACCGCTTATGATATTATCCAACGCCATATTGTTGTCTTCAAAAGCTTTGGCGGCTCTGCTGCCAAGAACAATCCGTTCCTCTGGGAAATAGCCGATGCCACCAGTGCCGCGCCTACCTATTTCCCGACAGTAAAAACATCTGATACACCTGCAAGATGGCTAATCGATGGTGGTATTGCGGCCAATGATCCTTGTATGTGTGCTTTGGCGGAATCCATAAAGAAAAAATTTTCTTACGACAACATTAAAATTCTTTCCATAGGAACCGGCATTCCCACCAGGGAACAGGATCACCCGGCAGAAACAGGCAAAGCGTCCCAGAAGTGGGGCGGCATTGGATGGCTTAGGCATGGGTTGATTGACCATCTGTTTGCCGGTAGTTCATCCACATCCGAATATCAGGTCACGCAGATTCTGGGCAAAAACTACTTACGTGTAAACGGTCCGTTAACAGGTGTGGATGACGATATGGATAGCGTTACATGTGGAAATATAAAGAATTTAAAAGAGCTGGGCGAAAGCTGGTATGATACAAACAAGGAGAAGGTAAAAGCCTTTTTCAGCTGATTCGAGAAAAGTAATAGGCGCCGGCCATAAATAATTCAACAACTCATTTTAAAAGCCGAAAATGGAAGGGCGGCAAAAGACCGGGCAGACATCATGAGAATATCCGCCCCATATCCTTCCAGCCGATAACCTGGCCGGATATCTTTCTGAAAAAGTTTAACCCTTTGAAAAAATCAGGGGCAAGGGTTTCTCCGGATTTAATCTCAACCGCGCGGAAGGTGTCTCCTTCTTCTATCAGCATATCCACCTCATGCCCGGTGTTGTCCCGCCAGAAAAAGGCATTCGATCTCCCCCCGGCATGAAACCGCTGTTTGATGTGTTCGGCCACAATAAATGTTTCAAATATATTGCCTCTCAGATAGTGAGACCGTAACTGATCAGCGGATTCAATACCCAGAAGGGAGCACAGCAACCCGGTATCAAAAAAATAGAGCTTGGGTTGTTTGACAACACGCTTGTTGAAATTTTTATGATGGGGTTTCAGGAGGAATACAATAAAGCTGGCCTCCAGTATGGAAATCCAGGAGCTGACCGTCTTATAGTTGATGCCCAGTTCATCTCCCAGGCTGGAAAGATTCAGCAGTTGGCCTGTCCGGCCCGCGCACAGTCTTACAAATCGCTGAAACGCGGCCAGATCGCCGATGTTTTTGATGCTCCGGACATCGCGTTCGATATACGTCTGAATATAAGACGGATAATAATCCGGGGCGGCCACCTGTCGATCATAAAAAACCGGATAGGTTCCGGCAAACAACAGACTGTCCGCCGCAAAACAGGAATGTCAATCCTGTTTTGTAAAAATGTTGGGGGTGCCTCGCTTAATTCGTCCACTGATATCAAAAATTGGGTAAGCTGTCCCCGAAAGGTGTACGTTATATGGTGGTCACGGGGATATTGACACAAAAGGCCGGTCTTGATATAGATTATGGTTGAAAAACAGATTCTTATCCAAAAATTAAAGAAATTCATTATGAACGGGAGATCGCCATGCCCGGGTTTGATCTGTCCTTAAGCGTGACGGCAATGACCATGAATGCTCTGCTGGTGGTTGGGATCATTTACAAATTTATCGACGACTCGGCGGACATTAATAACCTCAGGGCCGTTATATGGCTGGCAATCTTGCTCGGTTGCCCGGTGCTGAACCTGCTCGGTTTGTTTAAACGATGGGGCAGTGTTACAAAATATCTGGCAGCGATCTACAACGGAATTGCCTTCCTTTTCTGGACATTCCTGATCTTACTGATGATGGTTTGGCCCATGGGCAGCAAACCTAAAGGGCTGGATCTGGTGGCTATCAGCGTTTCCTGGATAATCCTGATCTTTACGGAAGTGGTCTTGATCCGGATGATAATAAATAAACCCCATTGATTAAAGAACGCAGTCAATATACTGTTGTCTCTGAAATTTTAATAGAGCAAAAACTGACGCCCTACCGGCTGAAAGGATAACCACCAATGTCTACTCTTGAACGGGCGATTGAAATAGCCGCCAGAGCCCATGCGGGTAAAAAAGATAAAGCCGGAGCCCCATATATCCTTCATCCGCTCCGGGTGATGCTGAAGCTCTCTTCTGAGGAGGAGCAGATAACGGCTGTATTGCATGATGTGATTGAGGACAGTGATCTGAGGCTCGATGATATCCGGCGGGAAGGGTTTACGAGAGCCATCGTCGCGGCCGTTGATGCCGTAACCAAGCGAAAAGGAGAAACGTATAACCAATTTATCGTGCGGGCGGCGGCCAACCCCATAGGCCGGCGGGTTAAGCTCGCCGACCTGGAGGACAACATCGATTCGTCCAGAATCGCCAATCCGACCAGGCCGGACCAGGAACGAATGGTAAAGTACCAGCGGGCGATTGAGCTGATTATGAAGTGTTGAAATACGGCCTTTGGTTTATATCCCCTCATCAGCCGATAGGGAAATAATCCTTCAAGAACTTGCCCTCCATGGCCGAGGCATTGACGATATACTTTTGGCCCGTAGGCGCCTTTTTTATGAGCGGTACCAGTTTATATTGCACAGGACAAATGTGGTCAGGGCGTTTGCATCCGGAAAACGGTTGACATAATCCATTGTTTTGTTAGAGGATATCCATAAAAGTACCTCACTGTCCACCACCATTGCTGATGACTCTCCCCATTACCGGCGTTGAGGCTGGCTGTGGCCCTTTTTTGTTATTAATTGATAAAAGGAGTCGGCGATATGCGGTCTTTAAAATCTTTCTTCCATGGCGCTGTTTTTTTCATGTTGTCACTGGTCCTGCCGGCCGTTTGCGGGGCCCAATGGACGAACTGGGCCCAGATCAACACGGACGGGTTCGGTAATACCAACAATTTCAGCGCCTTTTCCATGGCCGTTTACGGCGGCAAACTCTACGTCGGCACCTGGAATAACCCCGACGGGTGCGGCGTCTGGCGATGTGACGGCTCCGGCACCGGCGACTGGACGCAGATCAATACCAACGGTTTCGGCAGCGCCAATAACCGGGGCGCGCACGCCATGGCGGTCTACAACGATTGTCTTTATGTCGGAACAGCAAACAATACCGCCGGTTTCGAAGTCTGGAAGTACGACGGGTCCTCCTGGACGCGGGTGGCCGGCGGCGGGTTGGGTGACAGTGCCAATACCTGGGCCGGTTCCATGGTCGTCCATGACAATATCCTTTACCTCGGAACCAGCTTTCAGGCAGGCGTGTTTACCTATGATGGGAGTACCTGGACCCAGATAAACGAGAACGGATTCGGAGACAGTGATAACCAGCAAGTCCGGAGCCTGGCTGTGTACGGCGGGAAGGTGTACGCGGGTGTGTATAACACCACCGACAATGCCAATCTCTACCGCTATGACGGCCCGACGACATCCGACTGGACGCTGGTGGCCAGCGGCGGCTTTGGCGGCAATTTTGTGGAATTCCGCAGCCTGGCGGCATACGACGGCAAGCTTTTTATCGGCGGCTCCGGTTGGAGCACCTCCTGCCAGGTCTGGGAGTATGATGGGGCTGCCTTCACCCGAAATGACCCGGGCGCGTCCATGCAGTATGACGCCGCACGGTGCATGACCGTGTTCCAGGGAAAGCTGTACGTCGGGACCGGCAATGACTCCGGCGTTCCCAGCGGCGGTCAGGTCTGGGAATATGATGGGACTACCTGGGACCAGGTGAACGATAATGGCTTCGGCGACACAACAAATGAAGCGGTGCATTCGCTCGCGGCAGACGGATCAAGCCTTTTTGCGGGGGTTGCGAACTCAGATGGAGACGGGGGCAAGGTTTTTGCCAGTGTGCAGGCCCCGATTGTGACCACCCAGGCGGTGACCGGTATTAACACAACCACGGCCACCGGCAACGGAACCATCTCGGATCTTGGTTATTCAAACCCGACGGCGTATGGTGTCTGCTGGAACACCGGCGGCACGCCGACAACAGCTGACAGCTGTACCGATGAGGGGGCGATAGCCGCTACCGGTTCTTTCACTTCCGGAATGACCGGTCTTACGCTCGGCACCACTTACTATGTCAGGGCTTATGCGACAAATACGGCCGGGACCGGTTATGGGGACCAGGTGGCGTTCACAACCGATGCTGTTCTGACCATGGCCCTGACACCGGTTGGGGGGGGCACGACGACGCCCGCTGAGGGGTCGGACACCAACGTGGATGCCGGTGTGCCTGTGAACATAACGGCCACGGCCGCCGCGGGCTACAACTTCGTCAACTGGACGGCCGCCCCGACAGGAAATGCGGTCTTCGGCAACGCGGCCGGGGCGTCAACCAACGTAACCCTCACCGGTTCGGCCACGATCTCGGCCAATTTCGTCCGCAACTTCTACACCTTGACCTATATCGCCGGCACCGGCGGATCGATTCAAGGGCCAGGTTCCCAGACCGTGGCCTTCGGCTTTAACGGCGCGCAGGTAACCGCCCTGCCCGAAGCGGGGTACTCTTTTTCGCAGTGGAGCGACGGCGTCACGACCACTACCCGCACGGACACCAACGTGATCGGCAATATCATGGTCACGGCTGAATTCGTTATCAACTCTTACACGTTGACCTATACCGCCGGAACCGGCGGGTCGATTCAAGGGCCTACCCCCCAGTCCGTAGCCTATGGCTTTAACGGCCAGCAGGTTACGGCACTGCCGGCGGAGGGATACCATTTTATGCAATGGAGCGACGGTAAAACCGACAACCCCCGCCTGGACGCAAATGTAACCGGCGATATTTCGGTAACGGCCGAATTTGAAGCAACTCCGATTTCAAGCTATCCCCTGACCGTTCACAACGGTATAGGTTCGGGCAATTACGCGGCCGGACACGTTGTCACCATCGCCGCCGATCTCCCTTCGGACGGCCTGATTTTTGATCAATGGGCCGGCGATCAGGAAGCGGTCTCCGGTATTTATCTGCCCAACGCCTTCGTGCGCATGCCGGACGAACCGGTGACTGTTACGGCCACTTACAAGAACCAGGGGGGCGACACCTATCTTCTGTCCGTGCAAAAGGGCGATGGCGATGGCAACTACCTGCCCGGCATGGTCGTCAATATTTTTGCGGATGAACCGGCTGACGGCTTGATTTTTGATCGATGGACCGGTGCTTCGGGATATGTGACCAATTCGAATCTTCCGGCGACAACCCTGGTCATGCCCTCGTCAGATATCACTGTCACGGCTACATACAAGGCCCGTGGAGATCAGGCTTATCCATTAACGGTCATTGACGGCTCCGGCAGCGGCGACTACCTGCCGGGGACGATAATCAATCCGGTTGCGGACACCCCTCCGGCGGGTCAGATATTCGATCAGTGGACCGGTGACACGAACAATCTGGCCAATATTAATCTGCCGGCAACTTACCTCTATATGCCGGCCGCTCCGACAATGCTGACAGCGACCTACAAGGACCAGGGGACAGACGAATACACGCTGACCGTTTCCGGCGGCTCAGGCAGCGGGAACTACCTGCCGGGTACTGAGGTTGCTATTTCAGCTTCGGTTCCGGAGGGACTTGACTTTGAAACCTGGACCGGGCAGACCGGCTGGATGCTCTATACCGGTCTGGCTGACACCACGCTGACCATGCCCGAAGCAGATATAACGGTCATGGCCGAATTTACAATCGACGGCAATAATGATTCGCATCATTCTCACAGTAATTGTTTTATCGACAGCCTGCTTCACTGAATCGGGCCAAAACAACGGATTGAATAGTTAACAAAACAGCTTCGGAAAGCAGGGTAAAAGCATGCTTGGAATGCCCTTTTTCAGCATGGTGTCTCTCAAGTTGACACCCGGGGACGCGACCTGCTATTCATAACGACCATACACGCAAACGCTAACCCGGGTCACCGGTGGTGAATCCGGCAGACAACCCAATAAGGCATCGATAATGAACGAACGCATTCAAAAGATGGAAAAGATATTTTCGCCACGATCCGTGGCGCTGGTCGGCGCCTCCAACAATGTCGCCAAATGGGGCGGAATCGTCACGATTAATATCATTCTGGGCGGCTATAAAGGCAAGCTGTATCCGGTCAACCCCAAAGAGGAAAAGGTTCACGGCTTTCCGGCCTATGCTTCGGTAAGGGATATTCCGGATGAAATCGACCTGGCCGTGATTATCGTTCCGGCCGTTGGTGTTCCGGATGTTATATCCGATTGTGTGGCTAAAGATATTCAGGCGGCCATTGTGATCACCTCCGGATTCGCCGAGCTGGGCGACCAGGGTCAGGCCCTTCAAAATGAAATGCTCAAACGGGCGAAAGCGGGAAAAATGGTGCTGGTCGGCCCCAACGGACAAGGAATTGCCGCGCCGGAGTCAAAATTTTATCCCTGGTTTCCTACCTTCCGGCCTGACCCCGGTGTAATCGGTATTGCCAGTCAGAGCGGTGGTATTTCCACGGAGTTGTCCGAGCAGATCGCGGAGTTCGGGTTCGGCTGTTCCAAGGTCGTCTCCACCGGCAACTGCGCCGATCTTGCCTGGGCGGATTACCTGGCCTATTTCCGGAAGGACCCGGCCACTAAAGTGGTTCTGCTGTATATGGAAGGAGCCGGTCAGGGCCGGGCGTTTTTCGAAGAAGCCCGGAAGACATCCCTGGAAAAACCGGTCATTCTCATCAAAAGCGGGCGTACCGAAGAAGGCGGCCGGGCGGCTTCCTCCCATACCGGCTCTCTGGCGGGTTCGGATGATGTTTTCGACGGTGTCTGCCGGCAGGCCGGCCTCAATCGCGTCCGGACCCTGGAGGAAGCGGCCATTTTAGCCTGCGCCTTTGTCACCACCCCTTTGCCTAAGGGGCGACGCGTCTGTGTTCTGACCGGCGGCGGCGGCCAGGGGGTGCTGACCGCCGATGCCATCGCGGAGCGCGGCCTGAAACTGCCCCCCCTTTCCGAGGCCACTGTTGCCAGGCTCCGCGAACATCTGCCTGCCTGGTGGCATCCCAACAATCCGGTGGATATGGTGGCCGGCCTGGGCTATGGCGGCCCCCGGGAAATAATCCCCATCTTAATGGAAAGCGGTGATTTTGACGGTATTATATTCAATGGCATCGGTTGGATTTATTCCATTTATGACCCGGTCAACGCCTCTGAAGAACACAAGATGATCCGTAAAGGGGTCCAGCGCGTGCTGGACGAAGAGGTCGCCCTGAGCAACGTCCTGATAGAATATTCGAATAAATGGGGCCTGCCCCTGCTGATCAACTCCAAAGTCGTGCGCCAAGCCATCCGGCGGGATTACGAGGCCGTCCTGAATCTGCTCAACTGCGGGATCATGGTTTATCCCAACGCCCATCATGTGGTCAATGCCTTTTCCGCGCTGGCGGACCGGTATGATTTTTTAACGGTTCGGACCGGATCGGATCAACAATCCGATATCCAGGCATAAACACACAAAACCCACCGAAAATATGATTTGAAAAGCCTTTTTTAACCTCCCGAAGGGCATTTTAATTTGCAGCCGTTTATTTAGCATTTGAGTTTTGAAAAAAGGGCGCCATAATATTTCAGACAGTTTCAGTTTTAACATAATGGGGTCGTTGTCAGGCCTTTTTGAGAAGCGATTCAGGATTATAGTGAAAAAACGATGAGCAGGGTAACCGCCAGGGAAATTCCCTTCAATTATACATCGGCCGATGACCAGCGCATCTGCGCATTTTTACTTGGCCGCGAGGTGCTGGCACCTCTTGAACGGCTGCGGTTCAAGCGTCCGGCCGGGCATGCCTGGCGCCTGCTGATGCGCTTTGTCGGCGATCTTTTTATTCATCGCCGCAACCCCTTTCTCTACCAGGAACTGGTCGAAGACGGCAGGCGGCGGCGCCGCTTCCTGGATTCGGCCCGAAAAGATCTCACCCAGGTCGCCGACCAGTGCGCGCAGGATCCGGATATGGTGCTGATTCTGGATAAATGTCGCCGACAACTCGAGGATTTAAAACGGGAACTGGACGCGGTCGGTCAGGCGCGGAGCCTTATCCGTCGCCGCCTGGCCGGGATCGTCGGCGGGCGGAATCTTTTTTTCGACCCTTTTACCCTGGCGGCCCATGCCACGGATGCCACCGACTGGCGCATGCATATGCCGGTGGCGGTGGTTTGCCCCGAAAAAGCGGAACAGGTGCCGCTGTTGCTCGAAGCCATCGCGGCTCTCGGTCTCAAGGCCGTTCCCAGGGGCGGGGGGACCGGGCTGACCGGCGGGGCCGTTCCGGTGGCGTCCGGATGCGTCATGATCAACACGGAGAAATTGAACCGGATCGGCGAAATGACAACCCGCAATATCAACCTGCCCGACGGCGCCTGTCTGACGCTTGACGTGATCGAAGTGGAGGCAGGCGTGATTACCGATGACGCCATGCAGGCCGCCGCGGCCGCAAACCTGATTTTTTCCACGGACCCGACATCGGCCTGGGCCTGCACCATCGGAGGCAATATCGCCGAAAACGCCGGCGGTAAGCGGGCCGTGCTCTGGGGCACCTGCATCGACAACCTGCTCGGTTTTCGTATCGCAGTTCCGGGCGGCAGGCTGCTTGAGGTGCAGCGAACCAATCCCACCGGCGGCCGCATCGGTCAGCAAGAGACGGCCTCCTTTGCGGTGACCGACGCGGCCACGGGTCAACCGGTCAAGCAAATCCATATTCCGGGTGACAAGTTGCGAAAGCCCGGGCTGGGAAAAGATATCACCAACAAAACACTGGAAGGCTTGCCCGGTGTGCAGAAAGAGGGTACCGACGGCATCATCACCTCGGCAACATTTATTCTGCACCGCCCTTATCCGGAGCAGCGTACCGTCTGCCTGGAGTTTTTCGGCGAAGACATGGAGGAGGCCGCCCGGGTCATTGACGGGATTACGGGTGCTTTTGTCGACCGGGGGCAGGAAACGCTTCTGGCCTTGGAGCATTTTGACGAGGAGTATGTCCGGGCCATTCAATACAAGGCCAAGACACCCAGCAGCGAAAGTCCCAAGGCCGTGCTGTTGCTCGACCTGGTGGGGCATACCGTCCAGCAGATTCAATCCGGCCTGGAGCGGCTGGCCGATCTGCTTGCGGCCTATCCCAATACCGGCATGACCGTGGCCCGGGATGAAGCCGAAGCCGAACGGTTCTGGCGCGACCGGAAACGGCTGGGGGCCATCGCCGCCCGGACCAACGCTTTCAAACTCAACGAGGATATCGTCCTGCCGGTAAAGGCCCTGGCTGAATTTGCCGAATTCGTCGACATGCTCAATGTTGAGGAAGATCGCGAAAATCAGCAGCAGGTGATCTGGCAACTGCTGGCCTATCTTGATGCGGCGGCGCCGATCGAAGATCCGGGATGGCTGGCCGCCAAAAAGCCGGCCGCCCGGGACCTGCTCAATGAGGCCATGGCCCAGATCAATCTGGCCGGACGTGCGCATTTAAAAAACGAGACCCACCTAAACAGCGTACAGACATCCATGACCGAGCTGCTGCGCGGCTTTGTAAAGGTGCAGGCCGAGATTCAACGGGACATGGCTGCCATCCGGAGCCGTCGTATTGTGGTGGCCACGCATATGCACGCCGGCGACGGCAACGTACATGTCAACATTCCGGTATTTTCCAATGACCGCGAGATGATGCTGCGGGCCGCCGAAACAGCCGATACCATCATGGAAAAGGCCGTCGACCTGGGGGGGGTGGTGAGCGGCGAGCATGGTATCGGGTTCACCAAGATCAAACATCTGGACGAGGAAATCCTGGCCGAATTCCAGGCTTATCAACAACGGGTCGATCCGGATGACCTGATCAATCCCGGCAAGTTGACCGACCGGAGCGTGACGGACCGGGTTTTTACACCGTCGTTCAACCTTATCGAGTTAGAAGCGCGCATTCTTCGTTACAGCCATCTGGAGCAGCTGACCGAGAAAATTTCACAGTGTGTGCGCTGCGGCCGCTGCAAGACGGACTGCTGCGTGTTTTATCCGGCTCGGAATCTTTTTTATCATCCCCGCAACAAGAATCTGGCCCTGACCGGCATCATCGAAGCGTTGCTTTACGATGCCCAGCGCACCAAGGCCACCGGGTTGAGGCTTTTGCGCTGGTTGACGGAAATAGCCGACCATTGCACGCTCTGCCACAAGTGTCAGGCAAAGTGTCCTGTCAATATCGACACCGCCGACGTGTCGGTTCTGGAGCGGGAAGTGCTGGCGGCCCGACATGCCAGAAAGAGCGCCCTGCCGACGCGGATCGTTCTGGGGTATCTGTCTTCCCGCTCCGAACTCACCAACCGGCTGATCCGGCGCACGGTGCTGCAATGGGGCGGGACCGCACAACGCTTCGGCAGTCGCCTGGTCGGCGATCAATGGCGGCGTTTTCCGCTGCTGACGCCGCTCTATGCCCCGGCGCCCGTTATTGCGGCCAGGGCCCTGCCGGATAAATATCCGCGGCCCCGCGATCTTCATCATACCCTGCTGCTGGACCCGGACAACGAGGCCACCGGAACGGTTTTTTATTTTCCCGGCTGCGGCTCCGAAAGAATGCATGCCGATATTGCCCTGGCGGTAATTTACCTGCTGCTTGAAGCCGGGTTGCGGGTGGTGCTGCCGCCGCCGTACCTCTGCTGCGGGTTTCCGGCCCGGGCCAATGCCAAAACGGATATGAGCGGTCGCCAGGAACTGCGCAACACCATCATCTTCAACCAGATCCGTTCCCTGTTCGGATACCTTGACTTTGACGGTTGCCTGGTGAGTTGCGGCACCTGCCGGGAGGGGCTTGACCGCGTCAATGCCGCTGATATCTTCGGCGCCCCCCTGATGGATGCCGCGGCTTTTGTCCTGGACCGCGGCCTGGCCCTGAAGATGGCGGGCGTGTGTGTTTACCACCGGCCCTGCCATGACTCCCTGGACGGCCAGGGCGAAGAACTGCTCCGCCGCCTGGTTCCGAAAGGCGTTGTCTCAACCTCCTGCTGCTGTTCCGAAGCAGGTACGCTGACCTTGAGCCGCCCGGATATTGCCGCTGCCATGCTGGACCGCAAACGCCTGGCGCTGGAAACTTGTTTAACGGATCTTGCGGCGCCTTACCGGCTGGTGACCAACTGCCCGGCCTGCATCAACGGCTTGAGCCGGCAATGTTTCGCGCCGACCGTACATTTGGCAACGGCCCTGGCCGAGGCGCTTGGAAACGCGAACTGGCGCCGGTGGACAACCGAACAACTGGCCCGTGCCGAGCCGATCCGGTTTTAATAAAGATGCGTCAGGCCGGGCCGGTGACTTGACAGAAAAAGATAAACAGCCAAAAATAGCCACAAAAAGGCTTAAAAGGGTCCTGGAGGAGGGGCGGTTATGTCAAATGATTTTGTGCGCACGTTTTTATTCGACAATGCCGATATTGTCAAAAGCGCCGGGAAAATATCAATGCCGATGATGATGGATGCCGGTAAAGAAGGCTGGGTCGGTATTCCCCACGGCGGTATCGGCATGGGCGCGATGTTGGAACTGACGAACGGTTTTGAACATTGTACTTTCGAAAACGATTTAAAGTATCCGGTCCAATGCAGTTTCCGCATGGGCGGCAGTGAAGTACGGGTTGGAAATACGGTCCTGATCGAGGCGACAGCGACCGAAACCGGTATATCCGGTCGCATCAGTCCCGAGGGGGCTGATATGCCCTATATTACCGGTGAAATCAGCTTTGGTGACAAGGTGCCGGAAAAGGATGCTTATGCCCGGGACTATGTTCCGGAAAATTTTTCGCAGATATCGGGAAAGCTGGAGCATATCCCGTATTACCTGAACTGTTTTGTCTGCGGGGTCGAACGGTCGATGCCGGGACTGAAAAGGCAGTTTCATTTGTGGAGCAGCCCCCATGGTGACATCGTCTGCGCCTTTTCCGGATTTAACCCGGAAGACAAACAGACCATTCATCGCTTCTGCCGTAATGGTTGCCTGCATCCCATTACCCTCTTTGCCGTGCTGGATGAAACCATGGGCTGGGGCGGTTTTATGGCTTATGCCCATGGCGGGGTTTCCGTGCGCCTTAAATATACCCTGCTCAGAAAGATCGGCGTTCATGAAAAAGTCGTGTTTTTCGGGCGCGGCGAACAGGTCAAGGGGCGTATTGATAAACGCATGTTTTTCTGGGCTTCGGGCTGTGGCGCCGTGATGCGGGACGACGGCACCTTTGAAGTGGTGGTTGTTTCTTCGGGTCAATGGTTTGCCATGAAGGCCCTGACCGAGCAGATGAAAAACGAATTGATTCCGAAAGAACAGAACGCAAAAATTTTCGCGATTGCCCAAACCACTCACAAGGCCGGTCTGACCGACCCGAACAGGTCATGACTTTTTGGACGCTGATGGATTAGCCGCTACAGCACAAATGACGGTGAAAAAATTTCGGGCTGATTGGCTTACCTGAAAAAGCCAAGCCTTTTTCCGGGCCAACCTGAACACCGCCTTATGAAAAGCATAAGGGTTACCGTCCGGACCGATACTCCGCCAGCGCCTTCCGGATGTCGTCCATGAAGGCTCGGGAATAAACCCTGTCGGCCAGCTTGTCGTTAACCCTCGAGGCCGCCTGTTCAAGCGTTTTCTGATCCTCGGCGGAGAGGGGGACGGCTTTCATGCCGCACTTGACCTGAAACGCCTTCAGGCTTTTTGCCTCAAAATCCCGGACCTCTTTTTTCCACCGGGGTTCCAACAGGCTGACCTCATAAATCAGCATTTCCTGAACATTGTAAGCCAGTGTCTCCGAAACGCCGAATTGTTTGCGCAGCTTTTCTTTAGTGGCCACGCTGACAATGATGGCACCGGGAGAATAAACCATCGGCGGTGTGAAAAAATAGTTCTGGTACTGATACGCCTGTATGCCGAGCATCCAGGCAGCCGGCGCCATATTGGCGTTGGCCAGCTCCATGCTCAGCGCTGAAATTGTTTCCGGAACGGCCACGGGCGTGGCATCAATTCCAAGCTCTTTGTAAAAGGTCGTTTCCATTTCGCCGAACCATGTCAACAGTTTCTGTTTTTTCAGGTCGGCCAGAGAGGATGCACGGTATTTGGTAAACAGGTAAAAAAAGCCGGTATCAATCAGGGCGCCCAGGATGTAACCCCGTTTCTCAAACGAACTGTCGATCCTTTTTCTGAACTTCTCCAGTATGTAATCCACTTCATCATAGTTTCTGAAAAGGCCCGGCAGCAAAAGGGCCGATATCTCCGGTGACGCAGCCAGAATGCCCAGGGCCGTGCAGCCGCAGCCGCTGAGCTGGCCGATGTCCATCTTTCTTAAGATGTCGGTATCCTCCCCCATGACGCCGCCGCCGTAAACTTTAACGACTACCTTGTTGTTGCTCAACCGGGCGATCCGGGGAATCAGAACTTTTTCGGGAATGTTGATCCACGGGGTTCCTGGCGGGGCCAGGGTGCCGATGGTGAGGACCATCTGGTCCCCATCCTTGATCAGGGAGGACCCTTTCCGCCAGGCCACCTCCTCGACCTCCTCCCAGGTCATATAGGGGGCCAGCAGGGCTTCCACGCGTTCAGGTATGTCTTTTAAAATATATCGCGAGGTCTTGTAATGATCCAGAATGGGAATCATCGAATCCTCCACCATGGTGATACACTCCGCCTTGCTGATCAGTCCGGCTTCAAACATCTTTCTCACGACCAGCTGCTTGCGCTCCAGTTCCGGGCTGAACGACTCCCCGGTCAGCAGGTTCTTGATGCTTTCATTGATCAGGGGAGATGCAATTCGCCAGCCGGCCTCCTTGACCTCCTGCCAGCTCATGTAAGGGGAAAGCAGGGCTTCAACACGCGCGGGAAGCTCTTTGAAAATGTCTACCGAGGTTTCCTGCTGATGCGCGTCCAGAATCGGCATCATCGACGCTTCCACCATTGCTGTCAGCTCGGACTTGCTGACAGCGCCGGCTTCAAACATTTTCCGAAGGGCCAACTGTTTTTTCTCCAGTACCGGGGGGAATGCCTTTCCGGTCAGCAGGTCTTTTATGCTCTCATCCAATATGGCCTGCATTTTAGCTTTAGATAAGTCCGCTGCTGAAGAAATTGGAACAAAACCAAGGAAAAAAACAGCGAGTAAAGCGCATGCCACACGACAGCCGATCTTTCGATGTAACATCATGCTTATGCCTCCCTCTTAGGTGGTTTCCATCCATAAATGGCCTTTTGCCGCAATCTATGTGTCAAGCTGCGGGCGCATTTGTGCGGCGCACGAACAGTACGCTTCCGCAAAACCCCTTGTTTTCCTTGACCTTGCGGAAAAAGGCCATTTATGGATGGGAAACGTTTACTTGTGCCTTTATTTTTTTACCGATGGGCACAAGGTAATAAACAAGCAAATTTTTTGTACAGATGTATAATAAATTAAAGCATGGGGTTGTCAAGGCTTTTTGTATAAGTGTATATCTTCCGGCGGCCGGAAAATCATTTACACACACGGCCGGCCTGGCAAACCCGGATATTTCATGAGTTTTTTGACGATGAATGATTAACCATTAAAGTACAAATGGTTGTAAATTATGTTGGGTTGTTTTACAAAATAACCAAAAGACCGCTATCATGTCCGGCAAAAAGGAGAAAACCCATGGCCCTGACAGCAACATCCATTTTCAGTGATGTTAACGAAATCAGAAAGCAGACGCCCCTGATCCACAACATTACCAACTACGTGGTGATGAACATCACTGCCAACGCCCTTCTGGCCATTGGCGCTTCGCCGGTCATGGCCCATGCCCTGCCCGAAGTTGAGGACATGGCCGGGATTGCCGGCGCCCTGGTCATTAATATCGGCACTTTGAGCGATGATTGGATCGCGGCCATGTACAAGGCTGTTGAAAAAGCCGCCCAGCGGAATATTCCCATTGTTTTGGACCCGGTAGGGGCCGGGGCCACGGCGTACCGCACCCGGACGGCCAAATCGCTCATGCGGGCAGGTGCACCCGCGATTATCCGGGGAAACGCTTCGGAGATCCTGGCGCTTTGTGAAGAAGAGGTGAGCACCAAAGGTGTCGACAGTACCCGTGCTTCAGGCCAGGCCGTTGACGCGGCCAAAGTCCTGGCCCGGGATTTTTCCTGCGCGGTTTGCGTGACAGGAGCCGTTGATTTTATCGTATCCTCCCGAGTCGTGGTGGAAGTAAAAAACGGCCATTCCCTGATGCCGCGTGTTACGGGGCTGGGCTGCACGGCCACCGCCCTGTGCGGGGCTTTTGCCGCAGTCAATCCGGATTATGACCAGGCCGCGGCCCATGCCATGGCCGTTATGGGTATTGCCGGAGAAATAGCGGCCGAAAACGCCGCCGGTCCGGGCAGCTTCCAGGTCTGTTTTATTGACGCGCTTTATCATATATCGGAAACCGAAATCGAAAAGCGGCTGAAAGCATAAGGGACAGTTATGAGCGACAAGACGAATTTTCGCCTTAAAGTATATCTGGCGGTCTTCACGGGGCTGCTGCTGGCCGGTATCATCGGCTTCATGGCGTTTGAGGGCATGTCTTTGACCGACGCCGTCTATTTTTCCATTGTTACCATGGCGACCGTCGGGTATGGCGATCTTCATCCCGTGACCGGTATCGGTAAGCTCCTGACCCTGGTCATTATCATCGGCGGTGTGGGCACTTTTCTCGGTGTTATTGCCAGTATTACGGATGTGTTTGTCAATCGCCGCGAAGAAGCGGCCAGGCAGCAGAAAATCGATATGGTCACCGGGTTGTTTTTCAGTGAAATCGGTAACGCGCTGTTAAGGCGGTTTGCGGGATATGATCCTGGGCTTGCAGCGCTTCAAAAGGAGCTGAAAGTTTCATCGGACTGGAAAAAAGAAGACTTTGTCAGGGCCGATGGTTTTATCCGGCAGCATCATTTCTCAATCGACTTTGCTGGCGGTGACGGGCCTGCATTACTGGCTTTTCTGCGGGAAAACGGCGATTTTTTGTTGCGGCTGCTTGAAAATCCGAACATTCAGGAACATGAGCGTTTTACGGAACTTCTTCGTGCCCTGTTTCACCTGCGGGATGAACTGTTAAACCGGAAAGACCTGTCTGATGTGCCTGAAACGGACCGCAGACATCTGGAAGGGGATATGGCCCGGGTATACAAATTGCTGGTGTCCGAATGGTTGCGCTATATACGATATCTGCAATTGAATTATAAATATCTTTTTTCATTGGCAGTACGGATTAACCCGTTTGATCCGGATGCGGCCGCCGAGATAAAGTGCGACTGAATCTAAAACAGACAGGTTTGTGAAAAAAAGGGGGGGGGATGGATGATGGCAATAGAAGTGGTTTAACCCCATTCTTGTTGACCGCGGTGTTTCTGGTGGTGATCATATCAATATCCATCATCACCATCAGGCATTTTGATCTTCATAGTGGTCTTTTCAACCTGGCGGCACGTCTCTGGAAAGGCGACGTGTATGAAGTAACACAGGCCGCACCGGATCTCCCTGCTTCAGCCCTTGCCCCGGAAACGATTGATTACCGGCAAATGGCCCGGTTGCGGGAGATGCTCAAAAGCGGAGATTTTGATGCTTTAAATGAGATCCTAAACGGTTATCAGAAGGCGTTTGAAGCGGACCCGGCCAACGAATACAAGCTGTCCGATGCGTATACATCCCTGGCCGTGCCCGATTCGGACAATGAAACGTATTTTAAACAGTGGATCCATCATTCCCCTGATGCCTATCAGCCCTATCTGGCCTTTGCCCTGTATAACTATGAAAGAGGCCTGGCGAGCAGAGGAACCGATTGGGCCGGAGAGACTTCCGATGCGCAGTTCAAAGGAATGCGCCATTTTTTTTCAGAAGCACTCAGGAATATTGATCAGGCGTTGGCCCTTCATCCCGACCTGCTGATCGTTTATCCCGTCTTAATCGGAATTTATAACTGCGATGGCGAGGATGTGCTGGAAGACAGGACAATTAAACACGGCATGGAATTGTTTCCTTCTTCGTCGCTTGTCCTGTTCTCGGCAATGTGGTCAAAACAGCCCCGGTGGGGCGGAAGCTATTCGCAGATGGAAGCCCTGGTGAAAAAGGCCGAGGCGCACATGGAAGTTAACCCTTCCCTTGGCGCGCTGTACGGGCTGATTTACCTTGATCAGGCCAGGGTATATCGCCATAAAAAAAAATATCAGGAAGCGATTGATCTTTTGAACAAGGCCCTGTCATTCGGTGATTTGTGTATCATCTATAGTGATCTGGCCAGAATTTACTGTTATAACATCAAGGACTATGACCGGGCGCTTGAATATGTCAATCGAAGTATCGAATTAAGGCCGACAAAGGCAGACGGTTACCGGATCAGGTCGGTTGTCTATCTGGCACGGGAGCAGTATGATGAATCAAAGGCGGACCTGGAAAGGGCCATGCTTATCAACCCGGTCGATCCGGATATCATCGGGTGGAAAGAAAAAGCGTCCAATATCATTATGCACGAGGGGCATAAACAGTTTAAAGGCGATCATCAGGGCGCGATTGAGAAATATAACCTGTCGCTTGCGTTTGATGAAGAAAACGTGGACGCTTATTTCTGGCGGGGCCGTGCCCATTACGATTTAAAGGCGTTTGATGCGGCGCTGATGGATTTTCAATCCGCCATCGCCATAGACCCGCGCCACTTTGAATCCTATCGCATGATCGATTACATTCTTGTCCGTGACCGTCGGTGGGAGACGATTATCGCCTACTGGAACGACTATATTTCCCTGGTACCGGATCATGCGGATGCGTATTACGAAAGATTCGGCACCCATTATCATAACGATGATATGGAACACGCCCTGGAAGATCTGAAACAGGCCTGCGACCTGGGGCATGAGGAGGCCTGTAAAAGATATGAGGGTTGGACGCGCAAACAGTAGATCGTCGGTTACATCACCGTGACCGCGTTTTTGCCTTTATCCTTGCTGCGGTAGAGCGCGTTGTCGGCCAGCTGGAGCAGGCTTTTCTGATCCGGCGCGTCATGAGGGCAGCCGGCGACGCCGAAACTGGCGCTGATGGGGACCTGGAGGCCTTCTTCCTGAAGGAACGCCGTTTTCTCAAGCGTGTTTCGAATTTTATCAACCTTGGCCAGGGCCGTGGCCTTGTCCTGCCCCGGAAAGATAATCACAAACTCGTCCCCTCCGTAATGGACCAGGCGGTCCTGGCGATCAACGCTGTCCACCAGGGTGGTCGCCACCTCTTTTAGCATTTTACTGCCAAGCTGGTGTCCGTGTGTGTCCACCACGCTTTTAAAGTCGTCCAGATCGAGAAACACCAGGGAAACTTCCTGCCCGCTGTCGATGACCTGTTTCAGGAAATCATGCAGGAAACGGGTGTTGTAACAGCCGGTGACATCATCGGTAATGACCAGGCGGTTGATTTCTTCATAGACCCGGGCGTTGACGATGCCGATGGCGGTGAAATCCGCCAGAATGGACAGGATCGGCTGATAGTCGTCTTCAAAAAGCGATGTGTCCTGAGGATTGATCACTTCCAGCACACCGATCACACGGCCCTGGGCTTTAAGCGGGATACATATGATGGATTTCGTCTTAAACCCCGTCAGCGAGTCGATCTCCGGGTTGAAGCGCGGGTCGTGCCCCACTTCTTTGCGAACGGAAATGGGTTCTCCGGTCAGGGCCACTTTACCGGCAATACCCTCTCCCAGCTTAATGCGTTGATCTTTGACCAGATTATAATCCAGCCCCATCACCAGGGCGAAGATCAGCTCCTCGCGTTCATGGTCCAGCAGATATAATGTCCAGTTCCGGGCCTTGATCAATTCGCTGAGGCGCTTGAGGATGACGGCGGTAATTTCCTCCATGTTGGCGGCCGAAGTAACGGCCTTGCCGATTTCCACGCAATTCATCAGCTGGCGGGTATAAACAGACATTCGATTCCATTCCGGGTAACAATATGTTCTAAAGAAAACAAATATATACTGTCTCTTTGTGTATCATGTTTAGGGTTTGTTTTCAAACAAATTTCCGGAAGCGCCATAGCGGATGAGCGTCAGCGGGCAGGCCTGTCCCGATTTTTCGACAGGAGCGTTTCCAGGCTGGCATAAAATTGAAAATATGGTAAAACAAATTAATCCCATTTTCAGGAGCAGACCATGAGCCAAATTTCACGCATTGAACTGTTTCATGTTCGTATCCCCCTTGATAAACCGTTTTATCCCAGCTGGATTCCGGGGTATCCCCAGACCGAAAACCGGTTTGACCTTGTCCGTGTGACCACGGCAAGCGGCGTTCAGGGATATTCCGCCGGCCCGGCCATCTCCACCGAGCGCAGAGGCCTGGGAGAACTGATCACACCCTACCTGATCGATGTTGATGCCACTGATATTCCGCTGATCCAGCAGCGTCTGCGGGAAGTGTCCTACCTCGGGGTTCGCGCCAACTGGATGGAGCCCGCTTTCTGGGACATCTCGGGCAAGCTGGAAAACAAGCCCGTATATGAACTGCTGGGCGGTCAACACGAACCGGTCGCGCTGTATGCGTCAACCGGGGAGGTGAAATCACCCCGGGCGCGGGTGGAAGAAGTTCAGCAGCGCTATGAAGAGGGCTTTAAAAGCGTCAAGCTGCGGGTGCATGACTTTGATATTAAAAAGGACATTGCCCAGGTGGAAGCCGTGGCCGTGGCCATGGGTGATAAAATTAATATCGGCGTGGATGCCAACCAGGCCTGGCGGGTGACCATTGTCAATGATGCCCCCCTGTGGGACCTTGCGCGGGCTAAAAATTTTGCCGATGCCTGTGCCGACCTGGGCGTGGCCTGGCTGGAGGAACCCCTGCCCATGGACGCTTATGACGATCAGGCCGCCCTGACCGCTTACAGCCGGGTGCCCATCAGTGGCGGAGAAATCCATACCAACGGGTTTGCCGAGCTGAAGATGATGATCGAGCGAAAATGTTATCATATTTTTCAACCGGATGCCATCATGACCGGCGGTATCGCCCAGACAATGGAAGTGGCCAGGCTGTGTCGCGAAAACGATCTTTTATACACACCCCATACCTGGACCAACGGCATCGGTTTTGCCGTGAACCTTCAGCTTATGCTGGCCAGTGGTTTCAACGGCCGCAAGCCTCTTGAGTATCCGCTTAATCCACCGTCATGGGTGGTGGATAAACGCGACGGGCTGCTGGTTGAAAAGTTTCACCATGATCGCGGGGTACTGAATCCGCCAAGGCTGCCGGGACTGGGATTTGAAATTAACGAGAAAGAATTAAGCAAATACGGAAAGCGTTTTTTTAACATGGGCCGCCTGGGGCTGAAGATGTTTGCCGTGCGGGACAAGGGGTTGATGACAGCCATAAAAATTGATCGAAATCGCAAAAAGTACGGTGTAAAGGCAAAGAAAAAGCGGAGCCTACGATAACCATCTGTTTGAATTACATACCGGGACCTTAGTCGAACGACTGGTCGAATATGGGGCTGATATATCGGCTGATAAGAAGTGAAAGTATCCGGTGGCTTTTGTTTAGACCAATAAAACAACATATTACCTGAATTTTTTTGTTGACAGCAAGGAGGCAATAACATACCGTTCGGTTAGTGAATGTTGTTCTTAATTAGTGGTTAAGATCAGGAAAAAGCTAATCCCGGACATCCGGGAGCGGAAAGCCCAGGATCTTTTTAAAAGACAGCCGGGATGCCCTGATGTAACAGGGGTATCCCGGCTTTTTTAGTTGTACGGGAAATTTTTCTACGGTTGTCTAGATTCTCTGTGGGGGGGAATATGTTTTTTAATTTTTTGCTTGTGGCAAAATTGTATCTTATTGCCATCTTCAATGGCCGAAAGTACGGAACACCTTTGAGTCCATACCGGATTTTCTGCCTGGCGGTGATGGTGCCGTTGATTCTGGTGAATATCGCCATCAATTGGATCTGCCTGGCGCTGGATCATGTTTTTTATCCCGGGTTTCGAAAAGTGAAAATCAAGGCACCGGTATTTATATTCGGTGTTCCCAGAAGCGGTGCCACTCATCTTCACCGGACCATGTCCAAAGACAGTCAGTTCACCAGCTTTTTGCTGTGGGAACTGGTGTTCGCGCCGTCGGTGGTGCAACGAAAGCTGTTGATGCTGATCAACCGGCTGGATGCCCTTTTGTTGTTCGGCCTGTTGTACAAGATTGTCCGGGCCATGGACTGGCTGCTGTTTAAATCGACATATGATATTCGCCGGGTAAGCCTGTTTGAAAACGAAGAGGACGATCTGCTGCTGCTCAATACCTTCAGCACGTTTTTTATCTCTTTCATGTTTCCATATTTCGAGCATGTCAGAAAGCTTTTTTATTTCGACCACCTGATGTCGAAAAAAGAAAAACGGTTTATCATGGCTTTCTACAAACGCTGTATCCAGCGGCACCTTTATTTTCATGGGCCGGACAAGATCTTTCTGTCAAAAAACCCCGCCTGTTCATTTAAAATCAAGTCGATCCAGCAGATGTGTCCGGACGTGAGGGTGATTAATCCGGTGCGGACGCCCATGGAGCTGGTCCCTTCCGATTTCAGCCTGCAGGCGCTCTTTTTCGGGATCTTCGGTATGAAACTCAAGAATGTTTTTGAGCATAAGCAGGAACTTATGGCGTTTATTTATAACGGTTACATGTATCCCATTGAACAGAGGCCTGACTTTAAACCGGACAAGTTTTTTACCTCACGGTATGATGACCTGATCAAAGACCTGGAAGCCCACATACGGCATATTTATGCCACTTTCCATCTCCCTTTGAATCCTGAGTTTGAGCTGAAACTGAAAGAAGAATCCATGCGATCGCGCGGCTATGTCAGCCGGCACAGCTACTCACTGGAGCAGTTCGGGATAGACATGAGCGAAATGATGACCATTTACAAACCGGTCTTTGATGCCCTGGATTTTGATGTTCCCGATTCTTCCCGGGATTACCGGGCGGCCTAGTGGCGTACAACATTTCAGGGGCACTCTCCGGATGAGGCGCGAAGGAGAAAACATGATCGTCCGGGAAACAGACTTTAAGAGCAGCGGCGTCAGATGCGGGGCCAGGATTTTTTTGCCGGATGAAACGGCAAAACCGCCGGTGGCGGTTATGGCCCATGGATTCGGCGCTCAGCAGGATTTTCGCCTGCCGGCTTACGCGGAAAAATTTGTCGAACGCGGGCTGGCGGTGATGACCTTTGATTACCGTAATTTCGGCCAAAGTGACGGAGAGCCCAGAAACCTGGTCGCCCCCAAACGTCATGTCGAAGACTGGCTGGCGGCCATCGAATTCGCTCGCAGGCTGGATCAGGTGGACGGTAACCGCATCGGCCTCTGGGGCACTTCTTTTTCCGGCGGGCATGTGCTGGCAGCCGCTGCCGGAGACGGACAGGTCGCGGCGGTGGTTTCCCAGGTGCCGTTTGTGGACGGCCTCTCCACGGCCCTGAGCCTGCCGCCCCTGTTTAATCTTATCGGTATCGGTCACGGGCTGATGGATTTTTTCGCGTCACTGGTCGGCAAGGCGCATTATGTGCCGGTGATCTCCGAACCCGACCGTTTCGGCCTGATGAACACACCCGACGCCAGGGATGGTTTTATGGCCCTGGTGCCGCAGGATACCACCTGGGAAAACAAGGCACCGGCCAGGATCGCCCTGACCCTGGCCAGTTACCGGCCGGTAAAATTTGCCTCGCGCGTCAACTGTCCGGTGCTGATGATATGTGCCGAAAAAGACTCCCTTATTCCGGAAAAAGCGGTTCGCAAATGCGCGGCCGGGATTAAATCCGTTCAGCTGGAAGTCTTGCCGGTGGGCCACTTTGAGGTTTATGTCGGTGATCTGTTTGAGAAGCTGTCTGCCCTGCAGGCCGATTTTTTCAGCCGGACACTTTTGGGGGCTTCTTAAAAAGATCAATGTGGCCAAGTCGCCGAGGTTGGCATTTTTTATGAATTGTAGGGGCCGGCCCCCGTGCCTGCCCTGATGAAGGGCACCCACAGGGGGGTGCCCCTACGTGAATTCTGGCCCCGCGCTTAGGACTTCAAACATCCGGGCTGGTTGGAAAACCCGATCATCAGGGCGTTATCTGTACTGGCTGAAATCCACACCCCGCCGTTCACCCCGTTCGTCATACCAGGCGTTTTCATTGACCGGCGGCGTCAGGCACTGGTCCGCCGGTCGCTTGACCAGTTTAATCGCCTCGGACGGGCAGGTTGAGATACAGAGTCCGCAGCCGATGCATTTTTCCGGCACCACCCGGTAGGCATCATCGACTTCTTCAATGGCATTGACCTGGCAACGTTCGTCGGCACACACACCACAGGCCACGCATTCATCCGGATCGATCTCGGCGTAAAAATGGGAATTGACCACCAGCGAGGAGTCCACGCCCAGTTCGTTTATCCCGCGCAGGATGCCGCAGCAGCAGCCGCAGCAGTTGCAGATGAAAAAATTACCGTCCTGCATGTTCCATGTCATATGCACCAGGCCGGCCTCTTCGGCCTTTTCCAGGACCTGGTAGGCTTCTTCCTTTGAAATGGGGCGGCCCCAGTGATAATTGTCAAAAACACCGGGCACCGGAGCAATTCCCATGCAGACCTCAAGGGGCTTATCGCAGCCCTTGTCGAGCATGTGTTTTTCTTTTTTGCAGATACAGTCGGCCACGGCAAAGGACAGGCCCTTTTCGATGATGTTGGAGACCTGCTGGGAAGGTATGGCTTCATGGCTGGCCTGGATTTCCTTTTCCACCGGCACGACCTGCATGAGCTGCGGCTGGCTTTTGAAAAACTGCTCCCCGAAGGCCAGCATGTAATCCTCACACAGTTCACAGAACTCCCGATCCATGCGGTTTAACTGGAATTCATAAATACCGAAGGCCCAGGGCATTATTTTAAACACTTTCGTGGCACCGAAATCGACACCAAAAAGCTGGCCTTTTCTCCACATTTCGGTCAGCTTGTCTTCAAGTCCTTCCAGGGGGCGTCCGGTCCGCTTTGAAATTTCTTCCGGTGTCTCAAACGTCAGCCGTAGATCACAGAACAGTTCGGCTTCGTCCGGCTCGAAAATTTTTTCCAGCAACCTGATTTCCGTTCCCTCTTCTGTGGCCGGAAAGCCGTTGGGAAGGGTGTCCAGGGCCTGTTGCAGTTTACGGTAAACGTCTTCACTCATGCCTTACCTCCATTATATTACTGATCGTTAGCCTTTCTTCGGTTTCTTCTCCTTCTTTTCCTTCTTTGCCGGTTTGGCGGCTTTCTCCTTGGCGGGCTTGGCTTTGCCGGCTTCCCGGGCCTGCTTTTTGGCTTCGGCTTTTTCCTGTTTTTCCTGAATTTTCCGATCATTAAGTTTTTCCAGGTCGGCGATGCTGCTCAGTCGAACGTCTGATTTGCGGATATCGGCGCGCAGTTTACGGATATAAGCGTCTTTTACCACCTTTTGGGGATCGACCCCTTTTTCTTTAAGCATTGCAATACGTGCCGCCAGCTTTTCCTGGGTGGTTTTCTTTTGTTCCTCTAAGTGGGGCTTGGCCTTGAGATTCATTTTTTTTCCTTTTTATTGTTCTTTCGTTATAATGCAATCACTCTTTTTTTTGCAGCAACGCGCTCAACCCGGCAAAGGGTTGATGCGTTAACGTTGATTTTTCTTTCTGGTTGTCGGTCGACGTGTCGTAGGCGTCGGCGACCGCCTGGCGGGCGTGCTGATTTTCGTGGCAATAAAGGCAGAGCAGTTCCCAGTTGCTGCCGTCAGGCGGGTTGTTGTCATGATTGTGGTCTTTGTGGTGAACGGTAAGCTCTTTCAGCCGCTGGCCTGAAAATTCCCGCCCGCAATGAGCACAGATGTGCGGAAACAGTTTCAAGGCCCGTTCACGATACCCTTTTTCCGATTGCATGCGTCGGCGACGGACATCGCCCAGAAGCTGGTTCAGCCTTTCTTTGTCTACTGTTTTGCCAGGGGGCATATAGTGGTTCCTTGTCGCTACTGTGGAAGAACACACTGTCAGGGCAATGAACGTCTGACAGGGATGAAAAAGACCTCAAATTTAAAATATAACCAAAACAGTTTTTTTTGTCAATCATCGGCAATAAAAACCCCTTTCATGTATAGTGTTGACTGATCGGTCTAAAAACCATATGATTGATTGAGCTGTTTTAATTCCGGATAATTGATCTGAACGGACATCATTATGAATTTATTTAATAAACCTTTTCGAGAGTGGTTTGCCGCCAGCAGGTCAAACTGGGGTTGGTACCCCAGGGGCTTTACAGCGGTTATGGGCCTTGCGGCTGACTTTGTAAAAACGCCTTTGATCGGCGGTGTGCTGAAGAAGATCGTGTTGATGGACGGTCGTCCCGGCAACCTCACCCAGGCCTATAGTTTTGATCTGAACCATTCTCTCAGCGATAACAAGGCCATGGGAAACGTGGTCCTGCCTATTGATGTGATCCGGCAATCGATCAGGTGTTCGGGCTATCGCGCCATCATGGACCAGTGCCTGTGCCGGACAGGGCGCCAGTGCCGAACGTATGATAAAAGCCTGGGCTGTATTTTTCTCGGCGCCGGGGCCGTTGCCACGGTAAAAAACGGCCTGGCCCGGGAGGCGAGCGTTGAAGAAGCCCTGGCGCATCTGGAAAAAGCGGTCGGTTCCGGTCTGGTGGGCATGGGCATGTGGATCGAGGCGGAAAATTATATCTGGGGCATCAAAAAGGAACACCACCATCAGTGGCTGGAAATCTGTTTTTGCTGCCCTTGTTGCTGTATTGCGTTGCAGAACTTACGGAAAGTGACCCCCGATGTCCAACAGAGATTTCGGTCCATGGGGTGGCAGGCCCGGGTTGTCGGACAGTGCAGCGGTTGCGGTCAATGCCTTTCGACCTGTCCGATTGATGCCATCCAGGTGGCAGACGGTGGTGTCAGGATTTCAGATCAATGCCTGGGCTGCGGGATATGTGTATCCGTCTGCCCGGAAAAGGTACTCGAAGTTAAACCGGTCGCTCCGTCCAGGGACCTTGTTGAGGATTATTTTCAGGGCTTTCGGCCTGAATTGTAATATCAGGCAAACCCTTTATGCGGGTTGCGGCTGCGGTTACAGAAGCGCTGACTGTTTTTCAAAAGGAATGACGGATGTTATCATAAGGGCCAAAACAATTGGAAACATGAAGGAGGCACGATGGCTCAGGAAAAGAAGATCCGCATGGGCTGGATCAAAGGAATGTACATTTATACAATTCTGGGGGCCGGCCTTTCCGGTGCGGGAATGATTGTCGCCCCGGGACTTTCGCAACGGCTGTTCGGCATGGGAGAGCAGGATCCGATTTTTTTCGGCATTGCGGCCAGCATCTGGTTCGCTTTCGGTATCATGTCGATATTCGGGCTGCGCGCCCCGCTGAAATTTTTGCCGGTGCTGTGCATGCAGTTTGTTTATAAAACCGTCTGGGTTATCGGTGTCATCCTGCCGTTGGTTGTCAGCGGAAAACTGCCCGATTATGCCGGGCTTGTTATTGTCATCATGGTCAGCTACATCATCGGAGATCTGATCGCGATCCCATTTCACTTTGTTTTCGGGGACGAAAACAAGCAAGGATGAAACATGACGCTGAATCCGTTTGTTGAAAACATCCGAAAACACGTCTTGATCGACCCAAAACGGTGTTTGCCAAAGCGCTTTGCCGGGCTAGAAAACAATTGACAGCAATGGGTGTCTTTGTAATAATTTTAAATGTTTTTCGTTAATTAAATGGTTGGGTAAGCTGCGCCACGATTCAAAAGCCCAAGCCGTCTTTTTTCTAAAAAACGATCAGCATAAATTAACGGGTCGCAGCCTTTTGCCCGCCGAATAATCCGTTGCAGGCCAGTTACCACCGGGAAGGATTTTAATGGAACAGATCCTGACGCATACCCGACAATTCCCCGGCACTGTAAAAAGAACCATTATTTTTCTGTTAAGTCTGGTCGTCTGTTTTTCTCTTTCGTCCTTTATTACACTGGCCCAAAAACCGCTCTTACCTGATTTGACGACCGAGGAGGCGGCCTGGCTGACGCAGAATCCGGATAAGCTGGTCCTTTATTTCAATACAGAATTTCCACCCATTGAATTTTCATCCGGAACCGGTGAATTTGCAGGGATGGGTGCTGATGTGATCGCCCGGGTTGAGGATTTGCTGGGTGTCACGTTTATCAAGCAGCCCTGCCCGGACTGGAACCGGCATCTGGCGGCACTGGCCAGTGGCGAATGCGCCATCGCGCCGACCATTGTGGCCACTCCGGAAAGGGAAGCATTTGCCTTTTTCACCACCCCTTACGCCTCGGCACCGGTGGTGATTATTACCGGTAGAGGTGAATCCCATGAAATGACGCTGGACGATCTGGCCGGTAAAAAAGTGGCGGTGGTTTCCGGGTTTGCAACCGAAGCTTACACCAGAAAAAAGTCCCGGGGCCGGTTTGAATTGTTGACGGTTGAAAATGTTCCGGAAGGGCTGCACAGTGTTTCGCTGCGGCACGTGGACGCCTTTTTGGAAAATCTGGCTGTCGCCTCTTATTTTATCGGCCAGGAAGGTGTTTCCAACCTGTGCGTAGCCGGTACCACGGATTACGTCTTTGAATGGTCAATTGGTATCAGTCGCAAATATCCCCTGCTTTACAGCGCTGTCCAGAAAGCGGTTGACGTCATCCCCGAAAACGATCTGGAAAGCATACATCAAAAATGGATTTCCCTCGAAGTAAACCCCTGGCTGAGCCCGGAAACGTGGACGGCTATCAAGGTGGGCTCCGGAATGGTAGGGGTGCTTTTAATCGGGCTGGTCATCATCAGTTATCTTCTCAAGCGCCGGCTCGATGAAAAGATTGATAACCTGAAGAAAGCGCAGCAGCAGATTGTCGATCAGGCCGATCGGCTGCGGCTGGCGACCGAGGCGCTTAATGCCGGCGTCTGGGAATATTACCCGATACAGGGGACAACTTATTTGAGCAGCCAATGGTATGCCATGCTGGGTTATTCGGCCGAAGCCCGGAATTTAACGCTGGATGAATTCAAAACATTCGTTCATACCGGGGATCAATCCGTCCTGGAAGACGCGCTCAGGGGGTATATCACGGCCGGTGGCCGGGGGCAGTTTGAAGTCGAGTTCCGCCTTCTCAAAGCCGATGGCAGCTGGTGCTGGGTCCTCTCAAAAGGGCAGGCCGTGGAATGGAATAAGAAGCGAATGGTATCCCGTGTCATCGGCCTGGACATTAACATCCAGAACATGAAGCAGAATCAGGAACGCCTTACCCGAAGCGAGTCCTGGTTCCGGGCAATTTTTGAGAACGCGCCTTATGCCATTGCCATTACAAGCCTGGAAGACGGCCAATACCTGGCAGCCAATCGGGCGTTTCTGGAAAGCCGGAAGATCAGCAGCGATCAGCTGGTCAATTTGAAAACGCAGGATTTTACGTCCGAGTCGGAAGAAGAAGCAAAAGAAGTATTAAACACCCTGATTACAAAAGGGGTTGTCAAAAACCGTGAGGCGCAGGTTAAAGCAGCCGATGGTTCGTTACGGGATATCGTTTATTCATCGGTGTTGATGGGGATTGACGGGGAAAAGCAGGTCCTTTCCATCACCCTGGACGTAACCGAACGGAAAAAAGCCCAGAGAGCACTCAAAGAAAGCGAGGTCCGTTTTCGCGACCTTTTTAACATGGCCCCCATCCCCATGGCCACGCTGTCCGTGGATAGCAGGGTTCTGGATGTTAATGATCGGTTTACCAAGGTCCTGGGGTACGCGTTTGATGATGTGCCCACCCTGGAAGACTGGTGGCGCCGGGCGCATCCCGATCCGGACCACCGGCGCCGCATGATCGCCGACTGGAACGCGGTTTTTGACCGGATTTCAACCAGCAGCGCGCCTGTCAACCTGGGTGAAGTAAAAGTAACCTGCAAAGACGGCCGGGAACTGACGACCATCATTACGACCAGCCGGATAAGGGATTTTATCGTAGCCAGCTTTTTTGATATTACCGCCCGCAAGTCGGCTGAAGAGGAGCGGGAAAAACTGCAGGAACAGTTGCTTCAGTCTCAAAAACTGGAAGCGGTGGGGGTCCTGGCCGGCGGTGTGGCCCACGACTTTAACAACATGCTCGGGGCTATCATCGGTTTCACCGAACTGGCCCTGCAGGTCATGGATAACGACAGCCCGGAGCGTCAGTATCTCGAAAACATCAGCGAAGCCGCCCGTCATTCCATCGAACTTACCAGCCAGCTTCTGGCTTTCGCCCGCAAACAGACGATCGCCCCCACGGTGCTGGATCTCAATGAGTCGGTGACGGCCATGCTCAAGATTCTTCGCCGGCTTCTGGGCGAAAACATCCAGCTGTCCTGGCAGCCCATGAACGGTCCATGTTCTGTAAAGCTGGACCCGGCCCAGCTGAGTCAGGTGTTGACCAATCTGTGCGTCAATGCCAGGGATGCCATCGCGGATGTGGGCGAAATTACGATTGAAACAGCGGCCGCCTCTTTTGACAAAACATACTGCGAAAATCATTCCGGCTTTATTCCCGGTCACTACATGATGCTGGCCGTGAGCGATGACGGTACGGGCATGGACCGGGAGACCATCGACCGTATTTTTGATCCTTTTTTTACAACCAAACAGCAGGGTAAAGGCACCGGCCTGGGGCTGGCTACGGTTTATGGTATCGTCAAACAGAATGACGGATTTATCAATGTTTACAGCGAACCTGGGAAAGGAACCACTTTCCGGATTTACTTTCCGTGTCATGCAGCCGAAGGCGAACCTGCCTTGGCCGAAGCGGTTGACGAGGTGCCGGTCAGCCTGGGGGAAACGATTCTGGTGGTGGAAGATGATCCCATGTTTCGGCAAATGGGCATCACCATGCTCCATCGATTGGGATACAATGTTATTTCCGCAGCCACACCCGGTGAGGCGATCGATCTGGTTGCGGCCCACGGTTCAACCCTGGATCTGATGATTACGGATGTTATCATGCCGGAAATGAACGGCCGGGATCTGGCGGCCCGTGTTCAAGAAGTCCGCCCGGACATCAAATATCTTTTCATGTCCGGCTACCCGGCTGATGTCATTGTTCACCGGGGTGTTTTAGAAGAGGGCATCAATTTTATTCAGAAACCTTTTTCTTTAACGGAAATTGCGGTAAAAGTACGCCAGGTGCTCGAGCAGTCGACATGAATCAACTTTATGACAGCTGGAATAAAAAAGGATAAAAAGGGCAGATGCCGCGCCCGGATCAAAATCTGGATGCCATCATCGAATACGCGCTTGCATCAGGCGCCGTCCGGGCCGTTGTCCTGTCAACCCGGGATATCGTTATAGATGCCGGCCTGGCCGACAAATGCCGGGGATCCGGTTGCCCCAATTTCGGGCTGTCGGTAAATTGCCCGCCCCATGTGGCAGGGCCGGACGGGATGCGCGGTTGGCTGCAAAAGTTTAACCGGGCCGTTGTCTTCAGAATGGATGTGCCGGCCCGGGATCTGTTTTCCGATAAACGACGACAGGCGTTTCAAGGCCTTCATAAAATCGCCGCCGGCGTTGAACAGGCTGCGGTTGAAGCCGGGTTTTCATCGGCCAGGGGGTATGCCGGCGGCTCCTGTCGGGAGCTGTTCTGCCACGACCATGACAACTGCCGGGCGCTTTCTGAAAATGGCCGCTGCCGCTTCCCGGACCATGCCCGGCCGTCCATGTCGGGTTTCGGAATAGACGTAGCCGCGCTTTTTGAAACCGCCGGCTGGACGCTGCTGCTGGCCGGCACCGGAGAAAACAAGACAGCCAATTTGTGCGGCCTGGTGCTGATAGATTAATGCCGGATTTATCTGTTTTTTCCGGTTAAAGAGGTGATAAGTGAAGTTAAGCTGCGGATATCCGTCTGAAAAATTTTACCAAAGTGTTGCTTTGGGCGGATTTGAGCTTGAAAGGGGGCTTTAATGGGGTATCTTGATCTTGGTGTGAAAATGGGACGGAAACTGACCGCCCTGCAGGAAACGGCACGGGAATTCGGTCGTGAGGTCGCCCGCCCGGCGGGCATTGCACTGGATCGTCTGAATGATCCGGCCGATGTGATCGAAGAGAAATCCGTTCTCTGGGATGTTTTCCGGGGGTTTCGTGAACGCGGCTTGCACCGCTTGATGCTGCCGGCTGCCTTTGGCGGTACCATGGGTAAATTGCCGTCCATGGCGACGGCGCTGCTGGCCGAGCAACTGGGTTATGCCGATGGCGGACTGGCCATCAGCCTGATGGTATCGGGCATGCCGTTTTCATTTGCGATGATGTCCTCTCATGCTGAAATCCGAAACTGGGCCCGGGACTACGCCGAAGACACCAGAGGTGAAATGATCGGCTGCTGGGCCATTACCGAGCCGGACCACGGCACCGACTGGATCATGGGGGTCAGCAAGGCGGGTTCGGATCCCCGTCTGGCGCCGGGGCTGACCGCTGTTAAAAAAGGCAGTGAATATATTGTCAACGGCTGGAAAGCCGCCTGGGTCAGCAATGGCACCATTGCCACCCATGCCGTGCTGCACGTCGGTCTGGATGATTCACTGGGAGTCCACGGTTCCGGCATCGCCCTCTGTCCGCTGGATCTGCCCGGGATTTCCCGCGGAAAACCGTTGAACAAGGTTGGGCAGCGGGCGCTTAACCAGGGAGAGATTATTTTCGACGAGGTCAAGCTGCCGGAAAAATATATGCTCATTCATATTCCGGGCGTGTTCGGGGCCAACCCCTTTGGACACGCCTTTCTCGGGGCGGCCAACAGCACCATGGGGGCCACCTTTGCCGGTTTGGCCTGGGCCGTGCTGGACGAGTCATTGGACTTTGTCCGTACGACCAGCCGCGAGGGCGTTCTTCTGGCCGATCGGGAAGATATCAAGATCCGGATGTTTCGCATGTTCGCCCGGGTGGAAGCGTCCCGTCTGCTGGCCCGCCAGGCGGCTGATCATTTTCTGGCCATGTCCGCCGGGCCCGTCTCATCTGTCATGAACCGTTTTAAGGCCACTTACTGGACGGTTGGAAAATCCCTGCATGCTTATCTTAATGCATATGAAAAATACGCTTTTGTCAGGAACCTGGCCGAGCGTTTCGATAATCCCGAAAAACCGCACAAGCTCACCGAGTGGGGCAAATACGGGGTGGCCTCGAAGATCACGGCCACGGAAACGGCTTATGATGTGGCCGGTGAAGCGGTCAGGATTTTCGGGGACGAGGCCTTTTCTCCCCAACGGCCGATTGAAAAAATGCTGCGCGATGCCCGCGCCTCAATGATCGAGGATGGTGTTAATGACGGGCTGGCGCTGGCCACATACGAAAGCATATAACCACAGCAGACGGCGTCAGCCTGTTTAGAAAAAGGAGGCCTCCATGTCTTTTCGTAATATCGATATTCCGGTTGATGAAACCTCCCGGGCCATATTAAAAGAGCTTGAAAAGTTTACCACCGGGGTTATGCGGCCTGCCGGCATCGAGCTGGATGCCTGTTCCGCGCCGGCCGATGTTTTCGCCGACACCTCTCCCATGTGGGGTGTTTTTGCCGCTTTTCGCGCACTGGATCTGCATCTGGTGGATATTTCAGAAGATCTCGGCGGTTTTGGACAAATGGACGGGGTTACCGGTGTTCTGGCGGCCGAGCGCCTGGGCTACGCCGATGCCGGCCTGGCCATCGGGTTGACGGCTGCTTCCGCGCCTTTCCGCCTGGCCGCTCAGCTTAATACCCCGGCCATGGGTGACCTTGCCCGTCAGTTCTGTGAGGACCGGCAGGGGGCGATGATCGGCTGCCGGGCGATTTTCCCGTGGCAAAAAAACCTGGACAATATGCTTTTGGCACATGAAGACGGCGACGGCTATCTGATTTCCGGGCAATTGCCCGGGGTCGTGAATGCCGCTATTGCAACTCACGGGGCCTTTGACGTCAGCCTTGCGTCCCGGGATCAATCTAAAAGTCGGGGGCTGGCCGTCATTCCCCTGGATGACCCGAATATCAGCCGGGAAATCCCGGAGACCGTAAGCAGTCAGCGGTCTTTTCCCCGGGGCACATTGCGCTTTGCCGATGTCCGGGTCCCCCGTGAGTGTGTTGTTTCGGAAAAGGACGTCCCTCTGAACGACATCAATATTTCTTTTGTGATCGGGTTGAACCGTTTTCTGGCGGCGGTTTATGCCGGCCTTGCCGGGGCCGCCCTGGACGAAGCCCTGGCATATGCCAAAAAACGGGTTCAGGGTGGTGTTCCGATTTTTGAGCATCGCAACATCCGGCTGCAGCTGTTCAATATGTTCAAGATGGCCGAGGCCGCCCGTGCCGCTGTGCAGCGGCTGGCTGCCGGTCATGATCAACAGGGCATGTCCCAGACTTGGCTGCATACGGTGGCTGCCAGAAGCCTGGCCGCGGAAACCGCCTCTCACGTCACCAGTGAGGCCATTCAAATATTCGGCGGTTATGGTCTGGCCAGGGAGTTTCCCCTGGAAAAATTTTTCCGCGACGCCCGCCTGGGACTGGTTGAAGATGGCATCAGCGAAGATCTGGCCATCGATGCTATGTTGCAGGTGTGACGGAAGCTTTTGATATTATGGGTTTTTGTTAATGTGATTAACTGTTAAAGCTTGACAATCATCATGTCGCACGCGGGTCGTCTTGAAGAAAAAACAACAAAATATATCTGATATCAAACCTTACGCTTCGGATCTCGAAGAGAAATACCGGGCTCTGTTTGATCAGTTCGTCAAAGGGTTCTATCTGTTTGATTTCGACGGTCGTATTCTGGATGTCAATCGCGTCGCCTGCTCCCAGACCGGTTATGCCAGAGACGAACTGCTGGATATGAACGTGTTTGATCTTTTCCCGGACAATAAGGGTAAAGACGAAATCCTTAAACAATGGCACCTGTGGGAAGAAGGCCGACGGTTTGTCCTGGAAGCGGACCTGCGGCAGAAAAACGGCCATGTCTTTACAGCCGAAGCCTCGATCGGTCGCATTCAATACCAGGACGAGTCGATCATGCTGGGCATTGTCCAGGACATTACCGAGCGGAAGCAGGCGGAAAGGCGTTTGAGGGAAAGCGAAGCCCGGTTCAGGGCATTGTTTAACAATGCCGCCGAGGGGATCCTGGTGGCGGACCTTGAGACAAAGCAGTTTGTTTTTGCCAACCCGGCGATCTGTGAAATGCTGGGGTATTCGGTGTACGAGCTTACCAGCCTGGGTGTTTTCGATATTCATCCGCCTGAAGCGTTGGCACATGCCCTGAGCGAATTTGAGGCCCAGGCGCGCGGCGAAAAGAAGCTGGCCTCGGAAGTCGCCTGTTTGCGCAAGGACGGATGTATCGTTTATGCCGATATCAATACCGCCATGGTGGAGCTCGGCGGCAGGGAGTATAATATCGGTTTGTTTTCAGACATCACCGCCCGGCGAAATGTGGAAAAAGAAAGACAGCGCATGCAGAAGCTGGAAAGTCTGGGGACGATAGCCGGTGGTATCGCTCACGATTTTAATAACATGCTGACCGGTGTGTTCGGTAATATCGAGTTGGCCAAGATGATGCTGTCCGATGATCATGGAGCCGTCAGATATCTCAAGGAGGCCTATGGCGCCCTGGATAAGGCCAGGCGACTGACGGGTCAGCTTCTGACCTTTGCCCGGGGCGGGGATCCCGTGATTGAAACAGTGGACACGAAAGATATGATCAGGGAGGCCGTCAGGTTCAACTTAAGCGGCAGTAATATCAGGCCGCGTTTTGAGTTGAAACGGGATCTCTGGCCGGTGCGGGTTGACAAAGGGCAGATTAGCCAGGTGCTTTCCAATCTGGTCATTAATGCCAAGCAGGCCATGCCGGCCGGCGGCAGTCTTTATCTGGCCGGTGTTAACCTGGAAGGGCCGGAATCCGCAAATCCGGAAGGTGGCGGCGAAAAGTATGTCCAGTTGACCATAAAAGATGAAGGCACCGGCATACCTTCAAAGATCATTGACCGTATCTTTGATCCTTATTTTACCACCAAACAGAGCGGTAACGGTTTGGGCCTGGCTATCGTTCACAGCATTATCGCCAGGCACGGCGGGCAGATAAGCGTTGAATCCACGCCCGATGTCGGCACCACGTTTACCGTTTTGCTACCGGCTGATTCTTCCGGAGTTGTTGAAAAGCCTGAAGAGCCAAACACCACGGCATCAGATGCCGGGAGAAATACCTGGCGGGTGCTTTTCATGGATGACAACGAGGCGATTCAGCTGCTGGGCACCACCATGCTGGAAAGTTTCGGCTATATCGTCGACATTGCCATCGACGGTGAGGAAGCGGTTGAAAAATTTTCCGCAGCCCGGAAAAGCGGAACCCCTTTTGATCTGGTTATCCTGGACCTGACCGTCCCCGGTGGCATGGGCGGAAAAGAGGCTGTCAGGGAACTGCTGGCCATGGATAAAAATGTCCGGGTGATTGTCTCCAGCGGATATTCCTCTGACCCTGTTCTGGCCAATTATAAAGATTACGGGTTCTGCGGATGCCTGGTCAAGCCCTTTGACATGACGGCACTGAAGAAAGAAGTCGATTGCGTTATGAGAAAGGCCTGAATACGGTCCTGGTGATGCAGATCTTTCTCTTCATCAACGCTCCTATCTCAATCATTCAACAATTCAGCATATCAATTCTCGGGTCATGTTGCCCTGCCCCCCGGCCGGTTCGACCGGCCCAGATTTTTTACAACCTGTCATACCTGTTGACACCTTTTGTGTTTTTTTAAACAGAAGCCCGCGCCATAAAGTCGTTTTCATTAGTAATAATAAGCATTTGAAGTTATGCGCGGGTTTTCGTTGAAATGGCATGAGCCTTGCTTTTCAGATTGATAATACACGTTTTAACCATCCAACAGGAGAAGATCATGAATTTTCTGACCAAAACCCGTTTGCTGGCCCATGTCCTCAAATGGCGCCTGACCTGGAATCGTAAGGACCTTGACTATAAGCCGAAGAACGTTGACAGTTCCAAATTCATGTCCGCCATGGAGGCGGTGCGGATGATACCAGATAATGCCGTGGTTTTTTCCTGCGGCATGGCCGCCAATGCCCGACCGTCGGTCTGGTTTTGGGCCATCGAGCGATTGTTTCGGGAAACCGGCCATCCCCGTAACCTGACACATATTATTGTAGGCGCCCAGGGCGGGCGCGGCCGGGTGCCGGGAACGATAGAGGAGCTCGGCAAGCATGAAGGGCTGGTAACCCGTTTTATTGCCGGGCACCTGGAAACCGTAAAATCAATGTTGAAGTTGGCCGAGCAAAAAAAGATCGAACTGCATACCCTTCCCCAGGGTATTGAATCCCTGCTGGTGGAGGGGCAGGGCAGAGGCCGCTTTTCCCTTGAAACCGAGACCGGAGTGGGCACGTTTTTGGATACCCGGGTCGGCCTCGGCACGGTGGTGGTTCCGGGTGTGGGAACAAGCCTTGCCGAGCCGGCTGGTGACCGCATTCGCTATCAACTGCCACCTATTGAAATGACTTTTTTTATCGCTCCGGCCGCGGATACCGAGGGTAATATCTATATGAAAAACAGTTGTCTATTTACCGAAAGCCATGAATCCACACTGGCTGCCCGGGCCAACGGTGGCAAAGTTCTGGTCAGTGTGGCTGAAATTATTGACAAGGACGAAGAAGCGATATTTTTGCGGGCCGACCAGGTCGATGCCATCGTGGTGCACCGGTTTAACGAACAGACCGGTTCGGTTCCGCAACTGAAATATTGGCCTGAGATTGTCGAGGGGGCGCAGGAAGACATGGATAAGGCCATGGAAAAGATGCGGTTTTTGAATCAGATATTGGGCATCACCCCCCGGCGGGGTAAGGTCGAAGACGCACTGGCCCGTCTGGCCGCGTCCGTGTTTACCCGATACGTTCACAAATGTTGTAATATTATTGTCGGTGTCGGCCTACCCGAGGAAGTGGCCCGGCTTATTTACAAGGGCGGCCTGTTCAATGACGTGACCTTTATGTCGGAAACCGGGGTCATCGGCGGATTGCCGGCGCCGGGTATTTTTTTCGGGGCCGGTATCAACCCCCGGGAGATTATTTCCTCTGCGCAGATATTCCATCTCTGTTATCAGCATCTGGATGCGGCTATTCTGGGGATGCTTGAAGTCGACGGCCGGGGCAATGTCAACGTGTCCAAAAGGGGCGAGGGCCCATTAAATTATGTCGGGCCGGGCGGGTTTCCGGATTTCTGCGCGGCCGCCGATACCATTATTTTTGTCGGCAGCTGGATGGCCCATGGGCAAATGGAAATCGAGAACAACCGACTGGTTATAAC
The DNA here is from genome assembly GCA_963674745.2 of Desulfosudaceae bacterium. GTDB lineage: Bacteria > Desulfobacterota > Desulfobacteria > Desulfobacterales > Desulfosudaceae > JBFMDX01. The sequence goes on along the minus strand of CAXXDV010000001.1, from coordinate 985,217 downwards.
GAAACCGGGTACGCATAAATTTGTGGAACAGGTCAGCGAAATTACGATGAGCGGAGACCAGGCCCTGAAAAAAGGCAAAACCGTGCTCTATGTCACCACCGTCGGCGTTTTTCAGCTGACAACAGAGGGCATGATGCTGGTTGAAGTCATGCCCGGCGTCGATATTCAAAAGGATATTCTGGAAGCCTGCCCCATGCGGGTCATTCTGCCGGCCGGCGGCAAAGTGCCGTTTACACCGGCTGAGATTGTTACCGGTGAAGGCTATAGTCTGAATTGGTCGAAAATGGTTGAACAGAAATCCTTGAGAACCGCTTCGGTTTCTGGTATCTGAATTTTTCCGGTCGGGCGTTTACACTCCGGGACCGGGTAAACGTGGTAACTGAAAAAAGTGATGCATCGGAGGTGTAATGCAGAAAATAACACAGATTATCGCCATTATTTTGACCATACTGGTTATTCCGGCATTCAGCCGGGCCCTGGCCGGAGAAAACAAATGGGAACTGGTTAACGACAAAGACGGTATTCAATCATATTCTCGAAGGGCGGATGGGAGTAAACTGTTGGAAATTAAGGCGGTTATGGTGGTCGACGCGCCCATCGAAAACGTCGGCGAAATGATCCGGGATATACCCGGCTATGTGAATTGGATGCCCTACTGCGGCAACGGGATGGTTTTGAGCGGTAACCGGGATGACGCCGATATCCGGATTCTGCTCGATCTGCCCTGGCCGGTCACCGACCGGGAAGTGCTTTTAAACGCCCGGGTTTCGTACGACCTGGATCACGGCCGCGCTTTTATCGACATGACCAACCAGGCCGATCAATATGATGTTTTTGAAGAAGGCGTCATCCGCGTCCCTGTTTTCAAGGGCCGCTATACCGTCGAATATGTCACCCGTCACAAGACCGGGATCATTTATCAATATTCCCTCGATCTGGCCGGCACACTTCCCGGTCCTTTAAAGAATTCCATTTCAAAGTTCTTTCTGTACGAGAACCTCAAGAACCTGCGGGAAAAAGTCAATTCCGCCCGATACCGTGAAATGGGCAGGACGTCCAATGACCGCCGCTTGTGCGAAGCCATTCTCGAAAACCCCGATCGCCTGGACGAGGTGGTGCGAGCCCGACTGGAGGAGTTTATCCGGGATAAGCCGTTTGTCGACTGGTTGTCTGAGCAGGTTTCGCTTTACGATCTGATTACCAGTGAAGACGGTCATTTGTCGGAAATGCTGCTTTATTCCGGGCAAGCCGAAAGCGCCCGACTGGAGGCGGTCCGGTATGTCGTGCGCAAAGTAATGGAAACCAGGAATGCCACACCGGAAATCATTGAAAACCTGATGCGGAATGAAGGCTTGATCCGGGCCATCCATAGCGGAGACGGCGAAATGGATCCTTACGAAGTGTTGACAGCCCAGCTTGAAGGACGGCACTAAGCGGGCGGTCCGGCCGCCGCCGGAAATTCAGGCTTCTGATGGCACGCACCTTAAACGCGTCCGTGAAATGGGTTCCGGTTGCATAAATTAACATGATATTCCATAATGTCCTTTCAATAAAGTTCGAACAATACCGGAAGGATGATCATGAACGTGCTAGATCACCAGCACGCCTACTGGGATAAAGTCGCACAGAAAAAAAACTTTACCCACCCCCTGCAGATAGAACGGTTTCGAAAAGTTGTTCCACGTGATGGCGTCATACTCGACTATGGATGCGGATATGGGCGGACCTGTGCTTTTTTGAAAAAACACGGCTTTCGGCATGTCATCGGGGTGGATATCTCATCGGAAATGATCGTCCGGGGCCTGCGCCGGGACATCGATCTGGACCTGAGGCAGCTTGAAAGAGAGACCTTGCCTTTTGATGATAATACGTTTGATGCCTGCACGTTGCTGGCGGTCCTGAACTGTATCCCGACAGATAACGGTCAGCAAACCCTCATGGACGAACTTCACCGGGTGTTGCGTACCGGTGGTATTCTGTATCTCAGTGACTATCCTCTTCAGCGGGACGATAAAAACACGGACCGCTACAGGCGGTTTGAAAGACAATTTGAAAAATTCGGTGTGTTTCAACTACCGGATGGTGCTGTCTTAAGGCATCACGATATGGGGTGGGTTTATCGGTTGCTTAAACGGTTTGATATCGTCTATGAAGAAGACATCGATGTTTTGACCATGAACGGCAGCCAGGCCGTTATTTTTCAAATCATGGCCCAAAAAAGATAGACGGGGAAAGCGATATGGTTTCATTTAACGGCGTCAATCACCTGGCCCTGGTGACCCATGATATGGACATGACCATCCGTTACTGGCGCGACCTGCTGGGCCTGCGCCTGGTGGCCGGCCTGGGTAATGAGCGCTTCAGGCATTATTTTTTCGCATTGTCGGAAACCGATATGGTGGCCTTTTTTGAATGGCCTGATGTAAAACCGGTTCCTGTCAAGGATCATGGCGTGCCGTTTCCCGGGCCGCTGGCGTTTGATCATGTTTCCTTCGGGGTCGACAGCGACGAGGATCTGTGGGAACTCAAAGATAAAATCGAGGCCGCCGGATTCTGGGTGTCCGAAGTCATCGATCATGGTTTTATTCATTCCATCTATACCTTTGACCCCAACAATATTCCCATCGAGTTCAGTGCCGGTGTCCCTGAAGTCGATGTCCGGCGCGAGCCGAAAATGAAAGACAGGTCACCCTGTCCGGCCGCACTGGAAGGGCCTGACCCGCAACCCGGCAAATGGCCGGCGGTTGCTGCAAAAACACTGCCGCAAGACCGGATTGTTTTTCCCGGAGAAGGCGTCGTGTTGAAGGAAGCGGGTGACCGGAAAAAAGAACAGTGAATAAAATGCTTGAGTTGAAATTCAGTCCGGAGGACTGATGATTATAATGGTTTCAATTTTGGTCCAAAAGGAGGGGGCTAATGACACGTGTTTCTCTGATACAATGCAATGATTATGACAGCCGGAAAATAAAAGAGGCGCTTGAAGAAAGCCTGGTCAATATCGGTTTTGATACGGAATTGTTTAAAAACGCAAGGGTGGTCGTAAATCCCAACCTGCTGATGCCGTCCGCGCCGGAAAAGGCCATCATTACCCACCCGGAGTTTTTTCGGGCCGCGATTCAGCTGATCAAACAATACCAGGGCAAACCGGTGCTGGTCGAATCGCCTGCCTTTCATTCCCTGGAGCGTACCATCCGCAAAACCGGATACCAGGAGATCGTGGACGCAGAAGGCGTCGAAGTGGCCGATCCCCAAAAAACCCGGACCCTGCAATACCAGGACGGCGAGGCGTTTAAAAACATGAACATTGCCGCGGCTTTTTTCGACGCCGACCTGATCGTCAACCTGCCCAAGTTTAAAACCCACGGCCTGACGTATATCACCGGTGCGGTCAAAAACCTGTTCGGCTCGATTCCCGGCCTTCAAAAATCAAAAATGCACGTCAAGCTGCCCAATGCCGAAGAATTCGCTACTTTTCTGCTCGATTTATATGGCGCCATGATTTACGGGTTTGATCCGCCCAAAACCGTGCTGACCCTGATGGATGCCATTGTCTGCCAGGAAGGCGAAGGCCCGGGTACATCGGGCACACCCAAAAAAATGGGTGCAATCATGGCCGGCCTGGATGCGGTGGCGGTTGACTGGACGGCGGTGACCGCCGCCGGTCTGGATGCGGACAAGGCCTATACCGTGCGCCAGGGTTTTTCACGGGACTTTGGCGTAAGCCGGCCGGAGGAAATTGAAATTGTCGGCTGCCGGATCGAAGATCTGGCGGTTGCACCGTTTGAAGCTTCCCGCGGCACCTTCATGTCCAACATGGTGCGCTGGCCGGTTACCTCCAAGCGGTTCCGCAACTGGTTTATCGATCGGCCCATGCCCCGGGCCGATCATTGCACCCTCTGTCTTCAATGCCACAAGATCTGCCCGGCCGGTGCCATACAGAAACCGGCCGCAGATGAACAGACACCTGTTTATGATTACAATAAGTGCATCCGCTGTTACTGCTGCATGGAAATCTGCCCGGAAGCGGCCATTGTCAAGAAAAACGGTCGCCTGCAGTGGATGATCCGCATGTAAAAATCAGGCAGCCGCGATCGAACTCACGCCGAAGATGTTTCGGTAAAGAATACCCACGGCGATCAAGGCCAGCGGTATCACCCAGATCAAGCCGATCAACATTGGAATGGCGCCGGCAATGTAGAGCAGAACGAGAATCAGGAGCAGACCGAAAGCAGCAAACCAGCGCCGGGTGACGGCCTTTCGGGAGGCCTCCATGGCCTGCCATGGGCCCAGGCCCTTGTCCACGACCAGGGGCAAAGCCATCATATAAGCCACGCTCAGATAAATTCCAGGAATAACAAGCAGTATAAATCCAATCATGATCAGGATGGTGCTCAGAATGACCGTGATTGCCAGTGGAACGATCCTGTCATAATAGCTTAAAACCGATCCCGCGCGCATCTTTGCGCCGACAGCCATACCGGCACCCAGCATGATCAAACCGGCGTTAAGGGGGGCGGCGATGATTATCTGGGCGAACTGCGTCAGAAACGCGCCGAGAGATGCCCCTGACTCGCCGGCCACAGACGTCAGTACAGTCGTAAACAGGCCGGCCGCGATGCCGAAGGCGATCATGATTCCGATGTAAATGAGCATGGCAACAAAGACCGTCATTTTATTGCCGCTGACTTTCTGCCAGGCTTCTGAAAGGGTCTCGCCGATCGTAAATTGGTAGTCGCCGGCAATACCGGTCTCCAGCGAGCCGTATCCGCCTGACGGACCGGCATCCGTCCCGCCTTTCGCGGTCATCGGGTTGGCCTCACCGCCTTCAACCTTTCTTCCCCAGAGCGGCCCGACATTTTGAGCATCGGCAGGGGGCAGGTCAGGCGGCGTTTGAGCAACGGCGCCATCTCCAGGGGGCGCTTTGTCCGGCGGCGTTTTCGGCGCGGCTTTTTTCGCGGCAGATGTCGTCGGCCGGCCTTCAGGTTGACGGGGCTCAACAGAAACAACAGCCCCTGTTTTGGCCAGAATGGCTTTATATTTGTCAGCCGTTTTGCGATCCACGTTTGCCTTCAATACCACGCGCGGCGAACTGAAAAACTTTTCGGTTTTTTCATCAGAGACGCGGAACACCCGGGCAAGATTTGCTTTAACATCGGCCTTGTCAAAACCATCAAATAATTCACCGGTAAAAACCACGTCGTACTTACTGTCAGGCATATCCCCCCCATACGGTTAACGTTTTTGCATTCGACAAAAATGTCGATAAAGGCACTGAAAGATCTTTATTCAGGCGCAAACTTGAAATATGTCAAGATATACAATAACCTAAACGGGCCTGGCCATGCCTGTCAATGTTTTTTGAGGCATAACCGTGATCGAAACAGGAAGGCCTGAGCAGATTGGTTTTTTAATATGAAAGTTCTGCTTGTTTCAGCCAATACCGAAACCATCAATATGCCGGTCCTGCCGCTGGGCCTTTCCTGCATTGCCCGGGCGACCCGGGCGGCCGGGTATGAGGTCAGGGTGGTCAATTCCCGGGATCGTGAGCAATTGATACCGGCTGTGGTCGGGGCCATCGACGAATTCGCGCCCGATGTTATCGGTATATCGGTTCGCAATATCGATGACCAGGTCATGGAACCGGCCCGGTTTCTGCTGGAACCGGTCAAGGACCTGGTGACGGCCGTAAAAGCACACACCCGGGCGACGGTTGTGCTGGGCGGAGCCGGTTTCAGCATTTTTCCCGCCCAGGCCCTGGCCTATCTTGGCGCGGATATGGGCATCCGCGGGCCCGGAGAAAAGGCCTTCATCAACCTGCTGGACCGTCTTGCCCAAAAACGGGATCCGGCCGATATCCCCGGACTTTATCTGCCGGAAAAAGAACCTTTTTCTCCCCGGGATACAACGGCGGATATCAATGATTTTCCCATTCCCCTGCCCGAGGATCAGCTTTTTTCACCGCAAAAATCCGGACAGGATGATTTCTGGGTCCCTTTTCAGACCCGGCGGGGCTGCCCCATGGACTGCAGCTATTGTTCCACCTCGGCCATAGAAGGCAGGATCACCCGCAAACGAAACATCGGCCATGTTTTAGATACCCTGTTGACTTATAAACGGGCCGGATATTCGCGGTTTTTCTTTGTCGATAACACCTTTAACCTGCCGCCCGCCTATGCTAAAGCCTTGTGCGACGGGATCATTAAAAAAAGACTGGATCTGGCCTGGTGCTGCATTATTTATCCCCGGAACGTGGATGCGGAACTGGCCGAAAAAATGGCGGCTGCGGGGTGTGTCGAGGTCAGTCTGGGGTTTGAAAGCGGTTCGCTGCAGATGCTCCGTATGTTTAACAAGAAGTTTACGCTGGAAGATATCCGGACGGTTGCGGCACGGCTGCGGAAATATAATATCAAACAAATGGGATTTCTACTTCTGGGTGGCCCCGGGGAAAACGAAAAGACCCTGGCCGAAAGCCTGGCATTCGCGGAAGACCTTAATCTGGATGCCATGAAAATCACCAGCGGCATCCGCATTTATCCCGGAACCCGGCTGGCCCGGCAGGCCGTGGCCGAAGGTATGATTGCGCCGGATGATGACCTGCTTTTCCCAAGGTATTATATGAACCCGCTGGTAAGAGAATCCCTCAAAGATACAGTTGCCGGATGGCTGGAGAAACATGCCAACTGGTTTTCGTAAAAGCAGTTCTGGAGACTTTTCCCCCGCGCGGATTCTCTGACGGAATAAGGCTTGTGTTTCGATTCTGATTTGGTAAAAATAGAAGAAGTCATATAACCCCGATCATCTTATCAGACCAGAGCAATATGCGAAAACTCTACAGACCCAAAAACGATCTTGAATTGTCTGCTAAAGGATAATGATGAAAATTCTTATAATTCTCGGGCATCCTGACCCCGGCAGTTTCAACCATGCCATCGCCGGTGCGGTGCGGGACGACCTGCAACAGGCCGGTCATGAGGTCGTTTTTCACGATCTTTATGCGGAACAATTTGACCCCATTCTGCCGGCCGGCGAGATCCCGGAGCAGGGAGAAATCGAGCCGCTGATCCGGGCCCATTGCGACGAGCTGTGCGCGGCCGATGGTGTCGTGATCGTGCATCCCAACTGGTGGGGTCAGCCGCCGGCCGTTCTCAAGGGCTGGATCGATCGCGTCCTCCGTCCCGGCCGGGCATATCGGTTTGAAGAAGGCGACAGCGGTGAGGGCGTTCCCGTGGGGTTGCTCCGGGCCCGTGCGGCGGTTGTTTTAAATACCTCGAACACGGAGCTGATCAGGGAGCAGCTGGTATTCGGCGATCCGCTTGAAGCCGTCTGGCGGCGCTGTATTTTCGACCTGTGCGGTGTTCACGCCTTTTACCGTAAAATGTTCGCCGTGGTGGTTACCAGTACCCCGGAACAACGGGCCGCCTGGATTGAAGAAGCAAAAGAAATGTGTCGGGCGGCGTTCGACCATAAAAAAGGAGAGGACCATGTTGAATAAAATACAAGTATTAATGGCGCTTGTTTTTTGCCTGGTATCCTTCACGGCGTTTGCCGATGAATTTACACTGACCAGCCCGACAATAGCACCGGGCGGCTTCATGGGGGATGAACAGGTTTACAGCGGCTTTGGCTGCACCGGGCAGAACCGGTCACCGGCGCTTCAATGGTCGGCCGGACCGGAAGGAACCCGAAGCTATGCCGTTACCGTGTATGACCCGGACGCGCCGACAGGTTCGGGCTGGTGGCACTGGCTGGTCTACAATATCCCGGCGGATGCGACCGGGTTGCCGGCCGGGGCCGGTAACGTGGACGGCAAGCAGCTTCCAAGCGGTGCTGTTCAGGGCCGCACCGATTTCGGCACCCATGCCTTTGGTGGCCCCTGCCCGCCCGAAGGACATTCGCCCCATCGTTATGTTTTCACGGTGTTCGCGCTGAAAACGGAAAAAATAGAGGTCCCTGCTGATGCCAGCGCCGCCATGATCGGTTTTATGATCAATGCCAACACGCTGGACAAAGCCAGTTTTACGGCCATGTACGGCCGTTGATTCGAAAATTTAATGAAAGCGCTGATTATCAACGCGGTGATTTATTTTACCATGGTCTTTTTCGCGGGTTTTGTTTTGGGAATCATACGGACCCTGCTACTGGTTCCCATGACCGGTCAGCGATATGCCGAACTGATCGAAATGCCGGTCATGATCGGAGTCGTCTTCTTTTCGGCCAGGTACATCCGCAAACGGGCTGAGCATCAAGAATCCTTCCGCCTTTTTCTGATCGGTGCCCTGGCCCTTTTGATTTTAGTGGCTTTCGAATTTACGCTGGTATTATGGGTTCAAGGTATGTCTTTCTCAGACTATTTGCAGCGTCGGGATCCGGTATCAGGAACGGCTTATATCTGTGCCTTGATCGTGTTTATGCTTATGCCCTGGTTTCTTAATGTCGTGGCCGGACATTGCAATAAGGACAGTGGATAATTCAGGAAAAGTGTCCGGATCAAAAATCCGGGTGGTTATCGGTTGTGAAAATATGACATACGCCGTCGATAAAACCTATTTTCAGGAATTGGTCGATCAGGATCCTCAGGCGGTCTGTGGGCGGATACCCGATTGCCGGTACGAACCGGCCGACCGGTGTTATGTCCTGCCGGTCTGGAATCAGGCGTGCCGCATCCGACCCAACGAGCAAGAGATCGCCTGCGCAGGTGATGGTTCACCGGAGCCGCACGCCTTGTTTTATTTTTTTATTATTTATTATCTCCTGCGGGCAACACAAACAGACGTGTCCGGACAGTGGATTTCAGAAAAAGATATGCCCGGCGGGGCCGCCTTTTTTCGAGGGCCCCACAAAATCCCCGACCGCCTGATGTCACGCCGGTTCGGTAACAATATCGACGAATTCCGTGAACGCTGCCGGCGGCTGCGGGGCACGTCCCTCGACATGGGAGACGCGGCCTTCCGGTTTGAGATCACCCCCGATATCCCGGTGGCCGTTGTCTACTGGGCGGGTGATGAGGAGTTTCCGGCCGAAGCCAAAGTCCTTTATGATCAGTCCCTTTCCGGACGGTTTCCGCTGGACGTGATTTTTTCCATGGCTGTCGAGGTCTGTATAAGGGTAGCGGAAGGAGGCACCATATGATCGTCCTTGAAAAAACAATAGAAACCGCCCGTCCCGTCAATCAGGTGTTTCGCTATGTGAGCGATTTTGCCAATATCGAGCAGTGGGACCCGGGTGTGGTAAGTTCACATCGAACCAGCCCGGGCGGTGTCAAAGAGAATGCCGCCTTTGATCTGGTCTTGAGCTACGGATTCGGGAAAATCCGTATGACCTACCGTATGGTCGAGTTTGTCCCCAATGAAAAGGTGGTGCTGACCGGAGCCGGTAAAAGCTTCACCGCCACCGATACCATAGCGTTCTCCCCGGCCGGTCAGGGCACCCGAATTGATTACCGGGCGGTTATCGAGCTGGATCGACCGGGTCCGGTCAAGGAGAAAATCCTCAACCTGATTTTTTCGCGCATCGGACAAAAGGCGGTTGACGGGTTGTCTGCGGCCCTGAACCATACGTTTCCCGTGCCCCGGCAACGGCCGCTGGACGACCTGATCGACCGGACCGTTGTCGGCGGCATGTTCGGTTTTACCCGCCAGGGTCATGCCCGGCAAAAGCGCAAATGGCATCCCGTGGTTGAATCCCTGGAAGGCAAGACCGTCGCCGTCACCGGCGCCACCTCCGGTATCGGCCGGGCGGCGGCCATTCGCATTGCCGACCTGGGGGCACACCTGGTCCTGGTCGGCCGGTCTGATGAAAAGCTGGAACAGACCCGGGCCATGTTGATCGAAACCACCGGCAACCGGCAGATCGACACCTGCCGCGGAGACCTGAGCCTGATGGCCGACAATGAACAGGTCGCCCGATACCTGACCGACAATGTTTCGGATTTGCATGTACTCGTTAATAATGCCGGCGCCCTGTTCAATGAACGCCTGACCACCGGTGAAGGTCTGGAGCAGACCCTGGCCACCGACCTGGCCGGCCCTTTTCTGCTGACCAGCCGGTTGATTCCCAAATTGCGGGCTTCGGCACCGTCGCGAATCGTCAACGTGTCTTCAGGCGGTATGTATACCCAGAAAATCCGGCCCGATGACCTGGGTTATGAAGCCGAATCGTTTGACGGCCCCAAGGCATATGCCCGTGCCAAACGGGGCATGGTCATTTTAACGGAAATCTGGGCCGACCGGCTCAAATCCCAGGGCATAACGGTCAATGCCATGCATCCCGGATGGGTCAACACGCCGGGGATCACCAAAGCGCTGCCGGGCTTTTATACCCGCACCCGGGGGTTACTGCGGACGCCTGAACAGGGCGCCGACACCATTGTCTGGCTGGCGGTCGCCCCGGAAGCCGGTCAGGTCTCCGGCCTGTTCTGGCTGAATCGCCGCCCCCACACCACCCATGTCTTTTCTCATACCCGGGAGACTTCGGACGAGAGACGACAGCTGTGGGAAGAACTATGCCGGTTGACAGGAGTGGAAAATCATGACGAATAGAATAATCCGCCGTTGCATATTGGTGCCGCTGATGATCATGTTCGCTGTCATGCCAGTTGCCGGGGCCGAAATCGAAGGGGTGGTTTTTGATGATGTCGTACAAATCGATCAGACCCGGTTTGATCTTCAGGGAACCGCCCTGCTGAGATACATGGTTGTTTTTAAAGGTTATGTGGGCGCTTTTTACCTGCCGGAAAACATGGGCTACCGGCAGGCCCTGCAAGATGTGCCCCGCCACCTGGTGCTGGAATATTTTCATGCCATCAAGGCCGGACAATTTGCCAAAGCCACCCGGGTCACCATCGCCGAAAACCTGACCGCTGAAGAACTCAAACGGCTTGAGCCGTCCATTGAAAAACTGGCCGACGCATACCGGGATGTGTCGCCCGGAGACCGTTACGCCCTGACCTATTTCCCCGGACAGGGAACCCGCCTGGCACTCAATGATAAAATCCTCACGGTAATTCCCGGCGCCGCATTTTCCCGGGCGGTTTTTTCCATTTGGATCGGGTCCAGGCCCATTGACAAAACGTTTCGTGACCAGGTTCTGGGGATAAATGATTAATGGTAAACCATGACCGGCTTCCACTGACCCGCAAACTGGCTTATGCCCTGCCGGCCCTGTCCCTGGCCATCGTCGGTATTCCGGTCTATGTGTTTATCCCCAAGTTTTATACCGACGTGGTCGGCGTCAATATCATCCTGGTGGGGTATCTGCTGTTCGGCGTCCGGCTTTTTGACGCGGTCACCGACCCCCTTATCGGCTATGTTTCCGACAATACCCGGACCCGGTTCGGACGTCGGCGGCCTTACATGGCGGCCGGTTCCCTGTGCCTGGCCCTGCTGCTGTTTTTGCTGTTCACCCCGCCGGCCGAAGCCTCCCACGGGGTCGCTTCAGCCTGGTTCGGAATAACCCTGTTTCTGCTGTTTCTGTTCTGGACCATCGTGGTCGTGCCTTATGAATCCCTGGGCCCGGAAGTCAGCTATGACTATCATGAACGAACCGTTTTGTTCAGTTGGCGGGACGGGTTTTTGATTCTGGGAACCCTCATCGCGGCCGGCTCGCCGGGCATCATTACCTGGTTGTTTCATCTGGCCGATGATGCTGCCGGTCAGCGGCAGAAGTTCTTCTGGATAGCCGTTGTTTACGCGCCACTGGTGATTGCCTGCTGCTGGATATGCGTGGCCGCCATCAGGGAGCGCCCGGATCCGCCGCCGGTCAATCGAAAAAAAGCGGTTACCCAGTGGTTGTCCATATTTAAAAACCGGCCTTTTGTGATCCTGCTGGTTTCTTATACCATTGCCGCCATCGGCAATAATCTGCCGGCCACCCTGATTCTCTATTACGTGGAATATGTCCTGCAGAGCACCGGCGCGGAACTGTTTCTGGCCTTGTATTTTATTGCCGGTGTCGTATTCCTGCCGCCCTGGATCGCCGTTTCCCGGCGGATTGAAAAAAAATGGGCCTGGCTGGCGGCCATGGCCGTCAACACCGGGGCCTTCCTGGGCGTATTTTTTCTGGGGCCGGGTGATACGTTCTGGTACGGTGTGCTGGTGGTATTATCCGGCATTGGTTTCGGCGCCAGTTTGGCCCTGCCGTCGGCCATTCAGGCCGATGTGATCGATTATGATGAAATGGTGACCGGCGAACGGCGGGAGGGGCAGTATATCGGTATCTGGTCCATTGCCAAGAAAATCGCGGCCGCCATTGGTATCGGCATCGGCCTGGCGGTACTGGGGAAAGCCGGTTACCTGCCCAACCAGCCTCAGAACGAAACGGTGGTCCTGGTGCTCAGGGTTCTTTACGCCCTGGTTCCCTGCCTGTGCAACCTGGTCGCCCTGGTCGTGCTGATACCGTTTCCCATTTCCAAGGCCATGCATGACGATATTCGAAAAACCATCGCGGCGGCGGATAAAAAAGGGGCCAATCCATGATCCGACTCGGTCTGTGCTGCATATTCAAGGCCGAGCCCATCCGGTTCCGCCGGACTACCGCCAGGTATTTGTCGGGTTTTGCGGTTGACGAACAGCGCCGGCGTCTGTCGGAAATATGCCTGGCCAATGCGGAAAGCCTGAACCAGGCCCTGGCCTTCTGTCATGAAAACGGCATCGGAGATTTCCGGGTCAACAGCCAGATCCTGCCGTTAAAGACGCATCCGGATGTGGGCTACGACGTTTCCGACCTGCCCGACGGGGACCGGATCATCAAAACCTTCAAAGCCTGCAAAACCTTCGCTAAAAATCACCATATCCGGACAACCTTTCACCCGGATCAATTCATTGTGTTATCGTCACCCGGCCCGGAGGTGGTCAAACGCTCGGTGGCCGATCTTAATTACCAGGCCGAAGTGGCCCAGTGGATCGGCGCTGATGTGATTAATATCCATGCCGGCGGCGTTTACGGCGATAAACCCGCCGCCCTGGACCGCCTCAGAAAAAATATTCGAAAACTGGCCGCACGGGTCAGAAAGCGACTGACCCTGGAAAATGATGATGTCAGTTACTCCCCCCGGGATCTTCTGCCAGTATGCGCGGATTTGGCCGTCCCCCTGGTTTACGATGTCCACCACCATCGCTGTCTGCCGGATGATTTAAGCGTGGAAGAAGCGACCCGGCTGGCGGCTGAAACATGGGACCGGGAGCCGCTGTTTCATATCTCTTCCCCGAAAAACGGCTGGCGGGCGACTGATATCCGCAAGCATCATGACTATATCGATGTTAAGGACATGCCTGAAAACTGGCTTTCCATGGATTTGACCGTCGAGGTGGAGGCAAAAGCCAAAGAGCTGGCGGTGTTAAAACTCAAGAAAGACCTGGAAGCGAAATAAGGGTTTTCCTTGAATTAAGAAAACGTAACGACGCCATTATTCCCGCACCAGCACCAGCTGCAGATCACCCAGGGCGCGGTTGGCAAAACCGGCTTCGCACACGGCCAGGTAGTAAATCCATTTACGGATAAAAACGGTATCAAACCCCAGGGCGCGGACATGGGCTTCGTTTTTTGTAAAGCGGTTTCGCCAGTGGTTGAGGGTGGTGGCGTAATGGGGGCCGACGTTTTCAAGGTGATCGACGATAAACCCGGTCTTTCGGGTCAGAATGTTGCTGATCAGCGTTAACGACGGCAGGTGCCCGCCCGGGAAAATATGCTTTTGAATCCAGTCCCGCTGGCGGCTGTAAACACGGTAACGCTGGTCCGGGATGGTGATGGTCTGGATGACCACCCGCCCCCCTTTTTTTAACAGGCGGTCGCAGGCCTGGAAAAAACCGGGCATATATTTTTCCCCCACCGCCTCGAGCATTTCAATGGAAACAATCCGGTCAAAGGAGCCCGTAAGATGGCGATAGTCTTTCAGCTGGATATCGATCCGATCCGCCAGCCCGGCCTGCCGAACGCGTTCGACGGCCAGGTCGTGCTGGGCCTGTGAGATGGTGATGCCGGTCACCCGGCAGCCGGTCTGCCGAACGGCTTCCATGGCAAATCCACCCCAGCCGCAGCCGATTTCCAGCACATGATCGTCGCGGCCGATGTCCGCTTTTTCGATGATACGGTCTAATTTGCGTTGCTGGGCGGTTTCAAGGCTGTCTTCCGGGGACTGGAACAGGGCACAGGAATAGGTCATGCTGTCGTCTAAAAACAGGGCGTAAAAGTCGTTGCCCAGGTCATAGTGCTGGTAGATGTTTTTGCGACTGCCAGTAAGTGAGTTTTTGCGGGCGATATGGGAAAGGCGTTCTTTTATCAGCAGGGGCAGGGCGGTCAGCCAGTTGCCGTCGCTGATGGCCGAGCGGTTTTGGATCAGCACCGTAAACAGGTCCACCAGGTCGGGGCTGTCCCAGTCGCCGTCCATGTATGCTTCGCCCAAACCGATATCACCATGGAACACCAGCCGGGGAAAAAAATGATAATCCCGGACGTCAAGAAAACCCTTCGGCTTTGCGTCTTCCTTACCGAGAGTACGTTTACGGCCGTCGGGCAGGGACATTTGCAGTTGTCCCTGGCTGATTTTATTCAGCACCGACATAACGATTCGCTGACAGATGGTTTGCAGCAGAAATGGTTTGGTGCTGGGAATCGTCATGGCGCTTTTGGGCACGGGCTTCTGGTGGTAGGTCAGTTTTTTCTGAAAGGAAAGGCGAAAGGCCTGCCAGTAAATCCGGGGAACGCTCAGGTGCGGTACCACCGGGTGGGTCAGCAGGGTGCGGGCGTGGGACCAGGGCGTCAGGGCAACGGCTTTGGCCACCAGCTGGGCGTCGAATACCCGCTCGCCATCGCGAATCAGGTCGATTTTGATGTCCAGCCCGGTTTCCAGGGATGAAAAATAAAAGCGGTAGGTTCCCTCCAGGTTGTTAAAAGGCGATACATGAAAGGCTTTTTCGGCCTCATAGCTGAGCAGATACCCCTCTGTCTCGGATCGCGGCATATCGAGCACGTACAGATGACGTTCGCCGAAGGTGTTGTTGACTTCGGCCACGATCGCCACAGTTTCGCCGCCGGTACCATAACAATAGTAAAAGTTGACGGGATTGAAAACATAGTTGAAATACCGGGCCGAGGTGATCAGCATGACCCGTTCAAGCGTTCCCACAATACCTTGTTTTTCCAGCAGGGACTGCAGTTTCTGCTTGATGGAGCCGTCGCCGGGATAGCCGTAATCCCGGTCATAAATGGCAGACGGCCGCAGGCGGTTGTATCCGAACAGGGGCAGGCGCCGGTCCAGATCCGGCAATTCATCCAGGTCCAGGCCGTAAACATAAAGCGGGTATCTCAGCCGGTGATGCCGGGGCGAATAACGGGTATGCTCGATATATCCTTTAAAAATTTTTGAGTTCATAAGGTCACATCAAAATACCGGCCCACATTCACAGCAGACCTGGCACCGTCTTCATGAAATCCGTATCCGAAATAGCTGCCGCAGAAAAAAGTGTGACGCCGGTCGTTTAAGGTGTCCAGCGCGGCCTGGGTGGCAAAGGCGGCCTCATCATAGATGGGGTGGGTATAATCGATGGTCGTGATGGTATATTGTTTGGGAATCGGCCGGACCGGGTTGAGGGTCACGAAATAGTCGGTGTTTGTTTTCAGCTTTTGCAGCCGGTTCATGTGATACGTAACGGTGATGGGGCGGTGGCTGCCTTCTTCAGTCTCGCGCAGATAGTTCCACGAGGCCCAGGCAACCCGGTTGGGCGGCATCAGGGAGACATCCGTATGCAGCACGGTATAATTTTGTGAATACCGCCAGGCCGACAGCAGCCGGGTTTCATCGGGTGTGGGGTCCGCCAGAAGGGCCAGGGCTTCATTCGCATGGGTGGCCACCACCACTTTGTCAAAATCAAGTTTCTCGCCATCACCCAGCGTGAGCGTCACGCCTTGCTCATTCCGTTTGATCTGTTCAACAGGGCGGTGGTTTTTTACCTTGCCCGTGAAGCTTTCCAGAAAAGCCTTGACGTATGTGTGACTGCCGCCGGCCACAAAATACCAGGCGGGATGATTGCGAACCGCCAGCAGGCCGTGATTTTCATAGAACTGGGCGAACGACCGGACCGGAAAACCCAGGATCTGGGCGTCCGAAGCCGACCAGATGGCGGCCGCCATGGGAATGACGAACCAGTTCATGATATTGTCGGAAAAGCCGTTCTGTTTTAAATAGGCCTCGAGAGTTATATCCGGAAGCCGGCCTGACAGGTAATCCGTGCGAATGGTTTTTAAAAAACGGACCATTCCTTTTACAAACAGCCAGTAACCCGGTCTCAGCAAATTGCTGCGCCGGGCGAACAGGGTGTTGAGGTTGCGGCTGGCAAAGGTCTGGCCGGTGCCCTCGCAGTAATAGCTGAAGGACATGTCGGTCTTGTGAAAATCGACCCCCAGTCTGCTTAAAAAACGGATAAACACCGGGTATGTCTTTTCGTTAAACACGATAAAGCCGGTGTCTACAGGCAGCCCTTCATCCGGACCCGAGGGGATCACAATCGTATTGGTGTGTCCCCCGGTGTATTCGTTTTTTTCAAAAAGAACGACCTCGTGCTTCTGCTGCAGCAAATAAGCCGTCAGGATCCCGGAAATGCCCCCTCCCACCACAGCGATTTTCATGGTGGCCCCCCTTTAAAAAATATTTACGGTATACGGTTCAATTTAATAAACCTGTGATTTAAGTCAATTGTTTTCTGGCGTCGATGGATCTTCGGTCCTTGTTCTAATGGTTGCCAGCAGCTCCCGGGTCAGTTGGTGCAGTCGCCGGGGGATACCGGCCAGTCTCAGGGGCGGCAATACCCAGCCGGAAAACCGTTCGATGCTTTCCAGTCGCGTTCCGCCGTTTTCCGGCTTGAACAAAAACGTGTGTTCCGCGTGTAATCCCCATTTCGACCCGATCCAGACCACCTTCCGGCCCGGTTGACACTCTTTTATGACCGTGCTGATACGAACCGGGAAAAACACGGGGTTGAGCTGAAACGAAAGGCATGCCCCCGTTTCCATGGACGGCCCGGATTCCAGCCGGCATTCGCGGCAGACCGGATTCCACCGGTACCAGTTGTCGATGTCGGCAAACACCCCCCAGACGGTTTCGGGAGAAGCTGCGATAAAGATTTCCTCACGGATAATCACGATGACGGCCGCATGTTGTTATTCAGGGTCCACGACGTCGATGTTGCCGGCATAACGACCCGCGGTGCCGTCATCCACGCAATTGTCCAGTTCTTCATCGGACGCTTCCCGGACGTCCTTGAGTGCTGAAAGCGGACAAAGAAATTCGTTTCCCTGGGGGTCTTTAACGCGGACGAACTTTTCGTTTTGAGCAGCGGACATGGCAACCTCCTTTATTTGTTTTAACCGGTTTTTTCAGAAAGAAAACAGGCCTGCTGGGACAGCAACCGGCCGGGGCCCTCTTCTTCTTCGGCCAGGGCGTTACATATGGCCTGTTCCATGGGAATCAGGTCCAGGGGAATCATCCGGGTGATCCGGTCCTCCCGGCACAGGGCCGGTGATTTAAGACCTTCACCCAGGGGCAGCACGATACCGGCCGGAACCGGTGTGATCAGGGCCACCCAGTAGGCGGACAGCAGGGTATAAAAAAAGGGCACCCCTACAATATATCGTCGTAATCCCCGGACCCGGGCGTACATGCGCATCAGGTCGACGTAACTCAGCACGTCGGGGCCGCCGATATCCAGTGTCTGCCCGGATGTCTCCGGTTTGGTCAGGCAGCCGGTCAGGTAATCAAGCACGTTCTCAATGGCAATGGGCTGGGATTCGGTATAGACCCATTTGGGCCCCAGCATGACCGGCAGTCGTTCCACCAGGTAGCGGATCATTTCAAACCCCGCTCCGCCGGCGCCGATAATAACCGCCGCCCGCAGTATGGTGGCGCTGACCCGCCCCGAGGCCAGGATCCGGCCCACTTCCTGCCGGCTGGCCAGATGCGGTGATAAAGTTGTCGAAACATCTCCCAGCCCCCCGAGATAAATCAGGCGGGGCAGGCCGACCCGGTCCGCGGCCTGCACGAAATTGGCGGCCGCCATCCGGTCCCGCTCCTCAAAACTGCGCATTTCTTTGAGACTGCGTCCACCCATGGAGTGAACCAGGTAGTAGGCCGTATCAATACCGTCGAGGGCTTTTTCCAGTGAGGCGGGATCCAGCAGGTCGCCGTAAACGATTTGGGGCTCATGTTTCAGCGGCCGGGAAAAGCGCATGGCGGCGGGTTTACGTGTCAGGCACCGGACGCTGTATCCCCGTTCATCCAGCTTGTAGAGCAGGCGCTGACCGATAAACCCGGAGGCGCCGGTCAGCAGTATTTTTTCAGGCGTTTGTGAGGGCATGGCTTTTCTCCGATTTGCGAATCAATCATTCGAATCCAAAATCAGGCAAGCGTTTCGTAATACGCGTCGGTCAGGCCGTTTAAAAAAACCGCACTTTGAGCTGTAACGCAGATCAACACCGCTTCCGGATGACGGATAAAGTCGATCAGAGAAGGGTGGTCGGCCAGCAATAGATCGGTTGCTGCTTTTCTGTCCTTTTCCGCTTTGATCTCCGTGCCTGTACCCTCAATCGTCAGGGCCTGCGGCGTCCGTATCTCCCGGGAATCGATCAGCAGGCTGACCCGGGGGTTGTCGGTAATGTTCCTGAATTTTCTGGTGTTGCGATGGGTTGCCATGAAGAAAAGGTTGCATTCCGTATTGGTCGTATAGGCCATTAAAGAACAGTAAGGGGCGTCACCGGCAATCGTGGCCAGGACGCAATGCCGCCTGTTTTGAATAAGGGTTTTAATGTCGTCCCGCATAGCGTTGCCTTTAAAGGGTTGAGATTGCGCAATAAATGATATGTTCTGATAAAGTAAAGGCTTCGGTCAACCGGAAAATTTTACCCGGTTTGATTCCATTATAATTGTCTACATCAGCCGGCTGTCAAAGGCCCAGTTCAGCAGGGCCTGCCGCTGCTTCGGCCGGCACCGGATATCGCCGGGCCGGCAGTGCTTTTTGATCTGGGCGATATGCCGGGCCATGGCTTTCCAGCGTTTGATCTGCCGGGCGTCATCCGGGCAGCGGCGCCCCCGGTAATAACGGCAGTACCACTGAAACCATCCCCGGGGATCGTCATGATAAAGCCAGCCTTTTTCCCGCCATACCGACAACGGCTGGGAGGCATTGACACCGAAAAAGTTCATGGCCGGGTCATGCCGCTCCGGGCACAGCCGGGCCCGGGCAAACCAGGTTTTGGGAAATTCGTCTGTGCAGTCGGTCATGTATTTACCGCCGAACACCCCCATTTCCAGCATCTGCCGCGGTGTCAAATCCGGAGTGAACGCCGGCGCGAAATTCCGTCCGGCCGGTTCCGTCAGGTCATACACATAATTTTGCTGCATCAGATCATTGACCACGATTTTTTTCGGCGCCATGTCTGTGTCGTCCTCCTGTCAGGGGGTAGGCGCCGGCCATGCGGTTGACGGCCGGCTTTCCAGCACCCACAGGGTCCGGCCGTCATAAACCCAATCCACGTCCTGGGGCGCTCCGAAGGTCTGCGTCAGGTCGCGGGCCAACTGCACAAAAACCGCATCACCGATCCGGTCCAGGCAGTTAACCGTGTCGACGGTTTCCGTTGAAAGCCGGTCTCCCTCCCGGGACAGGCGTAGGCAATCCGGTTTGCACAAGCCGCCTCTCAAGTCTTTATTTAATCCGGCTACGCCCTTAATGAGGATGCTGTCGCCGTCTGAGTTTGACGGATCGCCCATACATAAAACCCCTGCGCTTTGCATCGCTATCATCTGCTGGAGAATTATCGCCAGAAACGGCCTGGATCCGTTTTCCGGAACCGTCTGATAAATCCGGCCGGGTTGTGCGTAAACCGAGGCCCAGCAATGTTTAACACAATCAAACAGTTCCGCGGAAGGGACGTTCAGGACGGTTCCCAGCCGGTCGACAAGAGATGCCCGGGTTTTTTCCCCATCCGCCACCGAGCAGCGGACCGCCCATAATACATCCGACCGGGCAGGTGTTGTTATGGTGTCGTCGAACATGCGCCTGACCTCGGGCTCTTCCAGAAAAAAGAAATCATGGAGAAACCGGGTCGTCATGATCACGCCGGCCGGCACGTTAAAGCCCGCCTGCATCAGCCGGACCAGCCCGGCGCCCTTATCACCCAGAACAGATGTGTCCAAAGGTGTTTCCGGATCAAGCGGCAGCCACCAGGCGTCGTTGTCGGTGTCTTTTTCAGGGGTCGAGAAGGACGCTAATATTTTTGATAACATAATCCCCCCATTATCGTCCGCAGCATTGATTACCAGAGCCGACATTAAAATATCACACCCGGCCGGTGCTTTCAATCTCTGTCTATGTTCCTTGATTTCACTGCTTCCAGCATCTTCACCCGTCCGTTATCACCGTTGACTTCCGTGGCCTGTCCCGTCGTTATCAGCGCGCAGGCATCAACCACGCCGGTCACGGCCGGGATGCCGTATTCCCTGGCAACGATGGCTGCGTGGGAAAGCATGCCCCCGGTCTGAACCACCAGGCCGGAAATCAGCCCGAATACCGGTGTCCAGCCGGAATCCGTATTGGGCGCTACCAGGATATCACCCGGCCGGACCGACTTCAGCTCTTCCACGGTCAGGATGACCCGGGCCCGGCCGGTAACGATGCCCGGAGATGCGCCGGTTCCCAAAAGGGTGTCGGTTCCGGCGAGACCCTTGTCCCCGGGTGTCGGGTAGGGCTGGTCGTCTATGATCCATTCCGGTGGAAGCGTTCCGGCATCTGCTTCGAAACGGGCCCGACGCCGTTGCAGTCCCTCCGGCGGCGGCGCGTTTTCCTGTTGGATGTTTTTTAATTCCGCATCATACAGAAAAAAGATGTCGTCGGCCTGCTGCAGAAGCCCCCTGCCGGTCAGCCGGGCGCCGATTTCAAGCAGAACATGGCGCATATCGGTTAAAATGTAGTCCAGAACATATCGCTGGTTTTCCCGGTACTGGGTATAAGCCCGGGCCAGCGTGAGGGCTTTTTTCGCGATCCGTTTTTTCCACCATCCTCCGGCATTCTGACTGATTTCTTTCAGCCAGCGTCGCTCAAAGGCATTGTCAGGCCCCTTTTCTCTTTCCCCGGCCTGTTTGCCTGCGGTCGCAAAGGCCAGGATCGGCGCGATAACCAGGCCGGGGTCGTCCATCCAGCGCGGCAGATGCAGTTCCCGGGAACTGCCGCGATGACCGTGGGTGGTGATAAAGGCGTTCAACTTGCGGGCAAAGTCAGCCGCCCCGGGCAGGTCCCGGATCGCTTCGAGCGTGGGCGGGCCGTTCCCCTTTTCGGCCAGATCCATCAGGGCCGGAATTTGGGCCGCCTCCCGGCCGAGCCGCCTGAGTTCCCGGTTGACCTGAAGGGTGGTGTTGCCGGCCGGATCGATCAGCAGCATCTCCAGGAAATGACCTTCAGGATCAAAAAAAGCATCATAAGTGGTCCAGTTTTCCGTGATCCAGGCACAGACAAGCTTGGTCGGCATCAAATGGGAGGCCAGTCCCCAGCGGATAAAACGAAAATGCGCCCGCCCCATTTCGTCATCTGCTTCCAACCTGGCCCACAAGGCCCGGTCATCCAATTTGCTTAGGTCATCCCCCAGCCCTGCGGCCAGTTTCTGCTCAACCTGCCGGCCATATTCAGGTAGCTTTTTATAGTGAGAAAACAGGTCGGCGTTTTTGTCTGCCAGGCGCGACCGGATCATGTTGCCCAAAAGCGTAAAAGGGCGGAATTTTATGGTTGGCAGTTCCGCCCGCCAGTAGGGGGGCAGCCATCCGAACATGCGCTCGATACGCAGGGCCGGCGGCAGCAGGGGGATCAGCCGGTACATGTATTCGGCGTTAAAATAAACATGGCTGTGAATTCTGGCAAACGGCGTTATGTCTTTGACAAAATGCCACCGGTTGATCCTGGCCAGGTCGGCCATGTAATCTTCGCTGATCCAGCGGCCTAACCGGGTATATTGCAGTTCGGTGGTGGCTTCGGCCCAGAACTCATCCCCCCAGGCCCGGGTCCAGACTTTGGCCGGGCGCTTGAGGGTGGTAATGGGTCGGGTCTGAAGCACCCACAGGGTTTCGCCGTCAAAAGCCCATTCCGCGTCCTGGGGTTTGCCGAACGTTTTTTCCAGTTCCCGGGCCAGTCTGGCAAACGCTTCATCCCCCACCTGGTCCAGACAGTTCGTTCCGTCGACGGACGCTTCCAGAAGGCGCTGACCGTTGCGGGACAATTCCAGGTGATCCGGGTTGCGGCGTCCGGATACCAGGTCTTCCCCCAGACCGGGCACCCCCTCGACAACAATGCGGTCCACGTCCGGCCGGACCGGGTGCCGCGTAAACAGAACGCCCGCGCATCGGGCCGGGACCATTGTCTGCAGGACCACGGCCATTGACGGGCTCTGGCCGGGCGCCAGTTCCGACCGGTATCTTTCCGCGTGAGAAGAAAAAACGGAATCCCGGCATTTTTTCACGCAATTCAGCAGGTTTGAATCGGGCACGTTCAGGAAGGTGTCATACTGGCCGGCAAAGGACGCCTGCAGGCCGTCTTCGTCTGCTGCCGAAGACCGCACCGCCCATAACCTGTCCGGCCGGGACTGGTCCTCTACGACCCGGTCAATAATCCGTTGAATGGCGGCCTCTTCCAGAAAATAAAAATCACGAAACAGCTCGGTCGTCAGTACCGCGCCGGGCGGCACCTCAAAGCCCGCCCGAACAAGCCGGACCAGGTTGGCGCCTTTGCCGCCCAGAAGGGATTGGTCAGGCGAAGATTCCGGACCCAGGGGCAGCCACCAGACTTCGGTGTCGGGGGTGTTTCTGGTTTTAAAAGAAAACATAGGTTTTTGAAGGTATCCGGTTTATCGGCTGTAAAGGGCCATGCCCGCCATTTTGGGTACATACGGCATCAAGGACAACGGACCCAGACGCGGAACAAATAAACGCTCTACCACGCCGACACCGTTTTCTCCCCGGCAGGAAAACACACCGAAAGTTTCAGTGATGATGGCACCGTCCTTGTACAGGGGCCACATGGTTTTCGCTGTAAAGGACATGTCCCGTTTTTCCCCGTCCGCCATGCTTAATTCCAGCCGGGCGCCGGAGGGCTTGCGGCCCTGAGCGTCACCCTGCCAGTCAATGTCCGCCTTGATCAGGTCACGGTTGCCGGCAGCGTCACCGACAAAACCGCAGGTTTTAGCCGGTGGTCCGGCACCCAGGTGCCAGTGGTTAAACGCCCAGCCGGATTCAAACTGGGCGCTGATCCAGGTCCAGTCGCCCACCCCGGACCAGTGACGGGGCCCCCAGCTATGGTCCCGCTGACCCCAGCCGTTAACATTGATATCGGTGTTTCCAAAACGGATATGGCCGGTAACCCGGCCGGCCTGTTCATAGTGATCGGCCGCGGCCGAGCGGCCGGTGTCGGTCGCGACTTCAGGGTAAAGATACGGACCTGTCATGGTTGCCCAGGCCAGGTCCAGGTCGACACGACGGGTTTTCAGCGACAACTGCCAGGTGTCCATGATCGAGCGGCAGGTAAAACAGAGGTTGTCAACTTGAAGCATGTCCGGAGGGTCGATGGTTACCCTGCCCGACCCAAGCCGTTTACCCAGGGCCGGATACAGCAGGGCCGGTTTGCCGTTGATGGAGGCCAGTAACAGACCGTCTGCTTTGTTCTTTGACGGCCGATAGCCGATACGCGTCAGGCCGTAGACATTGTTGCCCGGGTCGGAAAAGTTGAAATACCACGACTCCTGCCAGCAGGGATCGAAAGAGGGGGGGTGCTTTTTTTCAAGTGCCGCCAGGTCCATCATTGTCCTCCACAGAGTTGATTGCCAGCGTCAGAGTTAAGGTATCACACCCGGCCAATGCTTTCAATGGATTCCGGTTTCGACAGGCCTGATGTGATCTTGACATAATCGTACGGGTACGATAGAAAAATCAATAACTTAATCCAAACAAGGGGAGGCCGGTATGTCAAACCGAATCGTAATTCTAAACGGCGCCGATTCAACGGATGAGCGTTTTGGAACAGCGTTATCGCTGCTGATATCAATGCTGGAGCAGGAACAGGCAGACGTACGGTGTTTTCATTTAAAGGATATTCATTTGGCACACTGTACCGGCTGTTTCGGGTGCTGGGTCAAGACACCCGGCCAGTGTGTCACCGCCGATCAGGGCCGGGAAATCGTTCGCACAATCGTCAACAGCGACACGCTGATCCTGTTTACGCCGGTGACCTTCGGCGGTTATTCATCCACCTTGAAGCTGATGGTCGATCGCTTCATCCCGCTGGTCTCCCCGTTTTTCATTCTGCGTCACGGCGAGATTCATCATTTGCCCCGTTACCAACGCTATCCACGGCTGATCGGTATCGGCCTTGCGGAGAAAAAAATACCCGGGGCGGACAAAATCTTTCAGACCCTGGCCGGGCGTAATGCCGTTAATATGCTCTCACCGTCTTTTGCGGCCGGGGTTGTGGATACAAATACCGATCAGGACAACATGAAGCGGCAACTGCAGGAGTTGATTGTCCGGTCCGATCCCTGGCCCCCGAAGGACCTGCTCGATTTTTTTCCGAAGCCGGACGACGGTTTAACCGATTGTTCCGACACCAAAGGCCGTGCCCTGCTGGTTGTCGGTAGCCCGAAAATCAATCAGCGATCGACTTCGGCCATCCTGGGCGAGTATGTGCTGGAAAAAATGGCGGACGCCGGCTGGGAAACCGATGCCTTGACTCTGAAGGCCGACCTGAATAGAGACAGCGGTCAACAGAAACTGCTGGCCGCCGCCGGTCGGGCGGACTTGATCATCCTGGCCTTTCCGCTTTATGTCGACGCCCTGCCTTTTCTGGTGACCAAAGCACTGGAAGTGCTGGCTGATCAAAGGGCAAACGATCCGGACAGCCCCGGGGCATCGCCCCGCCGTCTGTTTGTCATTATCAATAACGGCTTTCCGGAGTACGAACAGAACGCCCTGGCCCTGGCGATCTGTCGCGCCTTTGCCGACCAATGCGGTTTCACCTGGGCCGGTGCTCTGGCCCTGGGCGCCGGTGAGGCCCAGGGAGCAGAAACGGAATTGCACTTGAAAAGTCGCATGGGACTGGCCCGCGGCCATATCCGTCGGGCACTGGACGCGGCCGGGGCCAGTTTGGCCGGGAATCGGCCGGTCCTGTTCAGCGTTCAGGAACAGATAGGAAAAACGCCGCTGCTCCTGATGCCGTTCGGCCTCTGGAGAAGGATGTTCATTTGGGTCGGTGCCTTGTGGTGGCTGAAAAAGGCGGCCAAAAACGGCCTTAAAAAGCGGGACCTGGATGCCGGCCCTTACGCGGAGTGACCTTTTTAGCGGGTATACAGGATTCAAGGGGTCGAGGGTTCAAATGTCCGGTTCGGGCATGTGCTGCGGGTTTACTTTGATAACAATCTGATTCACCTTGCGGGGGAGGAAACAATGAAAATCAAAAGCTTCACAGGGAAAAAATGTTTTATCACCGGCGCGGCCAGCGGCATCGGCAAGGCCACGGCCATGGCCATGGCTGAAAAAGGTGCCAGCCTGTTCCTGACGGATATCAATCAGCCCCAACTGGAAGCCGTTGTCTCTCAAATTGAAGCCGGGGATGGTACCGTCGTTGCCCACGAGGCTTTTGACATAACCGACTATGATGCCGTTCGCGCGTTTGCCGAAAGCATTCAGAAAGAATCCGGTCCCATGGATATCGTCATGAATATTGCCGGCACCTCGGTCTGGGGCTCTGTTTCGCGGCTCAAACACGAACACTGGGAAAAAATGGTCAGCATCAATCTGATGGGGCCGATAAACGTCATCGAATGCCTGTTGCCGGCCATGGTGGACGCCGGCAAAGGCGGCCACCTGGTCAATGTCGCTTCCGCGGCCGGGCTTATCGCCATGCCGTGGCACGCCGCCTACAGCGCCAGTAAATTCGGTTTGCGGGGCGTGTCCGAGGTGCTTCGTTACGACCTGCGCCGTTACAACATCGGCGTTAGTGTGGTCTGTCCGGGGGCGGTCAAAACCCCGCTGGTGGGAACGGTCCAGATTCTCGGCGTTGACAGAAGCCATAAGGCCGCCAAAAATCTCGTAGGCCGATTTGAAAAACACGCGGTAACACCCGAGAAAGTCGCGCGGGATATTATGCGCGGAATCCGGAAAAACAGATTTATGGTCATCACATCAATCGATATAAAACTGATCTACTGGATCAAAAGAAAGTTCTTTCCCGCCTACCACATGACCATGATCACCATGAACAATCTGTTGATGTATTTTTTCGGAAAAGCCATACAGAAAGATTAAATCAACTCCTACCTTGCCCTGATCCCCTCATACACAAACAGGGCGGTATCGTTGGCGGACTCAACCGAACAGCTTAATTCCTACCCAGGCTATAGGCTTTCGGCCAGAGTGTTGACACCTGATGAATAAAAGCGTTAAATGTTCTCAATACGTTTTCGCTCAACTTTCCATGTTTGATGCTTTAATATGGCAATAAATGGAAAACACGGGGGAAAGATATCGGGAAAAGCAAACATGGAAAATAAGACGGAATATTTTCCAATTATTACACTGTTATGCATAGTAAGAAATTATGATCTCAGAATCTGATTGGAAAAAGTTTAAGATAATAAAAGAAGCGGCTTTAGAGCGCTTCTGCGGAACTGTGCTCAATGATGTATCTGAAGGCCTAAATAACAAGGAAATTCCGACCAATCATGGGAAGTATCTATATCTATACCGATTGATCGAGAACTATGATAAGCAGATAGCCTTGTTGTTAAATGATCACAGTCGCTCGAAAGCGATGATTCAACTTATGATGTTGCGCCGGGAAGGCTTAGTTCAAGACGAAGATGTCGAGAATCTATCGGCCGAACTTAAAGAGCAAACTAACCCTGAAAAATATGCATAACAACGCCACTCACACAGACTCGCAGGGGCGCCCTGCCTTAGTTTTTGCATAGTGTGGTGTTGAACTAACATTTAAGAAGTCCGCAAACCCTGCTCGCCGGTGGTGGCGGACGTTAGCCCTACAGAAAAATTATGAAAAAGAAAATTATCATCGCCATCGCAATTATCACTGTCTTTATTGTAAATAATTTTTTCTGGTTTGGGAAATTTATCGATATAGGATTGACACTGGAAACCCGCAACCAGCAATTATATGAGGCTGAATCATCATTCTCTGAGCTAAAGGAAATTTGTTTTTACATTGGCCCTAATACAACAAAAGAAGAGCTTCTGTTGCTGCTTAAAAGAAAATTCCGGGAAGATGAAATATTCCAGAAAAATGGTTCTGTTTATAGTTCTTGGTTGGGTTTCAACTTCAAATACGACAATCTTTATGAAGTTATTACAACTATTGAATATAATCCTGATAGCGAGGGCTAACCCAAGGCAGCCCAAAAGATAGCTAGGGCATTCGGGATTTGAAAAGTTGAAAAAATTGAATATTAACCGTCTTTAAGGCAAATCAGTGGAAGCCCTGGCTCCCATTGGCTGCCGCCGTTCGGGAGCGAGAGAAAAGGAGACATAGATGCGAATTGAACGAATTGAAATAATGAAAATATTTGGGATGTTTGATCACGACATCAAGCTCAAAGTCTCTGATAGAATAACAATTATTCACGGACCTAACGGCGTTGGGAAAACCACAATATTACAGCTTATAAAAGATATTTTCAGCAAAAAATTTCATGTCATTAAAACAGTGCCATTCTCCAAAGTTCTGATAACTTTTACAAATAAACAGAAATTGGAAATTAAAAAGAACGGCAATATGACCTTGTCTCTGAAGTTAAAAAAAGGAAGAAACGTTCTCCAGAGGGGCTCTATTGATTTTTCCTTAACGCAAGAGGAATTAGGAAAAGACTTCCCTATTCATATAATTGACGATGTCATCCCCCACTTAGACAGAACTGGACCTAGGAGATGGTTTGATACTAGTACAGGAGAAATGATCTCATTAGAAGAGGTTTTATACAGATATGGCAATGACCTCCCTTTTACTAAAGGCTCTCATGATTCAATGCCAAAGGAGATTATTGATATTTTATCAAATTTGAAAACATATTTTATTCAGACTCAGCGATTGTTGGTTCTGAGCCATGAAGAATCATATAGATCACCAAGAAGCCAGGTACGAACAAGAAATACTGTGGAGAAATACTCGGTTGAAATGGCCGAGAAGCTTCAAGAAACATTACGGCAATCAGGTTCTGTCGCTGCATCATTGGATAGAACATTCCCCCATAGATTGCTTGAATCTGGCGCCCCAAAGGAAGCTACCGAAAAGAATATTAGAGAAAAATACCAAAATCAAAGTTCTTATAGGGGACGATTAATGAAAGCTGGATTGATCGATGAAGAAGAACAAGTCTCCCTGCCCACCAGCAATATAGAGTCTAACGATTTAAAATTACTATGGTATTATTTGAATGATATCGATGAAAAACTTAAGGTGTTCGATCCATTAATGAAAAAGGTTGAATTGTTCAAGGATATTATCAACTCTCGCTTCCTGTATAAATCATTCTCCTTAAGCAAATCTGATGGATTTGTCTTTAAATTAGATTCTGGCAAAAATGTCCCTCTTAAATGTCTTTCTTCTGGCGAACAGCATGAATTAGTTTTGGCGTATGAACTTTTATTCAAAGTGCCAGAGAAATCATTCATTATGATAGATGAGCCTGAGTTGTCTCTTCATGTAACATGGCAACATAAATTTTTAAATGATATTGAGCGAATATCAAAATTGGCTGATCTTGATTTTCTCATCGCCACCCATTCTCCTTCTATTATTCATGACCGACGTTCATTAATGGTTTCTTTGCCAAAGGGAGGGGGAAATGCTTGAGAATGTTACAGGAGAATCTATAGCTACCGAAGTGGAAATGGTTCGAACTGCTTTTCCTGATACGATTGTTATTCTCGAAGGCAACAATGATTCTATGTTATTTGAAAATTTTTTCGATTCTCATTTTACGCATATCATTATAGCTCACGGTAAAGATAATGCAATTTCTGCAATCGAGATAGTGAATGATTCAGCAGGAAAGGGGATATTGGCAATAGTTGATGCCGATTTCTGGCGGGTTGAAGGCCTTCCTGATTTGCCTGACAATATTTTAGTGTCCGATACTCACGACGTTGAAGGTATGCTTTTTAATAGCAATGCATTTAGTCGAGTAGTTTCTGAGTATTGTTCGCCAAGAAAAATAATTGGATATGACAATTTGAAAGACTTCTTTTATTCGAAATCTAGTATGATAGGAATCTTCAGGCTTATATCACAGAGAAACAATTTTCATTTTGTGTTTCACGAATTAAATTATCAAAAATTCACGAACAAAAGTACCCTTGAAATAGATATAGACAAAATGGTGCGATATGTGCAGGACATTACTCAACAAAATGCTGCAAAACATAACTATGAATTGGACTTGCCTCAAGATGCAGAAATTATAACTCTTATAAATCAAGTTATGGAGAATGAAGAAGATCTCGATAAATTGGAACTTTCATGCGGACATGATTTGCTCGGTCTATTTGCATTAAGTCTGCGGAAATTGTTTGCAACATTACAGGCTTCCATTGCAGAAAATGGCAATATCCACAGACTTTTCCGTTTAGCCTACTCAATAAATGATTTTGTTTTGACAAACTTGTATCAAGAAATTGAGCAATGGGAACTAAATAGCAATCCTTTCAAAATACTAAAGAATGACCTTAAACCCGAACAAAACTCTTGAGTTGGACCGGGCTTAACGCGCGGTTTTCCCTGAAACATATGATTTAGCAAAATAAAGGATTTATCTGAGGCTCCGAGTTCAAGACGCCCGGCCCCTCAGCTTCCCGTTGGGTTCATAGGAGGTGCTTTTGAAATTATCAGATATTGTCGCAAGGGCGGATGATTTAATAAAACAGGCTACTGATCTTCTACAGACGGAAAAGTCTTCCAGAGCGCACAATCTCAAATATGTTGATGAGGGTAGTTTCCGATCTATTCGGGCAGCGATACTTTCTTTTCTTCTTGGCATTTTCGGAAAAGAACATCCCTACTATGAAGATATAATAGATAAAGCCACAGTCGGCTACTCATCCGATTTAAAAAATGCAATAGGTGTGATGACAGCCGCACGAAATGAAATTGCCGGTGGCTGGGTAATTCAGACAAAAACTATAGCCGCCGCCGAGATATTTGCTGATTTTCTTGAAATGGCGGAATACTTGCTTTCGGAGGGATATAAGGATGCAAGTGCCGTTATAGTGGGAAGTGTGCTTGAAGAACATCTTAGGCAGTTATGTCAAGCAAATTCAATCGATACGGAATTGCTAGCAGGGAGGAAGAAGATGCCTAAAAAGGCTGATGCTATGAACGCAGACCTTGCAAAAGCCGGTGTATATGGGAAATTAGAACAAAAGAATGTTACTGCTTGGTTGGACCTTCGTAATCACGCGGCTCATGGTAAGTATAACGACTACAATACCGATCAGGTGAGCATGATGTGCCAAGGCGTTCTGGAATTCGCAAGTCGAGTGAGTCCTTAAAGGAAGACACCGAACCATCTGGTGTGGGACGCGTAAACAGCCGCGCGCCCCACACCAGAGCCGTTCGCCGATAAATGAGAAAAACGATGAATAATTTTTATGTTTCGCCCAATGGGGAAGGGGATGGAAAGAAAGGCAATCCCTGTTCTCTTGAGAGGGTCACTGATCTTATTAAAACGGCCGGCAGAAGCATGACTTCTGATATAAATATTTATTTTGGGGATGGGTGTTATTATTTAAATAAACCAATCCGGATTCAGGGTGAAGACTCCGGTCAGAATGGATTTTTGGTGCGTTGGCAGGGACCGCAAGGGACGTCCGGCTTTGGCTCTTACCACTTTTTTCCAATAATGAGTTTTTTGCGGTGGCACGTTCCCCTTGCGGCCCCACACCGTGGATGTTGGCATTAGACAAGATTGACGAATCAACCCATGAGAAAGGAACACCGCAATGGCCAAGTTCGACATGAGCACAATCCCGCAGGACCAGTTGATAGCCTTCTACGGCTTGAGTTTCGCTGCATCGGCCGCCGATGGAAACGCCTCCAGGGAAGAGATGGTAGCGATTTTCGGCTCGCTCGACCTCGAGGCGCTGGACGAAGCCCATCGCAAGCAGGTTCAAGGGTTTGTACTGACGCCACCTAATCTCGATTCTTGTCTGGACCAACTGGTTAACGCACGTGACGAACTGCGATATGCCGTGATCGTAGCCGTGGTGGAGACCATATTGGCTGACGACATTATGGAAGAAGAGGAGAAGGATTTCCTCTCATCCGTGTGCACACGACTGCGGGTCACCGAAGACCAGCGGAAGGCGATCATCAATTTTGTGAAGGAGGCTCGCCGCGTTGCTCGCGAGGGACTTGACAACAATGCCGCGGAGAAGGCCATCAAGGCCGCGGCAGCAGGACTCGGCGCGGTGGGAGTGCCCATTGCCGCAGTGTACTTCAGCGGTACCATCATCGGTCTGAGCGCAGCGGGCATTACCGGGGGTCTTGCCGCTCTCGGTTTGGGGTTTGGCATGGTGCCTGGTATTGGAGTCGCGGTAGTGCTCGGAACAGCTGTGTTTCTGGGCACAACGTGGCTTCTCGGGGACAGTAGGAAGGTCAAGGAAGAGAAGCTTCGCGCAGCGCAGGAGCGGAAGGCCCAACTAGTCATCAAGAACCTTCAGGAAGCCATTGCCCAAATAATCGACAGAATTGAATCGCTGGAAGCAGAGGCGGCGAAGTCCGAAGCCAACCGAACGGCGATCGCAATTCTGACGGAGCGACTCACCTCCCTCAAACAGGTGCTGCGTCAAAGGGAAGCGAGGGCTGTTGCATGACGACCGCGTCGGATCTCCATTCGTTACGGGCCGTACTCCAAGGTCAGCGGCATGTGCTCGATCAGGCGAGCGGACGACTGGACGCTTTGGCTCCGGCGCTCGGAGAAGCGAACGGACAGGCTGACCAGCTTCAAGTGTTGTCAGGCCTCATGGACGACATCGAGCAGGAGAGCGGGCTCCTTTGCGCCGCCGACATGGCGGATTGGGATCCAGGGGAAATCGAAACCATCTATCAGCGACGGCGCGAGGCTGTCGCACGGGAAACCTCTGTCCTAGCCTTTGTCGATTGGGACCAGTTCGTCCGTGACAGTGTAGCATATTGCGCAGAGCACGATTTGGACTGTTCCCTGCCTTGGGAAGCGTTCTTGTGCAATGACGATCTTGAGCGCCTGAAGCAGGAGGAGTACGGGACACAGTACCTGTGGGACAAGTGGGACTACTCGTTTGTCGGCACTGCCGGGGTGCTGGCGAGTCTGACTGATTTCCTTTTGGTGAAGATCCCTCGCAGCTTCAACACGGGACAGTATTCGGGGCAGCAGGCGAGCCCTATTACGGAATGGCTGAAGAAGTACGATTCCCGGAAGCAGGGCGGACGACAGGATTGGTTCGCCAGATGGGCGCGCAGTCTGGAGTCGAAATGCAGAGTTCCTTACGACGGAACGGTCTTCGAAAAGGCTGGAAGACTGGAAAGGCTGAAGGGTGCAGGGGGGACGACCCACAGGTTCCAGACTTTGGGACATGATCCCGTCCTTGGCTTCATCTTCGGGGTGCTCGACATCATGAGAGGTACGATTACGGGGTTTTCGTACGAAAAGCTTTCTGGCGTTCATGAACTCGCACAGGGCCAAGTCTGGACCAACCTAGAGCCGGTGGGTCTGATCACAGCGATTCTGAAACAAATGGGCCATCTGATTTCTGATGTCGCGACGCCTCCGGGCATTCCTCCTCCATTCTTCACCCTTTTTCAGGGCATCAACACAGGTAATCTTGGGAAAGGAGGACGGACGGTAGGGCAGGTGGCCAGATGGATGTACACGAACGGTTACGATTTCCGGCACTTCCTTGTGATGGGTATCACGCCAGCGGTCATTGAGATCATTCTGAGAGGCTATCTCATGATCCGGCACTACGCTGAGAACGGTGAAGTCCCGTTCCTTCTGGCCAAGAACCCGAAGTACAGGTCCATGCTTCTTTCCGCACACGCCGTTGCTTGTGCCGGAAACGCGGGCAAGGTGGCCTTGTATCAAGGGAACCCCCTTGCCATCAATTACCCGGAATGGTTGGCACTGGTTCGCTACCTCTTGCCATCACTGAAGTACTGGCTCTTCGATCGTTCCCAACTGCAGCTTGAACACATGGGCAGAATTGCGGACGAAGGTTGGGCCGAGCTAGCCACGGCAGGTGACGAAATTCTCAAACGATCGTATGCCGAGACGATTGAACTGGTATCGCTAGGGAAAGAGTGATGAGCTCCTACATCCGCAATATTTACATGAGATGCCAACAAAGCCCTGAACCGTACCGTTTACAGCCGCGCGACTTATTAGCGCCGTTAGCCGACAAATGAGAAAAACGATGAATAATTTTTATGTTTCGCCCAATGGGGAAGGGGATGGAAAGAGAGGCAATCCATGTTCTCTTGAAAAGGTCACTGATCTTATTAAAACGGCCGGCAGAAGCATGACTTCAGATATAAATATTTATTTTGAGGATGGGTGTTATTATTTAAACGAACCAATCCGGATTCAGGTTGAAGATTCCGGTCAGAATGGATTTTGGGTGCGTTGGCAGAGCGCGGAAAACGCGAAACCTGTTTTGACAGGGGAAAAGTATATAACGAATTGGGAAATCCACGACAAGACCAAAAATATCTGGAAAGCATCCGTTCCTCTGAACAGCGATTTTGAGCACCTGTGGTTCGGAAACCGGCGCTTGACAAGAGCCTGGTCCGGCTGGAATCCTCCGGGATTTAAAAACAGCCGCAAGGGGCTGAAGCTGACAAAGGATGCGCCGGATATCAAAAACTGGCAGAATCTGAATGAAATAATCGTTACCAAAAAAATGATGTGGCGTCAGATTCCTGCCAGGATCCATAAAATCACCGCTAATGAGATTCAACTGGATCCCGAAGAACTCGATACCTATCTGGTGCCGACAACCGCACTAGGGGTGATGGAGCCCTTTAGCTTATTCGGGCTGTTAAATGGAATTGAGATATGGACAGCCGATTATGCCATAGAAAACGCCTATGAACTGCTTACCGGGGAAGGGGAATGGTATCTCGATAAAGCAGGGTCTGTGGTTTACTTCAAGCCGGACAGGGAAGCCGGTTTTAACCAAAATTCGGTCCTCATTTATTCGGATTTGAAAACTTTTTTCTCTTGGATGGAACCATGACCCGGCCCGTTCAAAATATCGCTATCCAGGGGCTTTGTTTTCAATACAGCAAAGGGACGAAAATGGGGGTGACCGCCGGTTTTCCCACGGAGCCGACCAGGGCGGTTACGCCCAAACCGGAAAGCGCCATTCAAGTCAATGCGGGCCGCAACATTCTCCTTCAAGACAACTTTTTCTTTCATATGGGGTATGACGCGGTCCACTTTGATATCCAGGGCACCGGGATTCAAATAATCGGGAACGGTTTCGGGGATATTTCACGATCGGCCATCTCCTTGAACCAGACAAATCTTGTGGTGAGCAATCAGAGCAAAAAAGGTGTCTTGCCGGAAAATCAAGACAAGTTCTTTGACGGGGTTGAAATCAAGAATAATTATATCCGGGTGACCGGTATCGACGCCCCTTCTCCAGGGGTCAGTTATTCTGAATTCACCCGCAATTTCCGTTTTATCAACAATGAAATCAGGCACACGCCGATTCAGGCGATCCGTAACAGTTGGCGTTATCTTGGCTGGAGAGGGCACGCCGGGAATATCGAGTACGCATGGAATAAAACCAGTGAAGTCGGCCAATCGGGGTTGACGGATTTCGGCGCGCTGTATGTCTCATGCGCCAATGCGGGTTTCACTAAAATTCACCACAACTATATTGACGGCGTCGGCATAAATCCAAGTAACGCCGGTATATATTTGGATGTTTTTGTCGACAAGGCGGAAATTTACAACAACGTATCCATTAATATGCCGTCATCGGTTTGGTGGAATCGACTCTCCCGAGCATGGGTCGCTCTTGTGATGTCAACCAATACCAAAATCTACAACAACTGGTCGAATCAATTATCGTACCGGGACTTTGACCAGGGTCGATATCGATTTTTCTGGCGGGACAAAAGCAATCAGCTTTATGACAATCACCTTTTTGAAGATACCCGCCAGCTTCCGCCTGAAGCGCAAGAGGTGTTAAACAAAGCAGGCATAGAGCCACAATATCGATCAGTAAAAGAAAGCGTTGATCTGATTATTTCGTAAAACAGATAAAGATAATGGCGCGGCTAACGAACGGCTTCACGAAGGACCGTTCGTGCCTCGCGGCCTGTGATCCATAGCGTTCTACGATAAATAATTTGAGGACATAAATTATGCCAAGGAAATCTGGAAGTCTTATTCCCGAAGAAAAAATATTGAATATTATTATAATCGTACGGGGAGAAAAAGTTATACTTGATTCCGATTTAGCGACACTATATGGCGTAGAGACCAGACGCCTAAACGAGCAAGTTCGTCGCAACATTGATAAATTTCCGGGCGATTTTATGTTCCAATTAACCAAGGAAGAATTCGAAAACTTGAAATCGCAATTTGCGACATCAAGTTCCACTTGGGGCGGCCGACGGAAACTCCCATTAGTTTTTACTGAACACGGAGCTTTACAGGCGGCAAATGTTCTAAACTCATCCCAAGCGAACAAAATGAGTGTATTTATCGTCAGGACTTTTATCAAGCTCCGAGAAATGGCGTTGAAAAACGAAAAATTATCACGTAAATTCATTGAATTAGAAAAACGCGTAAGCGACCATGACGAAATTTTAATTGAATTGGTTCATGAAATAAGAAAACTTATAGATAGCCCAAAGCCAAAGGGAAAGAATCAATCAATTGGCTTTATAGAACCAGTCAAAGGAAAGAAAAAATCGTAGAAATCAAGCTCAAGTGGACAGCCAGGACACTCGGGTTTTGAAAAATCGGGGGTACTGAACAACCGAAACCTTTAAACAAGTCAGTGGAAGCCCTGGCTGCCATTGGTGGCGGACGTTCATATTTTTTGCAACCCAAGCTTGATCGTCAGAAGCCCACCTGTCATCCGCGGCGTTCGGCAGTCAAATCATGGCAGATCATATACCAATAAAAACGACAAGCAATAAATTAGGGGATTTTTTTACTCTCCTAATTTTAGGTTTATGTGGCGTCGTCTTCCCGGCGATTATCATCTATAAGCATATTCTTTCCTCATCAACTCCGATTGAAGTTTCATGGGTTATGATCCTTGGTTCCATATTATCCATTTTGGGCTTCTTCGTATCGGGACTTAATTTTCATTTATCTTTTACCAGGCCGTGGTTATATAACAAGAAGCATGGGAATTTGGATGAATACCGGTTTGTATCAGGATTGCCAATGTTTGGGGGAACACCCATTTTCTTAGGATCTCTATTCGTTCCTTCTTCAATCATTTACGGTGTAATAGCTATTTTTTTCTATTTGATTGACACTTGTGGTATTCACTGGTTTTTTTATGCCATCATTATGGAATACATTAAAAATGAAAATGCCGAACTTCACAATTGAGAGTGACCGGAAAAAGCGGCGTTCGTTCCTCTCTTGCTTTTCCGGCCCCTCATCGTGGGCGGTACTGCATAAGTTCAATAATTCTA
Organism: Desulfosudaceae bacterium; assembly: GCA_963674745.2. Lineage (GTDB taxonomy): Bacteria > Desulfobacterota > Desulfobacteria > Desulfobacterales > Desulfosudaceae > JBFMDX01. The sequence continues at coordinate 948,495 of CAXXDV010000001.1, read as the reverse complement.
CTTATAGTTAACAAAATTTTGGAAATAAATATGATGGGAACAATTGATCCAAGACAAAATCAGATTCAAGAAGCAATTGCAGAAATTCCAAAAGGCGTTCCAGTAATAATGCTTAACATGCTGAGATATAGAGAAACTGCAAAATACCCTGATGGAAACACGAATATTTCAGGCAAAGCTGCATACGCTAAATATAGTGAAAAAGCATTAGCGCATTTAACAAAGGTGGGTGCAGAGCTTGTGTGGTATGGAGAAGCCCTGGCTTCAATTATAGGTCCTCCGGATGAACATTGGGATCAAATCTTTCTTGTCCGTTATCCGTCTATCGAAAAATTCATTGAAATGATCGAGAGCGTGTCTTATCAAGAAATAGTTATCCATAGATCAGCAGCTTTAAAAGATTCCCGTTTAGTAGCCACAATCGAAACAGGTAAATGAATATTGTTTAATTTGGTATTTTTTAAAGCCATATTCATATAAAAATATCAAATATAACTATGGAAGCACTTACAAATTGTTCCACATTTGACTGCAAAAAGCGCGGCTTTTTCAGGCCTGTCTCTCTTAATATTCTTCGGTTTCCTGAGAGAACCAGACGGCGCTTTTGGCAGCAAAGTGAACTTTTCGTTAGCGATAAACCGGAATCGGAGAAACAATGATAATTCGAGAAGCAAAAGACACAGAAGTTAGTGACGTACTTTTAGTTGAGAAAGAGGCATTTGGATACGATAAAGAGGCAAATCTTGTAAATGATTTATTGAGTGACCCAAGCGCTCAACCATTCTTTTCTATCCTTGCGTTTGATAATAATAAAGCAATTGGGCATATTCTGTTCACATCAGCATGTCTGGAAGGCACACAAAAAGGTACATCCATATCGCTATTAGCCCCTTTAGCGGTGCTCCCTGATTATCAAAAACAAGGTGTAGGAGGTAAGCTTATAGCACATGGCATAAAGCTCTTAACCGCTGCTGGTATTGATTTAGTCTTCGTGCTTGGGCATCCTGACTATTATCCCCGTTATGGTTTTAAACCGGCTGGTGTGCAAGGATTTGAAGCGCCTTATCTAATCCCAGAAGAGCACGCTAATGCATGGATGGTGCAAGAACTACGTTCAGGAATTATAGGTAGCGTATCTGGTAAAGTTAAGTGCGCACATATGTTGGATAAACCGGAACACTGGCGAGAGTAGCAAATCGCTAACAAGGCCGCGCAAAGGCCAGCCGGCACCTTCTCTTTGTTGCATTAAGGATGACAGTCAATGAACGGAGACAATTTGTATAGACCGACTGAGCATTTTTCCCAAAAACTGGAAAAAGTAAAGCAGTCTGATCCTTCTGGTTACAAACGCATCCGACAGGTTGTGGATCGTCTAATTGCTGAACCGGACGATGCGGATGGGAAAATGCACGGGCTTTATCATGGGCGCTTTAAGAAATATGTCGGCAAACGTGAATACCGGGTCATTTATTATTGGTGTAAACTATGTCGGAAGGAGAACCGTCGTTTGGAAAAGGAATGCGATGATTGTCAGACCATCCCAGACAATAGTGTTATTTTCTTTGACCTTTATCATAAAAATGAAATGAAAAAGGTTAAGAAAAATTTCTAAGGACATACATCTCATACGGCTCAATCCTAAAAAACGTGCTAACACGTTGATAAGGGACCGTGGACGTTAACAACAAAACCAAGGAGGGTAAAATTATGCTGGTTCTTACCAGGAGGTGAAAACATAAAAGTAATGGATTGACAAGGACAAGGTAAGGATCGGCATAAAAGCTGCCCGGGGATAGCCCGGATATGTCACGAAAAACTCTGGCCGGGTACTACTCAACAAGCTGGGCGGCGGCTTCATCCGGCTCGGCAACCCGGTTTGATGTCGCCCCGTCAAAGGCGTACCAGTAGCAGGTCACCGCGTAGTCCATCCCTGTTGTCGCCCAGTGCCAGAGTTCCATATCGACCTGCAGCCTGCTGGTAAAGGGTATCGCGTCCAGGCTGCGTGTGCGCGTGTTTGTGGTATAGCCGATGTTATCCGAATCGCCCTCTCCCCGGGGCTGGGCATGAAACGGCGCCTCATAAGTACCGCCATCCCCGCAGAACGCATATCCGTAATAATCCTCGGTTCCGGTCCCGAAAAATGACGGGAATGTATCGCCATCCACCCATATCTTGGAATCTCCCTCTCCCCACCATACAGAAGCACGGTTATATACCGTAAGGGTATCCCCCATATACAGGCCCTTCCCGCTGATGGTCACATAATTCCAATCACTGCCTGTAAACGCTGTAACCGGGATATTGCGCTGGCTGTGCCATGTGGCATGAAAATACATGGAATACCCCTCCCGCCAGGCATCGTCTATCACCGCTGTATCCTTCAGAGAAACCGTAACCTGCTGGCTGCCGAGATTGATGAACCGGATGACGGCCGTTGCCTGAAACGGCATGACCCATCGTGACGTCATCGTGTTATCACCGGACACTTCCTGCCACCATGTGACATAAGGATAACGTCCCGGACCCGAGCCGAAAAAGTCGCCGACAGGGCTCCAGACCCTGGTAACACCGTCAAAATCGATCGCCAGAACCGTTGACCGCAAGGCTTGATCTACGTCTGCGGCACTGTCTAAAGAGATTTGCAACCGGGTGATGGCCCCGGGGCCTGAAACCGGCTGTTCAAACGTTTCGCCGGGGTCCAGCACAATCCCCGGAGTGCCGCTGATGGTTCTGTCCGGTGCGGAAACAGACATTGACGGTGTGGACAGATGGTCCTGAGCGTTCTGAATTTCCGTGCCATAGGTCGTAAGATCGTCCATGGAGAACGATTGAACCGTGGTACCCGCTGCATAGGTACGATAGTTGATCTGGTAATAAAAGAGGTCATCCGGGTCTAAGGTCTCAAAACAGTTGTTGCCGTCATAGGTGATCTTGCAGTGACAGGCATACGGAATCGGCAGATAGAGATTCATCCCGAGGGAGCGTTCCGCGGACAGGGGGCTTCCCACCAGCGCCTGTTTTCCCACAATATCGTCCGGTGCGCCTTCAATGACCGGCGTGTCTGAAGAATTCAGATAAATCCGGATGGTACCCTGGTATAATGGCGCGGTCAGCCAGATACGCACCACCGCCCCCGGTCCCTCATGGTCAAACATGACCCACTCGTTCCTGCCGTCAATCAACTCCTGGCGAACGTACTGGCAAAAATCCAAATTATCACGCCCTTCCGGGATTGAGCCCCTGTCATAACTGCTGAACATGGCCGACGTGTATTCCGGCGCTGTATTCAGCATGAAGCCTTCGCGATTGACCATCTCTTCAAGAAGACCGGCAAATGTCACATCCGCCGTTCCCGCCGCCGGCTCATCAATTATACCGTCACAGTTGTTGTCTTTCCCGTCACAGAGTTCATCTGCGCCGGGATAAGCCGTTATATCAGTATCATCGCAGTCTGTGTCGTTGATTACATATCCAGCCGGAGCAAAACGTGCAAAAGTAACTATCGCAGGATTACCGTATCCATCGCCATCCGAATCCCGGTAATAATAACGGCATCCCTCATCTATGAATCCATCACAATCATTGTCTAATCCATCACAAATTTCAGTCGCGCCCGGATTGATATTGGAATTTTCGTCATTGCAGTCTGTACCGTCGTCCACATAGCCCGCTGGCGCAGAAGATCCAAAAACACTCATTGTGGAATCACCATAAGTGTCTTGATCTGCATCCTGATAATAATATGCACAACCGTCATCAAGCGTATTGTCACAGTTATTGTCGATATCATCCCCACAGACCTCATCGGCGCCTGGATTTATGGTTGCATCATTATCATTACAGTCCGTGTTGTCACTTACAAACCCGGCCGGCGCGGTTACTGCCTGAGTGTAAGTTCCGGGATTACCGTATCCGTCTCCATCAGCATCAAGATAATATGTGTTCGGTTGATCGTTATCACCATCAATGTCGTTATCACCATTATCCCCGGTATCATCTTCAGCTACCGGACAAAGCGGACCGCCATTACGACTGAAACCGGAAATAATTTCAAAATCACCGATAATCAGTCCGGGCCCTATCGGGACAGAACAACTGGTATGGACTTGGGACTGTTCAATATTATTTATATAAACCATAACCCACGGACTCAATGTCCCTTTGTCGTCCCGGCCGGCAATAGTAAACTGTTCACTGGGAGAAACCGCACCATCAAAAACCACTTCTCCGTCTTCTTGTACAATTTTAACCCGGGGGTTAGAACGCCCATTATATTGTAAGGTCAACTCGCTGACCTTGCCTTCACAAGGAGAACATTCGTCTAAACCCAAACTCTTTCGTAAATGAGTGATGGCTTGCGCCTTGGATTTTAATTTACGGGGACCATTAGCAAAGACGCCGGCATCATTCAATGCATCAAAAAGTGCTTGAACATTCTCATCATCATAAAAAAAATCTGCGTCAAAATTAAAAGCTGTCTGCAGGCCGTTAATTTGATTTATGACCTGCGGATCAATCTGGATTCCGTTATCCAGGTTATTATCACTATCAAGAGACTGTAAAAGTCGGCAGATATTCACTACAGCAGGGTTGGTGTCGCCTTCAATGCTGTTTATGAGATCAATCGGAGATAGTTGCAATTTACCAATCGTCTGTCCCAAAGAAAGGCTACCCAGTAAAAACTCGATCGTTTCACCATTCAAATATAAAAAAGTACCATTATCATCTGTAATACCCGCCTGAGAGTTTGTTTTAAAATTCAAACCTTTTACTGGACTATCGATGAGCACGCCTTCTTGCACTGTTGGTGATTCATCGCTGCCATTATCCCCATCCCCGGGAGTTGAGGATGAACTGTGACTCCCGCCACCACACCCATAAAAACCAATCAAGGCAACTAAACAAATAATTACAGCAATCCGTAGACAGGTATAGTGAAGCAAATTAAATGTTTTTTGAAGGTATTGCATGATTTCCCGCTTCAGATTAAGTCCCTGAACAATTAATAGTATATATTATATGGTATGTATATATTTTTGTGTCAGAGCAGCTAGCCCGATATTTCATGAGATTTTTTGATATTGAATTTATTATGATTATATTTCAATATGTTATGTCATATTTTATCCGTTTAGACAAAATGCAAACTGTAATTGTTATTTTGAAGGAATCCGGTCAATTTATATCAAAAAATTCACCCTCCGGGCGAGCCGATTTCACCGCACCTGCTTTGTTGCAGCATGCTCGCAGTAGTTCACTACGGCTTCGCATACTGCGCCTCGCATCTGCGGCAAACTCGACTCGTGAAATAACCGGGCTTGTTGAAGTCAAAGGTTTCTAAGCTATATCACATTAATTTATTATAAAAATCCGGTTATGATAAGAAGGGTTGCCGGGTCTCAATAATCTTTCCCAAAAACCATAGCTAGGCGGGCCGTTTTCGTGGTAGAAGCGACGATCTTTATAATTCTTATAATGGTTTGATAACAACAGATATCGTTGATTTCTTCGAAATGATGTGATTTTATTTAATAACAACCTTAAATCTCCACAAAATCAAAAAACGGGACAAAAGACAGGCCGACTATATCATTACTATTTCTGTTATTCAGAATGAACCACGATTTCTGGCTGAACCAGCACCCAAAATGATGGTACAGGCTATGGCAGACAGCTCGGTGAATTTGCAGTTAAGGGCGTGGGCCAGCGTTGAAAATTACTGGGACGTCTATTGGGATGCAAACAAAAAGATAAATGAACAGATTGAAGCCGCCGGACTAACTATACCATTCCCTCAAAGGGACGTTCATAAATAACAGCCGAACCAGGCGGTCCACTTGACTCCGAGCACGTCTGCGGCCTCACGATCAAGTTCTTTGGCGGCGCAAGTGACCTTAACCGTTGGCCTTGACAAAATGTCATTTTAATGTATATGTGTAATGTATACTTCAGTGGAGGTGCAATATGATTCGAACACAAGTGTACCTGACAGATAAACAGCGGGCTGAACTATCTGTTATTGCAAGGGATCTTGGTAAAAAACAGAGTGAGCTCATCCGCGAGGCAATTGATCGACTTATCGACCAGGCCGGGCAAAATCGGAAAAAAACAGCATTACAAGAGGCTGCTGGAATCTGGAAAAATCGTAAAGATCTTCCTCCCTTCAGGGCCTTAAGGTCAGATTGGGATAGAGAATAATTATGCCAAAATCAATCCTTGTTGACACTGATGTGCTGGTTGATTTTTTACGTGGTCAAGAAAAGGCCGTTGCGTTTGTAAATAAATTTTCTTCTCGATTAATCCTCTCTCCAATTGTTGTTGCCGAATTGTATGCTGGTGTAAAAGGCGATACGGAGCTATTTGTATTAGAGAATTTTATCTCCTTGTTTCGTGTTGTGCCTTTGACTGCTGAAATTGCAAAAACAGGCGGACTTTACAAACGTGATTATGGCAAGTCTCATGGTATAGGGCTTGCGGACGCCATCCTGGCTGCAACAGCTGACGCAGAAAAAGCCGAGTTAAAAACCCTTAATGTAAATCATTATCCAATGTTTGCCGGCTTAAAACCCGCCTATAAGAAATAATAGGTCAACAAGGAAGCTCAAAAAGACAGTCAGGGCATTCGATAAATATTCGGGAAAGTAAATGTTCCAGAAACACACTAAAGTCGGTTATACGCCGGCTGTTCCGGGAATCGAACAGAAAACGCTGGTATATGGTGAAAACACCCTGATGACCGAATTTGTATTGAAAAAAGGCAGTCGGTTGCCTCAGCATTCCCATCCCCATGAACAGACGGGTTATCTTGTCAGTGGTCGTATCCGGCTGTTTATCGATGCGGAAGAGCATGTGGTGACGCCCGGCGACAGCTGGTGCATTCCCGGAAATGTCGAGCATGGCGCGGAAATTCTGGAAGACGCCGTGGCGATTGAAGTGTTTTCCCCTGTAAGAGCGGATTACCTGCCGGCAGGAAAATAAAGGGATATGAAACAATCCATAATACCAGTTGTACTTTTCCTGGCGGCCAGCCTTGTTTTTGGTTGTGCCGTTCAGCCCAAATGGTCCCGTTACGAGATGTGTTTCGGGCTCAGCGGGGACTCGGGTAAAACAATTGTTTCTGACCGGCAATGGCACCAGTTCCGGGATGAAGAGATCGCAAAACGGTTTCCTGACGGTTTTACGGTGATTCCCGCCAATGGTTTCTGGCGAAGTGGTGCGGAAACATATCGTGAGCCTTCCCGGGTCATGATCGTGGTCGCGCCTGACACCGAAGGCACGGAGGATAAATTAAACGCCATTGCTCAGGCATACGCAAAAAAGTTTCACCAGCAGTCCCTCCTCCAGATCAAATCGTCCGTGAAGGTTGATTTTCATTCTGCCGGACAGGCCAATACAAACTAAGCGGTGTTTAGCCTGTTAAAGAAAATATTTGTAAATTTACAGATGCCGATTTCCAGGCGGGGAGGATTTATGAAGAGGTGTTTCAGAATTTCAGTGATGGTTCTGTTGCTGTTTGGTGTTTCTTATGCTGCCTGGGCATATGAAAACGATCAGTTCTCGATCAATTCAATCGGCAATGTGCAATACGACTCAAGCCGCCGGATGCTGATAATGCTGCTGCCGGTATCGGACGGGTTCGCGCCGAACATCAATGTGTCCGTAAAAGAATATCCGGACAGCCTGAAGTCATTCGCAGACATGACCGAGGCTCAGTTTGGCCGGGTGGGGTTTAAAAAGATTCAACAAAGTTTTGTCACCGATAAGGTAGTTTTTGAATATACCGGGAAAATTCAGAACCGTTTGCTGCACTGGTACGGCGTTGCTCAAAAAAAAGGCGGCAACATGTTTGTTGTGACCGCGACTGCCGGTGAATCCCAGTGGAAAAATGTTTCAGGTGAATTGCTAAGATGCGTAAGGAGTTTCAGGCTAAAGTAAGAACGCCCTGCCATGTGCAGTGTCGGAACATTCAAAATCAACGGCAATAATAAAGGGAGCGGGTTATGGAGATATTAAAAATTATCTGCGTCATCATTCTGCCGCCTTTGGGCGTGTTTCTGCAGGTTGGTATTGGGAAACATTTCTGGATCAATATTATTTTGACGTTACTCGGTTATATCCCCGGTATTGTTCACGGCGTATGGGTGGTCGCGAAAAAGAAGTAAAACGCTGTTACTCCTGTGAAGAAAACAGGCGGTGATGGCGGGCAAAAACATCCCGCGTGGATCGGGAAAGCGCGTTGTGGCAACCCTGCATCTCTTCATAAAGGGGCCTGTATTCCGGGTGCGGCGCACAGCGGGTTGATTCATCAAGGCCGACCCAGGCACCTGTGATGTCGGTGATATCAACCGGTCGGTCTGTTTGCGAATACCAGGTCCAGGCGGCCTGGATGGCCGCGCCAAAAGCCGCGCTTTCTGTCTGGCGGGTGCAGACCACTCCGGTTTGAAACACATCGGCCATGATCTGTCGCCACACCGGGCTGTTGCCGCCGCCGCCGGTCAACCTGATTTCCGTCGGCGCAATGCCCAGGTCCTTCAGTCTTGCCAGGCCGTATCCCATGCCCAGAGCGACACCTTCCATGGCGGCCCGCGATAAATGGGCGGGTGTGGCATTGGTCTGGTTCTGGCCGAACCAGACGCCGGAACCGTCCGGGACATCCGGCACCCGTTCACCCTCGAAATAGGGCAGCAGCATCAAGCCGTCCGCGCCCGGCGGAACCTGTCCGGCCAGGCGGTTGAGTTCATCGGTGGCCAGGGAAAAGAGCTGTTTGACCAGTTCGGTGGCCACGGTGGCGTTCATGACGCACAGCAGCGGCAGCCAGTGGCCGGTGCTGTCGCAGAAAGCGGCGATCTCTCCGCCGGGATCAATCACCGGTTCGGGGTTGAAAGCGTAAATGGTACCGGAGGTACCGACGCTGGCGGTGACAATGCCCGGTTGCACATTGCCCGTGCCCATGGCGGCCATCATGTTGTCGCCCCCGCCGGCGCTGACCAGGATGTCCGGCTTGAGGCCGAGCAATTCCGCGGCTGTCGGGATAAGCCGGCCGCAGGCTTCCCATGAGGGGTAAAGATCCGGCAGGAAATTTTTTATACCCGGATCAATGGCGTTGATGACGGGTTCACAGAACGTTCGGGCGCGGACATTCATCAGGCCGGTGCCCGAGGCGTCTCCCCACTCCATGCGCTTTTCCCCGGTCAGCCGGAAGTTGATATAGTCATGGGGCAGGAGGATCGTGGCCAGGTGTTGATAATTGTCCGGCTCCTGTTCTTTTAAATAGAGAATTTTGGAAGCCGTGAACCCGGCCGGCAGGCCGTTGCCGGTCAGCCGTATCATTTCATCCGGGCCGCCGACAGTGTTGACGATTTTTTCCGCCTGGGGTGCGGTGGCGGTATCGCACCAGAGCTTGGCCGGGCGGATAACCTCGCCTTCGGCATCCAGGGGGACGAATCCATGCTGCTGACCGGACACGCCCAGGGCTGCTATTTGTCCGGCATCGATTCCGGAATTTTTTAATGCCTCATGGACCGCTGCCGCAAGCGCGTCAATCCATGTCTGCGGGTGCTGTTCTTTGTGACCGGCGCCGAGACCCTGGATCAGGTCATATGCTTTCTGGCCCCGGCCGACTGTCTGACCGGTTTCGTCCACGATCAGGGCTTTGGTGGATTGGGTGCCGCTGTCGATACCCAAAAAATATGCTGTCATGATGGGTATGTCCCTTCTTTTTTTCTCCTGTCCCACGGACACCGGCAACAAGTTGCCGGTGCCACCCGGCGGATTTCTCAGTTCCTTAATCACTTAACCACATAACCACTTAATCACATTCAGTGTACAATAAATGTCCGTGACAGTCTCAGATCGTCCGGATTGGACGAAGGCCCGACCCGGACAGTGTATTCCCCCAGTGCAACCTTCCAGTTTTTGTCGGCGGTTGAATAATAAGCCAGATCGCTGACGGAAATCGTCAACTCCACGGTTTTCGTTTCTCCGGGAGAAAGTGAAGTCCGCTTAAAGGCTTTTAACTCCTTGACCGGTCGGGGCACATCCGCGGCCGGGTATTGAATATACAGCTGGGTCACTTCATCTCCTGCCTTTTGCCCGGTATTGGTGACAGCCACCCTGGCCTTGAGTGTGCCGTCCAAGGAAAGGGTGTCGTCGACAAGGTCCAGGTCTGAATATGAAAACTGCGTATAGCTCAGTCCGAACCCGAAATAAAAGGCCGGTTCGATTCTGTTTCGATCCGCGTAACGATAACCGTGATAGAGATCATAGGTCACGGTTCGGGCTTTTTTGTCAAACGGGAAAAGCTGGTCTTCTGACTTGAAAAAGGTGATCGGTAACCGGCCGCCGGGGTTGACATCGCCAAAGAGGATGTCCGCCGTGGCGTGGCCGCCTTCCATGCCCGGATACCATGCCATAAGGATGGCGCTGACGTCGTCTTTCCAGTCCTCCATGCTAATGGCCGAGCCGCCCTGGAGTATGACGATGCAGGGGCCGCCCTGTTTACAGGCCGCATGGATCAGTTTAATGTCCTGTTCGTCAAGGCCAAGGTCAAGGCGGTCGCCGCCCCGGATGCGCGGGAAATACTCCCCTTCCTGTCGGCTGGTCAGCCCGGTCACGATCACCGTTGCATCGGCCTTTGCGGCTGTCTGCGCGGCCCGGGTCGGATCATTACCGGTATAAGACAGAACGGTGATGTCTTTGCCGGCTTTGTTTTTAATGCCTTCGAGCGGTGTCACCACGTATGGCGGGCGGACAAGGCTGCTGCCCTTGTCCCCCAGGTTGGCTTTGTCGGCCAGGCGGCCCAGTACGGCGATGCGCTTGATTTTTGTCCGGTCCAGGGGAAGCGCGTGGTGGTCGTTTTTCAGCAGGACCATGCTTTTACAGGCCACCTCGTAAGCCAGGCGGGTATGCCCGGGGCAGGCGATCTTGTCTTTTGTGTAAGCGGCCGACTGATCACGAAGGGCGAATTTGAGCTTTGCGCCAAGAATCCGCGTCACTGCCCGGTCGATGATCGCCTCCGGAATCTGTCCTTGTTCGACCAGGTTCCGAAGCTTTTTGCCGTAACATTTGGTGTCCGGCATTTCCATGTCCAGGCCGGCCGTGACCCCGTCCCGGGCGTCATAAACACCGTAGCAGAAATCAGACATGACAAAGCCGCTAAAGTCCCACTCGTTTTTTAAAATGCCGGCCAGGAGGTGTTCATTGTGACCGCAATACTCGCCGTTGACGCGGTTATAGGCGCTCATGACGCAGTCGGCACCGGCGTCAACGCATTTTTTAAAATGAGGCAGATAGACTTCACGCAGGGCCTGCTCGTCGATATGAACATCCACGTAAAACCGGGATTCTTCGATGCTGTTGCAGGCAAAATGCTTGGCGCAGGTCATGGCATGCGGTTGGACGCCCCGGATGGCGGCCGAGCCCATTTCCCCCAACAGGTGCGGGTCTTCCCCGAACGTTTCCTGGGCTCTTCCCCAACCGGGATGTCGCAGTACATTGATACACACACCGCCGAAAAAATTGGCGCCCTGGGCCCTGGCTTCGGTGCCCATGACGTTGCCGGCCTTTTCTTCAAGGGCCGGGTCCCAGGTGGCGCCCCGGGCCATGGATACGGGAAAACAGGTCGAATTGCCCACGGTGATGCCGCGGGGACCGTCGGTAAACCTTATGGCCGGGATGCCCAGGCGTTTGTTCTCTCCTGAATTGTAAGTCTTCAGGTTATAACGGACCAGCATAATGCCCAAGTCGAATAATGTCGCGTTACCGGACATCTGCGCGATTTTTTCGCCCAGGGTCATGGCGGAGAGGAGGTCGGCAACCCCTTTTTCCAGCGCGGACGCATCGTCTGATTCACGGAGTTGTCTGGCCAGGCGGGGGAACCGTTTTTCTTTGTCTTTGGTCATTAAGTGTTTTTACCTTCATTTATCAGCGGTTCATGTAGGGGCACCTCTCGTGGCTGCCCCTACGATGCGCATGATCGGTGTTCATGTAGGGGCAATCCCCCCGTGGTTGCCCACCAGTTGGGCGGCCACAGGGGGCCGCCCCTACCTTTCGTACATTTGGTAAAAAATGTCACAGGCGTGCATGACGGCCCGGCGCATGATGTCTTCGGCTTTGGCGGTTTCGCGGTCGGCCAGGTGGTCGTTCAGGGTGTCATAATCCAGAGCCGCTGCCGCCTGTTCGCAGGCGTCCCAGCTTAAGATGCTGCGAACGACCCGGTCGATGCCCTGCGCTTCGGTGTCATGGGCGCGGACCTGCATGTCGTGGCCTTTCCAGCGGTTATAGCCGGCCTGTTGAATCAGCCCGGCAATGGCGATATTCATGCCGTTGATGCGGGCGCCGTTGTCGATATCGTATTTACCCGGGCCGCCCAGGATCAGGCCGTCGTTGTAACCCTGGCTGTTGATGTGCATGTGGCAGAGCATGTGGTTGTCGATCTCTTCCACGGTATCATAGACATGGTCCAGCCCGATCATTTCCGAATGACCGAACTCCTTGTTGACCCCTTTTTGCTTCAGGTCAATGCCGAACTCCTCGTGCAGTTTTCGCCAGAACACGATGGCCGAGGCAACCGTGGGCAGGAGCATGGCCGGGTGGCCTTCGTTGGGCTTGGGCTCGATGGCAATATGCAGATGTCCGCCGCGTTCCGCTTCCAGCCGGCATAAACCGGCCACGCTTTCCTTCAGGTTCTGGTACATATTGCGGATGCCGACCGTGGCCAGGTCATAGCCGAAGGAACCGTTCCAGATGACGAAAGCCGGCGGGACCTCCGGGTGCCAGGCCTTCTTCAGGGGACCGTAGGTCAGGTCAAGGGCTTTCGCGCTGTATTCCCGGGCCGCGTCCCGTTCCTTTATGTCAGGAGAGGCAGGACCACCATAAGGGAAATGTCGGTGGGCGCCCGGCGTGGTCATGGCCAGGGAAATCCCGGTCTCGACCAGTTTGTCGGCAATGGCCCCGGCATCACTCTCATTGTATTCATAGTCGTAATGAATCTCCAGGCCCAGATGAATATGATCGGGCAGCCGGGGGGCTATTTTATCCTTGATCAGGCCTATTTTACCGCAGGTGTCCAGGCGGTCTTCGGTCCATTGCGGCCGGGTGTCGGCAGGGGTGAACCCGCCTTTGCCGGCGTTGAACGTCCAGGCGCAGATGCTGTGAAACGTTTGCTGTGCCATGTTTTCCCTCTTTTATGGGTATGGATTGTGGGGGTTAAAGCGCTTCTATCGCGAAAACCTTGGCGGCAACCGAATCCTTGCCGTAAAAATCGGCCCCGATCCTGTCCGCAAAATCCTGGTTGACGGGCGCGCCGCCGACCATGATTTTGACCTGGTCCCGGAGACCAGCTTCCGTAATGGCTGTAACCGTCTTTTCCATTCCTAACATGGTAGTGCTAAGCAGTGCGCTCATGCCCACCACCCGGGGTTGATGGGCGGTAATGGCGTCGACAAATTTCTCCGGTGGCACGTCCATGCCCAGGTCAACGACTTCAAAACCGGCGCCTTCCAGGGACATGATGACCAGGTTTTTACCGATGTCGTGCAGGTCACCCTGCATGGTGCCGATGACGGCCGTGCCGGCCGGTTTGACGCCGCTGCCCTTGATTAACGGTTCTAAAACGGCCAGGCCGCTTTTCATGGCCTGGGCCGCCACCAGCATCTCCGGCAGGTATATCTTGCCGGCCTGGAACCGGTCGCCCACTTCGTCCATGGCCGCGATCAGGCCCTGTTTCATGATAATCTCGACCTCGACCTTGTCGTCCAAAAGGCTGCGGACGATCTTTGCGGTGCCTGCTTCATCTCCGGCAATGATTTTTTCTTTGAGTTCTTTCATATGCTTGTCTCCCTTATTTAAAGCCCTGTTCTTCATTCCAGCGCCGGGTCTCATCCAGCATGGTGTAATAATTTTCGATACTGCAGTAATTGGTGATGGAATTGCCCGAGCCGATGGCAAAACCCCCGCCCGGACCGCAGGCATCGAGAATCCGGCGGCATCGGGTCCGTACCTCTTCTTCGCTGCCGTGGGTGAGCAGGTTGACGTCCACGCCGCCGAGGATGGAGATGCGGTCGTGGTAGCGTTTATAGAAATCCTCGACCGGTTCGATGTTGTCTTCAAAGCTGTGATACCCGTCGATACCCACTACTTCGATCAGGTCCTCCATCAGGGCGTCGACCTGGCCGCAGGAATGGAGCAGAAACGGTTTGTTGTGCTTGTGGACGACATCGGCGATGCGCTTCTGGCGGGGAATAACCCATTCTTTGAAAAAGGCCGGCGAGAGCATGGTGCCGGTGTTGAATCCCATGTCCTCGGCATAAAATACCGCGCCGACCGATGGATGGGCCGCGATTTTATCAAGCTCCGTTTCGGCAATGACCGTCAGTTTCTCCAGAATGTCGCCGATAAGTTCGGGTTCGCGAATACTCTTGATGGCCATCTGCTCAAACCCCATCAACGCCCGCAGGTCTTCGAATATACCCATGTAAAAAACCATGATTTTGGCGCCTTCGGGCATCTGGGGTGCAATATAGTCGATACCCACAAGGCCAAGCCCGCTCGAGTCCGGCCAGGGAAAAGCCTCAAAGGCGGCCCGGTCCTGAATCAAGCCGTCATGTTCGTTCTGCCAGCCCCGCTGCTTGACCTGACCGGGAATCTCCCGGCTGATATTCGCTTTGGTGCGCGGAATGAGAACGGCGGGAATGATCGTGACATAATCATAGCCCACCGCCCGGGTAAAACCCAGAGAGAGGTCATAGACCTGTACGGCCTTTCTTATCGAATCCTGATTTATGGAACCGTCACCTTCCACAAAATCAACCATGTCCAGCATGCTGCTGAAGGGTGTGGGCAGCCCCGTCACCTCGGACATGGGGTCGCCGTCAACTACGAGCTCGATGATCGGCACCGGGCCCTGGGATACTTCCCGCATCAGCACTTTGCGCAGGTATTCAAAATCCGCGCCCTGTTTAAATGGTTGTTGAATTGTCATTGCTTGTCTCCTTTTTGTTTCGCTATCCTGCAATCAATTACTGCTCTGCTTTCTCGTTTTTGATTTTGTCTTCCTGTCTATTGGTCGGGCCCGCCGCCCGCCCGGGATACTGAATGAAAAACCGGTCGGTGATATCCACAAAAGCCATTAAATCATCCAGAAAGCCGTTAACGCGTTCCGGCATGGTGTGGATGGTTTCAATGGATAAAGCGTTCAATACCAGAAAAAACAGCCAGTATACCCCGTCCGGTTCCCGGCCCATGACATCCCTGAAGGCGGCGTGAAATTTTTCCGTCCACCGTTCGGACAGAGAGCGGACCTGTTTGTTCAGCACCGGATCGGTCCGGGAGGCCAGCACCAGTTCCAACCAGGCATAGTAGGTCGGACTGGTCCAGTGCTCTTCCCAGAGGTTTCTGGCAATGTCGACCATTGTCAGTTGACGGCCGGCCAGGTTGGTCATGGTCTGTTTGAAGTGGCTCACGTTTTCCCCCAGGACATATTCCACCGCCTCGATGATCAGTTCTTCGCGAGTGGAAAAGTGGTGAAGCAGGGTTCCCCGGGACACATTGAGGCGCCGGCAGATTTCCTGGGTGGTGGTGGCGGCGTAGCCTTTTTCCGCCAGGGACTGGAGGGTGGCTTCCAGAAAGCGCTGGCGCGTGGCAATCGCCCGTTGCTGCATTTTGGGTGCTTGAGAAGGCTTTTTTCCGGCCATAAAATGGGTTCCTTTTTGTTTTTATGAGGTGATAAATTACAATAAAAGTCAGATTGGACTTTTTTGTCAAGAAAAAAAGAATAAAAATTACAAAAAATCTAAAAAAAGTCCATAAAAGAGTCAGGCATGATTTTTTAGGTGGGTTTTCAAAGCGCTGTTCGACTGGATCATGGGTGTCGTCGAACACCGGGCCGGGAAAAAGACGGGCCTGAAAGTAAATCAAAAACGTTAAAAATCAGGTACCAGATTTCCGGTCGGGCCGGATGTCTCCGACGCGATGTCAACCATCCGGCTTTTAAGACAAATTCGGCAGTCCTCCGGCAGGTTCCCGGTGGCCCATTGGCGACGAAAGGAACGGTAGGCCGGGTTTCGCCAAATGTTGTTTAAGGGCTGATGGTTGATGTTGCCGAAGACCCGACGGGCCGGCGGCCGGGGATGGGGAAAGTTGGTCATCACACACGGCGAAACATCGCCGTTGACGCCGATCACCATCGCGTGAAGGATATTTTCATGGCACGGTTCCGGTTTGGCCAGGGGAGATACCAGCCGGAAGTGCAAATCCAGGTTACGGCGGCGGGCGGTTTTACGGGCCTTTAAAACCTGTTCCGTCAGTTCGGCCCATTCTTCCGGCGTGTCGGCAAGAATGGCCTCCTTTTTCCATTCCGGCGCCGTTGCCAGGCTCAACGAGCTGATCACGACCTGGTCAACGCCCAGGCCGGCAAAAAAATCCGGCAGGCGGTCAATCTCCTTTAACCGGGAACGAAGCAGCATAAAAGCGATATGGACAGCCGGGGTGCGGCTGCCATGATTGTCTTTGACCTGTTTGAGCGTTTCTATGGCTTTGCGGACAGATTCCAGGCGGGTGCCTTTTCTGATCCGGTCATTTTCTTCTGACATACCAGCCATGGAAAAGGCAATGAAATCAAGATTTTCGGTCACCATCCGTTCGGTTGTTGAGCGGTCGAGAAGGGTCCCGTTGGTGGTGGTGCCCACCCGGGCGCCGGCTGACCTGCCGATGTTGAGCAATTTAAAAAAATCGGGGTGCAGAAAGGGTTCGCCCCAGCCCTGAAGATAGACCAGCCGCGTTTTCTTTAAGGCCGGTAACAGGGATTCAAATGTTTCTATCGACATGTCCCGGTTTTGCCAGTCCTGCCGCCAGGCGTGATGGGGGCAAAAACGACAGTCGGCGTTACAGCGGGAGGTAATTTCCACCTGGATCCAGTCCAGACGAGGATATCGGGGTTTAAACCAGCCCGGCATTTTTAATGTCCTTTTATTCCTGGAGATCGCCGCGATCAACCGCTTTTTCAATGCCGGCAACGGCGAAGTCCCACAGGGCGGAAGCGCCCTCGGCCATGTGGCGGTTGAAGGCAAGGACCTGGTCCTTTCGCACCCCGTGCTCCTGCCAGGCTTTGCCCCGGGTATACAGGTTGTGCAGCATGGGCTGAAGCCGGTCAAGGGATGCGGCAAACACGGCTTCCGGGGTCTGTCTGGCCTCAAATTCTTCCCAGGCCTCCCGGAAAACAGCGGCCTGGTCCGGAGGCAAAAGGTTAAAAATTCTTTCCGCCGCGGCCTGCTCCCGGACCTGCTTGTCTTCATTGGCCCGGATGTCATAGGCAAAGGTGTCGCCGGCGTCAATCTCCACCAGGTCATGAAGCAGCAGCATGCGGATCACTTTTAACAGATCAATGTCCGGGTTGTTGGCATGTTCGGACAGAACCAGGGCCATAACGGCGATATGCCAGGAGTGCTCGGCCGAGTTTTCAAAACGGCTGGTGTCGGTCAGGTAAGTCCGGCGGTCAATGGTTTTCAACCGGTCGATTTCCAGGATAAAGTCGATTTGTTGCTTGAGGCGGTCTTTGCTCATGGTGTTTCCCGAGGTCGTTTGTATATAAAAAAGTATAATGCGGATCGCATGTTCTGTTAAGAATATCCGGATTTCAACCCACAAGCCGAACATCCAGACGTTCGTCCGACTTTTGTTTATAGTCGTTTACTTGACCCCTTGAACCCTTGGCCCCTTCCAAGACCTTTGACTGAACTGAAAGTTATGCAGCCCTTATACTACAACTAATGGGAAGGTGGTCTTTTTTATTTATTATCATTGATGTCCGGAACAAGTCACCGTATTTTTATTTTGATACCAGGTATGATAAAAGTTTAAATCAGATGGCACAACCCCGGTCAGGCAAAGGAGGAAACCATGAGTCAGGGCACGTTTAAGAAAATGGAAGAGACGGACCAGCTTTTGTATGGTCCCAGGGCCTTGCTGGTATGCGGATTTTCAGATGTTGAGCAGGGCACGATTTTAAAAATGCTCGAAGCCGTTCCTTTGGAAGCGGTGTCGGTGATTTTTGCCACAGCGGCTGATAATGACAAGAAACTTGCTGATATATTTGCCCGTTCCGATCAATCCGGTCGAAACGGGGAGGCCGGACCCGTGCGGGCCATTATTCTTGCCGGGATCAAAGAAAAAGAACTGCATCGGACACTGTCCGCCTATCGGGGAACCGGATTGCCCCGCCCGTTATGGGCAACCTTGACACCGTTTTCCGAAAGCTGGACATTGTCGGCCCTGATCAAGGAGTTGGAGCAGGAACGGGCGGCCATGGAAAAGAAGTAGCCGTGGGGCTAATGCGCGGGCATGGATTCGAGGAGCTTATCCCACAGGTTGACCCACCCCGAATAACCGGGTGTGTACCAGCCGGACTGGAAAAACGCTTCGCCTAACACGGGCGTTTCCACCACCGGGGCCGGAGGCGGATCCATGGGGTGCTTGAACGAAAAGTCATAAGAAATCAACTCATAACCCTGATCCCGGGCTGCGTCCATATCATCATTCAGATCATCTTCCGGGTACGTTCTGACATAATTCAACCCTTCAAAGTCACATTTGTCCTGTATGGAGGCGAAGCAGAGGCCTTCATCACCGGCCAGATCCGCCATCTGATAATCTTCAAGAAGCGACCATTTTGCCATTACAGTGCCGGCAAAGATGCCCAGCAGGAAAAAAACAAAAACTGAAATGGTTGTAAATCTGTTCATCGGTATAATCTTTCGTCAACGGTTAACCTGTCAAAAAAATCGAAACATTGAGGTCAGCGCAGGTGAAACAGGCAGATAACTATAATCATTAATATGCCAGAGATTGAATAAATTGTCAAATTTTTCAATATCTACTTGCGCTTTGAGCGTTTGCCTGAGAAAATCAAAAAAACAGAAAGGAAATTATAGATGAATATTTACGTGGGCAATCTGTCGGAATCCATTTCCGAAGATATGCTGAATAAGATGTTTTCAGAGTTCGGGGAAGTTGAAAGTGTCAAGCTGATAAAGGACCGATATTCCGGAATATCCAAGGGTTTTGCGTTCGTTGAAATGCCCAGCAACTCGGAGGCGGATAAAGCCATTAAAGCCCTGAACAGAAAATATATCGGCGGCCAGGATATCAAGGTAAATCAGGCCGATCCGGACGGAAAAAAACGCCGCAAGAAGGCTCCCAGACGTCGAAGCTTTTAATCCGGATATTTCACTGTAGATATATTGATTTATGTCGAAAAAACTTATGAAATATTCAGATAACTGAAATGTTTCGGGAAACCATCCATACACAGATTGATATTTCGGCCGGCGTCGAACAGGTCTGGCGTGTGCTGACCGATCTTGACGCGTATCCGGAATGGAACCCCATGATCAGGCAGGCAAGCGGCAGCGTGAAGACAGGTCAGCGCCTGACGGTACGATTTGAACCCGAGGGCCGTCGGGGGCACACTTTTCGACCCCGGTTGCTGGTCGTGGATGAAAATAAAGAGCTTAGATGGTTGGGGAGCCCGGGCCTGGCACTGGTGTTTGAAAGCCAGCACCTGTTTCTGATGGAGCAGACAGCGGAAGACAAATGCCGTCTGCATCACGACATGATCTTTTATGGTCTGCTTATTCCCCTGTTAAGACCAAAATTGCAAAAAGCGGTCATCAGGCCGTTTGATGATATGAACCGGGCCCTGAAAAAAAGGGCGGAACAGGGCATTATTTAAGTACCGGCCACAGGATAAGCCCGCCAACGGCGGCCACAACAGCGCTGCCGATGAACAACGGCGTAGACCCCACCATATCAAAGAAGTAGCCGTTGACAAACACCCCGATCATCATGCCCAGTCCGAACGATACCGAGTTGTTCAAGGCCTGGCCGATGGTTTTGGCGCCTTCCGGGCTGACCCGGTCGATGTACAGGATGCTGGCCATGTGAAAAGCGCCGTAAGTGACGGCATGCAGAAGCTGAGCCAACAGTATCATTGCCGGGGAAACCGCGAAAAACAGCAATATCCAGCGGATGCAGGCCACGAAAAAAGAGAAAACAAGCACGTTTTCCAAAGAAAAGCGGTCAAACAGCCGGGTGGAACCGATCATGACCGTTATTTCGGCAATTGAAGCAAGGGCCCAGGCAAATCCGATAAACATGGTTCCAAAGCCCAGGTTTTCAAGATGGATGGAAAAAAAACCGTAATACGTACCGTGACTGACCAGCATCAGAAATCCGCAGACGAGAAAAACCACGAGTTTTTTTCTGGCCAGGGTGGATATGGGCGGCTTTTCCTGCGGCCGGTCACGTTTGACCACCGGCATCAGCAGTGTCCCGAAAGATTGCAGAACCAGCCCGCCCAGAATCAACGGGATGATAATATTTACCGAATAGATGTGCGTTAATCGTCCCATCAGGATTACTACCGCCACGAAACTGGCGGTGCCCCAGGCCCGGACCTTGCCGTAGCTGGTTTTCTTTCGGCCCAGGATATCCATGGAAAAGGCTTCCATAAAGGAAATGACCGGTGCGCGAAAAACAGCGTAAAAAATGGTGATGATCAGCATGGGTAAAAAATCGGTGGTCAGCAGAAAAAAGGCCCAGATTCCGGCGCCGATAAAATTGCACACCACGAAAATCGATTTTCGGGCATTGAAGCGGTCGGCCAGGGCGCCCCAGAGAATGGGAAAAATAACCGTGGCGCCGGTTTGAACGGAAAACAGGGCGCCGATCTGAACACCGGAAAATCCAAGGTGATAGCAGTAGAGGTTGAAAAACGGCAGAAAAATGCCCAGCACGCCGAAAAAAAGAAAGTATTGCAGAGACAGCGCTGTTCGTGAATTGCTGCTGGTTGATTCCGTCAAATTTTCCCCCTGTCAGTGGTTAAATCGGAAAGGGGCTGACAACCCGTTGCGCCTACAGAAAAATTAGTGTTATATAATAAACTTTTAAATGATTGTAAACCATTCTGTCTGGAAAGTATTGTATGAAGCAGATTGCTCAGGGAAAAACAGGCTACCTTTTATGGACTGTCGTCGGTTTTTGGCTTGTGTCCGCTTGTGCGACTCCGCCCCAACGAACCTCGCAGAACGATCCCTATGAACAGTTCGGAAAAACCTATGTCCCCATTACAGACAGCACCGGTTTTGTGGAAGCCGGAATCGCCTCCTGGTACGGCAAGGATTTTCACGGCAAAAAGACGTCCAGCGGTGAAGTGTACAACATGCACGGCATGACCGCGGCCCATAAAATTCTGCCCCTGGGAACCCGGGTGATGGTCATCAACCCGAAAAACGGCCGTTCGGTGATTGTACGCGTCAACGATCGGGGGCCGTTTGTGGGCGAACGGATCATTGATCTGTCCTATGAAGCGGCCACCCGGCTGGGCATTGCCATGGGCGGCACCGGCCGGGTGGTGGTGGTGGCCCTGGATTCGTCTTACCGGGAACCGTTGGCCGAACGGGCGGTTTTGGTAAATGACCGGTCCGGCGGCGGGGGCGCGGCCGCTTTTTCCCTCCAGGTGGGGTCGTTTACCAGCCGGGAAAATGCGTATGAGTTAAAATCCGCACTGGAAAAGAAGTACGACCAGGTTTTTATTGTCGCTTTCCAGGAGGGTGCGAAGATGTTTTACCGGGTGCGGGTGGGGCAGTATGTCACCCGTGAGGCCGGGGAACAGGCCCGACAGAAGCTGGTTTCCGACGGGTACGACCATGTCAAACTGGTAGCCGAGTAAAACGCATGAAACCATCTTTACTTGAAAAAGTGGTCTTTCTGGACAAAGACGGTGTGATCAACCAGGATTCGCCGGACTATATTAAAAGCTGGTCCGAGGTGGCGTTTATCGCCGGCAGCCTCGATGCCATAAAACGACTGACCGAAGCCCATTTTTCCATTATCCTGATTACCAACCAGTCGGCCATCAACCGGAAGCTCATGACCCGGGAAGGCCTGGATTACATGCTCAACAAACTGGTTCATACGGTGGCCGACAGCGGCGGTGAAATTACGGATATTTTTTATTGCCCCCATACGCCTGAAGAAGGGTGTGAATGCCGCAAACCCCTGCCCGGCCTGATTCACCAGGCCTGCCGGCGATATGCCATTGATCTGGCTTCGGCCTGTATGATCGGCGACAGCACCCGGGATATTGAATGCGGCAAAGCCGCCGGTTGCGGATACAGCATCCTGGTCAAAACCGGCAACGGCCTTACCGCCGAAAAAGAACTTCTAAAAAAAGGTCTTTTTCCTGAATATATCGCCGGCGATCTTGAGGATGCCTCCGACTGGCTGGTGACCAATCACAATTCGGACCCGGCCGCATGATTACCATCGAAGGCAGCCTGGAAAGAATCCGCTTCCGGGACAAGACCACGTATTATTCAGTCGCCAACCTGAGGCTTGCCGGTCACAACAATTTAATCACCATGGTGGGTATCATGCCGGGGGCCGCGCCCGGTCAGGCCGTGCGTGTCACCGGTGACTGGACCACCCATCCCCGATACGGCCAGCAGTTTAAAATATCAATTTATGAAATCGTGCTGCCGTCGACCACCGACGGCATTAATCGCTACTTGAAATCCGGACTGATCCGGGGGCTGGGGCCGGCCATGGCCGATAAAATCACCCGTTTTTTCGGCGCGGACAGCCTGAAAGTCATCGAAAAAGAGCCGGAGCGGTTGACGGAAGTGCCCGGCATCGGTCAAAACAGGGCCGACATGATCCGGGCGGCCTGGATGGAGCACCACGCCCTTAAAGAATTGATGGATTTTCTGGTGGAAAAGGGGGTGGATGCCACTCACAGCGCCCGTATTTTCAGGCAATACGGCCCCGAGTCGCTGGCCGTTTTGCAAACCGATCCCTTTCAGCTGGCCGAAGACCTGCCGGGCAGCGGTTTTGTGATCGCCGATGCCATTGCCCTGGGTTCCGGCGCCACGCCTGACGATCCCCGGAGGGTGCGGGCCTGTCTGGCCCATCTGCTGGAGCAGCAGACGTCGGCCGGGCATGTATTTGTTTTTGAGCAGTACCTGTTACGGCAGTGCGAGGCGGTTTTTCAGATCGATATTGATCTGGCTGAAACCGCGCTGGCCGAACTGGCCGAAAACAGAGAGGCGGTTATTGAAGCCATGCCGGGTCCTGACCCGGACATTAATATTGTCTTTCCTGCCGGTCTGCACCAGGCCGAGACCATGACCGCCGCGCGACTGCTGGCACTGGTCAATTCTCCTTTGAACATGGACGTCGGCGCGCCGGAAGCGCTCATCGAAAAGGTGGTCAACCAGCTGGCCATCAAGCCCTCTGCCGAACAGTTGAGCGTTCTTGAAAATGTCTTTCGTCACCGGGTGGTGATTATCACCGGCGGGCCGGGAACCGGTAAAACCACCCTGATCCGGGCCGTTACCGCGGTGCTTGAGGGAAGCAATCAATCCGTTATTCTGGCCGCGCCTACCGGCCGGGCGGCCAAACGTCTGGCCGAAGTGACGCATCATGAAGCGGCCACCATTCATAAACTGCTGGGGTACGGTTTTGAAGATGATTCCTTTATGAAAAACAGGGACAATCCTTTAAAAGCGGATGCCGTCATTATTGACGAGGCATCAATGGTCGATATCCAGCTTTTTTACCACCTTTTGTCGGCCACCCCGATCTCGGCCGTGCTGGTGCTGGTGGGCGACGTATTCCAATTGCCGTCGGTGGGGCCGGGTAATGTGCTGCGCGACCTGATCCAGTCAGAAATGGTGCCGGTATTCAGCCTGACGGAAATATTCCGCCAGGCACAGAAGAGCGCCATCGTTACCAACGCTCACCGTATTCGCGAGGGAGAACACCCTGACCTGGAAACGGCGCGATTGCTGAACGATGAAGATGATTTCTGGTTTATTGAGGAAAGCGATCCCGAGGCCATTGCCGATCGGATTGTCCGCCTGTGTGGAGAAACGTTGCCCCAGCGGTTCGGGTTTAACCCGTTGACCGGTATTCAGGTGTTGACGCCCATGCACAAAGGCGCGGTCGGCACCATTAACCTGAACCAGAAGCTTCAGGCGGCGTTGAACCCGGCACCGGCGGTCAGCGCCGCCGGGAACGGCAGCTTTAAAGCCGGTGACAAGGTCATCCATCTGAAGAACAACTACCGCAAAGAGGTCTTCAACGGCGATATCGGGACCATTACCGAGGTGGAGGCAATCCGGCAAACACTCTCCGTAGAATACGACGGCCGGATCGTGGATTATGATTTTTCGGAAACCGATGAACTGGCCCTGGCTTACGCCATAACGGTTCATAAGTCCCAGGGATCGGAATACCCGGTGGTGATTGTGCCCCTGGTGACCCAGCACTACACGCTGCTGGAAAGAAACCTGCTTTATACCGCCTTAACCCGGGCCCGGCGGCTGGTCATACTGATCGGCACGTCCAAGGCCGTCCGGGTCGCCATGGGGAAAAACAATCCCCGGCGCCGCTTATCGCTGCTGGCGGCCAGGCTGAATCCCGATATTGTCTGAATTTACCGGGGCGGAAAGACGTCATCAATTCGTGCCGCCGGCCATCATGCTCAGGCAATACGCATGCCTTTTCCGGGCGGTTTCTTCGTGCGGGCTGATGGCCAGTATGCGGGCATACACGGCTGCTGCTTGTTGAAACGCTTTTTCCCGGGCCAGCACCAGGCCGAGGTTATATAAACCGTCAATATAAGCGGGATCCAGTTGAACCGCGTTATAGTAATATAGTCCGGCCGAATCCAGGTCTCCTGCTTTAATGAAATCGCTGGCCGCGCTGTTGTAAATCCGGGCCAGCTGCCAGGGGGAGAGCCCCGATATAGAAAAAGTGTTGATGCTTTCACCAGCACGCAGGGATGCCGCCAGTGCGATGCCCAGATTGGTCAGTGCCGGCATAAAATCCGGTCTTACATGAAGCGCTTGGAAGTAGCTGTTTACGGCATCTTCCCCGCGCCCGGCTGCGGCATAAGCCAGACCCAGGGCGTTCAAGGCCTGGACGTTTTCCGGTTCCAGCCGCACGGCGGTTTCTAAATGGTCGATGGCCGAAGGGTGACGGCCGGTCTGGTATAAGTCCACTCCCAGGTTGTAATGCGCAGAGGCATAGTCAGGCTTTATGTCAAGGGCTGTCTGATAATTTGAAACGGCCTCATCAAGACGGCCGGATTCCGCTAAACAGACGGCCAGGTTGTTATAGGGCAGGGCCTTGCCGGGTGATTTGTTAACGGTGTCCTGCCAGAGACGGACGGGGCTTTGCCAGGTGCTGTTTCGCTGATGTGTCCAGATGCCACAGGCAATGATGGCGGTACTGATGATGGCGACCGCGGCTGCTTTGGCCGGGATCCGGGTAAACGCCAGCCAGACGAATCCGATCAACGGAAAAATGGAAGGCAGATAGGTCCGGTGTTCAAAGATCAGATCAAGGCCGATGACCGTGGATTCAACACTCAGGGTGACCAGAAACCAGACGATGCAGAACGCCGGCAGGGGATGCTTCCGGGTTGAGCAAAGGACAGCGGCGCAAAGCATAACCAGGGCCGTTATCGCCAGGGCGGTAGGCATTGGTTCTGTCATAGTGCGGGACAACGGAAAATCATAAACCAGCGTAAGCCGGGACGGAAAGGGAAAAACCAGCAGTGAAACGTAATAAACAACGACGCTGGCCTGGGTCAATAAACGTTGTTTAAGGGTAAAATCAAGTTTGTCATACATACCGTAGATCGTGTTCAAGGGGTTGTCACCCATGAAAAAGACAATCAGGACCATTGTCGTCAGGATCACCAGTCCGATCCAGGGAAGTTGTTTTTTTAGCCAGGTCGAGTTCATGTGTTGAAAAAAGAACCATTCATACAGCAGTAGTATGATCGGCAGGGTGGCCACGGTTTCCTTGGCGGCCAGCCCGAGAATGGCGGATACCAGGCATAAAGCATAAAGCAAGGCCCGTTCAAAAGGGTTGATGCCGTCTGCCGTTTTTACCCGGGCCCGGATGTAGCAGAACAGGGCCAGCATATAAAACATGGTTGCCATGGCATTCATTCGCTGAACAATGTATGTGACGGACTGGGTGTGCACGGGGTGTACCAGCCACAATCCGGCAGCGAAAACAGGGATTGCGGTGCTTCCCATTTCGCAACGCCGCAAGGTCTGTTCGGCCACAAGCATGATCAGCAGGCCGGTGATAATATGGATAACCAGGTTGAGGAGATGATACCCCCGGACATCATCGGCATGGAAATAGTAGTTGAGGGCAAAACTCAATCCGGCCAGCGGCCGGTCAGAACCCAGCACCCTGGCCAGGGACTCCGGTGTAAATCGGGTCAGGCGGATGCCCACGTTTTCTTTTATGTTCAGCAGGTCGTCGAATACAAAAGGAGCGTCGAAGGTGTTGGCATAGACGATAAGAACGATAATTATAAGCAGGACTGACGCCAGAAAATTTTTGACCCCCGGGGGCGTGTCTGAAAATGCTTTTGTCATTGATTATTGCAATACCGTCAAGTCACCACAAACAGCCCTGGCTGAAAGGTAACGGTTTCCGTGGAAACGGCCAGGCGGCCGCAGGCATCCGGTGTATATGTTCGTTCCATGAAGGTCACGCTGTTCTGGTTGTCCACGGTTATCAAAGAAGTGCTGCGGGTCCCATACACGTCGGTAATAATAAACATGGGGGAGAGGCTGCGCTCCCAGTCCAGGCCGACACCGGTGTCCGGTAGCAATTTGTCAGGGGCCCTTTCCGTGTCCTGGAGAACGGAAAACAGGGCCTCGTTATTGACGTCTCCTGGTTCGGCCAGCAGGCCGGCCAGGGCTGCTTTGCCTTTTTCGACCTTCGGCCAGGCGGTGTTTAAAAGGTGGTTGCTGACGGCGTGGAGACCCGGCGGTATCCGGTAAATCAGCGCGTTGCCACGATTGGAATAATAATAAAGAGCGGACAGGTCCCCGAAAACAAGGTTAAACCCGTTGCACCGGGTCATGCGATCTTCGTTTTCCAGGACAAACTGTTCGGGCGTGGTGTCCGCGGCCAGAAAGTCAAGAACCAGTAGCCCTCTTGACGGCGCATTGTCGTTTATCCGTGCCGGATCTCTGTAGTTGGTGATGGCCGCTATGCGGCCGGTTCGGGTAACCCCCAGCCAGGTGCCGCCGGCCGCGATGTCACGGCCGGCCAGGATGTCGGGTTGATCCTGCCAGAAAGAAAGCTTTTCCGTGGGGCGACGGTAGAACTCATCCCGGTTGCCGGCAATAATCAACGGATGGTCCGGATGCTGGTTGATGGCAATAAAAATCAAGCACATAAAAAGAGTGTACACGATTTTAAACGCTTCATCAAACTGTGAATATAAAGCGGTTTCAGCGTAAAGTGTCAGCCGCCTCAATTGATAAAACTTGACGACCCAGAGAGGATTGAATGGACGATAGTATGGCTTTTTTGAAAATGGGCTTCTTAAAATGTTTTTTGCTCTTTTGTTCCAATTGTAGTGCTTGGCGACACTATTCTTCTGCTGTCGCCAAATCTTTTTTCTCCAGACAAATTATCGAGATACGGTTGTAGACCCTGGCCAGCTGCCGGCGTGATAACTCGGGGCGCAAAAAACGGTCAACAGCTTTTTCGATGTCTTTAAAGTTGGCCAGTACAGTGGCTAAATTTCTGATCGCCAGGTCAGAGTCCGGATCGATTCGTAGTGCTCTGAGATAACAATTAATGGCGTCTTCCAACCGATTTGCGATCGTATAAGCCGAGCCCAGGTTGTTCAACATGTTTATATTATCCGGCTTGAGCCTGACCGCCGCTTCATAATGACTGATTGCAGCGTCGATAAATCCGGCCTGTAATAAATTGTTTCCAAGGTTATAGTGAGCTGAATCATACTCGGGGTCTATTGTCAGCACTGTTCGATAAGCGTCAATCGCCTCGTGGCGACGGCCCGTTTTTGACAGCTCAACGCCCAGATTGTTATAAGCAAGTGTATACTTTGGATCTAACTGTAAGGCCTTTTTGTAGTAGTTAACGGCCTTATCGCTGATGCCCTGTTCAGCAAATATAGCGCCAATATTATTATAGTGAAGGGCTTTGCCCAAGGACTTTTGAATTGTGTCCTGCCAAAGAGAGATGGGATTGTTCCAGGTATTGTTTCTTTGATGTGTCCATAAACTGCTGATGCCGATGGCAAGACATAAAAGTAAGGTGGCGAATATCTTTGGCCGAAGGTGGGAAAACATTAACCAGACCAGTCCGATGGCCACAAAAACTGACGGCAGGTATGTTCGGTGTTCAAAGATAATGGCCAGCCCGATAAACGATGATTCAATGACCAGGGTAACCAGAAACCAGATAATGGCAAATGAAAACAGCCGGTGCCTGCGAGCCGTATATACGGCAATGACAATCAGGGCCACAAGACCGAGGATGGCCGGCAGGGTCGTGGCCGGATTAAACGATGACAGGGACAGGGGGAAATTATAGTCCAGCGTAAGGCGGCTTGGATGCGGGAAAACAAGCAGGGTCAGGTAGTACAGGACCACCCGCGGCTCGGTCAGCAGGCGTTGACCCATGGTGAAATCATGTTCTTCATACATGTGCGTCAGTCGTTCCAGGGGGTGCCAGCCCATATACACGAAGCCGATGATGATCAGCAATAGCAGCACGACATTTATCCATGCCAACTGCTTTTTTATCCAGGCGCGGTTCAGGTCCTGGAAGAAATACCATTCGTAAAGCAGGAGGACAATTGGCAGGATGGCGCCGGTTTCCTTGGCGGCCAGGCCGCACAGACCGGAAAAACCGACCCCGGCATAAAGCAGGATCGGCTTGAGACCTGATTTGTCGCTTCTCTGCATTAATCTTGCCCGGACAAAGCAGCAGAGGGCCAGGAGGGTAAACATGGCTGCCATGGCGTTCATGCGCTGAACGATATAGGTTGCCGACTGGGTATGAACCGGGCTCACCAGCCACAGGGCGGCGGCCAGAAAAGGCAGCAGGACAGAGGGCTTTTCATCGCACAGCCGGGAAGTCATCCGGGCGATTAAAAAGACGAGAAAAGCCGTTATAATATGAATAATCACGTTGACTAAATGATACCCGGCCACCTCGTATTGATGAACATAATAGTTCAGGGCAAAGGTGGCATAGGCCAGAAACCGGTTGGGATTGCGGCAATTCATCAATCGTGCTGGAATATCCGATGAATATCCGGTTATTCGGATATGGGGGTTTTCAATGATCTGGGGCAGATCGTCAAAGACGAACGGCGCGTTAAACGAGTTGCCGTAACTAATGATGGCAATAACCGTTAGAAAGAAAAAGGGCGGAAGCGTTTTCAACACGGGACGGATTTTTGAAAGATGGTCGGTCATGGCCGTTTACTATCGTTGTATACGATTGCAACAGGTTACAAGCGCAATTTTTTGACGGCCGTAATGATCACTTCGGCGGCCCGGTCGATATCTTCGGTTGTTGTCATTTTTCCGGTGGAAAACCGCAGCGTGCCCTTGGCCCGGTCTTCCGGGATGTTCATGGCAGCCAGGACAGGTGAAATTTCCACATGGTCGGAGTGACAGGCGGCCCCGGCCGAGGCGGCGACTTCAAGTCCGATTTCTTCCAGGATCCGGTCGGCTTCTAGGCCGGAAAACGAAACACTGCACGTGTTGGGCAGCCGCAATTCGGCATGGCCGTTAAATCGGATGCCCGTCAACCCGGATCGCAGGGCATTTTCAAATCGATCGCGCATTGTTTTCATGTGGGCCGCCTTTTTCTCCAGGCCGGCGGCAATGAGTTCACAGGCTTTTCCCAGTCCGACAATTCCGGGCACGTTTTCAGTGCCCGCCCGGGCACCTTTTTCCTGGCCTGCGCCGTGGCAAAAGGGCCGGGTTTCGACGCCTTTGCGGATATAGAGCGCGCCGACGCCTTTGGGCGCGTAAAGCTTATGGCCGGCGATGGAGAGCAGGTCCACACCCAGATCATCCACGTTAACGGGAACCTTGCCCGGGGACTGGGCCGCGTCGGTATGCATCAGGATGCCGGCCTGTGACGCAATGGCGGATATTTCTTTAATCGGTTGAATGGTGCCGACTTCATTATTGGCGTGCATGATGGAAATCAGAATGGTCTCCGGCCTGACGGCGGCAGCCACATCATCCGGATCAACCCGCCCGAATTCATCCACGGGCAGGCAGGTTACGGAGAAACCCCATCCCTCCATAAACCGGCAGACTTCCAGGATGGCCGGATGTTCGATCTGCGAGGTGATAATATGGCGTCCGCGGTCTTGCCGGGCGGCGGCAATGCTTTTGATGGCCTGGTTGTTGGATTCAGTCCCGCCGCTGGTAAAAAAAATTTCGTCGGCCGTGCAGCCGATCAAGCCGGCCACCTGCCGCCTGGCCGCTTCGACCGCCTGCTTCGGCCGGATGCCGTACCAGTGGGAACTGGAGGGGTTGCCGAATTCCGTTTCCAGGTAAAGACGCATGGCCTCGACAACTTCGGGCGCGTTCGGGGTGGTGCCGTTATAATCAAGATAAATTGGTTGCGTCATATCAAATTTCCCTTCATGTGACCGCTCCTGTTAATTCCAAATGGTCCGGTCGTTTCAGACTCAGCAACTATATCACATGGTTATAATAAATGATTGTTCTTTTGCCGCTTTTTCGATACTTTTCAACATGACTTTGGAATTATTTGAAAAATGACTGACATCTATCTTAAAAAAGGCCGGGAATCATCGCTGAAAAGATGCCATCCCTGGGTTTTTTCCGGTGCCCTGGCGCGTCGTCCCCAAGGGGTTGCGCCCGGTGAAACCGTTGATGTTTTATCCCACAAAGGCAAGTTTCTGGCCAGGGGCGCTGTTTCGCCCGAATCCCAGATTACGGTCCGCGTCTGGTCGTTTGATTCGAACCGGCCGGTTGATGAGGCGTTCTTTCGAACACGGCTCAAGGCCGCTATTTCCCGAAGAACGTTTTTGCGGCAATTCCAATCAACCACCGCCATGCGGCTGGTCTATGCCGAATCCGACGGTCTGCCCGGTTTGATCGTAGACCGGTACGGGGATTTTCTGGTCATGCAGTGTCTGTCGTGCGGTGCGGAATTCTGGAAAGAGACGATTGCGGCCGAGCTTGCCCGACTGGTGCCCTGCCAAGGTATATATGAGCGCTCCGACGCTTCGGTTCGTGCCAAGGAAGGGCTGGCCCCGGTTAAGAGGGTCGTTTCCGGAGCCCCGCCGCCCGGACATGTGCCTTTTGAAGAGAACGGATTGCGTTTTCTTGCGGATATCGTCAACGGACATAAAACCGGTTTTTATCTGGATCAACGGGAGAATCGCCGTCACCTGATGCGTTACGCCAAAGGGGCCGAAGTGCTGAACTGTTTTGCCTATACCGGCGGATTCGGGATTTACGCCCTGCACGGCGGTGCCGGGCATGTGACCAACGTGGAAGCATCAGGACCGGCCTTGGAAATACTGGATCGGCATCTGGACATCAACGGTTTTGACAGGGGCCGCGTCGAAAATGTTCAGGCGGATGTGTTTGAACAGTTGCGGACGTACAGTGAAAGAAAACGGGAGTTTGACCTGATCGTCCTGGATCCGCCCAAGTTTGTCGAATCCCGGGCGCATTTGAACAGGGCCGCCCGCGGATACAAGGACATTGCGCTTCTGGCTTTCCGGCTGCTGCGGCCGGGAGGCGTTCTGATGACGTTTTCCTGTTCCGGCTTATTGGACCCGTCTCTGTTTCAGAAGATCATTGCCGATGCCGCCCTTGACGCCGGGCGGTCAGCCGTTATCATCGCCCGTTTGGGGCAGGCAGCGGATCATCCTGTGGCTCTCGGATTTCCGGAGGGTTCCTACCTGAAGGGACTGGTCTGTCAGGTTAAATAGCTTTCTGTTTCAAGCGGTTGATAAAAACCTCCGTCCGGGGCTTGAATCTGGATAGGGAATGCGGTATGGTCGTTTTTTTTGAGATAATGCTCATAACTAAATATATGATCATCAACATAAAAAGATTGTGGAGGTCAAAATTATGTCTCGAAAAATAGTCATCATCGGTGGTGTGGCACTGGGCCCCAAGGCGGCCTGCCGGGCCAAAAGACTCGACCCGGACGCGGAAGTGTACCTGGTTGACAAGGACGAATATATCTCTTACGGCGGTTGCGGCATTCCTTTTTACATTTCAGGTGATGTCAGCGATGAATCCGAATTGCGCTCAACCAGCTTTCACATGGTTCGGGATGAGCGTTTTTTTCTGAAAGACAAAGGCGTCATCGCCATGACCGGCACCGAAGTCACCCGGATCGACCGGGAAAACAAAGTCGTGCATATCCGGAAAAAAGACAACAGCACCGATACCCTGGCTTATGACAAGCTGGTCATCGCCACCGGTACCCGTCCGAGGCGGCTGAATCTGCCCGGTGAAAACCTGGAAAATGTCTTTACCGTTGCCAATCTGCGGGATGCCATGGGTATCAAGCAGATGGTCACCAATGACAGCCCGGAAAAAGCGGTCATTATCGGTGCCGGGTTTATCGGCCTGGAAATGGCCGAAGCGCTGTCCGACATGTGGGAAATCGAAACAACTATCGTCGAGGTTTGCGGCCAGGTCATGCCCGGTTTCGCCAGTTCTCATCTGGCGACCATGGTGGAAAAGCGGCTGAACAAACATGATGTAACCGTTTTCACAAATGAAAAGGTGGTTGAATTCCTGGGAGAGGGAAAAGTTACCGGTGTCAAGACGGACAAGCGTGAGCTTGCGGCCGATCTGGTCATTGTATCGGCCGGTGTCATCCCCAATACCGACCTGGCCAAAGAAGCCGGTCTGGACATAACCCCCCAGGGGTTGATCGTGGTGAACGAAAAAATGGAAACATCAGATCCGGATATCTATTCCGGCGGTGATTGTGTTGCCGTTCCCAACCTGATTACCGGTCAGCCCGGGTATTTCCCGCTGGGTTCCATGGCCAACCGCCAGGGCCGGGTGGTGGGCACCAACATCGTCGGTGGAAACGCCGTTTTTGAAGGAGGGGTGGGCAGTTTCGTGGTCAAGGTGTTTGATAGTTCTCTGGCCGGCGCGGGTCTGACGGTGGATAAAGCAAAACAGGCCGGATTTGATGCCGCCAGTGTCGTGGTGGCCCAGTTTGACCGGGCCCATTTTTATATTGAAAAAGAAATTATTTACCTGGAGCTGGTGGTTGACCGCAAGACCCGACAGGTCCTCGGTATTCAGGGGTTCGGCGGCCAGGGATGCGAAATGGTGGGCCGGATAAATGCCGTGGCCACGATACTCAAGTACAAACCCCCGGTGGAAGAAATCAGTAACCTGGAAATTGCCTATTCTCCGCCGTTTGCCGCAGCCATGGATATCATCAATGCCCTGGGCAACGCCACTGCCAATTATCTCGATGGCCGCTACCGGCCCTTGGATTTTGCCGCTTTCCATGAGGCATGGGAAAATAAGGACAACGGCGATGTGTTTTTCGTGGATTGCCGGGCGCTGGCCGATGCGCAACCGTTTGAAAACAAGTTTTCCGGTATCTGGAAAAGCATTCCCCATGATCAACTGTGTGACCGCATGGATGAAGTGCCGAAAGATAAAAAAATCGTCCTGGTCTGCAATACCGGGGTCCGCTCCTATGAAGCGCAGCTTAACCTGGATGCCGCGGGTATAACCGATAATTTCAGTATCGGCGCCGGTATAGCCGGTCTCAAGGAGGGTGGGGTCGATTTTAAACTCGATGAGTAGGCCGGGTGAGGAAGGGCAACCACAGGGGGTTGCCCCTACGTGAGTAAGCGCCCGCGTTTTGCAGAATGGGCAAAGGGGCCGGGGCCAAATCAATTCGTGAAATATCCGGGTTAGAGGTTGACAAATTTTTGGACCTGTGATGCAATCTAGATAAAAGATCATTAAATATCGGGGTTTTAACACGGGGGGCAAAATGGGGGACAACGAAAAAGACCGGGAAGATGAAATTCCCGAATTAAAGATGGAAAAGGATGTCCAGGGTGAAAGCGCACCTGACGTCGAGCCGGAAGTCGAAGTCGACAGCTCTGATTTTACGATGGTGAATGACGGAGCTGATGAAACCGGGAAGGATATGGCGGCACCAGAATTGAACCCGGAAGACGATGGCCAGGCTGAAGAAGAGCCTGTTGAGGTTGAAATCGACGCCTCTGATATTACGATTATTGATGATCCGGTGGATGATTTTCCAATCGGAATTGATACTTCCACGCTCGAGCCGGGATACGATCCTGGATATGAAGAGCAGCATGAGGGTTCCCCTGAAACAGCAGCCGTTGAGCCGGAACAGGCACCTGCAGCACAGCCTGCTGCTCCCGATTTTGACGTTTTGGATTACAGGACATTTGATGACAGTGAAGCCGGTGAAAGTTTAGACACCCCGGCGCTGGATCGTAAAATCCAGGAGAAAAAAGAGGGGAAGACCGCTGAAAAACCCAGGCAAAAGGGGTTTTCCACAAAAATGTTCAAAGCCGGAGACGTTATTTTTAAACAGGGCGCCACCGGGGAAGAAGCCTATCTCATTCTCAGCGGGAAGGTTAAAATTACGCGCCGGTTCAGAGACAAAAGCATGAAGATCGGTGAACTGGAAAAAGACCAGATTTTCGGCGAAATGGCCATCATAACAGGCGAACCCAGGACGGCCACAGCCAAAGCCATGGAGCCGACCACGGTTTTCATCATTACCGAAGAAAAGCTCCAGGAGCAGTTGAGTCAGAACCTGGCGATTGTAAAGAGCCTGGTCGATCAGCTTATCGCCCGAGTGAAGCAGCTGTTGAAACAAAATACGACCATGATCAAAAAAGTGGAGCGAGGCCTGTTAATTGACAAAAAGCTCGAAGTCATCAAAGCCCAGATTGCGAATTACGAGAAGAAAAAAGGGGCTGACATGGATGAGAAGCTTAAGTCCCTGTTAGACAGCATTTTAAAGATTTAACCCTATCTTATCATGTCGATCAGGCCGGATATGCCCGGAATCCGGGCCATGAACCAGCCCGAGGTTTTAAGGACGACTTTCGGTGACCCTTTGACCGGTACCGCCGGCAGCCGTTCATAATCTTTGCTGCCATGAAGTTCGGCCATTTTGGCAAGGGCCGCCATGTCCGCCTTTTGTTCAATTTTCTTCCAGACGCATTCCCGGTCCGGATCCACGGCACAAACCATGCCTTCTGCGGGCGCTTTTTTGCACGGCCCGTATTTCTTCTTCGCCGGGCAGGCGGCCAGCGGGCAGATGCCGCCGGTATAGGTCAGCACGCAATGATCGCAGCTCTGGCAGAGACCCGCCTCAAAGGTCTCCATGGAGGTGGTGACAACGCCGCTGCCGAAAGAATCCAGGGCCGCCACCACCGGAAGGCCGGGGTCACATAAAAAAGCACACTTGACCCCACCGGCGCAGGACAGCATGATCAGGGCGTCGCACTTGTTTTTGATCGGTTCAATATAGATCCGCAGGCACTGCCGCATGATCACTTCCGAACAGCAGACATTGACGGTTTTGGCCAGTACAATTTCCTTGCCCCACTCTTTCAGCAAGCGCTTCATCCGGCGCAATCCCCGCCTGCCGCCGGTACCGTTGAGGTTGGCACAGACGTTACAGGAAAATACCGCCACGCGTCGGGCGTCGGCCAGGGCCTGTTGAATTTCGTTTTTTGATTTCCAGACCGATACCAGCATGGCCTCTCCTTAAAATTACCAGAACATTACCCGGGGAAAATTCATGGTCACGGTTTTGGCAATGCCGGGGATGCGTTTACCCAGGGGCACCGTGATTTCGTCTCCAAAGGCGGACAACAGAATTTCCGGCATGTAACGCAATTTTTTCTTATACAGCCGGTTGGTAAAGCTCAGCGTAATATAACAGCCCGGGCAGTTTAACGCTATTTCGTCTGCGCCCGCGTCTGATACTTCATGGAATTTTGTGCGCTGTTCCTTGAACAGGCTTTTGACCATGTTCATGCTCCGAACGATGCTAACGGCACCGCAGGACAGGTTCCGGTCCCCGTGATGTTCAAGCTCAACGGCCTCCATGCCCGTAACGTTATAAAGTTTACGCAGGCATTCGGCAAACGACGGATCCAGTTCACTGACATAGCATGATTCGTGAATGGCGGCTTTGAAGTTGCGCGGTTGTTTAACCTGGATGGCGCCTTTTTCGTATTGTTCCCACAACCATTCATACAGGGAAATCACCGGATAGGGCAGGGCTTTGCCGTAAACTTTGGGTAGAATGCTGGTAAAATAGTTGTAGCACGAGCCGCAGTAACAGACCAGACGATCGATTTTCATGGGTTCCAGCACCGCCAGTGTCCGGTTGACGGTTTCCTCGTACATATCCCAGGAGCATAACCGGTAGGGCAGTTCACCGCAACACAGCTCCGGAGGTCCAAACTTGGTAAGTGGTGCCAGTACGCCGGACCGATCCAGATCCCGGCAGCTGAGCCGCCCGATACAGCCCACCCATAAAACGTCACCGCCATCGGGTATGACAGACCATTTTTCAAGAATTTGTTTTTCATCCGGTTTCAGCTGATTGTAAAGATCGCCGAACATGTTTTTGGTGCCCCGGCCATTGGAAAGATAGTTTAAAACGCCGGGCACTTTTTTGCGTTTTTCCAGGGCGCGCTGGAGAAAAAGTTCATGGGGGCGAAGGCCCTCCACCGGACAGTACCGGTTGCAGTCAAAGCAGAAGGTGCATCTGTCGAGTACCTCCGGGGCCGGTTCTCCCCGAATCAGCTTGCGAATGGCCGCGACCGCGTCATCTTTTTCCATTTCCAGTACCGGACACTTCATCAGGCATTGTCCGCACTCGGTACAGGTGCTCCAGTCGGCGTTTGATGTGTATGTCATTTTTCCCCCTTTAGTCCGGGTATTTCACCCTCCGGCGAGGCCCTAAAATGTTTCTGCATTAATCGTCTTCCAGTTGAACGTTCAGTCCTTCAAAGAGAAAGGCGGTCATCCCCCGTTCAATCCGGTCGACGTCAAATTCTTTTTTGGTTAACAGAAAATAAAACATGCAGCGTTGAAACAGGCCGAACACCATGGCTGCCGCCAGTTCAGTATCGTTTATCCGGAGAAATTCTTTTTCGTTTCCCTGGTCCAGAACGCTTTTGATCAGGAAGATAAAGCGGCTGACCACGGAATCGCAAATTTCCTGGTAAGGACCCACCGAGCCGGCGCCCTCGCCGAAAACCAGCCGGGCGGTGGCAATGTTCTCCCGGCAGTTGATAAACAGCTGGCGTAAAAATCCGACGAAAGCGTGGACCATGTCGGCCGGGTTTTCCGTTTCAAACAGGCCGGCGGTATGATGATGAAACAGCGCCACGTAATGGGCCATGTATTCATCGGCCATGGCCCTGAACAGGGCTTCTTTGGATTGAAAATGATTGTAGAATGTTCCCTGGGCCACGCCGGCCCGAGCCACGATATCCGATACCCGGGTTTCGTGGATGCCTTTTTCGTGAAAGGCCTGAACGCCGGCACCCATCAGGAGCTGGCGGGTTTCCGCTTTTTTCTTTTCTCTGACTGACATGTCAGTCATATTATCTGATTCTTTTGATTTAGCAAGAAATTTTTACGGGTTTGTCTTTTTTGCCATTTTCTTGACTTTCGGCGGGTTCTTTGCGATTTATAAATAATAAAGAAAAATTAAGGAGGGTGTGATGGAAAATCAGGTTGAGGTGCAATTCGGGCCCTGGATTGATGAAGGCGTTAAGCTTTTTAAAGCCAATTTTTTTACCCTGGTGGTGGCGGCCATTCTCCTGGTTGCCTTGAGCAGTCTGACCATGATGATCCTGATGCCGCCCTTGACCGCGGGATTTATTTTGTTGACCCTGCGGTTATTCGACGGTGAAACACCCCCGCCCGGACCGGGAACCGTTTTTTCAGGGTTTTCCGTATTTTTTAATGCCCTGCTGTTTATGCTGATCTGGGGTGTGATTATGATCCTCGGGGTGCTGATATTGGGATGGTTTCCCCTTATCGGTCACGTGGCGGCTCTTTTTTTTACTTATGCGCTGCAGGCGCTGCTGGTCTTCGGCATGTTTTTAATCGCCGACCGGAACATGGGCTTCTGGGAGGCTTCCACGACCAGCATGGATGTTGTGAAAGCCAATTTCTGGCCTTTTCTCGGTCTGACAATCGTTACCGCGGTCATCGGCAGCCTGGGCGCCATCCTTTTGGGAATCGGCATTGTGCTGACACTTCCCCTGGGGTTCTGCATCCTGACGGTGGCTTATCGAGCGGTATTCGGCAATACCACCGACATGGTTGAGGAACAGCTGAGGACAACCCCTTAGCCCGGATCTGTTATGACATATCCGGTGTAAAGACGTTGCTTAACGATGAATACGCCTGTTCGGGATTTTACCCATCCGGAATTAAACAGCGAAATTACGGCCATCGGCGGTCATTACCTGATAACCAAAGAGGCCCGCTTACCCTTTCAGGGAGAAGAAGTCCTTTATACGGTCGGCAATGGTATTGTCGATCGGACCTGCTGCGGGTTCGGTGCTTTTTGTTTCGCCAGTGTGGCGGGCTATGTCCGGCAATGGCAATACACCAAAGACGCTGATAACCGGCCGATATCTCAGGTTGAACCGGTGACCAGTGACCGGGAAAAGACCCAGATCGAAAAGCTGATCAAGCAGCAGGAAGCCATGGTCAGCCAGGTTAACTTTATACCGGCCTGACTTTTGGCCTCTGCCCAGTCATCTCCACAACTACATGGATAGCCAGGTCTGTTCTTCTTCAATTCTGTTGAAAAAAGGGTCCGAGGGGCCAAGGTGTCGAGGGTTCAAGGGGTGCTCCTTAAGCCCTTTGTCGACATTTAGCAAATGATCATGGCTTTTCATCCGGCCACACTCATCCATCCCATTTTCAAATAATTTAAGTAAGTTGTCTTCATTTGCGCCCTCGACCCCTCGAATCCTTGACCCCTTGAACCCTTGTGCTTTATGCCTCTCAAATTCGTTTCAGGTAATTTTTTTCTTGACAGGGAATAAAAAATCGGAGAAAGTATCTCGCATGCAAGATATATGTATAACAGATAATGATATGCTAAAGAATCTGGACGATCCCCGTTCCTGTGTCTGCTTTCTCCTTTCGCGGGCTGCCCAGGCCGCGCAGAAACTGCTGCGAAATTTTCTTGAGCCTTACGGTCTGACCCCGGCCCAATATCTCATAATAGAGTGCCTGTGGGTTTCCGATCGCCTCTCGCCGACGCTTATCGGTGAATTGTTGCGATTTGACTCGGCCACCTTGACCGGCCTGATCGATCGCCTGGAACGGGCCGGATTCGTGTACAGAGAACGCAATCCCAACGACCGGCGGGCCATTCTGGTTTGTCTGACGGATAAGAGCGCGGGCATGAAGGAAGAGCTTCGTGCCTTAAGGTTGCGGGCCAACGAAGAGATCATGAACACATTCCCCGAGGATCAGCGGGACGTCTTCAAACGGGCGCTGGTTTCTCTGATATCGGCGGACGAGCCGCTGGTGGCCTGTGTAAAATGATTGCCCCCTTGACCCTCGACCCCTTGAATCCTTGAACCCTTATACTTAGATGACGTGAACGGCAAAAATATTAATATGCTTAAAGTTAAAACCTTATAAAACAACTTAAAAAGAGGTGCGCCATGTCCGAATTCAAACACTTGATGGAACCGATGACCATTAAATCAATGACGATGCCCAATCGAATCATCATGCCGGCTTTGACGGTTAACGTCGCCATGGGCGAAATCAATGACGCGGCCGTGGCCTATTATGAACGCCGGGCCAAGGGCGGTGCCGGACTGGTAACGGTCGGTATCAGCCCGGTGGTACCGGGCATGGTGATGGGGCTGGATATTTCCGATGATAAATTTCTGCCCGGACATGAGCGGATGGTCAAAGCAATCCATCAATATGATTCTCAAGCCAGCATCCAGTTGTGGCATCCGGGCCGCTATGAAATGACGTTTCTGACCGGCAATCAGGCGGTCAGTGCCTCGGACGTGGCCCCGCCGATTTTTTCCAAACAAAAACCCCGTGCCCTGACGGTTGAAGAGATCAAAGAGATCGTAGACGCCTTTGGCGCGGCTGCGGCCCGGGCCAAAACCGCCGGATATGACTGCGTGGAGATCATTGCCAGCGCCGGCTACCTGATCAGCCAGTTCATGAGCCCGGCCACCAACCTGCGGACCGACGCGTACGGCGGCAGCCTGGAGAACCGGGCCCGGTTCGGTACGGAGATCATTGCGTCCATCCGGGAAAATGTGGGGGATGATTACCCGCTTTTTGTCCGTATGGTGGGAGATGAATTGGTGCCGGGCGGCAACAAGCTGGATGATATGAAGCAGTTCGCGAAAATATGGGAAGATGCCGGGGCGGATGCCTTTAACATTACGGCCGGCTGGCATGAATCCCTGGAACCCATGATCACCATGAATGTCCCCCGCGGCGGTTATGTCTGGATGGCCGAAGGCATCAAAAGCGCGCTTGATCACGCCCCGGTGGCGGCCTCCAACCGTATCAACAGCGCCGAACTGGCCGAGGAGATCCTGGCCTCGGGCAAAGCCGACATGGTCTGTATGGCCCGGCCGCTGGTGTGCGATCCCGATCTGCCCAACAAGGTCAAGGCCGGCCGTCCCGAGCTGATCCGCCGGTGTATCGCCTGCATGAATTGCATGGACAGCCTGTTTGAAGGCAAACCGGTGACCTGCGCCATTAATGCCGAGGCCTGCCGGGAGTCACTTTACGGCGAGCTCCAGCCGGCAGCCGAGAAAAAGAAGGTGCTGGTTATCGGCGGTGGCCCAGGTGGTTGTGAAGCCGCACGGGTGGCCGCTGTCCGCGGGCACGAAGTGGTGCTGATCGATAACAGTGACCGCCTGGGCGGGCAGTTGAAACTGGCCTCCCAGACCCCGGATTTCGGCGAGTTTGCCCTGGTCGGGGAATATTTTACGGCCATGCTCAAGGATCTGGGCGTAACGGTCAAGCTCGGTCAGACCGCTGATAAAGAGACCGTGGCGGCTGAAAAACCGGATGTGATAATATACGCGGCAGGCGCTGTTCCGGCTTCTCCGCCCATCAAAGGCGTGGATCGGGACAATGTCATGCACGCCTGGGATGTGCTGGTGGGCAAACCCGTGCCCGGAGAGACGGTGGCGGTTATCGGCGGCGGCGGCACCGGTTGTGATGTCTGTCTGCACCTGGCCAAAGAAGGCAAGAAAGTGGTCCAGCTGGAAATGCTGGACAAGATGGGGCACAACATCGGGCCGGGTACCAAGTGGGTTATCATGCAGTGCCTGAACGAATGCGGTATCGAACAGATCAACGCCTTTGCCGTCAAGGAAATCACGGCTGATGGTATTGTCGGCGAGGTCAACGGTGAACAGCAGATCATTGCAGCCGATACGGTTGTTGTGGCCATCGGCTCAAGACCCAATAGTGATCTGGCCGAAGAGCTGAAGGATTACCAGGTGGTCGTGATCGGCGATGCCAAGCAGCCCAGAAAGATCGTATTCGCGGTTCACGAAGGATACGAGGCGGCGCGAGCCATCTGAGCCCGTCGTTGAACGCGTCCTTTTTTGTATTCAAAAAGCGTCATCCCCGGCTTCGGGGATGACGCTTTTTATATGAAGCGCCAGGCCTTCGACCCGGGTCCTGTATCGCGCTAAGGCATATTCGGAGGTGGCTGGCCCTGGAAAAAACAGAACGCCTGGATCGCCTGCCTGGCCTGTTTTAACTGCCACGCTTCAACCAGTTTGACCAGTCCTTTAATATACCGGTCAATTTCATCTGCCGTTACATTTTCGGACGTGTCTTTGTCCAGGAACCGGAAAAAGGCTTTCACCCACCCGATATAGTACGGAATCTGGTTTTCCGGTATGATTGACTTTGAAATGAGATAATCAGCGAATTTTTCCATAGTTCCTCCCTGAACCTGAAGATTGCGTGCTAAGTAAAATGAAAAATTATCAAGCATGCCCGTTTAAGACCCTAATTCTTTATTAAACGTGCGTCAATAAATTTATATAGATAAAGTCAGAACAACCTAATTATCTAAATTTATGGCATAAAAACCATTTCATCGTCCAATGAAAAATTATTTGTAGTTAATCAAATTTATGGTTAAGTATACAGAAACGGGATGAAATCAAGCAGCCTATCTAATAACATAGTTAAGTGCACTTAATCTGTACGGGAAAAAATAAAAAAAGAATTTTGACGAAAAATGATCTTCGTTGCCACTATGGAAATTGTCACCAGATTGATATTTTCAATCAGTAAAGATAAGCTGTATTTTGATCTGGCGGGACTGTTTGATTTTGAGCCTTTATTTGTCCGGATGAAAAGAGACCTACCCGTTTTCATAAGTTCATGATGGACAAGGCGTAAAAAGAAAAATATCATTTTAATTTATTTGCCCATGCTGTCGTTAAAGTCTTTCTCAATAATGCGGGCACTTAACCAAGCAGCCCAAATGATAGCCAGGGCATTCGGCTTTTGAACATTCGGGGGAAATTGAACATCAACCACCTTAAAGTCAGTCACTGGAAGCCCTGGCTACTTTGGCTGCAGACGTTAGCACGCACTCTGAAAAATGATAAGAATAATTAAAATGATTTTTTGGAAGAAGCAAGATGTTGATATTACAAGTGCTTATGATTTAAAAAGTTCAATAGCAACACTTCAGATGGGAACAGAGACAAATCATTTCAACACGATCTTTCAGAACAATTTTGTCGGAAAAATCAAAAAAGATAATGTGATTATTTATTATTATCGATGGTTTCTGGGCTCTCCTTTGAGGCCTCAATTCGTTGGAAAATTCAATGAGCGTGATGGAAAGGTTTCGTTAAATGGTAAAATTTCATTATCATTTCTGTTACGGTACTGGCTTATAGCTATATGCTTATTCTTATTGATTCTACTTTTTGGAGTATTCAATGATGCCTTTTCTAAATTCAATTCGTTACCCCAGATTATCAGCCATATACTTTTATATAAATGGTTTATAGTATTTATAATATTTATGGTATCACTCATTTGCATTTTGATTTATTTTGGGAACAAGGATTATGCAAAGATATATGAATTTCTGAAAAGAAAGCTAACTGATTAACGTGCTAACCACGCCACTCACACGGACTCGCAGGTGCGGGCGGCCTTGGTTTTGGCACAGTTTGGTGTTGAACGAACTTTTGCTGAGTCTGTAAACCCTGCTCGCCGGTGGTGGCAGACGTTATGTGTCACACAGCTATGAAAGTACGGAGGTAATATGTGAAAAAAAGAAAAGACCTATCTTGGCTATCTGGTGTCAATGTTATCGGTTTGATTGTATCAATATCAGTTCTTTTTTTTGTGCTTATGGGTTTTCCAAGTACACAGACGAGCTCCTTAGTTTCTGATTTAAGTTCTGAGATTGATAACACAACAGACCCCATAAAAATTATTGGGGTCTTAAAAGATGTTTCGAAAGTGCAAGATATCTCCGAAAAAGCTTCTGTTTCTTTGTTTATAATTTATTTTTGTTTTACGGTCTTTGTAATTATCGTGCTGATAATAAATATTATTGTTACTAAAAACTATTCCTCGAATAAAGAGACATAAGATACAGAAAAAAAACGTAAACACATAACAAGGCATCGCAAGAGGATCGCCAGGGCACCCGGGTTTTGCACTTTTGAGGGGAATGAACATTAACCATCTTTACGGCAAGTCAGTGGAAACCCTGGCTCCCATTGGCGGCCGCCGTTATGTGCAGGATGTAAGTGATTACGCACCTTGTTGAAAAATATGACAATGTCGACTTGGCAAATATTTTCCGCTTGAATGTCAAATGTTCGGGTACTGTCTTTTTGCTCGCAATTGGAGGAATGTTTGCCATCTATTACGATGAAGGTTCTTTAGACGAAGTACAACCTTTATTTTGGTATATCCCTTTTTGTTTACTGATCTTTCTCAGTGGTTTGTATGTATTAATCAAGCAACGTTTCGTGAAGCAAATTTTTCGAATACATGCTTTATTTGCCATATTTTTGGCAGCTTTTACTTTAATAGTCTTGGTGACTTTTGTATTACAAGGTATTCCGGAAGGTAGTTTCCGCTGGAGCTTTGGCCTACCAACTGCAATAATAGTTTATGGAATATATTTGTTCAGAATTGGCTGGCTGGCAGATCGGGTCGATATTTATTGGTTTGTCAAATTCTCGCATGTGATAGCCGGTGCTTTTGTCGCATTATTAGAACTCATTGTTTTAATATATATGATTAAATTATTGGGCACATAACAACGCCACCCACACAGACTCGCAGGGGCGGGCTGCCTTTGTTTTTGCATAGTGTGGTGTTGAACTAACATTTTAAGAAGTCCGTAAACCCTGCTTGCCGGTGGTGGCGGACGTTATGTGTAATAGATTAAGCATATGAATTCAGAAGAAGAAAAAATGTATGAGCACGCCTTTGACTTAAAGAACCAAGGTAAAGTAAAGGAAGCCATTATTGAATTTAAACATATACTTGAAAAGTACCCTAAATCCGGTGTATCTGCGTCAATGATAGCAACTTTATATTATTCAGAACTCAATGATTCCGAAAACGCAATCCCTTACGCAAAACGTGCTGTAGAACTTCTTCCCAAAAAAGAAATTGCG
Source organism: Desulfosudaceae bacterium (assembly GCA_963674745.2). GTDB lineage: Bacteria > Desulfobacterota > Desulfobacteria > Desulfobacterales > Desulfosudaceae > JBFMDX01. The sequence goes on along the minus strand of CAXXDV010000001.1, from coordinate 903,890 downwards.
TCTTTCTGTTTGTCCCTTTGTCTATTTACATTAAACAGAAAAGATGAAATGTATCATGAAATCGAAAGGTTTATTAAAGAAGGCGGAAAGATTGACTTGTATAATACATTATTCGAGGAAAATGGATTAACAATAAAAAATTTCACATCAACGCCACTCACACAGACTCGCAGGGGCGTGCTGCCTTAGTTTTGGCATAGTGTGGTGTTGAACTAACATTTAAGAAGTCCGCAAACCCTGCTCGCCGGTGGTGGCGGACGTTAAGTGCACTGAATCTGTACGGGAAAAAAATAAAAAAAAGAATTTTGGCTGAATTCGACATTCGTTGCCAAAATGGTAATTGTCACCAAGTTGAATTTTTCGGCCAGTAAAGATAAATTTTATTTTCGAACTGGCGCGGCCGAATGATAATGCGCCTTTATTTGTCCGGATGAAAAGAGACCTACCCGTTTTCATAAGTTCGTGATGGACAAAGCGTAAAAAGAAAAATATCATTTTATTTTATTTGCCCATGTTGTCGTTAAGGTCTTTCTGAATAATGCGGGCACTTAACCAAGCAGCCCAAATGATAGCCAGGGCACTCGAGTTTTGAACATTTTGGGGAAACTGAACATTAACCATCTTTAAGACAGTCAGAGGAAGCCCTGGCGCCCATTGGCTGAAGACGTTGAGGCTGTAGAAAAAGTAAAATTTGAGTAAAACATAGGGTTTTGCCGCCAATTTTTGAAAACCTGAAAGTTATATAAGATTTTGTATGATCTCTGTGAAGCCATCTAAAATAGATGGTTTGCAAGGATTTTATGTTTTAGTATAAAATATATTCTACGAAGGTGTTTTTCTGAAAAAAGATAAAATTTATCGAAAATAGACTTTTCCTACAGACTCGTTAGCCATCAGAAAGAATTTGACAAGCCGTATCGATAGTGCTATCGTATTACGAAAAAATATCGATGGAGGTTTTATCATGCAAACTGTAACCGTATCACCCAAGTTTCAAGTTGTTATACCAAAATCAGTCAGGCAGGCACTACAGATTCGTCCTGGGCAAAAAATGCAAGTAGTTGAATACATTGGTCGAATTGAACTTATTCCAGAAAAAGACATTAAAGAGCTGCGTGGCTTTATCAAGGGGATAAACACGGAATTCGAACGAGAGGAAGACAGAGTATGAATATTGTCGATTCTTCAGGTTGGCTTGCATATTTTGCTGATGAGCCAAACGCTAAACACTTTCTCACCCCCTTAAAAGACACGGCGTCACTTGTTGTCCCGACAGTAACTATTTATGAGGTCTTTAAGGTAGTCCTTCGAGAATCTGGAGAGGATGAAGCCTTACAGGCAGTCGTTGCGATGCGGAAAGGTTCTGTCGTGGACCTGACGAGTTCATTGGCTATTTCAGCCTCAAAAATAAGCTTGGAAAATGGCATTCCGATGGCTGATAGCATAATCATTGCAACTGCAAAAGAATATAACGCAACGATATGGACTCAAGATTCAGATTTCAAAGATTTGAGCAAAGTAAAATATTTTCCAAAAAGATAAGTGAATGATTATCAATGCCACTCACACGGACTCGCGGACGGGCTGCTTTTGTCTTGGCATAGTTTGGTGTTAAACTCACTTTAGCGAAGTCTGCAACCCCTGCTCGCCGGCGGCGCCCGCCGTTGGCCTGAAAAAACGCTTGACCATCAAACATTTAATGTATATACTTTGGATATACATCAGGAGGTGGCTTTATGCTTGCAAAAATTCAAAAATGGGGAAATAGCCAAGGCCTTCGCATCACAAAGGCCTTGCTTTCGGACGCACAAATCAATGTGGGCGATAACGTCAATATTTCTGTGAAAGATGGTTCCTTAATCGTCACCCCAGCCCAAAGAGTGCGCAGGAAATATGAACTCAAGGATCTTGTGGCGAAAATTCCCAAAGAACACCAAGCCAAAGAAACCGATTGGGGAAAACCAGTCGGTAAAGAGGTCTGGTAAATGGCGACTTATATTCCCAAACAGGGAGACTTAATCGCGATTACATTTGATCCGCAAGCTGGTCATGAGCAAAAAGGGCGTCGACCGGCACTAGTTGTCAGCAAGGACCTGTTCAATAGCAGCACAGGTTTGGCTATTGTGTGTCCTATTACAAATACAGATCGTGGTTTTCCCTTTCACGTACCAATTCCAAAGGCAAGCGAGTTGACCGGTTTCGTCATGGTTGAACAAGTAAAATCAGTTGATTTCCGTGCTCGTCGTGTTAAGCGTATCGAGCGACGAAACGACGAACTGTTGTCTGAAGTCCTGTCAATATTAGATGCTTGTATATATTAATAGGCCAACCAAGCGGTGTGGCTGATGTCCACGGCTTGCTTTTCGCTGCGCTCAGGCAAGCCGCGCCACAGCTAACCGCAGACGTTGGCGATAATGAAAATCAAAGAAAAATAAAAAACGGGTTTAATAAACTGCTCCAAAAGCGCAAAAGGACTGATTATGCTGGTATTGACTGACACCGACGGGCCGGTGACCATCATCACCATCAACCGGCCCGAAGTGAGAAACGCGGTCAATCGCCCGACAGCCGAGGCTCTGGCCGAAGCTTTCCGACATTTTGAAAATAATCAAGAGGCCAAAGTGGCTGTTCTGACCGGCACCGGCGGTAATTTTTGCGCCGGCGCTGATTTGAAAAGCGTTTCACAGGGAGGGGATACCATCAATCGAATGGCGCCGGATGGGGACGGCCCCATGGGGCCTTCCCGCATGGTCTTTTCAAAGCCGGTAATCGCGGCCGTGGCAGGTTACGCCGTGGCCGGTGGTTTGGAACTGGCCCTGATGTGTGACCTGCGGGTGGTTGAAGAAAGTGCCGTGTTCGGGGTGTTCTGCCGGCGCTGGGGCGTACCGCTCATTGACGGCGGTACGGTCCGTCTTCCCCGGCTGATCGGCCTTTCCCGCGCCCTGGACATGATTCTGACCGGCCGGCCAATACCAGCAGAGGAGGCCCTGTCCATGGGGCTGGCCAACCGGCTCGTGCCGGACGGTTCCGCCCTGACCGAGGCGGTGAATCTGGGCAAACAGATCGCCGCTTTTCCGGAAAACTGCATGCGCAGTGACCGCCGGTCAGCCTACGAACAGTTTGATCTTGATTTTTCAGGTGCCATGCAAAACGAATTCCGGCTGGGCTTAAAGACCATCGAAAGCGGTGAAACGGTTGCCGGGGCCGGGCGCTTTGCCGGTGGCCAAGGGCGTCACGGCAAATTCTGAGGATGCGCGTACATAAAAGTACGTGAAATTTTCAAGGACCCGGCGCCGCCTGGCCCTCAGCCGCTTGGCCCCCAGCCGCCTGGCTGCATTCAGACTTTTTACGAAACCCTTATTCGGTCAGCACGGCAATAAAATTATAGACCGTGCCGCCGAAGAGCGCCGAACCAAAGCCCATGGCAAAACCGAAGGCACTGGCTACAATGGCGCCGAACAAAGAGGGCGGAATCAACCCGAAACAAAGTTCGCATACCAGTTTATAGGGCGTCTCAAACCCCAGAAAAGACAGAAATACACAGTAAAACGCGGCCATTCCCCAGAAAGCGCCCCAGATGATTGACAAACCAAAAACGGATATTTTCATCCCCCCTCCTCAGGTTAATGATTAATCGGTTGTCTCTTAGGTGTCTGCGGCCTTTGCGGGCGGTCTTCCGGTCGCCCGCAAAAGGCCTGTTTGAGTCTTAAATTCCGGGTTATGACAGCAGCGGTCCCAGAAAAGCAAAGGATTCCGCCACCGACCCCAACGGTTTGGCTTCGTCCATGCTCATGATTTTTTCCCAGTTCTGTTGAATTTCTTCGGGCGAGATGGCCCTTTTCCCATCGCCGATGATGGCGCCTGGCGCGCAAATCACTTCCGCCCGGCTGAACCATCCGGCCGCACAGTTAAAGATTTTTTTGGTTTCCGTGTTGGTCTCAGAGGCCAGGTAAAGTACCAGCGGGGTGATAAATTCAGGCTGCAGCTTTTCAAACAAATTGGGCGGCATGACATCTTCGGTCAACCTGGAAGCGGCAATCGGCGCGATGGTATTGCATTTGATATCATATTTGGCGCCTTCGATGGCCAGGTTGTTCATCAGTCCGACCAGGCCCATTTTGGCCGAGCAGTAGTTGCTCTGGCCGAAGTTGCCGTAAAGACCGGCACCGGAGGTGGTGTTGACGATCCGGCCATAGCCGTTTTCACGCATGATTTTAAAGGCCGGCTGGGTGACGCAAAAAGCCCCTTTTAAATGCACGCCGACAACCAGGTCCCACTCATCCTCGCCCATTTTGACAAAGCTTTTATCCCGCAAGATACCGGCGTTATTGATGACAATATCCACTTTGCCAAAAGCGTCCACGGCTGTTTTGACGATGTTTTCACCGCCTTCTTTTGTGGCCACGGAATCATAGTTGGCCGCCGCTTCTCCGCCGGCTTTTTTTATTTCGTCAACCACGACGTCTGCCGCGCTGGTGCTGGCGCCGGTGCCGTCCCGGGACCCGCCTAAATCATTGACCACCACCCTGGCGCCCCGCTCGGCCAGGGCCAGGGCGTAAGTCCTGCCCAGTCCGGCACCGGCGCCGGTTACAATCGCTACTCTGCCATCAAACCTGATGTCTGTCATTTTTCATCTCCTTTTCCGCTATCTGTTGATTTTATCCCCAGTTCCAGTCGGGCCGCCGTCAGCAGGTTGATGTGGGTTGTCCCGGCCCCGATTTCCAGAAGCTTGGCGTCACGCATGAGCTTTTCAATATGGTATTCTTCCATGTAACCGTAGCCGCCATGGATCTGAATGGCGTCCAGGGCCACCTCCACCGCTGCTTTGCCCGCATAGGCCTTGGTCGCACATACATAAGCCATGTCCTGTTGCCCGGTTGCGGCCATTTCAGCCAGGCGAAGTACGATGGCCCAGCAGTTCTGCAGATGAATATACATGTTGGCGATCTGCAGTTGAACGGCCTGGAATTCACCGATGGGGCGGCCGAACTGTTTACGCTTTCTGGCATACTGCACCGTCAGTTCATAACATTTTTCAATGATTCCCAGGCACATGGGGCAGATCCCGGAACGTTCCGTACCCAGGGATGATTTGACTTCCCGGCGTCCGGACCGGTGCTCTTTTCCACCGAGAATATTCTCCGCCGGCACAAGCACATCATCCAGAAACACCTCTCCGGTGGGCGAATCCTTCATCCCCATTTTCTTTAAGGGCGCACCTGTGGAAAGTCCTTTCATGCCCCGTTCAACAATGAAAGCGTGGGGAATTTGTTCTGATTCGGGTTGGCCCTGATCCAATTTGGCGTAAACGACAAAAATATCGGCAAAAGGCGCGTTGGTAATGAACGTCTTGCTGCCGTTTAGGACATAACCGTCACCGGTTTTCCGGGCGGTTGTTTTCATTGACCCCAGGGCGTCTGAACCCGCCTCGGGTTCCGTCAGCGCCCAGGCCCCGATTTTTTCCATGGTAATCGCCGGTACGGCATATTGCCGGATCTGGTCTGCTGTTCCCTTGTCCAGAATGTTGGCGCCACAAAGTCCGACAGCGGCACCCCATGACATGCAGAACCCGGGGCTGACCCGGGACAGTTCCTTGATCACGATCGATGCCATCAAGGGGTCCATGCCTTCCATAATATCCATGGCCCCTTTGGATTTATTCTTGTCCCATTCCCCCCGGTCCATTTTGTCCACCCGTTTCAGCAGGGATTGCTTGATCCAGTCGGCGCCGAGAATGTCCGTCATCATTCGGCGCATTAACGCATAGGGCGGTTCCTGACCGCTTTCAAAGGCTGGAATCCGGGGCATAATTTCTTTTTCCGCATATTCCCGTAAGGCCTTTTCAATCATGCGGTGCTGCTGTTTTAGTGCTGTCATGGGTGGCGTCTCTCCTGGATGTGATCAATCAAAATCGCGGGTTATTATAAACGTGAATGTCCGGACATCCGGTACCCGTGCCCTGACACAACAGCCGAAAATTTTTAAAGAGTTGTTTTGCCCCAATTTATACAAATGTACAATAACCCTGCGGCCCTTTCATGTCAAGGTGTTTGTTGGCTGCACCCGGGGATCTGCGGCGCATTTTTTAAGTTTAAAAGAAGTGCTTTTATCATAATTTCAAAAAAAACTTGACACAGGCAAAAATAGTAACTATACGTTTAGGTATACTTTTAAATAAAAACATACGTAGACGAAGGTTTTTATGGTCGAGCACATTTACAATCAGGAAGAGTTCATTAGTAAGACCGGTATTGAGAAGGCTGTGCTGGATAAGCTGGTTGAAGCCCAGGTGCTTGTGCCGGCCGGCCGGGTGGATGGTGATACGCCGTATTTTGACCAGAGCGGGCTTGAGGCCGCCGATACGATTTTCAAGCTGCTGGATATCGGTTATTCACTTGATGAGGTCATCCGGATCCGCCGAAAAGTCGGTATACCGAGCAAAGGGGCCAAACGCCACGCATCAGGCATGCCGCTGTTGACCGTCGGTGAGTTGGCTAAACGGATCGACTCCAATCCAAGAACCATCAAGCACTGGGAAGAAAAAGGCATCATCGAGCCGGAAAGTTATACGCCGGGCGGCTTTCGCCTTTATCCCGAATCCTATGTCAAGGTTTGCCAGTACATTCAGGATCTGCAGCTGTTCGGATACACGCTGGATGAAATCAAGGTGCTGGCCGAGCTGGTCCGGGACTACCTTTCGTTCAAAAAGGACAAAGAGCGTAACAGCCTGGCGGAAATGGGCGGCCGGTTGCCGCAGATGAAAGCGCAGATGGATTATTTGAACAACAAAATCAAGCTTCTGGAAAAAGGAATCGAACGCTGGCGGCGGCTGTTGAGGCAGAGGGGAAAAGAAATATCAATGTTTTTCGCAAAGCTGGAAAAAGAAGTGCCGTCCAAAGAAGAACCCGCGAAAGTCGAAGAACCAGTAAAGACAGAGACCGGATTGCGGAAACCAAAATGCAGCAGGAGGAAAAAATCATGATGACACAGGCACAATTCAATGGAAATACAGGCCCGTTTTTACAGATGCTTAACCCGTGTGCAGTCGGGGAAAACCTTTTCGTCTCATCATCCCACCGGGGCGGTGAGGACCTGAAACTGCTGATGGTCGAAAATGAAAGAAGTGATGTAAAGCAAAGGCCCTATCAATCCGTGTCTGAAACCCCCTTATGGCCTTCTTTAAAAGCCGTCCGGGCGGCCATGGGAAAAGGGTTTTTCTGGAAACAGGAACTGGAAAAAGCGTTGAATTATCGATCATTTTACATCAGCGCGGCGATGCTGACGATGCTGGCCCTGGGTTTTATGGCAATATAAATCAATGGGCCTCCCCGGGGTTGCAGGCGCGCTTCTGCTGTCCTGCAGGGTGTCAGTCAATATCCGGATCGGATGTCCGGGTTATCATTTTTTTCAATCCGGGGTAAAACAGAAATATCAGCGTTGAAAACACCCACTGCCGGTATTGACTTCCTTTTGGGGACAGGCCGATGATGCGGGCCGGATAATCCGGCCCGCCCACGCAGGTCGATATCAGCGTGACCAGGCAGTACTGCCACATGCGGATTTCTTTTTCCCCCGCCTTGAGGGGCAATAATTGTTTTAAACGGTTGGCGATATCATTGTAAAAACGCAAGGTAAACTCAAAAGCCGGCAACGTCAGGCCCGGATCCGGTTGGGCCATGTTCTGCATGATAATGGCCGGGCCATGGTGATGCGCGAACAAGTATTCAAGAAGGCTGTTGATATAAAGGGACAGGCCATCGGAAAGCGATATCCGGTTGTGGGGCCCGTCCGGGATCACGGCCAGCCATAAAGCCGATTGCTTAAAAAAGTCAGTGTAAAAACGAATGCTCACGGCTTCAGACAGCTCTTTCTTGGTCGGGAAATAATGGTGAATGATGGTAAAATCAAATCCGCCCGCCTGCCCGATCTGCCTGATACTGGCCGTGTTGTATGGCCGTTTGCTGAAAACAGATTGAGCCGCATCGAGAATCTTCTCGCGGGTCATGTCACCTTTGGTTTTTTTCTTTTGGGACGTCGGGTTCGGGGCCGGGGCCTCCGGGAAGTAGGCCCTGGCCTCCTCGGAAAGAACAATTTCCGGGTCAACGCCCTGACCGTATAAAAACCGTTCCAATACCGGCGTGAACACGGTCAGTATGGCCTGTTTGACCCATTGCCGGTATTCATCACTTTCCGGGTCCATGCTGAGCGCCGCGGCATGAAAGGCCCTGGCACCGACGAAGTTCACTGTCAGGGCAGTAAAAGCAAAAACCCACATGGTGACTTCCTGGTCGGAGACGTCAAACGGGATAGATGCCTTAAAGATTTTTGTGACTTGCGTAAAATAACGCCGCATGGCTGAAAGACCGAGCAGGGTGTCTTCAAACAGCTCGGTCTGGCCGATATTGAGCATCACGGTGGTCGGGCCGTCCGGGTGGTCAAAGGCAAAATCAAACATTTCATTGACAAACCGGGGCAGCGCCGTCTCGGGGGCGGTGTTCTCCAGCGACGTTTTTATGCCGGGCAGAATGTGATGGATATATTCGTTAATTAAATCAAATGAAACCGCTTCAAAGAGCCCTTTTTTAGAGCCGAAATAATACCGGATAAGGGCATAGTTAAAACCGCCTTCTTCTTCAATTTTTCGAACACCGGCAGCGCCATAGGGGTACTGGGCAAACACCGCTCTGGCGGCGGCCAGAATCCGTTTGCGGGATTGATCCGCGCGGTTGCTGTTTTTTTCGCCGCCGGTCGTTTTTTTGTTTTTTTGTGCCACAGTGGTTTGCTTTATACGTTATTCGTCGCTGATTTCGGCAGTAAATGTCCCTGCCAGGCAGGTCTCCTTGCCTCCGGGTATGTTCAGGTCAATTTTGCCCTGAACGGTCTTGCCGACAACCTGCCCGAATTCGATGTCCAGGTCATATCCTTTCATGGCGACTTCGGTCTGGGGTCCAGGCTCGTCGCCGGACTGCCATTTTAAGTGGATATGGGGATGGTTAAAACCATCATCGTTTGCCGAGACATGGAAGCGTTGGCTGGAAACGTCATTGTCCTTCAGAAACATGAAAATAACCATCTCCTGGTCCGCAAAAAAGCCGGTACCCTGTCCCAGATGTAAAATACCATTTTGAATATAGGCATTATCAACTGAAAAAGGCTGCCCATGGATTTTTCCGGAACAGGTGCCCCCGGCTTTTAATGCTGCGGTTTCTTCAGCAAAACCGGATTGTTTCATCGCCATTTTCGAAGAAGGCGCCGGCATGGTTCCGGTAGCGTTTTCGGACACTTCGAATTCAAGCGATTGTGAAAACGCTTTTTCCATGATCGGTGCAAGCGTCTTCTGTCCCGTATCGGAGAGCAGAAAAATGGGAAAGGCGATGGCCATGACCGTGCTCAGTGCGATGATAAAGACAAATGGCCCGCATACCGCCATTATGATGACCAGGGGGGTTGCGCCGGCCCGGTATTTGCCGTTTAGTTTTTCTTCATCTGTAAAGAGGTATATCAGAAAGTCAACCACAGAAAAAAGCAACGGGATAAAGGTCCAGGAGAGCAGAAAATAAAAAATCCCCTGGATGTTTTTAGCCAGGTAAAACTTGTGAACACCGAACCCCCCCAGAAAAAAAGTCAGCAGCAGCAGTACGGTCTTATTGATATTCTTCTCGGCACTGGTGCTGTCAGGTCGTTTGCCAGGGACGTTATCGGGTATCGGGGGCGGGGTTGCAGCCCTGGCCGGGGGCTTTTCTCCGGGGGCGGGTTCTTTCCTTACCGGTGGTGGTGCTGATCGGTCCCCCTGGGGAACGACTGACGCGACCGCTCCGGCGGACGCGAATACTTTTTTGGTTTTTTCACACACGTCACGTGACGAATTTTTTTTGACAACTTTTTTTCCACCGGAAAACAGGCCCTCAATCTTTTTTTTATCAACATTGAAAATTTCAGCCAGGTTGTTCTTTACTGTTTCAATATCCGAGCCCGGTAATATCTCGCCATAAAAAAGGACCTGGTACTTTTTTTCCGACACCTTGTTGTTTTCTCCATATTATTTATAATTTAAATATGTTTACAGTATAACTGCTGAAAATATCAAGCGGTATTTCCCGGGATGGGGCCTTTTCATCCTTTGACACGGAAATCAGGATGACACCCGCCATCCGCGGCCGGGTGATGGCGGTAATTTGCGTTTGTGGATGGATGCAGTTATGATATTAAGATAAAAATTCGGCGGATATCAGCCGAGAGGAGATTTAATTGAAAGTGTTAATTATCGGCGCCGGTGAGGTGGGCTTCCATATTGCCAGCCGGCTGTCTATTGAAAATAAAGATGTGGTGGTGATTGACCGGGATCAGGCATCACTGCGCCGGGTGGCTGACCATACAGATGTTCAGACGGTTATGGGGTCGGGCAGCAGTCCGACCGTATTGCATGGCGCTGGCATCAAAGAAGCCGAAATCGTTCTGGCGGTAACCGACAGTGATGAGACCAACCTTGTCGCCTGCCTGATGGCCAATATCCTTTCGCCTTCCACCAAGAAGCTGGCACGTATCCGGAACGCGGACTTTGATAATTACCACAGTATGTTTAAAGAACAGCCCCCTTATATTGATACGATTATTAATCCGGAGATCGAAGTCGTCAACACGATCGAAAGGTTGATCAATGTCCCCGGTGCTTCTGAAGTCGTGGATCTGGCCGAAGGCAGACTGAAACTGGTCGGTGTCCGGTTGGCCGAGGACTCTCCCTACGTCCGGCAGAAGCTGTCTGATTTGTCGGCCCGGTCCGGGGGCCGGCTTTTTCTTGTGGCCGCGATTGTTCGCAGTGAGAAAATGATTGTTCCCCGGGGCAATACCCGCTTGATGGCCAATGATATCGTCTATTTTATCAGCGAAAAAGAAACCCTGGGCCGTTCGCTTAAAGCCTTTGGTAAAACCGCCCAACCGGTCAAACGGGCCCTGATCGTGGGCGGCGGCAGGCTGGGCCTGCGGATGGCCAAACGATTTGAGGCCACTGATATAAAAGCCAAAATCATTGATTCCGATCCTGTCCGGTGTGCCAGGCTGGCCGAGGAAGTCAATAAAACAGTGGTCCTCCAGGGGGACGGGTCCGACCAGGAACTTCTGGCCGAAGAGCATATTGAAAACATGGATGTTGTGGTCAGCCTGACCAATGACGAACAGACCAATATTCTGATTTCACTGCTGGCCAAGCGAATGGGTGCGGCCAACACGGTCACCAAGATTTCAAAATTCAACTATATACCCCTGATGTCCACCATCGGCGTGGAGCAGGTCGTCAGCCCCAGGCTTTCGGCGATCAACTCGATTCTGCAGCATATCCGCAAAGGCAAGGTCCTGTCCGCCATTTCTTTAAAAGAGGAGCAGGCCGAGATCCTGGAGGCCGAGGCGCTGTCTACTTCAGATCTGGTCGGTACGCCTTTGAGAAAAATCGCCATGCCCAAGGATTCCCTGGTTATCGGGATTATCCGGGGTGAAGAAATCATTATTCCTTCCGGTGAATCGATCATCAATCCGGAAGACCGGGTCGTCATTTTTGCCCAGAAACATGCCATCCCCAAGGTGGAAAAAATGCTGGCCGTCAAGCTAGAGTTTATTTAATGAGCTGGAAAACGATATTAAATATTACCGGGTATTTGATTTTTTTTCTGGGGCTCAGCATGATTCTGCCCCTGGCGGTGGGATGGGGGCTTTCAGACGGCAGTTTAAAGCCGTTTCTTTATTCCATGGTGGTGACCCTGGGGTGTGGTGCCTTACTGGTCCTTGCCAACAGGTCGTCCGCTGATGACGCTATCGATAAACGGGAGGCAATGGTAGCGGTGGCGATTTGCTGGCTGGCAGCCGGGTTCGCCGGAGCGCTGCCGTTTTATTTCGGCGGGGTGCTGCCGTCTTTTACAGACGCGGTTTTTGAATCGGTTTCCGGCTTTACGACCACCGGCGCGTCGGTATTGAGTGCCATCGAAGACGTCGCTCCCGGGTTTCTGCTCTGGCGGAGCTTTATTCAATGGCTGGGCGGTATGGGGATTATTGTGCTGTCGCTGGCGATTCTCCCCCTGCTCGGTGTCGGTGGGATGCAGCTTTATATCGCGGAGGTGCCCAGCCCGGTTCCGGACAAGCTTCAGCCGCGCGTCCGGGAAACCGCCAAGACACTCTGGAAGGTATACATCCTTTTTTCCGTATGTGAACTTTTATTGTTGAAACTTTGCGGTCTGAGCCTGTTTGACGCGCTGTGCCATACCTTTACCACCATGCCCACCGGCGGGTTTTCAACCCGCAACCTGTCCATTGCGGCCTATGGAAGTGCTTATGTGGACTGGGTGGTGGTTTTGTTTATGCTGTTTGCGGGGATTAATTTTTCCCTCCATTATCAGATGTTAAGGGCCAAACCCATGGCTTTCTGGAAAGACACGGAATGCCGTTTTTTTCTGTTCCTGGTAGCCTTACTGATCGGTATTGTCAGTTGGGATCTTTACGGGTCCGTTTATCAAACCATCGGCAGCACGATACGGTACAGCGCCTTTCAGGTGGTTTCCATTATTACCACCACCGGATTTGCTACGGCCGATTATGAAACATGGCCGGCACTGTCCCAGTTGATCCTTTTTGTCTGTATGTTCATCGGCGCTTCCGCCGGTTCCACCGGCGGCGGGATGAAATGCGTCCGTATTTTTCTGGGTATAAAATATTGTTATAAGGAGCTTTTTTGTCTGGTCCACCCCAAGGCGGTCACCCATGTCAAGTTGGCCGGTAAGGCCATTCCCGAAGAGGTCATGAGAAGCATCATGGGCTTTCTCTGCCTTTATGTTCTCTTGTTTGTCGTCTGTTCCATGGTTATGGCCGCAATGGGTGTTGATGCCGTAACATCGATTTCATCCGTGGCGGCATGCCTCGGCAATATCGGCCCGGGGTTCGGGGCAGTCGGGCCGCTGGATAATTTCGCCGCCCTTCCGGTGGCCGGTAAATGGCTGCTGGCCTGGTGCATGCTGCTCGGCCGGCTGGAAATTTATACCATAATCATTCTTCTGGTACCCGAGTTCTGGAAAAAATAAAAAGCCTTTTTCGGCCGGCATTTTCGTTTTAATCTTGATTTTTTTTGTTATCACATTAAGTTAGTGCCCATCCGGGAAAAACTCGGATTGGCGCAAAACAGACAAGGAATTTATTAACCCGACGAGTATTTATAACGTCATCAGGGAGACAGGCAGATGAATCAAAAGTATCTTGTTGTTAAAGACGACACCAAAACCAATATTATTATCAGTGAATTTGTTGAATTGGCCTCCAATGAATTTTCCCCGTTGTCCGATCAGATCTACAAATTGACCGATATCAGCAAGGCTGTAAAAGCCGGTCCAGCCGCCGTGGTCAAGGCGATCAGGTCTCACAACTTTTTTCCGCCGGCTGTTACCGCGGAAAAACTCGCCGTCGCCATTGAAGAATTGGTCAATGACAAGGAAAAAAGCTCGGTTGAGGTGATCGTGGATGATGTAAGGGTAATGAATGAAGAACTCGACGTTGAAGTAGACGATCTCGATGATGATGAAGACATTGATGATCTGGATGAGATCCTCACCGGTGACGATGACCTGCCCGATGATGATGACGACGAAGAAGACGAATAACCGGGATATTTCAAAAAGATGAAAGAAACGATCAGAGCCCTCATCAAGGATGCGGCCAGGGCGGCTCATGGCAGCGGAAACCTGCCGTCCGATGCGCTGCCCGTGTTCGAGGTCGAAGAACCAAGAATCAAAACACACGGAGACTTTGCCACCAATTTCGCCATGACAGGCGCCTCGGTTTATAAAATGGCACCACGGGCTGTGGCGGAAATTCTTATCCGCCATATCAATGACAAAGACAATCTTATTGATAAGGCTGAAATCGCAGGGCCCGGTTTTATCAATTTTTTTTTAAATAATGCGACCTGGCTGCCGTTGCTCGAAGCAGTTCATACCCGGCAGGATTTCGGCGCCTGCGACCTGGGTCAGGGCAAAAAGATCATGGTCGAGTTTGTCAGCGCCAATCCCACCGGTCCGCTTCATGTCGGTCACGGGCGGGGTGCCGCCGTCGGAGACAGCCTGGCCAACATCCTTGCTTTCTGCGGCTGGCAGGTTGAAAAGGAATATTACGTCAATGACGCCGGCAACCAGATGATGACACTGGGCCGGTCGGTTTATTTGCGCCGGCGCGAATTCCGGGGCGAGCCGGTTGTTTTCCCGGCGGACTGCTACCAGGGCGATTATATTCAGCAACTGGCGCGGGAGGTGGACGCAGCCGTGCCGGGCTTTGACAGCCTGGATGAGACGGCGGCGATAATCGCCTGCGCGGCTTTTGCCGGGGAAAAGATTCTGGACGGTATCCGCCGGGATCTGGCTGATTTCGGTATCGGTTTTGACAGCTGGTTTTCAGAAAAGGCGTTGTTTGAGAACAACGCGGTGGCCGATGCCCTGGATACGATCCGGGGAAAACAGTTCGCCTATGAAGCCGACGGCGCCCTGTGGTTCAGGTCAACCGATTTCGGGGATGTCAAAGACCGGGTGGTTGTCCGGAACAACGGTGAAACAACTTATTTTGCCTCTGATATCGCTTATCATAAAAACAAGTTTGACCGGGGATTTGACCGCCTGATCGATATCTGGGGTGCGGACCACCACGGGTATATCCCCCGGGTCAAGGGGGCGGTTCAGGCCCTGGGCCGGAGCAGTGATGACATTGACGTGATCCTGGTGCAACTGGTGAACCTGATGCGGGATAAGTCGCCGGTGTCCATGTCGACCCGGTCGGGAACATTTGTCACTTTACGCGAAGTGTTCGAAGAGGTCGGCGTTGATGCCGCCCGGTTTATTTTCCTTTCCCGGCATTATGACAGTCCCCTTGATTTTGACCTGGAACTGGCCAAGAAGAAAAGCAACGACAACCCCGTCTATTATGTGCAGTATGTTCATGCCAGAATTTCCAGTATGTTGCGTAAAGCCGGGGAAATGGGTATCGGGGAAGTGTCTCCCGACAATCGAGCGGTTGCCAGGCTGGTTGAACCCGAAGAGATCGACCTGATCAAGGCGGTGGCGCGGTATCCGGAAGTGGTCCGGATCGCGGCAACACAGATGGAGCCGCATCGGATCACATTTTATCTGATGGATCTGGCGGCAGGTTTTCATGCTTATTATAACCGGCATAAAGTGCTTGGCGATGACCCCGAGCTGAGCATGGGCAGGCTGTACCTGGTTTGCGCGGTGAAAAAAATAATCAAAAACGGTCTCGCGCTGCTGGGGGTTTCCGCGCCTGAATCCATGTAATATATGGTATGGCAAAAAACAGAAAAACACCGGCCATAAAGAAAAAGCGATTCATGCTGGCGTTGTCTCCGGTCGAGGCTCTGGGCTGGGGGGCGCTGCTGGTCTTTATCTGCGGCTGGTTTTTTATTCTCGGTATTTTCGTCGGCCGGGGACTGGTTCCGGTCCCTGGCGAGAATGAAACGGTCGGAGATTATTTGGCGGCATCGGAGAGCCGGCCGGCCGTCAACCCGAAACCGGTCAAAACAGCTGAAAAGACGTCCGCAGAGGGAAACACCCAAAAGAAGCCCGCCGTGCAGAATACCGAAAAGCCCGAGGCGCCGCCCCGGCAGGAACCCGTGCCGCCGCCGGTCCTCGACAGGCCGGTGGGTGAACATCCGGTTAAAGCCCCTGCCGTTGAAAAAACCGTCCGGGTGTCCTCTGGAAACCAACCCCCTGATCAGGGGCAGTTCAATTTTACGATTCAGGTGGCCGCCTTAAAAGAAGAAGCGTATGTCGACCGGTTTTTTCAAAAACTGAAAGAGCAAAACTATACGCCCCATATTGTAAAGGTGACCGGAGAAGGGGGCGAAACCTGGTACCGGTTGCGGTGCGGACAATTCACCAGTCGCGAAGAAGCCGAGCCGGTTATTGAACGGTTACGGAAGGATGGGTATAGTCCTATTTTGATACAGGCGTCGGATGGCTGACCCGGATAATCTACGACATTTCGAACCCGAGCCCCTTGTTCCTTTTGCGATGTTGCAGGCCGTTTTCGAATGTTGTCGGGGCGGCCCCCTGTGGCCGCCCGGTAAAGGGCAACCACAGGGGGTTGCCCCTACAGACCGAGGAGCGCGTTCATGATCGAGGCGTTTGTTCATTAATATCGTAGGGGCAGGCCCCCGTGCCTGCCCGGTAAAGGGCAACCACAGGGGGTTGCCCCTACAGGCCGTGGAAGGTGTTCATGAATTCGAGGTGGGCGCCCATGCATAATGTAGGGCCAGGCAAAAAAGAGTGAATTTCTCGGTTGCATTGTGTGATACTGTGGATTATTAACGGTTTAAAGCCTGATGAAGACATAAAACATCAAAAATTGAACGGCAGTGGAATAAAATGAAATTAAGTATTGAAGATGTCCGTCATGTGGCGCATCTGGCCCGGCTGGACATCGCCGACGAAGATTTGGAACAGTTTGTATCACAATTGAGTGACATTCTGGCTTACGTGGATAAATTGAGCGCCGTGGCAACCGAAGACGTCAAGCCCATGGCCCAGGCCATATCACTGGTCAACGTGCTGCGGGAGGATGAAACAAAAGACGCCCTCCCCCTGGAAAGGACCCTGGCCAATGCCCCGGCAGCGGCCGAAGATATGTTTGAAGTTCCTAAAATTATAGAATAAAAAAGATATTCCCATGAACTTGAATGAACTGACCATTACAGAAGCAAGGCAACAGTTGCAGCGGGGGGATATTTCCTCTGTTCAGCTGACACAGGCGGTTTTGGACCGCATCCGGGACGTGGATGAGCGGGTCGGCGCCTATATTACGATAACGGATGAAACGGCCCTGGAGCAGGCACAGGCTGCGGATAACCGGATTGCCGAAGGACAGGCATCACCGTTGACAGGTATTCCCCTGTCCATCAAGGATATTATCTGTACCAGGGATATCCTCACCACCTGCGGCTCCCGCATGCTTCATAATTTTATCCCACAATATGATGCCACCGTGATTGAAAAACTGAAAAAACAAGGGGTGGTTATCGTGGGCAAAGCCAATATGGATGAGTTCGGCATGGGATCGTCCACCGAACATTCAGCCGTCAAGCCGACGCATAACCCCTGGAACCTGTCCTGTATTCCCGGTGGCTCCAGCGGCGGCTCGGCCGCGGCAGTGGCCGCTGATATGTGCCTGGGTTCACTGGGGTCGGATACCGGTGGGTCCATCCGGCAACCGGCTTCGCATTGCGGCGTGGTGGGGTTGAAACCCACTTATGGCCGGGTGTCGCGGTTCGGACTGGTGGCTTTTGCCTCATCCCTGGATCAGATCGGTGTTCTGACCAAAAGCGTACCGGATTGCGCGCTGCTGTTGAATGCCATTGCCGGGCATGACCCCCGGGATTCGACTTCCGCTCCGGAACCGGTGCCGGAATATACAGACGCTTTAAAACAGGGCCTTGAAGGCCTCACCATCGGTCTCTGCCGTGAGTATCACAGTTCCGAAGGTGTCGATCCGGACGTAACCGCCGCCGTGACCGCCGCTATTAATAAGTTGGAGTCCATGGGCGCGAAATGCGTGGAAGTGTCCCTGCCGCATGTGGAATATGCGGTGGCCGCCTATTATGTCCTTTCGCCGGCGGAAGCCAGCTCCAACCTGGCCCGGTATGACGGGGTGAAATACGGATTAAGAGAAGAAGCAGCCGACAACCTCATCCAGATGTATAAAACAACACGCTCAAAGGGTTTCGGCAAGGAAGTGCAGCGGCGGATTCTGATCGGTACTTACTGCCTGTCGGCGGGATATTACGACGCTTACTACAAAAAGGCATCGCAGGTACGTTCACTGATAGCCGATGATTTCAAGCGAGCGTTCGGCATGTGTGACGTCATTGCCTCACCCGTTGCCCCCACCCCGGCCTTTGCCATCGGGTCAAAGAAGGATGATCCGTTGACCATGTATCTGTCGGATATTTTTACCCTCTCCACCAACCTGGCGGGCCTGCCGGGCATGTCGGTTCCCTGCGGCTTTTCCCGGTCGGGATTACCCATCGGCCTGCAGTTGACCGGAAACTATTTTGACGAATCTACCCTGATGCGGGCGGCCTGGAATCTGGAGCAGGACCTCGGGATCAGGGATAAAAAACCAGCATTATAAGTTAAGGGGAAAAAATAATGACAACCATCATGCCGGAAGGCGAAATAATTAGAAAAGCCGTTTCCTGGGTGACCGAACAACGCCAGGATCAACCGGACAAGAATCCGCAGAAAATTGCCGAAGAAGCGATTCTGAAATTTGACCTGTCACCACTTGAATCGGAGTTTTTGTGTAAATTCGTCGCCGGTAAGGCCGGATGCTAATTTCCTCATGTCAGCCATAAAAATACTCCCGGAAACCCTTTCCAATAAAATCGCTGCCGGTGAAGTGGTGGAGCGGCCGGCTTCTATCGTTAAAGAACTGGTTGAAAACGCCATTGATGCAGAGAGTACCCGGATCACCGTTCAGGTGGAGCGAGGCGGCATGTCCCTTATCCGGGTTTCCGATAACGGTATCGGAATGGCGCGTGATGACGCGCTGCTTTGCCTGGAGCGCTATGCCACCAGTAAGCTCAAAGATGAAAAAAGCCTGTTTGCCATCAGTACCCTTGGTTTCCGTGGAGAGGCCGTTCCCAGTATCGCCTCGGTATCGAATTTTTTACTGGTGAGCCGGGACGCGGGGTCTGACGCGGCCACGGAGATTCACGTCTCCGGGGGAAAAATAAAGGATGTCCGGGATGTCGGCGCACCGGAAGGCACCATGGTGGAGGTCCGGCAGCTTTTTTTTAATGTCCCCGCGCGGCGAAAATTTTTAAAATCAGCCAACACGGAGATGGGGCATATTGCGGACATGATGACCGGTTTTGCCCTGTGCCGCCATGACATCCATTTTCAGCTTTCTCATGACGGCAAGACGGTTAAAAACTGGCCGGCCGTCGGCCGGCCTCTGGACAGGATAACGGACACGCTGGGGCGGGACACCAGAAACAACATGTATGAGATCGGTGTTTCAAACGGGCCGGCCGAGGTTTCCGGCTGGATCAGCGCGCCCCACATCACACGGCGCTCTTCCCAGAAAATACATCTGTTTGTCAACGGCCGGATGGTCAAGGACCGGGGGCTGCAGTATGCGCTTTTTGAAGGTTACCGCGGCCGGATGGTCAAAGGGAATTTTCCGGTAGCCGTTATTTTCGTCACCGTGCCGTTTGACCGTGTCGACGTTAATGTGCATCCCACCAAAAATGAGGTCCGGTTTGCGAACCAGCGGCAGGTGTATGAAACGTTAAAGGTTGCTGTGGAAAAGGTGTGGCGGGCAGAACCGTCACTGCCCTGGGAAAGGGACGGGGATTACCCGATACCGCGACAGGAGACGATTCCGTTTGCGGCCGCGGAAAGCCGTATTTCTTATTCCGGTGTCGGCCGGCAGCCGGCCCCGGGTTTGAACCCGGCTTCACCGTCCCCGGTGCCTGAACCGGAATTGAAACAACCGCCGCAGCGGCCTTCGGAGGAGACAATACCGACGTCGCCGGTACCGGATGATGCCGTTGATCAGGTTTTATCGTTTTCCGGACTGACGGTTGTCGGCCAGTTCCATCATACCTACATTGTCTGTGAATCGGAGCGGGAAATTTTTCTGGTCGATCAGCATGCCGCCCACGAGCGGGTGGTATTTGAAAAACTGAAAAAACATGCCGAAAGTCGCAGGCCGGTCAGCCAGGGGTTGCTGATCCCGGAAACAGTAGAGTTGACTTACAGAGAAGCGGCCGCCCTGGAACCCATTCTGCCCGAGCTCGAAAAGACCGGACTGCAGCTGGAGCAGTTCGGCCAGAACGCTTTTGTCATCAAGGCGGTTCCGGAAATGATTGCTGATACCGATGCCGTCCGGCTGATTCATGAGCTGGCCGAAAAACTGGCGGAAATCGGGTTGGCACCGGAAATGACCGTCAAACGGGATGAAGTCCTTTCGGTCATGGCCTGCCATGGCGCCATCCGCGCCAACCAGCGGCTAAATGAACAGGAAATGCGGGCGTTGCTGGACCAGATGGATACCTGCGACAATCCCTGGCACTGTCCCCATGGCCGGCCGACGATCATTCGTTGGTCGTTGAGAGATATTGAGAAGCAATTCAAAAGAATAGTTTAGTGGCATTTGGGAAAATTCTTTATTAGCGTCCCACCCGGGCACGGCCCGGAACCAAACCTATAAGTAACAGTGGTACTTAAAAGTCTATGTGATTATGTGTTTAAGTGGTTATGTGATTAACGTTCCAGCCGGCCATTTTTTTGGGATCAGTTCTATATAGTAAAGATGTTTATGTTATTTATAAGGTGTTTGTATGGCTAAAAAATCCATTTCCGGCCTCTGGATCGCGGCAGCCGCCTGTCTGGTTCTGTTTCTGTCACTCTTTGGTGTCCGTCTGGGGGTGTTCTCCGGGCTTGCCGATAAAGGCTCCCTTGTCATCAGTGACGACCAGCCCCTTCCGGATCGGGAAACATGGATGAATATTCTGCAGAACGATCGGAAAATCGGCTATTCGCATTCCGTTTTTAAAAACATGACCGACCATTATGCCATTGAAGAAGACATGTTTCTGCAGGTGAACATGATGAGCCTGACGCACCGGGTCAATCTTCATCTGGCCGCCATACTCAACAGCAACCTGACGTTGCGGTCGTTTGAAAGCCGATTGCGGTCCGGTCAGTTCGAATTTGCGGCTCAGGGCGTCATGAAGGATAAAACCCTGGTCGTGACCACTGAAGTTGAGGGAAAATCCGAAACAATAAAACTTTTGGTTGATGAAACCCCCTACCTGCCGGCCGGGTTGATCTATGCGGTCTGTAATTCGGGCATGGCCCCCGGGGACGCAATGTCCGTTTCGATTTTTGATCCTTCCAGTATGTCGGTTGTTCCGGTAAGGGTCACGGTGGAGGAAAAAGAATTTATCGAGGTTATGGATTTAAACCAGGCCGCCACCCGCCTTGCAATTGATTTCAAGGGCATGTCGCAGCAGGTCTGGATCAGCGAACACGGCGAGATTTTAAAGGAAAGTGGACTGTTGGGCCTGTCGCTGGTAAAAGTAGACAAGCATGAAGCGTTGGCCAGGGTGGACCGGGGGCCGGGTGACCTGACGGATTTAATGGCCATTGAATCCAATGTGGTGTTTGACAAGCCACAGCAGTTGGACATGTTGAAAGTAAGCCTCGAAGCGGTTGATCTTGAGCGGCTGGCGCTGTCCGGTGGTCGGCAAACCCTTTCCGGAAGGGAGTTGACCATTAAAAAAGAAACCCTGTCCGGTGTTGCCGGACACGCAGAAGAGAAGCTGCAGCCCTTTCTTATGCCCAACGCTTTTATTCAATCTGATAATCCGGACATCCGCGCGCTGTCGGCTCAAATTGCGCCGCCAGGTCGATCCGACCGGGTTCGGGCGGAACAATTGATGCGCTGGGTATATGAAAATATTGATAAAAAACCGGTTGTGTCCATGCCCAATGCGCTTTCAACCCTGGTCCATCGTCAGGGAGATTGCAATGAACACGCCATGCTTCTGGCGGCATTGGGACGGGCAGCCGGTATTCCCGCCCAGGTGGAAACCGGCATTGTTTATATGAAAGGCAGATTCTTCTATCATGCCTGGAACCGGTTTTATGTCGAAGGCGGTTGGATAACCGCCGATGCCACCCTGGGGCAGATGCCGGCGGATGTGACCCATATCCGGCTGGCCGGGGGGCAACCGGATCAGCAATTGGATTTGATTCCGGTGATCGGCAGAATCCGATTGACCATTATGGATTATGCACCCCGGGAAAAACAGTCAGCACACTGATTTTACGCTAAAAAACATCTTTCCTGCAATGGCGCCGGTCAGGCTGCCGGCTGGAAATTTCAGGTTTCAGGTCTTCAGGATTGACTTTTCCCCGATGGTTTGGTATTTCTAATAGTTAGAATTGTCCATTTTTGTTGTCGCGAACATTCGTGGACGCGTTTTTTTTTACGCCCTGATTTGAGCTGAAAGGAGAAGTAAGAAAATGGTTGAACAAAGGCAGCGGCGGGCGCACCCCAGGTTTAAATGCACGATACCCATTGTTGTTTCAAGAGACATGCCTCAGATACTGTCTTCGGCATTGATGCTTAATTACAGTGAGGGGGGCGTATACTTTGAAATATCGGATCCGTTATGCCCGGGGGCTTACGTTATGATCAAAACAGATGACAACTCGGCCCTTGATCCGGTGAGTTCCGGCACATGGCACAGTCGTCGGGCGGAGGTACGCTGGTGTCTGGAGTTGGACGACAGGGGGGCAAGCCGTTACGGATGCGGCGTTTTGTTTCTTGATGAAGACTAATCCGGCCCTTTAAACATCGCAATAACACCCCGGTTCCTCGAATTATGGGTGGCGTTGTATTCATTTTTTACGGTCGACCATTTTTCAGTGTGGAAGGAAAAATTGAAAAAGGCTCTGATGACAGGTGTTTTTTTTATGGTCTGGTTGTCGGCTGTCTGGTGCCCGGCAGAGTCACCCGAGGTTACCGGGCTATCGGCTTCCGATCTTCTAAAACAAATTCAGAACACATACGGTTGCGGCAGCTTTCAGGCCCGCTTTGAACAGACTTCCACGTTGAAAGCCATGGATATAACCGACACGGCTTCCGGACGGGCTTATTTTATGGAGCCCGGAAAAATGCGCTGGGAGTACGTTGAGCCGGAACCCCAGCAGATCATTACCGATGGAACAAGGCTTTGGATATTCAAGCCCCAGGAGAACCAGGTGCTGGCGGGTGACGTTTCCGATTTGTTCGGCGATGGCCAGGGCGTCAGTTTTCTGGCGGCAATCAGCACTATTGAGGAAAAGAATCAGGTCAGCATCGATCAGAACCGCCAGAAACCGGGGTATTACACACTAAAACTGGTGCCGGAAAATAAAACGGCTGACCTGGAAGCGATTTATTTTTACGTGTCCAGGCAGAGCGGGCTGGTTCAGGAACTGGAAACCATTAATGTTTATGACGATTTGACCCGTATTGTCTTTTCCGATATTCAACTGGGAGGCGCAATTGATGCCGCCCTGTTCGCGTTTTCTCCCCCGGAAGGCGCGGATGTGATGCAGCTGGATTCCCGGAACTGATGGTATTGTAAAAATCTCCTCTTATTGTAATCATGGATAAAATTGAAGAACTGAAAAAGAAAAGAAACGCCATCATCCTGGCGCACAACTATCAGCCGCCGGAGATTCAGGACCTGGCCGATCTGTGCGGTGATTCCCTGGAGCTGGCGATCAGGGCCTCAAAAACCAGGGCCGATGTGATTGTCTTTTGTGGCGTGCATTTTATGGCTGAAACCGCTTCGATTGTCTGCCCCGATAAGACCGTTCTTTTACCGGCCATGGACGCGGGTTGTCCCATGGCGGATATGGTGACCGTTTCAACGCTGAAGAAAAAGATCAGTGAGCTGGGGGCCTCTATGCCGGTGGTGACGTACGTCAATTCGCCGGCTTCGGTCAAGGCCCTTTCCACGGTCTGCTGTACCTCCGCCAACTCTGCGAAAGTGATCAACAGCCTGGAAGCTAAAGAAGTCCTGATGACACCGGACAGGAACCTGGCCGCTTACACGGCCGGTCTGACCGATAAAAAAGTCCATCTCTGGGAAGGGTATTGCCCGATCCACGACGCGTTGCGGGCGGATGATGTCGTCAGGGCCCAGGCGCAGCATCCGGATGCGGCGGTCATGGCGCATCCCGAATGCCGGGCCGAAGTCCTGGCGATGGCAGACGTGGTTTTGAGCACGTCCGGCATGCTCAGATACGCCCGGGAGTCGGAAGCCGGGTCTTTTCTGGTGGCAACGGAAAACGGTCTTCTTTATGCTTTGAAAAAAGCCTGTCCCGAGAAATCGTTTTATCCGGTTTCGGAAAAAATGATCTGCCCGGATATGAAGCGGATTACCCCGGAATCGATTGCCGACTGTCTTGAAAACATGGCCCCCGAAGTCAAGGTGCCGGTCGACGTTCAGCAGCGTGCGCTGGGGGCGGTCGAGAAGATGCTGGCCTTAAAATAACCAGGAAGGCCGCGTCAAAAACTCAATTGCGGCCAAGCGGCCGAGTGCATGGCGGCAAAGTTGTTATTTCTTTAATGGGTGCCACGGGCCAACCGAAGGTTGCCCGTGTTTCTTGTAGCGATATGATTATTCACGGGCAAGCTGTCGCTTCGCCCGTGGCACCCATTTTAGTTATATTTTTCCCAAATAACGAATTGCGACACAGTCTGCGGGGCCCGATGTTGCCATCAATCGTCAGAGTCGACGCTCTCGTCAAGATTGGCGTTGGTATACACCTTCTGGACGTCGTCGCAGTCATCCAGGGCCTCTAACAGCTTTAACATCTGTTCCGATTCTTTGGGCCCGAGATCAACCGTGTTCTGGGGAAGCATGGTCACTTCGGCAAAGGAAAAGGTGATGTCAGCGTTTGTCAGTGCTTCTTTGACGGCTTCAAAATCACTCACATCCGTTATGATTTCAAATGCTTCTTCCGCTTCCCGGACATCTTCCGCGCCGGCTTCAATGGCGGTTTCCATGACCGTGTCTTCATCGGCCACCGATTTGTCGATTTCAAAAAAACCTTTTTTTTCAAACATCCAGGCCACGCAGCCGTTTTCACCCAGGCTGCCGTTGTGCCGGCTGAAAATATGGCGGACATCACTGACGGTACGGTTTTTATTGTCTGTCAGGGATTCCAGGTAAACAGCGGCACCGCCGGCGCCATAGCCTTCATAGGTCAGTTCTTCATAGTTGGCGCCTTCCAGTTCACCGGTTCCCTTTTTGACGGCCCGGTCAATGTTGTCCTTGGGCATGTTTTCGTCTTTGGCGGCCTGGATGGCGCTTCTCAGCCTGGCGTTTGCTGTCGGATCTCCCCCGCCCGCCCGGGCCGAAACCGTAATCTCCTTGATCAGCTTGGTGAATACCTTGCCCCGTTTGGCGTCCGCCGCCTGTTTTTTATGCTTGATAGATGACCATTTATTGTGACCTGACATTGACCGGCTCCTTTTTTCCCAATCCAATTACATATGTTTCCCGGCTGTCATTCCGGCAACTGGCCGGTTTAAAAATAACACACCGGTTAAATTCTTTTCTTACCATATCCGTGAACATTTTAAAATCTTCACCCTGGAAAATTTTACAGATAAAGTTTCCCCCGGTTTTAAGGGCGGTTTTGGCGAATGTCAGCGCTGACACGGACAACTCAAAGGAGCGGGCGGCATCGGTGGCGGAATGGCCGGTGGTCGACGGTGCCATGTCGCTTAAAACGGCATCCGCCGGCCGGTCGCCGAATATCGGGTCATCCGGGTTCAACTCAAAGATATCAGCAGCATACGTGGTGACCTGGGGCGGCATGGGCACGGTTACAGGGGTTTTGTCGATGCCGGTAACGTTTCCTTGATCGCCGACCACTTCGGCCGTGTACATGAGCCAGGAACCCGGGGCGCAGCCCAGGTCGATGACGGTGGCGCCTTTTTTAAGGACTTTGTGTTTCTTTTGTATTTCCATCAGTTTATATACCGACCGGGCCGGGTAGTGCTCTTTTTTGGCCTTCTGTGCGTAAAAGTCCGGCCGCTTTCGGGTATTGTTTGATTGTTTTGACATAAAATAACGTTTAAAACAGCGCTTCGATCGCTTCTGAAATGGTTTTTACGCCGGTGATGGAAATCCGTTTTTCATTTCGCATGCGTTTTAAATTGCTGTAGGGCAGCACACAGTTTTCAAACCCCATTTTTTTGACTTCCGCCACCCGGGTCTCAATGTGATTGATGGCCCTTACTTCACCCGTCAGCCCCACTTCTCCCAGGACCACGGTTCCGGCCTTGATGGGCCGGTCCAGAAAGCTGGAAGCCACGGCGGCAAGAATACCCAAATCGACGGCCGGTTCGTTGATCCTGACCCCGCCGGCGACATTCATGAACACATCGTAACCCATCAGCTCCATGCCCAGTTTTTTCTCCATTACCGCCACCAGCAGGGCGACGCGGTTCTGGTCCAGCCCCAGGATGGTCCGGCGGGGCGTGCCCAGGCTGGACCGGCTGGCCAGTGCCTGCAGTTCCACCAGGATGGGGCGGGTGCCTTCCATGCTGGCCGAAACCACTGATCCGGCTGAATGGTCCGGCTTTTCAGACAGAAAAACCGCCGAGGGGTTGGCCACTTCATCCAGGCCGGCGGTTTTCATCTCAAATACCCCGATTTCATTGGTGGAGCCAAACCGGTTTTTAACGGCCCGAAGGATCCGGAAGACCTGGTTCTTGTCGCCTTCGAAATAAAGCACCGTGTCCACCATGTGTTCCATGATGCGAGGCCCGGCAATGGTGCCGTCCTTGGTGACATGGCCGATCAGAAAAACCGGCACGCCGGTCTGCTTGGCCAGCGCCATCAGGCGCATGGTGGCTTCGCGCACCTGGCCCACACTGCCCGGTGCGGACGAAAAATCCGGGCTGGCCATGGTCTGAATGGAGTCAACGATCATGGCCTGCGGCCGCATGGAATCGGCCATGGCCGTGACCGCTTCGATGTCGGTTTCAGCAACGGCCATGATGTCCAGGGCGCTGTCTCCGCCCAGTCGTTCGCTTCTCATTTTCAGCTGCTTTAATGACTCTTCACCGGATACATAGAGCACGGTATGGCCTTTTTCAGCCAGGTTCCGGGCGGCCTGGAGCATGAGGGTGGACTTTCCGATGCCGGGATCGCCGCCGATCAGGACCAGGGAGCCGGCCACAATGCCGCCGCCCAGGGCCCGGTCAAACTCACTGATACCCGTCTGGAGCCGCTGTTCATCGGCGATCTCCACCTCACTCAGGGCCACCGGTTTGGGGCCCCTGCCTTTCGGAACGGCTGCGGCGGTTTTTGCCCCTGCGCCCACCGGTTCTTCCGCAAACGTGCCCCAGCCCTCGCATTCCGGGCATCGTCCCATCCACTTGGGCGCCTGGTGGCCGCAGTTTTGACAGCAGAAAACGGTTTTGACGTTCTTCATTAGTATCTTTTGAAATGTTGGAAATTATTTGAAAGTTTCTTGTTTTTGTATATCAGCCGGAATCCGTCGTCAATGTTTTTTCGGCGCCCTGAAAAAACAAAACCCCTTGATATTCAGGCGGATTATATATAAGATGCGGCAACAGAACAACAGATCAGGCGCTTTTTTTAAGCTTAATAGGGAATCCCGTGAAAAACGGGAGCGGACCCGCCGCTGTAATCGAGGACGAAGGCTGTAATTATGTCACTGTCGTGTTGACGCCGGGAAGACGCAGCCGCCAGGATGATTCGAAAGCCAGAAGACCTGCCTGGTCAAGGAGCGGTTTTGCTGTGGGCGCAGCGGATATCGCAGGATCTTGCGGATAAAACAGGGTTATTCCCGGATCGTTGAGTTGCGGTCCGGGATTTGTATTTAGAGGGTTCAAGGGGCCGAGGATTCCAGGGGGCAAGGTTCCGGACGCCTGCTCACGTAGGGGCACCCCCCTGTGGGTGCCCTTCAACAGGGCGGCCACAGGGGGCCGCCCCTACAAGATTTGCGAGCGGCCTGCAACAAAGCACGTATGCTCAAGGTGGCTCGCCCGGGCTGGGAAAATTTATGAAATATTCGTGTTAGGGCTGGGGAGAAAAGCATGCTGATTAAACGTTCAATGCTGACGGTTTGCATTACACTTGCCGTATGTGTTCGGACCTGTTTGCCGCTGGCGGCTCAGGAGTTTGCCGGGCAATTACGGGCGCCTATTGACCAGTCCATCGATACCCGCGTCCGTACCCAGGTGGAACTTGATCAATGGCAAGCCGAGCGGGGGCGGCTGGTTGCCAGGTATGAAGCGCTTGTGCAGGAACAGGCCGTTTTAACCGATCGGCTGAGTCAACTGCAGGAATCGGTGGCCGAACAAAAGACCACCAACCAGTCACTTGAAACCCGGATACAGGAGGCCGGAAAAATGGCCGCCGCTATCCTGCCTTTTCTGGAAACGGTCTATCCCCGATTGGTCCGGCTGGTTGAAGACGGCATGCCGTTTCTGGCCGTGGAACGAACGGTGCCTCTGGATCATCTAAAAGAAACGCTGGATGATGCCCAGACGAGCACCAGTGAAAAATTCCGCAAAACCATGGAAACCCTCTTTATTGAAGCGTCCTATGGCAACACCACCGAAGTCTATCAGGAGCAGATTGAGCTGGAAGGCAACCAGCGGCAGTTTTTTGTTCTTCGGGTGGGGCGGATCGCCTTGTTCTGCCTGTCCCCGGACCAGGAACTGGCCGGCTACTATAATGTGGCCGAGTCGGAATGGCGCTTACTTCCCGGGCACTGGCAGCGGGAGTTGCAGGCCGCCATCGACATGGCCGAGAAGCGACGGCCAACGGATCTGGTGCGGTTGCCCCTGGGCCGACTGGCCGGGCAACAGGAGGGCGGGAAATGAAAAAAAAATCCTGCCTGTTTCTGTGCCTGCTTCTGTTGTGCTCGCCTTTGCCCCTGTCGGCCGGAGACATGCGGGCCGACTACGTGAAAATGCGGGAACAGCAGGCGGCGGTCCTGCGTCAGGCCGAAACGGCGGCTCTTCAGGCCGAGGCCGAGGCCGAACAGAGCCGGCAGGCGATTTTAAAAGATAAAGACGCCCTGCTCCAGGCCATGGCCGACCTGGAGCAGAAAAACAGTCGTCTGAAAACGCAGATTGCCGATACCGAAAACCAGTTGCAGCAATTGACAGAAAAGGGAAATCAGCTCCAGACAGTCTATGCCGAAGTGTCAGGTGTGGTCCGGGAGATTATCGGGTATGTCCGAACCAACGCCAAAGACCTGGATGAACTGTTCCGGCAAAGTCCCCAGAGCGCCTTTGTTCCCGACCGGCAGTCGCTGGCACAGGAACTGGCCGACGCCAGGCGGTTCCCCTCCATGGACAATGTCCGCCGCATGGTCGATCTGTTGCTCGAAGAAATTGAATTGTCCGGGCAGGTCCGCAAAACTTCCGGAACCGTGGTCGATCGCAGCGGCGCAACCTCTCCGGCCGAGATTTTACTGGTCGGGAACCTGACGGTTGCCTACCGGACATCGTCGGAAATGGGTTTTGCGCTGTTTTCCGACAGCAGCCATCGTCTTTTTGCCCTGTCCCGGAAACCGTCCTTTTCCGTGGCCCGCCAGATAAAAAAATACATGGCCGGGGACGATGACGCGGTTTGCCTTGACATTTCCGGCGGCGCCGCGCTCAGGCAGTTGACCCACAAGCTGAGCCTGATGGCCCAGATTCCCAGGGGCGGCCCCATTGTCTGGCCGATTCTGCTGATTCTTGCTATCGGGGCGGTCATCACGGTCGAGCGGTTCCGGTATCTTGCCAAACGCAATTGCGATGCTGAAACCTTCATGGCCCGGGTTTCTGAATGCGTCGGCCGCGACGACTGGACGGCCTGCCGGGAGCTGTGCCGGAACGACAAAGACAAATCCGTGCCCAAGGTGATCCATACCGCGCTGGATTACAGGCAGATGAGCCGTGAGGACATGGAAAACGCCCTGCAGGAAGCGATATTGAATGAGGTGCCGCGTCTGGAGCGGTTTCTGTCCACCCTGGGCATGCTGGCGGCCATCGCACCGCTGATGGGCTTGCTGGGAACGGTAACCGGCATGATCAACACCTTTCATGCCATTACGTATTACGGTACGGGCGATCCCCGCATGATGTCGGGCGGTATTTCCGAAGCCCTGGTAACTACCATGCTGGGCTTGTGCGTGGCCATTCCCCTCATGCTGGCCCACACGCTGATCAGCCGCCGGGTGGAAAATATTATCGGCCAGATGGAGGAGAAGGCGGTTTCCTTTGTGAACCAGGTGTTTAAAACAAGAGGCAGATAGGTTCAGGGTTCAAGGTTCAAGGTTTGAGGTTCAAGGTTTAGGGCGCCAGGGTTAAAAGGGAAATGATATATTACATCCAGGACTATGGTATTCGCATTTACGGTTATCTCTCTGACGGAGGCGTGGTGATGATTCCGCTGCTGGTTATCTCCTTTGTCATGTGGGTGCTGATTATCAACCGGGCCCTGTTTTTAAGGCGTCTTTACATGAAGAACATTCCCCGCCGGGAGGCCGGACGGATGATCAGTGAAAACCGCCTGCCCGGGCCCCAATATCGCGGTGTAAACGCTGCCCTGGTGCGATCATTTTTAAGGCGCCGCTGCGGGAACCCGGAACTGGACGCGCACATCCTTGACGAAACGGTCCTGGCCATGGTCACCGCGCTGGACCGTCACCAGTCCGCCATCAGTATCCTGGCGGGGGTGGCCCCGCTGATGGGCCTGCTGGGAACGGTCATTGGTATGATTGTCACCTTTGATGTCATTACCCAGTTTGGAACAGGCAATGTCCGGGCCCTGGCCGGCGGCATATCCGAAGCCCTGATTACGACCCAGACCGGTCTGCTGGTTTCCATTCCCGGTCTGTACATGAGCGGTTTTCTGGCGCAACGGGCCACGACCATTAAACAGCGGGCCGCGTCGGCGGGCATTTATTTGAAACGGTTTTTGGATAATTGACAGGAAGATCAAGATGCTGAACATTACCGCCGCCAGACGATCACAGAAAAAAGGGGTGGAGCTGAACATGGCGCCGTTGATCGACATGGTCTTCATCCTGCTGATTTTCTTTCTGGTGACCACCAGCTTTGTCCGGGAGACCGGCGTGGATATCAACCGGCCGGCGGCCGCCACTGCCGTCAGCAAAGAAAAAATGACGGTTATGATCGGCATTACCCCGGACAACCGGATTTACATGGCCCAACGGGAAATCGACCTCCGGGCGGTCCGTGTCAACGTGGAACGGGCCCTGGCGGAAAATCCGGAAGCCGGGGTGATGATCGTGGCGGATAAGGACAGTCTTACCGGCGTGGCCATGCGGGTAATGGACGCCTGCAAGCTGGCCGGCGCGGAAAACGTGGCCATGGCCGCCGCGGTGAATGAATAAAGAAAAGGCTATTGATGATGCACTCGTAAAAAGGCGAACTTTTTACGACGCCATTATGGATAATAGGCGCGGATTCTGAACCATTCGGCCCGCTGCCCGGCCGCTTCAGTCGGGTCGATCGATTCCAGAACTTTGATCAGCTTTCTTCTGACGTCCAGCTGTCCGCTGTTTATCCTGATTGATGTGCGGTAATGGGCGGCGGCTTTTTGATAATCATCGGCTTTTACGGCCAGATCTCCCAGAAACTCATATTTGCCGGCGGCGGCCAGACCGTGGTCTGAAACTTTATTCAAATACGTCATGGTTTTTTCCGGGTCGCCCTTTCGCCAGTAAGCACCGGCCAGGGCCAGGTCGGCAAAATCCGAATAGGGTTGTTTCATATCCGAAGAAATTTTCCAGAAGCCCATTGCCTCATCAACGCGGCCCTGCCGGCTGAGAACCAGGGCGTGGGTATTGTAATATCCCGTCATATCGTCCGTACCGGTGACCGGCAACCAGCTGACGCACAAGGCCAGGCCAGCTACAGCCATCAAGCCTGCGGCCTTTTTTAACTTCCGGGCCTGGAGTGAATGGATGAAACCACGGATTCCGTAGACGGCCAGCGGAATCAAAATAACCAAGACCGGCAGCCGGTAGCGGGCATTGCAGAAAAAGGCGGTCAACGTCAGGCCGTATACGGCAAAAACAAGACCGGCGGCGAAGATTTTGCGGTTCCCGGCCAGGCCGGCGGCCAGACCGGCCATGGCCGCGGCCAGGACGAGGTCGTATCGGAACAGGGGCAGCCGGAAAAACGGTGCGAATCGGCTGATAAAACCGATGTGATAATGATCCGCGGCCTCGAAACGGTTGAAAAAAGCCAGGGCCTTAAGGCCGATTTTTTTGGCGATGGCCCCGGGAGAAGCCAATGACTGCTCAAGCGTGGTACGGATCCAGAAGGACGATGCCTGACGGGGTGACAACTGGCGGCCGACCCGACGGCTGGCTTCGATGTTGAACTGGACGCCCTGGTAAAAGGGCGAAGAAGAGGCAAATGGTTCCGGCCGGTAATAAGGGGATTTGTTTTCCAGGTCGTTGCCGGTATAAAAATTAAAACCGGCCTGTGAAGCCGTCAGGGCGGCTTTTCCGGCAACCCGGAAATTACGTATCACAAAAGGTGAAATGCAGATCCCAAAACCGGCCAGCAGCAGAGCGGCCGGCCAAACGGCGCGCTTTATGCCCCGGCCGTCCCGGTAACCGATGATCAGCAGAAACACCACCACCACGGGAATGAGCGCCAGGTAATTGGGCCGGACATTGACCATCAGGCCGCCGGCCATACCGGCTAAAAACCCGTTTCGGGCTTTGGGCGAAGCGTTCAGGCCGGACAGGAAAAACCACATGAACATGGAAAACAGCATAACGGAAAGGGCTGTTTTCAGGGGCACCACGCTGTAAAGGATCAGCGGTTTGTACAGGGCCGCGACCAGCATGGCCGCCAGTCCCAGCCGCCGGCCGCCGATTTCGCGGGCCACCAGTCCGATGCCCAAGCAGGTCAGGACCCCGAAACCGATGTTCAGGTAACGAATATAAATCGCATTCGCTGAAAACAGTTTATAGACACCGGCCGCAACATAAGCAAACAGCGGGGCAAATTCGTATACGGCGGTGCTGTGCCAGGTGCCGTCGGCGATTTTCGCCGCCCAGTTGTGATAAAACAGTTCGTCATATAGCAGATGGTCAAAATAGATTGTTGACCGCAGCGAAAAGAGGGCCGCCAGACGAAGCGCTGCCGCCAGCAGCAGGATGATGCCGGCAATCAACCAGAACCGTTGTTCGGGCAACTGGGAAAAATGTGTTGTCCATTTATATGCGGAAGGCTTCACTGTTGTTCTTTGGCCTGCTGTGTTGGGGGGTTTTGGTCGGTTATAGCAACGATCTCCGGGTGGCGCAATTAAAAAGGGCAAAAGGGGTTCCAGAGTTATGTTGACGTACAGTCCTGATTTTGTGATAATTTATAAACATCTTTTTGATAAGCTTTATTTCCGGGTGTTTTGTTTCTACAGTCAGGCAAACATATTCCTGGCACCACAGGAATGAAATCAAAAAAGGAGGAAACATTATGGCTGACGACAGCAAGCGACCTGTAATGGGATCTACTGCCGCCGGTGGCATGTCGAACCGTGACTGGTGGCCGAACCAGTTGAACCTCGGGATTCTTCATCAGAACTCACCCAAAAGCAATCCCATGGGCGAGGCGTTCAATTACGCTGAAGAATTCAAAAAACTCGACCTGGCGGCCCTAAAGAAGGATCTCTACGCCTTGATGACCGATTCCCAGGGCTGGTGGCCGGCTGATTACGGCCATTACGGGGGTCTTTTTATCCGTATGGCCTGGCACAGCGCCGGAACATACCGCATGGGTGACGGCCGCGGGGGGGCGGGGTCCGGTAACCAGCGTTTTGCCCCCCTGAACAGCTGGCCGGACAATGTCAATCTCGACAAGGCGCGCCGGTTGCTGTGGCCGATCAAGCAGAAATACGGAAAAAAGATTTCCTGGGCCGACCTGATGATTCTGGCCGGTAACTGTGCCCTGGAGTCCATGGGATTTAAGACCTTCGGCTTTGCCGGCGGACGAGAGGATGTCTGGGAGCCGGAAGAAGACATTAATTGGGGGGCTGAAGAGGAATGGTTGGCGACCAGCGATAAGCCCAAGAGCCGGTATTCCGGAGACCGGGAATTGGATAATCCTCTGGCGGCCGTGCAGATGGGGTTGATTTACGTCAACCCGGAAGGCCCGGACGGGAATCCGGACCCGGTCGCCTCGGGTCGTGACGTCCGGGAGACCTTCGCGCGCATGGCCATGAACGACGAAGAGACCGTGGCACTGGTGGCCGGCGGGCATACTTTCGGAAAGTGCCATGGCGCGGGCGATGCCTCTCATGTGGGCCCTGAGCCCGAGGCCGCGCCCATCGAGGAGCAGGGGCTTGGCTGGAAGAGCAGTTTCGGCAGCGGAAAAGGCGGCGATACCATCTCCAGCGGTATTGAAGGGGCCTGGAAACCGAACCCGATTCAATGGGATATGGGCTATCTGAAGGTGCTGTTCAAATATGAGTGGGAGCTGGTCAAGAGCCCGGCCGGCGCCAACCAGTGGCTGGCCAAAGACGTGGACGAAGAAGACATGGTGGTTGACGCGCACGACCCGACAAAAAAGCACCGGCCCATGATGACCACGGCAGACCTTTCGCTTCGTTTCGACCCGATCTATGGGAAGATCTCGCGACGCTTTCTGAAGAACCCCAAAAAATTCAGGGACGCTTTTGCCCGGGCGTGGTTCAAGCTGACCCATCGTGACATGGGACCCCGTTCACGCTACCTCGGCCCGGAGGTCCCGAAAAAGGACCTGGTCTGGCAGGACCCGGTACCCGCGGTCAACCACAAGCTGGTCAGCAAACGGGATGTGGCCGATCTGAAGCGTCAGATCCTGGCCTCGGGCCTGTCGATCTCGCAACTGGTTTCAACGGCCTGGGCCTCGGCATCCACATTCCGCGGTTCCGACAAGCGCGGCGGTGCCAACGGGGCGCGCATCCGGCTGGCGCCGCAAAAGAACTGGAAAGTCAATCAGCCGGCTCAACTGAAGAAAGTGCTGAATGCTCTCGATAAGATCCGGAAGGCGTTCAACAGCGCGCAGTCA
The DNA here is from genome assembly GCA_963674745.2 of Desulfosudaceae bacterium. Lineage (GTDB taxonomy): Bacteria > Desulfobacterota > Desulfobacteria > Desulfobacterales > Desulfosudaceae > JBFMDX01. Next base: position 869,225 of record CAXXDV010000001.1, on the reverse strand, counting down.
GGTAAAAAAAAGGTGTCGCTGGCCGACCTGATTGTCCTGGGCGGTTGCGCTGCCGTTGAGCAGGCGGCCAGGGATGCCGGTTATAAAGTAAATGTGCCGTTCGCTCCGGGCCGCACGGACGCGACGCAAAAGCAAACCGATGTGGCATCATTTTCCGTGCTCGAGCCGGTTGCCGACGGGTTTCGCAACTACCAGAAAGCCAAGTTCGCCGTATCGGCCGAGGAACTGCTGATAGACCGGGCGCAACTGCTGACGCTGACCGCGCCTGAGATGACGGTTCTGATCGGCGGTATGCGCGTCCTGAATGCCAATTTCGGGCAGTCTCAATACGGCGTCTTCACCAGGCGGCCTGAAACCCTCACCAATGACTTCTTCGTGAATCTGCTCGACATGGGCACGATGTGGAAGCCGACCGCTAAAGACAAAGACGTGTTCGAGGGCCGTGATCGCGTAACGGGCAAACTCAAGTGGAAGGGCACCCGTGTCGATCTCGTTTTCGGTTCAAATTCACAGCTCCGGGCCCTGGCCGAAGTATACGCCTGTGAGGATGCGGGAGAGAAATTCGTGACAGACTTTGTCGCCGCCTGGAACAAGGTCATGAACGCGGACCGTTTCGATCTGGCTTAAACCGCTTGAGGGCTTCTTAAGTAGGGGCTGTCAGAAGGGATTGCCGTCAGAAAGTGGCGGCTGTTTGGATCGCTCATGGTGCTTAAAAAAAGCGGGCGGTATTTCTATACAAGCTGAAATACCGCCCGCTTTTTTAATCATTACCGTCTTTCAGGCACAGTCTTGTTTTCAAAAAAACGGTCATCATTTATCATTACGGCCGTTTTTACTCAAACCGGGACAGATTCATCTTCCTGGCGATTTGAAGCAATTCATCTTTTTTGACGATATCGTCCCCCATATAGGGTTTGTTGTACCCTAAAAAAAAGTATCCGGCATTGTTGTTCAGCGTAACCACCAGAAAACCGTTTTTTTGGGTTCCGGCATAAAAGAATATTGTTTTCCGTCCATCGATGGACAGGGTCTCCACATCGTCAAAAGCCATGTCATTGACGCTTCTGAGGTTCACCGAGATAACTTCCTGGGGTGACTTCTTGTAGATGGCAAAAATGTCCTGGCCGTCACTGCCCGACTCGGCCTGTTTAAATGCGTCGGGAACGGCTTTTCGGGTTTCATTTTTTAAAATTTCCACCTGTTTGGCCTCGGCCAGGTTTTTAAAATGATGGCGTTCACCTGCATCGGCGGTTTGCATAAACATCAAACTTGCGAAAATAAAAGCCACGACGGCTTTTTCCAACAAACGGATCACTGTTTTTCTCCTTTCTTCGTTCGGGATTAGAAACAAAAACGGCTCAGGATGATTTTCCCAAGCCGTTGGTTTTCGTGTCGGCCTCAAGGCTGCCCTGTCTCTATCACAGCGGTTTTCCCGGGGTCAAGGAGAATAAAGAATATGTAAATAAGACCTTTCAGATTCAGGTATGTCAGGGAATGGGGCTGAATCCTGATCCGCCTCTGGATCCCCCTTGTAAGGTGTTAAGGATAGAAGATGTGGCGCTGGAGCCTTTATAGTGTACAGCGACCTGGTCACCGTACATGTAAACCCGCTCAACGCTGTATCCGTTACTCGCATAGCATGAGGGCACATCGTAGGTGATGGTGAATTCGGGATTGGGAATGTTTCCGGTCATGCCTTGGGCATTCAGGTCCGTACGGATGCACGCGTACTGATCCGCCAGAGCCTTATTCAGGCCTGGAAACCCGGATTGCAGGATGACAGCCGTGACAATTCCTGACAGAAACAACATCAACCCGCGAATTTTGTTCTTGTGTTTCATGATTTCCTCCCATGTAAAAGTTGCTTGTCGCCTGTTATTGGGCCCGGATAAGAATCATTTGCCCGAAATTCGTTCCCTGTTTTTAAGTTACCTTGACATAAATGGCACCGCTGTTCGAGGTGGATTCTTTCTGGAAATAAAAAGAGCTGTCAATGGCCCAATAGCTGTCCCCCGGGGGGGTGTAACGCCAGGATACCCCGTTTCTGCTGGAGCCAAGACTCCCGGACCAGTTCTTCTCGGCGACAAACGCGTCTCCATTGGTTCTGTACAGCTTGATATTAACTGAAATCGTTCCGTTCTGCTTTCTGTCGTCAGTGGTTACGCCGCCAAAACCCCCGCGGCCGGTAATCCTCTGGCCGTTTTTAAGATTGTAGCCGTCATACGTTATATACAGCAGGGCGTAATAACCATTGTTTAACACCCAGTTTTCGCCGACGCTGTGAAAGTAGTGGTGCTTCTTGGGCGGGTCGAGCAATCCCCCTCCAGCCCTCGTATATGAAGAAATCAGAAATATTGCCAGAGAAACAAAGAGTGCCGTTTTTGCCAAACGTAAAGTGGTTTTTGAATACATATGCCCTCTCTTTCAAAGGTTTGCGTTTTTATTTACAACCGCATGCGGTCGATTTCATATGATTAATGATAGCCGCTAAATGAAAAATATTCCAGACAATTCACTTTAAACCCGTAGGTCTGGAAACGGGTTTTTGGGCTCCGGTTTTTTTTCAGAATGTAGATTTACGTTCCTAACAGAAGCAGAGAAAAAAGTGGAAAGCGATTGTCCTGCAAAAAACACCAGCTTCAAGTTTTATGATTGACATTTTAAAATACCAGGCATAAAGTAAACAGTATTACTAGCTACTTAATGAGGATGCCGTGGGCACTTTAATCGATAACAAATTGAAAATCGGTGAACTGGCAAAGGCCAGCGGTCTTCCCCTGTCCACGATCAGGCACTACATAAACGAAGGGCTTTTGGGAAAACCCCAGAAAACGGCCCGCAACATGGCCTATTACGACCGCGAAGCCATCCGCAAAGTGTCGTTTATTAAACGCCTTCAGGACGAGCTGCGGTTGTCGATAAAGGCCATTAAGAAAATATTCTTTGCCGGCGAAGACCTTACCATGGCGGATTATGAACTCATCCTCGAGGTCAAGTCCCGCCTGGCCGATGATACCGACCTGCTTCCTGAAATTTACGATATTCCCCATTCCGAGGTAATGAAACACGTTCTCTTGACGGAAGCGGAAATGACCGCCATCGAGGAACGGGGGGCCATTACCCCTCAATCCAAAAACGGGAAAAAATACTACGACGAAGTCGATTACCGGCTGATAAAGGCCCTCAGCGATATCAGGGGAGCGGGCTTTTCGGCCGCTATGGGGGTCAATGTCGAGGCGCTGGATGTTTACCTGGGGTTTATCCGCGACCTGACCAGCAGTGAATTGTCCATATTTGTTGATCGCATCGCGCGCAGCAGATCAGCCGATGAAATTATCGACCTGCTGAAAAAGGGGATTCCGGCCATCAACGAGGTCATCAGCGCCCTGCATCACAAATATATCCAGGCTGAATTAAAACAGTTGAAAAGCAAGCCGGCGGCAAAAACAAACAGGCAAGTCGGTTGAACAGGGTTCGCCCGGGTTGACCTGACGACAGGAGGCGGCCATGACCGAAATTCTTTTTACCACCACATGGGGTCCTTACGCAGAGCAGTTTTTCAACACCTCTCCCACCGACATAATGAACCAGCGCTTCAGCCGGGGATGCGATATTTTTACCCTCAGCGGCCATCTGCACATGAACGCCTGTCACCTCATCGCCCAGAATATCGACTCGTCTTCGGTTTTGCTGGAATTTCCGGGGAAAGCGGATTTTCTTAAGGAGATCGAAAAAGGTTACGACTATATCGGCATTAGCTTTTTTCATAACCAGATGGACGACGCGGTCGAGATGTGCCGGGCCATCCGCGAAAAGGACCCGACGTCGCAGATCGTTCTCGGCGGTTTCGGCGCCGCAGGACTCGAAGCCACATCGACAGCCGAAGAGATCAAAGCGCTGTGCGATCATCTGTGCCACGAGGAAGGCATTACTTTTTTTCGGAAACTGCTCGGCGAACCGGTCGACAAGCCCAAGTTCCACTCCCATCTGCCCAAGTGGGGAACGACGTTACCCATGATCAGCCGGCGTTCAAAAGGCCAGACCCCCGTCGTCGTCGGTTCAGTAGGGTGCCCGAACAGATGCGATTTTTGCGGCACGACCGAATATTTTCAGCATCGCCGTATCCAGTTGATGACCCCGGAACAGGTTCACCGGGAATTCAAGCGGGCCTATCGTGAAAACCCCTACACGCCTCAGATGACACTGCTCGAGGAGGACTCCTTCGCAGACGTTGAATACATGCAGGAGCTGGGCCGGCTGCTCCGGGAGGACAGCGAATTCGGACTGGCTTATTACAGCTTTTATTGCCTCGCCGCCATGCGGTCGATGAGCAATTGGACGTTCGAGGACATGATGCTGACCGGCGCCAGCACCGTTTTTGTCGGTGTCGAATCCAAATATGCACAGGACCACGGCTACAGCAAAACCCAGGGCTTGAGCTACAAGGATATGTTTTCGGGCCTGCACAGTGTCGGTATCACCACCAGCGGCGCCTGGATGGTGGGGTTTGATTTCCAGAACCGTCAGAACATCGAAGAAGATCTGCAGGATTTTATCGCCCTTGCGCCGACCACCCAGCAATTGACCCGGGTCTGCCCGTTCCCGGCCACGCCCATGTGGCGCGATATGAAAAAGCAGGGTCGCATCAAGGAAAATGTGGACTGGAATTCGATCAGTTTTTTCGGCGGCGGTGGCATGGACCCGAAAAATTTCAACGAACATGAAGTGATGGGCCTGATCGAACGCGGATACCGGGAACTCTATGAAACCCACGGCGCCACCCTGGCCCGCTATATCGACGTCAACCTGCGCGGCTATGATTATTGCATGGAAAACAGGCATAAAAACAAGTACATCGGTCATCGTTCGCAATACCACAAGCGAATGGCCTTTAGCATTTTCCCCCTGCTCAAGCCAATGGAGATTTACGCGCCCAACAATATTGTGCGCAAGCGGATGAAGGATATCCGCAGGAACTATCTGCGCCTCATCGGCGAGCCGAGTACGTTTCAGAAATGGCAGGAGAAATGGCTCACCGGCTTGTCCGGGTTCAACAAATTTCTGGATGTGATATCGCCCCGTGAGAATCTGATCACTGAAGAGGCCTTTAAAAAATACATTTACAACAAGCCTGCTCCCGAGTGGCCCGAGAGGCCCTATCAGGTCGAAAGACCCGGAGGAGAGAAAACCTATAAGCGGTTTAAAAAGACCCAGGACAGGATCAGAAAAACAATGGGGCACCTTCAGACCTTCACCAAGTATCTGGATAAACGCAAAGGCATCGAAATAGATGAGGAACTGCGGGAAGCTTCAATCAGCCTGCTGTAAATAATTATGCTGCCCAAAGACAAACCCCTGGCGAAAAAAACGGTGGACTTGAACGGGGTCACGGTCGCCTATGTTGACATGGGCGAAGGTGAACCCATTCTCTTCGTGCACGGCATTCCGACATCAAGTTATTTATGGCGGAATGTCATCCGCGCGCTTGATGACACCTACCGCTGTATCGCCCCCGACCTGATGGGGTTTGGCGACACGATTACGCCGCTCGATTACTGCTACGACATGGCCGCCCAGGCGGATAAGATAATGGAGCTGGCCGACCATCTTGGGCTGGACCGGTTCACGCTCGTCTGCCATGACCAGGGCGGTGCCTGCGCCCAATGGCTGGCCGTAAACAATATCGACCGCATCCGGCGCTTTGTCATTACCAACTGTGTCTGTTACGACAACTGGCCCGTGCCCATCGTCGCCCGGGCCATGAAAATGATGAAGATCGATTTTCTTTTCGCGCTCGCCTACAAACTAAACTATCCGCCCAAATGGGGCAGGTCCCGCCTGGGCATGCGGCAGGGCGTTTACGATCGCAACAATATGAGCGACGACGCCATCGAAGAGTATATGAAGATCGGGGCCATGGGCAGGGACAAGTTCGAACAGTTCAGGCGCTTCGCCCTGGCCGGGGATTGCCGGTACTCCGTTGACGCAGCCAAAAAATTCGGGGCCTTCGACAAGCCCACAATGATCCTCTGGGCCGGCAACGACCGCTGGCTGAACGTCTCCTGGGGCCGCCGGCTCTATGACGATATCGCCGGCTCCAAACGCATGGAGGTGATGCCCCGGGCCGGTCATTTCTGGCAGGAAGAGGTTCCCGAACTGGGTGCCGGGTATATTCGGGAATTTTGCGAAACGTACTAATATTCGGCAAAAAAGCACTTTTGCGCAAACCGCTCGCTACCTGGGTATGTCAACCTCCGGCGTCGCTCAGATTTTGAGAAGAAACAACCGATAAAATATGTGGCGATATGTTCATAAATATTGACCAGGTGACCGATTGCGTTTTCCGTCCAATGAACGATCACTTTGACAACCCAAATCTTTTACGGACTTCCTTTACATCAACCGTCCGTCCTTCATCGCTGTCTCTTATGCCTGCCTCAATGGTTTGGCGAACATATATTTGATACATCAGGTCATCCCATGTGGCTTTGTCGGGGAGCCGGTCCAAAATCCTGTAAACTTCCTGTTTAATATTCTCTGTCTGCATATTATCCTCTCTGTTGCTTTATATATTTTTACTGTAAAAAAATAGGCTGGTTATTGTCAAATATCTTATAGGGTATTCACCTTTTGGCTATGAGAAGATTCTTTGGAAATAAAAAAGGGGTTAGAGAAAGATCTCTAACCCCTGACAGTGGTAAAGGTGGCGTCCCCAAGGGGATTTGAACCCCTGTCGCCGGCGTGAAAGGCCGGTGTCCTGGACCGGGCTAGACGATGGGGACGCAATTCCCATCTGGTGGGCCGTGTTGGATTCGAACCAACGACTCTCTGCTTAAAAGGCAGATACTCTACCGACTGAGTTAACGGCCCTAAATCCGGATAATATATTTATCTGGATAGGCGGTGTCAATATAAAAACAAACAAGAAGGCATTTTTTTATATGGCCGGTGAAAATTTTTTGTCAGATTTGTTCAGCAAAAAAGTCCAGGGCCGATAAAAAGACGCAAGCTGTTGAAAGCAGTTACGGTTTTTTCGTAGCCGGAATCGATAAAGCGAAAAAAGTTTTAAAAACATTAGCTGAAAATGAAATTTGACGAAATTTAAAGAAAAAAAGAGAAAACAAAAGCTAACTATTGTCCTAGGAATTTGGGAAATCCGGTAACTACCCTGAAAAGTATAAAAAATTTGAGATAAAAAGAGATGCCCTGATTCGAGAGGGTTGGCTGAAAAAAAAGAATAAAATTCTTTTATATCAAATAGATAGTTGAAATACGTAAACACTGTTTCACCTTTTGAAAACCGGTTATTTTCCGGGTTGACGCCAATCTCTATCAGGTATATCACACATAAATATTTCGGGGTGAGGGGCTTCATAATCGTCATATTTTGGAAAAACACTTGATTTATTTGGGTTTGTTAATCATTTTTTTACGATCTGGTAACGTTTCGTTAACGCATTTGTTCGCTAACGGTTAAATAGTGCGGTGCGATTGATGACTTCTTTAGCGCTTTTGCTGCCGGTCGTGAGTTGTTCGGGAAGCTGCTTCGCCTTTTTAATCTTTTGAGTCTGGGGCATATTGGTTTTATGGAATCTGTGTGGGAAAAAGTTAAGTCTGAACTAAAAGCAGATATCCCTTCTAACAACTACATGATGTGGATTGAACCGCTGGAGTTGAAGGGCTGCGATAACGGCACCGTCGTTCTGGGCTGTCCCAATCGTTTTTCCCAAAAATGGATACAGGGAAATTTCCGTGACTTGCTGGAATCCAGAATAAACATGGCCACAGGAAAGTCCTACGCACTGACGTTGGAAGTCGCGGGCGGCAATGGCCGGGTGTCAGATAAGACGTTGTTGCCATCCGCTCAGCGCCCGGTTCAAAAAGCGGCAAAGGCCGGAAAAACAAGTTCAGACAGGCAGCTTTCGTTGCCTAATATGCATGTCCGCCCCAACACGGGCCGGATGCTGAAAAAAGATTTCACCTTTGATAACTTCGTGGTCGGGGAAAACAACGATTTTGCTTATTCGGCTGTTTTATCCATGGGCATGAAAAAGAAATGTTTGAACCAATCCCTCTTTATTTCGGCCCGGTCCGGTATGGGTAAAAGCCACCTGACCCAGGCCCTTGGGCATCAGGTCCTGACCGTCGGCAGGTGTGACAAGATTTACTACATTACTGCGGATGACTTTTCCAATGAAATGGTGCATGCCTTCAGCACCAAAACCATCACCCGTTTCAAGGAAAAATACCGCAACGGATGCGATATGCTGCTGCTCGAGGATATCCACTCCCTGGCCGGACGAGAGCGGACACAGACCGAACTGGCCATGGTGGTTGATTATATGCTGGACGCGAACAGGAAGGTCCTGTTTACCGGAGAGTGCCTGCCGGGAGATATCCCCAAACTGAACAAGCATTTGCAGTCCCGCTTGACGGCCGGTCTGATCACCGCCATGGAAGCACCGGATTATAAGACCCGGGTTCGAATTCTTCGCAAAAAGGCAAAACTTTATGGATACCGTATACCGGGTGAGGTGCTGGAGTATCTGGCCGACAACCTGGCCGAAGATGTCCGGCAGCTGGAGAGCGGTCTGCATAATGTGGCCGCCAAATCCTCGCTTCTGGGCATTCCGGTTGACATGAACCTGGCCGTCGATATCGTCAATCATATGGCCGTTACGCGGAGCCGGATCACCCTTGATGCCATTAAAAAGTTCATCTGCAAGGAATATGGTGTTCCGGAAAAAGATCTCATCTCGCGTTCCCGGAAACAGCGCCTCGCCTGGCCCCGGCAGGTGGGGATTTTCCTGTCCCGGCGGTTCACGGACCACTCCCTTAAGGCCATCGGGCGATGTTATAACCGGTATCACGCCACCGTCATTCATTCCGTCAACTGCGTTGAAAGCGCCATGAAATCAAAACCGTCAGCCCGGCAGGAGGTCAACCTGCTGTCGAAAAAAATTGAAGACGGTAAACTGTAAAGGTTGCCCGGCATAACAATCAAAGAGATGAAGGCACCATGACGTTATCTTCCAGGGCCTTTAAGAAATTGCGGCAGATCACCGGAAAAGCCCACTGCACGCAAAAAAAAGAAGATCTGGTCTGTTATGCCTATGACGCCACCGCGCAAAAGTTTCTCCCGGATGCCGTTGTTTTCCCGGGGGACAAAAGCGAAATATCAGAAATCCTCAAACTGGCTTCCAAAGAAAGATTCGTCGTTGTACCGCGCGGTTCAGGCTCCGGCATGACCGGCGGTGCCCTGGCCGTAAACGGCGGAGTGGTCCTGGTTACCAGCCGGTTGAACCGGATTATGGCGATAGACCGGGATAATCTGGTGGCCCGGGTCGAACCGGGCGTTATCACCGGCGATTTCCATGCGGCCGTCGAGAAAGTCGGCCTTTTTTATCCACCGGATCCGGCCAGCTCGGCGTTTTCCACCCTGGGCGGGAATGTCGCCGAATGTGCCGGTGGCCCGCGTGCCGTCAAATACGGCGTTACCCGGGACTACGTGCTGGGGCTGACGGTCGTGCTGCCCTCGGGTGACATCATTCAAACCGGGGTGGCGACCGCCAAAGGCGTGGTCGGTTATGACCTGACACGCCTGATTACGGGCTCTGAAGGCACACTGGGGATTATTGTCGAAATGACGCTGCGGCTGCTGCCCCTGCCGGAAGAAGTCCGAACCATGACGGCGGTGTTCAGCGACATGCGGGCAGCGGCCGAAACCGTGTCGCTGGTGATCAAAAAGGGTATCATTCCCAGGACCATCGAATTCATGGATAATAATTCCATTCGCTGTGTTGAAAATACACTGGAATCCAGCCCACCTGCCGGTGCCGCCGCCATGCTGCTGCTTGAGGTGGACGGTTCGCCGGCCGAAAACACCGAAGCGCTGGCCAGGCTGGAACAGGTCTGCACCGAAAAGGGGGCCATTGATATTGTCAGGGCGGAGGACAAAGAGGCCGCAGAACGGCTCTGGCGGGCCAGAAAAGCCATTTCTCCGGCGCTCTATGCATTCGGCCCGGATAAAATCAATGAAGACATTGTGGTGCCCAGAAACCGCATCCCGGACATGGTTGAAAAGATCCGGCAGATCGGGAACGAGACCGGGCTGGTCACGGCCAGTTTCGGGCATGCCGGTGACGGTAATATTCATGTCAATATCATGCTCGACAAGAAGGACGGGGCGCAACTGCAGAAGGCCGAGAAGGCGGTCGAGGAGCTGTTTGATTATACCATCCGCCTGGGCGGCACCCTGTCGGGTGAACACGGCGTGGGTACTTCCAAATCAGCTTATATGGCCAAAGAAATCGGGCCGGTGGAAATGGCCTTGATGAAAAACATCAAAGCGGTTTTTGACCCGCACAATATTCTGAATCCCGGCAAGATATTCCCGGAAAAAGATTAGAACTTTTTATTGTAAATCGACCGGCCCGATATCTTCCAGTTCCAGAAAATCCATGAATTGTTCCAGGCGGTCCTTGCGGTTGCGTTCAATGACACAGCGCACCGATAAGGGGCATTCCCGGTAACAGAATGTGTCATGGGGGTCAAACCGCCCGACACATCCCAGTTCGTCTTTTTTGTTTCCTGTGCCTGTCGTGTTACTCATCGGTAACCTCTTATTCTTTTAAAAACGTCAGCATGGCATCATGAATGACGTTGTTGGTTGCCAGTAATTCCTGTTTTTCAGGTGAAAACGGGCGGCCTGAAAAATCCGTTACTTTCGCTCCGGCCTGGCGTGCGATCAGCATGCCGGCCGCCGTGTCCCATGGTTTTAAACGCTCTTCCCAGAATCCGTCAAACCGGCCGCAGGCGACATAACACAGATCCAGGGCGGCAGATCCCAGCCTCCGGATGCCCTGGGCCGCGGCCAGGCATTTTTCAAAACGCCCCACCAGAGACCGCATATGGTCTTTATAGTCATAGGGGAAACCCGTCACCAGCAAAGCATCTGCTACCGTTTTTGTTTCCGAGACCCGGATGGGACGGCCGTTTAATTCCGCGGCCTTATCCCGGACCGCCGTGAAAAGCTCGCCGGTTTCCGGGTTTAAAACAACGCCGGCCGCTACTTCATCATCAACGGCAAAGGCGATGGAAACGGCATATTGACCGATGCCATGGGCGAAGTTGGTGGTTCCGTCCAAAGGGTCAATAATCCATTTTAATCCACCGGTACCGTCTGTCTGTCCACTTTCTTCGGCCAGGATGGCGTGACCCGGGAAGCGGTAGTTGATCACGTCGATGATGGCGGCCTCGGAAGCAATGTCGGCCGAGGTGACGAGATCCTTTTCTCCTTTTCGATTTATTTCAAACGACTGGTTGAAATAGGACCGGAGTACCGCGGCACCTTTACAGGCGGCCCCGATCCCCACTCGTTTCACATACTCAAGATCTAATGACATATTATGTTATAATGACATTCCCGGCCCGTTCTGTCAACCGATAAAACATCCCCGGTCATTGGCAATAAAGCGGTTTTCCGGTTTTATTTCCGGATGTTTCATCGGTGATGACATATCCGGGTTACGGGTTATGGACGGCATTCGTCCGTGCAATCTGTTCGACACGTGCCTGTACTTCCTCGATAAACGGCATCAGGGTGGTCTGATCGTTGGCTGAAATGGTGATACCGCCGATGGCCTCGGCAATGCGTTGGGCGGTCTCTGCATCTACCCGGTCCTGTTTGTTTAAGGCGTACACCACCGGGATATCCTCAAGCGACAGTTCGGTCAGAATCTTGTCTACGGCTTTGATCTGCTGTTTGTGCTGTTCGTTACTGATATCAACGACATGTATGAACAGGTCGGCCTGTTCCAGTTCTTCGAGTGTGGCCCGGAAAGCCACCATCAATTCTTTGGGCAGGTTTCTGATAAACCCCACCGTATCGGTGATGATCACTTCGATATCCCTTGGAAATTTCAAACGGCGGCTGGAGGGGTCGAGGGTCATGAAAAGGCGGTTTTCCGCCGCCACATCGCTTCTGGTAAGGGTGTTGAGCAGGGTCGATTTGCCGGCGTTGGTGTAACCGATAATCGATACCACCGGAACGCCGCGCTTGCCCCTCAGTGTCCTTTGCTGCCGGCGCTGACCGGATATGGCCGCCAGATCCTTTTCCAGGCGGGCAATCTTTTCACGCACCCGCCTGCGGTTGATCTCCAGTTTTGTTTCTCCGGGACCACGGCCGCCGATACCGCCGGTCAGCCGGGACATGGCCGTATTTTTGGTGGCCAGCCGCGGCAGCAGATATTTTAACTGAGCATGCTCCACCTGTAATTTGCCCTCCCGCGACCGGGCCCGGCGGGCGAAAATGTCCAGAATCAGCTGGGTTCTGTCAATGACGTTAAGTTCCACCTGGTCGGCGATGGAGCGAATCTGGGAAGGGTTCAACTCCTGGTCGAAAACCAGCAGGTTAACGGACTGCTGAAGGGCCAGAACGACAATTTCGCTCAGCTTGCCCCGTCCCATGAGGAACCGGGTATCAACGGTTTTTTTCTGCTGCAGGACCGTAGCGACAACATCAAGCCCGGCGGAGACCGCCAGTGCCGTCAGTTCTTTTAAAGATTCTTCGGCTTTTTTTCTGGGTTCGGTGGTGACGCTGACCAGGATGGCCCTTTCTTTTTTTGTTTGGGCTTTACGCAGCGGAACGGACTGGCGGAGTTCCTCTTCAATGGCGGCGATCAGTTTGTCGCAGTCGATATCCAGGCTTTCAGCCGGCAGCGGGTCCAGTATCTTATACGGTTCTCCGGTGGTTTCACCCGGAAGCAGGTGCGCCGCATGAACCTGGAACAGGCCGTGTTTTTCCGCCCTGACAATGACCGCCATCATATCCAGCCGCAACAGCGCCAGGTCCGTCAGGTCGTCTCGTGTCAGCGGTTCACCACCGGGATGGGTATGGATGCATTTGATGCCCCGCAAACGGCCGGGGGCGGTTCGATAATGGCTGATATCGGGAATGACGATACTGTTATGATCACCGACCAGGACGTCGACCACCCGGCCGTGCCGGTCCACCAGCAGGCCGATCTGTCGTTTGATCTCCAGGGACAGCTCGATCAGTTCCCGGGAAAGCTCGGGCGTGACAATAAACTGCGAGGGGATTTTTCGCCGGAAAAGATTGTTCAGACGTTGGGTCTGATTGGCCTTGAGACCGGAGATGTTGCCTTCAAGCTTGTTTTTCATCGATGTTTAAGCTATCCAGGTCAGGTTTCTTCCGGGTATTGATCAGTGGCCAGGTTCTGAAATCGCGTATAGGATGATTCGAACTGTAACATCACTTTCCCGATAGGGCCGTTACGCTGTTTGCCGATAATGATTTCAGCGATACCCCGGTTGGTGTTGTCTTCATTTTTGTTGTAGACTTCATCCCGGAAGATGAACAGCACCACGTCGGCATCCTGCTCCAGGGAGCCGGATTCGCGAAGATGGGAAAGCATGGGGCGCTTGTCATGGCTCTGTTCCGGCGCCCGGTTGAGCTGGGACAGAACGATAATGGGAACGTCAAGCTCTTTGGCCAGTGCTTTTAATGAGCGCGACATTTCTGAAACTTCCAGGTCCCGCCGTTCTCCGGCCCGTGTCGGCCGCATCAGTTGAAGGTAATCGATGACAATCAGGCCGATGCCTTTGTCTTTTTTCATGCGGCGCGCTTTGGCCCTGATATCCATTACCGTCAGGCCGGCTGAGTCATCAATATAGATCGGTACTTCATCGAGCAGGCTGGCCGCATCGGTAATTTTGTCCCAATTCTCCCGGCTGATATGTCCGCTTCTCAAGTGAAACGCGTTGACCCGGGCTTCGGATGTCAGCAGACGCATGGACAATTGCTCTTTGGACATTTCCAGGGAGAAAAAGGCTACCGGCACCTTGTAGTTAACAGCCACATTCCGGGTAATATTCAAGGCAAAAGCTGTTTTTCCCATACTGGGCCGGGCGGCAAGGATGATCAGGTCGGATTTCTGAAAACCGGACGTCATGTTGTCCAGGCGATCAAACCCGCTGGCCACGCCGGTGATCCATTTGCCCTGGTTGGCCTGAATGGTGACCATGTTTTCTACGATGATTTCATTCAGCTGCGTAAAAAACTGGGTCGTTTTTTCTTCGGCAACCTCGAAAACCGACTGCTCGGCAAAGTCGATAACGTTTTTGGCGTCAGGCGGGTTTTCAAAACACCTGCGGGCGATCTCGCCGGCGTTTACGATCAGTCGGCGCAATACCGCTTTATCTTTGATAATAGTGGCATAATGACGGACGTTGATGGCGTAGGGCACCGACTCAACCAGTTCCGCCAGAAAGGACGCGCCGCCGATTTCTTCCAGTTGGCCGGTTCCCAGCAAATGATTTTTAACCGTGATCAGGTCAACCGGCTCATTCTTTGCGGCCAGGCTCTGCACGGCGGCGAAAACTTTCTGATGCGCGGTTTTATAAAAGTCTTCCGGCACCAGAAGTTCAATTGTGTCATCCAGAGCGTTGGTATCCGTATCAATCAGGATAGAGCTTAAAACGGATTCCTCGGCTTCAAGATTCTGAGGCGGCAGTTTATGGAGCCAGGGGTCCGCCGTTTTCGACGAACCGGACTTGCTTTTTTGTGCGTTTGCCATTTTTAAACAACCACTTTTGAACCGGATGCCTGGAACCACGCGCTTTACCCCGGATTAACCGGAATGTGGGCAATGGTTTTGGTCAAAAATCAGATTATTCTTCTTCTGGAACAACCTCAACCGTGATTTCAGGATGAATATCCTTGTAAAGGTTGATGGCGACCATGTAAGTCCCGAGTTCTTTGATGGGCTCCTTGAGAATAACCATCCGTTTTGACACTTCTATGTCCTGCTCGCTCAGCGCGGTGACAATATCCCCCGGTAACACGGAGCCGTAGAGCCGTCCTTCGGCCCGGGCCTTGGCGGTTATCCGGCAGACGACACCGGTCAGCCGTTCGGCCGCCTGGTTGGCGATCTCTTTTTCCTTGGCGATCTGAAGATCGATCTTCTGCCGGTTCTGCTCCATGATTTTACGGTTGGCCGGTGTGGCGGCGACCGCTTTGTTTTTGGGGAAAAGATAGTTGCGGGCGTATCCGTCGGCGACTTTGACTTCCGTACCGGCCATGCCCAGCGTGTCAATTGTTTCTTTGAGAATTACTTGCATATTATAACCTCCATCATCATTCTTCCAGATCACCGTCAGGCGTCTCTGGTTGTTTCAATCGTCTGAAATCGGCCCACGTATCAAAAAAACCCAGGCCAACCACAAACACCAGCAACAGGTTCCACATGGCGATCATGCTGTAGATCAAAAATCGCAAAGCCCTGGGCAATCCTTTTTTTTCAAAAAAGAAAGAAATAATGGCAATGCCGTGAAAAAAATAAATCGTCAACAGCAGAATCAGCACATTCAAGGCAATCAGTTTGGCCGGTGTGGACGGCAGCAACAGGAGACAACCGCCGCCGATAACACCCCAGACCATTATTTCCGGAGCCTGCCAGGTGTTCAGTCTTCCGAAATCGGGAAACCCGACACCTTTTCTGGTCAGCATCAGTCGGGCCCCCAGCAGCGTAATCCAGGTGACAATCAGCAGAAAGGCCCCGCAAAGCGCCGGCAAAATTCGAATCAGATAATACTGTATAATGTCCAGGGATTCGGAAATCAACTGAACTTTTTCCGCCGGCATCCCCACTTCTTGATACAGTTGCAGGGAAAGTACCAGGTTCTTTTTGACATACGCGGACAGCAGCGTGCCCAGCTGGATGCCGGCCATGTTGCTGTATATAATAAGACTCAGCGCGCCGAAAAAGAACACCAGACCGCCGGTGAAAAGCACGGTCCGTTCCACGCTCATGTTTTTTTCCACCAGTTCGCACAATACAAACCCCGTCATCAGCATACCGACGATAAACATCAAGTCCGGTGAAAATTCACCGATAACTGCTGCTATGATGGCAAATACGGCGGCCAGTATGATCAGACCGTTTGCCCTGCCCAGCTTGGCCCGGTAATAAAAAATCGGCAGGGGCAGGCTCAGCAGCCCCAGAAAACCGAGAACAGGGAGCCAGCCGGAAACCAGAAAAATAAGGCTGGAAATGGCCACCCCGTTGATGATGTCTCTGGATCTGCGGTTGGGCATGGTCTGGGGCACGGGTAATGCCTCCTTTTTAAACGTTTTCTGTCCACAGGGGCTAAAGCAGCTGCCGGACATTAACCGTTCGGGTTACCCACATAGGGCAGCAGTGCGATCGTTCGCGCCCGCTTGATTTCCCGCGCCAGGTATCGCTGGTGTTTGGCGCATGTTCCGGAAATACGTCTGGGTATAATTTTACCCCGTTCCGTCAGAAAGCCTTTAAGCGGCTTGGGGTTTTTATAGTTTATAACAAGGCTGCTGTCTGCGCAGAAGCGGCAGTATTTTCGCCTGTGGAATACTTTTTTTCTCATGATTTCTCCTGCAATATAAATGGTTGTTTAACCGGATTTTTGTGCTGGTGCGGTGACACCCATCGATCAGGCCTGGGGTTCCTCTTTGCTCTCGGCCGGGTCAACCGGGTCTGAATCCGCTTTTTCTTCCGTCGGCTCGGCCTGGTCCGGTGTTTCGGCGGCTTCGGCCGCGCTTTCGGTTGCCGTCTCGGCAACGGTTTCGGTTGCTGTCTCGGCGGGGCCGTCACTGGCCTTTTCTTCCGTGGTCTCCGATGCCTGCTGACTGGCTTCGACCGCTGCTTTTAACTGCTCGGGGTCGGCGTCTTCGTTCAGCAGGATGGTCATGAATTTTAAAACCCGTTCGTCAATCCGGAAAGCGTTTTCCAGGGTGCTGACCGTATCCCCACTGCCGCAGTAATCCAGACGGATATAATGCCCCCGCTGTTTTTTGCGGATTTCATAAGCCAGGCGTTTGTTGCCCCACTCATCAAACTCGATTAGTTCACCGGCATTATCGCTGATAAGTGTCCTGGCTTTGTCGAAAAGATCGGTTTGAACGTCGGCGGGAATGTCCGGATCCGCAATAAAGACGGTCTCGTAATGTCTCATGTACACCTCCTTTTGGTTATAAAGCCTTGAAAATTATATTTCAAAGCAAGGTATGACAGCGTTTAAAATTGCTGTCGGACTAAAAACATCCAGCTAAAATATCCTGAAGCATATGTTAAAGTCAACAAATTTATGATGAAAGGGCAACCACAGGGGGTTGCCCCTACGGTTCGAGGTGGATGTTCATGTATTATGTAGGGGCAGGCCCCCGTGCCTGCCCGGTAAAGGGCACCCACAGGGGGGTGCCCCTACGTGAGTCAGCATCCTGAGTGTTGCAAAAAGCCCAAAGGCAATTTTCAGATCTGTCCGTTAATATCATAGACGATAACAGCAGACTTGGGTTTGGATAAAAGCGAATCCCGTGAACTGACAATCAGGGCGGCCAGTTCATTTTCCCCGTCATTGTCAATGTCCGCCAGGGCAAAATCGGCAACATAACCGGAAACAGGACTGGTCTGCCATAATTCGGACAACCCCAGGCCGTCCCAGGCAAGACAGATAAAAGACGCCCGGGAATATCGGCGGAAGTGTTGAAACACCCTTCCGCCCACGGCGCTATTGGATACCGTCAACACCTCGTTGCGACCGTCCCGGTTGATATCTGAAACGATAATTCGTTGCGGCAGATACACACAGCTTTCAGTGTCGGCGGCATTTTTTTTATCGGTCAGGCGTGTTTCACTGCCGCCGAAATAGGCGTTGCTTTTCCATAACAGTTCTTTTTCGTTGTCATAAAGCCGGAGTCTGTCGTCGTTGTCCAGTACGACCATGTCAGTGTCGCCATCGTTATCCGCGTCACCGGGACAAAAGCTGAAAACAGAAAACCGATCCGGAACGGCTATTGGCTCGGTCTCTATATAATCCGCACCGGTTTTTTCCAGGCGCCAGATGCGCGGCAAAAAGAGCTCCGACAATCCTTTCTTCTGACCGGCCAGCAGGCCGGCGGTCGGGGACCGGAAATACCAGTTCAGTTTTTGGGAGACGGTTTCAAGGCCTTTTTCGGAAAGCACGAGCACAAAAGAACAGAGGCGCTGCGAGGTGTTTTTCAGGCCGGTGACAAAAATTTCCGCCCGCCCGTCAGCGTCGGTATCCACCGCATCCACCGTCAAAAGCCGCTGGTTCGGGGCGGCCTGATATTCCGCTATTTTGGATAGCCGGTCTTTTTCCATGCGCCGGACGTCAATGGCGTAGGAAGAGACGATAACGATCTCTGTTTTTCCGTCGCCGTCCAGATCGGCTGCGGCCAGGCCGCGGGCCTCAACGGGCAGGTCCAGGATTTTTTTAAAATCCTTGCTGCTGTCTGGTGGTTTTGCCACCGCAACCGGGACGATTGCGGGGACCCCTGAAGCCGCTTTTGTTACCGGTTCTTCAGGTGCCACGGCAAATATCTGCCGGTTGATTTTTTCCGCTATGATATTGACAGCCGGGATAACACCATCAATATTATCTGCCTGTTGGAAAAAAGAGGCGGTGGAGGTATTCCTGTCAACCGGCAGAACGGTGATATCCAGGCTGAACCGGTCTCCCAGCCGGGTAATGCTGCCGGAGAGGACGTAATCAGCCTTCAGCGACCGGCCCATGGACCGGATTGCGGCCTGATCCGGTGTCTGTCCGGCTTCGGCAAGGGCGGTCTTCACCATACCGGTATCCATGACGACGATGCCGGAACCGGCTGCAATGCGGGACGCCAGCATTTCCGTAGCGCCGTTGGCAAGGTAGGTCATGTCCTGTTCAGCGTAAACCGCCAGTGGCATAATGGCCAGTGTCGCGGGGTGCTGCGCGCCGATCGGGCATGTCAACAAACAGCATGCCGGCAGCACCAGGATCAACAGTCGTATTGTTTTGGTAAACATGGGTCACCCTGTGATTATTTTTCGGTCAGCTTTTCGGCCAGCAGGGCGTTGACCGCCTGGGGATTGGCCTTGCCCCCGGTTTTTTTCATGACCTGGCCGACCAGAAACCCGATCACCTTGGTCTTGCCGCTTCTGTATTTCTCCACTTCGCCCGGATTTTCCGCCATGACCGATTCCACCACGGCCGAAAGTTCGTCCATGTCGGTCATCTGCACCAAGCCTTCTTTTTTGATGATGGCTTCAGGCGTATGGCCGGTATCCGCCATTTTTTCAAACACGGTTTTGGCGATTTTGCCGCTGATGACCCCTTCCTGGATAAGTCGGACCAGGGTCCCCAGTTGAGCCGCTTCAATCGGCGGATTTTCAATGCTCAGGCTTCGGGCGTTGAGCAGGCCCAGCATGTCTCCCATTACCCAGTTGGCGGCCTGTTTGGCGTTTTTCGCCTCTGACGCACAGGCTTCAAAATAGTCGGCCAGGGCAAGGGAAGATGTCAGTACTTCAGCGTCAGCCTCGGACAGGTTGTAATCGGTCATGAAGCGTCGGCGTTTTTCCCGGGGAAGTTCGGGCAGGTTGTCCTTGACGGTTTTGGCCCAGGCGTCGTCCACGGCCAGCGGGACCAGGTCGGGGTCGGGAAAATACCGGTAATCATGAGCTTCTTCTTTACCTCTCATGGACTGGGAGATCATTTTAGCGGCATCCCAGAGACGGGTTTCCTGCACCACCTGTCCGTTCTCCCGGATAACATTGATATGCCGTTTGATTTCGTAGGCAATCGCCTGTTCGACATGCTTGAAGGAGTTCAGGTTTTTCAGTTCCGTGCGGGTGCCCAGTGTCGTTTCCCCTTTTGGCCGGACAGACACATTGGCATCACAGCGGAAACTGCCTTCTTCCATATTGCCGTCGGAAATGTCCAGGTAACGGAGAATCAATCTCAAGGCCTTCAAATATGCGCCCGCCTCTTCCGGGGTGCGCAGGTCCGGTTCACTGACAATTTCGATCAGGGGGGTGCCGGTCCGGTTTAAATCCACGTAAGACACCCCCCTGCCATCGTCATGGATCAGTTTGCCGGCGTCCTCTTCCATATGAATCCGGGTCAACCGGATCTCTTTTTCACCATCGGGCGTGTCGATAACCACCCGGCCGTGTTCCGCCAGCGGCAGTTCGTACTGGGATATCTGATACCCTTTGGGCAGGTCGGGGTAAAAATAGTTTTTCCGGGCAAACCGGCTGACACCGGCAATCACACAATCGGTGGCAGCCGCCATCTTCAGGGCAAAGCTGACCGCCTTTTTGTTCAATACCGGCAAAGATCCCGGCATGCCGGTACACACCGGACAGGTATGGGAGTTGGGCGCGGCGCCGAAAGTGGTGGAACAACTGCAGAATATTTTTGTGTCGGTCTTGAGCTGGGCGTGCACTTCCAGCCCGATAACCGGTTCAAAGTCCATTTTTCAAACCTTGTTTTGTTAATGTTTATAATGGTTACGCAGGTCTTTCATGGCTGTTATGCTCTATCAGGGCCGGTCAATAGTCAAGATCTTTTTGGGGCCTTTTTAAGGGTGGTTCCGGAGCCGTTAAGAGGGTGTCATGATGGTTGATCAATCCGTTTATTCATGGAATTATCGAAGTTCTGTTTTCCGTAGTGGCGTTCATCGACGACCGGCGCCTGGGGCCAGCCTTCCGTTTTTATAACCGGTACCGGGTGGTGGACGAAAAAGGCGACGGCTTAACGGCTGTTGTCAAGGAAAAACTGGCGGAATGCCTGGAAAAGGACCAGGAAGGCCGGTTGCGCATGGTGTTTACACTTCCGGATGATGTTGATAATACTTTTATGTTGTGCGGATGGTTTGAATTGCATAATGTGTTTTATTACCAACAACACTGTCAGGAGGCTCCTATGAAATGTCATGAAGTTGATTATGAAATCTTTGGCGATGATATGCAGGTAGTGGAAGTTGAACTTGATCCGGGTGAAACGGTTATTGCTGAAGCCGGCGCCATGAACTGGATGGAAGACGGAATTGAATTTGAAGCCAAGATGGGAGATGGTTCCGAACCTGAAAAGGGCTTTATGGGCAAGCTTTTCAGCGCCGGAAAGCGGGCGCTCACCGGTGAGTCTGTTTTTATCACGCATTTCACTAATGGCGGGCAGGGAAAGAAACGGGTTGCCTTTTCCGCACCCTATCCAGGGAAAATTATTCCGATTGACATGGCTGCTTTTGGGGGCGACCTGATTTGTCAGAAAGATGCTTTCTTGTGTGCGGCATTGGGCACCAAGGTAAGTATCGCCTTTAATCAGAAATTGGGCGCAGGCTTTTTCGGCGGTGAAGGATTTATTCTTCAACGCCTGATCGGTGACGGCATGGCGTTTGTTCATGCTGGCGGCACCATTGTTAAAAAAGAGTTGAATAATGAGACGATGCGTATTGATACCGGTTGTATTGTCGGCTTCTCCCCGGGTATCAACTATGATATTCAACGGGCCGGAAATCTGAAATCAATGTTCTTTGGTGGCGAAGGTCTGTTTCTGGCTACGCTTTCGGGCTCAGGAACGGTATATTTACAAAGCCTTCCATTTTCAAGATTGGCTGACAGGGTTATTCAGCATGCACCAAAGATGGGTGGTAGCGATAAAGGCGAAGGTTCCGTTCTTGGCGGCATAGGAAGATTGCTCGACGGAGATTAATAAAAGGCCGGTTAATGACGATATCGTTCATACGGAATAGGCCCTGCCTGTTTTGTGAAACTCGTCGAGAATGGTAGCGCGTTCCCGATTTAATTTCTGGTAATAGGACAGGGTCAGCATTTCGAATTCATCTACGGCATGACGATCCGAGCAGTAGACAAGATCGCCGTAAAAGATCTCCTTTTACAGTACCGTTGAAACCAGCCTGGCGTTGACAAGGTCGATCGTTTGGTGAAGGGTGTTTTCCAGTTCAAAGCGGCAAGCCCCTCCGGCAAGTGATTTCGCCAAGATGGATATAATGTAACAAAATTATTAACGAAACATCATAAAACAAACAAAAAATGAATGACCCCCCTGTCACCACCCCGTCCGGGGGTACCCTGGGCACCTTCTCAGGCGTATTTACGCCGAGCATTCTGACCATCCTCGGGATTATTCTGTTTCTTCGGCTGGGCTACGTCGTCGGCAGTGCCGGGCTGGGACAGGCCCTGCTGATCATCGGCCTGGCCAACCTGATTTCCGTGCTCACGTCGGTCTCTCTGGCCGCCGTTGCCACCAACCTGAAGGTCAAGGGCGGGGGGGATTATTACCTGATTTCAAGGACACTGGGGCTGGAGTTCGGTGGCGCTATCGGCATCGTGCTGTTTCTGGCCCAGTCGGTGTCCATTGCGTTTTACAGCATCGGTTTCGGCGAGGTCCTGGCCGTGCTGGTGCCCTTTACCATGAAGGGGCTTCCCCAGATCATTGCCGCAGGGGCCGTGCTGCTGCTTTTCGTTTTTGCCTGGCTGGGTGCGGACTGGGCCGTCCGTTTTCAGTTCGGGGTTATGACCATTCTGACAGCAGCCATTATATCTTTTTTTATCGGCGGATTTCTGCGCTGGGACACAGCCACCCTCGTGGCGAACCTGGCTGCGCCTGCCGACGCCCCGCCGTTCTGGCTGATTTTCGCCATCTTTTTTCCCGCGGTGACCGGGTTTACCCAGGGCGTGAGCATGTCCGGTGACCTGAAAGATCCGGGCAAAAGCCTTCCCAACGGAACATTCGCGGCTGTCGGGGTATCCCTTGTCATCTATTTCCTGTCCGCGGTAATATTTGCTGCGGCCCTGCCCGGCGACATCCTGGCCACGGATTACAACGCCATGAAACGGGTGGCGGCGATAGATGCCCTGGTGCTGGCCGGTGTGATTTCCGCCACCCTGTCATCGGGCATGGCGTCTTTCATGGGCGCGCCGCGCATCCTTCAATCCCTGGCCGCGGACCGGATATTCCCCCTGCTGCTGCCTTTTGCCAGGGGAGCGGGACCGGCCCAAAACCCCCGGCGGGGCGTCCTGCTTTCCGGTGCGATTGCGCTTATCACCATCGCACTTGGCAACCTCAACCTGGTGGCGCCGGTGGTGTCCATGTTTTTCCTGATCTCCTACGGCCTGCTCAACTACGCCACCTATTTCGAGGCCCGGTCCGCCAGCCCTTCGTTCCGCCCCACCTTCCGGTTTTACGACAAACGCCTGAGTCTGGCCGGCGGACTGGCCTGCCTGGGCGTCATGCTGGCCATCGACATTGTGGCGGGCATCGTGGCCCTTGCTTTTTTGTTTGCCATTTACCAGTATCTTAAGCGCACCGCCGGGCCGGCCCGCTGGGCGGACAGCCGCCGTTCCTACCGGTTTCAGCAAATCCGCAATCATCTGCTGGAGGTCGCTGAAGCCCCCGAACATCCGAGGGACTGGCGGCCGGCCCTGCTGATTTTTTCCGATGACCTGAACCGGAGAATCCCCCTGCTGCAGATGGCCGGCTGGATTCAGGGCGACAGCGGGTTCGCCACCCTGGTCAGGATTCTCCAGGGCGAAGGCGCCAAAGTCCGCAAGGAACGAGAAGCCGTCCGCGCTGAACTGCAGAAGGACATTCAGGACCTTGGCGTGGACGCCTTTCCCCTGGTGGTCACCGGCCCGGATATCCGGCTGGCCATTCATACCCTGGTCCAGGCTTACGGCATCGGCCCGCTGAAAGCCAACACCATCATGGCCAACTGGCTCCACCCCGACGCCATGCCCCGCTCCGCGCATCGCACCCGGCGGTTCGGGCTTTACCTGCGCACCGGATTCCGGCAGGGATGCAACCTGTTGCTGCTTTCCGCTGATTCATCGGCCTGGGATGCCCTCACGCAAACCCCGGGCAACAAGCGTCGTATAGACGTATGGTGGCACGGCGACGCCACCAGCCGCCTGATGATGCTGCTGGCCCACATGATTCGGCAGAACCGGGCCTGGGAAGGGGCGAAAATCCGCGTCCTGGACGTGTGCGAAGATGCTCTTGCCACCGGCCGGACCGTGGCCGATCTGCACGAAACCCTGGCGGATATCCGCATCGAGGCCGAACCCGAGGTCCTGGCCTGCGCAAATACGGAAACCGTTGCGGCCTATTCCAAAAACACCACCCTGGTCCTGCTGCCCTTCCGGTTGCGGCAGGACCAGCCCCTGGACATCTTCGGCGGTCCGCTGGCGGACCTTCTGCCGCAGCTGCCCGTGACCGCGGCGGTGCTGGCGGCAAATGACATTGACCTGTCCGCCGGGCCTGAAGCCGGAGCGGCCGGCGATGCGGCCGCGCTCCTGGACCACCTGGCCGATGCCCGGAAAAAGGCTCATGCAGCGGAAAAGGCCGCGGAAGACGCATCCATCGAAGTGGAAGAAAAAATTCATGCCCGGCGAAAGGCCGTGGAATCCGGCAAGCCAACCGATGTCATCCAGCAGTTGGACAAAGATATCATCGACGCCAAAAACCATGCCGTTCAAGCCGGCCGCAAGGCCGCCCGGCTCACGACCATTGCCGACAGCCTGGCCGATGACGCCCGCAGCGCAGGGCTGGACACGCCCGGCCACGAAACGGAAAAACACGACTAGCGCATGATGGCGCCTGCTGGCCCTTGAGCCCTGCTGCCGAATTTTGAAACGCTGCTGGTCGAGGTGCTTTGATTCGAAATTGGTGCTCACTTTTGCGGGCATTGTGTCCCGCGCTTTCCAGGAGATTGTCCTGGTGCCGGTTTTCCCACCGGAAGTCAGAACGTTGGAATCGGGTCGTGGCTATCGGGTAAAGGCGTGAGCTATCCGCGTGATCGTGAATCTTTGATGGCGTCAAGAATATCTTTCGTGGTGGCCCGGGTTTTAATGCCCTGGACATCAAATGGTGATTTCGAGGTTTTCTTCAACATAACTGAAAAAGATTCTCCGTCCCGCCTTTTAATAATCACTTCCTCTGTTCTGGCGATGTTGAGTACATCTGCCAGTCGCTTTCTGGCCTCTGAATAGTTATATACCTTCATATTGTTACTCCAGAACCTGAATGCCTATCTGGCGAGCGACTCGCTGCATGCCTGTATCCAGCGTAATCAATGGACTTTTCAGACATACCGCACATTCTAAAAAATAGGCGTCATAGGCATATATGTTAAATGTCGTTGAAATTTTTAAGGCAGACGCAATATCAATATGACGCAAATCGACCGGTATGCGCCCAACAGCTTCCCATGACGCGGTGACTTCATCTGCCGTCAGAACTCCTTTTTTAAGCATTGCCGTCAAGGCATTACCAAGTTCAAAAGGCAGCACTTCCGGGGCAATCAGGTCGCAGCCTTTCGACAGTTTAATAATGTCATCCCGTTCCGGCTCATTGAGCGCCACAGCAATAAAAGTGTTTGTGTCTGCTATCAATTTCATAAGTACAATTGTACCAATGCGTCTTTCTTGTGTCAAGAAAAAGCATCAAAGCATTAGGCACGAGGGCCGATTAAGAATAACGACAGTATCCACCAAAATGCTTGTCAATATGATGTGCCATGATAAATGGATTTTAGTGTATTTGTGCTCCAAGCTTTTTAGGCAGTTGTTCTTAGATCTGTTGGTTTTTTTGAATGCGGGTTTATTTTTTGACAAAAACCCGAAATCCAAGATATAAAGGTAACCCTACGGCCGTTTGCTGAAGAGCCGTGTCCGGGCTGAAAAAGCGCAGCGGCAACAGATCAAACAGGATATAAAATGAAGTTTTTTTTATGTGTTATCGGTATGGTAATGATCATTGAAGGGTTGCCGTACTTTGCCTTTCCGGAAAAAGTCAAGGTCTGGATGGCGCAAATGATGGATATGAACCCGTCCTTATTAAGAGGCTTCGGGCTGGTCTTGATGGTGCTCGGCCTTTGCCTGGTGTATTTCGGAAATTGCTGATCCGAATAATCTGATTGTTTTCATTATGTTTTCCATTGACGACTACGACTATGACCTGCCCCAGCGCCTGGTGGCCCAGGTCCCGGCCCGTCAGAAGGACGCCAGCCGGTTGTTGCGGCTGGATCGTCGCACCGGCCGGATATCGCATCACGGCTTTTCAGCCCTGTGTGATTTCCTGTCGCCGGGGGATGTAATGGTCGTCAACAACACCGAAGTGGTGCCGGCCCGGATCATGGGAAAAAAAGAAACCGGTGGCGTTGTCGAGGCCCTGATACTCGATTATCCGGGTGAAAAAACGGTTGACGGAACGGTATGCCGTTGCCTGGTCAAGTCCTCAAAGCGGTTGCTGCCGGGTATGCGGCTGGTGTTTGAAGATGTCTGGGCGGCGGAAGTTCTGTCCGGAGAGGCCGGTCAGTACCGGATCCGTTTCAGTTCTGATTTTGAGGTCGACGATTTTTTGAGAGAAAAAGGCCGGGTGCCCTTGCCCCCTTATATCCACAGAAACGATAAGCCGGCGCCTTGTGATGACCACACCTGTTACCAGACCGTTTACGCCGCTGAGAAAGGGGCCGTGGCCGCGCCCACCGCGGGGTTGCATTTTACAGACGAGCTGATAAATAAAATTAAGGCTGCTGGTGTGACCGTCGTTCCCCTGACGCTGCACGTCGGTTACGGAACGTTCATGCCGGTGCGTGTCCAGGATATCCGGCAGCATCAAATGCACCGGGAGCGTTTTTCGGTTTCTCAGGATACGGCCCTAGCCGTGAGCCGGGCCGGGTCAGCCGGCGGCCGGGTCGTGGCCGTAGGGACGACCGTCGTGCGGGTGCTGGAATATCTTCACAAAACAACGGGTTCGGTGACCGCGACAAAAGGGGATTGCGATCTGTTCATATACCCGGGCTTTTCTTTCGGCATCGTGGACGCCATGGTCACCAATTTCCATCTTCCCCGGTCAACTTTGCTGATGCTGGTGTCGGCCTTTTGCGGCCGGGAAAAACTGCTGGCCGCCTACCGGGAAGCGATTGCTGAAGAATACCGGTTTTACAGCTATGGCGATGCCATGCTCATCGTGTGAAAGAATCAGGCGGAAAAAGATATGTTCATTTTTAAAAAAACAACCGAATGCGCATCCACCAGGGCCAGGGCCGGTGTCATGGAAACCTTGCGGGGGCCGGTCCACACCCCGGTATTCATGCCAGTGGGCACCCTGGCCTCGGTTAAATCCCTGTCCCCCCGGGATCTGGATGAATGCGGCGCCCAGATTATTCTGGGCAATACCTATCATCTTTATTTAAGGCCGGGCTGTGACATCATTGACCGTTTCTCCGGTATTCATAAATTCATGGCCTGGGACAAACCGGTGCTGACCGACAGTGGCGGCTTTCAGGTCTTTTCCCTGGCAAAACTGTCAAAAATTTCAGAAGAGGGCGTTTCCTTTCAATCTCATATCGACGGGTCGGCCCATATGTTGACCCCGGAATCGGCCATGGATATTCAGGCCTGCCTGGATTCGGATATCCGTATGTGCCTGGATGAGTGTATCGCCTATCCGGCGGACCGGGAAACCGCCCGAATCGCCATGGAACGGACCGGTCGCTGGGCGGGCCGATGCGTTGACCGGTGGCGGAATACCGGCGCCGATGGGAGAAGCGCCCTGTTCGGTATTGTCCAGGGCGGCATGTATATGGATTTACGACAGCAGTCGGTGGCCCAACTGGCGGACCTGGCGTTTTCCGGTTACGCCGTGGGCGGATTGAGCGTCGGTGAATCCGTGGAAACACGGCTTGATATCGCCGGTCAGACCCTGCCGCTGCTGCCGGCTGACAAACCCCGCTATGTCATGGGTGTGGGCACGCCGGCCGAGCTGGTGGAACTGGTGGCCCTGGGCGCGGACATGTTCGACTGCGTCATGCCCACCCGCAATGCCCGCAACGGGCAAATGTTCACCGCATCCGGCACCCTGAACATCCGCAATGCCGGTTACGCCGCGGACACGAACCCGATTGACGGACAATGCGGTTGTTACACCTGCCGGCATTTTTCCAGGGCCTATCTGCGACATCTGTTCATGGCCAGGGAATTGCTGGCCTATCGTCTGGCGACCATACACAATGTTTTTTATTTTGTGCAGTTGCTGGACAGCATCAGGGCCGCGGTGATCGAAGGACGGTTTGACCGGTTCCGCCGCCATTTTTATAGCCAATTAAAAGGAGACGAAAATGAAAGAACAGGTTAAAAAACACCTGGACGAGATCCGGCCCAGCCTTCAGGCCGACGGTGGTGACGTGGAGCTGGTGTCGGTAGATGGCGGCGTGGTCAAGGTCCGGCTGCAGGGCGCTTGCGCCGGCTGTCCCATGTCCCAGATCACATTGAAGGACGGTATTGAACGCTACCTGAAAAGCAAGGTGGACGGTGTCGAAAGCGTGGAAAAAGTGGAGTAGCCGGATAAAAAATGTTTGACAAAGAAATAAAGTTTTTTTAGACTTTCTCCATCAAATGATGGAAACAAAAGCTGGGAAATTGCTGGTTCATCATAATGTGTTAAAATTTAATATAATAAGGGTGTCACTAAAAATTAGAATTTTGGTTCGAGGTCAAGGCGTGCGAAAATTTTAACCGGAGGAATACATAGACGTATTTCGAGGATTAAAATTTGAGCACAACGCCGACATCGGGCCAAAAGGCAATTTTTAGGGGTGCCCGGTGTTGGGGGTAGAAATGACGATAGCCGGACGTATCGCTGATTCTCTTCAAGCCGCCTCATGGATCCGGAAAATGTTCGAAGCAGGCGCGGCTTTAAAGGCCACCCATGGAGCGGATAAAGTCTTTGATTTTACCCTGGGCAACCCCAATGTCCCGCCGCCGGACAGTTTCAAGCAGGCCCTGGCCGAGGTGGCGCAGGACCGGGAAATTGACCATGCCTATATGCCCAATGCCGGTTATCCGGAAACCCGTCAGGCCGTCGCTGCCCAGGTGGCCGCGGAGCAGGGCTGTCCGGTATCCGGCGAAGATATCATCATGACCTGCGGGGCCGCCGGCGGCCTAAACGTGGTGTTAAAGGCCATTCTCAATCCCGGTGAAACAGTGGTGGTATCGGCCCCGTTTTTTGTGGAATACCGGTTCTATATCGAAAATCACGGCGGGCAGATGGTCACCGTACCTTCGCTGGAGGGGTTTGACCTTGATCTGGACGCCCTGTCGGCGGCCATCGATGAAAATACCCGGGCCGTGCTGATCAATTCCCCCAACAACCCCACCGGTGTGGTTTATGCCCACGATACCATTGTTCGGCTGACCGAACTGCTGGCCGAAAAATCCCGGGCCCATGACCGTTACATTTACCTGATAACCGATGAACCCTACCGTGATATCGTTTATGACGATATCGCCGTACCCGGGATTTTCGACAAATACCCCGACAGTATCGTTGTGACCTCTTATTCCAAAACCCTGTCGCTGCCCGGCGAGCGTATCGGGTTTATTGCCGTCAATCCGGCGGCGAACTGCAGGCAGGACCTGTTGGCGGCCATGGTGTTTACCAACCGCGTGCTGGGTTTTGTCAACGCACCGGCCTTGATGCAGCGGGTCCTGGCCCGGATGCCTGCCGAGCGCGTCAATATTGGTGAATACGCGAAGAAGCGAGCGGCTCTGTGCGGCATTCTATCGGACTGCGGTTATGATTTTGTCAAACCGGCCGGTGCTTTTTATCTTTTTCCAAAGTCCCCGCTGCCTGATGATGTTGCCTTCGTGCGGCAACTTCAGCAGGAACTGATCCTGGCGGTACCGGGAAGCGGGTTCGGCGGTCCGGGATATTTCCGGCTGGCTTTCTGCGTTGATGATCAGACCATTGAAAATGCGGCGGATGGCTTTAAGCGCGCCATTGACGCGGTAAAATAACCCATTTTTTAAGGAGTGAGATATGAAACTGCTGAAAATCGACCACCTTGGTATTGCCGTCAACAGTATTGAAGAAGGAAAAAATTTCTGGACGGACGTGCTGGGTCTTTCGTTTGAGGGAACAGAAACCGTTGAAGCCCAGAAGGTGACCACGGCTTTTCTGCCGGTGGGCGAAAGCGAGGTGGAACTGCTGGAATCCACTTCCGAAGACGGCCCCATCGCCAAATACATTGAGAAAAGGGGGCAGGGCATCCAGCATGTTGCTTTTCGGGTGGACAATATCGAACAGGCCCTGGAAGAGCTGAAAGCCAAAGGGATCCGGCTGATTGACGAGAAACCCCGCATGGGTGCCGGCGGCGCCAAGATTGCTTTTTTGCATCCCAAGGCGACCAGCGGCGTACTGGTGGAGTTGTGTGAACGATAAGGCGTAAGGAGAAAAATCATGGCTGATTTGGATAAGTGGAAAGAACTGGCTGAAAAAGAGTTAAGAGGCAAACCCCTGGAATCGCTTGACTGGTTAACGCCGGAGGGGCTTACCATCAAACCGCTTTATACGGCGGAAGATCTTCAAAACCTGGACGGCATGAACACCATTCCCGGTGACGAGCCCTTTACCCGCGGCGTCAAGGCCACCATGTACGCCGGACGGCCCTGGACCATCCGGCAGTATGCCGGTTTTTCGACCGCCAAGGAGTCCAATGCCTTTTATAAAAGGAACCTGGCAGCCGGCCAGAAAGGCCTTTCCGTGGCCTTCGACCTGGCCACCCATCGGGGATTTGACTCGGATCACCCCCGGGTCTCGGGCGACGTGGGCAAGGCCGGTGTGGCCATTGATTCGGTCGAGGACATGAAGGTCCTGTTTGACGATATCCCCCTGGACAAGATGACCGTGTCCATGACCATGAATGGTGCGGTGCTGCCCATCCTGGCCGCTTACATCGTTACCGCCGAAGAGCAGGGGGTGGAACAGAAACAGCTCATGGGTACGATTCAGAATGATATTCTCAAAGAGTACCTGACCCGCAACACCTATATTTATCCGCCGGTCCAGTCCATGCGGATCGTTTCCGATATCATCAAATACTGCTCGGATAATATTCCCAAGTACAACACGGTCAGTATCAGCGGTTACCACATGATGGAAGCCGGCGCGGATTCCGTGCTGCAGACGGCTTTTACCCTGGCCGACGGTTTGGAGTATATTAACGCCGCCATCAAGGCCGGCCTGGCCATCGATGATTTTGCGCCCCGGCTGTCCTTTTTCTTCGGTATTGGCATGAATTTTTTCATGGACATTGCCATGCTGCGGGCGGCCCGTCTGTTGTGGTCGGAAATCGTCGGCCGCTTCAACCCCCAGAATTCGAAATCAAGGATGCTGCGGACCCATTGCCAGACCTCGGGCTGGAGTCTGACCCAGCAGGATCCGTATAACAATATCATCCGAACCACGCTGGAGTGCCTGTCGGCTGTCCTGGGCGGCACCCAGTCCCTGCATACCAATTCCTTTGACGAAGCGGTCAGCCTGCCCACCGATTTTTCCGCCCGGATTTCCAGGAACACGCAGATCATTGTCCAGGAAGAGTCCCAGATTACCCGGGTGGTTGATCCCCTGGGCGGGTCCTATTATATCGAGTCCCTGACAGCCAGTATTGCCCAGGCGGCCCGTGATATTATCAAGGAGGTAGAGGACCTGGGCGGCATGGCCAAGGCCATCGAGTCCGGCATGCCCAAGATGCGGATCGAGGAGTCGGCTGCCCGTCGTCAGGCCCGTATCGATCAGGGCAAAGAGACCATTGTAGGGGTCAATAAATATTTACTGGACGATGAAGCGCCGCTGGAAGTTCTGGAAGTGTCTGAAGCCGTGCGCGAAGAACAGGTCGCCCGATTAAAGGAACTGCGGGAAAAACGGGACAATGACCAGGTAAAGAAAACTCTCGAAGCGGTAACCCGTTGCGCCGAAGAAGGCGGCAACCTGCTGGAAGCCTGTATCCCCGCCATTCGGGCCAGGGCCACCGTGGGTGAGGTCAGCGATGCCATTGAAAAGGTATTCGGCCGTTACGTGGCCACCACCCAGTGCATTTCCGGCATATATGCCGCTGAATACGGCGATAGTGAAATTATCGCCTCTTTGCGCAAGCGGTCCGACGACTTTGCCGCCAAACATGGGCGTAAACCGAGAATCCTGGTGGTTAAAATGGGACAGGACGGTCACGACCGTGGCATCAAGGTGGTCGCCACAGGATACGCCGACCTCGGCTTTGACGTTGATATCGGCCCCATGTTTCAGACGCCGGAAGAGGCGGCCCGCATGGCGGTGGAAAACGACGTTCATGTCGTTGGCGTGTCCAGTCTGGCTGCCGGACACAAAACCCTGGTGCCGCAGCTGATCAAGGCCCTGAAAGCCGAAGGTGCCGACAATATCAAAGTGGTTGTCGGTGGTATCATTCCGCCCGTCGATTATGACTTTCTGTATCAGGCGGGTGTTGTCGGCGTGTTCGGGCCCGGCACCGTGCTGACGGATTCAGCCAATCAAGTGCTGAAAGTTCTGGAAAAAGATGCCTGATGAGTGCTCTTTCGCCAGAGGAATATATCCAGGGGGTGCTGGACGGTAACCGGCGCATGATCGCCAAGGCCATCACCCTGGTGGAGAGTTCCCTGGCCGAGCATAAGATCGTGGCCGAAAAAGTGCTGGAAGGCCTTCTGCCCCATTCCGGAAAGGCGGTGCGGTTGGGCGTGACCGGTGTGCCCGGTGTCGGTAAGAGCGTGTTCATTGAAACCATGGGGACGTTTTTAACCGGTCGGGACCTGTCCGTGGCAGTACTGGCAGTGGACCCCAGCAGCGCCCGCAGCGGCGGCAGCGTGCTGGGGGACAAAACCCGGATGGAGAAACTGGCGGCCGACCCCCGGGCGTTTATCCGGCCCTCACCCTCAGGAAAAACACTGGGGGGAATCGCCGCCAAAACCCGGGAGGGTATCCTGGTCTGCGAAGCCGCCGGGTTTGATGTGGTCGTCGTGGAGACCGTCGGCGTGGGGCAGTCTGAGACATCGGTTGCCGGTATGGTTGATTTCTTCCTGGTGC
The DNA here is from genome assembly GCA_963674745.2 of Desulfosudaceae bacterium. Taxonomy (GTDB): domain Bacteria; phylum Desulfobacterota; class Desulfobacteria; order Desulfobacterales; family Desulfosudaceae; genus JBFMDX01. The sequence continues at coordinate 836,489 of CAXXDV010000001.1, read as the reverse complement.
TCATGCTGGCCGGCGCCGGTGACGAACTCCAGGGTATTAAAAAAGGCATTCTGGAACTGGCCGATGCCATCGCCATTACCAAGGCCGATGGAGACAATGTGGCCAACGCCGAACGGGCCAAAAAAGCCTATGAAATCGCGCTGCACATGCTGGCACCATCTTCGTCGATCTGGCATCCGCCGGTACTGACCTGCAGCTCTGTGGCCGGAACCGGTATTGACCGCATATGGGATGTCGTCTGCGAACACAGGGAAAAAATGAAAAAGGCCGGAGAGTTTGAGAAAAAACGATCCGAGCAGAATCGGCGCTGGTTGTCGAGCCTGATTGAAGAAGGGGTTATGACCCGCTTTTTGAATCTCCCGGAGGTCAAGGACCGGCTGGATAAGATGTCGAAGGATGTGGCTCGCGGCGATATTACGGTTGCCGCGGCTGCGCGCGATTTGCTCTTTTATCTTGACAAGCAGCTTAAAACATAGATATTATTTCAAAATTTTGAATTGAGAACGATGGACCCGAATTAAATTTGATGCACTCGTAAAAAGTCATAATTGGGATGGCAAAGTAAAAAGTTCAAGATCAAGGCGCGCAAATCCTGAGGAATGCAGCGTACAGCGGAGTACGTGAAATTCCGAAGGATGCAGCGCAACGCAGATATTGGACTTTTTACGAAGCCATCAAATTTGAAGGGGTTTACAAAATGGGTACAGCGGACAAATTAAATGATTTAAAACAGCGGGAGGCAGCTGTGCGTGCCATGGGTGGTGATAAAGCCGTGGCCAAACATGTTGAAAAAGGAAAACTGACCGCCCGGCAGCGCATCGAAGCGCTTTTTGACAGCGGCACTTTCCGGGAAATGGACATGTTCGTCAAGCATCGCTGCACGAATTTCGGTATGGAGAAGGTGGACATACCGGCAGAGGGTGTCATCACCGGGCACGGCCTGGTCAACGGCCGGCCGGTCATGGCCTATTCCCAGGATTTCACATCCCGGGCCGGCAGCCTGGGCGAGATGCACGCCAAAAAAATTACCAAAATAATGGATATGGCGTTAAAAGCCGGGGTGCCGGTGGTGGGGATGAACGACTCCGGTGGGGCCAGGATCCAGGAGGGGGTGGACGCCCTGTCGGGATACGGCGAGATTTTTTATCGCAACTCACTCTCCTCAGGTGTAATTCCGCAGATATCGGCCATCATGGGACCGACTGCGGGCGGGGCCGTTTATTCGCCGGCCATGACCGACTGGGTCTTTATGGTGAAAAATACCAGTTACATGTTTATTACCGGCCCGGAGGTCATCAAGTCGGTGACCGGGGAAGAGATTTCGTTTGAAGAACTGGGCGGCGCCATGACGCACAATGAAAAAAGCGGTGTGTCCCAGTTTGCCTGCGAAAGTGATGGTGATGCCATTGAAAAGATCAAAAAACTGCTTTCTTATATTCCGTCTAATAATATGGAAGACCCGCCGGTCATCGCTACCGGTGACGATCCATATCGCGAAATTCCGGAACTGGATACCATTATTCCCGACGATGTCAACCAGCCCTATGATATGAAGGCCATTATCCGGGCGCTGGTGGACAATAACGAAATTTTTGAGCCGCACGAATATTTCGCCAAAAACATTATTGTCTGTTTTGCCCGGCTCAACAACCGCAGCATCGGCATCATCGCCAACCAGCCGCAGGTTCAGGCGGGCTGCCTGGATATCAATGCCTCGGACAAGGCGACCCGGTTTATCCGGTTCTGCGATGCCTTTAATATTCCGATGCTGACCATCGCCGACGTGCCGGGATACCTTCCGGGCAGTGATCAGGAATGGGGCGGTATTATCCGGCACGGGGCCAAGCTGCTGTGGTGCTATTCGGAAGTGACCGTGCCGCAGTTGCTGCTGATCACCAGGAAAGACTACGGCGGTGCGTACCTGGCCATGAGCTCGAGACAGCTGGGAGCCGACATGGTTTATGCCTGGCCCACGGCTGAAATCGCGGTCATGGGCGCGGAAGGCGCGGCCAACGTCATTCACAGAAAAGAGATTAAGGCCGCTGATGATCCCGTGGCCAAGCGCAAGGAAAAGATCGAAGAATACAAGCAGCAGTTCTCCAATCCCTATTGTGCGGCCCAGCGGGGGTTTGTCGACGCGGTCATCCAACCCCGTCATACCCGGCAGCGGCTGTGTGAGGCCCTGGAATTGATGTGTACCAAGCGGGAAAGCCGTCCGCCCAAAAAACACGGCAACATCCCGGTATAACCAGTTTACGGAGTGATGACGATGAAGGAAACCAACAACAAAATCAGGGCCGCCATATCCGCGGCGGTGATGACGTATATCGCCGGTCAGGAAGAAATGGCCGTGATTTCGGAAATGGCGGCAGCGGCAAAAGGCACGTCTCCTCTGGAGCGGAGCCCCTTTATGTATGATAATACCTGGGGACAGCAGGGCCGGCAGTCGCAGATGCAGAACCGTTCAATGATGCAGTTAAAAGCGTTTTATCGATAAAACAGGTAATAACGTCTATTTCAAAATAGATTTAAGGAGAGTCATACCATGAGTGATCACAGCCAGGTGAAAATGACCAAGATGAACTATGACAAGGATCGCCCCAAGGCCGAGAACCCCCTGAAGGTGATGGATATTTCCCTGCGGGACGGCCACCAGTCGTTGTTTGCCACCCGGGGCAGGACCGAGGACATGATTCCGGTGGCGGAAATGATGGACGAAATCGGCTTCTGGGCCGTGGAAATGTGGGGCGGCGCCACTTTTGACACCATGCACCGCTTTTTGAACGAAGATCCCTGGGAGCGGATCCGGACCTTGAAACGGTATTTCAAGAAGACCCCGTTTTCCATGCTTCTGAGAGGGCAGAACCTGGTGGGTTATCGGAACTACGCTGATGACGTGGCCCGGGTGTTTGTGGAAAGAGCGGTCGAAAACGGGATGGATATTTTCCGGACCTTTGACGCCTTGAATGATTTCCGCAATTTTGAAACCGTTGTCTCCGTGATCAAAAAGACCGGCATGCATTTTCAGGGCACCATCTGTTATTCAATGACCGAACCGCGCCTGGGCGGCCCTGTCTATAACGTCGAGTATTATGTCGAGAAAGCCAAGGAGCTTGAGGCCATGGGCGCGGATACCATCTGCATCAAAGACATGGCCGGGCTGGTGGCGCCTTACGATATCTATGAAATTGTCAGGGCGTTAAAAGAAACCGTTAAACCGCCCATTCATTTCCACAGCCATTTTACATCCGGCCTGGCGCCCATGTCTCATCTGAAAGCGGTGGAAGCGGGCGTGGATATTATCGACACCTGCCTTTCCCCTTACGCTTACCGGACGTCTCATCCGGCCCTGGAACCGCTGGTCATGACGCTCCTGGGCACCAACCGTGACACGGGTTTTGATATCAAAAAGCTGGAAGCCATCAATACGGTTCTGGAAAAAGAAGTTATGCCCAAGTACCGTCATCTTTTAAATGAACCCAAAATGTCCATCATCGACATCAATGTGTTGTTGCATCAGACACCCGGCGGCATGCTGTCCAACCTGTTCAACCAGCTCAAGGAAATGGACGCCCTGGATAAACTGGACGACGTCTATAAAGAGCTTCCCAAGGTCAGAAAAGACCTGGGCCAGATTCCCCTGGTAACGCCGACCAGTCAGATTGTCGGTGTTCAGACGGTTAATAACGTGTTGTTTGACAAGGGCGGTGATCGCTATCAGCGCATCACGGACCAGGTCAAAGACCTCTGCTTCGGACTTTATGGTAAAACAGCCGTTCCCATTGACGCGGAAGTCCAGAAAAAAGCCCTCAAGGGGTATGCCAGAGGCGAAGAACCGTTCTCCGGCCGGCCGGCGGAAATCATCGAACCCGAGCTGGAAGAAGCCAAAGCCGAGATCAGCGATCTGGCAGTAGATATCGACGACACCCTGATTTACGCCCTGTACCCGGTGACCGGCAGAAAGTTTCTAAAATGGAAATACGGTTTTGAGGAACCGCCAGAGTCCGCAAGAGCCAAAACACTTGAAGAGGCCAAGAAAGAACAGGAACTGGTGTTCAAGGCCAGGGCCGGCAAGCTGGTGGAAAAACCGGAAAAAGCGGATATGCCCGTCAAGAGCGAAGGCTTTCGGACCTTTAACGTGTTTGTGGATAATGAATACTATGAAGTCGGCGTTGATGAAACCGGCGATTCCCCGGCCATAAGCTATATTCAGCAGGCTGCCGCCAGAATCGGTGGCGCGCCTGCCCAGGCCGCGCCCGCAGCTCCGGCCGCACCGGCCGCACCGGCCGCACCGGCCTCAAAACCCGCTCCGGCGCCTAAAAAAGAAGTGGCCGCGCCGGCCCCGGCTGCGGACAGCGCCGAAGGAACACCGCTGACCGCGCCCATGCCGGGTATGATCGTGCGTTATGATAAAAATGTCGGTGATACTGTTGCCGAAGGTGAGACGGTGGTCATCCTGGAAGCCATGAAAATGGAAAACGCGCTGCCGGCACCGGCGGGTGGAACGGTTAAATCCATTAGTTTCTCACCCGGTGATTCCGTTAAAAAAGACGCCGTGTTGTGTGTTATCGGTTAATTTGCCCGCGGAAGTTTTAACGCGGCAACAGGAGTGGTGCTTTTTATGAAAATTCATGAATATCAGACCAAAGAACTGTTTCGGAAATATGACATACCGACGCCTGACGGCGTAATGGCCGAAAACGCGGCCGATGCCCGGGCCGCAGCTGAAACATTGGGAGAGTATCCTGTAGTGGTCAAGGCCCAGGTACATGCCGGAGGCCGGGGAAAAGGCGGCGGTGTCAAGGTGGTTAAGTCCGCGGACGAAGTTGAATCCTTCACCCGGTCGCTGATCGGATCGTGGCTGGTCACCCCCCAGACAGGTGCTGTGGGAACCCTTGTTCGCAAGGTGCTGGTGGAGCAGGGCGTCAATATTGACCGTGAGCTTTACCTGTCCATCATTACCGATCGGGAAACAGCCAGTATTGTGATCATGGCCAGTGAAGCCGGGGGTATGGACATTGAAGAGGTGGCCGCCGAAACACCGGAAAAAATCATCAAGGTTTATGTTAATCCCCTGGCCGGTATTTCCGCTTTTCACTGCCGCCAGGCAGCCTTCGGGTTGAACCTGCCACCGGCTGCTGTCAAAGAGTTTACCAAAATCGTCAGCAACCTGTTCCGTTTGTTTGTTGATCTGGACGCATCCCTGGTGGAGATCAATCCCCTGGTGGTGACAACTGACGAGGGTGTTATCGCCCTGGATGCCAAGATCAATTTTGACGACAATGCCCTGTTCCGGCACAAGGACATTGTCGAATACCGGGATACGGATGAAGAAGATCCGCTCGAAGTCGAAGCCTCGAAATACAATTTGAACTACATCAACATGGACGGAAATGTCGGCAACATGGTCAACGGCGCCGGTCTGGCCATGGCGACCATGGATATCATCAAACAAGCCGGGGCTGAGCCGGCCAATTTTCTGGATGTCGGCGGCGGCGCCAATGCCGAAATGGTGGAAAACGGGTTCAGGATCATCTTGAGCGACGAAAAGGTCAAGTGTATCCTGATCAATATTTTCGGCGGTATTCTGCGCTGTGATATTCTTGCCCAGGGGATTGTCCAGGCGGCCCAAAACATTGATGTTAATGTGCCCCTGGTGGTCCGCATGGAAGGGACCAACGTCGAAGAAGGCCGGCGGATCCTGGCCGAGTCCGAACTGAATCTGCAGCCGGCTCAAAATTTAAGTGACGCCGCCCGGAAGGTGGCTCAGGCCGTTGGCGCTGCATAAATATACAAATGATGGTGTTTTGAAATGAGCATATTCGTAAACAAAGAAACAAAGTTACTGGTACAGGGGATAACCGGCAAAGAAGGTAAATTTCATACTCAGCAGTGCATGGCTTACGGCACCAAAGTCGTGGCCGGTGTGACGCCGGGCAAGGGTGGACAAGACATGGACGGCGTGCCCGTTTACAACACCGTGGCCCAGGCGGTAAAGGCAACCGGGGCCAACTGCAGTATGGTGTTTGTACCGCCGCCTTTTGCGGCCGATGGTATCTGTGAGGCCATCGATGCCGGGGTCGAGCTGATTGTGGCCATTACCGAAGGCATCCCCGTCCTGGACATGATGCGCGTCAAAAAACTTCTGGATGGGTCCGGGTCCCGGCTGATCGGTCCCAATTGCCCCGGGGTTATTACGCCCGGTGAAGCCAAAATCGGCATCATGCCCGGAAATATTCACAAACCCGGCGGACCCATCGGCGTGGTTTCCCGCTCCGGAACCCTGACCTATGAAGTGGTCCATCAGCTGACCGGCCAGGATATCGGCCAGACGACCTGCGTGGGAATCGGCGGCGATCCGGTCAACGGCACCAACTTTATCGATTGTCTGGACGCGTTTCAGAATGATCCCGAGACCACCGGCATTGTCATGGTCGGTGAAATCGGCGGCAATGCCGAAGAACAGGCGGCCGCGTTTATTAAAGAAAGAGTGACCAAACCGGTGGTTGGCTTTATTGCGGGACTGACGGCGCCCCCGGGCCGACGCATGGGACATGCCGGCGCCATTATCAGTGGTAAAAGCGGCGGGGCGGAAGGTAAAATCGCGGCCATGGAGGCGGTCGGTATTCACGTCTGCCGCGATCTGGGAACCCTGGGTGAGCTGTGCGCCAAAGTGTTCAGCTAGTTTCCATTCATAAAACAGCCTTTTCCCGCTTAATACCGGGATAGCGGGCAGATGCTTTTTCGATAATCCCGAAAAAGGAGTTTTTTCATGCATGAAATGGGCATCGCCATGCAGATCGTTGATATTGCTGTTTCTTCAATCCCTCCCGGCGTCAAGAACCCGTCTGTTGCCCGGATAAACCTGCGCATCGGCAAGTTGACCGCTATTGTCCCCTCGAGTTTGCGGTTCTGTTTTGAGATAGCCGCCCAGGACACCCCCCTGGCAGGTGCGGAGCTTGTCATCGAAGAGCCCCCCATAACCGTCCGCTGTAAGTCGTGCCAGCACCAGTGGACGGTAACCAGCCCGAACTTTATCTGCGAAAAATGTCAGAGCGGACAGGTGGACATCCTGACCGGCCGTGAGTTTGATATTGTTTCCCTGGAACTGGCTGACAGTTAAATGAGTCCAAGCGGATGCTCATACATATTGTAGGGGCAGGCCCCCGTGCCTGCCCGGTAAAGGGCACCCACAGGGGGGTGCCCCTACACAAATAAATATTGCGTGCATGTATTTTTAAATTATTTTGGAGGTTAAAATAATGGAGAAAGTTCAAGTCGTCCGCCGGGTCCTGGACGTAAACGAAACCATGGCAGCCAAAAACCGTGAGGTTTTTGCCCGGAAAAAGGTGTTTGTACTCAATGTCATGAGCTCCCCGGGTGCCGGGAAAACCACCCTGCTGCAGAAAACATTATTGGAACTGATGCCGGAAATCATCAGCGCGGTTATTGTCGGAGATATCTGCACCACCAACGATGCCGATCGCCTGGCCACCACCGGTGCCGAAGTGGTCCAGGTCAACACCGATGAGTTCGGCGGTGACTGCCATCTGGCGGCCCACGTGATTGAAAATGCCGCCGCTAATTTCGACCTGGATAAAATCGATCTGCTGATCGTGGAAAACATCGGCAACCTGGTCTGCCCCGCGGAATTTGATATCGGCGAAGACGCCCGGGCGGTGGTGCTCAGTGTCACCGAAGGCGAAGACAAACCGCTCAAATACCCGCTCATGTTCCGTGTCTGCGACGTGGCCCTGCTCAACAAAATCGACCTGCTCGACTATCTGGATTACGATATCAACCTGGCCGTGCAGAGCATTCAGCAGATCAATCCGGAAATGCCGATTTATAAAACGTCATCCAAAACCGGCGCCGGCATGGAACCGTGGATTGAGTGGATCAGGCAAAAGGTCGCTGCTAAAAAATCCTAGCTGGCAGGCTGGCCGCGTAAAACGCCCAATTGCAGCAAGGCTGCCGGCATCGTTGCGCTGTCGATCACTCGTAAATGTTGTAGGGGCAGGCCCCCGTGCCTGCCCGGTGAAGAGCACCCACAGGGGGGTGCCCCTATATGTTAATCCGTTTTGCACCTTGTATAAAGGTTCAATTCAACACGTGAAACAGTCTGCTTAAAAAGATTCCTTGAGATCACCCAAAATATTTGCGAAGCGGGTAAAATGGTTTTATTTTTTAACCGATAAGTAAGGGGGGTAACCCATGGACGTGAGGCCGACCGTTTTTGCGGGCAGTTGGTATCCGGCATCTGCCGGGGAGTGCGAACGTCAGATCAAGCGGTTTCTTGAAAAGGATATCGGCCGGGGGCTGGAAAAAGATCCGGTCGGGGTGATCGTGCCCCACGCCGGATGGGTCTACTCGGGCGGCATCGCCTGCCGGGCCATATCCCTGCTGACCCGGTCAGCGGTTCCGGATACGGTTATTGTTTTCGGCATGCACATGCATCCGGGGGCCACGCCGCGCATCATGGCCTCAGGCGCGATTGAAACCCCGTTTGGTGCCCTTGAAGTGGATGACGTCCTTGGCCGTGAGTTGATCGACCGGTTTTTGTTTCGTGAAGAAACTGTCCGTAACTTCTCCCAGGACAATACGATTGAATTGCAGTTGCCGTTTATCAAATATTTTTTTAAAGACACTAAAATCGTTCCCATGGGAGTACCCCCATCACCGGTCGCCCTGGAGATTGCAGAGGCGGTTGTCGAAATCGCGGCAGAACGTAAACGGCGCATTGCTGTGGTGGGATCAACCGACCTGACCCATTATGGGGCCAATTTCCGCCTGACCCATTACGGGACCGGCGACAACGCCCACAACCAGGTGAGAGAAAACGAAGACCGTCGCATCATCGATAGGATGCTGGCCATGGACCCCATGCCGGTCATTGAAGAAGCGCTAGGCAGCCAGAATGCCTGCTGCTCCGGTGCGGTGGCCGCGGCCATTGCCGCCGGCAAGGCACTCGGCGCTAGTACCGCCAAACTTACCGAATATGCCACCAGTTATGATGTTAGTCCCGGTGACAGTTTTGTCGGCTACGCCGGCATAGTGATGGCTTAATAAAAAATCCAGGAAAGGCGTTGTCCGATGGTCCCTTTTTCATGCCGCTGGACGTGTGCTAATGTAGGGGCACCCCCCTGTGGGTGCCCTTTTGTCGGGCGGCCACAGGGGGCCGCCCCTACAACATCTGCGAGCAGCCTGCAACACTGCCGACAGGCCATCCGCTATTAAATTTTATGAAGCGTCAACGGTGAGGGCAGTTCATTATTGGCTGCTTCAAGCTTATCCTTGCCCGAGATCACCGCCACAGCATATTGCCCCGGATCATTCGGAAAAAGATCGCAGGCGGTATTGATGACCGTCTCTTTGGTGACCGCCAGCACACCTTCTTTGAACGCCTGCCGCTGCTCGTCGGTCAACCCCAGGAGCTGGCGTTGAAAACCCCGGAGGCCCTTTTCCGCCGGAGTTGTTGGCCGATCGATGTCCGAGCAGACCTGCAGGATGGACTCCTTGATTTCCTCATCACTGAAATTGTCCGACTGGATAAAGTCAACCGCCCGGCGATAGACATTCAGGGTATTGGTAATGTGAGGGTCCCGATATGAAGCAAAACCGAAGTGGCCGTCCTCTGAGTTGTAAACCGCAAACCCGCCATAGGCACCGCCTTTTTCACGGATTTCCCGATGTAGAAAAGAGGATCTCAGCAGTTTGCTGATAACGGCCAGGGCCGGTGCGCCAGGGTGGCCCTGGCGCACCGCCTTGAACATCGAAGCCACAAAGGACACAGCCGTGGATGTACTCCAGCCTTCAACGGGTATTCCAGAAGATGACGGCGGGTTATTGACGTTAAACCTTATTTCCGGCGAGGCTGTTCCCATCGCCTCTGACAGGGATTGGGCAAAAGAAACGGCCGGTTCCAGCACATGTTCCGGGCCGGTCAATCCGGTTTTCAGATTATCGCATGTCAAAATCACATCGGCTATTGTCGCCAGTTTGTCGGATATTGCAGACAGTGTCATGTCGTCAAGGTCGGTGGTAAGGGATTTTATATATTGTAGCTGGTGAATGCCGTACCATTGTTCTGAGAACGCCGATGAAGGCGAAAAATTGCGTGAAGCCAGGGAGATGGCCAACCGATGGCCGTTATGTATTACTGAAGATTCCAGCCCGGCCCGGTATTCCAGGAGCAGCTGTTTCAAGCGCTCGAGATTTGAAAAATCGAATTCACAAAGCATTTCCCGGATGAGGTCAAACATTTTATCCTGTTTCCGCTCCAGGCACTTGCCGGAGAACGATACATAAGACGTGCAGCCGCCTGCTTCAGTATAGGTTGTGTGCGCCTGCGCCGACATACCGATACCGCCGGTATGCAGATCTATCAGCCGGGCCATTTCCAGGTAGTCACGGGTGCGTGTGCCCATCCTCGGCAAAGCAGCGCAGAAAAAAGGCACCAGAGGAAAAAGTTTGTCGTCAAGCCCGGCCGCGCCGGCAGCGGCGGAAAAATAGAAAATGCCTGAAGTCGGCTGAGGAAAACAAAAGATGGATGATGTCCGGGGCGATGTCGGAGTTGTCTGAACTTCAGGGGGAATGTCCGTTAATTCCAGGGTCGGCAGTACTGAAAGGTCTTCTTCGGTCTCCTGAAGTGTGTTCAAACGTTCCGTTTCCGTGTTGATTTTCTCCATATCCGGAGTTGACAACGATTGCCTGATTTCTTTCAGGGTATCGGCGGTCCGGGCTTCCTGGCGGTCGCTCAATTTAACATCCGGGTAGAGCGTAAACGTCACCCGATGGGGGTTGTCCAGAAACCATCTTCGGATCTGGCTTTCTAAAAACGGTCCTTTGGCCATTTCATCATAAAGTCGTTTAATATAAGGATCGATTTCGAAAATTTCTTCCGGGGGGGTGCCGTGAAACCAGCTTCCGGACAGGGTTAAAAAAAGTTTAACACCGAATGGATAAGGGGTGTTGGTGATTTCTTTGCGGTAAAATTCAATCTGATGAACCGCTGAATCAACGAGTTCCCTGTCGATGCCGTTATCGGCCAGGTGCTGGAGCGTATCCAGGATAATGGTCTCAACAGCCTGGGCGTCTTCCTGTTTGATGTCTTTTAAGCCACAGGCGAACATGGTGTCTCTGATGTCGGCGGAAAATCCGGCGCCGTCACACAACGAACTCCCCAGCCCCGAATCGATCAGCGCTTTGTAAAGCGGGGATGCCGGATTACCCATAAGTACCTGTTCCAGGATGATCAATGACATGACCTCAAAACTTTCAAGGATATCGGCAGTCAACCAGGCTACGCAAAGCTGGTGTTTTTGGGCAACATTTTCTTCTTCCGGTGAAATGGCGTAAGGGCAGGACGCCGCCCGGGGATTTTGCCACCTGGGCTGTGTAGGAACGTCGGTGCCGGGATCTATGCGTTCAACGCCGGCCAATACCTTGCTTGAAATAAAATCAAGGTTCTCAGCCAGGGGAATATTGCCGTAAGTATAAAAATAAGCGTTGCTGGGATGGTAATAGCGACGGTGAAAATCGATTAACTGCTGATGCGTCAGGGTGGGAATCACGTCGGGGTCGCCGCCGGAATTGAAGCGATAGGTGGTGTCCGGATAGAGCTCGCTCATCAGCGCACGGGATAAAACCTGGTCCGGTGAGGACATCGCCCCTTGCATTTCATTATAAACCACACCCTGGAATGTCAGCGTGTCGTCATCCACGCCTTTTTCGGAAGGGACAATTTCAAGCCGGTGCCCCTCCTGCTTGAAACTTAATTCGTCGAGTTTGGGGAAGAAAACCGCGTCCAGATAAACGTCCATTAAATTATAAAAATCTTTCCGGTTGGGCGTTGCAAAGGGATACATGGTCCAGTCGGACGCCGTCAGGGCATTCATAAAGGAGTTTAAACTCCTTTTGATCATGGAGAAGAAGGGATCACGGACAGGATATTTTTTTGACCCGCATAAAATAGTATGCTCCAGGATATGGGCCACACCGGTCGAGTCATTTGGAATGGTTTTAAATGCGACGGAAAAGCAGTTTTCGCTGTCTTCGGTGGCAACGTGCAGGTGTCTGGCACCGGTGGCAATATGTTCAAGTTCGTAAATAAGGGCGTTGATTTCTTTGTAGGGGATGATTTTTTTTACAGTATAACCACAACATTTATCCCCTTCGGCCAGGACGACTCCGCTGTCAATCATTTCCATCTCCACGTCAGGTTGCGGTGTGCGTTTGCAGGCCTTTATCAGCCCGGCACCACCGGTATTAATTAGCGATTAAGGAATTTTCATCATGCGACAGGTTAAGCCGCCGTATAGAGGCCCCGGCCCACGCGTTTGATCTTTTCAAGTTTGTGCAGTCTGAAAATAATATTGCGGAGCTTTTTTTCGTCAAAACCGGTCTTGGCCTGCAACGTGGAAAAGTCGGCTCCTTTTTTGCTTCTCTTGATGCTTTCCATGACAACGCTGGTTGCAGATAGCCGCCGGGCGCCGGTCTTACCTTTGTTTTGCTCTTTTTTCGGCTTTCTGCCGGCAGTTGATTGTGCGGCAGCCGATTTTTTAATCATTTTTTCCAGCCGATCAATTTTAGCATTCAGTTTGTCTATATCCTTTTTGCTGGGAATATCGAAATTCCGTAATAAAGATTTAAACGCGGCATCCATTGACACGGCTTTTGTTTTTCCTGCCATAAGTGACCTCCTTTAAAATGGTTTAGTAAAAGGAAAAGCCTTCGCTACGACCAAAGTAATCCCATTGCTTTATTCCTTACAGATTTTCACTGGCTGAACGGCCTATATTTAAAGCTTCACGCGGGAGCGAAACATGCTCATGCTGAACTAACAGAATGACTCTTTTATCCTTTTAATTGATAAGAAAGTGAAAAGCAAGATATTTTTAAGTAATTAACCGCTTTACTGCTTGTCGGTATAAATCGTTTTGTGTTAATAAGGATCTAAGCGTCCCATCCGGGCACCGTTCGGGATCAACCTTATGAGCAACATTACTCCGTGGAAGTTTTAGGTGATTAAGTGGTTAAGTGTTTAAGTGTTTATGTGGTCGGGGTTTGAGGGGTTCGGTTTAAGGGCGATAATGTCTCAGGTGTTAAGTTTTATGCGGTTAACGTCCCGGCCGACCATTTCCCGGGATAATCTGTAAGCGGCGTGGTTTTGCAGCGTAGAAGGAGATGACGATGGAAACGCAACGGTTCGGTAAGCTGGTCTTCATACCGGGCAACAATTCCGGTAAATATCCTTTCTGCAATTCCCTCTACGTCGATGATGACATCAAAGGTATTGTTGATCCCGCTTCAGACGAAGCCGCACTGGCAGCGCTTTTGCGAACCGGTCCGGATGACATGCTGATCAACTCCCACTACCATGAAGACCATTTTACCTTCAATCACTTGTTTGCCGATGCCAGATTGCTTGTTCATGTTGAAGATGCCCTTTGTTTTTCCTCCCTGGGCAAATTGCTTGATGCTTACGGGGTGGATGAAGACTCGGAAGAAGCGGTTTTCTGGAAACAGATTCTGGTGGAGTCGTTTAACTTCAAAGCAAGGGTCCCGGAGCGTGAGCTCGTCGATGGGGACATCCTCGAGTTCGGTGAAACCCGGTTGACCGTTATTCACACCCCGGGTCATACACCCGGACATATCAGCCTGTATTGCGAACAGGAAGGCGTGCTGTTTACCGGAGACCTGGATATGACGGCCTTTGGCCCCTGGTACGGTGACCGGGTGTCTGATATCGATGATACCATCAGTTCGGTCAAGCGTCTGATGGATATCCCCGCCCGTGTTTATATTACCTCCCACAATATGGGGGTTCTTTCAGGCGATATCCGCCCACTGGCCGAGGCCTATCTGGGTGTAATTGATGAACGGGAAGAAAAAATCATCCATTTTCTGGAAGGCCCTAAAACACTGGAAGAGGTTGTTGGACAATGGTTTATCTATAAAAAGCCCCGTCAGCCGGAGGCCTTTTTCATGTTCGGCGAGCGGGGCATGGCCGAAAAGCATCTGGCGCATCTTGTCGCCAAGGGACTGGCCGGCCGTGAAGGCGATAAATATTTTCGCCTTTAAGACAACCCCTCCACGTATTCGGCGATGCGGCGGATGCCGGCCTTACCTTCCGGTGTCACCGGGGCAAAAGACTGGAAAACGTGAATCATCTCATCCCAGACATCAATGGTAACATCAACCCCGGCGGCTTCCGCCTTATCCCCCAGGCGCCTGGCGTCATCGAGCAGGCATTCCCGTTCGCCCACCTGGATCAGTAATGGCGGCAACCCGGTTAAATCCGCGTAAAGCGGTGAGGCCAGGGGGGTTCGGGGGTCTGCTCCCTGAAGGTATTGGTCGGCCAGATAGGTCAGGGCCTGTGGTTCAATAAACGGGTCTGCTTCTGCTTTGGCGGTTACCGATTCGCCGGTAACGGCCAGGTCGGTCCAGGGAGACAGGCAGAAAGCGGCCCGGGGAAGCGGATCACCGGCATCCCTTAACTTGACCAGGGCCGCCAGGGTCAAGCCGCCGCCCGCCGAATCACCGCCCACAACAATTTTATCCGGTGCCAGTCCTTTGTCGTTTAGTAACCAGCGATAAACAGCCACGGCGTCTTCGACTGCCGCCGGAAAGGGATGCTCCGGCGCCAGCCGGTAATCGGCGGCCAGAACACGACGACCGGTTTCTTTGGCCAGACGGCTGACCAAATCGCGGTGAGTGGCAAGGGACCCGGCAGTATACCCGCCGCCGTGAAAATATAAAATAATATCGTTTTCTTCATTGCCCGGCACAAAAACCCATTCGGCCGGCACGCCCCCGGCATCAACTGTCTGCAAATCGACACCCTCAAACGGGGGCGCCATGGCGGATAACTGATCCAGGCCGGCCCGGATGGCGGCCACATCCGGTTGCCGCCCCTTTTGCCGGGATTGCTGTAAAAAACGAATGATGTCTTCCATTTCCTTGCTGGCCATAAAATCTCCTTTAAACCGCTTCAACCACCGTGGCGATGCCGACCCCGCCGCCGCCGCACATCATCTGCACGCCGGCCCGGCCCTTGATCCGCTTAAGGTGCCGGCACATTTCGCCGAAATAGACGACGCCGGAAGCACCGATGGGGTGGCCCAACGCCACAGCCCCGCCGGTGGGGTTGACGCGCTCGTCCATACGGTCATAACCCAGGTCGTCGGCAAACTGGATCAACGGGGACACAAAAGCCTCGTTGGGCTCGATGACATCCATGTCGTCAATGGTTTTGCCGGCCCGCTTCAGGGCTTTCTGCGTGGCCGGGATGGGTGCCAGCAACATGGGTACCGGTTCCCCGCCGGAAACGGCACAGGATGAGATCCGGCAAAGCGGTTCCAGGCCCAGTTGCTCAGCCTTGTCAGCGCTCATCAGCAGGACCGCCGCCGCCCCGTCCACGATCTGGGAGGAATTCCCGGCCGTCACCATGCCACCGCTTTTAAACGGCGCCGGCAGCCGGGCCAGATCCTGCATGAACCCGTCAGGATCATCCGCCGCTTTTTCCCGCAGGACTTCATCTGTGTCAATCGTCCGGGTTTCGTTGGCCCAGCTCAGTTCAAAGGGAATGATATTGTCAAACAGGCCTTCGCGCCGGGCCTTGACCGCCTTGGCCATGCTCCAGGCGCCGAACCGGTCCAGGTCTTCCCGGGTGTGGCCCTGGCCTTCGGAAATCATTTCAGCGCATTGTCCCTGGGTGATGATCATGCCGGTTTCCGCGAAGCGAGAGGACAGCCGGACAGGATATTGTGCTTCCATGGCCACCTTGAGATCGGCTCCCATGCCGTAGTGAGACATGATCTCCACGCCTGAACAGACAATGACATCTCCTTCACCGAGCATAATTTCATGGGCGGCGATGTTGATGGATTTAAGGCCGGCGTTACAGTACTGGTTCACGGTGCAGGCAGCCGCCTCCTGAGGAATTTTGGCCAACAGAGAGGCCACCCGGGCAATATTCAGGCCTTGTTCTCCGATCTGGGAGAGACAGCCAACGATGACATTTTCAATATCGCGTTCTTCAAAATTAGGTGCTTTGGCCTTGACCCGGTCAATCAACCCGCGCATGGTGTTGGCCAGAAGGTCCTGGGCCGATGCCTGGCAGAGTTGTCCGTTTTTCTCCATTCCTTTCCAGCCGGATTTTCCGATCGGTGACCGAACCGCGTCGACAACCACGCACTCTCTAATAGCGCTCATGTTTCCCCCTTGAGTATGTTAATATTTCCAGCCAAGCAATCCCAGGCCGATGATGTTCATGATAATCGGCACGGCGTAAATAATGCTGACCCAAATCAATTTGGTTTTTAATGTTTTTCGGGTAATTACCAGAATCGCAAAACAGAAGAAGTGGAAATACCCGATTAAAAAGATCAGCCAGACCCCGCCGAAAGTGCGGTTCCAGAACGGATATTCCCAGACCAGGTGGCCCCCCTTGTTCAGCAGGCATTCGATAAACACGCAGAAAGCCGCGTAAACCACGGCCCAGAACCATTTTTCCGGAATGCCGATAATTTTTTCCCGGGTGCTTTCCGAAAGGGTGTGATAATAGATAATGCCCAGTATCAGAAACATGAAAATAATTTCCAGGTTCCAGCCCACAAAGACCCGCAAGGCCGTGTCACCGGGCGTTGTCCAGAAGGCCGATCGCCCGGTCAGATACATGACCCAGCTGTTCCAGGTTTCATTGAAGAAATCAACCCCGAAGATGGTCAGTCCGGCCAGGACGGCGTTCCAGTCGCCGGAATTTTTTGCTTCTTTTATTTCCCGGGTATAGACATAAAAGACCAGGGCCATCAGGGGAATGGCATACCATTTGATCATGGTCAGGTCCCTGAGCCCGTCAAAAGCGGCTATAGTGGCGTCAGTCATAAGGTTCCTCCTTTTTAAAAGGCGTACGTAAAATCAAGAAAGCCCCGGTTGTTTTTATGAATACCTTCAAAGATCGGTTCGTCACCGTCCTGATAAAAAATGCACCCGGCCGTTACCGTGAAGTTGTCGGTGATATCAAAAGCAGCCGAAAGCCGCTCGATGAGGCCTTCCTTGGCGTCTGCCCCCAGGGCCATAATCAAAACGACAAGCTCCAGCCGGTCATGCATCCGGTCCTGGGTAAAACGAAAGGCGGTTTGAAATTGTGTTGAGAGGGCAAAGTCCGGGGCCTCCTTCATGGCGTCAACAAATCCGTGAATGCCTGTCTCCGTGCATTCCAGGCTCAGGGTGGTGTTGGTAAAACCCATATATTCCAGGCCGAGCAAACCACTGCTTATCGACTTTTTGTTCATGGCATTGGCGTATTTGTAACCACCGGACCGGGCCAGCTCAGCTTTCAACAGCCAGTCTCC
The DNA here is from genome assembly GCA_963674745.2 of Desulfosudaceae bacterium. Classification (GTDB taxonomy): domain Bacteria; phylum Desulfobacterota; class Desulfobacteria; order Desulfobacterales; family Desulfosudaceae; genus JBFMDX01. Next base: position 819,132 of record CAXXDV010000001.1, on the reverse strand, counting down.
CATGGCAATGTTGGTGGACAGCCCGGCCATCCAGATGCGGGCGTGCCACTGTTCATAGATATCGACCTGTTGCCACACGACGCTGCCGTCGGGCATTTGAATCGGATAGGCCTGTTCACCGATCTTTTTCAGATAAGGATCGTCATTGTAATAATAGGCCCCATACAGCGAAATGTCCCAGTGCTGAAAAACACCTTTAAAGCCCAGGGCGTAATCACTGTTTTGAAAATTCTGGGCCGGTATTTTTTCATGGGGAAGGGGCATATCAAGAGGATAAAAATCATTGCCGTAAACCGGGTCTTTGTTGAACCGCTGCTCAGGGATGGCGACCCCGGTCAGGTTGTAGTAACCGGAAGCAGCCCGCCACTGATAATCCATGCGGGCCATGCAGACCGGCAGGCGCAGGTCTTCAATGTCGACCAGGCCAGGATCACGATTGTCCAGGGGATTTAAAATGTCCGTTACCCGGAAGGTCTCTGAATTACCCCAGATAATAATCTGCCGTCCGAGTCGGATATCAAAACCGGGTAACAGCTGTCCTTCGACATAGGTTTCCCGGAATTCCAGTTCGTCTTCGTATTCTTCCAAAACTTCCCGGGTAAACTCACTATGACCTTCGATATGGTAAGCAAAATCATAAAACCCCCTGCCGCTTACCTGAGCCCGCCATGCATCTGAAAGGTCGGCTTCCAGAACCAGGTCCAGAGCCGTCCGCAACCGGGACAGACCACGGTAATCCGTCTGGTCGGCTTCCGGCGCGTCATGGTTGACGTTCCAGACGCCGGACAGGGTCAATTCGCCGCTGATATCCAGCCAGGGAACCAGGTCTTTGTCGTCTTCAGTCGTAGGCAGGATGTCCTCGGCCAGCGGGCTGTCCTGATCAAACCCGGACAAAACGTCTTCATAACCGGTTTGGCTCTTCGCCTTTGAATCAGCGGCTTTTGCAGAAAGCGGAAGTGTCAGCACAAAAGCCGACAGGACCAGAAAAAATACGGTTTTATTTAAACGTAAAAACACCATTACCCCCCTCCCACGACCGGTTAAAGTCCTTTTTCCAGACTGCGCTCCGTAAAAAGCCCTTCGTCCAGTTGCTGGTTAAAAGCCACGTTTTCTTGAATCATAATGGTCTGGTGATGGGTTTTTTTCCCTTTCTTGGTTGTCATGTGCGTTTCCAAAGACACCCAGATTCCGTCAACCCGTTCCAGTTTTTTTACGTCCATGAATTTGATTTCATTGCTGTCGGCCATCCAGAGAACAGCCCGCACAATGACATAATTATCCTGCCTGACAAATACAAGCGATTTGGAATAACCGAACGTATCGATGACTTTCTGGCTGACAGGCACGGATTCAATCAGCCAGACCTTTTTGCCGTATACCTCGTCTTCTTTTAAAAGGGTGTAGTTATAATTTTCAAGCTCGGCCTTGGTCATATCCGCGTATGAAAAATCCGACCCCATAAAAGAATCGGTTTTATCGCTGGCCGCGATGCGTTTGGTTTTTTTCAAGGCCGGCAGGTACAGCCACTGGTCGTCGTCTTTATTCGGGTCGTCGTAATCATAAGTTAAAAAGCCGGTATCCTTGACCGCCGCCGGTTCGGTAAAAAAGATGATTTGGTAGGTGTCTTCGCCCATGTCCTTGGCAAAAGTCCGCATGGTGCGTTCGCGGGTATTTTGATTTTTATCAATCAGGATCATTTTCATGTCCGCGGTCATGTTATCGCCGTCGTCTACCGCGTCGACTTTTTCCATAATGGCCCGGGCTTTGGGATCATCAGCCAGGCAAGGTTTATTTGTCCAGAGAACGGTTATCACCATTAACGCCATCAGCACTGACCACCATCGGGAAAAAAGAACTTTTTTGCAGAAATAAAACAAGCGTGACGTCATCATCAGGTACCTCCACATATTGTCCGTTAAGGTTGGTTTTTAGAAGAATAAACCATTATGGGCCCTTTTCCAAGGATGATGGCTTTTTTTCCCGCAGCCTGGAAGATCCATTCAGCCGGCCAGGTGTTTCTTTATCAGAAATGACAACCAGTAATTATTATTTTTTCTGAGACCCCATCATATTTCAACGACTGGATGAATTTTATTTATCGGCTGGCGGCCATGTTGTCAAGAGAAATTTTCAACGACTGTATAAATTTTTGGCCGACAGGTTCAGGACCAAATGGCACTCAGAAAACCGGTTTTTTAACTGTAATAACCGGCAACAGGGGACCTGAAATCATGAAATATCGGGTTAGAGCTGTTTGGGCGGGAATAAATATCAGTAAGGTATTAACCGTAAAAACAGTCGCCGTAACAGACGGTCCGGCGTGTGCCGTCGGCCAGCCGCAGCACCAGGGACCCCCGATCGTCCACGTCTTCGGCAAAACCGTTGAGCGTTTCCTTGAGGGTGACGATGGTTACCTCTCGGTTCAGGCAGCCGGCAAATTGCTTCCAGCGGGTGAGGATAAGGGGGAACGCGGCCTCTTTGAGGCCGGATTCAAAATGATCTAAAAATTGGGCCAGAATTGCGGGCCGGGAAAAGGTGCGGCCTGTCAGTGACCGCAGTGACGCGGCCCGGGGTTCGATAAGGGCGGGATCGTTGTTGACATTAACACCGATGCCGATGTTGACAAAGTGGATGGTGTCGCCGGTGGCGTCCATTTCCGACAGCATGCCCGACAGCTTGCTGTTATCCACCATGATGTCGTTTGGCCATTTGACCCTGGCGTCAACCCGGCATTCATCGCGCAATACTTCCACCAGGGTCAGGGAGGCCAGAAAGTTGAATTTGATCGCTTCTGCCGGGTGCGCCCGGGGTTTGATAATAAGGGTAAAATAAAGCCCCCCCTCGTCAGAAGCCCAGACCCTGTCCATTCGTCCCCGGCCTTTGGTCTGGGCACCGGCAATGATGACGGTCAGGTTCGGGCAGCCGCTGCCGGCAGCCTTCCGGGCTTCATCCATGGTGGAGGTGATTTGCGGAAAATAGTGTATCCGGTCCTGACGCCCCGGAAATTCAAAAGGGTAGGGGATGTCAGGTGCGAGCTCAAGACGCCACAGTTCGTTTGATGCTTCGATCCGGTAACCATGCTTTTTGAGTTCGATGATGGCACAAAGCAACTTGTTTTTGTCGCAGGAAAGGACGGCGGCAAGTTCGGTTGTCGACCACCCGGTCTTCTCAGGCGCCGAACGCAAGGTTTGAATGAGGCCGGTTTTGATGTCAAGCAGATCAGGCATTAGCTCACCAGAAACAAATGAATATGCCTGGGGTCGAGATCCGCCGATGAAACAGGGCCGTATTCCTCCACGATATCGGTAAAGAGACCTTCAAATATGCCCCCGGCTGATTGAACAATATTTACCGGATCATGACCGGTCCGGCCGGCCAGCCAGCGCAGGAAGGATGCCTTCATGTCATCGCCGATGGCCGCGTCCGGTTGACCGGTGATGTCACCCATGAGTTCTTCAAAAAATGGCCGGAACGTTTTTATGGAAATAAAATCGACAATTTCCGGTAACCCCAGCTGGTGGCGAGCCCACAGGGTCAGCACCATGTTATTGAACGTCAATACCTCCTGGGAAACCGGCCCGGGATCAATATCGGTCACCGACAACAGCGTGTCCAGGGCCATAATCCGGTCCAGTGTGGTTTCGGCAATCTCAATGTCATCAAGGGTCTCAAACTCACGAATCAGCCCGCCCTGACCGATATCAAAAAAAAGCGGCCGTTTGACCAGCAAACCGGCCAGGATCCCCTGGCGGGATTCCCCCCAGAAGCTGACCGGCAGATCTTTTTTGCGGCACCAGCTGTCCCGATACCATTTATCCGCCCGTGTTTTAAGGGTTACCACACGGCTGTAGCCGGTTCTGAAAATGTCCGCCAGATAATGCGTCTTCATAAGCGACGCTGTTTTGGCCGGGTCCGGTAATCGCTGCCCGGTTAATTCTGAAAATCCGATATGAAGATAACCGCAAGCTTTTTTGACAATGTTGGTCAGGTCCTGCTTCTCCTTGATTACCAGGCGGTCGGCTACCGCCAGGCGGTTGCACAGGGCGGCAAATTCCGCCTGAAGTTCTACCAGCGTCTCGACTGAATCGATGAGGGTCAGTGCCCGGGAAAATACCGTTTCTCTGGCAAGCAGGCCGGTGGGTGCCAGGGGAACGGGTACGCTGGTGTCAACAATCGTGGTGGCGGTTGGTTTTTCCGGCAGCGGTCGGTTTTTTTGAGCCGGTTGATAAATGCCGATGGCTTCCTCAAACGGTAACAGCCCTTTTTCCGCCAGCCGTACATTTCTAAGGCGATAGGCTTCTTCTTCTGCCTCGGCCGGCAGAACACTGTCGCTATAAAATAAAAGGCTCTGAAACGTCCTGGGCTCTCGTTTCGCCAGTCGACGCAGTAATTTGAAAAGCATATCGTCGCGAAAAGCCACATCATTATCTTCCGTTACCGATCCGGGAATATCTTTTTTAACAAAGCGAACATAATGGACGTCGTCAAAAGTGAAGAAATCATCGCCGATCTCGGAAGGCTCCTGATCATGGACGCGGATGCCGCTTTGTATATGGTAATTCAGGAACAGTTCCAGAAAATTGATTTTTTCGGTTGTTATCCAGGAAAAAAACCGTTCTTCATCAGCCTGCATGAGCAGCGCGAACCATTTGAGGACCGGTTTGCCGACGATGGCTTCCCTGTCCCAACCTTCAATATCCAGGATATGTTCCCATTGACGGTTTGAGGCCAGAGACAGCAGTTCCAGCGCGTCTTCCGGGCCTATCTCATTGACCAGCAAATGAAAGTCCTGGTCTGCCATGGAATGGACAATGGCCAGGCCGTCCGGTGATTCAATAATGGCGTCCATGGTTTTTTTGGGCGACATGGACAGGATGCGCCGCCGTTCTTCGGCTAAAGACGCAATCTTTTTTTGGATATCAGTCATTTATCTCCTCCTTCATCCAGCTCCTGATTGGTGGCGTTCCAGGGTGCCAGACGCAGCAACAACAACATGCCGGGAATGGCCAGCAGGGCGCAGGATACGTAAAAGCCGCTCCAGCCCATGTATTTTGCCATATATCCGGTTACCATCGCGGCCAGGGCACCGGGTACGGCCATGAGACTGGTCAGCAGGGCGTACTGAGTGGCGGTGAACTGCCGGTTGGTTTTAACGGCCATATAAGTGGCATAGGCGGCCTGGCCCAGGCCGGTGGCAAAAAATTCAAAGCAGACAATGGCGGCCAGCATAGCGTTGCGATACGCTTCCCAAAATGAAGATTCATGGTCGATAATCACCAGAAAGGCAAAACAGGCCGTGGAAACCGCCTGAAGCACGCCGAATACCCATAACGAGCGGGCAATCCCCAGCCGGATCATAATGGCACCGCCCACCAGCACACCGCCGAACAGGCCCAGCATGCCGATGCCTTTAACAATAACAAAATACTCGGTTTTGGAAAAGCCCATTTTGAGGATAAAGGGAATATTCATGGCACCGGCCATGTTGTCGCCAAGTTTGTAAAGCAGGACGAACAGCAGAATTACCAGCGCTCCGTCCCGTCGGAAGAATTCGCTGAACGGTTCAATAATGGCTGCCTGAATGGACTTGGGTGCGCCCGGCGGCATCTCCGGCTCCGGAACCAGCAGGGTGGTGATAATACCGATGCCCATCATGGCCGCTAACATCAGGTGAATGGTGGACCAGTTCACATGGGCATCGGCCGTAAGAAAAGCCAGGCCGACGGATACATACATGCCCAGACGCCAGGCGTTCATCCACACCCCGGTGCCGAATCCCAACTCTTTATCAGTTAAATATTCCCTTCGGAATGCGTCCAGGGCAATATCCTGGCTGGCGCCAAAAAAGGAAACCCCCAGGGCTGCCACCGCGATCCACCACAGGGACTTTTGCGGATCAAACTGCCCCAACCCGGCAATGGTGAGGATCAACCCGATCTGGGCGATCAGGATCCAGCCCCGACGCCGGCCGAAAAACGGGGGGACAAACCGGTCCATGAGCGGTGACCAGACGAACTTCAGGGTGTAGGGAATACTCACTGAAGAAAACAGGCCGATGGTGGTCAGGTCCACATTGGCATCGGTCATCCATGCCTTGAGCACGTCTTTGACCACATAAAAAGGAAATCCCGATGAAAAACCGAGAAAGAACATGGCGGCCATGCGCCAGGTGAACATGATTTTACCGGTTTCGAGGAACCATGATTTTATTGTGTGCGTGTGTGGTGGCGGGGTATTGTTCATGTTTATTGTCGTTTTCTTTCCGTCCGTTCTTAATGTTCAGTTTTTATAAAGGAATTATTCTTTTTTTATACGTTCTTTTTTTGAGGGTATAACGTTCTTCTCTTTGGCGCAAAGAAAAGAACCAAAAGAAACATTGCCCGGCAGCCTGGTTCTTTTTCCCTGGAAGGGAAACGGTTATACGACCCTATCCCTTCGGGATAATACCGCCACATTTTTTTTATCCCTGCCCGGTTTTTTCGAAAAAAACGCCCGCGTTCGGCTTCGCTGCAGCGGGCGGGCGCAGCCCCTACTTATAACTGGTCACATTAAGTCAACAGGGTTTCCGTGTCTTAAAAAGTCTTTGAGTTCATCCGATATTCTTTCATCACTTGCAACTCTTTCCCAAAAATCATGTGCCATTATTTTCACAGCATCAATAATCTTGTCATTAAGGTTTACTCTTTTTGGCTCACGTGGAACAAAGCTGTACGGACGCACCTCTCCACCGCTTTTTGGCGCAAATCCCATGGAACACATATCGTATAATGGTAATAGCCTGAAAACATTTCCCTCTATTGCAAAGCTTAAATTGCCTAAATGCATGTCCGTATTATTGATCAGACATCCAAAACACCATAAAAACTCCGCATCAAAAACATGCTGCCAGCTTACCAGTTCTTTTTTCAGCAATGCATCCATAACTTCCGGCCAGCCACTTCCTACTCCTGTAAACTCAGCGTCAATGGCTTGAAGTGAAATCATTGGCATTCGACCATATTCCCCGGATCTGTCAAATCGTTCAGATTCCAAAAAAAGCCTTCCGCCCATTTCCAAAAGCCTGGTTTCCGCTGCCGGATAATTCAGGGAGTGGATCGCTTCCGTAGCGTGATATTCAGTGATAAGGATATCTCTCCACCGTCTGGCAATTTCGTTATCTCCCTCGGGAGAGAATTTAACGATTACATGTGCCGAATGGTGGCCGCTAAAAGCAGTAAATTTTGGCTGTTCTCCACCGGCCGATGACCCTGGGATAATACCACTCATGACTTCGTCGGCCAGTGCTGGATATTGGTCGTCTAATGCAATTGCGGGCTTTCGTCTGATGCGCAATAATGCCTGTTCTCCGAATTTGAAGTTGCCGGGAAGATCGTCCCCGTTGGACACCAAATAACGCCCAATATGATTTGTGTTCCAATGCCTTGGATCGCTGGGAAAATCACCTGATTGAGATGCCATCTCTTCTGCAATCTGCCGCCCCAGAAATCCCTGTGGCCTCAAGTCCAGGAGAAAGTAAGGCAAATCATCAAAAAGGCCGTCGTTATTCTCTCCTAATAGCAATGGGGGCATGCCAGTGGCTGGCTCCACAAAGAAACCGCCATGCATCAATGGGCGTATAAATGCCGCTAAAACAGTATTTCCGTGGGCATCGACCATGCTTAATGGCAATTTGTCATTACCGCCAAAGGCATTGCATGTCGCAGCATATCTGGGGATTCTTCCTTTTTGCAGTTTGATAATACTTTCGCCCATGTTTCTAAGTTGGCGTGCAACCGAACTTTGGCTCAAGCCTGTCGCGGCTTGAATCTCTTTTGAGGTCGCAGGCCCCTGTGCTAAATATTCCTTGATAGATATCGGCATATAAATAGCCCCCTGACAAGCACCATAATTAAAATTATGACTAGCTTTTTTATTTATATATCATCTTTATAATACATAAATCAAGATATTTATAATTATCCGTGGGAATTATTTTGTTATTTATTGACTAGCATTAAGAATAGGTTCGGGGGTAACGGATAAAGAACCAAAAATATTGCCCGGTAGTTTGGTTCTTTTTCCCTGAAAGGGAATCGTCATATAGCCGGTGGTTCTTTGTTTCAGTCTGTTCGCAAATGTTGTAGGGGCCCCCCCCTGTGGGTGCCCTTTCACTGGGCGGCCACAGGGGGCCGCCCCTACAGATTCGCTCCTGCGTTTTGCAGGAATCGGCATGCGTCCGGGGCCAAGGTTCAAATCAACTCGGGAAATCTCCGGGGCGATGCCGGGCAATGTTTCTTTTGCTTCTTTTCTTTGCGTCAAAGAAAAGAAGAGATAATGCATCAAAGAACAGTATAAATAAAAAAAGGCCATCCGGTGGCTTCCACGGATGGCCTTTTTATTTTTATGTCAAGGCTGATCAGCCTTCAAGCTGCTTTGGCGTCACAATGGCGCCGAATTCGGCTTTGAGCTCTTCCAGTCCTTTTTTCTGCTCGGCCAGGATGCCGAAAAACTTTTCGGGAATGTTTTCGTCCTTGCGATAGGCCGCGTCCTGCAGGTCCAGCCGGGCGATGATGTTGTCGATATACAGGGAAAACTGTTTTTCGTAGAGTTCGTAAGCGTATTCTTTGTTGATCAACGATGAGAACAACTCTTTTAAATCATCGTATTTGGGCAGGCGGCCGATGGGTGTCTCAATGGACTCGACATCGCCGTGGGCCATGCGTTCCAGCCAGGACAGCCACACCTTGACGTCCTTTTTTTCACCCAGCAGTTTGGTAGAACTGCCGCCCCGGGCGGCGTCGGTCAGAAAGTAGTTCAACCCGGCCAGGATGGGCCGTTTGTCGTCGGCAATGTCTTTGCTGCCGAAGAAGTCGAACTGGGCGGCCATGTAATCACCCAGTGCGCCCGGTATAAACGGGGCATTGGCCCAGGGCGCCCGTTTGACACCGGAAGCACCGACTTCCGTGGCCGTGGCCGCGGAAACAATGCAGGCCCCGATGGCCACGCCAAAGTCGGCGTTTTTGGCCACCCACACAGGCGGCATCGTGTCTGAATCGCGACCGCTGTAAGTGATTACCCGGGTATCCACACCGGCCGGGTTTTCCGCCTCGGGTGAATAATTGGCCAGGGCCGTTGAAGAGATGGTGCAGCGGGCATTGGGGTGAGAGGGTGGAACGGGCTTGCCGTTGGCATCGGTCATGCCGGCTTTCCATTCTCCCTGAAAGTTTTTGCCTTTATCCGGCATGGCTTCTCCGTGGCCGACCCAGTGGGGAATACCGTTTTCGTCGATCAGCACGTTGGTCCAGATGACTTCCGCGCCTTCGTTGCGCAATTTTTCCATCAGCATGGGGTCACCTTCCATGTTGACGTCTTCGACAATACCGAAGATACCGCATTCCGGGTTGACGGAACGAACCGAGCCGTCTTTTTCAATCCACATCTGGGCCAGGTCGTCGCCCACGAAATAGTTGCCGGCCATGGCCGTGGTGGTTTTGCCGCAGCCGCTGGGCGCGGCACCGGCGCACCAGGTCACCCGGTCGCCGGGGCCCTTGATGCCGGTAATGAACATGTGCTCGGCCGCTTCTTTTCCCCGGCCTTCGTAAACCGCCTTGTCCACGGCAAAACGGTGGTTGCCCTTTTTCAGCAGCAGGGTGTTGCCGGCATAGGTGCAGTTGAAGCTGTAAGTGGTCCGGTCGTTTCTGTCCATGAATACCCGGGCGTTGGGCAGGTCTTCCAACCGGTTTTTGCCCTCGCTGTGAATGTTGGCGAAAAAATGGCCCTTGTCCTGGACCTCGGCGTCAAATTGATCAAAAATATTGCGGTAAAGGATTTCAGCGCTGTGGGATACGTAAGCGGATGTCGTGACCTCGATGGCCGGGTTGGACACCGGCGCACCGGCCGGCCCCCGGGAATAAAAACCCACGATCAGTGTTTTGCCTCGCATGATACCGGTCATGTGGGTACGGATTTCTTCCAGGGCTTCTTCCCGGACTTTTTTCTGGGCCAGGGAACTGATATGGTCTCCCTTGTTGATGATATAAAAGGTGCGGTCGATAATACGGCCCTGTTCGTCCTTTAAATCATAATGAATGGTATGGTCTTTCATGGGCAGGGAGGCTTCTTCGCCTTTTTCCAGGGCGTGGTTCCGGACCCACTGCTTGTCTTCAGCCGAACCGTCGTTAACAAACACCGCGTCCGGCTCGCCCATGACAATGGCATTGGCGATTTTAATCAGCGCGGCTTCAGTCTTTATCTTTGCTATTTTGGCCAGGCCGGCCGCGTCCATGTTCTTTTCGAAAATCTGCTGCGCGTCGGCCAGCGTGGTAATGCCGCCAATGATCTGCGCGATATCAATCTGTGTCATCCCCAACCTCCTTAAAATGCGATAGGATATTTTTGTGTTTAGATATAACCAAGCATCTGGTTAATATACATATTTTTTCCATCCACGTCCATATCAATCGGAAAAGTCGACAATTAAATCATCCAGATGCCGTTTGGGAACATGGTGTACCCCGGACTTGTCCCGCCAGTAGCGGATATTATTGTCCGGCCCGATCTCATCAATAACAATGGTTTCCCTGGGTTTCCCCAGGGCGATGACCAGCATGATTTTCAAATGATCCGGAATGGACAAAGCCGATCTAAGCTTTTTTTCATTAAACGCACCGATCATGCATCCGGCCAGACCCATTTCCCTGGCGCCGAGCAGCATACTCTGGCTTACAATACCGTGATCACACCAGAAATTATCGGTGATGGTCGTGTCGCCGGTGATGACGATATACGCTGCCGGACGCTCCCCTTCCGGCGGCCCGGGCCAGTCCGTCAAATAGGCCGCCCAGGTCAGGCAGGGGAAAATCGTCTCGTTGCGTTCTTTCTGCCAGGAAAGGATAAACCGCAGGGGCTGCCGGTTGGCGGCCGAAGCCGACAGGCGGGCGAGATTCACCAGCGATCTTAAGGTGTCTTTTTCGACGGCGTGGTGTTCAAAAAACCGCCGGCAACTCCTGTTTTTTCGGATCAGGTCTTCAATCATCATGCTTACAGACCACTTTCTCAAAAATCGGCATGTTTTGTTGGATCCAGGCCTTGACCTTGTCAATTTCCGCGACCACTTCGGCCAGGGCCCGGCCCCGGTGGCTGATCCGGTTTTTTTCGGTTGCGTCCAGTTCGGCAAAGGTTTTTCCCAGAGACGGGTAATAAAATACCGGGTCATAGCCGAAACCATTATCCCCCGCCGGTGCTTCGGCGATAACCCCTTCGCAACGCCCTTCATAGGTCAGGGCGGCGCCGGTGGGTACCGAGATGGAAATAACGCATTCAAACGCCGCCGCGCGGTTGGTCTTTCCTTTTAATTCGGTCAGCAGCTTTTCACACCGGTCCCGGTCGGTGGCGTTTTCGCCGGCGTACCGGGCGGATAAAACGCCGGGCGCACCGTCCAGTGCTTCAACCACCAGTCCGGAATCATCGGCCATGGTTGGAAAACCAAGAATGCGGGCGTAAAAGCTTGATTTTTTAAAGGCATTCTCATCAAAGGTGGCGCCGTCTTCCTCGACTTCCGGCATGGGACCGAAATCATCAAGGTTTTTTACAGTTATACCCGTGGGGCTTAGCAAAGCCCCAAGCTCTTCTGTCTTTCCCCGGTTGCGGGTGGCCAGCACCAGTGTTGTTTCCGGTTGCATAGCATCCTCTCTTGCGGGCACCTCTAAAAATTGCCTTTTGGCCCGATGTCGGCGTTGTGCTCAAATTTTAATCCTCAAAATACGTCTATGTATTCCTGCGGTTAAAATTTTCGCACGCCTTGACCTCGAATCAAAATTCGAATTTTCTTGAAATACCCTTTAGTTTTTAGGCTGATCCGTATTCCGGCTGGATCAGCCAGGGATTCTGCTTTTAATCCCGTAGGTTTATTTAATTTGGCGTGTCCAAACGCTAATGATATACTGCATCAAACCCGGTTTGTAAAGCGCTTTGAAAACGGCCCGGGTGAACACTTTCCATTACCGCCGTCATGATATATAAGCGTAATATCCTGATTTTGATTTTTCGAGGGCATTACTTTTTGAGGGTTAAATGATCATATTTAATGATATCGCCATTCTTGTCTGCCTGGCCGCACTGTTCAGCTTTTTGAACTACCGCTTTCTCAAGCTGCCGCCCACCATTGCCCTGATGCTGATTTCATTGCTTTTTTCCATGGGCATCATTCTGCTGGGAAAACTCGGCATCAATATCGGGTTGCGGCAGGTCGTGGCCGGCATTGATTTCAACATGGCCCTGATGGTGGGCATGCTCTCGTTTCTTCTTTTTGCCGGTGCCCTGCATGTCAACCTGAACGACCTGCTGGATAATAAGATAGAAGTGATCATTTTTGCCACCCTGGGCGTGGTGGTGTCGACGGTTATTGTCGGCACGGGTGTTTACTTTGTGTTTATGGTGTTCGGATGGACGGTATCCTACCTGCATTGCCTCCTGTTCGGCGCGCTGATTTCGCCCACCGACCCTATTGCCGTTCTGGGCACCCTCAAGCGGGCCGGGGCGCCGGTGGACCTGGAGACCAAAATCGCCGGAGAGTCCCTGTTCAATGACGGCATCGGCGTGGTGGTGTTCATCGTTTTGCTTGATCTGGCCGGCGGGGGACAGCATATATCGGTCGGGCATCTTGTCGGGCTGGTCATAGAAGAAGTCGCCGGTGGTGTGCTCCTCGGCCTTGTGCTGGGATGGATCGCTTTTGAAGCCTTGAGGCGGGTGGATGCCTACGCGGTTGAAATCCTGATTACCCTGGCCCTGGTGACCGGCGGATATGCCCTGGCCTTGAAACTGCATATGTCCGGGCCGATTATGGTGGTCATCGCCGGTCTGATGATCGGCAACCACGGTCGCCGGCTGGCCATGTCCGACAATACCCGCGAACACCTGGACATGTTCTGGGAACTGGTGGACGAGATTCTGAATGCCGTGCTTTTCGTGCTTATCGGCCTGGAGGTTCTGATGATCTCCCTGTCGCTCGAATATCAGCTGATGGGGCTGGTGGCCATTCCCATCACCCTGCTGGCACGCCTGTTCTGCGTCAGCGTGCCGGTCCTGCTTTTGAAGCCGTTTCGACGTTTCAGTCCCGGCACCATCCGGGTGCTGACCTGGGCCGGGCTTCGTGGGGGTATATCCGTGGCCCTGGCCCTGTCTCTGCCGGACGAACCATGGCGGGCTGTGTTTTTAACCATGACCTACGCGGTGGTGGCGTTTTCGCTGCTGGTCCAGGGCATGACCGTCCGCCTGGTCCTGCCGGCCCAAACCGGATCCGAAATTGTTGAATAACCATTTTTCATGACGCTATATTCTGGGCCTTGGCCGTTCGGCCCTCTGCAAGGCCCAGGACAGGAAGCTGTAAGGGCACCCCCCTGTGGGTGCCCTTGACCGGGCGGCCACGGGGGGCGTCCCTACGGATTTATGTGATAACCGGTTTATGCCCTTTCTAACCGGCACGGTACGAAACGGTGCAGCGGTGTCCCGGTCAGCGGGTCCCGGTGCCGGCCCCCGGTTAAGCGGTTGACGTTCAGCCCGTAAACCTTTCCATCGTAAACCAGGCCGAACCCGTGAGGTATCAGGACCATACCCGGTCTGACCTGATCGCTGACCTCCAGTTCACCGGTTTCACTTCCGGCCGCGGTGGTCACCCGGACCGTCTGTCCGTCGGACAACCCCAGCCGTTCGGCATCAACCGGGCTGATGGCAATGGTGCAGGCGCGTTTGCCTTTGTTCCACTCCGGGTTCCGCATCATGGTGTTGATGTTGTATGGCATGTGACGCCCGGCATTTAATACCAGCGGAAAATCAAGGGGCATTTCCAATGCCTCTTTCTCGGCGACGGCGCTCAGTTTCCGGACCGAGTCTTCCAGTTCGGGTATGCAGGCCTCAATTTTCCCGGAGGGCGTTTTGAGTACGGCCATGGGTTTGTCCGCATCCACTTTTCCCACCCACAACCCCTGGGGGGTATCCAGGATGGCCTGAAAGATACGGTCGCCCAGGTCGGGCCCGGGCGCAAACCCGGCCCGCAGGGCATTTTTGAAAAAGGTCTTGGGAGCCGTCATCATCATGCCCCACAGGGCTGCCTTGTGGGCGCTCTGCCATTGCCGGCCCAGGGTTTTGGCCAGGACAAAGGGCATGGCCGTCAACGCGGCCGGCTCCGAGGCGGCCCACTCCATCAGTTTGGCCCCGAATGTGAGACGATCACCGGCGGCCGCCTCGATCAGATCGTCCGGAATATCCGGAACCAGGCCCAGCTTTTCCGCAATCAGCGTAAATATCCCGGCCAGTTCTTTGCTTTCGCCCGGCGGCTTGACAAGGGGTCGCCGCAGCTGCAGATAGACTTCCGGATAGGACATGGGGAAAAAGGTAAGGTCATAAGATTCATAAAACGTGCAGGCCGGCAGTACGTAATGGGCCAGTCGGGCGGTTTCGCTCATGACGATTTCGTTGACCACCAGCAGGTCCAGATTCTCAAAAGCTTTTTCATAGGCAGTGGTGTCCGGGTACGACCGCAGCGGGTTGCAGGCGCTGACAACCACCGCCCGGACCCGCTCGGGATGATCGGCCAGGATTTCCTCGGGCAGTACGGCCGGCGGGAAGGCGCCGGCTGCGGCCGGCGGCATGTTGGTGGCGATGGTGCGCCAGATCTTTTCATCGCGCTCGTCGGCGTGAAATCCCATGGGCATGACCATGCCGGGAACGATGTTGCCGCCCGTTACCAGCAGCCGGCCGCAGACCAGCTGCAGCAACATCAGCAGGTAGGAGTTGAGCGTTGAATTGCGGCCCATGAACACACCCAGGTCTGGATGAACACCCCACTGCCTTTCGGACATTAGGCGACACAGGTCAAACACCCGGTCATAATCCAGTTCGCACACGGCAATGGCGGCCCGGGCGTCAAAATTTTCAAGCCAGGGCCGGACCGTCTCCCAACCCTCGACATACTGCTCCAGGTAGTCCCGTTTTTCCCAGCCCTGGTCCAGGATAATCGTGATCATGGCCTTGATGAGCAGGGCGTCGGTGCCCGGCCGGACAGGCAGGTGGATGTCGGCCACCCGGGCGGTCTCGCTCTGGCGGGGATCGATTGAGACCAGGATTTTATCCGGATTTTTGGCCAGGTCCTTTAATACAATGGGCGCCCGGGGCACCTGGTGGCTGACCATGCCGTTCCAGCCCCAGGCGATCAGCATGTCACAGTGGTGTTCGTCCGGCCCGGTGACATTGTACTGGCGGCCCAGCATGCGGCCGAACACCCACCAGTGACCGGCAAATTCCTGGCCGGCGGAAGAGTAAAAGTTCTGTGATCCCAAGGCCCGCAGAATGGTCAGGCCGAAAGCCGCCTCGATATGACCACCCTGGGAACTGGCGCCCATGTAAGCCACGCTTCGGGGGCCGTAAGTGTCTACGGATTGCCGCAGCTTTTCGGCAATTTCGGTAGCAGCCTGGTCCCAGGAAATGGGTTCAAACGCGTCGTTGACCTTTTTCAGGGGTCGGGTAATCCGGTCGGCTGGATACTGG
Organism: Desulfosudaceae bacterium; assembly: GCA_963674745.2. Taxonomy (GTDB): domain Bacteria; phylum Desulfobacterota; class Desulfobacteria; order Desulfobacterales; family Desulfosudaceae; genus JBFMDX01. The sequence continues at coordinate 803,610 of CAXXDV010000001.1, read as the reverse complement.
TGGTATGCCACGTTCAATCCCTTGCGGCAGGCATAGCCCCGGCTGCGGGGGTTGTTTTTGTCCGGCCGCACTTTGACCATGCGGCCGTTTTCTACCAGGGCCTCCAGCCCGCAGTTCTGTGCGCAAAGCACGCACCCGGTTTTAATCCATTCGCTCATGATCGCTCCTTACATATGTTTATAAAAATACCGTTCGGTATATTAAGGGGCAAAAAAATTAGGTCATGTCCGCCATCTCCCGGATTTTATCCTCCAGTTGATCCAGCGCACTCATCAGATAGTTCCTGGAGCCGGTCAATTTGGACAGCATGAGGCCGCCTTCCACCAATGCCATGGCGATTCGGGCAAAACGATCGGCATCGGCGTCAGGGTCGATCTGACCGTCATTTTTGCCCTGGTTGACCAGGTCAATGAGAACGGCCTGAAGCTGGTTGATCGCTTCAACAGCAAGGTTGGAAAGGGCCTTATGGGTATCATCGGCTTCGGCGGCCGTATTGAGGATCGGGCATCCGCCATAACTGATCATGGGGTGATACAATTTTCGATAGGCATCGGCAACGGCCAGGAGCTTTTCGACCGGTGTTCCGGCTTTTTCAATCTGTCTGGCCATAAACCGGGTCAGGTTGTCGATGCTGTATTGGAATACCGCCTGGGCCAGATCGTCCTTATTTTTGAAGTTGCCGTAGATGCTGCCTTTGGTCAGGCCGGTGGCCCGGGTCAGGTCGGACAGGGAGGTGCCGGCAACGCCTTTTTTGTTAAAAACCGGGGCGGTTTTTTCAATAATGAACTGGCGCGTTCTTTCCGATTTGCTGATCAGTGTTTCTTTCATATCAACAATATACCGATTGGTATATTTTATGTCAAGAAATATTTTATCGCAACAACCACTTGACCCCTCGACCCCTCGACCCCTTGAATCCTTGAACCCTTTTCACCCCATAAATAAAAAAATGCAAAAAAATGAGCGGTAGCTTTGGAAAACAGGGCGGGCTGTCAGTGCCAGTTATCGCCGCAACTGATATTTTCGCACGGCCTTTTTGTGGTCGATGAAATTAGTTGAAAAATGATGGCTGCCCCTGCCGGTGGCGACAAAATAAAGATAAACGGTATCGGCCGGATACAGCGCCGCCTCGAGCGATGCCCGCCCGGGACTGGCGATGGGCCCCGGCGGCAGCCCCTTGATACGGTAGGTGTTATACGGTGTAAACGTATTCAGGTGGACACGGGTGATGTTGCCGTCAAAATCGGGAATACCATAGATAACGGTTGGATCGCTTTCCATCCGCATGCGCTTTTTCAGGCGGTTGTGGAAGACCGAAGCGATTAACGGCCGCTCGTTCGCTATGGCGGTTTCCTTTTCGATAATCGAGGCCAGGGTCACGATTTCGTGGACCGAAAACCCCAGTGCCCCGGCCCGGGCCTGCCATTCTTTTGTGAATACGGCATGAAACCGGTCGGTCATGGTGGATACGATTTTTTCAGCCGTTACCGATGAAGGGAAAAAATAGGTTTCCGGAAACAGATAGCCTTCAGCGGTGTCGGCCTGTATCCCCAGGGTGGAAACAAAATCGCGGCTGGTGGCCGCCCGAAGGAACGATTCGCCGCCGGCCAACCCTGATTTGTCCACCAGTTGGGCGATCTGTTTTATGTTAAATCCTTCCGGTATGGTGAGTTTATGCAGCAGGACGTCTCCCCGGATGAGCATATTCATTATTTCCGTTGGCGACATGGCCGCGGAAAGAGCATATTCTCCGGTTTTAATCAGGGCATGACGGTTTTTTAAATAATACAGCAGCTTGAATTTAATCGCACTGTCGACTATGCCCCGGCGGGCCAGCATACCGGATACGACATTCACCCCTGAACCGGCCGGGACCAGCACCACCTGCCTTTCCGCGCCCGGATCCACCGGCGAAACCGCGTAGTGGGACACATACTTCCACCCGGCCAGCCCGGCCACCACAATCACAATAAGCATGCCGGCTAATATGAGTTTAACTTTTAACATGGTTTTGCAACCGGTTTTTGAAAAAACGGTTTCTCTCTGGAAAAAACGACAGTCTGCCCGATGAATGAAAAAATTTATGTTATTATACCAGTTATCAGTAAGTCACCGCAAGATATAACCCTTTGCCGGACCGTAACCCATTCCGTCAGCCGGTCTTTTTTGTTTTTTGCGCTTTCCATCTTGTAAAACATATCCTTTCGGGGGTATTTTGTATTCTGAAAACCGTCAAAACAACATAGGTGAAAGCATACAAAAAGATGCCATCTGAAAAGCCGAAACTGAAATTCAAAAACACGTTAATATTTTATGGCGTGTTGGGCATGATCACGTTTTTTAGAGTGTTGCCCCGCAAGACATCTATTTCTTTAATGCGGTTCGCCGGTAGAATCGCTTACGTCCTGGCCTCCAAACGCAGAAAAAAAATTATAGCGCATCTTACCCTGGCTTATGGCGAGGAAAAAACAGATAAAGAAATTAAAGAACTTGCTAAAAAAGCCGTTTTAAATCTGACGGTCTGCATTGCCGACGCCATCCGGTTGCCTGTTCTTGTCAAAGACGGAACCATTGACAGAATTGTCACGGTCGAGAATTTCCATCATTTTACCGATGCCGTCAACAGGGGCAAAGGTTCTATCCTCATGACAGGGCATTATGGCAACTGGGAACTGCTGGGCACCTGGATTGTAAGGCAGGGCTATCCGATCAGGGTCGTTGCCAAAAAAACATATGACCCCAGAATGGATAAGCTGATCGTTGATTATCGTAATCAGGCCGGATATGCCAACACGGTCCGGGGGAACGCCAAACAGGCTGTCGTTGAGGGGCTGATGGCGGGAGAGACGTTCGGCCTGCTGTTTGATCTTGATACCAGAAAAAGGGTTAAAGGGGTATTTGTCGATTTTTTTGGTGTTCCGGCCCATACCGTGACCGCTCCGGTAGAACTCGCCACCACTCTCAACGTCCCTATCACCCCTGTCTTTATAAGGCTTACGCCGGATTACAATTATGTCGTTATGTGTCTTGAAGAACTCAAGCTGGTGAATACGGGCGATCCGGAAGCGGATGTGATAACCAATACCCAGATCTGCTCGGATGTGTATGAAATGATGATCAGAAAATATCCGGAGCAATGGTTCTGGATGCATCGAAGATGGCGAAGCAAACTGGATAATAAAAACGATAGAAAGGCGCCTGAAAACCAATGAGACAGGGCGTTTCACCCTTTTTTTGTTTCCCCTGCCCGAGGGGTATAATTTAAGAGAAAATCTTTGAGGTTCTCGGCCCAGTCATGACCGAAGGTGGGTTGTTCGGATAAAACCTGTTGAACATCTTTTCCGTTTAGTTCCATTTCGTAAATGGCCACCATCATTCCCGTACGGACGACGCCGTGGGTACAATGGACAAGTATAGGCGGACGATAGGGGTTTCTCATCACGTTTAGCCATCGGGTGATCTGCCTCTCGCTGGGCGGCTTTGTCGCAAACATGGGGAGAGAAATCACGGCAACGCCCTTTTCACTGCATATCCTGTTTTCTTCCTTCTGGCGGGCTATGTTCTCGGGGTCATCGTAGCCGCTCAGGCTCACCACGGTTTTTATATTGTAATCATCAAGGATTTTTTTCAGGTTATCCGGTTTGAGCAAGGCACTTCGATACAGCACGCCTTCTTTTACAACAGCAAAATGTCGTGGTCTGGATTTATAATAGTATAAGCCCGCTCCTGCAATTAAAATAATCACAGCCAGCAGCGCAGCGACTCGGTAATATTTTCCGGATTTTTTTCTAAACAGCCACTGAAACATTTTAAAAAGCGCCTTTCAAGCCAGCCGGAATTTCAAGTCATGTAATCCGGCAGTTCCGACATGATTCTGGCAACCATATATTCTGATGCCAGTGGATGCAAGGAAAGATTATAAAGCTGTGCCTGAAGACATGGCCCCTTTACAATTAATAGGCGGCAAAAACATAGCCGTTTTCACCGCTGGTGTCCATATAAGCGGGCTCCGGCAATTCATGCTTCCTTCTGTTGTATTTTTTTGATTTGATGATAAGCACAACCGGGGCGCTCCAGGTGTTGCCGGCTATCCGCCTATGAAATTGATCGAAAGTCAAGTGCCGATGCCTGCTGTTTTTGTATGACAGACCGTAGTAAAGTTCTCCGCCGTCATTGTCGCTGAGCACAAAAACATCATCCCTTTTGAAAAACCAGCACACCGCCCTGATGGCTGTTTCAGTCGATACGACCACCGTCCGGGGGGTGATCCCGGCTGCGTGTTTTTTCAGAAAACAACCGGGCGCTTTTTCTTTTTCAATATATCCGGGCATTATAAAATGGGTCGAGAGATATAAAATAACCGGTGCCAGGGCAAACAGGGCCATTTTTTTGAGTGGTTGGCCTGTTTTCAAAGAGAAGAACAGCAAGGTGATGTAGAAGAGGAGGGCCGCGAAAAGCAAAAAGGCTTTGCCGGGTTCAACAGGGGGGGCGCTTTTGGCCATTAATCCGCTTTGAATGACAGGGACCGCAATCATCAATATGATAATCAACCCCATCATCAGGCGAAGACCGTTGTTAAAAAAGGCGTTCCCGGGTGAATCAAAATATTTTTTCAAGCCCGCCGCAGTCAGAATCGACAGCGGTGGAAAGCAGGGCAGGATATAGGTAAGCAGTTTGCCCGATGAAATTGAAAAGAACAGAAAAGGAAACAACAGCCAGCATATCGTAAATTGAAAGAACGGTGTCAATACCCCTTTTCTTCTGTGTCCGGCGATGGCTGCCGGCAAAAGCGCGGTCCAGGGGAAAAAACCCAGGGGCAGCACCAGGAAAAAATAAAAAAAAGGCTGGTCGTGCTGGGCATTGTCAGATAAGAAGCGACGGATATGTTCGTTCCAGAAAAAGAAATTCCAGAAATCCGGTTCTCTCATATGGATTGCCAGGCCCCAGGGCAGCATAACCAGCAGAGCAAGAATGATAAGCATAGTGGTGACAACTACGGCGTTTTTCCATTCTTTTTGCCACAGGAGAAAGGGGAAAATGGTCAGCAAGGGAACGGCCAGTCCCAGAAACCCTTTGGTCAGACAGGCCAGGCCGCAACTGATACCGGAAACAAGAAGGAACAGGTAAAACCTGGCGGGTATGGTCCGATTGGACCAGGCGGCGAAAAAACTGCCTGCAGCACAGGCAAGAAAAAACGCCACCATACTGTCCAGGGTGCTGACGACTCCCAGGCAGAAGACTTCCAGGCTGGTTAAAAAAACGAGTGATGCCAGAAGACCGGTGCCGGTTTCTCCGGCAAAAAAAGCGACTGACAAGCAAATAAGCAGAGCGGTCAAGCCTGTTGCCATGGCTGCCGGAAAGCGGGCGGCAAAGGCATTTTCTCCGAACGTTTGAATGCTCAGGGCGTTGATCCAGTATCCCAGAACAGGCTTCTCAAAGTAGCGCAGTCCGTTTAAACGGGGCACGACCCAGTCCCCGGAGGCGATCATTTCCCGGGGAATCTCCGCGTACCGGGTTTCATCCGGAATAACCAGCGGACGAACACCCAGGGGCAGCAAATAAACCAGCACAAAACCGAAAACAACGAACAGGGTATAAAGTTTAAGGGATTTATTGCTGCCCGGGAAGAAATGAGAAAGATCAGATGTCATAATCATTCATTTTTTATGTGTTAATTCTTATTTTGCATGCAAACAAGCCCCTGACGGCCACCAATTTCTCCCAGGCGAACAGTTGCACCGGGTAGCGGTTCATCCTCTTTTAACAGGCGCCCGAGGGGGACAATGGAAATTTCCTTTTGTCGGCATCTTTCAAGAAAATCAACAAACAACTCCCGGCAGATAATGCCTTCCACTTCGGCATGAACGGTCAGTACGTTCAGTCGGTCAGGCTGTATCAGGGAAAGAAGATGATCGTTGTAGCTTTCAGCGGTAATCCCACGGCTGCCGATAATTTCGTCATAAGTCGGTAACGTCACCGGTATCTGGGGGACGGTTAATGACCTTCCTTCAACAAGTGGAAGAAAAACGTCTGTTCCCCGACAATCGGAATTATAGGTAAATGGAAACAGGTCTTTTTGTTTCAGTATGGTGTTGTTGCATATCCATCCAGGCGCGGCCGAGCATGACGGCGGCCGGCCGACAATGTCGGCGAATAAATTAAAGCCGGCTTCAATGTCGTGATATACCATCTCGTCATCCATAAGGAGCGCTTTCACCTGCCAACGGTGGTGGTCCCAGGCATGAAGTCCTGTCTCATGACCGTCGGCGGCAACCGCCCGTATAACCTGTCCGGCTTCACGGCCGATAACCGGTCCCGGCCAGATCGTTCCCCGCAGTAGAATATCCCAGCCATAAAGCCCGGGCGCGTTTGAACGCATCATTTTTTTCAGGAAAGCCGGCCTCAACAGTCGCCATAAATGGCGGCCCATATTATCCGGCCCCATGGAAAAAAAGAAGGATGCGGTTATGGCGTTATCGTAAAAGATTTTTCGCAGATTGGGGACGCCTGTCCGGGTGCCGCGGTATGTATCTACATCAACCCTGAGTCCGAGTTCCATAATAAATAGTCTCCCGGGGGATTTCCTTCAAGCTTAAATCTTGCATATCCCTATCTGGTCTGTTCAAAGATACTCCTACCGTCTGCCGGAGAAAGAAATCAAGGGTTTCTTTAATTGATTGCGCCAGGGGAACCGTCGGTTCCCAGCCCAGCAGGCGGCGGGCATTGCCGATACTCGGTTTGCGGTGCTGAACATCCTGGTAGCCCTGACCGTAAAAGGTTCCGCTTTCCACTTCCCGCATGCCGGCGAACGGTGGGAACTGTGAGCGCAACGGGTGATGGTCGAAGGCCTCCACCAGCATCTCGGCCAGTTCTTTGATACTGGCTTCGTTGTCCGGATTGCCGATGTTGATGATCTGCCCGTCGCAACGGCTGCCATGATTTTCTATAATTCTGTAGAGGCATTCAACCCCGTCCGATATGTCGGTAAAACAGCGCTGTTGCCGGCCGCCGTCCACCAGCTGAATCGGCGTGCCTTCGACCAGGTTGAGAATCAGCTGGGTGATCGCCCGGGAACTCCCGATTCGGGCTGATGACAGGCTGTCCAGCCGCGGTCCGATCCAGTTGAACGGCCTGAAAAGAGTGAATTTCAGGCCCTGCTTCTGTCCATAAGCGTAAATCACCCTGTCCAGGAGCTGCTTGCTGCAGGAATAAATCCAACGCTGTTTATTGATCGGTCCCAGCACCAGGTTTGATGATTCCTCGTTAAATGTCCCGTCATCGCACATGCCGTATACTTCGGAAGTGGAGGGGAAAAGAATGCGTTTGCCATACTTTGCACAGTAACGAACAATGCGCAGGTTTTCTTCAAAATCAAGCTCGAAAACGGTCAGGGGATTGCGGGTGTATTCGGCCGGTGTGGCAATGGCCACCAGCGGCAGGATGATGTCGCATTTTTTGATATGGTATTCGATCCATTCCCGATGGATGGCAATATCGCCTTCATGAAAAGTAAAACCCGGTTTTCCTTTAAACCGGCCGATACTGTCCGAGTGAATATCCATACCGTGGACCTCGTAACGGCCGCCGTCAAGCAGCCTTTCGGTCAGGGCGTTACCGATAAATCCGTTTACCCCCAGTATCAGTACTTGTTTTTTTCTGTTCTGCTCCAAGGCCGGGCCCACTGCCGGCCCGAACGTCAGCCCGGTAACAAGTTTAAGTTCGTCCGCCAGTTGCGGGCCGGTTACGGGGACACCGGGTTCGGTCTGCCCGGAATCGATCTGGACGGCGTCCTTGCCGCAGGCGATGACCAGGGGCACGGTCGACAGGACGGTACCCGGCGCAACGGCCTTTTGTCTGCATGGAACACAGGTTGCTTTCCAGAACAGGATCTTGCGGTCGCCGGTATGGGAAAATGCCCCGGGATAAGGCCGGGTGACGGCCCGGACCAGGTTGCGGACCGATTCGGCCGACAAGCTCCAGTTAATTTCTCCGTCTTCGGGTCGCCGGCCGCCGAAATAAGAGGCCTGCAGAGAATTTTGAGGGACACGCGGCGCCGATCCGGCTTTAATGAGCGGAAGATATTTGTCCAGCAGCCTGGATGCGGCCGGCACCAGCTTGCCGTACAAGGTGTGGGCCGTGTCCTCCTGCGTTATCGCAATTTCTTCCTGGGCCACGATATCACCGGCATCAGGTGCGGATGTCATGTAATGCAGGGTAATACCGGTTTTTTTTTCACCGTTAATCAGGACCCAGTTGACCGGGCATCGCCCCCGGTAGGCGGGCAGCAGGGAACCATGCAGGTTCAGTGCGCCCTGGCCCGGGATGTCAAGGATTTCCCGACCCAGCATGTTTCGATAATAAAACGAAAAAATAATGTCCGGGGCCAGAGACCGTATTCTGTTCACCCAAATGGGGTGGTTGACATCTTCCGGCGCATAAACGGGTATGTCTTGCTCAACCGCCAGTTCCGCTACGGAATCAAACCAGGTCGCCTCGGATGGATCATCCGTATGGGTAATGATAGCCGCAATTTCAAATCCGTTGCGCAAGAGCGCCCGGATTCCTTCGCAACCGATGTTATGATATGCAAAAACGATTGTTTTCATAGATGTTTTCCTTTCTTAAGGGTGGTTTCCGACAGTTTTCTGTACGTAATACCGGGGCCTGGCCCGGACATCGTTGTAAATGCGACCGATGTATTCGCCGATCAATCCGAAGGCCAGAAATTGCACTCCGACAAAGACAAACAGAATGGCAAACAGCGTAAACACCCCCTCCGCAGCCCATGTAGCCCCGAATATGAGGCGCATGACCATAAGAAAAATACCGAAACCGGTTCCGGCAAAACAGGCCAGGGCGCCCAGGATACTGAACAGTCGCAGGGGAAAGGCGGTCATGCAGGTCAGCAGGTCAAACTGCAGAGATATCAGTTCATAAAAGCCGTATTTTGAGTCACCATTATGTCGTTCATCGTGGCTGACGTTTACTTCCGTGCTTGACCGGGCAAAGCTGTTGGCCAGGATCGGAATAAAAGTACTGCGTTCCGGGCAGTTTAAAACCGCGTCAATAATGTGCCGGCGATAGGCCCTCAGCATGCAGCCGTAATCCTTCATCATGACGCCGGTGACTCTTTGAACGTATTTGTTCACCGCAAATGAGGCGATTTTTCTAAAGATCGGATCACGTCGGTTCATCCGGACGCTGCCGACCACGTCGTATCCTTCGGCCATGGTCTCAATGAGCCGGGGGATCTCCTCGGGCGGGTTCTGAAGATCGGCATCCAGGGTAACGACAATTTCTCCCCGGGACGCTTCAAAACCCGCCATAACCGCGGAATGCTGCCCATAGTTCCGGTTCAGAAGAATACCGGTTAGTTCCGGGTTTGTAAGGGCCGCCCGTTCAATCATTTGCGCGGACCGGTCAGTGCTGCCGTCGTCGACCAGAATAACCTCGAAAGGGTTCTTGTGGCCGCGGCAGACGGAAAGACAGCGCCGTATTAATTCATCCAGGTTATCCTCCTCGTTAAATACGGGGATAACAATCGATATCAGACAGTTTTCATTCATTTTGATAAAATTTCCTTGATGGCTGTAACCACATCCCTGACATCGTCGGCTTCCATATCCGGAAACAGGGGCAAAGAGCAGATCCTGTCCGAGTTCCATTCGGTGTTGGGAAGCGTGCCGGACAGGTACGGCATGGTTTCCCGATAGAATTTCTGTTGATGTACCGCACGGAAATGCAGGCCGGTGCCGATGTTTCGTTGTTTCAGGGCCTCCATGAACTCATCCCGGTTCAGGGCGGCCTTGTCCGCGTCAAGTCGCACAATAAACAGGTGCCAGGCATGTTTGCAGTCGGCCGGTGGTATGGACAGCGGAACAATCTCATCCACGTCGCTTAACAGATCCAGGTAGTGGCCGGCCAGTTCAGCACGTTTGCGGTTAAAAACGTCGATTTTTTTCAACTGGACAATACCCAGGGCCGCCAGCATGTCCGGCATATTGTATTTATAACCCGGCTCCAGTACCTCCGCCTGAGGTGACCGTCCCTGGCTGCTGCGGTCATAGGCATCCTTGCCCAGCCCATGAAACTTTAACCGGCGGATGGCTTCGACCAGGTCGGGATCGTCGGAACAGACCATGCCGCCCTCACCGGTGGTGATATTTTTAATGGGGTGGAAAGAAAATATGGACGTGCCCCGGCAACCGATCTTTTCACCTCTGTATTCCGTGCCCACGGCATGAGCGGCGTCTTCAATCATGGGAACACCGGCATCTTCGGCCTGTTTCCGCAAACCGGTCAGATCCGCACATGCGCCGGCAAAGTGGACCGGAAGGATCAGCCGGGTGCGGCTGCTCAGGCAGGGCGCTATTGTATCCGGCGTCACCATCAGCGTGTCCCGGTCAATATCCGCGAAAACCGGGGTCGCGCCGGCCAGCACGATCAGGTTGACGGTTGAGACCCAGGTCATGGACGGGGTGATGACCTCGTCACCGGGCTTGATGCCTAAGGCTTTTAACAGCAGGTGCATGCCTGCGGTGGCCGAGCTCAGGGCGACCGTATGGGATGCGCCAGTATATTCACTGAACTGTTGCTCAAACTCACTGTTTTTCGGGCCGGTGGTAATCCATCCGGAACGCATCACCTCGGTTACGGCGGCGATTTCGTCTTCTCCGATGGACGGCAGCGAGAAGGGTAAAAAGGTTTGTCGCATCAGTTTTCCTTTCGGTTTATCACTGGTCCCTTCTGGATATGGCGGCTACCTGCGCCCCTGATCCAGAATACTTTTCGGTTCTGTTCGTCGCCGGTGACCATTTCGGAAAGGATTTCATAGGGAACGTCCGCCAGGTCGGTTTCGGGCTGCAGGTCGCCGTGCTTGTCCCGACGATTGACCAACAGGCTGTCATAGTCTTTGTCCTGTCCGGCGAGAATCTGCTGTATGCGCTGTTCATCACCAATCTGGGGGACCTTCCAACCGGTATAAAAATAAAATGCCCCCAACATGGTTTCGGAGAATTGCCTGGCTGAGGTGTACCCGAAGCCGGCGATCCGATCGCGTTGCGATTCCGGCACCCGGGACACAAACCGGCGCACATCAGCGCCCATGCTTTCCTTTTGATCGATGGCCTGGATCGGTACGCCCAGAAGGACCACCAGCAGGCCGGTCGTTGTCAGGACCATCATGTATTCTTTGGAGATAATGTCGCGAAACCGGATAATGGCCACCATGCAGATTGCCAGCCAGATCAATATAATAACATGATAATGATTAAAATCAACCAAAACCGCTTTCACCTCTTCCGGTATTGAATTCGGAAGGAAACCGGGCGTCAGCGGTATAATGAGTACGGCCGCCATAATGACCAAACAAATTGTAGTCCAGAATCCGGCATACCACTTGAACCATGAAGCGGTTTTTTGTTCTATAAGGCTGACGGCCACCATAATGGCAAAAGCGGGCAGGACCGGTAGCATATAAAGTCCCCGTTTGGTGGCGGGAATGGTTAATAGCACGATTGAGCCGATTCCCCAGATCCAGAGGAACAGATTTTTCCCTTCATCATTGGAAAACTTTTTTTTTGCGGAACCGATAACCGTCGTTCCCAGCCAGTATAAAAACAGCGGCGTCCACGGCAGGCCGTAACCGATTGCCTGAAGCACGTAATAAAGCGGTTGTCCGGGTTTGATGTGACCTTTCGCGGCCTGGCCGGTAAAACGACCGACCTGGTTCACCCAGAACCATTCATTCCAGAGCCGGGGGCCGCCTTTAATATATAACAACACGATCCAGAGTCCGGTCATGATCACAAAAACCAGAAGGAGCCACAGGTGCGCGGTAACGAAGCCCTTGCTCAGATCCCTCTGTTCACGTTTTTCAAAGAACCAGATAACCATCAGGCCCAGCCAGGGGATGAACGCCAGGGCCGGTCCGATCGCGCCTTTAGAAAGAAACGCCCCGGCCAGAAAAAATCCGGCCAGTGGAAACCAAAATCGGCGGTTGTTAAAATATATTTCGACCAGGCACCAGACAAAGGCGACGACAAAAAAGGCCAGGGCCGGATCGACCACGATCCAGTGAAAATTTTCAACAAAGCCTTCCATGGTGGCCAGCACCGCAACGGCCAGGACCCCGGTTTTATTTCCCCATAAGCGCCGGGTAATCAGAAAGGTCATGAGCAGCACGCCCAGCCCGAACAAGGCCGACGTCAGGCGGATGGCGCCGACCGGTCCGATCAGCGGTCCCATAACCTTGAGCATTATGGCCGCAACAGCAAAGTAGAGGGGCGGTTTTTCAATGAACGGCACCCCGGCCAGATGCGGGATGACAAAATTTCCGGTTTGTGCCATTTCAAGGACAATGGCGGCTACCCTGTGCTCATCCGGGGTCCACAGATCATGGCCCAAGATACCTGTGAATCCTATCGCCAGCACCGCCAACAGACAGATAAGGTCGTTAATGGACCGATGCTTTGCAAAAGTTGGCAGTATGCGGCTTGTTTCGGACGGTTGTCCGGCAGTAACTTTAGGGTTGGCAATAATCATTACTGTTAATACGATCGGCCTTTGCGTCCGTTTCTTTGGATTTATTCTATAATTGCTTAAATTGATAAATAATATAAATTGAAGGATTATTGGATGATTGCCGGAACATTACCATTTGGTAATGATAGCCATGAATCTGCTGAGAAACCTTCAAAAGCCTTTCGGATGCCGCATCATATTTTCGGTTAACACGATGTTTTTGCCTTTGATCCAGAAGATTCTTCTATGACGATGATCGCCGGTGACCATTTCGGAAAGGATCAGATAGGGGCAGGGGGCCAGGTCGGTTTCGGCATGAAGCCTGTCGTGTTTATCCCGGTGATTAACCAGCAGGCTGTCATAGATTTTATCCTGTCCGGTGAGAATGCGTTTGATCCGGGCTTCGTCCGTTACCTGGGGAACCTGCCAGTCTGTATAAAAGGAAAATGCGCCGCGCATGGTTTCGCTGAAGTTGACGCCGGCGATCCGTCCGCGACCGGCTTCCGGTATCTGGGATACAAACCGGCGGACATCCGCGGCCATGCTTTCCCGCCGATCAATGGCCTGAACCGGTGCACCCATATAACTGACCAGCAGTCCGGTGGTGGCCAGGATCATGAGATATTCCCGGGGGATAATCCCGCGAAAGCGGAATAAAGCCACCAGACATACCGCCAGCATGAGCCCTGCGATAAACTGGTGATGACTAAAATCAGTCAGAACGGTTTTCATCTGGACGGGGATCACATCCGGCAAGGGAATCGGTGCCAGCGGTAAAATGACAATAAGCGCAATAACGGTCAGGCATATGGACACCCAAAATCGGGAATACCATTTAAACCAGGCTGAAGTAACCTGTTGCAGGCTGGTGGCGGTCATGATGGCAAAAACCGGCATAACCGGTAACAGGTAAAGCCCCCGTTTGGTGGCCGCACAGCTTAACAACAAGATTGATACCGAGCCCCAGAGATAGAGAAAAAGGTTTCCCCGGGTGATCTGTTTTTCTTTGATCAGGCGCCTGGTGACTGTCACAAACCAATAAAGCACCAGCGGTGTCCACGGCATGGTGTAACGCATGGTTTGGACCACATAATAAAAGGGTTGCCCGGGTCTGATGTGCCCTTTGTCGGCCTGGCCGGTAAACCGGCCGACCTGGTTCACCCAGAACCATTCATCCCAAAGGGCCGGTCCGCCTTTGATATACAGCAGCACGATCCAGGCCCCGGAAATAATGCCGAAAACAAGCAGCAGCCACAGGTGTGCTGTGATAAACCCTTTGATTGTGCCTTTATTCCGCTTCCTGTCTTTTAAAAACCATACCGCTGCTAGCCCGGCCCAGGGGATCGCTGCCAGGGCCGGTCCGATCGCGCCTTTAGAGAGAAACGCCCCAGCCAGAAAAAAACCGGTCAGTGGTAACCATACTTTGCGGTTGTTAAAATATATCTCGACCAGGCACCAGGTAAAAGCCACGACAAAAAAAGAAAGGGCCGGGTCCACCACGATCCAGTGAAATTTTTCAACAAAGCCCTCCATGGTGACCAGTACCGCGGCGGCCAGTAAACCCGTGCTGTTGTCCCACAGGCGCCGGGTGATCAGAAAGATCATGAGCAGCACGCCCAGTCCGAACAAGGCCGATGTCAGACGAATGGCGCCGGCCGGTCCGGCCACCGGCCCGATCAGCTTGAGCATCATCGCGGCCGCGGCAAAGTAAAGGGGCGGTTTTTCAATAAAAGGGACCCCGGCCAGATGGGGGACGACAAAATTACCGTTCTGCGCCATTTCAAGGGCAATGGCGGCCACCCTTGGCTCATCCGGGGTCCACAGGTCATGGCCTAAAATGCCGGTGAAGCAGACCGCCAGTGCGGCCAGCAGGCAGATGGCTTTATTGATGAAGGGACGGTCGGCTGAAGCCGGCCGGGGTTTGGAAGGCAGAATTATATCGGTTTTTAAATCCGGTCGTCCGGATGGCCACTTATCGGTTGTGACAAACATTCATAACACCATCAGCTTTTCGGATGTTTAATATTACTCTGCAGTATAAAAGTTCAAGATGACGGCATTGTTGCTGAAAAATTACCATTTAGTAATGGTGGAGATCCTGTACATTTTGTTTGTATAAGGGCGATTGCGGTAACCGGGCAGAGGATTTGTCGCAATAAATGAGGTTAATCCTGCATGTAAAATGCAGATGAAGGGTCAAAAAATAAATGAACATCGATCAAAATTGATAGGTTATTTCAAAGTTCAAACGATATGCGGTGTCACCGGAAAAATCACCGAAAGCATCACCGCTCCTGAAAAACGATGCGCTGGTTTCGATCTCAATATTTTCCCATGCTTCCGCATTGGCGACCAGGTCCCACTCTTCTCCCAGTGATTCATCAAGACCTTGCGGATCCGCTTCTATATCTTTTTCACGCATAAAAGAAGCCGGATGGACCTGGCTGTAATGGTGATAAATCAAATCAATAACACAGGTTTCCGTGAGGTGGAAACCTAAGGAAGCTGTCTGGATGCGCATATTGGACAACTCCGGATTAAATACTTCTCCGTAATATTGAAACCTGTTATCACCTTCGTTCAGCCCGGTCTGGCGGAAGGATTTATCTTTATTGTCTTCGGGATTGTTGTCGCCTGAACCCAAGGCATATCCCAGTGTCAGCTCCATATTACGCAACACGCCGGTCTTCCAGGTAATACCGGCATCAACCGCCCAGCCTGAAGCGTCATAAGCTGTAATCCCGGTGACTTCAATGACGCCATCATCGGTTTCCTCAAATTCGAATCGCTTTTCATTACCCGTCAATCCGGCTGTATCGATCCAGTAATCAAAATCACCCAGTCTGCCTGCTTCGACCTCACCAGAGAACCTGGCGCCATACCATAAAAGGTCAGCGTCGCTTTCATCTTCTCTGTCCGGCTGTATGGTATCCTGCTCTTCCGGCCGGCTGGAGCAATCGTTCTGATAAAGACCGAATAAATCAAATCTTAAGGCATCATTCAATCGCCAGGCAGTGTGCGTCAATACGCGGAAGATGTCTTCCTTTTCCGGCTCAATCCGTCCATGTTCGGTTGATTCCGGTCCCAGTTCCCTCGCGATACCGATTTCTGAATGAACGTCCATTTCATCATAATGCAGCCGGATGCTGTCCAGCCGTTCGTCCCACCACCATTGCCGTTCGTCTTCATAATTTTGCCGGCCAAGCTGAATACTCAGGCCCGAATCCTGAATATCCCCAACAAAAATCCAGCTTTCGACACGTTCAAAAATCCAACGGTCATAGCGGTCTTTTGTCTCAGAATCGTACTCGCTCTTGAACTGGGCCTCCCCTTCCAGATAAACAGATGCCTTTGCCGATAATGGATAAAAACATTCCACAACCAATGTCGGCTCGATTTCTAAAAGATGGTCCCTGGTTTTTGGCTTTAGCGCATAATTGCCCATAAATTCAGAGGCGAACTGAACTTCTCCTTTCAAATATAAAGAGCGGCCCAAAAGAGGGAAAATATTGTATTCTTCTTTATCGATATCATCCGGCCGTTCAACCAAGCCGGTCCTGGGATATAGGGAATTTTCCCGCTCCCTCGAACGGTCATTATCAAAATCTTCTGCCAACACCATGGACAGACCGGCCAGCAGGTAAGAAATAATTAGAATTATACTTTTATTTACGATTCGCCATAAATGGATTTTAGAGATACCCATAAATACCGCCATAGCCCCAAGCATTTATTTTTAAATCAATCCGAGCAACGGTTAAGAAAAATCATAAGCTAAAAAATAATTGTTTTCAACCGGGCTATTATTATATGACCTTTACGTGAGTCCTGAGCGCTCTTGGGAGTATGTTTTGAATGAGAAGGGATAAAAAACAGCAGCAAAATCTATTGTAAAACGGGATTTAATCCTTCTTCATGGAAAGCAAAGTGTATCGATAAAACAAAAACCGCCGTTTTTGGATGAGTTGCCTTCAAAGAGAATCGTTTTCAGTGAGACATTATCAGGATTTTGTGGCACGAGGGTACGGTAAAAAAAACCCGCTGCAATGCCCGCTTCTTCAGCCGTCGCTACCAGACTGTAATCTTCGGCATTTTCAAATGAGCTAACAACCGCTTTTTTATCATCCACTTCTACTATGGTTACACAGACATGGTCCGCGCTGATTTGGCCGGCATCAAACTGGTAGACATCGTCTTTTATCATATGGCTTAAATTATGGGAATGTCCGGAAAAAAAAGCCTGAACATTATGATGCGATAATAGCTTCCAGAACTTATCACGCATGCCCGGATCTATATCCAGAGAATTGCCGATATGTCTTTCAAGCGGAAAAGCCGGTTCATGGCCTACAACGAATTTAAACGGCATTGAAGAACGGGAAAGGTCTTGTTCGATCCAGTCCAGTTGCTGCTTTGTATAACCACCTTCCGGGTATTGCCAGTATTGATTGGTAATGACAAAGTGACACTTTCCCCGGTCGAAAGAAAATATCGTCCCCGTCGGCGCACCGGACGGGCCGTTTGTCGGATAATAGGGCGCGATCAGGGTCTGAAAACCGGGTTCACCTTCCGGCGCTTCGTCATGGTTCCCCATGACAAAGTATATCGGCTGCCTATCCCCGGATAGCTGGGGATCTATTGAAAAACCATATTTTGTAAAATGCGGATAATAGTCCTGCTGTCCATTATAAAAGTCTCCGGCCAGGATAATAAAATCAACATCCTGGGACAAAATAAATTCCAGAGCGGTATCCAGGGTTACAACATGTGCGTCCGATATCACCGCGAATTTCAGGTTCATTGGCGTCGCCCGGGCGGAAAAAACGGTTATCAGTATAAATGACGCAATCAGAAATAATGGTTTCAGGGTTTTCATTGTAACGTTCCTGTCTGTAAATGATGTTTGACAATACAGGCAACGCCTTCCGGCCAATGCCGGAAGCGCTGCTGCGAATGGCCGAATTCCTGTTGTCTGACAATAAACAGAAATTCATTTAACCGGAGAGATAGTAACAATTAAAAAATGACGTGGATATTATAGCAACCTTAACATTTGATAATGTTATCAGTCCTTTTCCCCGGGTGATGTGTGGCTACCACAACTCATGACCGGGTGAGTTCTGATGAGCCGCCGGGGGTGCTTTTTTATAATTGAAGGAAAGGCAGAAAAATGTTGAACCGGATGATATCCGCGAGTGTTTATGGACAATCGTCGCACCTCGGTGGAGGCTGGAATCAATGCGGTCTGGAGAACACCTGTGGCCGATAATCCGTTTCGGATACTTTACGGATATCTCCGGTAATAGTCGCGGTAATGCGGCGCAGCTCAACCTGTTACATCCATTTATGCTGAAACCGCGTTGGTTGTAACCGCCACTATTATCCTGCGGAAAGATCCGCAGGTAATAATCAGTGGTAAATATTATCAGGAACGCGTGGAATTAAAATGGAAAGCACAGTGTATCGATAAAGCAAGAACCGCCACCCTTCGGTGATGAGCCTTCGAAAAGGACCGTTTCAAGGGTTGAATCGTCGGTGCTTTGCGGAACCAGTGTCCGGTGAAAGATATCCGCCGCGTTGACACCATCATCAGTTGTCACAACCAGGTTCTCATTGGTGGGGTTTTCAAAGGAGTTAATGACCGCTTTATTATCGTTCATTTCCACGATGGTTACACAGACATGGCCGGCGTCGATTTCACCCGCGTCGATCTGGTAAACCCCCTGATGCAGCATATGGCTTAAATTATGGGTATGCCCGCAAAAAAATGCCTGAACGTTATTGTCCATTAATACCGACCAGAACATATCGCGCATATCCGGATCGATGTCCAGGGAATCGCCGACATGCCTTTCCAGCGGGAAAGCCGGCTCATGACCCACAACGAATTTAAAGGGCATGGAAGAATTTGCCAGGTCTTTTTCGATCCAGTCCAGTTGCGCCGGCGAATAACCGCCTCCCGGATATTGCCAGTACTGGTTGGTAATAACAAAGTGACATTTTCCCCGGTCAAAAGAAAAGATTGTCCCGGTTGGCGCGCCTGAAGGGCCGTTTGTCGGATAATAAGGCGCTATCAGGTTTTGAAACCCGGGCTCACCCACCGGGTCCTCATCATGATTGCCCATGACAAAGTAAATCGGTTGGTTATCTTCGGCCAGGTGAGGGGCTACTTCAAAACCGTATTTGATAAAATAAGGATAATAGTTCTGCTGGTCATAATAATAATCACCGGCCAGGATAATAAAATTTACCTCCTGGGCGGAAATAAAGGCCAGGGCGGTGTCCAGCTTTTCAACATGGGCATCGGATATAACGGCAAACTTCAGATCCCCTGATGCCGCCTGAACTGAAAAAATGGTGATAAGCATAAATGACACGACCAGAAATAAAGGTTTGAAGATTTTCATCATTAAACTCCTGCTTGTAAATAAGTTTGAGTACCAGGGCTTTTTCTTTCGGCCGATGCCGGAAGAACGACTTCAAATGCCTGGATGCCCACTATCGGACAATAAACATAAATTCATGTAACGGGTAGAATAGTAACAATGAAAAATGACGTGAATATTATGATGACATTACAATTTGATAATCTTTACGGTCTGAAACCAAAATGACCTTTTTGTAATCTTGCGGTAACTTCCCCATCATTTTCTCGTGGTAAAAAAAAATTAGATATCATCGCATACCTTTTTATAAGGTAGCAGCCGCGAATAACTAAAAAGAGAAAGTAAGGTGCAAAAATGAAACATGGAAAATTCTATTTGGTAATGATTGTTTTCTTGACGATCATCTTGGGAACAGGCTGTGATAGCGGATCATCAGGCTCGAAAGCCGGCAACAATTCTTCATCAGACTCGATTGATCCGTCTTTCAGTGCGGCTTTATTCAGTGATCCCACCCGAATAGACAACACTTATCTGCCGTTGAATCCGGGCACGGTTCATATTTATCAGTCGGAAACCGAAGATGGCCTTGAAACCATTGTCACCGAAGTGCTTGATACCACCAGAATGGTTGATGGAGTGGAATGTGTGATGTTTCTCGACCGGGTGTATCTGGATGAACTGCTGATCGAAGATACGGACGACTGGTTCGCCCAGGATGACGACGGAAATGTCTGGTACCTGGGTGAGGATGTCGTCAATTATGAGTATGATGATGACGGTGAACTGGTCGCAACCGACAATGAAGGATCGTGGGAATCAGGCCTGGATGTGGCCGGAATTGGCAGCAATGCCGTGGCCGGCATCCTGATTAAGGCTAACCCTGTGGTGGGGAATTCCTATCAGCAGGAGTTTTACGAAGGCGAGGCTGAAGACATGGCACGGGTAGAGGAGCTTGGCGGATCCGTCGTTCTGGAAGATGACACGACATACACGAACTGCCTGAAGACCCTGGAGTGGAACCCGCTTGAAGAGGATTCTGAAGAATATAAATATTATGCCCCGGAGGTCGGTCTGGTCAAAGAAGAGGCCACGGATGGTGAAGAATTCGCCGAATTAAAAGGCGTCTTTCTTACCGGAGAGGACCGTGCACCGGACTTTAACGCGGCTGTTTTCAGTAACCCCACTATTATCGACAACACCTACCTGCCGCTGGCTCCGGGTGTTATCCTCAATTACCGCATGGAAGGCGAGGAAGAGGTAGAAACTATCGTCACCGAAGTCCTAGCAACCACCCGGGTTGTAAACGGAGTGGCGTGCGTTATTTTCCACGACCGGGTGACTCTTGATCAAGGGGATGGTGATGTTCTTATTGAAGATACCAATGACTGGTTTGCCCAGGATGACAATGGCAACGTCTGGTACATGGGCGAAGAAGTCATTAATTATGAATATAATGATGAGGGTGAACTGGTTGAAACCAATGATGACGGTTCATGGGAAGCCGGCGTTGACGGAGCGTTGCCGGGTATCGCCATGTGGAATAGCCCTTCAGCGGGCGAATCCTATTACCAGGAATATTACGAGGGGGAAGCGGAAGATATGGGCATGATCGTCGCTCTTGATGTCGAAGTGGAACTGGAAAACGGAACCGTATATGAAAACTGCCTGCAAACATTGGACTGGAACTCGATTGATCCGATTCTGGAATACAAGTATTACGCGCCCGGTATCGGGCTGATAAAAGAGGAAATGGTGGGCGGAGATGAAATTGTCGAGCTGGTTGATTGATATTCTCTTTCGTTTCCGCTAAGATTAATACATATGGCATCGTGCCCGGCGTTTTCCTGCCGGGCGTTATGTCTTTGCTGGTATCGCAGGTGATAAATGACAGAGGCTCAGGAAACTATGCGTCTGCTGCTAGTAGAAGATGACCCCAAAATCGCTTCTTTTGTTCTCAAAGGGTTGAGAGAAACCGGCTTTGCGGTTGATCACGCGGCTGACGGAGAGGACGGGCTTCATATGGCCTTGGTGGAGCCTTATGATGCAGCCATCATTGACATTATGCTGCCGAAACGTGACGGTTTGTCCATAATTGCAGAACTGCGGAATAAAGGCGTCAACACGCCGGTTATTATTTTAAGCGCTAAAAATACGGTTGACGATCGCGTTAAAGGGCTTCATTCCGGGAGCGATGATTATCTGACCAAGCCGTTCGCTTTTTCCGAACTGCTGGCCCGTGTTCAAGCGTTGATCCGCCGGGCCAGCAACGTTACCGAGCCCATGCATCTGGAATTCGCCGGCCTGTACATGGACCTTCTGTCCCGCAAAGTAACCCGGGACAATCAGCCAATCGATCTTCAGCCCCTGGAGTTTTCTCTGCTTGAATATCTTTTGCGTAACCAGGGACGGGTGGTTTCGAAGACCATGATCATAGAGCATGTCTGGGATTATAACTTCGACCCCCGGACAAACGTGGTAGAAGCCAGAATATGCAAGCTTCGGGACAAGATCGACAGAGGGTTTGATAAAAAAATAATTCACACCCTCCGGGGGGTGGGTTATGTGGTAAAAGAGTAAACGTATTTTTGCGCTAGATTGCCAGGCTCCGTTTAAAACATGAAAAAAATTTCGTTTTACCGGTCTCTCCGGTTTCAAATCATCCTCCTTGTCATCAGTCTGACAATGCTTGCCACCATAATTACCGCTGTCTTTTACTTGAGACAGATTGAATCGTTAACTGTATTTGAGCTTCAACACGAAGGGCTGCTCCTTTCCGACCTGCTTGAATCAAGCATAAGCCCGACCATTCTGGAAATGGATATCAAAGGCACTCAGGCGTTTATCGACCGCCTTGTTTCTATCAGAGAAAAAAACGATATTGAAATCAATGTCATTCTCGTTCAGGGCGATCAATCCGCTATTGTAGCCAGTAATATACCGGATAACATTGAAGAAACCTCGGCGGAAGAGCATGCCAGCCTGATCGCTTCCCTTAAAAATGATCAACCGGTCGTTTTTATTGACAAGGATATTGAGGATGGGAACGAAGAGGATGAAGAAGATGATGACTTAAACCGACTGAACCCGGAGCATCCTGACTTTTACTTTCCGGACGGTCAGCGGTTCTTAAGCATAACAACGCCGCTGATTGATTTGGGGAATAGGCGGGGCAGCATCAATATAAAAATGTCTCTGGCCGTTCTGGATCAGAAAATAAAACGAATCCGGCAGGGGATCTATGCGGCATCCGTTGCCGAAATGTTGCTTCTGATCGTGATCCTGGGATATTTTCTTAACCGCCGGTTTCTCAACCCATTGTATACAATGATCGAAAATATTCTGCGTATCGGTCGCAGCGGGATTGACCGCAGGTTGTCGGCGGCCGAACGAAAGGATGAATTCGGTCTTTTGGCCAGGGAATTCAACCGCATGATGGATCGGATTCAAATCCTGATAACCGAAATGCGCGATATGTCCAACGACATCGCGCATGACTTGAAAAGCCCCATAACGCGTATTCGGGGGACCGCGGAAATTGCCCTGACGTCTGATTCCACCATGGACGACTTTACCTCCCTGGCGGCCAGTACCATTGAAGAATGCGATACAATGCTGACCATCATTAATACCATGCTCTATATCGCCGCTGCCGAGGCAAACGCGCTGGAAGTTGATTTTTCAGATGTCAATATCAGTGATCTGGTCCGCAGGGCCGATGAAATTTTTAAACCAGTTGCTGAAAATCGAGAGATCCGATTAAACACCGTCATCAAGGATGAATGCCATGTGTCCGGCAACTGTCAGATGCTTCAACGTGTTATTTCCAACCTGCTGGATAATGCTTTGAAATATACACCTTTCGGGGGAAATGTTGATATTGATGTGTGGGCGTCCAATAAAAAGGTGAACATAAGGATAAAAGACACGGGGATGGGGCTTGCCCAGGAGGAATTGCCGAATATATTTAACCGCTTCTATCGTTGCGACCGGAGTCGCTCCAGACCGGGCAGCGGATTGGGGCTGAGTCTGGTCCATGCCATACTGAAATTACATAAAGGAGAGGTGACCGTATCAAGCACGATAAACCAGGGCAGCATATTTACCGTGTATTTGCCGCTTATCCTTCGGGATGAGGCTAAGTAGCTTTAACTAAAGCGGATATGAGGGAAATTGAATCGGTGGGCAAATGGGAAACAATCAGTTTGTGCTAGGCCGTCGTTACCATCGCTGTTGAGAACAAGAAAAATTTTGTCCCGAGAAGCGGCGCCCCTTTCCTTGCTACAACGGTAACCGGACGGTAAATCGGCTGCCTTCATTAATTGTGCTTTCGACCGTAATATCCCCACCGGATGTCTTGGCAATGGCTTGGGCCAGGCTGAGTCCAAGACCCAGGCCGGGTTCGGATCGGCTCGTATCACAGCGGTAGAAACGGTCGAATATTTTTTCCAAATCCTGAGCGGGGATGCCGATTCCGGTGTCTTCAACCTGAATTTCGATCCACTGGTTCGTTGGGGCTACCGTAATAACTACCGAGCCGCCGGGCCGGTTATATTTGATCCCGTTTTCAATCATGTTGGTTACCAGGCGCTGGAGTTTGTGTTTGTCGGCATGGATATATATCTGGTTTTCCGGCAAGACAGGCGTCAATCGTATATCCTTATCCCTGGCGATCGGATCGAACAGTTCGCAGGCCGCCCGGATGAGATCGTTCAAGGCGACGGTTTCCAGCTCAATCCGTTCCACACCGGCTTCGGCCTCGGTAATATCCAGCATGGTGTTGATCATGTCGATGAGGTTGTCACACTCCTCGATAGTGCTGGCCGCCATGTCCCGGTAGTGTGGCAGGTCGCTGTTACTGACAATCGCTCTTTCCGCCTTGCCCCGAATTCTGGTCAGCGGGCTTCTCAGGTCATGGGCGATATTGTCGGTGACTTCCTTCATCCCTTTTATCAGTGCCTGTATGCGATCCAGCATAATGTTGAAGGTGTCGGCCAGTTTCTGAATTTCCCAGGCGTTCTGTTTCAGGCGGACCCGTTGATTATAGTCGCCACCGGTAATTTTTTCGGCGGTAAGCGTAACTTCCGCCACGTCTTTTAAAGCATTCCGGGCCAGAAACCAGCCGGCAACGGCAGAGAGGATTAATAACGGGAAGGTGACCATAAGTGTCATCCGTTTGAACAAATTCAGTATCTTCTCATCATGGATAAAAGAAGATCCGACTTGCAGTGCAAGCCCCTGGCCGATTTGTCCTGAAACGATGCGCAGCTTGTTGGGATAACCCGGAAGGGTTATGTTCCCGAATATATTATTGGTATCGTTTTTCGATGCCTGGACAAACGCTGCCAGCGGTCGGGTGTCCGAAAAAGAAAAATTTTTTTCCATGGCAAGTTCCTGCCCGTCAGCCAGGGAGACCAGGCGGAAGAACGTATCTTCAGATTCGGATTCGACCTCGATAACCAGATATTGTCTGACCGCTGCCAGCCCTCCGTTTTCGAGAATCGATTGAAACTCAAAAATTTCTTCCCCGAGCTGCTCATCCAGTTGATTGTGAACCAGTGATGCCAGGTAATGATAAAAGAAAAACAGCAGAAGCAACGCTGAAATCATGAATATCCCCGTGTACCAGAGGGTCAGGCGGAAAGACAGGGTATGGCTGAAGTTACGGATTTTCTGAAAGGACATAACCCACGCCCCGTATGGTATGAATGAGTTTGTTTTCAAAGTCGCTGTCGATTTTTTCACGCAGATGACAGATACGGGCTTCTACTACATTGGTCCGTGGATTGAAGTTATAGTCCCAGACATGCTCCATGATCATGGTTTTGGAAACCACCTGCCCGGCATTTCGCATCAGGTACTCCAGCAGGGAAAACTCAAGCGGCTGGAGGTCGATGCGTTGTTTGCCTCGTCTTACCTGACGGGTCTGGATGTTCAGGGTCAGATCATTGACCGTTAATGTGGTCGGCGAGGCGACGCCGCTTGCCCGTCGGATCAGGGCCTGTACCCGTGCCAGCAGTTCGGAAAAAGCAAAGGGTTTGGTCAGGTAGTCGTCACTCCCGGTTTGCAGTCCCCGGATGCGGTCGTCGACGGTTCTTCTGGCACTTAGTATCAGGACCGGTGTATTGATGCCCCGGCCCCGCATGGTTTCGATCAGGGTCAGGCCGTCCACTTTGGGCAGCATCAGGTCAATCACCGCCGCGTCATAAGATTCGTTCAGGGCCATGTGCAGACCGTCTTCGCCATTGGTCATGTGATCAACCGCGAAACCGGCTTCCTTCAGGCCCTGGCAGACAAAATCGGCTATTTTGGTATCATCTTCGACCAGTAATAATCGCATGATGTTGAATCTGTTTGGCTTTATGTTATAATAGATAATTTGATATTTTTGTAGCGCTTTTTAAAGATAAAATCAAACTTCTTATGGCAACATTGCCAAATGGTAATGTTGCCATAAGCTTCCGGTAATTTTTGTCTGGTATATGTTAAAGGATTAGCAGGTTGGCGAGAGCATTTTTTCCGAATATGTTTTTAAGACGATTTTTCCAAAATCTCTTCCAAAATACCAGGTATTCCTTTGTTTAGAAAGGATTTTTCCATGTTGCTTCGTGACAAAATGGTTGTTCAGGGTAACCGCCTGTTCCGGAAAAGAGGCATGTATGCATCTGTTCTTGGCATTCCCATGGTATTGTTTGCCTTTTATCAACACCTGTATTCCGGGAATGTTCATTTTTTCGGTTGGGGTTGGGACGCGGTTTGCTTTGCGGTTTCCCTGATTGGCCTGGCCCTCCGGGCCTATGCCATCGGGTGCAGAGCCAGGCGGACTTCCGGACGGAACGGGCAGAAAGGGCAGGTGGCGGATACGCTTAATACCACCGGCCTATATTCTTTGACGCGAAACCCGCTTTACCTGGGTAATTTCCTGATCGCACTGGGCATTGTCATGATGTTTTCATTATGGTGGCTGGTGGTGATTTACGCCCTGGGGTTCTGGTTGCATTATGAGCGGATTATCCTGGCCGAAGAAGATTTTCTGCTGAACAAATTCGGAGAAACATATACCAAATGGGCGGAGGTCACCCCTGTCTTTGTGCCGGTGTTCCGTAACCGGCGCCCGCCGGAGATCCCGTTTTCCTGGAGAACCGCTTTAAAAAGCGAGTACCAGACAGCCGCCATGACGATTTTTTCCTTTATCGTTCTGCAGCTTGTCAGTCATGGTCACCCGGCATATTCGTTTGCCTCCGTTAAAGTCTGGGTTTATCTGCTGGCGCTGAACCTGGCCTTTTTTATGGTGGTCCGGTTGGTTTGCAAGCGCACGAAGTTCCTGCATGTCTCCGGGCGGTAACGTTTCAACCCGAATAAGAACGTTTCAAAACAGCACAAGGCCCCGTCAAAGGTTGGCGGGGCCTTGTATTATTAACCCCTCGGACCCTCCGGACTTTTATTTTCCAGGTTCCGCGATGAACAGCTGTTTGGCAATCAGGTACATGGGCATGCCCCGCCTGAAAAGCACAAAGTAGGAAACGATACAAAAAACCGGGACGCCGATAATGTAGCCCATCAGAATGCTGCCGGTCAAATTCCGGAAACCCATGACGACCAACGCGGCGATGATCGCCAACCCCAAACAGGCCACCCACTGGGCGCCCATGGAAACGAGAACGATGCGAATCGGTCCGGGTACTTTCTCAGCCGGTATGGACGGATCGGCTTTCAGCCCCTCGCGCACGGCACTGATATAGCCGTGAAGCAGCATGGGGGCGAAAAATATCGCCATGACCACCAGCGTCCACCAGACCCGGCTGGCATAAAAGAAGCTTATGCCCATATGCTTGCCCGGCGCCCATAGCTCACCGTTGTGCACGCTCATGTCATAAAGGAAGCGCTGGTAGCCGGTGCAATCCCAGCCACAGACCAGGATGAACCAGAACAGGATCCAGGCCACCATCCAGTTGACGTGGGCGCCGTAATAGTTGCCTTTCTTAATCAGCTTGAATGATACCCAGTAGCCCAGAATGCCCTGCGTGATGTTGGTGACCGCGAAACCGGCCACCAGCCAGGCAGGCAGATCAGTGAAGGTTTTGGCCACCTGCATGGTTTCCCACTGGGTGTGTTCCCATAAAAGGTAAAGCCCGGAAGGGGCGAAGAGAATCGACAGAAAGAGCAGGGTAAAAACATACCATTTGTTGAGAAAGGGCTTGTCTTCTTTTTCCAGTTGCCGCGCGGCACAGGCTGCGAAGGTCGCGCCAAAAGCATACCCCCAGACAACATCGACTTGGACCATGATATCCTCCTTTTAGCAATTATGATGGCTTTATAGCTTTTTTCGTTTTTATGTGATGGTTAACGGTCTTAAAAAAAAGAATGACACGTCATTCCGTTTTTGTCAATAAAAAAAGCGTTCCCTCTCGTTTATGTTTTTTTTGCCATACCATCCAGCATCATGAGAATGATGGTCTCTGTCCAGCGCTCGACAATGTTTCCCGGCTCATCAGCAATAACCATGTCCCGGGCGGAAGCAAAAATAAGGGAATTCACGGCCCGGGCAATCATCCGGGTGTCCATGTTCTCTTTTAAGAAGCCCTTATTGATGCCGTTGATAAAATATTGTTCGGTATAGCTGTCAAAGGAATCCAGGACCTTTTCGAACTTTTCGTTTATTTCAGGGTGAACACCGATAATCTCGTAAAAAACGATTTTGGCCAGCCGTTTGTCTTTTGAGAAAACTGAAAACATTTTTCCGCCGATGCGACGGATCTGACAACGGTAGGACTCAAGATCATCTGTCAGATCGGGCGGCTCATCCGAGATGGCGGAAATCAGTTCGATAAACACATTGTCGAGAACAGCGGAAAAGATGTCCAGTTTGTTTTTGAAATATCGGTAAAAAGTGCCATGACCGATTTTCAGCTTTTCAGCGATATCGGAAATTTTGGTGGCATGATAACCCTTTTCGGCAAACACTTCAAAGGCAGCGGCCAGGATTTCGTTTCTGCGCTTTTCAACTCTGTCCTTGTTCATAAGTCTTCCAAGCATTTTTTTGGTAACAAAACAGATGGTATCGAATGACAGATAATTATATTCTTTAACATTTTAATCCCATCGAAGCAACAAAACGGCTGTTATTGTCTAGCGGGCAACCACAGGGGGTTGCCCTACTTCATGGCGGTTCGCTTCCAAAAAAACCAGTTAAAACGTGCCTGTGATCTTGTGTATTTAGCGCCGGTAAGGTATTTTAAAACGGGTAAGCCCGCAAACGGTTGATTGATACTTGAAGAAAAGCCTGTCCGATGGGAATCGCTACCGACATAATCATGCTGATCGTGGCCGCTTTTTTTTGCGGCCTGGTGATGCAGCGCCTGGGCCAGCCCCTGATCCTGGGGTATATCCTGGCAGGTATTATTCTGGGACCCTATACCGGCGGATGGACGATCACCAATATCCATGAAATTGAACTGCTGGCCGAAATCGGTATCGCCCTGCTGCTGTTTGCCCTGGGACTTGAATTTTCACTTAAAGATTTAAAGCCCGTCAAAATGGTTGCCGTGGTCGGTACTCCCATCCAGTTGACTCTGACCATCGGCCTGGGCATAAGTATCGGTCGTGTGTTCGGTTGGGACTGGCACACCAGCCTTTGGCTGGGGGCTCTGGTTTCCCTGTCCAGCACCATGGTTTTGTTAAAAACCCTGATGAACCAGGGCTGGATGGGCACACTTTCCAGCAAGGTCATGATCGGCATGCTCATTGTCCAGGACCTGGCGGTCATCCCCATGATGATCATTCTGCCGCAATTGAATGATCCTTCGGCCGGGCTGCCGGTAATCGGATTCGCGGCCCTAAAGGCCGGCGCTTTCATCGCGGGCATGATTCTGCTGGGTACCCGGCTTCTGCCGCGGTTGATGGCCCATATCGCCAGGCTGGAATCCCGGGAACTGTTCCTGCTGGCCATCACCGCCATCGGCCTGGGCGTGGGGTATATTACGCACCTGGCCGGCCTGTCATTTTCTTTCGGTGCCTTTGTGGCCGGGATGGTTTTAAGCGAATCCGATTACGGACATCAGGCCTTGAGTGATATCATTCCCTTGCGGGATCTGTTCGGCCTGCTGTTTTTTACATCGGTCGGCATGCTGTTTGACCTTTCTTATCTGTTCAGCCATTTCTCCCAGATCATTATCCTCGTCCTTGCGGTCAGCCTTGGTAAGGGGCTGATATTCGCTTTTGTCGCACGCTTGTTCAATTACCGGAATGTCATTCCCCTGGCCGTCGGCCTGGGGCTGTTTCAGATCGGTGAATTCGAGTTTGTCCTGGCCAGGGTGGGGTTGTCGACCAATTCCATCGGCCATGATCTTTATTCGTTGATATTAACCGCAGCCGTTCTGACCATGGTGATGACACCGTTTGTTTCCGGCCAGACCAGCCGGATATATGCCTTAAGAAAACGCTGGTTCAAACACGAAGCCCTGGACGTGTCCAATGTACCGGAGGACGGTTTCATCGGTCACGTGGTCATCGCCGGCGGTGGACGAATCGGCTTTCAGGTGGCACAGGTGTTGAAACGTCTGGAAATGCCGTTTGTGATTATTGAACTGGATCATCACCGCTTCGAACAGGCCGTAAAAAACAATATGGCGGCGGTTTACGGCGATGCCGGCCAGGAAATCGTGCTCGAAGCGGCCGGGATAAAGCAGGCTTCTTTGCTGGTGCTGGCGGTTCCCGGGCTGGTGGCGGCCAGAACGGTCATCAACCATGCCCGGCGCATGAACCCGGACCTGCAGATCGTCGCCAGAGCCCCCGGAGTCGACTACCTCCCGCTGTTCAAGGAACTGGGAGTGTCGGCGGTGGTGCTGCCGGAATTTGAAGCCAGTATGGAAATGGCCCGCCAGTCCCTGATTCATCTTCACGTGCCGGCCACTGAAATCCAGCGCTATACGGATACCATTCGGCAGGAGCTTTATGCCCGACTGTTTACGGGAAACACGGATTACCAGACCCTTTCTCATCTTCGAGCGGCCGAACAGCAGTTTGATCTGCAATGGTTTCATCTTAACCCCAAAAGTCCACTTGCCGGCCGCACCATCGGTGGGAGTGAGATACGAAAGCAGACCGGCGCCTCCATTGTCGGTGTTGTCCGGGAAAAACGGCTGCGATCCAATCCGGACGCGGACTTTGTGTTGATGCCGGGCGATCTGATCGCCGTCATCGGTAACAAAAAGAACCGGGAGTCCTTTTGTCTGCTGGCCTCAACCGATCCGGATATGGCGGACAGAATGCTGATCAGTCCCTGCAGCTTTGTTCAGAAAGGATAGGTACTTGGAAAAATTTGAATGGGCGTCCCTGCTGGACGTAAATGTAAAAGAAGCCTTTGCCTGGCACGCCCGTCCCGGGGCCATTGAGCGGTTGAGCCCTCCCTGGGATCCCCTCGAGGTCGTCAGCCGGGAAGGCGGTATCCTGCCCGGTGCACGGGTCGTGTTGCGCATGAAAGCCGGGCCGGTGCCGTATTTATGGCAGGCCCGCCATACCCGGTATAAGGAGAACCGGCTGTTTGAGGATGAAATGGTGCGGGGCCCTTTTGCCGAATGGACGCATACCCATGCTTTTGAAGCTGTTGGAGACCACCGGTGCCGGCTCAAGGATACCGTGCAGTTTAAAATGCCGTTGGACGTTATTTCGCATCCTCTGGCAGGACCGATAATCAGAGGGCAGTTGAACCGGATTTTTGCCTTTCGACATCGGTTGACGGCTGCCGACCTGGCCCTTCATCAAACTTTTGCCGACCGGCCCCGGCAGACAGTCCTTGTCAGCGGTGCCGGTGGTGTGATCGGTTCCCGGCTGGTACCTTTTCTGACCACCGGCGGGCACCGGGTGGTCAAACTGGTCCGGCGACAGCCGAAAAATGAGGATGAAGTTTTCTGGGCCCCGGCCGCCGGTAAAATCGATTTTGAAGGAATTGAAGCCGCACGCCCGGACGCGGTCATCCATCTGGCCGGCGAAAATATCGGCCAGGGACGCTGGACACCGGCGAAAAAGAAGGTCATTGTCGACAGCCGGGTAAACGGCACCAGCCTGATTGCCACCACCATGGCGAAGCTGAGTTCAAGACCCCAGACCCTGCTGTCGGCTTCGGCCATCGGTTTTTATGGTGATCGTGGCGATGATGTTATGAACGAATCCGCCGAACCGGGCAATGACTTTATCAGTGATGTCTGCCGGCAATGGGAGGATGCGGCCGGGTCCGCGGTTGAGGCCGGTATCCGCGTCGTTCATATGCGTATCGGCGTCGTGCTGACCCCGGAAGGGGGCGCGTTGAAAAAGATGCTGCCCCTGTTTCAAATGGGGCTTGGCGGCCGGATCGCTTCAGGGCGGCAGTATTTAAGCTGGATCGGCATGGACGATGCCGTGGGTGCTGTCTATCATCTATTGATGCGCCCGGATGTTTCCGGCCCGGTCAATCTTGTCGCACCGAACCCGGTCACCAACGGCGACTTTACCCGCATCCTGGGACGGGCACTGTCGCGTCCGGCGATACTGCCGGTTCCGGCCGTGATGATCAAGGCGGCCTTCGGCGAGATGGGCAAAGAAGTGGCTCTGGCCGGTACCCGGGTCGACCCGGAACAATTGCTGAAAATCAATTATCCCTTTCAATACCCGGAATTGTATCCGTACCTGCAACACGCACTTGGAAAGTTGAGCTGAAAAATGAGTACACAATTAAGAGTTGTTTTTTTCCTGCTGATACTGTCGGCCCTGATTTTCGGTTTTATGCATCTGTTTGTCGATGTTGCCCCGTATGATTTTCAGCGGTTGCATATTTTTCTGTTTAACCTCTGTGCCGGCGGTACCATCATTATGTATTTCACCCAGGGCCGGAAGACCCTTTCGGCAAGCGCGACGGTCTTTCTGGTCTTGTCCATGGCATATGCTATTCTCGTGTTTTTCAAATGCTATCTGCCGTCCATTGTCCTGTCTCTGTCTCTGGCTGCCATGGTCGAGGCTTTTCGCATTCGAAAGTTCACCTTATTCCCCTTCGGGTTCTTCAGCCGAAATGAGCCGATCAGCAGGAAATTCCATCAGGCGGCCCTGCTTTGTCTTTCCATCGGGCTGGTCTTTTCCACGGCCGTGGTGATCAACAACGAGTATCTGAAACTGATACAGATCCATAAGCTTGAACTGGACGTGTTTTTTCTGGGATACTCGTTTCCCGTATCATTGATCACGCTTTCCGTGATTTTCTCTTTTCTGGATAAAGCCGACCAGAGCCCCGTCCGGGTGATGAAGGAGGCCGCCTTCTGGACA
This sequence comes from Desulfosudaceae bacterium, assembly GCA_963674745.2. Taxonomy (GTDB): domain Bacteria; phylum Desulfobacterota; class Desulfobacteria; order Desulfobacterales; family Desulfosudaceae; genus JBFMDX01. The sequence goes on along the minus strand of CAXXDV010000001.1, from coordinate 771,412 downwards.
ATCAACCTGGGCGTCATCATTTTTTTTGTGTTTATTCTTCTGGAATCTTTTCCGCCCCAGATATTCGTCACCGTTCTGTTGTTTGCCGCGGTGGTGATGACCTTTGTGCTTTATTACCGGCTGGGCGAAAATATCCAGCAGAAGAACTTTTTAAGCTCCGGTGTCTGTTTTTTAATGGTCACCGCGATTTCCGGTCTCGCTTACATTATCGCCGAAGCCTTACCCGGATATACGCCGGAAAAATATCACTGGCTGATGAAGCTGCATGCCTATACATCGCTTTACGGCTGGAACCTGTGCGGACTGGCCGTGATCTGCCGGTATGATGATTTTCCCATCCGGTTGCACTCCCGGGGGGTGATTATCCTGCACTGGGTTTCAGCGTTGGTGTTGGCGCCGCTGGGGTATTATTATCGCGCCGCGGCGGTTGCCGCGACCCTGGCGTTTTTTGTTTTGTTGTGCCTGGTGCTGTTTTCCAGCCGGTCCCGGGACGCGAGTTGATCTTCTTTTCTTTGGCGCAAAGAAAAGTACACAATAAAATCTAAAGAATGTTTGACGTCACCTGCAACGGTGCGTCAAACACGTTGCGGATTTCCTTTTCCATGCCCTTGTGGTATGCCCGGGTATAAAAATGGACCAGGCGCAGTTCCACGCTGTCCGCCTCAAGCCGGTCCCAGCCGGTGTTAAAATCAAAGCCGATCCCGGGCAGCTCACCCCTATCGTCTTCCAGTTCGTCTTTAGCTGACTCATCGTCGTTAAAATAGAGCGCGGCTTTTACCGGGCACCCGGGCGGGGCCGTCCACACCGACCAGAAGCACTGTTTGCCGTTGTCAAGGGCGCTCCAGGACCATGTCGACCGGTCCAGGGCCTTGTCGCTGTCGTCCATTTTGCCGTCGATTACATGCCCGCGGGGATTGTTTGAATTGTAAAATGTCCAGCCTTTGGCGTTTTTAAAATCGTCGATAACCGTGGCCCGGAAAAAGCCCGGTTTTAAGGGAAACGATGCCGCAAAGGCAAAGTCGGCAAAGGAATCATAATAATAGGTATATTGCTTAGTGGAACTGGCGGGAATACCCAGCACCAGAGGGGTGACGTTTTTCGAATAGACGATTACCCGTACCGGGCCGTCGATATATCCCAGTTCCTTGACTTTGATGTCCTCTTCGGAACGATGAAGTGTTACCCCTATTGACCTCATGGTTAATCTGATCTTAATGCGGTCGATAAAGTCGTCGCCGTCTCCGTCGACGCCTCGTTCAAAGGTATACCGGCAGGCGCCCACGGGATGGCCATCGTCATAGCGGCCGGAATAGTTCCGGGTGGCAAATGAAGGCTTGTCGTCATCATAGGTGACATAATCACTATTGGATTTTTTCTGTGGCCGGTTACTGGTTACAAGATAAACCCAGGTTTTTTTGAGGGTTCCCGGATCGTTTATTTCAAGTTCGGCGCAGTCCGTACTTCCTGCAGGCAACAGGTCTTTGCAGGAAAGCTTGTCCCCGGCGTCCATGGCCATGAAGACCAGTTCGTCATTGTCGTCAAAAGCGGGGTCAACGTCAGCGGATGCCACTTTACCCCGGGTAAGGACAAAATTCCCGTCCGCATCTTTTTCGTCGATCTGAAACGGGATAGGGCGCAGCTGATTGTCTTTTACCGCATATAACCCGTAATCAGCCGGCGGTCGGTCCGTCAGGCGGCAGGCATTGCCGGTGACAACTACCGGATCAAACAGACGGTTGACCGTATTGGTCCCATTATCACCGGCGGACGTCGGGATTGGCGGGCTGAAAATTATCACAAAAGTGATAGCCAAAAGCATTTTTTTCATTTTCGTATCTCCTTCGGGGAAACATTAAGGGCAGTGGCAAGTCGCTGTCAAATAGTTCTTGATGGCTTCGTAAAAAGAAATACAACGCCCCTTCAGGGCGTGAATAATAATATATACCCTTATTCCGGTGGTTAAAACCACCGGCTATACGACTTTATCCCTTCGGGATTAAACCAATCCGAGTTTCTTTTCAGGGAAACCAATAATATTTTTTCTAAGGCCCCCCTCAAAGAAAAGAACATATTATCAGGTGCTTTTTTGGCAGCGCGGGCAGAAATGGGATGAGCGTGACCCGATAACTTCCCGTTGGATCAAGCGGCCGCACCGGAAGCAGGGCTCGCCTTCCCGCCCATACGCCTGGAGATAAGATTGAAAGCCCCCAAATTCACCGTTGATACCGGCATAGGTGTCTACCGTGGTGCCCATGTTATCAATGGCTGTGGTCAATATCTCACGCATGGCATCATACAGCGTGTTTATTTTGCGTGTCGAAATGTCGCAGGTCAGTTGCCGGGGATGGATTTTCGCCCGGAAAAGGGATTCGTCGGCGTAAATATTGCCGATGCCGGCCAGAAAGCGTTGATCCAGGAGCGCCGGTTTGATCATACGGCGGGACCGACTTATCAGTGACAGAAAATCCTGCCTTTTGATTTCAAGTGGTTCCGGTCCGAGGTCGGCCAGCCCTTTCTGGCTCATGACGGTTTTGGTGGGAAAAAGACGGATGCGGCCGAATCGTCGCGTATCCTGATATCGCAGGTGCCGGACTTGACTTTTCAATTCGAAAAGTACCAGGTCATGACGGCCGACCGGTGCGGCCGGGTCTGCCAGGTAAAAATGGCCCGTCATTTTCAGATGAACCCACAAGGTCAAACCGCCGGACAGGTCGATAAGAATATTTTTACCTCTCCGCCGGACAGTCAGAAATTGTTGCCCCTTCAAGGACTGTCGCCAGTTTCCGGGGTTGTCCAAGTTGATTTTAGGGTACCGGCAGGTCACCCGGGAAAGTGTTTCTCCGATAATGGCGGTGCGCAATCCTCTGACAACAGTTTCTACTTCCGGCAGTTCCGGCATACTTACCTCTGATGACCCTGTAATAAGGTCCAATGTCTGCGTTTCGCTGTCCATCCTCCATAACAGGCTGCCGCGGCGGATGGACACTTTCGGGAGTTTCAGTTGCTTTGTAAGTACTTGAAACTATTAAACATATATTTAACCCGCGTTTCTTGTTCTTTAAATTTCCGTCCAGGATTTGAATTTTTAAGCGTACATTAAAAATAGTGCTTTTCAAAAAGAAAGCAAATCGCTTGACCTGATTTATTTGATATAATAAATAAAAGAGGACAAAAATCAGCAGTTTGTTGCTGTTGTGAAAATCTTGGTGATTGTATCAATTCTGAATAATATCAGTGTCTTTATTTTAGGAGTAGTTAAAAAATGCTTCAATTTATGCGTCAAAGAGCAGGGTCATGGATAATCAAGGGCGTCCTGTCCATTATCGTTCTGGCCTTTATCTTTATGGGGGTCGGAAATTTTCGGGATCAGAATAATGTCACGGCAGCGACGGTTAATGGGGAAGACATCAGTTATACCCAGTTTCAGGACAGATACTTTGTCCTTTTAGACTCCGCCAGACAGCAATTCGGCAACCAGCTGAATGATGAAATTCTGAACATGCTGAGATTAAAAGAACGGGCCATGGATCAACTGATTACGGAAACGCTGCTGCTGCAGAAAGCGGCCGAACTCGGGTTCCAGGTGTCTGATGAGGAGTTGTCGGCCACGATCAGAAACATGAAATTTTTTCAGATAAACGGCGAGTTCAAGCCCAAGATATATAATTCCATATTGCAGCGAAACCACCTGACCCCGGAATCTTTTGAGCAGCTGCAGAGAAGGGATTTGTTGACGCAGAAGGTGAGACAGTTGATCGATGACAGCGTCAAGGTGTCTGAAGATGAGGCCCGCCGCTGGTATGAATGGGAGAATGCCGAGGTCAAGATAAAGGTAGCGGTTTTTTCGCCGGGTGATTTCAAGGATGTCGATCCTTCGGACGAGGCACTCCAAACCTATTTTGATGAGCAGAAGGAAAAATATAAAACCGCGGAAAAAACGCAGATAACCTATATCCGCTTTAATCCCGAAGATTACACCGCCGGGGTATCCGTGGATGAGGATCTGGTCGCACAGTACTATGAAGATCATCAGGATGATTATCGTACTGAAGAAACGGTGGAAGCCAGTCATATTCTGATCAAGGTGCCGGAAGATGCACCGGAATCCACGGTTTCGGATAAAGAAGCGGAAGCCATGAAGATATATGATATGGTCACCACCGATGGTCGGGATTTTGCCGAGTGCGCCAAAGCATATTCCCAGGACGCGGGCAGTGCGTCTAAAGGCGGCGCCCTGGGAAAATTTAAAAAAGGGGAACTGGTGGCGCCATTCGCTGAAAAAGCGTTTTCCATGGAGCCCGGTGAGATCAGCCGTCCGGTCAAAACGGTATTCGGTTGGCATGTGATCAAGGTGGATAAGGTCAATGATGCCTCGGTGACACCTTTGACCGACGTCGCTGCTGATATCAGAAACACAATGGCGCTGAAAAAGGCCCGGGACATGGCCTACGAACAAGCCATGAGTGTGTTTGACGCAGCCATAGACAATGACAGCGTCAAGCAGGCGGCCGAAAAATTCGAGTTGAAGGCGGAAACGACGCCGTTGTTAGCACGGACAGAAGCGGTAAAAGAAATCCCGCAGGGCGGGGAGCTGGTCCGCCAGGCCTTTGATCTGGTGGAGGGAGACATCAGTGATGTGGTTCAGATTGCTGACAATTATTACCTGTTTCAGGTAGATCAGCGAAAAGCGCCGGAGGTACCCGGGCTCGAAACAGTGCGGGAAACCGTGCTGGCGGATTTGAGCGAAGAGCTGCGTGAGGAGGCGGCCCAAAAGGCGGCTGAAGATCTCCTGGAAAAACTTAAGGAAGGTTCGGTCATTGACGCTGCTGTCGAAGGAACATCGGCCGAACTGATCGCAACCGATTATTTCAAGCGCCAGGCACCTGTCCCGGATCTCGGTACTGAATCCGGGCTTTCCCGGGAAGCTTTTTTGCTGAATACCGAAAACCGGCTGGCTGATAAAGTGATCAATGGGTCAAAAGGGTACTATGTGCTTTATCTGGAAGACCGCCGGCCGCCGGAAGGGGACGCTTTCTCCGAGGTAAAAGAAGATGTTATGAACCAGTTAATGCAGTTGAAAAAGCAGGACGCCTTAACCGCCTGGCTGTCAGGTATGAAAGCGGAAAGTGAAATAACGCAAAACGAGCGTGTTTTAAATTAACAGGCAATATGGGTAAAAAGAGAGTCGTCATGGGAGAAGAAAGAAAAGAGCCCGAACTGCCAAGGCCTTATAAGCAGTGTCCGGATTGTCTTGAGCGGTTGCCGCTGGACGTAAAAAAATGCACCCAGTGCGGACGGCGCGTGGGTAAAATCATGAAAGACGGAAAAGCGAAAAAACCGGTTGACTGGATTGCCTATGTGGTCAGCGCCATACTCTTTGCCGTTTTTTATTTTTTTATGAAGTGGGCGTTTTTTTCAGACTGATAATGTGTCCGGCCGGTTGTGGTGCCCACGACAGCCCGTTTGATTCGGGCCAATTATTTTTTGTTGTCATTTTTTTCGGGAATTCGAATCCAATGCCACGGGTTCCTGCGGATAGATGATTTTGCCGGCCGTAGAGACGTCGTATCCTTCCAGCGAGCTTGCTATTTCCCTGAATTCCGCTTCCTGCATGATGCCCAGAAAATACTGGACGGGTTTATCAAAAAACCGGTCTTTGGCGATCATCAGATCATACCGTTCCCAGCGCAGCGGGATAAAATCCAATCCCAGAAGGCCGGCTACCGTTCGGATACCCAGGCCGATATCGGCCCGTCCGGATTTTATCTCCAGGCCGACCTCCATATGGCTGTTGGCTTCGTTTTGATAGCCCTCGATGGTTTCCGGGTCGATCCCCGCCTTTTTCGCTTCCCGGTCGAACAGGTGGCGGGTACCCGTTTCGACCGAACGGTTGATCAGCCGAATCCCCGGTTTTTTTATGTCTGCAATGGACTGAACCTTTTTCGGGTTGCCTGATCGCAGCAGAAATCCCTGCTCACGGCGGCAGAAGTTGACCATGACCGGCACCTGGTTGAATTCCCGGTTGGCAAATTCAAAATTATAGTCCGCTTCGTTTTCCTGGAGCAGATGTGATGAAGCGATATGGCACAGGTCCCTGCGAAGCGCCCGCAATCCGCCCATGCTGCCCAGGTTGGCAAAAACCGCCAGGTGGTCCTGAAAGGAGCGGTTGAAAAGGCCGATGGTTTTTTCAAGCAGAATGTCGTTGCTGCCGGCCAGGACAATCACCCGGGGATGCCCCGAGGCCTTGTCAAGGGCACGGCTGGGATAGTTCAGCGTGTTGGCTTCCATCCATTCATCCACCAGGTGCAAAGGGAAAACCCATTTGCCGGTGACCTTTGAGGCGGGCAGGCCTTTTGCCGAAACCAGAGAATAGACCATTTTTTCATTGACGCCCAGGTACTCTGCAACTTCCCGTGTTGATAACAGTTTTTTCATGAGTGACCCTTTCAGGATGGGGGTATCCGATTTTCAGCATGGATATTAAGTTTTATTAGCGCAAACCGGGCTGAAAGACAAGTCCTGCATCCGTCATGTGACCCCTTGACCCCTCGAATCCCTGGCCCCTTTATATTAAAATATGGTTAATATAGGTTATTTTCTGTTATTTTAAACCCATTTGATTAAAAATATAAAAATTGTATTGACATTTAATAACGATAAATCCTAATTTTCAAAATTTGAATAACAATATCAATTTAATATAAGGGGGAGTAAATGAAACATGTCCTTCAGGGAATGGTCCTGGTCGTTTGTCTGACTCTGGCAGCCGCTGCCCTGGCTGCTGAATCGACTTCTGAAACAAAGGGTTATACGCTGGGCGAAATTGTCGTGACCGGTGAGAAGACCGCCGTTTCAGACATCGCCATCACCCATGTGATTACCGCAGAAGATATAAAAACCAATAACAGCAAGACCGTGGCCGAAGCCCTGAAGTTCGCGCCGGGCATCACCATGACCCGGGGGCGAAAAAACGAAGCCGAGGTTTCCGTGCATGGCTTTTCCCAGGAAAAGACACTGTTTCTGATCGACGGTATTCCTTTTTATGAGACCTATTACGGTAAACTGAATCTGGATCAGATCCCGGTTGATATTATTTCCAGGATCGAAGTTACCAAGAACGCGCCTTCGGTCCTTTACGGCGCCAATGCCCAGATCGCAGTAGTGAATATTATCACCCAGCAGGGAACCGAAGACCCCACCTTTCATGTCAAGGGCGAGTGGGGTGAAGACAGGACATATAATCTTTCCCTGTCCCACGGCAATCAGGTCGGCAAATTCAACTACTGGCTGAGTTATAATCGTCAGGAAAGCGACGGCTGGACGCTTTCAGATCATTTTGATCCGGAAACAGCGGTTCGCGCCAGAAAATTTATGCCCGACCTGGACGGCATCCATGAAGACGGCGGCCGCCGGGAGAACTCGGATTATGAAGAAGACAAGTTCTGGGCCCGGTTCGGCCTGACCCCCACCGAGCAATCCGAATATTTTATCAGTTTTCATACCCTGCAAACGGAAAAAGGTCACCCTCTGGCCACCAACGAATACCGGATTTTCACCCGGGAAAATGACAACCCCGCCTTTTCGACGTTTGCGCGGTTTGAAAATTATAATGACATGGGCATAGATTTGAGCGGCCGCCATACCTTCAGTGACGGTTTGGCCCTGCGGGGAAAATTATTTTATCACGATCACGAGGATGAGTATGTTTCCTATGACGGTCCGGATATGGAAACCGCCATTGCCAAAAGCACCTACAAAGACAATATCCTGGGCGCTTCTTTGTTTACCGACTACTCGTCTGCAGACTACCATAAGGGGCATATCAGCCTGCACTACAAAAAAGACGATCATGAATCCCGGGATGATTCCTGGATGCCCTACAATGACTACGCCTCCTACACCGGCTCTGTCGGCACCGAGCATGAGTTCCGTCCCACCGACATCCTGACCGTTTATGCCGGCGTCAGCTACGACTGGTTCAAGGTGGATGAAGCCGAAGATTATGTCTTTGACGATGATGACTTTCTGCTTGGCCAGGCCGCGCTCGATACGCCCGGCACAAAAGATGAGTTCAACCCCATGATCGGCTTTGACTGCCTGATCAAGGACGCCACCCTCTATGGATCCATCGCCCGGAAGACCCGGTTCCCGACCCTGTTTCAGCTTTACTCTTCCAGTGGTGGCAATCCGGAACTTGACTCAGAGTCCACCATCAACTATACGCTGGGGGTCAGAAAAGCCTTCGGGACCTGCACAACGGTTGATGTGGCTGCTTTTTACCATGATATTTCCGACTGGATTTCCCGGGATTATTATGAAGACGATTACACCGGGGAAGAACTTTTCACCAATACCGAAGATATCGCCATGGCAGGTGTGGAAATGAACCTGGCCGTGGTGCCGTCCGAGACCCTCCGCTTCAACCTCAATTATACCTTCAATGACGCTGATAACCGGAGTGACAACCGGGCCACCGGCCGGGTGGCCAACGTGCCGGAACACAAGCTGGGCGTCGGCTGCGGGTTCGTTATTCCCGTCTGCCTGGTAAATGTTGATTTGCAGGCCATTTACGTTAACAGTATGTACGACACCCTGCCGACCACCGGTGATCCGGACCTTGAAGCCACCACCACCGATGATTATCTGATTACGAATACCCGGATTTCCAGAACATTTAAAGACCTTGTCACCTGTTTTGTGGAAGTGGATAATGTCTTTGATGAAGACTATGAACAGGAAATCGGCTTCCCCGGCCGGGGACGGATGTATCGGGTGGGGGCCAGCGCCAGGTTCTAATAGCAGGATAATATGACAGGAATTACTATTATCCCGGGTGCCACAATGATGTTCCTTGCCGCGGCGGTGTGCTTTTTGCTCACCGCCGTTTTGGCCGGACCGGGAAACAGGATGCGCCCGGCCGTTTTCCCCGCTGCGACCGGTTTTATTCTGCTGTCCATTCATATCGGGGTGTTTGCTTTTTCCCTTCATCGGCTTCCCCTTGTCGGCGGATATGAATCGATCTCGGTGCTGGGCTGGACACTGGCCGGTCTGCTGGTGGCAAGGCCCCGCTACCGGGATGACCGGGCGGTTCTTGTTCTGTTCGGGCTGGCGCTGACCCTGCTCTGCGCCCTGGGGGGCCTGGCCAGGCTGCAACTGAATCATGATTATTTTATGTATGTCAGCCCCCTGGCCCAGGGGTTTTTTTTCTTTAAACAGCTTTCAGCCGGTGTCATGCTGACCGCGACCCTGGGGTTGACGGCCGCACTCAGCAGCGGTCGGCAGGATTTCGACCGGCAGTTGTTCATGGCCGGTGCCATTACTTTTTTATGCAGTGAGCTGTCCGGATCCGTCTGGTGCCTGCTGGGTTGGGGGGACTCCTGGCACTGGAGCGACAACTTCTTTGAGTCCGCCATGGTCTTTTTTCTTTTCATGCTCAACTTTCACCTCCCGGTATCCCTGGCCCGTCGGACGCCATGGCGGTTTGGCCTTCACCTGGGAACGGCGGCGGCCGTCACGGGGTTGTTCATATGGTAATCAAAAACGGCGCTGGCGAAATAACCCTTACCGAAAGCCGGGCATCCGTTTTCCGGGGGCTGGTTGAGCACCTGTCGTCACTGTCATTTTGCTTTGTGCTCATGGCCGCCCTGGCCCTGTGGCTGGGCATGGGGATCCTGCTGACCCGGCATCCGGTTGCGGACAGCATTATCAAGGGCATGAACGATGAACTGATCCTGTCCTGGCTGGGAAACAGCGCCGCCTCGCACCCGCTGATCAGCGGCTGGCTGATCGTGCTGATGGGGTTGTCCGGATTGCTGTTTATCAACCTCGCCTGTTGCTGCTTCATGCAACCGGCCCTGAAAATCCGCTTGAACAGCGGGGCAAGACCGCTGCTGCTCTTTACCCTGCATGTGCTTATCGGGCTGGTGATGATCGGGCATGGGGCGCACATGGCCATCGGGTTTAAGTCATCCAACATGGAACTGCTGCCCGGGCAGAGCAACGGTTTACCGGATGGCACCACCATTGAACTGAAATCGGCAAGCTGTTCCTTTGCTTCTGTTCTGCAGCATAAAGACCGTCAACAACGCCGCCAATTGTTGACCCGGGACCGCGTCAGGCTGAAGGATAATTATATCGATTTTTCCGTTTCCAGGGAAGGCGCAACAATTCAAGGCGGGCGCGCCTGTTTATTAAAGCCCTATCGACGGGGCGCTTTTCGTGTTACCCTTAACCGTTTTTTTCTAATCCCTGAAAAGTCGCTGCCGGACACGGGTGTTCCCGCTGTCGGCGCCGTCATCACCGTTGTTGAAAATCCGCTTCATGAGCTTTTTTTCGGTGTTTACGCGTTCATGATTCTCACATTTCTGGCTTACCTGATCGTCTCGGTTGTGACGACCAGAAAATAACAATACCGGTTTTATTTTCAATTTAGGCGCGGCGGATTTTCCCTCTCTCTTGGCGTTAGCGCCGATTGATGGTATATTCGGACCCAAATCATGACATGAGGATGGCGAAATGATAAGCACACGATTTACTAAAGCCGTCAGGATCAGCGGGTTGCTATTGCTGATTACGTTTCTGTCGCTCCCGGCCATGGCTCAGGACAAAACCCGCGGTCGCGTGATAACCGATATGGCCGGACGTCCTGTTACCATAAACGGGCCGGTCAATCGCCTGGTGACCACATATAAGCCTGCAACCCTGTGTGTCTTCTGCCTTGGGTTGCAGAAAAAACTGGTCGGTATTGATACCGATTCCCGAAAAGACCGGCTTCATCAGGCAGTATATCCCGGTGTGGCCGGTGTCCCCGCCGTCGGCAAGAAATCAGCCGGCTTGAACCTGGAGACCATCTTATCGGTCAAGCCGGACCTGGTGATTCTTTACGCCCAGAAAGACGGGCGTGCGCTGGCCGACCGCCTGCAGCATCTGGGCATCCCGGCGATCATTATTGTCCCGGAAACATTTGACAGTATCAAGCAGGCCCTGGAACTCATTACCCGTGCGGTGGGAGATGATGAAAGCCTGATTCCGGCAGCATCCAGGATGGATGACGTTCTTGCCCTGGTGAAAGAAAAACTGGCCGGGCCGGTGATTGAAAAAAAGAAACGCGTTTACTACGCTTCGCCGCGCGGTTTGTTCAGCACCACCAGCGGTAATATGCTCCAGGACGAAATCCTGGCCACGGCCGGTCTGGTCAACGTTTCCCATGACCTTTCCGGCTATTTTCAGGAAGTGTCGCCGGAACAATTCATCCGCTGGAACCCGGATGTGATGGTGCTCTCCCAGAGTCTGGACAGCAGCGTGACCCGGCGTCTGGGCAGCCCTGTTTTTCAAGGTGTCCCGGCAGTGGCCGATAAGGCTGTTTATCGTTTCCCGTCCACCCTGTCGCCCTGGGATTTCCCCTCCCCGCTGTCTGTTCTGGCCACCCTCTGGCTGGCGGCAAAGGCCTATCCCGATCATTTTGATCAGGGCCAGACCATGAAAATGATCAATCAATTTCACCGGGACCTGTTCGGTCAGTCCCTGAGCGACATGGGCGGTGAACTGGCAGATAACATATTGGGCAGACAATGACTTTTGAATCCCGATCTTCCGGTAACAGCCCCTTGGGCGGTCCCGGAAAACTGATCATCATCCTGTTTCTGGTGCTGGTGCTCCTCTTTGTCGCCTCCCTTTCAATGGGCCGATTCAACGTGGCCGGTAGTGAACTGGCGACGTTTTTATCCCGCCTCCTGTCCGGTAATTTTTCGACGGAACCCCTGACGGCCGATGCCATGGTGATCTGGTGGTTGCGGGTTCCCCGGTGCCTGATGGCGATCATGGTCGGCATGAGCCTGTCCCTGTCCGGTGCCGTTTACCAGGGGCTTTTCAGAAACCCCCTGGTATCGCCGGATATCCTGGGTGTGGCGGCCGGTTGTACCTTCGGCGCCGCCCTTGGACTGGTAATGCCCGGCCATTCCTTTGCGCTGGTCCATCTGCTGTCTTTTGCCTTTGGGCTGCTGGCGGTTTATACCGCCCTGGGCATCGCCCGCCTGGTAGCCGTTAAACCGGTCATCGTGCTGGTGCTGGCCGGTATGGTGGTGCTCTCGTTCTTTAATGCACTGCTGATGGTGGTTAAATATTTTTCCGACCCGCTTGAAGAACTGCCCACAATCGTTTTCTGGATCATGGGCAGCCTGACCCGGGTGACCTGGACCGATGTCATCATTACCGCACCCTTTTGTCTTGGGATCCTGGTGTTATTTCTGCTGATGCGGTTTCGTTTGAACATTCTTTCGTTGGGCGATCTCCAGGCCAGGGCACACGGGGTTGAACCCCGCCTGTTCCGGTTTGTGTTGATTTCCGCCAGCTCCCTGATCGTGGCCATCACCGTGTCGGTCTGCGGGCAGATCGCCTGGATCGGCCTGGTGGTGCCCCATATCGCCCGCACCCTGGTCGGGCCCGATCACAAGCACATGTTGCCCGTCACGGCCCTGCTGGGCAGTATTCTGCTGCTGGCGGCCGATGACGCGGCCCGCAGCCTGACGACCAGTGAAATCCCCGTGGGCATTATCACCGCCCTGGCCGGGGCCCCGATTTTCGCCTATCTGCTTTTCAGGAACAGGGGGAGCGGATGGATGTAAAACTGTCCTGCCGGTCAATCGGGTTTAAGTACAACGGCCGTCCCATTTTGACTGATATCTCGTTTGATATTGAAGCGGGCGTATTCTGTGCCCTGCTGGGCCGCAACGGCTCGGGCAAAACAACGCTTCTGCATTGTCTGAATACCATTTTGATGCCCTGCGCAGGGAGTGTGACGGTCAACGGCATTGATTTGAGTACCCTGCCACGTCAGGCGGTGGCCAGGAACGTCAGCCTGGTACCCCAGGAACATGTCGATATCTTTCCGTTTACCGTCCTGGAAGTGGTGGTCATGGGCCGGGCGCCCTACCTGGGTATGACCGCCAGTCCCAAAGCGGAAGACTATGCCATGGCGGAATCGGCGCTGGACATGCTCAATGCCGGGCATTTGGCCGGCTGCAATTTTAACCGGATTTCCGGTGGGGAGCGGCAGATGGCCCTGCTGGCCGGGGCGCTGGTCCAGACCAACGATGTGCTGCTGCTGGATGAGCCCACCAACCACCTGGATTTTCACAATCAGTACCGGTTGCTGACAACCATTAAGACCATTTGCCGGACCCGGGGCATCAGCGTGGTGGCTGCCATGCACGACCCCAACCTGGCCATGCTTTTCGCCGATCAGGTCATCATGCTTCAGGACGGCCGGGTCATCGTGTCCGGCCCGACAGCCGAAGTCATGACAAAAATCAACATGGACCGGTTGTATGAAGCCGAAACCATGGCCGTCAACATTTCCGGCAACAGGCAGGTGTTTCTGCCGAAAGCGATTTTTGATGAATGAGCGACCGCGGGTGATCATTATCACCGGCGATACCCAGTCCGGAAAAACCACCCTGGCCGAAGCGCTAATCGACTGGATGAAACAACAGGGGGGTAAAGTGGCCGGCATCATCGCCCGCGGACACTGGCAGAGCAATCAGCGATCGGGGTTTGATCTGGTCGACCTGGGCAACGATCGCGTCACGCCACTGGCCCGGCGCAACCCTGCCCCTGCCAACGACGCGGCTACGGGGTTTACCTTTTTCGATCAGGGGCTGGCGGCCGGAAAAGAAGCCCTGTCAATAAGCCGCTGCTGTTCGGCGGACTGGATCGTAGTGGATGAGATCGGCCAGCTGGAACTGGCCGGATCGGGGTGGGCCGGGCAACTGGCTCCGTTGCTGACCCTCACGAGGGCCGGACACTTCTGGATTGTCCGAAAATCGCTGGTCGAACCGGTCTGTCGGAAATGGCTTTTAGGGCCGGAAGCAATTGTTTCTATTGATGATCCTGATGCTTTGTCGAAGCTGAAGCACCTCTGTGGGAAACAACTGTTATGAAGAAGTGTGTGGTCGGGGCGGCAGGATTTGAACCTGCGACTCCTTGCACCCCATGCAAGTGCGCTACCAGACTGCGCCACGCCCCGGTCTGAAAAATAAAAAATGGATATCACCTTCCGACACTTCATGTCAAGCCAATAATTCGGACGATCCCGGTGGCTTCTTAACCAGCCTGCAATAATTTGAAAAATGATAAGGATGCAAAGGCTTCCTTTTTACTTGACAGGGCCAAGATGCTTGGTTATATAAAACTTTTTATTCATAAAGGATGAGTGCCGTCTTTTTTCGGTTCCAACATTGTCCTTAAAACGGGCGGGTCGAGCGGTGAATTTCGAAAGCCGCTGAGATTCGGCCAGGTTGTAAAAACAGTCATGACACAAATTGAAACACTGATATCCGGGCATGAAGAGGCAATTGCCAAAAAATGGCTCGAGGCCGCGCTGAAGTCCTATCAGGCAGAAGCGGCATCCTTTTTTTTAAAGGAAAAAAATCGTTTCGCCAATCCCGTGTCCGGTATGCTTTCGGAAAGTCTGACCAAAGTTGTTGAAGGGCTGGCCGGCCAGGCATCTAATGATGATCTGGCGGAAAGCCTGGATCCCGCCATTCGGGTACGGGCGGTGCAGGATTTTACGCCTGCCCAGGCCGTTTCGTTTATTTTCCTTTTAAAACAAATTATCAGGGATGTCGTCGGTAAAAAGGCGGATAATGCCGAGAAAATCAGGCAGGTTGATCAGAAAATTGATGAGCTGGCCTTGATCGGTTTTAATAAGTACGTGGAGTGCCGCGAAAAGATTTTTAAAATCCAGGCCTATGAGGTCAGGAACAGGACGTTCAAGGCGTTTGAAAGAGCGGGGCTGATGGTCGGCCCGGAAACGGATGCCTGACCTATTGAAAAAGTTACCGGCTGCGGCCGTAATGAGTTGATGAAATTTTTATAGAGAGGTGCAGTTGATGAATGTAAGTTATCTGTTTTCTTTTGCGACAGTTGTGATTCTCATCCTGCTGACCTGGATAGGGGTTGATGCCCTGGGGATGACAGCCTTTTTCGGCGTAATCATTCCATATCTGGCGATCCTGCTGTTTGTTGTCGGGGTAGTCCGAAAAGTGCTGAGCTGGGCAAACTCCGCCGTCCCTTTCCGCATCCCCACCACCTGCGGTCAGCAGAAAAGCCTTCCCTGGATCAAGCAGAATAAGATTGATAATCCGAACACGACCCTCGGTGTTTTGATCCGTATGTTCTTTGAGGTCTTTTTGTTTCGTTCACTGTTTCGGAACACCAAGGCCAAGTTCAAAGATGATTACCGGCTCTCCTATCGGTGGGAGATCGTTCTCTGGGTAACGGCGCTGGCGTTTCATTACGCGTTTGCCGTGGTGCTTTTGCGGCATATGCGGTTTTTCTTTGAACCGGTTCCCTGGGTTATCCAGCTTCTGGAGAATGCCGATTCATTCTTCCGTTTGGAATTCTTCTCGCCGTATTTTGTCATCGGCCTGCCCGGGGTGTATATGTCCGGTCTGGTGCTGCTGGCTGCTCTGCTGGTGCTTCTGGGCAGAAGAGTCTTTCTGGGGCAGGTAAAATATGTATCGCTTGCTTCGGATTATTTTCCGCTGTTTCTGATTATCGGTATTGCTGCTACGGGTATCCTGATGCGGTATTTTGCCAAAGTGGATATTCTGTCCATTAAAGCCTTTGCCATGGGCCTGGTAACATTGAGCCCCAACACACCGGAAGGCGTGGGCGCGCTTTTTTATGTCCATCTAATCCTGGTCAGCACGCTGGTGGCCTATTTCCCTTACAGCAAACTGATGCACGCTGGCGGCATATTCCTGTCACCGACGCGCAATATGGCCAATACCACCCGCGCGATAAGACATATTAATCCCTGGAACTACGACGTGCATACCCATACCTATGATGAGTATGAGGATGAGTTCAGGGAAAAGATGAAAGATGTTGGTCTACCACTGGAAAAGGAGTAATCGATGGGAAATGATATTAAACCGGATGAACTGCTGGCAAGGACGGATCACCGAACGCCCCGGACGGGGTGGATGGATACGCCGGTTGTCATCAAGGAAGGCATGTACTGCTACGCGTCAAATCCGAAAAGCGTTGAATATGTAGGGCTGCCGTACCCCAGAAGCTGGAATCCGTTGGAGGATGACTGGAAGCTTCCTGAAAACTGGCAGCAGATTCTTCATGAAGGCTTTAAAGAGCGGCTGGAACGGTTCCGGACCTTCAAGGTCTTCATGGATATTTGCGTGCGCTGCGGGGCCTGCGCCGATAAATGCCACTTTTTTCTTGGAACCGGCGATCCCAAAAACATGCCGGTATTAAGAGCCGAGCTGTTACGGTCGGTTTATCGCAACGATTTTACCATGGCCGGCAAGGTTATGCATAAACTGTTCGGCAAGCATATCTCCGGCGCGCGGGAACTGACCCTGGATGTGCTCAAGGAGTGGTGGTACTACTTTTTTCAATGCACGGAATGCCGCCGCTGTTCGGTATTCTGCCCGTACGGGATTGATACCGCTGAAATTACCATTATGGGCCGGGAACTGCTGAACCTGATCGGTCTTAATATTGACTGGATCGCTACCCCGGTAGCCAACTGCTACCGGACAGGCAACCATCTCGGTATTCAGCCCCATGCCTTCAAAGATATGCTGGACTTTTTTGTCGAGGATATTGAAGAGTTCACGGGCATAAAAATCGATCCGCCGCAGTTGAACAAAAAAGGGGCCGACATCCTTTTTATTACCCCATCGGGTGATGTGTTCGCCGATCCGGGAACCTATACCTGCATGGGCTACATGATGCTGTTTGATTATCTGAAGAAGGTCTACGGTCTTGATGTGACCTGGAGCACCTACGCTTCTGAGGGCGGCAATTTCGGATTTTTTACCTCCCATGAAACCATGAAACGGTTGAATGCCAAGATGTATGCCGAAGCCAAACGGCTGGGTGTTAAATGGATTCTGGGCGGTGAGTGCGGTCACATGTGGCGGGTCATTCATCAGTACATGGCGACCATGAACGGACCGGCCGACTTTCTGGAAGAACCGGTGTCACCCATTACAGGCACCCATTTTGAGAATGCCAATGCCACTAAAATGGTTCATATCGCGGAATTTACCGCCGATCTGATCAAGCATGACAAGTTAAAGCTTGATCCTTCAAGGAATGATTACGTCAAGCTGACCTTCCATGATTCCTGCAACCCGGCCCGGGGGATGGGGCTGCTGGATGAACCAAGATATGTCATCAATAATGTTTGTAACCATTTTTACGAGATGCCGCCGAACACCATTCGGGAACAGACTTTCTGCTGCGGCAGTGGTGCCGGACTCAACGCCGGTGAAGATATGGAACTGCGCATGTCCGGCGGCCTGCCCAGAGCCAACGCGGTCAAATATGTACATGAAAAACATGGCGTAAATATGCTGGGCTGCATCTGTGCGATTGATCGGGCGGTATTCCCCGCGCTGATGGAATACTGGGTTCCGGAGGTGGACGTGATCGGCTTGCATGAGCTGGTTGCCAATGCCCTTGTCTTTCCGGGAGAAGAAGGGCCAAGAGAAATGAACCTGCGCGGCGAACCCCTGGGAGCAGAGGAGGAAGTAGATGAAGAATAAAGGGCTGATTATAACCGGGTTGGTCGTTGTCCTCATAATCGCGTTGACGCCGCTCTGGTGGAATCTGTTTGCCGGAAGTTCCGACAAAGCACCCGAGCCGA
Organism: Desulfosudaceae bacterium; assembly: GCA_963674745.2. GTDB lineage: Bacteria > Desulfobacterota > Desulfobacteria > Desulfobacterales > Desulfosudaceae > JBFMDX01. The sequence goes on along the minus strand of CAXXDV010000001.1, from coordinate 753,741 downwards.
AGCTGAGCGATAAAGCCAAAGAGGCGAAACACTGCGTAGAGTCAAAAGATTTTATGAAAAAAGAGCATATGCAGCTTCTTGACGAATGGCGGGAAGATGTCGTACGGAATGCCAAGAGGACTTATATCAACAACAAGGGTGAGGAATATGACATGAGTCTGACCAACACCTGTCTTGATTGTCATTCCAATAAGTCCGAATTCTGTGATGCCTGTCATAATTATACGTCCGTAAGGCCCTATTGCTGGGACTGTCATAACACGAAGGAGAATATTGATGGATAACAGCCGGAGAAAATTTCTCAAACTGGCCGGCATCACCACCGCCGGTCTTGCCACCGTGCCCGTCGTAACGTCACTGGCGTCGTCAGCAGGTCATGAAGCATCCGGCGGGAGTGCGAGAACGGTTAAGAATCCCGAAGCTTTGACCGCCGAACACTGGGGCATGGTCATTGATACCAGGCAATTTAAGAGCGCTTCAGACCTGGAGCCGATCATTGAAGCCTGTCATCGAATCCATAACGTGCCTGAATTCGAAGAAGATCTCAAGACACCGAAACTCCCTTTTGAAATACTCGACAAGGCGGTGCCCAAGATCTTTTCTTCCGATAAGAAACGGCATGAGATCAAGTGGATCTGGGAAGAAGAGTATGAAAATGTGTTCCTGGCCAAGGAGAACCCCTATCTGGCCGAACGACTGGCCCATCTTCCTTTTTTGACCCTGTGCAATCATTGCGCCAACCCGCCCTGTGTCCAGGCCTGCCCGACCAAGGCCACGTTCCAGCGGGAAGACGGGATCGTGCTGATGGACTTTCACCGCTGTATCGGATGCCGGTTCTGCATGGCGGCCTGCCCTTACGGTTCCAGAAGTTTTAACTTCCGCGATCCCCGTGAAGGACTGGATGAAATCAATGTGGAATTCCCGACCCGCATGAAAGGTGTTGTGGAAAAATGCAACTTCTGCGCGGAGCGTCTGGCCAAGGGCAAGATGCCGGCCTGTGTGGAAGCATCCAACGGCGCTATCCTGTTCGGTGACCTGGATGATCCGGATTCCAATGTCAGAAAAGCGCTGCGCGAAAATTATGCCATTCGGCGGCAGCCGGGACTGGGTACTGAACCGTCTGTTTATTACATTATTTAGTATACATATGAGGTGGTCATGCTTGATACAGCATTAAAGGGAGGCAAAAAGTACTGGGCGCTGATAATCGTTTTAGGCGGTATTTTCAGTGTCGGATTTCTTTTTTACTTATTACAGTTTTGGGCCGGCCTGGGTATTACCGGGATGAGCCGGGACGTATCCTGGGGTTTTTATATCGCCCAGTTTACCTTCCTGGTCGGTGTTGCGGCCGGAGGGGTGATGCTGGTCCTGCCGTACTACCTTCATAACTATAAGGTGTTCGGTAAGATTACGATCCTGGGGGAATTTCTGGCCATTGCGGCTGTATCCATGTGCCTGATGTTTATCATTGCCGATCTTGGTCAGCCCATGCGGGCCATGAATGTCATCCTGCACCCCACGCCGTACTCCATGCTGTTCTGGGACATGATCGTGTTAAACGGCTACCTGTTCCTGAATGTCGTTGTCGGCTGGTCGGTTCTGGAAGCTGAAAGAAATGCCGTGGCACCGCCAAAATGGGTAAAACCGTTGATTTATCTTTCCGTCCCCTGGGCCTTCGGGATTCATACGGTAACGGCCTATCTGTACTGCGGCCTGCCGGGACGGCACTTCTGGCTGACGGCCATTCTGGCCCCCCGCTTTCTGGCTTCGGCGTTTGCCGCCGGTCCGGCTTTGATTATCCTGCTTTCCATTATCCTGCGCCGGTTTACCTCGTTTGACGCCGGCAAGGAAGCCATTCAGGGGATTGCCCGAATCGTGACTTATGCCCTGATCGCCAACATGTTTTTCTTTTTGTGCGAAGTCTTCGTTGCGCTGTACAGCCAGATTCCCGGTCACGTTCATTCCCTGCAGTACCTGTTTTTCGGCCTTCACGGCCATAATGCCCTGGTGCCCTGGATGTGGACCGCAATGTTCCTGATGTTGCTGGCCATCGGGCTGCTGATCGTTCCTTCTTTAAGAAAGAATGAAACGATTCTGGCCTTCTCCTGTATTATCCTGTTTGTCGGCATCTGGATTGATAAAGGCCTGGGCATGATCTCCGGCGGGTTTATCCCCACACCGCTGCACCATGTGGTCGATTACATCCCGACCATTCCGGAACTCATGATTTCCCTCGGGGTCTATGCTGCCGGCTTTCTGATTTTGACGGTACTGTACAAGATCGCGATTTCCGTCAAGGAGGAGGTCGGGAACGGGGGGCACTAGAAAGCATAAAACAATTATTTCAAAGGCGTCGGGATTTTCCCGGCGCCTTTTTTATTTATTTTATGTTTCTTGTTTTTTATTCTTCTGTTCTTTGAGGTTATTGCGTTCTTTTCTTTGGCGCAAAGAAAAGAACCAAAAGAAACATCGCCCGGCAGCTTGGCCTTCGGCTTCCCTCGTGCAAACGATTTTTTCGGCGCGTACAGGAACTCGCTTCAGCATCACTTTTGACATCCTATTTCAGATACTGTCATATTGCCTCTTTTTTTGTTCTGCACCGGCAGGCCGCCGCTCAAACAGCCTGTCCGCTTCTTCCGAAAAAACCGTTTTCACTCGGCTGCGCTGCAACGGGCGGGGCCGGGGTGTAAAAGGGCGGCTTTTTCTTGTTACCCTAACCCAGAGCCGGGGCATCATTAGAAAAGCCCTGAAAGGGAAACGTCGTATAGCCGGTGGTTTCAACCACCGGGGCAAGGGCCTTCATTATTATCCAAGCCCTGAAGGGGCGTTGTAAATATTGCCCGGGGATTAACGTCGTCCCTTCAGGACTCAGAATATCATATCCATTCTCACCGGTGGTTGAAACCACCGGCTATACGACCCGATCCCTCCGGGATCAAATCAAACCAACCGATTTGTATCGTCGTTCAGGCAGGTTCTTTTTACAAATCCACCAGGTTATGATAATTCGGGTGTATGAGTGGGGAGGGGGCGTTGACCTTAAAGCTATTGATCTACATAATACTTTTTTGCCTTTTTCAAGGAATGGTTGGTTTTGGTTTATTGAATGATCAAAAGTGGGTGCTCTGGGCAGGCTTTGTCGGTATGTTGATGATGTTAGTTTTTGCCCTGGCATCTCGAGATGGTGAGAATAATTCGGAAAAATAATCTTTAATGGGTGCCACGTGAAAGCAGAAGCTCGTCCGTGGCATTAATTAATGATGGATCAGACTTTGAGTCATATGCCAGAACAAAAAACCCAAAAGAAATTTTGGAAGTATATATACTTTATTGTTTTAATAATAATTTTTATACACATATCAACTCCTTTCATTAAAGAGCTTGTACGAGGCCATCAAAAATCTGAACTTTTGGAACGGTTATCAAATATATCTGTTGCAGAGATTAATCGAATAGAAGTTGGTAGTGGGGGGGGGATTTTTTTTGAATGAGCTTATAAATTCGCACAAGAGTAAAGTTCTTTTTAAAGATGCAATGCGTGATTTACAGCCTTTTTCTGGTGGGCGGTATTATCACCATAATGAAATAGAAATAAGAATGTTTGATATAAAAGGGAATTTGTTCAGATTTAAAATCTGGTTTTTGGGAATGGGGGCTGATGAGGAAGAAACAGCTTATATGCTATTATCGAGGATGTCGGATGAAAGTGAGCAAAATTTTATATCCCTTGGACAGTGGAGATCCGCTGGAATCTACAAATGGCGCAAATATATTAAATTTTGAGGTCATATCATTTAAGTAGGCCAATTATAATTCTCTTGTGCTTCGCACCCCGGCAACAAGTTGCCGGGGCCACCCCTCGAGGACATTTGCCGTGGCGATGTGAAGTCGTTAATCCATTTTGTCAAGCCCACACGAGGACTTTATTGGGGCAGGGATTTCAGATTAAAGATGATTTCAAGGCGGCAAGGAGGAGGCGACGGTACGGGAAACACCTTCGGTTGGTCATATCCCTGTAGGGGCAACCCCCTGTGGTTGCCCTTGATCAGGGCAGGCACAGGGGCCTGCCCCTACAAATCTGAAAGCCCTGCTATTCGCCGCGGCGGGGGGCGAGACGGTGGCGTATCCACCCCCACAACGTATTGCCCTGCATCATCTGCCGGTCCATGGCGGCAAAACCGGTGTATAAATCCTTGCGGTCCCGGAACCAGTCCGCACGGTTGTAAATGTCTTTTTCCGGGTCCAGTTCTTTTACCACTCTGGCCGGGTTGCCGGCGACAATGACGTTTGCCGGCACGTCGTCAATCACGACCGATCGGGCAGCAATAACGCTATTGTCTCCGATGGAAACCCCTTTGCCGATCATGGCGTAGTCACAGACCCATACATTCTTACCCAGCGTGATCGGCGCCGAGCCGCCGAAATTGACCCGGTTGTAGATGTCATGCCAGTCTGAATCGGTCAGGTAGGCACCGGCAGCCAGCATGCTGCCTTCCCCGATAGTAATCTTTTTGGAGGCGCTGATGCGGACACCCGGGCTGATAAGAACGGCATCACCGACAAATATGCCTTCCGCATCCTCTTTATCCGACCATACGGAAAATCTGACCTTGTTGTCGGTTGCCGCCATGACGGTAACATGGTTGCCCAGATGGACAAGGGGGCCGAACACCTCAACACACCAGGGCTGCATAAAGGTGAAGTTTGTGCCAAGTGTCTCAAACTGAGGGCGCAAAAAATGATTTACGTAAAAATTCTGAAGTTTTACATAGAGGTCTTTTAAATAATATGGGCGTAAATCTCTTCGCAAAAGGTTTTATTTATTCAGTTTTGGCCTTGGCTTCAAAAATAAACGGATACTCGGTTTTCCAGAAGTCATGATTGAAAATACGACTGGCCGGGGTCAGGTTGTACAATGCGTCCGTGGCCATAAGCACCACGCCGTTGGTCCAGGTAATCTTTTCTTCCGGCCAGACAACCATATCCGGATAAGTGAACCCGCACCAGTAAGAACCATCGTCAAAACATTTGTCCTGAATCCAGGAAAATATCACCTTGGCGGTATCCTCATTACCCATGGCGGCCAGGGCCAATACAAGTTCACAGGATTCCGCGATGGTGACCCAGGGCTCGTCAGCCACGCATTTAACCCCCAGCCCTTTGACGACAAATTTTTTCCAATGCTTGTCAATGCGGTTTTGCGCATGAACGCCGGTGAGGGCGCCCGACAGGACCGGGTAAAACCAGTCCATGGAAAATCGTGACTTGGCCACGTTAAAAAGGTGAGGCTGCTCTTTGATGGCGTTACCCAGGCGGGTCAGGGATGATCGCCAGTGCGGCATGTCCTTGTTCAGTAAATGCGCCATGGCCAGGCCGCATTTCAAGCTGAAGTAAATGGAACTGGAACCGGTCAGCAGGGCCATGGGGTCGACTTTTCCCTTCGGGTTCTTGGCCCAGTACACGTCACCGCGTTTTGTCTGAAGACTCAAAGCAAAGTCAATGCCCGCCCGGATCGTCGGCCACATGGATTCAACAAAGCTGACATTGTTGGTAATCAGGTAATAGTGAAAGACGCCGACCGCGATATATGAACTCATGTTGGTGTCAAAAGTCCGGTCATCCGGCTGATCGTTCCGATAGGAGGCGTGAAAGCTGCCATCGGTAAGCTGTTTTTCCTGCAACCAGCGAAAAGCGGCTTCCGCCCGTTCAAAAAGGCCGCCGATGGAAAGTCCCATGGCGGCTTCCACCAGGTCCCAGGGATCGGTCTTGTCTCCGATGGACCAGGGAATGTCGCCGTTTTCACGTTGTGTGGACGCGATACTGGTGCTGACAGCGTCTATATCCAGCGCCAGATCTTGTTTTAGAACCGCAGCTTTAAGGTTCATCCTGTTGCCTCATGCTTGTCGGGTTGACCGGATTAACCGTTTTTCTGTTCAAAGTCCTTCATAAAGCTGATCAGGGCGTTGATGGCGTCGATTGATGTGGCGTTGTAGATGGAGGCCCTGCAGCCGCCCACGGAACGATGGCCCTTGAGTCCGCCAAGGTCGTTTGCCGCCGCGTCGGCCACGAATTTTTTCTCCAGGTCTTCTGACGGCAGACGGAAGGTGACGTTCATCAAAGAGCGGCTGTCTTTTTCCGCAGTGCCCCGGTAAAAATCACCGGCATCAAACAGATCATACAACAGCGCCGCTTTTTCACGGTTGATGGCATCCATTTTTTCAAGTCCACCAATGGTTTCGTCAAGCCATTTTAAAACCAGCTGGATGGTGTAAATGGTAAAGCAGGGCGGCGTGTTATAAAGCGATTTTTTATCGGCATAGGTTTTGTACTTGAGCATGGACGGCAGGTTGTCGGCGGCCGCGTCCAGCATATCTTTTCGGATAACCACCATGCAGACCCCGGCCGGGCCTATGTTTTTCTGGGCACCGGCGTAAATCAGGCCGAATTTGTTCATGTCAAGGGGACGGCTCATGATATCGGATGACATGTCACAAACGATGGGCACACCCAGTGTGTCGGGAAATTCAGCCCACTGGGTGCCTTTGATGGTGTTGTTGGATGTCAGGTGGATATAAGCGGCATTTTTGTCAAATTCAATATTTTTAGGAATATAAGAGAAGTTCTTGTCCTCCGACGAGGCCGGAACACGACACTTCTTGCCCAGAATTTCAACTTCCTTGATGGCCTTGGTAGACCAGGTGCCGGTGTTGACATAGTCGGCGGATTTGTCGTCGGGCAGAAGGTTCATGGGGATCATCGCAAACTGCATGCTGGCACCGCCCTGGATGAACAGGACTTCATAGTTATCATCAACGCCCAGCAGTTTTTTCGTTCTGGCAATGGCGTCATTGACAATATCGTCAAACGGTTTTGAACGATGGCTTATTTCGGTAATCGACATGCCGGTTCCCTGAAAATCAAGGAAAGAAGCCTGGATTTCCTCCAGGACGGCAAGTGGCAGGGCCGCCGGGCCCGCATTGAAGTTATAAATTCTCTTTGACATGAAAAACTCCCTTATTGGCCTTTTTGTAGTTTGATATTATTAAAAAAAAGTAATAAAACAAATTTATTGCTGCATGTCAATGAGGAAAATGAATTGGCGATAATATAAGGAGATATCCATGAGAGTATATGATTACGAGACGAAAACGGCGCAGGCTAGAATGCGCCGGATCATGAACAGGGGGGCGGACTTCAGCAGAAAGGATTATCAGCGGGTGGAGACAATCCTCAGAGATGTCCGCAAAAACGGTGATAAGGCGGTGGAGAAATACTCGCAGCAGTTCGACGCCCCCAAATTGACGGCCGGGCAGTTCCGGGTGACACCGCAGGAGATCAAAGCCGCCGGGAAAAAGGTGGACAGAGCCTTCATGCGCGCCTTGAACCGGGCTGTCAGGCAGATCGAATCGTTTCACCAGGCGCAGCAGGAAAAGTCCTGGTTCAGCGCAGACCGGCCGGGTGTGGTGGTGGGGCAGCAGATTACACCGGTTGATTCAGCCGGCATCTATGTTCCCGGCGCAAAGGGCGGGGAAACACCGTTGGTGTCGACCGTGCTGATGGGCGCGGCGCCGGCAAAACAGGCCGGGGTCCCCCGGATCATCATGGTGACGCCACCGAAAAAAGACGGGTCGGTCGACCCGCATCTGCTGGTGGCTGCCGACAAAGCCGGTGTAGACGAAGTCTACAAAGTCGGCAGCGCCTGGGCAGTGGCAGCCCTGGCCTACGGAACGGACACCATTCCCAGGGTCGATATGATCGCGGGCCCCGGCAATAAATACGTGACCCTGGCCAAGCGCATTGTTTCGGGCCTGGTCGGCATCGACATCATTGCCGGTCCCAGCGAGATATTGATCGTCGCCGATAAGACCGCCGAACCCCGTTATCTGGCGGCGGATCTGCTGTCCCAGGCCGAACACGACCCTTTGGCCGCGTCGGTACTCATCACTGTGGACAGGGAAATTGCCCGGCAGACAGCCCGCGAAATAAAAGCCCAGCTGGCGGAATTAAGCCGGCGAAAGACAGCCGAACAATCCCTGGCCGGATACGGCGGGATTTTTGTGGTTGATACCATTGATACCGCTATCGACATCGCCAACCGTTACGCGCCCGAGCACCTGGAACTGCAGGTGGCCGATCCTTTTGCCATGCTGGGAAAAATTCGAAATGCCGGGGCCGTGTTCCTGGGCCGTAATACACCCGAACCCATCGGTGATTATGTGGCCGGGCCGAATCATACCCTGCCCACGGGCGGGTGCGCGCGGTTTTCCTCGGCCCTTTCAACCACGCATTTTCTGAAAAGAACCAGCGTGGTGTATTACGATGCGGCCGCCTTGAAGGCCGAAGCCGGTGATGCCATCAAACTGGCCGAAACCGAGGGGCTGGGGGCGCATGCCAACGCCATACGCGTCAGGCTGGGTTAGAGGGAATAAAGGAGGTACGGCCCCAGCTTGTCAAAATGCTCTTTTGATTCAAAACTGGTGCCCACGGAAGCCCCGTGCTGGCTTCTGACGATTACTTTGCGTTTGATCAGGGAACTTTCACGATCGTTCAAGGTGAATTCCAGCATAAGGGTTTCGCCCACCTTAAATTCCTGCGGCATTTTCAACTGAAACCTTAATCCGGACCGGGACAGGTCTTGGACGACAAGAGAACCTTTAAGCCCATACTCCCGTTCCATGGTGTTGTATTTGCCGGGCAGGTTGACCTCCTTGCGGATCTCTCTCCTTCTTTCCAGAAGGACGCTGTACTTATGGCCGCAGGGGCACTTGCATTTAACCTTGATGACCGGTTTGTTGACATTTTTGAACTGGGAGACATCCATGACCCGGACTTTACTGCACTTGGGACAGGTAAAGCCCGCCTTGTTCGCCGCGGTCATATATACTCTGGGTATATTTTCTTCTTCTGACATAACCCCCACCCATTACGAAAAAGACGTAAAGGCGCCTAAGCCATCCACCAGTTCCCTATCTGCGGATTAATCAGGATATCAATTAATAAAATCAATGTCAACCTCATGCTGGGCGTTTTTGCCCGAAAAATATAGGGGGTTTTCCGAATGGGCAATAATTTTTTTAAAACAGCCGCCGGTTCAGCCGGCTTGATATTTGTTGAACATTGAGCCATGATTTAGTAATTGTAAACACGGGATTCTTCGTATCAATCAGTGGCGATAAAAAAAGGAGATGTTTTATGGGGGCAAGGGAAGATCAGGTGTTACGCACCGCCAAGGAAGTGGTGGTCAAGTTTATTGAAATCGGCAGAATCTCTCCGGCCAATTTTCCTGAATCATTCCAGATGATTTATGAGGCCATCAACACACAGGTAAAAGCGGATAAATCCGGGGCGGCCGTTGTTAAAGACAAAGCGTAACGTTTTTCATATTAAGATCGCGGTTTGCAGCCTTTTTTTCTGCTGCCTGTCGGTCGTGTGCTGTTGTTTCGCCCAGGAGCCGCCGGTTTTCGGCTTTGGCGATTCCCAGTCGCCCTGGCAGATCGAGGCCGATACCATCCGGTCGCTGGAAAACAATAAATACATTGCCGAAGGCGAAGTCGTTGTGACCAGGGGGGAAAAGCGGGTGCGGGCCGATACCATCCGGTTCGACGGTAACAGCCAGGATATTCTCGCCGTCGGTAACGTGGTGATGACAACCGGTCAGGACACCCTTTCCGGAGACAGGATGGAAATGAACCTTGCGGCCGGGACGGGCACGATCTACAGCGGGCAGCTGTTTGTCGGTCGGCATCATTTTTTTGTGGCCGGAGACCGTATTGAAAAGATCGGTCCGGATACTTACCAGGCCGACAAATTCCGCCTGACCACCTGCGACCCGGAAGACCCCGACTGGCATATGACCGGCCGGGATCTTTCCATAACCGTGGACGGATATGGCTCGGTCCGGCATGCGGCCTTCTGGGTGAAAAAATTACCCTTATTGTATGTGCCCTACCTGTTTTTCCCGGTAAAAATCAGTCGCCAGACCGGTCTGCTGGTTCCGGAGCTGGATTACTCAAAAGAAAAAGGGATGGAGTTCAACCAGCCGTTTTTCTGGGCCATCAATGACAGCAGCGATATGACAGTATACGCTCATGCCATGAGCCGGCGGGGCCTGAGACTGGGAGCAGAGTACCGCCAGGCTTTTTCCGAAAACTCTAAAATCGCGGTGATGGCGGACGGGCTGAACGACAGCCGAAAAAACGATCAGGGCCTCGACGCGGATTACGATTACGGTTACAACGATGACCGGTGGTTGCGGACCAACGCGGGGCGTTACTGGTTTCGAATGAAGCAGGAACAGGCGCTTTTCGGCGGATTGACGGCCCGGATGGATCTTGATGTCGTCAGTGATCAGGATTATCTGGTCGAGTTTGAAAACGGCTACATGGGGTTTGATAAAACCGACGCCTATTTTGAGAGCGTTTTTGGCCGGGACCTTGATGCGCAAGAGGAGACCATCCGCACCAACAATTTGAGTCTGCACCGGCCCTGGGCGCAATACAGCCTGAATGCCGCGTTGCGATGGGAAGACGACGTTATCAAGAGACGCTGGGAGGAAACGGACACAACCGTGCAGCGTCTGCCGGTGATTCTGTTTAACGCTGTCAGGCAAACGGTGCCCGGTATTCCGCTGAATTATGACCTGGAAAGCGAGTATACCTTCTGCTTTCGGCAGGATGGCTTAAAAGGCCATCGCACGGATGTTCATCCCAGAGTTTATTTGCCCCTCTACTGGGGCGACCTTCTGGCCGTCGAACCCTCGGCCGGCATCCGGGAAACCGCCTGGTGGATGGATGAGCGGGATCCGTCAAATCCCGATATGGAAAGGGGCGTTACCCGGACGGTGTACGACATGAAACTGGACCTGTCATCCGAGTTGAGCCGGGTGTTTGCCCTGGATCGGGAGGCCGGCTCAAGGCTGAGGCACACGATCCTGCCCCGGGTCGTATATGAGTATGTGATTTCTCCGGAACAGGACGATCCTTTTCCGGTATTTGATGACGACCTTGACGTGATTTCCGACGGGAACCTGATCACCTTTTCTTTTGAGAATGTCTTTACTGTAAAAAGCGCATCGACGGCGGTTGGTGGTGATGACACCCCGGGGTACCGCTATCGGGAGGTGGGCAGATTCAACATCGAACAAAGCTATGATATCAAAGAGGCCCGGGCGGATGACCCGACCGACTGGAGAGACCAGACCAGTCGGCGCCCTTTTTATCCCCTCAGGGTTGAATTGGATTTTACACCCGTCAATAATTTCAGGTTTGACCTGGATGCCGGCTGGGACAAGTATGAGCACGGCTGGTCCGAATTCGACATCACCATGAACCTGTTTGATCATCGGGGTGACGCCCTGTATGTCGCCTATCGATATGATCGGGATACGGCGGAATCCATTTACGCCAGAGGGGCGCTGACCCTGGGCCGTCATTTGAAACTGTACGCAGACAGCGAGCATAATCTTTTTAATCATTTGGACATTGAAACCAGTGTCGGTTGCCTTTATACTGCCGATTGCTGGTCATTTGATGTTCGCTTCACGGATGAACCGGATGATGATACATTGTCTTTTATGATCAGGTTGAGCGGGTTCAGTGATATGGAAAGCAGTAACACGTCAAATGATAACATGATGTAATTAATTGATATTCTGGGAAACACAATGTCGTTGGACCAAGAACAGGCCTGGTATGTGCTTCATACCAGAAGCAAGTTTGAAAATGTTGTTTATCAGGGCCTGGCCAAAAAAAATAAAAACGTTTTTTTGCCGACCATCAGGAGGCGGAGCCGGAGAACGGATCGGCGTCTGTATCTGCAGCAGCCCCTTTTCCCCGGTTACCTTTTTGTGAAAACCGCCGTCACACCGGCTGAAAAACTGGAGGTGCTAAAAACCGTCGGTGTCGTCAAGCTGATCGGCAACCGCGATGTCCCCATTCCCGTGGCACCCGAAGTTATTGACTCCCTAAGAATCATTGTTCAGGCCAATGAATATGTCGAAGCGGTAAATTTTTTAAAGCACGGCGACGCTGTCCGGGTGGTCGCGGGCCCTTTTGCCGGCGTCGTCGGTATATTCGTTCAGTATCATGGATCGGACCGCGTGGTTGTTAACATTGAAGCGATGGGGCAGGCGGCTTCAATTAATGTCGCCGTCGAGGATGTGGAGCCACTTTCCGTAAAAATCTTATAATCTCTTGACTTCTTATGATATTGTATGGTTTAACGTCATTATTTGATGACCCGTTGCCAGACATGATATTTCAGTAAATAATTTGGACTTTACTTAAAAATAAGGGAGGATGGATGAACAAGTTAGAGCTTATCACCGCTCTGAAAGACAAAGCGGGCATTTCTAAAGCTGAATCCGCCAAGGTCGTGAAAATCTTCTTTGATTCCATGGCAAACAACCTGGCTGAAGGTGAACGGATCGAAATTCGCGGGTTGTGCAGCTTTTTTGTCAAAGAGTATAAAAGTTATACCGGCAGGAATCCGAAGACCGGTGAACGGGTGACCATATCCCCTAAAAAACTTCCGTTCTTTAAGTGCGGAAAAGAGCTGAAAGACAGGGTTAACTATTAGCTTTGTGCCGCGATTTGAGGGCCTTGTTGATCAAAAGAGGCCTCTGAGGATTTTATCCGGCATTCTGGCAAAAGGAAATATCCCCCACGCTTTTCTCTTCACCGGCATTGACGGTATCGGCAAACGGACGGCAGCGGTTCTTTTTGCCATGGTGCAGAACTGTCAGGTGTTGCAGCCGGTTACCATAGCAACTGGCAGAGATGCGAGTGCCGGATCTCACGAGATGATGACGCCTTGCGGCCAGTGTAACAGCTGTGTCAAGATTATGGCTGGCAGTCATCCGGACGTGATTATCGTTGAGCCGGAGGGTGATGTCATCAAAATAGCTCAGGTTCGTGAGCTTTCTCAAAGATTGACATTTAAACCACATGATGCGAGGGCTCGTGTGGTTGTTATTTCCGACGCCCAGGCGATGAACGTGGAAGCCTCGAACGCCCTTTTAAAAGCTTTGGAGGAACCGCCCCCGCAGACATATTTTTTTCTTACCGCGGGTCAGACGGCGGATCTCCTGCCGACGGTTGTTTCCCGTTGTCAGCATGTCCGGTTCAACCCCGTTTCCACTGAAAAGATTGAGCACTGTCTCGTTCACAACTGCGGGTTGGAGCCGTCGTCGGCTGGATTGGCGGCCGTTATATCCGAGGGCAGCATGGCAGAAGCCCTGGCGCTGGCGGAGCGACCGGAACGGTTAAGGGATATGGTGCTGAGACGGAAATGGCTGGTTATGGAAATGAGCCGCCTGCCGTCAAGCCCGCTGCCGGTGATACTGACGTTTGCGCAAAAACTGGCCGGGGACAGGAAGAATTTACTGCCGTCACTGGAAATGATCCGGCGGTTTTTGCGGGACGCTGCGGTCAGTCTCTGCTGCCCGGAAAAAATTACCAGTACGGACCTGCGGGAGGCCATTGCTGATCTTGCACGGCACAACAGCCCGGCCGCCCTTTTTTTTAAAATGGATGCCGTTACAGATGCGGCTCAGGCGATACGGCAACATGGCAACCAGCGCCTGATGCTGGAAGTGATGGCCCTGCGACTGGCAGACAAGACCGCCTGATCAACAGAATTTGTGGAGTTGTTTAATAAAGCATGCGGAAAACGGTTGAGATAAAATTCAAGCCGGACGGCAAACCCTATATTTTTGACTGTGGTGCCTTCGTGCTGGAAATCGGTGACTACGTGATTGTGGAAACCGAGCAGGGATACGGCATGGGTGTGGTTTCCAGCGGACCGTCGCAGGTCAACCCGGAGCGGATCAAAACACCCCTTAAAAAGGTCCATCGTAAAGCGGTTGACAAGGATTTTTCTCAGCTTGAAGAAAACCGGTCCCTGGAACAGCAGGGTCTGGATTTCTGCCGGTCACAGATTCTGGATCTGGGCCTGGAGATGAATCTTTTTTCGGTTGACTGCTCTTTTGATGCCAGAAAATTGACCTTTCTCTATACGGCTGACGGACGGGTCGATTTCAGGGAACTGGTCAAGCGACTGGTGAAACAGTTTCGTATTAAAATCGAAATGCGGCAGGTGGGGATCCGCAACCAGGCCAAAATGACCGGTGGTATCGGACGGTGCGGGCGGGAAATCTGCTGCGCGGCGTTTATGCGGAAATTTGATCCCATTTCCATCCGCATGGCCAAAAACCAGGGGCTTTCCCTGAATCCGACAAAAATTTCAGGCGTTTGTGGCCGATTGATGTGCTGCCTGGCATTTGAAGAGGAATCCTACCGGACCTTGAAAAAAGAGATCCCCGCTATTGGTGAGCGCATTAAAACCGGTCGGGCCGAAGGCAAGGTCATCGGCCATAACGTGATCGCCAAACGGGTGACCATCGAAAAAGAAGACGGAACCGTGACGGATGTCGCTCTGAATCAGATCCGGAGCGATGATGATGAAACAGAGGAAACAGATTATGGCGGAACCTTACTATCTGACGACGCCGATTTATTATGTTAACGCCAGGCCTCACCTGGGGCATGCCTATACGACCATAACAGCGGATGTGGCCTGTCGGTTTAATGCCATGTGCCGGAAAGAGACCTTCCTGCTGACCGGCACGGATGAGCATGGCGACAAAATCATGAAAGCGGCGGCAGCTGAAAACATTTCTCCAAAAGCCTATGCCGACAAAATAAGCGCGCTGTTCAGAGGGCTGTGGCCGGAGTTGAATATTCAGTACTCCCAATTTATCCGAACCACCGACGAGGAGCACAAACAGGTGGTCAGCAACCTGTTGACGCGCATTTACGACGCCGGTGACATCTATTTCAGTGAATATGAGGGGCTTTACTGTTTCGGCTGCGAGCGGTTTTATGGTGAACGGGAACTGGTTGACGGTAAATGTCCGGACCATGAAACAGCTCCGGAGGTTCTCAAGGAAGCCAATTATTTTTTTAAGATGAGCAAATATCAGCAATGGCTGATTGACCACATAAAGGCCAATCCGGCGTCTATCCGGCCGGAGGCCTACCGCAATGAAATCCTTTCTTTTTTAAAAGAGCCACTCGAGGATTTATGCATTTCCCGCCCCAAGTCCAGGCTTGACTGGGGGATTACCCTGCCGTTTGATGAAAATTATGTGACCTATGTCTGGTTTGACGCTCTGACCAACTATATTTCCGCTCTTGGTTTTCCGGATGGCGAAAATTTCAAGAAGTTCTGGCCGGTATCCCAGCACCTGACGGCCAAGGATATTATAAAACCCCATGGCATTTACTGGCCGATCATGCTTAAAGCCGCAGGTATTCCGATTTATCAGCATCTCAATGTTCACGGTTTCTGGAAGATTGATCAGAGTAAAATGTCCAAAAGTTTGGGTAATGTGGTCAGCCCGTTGGAAATGAAGGATATTTACGGTCTTGACGCGTTCCGGTATTTTTTATGCCGGGAGATGACCTTCGGCCTTGATGCCAGTTTCTCTGAAGATGCCCTGGTTGACCGGATCAATGCTGATCTGGCCAATGATATCGGCAACCTTTTCTCCCGGGTGCTGGCCATGGTGAACAAGTATTGCGGCGGATTGGTTCCGGTCTTTGATCCTGCCGTTTTGCCGGAAACGGAGTTGAACTTAAAAGCGCTGGCTGAAAAAACGGTCGCCGAATATGAAAACCATATGGCGGGTTTTGCTTTTTCCCGGGCCCTGGCGGCCGTATGGGAGTTTATCAGCGCCATGAACCGCTTTGTTGATTATACGGCACCCTGGGAACTGGCCAAAGACGTGGACAGTAAAAAAGCCCTGGATGCGGTGATGTACACCCTTCTGGAGGGGTTGCGGATCATCGCCGGTCTTGTCTCCCCGGTCATGCCCGGCACCGCGCAGACCATGGCGAAACAACTCGGTTTGACTTCTGACGGCCAGACGGCGGTCTTTACGCTGGAGGCGTTGAAAACCTGGGGGGCGACCGTGCCGGGTACCCGTGTGTTAAAACCGGTTTCCCTGTTCCCCCGGGTGGATAAGAAAACAGTTTCGACATCGCCGGCCGAAAAGAAGCCTGATAAGGCCAGGCCAAAGATTGAGCCGGAGATCGGGATTGACCAGTTCTCAAAAGTTGACCTCCGGGTGGGTACGGTGCTTGCCGCGGAAAAGATTCCCAAGGCAAAGAAACTGTTGAAGCTGTCAGTGGATATCGGCGAAAAACGGACGGTTGTGGCCGGTCTGGCGGAAAAATACGCGCCAGAAACCCTGGTCGGCAAACAGGTGGTGATCGTGGCCAACCTGAAGCCGGCCAAGTTGATGGGCGTGGAATCCCATGGTATGGTCCTGGCCGCCATCAATGAAGACCAGGCGGCTGTGGTTACATTGGACGGGGATATCCTTCCCGGCACCCGCATCAAATGATGGCAGAGTAAAAAGTCCAATGTCTTAAAAATCGTTCGAGGTGGGGCATGTGCGGTATTTCTTCAATTATCCCGGTTAAATTTAAAGACCGTCAACAGGCCGAGATCCAGTTGGCCGACCTGGACCGGTTGACAGGAAATGTTGCTGAAAACACTTGGCATCATTGTCAGCAGGGCGAATGCTTTGCCGGTGATGATTACCTCGGGGGGCATGAAACCGTCGAGCAGCTGTGGAATATGGCCTGCCGGCTGAAGACGGACCCTTTTTTTTATTATCTGTTCAGTAATCCATCGGACTATCAACAGGTAAAAGCAGCGGCTGACAGGCTCGAGGCGGTCCTTCAGGCTGAAACAGAAGCCGTCGGTCAGTATGAAAAGGCCTCTCTTGACCTGAAAACCGGCGAAATGACCGAGGCCCGTCTGGAACGCTTGCGTGATATCTGGTGGTGTCTGAAGCATGAGGTCTGCGGCAATGTGGCCAAAACGCGGGACCTGGCGCCGACCGGTATCGCGGCTGCTGATGCCATTGCCCTGCTGAAAAAGATCAACGCCATTTTTAACAGCCTGGACAGGTTGGAGGTCCGGGGGCGTGACTCTGCCGGGGTATCGATTCTTTTTTCCCTGACCATGGAATCCTTCGCCCGTTTTTCCGCCGACCTGGAAAAAACCGGAAGGGCGCAGGCGTTCGCGGAACGATGCGATAAAACCCTTCTGACCAATGCCTCGATAAGGGTTTCTAAAAACGATAACACCCATATCGTGTGCGTGGCTTTTGTTTACAAGTATGCCGCCGAAATCGGCAGCCTGGGAGACAATGTCCGTTTTTTAAGACAGGCTGTAACCGATGACGGGGTGTTTCATTGCATGCTGGCAGGCGATTGGCAGGAGTACACGTTGTCTGCCCATACGCGCTGGGCCTCTGTGGGAACAATTACGGAAGCCAACTGCCACCCCCTGGACAATATCACCGGCCTTCCGGAATCAAAAGATTATATTATTCATGCCTGCCTTAACGGCGATATTGATAATTATCAGCAGCTCCAGGCGGAACACGAAGCCGCAGGCGAGACCATCGCCCCGGAGATTACCACCGATACCAAGATGATTCCTGTCCGCATCGCCCGTTACGTCCGGCAGGGTCATGACATAACCGAAGCGTTTCGAATGGCCGTCAACGACTTTTCCGGTGCCCATGCCATATCCATGCAGACCGACCTGGCGCCGGGAAAAATGTTTTTCGCGCAAAAGGGCAGCGGCCAGGCATTGTTTATCGGGCTGGCGGACAACCATTATATTGTGGCGTCAGAGCTTTACGGGGTGGTGGAAGAGACGTCCCGGTTTATTAAAATGAATGCCGATGGCGCGGCAGCCGCAGACGAGGACTCGGCCGGGCAGATTGTGGTGCTGGATCAGGCCGCGGGGGGGCTTGATGGTATATCGGTCATGCGGTATGACGGCCGTCCGGTGACGTTCTCCGAAAAAGACATCCTGCAGACAGCGATCACTTCCAGGGATGTTGATCGGCAGGGGCATACCCATTATTTTTTAAAAGAAATTTCAGAAGCGCCGCTTTCCATTGAAAAAACGCTCCGTAACCGCTGGCAGGTAGCGGCCGATGACAGGGCCCGTTTCGAAGTCCGGCTGTCGGCCGACGTTGTTCCCGACACCCTGGCCGCCGCATTGAAAAATGACACTGTGCGCCGCATCTTTTTTATCGGCCAGGGAACGGCGGGGGTGGCCGCTCTTGCCGGTGCCGATATATTGAACTATTACCTGTCGGATCCGACCATCACCGTGCGGGCCTTGAAATCATCGGAGTTGAGCGGTTTCAACCTGGCCGAAGCGGACCGGCCCCGGTCAATGAGCGATACGCTGGTTATCGCCGTCAGCCAGTCCGGCACGACCACGGACACCAACCGCGCCCTGGATATGGTCAGAAAACTGGGGGCCCATACCGTGGCCATCGTCAACCGGCGGGATTCGGATATTACCTTTAAGGTTGACGGTGTTTTTTATACCAGTACCGGACGCGATATTGAAATGTCGGTGGCTTCTACCAAGGCCTTTTATTCCCAGGTGGTGGCCGCGGCCATGCTGGGGCTTTATATCGTCGGGCTCAAGGGGGTCCGGAACAGAAATTTTATCTCTGATGAAATCCGGCAGCTGGCCAGGCTGCCGTTGACGTTGCGGAAAATTTTCGCCGGCAAGGACGAAATTAAAGCCATTGCCAGGCGGCTGGCTGCAACCAGGCCCTACTGGGCGGTTGTGGGCAGCGGCCCCAACAAGGCTTCGGCGGATGAAATCCGGATCAAACTGAGCGAACTGTGTTACAAGACCATATCCTCGGATTTTGTGGAAGACAAGAAGCACATTGATCTTTCCGCTGAACCGCTTATTATCGTTTGCGCGGCCGGATCCCGATCCGGGGTTCTGGATGATATTATCAAGGATACAGCCATATTCCGGGCACATAAAGCCGTTCCCGTGATTATCACGGACGAAGGCGAGGACCGCTTTTCCCCTTACGCGGCCGGGATTATTTACGTTCCGCAGACGGCCGAACATTTCGGCCCCATCGTCAATACATTTGCCGGGCATTTGTGGGGGTATTACGCCGCCCTGGCCATAAATGACGGGTCCAGGATGCTTCACGATTTTCGGGAGGAGATGCGCCAGGGCATCGAAACTTACCGGGAAAAGGGCCTTGATGCCTTTGAAATGGTCCTGGAAAAAGGTTTCCGGGAGCGGGTCATCCGTTTTTATCATAAATTTCGTTCCTGCCGGGAAGACCGTAAAGCCCCGTCGCGCATCGCGTTTTCGTCCGACATCGCCCTGCTGTTAAAATACTTGGCCGGACGCCTGCCCCTGGCCGATTTTGAACTGGATTTCGGCCGGACTGGAACGGCACCGAATATGCTCAATACCCTGTTTGAATTTATCAACGATTCCATTAACCAGATGGCCCGCCCCATTGACGCCATCAAGCATCAGGCCAAGACGGTGACGGTCGGTACCAGCCGTATTACCCAGACCATGGAAGGGGTTCTGTTCGACGCCCTGACCAGGTACGGGATAAGCCTGTCGCAGCTGATCAACACTAATGTCGTGGTTTTAAAAAATCTTCAAGGAGTCGTGGCCGATATCAAAGGAGCCATTTTATATGAAGTGGACCGGTTGAGCCTGCTGGGAGAACCCACCGAAGAAACGACCATTACGATTTTGAAAAAAGACGGTGTGCTGGCACCGATCCCCTCCCGGGTGGAAAACGACAACCGGCTCAAGGGCAGCAAGAAAATTATTGTCCGGGAAGGGAATGTCTACATCGGCAAGGGCCGCAAGGACGACCGCTCGATTATCGTGATTCCCATCCTTTCCTCATCGGCTGCTGCCGGCGGCATGATCCGCTTTATCCTGCTGTTGAACATTGCTTTCAAGCCGGACGCGACCCTGTCGGTCAAGAAAAAAGCCCTGGGTGGAAAAGGCGAGCGCATCAAAAATATCGTCCAGGAAAACAACGTGGTCTGGCAGGATGAGTTTCTGGAGCTGGTTGATATCAAAGACCTTTTCGGCCGCTCGGCCGAAAAGGTGGCCGAAGCCATTGTCGCCCGGGCCGAGACCCCTTCCGCATAAACAGGCGAGAATGCTTGATTTACCCGATTCTGAACGATTCTGATGACTCAAACGATATTTTTTAGGCCGAATATTTTATGGTTTTTTTGCTTCTGTGTTGCAGATCGCTGTCGACTGTTGTCGGGGCGGCCTCCTGTGGCCGCACGACAAAAGGGCAACCACAGGGGGTTGCCCCTACACGAGTACACGATTGTGCCTTTTTAAGCTCAAACCTCGAACATTCCCCCGCGTAGCGGGCTGAACCCCAATCTCAAACCCCGTCCTTTTAACCACTTAATCACATAAACACCTAATCACCTGTTAGTCCGTGAAATCCCGAGGGATGAAGTGCAACGCAGATATTCGGCGTCTGACGAAGTCATCAGAAGTAGCTGGAGCCGTCCCAGCAATGCGTACACAACTTATCCTTGGGCAGGCCGATGGCGCCGACCAGATCGTTCATGGTTTGAAACTTCAGCGTGGTCAGCTTCAGCCGTTTTCGAATGCCTTCGATCATGGCTTTATTTTCATCCGTGCCGGCCGTGGCATAACGTTCCAGGTTGGCATCCTCCCGGCCTTCTATTTCTAAAATGGCTTTTCTGCCAGCCAGGTCGAGGGTGGACCGGGACTGGGAAAAATTTAGAAATTCGCAGGGATAAATCAGGACAGGGCAGGCCGGTCGCATGTGCACCTCTTTGGCGCCGGTATTGAACAACAGCTCCACGTTGTCCTGTAACTGGGTTCCCCGGACAATGGAGTCCTCACAGAACAGGATCCGTTGGCCTTTGATCAGGTCGGCGATGGGGATCAGTTTCATCCTGGCCACCAGGTTACGGACCTCCTGGTTCTGGGGCATGAAGCTTCTCGGCCAGGTCGGGGTGTATTTGACATAGGGCCGTTTATAGCGGACACGCTTTTCATTGGCATATCCCACCGCGTGACCGATGCCCGAATCCGGAATGCCGGCCACAAAATCAATCTCCACGTCGTCGTTTCTGGCCAGGGCATTGCCGCACTTGTAACGGACGCATTCCACATTTATGCCTTCGTAGGCGGAAGCCGGATATCCATAGTAAACCCATAAAAATGAGCAGATCTGCATTTTATCGCCCGGCGGCTTAAGCTGTTCATACCCGTCGCCCGTAATACGGACGATTTCACCCGGGCCGATGTCTTTTTCCACCATATATCCCAGGTTGGGAAAAGCACAGGTCTCGGTGGATACCGCAAAAGCCCCGTCTTTTTTACCGATAATAATCGGGGTCCGACCCAACTTGTCCCGGGCGGCGTATATCGAATTGTCGGCCAGCAGCAGCAGGGTACAGGATCCTTTGATCAGGCTTTGGGCATAGGCGATTCCGGCTTCAAACGAATCCTGTTCGCAGATCAGCATGGCCACCAGTTCCGTGGGATTAATGCCGATGGGGCTAAGTTCGGAAAAATGCTGTTTCTTGCTCAAGGCCTTTTCCGCCAGTTCTTCAATATTATTGATTTTTGAAACTGTTACCAGTCCGAAGGTGCCCAGGTGGGAACGCATGAGGATGGGTTGGTCTTCATGATCGCTGATGACGCCGATGCCGGTGCCGCCTGTCAGTTCCGGCAGATCCGATTCAAATTTGGTCCTGAAATATGAACTTTCCAGGCTGTGTATTTTTCGTTTAATCCCGGACGTGTTCCATACGGCCATTCCGGCCCTTCGGGTTCCCAGATGAGACAGGTAGTCTATCCCGTAAAACAGGTCCAACACGCAGTCATTTTTCGTGGCACAACCAAAAACCCCGCCCATAACAGCCTCATTTAGTTTATTTGATTTATATTAAAAAACATTTAGTATGCCTAATTAAAATCGTCTTGTCACAAAAAAGCCAGCACCGCAACCCCATTTTTGAAGTCATGCCGGAAATTTTGTGATTACCTTACCGACCTACCGTCTCCGCCCCCCTGTGATCGCGCGGTAAACGGGCAGGCACAGGGGCCTGCCCCTACAATATCCATGAACGCGCTCCACGATCCGTAGGGGCGGCCCCCCGTGGCCGCCCAAAGAAAAACAATTCCCGCGGCTGTCCCTTCGTGAGTTCCCGTCCGGTAACTTACATAAAGGAGCCGGGGTTGCGGTTGCATGCTTACCGCCGGCATGATATTTAATGTAAAACCCATGTCTTGGGGCCTCTGGTTATTTTAGACGGGAAGGAGTGGCAATGTATCAATTTGACAGGGATATCGAAGTGATTTTGCAGACGCCGGAAACGTTTCAGGCGACGGTTTCCGAAAACTGGTCCGTGGATAAAAATCCCGATGGCGGTTATCTTATGGCCATGCTGGCCAACGCCGTGCAAAAAAGCGCCGGTAAACAGTGGCCCCTGATCGTGACCGCCAATTTTATTGCCCGCTGTAGGCCGGGTCCGGCGGAGATCGGGCTGGAATATCTGGGCGGCTCCCGTTATTTTGACCGCTGGCAGGCCACCTTGCTTCAGGAGGGAACTCCCAGAATCCGGGCTTTCTGTACCATGACGGATGAAGGTAACGATACCGGTGAGAAGCGGTATGAAGCCGCCGCGCCCGAGCTTCCCGGGCTTGAGCAATGTATCGAAATGCCGAGCCTTCCCGGTTATACCATGTTCGATCATCTGGAGGTCAGACTGGACCCGGCCTGTGCCGGCTGGATGACGACCGGCAAGCTGTCGGAAGAATCGGAGCACAGGGGGTGGATAAGGTTTCGTGATGATCGGCCGTTTGACGCCTTGTCGGCACTTCTGGCGGCCGATGCCTTTCCGCCGCCGATCCTGGCCAGCCAGGGGGCGGTGGCCTGGGTGCCGACCATTGAAATGTCCATCAATGTCCGCAATAACCCCCAATCCGCATGGCTGAAATGTGTGTTTCGATCACTTTTTCTCAGTCACGGGGTGGTCGAGGAAGACGCCCGGGTATGGGATGAAAAAAATGAGCTGATCGCGATTTCCCGGCAGGTGTCCCGGTTTCGTAAAACCACAGGGTGAAGAAAGGTGCATCTTATGAATCCGTCCTCTTTTCCGGACAAAATGCTGGCCGGTCAGCGCCTGATCGCCGGTTTTGACGGCCCCGGCTTTAATGACGATTTAAGGTTTCTGATCGAACAACTGAATGTCGCCGGCATTATATTGTTTTCCGGAAACCTGGAAGGCCCGGAAGATATAAGGGAGATGTGCGCCGCTGCGCAATCCTGCGCGGCTGACTGCGGCCTGCCGCCGCTGTTGATCGCCATTGACCAGGAGGGTGGAACCGTGGCCCGGTTACGGGAACCGTTTACCCTGTTTCCGGGGAATGCGCATATTAACGATTATGATGCGGCGGATCGGTTTGGGCGGATATCCGCCGTTGAACTGGGGCACATCGGTGTCAACATGAACTTCGCGCCGGTCATGGATGTTGCTTCATTATGTGAAAACAGTATCATGAAAGACCGGTCGTTTCCGGGTAACCCCCAAAACGTGGCCCGTCTCGGGTGCCGGGTGATCGACAGTCTGCAGGCCGGCGGCATTATGGCAGTGGCCAAACATTTCCCCGGCCTGGGCCGCACCACTGCCGATTCTCATATTGACCGGCCCTCTTTGGAAACAGGTCCGGACGAAATGGCCGCCACCGACCTGGTCCCTTTTCAGGCGGCCATTGACAGTGATGTTTCCGCCGTCATGCTGTCCCATATCCTCTATACCGGCTGGGACAGGGACTGGCCGGCCGGTATGTCTGTCAAAATTGTCAAAACCCTGCTTCGTGATAAAATGGGATTTGACGGCGTGGTCATGACCGATGACCTGGATATGGGGGCCATTGTCCGGCATTATGATATAAAAACCGTGATCAGGCGTGTAATTGAAGCGGATATCGACCTGGCCATGGTCTGTCATCGGGGGCCGGCCCGGCAGGCCGCCTTTGACACGCTTCTGGAAAAGATCTGCTCAGACGAGTCGGCCCGTGAGGCCTCCCTGCGTTCGGTCTCACGCGTATTACAGTTGAAACGAAAGTGCCTTTAAGTAAGCATTTTAAGGTTTTACCGCCGCCCCCCCTTTTCTGAAACCGGTCCCTCAAACCTCGAACCCGGGCGCCACCTTTTATGATGGAAGATAAAATATTACTGTCAAAAAACCGGGGTTTATTATATAATATCTTAAATTAATATGATGTTTTGAAGCATATCGGGTTTTTCGAAGTGTTTCACGGATCGCGTTCTGCGTTTGAACCAGAAAAATTAAAATCGAATAAGGAACTTTTGAAATGAAAAAGTCCGTTTGTCGGTTTGTCCCAGTGCTGTTTTTACTTATTACCCTGGCCCTGCCCGCTTCTGCCGCCGTGTATGATTTTTCCAATCTCGGTGCGGCCAGCGGCGGTTTCAAACCCCAGGGCAACCGGTTTCTGGTGACGGAAACGTTTACCAATGACGGCACCAGCATGTATTACAATGACAGCGTCAATTCGACCGTCACCGACATGGTTATCAAGCCGGATGGCACCAACCTGTCTTCCTTTGACCTGGGCAACATGACCATCAGCCCCTATGGCGGCACCTATACGGTGTCAATTGCCGTTCACGCGGATCTGAAGGCCGGCGGCACCACCAGCCAGTCGGTCTCAAATTATGGTTTAACGGCAGCGACCTCCCTGACGGCCATGGGCATGAACTTCAGCGCCTTTAATGACGTTACCGAACTCAGAATTGACCTGACCGTGGTGAGCTCCCTGGTATATAACATTAACTTCGACAATATCACGATTACCGACGAGCAGGCGCCGGTCGCGTCCGGCACAACTCCGACCGTGCAGGCCTCGAACCTCAAGGCGGCCAGCAACGCCACCACGGTCATTAACATATACTGGCAGAACGGAAACGGCACCAAACGCATCGTATTTGCCAAGCAGGCCAATACCGGCGCCCCCACGGTTACTGACGGCATCGTGTATACGGCCAACGCGGATTTTTCGGCAGCCACGGACATTGGCGGCGGCTGGAAATGCGTGTATCGGGACACCGGTCACTTGCTGTCCATTACCGGCCTGGCCGCCAATACGGAATACCGGATGGTAGTCTATGAATTTGACGGCACCGGCGGCGGCGAAGCCTATCTGACGTCAATCGGCACCAACATCATCAACCACTCCACCAGTCCGGCCGGTCTAGACAAGAAAGACTTCAGCAGCCTGGGCGCGGCCAGCGGCGGATTCAAGCCCCAGGGCGGCCGCTACCTGGTCAGTGAGACGTTCACCAATGACGGTACCAGTATGTATTATAACGATTCCGGCGCCTCCGTTACAGGGATGGTGATCAAACCCAATGCCACAACCCTTTTTTCATTTGACCTGGTCGACCTGGAACTCATCCCCTATGATGCCGACCGCACGGTTACCGTTACGGTTACGGCGGACCTGAAAGCCGGTGGTACAACCAGCCAGACCGTCAACAATTTTACCATGTACCTGGGCATACCGTATTCCCTGTCCTTCATGGGCATGGATTTTTCAGCTTTTAATGACGTCACTGAACTTCGTTTCGATATCACCACCGACCAGGTCTTAAATATAAACTTCGGCAACATCACCATTTCCGATCCGGATGAGTACGTGCTTGGCACCGAACCAACCACGCAGGCGTCCGGCCTGAAGGTGGCCAGCACCAGCACGACGACCATGGATGTTTACTGGGTAAACGGAAACGGCACCAGCCGGATCATGTTTATCAAAGCGGGCAATACCGGCACCCCCACGGTGACGGACGGCACCGAGTACACCGCTGATGCGAATTTTGGCACGGCCGCGGACATCGGCGGCGGCTGGAAATGCGTCTATATCGGGACTGAAAACCATACGCGTATTGCCGGCCTGTCGGCCGGCACCGAATACCGAACAGCCGTTTATGAGTTTGACGGTTCCGGAGGCGGGGAAAACTACCTGACCGCTACCGGCACCAATATCATCAACCACACCACCGATCCGGCCGGGCTTCCCAAATACGATTTTAGCGCCCTGGGCGCGGCCAGCGGCGGCTTCAAACCCCAGGGCAACCGGTTTCTGGTATCGGATACCTTCACCAATGACATCACCAGCATGTATTACAGCTCATCCAATGCAACGGAAACCGGGATCGTCATCAAGCCGGACGGCACCAACCTGTCGATGTTTGACCTGGGGGACATGGAGTTCAGTCCCTACGGCGCCGATCGGGTGGTATCGATCACGATTACGGCCGATTTGAATGCCGGGGGAACGACCAGTCAATCCATTTCCAGCTTTACCATGTACAACGGCCTGGCCTACTCGTTGGCCCTCCTGGGGCTGGATTTTTCCGCTTTTGTCGATGTCACCGAGCTTCGTTTTGATATCACCGTGACCGGCGGCAGCGTTAACCAGCTCAACTTTGATAACATTACCCTGGGCGGTTACAAGGTGGCCTACGACGGAAACGGCAATACCGGCGGAGCGGTTCCCACGGACGGCAGCAGCTATGCCGACGGGGATACGGTGACCGTCCTGGGCAACACCGGCAGCCTGGTGCGCACCGGTTATACCTTTGCCGGCTGGAACACGGCCGCCGACGGCAGCGGCACCAGCTATACCGGCGGCGACACCTTTGCCATCGGTCTCAGCAATGTGACGCTTTACGCCCAATGGACAGCCATCGATTACACGGTCACCTACGACGGTAACACCAACACCGGCGGAGCGGTGCCGACCGACGGCAACACCTATAACATTACCAATACGGTGACCGTCCTGGGCAACACCGGCTCCCTGGTAAAGACCAGTTATACTTTCTCCGGCTGGAACACGGCTGCCAACGGCAGCGGCACCAGTTACAACGGCGGCGACACCTTTGCCATGGGCAGCAGCAATGTGACGCTCTATGCCCAATGGACGGAGATCACGTATTCCGTCACTTACAACGGCAACAGCAACACCGGCGGCGCGGTGCCTACAGATGGCACGAGCTATCACTATACCGACACGGCCACGGTTCTGGGCAATACCGGCAGTCTGGTGCGCACCGGTTATACTTTTACCGGCTGGAATACGGCCGCCGATGGCAGCGGCACCAGCTATACCGGCGGCGATACCTTTGCCATCGGTCTCAGCAATGTCACGCTTTACGCCCAGTGGTCGGCCGTCAATTACGCGGTTACCTATAACGGCAACACCAACACCGGCGGGGCGGCGCCGACGGACGGCAACACCTATCACATCACGGATACGGTGACGGTGCTGGGCAATACCGGTTCCCTGGTCAAAACCGGCTATACCTTTAACGGCTGGAACACGGCGGCCAACGGCAGCGGTACCAGTTACAACGGCGGCGACACCTTTGCCATGGGCAGCAGCAATGTGACGCTCTATGCCCAGTGGACGGCCATTCCCTACAGCGTGACTTACAACGGCAACACCAATACCGGCGGTGCGGTGCCCGTGGACGGGACGGTTTATACCTATGGCGACACGGCCACGGTGCTGGGTAACACCGGCAGTCTGGTGCGTACGGGCTATACCTTTGCCGGCTGGAACACGGTCAGTAACGGCAGCGGCACCAGTTATACCGGGGGCGATACCTTCGGCATTACCGGCAATGTTACGCTCTACGCCCGGTGGACGGCCATCGATTATACCGTGACTTACAACGGCAACACCAATACCGGCGGCAGCGTTCCCGTGGACGGCAATACCTACAATATCACCAATACGGTAACCGTCCTGGGCAACACCGGCTCCCTGGTCAAGACCGGCTACACCTTCGCCGGCTGGAACACGGCCGCCAACGGCAGCGGTACCGGCTACACCAGCGGTGACACCTTTGCCATGGGCAGCAGTAACGTGACGCTCTACGCCCAGTGGACGGCCATTCCCTACAGCGTGACTTACAACGGCAACACCAATAGCGGCGGCAGCGTCCCGGTGGACGGGAATACCTACAATATTACCAATACAGTAACCGTGCTGGGCAATACCGGCTCCCTGGTCAAAACCGGCCATACGTTCAGCGGTTGGAACACGGCCGCCAACGGCAGCGGAACCGGCTACACCGGCGGTGACACCTTTGCCATGGGTGCCGGCGACGTGACCCTTTACGCCCAGTGGACGATCAACAATTATATCCTGACGGTCAACAGCGGCGTGGGCGACGGAACATACCCGTTTGAAGATGTGGTCACCATTGCCGCCGATCCGCCCGCGGCCGGCCTGGTGTTCGACCAGTGGACCGGCGATACCGGGACGGTGGCCAATATCTATCAGCCCAACACGACCGTCACCATACCCGACGGGAATGTGATCGTAACGGCCACTTACAAGGATCCGGGCACCACAGCCTATTCGCTTACCGTCGTTGACGGCAGCGGCAGCGGGGATTATCTGCCCGGTGATACGGTGACGCTGGCGGCGGATGCCCCCTCGCCCGGCATGGTGTTCGACCAATGGACCGGGGACACCGCCACCATCGTCAACGTTAACCTGCCGGACACCACCTTGTTCATGCCCGGTGCGGTGACAACCGTAACCGCCACCTTCAAGGCCCAGGGCGCCGTCACCTATCCGTTGACGGTTACATCCGGCAGCGGCAGCGGGGATTATCTGCCCGGTGAAACGGTTCTGCTGGCAGCGGATCCATCCCCGGCCGGCATGGTGTTCGACCAGTGGACCGGGGACACGGCCACCCTTGCCAACATCAACCTGCCGGACACCACCCTGGTCATGCCCTCGTCGGCCGCGGCGGTGACGGCCGAATATAAGACCCAGGGAGCCGCGACGTTTACACTGACGGTAAACGACGGCACCGGCGGTGGGAACTACCTGCCCGGGGTAAATGTCGCCATCTCAGCCACGGTTCCCGTCGGCCATACGTTTTCGCATTGGACCGGTCAGACCGCCTGGGTGGCGGATACCAATCAGGCCGATACCACCCTGACCATGCCCGCGGCCGATATCAGCGTGACCGCTGTGGCGCCCATTAACACTTATACCCTGACCTATACCGCCGGCAGTGGCGGGAGTGTTGTGGGCCCGAATCCCCAGACGGTCGATTACGGAACGGACGGCGCGGCTGTCAGGGCGATGCCCCGCAGCGGTTATCATTTTGTGCGCTGGAGTGACGGCGTGGCCGGTGCCTACCGGACCGACCTGAATGTCACCGCCGATCTGGCCGCAACAGCCGTTTTTGCCAGAAACATTTACGTCCTCGAATACGCGGCCGGTGCCAATGGTCGTATCAGCGGTATCAGTCCCCAACGGGTCAGCCATGGCGGCGACGGTTCGGAAGTTCTGGCCGTACCTGACCCCGGTTATGACTTCGTCCAATGGGACGATGGATCTGTTGAGAACCCGCGCCTGGACACCGATGTGACCTCAAATATCCTGGTGACGGCTGTTTTTGAAGAGGCTGTCAACACCTTTACGCTGGATTACACGGCCGGCGATCATGGCGCCATCATCGGTGACAGTTACCAGACAATCCGTCAGGGTGCGGACGGATCACCGGTCACGGCCAGTCCGGATGAAGGCTATCGGTTTCTGAGGTGGAGTGACGGCGTTACCACCGCGACCCGGCGGGATATCAATGTCATGGCCGACATCGCGGTTAGCGCCGAATTTACAGTTATCTGGACACCCGGTGAGGAGCTGCCGGATGATCTTGACCTGGACGGTAACGGCATACCGGATGGGGATCAGAACAACATCGCCGTGGTCTCCAACGGTTCAGGGCTGTACTTCGGGGTCGTTCTTCCGGATGAAATCATGCTGGAATACCTGGAATGGGTCGACGACGCGACAGTGCCCGACACCACCAACCGGCCGGACGCCTTTCCGCTGGGACTGGTGTCGTTCCGGGTGTTGACGGCTTTCATCGGCGACACCGTTGAATTGACAATTTATTGTTCCCAACCGATTCCTGAAGGAGCGATCTGGTATAAACATGATTCCGTCAACGGCTGGTATGATTATACGGCTCATGCCGTCATCAGCGGGGACCGCATGTCGGTAACGTTGACCCTGCAGGACGGCGGGATCGGGGACGCGGACGGCATTGCGAACGGCGTTATTGAAGATCCTTCCGGCCCGGCCCTGTTTATCAGCAATGATGGTGACGGCGGCGGTGACGATACCGGTGCTAATGGCGGAGGAGGCGGGGGCGGCGGATGCTTCTTACAGACGCTATGTCATTGAAGTGTATCCGGCGGTAGCCCTTTTTAGAAAGACAATGCCGGCCTTTTTTTGAGTGGTGTGGGGTAATCGCGAATGCTGTAGGGCGGATGCTCATGCATATTGTAGGGGCAGGCCCCCGTGCCTGCCCGGTAAAGGGCAACCACAGGGGGTTGCCCCTACGTGCGTAGCGGATTGCCTTGCAGCCTTCCGCTACATATTATTGCCGGAGAAATTCGAAAAGGCGTCTGCTTACGCTCGTATCCTTGAATAAACATCGTCATCAAGACCGACCGGTCTGCTCTCCTGAAGCCGGTAAAATCCGGCAGCCGCAATCATGGCGGCGTTGTCGCCGCAGAGAGAAATCGGTGGAACGTGAAGTGACAGACCGTTTTCTTCGGCCTGCTCCGCCATTCTTCGACGCAGGTGGGTATTGGCGGCCACGCCCCCGACCAGGGCGATATGACGGGTGTTCTTGACCTTGGCCGCGTAAATCAGTTTATGGCACAGCACATCGGCCACCGCCTCCTGAAAACCCGCTGCAATGTCCGGTATCATTGCTTCCAGATTGTCTTCGGCTAACTGAACCTGGCGGCTGACGGCTGTTTTGATGCCGCTGAAGCTGAAATCAAATTCGTTTTTATCAAGATACGGCCGTGTGAACCGGATAGCAGATGGATCCCCACGGGCGGCGCACCGTTCGACGATTCCGCCGCCGGGATAGCCCAGGCCCATGACTTTGGCGACTTTGTCAAATGCCTCACCGGCCGCGTCATCCCGGGTCTGCCCCATGAGATCGGCCTCGGTCCTGGACCTGACATGATAGATGGCCGTATGGCCGCCGGAAGCCAGCAGCGCTACAAACGGGAAGGCCGGTGGATTGTCGGTCAAAAGGACCGAGGCCAGGTGGCCGTCCAGGTGATTGACGCCGACCAGCGGTCGGTTCAGGGCGTAGGCAAAGGCCTTGGCAAAGGAGAAGCCCACCAGCAGAGCACCGACCAGGCCGGGTCCCTGAGTGGCGGCCACGGCGTCGATCCGGTCGTTGGTCAGGTCTGCTTCGGCTATGGCCTGCCGGACAACCGGGGTGATGTTTTCAATATGTTTTCGCGATGCCAGTTCGGGAACAACACCGCCGTAGGGCTGGTGTGTCTTCACCTGTGACGATACGATCGAGGAGCGGATGGTGTGGCCGTCTAGGACAACCGCTGCGGCTGTTTCATCACACGAGCTTTCTATACCCAGAACATACATTTAATGCTTCCGCTAATGATTCTGTCAAATATGATTCCAGGTGGCAAAGGAATAAGTTCAAGACCAGGGTGTCGCAAATCCGTTATCGATTCCGCCGTACCGGCGGACGCCTTGCAACACCTCAGCTTTTACAGGCAGGGGTTTTTTTTTGCGCCTCTTCAATGCGCGCCATCCAACGAATGAAACCCTTTCGGAGGCGATTGAAAAATCCCGGAGGGGAATCTTTATCCGGATTACTTGAAGTAAACATGGGTTGCCTTTTCCTTGCGGGACTTTATTTCGCCGATCAGAAACGCCTTTTCTCCCATGGCTTCAATGCTCTGCAGGACTTCCTGACACTGCTTTTTAGATACGACGATCACCAGTCCGATGCCGTTGTTAAAGGTTCGTTGCATTTCATCGTCGGAAACATTGCCGCCTTGTTGCAGAAAACGGAATACGGGCGGCACGTCCCATGAACCCGCGGCGATTTCGGCGGTGCAGGTCTGGGGCAGGATACGGGCCAGGTTTTCCGCCAGGCCGCCGCCGGTGATATGGGCCAGGCCGCGAATGGTAAACATTTTTATCAGTCGTTTGATCAATTCGGAATATATACGGGTCGGTTCCAGCAGCTCTTCGCCCAGGGCGCGGCCGAATTCTTCAATATGGCCCTCGAGTTTAAGTTTCAGGATATCAAAGCATATTTTTCGCACCATCGAATAGCCGTTGCTGTGAAGGCCGCTGGAGGCGATACCGATAACCTTGTCGCCTACCCGTATGTCCGAGCCGTCAATAATCTGGCTGTTGTTGACGATGCCGACCGTGAAGCCGGCCAGGTCGTATTCATTTTTCTTATAAAAATCAGGCATCTCTGCTGTTTCGCCGCCAATCAGCGCGCACCCTGCCTGCTGACAGCCGTCCCCGATGCCTTTGACCACGTCGGTGGCGATTTTGATGTCCAGCTTGCCTGTGGCCAGGTAGTCCAGAAAAAAGAGGGGTTCGGCCCCTTGCACAGCGACGTCGTTGACACACATGGCCACCAGATCGATACCGACCGTATCATGCTTGCCGGTCATGAAGGCAATTTTCAGCTTGGTGCCGACACCATCGGTGGAACTGACCAGTACCGGATTTTTCATGCCGGAGGTGTCCAGCGAGAACAAACCGCCAAATCCACCGATATCGTCAATCACCCCGCGCCGATGCGTTTTTTTGGCGATTTTTTTGATCTGTTCGACAAAGGCGTTGCCTTTGTCAATGTCAACACCGGCGTCTTTATATGTTATTGAAGTCATATCCGCGTCCTTATCATATATCTTGCATGCGTAGAATTATTTGTAGCCAAAGACCAACAATATTAACGTTATGCCTGTGAAAAGTCAAAATATTTTTTGACAGCGGCCGTTGACCTGTAGTAATTATGGTGTGTTTATCTTTGTTTGAAAAGGAAGAAAGAATGAATACTAAATTTGGAAGGCTTGATCGCCTGCCGCCCTATGTGTTTGCCACGGTCAACCAGATCAAGATGGAGGAACGGCGGGCGGGTAAGGATATTATCGATCTGGGTATGGGAAACCCCGATTTGTCGACACCGGATCACGTGGTTGCCAAGCTGGTGGAAGCGGCCGAAAAAGGCCATAATCACCGCTATTCGGCTTCCATGGGGATCCGTAAACTCCGTATGGCCATCGCCGACTGGTACCAGCGCCGCTACGACGTAGGTATTGATTATGAGGAAGAAGCGATTGCCACCATGGGGGTGAAAGAGGGTTTCTCTCATCTCATCCTGGTGACGATCCGTCCCGGTGATCTGGTGTTTACCCCCAGCCCGACTTATCCCATTCATCCCTACGCTACCATCATCGCCGGCGGCAGTGTTCGCGGCATTCCGGTGGGGCCGGGGGAAGATTTTCTCAAGAACCTTACCGACGCTACCCGGCAGAGCTGGCCCAAGCCCAAGGTCCTGGTGCTTTGCTATCCGCATAACCCGACCACCGAAATTGTGGAACTGGATTTTTTCAAGGAAATCGTGGCCTATGCGAGAAAATATGATGTCATGGTCATCCATGATTTCGCCTATGCCGACCTCGTGTTTGACGGTTACCAGGCCCCGAGTTTTCTACAGGTGGAAGGGGCCAAGGATGTGGGAGTAGAGTTTTTCTCTCTGTCAAAAAGCTACAGCATGCCCGGCTGGCGGGTCGGTTTTTGTGTCGGCAACCGGCATATCGTGGCGGCTCTGCGGCGGATCAAAAGCTACCTGGATTACGGCATGTTCCAGCCCATTCAGATCGCGTCCATTATCGCCTTGAACGGTCCCCAGGAATGCGTTCAGGACATCTGCGAAACCTACCGGTCCCGCCGGGACACCCTGGTAAACGGGTTGAACCGGGTGGGCTGGTCCATCGAAAAGCCGAAGGCCACCATGTTTGTCTGGGCCAGAATCCCGGAAAAATTTAGGGAAATGGGCTCGGTGGAATTTTCCAAAATGCTGATCCATGAATCCCAGGTTGCGGTTTCACCCGGGCTGGGGTTCGGCGAATACGGTGACGACTATGTCCGCTTCGCGCTGATTGAAAACGAAATGCGTATCAATCAGGCGGTCCGGGGCATTAAAAAGATAATATAAGGATTCCAGGGTTCAAGGATTCAAGGGGTCGAGGGAAAGGGCATTCAATTTCTCGACTCCCTTCGAATTCCGGAGGCCTTTTCTGCCGATAGATTGATTAAAAAGCGGTAATACTAACAGTAAAAAGGTGTTTAATGAAAACAATCTCAATTGGTCTGCTCGGTTGCGGCACGGTTGGCACCGGCGTGGCTAAAACGCTGCTGGACAAGCAGTCCCTGATTGCTGCCAGGAGCGGTTTGATATTAAAATTAAAAAACATCGCTGATATCGATACCGAGCGGGACCGGGGTCTGGCCCTGGAACCGGGTGTGATGACGGCAGATGCCGGGGCGGTTATCAGCGATCCGGAAATTGATATTATTGTCGAGTTGATCGGCGGCGAAACCATTGCCAAAGACCTGATGTTGCGTGCCATTGAGAACGGCAAACACATTGTCACCGCCAATAAAGCGTTGCTGTCAAACCACGGCGGTGAAATTTTTTCACAGGCGGCGGAAAAAAACGTGGATATCGCCTATGAAGCAAGCGTGGGCGGATGCATGCCCATTATCAAGACCATCCGG
Source organism: Desulfosudaceae bacterium (assembly GCA_963674745.2). Lineage (GTDB taxonomy): Bacteria > Desulfobacterota > Desulfobacteria > Desulfobacterales > Desulfosudaceae > JBFMDX01. The sequence goes on along the minus strand of CAXXDV010000001.1, from coordinate 719,157 downwards.
GAGTCTCTGGTCGCCAACCGGATTGACTCCATCCGGGGGATTCTAAACGGCACCTGCAACTATATTCTGACCAAAATTACCGAAGAGCGATGTGCTTTTGACGTCGCTTTAAAAGAAGCTCAGGACAAGGGCTTTGCCGAAGCCGATCCCACCCTGGATATTGACGGCATGGATACGGCGCACAAGCTGGCCATTTTGAATGCCATCAGTTTCGGCATGACCATCAATTTAAAGGATATTTACGTTGAGGGCATCCGGTCCATCACCCCTCTGGATATCGAGTTTGCCGAAGCCTTTGGTTACCGGATCAAACTGCTGGCCATCAGCAAACGGACCAAGGGCGGTGTGGAGGCCAGAATCCATCCGACCATGATCCCGGAAGACAATCTTTTATCCAGTGTCAACGGTTCCCTGAACGCGGTGACGGTTTCCGGTGACTGCGTGGGTGACATCCTTCTTTATGGCCATGGGGCCGGTATGATGCCCACCGCCAGCGCGGTGTTGTCCGATATTGTGGACCTGGCCAGAAATATCGCCGGGGGCATGAAACAGCGTGTTCCGGCTCTTTCGTATCAAGACGGCGCCGTCAAGCCGATGCCGGTGCTGCCCATGGATAATCTGCTTACCCGTTATTATTTCCGTTTTACCGCTTCTGACCGGCCGGGTGTGCTTTCGAAAATTGCCGGTATCCTGGGAAACCATAATATCAGCATCGAATCGGTTCAGCAGAAAGGGCGGGTTGTCGACGGCGGACAAGTGCCGCTGGTCATGATCTCGCATCTGGCTTATGAAGCTGACGTCAAGCAGGCACTGACGGAAATCGCGGCCCTGGACATTGTGACCGACAAACCGATGCTGATCCGCATTGACGATGTCGATGGAGAAACTGAATAGGAAAAGATTTATGATGAATATTGTCTGTAGCGACCTGGAAGGTGTGTTTGTGCCCGAGATCTGGATTAATGTGGCCCTTAAAACCGGTATCGAGGAACTTAAACTGACCACCCGGGATATATCCGATTATGATGTGCTGATGAAAAAAAGACTGGGTATCCTGGCTGAAAACAACCTGAAATTAAAAGATATTACAGATGTTATCGCCACCCTTGAGCCTCTGGAAGGGGCGGTGGATTTTCTGGACTGGTTGCGTCGGGAAGTCCAGGTGATTGTTGTGTCTGATACCTTCACCCAGTTTGCCGGCCCTTTGATGGAAAAACTGAAGATGCCGACCCTGTTCTGTAATACCCTGGTTATCGGCGATAAGGGGGATGTCGTCGATTATACCCTTCGTCAGCAGGACGGCAAAAGGAAAACCGTCCAGGCCCTGAAAAGCCTGAATTACCGGATTACGGCCATGGGCGACTCATACAACGATATCAGCATGCTCAAAGAAGCGGCCAGTGGCATCCTGTTTCGGCCCCCGGAAAATGTGATCACGGAATTCCCGCAATTTCCCGTTACCACCACGTACGAACAGTTAAAAGAACGACTGGTCGAGGCCCTGAATCTGTAAGAACCAGTGCGGAGGCCGCATGATTCCCGTTAAAGAAACATCGGGTTCTCTGGAATTCAAAGTGCTGGCCGTGCCCAGATCCTCTAAAAATCAGATTGTGGGGCGTCATGGGGACGCGCTTAAAGTAAAACTCAAAGCGCCGCCGGTAGACGGGGCGGCCAATAAGATGTGTGTTTCTTTTCTGGCCAAAACATTTCAGATGCCCAAAACCGATCTTGAAATCATTTCCGGGCAATCCTCCCGACAAAAGCAGGTAATGGCCCGCTTTTCAACGGACAAACAGGGAAAAGAGAATCAAGCACGGATTAAAGCGCTGATTGCCGATTATTAATGATAAAAACCTCTTGACACAACGGCGGAACAAACTATAATACAAAATTACTCTAATTTGATGCGGGGTGGAGCAGTCTGGTAGCTCGTCGGGCTCATAACCCGGAGGCCACAGGTTCGAATCCTGTCCCCGCTACCAAAAATAAAACAAGGGGTTAAGAGAAAATCTTAACCCCTTTTTTTATGGTCTGAAAAAGGCCTGACCCACAGCCAACCCTGCGCGCAAACCGTTTTCCGCTTTTTCCGGTCTCTCGTCACAGGCCTTAATTGCGGCGGGGTAATGTTTTTGGCCGGGAACGACAAAAGGCCGGGCAAAACCGCCCGGCCTTTTATGCAATTGCAGTGTCTTTAGTCGTTATTTCGCGTTAAGGCCTTTTCAGCTTGGGGTCAATCAGGGGGGAACCTTCAACAATATACTTCTGCTGTCCATAAAGCAGCGGGATCATCCAACCTTTGTATGAGACGACGCCGTCGACAAGGGCCACCGCGCCCGGCTGGGACTCGATGGCACGATCCATGGCTTCTTTTGCGTCAGGTATTCCGGTCGGAAAGAAGATGATCCAGTGGGCCGTATCGACTCCCTTAACACGCCATGAGGCTTGTTCCCAGGTGTCGGCACGAGATAAATCAACATTTTTTGACGAAATGATGGTAAAGTCCAGAATACGTTGAGAACATCCGGTACATAATACCGTTGCGATTGCCAGAATTAATACGATCCGCCTCATGCTTCCTCCCTGTTTTCCGGTTAATACAATACAAATTGTTGAGCGCCGGTTTTTCCGGCTCCCTGCTTATCTCGTAATTAATATTATTTTAAAATTATATCAGTTTTTGAAGTGTTTGAATAGCGGCCGGCAAAATTTCATCACTTTTTGTTTGATCGGTGACAATGGCGGCACGGCAAAAAAAACTTGACCCTTTCAGCAGGTTGATATAACGCAAACAAATATAATCGGTCAGCGAGAACCTGTGCGTCATGTTTTGGCGCTGGCTGATGCTGGGAAACAGGAAACAGCAAAAATTTTAAAGGAGTCCCCATGCGAAACGAAGAAACACTGAAGGTCGGGTTTAAGCACACGGCTGTTCTGAGTGCTTGTCTGGTAACTGTTATTATGCTGTTTAGCGGCACCCTGTCTTTTGCGGCCGATGCTTTTTCATCCGCCGATCTTTCGGGCAGCTGGAAAGCGCACATGATGAATTCTTCAGCTTCGGGCTGGGAAGGTTGGGACCGTACGAGTCTTACGGTGGACAATTCCGGAAATTTTACGGCTACATGGGTGGACTCGGACATGGATTCCGGTACGGATGCCGGCGCCCTGGCTATTGATGCCAACGGGATAATAACAATCCCGGCTTATGGTTCCTCGGTAGAAGGTATAATGCGGTCTGATAAAAACCTGTTTGTCATGACAGGCCAATATTCCAATCCTGGATATGATCCCTTTTTAATGGTCGGTGTCAAACAGACCGGGACTTCATTTAGTGCTTCCGATCTTGCGGGCAACTGGAATGCGCATTTGATTCATTCTACGGCCTCGGGTTGGGAAGGCTGGGACCGGACAGCGTTTGCCATCGATAATTCCGGAAACTTTACGGCCAACTGGATAGACTCGGACCTGGATTCCGGCACGACTGCAGGAACACTGGCCATTGATTCCAGCGGTATCATCACGCTCACAGGCGTCCCCTCTTTTGAGGGTATTATGAGCCCTGACAAGAATCTGTTTGTCATGACAGGTGAATACGAGGGCGCCGGTGACCCTTCACTGATGATTGCGGTTAAGCAATGCGGGTCTGCGTTCAGTGCTTCCGACCTTGCCGGCGAGTGGAAAGCCCATTCAGTTTACTCTTCGGCCTCGGGCTGGGAAGGCTGGGAACGGGCCGACTTGAATTTCGATGCCGTCGGAAACTTCACCACCAACTGGAGTGATTCAGATCAGGATTCCGGCATGGGTTCAGGCACCTTGACCATGAACGCAAACGGGATAATTACACAGGGAGGTGATGCCTCTCTGGCCGGGATTATGGATTGCGGAAAAGACCTGCTTGTCATCACCAGTGATTATGACGATCCCCAGCTTACGGTGTGTGTCGCCAGATCGACTGCCGGTTCAGATGGTTATCCCCTTTATTTTCCGCATGTTTCAACCCGGACTCCCTGGCAGACAGAGATCGCTCTTATCAACACCGGCAGTCAAACGGTCAGTGGAACGCTGTCAGGCTTCAGCAACAGCGGTGAACTGGTTGAGACCCAAACCGTTTCACTTGCCGCCCACGGACGGAAGCAGATCACCGTTGCCAATGAATTTACTAATCATGCCAACATCGGCTATATCGTTTTTTATTCAGATACCGAAGGGGTCGTCCGGGGCTATACAAAGTTTTTTCAGAACGGGCTCTACCGGACCGCCATTCCCGCGGTTGACGAGGTCAATGCGTCGGATATCTATATTTCGCATATCGCCTCCAACGCCAGCTTCTGGACCGGGATCAGCCTGGTTAACACCACCTCGGCAACGAAGAATATGACCATTACTTTCAATGATGGCCGGAGTGTCAACTATACCATCAATGCCAACGAGCACAAAATTTTTACCGTGGCCGGCCTGTTCGGCGGACAACCGCAGACCGCCATCAAGTCGGGTGTGATCAGCAACGCCAGCGGCGTCATCGGTTTGGAACTGTTTGGTAACGACACCCAGCTGGACGGCCTTTTGCTGACGGATGACACGGTCTCGACCATATACTATCCCCATGTGGCCGACATGAACACCTGGTGGACAGGCATAGTCGCTTATAACCCATCGGCCATGGCATCTGACTTGACGGTTTCTCCCTATAGTGAGACCGGGACGGCCCTGACGCCTTTTAACCTGTCCATTGCAGGCGGTGAAAAATATATCGGTGTGGTCAAGAACCTGGGGCTTGACGCCGAGACCGCCTGGTTTAAAATTGATGCCACGCGGCCATTAAGCGGATTTGAACTGTTTGGTACAATCAACGGCAAACTGCTGGCGGCTTACGCCGAAGGCAGCGGCACCGGCGCGAAGCAGGGCGTTTTTGCCAAGATCGAAAAAAGCGGCTGGACCGGCATTGCCTTTGTCAATACCGAAAACAGCCAGGCGTCCGTCACCCTGAGGGCATATAACGATAGTGGCGCCGCGATAGCTACCAGCACCATCAATGTCGGTGGGCATGAAAAAGTGGTCAACATGGCGGAGGCAATATTCACGCCACAGAATATCAGTAACGCCACTTACATTTCGTTTACGTCCGACAAGAACGTGGTCGGGTTTCAGTTGAACGGTTCTTCGGACGGCAAAATGCTGGACGGGCTTCCCTCGCTTTAACCCGAAGACATAACCACGCTTCACGAATATTGTAGGGGCGGCCCCCCGTGGCCGCCCGGTGAAGGGGCACCCACAGGGGGGTGCCCCTCTACCATTCTCTGTTGCCGAACAAGGCTTCCACGGCAAAGGTAATGCCCGGGGTCGGACGGTAATCATCTTCTTCTCTGAATGCAAGCTGAGGGCTGATTTCAAAGAAAAGCCATTTTCGCCAGAATCTGCGGCGATAGGTTATTCCCAGAAGGGTTTGGTCCAGACAGTGGCATGGCCGGGTTTCAAAATAATTGTTCCAGACGTATTGAAAGGCCCGGTCTTCATCCACCACTTGATATAATGAAAAGTTCAATTCATAAAAATAGCCGTATTCCTGTTCGAACCAATAGCCTTCGGTTCTGGTTCGGAAAAACAAATCCTCTTTAAGGATTTTTTCAAAGTCAAATCGGGTATCAGACTCCCAGCCTTCGTCCGTGAAATACTTAACTTCCTGGGTAAACCGAACCAGCCAGGCGCCGATGTTTTTGGAAATTCTGTAACGCGGGCCGGCATATATGACGGGTGAAAAATTATTGATGCGGGCGCCCACCTTCAAGCTGAAATTCATGTCCTTGGCCGTACGAATAAAATAACGCAAAGACAGGTTGACGTTTCTTTCTGCTTCTTGATCGATTTCCGCGTTTTTATCCAAAAGTGTGTCACGGATATCATCATTTTTATCCTGTTCACCGGTAATCATGATATGAAACCGGTCTTCCAGTTCAGGCAGGACAAGCCTGAATCGTATCCTGGCGTCGGGCTTTACGCTTTCACCTTCTTCAAAAAAAGAAGAAAGCCTCAGCCTCAGGCTGGAGGTGTTTTCTTCGACTTCAGAACGTTCATCCCGAAAAAACGAATCGAGCCAGTTGGCCGTTGTCGTCAGCTTTTCGCATACCATTTGATGAAAGATATCAGCCCTTTCTCCGTAAATCTGCCAGATCGGACGAATGGTTTTTACCTCATTACCCATCTCCAGGGATTCCCCCAAGGCATTAAAAGTGTCTGTGGCCACCTGGTCGGATGGTGTGCTGCCTTCGTCTGGCGGTGAAGACGTTTCCGATGCCGCAGCATCGGACAGGACGATATAAAAAGCCATCAGCAAAAGGAGAGAATAAAGAATATACCGCTGCCGCTTATGCTGTGTTTTAACAGACAACTTTTTCTCTGCTCTGAATAGGAGTGACAGTTAATATTGAATGAATCTTGGAAATATAGAAAATTTATAAGGCTGTGTCAAAGGGATATAAAAAAGGGGGGACAACTGTAGCAACTTCGCCTTTGTCTGTGTCAGACGCCGGTGACGTCCCTGCAGGCGTAAAGGCCACTATCTCCGTATTCACACTACCGAACAGAAGGTCGCTGGATACTTTAAGGATTTCACGGGAGGGATCTGCGGCAATAAAAATTCGTGTTTCCCGCATTTTTTTCTCATCCGCATCGTCACCGGTTTGAGTCAGGGATTTTACCTTGGGAACGATCACGATGGCTGAACGCAGTTCTCCGTTTACCGTTAAACTGACCTGTTCCACTGCTGAAAATTCGATCAAGTAACGGCTTTTACCGCTGAACAGATCAAACTGCCGGCTTTCTCCCACTTTCCATTCCTGGCTCAAGGCCAGAAACCCGGCGGAAAAAGGATCAAGGGTGAAATTGTCGGGGTTGAATTTTAATGTTTTGACGCTGCCCCGATGGTTTTTACGGGTGGAAAGAATTTCACCGTCGGGAAGAAATTCGACCTGGGTTGTCTTTTTTCTGGAATTTGCGGATACAACGGAAAACGAGTGCTTTGGCTTGAGCGTATCGGCATCAAGAACGGTTTCGGATTTGTAACGAAGCTTATAAATCAGGTCGATCCCTTTGGCTGTTCGCGCACGGGCCCGGATTTCATAGCTCTCGTCATTGCGATCAAGTTCAAGCTCGGCACTGCCGGCAGGGATGCCGTTCCATGAAACCGAATATGAATAAAGACCCAGCTGCGGCGCAAAGGATTTGGGCGGGGTGTAAACAGGGGTGGAAATGTTGACCTGGTCTGCGGGCAGTTTTTCGGCCAAAAGGATTCCTGGATGAAGAACAATCGCGAGAATGATCAATGTCGCCAGTGCATATGTTTTGTGCTTGTACGTCATAATACAGCTCTTGAGTAATAAAAATTTTTTACCTGGTTATCGAAAAAGCATCAAATCATATCATTTCGGTAAGCTACTCTCATAGCATTCAAATTAATCCAGTGTGATTCTTATCAGTGCGGGGCGCAATGAAGTGGCCGGAAACAAAGAAGCTTATCGATAAACATTTATTGTAATAAATATAATCAGATAAACAAGAAAAGTCAATAATTTTTAGTCTTTTTGTAAAACTTGCGGGTTACCGCCTTTTGGTTTGCCGGGATGTGTGGTAAAATAAATAAAAATGTCAAAACATATGGAGAAGATATGATTAGTGCCCGAGATATTATGACAAAAGATGTTATCACGGTTTCCCCGGAGACCGATATTGCCCAGGCGGCAGGAACACTTCTGAAAAACCATATTAATGGAGTTCCAGTGGTCGATCAGGAGAATAAACTGGTGGGCATCCTCTGCCAGAGCGATCTGATTACCCAGCAGAAACGGTTCCCCCTGCCGTCGATCTTTACTTTCCTTGATGGTATTTTTTCTTTTACCTCCACCAAATCGCTGGAAAAAGAAATTCAGAAAATAGCCGCCACAACCGTGGCTGATGCCATGACACCCGATCCCGTATTCGTCAAGCCGGACACCCCCCTTGAAGAAATCGCATCGCTGATGGTGGAGAAACACTATCACACCATTCCGGTGGTGGCGGGCACCAGGCTGGTAGGGGTCCTCGGCAAAGAGGATGTGTTGAAAAATCTGGTCGGCAGCACGCCCGCGACCTGAGGCGATGTGCTATTTATTCGTGCTGAAAGACAAATCCGTAGACCGCCAGAAAGGCCACGGCAATACCGAATCCAAAATAAATATAAATAATGTATTCCGCGTCCTGGAAAAGCTCGGTATAGAGCTCAAGGTTGCACAGGTATCCCCAGTACAGCGCGAAAAGATAGTTTGTCATAAGGGCCAGTTTGGCTCTGCCAAAAAGCAGGACCACTGTGCTGATGGAAAGAAAAAGAATAATCTGTGTGATCGGGATCACAATTTCGGTGTTTGTAAAAAATTCCAGGGAAAGAGCGGTCAGCGCATCCATGTGGCGTCCTTTCGGTAATCCAGGTTAAGGCACGTTTCCTGATCAATACATCTTAACAGCAAAAAAAATGTTTATATTTTATAACATATTCAGCATGATAAATCAATGCTTTCCGTATCGCGAATTTACATGGGGGCACATCGTGCAGGGCGTTTTTATCGGGCGGCCACAGGGGGCCGCCCCCACAACATTTGCGGGTGTCATCCACGGCCCGTAGGGGCAACCCCCTGTGGTTGCCCTTTTACCTTATTGGGAGATGGTTCTTCTTTGGTCAAAACCGTCGGATCGATATGGATCATATATTCTTCTACCTGGTTCAGGATGCTGTTTAATTCATCAGAAGCCGGCAAGGTCGCGATGATGGCCGGAATATAACCCCGATCTCGGACCTTTTGGAGGGCGGGCGTGAAATTGATATCAAACACCCAGCTGATCTGCATCAATTTAAAGTCGTTCAAACGGGTTATGACCGACTTGTTGATCAGTCGCTTTTCTTTGATTGCCTGAAGGGCCTGCGGTGAATAAAGGCCGTCATCTTTGAGCCCGAGTCGGACAAAATCCGGTGTGGCGGCATCACTTAACTTGTAATCGGCGGTTACCACCCGCCAGATATCGAGTTTGTCGGCGTCTCTTAACAATTTAATAAAAAGCAGGGCCTTATCATTCTGGCCGTCCGGTATTTTTGCGGCATTATGGAAGGCAACGGCTGACCGCAGAATATGCGATTGCTCGACGCTGAATTCGTCAAGCAGTTTTTTTTCATTTATAACCTGCAGCCCCAGGCGGGCGTGATCTTCTGAAAGATCGTCCACAAAAGTGCCGTATTTTTCCATCTGGCGGAATCGACCCACATCGTGCAGGCAGGCGGCGGCTTCCGCCAGCAAAAGGTCCTTCGGGCTTAACGCCAGGTCCCGGCCAAGGTCAACAATCTCACGACAGACCCTGAAGGTATGGGCCTTTTTTAACAGGTAGGGGGCGGGATCTGTTGCCCGTTGAATAAAAGTGTCGGCGTAGGTTTTTAACCATTTCTTGAGGTTGGTGACGCTGTCGCTGGTCATAATTTCGAATTTTTTACTTTGCTTGGTGTTTTAAAAAGCATCGCAGAAAACATCAATTTTGGCAATGCCCGATATAAGCGGATGTTTTTTGTGATTATTCCGGCGGCGATTGATTTTAAAAACAATTGGATGTATAACCAATCAAGGCTCTTTCAACCTTATGAACGCTAAGGGCCAATCCAAAAACCGCATAAACCAATTCTTCGAGGAATTCGTAACATAAACCGGTTTGGTTAACCGTAATGCCAAAATAAAAGGAGTGGGACATGACCTCGCAAAATTGTCATCAGGTCTGCCGGCCTGAGATACATGAAACGGTTTATATTGCCCAGGGAGCCCAAATTTTTGGCGATGTTCGTATCGCGGAAGGCGCCAGCGTATGGTTTAATGCGGTTTTGCGGGGAGATGAAGGCCCGGTCGATATCGGGCGGGACTGCAATATACAGGACAACGTGCTGATTCACAGCGACCTCGGGGCGGCAGTCAGTATTGCCGAACGGGTCACCATCGGTCACGGGGCGGTCGTCCGCAGCTGCCGTATCGAAGCGGATGTCATGATCGGCATGAATGCCACCATTATGTCACGCGCCCAAATCGGAAAGAACAGCATTGTCGGTGCCAACAGTTTTGTTCCTTACAACAAGTCCTTTCCACCGGGATCAATGATCATCGGTACACCTGCCCGGCTGATCCGGCCGTTGACCGAAGATGAACTGCTCTTCAATCAGGCCTCGATAGATGTTTACAGGAAACTGATCGAACAATACCGGGCAGGAAACATCGCCGGCGTTTCCGGATAATCTTCTGGTTGTGTGAAAGAAAAACAGGCATGCAAACAAAACAGTGGTTTTTATTATTGTCTTTCCGGCAACGCCTTGTTCTGGCGCTGACACTGGTTGTCGCCCTGACCATTGTTGTTTGTGGCTTTTTCATTCATGCGGCGCCTGAACAAGATACGATGGACAGCTTCAACATCGATATGTCCATAAAGCAGATCGCGCCCCATCTGGGGGTGACCGGCAAATCCCTGGCCAAAGAGCTGCATCTTCCCCTGCAGGTCTCCAAAAGCAAGCCCCTGAGGCAATTGCAAGTAACCGATGATGAACTGGCACATGTCATTGAACACCTGCGGTCCCATGTGGACGCTGTCCCGAAATACTATGTTTATCTGGCACTGGTGCTGGTGGGGGTTGTTTATTTAACCCGCCTGGGGCGGCCGGCCGGGACGGACATTAAACAGAGAAAATACGGGTACCCCCGTTTCCCTTACATTATGACGCTGATCGTGTCGGTTCTGGTGGCTGGTTTTTATTTTGGGAAATCGCCTAATCCCATGGAGGGAGCGGTAAAACTGTTCAAGTCCATGGCCGGCCTGTATCCCGATCCCGGCTCCAAAGTCATGGCTTTTTTGTTTTTTATCGTGCTGGCCGTCGTCGGCAACAAGGTCATCTGTGGCTGGGCCTGCCCTTTCGGGGCGTTACAGGAGTTGGTATACAGTTTGCCGTTCCTGCGAAAAACAAAAAAGCATAAACTTCCCTTTGCCCTGACCAACACCATCCGCGTGATGCTGTTTATCCTGGTGCTGTTGTTCCTGTTTGGTTTTGTCGGCAGCCGCAAGGGGCTTGTCCTTTACCATTTTGTCAATCCGTTTAACCTGTTTGATTTTCATTTTGAAAGTATCAGTATCCTGATAACGGTCATTGTCGTTATGCTGGGGTCGCTGTTTGTGTACCGTCCCTTTTGCCGGATTATCTGTCCTTTTGGGTTGATTTCCTGGCTATTTGAAACAATCAGCATTAATCGGGTCTGGATTGACAGGGACCGCTGCACGGAATGCGGCGGTTGCATAAAGGCCTGTCCTTTAAATGCCGCCAAAGGCCGGGTCGCCGGCCGGCGACTTCCGGAAGACTGCTTCAGCTGCGGGCGCTGCCTGAATGTATGCCCGGTGGATGCCGTCCGATATGGATCTGTATTAAAAAAACGCTTTTAATTCCAGGACCATGGCGAAAATACAATAATGCTTGAACGATTGATCGCTCTGCCGGGATCATTTGGTAGTCAGAGCGGAAAGGAGATAAAAATGAATTCATCGGTAAAGATCGGTATTATCATCTGTGACCGCTACCGCCGTTGTGCCGGCGGCAAGTGCCTGAGGGCCCTGAAAAACAGGGATGGGGCGTTTGATATATACACGGACACGGCCGTCGAACTGGTCGGCTATACCAGTTGTGACGGGTGCCCCGGCGGCAACATTGAGTATGCAGGCGACGAAATGGTAAAAAACGGGGCGACCATTATTCATCTGGCGACCGGACTGGTGGTGGGGTATCCGCCCTGCCCTTATATCAATACCTTCAAAGCGTTTCTTGAAAAACGATATCCCGTCAAGGTCGTTATCGGCACGCACCCTATACCGACCAAATATCTGGACATGCACACATCACTTGGCACCTGGGTGGACAGTGCCTGGGATCCGATTGTCGCGCCGACCATGAGCGATGAAGCCACCCGGACCAGTTATAATTAATAGAATACAACTGATGAAATGACGTATCGCGATTCACAGATAATTGAAGGCAAAAGCCGGTGGCCGGCCGTCGCGGTTGCGGCCCTGGTGATCAATCTCATGCTGTTGAGCGTCCTGCCGGTCGTCAACCTGGGGCGGCTTAGCCTGCCCAAGAATCCGCCGCCGCTTCAAGCCATCAAGTTTGTCCGACTGACGCCGCCCGACACCGTTTTAACAAAGACGCCAGACACGCCGCAGGAGGTATTACCCAGGCCGGAAATTCCCGCGCCCGTGCGGGAGACCTTTGACCTGACCCCGGATTCCCTGGAACGGACATTTCAGCCGGACTTACAGAGAGTTCCAGTGCCGACGGATATGTCCGCCCTGGCCGATATCCCGCTGGCGGCCGTCGACTTTGCTGCCATGAACCTGGGCGATGTGTTTGACGCCGATGACCTGGACAAACCCCTGATACCCGTATCCCGCGTGCCGCCGTTTTATCCTCTTCAGGCCAAGCGGGCTTCTGTCGAAGGCTGGGTGGATATTGAATTTATGGTCAATGAGCAGGGCCGGGTCACGGATATCCGGATCATTGATGCGCAACCACCGGGGGTGTTTGAACAAAGCGTCCGCAAGGCGGTCTCCGGATGGCGGTTTCAACCGGGTACCGTCATGGGGGAACCTGTCAAGACCCGGGTCGCTACCACCATCCGGTTTGAACTGGAAGGTGATTCATGAAGTGGGCCGTCATTTTTATCGTTCTGTTAGTTCCGGTCGGCTGGCTGGATTACCCGGTTTGTGCGGCCGATCATGGACGGATTCCCCCTGCGGCCGCACTGGTGATCAACAAGGCCGAACAATTGATGGCGGCGGAAAAAATCAAAGAAAGCATAGAGCTGCTTGAAACCTTTCAGGCCAAACGTTCCGCTGTTTCACCGGACAAGGCCGAAAGCCGGGGGTACACGCATTACCTGGTGGACTTCCTGCTGGGTAACGGCTATATGGCCCTTGGTGATTCGGCGTCGGCCGTGCGGCATTATCAGGCCGCCATCGATAAAAAGGCGGATTTTACCGAAGCCCGGTTCAACCTGGCCCGGGGACTGTATGAACTGAATCGTCCGGCCGAAGCCGGCCGGGGATTTGTTGCCGCCTATGACGCGTCCGGCGGTCAGTCCGTGGAAGCCCTGTATTACGGGGCGGTCTGCTTTATGCGGGCCAATGACTATCCCCTGGCCCTGACGACGTTTAAGCGCCTGCTGGACAACCATCCGCAATCCCTGACGCTGGAGTGGCGCCAGTCCCTGGCCCGACTTTATTTGGTGATGGAAAAGCCGGATCTGGCACTGCCGCAGGTCAAAATTCTGGCCGATCAGCTTCAAGGCAAACAACAGCGACAATGGCGGGAAACCTTGATTTACGTTTATCTGCAGCTTGACATGAAAGACAATGCCCTGGCCGGTGCGGAGGCTTATACCCGGGACGATCCCCTGGAATCAAAATGGTGGAAAATTCATGCCTGGCTTCTGCTGGAGCGTCAGGATTACCGCCGGGCACTGACGTCGTTGACCGCTTATAGTTATTTGCAGATCCTGTCCGATGAAGAACGGGAACTGCTGGGTGACATCAATATGGTGACGGGCATACCGGCCGAGGCGGTACGCTATTATGAAAACCAGCTGGACCTGGCACCCGATCCCGGGCTGTTTAAAAAAACCGCCCGTGGCTTTCTGCGTCTTTATGACGATCAGCAGGCCTTAAAATGGATTGAGCGCGGCCTGGAAACAGCGCCGGAAGACCAGGACCTGTTGACCATGAAGGGGTATCTGCTTTACGAAGCCGAACGGCTGGATGAAGCCGACGCGGTATATCAAAAACTAGCTGCCCTGTCACCCGAATCCGGCCGGCATTGGCTGATGCGGGGGTACATCGCCTGGCGTCAGAGAAAAATTAACGCGGCCGTCGATGCTTTTAAACATGCGGCTGAGTATGAACGATATGCCGAACAGGCGCAAAAAGCGCTGGAGCATCTGCAATGAATCAGTCGGCAAAAATCATGTTCCTGGGGACCGGTTCGGATGTGGGCAAAAGCGTCACGGCCACGGCTTTCTGCCGGATACTCAAGAACAGGGGCGTTGTTGTGACCCCGTTCAAGGCCCAGAACATGTCCAACAATTCTTTTGTGACCCTGGACGGGGGCGAAATCGGCCGTGCCCAGGCGGCCCAGGCCGAAGCCGCCGGGTGCCTGCCCACGACTGACATGAATCCCGTTCTGTTAAAACCCAGCAGCGATGTGGGCGCCCAGGTGGTCGTGCAGGGAAAGGTCTGGCAGAGCCTGGCGGCCGGTGATTATTACGATACCAAAGATTACCTGCGGCGGATCGTCCTTGAAAGTTTCACCCGCCTGACCACTGATTACGAGGCCATTGTCATGGAAGGGGCCGGTTCGTGTGCCGAGCTGAACTTAAGAAAAAACGATATCGTCAATTTTGACCTGGCCCTGGCTGTAAAAGCGCCGGTGGTAATGGTGGCGGATATTGACCGGGGCGGGGTTTTTGCCCAGATCATCGGTACCATGAATATTATCGACCAGGCCGAGCAGGATCTGGTGGCCGGGTTTATCATCAACAAGTTCCGAGGTGATCCGCGGCTGTTTGACGACGGTATCGCCCTGATCGAACAGAAAACCGGTAAGCCGGTTTTCGGGCTGGTTCCGTATTACCGGGATTTTGCGGTTGACATGGAGGACAGCATGTCCCTTGAAGCAGCCTGCGAACAGGCGACCGGCCCGGTCCCCGGAAAAATCAACATCGCCGTCGTCCGGCCGCCCCATGTCTCCAATTTTACCGATATCGACGCCCTGGCCGGAGAACCGGAAGTCACCGTTACCTGGCTGGACGCGCCGAACCGGTTGGCGGATTATCAGGTTGTTATTATCCCGGGCAGCAAAAGCGTGGTTTATGACATGATTCGTCTGCGAAAGGCCGGTTGGACGGAAGCCCTCCGGCGGTACCTATCCGATACCAACGGCGTGGTGGTTGGTTTGTGCGGCGGTTACCAGATGCTCGGCCGGCATCTTGAAGATCCCGATGGTATCGAGGGGACGCCCGCTGCAACCGATGGTCTGGGGCTTGTCGATATCACCACCCGCATTGAGGCCGTCAAAGAGGTCCGGTTGTCTCACGGTACGGACCGCCTGTTTGGCGCGGCGGTGTCCGGGTATGAAATTCATATGGGCCGTACAAATCTTGGGCCCGATGCCGCCACCCTGCTTGAACTTGATAACGGACCGGACGGCGCTGTTTCCAGGGACGGCCGGGTGTTCGGCACCTACCTTCACGGCCTGTTTGATGCCGGATCTTTCCGGGCCGCCTTCCTGTCTTCTGTTGCCCGCCGGCATGCCGTTTTCTTTGACGCCGACCTCCCCCGGGAAGATTTTTACAAAGTCAAAGACCGCAATTACGACCGCCTGGCCGCCCATTTTGAACAGTACGTCGATGTCGACCGCATCCTGAAAATCATGGGTTCCTGAAGTTTTTTCCCCGTCATGCCGGATAGGAACGTAGCATCCCTCCCATCGTCATGCCGGATAGGAACGTAGCATCCCTCCCATCGTCATGCCGGGCTCCGACCCGGCATCCAGAAAAATTGATAGTTTTCCTCCCCCTTAATCACATGACCACTTTTACGCACTGAACCTCAAACCCCGCCCCCCTAATCACTTAATCACATAACCACCTAAACACTTTTAAAAAAAATTGTTTAACTATGACCGGATCTGTCACACCTGCCTGCTATCGTCCAATCAAGATCAAAACCTTAATACCTAAAACCTAAAACTTAAAACGTTCATAAAAAGGAGAAAAACCATGGAAATCACCGTCTGCATTTTAACCACGCTTTTTTTTGCCGCACTGGAAATTTGGAACCTCAAAACCCGTTTTTCGAAAATGGTCCGAAAAGAATACAGCGATACTGAATTTCTTGTCGTTCCGCATCGTCGCCATGGATAATGATGCCGTTGGCCGCCGGTCTGGGCAATCCGGATCTGATGAACATTAACCCCAAAATGAACGTTTTTATTGACTCATTTTAATTCTGCAATAATCCATGTGGTCGCATACGTGGTCGGCAAAACCCACACCGGCTTCTTCGTATAAGCTGTAGACGGCGTCGATGCCTTCTGTTTTGAGCAGGTGCATCTCATCTTCGTAGCTGACCGAGGCCGTGATTTGCCCCGGGTAGCCTTTTTGTTTCATCTGCTGAATGGCAAACACGCTGGTCCGGGGGTCGGGAAGGGCCAGCATGACCAGGATGACCTGGCTGTTGGCGGGCTCGATGCGTTCCCAGAAATCACTGTCCCCGGCATCGCCGTGAAACACGTTTCTGCCCGTCTCACGGTGCTTTTTGACTTTTTCGGTGTCGAAATCAATGCCGATCACGATGTCGCCGTAACGGCGGTTCATTTCGTCGTAGGCGCTGGTGCCCACAACGCCCATGCCGATGACGGCGATCTCGGCATCGCCGGTATCGATGGGTTGATCATCCGGCAGGCGTTTTTCGGTTTCAAAACTTTTGATACGGCTTGATATCCGGGCATAGATGGCGTGGGCGGCTGAATTGAGGGGCGCGGCCATGATAAAGGTGATGGAAAGGGCAACGGCGATGATGGCCAGCCAGTCGCTGCTGATCCAGCCGTTGGCCGCGCCGATTGAACCGACGATAAGGCCGAATTCGCTGTAATTGGCCAGGCTGAACGAGGCCAGCAGGGAGGTTCGGGCGCGCAGTTTAAACCGTGTCAGAAGCAGGAAAAACAATCCGGCTTTAAACGGCATGACAACCGCCAGGGCGGCGGCGATCAGCAGCCCGGTTGATGTCGGTGTGCCGGAGATGCCGATATTCAGAAAGAAGCCGATCAGAAGCAGGTCCTTAAAACTGAGCAGTCTTTCCGCCAGTTCGGCGGCCTTGGGATGAGCGGCGACAAGCATGCCGAACACCAGGGCGCCCAGGTCTCCCTTTAATCCGACCCGCTCGAAACTGACATAACCGGTGATGGCCATCAGGATGCCGAACAGCATCAGCAGTTCGCCGTGGCCGCAGCGGGCCATAAACCTGGCCAGGACGGGGCGGGCGATAAGCAACGCCGGGAAAAGGGCTAAAGCCCAGGGGGAGGGGAGTTTCCCGGTCGAGGAGGCCAGAAAAACAACCGCGATGATGTCCTGCATGATGAGGATGCCGATGGCGGTTACGGCATGCCGGGAAGCCGTCTCTTTTTTCCCTTCAAGCACTTTTACGGCGAAGACCGTGCTGGAAAAAGAAAGCGCAAAGGCAACCAGCAGGGCGGTATAGACGTTCAGTCCTTCGAAAAGGGGAACGCCTGCCCACCCGGCAATCCGGATGGCCAAACCGTAGACGGCGACCGTAACGGCCATGTGGATCGTTGTACCGGCCCAGACTTCCGGTCTGGACAGGCTTTTTAGTTTCAGTTTCAGGCCGATGGTAAAAAGGAGCAACGTCACGCCGGCATCGGCGATTTTGACAAGATTGTCGCCGCCATCGACGCCGATACGGTTGAGGAAGAACCCGGCCAGTAAATAGCCCACCAGGGGCGGTAACCCGGTTTTACTGATCAGCGCGCCGAATATGAATGCGGCCACGATCCATAGGGGATCCATATCCATGCTCCTTTGCTAATCGATTAAAGTAGAAAACAGGCTAACACGTCAAAGCGGGCAAATCAATCAGGCACTGGTGGGTGAATATGGGCGGTGATGTGGTATAGTAAAAATTATGGCTGGATTTTCCGGTCAAGCCGCTTGTGACGAGGAAAAAATATCAATTTTATACTGGATTCCGGCTCACGTTTCGCTTCGCTCCACTGGCCGGAATGACGAGGAAGGAAGCGCTCGGGCAATGACGAGGGGAAGCGCTCGGGGGCCGGAATGACGAGGTGTGTGGCTGTTTTAGGAAGATCTTGAAATGATTTAGTTTGTAGCGTATATTGGTAGTGTCGCCAGGTTGTGATAATAAAAAGTTGCCGTTGATTTTAAATGGGCGTGCCGACGGGGGAGAGAGGAATAAAAATGTTTATGATTACGAATTATATTTCTCGCAAAGAACTGGATTCTTTTTGTCGAAGGAATCACATAACCAAAATGGCACTTTTTGGTTCCGCCATTCGTGATGACCTGACGCCAAACAGTGATATTGATATTCTTGTTGAGTTTCATCAAAATCATATTCCGGGCTTGATGGATTTAGCTGGAATGGAGATCGAATTGTCGGAAATGATTGGTAGAAAAGTAGACCTTCGCACCCCGGCGGAGCTTAGCCGCTATTTCAGAAACGAGGTTTTAAAAACAGCGAAAGTAGAATATGCAGCCTGAAGATCGGATTCGGTTAATGCACATTCTTGAAGAAGCTGAAGAGGCATGTAGTTATGCCGAGGGGCTTTCTTATGAAGCTTTTGTTCAGGATGGAAAAACCGTCCGTGCGATTATTCGATCTATTGAAGTAATTGGTGAAGCAGCCGCGAACCTTTCTGATCATTTCCGTGAAGAGCATACCCACATACCCTGGCATAAAATTATTGGAATGCGCAATCGCTTGATTCATGTCTATTTTGATATTGATTACCGTGTGATATTGCAGACGGTAAAAGAAAATCTGCCTTCCCTTATTCAACAAATTCAGGCGATTCTGAAGTACTCGTAGATGGCCTGTTTGCAGACTTTTTATTTCTTTTTTCAAGATATTGGGGATAAAAAATTACTGTCGGCTTTGTGCTGGATTGCCCGGTCAAGCCGGGCAATGACGGGGAAGGAATCTGGATTATCCGGTCAAGCCGGATAATGACGGGGTAAAAAGGCCGGGTAATGACGAGGTAAAAAGGCCGGGCAATGACAGGGGGGATTATGAATAAACGATTGGCGGAGAAAAGGGTTTTGGTTACCGGTGCCGGCAGCGGGCTGGGACGGGCCCTGGCGCTGGGTTGGGCCGGGCGGCAATGGCGGGTGGCGGTGAGCGATATCGATCCGGAGCGCGTCGAGGGGACGGTTGAGATGGTTAAACGGGCCGGGGGGCAGGCGCTCGGCATTACCTGCGACGTCACACAACCGGAACATCTGGAGGCGGCGGCGGCGACGGTCCGGGACGCCTGGGGCGGAGTGGACGTGGTGGTCAACAACGCCGGTGTATCGGCCTATGGCGATATGGAGACCATACCCGTGGAACGCTGGCGCTGGATCATGGATATTAATCTCATGGGCTGCATTTACGGCTGCAAGACCTTCATTCCCATGCTGGCCCAGCAGGGCGGGGGCCATATTGCCAACGTGGCATCCTACCTGGCCTTTTTATCCGCGCCGGGTTCGGCCTGTTACAACCTGACCAAGGCCGCCATTGTGTCTTTGTCGGAAACACTGCGCATCGAGCTGTCCGGGAAAAACATCGGCGTGTCGGTGCTGATGCCGTCGTTTTTCCAGACGAACCTGATGGATCAACTTTATTGTCAGGACAAAGAAAAGGAAACCATGATCAGGACGCTTTTTGACCGGTCGTCATTTCCGGCCGAGAAGGTGGCCGGGCAGCTTATACGCGCGGTGGAAAAAAACCGGTTCTATGTCCTGCCCCAGTGGGATGCCCGTGTTTTGTGGCGGGTCAAACGCTGGCTGCCCCGCATCTATCTGGGCACCTTTTCCTTTTTGTACCGGAAAAACGTTATTCAAAAGGTACTGGGGGTATAGCCGCCGGCTGGCTCAATCGGACAGGTAAGTCGAGAAAAAGGGCTTCATCTCCTCTAACAATTCTTCCACTTGCACTTCCACGGAATCCGCAAACGCGTCCAGCAGGACAATCCCGTTTACGGTGGCATCGGCCTTGGCCGCCACCCGGATCCGGTTGGCCAGACCCCGGTTGACCATGTGGATTTTTCTGAAAAGATCAAGGAGTTGCTCAAGCTCCCAGTCGGATGACAGGTTTGCCCTCTGGCGCAGGTACTGGGCCGTCAGGTACATACCGATAAACCGGAAGGCGGTGTGGTCTTTACTCCCCAACGGTAGATGAAAGTAGGCCATGGGCCTGAGTTTCATCATTACCGGGCAACTGGAAAAAGGGAGTAGAAAGCCGATGAGCGAGCGCAGGGCCCGCTGAATACTGATATCTGTTTCCATCCGGATATCGTCACGGGTAAAAACAAGATGGACTTTTTCATAGGAAAAATGGCTGTCCAACGAATCAATGACCGGTTTGATGGCCAGGATCGCGGGGCAGGTTTTTCTCTCTCCTGCCGGGATGCCGCACTCTTTGCAGCGATAATTCTCAAGCTCCATCCAATCCGGCGCGTCCGTCAACCCCGCTTCCGAAGAGGTGTCGACGCCTTCCTCAACAGGGAATTCCAGGGTTTTACCGTCCTCGAAAGTAAAGGCATATTTCATCATCCGACACTTCCCCCGTAAAGTGATTAATCATGGATTAAAGAATAATAGCAAATATTTCGGAAAGTGTCATGAAAATTGACAAAACCGGCGGTTATGTTCCAGCCAGCAGGTCGGCCAGGTTGAGGGCGCTGCCCACGGCCAGCTCCGTACCGATGCCCCGGCTGCCGGCGTCGGCGCCGACCAGGTATAGCCCGGTTACGGGTGTCTGCAAAGAGGGCCGCTGCTGTCCGGTCTGGCCAGGGAACTGTCCCAGGCCGATGGCCCCGCCCGGAGGATGGGCGGTGATGCGGGTCGTGTCGGCCCGGGTGCCCTGTTCCTGCCAGATGAGCGCCTTTTTGATTTCCGGAAACAGTTTGTGTACGCGGTCGTCGATCCGGTCCAGTGTCTGTTGGCAGACGTCATCGTCGGCCCCGGGGGCCACCGGTGTACCGGCAATAACCAGTTGTTTGCCGGGCGGCGCCAGGCCGGGATCAAGATTGCTGGGGATGGGCATGAACAGATAAGGATCTTCGGGCGCGGTGTTGTTCTCTATGTGAGAGAAAATTTTATCGGCCGGCATGTCCGGCATATAGAACACCACCGGATAAGGCACCACCGGCCAGTCCAGGGCGTAGGTGTTGGTGACGTAAGGGTTGGCGTATTTCAGGGTTTTGGCCCGTTTGACATAGTCCTCGGGAAACCGGTCGGCGCCGGCCAGGTCGATGGTGCGGTTCAGGCCGGCATTGGAAATGACGATATCGGCCGGGAAAAAATTCCTGGCCGTGTCCACGCCGGTGACCCGTTTGTTTTCGACCCGGATACCGGTGACCGGGGTTTCATAGGCGATGGTCCCGCCGTAACGGATCAAGGCATCCTCAAAAGCCTGCGGGATGGCCCGGGCACCGCCTTTAGGATAACCGAAGGCGGCGTCTTTAAACATGCGGGAAAAACACCAGATGAACTCGCCGGCCGAAGCCTGTCTGGCGGACAGTGCAAAGTAAAGCTGGGAAACGCATGTGATAAATAAATGGATACTTTCGTCGCCGGTGAAACGAAAAATGTAGTCTTCCAGGAAGACGTTGTTGTTTGCTTCGACGCTGCGACCGCTCATCAGGGTACGGAACAGGCGCCAGGCCCCGAACAAGTTTTTCGGCCGCACGCCAAGCTGCAAGGCCAGCTTGACCTGGCGGGAAAACGGGCGGATATCCAGGGGAAAGTCAAATTCCATTTTCCCCATGACTCTACAGGACGGTTCTTTGGTGATCCACTGCAGGTCACCGTCGAGGCGGCGGTTGGTGTCGCCGTGGGGGCCGCAGTCGCCCCGGCTGAACATATGCACGCCGAAATCGTAGACAAACCCGTCCTTTTCCAGGGTGGCGCAACGCCCGCCGAGAAAGGAATGGGACTCCAGCACGGTTACCTCATGGCCGGCTTTGGCCAGCAGGGCGGCACAGGCCATGCCGCCCACCCCGGCGCCGATGATAATAATTTTCTTTTTCATTGTTCTTCCCTATTGCATCAGTATTTTTTTCCCGGCTGGATCAGCAGGGCCAGGCTCTGAAACCAGAGGAACAAAGAGAAATCGCCATCTACACGAATGCTGCCGTTCTGAATGCCGCTGACCTGGAGGCGTTTGTTCCAGGGTAAAAGAGCGGAAAAACCAAAAGCGGCGTCTTTGAAAAAAACCGTGCAGGATGGTTTTTCGTGGCCGCCGACCGAAGATGACACCCGGCCGTCGTCAAAGCCGAAGTACCGGATCAACTGCCCGTCGGCGGTGGCGATCTGGACAACGGCTTTTTTACCGGCGATTTTTTTCTGAAATTCGGTATTTTTCCGCCCGGCCCGTTTCATCAGGCCGGCGACCAGCCATAATAGGAATTTAAAACGCATGTCGACTCCTTGTGACTAAAGGCCACCTCTAAAAATTGCCTTTTGGCCCGATCTCGGCGTTGTGCTCAAATTTTAATCCTCGAAATACTCCAGGTATTCCTGTGGTTAAAATTTTCACACGCCTTGACCTCGAACCAAAATTCTAATTTTTAGAGATGCCCTACTAAAACGGTTTTTAAATCACGGCCGTTAATATTGTCAGTCTGCGATGATTCCGGCCTGCCGCGCAGCCTGCATGTAAATCGGTTCCTGCCAGTTCTTGTCAAGTCCGAAATCCGCGGCAATGGCATTGGCGGCCAGGTAACCGCCTCCGCCCAGGATCATGCCGCCGGGATAACTGCTGGCGCCGGCCACGTAAAACCGTTCAACCGGCGTGAAGTTCCGGGAGCACATGTCGTTGGGCCGCAGGTAACCCATCTGCAGCGGGATGTAGGCGCCATGTTTGTAGGAGCCCCGCTTCATGGATTGGTTTTTCTTTTCAATATAGGTGGGCGGATAGGCCAGCACGTTGAGCGGTTCCAGGTTGGGGGCGGCGGATTTCCACCGGTCGACGCAGGTTTGCGCGTAACCGCCGGTAATGGTTTCCCAGTCGGCATCAAACGGGACCAGGCACTCCCATCGTCCGGTATGAAGGCCTTCGGGCGCGTGCAGGGGGTCGAACAGGGACGGACAGGTGACATGGCCCAGCGGGATTTCCGGCAGTTCGCCCTGCTCAACGGATCGCAGGTGTTCCAGCAGCCGGGGCGTGTCCTGGATATCGAAAAAGGTGATCATGGCCCGGTTGGCGTCTTCATCCGGCCCGTACACCGGCGATTCTTTCAAGGCCAGGTGGACGCCGAAAAAAGTGGTTTTTTCCCATTCCCACTTTCCGGCGCTTTCGACCAGTTCCGTCGGCAGTTCGGACGGGTCGATGAACTGCGTGAAGTTTTGTTCCGGGTTGCAGGTGGAGACCACCGCCTTGGCCCGGATTTCATCTCCGCCGGCGGTCACCACGCCGGCCACGCCGCCCTTTTCCACCAGGATCCGCACGACTTCGGCCCGGTCCAGGACGGTGCCGCCGGAGGCCACAAACGTCCGGTATAACGCCGAGGATAAACGGTGGGAGCCGCCCCGGACCAGGGCCGCGTCCGTCATCCGGTAAACGTACAAGGGGAACAGAAATCCCAATTCATAGGGCGACATGCCCCACATGGTAAACAGGTTGAGCAGGGCTGCTTTCAGCGGATCCTTGATCTTATAGGCGTCGAGGATGTCAAGGGGCGTCAGGTCCGCGATTTCGTTGTATCGTCTGCCCACATCGTCCCGGGCCTTGTCCAGGACCAGCGTCTGTTCCACAAAGGGCAGGGGTGGAATATAGGTCAGGGGTATGAGGATCTTTTCGGAAAATTCCTTGAAATCGGCGTGCATGCGGCGCCAGGCGCGGCTGTCTTCGGGGGAAAGGTGCCGGGCCAGATAATCGGCGGTTTTCTCCCCGTTCCGGTAAAACAGTAAGGGCGGCCGGCCGGCGTTGATATAGGCGCATTGAACATCCGGGAACACGTATTTGACGCCTTTCTGATCCAACCCGAAATCATGGTAGCAGGGCATCTGCAGGGCCATCATGTGATAGACGGCGTGCAGGTTGTAGCGGAACCCGGAAAGTTCCAGTGTTTCCAGGCCGCCGCCGGTTTCGTGGCGGGCTTCCAGCAGGGCCACGTTAAGGCCGCAGCCGGCCAGGTAGGCACCGCATATCAGGCCGTTGGGGCCGGCGCCGATAATGGCCACGTCTACGTGCTTGACTGTCATGGGCATACCTCCCAAAAGGTGTTGACGTTAAGCGGCTATGGATTCACCCCCAGGTCCCGGGGAAATCGTGAGCAGTTCTGGAGGTACCAGTGAAATCCCTGGCTCTGCCACCAGTCCTGGTTTCTGGCATTCATGTCCTCGGCCACGTCGCAGGCGGCGATATATCCGGACGCCAGGGACGAATTGGAAAAATGGTGCACGGAGTTAGACAGGTAAAGGTTTTCGATAAAGGTGCGGGTGCCGCCGCCGGTGATGACCCCGGCTACCGGCCGGTTTTCGTAGTACTGCCCGGGTGTCAGCGAGCCGCCGGCCCAGTTGCCTTTGACGGCCGATGGGTTGTTGCGGTACATGTCCAGGGGCGTGTAGATCAGCCGGTCTTTGATCAGTGACTTGAAGCCCGGGGCATATTTTTCGTAAGTATCGGTCATCTGGTCGGCCAGGCCCTGTTTGAGGCTGTCCCAGTCGGAAAACCCCTTGAGCGGTCCGAATTTCCATTCCGCCGGGTCGGGCGGCACGTCCAGCCACATGTGGGTGGTGTGGCATCCGGCCGGCGCCTGGAGCGGGTCGGCCAGGGTGGTAATAAAATAGTTGCAGATGATGTCGTCGTGGATACGGCGCTTGTCCGGGGCGATATTCCGGCCGAAGCGCATCATTTCGGCGGATGTCTCTCCGCCCATATAACCCATGTAGGCCCGCTGAATACCGTCATCGTATTCGGCCGACGCAAACTGAGGCTGACCGTTTAACGCAAAGTGGACCGTGAACAGGTTCTGCTCGTCATAGTCGAATTTTTTCAGCCGGGCGGTCATGTCCGGCCCCAGCTTGTCCTCGCCGATCATGTCCAGGAAAGTAGGTCCGGCGGTGACGTTGCTGACCACTTTTTGGGCGGTGATGGTTTCCCCGGGATAAAGGGCCCGATCGGACAGGATAACGCCGCCGGCGCGATTGTTTTCGGTGATGATGGTTTTGACCGGGCAGTTGGGCATGACGGTGACGCCGTTATCGATACAGGCCTGGACCAGCACATGGGTCAACTCGTGGGAACCGCCTTTGACCACCACCGAGGGGAAAAAAGGCCCCAGCAGCAGGCCGATCAGGGCCGAGCCCATGGCCCCGATCTGTTTTTGCAGGGGGTTATAGGCACCGATCCAGGAGAGGGCATGGGCCGTGGTCTTGACGTATTCGGATTCAAAAAGAATGTCCAGGATTTCGTATCCGTTCATCTGCATGAATTTTTCGCCGCTGCAATTGACCTTGGCGGCCCGGAAGAATCGGTCGACGATGTCGGTCACTTTTTTTACGTTGGCCTGGCTGGGGGCGGTAAAGATATAATCGTGCATCACCTGGCAGGCTTCGTACAGATTGTCCATAAAGAAATTGATGCCCTTGTGGATGGTTTTGGCGTCCCTGGCCGAATGCCGGCCGGCCTTGTCAACGGTCAGAAAGGGATCGTTGCCTGACAGCATGTTCTTGCCGTCGGCAAAGGTCTTGGCCCAGGCGTATTCGGTGGTCCGCCATTCCAGCCCGTACTTTTCCAGCTCCAGGTCCACCATGGCCGGGCTGATGGGCGTGATCATCCAGACGGCGTGAAGATTAAAGAGATAACCGGGGATGCTTGCTTCTACGGTGTCACAATGGGCGCCGCATTCGCCCCTGGCTTCGATGAGGAGGGTTTTAAGCCCGGCTTTTCCCAGATAGGCGGCACAGGTCAGGCCGTTTATGCCCCCGCCGATGACGATGACATCATAATCCGGCATGGTTTTCCTCCTTTGATAAAAAACAGGTTGCGCCCAAAGGCGTTTTGGTTCAAATATAAAGACGCTTAAAACGAAAATCGCTGCTGGCGCTGTTTCTGATCCTGAGCCTTCATTATCTGTTCATAGGCGGTGTTGACTTTTTCCACGATATTTTCCTGGCTGTTGTTGAACTGTTTGCGCTTGAACAGGTAGATCACATACTGGTGGAGATTTCTGAGGATAAAAAAAATCATCGGCAGGTTGAACATGGACTTCATGACGCCGCCTATATCTTCCGGCTGTAGAATTACTTTAAATTCCCAGTTGACCGGGTCCTGCATGCTGCCGATGATCATCATCTGCCCGGTATCGGGGTCTTTGATGGTTTTGTAATAGCGAAAATCCATGTAGATTTCGGTCTTTCCAAGACCTCTTGACCAGAGCTTCACAGTGCCTTCCCCCCCCCATTTTTGCGTGGCATAGAGTGTGCGATTATACGGATAATAATTCGCGAAATGATATATTTTTATAACAAAATTTGACCGCGCAGTCAAGAAAAATGTTTTTCGGTAAAAAATACAGCGAATTAGCCCTGATGATTCCCATAGGCATTATATCGCAGTTATATCTTGATGTTATGGTTATGGGCGGCATTGGCGACACGGGGGACGGTCGGTTTTTATGACAAGTAAGGGGCCTGAAAACATTAGTGGGAAGTAACTGGGAAGTCTGTTGCCTTTCCCATAGCCATCCTCCAGCTTGTCCGGGGGATCCAGTATAAATCGGAGTCCGGTGACGGGAAGAGGCTAACTGGCGCAATATCTTGACAATATGTAGCATTTATACTATTTCAACAGAGATTAATGCACGCAATCCGGGCAAACGGGTTTTTCCACCCATGAATTTTGGGGTGGAAGCGTTCTTTATAATTTTAACCAGGAACAGGGTGGAACATGAAAAAAATAGGGATTATCGGGGGATCCGGGCTGGATGATCCGGGTCTGTTGAGCGAGTATCATGAAGACGAAGTGATGACCATTTTTGGCGAGCCTTCGGCGCCATTGACCTGTGGCAAGATCGAGGGCGTAGAGGTTGTGCTTTTGCCCCGGCACGGGAAAGAGCATCAGCATTCACCTTCCGGGATCAATTACCGGGCCAACATTCAGGCCATGAAGGATCATGGCGTGACCCATATCCTGGCCACTACCGCCTGCGGCAGTTTGCGTGAAAAGATCGACCGCGGTCATTTTGTTATTCTGGACCAGTTTATTGATTTTGCAAAGAAAAGGGATAACACTTTTTTTGATTCCTTCGCCGATAATGATATGAGTGCGCACACGCCCATGGCCGATCCTTTTGACGGAGAATTGCGCCGGGTGATGATTGAATGTGCCAAAGAAATGGACTTGCCCGTGCATGACAGGGGCACGGTGGTAACCATTGAAGGCCCCCGGTTTTCCACCCGGGCGGAATCGAAAATGTTTCGGGCCTGGGGCGCGGACGTCATTAATATGACCGTGGCCACGGAAGCGGCCCTGGCCAATGAGGCTGAAATTCCCTACGCGGCGGTGGCCATGTCGACCGATTATGACTGCTGGAAAGAAGATGAGGAGCCGGTGACCTGGAAAGAGATCATGGATGTGTTCAACAGTAACGCCGAAAAAGTGAGGCAGTTGTTGTTAGCCTCAATTGCCAAAATATAAATAAGGGGGACCGAATGGAGAAAGTAAAAAATGCTATCAGGACCGTACCCAACTGGCCGGTCGAGGGGGTTATGTTTCGGGATATTACGACTTTGCTGCAGGATCCGGCGGTGTTTAAAGAAGTCATCGACTGTTTTTATGACCGTTATCAGGGAATGAAAATTGACGCCATCCTGGGGATTGACGCCCGGGGCCTGATTTTCGGCGCGCCGCTGGCGTATAAAATGGGCCTGCCGTTTGTGCCGGTCCGCAAAAAGGGCAAACTGCCGTATAAAACCGTCAGCCAGTCCTACGCGCTGGAATACGGGGAAGACAGTATTGAGATTCACGAAGATGCCCTTAAAAAGGGCGACCGGGTGCTGATCATGGACGACCTGATTGCTACCGGCGGTACCATTAAGGCCGCCGTTGATCTGGTGGAAAAACTGGGCGGCGAAGTGGTGGAATGCGCTTTTGTCATTGATCTGCCGGATTTAAAGGGCAAGGACAAGATCAAGGGGTATTCCATATTTACCCTGGTGGAGTTCGAAGGGGAATAGGATGAAGCCGTCCTCAATAAAGTTTTTAGAAGTCAGGTTGTTATTGGAGAAGATTTAATATTTATATGGTTGATTATGAACCCGTAGAGTTGTCGCTGGATGATACCTTCCAGTTTGCCTGTCATCCGAAGGTGACCTGTTTTAACCAGTGCTGCGGCGACCTGGTACAGTTTTTGACCCCGTATGATATTTTGCGTCTCAAGCAGGGGCTGGGCCTGTTCTCTTCCGAGTTTCTGGCCCGTTATACCCGGCAGCAGACGGGCGGAGAAACGGGGCTTGTTATTGTGTCGCTGAAAAGCGAATCGCCGGATGATACCCGTTGTCCGTTTGTGACGCCGGAGGGATGCGGGGTTTATGATGATCGACCGTCATCATGTCGAACGTATCCCCTGATCCGCCTTGCGTCCAGGGCCAGGGAAACCGGGCAGATCAGTGAACGGTATTTTCTGATCCAGGAAGACCACTGCCGGGGCTTTGAGCAGGGCGGGACGCAGACCGTACGGCAGTGGATCATGGACCAGGGGTTGGCCGAATACAACCGTATGAACGATCTGATGATGGAAATCATCAGTGCCAAAAACCGGCTCGCGCCGGGCAGAACCTTGAGCCTGGCGGAAGCCAATATCTTTTATACCGGTTGTTATGACCTGGATCGATTTCGAAGCGAGATTTTCGAAACCGGAAGGCTGGCCGAGGCCGGGATGGAGAAGGTCGATCCGGCGCAGTCGTCCATGGACGACGGGGCGCTTCTTGAACTGGCGCTGGTCTGGACACGCCATATACTGTTTCCGGAAAAGCAGGAGTAAGGATGGACCTGGAGGGTAAAACCGCCCTGGTGCTGGGCGCCGTTAAGGGGATCGGCCGTGAAATCGGTTTGGCCCTGGCCCGGCGGGGCGTTCGTCTGGCACTGACCTGGCATGACTGGGAAGACCATTTTCCCGACATGGAAGCGGCCTTTGCCGAAACCGGAGCGGAGCATCTGATCCGGCGCATTGATTTAAACCACACCGGAAAAATTCCCGGGCTGATCGATCAGGTGGTCAGCCGTTTCGACGGTCTTGATATTCTGATCAATAATATCGAGCGCGGCGGCTGGCCGGTTGTTCATGGCGCCTATAACCAGAGCCAGTGGGACATGGAGCTGGCCACCACCCTGCGGGCCAAGCAATGGGTGTTTCAGGCGGCACTGCCGCATCTGAAAAAATCCGGTCGGGGGGTGGTCATTAATTTTTCTTCTATCGCGGGGATGGTCGGGCGTTCCGGCCCGGCAGCGCCGGTCTTTAACGACGGTTACGCTGCTGCCTGCCGGGGTGTCTCCCTGTTGACGGAAACATGGGCCCGCATGGGCGCACCCGAGGTGCGGGTCAATGAAATCATGCTGGGTTTTGTCGATACCCGGCACGCGCAGCAGACCCGCGGCTGGGGACTGCTGACCGAAATGCAGAAACAGGCCATTATCGATCACACCCTGGTCGGCCGGACCGGTCGGCCGGAAGACGTGGTCAGGGCGGTGCTGTTTATCCTCCAGGATGCGCCTTTTATGACGGGCAGTGTGCTGCGGCTGGACGGCGGCTATGTGCTGGGCGGTGAACCCATGGTGCCCATGCCTGAAGGGGTTGAGTAAAGGCCGCCTGCGCGGCGAGGATAAGGCTGAATTAACGGGTGAATTTTTAAGACAGGAAAATCTTCATGAGTGGTGACCGTCCGGAACGGCTTTTTTACGGCTGGTACATCGTGGCGGTGGCCTTTATCGCCAATTTCATGTCCGTTGGCACGGGTTTTTATGCCTTTAACGCTTTTATGGAGCCGCTTTGTGACGCTTACGGCTGGACCCGTACCCAGGTCAACATGGCCCTGGTGATCGGCACTCCTTTCGGGTTTTTCGGCCAATTTATCTACGGCACGCTGGTCATGCGCCTGGGGGTGAAACGACTGATGGTGGCCGGGTCCATTGTCGGCGGCCTGGCGTTTATGATGCTTTTTAATACGTCCCATCTGTGGCTGTTTTATTTTTATTATGTCCTGCTGTTTGTCGGAAACGGTGCTTACGGCGGCATTGTCGCCAATTCGGCCGTCAACAACTGGTTTATCCGAAAAAGAGGCAAAGCCATGGGCATCGCGACCTCCGGGATTTCGTTTTCCGGCGCGGTTCTGCCCCTTATTGCCATGGCCCTGGTTTTACGTATGGGCATGACCGGCGCTTCCGTGGCCATCGGAGCGGCGGTTCTGGCCTTTGCACCCTTGTTCTGGCTGGTGGTGGTGGACTGGCCCGAACAGCGCGGGCTGTTCCCGGATGGTGATGCAACCGATCTGTATGCCATGGATAATGGCGCAGAAGTTTTGCCGACCCCCGGCATAAACGTTACCGGCACGAGCGTTTCCCCGGCCGAAGGCCGCCCCGACGCGCATCACAACTGGACCCTGGGCCGGCTGATCAGGGTGCCTGCTTTCTGGCAGGTGGGGTTTGCCTATACCCTGGTCATGACCGGGGTGGTCGGTGTCATGTCCCAGTTAAAACCCAGGTTCGTGGATGTCGGCTTTTCCGATACAACCGCCATGACATTAATGGCCGTGACGGCCCTTTTCGGCGCGCTTGGCAAGTACAGCTGGGGCATGCTGTGCGATTTTATCAACCCCCTCCGGGTGGTTTCCGCCATCATGATCGCCAACGGCATCGGCCTGGTGGCGGCTCTGGTAGCGGATTCTGCAGTGGCGGTGGGCGTTTTTATTTTTTTATTCGGGTTTGCCATGGGCGGGGTGATGGCGACTTACCCCATTATTGTGGCCGATCTTTTCGGCAGAACGTCATTCGCATCGGTATTCCGGTTTATGGCTGTTTTTCTGGTGCTCCAGATGAGCGGGTATATTATCGCCGGTCTGAGTTTCGATCTGACCGGCTCTTATAACACGGCTTACGTTTTATTCATCGCTCTGGATATTGTCGCGGCCGTTCTGCTGCTGGCTGTGAAACGACCCCAATAACGCCTTAAGGGCCCTTCTTTAGAGATGCCCTTAATTGTTCAGTTTGTTCATGAATCCGTCATTTCTGTTTTTCCCTGCCGCCCCGCAGTCTGCCATAAACAAATTTGTGCCTGCAAATGGCTGGCCCGAAATAACCGGTTTCCAGGCGTGTGGATTGTTTTGACAACCATTTGCAAACATGGTAAACAGGAAAAAATTTTACGGTGCTGTGTTTTCTGACCGGGGGTGAACATCTTTTACCAAAATGAATTTTGTTAAGGCAGATTCCGCTTTTTTTTATTATCGGGATGTATAAAAGAATATGGGCATGAAAGGAGATCGGTCATGGGTGATGCTTCATCTAAATTAATAAGGCGGTGCCGCTTATTCATCGCCATGGTTTTTTGTCTGCTATTCGTTTTTTCAGCAACAGCGGTTGCGGCGGACCTTTCCAAAGCAGAGGCGCAGGCAACTTTATATGAGAGTATCAAGGCCTTATTGACCGGCAAAGATTTCAGCCCGGCGTTACAGAAAAAGCAGGCCTCTTTAAAGGCGATGCTGAGTAATGGCGCCATTACCAAGGCCGAGCTCAAAGACCAGGTCATGGAAAAGATGCTTCTTAATATTCTGGAAGAGATCAGGACCTCCCGGTATATCCTGCAGGAAGTGCCCGGGCGGGTTGAAAAACTGCTGACACCTCATATGGACTGGGAAGAGGTCCGTGCCATGGTCTGGAAGGCGGGGTCGGCTACTATTCCCGACGGTGAAAGAATGGTCATCACCATCGCCACCCTGGCCCCGGCGGGTACCCCCTGGCTGAATTTGCCGGAAAATGTGCTCATGCCCCAGATGGATAAGTTGAGCGGCGGCAAGGTGGCCATGAAAATTTACTCCGGCGGTGTAATGGGGGAAGACACCGATATCCTGCGAAAAATGGACATCGGCCAGATTGACTGCTGCGGCTGCACCGCGCTGGGCATTCTGGCGGCCTCCCCGGAGACATCCGTGCTTCTGGTTCCCGGTTTGTTCAGAAACTATGATGAGGTGGATTATATATTAAAGAAGTTCAGAAAAGAGCTGGACGCCGCCTGTGAAAAACGGGGTTACATCCTTTCCGCCCTGATCGATACCGGTAATTTTTATCTGTTTTCCAAAAACAAGATTTCCAGCCTGGCGGATATCCGGAAACAGAAAGTATCGACGTGGTTCGGTGAGGTGGAAACCACGTTTTTTAAAGAGCTTGGTATTGATGCCACACCCGTGGCGGTGCCGGAACTTATTTCTGCCCTCAGCACGGGTTTGGCCAACACGAACCTGTCGCCTTCGGCCTGGATGCTGGGCATGCAGGCTTATCAATATGTGAACTATTATGTTAAACAGCCCTGGCTTTATTCTCCCGGCGCTGCTATTGTCAGCATCAACACCAAAGAAAGGCTGAAAAAACAGTTTAACGTTTCTGAAACATTTGCCTATAACATTCAGGAGATGCTGGTGTATGAGGTCAACACACTGGAAGACGAATGGAAACGACAGAGCCGGATTTATGAAGCCAAAAGCCTGAAGGCCTTTGAAGAGAAATGCGGTATCAAGCCGGTTACCCTTTCTCCCCAGGACATGGAAACGATCCGGCAGGCCGGCATAAAAACCAGGGAAAAACTGGCCGGTAAGGCCTTTTCCAAGGAGTTGATGGACCGGGTGCTCAAAGCCCTCGAGGAATACAGGGCAGGCCAGAAGAGTTGATGTAATTAAAATATGATAATATGTAATTTAAAGTGTGGGGAGGGTTCACGGTGATCCCAAAATTCAAAAAAATTCTTTTTCCAACTGATCTTTCCGAACATGCCCGCTATTCTTTTCAGTATGTGACCAGTGTTGCCGCCTTGAGTAAAGCCAGTATCGTTATCCTTCATGTGATGGGGGATGATCCGCCCGAAAACACCAGAAATATGCTTTCCGTTTTTCTAGGCAGTGAGAAAATGCGGGAGCTGGACGAAAAACAGGATGAACATGCTGAAAGTGCCAGGGATATTCTCATCGGAAAACGCCGTGAGGCGGATGTCGTCAGAGACGCCCTGGGGGTTTTTTGTGAAGATGTGAAAACCCAGCTTCAGCAGCAGGATATCCCGGCCGATGAAATTATCGTAAAAAAGGGAGATCCGGTTTCTGAGATTTTCGCGGCCGTCAAAAAATACGACTGTGACCTGATTGTTATGGGACATGGCCGTTACAACAGGTTCGCGGAAGCGGTTACCGGTTCTACGACCAAAAGTGTTTTGAAAAAAAGCCGAATTCCGGTTCTGGTTATTCCAACGCCCAAAAAGTAAGTCAGCCCTGATTGCGTCACCTGTTCAAGCGCTGAGTTTACTCGGAATGGCGATATGGGGGAGTATCATATCACGATAAAGACGGGTCGCGTTTTTTTCGCCGCGCTGGGGGGCGTTTTATGCGGTGCCGTCCTTCTGGCCGCGGTAATGGCATATGCCTTTTTCGCGACCGGCTTTTTAGACCGTATCAGCCTGAGAATCAACCTGGAACAGCAATACTTAAAAGCCCGGATGGCGGCCTCTTTTCCGGTGCTGGCTGAAATCGACCAGCTATTGCATATCCCCCTGAATGAAACAATTTCCGTTACAGTCCCATTTCAACAGCACTTTTCCATCCCCTTTAAAAAAACCCTTGATGTCCCTATTGAACTGAACACCACTATCCCGGTTTATATGACCGTTCCTTTCAAGTCCGATATTCCCATTGATACAGAAGTATTTGTAGACACTGTCATCAAGACGTCTGTGCTGGGCATCCCCGTTTCTGTTCCCGTAAAAGGCTATATCCCTGTTAAAACAAGTATACCCGTGGATCAACAGGTTGAGGTGCATGAGGATTTTGCCCTGGCACTGCGCACGCCCGTGAGTGTCGATATCGATGATGTCTTCCAGATTCCGATTAAAACGGTATTTTCCGCGGAAATTCCGTTAAAAGCCGATTTAACCATTCCGTTTAAGGAGCACGTTCAGGCCAACGTATCACTTGAAGGTGCTATTGCTGAAGAGATCCCCAATTTGTATATTCTTGATAATACATTGGATTTTAAGTTGAATCAGATGCGTCTGGTATGGAAGGGCAAACCCTGAAAGCGGGTGTTGATCGAGCATATGATGCTGGTCATTTGTGCCCATGGTGGGCATAGCGGGCATTTAAATTTAAAACCTTATCATAACAGGTGGTTATTGCTGAAATGGCCGTCAGAAGAGATGCCTGGCGATCCGATAGGCCCCAATTTGTGTTTTTGATAATTTTTGGTGAAAATGTTTTTATGATAATAAAATAGAATACTTAAAAATAAAAAAGGCGCTTTTTTTACAGTTGTACAAATTTTGCATGCATAACTTGGACACACAATTTATTCCTAAAACAATATCGGAGGTGTTTTATGCTGAAAAAAGGTTCTTTTAAGGCGCTTTTTCTATTTATGACGGTAGCACTGTTCTGTTTTTCTTCAACGTATGCGGATGCCCGATCTAAACGGATACGAATGAAAATCGCCACCCTGGCGCCGGCAGGGACACCATGGATGAAGGCCATGCGGGCGGCCACCGATTATGTCGAGGAAAAATCAGGGGGCAGAGTGAAATTCAATTATTATGCCGGCGGTGTCATGGGCGATGAGCCGGATGTGATCCGCAAAATGAAAATGGGTGTGATTCAGGGCGCCGGTATTACACTGGCCGGTGTTCGCCTGACGGTCCCCGAATTTCAGGTCATGGAACTGCCGTTTCTGTTTCCTAACCGTAATTATGATGAAACAGACTATGTTTATGATAAAACCTTCGAGTATTTTGAAAAGGCCGCCTGGGAACATGGATACAAACTGGTAGCCATCTCAGAAGCCGGTTTCGCGCACTTCTGGACCAAAGGCAAAGTGGACAGCCTGATCCGGGATTTCCCCCAGCAAAAGGTCTGGCAATGGGAGGGTGATCCGGTCATGCTGGAAATATCGAAATCTTTGGGTGTCAATCCGATTTCCCTGCCGTTGCCGGAAACCTTGACGGCCCTGCAGACGGGCATGATAACCGCCTTTTACGGTACGCCCCTTCATGTCCTTTCCTTTCAGTGGAACAAATTCGTTGACACCGTATACACGCCGTCATTGTTTTATACCCCGGCTTTCTTCATTTTTACCCGAGAAGCGTGGGAGTCTTTGCCGGAGGACATTCAGGCCATGGTATATGATGAAGACGTGGAAAAGATTAAGCGGGAATACCTCCAGAAAATACACGAAGCGGATGAAGAAGCCTTAAAGGCCCTGGTTGAAACCGGCGGCATCAATGTCGTTGAAATTTCACCCGAAGAACTGGCAAAGATCAGGGAAAAGACCATGAAGGTCTGGGAAACCCTTCCCGGAGACATGTTCCCCAAAGCAATCCTCGAGGACGTCAAACATCATTTGAAAGATTTTCGAAGCCAAAACAAATAAAGGATAAAGGACGCCATTCATGACGGCATTAAAAAAAATAGATGACGTTATCGCCAGGGTTGAGGAAATTCTGGTTTTTGTGATGGTCTTTACCATTATCATCCTCAATGTGCTCCAGATTTTTTTCCGGGCCCTGGAGATCAACGTACCGTCCTATTCGACCAGCATGAACCAGATCCTGGTTTTATGGCTGGCCATGGTGGGCGGCAGCCTGGCTACCAGGCGGGCGGAGCACATAAAAGTCGATTTTGTGTCAAAGTATCTGAAAGGCAATCTGCGGAATTTTATCATGCTGGCCATCAATATCGTGGCCATGGTCATTTGCGGATTTCTGATTGTTTGCGCCATCGACTTTGTACAACTTGAATATGACATGATGGAGATGCTGACGGCCATACCGGTGCCGCTCTGGGTTCTGCAGCTGGTCATGCCGGTCAGCCTTTCAATCATTCTGTATCGTTTCTTTCTACTGGCGCTGGAGGAAATCAGCAATATCCGGCGTGCCGGATAAAAGGATGGTAAAATGATAGAATTGCTTCTACCCTGGGCCTTCCTGGCTGTGGTTTTGTTTTTCTTTGTCGTCGGAACCCCCCTTTTTCTTATTCTCGGCGCGGCCTCCATGTTCTGTATTTACTGGTTCGCCGGGGAGCCGTTGATGGTTATTTTCGGCGAAGCCTATCGACTGGTCTCAAACCCCATTCTGGTTTCCATTCCGTTGTTTACATTCGCGGGATATATCATGGCCGAAAGCAAGATGCCGCAACGCCTGGTGGAGTTGAACAATGCCCTGCTGGGATGGATACCCGGGAGCATTACCTGGGTGACCATCGTGTCCTGCGCCTTGTTTACGGCCTTTACCGGTGCCTCGGGCGTCACCATTATCGCCCTGGGCGGTCTGTTGCTGCCCGCTCTGATGAAAAGCGGATACACCGAAAGGATGTCGACGGGGCTGGTGACGGCATCGGGCAGCCTCGGCCTGTTATTCCCTCCCAGTATCCCTGTTATTTTGTACGGGTTTATCGCCGGCGTTGATATCCAGAGTATTTTCACCGCCGGCATCATACCCGGCATCCTCCTGATGCTGGTCTGGGGCGGCTATCCTTTTTTAACCGCCTTAAAGTCAAACATGTCCCGGGATAAATTTGAGGTGGGCAGAATATTTGCCGCCTTAAAAAGCGCTGTCTGGGAAATCCCGATTCCGATCCTGATCATTGTCGGTATATATGGCGGGTTTGCCACGGTGACGGAAGTAGCCGCCCTGACCGCCGCTTATGTGTTTGTGGCCGAGGTGCTGATTATCAGGGACCTGAATGCCAGGCAGCTTTACCGGGTAACGATTGACAGTATGAAAATGGTCGGCGCTATTTTGATGATTCTCTGCATGGCCCTGGCCTTTTCCTATTTTATCGTTGATTTCCGGATTCCCTACGCGGTGGTTGAATTCATGAAGCAGTTTACCGAATCAAAGATCGTGTTCCTGATTATGTTAAACTGCCTGCTGCTGGTGGTGGGGTGCTTTCTGGATATTTTTTCAGCCATCATGGTGGTGGTGCCGCTCATTACCCCTATTGCCCTGAGTTTCGGGGTCGATCCGGTTCACCTGGCCATTATTTTTCTGGTCAATCTGGAGATCGGCTACTGTACGCCGCCCATCGGCTTGAATCTGTTTATTTCCAGCTTCCGGTTTAACAAAAGCATTGTCTATCTTTACGGGGCGGTGCTCCCCTTTTTATTGCTTGGCATCATAACACTTTTGTTGATCACCTATGTTCCCGGCCTGAGCCTCTGGCTGGGGTCATGAAAAGGAGATAATATGAAGGCATACAAATCGTTGTTTTCCGGGTTAAGGTTAAGGCTGGTACTGGTTGCCATTTTACCCGTTTACGTTTCCGGTTGTGCCGCCATCGGTGGTATGGGCGTTGTCAAGAGTACGATCAGTGATCTGGCCGTGCCGACCATTAATGATCTGGTAGATACCGGATTACGGCACGACGATCTGGTTGTGCTGCAGTCTTTGCTCGAGGCGGATCTTATTCTACTGGAAACCCTGGCCCTTAATTCACCTGATAATTTGGAACTCAATGCCCTGGTTTCCAAACTTTACGGGTATTACGGATACGGCTTTGTGGTGGTTGACGAATACCAGGATGTGGACGAGGCTGTGCGGAATCAAGGGCTTGAACGGGCCCGAAACATGTACTGGCGAGGGATTAATTACGGCATGAAGGCCTTGAAAACCAACCGGCGATTCAAGAAAGCCCTTGAAAAGGATGTCCCCATAAAAGAGGCTGTAACTTATCTTAAGAAAAAAGATCTTCCCGCGGCTTACGGTGTGGCTTTTAATATGGGCCTGAACCTTATCTGCAGCCTGGACGTTCCCCAGGTGCTGGCCCTGGCCGAAGATTTTGTTGACTTGACCAACTGGATATTAGCCACCGATGAGACGATTGAATACGGCACCACCCATGTTCTGCTGGGCGTGTATTACGCCATCATGCCGGCTGCCGGAGGCGGCGGCCCTGATAAGGCCCTGGTGGAATTTGAAAAAGCCATCGAGATTGAGCCCGATTTCCTGCTGAATCGTTTCCTCTACGCCCGATACTATCCGACCCTGCTTCTGGAAGAAGCGCTGTTCGATCAGGAGTTAAATTATATTCTGAACTTTTCCGTGGATGAATTTCCTTCCGTCAGGGCCTTGAACAAGGTCGCCCAGGAGAAGGCGGCTGATATGCTGGCCAATCGGGATTACTACTTCTAAGTGTGCCCCCATGGGACGGCTTGGCACTTAGCCTGTGGGCAATAGTAGCCTTTCAGGGGCTTTGAAGGTTTTAGGTTTTAAAGTTTTAAGTGTTAGGGTTTTAGAGATTCAGGTATGTGGTTAAGTGTTTATGTGATTAGGTGATTAAGTGGTCGGGGTTTGAGGGGCGTTGTTCATAAGATCCGTGTAATCCGTGTCATATCAATATAATTCAGATCGATTGGTCGTCTACTCATGCAGGGGCACCCCCCTGTGGGTGCCCAAACACCGGGCGGCCACAGGGGGCCGCCCCTACAATATCTCCCTGGACCCCTCGAATCCTTGATCCCTTTTAACAATTGAATGCGGTCAGAACAAGAACTCCGTATCCGGCTCAGGGACGGAAGGTTCGCCGACTGAAATACCACGGCAGCGAGTGGGAGAGAATGCCGGCGGTGATGGCCATGGCCCGGGGAACGTTGCGGCGTGGAACGGACTCGCCCAGGGCATGGCGGATATACTCCAATGGATGCACCAGGGGTTTGCCAAGGGGGGCAAGCGGCCGGACACAGCTTAACATGAGCAGGCAGCCGGTGCAGTAAATGGCGGCGGCGTCACCGTCGGCCCGGTCCAACGTCAGTAATTGCCGCAGGGCGTTTTTGACCAGGTCGACCACGGAAAATTTATTGGCGCCCGCGGCCATGCCGCAGCACAGACCATGGGACTTGTTTTGCGGTGTCTCATAAATAGTCAACCCCATACGTCTTAGAATATCACGCTGGGCCTCCATGAAGTCATCACCCAGTATCCGGGCATGGCAGGAGTCGTGCATGACCACGCTGCCGTCCAAAGGTCGGGTGATGGTCAGCCGTCCGTCGTCAAATGCCTTTGTCAGCCAGTCGGTTAAAAAAGTCGTCTTGAAAGAAAATTCGGCGCCAAACAATTGAGGCAGTACGTTGGTGAACATGTTGTAACCGGCCGGGCAGACAAATACCATCTCTTTAACGGGTTTGTCTTTGTAAAAGTTTGTCAGCTTGTCCGCAATCGCTTTTGTTTTATCCAGGTTACCGGTGCGGAAATACATTTCTCCGCAGCACAGATCAAAATTGCCCCAGACCGGCAGCAGATCGAAAATTTTGCCCGTTGCCAGAAACGGCATGGCCAGCAGGTTACAGCCGGGATAGAGAATTGTTTCCGCCGGTGGAACGGGCCGGTTCCACTGGGCCAGGATTGCTTTTTCGCTTTCGTAAAAAGGAATATTTTCCCGGAAATTGGGTTTGCTGCCGGGCATGAGGTAGTGAGCCCGGCGCGGCAGACCCTGATTTTTATGCCGCGCGTCCCAGCCGAAGATAATCCGTTCGTAAGGATGAGCGTCATTGGGGCAGAAAGCGTCACAGGCATAACAGCTGATGCAATTTTTAAGGATATCGGCGGTGTCACCCCGGTTGATTTTTTTGATCTCCCGGATGGCCTCGTCCCGGGTAAAGTCGATGTAACGGCAGTTGACCAGGCACTCACCGCACTCAACACAGGCATCCCAGTTGAGCCTTTGTCTTAAATCATCCGGTTTCATGTCAACAGGGTATAAAAGAAAATAAAAAAAGGCAAATTTATACTGGATATCGGCTGGCAAAGGGCAGGGTATGCATTGGAAGGGCAACCACAGGGGGTTGCCCCTACGGGCCGTGGCGGGCGTCCATGAACAATGTAGGGGCAGGCCCCCGTGCCTGCCCGGTAAAAGGCAACCACAGGGGGCGTCTCTACAATAGCGAGAACCCTGAACACAGAACAAAAAAGAGGTCGCAAAATGTATTTTTGCGACCTCTTTTGCAGTTCGGTACTATTTCGTTATTTTTCTTCAGTTTCCCCGCTGCCGGCCAATTCTTTCAGGTGCTGGTAGCGTTCCGTATATTCCTTCTCAAGTTGCACGGTCAGGCGCTTGGACTCTTCCGGGAAGGTCTTCTGCAGGGCGGCGTAACGTACTTCGCCGGCCAGAAATTCCTGGAAGGTTCCGTCCGGATCCTTGGAATCCAGGGTAAACGGGTTCTTGCCTTCTTCCTTTAATTGCGGGTTGAACCGGTAAAGGGGCCAGTAGCCGCTCTGGACGGCCAGCTTCATTTCTTCCTGGCTTTTGCCCATACCCTTCTTGATGCCGTGGTTGATACATGGCGCGTAGCACATGATGATCGACGGCCCGGGGTAGGCCTCGGCCTCGGTAAAGGCTTTCATCATCTGCTGCTTGTTGGCGCCCATGGCCACACTGGCCACGTACACATACCCGTAGGTCATGAACATGCCGCCCATATCCTTTTTGGCGGTTTTCTTGCCCGAGGCGGCGAACTTGGCGATGGAACCGGTCGGGGTGGCTTTTGAGGACTGGCCGCCGGTGTTGGAATAAACTTCCGTGTCATAGATGATGACATTGATGTCTTCACCCGTGGCCAGGACGTGGTCGACCCCGCCAAAGGCGATGTCATACGCGGCCCCGTCACCCAGGGAAATCCAGAAGGATTTCTTGGTAAACAGTTTTGACATGGAATTGATCTCTGCCAGCAGTTCGTTGTCCGCGAATTTCGGCAGCAGTTCTTTCAACTTGTCGCCATATTCGCGGGAAGCCCCGGCGCTGTTCATGTTGTCCAGCCAGCCGGTCATGGCTTCTTTGACGGCCGCGTCAATATTCGTGTCCAGGGCCTGTTGCATCAGGCCGGCCAGCCGGGCGCGTTGCTGCTTGTCGGCCAGCAGCATGCCGTAGGTAAATTCGGCCGGGTCTTCAAACAGGGAATTGCCCCAGGTGGGGCCGTGGCCGTCTTTGTTGGTGCAGTAAGGAATGGACGGTGCCGAACCGCCCCAGATGGAAGAACATCCGGTGGCATTGCCGATGACCATCCGTTCACCGAAAAGCTGGGTCACCAGCTTGGTATACGGGGTCTCGCCGCAGCCGGCACAGGCGCCCGAGAACTCAAGCAAGGGCTGGCAGAACTGGCTGCCTTTAATGGATTCCCGCTTGAGGAGGTTGTCCTTGATAGCGACGGTTTCCGAGAACTGGTGATTGGCCACCTGGGGATCAGTCTGGGTCGCCAGGGGCTGCATGATCAGGGCCGGCTTTTTGGCCGGGCAGATGTCGGCGCAGTTGCCGCAACCCAGACAATCCAGGGTGTTGACCTGGATTCTGAAATGATAACCGTCCAGTTCCTTGCCCTTGGCAGGGACCGTGGCAAAGGCTTCCGGCGCGCTCTTTTTCTCCTCGTCGGTCAGCAGTACCGGCCGAATGGCCGCGTGCGGACAGACCATGGCGCACTGGTTGCATTGGATGCAGTTTTCAGAAACCCATTCCGGCACATTAATGGCAATGCCGCGTTTTTCATATTTGGTGGTGCCCACCGGAAAAATGCCATCCGGGGAAAAAGCACTGACCGGCAGTTTGTCGCCCTGCTGGGCCAGCATGGGCATCATGACGTTCTTGACAAAATCGGGCAGACCGGCGTCATCGTCGGCGGCATCCGAAGCGGAGGCCCATGATTCCGGGTAGTTGATTTCAATAATATTGGCCAGGGTCTGATCCACGGCCTCGCAGTTCATGTTAACGATATTATCACCTTTTTTGCCGAACATCTTCTTGATCTGGTCTTTGAGATGGGCGATGGCGTCATCCACCGGGATGACATTGGCCAGCTTGAAGAAAGCGGTCTGCATGATCATGTTGATGCGGCCGCCCAAACCCACCTCGCCGGCAATCTTAACGGCGTCGATGATATAGAACTTAAGCTTCTTGCCGGCAATGGTCCGCCGCATGGCGGCCGGCAGCTTTTTTTCCATCTGCTCTATGGTCCAGTTGGTGTTGAGCAGAAATGTGCCGCTGTCTTTGATGCCTTCCAGCAGATCATAAATATTGACGTAACTGTCCTTGTGGCAGGCAATGTAATCGGCTGCATCGATCAGATAGGTGGACTGAATCGGTTTCTTCCCGAACCGCAGGTGGGACATGGTTACGCCGCCTGATTTTTTCGAGTCATAGGCAAAATAAGCCTGGGCGTACATGTCGGTGTTGTCGCCGATTATTTTGATGGCGCTTTTATTGGCGCCGACCGTACCGTCCGCGCCCAGTCCCCAGAATTTGCACTGCACGGTGCCTTCCGGCGCGGTGTCAAGTTCATCGGTAACCGGCAGGGAAGTATGGGTGACATCATCATTGATCCCCACGGTAAAATGGTTTTTTGGGATGTCGGCTTTCATGTTGTCAAACACGGCCTTGACCATGCTGGGCGTAAATTCTTTGGAGCTGAGCCCGTAACGGCCGTTTAAAATGGTCGGGGTTTCTTTTCTTTCCATGTAGGCGGTGCAGACGTCTTCATAAAGAGGGTCACCAAGGGCGCCCTTTTCCTTGGTCCGGTCAAGGACGGTAATGGTTTTTGCCGATGCCGGGATAGCGGCAAGCATATGCTCGACGGAAAAGGGCCGGAACAGCCGCACTTTCACCAGGCCGACTTTTTCGCCTTTGGCCACGAGATAATTGATGGCCTCTTCAATGGTTTCGCAGGAAGATGTCATGGAGATGATGATCCGGTCCGCGTCCGGCGCGCCGACATAATCAAACAGGTTGTAGGTGCGACCGGTCAAGTCACTGACTTTTTTCATGTATTTTTCAACAATGGCCGGAACCCTATCGTAATAAAGGTTGGCGGCTTCAAGATTCTGAAAATAAATGTCCGGATTCTGGGCGGTGCCTCGAAGTTCCGGGCTTTCCGGGCTGGCGCCCCGGGCGCGGAAGGCCTTTAAGGCATCGTAATTAACCAGTTTGGCCATGTCGTCGTAGTCAATGTCTTCGACCTTCTGGATTTCATGTGAGGTCCGGAAGCCGTCGAAAAAATGAACAAATGGCAGGCTGGCTTCAATAGCCGATAAATGACTGACCAGCCCGAGATCGATAACTTCCTGGACAGAGGCCGAAGCGATCATGCAGAAACCGGTCTGCCGTACCGCCAT
This sequence comes from Desulfosudaceae bacterium, assembly GCA_963674745.2. Classification (GTDB taxonomy): domain Bacteria; phylum Desulfobacterota; class Desulfobacteria; order Desulfobacterales; family Desulfosudaceae; genus JBFMDX01. Next base: position 675,941 of record CAXXDV010000001.1, on the reverse strand, counting down.
GACATCCTGGTGGTCGCCGAAAATAGACAGGGCGTGCCCGGCAACAGAGCGGGCGGTTACATGAATGACGCCCGGCAGCAGTTCCCCGGACATTTTGTACATGTTGGGGATCATCAGCAGCAGTCCCTGGGAAGCCGTGAAGGTTGACGTAAGGGATCCGCCGGCCAGGGAACCGTGCGCTGCGGCCGCAGCACCGGCTTCGGATTGAAGCTGGCGGACCAGCATGGGTTGGCCGAAAATATTTTTTCTGCCTTTGGCGGCCCACTCATCTCCGGTCTCTCCTATAGGAGAAGAAGGGGTAATGGGATACAGTGTCGCCACATCACTCATGGCATAAGCCACGTAAGCGGCAGCCGTATTACCGTCAATGGTTTGCATTTTAGCCATACAATCACTCCTTAATCCAATAAAATCAGATGGTTTTGGGTTTAACAGGAAAAGAACAGTTAGGGCACAGCTTCTTTTTATACAAAAATAAAAAATGAATGTAAAATAAAAAAATTGTTTTTGAATTTTGTACCGGTCCCGGCAGGCGGAAAAAGGACGGCCGAGCCACCTTGACAGTCTTGATTTTTCATTTGAAGCCATGATAATGTGTCCAAATTGTATCCAAAATATGGAGCGGTTTATGCGTAGAGTCCAAAGGCCATACCGAAAGACAAGGTTGCGACCGGATCAGCGGCGCGGTCATTTGTTGTGGGTGTTCATCCTGTTGATGATCGTTTTGCTGTCCGTCGGGGCCTCACCGGTTTGGGCACAAGCGGCTGATGCTGATGAAATCAGCGGATCCGGTGCCGCTTCGGACTCAACGGCCGTGATGTCGGATACAGCCGATTCGGAAGACGAATCGTTTGAAGAAGTTGACGCGTTCGACGCCTTTGACGCGTTTGAGGAGTTTGAGGAAGATACCGGTGAAGCTGTTTTTGATCCCTTAAGCGGTTATAACCGGGTCATGACCCATATTAATGACCGGCTTTATTACTGGGTGTTTAAGCCCGTGGCCAAGGGCTACGGGTTTCTTGTGCCTAAGCCGGCCCGCAAGGGCATTCGTAATTTTTTCCATAACCTGGGTTTTCCGATTCGTATGGTAAATAATGTCTTGCAGTTGAAAGTCAAGCAGGCCGGGACGGAAACCGCACGATTTATCGTGAATACGACCGTCGGTGTGGGCGGTCTCTGGGACCCCGCCTCCAGTTGGCTGGAACTGCCGGTTTATTCCGAGGACTTCGGTCAGACCCTGGGGTACTACGGTTTTGGTGATGGCTTTCCGGTCGTATTGCCGCTGCTCGGCCCTTCCAATGTGCGGGACATTTTTGGAAGAACCGGAGACTGGTTTCTCGATCCGGTCAATTATTTAGACGATGTCGAGGCGAGAACCGCTGTCAATGTGGTTGAGGGGGTGAATGAGTCGTCCCTGCGGATCGGTCAATATGAGGCTATAACCAAAGATGCCCTGGACCTGTACATTTTTTTACGGGACGGGTACCGGGATGTCCGAAACAAGGCGATTGAGGAGTGATGAAATGATACGCAAACCTGTTACAAATATCGGGTTGATAACAGCCATGGTTTTTGTCTTCTGTTTTCCGGCTTTTGCCAGCGATTCAACGGAGGTCGTGGAAACACTGCTGAAAACAAAAATTGACGGTGTTCTTAATATTTTAAGCCAGGACGAGGTTAGCGACGAAGCCAAACGACAGCAGGTTATGGCGTTGATAAATCCGGTTATCAATTTTTCGCTCATGGCCAAGTTGACCCTGGGCAAGGAGAACTGGAGCCGGCTGACACCGGAAGAGCGCACCCGATTTGTGGACCTGTTCGTGGAGCGACTGAAAGCTTCCTATCTTAACAAGGTAACGCTTTATACCGATCAGAAAGTGGTATATGGAAAAGCGATTGAATCTTCCGGGAAAATCCATGTGCCGACATATCTTGAGGCCAAGGATGGTCGGGTTGAAATCATTTATAAGTTTTATTCAGCCAATGATCAGTGGCAGGTCTATGATGTGGAAATCGACGGGGTCAGCTTTATCAAGAGTTATCGCTCCCAGTTTGACGAAGTGCTTAAAAACGGGACGGTTGACGACCTGTTTACCCAGTTAAGCAAAAACAACGATAACGGTGCTGATGGTAATGGTCCGTCCCGACCGGGCACCCCGGATACTGAATAATGACGGCTTCGTAAAAAAACCCAGTGCCGCTTTCTGTATCCCTCAAGATTTGCGCCCCTTGATCTTGAACTTTTCACGGTGTCCGCTAAACCCCGGCTTTTTACAATTCTGTTTATTATGAATAATTGAAAAAAAAGAAGGTATCACGACTTATGAAAAAATCCGCTTCCCTGACGCGGCGGTTACTCTTATGGACCGCGCTGTTTACGGTGCTTCTGGTGGGCCTGGTTGAAGGCCTGTGTTACTTTTTTTTACCTGCCCGGCCACCCTTATGGTGGCCGGCTGAAATCCGTCCGGATCTTTACAAGGAGATTACGATGATCACGGCAGATTTGGTGATTGTCTTATGGATGCTGATGCTGTGGCTGGTCATCGGCCGGGTATGCCGGAAAGCCGAAAGAGCGGAATTACCGGCAGCGCCTGCCGAAAAAAGCAAGTCCAAAGAAGAAGGCCCGTCAGAAAAGGAAAAACGCCTGCACCAGGAGAAGAAGCTGTTTCTCCACCTGATGTCCGTGTTGCAGACAGAAGGGCGGTTGCTTGATTTTTTAAATGAGGATCTGGACCAGTTTGAGGACGGACAGATCGGTGCGGCGGCGCGAGGTGTCCATGAGGGATGCAAACAGGCCCTGGCCAAATATGTTGCACCGGAACCATTGTCAAAACAGGCGGAGGGAGAGGCGGTAACGGTTTCGCCGGGTTTTGATCCAGGTGCGTACCGGTTAAGCGGAAATGTTATCGGCGACCCCCCGTTTGAGGGTAAACTGGTTCATAAAGGCTGGCGGGCCGGGCGGTTAAATCTGCCTGACTTCACCCTGTCCGGAGATCCGGAAATTATCGCCCCCATGGAAGTAAAAGTGGCGTAAGACCTTGATGAAAGGCCGAGCTTGGCCGAAGCCGTTATACCGGTGAGTGAACCATCCCCCGGTTTATTGTTGATGATGTTTTCTTTTTTTGGGCTTTTTTTGCTGCTGCCTTTTCCAGCTTTTTTAATGTGCCTTCAACTTCCTGATTCAGCTTGACAAACTTAAAGCCCGCCCGGTAGTAGGTCTTGTCGTAAAATTTTTTATAAGGTCGGCACCACATGACTTGTGCCTTCATGATGAGCGGGTTTATAAACCCTGGAATATAAAGATTGATCTGATAGTTGTCGTTGGCCTTCAGCGTCTCGGAAATCATCAGTTGCAGGCCGCTTTTGCTGAGATTGACAAGCGAAGCGTCGTTGCCGGTATGCAGCAGAATGAATTTGAGCATACCGGTTTTGCGCAACTTGAGCGTGGCGTTTCTTACCGGAAAACGCCTGGTTCGGCGCATTCCAACCGGTTCTGACTTTGAGGGTTGTTTGTTAACCTTTTCCCGGGTTTTGTAAAATTCCGACATTTCTAGCGATTCCCCCTGTTTTCTGCGAAGATCTGTCAGTAGATCTTAAGCATTGATATTTAAATGATACTATTCAAACCCGAATCAAATAATCAACAAAAAAATGGTACGCTAAAATTTTCTCGTAAAATTGACAACCATATGAATATTTAGCTTTTTTGCCACCGGTCCGGTCTCAATGGCTTTTGCCGGGCATCTTCGGATTAATCAGGTTTCAGTATGGCAGAGAGAACGGTTTGTCCCGTTGGGTGTTCTGTTTATCAAGCGCTTTTTTTCAAGCGGTGGTTATAAAGCATCTGCTGGACACGGGCTTTTACACGGTGCGAGTTGTGGTTGAAAACAGCATAGCCGTAGCGCATATTTTTTCCCATCTGGTCCTTGGAATTTTTCATGTTGGCCGGGATTTTGGCGCTGTTTGATGCGATTTTTCTTACAAAATCAATCTCTTTACCAACCACCCGGGCCTCTTTGGCTTTTAACGCATCCAGAAAAGCGGTCCGGTCCGGTGCAGTAGTCGCACAAGTAACGGATTTCCCCATCTGATACAGGCTGTGTCCGTCGCTGCCGCCGGTCATGATTTTGTTCAGGTTAAACCCCAGAAGAGCGGATTTTAAATTCCATTTTTTCAGGTTGCCGGCATTGATGACCTCCACACCATCTGCGGCGGTCAACAATTCATGCTGGCGGTCAGGAGAAAACAGCGGATTGCAGATGCCGGTATACATGGCACAGAACGGATGGGGGAAAATGATGACAGGCTCATAAGGACGGGCCTGCCGGATAATTTCCTCCATGGTCAAACCAATGGAAGACATCAGTTCCTTTCCGAGATAAGGCTGAACACAGGCAGTGAAGAATTTTTTTAAAGATCGGGCGGTATAAAAATAAAGCAGAATGTGAGCACCGTCGCGGGAGGTGATTTCGATTCCCGGGATACTTAATACCCGGGACTGCCGGTCGATCGCCATGGCCCCTTCAATGCTGTTATGGTCGGTAATGGCGATGCCGATGCCGAGTTGTTCCGCTTTTTCGATGATTTGCTGAGGGGAATTGGCGCCGTCTGAAAAGTGGGAGTGAAAATGAAGATCAACGACGGTGCTGGTCTGGCTCAGGTTATCAAGATCAGGGGCCTGGAAAATAACCCGGTGGTTGGCTTCCGCCAGCCGGGTGATACTGCTGTCATACATATACGGTGTTACTCCTTACTGCAAGAACTTCAGATAATCTGATTTACACTTTTTTTAATATACAACACCTGGTTCATAAAATCAACACTGAACGGCTCACAAAAAATAATTTGCCGCCCGGCGACCGGTTGTGTTACACTGAAAAAAATTTGATTTAACTTAGAAATCGGTTGGTTGCGTTCTTCGCCATCTGCGAGCCGTTCAGCTCAAAATTTGGGCTTTTCTCCAATTGAGCTCGTGGCTCCCAGTGCCCGCGGGGACAAGTGGTTGAATCCTTCTCGAAACCATCGACTGCGCTGGAGATGATAAAATTGGTTTGCTGCAACCAATCGGGAGATGCCCCGATCTTATCCGTCCAGGTCGACCGGTTCCTTGCACTGCCGGCATCGTTTGGCACCCCGAAACAGGGCGTAGCCGCAGGAGGGGCAGTGATAACGTTTTTCTTCTTCTTCAATCCATTTTTCAGTTCCCCATTCCCGCCACTGGGGGATGGCGCGCAGCATGACGCGCTTGCCGACCGGCATGGGGAAGTCTTCGATCAGGCGGCAGGGAAAATCATCACATAGATGACAGCCTTCAATTCCTTTTTCCCGGGTGCAGTCCTTGATCGGGCAGGACCGGCAATAAAAGAAAACATCTTCCTCGTTTTCATGCAGGCATCCCTTGCAGCGGATGTCTTCGGGTTTTGTGCCGTAAACCGTGCACAGTCGTTCTTTAAATTTCTGGTTGTCGTCCCGGTCGGCGATCAGGATGCCGCACACCCCGCAGTACAAACCGCAGGGGGCCAGCAGATCTTTATTGATGGTCATTATTCAGCCTCCAGTTTTTCAGTCACGGGTTTGCATGGATTGAAAAAATAAAATATGCTCATAAACAATAACTTATCAATCAATTTCATAAAATGTTCAGTTAAACAATATTTTTAAAAGATAAAACGGGGGGAGAGATGAAAACAAAAATCATGCTGGCGGTAATCGTAACCGGACTTTTGGTGTTTTCCTGTTCCAGCGCGAAGGTGAAGGATACGACCGGCAAAGAAGCGCCGTATGATGCCATTGTCGTCGGTGCCGGCGGGGGCGGACTCGGGGCCGCGGCCAGGCTGGCGGCGGCGGGTAAGCGAGTCCTGGTAATTGAGCAGCACCACCGTCCGGGCGGTTATATGACATGCTTTGAACGCGACGACTATCGTTTTGAAGTGTCGCTGCATGCCATTGACGGTCTTGATCCCGGCGGCCTGACGTACGGCTTTTTTCACCAGCTCGGCATTTATGACAAGCTTCAACCGGTCAAGCTGGACCCCATGTACCGGACCGTATACTCAGACCTGGTGATGGACATTCCGGCCGATGTGGATGACTATGCCCAACAATTAAGGGAACGGTTTCCGGAAGAAGCCCAAGGCATCAATGATCTGTTTGCCGCATTCAAGAGAATATATACAATTATGTCCTCGGGCATGGATTTTACGCAGGGCGATATTTTAAGCGGCTTGTGGGGCGGTGTACGGCACCCCTTGTGCCTTGCCACCCTGCTGCGGAACTGGAACGCCACGGCCGGGCAGATGATCAGGCGGTATATCCAGGATGAACGACTGATCCAGGTCTTTACCCAACTGGCCGGATTTCTCGGTGACGGTCCCGACAATATCTCGGCACCGGTTTTCGCGGCCATGTGGAACAGCTATCACCGGCACGGTTATTATTATCTTGAAGGCGGGTCCCAGGCTGTTTCCGACGCCCTGGCCGAAGTTATCCGGGAAAACGGCGGCGATATCCTGCTGTCAACCCGGGTCACCCGGATCATTGTTGAGGACGGTGTCGCCACCGGTGTCGTGACAGATGACGGCCGTGCATACAGCAGCCGATACGTGATTTCAAACGCCAACGCGCCGGCCACCCTGTTCAAGCTGGTCGGTCGTAAACATCTGCCCGAGGATTATGCGGCCGCTGTGGAAGGTATGGAGATCGGCGCTTCCGCCCTGATGGTGTATCTCGGGGTGGACCGTGAGTACAACGATCGTTTCAGCGATTCCCATGAAATATTCGTCAACCTGGCCGGAGACGGCAGCCGAAACGCGGATTTCGGTGCTATCCGGTCGGTGGATGCGAATGTGGAGGATATCCCTTATGTCATCGCCAATTATACATTGGTCGATCCCACCTGTGCGCCGGCCGGAAAAAATGTTATCTGCCTGACTACGATCATGCCCTATGATTGGAAGGCGGGCTGGTACGAAGACAAGGGGTATGAGCAATACCGGCAATTGAAAAACGAGGTGGGCATGCAGCTGGTCAGGCGGGCGGAAAAGTTCCTGCCCGAGCTGAGCCGGCATATCGAGGTCATGGAAGTAGGCTCACCGCGTACCATGGAGCATTATACCCTTAACCCCAAGGGGGCGATTCTCGGCTGGGCTAATACTCCGGAACAGAGCATGTTCAAACGGCTGCCCCAAAAGACACCGATTGACAACCTTTATCTGGCCGGGGCCTGGACCTTTCCCTGCGGCGGTCAGTCGGCGGTCATCATGTCCGGTATTTTCGCCGCCGAAAAAGTGCTGGCCGGTCTGGACTAAAGACCACGGTTATCATTCATGTCCAGCAGAAAGTTCAAAAATACCTTGATGTTGTTCAAAACGCGGTAGGGCTTTGCCGCCAAAACCGCTTCACTCATGGTGGCGAAAATAGGGCCGCCCGCAATAACCTGCACGGAATCCGGAAGTTGCGGGATAATGTCGCTGCAGAGCCGTTCTTCAGTTTCATAGTGCAGCACCGTCAAACCGAGAAAGTCGGGCACCTGTCGACGGCATTCAGCAATGATGGTTTCCGGCGCCTGCATCAGTCCAAGGGGAACGGTCTTCATGCCGGCCAGTTCGGCAAAGCAGTGAATTGATTTCAGCCCCTGCCCGATACCGTCGTCCAGGGTCGCGGTCATCAGGGTCGGCGGCGTTTTGAAAATGCCGTCTAATTGCTGTGACGTTTTCCAGGTCAGCAGTTCCCGGCCCCTGGACAGGACTTCCGAGCCGGACATGCCGGGCTTATCGGCCAGCAAATCCGCCAAATCGGCCAAGGCGGCCTGAAGCGTCATTCCTCGTCCTCTCCGGCCAGCGCTTTTTTCTGCATGGCATCAAGATACCTGTCCATCTCTTCCATGCTTTCGAATATTCTCATGGACGGCATGGCGTTAACGATGTCAAACACCTTTTGTATTTGCGGCTGAAGGTTTACCAGCGCAAGTTCACCATTTTCATTTTTAAGGGCCTTCAATGTTGACAGGACCACCCGGAGCCCCATGCTGCTGATATATTCTACGCCCACCATGTCCAGGATGATTTTTTGCGGGCCTTTTTTCAGCACTTTTTGCGTCTCTTTTTCAAGAACATCGTAAGTGTCCGTGTTTATGGAACCCTCGGGTTTAATCACAAAAACGCCTTTTGCCATTTTTGAAGTGGTTACCGTCAGCGACATAATCTCTCCTTTGTATTATTTACCCCTTGAATTTATTTATTATAAATAAGGTTTACAAGCAATAAAAAAGGGATTTATGACCGGCTGATTCGCCTGTATAATGTGAACAGACAATCGCGTTATGATGGAAAATGACATTGATCCGGACAGGACCATGATTCTGCACATTGATATGGACGCTTTTTTCGCGTCGATTGAGCAGCTTGACAATCCCGACCTCAAGGGAAAATGCGTGCTGGTGGGCGGTGACTCCGACCGGGGAGTCGTGGCGGCCGCGAGCTACGAGGCGCGGGCCTTTGGCGTGCATTCGGCCATGTCCATGGTGCGGGCCAGGCAACTCTGCCCTTCGGCTGTCATAACCCCGCCCCGCAAGGAACGATACAAAGAAGTCTCCACGCGTGTCATGGAAATCCTGACGACTGTTTCGCCGCTGGTCGAGCAGGTTTCTATCGACGAGGCTTATGTTGATATTGCCGGGTGTCGGCGGTTGCATGGGACGCCGGAAGAGATCGCGAAGACTATCAAGAAAAAGATTTTCGAATCCATCGGCCTGACCTGTTCGGTGGGTGGCGCGCCCCTGAAATTTCTGGCCAAGATCGCCTCGGACATGAACAAGCCGGACGGCCTGACCATTATTCCACATGAGGCGGTGTCCGGTTTCATCGAGACGCTTCCGGTGCACAAGGTACCGGGAGTGGGGCGGGTTACCCGCCAGCGGTTATCCTTGCTGGGCATTGAAACGCTGGGCGATGTGGCCCGATATCCTGAAGACATGCTGCTGAAAAAGCTCGGCAAGTTCGGCCGGCGGCTGACATGGCTGTCCCGGGGTCGTGACGATGATCCGGTCATCACGACCGGCCAGACAAAATCGGTCAGCACGGAAACGACCCTGTCCCGGGACACGGCCGATATGGCGGTTCTCGAGCAGCACCTGTTGCGTCAGGCCGGTGACGTTTGCCGGCAGCTTCAGAAACTCGGGGCAAAGGCCCGGGTGGTGTACATCAAGGTCAAGTATGCCGATTTTTCGGAAACCAGTCGCCAACAGACGCTTGATCCCCCGGTTCAGTCGTCTGACGCCATCTACCGTCATGCTGTAATGCTTTTGGAAAACCGGGGCCTTGCTCAAAAGGTGCGGTTGATCGGCGTTGGCGCGGCCGGACTTGTTTTCAAAACCACCGGCGTACAGATGGAATTGTTCGATGTCGACAGGCAGCGCGACAGCCGTTGGGAAAAAGTGGACCGCTCGGTTTCGGCCATTGCTGAAAAATTCGGTAAAAACGCCGTTAAACGGGGCACACTGACCGACTGACGGTCTATTCCTTTTGAAAAGCCGCCAGGCGCTTGAAGGCTTTGACTTTTTCCGTGTAATCGATTTTGCCTTTGTCCAGGGCCTTGTTCAGGACTTGAATGGATAAGTCGTAGCTTTCCCGGTCCACGGGATAGGGTGTTCCATCTTTGCCACCGTGGGCGAATGAGTAACGGGCCGGATCGCGGAAGCTGGGCCTGGCGCCGTATACGATATCGGATATCAGCGATAAGGCCCTGATGGTTTTCGGCCCCACGCCTTGAAGCCCCAGCAAGCCGGCAAAATTCTCCGGCTGGCCCTCGTAGGTTTTTAATAATGTTTTTTCAAGATATTTTGGATTAATATCTCTTTTGGGGTTGATCCAGTGATCGGCGGTCATGTCCAGCGTCAGTATTTTATTGAGTTCCGACAGCAGTTTTTCCGGTTTCTCCCGGGATATCCGGCAGGAGACGTCCCGGCACTGATCGCTTTCGTTTGCGATCAGGTTAAGGGTGGCTGCTTTTTCCTGGGCACACACGGCCGCATGCGGTTCGATAACAAAACTCTGTACATTATCACCAAGCCAGTGATAGCGGCGTGCGTAGTGATTCCGATCATTCATGCCCTGCTGGACGACGCACCATTTATTGTTTTTGGTAAAGAAAAAACCATGATGATAAAGCTGGTAACCGTCCTGTACCGCTGCCGAGTCGACCTTGGCCGACATGCGGCTGGCATAGACAAGATCGTCATGGGCGATCGAAGATATTTTTTCCGCCCAGTTCTGAATTTCTCCCGGTGTTTTGCGCGATGTCGCCCCTTTGCCGCCGGCGGCAAAAAAACCCAGCTCGGTTTCCATGCCTTTAATACCTTCTTTAACGGCCCCGCATACGGTTGTGGTCACGCCGCTGGAGTGCCAGTCAAAACCGAGCACGCACCCGAAGCATTGAAACCAGAACGGGTCGGAGAGTTTGTTCAGCACTTCCTCCGGGCCGGATTCATAGGTAATGAATTTGACGATTTCCCGGGCAAGCTTCTGCATGCGGACAAAGAGCCATCTCGGCGCTTTGCCGCCGTGCAGGGGAAGGTTGGCGATGCCGGTCCGCATACTTGTACCTTTGTCAATTTTATGTTTCTGGTATTTTTAACCGGACCGGCGGTTCTGTGTCAAACGCTCTTTACTTTGATATGGCATAAATGACCGGCGGGTGATATGAAAAGGATATGAGCGAAACAGGTATAAAAGGTACGATTCCTTCGGCGACGATCATTCTGGGAAGGGATAGCGGGGACGATATTGAAATCTTCATGGTCAAGCGGAACCGGCAGATTGACTTTGCCGCCGGCGCGCTTGTCTTTCCCGGAGGCAAGGTGGAGGCGGACGACGCCATGCCCGGTGTTGTCCGACGGTGCCTTATGGTGAATCGCAGGCCGGAGCCGGATATCGGCTTTTATGTGGCGGCCATCCGGGAGGTGTATGAAGAGAGCGGCATCCTGCTGGCCAGGGATCGCGGCGACGCGAAGATCGTTTCATCCGACCGCCTGGCAGGCCTGGAGGACAAGCGCCGGGCGCTATGCGCCAATGAGTTGAAATTCAGCCAGATGCTTGAAAAAGAAGACCTGTATCCCGCCTGTGACTGCTTGACGCCGTTTGCCCACTGGATCACCCCAGGGGTCATGCCCAAACGGTTTGATACCTGGTTCTTCATTGCCGATGCGCCCGCAGGTCATACCGGCTGCCATGACGGATGTGAATCCGTGGATTCCCTGTGGCTTACACCGGAAAAGGTTATTTCCGTAGCCGCTGAAGGTAAATTCACGGTGATGTTTCCCACTCGCATGAACATCACCAAAATGAGCCGGTTCAAAAATCTTGATGCCGCACGCAGATATTGCAGACAGAATCCTGTGGTCACGGTACTGCCCAGGGTGGAACAACGCCCTGACGGCCCGGTCCTCTGCATCCCGGCGGAAGCGGATTACGGCCTTACGGAAGAATCTGTTTCAAATCTCGGGGTCTAATACGGATGTTGTTACGGATTAAATCCGGGACACACTTCAGGCCTTCTTGATACACTCACTTAATGTTTGGTCGTTTCGGTTTAATCTGACACCCCTCTTGCAAAAAGAGGGTTTCCTGTTTTAGGGCTGGATTTTTATTGTCTAAGGCAGAAGCACAGGGGATCATCCGGGTCAAAATCCAATCTGCCTTTCAAAGAATACATTACAAAAAATTATTCTTTAAAAAAAAGTTAAGAAGTAATCGGGCTATATATTCATGGGCCTTTTTATCAGGATGTCCGTCACCAGGAATAATCATGGAATACCAGCTTGATGGTAAATTTCTATTATAAACATGAATTGTCGGAATATCGTTATAATTGAAATATTTTTCTCCACCCCAATTTAAAAGAATAAAACGCGCATCATTCTTTTTACAGAAATCATCCATTCTGTGAATAATTCTATCAGTTAAATCGAGTGAATACATATCAAATAAGTGAGACTTATTGATAATCCTTATTTTCAAAAAATCAAAAAAATAAGAATGTATATAATTTTCATAGCGAATTGGCTTTTTCGATAATACTAGATCTCCATGATTATTGATTTTAAAAAGAGGTTTTGTCCCTAAAAATTTAGTTTTGGGGTAAAGCAACCGTCTGTCGTAATTAATATTGCGTCTTAAGTGCCCGGGGATAAACGTATAGACGACGTATTTTATATTGAAAGCATTACATATTTTAGACAACATCAAATAAGATTGATCAGTTCCATACGCTTGAACACCTGCGTTAATAATTTGATATTTGACTTCTGGGTATAGACCAAATTTCCCAGGGAAACTTTCTTCAAAGGATACGCCGTGTCCCATGGTGAAAGAACACCCCACGAATAGAATCGAAGGCTCTTCCTTAGAAAGGATATGATTGGGTGAAGCGACCCTGAAACCATTTTCGTCAAAACACATGACAACAGGTTTTTCATTTAATCCGAATGTCTGTGTTTCTGTTTTATTCGGAATATACGACCATCCGAGTGTTTTATCGAATTGAGCGATTGTATATTCTGAAGGTGTTTCTATTGGATCGAAGGGGATGTTTAGTATTCTAAAAAGTCCTTCAGCGATCAATAGTATTACAAAAAGGATTATTATATTAAATATAACGACCCTTAAAACAATTGAATTGAACCATTTCGGATCATTAAAACTATGTTTCATAACAAAATATGGTTTTTCTCCCTATCAGTGGGAGGTAAAGGCCTGTATGACGACCTTTAATATAAAGTGTCTATCGTCATGAAATCCACAGGGTTTTCGTATTATGGCCTTAATTTTATTGTTAACACATTCTCTTTTACTGGTATGAATCGGATAATCGCAATGTTTCAGGTTCCCGTAAGCGTGCCTTTTAAGCATGTCGGCAGATTTCTTTGCTGGCCTGTGGCTCACCGTTCTGGCCGGAGCATACCCTTCATCCAGCCCCTTTTTCGATAGTCCCATATTTGCGATAACGTACAATATTTTTCGCACATTTTTTGATGAAGAAGTAGCCCCCGATCTGGTAAGGGTTGGGTAGACCAAGACTCAGCCACAAAACAGAAGGAGAGCTACAAATGCAGGATAGCAAAAGGTGTGCGGGAAGTAAAGATTTGAAATCAGGTTAGATAATTAAGATCGAGCAGGGGCAGTTAAAGAAACACCTGTATAAGGTTGTCAGGGGGACGGTGGAAGAGACCTTAAATGTGAGTATCATCCACGTGTATCTATAGAAAAGAATTTTAAAAAGCTCTCCTCAGCAGTCCATGGATAAAAAAGAGTAAACAGTAGAAGAGAGACTGGCAAGAATTTTAGCTCTTTAAAGCGCTATTCTTGGTGGTCCAGGGTTTTCGAATGAAAGAAAAAGGGCTGAGTCCAGGCATAGACATCTCCGCCTCCGTCTCTATGCTCATCATAATAATAGGCTTCATCGTAGTCCGTATTGACCAGCCTGAATCTAACGTAGATATTATCATAAGGCGTGGTGCTGTCCGCCTGATAATGAATGGTATTTCCTATCTCCTTTTTAAGCAATGTTCCGGTATCACCATTTCCTTGATTGAGCTGTTTTAGTGCTGTTTCGCCGCCGACACTACCGATGGCCTCAATAAAGTCTACGGTTTCATCACCGACAATCGTGATAGTGTCGTTTTCAACTCGGATATCTTTGATTTGCACCCCTTGGGTGACGTAAAAAGCGCCATTCTCCAGTTGTCGAACGATTTCTTCCGGCGAGGGATTCTTGGGTGCCAAAACTTCCATCCAGACATAATTACCACCATAAGCATGGGCTGGGTAGTCAGGATCAACACCCTTTCTGAAACCATGGAAATCATCACAACCCTCTCCCCAAATTTTATGGCCCAAAGTAAGAAGAATATCCCAGTAGTCTTCGGCATTGCCATCGGCCGGGGCCCTTTCTATATTAGTTGATCCGGTACGAAAGTGATCATTGACGCACAAGTCATCTCCTGTTTCCCATAAACCGTTGAAGATTTCAATCATTTCAGCCCCGGCCTTGGCCATTTCCAGAACGCTTTTTTGGGAATTTCTACCGTCTGCACCGCCGCCCTGGGGGTGAAGAATTACCGCCAGAGAGTGGTGCTCGGGGGTTTCTGCGGCCACGACTTTTTTGACAAAATCCACTTTATTATTAGTGACAAAGGTGGCTAGCTGGCTGTTTTCGTCTCTGCATAGCCCGTTCCAGATCATGCCCTCATGGGGTGGGTAGACCTCCGCCGCCCGGATTACGGAGGTATAACCATAAGCCGGAGCAATTTGTTCCGTGTATTCAAGTAGTTTTTTGTACTGGTCTTCGGTACGCCGATGGTTGTGAGCGCCAACTATGACAAATTCGTAGCCCTGGTTGGTGTTTTCATAGCCGCCAGTAGTAACGCCTCTCTGGAACCACTCACCCCCCCAGAGATGATGACGAAAAATCTGTAGCGACTTTTCAATGGGGATTGTGGCGTCCGGTTTAGTGCTGAAGCTAATCGTATGAAAATGGGCTCCCTGACCACCAAGCAACAAATAGGCCGGGTTGTGCCAGTTCGAATAGGGATTACTCCAAAGCGTTTGGTGGGCTACCGAGTTTTCCCCAGTATCAGAACCGTTAAACAATACGCTGCCTAAAGCGACACCGATAGCTAAAAATACTATGCAAAAGATCAGGCTTTTCATGGGGCGACTTTCTTCTAAAGTTGTTGTTAATAAAACGCGTTAAAGTTTTAACTGGGCAGTGCAAAGTGCTGGGTGTTAATGTTGCTACTTATTTTTTTGTAATCTGCTTTCTGTAGCCTCTTAATTTTCAAGGATAAGAAGGTGCTTTTATGGTCATCATTTATAGCAAGTGCGGTCTTGTGTGTCAATATTTCTGAGGGCGAAACTTGTTGATGGGCCTTTCAGGCGGGATTCGACAGGACATTGTCAAAAAGATAAAAAGAACAGAAAACTTTTCAAGGCATTGGAAAACAAAGAAAAACACGGGATTTTTGAGGCAGCTTTACTGTGTCGTCCGGTTGGCAAATTTTGGATTATTCAGCCCAGTAGCCATAATCGGGCTCCCTCCGTTGACACCGTACCTACCGGCCCAGTGGCCTTGGCGTCTGGTAATGATAATTGCATTGTTTTCATAATGATTACTCCTACCCGCACTACACTAATTTTTCAAGGGGTAGGTGTCTCATTTTCATTGGCACAGAGGGATGTTAAAAGAGTACTCATCGGATATCCTAATCATGCACTGTCACTAATGTATGAGTCACACCTTTACGGCGAAAATATAGAAAAGCGTTTTCATTACTATCAGACAATCCTTCCTTTTGAAGCCTATATGGAATTGATGCAATATAATTTCGATGTAATTTTCTCCAAACTGATTCATAGTAAGTTTTACTTGGAACCATGGATAGTTTCACAATTATTCTCAAAAGACATATCAACCATACCTTTTTTAGGCGGGTTTTATAGAAGTTATAACTCTAGAGTAAGCTTACAATCAACAAGCGCAATGATTTCAAGGCTGTTCTTCAACGGGGAGGAAGTTCAAAACTTCTCATCATTACAAGAAAAATATCTAAGCAAGCTTATCGTTCTGCTACAATCACGCGGAATAGAGGTTGTTTTCATAAATACGCCGGTTCATCCTTCTTATTACAGGCTAATCCCCAGGCGTTTTCTCGATATGCACGAAGACTATATGAATAAATTAAGCAGACAATATGCTGTAGAATGTATAGATTTGTCCACCCTGGAACTGCCGGATGAATTCTACGGAGATGGTAATCATGTAAATACTTTCGGCGCCGGTGTCGTATCACGCCATATTGATGCATGGTTGAAGTCCATCAACGATAACGACCTCATAGATTTGAATTACTTTGTTACTGATGAAAAAATAAACAATAATTTTTTTATCGGCACTGTTTATTATTCGTATAAAAAATATAGAAAGGCTTTAGCGTCTTTCAATCTGGCATCTGGTGATAATCTAAAAAACGAACAGTTGTTTTTTTTAAGAGGGAACATATCGGCAGCCAAGGGCAGACTGGAAGAAGCCATTGCTTTTTACAATAAAACTCTTGAAACAAATGATAAATTTGAGGAGGCTGCGACAAAACTGTCTACAGTTAAAAAAAGAATGGACATAATTGCCCAGCAGATTCAAAAAACAAAAAAATCTTGCGTGAGAAACCCAATGATGGGATATACTTACTGTCCCTTGGGAAATTATATAAAAGCAGCGGGAAGTTGAATAAAGCCCTCGCTTGTTTCAAGGCGGCTTTTGAAAGCAGTGGCCCAAAACAGGATGTTTTATGTAATACAGCAGAAGTATACGCCTCGTTAGGGGACTATGCCTCAGCTTTTGAGACATTCAGCAGGCTTAAAAAAATTGAACCTGATAATCCGACCATTTCCTATAATATTGCCTGTATGCTCGCCATGATGCAAAATAGCTATGAAGCATTGGCATGGTTAAGCAGAGCTGTGGATGAAGGATATAACAAAACGGATTTTCTCCTAACAGATGAAGATATTGATAATATCAGAGGAACACAAGCGTTCCAAAATATCATATCAAAGCTCAACTGATTTCGTCCTTTATGATGGCCTGGCGTCATCTGGTTGCCAGGACCATTAGATATAAACGAGTCATTAAAAGTCAAGACAGTATGAGGGCGTTAAATGAAAAAAATATTATCAATTGTTTTTGTTACAGTGATATTTATTTGTATAAGTCTCTATATGTATACTCATTTTGTGCCTAGATCCGGCACTCTTGTCCTTCCAAATAAGCCGTCAATTGTTAAACCCGGAACAAAAGTGATACTTGATGGAAACCTAAATAATATTGAGAAGGGTACATTGACACATTACTGGTCTTTCTATTCATTACCAGAAAAAAGCAATGCGCGTCTATCCGATCCGAATACGACCAGGCCCACTTTTATAGCCGACATTCCCGGTGATTATTTTATTGGTTTAAACGTCAATAATGATCAGGGGAATACCATTGAAAAGGGATACATCGTATATGCCTATGATTTTTTATTTAACAATAATGGTATGCCAATAAAAATACCGCCCAGGGTGACCATACAGCGCTCAACCCCTGAAAAAGTTTATGCAAACGATAATAATGAGCAGCTGGAATTGCGTTTCATTCTTTCGAAAAATGTCCCTGAAGGTGCCGTCATTCAATTAGACAGTGAAAGGCATAAGCTAAGTTTCAGGAAATATTACATTAAGACTGGCAACGAAGTAAAACTGCCTCATATATCCGGCAATATGTTCAAAGTCCCCGAACATTTATCAGCCGGGAGCATGATCATCGTAACTTTTCATGACATATGCTTTCCAATAAGTGGAAGAAAATGCTTTTTTCTGGAGCATATTGATAATGACGACGATCAAAAGAAGCAATTTCTAAAAAAACATATCAAGATGAATTACCAGTTTCACTTGAATCCGCAAACAATTATCGGGGCATGTTTAATAAACGTTGAAGGTGGAGAAACAGATCACATACGGGCCTATGCACCTTCACAAGTAATCATTAATAAACCTTTTTCAATCCTGGTCAGGCCTGAAGATAAAAGCAATAACCTGTCTCGACAGGGAGTAGAATCGATCAAAATTGATGCCGAAAATACGAGTTGGGAGCCGGAATGCATCAAGAATTCCGTATCAACAAGTTGTAACGTGACCGTTTCGATATCAAAGAAAGGTGTTTACCGTTTAAATATAGTCGATAAAAGCTCAGGCAAATCTGTTATGACAAATCCTTTCGTATGCAAGGAGGCGCCAGATAAATATAAAACTTACTGGGGCGTTATTCACGGGCATTCAGAAATGTCTTGGGATGCTACCGGCAGTCTGGATCATTACTACCTTCAGATGCGAGACGAGGCTGCTTTAGATTTCGCAGCATCTTCTGAACATTGTAATATACTGTCCACCCCGGATGTTTTGTGGGAAAGGATATCACGGAAAGTGCGGGAATATAATAAACCCGGAGAGTTCGTAACCTTCTTAGGGTATGAATGGGATAACTGGCTTGGTGATGGTAATGGCGATCTTTGTGCATACTATTTGAACGATAGCGCCCCCATGTATAGAAGCCTATATTATACTGAACGAACGGATCTTTTTAATGTTTTGCGGAAAAGTAATGAAGCGGTAATAGCAATACCACACCATACTGCAGAAGCATCCTCATATTGCAACTGGAAAAATCATGCCCCTGAGTTTGAAAGGCTGGTTGAAATATTTCAAGTCAGAGGGAGCTATGAATGCTCGGTGGAAAACGGAAATCTATTGCATCCAAAAGCGATTTCGTTTCCTCACGGCTATGTGCAAGATGCGCTTGGACGTGGATGGCGTGTCGGATTTGCTGCTGGCGGAGACGATCATTCCGGTACGGCCGGGATCGTCGGCATGAAGGATTTATGGACCAAGGACGGTGTCATGGGCGTACTCGCAACCGACCTTACCAGAGAGGCTTTATGGGATGCCCTATATAACCGAAGAGTCGTTGCGACAACTGGCGAAAGGGTACTTTTAAATTACGATTTAAATGGCAGCCCCATGGGCTCAGAGTTGGATACAACAACAATGCCTGATCTGGCGGCGAAGCGACGCCTTCATATCGCATTTCACGGAACAGCCCCTGTTGAAAAGTTACAAATTATACGCAACAATAAAATTGTACATTCAATAACAGGAAACGGGCTTGATCTTGAAACATATTGGGAAGATAACATCCCTATTAACGAGATATCAATGACGCCCAATCAATTTTCTCCGAATCCTTATATCTTTTATTATATTCGTGTTATTCAAAAAGATCATGAAATGGCTTGGGCAAGCCCAATATGGATCGATATTAAATAATGTAAACGCTAATTTATCCCATTGTCGTCTCATTGCTGCGTATGCTCATGTCTTCAAGAGCGGGCAATTATGACCTGCCCATGCCTCCCCCTTGATGAATAGCAAAAATGCCAAAACATCCTCTTTTTGACCTTTTTTAAAAACCGGAAGATTTTGTTGACAACATAATGTTCTGAAATATTGGCGCGCCCGGAGAGATTCGACCTCCCGGCCTATGGATTCGAAGTTTTACTTAAATGCATAACATGTTGATATTATTTGGCCAAAATCGTTAGAGTTGCCCTGAAACGTAAAAAAATAAGGCGGTCCGGCTATATTATAGAATACAGGGAACCGTTTTTGAACTTAGTCTTGGTTATCCAAAAGGTACGTTGATTTTCTTTAAACTGAAGTATGGTGTATTCCCAAGACATTCAAAAAATTAGTTTAACTAATGCTTTCAGTGCAGCGGAGTGTTTTGCAGCCAGATAAATATCTTTTACTTCGCCTTCAGGAACTGTCACTGGGATGAATGAACAGCTTTGGAAAAAGGGTTATTTCCCATCGTTTTTGATACGATACTTTTTCATTTTGTAACGAAGCACCCGTTCACTGATCCCCAGGTCGTCGGCCGCATGGGTCTGCACCCAGTCATGTTTTTCCAGAGCGGAAATAATCATTTCCCGCTCGACCGTCTCAAGCCGTTCGGTCAATGTCCCCTGATCGTTGGCGTGGTGAAAACGGACCTCTGCAGGTAAATCTTCTGGCCGGATGACAGTCCCCCTTGAAAGCGTTAAAATCCGCTGGATCATGTGTTCAAGTTCCCGGACATTACCGGGAAAAGTATATTTAATCAGTGTGGCCAAAGCATCCGGATCAAATCGAACAGGGCTGGAGCTGTATCGATCGATGAAAAATTCTGCTAAAGGTGTAATATCCTCCTTTCTGTGGCGGAGCGGCGGTACTTCAAGATCCAGAACTTTTAAACGGTAAAACAGGTCTTCCCTGAATTTGCCGTCTTCAACCATTTTTTTGAGGTCTCTGTTTGTGGCCGCAAACACACGGACATCAATGGGAATGCTTTGCGCACTGCCCACCCGGTTGATCCTTTTCTCCTGTAAAGCCCTCAGCAGTTTAGCCTGTAAACTTACGGGCAATTCTCCCACTTCATCCAGAAACAGGCTCCCCTTTTGTGCCAGTTCAAAGCTGCCTTTGCGGCTGGATACCGCTCCGGTAAAGGCGCCTTTTTCATGCCCGAAAAATTCTGACTCGAACAGGTTTTCCGGGATGGCGGCACAATTCACTTCTATAAACGGATTCTCGTTCCTCGGGCTGAGCATGTGGAGAATTCTGGCGATTAAGTCTTTTCCGGTTCCGGTTTCTCCCTGAATTAAGACCGTCCAATCCGTCGGCGCGATTCGCCTGACCAGGGAAAAAACGATTTTCATATTTTTGCTTTCACCGATCATCCTGATCGGCAGTTCTTTTGCCGCCAAGGCCTCTGAAACACTTGCGGCTTCTTCTTCTATTATGATGGATTTTTCAATCAATCTGATTTTTTCCAGCAGGGCCGAAAGATCCACCGGTTTTTCAAGAAAATCGTCAGCCCCCAGTTTCATGACTTCCACAGCCGTATCCACCGACCCGTAAGCCGTAATCATAATGCAGCGCACCAGGGGGTTGATGGTCTTTATCCGTTCCAGAACTTCGGCACCGGACGAATCCGGCATCCGGTTGTCCAGAAGGACCAGTTGAAACGGGTAGTTTGAAAACAATGTCAGCGCCTCATTACCATCCGCGGCCACGCTTACATCATAGCCTTGCTTTTCCAGGAACCCTTTCATTAAGTCACGCTGCATTTTTTCATCATCAACCACGAGAATTTTCATGATCATCTCTTTCAACCGGAAGAAAAATGTTGATTCGCAGGCGCCCGGCATCCGGCACCTGTAGTTCCATCCGCCCGCCATGGGCACGGATAATTCGGGCGGAAATGGATAGCCCTAAACCGGACCCCCTGGTTTTGGTTGTGAAATACGGTTTGTAAATTTTATCCGCCTCATCTGAAGACAAATCAAATCCGCCGTTTTCTATGGAAATAACAAGATCCGGGCTTTTTTTGTAAAGCCTGATCTCAATATCACCGCCGTCTGGTTGTGCTTCTATCGCGTTTTTGACTAAATTTTCGAAAACCTCTTCCAGAAGATTAAAATCAGCAGCAATCGTTTGCTGATATTCAGGGTGGTAATTAATCGAGATTGAGTTGTCGGTGCAGGCCTGCCGGTATAAAGCCAGAATGTGGTCGATAATCGAATCGATCCTGACATTTTCAAGCCGGGGAACCAGGGGGGTGCAGTAACGACGAAGTCCGTTGATAATATTGTCGGTCCTCTGCACGGCTTTTTGCAGGTTTAAAACCAGGTCGCGATGCTCGTCGTTCATTTCATCGGCTTCTAAACCCAGGCGTTGAAGCCCCATACTGATGGCATTCAAAGGGTTTCGTATTTCATGGGTGATGGTGGCCGATGCCCGGCCCAGGGCGGCGTCCTCCTGTTCGGCCGCCAGTCGACGCTCAAATTTTTGTGCCTGGGCCAGATGTGCCATCTGGTAACGGTAAAGAACCCAGGTGAAAAAAGCGCCTAAACCGGCAATAATGATGCTGAAAACAATGAATTCATAACGGAGTTGATTGACACGTTTAAAGAAACTGATCGCTTCAAGTCCAACTACCAGAACATCGTCTCCCAGAGGGACACGCACTTCGGCAATCCGGCCATTTTTATTTTCAATCATTTTTACATTGGAAAGGGGCCCTGGATTATTATCTGACAAACGTTTCTGGTCAAGGTGAACATACCGGATGCCGGGCTGCCCTGACAGGATGCTCAACATATGGTTCAGATCAACCTGGTTTTTTAATTCGTCGATTCTTTTGCCGGCCAGTCCGACATGGATGCATGTTGAATCGTTATTGCCCGGGATAGAAAAATAGTAGATATTGTTGTCTTTTAAATGATGAATGACAAAATTCTCAGTATGGTAACGGTTTTTCAGGAGAAACCATCCGGGGGGGCCCTCCACAATCCGTCCGTCTTTTCTGACGATACAGATGCCCGCCAGCCCGGACTCTTCGGCAAATGCGGTCAGCTCATCACTGTTAAACGGTTCTATGGAATCCAGGTAATCGACGAAACGTGCAGAATTCCCCAGAAAAGTCACCATGATCTCTTCGATGATTTCCTGTGATAATACTGAATTGTCGGCATTCAAACGAATCATACCGGCCAGCATCAGGGCATGATCGTTAATATGATTGCGAAATGTTTTTTCAGTATACTGGAGCTGCCAGAAGAAGTATCCCAAAACAATCAGAATCAATGTCCCGATAACAATGATGTTGGCTTTCCACGGAGATTTTATTTGAAAATGATTTATAATGGGTGTCCCTTCATGCCTCTTTTTCAATTGCCGCCACGTCCTTTTCCGCCATGATGTCCGCTGCCCATTCCCCTTCTTTTCCCAAGCCGTCCCCGCACGCCGGTCGGGTCAAACCTGTTTTGTCTGTCGCTTCTTTCAATTACGGTGGCTTGAAAGACGTTTTGTGCGCCTGACCCAAAACTGCCCCACAGCCGCACCAGCCTGCCGACTTTAATGCTTTTTTCCAATTGATCGGCGTTAAAATTGACCGTTACAATTTCTGGTTCAGTATTGACTTCGGGTTCATCAATCGAATTAAAGGTGTCACTTAAACGGACGGTCATTTCTCCTTTTTCACGATCAAGTGAAACAACGGTGCCCAAGATGGCATCCGCCGCCGCCGCCGGGATGGTAACCAGATGAATCAGTATTATTAAAAAAAACATGAAACGCCGCATTGCGTCACCATATTCTTATAAGTTTCCTCATCAATCGAGGAGTCATTGTCTGTTTTTTCATAACGGGCAAATATTTTGTATTTATTAATTATACGGCCTATCTCAACACCGAACCGCCAGGTCTTGTCCTGTCTTTTTACATCCTGGGGTGAACGGTCATAATCCGTTTTTCCCCATCCCATCCTACCGGAAAATTCCCAATGATCCATAGGCGTCCATAACAGCGATAATGCCAGGCCGTTTTCTGAATAAGATTCTCTTTCAATGGAAGAAGATGATCGGTCATGTGTGAATAAGATTTCCGCATCTGTTTGAGGCGTAAAACTGTAGTGAAGCATTAAGCCGGTTGAACTCAGGCGGTCATCACGTGATTCTAATTCATCATGGCCGGTCTGACCGTTCATGCCTTTTTGTTTGCCAGAGACTTCGGGGCCTTCTTTGTCCCGATAATCCTGCCAGCACCAGCTTTGCCGAAGTCCGATAATGATTCTTGCCTGGGGGAACCAGTCCAGGCGACCACCCAGACAATGTTCGTTCATACTGTCTTCAGGCAGTTCATCGTCACGAAATATTGTTCCTTCATAATACAATTCAGGCACTAATCGCCCTTCCGCCACAGGGTAACCAAGTGAAGCACCGGCATACATATAATAATTATCCCCGGCACTGAAATAATCCTGATATTGGGCGCCGATATAACCCTTGAAGTCGGCCAGGCTTCCATCAGAAAAAAAATTCCGGGCCAGATATGCCTGATAGCGGGCAAACGCCGAGTTTTTAGAAACCGGAGAAAGCGTCACGTTGTCATCATACCCGACCGCAAACGCAACGGCCGTGTCTATTGCCGAAGCCTGCGTTTGTATTTTTGGGAAAAGAATAACAATTAGAATTGGAAAGAACCGAATAAGGGTATAGCGAGTGAACTTTGATGTTGTGCGATTTTTTTGAAAAACCATATCCGCTATGCCCGAGTATCCTTCATAAAGAACACGATTGGAGAAAAAATGTTAGTCCCTGCTCTTTTTATCATGATATTCTTTCTTAATTCAATGTTTTGCATATTTATAAAAAACATGAAGTCTCTTGCAAATATCCGGGTTGGCGGAGGCCGCGTCCTTTTCCGGTGATGACCGCAATTTTTAGGCCTTCCGCTCAACCGGATATTTTTTCAACAATATCAGCCAATGTTACAGGTGCCGGCTTTTTTCCCATAACCGGAACCGTCTTTTGGGCCGTTGCCCCCATTGCCGGTGCCGTCTTTCGGACCATGCCCGCCACGACCGTTTCCTCCTTTTGCGAGAAGCCGTGTATCAGCAGGGGTATCCAACAAAGATACGCAGTCCCCGGTCCTGTTTCGATTTTGATTGTTAAACCGGTTAATGCCGCGCCACAGGGGGGCGCCTGTTTCCGGGTCGCGAAGGATAATTTCATCCCCGCCAATGGTGATGCTTGCCACGATAATTTTGGTTGATCCATCCGACAGGGTAATTTCGAATCCGTTGACCACGATGTCTTCACCGATTTCCGGCTTTACCATTCCCGCTGCATCCCAGAAGGCAACAGGCCCCAGGCCGTATACGGTGACAATGTCGATACCGTCGTCGATTTCGATACCATTTCCCTTGGTCCCCAAAGCGACCACCGTACCGTCAACCACAACAGGGACGCCGTCAAGAATGCTGTGAATAGGACCGCTCCCGTCTCCGGCGCCCTGGCCCTGTCCTCTCCCGTTCCCGGCAAAGGTCGCCGGTACCATGACGAAAAGACTTAAGGCGATTACTGTGACAATGATCTTTGATTTGATGTTTTTCATTGTTTTGCTCCTTTTTGTTTTGATTATTGTTCAAATTCATTTCCAATCAATCTGACAACAATCAAATCAATAACCATGCCAACCCCTGCGGCTGGCAAAATATGCTATGAAACCAGTAGGTAAAAGAATATGTGCCCGATTAGAAAGCAGGTGGGGCTCGACAAACCAGGTGTTCGCTCGACATTATTGTCGAACCCGGGCTTGTTTTTGACTTAATAGAAGGTCAGAAAAATGATTTTGTTTAGCAAATAATTGTCAAGGTTGCCCTGGAGCGACCTCTCGCTGCAACCTATGCGCAACCAATGCAAGGTATTGCAAGAACCTAAGAATTTAAGTCTCGTCCGAATTTTGAGGGATTTTCAAATTCATCTTGACTTTTTTATCCTGATTCAGACATAATGTCATTAATTATTTACAAATATATACAATATGTCTGATTAAAAAGATGAAAGAATCTCCACTAACAATTTTCCGGAAGCATGGCGGGCAACTTCGAATGAGTGAGGCGATTTCACATGGTATTACGCGTTATATGCTTTATTCGCTAAGAGACAGGGGGCTAATAGAGCAAGTGACCAGAGGTGTTTATCGCCTTGTGGAACTGCCCCCGCTATCCAACCCGGATCTTGTTACAGTAAGCCTTCGGTTCCCTAATACCGTAATCTGCCTTATCTCAGCCCTGCATTACCATAATATCACGACCCAGATTCCACATGTTGTTTCCGTGGCGGTGCCAAAAAACTCAAGAGCCCCTTCTCTCGACTACCCTCCTGTTCAGGCCCATCGATTCTCTGATAAAGCTTACACCTCCGGCATCGAAAAACACACCATAGATGGTGCAAACGTAAGGATCTATACTCCGGAGAAGACCCTGGCCGATTGTTTTAAGTTCCGGAACAAAGTTGGAATGGAGGTTGTTCTTGAAGCGCTTAAGCTGTATCGAACCAGGCAACCATTCAATCTCGAAAAGCTGCTGAGGTACGCTGAGGTCTGTCGGGTAAAAAAGATTATGACGCCTTATCTGGAGGCAACACTTTGATAAAAAAGCAGGTGAAAAATGTCTCAGCCTCCGTAAGACAGCGGCTGCTCAATAAAGCCAGAACTGATGGCCGTCCTTTTCAAGAACTGGTTCATTACTATGCCATGGAGCGGTTTCTGTATCGCCTGGCACAATCTCGGCATGCCAACCGGTTTATCCTGAAGGGGGCGCTGATGCTTCGGATCTGGCAAGCGCCTGAAATCCGATCAACGATGGACATTGACCTGCTTGGTAAAACAGACAATGACGTGTCGTCACTTATTTCCAATATAACCGATATACTAACCGTTGCTGTTGATCCTGACGGACTCTCTTTCTCTCCTGAAAACATAATGGCCGAGCATATTACTGAGGATGCGGAATATCAGGGCGTCAGAATATCGTTTCCGACAAAACTGGATACAATGAGGCTTAATATACAGATTGATATAGGATTCGGCGATATTATCTATCCCGAACCTGAAAGATCAGAAATACCGACGATACTGGAGTTCCCGGCCCCTCAATTATTGTGTTACAGCCGTGAAAGTTCGATCGCGGAAAAATTTGAAGCCATGTTGAAACGTCGAGAGTTGAACAGCCGGATGAAGGATTTCTATGATATCTGGCTTCTTTCGCGCAATTTTGATTTTGATGGTAAGATTCTGTCAGAAGCGATCAGATTGACGCTTGAGCAACGTGGGACAGAACTTCCAGACAGCATAAATATAGTTGCCTTTTCACATGAGTTCATCATAGCAAAACAAGTCCAATGGAATGCTTTCAGGAAAAAGCTCAAACATGATCATGTTCCTGCTGAGTTCGAAATCATTGTCATGCAAGTGAAAGAATTTATCAGCCCGATAACCTCGGCTTTGATTGCACGAAAGTCGCCGCCTTCAAAATGGACTGTGTCAGGTCCATGGACTTTCTGAAATAAATTTATTGGCGCGCCCGGAGGGGTTCGAACCCCCGGCCTACGGATTCGAAGTTTTGTTTTAACCTATAACATATTGATTTTATTGAAACCGAATCTGTTAAAGTTGCCCTGAAACAACCTCTCGCTGCAACCTATGTGCAACCAATGCAACGTATTGCAAGAACGTCAGTATTTAAAGGGGACGATTTTTTGACCTGCTGTGTCCTTTAGGAAAACACATGAAAAATCAATCGTGGATTTTGGCGGATACCTGAATGTTGTGTGTGCTTTTGTCATGGGGAATAATATCGTATAATATCAGTCCATGAAAACGCATATCCCTGATCACGCCTTTCACAAAAACAATAAAGTATATTTAATATTTGAGCCGGTTGCACTTTTAGCTGTTTTTTTACTTGTGGTTCATTTGCTCACAGCAGCCGGGGCAGACCGCTGGCGTATTGCCGTGGCCCTGTTTATTGTGACTGGCATGGCGATTACGGCATTTGTCCCGGTGTTAAGACCTGTTTATGCAGATCGTCGGCTACTCAGGTTAATTACAGCTCTTGCCACCGGATTCTGGGTGTTTAATTGTTTTCGGTATTATGGCCTAGTCGCGTGGCCCCTTGCCCGTCCCGGTAATTTATACGGATATCTGCTGTTATTATATTTTCATTTCATATTTGCGGCCAACGTCCTGGTTCCGGTGCTTATTATGAACCGCGTCAATGGGCAGGGCAATCCCATTCGTTGGGGGGCGTGGGGGCGCTTTTCTGTCACAACGCCCTTGTCTGTGGTTCTGGTCGTTACTTCCGCGGCAGCCGTTTTCATGGCGATCGGTATTGTGACAAGGATTCAGATTCAGCCGCTGGGACCATTCTGGGGGGTCGTGTTGATCGCGATCATGAAAGCCTCCCTGACCGGTGGCACCGAAGAGATTTGCTACCGGGGAATACTTCAACCCGTTTGTGTGGAGCGGTATGGCCTGATCCCGGGAATCATTTTTCAGGCGTTGCTTTACACCGTGTTTCATATGCATCTTGGGCCTGTTGTTCTGTCCGGTTTCGGTTATCTTGGATGTGTCCTGGCACTCGGGCTGATTTTTGGCGCAGTGACGCAGAGGACATCCGGCATCGGTTGGGCCTTGATTATTCACGTGAGTATTAATATCGTTGTGGAATGGTTGAATATTTCATCAATTTAATAATGAATTACTGGTTCTGGGGCTTTACAGGGTTCCTTGCCGGTGGTGTGCTGGCCACCAGAAACATGTTCAAAAACGGCTGCTCTTTCCCCCTGGCTATTATCGCCCTCACTGCGGGGATCTACGCCGGTCTTCTGGGCACCCGGATCCTTTATGTGCTGATCTTCTATCCCCGACTGTTCGTGGATGACTTTTGGCTGGCAATCGCTTTCTGGCAGGAAACAGGCACCTGGCTGGGAGGCCCGCTGCTGGGACCTCTCGGCATGTGGATCGTTCTTCGGGTGGCTAAAAAGCCGTTTTGGAGCAATCTGGGAAGTGTCGCGCCGGCTTATGCGCTGGCCCATATTATCGCCCGTATCGGATGCCTGGTGAATGGCTGCTGTTATGGAACGCCTTCGGATGTCCCCTGGGCTGTTTTTTCAGATCGTCTGAATTGCATGGTGCATCCGACCCAGATTTACAGCATGATCGGTGAAGCGTTCTCCCTTGTTATCCTTCAATGGTTGTGGGGGAAGCCTGAAAAGCGGGTCTGTTTATTTCCGCTGTACTGCCTGTTTCTTGCCGCTCATCGGTTTATCAGCGAGTTTTTCAGAGGTGCGGATTCCGGCCTTTTATTAATTCCGGGGCTACGCGTGTTTCAGGTCGTTTGTGTGTTGATTTTTATCTTATCCCTGTGCGTTCTTTTGATCCTGAAATGGAAGAAAAGAGGGGCTGTCGCGGCCGTCTGTCTGCTGCTTCTTTCGTTGTTGGCGGGAACCGGCATAAGAAATATGATGTTTAAAGCGGTTTCTGAGAAAACCGTTAACCAAATCCCCTATCTTGTTGTGACCCGGTCTGTTTTTTCCGAGGCCTTAAACGAATGGGCGGGTTTTAGAGAAAAAGAAGGATATCGGGTCGTTGTCAGGGCCTGGGAAACCACCCCGGACCGCGAAGACGTAAAAGGCTGGATAGAGAGCCGGCAAAGGATGTTCCAAGAACCGATCGGAAATATCCTGATTGTTGGTGATTGCGGGCATGGCAATGACATGCAGGCCCCATGGCATATGCCGTCGTTTGCCTCCGGAAAATATACGTCGGACGCTCAATACGGTGATATGGACAATGACGGTTTGCCGGATGTGCCGGTAGGGCGGCTGGCTATTCAGTCTACCGCTGAACTTGACGCACAGATCAAAAAAATCATCAGCTATTCAAAACAGTATGCCGGTCCTGCACAAAAGAAGGTGCTGGTGTGGTTTGGCGCCCAGGGGTACACGGCCCAGATGAGCCGGATGGCGCCCCGTTTGCTGGAACGCCTGCCGGACTGGATTGTTCCTGTTGTTATCGGCGCGGATTCTCAGGCCGTCTCATCAGGAGAACTCAAAGCGCAGCCCTTTACATTTCTTGCCCGCTTAAACAGCAACCGCCCCTTTCTGTCGCTCATCGTCTCTCACGGGTCATACCGGAGCGTGACAGCCGGAACTTACGATGGTGAAGAGATATTTCTCAGCGTAGAAGATGTTTCGAAAATGTCGTTGAATTCTCCGGCAGGGAATTCCCCCCCGGGTGTTCTTTTTATGCTGGGGTGTGACTCAGGACGGTATTGCCTGCCCAAAAGCAGCGGACCGTCTCTAGGGGAAGCGTTTTTGGCCCAACCAAACGGTCCTGTCGGGGTCGTATCGGCAACAGGCACAACCCATCCCCTGACAAACTATTTGTTTGTAAAGGGAATAATCATGCATCTGCAAAAAACGACCGACACGATCGGCCAGGCGTTCCTTGGCATTCAGCAGGCCCTCTATGATACCGGGGATCAATCATTCAACGAGATTGCCGGCAATGACCCGCTGGCGAGGTCTCTTTTAAATGCTGTGCCTGAGAATGAAAAGGCGTCACTGGGCACGCCGGGCATGCTGCGGAATGATCTTTTCCTGTACAACCTGCTTGGCGATCCCGCCTGCCGCTTTTTCCCCTATAAATAACAAGGGCGGTCATTGCCTGACCGCCCTTGTTGTCTCGTGAAGATTAGGCCTCGCGACTTTTTTTGCGGTTAATCAGAGACCAAATGCCCAGTGCCAGGATCGAGGGCGCTAACGGAAGCGCTGCCTTGCCCATGGATTTTCTGGCGGAAACAGGGTCAATACCGTTGCGTCCCATTGGCGCCGCGCCACAGCCCGACTTGGGCGGATCGTCGGTTGTGGCGGTCTGTACCGAAGACCAGCCGGTTTCGTTATTGTTTGCGGATTTGTCGCGGGCCTTGACCCGATACGCGTATTGCGTGCTGGCGCTTAACCCGGTGTCTGTATAACTGGCACTGTCCTGCCACCCGCTGTCTGTCCCACCGCTGTTTCCTGTTGTCTCCTCAAAATAATATTGGACACCATTCCCGTCAGCGGCTGTTGCCGCGGTCATGCTGATCGAACCCGTTCCACCTGCCGAGGGGTTGGATGAGAAAACCATCGGGTCGGGCGTCGGAGCGTCAATATCGCATCCACTGGAATCAACACTTTCTCCGGAGGGTGTGCCGGGGCAATTGTCATTACAATCCGCAACACCGTCGTTATCTGAATCAGCATCCGTTACACCGCATCCGCATGTACCGGGAACGGTCTTATCGGGATCATTCGGGCACTGATCGATACAGTCCGGCGTACCGTCACTGTCGGTGTCCGTGTCAGCAACGCCGCATCCGCAGGTGCCTGGGACCGTCTTGTTGGGATCGTTGGGGCACTGATCAATACAGTCCGGAACACCGTCAACATCGGAGTCGGTATCCAACACACCGCAGCCGCACGTACCGGGATCAACCTTGTTCGCGTCGTTCGGGCAACCATCGGTGATGTCCGGTTCACCATCGCCATCTGCATCCCCCAGAATCTCAACCTGGTAATCTTCTATTTCTCCATCAGCGGCAAGGCCGTCATATGATAAGCCACCGGCTGCACTGAACCGGAATCGCGCAAAGGTCATACCTGCCACAGCGCTGACCGGAAGATCAATGTCCAAATCGTTTTCGCCGGCTGTTAATGCCTGGTTGGTAAAAATCTGATCTTCCGCATCAGCCCAGTCACCATCCCCATTCAAATCGATCCAGGCATCCAGGTTCCCGGTGTCCGAAGCGGTTACTGTCAAGCTCACGGTTTGACCCGCAATAATAAGGGTGTTGAAAACCACCCCGTCTTCGTCCGTAATTCCATTGTTATCATCGCCCATGGCATCGACGTCAGGCTGACCGTCAGATTCGTAGTCTATGCCTGAACCCAGAAAATATCCCGGGAGGATCGTATGGCGGGCGCCGTCTGATGCAAGCAGTGTCGGGTAGGTCGGATCCGGGGCATCACCAAAGTCAACACCAAAAGGCGACAGGTCATTGCAGTCGGGCGTGCCGTCACCGTCCGTGTCAGTGTCAGGCACTCCGCATCCGCAGGCACCCGGATCGATCTTGGCCGGATCATTCGGACAACCGTCGTTACAGTCCAGCGTACCGTCACTGTCCGTATCCGTATCTGCTACGCCGCAGCCGCAGACTCCGGGATCGATCTTGGCCGGATCGTTGGGACAGCCATCGTTGCAGTCCAGCGTACCGTCACTATCGGTATCCGTGTCCGCAACCCCGCATCCGCAGGTTCCCGGAACCGTCTTGTTTGGATCGTTGGGACACTGATCGTTACAGTCCGGAACACCGTCAACGTCGGAGTCTGTATCCGGCACACCGCATCCGCACGTACCGGGATTGGTTTTATTCGGATCATTTGGACACTGATCAATACAGTCCGGGGTACCATCGCTGTCGGTATCGGTGTCTGCTATGCCGCATCCGCATGTACCCGGATCAACCTTGTTCGGGTCATTTGGGCACAAGTCGTTACAGTCAGGTGTACCGTCACTGTCCGTGTCCGTATCCGGAATCCCACATCCGCAGGCACCCGGATCAACCTTGGCCGGATCATTCGGGCAGCCATCGTTGCAGTCCGGTGTGCCGTCACTGTCGGTGTCCGTGTCCGCTATACCGCAGCCGCAAGCACCCGGATCAATCTTGTTCGGATCGTAGGGACAGCCGTCACTGGAATCCGGCGTGCCATCACCGTCGCTATCGGCTTCTTCGACCGTAAAGGCCATTTCCGTACTCAAGGGACCTGTTCCATACTGATTTTGCGCCTGCACCAGCCAATAATAACTACCCGGGGCAAGTTCCAGGCCGGGATTTATAGAACAGGTTCCGTCACCGTTATCCACCACAGCTGCATCATACCATTGGGAAAAGATATCCTGTTGGGCCTCGTCCCGGATGATAAGTTGGTAAGCATCGGCGCAGGGATCGCTCTCCCAGACATAGATCGGCGTGGTCTGATCAATGGTTCCCGAGGGTGAGGTCGGGATGGGGGCAGCGGGTGGGGTGTCGCAGGATAGTGTTGAACGGTTAATCAGCACGGATACGCTGTCGGCTTTCTGATTAGCGGTTACAAGATCCGGCGCAGAGTCTCCATTAAGGTCAGCAATGGCAATACATTCCAACATGTTACCGGCAATAAGATTGACGGCAGCGGCAAAGGTGCCATCACCGTTGCCCAACAGCACCGAGATGTTGTCAGAATAATTATTGGCTACTGCCAAGTCCAGGTGAGTGTCGCTGTTCAGATCCGCGATGGCAATCGCTTTTGGTCCATCTCCGGCGGCATAATTAATAGCGGCGACAAAGCTCCCATCGCCATTGCCTAACAGCACCGACACATTGTCAGAAGAAATGTTGGCCACAGCCAAGTCCGGATAGGTATCACCGTTCAGGTCGGCAAGGGCTATTGACTTTGGTGAATCACCCACACTGTAATCAGTATGGGTGGCAAAGGTGCCGTCGCCGTTGCCCAACAGTACCGAGACGATGTCATAGTCGACATCCCCTGCCAGGAGGTCCGGACAATTATCACCGTTCAGATCGGCAATAGCAATTGAATTGGGTGATCCCCAAATAGAATAGTTAACAGCGGCGTCAAAAGTCCCATCGCCGTTGCCCAGCAGTACCGACAAGTTGTCAGAGTTATTGTTAGCCACCACCAAATCAGGGAAAGTATCACCGTCAAGGTCGTCAATCGCAATTGACATTGGTCGATCACCGGCGGCAAAATTAACAGCGACGCCAAAGGTCCCATCACCGTTGCCCAACAGCACCGATACATTGTCAGAAACACCGTTAGCCGTAGCCAAGTCTGGACAATTATCACCGTTCAGGTCGGCACTGGCTACTGTCCATGGTGAATCACCCACGCTGTAGCTGGTATATGCGGTAAAAGTCCCGTTGCCGTTGCCCAATAGCACAGAGACATCGTCAGAATAATTATTGACCACCGCCAAATCCAGGTTGGCATCACTATCCAGATCGGTAATGGCAATTGAAAAGGGCCCGTCACCCGCATCGTATTTAACAGCGCAGTCAAAAGTCCCATCGCCGTTATTTGCCAAAACAGAAATATTGTCAGCTACACCATTGACTGCAACCAGATCTGGGTGGGTATCTCCGTCGAGATCGGTAACGGCAACTGAACATGCTCCCTCTCCGGCAGCGTAATTAACAGCGGCGGCAAAGGTGCCGTTGCCGTGGCCCAACAGCACTGTCAAACTTTCAGAGTAATAATTAGCCACAGCCAGATCCAGATAATTATCACCATTCAAATCGTCAGCGACGATTGAATAGGGGGAGTTATCTGCAGCGAAGTTGACTGGGGCGGTAAAAGTGCCGTCTCCATTATTGGTCAGCACGGATACGTTGTCGGATGACTGGTTAGCTGTTACCAGGTCAGGATGGGAGTCGCCGTCCAGGTCCCCGATGGCAACTGAACGTGGCCCGTCTCCGGCGCTGTAGTTGACGGCCGCGGCAAAAGTGCCGTCGCCGTTGTTGATCAGTACGGATATGTTGTCGTCCAAAATATTACCAACTGTCAGATCAGGGTGGGAGTCGCCGTCCAGGTCTCCGATGGCAACTGAACGTGGCCCGTTCCCGGCGCTGTATTTTACGCGCATGGCAAAAGTGCCGTCGCCGTTATTGATCAGCACAGATACGTCGTCGGCATCATTATTCGTTGTTACCAGGTCAGGATGGGAGTCGCCGTCCAAGTCCCCGATGGCAACTGAATGTGGCCCGTCTCCGGCGCTGTATATGACATCCGTGGCAAAAGTACCGTCACCGTTGCCCATCAGCACGGATACGTCGTTGGAATAAGAATTAGCTGTTACCAGGTCAGGGTGGGAGTCGCCGTCCAAGTCCCCGATGGCAACTGAATATGGCCAGTTCCCGGTACTGTAATTTACGGCCGCGGCAAAAGTGCCGTCGCCGTTGTTGATCAGTACGGATACGTTGTTGGATGACCGATTAGCTGTTACCAGGTCAGGGTGGTTGTCGCCGTTAAGGTCACCAGTGGCAACTGGATTTGGATTGTCCCCGGCGGCGTCATACATTTTGCTGGCGGTAAAATCCACATCCGCCATTGAATATGTCGCTATTGACAGTACCAGCCCCAGGAACAACGTCAGCAGGCAGGTTTGTTTGATTTTCATGATCCCCCCCCTTTTCTCCCCCCGTATAGATTAAAATAAAAAACCGAACCATTCTTTACCAAAGGCGGTCCGGCCTCAAATCATCGTTTCATGACGGCCCGGCTGCCTTTTATATTACAAAAGGCCCGTTGCTTTCCGTCAACCGGTCACCCGGCGGTTGGCTTTGGCATGAATATTATGGCGGTCTCGTTGTTTTTGATGGATTTAAAGATTTTTTAAACATAAAAATTGATACAAGTCAAGCTATTATCGATCGTACAAGTACGCCAGTTTACTAAATAACACATCAAAAAAATCTTTAAAGAAGTGGGCGTCATCCCCTCAAGCCCGTTTTTTAATCGTAAACCATCATCAGCGTTGTCAACCGCGTTCCAGTTGAACTTCGGATAAGCCTGATCCATGGGTATCTCGGACAAAACCATTCGGTCTTACCTCTATATCCTGTCCAGTACATTCTTGCTCCGTCAACTTCAATCGTGGCATGGGAATATCGGCAAACGCCAGGTAAAATCTCCCGAGGTTTACTTCAGGGCCACGGGGATTCTCCATTTTCTGTTGAATATTCCGGACTACCATACGTTCTGGGGACATCCGTCCGTAGGTGCATCCTTGGAGGAATTCGCCTTAGAAGAAGTTTTAAAGACAATGAACCCGACACAGGCATTTTTCTTGGCCACTCATTATAACGCGGAACTTGATCTCTTTTTTATGCACAGGGAAAACGTACGGTATTGAGTTCAAGTTAAAAGAAGCCCCTGAAATAACCAAGTCTATGCGTATCGCGATAAACGATCTTCATCTTGAGCACCTGTGGATCGTTTATCCTGGAACAGCTTCTTATCCTGCTGAAGAGAAAATTTCTGTTTGCCCGATTTCAAATATCACGGCAATAAAGGCCGAGATTGAATAGCAGATTAAATTGATTTTATTGGCGCGCCCGGAGGGATTCGAACCCCCGGCCTACGGATTCGAAGTCCGGCGCTCTATCCAGCTGAGCTACGGGCGCGAAGGGAAAACGGAGCCCAATTCGCAAAGAAGGCTCCGGTTGCTGTCGGAGATATGGGGTGAGTGATGGGACTTGAACCCACGACCCTCAGGGCCACAACCTGATGCTCTACCAACTGAGCTACACCCACCATAAAAATGATAAAACCTATCACTTTGTTTGGGCGGTTTCAAGTAAATTATTCTGTAGGGCCAAAATTTAACGGATTTTTAGGGGTTATATGAAGAATTCGTCCATATGATTCAGAAAAAACCGTGCCTTTTGTTTGGCGATGGCAGTAAACGATTTATATTCTGGTAAAATATCCGGGTCAGCCGCCAGCACGGATTCCAGCTTGCGAACGTATTCCTCCCGGTTTTTTAACTGCGTATCCAGAAACCGTGCTTCAAACACATCCACCAGCAGAAGCCGACCGTTTGAAGCCGCCCTGGCTTCAGCGAACATTTTGGCCGATGCTTCCGTTCCGCCGCCAGTACCGAAGAAATCCGGGATCAGGGCGTAATAGGCACCCAGAAAGAGTTTGCCGATGCCAAAGAAGTGGTCCTCATCCAGCTCAACAGAGCGTTCCACCAGGGCCACCGCGTCGGCAATTTCAATCAGTGCGGCCGAGTCGTCCATGTTTCTGAAGATCCACAGGCCGTTGGCGAGGCCGGTCCACAACAGGGCGTTCTTGTATCTTCTGCCCAGGCAACCGGTTAACTCTGGAATGTGCTCGCCGTATCCCAGACCGTTTCTAAAGCATCGTTTCTGCTTTAATGCACGAATTCCGTATTCTTTTCCAATGGCATATAGTTCGGAGGCGAATTCCGGTTCCGTGTCTTCCACCATCAAACCATAAGCGCAATACAAGTAGGCGGTTTTTTCTAGAAGGATATTGTTGTTCGGCGAAATCTCAGCGAAGGCGCTGACCATCAGCAGGTTGCCGGCGATGCCTTCCCTGATCGCCCTGGCGCTTTTGGCATTGGCCGCCTCATCCACCAGCCTGCTGATCATAGGGGACACAAAATCGGCTTGCAGTCGAAGTATGGTCGAACAACCGGACAGTGCCAGTAACAGGCAAAGCAATAATAAGGCCAGCCATGATCGCTTCTTGAGTATGAACCTGGGTTTGTTCATCTCCCCCCCTCGAGTCGTTTTTATGATTTTTTTGAGAGTATAGGGAAAGATCCGGCAAAAGTCAAAAGAATCAGGTTAAATTGTGGACTAACCCGCCGGATTCCAACTAGAAACTAACACGATCGTTGAACTTTTTAAAATTGAAGTACGGGCACCCGTTTGCCTGACGCTTCCACCAGCCATAAGGACAGATCAGGGAAATAGGTGATCAGCAGCAGGGCGATGACCAGCAGGATCAGAAAAGGCAGGACCACTCTGTATAAGCTGATAATCGTCGTATTGAAGCGCAGGCTGGAAATGAACAGGTTGACGCCCACCGGCGGGGTCAGGTAGCCGATTTCAAGGTTGGCCAGAAAGATAATACCCAGGTGGACCGGGTCCAGGCCGAACTGTGTCGCCACCGGCGCAATCAAGGGGACGACGATAATAATCGCGGAAAAAATGTCCATCAGGCAGCCGACAATTAACAGGAAACCGTTGAGAATTAGTAAAAAAACGATCTTGCTGGAGATGTGCGTGGTAATGACGGTCACCAGTTTTTGGGGGACCTGAACATCGACCAGGAAATTGGTCAGCCCGAGGGCCGCGGCCAGGACAATCAGAATCGAGCTGACCATGATCATGCTGTGGATGGCCAGTCGGATCAGTTTGTCCAGGGGGATTTCCCGGTAAACCAGGCACTCTGTCGTCAGCGCATAGACCGCCGTAACCGAAGCCGCTTCCCCGACGGTGATGACGCCGGAGTATATACCGCCGATGACGACCACCGGCAGGGGCAGAATCCATTTGATCTCCCAGAGGCTTTCGGCCAGATTTTTAATGGAGAAAGGCGTGGTCGGGACCTTGTTTTTGATGCCGCTGAATATGCCAAAAGCGGACAGCAGGGCGATAATCAGCAGTCCGGGAATGATGCCGGCGATAAACAGCTCGGTAATATCGACATTGGCGACCATGCCGTAAATCAGGATGGGCAGGCTGGGTAAAAACAGCACACCCGAACTGCCGGAAGCGGTGATCAAGCCGAGTGAGAACCGCTGGCCGTATTCGTTGGACACCAGGGCCGGCATTAAAATGCCTCCCACGGCGATAATGGTAATACCGCTGGCACCGGTGATGGCCGTGAAAATCGTGCAGACAACGACGG
Organism: Desulfosudaceae bacterium; assembly: GCA_963674745.2. GTDB lineage: Bacteria > Desulfobacterota > Desulfobacteria > Desulfobacterales > Desulfosudaceae > JBFMDX01. The sequence goes on along the minus strand of CAXXDV010000001.1, from coordinate 638,422 downwards.
TCACAATGGCCAGGCCGCCGGGAAGCCATCCGATCAGGGCATCGGATACCCGGATTAAACGGGATGAGGCATTGCTTTCGGCAAACAGATATCCGGCGAAAATAAACAGGGGGATGGCCACAAACCCCGGCGCGTTGGCCAGGCGCCACATCTCAATAATCGGTACGACCAGACTTTCTCCTGCCACCAGGTGGAATAAAACCAGAGCCCCGCCACCGATGATGGCAAACAGGGGCGCGCCCATCAGGATAGCGGCGAGAAAAACAACAATCAGAACGGTTGCGGTCAGCATGCCCATAATATTATCCGCCGGCTTCCGGTTGTGTTTCATCCGATCTGGGTTTTCCCGTCAGAAAGCGCAGGACGAACATGCTGCAGCGAACCGTCATGGCGGCAAAAGCGTAAGGAATCACGAGCCGGATCATCCACTCTTCTATACCTAAAATCAGGACATCCGTGGAATACGGTTTCATCAGCACGATGTACTGCACCGCGGCCACAAAAAGCAGGGCGCTGACACAAGCGGTAAAAAGATCGGCCCCAAAATCAAAAATTCTGATATTAGACTTCTTTTTAACGAGCCGGGAAAGAATGTCGATCCGGATATGCCGTTTCTGCTCGGTTGCCAGGGCGGCTCCGATAAAGGTGACCCAGATGACTTCCGCGCGCAGTACATCGCTGATCCAGATAAATCCGAACGAGAAAAAATTTCTCATTACCACTTGAGAAAAAGACAGCAGGATCATTGAGCCCAGCAGCAGTACCAGAACGGTTTTTTCGCAGCTGATGAGCAGTCGGTGGACGGTTGAAAAAAAAGTTCCCAGGCGGTCAAGCACGGGTGTCATTGAGGACAGCTCCTGAATTCATCCAGCAGGGCCAGCACTTTTTCAAGAAGATCCCGGGGAAAAAGCAGGTCCGCCTGTTCTTCCCAGATTTTGATGGCTTCCGCTCTGATGACCGCCATTGTCTCCGGACCGGGCTCAATTCTTTTGATGCCATATTTTTCCAGCGCCACCAGGGCTTTGGCGTTGTCTTTCCGGGTGGCCGCTGTAAAACGTCGTGTTATGTCCGGGGTCACGGCGGTAATCCCCCGGCGCGTTTCTTCCGGCAACCGGTTCCAGGCATCTAGCGTGCAAATGACGACGGCTGGAGAATATCTGAGTTTGATGGGAACCATATACTTAACCGCCGGATAAAGCTGGGTGGCGATCATCCACAACCCCGGCGCGATCAGGGTGTCGGCCACGCCCTGTCGCAAAGAAGGCACCAGCTCAGGAATATCAACGGGAATGGGACTGGCGCCCAGGCTTTTAAGGAGATGCTCTTCAAGGGGGCCGTACCAGGTCATGATTTTGGCTTTTTTAAAATCCGCCACATCGTTGAACGACCATTTTACGGAATAAATCTGGTCAAAATCCTGGTCCAGCCAGAGGAGCAGCTTGAATCCCTGTTTCTGCATTAACCGGTCCAGTTCCGGCGTCAGTTTTTCCCGGACAAAGTCCACTTCAGCGTAATCCTGAAAAAGGAAAGGCAGTTCCACGGCCGCGAATTCCGGGCAGGCGATGACAGCACCCTGACCGGTGATACCGGCGGCCTGGAGTTGCCCGGCACGCATTTTGGCGATGATATCTTCATCATCCCCCATGATGCCGCCCCAGTAGATCCTGACATCCAGCTTGTTTTCGGAAGCGGAATGGATTGCCGGCAGCATGATTTTTTCAAACTGTTTTGCCCAGCCGACACCTTTGGGCGTCAGGGTGCCCACTTTCCAGACCTGTTTTTTTTCACCGGCAAAACTAATGGCGGCAATCATTATCATGTAAAAAAAAACGGCCGACAAAAAAGTTTTTCGGGTTGCAATCCTCATTGATTAATCCCCGTTTGTGCAGGTGTTATAAAAAATTCTTATCATTAATACCTGGCATCTGCGTATTCAACCCAGCCGCCGGCATCGATGAGTGCCCGGTCAAATCCTGCCAGTTCAAAAGGAATTGATTCTTGCAGGCTGCCGGAGGCGAAGGTCAGGGCGGCATTCTCCATGTCAACATCAACCGTGGTGTCCCGGCCGGAAAACGTTTCAAATATCTGATCGATGGTTTCAGGCGCCAGCTGGACGGCCAGCATGCCGCAATTGAACATGTTCTGCCGGAATATCCGTGAGAACCCGGAGGCGATTACGAGGTGGATATGATTTACTTCAAGCGCCCAGGGGGCATGTTCCCGGGAAGAGCCACAGCCGAAATTGGCCCGGGTGACGACCGCGGTTTTGTCCCGGATATCCGCTTCGGGGTTGAATCCCTCCAGGGCAAGGTCCTCGAAAAGATGAGGGGCCAGGGCCTGTTTGTCCACTTCGGTCAGGTATTTGGCCGGAATGATCTCATCTGTATTAATGTCATCTCTATCTAAAAACAGTATATTACCGCCGAACGACTTACTCATGATGGTTGCCCGTAAAAAGGATTGAATTGTCGATATGTCCGGCCAGGGCGCTGGCAGCGGCAGTGGCCGGGCTGGCCAGATGGACCATCCCGCCTTTGCCCATGCGGCCGTTAAAGTTCCGGTTGGTGGTTGACACGCACACTTCCCCCGCAGCCAGAACACCGTTGCTCATTCCCAGGCAGGCGCCGCAGGTCGGGTTGGTCACGCAGAAGCCGGCTTCCATGAAAACCTGGATGATCCCTTCCGCCAGGGCCTGGCGGTATATCGCCGGTGTGGCCGGAGAAACAATGCCACGGACCGAGCCGCTGATGGTTTTCCCCTTCAGTACCCGGGCGGCCACGCGCAGGTCTTCCAGCCGGCCGTTGGTGCAGGAGCCGATGTAGACCTGGTCGACGGGTTGGCCGATCATGTCGCTGACCGGTTTGACGCAGTCCGGCTTGTAATCAAAAGTGATCTGGGGTACCAGGCGGCTGATCTCCATTTCCAGCACCCGGTTATAAGTCGCGTCCGGGTCGGAAACCAGCTGACGGTAATCTTCCAAAGCCGCTTCCTTTGAGGCAAAGTCTTTTTTGATAAACGGCCAGAGGTATTCCACCGTGGTGGCGTCCGGATAGCAGATGCCGCAGGTGGCACCGGCTTCCACCGCCATATTGCACAGTGTCATCCGGGCGTCCATGCTCATCCCGTCGATTACCTCACCCGTGAATTCCATTACGCGGTTGGTGGCGCCGTCAACACCCAACTCGGCGATGACCGCCAGGATGATATCCTTGGCATACACACCCGGGGCCGGCTGCCCTTTTAGAACGACTTTAATGGTTTCGGGATATCCCAGCGCGCACACCCCTTTTAGAATGCCGACTTCCAGGTCGGTGGTGCCCACACCGGCGGCAAAGGCACCGAAAGCCCCGTGGGTGCAGGTATGGGAATCACCCATGATGATGGTTTCGCCCGGCCGGACAAAACCCTGTTCCGGAAACAATGCGTGGCAGACACCGTTATGGCCGATATCGAAAAAGTCGGTGATATCATGCCGCCTGGCCCAGTCCCTGAGTATTTTTCCCTGTTCGGCGGTCTTGGAGTCCTTGGCCGGCGTAACGTGGTCAATGACGGCTTTTATGCGCGTCGGGTCAAAGACCCGGTCTTTGCCGCGCTTGATCAGGTCGTTGATGGCTACCGGGGTGGTGATTTCATGACAGAACACCTTGTCCAGCCGGATAACCCGTACGTCTCCGAAAGGATTGTCCACCTGGTGGGCGTCAAATATTTTTTCCGCGATGGTTTTGCCCATAATGTCTGGGGTATCTCCTCATTTTTCACTGTCGGTCATCTCTAACAAGAAGCAAAATGCTAATTTTCAGAGACACCCTAAAGATTAATTTAAGTGTTTTTGCGCTTTGCTCCGGATGTGTAAAAATCATGCCGGTCCGTTTACCGTGCTGTTAAAAAAATCAAACAGTTCCGGAAAAACAATGCCTTCCGCTACTTTTGTCACCGGCCCGGTTAAATTTACTGAATAATCCTTATTGACGGTGATGTCAAGCCTGCCTCCGGGCATATGGGCAGTGACTTTTTCGTCGCACAGGCCGAGTCTGTGAGCGGTCGCCGCCCCCACGCTGGCGGCACTGCCGCAGGCCAGGGTATACCCGGCGCCCCTTTCCCAGACCTCGATGGCGATATTGTGACGATCTATGGTTTTTAGAAATTGAACATTGGCCCGGTCAGGAAATATATCATCGGTTTCCAGGAGAGGACCTGTGCTGACAGCCAGTTCCCTCGAAATATCGTCGCACAGGACAATGCAGTGAGGGTTGCCGATGGTGGCGGCGCAAAACCGAATGATCCGATCGGCCACGATTTTGGTTTTATCCAGAACATCACCCGTTTCACCCCTGACCGGGATATCCGCCGCCTGGAAGCTGACGCGGCCCATGTCCACGGATACGGGATTGCCGCCGGGATGTACCGTGGCTTGGGCACTGCTGCCGGTAGTTTTGATGGTGAAGGGCGAATGGTCGACATACTGTCGTTCCCATAAAAAGCGGGCGAAGATTCTGAGCCCGTTGCCGCTTTTTTCCGCCTCGCTGCCGTCCGGGTTGAAAATCCGCAGACCGAAACAGCGGTCGGCAGACTCAGAAGGCCCCAGCAGAATACCGTCTGAGCCGAGACCGTAATGCCGGTCACACAGTGCACGGATCTGATGTTCCGTCATCGGCCCGGCCAGCTCGTCCGGATGGATGACCAGGTAATCGTTTCCCAGGCCGTGGTATTTATAAAAACGCAATATTTTTCCAGCCTTTCCGGCAACCCATGCGGCAAGGGGCCGGCTTATTTTCCTTGACACAGATCGGTGCCCGGCTGATAGTGTACGAAAAAGTAAGTATCGCCCGCCGGGCGCCGGTGACCATTTAGAGGTATTCAATCATAAATTTCAACTAAATACAATGTTATAGAAAATGTTTTATATCGGTATCGATATTGGCAGTCTGTCCTGTGACGGTGTTATCATTAATGATGATCTGGACATCTGCGCTTCGTCGGTGGTACCGACGGGCGCCCGTAATATTGAAGCCATACAGCGGGTCAAGGCCGATATTTTGAGTCAGGCCGGAATTACGGACCAGGACATCCGGGCCACTGTGTCCACCGGCTACGGCAGAAACAGGGTGGAGGAAAAACTGGCCGCGGTTACGGAGATTACCTGCCATGCCAGGGGGATTACCCACCTTTTCCCTGAGACCCGGCTGCTGATTGATATCGGCGGCCAGGACAGCAAGACCATCCGGCTGGGTGAAAACGGGCGGGTGGTGGATTTCGCCATGAACGACAAGTGCGCTGCAGGTACCGGCCGGTTTCTGGAAGCCATGGCCAGGGCGCTGGAGGTGGATATTGACGAACTCGGGCATCTTGATGCCGATGCCCGGGAGAACCTCACTTTGAGCAGTATGTGTACGGTTTTCGCGGAAAGCGAAGTTGTTTCGCTGATTGCCAATGGCGTGGCGGTTCCGGAAATCGCCCGGGGACTGCACCGCGCGATTGCTTCACGGACCATATCCATGGTCAGGCGTGTCGCCCAGGATAATTTAGCGGATTTTCCGACTGCCATGTCCGGCGGAGTCGCCCGCAACCCCGGTGTGGTCAGGGAACTGGCCGCCATTCTGGGGACGGATATTCGGGTCCCGGAGCAGCCGGATATCGTCGGCGCGCTGGGCGCCGCCCTGATTGCCAGAGAGCGGGCGGTTTGATACTGGCCGTGCCTGAAGGCCGCTTCAAATTTTTAATTTGCAAATCAGTAGCTGTTTCCGTTAAAATACCTTTCCGAATTGTTAATTATAATTAAGGATCCGGTGTATGATTATCGGGCTGGATGTCGGCGGAACCCATACGGATGTTGTTCTTCTGGATAAAGAGGGCCTTCTGCGGGAGATAAAGGTTTTCACGGATGAATTGGATCTTTTTCACACGGTGCTTTCCGGAATCGAGGAGATATCAAAAGGTATCAAGCCGAAAGCCATCGAAAGAATCGTTCTCAGCACAACCTTGACCACCAACCTGATTGTTCAGGGCATCAATCCGGATTTCGGCATGATCGTCCTGAGCGGTCCCGGTATCGATCCCGAATTTTTCAGAACCCATGAACATTACTATGTGGTCGGTGGCGCGCTGGACCACCGGGGCCGGGAAATTGTGCCGGTGGATTTCGCCGGTTTGAAAAAAGTCGTCAAACAGTTGAAAAAGGCCGATATCAGGCATGTCGGCGTGGTCGGTAAATTTTCCGCCCGCAACCCGATACACGAACAGCAGGTCCGGGACGCGATTAGAAAATCGTTTCAAAAAGTGTTTCTGGGGCACTGGATTTCCGGCAGTCTGAATTTTCCGCGTCGTATTGCAACCACTTTTCTAAACGCTTCTGTTTATCCCATTCACAAGAAATTTTTTGAGGCGGTCCAGAAAACGCTGGAAAAGCAGGGGCTGCAGGTGCCGATCCATATTCTCAAAGCCGATGGCGGTACCATGAATTTCGAGTCGTCTATTAATTATCCGGGACAAACGATTTTATCCGGACCGGCGGCCAGTGTCATGGGTGCCATTCCGTTTTCAGAAGCGCAGGAAGAAACCCTGGTGCTGGACATCGGCGGTACCACCACGGACATGGCGGTGATTTTAAACAAGGTGCCCGTGTTAGAAGGACTGGGTATCGAAATCGCCGGCTTTAAAACCCTGATCCGGGCTTTAAAAACGTCCTCCGTCGGCCTGGGTGGAGACAGTGTTGTTAAAATTGTGAACGACCGGATTACCATCGGCCCCGAACGGCGGGGGCGGGCCATGGCTTTCGGCGGCCCTGCGCCGACACCGACGGACGCGCTCTGCGTTCTTAAGTTAATGACGGACGGTGACGCGGTCAAAGCAGAAGAGGGCATGAGAATACTGGCGGAAAAACTGGGCCGATCCGTAACTGAAACGGCTCAGGCGGTGTATGAGCAGTTCTGCAGGGAGGTTGTCGGGCATGCCCGGGCGCTTGTCGATGACATCAACAGCAAACCGGTTTATACGGTCTATGAATACTGGGAAGGACATCAGGTCAAGCCCGACAAGATACTGGTGCTGGGCGGCCCGGCCGCATTTTTTGCGCCACAGATCGAAAAGGTCTCTAATATTAAAACGGAAGCGGTGCCCAAATGTGCCGTAGCCAATGCCCTGGGCGCTGCTTTTGCCAGAACCACCTGTGAAGTCTCCCTGTTCGCCGATACACAGCGGGGCATTCTGACGGCTCCGGAGGAAAACTTTTTTGAAAGAATCGGCAGCTCTTTTACCCGGGATGATGCCCAGCAAAAAGCCCTGGAACTGCTGAAGCGTAAAGCCAGAAAAAGCGGTGCGTCCAGAGATGATCTGGAAATGGATATCCTGGAAAACCAGCAGTTCAACATGGTGCGGGGCTTTTCCGCGGCAGGCAGAAATATTCGCATCAAGGCTCAGGTCAGGCCGGGGCTGATCAGCGGCTACCAGGTGATCGCCGATAAGCTGTGCAGCGATTTGACCATTATAGGAGCACCCAAATAATGCTTAAAGCCAGACGGAAAACAGGTCTTGTTTTTTTTCCGGCCTTTGACTGGGCCATTGATCCCACCCATCCGGAGCGGGAAGAACGTCTTCTTTACACCCAGGATCAGGCCATGGAAGAGGGCCTGTTCGACATCGAGGGGCTGATTGAGTTCAAGTCGCAACTGGTTGAAGAAGCGGATGTCCAAAGAACACATTTCTGCGTACCGGATGTCTCGACGGTAATGACCGAATCACATTTTATCAGCGCCGGCAGCGCCAAGCGTATCGGCATTGCGGTCATGGAAAAAGAGGTGGAAAGCGGTTTCGCCCTGGTCCGCCCGCCCGGGCATCATGCCAAGCGGGTGGTTCACGGTGCCCGAGGTTTTTGTAATGTCAATATCGAAGCCATGATGATTGAATACCTGCGTACCACCTACGGTGTCCGAAAAGTGGCCATTGTGGACACGGATTGTCATCACGGTGACGGCACCCAGGATATTTACTGGCATGATCCGGATACCCTGTTTGTTTCCATGCATCAGGATGGCCGGACACTTTATCCCGGAACCGGCTTTCCGGAAGAAATGGGTGGCCCCAACGCCGTCGGCACAACCCTGAACATCCCTCTGCCGCCCCGGACGTCTGAAGAAGGCTTCATTTATATAATCGAAAATGTCGTCCTGCCGGTTCTGGCGGAATTTAAACCGGATATTATTGTCAATTCGGCCGGACAGGATAACCATTATACCGACCCCCTGACGGATATGAATTTTTCCGCCCAGGGGTATGCCCGGTTGACGGAATTGTTGAAACCGGATATCGCCGTCCTGGAAGGAGGCTATTCCATAGAAGGCGCCCTGCCGTATGTGAATGTCGGCATTATTCTGGCCATGGCCGGTCTGGATTACAGCAAGATAACCGAACCGGGATATGACCCGGATAAAATCAGGCAGACCGAACAGGTTACCCGCCATGTCGAGCGGATCGGGGAAACAGCCTTGAATATCTGGGAAAAACGTCATGAGCTGACTGAAAAGCGGCAGGCAGGAAAGACGTTTGAAGAACGTAAGAATCGTATTTATTATGATACCGACGGTATATATGAAACCCAGCAGGAGACCATCCGCATCTGCTCCGATTGTGCCGGTGCCTTGCGGATAGATTCCACTTCGGACAGAGGTTCACGTATACTGGCCGTTCATATACCCCTGCATGCCTGCGAAAAGTGCCGGCAGACCGGCCGGCAGTGGTACGATGAGGCTGAAACGCAGAACTATCTAAAGGTGTTTTTGCAGAATCGTCCCGACGATGAGTATTTAATCAAATAGTCGCCTGGATCGCGTGCTTTTTCATCCTGAAACGGATGCCCCCATGAAATATTCGCCATGTCGTCTTCGAAAACAGCCCATCTGACTACCAGGGCCCGAATGATTGAGGCGATTCGTGCCTTTTTTTCCGGTCACGGGTATCTCGAAGTGGAAACACCCGGCCGTATCCCAGCCCCCATTCCGGAAGCCGATATCTTTCCCCAGCCATCGGGAGACTGGTTCCTGCAGACATCTCCGGAAGTCTGCATGAAACGGCTTCTGGCCCGCGGTTTTCCCCGGATTTTTCAGATATGTAAAGCCTTTCGTCGACATGAGCGCGGCCGGAAGCATCTTCCGGAATTTACTCTTCTGGAATGGTATCGGGCGGGCGCCGACTATAAAGACTTGATGCGCGAAACCGAGGCCATGATCCGGTATGTGGCTGAAGCGCTGGGCGTCGGGCGGACGCTGTGTTATCAGAAAAATAATATTGATCTTTCAGACGACTGGCCGCGCATGAGCGTCAGTCAGGCCTTTGACCGTTATGCCGGCGTCTGCCTGGAAGACGGATTGGCGCCGGAGCGGTTAAACGAATTGATGGCCGATAAGGTTGAGCCGATGCTGGGAATTGAGGCGCCGGTGTTCTTATACGACTATCCCGCGCAAACCGGGGCCGCCCTGGCCCGATTGAAGGCCGACGATTCCCGGCTGGCGGAACGATTCGAGCTTTATATCAGTGGTTTGGAGATGTGCAACGGTTTTTCCGAGCTGCTCGGCACCGAACATTATCGCACCCGGTTTGAGCAGGCGCGCCGCAAGTTAAAAAAAACAGTTGCTGCCGACTGGCCTTTGCCGGAAGCGTTTCTGGCGGATATGGCCGACATGCCGCCTGCAGCCGGCAATGCCCTGGGGATTGACCGGCTGGCCATGCTGTTTTGTGACACGGATGATATCTCAACGGTTGTCACTTTCTCCCCTGAAGACCTGTAGCGATCAAAAATTATTTTAACCGAACAACCGGGCACGGCACGCCGTGCCCCTACATGGCTTGACAACCTGACCGGCACGGCACGCCGTAGGGGCACGGCGTGCCGTGCCCAATGACGTGAGATGTTCAGGTTAACGCCCTGAATCCGCACAGTTTTACTCTTTGCCCGGATTCCGGTTTTTCTACAAGGGTTTAAAAAGGGTTGACATTTTTTTAATGAACGGGGATATTAGCTTTTTTTAATTACATGGTTAGCAGTTTATTAAGGTAATAGCGGAGAAAGAAATATGGGATCAGGTTTTTCCGGAATAAATGGAAAGGGAACGTTTTCACGTGGCGTCCATCCCCCGGACCAGAAACATTTTGCCGCGGACGCGGGTATCGAAGTCCTGCCTGCCCCGGAAAAGATTGTTTTACCGCTTTCACAGCATATCGGTGCGCCCTGTAAACAGGCGGTGAAAACCAAAGCCGAAGTCCGGGTAGGTGATTTGATCGGTGAGGCGGGTGGTTTTGTCTCTGCCCCGATACATGCCTCGATAAACGGTACGGTAATGAAAGCGATCAGCGTAACACTGCCGACCGGCCGGCGGGTGCCTGCGGTTCCGATAAAAGCGGCTGAAGAAGATTCACAGGACGACGGTGCGGTGCTGTTTAAAGAACTGACATCGGACAACTGGGATACGAAAAGTGTGGCGCAGAAGGATGCCAAAGAGATAGTCGATGCCATCAACAACGCCGGGGTTGTCGGCCTGGGCGGCGCCGCGTTTCCCACGCATGTAAAATTGACGCCCAACAAAGAAAAACCGGTGGACGTACTGCTGCTTAACGGTTGTGAATGCGAACCGTACCTGACGTCTGATTACCGGCTGATGTTAGAAGCGTCGCATGCGATTGTCGCCGGTACGCTGCTGGCAGCAAAAGCGGCCGGTGCTTCAAGCATATTTATCGCCATAGAAGACAATAAGCCCAAAGCCATCGAGGCCATGACCAAAGCGGCCCTGGGAACGGATATCAAGGTCGTTACCGTAAAGACCAAATACCCGCAGGGCAGTGAAAAGCATCTGATCGTGGCGGTTACCGGCCGAAAAGTACCCCCCGGCGCGTTACCTCTGGATGTAGGGGTCGTGGTCAGCAACGTAGGTTCCGTGTGTGCCATCGCCTTTGCCGTTCTCAAGCAGAAACCGTTGACGCATCGCGTTATCTGCGTGACCGGCGCCGGCGTCCGATCACCTAAAAATCTGTTTGTGCCCATCGGCACCAGTTACCGGCATCTGATTGATTACTGCGGCGGGTTAAATCCCGACGCCGTCAGGCTCGTTTCCGGCGGACCGATGATGGGGTTTGCCTTTACCGACCTGGATTTGCCGGTAACCAAGGGCACCAGCGGTGTAACCGTGCTGATCCGTGACGATGTCAAAAGAGCGGCGGAAACCGCCTGCGTCAGGTGCGGCCGGTGTGTTGACGTCTGCCCCATGAACCTGGTGCCAACCAAGCTGGCGGTGGCGGCAAGAAACCAGGCGCCCGATGTGGCGGAAGCCTATCATATTATGGCCTGCGTGGAATGCGGCTGTTGTGCCTACACCTGCCCGGCCAGCCTGCCGCTGGTACAGCTAGTCAGAATGGGAAAGGCTCAGGTGGCGGCAAAAAACAAATAAATAAAAGGGTCAACAATCTATACAGGTAAGTTTTGATTATGAACGAACAACAGCAGGAAACGCGGGATTTGCAGGAAAGCGGGGGGAGTTCACCGGTATTTCAGGTTATCGGATCGCCACATTTGTCCAACGCATCCTTTACCACCCGGCGGATGATGATTGATGTGCTGATCGCGCTGATCCCCCTGATACTGGTTTCGGTTTATGTGTTTAAACTCTATGCCGTCAAGCAGCTTGCCATTTGCGTCGTCAGCTGCCTGGTCGCGGAAGCCCTTTTTACCAGAATGAGAGGCAAGCCGATAACCCTGACCGACTGTTCGGCCGCGATTACCGGTGTTATACTGGCACTTTCACTTCCCGGAACCGCTCCCTGGTACATCGGTGTGATCGGGTCGTTTGTCGGTATCGGCATCGGCAAGACGATTTTCGGGGGGTTGGGGATGAATATTTTCAATCCGGCCATGGTCGGTCGTGCCTTTGTCATGATATCTTTTGCCGGCAGCATGGCCGCATCCGGGTATCTGGATGCCGGTTCCGCGGTTGACGCGGTTACCCAGGCCACACCCATGACCGCTTTTAAGCAGGGCGGCATGGTAACCCCGCTGATGGCCCTGGTTGTCGGTAATACAAACGGTTCCCTGGGTGAGGTCAGCGCCATCGCCTGCCTGATCGGCGGTATTTTCCTCTGTATCAGAAGGACCGCTTCCTGGGAAATCCCGGTCGGCGTAATTATTGCCACAGTTGTTATGGGGGGCATTGCGGATTTTACCGGCACTTCGGATTGGACGGTCTGGCATCACCTTTGCGGCGGGGCGCTTTTGTTCGGCGCATTTTATATCGCTACAGACCCGGTTACCAGCCCCCTGACATCCAGGGGGAAGTTTATCTTCGGCATCGGTGTGGGATTCCTGATCATGTTGCTCCGGCTGTTCAGCGGTTATCCGGAAGGGGTCATGTTCGCGGTGTTGTTCATGAACGCCCTGACGCCGTTGATTAACCGTTGGACGATTCCGAAACCGTTTGGTGCTGTTACCCAGCAAACCTAGTTATCAATAAGCAAGAAAGGCCTTTAAACCTATGGAAGGCAAAAAATCTAATTTCTTTGTGCAGGCATGGTTGGTTTTGGTGCTGGCCATGCTTTACGGCGCGGCCCTGGCTGGCGTTCACATGCAGTTTTCGCCGAAGATAGAAGAGAACAAGATCAATGAAACCCGGCAGAAGGTTCCCGAACTGGTTCTTGGCGAGGAACAGGCAAAACAGGAGGCAGCCGTACTGTCTCTGACTTCCGAACAAACCATGATTACCGTGGATCAGGGCGGCGGACGTACGATTTCCTACAGTGTGTTCAAGGCCAGCGCCGCAGACAAAATAAAAGGATGGGTGGCCAAGGCCTCCGCGCAGGGTTATGCCGACAAGGTCGAATTGTTGATCGGTATGTCGCCTGAGGCTGATAAAATAACCGGTCTTTTTATCCTGGACCAGAAAGAAACGCCCGGTCTGGGCGCAAAGATCGTGGAACCTTCCTGGCGTGGACAGTTCGTCGGGAGAAGTACGGCGCAACCTTTTCAGGCCGTCAAGACAAAAGCGTCTCAACCTTTTGAAATTGATGCCATTACCGGCGCTACGATTTCTTCAAAAACGGTCTGCGGTATTGTCAACAAGACCGTGGCGGACTTAAAACAACCGCTGGTTGAACGTCTTGCCGCCGGCAATGCGGCTCAATAATAACTTAGAAAGGATTAGGTAACCATGGCAGATGAACCAACCCCGTTGGAACGTTTTGTACAGGGAATAATCCCGGAAAACCCGGTTTACCGGCAGCTTCTGGGACTGTGCCCGGTTCTGGCGGTCACCGGAAACATGAAAGCCGCCATGACCATGGCCGGAGCGGTAACTTTCGTGCTGTTCTGTGCCAACCTGGTGATCAGTCTGATCCGGGGGCTATTGAAACCGCATTTGCGGATCGTGATCTTTACCCTGACCATCGCTACTTTTGTAACAATAGTTGACCGGTTTCTGGCGGCTTATATGTATTCCATGAGCAAGACGCTGGGGCCATACATACCGTTGATTATTGTCAACTGCCTGATTATCTGTCGCTGTGAGGTCTGTGCCTCAAAGCAGAATATCGTGACCGCAGGAGCGGATGCCCTGGGGCAGTCTTTAGGTTACGCACTGGCACTGGCCTCCATCGCCACAGTTAGAGAAATTCTCGGAACAGGCATGTTCTTCGGTATACCGGTACTCCCTGATGCCTGGCCGGGTTGGCTGATCATGGCCCTCCCGCCGGGTGCGTTTTTTACCCTCGGGATGCTGCTTGGTCTGGTGAACATGATTACCGCAAAATCAAAAAAAGAACAAAGTTAAACACAAGGTAGCTCGTCATGACTTATATTGTTGATATATTTCTGATTGCGGTAAGTGCCGCGTTAATTAACAACTTCGTCCTTTATTATTTTGTCGGCATCTGTCCTTTTGTCGGCGTGTCACGCAATGTTGATATGGCCTTCGGCATGGGCTGTGCGGTGACATTTGTTATTACCATCGCGGCCTTTATCAGCTGGGCGGTGACCACGTTTGTGCTGATCCCGGGGGCTCCGTTGACCGCTTGGGTCGGGGGCTTTTTTCTGCCAGCGGATCAGGCGGCCGTCATTGATCTGACGGTGTTGTCCTACGTAGTGTATATTTTTGCCATCGCTTCTTCAGTCCAGTTTGTGGAAATGTACGTCAGAAAGTTTTTCCCGGACTTGTACAAGGCCTTCGGAGTTTACCTGCCGTTGATTACGACCAACTGTGCCATTCTGTTCGCGTGTTTGACAATTATGAGCCATGTGGCCGTGGACAACCCCTCTGATGCCTGGGACCTTGGCCGGGCGCTGGCCCTGGCCGTTTTCGGCGGTATCGGCTTTACCATCGCCATTGTGATCATGGCCGGCATCCGTGAAGATCTTGATTTTTGTGATGTCCCCAAACCGCTGCAGGGGGCGGCGATAACACTGATCGTGGCCGGTATCCTGGCCATGGCCTTCATGGGCTTTACCGGCGTGGATTCGGGCTTACGCAAAGCCCTTACACCCGAGGTGAAAGCCGAAGCAGCCTTAAACATGGACACCCACAAACCTGCAATCGCCGTCTTGTCGTCTGGAAACGGCGTTGTAAAACTATAGCGACAAATGGAGTTTGATCATGTCTCTGGTAACGATTATTCTGGCGGGCGGCAGCCTGCTTGTTCTTGCGTTCATTTTTTCATATGTCCTCTGCTGGGCGAATCATGCTTTTCACGTGGAGGTTGATCCTCGGGTTGAAGCCATCTGTGAAGCGCTTCCCGGTGCCAATTGCGGTGGTTGCGGCTGCGTTGGCTGCGGGGAATATGCCGAGGCCATTGTCAACAACGGTATGGCCGTGAACTGCTGTGCTCCGGGAGGGGCCGGTGTGGCCGAGGCCATTGCCCAAATAATGGGCGTTGAAGTCAGCGCTTCCGCACCGACGCGTCCGGTGGTTCACTGTGGGGCAACAGCCGATCTGCGTCTGAACAAGGGCGACTATCTTGGAGAACCGACTTGTGCCGCGGCGGCCAATATGGCGGGCGTACAGGCCTGCCAATATGGTTGTCTCGGCCTGGGAGACTGTGTCCGGGCCTGCAACTATGACGCCATCAGTATAAAGGACGGGCTGGCCGCCGTTGATTATGAACAATGCGTCGGGTGCGGGGCCTGTGTTCGGGCCTGCCCCAGAAATATTATCAGTATGGTATCGTTTTCGTCGGATCAGATGTATGTTGTGACCTGCTCAAATAAAGAAAGCGGTCCGGCGGTCAAGGCTGTCTGCAAGTCCGGCTGTATCGGCTGCAAGGCCTGCACGAAAAAAAGCGATCTTTGCGTCATGGAGGGAAATCTGGCGGCGATTGATTATGAAAACTACGGTCCTGAGAAGCTAGAGGATATGGCGGCAGCCGCCGAAAAATGTCCGACCGACAGTATTCAAATAAGGGGATAAAAAAGGAGGACGAGCATGAATCAGGACCAGGATGTCAATTTCCAGGTAGACCAAGAGAACCTGTACCGTGAAGATTCCATGACAGACCTGAAGGTGGCTGTCATTCGTAAGCTGATACCCATCAAGGCCGACGGATCCGATGACACAAGCCGCTCACCGATTTTCGTCGGACATTCACAGGTTATGTCTCCGGAGGGGCTTATTCCGCTGCAGGCGGAACTGGCGGCTGCGAATCTTGAAGACGCCATCAATGATTTCCCCCGGGCCATGGAACAGGCCATGGCGGACATGGTTGAGCAGATCAGGCAGATGCAGCAGGAGAAGGAATCCCGGATAATTACGCCGGGGCGTTAGTCGGGGCGTTAGCTGGGCGCCAGCTCGATTTTCCGGATGTTTTAAGCTTTTTCCAAACACCCGCTTGTCAAAGCCGGCCCGTACCTGTTGCGGTCGGTAAAACCGCTTTTCGATTTTTGTTTAAGCCGCAAAAAAGGCCCGAAACAGCAACAACCATTTTCATGTCGGATGCTCAGCTGTTATCAGTGCTTATTAAAATCGGATTTGACAAAATAGAAAATAAAAACGAACTTCGGTGGGATGTGGATTTAATGGGGGCAGATGCCGATTTTTCCGGCGGCTTCCTGACCGGTTTGATTCAGTTTTTCAGCCTGCGATAAATAGAATATTTTTTACCCTGAAGGCTGATGGTCAGGACGCGGCCGTCGCATTCATGGCTAAGACGGCTCAATGCCAGGCGCCAGACTGTACCAAAAAACATGGATAACAGTTCTGTGTCTTCGGCTTCTCCTTCCTCATTTTTTATTTCGTAATAAACCATAGTAATTATAGGAGGTTCACGTTTTTTACGAGTAATAACGGCAAAAAAGTTGTATGTCAAGAAAAAAAACATACAAAATGTTGTGGTATTAATGTTTTTTCAGGTTTTGGAATCGAAAATACGTAATCGGCTTGCTTTTTTTTTAATATTTGATATCATATTTCAATTTGACAAAGCGTGAATTTACATATAATCATTATTTTTTATGGGACCCAATGTTATTCACCGGTAGCGTTTTGAAAAGAAACGGAAAAGCACAAATGGTCAGGGTTAATCGAGGAGGGTTTAATGGGGGTTATTAATAGCCTTCTGGATACTGATTTATCAAAACTCATGATGGCGCAGATTATTTTGCATATGCATCCGGATGCAAATGTCCGCTATACGTTTGAATGTAAGAATAAAAAGAAAATTGGCCATATCCAGGAAATAAATCAGGAAATCGACCATCTCTGCACCCTTCGGTTTAAGGACAAAGAACTCGATTACTTAAATACGTTTTCCTGCTTTAAAAAAGATTTTGTGGAATATATGCGGCTTTTCCAGCTCAACCGGAAGTATATCAACGCCTATCTGGATAATGACCGCCGCCTGCAGATTGATATTGAAGGCCCCTGGATTTCAACGGTTTTATATACGGTGCCTGTCCTTTCCATTGTGAACGAGATTTATTCGAAATACCAAAGTATCAACGATATGGGATTTCACAGTGTTGAAGATACGCTCAATGCCGGCGAGGAGAAGCTGAACGAAAAAGTTAACCATCTGACCAGCCTGCTGAAAACAGGCCAGTTGACCGGGTTCAAGTTCGCTGATTTCGGTACGCATCACCGTTACTCGCATTACTGGCACAACACCGTCATCGAAACACTCAAAAAGTCCTTACGGTCTTATCTGTTTGTCGGTACCAGTAATATTTATTACGCCATGAAGCACAAGCTAAAGCCGGTCGGGACCATGGGCCATGACTGGTTGCAGGCTTATCAGCAACTGGGGCCGCGCCTGGAACTCTGCCAGAAGGCGGCTTTAAAAGACTGGATACAGGAATTCCATGGCGAACCGGGCATTGCCGTTTCTGATGTGCTTGGATTTAATGCGTTCCTTCAGGACTTCGATCTGTACCTGGCCAAACTTTTTGACGGTTGCCAGCATGACAGCGGTGATCCCACGTCATGGTGTGTCAAGCTGATTGAACATTACGACAAGCTGGGCATTGACCCCAAGACAAAATCCGTCATGTTCTGCGATAATATGGATTTTGAAACAGCGATTGATCTTCATGAAACCCTCAGCGATATGATTGATATTACCTTCGGTATCGGTACCGAATTGACGCATGATGTGGGGATTGTTCCGCTGCAGATGCGGTTTAATCTGGTTGAATGTAATGGTAATCCGGTTGCCCGAATTGCTGATGACGCTGATAAGCTATCCTGTACCGATCCAAGATACTTAAACACGCTAAAAGAAGTTTTCGGCATCGAAGATTGATACCTGGTCTGTTGAAACAATGCTGATCAAGACTTACCCACCGTGTTCGCAGGTCGTCTGATTTAATAACCGAAAGCGGTCTTTTCATTTATAAAAATGTATATTGTTCCCAGCCGGATCCGATGGCTAAAACATCACCTGTTATATTTGCTAATCGTTTTTGGGGTTTTCCCGTTTTTGCCTTCCTGCCTTCAAGCCGCTGAAAAAAAGAACGATGTCTTCAATACCCTTTGTCAGAAACTGGCCCGGGACGGGTTTGACCGGCAAAAGCTCAGTTATTACTACGGTCACCCCGGGGTCGTTTTTGAAACAAAAGCCGTCGGCCGGTATTTCCAGCACCGCGAATCATCGTTAAACTATGATCAGTTTTTAACATCGGCATCGCTTCGGAAAGCCGAAAAATATATGAAGGCATACCAGTACTGGCTGGAAAGAGCCGAAGCGGAATATCAGGTTGATAAAGAAATCATAACGGCGATTCTGCTGGTTGAAACAAGACTGGGCTCTTTTACCGGTACGGCCTCCACGTTGAATATCCTGTCTTCTATGGCGGCGCTTTCCGATTCTGACATCCGGGAGATGCTGTGGCGGTCATTGGCCGATAAAACGAATATGACCAGGACGGATTATCAGAAAAAGGCGATCCGGAAGTCCCAATGGGCTTATGCCGAATTGATGGCGTTTTTAAAATACGTTGACCGGGAAAAAATTGCTGATCCCGTTTCCGTCAACGGCTCTTATGCCGGCGCTGTCGGTATCTCTCAGTTTATGCCGAGCAACATTTTGAAACTGGGGGTAGACGGGGATAAAAACGGAAAAGTCGATCTGTTTACACATGCTGATGCGATTCTCAGCGTGGCCAACTATCTGCATCACCATGGCTGGAAGCCCGGCATGAGCGCGGCTGATGCCAAAAAGGTCCTGTTCGCCTACAACCACAGTTCGTATTATGTTGATATTCTGATGAAGCTGTCTCAAAAGCTGGAAAAAAGATGATGACCGCGACAACCGTCATGCTTGTCCTCGCAATTGCCGGTGCATCCTACCTTTTAACCTGCTGGGCCCTGGTAGACGTCGCTGTAAAGGATTTCGGCGCTTTGGAAAAGAAGGCCGTCTGGGGAATTATCGCTTTTTTACCGTTTATCGGCTGGTTGATTTACTTACTGTGGGGGCGGAAAAAGGGAAAACGGCTTGAGGATAAAGGCCCCGTTCAGTAACCCGCCGGTTCGGCATTCCCTGTTGACATCATCCTGATTCTTTAGTAAAAGTACAACCATTCTTTCTGTTACAAAGCGCGCACACAAAATTTTTAAAGGAGCTTTTTATGAGCAGACGTTATTTTTTTACATCTGAATCAGTTACTTCGGGTCACCCCGATAAACTGGCCGACTGTATCTCCGATTCTATCCTTGACGCCTTGCTGGCGCAGGATAAGGACAGCAGGGTGGCCTGTGAGACAATGGTGACCACAGGAATGGCTGTGGTGGCCGGTGAAATTACAACCAAGGCGACAATAAATTATGCTGATATCATCAGGGAAACCATCCGGGATATCGGTTATAATTCTTCGGATATGGGCTTTGACTGGCAGACTTGTGCGGTTTTGACCAGTATTGATAAACAATCCCCGGACATTGCCCAGGGGGTCAATAAAGGAGACGGGCTTTATAAAGAGCAGGGGGCCGGTGACCAGGGCTTGATGTTCGGCTTTGCCTGTGACGAAACCCCGGAACTGATGCCGTCACCGATCATGTTCGCCCATAAACTGACCCATCAACTTAATCGGGTTCGGGATGATGGGGTACTTGACTTTTTAAGGCCTGACGGTAAATCCCAGGTAACGGTTGAGTATGATGAAACCGGAAAACAGCGACGGATTGACGCCGTGGTTATTTCCAGTCAGCATTCACCCGATGTCGGTTACGATGATTTGAAGGCCGGCATTATTGAAAAAGTGATTCGTCCGGTCCTGCCGGCCGAGCTGATTGATGACAAGACCAAATATTTTATCAACCCCACCGGTAAGTTTGTGGTCGGCGGACCCATGGGCGACTGCGGATTGACGGGCCGGAAGATTATTGTCGACACTTACGGCGGCCGGGGAAGGCATGGCGGCGGCTGTTTTTCCGGAAAAGATCCATCCAAGGTTGACCGCAGTGCCGCTTACATGGGACGGCATGTGGCCAAAAATATCGTTGCCGCCGGTCTGGCCAAAGAGTGTGAAGTCCAGGTCGCTTATGCCATAGGCGTGGCCGAACCTGTCTCGGTAATGGTTGATTTTAAAGGTACCGGTGTCATAAATGAAGCCAAAGCGGAAGAAATCGTAAAAGATGTTTTTGATTTAAGGCCGGCAGCGATTATCGACTATCTTGATTTAAAACGGCCCATATACCGGCCTACTGCCGCTTATGGCCATTTCGGTCGAACCGAAGGGGACGGGTTCACCTGGGAAGCGATCAACAAGGCTGAAGAGATAAAGTCAAAAGCGGGAATTTAGTACGAACCTTTCATAAAACAGTAGGGTATCTCTAAAAATTAGAATTTTGGTTCGAGGTCAAGGCGTGCGAGAATTTTAACCGGAGGAATACATAGACGTATTTCGAGGATTAAAATTTGAGCACAACGCCGACATCGGGCCAAAAGGCAATTTTTAGAGGGGCCCGGTATTTTAAGCCCGAGCCGCGTGTGTGCTGCCCGGGCTTTGTGCTTTTATTCACCACGGCCGGGATGAAATGATTTAAATGAAGTCTTTATTCCAGGGCATACCCGATGAATTGCCGGAAGAGCTTTTTGAGACAATATGCGCCTCAGACGACGTTGTCATCGAGCGAATTGTATCGCGCGGCCATGCCTCGCCGAAGGGCTTCTGGTATGATCAGGAAAAAAACGAATTTGTTCTGGTGGTCAAAGGCAGCGCCGGCCTCAAAATTGAAAATAAAGATGAAGTTGTGGTTTTAACGGAAGGCGATTATTATCATATTTTGGCCCATGTGAGACATCGTGTCGAGTGGACCGACCCTGACCGTGACACCGTCTGGCTTGCTGTATTTTATTGATCAGGAGGTTGCAGGATAATCAAATAAGAAGGAGTTTTCTGATGGATCCCCGTGCGTTGGAACTGATTGATCAACTGGCGCTGACACCCCATCCTGAGGGCGGATATTTCCGGGAAATCTTCCGCTCGTCAACCATTGTTCAGTCAAAAGACAAAGCGCAGGAACGATGTGCCTTGACCGAAATATTTTTTTTGCTGCCGGCAGGCCAGGTCAGCTGCTGGCATCAGGTCAGTCTGGATGAAGTATGGCATTATTATGAGGGGGCACCACTGGATCTCTTCTGGTTTAATAGCGGGGAAAAAGCCTATCAGCATTGCCTTTTGGCTGCGGTCGGGGAAACAAGCCGGCCGGTTTCAGTCGTGCCGGCGGGTTGCTGGCAGGGGGCGCGAACAACAGGGGCCTATACACTGGTTGGTTGTACGGTGGCTCCCGGATTTGAGTTCGCGGATTTTCGATTGCTGCAGGAAAACCCGGAGCAGGCCAAGGCTGTCAGGAAACATTTTCCCGAACTGGCCGATCTGATTTAATCAGTCCCACTCATACATCGACGACAGATCAGTCGTGTCACTGTCGGGCGCTTTCTTTTCGGGCGGGGGTTGTTGTTTTTTGGCCGGTTTGGGTCTCTGCGCCTCTTTTTTCGCTTTTTCTTTTTTTACGGCTGCCATTTCATCCATCCGGCGTGAGGCTTCCATCAGGATGTTCATCAGCGGTTTTTTGATCTGTTTTTCTTTTTGTTTGTCGAGCTTTAAAATTTCAATAACAGCCCCGTCCCAGGTGACCATTTCGATGACCGCTTCTTCGGCGGACAGCGTACCTGTCTCGGCGGCGATCAGGTCCCCGCTCTGACAATAAACCTTACCGGACTGACTGGCGGTTTTGACATTCAGGATACAGGTTTTGCTTTCCATCCCAACCAGCTGCAGGAAAGACGCCAGGCTGATACCGTTTACCTTCCCCTGCGCGCTGGAGTCAAGCTTTTCCCGGATTGCGGCTACCAGTGCTTCCAGGTCCATGGGTTTCTCAAAATATTTAAGGGAACCCATGGCATCAATACGCTCTTCAATCTCCGGCGACCCCTTGGCCGTCATGACAAATACCGGGATCTGGGGATATTTATTGTTTAAGTTGGCCAGAAGTTCGAACCCATCCATTACCGGCATTTCAATATCCGTAATCACCAGATCAATCTTGACGGTTTGCGCCAGCTCCAATGCCTCCTGACCGTTTTCCGCCGTAAGCACATTAAACTCATCAGCGTACGGTTCCAGCCTTTTAGAGATAAAGCTTCGCGCTAACCTGGTGTCATCGACGATCAATATCGTTTTCATGAAGCGTTTCAACCTTAAAACAATAAGTTGCTATTCGCGTATGTACGCGATTTTCAAATAATTCTTCTATAAAATAACATTCTTTGGCAAAAAAATCAAATGGTGGTTTATTAATAAAAGATTAAAATTCGATATGTCCGGGTGTCCTTGGAAAAGGAACAACGTCCCGGATGTTGGTAACACCGGTCAGCAGCATCAACAATCGTTCGAAACCCAGTCCGAAGCCGCTGTGTGGAACGCTGCCGAACCTTCGGGAGTCAAGATACCACCAGTAATCTTCATCCGTAAGGCCCATATCCAGCAGGCGCTTTTGCAGCACGTCAAGTCTTTCTTCCCGCTGGCTGCCGCCGATGATTTCGCCGATGCCCGGTACCAGTACATCCATGGCGGCTACGGTTCGGCCGTCGTCATTCAGCCGCATGTAAAACGGTTTGATGCTTGCCGGATAATCAAATACGATGACCGGTTTTTTGAAATATTGTTCCGTCAGAAAACGTTCATGCTCTGACTGGAGATCCTGGCCGTAAACGGGTTGAAATTCAAATTTTGTCCCGGACTTTTCGAGAATGCCGACGGCTTCTTCATAACGCAACCGTTCAAAGCCGTGATCGAGAATATTGGACAGGGTCTCTCCCAGTTGTTTGTCCACAAAATTTTTGAACAACTGGATATCGTCGGCACAGTTTTCCAATACCGCACCGGTCATTTTTTTTAGAAAAGATTCGGCCAGATTCATGTTGTCTTCAAGATCAAAGAACGCCATTTCAGGCTCAACCATCCAGAATTCGGCCGCATGCCGGGAGGTGTTGGAGTTTTCTGCTCTAAAAGTGGGGCCGAACGTATATACCCGTCCCAGGGCCAGTGCGAACAATTCCGCCTCCAGCTGGCCGGAAACCGTCAGCCCCGCGGCTTTGCCGAAAAAGTCCGCATCATAGTCGGGCTGTCCGTTGATCCGGGGCGGATCGGTCAGGTCAAGGGTTGTGACCTGAAACAGTTTGCCCGCCCCTTCGCAGTCGGATGCGGTCAGAATCGGCGTGTGGACATAGTAAAAACCCTGTTTTCTGAAATAATCATGGATGGCATAAGATAACTCGGAACGGATACGAAAAACAGCGCCGTATTTATTGGTCCGCGGGCGCAGATGGGCGATGGTCCTTAAAAATTCGTCTGTATGCCGTTTTTTCTGCAGCGGGTAGTCTTCCGGCGCCTGGTTGATGATATCGATGTTCCCGGCGCGCACCTCCCATTGCTGGCCTTTGCCAGGAGACGGTCCCAGGCTGCCGGACACCTTCACCGCCGAGCCGGTGGTCAGGTGCGAGACTTCATCATAGTTGGCCAGAGACCGGTCGGCAATGACCTGAAGGTTTTTTAAACAAGACCCGTCGTTGAGTTCAAGAAAAGAAAATTCTTTAGAGTCCCGCCGGGTACGCACCCACCCGCTGACGGTGACATCGGTTTTGGGGCCGTCACTGTTTAACAGTTGACGGATCCTCATACGTTCGGCCATAGCTGCTCCCCACATGTTTTCTGAGAAAAAAGTAGCATAAAAAACACGCATCCACAATAACGCCGTTCCTGCGTGATGGCGCTATCGTTAAAAAATAAAGGCAAAAGGGGGTAAGCACCACAAGAAAAAAGCCGGATCAATAAAGGCTTTCGGGGATAACAGGCGTGTGTGGCGGATTTAATTATGGAAGAGACGTTTGATGATGTTGATGACGTCCTCCGGCGTGTCGGCGGCATACAGGATGGATCGATTGATATCAATCCCGGGAATGGCTTCAAGACAAAAGCCCATGGTGATCACCGGCTTTTTATTTTTAAGGGCCAAAGCGATTTCAGACAGGGTGCCCGAACCGCCCGGACAGGCCACGACCACGTCGCTGGACAGGACGTTGATGCAGTTTCTGGCATTGCCCATGCCGGTGATGATGGGAATGGCAATGTGGGGTGATGCCTGGTGATCGTTATTGTCCGGGAGAATGCCGATGGTCAGGCCGCCGCTTTCGGCGGCGCCTCTGGCCGAAGCCGCCATGATGCCGGCGTCCCGCCCGCCGTTTAACAGGTGCCAGCCGTTTTGGGCAATCAGCGCGCCAAGGCGGCAGGCTTTGTCCAGATCGTCCGTTTCAGCGCTGCCGCCGCCCATAATGCCGATAATCAACGATCGTTTCATATGAACTGTTTGACGTAATCCTGGAAAAGGTTTTTGACTTCCGGGTTTGTTTCTTTGTTGTAAAGTCTTTCAAAAACACCGACATAGCCGGTTTTTTGATTAGAATAGGCCATGGACGAGACATGGTCAAGGTGGGCGCTGACACCGAGATGAATGCCGGTAGCGGACAACCAGTCGGTTAATCTTTCCCGGAGGCTGCTGTTGCCGTTTGATGTCGGTGTCCCCCAGGCTTTTCTCCCGGTACTGAATCCGATATGCAGGGCGGTTTTTGTGTTGCAGACCCGTTTAAGCGTGTCATACATCATAAAGAAAGTGACCAGGGGGCTGCCTTTCAATGAAGCCGGTATCTCCCGGTTTGATTCCATCAAATCCGAACTGGACAGGGAGCAGAAATAGGGCATACTGCCTTCTTTACCATAAAGGTAGGTTCCCTTTTCCTGGGACTCGGTAAAATTTTTTGACCCCGGCAGGTCATTGAGAACGGTCGCCTGGAGCGTTATCCGGTTTTCCAGGCAGAATTTAGCCACGTCCACCCCTGAATGGTCATCCAGGGAGTTGAAATAATCATGTGGCAGGCCTGTAATGAATGCGCCGTGCAGTGAAAGGCCCTGGGCGTGAATTTTGCTGATCTGGCGGGAATAGTATTCCGGTACGGTCATACCGCTGGTCTCAATGGCTTTGGCCGCATTTTTGCCTATTAATTTCAGGTTGTCCAGATTGAGGGATTCCATGCCGATAAAAAAATGGCAGCACCCGGATCGCCTCATTTTTTCCATTAAAAAAGGTTCGTCGGCAATATCAATGGAAATCTGGGTCAGGTAATTGATTTTTATTTTTCGCCGGATAATTTCATTAAGGATTTCTTCCAGTTTTTTCTTGCTGATCAGCATGTTGTCCGGCAAAAACACATAAAAACGATTTTTGAAGTTTGCGCCTTCTTTCTGGAGAAATTCAATTTCGTCGACAAAGTCGGCCGGTGAACGGCAGGTGAATTTACGCTGGTTTTTCGGCATGGCCGAAATTGAGCAGAAGCTGCAGGAATAAGGGCAGCCCAGATAAGGCGCGGCTACCTTGGCCCTGGAAATAGTGCTCAGATAAGATCCGATAAAAGGGATTTTTTTCAGATAAGGGGGCGGTATTTCGGGCAGCGGGCGGATGTTCTCTTTTCCCCAGACGCTGTCTTCAAGTGTGACCGATCCGATATATTCCGGTTTTAAGCTGCCTTGCTCCAGGTCCTCGATAATTTCACGAATCACCCTGGAATCGCCCGGTCCCCTGACCTGGCTGACAAGTTCCGGATGCGGAACATGGGTTTTGATGAAGCGGTCGATATCTTCCGGAACGGTGGAAACATGAATACCGCCGATAAGTACCGGTATTTTTCCATGGTTTAAGGCGATGCTTACCATGGCCGCAACGGGAAAGTTGGCGCTGATGGTGGTGATAAAGACGGCCTTGGGCTTATGTCGGCGCTTTTCTATGATTTCACAGATTTTTCTTCTTCGGCCGTCGGCAATGTATATTATGACGTTTTTGTCGATGGTGGCGACCTGGTTGGCAATATAGATGGTAGCGTAATTTTCGAAGCCGAAAAATTCATTCAGCCCATGCCTGATTTTGGAGGTATCAAACTTGAGAAAATCCGTATAATTTTCGTCACTCAGGGCGCCCGGGTCTCGGTTGGTCAGGTAGGCCAGCACATCCGGAACGGCGGCGTCATGATCGTTCACCAGTCCCATAAGATCATAAGTGATGGGATTATAAATGATATAATAATCCTGCATAAGCATGAAAACAGCTCGAGAAGTAAAGTTATTGTCGCTTAAGAAAAAACCCCCACATATTTAAAGCGTAACAAAAATAATTAAAAGCGCAAGTATAAAAAACAGTTAAAGCGTTCAACCAATAAATTGTCGGACATAGTCCCGGAACAGATTTTTCACGTCCTGATTTCTTTCCATATTGAAAAGACGCTCAAAACATCCGACATACCCGGTTTTCGGGTTGGAGTATGCCAGAGCGTCGATATGTTCCTTATGGGAACTGACGCCCAGCTGAGAGCCCACCGCGCCCATCACATCGTAGTAGCGTTCGATCAGGCTGTGGCGTCCCTTGAGCGTCGGATGCCGCCAAGCGCTTATGGCCGAAGAAAGCGATATTTTCAATGCGCTTTTATTGGAACAGACCCGTTGGACCACATCATAGGTCATGTAAAAGCTGACCAGGGGGCTGTTGAAAAGAGAATCCGGTATCGGCCGGTTGGACTCCATCAGGTCGGAGCTGGACAGGGCGCAGAAATATGGCACCGTGCCCTGTTTGCCGTAGCGGTAGGAACCGTTTTCCTGGCTTTCCTTGAAATTTTTAGATCCCGGTAAATCGTTCAAAACGGTCGCCTGAATGGTGATGTTGTTTGCCTGGCAGAAATCGGCCACCTCGATACCGGAATGATCGTCCATGGCGTGAAAATAGTCGTGAGGCATGCCGGTGATAAATGCGCCGTGAATGGAGATGCCGTGATCCTGGATTTTTTTGATCTGGCGCGCATAATAGTCGGGAACAGACAGGCCGCTTTTTTCAATTTCTTTGACGACCGGCTTTTTTATCGATTTTAAGTTGTCAAGATTCAGGGATTCAAAGCCGATGAAAAAATGAGACGCGCCGGATTGCCTGAGCTTTTCCATGAGTTGCGGGCTGTCGGCTATTTCTATTGAGATCTGGGAAATATAGTTGATTTTAATCCGGCGGGCGATCAGTTCATCCAAAAATGATTCCAGCTTTTTTTTGCTCAACAGCAGGTTGTCGGGGAGGAAAACATAAAAGCGGTTTTTGAAGCTGGCCCCGCTGTGCTGGTTGGCCTCTATTTCGTCCACGAAATCCCGGGGTGTTCTGGCCATGAACTTGCGCTGGGATATGGGCAAAGAGGAAATGGAGCAGAAACTGCAGGAGTAAGGACAGCCCAGGTAAGGAGCGGCCACATTGCCGCGGGTGATGCGGCTGATGTAATTGCCGATAACAGGCAGCTTTTTGAGGTAGGGCGGTTCTATGCCGGGCAGAACAGCAATGTTTTCACTTCCCCAGACGCCGTCCTCAAGGGTAACCGAACCCGTGTATTCCGGTTTCAGGTTTTCCGTGGCCAGGTCGGCCAGTATTTCAGAAATGACTTTCGAATCACCGGGGCCTCTGACCAGGGCAATCAGTTCCGGATGGGGCACATTCTGCCTGACCAGCGTGTCCATATCACCGGCGGAAGAAGACACGTGAATGCCGCCCATTACCACCGGGATTTTTCCGTGGTTCAGCGCAATGGCGGACAATGCTGCCGTGGGAAAATTGGCACTGATGGAGGTCATGAAGACGGCTGCGGGTTTGCGTGATTCACGTTTGATAATGTCATCAATTTTCTCCCGTTTCCCGTCGGCAATAAATATTCTGGCCTTACGATCGATACGGGCGACCTGGTTGGCAATATAGTATGTGGCATAGTTATCAATGCCGTAAAAATCGTTGATGCCGATTCTTTCCCGTCCTTTGTCAAATTTCAAAAAACGGATGTAATTGGACGCTCCCAGGGTATGGGCGTCCTGTTTGGTCAGGAAGGACAGCACATCGGTCATGTTGACGGCCCTGTCGGAGATCATGCCCATCAGATCGTAGGCAATGGGATTGTAAACAATATAATAATTATGGTTAACGGTCATGCACCCCCCGCTGGAAGTAAAGGAGATCCCTAAAGTCTGTGGCTATATAATATTCATGTATAAATAGCATATATAAATATTTGTTCAAGTCTGAAAAGCCCCGTCGGCTGACCTGTTATTATTCATCAGCCCCCCCCGGAGGGGACAATTTTTATCCATCCGAAGAATATTTTAGGCCTGATAGCCGGGTGGCGCTGTCAATGGCCGGACAACCGCTTGTCATAACACCTTTTATTAAGGCCCTTTTTTCCTTGACGAGGCTGGTTCGATAAGATAAAAAAAAAGTTTATTTCAGCACACAGTTTTGAGCGGTTATTTAATAACTTTTATTTATAGATTTTTATCCGAAAAAGAAGAGGTCATGATGGAAACTTTAATCGTTGGTCCCGCTGATTTTACATTTTTAGGTATCCCCACGATCATATTTTCGTTTCTGATCCCCGTGGTGGGGGTGGGGTGTTTTGCTTATATTATTGCCAATCGTCTGGCTCCCTTGATCAAAGCCGCGCCGGACAATCGTTTTAACCGGATTCCGGAACGGGTTTTTCAGCTGATAAAAATCTGGCTCCTGCAATGGCGCCAACCCCGGTACATGGCGGCCGGTGTTTTGCATATAATGATTTTTTTCGGTTTCCTGGTGCTCTCCATCCGCTCCACGGAACTGGTCGTGGTCGGACTTTCAGATGATTTTATGATGCCCGGTATGGACGGCATTCTGGGGTCGATTTACGGTTTTATTAAAGACTATGCGGCTACGGTTGTTTTGATCGCCTGTATAATCGCGGCTATTAGACGCGTCAAGAAAGCAGAAGATCGCTTTAATGTCCCGAAAGAATTCGATCACTCAAGCGAAGCCATTTTCGTCCTGGGGCTGATCTCCTCGCTGATGATTGCGGAAAGCCTTTATGAAGCCAGTCATATGGCGGCTGCCGGTCACATGCCGGCGGCCATTTTTTCACTGGTCTGGTTTGAAACCCTTATCCTTTCCGTCTTTCCTGTGGGCCTGCTTCAGGCCATACACATTCTTGCCTACTATGTTCATGATGTGATCTTTTTCTTTTTCCTCTGCTTTCTGCCCATGGGAAAACATTTTCACGTTATTACGTCTTTTTTTAACGTGCTTTTCATGCGGCTGGACAAAGGTAACATTAAGCCGGTTCGTTATGATGTGTCGGATGAACAGCTTGACGACCTGGAGTCCTTCGGCGTTAAGAAGATGGAAGACTTTACCTGGAAGCATATTCTTGATTTTTATTCCTGTGCGGACTGCGGCCGTTGTTCGGATCAGTGCCCGGCCAATCTGGTCGGCAGGCCTCTGTCCCCCCGGTTTATCAGCATCAAGGCCCGGGAAAAGATTTTTGAGAATTATCCCTTGAGGGGCGAGCATGCCGAAAGCAAGCCGCTGATGGGAGACATTTACTCGGAAGATGAAATCTGGTCATGTACGACTTGTGGCGCCTGTGAGCAGGAATGCCCGCTGGGAATTGAGTATATTGATAAAATCGTGGACTTGCGCCGGGGTATGGTAGATGAAGGTATGGTTCCCCAGTCACTCCAGAAACCCCTGAGCGCCCTGGAAAAGCGGGGTAATGCCTGGGGGAAAATGGAGAAAAAACGGGCGGATTGGACCAAGGCGGAAGGCTTTGCAGATACATGCGCGGTCAAACTTCTGGAAAAAGGTGAAGAAGCCGATACCTTGTATTTTGTTGACAGTATCTCGTCATATGATGATCGGATGCAGGACCTTGCCAGGGCGACCTCCCTGGTTCTTGCTGCCGGCGGCACTGATTTTTGTATTCTCGGCAAAGACGAAAAGGATAGCGGAAATGAAGTCCGGCGGTTCGGTGAAGAGATGCTGTTTCAGACCCTCAAGGACCATAACATCGACATGATTCTGGAGTCCGGGGTGAAACATATCGTCACCGCCGATCCCCACGCATACAATGCCATAAAAAACGACTATCATAACGATCAGCTCCCCTCCATTGAGCATCTGGCGCAGTATGTCGACAGAAAAGTCAAATCCGGAGAAATAACCTTAAAGCCTGTTGAAGATAGCAGTAGAGTTTATACTTACCATGACCCCTGTTACCTGGGTCGCCATAACAGCGTTTATGATGCCCCGCGGGATGCCATGGATGCCATTCCCGGATTGCGCCGGGTGGAAATGGCAAAATGTCGGGACAGATCGCTGTGCTGCAGCGGTGGCGGTTTGATGCTGTTTTATGAGCCGGAAGAAGAAGAGCGCATGGGCGTGGTCAGGGTTCAAATGGCAGCCGAGGCAGGCGCCAACGTGATTGTTACCGCCTGTCCTTTCTGTCTGGTGAATATCGAGGATGCCATTAAAGTCGCCAAGATGGATGACACTATGGAAGCCATCGATTTCTCCGAACTGATCGCGCGCCACCTGGAGGGATAATACGCCTGTTGATAAAATCGTCAACACGGAAAAGAGCCAACAGTAAGTTTGGGTTTGGTAATCGGAAATAACAGTCAGGAGGATAAAAATGGAAATTTTAGTCTGTGTGAAAAGGGTCCCGGACACCGAGGAAAACGAGATTTGCCTCAACGGTGCCGGCAATGACATTGAATGTGAGGATCTGGTTTATTCGGTCAATGAGTGGGACAACTATGCTGTGGAAGAAGCCATTCAAATCGTTGACCGGGTCGGCGGCAGCGTTACCGTGGTTACTGTTGGTGACGAAGACGCTGAAGAGGTTCTGCGCCGGGAAATGGCCATGGGTGCTGAAAAAGGTATTCTGGCCACGGACGATGCTTTTGAAGGGTCCGATGGAAAAGGGCTGGCCACAATTTTAAAAGGCGTGGCCGAAAAAGGGAATTACGACCTGATTATGACCGGTGCCCAGGCGGATGACGGCGCTGCTCAGGTGGGCGGTATGCTGGCTGCGTTGATGGATTTACCCTACGCCTCTCTGGTCAACCTGATCGAGGTGGTAGATGATAAAAAGTTGAAGGTGGGGCGCGAAATCGAAGGCGGTAACCAGGAAATGAGTGAAATTGAACTGCCTTGCGTGCTTTCCATTCAGACCGGTATCAATGAACCCCGCTATGTCGGTATTCGTGGTATCCGCAAAGTCGCTTCCGTTGAAATTCCCGCCATGGGCGCGGGTGATCTCGGTGTGGATGCCGGTGCTGTCGGCGCTGCCGGAGCCATTGTCAAGCGGGCCGATTATTTCGTCCCGGAGATGGGTGAGGGCGCTGAAATGATTGAAGGCAGCACCGAAGAGATCGTGGAAAAACTGGTTGAAATCTTAAAGGCCAAAGGAGGGATCAAATAATGGCGCAGATTTTTGCATATATTTCATATAAGGATGGAGTAGCGGATGATGCCGCTCTGGAGCTTGCGACCGTGGCAAAAAAGATTGATGCCGGCGCCGATGTCAACGCCATTGTGGTCGGATCCGGCGTAGACGCGGTCTGTAATGAAATGGCGGCTTCTTACAAGGAAGTCTGGAAAATTGATAAAGACACGGTAGCTTATCCCAACGCTGAAATTATCCGGGGCATGCTGGTCAATGCCCTGCCGAAGGACGCCATCGTGCTTATGGCGCATGATACGTTTTCCATGGACCTTGGCCCCGGCCTGTCGATTAAGATGGACTCACCCTATGTGCCCGATGTCGTTGGTATCGATGGCGTTGACGGTTCGACATTGAAAACGGTCCGCCAGGAGTTCGGCGGCCAGGTCAGCACACATGTCAATTGCGACATCGCTTCAGGCGCTGTCATTACGGTTCGTCCCGGCAGCTTTGAGGCGGACGAAAGCAAGAGCGCCGGCGGCAGTGTCGTCGATAAGACGGCAGATGCCGGTGATGTGAGCGTTAAACGGACATTCCTTGAAGTTGTCGAAGCCGAAGCCGGCGATGTTGACATTACCAAGTCGGATGTGCTGGTATCCATCGGTCGCGGTATTGAGGAAGAAGAAAACATTGAGGTCGCACAGGAACTGGCTGACGCCATGGGCGCGGTCGTATCCTGCTCCCGGCCGATTGTTGACGCCAAATGGCTGGAAAAATCCCGCCAGGTCGGAACCTCCGGCCAGACCGTTAAGCCCAATGTCTATATGGCCATGGGGATCAGCGGTTCCTTCCAGCACCTGGGCGGTATCAAGGGCGGTTTTATCATCGCCGTGAACAAGAACCCCAAGGCCCCGATTTTTCAGGTGGCTGATATCGGCGTCGTGGCCGATATCCTGGAAGTCATGCCGGCACTGACCGAGAAGATCCAGGAAGGTTGACAGCGGGTTGCTCAATGATACATCCGGTTTGACGCAAACCGGATATGATTTAATCCAAAAACCGCCGACAGACTTTATTCTGTCGGCGGTTTTTTTATCGTCCCCGGTCGATGACGTAAAACGCCGGCATTAACACCGGGCCAGAACCGATGGAAACCGGCATGATAACAACAAAATAACCCGGATGAAGGGTTTTGTTGACTTGACATGGGCACTCTTCCGGCCTATTTTATATAAACATGGATAAGTTTCTGAAAGTAGAGGGTGTTTGTTGGTTTTAAGTCAAAACATGTTTAACGAGACGTAAAAGGTGTACCATGGCAGAAAACGATTATTATAAAACGCTCGGAGTCGATAAAAAAGCCTCGGACGAAGAGATAAAGAAGGCCTATCGAAAACTGGCCATGAAATATCACCCGGATCATTATCAGGGAGACGACAAGAAAGAGGCCGAGGAGAAGTTTAAAAAAATCAGCGAGGCCTATGCGGTTTTAAAGGACAAAGAAAAACGGAAGCAGTACGACACCTTTGGTGATCAGGGCTTTCATCAGAGATATTCCCAGGAAGATATTTTTCAGGGCTTTGATATGTCAGATATTTTAAAAGAATTCGGCTTCGGTGGCAGCGGTGGCGGGTTCTTTGGCGGCGGCGGTCGTGGTGGTCGTATGCGATTTTCTTTTGACGGTGGCGGCTCTCCTTTTGGCGGTGCCAAACAACAGCCACAATTAAAAGGCGAGGACCTGGTTTATGAGTTGCCGTTGACCCTGGCGGAGATTGTGTCCGGTACGACCAAGTCTGTTTCTCTGGGGCATGGCAGGCAGGCCGAAAAGGTTAATGTCAAAATCCCCAAAGGAATGATCACCGGAAAAAAAATTCGTCTGGCCGGTAAAGGCGCGGCCGGTGCTTATGGCGGGCCTCCCGGTGATCTTTACATAAGGTCGAAAATCGTCGATACGGCTGATTACCAGCTTGATGGTGTTGACCTTTATGTTAAAAAAACGATTAAACTCAGTGATGCCCTGCTGGGAACCACGGTCACCGTGCCGTCCGTAACGGGGGGCGAGTTGAACCTGAAGGTCCCGGCTGGAACAAAACATAAAAGTAAACTGCGTCTGGCGGGACAGGGGATCCCTCATATGAAGGGGAGCGGTCGGGGAGACCTGTACGTGGAAATAGCGGTTGGCTTACCGGCAAAATTGACGAAAAAGCAGAAAGAACTGGTAAAAGAACTGGCTGAGACAGGACTTTGATCCCTTTTCGGAACTGTTTTCGAGCCTTTCTGGTAAAATAACAGCCCATCAATATTGACAAATCAAATTATTGTGTGCGATAAATAAAAGAATCGTAAAACAGCGTTTGCGTTTGTTTGTTCGGGGAAGGGGTTTGTCAAAAAACCATGGTGCGTTTTTGAAGAACGGGAAAAATTTCTGACGCACATAATGGTTAAGGGTTTGGATGAATATCCGGTTCACAAAGAAAATTATTTCTGATATAAGAAGCTTATATGGTTTGTATAAAAGCATCGCTTTTGAAATAGATTAATGCCCGTATCTTTTTGTCGATTGCGGAGTTTTGCAGGCTGAAGCATACCGGGGCTTGAGATGGATTTGTCGCGTTTAACAATTATTTGAAGAGGGAATGTGATGATCATTACCTGTGAAAAATGCGGGAAAAGCTTTAAACTTGACGATAAGCTGTTAAAACCCGGCGGCACAAAGCTGCAATGCTCAAAATGTAAGCACATTTTCCGCGCCTTTCCTCCCGGGGAAAAAGTGCCGGTAAAAAAACCGGCCGAAACCGAACTGATTACCTGTGAACAGTGCGGCGCCGGTTTTAATATGAAGAGCAGCCTTTTGAAGCCGGATGGGTCAAAAGTCCGTTGTTCAAAATGCAAGCATATATTTTTAGCCTATCCCTCATCCGTTGAACCGCCACCCAAAAGAGAGACTCCCCCGGCCAAGGCGCCCGAGCCCGAACCCGAGCCAGAACTTGATCTCGAGATCGACGAAACCCCTGAGGCTGAGGAATCCGATGATCTGGATTTGTCAATGGATGAAGATGACGGTGGACTTGATCTGGATTTGGATATTGAGGAAGATACCGACATCCAGCCTTCAGGTGCATCCGGTGACATGGAGTTGTCTCTGGATGATGATGGGGATGACGATGAGGATGATGAGCTTGATCTGGAAACCGAGCCCTCAGGTGCTTCCGGCGATATGGAACTGTCCCTGGATGATGACGAAGATGATGAAGATGATATGGAACTGGGGCTGGATGATGATGAGTCGGATGAAGATGTCGACGCCGATGACCTGGAGCTGTCCCTGGATGATGATGAAAGTGAAGAGCTCGACTTCTCCGAGGTAGATAGCCTGCTTGACGCCGATGATGACACTTCTGTTATGCAAACCGTTGAAGTTTCGAAGGATGATCTGGATTTTAACCTGGGCCTTGATGAGGACGATGGGGCCGGCGGCAGCATCCAGCAACAGGAGATTGATCTGGCGGATCTGGAGCAGACCATAGAGATGGAACTGCTTGAGCCTGATGACGATTCAGGGGATGAAGAGCCGGAAGATGTTGAGCTGGAACTGGCGGATGATGATGAAGACGAAGACCTTGACGAAGAGATGGATTTAGGTGACGAAGAAGACTTTTCCGATATCGAAGAAATGCTGGCTGTCGGTGAAGATGAAGAAACCATAGAACTGGATCTGGACGGAGACGAAGAAGAGGAAGAAGAGGAAGAAGTCGAAGCAGGGGAAGAAACCGTCGTCAAGGGTAAAAAAGGCAAAAAGCAAAAGAAAGAAAAGAAGAAAAAAGAAAAGAAGAAAAAAGAGAAGAAGAAAAAGAAAAAAGAAGGCGAAAAATCATCCAAAAAAGGACTGATTATTGGGCTGATTATTGTTTTGACACTGATTGCTCTGGGTGCCGGTGGTTACTGGTATATAGAAACACAGATGGGTGGTATTTCTTCATTGCTCGGCGGTGGTGAAAAAGCGGTTCCCGCCCGCAGCAGCGGTGAGGTAATTGTCATGGAAAATACCCTGCAGAGTGATTTCGTCAATAATGCCAAGCATGGTAAGTTGTTTATTATCAAGGGCAGTGTTAAAAATGAGTCACCGGAACCAAAGCGGTTTATCAAGGTCGCGGCCAACCTGTATTCCGAAGGGCATAAGCTGGAAATGACATCATCCGCCTATTGTGGAAACATTCTGACCAATGAGGACCTGGCGACAAGAGATCTGGCGGGTATTGACGCCAGGCTGGCGGTCAAGAACGGTGACAGCAACAAGAACGCCAATGTCAAGCCGGGAATGACGATCCCCTTTATGGTTGTGATACCACAATTGCCTGAAAACCTGGTTGAATACGAGGTGGTGGTGTCGGGATCATCGCCGGTTGCTTAACCAAAAGCTTACACCGGCCATTTTGTTTGATGTGGCTCTGATATATTCGTTTTATTCTCCTTTTCGGGAAATAATATTTTCTCTTTTCGATATATATACTTGACTAACAGAGGATAAGCTGGTATTTGCTTTTTTTTGTTTACGGGTGGTGCTTGTTTTTTGCGGCGCCCCCCGGCAACAATCAGTTTTAAAGTTAATGGCGATGTAGCTCAGCTGGTTAGAGCATACGGCTCATATCCGTAGTGTCCGGGGTTCAAGTCCCTGCATCGCCACCAGAATTTTTGAAAATGGTGAAGGCTCTTTTGGATTGTTTTCAAAAGAGCCTGTCGTTTTTACTCTACAGGCAAGCAATTATGTTGCCCGGATTTTCAAGAATAGTCGAGCAGCGAATTGAACAAGCCCGAAAGGAAGGCGCTTTTGAAGACCTTCCTGGTTCCGGCAAACCCCTTGTGCTGTCGGATGATCGTCATATCCCGGAAGATCTTCGCATGGCGTATAAAATTTTGAAAAATGCCGATTGTCTTCCTCCGGAGATTGAGTTGCGTAATGAAATCAAGCGTACTGAAGATCTCCTTTCCGGTGTAAAAGATGTTGAAGAACAATACCGGATAACAAAAAAGCTGAACTTCCTTATTACCCGATTGAACATGGCTCGCAAAACAAGCGTTGAGATGGAAGTGCCACAGCGGTACCTCGGTAAGCTCAACGACAGGGTTTCAAAAAAAATAAAATAATCCGCTTGATTCAACAAAACAGACAGTGAGCGACTTATGTCCAAAATTGTCGTAGCCCTGATTTCCGGTGGTACATCTTCTGAAAGAGCGGTCTCGCTTGCCGGCGGTGATCAGATTTTTTCCGCCCTGGATAAAAATAAATATACTGTTTTAAGATATGATCCCCAAAACGATATCAGCCGACTGATTCAGGACGCGGGGCGGATTGATACTGCGTTTGTGAACCTTCACGGCCGTTTCGGGGAAGATGGGTCCATTCAGGGCTTGCTGGACCTTTTGGGGATTCCTTATCAGTGTTCCGGCGTGCTCGGCAGTGCTTTGGCTGCCAATAAACTGATTTCAAAGCGTATTTATGAGCAGGCCGCGCTGGAGGTGCCGCCCTATTTTGTCATCGATAAAGGCCGGCAGGACGGTCTGGAAGAGTGGCTGAGACGGTGGGCGGGGAAGGGGGAACCCGTCGTGGTCAAGCCCGCCAATGGCGGATCAAGTATCGGGATGTCCATTGTATCGGAGGCCGCAGATCTGCAGCCGGCCATTGACGCGGCCCGGGTTCATGACGCCACGGTTCTGGTCGAGGCGTATATCGAGGGGATTGAACTGACCGGCGGCGTGCTTGGCAACGAGGTAATTGAGCCATTGCCGGTGGTTGAAATCATCCCCGGAAAAGAGTTCCGATTTTTTGATTATACCG
The DNA here is from genome assembly GCA_963674745.2 of Desulfosudaceae bacterium. GTDB lineage: Bacteria > Desulfobacterota > Desulfobacteria > Desulfobacterales > Desulfosudaceae > JBFMDX01. Next base: position 601,317 of record CAXXDV010000001.1, on the reverse strand, counting down.
CCAAATATACCCCCGGTGCCACCAGGGAGATCTGCCCTGCCGAAATTGACCGGAAGCTTACGGAAAAGGTTCAGGCCTATGCCTGTCGTGCCCACACGGCTTTGTGTTGCAAAGGATACAGCCGGACCGACATGATTGCCAGGGGGGATGATTTGTTTGTGTTAGAGACAAACACCATACCGGGTATGGTGCCTACCAGCCTTCTGCCCCTGGCCGCCGGAACCGCCGGCATATCATTTGCCGAACTTCTGGACAGGTTAATCGCTTTCAGCCTGGAGAAAACATCATGACATCATCCCTTAGCCATATGACGGCAGGGCAAACAAAGACAGCAAAATAAACACAAGAATACTAACATAAATCAGGAGATAGCTCATGAAAATTCTGGTTATCGGCGGCGGCGGCAGGGAACACAGCCTGGTATGGAAGATATCCCAGAGCCCGAGGGTGGAAAAGATTTATTGCGCGCCAGGTAATGCGGGGATCGCCGGTCTTGCGGAATGTGTCCCTATTCAAGCGGATGATGTCGACAGCCTGCTGGAATTTGCTGTTGAAGAATCCGTGGACTTGACGGTTGTGGGGCCTGAGCTGCCGCTTGAAAAAGGTATCGTGGATCGTTTTGAGGAACAGGGGCTGCGAATTTTTGGTGCCAGCCGGCAAGCCGCACGGTTGGAAACCAGCAAGGCCTTTGCCAAGAATATCATGTTGAAATATGGTATCCCCACTGCCCGGGGGCGGTCCTTTGATGTTTTTGAGGAGGCCCGCGCCTTTGTCAGTGAAACCGGTCCGAAAGTTGTCATCAAGGCCGACGGGTTGGCCGCGGGCAAGGGGGTTTTTGTCTGTGATTCTCAAAAACAGGCGGTGGATGCCTTAAAGCAGATCATGAAAGAAAAAGTGTTCGGGGATGCCGGAAGCCGGGTGATCATCGAAGAGCGTCTGAGCGGAGAAGAGATCTCTTTTCTCGCTTTTACAGACGGTGAGACCGTGCTCCCGCTGCCATGTTCCCAGGATCATAAGACGGTTTTTGACGGTGATCAGGGGCCGAATACCGGGGGCATGGGTGCTTATTCACCGGCACCGATCGTGGACGAATACCTTCACCGCAAAATTATGGAAACGGTCATGCTGCCCACGGTAAAGGCCATGGCTTCAGAGGGTATCCGATTCAAGGGCGTGCTTTATGCCGGTTTGATGGTCGATGAAGACAGGATCCATGTTCTGGAATTCAATGTGCGTTTCGGTGACCCCGAGGCTCAGCCGTTGATGATGCGGTTAAAGAGCGACATTGTGCCGGTAATGGAAGCGGTCTGCAACGAAAGCCTCCACGAGTGTACGCTTGAAGTTGATGAGCGGGCGGCCGTATGCGTGGTCATGACGGCCGGCGGATATCCGGGGCAGTATAAGAAAGGGCTTCCTATTTCAGGCCTTGGAAACGCCAGCCGCATGAAAGATGTGGTCACCTTTCATTCCGGAACCCGAAGTAAAGGCCGGCAGGTGTTGACAGACGGGGGGCGTGTCCTTGGTATTACCGCGCTGGGGGATACGGTGGAAAAAGCAATTTCGCGGGCCTACGCGGGTGTATCCAAGATATCCTGGGAGGGTGTTTTCTACCGCAAGGATATCGGCGGCAAAGCCCTGAAAAGAGTGGGGGTGAAGCCGAGGGTAACGATCGTGCTGGGCAGTGACAGTGATCTGCCGGTCATGGAGGAGGCGGCCGGAATGCTCAAACGGTTTGACGTTTCTTACGAAATGACCATTGCTTCCGCTCACAGAACACCGGAAAAGGTGGCTGACCTGGCAGAAAAGGCACGGCAGCGAGGGATTCATGTTATTATCGCCGGGGCCGGTATGGCTGCCGCCCTGGCAGGGTCTCTGGCCGCCCATACCACCCTGCCGGTCATCGGCGTGCCGATTGACGCCTCACCCTTGAACGGGCTGGACGCGTTGCTTTCCATGGTGCAGATGCCGCCGGGCGTCCCGGTGGCGACGGTGGCGGTCGGCAAGCCGGGGGCGAGAAACGCCGGACTGCTGGCTGTTCAGATTCTGGCGGTGTCTGACAAAAAACTGTCCGACAAGCTGGCTGATTTCAAAAAAGAAATGATCCGCGCTGTGGAACAAAAAGACAGACAACTGCATGAAGCACGGCCATAATACTCAGCTTATCAACGCTCTGCAGCCTGATTCGGATTTGATTGATACCGCTTGCGGGATAATTGAATCCGGAGGAGTGGTGGCTTTCCCGGCCACCTCCCTGTATGGCCTGGCGGCGGATGCTTTTATCCGGCCGGCGGTGGATAAGATCCGTCGCATGAAAGGACGTGCGGCGGGAAACCCGATTCTTCTGCTGGTTCAAAATCAGGATGTGATATCTTCGTTTGTGTCAGAAATTCCTCCCCCGGCCCGTTTACTGATGGATAGCTTCTGGCCGGGAATGGTGACACTGATATTTGATGCCGTCCGAACCGTACCCGAACACCTGACGTCGGGTACGGGAAAGATCGGCCTCCGTGTACCGGCTCACCCTGTGGCCAGGGCACTGGTCCACGCACTGGACAATCCCATAACCGGCACCAGCGCCAACCTTTCCGGACAACCCGGTTTTGAAACCACCGAGGGGTTGAATGAAACCCTGCTCGAACCGCCCGATCTTATCCTTGATGCCGGCCGCCTGAAAGGCGGACAGGGTTCGACGGTGGTGGATGTTACCGTTTCACCGCCCCGGGTTTTGCGGGAGGGGGCTGTTTCTGCGGACCTGATTTTTGCCGCGTTGAATCATTAAGCGGCGCTCATGAAAAATGATGCTTCCCTGCAAACGATGGTATTAACCGGGCAATTTGTGAGGTAATTCTGTTGACAAACCGGCCCTGATTTTTTATAAGTTCAAGCTGATGCCGGAGTGGTGAAACTGGTAGACGCAGAGGACTCAAAATCCTCCGAAGGCAACTTCGTGACGGTTCGACTCCGTCCTCCGGCACCATAAAACAATCAAAGGGTTCCGATATTCGTGAACCCTTTTTTTATGGGTTTCCGCAGGGTTGTTTGACGATGAAATCCCCGTACCATTCCCCTGAAAAGCGGTTGTTGATCTTACGTGTCGGTGTGTTATAATCTTTAAAAGAATCGATTTTATCGGGGACAAGCGGAGATGGCCGGAGAGAAAAAAGATAAAACGTACCAGGGGTTTGAGCAGGGGCCCATACGGCCGCCCAGTGAGGCCCAAAGCCTGCTGATTCGGGTGACGCGGAACTGCCCCTGGAACAGGTGCACGTTCTGCCCGGTTTACAAAGGAACCCGTTTTTCCCTTCGCGACCCCGAACATGTCAAGGCCGATATTGACGCGGTTTATGACGCCGTCCAGAAGCTCTCGGAAGCTGCCGATCACCAGGGTATGATTTCCCGGGAAGCTTTTTATAACGTAGCTGAAACCTTTCCGGCCGGGCAGCAGCCGGCGTTGCAGGCGGCCGTCAACTGGCTCGGCAACGGTATGCAATCGGTTTTTATTCAGGATGCCAACAGCCTGATCATCAAACCGGATCATATGATTGATATCCTGCGGCACCTCACCGGACGCTTTCCAAATATTGAACGGGTGACGTCTTATGCCCGGTCGCATACCATCTGCCGTATTCCCCAGGATAAGCTGGAACAGATCCGGCAGGCGGGTCTGGACAGGATCCATATCGGGCTTGAGTCAGGATCGGACCGGGTCCTTGAAATGGTTAAAAAAGGGGTGACCAAAGCCGAGCATGTTAAAGCCGGCCGGAAAGTAAAAGCGGCCGGGTTTGAGTTGTCAGAATATGTCATGCCCGGTCTGGGCGGACAGGATTTGTCTGAAGAGCACGCGCGGCAAACCGCCGATGCCTTAAACCAGATTGATCCGGATTTTATCCGTCTGCGGACCCTGGCCGTCCCCCCGGGATTGGATCTGCATGATGAATATAAAGCCGGTCGGTTTAAAAAGTGTACCGACATCCAGATGGCCCGGGAGCTGCTCCTGTTCCTGGATTGTCTTGAGGGTATTCATTCTGCTGTTAAAAGCGACCATGTGTTGAACCTTTTTGAGGAGGTCGACGGTATGCTGCCGGATGACAAGGAGAAAATGATGACGCCGGTTCGCCGTTTTCTGGACATGTCAGCCGAGCAACAGACGTTGTATCAGGTCGGCCGCAGGCTGTCCTTTTTTCACAGCCTGGACGACATGAATGATCCGGGACGAATGGGCCAGGCCAGGGCCTTGTGTGACAAGGTGGGCATTACCCCGGAAAATGTTGAATCCGTGATTGAAGAGGCTATGAACAGATTTATATGACCCGTGAAAAGCCCGGGGTATAGACAAGTATAGAATTCACACTATGGCTAAACCATCTGAAAAGAGATTTGCACATATTATTGAGCGGGATTGGTGTAAGGGGTGCGGCATCTGTATCCGGTTCTGCCCCAAACAGGTGCTGGCGGCGGACGAGGATGGCAAAGCGTTTGCCGAACATCCGGAAGCATGTATCGGATGCCGGCTTTGTGAGTTCAGGTGCCCGGATCTGGCCATTACGGTTCAGGAGGCAGAGTAGGCCATGAGCGATAACATAAAATTTATCCAGGGCAATGAGGCCTGTGCCCAGGCGGCCCTGTACGCGGGCCTGGATTTTTTTGCCGGTTATCCCATTACACCGTCCACGGAAATTGCCGAATACATGGCCTCTGTTTTGCCGACCATCGGCGGTAAGTTCCTGCAGATGGAAGACGAGATCGCTTCTTTGTGCGCCGCCATCGGCGCTTCTTTGACAGGCCACAAAGTGATGACCGCGACCAGTGGCCCGGGTTTTTCGCTCATGCAGGAGGCCCTTGGTTATGCCGTTATGGCGGAAATTCCCTGTGTTATCGTTAATGTCCAGCGCGGCGGACCGTCTACCGGTCTGCCGACCCATGCCATGCAGGGGGATGTGAACCAGGCCCGCTGGGGGACACACGGTGATCATGCCATTGTGGCGCTGACCGCCTCGAATAACCAGGACGTGTTTGCCATAACGGTCGAGGCCTTTAATATCGCCGAGACTTACCGAACGCCGGTCATCCTGCTGCTGGATGAGGTGACCGGACATACCCGGGAGCGGGTGTCGGTGCCTGAACGAGGTGAGCTGGTGGTGACGGAACGGCTGCGTACTTCCGTCAAGCAGGGTGTGGATTTTCATCCCTACCTGCCCAGGGAGGACGGCCGGCTGCCCATGTCCGATTTCGGTAGTGTCCACCGCTACAATGTTACCGGTCTGTTTCACGATATGTGGGGGTTCCCCTCGAGCGATCCCGCCGTCGTCCATGGCCTGATGCGACATCTGGCGGATAAGATCAACAATAATGTTTCCAGTATGGCCCATTATAAAACCTATTACATGGATGACGCTGCCATGGTCCTGGTCTCTTACGGTTCTTCCGCCCGTTCCGCGCTTCATCTGGTGGAAAACCGCCGTCGCCGGGGGGAGCGTTACGGCTTGCTGGAACTTCAGACACTGTGGCCCTTTCCCCATGAAATTGTCCGTCGCCTGTGCGCCGAAGCGGAATATGTCGCTGTGGTCGAAATGAACATGGGGCAGATATTAAAGGAAGTCAAAGATGCCGTGGATCATCCGGAACGGGTTTACCTGGTGAACCGGCTCGACGGGGTGTTTATCACACCGACCGATATCCGAAGTATGCTGCGGCTGATTCAGGGCAGGGGGGTGTAGGCATGGCAGTGCGGGATTATATCAGAGAACGGTTTTTTCCCCACATCTGGTGCCCGGGTTGCGGGCACGGGATTGTCTTAAACAGCCTTTTGCGGGCAATCGACGAGATGGAGCTGGAGAAGAATGATATTGTCATGGTTTCCGGTATTGGGTGTTCGGCCAGGGTGACCGGATATGTTGATTTTCATACCCTGCACACCCTCCATGGCCGTGCCCTGGCCTTTGCCACGGGCGTGAAGATGAGCCAGCCGGAATTGACCTGTATCGTGCCCATGGGGGACGGCGACGCACTGGCTATCGGCGGCAATCACTTTATCCATGCCTGCCGCCGGAACATAGACATGACGGCTATTGTCATGAATAACCGGATTTACGGCATGACCGGCGGGCAGTTTTCACCCTTGTCCGGTTATGGCATCAAAGCCACGACTTCGCCGTACACCAACATTGATCATGACTTTGACGTGGTCAAGATGGCCACGGCTTCCGGCGCCACATTTGTGGCGCGAACCACCACCTATCATGTTCAGGAAATGAAGGACATTTTTATCCGGGCCATCCGGCACAAAGGGTTTTCGGTGGTGGATGTCATGTCCCAGTGCCCGACCAATTTCGGGCGTCGCAACAAAGCCGGTGACGCGGTGGAGATGATGCTCTCTTTTAAGGAAAATACGGTTGCGCTTGGTCGGGAAAAAGATTCGGATACCGGCAAAATCCCACGCGGGGTGTTTGTGGAAGAGTCACTTCAAGAATATTGCAGTGAATATGAAAAAATAATAAAAAAAGTGAAGACGGGGCGATAGATCATGTCCAGGACCAGATTTATCTTTTCCGGTTCCGGTGGTCAGGGTGTTATCACGGCGGCGGTGATCCTGGGGGAGACAGCGGTAATGTATGAAGGCCTTAATGCGGTCCAGTCCCAGTCCTACGGACCGGAAGCCAGGGGTGGAGCAGCCCGGTCCGAGGTGATTATTTCCGATGAGACCATTAATTTTCCCAAGGTGAACAGTGCTAATGTTCTGGTCTGCCTGACCCAGCAGGCGTATAACAAGTATTCCATGGCCATTCGTCCCGGCGGACTGATTATAACGGAATCACATAATATCAAATTGCTCAAAAAGGTCGACGCCCGTCAGATCGGCTTGCCTTTTTCTGAAACCGCATCTGAAAAAGTCGGTATGCCCGTGACCATGAATATCTGTATGCTGGGTGCAGTCGTCGGCTTGACCGAAATCGTCAACCGGGATGCTGTATTAAAAACGATCGCGACCCGGGTTCCGCCGGATTTTCTGGCCGCCAATAAAAAGGCTTTTCAACTGGGTTTGGACCTGGTCGAGCCGTATATCTGATAATGCCTTATTTTCCCACGAAACAACCTTTCGGGCTTTATGTCCACATACCCTTTTGCCGTAAAAAATGCGCATACTGCGATTTCTTTTCCCTAACCGATGAAAAACTGGTCGTTCCTTTTATGGCTGCCCTGGCGGCTGAAGCCGTCTTCGCCTTGTCGAAAAAAGACGCTGTTTTTGATTCTCTTCATATTGGCGGTGGAACTCCTTCAATTGTTGAGGAAAAACAAATTGTTAAATTCGTGGGCAGGTTGAACGAGGTCGCAAGATTTTGCATTGATAGTGAAATTACAGTAGAGGCAAATCCTGAATCAGTAAATTCGGACTGGCTGAAATCGTTGCGGCAGGCCGGGGTGAATCGTGTCAGCATCGGCGTCCAGTCATTTAATGATGATTCACTGGCTTTTCTGGGACGAATTCACAATACCCGGCAGGCAAAAAAAGCGTTCGAAGCAGCCCGTTTTGCCGGATTTGATAATATCGGTTTGGATATTATTTACGGTCTGCCCGGTCAGACTCGGGCCGATCTTGAGGCGGATTTAAACCAGGCCGTGGCCCTGGCACCCGACCATCTTTCCTGTTATATGTTGACCATTGAAAACGGGACACCCCTGGCCGCATCTTTACAGCAAAAAAAGTTCCGGCCTCTTTCCGGGGCCAGGCTGGGTGATATGTTCATGACCGTAGCCGATGTCCTGGCACGTAACGGTTATATGCATTATGAAATATCCAACTTCACCCGGACACGGGAAACCCGTTCGCGGCATAATCTCAAATACTGGCGGCGGGTTGATTATATGGGACTGGGGCCGTCCGCTCATTCCTGCCGGGGCCACGAAAGATACTGGAACGTTAAGAGCGTGCCGGATTATATTGACAGGCTTTCAGCCGGCCGGTCACCGCGATTGTCCGGTGAAAAATTGTCCCGCCATCAGCAGATGATGGAGGCGGTCTACCTGGGCTTACGTTTGGCCGAAGGTGTTGATCTGGATGCGTTTAACCGTGAGTTTTCAGTTGACTTTAAGACGCTGTTCGCGCCGGTGCTGTCCGAACATGAGCAAACCGGCAAGCTGTGCCTGTCGGACGGACAATGTCGCCTGTCCACCCGGGGGATGCTGTTTCATGAAACCATTGCGTCTGATCTGGCCACTTTGATTCCGTAAAAGGGGTTAGGTGGATATCTCTTTAACGGGTGCCACGGGCCAACCGAAGGTTGCCCGTGATTGGTCAAATCGCTACAGGGAACACAGGCAAGCTGTCGCTTCGCCCGTGGCACCCATTTTTGTTCTGATTTCCGAATAACGAATTACGATACAGCCTGAAGATCCGGAATCCAGAAAATGGATATTATTCCCCATCACCTTAACACCTAAAACTTTAACACCCTGAAACCACTTCTTTGTTGCTAAGGCCTTCCGCCACCCGATTACATAACCACATAATCACGTAATCACTTAACCACATAAACACTGAATGCAATCGGGCACGGCACGCCGTGCCCCTACCTAAAACCGGCTTCTATTGTTCTAAAATATAAGCGGCCAGGGGGGTCGTCCGCAGATAACGGTTATCGGGGTTGGTAAAGAAATTTTTGAGAAGCGACAGGCTTTTTTCTCTTAATACGCCGGGAATAATGGTCGGGTTTTTGTGATGATACAAGCCGGGCAGGGTGGTCAGGTCGCAACCGGTACCTCCGCCCATGGCATCTTCACAGGCATAAACAATGGTGTTGATGTCATGAATAAGGATGGCGCCGAAGCACATCAGGCAGGGTTCCAGGGTGGTGTAAATTGTCAATGTCCGTCGGTCAATGGAACTGTCCAAAGTCGTCAGGGCCTTTAAGGCCAGCATTTCGGCGTGATCGGTTTCACTTGGGACCTCGCTCCGGGAACCGGCCCGGGCGCCGGTCGCCAGAACGGATTTTCCGTCGGTAATAACACATCCTACCGGAAACTCGCCGTTTTCAAGTGCCGCCTGAGCCTGTTCGATGGCGATGGCCATATATTGTTCGTGAAGTGTCGGTATCATTTTTCTATTATTAAACCTTTAAATTACTCTTGTCAAAAAGCGCTTTTTATTTGAATATGGTTTTTGGGCTCTAAAAATCGAATAAGCTTTCAAAAATATAATGTTACAAAAAAGTCAGATTAAAAAAAGCGATCAGGGGAATGGTGTGAAGCTCCGGAAGGAATTTGAAAAAAGGGAAGAGACTTTAATTTCGCAACATGGATGCTTAAGCGCCAGTATGCGGAAACGTGATTTTGAAGAACCGCAAAATCCGATTTGTACGGCTTTTCAGCAGGATCGGGATCGAATTGTTTTTTCCAACGCGTTCAGGCGATTGAATCACAAGACCCAGGTGTTTTTATCGCCTCTGGGCGATCAGTATCGCACCCGGTTGACGCATACGCTGGAGGTGGCCCAGATATCAAGGACCCTTGCCCGGGCCATGCGGCTGAACGAAGACCTGGCCGAGGCGGTGGCCCTGGGGCATGATCTGGGACACACACCCTTCGGGCATAGTGGTGAGACCGTTCTTCAGGAAATCTGCCCCCACGGTTTTGCGCATAATGTACAGAGCTTGCGGGTGGTTGAAAAGCTGGAAAACAATGGGCTGGGCCTGAATCTGACGGTGGAAGTCCGGGACGGAATATTGAAACACTCCAAAGGGTATGGAAATATAATTAATGATGATCCCGAGGGAATGGCCATTACGCTCGAGGGCCAACTCGTGCGCGTGGCCGATATCATGGCCTACTTGAATCATGACCTTGATGACGCCATCCGGAGCAAAGTCATCACACGCGCCCAGGTTCCCGAAAGCTGCAACCGGGTGCTGGGAAAAAACCATTCTGAACGGGCCTCAACCATGATCCAGGATGTGATTTATTCCAGCACGGAGAATCCGGACAAAATTGTGCTGCGCATTGGTGATGAGGTATTCGCGGCCATGACGGAACTAAGGGAGTTTTTGTATGAAAAGGTTTACCGCTCCCCACAGGTCCATAATGAATTCGTCAAATCCAGCCGGATATTGTCCGAGCTCTATGAATTTTTCTTTAAGCACACGGATGTCCTGTATAAAGAGATGGCCAAGATGGAGATGAGTGCCCTGATGGAAACCGAAGATGATGCGCACCGGAAGGTTTGCGATTTTATCGCCAGTATTACCGATGAATACGCCATGCATCTTTATACGGTGTTGTTTTTCCCCTCACCTTATGTCTGATGGCTTCGTAAAAAGCCCAAGATCTTCGTTGCGCTGCATCTCTCGTAATTTCAAGTACTTGATGTACGCTGCATTCCTCAAGATTTGCGCGCCTTGATCTTGAACTTTTTACTTTGCCATCCCAATTCTGACTTACGAGTGCATTCTGCCTGATGGCTTCGTAAAAAGCCCAATTGCCGCTGTCTATTTGTTTTCCGAGGACACCGCAAAATCGTCTTTGGCATATCCAAAAAATGATACAATCGAATAAGCCAGCTTGACGGCATCATTGGGCGTCATATGGGTCTGGAGAAAGATTCCGGTGCTTCCAATTTCTTCAGGAAAACGCAATTCACTCATGTTTTTGCTGAAATAATATCTATCGCCGACTGAATGCCATAAGAGACTTTTTATATCTTTTTTATGTTCGGATTGTAAAATCTCGCAGAGCTTCACGATCATATCCGACCATGTTTTAACATTGTAAATCTTTTCTTTAAACGTGAATGCCGATAAGGTTTTTTCCTGCGCCGAAGCTTTTGGGGGCTCCGGTTCTTTTTCAGGTTCCGGCGTTTTTTCTGTCTTGGTCGCTTTTTTAGACTCCTGCTCTTTTTCGGGCTCCTGCTCTTTTTCGGGCTCCGGTTCTTTTTCGGACTTCGACGCTTTTGGGGGTTCGGGCTCTTTTTCTGCTTTGGCCGCTTTGGGGGACTCCGGCTCTTTTTCAGACTCTGGCTCTTTTTCGGGCTCCGATGCTTTTTGAGGCTCCGGCTCTCGATTTAAATCTTCGGTTAGAAATTTAACTACCGCATCTTTTTCGGCAGGGTAACCGCAGATTTTTTCCGTCGTTTCAATCAGCAAATTCACCAGTGCATCCGGTGGCTCCGAAAGTACTTTTGTCCATGCTGCGGGTATTGTTTCTTCAATAAGTTTTTGATGTCTTTTTTCCAGAATGCTTTTAGCACGTTCTAACGCCTTACCTTTAGAAACCGGGCTTTTCGCCAGAAAGCTTCCCAATTGGTCGGCGATATTATCCGCTTTCTGTTTTACGAAATCCAGCGAACAAAATTTTTTTTGCTCCAGATTCTTTTTGTCAAGCGTTAAATAAAACCACCACAACAAACCGTCAGTGAAAACGCTAAACTCGACACCTTCTTTAGCAGCAGACTCAAGTAAACTCTGCTGGTTTTTGTCTAAGGTCTTGCCCATCTTTTTTTTTACGTTAATAAAAATCTTGTTGCTGTTTTTGAGGCTTAACGTGTAGTCGACGGGCTGATTCTTTACCTTATAACTCGAGTTTACTTCATCGGCATTGAAAATATCCCATCCCAGCAAAAACAATAAACGCATCACAATGGTCTGTTTTATGGCCGCCTCATCCATTGAAGCGATTTGTTTGTCGGATTTAAGGCCATCAAGAAATGAAATGATTTGATCATCCATAGCTTACCCCGTTACCAAAGATATAGATAAGAACCTGCTTTTATAGTTTATATATCAAGGACGGGCTTGTGGATCAATGATTTTGTGGTCACCATATGTTGATGGGCTTTTGGGCCGGGTGCGAGAGGTCGTTTGAATCCAGTGCGTATGGATAAGAAAACAAACGGAACAGGTGCGCAAGATTGATTGAGCATTGGCTGTCTTCCATGGTATATAGTTGAAAAAATGTGGGCCCGGTATGAATTTTCTTAAAGATTGAGCAAAAATTTTAATAATGGTTAAGGGCAGGTAACGAATGGCGCAAAGTGGTATGATAGATAATTATCCCGAATATTTTGAGCGGCTGCGGGAGATATATGCCGCAATGGACGATGCTTATAATGCCGTTGCCGAGAAATACGGCTTTACCTGCGATCAGTGCCCGGACAACTGCTGTCTGACCCGGTTTTATAATCTGACCTACCTTGAATATTATTACCTTGTTGCCGGGGTGGAACAGCTTTCTGACCAACGGCAGCAGCAGATCGTGAAAAAAGCGCGCAAGGTGGTTGATCTGGTGGCGGCGGATGAGGCGTCCGGCCGCACGCCCCGCCACATGTGCCCTTTGAATGTCGATGGCCGGTGCGGGCTGCATACCCACCGGTTGATGATCTGTCGTCTGCACGGGGTGCCTCACGAACTCCGGTATCCCGACGGAAGGGTTTCATACGGGGTCGGCTGCCCGGTTTTCAGCACGCATTTTGACGATAAGGACTATATCCCGTTCGACCGGACGCCCTTTTACCGGCAGCTGTCGTCTGTGGAACAAGAATTCAGGCAATCATCCGGAATGACAGGAAAAATTAAAATGACCATCGCTCAGATGATAGTCGCCGGTTTTAAAGGTATTTAATCATGAAAATTATAAACCCTGATGAAGTGGATGCCGGTGCCGGTACCCGTCTGAACGAGGATGATTCTTTTTGTTTTGACTGCCATGCCGGTGTCAGCTGTTTTAATCAGTGCTGCCGCAACCTGAACCTTTTTCTCTATCCGTATGATGTGCTGCGATTGAAAAACAATCTGGGTATCTCTACGACCGCGTTTATCGATCAATATGTGGATGTGGTCATGCGGGACGGCAATTATTTCCCGGAGGTACTGCTGTCCATGTCGGAAACCCGGGAAAAAACATGCCCGTTTCTGACCGAAAACGGGTGTCGTGTTTATCCTGACCGGTCATACTCCTGCCGGATGTTCCCGGTCGAACAGGGCCTGCAATATGATGATGCCGGCAAAAACGGACGCATGGTCTATTTTTTCAGGCCGCCGGATTTCTGTCGGGGGCAGGATGAAAAACGGCTTTTGACGGTTAAGGAATGGATCGCCGATCAGGAAGCGGACGATTATGTCCGGATGACCTGGAAATGGGCTGAAATAAAGGCGCTTTTTACGACCAACCCATGGGGAGGCGAAGGCCCTGCCGGCGCCAGGGGTAAAATGGCCTTTATGGCGGTCTATAATATGGATGCGTTTAAGGATTTTTTATTCAACAGCAGCTTTTTAAATCGTTTCCGGGTTCCGGATGATATCCTGTCCAAAATTAAAGAAGACGAAACGGACCTGCTGCAGTTCGGGTTTGAGTGGATCAAGCGTGTCATCTGGGGCAAATCCAGCCCCTGGTTGACCCCTCTGCCGTCTCGATCAAAGCGGTCAAAATGACTTGACAAACAATGGACATTATGAAAAAGCTATTTTTTTATTTAAGGTCAATGCTGTATGATGATTCAGCAGTAAAAACAATGAATCGAAAAGGTTAATATAACGATTAAATAACGGGGTTTTCATGAACACAACTGATGACAAATCCAAACATGTTGCTGATGGCGAGACAGGCGCAATGAATTTAGCCGAGGACAAGGGCCTGCTGGCTGTTATCCTGTCGTTTCTGGTAGGATTGGTGATTTCCCTGGCCATCGGATGGGTGGTGTATCCGGCACTGCTTTACTCCGAACAGGAGCAGCCGGTTCAATTTGACCATGACCTTCATATGTACGAAGTGTCGGACGGTTGCGAATCCTGCCATTTTTTCCGTGAGGACGGGACTTTTGCCGGTGTGCCGACGCTTGCACAATGTATGGACTGCCATGATTCCGCCCTTGGCGACACCGAAGAAGAACTGAAGTTTGTCGAGGAATATGTGGAACAGGAAAAAGAGGTTCCCTGGCTGATTTATTCCAAACAGCCGGATTGTGTGTTCTTCTCCCATGCCGCCCATGTCAAAAAGGCCGGTATGAGCTGCGAAGAATGCCACGGGCCGGTCGGTACATCCACCAGTCTCAAAACGTATCAGGAAAACCGGATTACGGGTTACAGCCGGGACATCTGGGGCGAAGACCTGACCGGCGTTTTCAAAAAACACTCCTGGGACAGCATGAAAATGGATGATTGCGCCCGATGTCATAAACGGGAAACCGGCAGCAAGGGTGCCTGTTTCCAGTGTCACAAGTAGACGGATTTGATAACAATCAACGCCAAGGTGTGTAATTATATAAATAAGGGAAACAGTTTATGAAGATTGACAGACGAAGCTTTTTAGCATTGGTGGCCGGCGGCGCGGTGGGAACAGCCTTGACGCCGCTGCCGTTAAAGCTGACGGACGATCTATCCATCTGGACGCAGAGCTTTCGGTATATGCCCAACGAAGTCCCTGTTCCGCCGGATGGGGCGGTTTCCACAGCGGAATCCGTTTGTACCCTGTGCCCGGGCGGCTGTGGTATTTCCGTCCGCAAAATCGACAATCGGGCGGTTAAAATTGAGGGGCAGGAAGGCCATCCCGTTAATCACGGCGGCATCTGCACCCTGGGCCTGGCGGGTTTGCAGCTTCTGTATGGCCCCTGGCGGATTAAAAAGCCGTTAAAAAAAGAAAACGGAACCTTCAAGGCGGTCAGCTGGGACCAGGCCCTTACGGATATTGCCGGCAAATTGAATGATTTGAGAAACAATGATAAAGCTGCCACCGTGGCCGGGATCGCCGGTAACGGCAATAATACGACCGGTCGGCTTTTACAGCGGTTTTTAACCGCTTTTGGTTCGCCTAATTATGTTACCCTGCCTTCATCTGACGATGCCATGGCACTGGCAGCCGGCAAAATGCTGGGCAAATCCGGTATACCGGCTTATGATTTTGAGAACAGCACCTATGTTTTAAGTTTTTCCGCCGGTGTCCTGGACGGGTGGGGATCTCCTGTGAGAATGTTTCAGGCCAACAGCAGCTGGAAAGACAATGGTGCGAAACTGGTTCAAGTGGACGCCAGACTGTCCAACACGGCTGCCAAGGCCGATACCTGGGTGCCGATCAAACCGGGGACGGAAGCGGTCCTGGCCCTGGGGCTGGCCAATATCATCATCCGCGACGGTATGCAGGCCGCGGCAATAGAAACCAACAGCCCGTCTTTCGGTGCCTTCCGGAAATTGTTGAATGAAAAGTACAGCCCGAAAGATGTGGCCAACGCAACCGGGGTTGATGTGCCGAAACTGGAAAAACTGGCCCGGGCGTTTGCCAAAGCGTCCAGGCCCGTGGCCATCTGCGGCAACGGTTCGGCTCAGGATCCGGTCAGCAGCCTGGATGCCATGGCGGTCCTGTCTTTGAACGCGCTGGCGGGCAGTATCAACCGATCCGGCGGTATCCGTCTGGCCGCGGCGCCGGATTACATCAACTGGCCGGCTCCGGAGCTTGACGCCGTGGCTGAAAAATCCCTGGACACCCCCCGCCTGGATGGGGCCGGGACGGCCGAATACCGCGATGCCGCCAGTTTGCCTCACCGTTTGATACAGAAGGTCAACAGCAAAGCCCAGTCACCGGTGCAGGCGTTGTTTGTCTGTGATGCCAACCCCGTGTTCACGTTGCGGGATTCACAGAACGTAAAGACCGCTTTTGAGAAGATCCCGCTGGTTGTCAGCCTTTCCGCTTACATGGACGATACAGCGGCCCAGGCCGATTATATTCTGCCGTTACATTCTTATCTTGAGCGGTACGAGGACTTTCCCACCACGGCCGGGCTGGCCAAACCGATGGTCGGTCTTGCCAGGCCGGTAATTAAACCGGTGTTTGACACCAAGCACCCCGGCGATGTGTTGATCGCGTTGGCCAATGCCCTGGGCGGTGCCGTGGCCGGGGCCTTCCCCTGGGGAACCTACAAAGACTGCTTAAAAGAGACCCTGGCCGATAACTGGGGTACTATTTCATCCAAGGGGTATCTGGCGCAATCCACCCTGGCCACGGCGGCAGAAGCGATGGCACCGGCCGGTCAAATGGATTTTTCAGCGCTGGTCAAACTGGCCGAAGCAAAACCCCAGGTGCCTGAATTAACGCTTATTCCTTATGACTGTATGCGAATCAGCGGTGGTAGCATCGGGACCCCGCCGTTTGTTATTAAAACCGTAGCAGACACCGTTCTGAAAAAAGCAAATAAGAAAACAGATGTTTTTATTGAAATAAACGAAGTGACAGCCAAAAAGTTTAAGGTCAAAGACGGACAGTCGGTTATACTGGAGACACCGGTTGGTAAAGCCCAGGTCAAGATCAATCAGACCGAGGGCATTGCCAATGATGTTATCGCCATGCCGAGGGGGCTGGGCCATGCCGCCTTTGATGATTATCTGGCTGATAAGGGCGTCAATATCAATACTCTGGTCGCGCCGGTTGAAGATCCGGTCTCCGGCTTTGACGTGGCTTGGGGTATAAAAGCGCAACTGACCAAAGCTTAAAACCCCGAAGCGTAATCTATAGATGAGGTTTTTGATGAATCAGAACCACAGTAAAAAATTCGGAATGGTCATAGACCTGGACAAATGCACAGGCTGCGGCTCCTGCATGGTGGCCTGTATGTCGGAAAATAATGTGCCGTTTAAAGTGGACGAGTCCAATAAACTCGACAGCATCACCTGGATGCGTGTTTACAAGTTGACCAACGGCAAACCCTTTCCGGATGCGGAAATCTGTTATCTGCCCAGGCCCTGTATGCAATGCGAAGGCGAACACGGGCATTCACCCTGTGTGTCGGTCTGCCCGGCCGTCGCCACGGATTACGATCACACCACCGGTATTGTCAGCCAGATCCCGACCCGGTGCTTCGGGTGCCGGTACTGTATGGCGGCCTGTCCCTACCATGCCCGGTACTTCAACTGGTGGGATCCGGTCTGGCCGGAAGGCATGAAAAAATCCCTGAGTCCCAATGTGTCACCCCGCATGCGAGGCGTGGTGGAAAAATGTACTTTCTGTTTCCATCGGTATCAGTCGGCCATGGAACGGGCTTATGTGGAAAACAGGGACACGCTTGAAGAAGAAGAGTATCAGACCGCCTGCACCCAGGCCTGTCCGGCAGGCGCTATCATATTCGGGGATTTGAATAACGAGGACCATGCCGTAACAAAAATCGCCCAGCCGGATCATCATCATGGCGGCAGGCCTAAAAATCCGCAGGTCTTCCGGCTGCTGGAGCGACTCGGTACCAATCCCAAGGTTTATTACAAGTCCAGTAAGGAATGGGTACGCCGGAAGGGCGATAATTATGTCGCCGGTGAAGGCAAACCCGGAAAACACTAATTTATAAGAAACAGTTAATCATATTTTTGGGAGCTTTTGTTTATGGATTCCGCATTGATACCCGAAGGAGTGAAGCGCTGCCCCCTGCCGGTGTTTATTCTCGCCGTGCTGGCCGTGGGAGCGGTACTGTTATGGGGCGTTTATGCCATGTTCCTGTGCTGGATCAAGGGACTTAACCAGACCAACATGAACGATTATTACGGGTTCGCGTTGTGGATCTGGGCGGACCTGGCTGTTATCGCCCTGGGCGGTGGTGCGTTCTTTTCCGGTCTTCTCAAGTATCTGGTCGGCAAGGATGAACTCAAGAACATCATCAATTTCGCGGTGGTGATCGGTTTCATCTGCTACAGCTCGGCGCTGCTGATCCTGGCCATTGATATCGGCCAGCCTCTCCGGGGCTGGTTTATTTTCTGGCATGCCAATGTCCATTCCATGCTGACGGAAGTGGCTTTCTGCCTGTCCTGCTATTTTGCCGTGCTGACCATTGAATTCGTGCCGTTGATTCTGGAGCAGCGTCAGTTAAACAAAGTTTCCTTTTTTCATCACCTCAGTCACAACATGCATGAAATCATGGCGGTGTTCGCGGCCACGGGCGCGTTCCTTTCCTTTTTCCATCAGGGCTCTCTGGGCGGTGTGGCCGGTGTACTTTACGGTCGCCCCTTTGGCTTCAGGGAAAGCCTGCTGGTCTGGCCCTCCACCTTTTTCCTGTTTACCTGGTCGGCTGCCGCCTGCGGGCCTTGTTTCACCATCCTGGTTACCAAAATTACCGAAAAGATTTCCGGCAAGAAACTGGTCGGCGATAAGGCCATCAATACCCTGGCCAAGATTTCCGGGTGGATGATCCTGACCTATATCATCGCCAAAATTATTGATACCATTTACTGGGCACAGGTAACGGCTCCGGCCGGCGGTTTTGCCCTGGGTGAGTTTTACAGCAACAACGCCTTTTACGGGTATCCGATTCTGATCGCGGAAATCGTTGTCGGCGGTGTGGTCCCGGCCCTGATTCTGATCAACGGAAAATTGCGCAGCAACTCGAAATGGCTGGTGCTTGCGGCCGTACTTGCCTGCGTTGGCATATCCATTAATCGCTGGGTCATGGTGCTGCAGGTCATGGCCGTTCCGGTCATGCCTTTTGACAACTGGGTGCTGTATATCCCCAGCTGGCAGGAAGTGGCCACGACCATTCTGCCGGTGGCTTACGGCGTCCTGTTGATTATGGTCGCGCATCGTTATCTGCCGATTTTTCCGCAGGAAAAAGAACTGAACACATTTACCCGGTAAACACCGGATTTGAAGATAAAGGAGTGACACATGTTTCCGTTTGTTTTTGAATGGCACTGGGATACGGCGCATCTGGTTTTTCACGGCGGCCTCTGGTATGCCCTGTCGATTCTGGGCATGGGCATGGGATACTGCATATTGAAGTCGCTATATGACACCTTCAAAAGCGATGATGATGACCATCACGGTGATCATCACTAAGCCGGGTGCAGAATAATCCGGGTTGATGCACGATTCTTAAAATCGTTTAAGAGCGCCTTGCCTTTAGTGCCAAGGCGCTTTTTTTATGGGATTACGGGGTGGTAGATGGATAAAATTATCGTCGAAGGCGGACGGCGACTTGCCGGTGAGGTCCGGATCGGCGGCGCCAAAAACGCTGCCCTGCCGATCCTGGCGGCGGCGATATTAACCGACGGGGAATGTGTTTTTGAAAATGTGCCCGACTTGAAGGATGTGCACAGCTTTATCGACCTGCTGGTTCAACTCGGTGCGACGGCGGATTTTTCAGATCATACCGTCCGCGTTGATGGCTCAGGCATTAATAACCATGAAGCATCCTATGAACTTGTGCGCAAGATGCGGGCGTCGATCCTGGTTCTGGGGCCCCTGGTAGCCAGGCTGGGAAAAGCGCGGGTATCGCTGCCCGGGGGGTGCGCCATCGGCGCCCGCCCCATTAATTTTCATTTAAAAGGAATGGAGGCACTGGGCGCCGATATCCACCTGGAGCACGGTTATGTCGATGTGACGGCCGATCAGCTGACCGGCAACACCATATACTTCGATATCCCCACCGTGACCGGCACGGAAAACCTGATGATGGCGGCGGCTCTTGCCGAAGGTGTCACCATCCTGCGTAACGCCGCCAGAGAACCGGAAATAATAGCGCTGGCGGATGTCCTTAACCAGATGGGCGCGGATATCAAAGGTGCCGGTACCTCGGATATTACCATTACCGGGGTGCCCGCCTTATCCCCGGTTTCAACAGCCATTATCCCGGACCGTATTGAAACCGGCACCTTCATGGCGGCGGCGGCCCTGACCGGTGGTGACCTGACGTTGACGCACTGTCGCCCGGATCACATGGCCGGCCAGATCAACAAGTTCCGTCAGACCGGTGCCGACTTGACCGTTACGGATCATACCATCCGAATCGTCGGCACAGGCACCATCGCCAGCGTGGACATCAAAACACTGCCCTATCCGGGTTTTCCCACGGACATGCAGGCCCAGTTCATGGTGTTGATGTCGGTGGCAACGGGGCTGTCTGTTATTACGGAAACTATTTTTGAAAACCGGTTTATCCATGTCAGTGAATTGCGACGTATGGGCGCAAACGTCGCCGTTACCGGCAATTCGGCCCTGATCACCGGTGTGGACCATCTGTCCGGGGCGCCGGTCATGGCATCGGACCTGCGGGCCAGCGCTTCGCTGGTGCTGGCCGGATTGGTGGCTACCGGTAAAACCGAAATCAACCGCGTATACCACCTGGACCGGGGGTATGAATCTTTGGAAGAAAAATTTGCAGCTCTGGGTGCCGCTATCTGGCGGGAGAAATAGGCCGCTTACCACACTACCAGCGCATTTTAAAGACAGTAGCGGGGGCGCCCAACCATGACCGTTCGACGATTTGAGATTTAACTTCTTTTTTGATCACCAGTTCTAAAGTCCGTTCTATCCATCCCAGCCCGATAAGGTACCACTCTTGAAAATCCGGATCAAAATCGGTTATTTTGATCATGATTTCATTGTCGGACACCATTGTTTTTTCAATTTTGATGGAATCATACACATTTTTAACGACCTGCTGAAAAGCGTTTAGCGCCGAATCCGCATCTGTTCTGTTTAAAACGGTCTTGTAAATGTTGGTCATTGTTTCTTCGCCGGCCAATCGCCCCCATTGTCGCAGTACTTCCGCATTGTTTTTGGCATTAACCTGACAAACCGCTTTAAAGCAGTTTTTATATGTTTCAAAGGGATACCATTTGGTCGCCAGTATCAGCGATGAAACAATTTTTTTGTCCTCATCCGTGAGACGCTTTATGCAGGCACCTGTTTTATCCGCTTTGATCGCCTTGACAAACGTGACCAACATGCTTCCTTTGACCTGGGTCACTTTCGCTTTGCTCATAAGTCTGCCTTTCTCAAAAAAAAACATTAAAATATTTATTATAATACCATCAAAACAGTCGCTGTACAAATTAGTTTTGAACTGTTCGACCACTCCAGGAACCTCTTTCGCTTTTTCAGTTTTGCAAATCCCCAGATCCATTCATCAGGTATGTCAGGCAACAGGGGGGTGAAAAAATTGACACGTATTACGGAGGGTGTTAAAGAAACCCTGGATATGGGAGCGGGGGCATATGTTAAAAAACTTTACACATTAAAGCGTCCTGGCCTGGCGGTAAAGGGCGCCCTGCGGTCAGGTAATCAGGGGTAGCCCCCCGAACTTACATGCTGTAGAAAAGAGCCTATAAGTATTTCAATTTATTGTGTTCAAACGATTTTCTTTCTTTTCCAGCCGTAGGAAATTCCCAGTTTGTCCATTCTTTTGCGGAGGGCGCTGGGATGAATTTTCAGTTTTTCGGCCGCACCGCCCGAACCGTTGATTTTGCCGCCTGTCATCTCCAGAGCTTTTTCGATGTGACGGGTATAGATTTCATCCAGCGGCAAGACATCTTCTTTCGTCATCACCATTTCAAGGGAGGCCTTTTTGGAGCCTGTGGGGATCAGGTTCTCAAATGTAAGCGCTTCGCCCTTTTTCAAGATCAGTTCCCTTTCTATCACATTCTCCAGTTCGCGTACATTCCCCGGCCAGTCATAGGCGATCAGCCGTTCCATTGCATCCGGAGACAAATCCGGCTCGATATCGAGATTCATTTCACGAATTTTTTTTTCAATGAAATGGGCCATAAGGGCCGGAATATCCGACCGCCTTGATCGCAGGGGGGGGATGTGGATGGGAAACACATTCAGGCGGAACCAAAGGTCTTCCCGGAACCTGCCGGAAGCGACCTGTTCTTCCAGGTTACATTGGGTGGCGGCGACAATGCGGATATTAACGGGTATGGGTTCTGTTCCGCCCACCCGTTCGATGACTTTATTCTGCAGGACCCGCAGCAAGCGGACCTGGGCTGGAAGGGGCAGTTCCGCGACTTCATCCAGAAGGATCGTCCCTCCGTCGGCCCTTTCAAAGCGGCCCTTTTTCCGTGTGTCCGCGCCGGTAAAAGCCCCCTTTTCGTGGCCGAACAGCTCGCTGTCAATGAGCGTATCCGGTATGGCACCGCAATTGACTTTGACGAAGGGGCCGTCTCTTCGCGAAGATTGCTGGTGTATGAAACCGGCGATGATTTCCTTTCCCACGCCGGTTTCACCGGACAGCAGAACCGGGCTCTCCCGGCGGGCGATAACCCTGGCACTGCCCATGACCCCCTTTAAACCTGAAGTGCCGCCGACAATGGTAGTCTCCGTGGAGACATTTATTTCTTCCTGAATTTTTTTCGTGTCCTGTTCGATCATATTTTTCAGCCGGATGACTTCCCGATGTTTGATGTTGTTTGAAAGGGCAATGGCAAACGGATCATGCAGCATTGAAAAGAGCGCCATGTGGTTTTCATTATACTGGTTCCTTCCCTCCAGGCTGAGAGAAGCGACACCGACCGGTTTTTCGTTATGAAAAAGCAGCATGGAAATCGCAGACCAGTCGGAGCCCAATCTTTCTACATAGTCTCTTACCAGCGGATCCTGCTCGGGCTGATTGGTGATGATGACCTGGGGAACAGCCATCATCTCGGCAAGGCTCTTCTTTTCCAGGTTCCATGGTAAGATCGCACCGCCGCGGTGATAAAACAAACCTGTCCATCGAACCACTGCCAGATCGGCTTTTATATCCGGCGCTATCTCGCTTACCGAAAGTGCATTGGCGGGTAAAAAACGGCTGATATACTGGAGACAGTGTAAAACCCCGGTCTCTAGATCAAGATGGCCGCATAATCGCCGTGTGCCCTCACGAAAAAATTCATGTTCGTCTTCAACCGGTTCTTTTTCAGGGGAAACATTCAAGACATTTCCGTATTTATCACTGATGGTGTCAAGCAGCCACTTATGTTCATCATAGAAGTTTTTAAGTGTGTCGGCATGCTTTTCCGTGAATCTGTTCCGGGTGTTGGCAGAAAAAATTATTGCCCTGTTAACGACAGCCTTTTCCTTAATCGCCATGAAAGCCATGGACCAGTCAGAGGTCTCTGTCCTCTCGATTAAATTTTTTCCGAGCGGGTCTTTTTCCGGGTCATTGATAATATATATTTCGGGCAAGGCGCCTGTTTTTAACAGTTCAAGAATTTTTTTCGGGATAGCGTAAGAAAAATTTGTTTTTTCACTTCCTGTTCCGGTTGTCTGGGCGAATATTTGCGCACATTCCTGCTCAAAATCAAACCGGACCAGACTGATCCGGTCAGCCGGCACAAATTCATGAAGATATTTATAGTAGGTATCCAGGGTCTTGTAGATATCCCCGTCTGAATCAACACAGTCTTTTACTCGGCTAAAGATAATGTCCGAATCGGTTTTCATCAGCGCGTTTCGAGTATGGTGTTATTTGCTGTTCATGCCGTAAGAAATTTTCATTTTCTTCATCCGGCTGCGGAGTGTGCTGGGGTTCACCTTTAACTTTGCCGCGGCACCATCCGGGCCGTTAATTTTTCCATCACACAGGTGCAGAACTTGTTTGACGTAAATTGTAAAGACCTCGTCCAGGGGAAGAATTACATCCTCTTCCACAACATAGTCAGTTCTGCCGGCATCTTTTTGCCGGGGGTTGCTGTTATGAAACGTGAGGGTTTCGCCCTTATACAGGATCAGCTCTCTTTCAATCACATTCTCCAGTTCACGGACATTTCCCGGCCATTCATAGGCAATCAACCGGTCCATTGCATCAGAAGACAGGCGTGGCCTGGTGTGAAGCCCCAGTTCAACCGATTTCTTTTCAATAAAATAATCTACCAGGGCCGGAATATCCATTTTCCTTGACCGTAAGGGGGGGATCCGGATGGGAAAGACGTCCAGCCGGAACCACAGGTCTTCCCGAAACAGGCCGGAAGCAACCATTTCTTCCAGGTTGCGGTGGGTGGCGGCGATGACACGGACATCAACGGGTATGGTTTCAGTGCCGCCCACGCGTTCAATGGTTTTATTTTGCAATACCTGCAGCAGACGGACCTGGGCCTGAAGGGGCAGTTCTCCGATTTCATCCAGAAAAATCGTTCCGCCGTCGGCTCTTTCAAAACGGCCCATTTTCCGGCTCCCGGCACCGGTAAAAGCCCCCTTTTCATGACCGAAAAGTTCACTGTCCAACAGCGTATCGGGTATGGCCCCGCAATTGACCTTGATGAAGGGGCCGTCTTTTCGAGGGGATTTCCGGTGGATATAATTGGCTATGAGCTCCTTGCCCGAGCCGGTTTCTCCGGACAGCAGTACCGGGCTGTCCTGTCCTGCGACAAGGCGGGCTTTTTGTATGACGCCCTTTAAGCCGAAACTGTCACCGATAATGGTATCCGGAGCGGAAAAATTCAGCGCCTTCTTCAGGTTTTTCCTTTTTTCTTCAATAATGTTCTTCAGCCGGATCGTTTCCCGGTGTTTGATGTTGTTGGAAAGGGCCATGACAAACGGATCATGAAGCAGGGAGAACAGCGCCATGTGCCCTTCCCGGTAGCGGTCCCTTCCTTCCAGGCCAACGATGGCAAAACCAATTACCGTTTCTTTGTCGATAAGTGGCATGCTGATACAGCATATATCATTGCCGAATATCGGGGTGTAGAGTTTCATAACCGAAGATTCTTCAGGTCGATTGATAATGCGAATCCCCGGAAGCCTCCCGCGATCGGAAGGATCCCGGTTTACAGGAGGCCAGGGGATCAGGGTCCCTGTATGTTGGTGAAAAAAGCCGTAACTTTCCGCAAGCACACGTTCGGATTGAAATTCCGGTTCCAACTGTCTGACAAAAAGCGCATCAGCCGGCATAAAACGACTTAGATATTGGAGACACTGGTAAACACCGGTTTGCAGATCAAGATTACCGCATAGTCGCCGGGTGACCTGTCGGAAAAATTCATTTTTGTCTTTTACCGGTTCTTTTTGCGCCGGGGCAGGAATTTTGTTTTGTTTGTCCGCAATGATGTCATCCAGAATTCGTTTAAGGCGCGGTTTAAAGGAGATAAACAGGCGGGCATATTCTGCCGTGTACCTTTCTTTTTGATCCACCGTGATAATTACACATCCATATGTATTACCCTTATTATTTTTAAAAAAAATAATAAGGGATGACCAGTCAAAGAGGTTGGCGCGCCTGCTCAGCTCTTTCCCGAAAGGGTCCATTTCCGGCTGATTGATCATGTGAATTTCAGGCAGGTCGGCGCTGTTAAAAAAACGCATAAGCGCTTCAGGGGTGTTGTAGATGAAACCGGTTTCTTCCCCCCCCATGTATGAGGACTGTGCGATTATCTCTAACATCTTAAGGTCAAAATGGAATTGGATCCAGCTCATTTTATCCGCAGGAATTTGTTCTGAAACGTTTTTAAAGAGTTCATTTAATGCGGCCTGGAGTTTGATTTCATCAAGATGGTTTTGCCTGTTCTGCTGGAAAGAAGTGTCTGGTCTGATTTTCATAATTATTTTCCCCGAACTGCTATATAGCAAAACTTTCCCTATTTAACAACCAAATCTTTCCCCCATTTCGCACAGATACTGCTGATAAATTATAACCATTTGAATATTTGAACATAATTGTTTTGGCATGAATAATGCTCTACAAGATGTAACTCGTTATAATCGCATTTGAACAAACACCATAAAAATGTAAGGGGGAAGAAACAATGAAGAAAAAAAACCGGTTAAGAAAAACAGCGGTTATGTCAATCATTACCCTTTTCCTGCTTTTTCTATCAACCGCTGTGTTCGCAAGTGCTCCGCCGCCGCCGCCCCCGTCCGACCCCGGCGATCTTACACCCGGCGTAACCCATGATATCTCTATTAAATTTAATGACGGATTTAACAACACAAGAACGTTCAAGGTTTATATCCCCCAGGGCTTAACCGGGCCGGCGCCGATGGTGGTTGATATTCATGGCCATGGCGGAACCTCAGATATAGGGGGTTATCATGGGATCAAGGCACTGGCAGATGAAAAAGGGTTTATCTGGGTCTCACCGCAGGGATCCAACCCCCTCGGATTAGGCAATTCCTGGAATGGTGTCGTCTGTTGCCCGGGCGCCTCGGCCATGGGGGGTGTCAATGTAAATGATGTCGGTTTTATCAGGAAGATGGTCTCCTGGGTCAAAGCCCGGGCAGATGTGGATCCGGATCGTGTTTATGCCCACGGCCACTCCAACGGCGCTGCCCTGACTCACCAGCTGGGACTGCAGGCAGCCGATATATTCGCGGCGATTGCACCCGTGTCCTTCCCGCTTGTCGAATACGGTGTCTGGTCATGGCCTTCCCAGCCGGTGGCGGTGCTTCAGGTCCTCGGCAACAGGGACCCATTGATGTTTGCCGGCATGCTCACCTTGTATGGCACGACGGAAGACGGTTTTAATGACTGGGCATTTATGAACGGATGTGCCGGATGGCCATTTCCGTCAATCACCCAATCCTGGAACTGGAATGCCTGGCGTAAAACCTATTGTGATTGTAACGGGGGCGTCAAAGTAGAAATGCTCAAGCTCGACGCGGGTCATGCGCCCTACCTGACGGGTGCAGGGGATGCCTGGAATGACAATGGCGTGGACCTTGCCCGGGAAATCGTGGATTTCTTCTACCAGTTTTCCAGGTAACGCGGGCCCGGAACAGAAATTGAAAAACCGTAACTGATTGAACTACAGTCAAATAAACGAACGGCTGCAGGGTGTATAACTTGCGGCCGTTCGTTTAGTAAGGAGGGGTAAATGAAGGTTTTCGCGGTCAATTCCAGTGCCCGGACAGGCGCCGACAGCAAGACCCAGATCATGCTCGAGGCTCTTATAGAGGGCATGGCCGGTGCAGGGGCCAAAGTGGAGGTAATAAACCTCGTCGGTTGCTTTTCCTGCTGGACCAGGACCCCGGGCAAATGCATCCACAAGGATGACATGAGCGAGGATGTGCCCCTGAAAAGCACGATCCTCACCTATACCTTCCACAACGTCCCGACCCGGGCGAATACGCCGTGGCTGTTTTCCACGACGCCAACGCCAATTTCAAGCTGGACAAGAACCGCCTGGGGATTCCGAGGGAGGGTTACGCCTTTTCCAACAACGCCAAAGGGGCCCTCGGACCACCCGCGTTCGAAAAAGCATCCTTCAAAATGGAACGCAGCACGAAAATTACGATAAAAATGAAATATTGAAAGACAGGATTTGATAGAGATCATTGCCCCGGTAAGCATACCAGGACAATTGCCTATATCTTGAAACTAATTCAGCAAATAAACAGCATCACGATGTTAACAATAATTGGAAGGTGAAAATGGGAATCGCAAAGCCGTTAAACCCCGAGACGGGTGTGGGAGCGCCAACGGGATACACCATGAAAACGGAATCGATGTTAGATGGATTTATGCAATGGCCGGAGGAAGAGTGGGTGGTAACCCATGAATTGGCAGAGAACATGTGGATGATCGGGGGGGTAGGCGGCAATATGACCGTGCTGAGCGGGCCCGATGGCGTACTCCTGGTAGACAGCGGACATCCCGCATACCTTGATGACAGGGTCATTCCTGCGGTTAAGGAACTTGTCGGTGACCGGCCGGTTCGATATATCATCAATACCGAGGTTCATGGTGATCATGTTGGTGGAAATTCATACTTTGCCGAGCGGGGAGCCGTCATCATCGCTGCGGATGAAGGACGCCTGGAGACGATAAAACCTTATGAAATCGTCAACCCGGCTGAACCCGGAAAGCGATATCGCCGAAGTGACGGGCAGCCTCCGAGCGGCCTGCCGGTGCTCACCCTGGCGCCCCCGAATTCGATGACCCTTTATTTCAACAACCAGACGATAAAGATCATGCATGCACCGTCGGGCCACACCGCCACTCAACTGGTTGTTCATTTTCAGGAAACCAACGTTGTTGCCACCGGGGATGTTTTTTTTCATCATGGATACTGCCTGAACGTGGATGGAAGTCCCTATGGGATCATTGATGGTCAGAAAATGGTGCTGGCACTGTGCGACGATAAAACCAGAATTGTCACCGGTCATTCCATTGGCGTTGTCTCGTCTCTCGAGGATTTATTGAGGGATCATGAAGTGCAGGTCACCCAGACTGAAAAAATCGCGTACTTGATAAAAGCCGGCCATACATTGGAGGAAATTATTGCCCTGAAGCCGACGGCCGAATTTGATGAGGGCACTCCGAAAGGCTACGCATGGTGGGGCCTGCATGGTGACATCCGGGTTATCACGCTTTATTTAGGCATCACCGCAGGCAAGGACATACCATGAATTTTTTGAATCCTTATCCTTTTAATTCCCTTTAAGCAGGAGGCATTATGAAAGCGATTCAATTAAACGGACTTGGATCCGTCGAGCACTTATCAGTGGTGGAGGTTCCAACTCCGGAAGTGGGTGAAGACGAAGTTCTGATTAAAAATAAGTATGCCGGAATTATGTACGCGGATATCATGCAGCGAAAGGGAGGATACCTGTTTCAGCCGCCGTTACCGTTTATCCCGGGTAAAGAGGTTTCCGGAGTTGTCGAAAAAGTGGGATCCGATGTAAAGGATATCGCACCGGGGATGCGGGTGATGACGACGGTTCTACTTGGCGGGTATGCGGAATATGTAAAGGCATTCGAACGGGACATCATTGTCCTGCCCGACAATGTCTCTTTTGGGCAAGGGCTGGTATATCTGGTCAACTTGCCGGTAGCCTATCTTGCCTACGCTGTTTTCGGAAACGTTCAGCCCGGCGAGACGATTCTGCTGCATGCGGCTGCCGGTGGCGTGGGAACAATGATTACACAAATCGCCAGAAGAAAGGGACAGAACACGGTGATCGCCCTTTCCAGCTCAGACGAAAAACTTGCTTACTGTAAAAAGAACGGCGCAGACCATGGGGTTAACTATAAAACCATTGACTACAGGGAAGCGGTATTAAAACTGACAAACGGTCAGGGCGTTGATATTTGCTTTAACAGTGTATCCGGATCGACCCTGCAAACCGACCCCCTGTGTATCAAATACAGGGGGAGATGGGTCATCTATGGTTATTCCGGCGGTGCGGGCACCATCGATCCGCTGGGGGAGAACATCATTACCAAATCATTAAACATCACTTCTTTTACGACCTACTCGGTTTTTGGGACAGAGGATCAAATTAATATGTATCAATTTCTTCACAAGTGGCTGGCAACGGAAAACTTGGAATCTCCCACCAAAACATTTATAATGGACGATATCGGGGCGGCGCATACCTGGATGGAAAGTCAACGTTCCTTTGGCAAAATCGTGTTGGAAATATAAGTACCAGAAAAATAAATGTTTCCTACCGGACATAGATCCGCACTGTCCCGAAGCCAGGGCGTAAGGAAAACTGCCCTGGCTGAGCCCCGGCGGCAGAGAAAGCATTTTCCAGGCTGATGCTTGAAGGCAATAATGATAACAAGGGGGGGGATGATGTTTAGAAGCCGTTCGTTTTCAGCCAAGACACGGCTGTTGACGATGATTGCCGTTATAACCGTTACGGCTGTTGCCGGCCTGCCACTTGCCGCCATGGCAGCGGATAAAGACGCTGATAACTTTCAAAGCATTCTGCAGGACAGCTTGACCGCATTGTGGACCGGCCGGGAATTTCCTGTGGAATTCGAGCAACGCCAGCAGGCAATGAAAGCCATGCTGTCAAGCGGCATCATAACTCAAGAGGCCCTTGAAGGCATGCTTGAAAAGGCAATCCTACCGGTACTGGACCGTGATCGAACATCCCGGTATATTTTAAACAATGTTTCAGAACGATTTAACGCCCTATTTTCCCCCCGCATGGAGTGGGAAACAGCAAAAACCATCATATGGCGTGTTGCCGCTTCGCCACTCCAGAACAAAGACCCTATGATATTTAAAGTCGGCGCCATTGCCCCCCCGGGAACGCCCTGGATTAATGTGCCCGAAAACATCCTTTTTCCAAGGATTAAGAGACTGACCGGAGGAAAAGTTTTAATCAAAATTTTCGGCGGCGGGGTCATGGGAGAGGATTCGGACGTTTTAAAAAAAATGAGAGACGGTCAACTCGACAGTTGCGGCTGCAGCGTCCTGGGCATGCTGGAAGCATCCCCTGTGTCTTGTGTATTGTCGCTGCCCGGACTGTTCAAAAATTACGAAGAAGTAGATTACATCTTCAATACGTTCAGAAAAACGCTGGACCAGGCATTTGAAAAAAACGGTTACATTCTGTGTACCCTTGTTGATACCGGTAATTTGCACTGGTTTTCAGTAAACAGAGTTTCCGGCCTGGCGGGCTTGAAAATAGAAAATTCTGTATACTTAAACAGCGCCATAGAGACCCTTTTTTATCAGGAACTGGGCATAAGTAAGGTTGAGCCTGTAGCTCTGGCTGATGTCATTAACCTTTTGAGCACAGGCCAGGCAAGCGTTATTATGGCCCCACCAGCCTGGATGCTGGGCATGCAGACCTACCAGTACACGAATTTTTTTCTCACCCCCCCGGTTTTTTATGCTCCGGCGGCTGTGCTGGTAAACTCCAGCGTTCGGGACCGGTTGCGAAAAGAGATGGGAGTGTCTGATACATACGCCAACAATGTCATGGAACTGTTCGTCTCCGAATTCAACGCTATTGAGCCTGAATGGAAGGAGCTGATCAGAACATACGAAGAAAAAAGTCTGGAGGCCTTTGGAATAAAATGCGGCATGAAGGCCATAACATTGTCACCCGAAGACCAGAATGCCATTGAAATGGCAGGAAGGGCGGTCGAGCAGAAACTGACCGGGAAACTCTTCCCAAAAGACCTGATCGACAATATTCGAAAGGCGCTGGAAGATTTCCGGGCAGCCCGTTAGCCGGCTTATTTTGGCCTATCCGGTCACGACAGTGAAAATCTGTTTTTCAGTTTATCATACATCCAGGAGGGAAACATGGCCTTACTTGATATCAGAACCGGGATTGTTATGAAGAGATGGTTGTTTTGTTCTGTTTTCATGATCATCACCATCGGACTGCCGCCTGGCGTCACCGGCGCTGATGACAACATCAAATCATTTCAAGACATAATGCGGGAAAGTCTTGAAACGATGTGGGTGGGCGGGGAAACCGATCCGGGGTTACTGCAGCGGCAACAGTTTTTGAAAACAATGCTGGCTACCGGTGCCGTTAATGAGGTTCAGCTGGAAGGCATGCTGGAGACGATGTTCCTGTCTTTGTTGGAGCGCCATAAAACATCACGGTATGCCGTAGTGAATTTTCCGGACCGCTTCAACGATCTTCTTCTCCCGCACCTGGACTGGAAAACGATAAAAGCCGTATTGTGGCGGGCGCTTTCATCCGTGATCACCAAAGACGACCCCGTATTATATAAAGTCGGCACCCTGGCGCCGCCGGGTACACCCTGGCTCAGTGTGCCGGAAACGATTGCCTTTCCGGAAATAGAAAAATTAAGCGAAAGAAAAATTCAGATCAAAATTTACGGGGGCGGTGTTATGGGGGATGATGAGGAAATCCTCGATAAAATGGATGCCGGGCAGCTCGACGCCTGCGGCTGCACCGCCCTGGGTGTGCTGGCGAGCTGCCCGGAAGCATCGGCCCTGCTGCTGCCCGGTTTGTTTAATAACTATGATGAAGTCGATTATATCTTTGAAAAATTCCGAAAGCAGCTGGATGAAGGGTTTGAAAAGAACGGTTATACCCTGTGGGCACTATTTGACACCGGCTTTTTCTATTTATTTTCAAAGTACAAAACACCCGGCCTGGCGGATATTGCCAAACAAGAAGCAATGACATGGTTTGGTATTATCGAAGCACCCCTCTATGAGGAACTGGGGATAAATGCCACACCGGTTCCGGTCCCCGATGTTGTCGCGTCACTTAACACCGGCAAGACCGACCTGAACCTGGCGCCCCCGGCATGGGTGCTGGGTATGCAGGCCTATCAATTCATGAACTATTACATCATACCACCGTTGGTCTATTCACCGGGAGTCGTGGTTTCCAAAGCCAGCACGATCGGCAGAATCCAGCAACAGCTCGGCATATCAGCGGTGTTCGCCTATAACATTCAGGAAATTGTCATTGCTGAAATTATCGCCCTGGAGAAGGGGTGGAGGCGCCAGATCAGAATCTTTGAAGAAAAAAGCCTGAAGGCATTCGAGACCAGGTGCGGCATGAAGGCCATCACGCTGCCTCCCGAAGACCTGAAAAAGCTTGAAGCGGCAGGCAAAGCCGTTCAGCAGAAGCTGTCCGGCAAGGTTTTCCCGGCTGACCTGGTTCGCGACATGACCAAAGCGCTCGAGGAATACAGGAAAACGCATCCATAAAGAACAGACAGGAAATATTCATGAGCGTGACCTTCCGGACAAGGCCATAAAAAAAAGATAGCTGGCATCACAACGAATAAAGCAGAACAGAAACCATGTAGCGTTACCCATCGATGAAGTATTTCGACCTGACGAAGCAACCGGTCGACCTTCTCCACGGCAGTTTTCTTTGCCATATCCCCTAACTCCTTTCGGTAGTTGCCAGCCTTTTTTATCATAAAAACCGGATCCGTTTTAGGGGGTCGGCTCAGGAAGATCGGGATCTATATCGGATCCCTTCAAACACCAACTGGGTGATATGATCAAACAACAGGTTTATGTCATGACCCTGTTCAAAATGCAGCCGGGCACAATAGTCGCTGGCACCCAGAAGCATGTATGCCGCCATAGTGCCGAAGGTGTCGTTGCCCCCCGGGATTTTCTGCTGTCGGGCTGCCCTGTCAATTTCCCGGGCAATGGGCCGGGTTATCTGCTGCAGGATTTCCCTGTGTTTCTGGACGCCTTTTTGGTTATTTGTGCTGGCCAGGCTTTTAATAATATCCATCATGTCCCGCCACCTGGGGTGACTCTTTATATACGCTTCAAATCGAATCTGTAACCGTTTCATCATATCTGTTTCATTTTGCAATTTTTCCCAGACATGACTGTAAAGCTCGAAGAAAACACGGTCCGCGCATTCCAGCAGCAAATCCTCCTTGTCTTTGAAAAGCTGGTAATACGTTCCGCGCCCGACACCGGCTGTATTAACAATATCGGTAATGCTGGTTTCCGCGTATCCCTTTTGCGTGAACAGATTAATGGCGGTTTGAAGGATTGTTTCTTTTTGTTGCGCGAAAGGTAACGGCCCCTCTTTGTCCCTATGGTCTTCCGGAGCAGCAGCCGGCAAGTCATCGGCCAGTCTTTGCTTGATCTCCTTTAAGCGCTGTTTTGACTCGATCTGTTGTTTTTTTATGAAATACAGCCTTTCCAGGTGATCTTCGCTGTAATACGCCATGGTTTTGCTGGTCTTGACCGGCGGCAGCAGCAGCCCTTCCCGGACGTAATAGTGAATCGTCTGGGACGGCACCCCGCTTATACGCGAGATCTCGGAAATCCGGTAATAGGTTTTTGAATTTCGTGTGTTAATCTTTTTGGGCGCCATAATAGATCATGTCCCATCCTTCCTGGAACAAGGCCAGAAACCGGTCATTGTCCAGGTTGAATTCGAGTTCATAAGCATAATATGAGATATATTCCGCCGCACCCATTAAGATATGTCCTAATACGGTACTGTCAGTATCTCTGATTTCATTATTTCGCATACCGATATCAAGGTCATTGACAATCGGTGCCACCAATTGCCGCATCATTATATTAAGCTTTTCCTTAAATATTTCAGAATCGCTTACTGCCGCCCCCCTGATAATGTTGATCAGATTGATCAAGGTGGGAAAGGTTAACAGAAACTCGTAAGCCCGGCGTTTCAACCGGGAAAGCACATCGCCTTCGTTTTTTATAATATTAAAATGCGTGTCAAGATCCTTGAACAGTTTATCGGCGCATTCCCAGAAAAGTTCCTCCTTGTTGGCAAAATAAGCGTAAAATGTGCCCCGGCCGATACCGGCGTTATCAACAATATCGGTTATAGTTGTGTCATGATAACCTTTATTGAGGAAAAGATCGACGGACGCCCTGATAATCTCTTCCTGTTTTCCGATAAACGGCCTTCCGGGATCATCATCCGGCGTGTCCTTGAATTTGTCGGCAACCCGTTGTTTTATCTCATGTAAAGTAAATTTGTTCTTCTTTTTAAGGGCGAGTATGTATTTGAGTTGCTCGACATGCAGGGGAGAGTAATAGGCGACGGTCCTGCCTTTTCGGATCGGTTCGCGAAGGAGGCCCTGCTTGACATAAAACCGTATGGTCGAAGCTGCTGCCCCGGTCTTTTCACCTAATTCCGATATTTTCATCAGTTTTTTCTGCGACACGCGTTCTGCCTTCAATTCATGGTTCAGAGGATCTGTATACGGAATTTTCTTCCTGTTTTATCACAATGCACTATATCCATGCGATGATGGGGTGTCAACGAGGAACGCAGAACCCTTTGTGTCTTCTGACAGCATAACGATGAGACAGACGATTATTCTCGGCAACTTTTTTGCGCTATATGTGTATGCTTCTCGTTCAAAAATGAAACAGGTCCATTCCTCCTGTCACAGGAATAGCGGCACCGGTAATATAGGCTGCCGCATCAGATGCCAGGAATACCGCCAGGGATGCCACTTCTTCAGGATGGCCCAGGCGTTGCATAGGGCAGCGGGCCGTTATCCGCTCCAGTTTCCCCGGATCATGCAGTTTGACCGCTTCGGTTTGGATAAACCCGGGCAGAATCGCGTTGGCGGTTATGCCACTGCGGGCACCCTCCAGGGCCATCGACCTGGTAAGGCCGAGAAGTCCAGCCTTTGACGCCCCGTAACTGGGCTGGGCAAAAGCCCCCATAATGGCCACGAATGAGGAGATATTTACTATCCGGCCCCATTGGCGTTCTTTCATGTCCGGCCAAACCGCCTGAATACAATTAAAAGCTCCGGTGAGGTTCACCTTGAGATCCCGCTCCCACAAGTCGGGACGCTGCTTTTCGATCAGGCCGAAATTGTCCATGATAACGGCGTTGTTTACCAGGATGTCGACCGGGCCGAGTTCATCCTTGACGCGTGCGATGACATCCCGTATTTCATCCGGCGAAGTGACATCCATCCGCAGCGCCATGCTACGCCGTCCCGATAACCGGATATCTTCAGCGGTTGATTTCGTATACACCCCGTCCGTCTGCGAAAAAAAAGCCGCCAGCGGGCTGTACCCGGACATTTCCCGTGAATCAAAGGCGTCTTCAACAAGTATGTCCGTCAGGACGACATCAGCCCCGGCTTCGGCCAGGGCAACCGATATTGCCCGGCCCAATCCTCGTGAAGCCCCCGTAACCAGGGCTACTCTGCCGGACAGATTGAATAGGGTCATTTGTTCTCCTTTTGAATACCATATTTCGCAGCGGTGTCCGGATGATAAAGGTGTTCAATCCTGACCATTCCCTTGGGGCACAGGCGGCCTTTGTTCGTTCAAGGTTTGGGGGCGCAAGGGGAACGGGCCACCCGCAAAAACTCGTTAATAAAAGCAGTTGGCAAGAGCCGAAACCGGCCGCCCATTGCGGTCCCTTACCAACGTGTTGTTCGACGCCCTACTGTTCCGGAGCAAAAGCGCTCGTGTCCATGATCATGAACTGAAGCATCTTCAGTTTTTTGCCGTTAGCCGGGACTTCGATGTTTTGGGCCATGAACGTGATGATATCACCCTCTTTGAAGTCAGTTGTGCCAAACATATCTGAGACTATTATGTCCTGGCCCTTCCATTTCACTTGATAGGCCCTGAATCGCGCACCATTGTCTTCGGCCAAAAAGACCTGCAGAACCTCAGACTGAACGGTGCCAAAACAACCAGCCATTCCCCCCGGAATCCCCATCTGATTTAAGTCTTTGGTGTCATCCGCGTATGCGCATGTGGTGAGTATAAACACCAAAAAAAATCCAAAGGTTAGTGCTCTCATCTCTCTCTTTCTAATGTCGTCGAACAGGGGAGAATTTGTGTCGCCTTTGATTTTGACAACCCTGTCCTCGACATGCATCAGCACCCCGCATCCGCGGTGGCAAATCCGGCATGTGCTTTTATAAGTTCTTTCATCGCTCATATTTTCATCCTTATATAGGGAAAGGCTTAGGTTGTTTTGCACTTGATTCCTTTTATGTTAATTCCGTCGATATTCCTCAAGAGCCCGCAGGATATCATTCAGGAGTTCCCGGGGACAAACGTCGCCGGCGAGTTTTTCCCAGACCTTTTTCCCGGCCTGTTCAATAACCGCCCTGTCTTCCGGGGGAAGCACCAAGGGTCTCATCCCCACCTTGTAAATAAAGGCTTCAAGACATTTTTTCTCATAATGCCTTGTCTGGGCCTTCCAATCTTTTTCAAGAGAGATGAATTCAAAAATGGTCAGCTCCGTTATGTTATGTGCAACCGTCTCCGACAAATTGATATCTCTCTGCAACTTGTCCTTAATTTTGGCACTTACAATGACGGCTGCGGGTGAATAAAACAACGGTTCCTTGATGAAGCAATTTACGTATTGATAAGCTTGCATCCCCAGCATCCATGAAGCCGGGGCTACGACGGTATCAGCAATGCCCGTGTTTAAGGACGGTATTATCTCTGGTATCGAAATTGGGATGGCATGGATCCCGAGTTCATCAAACAATTCGGTTTCAATGACCCCAAACGTCGTTATTGTTTTGTTTTTTTTTATCCCGGCCAGGTTGTCTGTTTTGAATCTTGAAAACAGATAAAAATTGCCGGTGTCAACCAGGGCGGCAAGCATATATCCTTTTTCCTCAAAAGTCCTGTCTATCATTTTTCTGAACTTATTTAGGACAAAATCGATTTCTTCATAATTACGGAACAGCCCAGGCAGAAGAAAAACGTACGCCTCGGGAGCTGCTTTTAATATTCCCATCGCCGTGCAACCGCAGCCGTCGAGTTGGCCCATATCCATTTTTCTTAAGACATCAACATCCTCGCCCATGACACCGCCTGAATAAATCTTAAAGATAACCTTATTGCCGCTTAATTCTTGTATTTCAGCGACCAGTCTCTCGGGGAGAACAAGCCATGGGGTACCAACCGGAGCAAGAGTTCCCACCTTAACATTAAATTGTCTCCCTTCCCCGAACTGTGATGATAACTGGTGCCAGACAATCTTTCTTAATTCCCCCCTTTTCATATAAGGCGCAAGCAGTTCCTCGACGCCTTTGTACATTTCACGTAAATTATATCTGCTGGTTTTTTGTGAATTTAATATGGAAAGCATTGTCCTGGCGACAATTCTCTCAAGTTCAGCCCCGGTTATTGAACGGTTTTCAAGAATATTTCTCAAAGACTGCTGTTCCTTTTCCAATTGCGGGCTGAAAGAATTGCCGAGCCACAAAGCGGCAACGCTTTCCTCTATGATGACCTGTGCTGTCATGCCAATGTCATTTTCCATGGCGCTGGCGGCTACGGCGAAAAAAAACAGAGTGGCTGA
Source organism: Desulfosudaceae bacterium (assembly GCA_963674745.2). Classification (GTDB taxonomy): domain Bacteria; phylum Desulfobacterota; class Desulfobacteria; order Desulfobacterales; family Desulfosudaceae; genus JBFMDX01. The sequence goes on along the minus strand of CAXXDV010000001.1, from coordinate 564,123 downwards.
TATGAATAAAAAATATTTCCCAATCATTAGTATATGCGTGTTCTTCATAACACCTCCTATCGGCTTATATCTTCCTTACGGTCTAAATACAGCAAGACCTGATTTTCTCCGCCGATACTCCATAACTTTTCTTCCGCTGAACCTGAGGAATGTGATATCCCTATCATGGAATTAATAATAACCCCATCTGACGACGACTTCGCTCAGGGCCCGGGCATTTTCCGGTTTTGCTTTCGGCAAACGTTTATTATATCTGGGGAAGACCTGATATTCTGGACTTAAACCGGTCCACTTTCTTGGCCAGTTTCGGCGTATCCAGAAACAGTTCCGTGTAATATTTTTCTTTGCCGGCAATGGGATTGACCGAGCAGCGGGCCCAGTTGGCCGTCATCAAGTCCATGTAGCACCGCTGACACCTGGCACATTTCACAATATCGTCAACACGCCCTTCTTTTACTTTTACCGGCCAGAAAGGATCGGCAATGGCCTGGCGCCCCAGGGAGACAATGTCTGTTTTACCGGAAGTGATCGCTTTTTCAGCGGTCTCAGGATTGATAAAGTTCGGTGTAATTACCGGCAGTCCGCCCGAAGCTTCTTTGAATCCCGGTGCCCAGCGGGTGAATTCGTCTTCCCCGTCCGGTGCAAACGCGGCTGCCGGATTTTCATAGGAACCCTGAGAGACATTCAGAAAATTGCCCCCGGCGTCTTTGCACAGCGCTACGATCTGTTTGACTTCTTCATGTTCAATGCCGCCTGGCATTAATTCGTCACCGGAAAGCCGAACGCCAAGGGCTTTTTCCGGGCCGATTTTTTCTCGTGTCTTGGTGATGATATTGGTCAGAAACCGGGCCCTGTTCTCAATGCTTCCGCCGTAGGCATCGTGCCGGTGGTTGGAACGCGGGGACAGAAACTGGTGCAGCAGATAGCCGTGAGGCGCGTGAATTTCCAGGGCGTCGTAACCCAGCTTGTAAGCGGCCTGGGCCTGCACCGCGAATCGGTCTTCAAGATCGACGATTTCTTCTATGGTCATTTCCCGGGGGGTATCGCCGCAAATAACGTGAACCATTTCAGGGGCTATACCTTTGATCATTTCCAGGGCCCAGGTCTTGAATCCGGCGTACTCTTCTTCATTCATCTGGCTTACCTGGGTAAAGTCAGGGACAATACCTTCCATTTCCTTACCGCCGGCTTCCCGGGCCAACCGCCTGATCTGGGTCTCCCAGCCCTTGTTCAGGTTGCGCAAGTCCGTTTCCATGGGGATGGCTGAAGGCGCCCCTGCCGGACAGTCCCTTGATTCCGCATGAGGATGCCCTTGCCTTCCCCACCCGGGGCTTAACTGGATGCAGACCTTGCAGCCGGAAAAATGGTGAAGTATTTCTGTCAGCTCGCTGTGAAAGCGGTAATACCGCTCATCGATCAGCAGAGAAGGGTTTAAGCACTCCTGTCCCCCCCACCGGTGGGGGTTCATGACCACACACTCGGTAATAATCAGACCGAACCCGCCCCGCGCCCTCATGGCATACCAGGCAGTACCCTGATCGCTGTGATAACCGTTGGGACCGGTATAGCCCATATTCATGGGTGCCATGGCGATCCGATTTTTTAACTCGATATCGCCGATCTGAATCGGTTCAAATAAAGCGTCATAACTCATAATATCCTCCTGTTAAATATATAATGTATAAAGTTTCCTTAATTATTGATTCGTCTTTTAGTGGTATCAATGCCCAGCAGCCTGCCCAGGTTGCCGCCGAATATTTTGGCCCGGTCGTCGTCCGTGATCGGGGGATAGCCGTATCCTTCCTGCATGTCCTCCGGAATCTGGAAATCTCTCAAGCCCTGGACCGCACCTTTTATCTGAACGCTGAACCCGGCGTAGTCCGTACCCCAGATAATCTTGTCCGGTCCCACCCAGCGCATGGCTTCCCCCAGAATCCGGGCGAATTTGCGGGGTGCCGTCACAGCCCACGGTACAAGAAGACTGAGACAGACGTAGACATTGGGATGGCCCATGGAGACCATGTTCAAATCATCACAATAGGGATAACCCATATGAAAAGCGTTGATTTTCAGCCCTGGAAAATCCCTGGCCACATCGTCAATGAGAATCGGCAGCGCATATTTGCTCTTGCCCGGCGGCACCCAGGAAAAACCGGTATGGATATCCAGGACAATGTCCAGTTCCTCGGCTTTTTTATAAAACGGCCAGAGGTCGGGGTCGTTGATGTAGGTGTCTTCCGGGGCGTAGAATTTGAATATTTTGGCGCCCTTCTCTTTGACCCAGTATTCCAGTTCCCAGATTGTGTTGTTTACTCCCTTGAATTTTATGGGGGATAAATTGGGCTGATACATAAACCGGTCCGGGTTGGTTTCCACAACCTTCGCCATTTCACCGTTGGTACACCAGCGGCTGCTGTAACCGGTGGTATCCATCATGGATTCCGGCAGCAGACAGGCAATATCAACACCGTATTTATCCATTGCCCGGATAATGTTTGCCGGGTCGGCGCTTTTGACGACCTCCCACTCCTCCATACCCTCCAGGTAGGTCGCTACCATATGCGGCGGGCAACCCGTGAACATGGGCCGGCTGATGCTCTCTATCGCCTTCCACCACATTTGAACACCCGGAAAGTGATTAACCGCGTCAATATCACCGATCAAATGCGTTTCCGGGTCTATCTTGAAATAATTGTCTTTTTCAAACGCTTGACTCATGTGCTGTCTCCTTGTGTGAAAATGTTGGATGGCCTTTCGTTTTATCCGATCTTCCGCTCTTTTCCTTCCCAGAATTGTTTCTTGATATCCTTTTTTAATATTTTCCCGATAATGGATTTGGGTAAATCATCCCGGAATTCAACAATTCTGGGGCACTTATATCCTGCCAGCCGCTTTTTGCAGAAATCGATAATTTCCTTTCCGGAAATATTTTCACCGGGTTTACGAACGATGACGGCTGCTACGGTTTCACCCCATTTGGGATCAGGGGCGGAAACAACCGCGCACTCGGCAACCGCCGGGTGTTCATAGAGGACATCCTCTGTTTCCTTGGGGTAAACATTTTCCCCGCCCGATATAATCATGTCCGTCTTGCGGTCGGTCATGAAGACATATCCGTCGTCATCCATAAAACCCATATCACCGGTGTGGTACCATCCGTCTTTCAAGGCCCTTTCGGTTGCTTCGGGATTTTTCCAGTACCCGGTCATGATGTGTTCGCCCTTGACGCAGATTTCTCCCCACTCACCGTTTGCAAGCTGGTGATCTGTTTCGTTCACGATTTTTATTCTGGAACAGGGTGCGATTCTGCCGGCGCTGGTCAGGCGCCTGGATTCCGGCCCTTCAAGGGCATGCTCCTGGTAACTGAATACGGTAATCGGCGCGCCGGCGGTTTCCGTGGCGCCGTAACCCTGGGAGAAAATATTGCCGAACTTCCTGATGCATTTTTTAAGGACTTCCGGCGGAAACGGGCTGCCCGCGTAGGAAAGTGAGATCAGGCTGGACAGGTCGAATTTATCCGTGTCCGCGAAATCAATCAGCCAGCCGTAAATCGTGGGGACCAGGTTCATATGGGCGCATTTTTCATCCTGGATTAATCGTAAAATTTCACCCAGATCCATTTTTCGATTAATGACGACCTTGCCGCCCACCATCAACGCCGCCGTGACAGGCCACAGAGAAACATGAAAAACCGGCAGCACGTAACAGGTGGAAAAAGGGGTGCCCGGTTCCAGGGACGGGAATTCCGTGGCAATGATCATGGCATTGGTGATGGCGGCCGTCATCATGTTCCGGTGGGAAAGCATGACGCCCTTGGGCAGGCCGGTTGTCCCCCCGGTGTACATCAGGACGGCCAGATCGCTTTCCCTGACATCATGCCGTTCGGGATCGGGCTCTTCTTCGGAAGCGTTCTGCAGCAGATCCTCGTAATCCAGGAACCCTTCCAGCCTGTTATCCAGGGAGATCCAGGTGCTGATCAGGGACAGGTTGTTTTTCAGCTGCAGGGTTTTTTCTTCAAACCCGTCACCGACAATAAAAATTGTCGCTTCACCGTGATTGATGACATATTCCAGTTCCTGGTCGGACAGGCGGTAGTTCTGGGGACAGACGGCTATACCGATTTTGGCGGCGGCAAAGTATATCTCCATATATTTTGTGCAGTTGTCGGCCAGAACAGCCAGATGATCGCCTTTTTTGCAGCCCAGGCCAACCAGTGCATTGGCCAGCCGGTTTACCCTGGCATTCAGCTCTTTATAAGTCAGCCGCGCTCCTTCAAAAACGAGTGCTTCCCGGTCTGAAAAATGAACAGCGCCATAATAAGGAATATCACCGAGTCTATACATTTCGTGGTTTCCTCCATTACCGAGGTTTGTCCGTTATAATGCTCCTCTTCCCGACCATGACTTGGGCAATCCCTGAAACTGCATCATCATGTTCTTGCTCATCTCGTTGGAGATGGGGGAAAACTGGAGCTGATAGGCATCTCTCAAATAGCGCTGCATGGGGTATTCGCTGCAGATGCCGTAGCCGCCCAGGATCTCGGCGCCGTAACGCCCGGCATGGAGCGCCCCTTCGGAAGCCACCAGCTTGGCCATGGTCGCCTCCATGTGATAGTCCCGGCCGCTGTCGCAAAGCCAGGCGGCCTTGTAGGTCAGGTTCCGGGAGTTTTCCAGGTTGACGTATATGTCCGCCAGGTAGTGCTGGAGGATCTGAAACCGGCCGATGGGGCCGCCAAAAGCATGCCGCTGCTTCACGTATTCAAACGCGTCTTCATAGGCAGCCGCGATCAGGCCGACGCCCATCATGGCGCACCCGATACGTTCCGGGTTGATAATCGCCAGCATCTCGTACCAGGCGTTGCCGCGGGTTCCCAGGATGTTTTCCCTGGGAATTTCCACGTTACTGAAAGTAATGCCCACGGAATCACAGTGGTGGCAGCTTATCTTGGGAATACGGCTGATGGTGATCCCTTTTGAATTGGCCGGGACCATAAACGTGGACAGCGATTCGCTCGGTTTGGCGTCCTTTTCCGTGCGGCAGATGGTGATCATGTAGTCTGACGCATGAGCGCCGGTGATAAAGACCTTTTCACCGTTTAACACCCACCGGCCTTCTTTTTCTTCTGCGGTGGTTGACAGGGCGCCCAGGATATCGGTTCCGCCGGCCGGTTCGGTCAAAGCCATGCAGGTTTTCAGCTGTCCTTCGCCGATCAGCGGGAGGTACTCATCTTTCTGCGCTTTGGTGCCCAGTTCGGCAATAAAGCGGGTGCCGAAACCAATGGTCGTACCCAGCGCCAGCGCCACTGACATGGACGCCTTGCACAATTGCTCATAGAGGATCATGCCATCGACCATACCGATTTGATCTCCGCCGTATTCTTTTGGCAGGTTCGCTTTGAAAACGCCCAGGTCAACGAATTTGGCCCAGAGTTCGTCCGGCGGGAAATCGACATTTTCGTCCATCCATCCGACATATTCTTTGTTAAGCTCTTTTTTGCAGAACCGGGTGGCTTCCTTTCGAATCATCTCCTGCTCTTTTGTAAATCCAAAATCCATGTTTTTACTCCTGTTATTTGATATCCGTGGCCTTGTTCATCTGCTTCTGGATTTTTGTCAACTGATCCGGGTCCTGCCGAAAACCGTCCATGATCTGCTGGATATCAGGCGAATAGATCAGCCACTGGATGGCATTCCGTTCCATGGCCAGGGCTGTCTCCAGGCTGCCGCACTCTTCGGATTTGGCCATGACCTCTTTGGCCATGCGCAGCGCGACGGGTTTTTTCATGCTGAGGTTGGCAACGACCTGCTCGAACTTGTCCTCAAACTCATCATCCGGGAAAACCCTTGTCAGCAGACCCATCTCGTACATCTCACCGGCGGTGTAGTCTTTCCGGCCGCTGTATATAATTTCCCTGGCCCTGAAAACGGGCAGGCTCCTGACGATCCTGGCGGTGCCGCCCCATCCGGGAAGAATGCCCATGTTGATTTCCGTGGTGCCGATTTTTGCGGAAGCACTGGCATAAAGCAGGTCACAGGCCAGGGCCAGTTCCAGGCCGCCGGCCAGGCAATGTCCGCTGATCTTACCGACCACGACTTTCTCGCAGCTGGTGATGGCGCGCTGGATGTCCAGGCCGTCATGGGCCAGCCAGTTCAGGGAATTGGCATGTTCGGAAAGAGAGGGAAAGATGGAAAGATCGCCGCCGGTACAAAAGGATTTACCGGCGCCGCCAAACACGACAACGCCGACCTCCGGGATGTCTCTCACCCGGCGGAACGCATCCAGGAGCTCTTCAGCCATCTGGCGGTCAATGGCGTTGCGCTTGTCCGGACGGTTCATGGTGATCCTGCAGACCGGACCGGCGACTTCATATAGAATGGTTTTATAAGCACCCATAACGGTCTCCTTATTTATTGACCGGTTTGAAATACGGCAGATAATAATCGTCGTTCAATTTGTGGAAAACCACTTCCATATCCATGTCGATATGGATGTCTTCCGGGTCACATTCCACAATGCGGGTCATCATGCGGACCCCTTCTTCCAGGTCGACGTACGCCACCGTGTAGGGCAGGTCTTCCATGAACTTGGGTTCCACCATGTCGTAAGCGGTTGAAAACATGTACACCCTGGCTTTACCGCTGGACTCGATCCAGTCCAGGTTTTCCGACCAGCAGTCCGGGCAGACTTTCCGCGGATAAAATATGTTGACGTTACAGTCCTTACAGTGCTGGACAAGCAACTTGCCTTCTCTGGCGCCTTCCCAGAATTTTTCAGACCAGGGTTGTGTCTCAGGCAGCGGCCGGGTCATATCAAATTGAATATCCATAATTATATCTCCTTTCCCCAAACGGTTGCGATATTGTTAAAGCCTGAACCGCCGGCGGTGTTCTGAAATACGTAACGGCAGTCCTTGACCTGTCTTTCTCCCGCCTTGCCCATCAGCTGCCTGGCAGTTTCCACGTACATGGCCGTGCTGACGCCGGAGCCGGTGTGGCCCCGCCCCGGGGCGTCACCGATGGTGGACCAGGGTATATCGCCGCCGAACGACATTCTGCCTTCCGCGAAATACTTGGCTCCTTCTCCTATGGGGGCCACCCCCAGCGCCTCGGCCATGATGGGATGATTCATGGGATAGGCCATGTAGATATTCCAGAGGTCAATGTCATCCTTGGTTACACCCGCTTCCTCCAGGGCTTCCAGGCCGGTCATCATCAGTCCCTCGGCCACCTTGTGAAAATCACGCAGCACCGGTGTGCCGCTGAAGTACCGAACCGATTCGCCCATCTTGCAGGCCACAGGCTTGTTCATTGTTGCCGCGTCTTCAGCGGAAACAATCACCATGGCGCTGCCGCCGTCGCAGAGAATGTTGCTCTCTCTTTTGTGAAGCGGCGTATTCAATAAAGAGGATTCCAACACCATTTCCGGCGTGGGGACCTTTTTCTGATAAAAAAAGGAGTTGGGATCCCTGGACGCCCAGCTGCGCAAAGCGGTGACGACAGAGGCCATGTCTTCCGGTTTAGCCCCGGTTTCATGCATGTAACGGTTGGCCATCATGCCCATGAGAATGTTGTAGGTGGTGCCGAAGGGATACTCCCATTGCATGTCCACCCCGGCTTTGGCAAAAAAATTGATCTGATCTTCTATAGGAATGGTGGAATGAACGGTTACGTGGGGAATTAATACGGCTTTGGCCACGCCGGTATTGATATACTGCTCGGCCAGCCGGATGCAGTTGCTGGTGCTGGCGCCGCCCGCATTGCAGACACTGGTATCCCGGCACCCCTTCAAGCCGAGTTCTTCCGGCAGTTTACCGAAGGACAGTTCTGCAGCCAGTTTGGGCTGCGCCTGCGGCGCAACATTGATGACCGCCTCGATGTCATTCTTGTCCAGGCCGGAGTCCCGTACCGCCTGCATGCAGACATCATAAAGAATGTCCCACCGGGTACGTTCCGGCATGATCCGGGTGGGCACCTCTCCGATTCCGACAATTGCTATTTTGCCTCTGCTCATCATTACCTCCTTGAAATTTTTTATTTAATACTGAACTATACTGTTTTGTATTATATAGTATCATGCCGGAAATAGATGTCAACAAAAAAATGTTAGCGCGGTTTATTTTTGTATAAATTATTGTTATTTAAGATATTTAAATTATGGGGGGGGTGATAATTGGACCTAAAACAATGTTCAGCAGATATATATCATGGACTCGGATATTGTCCTTTACGTGTTATTTCATGTGTTTTTATGAAATTTCTGTATCAAACAAATCCGATTCATTCAGGATGGGCTGTGGAAAACCGGATATACACGGTAAGGCCTGTTTTTCAATGATGGAGATTCTGTCTTGATTTCGGGCTTCGTCTTTTTCCCTTTTGTAATTTCGCAGTCAAGGCGCCATCTGGACAGGCTTTGATGCATTTCCTGCATCCCTTGCATAAATCAGGGTTATCAATATGCGCGTGTTTATGAACTTTTATATCCACCATGCCAATCACATTATTCGGGCAAGCCTTGATACATTCTCCGCAGGCTTCACATTTTTCAGGATGCAAAACAATGAACTTTGTTTGCATGTGCCTGTGGCTATGATAATCAAATCGCATCTTTAACCCGTTTCTGTCGGTATCGAACAATTCGGACTCAATCAGAACCGTCCGGGCTGGCCGGATAAACCTTGCACAGGGCGCTTTTCAGGCATTCAGAGCCTGTGTCCGGATCAAACTGTGTCTCTCCGAACAACCGGTTTACATTTGATCGTTGCCAGTTGTAATCCGGCGATGCGGTTTCCGGAAACCACCATCCATACTGCGCGCAAACAACATCCTCGGCCAGTTTTTCCGTCAGCAGGGCCTTCATTTTAATACGACCGCGCGGTGTTTCAACCCAGACCCAGTCGCCATCTGCTATATCGAGTTTTGTAGCCGTCTTGGGGTGTATTTCCAGAAGCGGGTCAGGGTTGCGTTTTCTCAAGGATTTTATCTGGCGTCCTTCACTGTGAAAGAAATACCGGTTTTTGGTACCGCCGATCAGGATAAAGGGATAATCTGACGCCACCTCCGGCGATGCCTGCGGAGAGTGTGGCGGTTCCCGATACACCGGTAGCGGAGAAACGCCCTGCCTTTTAAGCATTCTCGAGTATATTTCAAACTTACCAGAAGGCGTAGGGAATCCATCATCCTTATACTTCCAGTATCGCATGTCCCCGGTAAGGATGCCTGTTTCACTGAACTGCTCAAAATTCATCCCGGCATCCGCCAGCATCCAATCCAGAAATCTACGATAGTTATCCCAGGGGAAAGCCCGGGTCAACCCCAGCCGTCGCGCGACCTGGATTATTACCTCGCGATCGTCTTTGGTGTCCCCGACCCGTGTTACCGGCACTTGGGCGGTCACGCACCAGTTTTTATGCATATTGACCACATCCTCACGTTCCAGCCAGGTCGAAGACGGCAGAAACAGGTCCGCGTATTGGGCGGTGGGTGTCATGAAAAAATCGGAAACAACAATGTACTTCAGCAGTTTCAGACTTTTTTCGATATCTTCGGAATGGGTCATGGTAATCAGGGGGTTGGACCCCATAATCCAGAGGCCTTTGAGCCGATAGGGGTTTCCGCTGACGATGGAACGCCAGAATGCAGGCGGATGGATGATATGGGTAAACGGAAAACGGGGCCGTCTCAACCGGTTCATCAGTTCGATCGCCGGGCCGAGTGGTTTGTCGGCAACCAGCCTTTCAATCCTGGAAAGGAAAAGCCGCCTGATTGGGTCCGCCATACCCAGCATCCGGTCCTCAATCCAGAGGGTCCAGTTTGCCCTGTCCGGCCGGAAAGCAGTACCGTCTAAGCCAAGCCGGTATTTGTTCAAGGGCAGAAAGAGGTTCCCCGCGAATAACGGGTTGGCAAAAGGAGACTTCAGCCTGACCCCTTCCGGCGGCACCCAGAAGACATCACCTCCGGGAGCGTCAAGATGGCCGCTGATCGCCGAAAGGATCAGAACCGACCGGGCAGTCTGAAAGTTGCAGTGACTCATATCCAGTGCGTTGCCCCATTGTATGGCCGAGGATGAAGCGCCGGCGTAAAGCCGGGCTACCATTCGAATGGTTTCGGGCGGGATGCGTGTAATTTCCGATGCCCAATCCGGTGTGTATTGCCTGATATGGTCAACAAGCCTGTCAAAACCCTTGGTGTAGCGGGTTACAAACTCCTTATCAAACAGATTTTCGGTAATAATGACATTTAGAAATGCCAGTGCCAGGGCACCGTCCGTGCCCGGGCGTATCTGCAGCCAGTGATCCGCCTTTGCCGCCGGACGGATACGGCGCGGATCGATCACGATTACATGACGGGCACGATTTATGGCGCGCTGCACCATACCCCCGCACATGCCGTCAGAAGCCCCGGTTTCAGTGACGTTACAGCCCCATAAGATGAGACATTCCGGGTAAGCGCCGCCGAAACCGTATATATCGCAGACAGGGATATTGTGACCGGTGGTTATCATGCTGGCCAGCACCCGGGGTATATAACAGATATGGGCCACCCCCGTCATGTTGGGTGTGCCGAAGGCATTACAGAACCGCTGGGTGAAGCCGGTATAGGGCCGGCCTGTACCCTGCAGCATACCGAAATATTCCGGTCCGTTTTCCCTGCGAATACGGTTCAGGTTTTCTGCCAAAGAATCATAGGCCTCATCCCAGGAGATTCGTTCCCATTTGTTCCCCCCCCTTTTTCCGCTCCGGCGCAGGGGGGTAAGAATACGATCCGGGTGATAAAGAAGTTCCGCCGAGGCCCGGCCTTTTTCGCAAATATATCCCCTGCTGGTGGGACTGTCTTTGTCACCGGTGATTTTAACGATCCGGTCACCCTCCATATGAACCAGGACCTGGCAGACCCCGTGACACATACGGCATGCCGAGCGGACAATTTTTTTTTCAGCCATGGATATGCGACCCCTTGAGATTAGAGTTCTGCCGGTGTGTTGATGCCGTTGTATCGAACACCACCGCCAGTAATGTTTAAATACAATACTATATCGTTTCGTATTATATATTATAACTGGCGCCAGGCTGTCAAGGGGAAATCTCAGAGCCCTTACAATATCTATATCAAACAGCAGGGATTTGCATTCTTTCGGCAGATCATCAGCGGCCTGAAACACGGCAGTGCGGTTGCGGCTGTTTTTCTGGTTTCGGACAGGGCCGTATCGGCCTGCCGTTACAGATTCTCAATTGTAGCTGATGATGAGAAAGGACTGGCGGTAACCAGGCCGATGCATACGGTGACGATACCTGCTTCAGAAACCGAATGCCGGATATCAAGCGTCATGATGCGTGTAATGCCAACGGGAAAAAAGCACATGAGGGTAACAGAACCCAGTCGGCTGGAATATAAACTCCCTGCGCGCGCAACCAGGTAAAGAGTTCCAAACATTTTCATCAGCTATGTTTTATGATGTATAAATTTTTGTCTTGACAATAAACGTTAGGCATGAAAGAGAGTGATCATTCACTCTCTAGTCGGGGCTGGCTAAATGAGAAACCGGGCATTTGGTAAACTTCGGGAAAAAATACAGCATGCCATACGCGACGCGGCGGCGAATATTTTCGTAAGTAAGGGCTATTTCCAGGCAGGTATCAAAGAATTCTGTCAGGCCGCGGAAATATCAAAAGGCGCCCTGTTCAAATATTTTACAAGGAAACGAATATGATACAGATCCGACAGGCAGTGCCTGATGATGTGCAGGAGGTTTCACAACTTATTGACATGTCAGGTAGTGCCGAAAAAATATCCGTTTATGAGCTGATGTTCCCTGGTGAGGCACAAACCCGCCTTGACAATATCGGTCGTCTGTTTATCAACGGGGAACGGATTTACAATCACTACACCAGGTATTTGATCGCGGAAAAGAACGGGGAAATTGCGGGAACGTTGTGCACTTTTAATCATGAATACTTCAGAACCTGGGCATGGCGGAATACGCTTCGGGAAATGGGATACAGCGACATGGCGTCCCTCCGGCTTGTGTGGCGACTGCTTCCCTTTTTTCTGGTTAACCCCTCCATTCCAAAAAACACACTGGTAATCGAAAATGTTGCTACCTTCCCCCGATACCGGCGCCAGGGGGTGATCCACGAACTGCTTCAAGCTGCAATTCAGCAAGGCAGAAAAGAAAACTATCCAAGAATGCAGGTAGCCTGCCTTATTGGAAATAAGCCGGCACAGAAAGCTTATGAGAAAGCAGGTTTCAAAGTTCAAAATGAATACAGGCATAAATGGTTTAAAAAAACCTTTGGAAATCCGGGTATGATGCGGTTGGCGCTGGAATTATAAATAAGGTTGAACAGATGAGAACCCGGACATTTAATAAACTACCGGAGAAAAGGCAGCATGCCATACTCGACGCCGCAGCGCGCATCTTCTCACAAAAGGGCTATTTCCAGGCAGGTATCAGTGAAATCTGTCAGGCTGCGGAAATATCAAACGGCGCCCTGTACAAATATTTTGAAAACAAGAAAGGGTTGTTCATAGCCGTTTTGTATAGAGCCGGCGAACTGATGCTGACAGAAGCCATAAAAATTGCCGGTGGAAAGATGGTGCTCTGGGACAGGCTTCGCATGGTAGTGGAAAGTGTAATCCCCTTTTCGGAAAAATATCGGGATTATCTGGTGATTTTCATGGACCTGGGGTCTCCTTCCATGGATGAATTCGCATCTGAAGCTTCTGGAGGGTTTGAGCGGGCAACGTTTGGTTTTTTTAAAAGTATTGTTGAAGAAGCAAGAAATAATGGCCAAATTCGTCAGGACATTTCAACTGAGACAGCAGCCTATTTTATTGACAATCATTTGATGCTTTTCGCTTTTTCATGCGTCTCCAATTACCATGATGATCGTTTCTGCCAATTCTTTGGCAATGGCGTCGACAGGCTGAAAGGGGAGCAGAAAATCGAGTTGATTATGCGGTCTTTTAAAGAACTGCTGGGATAGATATATATTTCTCAGTTAACAGGGAGAGGCTGTTCTCTCCTGGAAAGATGGGAGCGCAGATATGATTTCAGAAGATTATTTATCACCCGAAACACTCAAGAAAAAGGCCATTACCGATTTTACGAACCACGTTTCCTCCGGCAAAGCCCGGTTCTGGCAGCAGCTTGATATGGATGTCGTCATGGGGCAGCGGCAGGGTGCTTGTTTCCATGACCTGGACGGGAGCAGGTCCTTTTTCAACCTGCACTGCAATGGCGGGGTTTACAATTTGGGCCATCGCAACCCGGAAGTAATCAGGGCGCTGGAAGAAGCGTTGCAGGAAGTGGATATGGGTAACGGCCACCTTATCAGCAAAGCAAGAGCTGATCTGGGCCGCCGCCTGTCGGAACTGATGCCCGGAGATCTGGATTACGTTGTTTTCGGCGTCAGCGGAGGGGAGGCAGTTGACCTTTCAATCAAGGTTGCCCGTGCGTACACGGGGCGGACTCGAATCATATCCGCCCTGGGAGGGTATCACGGTCATACAGGGCTGGCCATGGCTGCCGGGGATGCCAAGTACCGGGACCCCTTCGGGCCTGCCTGCCCGGGTTTTCAGCAGGTTCCTTTTAATGATATGGATGCCATGAGCCGGGCTGTTGATGATGACACGGCAGCGGTGCTTCTGGAAACCGTTCCGGCCACACTGGGAATGCCGGTTCCGGATCCGGAATATTATTCTGCTGTCCGTCAAACCTGTGACGATCGCGGTGTTCTGCTAATACTGGATGAAGTCCAGACCGGTTTCGGAAGGACCGGAAAACTGTGGGGATTTGAGCATTTCAGCGTCATTCCGGACATGGTTGTCCTGGCCAAGGGGATGTCCGGAGGCATATATCCCATTACCGCCACCGTCATGAGAGCACCCCTGGATTCTGTTTTTCATGAAGACCCCCATATTCATGTTTCCACTGCCGGCGGTTCCGAACTGGGCTGCCGGGTGGCCCTCAAAGTGCTGGAAATGTCATCCGCCCCTGATTTTCTCGACCATGTCAACAGGCTTTCCCGAAAAATCCACAAAGGCGTGGAAGAACTGATGGCAAAAAACGACATTCTCAAAGGCCTGCGGCAGCTCGGCCTTTTCATGGGCCTGGAAATGGAAGACGAGCTCTGCGGGCAGATCATGTGCAAGGCGGCTTTTGACAGCGGGCTTTTCATGGTGTACGCCAATAATTACAAGTCGGTTGTCCAGTTTCTTCCCCCGTTGATTATCACCTTTGAACAGGTCGACGAAATTATGGCCCGGCTGGATCAGGCGTTAACAAAGACAGGGGAGCTCAAGGCTCTCTTTGGATAAAACAGAGACGGGTCTGTCACGTACAGGCGCCGACCCTTTTTTTGAGCCTATAGCCCTGACGAGCAGCTGTATGAAGCCGTTAATTGTCTATCAGTCAAGGACAGAAAACACCGAAATACTGGTTGATGCAATGGCACCCATACTAAATGCCGATCTGATGACTGTTGACAGGGTAAGGCCCGGCCATTTCAAAGGGCGGACGTTGATCGGGTTCGGTTCGGGCATTTACTATGCCAGGGTTGACCGGAAGATATATGAAGCAGCAGCATTCGTACCCGGCAATTGCAATGTTTTCATGTTCATCACCAGCAGCCTGGACCGGTCATTCATACTTCGATTCTACTGGCATTGTATTCAAAAGAGTTTTGACCGCCTTGGTGTTGGCCTGGTCGGCAGATGGAATTGCCGCGGATACGAGAAGCATCCCTTAACCAGATGGATCGGCATCAGCAAAGGGCACCCAGACACCGCTGATATCGAAAGCGCAAAACAGTTTGCGATGAGAATGAGAGCGTATGACTGAACAGGGGCGAATGAAGCGCCCGCGTCTTTCCTTCTTTCCGCTGTTTAATCGTCAAACAATGTGGCAATGACCAGGTCGGCATGTTTCTGAATACCCCCGGGTGATAGAATTTTTCCACCGCAAAAGGCATCCGTAAGCGGCGCAAGGGCCATCGGCGCGGCTCCCGCGGCTACAATGAAAAGAAAAAAGCTTTCCGGATTATATCTATGCAAGAGGCCTTTTTTCTGGACAGCGTAAAAAACGGGGTCAATCAGCCTGTGCAGCGGCATTACATAGGCAAGAATATAATGTAACCGCTTTCCTTTCTTCCCCCCTTCTTTCAGGATTATTTGGCCGAGTTCCGGATACCTGGCAGACATATTGATAAAATTCCGGATATAGCTCTTCAAAAGCTGGGCCGGATCGATATCTTCCATTTGTTCCCGGGGTGGAATCCGGTCAATGGCAAATTGATTAATTAAATAGTCAATTACCGCTATCCATAAATCCTCTTTGGTCCCAAAATGGTGCCGGATCATTCCGTGGGAAATGCCAAGGTTTTTCGTAATGATGCGAATGCTGGCGCCATCGTATCCTTTATCTGCAAAAATTTTGGCTGCGGATTGAATAATATCCAGCTTTGTCTTTTCTGCAACAACCAGGGGTTGTCTGCCGATTTTTTTGGTGTGTTTGGACGGGGGCATGATCCATCTTTCGTTTTTTACATTAATTTTTCGCAATTTATCTTTCCATATGTTACGCGTTATTATGCTATACATATGTATAGCTTTTCGTCAAGGCTATATTATGAAAATCCCCAATTGCCCAAATAAAAAGCGGTCAAATTTTTTGCGGTTTGAGAAACATCTTGACTTTGCTATACGATCGTATTATATAGAGTGCGATGCTTAGGGCTGCCAGATTGATGGGGTGACAGGTTATTTATGATAAATGAGTGTCGGGCGGTTTTCCCGGTTTGCTGTTTTGTCACTGAAAGTCGAGGTTACGATGATAGAAATGAGAGCAGAAGTGAACGTAAGGGGTGTTTCAGGAAGAAATATTTCTGACTTCATGTTGAATTGCACGGATGTGGATTACCGGAACTGGTGGCCGGGAACCCATCTGGCATTTCATACCATAAAACGCTTTCCCGGCGATCTCGGCAATCTTGTATACTTCGATGAGTATGTGGGCAGGCGCCGATTGAAGTTCGAGGGAGTAGTGATGAAAAGTATTCCGGGCAAGGAGATCGTTTGGCAAATGAAGAAGATCGTAAGACTGCCAGTCTGGTTGGTGCTGGAATTCGACGATAGTGATGAAGGAGTAGTGATAACGCATACGATCAAGGCGGGATTCACCGGGGGAGGGCGACTGCTTGATCCGTTCTTGAGACTCTATCTTACGAAAGGTTTTGAGCAGGATCTGGAGGCGCATGCTCAAATTGAATTCACCAGGTTGGCGGAAATTCTGTCTTGATATCGAGAAATTCAGGTGGTCAATGTGCAAACGTCGCCCAATAAACCGGTGTTGTTTGCTTTCACGGCTTGCTTTCCGCTTCGCTCCGGCAGGCCTTACCACAGCTGACCGCAGACGTTAGAATGCCAGTCACCAGAACAGGTAAACGAATGGAGTGTAAGAATGAACAGCATTACAAAAGCGAAAAATGAAACGGCGGTAATGCAAAATGGTTTGCCGGAAGATTGTCTGATCGTCAGAGACAGAGAAAATCTGCATCTTCTGGGGCGTTTCATCCAGGCAATGCTCCTGGGCTTTTTAAAGAAACCGGGCAAAGTCCGTGTCATTGAGCGAACCCGCCTGGTAGTGGCCTTCGACCCCGGCGGTCCTCCGGATAAAGGGTTGACCGTAAGTTTTAATCACGGCCGGGTCTTCATCGAAGGTGGTATCAAGCCCGGCGTTCAGATCAGGATTACAGGTGAGCCGGCCATTTTAATGATGCTTTCACGTATGCCGGCAGGCTGGCCCTTAATCAAATATTTCATGTCATATGAAGGGAAAGACCTTATTCAGCGAATCCGGTCCGGGGAACTCAAGCTGAAAGGGGTTCTCAGGCATCCGGTAGGGATGATGAAATTTTCCAAAATAATGGCGCCGAATATAAACTAATCGTGGAGGGCAGGAGATCCGGGGGCACAAATGAATACGATAACCATCGATTTTGAAAACTGTAATGGGTGCAGGAAATGCTACAAGGCCTGTTTTGTGAATGTTCTTACCTGGGACATGGATAACAAGAAGCCAAAGGTCAGTTACCCGGAGGACTGTGTCCATTGCAATGTGTGTGAGCTTGCCTGCCCGGGTAACTGCATTTCGGTGACGCCGGACTTCGAATACGTTGGCAGGTGGTCGGCATTGTAATGAAGCATGGAATATTGTAAAGGAGCCAGTCATCATGACAAAAAAGGTATCTGTCGGGGAGATTGTTTCCACTGATATTTTGATTGTCGGCGGCGGTCTTGCGGGCTTAAGCGCCGCCATCACTATCAAGGAAAAGAGTCCGGGAACAGATGTCCTGGTCGTCGAGAAGGCCTTTTCAGGGTGGTCCGGCCAGGCCGACCGGGGCGGGGGGATTCTGGCTTTTATCACTCCGGCCGACACGCCGGAAGATTTTATTTCTTATCATGTAAACAATATCGGTTGTTTCCTCGAGGACCAGGAGCTGTTAAGCGAGTACGCCCATACCTGTAACAACGTTCTGGATCTTCTCGATTCGTGGGGCGCAAAACTGAACAAAGAAAAAGACGGCCGCTATAAATACGTCAAGAATCCCGGAGTAATGCTTCCCTGGGGTCTGGCCGGAATTGATCTGGATATGTGCCAGCGGCTGAACAGGCGGGCCCGGAAACTGGGTGTTTCATTTATAAACAAAGTAACCCTGGTTGACCTGCTCAAGACCGACGGGCATGTCAGCGGCGCCATTGGTTTTAACGTGGAAGACGGCAGTCGCTGCCTGGTGAAGTCCAAAACCACTGTCCTGGCCAACGGCAGCCAGAATTACCGGGTCATGGCCATGTGGGCCTGCGGTCGCGGTGACGGCATCGCGGCGGCATACCGGGCCGGCGCCAGAATGAGAAACGCCGAATTTGGAAGCTTTTTTAACATGGCTCACCCGGCCAGTCGCGAGGTTATTTTTGGTGCCGAGGACTATATGTATAATGCCCGTGGGGAAAATATTTCCGCAAAATATCGGCCGGACCCGCAAAGCGACATTTGTTCCATGACGGCCATCGGATGGTACAGGGAACATGTCAATCAAAACGGTCCGATAAAAGTGAAGAATAATGAGAATCTCCTTGAAATCGGATCTGAGCTGCTCTTTGCCAGTGACATGGTCTGGGATCGTCCTGTTGCCAACGCATTCTGGTCGCGACTCAGAGAAAAATGCGAGCTGGCCACGGGTGATGATAAAAACGGCATGTCAGAGGTGATTCCCGGGTTTCTCGGTTCACTGACACCGGTCCGGGTGGACCATCATATGGCGACGAGTTTGCCGGGCCTCTATGCCGTGGGCGATGTCAGTTACAATGGATCGGCGTGGACAGGGGCCGTGCCGTCACCACCCGGAAGAATTCGCGGCACGGGACTCATGAATGCTGTCTGGAGCGCCCACAGGGGCGCGTTAGCGGCGACTGATTATGCCGGCGCATTGGACGCGCCGCCTGAGATTGATGACGACCAGGTCTCTTTGCTTACGGAACGGATCTTCGCGCCCCTGTTCCGGGAAAAGGGGGCTGCTGCCCTTGACCTGGTACACGATGTCCAGGATGCCATGACACCGGTAAAATACAGCAATTATAAAAGTGAACAGCGGATGAAAGAAGCACTGGATATGGTTCTGGCGGTAAAGCATAAGCTGCCCGAGCTAAAGGCCGCGGATCCTCACGACCTGGCGCGCTGCAACGAAGCGGAGAGTATGGCCCTGTGCGCGGAGATGTTCTACCGGGCTTCGCTGACAAGAAAAGAGTCAAGGGGCTGGTTTATCAGGGAGGACTATCCGGAGACAGACAACGCCAACTGGCTCAAGTGGATCATCCTGGAAGATCAGAATGGTGAAATGGTTGTTTCCACCGAGGATGTGCCTATTGAGAGGTATCCATTAAAACCATAAGGGCACTTCTTAAGATTGTCTGAATTAATTTCATGAAACTGACTCTCCGGTTGATCACTCTTCACGATTATTTTGGACAACAATGATATGGGGTATGCACGATGAAAAAGACCAGGCCTTTACCGGATCTGACCGATGAAGAAAAAACAAAACCATATGCCAAATATTATTACCGGCAGCTGGCGCCAATTCCCGGGGACGTGCAATCTGCGATTGATGCCGGCCCGATTGATCCGTCCCAGGCGCTTGCCTTTGAAAAAATAAACGATCTCCTCGAACCGGGCTACCATGCAAAGGAAAACGGGTACTGTTTCATGCCGGACGGGAGCTGTTACGTGGCGGTTTTGACCCGGATGCGGGGCGTCACCGGAGAAATGATCGACTGGTGGTTTTCATGGCATGCCCAGGAGAGCCTCAGGTACAAGATCTGGTATCCCGGTGCTCATGCGGGAACCGGTGTGAATGATCTTGATCGCTTGCAAAACAAATCGTTGCCTTTCCGCGAGCGGTATTGGCACACCACGCACTATCCGGTCGAAGACGTGGGTATCGGTCAGGAAAAGCTGTCCATTACATTCATGCCGCCTGAAGAATTCGGTTTCGATACAACCCGTTTTAAAGCGGCAAATGTCAGAACGGCTATCTGCACCAGAGCCGGCTCAGAAAACAAAAAAGCGGACCATACGGACATGTGTCATTTCGTACGGCAGGTTGCGGGTGGGGTTGAGATGCGCAGCCGTTTCTGGATCGGCCGCAGGATTAAAGTCCGGATGTTTTCGGACAGGTCCCCTGTCAACCGGATCGCTAACACCGGATACATCAGAAAGATCGTCATTCCCCGAAATACACCCTGTCAAATGTCACTTCACTGCGCACAGGAATATAATAATCTTGCTCAAATACTTCCCGATCTGTACCGCGAGTTCGGAGAAGAAAGTATGTAAATATCGTCATTCCACGGATATTATCCAATCTATACGATTCTGCCTGAAAGTATCTTTCCCGGGCCAGAAAACCGCCGGAAATTGACCCCGGTCAGGAAAGATATATCCGGTTCGTATTCATGGTTAAATCAAGGTTTATGAAATAGAGCAATGTTTCCTATTTCGCAACCAACCATTTTCCTATTTCGCACAAATTGTTTGAATAAATTTTAACATATTGAATGTTAGGTATAATTTATTTGGCACGATTAATGCTAAATCTGGATACGAAGTATTTTCAGGGAACAGCTGTCAACAGGGGGATATCGAAATGACTGGATATGAAGACCGCCGTAAACACTTCAGGTTCGGGTGCGAAGCGGTAGTTGTCATATTAAGGGAAACAGCCCTTATGCCCTCTTCCGTGCTGATGAAGAATTTCAGTGTGGGGGGGCTCTTTTTTGAAGTTTCCGGCCCTTTGGATCCCGGGGAATATATCCGCGTCAAAGCAAACAAGATCCCGGCGATTGCCCCGATTGGTTCCAGTTCCGATGATTCGCGCCAGGCGGAAGTGAAGTGGTGCGCAAAAAAAGAGGCAAGCGGATCGCGTCTGTATGGATGCGGGGTGCAGTATGTGTAGGCCGTGTCCCCGGATTTATAATATCCGGATCAGATATGTATAACATATTGATCTAAAAACTTATACGATCAATAACGGTCAAGAAATAAGCCTTAAATGCCCTTTTGAGTCTCCAGAAGGGCATTTTACATTATCATCGATAATACCTTTCTAATTGTTAAATAGAGAAGATTTCCCTATTTAACAGCAAAAAAATTCCCCATCTCACATCTTAATACCATTAATACTTTTAAGTCATTGAATTTAATATATTTTTTTATTTGGCACGATTAATGCTCTATTATGGTGAATAAGCGGTCTCCATATTTTTATAGAACTTCGTCAGAATCAATTACCCTGCGTAAAATATTACTTAAATAGGGGGGAAGCATGAAGAAAAAAAGCTTGTTAACAAAAACAGCAACCATGTCATTGATTACCCTTTTTCTGCTTCTCCAGTCAGCGGGTGTATTTGCAGAGCCTGAACCACGGCTTGAAATGAGCGATACGGTCTATGTGCCGGGCGAAACGATCGTTGTCAATTACAGCAATCTTCCGGATGGCGAAAAAAACTGGATATCGATTTACGAAGCGGGCGCCGATAACTACGACTACGGGGAATGGTATTATACATTTGGTGCTTCGAGCGGAACCATGTACTTCCAGGGTTTGGACGCCGGCAGTTACGAGGCGAGGCTTTTCTATAATGACAGCTACAATCTTGAGTATACGGTGGCTTTTACAGTCGAACCCCTGGAGCCGGCGGAAGCGGTTACCCAAAAGTATGTTTCTTTTCTTTCTCAACGCAATGGCAAATATGTCGGGGTGCAAACCACCAGTGGAGGACAAAACATTAAAGCCAACAGAAACATTGCCGACGACTGGGTGGAAGAGATGTTCATCATCAGCGGCAGTGACGGTTTGCGGGACGGGACAACCGTTAATATCCGCACCACTGCCAGGCATTATTTCAGTGCCCGGCCTGACGGCGACCTTGATGCCGACCGGATCGAGGCCGGGAAATGGGAAAGATTCAAGCTGATCAACCTGAGCAACCCGGGAGGTTGCCTGCAGGACGGCGACAGCATAGGACTCTTAGGCTATCATGGTAAAAACGTGAAAGTCCGCTACGACGACGAAGTCTGCGCCTGCAGCAGCGCCATCAGCCAGCCCAACGACATGTTCACGGTGGAAATTCTTCCCGGCCCTGAACCTCTTGAGCCCGGCTTCCATCAAAATCTCGTCTACCATTATAAAGACGGCTGGAATACGGAAAGGTATGTCGATGTTTATGTCCCTTACAACCTGACCGGTCCGGCCCCGCTGCTGCTGGATCTGCATGGCATGGGCGGGACGAAAGAAGGCACGCAGTGGCACGGTTTCAAGGCGCTGGCAGAAGAAAAAGGGTTTGTCTGGGTCGCGCCGCAGGGATGGTCTAACGCCTGGAATGGCGTTATCTGCTGCCCGCCCGCATCAGATGTTCTGGGTGTGGGCCTGGATGATTCCGGGTTTTTGCGGAGCCTGGTGCTTTGGGTCGCGGCAAGGGCGGACGTGGATACCGACCGCATCTATGCCCAGGGCCATTCCAACGGCGGCGGCATGGTTCATCAGCTCGGCCTGAAGCAGGCCGACGTCTTTGCCGCGCTCGTTCCTACGGCCCACTCGTTTTCCCGCTGGGTCATCTGGGACACCCCGGCCCGTCCGGTACCGATAATGATGGTTCTCGGCAATCGTGATGAAGTGCTGCCGATATTCATGCCCATTACCGGCACGATTGAACCCGGTTTCCACAGGTGGGCGGAAATCAACGGGTGCCAGGGCGGCTATGAGACCGAGTATTATTTTTCACCCAATCCGATCTTATTGCCTTCATGGCGTAAAACCTATTGTAACTGTGACGGCGGCGTTACGACAGAAATGCTGAAGATCGGCATCAACCATGCAACTTACGGTCAAAATGACCAGGGAATCGATGTCACCCGGACAATATGGGATTTTCTTTCCCAGTGGTCTTTGCCGTGACATCCCTTGAGTGTTCAACATCCAAACAACCAATAGACCGAAGGAGAAAAGAATGAGTAAGAAAAGCCTGTTTACAAAAGCGATGGTTCTATCAATGCTAATCCTGTTTCTGTTTTTTCAGACAATCACTGCTTTTGCGTTTGCACCCAAGCCACCGCCACCGCCACCGCCACCCCAGGCCACGCCTGAACCCCAACCCGGCCTCCGGGTCGATCGTACATACGCGCCCGGCGGGAAAGGATACCTGGAATATATTGTCACGGATGCGGGGCATAAGCAGCCCTTTCTTCACCTGGAAGGCAGCGGATATGAAATGGGCTTCCAGCAGGGATACCTGATTCCGGAAAAATGCAAGGCAGTTGCCTGTGAGGATTTTTATATCAGTATCGGCGAAAGCATGATAGGCGGGCATGGAGGCATTCCGACGGACATATTATTGGAGCCGATAGCGGCAGTGCTCCTGGAATTTCTGGGCCTGGAAATCTCGGATTATCCCGATACGTCTATCGCGGACATACTGCTTTTCACTTTCAAGCAAATTTCGTTGTACAATGAAAAGTATATTCCACAGGAATATAGAGACGAAATGCGCGGCATTTCCGACGGCGCCCGGGCACGAGGGGTAGATCTTCCTTACGAAGATGTCCTGCTTCTCAATGTGGGTTTTGACGCCTTTTTAAGCGCCGGTTATCCGATTATGGTCACTCTGGTCAAGACCGGGGAACTGGTTGATACCCTTAACCTGTCCTGCAACGCGCATATCCTGGATGGTAACGCCACCATTACGGACAATCTCTATTTTGGCCGGGATTTCATGTTCGGCGGGGCCGGTTTTTCCGACCATCCGGTTATTATTGAGACCTTCGGCAAGAACAGAAACCGGATGGTCAGTGTCGCTGTGGCCGGATTGGTAGGGTCCTTCGCCGGAATGAATGAAAAAGGCCTCGGCATCGGCATGGACATGGTGCCGACCTTTGATTGCACGCCCGGTGATGTCGGTATGGGCTGCCTGCTGACCGCCCGCCGGGTCCTGGAAAAGGCTGATGAACTGCCCGAGGCGGTTTCGATGATCAAAAATTCCAAGCGGGGGGCTTCCTGGATGTACGCCATTGCCGACGGCAAAGGGGCGAACCGGGGGGGCGTGTCCATGGAGGTGTCGGCGCACAATTACGCCTGCAGGTACTTGAACCATCAGCAGAATGTTCTCGTGCCCATTTTATTTGGTATTGACCAGCAGGAAAATTACAGCGACGCCCTGATACAGACCAATCATTTTCTCACCTTTGATATGAATTCGCTTACCGGCACCTATGTCGATGGCGATTCGGATGTTCGCTATAACGGCATGATCGACCTGCTCAGGCAGGATTACGGAACGTATGACTACAACAAGGCTTTTGACTTCATCAACTGGATGTATGAAGCCAACAACCAGGGCCCCGCCGACGGTGTCGAGCAAAGCACCACGCTGTTTGACCTGACCAACCTGAAAATGACGACCCTGGCCGGGCCGACATTTGGACTGGGGGCAACAACATACCTGATGCCCTGAAACCGCTTGCCGGCATTTGCGGCGCAAAGATCCGGTAAAATATAAATGCCGTATCCGGCAAATCAACTGAAAACGGCCGCGAGGTTTATGCCCCGCGGCCGTTTTGTTTCATGATTTCTGCGCTGGCTGGAAAATTCAATTGTAATCATATATTCCCGCTCTTCATTGCTCCCTTTCTTAGTTGTGAAATAGAGACGCATTTCTCTATTTCGTAATAATTATTTCCCTATTTAATAATTATTTTCCTGGCAAAATTGTAACCAACTGAAAAGTGTATATTAATTTTTTGGCACAAATAATGCTTATTAAAGATTAGAGGAAATCTGTATCGACCAAAACCAATTCCACAATTCAGCAAAGGTGAATATAATGAAGAAAAAAAGACTGCTGACAAAATCGTTTGTTTTGTCGTTGCTTACCCTTTTTCTCGTTTTACAATCAGCCGCTGTATTCGCTCTCCCGCCCCCGCCGCCACCTCCGGAACCACAACTGGAAATGAGCCAGTCGGTCTATGCGGAATACGAGACAATCGTTGTCAACTACAGCAATGTTTCAAGTGGCGACAGAAACTGGATCGGTATTTACGAAGCCGGAGCCGATAACACTGACTACGGGGAGTGGTATTATACGCTCGGTGCGACGAGCGGTACGATGTACTTCAATTTCCACCCCCCCGGCAGTTACGAGGCCAGGCTTTTCTATGACGACAGTTACAACCTTGAGACAGAGGTGTCGTTTACGGTCGTTGCCGGAGGTGATCCGGAGGTGGACTGCACCCTGAATCCCTATGACGGGGTAAACTGGTCGACTTACAATCAGTACAAGGCCAACTTTCACACCCATACCACCGAGAGCGACGGTGATCACAGTCCGGCCCAAACCATCGATCAATATCACTCGGCCGGGTACAAAATCCTTGCCCTGACGGATCACAACGCGATCACCTGGCCCTGGACGGACTATGGCAGAAATCCGTCTTCTTTGAATATGCTGGCAGTGAAAGGCGATGAATATTCGAACTCACACCACATGAATGCTTTGTTCAACTTTTCAACTTCCAGCAGTAATCTCCAAAACGGCATCCCCCACGTCCAGTCAAGCGGCGGCCTGTCCTTTATCGCCCATCCGGGAAGATACCATGTGCCGTCGGAATGGGAGTGGTACATCCACTGGTACAGCGATTACGACACCTGCATCGGCCTGGAAGTGATCAACCGGGATGATTATTACCAGGATGACCGTTATTTATGGGACAACATCAACGAGTACATATTTCCATACGAAGACAAAATGGTCTGGGGCTTTGCAAACGATGATAAACACACTTCAGATGACCTTTACCATGCCTTCCAGTTTATGCTGATGCCGGCGCTCACCGAGACCGAACTCAGGCAATGCATGCAGGACGGTGCGTTTTATTTCTGTATGGAACCAGGCGGGTCAGGCGAGGCGAAAGTGCCGCGCATCAACAGCATCATCGTGGACGAGGCCGCCAAGACGATCACGATATCCGCCACGGGGTATCAGCAGATTTACTGGGTCGGCCCCGGCACGACAACCGTCGGAACCGGAACGACCTTCGATTATGAAGATTACACCCATCAACCGTTCGTCCGCGCCGTACTGGACGGCAAAAAGGGCGATTCCTACACCCAGCCGTTCGGGTTTGTGACTAATTTCAATTAACGCAATCTTTAGCCGCATAAAACCATCTCCATGGTTCCATCAATGGAAATGATTTTATACAGGGAGAAAACAATCATGAAGAAAAAAAGCTTGTTAAAAAAATCGTTTATCCTGTCAACGATCACCCTGTTCCTGCTCCTGCCTTCAGCGGCTGTGCTTGCATTAGGGCCTGAACCGCCGCCGCCACCGCCCTCCGGATCACCACGCCTGGAAACGGGCAGGAACGTCTATTTAGAGGGTGAAAGGATCGTTGTCTACTTCGCCAATCTTCCGGGGGGGCAAAAAAACTGGATATCGATTTACCCGGCGGGAGCCGACAACCACGACTACGGGGAATGGTTTTATACGGACGGTGAGTCCAACGGAATCATGTACTTCCAGGGCCTGGACGTCGGCAGCTACGAGGCGCGGCTTTTTTATAATGACAGTTACAGCCTCGAGCAGAAAGCGGCTTTTACAGTGGAGCCCATGGCTACGGGCGCTCCTGTATTCGCTCCTGACGGCAACCTGTATGAGGGGATGAACGCCGGCTGTTCCATCCAGAGACCTGAAGGCAAAAGGATATTTGATGTCTATATCCCCCCGGAGATCGTTGAAAGGCCTGCTCTGATAGTCGACATCCATTCTTTGTATGCGAACAAAGAAACCCAGAAAGGGTCTTCGGGGATGCGGGCCCTGGCGCAAGCGACGAAGGGCTTCATTGTTGCCTGGCCCCAGGGTTTCAATGACTCGTTCAATGGCGGGACCTGTTGTGGGTACGCTAAAGACAATGGCATAAACGATGTCGCCTTTATTACGGAAATGATAGACTACATCAAGGACAACGTCCGGATTGATGCCAGAAAGATCTATGCCATGGGGTTTTCCAACGGCGGCGCCATGAGCCACTACCTGGGCTACCGGGCACCCGCTCACATCGCGGCGATCTCGGCCAATTCCTTTGCCTTTGACCAATGGCTGAAAAATAATGCACTGAACCACAAAGGCGACAGCGGTTACCACCCTGTGCCTTTTCTGGGCATTCATGGATACAATGACCAGGTGAATTGCTGGAATGATGTGTGCGCTACCACGATTATTGGGTCTCAGTCCAATGGGGGCTACAGGGGATGGCACCGCTGGGCCGAAGTGAATGAATGCACGGGTGAATACACCGTACTCGCCGATAACAGCGACTCGACTCGGTCGCAGGATCATCTGGACTATAAATGGATACGCGCCTACCAGGATTGTGCCGGCGGTGTGGAAGTCCGCCAGATACTCAACTCGCAGGGCCATGGTTTCGAGGGTCCGCTGATGGGTGGCAAAGACGGCGTTGCCAGCCAGTCTGATTACGCCCGAAGGATCTGGGAATTCTTTTCCAGGTGGACGATTCCTGTTACTACTGAAGTTTACGAGCCGTCATGGTGGAACGAATAAAGCCAGGTTCAAGATTATCGCAGTCCTCATTGGTACACGTCCTGTACCTTGCAGATGCAGGTCGGGCCAGCCGTTCAAGTAAACTTTGAAATCTGTTGGCCAGCCCGAACCGGAGATTAAAAAAAGGGCTTGACTCGAACCATTAAGTTAGTTATTATTAACTAACTTATATAACATCTTTATTGGTGCCGATTTGACCCGGAAACGCATGACAGGAGAGCAAAGACGACAATCCATAATTGAAGCGACCATTGCCGTCATTGCGCGCACCAGCTTCGAACGGTGCACGATTGCCGTTATTGCCAGGGAGGTCGGGGTTACCGAACCGGTTATATACAAGCATTTTACGAATAAAAAAGGGCTCCAGCTGGCCGTGCTGGACAGTATTTACGAATCCCTCCTCGGCCGGGTCCGGCTTATAGACGGTATTCCATCCATCAGTTTCCGTCAGATCCGCGATTATGGAAAGCGCTTCCAGCATGAAGTAAGGACCAACCCGGACCGGATGACCGTCATGCTCAAGGCCCAATGCGTAGAAGATCCTGACATAAAGGAAAGAGTATGGGAACTGCTGAAATCCCTTCATACGGCCTGGGTGCAGATCATTTCCAAGGTTTTCGACCGGGAAATTTTCGGCAGTGATATCGATGTGGAAATTGTGGCCTGGCTGATGACCGGCTGGGTCAACAATCTCTTTCTGCTTAACCATCTTGGCCGGCCCGATGAGATTCCGGAAAAACAGATCGATCAATTTTCCAGATCTATGGACCAATTTAGAAGAGTAATCATAAACAAAGACAAATAGCGGTCTTGTATAAAGCGAATCGCACCTGATAGCGGATAAAAACTAAAATCATTTGATACGGAGCAACATCATGAAACTCAAAATCGTCTTATGGCTGCTTGAAAAACTGATGAAACGCGCGTTAAGAACAAACCCCGAATTCATAAAGCTTGCCAGGAGACACCAGGCGTCTATATGTTTCAAAACCACCGACCGGAAAGTTGTCAAACAGTTTGTCTTTGCCGGCGGCCGCTTGACCACATACAGGAACAAGCAGGGTCAGTCGGACCTGACCATCTGCTTTACGAACGCCGATGAGGGGTTTTCCATTCTTATTTCCAAAGACAAGAATGCTTTTTTAAACGGCATAACAAACGGAAAGATCGACATCCAGGGGGAACTGGCTTTGCTGCTATGGTTCAAGGCCCTGGCCGATGCCCTCAAATCCAAGGGGGAAAAAAGCCCGGGACAACTGGAAACAGTCGGCTTTGCAGGTCTCGGGATGATCGGCGGTCCCATGGCGCGTACGCTTTTAAAAAAGGGATTCGGCGTCAAGGCCTATGACCTGAATGAAAAAGCACTTGAAAAGGTCATCGCTGCAGGCGCCATCAAATGCAGATCCCTGGCCGACATGGCCGATGTCCAGACCATCGTCATCATGGTCAACAACATGGCCCAGGTGGAAGATGTCGCTTTTCAGCTCATGGAAGTCCTGCCGCCGGAAAGCCGGGCGACCCTGATCGTTATGAGCACGGTTTCCCCTGATGAGGTCAGGGCGCTGCGAGCCAGACTGGATGAGATGGGCCGGGATAAAATCGGACTTCTTGACGCGCCTGTCAGCGGTTCGCCGGTACTGGCCGAGACCGGCGGGCTGGCCATTTACGCTGGCGGTGAAAAAAGTGTTTTTGAAAAAGCACGGCCTGTTCTTGACGCCATGGGGGATAAGGATAAAATGTTTTACATGGGAGAACTGGGCATGGGCGCCTCCATGAAACTGGTCAACAACAT
Organism: Desulfosudaceae bacterium; assembly: GCA_963674745.2. Classification (GTDB taxonomy): domain Bacteria; phylum Desulfobacterota; class Desulfobacteria; order Desulfobacterales; family Desulfosudaceae; genus JBFMDX01. The sequence continues at coordinate 535,164 of CAXXDV010000001.1, read as the reverse complement.
AGTCGGCATCATCGTGGGCATGAATGTGAATGAAGCCATGTACCTGGGAAAGAAAAAAGGCCTTGACCCGGACCTTATGGCCAGGGCCATCAATGCCGGTTCCGGAAAGAATTTTATCACCGAAAACTGGCCCCTGGCCAAAATGGCTTTTGATGAGATGCTCAGGGACACCACCTACAACTCAAAAGGCGCGCTTTTTATCACCGGTATCAAGGACCTGACGGTCACGAAAACCTGGGCGGAAAAAGACAATATCAGGATGATCGGAGTTGAAAACGCCATAAAGCAGATTGAAGCACTTGATGAGGAAAAGCTGGTGACCATAATCAGTACGGTTATCGGCAAGGAGCAGGAGCCTGAGACACCATGAGAAAAGTTCATACGCAGATCGACATCGAAGCACCTGTAAAGAAAGTCTGGGAACTGATCACGGACCTGGAACGTTATGCCGAATGGAACCCGTTTGTGGTTATGGGAAAAGGACCGATCCGGCAGGGTGAAAAAATTACCGTGCGGGCGCAGCCGACCAGTACGACCGGTAAAACTTTCCACCCGGTTATCACAAAGATGATTCCTGAAAAGGAACTGCGCTGGCTGGGGTATTTTCTCGTGCCGGGACTGGTGAATGGAGAGCATATCCATGTTCTCGAACCCCTGGATGAAAACAGGACCCGTTACATCCATGATGACGAATTTACCGGTCTGCTGGTACCGGTTGTGTGGGCCAAACTGGAAGCGGTTACCCGCAAGGGGTTCGAAAAGATGAACCAGGCCTTGAAAAATCAGGCGGAGTTATAAAAAGTTTAATTAAGGACAGGTATGACGTGAAAACGACCAGCGAAATAATTTTTGCCGGGAACGAGGCGTTGGAGCATATTATATTAAAACCTTCCCGGCAAAAGTATGAGACCCCGCTTTTTTTTCAGCATGGCATGCATTGTACCGCTGGATACTGGCAGCAATTCATGCGCTATTTTGCGGATCTGGGATACGAAACACACGCCACTAATCTGCCCGGACGCGGAGAGAGTTCACTTAATAAAGGCCACATCAACAGATACGGCGCTGCGGACTACTGTCTTTGTTTTAAACAGGCGGTTGAAAATATTTTACCCCGGCCGGTCATTATTGCCCACAGCCTGGGTGGTTACCTGACGCTTAAGTACGTTGAGTCTAACGAACTCCCGGGTGCTGTTCTGATCGCCAGTTACCCGCATACCGGCGCTGCCCGATTGATATTCCGGATGTTCCGCCGCCATCCTTTGAAATTTTTACGAACGATGATTTCTCGTAATCTTCAAATACCCGACGCGGAAACTGCCGGAGAGCTGTTTTTCAGCGATCCGCCACCGGTTGATCTTGACGGGTATTACCGGGAACAGTGCGTACCCGATTCTAAAAAAATGGGAATGGACATGCTTTTCCGGGTACGCCTGTATCCCGAAAAGGTTACAACGCCGTGCCTGGTGATGATCGGCGACCGGGATTTTACCTATTCCGTGGACGAACAGCAGGTACTTGCCCAAGCGCTTGGGGCGGATTTCATGGTCCTTCCGGGCCAGGCCCATAATGTTATGCTGGAAACAGGGTGGCGGCAGACGGCGAATGAAATACACAAGTGGGTTGTGACAAAAACGACCTGAAATCAAGTCAAATGGGAGTGAGGACAACATGTTTAAAAAGTTGATTAAATTTTTAATTTTGTCTTTTGCTCTTTTGGCGGGAGTTGCGGCCCTCCTGATAATAGCAACATTTGTTTATGTCTTGTTTCTGGCACCGGGCATAAAAGGGGGGGCAAACGGCATTTGTTTTGACAGGAATGACCGGCTTCATGTTGCTTCCGTTTTTGGCGGTGCTATACATGTTTTGGATACCGGAACCGGTGCGGTTTTAAAAACCCTGGGAGAACAAGAAGGTGTTGATGGTCCCGATGATGTGGAATTCGCCCCCAATGGCGACATTTATTATACGGATATTCTGCAGGGCAATATTTGCCGCCGTGATGCCAATGGCGGGGTTACCAAACAGCATATTTCAACCGGGGTAAACTCAATCGCGATCTCAAAGGACGGCAGGGTTTTTGTTGGAATGGCCGTTTTAGGAGATGCTTTATATGAAGTTGATCGAAATTTGAAAAAGCCGCCCCGCCTGATCTCCGGGCCCAAGGGGCAATTTAATGGATCGGATTTCGGCCCGGACGGCCGTTTGTATACGGCCTTGAACCGGGCCGGAAAAATTGTTTCCACCAATGTCGATGCGGACAACCCGGCCACAGCAGCGCTTGAAACGGATATTAAAACGGTAATTGCGGATTTGCCTTTGGTGGCAGGGGTAAAATTTAATTCAAAAGGAGAACTGTATGCCGCCACATTCCCCGGAAATATCTGGAAAATTGATCCTGTAGCCGGAGACAAGGAACGGGTAGCGACGGCTTGCTTCGGTACAGATAATATCACCATTGACTCAAAGGATAAGGTGTTTGTATCCAACACCTTAAACGGGCTGATCTATGAAATACGGCCTGACGGGGGAGCAAGGCCTGTTAATGAAAAGCGGAAATAACGATCCGGCAGATAACCGTAGATAACCGTAATGTTGCCACACAAATCAGTCCATGCTAGAATTTTAAGTTATAAAAGCATAAAAGCAATTTCCTGGTTTTTTTCGATCCGATTTGGCGGGAAAGGCACAATCAAACCTTATCATAACGAACAATTAATATGCCGGAAGGGAACAGGGCTATGGCCTTTTTAAATGCGGGTGCTTTGAATAAACGGTTGCGGATATTGCCCTGCCTGATCATTATATTTCTAGTTTTAGCGCACACCTTGACCGTTACAGCCGCTGACGCCGACCGCGACAGATTTCAGAGCATACTGCAGGACAGCCTTCTGGCATTGTGGACCGGTCAGGAATTTGGCCCGGCACTCGAGCAGCGCCAGCAGACCATGATAAACATGCTGGCCAACGGATCAATGGGCGAGACTGCGTTTGAAACCATGATGGAAGAAGTTTTTCTGTCAATAATTGACCGGCAAATGACCTCCCGTTATATTTTAAATGTCGTGCCCGAACGTTTTAACGCGCTTTTTTCTCCCCATATGGAGTGGCCGGCGGCCAAAAAAATTGTTTGGCGGGCAGTGCCGACTGCCATGAAAGCGAATGATCCCATCGTGTTTACAATAGCCTCCCTCGCCCCTCCGGGCACGCCCTGGCTGAACGTACCCGAAACCATGATCCTGCCGAGGATCGAGAACCTGTCCGGCGGAAAATTCCTGGTAAAGATATACGGCGGCGGTGTCATGGGAGAGGATACAGATGTTTTAAGAAAGATGGGTGAAGACCGGCTTGACAGTTGCGGCTGCACCGCCGTGGGGCTGATGGAAGGATCATCCGATATCTCGGTTCTGATGCTGCCCGGTTTGTTTAATGATTATGATGAAGTTGATTACATCTGTAAAAAATTCAGAAAAACATTTGACCGGGCTTTTGAAAAAAACGGCTACATTCTGGGGGCGCTTATCGATACCGGTAACTGTTACTGGTTTTCAGTAAACAAGGCGGTCGGTCTGGCTGACATCAGAAAACAGAATGTTGCGATGTGGTTCGGTGCCATGGAGACGGCGTTTTATCAGGAACTGGGTATTAACCCGATAACGGTGGCTGTTCCTGATACGGTTGCGGCCCTCAGCACGGGCCAGATAAACGTTAATATGTCTCCTGCGGCCTGGATGCTGGGTATGCAGGCCTACCAGTACTCGAATTTTTACATCAAACCGCCGATTCTCTATTCTCCGGGTGCTGTTCTGATCAGGTCCACATTAGTAGACCGGATTCGCAGCCAGCTGGGCGTGTCCAGAATTTACGCCGACAATGTAATGGAACTGTTTGTCTCCGAACTCAACTCGTTTGAAACCGAATGGAACCGACGGATCAGAAGCTACGAAGAAAAAAGTCTGAAAGCCTTTGAAACCAAATGCGGAATGAAAGTCCTGACCTTCTCATCCGAGGACCGGCAGGCCCTTGAAAAGGCGGGAAAGGCGGTTCAGCAAAAACTGGGCGGAAAACTTTTCCCTAAAGACCTTTTAGATCGAATACAAAAGGCGCTTGCGGAATACAGGGCACAAACAGATTAAAAGAACATCCCCCGCCTGCGACAGCTAACCCGGGACGTGCCTTTTGGGCTTGTTTATGGCGCGATCGGTTCCGGAGAGCGGATAGCGCTGGATTCCGTTCTGCTTTTCGTTGTGGCGTCGCTCGATATTGTCAATCAGGAAGATACAAAAGCGACGGAACAATAAAGTCAAGGCTCAGCCTGGAAACATTTCGGCAATGACGTCATTAACCTGAGAAAGCGTCATGTGCCCTTTGTCCACCAGGATTTCACCTATCAAGCGGTGTGTATTGTTCTGGATGTCTTCTTCAACCTGAGTTTTCAGGCCACCGATCAGGTTCTCAGCAGAAATGTATCCTTTTTCAATAGCGATTATGCCAAACTGCTTATCATAGTGTTCGACTTTTCCCGGTTTATCAGCCATAAATTCATTTCCTTTTAAGGCAGGGTAAAAAAATATATTGCGTTATTTTTTTTTATAGTCGTAATCATAACGCAATGATGGTACTTGTATCAAATGTTTTTAATTGATATTTCCAGTTCAGTTTTATGGCGAAATCCAAAAAGAGAAAGAAGTCCGTACCAGACCCCATACAGGAACGCGGTTCCCGGTTAAAACACATTCTGCTGGTCTGCCTGGCTGCCTTGTTGCAGGTGCTGGCGTTTCCACGGACCGGGCTCTGGGTTCTTGCCTGGGTCCAGGCAATACCGTTCTGGTATGCCATTTCCAGGGCAGGCACCAGAAGGGCCTTTTTGCTGGGATGGCTTTACGGGGCCCTGATCTCGATCGGCGTTTCATACTGGGTGTTCTATGCCTTAAGGTTTACGGCAATGCCGGCTTTGCCGTCAGCCTGCTGTTTTTGCTGGTCATCAATGGCGCCTTGATCGGGATTTTCTTTGCCTTTTACGGTGCCGCGGCCGGCAGGGTGCTTCAGCGATGCCCATCCCCTTTTGTGCAGGCTGCCGGGCTGGCCGGCCTCTGGGTCGTTATGGAGTACTGCCGCGCCAACCTGCTGAGCGGCATGCCCTGGTGCCTGCTCGGGCATTCTCAGTACAGGGTGCTGCCGCTGATCCAGGCGGCAGACATTGCCGGCGTCTACGGCCTGTCTTTCCTGATTGTTTTTACCAGCGGCACGCTGTATAGCGCCTGTACCTGCCTGCCGGATAAACGCCTGTGCTTCAAGCGCATGCTGCCCGCGCTGGCCGCTGTGCTGGCAGTTATCCTTTATGGAAGCATTCGCCTGTGGCAATACCCGCTCCATCAGCCGGAAGCCGTTGCCGGATCAACAGCCACGGTTGCGGTTATCCAGGGCAACACCCCGCAGGACAGCAAATGGAGAAAAGAAAACACGGGCGAAATCATGTCCCGACACCTTCGGATGACAGAGACGGCGCTTGCCCGGGGTGCGCGGCTGGTTATCTGGCCGGAAACAACGGTGCCTTTTTACCTGCAGGACAGAATCCCGGCAAATCTGCTGAACCTGCTGCGCACCCATAATGCGGAGCTGATAACCGGAGGCCCCCGCTACAGCGGTAAAAAAGGGAACTATCGTTTTTATAATACCGCCTTCTATATCGATGGAGACGGTATCAAGGCATACCACGACAAGCTGCATTTACTGCCTTTCGGCGAATTCTTCCCCCTGGGGTTTGTCGATGTGCTCAGGCTCCGGTATGCAGCCCCCCGGCAGTACACGGCCGGCACAAGGTATACGCTTTTTGACACCCCGGCCGGCGCCTGCGGTTCCCTGGTATGTGTTGAAGTCATTTTTCCACAGCTTGCACGGGGTTTTGTTAACGAAGGCGCGGACTATCTGATCAACATTTCCAATGACTCGTGGTTCGGCCCCACCAGCGCCCACTACCAGCACTTTGCCATGGCGGTCTTCAGATGTGTTGAAAACCGCCGTCCCCTGGCGCGGGCCGCCAATACGGGTATATCGGGTTTCATAGATGTTTCGGGCCGGATCATCGACCAGCTGCCGACCTTTACCGAAGGCATCAGCCTGTACCGGCTTCCGTTGGAAAAGCGGAAGACATTTTATTGTCGCTACGGTGACGTGTTTGCTTTGCTCTGTGCTCTTCTTTGCATCGTTATTTTAATAAGACCCCGTGTTTTCTCACCGGAAAAGGCCTGATCGACACGGCCGCCGCCCCCGGGAACGGTTATGATGTAGATCCTCTGTAGCTGGAAGGAGACATTCCCACAATTTTTCTGAATTGCCGTGTAAAATAGTTGCTGTCGTTGAAACCCACGTCAAAGGCGATTTCTGTTACCGATAAGGTCGTCCCGGACAACAGCTCCATGGCCCGGTGCATCCGCAACCGGACTAAATAATCTATGGGTGACTGCCCGGTAGCCTCCTTGAAGACGCGATGCAGATTCCCCTCGGACATGCGGGCAAGATCAGCCAGATCTGAAAGCTTCCAGGGAGTTGCATATTCCTTTTCAAGCGCACCGATAACTTCGGCAATACGAAGAATCGCCTGCCCCTGTTCTGTCTGCGGCGCTTTAGCGTATTGGCGGGACAGAAACACAAGCAGCTGGACCAGGTTACCGAAAAGAGAGATCTCAAAACCGGAATCCAGAGACTTTATCTCCCGCCCCATCTGATGCAGAATCTGCTGCGCTTTAGCCAGTGCGGAGCGATCCAGGTGAAGGCGGCTTTTAAAATTGTGCTTTTGGCGATAGGCCGGTTCCAGCACAAAAACCGCGTTAAATCCCGGGATTTTCTTCAGCTCTTTTAAGGGTAGCTGAAGTCTGTCCGGTTGATACATCACATTATACAACGTTAAGCCGTTGAGTTCTTTAAAAAAATGCTGCTGCTCCCCCTGGATTAAAAACACATCCCCGGCCGATACATGAAATTCAAACCCCTCCACCCAATGCAGGCCGGTCCCTTCGGTGACAATGACCAGTTCTGAAAAATCATGATAATGCTGCTGCTTGGTGAAATCCAAATCAGGGCGTTTCAGAAAAAGATAGGGCGGTCCCACCTTGAATACATTGATCGGATAGTTGTCGAGAAAAAAAAGGTTTTTTCCGAATGCTTGTAGTGCCATGTGAGGATAATGCTAATTATTGTCAAAATAGTCAAGGAACAATCGTTTTTATACCGGTATATCGAGATTAAGCAGATCAGGTAAGGAGGAGATAGGGTTGCCTGATGGTGTTAAACGCAATTACAAAGGAGCGTATGGAATGAAACGGTTCAACATAATTTTTTCAGCACTTTTTTGTTTGTCGATTTTCACGCCACAACTGTTTGCCTTTGCGCCGCCGCCGCCGGAGCCTTCTTTAGATCCGCAATATGTGGTGTCCGGTAATAACGTATCCGCTGTGGTAGAAACCGGGCCGTTTCGCCTTCTCATTAAAGACGGTGGCGGGCGGACCGTGTTGGCTTCGATTGACAGCAATACCCCCATTTTAAATCCGGATTGCCATTACTGCGAACCCGACTTGATGGGAGAGTTCTGGTCTTTCCCACCGGTCATCTGCGACAGCTATCACCCTTTGCACTTTGAAATCGGCGGCCCTGAAACCTTTGATTTTATCGACTTGCTCTTTGTCGAACCGATGCAGGTCTATCGCGACACGAAACTCTATTTTGCCACGGACGTAATCGAGGTGCGCGATTCGGGTAACGGGAAGTTGTTCAAATTAGAAACCACCAGAAACAACACAACGGTCGACGTCCTGGTTGAACCGGATCCATCAGGCGTGAAAGCCATGCGGGTTACTGCCACGGTAAATGACGCACGGGCACAAAATATCAGCTTCGCTTTTAAAAGCGCCCGTGATGAATCCTTTTATGGCTTCGGGGGACGTCGCGGGACACTGGATCAAAAAGGCAATGCGCTCTACTCATGGACCATGGACGCCATGGCACAGAACGCTATAGTGGACAAATACTCTCTTTCCCGTGCCTATGGGCCGCAGGCGCTGTTCTATTCTTCGGAAGATTACGCTTTTCTGCTTGAAAACAGTGAACTGGCAAGGTTCTATATGGGCAATGACCGAGATGATGCCTGGAAGGTGAATGTATCTTCCAACAGCGCCGCTTTTGTCGTGAGTGCCGGGGATTACAAGCATAATATAGCAAGTATAACGGCCATTAATGGTCGTCACCGCGCGATTCCCGATTGGGCCAAAGGGTTAATATTTGCTCAGCGGTCGCCGATAACGTTAATTGGTGACGCCCAACCCGGGGCTTATTTCAAGGATGCCATGGCGCATTTACAGAAGTTAACGGAACTGGAGATCGATACGAGTGGATACCTTATCGAGGCCTGGGCGTCTTCTGCCAATCTTACCAAAGGAGAACTGGACCGGTTGCTGGCAGAGCTCGATCGTCTGGATATAAAACCGTTAACTTATATGCGGATGATGTTAACCGATGATTCTTTGAACACAGAAGACCCGGAAATTTATTACCAGGCATACGACAATGGTTATATGCCGACCCGGGATGACGGTTCGCCCTACGCCTACCCGGTACTCATGGCACCGACAAGCGTGACGGATTATACCAATCCCTTTGCCCTCGACTGGTGGGAACAGCGGGTGACCCGTATGCTGGATCTGGGCAGCGACGGTTTTATGTTTGACTTTGGCGAACAGGTCCGGCCTGACATGCATTTCTATAATGGTGAAACCGGACGCAGCATGCATAACAGGCTGCCGGTCCTGGGCGATAAAGAAACCGCCCGGATTGTTGATGCCTACGAGCAGGCCCATCCGGGGCGGGACATTTTCTTTTTTACCCGCGCCAATTATACCGGGCGACCCGGCTCGCCGGCCTACGAAAGCGCTCAGTTTCTCGGGGACAATACCCAATCCTGGGATGCCGACACCGGCATTAAGTCGGTACTACCGGACATCCTCAACCGGGGCCTGGGCGGCGCCTATAATGCGTCAACAGATATCGGCGGATATTGGGACCTCTACGGTGTTGCCAATAAAGAGCTTTTTATCCGCTGGACCCAGCTGGCAACATTTATATCCGTCTTCAGACTTCATAACTCCCCTTTCACAGCACTTAAAACACCCTGGTCCTATGATGATGAGACCGTACATATTTTCAAGTCTGTGCTTGCCTTAAGAAAGAAAGCCCTGCCTTATATGAATACACTCTGGCAAACCGCGGCCGCAACCGGCATGCCGCTGTGGCGGCCGATGTGGCTGGCCTTTCCGGACGATGATCGATTTGGCAATGAAATGGGGCAATTTATGCTGGGGGAAAAAGTTCTGGTGGCACCGGTATTGGACAGAGGAAAACGCACCAAATCAGTAAAGTTACCGGAAGGATGCTGGCAGTATATGATGACAAACGATGTGTACCAGGGCGGGCAGACGGTAACCGTTGATGCGCCCTTGGATGTTCTGCCCTATTTCTTCAGGTGCGGGGAAACGCCTTTTTAGAGTGGGGAAAGCCCCTGGTTGATTGAGCATGCCGCCTGCCGGTTTCCATCCGTTTATGACTGGAAACCGGCAGACTGGTTTTATCGAAGCCCTCCAGAAAAAAGTGGCCCGGAATGACGATCCGGGACAATTATGGTTTATCCGGTCAGGCCGGTAACAAAAGTCGAATGAAAATCATTTTTTCTATGATATTATTATGAAAACACTGTAAGATATTTAGTTTAGCCGGGGCATCATAAAGGTGGGGGGACCGGAAATGTCAGCCAAAAAGATGTCTTCAAAATAAGGGAGGGCCATCCATGAAGTTCGCCTTGAAAAGAAAGAACAGCGGGCTTGCCCTTCAGTCTGAACCCATTGATTATTATAACCGGCATGTCCGTGATAACCCGTTGCAGGCAGTACTTTCATGGATCATCTCAAGCGGCAGGCGATTAAAACCGTTCAAGGCGGTTTTATTTATATTCTATCTCGGCAAGGTGCCCGGGCTCAGGCGGATAATCCCCTGGTTGAATCCGGATAAAAACTGCATCAACTACCTGCCGGTCAATAAATCCCTTGAATCCGGCCCCAACACGGTTTTATCCCAACAGGTGCTTTATAACATTATCGAAAAGGCGTCGGTTTTTGTCAGGATGAATGAATGCGGTTGCCGCCTTCTCGGCGAATGTAAAGCCCATGACCATAATATCGGCTGCCTCTTTATGGGCGAGACCGCCCTGAGCCTGCCTCATGGTGTAAGCAAGCGGATCAGCCGTGAAGAGGCCCGTGAACATGTAAAGAAGGGTATTGCAGAAGGGCTGGTGCCCATGACCGGCAAGGTGAGTATCGACAATTTCATTTATATGACCCCTGACCGGAAAAAACTGTTAGCGATATGTTTCTGCTGTCCCTGCTGCTGCATTCTGACATCGTATAAGCATGTACCGGGTAAATACCTTGACGGCATCATTGAACCGATCAAGGGGCTGGTCATCGAGGTGAACAATAAGTGCACCGGATGCGGCACCTGTATGGCAACCTGCCCCTTTGATGCCATAAAAATTGTTGACGGCAAGGCCGTGCATACTGATGTCTGCAGGGGGTGCGGCAGGTGTGAGACATACTGCCCGGAGGGCGCGGTAGCAATCAGGATTGACAACGAAAACTATGTCGATGAAATCAAAGCGAAGATCGATTCCTATGTTGCGTATTAGGTTGTTTTTTCCTTTTCCCAGCCGTAGGGGATCCCCAGTTTTTTCATCCGGTTTCGCAGGGTAGCGGGGTTTATTTTCAGCAGTTCGGCAGCGCCCCCGGGGCCGCTGACCTTGCCGTTTGTATAAGCCAGCACTTTTTCAATGTGACGGACGTAGACCTCATCCATTTTCAAAAAGTCCTCAGCGGAAATCGCCGTGTCCGGAGAACTGCCTTTTGACGGCCCGGGGGTAATGCTCTGAAACGTGAGTACTTCTCCCCGGCTTAGAATCAATTCTCTTTCAACCACATTCTCCAGTTCACGCACGTTTCCCGGCCATTCATACGCGCTCAACCGTTCCATGGCATCAGGAGACAGGGGGGGGGGATCCTGGCGTTTCAATTCACGGGATTTTTTTTCGATAAAATAGTTGACCAGGTCCGGCATGTCCGCCTTTCTTGAACGCAACGGGGGGATCCGGATCGGAAACACGTTCAGGCGGAACCAGAGGTCTTCCCTGAATTGCCCGGATGCCGTCTGTGCTTCCAGGTTGCGGTGGGTGGCGGCGATGATGCGGACGTCAACGGGTATGGCTTCCGTTCCGCCGACACGCTCGATAACCTTATACTGGAGTACCCGGAGCATGCGGACCTGGGCCGGCAGCGACAGCTCGGCGATTTCATCCAGAAAGATCGTCCCTCTGTCGGCCCTTTCAAAGCGGCCGATTTTACGGTTCTCTGCACCCGTAAAGGCGCCTTTTTCATGGCCGAACAGTTCACTGTCCAGCAGCGTGTCCGGAATGGCGCCGCAATTGACCTTGATTAAGGGGCCGTCCTTTCGCGATGATTGCTGATGGATGTAATTGGCGATGATTTCCTTGCCGGAACCGGTCTCTCCTGTCAGCAAAACCGGGCTGTCCTGCCCGGCGACAAGGCGGGCGTTTTCCATTACCGATTTCAGGCCCGAATTTTCGCCGATAATGGTATACGCTCCGGAGCGCTTGAGCTCTTCCTGAAGGTCTTTCTTCTCTTCTTCGATGATGTTTTTCAGCTGGATGATTTCGTGATGTTTGTTGTAATTTGAAAGCGCCAGGGCAAAAGGATCATGGAGCATTGCAAACAGGCGCCGGTGTTCTTCGGTATAGGCGTTTTCCCCTTCGGTGATGATCGAAGCCATGCCGAGCGGATCCCTGTTGTGCTGGAGAAACATGGTAATCGCCGACCAGTTGGGGCCGAACAGTTTTACATTATGTTTCATGGCGGGATTGCGTTCGGGCTGATTGATGATGGTGACTTTGGGATTATCCGTCTTTCCTGATGGGCTCAGGTGCTCGGTCGACCGGGTCATAAATTCAGGGTTGAAATAGTCGAAAAATCCGTTCGGGCTGACCCCGATAAAGTCGTCCCCCGGGCCCGTATAATGCTTGTGAACGGCAAGTGTAGCAACCGGCATAAACCGGCTGAGGTATTGAAGGCAATGCAAAACCCCGGCCTCAAGATCAAGATGGCCGCACAATCGGCGGGTGACCTGACGGAAGTATTCATATTTACCGGGTATGGGTTCTTTTTGTCCGGGCCCGGCCGATGTTTCGTCATGATCCTTGATTACAGCCTCAAGAAACCATTTATGCTTATCATATAGACCGGTTAACAGGCGGGTATGATTTTCAGTATATTTGTTCCGGCCTTTTGTTACAAAAAAAATTGCCCCGTAAACGACGGCCTGATCCTTAATCCTTATGCTCATCATGGACCAGTCCGAAAGACGAAACCTTACGGCTATATTCTTACCGATCAGATCCATTTCCGGTTCATTGATCGTGTGTGCTCGTGGCAGACTTTCATTTTGAATGAGGTCAACAATTTCAGCGGGCAGATGAAACTGAAAATTCGTTTTTTCACATCCCGTGTCAGAGGACTGGGCAACAGATCGCAGTATAAGCCTGTCAAAATCAAATTGAACCAGGCTCATTCGATCGACGGGCAGTATCCGGCGAAGATAACCATAAAAAGCGAACAGCGCTTCGTAGACGTCCCCGCCTGCGGCTGCACGCTGCATTATCCGGTTTAAAACGTCCGGCTCAGTTTTCATCATATCGTTCACCAATTATTAGTAGGGGCGGCCCCCCGTGGCCGCCCGATAGAAGGGCACCCCCCCGTGGCCGCCCGATAGAAGGGCACCCACAGGGGGGTGCCCCTACGTGTATGCATGCCTTGCGCCTTGCAATGGGCCGATGATCAGGATTTCAGAACAGTCCATGAAATATGTGTATCATGTCTTATTCCTGCCGTAGGGAATCCCGAGTTTTTTCATTCTGCTGCGCAGGGTGCCGGGTTTAATGCCCAGCAATTCCGAGGCACCACCCGGACCTTCAACCCTTCCGCCGGAAAGGGTCAGCGCTTCTTTTGCATGACGGGCAAAGACCTCATCCAGGGACAGGATATTATCTTCCTTAATGGCCGGTTCAGAAGGGTTGTCTTTCGGCGGTTCGGGGCTGACATGCTGAAACGTCAGCCGCCCGCCTTTGTTCAGGATCAATTCCCTTTCAATCACGTTCTCCAGTTCGCGGACGTTTCCCGGCCAATCATAAGCGGTCAACCTTCGCATGGCGTTTGTCGAAAGGGTCGGCTGGTCCTGGAATCGTAATTCAAAGGATTTCTTCTCGATAAAGTGGTCTGCCAGGGCCGGGATATCCTCTTTTCTTGAACGCAGGGGAGGGATCCGGATGGGAAATACATTCAGGCGGAACCACAGGTCTTCTCTGAACTTCCCGGAAGCCATCAGTTCTTCCAGGTTGCGGTGGGTGGCGGCGATAATGCGGATGTCAACGGGTATGGCTTCGGTGCCGCCAACGCGTTCAATGACTTTGTTTTGCAGCACCCGGAGCAGGCGCACCTGGGCCGGCAGGGGCAGTTCGCCGATTTCATCCAGAAAAATGGTTCCCCTGCTGGCCCGTTCAAAGCGGCCCTTTTTCCGGCTTCGGGCGTCGGTGAAAGCCCCTTTCTCATGACCGAACAGCTCACTGTCCACCAGCGTATCCGGTATGGCACCGCAATTCACCTTGATAAAAGGGCCGTCTCTTCGCGATGACTGCTGATGGATGAAATTGGCGATAATTTCCTTGCCCACGCCGGTTTCTCCTGTCAGCAATACCGGGCTGTCCTGTTCGGCAACAAGGCGGGCACTGTCCATGACATCTCTTAAGCCATGCCTGGCACCGACGATAGTGCCTGCTGCGGGGAAATTCAATTCTTTCTGAAGGTCTTTTCTCTCCTGCGAGATGATGTTTTTCAGCCGGATGACCTCGCGGTGCTTGATGTTGTTTGAGAGGGCCAGGGCAAACGGGTCATGGAGTAATGAAAACAGTTGCTTGTGCGTTTCTGTATAGCGGTTTTTACCGACCAGCGCCATTATCGCGACACCAAACGGCCGGTCCTCGTGGACGAGGGGCATGATAATCGCCGACCAGTCATCACCGAAAAGGTTGAAATAGGGGCGCATCTCAGGATAGTCCTCAGGTTCATTGATGATGTGTGCCTCAAACCCTTCCCTGAAGGCATCAGGGGCCGGTCTTCCCGGTGCCCAGGGGACAACAGGCTGGGTGTGCAGCTGCAGCATCCCGAAGGCCTCGGCATGAATACGTTCGGATTTCAGGCCCGTTTCGACCTGCATGACCATAAGCGCGTCAGCCGGCAAAAAGCGGCTGAGGTATTGATTGCACAGATCGACACCGGTTTTCAGGTCAAGGTGGCCGCATAAACGCCGGGTGACCTGGCGGAAAAATTCATTTTTATCCGCCACAGGTTCTTTCCACAAGGGCGGCTGAATCCGCTTTTCGTTTGCTGTGATGGCGGTATCCAGTGCCAGCTGCAGGGGGGCTTTTAAACGCGTGATCCGGTAAGAATGATCTTGCTTGAACTTATCCCTGCCGTCAGTCAGGATCACAGCCGCGCCATAGGTGTTGGTATCGTTTTTGAAATTTACAAGAAATGCCGACCAGTCGGACATGCCGCTGTACTTCATTACCTCTGCGCCCAGGGGGTCCTTGTCCGGCTGGTTGATGATGTGGGTCTCGGGCATGGCCTGGCTGCATAACAGTTCAATGATCTCATCGGGAACGTCGAACATGAAATTGGTTTCTTCGGCACCCACCCCAATGGCATGGGCGATAACCCGGCACATCTTCCGATCATGATCGAAATGGAGCAGCAGCACCCTTTCCAGGGGCACCACATCTGAAATGCATTTATAGATATCAAGCAGCCCCCCCTCAAGGTCGTCTTCATCAAAGACGCGCTTTTGCACCTGCTGTAAAAGTTTGTCGGGTCGAATTTTCATAGCGTATCCAATCTGATTTTCTATTATATGGCAACTTTTCATATTTCACAGTTAATTCTTTCATATTTCGAAGCCCGGGGGCTGTGAAAATAGCAACCTGTTGAATATTATGGAATAATTTTTTCGGCATGATTAATGCTATACAGATTAAAATAATAAAAGGTTGCCTTGCTCTTTTGCAAGCAACCATAACAGCAACATTATTCAGGTAGGGGGATGAAAGAATGAGGAAAAAATGTTTGTCTGGTAAGCTGTTTGTTTTATTAATGATTACCCTGTGTCTGTTTTTTCAGGCAACCACTGCATTTGCATTTGCACCCAAACCCCCGCCACCACCACCACCCCAGCCCGTCGTCGACGGCCCTGGGCCCGGCCTCCACGTCGATCGCACGTACGCACCCGGCGGAAAAGGCTATCTGGAATATATCATCACGGATACGGGACATAAACAGCCCTTCCTTCACCTGGAAGGCAGCGGATATGAAATGGGCTACCAGCAAGGGTATCTGATTCCGGAAAAGTGCAAGGCGGTTGCAGCCGAAGATTTCTACTTAGATCTCGGCACCAGCATGATAGGCGGGAATACAGGTATCGATGTAAATATATTTTTAAAACCGATAGCGGAAGTTCTCCTGGAATCTCTGGGTATGGATATCTCGAATTTTCCCGATACGTCGCTCGCGGATATACTGCTTTTCACTTTCAAGCAAATCGCATTGTTCAATTCACAGTATATTCCAAAAGAATACAGGGACGAAATGCGCGGTATTTCTGACGGCGCCCGGGCAAGAGGGATAGATCTTCCTTACGAAGATGTCCTGCTTCTCAATGTGGGTTTTGATGCCTTCTTAAGCGCCGGCTATCCGATTATGGTCACGCTTGTTAAAACCGGGGAGCTGCTTGACAGCCTTAGCCTGTCTTGCAACGCGCATATCCTGGACGGCAACGCCACCAAGACCGGAAACCTCTATCTTGGCCGGGACTTCATGTTCGGCGGCAAGGGGTTTTCCGACCACCCGGTTATTATCGAGACCTGCGGCAAGGACAAAAACCGGGTGATCAATGTCGGTGTGGCCGGACTGGTAGGGTGCATCGCCGCCATGAATGAAAAAGGCCTTGGCATCGGCATGGACATGGTGCCGGCCTTTGATTGTGTGCCCGGTGATGTCGGTATGGGATGCCTGCTGACCGCCCGCTGGGTCATGGAAAAGGCCAATGAGTTGCCCGAGGCCGTTTCGATGATCGAAAAATCCAAGCGGGGTGCTTCCTGGATATATGCCATTGCCGACGGGCAAGGGGCCAACCGGGGCGGCGTGTCCCTGGAGGTGTCGGCGCACAATTACGCTTGCCGGTACTTGAACCATCGGCAGAATTCCCTTGTACCCATTTTATATGGTGTTGACCAGCAGGAAACCTATGGAGATGCTCTGATACAGACAAACCATTTTCTGGCGCTTAATATGAACTCGCTTACCGGCACCTATGTGGATAGCGATTCCAAAAGACGCTATGACAAAATGATCCCTCTGCTCAAGAAGGATTACGGCACATATGATTACAACAAGGCGCTCGACTTTATTAACTGGATGTATACTGCCGATGGCCAGGGCCCGAACAGTTCGGTCCACCAAAGCACCACTCTTTTTGACCTGACCAACCTGAAAATGACCACCTTTGCCGGGCCGAAATTCGGCCAGGGCGCAACCACATTAGTGTTGGAATAAAGGTACGGAGCAGTAATTGTCAATAACACAGGCGCCTCATCTTGAGGGGCGCCTGTGTTATTTCTCCCTGCCAATGGATAACGAGCGCCACGGCCGTTTATTATTGACTATGTAGATATAGCGGAGGACTTCAGCCCTCTTAAGGCAATTGGAAGGCTAAGCAGGCTGTCCAATAACACCAACATTCGTCATTCCGGCCTCCGCGCCGGAATCCAGAAAAATGAATAAAACCAATTTTATACTGGATCCCGGGTCACGTTCCGCTTCGCTCCACTGCCCGGGATGACGAGTTGTTGGACAGCCTGTTCAGCCCTCCAGATAAAAATGAAAAACGCCATCTTATATTACAGATTTGTCCCACCACCGGGAAGTTCATTTTTTGTTGACAAAAAAGGCCGCTGAAATTATTCTTCTTTTTTTAAAATGCGTTAAAGGAGAGCGTTACGATGCTGCATAATGATCAACGAAGAGAAACCAGATATACTCCCTCATACGGGATGATTGCCGTCTGTGATTCCGATCCGAAATTCATCGGAGCGGTGCTGGATATCAGCTTGAGCGGTATGGCACTCAAAAGCTATAAAAAGCCTGCCGATAAAAACAGTCACAGGCGTATCCGTTTGATGGGCCCTAAAGGGATGAAGATTGACAATATCCCCATGGAAATCATATCCATCTCAGAAAAGCCTTCCAGGCCTGACCACAGTAATCAGCAGAATGATCATTTCCATCGGGTCGGTATCCGTTTGCAGCCGGGATCAGCGCAGGCAGCGCAAATCAATCAAATGATTGATGTGATCCGATAAAGTGACTTCAGTCATAGCCTGAATAGAAACGGTTTTAAAATCCCACATAAAAAAACCTGATGGCTGTGTTGCAGGCCGTTGCGCAGCAGATCTTCACCACCCCCCACCCCCCTCCGGATGTAAAGAGATTAGGATCATTTTTTATGACAGCGCTTTTAGCGCTGACACCACCCGAAGGACAAAAGTTTCAATACCGGGTTAAAAGGAAAACAAGCTTTCTCATTATCGGCAGCGGCGCTGCCGGATCCACAACCTGCCCCATGAGCATCTCGGCGCCTTGCGCCAGGGTTTGGACTGAGACCGGCTGAAAGTCGTGGCGCTGGAGAGGGGCGAGCCTGATCAGGGCATCGGCGTCATGCGAATCCGGCTTATCTTTTTTGCAGGCTTGCTGTTAGAAATGGAAAAGGTGTATACAGAATGTAAAGAAGCTTTAATGATAAGGGGGGCATGCCAATGGGTAACGGTGCCAGGGCCTTGATTCAGACCTTGATTAACAGTGGCATAAATACTTGTTTTACAAACCCGGGAACTTCCGAGATGCACTTTGTTGCCGCTTTGGACAGTACCGACATGAGAGCCGTATTGACGCTGTTTGAAGGGGTCGCAACCGGGGCTGCCGACGGATATGCCAGAATCGCCGGTAAACCGGCCGCGACCTTGCTGCATTTGGGGTGCGGGCTGGGAAACGGGCTGGCCAATCTGCATAACGCCCGTAAAGCGCGGGTGCCGGTGGTCAATATTATCGGTGACCATGCCACTTACCACAAGCAGTACGATGCCCCGCTGGAGTCGGATATTGAAACCGTTGCCCGGAATTTTTCGGCGTGGATTCGGACGTGTACATCAACAGAACAGGTCGCGCCTGATGCCGCCCAGGCCGTTGCGGCGGCAAAAGGGCCGCCGGCGCAGATCTCAACCCTGATCCTCCCTGCTGACATGTCCTGGAGCCAAGGCGGAGAGGCCGTGGCGGCCTTGCCGGTCACAGAACCAGAATCAGCCCCCGATGCGATCGTAAATTCAATCGCACAAGTCCTGCTGCAGCGGGGCAAGAAAACGGCCCTGCTGCTGGGCCGGAGGGTCCTGCTGGAAGATGGCCTGGTTGCGGCATCAAAAATCGCGGAGAAAACCGGTGCAAAGCTTTTTGCGGAAGTTTTTCCGGCACGGTTGGAGCGGGGGGCAGGGCTGCCCCATATCGAGAGAATCGCCTACCTGGCGGAGATGGCTTCGGTTCAGCTCAACGGTCTCGATGATATTGTCATTATCGATGCCAGGGATCCGGTTTCGTTTTTCGCCTACCCGGGCAAGAAAAGTTACCTTGTGCCGGATAGTTGTACCGTTCACCACCTGGTCAAACCCGAACAGGATGCCCTGGGCAGCCTCCAGCGCCTGGTATCGGCAGTTGATGCCGAAACAACCGAGCCGCAACGACAGGCGGTAAAAAGGCCAAAACGTCCCCGGGGCAAACTGACCGGGGCGAAAGTGTGCCGGGCCATAGGCGCATTGATGCCGGAGAACGCGATCATCTCCGATGAAGCACAAACTTCGGGTCTTAAACTGCCGGCCTTCACCGCCGGTGCGCCCCGGCACGATCTGCTCGCGCTCACCGGCGGGGCCATCGGCCAGGGATTGCCGGTGGCGCTCGGGGCCGCCATCGCCGCAAAAAATCGACCGGTCATCGCCCTGGTCGGCGACGGGACGGCCATGTATACGATTCAATCCCTGTGGACCATCGCCAGGGAAGAACTCGATATCACTGTTGTTGTTTTCAACAACCGGTCCTATGCCATTCTGAATGTCGAGCTGGAAAGGGTCGGCGCGGAAAAGGCCGGCAGCAAAGCAAAATCACAGCTCGACCTGTCGCAGCCTGAGATTGACTTTGCCGCCATTGCCAGAGGCATGGGGATGCCGGCCCAAACGGTTAAAACCTCCAGGGCATTGGTAAAAGCGTTAAAAAAGGCGTTCAGTGAACCCGGACCGCATTTGATTGACGCCATTGTGCCCAGCGAGTTCCGGGGGTTGAAACTGAAGGCCTTGCCCCGTGTGCTGGACGCTATGAACCGTATGCCTGCGCCCGTGGCAAAAATGATAAAGCGAAAATTTTCTTCTTAATGTCACTTTCTGGCAAACGCTTTCCCTCGAGCATGAAAAACACCGCCATAAAATCCATCGGGAAATATCAGATCCGGTCACGGCTGGGGCAGGGGAGTATGGGGATGGTATACAAGGTGATGGTCCCCGGGGAAAACGGATTTGCTGCCTTGAAATTATTAAAACCGGGTCCGGACCTGATTGAAAAAATGGGAATGAAATGGATTTACGGGCAGTTTACAAATGAATTTAACATACTGGCTGATTTGCAGGATCCCCACGTGGTAAAGGTCCGGAACCTGGAACAGGATGGGGCGCTGGTTTATTACTTAATGGAATATTTTTGCCGCAACCTGGGCCTTGTCATGGGCGAATCATACTGGGCGGACAGGCCGTCGCGGGTTTTGCCCATGGAAAAGGCTGTGGGTTATGTTCTTGAAACACTGGGCGGGTTGTCCCGGCTTCACCAGGCCGGTATTGTTCACCGGGATATCAAACCGTTCAACCTGATGCTCACCGAAACCGACACCGTTAAGATAACCGATTTTGGTTTATCCAGAAGGCGGGGAGAAAAGCCGGCCGGTTCCGGAAAAGTCATGATCGGCACGCCCCACTATGCCGCGCCGGAGCAGATTGCATCACCCCGAAAGGCGGATCATCGGGCGGACCTGTATTCTGTAGGGGTGATGCTGTATCGCATGCTGACCGGAATCCTGCCTCAAAAACCGTTTAAACGGCCGGGCGACCTCAACCCTGACCTGGACGGCGTGTGGGATGAACTCATCTTAATGTCCATTCATCCTGATCCGGACAGGCGGTTTCAGGACGCAAGCTCGATGTTTCATGATATCCGCGCCTGCTACCGGGATTTCAAACGCCGGATAGAGGCGGCCTGCAGCCCCGGGGACGATTTTTTCCCCCGGCCAATAAATAAAGAACGGTCAGCACCAGCCGTTTTAAGATCCGAACCTGAGAGGGTGCCGGTTCGGCGCGCCACCTCTGTTTTTAACATCGATGAATTCCAGCGACCGCGGCAATACCTGGAAAACCGGTTCGGCGTTTCCAAAGACGGAGTTCTCGTTGACGCCGGGACCAGCCTGGCCTGGCAGCAATCCGGGTCGGAGTCCCTTTTGTCATGGGATCAGGCAGATCAGTACGTTCTCTCGTTAAACCGTCAGAAATTCGGGGGATATGAAAACTGGCGCCTGCCGACGGTCAATGAACTCCTGTCCCTGTTGAATCCCCCGCCGCCGGGAGAAGATTTCTGTTTTCAATCACCCCTGTCTTCGGTCCAGAAATGGGTCTGGAGCGGTGATACAAGATCAAAAAGGGCGGCCTGGTTTGTGGATGTTGGAATGGGCTTTGTGGCTTCCGGGGATATCCTGGACGGCTTCTATGCCAAAGCGGTTTGTTCCGTCTGAATTCATCATTCCCCCTCGACCATGGCGGCAAACCGGGCCGGAATACCGGCCGCAATTATTTTTCGGGCAGCGGCAGCGGCCTCATATTCAACAGCCCTGACTTCTATCCGGCAGGCCCGTGAATCCCAGATGACATACTTGGCCCGGGCATCACCGTCCCGGGGTTGTCCGACACTGCCGGCGTTGACGAAATATTTTCTGTTTTTGGGGATTGGCAGCACCGCCTGATCCATGGGTTGAAGCATTATCCGGTTTTTTTCGTAATACAGCAGCCGGAGCTGATGGGTGTGGCCCACAAAACATAAATCGTCTTTCATTTCTGTAAAAGCCTGTTGCAGTTGATCTTCTCCCACCTGGTGCAGGTATAGCCTGAAGGAATCGGGCGGAAACCCGTGGACGAAAAAACACCCGGAATCCGATATACTTGTCCGGCATTCCCTTAAATAACGCCAAGAGGACGTCGAAAGGCCTGCTGCCGCAATTTCAATGGCTTTTCTGACATCTCCGGTGTGCCATTTGAGAACCCTGTCATCAAGAACCGCCATCTCATGATTGCCCAGCACGGAGGGGATCTGGCCGGCAATCAGCAATTGTACGACTTTTTCAGAATCCGCACCATAGCCGATATTGTCCCCCAGAGCAACAATGCGGTCGGCTCGCTGTGATTGAATATCGTCAAGGACGCTTGAGAAAGCCTCCAGGTTTCCATGAATATCTGAAACTATCGCGGTTCGCATGGTTGTTCTCAACTGTAGGCCGGGACAAAAACCGTGCGCGTGATTCCCGATGCTGATTTATACCCGTTTTGTTAAGGAAGGGACAAAGGCTTACCTTTTTGACCGGTATTTATAACAACATCGGGCGGGTGTGTCAATATCCGGCCGGGCGCCGGATATTGAATGAATTTTTCAATGGCATCATTTCACGTCGTTTTATCCTGTTTCTTCCACCCGTAATCAATTCCCAGTTTGTCCATCCGTTTGCGGAGGGTCCCCGGTTTTATTTTCAGCTTTTCCGCCGCACCGCCCGGGCCGCTGATCTTTCCGCCGGTTATCTCCAGGACTTTTCTGATATGACGGGTATAGATCTCATCAAGGGGCAGGACATCGTCTTTTGTCATTACATTATCCAGGGGGTTGTTTGCCGGGCGCGAGGGGATCAGACTCTCAAAGGTGAGCAGTTCGCCCTTTTTCAGGATCAGTTCCCTTTCAATAACATTTTCCAGTTCGCGGATATTCCCCGGCCATTCATACGCGACAAGGCGCTTCATTGCATCCGGAGAAAGCGACGGTACAACATGGAAATTCATTTCGCGGGATTTTTTATCAATGAAGAAATCTACCAGTGCCGGAATGTCCGATCGCCGGGATCGCAGGGGGGGGATATGGATGGGAAACACATTCAGACGGAACCACAGGTCTTCCCGGAATCTGCCGGCGGCGACCAATTCTTCCAGGTTGCGGTGGGTGGCGGCAATGATCCGGATATTAACGGGTATAGACCCTGTCCCGCCGACCCGCTCGATGATTTGATTCTGCAGGACCCGCAGCATGCGGACCTGGACCGGGGGGGGCAGTTCCGCGACTTCATCCAGAAAGATCGTACCGCCGTCGGCCCTTTCAAAACGGCCTTTTTTTCGGGCCTCAGCGCCGGTGAAAGCCCCTTTCTCATGACCGAACAGTTCGCTGTCCACCAGGGTGTCCGGTATGGCGCCGCAATTGACTTTGATCAAGGGGCCGCTTTTTCGTGAAGATTGATGGTGGATGAAATTGGCGATGATTTCTTTGCCCACACCCGTCTCTCCTGACAATAGTACCGGGCTGTTCCGACGGGCGACAACCCGGGCACTTTCCAGGACCCCCTTTAAGCCTGAAGTGCCGCCGACAATGGTGACTTCCCTGGAGAAATGTAACTCATCCTGAATGTTCTTTTTTTCATCTTCAATGGTGTTTTTCAGCCGGATGACTTCCCGGTGTTTGATATGGTTGGAAAGCGCCAGGGCAAACGGGTCATGGAGCATGGCGAATAGTTTTCTGTGCGCCTCTGAAAAAGCGTCTCTCCCTTCCGTGACAATAGATGCAAGACCGAGCGGGACCCGCTTGTGAGAAAGATACATGGTAATCGACGACCAGTTGCTTCCGAACATGTCTAAAGCCCGTTTCAGGGTAGGATCGTTTTCGGGGTTGTTGATAATGACTGTTTTGGGGGCGATCGTTATTTCCCTCGGACTGTGGCTTTCTGTATCCCTGGCGATCATACCGGGATCGAAATAATTAAAAAAATGGGTAGGTCCGACCCCGATAATATCGGTATCATCCGACTTGTGATGCTTGTGGACGGACAGCATGGACGCTTGAAAAAAGCGGCTGAGATATTGGAAACAATGGAGAACACCGGTTTCCATATCAAGGTGTCCGCATAACCGCCGGGTGACCTGACGGAAGAATTCATATTTATCTTCCGCCGTTTCTTTTTGATCAAGGCCGCCGGTTTTGTCCCCATGGTCCTTGACAACAGTCTTCAGAAACCATTCATGTGCATCATATGAATCTGAGAGCAGAGCGGCATGTTTATCCGTATACCTGTTTTTGCCGTTGGTCGTAAAAAATATGGCGCCGTATGCGACTTCCTGATTCTTAATCCGCATGCCTATCAGGGACCAGTTTTTGAAGCCCGATCGCTTGATAATATTCTGCCCGAGCGGGTCTGATTCCGGTTCATTGACCATGTAAATTTCAGGCAGGTCGTCCAAATTAAAAGCAGCCAGGAGCTCTTCGGGCACCGGAATGTTAAAATCTGTTTTTTCACCGCCCGTTTTACTGGCCTGGGCAATGATTCGTAGGTTTTTCTGTTCAAAATCGAGCATACACAGGCTCATTCGTTCCGCGGGAAGATATTTTTGAAAAGAATCGAAATGGGCGTGCACCGCCTCATAGATATCCCCGCCGGAAGCGACATGCTGTTTGACCTGGTTTGAAACAATATCCGGCTTGTTCTTCATTGCGTATCCCGATTAAGCGGTTTTTTTGGGTTCCAACCGTAGGGGATTCCCATTTTTTTCAACCTGTTGCGGAGCGTGCTCGGGTTTACCTGAAGCATTTTCGCGGCGCCGTGCGGGCCGCTGATTTTACCGTCGCACAGGCCCAGAACTTTTTTAACGTAACGGGTAAAAACTTCATCAAGGGACAGGATATTCTCTTCTGTCATGACATCGTCGGTTTCCCCGTCACTTGTTTGCCGGGGGTTGATATGATGAAACGTGAGGGCTTCTCCCTTGTTCAGGATCAATTCTCTTTCAACGACGTTTTCCAGTTCACGGACGTTTCCCGGCCATTCATAGGACATCAACCGCTTCATTGCGTCCGGACTCAGGGACGGTTTGGTGTGAAGCTTCAAGTCAAGCGACTTTTTGTCAATGAAATAATCCACCAGGGCCGGGATATCCATTGTCCTTGATCGCAGGGGGGGGATCTGTATGGGGAAAACATTCAGCCGGAACCACAAATCTTCACGGAATCGGCCCTTTGCGACCAGTTCTTCCAGGTTGCGGTGGGTGGCGGTGACAATACGGATATCGACGGATTTGGCGTCCGTACCCCCGACGCGCTCGATTATTTTATGCTGCAGTACCTGCAGCAGGCGGACCTGGGCGGCCAGGGGCAATTCGGCAATTTCATCCAGAAAAATCGTTCCCCTGTCAGCCCTTTCAAAGCGGCCCTTTTTGGGGGCGTCTGCGCCGGTGAATGCGCCCTTTTCATGACCGAACAGTTCGCTGTCCACCAGTGTATCCGGTATCGCACCGCAATTGACCTTGATGAAGGGGCCGTCTTTCCGCGCGGACTTCTGATGGATAAAATTGGCGATGATTTCTTTACCCGTGCCGGTTTCGCCGGACAGCAACACCGGACTGTCCTGATCAGCGACAAGGCGGGCCTTTTCCATGACGGCCTCCAGGCCCAGGCTGCCGCCGATAATGGTGTCTGCCGCCGTGTAATGCAGCTCTTCGGCCAGGTCTGTTTTTTCCTCCTCGATCAGGTTTTTCAGCCGGATGACTTCCCGGTGTTTGATGTTGTTTGACAGGGCCAGGACAAGCGGATCATGAAGCAGCGAGAAAAGTTGCAGATGCGCTTCCCGGTAGCGGTCCCTGCCTTCCAGGCCCAGTACGGCCAGGCCAATGGGCTTTTTCCCATGGATAAGCGGCATGGAAATACACGAAAAGTCATTGCCGAATATTTGCACATAGGGCTGCGTGGCGGCAGATTGGTCCGGCTGGTTGATAATGCGTATCCGGGGGATTCTTCGCCTGTCGGCCCCCCGCCTGAGGGCGGTGTTCCGTTTTTCCGGGACCAGAGGAATCAGGGTTCCTGTCTGTTGATGAAATACACCAAAACTTTCCGCGAGCACGCGTTCCGATTGAAATTCCGGCTCCAGCTGTCTGACAAAGAGCGCGTCGGCCGGCATAAAGCGGCTGATGTATTGGAGGCATTTGGAAACACCGGTTTGAGGGTCAAGATGGCCGCATAATCGCAGGGTGACCTGGCGAAAAAATTCATTTTTGTCCTTAACCGGTTCTTTTTCAGTGGGGTTCAGGCCTTTCTTTTCATTGTCCGCAATGAGGACGTCCATAACTTGTTGAAGGCGCATCTTAAGGGGGGTGACCAGGCGGATATGTTCTTCCTTGTACCGGTCCTTTCCATCCGCATAGACTATTGCCGAGCATAGCGTATCCGAGCGGTTTCGAAAATTAATAACCAGGGCCGACCAGTCAAAGCGTTTGGCGCGCCTGGATATCTCTTTTCCCAGGGGATCTCTTTCCGGGTGGTTTATCAGGTGGATTTCGGGCAGGGCGTCACTTTGAAAAATCGCTGCGATCTTTTCGGGGACGTCGTAAATGAAATTGGTCTTTTCTCCGCCGGTGTCTGACGCCTGTCCGATAATCCTTATGACCATCGGATCAAAATGCGACTGGACCCAATTGATCGTATTCGCGGGAATCTGACTTGAAAGACAGCTGAAAATATCACCCAGCTCTTCCTGAAGGGCGCTTTCATCAAGAAGATTTTGTTTTTTCATAATTATCATCCTTGAATCTATCATATAGAGAAGGTTTTACTATTTGGCAAGAAGAGTTTTACTATTTGGCAGTATTGTTTTGGTTTAAATATTAACATTCTGAATTTTATGGGTAATTTTTATGGCACGATTAATGCTTTATTGATGGATGAATAATACAATAAAAGTTAGTCCTTAATTAAAGGGGGGCGTAAAATGAAAAATGTAACCATTTTTATTCTGGCTATGTTAACAGTTATTTCTTTTTCCTTGGCGATTCCAGGGTTTTCCTATGCAAAAGGCTCAGAACCGCCTGAACCCGAGCCTGTTCCTCCAGCGCCGATTGGAAACGGAATAACCCAGACGCAGACAATATACGGTGATGTCAAAGGGTTTATTGCCGATGAAGGTGTCGTTGCTTTTCTGGGAATTCCCTATGCGAAGCCGCCTGTCGGCGAGCTGAGATTTGCCCCTCCGGTGCCGCCTGAATCCTGGGCAGATATACTTGATGCAATGGATTTCGGGCCGGCCTGCCCGCAGCAGGAAATCGAACCAAGCGACGTAATGAACTCGAATATCGATGAGGACTGCCTCACCCTGAACGTCTGGACGCCTTCGGTGGATGACCAGGACAGGGCCGTCATGTTCTGGATCCATGGCGGTGGTTATTTATGGGAGAGCTCGGGTGATAAGCTTTACTGTGGTGCCCGTTTGGCGGCGCGCGAGAATGTCGTGGTCGTCAGTGTAGAGTACCGGCTCGGCGCCTTTGGTTTCAGTTTTTTTGACGACGTTCCGGGCAGCGGCAACGCCGCATTGCTCGACCAGGTTCTGGCCCTTCGCTGGGTTCAGGACAATATTGCCGCCTTTGGCGGAAACCCCGATAATGTAACCATCTTTGGAGAGTCCGCCGGGAGTTACAGCGTGTGCGCGCTTCTTGGCATGCCGGCTGCCGAAGGCCTGTTTCATAAAGCGATCGGACAGAGCGGCGGGAGTTCAACGATTCGAAGGAAACCCTATGCCCGGCGTTCAACAGAATTGCTTTTTCAGTATGCAGGAGTCAACACCCTGGCAGAACTGCGCCAGCTCAGCTGGCAGCAGGTGATGGCCGCACAGGAACAGGTAATGGAAACCACTCTTCTGCCGGAGAACATTTATGCCGGGGTTATCGACGGTACAGTCTTTCCGGAGCCGCCCCTGCAGGCCATTGCCAATGGACGATCATCAAATATCCCCCTGCTTGTGGGAACCACAAAGGACGAGGGACGATGGTGGATGGCGGAAAACGCGCTGCTAGCGCTGCCGGTTGCGACACCACTGGCACTAATGACCGCGTTTCCCTATTTTGAAAGGTGTATTCCTGACAATAAAACAGCCGCGGAGGGGATTGCCCTGTACTACTTTTACAATCCTGAACTTGTTATCTCGCCGAATCTTGTGTCTCTGGCCATGATGACGGATGCTTTCCTGCGGATTCCCACACTCAGGCAGGCGGAAGCGCAAGTCGCGCATCAGCCCGGCAACGTTTTTGTCTACCGGTTTGACTGGAATCCTCCCGCTCCCGACTATCCCTTCCTGAACCTCGGGTCGCCGCACGGTTCAGAACTGGCCTTTGTCACGGGGTATCCCGAAGGCTGGCCTGAGCTTTACGGAGAAAATGGTATTCCGCAAGGCCTTCAGAACCAGATGATGGACGCCTGGGCTTCGTTTGCCAAAACCGGAAATCCCAACCATGCCAACATGCCGGAATGGCGCCCCTACAATACCTGTGATCGCCCGACCATGCTTTTTAACGCAAAAGGCTCAGACGCAACCAGCCGGCTGAAGAATGATCCGGACGGTGCAACACGGGCATTCTGGGATGCCCAGCCCTTTGATGGACTTAGTCCTCGCCTGATTCGTGAGGACCTGTCCGAGTCGGGTTTTATCTTTTAGGGCCTTTAGAATAAAAGATAGTTCTACACATAATAACTCAAAGAGATAATCTGACGAATAACGAATAAAGAGGAGACGCAGAATGAAAATAACCCAAAGACTGATTTATGTTTTGGTTTGCATCGCAATATTTTCCATGATTTTTCCGGGCTGTAGAGTAAGTGATACAAGGGTGGTCGTTTCAGATGGTTTTACCAGCAACTGGGACGGCAGCGGCGCCGACCCCGGTGAAATCTTACCCAATGTTACGGCGTTTTATCTGCCTCTTAAGGATTACAGGGGGTTGATAGGATACCTTACAGCGTCAAGGATTAGTGATGTCACCGTACGTTTTAAAATAGAGGATCCTCGTAATAACACCTGGATACAGATCGGGCCGGATCTTACAACAAATAGTAATGGTATCGCAAAACTTGACAGCCTGCGGAACTATATACCGGCTGATATTCTTGATCTGGCTCCGATTGAGCTTCGGCTCATGGCTAAAGTAGAGTGCCGCGACGGCTGGTCTGAAGACCAGGAAGGTGTTCTGAATATTCTCAGCAATGACACCAGCGCGAATCCCGATGTTCTATTTACCGATCATGACAACACCATTCACGCCACTGGCGGAGCCAATACGATTTTAGATTATATTGACTTTGTGAATATGTTTGGCTATGACTGGCCCTACGTGGACTGGTATGTAAAAGATGTCCTCCCCGATATTCTTGACCGTGCGGATGTGGTCATTATTACCGGCCAGCCTGAAAGTGTCAGGCCGCTGACGCGTGACCAGATGGTTAAACATTTCTCCCCGGATGGAACAAGAACGGTTCCGATTATTGTTAAAGCAGATCTGAACTACGCGGAGAGCGCAGATTACAAAGCGGCTGCAATCACTACTTTACGCAATCTCTATGGCGCAGAACACTGCCTGGCAATGGTGGGAGACACGGCAAGCGAAGACGGGTATGGCGCCCTTGCCTCCGGCGTTGAATATATCCCATTTCAGATCATGAAATTGCTTCAAGACAGTCTTGCAATAGGTGGCGGTTTTGATCCCGTTGACCCTGATGACATTGCCTGGGACTGGCGGGATGTTTACAGTCGGATATTCTGATCCGGAAAAGGCCTGAACTGGGGCCGAACGCTATCCTGGAAAGCTCTTAGGCCCCTCAAAGAAATGCTTTGAGGGGCCTAAATTTTTCAGCGGCATTCAAACGCTCAAAAAGAGAACATGTCACTAAAAGAACGGCACAAATACGTTCCCTGCCTGGCCTGGGACCCGGCCGATAATTCTCATTGGCGAATGCTCACCCTTGAACCTATCATATATGAGAGCCTCTGCTATTTGGTAAGAAAGCTTTTGCTATTTGGCAAGATTGTTTTGGCTCAAATGTTAACAGCCTGAAATTTATATATAATTATTCTGGCACGATTAATGCTAAATAAAGACTGATAACGTTAGCGAAGCCCGGCGTTATTGTCAATATCGGACAGCAGTTTGCGTGGCTGGCGTAAAAAGGGTTCAGGAGTGGCCATGATTTTTAAGGAAAAAATAAAATATTTTTTATCCGCGTCTGCCGTATTTTTTATTATTGCCGGCTTGATATACTGGATGCAAAGCGACTCACCGTCGCCTATACCCGCCAAACAAGCCTCTCTTGATTTACCTGCGAACGCGCTTTCAAGCCCGGTGCCCATAGAAGAAAAGAAAACCACCCCGCTTCCGACTGACCAGGCGCCTCCGGCAGAACGTCCTTTGCCGGCGTCAGCGCTGATATCACCGTCCCAGCATGACACGGAAATCGACGGCCGGTTGCAGGAGGACAAAAACGGCAACCTGGTTGTAGACATCGGTTTTAAGGACCTCTTTGATTATTTTTTTTCAGCGCTTGGCGAAAAAACACCCGAACAGATTGCCGCCAATATGGAGCAGTATCTTGACAGCAAGCTTTCACCCAAGGCGGCCGAACAGGCACGGGCGCTGCTGCAGAAGTTTATGGCCTATAACCGGGATCTGGCAGAATACGGGGCTTCTGATAACACGGATGTATATAATATTTACGGCCGGGATCTGGTTGATTACCTGAAAGCATATCATGCGTACCTGGCGGAAGCCCGTAAGCGTCACTTCGGTCAGGAATACAGCGATGTGTTTTTTGAAAGTGAGGAAAATTACCAGGCCTACAATATCGCCCGCCTGGAACTGAGCCTTGCGGATTTGCCGGACGAAGAAAAACAACGCCGGATAGAGGAACTGAGAAGCCAATTGCCGGAAATGCAGCAGGAGATCATCCGCAATCACGAACAGGTGAGTGGGTCTATAAACAAAGAAAAAGCCTGGCAGGAAGAGTCGCTGTCCGATGACGAACTGTATGACAGGCGGCTGGCCGATTACGGGTATGATGCAGCCCAGCGGATGGCAGCGCTGGATGAAAGAAACCGCGTATGGAAGTCCCGTTTGAACGATTTCTTTGAAGAGGTGGATCAGATTAATGCCGCCGACTGGCCCGAAGGCGACAAAAAAGAGTTGATAGAAGAAATAAAGGCCAGCGCGTTTTCCGAAACAGAGCGAATGCGTGTGGCCGTGATTGAACGGTATCGCGTAAAAAATCATAACAACGAAAATTAAAGGGGAACCACCCGAATGAAAGCAGAATCCTTGATCAAAAAAACAGTCATCGCTATGTTGTTTACCCTGACCACCATGCTTGTTTCGTATACGGCGTTTGCCTTCGGGCCAACCCCGCCGCCGCCCGATACATACACCAAAACAGCTTATCCGATGGTGCTGGTGCACGGCAGTATGGGGTTTGACAACACGGATATTGTTGGCTTTCTTGATACCGATTACTGGCCCACTATTCCGTATGAAATCATGCGCAGCGGCGGAACCGTTTACGTGGCGCAGGTTTCCGCGCTCAATTCCCCGGAAATCCGCGGCGAACAACTTATTCATGAGCTTGATTTCATCAGGGCCTTGAAAGGTCATCAAAAGTTCAATCTCATCGGTCACAGTTTCGGCGCGCCGACATCCAGGTATGTGGCCGCTGTCCGACCGGACCTGGTCGCGTCCGTCAGTACAGTGGGCGGGTCAAACGATACCGATGACCGGGACAACCCGAACCCGCCGAATCCCGTTGATTTTTCGTGCGGCATCGATTGCCAGTTGACCGAGCTGATTTTTATGGATGCCGGCGGCATTCGCTGGACCGTACCGCAAGGAACAAGTGATGTTAATTCCGACCTGGCTTCCTTAAGGGAGGCGGCCAGGGTTTCCCAGCAGGCTGTAAACAGCGCCTACGAGCTTTACGGTTTTCCCGTTGATGCTGCTGCCGACAGTGGTTTTGATGAGCGCAAGGAATATTTCAACCGCCTCTACTCCATCGGTCGACCGGACCGCTGGGGCGGCCAGGGGCCTGAAGTGGGTGAAAACGGAATCGGATATTACTCCTGGTCGGGCACCCAGGTGTTGACAAACCCGCTTGATCCTTCTGATGCCGCCCTGCTGGCCGCTGCCACCATAGGCACCCTCTCCGGTGAGCCCATCCAGACAGATGGCCTGGTAAATGCCCCTGAATCCCACTGGGGCAAAGTGATTCGCGATAACTACCCCATGAACCACCTGGATGAGACCAACCTGCTCTGGGAAATGACCAATCCTTTCTTTAACGAGGTGGAACTGTACCGTCAGCATGCCAATCGTTTGAAAAATGCCGGGTATTAAAAATATACTCATATTCCGGTCAGTCGCAGTAAAGGGATGACATGGTTTTTTCAGTTCAGTCGATGGCGTTTGAAAGGGGCCAAGGATTCGAGGGGGCAAGTGCTCGAGCCCTTGGCCCCTTTAAAAAACATGGCGAAACCTCACGGATGGCAGCCAGAAATAACATTTCTGTATTCGTATTATATATCGGTGTTTGGCTGAGCATCGACTTAATAGATATCACTTTGTTCAAAATTTCAGGGCATGAATATGAGTTCCTTATAATATTGGGGATGGTTCTCCTTTCATTTGTATGGGTTAATAAACAGTTATTTAAGAAACGGGTTCCTTTTTTCCGCTGGTTATCCATATTCCTTTTGTCTGCCGGACTAACGGTAATCTGGTTCTTTATTACAATGAAAATGCTTGTTGAAATTCATTTGTCGATTTACGGAATGATATAGATAATACAAGTATTTCTCAAATGCTTTGCCGGGCTGCCGCTATGGCGGTCCATGTGGGTGGCGTTTCCGGAGGATGATCGGTTTCGATTTTTAACACAATAGATAACGGAAAAAGATGTTTTTTATTCGTTTGTATTCATTCAAGACAAGCCTGTTGACAATCATTGCCGCGCTTACAATTGCGGCTATCGCCGGACAACCCCTTGCTGCCGCGGCAGAAGAAAAAACCGCCGAAAAATTTCAAAGCATACTGCAGGACAGCCTGATTGCATTGTGGACCGGTCGGGAATTTCCTGTTGAATTAAAGCAGCGCCAGCAGGCAATGAAAGCCATGCTGTCAAACGGCACCATAACAACAGCGGTCCTTGAAAGCATGATTGAAAAGACGGCCATGCCTTTACTAAATCGCTATCAAACATCCCGATACGTTTTAAACGATGTTTCAGAGCGCTTTAACCCCCTCTTTTCCCCCCACATGGCGTGGGAAGCGGCTAAAATCATCATTTGGCGTGCTGCCACGTCGCCACTCCAGAACAAAGAGCCGATGGTGTTGACAGTCGGCACCCTTGCGCCCCCGGGCACACCCTGGATGAATGTGCCCGAAAACATCATTTTTCCCAGAATTAAGAAGCTGACCGGGGGAAAAGTTTTAATCAAAATTTACGGCGGCGGGGTCATGGGAGACGACCTGGATGTTCTGGAAAAAATGAAAGACGGCCAGCTCGACAGTTGCGGCTGCACCGTCATTGGTATGCTGGAAGCATCTTCCGTTTCTTCTGTATTGTCGCTGCCCGGCCTGTTCAAGAATTACGAAGAAGTTGATTTCATCTTAAAAACGTTCAGAAAAACGCTGGACCGGGCTTTTGAGGAAAACGGCTACATTCTGTGTGCCCTTGTTGATACCGGTAATTTATATTGGTTTTCAGTAAACAGGGTATCCGGCCTGGCGGACTTGAAAAAAGAGAAGATTTTAATGCTTTACAACGACATAGAGCCTCCTTTTTATCAGGCGCTGGGCATAAGCAACGTAACGTCTGTATCTATGGATGATGTTATTAGCTTTTTCCGCCCGGGCCAGGAAATCGTTAATCTGTCGCCCCCGGCCTATATGCTGGGCATGCAGACCTACCAGTACACGAATTTCTACCTTAAGCCCTCGGTTTTTTATGTTCCGGGGTCGGTGCTGGTCAGCTCCAGCATACGGGCCCGGCTTCGAAAAGATATAGGTGTCTCTGATACCTGCGCTAAAAATATCCTGGAAATGTTTGTCTCCGAACTAAACGCTGTTGAACCTGAGTGGAAGGAGATGATCAGAAGATACGAAGCAAAAAGCCTGGAAGCCTTTGAAACCAAATGTGGTATAAAGGCCGTGACCTTGTCACCCGAAGATCAACAGGCCATTGAAACAGCGGGAAGAGCGGTCGAGCGGAAACTGGCCGGAAAGCAGTTTCCCAAAGACCTGATCGACAACATACGAAAAGCGCTGAGCGATTACCGGGAAACCCGTGCAACCCGTTAACCCGGACATCTCTCTCCGACCTTTCGGGTCATTTTTCTTTCGGTGAAAAAATGATGTCCGTGCCCCTTCGTCTGGACGGGATTTCGGCCTCTTTGAGTATATTGGCCACCATTACGTCCAGCCGGGAAGGCAGCCGGGGAAATTTGGCGGCCACCTTGAAGCGGGCATAGGGGTGGGTGCAGCCCTTGAACTCTTCCACCAACTGGGGCACGGTGGCCGATCCCAGGCGGGACAGGTCGGAAATGACCGTCTCTTTCATCACCTTGTAGTAAGCTTCGAAAAAACGGTAAAAGGTAATGCACTTGTCTTTACCCTCCAGAGCGTCCACCTCCTGGATGGGATCGGCGGCCGAATACTTCAGGTCATCGGCCAGGCGTTCGGCCCAGATGACCGAGCGGTGGGCGTCGGTGGCCAGCTCCACAAAGCCCTGCTCGGCAAAGCGGGCGAACTTGTCCATCATGTCGATGCAGGTGTTGAGGCTGGAGTTGAAAAAAGCCGGGTTGATCTCCAGGGTGGCGTCACCGGTCAGGAAAACCTTGTGTTCGGGATCGTAAAACGACAGGTGGCCGGGGCTGTGGGTGGCGTCATGGATCGCGAAAAAACGGCCGATTTCCCACCCCTGAAAAGTGACGTCTCCGAAAGTACGTGAAATCCGGCTGTCATTGGTCAAAATTTCGGCCCGGTCGGCCAGGGTGTTAATCCCCCGGAACATGTGGCGCAGGTTTTTTTCGATTAATTTCTGGGCCAGGGCCGGGGAGATGTGCCCGGCCAGGTTGGGCACGGCCGTGGGAAAGGCCATGGGCATCTGGCAATAGGGGTCGTAATATTCGGTCAGCTCAAGATATTCACCGGTCCAGTGGCCCCACAGGTCGATGGTGGATACTTCGGCCTCGGGCAGCAGAAAGCGGACCTCGTCGTATCCGGCCTCGAGAATGAGATCATTGTTGGCCACGTGATCAAAATGACCCTGGGTCAGCATCAGGACCAGCCGTTTTGCCCCGTCCTTTTTGTATCGCTCAAGAATATCCAATATGGGCCTGCGGTAAAAGGCGTAGGTGCCGGTATCCACCAGCAGCACCAGATCCTTGTCCCGAAGCACAAAGCAGTTGCACGAGGGCGGTTTCAAAAAGAACTGGGAAGAAAGATACCCTTCCACCTCCCAGATATCCGGGGCGATCTCCATTACCCGTGAACGGGCCATTTCTTTGGTGGGAAACCAGCCGGGAATCAGACCTTTGAATGCCATGATATGCTCCTTGTAAATAAGAGTTGACAGACATATTATTTATAGTTTAAATTCATCATAACAATTTTAAAAATTCATGTCAACAATTATTTGAGTATGTAAAATTTGATTGCAGAAAACATAAACCGGACTTTTTACGACGCCACCACAAGGAGAAAGCCATGGCCCAGCAAAACCACCAGGTAGCTGCCAACACCCTCATGCAGCAGATATTTACCCGTAAACGCCAGCCGGGTGAAAAGTTGCCCCCGGAAAAAGAGTTGGCTCAGGAACTGCAGGTGGACCGTAGCGCCCTGCGGGTGGCCGTAAAGATCATGCAGTCCATGGGAGTGCTGGATGTCCGCCAGGGAGACGGGATGTATGTCCGCGACTATGTCCACAACGCCGGCATTGATTTTTTGCGTCTGCTGGTATCCCGGGGGGACCCCGCAGCGGCGCCCCTGTTTACCGACCAGTACCTGGCTGATGAGATACTGGAGGCCTGGACAATGGTTTTCCCGGCCATGCTGGCCGCTGCCGCGCCCCGCCTGTCGGCGATACAGATTAAGGAGCTGTTTTCTCTGCTGGATGAAGAAGAAGCCCTTCTGGACCTGGCCGACCTCGGCGCTCTGGTGGAACTGGAGGTCCGGTCCCAGGACATCATCGTCGATGCCCTGGACAACACCGTCCTGCGGATGTTGGTCAACTCGTTCCGACCCCTGCGGAAAATGATGTTTACCCTGTTTTTACAGGTGGTCGACAAGCCCCTGCTCCGCCGCCACAACCAGATCAAGCGGGCCTTGATCAAAGCCTATATTTCCGGCTCCCCGGAAGAGACCCTGGCCCGGATGGAACAGTTCAACCGCCACCTGGAACTGTTTCGCAGCCTGATCCGCCGGTCCTGGGCGGGCGGAGATTCGTAGCGGTTTCTTGTTTGTCTTTGCATGAAATGATGCGGAACTCTTTAAAACCTTGTTTTTTTACAAAGACAATAAATGGTCTAAAAGCATTTTCATAAAATGCTTGCTGTCTAATCTCTGAGGAATATTAACCGGATATCTGTTTGCGGTATCGTCCTGCGCCGCCTGTTCTTTAAGGTTATATATCCTGCCGCTTCGAATGCCTTGTGCCTGGACATCAAAGGTAAAGTGTTTTTTGTCCGTCAGGTCTGGATTAATTGCGCAGGCGACTGCAATTGGATCCCAGGGGAAAAAGCCGCCTTTCCGAAATACAATTCTGTTGAGCGTCAACCATGAAGGAATGTTGCGCGCCAGAAATTGCGACACTGCTGTTTTATTTCCTTTTAATTGTGCTAAGTGGGACCGGGTAAATACAGCCTGGGAGCAGAGGTCCATCGTCAGTAATGTTTTGTGACACGGCGCCGCCATAACAATTGAGGCAGCCTGGCCGTCTAAATGGAAATTCAATTCCCCAAAGGTTGAGAAGAATTTAAAATTAACGGCACCGCCCATTACAATAAGTTCGTTCAGGTTCCCGGCAAAGGTATTGTCCAGCATCATGGCTGACGCCACATTCGTCAACGGCGCGACAGCAACCAGGGTTATCTCCCCCGGATGTCTATTTACGGTCTGAATCAAATGCTCTACCGCCGGTGTTGGCCGGCCCAGCAATTTTCTGGAGGCGGCTCCCGGTATAATTGGAATATCAACCCCGGCGACCGCCAGTATCTGCTTGCCTACGGTATATCCCTTTTCAGACGGCACGTTCCCAAAATTAATCGTAATGCCTTCCAGTTCAATTTCAGGGGAAGCAATTGCCAGCAAAATTGCCAGGGCATCATCAACATCTCTTAAAAAAACGCCTATGGCAGGATCTGTATCAATGATTATCTTTTTTCGTTTCATATGCGGGGCTATTCCTTATCCGAACGGCTCAAGCAGGTCTTAAAGGAACTGATACTGCGTGCGGACCTGCGAATTTGGGGATTATTTTTTTGTTTTTTTCCAGCCATAGGTGATTCCCAGTTTGTCCATGCGGTGGCGGAGGGTGCTGGGTTTAACTTTCAGTAATTCCGCTGCCCCTCCGGGGCCGTTGATTTTACCTTGCGTAAGCCCCAGAACGTTTCTGATATGACGGGCAAAGGCCTTGTCCATTTCCAGAACGTCGTCTTCCGGAATGGTATTATTATCTTGTGTATTACCGCTTGTCGGCCCGGGAATGATGTGCTCAAACGTGAGCGCCTCGCCTTTTTGCAGGATCAGCTCCCTTTCAATGACGTTCTCCAGTTCACGAACATTGCCGGGCCATTCATACGAAGTCAACCGCTCCATGGCATCGGCAGGCAGGGATGGATTGACATGAAGTGTCATTTCCCGGGATTTTTTCTCAATAAAATAATCCACAAGGGCCGGGATGTCCGACCGTCTTGCTCTCAAGGGCGGGATATGGATGGGAACGACATTCAGCCGGAACCACAGGTCTTCCCGGAACAGGCCGGAAGCGACCATTTCTTCCAGGTTGCGGTGGGTGGCGGCGATGATGCGGATATTCACGGGTACGGTCTCTGTGCCTCCTACCCGTTCGATGGTTTTATTTTGCAGGACCCGCAGCATGCGGACCTGGGCCGGAAGGGGCAGTTCCGCGATTTCATCCAGAAAAACCGTCCCGCCGTCAGCCCGTTCAAAACGGCCTTTTTTTCGGGTGTCCGCGCCGGTGAAGGCCCCTTTTTCATGGCCGAACAGTTCGCTGTCGACCAGTGTATCCGGGATGGCACCGCAATTGACCTTGATCAGGGGGGCGTCTCTTCGTGATGATTGCCGGTGGATAAAATTGGCGATGATTTCCTTGCCCACGCCGGTTTCACCGGACAGCAAAACCGGGCTTTCCCGGCCGGCGACAACCCGGGCACTGTCCATGACCCCCTTTAATCCCGACGTTTCGCCGATAATGGTGGTTTCCCCGGAGAAATGCAATTCCTCCTGAAGGTTTTTCTTCTCGTCTTCGATGATGTTTTTCAGCCGGATGACTTCCCGGTGTGTGATATGATTTGAAAGGGCCAGGGAAAACGGGTCATGGAGCATGGCAAACAGCTCCCTTTGCTCCTCAGAAAAAGCATCTCTTCCTTCCGTGACGAGGTTGGCAAGGCCGAGCGGGACCCGCTTATGTGAAAGATACATGGTGATCGCCGACCAGTTGGCCCCGAATTTTTTTACCGTGCGATTCAGGGTAGGGTCGCGCTCGGGGCGATTGGTGATCACGGTTTCGGGAGACGATGTTTTTTCCGCAGGGCTCAGGCTTTCTGTACCCCTGGCCATCATATCCGGATCGAAATAGTTTAAAAAAGTGGTCGGTCCGACCCCGATGATATCTGTATCACTCTCTTCATGATGTTTGTGGACGGACAGCATGGAAGCCTGAAAGAACCGGCTGAGGTATTGAAAACAATGCAGAACACCGACCTCCATGTCAAGGTGCCCGCATAACCGCCGGGTGACCTGGCGGAAGAATTCATATTTGTCTTCTACGGTCTCTTTTTGATCAAGGCCGCCGGGTTTGTTCTTATGTTCCCTGATAACAGCGTCCAGAAGCCATTTATGCGAATCATATAAATCCGTGAGCAAGGCGGCATGTTTTTCAGAATACCCGTTTTTCCCTTTAACCGTAAAAAATATCACACCGTAAGCAACTGCCTGTTCCCTGATCAGCACGCCTATCAGAGACCAGTCCTTGAAACCTGTTCGCTTAATCATATTCCGTCCGAGCGGGTCGGTTTCCGGTTCGTTGATCATGTAAATTTCAGGCAGATCGTTCAAATTAAAAAAAGCCGGTAGCTCTTTTGGGGTTGAAACGATGAAATCTGTTTTTTCACTTCCGGTTTTACTGGCCTGGGCAATGATTTGTATGTTTTTCTGATCAAAGTCAAGCAGGCTCAGGCTCATTCGTTCCGCGGGAAGGTGTTTTTGAATATATTCGTAATACGTGTAAACCGCCTCGTAGATATCCCCGTCTGAAGCGACACGTTCTTTTATCTGGTCTAAAACAGTATCCGGCGCGCTTTTCATAATGTGTTCCGTTAATTTTTAGCTTTTGTTACGCCGTAAGGAATCCCCAGTTTCTTCATCCTGTTCCGGAGCGTGTTGGGTTTCATGTTCAGCAATTCTGCTGCTCCGCCCGGGCCGTTAATTTTGCCGTTACACATGGCCAGGACTTTTTTGACGTGTCGGGCAAAAAAATCATCCAGCCCCAAAACATCATTTTTTGAAACCGCACTGCCCGGAGAATCATTGCCTGATGG
Organism: Desulfosudaceae bacterium; assembly: GCA_963674745.2. Lineage (GTDB taxonomy): Bacteria > Desulfobacterota > Desulfobacteria > Desulfobacterales > Desulfosudaceae > JBFMDX01. The sequence goes on along the minus strand of CAXXDV010000001.1, from coordinate 495,942 downwards.
TTGGGGGTTGATGTTTTGAAATGTCAGGGCCTCGCCCCTGCTGAGTATCAATTCCCTTTCAACGACATTCTCCAGTTCGCGGACATTGCCCGGCCAGTTATAAGCGGTCAACCGTTCCATTGCATCAACAGACAGGAGCGGCCTGGTGTGAAACTTCAAATCAAGGGACTTTTTTTCAATAAAATAATCTACCAGGGCCGGAATATCCGACCGCCTTGATCGCAACGGCGGAATCCGGATGGGAAAGACATTCAGGCGAAACCACAGGTCTTCCCGAAACCGACCATGCGCGACCAGATCTTCCAGATTGCCATGAGTGGCGGCAATAATACGGATATCCACGGAAATGGATTCCATACCGCCAACCCGCTCGATAACTTTATGCTGCAGCACCCGGAGCAGGCGGACCTGGGCGGCCAGAGGCAGTTCAGCGATTTCGTCCAGAAAAATTGTCCCTTTGTGGGCCCTTTCAAAACGGCCCTTTTTCCGGGTGCCCGCGCCGGTGAAGGCCCCCCTTTCATGACCGAACAGTTCGCTGTCCACCAGCGTATCCGGTATGGCGCCGCAATTGACCTTGATGAAGGGGCCGTCTTTTCGTAAAGAGTTGCGGTGGATGAAATTGGCGATGATTTCCTTGCCGGTACCGGTTTCACCGGTCAGCAAAACCGGGCTGTCCTGTTCGGCAACAAGCCGGGCATTTTCCATGACGCCCGCCAGCCCCAGGCTGCTGCCGATGATGGTATCAGCCGCATTGTAGTGCAGTTCTTCTGCCAGGCCCTGTTTCTCTTCTTCAATCAGGTTCTTCAGTCGTATCATTTCCCGGTGTTTGATGTTGTTTGAAAGGGCCAGGACAAAAGGGTCATGGAGCAGTGCAAAAAGCTGCATGTGCTCTTCCCGGTAGCGGTCCTTGCCTTCCAGGCCCAGCACGGCCACACCAATCGGGTTTTTTTTGTCGATAAGGGGCATGGAGATACATGATAAGTCATGCCCGAAAATTTGGGTGTAGAATTGCACCGAAACAGATTGTTCCGGCCGGTTGATGATGCGTATCCTGGGGGGGCTCCGCCTGTCGGAAGGATTGCGCTCTCTGGTGAACAATGGAATCAGGGTCCCTGACTTTTGATGAAATACGCCGAAACTTTCCGCAAGCACGCGTTCGGATTGCATTTCCGGTTCCAACTGCCTGACAATCAGTCCATCAGCCGGAATAAAACGGCTGAGGTATTGAAGACACTGGGTAACACCTGTTTCCAGGTCAAGGTTGCCGCATAGCCGCAGGGTGACCTGTCGGAAAAAATCATTTTTGTCTTCAACGGGTTCTTTCTGCGTCGGATGGGGTATTTTTCTTTCATTATCAGCAATGAGGATATCCGTAATTCGTTGAAGGCGCCCCGAAAAAGGCCTCAGCAGACGGGTATGTTCTCGGGAATACCGGTTCTTTCCATCCGCATAAATCGCTACCGAGGATAACGTATCCGTACGGTTGCGAAAATTTATATACATAGCGGACCAGTCAAACAGTTTGGCCCGCCGGGAAACTTCTTTTCCAATGGGATCGATTTCCGGTTGATTCATGATATGGATTTCAGGCAGGGCGTCGCTGTCCAAAAACGCCACGATATCCCCGGGAACGTCATACATGAAATTGGTTATTTCGCCGCCCGTGTCTGACGCCTGCGCGATGATACGCATCATCTGCAGATCATAATGGGTCTGAACCCAGTGAATTTTATCAACGGGAATCTGACCTGAAATGCTTTTAAAAATATCATTCAGTTCTTCCTGAAGATCTGCTTCGTCTAGAAGAGATTGCTTGCCTGTCTGTAAGTCGGTGTTCACACGGGTATTCATATATGACCTTTTTTACATGGTACATTTAGGCATATATCCCATATTTGGCAATAAATTATTCCGTATTTGGTAATATTGATGCCGGCAAAAAAAATAACTAATTGAATATTAAGAGATAATTATTATGGCACGGTTAATGCTTTGCCTGTTGAAATGATTTCGGGATGAGCTAAATCACCACAATAAAGGGTGATGAATTTTTACAGAGAGGAGCGGTATGAAATATCTGGACTTAAAAAAAGACGGCAACGTCTTTGTGGTTACGTTAATTGACAGTGAAAATAAAAATACCTTTTGCAGCGAAGCGCTGATTGAATACAATCAGGTCTTTGATGAAATTGAAAACTCGCCGGGAAACGCTTCAATGGTCATTACCAGCAATCACCCCAAATTTTTTTCCAACGGCATTAACCTTCAGTGGTTCTCCTCTGCAAGCGTTGAGGAGCGGGATGATTTTTTGCACCGGGTAAAGAAGACCCTTTTACGGGCGGCCACCCTCAACCTTCCCACAATCGCCTGCATTGCGGGTCACGCCTATGCCATGGGCGCAATCATGGCAAGTTCGCTGGATTTCCGGATTATGCGCGCTGACAAAAGCCGTTTCTGCTTTCCGGAAGCCACTTATGGTATGCCCCTGGATGAGCCCCTGATTGCCCTGATCAACAACCTGTCCAGCCCACATGCTGTGAATGAAATGGTCCTTTCCGGAAAAGCCCTTACCGGGGAAGCGTGCCTGCAGCAGGGCATTGTTAACTACATTTACCCTGAATCCGAACTCTTTGAAAAGACCATGGCCTTTGCCCGGGACATGGCATCCAAAGAGCGAAGTAATTACGCTCTGATTAAGGGTAATTTGAAAAAATCGCTCAAGGATATGTATACCAATTGGTGATGAATGCAGTCCATTTTGCTGAAGGTCTGTATTAAGATAATGTCGATGGTGTGGATGTGATCCGGGAAATATGGGCTTTTCTGTCCCGGTGGTCCATGCCGTAAAACTCGCTGTCACAACGATTGATCGATATAACAATGGCCGTGGGGTAAAAACTTCACGGCCATTATTATAAAATGAAAACCAATGTGGCGGAGACCTTCAACGGTCAGCTCAGGCCACACTGAAGGGCTGACCCAAAATAAAAATAACCCCGGGATAAAGCTTCGAGCGCTATTCCGGGGGAGGGATGAAAGGGCTTTCTCAGCTTTTTATTGTTCCCTCTTCGGTATGGAGTTATTATAAATTCCGGAAAGAGCGTTTCTGCGTTTCATGAGAGATATACAGCCGCCGTAAAGTTATAATTGGACGGGATCCGGAAATGATGAAACAGAAATCATACGTTTTAGAAGTCGTCGACGGGATATCTGTAGTGCGTTTCTTAAGGGAGGCAACTTTATCTGATGTGTTCGCCGCTCTGGATGAAATCGTAGCGAGAGGTGTAACCCGCCGGCAATTATGGATATATTCATTCGGTGGTAACGCCGACTCATCTGAACTAAAGATGCTTGCACAAAAGGGTATTGATCTATGGCCGGTGCCTTCTAAGAGCGCCGTCGTTGCCCCTGACGACCTTACTTTCGGGCTTGCACGCATGTACGTCGTCCTGTTCAGGAAACATGAAGGGCTTGAAATGCGCGTGTTTCGAGAAGAGCCGGAAGCTGTTCTGTGGCTGAAGAGTGAATAAGGTGAAGGCCTGAATGTTTTTGAGATTGCTCTCCCCCCCGGCATCATGTAAAAGTAAAAAATTGTGTTTTAGATAAAAAATATAGAGGAGTGAAACATGAGTATTGTTGATTTAACCCTGGATGGTACCGTTGCCGTGATCACAATGGACAATGGTGAGAACCGTCAGAACCTGGCCTTTGCCCAGGCCATGAATAAAGCCATTGATGACGCCCTGGCGGACGAGTCGGTTACCGCCGTTATCATTACCTCCGCCGGTGAAAAAATTTTTTCAGCCGGGGTCGATCTGGAATGGATGATGGACCGGTTCTCAAACAACGCCCTGGACGATATGCGGGCATTTATGTACGGCATGAACGATGTGTTTAAAAAATGCCTGCTGGCGCCCGTCCCCGTGATTGCGGCCATTAATGGTCATGCCTTTGGCAACGGGGCCATTTTTTCATGTGCCTGTGATTTCCGGTTCATGAAGTCGGATCGGGGTTTTTTCTGTTTCCCGGAGGTGGACGTCAGCATTCCCTTTTTGCCCGGCATGGTGGCCTTTGTTAAAAAAGCCATTCCCTACTACAAGTTCAATGAAATGAAACTGACCGGTAAAAGGGTTGCCGCACCGGAACTTGAGGAACATCATATTATTGAAAAGGCCTGTGCGGATAAAGATGATCTCATGGCCAACGCCCTGGCCTTTGCCCGGACATTCAATAAAAAAAGAGGCATATTCGGCGAGCACAAGCGCCGGCTGCACAAACATATTGTTGAAATTCTGGACAAGGAAGATCCGGAATATATTGAACCTTTGAATCTTATGATGTAAAATATTTTTTTGAGTTTTTCAAAATTTTATGTTTATGGACAATACGTTGTAAAATCCGTCTTAGCCCATTTTAACTTTCTCAGACGTAAAAGGAGTCTGCCATGTTGTTGTTGAATCCCAAGAAATACCAGGACAGAAACTATCCCGACGAACGGTCAAAAGAGATTATGCTCAAGACCATCGCGTTTTTTGAAAACAAGGGCATGAAAAAAATGAAGGAGGATACCTTCTCCTTTGAATTTACCTATGACTTTGCCGAGTTCTGCAAAAAAGAAAGAATTTTTGAGACCCTGTTCCTCCCCAAGGGCTATGGTGATGAGGACCAGTATTACAGCACCTACCGCATGTACGAGTTTTCCGAAATCACCGGTTTTTACGGCTCGGCCTACTGGTACATGTATCATGTGTCCACCCTGGGCCTGGATCCGGTCTTTCTCGGGGACAACGAGGAACTCAAACAGCGCGCCGTTCAGCAGTTGAGAGAAAATCCCCTGTGCGCCTTCGGGCTGTCGGAAAAAGAGCATGGTGCGGACATTTACTCTTCAGAAATGAAACTGTATCCTCAGGATGACGGGACTTACCTTGCCAGGGGGACCAAATATTATATCGGTAACGGCAACGAAGCCTCCACCATTACGGTTTTCGGCAAAATCGCCGGTACGGATGATTATGTGTTCTTCGTGGTTGATTCCCACCATGAAAAGTTTGAATGCGTACAGAACGTCATCAAGGCCCAGAACTATGTTTCTGAATTTATTCTTCATGACTACCCCATCACCGATGCCGATATTTCCGCCCGCGGCCCCAAGGCCTGGGACGACATGCTCAACACCATCAATATCTGCAAGTTCAACATCGGTTCCGGGGCCACCGGTATTGTCACCCATTCTTTTTACGAAGCCATCAACCATGCCGCCCACAGAAACGTTTACGGCAAGTTCGTCACCGAATTCCCCCATGTCAAGCGGCTCTTCATGGACTCCTTCTGCCGCCTGGCCGGCATGAAGCTCTTCGGCCTCAGGGCGACCGATTATATGCGGGCCGCGTCGGCCGAAGACAAACGATACATGCTGTACAACCCCATCATGAAAATGAAGGTGGCCATCCAGGGCGAAGAGGTCCACGAGATGCTGTGGGATATTATCGCCGCCAAGGGATTTGAAAAGGACAACTACTTCTCCCAGGCCGTGGTGGAACTGAAGGGTTTTCCCAAGCTGGAAGGGACCCGTCACGTGAACATGGCCCTGATCGCCAAGCTGCTGCCCAACTTCTTCTTCAACCCCAAGGAATACCCGGAAATACCCAGACGAAACGGGCCTGAAAACGATGATTACCTGTTTCAGCAGGGGCCCACGCGCGGATACGGTAAAATTCAGTTTCATGATTACAACATCGCCTATAACAGCGTCGATCTGCCCAACATCAACGTATTCAAAGAGCAGATAAAGGCCTTTGCCGATTGGCTGATGCTCTCGGGCATGGAACTCAAAGACCAGATGATGAACGATTTTGATTATCTTTTGGCGGTCGGTGAAATGTTTACCCTGGTGGCTTATGGCCAGCTGATTATTGAAAGCGCCGCCATCGAAAAGATCGATGACGAGCTTCTGAACCAGATCTTTGACGTGTTTGTCCGCGATTTTTCAAAATACGCGGTCGATATTCACGGTAAGCCCACGTCAACCCAGGCCCAGAAAGACCAGGCCCTGAAGATCATCAAAAGCCCGGTGACGGACAATGACCAGTTCGCCCGGGTGCTTGAGAAGCATGTTTATTCCCTGATTGACGCTTACCAAATGAATCCCTGATTTGATGGCTTTGTAAAAAAAATATTCGAATAAGGCGGGGGTTCAATACTTCCGCCTTATTTGTTGGGTGAGGGATAAATGAGAAAAGATCCAGTCGGCGTTGGTGTTCCGGAACTCAAGGAGATACTCGAAAATTACCTTGACGCTGAGGCCACCATCAACTTTGCCGTCAAGATCGTGGGGCACCCCGGTATCGGCAAGTCGGATGTTGTCCGGCAGACGGCAAAAAAGAAGAATTTTCTTTTTATTGACACGCGCCTGGCCTTCAAGGAAAACATTGACCTTGGCGGATACCCGGTTCCCGACCACAAAGCCCAACGGATGATCTATTACCGGCCGGGGTTTATTCCGCCGGACCATGTGCCGGAAGGGTTCGACGGCATCCTCTGGTTTCTGGACGAAGCCAACCGGGCCCATCCGACCGTTATCCAGACCCTGTTTCAGATTATTACGGAAAAAATATGCGGTGAGCACCGGCTGGCCGACAGGACGTTTATCGTCCTGGCCGGCAACCTGGGCGAAACCGACAACACCACCATCACCCGGTTTGATGATGCCGCCCTGGACGGGCGGCTGGCCATCTTTCATCTGAAACCGGACGCGCAAAGCTGGTTGCGCTGGGCGGCTGCGGAAAAGATACACCCCTCGATCATGAGATACATCAGCCGGTATCCGGAAAGGCTCTGGGACGAGAACCATGTCCATCCCAATCCCCGGGGCTGGCACCAGGTGTCCCAGGCCCTGTGCCTGTCCTACGGCTTACACACCCATGACGCCTTGACCGCCTACCTGTCGACCAATCCGCTCTCCTCGCTTGAAAAAATGATCAGCGCCCTTGTCGGCCGGGTGGCCAGCGATGACTTTGTCCTTCAGCTGACCTGTCCCCGGCAACTGACGACACAGGATGTCCTTGATGGCGATCCCGTAAAGCTGGAAGCCGTGAAAAACAATCAGATCAGTCCTGAAGACGTTTTATGGGCCATGACCGGTGCCTTAAATACATTAAGGGATATGAAAATCAACGCCGGATCTGATCTGCAGCCGGGCGATCTGCGCACGTTGGCAAATATTCTTTCTTTTGTCAGCCACTTAAGGGCGGACATGCGCCTGTCTTTCGTCTATCAGCTGATCAAAGCGTGTGCCGTGTTTACGCAGATGCCGTCGGCCCTGGGCCTTCTTGAAGACAAGGGCCTGGCCGCGAAAATCGATCAACAGGTAATCGAGATGCTGGAGAGCGAATGACCGCAGTTCCTGCTGTCGACAAATGGGAAGCGGTGTTATCAACGCTGTGGCGGCAAAGCCGTTTTGCCTCCTATTTTTATCAGGCCGTTTCCCTGGTTGACAGTAAAAGCGTTCCTACCCTGGCGTTGACGCTATCGGCGCACCGGTTTGTTCTGTTTTACAATCAGCAGTTTGTATTAAAAATCCCGGTCGATCACCTGATCGGGCTGCTGATTCATGAGATGCTTCACATTGTCCTGAATCACGCACATCGGGGCCGAGCCGGCCAGGATGTTCGTTTCCGTAACCTGGCCCAGGATATGGTCATCAATTCATACCTCAAGGGGCATGAAAGAACGTTCTTCTCCAGAAAAGGGGAGGGCGCACGCGTTTCCCTGGCCCTTCCCCCGGGCTTGCCGGAGATCCCTGCCGCCTTCGGCAAAAAAACGGGCCGGGCCGAGCTTTATGATGTGACCTGGGAGGCGGTTTATTTGTGGCTGCAGGCCCGTCATCAGGATAAGGACAAAAGACATGGCCAAAGCCGGCCGGCAGCCGAACAGCTGCCGGGTATTGATCAGTGGGAGGGTAATGATGCGTTGCCGGCGGAAGGCCTTCAGTTCGTTGACGAAAAGGGCGCACCCCTGCCCACGGGTATTCATCTTTTCGACGCCGATGATGCCGCTCAACAGGCCAGGGCGGGCGCAGAAAGGATATTGGGGTTTATCCGGAACAACGATGATTGCCGTGGCGAACGGCTTTATTCAGACCTTTGCCGGTTGATCAAAGAACCGGTGCCTGCCCGGGACCTTAAATGGAAAAAGGCCGTCAGGTCCATCGCCGACCAAATGCACCGGACCAGCCGCTGGGATTATTCATTTGCCCGGCCCAACCGGCGGTTTTTTGGCGCAGGCATTTACGCACCGGGGCGGTATCTGAAAAACAGGCCGCTGATCACCATTGTGGTCGATGTTTCCGGGTCAATGACGGCCAATCCCGGTGAGTTAGAGGCCGCCTTCGGTGCCGTGGAGGAACTCACCTCTGATTTCCAGGTCAACCTGTTATGCATGGACCAGGACCTTTTCGTTCCCCGGAAACATGAAGCGGCGCGCCTGATGGACAGCGAATCAGCGCATTATCTGTATCAAAAAGGCGACTGGCGGCACATCAAAACCGGCAGCCGGGGGGCGACGTTTTTCGCGCCCCTGTTTAATGATTATATGAAACATCATACCGAGGCCCTGGTCGTGATCACGGATGGCGAGATTTATGATCTGGACGCCCTGAGTCCCTATTCTCCGACGCTTTGGGTCATATCCGGCAACCGGAAACAGTTTTTTAATCCGCCCTTCGGAAGCGTGATGGATATAACGGAAGCATCATGAGCCAGACAGAAAAAACCAGTCAAGCCCGGCGTATCTATGAGACGGGAAAAACCGTCGGGGATTTTGACTGTGCCCGGGGTCTGGCCGATCTGGTTGCGCTGGGCGAGGCCGAGTATGTTTTCCGGGCCGGACGCCTGTGGACCGGTTTTGATTATGCCCGGGGTCTGGCTGCCCTGGCCGGTCTTAACAGTGGAAAATTTATCTATCATGCCGGTTTGGAATGGAAACAATTTGATTTTGAAACGGGACAAAAGGCCCTGCTTGAAACCGGGGACCCGAAATATATATTTTATGCCGGGGCTTACTGGAAACAGTTTGATTTTACCGGGGGCTGTCAAAGCCTTCTGAAAATTGGAGATTGCGAGTATCTTTTTCGGGCCGGCGCCATGTGGAAAGCGTTTGATTATCCGACGGCCTGGAAAGTTCTTGAGTCAGAGGTGAAAGAAGGGGAACAATGGCGGGGCCTGGCTTTTGAAAACGAAAAGTGGCGGACGGCCCTGGCGGAAATATGGAAACAGCATAGGATAAAGGGGGACGATGATGAAGGTTGTGGCGTTTAACGGCAGTGCCAGAAAAAAAGGGAATACCGTCGGCGCATTAAACATTGTCTTGTCGGAACTGGAAAAGGCGGGTATTGAAACCGAACTGATTCATGTCGGCAAGGAAACAATTCATGGCTGCCGGTCCTGTTTTGGTTGTGTCCAGAAGCAGAATGAACAGTGTGTATTTAATGATGACCCGGTCAATGAATGGATCGGCAAAATGAAAGCCGCGGACGGGATTCTGCTCGGGTCACCGGTTTATTTTTCCGGTGTGTCCGGGACAATGAAATCTTTTCTGGATCGGGCTTTTTTTGTCGTTTCCGTCAACGGCGGCATTTTGCGACATAAGGTAGGGGCATCTGTTGCCGCGGTCAGGCGGTCCGGCGGTCTGCCCACGGTGAACTCCCTGAACCATTATATCCTTTATTCGGAAATGATCATGCCCGGTTCGAATTACTGGAATGTGGCCCACGGCATGAATCCCGGGGAAGTGAGCCAGGATGCCGAGGGCAGTCAGATCATGGAAGTGCTGGGGAAAAACATGGCCTGGCTGATGCAGGTCATGGCAGCCGGGAAAAAAGAAATACCCGCCCCGGACAAGGCCGAGAAGGTGATGACTAATTTTATCCGGTAACGGTGTTGGGATTGATTTTTTAAAATCCGTTTTTTTGATAATGACTGTTGATCATCGGAAATATTTCCATTTTTTATTTTTCTCTGGTAATTGATATGATTATTATTCAGCGAAAATTAAGCGGGGGGTGCTGAAAGGTAGTGCCCAGTAAATCTATGAACACGTTTGCTGAAGGGCGGTAGAAAAATATGGCTGGTTTTAAGAAAAGGTCTGTTGCCACGCTGTTGCTTGCACTCCAGCTTTTGTTTTTTTGGCCGGCCACGGTTTTTTGTGCCGAGGCTGAATGGGAGTATCTTTATACCAAAGACGGTATCGATGTTTTCCGGAAAGACATTCCCGATTCGCCCGCTCACGCGTTCAGAGGTTCCGGGTTTGTGGATGCAAAAATGGAGGTGATCGGAACCGTTCTGCGGGATGTCGAAGCCTACCCCCGCTGGGTGGCCAGGTGCGAGGAGACCAGGCTTTTAAAAGACGTCGATTTTAATACCAAGATTTTCTACAGCGTGGTCGATGCCCCGTTGCCGTTTAAAGACCGGGATATGGTGCTGGAAAATGATACGGTCTATCATGTTGAGAAAGGTACGGTTGAAATCGTTTTTCGCCTTTCCGATCAGCAGCTTGTCCCGCCTGATGACAAATACTTGCGTGTGCCCGAACTATCCGGGGAGTATGTTCTGGAATATTTCGGCCGCGATAAAACCCGGGTGACGTTTACCTATCGAGGCTGCCCCGGAGGGAACGTTCCCGTCAAAATTGCCGACTGGCTTGAATCCAAGAAATATCCCTATATTAATATCACCGGGTTAAGAAAGATGGTCCGGGAACAAAAATATATTGATGCCGGTTATCTGTCTCCGGACCGGGAGATAATTGAATCCGCGAGAAGTGATATCAACCAGGTCGGCCAGATACTGAAAAACCGGCTGAGTGACTACCTGGTTGATACCCGGATACTGGACACCATCTTTGAAAGTCTTGTCGTGCGGCAAATGGTCGAACATGTTTACGAAAAAAAGACGACTTTTGAGAGCATTCAGCAGGCCGTACTGGGTGTGTTTTTCGTGTTTGCTTCCGATCCCCGAATGGCGGATTTAATGAAAGACAGGCCGTTGGATGAAATCGTGTCCATTGAGAAGATCATGCAGGAAAAATGGTTGCTCAAGCTGATCGACAAACACCGGCAGCAGATTGCACCTTTTCTGGCGGTTTCAAACACTACCATCGAAGCATTGTTCAATAAAATAATGACATCGGAAAAAGCGGTCAAAATATTTATTAAAGATGATGATCTGGCCGAAACCATTCTCACCAGTGAAAAAATCCGTACCAGGCTCTGGCAGGATGATGCTTTGAAAACAACGCTTTTGGAAAAGGTCGGTTCTTTTGACAGCGTCACCGATGTGGAAAAATTTATCGCCCGGCGGATTAAAACCTACGAGTAATCATCTCTTCAAGTGTGATAGGGAGGGAATCATGGCAAACAACAAGCTTCCTTCGTTTAGAAAGTCACTTTCCAGAATTTTTCAGCCGACCGCACGCGGCACAAAATTATGGGAAAATGCCCGTTTTGTGCTGGCTGACGTTCCCCTTGACAGAAAAGAAACCAAAAAAATTCTTCCCTGGTGCATGTCCCCCGGCGATGACCCCAAAGGGACGCTTTTTATTGTCGATTATACCAAGACGTCATTTTCGGTTCCTTACCATGAAGCGGCCCTGCTGATTCATGTCAAAACGCCCCTGGGAAAAGGTCTGCACTGTCCCTGGATGGTGGTGGATGATGATACGGCCATGATATACGGGCGGGAGTTTCTCGGCTACCCCAAGAAAAAAGCGGAATTTACCTTTAACGAAACTGGCGGGAATGTCACGGCCGCTGTCAGCCGGCGCGAGGTAGAGGTGCTGCGCATCGAAACCATGTCCAGATCCCGGCAGACCCCGCCCCCCCCGGTTTTTGATTATAAAACCTTTAACGTGGGCGGCCCGCTGCAATTTTATTCTTTGATTCAGCCCATCTGGCTGTTTCGGCCCAAAGAGATCATTCATGAATCATATGAGACCACTGCACGGGTGACGATCAATGACTCCGAATATGATCCCATTGCCAGCCTGATAAACGGCGATCCCTTTAACACCCGCATGGTGGTCATGGACATTCCCGGCGCCAAATATTATCTTTTTGCCGGTCTGGCGGGGATGATCTGGTATGTGCATACCTATTACATGCGTTACCGCTGATCAAACCTTGAAACTCGGTAAACGGTCATGTAAAAAGAAGGGTAACTATTGACCAAGAATAAAGGACAGCCCATGAAAGCGATCTGTGATGACTTAAAAGCCGAACATGAAGAACTGGAAAGCGTTCTGACACCGCTGGATGAAGCCGGCTGGCTGACGCCGGTTCCGTTTCTGACCTGGCGGATAAAGGATGAGATTCGCCACCTGGCTTATTTTGACGACCGGGCCGCCCTGGCAGCTACGGAAGCCGAGGCCTTCAATCGCCACCTGGAGGAAATTGTTCAGGACCTGGAAGGGTTTGACCGAACCCTTAAAACAGTCGGAACGGACATGACGCCGCAGGAACTCATGCAGTGGTGGCGGGAACAGCGTAAAATCATGCTTGACGCCCTGGTCAAGTGCGGCCCCAAGGACCGCTTGCCGTGGTACGGCCCGCCCATGAGCGCCCTGTCCTTTGCCACGGCCCGTCTCATGGAAACCTGGGCCCATGGGCAGGATGTGTTTGATGCCCTGAAAATAATACGTACGCCCACCGATCGGTTGCGTCACATCGCTCATCTGGGGGTTAAAACATTCGGCTGGACCTATATGAACCGGGGCCTGCCGGTGCCGGAAAAATCCGTCCGGGTGGAATTGACGGCACCCTCGAAAGAGGTCTGGACATGGGGACCTGAAGATGCCGATCAACGCATCACGGGTCCGGCTGAGGGCTTTTGTCTGGTGGTGGTTCAGCGCCGGCATGTAGATGACACCGCCCTGGCGGTCACCGGTGACGTTGCCCGGGACTGGATGCTCAAGGCCCAGTGCTTCGCCGGTCCGCCGGTGGACGGGCCGGCGCCTGGAAAAAGGGCCATTGAGCCGGCATAATGAAGCGGGAGCCCCTAAATCTTGAGCATGCCGGTATTTTAAAAGAGAAATTAAAGCCGGTCGGTAACGGGCTTTCTGAGTACTGTTTTGCCAATCTTTTTTTGTTCCGCCGGGTTCATGAATACGCGGTTCTTCTTGATAACCGGACGCCTCTGGGGGTAAGGGGAAAAACTTATGACGGTACGGCCTTTTTCATGCCGCTGTTTGATCTGACCCGGATGGATGAGGCCGATCTGGTCCGCCTGATCGATGCTTTCGGATGCCTTTATCCCGTCGGTCGGGAGGATTTCGATCAACTTGACCCGGGCCGGTTTAGGGCCGATCATAATCCGGATGATGCGGATTATATTTTTGCCGCCGATAAACTGCAGACTTATTCAGGGCGAAAACTGGCCCCCAAAAGAAACCTGATGAAACAGTTTATGGCCGCACACCGGGTCTCCAGCCGGCCGTACCATTCGGACCTGAAGCAGGATGCGGAAACGGTTCTTGAACAGTGGCAACTGGAAAACGGCAACCCACGGAAAACCACGGATTATTATTCCGTCCGGGAGGCCCTGGCCCTGAGCCGGGAACTGGACCTGTTCGGGTATATATATTATGCCGATGAGGCGCCGGCCGGGTTTTTGCTGGCCGGAGAAAATGTGCCCGGCATGTGCACCGTGCATTTTGCCAAGGGCGGCCGGCGGTTCAAGGGGATTTTTCCCTATATGTTCAATCATTTTGCCAACGCCATGGCGGACCGGTTTGTGTTTTACAATTTCGAACAGGATCTGGGTAAAGCGAATTTCAGAAAGAACAAACAGTCCTACTCCCCGGACCGGTTGCTGACCAAGTACCGGGTGAGGCTGAGATCCTAAAACTGTCTGCAACAAAACGGCAACTGTTACTTATAATGTTGGTGCCGGACTGTGTCCGGGTGAAAAGTCTAAAAAGGGGAAAACAATGGAATACAACAACATTCTGTTCAATATTAGCGAAGGTGTGGCCACGATCACGCTTAATTGCCCGGAAACGAGGAATGTCATTACCGACGCCGGGATGATCGACGAGCTTGAGGCCGCTTTCGCCACGGTGAACGCGGACATGTCGATCATGGCCCTGATTGTCACCGGTGCCGATCCCGCTTTTTCAGCCGGCGGCAACGTCAAGGAGATGGCACAGAAAACCGGCATGTTCGCCGGGACGCCGGCCGAAATCGAACAGAAATACAAGCAGTATGTGCAGCGTATTCCCCTGGCCGTCCGGGGCGTGGAAGCCCCCACCATCGCAGCCGTCAACGGGCCGGCCATCGGCGCGGGCTGTGATTTGGCCCTGATGTGTGACATGCGGGTGGCTTCGGAAAAAGCCCGTTTCGGTGAGACGTTTTTAAATGTCGGTTTGATCCCGGGTGACGGCGGTGCCTGGTTTCTGCCCCGGGTGGTGGGCATGGCCAAAGCCTGTGAGCTGACCTTTACCGGTGATGTGATCGATGGCGAAACCGCCTTTAAAATCGGCATGGTCAATTACGTCGTTCCCCACGAACAGCTTCTGACCAAAGCCAATGAGCTGGCGGCCAGGATAGCCGCCAAGCCGCCTGGCGCGTTGCGCATGGCCAAAAAACTGCTGTACATGGGCCAGAAAACCGCCTTGCAGGAACTGCTCGACCAGTCAGCGGTTTTTCAGGGGATTTGTCATAACACCGAAGACCACCAGGAAGCCCTGGCCGCCATGTTTGAAAAAAGAAAACCAAAGTTTAAAGGCCGTTAACCCGGATATTGCTGTTACTTCAGGTCTTCGGATCGGTCTGCCGGAATATTGTAAATTTTCAGGATTTCCGGCATGGCCCGGGCGGCTTCGGCCGGATTTAAAATAATGATGTTTCTGGTTGAGGTGGTGAACCTGACCGAGGCCTGCCGCCCGCTGTCGTCCAGTACCTGGATCAGATGTTTCAGGTTCAGAATTTCCTGTCCGTTTACGTGGGTGATGATCGACTCTTTATATTCATGATATCCCGTGTTGATGTCATGGGGCAGGACACGGCTGAGCAGAACCACCTCCTGGTCTTTGCGGGTCGGCAGTTCTTTTGTGGCGGCCAGCAGTTCGGCCGGCGCATTGCCCCGCCAGCGTTTTCCCCAGGCCATCAGATAGTCCATGGTAAGCGGCATGAACAGAAGTCCGCCATAAACATAATATGTCGGGCGGACATCATACTGTTGATCAGGTACAAGATTGAGTGAAGGCAGTGCTTTTTCAAGCGGGATGTGACAGGTATCCGGTTTTGCGTTTCTGATGATGTCGATTTTGACGGTTTCACCGATCTGGTGCCGTTGCACGAAATAAGCGGCACTGGTCCGGTCATTTTTTCGAAACTCAACGGTCAAGTTGTCGGCTATGGGATGCCCGTCTACAGCCAGAAGGACATCGCCCGGCCGGATAATGCCTTCAGCCGGGGAGCCGGGTAAAACATACGTAACCAGGGCCCCGGTCATGTCCTTTTTCATTCCGTAGGCGGATCTTAAGGTATCGTTTTCCATGGGCTGAACGATCAGTCCCTCTTCGGGGATACCGTCAAAACGGCCGTCGGCAATATCTTTTAAGAAATGCTTTATGATCGGCGTGGGGACGATGTAGCCGATATTGTCGGCCCGCGGGCGGTTCTGCATAACCACACCGACAATTTTTTCGTCAATCAGGGCCGGTCCGCCGCTGTTGCCCGGATTGACGGCGGCGTCGATCTGAATGGCCAGAATTTTGGCCGAAGAATGAACGTACTGCTGATGCTCGATGCGCGAAATAACACCCCGAGTGATGCTCAGGGTATCACCCCCTTCGGGATAACCAAAGACGGTCACTTCCTGGCGGGTTTCGGGCAGGTCGTCCAGTTTCAGCGCCTTTACCCCTTTAAAAAAAGAGGCATCCTCAACCTCTAGCAGGGCCAGGTCGGCCTGGTGTGAAACCGCTTTCACCCTGGCCTTGTACTTTTTGGGATCGCCGTATCGTTGCACGTCAATGTAAGTCTGATAGCTGACCACATGGGCGTTGGTCAAAATAAGATCACCCTCGATCACGCATCCTGAGCCGCTCAATGTTTCCGAACCACTAAAATTCCAGGGGTTGATGTATGACGGCTCATTATAAACCGTGGTGATTTTGACCATGGAACTGCGGATGTCCGCCCAGGCCGGGTTTTTCAGAACAGGCGAAACCAGGAAGAAAAGGGTTAAGACCATCAGCAGAAAAGATCTTGGCGGTATCCGGTTGTTATGATCAGTTCGCATATACTGCCCCGCATGGTTGTGTTGTTTTTAAAATTAGTTGAAAAATTGAATAATTATATCATATTTTGCCATGATATCAAGGGCTGGTAAAAATGATGAATCAAATTTTGTTCATTAAAAAATTCAAGACCCCAGGGTGATCTTCAACTGACGGTTTCCATTATTTTATTGCTATTAACGGAATAAGATTTTAATATTGAATAAGATTCAAAAAGTGAATGAGATTATTTTGGTTGCGGTTTATGTTTTATGATAAACTGATTTTTACTGTGTTTAATGCTTCAGGTCGTTAAAGGTTTTCTGGCGATTCAGCGCGTTCATCCGGATATCCTTAAATAAAGATCAGGAATATTGAAGACAGCGCCAATCAATCACCTCTTAGCTTGAAGGCGGGCGGATGGATCAGATTGTTTCTCAGGTTGACACTTCTTCGAAGCAATATTTGGAAAACAGAGATTTTAATCTCGTTTTGGCCGCGGAACTGAAAGAAAAGCTGGCCGTCGTCAAAAGGGGGGGCAGTGACAAAGCAGTGGCCAAGCACCGGGCGCGGAACAAGCTGTTGCCCAGGGAGCGAATCGATCGCATCCTCGACCCGGGCGCGGCATTTGTGGAGCTTTCCGCCCTGGCCGCGAACGGGGTTTATGATACGGACGTGCCGGGCGCCGGTATTGTCACCGGAATCGGCCGGGTGCATGGTGTCGAGTGCATGTTTGTGGCCAATGACGCCACCATCAAAGGCGGCACTTATTTTCCCCTGACGGTCAAAAAGCATCTGCGGGCTCAGGAAGTGGCCCTGCAGAACAGGCTGCCCTGTGTCTACCTGGTGGATTCGGGCGGAGCGTTTTTACCCATGCAGGACGAGGTCTTCCCGGACAAGGAGCATTTCGGTCGAATTTTCTACAACCAGGCCGTGATGTCGTCCGAGGGGATCCCGCAGATCGCGGTAGTGCTGGGCTCCTGCACGGCCGGCGGGGCCTATGTGCCGGCCATGTCCGACGAAACCGTCATTGTCAAGGGCAACGGTACGATTTTCCTGGGCGGGCCGCCCCTGGTCAAGGCCGCCACAGGCGAGGTGGTCACGCCCGAAGAACTGGGCGGGGCTGAAGTGCACACGGCCAGGTCCGGGGTGGCCGACCATTTTGCCGAAGATGAAGAAGAAGCCCTGATCATCACCCGCAACATTATTGAAAATCTGAGCTATAAATCCCGGCGGGAACCGCCCGGCCGGATCGTTCCACCGGCCTATGATATCGAAGAAATCTACGGCATTCTGCCCAAAGACACCCGCACCCCGTACGACATCCGGGAGATTATTGCCCGGCTCGTAGACGGGTCCGAGTTCCACGAGTTCAAGGAAAAATACGGCAGCACCCTGGTCTGCGGCTTTGCCCGGATTTACGGCTACACGGTGGGTATCATCGGCAATAACGGCATTCTTTTTTCGGAAAGCGCCCTGAAGGGCGCTCATTTTGTGGAACTGTGCTGCCAGCGGCGAACGCCCTTGCTGTTTATGCAGAATATCACCGGCTTCATGGTGGGGCGAAAGTACGAGGCGGCCGGTATTGCCAAGGACGGGGCTAAAATGGTGGCCGCTGTCTCCTGCGCCAAAGTGCCAAAGCATACCCTGGTGGTGGGCGGATCTTTCGGGGCCGGCAACTACGGCATGTGCGGCCGGGCCTATAATCCCCGTTTTCTGTGGATGTGGCCTAATGCCAAGATTTCGGTCATGGGCGGCGAACAGGCGGCCGGGGTACTGTCCACCGTCAAAAACGATCAGATGATCTCGGAAGGCAAAAAGCCCATGTCTGAAGAACAGATTCGAAAATTCCAGAAACCCATTATCGACATGTACGACGAAAAGGGAAGCGCTTATTACAGCAGCGCCCGAATCTGGGATGACGGGGTCATCGACCCCGTTCAAACCAGGGATGCGCTGGGGCTGACCATTTCCGCTTCCCTGAATTCAGGGCTGCCGGGAACCGATTTCGGTGTATTCAGGATGTAGGCATATGAAATTTGTTACCGAACGTATCGACGAACGCGGCGTGGTCTACCTGACCTTGAATCGCCCGGAGATTCACAACGCCTTTAATGATGAACTCATCGCGGAGCTGACCGCCCGGATGACCGAGTTAAACCGTGATGAAACCATCCGTCTGGTTGTTTTGGCCGGTGAAGGTAAATCCTTTTGTGCCGGCGCGGACCTGAACTGGATGAAGTCCATGAAAGATTATTCACTGGAGGAAAATATCCGGGACAGTGAACGCCTGGACGGACTTTTTGCCGCTTTCAGCGAATGCCCGGTGCCGGTCGTCGGGCTGATCAACGGATCGGCCCTGGGTGGCGGGGCCGGGCTGGTTTCCGTGTGTGATTATGTTCTGGCGGTGGAAAGCGCCAAATTCGGTTTTACAGAAGTCCGACTGGGGCTGGTGCCGGCGGTGATTTCGCCCTATGTGATGGATAAAATCGGGGCGCAAAATGCCCGGGCCTGGTTTCTGTCCGGAGAACGTTTCGGGGTATGGATTGCCAAAGAGATCAACCTGGTCGATGAAATTGTGCCTGAAGAAGAATTGCGGGAACGTGGTGAGGTGGTTATTGATGGGTTTTTAAAGGCCGCGCCGATTGCCCAGCGGCATGCCAAGACGTTGATCCGCGAGGTGGAACGGTTAAACAAGGACAAAGACGGTTCTGTCAGTAAGTACACGACCGAGTTGATTGCAAAGCTGAGAATCTCGGACGAGGGCCAGGAAGGAATGGCGGCGCTTTTGGAAAAGAGAAAACCGTCATGGCTGGATTAGCGTAGCCGCTAAAAAACGTATTTGTGTGAAAGGTCTTATATAAGGTGATAAGAAAAATACTCATTGCCAACCGGGGCGAAATCGCCGTCAGGGTAATCAACACCTGCCGGGAAATGGGCATCACCAGTGTGACCGTTTACAGTGAGGATGATACCAATCTGCCGCATGCTTTTTTGTCGGACGAGGCATATTGCCTTGGGAGCGGGGCCCTGGCGGATACTTATTTGAATCAGGATAAGATCCTGTCCATAGCCGGCCAATGCGGGGCCGACGCAATTCATCCGGGTTACGGCTTTTTGTCGGAAAACCCCCTTTTTTGTGAAAAGGTCACAACCGCCGGTATCGCTTTTATCGGGCCCACGCCGGAATCCATGCTGCTGATGGGCGATAAGATCACCTCCAAGAAAAAGATGGCCGAGGCCGCCATTCCGGTTATTCCCGGCTACAACGGTGATAACCAGGATAACGCCTTTCTTATGGGACAGGCCGAAACCATCGGCTTTCCGGTGCTGATCAAGGCCAGCGGCGGCGGCGGCGGCAAGGGCATGCGGGTGGTCCATCAGGCGGCGGATTTTCCGGATGCCCTCGAGGGTGCCAAAAGAGAGGCGCAGAACGCCTTTTCCAATGACCGGGTGTTGATCGAAAAGTATGTGCCCCGGTCGCGTCATATCGAGGTCCAGGTGTTCGGTGATACTCATGGCAATTATCTCCATTTTTTCGAAAGAGAATGTTCCATTCAGCGTCGTCACCAGAAAATTATTGAAGAGACACCGTCACCCGCCCTGACCCCGGAAAAAAGAGCGGCCATTACCGCCAGCGCGGTGGAGGTGGCCCGTATCATCGGTTATGTCGGTGCCGGTACCGTGGAATTTATTTATGATGAAGCCGACAACTTTTATTTTCTGGAAATGAACACCCGGCTTCAAGTAGAGCATCCGGTAACCGAAATGGTGACCGGATTTGACCTGGTCCGCTTACAGATCGAAGTGGCCGCCGGCGAAGCCCTGCCTGTTCAACAGGCGGACATCCGGCAGACCGGCCACGCCATCGAGGCCAGGATCTATGCCGAAGACCCGGACAATGAATTTTTGCCCACCACCGGGGTCATCGAACAGATCGGAATGTCCCGGATTAACGGCGTCCGGCTGGATTCCGGCTTCTGTGATTCCAATCGTGTCACCATCAACTATGATCCCATGCTGGCCAAGCTGATCGCCCACGGGATGACCAGAACCGAAGCCCGGGAACGCCTGCTGCTGGGCCTGGACGACATTCCTTTCCAGGGCGTTAAAACCAACCGGGATTTTTTAAAGCGGGTGTTGTCGTCCCGGCCTTTTAACGAGGGCAATACCTTTACCACATTTATTGCCGAATTCGGAAGCGTGCTCGCAAAGAGAGACTATTCCAATGATGAACTGGCACTGATTATCGCCGGTTTTCTTTTTTATGAAAAAGACACACCCGTGTCGGCCGATGAAACAACGGCCCAAAACGCCTGGGATATAATCTCCGGCTTCAGGAATGTATAAGTGAAACGAGAACTGATCATCAATGGCAAGACCTATCAAGTTGATGCCGTCAATATGGACGGTCATGAACTGTCGTTTGTGTTTGAAGGTAAAGACTATGTGTTTAAGCAACGGAAAAACAAATCCCGCCTGGTTATAACCAATGACCATTTGAACCATGTTGTCAGGTGCAGCCGGACCGCCCGAAATGTTCAGGTCAATATCGGTCCCCTGGAGGCTTTTGTCGAATTGCCCGGCGCCGTCCGGGCGAAAAAATCCGGCGGTGGCAGCGGCTCTTTGAAATCCTCCATGCCGGGCAATATATTTAAAATTTTTGTCACAGAAGGCAGCCTTGTTAAAAAAGGCGACAAGATTCTTATTTTAGAAGCCATGAAGATGGAACATACCATGACTGCCAATACGGACGGCCGTCTGACAAAAATTTTTTACAAAGAGGGCGACCAGGTGGAAGGGGATGTGGAACTGGCGGCCATAACGCCCGAAAAGGACGCCGAGTAGATGCTTTCCGGTTTTCCGCCAAAGGTTAAGATTGTCGAGGTGGCCTTGCGGGACGGGCTTCAGAATGAAACCGGCCCGGTCATCTCCACGGAGGATAAAAAGGCGTTCTTTGACAAGCTCCTGGCCGCGGGCTTAACTGATTTTGAGGTGACCAGTTTTGTTGATCCCGGACGGATTCCCCAGCTTGGTGATGCGGATACTTTTTATCCGTTAATATCCGGGCTTAAAGGCCAGGGCATACGGCTGACGGCCCTGGTGCCCAATGAAAAGCAGCTGGAGCGGGCCGTCCGTTGTCAGGTGAAAACCATCGCCCTGTTTACTTCGCCGTCCGACACCTTCAACCGGAAAAACATCAACCGGGATGTCGAAGGTTCGTTAAAGGACATCGCGGCCGTGGCCCGGGTTGCCGCTGGTCACGGCATGAATATTCGGGGGCTGATCTCCATGGTTTTCGGCTGTCCGGATGAAGGCTCAATCGATGAATCGCTTTTAATGAAAATTGTCGAGCGGTTTTTGACGCTGGGAGCCTATGAAATCGTCTTGAGCGATACCATCGGTGTGGCCGGTCCCCGGCAGGTAAAGGAACTTCTGGGCCGGGTCGAAAAACGGTTCGGGCTTGAAAAAATGGCCCTTCATTTTCATGACACACGGGGTATTGCCGTGGCCAATGTCATGGCCGGGCTCGAGGCCGGCGTCACGATTTTCGATGGCTCGGCCGGTGGGCTGGGCGGGTGTCCGTTTGCCCGGGGCGCCCGGGGAAATGTCGCCACCGAGCATCTGGTTTATCTGTTCGATAAGCTGAATATTGATTGCGGCGTGGATCTGGAAAAGTTGGATGCGGCTTCGGCGTTTATTTTGAGTAAAATCGGGGCGGCGTGAAAGTCAGAATAGGATTTGGTTTTATGGTTTTAGAGTTTTAAGGTTTTAGGCGGTTAAGTGTTTATGTGATTATGTGGTTGGTGTTCAACCGAACCATAGAAAATATTTAAAAGTGTTAATGAGGCCGTTCAGGAAGAACCTTGAACCCTCGACCCCTTGAATCCTTGAACCCTATAAGAGGTGTATATGTCCGAACATGATTTATGGAAAGTTTTCCCCAGAATGCCGAAAAAAGTCACGATTGGTGACATTACCGTCAGGGACGGGTTTCAGCACGAGGAGAAGTTTATTTCAACCGCGGCCAAAATTCATTACGCCGAAGAACTGATTTTTGCCGGTTGCCGGTATATTGAACTGACCAACCTCGGCAATCCTTATATCATGCCGCAGTTTCGGGACGCCGAAGAGGTACTTAAGTACTTCCGGAGCGAACGGTTTATCAAGGGTTGTGAAAAGCGGGGGATTAATCCGGCCGATATCTGCTTTACGGCGGTGACCATCCGGGAGCCTGCGGTTGACAAGGCCATCCGCTTAAGAGAAGCGGGCGTAGGGCCGGACAGGTGCCTGATGATGGTATCCACCGAAGAAGAGCACCATTATGCCAATTCCGGTATCACGCTGCCCCGGTACTGGGCCGAAGCCGAGCGGGCCATCAAGAAGTGCCGTGATGCGGGTATGAAGATGTGCGGTACGGTCAGCACCATCTGGGGAAGTCCCATCGGCGGGGCAACCGACATGAAAGACGCCGTCACTTTCACGAAAAGATGGCTTGATATCGGGGCCAGTGATGTCGAGCATGCCGACCATGACGGCAGCGCCTCGGCCCCTGAAGTGTATCGCTATTTTTCCATGGTCCTGGACGAAATCCCGGATGTCTCCAGGCATATCGCCCACTTTCATGAAACCAAGCGCGTGGCTTCGGCCTCTATTCTGGCGGCCCTGCAGGCGGGTATCACCAACTTCGAGGCCACCCTGGGCGGCCTGGGCGGGCAGCCCGCCAATTTCCTCGATGACTGTCCGGTCAAGGGCACCGGGGATTACTATTATGACGACCCCAGATATGTGGGGCTCGTCTGCCTGGAAGATTTGATCGTGCAACTGGATGAGATGGGCATCGATCATGGCTATGATGTCCGGAAGGTGTTAAAACTGGGCAGGAATATGGAAAAAACCATGGGCCGCCGGCTCAGATCCGAGGTCATCATCAATGGCCCCACCTTAAAGGAAGGGCACATGGAATACGCCCGGCCGGGTTTAAAAGAACTCAAGGAAAAAGCCGGCGAAAAACCCGGGCAGTGTTTTCCTGAATAAGACAAAGGGAGAAAATTATGGCGGACGAAAAATCCAAGGCCACGACTATCATTGAAGTCAATCAGGGAATCGTCGGGCCCAAACCCCCCCTGACCAAGAGTGTCAATATTAAGCCACTCGGTGCTTACCCGGATGTGCCTAAAGCCTTCCGGGATACGGCCAGGCTCTATTCTTCCACCCGCCTTGCCGGTCCGCCAGTCTGTGACGAGCTGATGGATTTGATCATGCATATGTTTACGGAGGAAGAAGCGGATATCGTGAGGCATTTTAAGCCCATGGTCCGCATGACCGCTCAGAAAGCGGCCAAGGCCAGCCAGCGGCCGGTGGAAGAGGTACGGAAAATACTGGATCATTTAAGCCGCGAGAAATTTATTCTCCTGGCCACGGGAGACGGGCCAAAACGAAAATACGCGGTCATGCCTATCTTACCCGGCACCTTTGAAGCGGTTATGATGACCACGGCCCTGGACAACCTGTCCGACTGGCAGCGCCGGTTTGCCGAATTGTTTGAGCGCCTGGTGGAAACCGGCTTTCTGACCGATTATCTGAAATATGATCTGCCGGCCGTTCGTTACCTTCCCGGCCATCATACTCTGGAGGCCCAGCAAGTGGCCCTGCCCTCGGATCGCCTGGAGGAGATCATGGATCGTTATCATATCTTTGGGGTCACGAATTGCCAGTGCAGAATGACCGAAATACTGGCCGGGCGGGGCTGCGGACGCCCCCTGGAAAACTGTGTGATTTTCGGGGAAGGGGTTGTGAAAGTCCTGGCCGATGCCGGAAAGGCGCGTATTATCGATAAACAGGAAGCGGTTGAAATAAAATGTCAGGCCGAACAGGCCGGTCTGGTGAGCTGGATATTTAATGAAGATTCGGGGAAATACGGCGGCTCCTCCTGCTCCTGCTGCGGTTGTTGCTGCCATATGATGCAGACCGTGACCCAGTACAACATGCCGGCCATGATCGCGCCGCCGCGATATCTGCCGGTGTTTGATATGAACGCCTGTGACCATTGCGCCAAGTGCGCCCTGCGTTGCCCCATGGGCGCCATAACGGTGGACACCCGCAACAAGACCCACCATCATGATTTAAAACGCTGCGTGGGTTGCGGCCAGTGTGTCGTGGCCTGCGACAAGGCCCGGGCGATCACCATGAAGCCGGTTGCGGATTACAAGAAACCGCCGGGCGGTTATGTCGCTCTGGGCGCCAGGCTGACGCCTAATTTGATAAGGACCTCGATCAGTGCATGGCTGGGCCGCCGCTGGTAATGGCTTTGTAAAACGTTCGAGCTCTGCTTTGTGTTACGCTGCACCCCTCGAAATTTTGCATACATTGTGAAGGGTTCAAGGATTCAAGGGGTCGAGGGGCCAAGGGCTTGTGCTGGGTGATTTTTTTTCTGTTCACTTGACCCTTTGAAACTCCGGCCTCTTGGGTTTTTCCGGGAGTCATCGGCGGAAATGAAAATGAAGTTGTTATTTTGATACAAATAACCGGTTAACTTATTGAAGGGAAAGTAAAAGATGAGTGATGTCGTTTTAAAAGAACTGAATGACGGTGTGCTGGTGGTGACCCTGAACCGGCCTGATAAAAAAAACGCCTTTAACGCCGCGCAATGGCAGGGACTTGCCGACGCCCTGAACGAGGCCAGGCAGGACGATGATGTCAACGTGGTGGTGATCACCGGCGCCGGTAACAATTTCAGCTCCGGCCAGGACCTGGGCGATTTTGAAAGCCTGCCCGGTGGCGGCGGTGCTTCATACAGGACCGGTGAGGATGCCGTGGTTGAATTCGACAAACCCCTTATCGGCGCGGCCACCGGCGTTGCCGTGGGCGGCGGTGCGACCATACTGTTTTATTGCGATGTGCTTTATGTCGGAGAAAGCCTGCGCCTGCGGGTGCCGTTTACCAGCCTGGGCATGGCACCCGAGTTTGGCAGTACCTATATGCTGCAGGCCAGAATCGGCACCCAGCGGGCGGCGGAAATCCTGTTGAGCTCAAAATGGGTAGACGCGGATGAAACCGTGGCAACGGGTATCGCCAAGGCCAAGTGCAGCGATGCCGAAGTCCTGGAGACCGCCCTGAAAACAGCGGCGGAGATCGCGCAATGGCCGGTCAACGCCTTGAAAGAAACCAAGCGGTGCCTGAATGTCATGCATAAGACGGGTATCCAGGCGGCCCTGGACGCCGAACATGATGCCATGAGCCGCCAGGCGGGCAGCCCGGAAAACATGGAAGCCGTAATGGCCTTTCTGGAAAAACGAAAGCCGGATTTTAAGAAGTTGATTAAAAAGTAACAGCGGCCCGGTTTAGGCGTTTATCCGCCGGTATGAAAAACCAGAAGGCATACGACACCGGTAGCCGTGACTAACGCGGCCGCGATGATCCATTCCCGCAGCTTCATATGCCGTGTTTCCGGAAAGCATATTGTCAGATATAATATCAGGGCCAGCGCCATAAACGGCAGGGCCGGGAGAAACAGGCCCAGGATCTGGGCCGTGACGACGGCCGCGATAAGGCCGGCGCCGGTGATGGGAAGGAAGGGCCGGCCGGGTTGTTTCCGGCGGACAAGTTTATCAAGCCCCGGGCCGAGAAGATTGTCCCGGATATTGAACCGGGCGCAGGCGGCCGCGAAAAACACCAGCATGATCCAGTCGGAGACGCCGAACACCGGTATCGCCTGAGGCAGGCCGGGCACGGCTGCTTTGACAATCAGCGCGTCGCTGAGCGGTACCGGACCTTTCATGCCGCCTTTGTAAAACGGCTTGAGAACAGTGCTGATTGTTCGCGTGGGACCGGCCAGCACGCTTATCCCGTCGATGGCCAGGACCAGCGCGGCCAGAAGGACGATTTCCGAAGGCCGCTTGAGGGAAACCGTGAGCCAGGGCCCTGTCAGGCAGGCCAGCACCAAAAGATTGGCGGTCGACAGTGTCTGGATAAAAAAAGTCGATCCTCTGCCTTGAGCCCAGAAGAGCAGGCCCGTTCCAAGCGCCAGGCAGACAATGATCAGCAGGGATCGAAAGACCGGGCGGCGCGCCAGAACTGGTTCGACGTATACCAGATGAGCGAGGGTCAATTGGCAGGCGAACAAAATGTTAACGATGACGGCTGCGGGGATCAAAATACAGGACATGGTCTCAGCCGGGGGAAACATGAAACCCGCCCCGTAAATCAGGGCCTGCAGCAGGCACCAGGCGATATAACAGCCGGCGATCCGGGAAACGGTGATAACGTTGGTCCGCCGGGTGGACGGGTTGAAGGGGCTTTTTTGTCGCATAAAAAAACCGGATACCATCATATTGTTTTTGACGCCATGCCTGACAGAATCTGGTCGGCATCCCGGACCAGTCGTTCTTTTTCATCCGGATTGAGGCCAATCGGGTCAAACCGGTATTTATAGTGAAGCGCCAGTAAGGTCTTTATGTGATCCGTCAGTTCCCGGTCGGGCAGATGTGCCTGTATTCTCAATATCCATGCCGTCAGGGTTTCGCCTTCAAACCGGTCGTATCCCCGGGATAAAAGGGCCTGTTCCACCCGGTAAAAAGCCGAATCCGTGCCCGGCCATATGGCCTCCATCCGTTTTTGCGTTTTCGCCGTCTGATTTTTATGGGTGACCCGGCGACGGAAAAGACTACGGCCGAGATACAGTATCATGGGAATCAGCAGCCACAGCAGGTAATTGGACAGGTTGCGCTCTTCTCCCCAACGCCACAAGTTATAGGCGAAATAAAAGCCAGACAGCCGGCTGTAGAGCGGTTCCCATACAGCAGCGTTCTCATCCTCCGCCTGTATCCAGCCCGGCGGGGTGGTGTCAACGGGCACCCATTTTTGATTGATAAATGCCGTGGCCCAGGCATGGGCGTGACGGCCCCTGACGGGGACCCAGCCCGTCGGGTCCTCGGCTCTTTCAGGCACAACATAACCGGTGACATAACGGGCCGGAATACCGGCTTCGCGAAGCAGGAGAACCGTTGCCGTGGCAAAATATTCACAGTGTCCGGAACGGGTGCGCAAAAGAAAGTCGGTCAGTGCCGTGCCTTTTTTGTGCGCCTCCAGTTCCAGGGAGTAGGTAAACGCTTCCTGAAACCAGTTGCTCAACCGTGCAACAATTTTATCCGGTGATTGCCCCTCGAACGCCAGTGATCGGGCTACGTCACGAATGACCGTTTTCTCCTGGTGCGGTATTTTTAAGTCATATCGATCAGGAGCGGAAACGGTTTTTAATATCCCGGTTTTGGCCGTATATGTGACCAGGCCCGGACCGCCATCCACTGTGACCGCGCCTAACCGGTTCTGATGGATGGCGGCCACAGGCAGATTTGTGACTTCAATGGTGTCAGGCGGCAGTTTCAGTATTCCCTCGCCCCGTTTGAGAGGGGCGGCTATTGTTGCGGCGGCTTTGAGGTCGGCGCCGGCGGTCAGGACCCATTTATTGGTGCTGTTTTCCGGGTCTATTGAATTTAAGTCGGCGCCCATGGCAACCCAGTCCCGTGAGACATACAGATTATAAACACCTTCGATCAGCATGGCAGGGAGCGGCTCAGCCCCGGCCTGTTTTACCCGGAACAGGATTCGTCCCGACGGTTTCAGCTCACCGATGTCCCCGATGGCCGTGGTTGCAAAAAAAGGATCCGCGGGGCTCATGAAGTTCTTGTAATACCAGCGCATGGCCAGTTTTTGAAAGCCGTGCATGCCGTTATGCAGCCCGAAACCGGTAAAACCGATAAAGGTCAGAATGATAATCCATACGGCAAAGGGATAACGCCTTGAGCGAAGCGGAAATAATGCCCACACGGAAAGAACTATTACACCGGGATAAAACCATGGCGTTCGGACATTGGCGATCCCGGCGGCGATGACGCAAATGGCGATGTAAGGATAAGACAGGTCGACGTAACGCGGTGTGATCTCACCCCGGGCCTCCGCGCGTCTCAGCATCCAGATCAGGGAGCTGGCGCGCACCCGGCCTTGCGTGCTGTATGACTGAACGGCCATTATGGGGAATACGGCCACAGGCAGCCATTTGCCGACGGCATAGAGGGCCTTGATGGGCGTGATGCTGAGAAAATAGACAAACAGGCCGATAATAACCACCGCGCAGATGTCTGCCACCCGGTTAAAGTCGGCGTCATCAAAGTTCCACCGGCGCTGCACCAGGCGGGGCAATTCCAGGGGAAGGGCCATGGCCAGGGCAACGGGTATCATGCCGGTGTGGGCACCCCAGAACAGGATGGCAGCGGTGATGATAAAAGGCGGCGGTTTCATATGGCGGCAAGTCCCTCTTTGATTGATCCGGTTTCCAGGACATGGAACGCCGCGGTCTGATCATGTGTGGGGTCCGGATCAATTTCCTTTTCGGATTGGCTGTCTTTGATGATGATGACGCACATTGGCAGATGCATTGCCTGTAACTGCCGGACAAAGTTCCGCCTTGTTTCGTCCCATCCCAGCAGAACACACAGGCAACCGCTTAAATGCGCCGCGTTTTCAAAAACAATCGGCCACAGGGATTCAAAGGGTTTATCCCGGCAGGCGGTCACATCCGCCAGAATTTCAAGCATCCGTCCGGTATCGGACAATCCGCGTCCACAAGAGAAACAATAGGCCCGGTCTTCCACGAACATTAAATCAAGCAACGCTTCCTGTGACTGAAAAGCATCAACAAAAGACGCCGCGACAGAGACGGCACTTTCAAAAACGTCTGTCTCTCCGTTTGGCTCAAAGGTGTCCAGAATAAGGGCGTGGCGCACAAAGAATTCGTCCTGGAATTCTTTTATTGCGGGCTTGCCGATTCGCGCCCAGCTTTTCCAGTGGATGTGGCGTAAAGGGTCTCCGGGACGGTATTCCCGGACAGAAAAGAATTCCTGTGAATTTCCCACCGATGATGCCATGGCCACGCCACCCGGCTGATACTGGCGGACACCGGGCAGCGTCAGTGACGGTACCGGATACCGCCGGGGAAGAATAATGGCGGACTGACGGTTTTGGATACGGGCCGTTGCCTTGAATAGTCCCAGCGGATCGGGACGGGTAATGGTCATGCCGGTCAGGTTGATGCGGCCACGCCGCAGCGGCATGAGCACGGCCCGGTTTTTCACCGTGGCCCCGGGCTCCATGGGCAACAGGGAGAATTCACCGGCATCGGCCCGTTTGCGCAGTCTGATGAGCCACTGAAACCGGAACCACATGACCCGTCGATCCCAGGCATTACGTTTGTTTTCTCCGGGCTCGGGTATGGTTAGCATTTCTTCCATGTCGGGGCAGGGATTGGCCATATTTTCGATGGCCAGTAATCCCCGCTGACGATGACGGCTGTTATTGGTTACGTAAACAGCGTATGTCAGGTTTTCGCCGGCGGTGGCATATCGGGGAAGCTCACGTCGAACTTCGAACCGGCTTCTGAAGAACAGGCTGAAAAGAACGGCAAAGCCCATGACGGGCAGAAGAAAAGCAAACGCCTGATAAACCATGGCCCGGTTGGTCTCCAGGCTGAACAGCCCCAGGACGCCGACGAGGCAGAACAGGACCCAGCCGGCACGGCTAAACCGGCGTTCGCGCCACAGTTGCCAGGCATAAAAAAAACGGTAGCTGCGATAGAGAAAGCGATTGATCATCAGTTTTTTTATGGCATGTTATGAGGGAACCGGCACCGCTTCCAAGGCCTCTTTTACGACATCCGCCGTTGTCCGGCCGGAAAATGTCGCCTGGGGAAACAGCACCATGCGGTGGGCAATGGCCGGAACGGCCAGTTCCTGAATATGTTCCGGCGTCACGTATTCAAGACCGTCATACAGTGCAATCGCCTTGGCGGTTTTCATGAGCGTCAGCGATGCTCTCGGGCCGGCACCCAGTTCAACTCCTTCAATGTTCCGGGTCCGGCGTACGATGGCAACAATATAATTTTTCAGTTCTTCGCTGATGCGTACCTGGTTGATGGCCTGTTTGAGGGTCTTAATATCGCCGGTGTCTACGCAAGATGATACCTGCTCAATGGGATGGCTTTCTTTCTGGTCCGTCAGGATGGCGACTTCCTCTCCGGCAGAGACATAGCCCAGGTCGAATTTCAGCGCAAACCGGTCCATCTGGGCCTCGGGCAGGGGGTAGGTTCCGCGGGACTCCACGGGGTTCTGGGTGGCAATGACAAAAAAAAGGTCTTCCAGACGGCGGACTTCACCATCAATACTGACCTGACCTTCAGCCATCGCTTCCAGCAGCGCGGACTGGGTCCTGGGTGAAGCCCGGTTGATTTCATCCACCAGCAGGATGTTGGTGAAAATCGGCCCTTTGTGCAGGTTGAAGGTCTGGCTTTGCTGGTTGAAAATCGAAACCCCCAGGATGTCGGACGGCAACAGGTCGGGTGTGAACTGGATACGACGGAAACCGGTGTTGATGCTTAAAGCCAGGGTTTTGGCCAGGGTGGTCTTGCCGGTTCCGGGATAGTCCTCCAGCAGGATGTGCCCGCCACTGCCGAAACCGGCCAGCAGCAACCGTATGGCGGCGCTCTGGCCCCGCATGACGATTTCGATATTGGCGGTCAGCTTCTGGCAGATGTCATGGGCTGTCTGCAGACCTGTGTCCGCAGTGTCATCTTTCATGAATAAGGCCTTTTCCCTCTATTTGTCTCTAAACCATTCAAAAATAAAGTGTAATATCGTACCGGCGATAAAGCAGATGAATCCGCCTAAAAACATGCTTACCGGTATGGTTTTTGCGGCTGCCTCAAACATATTTCCGGTATGTTTAAGTTCGAAAAACCAACGTACCCACCCAATTAAAAAGCCGGTCATTAATCCACCGAAAAATCCAAAAAGTCCCGGGTTTTCACAAAGGTTTTTTTGAAATCCTTGACGGCTTCTTCATATTCGCGATCAGGGTCCCTTTTTTTGCGGGTCATTTATAACGCCTGTTTTAAGGTTTGGGCTGAATGAGTGAAGAATGTGGATGATCTCATGGCTTTCCCCTGAGTTTGGATTATTATTAAAAGTAATACATGTTGCTGTCAGCGGTCAAGCTGTAACACGGTCTGGATAAATATCAGCCGCCCTCAGGTTTTGTCCGGCCCTACCCATTTAGAGGGCCTGTCGAAAAGTACAAACGGCGCCGGATTGGCCGGTCCTCCGCCGACACTCATGTAGCCCATACCGATATACAATTCGTCGTTTATACGTCGAATTTCGTCATGCATGGTGTGGTTCAAAAAACCGTTATGAGCGGCATAGTCCAGATGCAGGGAGCATTTGTTGTCTATATTGGACAGGCCATGGCAGGTGTTCATTTTGCAGGTACGGGCCATTGTTTCCCGACTCTTCCTGTTAACGGAAAAAATATTGTACCCCCAACCCGACCGATCGCTGAAGGGAAAAAAGGCTTTGCCTTCCCAGTGGCCGGGGCCGAAAAGTTTATGGGTGTAAAAAGCGGCCACCGCTGCAAAAGGGCCTGCCGGCAGAATCTCCGCCTTATATTCGCCCTTGATTTTTTTGAATTCCGGGGCGTCTGCCGCGTGGAACAAGTCTAAAACCTGACGGCGTGAGAGCCCCCGCATATCTTCCAGCCGGACTTCCTCGGCCGGTTTTCCCAGTATCTGCTCGATGGTCAGGGCCTTCCATCCCGAAAAACCGTTCAGTGCCAGGCTGACCATCACCTTTGTTATTGAGGCCATGTTTACACCCCTTTCTTTTCAGCCGTCCGGCCGGTCCATGTATCATTGGCTGTCCACATACCCAGCGCCCGGTTCATCAGGTCCATAAGTTTGATCGGCATGATGAGCTTTGTCAGTGGGGTCAGAAATTTTACGGGGACATTGGGAACCGCCACCATGGCACGGTTCTTTTTGATGGCTTTAATCACCTGTGCGGCGACGTTTTCCGCCGAAAGCAGGGATGTGCCGGTAACCATTTTAGAACCGTCAAACATGCCGGTGTTGACCGTGTTGGGACAGACAAAGGTCACCCCGATATGGGCCTGGTGTTTGGCCATTTCCTGGCGCAATGCGTCTGAAAATCCGATGACCCCGAATTTGCTGGCACAATAAGCCGTCAGGCCTGGTATGGCCAGTATCCCGCCGGCAGAAGCCATGTTCACGATATGTCCCTGCCCCTGGTCGATCATGTCCGGCAGAAAGGCCTTGCAGGTCCAGAACACGGCAGTCAGATTGACATTCAGAATTTTTTCGATGGTTTCATCTTCCAGTTGCTGTAAATCACCGGCTTTTACAATACCGGCATTGTTTACCAGAACAGCAACCCGGCCCATTTCGTTTCGAATTTTTGAGGCTGTCTCGTAGACCGCGCCACGATCAGATACATCACAGACGAAAGCCTGGCATGTCCCCAGTTCGGACAGGTCCTCCCGGGTTTCTGAAAGCAATGTTTCGTTGACATCCAGCAGGGCTACCGCGCATCCTTCAGAAAGCAGCATGCCGGCGATGCATTTTCCCATTCCCATGGCGGCGCCGGTGACGACCGCCACTTTTTTATCCAGTTTTTTCAAATCAGCACCCCGCTTATCTTCTTTATGGTTATTGACGGTTTTAGAATTCTTTCGCTGTATAGATTAAAACTGAAAAGATTCCTTAAATCCAGATTTCTTATGGTCGAGCCCGTTTTTTAGTCAATCCCGTACATGGTTTTTTTGCGCCATAGGGTCACCCGGGAAATCCCGAGATCCTTTGCCGCCGCTGTCTGGTTGCCATTATGTTTTTTCAGGGCATTGATAATTTTTCTTTTGTCGAATTCGTGCTTGTCGCGTCTGTGGTTTAACGTTGCACCTGTTCGAACGGTCTTCCCGGTATCAGACGATCTTTCATGCCGCTGAATTTGTTCGGGCAGGGCCTCGGGTTGGAGTATCCTTTCCTTGCTCATCACCAGTGCGTGTTCAATGGCGTTTTGTAGTTCCCGTATGTTGCCCGGCCAGTGATAGCGATAGAGCAGTTGACGCGCCTCCGACGAGATGGCGGAAAATTGCATATGTTTGGGGTGCTTGCGGTTAAAGTATTCCGCCAGTTTAATGATGTCTTCGGTTCGTTCCCGCAGCGGCGGAATATAAATCGGTATGACCGAAATCCGGTAAAACAGGTCAAGCCGGAAGGCCCCGGTCTCCGCACGCTGGCGGAGATTCTGGTTGGTGGCGCAGATCAGCCGCAGGTCCACTTTATAGCTTCGGTCATCCCCCACCGGACGGACCTCGTTTTCCTGAATGGCGCGTAACAGTTTGACCTGCAGCCGTTTTTCCATGTCACCGATTTCATCGAGAAAAAGGGTTCCGCCCGCCGCCTCACGGAACAGTCCCAACCGGTCCGTGGTGGCTCCCGTAAACGCGCCTTTTACATGCCCGAACAATTCCGTTTCCAACAACTCTCCCGGCAATGCCCCGCAATTGACCGCCACAAAGGGTTTGTCGCGACGTTCACTGTGGGCATGAATCTCCCGGGCGGCCACTTCTTTGCCGACACCGGTCTCACCGGTGACCAAAACCGGCGAATCCACTTCGGCGCAACGCATGATGGCATAAAACACGGTCTCCATGGCCCTGCCGGTGCCGATCATGTGGGTGCGCAGGGCGTCCTGGCGGATTTTTCGCCGGGCATGAAAGAGTTCCCGCTCTTTTTCCTCAAGGCTTTTCTGAGCCCTGATATCGGATATGACCACATTGCAGGAAACCGGTTGCCCGTTGTTGTTACGATTGACCATCATGTAAAACATGACCGGGATTTTTTCCTTGTTTTCCGGACCGTAAACGTAAAATTCATATTCGGCACTGTCCTTGTGCTGAATCTGTTTGACCTGTTCCCGGAAATAGGCGGCTTCTTCGGGTGAAACCAGGGTCAGCATATTGCGGCCGACCAGCTTTTCCCGGCTGGCACCCGTCCACTCCAGAAAGGTCTCGTTCACGTCGAGCAGGGTAAAATCCAGGTCCACGAGCCAGTAGCTGATTTTAAGGCAATCCAGCATCTGTTTCATTTCCGGGTAGCTTGGGGCGTGCATGATGTCCTGGCGGGATGTCATTTGTATCTTCTCCGTTAAACAATGTGCATGGGTTGTGATGCTGAATGCGTTGCAACTATCGCAACGCTGTTGCAACAGTTTCAAAAGAATGAAACAATGTCAATCGTTTTTTTAAAAAAAACATCTTTAATTTTAAGCTGTTGTGCTGGGTGCATCCGCTGGCACGGAAAATGAATAGTTTTTTAAAAGACATCTTTGACCGTACAAGGTTTTTTACGGCACGAAAAGAGCAATGAGCCCGACACACAAAGGAGAATACATGATGGCACCTCAGGAGAAACTCATTATTGCAAACTGCAGCGGTTATTTGGGCGACAAGTTGTCAGCGGCCAAAGAACTTGTGGAAGGCGGCGAGATCCATGTGCTCACCGGCGATTACCTTGCGGAACTGACCATGGCATTGCTTTTCCGAATGAAAATGAAAGCACCGGAAAAAGGATATGCCACCACGTTTCTCAAGCAGATGAACGACGTGATGGGACCGTGCATGGATAAAAACATCAAAATCGTGGCCAATGCCGGCGGCTTGAATCCCAGAGGCCTGGCCGCGGAGCTGGAAAAGGCGGCCCGGGAGCTCGGCCTTCATCCTAAAATCGCCTATATTGAAGGTGATGATTTGCTGCCCCGGATTGAGGACCTGCAGGCCCAGGGCGAAACATTCACACACCTGGATAAAGGCATCAGTCTCAAGGACGCGGGCGCCATACCGATTACCGCCAATGCTTATCTGGGCGGGTGGGGCGTCACCCGGGCCCTGAATGAAGGCGCGGATATCGTCATCGGCGGCCGTCTGGCGGATGCGGCCCTGGTATCCGGACCGGCCGCCTGGAAGTTCGGATGGCGGGAAGATGACTGGGACAGACTGGCCGGTGCCTATGTGGCCGGGCATATTATTGAATGCGGTGCCCAGGCCACGGGCGGTAACTATTCTTTTATTGAAGAAGTCCCCAGTTTTAAAAACGTGGGATATCCCATGGCGGAAGTGCATGCGGATGGATCCTTTGTCATTACCAAGCACCCCAACACCGGGGGCCTGGTGTCGGTCGGCACGGTAACGGCCCAGCTGCTGTATGAAATTCGGGAACCGGCCTACCTGACACCGGATGTAAAAGCGCGTTTTGATACTATTAATATTTTCCAGCAGGGTTCAGACCGGGTGCTGATCGAAGGTGTTAAAGGACAGCCCCCCACGGATTCCGCCAAGGTATGCATAAATAACCTTTTTGGATACAGAAATTCCATGACCGTGGTGCTGACCGGCCTGGACATTGAGAAAAAAGCGCAAATCGTGGAAGACACCATTTTTGACCTGCTGGGCGGAAAAGACCAATTTGCCGTTGCTGCTGTTCAGTTGATCCGGATTGACCGGGAGGATCCGACACACATTGATGAAGCCTGTGCCCATTTGAAAATTTCGCTCATCGATCCGGACCAGAAAAAAGTGGGCAAGCTGTTTTCGGCCAAGCTGGTGGAAATGGCACTGTCCAGTATTCCCGGGTTTACCATGACCAGCCCGCCGGCTGACGCTACCCCGGCGCTTCAACACTGGCCGACACTGGTGAGCAATAAATGGCTCGAACAGAAAGTTTATCTGGACGGAAGGGAGTTTGCGGTCAAGCCGACCGGGTCTTATCCTGATGCGGGTGATATCTCGCCAAAAGAGACAAAGCTGGTGGATGTCCCCCTGGAAAACCTGAAAAAAATCCATTTCGGGCGGTTGTTTGCCACCCGGTCCGGAGACAAAGGGGGAAACGCCAACCTCGGCGTGTGGGCCAAAAATATCGAGGCGTATTCGTTTTTAAATCAATTTCTGACCGTGGAGAAATTAAAAGAACTGCTTCCGGACATGAAACAGTTTGACATCGAACGCTATGACCTGCCCAACCTGTTGGCCGTTAATTTTTATATCAAAGGCGTTCTGGGAGAAGGGGTGGCGGCATCTGTCCGAAACGATCCCCAGGCCAAGACCCTTGGGGAATACCTGCGGGCAAAGATAATCGAGGCGCCGGAATCCATCTTGTGATGCTGCAACCGGATAATTGTACTTAAAAAAAGGGGGTAACGCATGGGCAGTGAAATGTACTTTAACAAAGACCATGAAATGGTGCGTCAGGCGGTCAGGGCTTTTGTCAACAAGGAGGTTAATCCCTACGTGGATGAATGGGAGGAAAAAGGGATTGCCCCTTTGCATGACCTGTTTAAAAAAATGGGGGACCTCGGGTTTCTGGGCATTCGATATGATGAGAAATACGGGGGCGAAGGGCTGGATTACTGGTATGAGACCGTTGTTATGGAAGAACTGGCCCATATCCATTGCGGTGGTGTTCCCATGGCCATTGCCGTTCAGATGAGCATGGCCACACCTGCAATAGACGAGTTCGGCAGTGAATATCTCAAAGAAACGTATTTGAAGCCGGCCATCAAAGGGGAAATGGTTTCCGCCATTGCGGTCACCGAACCGGATGCCGGTTCTGATGTGGCGGCCATCAAAACAGTAGCCCAAAAAGACGGGGATTCTTATATATTAAACGGCTCCAAAACCTATATTACCAACGGCACCCAGGCCGATTTTCTGACGCTGCTGGCACGCACCAGCGATGCGCCCGGGTATCATTCCTTCAGCCTGTTTGTGGTCCCCACCGATCTGCCCGGTTTTAATGTCAGTAAAAAACTGGATAAAATGGGCATGCGCAGCAGTGATACGGCGGAGCTCTATTTTGATGATATGCGCATACCCGCGGAAAACCTGATCGGGATTGAAGGCGAGGGCTTTATTCACCAGATGATGCAGTTTCAGCACGAACGGTTTGCCGTGCTTCCGCTGACCTACATCAGCGCCAGGGATGTGATTGATGAAACCGTAGAATATATTAAAGGTCGGATCGTATTCGGCAAACCCCTGATCAAAAAGCAGGTGTTGCGTCACCGGCTGGTGGAATGGCTGAGTGAAATTGAATGCCTTCGTCAGTTGACCTATCATATCGTACGAATGAAAATGGCCGGCCAGGATGTTTCGAAAGAAATTTCCATGGGCAAACTTTTTGGCGGAAACCTGTTGAGCAAGGTGACGGACGGGTGCCTGCAGATGTATGGCGGGATGGGGTTTATGAATGAAATGCGAATTTCCAGGGTTTACCGGGATGCGCGACTGTTGTCCATCGGCGGCGGGGCCAGCGAGGTCATGAGTGATGTGATCGCCAAGCTCGAAGGGTTCTAATTAAAACGTTTTGCATGAGGAAAGACGCCATGTATGAAAATCTTTTAAGTCCCATAAAAATAAACAACCTGGAGATTAGAAACCGGGTGGCGTATCCGTCACTGGGGCTGCTGTACTCCTATGACGGAAAGTTGAATGACCGCTATTATGATTACTTTCAGGAAAAAGCCCGCGGCGGCACCGGCCTGGTGACCCTGGGGCCGGTGGCCATCGATTTTATCGGCTCCGGAGGCATCATTCCCATGCTCGATACCGACGAGGCCATTCCGGATTTTAAAAAAATGGCCGCTATTATTAAAGACGAAGGCGCCCGGGCCTGGGTACAGTTGTTCCACGCCGGGGCTTATTCTTACCCCATGTTGTTGAATGGTGAATCGCCGATCGCGCCTTCAGCCGTATTTTCCCGCTATTCCAAAGCCATGCCGCGTGAGATGACCACAGAAGACATAGCGGCCGTTCAGGATGCGTTTGTAAAAGCAGCGATCCGGGTTCAGGAAGCGGGGTTTGACGGTGTTGAAATCCTGGGTTCCGGCGGGTACCTCATTACCCAGTTTCTTTCGCCTTTAAAAAATCAGCGAACCGACGACTATGGCGGCAGTTTTGAAAACCGCGTCCGGTTTCCCCGGGAAGTCATCGAACGCATCCGGAAAAGTGTGGGCCCGGATTTTCCGCTGACCATCCGTATGGCCGGTAATGATTTCGTGATCGGTAGTAATACGGATGTGGAGACAAAAGAATTCGCCAAAGTTTATGAAGCCGCGGGCATCGATGCCATCAGCGTCACCGGCGGCTGGCACGAGACCCATGTGCCCCAGTTGCCGGCCTGTCTGCCACAGTCCGGTTTTGCTTTTCTGGCCTATAATATTAAAAAACAGGTGAATGTGCCGGTCATGGCGTCCAACCGGATTACCTCCCCGGCGGCGGCGGAAAAGCTTATCCGGGAAGGTTATGCGGATATGGTCAATATCGGTCGCGGGCTGATCGCCGATCCCCACTGGGCAAACAAGGCCATATCAAACAAGGCCGATGAGATCAGGCCCTGTGTCGCCTGCCTGCAAGGGTGCATGGATAGTGTGATGAGCGGGCAGGCGGTTACCTGTGTGGCCAACCCCCAGGCCGGATACGAGGGCGTCCGGAAAATTAAAAAATGCGAAACACCCAAAAATGTCATGGTGGTTGGCGCGGGATTGGGCGGGCTCGAGGCGGCCGTCACGGCAGCCAAGGCCGGCCACAAGGTGGACCTGTATGAGCAAAAAGGTGACATCGGCGGGCAGGTCTGGATTGCCGGCGCGCCGCCGCACAAAAAAGAGCTGTACGGTCTGATTGATTATTACCGGTCCATGCTGAAAATACATGATGTTAAACTGCATCTGAAAAAACGGGTCGACGACAGCCTGATAAAAGAAGCGCAACCGGATTTTCTGATTGTGGCGGAAGGCGCGGAACCGTTGGTGCCGCCGATTGATGGGATTGACGATCCCGACGTGATATTCGCCTGGGACCTCCTCAAAGAAGATTGCCTGCTGGGAGACGAGGTGGCCGTTATCGGCGGAGGCGCAGTGGGCCTTGAGACCGCCCTGAAAGTCGCGGCCAAAGGCACCATTACGCCGGAAGTGCTCTACTTCCTGTTTGCCCACGAGGCAGAGGATGTCGATCGCCTGCGGGAACTCATGTTTAAGGGCACCTCCCGTGTGACGGTATTTGAGATGCTGCCCAAAGCGGGAAAAGACGTGGGTAAATCAACCAAGTGGGTATTGATGAGCGAACTTCAGAAATACGGGGTAAGCATCATCACCGAGGCGGAGGTCGTTTCCATTAAAAACGGCCTGCTCACGTTCAAAAAAGAGGGGCAGGAACATCAACGTCAGTTTGACAATATTGTCAACGCGGCCGGGTCCCGGTCGGTGAAGGGGGTTTCCGAAAAAATCGAAAAACTGGGCATTCCTTATGCCATCATCGGTGACGGTGATAAACCGGGAAAAATGAATCACGCCATCCATGGCGGATTTCTGGCCGCGCTGGGTATTTGAGCAACAATGAATTTTTTACATTAAGGAAGTGATGCCGTCTGAAAACATTCTTTATCTGTCCGGGCATAAATCAAGGGGCTCTTTGTCAGAGGCATATCCCGGTGGATAGATTTCCACTTCATTTAAACACAACCGGCATTCTCCGGAGGCGGTAATACGTATGTATCGAGCCGTGAGGGGATTTTGGGGCCTTATGGTCAGCGGTTTTCCCTTAATCAGTCCATGCAGTTGAGTCGTTTCCCAATGCGTGTGATCCGCAGATACCGATATCGTTAACGGAGGCAGGTTGAAGGCGACGGGTGATTTTTCAAATATTAGAAAGTCATATTCCCGGGCAATTTTGACACTGTCTTGAGTATACCAGACAATATTGTTCGTTTCCAGGCCCTGAAGGTCTGCGTAAAGCACGATGGAACCGACGGGTTGGGGATGAAGGAGATCTATCTCCAGCCAGGGAGACGTTTGCGTTCCGGTTGAAAAGCAGGAAGCAAAAGAGTGACCGCCGTCAACGGCGAACCGGGCATCGTGCATTAGGTTCAGCCTCAACGGACCGAACGGCGGAAGGGATGCCCGGACCGGTTTCCCGTAAGCCATGTTACGGGGCGCATTCCTGTCAGGGGCCTGCCACAGGTAATGCGTACCCAGGTTCTCTCCGGCATACAAGCTGGAATACCAGAGACAGAACAGGCTGCCGCCGCAGATCAGAGACATTACGGCCAGGGCATATCCGACCGGTCCGCGTGTGCGAAAAACACCGTAAAACAAACCGATGCCGGCCAACGTCAGGCAGCTGATCAACATTCCAGCAAAGGCGGCGCTGCTCCGGTACCGGAATTCAACCGTGCTTCTCCCGGCCGGAATTTTGACGGCATGAGCGTTACCGTCGGCGTAATAAGAGGCCGCTGACTTCCCGTTGACAAAGGCCTGCCAGTGCCCGGTGCGATGATAGGCGAACATGAAAAACGAGGGACTGTTGGCCCGGGCTTCAAAAACCAGCCGGTTGCTGGAGTTGTAAGTCAGCCGGACACTGGCTGGCATGACGTCCGCTTCCCCGGGTGGGGATGTCGCGTTAACGTCATTTCCGCCCGGATAACCCGCTACCACCAGCACATCTTCTTTTTTGCCCCGACTCAGAATCTGGTAGGCTTCTTCAATATCTGTCACGTTTATGTGTTTTTCATATATTTTTGCCAGCAGCGGTTGCGGTCCGGCCTTCTCCAACTGGCGAACGGCGTATCCCGGGAACAATATTTTTTCAAAACCAAGGATATAATTACCCAGAAACAAATCAGTATGTTGGCGTTTCTGCTCTTTGTACTGTGTAAAGGTCCTGATATCTCTTGTTTCCAGTTTCTTGCGTGTTAATGGGGCGTATCGGAAAAAAACGACCAGTTGCAGGCAGGTCAAAAGGCAGAGAACAAAACCGGTCCATTGTTTGACTGAAGGTTTTGTCCTCAATCCATGGACAGTCACGACAACAAGAATCACAAGCCCTGAAATCAGCAGCAATGGTTCAACCCAACCGGGGATGATTTCAAGATTCATTCTGGTTAAAGACGGTTGAAGTGTTTCAACCGGTTTGATCATGAAGCAAGCGTAAAAGATTGTTGCCAGCAAGGCAACGGTCGTCAGCACGGAAAGCGGGGAGGCTTTGATCGTTTTTATAGAAACCTGATTCGCAGGCACGCTTTTAAACAGCCATATCAGCAGCAGCATAAGTAGGACGGGCAATATCATGGAGACACGATTGACATAGCGGGTGGCGGAATAAAGGGGGAGATATTTCCAGACATAATAATGAACCGGGGTGTTGTCACCTAGCATGCAGATCATGAGAAAACAGGATGTCCCCCAGAGAACCCAGATAATTACGGGAATCCTGGCCCGGCATAAAACTGAAACCGGGATGATCATGGCTGCCAGCAACAGTGGGGAACTGCCCAGCAGGCCGGAAGGTGATGCGCGAAAGGGGGAGAAGAAGTTGCTGATCAATTCGGAGGGGCTGCTTGAAAACTGGCAGGCTTTTTCATAAGCCTGACTGCTCAGGGCCACTTCTTTAAAATTGTCAAGCATAAACGGCAGGATAAAAGCTGCGGAGAGCAGTGTCCCGATCAGGCAGAAGACAGCCGTATGCCTCCAGAAAAATGCCATGGTTTTCCCTGTTGCAGGTCTGTCTGGCAAGATGGCATTCAGCAGAAAGGGGAAAGACAATGTAAATAATCCCGTCCCCAGCAGAGCAAAATAGGTCTCCTGGGTATAACCGGAACTGATAAGCAAGTACGACAGGCCAATGATTGCTAACGGACCGCTGTATCCGGAATGGTCCAGACCGTAGAAGCCGATGGCGACACATAACAAAATATAAGTGGTCCACACATGAGCTGCCCCGCCTACGGAAAAACTCAGCAACAGTCTTGGTGAATAGACCGTGATTAGTGACAGAAAGAACGCGATTGAAACCGGGAAAAGCATTTTCCGTAAAAGGCGGAAAAGCGCCAGGTGTGTGATGCCCAGCAGGACCATTTGCAGAAAAAGAACACAATCCAGCGATCTGCCGGTTGAAAAGCCGGGCACCATTTCCGCTATATATAAAAAAGGATTAAAAACACAGCCCCATTGATTATTTTGCACCTGGCTCCATACGATATTCAGAGGGAAGGTGCCGGTTTTCAGGGCAAAAAGATATTCTGTCTGAAGCAGGGCAAACATCGCCATATAGTCCTGGTCCGGATAGATATGCGAAAGAAAAGGAAGCATCCAGTGAAAGAGGAAAAAAGGGAGGAGGATTATTGTCACCATCATTGATATGTTCCTGTGGGAAATCATTGATTTGTCCTCACATGGTCCATGGCAGCTTCGGCCGTTTATCCGATGGCGACAATAGATTAGATAGTAATGATGCAACGGCTTTTTCCAACGGAAAATAGTGAAACAAGGTTTTCATTCTCATCCAGGCCACCGGCCTGTAAAAACGAATGGCCAGCCGGAGCCAACCGGGAACCTGATAATCCTCGAACTTTTTGTCCAGGCACAGGCTGGGCAGATAAAGATTATTCAACAACTTTTTCATGTAAGGGTCCAGATACCTGACATTAACCCGTTTAAAATCATAATGGCTCCATTCCTCAAGGGAGGGGGAAAGAACATTGCCATCATCATCTGTCATTTCATCCCATAATGTTGTTCCCGGAAAGGGGAACAGATTATATAAAGGGGAAAGCCTGGCATGAGGATTTTCTTTCATAATTTGAAACATCATGGCAATGGTCTGCCTGACATCGTCCAGTGTTTCGTTCGGAAATCCGGCTATCCAACTGTATGCTACATTTATGGCGTACCGGCTCCAGCGCCGGTTAGCCTTGATCAGCATGTCCACCGTATGCGGTTTGCGAATATAATTTAAGGTCGCCGGGCTACCGGAATCGGCTCCGACAGAAACACGCAGCAACCGGCTGTCTTCCAGAACGCTCAATTCCGTATCGCTGAAAGAAA
The DNA here is from genome assembly GCA_963674745.2 of Desulfosudaceae bacterium. Classification (GTDB taxonomy): domain Bacteria; phylum Desulfobacterota; class Desulfobacteria; order Desulfobacterales; family Desulfosudaceae; genus JBFMDX01. Next base: position 452,896 of record CAXXDV010000001.1, on the reverse strand, counting down.
GCATGCTGGGTACATCAACGCCCTGGACCTGCCAGCAGGGCCCAAGGGAATCCTGCGCGATATCCCGAGCAATCGTCATTCCCCGGTCTTTTTCCAGGAAGAAATTATCGTCTACCAGGTAAACACCGTCCACATTTAACTGGTCGCGTACCCGGAAAATCCATTCAAGCGCTTTGTCGGCCTTGAGCGCCCGAAAGTGGTGATGACCGGTGACCCCGGTATGATAACAGTACCGGCAACGATGCCGGCAACCGCGAGATGTTTCCAGGTTGATGGTACGACGTTCTCTGTATTGCTGTACATAGTGCTCCGCGTTCACCAGGTGATACGGTGGAAAAGGCATGGCGTTTAAATCCGCGGGCGGGCGGGGTTCGTTCCGAACAGTCCGGCCGCCCTGTTTAACCCACAGCCCTTTTATCCCGTCAAGCGGTTTTTCTGCAGTCAGTCTGTCGGCTGTTTCCAACAGGGTCTCCTCTCCGTCTCCGATGACGACCATATCCACAGCCGGATTGCTCAGGGTGGTCTCAGGGCTCAAGGTGGGGTGGTTACCGCCCCAGGCGATCGGAATGTCGCAGGTCGTTTTGATAAAACGCGACACCATCAGGGCACTGGCGATCGGGGGGCCGCTCATCACTGACAGGCCGACAAGCAGGGGAGAAGTTTCCAGTTCACGGCGCAGTTCTTTGCGCCAGGATTTGGTTAGCCGTAAATCGATGATTTTGACACTGTAATGCCGGCTTACCAGTGTGGCCGCGTGGATCAGAGCCAGAGGAATGTGGGGTTTATCCCGAATAATATCCATATCCCCGACCCGGGGGTATATCAACAAAATATCAGCCATGACAGGATTATCAACGTATCAGAAATATAAGTAAAATGCCGTAAAAAATAATTTTTTATGGTACGACACCCGGTACCGCTTCGTCAACTTATTGGTGGGGTGGTTTCAACTGTTTAAATAAATTCAGCTGGTGATATCATAGAAAAATATCCGGATTCTCTGATTGTGACGTGAGGCGCGGAACCGTTGATGCCAACAATCGAGGGTATTGACGATCCCGACGTGATGTCCGCCTGGGACCTCCTTGAAGAAGATTGCCTGTTAAGGGCACCTCCCGTGTGACGGTATTTGAGATGTTGCCCAAAGCGGGAAAAGACGTGGGTAAATCAACCAAGTGGGTATTGATGAGTGAACTTCAGAAATACGGGGTAAGCATCATCACCGAGGCGGAGGTCGTTTCCATTAAAAACGGCCTGCTCACGTTCAAAAAAGAGGGGCAGGAACATCAACGTCAGTTTGACAATATTGTCAACGCGGCCGGGTCCCGGTCGGTGAAGGGGGTTTCCGAAAAAATCGAAAAACTGGGCATTCCTTATGCCATCATCGGTGACGGTGATAAACCGGGAAAAATGAATCACGCCATCCATGGCGGATTTCTGGCTGCGCTGGATATTTGATCCGTATAACCCGCGTTTTAAAAAAAGATGGTTCATCTCCCGATTAGTGGTAGCAGACAAATTGTATAATGTTCAGTGAAGTCGATGGTTTTTTAAAAGACCAAGGGCTCGAGGGGGCAAGACCGAAACAATCACTTGGACCCTCGACCCCTTGAACCTGTGTACCCACTAAATTGGAGAAGAACCCAAAAGATAAAGCGGTTTATTGACCTGAAAGTCGGCCGGTTAACGCTTAGCCCGGTATTCCTCAAGCGCCTTGAGCATATCATCCATCAGCTCTTTCGGGAAATCCTGTCCGGCCAGTTGTGCCCGAATCGCTTTACCCGCGTTTTTCAGGGCCGCCAGGTCTTCGGGCGGGGGCGTCATGGCTTTGATGCCGCATTTGGTCTGAAAAGCCTGCAGGCACTTTTTTTCGTAATCCCTGAGTTTGGCTTTCCACTGCGTTTCAAGCTGGGTTAATTCAAATACGAATATTTCTTTGATATTGTGGGCAAAAGTCTGGGATTTGCCCGTCTGTTTCTGTATTCTTTTCTCTATCTGGGTGCTGACGATAACCGCGCCGGGGGAATAAAATATCGGCAGCTTGAGGAAGAAGCTCGAATATTGGTATGCCTGCATTCCCAGCATCCAGCCCGCCGGGGCCAGGTTGGTATCGGCCATGCCGGTGCTCAAGGCGGAAACGATTTCAGGCACCGCTACGGGGGTGGCGTTGATGCCCAGCTCTTTATACAGCGGCGTCTCAATGGCGGGAAACCATGTCAGGACCTTTTGCTTTTTCAAATCCGCCAAACTGGTTATTTTGTTCTTGGAGAACATGTAGAAAAAGCCCGTATCGATCAGGGCCGCCAGGATATAACCTTTTTCCTCAAAGGTTTTATCCAGCCTTTTTCGGAACTTTTTACTGATATAATCAACTTCCTCGTAATTGTCGAACAGGCCGGGTATCAACATTGCCAGGGTGTCCGGTGAAGCCCCCCAGACCCCGAGGGACGTACAGCCGCAGGCGTCAAGCTGACCGATATCCATTTTCCTCAAGATATCGGTGTCCTCGCCCATAACACCGCCGGGGTATATCTTTACACGGGCCTTGTCGTTGCTCAATCTCGCTATTTCAGGGAAAAAGACGGTTTCGGGTACGCTCAACCAGGGTGTGCCGGAAGGGGCAAGGGTACCGAGTTTGATAATAATGGGGTCGTCTTCTTTGACCGTGGATGTCCCCTCGAGCCAGAGTATTTCTTTGATATCTTCCCATTTGAGAAGAGGGGACAACAGGGACTCAAGGCGTTCGGGAAAGCTGCTTAAAATATATCGCGTCGTTTTTTCCCGATCCAAAAGAGAAAAAATGATTTTCCCCAGGCTGGTTTGCAGTTCGGCTTTTGTTACGCTTCCGGAAGAAAGCATGGTTTTCAGCACTTTTTGACGCTGTACCAATTCCGGGCTGAAATCCTGCCCGGTCCAGATCGCTTCCATGCTATCGCTCAGGGTGCTTTGTAATCGCTCCTGGTCGGTTGATGACGAGGCAATCACAGGCTGCAGGATGATTGAGAAAAGAAGAAAAACGAAGAGCAATACCGGCCTGATTTTTACGGATTCAGCGCAAGAGAACGACATAAACATGTACCTCCTATAAGACTTTAAGGCTTACAAAAATGATTATTATATTGTCCCATATATTTTATTTTCTACGACGTATGCCTTAGTTTTAATAAAGGGCTTCGATGTCCTGGCTGTATTTGTCCATGACCACACGCCTTTTGAGTTTCATGGTCTGGGTCAGCATACCGTTTTCCAGGGTAAAATCTTCGGCCAGGAAGATGAACTTTCTGGGAATTTCATACCCGCCGTATTTGCCTTTCAGCCAGCCGGTAATTTCGGCCGACAACATGTCCTGGATTTGCATATTCTGTACCAGTTGCTGCGGTTCATCGGGCAGGCCCTGCTGCCGGGCATAGTTTCCCAGCACCTCAAAATCGGGGACCACCAGGCAGATATTAAAGGTTTTCCCCTCGCCGGAGAGCATGGCATTGGCGATATTGGGCAACAGCCGGATATCTTCCTCGATGGCGCCGGGAAAGACATACTTGCCGTTCTGCAGTTTGTATTGTTCCTTGATGCGGCCGGTAATGAACAGGAAACCGTCTTCGTCAATGCGACCCCGGTCGCCGGTGCGAAACCCCCCGTCGTCGGTCATGGTCGCCCGGGTGGCTTCGGGTTTGTTGTGGTAACCCTGCATGACATTGGGACCGTAGACAATAATTTCGCCATCGTCGCTGCCGTCCTCGACCACCGATTGGTCGATGACCACCCGGACGTTCTCCACCGGCCGACCGACGCTGCCGAACCGGTAAGCCGCGAAGCAGTTCATGGCCACCGCCGGCGAGGTTTCGCTCAGCCCGTAGCAGTCAAAAACGGGAATGCCGATATCCCAGAAAAAATGGGCGATATCGATATTCATCAGGGCGCTGGCGGTCAGGGCGCCTTTGACCCTTCCCCCGAACCGGTCCCGGATTTTCTGAAAAACAATTTTATCGGCCAGCCGGAACTTGAGATTGACCCAGAAACCGGATCGGCCCCGGTCGGCCAGTTCCCGCTTTTGGCGGGCGCTCTCGACGCCCATTTCAAACAGGGCCTTGGCCAATCCGCCGGTTTCGTTCATCTTGGCCCAAAGGCCGTCATATATTTTGTTGAACACCCGCGGCACGGCGATGATAAAGGTGGGCCGGATCTGGGTCAAATCATCACCCAGGGTGGCCACGGACCGCATGAAGCCGATTGATCCTCCGAACAGCATCCAGTTGTAAAGTTCCGCCGTCTGGCCGTAGGAATGGGCCCAGGGCAGAATGGAAATACTGCGCGAAGAGGCATCCAGTACATCCTGGTAGAGATGATAGCCGGCCAGGGCGTTGGAAGTAAAATTGCCGTGGCTTAAGAGCACGCCCTTGGGCTCGCCGGTGGTGCCGGAAGTGTAAATCAGGGCGGCGATATCGTCTTTGGCCGGTTGGATGGCGGGCGCCGGATGATCTTCCCCGAGGGACTCCAGTTCGGCCAGAGATCCTTGTCCTTGGGTTTCGATGACGGCAATATCGGCCAGAACGGGGTTGTCCCGGGTCAATCGAAACACCTTGTCATAAATGTCCGGCCGGGAAACAACCAGCAGCTTGATACCGCTGTCTTTGATGATATAGGCCCAGGTGCTTTCCAGTTCGGCTTCATACATGGGCACGAACCTGGCCCCGGCGCCATAGGCGGCAAAAGCGGTAATGGCCCATTCCGGACGGTTGTTGCCGATAAAACCGACCACGTCCCCGGGGCCGATGCCTTTTTGCACCAGGCCGCCCCGCAAATGGTCGACCCGTTTGCCTGCCTGACCATAGGTCATCCAGTCCAGGCCGGTTTGGGATTCATTCATCAGGCCGAACAAGGGATTGTCCGCGAACCGTTTGACGGCACTTTCAAACAGTTCCACCAGGTTGGTGGGTGTGTCGGTTGATTGCATTGTTTATCCTCTCTCTTATCCGGATCGGCTGTTGCCAATCATTATAGCGCCTCCACCCGGCAGGGCACGTAACGATGCAGTGGGGTTGCCGCAAGTCGGTCCCGGTGGGTGTTTTTGGTCAGCCGGTTGACATTGGCGCCGAATACTTCGCCGTCATAAACCAACCCGAAGCCGTGGGGCATGACAACCTGACCTTTGCGGGCCGTTTTAGACACTTCCAGTTCCAGGGTCTCCTGACCGGCTTCAGTTGTAATCAGGACCTGCTGCCCGTCTTCCAGGCCAAGGCCTTTTGCATCGGCCGGGTGCATCAGCAGGGTGCAGGCCCTTAACCTTTTGTTCCATTCCGGATTTCGCATCAGGGTGTTGGCGTTGGTTTTCATGTGCCTGCCGGCGATCAGCAACAGCGGAAACTGCGGGTCGGGTGCCAGAGCCTTTTCTTCCGACTCGGGTGTGATGTCCTGCATCCAGGTCGCCAGTTCCGGGATAAACACCTGAATCTTTTTGTCTGATGTCTTTATTTCTCTAAAATTATCGGCATGGCTTTTTCCGATCCACAGCCCCTCGGGATGATCCATAATTTCTTCAAAAAGTGTTTCGGACAGGGTGGCGGTGGGCGTTATCTGCATAAAAGGCAGGTAGCTGAACTTTTTTACGGCGTTGGCCAGAACAGTTGCCAGCCTGCCCGGTGAAAGCGCTTTTAGCGCTGCCGATGCCACTGTAAACCCCTGCCGGTTTGCTTCAAACAGAAAAGTTGACGGACGTACCCGGGAAAATCCGTAAAGGGTAATCAAATGTTTTGCCAGGGATTTACCGATTCCGGTCGTAAAGGTTACGGGTGACTCGGGAACAAGCCCTTCTCCTTCAACGATGCGTTCAAAGATGTCCAGGGGCTCCAGGATTTTTCCTTGAGGGCTTTTATAGTTAACCATTACCTGCTGCAGTAATCCCTGGAGCATGGCCAGATGGGCCGACCCCGTTTGTTTACCCATGGTTTTCGCCATGATAAACGGCAGACACCGCAGGGCCAGAGGGTTTTTCTGGGCATAGACCGCCACATCCATGCCGAAAGCCAGGGGCCCTTTTTGGGCTGATTCGTAAAGCGCATCCGGGATCGGCGGGATCAGCCCCATCCCGTCAGCCAGGCGGGTAAATATTTCGCCGCACTCCAGCCGCTCGCCTTCGGTTTCCACAACCGGGCGCCGCATCTGGAAAAATACTTCCGGATAGTTCCAGGCGAAAAATGTGCCGTCGTAGGATTCATAGCCAGATCGGGCCGGCAGCACATAGTGGGCCATGCGGGCGGTTTCCGTCATGGACATTTCGATGGTGACCAGCAGGTCCAGTTTTGCGAACGCCGCTTCATAGGCGGTTGTGTCGGCATAGGAGCGCAGGGGGTTGCTGCTGCTGGTGATCACGGCCCGGGTTCGTTCCGGGTGGTCGGACAATATCTCTTCGGGCAGGACATTGGGCGGGTACAGACCGGTGATGGGCGGAAAATCAGTCGCCCGGGTGCGCCAGGTTTTCGGGTCCCGTTCGTCCGAGTTAAATCCCAGCGGCATCATGGTGCCCGGAATGATATTGCCGCCGGGCACGCAATACCTGCCGCAGACGGCCAGGAGTATGGCCTGCAGGTAGGAAGTGAGTGTGCTGTGCCGGTTCATCAGCACCCCCAGGTCCGCGTGCATGCACCATTTTTGGGTTACCAGAAGCCGGCACAGCTTCTCGACTTGAACATATTCCAGTTCGCAGACATCAATTGCTTTATGGATGTCAAATTTTTCGAACCAGGGTTTGATGGTTTCCCATCCGGTGACATGTTGCTGAATATAAGTGTTGTCCGGCCACCCTTTTTCAAGAATGAGGGCAATGATGGCCCGGAGCAGAAGGGCGTCGGCGCCCGGCCTGATCGGGATGTGCATGTCGGCGACCTGAGCGGTTTCGGACCGCCTGGGGTCAATGCAAATCAGAAGCTTATCCGGGTTTGAGGCAAATTCTTTTAACACAATCGGCGCCCGGGGCATCTGGTGGCTCTGCATGCCGTTCCAGCCCCAGGCGATGAGCATGTCCGCATCGTCTTCATGGGGAACGGGAAACCGGTTCTGGCGGCCGAGCACCCGGCCGTTCACCCAGAAATACCCGGTCAGTTCCTGGGCCAGGGGGTTGTAATGATACCTGGAACCCAGGGAACGGGAAAACTGGGTGCCGAACAGGGCGTCAAAATGGCAGCCCTGGCCGCCGCCGCCCATGTAGGCAAAGGAACGGGGGCCGTGTTGATCGATGATACCCTTGAGCTTGTCGGAAATTTCACCGATGGCCTGGTCCCAGGATATTTTTTCAAATTGGTCGCCATTCCGCTTCAGGGGGTGGGTCAGGCGGTCGGCATGATGGTGGTAGTGGGCCACGTTCATGCCTTTACGACAGGCATATCCGCGGCTTCTGGGGTTGTCCTTGTCCGGGCGGACTTTGATCATGCGGTTGTCTTCAACCAGAATTTCAAGTCCGCAGTTCTGCGCGCAAAGCACGCACCCTGTTTTATGCCAGGTGCCCATTGTCTTACCCTATGCTTTTATGTATTTTTTCTCACCCACACCGAAAAAGTCGTCAAATATGATCTTGTTGTTATTCTTATCTAGGACGTGGCCGGTAAACGTCCCGTAAGGCGCCCGGTAGTCTGTTTTAAAAACAATCAGGTTGATGTCGATCCGTCCGTCAAAGGCCGGCGTGAACTTCAGGTTTACCCGATCATGGGTGTCGGTGATCATCCACGGGCCCATGACCCCTTCCGGCCGGTCGATTTTGATCGGGGGAAGCGGCTGCATATCACCATCCAGCCAGAGACAGTTTTCATTATATCGGTGATGGTCCCGGACCTGGTTGTCGGTTAAATTAAAGCCGATCAGCCGGTCCTGGTTGTCATAACCGGCTGTGGTGACCCAGTCATATATCATTTCAAAGGGGTAGTAGCCTTTATGATCGTCGACGATCATAAAGCTTTCGTCCCGGTTGAATTCATAAACAGCATCATCGATAGATAACTGACCGGACAGGGGCATAAGGGCCTTGTGGGAATAAAGGGCGCGATTGTCATCAAAGGGCTGGCAGATAACGATCGGCGTGCAGACATTCCGGCTGTGGTCGGCTTTAAACCGGCAGTGCATATCCGGGCTTCCTTTTTTGCCGACAGACCAGAAATTGAAAAAAATACGGTCATGTTTCAGATCGTTGTGAATGTAAAACGAAAAAGTTTTTCCATGGCTGCAGGTGACCGTGTTGATCAGGGAGTTGGCCACCCGGGTTTCCCAGTATGGCAGAAAACGTTGAAACATGTATTTTTTATGTTTCTGCCGGTCAATAACAATAAACTGAACAACCCCCAGTCCTTTTGAGTTGTAAACGGCCGCCAGAATGAAAAAATTTTGGTTACCGATCTGAAAGGCTTCCCACTCCTTGAGCCGCATGTTTTTTATGAATTTGGGCACCCTGACAGGGAGCGGCTTTGTGGCGTCAAGCGGGTTGACGATTTTAAAAGGCGTGTTGTAGGTGCCGAACCGAAAGCGGCCGTTGGTGACCAGTTTTTCAGGAGCGGCTTCAACGTTTCTCTGATAAGTGTTCATTGATTTTCATCCTGATGCTGATTTTTTTTTTGATAATTTCAGAAAATCCATGAAATTTGAAGACAAAAATGATAAACCACAAAACGTTATGGAGCAGACATTTTCGAAAAGATTTGATATAAAGGTAATACTGTATTAAAAACAGATTATTAGTCGCAAACCGGTTTTTTATCAAAGACAAAAAGGGATGAGGTTTTAAAAATGACTAAAAACAATGATGCCTGGTACGAGTATCCCACCAACCTGGTGGATATGTTCGAAGACAGCGTGAAAAAATTCTCTCACCGCCCCCTGGTAGGCATGAAAAATGCCGCCGGTGAATATGAATATAAAACCTACGGGCAGGTTGCCGAGCGGGTGGACAACCTCCGGGGCGGGCTGGCGCAGCTGGGCGTTGAAAAAGGTGACGGGGTCGGATTGATTATCAACAATTCCGAAGCCTGGGGCGTTATCGCTTTTGCCACTTATGGAAGAAGCGCCCGACTGGTTCCCATGTATGAAAAAGAACTGGTCAACACCTGGCGGTATATTATTAAAGACAGCGGACTCAAGGTCCTGTTCGTGGTCAATGAGGCTGTATACGACCAGGTCAAGGGCTGGGTGGATGAAATCGACACCCTGGAGAAGGTATTCATTATATACGGCAGTGGTGAAAACAGCATGGCCGCCGTGGAAGAAATGGGGCGGCAAAACCCCGTTCCCTCGGTAAAACCCCATTACAGCGAAATTGCGACCCTGATTTATACCTCGGGCACGACCGGCGAACCCAAGGGCGTGCTGCTCAGCCACGGCAATTTTACCACCAATGTCCAGGCCGCCGTCAAAATGTTTCCCCATATTGATGAAAGCGTGGTGACCCTGTCCATTCTGCCCTGGGCGCACAGTTTCGGCCAGACCGGCGAGCTTTACCTGGGCATTTACGTGGGCGGGTCTACCGGCATTATGGAGTCCGTGGCAACGGTGGTGGATGATATGGGCAAGGTCCGGCCGACCATGCTGATTGCCGTCCCCCGGGTGTTTAACAAGGTATACAGCGGTATTCATACCATGATGGCGGAAAAAGGCGGGCTGGCTGAAAAACTCTTTAATGCCGCTAAAAAAGCCGCCGAGGAAAAGCGAAAGACCGGAAAAGCCGGGCTGAAATTCAAGGTTTTAGACAAACTGGTGTTCGGTAAAATCAGGGAGCGGTTCGGCGGCCGTTTGAAAGAAGCGGTTACCGGCAGTGCCGCCATGAACCCGGAAATCGCCCAGTTTTTTATCGATATCGGCATTCCCACCTATGACTGCTACGGGTTGACCGAAACCACGCCGGCCATGACCATGAATTCCCCTGCGGCCAACCGGCTTGGAACGGTGGGCCGGGCCATAGACAAGGTGACGGTGGTGATTGACAAAACCTATGTCGGTGAAGACAGTGAAGACGGCGAGATCGTTTGCTTCGGCCCCAATGTCATGCAGGGTTATCACAACAAGCCGGAAAAAACCGCCGAAGTCCTGTTGCAGGATCCCGAACTGGGCACCGGCTTTCGTACCGGTGACCGGGGCCGGCTGGATGAGGACGGTTTTCTCCATATTACCGGCCGGTTCAAAGAGGAATATAAACTGGAAAACGGCAAGTATGTCCATCCCGCGTCCCTGGAAGAAGATATTAAATTAAACCCCTATGTGCTTAACGCCATGCTTTACGGAGATGGCAAACCCTACAACGTGTCCATGATTGTGCCGGATTTTGAAGCCTTAAAATCGGTTGTTGATGAAATGGGGCTGGGGGGCAAGCGGCCGGAAGATTTGATCAAGGAAGCGAAACTCCAGGATTTTATTAAAGACGAAGTTGTCCGGCAGCTTAAAAAAACCTACGGCGGGTATGAGATCCCCAAAAAATTCATATTCCTGCCCGAGGATTTCTCGCTTGAAAACGGCATGCTGACCCAGACCATGAAGCTCAAGCGCCGCAATGTGTATGACAAATACCTGGAACAACTCGAAGCGCTGTATAACGAATAACCGGCATTTATAAAAATAGCGTCGGTCCTCAAAATTAGCCGACCCGGAATCTTTCTGCTGGTTAGGTGCGGTTGATTGCAGGGCATTTGCGGTTGTGTGTGACGGCGGTCTTCAAACCACCGTTGTAAAACATCCGTGGTATTGCGATCTTCCAATGTTAATACAGTAATTGATTCGATCAGCTTTACATAAGCTGTATTAAATTAATGGGTTATCAAAACATTTGTTCACCGTCCGCTTCCGTTCGAGGAATATTTCCGGGGACACCCCTGATCAGCAGAAGCCCTTTGGCGCTGCAGGAAATCATGCACCGCCCGCTTGTTCTGTTTTGCCAGTTGCTGCATAAGAACAAAGGACAAAGGCGATATTTTATATTTTTCACTGATCTCTGATAACATGATAAGCCATAGTTTTGCGGTCATTTCAGAATCGGACAAGGCCCTGTGAAAGGTGCCGTTTTGGGGAATGCCTTTAAACCGTACCAAATTGCCGAGTGTGTGCCTGCTGATCTCTGGATAAACTCTTCTGGAAACAAGCATCGAACAGGCAAAACTGCCGGAGTAGTTTCGACTTATGCGATTCAGTTCGGCATCAAGAAAACGTTTGTCAAAAGATGCGTTATGCGCTACCAGGTTGTGGCCATCAACAAAATCGGCAAATTTATTCATCACCTCATCGCAGGGAGGGGCCTGGCCCAGCATTTTGTTGGTGATTCCGGTAAACTCTTCCAAGAAGGGTGATATACGGATACCCGGATTCATCAGTTGCTGAAAACGCTCTGTGATTTTACCGTTTTCAATTCGTACGGCCCCTATTTCGATTGCCCGGTCGCCCCGGTTCGGTGACAATCCGGAGGTCTCAAAGTCGAGAACGACTACTGTATCTGCGTTTCTTTGGGGGGAATCTTGCACCATATCGTATCTTAATAACACCGGCACGGTTTTTTCGTCAAGAAGGATGGCGGCGGGAGGCTTGAAGACAGAATATAACAGGGGTTGAAAAAACTTGACGGCCCTTGAGGCATGGCATATTAATAATATTTTTAAAACCATGACAAAGAGGTTTTTTTGTTCAAACCATTACCGGATATTGTGCTGATCGTTGCCGACAGGGGGAATACCCCATTGGCGGCGGATTGGTCGTAACACGGCAATACACAGACTAGACGGTTTTTGTTTTTCAGAACTGACCTGTTTATCCCGGTCTGTTTTGCTGCGGATTCCTGCCCGAGTGCCTGCCAATACAGCTGTTCCTTCTGTCTGCAACAATTCATTCGATTAGATATCAATAAGTTATTATGACTACCGGCAGTTTGCGGGGCCCGTTCAGGTCCCCGGTATCATTAAATGCCGGTATGGGAAGACGCAATAAGCAACGGAGTTCAGAAATGACCAGAATATTAAATATGAATGGAATAAATAATAATGACCGTACCCGGCACCTTTTACAGCTGGGATGGACACCTTATTTTGAGGCACAGCTGAAGGATTTCGGAGCGGATGGATTTATTCCGGCCAGGGTGGTCGGGGTTCGGAAAAACGCCTTTTGGGTCAGCAACGGAGAAAAAGAATGGCTGGCCACCGTAGCCGGAAGGCTTATGCACCAAACCGGTGGCCTGTATCCGGTCACAGGGGATTGGGTTCTTTTGACCGATACCGTTATCGTTGAGGTGCTGGCCCGAAGAAACGCCCTGTCCCGGGGAGCCGCGGGAACACACGGTAAACAGAACGGACTGCCCCAAAAAGAACAGGTTATCGCGGCCAATCTCGATACCGTGTTTATCGTCTGCGGGCTGGATCGGGATTTTAACCTGCGTCGAATTGAGCGATACCTGACCCTGGTTTACAACAACGGTCTGGCTCCCGTCATCGTTCTGACAAAAGCCGATCTGCATCAACATCCCGAACATTTTACCGGCCAGGTGGAATCCATTGCCTTCGGGGTGCCGGTATATTCGGTCTCGGCACTGGACGGCAGCGGGCTGGCTCACCTGGAGGCCTGTCTGTCTCCGGGACAAACCACGACCATGGTCGGTTCTTCCGGAGCGGGAAAATCCACCCTGGTCAACCGGCTCTATGGCCAGGACGTCCAGGCAACCCGGACGATCAGTAAAAGCGTGGGGAAAGGGGTGCACACCACCACCACCCGGGACCTGATCGTAATGCCCCGGGGCGGGATGGTGATCGACAATCCCGGTATCCGTGAAATCGCCTTCTGGGACGATGACGGCGGGATCAGGGCGGCTTTTCCGGAAATTGAACGCTTTGCCGGAGATTGCCGGTTCCCCGATTGCAGTCATACCCATGAACCCGGTTGCCGGGTTCTTCAGGCGCTGGCAGAAGGGGATCTTTCACCGGACCGGCTTGAAAATTTCCGGAAAATGGAACGGGAACTGGCATACCTGTCCGACAGGCAGCATAAAAGTGCCGACCGGGTGGAAAAGGAACGCTGGAAAGCGGTGGCTTTGAAAGTGAAAGCCATAAAAAAAAGAAGATGAAATTAGGCAAAAGGCTTCTTGGTAATCATTCGTTTTTGTGGTAATGCTTACAAAGATATAAATTTGTACGACTGTATAAGGACTTGATGTGAATAATGGGGACGTTGATAAAGCCAGGAGCACGACAATGAAAGCACGCGAGATCCAGATAAAGCACCATACCATTACCGAGAAGCCTTATTACCTGCCGTTTGGCGATGAGGTGGAGTTGTTTACGGCCGCCTATGAATCCAAGATACCGGTACTTTTAAAAGGCCCGACCGGGACCGGAAAAACCCGGTTTGTTGAATTTATGGCCTATACCCTGGGGAAAAAAATAAAGCGGAAAAACGGCCTGCCCGTGATAACCGTGGCCTGCCATGAGGACCTGACCACGACCGACCTGGTGGGTAAATACCTGCTTAAAGGCGATGAGACGGTCTGGATGGACGGTCCGCTGGCAACGGCGGTAAAAAGCGGCGGGATCTGTTACCTGGATGAAATTGTCGAAGCCAGAAAGGACACCACCGTCATTATTCATCCCCTGGCCGACCACCGGCGGATTCTGCCGGTGGACAAAAAAGGGACGGTTATCGAAGCGGACGATACTTTTTTCCTGGTGATCTCTTACAACCCGGGCTATCAGAGTATTATCAAAGAGCTGAAACAGAGCACCAAACAGCGATTCATCGCCATTGATTTTAACTACCCGGACAAAGAAAACGAGGCCGAGATCATCCATCATGAAAGCGGTGTCGATAAAAAGACCGCCCTGGATCTGGCACGGGTGGGCGAAAAAATCAGGCATATTGAAGGGCATGCCCTGACCGAAGGTGCCAGTACCCGGGTTTTGGTGTATGCCGGACACCTGATAACAAAGGGGATCTCCCCCCGGCGGGCCTGCGATGTTTCCATCACATCGCTGCTGACGGAAGAAAAAGAGGTCCGCCGGGCCATCAACGAAGTGATCTTCGCCATTTTCCCGGAATAATCGCCATGACCAGCCCGGACAACCCTACCCGCGATATGATTCCGGACATTGATGTTGCTTTTTTTACAGATATATCCGAAGCCTGCGGAAAATCGTTTTTAACGGCCGCCGGGCATGCCCGGGCGGTTCTTTCAAAAAAAGACTATGGCCGCTGGGTATCAACCGGGAAAAAAATCAGCCGGGCCTTTCCGGAAAACGACGGCCTGGTGCGACACTATTTTGAATCAAGCGGTCCGTTTTTCTGCAACGAAGGGTTTGATCACCTTAAAGACTGGGGCAATGCCGGCATCAGGATCGGAAAAATATCGATTCCCTGTGCCGGGGATTATTTTGCCGCCACCCCGGAATTTCTGGAAAGCGCGCGGTTTCCCCAGATCAACCAGCTGGCTTCAGACGCGATCCGGATTTTCGGCCTTGAACATGCCGAAGAAGAGACGGTTTCCGCTTTTTTAACCACATCGGGCCGGGTGCTGCGCTTTCTCACCCCACGGGTTTATAAAATCTGGCGGGAAACCGGCTGCCTTCTGTTAAGGCAAAGCGGTCAGGCCGCCACCCGTTATTTCTCTCTGACGCCCGAGGGCCTTGATCAGCTTTACCTTTCTGAAATAACGAAAATTTTCAGGATTACCGGTATTGCCTCAACCGCCTTTGCCGACAAGGCCGTTGAATTTTACCAAACCGGTCCCGGCCTTGTCCGGCGGATAAACCCCAACCTGCGCGATGTGGTTCTGGAAAAAATCATGGACCTGTCATCCGGCCGGCCTGAAGATATCCTTTCTGTTTTTAATGATATGGTGCAGTCACTGACCCTTTTTTCAAATCCGGTCCAGGAAATGATTGTCAAGATGGACAGCCGCCTGGAAGAGGCTTCGGCGGCCGTCGGCCTGGCCTATTATCAGAATATTAAAGCGGTTTTGGGGCAAATACCGGTTCTTTTTCTGGCGTACTGGGTCAGCAAAGGCGTGGCGATTTTCAAAGATAATCCGGAAGATGGCCTGGCTTATTTTCGCCTGAACTCGCCGGCCTCAGCCGCCGAACTGGACAAATGGGGAAACGCCGCCTTTCTGGAACAAAACCGGGAAATGCTGGGCTTGTTCTGCCGGGCGCTCTGCGGAGAAAAAATCCGCATCCGCAGCAGAGAAGAAATGGACCTTGTCGATAAAAATCGGCTTGGCCTTAAGGCCGATGAAAACGGGTTCACGTTTTATCTGGCGCCATATGTTGCCGAAGAGAACAATGCCGAGGCCAATTTAAGTTTTTATAAGGTGGCCGCCGCGTTAAAGGCCGGGTATCTGGAGTTCGGAACATTGAACCCCGAATTTGCCGGCATATGGTCCCTTCTGGAATCTTTTCCGGACAGGGAGCTGGCCCTTGAGATCTTTCATATCCTTGAAGACGGCAGGGTTTTTCGCAACCTCAGAAAACATTATCCCGGGCTGGCCCCGGATATCGGGCGCGTTATCGGAAAATCGATGTTAAAGCGGCCGGTCCCCTACAACAATCTCCTGGGCACGGCCCTTGAGTGGCTTTTGCGGCTTTGCCTTGATTACCCGGTTGACATCGAAACAACCGAACCCCTCGTTTCCGCCGGTGCCTTTTTAAAAGAGCAGGTGTCTGATTTTCATTTAAATTCGGAAAATGTGCTTGATTCATATAAAAAAACGGCCCTGATCTATGACGCCCTGAGTGCTCTCGGACGGCGCAGAACCCAAAAGACAATTTTACCCGTATCGCTTCGCATGGACGGGATGCCGGACGGCCCGGCAGGAGAGGGGCTGGAAGATGTCGTGCCGGACAGGGTCGTTGAGGCTGATGAACCCGGTCAGGGCGATGATATCACCCTGACGCCGGAAGAGCTGGAACGGCTGCTTGATATGACCCAGGATATGACCCTGTTAAGTTCTCTTGACTTCACGCCGTCCGCAAAAGGGCTTTATCTTTCCGATCTGGAGGACTTTACGGTCAAGGGGGATGTCGGAGATCAGTCAGACAACCGTGAAAAAAAGGACAACAAACAGCGGATAAAAGCCGGAAAAGCGGTGGTTAAAGGCCGCAGCGAAAAGAAAACGTTTTTTTATGATGAGTGGGATTACCTGGCTGAAGAATACCGGACCAGGTGGTGTTGCCTCAAAGAAAGGCGGACGCCCCAGAGTGATCCGGACCAATATCACCGGATATACACGGAATACGGCGACCTGATTCGCAAAGTCCGCTTCCAGTTTCAGCGTATCCGGCCGGCATCACTGGATATTATCCATAATGTCGACCAGGGAGATGAAATCGACCTGACGGCCCTGATCCGGAGCGTGGTCGACAAAAAGGCCGGGGCAATCCCTTCGGATCGGGTGTTCTGCCGCAAAGACAAAAAAGTGCGGCACATGTCGACCCTTTTGCTGATTGATATGAGCGCTTCCACCGAAGACCGGGCGTCTGACATATCCGCCCCGGATCAAACGGATAGCGACCGGCCGGACAGCGCCCCGGACGAGGATGACAAGCGGGTGATCGATATTGAAAAGGAGAGCCTGATCGTCATGTCCGAAGCCCTGGACGCGCTCGGTGACCAGTATGCCATGTACGGGTTTTCCGGACGCGGTCGAAAAAACGTGGATTATTATGTCATCAAATCCTTTGAGGAGACCAACTCCGAGAAGGTTAAAATGCGGATCTGCGGTATCGAGCCCAAGCAGAGCACGCGCATGGGCACGGCCATCCGCCATGCCGCCGCAAAATTAAGCAACCTTGAGGCCGACCATCGCCTGTTGATTCTGCTCAGTGACGGTTTTCCCCAGGACCTTGATTATGGTGAAGACAGAAAGTCGCGGGAATACGGGCTGAACGACACCATGATGGCCTTTATCGAGGCCAAACGGCTGGACATCAAACCGTTCTGCATTACCATCGACCAGGCCGGCAACGATTACCTGAAAAAAATGTGCGCCCCGGAAGAGTACCTGATCATCAAAGACATTGCCATGCTCCCGGAACTGCTGCCGGGTATTGTGGAATCGTTGATGGGTTAGTTCTCATCTCGCTTTTCAAGAAGCATTTTTTCGATTTCTTCAAGCGCTTTTAAATCTTCCTCATCAGCCGCTCGGGCCTCGGCTGTTTTTCGTTTTTTATCAAACGCTCCGTATCGGTCTTCAGCGATTTTTTTAGCGACTTCCGCCTTCACTTTTCCCGCATGGGTCAACAATTCCTGCTCATTGAATTTCAGAAAGGCATCGAGTTTATCCGACCAATGTTCCATGGTCACGGTTTTTCTCTGCCGGGCCTGCCTTTCGGCATAATCCAGATACATGGTCACGATCTCATTCAAGTCCTTTATCTCATCTGCCTTCAGGTAATTCTTGGCAATACCTACATCATATTTTCTGACTATGGAACCACGCCATGAGGTAAGGCCCATATTGGGTTTGTCCGGATTGCTTCGTGATTCGATAATTTCGGCTGCGGTTTTGCCGGTGATGGCCCAGAGCATTTTATTCTGAACCTTCTTAAAAAAAACTTGCGCCTGTTCCGAGTTTTTATCGTAATCTATGGCCGTAGCGTAAATATCCCGAATTTTCTGATAAAAGCGTTTTTCCGATGCCCGGATATCCCGAATACGTTCCAGCCACTCATCAAAATAGTCCCATCGGTCCGCCTGTTTCAGGCGGTCATCATCCATGGCAAAGCCTTTGATAATGTACTCTTTCAGGATATGGGTCGCCCAGATTCTGAACTGGGTGGCTCTTTTGGAATTGACCCGGTAACCCACGGCAATGATGGCGTCGAGATTATAAAAGTCCCTGGTCCGGGTCACCTGCCGGTTGCCTTCCTGTTGAACTGTTTCCATTTTGGAAACAGTTGCCTCTTTTTGCAGTTCTCCCTCTTCAAATATGTTGTTTAGATGTTTGGATATGGCCGGAACATTGACGTCAAACAGCTCCGCCATTCTCGCCTGGGTCAGCCAGATAGTTTCGTCCTGAAAGACCGTGTCAATCTTTATCTTGCCGTCTTCGGTTTGATAAAGGACAATTTCGGATGTGTCGGATGGTCGGGTCATTCTGTTTTTCCCTCTACGATCTTTATCTTTTTCCTTGATACATCCTATATTGATTTGAACCACTCCGTATCGATTGAAATTTTTTCGACCATTTCTTTTTTTATTCCAAGCCCCAATTCCTTTAACTTGTCCGCGAGCTGGTCCCCATCAACAAGATCGATCGGTGGCGCCCCATCCCTTGTTGCCTCGCGGACAGCATCGCGAGTAAAAGTGCCTGTTGTGATAAAAGGCCCTTGTCGGCCCGCCCTATCATTGCCCCTCTGAAATCACGAATATCCGAGGCGTAACGGTACCCTTGTATTTCTTGCACTGAAAAATTACGTGAAAACTCAGCAGACCACTTAATCGCATGATGCCTTTACCGTCGATTCCACCATCCCCGGAACGGCCCGTTACTTCAACCTGCACAAACCCGGATTCCCTTAGAATTCTTTTTGTTAATCTTTCAAAAGCATCCGGCGATATTTCGTTTATGAGGACATGATGGAGGGCGCCACGCCAGGACTCAGCCTCATCCGGAATTTCAATATCGTCTTCCACATCTTCTTCTGTTTTTGCCTTTTCGCTGGCCGCTTTTTGTTTTTTGTGTTCGTCTCGTACTGTTTTTACAACAACTTGGGGATCAACCGTTTTTACATCGCGTTTTTCAGGAACAATCAGCCAGACACCTCTATCTGAATTGTCCAATAAACCATATTTTTTCAGATAGGAGCGTGCCCAGGCCAAACGATATTCAATTTCAGTCTGACTGCTCTTTTCCGGGTTATGCGGAATATTCAATATCTCTTCCGGTAAGCCGGATAATTCTGAAACTTTTTGCGCAATCTCTTCAATGGAACCTGAGCCGCCCAATTCATGAAGCGCTTTAAGAAGTGGGTTCATGAGCTCATGGTATTTCGGCATCTGGCTATTCTTTTTCATCGAATTTCCACCTAATTTGTAGCGTTTGGTCTTACCCACAAAAAGCGCCAGGTTTTTTGGATCAAAGTTAATCCGCTTGTTCAGCACTTCTTTCTTCAAGGCCACTTAGATAAGCACAAATATGATTAAAAAAAGTCTGGCTCTTTAATAAAGTTGGCCAACTTTTATTGGCAACTTCTGGATTATTCTTTGCAAAATTTAAAATTTTTGAAATGATTCCGTTAATTAAAGAATCCGAATTTTCATTTAATACATCTAATAGATTATCAACACTTACTCCTTTTATTTTTACATTTTTTTCAAAAATAACAGCCGTGACAAAAACAGCAGATTGAGGGATAACTTGATCAATGATATCAATATAATTATCGTAAATTGATTCACCTAAAAAATCTTTGTATTCATCTTTCCATCCATCAATTCTTGCTTTTCTTCTTTTCATTGTACCAAATCTTTTGACATAATCATCAATATGTTGTTTTATCCTGAAAGAGTTTAAAAAGTTTTCAGCAGTTAAATTAGCGTTAAATATTCTATCAAAATGCCCATTGTCACTTCTATTCATAAATAGTAATTTAAGATTTTTTTTCGCTAACTCCGGCTGTCTATAGAAAGTTGCAGCATAGGCTTGGGTTCCTGCTTTGATGGGGATAACATGCCCGTCTAAAGATTGGCCAATTTTTTGTTCTATTTCTTGCCTTTCTCCATCCGTCAAATACTTAAGTTCATCTTCCCTTCTCTCCAAATACCACCCAAGTGTCGCCATTGAGTTCGAAAGCTGGATTATACTTGGGTGGTTCGATCTTAAGAAACTGCTTTCAACTGTATTTTGATTGTTTAGATTCACAGCGACGTTATTTGCGAAATCCTTATCACCTTGAGAGGTGATTACCCGGATAGGGATTAAAACATCTCCCTTCAAATTACCATCATTATACGAGCGGTATATAACACGTGCTGTTTGGCCACCATTTACTATTTGCGCCTTTTTAAGAGTTAAAACACCCGTAAACTGATCCCATTTGGCCTCTTCACATAAAAAAGTTATGCCATTATTAAAGTGAAAAAAATTAGCAGATTCTTCCCCAATGCAGGTTTGTCTTATAGCTGCATTTGTTGATCTGTCGCCACGATAAACCCTTATATTTTGTTGCAAAAGTTGTTCGCCGTATTTGTCATATAGTTCAGCCAAAAATTTTCCAGTAGAATGCAGAATATAACAATCATGGTTTGCCGATCGAACTTGATAGGGGATTCCCCTTTCGATCGAAAAAACAATGTTGTCTTCGATTACAGGTAGGGATTTCCTGTAAAATGTATCCTGAAGGTATTTTATATTCTCAACAATCCATGAAATGAAATCCTCTGATGGTCCTTGAAGGCTATCAATAAAAGATTCTATTTTTATCTTAGATTCTTTAGGAATTTCATTTCCAGATGTTATTATATGGATACGATACCCATTTGGTATGATTTGATAGATTTCTTCGACCCTTCCCCTTAATTCTTCATTGGCAATTTTATCATGGTTCCTTTCTAAAATAAGATGCAAACCGGATAACATTTTGTCTATGTCCCCTGCAGCCATGATATTATCAACAGATTCTGGATTTTTAAATTGAAAAAAATGGACATAATTGTCAGGATCTATATATACAGCGTCAATGCCCAAATCATTGCCACCATCGCAGATTATTTCAGAAATTTCTGCATCAGATAATCCAAATAATTTCCTAAAATACCACCATATTAGATGGTCCCCACGTTTTGATAATCCTAAGGTTTGAGCTATCGATAAAGATTCATTCTCTAATTGTTCTTTAAACAAAGTAATAAGTGGGGAATCATTCATGAACTACTCCTTTATGCCGGACGTGTTGCTCACGGGGAGCGGCTTTTTGCGATCCCTTGCAGCAAATTGTTGAGTTCTCATTCATTCAGTTTCTTTAAAAGGAAGTAAATAATTCTCTATAATTTTTCCTGATTTTATTGATGAACATGATAAAAGTCTTTGACACTCTGCCACGAGATTCTCTGCCGGAAGTTGGGACTCGCAAAGAGCAGAAAGAAGAGAACGAGAATCTGAAACAAGGAGCGCTAATTTTTCATAGGTTAAGGCGTGTGATGCACCTGCAACGGCAGCTTTGGTCGCTTGATTTTTAGGATGCACACTCACACGTACACATTCATATCCTTTATAGTTGGCATTAAACCATTCGGCAGCGACTAAGAGTTGTCCATGCTCCTCTTTAGTAAGTGCCTTTTTTTCCTTTTTTCGGCTTTTTGCTTCAATGACAAATCCAATTTTTTCTGGCAAAAGCCATAATACATCTGGCCCTTGGCCATTTACATCATGTCGCTCGGAGGAAAACCCAATCATGATTGCAAGATCAGCCAAAGCCTGTTCAAATTGATTTGCGGATGAGCAATGGTGTAAACGCGCGACAACCTCCTCAAAAGACTGTAAAAACCCTCGTCTTAATCGATAATCAGTAAGTTGACTTACAATTGCCTGCGTTTGAGCACCGGGCGTTGATAGCGGGCGATAAGGGGGAATAACTTTCGGGCGAATTAGGCAACGATTATGTGCGAATGCTTGTCGCTGGAAATCATCCGCCCGTTCAGGGTGTCCCCAATGATCGGCTATACGACCAGCTAATTGTTCCATCCAACCGCAAATTTGTAAATCCAAAGTATTTATTTTAAGCAGCGTTTTCTCAATTTTCGATATTGCCTGCCCATGATAGCCGTCGATCCATAAATTAATTGCTTTTCTTTCCCCAGCGGCTTGTATAAAACGCAATTGGTCTGGCGCTTCTTCCTCAACCAGTTCAGCGAGTGTTTCTGCGTGATATTCAACCCATCCTTTATCGCGATCGAAACTCCGTTTGATTGTTTGTGCAAGATCCTTAAGATCGCTCACTTCCTTGCTGATCTCAGCACCCATTTCAAGCTGAGCTCTTGTGGCGTTGGTTAAAAGCTTAAAATTTGCGTCTTTTGCTATCCAGCCTGCGATATCTGCCCCAGCAAGCAGGACTACACAATGATCACCAGATCCTCGGGCTCCCCTTCCAATGCCTTGCTCAATTCGTTGGGCGAGCATCCTAGTAATTGTTGCACCCCCAAAAAGTGCAGCTGCTCGAAAAAGTTCGTAATTTGATGTTCCAGCAGGCAGGCCGCTCATGACAAGCAACCGACACGAGTCCCCTGGCAAATCGATACCGTCGTATCGGTTTGCAAATACAGCAGGTCCCGATGTTGTCCTTTCTTGCAGGTCGGCTACAAGTTTTTCGACTTCAGTAGAGCCCTTTGCAACAGTCGCACACTCTACCCATTTTTCAGCAGCTTTACCTGATGAGACAAGAATTATTGCCCC
The DNA here is from genome assembly GCA_963674745.2 of Desulfosudaceae bacterium. Lineage (GTDB taxonomy): Bacteria > Desulfobacterota > Desulfobacteria > Desulfobacterales > Desulfosudaceae > JBFMDX01. The sequence goes on along the minus strand of CAXXDV010000001.1, from coordinate 430,512 downwards.
AAGGTTTTTCTTTGAAGTCCATCTTACAAGTTTTTTAATCGCATCGGGCACGTTAAATTTGAAAGGCATCAGATCAGGAATCAAAATCATACGTTCACTTACACCGGCCAACGATCGAGAAGTCAGTGGCTTCTGCACTGCTTCTGGTGTAGCATCAAATGTACGGACGATATCGCTATCATCTGCTATTGTTGCAGACATGTAAATGCGACGTGATGCATCAAAGAAGGTTGGAAATGCATTCACAAGGGGAAGTACCGGTGTAACAGTGAAAGCACTACGGCTTATAAGCGCATGACAAAGGTGCAATTGATCTCTTAAAAGTGGCCAAACTAAAGAATATTTGTCTGCATCCGATCTTATTTGCTCACGGACAGCGTCAATTTGTTTATGCCAATCCCAATAAGGAACTTCCAAAACAGAATATTCAGAACCCGCAAGAATATCATCAAATGTCCCAATTTTATCTATTTCCTTAAATGCCTTTCGGAACAAACCAGCTAAACATTCATATCTGTCCCTATCCAGCTCGGCTTTGACATCAAGTGTAAAAGATTCTCGCACAACCGAAAAAGCAGCATGGGCATCATCAAGGATGACTGCTGATACTCTCTGAGGTAATGGGTCACCCCGAAGACCAAATTTGCTCCGACCATTAAATAAAGCCTTATATGTGCCGACCATTACTGCATTTGCGTTTACGAAATCGTCGCTCAACGGCTGCCCCCGTTCGTATGCAACGGCATTTATGCCAATAGCCATAGCTTTCTCTATAGTCTGGTTGACAAGTTGGACTGTCGAAGATAAATAAAGAACAGGTTCTGAAGTTTCATTCAATGTTGATTGAGCCATAAGAAGGCCAACCAATGTTTTACCTCCACCAGTATGCAGCTTTATGACCGTGTCACGTTCTTGTCGATTTTCAAACCAAGCATGGAGCACCTCAGCTTGACTTGTGTAGAGATCATTGATTCCAAGTGGCTTAGGTAAACGACGGAAAATTTCAGAGGGTTCTATAACCTTCATTTTTTTCTTCTTGGTTCTTAATTTTTCGAAATCAACCACAATGACTCCTCATTTGTTATTGGGCAGAGTATCAGCCCAACGCTCAGCTTCACGAGCGGCGTCTTTTTGCCGTCGCCGTGAGAGCAAAGGTTGGGCCGCCGTAACTATATGCCAAGATCTTTATATAGATCATTAATCGTGCCTTGTGATTGATTTTTCCGCTTTCTATCTTTGAAGTATCTAACCAGTTGATCATAGCTTTTGCCCCACGCTGTAAAATCATAAACTGTTGAACAAGTGCTGCGCGGCTCATCTGGACAAAAGCATTTCCAGAGATAGCCAAAAATTTCTTGACCGTTGATAAACCAAGGTTGATTGCTTCGCTTGTTCCATCTTTCCGGTGAACAAAGAATTGCTCGAATACGGGTTTTTCGTGGACCAAGAAGCATGGGTATTTCTTGTTTAGATGGGTTAGCTTGCTGGATAATATTTTGAACCTCAGGGGCTAACGCTATAACTTCTTTTTCACAAAAAAGGCCTCCCCAACGCAAAACACTTTCAATAGCTGATAGAGAGTTACAGAGAGAATCATTGAACCGTAATTTTTGTCCCTTACTTTTCACCTCGCATATTAAAAAATCAACAAGGTCAATGGATGGTTCTAAATAAGGTGAGGGTTCTAAGACTCTTTCAGGTTCTGCATTATGTGGTAAGCGAATGGCGAGAGCATCAATTTCGGTTCGATTCTTTCCAAAATCAGGTGAATGTACGATAAAACCAGTGATGAAAAAGCCATTAAGGCGCAAATAAAGTTTTAACAGATCTTCTTGCGTATAACTCCTTGGTTTCTTATTTCCCATTTTCATTTCCAAATGTGTATATGAGCAGCCCAACAGCGTAATAGGTAGAACATTTTTCATTTATTACCATTATTAAGAAGCAAACATGGAAAACCGCCCAAAACGCGAAAATCCCTTGCTATTGGAAATAAGGCCGTATTTATCGGCATGAAAACACTCCCTCCCCGATATTATGCGAAAATAATATTAAAAAGATTAGTGAACCAAGGGAATGATGTCAAGAGTTTGGTGGGGCGAGGGGGTTGGCTGAAATGTTCTCGAATATGCCGGCCGCGTCATTTCGGGTGATGACCGTATCGTAAAGGCCGATGTCCTCGCCTTCGTGTTTGTAAATTCCGGTGTAACTCAGGCTGGCGTCTTCATATCGCTTGAACTTGTAAATGGCGTCATTCATCAAGGCGCTGTTGAACAGCCCCAGGCTGACCAGTAGCTCGAAGTCGGTCACGGTCAGGCCCGTCACCTTCTTGAACAGGCCCGGTTCCAGTTGGGTAATCACGTCCTTCAGGGTCCGCTCGCGAAAGTCGGTCAGGTACATGAAGATGGGAATGCGAGTGGCGAACTTGATGATCTTTTCCTGGATCTGTTTTCTGCGGCTCTTGTACTCCTTTTCCTCCTGGGAAAGTTCCTTCTTCTGTTGTGCGGACAGTTCCTGGTCGTTGGCCTCTTTGCGGGCCTTTTTCACGGCTTCGGACTTGTTGATGATGGTCTCGATGTCCTGATTCAGGGTGCGGAACCCTTCGATGCTCATGAGGGCATCCATGGCCTTTTTGTTATCCATCAGGCGATGCAGGGTGTCGTTGTCCACATTCACCAGCAAGGCGCTTTCCCAGCGCCGGGCCAGCAGGGTGGCCGTCGTGCCGCTCATGGCCATGTCGAGAATCCCGGCGGCGTCGATCTGTTTCATGGAACTGCCGTCATACGCCAGAACCGGCAGGAAGCTGATAAATTCCTCGACCTTTTTTTCCTGGTTCTCTTCATTGACGTTCAACCGGCAACTGTAATCCGCAATCTGGCGCAAGGCCCGGTCCGGCGCAAAGTCAAAAACATAACATTCCTCCTTGATAATCTGCTCGGAATTGGGAGAGGCGCCGCCCGGATTACGGACCGTCCATGGCGATTGTACCCGGAAAGCCGCCTGGAAATATGTCTCCGGAACAGATGAGTTGCGCAGCATCAAAATCCCCGTCCACGGCTTGACCGTTACGCCGGTGGTCAGCTTGCCGCAGGAAAGGGTGATGGTTTTGGTGGTCAGGGGATCGTCCATGGCCTCCTGGACCGGGGCCAGGGCCGCCACGCCGATTCCGGCGGCGTTCCCGGCCGCTACAATGACCTCGTAGTCGTGGTAGAACCGGTTCTGCCGTTTGGCCAGCAGATTGCGCATGGCGTAGCAGGCCGCCACGCTCGGTAAAAACCAGAAGGAATGGGAAAGCACGCCCAGCAGCCGCACATCCGAGAACGGCATGGGCGGCTTGCGCGCGCCGAGTTTCAGGCTGTCGACGCTGGTCGGCAGGAACGCGCCCCGGATCAGGTCAAGCCATTTCTGAACCTCGCTCGCGTACTTGAATTTGGCCTTATTGCCGATCCCCTCGGCGGAAAAAAAGATATTCAGGTCGAACTCGTTAAATTCACCCTGCATGGCGATTTCCCGAATCGCGTCCGGCAGCTGGTAGGTCAGCAACACCATCCTTGGCAACGCCGCGTAGGGGTTGCCGGAACCTTTCCAGTCGTTTTTGGCCCGCTGTTCATCGGAGTAAGTCCAGTTGAAAATCTGTTCTTCGATGAATTCGCCGGAAGCAATGGCCCGAAACGGCGTGCCGGACAGGTAGAGATAACCGTTTGTGGTGATCGGCATGATGTCCGCTATTTTATCGTCCCGCTCTTTTAAGAACTCAAGGCCTTGCCCCACACCAAAGGCAACTTCTTTCTTATCCTCGGCCTCAAACAGCTCCCGGGCGGTCTCCCGCCAGGCGCCGTAGTGGTATTCGTCCAGAATAACGCAATCCCAGTGGGTCGTATGAACCCATTCGTTCTTTGATTTGATGCCGCCCGTGTCGGGGTTGCGGCCCAGATAGTCCTGGAACGAACCAAAACAGACAAACGGCCGTTTCTTATTCGCCTGTTCATAGGTTAGGCCGCCGGGCTTGATAAACTGCCAGCCCGCAAAATTTACGTGGCATTTCAAATCCTCTTCCCAGGCGCTTTGCACCGCCGGTTTGAAGGTGAGCACCAGCACCTTGCGCCAGCCCATCTTTTTGGCCAACTGGTAGGCGGCAAAGGTCTTGCCGAAACGCATCTTGCAGTTCCACAAGAAATGCGGCGGTTTATTCCGGTTGCCCTTATCCTTGCGCCAGCCGGCGAAGTAGGCGGCTGTTTTCTCTACCGCTGCTTCCTGCTCGGGCCGCATGGTAAAATCCAGGGACCGGTTTTCCTCGTTCAATTGACCGGTGCGCACGGCGATGATGGCCGCCTTGACCTGGGCGACCGTGCAGCAAAACCACTCGCCTTGCGGGTTCTTGATGCCGTTGATCCGCAGCATGCGGTGAACGTCGTGATCGGTGAAGACCGTACCGTCGCCGCGCATGGCGGCTTCTTCCAGGACAATTCGGTAGGGTGGTGCGCCGGGACGCAGGGTCGGATACTGCTGGGCAACGCGTGTCTGCGCGTCCACGGTCGTATACCCGACCTTGAGCAAACCCGCGTACTGCGGATGGGTATCCTCGTAAGCGTAAATCGTGGGCCGCGATTCAGGCCGGGGAGGGAAGAAGGCGTTACTCATCTTCGCTTCCTTTCAGCCGCATCTTCCCGTCGGCGGCCGGCAGTTTCAGTTGGTGACAATTTGTCACCGACTGACTGCCTTCTTTCTTGAGCCGTTCTTTGAGTTTATTCCAATACTTCCGTGCGGTCTGGTGATCCGGCTGCTGGATCAGGGCCGCGATAATGTCCACCACGGAAAAATACCAGACGTCCGATTTTTCGTCATAACGTCGCCGGATCTTGAAGTTCTCGAATACGGCCAGGGCCTTGTCGTTTGTCATCCATGACCTCCTGTTCTATCCATAGGTGTTGGAGATTGACGCGGGCGGTAATGCGACCGGAAAAGCGCCTCCGGTTTGTCCGCCGGAATTTTGTTTTTTGGCTTAGGCATCGCCTGCCTCGTCGCTGTCGGCCGGCATCGGGCGGACGATCTTTTCGATGAATGCGATTTCATCCTTGGTCAGGCCATACCGCTTATAGAGTTTTTCGTCGGTCCATTCGCGGTCAAGGGGAATGTCTGGGACAAATGCATAGACATGCTTTGCGGCATCCTGTGTTGACTTGCGCAACGACACAAGAAACCGGACAAAGCGCGTCCGCAGATATGCCGCATATCGTTCGGCCTTCAATTTGCTTTTAAACCTGCCGGCGACCAAATAAGTCTCCGTGCAGGCTTCTCCAGGCCCAGAAATGATGGGTTTACTCAGAAACATAGTCTCAACCGCAGAGCTGGTACCTTGAACACGTGACATCAAGACCTTCCATTCGTCAATCCATTCCGGATTTTGTGGGATGTCCGAGCGGTCGATCCAAGAAATACGTTGTGATCCATATAACTTCACCGGAGTTTTTAAGCCTTTAGGTGAATCAGCGCCATGGAAAAAGGTGCGTAGGCCAAATGGTTTCATTGAGGACACTCGCGCATCCAGTGTCGTCTCAGGCTTTCCTTTGACACGGTAGGCGCGGACCTTGTCCAGAATGGAGACCGCCTCGTTCCGACGGACCAGAACATCGTAGGTGTCCAGGCGCCGTTTCATAGGTGGGCCGAGCGGTTGGCCGTCCCACATGGTTTGCACCGAGCAGGGGCCATCGTAGTCGCGTTCCCAGAGGAAGTAGGAGACACCGCCACGGATCTTTACGCCGGGAAATCCGTCATAGAGTTTGGGATAGTCGACCAGGTGGGAAATGCGATGATCATGGAGCATCTTGCGGCGGAATTCGTCCAAGCCCTTGCCACCGGCAAACCATCGGGAGGGAATGATCATCGTCAGGTAGCGAGGCTTGAGTTTCATTGCCTGCTCAACGAACAGGTGGTAGATCGGTCGCGCGCTTTCTCCGTAACCTCCGTCGCTCAACTGGTATGGGGGATTTCCGATAATGACATCAAATTTCATATGAAAAAGTTCCTCCGGGTTTTCTGTATGGATAAAGGCATAGGCGTGGCTTTCCAGATCACCGCCCCGCTCGTAGGTCTTCTTGCCGGCTCGGCAGTATAGACAACGATCGTTTTTCCAGGCATGTTCCACCCGCGCAAAATGGATGTTGCCTTCCGGGCGGTCAAAAGCGTCGCACACGGAATAGCGGCCGTTGGCTGTCTTGGAGCAATAGACGGACCGGCGCGAGAGCAGGGCGGTCAGTTCGGTGATGGCAAGCCCGTAAAGCTGGTTTTTGAAGATGTGGTCGATCCGTTTCTGCCGAGCGGGGATTTTTTTCTCCAGTCCTTTGTCCAGGCGCTTGGCGATCTCCCGCAGAAATACGCCGGACTTGCAGCCGGGATCCAGAAACGTGGCTTTTTGGTCGGACCAGATCTTTGCCGGTAGCAGGTCTAAAATCCGGTTGGCCAGTTGCGGCGGCGTGAATACCTCGTCACTGGAGAGGTTGGCAATGCAGGACAGCACGTCGGGATTGTAGCCGCTATTGTTGAGCATGGGCGATCTCCAGGAAGTGGACCGGGGGGTATTCCCTGACAGGCTCGTTTAAGTCGGCAACGTCGCCTTCGTCGCTGAACAGCAGCATTTGATGCTGTTTTTCCACCAGAAACGACAACATGAAGTCCCGCCGTTTGAGCATGCTGCCGTTTACCGGCGACCACTCGGAAAAGCGAATCGGCATCCGGGGCTTGTCTTTGGTCTTAAAATCAAGGGCATCGCCCCAGACGATGTTTTTTTCCAGAATAAAACGCACCGCCTCCCGGCAATCGTCGTTGGTCTTGTGCTTGAACAACCGCAGATAGGCCAGGTCAAATATTCCGAAGAGCCGTTGCCGGCAGTGCTCGACATTATCTTTCTGAATATCAACGCCGTAGATGGATGAAACAGCGAGGACGGCGTAACGTTCGAAGTCCAGTTGGGACTTGCCGTATCGCTTTTCGACCACCGCCAGCTTTCTTTCCAGGATCACGGCCAGAAAATTCCCGGTGCCGCAAGCCGGTTCAAGAAACCGCGATTCGATCCGTTCTGTTTCCTGCTTGACCAGATCGAGCATGGCGTTGACCTCACGGTTTCCGGTCAATACTTCGCCATGATCAGCAACCCGTTTCTTTGATATGACCTGCGATTCCATAAAATATTCAATTCCCTGTGCGGTAGGCGCTTTTAATCTGTTTCAAGGAATGATCCGGTGGCGTTCCAACCCCTTATAAGCCCTCAATATTTATAGCAAGGTCGGTCTTGTGGGTCAATATTTTTGAAGCCACCATATATTGAAGGGGAGTCCGGAAGGCACTTGAAAGAACATTTGTAAAGTGAATGTATCATATCAATTTTATACTGGATCCCGGCTCACGTTCCGCTTCGCTCCACTGGCCGGGATGACGAAGAGAGGGCGTTCCGTTGCTTCACTGGCCGGGATGACGAGGAGTGGCGCCGGTCAGCGTTCCACTTTGTTCCACTGGCGGGATGACGAGTTGTGAGACAGGCCGCTCGCGGTAGATAATGTAATGTTCGACCTGCGCCGTGCAGGTATGCCCAAGCGGCCAAGGCCTAAAACGACTCGTGAAATATCCGGGTCAAATGGGGGGGATTATCCTTAATCCACCAGGCCGGCGCCGGTGGCCCGGGCTTTTTCAAGCAAGTCTGAGTCGTTTTTGGCCGCTTTCCGGTCCAGGTGGGCCCCGTATTGATGAAAAATTTCATAGTGCCCGGCCCCCAATGACAACGGAATAACGTTCAGCCATTCATTGAGGTGGTCGTAAAACTGAGAAAAGGCCGCCGGCGGTTCCGGATCGCCGCGGGAAATGACCAGGACCATTTTTCTGCCGGCCGGAAATGCGGATTTGAAAGACTGCTCGCCGGTTTCCGGGTCTTCGCTGATCTCGATAAAACTGTACAGCCGGTCGGCCAGCATTTTGAACTGCGCGGATACATGGTACCAGTATACCGGCGTTCCCAGAATAATGGCGTCATAACCGGCCATGTCCTGCATCAGGGTGGTTAAATCATCTTTCTGGACGCACTTGCCCAACTGCTTTTTGCAGCCTTCGCAGCCACGGCAGCCGTTGATTGTCAGGTCCCGCAGGTTAACCAGCCGGGTTTCGGCGCCTTTTTCCGCGGCGCCCGCCAACATCGTATTCACCAGGGTCTCTGTATTGGCGTTTTTTCTCGGGCTGGCATTGATGCCGATGATTTTCATGGGCTTTCCTTTCTTTTTTAATAAGATTACGCCGCAAGCGATTCCGCCAGATCAGCGCCAAGCTTCCCGGCTTTTGCCAGGATGTCGTCGTGTTTTTTGACTTTTCCTTTGTCGAAAATGCCGAACACCGGCAGCTCACCGATGATTTTATATCCCAGGGCGGTCAGGGGAACCCGCATGGCCTCAAGGGTGAAACCCATGTCTGCTTTATTGACCTGCTCGCAGACGGCCACCAGCACCGCCTTGCGACCCTGATCGGCCAGGCGGCTCGACCATCCACGGGGCCGGTTTTTATCAAAATGATAAAAACAATACATCCGGTCGATAAAGGCTTTCATCCAGGCCGTGATATTGTAGTTGTGGGTGGGGCAGGCCAGCACCAGGCCCCGGGATTCAATCAGGTCCGGGTAAACAAGGGACATGCCGTCTTTCAAGCCGGTACAGATTTTATCTTTTCGGCATTTTTCACACCCGATGCAGCCTGTAAACTGATGATCCCGGAGATGAACCGTAACGGCGCTGATGTCACGGGCGGTGACCCCCTTTAGCACGCCATCCAGGAGGACATCGGAATTACCGCCTTTCCTGGGGCTTCCGCCGACCCCCAGGACCTTTGTCTCCGGCGGTTCGACGTTTATGCCGTTTCCGGCCAGATTTTTAAAATAATTCATGGCGCCCCCTTTGTCGATTGTTGCTGAGGTTCATTCCTTATCTGAAAAAATAAACGGTTCGTGATTGATAATTCTACCATAATATCCCCCCAGAACCGATCCTTGCATGCAAAATATTTATATGCTAAACAGTCAGCTTTATATTCACTGTTTTGTTCCGGTTTAACACGTTGTATTTTTCAGGATGTGCACATGTTTGAGAAAATAAAAATGACGGTTGTCGCGTTATGTGTATTATTTTTTTTAACGGGTCCTTCCCGGGCGGACAATCCCTCCGAATGGATTCCCATTTACGAGAAAGACGGTGTCTACGGCTTTCAGCGAACCTATCCGGATTCCCCTATCCGCGAATTTAAGGCCGTGGCCCTGGTTGATGCCAAAATCGAAGTCGTCGGCCAGGTGTTGCGTGATATCCCAAGTTATCCCATGTGGTTGGCTGACTGCAAAGAGGCCGGAGTCATACGTGATCTCGATTATTATCGGATGGTGGTCCGGATTGTCACCTGTACCCCCTGGCCGATTAAAGACAGGGTGGTGTATGTGCGCAATGATATGGAATTCGATGATGAAAACGCCCGCTGCATGATCCGCTTTAAAGGCATAAACGAGCCGAATCGGCCGGAAGACAGGGATCTGGTGCGCGTGCCGTTTTTAAACGGCAGCTATCTTCTGGAATACATCGGCCGTGATAAGACGCGGGTCAGCTATTCCCAGCGGGTGGATTCAGGCGGGGACCTTCCCAAAGGGCTGGCCAACTGGCGGGCCCGCTGGCATCCTTTGCAGAACCTGGAAGGCATACGGGAAATGGTGACGGATCCTGTTTATGAAAAACGGGCCCGGACTACGGCCGACTTCAGAAAAGTGGAAAGAATGATCAAGGACCGGGCGGCTGTCGAGCGTATTCTCAAAAAACGCCTGGCCGGATATTTTGATAACGCCAGAGTAGCGGGGCTGATTTTTTCAGATCCGCAGGCGATCGAACGCATCTGCACCGGCGGGGTGACTTATGCCCGTGTCCTGGCCGAAATCAAGAATGGCTTTAAAATCATGTTCGAAAGTCCGGATCCGGAAAAATGGCTCAACGACCCGGAACTGGCCCGCATGCTGGCCGCCCGCCCCGATCTGGGGCAAAAGCTTTTAAAAGACGGTCAGATCGTAGAGTTGATGCTGATGGGAGAGCGCAGCCTGGAAGAGGTCCTGGCCGAGCGGATTCAGGCGATACAGGCGTGCGAACCTTAAGAACCGCTTAGAAAATTGCTTTTTACTCCCTGTCGGCGTTGTGTTCATTTTTTTTGGCAGACGTGTTGGCGGTTAATCTTCAGGCAGGAGGTTTGATTTGAAAAAAGATCGACCGGGTGAATTGACCATAAACGATTATCAGGCGCAGGTGGATCAATGGATTCGGACGTTGGGTGTTCGTTATTTCAGCGAGTTGACCAACCTCGGCATTCTCATGGAAGAAGTCGGGGAGTTGGCCCGGATCCTGACCCGGACTTATGGGGACCAGTGCGCCAAACCCGGCGACGAGCCTTCCGACCTGGCCGATGAACTGGCGGATGTTCTGTTTGTGGTGTGCTGCCTGGCCAACCAGACCGGGGTAGACCTGACCCGGGCCATTGAAAAGAATTTTGAGAAAAAGACCGGGCGGGATAAAGATCGTCAGCGAAACAATCCCAAGCTGAAATAAAATTCAAAGGATTGATATGAAACGGATATGTGTTTTTTGTGGATCGAGTCCAGGAACAGGCGATCAATACATGGATGCGGCCGGAAAGCTGGGCCTGGCGCTGCTCGGCCATAATCTTTCTCTGGTTTACGGTGGTGCCGGTGTGGGATTGATGGGCGTTATCGCCAATACCTTTATGGAAAACAACGGGGAAGTCGTCGGCGTCATACCCAAAGCGCTTTTTGACAAAGAAGTGGCCTGTACCTACCTGACGGATTTGCGTGTTGTCGATACCATGCACGAAAGAAAATCGCTGATGGCTGAACTGTCTGACGGCTTTATCGCGATGCCGGGCGGCCTCGGCACCATAGAGGAGTTTTTTGAAGTGTTAACCTGGGCACAACTGGGCATTCACCAGAAGCCGTGCGGAATTTTAAACGTCAATGGCTATTTTGACAGACTGACAGACTTTTTAGACCATGCGGTAAGTCAGCGGTTCATCGGAAAAGATTGCCGTTCATTGGTGCTCATGGACCATGATCCGGAAATATTGATTCAAAAGATGAAAGCATACCAAGCGCCTGAAGTAGATAAAGCAAAGTGGGCGTTGGGAATGGTGCAGTCGTAATTATTTCATTATGATTGTCATCATGTCTTCCAGGGTCTGATCAAAATCAAAGCCACCTTCCCGGGAGCGGGGTGAGGGCAGGGTGATATGGCTTAAACCCGTGACCATGCTCCACAACACCGGCACCACCCGTTTGGGCGGGACCCCTTTTAATTGTCTGGCGATTTCCGGTTGTGCCATCTGTTTTTCCAGCCATTCGAAAATGGACGCCAGTTGATCCCGGAGGGTCTGCATGAGGTCGGCCTCAACTTTAGTCGTCCCCTCGCCGTCTTCGGTCAGGAGTTCAACCAGGTCGATGTATTTACCGATTTTAAGGTAATAGGTTTTGTAATGTTCGGCCATGGACCTGAGGATATCCGGCAGGTTTTCATGGACCATGCTTTTTTTAAGGTCCTGCTCCAGCTTCTGCAAGCCGTTGGCCAGGATGTGCACAAAAATTTCTTCCTTGTTTTTAAAATACATATAAATGGCGCCGGTAGAAAGGCCGGCGGCTTCAGCCACATCGCGGATGGTAACGCCGGTAATACCCTTTTGGGCCAGTATCTCCTCGGCCAGGGCGGAGATCACCTGTCGCCGGCTCTCTTTTTCCTGCGCCCGAATCTGATTAAAAACAGTTGTTTTCACCTGTCCCCCATTTTTTTCTTGACATTATGAACCGTGTTCATTATTCTTACTCATATTCAAAATTATGAATTTTGTCAACAAAAATATTGTTTCCAGTCTGAAAATATAGCGGAGGGGAGATATGAACACAACCATTGATCATGAACTCAAGGCCGTACATGACGGGTTGAAACGGCTGGTAATGAACTGGGCCGCGGACAAAACGCATGATGAAGACAAGGCCCGGCAATTGAGACGGCGGGCCGCTGAACTCAATCACCGGCGATACCGGAAAAAGATTCCCTATTATCAAAAGGTCTGCCACATGGCCGACATGGATGTCGAAGATCCCGGGTTTGATAACATTCTTTCAAATCTCATGGTGACCGACGATATTTTTAAATCATACCCACAGGCCCTGATCGACACCCGGGACTTTGCCGGTATGACCGCCTGGCTGTCACAAATCAGTACCGCGAATTTGAACCACCCCTCCCCGGACATCAATAATCTTGACCAGTGGATCGATGGCCTGGCCGAAGACGGTATGAATCTGGTCTTCTCTTCGGGAACGTCCGGCAACATGTCTTTTGTTCCCCGGGACAATCCCACCTGGGACCATTTTTTAAAAACACCGCTGATCTATCTTCCCCTGGTGATCGCCGAGCAGGGCATGGTTCCGGCCTGGAAGCATGCTCTGCTGAAACTGCTGGTCAAGCGGATTTCGCCGGACACCTTTTTGAATATGGCCGATCGTTTCGGGCGTTTTTTCTTAAAGGATTTTGACGGGTATTTCTGCAATTTTTCCGGTGGCAACCAGGGCATCCAGCTGGTGGGCCAGGAAATCGGAAAATACTGCGGTTCTTCTTTTTTTCTGTATGACATGGATCTGTCGCCGGCCGCGGTGCGGGGCATTATCCGGGGTGCCGGATCACCTGAAGAGCAGGCCCTGGCTGATGAATTCCTGAAGGCAACGGTTTTAAACAAGGAAGAAAATTACGACCGCATGATCCATGCCCTGGAGAAATCCGTCAGACGGAGGCGCCGGGTGATTATCTTCGGAACCCCCTACCTGCTGCTGGAGATCTGCCAGAAAATCAAGGCCAGAAACATTACCTTGAAAGTGAAAAAAGGCAGCGGGGTGATTTTCGGCGGAGGCTGGAAATCGTTTGACGGTAAACGGATTCCGGAAGAGGAACTGATCGGGTTGCTGAGCGACACCTTCGGCCTTGAGCCCAGGTATGTGGCCGAAGGCTATTCCATGACGGAAATACACGGGCTGATGCTGCGCTGCAGCCACAAACGCTATCATGTGCCGCCGCATTTTGAAACGGTCATTCTGGATGAAACACTCAAGCCCATTGAGGGAGATGACGTCACGGGAACCCTCGGCATTATCGACCCTTTTGCGGAAAGTTATCCCGGGTTTCTGATCACCGGTGATACCGTGCGGCGGGTCAATCAACCCTGTCCCTGCGGCCGTTCCGGACCGATGATTCTGTCCATTGAAAGGAGTGCCGGCCGCGAGGTTAAGGGGTGTGGGGGGATTATGGCTAAGATAAATGCCTGATGGCTTCGAAAGAAGCTCAAACTCTGCGTTGCGCTTCATCTCTCGTCGTTCACGTACTTTTTGTACGCTGCATTCCTCGAGATTTGCACGCCTTGATTTTGAGCCTCTTACTTTGCCATCCCAATTACGACTTTAACCAATTCGTTAATTAAGCCGATGCGATTGTCAGGATTCAAGGGGCCAAGGGGTCGAGGGAACAGCAAAACAGATTAGGGCATCAACACCCCTTGACCCCTCGAAACCTCGAATCCTTGAACCCTTTAAACCAACGAAGCTGAAAAAGAGCATAAAAAAATAAGTTAATGTTTTCGGAGGAAAGTATGGACGATTTAAAGGAAAAACAGAACACTCAGGATTTTCTGACCGGCCGTATGGGGGAAATCTGCCGGGAACACAACCTGTTGCAGCCCGACGCAAACAATATCCAGCGCATCCCTTTTCTGATCAAGGGCGATATCCGGGTGCCTGAGCGGATTAATATCGACACGATTAAACAGGTTTTTGCGGCCAAGGAAGCAAACCGTTCTGTCTCCGCCGCCGTCACTCATGTCAGGACAGGCAATGTCCAGGTGACCCGGGAACCGGTCATCGATCGTGTCACCATGACCAATACCGGTGATTATGTCTATTCGGTCATGCCGGTGTTTGAAGCGGCCGAAGTGATTGAAAAAGATCTGGGTATGCTTTGTCGTGACCTTTATAACATGCCGTTTGACGGCGTCATCGATCTGATGCGCGGCATCCGCGAGGTGTTTGCTGAAAGCCGGTCTCTTTTAGATTATGTTAAGGACGTAACCGTTCGGACAGCCATTTTGCCCGACAAATGGCACCAGGCAGGATTTGATACCATTGAACTGCTGCTTGATGAAACCGTTGCCCGCCAGATGGTGGACCGGGACCTGTGCACCTGGGATATCCCTGGATCCCGTTTTCTGGACGGTTGGGTCCCCCTTGAAGACGCGTCTGTGCTTCCCGCGCCGGTCAATCTTATGGCCACTGAAATATTCAAGGACCCTGACAAGGTCTGGCAGCCCCGTGTGCCGGTCATGCGGGCCATGCCCACCCGCCAGCTTCACATCACCGCCGGCAACGCCCCGCAAATCCCCTTTTTTTCGGCCTTGCGGGCGGTATTGACCAAATCACCGGCCGTAATCAAATCCCCATACGGCGCCACCATGCCGGGCGCCCTGCTGGCCCTGGCCCTGGTCGCCGCCCGGCCGGACCACCCCGTTACAAAAAACCTGTCCATCGTGTATTGGCCTGGAGGGGATGAAGCCATTGAATCGGCTTTTTTCATGCCTGAAAGTTTTGACCGGATTGTTGTCTGGGGCGCGCCCGACGCCGTGGAGTCAGTCAAGAAACGGGCCGTGTTCACCAAGGTCCTGACCTTCAACCCCCGTTACGGCCTTACCATGATCGGCAAAGAAGCCTTCGGGAATGACCTGAACGTTCTGGCCGCCAAAACCGTGGCCGACTCGCTGGTGGCCAACCAGAAAGCCTGTATTGCCTCACAGATTCATTATGTGGAAGGGGATGACGATCAGCTTCAGGCCTATGCCGAAGCCCTGCAGCAGGCCCTGGCCCTTTTTGATGATTATGCGCCAAATTATATCGAACCGTTTTTTGAAGGTGAGATCAAACGTTTGATGCGGGGCATGCTCATCGATGCCGACTGGTATGTCAACAAACGGGACGGGAAATTCGCATCCGGCGTCATCGTGGTCAAACGGGAGTTTCCCCTGTCCTGTCTGACCATGCAGCGCATGGTGATTGTCCGCCAGGTCCAATCCCTGTCCGACGCCCTGCCATACCTGCATCACGGGGTGTCCACGGTCAGCATTTTCCCGCCCGATCGCAAAGAGCAGCTCCGTGATGCCGTGGCCACTGCCGGTGTCAGCAATGTGCTCGACGTCGGGCAGAGCGGCACCATTTTTTCGGGCCAGAGCCACGACGGCATGATGGTGCTGACCGAACTGGTGGACTGGAAGAACGGATAATTAATTATACTGGTCCCTGAGCACTCGCTTGAGGATTTTGCCGGTGGGGGTCCGGGGAATCTGGTCGGTGAAAACCACATTTTTGGGGATTTTAAAGCGGCCGATTTTCCCCTGGCACCAGTCGATCAGTTCATTTTCCGTGAGCGATTCTTCCGGTTTTAACACCACCACGGCTTTGATGGATTCACCCCATTTCTCATCGGCAAAACCGATCACGGCCGCGTCCGCGACAGCCGGATGCCCCAGCAGCATGTCTTCGATTTCCGCCGGGTAGATGTTTTCGCCGCCGGAAATGATCAGGTCTTTTTTCCGGTCCAGGATGTATAAAAACCCGTCTTCGTCCATCATGCCGATGTCGCCGGTGTAGAGCCACCCGTCCTTGAGGGTTTCGGCGGTGGCCTCGGGACGGTTCCAGTAACCCTTCATCAGGTTGGTGCCGGCGATAAGTACTTCCCCTTTTTCACCTGGGGCAACAATTTTCCCATTCATGTCTACCAGGCGTATGTCGTTGTGGAAAAAGGGCGGGCCGCAGGACCCGGCTTTATTAAGGGCATTCTTACCGTCAATCACCGTGGCCGGGCCGGTGCATTCGGTCAGGCCGTAAAGCTGGCGGATTTCGATACCGGCCTCGGCATAAGCCTTGATCAGGGTCACCGGCACCGGTGCGGCATAAACCAGGGCCATTTTTACCGAGGACCAGTCATATTTTTCATATCCCGGAATCTGGCGCAGAAACATGAGAATCTGGGGGACCGAACCGAACCAGGACACCTTTTCCCGCCCCAGCAATTCCAGGAAGTTATGGGGATCGAATGATTGCTGAAAGACCATTTTCATGCCGAAATGAACACACATGGGAACCGGCGCCAGGGCGCCGATATGAAACAGGGGCAGGGGCATGAGAATGACATCGCCGATTTCTCCGAAGGTGGACCGCAGGGTGACCGATGTACCGAAATAACCGTTGTGGGTCAGTTGTGCGCCTTTGGGCCGTCCGGTGGTGCCCGAGGTATAAAGGATGGTCAGGGTATCATCGTCACCACAAACGATTTCCGGCTCATCCTCGGATGCTTCCCCGGTCAGGTCGGCATAGCTTTTGGCATAATCCGGCGGATTTTCCATGGTGCCGACCATGTGTTCGCAGGGAGTGTCCGCGCGTACGGAATCGACTACCGATTCAAAGGCCTCGCTGAAAATCAGCACTTTCGCCTGGCAGTCGTTGATGATGTATTCGATCTCGGGGCCGGCCAGCCGGTGATTGAGCGGAACCATGATGGCCCCGATTTTTCCCAGCCCGAAGTAAAGATCAAAATATTCCGGGTCATTTAAAGCCAGTATGGCCACCCGGTCGCCTTGCCCGATGCCCAGTTTTCTCATGGCCTGGGCAAGCCGGTTGCAACGCCGATTCATCTGGTCATAGGTCAGGCGTACATCACCCAGAACCAGTCCTTCCTTATTCGGGCTGAGCCGCGCCCGCCGGGAAAGAAAATCACCGATGTTGATTTTCATCACAGCCCCGCTATTTATCCCTCAAGCTTTCGATAAAGCAGTTACCACCGGATGACGAACCGAAAGAAGCGTTGACTCCGTCACTGTCGATTGTCGCCATGGGAGCCGGCGGCATATCGTTCTGATCGTCCGCCAGGGCTTCATTCGGTGAAAAGAGCTCCCCGGCGGTTTCTTTGATTTTATTCATGCCGACGGCCATCAGAACATCCGGGTTTTTCAGAGATGCCTGGGCGCTGACCGGAAACCGCAGGTTTATTCTCGGCTGCCTGACTTTTACCCAGTAACCATAACCCGCCATCATCATGGATACTTCATTATAGCCCTGTCCGTCCCATTCCAGCAGTCGGGTGTCGATATAAGGGTTGTTGGGATCAAGCTCACCGATTGTGACCGGACCGAATTCGGGTTCGCAGAGATTGGATTGAGAAAACACAACGACTTGAACATTGCCCCAGGGATAATTCTGGTTGTTCGGCGGGCCGATCATGTTCCAGCCGTTATTATTATTGCTGTTGAACATCAGCGGAAGATCCACGTCTTCGGCAGTGGTCATGGCAATACCGGTCAGGTCGATGGCCAGGCCGTTTCTGGCCAACACCCAGAAAGCGGTACCGGGAAGGAGGCTGAACCCGGGATACTCCTTATAGCCGCCGTCATTCTGTAAGGGGTCATATGTGCCGATGCGGTAATAACGGCTGTCATAACCACCGGTTAAATCATCCCCAATAACGGCCAGGGCGCTGGAATTGTCGGGAATATAGTGATGGCAGGAGAGCATGACAAAATAGGCCGCAGTTGTGCCCGGTGGGACCGGCGGCAGGTCAATCGTTTCTTCTACCCCGATCATAAACGTGTTCTTCACTCTCTCATCCAGGTCCGACCAGGTGAAAGCCCCGCTTCCCTCGTCTTTGTAACCGACGATCCAGACATAAACCACGCCCGGTTTCAGGTTCTGGGTGGGGATGGTGTATGATGTCAAATCAGTGCCTGAGATATGTTCAAAAAATCCCGGGTATTCTTCGCACCCGAAAGCGCCCCGGTTGAGCGGCGCGATCCGCCACCAGCTTTGATCATGCCTATCACCCTCGGGATCATAAAAGGTGCTGCCTCTCAGGGTAATCGATGTTCCCGGCGGGAACATCTGAAAAGGCTGCGGGAAAACATAGCCGGGTTGATCCGGGGGCATGTTGTAGACATTGACAACCTCGACATCGTCAGCATCAAGATCGTTGTAAATCGGGTCCTGGCTTACCGCAGGTGCGGTAATAATCGTATACGGGGCGTCTTCTTCGATCCCGTTGTCCTGGCCGGTAACCGTGACGGTCTGCGGCCGGCTCCAGTTGTCCGGGGTGAAGGTAAGCGCCTCTGGAGAGGGAATGCCGAGGCTTGTGTCGGAACTGGACAGCGAAACCGCCACCGGTGCGATGGGCTGGCTGTTCAGCACCACCGTGAAGGTATCACTGCCGCCGAACTTGGAGGTCCTCAAACCCGAGGTCGGGTCGACAATGATATCGGCACTGTCGTTATCGAGGTTGGTTACATTGACATCATGTCCGCTCCGCCCGTTGTAATCAAAGGTGTTGCAGACGGCCGGACCGACACCGACGGTATAAGGGATATCGCCGTCGACCAGGCTGTCATCAACCCCCCTGACAACCACGGTCTGGGGGGTAAACCAGTTGTTGGCGGTAAACGTCAGAGATGCCGGCAAAACCGCGCCTTCACCCGTATCGGAACTGGTAATGGGGATCACTACCGGGGCCGAGGGGAGGGTGTCGAGTTTTACCGTGAACGTGGCCCTGTTGCCGTCTTCACTGGTCTCCAGTCCTTCATAGGGCAGAACCGTTATGCCGGGATAGGCCACCGGCTCCGGAGTGATAACGCCGCTGGGATATTCATAACAGCCCATATCCGGGGCTGTCCCCTGGGGGCGGACCGTGCCGTCGATATCCTCGGTGATGTTGGAAGTGGTGGCCGCGTCGATGCAGGGCGAGGAAGGATCTAACTCAAAACCACCGCCGGAATAAACGGGATCAACAGCAATGCTGTTAGGCCCCGGCCCAATGCCGGTGCCGGAATAAGCCGTTGAATTTCCAAAAAGGTCATTATAATTCAGGGTCGGGTTGAGCTGGCCGCCGTAGCCGTCAGTACCACCGTTAATACCGTTGTTACCGAAACCGGTAATGATATTGTATTGAATGTTCGGGTTGGTTATAGCAAAAGGGCCGAATGTAAAAAGATAAATGCCGTCGTTACCGCCGCCGTCAATGGTGTTGTGAAATATCGTGGGAGAGGCAAAGGCAGGGTAAGTGTAACCGGTTGATATTACCATGATGCCCTGGAACATGCTCTCTTCCGGCGTGACAATCAGGTTGTTAACGATCAAAGGCGAGCAGGGATCGTTTTCCTCTTGCGCATAAACACCAATGCCGTTCGGGTTGTCATAAACCCGGTTACGACTGACCGTATTGGTGTTGTTGCAGTTGTTGAGGTAAACACCAAAATTGCTGTTGTTATGGATGTCGCACCGGGTGATGGCGGTGCCCGTGCATCCGTCGGCATAAATGCCGTTGTTATAAGCATTTGTAATTTCGAGGTTACTGGCGGTGACATTGGAGCAAAAGTCCAGCTGAATCCCGTTGGCCCATGAAACAGCTGAGTTCAGGTCAATTATGGTACCGCCGGCCGGGTCTCCGAGGATAGAGGAGTTGCTCCAACCGTTAAACGTCAGTGGGCTGTCAGACTCGCCGCCGGGCACTAAAGCAGATACAGAGTACGTACCGGCCGCAATATTCAGGGTATCACCATTTCCACCGGTTGAGGCAACAATCTCGTCGACCGCGTAATGAATGGTCTTCCAGGCGCCCGTGCCCGGGGTTAAACCGTTGAAGGGATCATCGGTGCCGTTTACAATGTCTACATAGTAGACGGCCGCTGTTGCCGGCAGGGCGGCCAGCACGGCGATAAATAGGGTTAACAAAATGAGCCTGATATTTTTCATGACGCTTGTCTCCTGCTTTGGGTCAAAATTTATTTAATTATACTAAAGCCCCTAATCCATGGGTATATCGGGCATGTCCGGCAGGGGGAGTGTCAAGGGCGGCCTTATCCAGGCGCCCGGGTCGTTATAAAAAGGGTCATTGGGGCCGGGGCCGAAGATCGGTGGCGGCAGTATGGGCAAGAAAGGATTCCAGCCGGGTAAATATTGAATTCCTCCTCCAACCGGCGGACCCTGCCAGGTTCCGCCGTGGGGAATAAAGCCCCCGCCGCCGCCGGTTCCTTCTCCGCCCTGGCCGCCGCCGCCGGATAAGAGCAGGCCCAGCTCCTGAAGCAGTTTCATGACTTCTTCACTTGAGATGTCCACCGGCTCACCCAGGACCTGGCCCAGTACGGTGATCAGCTGCTGAAAGGAGGTGACTATGACCGGTTCCGTCAGGGGGTTGGCTGGATCAAATATCTCCAGAATGGTGTGGCCCAGGGCGGTGATGACGATTTTGTCGCCCTCCTGGCTGATTTCAATGACAAAGTCCGATCCCCGGACGCCCACGACGGATGATTTTGTCTTGACGTTGAACTGGGAATGTTTGTAGTCGGCCAGTTTCTTGACCATGTAACGGGCCTTGCCGGACAGCATCTGGAAAAAGGAGAGCCGGCTTCCGGAGGCGGGATCGTAAATGCTTTTATCAATGACGATCTGCGTGCCGGAAGAAAGCACCATGTTGCTGCCGTCGTTGAGCGACATTTCCAGGTGACAATCACCGGATGTGTAAAGGGTGTCGCCGTTGTACAGGTTCATCCCTTTGCTGACCAGGTATCCCCGCTTTTCATTTTCATGCTGGACAACGGCTTTCCCCTGAATGACATCGACCACCCCCACGCTTCTACCGGGCCCCGGCCAGAAGGTTGATTCCAGGGGCAGATCATCGGGTATGACTCCATCCCGGGCTTGAGCGTTGTTAATCCCCCAGACAAGGCTGACAGTCGTCAAGATCAGCACGATCGGTAACCAGCCCCGCAAAAAACTGTTATTGAATTCTGTCATGGTTGACTCCTGAATATTAAATGGTGAGCGTCAGGAAAACTTTGACGGCATTACTTTCATAATCGAAATTGGCGTTGTACTGACTGAAATCATCTATGTTCGATCTGTTCCGGGTGTACTCATAGCCGATATGGGCCGCGATCATGTCGTTGAAAATGTTCCGGGACAGCAGGATGTTTCCGATAAACCGGGTGTCGTCCCGCTTTTTTCCGTAAAAAGAATCCGTGTGATCGTATTGCTGAAAGTCGCATTCGCCGCTGAGCGTCAGGCAAACCTCCCAGCCGAGGTTGAAGGCCGCCGCCAGTTCGGTGCCGATGGTCTTGTAATCATGGTCCCGATGGTCGGCGGTATTTACCTCATAACCCAGACCGGCCCGCAGTTCCCCTTTTTCTTCCGGCAGGCTGTACCGGCACCTGAAAAAAACCTCGTTGGCATAACCGTCTTTATCGGGGTCATACATGTTGTTGTCCCGCCTGTGGATGCCGGTGAATTCCGTTAAAACATTGTCAAACATCCGGCTGACAATAAACCTGAACTCATGCCGGCACAGGTAACTCTCGGAGTCCAGCCAGTAATAGTCGGGGTTGTATTGAAAGGAATAGGTATAGGCATTGCGGCGATACCGGGCGTAAACGTCAAACAGGCTGGCCGACAGATCGTACTCTTCGATTTCTTTATGGATCGTCAGGTAATGGCTGTAACCGGCCCCAAAGATAAAACGGTCTGTCCGGATCAGGTCATAGGATGCTGACAGGAAGCCGCTGAAAATATAATCGGCGTCATCCGCGAAAAGATCGTTGTCGTCGATGGGCTCCAGGGCTTCATTATCGTCATACTCCCAGCCCAGCTTGGCCGTCAGGGCATAGCGCTTTCCGGGTTGCTCACCACGCCTGATTCTTTCCAGAAGATCGGTCGCGGCCCGGCGCAGGTCTTCTTCGGCGGTATTTTCCTGAACGCGTGTCAGGCGATCTCTGGCTGAATCCGTGTTCTTGAGCTGCAGATCACATAGGGCCGCATGATAATCGGCGTGGCAGCTGACAGGCGTATTCATCCGTACGGCCCGGTCTAAAAACGGTAGGGCCGGCTGATATTTGCCCTGCTTGAATAAAGACAGGCCGGCGTAGTAATGGGCCAGGACATTGTCGGGTTCCGAGGCCGTCAGCTTTTCAAACAATTGCCCGGCTGCGTCGAAATTGTTCAGCTTGAAATTGACATAGGCCCAGTTATAAGCCAGGTCGGGCAGGCTTTTATCCAGGCTCCGGGTTTTGTCAAAAAACACCGCCGCCCGGGAATAGTTTCCGGTATGCAGATAGACATTGCCCAGATAATAATTGACATAGGCGTTGTTTTCATCGGATACAAGCGCCTGCTTGAGATAGCTTTCAGCGGTTTTATAGTCTCCGCTTTCATAGGCGAATACCCCCATGCGGAACATGGCCTGCCCGTTTTGCCGGGCATCCTGCGCCGCCCCCACGGGTAATGACAAACCCAGCAGGATCAACAGGAAATGAAAGACAGTACGATATTTTGTCATGGCCCCCCCATTAAAAAATCATTAAGAGAACAGCTATGGTGTCAATTTATGTGATATCAGTATGGTAGCTCACCCTCAGTGCCGGTTGGGTTTTTGATAACACCGTTGTAATGGCATGGAAAAGAGTTCAGAAGACCTTTGTTTAACTCTATTGAACCGGGAAACGCACACAGCGATGTTGTCAAAAAAAATGCTTATGGACATTCTTCTTAGCAAGACCGGCAATGTATGTCAATATTTTTCCAGTTATTCCTTTACCAATGAAAATCAGGCAACGGATTGATTCCTGTATAAATTACGCGTTCCTTTGCGGATGGACGGGTAATCTTTGGGATTATCGATTTTTGTACAGCGGGGACATGGCCCGAAGTGAATCCACGATGCTTTTAAGGGCTTTTAAAAAGTTGATGATGTCGTCCTCGGTGTTTTCCACTCCCAGGGTAATGACCAGGGTACCCTGGGCGTCGGCATGGTCCAGGCCGATGGCCATCAGTACATGGGATGCCCGCAGCGAACCGGTGGCGCAGGCAGACCGGGTGGATACGGTAAAGCCTTCATCATCCAGCATGAGCATGATGCTTTCGCCCTCGATATATTTGAGGGAGACAGACACCAGGTTGGGCAGGCCGTTTTCCACGTCGCCGTTAATGATGTATTCATCGACATAATTGGGCAACTCGTTCAACAGGAGGCTTTTCAGCTTTTTGAGATGGGTCAGCCTGTCATTCATGTCGCGACGGGCCAGGTCTGAAGCCACGCCCATGCCGATAATGCCGATCAGGTTTTCCGTGCCGGCCCGACGGTTTTTTTTCCTGGACCCCGCCGTCGATAATGGGCCAGACGTTGGTACCGCGCCGGATGTACAGTCCACCCACTCCGGTCGGGCCGTAAAAGGGGTTTGAGGCAAAGCTCATCAGGTCAACGCCCAGGTCCTCGACATCAATCGGCACGATACCAACAGAATCCACGGCATCGGTGTGCAGGATCACCTTTTTTTCTCTGGTAATTTGAGCGATTTCCTTGAGGGGTTGGATGGTGCCGATTTCGTTGTTGCTGTGCATGATCGACACAAGTATCGTTTCGTCGGTAATGGCCCGGGCCACCTCTTCCGGATCAACCAGCCCCTTGTTGTCAACGGCGACGGCGGTACTTTTGCACCCCAGCTGCATCAGTCGTTTTAAGCTGCGGTTGACGGCGTTATGTTCAATATTGGAGGTGACAATATGGTTGCCTTTTTTAGTGTTGGCTCTGGCCACGCCCTTGATGGCGTGGTTGATGGATTCGGTGCCGCAGGAGTTAAAAACAACTTCAGTCGGGTATTGGGCATTGATCAGGCCGGCGACTGATTCCCGGGCTTTTCCCAGCATGGCGGACGCGCGTTCCCCTTCCATGTTCTGGCTGGAGGGGTTGCCCAGCGTCCCTTGAATGGCCTTGATCATGGCCTCCTGCACTTCCGGTAACAAATGGCTGGCGGATATATGGTCCAGATTGATTTTGCTCATGGCTGACTCCGTGTAGTCTTGGTGCAAATTAAAGGCGGCTATTAATTAAGCACACATGTTTAATGCTCATCTTCGTCGATGTCCGACAGGCAGGCATTGCAGAACTTGGCATCCTGATCCACTTCCGAATCACAGTAGGGGCAATGGCAGGAACCGTCTTCATGGATATGGACATGTTTTTCCCGGTGCTCTTCTCTCGGCCGGACGATGCCCGCTTTCCTGTCTTCGTAGTCTTTTATGGCCATCTGCAGGGCGTCAGCGCCCAGGTTGGAGCAGTGCAGCTTGTTTTTGGGCAGACCGTCCAACGCTTCGGCCACGTCCTTGTTGGTGATTTTCTTGGCCTCTTCAATTGATTTACCCATGGCGATTTCCGTCAGCATGCTCGATACCGCAATGGCGGAGCCGCACCCGAAAGTCTGGAATTTAATGTCTTTTATATGTTCATCCACGACTTTGATGTAGATGGTCATCATGTCCCCGCAAATGGGGTTGCCGACCTCGCCAACACCGTCAGCGTCTTCGATTTCGCCGACATTTCTGGGGCTTCTGAAGTGATCCATGACTGTTTTTGAATAAAGCATCTGTTTCTCCTGACTGTTATTGTCTTATTTATATGGGCTACTTTTAAAAAATAGCATTCTGGTTCGAGGTCAAGGCGTGTGAAAATTTTAACCGGAGGAATACATTGAAGTATCTCGAGGATTAAAATTTGAGCACAACACCGACATCGGGCCCTAAGACAATTTTTAGAGGTGCCCATATGGCATATTGTGACGCTGAATGGCGGATTGTCAACCCAAAATCACTGATTAAATTCATTATTGTTAAAAAACCGTCAGTTTTCAGGAAGCAGTGGGTAAATCGCCACTTCATTTAAACACAAGCGGTATGTTCCTGAAGCAGCGATACGGATATAACGTGCTACAACCGGTTTTTCCGGTCGAACGGTCAGTGTTTTGTCCCGGAAAACCTGTTCTATTCCCGCGGTTTCCCAATGCGTTTTATTCACAGGCAGGGATGCGGTCCGGGGTTACAGGTTAAAAGAAACAGGTTTTTTAAACGAGAAAATTATAATTTTCGGCCATCTTGACGCTGTCCGGGGAAACCAGACAATATTATCTGTTCCCGGCCCTCATATTTTTCCATAGGCAGCTTATTTGACGGCGGCCGTTATATCTGGCCATGTTAAAACCGGCGCAAAGAGAGAGTGCGTGTTTCCCCCAGCCGGATAATGCCGGCAGGGCGGATGCCCCCAGACGATGTTGATAAATATTGATGGAACAATAAGCCGCTCCAAGGGCCCGGGCTTGTTTGATACAGGCGCCTGCTGTTCCTGTGCCGTCACCCTCAAAACCGACGATAAAGTGAGCGCCGGCATCAATTCCGATCCGGCGTAGAATTTGAAAGGCGTCGGCGATAACTGCGTCGGGAATATTTTTTCCTAAACCGCGTCTGACGTCTTCCAGGGGGCGCTCCACACCGATCTGTGCCAGTTCAAACCCGGCCGCTTTCAACAAACCGGCAAACTTCTGGGTTATCAGGTCGGCCCGCAGGTATCCCCTCAGTCTGAAACCATAGGGCGCCAGTATGGATAAAACCGATTCGGCATGAGACCGGTCTGCCCCAAAAGTCATGTCCTTGATAAAGATTTTTTTTGCCCCGAGTCTTTTTAGCTGCCTGGCTTCTTCTGCGACTTCCGCCAAATCCCTTAACTTGAAACCGATGGATTGTCTTCCTGAGTTACAGAAACGGCAGTTAAAGGGGCAACCGAAATCTGTCAGCAGGGAATAAAAACGGCCCTGCCAGAGCGGCAGACGGTATCGGCTATTATCCAGAAGGTGATGGGGCATTATGCCCAGGTTATATCGGTGTCCGATTCGTGGCGTGGCGGGGGCATGCCACGGGGTTCTCAACCTGCCGGTTGGATTTTCACCGGCAATGAATCCAACCGCCCCCTCATCGGTAAAGTCCAGCAGCAGGCCGTCAACGGCATCATGTTGTGCAAAGTCGAAATCAGGGGCAAGTGCGATTTCTCCCCCGATTACGATTCGTCGTCCCGGTTTCTTGATCCTTTTGGCCAGCGTCAGATCGGCGTCTTTCGTTAAAGAGGAAACCAGCATGAATACGGCTCGAGGCGCCTGT
This sequence comes from Desulfosudaceae bacterium, assembly GCA_963674745.2. Classification (GTDB taxonomy): domain Bacteria; phylum Desulfobacterota; class Desulfobacteria; order Desulfobacterales; family Desulfosudaceae; genus JBFMDX01. Next base: position 404,399 of record CAXXDV010000001.1, on the reverse strand, counting down.
TCGGCCATGATACTTTCAACCTGGCTTGCCGTCAGTCGCCGGGCAACAGCATCGATTACCTGGATATCCGCTTTGCCGTTTAGAATGGCCGCCACAGACAGCAGATCAATGGGCTGCCAGTAATATGGCGCTTTGGGAAATGTGGAGCAGTAGTAATCCCGCAGTATCTTTTTCCGATAAGGCGGATTGAGCAGTATGATGGTGTTGCCTGTTCCGGCCATTTATCCCAACCAGTGAAACGTTCTTCGCAGAAAATAGTAAAGCCCGTTCAGAGAATTTACTGCCTTCACCAGCTTCCAAGCGGCAGCAGGACGGGCGTAGAATTCGATAAATGCCCGTCGGTGAAGACGTTTAAGATCCTTTTTCGTCATCCCGTGTGGCACATAAGAGACCTGGGCAAAAGTGGCGTCATGTGGTACACGATTCCCGGAAACCCGGGACAGCCGTTCGTATTCCCGGCTACCCGGGAAAGGCGTAAAAAGCATGAAGTGTGCCCGGGTCAAAGGCAGTCGTTTGGCCAGGCGGATCGTGTCTTTAATGTTCGCCTCATTGTCGCCTGGATAACCTAAAATAAAAAAGCCGTTGACCTCTATCTTTTTGCGGGCAACCCGGTGAACGGCTTCGATGGCTTTATCCGGATCAAGATGCTTGTTCATTCGTTCCAGAACGTCGGGATTGGCGGTTTCCAGACCAACGGAAACAGAATAACATCCGGCAGCTTTCATGGCCTCGACAATGTCATCATCCAGGGTATCGACTCGAACACCGTTGGGGCAAGACCAGGGAATGTCTAGATTCCTGTTTAGCATGGCTTCGCAGACGCTCAGCACGTGTTCTTTGGAAACCGTAAGATTGTCGTCAACAAACTGGATTTCTTTTACGCCGAATTTGTTTTTCAGGAGTTGAATTTCGTCGGCGATCAGGTCGGGGCTGCGAAACCGAACCGTTTTTCCCTTCAAAGCCGCCACGCTGCAGAAACCGCATTCAAAGGGACATCCACGACTGGTAATTACCGGGGCCACAGGAAAATTTTTGAAAAATTCCCCCTGAGGAACCCTGGGATATTCGGCCGGCGGCATTAAATCCCATGCCGGGATGCCGAGTTCATCACAGGCCTGGTTGAGCGGTATATCCGAAGAAACCATACCGTCCCGTGTTTTTGACCAGATTCCCGGGATATCCGCGATGTCCCGGCTGGAAATATCCCGGCTGCGTTGATTCCAGCATCGCGCCACCAGCATCCTGAATGCCGTTTCAGCATCGCCACGTAATATATAGTCAATACTGTCCTCCGCGGCCGCGTTGAATTCGTGGGGCAACAGGCTGGGGTGCGGACCGCCGGCGACAATGACGGCGTCGGGCAGAAGGCGACGGACAACCCGGATATCATCAAGGACCGTCTTTGATGCTGCAGACACAATTGATAACCCGACCATGTCCGGTTGAAACAATTTGATTGTCTCCGTCAGCTTTGAGGGTGTCAACTGGTCCCGGACACCGTCAAAAATCATTACCTCGGTGTTCTGATCCAGATTCGCCGCCAAGTAACCCAGTCCCAGGGGGGGGGGGTGATGACGTCGCTGTAAGAATAGGGCTTAATAAGCAGTATTCTGGGCATACCAACTCGTTTCTATAATGTCCAGGGCTGTGGTCGGCCCCTGCACTGAGCCATCCGTTTCAGAAGGCCCTTGGCCCCTGCCGTTTACACCGGAAAATTGTGGCATAATGTTTTCTTCCTTATCCGGGCCAGAGGCCGGTAACAGCTAATGGCCGGGTGAAGCCAGCCTGGAACAAGATATTCGTCGAATTTCTTATCAATACATAGGCTAGGTATGGACAAAATTTCCAACATTTTTTTCATTCGGGACTGAAGACAGGTGACATGGACCCGGTTCCAGTCATACTGCGCCCTGTTCTTGCATTTGATTAAAATTCGGATTCGGCATCCAGTAAAATGAAACCCTGCACTCCGGGGGGCGGTGATATATGACATGGGAAAACGTCTGGCTGTTTGTGTTGCTGAACAGGTTAATACTGGCAAGGCATGCCGGATTCCGAATATCAATTTAAATATTGAATAGCATACCCTTTCTAACTAATAAATGAGAAAATCCGGACGGTGATATCTCACAATAATTTGCGCAGCGCTGATATGTTCAAACATTGAAAACCGACCAAACTTTATATTTTCATACAATGTGTTATATATTAAACAATTTGGGAAGGTGGCTGCCTTATAAAAATTGAGATGGGACAATTTTATCTAACATTGAAAAAACGATTCTCAGAAAACGGTTTTGTTCACCTGATAATATTTCTGCTGCCGTTGGTACTGTTTTACTGGATGTTGCCGTTTGTTTCCAGCCAGTCGCTCGGTAGCGATTATATCAATTATCATGTATATCACCAGCTTGATCTGTTGTTTTCCGTAAAAAGCGGTTCTTTCCCGCTGTACGCCCCGGCCTGTTATTACGGCCAGTCTTCGGTTTATCCGCATGCCCAGCTCTATCATCCCATGGGTTACCTGGCCACATTTATGCCGGGTTTCTGGCAGGGGTATTCGCTGGAATGGATTACCCTTTTCAGGTTGATCATCTTGGCCTTCTGCCATTTTTGCCTGTTCCGGTTTCTAAAGCAAATGCGGCTGGGGCCGACCACGGCTTTTATCTTTTCGCTGATTACTGTTTATAACCTTCGCATGCTGGCGATCTTCTGGAACGCTACCGCCCTGGAAGCATATACCGGTACATTGTTGCTCTGTAGCGCCATCGGCTGTTATTACCTGAAACAAACCGGCTGGCGCCCCCCGTTGCTGATTGTCGGCACCACTTACTGGCTGATTACCAGTGATTTTCCGCCCATGGTGTTTTATGGTGTGATTGGGACGGTGATATTCGCTTTGACTTTGCCGTTTCTTTACAATTCGATTTCAAGGGGTGCAAAAAAAAGCGGTTTGAAAGAAATTGTCCGTTTCTGGGGGAAAACCGGGCTTTTTTGTGGCACGGGTATGCTGCTTTCATCCGCCTACCTGTTGCCTTTTTTCTGGGATTATATGCGCAACAGCTCGGGCAGGGTTGATCAGACCTATCAATGGGCTGTTCAATGGACCGACACCCTGCCGGGTTTTCTGAATAATTTCTTTTTCCCCCTGGGGTCGGGATTTTCCATGTTCGGCGGATCGCCGCTTTTCCTGATCGCCGTGATCGCGCCGGTGGTGTTGGTCTTTTTCCGGATAAAAGTGCCGCCGGTGATCTGGGCCCTGCTCGGAGTCATTGTTATCGTCTGTTTTTACATGCAGGGTCCCCTGACAACGGTTCATCGCTGGGCCTGGGAACATATTCCCCTGATTTCGGCCCTTCGCGGGCCGGGGCGGATCGCCCTCATGCTTCCCCTTCTGTTTATGATGGTTCTGACATGGCTGGCGGCAACTGTTTCAGAGCCGGGCGGGGGCACGCCGTTCAACCCGGTGGCCGTTACGGCCATAGTGGCTTTTATTCTGGTAGTGGTTTATCTCTGCCTGCCGGGCCATTTTTTTGAAAATGTCAACTATGGCTGTCCGTATCATATCCGATCCATTCCGGGATGGGTCAGACCGTTTTCTCTGACAATCAGCCTGGTTATCCTGTGCCTGGTGTCGGTTTGTTTTTTCCCTGCCGGTCATCGCAGGGGTGCTGGGCTTCTTCTGGCCGTGTTCACGGTTGTCCAGTTGCTGGTTTTCTTTCGTTTTGGCCCTTATGCCATTGTGCCAAAAGAGAAAACACTGACATATGATCAGATCCTGGCGCAAAAAAAAGCAGCCATTAATTTTCAACCGGTATTTTTTTTAAACCAGCACGCGGGTAGCCGCATTATCGTCCGTCAGTTAAACAACTATTTCATGGCGCCGGATCTGGCAAAAATATACCGTCGCTTTAGCGTTGCTTCTGATATTGATGAAGCATATCGGATGTTGAACGACGACCGGCAGGCGGACGAGGTTATTATTGAAGGCTTTTCAGCTTTACCCGTCTCACCCTTGAAATATGAAAATTGTGAATCTGTACAAGATCAGGTCAATCTGACCTACAGCGCCTATAATCGAATGGTTTTTTCCGCCACAGCCTGCCGCCCGTCATTTTTTGTGTTTTCATACCCCCGTTCCGGACACTGGCAGGCCCGTGTAGATGGCCGAAAAACAGTTACCTGGCCGGCCAACGGTGTGGCCCACGCTGTTTGGCTTACCCCCGGTAAGCATACAGTAGAATTTCGATATTGGAGCAGTGCCGCTTTTTACGGTATGGTGATCAGCTGCCTGACGCTGGGTATGGTGATCATCCTGGTCGGTATACGGCGTGTCTCCGGGTTTTACGGGGCGGGTATCGCCATCGCCGGCATTATCGTGGGGGCCGGTCTGTTTTGGTTATGGTATGCCAGCCTTTATACCGGCGACAACCTCGGTACCCGTTACAGTTGGCGGTCTCGGCCGGCATCAGCGCCGATCAATCTGGCATTCGGCAAGGCGACGCAGATGAGCAGTCATAAACCGGGTTATCCTTATCTCTACAACAGCCGTCACGCGGTTGACGGCGGCCGGGGAATGGATTCTTGTTTTTTTACCGATCGGCAGGAAACACCCTGGTGGCAGGTTGATCTGGGGCGTTCATTTCTAGTGGAGCGGATTTTCTTGTGTACCGGCTTTTTCGATGATCAGCTCAATTGCCCGCCTCTGGTCGTGTCAATTTCTGAGGATGGCAATCAGTGGCGGGAAACCCGGATCCGCACTTTAAGCCGGAAAGACTGCCAGGCACTGGTCTTTGAACCGGTAGAATCCCTGCGGTATATCAATATAAAAGCTTCGGGCATGTGTGTACTGTCGTTGAACGAGGTAGAGGCCTACGGGCCGGATGACAGAACACGTTGATATATCCGGGTTAGTTCTTTTTCCAGAGAATTTGGGCAGCAAACAGGGCCCATTTTTTCAGCCGTTTCAGTTTCAGTGGGGACTTGTAGAATGTTTTGAACATCCGGGGTGATCCATAGAACCTCAGGTATGCCTTTTTCTGCATGCGGTTGAGGTTGTAGCCGGTGGCCTGCTGGTAAAAAGGTTCGTCCGGCCAGTAGTGATAAAGCGCCTGATCCTGCCAGTCCGGATAGGTCTCCTCGGCCAACTGTCTTAAAGCAGTACCGGGAAAAGGGGTAACGGTAAAGAAATGGGCCAGGTCAAGTTTTGATTTTACGGCATAATTGATGGTCTGATGAATTTCTTCCGGTGTTTCACCGGGAAACCCAAGCATAAAAAAACTTTTCACAATCAGGCCGATGGATGCGGCGTAATTGATATTTTCAGTCACCTTATCAATATTCAGGTTTTTCCGGATGATTTTCTGGAGCCGTGGAGAAGCTGTTTCGACGGCGAAGGTGACCATGTAAGCACCGGCTTTTTTCAACAGGTCCAGATCCTCGGGTTCCAGCATGTCTGCCCTCAAGCCATTGGGAAAGGCCATCTTGATGTCCAGCTGATTGTCGATGATCATATTCAGAATAATGTGCATCCGCTCCCGGTCAAAGTTGAAATTATCATCCACAATGTGAAATTCCCGGACACCGTAGGCCTGATTGAGCCATCTGATTTCATTGACAAAGTTTTCCGGACTGCGGCTTCTTAATTTTTGGCCGAATATCTTGTGGCAGTAGATGCAGTTAAACGGGCAGCCCCGGGAACTGATGATGTGCGTGTATTTTTTGTCGGCAAGTACACCGTTCATTTGCGGTTGCGGTTCTTCTCCCCAGTATCGTTCAAAAGGAATCAAATCGTAGTCGGGAAAGGGCAGGCTGTCCAGATTCTGGATGTAATCGGCTTTTTCGGTAAGAACGACCCGGTCGCCTTCCCGGCAGGCGATACCGCTGACGGTTTTAATATCACCGCCTGACATAAACGCTTTGACCAGCCGCGGAAAGGAAGCCTCACCCTCCCAAAGCACTGCGGCGTCAATTTCCGGGTGTTGTTGGAGGAATTCATCATAGCCATAGGTGGCGCCGGGACCGCCAATGACAATGGCGGCCGAAGGCTCTAGCTCCTTGATCAGTGAGATGTACCGTTTAATAAAAAGCCGGTTAAAAGCCAGCAGGCTGATGCCGATCAGGTCCGGAGAAAAGGATTTTATCTTTGCGGTCAGAGGCTGAGGGGCGGTTTTTTCCAGGCGCAGGTCAATAAAATCAACTGCTACCTTCTGGCCGAGATCTTTTTTTAAACAGGCGGACAGGTATAATATTCCCAACGGGACATCCAGTGCAAGAACATTTACGTCGCTGTCAGGTGGTTTAATAAAAAGTACGCGATAAGGTTTCATCAGAAGTTGTTATTGTTCAGCATGATGCCTCTTTGGAGGCGTTTTTTATATGAAGAAGATACACAAGCGTTCGCCAAAAGAAAAGTTTTTTTTGACCGTTATTTGTCCTTGACGACGGGCTAAAGGAAAATATTACGACCCGATAATTGGATTTTTCGATAAATCATCATATACTGAAAACCTTTTTTGTTCACCAGATCAAGATGATACGCCGGTGACTGTGCTGGACTTCCCCTTCTTCAGGGGGGGGCAGAAGGAGGTTAGAAAGTGGCACGATATTGTCGATATCAGCGCCATTAAGCCCAATTTTCTAAAAGTCAAAAAAATGGTCGAGACGATCAGGACGTTGTCCCCGCGATCACTTGTCGTTATTGGCGGTTTCTGTGCGGCCATACCCGACATCGAGAAAATACTGGAAGTGGACCATGTCTGCGTGGGCGAGGGAATCACATTTGTGCGTCACTTGCTGGGCTTGCCGGAACATTTTAAATTTAAAAATCCGGATACCGTAAGTCAAGTGCGGGAGGCCATGGGGGTGCCCCTGCGACGTCTTGGCTCGCCCCATATCGCAGTGGGACTGGGGTGTTCGTATGGGGGTGATTTCTGCTGCCCGAGGCACTTTTTCGGTAAACGACATATCCGTTTCTTTAAGTCCGGTAAAGTACTTTTTAAAGAAATCGAAAGGGCCACAAAACTTCATCGGACCGACGCCGTCAGCATTCTGGGTGATGATAACTTTCTGCTGGATCTGCAATGCGCCGAAGAATTGCGAAAAGGTATCATCAGATCGGGAAAGTAATATCGGCTGTTTATTTTCGCGTCGGCCGATAAAGGGGTGGCTTTTGGCGCTGAGAAACTGGCCGAAATGGGTGTTGAATCCATATATTACTCCGGGTCATGTCTCGCCTGCTCCCCAGTCCGGAAATGCGGGGGACGCCGGCGATGATTCTGGCCGATATTGAAAGCGACTTCGGACCGACAACGGCTTTTGAGCGTTTGGCGGCATTCGGCCTGAGTTTGTTCGGCGTTTTCGGAAAATCAGGACCCGTTTCTGGGGGGATACGCTACAACCTCCGACCCGGGTTTATTTCTATAACCGATAACCATTTTCGGCCGATATGATCTGCTTGACGAAGCCGGCCGCGTGAGGTAAACCTGGTGTAACTTTTCAACCTGTGCCCTGTTCCGATTATATCGAAATCCTGTCGTTTCAACCGCCATCCATCGCCGGGAACGGCAAGGCAGAAAGATATTTGGTTTGACTTGCTCTCCGAAGTTTTTTAATGTTTTTAAAACGGTGCACTAAATTACGGTAATTATGTCCGGACATATTCGCATACTGCTGATTAATCCCCCCCAAACGGGCCGCATGATATTCCCGAGTATTAATGATCGTATTGCATTTCGTATGCATGATTTCGCCCCGCCTTTGGGCTTGTTATACATCAAGAGTTATCTGGAGGAGAATACCCGGGCAGAGGTTGACCTTTTCAACTTTCAGACACCAAACCAACCTAAAATTGGGCGGTTTATCGATCATTTGAAGCAGTTTCAGCCGGACATCATCGCCCTTTCCGTGATTTCCCCTTTCTGGTACGGTACCTGCCTGCTGACGGATACCATCCGTAAGTATCTTCCGGATACGATTATCGTCGGAGGGGGACCGCACATGTGGACTTACCCCGAAGACACGCTGGAACGTGGACGGTTCGACATTACCGTTCAGGGGCAGGGCGAAATTCCGCTGATGGAGATTGTCGAACGGGTGCGGCAATCCCGGTCGTTGGACGGTATTCCAGGGACGACCTGCCGGGTGATGGGCCGGATAGTGCAAACGCCGCCGACCTGGCTCGATAAAAGCGCTCTCGACGCGTTGCCGTTTCCGGATAGAAGCGTGCTTGACATAAAACAACATCGATTCTCTGTAAATCGTCATCATCCATGCGCCTTGATGGTGGCCAGCCGCGGCTGTCCTTATAACTGCAGTTTCTGCAACAACCAGGAGCGCTATTTTCTGCCTCGCGATTCTTCTCTGGTGACCGAAGAAATGCTGGTCTGTAAAGATATGGGGTATCGCTCCATACAGTTCAGCGACGACGTGTTCACCTTTTCCCGGGACCATGTATTTGATCTCTGCCGGTTTATAAAAAAAAGCGGGGTCTGTTTGCCCTGGTCCTGCCAGACGCGCGTGGACTGTATTGATCGGGAGTTGTTGAGGGAAATGGCCTCGGCCGGTTGCGAGCGCATCCAGTTCGGCATTGAATCCGCTAATGCTTATACCTTGAGGCGAATCAACAAGCACATCTCCCGAGAACAGATTGATCAGGCGTTTTCCATGTGCCGGAATAGCGGGGTGATGTCAGTCGCTAATATTATCATAGGTTTCCCCTGGGAGACAGAAGAGAACATTCAGAACACCTTCAGTTTTGTTTTCAAGCTTGACGCGGATTATGTCTTCTGTAATCCGCTTATTCCTTTTCCCGGGACGAGAATTTTTGAAGAAGCCAGCGATGATCCGAACTATGACCGTGAATGGTTCCAGAGATTCGTCCGGGCGCCGGAGGCCAATTCCAGGATAACCCTCTGGACCGCCGGGATCGACGAAGCCCGGATCTGTGCCATGATCAAAACATTTTACCGGCGATACTACTTTCATCCCCGGCGGCTGAAACGGTACCTGTTAAACCTAACCGGCCCGGCGGATATTATTGGCAAATGTGTCACCGGTATGAAGTTGATTGTCTATCGCTGATCAGGGCCGCAGATCACGCCATTGATCCGTTTTTTTGATACTGTCAAAAACCGGTTCCTGTTCAGCCATGGCCAGCACGACCGGATTTTTTTCAGCACTTTTTTTAAGCCAGAAGACGGCTTTTTCAGAATTATTCTGGCGGGCGTAAATCATCGCCAGATGATAGGTGATGCTGACGGAGTATTCGGGCCGGCAGTCAAGCAGCCCCTTCAAGAGGGTGATCGCTTCGGCAGATCGGTTTTGTTGCAGGTAAAGTGTCGCCAGGTTTTGATTGATAATCATATCGTTCGGCTGAATGGATCGGGCCTTTTCAAAGTACATCAGTGCATGTTGTGACTTATTCAGGGCCCGGTAAGTTAAACCGAGATTGATAAGCGGCTCGGGACATTGCGGGCAAAGCTTTTGCGCAATGTGGAACTGGACAACGGCCTGCTCAAGTTCCCTATTCTGATAGAGCGCTTTGCCCAGGTTCAGATGGTGGATGCTTTTGTCCGGATCGATGCTGATCGCGTGCCTGTAAAGCGAGATCAGGCTCTCCCAGTTTCCCGTCTGCTCCCGGGCCAGACCGAGGAAAACCAGCGTCAGCGCGATAAGGGCCCATTGGATAAGGCGTTTTCTCTTCGTCGATAGCCTTTTCGCAAGTCTGGACAGACCCCACACCACTGTTATTGCCAGGCCGATCATAGGGAAATAGGCGTAGCGGCCGGTAATAAAATTCTGCATCAGCGCGTTGGTCAGGGCCGCTGGTGTAATGCAAATTAAAAACCACAACCACCCTGTTACAAGGGGTTTGTATCTACGAAGAAAAATTAACAGAAAAAGGGTGATCACAGCAATCATCAGCGCGGCGGCAAGTCCTTGGCCGATGGAAAAATTTTCCAGAGGCGGGGCCGGTGTGAAATAATTCAGCCTTATGGGAGCTAAAAATTTATAAAGGTATCCGCACCAGGATACCGGGAGGTTGAAGATCCTGGAAAAAATATGGGTTTTGGCTTCGGCGAAGACCGGAGACCGGTAATACGGTATGCGGGTAAAAAAATATGAGGTCATCATGCCCCATCCGATGGCCAGGACAAAGAGCGGGATTTTTTCGAAGATCAGTTTTTTTGTTGATGAAATGGCAAATTTGGTTCTTGTGGTGGTGCTGTTTTTTTCGGAAAGTTGCCATCGGTATAGTGGCCAGAGATCGAGCAGTGGCAGGAAGAAAACATAACCGGCAATGGACGGTTTGGCCATCAGGCCGAGAACGAAAAACATGATCATCAGGCCGTATCGACAAGCTGACGGGTGTTGTGCGTAATATACGTAAGCCACGATAGTCATCATCCAGAAGAACGTGGACAGCAGGGCTGCCCTGTTGGTAATCACTACGACCGTTTCAACATTCAAAGGATGTACCGTGAAAATGAGTGCCACCAGAAAACCTGCCCAGGTTTTTTTTGTTGTATAATGCAAAAGGAGAAAAAGAATGATGGCATTACAGGCATGTAGAATGAGATTCGTCAGGTGAAGAACATGGTAACTGGACGGACAGATCAGAATGTCCGTAAGAAACGAGAGGCCGCTAACGGGCATCCAGAAGAAGGCACTTTCGGGCATTGGAGTGGTGAATATGGTCATTGGCCGGGATAAGAGGTTGGGGTGGATTTTTGGGTAGTTAATGGTTATAAAATCATCTTGAGTGATGAGGCCGAAGGAGAGGGCTTGTCCGTATATAAGCCAGTCCGCTGTTATAAGCAGCAGGCAGAGCAGGAACAGTTTTTTATTGGAAAAAGCCATTTAATCTCAATTCCCTCCGGGCATGTAGGAACGCCAGCCTGAAAATCCATTCGCCAATATCCCGGGGTCTTTTTTTTGACTTTCCGGCCTTCCGAGGAGCGAGGTTTACCGGGACCTCCTTGATGATTTGTCCATTATGATGAAGATAATAAAGGCTTTCGGGGAAAAAAGCATAGCTGTCAGACTTGCAGTAGTCAAAAATCTCAGGGGCAATCTTGCCCAGGCGATACAATCGGAAAGCGTTGCTCATATCGCCGGACAGGTTCAATAGCCAGGCGGTCAGCCGGTGAACCAGCCGGCTTTGGAGCGCCTCCCGGTGTTTTCTGTGATCGGCGGCCGCGGGCAGAAAACGGGAACCCACGACGACGTCGGCTTTGTCGGCGGCTTCAACCAGGCGGGGGATGTCTTCGGGATCGTGGGTGCCATCGGCGTCCATGGTGATCAGGGTATGATATCCCTGCTGATAACCGAACCGGATCGCTGCCTGATGGGCGCTGCCCACACCCATTCGGCGATTCCGGTGAATCACATGTACGCCGGTTTCCCGGTTGACGATACGGTCAAGCGCCATACCGGTGCCGTCCGGCGAGTTGTCATCAATAAACAGGATGTCCACCGACAGGGGGAGCCTTCGGATCCGTTCAACCAGGTCGGCGACATTCCATCGTTCATTGTAGGTCGGCAGGCAGATGACCATATCAGATGACGGGCATGGCTGTTTCATCACCATTGTTTCCTATCAGTCGGACGTCGGGCAGTGGCAGTATGAACTTCCCGCCGTTTTTGAGGAAATCGGCCTCTCGTTCCTTAAAAATATCTACAAATGACCATGGCAGGACCAGGAAAAAGTCCGGTTTTTCATCCCGGGCCTGCTGCTCGGATATGATTTCAATATCCGTCGCCGGCGTCCTGGCAAACCATTTTTCCGGGTTCCGGTCGGCCGCTTTGCGGATCAGCCGGTTGTCGATGTCACAGAACTGAAGAATAATATTACCTTTTGTGGATGCGCCGTAAGCATAAACGGTTTTCCCTTCTTTCCGGATATCGTTTAATAACTGTTTTAAGTCATCCCGAACAACCAGGGCCGATTCGTAAAAAGCCGTATAGGGCGCGCTTGTTTCAAGGCCGAGCGCCTGCTCCTGCTGACGGATCCGTGCCAGTTCGCCGAGGGTGGTCTCCGGCACCGGGCCGGCAGCACTTTTCCGGATAAACAGGCGGATACTGCCGCCGTTGATATCATTAAATTCCACGCCATGGATCTTAAGGCCCTCCTGGTCAAAAAGCCACTCCAGTTGTTTCAGACAGTAATATGCCAGGTGTTCATGGCAGATGTTGTCGAAAGAGTGGTTTTTCAGCATAAACGGGAAATAGGCCATTTCCATGACCCAGACCCCCTCATCTGCCAGGACGCCGGCCACGTCGCTGACAAATCCGGCCGGGTTGTCCAGATCATAAAACATGGCAATCGTGGAAACGATCTTGGCTTTGACGCCAGGCCGGACATTTTCATAGATTTGCCGGGAAAAAAAATCGCAGATCACATCAAGCCCTTTATCTCTTGCGGATTTGATGACGTTTTCGGCCGGATCGATCCCCAACCTGTCTGTCGCTGGGGATAAAGACGCCAGAAACGTGCCGTCATTGCAGCCGATATCGCAAACCGTGTCCCCCGGCTGCAGGCCGGCCATATTTTCCACGACTCGAGCGATGTCGACCAGGTTCTGCCGCATCCGCTCGTTGATGCCGGAGCGGTATCCATAATGCCGGTAAAGCACCCCGGGGGCGATGCTGTGTCCCAGTTGGACCAGTCCGCAGCCATCTTCGGCGTCACAACGGACGAGTGCCAGCGGATAAGGCTGCCGTAACCAGTCCGGAGGGGTACCGGATTCAAAAACCGATGCCAGACACTGCTGTCCCAGATCGATGACCGGTATCAGTTTTTCCGATCCGCAGATTCTGCATGTGATGCGTTTTTTGCAGATATTATCGGTTTGCATAGCCGCTCGTATGATTCCCTCTGTTATTTTTTGTTTAACCGGGAGCAGGTCGAACCGACATCTGCAACCGGCAGTTGCTCACCTGTTTCTCTGAACAAAGTTGTTTGTTTAACACCGCTTCCGGATTTTTCGATTTATGAGATATCTCATAGGCATCGAGAAAATTATCATAAATAAAAAATCAACTAAATCACCATCCGTTTCATGATAATTTTTTTCGATGGCGTGTGATTAAAATAAAATTTATAAGATGAAGGCTGCATGTTGTCCCCCCAAAGCGATGTCCGGGCTTCCCTGATTTTACCGCTGATACATAATCCCGTGGCAATCGCTTTTTCGGTAATGGTTGTTTTCCCAAAAGAAAGTTCTATCTGGCGGCGAACATCCTTGGCCATTTCCTTGTGCAGTTTACTGGAAGATAAAAGTTCGATAGCATGCAAAAGCGCCCTGTATTGCCACATTTTTTTAGCAAAGGTCTCGGCCCTGGTACGTAATATCTGTTTATTTGAATCCTTCATATGCAGCCATCCGGTAAAATTCGTCTCAATATAGCGGACCAGTGAAGGCCCTAATCTTTCATAATCCCTTTGATATGCGAAATCTTGAACTTTCTCTGCCTCCTGGGGGGAAAATGCCGGATGGATAATTAATGAAGCATTTCGGCCGTTATAATCCTCATAGGCCAGTTCGGTGTTGATTCGTCCCTCTAATAAAAACCGTTGATAAAGGGGCGTTCCTGGTGTGGGGGTGTAAAACAGGAACTGACTGAAAACCGGTTCCGCGGCAATATGCGCATCAATATCATCGTAGATATTTTCTTTTGAATGCGAATCAACCAGCAACATTGAACTCATGATGGTTTTGATGCCGTATTTTTTCATTTCCGCGATAAGCGCTTTGTAATTAATATTCCGATTTTTATTATAAGCGGAAAATTTGCTCTCTCGGCCGATCCAAACGATATCCACCCCGGTTTCGGCCAGTTTTTCAATACCGAAATCAACGATTTTGTCTGCTGATGCGAATATATATAGTTTGACTGCCTGCCCGCTTTTTACAAGGCACTTCCTGAGCTCGTCGGCCCGTTCAAGGTCAACTAAAAAATTATCATCCCCTACACAGCCAATGGTGGCATCCGGATATTTTTCATTTAAAAATAAAATTTCGTTAAAAATATCTTTTCCGGAATCTAAAAGGTTAATATGCTTCTTTCCGAAAAAATGACTGGTACTGCAAAAATCGCAACCATAAGTACACCCGAGGCCGACTACCATTAACGGCCTTTTTAATCCGATGACCGGTACCCCGAAGATTTCTTTTGTTTCTGAAAAAATACTGCGCGGGTTTTGATATCTGTATTCAGGGGGCAGTCCCAGCAGGTTGCGCATAAAGCCGATACCCTCTCCTTTACAGATGTCATCCGCATCTATTTGATTTTTTAAGTCCGGGATCGCCGCTACAAATCCACCCACGACAATTCGAGACTTAGGGGCATACTGACGGGTGACGTGTAGCATTTTTTTCAGTTGGTTAAAATTCGGTAACTGCGCACTTATTCCTATGACATCATAATCATTTCGGATTTCTTTTATATATTGCTTTAATGTAGGGCAGTCCAGTACCGTTGTCGGCGTATCGATATTGTTGGCGATTACATGTAATGCATTTGATGTTGTAAAATTCCTTACTGAGAACGCGCCCTGTTTGAGCGTTAATTGATTATGAAAAATTTCCGCCAGGGCCTCTTTCCGGCCGTACTTACCGTCAATGCCAAACGGTTTAAATGGGGATGATAAAAGAATACGCACGGTTTTTTGATATTATATTATAATTAAATAGTTAGTAAAAATTTGCACAGATTGATATAAATAATTGTATAACATAGACTATATTCTGTTTGCAATATATGGCCGTCTTATAAAAAACTTGGTGGCCGGTGAGGCGGTAAATAATTCGGGTTGAGAAGTTGACTGTAGCTGCCCCCATGACTTACCATGGCAGACGATGTGTTGCCGCTGCCGGGATGGGGCTGCCGAATGATGCCCCCTGCGCCAAAGGCACACTTGGAACACGAAAACCTACTGACGGGAGAAAACCATGGGAAAAGATATGAAACAAGCCTATCGAACGATTATGGACGACCATTTTCCGCCGCAGATGGAGGTCAGCTTTGTTGACGGCAGTAAGCGGCAAACCCTTTTTTTTGAAAAGGTCACCTGGCGCATTGAAGGTGTGGAAAAAGGGCTCCGGTATGGTGAAAATCCCGGTCAGGAAGCGGCCCTGTACCGGCTTGTCAACGGCAACCTGATGCTGGGCGAAACCGAAACCATCCAGCCCGGTCAATACCTGGCTTCGGACGTGGAACTGCTTCAGTCCGGCAAACATCCCGGCAAAACAAACCTGACAGACGCTGATAACGCTTTGAATATATTGAGATATTTTCATGATAAGGCGACTGCTGTGATCGTCAAGCACAACAATCCCTGCGGGGTGGCCAGGGCGGCCTCCCTGGAAACCGCTTATGCCCGGGCGTACATGGCCGACAGGATTGCTGCTTTCGGCGGTTGTATCGCGCTCAACCGGGCGGTAGACAAAGTCACGGCTGAATCCGTGGCCGCTCAATACGCCGAGGTGGTTGTGGCCCCCGAATATGAAGAGGGCGCCATGGATATCCTGTCCGGTCGAAAAAATCTGCGGGTCATCCGGATCAAAAACATCGAGCAGCTTCAGTCGTTTGTCAACAAACGCTGTGTTGATTTTAAAAGCCTGATTGACGGTGGTATCATCGCCCAGTGGTCCTTTGTGTCCCAGGTACTGTCAAAAGAAGACCTTTTGCCGGCCGAGTGTACATATCAGGACAAAAAATACAGTATCAAGCGCGAACCCACTGAGGATGAGTATCGGGACATGCTGTTCGGCTGGCTGGTTGAAGCCGGTATTACGTCCAATTCGGTTATCTATGTCAAGGACGAGGCCACTGTCGGCATCGGGACCGGCGAGCAGGACCGGGTGGGTGTGGCTGAAATCGCCCGGGACAAGGCCTATCGTAAACTGGCTGATCGTTATGCGGTTGAAATGTATGACGTTCCGTATAAGGAGCTGGACAGCCGGGAAAAAGTTGACGCCATCAACCGGAAAGTGGCCGCGGAAAAAGGGGGGCTCATCGGCGCGGCCATGGTCAGTGACGCCTTTTTCCCTTTTCGTGACGGGGTTGACGTAGGACTTCAGGAAGGTGTCACCGCAATCATCCATCCCGGCGGCTCCCTGAATGATTACCAGTCCATAGAAGCCTGCAACCAGGCCGGGGCGACGATGGTGTTCACCGGTCAGCGCAGCTTCAAACATTAGTTAATATGCAAAAAGACGACTCAAGGGAAGTCCAACCCCGGATGGATGGCCTGTCATTCCGCTGGCCGTTATTGACGGTAGTGGTTTTTTTTGCCCTAGAACTTGTACTTATTCTCCGCCTCAACGACGGGGTTTTTGTTTTTCTGTTTGATGACGCCTATCTCCTTTTTGAGCAGGCCAGGAATATATGGTCGGGTATTTATGGTTTTAATCCCGGGGAAATTTCGGCACCGTGCTCGAGTATATTATGGCCGTTCATCCTGGCGCCTTTGACGGCACTGCCGTTTTTTGAATGGGCGGTCCTGGGTCTGAACCTGGGTATCGTCATCGCCATCATCGGTATCCAGCATAATATCCTTTTTGCTGCCTATTTTCGGCTTCCCAAGGCACTTAAAACCCGGCGGGGAAAGGTGTTTGTCAATACCCTCCTGGCTTTGCTTGTTTTTATCAACAGTCTGATTCTCATGGTGTTCATCGGCATGGAAACACCGTTACAGATGCTGCTGACGCTGCTGGTCCTTTTCGGGCTGATACACGAAACCCGAACCGGGCGGATCCATCCGTTGCTGATGATCGGCCTGCTGTTTGCCCCCCTGATCCGTTATGAGTGTTTGGCTATTGTCTGCCCCGCTGTAATTTACCTGTTTGTCCGGGGACACCGGGTCAAAGCTTTATTTGCCGGCCTGGGCGTTGTCATGACCCTGGGCGTGTTTTCCCTTTATCTTTATGCGCATGATATCGGCTTTCTGCCGACCTCTATTGCGGCGAAAACAGTCCACCAGAATGGCTCGATCAATCCCGCCAGTAATATCGGTGTCAACCTGGTGGAAAATTTTACCAATCCATTCTGTCTGCCCCTGGTCCTGCTTATTTTCAGTCTTCTGCCGGCGGCTGTTGTCAGGCGCTACCGGTCTTTTCATGGACCGGCCCTGGTGCTGGTTTCCGGGGGACTGCTATATATGGTGTTCGGGCACGTCAGTCCGCTTCCCATCTTCCGTTACGAGGCCTATATCCTTGCTGCTCTAACGGTCGGCACCCTTTATTTTTATCTGTCTGATATGTTGGCATTCTTACATCGGCGCGTGAGCCGAAAACGCTGGCCGGTCGCTTTTTTGGGCATACCGCTTTTGCTCCTGCTGGTGTCCTCTCTGGTTACCACAGGCCTGATTCCTTATATATCCAACTGGATATATCGTCATCATTACCAGATGCATCGCCTGGTGACGGAGTATTACCCGCAGCCTGTGGCAGTCAATGATTTCGGGCTGGTCTCTTATCAAAACGCAAGCTATGTACTGGATTTATGGGGTGCCGGATCAAAAGACGCCCTGCAATGCGGCCTTGAAAAAAACAGCCTGGAATGTGTGGCGGAACTGGCCCGACACAAAGAAGTCCACTTGGTGATGGTGACCAATTCCTGGTTTAACCGCCTTCCCGGTGAGTGGTTGAAAATCGGCGCTTATTATCCGGGAAAGAATCCGCGCCTTATGGAACCGTTCGCCAGCAGCATCATTAATTATATCGATTTTTATGTCACCGATACCCGCTATCTAGAAGACGTCGTCAAGGCCATAAAGCAATTCCGCCGGACACTGCCGCCCACCGCGGAATTCAGGTTCAATCCCTTTATCGTTCCGGAAGACGATTCAGAATTTACCAATCACGCCCAATAATTCCGGTAGCGATTCCAAATCAAGAATGATCTCAAGGCGCCCAGGTAATTTAGAAGGTCGTATTTAATTTAACAGGTATTGATCTATCCATGTTATCCGGCTTTGTTTAAGTCAGTTTCCAGTTCAAAAATGAGGATTTTTTAGCAAGGGGAAGGAAAACAAGGCGCTTTGCGGATGCGAAATGTAAGTACGCCGCACAAAAAGCAACGCAGTTTGGCGTAGAGATTGCGGAAAAAGACCATTTGTGGCCGGGAACTAGCCGAAGAAGATGGATATGGTATTGTTCCTGGCATTAACATGCTGGATGGTGACCTGGATCAGGTCTTTGGACTTGATATCGGTGCCGGATGTTTTCGGCAGGCGGCACTCCAGCAGATAGTCAGGGAGCAGCACGGAATAATCGTTCATGAATCGGTCCAGCACAACGGCTTCTTCTTTGGCGCCGATTTTTGTCTCCAGATATTTCAAAGTCCAGTAACGCTGACGCGCCTGCTGTATTCTGGCCACACCGCTCAGCCGCGGTTCCAGGGCCTGGAGGATGCCCTGGACTTCTTCAGGGGTATAGGCGGTCTCAAGCCCCAGGACAGATCTCACCTGGCGTTGCGTCATCAGGTCAAGGTACTTGCGTATGGGGGATGTCGCTGTGGTGTAGGCTTCCAGCCCCAGACCGGCGTGGGGGCCCGGTTCAATGCCCAGGGCGACCCGGGCGATCATCTTGCGTTGCAGCCAGTTCTGGACAAGCGTTCCGGGGGCGTCCGCCTTTTTTACCAGTCGCTGTTTCGGTTCTGCCTGGGCACGGAATGCGCCCGGCACGTGGTGGTCGGACAGGAATCTGGCAAAAAGCCAGTTGGCGGTGATCATCATTTCCGCCACCAGCATCCGTGACGGGCTGATGGCTTCCACGCAACTGACCTTGACCCGACCTTTATCAATAAACTGAATGAGCAGGTCGGGAATTATGATCTGCATGGCACCGGCCTGAATCCGTCGCTGGCATAATCGGGTTGTCAGTTCATTGAGCTTCTTCAGCCTTGTGTCCTGCTCCAGATTCCGGTCGGCTTCACTGTATGATAAATGGTGATCCACCCGTATGACCGAAGGGACAATGTCATAGTCCAGCAGTTCCGCGAAAAGGGAAAAACGCATTAGTACTGAAATGGCCGGCCGTTTCGCACCCGCCATAAGGCTGCAGGTGTCTTCGGACAAAACCGGCGGTAACATCGGGATTTTCTGGTCCGCCGTATAGATGGAACTGCCACGATTCAGCGCTTCCCGGTCAATGGCATCTTCTTTTTTAATATATTGAGCGACGTCGCTGATGTGAACACCCACCCGGCAGACGCCGTCATCTTCTATCTCGATACTCAAGGCATCATCAAAATCAGCTGTCGTACTGCCGTCAATGGTAAAAACATACAGGTCCGAGAGGTCCAGCCGGTCCTTTCCGGCGATAAAACCGGCCCGGGCGGTGCTGATATGCTCGGCCCGGGAAGTGATTTCAGGAGGCCATGCGGTGGAGACGCCATATCTGTATAAGTCGTTATTTTCATTGGAATCCCATACGCCCAGACGCACCATCAAAGAAAAAATGGCGTCCCGGGAGATGCCGCCTGCCCTGGCCAGCATTTCTTTGGCCAGCGCTTTTTCCTCGGCCTCCTGTTCGAATATATAATAGTTTTTCAAGATTTTGACGTATTCCCGCTCATCGTCGGACAGTTCCACCGATCCGCCGGACATCACTTTTTTCAACCATTGGGAGCCTTCATTAATGATGCGTTTGATTTTTTCTTCTCTTTCTTTGCGGATGGTAATGGCTTTGATCTGTTCCGGGGAATGCGGCAAAAACCGGTTATGATCGAACTTGAAATAAAGGCTGTCCTCAAACATGGCCCTGACCACGGCCGATTCATGATCAGCCGAGGCTTGACCGGAAAAGCACAACTCCTTCAGGGTGGCCAGAGACACCCATTCGGCTTCCGGATTGACCAGGTCCCACAGGGCGGAAACATCAATCTGTTCCATCAGGGCGTTTCGCCTGGCAGCCGTCTCCTTCAACTGATCGGCCATCTGCTGTCGGGTCAAGCCCATATCCAGCCGGCCGCCGGCATAGGTAATGCGCCGCCCGGGCAGATTGACCGCCCGGTTGTTTTCGGTATACAGGTGGAGCCGTTTGTCCCCGACCGGGGCAGATTCCAGAACAACCGAGCAGATCATACGCTGCCGGTCGATGTATTCAACGATGGTTCCTTTTTCCATAATAGGGCACCCTAACAACGGATATTTGGAAAGTCAATGAGACAATCTTTAATGAAAACGGGCTTCAGCCTTGGGATTTTGAGTTGCCGCGATGTGTTGGAACATGGCTTGCGGTTTAAAATCCGAGTCTGTATGATGGTCTGTAATAAAAACGAAAACAGGGGGCCTTTCGCCCGCAGGAGTTTGCTGATGCGATTTGTTATTATCGGTGGAGACGCGGCCGGCATGAGCGCGGCCAGCAGGGCCAGGCGGAGTGATCCTGATATGGATATTACCGTTCTGGAGAAAACAAATGACGTGTCTTACAGTGCCTGCGGTATGCCGTATAATATCGCTGACACGGAAAAACCCATGGATGTGCTGGTGGTTCGCCAGGCCCAGGTATTCAGAGAAAAACAGAAGATTAACCTGCTGACCGGCCACGACGTTACGGCTATTGATCCGGCATCGCGCCGGGTTTCGGGCGTCAACGACAGCGGTCAGTCGTTTACCATGGATTATGACAAACTGTTGATCGCCGTCGGTGCCGCCCCGATCATGCCGGATGTTCCGGGCGCGGACGCGCCGGGTGTGCTGGCCTTGAAAAGCCTGGCCGACGGCAGGGCCATCAAGCAATGGCTGGAGACACGGGATGTGCGCCAGGCCGTTATTGTCGGCATGGGGTATATCGGCCTGGAAATGGCCGAAGCCTTGCGCTCAAGGGACATCGGCGTGACCATGATCAAACCCCGACCGGTGTTTCTCCCCTGGATGGAACCCGAACTGGCCCAAGTCGTTCAACAGGAAGTGGAAACCCATGACGTGACCCTGCATTGCGGGACGGTTTTAGACCGTATCGTGTCCGAGGACGATCGCCTGGCCGCTGTCTGTGACAAGGTGACGGTGGCGGGCGATATGATCCTGTCAGCCATCGGTGTCACCCCCAACAGCCGGATGGCGGCTGAAGCGGGCCTCGTGCTCGGGCCTCACAACGCCATCGCGGTGGACCACCAGATGCGGACATCTGACGAAAACATCTATGCCGCCGGCGATTGCGCCGACGCCGTTCACATGGTCACCGGACAAAAAGTCTGGGTGCCGCTGGCGTTGCGGGCCAACCGGGCCGGATGGGCGGTGGCCGATCATGTCTGCGGCAGACCGGTCGACCTTCCCGGCATCACCGGCACTGCCGTCTTCAGGGCTTTTGATCTCCAGGTTGCCCGAACCGGTTTGAACGTCAAAGAAGCCGGCCAGGCGGGATTTGACCCGGCCAAAGTGGTCATTACCTCCCGTTCAAGGGCCCACGCCCACGCGGGGTCGACGCCCATCAAGGTGCAACTGGTGGGTGATAAAGCCTCCGGTCGTCTGCTGGGCGCCCAAATAGTTGGTAAAGAAGGCGTGGCTCACCGCATTAATGCCGCGGCCGCGGCGCTTTGCGCGGGCATGACTGTGGAACGGTTCGCCCAGTGCGATCTGGCTTACGCGCCGCCGTTTGGCCCGGTCTGGGACCCCTTGCTGACCGCCGCCAATCAGCTTTTGAAACAGCTTTAAACCGGATCTCAAATTGTCAAAAGCCAGTGCCAGATACCTGTTAAAGGAAAATGCCGGAATTATCGCCACCGGTGTCTTCAGCCTGGTGCTGGTGGATATTCTGCAGCTGCTGATTCCGCGCGTCACCAAACACGCCATTGATGACCTGACCTACCTGGCCATTGACGCCCGCAGACTGCTGCATTATGCGTTGCTGATCCTGCTTTTGGCCTCGGTCATTGTTGTTTTCCGTTATATCTGGCGTCGCTGCCTGATCGGCGCCTCCCGGAAAATCGAACGGGATTTGAGAGACCGGCTTTTTGCCCATATTCAGACACTGGATGCCGCCTATTTTGATAAGATTTCCACCGGAGACCTGATGGCGCGCGTCACCAATGACATCAATCATATCCGCATGGCCAGCGGTTTCGGACTGGTGGCCCTGACCGACGCCGTCTTTCTGGGCATCGCGGCCATCGGTTTTATGGCCTACATCAACGTTGAGCTGACCCTTTACAGCCTCATTCCCATGCCCCTGATCGTTATTTTTACACGCATTTTCGGCCGGCGCATGCACCGTCTGTATCAGGGGGTCCAGGCCTCTTTTTCCGACATGACGGAAGTCGTCCGGGAACGGTTTTCCGGAATCCGGGTCATCAAGGCCTTTGCCCGCCAGGAAACGGAACTGGCAATGTTTGAAGAAACCTCCAGCCGGTATATCCGGCAGAATATCCGGCTGACCCGGGTAACCGGTACTTTTTTTCCCATGATGGTTTTTTTCGCCAATGTCAGTACCGCCATCGTGCTTTATGTCGGCGGCCGCCAGACGATTACGTCCGTAATCACCGCCGGTGATTTTGTGGCTTTTATCAGCTACCTGGCCATGCTGACCTGGCCCATGATGGCCATGGGCTGGGTGACCAACATGATTCAGCGCGGCCGGGCCTCCCTGGACAGGATCAATCAGGTGCTGACGGCTGTGCCCGCCATTGTCGACGCCCCGGATGCCGTGACCGTTTCCGGTGTGCAACGGGATATCACCTGCGACAGGGTCACTTTCTCCTATACTGCCGGCGGTACGCCCAGCCTGAAGGATGTCAGCCTGACCCTGCCGGCGGGAAAGACCCTGTTTGTGCTGGGGCCCCCGGGCAGCGGCAAGTCCACCCTGGCGGGTCTGCTGGCCAGACGGTATGATCCCCAGGCGGGCAGCATCAAAATCGACGGCCGGGATATTCAACAGATAAAAATCGATGACCTGTGCCGCTTGATAACGCTCATGCCCCAGGAACCGTTTCTGTTTTCCGCCACCATCCGGGAAAACATCACCTTCGATCCGTCGGTGCCGGATGATGATCCCCGGCTGGTGGAAGCCTGCCGAAATGCCGGGCTTTACAAAACCATCAGCACCTTTCCCGAGGGGTTTAACACCCTGACCGGCGAAAAAGGGGTTATCCTGTCCGGCGGTCAGAAACAGCGGGTCGCACTGGCCCGGGCTTTTTATCATCGGTCGCCGGTACTGATACTTGATGACCCGGTCAGCCAGGTGGATCCGGAAACGGCGGACGGCATCATGGATGCCCTGGGCCTGGTTACCCGGGGTAAGACGGTCCTGTTGATTTCTCACCGGCCGTCCATGGCCAGGTTCGCGGATGATATTATCGTCTTAAAAGAGGGCTGCATCATCGAACGCGGCACCCACGAGGAACTGTTGCGGATAAACGGTTACTATGCCGGTGCCTGGAAGATTCAACAGTTGGAAGAGGGGCGGGATGAGTAAGTTTACAGACGCCTTTGGAGAAAAACAGCCGGGCAAAAAACGGGACATCCGGCTTCTGGCGCGGCTCTATCCTTTTATCCGGCCTCAGCTGTTTGTGATTCTGGGCGCGATAGGGATTATCATCCTGGTTACCCTGCTGAACCTGGCGGCCCCCCTGATTATCAAAACCGCCATTGACCGCTATATCGTCCCCCCGCCGGTATCGGCCGATGGCGTTTCGGGCGGGAAGGGCGAGACCCAGCACCGGTATCTGCGTATCGACCTGGACACCGGGCAAAAAAGAAACATCACCAAGACCTATCGGCCGCTGTTTACCCGCATTGACGGGAATTCGGCCATGATTCTCCTGGATCGCCTCGATGAAATGAAAGGCGAAGATATCGCGGTATTGAGGGCTAAGGATATAACCCGCACGGCCCTGGCGGCCGGTCTGATCGTGGCGGTGGCCCTGGCCATGTTTTTATTGAATACCGCCCAGGTGCTCATCATGGAATATGCCGGCCAGAAAACCATGCATCTTCTACGGATGAGAGTGTTCTCCCATATCCAGAACCAGAGCCTGGAATATTTTTATAAGAATCCCGTGGGACGGCTGGTTACCCGGGCCACCAACGATATCCAGAACATGCACGAAATGTTCACCTCGGTCATTGCTTTTGTGTTTAACGATTTGTTTCTGATTATCGGCATCGTTGTGGTCATGATGATGCTGTCCTGGAAACTGGCCCTGGCCTGTTTGATGGTGATTCCGCTGGTGGCCCTGGCGGCCACTTATTTTGCCACTGCGGCCCGGGAACCGTACCGGTATATGCGGGTAAAGATCGCGGAAATCAATGCCAACACGTCTGAGACCATCGAAGGCATCAGCGTGCTTCAACTTTTTTCGCGGCTTGCTGATAATTACCGAAAGTTTCAGGCCGTCAACAGGGATTATTATCAGGCCGGTATCAAGCAGATCCACGTGTTTGCCGTGTTCATGCCGGTTATCGATCTGCTCTGGGCTTTATCGCTGGCCATCATCATCTATTTCGGCGGACGGGGGGTGCTTTCCGAAACCATGACTATCGGTGTACTGGTGGCATTTATTACGTACATTAAAATGTTTTTCCGCCCCCTGAGGGATATGGCCGAGAAATTCAATATTACCCAGAACGCCATCTCTTCGGCCGAACGCATATTCATGGTGCTGGACACGGATACCCGATTGGCCCAGCCGGAGATGGCGGTGTCGCCGGCCGCGGATTTCCGTATTAACCGAATCGATGTAAAAAACGTATCTTTTGCTTATCTGCCGGAAGAACCGGTGCTCAATGATATCTCTTTTTCCGTGTCCCGGGGCGAAACCCTGGCCATTGTCGGCCCCACAGGCGCCGGAAAAACATCCATCGCTAATCTGATTCTTCGCTTTTATGATGTTGACCGGGGGAATATCCTGATCAATGGTACGGATATCCGGCAGGTGCCCTCGCGGGTATTGAGATCACAAACAGGGCTGGTGTCCCAGGATCCGTTTCTTTTCTCCGGTACCATTCGTGACAATATCGCTTTCGGCCGAACGGACATTGATGACAAAGACCTGGCACGGATCATTGACATGGCCCGCTGCCGGTCCCTGGTAGACGCCCTGGACGGCGGCATCGACGCGCCCGTGACCCAGAAGGGCAGCACCTTTTCCAGTGGACAGCGGCAGTTGCTCTCCATTGCCAGGGCGCTGGCCCATGACCCCGATCTGATTATCTTTGACGAGGCCACATCCTATATCGATCTGGAAACCGATCTGATGATCCGCCAGGCTCTGGAAAACCTGACCCGGGACAGGACCGCCCTGATCATCGCCCACCGCCTGTCCACCGTACGTTACGCGACCAACATTCTGGTCCTTTACCGCGGCCGCATCATCGAATCCGGTTCCCATGAAGACCTGATGGCCGGGAAGGGGTATTACTTCCAGTTGTATCAGTTGCAGCAGTCCGGGTTTTCCGGTTATTCCGTATAGCCCAGGGATTGGTTCGTGGCGTCCAGAAAAGCCAGCAAATCCATCAATGTCTGGGACGGAATCTCTTCCATGGGAATATGCCCCGCGTCTTTATAAACGACGTGGGTGGCGTCGGGATAAGCTGCTTCCCACTGTTTGCCGACTTTTTCATAAGGGATCCAGGCATCCTTTTTGCCCCACATGGTCATCAGGGGCTGACTGATTTTATAGAGGCCGGCTTCCGGTTCGGCACCATCGGGCCGTTCATTTTCTTCTATCCAGTCCATTACTTCCAGCATGGCTTTCCGGTTGCCCGGGCGCAGCATCATATGGTGGTAACGTGTAATGGTGTCTTGGGAAAGGCGGCCGTCGTCGCCATAAACCTGGTAAAGACCGATGGCAACCGAGTAGCGGGGGATGGTGAATGATGAGAAGGTTCTTAAGGGGGGGCGTCTGACCAGGTTCAGCACAAAAGGCCATTTCTGGGGAAATGATTTGGCGTCAATCAGAACCACCCGTTCCACCAGTTCGGGGTGCTCTACCGCCAGGCGCCAGCTGACCTCACCGCCGAAGGAGTTGCCGATAAAGGTTGCCTTTTCAACATGACGGTCGGCCAGTATTTTCAAAACCGTATCCGTGACCAGTTCAAGAGAAAAATCACCCGAACCGTTGCCCGGCAGCCCGGTCAGCCCGAAGCCCGGCAGGTCCAGGCGAATGACCCGGTAGTCCTGGGACAGGGTCGGTACCCAACCGTCCCAGGTATGCAAAGAGGACAGAATGCCGTGAAGCAGGACCAGTACCGGGCCGCTTCCCTCGTCACGGACATGTACCATCATATCGTTGACAGGAATAAATTCTGATTCGCTGTTGGCATACTCCGTTTGCAGGTCTTCAACCGGAATATCCCGAAAGCCGAAATATGTGGTAATTAAAGAGCAACCACCCGTGGTCAGCATTATCAGAACCGTAACCGTCAGTCCCCCTAACAGGCGTCGTGAATTCTGTCGCATCCTGGCTATCTTCTCCTTTCTAATGATCAGTTACCGTTTTCTATCCAGCTCATGGTGTAAAATGTGTTATCCGGGATGTTTTTCATGTCGGGCGGTGAGTGCACCCACAATCCGGATAAACCGTGTTCTCCGGCAGCCAGTTCAAAGTGGCACATGGCGATGCCAAGGTCAATATGGTGCAGGCCGGCCTTAAAATAAATATTTTTTGCTTTTGTCATGAAAAAGTGCCAGACCGACGCGCCTTTTTCTTTAACAATCCGCCAGGGCTGGGAGTTGCCGGAAGAGGGCGCCAGCCGGACCATTTCCAGAATTTCCCGGTAAGGGTCATCGTCCCTTAACATCAGCGGGGTGCCAAAACCGTTTTCAAAAAAAAGCCTCTCAGGGCTTTTGCGATGATCCGCCCGGATGGCCGTCCGGCTGATTTTTTCAAACAACCGCCGGTCGGCGGTGTGGCCGACCGTGCAGGTGGCCGGAAAAATTTCGTCGCCGGCCACCGCAACGTCAGCAAAAAATCGGCGGTCGAAAAATCCGATCCAGCAGGTACCCAGCCCCAGTTCGGTGGCTTTGAGCACCAACTGTTCCATCAGGTATCCGTAACTCTGACGGGCCAGGTCCGATTTTCTAACAGCGCCGACAAAAAAATACCGCGGGTTTTTCTGCAGCCCATAGTTGCCCAGGCGGACTTTGGCGCCTTTAACAAAGGGCTTTTCGATCAATGAGAATCGGGCCGTTTCTCCTTCCAGGCCCAGGTCGAGTTGCTGGCAGGCATCATTCAACCGCTTTGCCATGTTCGGCGCGATGGCCTCACCGGTGTGTGTTCTGGCGGATTGCCGGATGCGAATCAATTCGCTTACAGGTCGATCATATACGATTGTCATATCAATCTCCTGGCAAAAGGTTCATTCACCTGAACGGACCGTTTGTTCAATTTTATTTTTATAGCAAGTTATGCCGTCTTTCACAATGATTGCCTGGCTGATCACATATATATTTTTACATTCCTAAAATTGACAAAAAGGGCACGGCACGCCGTGCCCCTACAACATTCGCGAACGGCACCAAAACCACCTCGCACCCCAAACCCCGAACCCCGAACCCCGAACCCATTCTCTTGTTCATTCTTCCGCCATGGGCGTAGTCACCCGTAACGATTTGCCGTTGGTCGACATGATCACGGCTCCGTCAAGGTCAGTACGGAAAATACCAGCGCCGAGTGCCGCGTAACGATCCAGAACATCCGGGCAGGGACACCCGAACCGGTTATGCCGGCCGGTTGAGACCACCACCACTTCCGGTTTTATCATGGAAAGAAAAAAGGCCGTGCTGGAGGTCCGGCTGCCGTGGTGAGGCGCCATCAGAACCGTGCTGGCCAGGTTTTCTTCAGACAAAACAGCCAGTTCCCGTTCACCTTCTGCCTCGATGTCACCGGGAAACAGAAAAGAGATGTCACCCAGGACAAAACGCGTCACCAGGCTGTTGTTGTTGGTATTCCGCCAGGGCTGGACCTTTTTTCGGTCCGGAAAACCACGGGGTGGATAAAGCGTTTCAATCCGGACACCATTGATCACCCGCTCTTTCGCCGCCCGGGTATTTTTAATCATTGTTATTTGATTTTTTTGAACCACCCGCATGAATCGATGAAAAGGTTCTGTCTCAACCGTTTCACCCGTGGACCAGACGACCTTGACATGAAAATGTTCGGCAATATAGACCAGTCCCCCCAGGTGGTCCGTGTCCGGGTGGGTCAGGATAACGGTGTCAACCGTGCCTATTTTGTTGCGCCACAAAAAAGGGGCCACAATCATTTTCCCCACATCAAAGGTGGAACTGCCGGTAAACCCGCCGCCGTCGATCAGCATGCATTTGCCGCCGGGCAATTCCACCAGGGCGGCATTGCCCTGGCCGACATCCAGGGCCGTAACCCGCAGGTCATCATGAAGAAAGCGGCGGTTGACCCAGTAACCCGCGTCAACGATCAGTATGATGACGGCCACGGCGGCCAGGGACAAGGCGATCTTTAAGGCAACCGGCATGGTCGGTGGCCGGGATTCGGGATCCTTGGGAAAAAAGAAACGTTTGTGTTTGACCGCCATAATACCCGCCAGCAGAAGGGCGTAACAACTGCCTGTTTCAATTAATCCGGGTGTGACGGTTTTTACGGACACATGGGGCAGGGCGGCGATTTTTTCAATAATATTGAAGGCCAGGGAAAGTATGCCGCCACCGGCTTTGAAAAACATCATGGATAAATCGGGAAAGAGACCATTTATGGCCGCACCGGCAAGCCCCAGGGGCAGGGCCGCAAACCCGACCAGGGGAATCATGAAACAATTGGTAAACAGCCCGATCCACGACACCTGGTTGAAATAATGAGCGGTCAACGGCGAGGTGCCGGCAATGGCGAAAAACGAAACCAGTATGAAAGCCGCGCTCCTTTTGAGCCACCTGTTTTTTAGACCGTTGAGGAAACCTTCCACGGCGTCCATGCCGAGGACAATGAAAAACACCGCTGCAAAGGAGAGTTGGAAGGAAACAGCAAACAGGGAAGGCGGGTGGACGGCCAGGATCACAAGTGCCGCCAGGGCCAGACTGTTTATCAGCTGATGCCGCCTGCCCGCCACCAGGGCCATTAAAAATACGGTCGTCATGATCACCGCCCGCTGGGTGGATGGCGACATGCCGGCCAGTAAACCATAGAAGACAACCCCCGGCAGGGTAAAGAGGGCGGCCGTTTTTTTTACCCATCCCGGCCCGGTCAGAAACGGGAAAAAAGCAAAAATCCGGGCCAGCGCGAAAAATATCAACCCGGCGACGATGCCCATGTGCAGGCCGGATATGGCCAGCAGGTGGCTTACCCCGGCCCTGGCAAACGCCTCGCGCACGTCCGGGTCCAGATCACGCTTGTCCCCGATGATGAGGGCTTTTAAGATGCCGATCCGGACGCCGTTTCCGCTTTTTTCGATCTGTTTTTCGATGTCTTTTCGTACTGATGCCACCATCGACCGCAAGCCGGAGATGGCATTGGCGGACACCACCTCGACCCGGTCGGCGTCGGTATAGGCCAGTCCGAATACCTTTTGAAAGGCCATGTAACGTTTATAATCAAACCGGCCGGGGTTTTCAAAGTTGGTAATCGGGATAATCCGGCTTTGAAAATGGATCATCGCACCGCAGGCCAACTCCGGTCCGTTGTTGCCATAGATCGTGACACGGAGGTTCCCGGCGGTCCGGATGAGCCGGCGGCCGTGTTCAAGAAATTGTGGTTTAACAAAAAAGATGCGGCGGCCGGGACCTGAAGCCGGCTCGTCAATGATCCGACCGGTAATCGTCCATCGTGTTTCGCCGGCAAAACGGGTGACATGCCCGGCCGGGAACGACGGGAAAGAAAACCCGGTCATGACATGCCAACCCAGAAAAAAGAAAAGTGCCGGGGGAATAAAGAGGGCCGTCTGCCGGTGGACAATTCGCTTGAAAAGGACGGCCAGGCAGATGCCGATAATACCACCGGAAAGCAGAACCGGCAGAAAAATCCGTTCCCCGCACAGCAAGCCGGCTGTGAAAACAATCAGCAGCGGAATGACCGGCCGGCGGTAATCTTCCCTGATTTGAAAAGCATTGAAATGACGTAAGGCATCCATGCCGTTGACGTTTTAAAAATAAATGGTTAGCTCTCTTTTGCCTTGCGGCTTCGAATCCATGCCTGCATGGCTTCCGGCGACATCACATCCGGGTTGCCATAATCCGCTTCAACCGTATCTTCCAGTTCGGGCGGCAAATGATCGATAATCAGTTCCAGGTCACGATAATCATTGATTTCTTCATCAATAACCTGTGCCATCCTGTGGCTGGCGGATGTCTTTAGCAGGTCATGCCGACGCAACGATTTCAACAACCCCAGCAACAGTGTCTCCCAGGTTGTCATGGGTTGCTGTTTGGCTGTGGCGGATTCGGCCGCGGAATCAAGAAACGCGAACGGTACCTGGGCAAAGGGCACGTCTTTGGCGATAAAAGCCGATATCCAGTCGGTGTCAAAAGAAAAATCATACACGGTCGGGTGGGCGATAATATCGTGGAGCAACCGGCTTTCATACAATTTAAAAGCAGCCTGGGTATCAAGAATATTGTGGCTGAAGATGGCCTGGCCGATCATGCGCTGCATGTGGCGCAGGTTTTTTATGCCGATGCCCCAGCGGGCGCCGTCTTTAACCAGAACGGCGTCCGGATGCTTACGGTTGCCGAGTACTACTTTAAGGCTCTGTTTTGTAAACGGTTCCAGCAGCAGGCCGATTTGTCCCAGGTGCACGGAATTGTCCGCGTCGGTATAGATAACCGCCTCCACGCCATCGGATATGGCCTGACTGCATCCGAGAATAATCGCGCCGGCCTTTTTCGAGTCGTCTGCTGACGCCAGGCCGGAAAGCGGGCCCTCGGCGGCAGGAAGATGATCTGCCAGAAACATCACTGTTATGTTATGGTTTGCCGGAGAATCGTCGGCAATTTTCCTGGCCATGCGGCCGCTCCCATACGGGCACCCGTCATCAACCGGGTATAAGCGCCAGTCAAGGTCGGTCCCTTTGCTGAGCCACTCCAGTTGGCGGATTTTCGTCACCAAAGAATCTTCGCCATGCGGGTTGTCACGGCTTTTGGGCCGCAGGCGGTTCTGCTCGCCCCACATGGCAAATACCACGCCGATTTTAAGCGGCCGGTTATGGCGCAAAAGCCAGGTACGAGAATGGACCAGCTTGGCCGCTATTTTGAATTCCAGCGGTGCTGTTTTCTCACCGGCCGCGGATTGGATATCCTCTATGGGTATGGCCTCTGCCATCAATGTGTCGGCCAGGTCCAGCAGGCTTGTCTGATGGTCCGGATCGGTCAAGTCAAAAGTGGCTTTGGCGGTTTTTGCCAGTTCTTCAAGTCGGTTGCCGGGTGACACCATCGTTGTTTCCATTTGGTCAACCAACAACCGTGGCCGGATCGATTTTGTCCTGGATATGACCTTCACCATCAAGCAGAAACAGCAGAAATGTGTTGGCCAGGGCGTCTTTGGCAAGCTCTTCAAATAAAATCGCCTGGATTTCGTATTTTTTTCCGGCTTTCCGGGGCAGGTTTATAAAGCAGGCCTGGGCGTCCTCTTTGCTGGTAAAAACCGGTATATAAGAAACACCCGAAGGTTTATCCGTGTAGCCCACGATCTGTTCCAGGCCGCCCGGATTCTCCACTGCTACAAACACCCAGTCATTTTTTTTGGGTTGTGCTGTCATATGGTTGTCCTTTTGCTGTTTTAAAATGGTTTATTTTAGTCAGGATACGACAAAAATCAACGGGATGCAATCTGCCCGGCCCCTTGCCGTCTGAAGTGGCCGCCAAATATCCGGGTTAAAGGGCATTTTTAAATTTATTGACACATTATACCGTTATGGTTATGAAAAAACAGGGGTGATTATGAATACACAATCAACATCAGGTTTTCGTGTTGTTCTGATCCCGGATCTGTCCGAAGGGGTCAGCCGTGAGCAGGCGCTGGCGGACCTGGTCGACAGGTTCGGTGTCAGCCGGGAGAAAGCAGAATCCTATCTTGGCGGTAAGCCCAAGATTATTCAAAAAGGTTTGAGTCAACAGCAGGCCCTCCAGCTTCAAAAGATGATTAAAGACTGCGGGCTGAATTGCCGCCTGGAATGGATGGAGGGTCAGGCGCCGGCCAGGTCTTCAATGGCATTGGCAGTTGATCGCGGCCCTGTTGACACCGACGGGGCTTCTGAGCTGCCATCCTGCCCCGGTTGCGGTTATCAGGCACAAAATCAGGACGACCCCCTGATTACGGCCTTTGACGGCATGGGCCAATGCCCGGTGTGTCATATCATCGTGGCCAAATACGGTAAGAATGATGCCAGCGTTGAACCCGCGACTGAAGAAGAACCTCCTTCGGCCGGAAAGAATCCGGCCGCCGACATACCCTTCGTTCCGGCCAAGTCTCACATCACATCCGGCGGGATATTGAGCGGTAACGGGAAAATGTTCGCCCTCTTGCTGGGGTTCGTGGTCGTTTTTTTTGTCGGATACTTTCTTGTCAGAAGCGATTCCTCTTCCACAAACAACGGGCCGTCGGCCGGGCCGGGGTATTCACAGAATCAATACGCGGCTGAAATGGCTAAAATGGCGGAAGACCCTACTTATGTCAGCCCGATGGCGGAGACCGGCCCGCCTCCGGGAGCTGTGCATCATGATTCCGTTGCCCAGAATCAGCGGGATCGTATTGAAGCCATGGACCTGGAGGGCCGGCAGTTGCCGGAGTACTGGTTCGACGATACCGATATCCGTATTGAGCCCGGTGAAGTCTGGGAAGGCAATGTTGATATTAAGCTGCCGTTTGAAACCGCCTACCTGGATCTTACGCCGCACAGGGGGGGCAAAACGGTCGGTGAGATCATGTATAAGAACATGGACCTGCAGGTCAGCGACAACCCCTGGAAGGGAAAGGGGGTACGGGTTACCGTCACCGGTCAATGGGTTTTCAACTATGATTTCAATATCTGGGTCATGGCCGATAAAGGACGGGTGACCGCCGTCCTTTATCCGGAAGACCGTTCCCTCTCTCTGGAGGCGTTGGGGCAACTCTCCGCCATGGAATTAAGAGAAATCGAGTGGAACTCAAAATCCAATCTTCCCTCTGATTTTGATCCCGTGTTTGACCTGGTCCAGGGATGGGGAAATGGCTGCAAAGTCACGGTCGGGTTGACGATCGCGGTGCCCGAGTCGCTGGCCGATTACCAGCTGGGAAAGTATGCGGGCAGTCATGCCGAAACGGTTTATTTGAAGGACCAGGGAAAGGAAAACGGCATTAAGCTGCCGCTGACCCTGGCCAAGAAAAAGGGTGACCCGGCCCTGTATTTTCGACCGGGAAAATATTTACCCTGACATCGGCTGCTTCATGAAGATTCTTCTGGTATACCCCAGCTTTCTTGACAACCGGACGGATGAGGCCGATGTCAGCGCCGTTCCCATGGGGCTTTACTCCATCGGCGCCTTGTTATCCGAGCACGGGCACCGGGTTCAGCTGCTGAATATGTACAAGCCGGGTATCCCGTCCGGCGATATCTGTTCATTTGTGAATGACATCAAACCGGATATTGTCGGGTTTTCCATTGTCCATGCCAACCGCTGGGGCGGTATCGACATGGCCGAACAGGTCAAGAAAATCGATCCAACCATTATTACCGTTTTCGGGGGTGTCGGCGCCACCTTTTTGTGGCACCACCTGCTGGTCCACTTCCCTCAGATCGATTATGTCGTTGTCGGCGAGGGTGAATATCCGTTTTTGAATCTGATAGAGGCGTTGGGCTCGGATCAAAAACCGGCTCTTTCCAACATCAAGGGCCTGGCCTACCGGAACGGCGAAGCGATTGTCCAGACCGGTACGCCGGATTTGATTGATGACCTGGACGAGCTGCCCGATCCGGCCCGGTATTTTTCCTTCCAGCATGTGGCCATCAGCCGGGGATGCCCGCAGAACTGCACCTTCTGTGGTTCACCGGCCTTCTGGGGCCGCAGGGTTCGGTTTCATTCCGCGGGATATTTTGTGCGCCAGTTGCAACGGCTGTATGCAAAAGGCATCCGGTTCTTTTTCGTTTCCGATGATACCTTTACCTTGAAAAAGGCGCTTGTCCTGTCTGTCTGCCGGTCCATCATCAAGGAAAACCTGCCCATCACCTGGGCGGCCATTTCCCGGGTCGACCTGGTGGATGCGGAAATTCTTTACTGGATGCGCCGGGCCGGCTGCATCCAGATCAGCTACGGGGTGGAAAGCGGCTCCGGAGAAATCCGTAAAAAATTGAACAAGCGCATTTCCGAAAAACGTATCCTTCAGGCCTTTGCGCAAACCGTTCGCCATGGCATCATGGCCCGGGCCTATTTTATTTACGGTTCACCCGGAGAAACCGACGCCACCATCCAGGCCTCGCTGGACCTGATCGATGAGATCAAGCCCTTGAGCGCGGTTTTTTACATGCTGACCCTGTTTCCGGGTACCGCTCTTTACCAGGATTATTTGAAGCGCAGCGGTCAGACCGATGACATCTGGCTGCAGCGGACAGAAGACATTCCTTATTTTGAGATCGATCCCGACCTGTCCCGGTCAGCGGTCATGGAATTTGGGCAACGGTTGCGGGACGCTTTTTATGAACGCCTGCCCGAATACGCACTGGCCCATACCCTGATGGATGATCCCGATTTTGCCGTCGGGCACGCCGATTTTTATTCCCGGCTGGCCATGACCTTTACCCATGGCGATTATGCCGCCCATCCACAAATTAAAAAAAAGCAGGAACTGGCCGAACAGCTTTACCGCAAGGCACTGCTATGGTACCCGGATCACCGGGCTTTTCTGGGGCTGGGCATGCTGTATCAGCAGCAGCAAGACAGCCGGGCATCCCTTGATATCTTGAGCCAGGGGCTTTCTCACTTTCCAGACAGCGAACCGCTCAACCTCTGCCTGGGAACAACTTACCTCAACCTGGGCCGGATTGATCAGGCCCGGGCCTGCTTTGCCCGTTTTCCCGATTCTCCCCAGGCACAGCATTTTTAAAAGAATGCGACCGATTGGCTTAAACAGTGCCCAAAAACAGTTTTTGAAAAAAAGATACAAAGTGATGGTGAGCCGGAATTTGTTTTTGTGGATATTGACGCATTATACCGGCCCTGTTATAGATGATGGACATCGGCAGGTCCTTTTCTTGCCCCCTGAGACCGGGGGACCTTTTTGATAATGGCCGGAAAGGCTGAAAATTTTTACAGGGAGAAAAAAATGGAAATCAACACATTTGGTGTCATCGGCGCCGGGCAGATGGGTAACGGTATCGCTCAGGTGGCTGCCATGAACGGCCTGAACGTCATTATGCACGATATTGAAGAGCGGTTCGTTCAAAAAGGGCTGGAAACCATCACCGCCAACCTGAAACGATCGGTGGATAAGGGGAAACTCGATCAAGCGGATATGGATGCCGCCTTGCAGAGAATCGAGACATCCGTTGACCTGAAAAATATGGCCAAAGCGGATTTCGTGGTCGAAGCCGCCACAGAAAATGAAACGCTTAAACTTGGCATCTTCAAGGATCTGGACAAAATCTGCCCGCAAGGCGTTATCCTGTCGACCAATACCTCTTCCATCCCCATCGGCCGGATCGCCGCCGCCACTTCCCGTCCGGAACTGGTTATCGGCATGCATTTCATGAACCCGGTACCGGTCATGAAACTGGTGGAAGTCATCCGGGGCCTGGCCACGTCTGAAGAGACGTTTAAGACAACCTGGGACCTGTCGGAAAAGTTCGGCAAGACGCCGGCTGAAGCCAATGACTACCCCGGATTTATCGCCAATCGCATTTTACTGCCCATGATCAACGAAGCCGTCTACTGTCTCTACCATGGTGTCGGTACCAGGGAAAGCATCGATACCGTCATGAAACTGGGCATGAACCATCCCATGGGACCGCTGGCCCTGGCCGACCTGATCGGGTTGGATACCTGCCTGGCGATTATGGAGACCCTGTATAACGGGTTCAAAGACTCCAAATATCGGCCCTGCCCCTTATTACGAAAATACGTGGAAGCCGGCTGGCTCGGCAAGAAAACCGGCAAAGGGTTTTATACTTATTAGGCCTTAATATTGTCATTGTTGTCCGGCCCCTTTGAAAAAGCAAACCGCAAGGTATCGTCCCGTCAGGTTGAGCTGTCATCCGGTTTGTTTCATGCTTTTGTTTCCTAAAAAAATGATGATCATGCAACGGGATATCTTATGAGCAGTCCTTACTGGATCAAAACCCTGATCAACAAGACTTTTGCCGGCCGGTTTCTCCTGGCCCGGCTGACTCATTTCCGTCCCATCGGCCGGGTGGTGGAGCACATGCTTTTCGAGGGCGATGAAATCATCTATTTGCCGAAAGATGAGGTCATTCCCGTCAACAGGTCGGTTGAACAGCCGGAAAGCATGGCTGTTCCCTCGCAGGTGGTGGAGCACTTCATCAGAAAGGCCGCCTTTCACTGGGTCATGGATTTCTGCATCTGTCGGGATTCGGCCCATTGCAAAGATTATCCGGTAGAATACGGCTGCATTTTTCTGGGGTCGGCGGCCAGTGACATCAATCCCCGGTTCGGCCGGCAGGTAACCAAGGCAGAAGCCCTGGATCATGCCCGGCGCTGTCGTGAAGCCGGATTGGTACACCTGATCGGCCGCAACAAACTGGACACGGTCTGGCTCAACGTGGGGCCTCCGGACAGGTTGATGACCATCTGCAACTGCTGTCCCTGTTGCTGCCTGTGGAAGATGCTGCCGGATATTACACCGGATATCAGTTCCAAGGTGTCCCGCATGCCGGGTGTTCATGTGGCCGTGACCGACCAGTGCGTGGGCTGCGGCACATGCACGGACAATGTCTGTTTTGTGAATGCCATAACCCTTGAAGATGGCCGGGCGGTCATTGACCAGGACGCGTGCCGGGGATGCGGCCGGTGCGCGACGGTTTGCCCGGCGGATGCCATAGACGTGGTGGTTGAAGACGAAACCTATATCAGCCGGGCCATCGGACGGATTTCAGGACTGGTGGACCTGTCGTAGGTTAAAATAAGGAATCAGTGCAATGTGGATACAGATAATTTTTGCTTTCTTGATTGTCCTGGGCCTGTCGCCCCTGTTGGTAGTTGCTTATTCGTTTGTCCGGACCGCCGGCGGCCGGCGATATGATGCGCGGTTTTTTGAAAAAGATCGGATCGCTCAATCGGGTTACGCGGACAAGCGGCGTTATCAGGGGCCGGGACACCTGCTTTTCCGGGCGGGCGATTTGTTGCGGTACACTTATCCCCTGCTGCGGGTATATGTTTTCCGGGCGATACCTCCGGGCTTCCGGGAGAAAATCATGATCGTTACGGCCATGGGAAACGGTTGCCCCCAGTGACTGGCCGCCCACAGGCGGTTCGGTCGAACCGCCGGTTTATCCAGGGAAGAGATGAATGCGTTGATCGAGCTTTCTCCGGATGTATTTGAGCACCGGGAGTGGGTGGCGTTGCAATGGGTGTGTCAATACCTTACCCATGAGGGAACGTTTCCGAACAAGGACCTGCCGGCAGCGTTTGAACAGCTTTATACAACCACAGAGCAGACCTGTGTTTTTGCGGTATTCAAATTGATGTTTTTCTTCAATATGCTGGCGAACTCTGTTTTTAAAGATCAATACGAGACCGGCACGGCCTGCGCCATTGAGCCTAATCTTGATGAGTAGAAATTTGTCCATAATTCAGTCTCCGGTGCCAGCCGGATATGCATTTGAGGTGTCAGGGTGTTTATGTGGTTAGGTGATTAAGTGGTTAAGGGCGGCACGTCATTTTTGCTGGTTTTCATTAAACGCCAATATTTGAGTTTACGACGTAAATCAACGTTTTAAATAGACAAGTGGTAACAAGGAAAGCTGATTATGTGTGGGGTCAGCGGTATCATAACGAAATCTCTGGGTAAAGATGAGGTGTTGCATCGTCTGGCAGATATGGGCGGGCTGCAGCGTCATCGCGGGCCGGATGATCAGCAACAGCGGGTGTTTGCTGCCGGACAACGTCGGGTGGGGCTGGGGCTGGTGCGGTTGTCCATCCTGGACCTTGAGACCGGCATGCAGCCCATTGTCTGTCCGGCGGATGGAACGGCCATCGTCTGCAACGGCCAGGTTTATAATTACATCGAGCTGCGGCAGGAACTGGGAAATCAGCCGTTTGTCACCAAAGGCGACATCGAGGTCGCTCTGCATGCCTACCGCCAAAAGGGCCTTGATTTTTTAAACCACCTTAACGGCATGTATGCCGGCGCTGTTTTTGATCCCGTCAACGAGCAAGTGGTGCTGTTCCGCGATCGTTTCGGTATCAAGCCGCTTTATTATACGGTCCATGACGATCGTTTTGTGTTCGCTTCCGAAATCAAGCCTCTTCTGGCCGGCAGCGGTCGTCCGGCCGGGCTGAATCGGTCCCGGGTGGGTACATATTTTACCTATCGCTATGTGCCCGGTTCCCAGACCATGTTCGAAGGCGTGTTCCGTCTGCCGCCGGGAAGTTACCTGGTTTATGACCTGCGTACCGGTGAACATGAGATCCGTCGTTACTGGAACCATATGCCCGATCGGCCTGATCCGGATATGACGGTCGAAACAGCCGAAGAAGAATTTTACGACCTGTTTTCCGACGCAGTCCGTATCCGGCTGCGTTCGGATGTGGAAGTCGGCGCATTGCTCAGCGGCGGCATTGACTCTTCCGCTGTAGCTGCCCGGGCCGTGGATTTTCATGGACCGCTGCGGCTGTTTTCCATATCGTTTGAAGAGCAGGCGTATAATGAACTGGAGGCGGTAAAAACTTTTCTGGCGGCCAACCGGCACCGGTTTACGGGGAGTGAGCATATCGTTCGTATGTGCGGCCGGCAGATGCTGGAGAGATTGCCCGGAATCGTTGAAACCATTGAAGAACCGATTTCTCTGGGGACGATCCTGCCCACCGACCAGGTGTGTGAACTGGCCGGAAGCCATTTGAAGGTGGTGGTTACCGGCGAAGGGGCGGACGAGATCTTTGCCGGGTACCGCAAGTTTCTCATCGAAGCGGCGGCGGTTGTCTATTCCGTCCTGGGATCGGCCGAACAAAAACGGCTTGACGCCGTCTATCCCGAACTGGCGCCATATATGGCGGTCCGGGATCGTGATCCCGCCAAACGTTATATCCAGAGCGAGCAGTTGTTTGACGTGTCATCATTAAAACAGCTGTTGGGGCAGGATTATCCGGACACCCGTTTCCCGGACGATGCGTTGCCTGTGGTAGATCCGGACGGTCATCCGGTCAATACGGCTATTGCCTTTGAAAGCCGGGCCCGGCTGCCGGACTATGTGATTCTGCGGTTGGACAAACTCTCCATGCGGCACTCCCTGGAAACCCGGACCCCGTTTCTGGATTACCGGCTGGCCGAGTTTGCCGCCCGGCTGCCGGTGAACCTGAAAGTAAACATCGCTACCGATATGGAAAAGGTGGTCTGCCGCCGGGCTTTTGAACGATTCGGGATATTGGACCGGGCCACAGCCTTTCGTAAAAAACAGCCGTTTACCATTCCCATGGCCGACTGGCTGTCCGATCCGGACAACCTGCCTGAAGCCATTGAAGAGGTGGTCCGCGGCGACATGGTGGCCCGGCAGGGGGTTGTGGACCCGGACGTATTTGCCGCTCAAACCCGAGACAGTTCATCAAAAAACATCGGGCCGCACACCTTGGTATCCGGGGCCGACCGGGTTTTTGCGGTGATTGTGTTTACACTGTGGTATGAGCATTTTATAGGGGGTAGGTGTTAGATTTTGGGTTTGGGGTTCACCGGTCGTTCGCAAATGTTGTAGGGGCACGGCGTGCCGTGCCCTTTTGTCATGATTAGGTGATTAAGTGGTTATGTGTTTAGGTGGTTAAGTGTTTATCGGGTATTGATCAGTTTCCTTAAAACATGCGCATTCGTGCTCCATGTATTTCAGGGCTGAATTCCTGGTTGAAGTGGCTGCGTCGCAACCCGCTATTTGGACAAAACAGAACGAAAACGGGTGCCACGGACAGCTTGCCCGTGATTAGCCAAAGCGCTGTGGAATGTTCGTGACGAAAGATTGAAGAGGCAATAAGGGATATCGTAATGACTGAAATTGACCGCCGGCAGTTAATCGATGTATATAGCAAAGAATTGCTGGATCGGATCGAGAAAAAGATGACGCCCGGGGCACAACGCACTTACGGGTTTGAATACGAGTTTCTGGCCAAGGAGCCACCTACTGAAAACTGCGTTAAAAAGATGCATAAATGCCTGGCCGAGCTGGGCTTTACGCACAACGGTAAGTACCTGGAAAACGACCGGGGCATGCACGTCACCTTTGAACCGGGCGGGCAGATCGAGTACCACAGCATGCCCCTGCTGCCTGATGCCGGAAACGATTTTGACGCCACCCTCAAGGAAATCGATACCGTCAATGATGCCATCCGCTGGGAGTGCGGGGTGGATTACACAGCGGTACCGTATATTCCTGAGCGGGGGCCGGGGCCACTCTGCCTGACAAGCGAGCGATACGTGAATCTTCATAAACGGCTGGAGAAAAGCGGTACCCGGGGTCACGAAATGATGAAGGGTACGGCTTCTATTCACCTGCACGCGCTGATTCTGGAAACTGATGAGACGCCTACCCTGTTCGGTTTGATGTGCCGTCTGGCGGAAGACCCGGATTTCTGCATGGGGCCCGATCGGCGGGATATCTGGAACAACACCGATCCCAGCCGTTGCGGCATGCCCTATCAGCGGCCGACAGCCGAAACCACCCCGTCTGATCTGGCCCGGGATATTGTGCGGGTCGGGGTGGACGCGGTGGTGCTGGGTGCTGAAATACCATACTGGCAGACCGTTAACCCGAATTTCGAATCCTTTTTTTATCATATGACAACTCTTTTTACCGATGTCCGCCTTAATATGAGCGCGCCGACTGTGGAATTGCGGACACTGGACGCCGTGCCCGGCGCGGTGTTCAAGGAAAAATGGCTGGAATTTATCAGCAGAGTCGAGCAGCAGGGAGGCGGGAAATGACCAAAGCGGTTGAAATTTATACCATGGATTATTGCCCCTATTGCATTCGGGCCAAGAATCTGCTGAATAAAAAAAACGTTGCCTATGTCGAGCGCCGGGTGGACCAGGACCCGGTCTGGCTTGACGAAGTGGTTGAACGAAGCGGGGGCCGGACCACGGTCCCCCAGATTTTTATCGACGGTGTTCATGTGGGCGACTGCGATGAGTTGCATGCCCTGGAAAAGGAGGGGCGGCTGGACACTTTGCTCGGCCTATGACATTGGGTCCATTCACCGATTTGTTGAAACAAATGAATGTTAAGCCGATGGGCTTTGGAAGGGGCCAAGGAATCAAGGATTCAAGGGGTCAAGTGAACTGCAATTCGACTCCTCGACCCCTTGAATCCTTGAACCCTGTGTGCCAATTGGAATTGCTGAAAAACCTTTAAATAAAATAAAGAGGTATCCTAATGATAAGCACACTAAAAGGGTTAATTTTAAAACACGCTGCGCCGGGGACGGTTATTTTTAATATCGCGGCGGCCTGCGTGGTCGCCCTGGTGGTCTGGCTGCTGTTGCGGCTGGCGATCACGATCCTCAGGAAACGGGGGCGTAATATCCGGCTGTTTCAATTCAGCGATCAGTTCCTCAAGCTGGTCAAAAAAATCGTCGGCCTGTCGGTATTATTCGGCACCGGTATGTATGTATTGACCTTTATCGAGTTTCCCCTGCTGAACAAAATTCTGCTGGCAGTGTTTACCCTTCTGGTGGCCGGGCCGCTGAACAGCATGGTCAAGATTGTTATTCAGTTTTTGCAGCAACGGCTGGCCGACAAAACAGACACCCGGGTTGATGATATCGTTTTTGATATCCTGGACAAGTTTTCCGGAATAATCATCTATACGGCAGCAGTGATTATCGCTATGGATGCGCTAGGCGTCAATATCATGCCATTTGTGGCCGGGGCCGGTGTGGCCGGTGTGGCCATCGGTTTTGCCGCCAAGGATACCCTGTCCAATTTCATCGCCGGTGTTCTGTTGTTGATCGACCGCCCCTTTGAAGTCGGTGATCGTATCGAGCTTTGGGAGGCACCGGCTGGGTCGGCCACCTGGGGCGATGTCATTAACATCGGTCTGCGGGCCACGACCATCAGGAATACGGACAATATTGAGATCATCATTCCCAACAACATCATCATGACCCGGGACATTGTCAATTATACCGCTACCTCATCATCCATACGGGTCAGGGTTAATATCGGGGTTTCGTATGACACGGACATCGCCAAAGCCAAGGCCCTGATCGTCGAGGTGACCCGTTCCCTGGAATGGGTTCTGGCTGATCCGGCGCCAAAGGTCGTGGTCCGGAATTTCGGCGAATCCTCTGTGGATCTGCAGCTCCGGGTCTGGATCAGCAATGCCAGAAAACGCATGGATACCATCTCTGAAGTCACCGACCGGGTGAAAGCGGTCTTTGACCGGGAGGGTATCGAAATACCCTACCCCAAACGGGATATTACCATTATTCAGAAAACAGAAAACGGAAACCCGCTCAACCAGGGCGGATTCAAAAATCAAGACACGGCGGCAAGGTAAGAAGGAGCAGCAGCATGTCCACACACCACCATCATCATGATCAACGCCATCATCACCAGCATAAGGGGAAATCTTCGGAAAGCCTGATAGATAAAACAGTCATCACTGATAATTTAAAAATAGGGCCGGGCGAGACCATTCTCGATGCCGGATGCGGGAAGGGGTATATGGCCAGGGCGTTTGCTGAAATAACCGGCGAATCCGGCCTTGTTTATGCCCTTGATCCGGACGATGAGCTGATAAATGAACTCAAAGAAGAAACCCGAGGCACGATCATCAACCCCCAGGTAGGGGATATTACGCAAAAGACG
This sequence comes from Desulfosudaceae bacterium, assembly GCA_963674745.2. Taxonomy (GTDB): domain Bacteria; phylum Desulfobacterota; class Desulfobacteria; order Desulfobacterales; family Desulfosudaceae; genus JBFMDX01. Next base: position 361,496 of record CAXXDV010000001.1, on the reverse strand, counting down.
ACCCTGCCGGAGGCCGCCTTTGATTTGATTTACACCTCAATGGTCCTGCACGGGTTTTCCCCGTCGCATATGGAAGGTTTTGTCGATGAAGCCAAACGTCTGTTAAAAATCGGTGGCCGGCTGGCCATTGTAGAATTTAAAAAGAAAGAAACCCCTTTTGGCCCGCCGCTTGAGATCAGGTTTTCACCCGACGAACTCAAACAGCGCATCGGCTTGGAGCCGTGTGAGTTGATCGACGTGAATGAGTTTGTCTATATGCAGACATTTCTGGCTTCGTAAAAAGGGCCTTCCCATTCCTCGTCACCCCGGGCTCCGACACGGGGTCGAAAAAAAATTGAACGGTTTTCTCATAATGTATTTTTGTGCAGCCCTGGATGAGCACCGGCCGATCTGGATTCCGGCTCGGTGGTCGGAATGACGAAAAGAATGAGTCCCTTTTATGCCGAAATTTTATCCAGGGCAGGCGTAGCCAGCCCCCCCTTGCGGGCAATCTCTAAAATCCGCTTCAGCCGGTCTTTAGCCACGCGTCCCCGGCAGCCGTGATCCGGAATTCTGGTCAGGATATCCGCCAGAAATTCGATCATTTCATCCCGGTTCAGGGCCTGGCCTGTCAGATGCGCCATGACCGTTAACACGTCCTGGGCCACGGCCACGGCCAGGGGTTCGTGATTACGCCACAATTCGCCGGTGGTGCCGCCCGCGGAAAGCCCGGCAATATTGATGGTCAGGACATACAGGTTTTTTTTGACCAGCTCCAGCACCAGCTGGTCCGGGTCCGAAAGAATACGGCAGGCAATGCCCTGGGCGGTCAGCGCATCGCAGACCGTTTCGGCATGGGGCCCGAAAACCGGTGTGGGCTGAAACACTTTGACGGCGCGCCCTTTTTTCTTTTCAAACCAGACCGCCATGGCCGTGGGATTGACAATGCCCTCGGTCTTCCAGATATAGGGTAACAGTTCATTCTGCAAAAAGCCGAGTCGGTCCCGCCATATTTCCGGTACCTGCCGGATTGCTTCGACAATCGTGTTTTCGGGTACGGCCAGAAGGACAATCTCGGGGTCGGGAATCCGGCCCACGTAATCGGAGAGTCGCATGTTACGCGTTACCGGAAAAACCGGGTACCCCGCCCGCAGAAACCCCAGCGCGAACACCCCGCCCATCTGGCCGATGCCGACCATAACCACATTTTTTTTCTCTTTATTTCCAAGTTGTTGGTTCATTTTAGCCCCTCTTTGAAACAATGAAATCAGGTGCTGTGGCACTATTTACCAGCCATGGATGACCTGTTTTGCACATTTACTTTCCGGTTCGTTTCCGGTATAATCAGCGAGAATTCTTAAGGGTGTCTTTAAGTCTGGAACCGGTCCCGGACAAAGTACGAAAAGAATATATCCGACATGCAGCCCCGGGGTAAAGCCTATTTGGAAATTTGTTGTCCCTGGCATTAAAAGTATTTAAATTCAGAACAATGCGTATCGCCGAACAGGACGTGAACAATGACAAATGATGATAAAATCGGTTTTTTAAAAACCCATCAGACCAAACTGATCGGCGGGTGGATTATCAACGTTCAGGAAGACATCGTCTTGCTGGGCGATACCACCGCCCAGATTTTCGGTGTTGATAAAGATACGTTTGATAAATCCTTTGCCACCATCCTTAAGATGATTCATCCGGATGACGTTGATCGCGTCAAGCATCTGATCAAAGCGTTAAGCCAGACCACCGAGCCGGATTACTACCGTCTGGAACACCGGATCCGGAAAAAATTCGGAGAAACGCGGATCCTCAGCCAGATCATGCGGACCAGTTTTGATGATAACGGTCACCTGCAGGTGATCAATGGGACTGTCTCGGATGTGACCGAACAGCGCCTGGCGGAAAAAGCCTTAAAAGAGAGCGAGGCCCGGTACCGGTCGATTTTTGAATGTTCTCTGGCCATGCTGATTACCGTGGACAATGACCGCAAAATTACCGGTTTCAACCCCGCCGCATATAAGCGATTCGGCTATTCACCTGAAGAAATGATTAATCAGCCCATCAGCATCATCTACGATGACCCCAAAGATGAAAAACGGGTCGGCCTGGCTTTAAAGAAAAAGGGCCGGTTCTATGGCCGCATCAAAAACCGTAAAAAAGACGGTGAAGTTTTTACGGTCATGCTTTCAGCCGCCTATCTTTTTGACGGTGAGGGGAATAAGGTGGGGACGGTGGGCAGTTCACTCAAGTTGATTTAGCCTTTCCAAAAAAGATTCTAAACGATCGTCTCCGGATTCAGCGGTAAAGGTTTTAAAGTTTTAGGTGGTTATGTGATTAAGTGGTTATGTGATTAAGTGATTAAGTGATTAAGTGATTATGTGGTTATGTGGTTATGTGGACGGGGTTTGAGGCTTGGGGGATGGCCCGCTATGCGGGGGATAGTTCATAGGGTTGCAATTGAAACAAGTTGAAAGTCAGGCTTAATGCGGTTTCAGGCAGGTCGAACGGGTTGCCAATATCGCTTTTTGTTGACCTAAAACAACCACCTGAAACTTAATCACATAACCACTCGTTTCTGCCACCCAAGATCGATTTCCTACCCTGAAACTTAAAACCTAAAACTTTAAAACCTTCTCCCTTATATCCCCGTCTTCCCACGATCTGGTAACAACCAGTATCTCCGAAGCGTTTTTGTACGGTGGATTGCATAGCGGGGCCATGACATTCAGAAGTTTTTCAGGGTCGATGACACCTTCGGGCGCGAAAACACCGGGTTTGAGGTTTTCTTTGAACATGGCCAGTCCGGCGGCCAATGGTACGCCGGTGGCGCCGCCCATGCCGCCGGTCGGGGCACCGATGACGGTGACGGCCACGGCAGCCGGGCGGCCGTCCTTCTCCCCTTCGGCCAGGGCGAACAAAGGCGGCAGCCGCAATGGCCCCGTGGATTTTGATTCCCGAATAAAATCGGCCGGCGTGCGGCCCACGCCGGTGCCCTCGATTTTTTCGGCAATGCGGGCCGCTTTTTCAATGGACAATATGCCGGTGTTGACCAGGGTGCCGACGATCCATAGGCCAAAGATATTGGCGCCGGATGTGACCATGAGGTTGCGGGAAGCTTTCAGGTCCGGAAAATAGCGGGGCAGGGTAATGGCCTCGGGATGACCGATACTCCAGGCAATGCGGCGGCCGATGCCGGGATAGTCAACAGGGATCTTACGGACCGGCCGGACGTCTTTGTAGCCGCCGTCTTCCCAGATCCGTATTTTCCCGGTCAACTGCAGCATGCCGTGCACCATGGCCGCGCTGAGATTGGGGCCGATGGTTTCCGGTTTGGCGCTGTCCAGATCCCAGACCGTGTAAATTTTGTCTGCCCGGTCAAGTTCCCTGATGGCCATGACCGCCAGCAGGTTGGTGATGCCCGGGCTGGCACCCAGGCCGATGACAGCCGTGATCCCGGCCTGGACTGCCTGGTCATGCAGATCAAGCATTTCCAGGGTGGGTTCCCAGTCGTCGCAGATATCTATATAGCTTTTGCCGGTTTCGATGGCTGCTTTTAAGATGGGGACGCCGAAGCGGAAAAAAGGCCCTACGGTGTTAAGGATGATATCGCCCCGGGCCAGGACGGATCTTAACAGGACCGGGTCGGTAACGTCCACGGCCACACCCCGGGCCTTTGGGCCCAGTTCCGAAGCAAACGATTCGGCCGCCTTGACATTCAGGTCGGCGATGATGACTTGTTCGACAAAATCAAATGCCGCTGCCGTTCGCGCGGCATACCGGCCCATCCCCCCGGTTCCCCCCAAACATACGACGATCATTGACGCACCTCCGCTGTTTTTTTTAGAATATAGCAGGGCGCGCCCATGTCGGTCAAATGATCAGGCTAACCCGATTATTTCACGAGTCGAGTTTGCCCCCAGCCCCTGGCTGCACATGCGAGGCGCAGCATGCGATTTATGTAGGGGCACCCCCCTGTGGGTGCCCTTTAATCGGGCGGCCACAGGGGGCCGCCCCTACAACATTCGCGAACATGCTGCAACAAAGCAGGTGGAGCCAGGGGCTCGGTGTGAAATCGGCTCGCCCGAATCAAAAAATCTCATGAAATATTCGGGCTAACATGCAGCCGCACATTGCCTGTCGGTCGTTTTACGTCTTTTGGGAAATTGGCGAAAGGGTTTGGCCCGACGGACCGGGCTGCCGTTACCAGCCGCTGCCGGAGTCTTGTAATTAAAAGCTTCCTGGGTCCGCTGTTCAATTTTTGTGCCGATGACGCGATTGATGGCCTTGACCATGTCTCTGTCTTCGCCGGTGACCAGGGTAAACGCTTCCCCGTCACGGTCTGCCCGACCGGTCCGGCCGATGCGGTGAATGTATGCTTCCGGTGTCGACGGCATATCATAGTTAATGACATGGGATACCCGGGTAACATCAATTCCCCGGGCGGCAATATCGGTGGCAACCAGGATTTGAAACCTTCCTTTGCGGAAACCGTCCAGGGCGGCCTGGCGTTTTACCTGGGAAAGATTCCCCTGGAGAGAGGTCGACCGGTAACCGGCGCCGGCCAGTTTTTTCTCAAGCTTTTGAGCGCTGTATTTGGTGCGGGTGAAAACCAGGACCGATCGGGTCGGGGTGGTCTTTAATATGTCCAGTAAAAGCGCTGTTTTCAAATGCCGGGACACCGGGTAGAGCGCATGTTTGACCGTTTCTGCCGGTGCGGTCGTGCCGATTTGGACGGTAACGGGATCCTGCAGGATTTCCCGGGACAGCTTTCGTATTTCGGCGGGTATGGTGGCTGAGAAAAGCATGGTCTGGCGTTTTTCGGGCAGGCCTGACAGCACCCTTCTGACATCCGGCAGAAAGCCCATGTCCAGCATCATGTCGGCCTCATCAAGAACCAGCACCTGCAGCCGGGAAAGGTTAACGGTCCGTCGATTAATGTGATCCAGCAGCCGGCCGGGACAGGCAACGACGATATTCGCCTGTTTCAGTTTCTGGATTTGCGGGTTGATGTTGACACCGCCGTAAACGGCGACGCTTTTAATACGGGTTTTGCACCCCAGGTCTTTGATGGCCTGATGAATCTGTTCGGCCAGTTCACGGGTGGGGGCCATGATCAGTGCCTGTGGGGCATTTTTCTGATACTTGGTTTGTGGGTGTTTGATCAGCTGGTGAAGAATCGGCAGAACAAAAGCGGCTGTTTTGCCGGTGCCGGTCTGGGCCCGTCCCATGACGTCCTTTTGTTTCATGATCGGTGGAATCGCTTCGGCCTGAATCGGGGTCGGTGTCACGTAACCGGCCTTTAAGACGCCTGCCGCGACAGCAGGATGGAAATTAAATACTTCAAAGTTCACTATGTACCTCTTTCTGTGTCCCAATAAAAAAAGCCCCGGAGTCATTCCGGGGCTTACGCAGGTTAATTACTACCAGGAACACCAATTGTTGATGCAACGCTATAGCGTGTCAGAACAGAAGTCAAGTAAATAACACAAATAACAGCAAATAACAGAGGAAGTAGATGGTTCCCGGTACCGGAAAACAGGGATTTAGGTCTTGGTGATTATGTGGTTATGTGGTTAAGTTTTAGGGCATAGGTCCAATATAATCACCATGGCCCTGAACCCCGAACCTCGAACCCTGAACCCCGAACCTAAAACAGTTGTTGCTTCAGAAACCCTATGGCCCTTTCCCATGAATCCCTATGGGCATTTCGATCATACTTTTCATTGTCACTGTCATCCCAGATAAACGAATGGTTGATGCCGGGATAAATAACGAATTCGTGAGTAACACCGTATCGGCGGCAAACTTTGTCCAGCAGGTAGGTGTTGGTCACGGGTACGACATCGTCGGCATCTCCGTGAAAAGAGATGATGGGGCAGGTAATATCCCGCACAAAATCCAGGTGGTCTTCGGGGTTCAGGGGCAGGTGGGGCAACTCGGCCAGCCCCCCTTCCCAGGCTGTCAGGCCGAAGTAGTTGACAATGGCTTTTGTGTCCGGGGTCTGCGATCCATAATACAGGGCCAACCCGCCGCCCCGGCTGACGCCCAGAAAGGCCGTTCGATGTTTGTCCACGTTTGCGCGTTGTTGAAAGTCGGCTATCGTGGCCGGGATGTCTTCCGGTTGCAGGTGATCCCAGTGGGACCGGGTTTCATGGTAGCCGAACCATGTCGGCACAAAGGCCGCCAGACCCTGGCCGGCCAGTTTTTCGGCAATCTTCAAATGATTGAACTTATAGCCGTCACTGCCGTGCATAACAATGACCGACGGAAACGGCCCGGTCCCCTGCGGCAGGCAATACCGGCCGGGAATCGTGATGTCCCCGACCCGGGTGGCCGTTTGGATGGGTATAATTCTGGACAATTTATTTTCCGGTATACATCCGTTCCTGAACGTGCAGGGTGGCAAAATTGAATTCACCGCCCAGGGTAATGGCCGCGGCAGCGGCGGCAAATTCCTTGGCTGTGCCGATACCCCACATTTTCAGGATCTCTCTTGAGATTGGCGGAATAATGCCTTCCGGACTGGAGGTGATACCAACCTCAACGTTGGGTAGTTCCACGCCGAAAACCAGGTCATTGCCGACGATCCTGGCGTATACTTTCTGGAAACTCGGCACCATGTAGGGCCGGGGATTGCAGCGCATGGTCCGGTAAAAGGCCGGAATGATTTCACCGCCCATACCGGTATAGGCCGGCCAGCCGGTTTCTTCGGTCACGCCTTGTTGATCCAGGTGAATATAGGAAAAAAAGTCCTCGATGGGACGGCCGATGATTTTTTCGTATTCAGCCACGGGAATAGTCTGCTGGGCCGATACATAACGGCCGCGCCGGTTTCTGGGAGATGGTTTGAGATCACCGTCCCGTCCCATACCGACCACTGAAAGCCGGCAGGGGATGTTGTTCTGTTTGAACAGGTCATCGATCAAAAGTTTGGCCATACCAGTGGCATGGGAGGTCTGGCCGTGGCCCCGGTGATTGTCAAACCGGGAATAAAAACAGCAGTGCAGGATACGATCGGCATGGTGCTGTTTGTATAAGAAATCCACATAATCAATCTCGCCATTCCAGTCGGCCAGATGCTTTTCGGTGATTTTGGGGATAATGTTGTCCAGATTCTGCTGGATCAGGTTGCGGGCCTTTTCACGGTCGGTCTCCGCATCAAACACAAAAGCCAGGTTACGGCAGGCCATGCCCCAGTCCGAGACTTTGATTTCCAGGGGGCCGAATTTGTTCAGCTTGTAACAGCCCGAGCCGATGCCCATGTGTCCCACGCCCGGCCCCCAGCACAGCAGGATTTGAAAGGTTTTTTCCACATCGCCGCTGACAGAGACCTGGCCGGAATAGCTGCAGTAATCTTCCACGCCGCCGATATAGCTGTTGACCAGGGGTTTGTGGCGTTCGTCTTCCGGCAGGATTTTCAGGTCGGACCCGCAAAGGGTGCACTTGGTATAGATATCTCCTTCAGCCAGGGTCCACAGGGTATTGTCTTTGGGGCAGCGGTAGGCGACATGGTAAGGCTTTTCCGGCATGACCAGGTGATGCAGTTCATGCCCGGTTTTATGCGCCACAAACGCCCGACGCGCCTCGACTCCGGCGGTAATGTTTTCCGGAACGGCCAGCCCCTGTTCCGCGGCCGCCTCTTCGGCATTCCAGGGGGTGATGTCACCGTTGACCAGCATTTCAGTTACTTTTTTAACGACGTCTTTGTGCTCCATGCAACCTCCATTTTATTTTTATCAATCTGAAATCGTTACAGAAAAGAAGTGGTAACCGTTTAAGCGGGTTAAAAGCATTATCCTATTTATTATATGAGAAACGATCTCATAATTCAATAGTTGACTGGCTCTTCTGAAGGATTCAAGGATTCGATGGGCCCCTTGAACCCTCTAAAACGTATAGCCGATGGAAAAATGAAACCGGCCGGAACTTTCACCGGGTTTGCGGTTGAGTTTGTAACCGTAATAAAGGCTCAAGGGCCCCACCGGTGTCCGGTACCCCAGCCCCAGCCCCACCGAAGATCGGATTCCCGTGTCCGCCGGTGTGTAGGTGCGGTCCAGTTTGCCGGCATCATAAAACAGGACCAGGCTTAAAATGTTTTTGACCGGCATCCTGGCTTCAATGGTCCCGGATAAAGAGCGGCGGCCGCCGACCGGATCATCGTTGTCATCACGCAGCAACAGGTTCTCGGGATATCCGCGCACCGAAGATATGCCACCCAAAAAGAAGAGCTGATCATCGGCAACCGCGATTGAGGCGCTTTTAGGGTCGATATATCCGGCCCTGCCGGTTACGGCAAGGGTGATATGTTCGAAAAGGGTGTGGTAGAAGTGGAGCGAGCCCTGGTATTTGATGAAATCATCCGGCTGGTTGTTGATGCCGCGGGAAAAGGTTATATTACATGTGCCCATGACGCCATTTGTCGGTATGATGTTGTTATCCCGTGTGTTATAAACAATACCCGGCGTCAGGGAAACAGTCTGGCGATTGTCATAAATTTCATCTTCCGCCGCTGACGAAGAGAGCGGGTACTGCCGCCTTTTTTCGGTGTCCGCCGCGATGCTGGTGGATAACGCCGGTAGCCACTGCCGGTTGATGCCGAATGAGGCGCCCCGGGTCCTGACGCCGAAGTCCTGGTTGAAAGCTTCTGATTTTTCGATATGCAGGTTAAAGACTGAAGATGTTTGGGGAAACAGAAAACGAGGAGAACGAACGCCCAGGTCGCCGCGATAACCGGTTTCACTGATTTTCCCGCTGAAGTACCCGTCCCGGTTGAAGCCCAGCAGGTTATGATCGCCCAGGGCTACTTTCCCGCATCCGCCCTGTTCTGAGTTGTAACCAATATCAAGTTCGATAAAAAAAGGCTTATTTTCTAATGTTTCTACAAACAGGTGGACGCGGTCTTCTTTTTCTTTCAGGCCTACGGATTTAAAATCAACCGACTTGAATATCTGCAAAGACCTCAGGTTTTGCTGGCTTTTAACCAGTTTTTTCAGAGAGAAAGGCGCTTCTTTTGCCAGTTCCATTTCCTGTTTTATGATGCCCGGCCGGGTGCGAAGATTGCCGGTCACAAACGTCCGGCCCATTTTTACTTCGGGCCCCTCGTTTATGTGGTAAACGATATCCGCGGACCTGCCGTCGTCAGACATGGCTACACTCGAGTTTACCTGGACATGGGGATGACCGGTTTCCGAAATCAGGGCGGCCAGTTCGGTCTGGTCCCGCTGCACGACTTCGTCTTTAAAAACCACTCCCGGAGACAGCCGCAGCATCCGCAGGGCCTGCGCTTCTGGTACAGACGTCAAACCATCAAAACGGACCGATGAAACCCATACTTGATTCTCTTCGTTAATTTCAATAAGGATATCTGCTCTGGAACCGTCATCACTGAAGGTTGTGCCGTCCTCTATTCGGGCATGATAAAAGCCCTTCTCACGATATAACCGCCGTATGGCGCGGATGTCCGCTTCCATCACACGTGGCGCATAAACGCCCTTGTTTATCCAGGATGGCGGCCGTGTCAGCATCTGTTCGTGTATCTGCTCATCGGTAAGGCCGGTATTGCCAATAATCTTGACGGATCGAACCAGGGTTTGACGGCCTTCATTCACCCGGAAAACAAGTTCCTTTTCCGGCCCGTCATCTGCTTGACGGACATTCTCTTCAACGATTATGTTCGGGTTCAGATATCCGGTATTCTGGTAGCGGGTTTTGATGTTTTTCACGCTTTTTCGGATTCCCAGGCCGTTCTGGTCACCTTTTGAAAAAAAGGTCAGTTCTTTTTTGAGGGTTCGGCCTGAGAAATGTTCATTGCCGGAAAACGTGAATTTGTATCGGGGGCCTTCCAGGACGTTGAGCAGGATAGTAACGCGGTTGCCTTTCTCGTTCATCTCCAGCCTATAGTCGACCGTCGCTTCCGGGTACCCTTTGCGCCAGTAGAACTCGGCCAGTGCTTTGATATCCTGGTTTAATATCCGTTCATTCAGTCGGGTTGATCGGCCGGAAAAAAGAAATTTTCGCCAGGTCTTCAATCGGCTTTTCAGTCGCAGGTCGGAAAAAACCGTGTTTCCGGAAACATTGATGGCTTTTATGATTTTACGCGGTCCGAGTGATATTATCACGCGTAACAGCACCGTATAATCCGTATCGTTCTCGCGGATTTCGATTTCGATTGTCGGCGAGGAAAATCCCCGGGCGTTGAGCAGCTCAGTGATAATATCTTTCTGCCTGGCCGCCTTCCGGGTGGAGAAGGTCTGGCCCGGATAAACGGACATGGCTTCAAGAATATCACTCTTAAAAATACCATCTCGTCCTTTGATTTGAATATCAATTTCACGGATGACACGGTTGACGGTTAAGTCGAACCGGACAGCAACGGATTCATTTTCCGGTTCGGCGAGGGCCTTTATATCGTCAAAACAGCCGCAGGCCGTTAAATGATCCAGGGATCGCTGCAGGCGGGTTGGAGAAAACGGATCTCCTTCGGAAAAGTCGATTAAAGCTGCAGCTATATCGGTCCAGCGGGACGTGCCTTTCTCCGGCCCGATAATATTGATATCCAGCCCCGAAACCGGCCTGCCGGATAACTGGCTCTGGTCAACGTCCGGCGGTTGCTTTACGGAAGAAGTATCGGCCATTGCGGAGACGCAGCATAGAAGGCTCCACAACATCAATACCCAGATTATCAGCGCATTCCGAGTTGTAATGTTTTCCGACATTATGAGCTCTTTATCTGAATTCAAGCCTGTAAATCAACCTCCCTCCGAAAATGCCCTGGTTGTCCTGAAAACCCGACACGGTCGTATTTTCCGTTAACCGGTATTCCGAAGCGTTTTCCTGGACAACCCCGTCCTTCCCCGATTTGACGGAGTATTTGAAGGACAGGCGGTCAGACAGCTTGGAGCCCAGGGTGATTCTTCCCTGGGCGACCTCTTCTTCGCCGGTATCACCATTGGCGGAAATTTCAACGATATCCAGTCCGGTTATGTTTTTAATGTTATCCGTCGCTTTTTCAGCTAAAAAGATCGCCAGAATCTCCGCCGGTTTTTGAGAGGCGCCGGTGTTCATGTCCCGTGCAGGTTTGCCGAAAAGCAGCAAGGACAGAATGTCTCCCTGCTCTTCCCGGGGATCGGAGGTCAGCGACACCTCGAGCTGATCCGGAGTGCCGGTGGCCGCAAGGCGGATCTGCCACTGTTTGACGGTGGTTACGGCCGTGATGTTGATATGGGGTTCTGTTTTGTAGGGATTGGTAAAACTGATGATGCCGCTTTCTACCTGGAAAATGGTGCCTTGAAACTGGACCTCACCGGAATTGGTCCTGGCCTCCCCCAGAACGACCGGATTGCCCGCGCTGCCCTTGACGGTTATATCCGGCTGAACAGCCAGCTGGGCGATGTTGTTGTCTATTTTGAGCGGATGACGGTACCCGACGGTTATGTCCAGGGCCATGTCGGTAATAAACGAAGGCAATCCTTGTTCGGCATCAGGCTGCAGAGCTCTTTTCTTCTCAAGCGTGGACAGGATGACGTCCGTATATCCGGCAATTTTCGCGTCTTTATAGTATACGCCGTCAAGAAGGATGATACCCCCCCGGACAAGCGACTGGTCCGGGTTTCTGACGAGGGTCAGGTCGGTATCCACTTTCAGGTCCATTACATCCGGTACGACGATCGGCAATGAATCGCCTTGCAGGCGGATGTTCATGGTCTTTGGTAGATATCCTTCCAGACCGGCGCTGCCTGAAATCCGGAACCGGCCTTTCCCCAGGCCGCCATGAAGATCGGTGATCTGGATTTCTCCCGGCTTAAGATCAATACGGCCGTTGATATCATGAAGTTTATTGGCCATCTGGGGTAACTGCAGACCGACGTCGGACAGCGAAAGCCCGCCGGTCACGATCGGGCTAACGGTTGTCCCTGAAACAGCGGCGTCCACCAGCAATTGTCCGTCGGGATTCAGGACTTCAGGGATGTACATGGCGGGTATGGCAAAAGGCACTGCGCCGCTGATCGCCATATCCATGGTTCCGTCAATGCCGATACGGCCATTGATGTCGACGGTTTCCGTCTCAGCAACGACCAGACGAATATTCGGAACATGCAATAGCCCATCCTGATAATTCAGGCGAAAGGGGCGCGTCCGGACTTCGCCGTGGCGATCGTGAGACAGGACCACCTGCTCGATTTCGGCTGAGGCGGTCATGGCGGTAATATCGGTCAGGCTGCCCTCGGCTTTCAATCGGCCCGATACCAGTCCACCCAGATCAGATCGGTCGGCCAGGGCGAACCAGGGTGCCAGTGCCGTTTCCGCCATTTCGCATTGGGCCGAAAAGCGCATGTCCGTCAGGTCCACCGTGCCCCTGGCTGCCGGGTCACCATGAACAAGGATATCCATCAGGTGATGGTTGAAGCTGACATCAACCGCAAAATTGTCCAAGGCCTTGTCTGCAAACAACAGCCGATCGAGACGCAGGCTGCCATCCAATGAAGGGATTTCCCACCAGTTGCCCCGGCCCGATACGGCAAACCGGGCGGTCCCGTCCACAAGGCCCCCGGCCTGGATCGGTTTGATCCGGGCAAGGGATATCCCCGAGGATTCAAGGTTAAAATCATAGGTTCTCTTTTTCAGGGACAGATTGCCGGAACCGATCACGCGTTGGCCGCCGGAAAAACCGGCCGTGAAAGAGGTGATGTCGACAGTATCATCGGAAAGCACCGCTGCTACTTCTACCTGTTGTACACGCATGGCGGGTGTTTCAAGTTCGTCGGCCCACAAGGACAGGTTCCCGGTCGGATTTTGGGCCGTGCCGTTGATGTGACCCCGGATCGCTACCCGGCCTTTTAACTGGTCACGTTTAAAGTCCGCCAGGTTGACAGTGCCTTGCGTAATGGTGAAATCAACCGCCGGATCGGATGAAAACTTTCCGGTTTTTTCGTCCATCAACTGCATGCTTCCGGTGACCTGGCAGTGTGAATCCAGCCGCTCGAGATCCAGATGTTGAACAACCAGGCGCCCGCCTGACAGATCCGCCCGGCCGCTGATCTGATCAAGGGTGAGGGACGGAATGCCAAAATCACTGGCATCAATTTCCAGGACGGCGGTCGGATCGGTGATTTTTCCCGACACCTCGGCCGTCATGTCCAAACGGCCGGAAACGTTCTTGAATCCGGTAATGGCGGCGGTTTGGTGAATGTTTTCCGCGGTCACTTCAAGGATGGCACTGATATCACCTGTCTTCATGGCGTACTGGCCCCGGCCGTTCAGGTCGATGCCGTCGGCCCGGGTTGACAGCCTGTCAAGATGCAAGACGCCGCCTTCAAGATGTCCGGCCATATCAAGGATAAGTGAAACAGGACCGATAAACGCCTGTTGACTTGTCAGTTCAGCCTGTAAAACGGGATCATTGAAATTACCCTTGAGTGTTGCTTTGAGGTCGGCCTTGCCGGAAACGGGTTGATTGAACCCCAACAGGTTTTTGACACCAGCTAAGTCAAGGCTGCTTTCCATGGACAGATCGGCCTGCGGGTCCATCAAGACCTGCCGGATCCGGCCGGTGATTTTTACCGAGCCGGCGGACGAGTCTGCTTCAACTACCAGTGGGTCGAATTGACCGTCACTAAAGGCGGCTTTGGCGGTAAAGGTGTTTATCTGCAGGGAAAGGTCCGGGGTGGTGACCAGCCAGTCTCTGCTGTCAACGTTAAGCCGTCCGGACTGATCCTGCAGATCGGCTTTGCCGGAAAGTGACATGGCCGGGCAACGCAAATCAACCGTTCCTTTGACGGTTTTAAGGGCGATATGAAGGTTGGTCAGCAGGAGGGAATCCACCGAAACTGTTCGGGGCAGAAACAGGCCGGAAAAGTGCCTGTCCGGCGGATGGGTATCCGGTTGAGGCTTTTCTTCCCGGCGAAGGATGGACATTAGGTTCAATTCGCCCTCGGGACCGGTTTCCAGGTCGGCCGTCATGTCTTCCAGGTGCAGGGTGTTTATTTTCAGGGTGCGGTTGACGAGGTGCGGCAGGCTGACGTCCCACCATCAGCCGTCCGACGCTGATCAGCGGCCGGTCTCCGGCTGAAGACAGGCATAGCCCGGTGACCTCCAGGTATTGCCCGGCCAGGGACAACCGGTGTTTGCCGATGGTCAGATGACCGTTCAGACGACTGTTGATCCGGCTTTCAAGCCATTGCCCGGTCGCGTCCGAATTGATCAGCATGATGCCGGCGAGAAGCAGGCCGAACAAGACGGCGACCGTAATGCCGGTGCCGGCTATCAATAGTTTCAGCGGTTTGTATTTTTTCATCTTTTAAGCACGCATAACCAGCCTAACCATATACGGTAAAACCGAATATCGGTTTCCTTTGCAAAATCATATTGGACTGCGGTAATATCGAAATCCGGACGGTAGCCCCGTCTACGGATAACAGGGTATAACCCTGTCGGGTATACTATACAATATTTTTCGTGGAGAAAACCATGATGAAACAGAAACAAATTTTCCTGACCGGTATCTGCATGATGATGCTTCTGGTGACCATCGGCTGCGCCACGGTAGGGCATGATTTTCCTTCCAGCGCGGTGGAAAGCATTGTTATCGACCGGACCACCAACGCCGATCTTTTGAGAATGCTGGGCGAACCCTGGCGGACCGGGCTCGAAAACGGACGCAAAACCTGGACCTATGGATATTACAGGTACCGGGCTTTCGGCCCGACCGACACCAAGGACCTGTATATCTCTTTTAATGATGACAATACCGTGGCCTCCTATACATTCAACAAAACCCGGTAAATTTAATGGCTTTTTACTTTGCCATCGAAGTGTCGGTTATTGCGGGGGTATCAGGGACTGGTTAGGATGTTATTCGGAGGGCAACCGTATGGCCCGGGGAAAAATTTCCAGGCTGAAATGATCGATGGTGCCGGTGTGTTGAAAACCGATGACAATGGAATCGCCACACAGATAGGCGGTGTTTTCGGGGGCGATGGCAACAATGGCCCGGCTCAGCTCTTCGGAGATGATGATATCGCCTTTGATGTCAAGGGTACTGTCGGAAAAGTCGACCACCCCGTCCAGAACGGCGTCAAGGCCCGCCTCTTTCTCCGGCCTCAGGTTGACAATATTAATGTCGGTTATCCGGGCCTGGTCATCTTTATAGGTGACATTGCCGCTGATGTTTTCCATTGTGTGCGGCAACTGGTGGTAACGGGCCAGCAATTTTTCTTTTGCCGTCTGGTTGGTGGCGTTTTTGAGCAGCCGAATCAGGACGTCTTCAATAAAATTATAATGGCCCAGCTTGAAGTTGCCCATTTCAAAACGTCCGCAAGCTTCTTTAAGTTCGCTGGTGCTGACCCTGGCCGAAAAATCCATCTTCATGGGCGCCTGCAGCGGCTTATAAAAATAGTCGGCAAACGTAAACGTCATCCCGGCCATATCCATAGATCCGGCAATGGTTGAATCCAGCTGGTTGCCCGTTAAACGGACGTTCATATCGAAAAAGCCGCTGAAATCGGCCTGGTCCGGCAGGGCATCAAGGAGAAAGGGATAGGCGGCTTTAACCACGTCAATATCCAGATCGCCTGTTACCATTCGAAGATCCGCCCGGGTAAGCCCCTTGAGATTGGTCAGTTCTCCCGCCAGGCTGAAGCGGTTGCCGTTGATGATCATATCCAGGGCGCCCATTCTCAAAAGATCGTCCTGGTAAGACAGCGTAATCGGTTCCGTTAAAATCATGTTCATGTTCAGGGGGTCGCCGCTTAAGGCGCCGTCAACGGATTGAAAAACCACATCGGTCAGACTAAGGTCGCCGGCCATGGTCATGCCCGACCAGGCGTCACCGTTCAGGTGAAAGTTGATATTGATCAACCCGGATACGGGTTTGGCCGGAGAGTTTTTCGGAAACGTATATCCTAGATAAGGCAGGATGGGCAGGTCGACAACGGTCAGGTCGGCGTTGACCGGGATCTGTTCGTTTTTCTGGTTTAACTCCATGGGGCCGGCTTTGCCGCGCAGGAACATGTTCTGTTTGTCCGACCCCGGTGACGCGGCCCTGACATCCAGGTTGAAGACTTTGCCGATGGTAAAGTCGCTGACCCGGATGTCCACCTTGTTGACAGAATAGGTTACAGGATTATCCAGGGCACCGTCATCAAACACCCGGTACTGGCCGTTATAAGCAGAGAGATTTTTGACGCGAAGCCACTTGAGCAGCTTGCTGTCCTGGGCTTCACTGAGGTCATCAAAATTAAAATTGCCTTCCGCGTCATGAATGATTTGGAAGCGGGGGGAATTGATCTGCATTTCGTTGATATAAACCTGACCCAATAACAGCATTAAAGGGTTGATCCGCACCAGAATGCTTTGCGCCCTGATGAAAACCGGGTCAATGCCGGGGTGTGATGCGACAAACTCTTCGTTTTCCGTCATGAGGAAACGGTTGATCCAGGCGCCCTGAAGACCGAATAAAAACGTGTCCATTTCGCCCACGCCAATATCCCGGGGCAGGTTCTTGGTAATAATTTTTTTGAGTATGCCCAGTTGTTTCCGGCTGACATAATCCATGGGTTGCGGTTTTTTATCATCGGTTTCCACCGTATGGCCGGGCAAGGAAAAGGACAGCGCCAAGATGAAGACGCAGAGAAGCAGAAGGGAAAAGCGGAAAATTTTCATTTTTAGTGACTACCGGTAGAGAGCGGCATTACGAATACCGCGCAGGGCTCTTTCAGCCGACGGAAACACGGCAATCCCCTGTTGTTGAAAGGCTTTGCTCAGACGTCGTCTTACCAGCTCCACGCTTACGTCTTCGACTCGCCAGGTTTTGTTCTCCAGTACAAGGGCAATGTCCTTATCGGTTTCTTTTCTGATGTCGGTTAAGGCCGCTAAGAGTTTCGACAGGTATTCTTCGGCCGGTGATGCGTCAACCGTTGCGCCGGCCATTTTCATAAAGGTGGTGGTAACCACTTCCAAAGGATGCATGAGCATGATCAGCAGCAGGACATCAATGGGTTCGCGGTCGATGATTTCCCGGATCATGCCGTTTAATCCCTCTAATGGGAACATGGGGGTTCCCGTATCAAGGGGGTTGACGACGCTGTTTCCGGGTGTGGGGAAATAGCCGGCCAGCACTTTCTGTGTTTCGGCGCTGAAGGCCGGTATCTCCAGACCCCACTGGTGCGCCAGGTCTGAGCTGAAAACCCCGATGGCGCCGCCGCCGCCGGCCAGGGCCAGGCGACGACCCCGACGGTTGAAAAATGTCAGGGCGGTAAGGGTGTCCACCATTTCATCCAGGCCGTTTACCTGGATGGCACCTGCCTGGTTAAGCGCGCCTTGCCAGATTTGGGCCTCACCTCCCAGTGATCCGGTATGGCTGAAAGTTGCCCGGGCGCCGAGGGGGGTGAGCCCACCCTTCCATATAACCACCGGTTTTTGTTTTGATATGGCACGGACAGTGTCAAGAAAGCGGCGTCCATCCCGGACGCCTTCCAGGTAAGCCGCGATAAAGCGGGTATCGTTGTCCTGAGCCAGGTATTCCATCAGTGAGGTGGCTTCCAGGTCACAGCCGTTACCAAAAGAGATGATTTTACTGATGTTCAGCCCGGCGGCAATGGCATCATGCCCGAAATCATTGGCAATGCCGCCGCTTTGGGAAATCATGGCGATGTTACCCGGCGTTTTTGAAAAGTCAAATCCCGGCAGCAGGGTCACGCCGCCGGCCGGTGAATGGAGTCCGAAACAGTTGGGCCCGACGATGACAAGTCCCTGATGTGAGATTTCCTGCATTCTCTGCTGCAGTTCAATACCGCTTGCCTGGCCGGTTTCAGCAAAACCGGAGGTATGGATTTCGGCACCGGCCACGCCGTGCCTCAGGCATTGCTCAAGAACATCGGGTACGGCCTCCGCCGGGACCGATATCGACGCCAGGTCAACGGGGCCGTCAACAGCACCAAGATCAGGCAGAACGTCAAGACCGGCCACCGTGCCACCGGCCGGAGATATGGGATAAAGTTTTCCTTTGTAGCCATAAGTGATCAGGCTGGTCAGGATCAGGTTGGCAAAAGCACCCGGCTTGGAAACGCCGCCGAAGACGGCCAGCCCCCTTGGAGCGAACATGCGGTCGAGTTTTTTAATCTTTTCGGCATCCATGTCAATTTGAGGTATGTGTTTTTGACGGTAAAGTCAAGGGATAAAGGCGTTTTCCGGGTGCTCCGGCCGTATGGTGAAGCTTTTAACATTATGCCGGTTAAACTCCATAAAAACAGTCCGATTTTTTTACAACTTATTGTGATCTTGCGCTTTATTGTTTTTTGTGGGTAAATTTAATGACATGTTCGGGCTAAAGGCAAAAAACGGTATTCAGGGGCTGTTTGCCGTAAAATTGAACACAAATCAAACAGAAGGCTGACAAACGGTTGTGAATTAGATATAATAAAAAATTGTGTTACCGGAAGGAATGTTGTTCGCCACCGGCTAATAAATAAGCGTTTTCCATGAACAGAGGTGTTATGGTCGCCAGCGAGAGCATCAACGGGGAAGAGAAGCTTAATATTTTTAGGCTGTTGGAGAAAGAGGGGATCCTTCTCAATGCCCGCCTGTTTAAAACCGGGTTAACCCAGCTGGCAGTGATTAAACGATTAACAGCTCAGAACGGCAACTGGTTTTTTCTGATCGAATGTTCACAGATCATCAAAGAAAGAATCAGTACCATGGATGAGTGGCGAATGGGGTTTGCCTTTATCGGTGAACAGGGAATTCATTATCGCTTTAATACTTCCGGCGGCAGGGTGATCGGCGACTGCGATGTTTTGCTCAGGGTGCCGGATGCGATTGATCGCTTCCATCGCCGAAAACATTTCAGAATCAAGGCCCATCCCGCGGCCAGGTTGCGGGCCAGTATTGAGGGGAAGCCGGCTTTACTGAAAGTGATCGATATCAGTCAGGGCGGCGCGCTGGTCATGTTTGCCGACAAGGAAAATGAAAACCGGATGTTGGCCACCGGTCAGGAGTTGACGGATCTTCGGATAAAGCTGCTGCCCGGAGAAAAATACGAACATGCTCTGCGGGTCAACCAGGCCGAGGTCAGGAGCGTCGCCCTTGAGCCCAACAGCGGCACTTTCCGTTTCGGTCTCATGTTTGCTGATTTGAGTAAGCTTGAGGAAAAGTTGGTCAAAGAACGGATATACGTTGACGAACGACAAATGCTTCGAAAGAAGGGGGCGTAGGCTCGAGGTTCGGGGTTCGAGGCCTCAGGCTCCGGGTTTCAGCGCTTCGGGCGATTAGGTGATTAAGTGATTAGGTGATTAAGTGATTATGTGGCTACGTTTATGTTATTGCCGTCTATAAAGGCCATGAAATTCGATAACGATAAATCGTATTGCTGATGATGCCGGGCCAAATCAGCCCATCAAAACACAGCCTGTACAATCTTAAGCACCGCAAACCTAACCACCTAACCACATAATCACATAACCACTTAACCACCTAAGCACTCTCTGGTTTGAAGAGAAATTAGGGGGCGACGTTTTATGCCTTATTTATCCAGAAACAACGCGAACATCTACTACGAAGAGACGGGATCCGGTGATCCGGTTATCGCGGTCCATGGCCTGATAGAGAACACGACCTATTGGCGTGTTTCAGGGATTACGGAGCGGCTGGTCCAAAAACACCGGTTTATCGCCATGGACATCCGTAGCCATGGCCGCAGTTCGGTCGATGGGGAGCCGACCGGTTATGACGCCGACACCGTTGCCGCCGACTTCGAGGCCCTGGCGGATCATTTGGAAGTGGATCGTTTTTATCTGCTGACGCATTCCACCGGCGGGTTTGCGGCCTCCCGCTGGGCCATGGAAAACAGTTCCCGTCTGGCCGGTCTGATGTTAACCAATACCTCTTCGGCCACAAGCCCGTTTCCCGGGAAAAAAGAAGCAAGGGCTATTTTTTATGACCGCTTTGCCCAAAGCTTTGAGGAGCGCACCTGGGAACAGACCATCGAATTTGTTAAGAAGAAACCGTTCCCCTTTTTCCGGGGAATTGCCGAAGCAGAAGATAACGCCGCCATGTGGGATAAGGCCTTTGACATTATCCGTATTGGCAATAGAACCAGCATAGCCGCTTTTGTGCGTTCTTTTTACCAGGACCCGGATATGATGGTGGCCGGGCTAAAAAAGATTACCTGCCCGGTGTTGATTGTCGTGGGAGAAAAAGACGACCTGTTTATCGAGCCTTCCCGGATTATGGCTGAGGCCATTCCTGACTGCCGCCACGTGATGCTGGAAGGTGTGGGGCATATGACCGCCATTGAGGCACCCGATCGTCTGGCCGATGAGCTGCTTGCCTTTATGGCCGCCCATCCGGTCTGACCAAAACCGGGTCACATCTGCAAGGCACAGATCACGAATTCCTGTAGGAGCAAGGCGTGCCGTACCCGATTGTGAATCACGTCCATGCTGCCCCATAAGCGTTAGGATGAACATCGAACATTGAACGTCCAACGTCGAACATCCAATGAGGTATTCTGCCAATTTCAAAATGGAAGCCTGATTACTATTTCTTCTTCTTTTCAGTTGTCTTGATACTTGTGACGAAAATTTTAGGCAATTTCTCTATTTCCGCACTGTCCACCACATTTTTGGAATTGACAGAATACATTATTCAAAATTCGATGTTGGACGTTCGATGTTCGGTGTTCAAACCTGACTTCACCCCTTACATGTTAAAAACAACTTAGCGCTTATGGGGTCGCCCCTGCTTCCACCAACAAACGCTTGAACCCTCGACCCCTTGAATCCTTGAACCCTTTGCGGAAACTGGATTAAAAGAAGATCCGATATTATTTTCTGGGATTGTCTTTTTTGCCTTCGTAGGGTGCGCGCCGGTGAGGACACTCCCGGACACACAGAAAACAGGGGCTTACCGCCGGCATCTGTTCGGCCGCAATAACCACGGCGGTGATGGATTTGCGGGGTGTCATCAATCCCGTGTCCGAAGCGCTGATGCCGATGGATGCCGGGCCCAGAAAGGGGACCAGTGTCGCCTGCCCCTCTTTCATGGGCCAGTCACAATATCCCGGGCTGAAACGGACGCTTGATTGCAGCCCCTGCTGTCGGTAATGGTGATTGATCTGCTGTTGAACCTGGTCGGCATAGAGGTCGGCCAGAACCGAAGCGGCTGAGTCCAGCATCAGCGCTTGCAGCATGGCGGTCTTACCCTGTTGTTTGATGCGTTCATCAACCGCCTTGCCCAGGGTGACAGCGAAACAGCACAACTCACAGATACCCGACATGCGGGCGGCCAGCCGCGTCCAGTTGACGGTTTCCAGGCAAAGGCCGTCTCCACGAATGGCGGTTTTGTCCAGACCGGTAAAAGCCGTTGTGTGATGTGTTTCTTTTGTCCGGGCCAGTTCCAGGCAGGTCTCGATTCCCTGCTCGATCTGGACGGAAATGTTCCCGGTAACGGCCTCCGGGCCGGGATATCCCAGCCGTAATATCGTCCCGGACAGGATCTTTGCATGATCGGGTAGTGATAGGTTGATTTCGGGGTTGTTCATTAATTGTAATACCCATATTTTTGTACTGCCTGAACCATCGCACGGACGGTTTCCGCTTTCGCGTTTGGCGGGATCTCTCAGCCACCGGCCAGAATAAATCCGCCCCCTTTTCCGACTTCTTCAATCAATCGATGACAGTATTCGTCTACCTCATCAACCGTTCCGGTGACCAGCTTGGCGGCCGGTACATCGCCGAATATACACATATGGTCGCCGATTTCCTGTTTGGCCGCGAAAATATCGGTCAGCCCGTCCAGCTGGATGATGATTTTTTTGGCGGGCAGACGGCGCAGGGTTTTGAGATTTTTCAACCAGTCACCGTCACAATGCAGAATCGGTGTCAACCCGGCATCGACAATCCGGTTAACGATAATCTCCATGCTGGGAAAGGCCAGTTCCTCAAACTGCTTAGGAGAGATAAAACTGTTGGAGGTGCGGTGGCAGTAACACTGGACAATCGGCACGCCCATCAGTTTGCAGGCCAGGATAGCCGAGTCCGCAAAATTGCGGGACAAGTGCTCGGCTGCCCGGCCGATTTTTTCAGGGCGTTTGAACAGGTCGGCTGAAAAATTGATGACATTACGGGCCTGGGAAAAGGTATCAAACGGCATCTCCGCCTGGTAACCGATCTGGATGACGGCCCCCTGGTCACGCCACCATTTAAAATCGCTTCTCCAGAACAGGGCCTGTCCGATGAGGCCTTTGGCCATCTTGGCAAGCAGGACCGGCATGCTTTTACCCTGGGCCTCCTGGCAGAAGCGGGGGAGCATGCGCAGACGGAATCTCATGTCCGCCAGCAGCGGAGAGGTTTTGACGGCCTCATCATAATCTTCGGGTTCCATGTATTGAATTTCATCGATCTTGGCCATGGCGTCTTCTTCCAGCTCAATGCCGGGCCAGAGTTCGCGCATCATCATGACATAATTGTACATCATCCGGGAATAGGGGTTGATGTTGTAGTAAATGTCCCAGGGGCCGATATCCTCCCAGATTTGTTTCATGACGCTTTTATACGTCGCCTGATCGGTCATATATTGACTCATTTTGGTCCCGACCTGCAGGGGTGCGAAATAATACAGCATTAAAGAAAGCGGAACGCGATCCGGCTTTTCCAGGCGAACCACGGCGTCAAGCCGCTGCTGGGCCGTCATGGTGTCTTTTTCATAAATCATTTTCGGCGTTTTCATGCCATGGCTCCTTTCGTCTCTCCGTCGGTCAGGTTTTTAAGAATGGTAATGCCCTCGTAGGCATCCCTGGTCTGAAAATCAACCCCCAGTTTTTCGATCAGGCTTTGCTCGGTGGCACCGCCGCCGAGGATGACACGTGTCTGTTTGCGCAGTCCTTTCTTGTCCAGCTGGGAAATAATCTCTTCGATTGTTTCAAATGTGGTCGTCAACAAGGAAGACAGGCCCAGAATGCCGGCGCCGGTTTCTTCCACCCGGGCGATAAAGGCTTCCGGCGGGACGTCGACGCCCAGGTTGTGAACGGCAAAACCGCTGGCTTCGGCCAGGACCGCGAAAATATCCTTGCCCAGGTCGTGGATATCGCCTTTGGGGGTTCCCAGTACAATATCGGCAATGGCATTGCCGCTGTCCTCGGCCTGCATGGCGCTTTTGACTTTAGCGCTGGCGGTTTTGAACATTTCGCCGGCCATGACCAGGTGGGGAAGGTAATATTCGCCTTTTTCGAATTTGTCACCGATCTCGGCCATGATCGGCGTGCAGGTGTCAAGAAACTGCCTGACACCGACACCTGCGGCCAGCATGTTGTCCGCTTCCTGATTTATGGCGTCAATGTCAAAACTCAGAAATTTCTCGCGGAACGATGATAATGCCTGAAATTGCCGGTCACTCATAATGCCTCCTGAAAAAATGGGTTTTTATTCTTTTTGTTTCGGTACTGGTTGTTCAATATTATCGCCGATATTATTTGTGGTTGCCTGTTCCTGAGACACGTTCTGGCCTTCCATCAACAGCAGAAACATGCCGGTGAAAATACGCTCCAGAGGAAGCCGTTCTTCCAGGATTGACATGTAGATGTGACCTTCGGTCAGGGAGAGCAGGAGCAGGGAAATTGCGGATCGGTCTGTCGTTTGCGGTAAAAACCGGGCCTCAACGGCCTGGTCGATCAGTTTCTCAATCAAAACCAGGACGTGGCGGTAATGATCATTAACCCGTTTGGCAAAATTATCCTTGTTCTTTGAGGTATTGTGGAGAGAACAGAAATGAACCAGCTTGTTGAGCCGGTCGCTTTTTCGGGACATGTCAAGGTACTGCCACAGGGTTCGGTGGAATTTGTCCATGAACGGATCGTCGGATTCAACCGCCTCGGTCAGCAGGTCAATATATTGATTCATGCAGGTGTCGATCAGCTCCGTCAATAAAGCGGCCTTGCTGTCCCAGTACCAGTAAATGAGCGATTTGCTGACCCCGGCTTCCGCGGCCAGGTCATCCATGGTGGATTGCTGGTAGCCTTTTGAAGAAAAGAGATTGATGGCCGCCTCTTTGATCTGGGCGCGACGCTGCTGTTCTTTCAGATTCCTTCTGAGTCCGAGCGTTTTTTGGGTCACGGTTAAGCGGTCCTCTTATATTGACTGTTTGTTCAATATAAGGGGGTGGGGTGTGCCTGTCAAGAAAAAAATGAAGTCGGGTTCGAATATGCATTTGTATTATGATATTGACAACAGGCCCGTCCTGTGAGAAAAAAACTACTCAGTCGTAGAAAAAAACTTGATGGCAGGAGGGAAATATGAAGCGGTTTCCGCAAAAACGGGTGGTCATTACCGGCGCGGGCAGCGGATTCGGCCGGGCCCTGGCCCTGGTATTCGCCGAAAAAGGCTGGCGGGTAGGTGTTTCGGATATTAACGAAGAACGGGCCGGGGAAACGGTCCGTCTGGTCAATAATGCCGGCGGTGCGGGTGACATGTATGTCTGTGATGTCACCGATCCGGAAAAAATAAATGCCATGGCGGCTTATTATCTGGATAAATGGGGCGGTGTGGATATCATGGTCAATAACGCCGGTGTGGCCAGTGCCGGATACGTGGAAGAAACGCCGCTTGATCTCTGGCGGTGGATGATTGACGTGGATTTGATGAGCGTCATCTACGGGTGCCGGACCTTCATCCCGATTATGGCGAAACAGGGCTTCGGTCACCTGATGAATATGGCTTCGTCGGCCGGAATTGCTTCTTTTCCCGAGATGGGCTGTTATAACGTACCCAAGGCCGGCGTGATTTCGCTTTCCGAGACCCTGCGCATGGAACTGGCGCCGAAAAATATCGGTGTTACCGTCATTGCCCCGACATTTTTCAAGACCAACCTGATGGATCAGTTTAAATCCCCCCAGGCCCGTCAGGTCAATATGGCCAGTTCATTTTTCGAAAAATCAAAAGTGACGGCCGAAGATGTGGCCCGTCACGCCTATAACTGCGCTGAAAAGAAAAAATTTTATGCCATCTGTCAGATCGATGGGAAGGCCATCTGGTTAATGAAACGACTGTTTCCTGAAAGCTATTTGCGCATTTCCGGGTATATCTATAAAAAAGGCTGGTTTGACAATTATTTGAATTCAAATGGCGGGAACAAATCATAAATGGAAATCAAAAGGCGGGAAGAAAAATGCACCCTGTGCATGCTTTGCGTTCAGGAATGCGTGGCCGGGGTGTGGAGAGAGATAGATGGCGTGCCACGGCCGGTCAATCCGAAAATGTGCAATGCCTGCGGCCACTGCCTGGCGGTATGCCCGTCCGGAGCAGTGCAACATTCCCTGCTGGACGAGTTACAGACCCAACGGATTGATAAAAAGCGGCTTGATCCGGAAGTTTACCGGGAAATCGCTGTTTCCCGGCGAAGCATTCGTCGTTATAAAAAAGATCCGGTGCCGGATGAGGTGATTGAAGAACTGATTGATCTGGCCCGGTTTTCGCCCACGGCCAGTAATTTACAAAATGTCGTCTACACGGTGGTGACCGACCGGCAGGTGTTGGATCAGGTCGCCGCGCACATTTTTGGCTTCGGTGTACGGTTGAACAGGTGGGCCAATTCAGGCATCGGACGGAAGTTGTTGGCGGTTTTTCAAAACACCGGCCTGGTTCGCACATTGAACCGTTATTTGGGTACCATGGATTATTATATCGCGGAGAATAAAAAAGGACGGGATTTTATCCTGCATAACGCCCCGGTACTGATCCTGATCGCGACGCCCAGAGGCGCGGCCTTTGGCCCGGACAATTGTAACATCGCCGCTACCAATATGATCAATTACGCCCATGCCCGGGAGTTGGGAACCTGCTATATCGGCTTTCTGGTGCTGATGTTAAAACGCAGCCGCAAGCTTCGACGTCTGTTGCAAATTCCCCGGGACCGGTGTGTTCATGTCGGCCTTGTTCTGGGATATCCCGCCTACAGGCATACCAACACGGCGTTCCGCAAAAGCCCCTCGGTTAAGTGGTTAAGGTAAAGGCTTGCCTTACAATCCCTTCAACCCTCGACCCCTTGACTCCTTGAACCCATTCAAGTGTCATCGACTGAATTGAAAATGATGAAAAAAACGGGGGGATGAATTTAAATATAAGAAGTTAACTGATATTCCGCCTGATAACCACTTCCAGCGTTTCCAGTGTTACCGGTTTGGAAATATAATCGTTCATTCCCTGGCTGAGAAAACGTTCCCGGTCACCGGCCATGGCGTTGGCAGTGAGGGCAACAACCGGCGTTTTTCTGCTTTTGCCCTGTTGCAGCTCGTGAATTTTTTTTGTGGCGGTAACGCCGTCCATGACCGGCATCTGGATGTCCATGAGTACCAGGTCGAAATCCTGTTGGCCGAATATTTTCACCGCTTCTGCTCCGTTTGCGGTAATGGTCACCATATGCCCGAAATGCTCAAGCATCTGTGTGATGACTTTCTGGCTGATATCATTGTCTTCGACCAGAAGGATTTTGGCCGGTTTGGTATTCACGACCGTTTCCAGATCCTGTCCGGCCGATGGGGTAAGGGGCGCAGGTTGTTGTTCCAAAATGTCAAAAGGGGCTGAAAATCTGAACGTCGTGCCTTGGCCCGGTCGGCTGTAAACACTGATTTCTCCGCCCAGTAAGGTCACCAGCCGTTTTGATATGGCCAGTCCCAGTCCGGTACCGCCAAAACGCCTGGTGGTGGAGGCGTCCACCTGGGAGAAAGAGTCAAAAATAATATCCTGGTGCTCCAAAGGAATACCGATACCGGTATCCGTGACTTCGAATAAAAGAGTGGCCCTTGTGCCGGTTTTTTCCTTCAGGGAAACCGTGACCCTGACCGACCCCTCCTGTGTAAATTTGATTGCGTTTTCACAGAGGTTGAAAAGCACCTGGCGCAGCCTGACCGGATCTCCCTTGAGAATGAGTGGGACGTTTTTTTCGATGGATGTATGGTAGGTGATTTGTTTGTGTATGGCTTTGATATTAATATTGTCATGTACTTCTTTACAGAGTTGATTCAGGTCAAAATCAATAATTTCAAGGTTGAGCATCCCGGCTTCGATTTTGGAAAAATCAAGCACATCCTTGATGATCACCAGGAGCGCTTCCGCGCTGCTTCTCAAACTGTCCACGTATTCATGCTGTTCCGTTGAAAGCGGACTGCCCAGCAGCAGTTCGGTCATACCGATCACACCGTTCATGGGGGTGCGGATTTCATGGCTCATGTTGGCCAGAAATTCACTTTTGGCCCGATTGGCCGCTTCAGCTGCGTCCCGGGCCTGTTTCATGGCTTCTTCTGTCTCTTTGCGCTGGGTAAGATCACGGCTGACGCCAAGAAGATATAACGGGTTGCCGTCTTTATCAAAAAAAATCCGGCCAATCGTTTCCGTCCAGATCGTAGAACCATCCTTTCGATAACCCTCGAGCTCAAGGGTGATGTATTTAAGATTACCGTTTTCAGGCTCCTGGCCCCT
This sequence comes from Desulfosudaceae bacterium, assembly GCA_963674745.2. Lineage (GTDB taxonomy): Bacteria > Desulfobacterota > Desulfobacteria > Desulfobacterales > Desulfosudaceae > JBFMDX01. Next base: position 334,053 of record CAXXDV010000001.1, on the reverse strand, counting down.
GGCCAGTTCGTCTTTTATGGCCTGAATGGCTGTCTCAAAGGATGGCGGGGTCAATAATTTGTCAAATGGAAGTTCCAGAAACTCTTCTATTGTATAACCAAACATAGAATGGACGGAAGGTGTTGCAAAAGTAAAGCGCAGCCGTTGCGGGTCGAAGAGATAAATCAATTCGCTGATGTTGTCGGCCAGCATGCGGTAGCGTTCCTCACTTTCACGAAGATTCATTTCCGCTTTTATCCGTTCTGAGATGTCTCTGGCCGCTGTCAGAAGCGATACCGGTTTTCCGGTTTCGTCTCTTAAAAAAGAGGCTGCTACTTCGGTCCAGACAGTGGTGCCGTTTTTGCAGTATTGCTCCAGTTTCAGCGTGCGATGACGGTCAGGCGTTACGCCGGGCTGCCCATCCCTGGCAAGTTCCTCGGTGATGGTCTGTGTGGCCAGTTGAAGAGACGGGGGTGTTAATACCTGGTCAATCGGTTGCACCAGGGCTTCTTCCGCCGTAAAACCTTTGAGCTTTTTTACGGAAGGGGAAACATACTGATGAGACAGGTCTTTCAGGTTGAGAATGGAAATTGTTTCAGAGATATTGTCGGCCAGCAGGCGATACAATTTTTCGCTTTCGCGAAGGGCGATTTCGGATCTTCTCCGTTCGGTGATATCCCGGGCCACACCGATAATGGATACCGGTTTTCCTTTTTCATCATGGTAAACACGGGCAATATTTTCCATCCAGAGGGTTGATCCGTCTTTCCGATACTCCTCAAGCTCAAGGGTAATAAACCGGCTATTATCGGTTTCCGGATCGTATCCTCTGGCAACTTCTGATTCAATCGTTTTGAGTGCCAGGTCAAGAGAGTGCGGCGTCAGAACTTTTTCTAGCGGGAGCTCCAGGTACTCTTCCGACGTATATCCATGCACCTGGTATACGGAAGGGGAGATATAAAAATGGCGAAGGGAATCCAGGTCAATGATGTAAATGACTTCGCTGATATTGTCTGCCAGCAGGCGATAGCGTTCTTCACTTTCCCGCAGGGCGGCTTCGGACTTCTTCCGTTCCGAGATATCCCTGGTAACGCCGAGTATTGACACGGGCTTTCCGGTTATGTCACGCAGCGCTTTGGCGCTGGTTTCCACCCACACAATCGAACCGTTTTTGTGATAGACTTCCAGTTCCAGGATAACATTTTTGTCCGGGGCAGCATCGGATGCGGGCTCCCAGACAAACGCATCGGCAAGGATATTTGCGGTATGCTCCAGTGATTTCGGCGCCAGCACCTTTTCAATGGGCAATGCCAGCATCTCTTCCGGTGTATATCCCAGTATGTTTTTTACCGAAGGGCTGGCATAGGTATGTCGAAATGTTTCAAGGTCGATTATAAAGATAATTTCGTTGATATTGTCGGCCAGCAGGCGATACAGCTTTTCACTTTCCCGCAGGGCGTTTTCCGCCTGCTTACGTTCCCCGATGTTCCTGACGACGCCGGCGATGGAAACAGGCCGCCCGGTTTCATCCCGCAAGAACTTGGCAGATGTTTCGACCAGTATAACCGAGCCGTCTTTCCGATATTGCTCGAGCTCGATGGTGATATGCCGGGCAGGATCTACTCCGGGCAGGTTGTCCCGCTCAAGCTCTTCGGCTATATGTTTTAATGCCTTTTCCAGGGATTGCGGTGTTAATAACCGGTTTATTGTCAGCTCGGTCAGTTCTTCGGGTGTAAAACCGTGCGTCCGGAGGACCGAAGGGCTGGCATACGTGTATTGCAGGGTGGCGATATCAATAATATAAATAACCTCATTGATATTTTCCGCCAGCAGGCGATAGCTTTTCGAGGCTTCCTCAAGATGTTGATATGCTGCCCGGGTTTCTTCGAGCCTTTTTTTAAGTTTGTCGCGACTCAGCAACAGGGCGGCAAGCACACCGAGCAGAAAAACCAGGGCGATTGCAGATACCGGAAATATGGGGGACATATCCATGAAAACACTTTTTCAATTAAAACATATTTTTAACATTATTATGTTTAATCGCCTCTTTTACAACAAAAAAATCGAGGTATAAATGCGTATCGCAGGATGTTGATATCATACTCACCCGTTGTGGCCGTAGGGCGGAGGGTGCCGGCCCTGGGGTGTTGTGCAAACGGAGCGGATGTGATATGGTTTATAAAAAAAGCGTTATCCCTTCTGCGATGCGAATCAATTTTGTCCAAAATACAAGAATTGTCATTCTTTTAAATCTTTAATTTTAAAGGGTAATCAACCTTATGCTTCTTGTAGTCGGTGAGGTGTTGTACGATGTGTTTCCGGACGCCAGGCGTATCGGCGGAGCGCCGTTTAACTTTGCCTTTCATCTGGTTCAGATGGGCTTTGAAGTCAAGTTCCTCACACGCGTGGGCGAGGACGAGGAGCGTGACAGCCTTCGGGATTTTATGCAGCGGTCGGGATTCGATTTAACGTATGTGCAGAACGATAAAGTGCATAAAACCGGAAAAGTCATGGTTTACCCTGACCCGGCGGGTGGTCACCGCTTCGATATCGTCCGGGACGCGGCTTATGATTATATCGCCTTTACCGATGCCATTGAACAACTTCTGCGAACACCGCCGAAGTTGATATATTTTGGTACCCTGGTGCAGCGCACGCTGACGGGACGCCAGACCATGGAACGCATTCTTCGATCATGTTCACCGGAAACCGTTGTTTTTTATGATATCAACCTGCGTCCCGGCTGTTACAGCCGGAGTATTGTCCGTCAGTCATTATTATATACGGATATCCTGAAACTGAACGATGAGGAGCTTGGTGTGATTGCGGAGATGTTCGACCTGAGCGGAGACACAGCGGCGAGAGTGGCGCGCCTGATAAAAGATTATGGCCTGTCGCTGGTGGCATTGACCAAAGGCGATCGTGGCAGTGAAATGTTTACCCCTGACGCGCATATTGAAATGCCGCTGAGTCAAAATGTTGAATGCGTTGACACTGTCGGCGCCGGTGACGCCTTCGCGGCCGTGATGGCGGCCGGATATTTGAAAAATCGTGATATCCGGCAGACGTTATCGGCGGCCACGGCTTTTGCCGGACGCATTTGCGGTATTCCCGGTGCGGTCCCGGCCAGCGGCGATTTTTACGATCAAATGAAAATATAAAGGGTATCTCTAAAAATTAGAATTTTGGTTCGAGGTCAAGGCGTGCGATAATTTTAACCGGAGGAATACATTGAGTATTTCGAGGATTAAAATTTGAGCACAACGCCGAGATCGGACCAAAAGGCAATTTTTAGAGGTGGCCTAATTACTTACTTCTTCGAAAGGAAGTTATCCCATGAAGAAACCGCTATATATCCAGATGTTCAGCATTCACGGACTGGTACGTGAAAAGAACATGGAGATGGGGCGCGACGCGGATACCGGCGGACAGGTACTCTATGTCGTGGAGCTGGCCCGTAACCTGAGCCGTCGGAAAGACGTGGCCCGGGTAGACCTGATGACAAGGCTTATATCAGATAAAAGCGTTTCCGCAGATTATGCCGAGCCGGTTTGCGAGGTGGATGACAAGTTCAGGATTATCCGCATTCAATGCGGCGGCAAAAAATATATCCGCAAGGAATTGCTATGGCCCCACCTGGATGAATTTGTCGACAAAACCATTCAATTTATCAAACAGGAACAGCGGGTCCCCGACATTGTTCACGGCCATTACGCGGATGCCGGTTACGTGGCTTCCCAGCTGGCGCAGCTGTTTAATATCAGTTTTGTGTTTACCGGCCATTCCCTGGGGCGGCAGAAAAAAGAACGCCTGATGGCGGACGGCATGAAGGAAGCGGACATTATAAAAAAGTACAAAATCGATCGCCGGATATACGCTGAAGAAGATGTGCTTAAAACGTGTGATCTGATCGTGGCCAGTACCAAACAGGAAGTGGAAAAGCAGTATGGCGCTTATGTCGACCACCACATGCCGTCCCGGTTCAGTGTTTTGCCGCCGGGTATCGATGTGGAGCGGTTTCATCCCTTTTATCATGAAAATGCGGTCGATGATGTCCGCTATGAAGAGGAACGGTTTGCCCGGGCGTCGGTGCTCGAGGAGTTGAACCGCTTTTTTACCTATCCGGACAAGCCCCTGATACTGGCCCTGTCCCGGCCTGATAAACGGAAAAACATTTCCGGCCTGATTAAAGCTTATGGCGAAGACAAGGAGTTGTCGTCCATGGCCAATTTGGCAGTGTTTGCCGGCATTCGAAAAGACATAACAGACAAGGAGGACAACGAACGGGAAGTGCTGACCATGATGCTGCTGTCCATGGACAAGTATGATCTTTACGGTAAAATGGCCATTCCCAAAAAACATGATTTTGAATTCGAGGTGCCGGAACTGTATCGAATCGCCGCTGACCGTAAAGGGGTTTTTGTGAATGTGGCCCTGACCGAACCCTTCGGCCTGACGCTTATCGAAGCCGCTTCTTCCGGCCTGCCCATTGTGGCCACCAATGACGGCGGACCACGGGATATTGTCGACAACTGTAAAAACGGTATCCTGGTTGATCCCTCCGACAGCCGGGCGATCAGCCGGGCGATTAAGCGTATTATCACCAACAGTGATACCTGGAAGCGGTATTCCAAAAACGGTATCATCAATGTCCGTAAACATTACACCTGGGAGAGCCATGCCGAAAAATATATGCGGGATGTGAATAAAACCATCCAGGAAACCGGTAAAACCGGCGTCGCTGTGGCCAGACCCCGGGACGCTATCGGCCGGCGTATTATGGGCCTGGATTATTTTTTAATCAGTGACATTGACAATACGCTGGTGGGTGATGATAACAGCCGGTTGCCGGAACTGTGTGACCTGATTCAAAAACACCGGCCCAGCTTCGGTTTTGGTGTGGCAACCGGCCGAACAGTCGACTCAGCCGTCGCTTTTTTGAAAAGAACGGGTATCAAACCCCCGGATATCATTATTTCTTCAGTGGGGGCGGAAATTTATTATGGCCGCAAGTTGCAGTTTTCCAATGCCTGGGCAACACATATCGCAAAGGACTGGAATCGGGAAAAGATTGCTTCTCTTTTGAGCGATCTGTCGTTTCTCAAATACCAGGACGAAGAGACGCAGCGAAAGTTTAAGATCAGTTATGACATGTCGCCCGGAAAAGACCGGATCGCCAGAATTCACGACACGCTTTTGAAAAACAAATGCCGTTATAACCTGATTTATTCTCATAACAAGTATCTTGATATCCTTCCTTACCGGGCTTCCAAGGGCAAGGCGATCCGCTACTTTTCTTATAAATGGCAGATCCCGCTGGCCAATTTTCTGGTGTGCGGCGATTCGGGAAATGACGCGGAAATGCTGACGGGGGACATCAAGGGGGTTGTGGTAGGCAACTACAGTTCCGAGCTGGAAACATTTAGAAAACGGCGCAATATCTATTTTGCCAAAGCATTTAGCGCCGGCGGGATTATTGAAGGCCTGGAACATTATAAATTCGTCAGAACAGCTACCGATAAATGAATTTGATGATATTAAGGATAAAAGATGCGTATACCCAACAAAATTCAGGTGATCAGTTATCCGGACAGCCTGGGAAAGAATCTCCAGGAACTTCATTATGTGTTAAGGCGTTATTTCGCGGACGCCGTGGGCGGAGTTCATATTCTGCCTTTTTACCCTTCGTCCGCCGATCGGGGTTTTTCGCCGATTACTTACTATGAAGTGGACCCGTCTTTTGGGACCTGGCGTGACCTTGAAATGATCCAGGAAGATTTTGATATCACCATCGACTTTATGGTCAACCATATTTCCCGGCAGTCAAAATATTTTGTTGATTATATCAATCAGGGGGACAAGTCCGAATATGCCGACATGTTTTTAAGCTTTAATAAGCTGGCGCCGGGCGGCAACGTCAGCGAAGCGGATCTTGAAAAAGTGTACACCCGAAAACCGTCCCACCCCTATCAGTTTATCGAACGCCCCGATGGCTCCAAGGAACTGATCTGGGCCACGTTTGATTATGAGCAGATCGATATCGACATAAATTCCCCGGTCACCCGGGAGTTGTTCCGGGATTTTCTGATCTTTCTGGCCCGCAAGAAACCGGAATTCATCCGTATGGACGCCTTTGCCTACACCACCGTTAAGCTGGGAACCAATTGTTTTTTTCTGGAGCCGGACGTCTGGGAGGTGCTGGAAATGCTGAACGGTTTTGTGTCCCCTTTTAATACCCGCCTGCTGCCTGAAGTCCATGAACATTACTCATACCAGCTGAAACTGGCGGAAAAGGGATACTGGTGTTATGATTTCGCGCTGCCCATGCTGGTGCTGCACACGCTTTATCACCATACCAACAAACGGCTGATTGATTGGCTCAAAATCTGCCCCCGCAAACAGTTTACCACCCTGGATACCCATGACGGCATGGGCGTGGTCGATGTGGCTGATCTGATGTCTCCGGAGGAAATCGACCTGACCGTTAACGGCCTGTATGAAAAAGGGTCAAACATCAAGCCGATTTATTCCAGCGCGGATTATAATAATCTCGATATTTACCAGGTCAACTGTACTTATTATTCGGCTCTGGAGTGTAACGACGACTCCTATCTGGCGGCGCGAACCATTCAGTTTTTCACGCCGGGTGTCCCGCAGGTCTATTACGTGGGGTTGCTGGCCGGTGAAAACGACGTGTCGCTGGTGGAAGAGACCCGAAACGGCCGCGACATCAATCGCCACAATTACACCCTGGATGAAATCGCTGAAGAGGTGGAAAAGGATGTGGTCAGGCGGCTGATCCGTCTGATGGCGTTCAGGAGCAGCTATCCCGCTTTTGACGGGGAACTGGTCATTGAAGATTCGGCTGAAGATCAGCTCGCGTTGACCTGGGTCAAAGAACCTTTTAAGGTAACGGCGGCTATCGATCTGAATACCTATCAAGTTCACATTACTTATTTCGATCAGGATTCGTTGAAGTTGGCGTCATTTGAGGTGTGATTGATTTCCATTTGACCTGATTGCCCCTTCCAAGCTACAAACATCAGCAGAGGGTTTAATAAAGGTGATTTCCATGGATAAAACGAAAGATATCCGTCTGACCGCAACTGTGGCCGGGGCCGGGTGAGCGTCCAAGCTGGCGCCAGGGGACCTGGACAGGGCTTTGTGCGGTATGACGTTTCCGTCTGATGAAAATGTCATGGTCGGGCTTGAGCGTGCCGATGACGCCGGCGTGTATAAAATTTCCGATGATCTGGCCCTGATCCAGACGGTGGACTTTTTTACACCCATCGTCGATGACCCCTACTGGTTCGGACAGATCGCGGCCGCCAATGCCTTGAGCGATGTTTACGCCATGGGCGGCGTTCCCAAAACCGCCATGAACCTGGTGGCATTCCCTGCTCAAAAGATGGATATGTCCGTGCTGCGCATGATCCTGCAGGGCGGCATCGATAAAATGGCCGAAGCCGGGGTTGTGCTGATCGGCGGCCACAGCGTTGAAGACGAAGAATTGAAATACGGGCTGTCGGTTACCGGGTTTGTGCATCCTGACCGGGTGCTGACCAAGAAAGCGCTGCGTGCCGGGGATCGTCTGGTGCTGACCAAGGCGCTGGGTACGGGTATCGTCAATACCGCCATCAAGGGGGAGCTGGCTCCGGCGGATCTGGTTGACCGGGTTTGCCGGCAGATGGCCGAACTCAACCGGACGGCGGCGGAAGTGATGGCGCAGTTTAATGTCGGCGCCTGTACGGATATCACCGGCTTCGGGTTTTTGGGCCATCTGGCAGAAATGGTCGTGGGCTCGGCTATGGGCATCCGGGTTTATGCGGCCGATGTACCGGTGATCAAGGAAGCCCTGGCGTATGCCGACATGGGGCTGATTCCGGCCGGTGCGCACAAAAACCGGGAGTTCCGGGATGCCATGCTGATCTTTTCCGGTACTGTCTCCCGTTCACTGCAGGACGTGCTGGTCGATCCCCAGACTTCGGGCGGCCTGCTGATCAGTGTCGACCGGTCCGGGGGGGAGGACCTGGTAGGGGCCTTAAAAGCTGCCGGTGTCGAAGACGCGGCCCTGGTGGGCGAAGTCGTAGACGGTGCTGAAGAAACTATCCGGATCGATTAACGCAGCCGCTTTTCATCGGCTGCTCCTCAAAAGGCTCAGATGGTGCTCACAGTAATACCTTTCAGCAAATCATAAGCTATGACTAAATACCCGTGGCCGATAATAATTAGAGTGTCCTGTTTGGAGGTCATCGATGCTTGAATTTCTTTTAACGCTGCTGGTCATTTTTTTCTTATCCCAGGTCTTATTGGGTCCGGTGCTTGTCCGGTATATGCAGTGGGCCCGAACAGATCCGGAAATATTACCGGTGCTCCCCAATGAGCTGGCGCAACCCCGCATGGACAAGGTCGCAGCCTACCGCAAAGAGCTGGAAGCGCTCGGGTTTGATTTTATCGGTTATTATGACATCCCTGATTTAATGCCGAATGTCCAGGTAACGTTCGCGCTATTACAGAACGCAACGCTTAAAATTTGGGCAATGGTGCCGGTTTTGAGAAGCAAGGCACTGGAAGTTTGTTATGTGGAGTTCTCTACGGAATTTTCAGATAGAGAAGAGCTTTGTACCAACAACAGTTCTCAGCTGCAGGCGTTTATCAGGACGCCGGGCAAAAAAATGTTTCAATTTCCGAAAGTGAACGACCCCGGCACGTTGCTCAAACTTCATCATTATTTATCAGGTATACATTTCAGGAATAAAACAGTTGTCATGGTCGGCAGGGACAATGCGCTGAAATATTTAAAGGCCAGCATTACACGGGATTTCATCGTTCAGGCGGAGCTGGGCTTTTATTATCTTGACAAAGATGGGGAAAAATTTCGTCCCTCCTGGAAAGGGGCGATTTTAATGACCTGGAAGCTTGTCTTTCCGGTCAATATCATTCGGAAAATATGGTTAAATGCTAAGGCCAAAAAGATTATGAAAGAAGCGGGCTTTTCCACTACCCCATAAACCCTGTGTGCCGATAAAATCAGAGAAGAACATAAAAGGTCATCCCTAAGGAGCAAAATGAAAACATTAAAAGACAAGGTCGCCGCGGTGACCGGGGCCGGATCGGGCATCGGTCGTATGCTGGCCGTGACCCTGGCCAAAGAGGGCTGTCATGTGGCCGTCTCGGATGTCAACGAGCAGGGTTTGAATGAAACCGCGCAAATGCTGACCGGCTATGATGTGAACGTCACCACCCACGTGGTGGATGTGGCCAAACGTGACCAGATGGAACAATATGCCCGGGACGTGGTCGATCGACACGGCCGGGTGGATATTATTATTAACAATGCCGGGGTTGCGGTGGCCGATACGGTCGAGGATGTCAGTTACGATGACTTTGAATGGGTCATGAACATCAATTTCTGGGGCGTGGTCTACGGCACCAAGGCTTTTCTGCCTTATCTGAAAAAGCAGGCCGAAGGCTATATCGTCAACATTTCGAGCATTAACGCCATGGTGCCGTTCCGGAACAACGGACCTTATAATTGTGCCAAGTTCGCTGTCCGGGGGCTGAACGAAACCCTGATGATGGAACTGGCCGGAACACCGGTGCAGGTCATGTCGGTGCATCCCGGGGGTATTGATACCAATATTGCCAGGAATGCCCGTTTTCGCAAGGCCGCCAACCCATCCCTGGATCAGGAGGCGACCGTCAACATGTTCGGCAAGGTCGCCCGGACCAGCCCGGACAAGGCCGCCCGCGTGATTATCGCCGGAATGAAAAAGAACCGGCAGTGCCAGCTGGTGGGCCTCGATGCCCATATCCTGGATTTATTGAAAAGGCTCTTCCCCGTGGATACGGTCAGGCGAACCGGTCAGATCATGGGCAGGATGAAGTAAAACAGCCGCCGCAGTTATCCCCCCATATTTTTTCACCATTAGTGGCGCCACTGTAGCGCTACCAATGGCGTAAGTAGCGCTCTTCTGGCTGTCAGCCAATCTCCCTGATATTGACAATATTGTAAATAAATTTAAATAGTTGAATATAAAAGAGGACAATTTTTATCGTTTGGCATGCTCTTTGTAAAGGATTTAACTGTAACGATTTGCAAGAAATTATCAAGAAAAGAAAATGGCATTGTTAACGATCACTTCTCAAACGGAACTTGATGCGGCAACCGGAAAGGGCACCAGCCTGGTTGACTTTAATGCGCCATGGTGCACGCCGTGCCGTTTGCAGGAACCGATTCTGGAGAAAATCGCGGACCGGTTTGATGGACGGGTCAAGGTGTCGACAGTCAACATTGATAATCACCCGGACATTGCCAGTGGGTTGGGCATTCACAGTATTCCGACGCTGATTGTTTTTAAAAGCGGTAAGGAAGTTCAGCGGTTTGTCGGCCTGCAGCCGGAAATCGCGCTGGCCGGCGCCCTGGCGCGACTGGTCAATTAAATTAAATATTAAGGATATAAATAATAATGGGAAAATGTATCAATCATCCGGATCGTGAGACCAGTTTTTTGTGTATGAAGCATAATGTCTATTTATGCGAAGACTGTCTGAAATGTCGGGACCCGAATTTGCACTGTAAATTCCGTTCTTCCTGCCCTATCTGGTTTATGGAAAAAAGGGGCGGCAAGGGAATCGACGATACTGCCGTAACGGCCGGCTCAGATCAGCACCGGGTGCTGTTTCTGCCGGATAATAAAGAGGTTGTTGTTTCGGATGGACAAACGCTTCTGACAGCGGCCGTGGCCGGGGATGTCCCTATCAATGCCTCCTGTAATGGAAAAGGGTCCTGCGGTAAATGCAAACTGGTCCTGGAGTCCGGGGATGTGAAAAAAACCGAAACCCCCCTGTTAAGCGATGAAGAAAAAGCAAAGAATTATGTGCTGGCCTGTCAAACCACGGTCCATGGTGATGTGACGGTTCGGATTCCCGAGGAAACACTGGAAAAGAAGCTCAAGATTGCCGGCATGGGAAAGGCGGAAACGGATCGTCTACAGGGTCTGGTCAAAGGTATTTCCCCCATGTTGAGGCATATTCCGCTTGAGATGAACCCGCCCACCCTGGATGACTCGATCAGCGATCTGGACCGGCTTTTGCGGGGGCTATCCCGGGCCGGATGCGATGTCAGCCGGATGAGTATCGGCTTGAACGTTATGCGGCAACTGGCCGAAGCCATGCGCAATGAAGACTGGAAGGTGACTGCCCTGGTGACGCAAAAGCGTTGTTCTTCGGAAATCGTCGGTGTGCTGCCCGGCAATGAAGGAGATCGTTCCCTGGGACTAGCCGTTGATATCGGGACAACATCCATTGTGGTTTACCTGGTGGATATGACGGACGGGACCATTCTGGCCGCGACTTCAGGACATAATCGGCAGGCCGCCTGCGGAGACGATGTCATCAACCGGATTGTCTGCGCGGAAAAAGACGGGGTCAAAAAACTCAGCCGTATGGGACTGGCTACGATTAACGGCCTGATCAATGAGGCCATTGACAGTGCCGGTGTAAAGCGTGAGCAGGTCGATAATGTGGTGCTTTCCGGCAATACGACCATGGTACATCTGCTGCTTCAGATCGAACCGCGCCATATCCGGCGAGACCCCTATGTTTCTTCTGTTTCGGCTTTTCCTGTATTAAAGGCTGGCAACGTCGGCCTGAAGGTCAATTCTTCAGCAGCCGTGTTTGTTATGCCCGGGCCTGCCAGTTATGTGGGTGGTGATATTGTTTCCGGGCTAATCTACACCGGTTTTCACCGGGAAGACCCTGTGACCCTGTTTATCGATGTGGGAACTAACGGAGAAATCGTCCTGGGGAACAAGGACTGGCTGATGACCGCTTCTTGTTCGGCCGGGCCTGCCTTTGAAGGCGGCGGGGTCCGTTGGGGGATGCGGGCCGAAGAAGGTGCCATTGAAAACGTTGTAATCGATTCGGAAACGTTTGTTCCCGACTTGACGGTTGTCGGTGACCTGCCGCCGCGCGGTATCTGCGGGTCCGGAATGATCGATCTGATTTCGGAAATGCTTAAGGTCGGCATTATTCAGCAGAATGGCAAAATACAGGCCGATGAAAATCATCCCAGGATTACCCGGGACGGTGATGAAAAAGCCTATATTGTGGCTCTGGCCGATGAGACCTCCGTGGGCCGGGACATCCTGTTCATGGAATCGGATATCGACAACATCATCCGCAGTAAAGGAGCCGTATACGCCGGCTTTAAAGTCCTGCTGGATCAAGCGGGCATGGATTTTTCAATGGTGGACCGGATTATCATAACCGGTGGTTTCGGCCAGTATCTCGATCTGAACAAAGCCGTATCCATCGGTCTGCTGCCGGACGTTGACCGGGAAAAGTTTTTTTACAAGGGTAACAGTTCCATAGCTGGTGCCTACATGGCCCTGTTGTCCGAACAGAACCGGAAAGAGGCGCTCGAAATCTCAAACAATATGACCTATATCGACTTTTCCAGCAATAACCGGTTTATGGATGAGTTCGTCTCGGCACTGTTCTTACCGCATACCAATATGGAAGATTTCCCAAGCATGAAGGGGAAATTTTAAGCGCGTGTTAAAGGAAGCTTGGCATACCTCCATTTATATCTTCCTTTTTCCATTGCCGGCGGGTCGTGTGTATTCAGCAGCGCACGGCTCGCCGGCAATTCAAACACATTTTAGGATTTGAAAACGTAATATAAAACAGAGGACAATACATGGAAAACCAGTCATTTTCAGAAGTTGCCATTGTCGCATGCGGAACCATGCGAATGGAGCTTGAACAACTACGGGAAGAAGGCTTTCTGGACACGGAACATATTTATTTTACCACACCCGGACTTCATCAGGACGTCCATGAACTGGAACGCCAGCTCGTAGACAGAATTAATAAGGCCCGGGAAAAAGTCGATAAAGTGATTGTCGTTTACGGCGGCAAGTTCTGTTATGTGAATGCGGACGATCCTTTGAGGACCATGCAGACCATTATCGAAGAGCAGGGGCCGGGCGTGGTCAGAATTGACGCCACCCATTGCATGAATATGATTGCCGACGAGGCCGAGCAGGAACAAATCGCGGCGGAACTGGCGGGTGGTGAAAAGGTCTGGTGGATGACCCCCGGCTGGATCCGGTTCCGGAAACTGGTTTTCAAGGGCTGGGATAAAGGTCTGGCCAATGAAAATTTCCCCCAGCATACCGGTGGTGCCATTGTTTTAGACAGTCTCGGTTACCTGGATCAGTACATGGCGGAAAGCCCCGAGGACTTTTTGGAATACTGTGACTGGATGGGCATTCCCATGCAGGCCTGGCCCGCGACACTGGACCGGTTGAAATTATTGCTGCTGGATCAACTGAACAAACTGATCGCTCAAACAGACGCATAAATAGTAATCACAAATAAAAAGGAAACAGATAATGGAAAAGACAGATGTCCTGGTCATCGGCGGCAGCGCGGCGGGAATTGTGGCGGCCATCACGGCAAAATCGTTTTATCCGGACAAGGCCGTTACGGTTGTCCGCAAGGAATCCATCGTGCTGGTACCCTGCGGAATTCCATATGTATTCGGAGAATTGAAAGGCAAAAGCGACCAGAACGTGATTCCTGACGCGCTTCTGTCCAAAGCCGATGTAACGCTCAAGATAGCCGAAATTACCTCTATTGACGCTGATCGAAATGTTTGCCTGACGGCCGACGGGACAGAGATCGGTTTTGAAAAACTGGTGCTGGCCACCGGGTCTACGCCGATTATGCCGGGATGGTTAAAAGGGGCTGACCTGAAGAATGTTTTTATGATTCCCAAGGACAAACAATACCTGGATCAGTTTATCGAACGCCTGGAAGAAATTCAGAAGATTATCGTGATCGGCGGCGGTTTTATCGGCGTTGAAATGGCTGATGAACTCTGCAAATCCGGTAAAGATGTCACCCTGGTGGAATTGTTGCCCCATGTGTTAAGCCTGGCCTTTGATGAGGAGTTTGCCGTCATGGCTGAAGATGTCCTCAAGAGCAGGGGCGTGAAGGTGAAAACCGGTATCAGCGTCAAGGCCGTAAACGGCGATGACAAGGTAACGGGTGTCACCCTGGAAAATGGCGAGGTGCTGGAAGCGGATGCTGTTATCCTTTCGGTCGGGTATCGTCCCAACTCCGCTCTGGCCCGGCAGGCCGGACTGCAGGTCAATAAAATGGGGTTTATCGTCGTCAATGAATACATGCGCACGGAAAACCCGAATATTTTCGCGGTCGGTGACTGCGCTCAGAAAACCAGCTTTGTCACCCGTACCATTAAACCGACCATGCTGGCCTCGACGGCTTGCGCGGAAGCAAGAATCGCGGGCACGAATCTGTATAAAGTGTCCACGGTCCGCATGTTCGGCGGAACCATTTCAATTTTTTGCACCTGTCTCGGTGAAGACGGTTTTGGGGCGGCAGGGGTGACGGAGGGCCTGGCCAGGGAACGGGGATTTGATATCGTAACCGCCACCTTTGAAGGTGTTGACCGCCATCCGGGGACATTGGCGGATACCCACAAACTGATTATTAAATTGATTGTTTCCAGGGAGTCTGGCATTATTTTGGGCGGTGAGGTAATGGGTGGGAAATCGGTCGGTGAGCTGACCAACATGATCGGGTTTATCGTCCAGAACAGGATGTCCGTGGACGCCCTGTTTACCTCGCAAATCGGTACCCATCCGTTGCTGACAGCGACGCCTATCATCCCGCCCCTGGTCAAGGCGGCCGAAGCCATCATTCATAAACGGCGGTGTTGAGTCGTGCCGGATAAACTATTGTAAGTGCCCGTTTAAGGGTTTAAATAGTGACGCAATAATTAACATTTAAACGCAATCAACAGGAGCAAAAACATGAAACGAATGGTTTTGATTACGCTGGTATTCTTTTTTACGGGATCTCTTTTTGTTTTTGGACAAGATCAATCCAATAGCGCCGACCCGAAAGCCTTTGCTATGAGTGAAAAGTGTGCGGGCCCTGTTAAAGGCCCTGAGCCGGGAGTTCTTCCTGATACAAAGGATTGTGCGGTCTGCCATAATGTGCCCAGAATTTATGACGAGCTCTCAGGTTCGTCGCATGAAGATATGAGTTGCCTGGAATGTCATGTGCCCGGCAAAGCCCAGGCTAACAAGTACGAATCCAAGGAACGCAGTTTCTATCATCTTGGTTATTATGACGGCCACGAAAAATGGATGGAAACCAGCGGCAATGATGTCTGCTTAAGATGTCATACGGACCGGGAGGGTGAGAGCCTTGGCAGAAACTGCTGGGAATGCCATATGCGTGTCGATGGTATGGATGAGTTTGTCCTGGTCAAGGATAAAAAACTGCCGCCCAAGGGGGACAACATCAAAGTTAAAAAGATTTTTCCCCACAGTTCTCATACGTTTCGGGTACACCCGGACGCAGAGATGAAAAAGGGTGAGTAAATCGGCGTTCATCTATTCATAACATTGTTGGCCATTTGTGCATTCTGGATAATGCCGGCTGACTTGTATGCTGAGCCTGTCTGCCAGGACCATGATTTCCGGACATTCAGCCTATATGTCGAAAACGATGTGTTTGCCGGTGATGATGATCAGTACACCAACGGGTTGAAGCTGACCTGGAGCCGTTATGGCCTGGCCGAACTGCCGGATGACGCCTGGATTCACCACTGGTTTTATCCGGTTGTCCGGCGTTTGGGATTTGACGACCCTGACGCAGAAAAAGCGCTGACCTTCTCCGTGGGCCAGAATATCTATACGCCAAGAGATGTAGAATCATCTGACCTGATCCGGGATGACCGGCCTTATGCCGGGGTGACATATGTTGAAATCGGCTTTCACAGAAAACTAGAGTATCGGATGTATACGCTGGGGCTTTGCTTGGGAATCGTTGGCCCTCATTCCTATGCCGAACAAATTCAGACTGAGACTCATGCGCTGCTGAACAATGATGAAATAAATGGGTGGGATAACCAGCTGGAAGATGAGCCGGTGTTCTGTTTGATTTATGATTACAAAAGGAAAATTTTTCAAAAGAATATCAACATTGGGTTCGGGGGGGATGTTGTTGTAAATGCCGGCGGCGGACTGGGCACGTCGCAGACATACTTAAACGCCGGAATTATGGGCCGGTATGGATGGAATATTCCCTTTGATTGCGGAAATTTTCCCATTCAACCGGCAACCTGTTTTAATGCCGAACTCAGGCAGGCGAGCTGTCGTCTGAATAAAGATCGTTTCGGAGCCCATTTTTTTCTGTCCGCCGGCAGTCAGTTGGTTTTTCATAATATTTTCCTTGACGGAAATACCTTTCGAGACAGCCACAGCGTGGATAAGAAACCGCTGGTCGGTATATTTACGGGTGGTATCGGCCTGGTGGTAAAAAGAACGAAAACGGTTTTCGCCTATGTGGTCAGGACAAAGTCTTTTGATACCCAGCCCGATCCGGAGGTGTACGGGTCAATCAGTTTCTCATTTCAATACTGATGATCTCGTAAAAAGTTATGTGCGGTATTAACAGCCAATGCCCATCGCCTCTTGTGGCATAAATTCTTCAATATTTTTGCATATCAAATGATACGAGTCGAGAATCAAAAACAAGCGGTCCTTATCAACCCTTGGCGTTTTTTCAGCCCGTCGCCCCAGGAGAAACAAATGCGTAGCGTTTTCGTCGCAGTATCCCTTTGGCTGGCGGTCACAATATGGCCGTGCTTAGCTCTCGCAGTCGATACGAAGACTGAAGCACCCGTGGCCACCACGACGCCTGGCAAGTGGGCGCTGACGGTTTATGGCGGCATCGGTATCGACGGCGGAATCGCCGATATCCCCAGCTTAACCGCTGAATTCAACAACGCCTACATGTTGGATGTGGCCTGCAGCCGGGAGGTGTCACGGTGGTGGCAGGATCGGCTGGCGCTGGAGGTCGAGGTCCAGGTAGCGCAACATTTCAAAAAACAGGATCACTTCGAAACCAATTTGTTGATGGTGGCCCGCTGGATGAAGTTCCCGTGGAACAACCGCGTCCGCACCAGCTTCGCTATCGGCGAAGGGATTTCCTACGCCTCTTCCATTCCCACCATTGAGCGGGAAAGGTCGCCTGACAAGACATCGCACTTGCTCAACTACATGATGTACGAGCTGGAATTCGCCCCGCCGGAACGGAGCCGATGGCGCTTTATCGTACGCGTTCATCACCGTTCCGGGGCGTGGGGCACATTCAACGACGTAATCAGGGGGTCGAACATCGTGGGGGCAGGTGTGAAATATCGATTTTAGGCAAAAGGTGACCATGTGATGCACTGGATATGGCGACATGTAAAACATATTAGATATGAAATAATTATACTACTTTTCGTTGTTCTGATGACCTTATTTTTTTTGCAGCGCATGGCTGTTTATCTCAGTGCGTGGGAGAATTTTTACGATTGTGATATGTCAGGAATAATTACATCCTTTATCGTAGGGATGCGTTTTGATTTGGTGGTAGCCGCTATGCTGCTTGCTCCCATATCTCTTGTTTTTCTTTTTATTCCGCCGTCTTTTGATCGCCATCCGCTATTCAGGTCACTAATAGCTGCCTATGCCGGATTTATACTCGTAATGGTATTATTTGTTTGCATCGCAGATTATTTTTTCTTTCTTGAGTTCGGCTCCAGATTAAACGGCAATGTGATTCAATATTTTCATTATGATTATATTATCAAAATTCTCGTTCATGATTTTTATATAATTCCCATTCTCATCGGATGTTTTTGGACATTTTGCGGACTTAGCGTCTTTTTTTATAAAAAAATAATTCTACCGCCGGACCTTCCGCCCTCATGGGTAGTTAACCTTGTCGGCTTTCTGACAATAAATATCATGCTCTTTATCGGCATCCGCGGCACCCTCGGGCCCATGCCCATAAATACAGGACCGGCATATTTCAGCCAGTCCAACCTATTGGCTCAGTTGACATTAAACGGCATATTTGCGTTCAGGGAGGCCTTTTGGTCCAACATTATCAGCAATTGGGATATTGATCAGTTTTATTATCGTTTGCCGCAGGAAGACATGGCCTTTAACCAAGTCAAAAAAATATTGCAAACCCCTCAAGATCAATTCGTAAACCGGAACGGTAACCCATTATGGCGGATGACAGATACCGGCCGGGAAAGGAAAAACTACAATGTAGTGCTCATAATTTTGGAAAGTACTTGCCGGTCATATATTGAGCCTGTGGGTGAGCCTGTGGGTAAAATGCAGAAGTTAACCCCCAATCTTAACCGATTGGCCAGTCATAGTCTGTTTATGAATAATTGTTTTTCCGTCGGCACCCGTACAACACGGTCATTCAGCGGCCTTATTGCCGGTTTTCCGGATTTGCACGGTCCAAGTATAACGATAAGAGAGGCAAGCGTTGGGAATACTTTAACCATTGGTACAATTCTTAAGGATCGGGGTTACAACACCATATTTGTTTACGCAGGGCAGCCGTATTATGATCACCGGCAATCATTTCTGGCCAGCAACGGATTTACCAGTTTTGTTTTTGAAAACAAGTTTCCGGAGAAAACATTCAGAAATCATTTGGGGTGGTGTGATGAAGATTTGTTTATGGCTGCTCACAAAACCTTTACCGAGCAGAAAAAACCGTTTTTTGCAGTCCTCTTAACGTTAGCGTTTCACCGGGACTATATCGTTCCGGAGGGGAAAATTCATCCGGCGTATACGGATCATCCACATTCCGATCAGATCAATGCGCTGCAGTATGGTGATTGGGCGCTTGGTCAGTTCTTTGAGAAAGCGCGGCATTCGAATTATTTTGACAATACCATATTCGTCATAACGGCAGATAACTGCGGAGGCTTTTTAAGCTTAAGACCCGAGCCGACCGGCCATCATATTCCGTTTTTAATTTATGCGCCTGCCATCATTGGTGAGAAGGGTAAAAGCCTTTCTCAAATATGCAGCCAAACAGATATAGCGCCTACGATTATGGATTTGTTAGGCGGAAAATATGAGCACAGTTTTTTCGGATCAAGTGTTTTATCTCGCTCCGATGAACAGGGGATGGCTTTGCTGCAAAACACTGAGGGGGTATTGTGGCTAATTGATGGAAAAAAATATGCGGTCAGAGTCGCGCCGCATCAAAAAACAACTCAATTATATCGTTTCCAATCTCCTGGCAAATTGATTGCGCTAGAGCAAAATACCCTTGGGTATCAAAAGATACGCGCTGATATGGAGAATGATTGCCTGTCGCTGATTCAGTCGGCATATTGTTTGTATCATCACCATAGCCGTTAATTTGATAAAAACAAAAAAGAATTGATAGTGATTCTCGCCATAAAAGACTTACCTGGAAGAAGAACCTATTACCTTTCTCGCCGGAACGGTAGAACCTTTCCGGGCCTGCACCAGGGGGGGAAGGCTTAGACCATTTTTCATTTAAGGGCACCTCTAAAAATTGCCTTTTGGCCCGATCTCGGCGTTGTGCTCAAATTTTAATCCTCGAAATACGTCAATGTATTCCTCTGGTTAAAATTTTCGTACGCCTTGACCTCGAACCAAAATTCTAATTTTTAGAGATACCCTTAATTTTTGGCTTTGCTCAGGCCGGCCTGCAGTTTTTCCGTGAGTTGGTCGCTTAACCCGGCGATATCGTCCAGCAGGGCGGCGATGTCTTCCCGTCCGTGCGCTTTGGCTTTTTCACCCCAGTCGAGGTAGGTCTGGGCGTGGCTTTCGTTGTGTTTGATCCAGTGATCAAAGATTTTGATCAGCTTTTCCTCAAAAGAGAGTTCTCCGGTTTCTTCATGATGATGATCATGGCTATGATGATGGTGATGGTCGTGATGGCTGCTCATGGGCGCTTCTCCTGTTGTTTTTGCGTTTGTATTACCCTATAGTCGATATAATAAACGCGTCAAGCAAATTATCGGTATACAATCGCCAAGATATGGATCAATCAAGGAAACGCCGGCTTAAAAGCCGGATGATCATTTTATCGCTACTGGTTGCGGCCGCCTTTGTCGGAGCCGCCGCCGGGGTGTATCTGGCACTGGCCCATGATTTACCCCAGATCCGACGTCTGGAGGATTTTTCCCCCTCCGGGGTAACCCGGATTTTTGGAAGCGATGGTACCCCTCTGGCGGAGCTGTATGCGGAAAAACGAGACCCGATTTCCTACGACCAGATTCCAGCGGTACTCGTTTCCGCCCTGGTCGTTACCGAGGACCGCCGTTTTTACGCACACAGCGGTATCGATTTAAAAGGTATTTTGCGGGCTGCCGTAAAAGATATCGCGGCCGGTGAATTTGTCGAAGGCGGCAGCACCATTACCCAGCAGCTGGCCAAAACATTGTTTTTAACCCGTAAGAAAAACCTGCTGCGCAAGTTGAAAGAAGCCTTGTTGGCTATCCAATTGGAGCGCCGTTATACCAAGGAGGAAATACTCGAACTGTACCTGAACCAGGTGTATCTGGGCAGCGGCGCTTATGGCGTAAAGGCGGCCGCCAGAAAATTTTTTAATAAAAGACCGGACCAGTTGACCGTGGCCGAGTGCGCGCTGATTGCGGGCCTGCCCCAAGCCCCGTCCCGTCTTTCTCCGCTGGTCAACAAAGACCTGTCGACTGACCGCAGGAACACGGTTTTGCTTCAGATGAGGCGCCATAATATCATTTCCCCAAAGGAATATGAAAAATATATCAAGGAACCCCTGACCGGCATCCCTTCCGGCGGGAATGTCGCCAAAGCGTCTTATTTTATTGAATACATCAAGCCCTTTCTGGAGAATACCGTGGGAGCCGGACAGTTATACCGGGGCCGTCTTTCGGTTTACACGACGCTGTCTTATCCTTTGCAGCAGGCGGCTGAACAGGCCGTGAATAAAGGGCTGATGGATCTGGCAGAACGTATGAAACAGAAACAGTTGTCCGACAAACCCCAGGCCGCCCTGGTCGCCCTTGACATAAAAACCGGTGGTATCCTGGCCATGGTCGGCGGCGGGGATTTCGCGGCGTCAGCTTTTAATCGGGCAACCAGCGCCAGGCGACAACCCGGATCAGCCTTTAAACCGATTCTTTACGCTTATGCCATCAGCCATGGTTTTTCACCGGCAACCCCTATTTTAAACACGCCGGCGGTTTTTCCGGGGGCGATTAAAAATGAGCCCTGGGAACCTGAAAATTTTTCCAAGACCTACTCGAGTGAAGTCACTTTAAGAGAAGCACTGGTGCATTCCCTGAATCTTCCGGCCGCCCGGGTTATTAATCGTCTGGGGCCGGCCTCTGTGGCCGATTTTGCCACCAACCTGGGGGTCTCTTCGCCCCTGTCACCTTATCTGTCGTTGGCCCTGGGAACCTCTGAGACAACCCTGCTGGAAATGACCGCTGCTTACTCGGTTTTTCCCAGGCTGGGCAATTTTATCAAACCATACGGTGTCAACAGGGTTGTGGACAGTAACGGACGGATTCTGTGGCAAGCCCGACCGGTTTCTAAAAATGTGCTTTCAGCGGCTGATGCCGCTGTCATGACGGATCTCTTAAGGGCCGTGATCCAGGAAGGTACCGGCCGGCGGGCGAGAGACCTGCCCTGCCCTGTGGCCGGGAAAACCGGTACCACGGATAACTGTAAGGACGCGCTTTTTATCGGTTATTCACAAGAAATAGCGGTCGGGGTATGGACAGGAACAGACAATTACTCTACATTAGGTAAGCATGAAACCGGGGCCATGGCGGCATTGCCCATATGGAAGGCGTTTATGGGCGAAGCGATCAGGCAGGTCGGTTGTGAGGGATTTGACATACCCGAAGGATTGATCCGGGTCCGGTTTGATCCTGTGACCGGTGCTGCCGTTTCGGATGAGGCGTCGGGTGTCTCTTCATTAGTCAGACAGGACCATGCTTCGGGTAATATAACGTATTAGTCTGGATGCTTCATGAATGAATTTTCGTCGTGTTTTTGGAAATCCTGGAAAAGGCGGGTAAACAATGATCAGAAAAGCGACTGTCAAGGATGTTGAAACCATTTATCACCTGCTGACCGATTTTGCGGCAGAAGGCTATTTATTGTCCCGGCCGTTGTCCAAACTTTACGACAATATCCGGAATTTTTCGGTCTACGTGGATGAGCCCGGTGGTAAGGTGTTGGGCTGTTGCGCATTGGCCATCTGCTGGAAAGACCTGGCGGAAATCCGTTCACTGGCGGTCCGCGCCGATTCCTGGGGCAGGGGAATCGGCAAACAGCTGGTTGAAAAGTGCATGGCTGAGGCCGGCGAATTTGAAATCAGAAAAGTTTTTGTGCTGACATACAAGGTTGATTTTTTTGCCCGCTTTGGTTTTTCGGTTATTGATAAGAACGAATTGCCGATTAAAATCTGGTCGGACTGTATTACCTGCGTTAAATTTCCCGACTGTGATGAGACCGCCATGGCCAAGACGATTGAATAACCCTGAACCTAAAACTTTAAAACCTAAAACGCTAAAACTTTAAAACCTGATTATCATGGCTTTAAACATGCGCCCAAGCGGCCTGATTCTGGAAAAAAAACAGATTCTGGCCTGGTATGACACCACGGCGGTCTATATCTGCCTGGCATTGTTCTCTCTGGGGACAGCGGTTTTTTCCCTGGTCGGGATTCAGGTGGCCAAAGATGTGCCGAAATTCAGCGGTTATGCCTGGGTACCCAGATTGTTGCTGATCATGAGCGCTGTCTTGATTACGTTCAGTTGTGTCCGCTTGTTGAAAAGGGTAGTCGACAAATACCGCTCCTTTTAGCCCGGTTATTTCACGAGTCGAGTTTGCCGCAGATGCGAGGCGCAGCATGTGAAGCTGTAGTGAACTACTGCGAGTATGCTGCAACAAAGCAGGTGCGGTGAAATCGGCTCGCCCGGAGGGTGAAATTTTTTGATATAAATTGACCGGATTCCTTCAAAACAACAATTACAGTTTGTCTTTTGTCAAAACGGATAAAATATGTCATAACAGATTGAAATGTAATCATAATAAATTCAATATCAAAAAAATTCATGAAATATTCGGGTTAGCCTGGCTGCCCTCCTAAATGTTTTTCTGTTGCATGCACTGATAAAAACTGTTGGGGACAGGCTCTCGAACGCTTGACCCTTCATGTTAAATCAGCCGTCAACCACGTTCCGTGCAGTTGAGATGTTCAGCTCGGGATACAACCGCTCGATAAAATGATGCAGAATTTTTGCGGTAACGCCCCAGACGACCATGCCCTCGAAGGGATAGAGCAACTCTTCCATGGCCGGGAGACGACCGTTCAACTGTTTGTCAAGGTGCGTGCTGACAATTGATTCCAAAGGAATCTCAAGGACTTTAGATATTTCACGGGAGTCAAAGTAGATTGTGTCCCGCTGGTTCCAGATGCCCACAAAAACTTCGATAACCGTGTCCTGCAGGGTCACAAAATGTCCCATGGAACCGATGTATTCCACATTTTCCGCAGAGATATTCAGCTCTTCTTTTAATTCACGGACAGCCGTGGACAGTGCGTCCGGATCGTCTTCCTCTATTCGCCCGCCGGGTAAGGCGATCTGATTCCGCCAGACGTATCCCTGGTTATCGGCCTTTAAAATCGCCAGAATATGGGTTGTTTCTTCACCGAATAATAACAGAGAGACACTTGCCGGCCGATGGGCCCATGACGGTGCCGGTGGACCACTTGTTGACCGGAGGGCTCTTTTAATTGTCGGCTTTTCAATTTTCAACATGATCCGTTATTTGTATTTTTCATCAATGATGAAATTCAGCATTTCAAGAAAATTTTTCGCCGGGATGAATCCGGGGCGGCCGCCGATTTTATTGCCGTTGCTCTCCAGAAACCATGCTGTGGGTACACCACTGACCGGGTATATGGCGCCCAGTGACGGTGATTCGTTCAGATTTACCCTGACGCAGGCAAATTTTTCTTTCAAAAGCGCAATCACACTTTCGTCAGAAAGTGTTTTTTTCTCCATCATGGTGCAGTAAGGGCATCTGCCGGTATAAAAATAGATAAACGTTTTTTTGTTTTGCGCTTTGGCCCGGGCCAGTCCGTTTTCATAAGACAACCACTCAATGGTTTTGAGGCCGGCGGTTGATTCTTTCTGTTCGGCCGCAGCAGAATCAGCCCCGCTAATACAGAACAAAAGAACACATGTCAGCAGGGTGCACAGACAACGGTAAAATATTGAATACTGCATATCAAATCCAATCGCGTTTAGATGGTTTTTAAAACACCGATGAGTAAATATAACCCCACGGCAATCATTAAGGCCCCTGCCACGGGGTTGATAAATTGGATCACACGGCGGCCTCTCTTGATGACTTCAAGTAAAAAATCAATAAAAACGGATAGTAATAGAAATGGGAGGGCAAGGCCGGCTGAAAATACGGACAGCAGCAACATGCCCCTTAAAACGGTGGTCTCGTTGCCGGCAACGATCAGGATGGACCCCAGGATGGGACCGATGCAGGGGGTCCAGCCGGCTGAAAAAGCCATACCCGCGATGAAGGCCCCGATCACGGCTTCAAGAAAGTGGACCTTGCTTTTTTTGATCTGTAGCCGCTTTTCGGTTTCAAGCCAGGGAAGACGAATAATACCGGTCAGATGGACGCCAAGCACAATGATCAGGATACCGCCTGTGATTTGCAGCCCCATACGATATTTAACAATATGACCACCCAGAAATGAGGCCAGACCGCCCAGAAGAACAAAAATGGTTGAAAAACCCAGGACAAAGGCCAGGGTTGAAATGAACACCTTCAGTCGAAGCTGGGCCCGGGTTTCAGTGGTCAGGTCCTCTAAAGACAGGCCGGTAATTAAAGTAAAATAGACCGGAATCAAAGGGAACACACAGGGTGTCAGAAAAGAAAGCAGGCCGGCGCCAAAAGCGGCCGACATTGTAACGGTATCTCCAAACACTAAATTTTTCCTTTTCGCTGCCGGCGGAAAATGTAAGCTGATGACTGCGGATCAGCCGCTGAGTTCATGTGCCCGACGGCAGGCCGCCGTCAAGGCGGCGATAATATGTTTTTTGACTTTTTCGTCGTCCAGGACCGAAATGGCAGCCTCGGTTGTCCCTCCGGGAGACGTGACCTTGCGGCGTAATTCCTGCGGGGGCTCCTGCCGCTCCTCAAGCAGCTTCACGGCGCCCTTGACCGTCTGCAGGGTCAGGGCGGAAGCGTCGGATTCCGAAAGTCCCAGGGAAACGCCGGCTTCAATCATGGCTTCAATCAGGTAAAACACGTAAGCCGGGCCAGAACCGGATACCGCCGTGACCGCGTTAAGATCATCTTCTTTAAATTCCAGGACATTGCCGATCGCAGTCAGGATGGCCATGGCAACGGCTTTGTCGCCGGGGGTTACGTTACGGTTAACACTGATGCCGCTCATGCCGGCCATTACCAGGGCGGGTGTATTGGGCATGACACGGATAATGGGAAGCCCGGCTGCTGCCATATCATCAATTCCGGCGTACAGCCGGTCTTCAATTTTTTGAATGGGAATGCCGGCGGCCACGGAGATGATCAGTTTTCTGGCATCAAGAGGCTTATTCTCAGCCAGCAGATCGCCCAGTTGTGTCAGAACAGCGTCTATCACCTGGGGTTTGACCGCCAGAATCACCACATCGCAGTCAAGAAACACCTCGCTGTTATCCGCAACGGCATTAATGCCGTAAGTATTTCTCAGGTATGCCTGCCGATCGGGACTGAGGTCACTGGCCATCAATTGTGCCGGGGAGCTGATGCCGGCGTTGATCAGCGCCCCAGCAATGGCTTCGGCCATGTTACCGCCACCGATAAAACCGATTTTCTGAGTAAGCTTATCCATGATATATCTTCGATTTTGATAACAAAATTGTATTAACGGTTAAAACCGCTAATCACATAACAACCTAAAACTTTAACACTTTAAAACCTTAAAACCCTTAAAGTTACAAAAGGACTCGTGTTACTTACGAGTTTGGTTCCGAGCAGTGCCCGGTTGAGACTCGAAACAATATTATTCGATAGTTTACAATTTTACAAATTTAATTATAATATCAGAAAATAATATACTAAACAAGTAGAAAAAGGCGTCCCCGGCGGTGGGTTGACTTGTGCTGCCGGCTGTAATATGCCTCGCAGAGACAATCGTCGGGCAGGCGTTTTTTTAGGGACGATCAGGAAGAAAACGGATATGAAAAGATTACACGAGCGGGAAAAAAAACAGTTTAAAAAGCTGTTTAATGAAGAAGAACTCAAGGATTTTGATGGCCGCCTGGCCATCCTGGAAGTTTTTTTGCAAACCGATTGCCATTTAACCGTATCGGAATTAAAAGTGATTTTAGCGGAAAACGGGTATGATTTTGACACGGCTTTTATCCGGGATACGCTCAAGATGCTTTGCCATTACGGATTCGCATACAAGCATCGGTTTGAGGACGGTGCCATTCGTTATGAAAAACGGCATCTGGAAGACCATCATGACCATATGATTTGTATGAAATGCGGAAAAATTCTGGAGTTTGTGGATGATCAGCTGGAGCAGCTTCAGGAAGAGGTGGCGGCGACTCATGGATTTCATATGCTTCAGCACCGCATGGAAATATACGGCATCTGTGCCGACTGTCTGAACAAGCGGGATATGATTGTTCCCCTGGTTCGCGCCAAGCAGGGCGAAAAAGTCTCAATCGATGATTTTACCGGCGGTTCCAACGCGCGTATGCGTTTGATGTCCATGGGGCTCCGGGTGGGGGATGTCCTGGATGTCATCACCAGCGACCCCACCGGGCAGCTGGTCGTGGCCACCGGAAATAAACGATATGCCATCGGCCGGGGGCTGGCAAAAAAAATTCAGGTCAAGCCCGCCGGCAAATAAGCGCCGCTCTTCATTATATTCTCTTGTGATCGGTTAAGAATTTTGATAAATATATAAAGTTTTACTATGGTTTTATTAACGTTGTGAGAAGTGACGTCGATGCAGCTGAACGAAATTAAAGAAGGTCAGTCAGCCACCATTTTCCGGGTAGGCGGTAAAGGCGCTTTCCGCAGGCGGTTGCTTGAGATGGGGCTGGTTAAAGGCACTGTCGTTTACGTGGAAAAATACGCCCCCCTCAAGGACCCTATTGAGCTTTTCATTAAAGGATATTCCATTTCACTTCGCGTGGAGGAGGCTGCTCTGATAACGGTTACAGACGTGACAGACAGCCATAAAGCATAGCGCATGAGTAAAAAGCATATTAAAATCGCGCTGACCGGAAACCCCAATGCCGGCAAGACCACCATTTTTAACGTTCTGACAGGTACGCGACAGAAAGTCGGCAACTGGCCGGGTGTGACCGTTGAAAAAAAAGAGGGGGTTATACACCATGATGAGCGTGAGATTCATATCATTGATCTGCCGGGTACTTACAGCCTGACGCCTTTTTCAGTGGAAGAGGTGATCGCCAGGGATTTTATTGTTAATGAATCGCCGGATGTGGTCGTTAATATTATAGACGCTTCCAATATTGAACGGAATCTTTACCTGGCAACCCAGATCAGGGAACTGGACTGCAAGGTTCTGTTTGTTCTGAACATGGCCGACCTGGCCGAGTCCAAAGGGGTCCGCATTGACGCCGGGAAACTGTCCGAGTTGCTTGACGTTGAAATTGTTTATACCGTCGGGAACCGCGGAGAGGGCGTCACCGATATTCTGGAAAAGGCCATCCTTCTGGCCGAGGAGGGTAAGCCCGCGCTGCCCGAAAGACGGGTCCACTATAATCGGGATATAGAAGGGGCCCTGGCAGACCTTCAATCCATGATCGACGATCAGGGCGGGCTTTTTTACAGCACCCGCTGGATTGCCATCAAGCTTCTCGAGCATGACCAGATTATCTGCGAACGGGTCAGAAATGAGGCCGGGACCTGGGGAACGGCCATCCTGGAGAAGGCTGAAGCCCATCGTAATCGTCTGGCGGACATTTATGATGACGATATTGAAATCGTTATGACGGATGAACGATACGGCTTTATCGCCGGAATTACCCGGGAGGTCGTCTCCGTCACCAAAAAAAATCGTGTCGATATGTCCCGCAATATCGATCTTTTACTGACCAACAAATTTCTGGGTTTCCCGATTTTTATATTTTTTATCTGGCTCATGTTTCAGCTGACGTTTTCCATTGGCGCTTTTCCCATGGAGGTGATTGACAAGGGGTTTGCGCTCCTGTCGCTGTTCATGAATCATTTCCTTGCTGACGGTCTGTTTAAGGACTTTCTGGTAAACGGCGTGATGGCCGGAGTCGGCAGTGTGGCCGTGTTCCTGCCGAATATATTGATTCTTTTCTTCTGCATCGCGCTTTTCGAAGACACCGGTTATATGGCCCGGGCAGCCTTCCTGATGGACAGAATAATGCATATTATCGGCCTTCACGGTAAGTCCTTTATTCCCATGCTGATGGGGTTCGGCTGCAGTGTTCCGGCTATAATGGCCACCCGTACGCTGGAAAACAGAAAGGATCGCATACTGACCATTCTGATTACACCGTTCATGTCCTGTTCCGCCCGGCTGCCGGTTTATATTGTGCTGGCCGGGACATTTTTCCCCAACAGTGCCGGAACGGTAATTTTTTTCATTTATTTGACCGGTATTCTTGTCGCCATGGTCTCCGGAAGGATTTTCCGGTCGACCCTGCTGCGTGGTGAGGACGCCCCTTTCGTCATGGAACTGCCGCCTTATCGGGCCCCCATGATAAAGGGGTTGTTGATCCACATGTGGGATCGGGCCAGGCAATTTTTAAAAAAAATGGGTGGGGTCATTCTTTTCGGTTCCATCATTATCTGGGTGTTGACCGTATTCCCTCAGGATATCCGGTTTTCAACCGATTATGAAAGCATGCTGGCTGATATCCATACGCATTATAATACCGAACTGTCCCGGGAATCAGACCAGAACCGGCGTAAACTGTTGATGGACAGGCGGGATAGGGCCATAGACCGCGTCCTGCGTGATCGGGAAAAAGAACGTACACAGAACGTTTACATGGGAAAAATCGGCCGGTTTATTGAGCCGGTGTTTGCGCCGATCGGCATTGACTGGCGTGGCAGCGTGGCCCTGTTGACGGGTTTTGTGGCCAAGGAAATTGTGGTCAGTACCATGGGGATCCTGCATGCGGTTGAAGGCCAGGAAGATAGCCGGGCGGCCCTGGGCAAGGCCCTTATTAATTCAGGAATGACACCGCTGTCGGCCCTGTCGATGATGGTTTTTGTGCTGCTTTACGTTCCCTGTCTGGCCACGGTCCTGATGATCATGCGGGAAACCGCTTCAATTAAATGGGCGTTTTTCAATATCCTATATTCCACTCTTGTCGCCTGGTGTGTCTCCTTTGCGGTTTATCGGACGGGGCTTTTATTTTTTGGCGGTTGATTTTTTTTCTTAAAAAAGGTATGAATTTTAATTGAGATAATATATTGATGTTACCAGACAATTAATGCTTTGGCAGGCATAAAACCTTTAGCGATGTAAGTAGGATCATGGGGAAAATTTTTGCGGTCGGCGATATACATGGAAGTTATCAAAAGCTGAAAGAGCTTATGGGAAAGCTCAAGATCAGTTATGATAAAGACACACTGGTTTTTCTGGGAGATTATATTGATCGGGGTGAGGACTCCTACCAGGTTGTTGATTATCTGGCCGGGTTGAGAAAACAACACAGCAACATTGTTTTCTTAAAAGGCAATCATGAGGAGATGTTCTTCAATTACCTTTCCGGAGAAGATGAAATCACTTTTTTGTTTAACGGTGGCGAACAGACCCTTAAAGCCTATACGAATGACAAGGGGAATGTCTCGGTTCCTCAGGCACATCTTGATTTTTTTAATTGTCTTCAGCTGTATTATGAGACCGATGATTATATTTTTGTTCATGCCGGCCTGCGGGAAGGTATCCCCCTCGAACATCAGAAAGCTGAGGATCTGTTGTGGATCCGTAAGTCGTTCATTGATTCGAGCTATGATTTCGGCAAGCTTGTTGTTTTCGGGCATACACCGTATACTGAAGTGCTGATTCAAGACAATAAGATCGGAATTGATACGGGAGCCGTTTATGGCTATCAGTTGACCTGCCTGGAATTACCGGGCATGATTTTTCATCAGGTATAGCCTGATGGTTCCGTAAAAAAAATAATTTTTGAACTTTTTACGAAACCATTACAATTTTGACTTTTTAGGCGTACACCATTTAATTTGGCCATGATATCAAATACAAAAACAGAAAAAATCATTCTGGCGCTGATTTTATGTCTGGCTGCGTTTTCCCTTCCGGACATCGCATCGGGCGCGGAGCGTTATGCCGTCTCCGGTGCGATTGCCAACATCCGCAGTGGTCCGGGAACAGATTTTGACGTTATCTGGAAAGTGGAACGTTATTATCCCTTCACCGTGCTCGAAAAAAAAGAAAAGTGGTATAAAGTTGAAGATTTTGAAGGTGACAAGGGCTGGGTACACAATTCATTGCTGGATAAAACCAAAACCGTTGTGGTTAAAAAGAAAAACTGTAATGTCCGTTCAGGACCGGGAACGGATTTCCCGGTTGTTTTTCGGGCCAAGCAGGGCGTGCCCTTCAGATGTTTAAAAAGTAAGGGGGCATGGATCAACATCCAGCATGCCGACGGAGATGCAGGCTGGATTCACAGCTCCCTCGCCTGGTAACGTTGCCATTGCCTGAACACATGTTTTGGCAGGCATGTTTTTTAATCGTATCTTCTCTTGCCGGGCAGCCATGATACGCATTCCGCTTGACCTTTCGAAACACTGCATCCAGACCGAGACCCGGCGGCAATATAACCGTCTTCTTTCAACCTGCCTTAAATCGGCTGCCGGGGACGACAGTGCTGAGAAAAAACTTGAACTTTTGAGAAAGGCCCTTGAAACCTGCGATTTTTCAAGGCTCCGGGCCGATTACCGGGAGCTTGCCGGTGGCCAGGCCCATGAAGTGGTTCTGATGGGAGACGGCACCGGCCCGCTTTCGCTTATCATCGACGGACGCACGGTCGTCATATGAGATATCATTGAATGCTTGACTATTTGTCAGGGTACATTTACATTATTACATGCTGCATAAAGATGACCTGATAATTGATCTAAATCATTAAAATATATTTCGATACGGTTTAACCCTATGTTTATTCTGGCAAATTTCTTGATAGCGGCGGCTGAAGTGCTGCAGATGGTGTTGACATTGTATATGTATATCATTATCGCCCAGGCGGTTCTGTCATGGGTCAGCCCGGATCCATATAACCCGATTGTTCGCTTTATCCGGAATATTACGGAGCCTGTGTTATATCAGATCCGGTCGAAGCTGCCCGTGATTTACGGGGGGATCGATTTTTCCCCGATTATTGTGATCCTTGGGATTGTTTTTCTTCAGCGGTTTGTCGTTAACAGCATGGTGATGCTGGCACAGCGGCTGGTATAGCCCGGCCGGCTTGTGATTATAATCAAATTAATGTGGATGGCGGTTGTAAAACGGCCGGAGGTTGCGTATGGCGAAGATTGACGCGTTTTTTAAATTGATGCACGAGCAGGGCGCATCGGACTTGCATCTGGTCAGTGGTTTGAAGCCGGCCCTTAGAATCAGGGGGGATATTGAGCGTGTAAACTACGATGTCCTGGATGAGGATGGCCTGCGCGGGATGCTGTATGAAATCACACCGGAAGAAAAGACCAAGGTGTTTGAAGAAACCGGCGACGTCGATTTCGGTTATGAAATTCAGGGCCTGGCCAGGTACCGGGCCAATTTCTATATGCATCGCGGCGGCATCGGCGCTGTATTCCGGGAAATTCCCAGTACGATCCTGACAACGGATCAACTGGGCCTGCCAAAGGTTATCGGCAAGCTGGCTTCCCTGCCGAGAGGGCTTGTCCTGGTCACCGGACCGACCGGCAGCGGCAAATCAACCACGCTGGCCGCGATCATTGACGAGGCCAACAGAACCCGTAAAGACAATATCATTACCGTTGAAGACCCTATCGAATTTGTGCATGAGCCCAAGTTGTGCACGGTCAGTCATCGTGAAGTGGGCGTTCATACCAAGTCCTTCTCTGCGGCCCTTCGGGGGGCTTTGCGTGAGGACCCGGACATTATTCTGGTCGGCGAGATGCGGGACCTGGAAACGACCTCTCTGGCCATTGAAGCCGCCTCGACAGGGCATCTG
The DNA here is from genome assembly GCA_963674745.2 of Desulfosudaceae bacterium. GTDB lineage: Bacteria > Desulfobacterota > Desulfobacteria > Desulfobacterales > Desulfosudaceae > JBFMDX01. Next base: position 301,928 of record CAXXDV010000001.1, on the reverse strand, counting down.
GTTTTCGGGACGGTCCATACCAGCAGCGCCGCCAAGACCGTGGATCGCGTTATTGAAATTTTTCCTTCCGAGCAACAGGAACAGGTCCGGTCGACCCTGTCCGACGGTATCCGGGCGGTGGTGTCTCAGGTGCTTTTCAAGCGGGTAGACAAGCCGGGCCGGTGCGTGGCACCGGAGATCATGATCGCCACCCCGGCGGTTCGTAACCTGATCCGGGAGGCCAAAACCCATCAATTGCCTTCATCCATGCAGACCGGGAAAAAATATGGCATGCAGCTTCTCGATGACGCTATTATGGGGTTGTACCAGAAAGGATGGATCAGCGCCGAGGAGGCGTACAATAAGGCCAACGATAAATCCCAGTTCAGAGCGTTTTTGAGAACGCCGCCGATGGATTTTACGGAGGCTTAAGAACATGGACAAGCGGTGAGGGGTGGTTTGTTATGCAACGGACAGAAATAGATCATGTATTAACCAAGTTGCTTGATTCCTATGAAAACGTGTCGGATCTTAACCTGACAGCCGGTAAGCCCTTTCAGGTGGAAAGCTCGGGAGAACTTATCCATGTGGATATCGGTTACGGTTTAAAGACCCTGACACCGTTTCAGACGGAAACATTTGCACTGTCATTGATCGACCATGACCGCCGGTTGACGGAAACGCTTTTGTCTACCGGCTCATGCGACCTTTCCTACAGCCTTCCCGGGAAAGCCCGGTTCAGGGTGAATATTTTCCAGCAGTCAGGCCAGTACTCCATTGTCCTGCGGCGTCTTGAGTCGACGATTCCGACCATCGATGATATGAACCTGCCGGAGGTTTTTTACAATATCGCCCTGGAGAAAAACGGTATTGTGTTTTTTACCGGTGCCACCGGAACAGGTAAAACCACGTCTCTGGCCGCCATCCTGGATAACATCAATGCCAATAAATCGGTGCATGTCATTACCCTGGAAGATCCGGTTGAATATCAGCACCCCCATAAAAAAGCCACCTTTAACCAGCGGGAGATGGGAACGGATTTTGACAACTTCAGCAACGGACTGCGGGCGGCCTTGAGGCAGGCACCCAAGGTGATTCTGGTGGGCGAAATGCGGGACAAAGAATCCATCGAAATCGGATTGCGGGCCGCAGAAACCGGCCATCTGGTTTTTACAACGCTCCATACCGTTGATGCCGGGTCCACCATCAATCGTATTATGGGTATGTTTGATGTAGATGAGGAGCATCAGATCCGGATCCGTCTGGCGGAAACATTCCGGTGGGCGGTCTGCCAGCGACTTCTGCCCAAAATCGGAGGCGGCAGAATCGCCGCTTTTGAGATCATGGGCGCCAACCTGCGTGTCAAGGATGCCATTCTTAACGGTGAAGGTGAGGGGCGGACTTTTTATGAAATGATCCAGCAGGGTAAGCCCTTCGGCATGACGACTTTTGATGACTATATCGTAACGCTTTTCGCCGAGGGGCTGATTACCGAAGAAACAGCCAGAATGTATGCCTCCCGCAAAGGAATCGTGGGCAGAGGCATTGATGGTGTAAAAAGTGCTCGAGGTGAAGCCACGACGGAAATAGAACGGTTGGAGATGGCCACCAAGATCGAGAAAGCTTAAACGGCAGATTAATTCAAAAAAAGGCACAGGCATTCAAATGGATATCAGTTGCGACCAATGTGGCGGCAGTTTTAAAATTCCGGATGAGAAGCTTCCCGCGGGAAAAAGTGCGGTGGTTAAATGCCCCAAGTGTAAAAACAAGATTTCTGTAACCGGCCCCGCACCTGAGCCATCATCCGCCCCATCATTCGGTGGCGGCGGTGCTTTCGGCTTTGATGAAAGGCCGGATGAAAGCACGTACGACGCCTCGGAAAAACCATTTGATTTTATTGAAGAAGAAGGCGAAACCGCTCTGATATGTGAGGCCGACGGCGGTATTAAGAATAAGGTCAAGGAGGTGCTTGATTTTATGGAGTACCATATTTCCGAAACCGCTGATACCCGGGACGCCCTTAAAAAAATGCGTTACCATGACTATGATCTGATTGTGGTCAACGAGTCTTTCTCTTCGCGGTCGCCGGATTCCAACGGGGTGCTTATTTATCTTGAACGGCTGAAGATGAAAACCCGGCGTAAGATTTTCGTGGTTTTGCTGACCAAACGTTTTAAAACCATGGACGCCATGACCAGTTTTGAAAGAAGTGTTGAATTGATCGTCAACGTTAATGATGTTGAGCACTTTGAAAAAATATTAAAGCGTGCCCTGACGGATCACGACCAGTTTTATCGCATTTATATGGAAGAACAAAAAGCACTGGGCATGATTTAACTCGCCGCCGGCGCTGTCGGATGATGATAAGAGCGGATCGATGAAAAATACGGGAGGTCGATATACCTGTAAGGAATACCGGGAAGAGATGATGTTGCTTAACCTGCGGCGACAGTTGTCCCGGGCTGATTTGTCTGAAGAGGAAAAAAAGCAAATCAGTGAAACCCTTGACCGGTTGACCAGAGAAATGGATATGGAGTGACCGCCTTGCTCAGGCGTCCGTGCCGATGATTCGCAACCCCTCCAGGGTGAGATTCGGTTCAACGCATTCAATCGTTTCCGACACATCCGCGATCAGTGTTGCCAGCCCACCGGTTGCAATGACTTTCCATTGCCCCCCCCCTTTTTCTGATTTAATGCGACCAACAATTCCGTCCACAAGCCCGGCATAACCGAAAATAATACCGGATTTTATGGCACTTTCCGTATCATGCCCGACCAGATTTTCCGGCGGCGTTAACAAGTCGACCCGGGGCAGCTTGGAAGCTTTCTGAAACAGGGCTTCGGCGGCGATGGCGATACCGGGTGAAATAATACCGCCGGTATAGACCCCTTCGGCGGATATCAGGTCAAAGGTAATGGCCGTGCCGAAATCGATGACAATCAGGGCGGTTTTGTATTTTTTGTAAGCCGCCACGGCATTGACGATCCGGTCCGCGCCGATCTCCGATGGATTGAGATAGTCTATACGTATCTCCTGGGCGGCGAGGGCATCTATCCAGCGGGGCCTATGCTTCAGGTATTTTGTGCAGAAGGCATCATATATCCGGTCGACCGGCGGCACGACGGAGGAGATGACCGTTTTTTCAACATCGGTCAGTGATACTTCTGCGGCGGTGAACAGGTGCGCCACAAGCACGCCCAGTTCGTCGGCTGTGGTATCTTTTTCGGTCCGGATACGCCAGTCACACACCAGCGTGTTCCCCTTGAAAAGTCCCAGGACAGTGTTGGTATTGCCGATATCGATGACGAGCAGCACGGTGAACTCCTTGTATATATGGATGTTGGTTAATCCGGTGCGGTTTTGATCGCTTCGGTTATCTTAGCAACGGCGACTGCGCCGGCCACGTCATGTACACGGATGATATGGGCGCCGGCCAGAATCGATGCGGCCACCGTGGCCTGGGTACCGGTTTCCACGACCGGCATATGGGGTGCAATCGGTTCTGCTGATTTTCCGGCCAGGATTTTACGGATGAAGGCTTTTCTTGACGTGCCGATCACAACGGGCAAGCCAAGGGATTGAAAGCGGGATAAATGTTTTATCAGGGTCAGGTTATGGTCGGTTGTTTTACCGAAGCCAATGCCCGGGTCGATGAAAATTTTTGATGGAGATATGCCTTGCGCTTCTGCTTCGGCCGCGGCTGATTCTAAAAAGGCCATTACTTCCGCCGTAACGTTTTTATACGTCGGTTCCTGTTGCATGGTTTTGGGTGTCCCCTGCATATGCATGAGAATGACGGGAACGCCGGTCTCGGCCGCCAGTGATGCCATTTTCGGGTCATTGCGCAGGGCGCTGATGTCGTTGATGATGGACGCGCCTGCCGCCAGGGCGGCTTCGGCCACAGCCGCTTTGTTGGTGTCAATGGACAGCGGGATACCCGTCTCCTGCACAAGTTGTTTGATGACGGGTATGGTTCGTTTTATCTCCATTGTTTCGGATACCGGATCGGAAAAAGGGCGGGTGGATTCTCCGCCGATATCAATCAGGTCGGCACCGTCGGCGATCATTTGCCGGGCATGGGTTATGGCGTCGGAGAAGGTTTCAAATCTGCCGCCATCGGAAAATGAGTCCGGCGTGGTGTTCAATATTCCCATTATCAGGGCACGTTTCCCCAGTTCAAGGGAATGGTCGCCCCAGTTCAGCGTGTAAGGTTTCATACGTTATTTTATTCAGCGCTTGTTTGATTTTCAGCAGATGGGCCGGGCGCCTCAGGTGCGCCTTCGGCCGGCGCTTCAACATCCGGGGGGTCGTCTGCTTCCGGAACAGAGAGCTGGATGCCGGGCCGCATGGAACGGATCAGATCATCCAGTTCGGCGCCAAGGACGGTCTCCTGTTCAAGCAGTAACGCCGATAATTTATGAAGAATGTCCAGGTTCTCGTTAAGAATAGCCCTGGCTTTGGAATGGCTTTCCTTGATGAGGCGCTCGATTTCCTCGTCGATTTTCTGGGCGGTGGCTTCAGAATAGTCTCTGTGCTGGGCGATTTCCCGGCCCAGAAAAATCTGTTCATCATTTTTGGAGTAGGACAACAGTCCCAGTTTTTCGCTCATGCCCCAGTTGCGGACCATCTTTTGGGCCAGTTCCGTGGCCTGCATGATGTCGTTGGCCGCTCCCGTGCTGACGCGGTTAAAAATAATTTCTTCCGCCACTCTGCCGCCCAGGGATATGGCCAGTTCACTTTCAAGTTGATCCTTGAATTTAAAATCCCGCTCTTCGGGCAGAAACCAGGTGACCCCGGCGGCGCGACCCCGGGGAATAATGGTGACCTTGTTGACGGCGTCCGTATCCGGCAGCATCCGGGCCACCAAAGCGTGCCCGCTTTCATGATAAGCCGTAATCTTGCGGTCTTCTTCGCGGATGACTTTTGATTTCCGCTCCAGGCCCATGTACACTTTATCTTTGGCATCTTCAAAATCTTTCATGGTGACCTGTTCCTGGTTCCGTTTGGCGGCATACAGGGCGGCTTCATTGACCAGGTTCTCCAGGTCGGCGCCCGAAAAGCCCGGGGTCCCTTTGGCCAGATTGATGATGCTGATATCCGGCGCAGCGGGGATTTTTTTAATATAAACGTCAAGGATGGCCCGGCGGCCCCTGATATCGGGGAGCGGAACCACCACCTGGCGGTCAAACCGACCCGGCCGCAAAAGTGCGGGGTCGAGTACATCCGGCCGGTTGGTTGAAGATATCAGAATGACGCCTTCGTTGGACTCGAAGCCATCCATTTCCACCAGAAGCTGGTTTAATGTCTGTTCTCTTTCATCATGCCCACCGCCAAGGCCGGCACCCCGGTGCCTTCCTACGGCGTCAATTTCATCAATATAGATGATACAGGGGGCATTTTTTTTCCCTTGAACGAAAAGGTCCCTGACACGGGAAGCACCCACGCCGACAAACATTTCCACAAAGTCCGAACCGCTGATGCTGAAAAAAGGCACCCCGGCCTCGCCGGCAATCGCACGGGCCAGGAGGGTTTTGCCGGTACCGGGTGACCCTACCAGTAAAACGCCTTTGGGGATGCGACCACCCAGACGGGTGAATTTTTTGGGGTCCCTTAAAAACTCAATTATTTCACCAACTTCTTCTTTCGCCTCATCGATCCCGGCGACATCGTCAAACGTCACCTTGTTGGATTCGTCAGACAGAAGGCGGGCCCTGCTTTTACCAAATGACAGTGCTTTGCCGCCGCCGGCCTGCATCTGCCGCATAAAATAGACCCAGATGCCGATCAGCAGAATCATCGGCAGCCATGATATCAGGGCCGACATGAACCAGGGGGCTTCGGCCGGCGGCTGCGCTTCGATGGAAATATTTTTTTCCCGGAGGATTTTGATCAGTTCGTCGTCCTCCGGTGTATATACCTTGAATTTTTCGCCGCTGACGCTGGTGGCGTAAAGATTCCGCCCCTGTATAATGACTTTCTTGATGCTGTTGCTTTCCACCTGGGTCAGGAATTCGGTGTAGGCAATGGGGTTCTCCCTGTTATTGGGCTGATTGAAAATATTATAGAGCATTACCATCATCAGAATGATGACAAGCCATAAGGCCATATTTTTTGTAAACTGGTTGTTCAAAAAAAACTCCTTTTGATTATTTTATTCAGATCGAAAGATGGCTTTTGTGATTGCTGGTTTTAAAATATAACCCGTGTCGTCTAAAAGGCAAGAAAAAACAGATCGCCGTATTTCGGGCGACCTGACGGCTTTGATTCTATAGTTGTTCTTTTTTGGGTTAAAATCAAGGGGGTGAATCATATTTTTCTTGCTTTTGGGTTTGTATTTTTATAAAACAAAAAAATTTAGTTAGTAAGATAGGCTTCGACTGGCAGAATTGTTGTTTGCTTAAGAGATGATAACATTAAAATAAGGAGGCAGGCATAGCTAAGTCAAAACAGCAACGGACCAATGTCAACAGTGACATCAAGGCAAAGGAAGTACGGGTGATCAGCGCGACTGGAGATCAGCTGGGTATTTTATCCATACAGCAAGCCCTTGCCGAAGCAGCCGAGGCAAGCCTGGATCTGGTTGAAGTGTCACCTCACGCTGATCCGCCGGTATGCAAAATCATGGATTACGGGCGGTATAAATATGAGCAGGCCAAAAAACAGCAGGAGGCCAAGAAAAAGCAGGTAATCGTTCACCTTAAAGAGGTCAAGGTCAGCCCCAAAACCGACAGACACGATCTGGACACAAAAATCAGGTCGATCAGGCGGTTTTTGGAGCGTAAGGATAAGGTCAAGGTCAGTGTTTTTTTCCGGGGTAGAGAAATCGCCCTTTCGGAAAAGGGCGAGGCCCTGCTGGAACAGATAGCCGAGGAAGTTGAAGATATCTCTAATGTTGAATTCGCTCCTAAATTTGAAGGGCGGCATCTTTTTATGATACTGGCCCCGAAGTCCTGACAGGAGCCGGCTTGATACTTTGTATTGGTTGTAAATGATGGGTTTAAAGGGCAGGGAAAGGCGCCTGCCGGGTATCTGTGTTAAGCCGTTAAATGATATTATAAATTTTTAAAGATTAAAGAGGAGTACCGTAATGCCGAAAATAAAAACCAACCGGGCTGCTGCCAAGCGTTTTAAACGCACCAAAACCGGCAAGTTTGTCTATTCTAAATCACATGGCAGCCACATTCTGACCAAAAAGACACGTAAACGTAAACGGTCGTTGAGAAAATCACATATTTGTGACACAACCAATACCAAGGCGTTGAAAAGACTGTTGCCCGGGATGTAATCCTGCCGGCGGCTGTTTTGCGACAGCTTTGATTCGTTTATTCTTATTCCGTCGTTTGATGGCGGCGGAGTTGTATCAGGAGGCGTATTATGCGAGTGAAGAGAGGCTTTAAAGCCCGAAGAAGAAGAAAAAAGGTATTAAAACTGGCCAGAGGTTTTCGCGGCGGACACAGCAAGCTGTTTCGGACTGCCGCCAGCACGGTCGACAGGGCTCTGGCCTATGCCTATCGTGACAGAAAACAGCGCAAGCGGGAACTCCGGCGGATCTGGATTGTCCGGATCAACGCGGCCGTGCGGATGCATGACATGACCTACAGCCGGTTCATGAGCGGCCTTAAAAAAGCAGGTGTGGAACTGGACCGTAAAGTGCTGGCCGAGCTGGCCATTTCGGATCCTACCGGTTTCGCCAAGGTTGTCGGCCTGGCCGCCGAGAACGCCTGATCCGGCTGGCAGGCAGCATTTTCCCCGGGTCTGGAGACCGTTTTTCCCAATTAAATTAAGAGGTGGACCAGAAACATTTTTGGCCCTGCGATCAAAAGAATTTGTGTTGGCAAACAGGCTTGATGACAAGTGGCAGAATCAATTGATGAGATAAAGGCGAGGGCTTTAAACGACATATTGGATGCCGGTGATGTGGAGCGTCTTGAAGCGGTGTCTGTAAAATATCTGGGCAGGAAGGGCGTGGTGACACGTTTTTTAAGAAGTATCTCCGACCTGCCCGTTGAAGAAAGACCTTTAGCCGGCCAACAGGCCAATGAAGTAAAAGTTTTTTTAAAAGACCGCATAGCCGACGCCCAGGCGGCGTTGTCGGCGGAAAAAGAGGCCGGCGGGGCTATCGACGTGTCTCTTCCGGGGCGCTGCTTTGAAAGGGGCACCCTCCATCCCATCACCCGTATTACCCGACAGATATGTGATATCTTTTCGAAAATGGGCTTTGATATTGTCGAAGGCCCGGAGATCGAATCAGATTATTATAATTTCGAGGCCCTGAATATTCCCAAACACCACCCTGCCAGGGACATGCAGGACACCTTCTACATTTCCGATAATGTTGTTTTAAGGACGCACACATCACCATCGCAACCCAGGGCCATGGAAAAGCAGTCTCCCCCTGTTCGTATTCTTGCTCCCGGCAAGGTTTTCCGGTGTGACTCTGATGTGACGCACACGCCGATGTTTCATCAGGTCGAAGGTCTGATGGTCGACCGGAATGTCTCTTTTGGAGATCTCAAGGGTACGCTCACGGTGTTTGTTCATAAAATGTTCAGCAAGGAAACCGCCCTGCGGTTCCGCCCCAGTTATTTTCCTTTTACCGAGCCGAGTGCCGAAGTCGATATCCGTTGTGTCGCCTGTAAGGGCAGGGGCTGCCGGATCTGTTCCCAAACGGGCTGGCTGGAAATTCTCGGTGCCGGTATGGTCCATCCGGCCGTGTTTGAAAATATCGGCTATGACACGTCAAAATACACGGGGTTTGCCTTTGGAATGGGGGTGGAGCGCATTGCCATGCTGAAGTACAATATTGACGATACCCGGAAGTTTTTTGAGAACGATATAAGGTTTTTAAGGCAGTTTTGATATGCAAGTCAGTTTAAGCTGGTTAAATCAATATGTGCCGGTTTCTCTGCCCGTGTCCGAGATAGCCGATGCCCTGACCATGGCCGGGCTCGAGGTCGACGGGGTTTTTGATCGATTCGCGTATCTGGACGGTGCCGTTGTCGGCAAAGTCATCAGCGTCGATGCCCATCCTGACGCCGATCATCTGACGGTTTGCCGGGTAGATGCCGGGGACGGGGAGGTCGCCGTGGTTTGCGGGGCGCCGAACGTCAAGAAAGACATGCTGACCGCGCTGGTGCGGCCCGGTTTTGTTCTGCCCAACGGCATGACGATCAAGAAAAGCAAGATCCGGGGGGTTGTGTCCCGGGGCATGCTTTGCAGCGCAGTCGAGTTGGCCGTTGGTCCGGACAGCGACGGGATTATGGAAATTCAACAAGCCGTAAACCCCGGGACACCGCTGGCCGAGGCCTTGTCTTTGTCCGATTGGGTGCTGGAAATCGACCTGACCCCGAATCGTCCCGATTGCCTCAGCATTATCGGGGTGGCGCGGGAGGTGGCCGGTTTTACCGGTCAGAAACTGACTTTACCCGAATTTGAACTGCCCGAAGGCGTCGATAATATCAGCGACTACTCGTCGGTTGAGATCAAGGACCCGGAACTGTGCACGCGCTATGTCGCCCGGGTGGTGCTGGATATAAAGGTTGCTGAATCGCCGTTCTGGTTGAAGGATCGTTTGCTGTCGGTCGGCCTGAAGCCCATCAATAACATTGTTGATATTACCAATTTTGTGATGATGGAAACCGGGCAGCCGTTGCATGCCTTTGACCTTGACCGGCTGGCTGAGAACCGGATTGTGGTCCAGCGGGCCGGTTCCGTTTCATCTTTTGTAACGCTGGACGAAAAGGAGCGGCCGCTCTCTTCGGACATGCTGATGATCTGTGATGCCCAAAAACCGGTTGCCGTGGGCGGTGTCATGGGCGGCATGAATTCCGAGATCACCGAACAGACTACCCGCGTTCTGCTTGAAAGCGCCTGCTTTAATCCCACCAGTATTCGAAAAACGGCCAAGCTCCTGGGCCTTGGCAGTGATGCCGCCCATCGTTTTGAACGGGGTGTGGACCCGCTGGGGACCCTTTTGGCGGCTGATCGGGCCACGCAGCTGATGGTCGAGATCGCGGGCGGAACGATGGCCAAAGGCGTGATTGACAACCATCCCCGGCCGGCCGAAGAAAAAAACATAACGGTCAGCGTTGACGCCATCAATCGACGGCTGGGCACCGGCCTTAATATTAATGAAATGTCCGATCTTCTAGGGTCTGTGGGATTTGGTGTCGATAAAACGGATGATGACCTGATGTCGATTACGGTCCCTTCTTTCCGGGTGGACGTGGAACGGCCGGAGGATATCTCGGAAGAGGTCGCCCGGCTCTGGGGATATAACAAGATACCGGTTACCTTTCCCGTCATCAGCGGCGACAGCGGCAATCCGGCCTTGATGTTCGACTGGCGGCAGCGTTTCCGGGGGGCGATGAGGGGGTTCGGCTTTTCGGAGATCGTGTCTTACGCTTTTATCAGTGAAACGGCCTGTGAGCGGATGGACGTACTCAATACGGCCGGGCCGGTTGAACCGATTAATATTTTAAATCCCCTGGCGGCCGATCAATCGGTCATGCGGACGTCATTGATCCCGGGGCTTCTTTCAACCATGCGGCATAACCTGTCACAACAGATCAGTGATATGAAGCTGTTCGAAACCGGGCGGGTGTTCTGGAAAAACAACGCTGATGAAGACCTGCCCGAGGAGCCGGAAATGATCACCGCCTTGATGGCCGGGGCCGTCAGGCGAAAATCGTGGCATTTGCCTGAAGAACCGTGTGACTTTTTTGACATCAAGGGCGCTCTGGAGTCTCTGTTGAAAGAACTCGGCGCGCCGACGTGCGGTTTTACCGCCATGCCGAAAGAACGTTGTCTTATTACCCGGCCGGGATATACGGCGCGGGTCGACGTTTCCGGTGTGGAAGTGGGGATGGTCGGAGAGGTGGCCGCCGGGCTGCTGGAAAAATTTGATCTAAAAAAGCCGGCCTTTGTCTTTGAACTGAACATGTCGGCGGTGGTGCCGTTGTTGTCCGACCTGCTTGAGGCCGGCCGGTTATCCAGATTCCCGTCGGTCTCAAGGGATATTACGGTTATTGTCGATTTGACCGTCGAAGCACAGCGGATTTTGAATTTTCTTGAAGAAGACGGGGGAAATCTGATAGAAAATATTGAGGTGCTCGATGTTTATGAGGGGGGGAACATACCGGCCGGAAAAAAGAGTCTCTCCTTCAGGGTTGTATATCGTTCGCAGGACGCAACACTGAAAGACAAATTCGTCAACCGGATTCACAGCGAGATCGCTGGCAGGCTCATCGAGGCATTTTCAGCACAGTTGCCTGCCTGAACCCCGGTTGACGGTTATTCAGGCCAACGTGACGGATGGATGCCCATGCCGGAAAAAAAAGGCGATACCACCATTTCATTGATTCCCCAGGAATTTGAAGACCTGCCACCTATTCCCGACAAGCTGTATTTCAGGATCGGGGAGGTCTGCGGGCTGACCGGTGTGGCCGCCCATGTACTGCGCTTCTGGGAATCCGAATTCCCGCAGCTTTCGCCCGGTCGAACCGAGGCCGGTCAGCGCCTTTACAGCCGGTCCGACATCGAGCAGGTATTAAAAATCAAGTACCTGCTTTATCAAAAGAAATTCACCTTAAAAGGCGCCAGAAAGTACTTGAAATCAAGAAAGAAGTCAAAAGAGAGTACGGATTTTTTAGAAGAAATCACCGCCGAACTGATGTCCATCAGAGATCTGCTGAAATAAAAATTAAAGACTGATATGCTCCAGCCGGACGTTCCGGTTCAGGATCATCTGGGCCGTTTTTTTGAACTGATCGGTGACATCGGAAACCAGGAAACGGGTTTCGCCGCCGGTTGACAGCATGGCTGCGGTTTCGGGATGGGTGTCGATGTGCTGTTTGACGCTTTGCGCCACCACCGTGGCCGAGTCAATGGCTTTTACCCCCTTGCCGATTTTCTGCTGGATGGTTTTTTTTAAGATAGGATAATGGGTGCAGCCCAGAATCAGGGCGTCAATGGGCTTTGTCTTTAAGGGGTGCAGGTATTTTTTGACGATCATGGCGGTTTCCGGCTTTTTCATCCACCCTTCTTCCACCAGCGGCACCAGCAGGGGGCAGGCCAGGGAATAGACCCTGGCATCGGGACGCTGCTCGATGATTTTCTTTTCGTATATACCGCTGGCGATGGTGGCGCGGGTGCCGATAACGCCGAAGGCGCCGGTTTTCGTCATTGAAATAGCTGTTTCAACCGCCGGGGTGATGACTTCAAATACGGGCACATGGAAGGTCTTTACGATACTGTCGGTGGCCACGCTGGCGGCGCTGTTGCAGGCTATGACGATGATTTTGGCGCCCCGGTCAAGCAGCAGGTCCGTATCTTCGAGGGCGTATTTTTCAACCGTGCTGGCGCTTTTCGCGCCGTAGGGGGTGCGGGCCGTATCGCCGAAATAGACGATATCGTAGCCGGGAAGGGCGTCCATAATGGCACGGGCCACGGTCAGCCCGCCCAGGCCTGAGTCAAAAATGCCGATCACGGGATTTCTCCAGTTCTTTTCGGACGCAGGACTGAATCACTTCCGGCGGAAATTCAGTCCGGATGCCCGGGCAGAAGGCGGACATGATTTCCCAGTTCCCGATATCCGCCAGCACGCTTTCGATGAACGGCCAGGCTTTGCACATGCGGGGTTTGACCGGATGGATAGAACACATCTTGTCCTCCCAGAACATGCAGAATCCGTCTTCTTTCTGGGCCAGGATGGGACGGCTTCCGGAATAGGTGCAATATGTTTTCAAAAAAGATGCCTCATCAATTTTGAGATAAGCGGAAATGGCGGTGACGTCTTTTTCCGTCAGGTAGGTACCGCCGTAACCGCGGCAGCACTCGCCGCACATCTGGCACTGGAATATATCTTCGGCCGTAATACTTTTATATGGCATGGCGTTTTTCCATGGCGTTTTTAAGTGTAACCGGATCGGTGTATTTCAAGTCGCCGCCGACCGGCATGCCGGAGGCGATGCGGGTGACGGTGATATTATATGGCTTCAATCGTTCGGCCAGATAGGCGGCGGTCGCCTCGCCTTCAACCTGGGTGCTGGTGGCCAGAACGATTTCGGTGGCCTCCCCCTGCCCGACCCGCTTGATCAGCTCGTTAATTCTGATGTCGTCAGGCCCGATGCCGTCCATGGGCGACAGCACGCCGTGAAGGACATGATAAATACCGTTATAGGCGCCGGTATTTTCAACGGCCATCATTTCCGCCGGCCCTTCGACAACGCACAACAACGTTTGGGTCCGTGAAGGATCCCGGCATATCCGGCAAAGGGGGCTGTCACTCAAGGTAAAACATTTTGAACACAATACGGTCTGCTTTTTCAGGTCGACCAGGCTCCGGGCGAGGTTGTTAATGTCTTTTTCACTTGTGCGCAGCAGGTGCATGGCCAGTCGCTCGGCGGTTCGCTGGCCGATGCCCGGCAGGCGGACCAGCTGGTTGATGGCATTGCGGATGGATTGCGGGTATTGGTTCATACGCGGGCTACATCAGGCCGGGGATGTTCATGCCGCCGGTCAGCTTGCTCATTTCCGATGATACCATCTCCTGTGATCGGGCCAGTGCGTCATTGACGGCCGAAAGGACCAGGTCCTGAAGCATTTCCACGTCTTCGGGATCGACGACTTCTTTTTCGATGGTCAGTGAGACGATCTGCTGCCGGCCATTGGCAACCACTTTGACCATACCGCCGCCGACACTGGCTTCAATTGTTTTGTCCGCAAGCTCTTCCTGCATTTTCATCATTTTGGCCTGAAGCTTCTGTGCCTGCTTCATCATATTGCCCATATTTTTCATTTTTGTCCTCCTGCTTGATAATACTCAAGTCCTGTTGGTTACGATATCGCCGCCGAATATATCCAGGGCATCCCGAACAAGCGGATGTATGCCCGGCTGTTGCCGGGGCGGCGGCTGTTTTCTGGCGGCGGGAGTGGCGATGTGCCTCAGCCGGACGTTCATTTCTTTTTCATAGAAGGTCGAGCAGATTTTCTTCAGGGCGGCCAGGTTGTCTTCCTGCTGGAGCAGGCCGACGACGATTTTGGAGTCTTTGATATCGACTTCAATTGTGTTGCCATGGATGCCTGACAGGACGCTGTTTCTTAAATTCGCCGCCAGCATGGGATGTCCATCGTTAATGATGGCGCGTATGGCGGTCCAGGCTTCTTCAGGGCGGATGTTTTCCGTGGCCACCCGGGCCTTTTTCGGCCTGGTTTCATCTGCGGGGGGGGCAATAGTATCCGGCTTCGTGTCGGTCGTAACAGGCGCGCCGGAGAATGTGCCCGGTTCTGTTTTTGCCGGCTCCGGTGCTGCCGGTGCCGGACCGGAAAATTGATCACCGGCTGTGGGCGCGGCCGTCTCGGATGTCGGGCCGGCGGCATCCCCGGCCCCGGCGGACAGTTCCAGAAACCGGTCCTTTAACGACTCGATCTTTTCAATCAGGGTGTCCACAGGCAGCGGCGGTTGTAACCGGCAGATTTTGATCAACGCCATTTCCATGGCGATTTTCGGCTGGCTGGACCAGCGGATGGTTTTTTCTTCGTTTAGAAGAATGGTCAGGACCTGGTGTAAATGGGTTTCCGCCGTTTTTTCGACCTGTTTTCCGATTCGTTCAATCTCATGGGCGGGAAGGGCGGCCGACGTCTCCATGTTCTTTCCCAGCTTGACGATCAACAGGTCCCTGAAATGGGCGATCAGGTCGGCATAAATTTTTTTGATATCCATGCCGCTGCGGTACATGTCTTCTATCATGTCCAGGATCTGCGGCAGGTTCCCCGAAAGCGCGGCCCCGGAAAGGGAAAACAGGCTGTCCCGGTTGGTCACGCCCAGGATGTCGACCACATGATCATGTGCCAGCTCGTTGCCGGTACAGCTCATGACCTGGTCGAGCAGGCTCAAGGCATCCCGGATGCTGCCGCCGGCTTCCCGGGCGATCAGTTCCAGGCTCCGGTTTTCAACCTGGTAGCCTTCTGCTTCGCAGAGGTGGGCCAGGTGGGCCACAATCGACGCCAGGGAAACGTACGAGAGGTCATATCGCTGGCAGCGGGAAAGAATGGTGATCGGAATCTTGTGGGGTTCGGTGGTGGCGAACTCAAACATGACGTGGGGCGGCGGCTCTTCTAAGGTTTTTAACAGTGCGTTGAAAGCCGAAGCCGTCAGCATGTGAACTTCATCGATAATGTAAATTTTGTGCGGGCTGTGAGCCGGCATGAATTTGATGTTGCTGCGGAGTTCACGTATCTGGTCGACACTGTTGTTGGAGGCGCCGTCGATCTCGTACACGTCCGTCGCGTTTCCGGATGTGATCTCCCGGCAGGACCGGCACTGGTTGCACGGGGTCGGTGTCGGGCCCTGTTCACAGTTCATGGCTTTGGCCATGATACGGGCAATGGTCGTTTTCCCGGTGCCCCGGGGGCCTGAAAAAAGGAGGGCATGCGCGACACGACCGCCGGTAATCGCATTGGTCAGGGTCTGTGTCGTCTGCGTTTGTTCGATTACCTCCGCAAACGTCTGGGGACGATATTTGCGGGCCAGAACAAGGTATGCCATGGGAAAATCGCCTTACGCAATCAAGCGCCTTGATTACGGTGAATGTCCGAAATCAGGTGGCGGAGAGAGAGGGATTCGAACCCTCGGTGCCTGTTACAGCACACACGATTTCCAGTCGTGCACCTTCAGCCAGCTCGGCCATCTCTCCGCATTATCGGAACTTTAGGGCCGGTATGAACCCGGGAAATGCCATATGTTTGAATTAAAAATCTATTTGCATTCCGCAAGATCCCAACAACCCGTTTTTATAACATATAAGTACAAAATACCAGCCGCCCAAAGCGTTGACCGGTATCATGTCGAAAGTCGTTAAACCATTTTCTGGTGTTCAGGTCAAGAAAATTTATGAAATATCGGGCTAAAGAACTGTTGAGCCGGGAATTGTTTTGCGATAAAGGGTGATTATTTAACAGGCGTTTTATTTTCCCAAAAGATTCGCAATGAAACAGACGGCAATACCACTGGCCAATCCGGCAGTCATCTGTCACAGGCTCCCTGATGGGGAGTCCGTGCTGGTCAACATGGACACGGCCGCCTCCATCGCCCTCAATCATACGGGTTTTGCTGTCTGGCAACTGGTGGACGGCCGGCGTACGGTTGCCGGGATTATCACCGCGGTCAGCAAGCAATTTCCGGATGCGCCGGTCAATGCCGCCCAGGACGTCGTCTCCATGCTGGAAGAACTGGCAGCGGACGGTTTTATCGGCTTCGAATGGCATGCGGGCGGCACGTATTTCGGGCCCAAAGGCAATTTTTAGCGGTGTCCTTAATAATCCGGAGAGTGATCACAGGGCGGCTGCATGTGTCTATCTTTATGAAAAAGCTGTTAAAATGTTTGACGAACGGGTATTATGTATTAGTTTATTATTATATTGAAGACATAATAGCTTTTTTATACGCTGACAAACCAACGTTTTTTCCAATTGCTTCTCAAAAGCGGTTCTTTGCCTAAAGTCGGCGATGGTAATAAAAGTTTTATCTGAGAGGAAGCAGGTCAGATGACCGACAGCGATGCCGCCCCAAAAAAGAACAAACGCCTGACCTACGAGCCGCCCCGGGCGATCCGGCTGGATGCCTTAGATCAGGGGGCCGGGGCCTGCAGTCCCGGTTCCGGAGATACCACGGGAGGCGGTTGCTCAACCGGCTTTAACCCGGGATCCAGTAAATGTCAAACCGGAAACGCGGCCACGGGGGCGAAATGTCAAATAGGAGATGCGGCCGGCGGGCAATGTTTATCAGGGAATTTTCCCGGCGGGCAATGTAATTCAGGAAGCGGTTTTTAAAATTTCCGGTTCAATTTCTTATCCCCTTCGGCAGGGCATTCGGACTGCCCGATCGCCGGCAGATAAAACAATGACCTCATTTCCAATGATGATCCGGCTGGCGGACGGTGCCCGCTGGTGCATTCGGGCCGGCCATCCGCTGGCTGCGGACGTGGTCAAGGCCCTGGGTGCGGCCATGCGGTTGCAGCCGGGAACATCGGGGCGGGAACTGCTGGTCACCATCGGCCGGGCGGAAAGTCCGCCGGCCAACCTGTCCGGGCCCGGACCGGCCGTCATTACCATTTTGCCACCTACGAATGTCAACCTGCTTACCAGCGGTATGCTTCAGATCGGCCTGGCCATAGGGCAAGAGATCCAGTCCCGCGGCGGCCTGCTGGTTCACGGGGCACTGGTGGCGGACCCAAAAGGCGAGGGCGTTATTCTGGCCGGTGTCGGCGGCGTGGGCAAAACCACCGCCAGTCGTCGACTGTCCGACCCCTGGCGCGCTTTAAGCGATGACGCCGCCCTGATCGTACGGGACCGCAGCGGCCGGTATTGGGCGCATGCCTGGCCCACCTGGAGCCGGTTTTACACGGACAAGGGCGTTCCCGGGCCCGGCGGCAGCTGGGATGTCCAGCGGCCTGTTCCTTTGCGGGGCGTCTTTATCCTGTCCCGGTCACCGGAAGACAGCGCCGTGTCTTTGGCTCCCGCGCCGGCTACGGCCATGCTCATGGACGTGGTGCAGCATGTATCCCATACTATGCGGCGCCATCTGACCGATGTCCAAATCCATTCGCTTCATCAACAGCAATTGACCGCCGTGGAGGACCTTGTGCGGGCTGTTCCGGTGTTCAGGTTTGGCATCAGCCTGACCGGCGCTTTCTGGAATGAAATCGATCGCGTCCTTGAAAATAAGGATCCGTCTGTTGCCAGGAGCGATCATCTGCCGGTGCAGCCGCCCGCGCAGTCGATAGAGACAGGACCCAAAGACAGTTCCGCCAGCAGCGCCGAGACGCTGTTTGTTGCCTATACCGGCCCCAGTATGAACCCCACCCTGCGAGAGCCGGATTTGCTGACGGTGTTGCCATATAAAGGCCCTGTCCAGGTCGGTGATGTCATTTGCTACCAATGCCCTGAACGGTCCGGCCCGGTGGTGCATCGTGTGATCAGCGTAACAGCGGCGGGTATCCGGACCCGGGGTGATAATAACCGTCAGGAAGATCCCGGCCTGGTTCAGCCGGAAGCGGTCATGGGTCGGGTGGTGTCCGCCCGGCGGAGAAATCGACGGCGGTGTGTTGCCGGGGGAAGGTCGGGAAGAATGATTGCTGCCTGGTGCCGGTTTCGGGTCTTTGCCCGGCCCCTTGCCCTGTGGCCGGTGAGGTCTGTTTATAACCGCCTGGCCGATACCGGACTTTTTCAGAAAATGCTGCCGCCCGGATTCCGGCCGCGCGTGTTCGTCTTTACGGCGCGGCGGCAATCTTTTTTCAAGCTGATATTAAAAGACCGGGTGATCGGACATTATGATCCGCTGAGAGAAAACTGGCATATCCGACGGCCGTTTCGCCTTTTCGTTGATCCGACCGGCCTGCCGTGTCCGGAGCCGGACGACAAATAGTACGTACATTTTGTTGCGGCGTTTTCCGGGGCCGGCGGGGATGGAGATGTAACGCGGCGTTTCGAAGAAGCGCTGGCGGAGAGGGGGGGATTCGAACCCCCGATCCCGCAAGCAGGATACCGCTTTTCGAGAGCGGAGCCTTCAGCCTCTCGGCCACCTCTCCGGCGTCTTCACCTGCGCACGGTATGTCGGCGCAGACGAAATTATACTAATCTCCCGGGTAAACCCCTGTCAATTTAAAAAGGCGCTTTTTTCAGGGTTCGAACATTTTTTTGGCTTCAGCGGTGTACGTCCCGTCATCATGGTAGATGATCAGGGGGGCGGGTACGGCGATACCCGGACGCCCGTTTTTTTTACCCTTTACCAGTATCAGTTTAGCCGGCTCGTTCGTCCGGGAATGGATCATCCTGAGCTCTTTGGGCTCGATGTTTTCCTGCCGGAGAGCAGAAACCATGTCAACCAGGCGGGTGGCGGGATAAACGGCTGCGAAATCTCCGGCGGTTCGCAGCAGTCTTCCGGCAGCGGCGATGATTTCGGCCAGGGTGGCGGTTATTTCATGCCTGGCAATGGCCCGTTCCGGGTTGGGGTTGAGCCGCCCGTCATCGGTTTTTCGAAATGGCGGGTTGCAGATGACCAGATCGGTTTTTCCGGCCGGCATTTTCGCGGCCGCCCGGGTAATATCTTCGCAATGGATCGTAATGCGGTCTTCCATCCGGTTAGCGGTCACATTTTCTCTGGCCAGGGTTGCCAGTTGGGGCTGGATTTCCAATCCTTCAATGGTGATGCCCTGGTGCCGGTAGGCCAGGATCAGCGGGATAATGCCGCAGCCGGTGCCGATGTCCACCACTTTGGCCCCGGCTGCCGGGGCGACATGCCAGGCCAGAATAACGGCATCCAGCGAAAAACGGTAGCCGTCGGCGCTCTGCCTGACACGCAGTCGACCGTCAAAAAATGCGTCTTCCGTATAACGCTGGCTTGGGGGATATTCAGGACTCAACTTTAAATTTAATTTCGGACACAAGATGTTTTCCGGCGGCGCCGTTTAGATTTTCAATAATATTTTTTTTTGAAAATTGAAGCTGCTGTATCCATACCGAGCTGGGCACGTGAACAACGAGCAGTTTGTTTTTCAGGTAGGCGGGACGGGCGCTTTCCGCGATCTGGCTGCCCACGGCCGCATCCCATACCTGCCATATCCGGGTAATCGGTTCGCCGGCGGTGTTGACCCAGTTTTCCAGCGTGATCTTGATAATGTCGCCGATGTGTTCAAGTTCTTTTTTTTTGTTTTTGCCGGTCATTTTGCCTTCCGCAGAGGTGCCCCAAAAACGTGTAAACGTCTGACGGGGCGTATTGTGTTCAATGGTATCGTCATAAAGGAAAACAAAATAAAAATCAAAAGATATTGAAAGGCAGCCGGTTGACAATTCTCACCCGGTATGGTTTAAAGGCACAGAAAGCCAACATACTTACCATACAATCAAGTGCGTCTGTCGACGACTGAAATGTTTTTCAGGGAATTTTTATTATGGAAACAGGCAAGACAATGAACTGGGACTGGGAAAAGCTCCAGCAGCAGCAGAAAAAAAGATCGGGTCAGCGGTCCGACGATGGCGGCCATGGGGGCAATGGCGGTATGCCGCCGCAGATGGATGATATGATGAACAAACTCAAGGATTTTAACTTTTCCTGGCTGCCCATTCTGCTGATTGTTCTGGCGATACTGGCCGTCTTTTTTGTGTCTACCATGGCATATAAGGTTGAAGAACGGGAAGTGGGCGTTATCCGGCGGTTTGGCGAACATATAAAAACGACTTATCCCGGCCTGCATTTTAAGCTGCCCAAAGGGATTGACACCTTGAATATTGTTAATGTCGAAGATTACCGGCGGGAGGTTTTTGGTCTGACTGAGGTGACGTCATACTCAACGAATCGCGCCCAGGTAAGTCAGTATGATGAATCCCTGATGCTGACCGGAGACCTGAATGTGGCGGTTGTGCCCTGGGTGGTGCAATACAATATTAAAGATCCCGTAAAATTTTTATTCAAAGTTGAAGGGGCTGAAATGCTGCTCCGGGACCTGGCCGAAGCCTCCATGCGTCTGATTGTCGGAGACCGCAGTGTTAATGAGGTGCTTTTTGAACGTGAAGAGATCGCTTCTGAATGCCGGAAACTGCTCCAGAAGGAGCTGAAAGACGCTGAGACGGGTATTCGGATTACGAACCTGGAGCTTAAAAAGACAAATGTGCCGCCCAAGGTGCAGCCTTCCTTCAATGAGGTCAACAAGGCGGAACAGGAAAAAGAGACCATGATTTTTACTGCCAGAAAAGAGTATAACCAGGCCATACCCGCGGCCAAGGGGGAGGCTGAAAAAATGATCCGGGTGGCGGAAGGTTATGCTCTGGACAGGATCAACCGGGCTGAGGGTGATGCTGCCAAATTTCTGGCCCTGTATGAAGAATATTCCAAAGCAAAGGATGTGACCCGGCGACGTCTTTATCTTGAGATGGCCAAAGATGTTTTTCCCAAACTCGGCAAAAAGTACATCATTGATCCAGATCAGAAAGGCCTTTTGCCGCTGTTGAACTTAGAAAATAAGAACTAAAGGTGTGATAAGGTGAAAACAAAAGGACTATCAGTTATTGTCGTATTTCTGGTCATCGGTTTAGCGGTTTTTGTGCTTTCAGCATTTACCGTGGATGAAACCGAGCTGGCTATTGTCGCCCGTTTTGGTAAGGTGACGCGAGACCCCATAATGGAGCCCGGGTTGAAGTTTAGAATTCCGGGAATTGAGAAAGTATACAAGTTTAAGAAAAATTTACAGGAATGGGACGGTGAGAAGGGCGAGTTGCCGACCCAGAACAAAACCTATATCTGGGTGGATACCTTTGCCCGCTGGCGGATCAAAGATCCGATCCTGTTTTATCAACGGGCCGTTGATAAGGGCGCCGCTAATATGAAGGCGAATATGAAGAAAGCGGAGCAATTAATGGGGGATGTTATTGATTCGGAAGTAAAAAACGCGATTGCCAACCAGGATTTGATTGAGGCGGTCCGGAACAGCAACCGCAAGTTGCCGTCACTAGAAGAAATTTCAGCGGAAGAGGGTGAAACAACCGCAAAGGGTAAAGTCAAAAGCAGTGAAATTAAGATCGGTCGGGACCAGATCACCAGGACAATTCTGGAACGGGCCCGCCCTAAAATTGCTGAGATCGGTATAGAACTGGTTGATGTCAAGATCAAGCGGATTAACTACCGGGAGGATGTTCAGGAATCGATATATGACCGGATGATTGCCGAGCGCACCCAGATTGTCGAACAGTTCCGTTCCGAGGGGAAGGGAGAAGCAGAAAAGATTCTGGGTGAGAAAGATAAAAAATTGAAGGAAATCGAGTCCGGCGCTTATAAAAAGTCCCAGATTATCAAAGGTGAAGCAGATGCCCAGGTGACCAAAATTTTTGCTGACGCGTACTCAAAAGATCCGGAATTCTATTCTTTTGTCAAGACCCTGTCGGTCTATTCGGAGGCCCTGGACCAAAGCAACTCGGTCATTCTTTCCACTGACAGCGATTTTTTCAAATACCTGAAAGGGTATTCGCCCGACAAACGGTAAGAACCGATCAAGAACCGGAAGATATCAAGAACGCCTTTGTCATGCGATCGGCATGGCAAAGGCGTTTGATTTTGAGCGTTGTGTCAGTACGGCACAAATTATAAATAAAAAATGACTACTTCTTATTTCTTTGATGGCGCGTCTTGGCCAGTAACTTCCGGTGTTTATGCTTGCGCATCTTTTTTCTTCTCTTTTTGATTACCGAACCCAAAAAAACACCTCCTTACAGATTTATTGTATTTTTTGCTCTATAAATGCTTTTATATTGCCATCCAGATACTATAGGGGTATATTTTGATGTTTGCAAGTATTTTTTTTAAGACATTTTTACGACACCGTCAATTATGGGCATGAAATCGTTTTCCAGGCCGCAGATCAAGATTGTCAACCAGTCCGTTTCCCTGGCGGAAGAACTGGTCTGCAATTTTTTCAAGATGTCCGCGACGCAGTGGCTGCGCCACCGGTACGATGTGAAAACGTCCGCGGAACTGTCTTCACATGAAAAAGTGGACGGGCCATTTGCCCAGCTTGTTCGTTATTCGGCCCAGAAAGAAGGCGATTCGCTTTGCTCTTCAAGTTATGATTTGTACAAGATCTGCCTGCAGGATCAGGCGGTCCTGGCCGCGATTGAAAAATACCCGGAAATTAAGCTGTTCCCGTTTGTCGTTTATATTATTGTTCACGAGTTGATTCATATCGTGCGGTTTGCAAAATTTTATCAGAACTTTGATGCCCTGCCCGAAGAACGGACAAGCGAGGAAGATCGCGTTCATGGCATGACCCGTGAGATCCTCTCTGGGCACGGCATCGAAGGAATGCCGGAAGTCATGCGGTTTTATTCTCAATGGGAAGCGGCGTCGCAGGAGCTGTTTTAGGTTTTAATGTTTTAGCGTTTTAAGTGGATAGGTGATTATGTGGTAAGCGTCGTCATCCCGGCCGGGTAGGGCGACCGGCGGGTCGTCCGGCGGGGTCGATCCCGGATATGGCGGGGTAACGAGTGGTTTGACCATTTTTACGAAGCCATCTTTTTTGTCACTTGACAAAATAGTAATCAGTCTTAATATTTTTCTATAATTTTTGATGATTGAGACAAAAGCGGTGCTTTTGGAGCACAAAGGGGATGAAGGTTATGCCGATTTATGAATATGAATGTGAAAAATGCGGGAAAGTGTTTGAAGCCTGGCAGCAGATGTCAGATAAGCCTCTGAAAAAATGTGAGTTTTGCTCAGGAAAGGTCCACAAGCTGATTTCTCGCAGTGCATTTCATTTAAAAGGTTCCGGTTGGTATGCCACCGATTATGCCGGTAAAAACCCGTCTTCAACTGCCGGAACGACAGGGGCCGGAGACAACGCTAAAAAGACTGAGGCAAAAAAGGATTCCACGGCTAAAAAAGCGGATGCCGCCGGGCCTAAGTCTGAATAACTGTTAAATATAACAATTTGATTTTTAATATTTTTTTTATGGCGGCCGGGCATGGACGCAAATCAGTTTTGACAAGGGTCAAATGTCGCTGCAGAAACAAATTTATGACACCCGGAGGTTTGTTTTAAGCGGATTTACAGAAATTTTTAGAAGCATTAATAATTTGTCAGATTTATCAATTTAAGGAGGAGAACAATGAAATTCAGACCATTACATGATCGAATTCTGGTAAAACGCGTCGAGGAAGAAACCAAGACAAAAGGTGGCATCATCATTCCCGATACGGCCAAGGAAAAACCGATTGAAGGTAAAGTCACCGCCGTGGGTAAGGGCCGAGTGGGTGAAGACGGCAAAGTCATCCCCCTGGAGATCAAAAAGAACGATCGCGTTCTGTTCGGAAAGTATGGCGGAACCGAAGTGAAAATTAACGGGGAAGATTTCCTTATTATGCGTGAAGATGATGTTCTTGGGATTGTTGAATAATTTAAATACGATAAGATATAAGGAGTGTGACTTATGGCTGGTAAAGAAATAAAATATTCTGCGAAGGCGCGTGAGGCGATGCTCAGCGGTGTGAACACCCTGGCCGATGCAGTGGCGGTAACCCTCGGCCCCCGGGGCCGGAATGTGGTCATTGAAAAATCCTGGGGTTCTCCCAATGTAACCAAAGACGGTGTGACCGTGGCCAAAGAGATCGAACTGGAAGATAAGTTCGAAAACATGGGTGCCCAGATGGTCAAAGAGGTCGCCAGCAAAACCAGTGATACCGCCGGTGACGGAACAACCACTGCAACCGTTCTGGCCAGAACAATTTACAGGGAAGGTCAGAAACTGGTCGCGGCCGGTATCGATCCCATGGCCATCAAACGCGGTATTGACGCGGCCGTTGATGTCGCTGTTAAAGAACTGGCCAAAATGAGCAAAGAGACCAAAGACCAGCGTGAAATCGCCCAGGTCGGTACCATTTCCGCCAATAACGATGAAACCATTGGTAACATTATTGCCGAAGCCATGGGCAAGGTCGGCAAAGAAGGCGTTATCACCGTGGAAGAAGGCAAATCCATGGATACCGAGCTTGACGTGGTCGAAGGTATGCAGTTTGACCGCGGGTATCTGTCACCCTACTTTGTAACGGATGCGGAAAAGATGGTGGCTTCGCTGGCGGATGTGTTTGTTCTGCTGCATGAGAAAAAAATCTCCAGCATGAAGGAACTGCTTCCCATTCTGGAGCAGATCGCCAAGACCAACAAACCCCTGCTGATCGTTGCCGAAGATATTGAAGGCGAAGCCCTGGCCACGCTGGTGGTCAACAAACTGCGCGGAACACTGCATGTGGCCGCCGTTAAAGCGCCGGGATTCGGTGACAGAAGAAAAGCCATGCTGCAGGATATCGCGACCCTGACCGGCGGCCAGGTGGTTTCAGAAGATATCGGTCTCAGTCTGGAAAAAATTACCATGGCGGACCTGGGCCAGGCCAAGCGCATCACCATTGATAAAGACAACACGACCATCGTCGGCGGTGCCGGCAGCAAACCCGAACTCGAAGGCCGTGTTAAACAGATCCGGGCCCAGATCGAAGAAACCTCCTCCGATTATGACCGGGAAAAACTCCAGGAACGGCTGGCCAAACTGGTCGGTGGTGTGGCTGTTATCAATGTCGGTGCGGCTACTGAAACCGAAATGAAGGAGAAGAAGGCCCGCGTAGAGGATGCCTTGAACGCGACCCGTGCGGCTGTGGAAGAGGGTATCCTGCCCGGCGGCGGTGTGGCCCTGGTGCGGTGCCTGGAGGCGTTGGAAAAGATTAAGATCAAGGCCGAGCAGAAATCGGGCGTTAAAGTCGTTATGCGTGCCATTGAAGCGCCCTTACGGCAGATAGCCGAGAACGCGGGTGTGGAAGGATCGGTCGTAATAAATAAAGTCAAGGAAGGCAAAGATACGTTCGGTTATAATGCCGCTAAGGATGAATACTGCGACATGATGAAAGCCGGTATCATCGATCCGACCAAGGTGGTCCGTTTTGCCCTGCAGAATGCGGCCAGTGTGGCCTCGATCATGCTGACAACGGAAGCCATGATCGCTGATAAGCCTGAAAAGGATGACGGCGGTGCCGGTATGCCTCCTGGCGGTGGTATGGGCGGCATGGGCGGTATGGGCGGCATGGGCGGCATGATGTAGCCAGTCCCCCGCTTTTTGAAGACATAAAATAAACACAGACGCCCCCGGATGAAACAAGCCGGGGGCGTTTTTGTTAGGTTCGGGGTACGGGGTACGAGGTACGGGGTGTAGGGGCGTTCATGAATATTGTAGGGGCAGGCCCCTGTGCCTGCCCGGTGCAGGGCAACCACAGGGGGTTGCCCCTACGAGGCCATACATTACTAAGATCTGAAACCTCGAACCTCGAACCCCGAACCCCGAATCCCGTACCTCTTTTAAAGATCTTTAAAGTCAGGAAAGTCCTTGACGACCATTTTTTGAGTGGCATGCATGCGAAGCTTGTCAAAAAAGTCGTTGCCCTTGTCGTCCGTAATAATAAAGGCGGGGAAATTCTTGACGGTGATCATTCGTACCGCTTCCATGCCCAGTTCAGGAAAGGCGATGACTTCAACGCTGGTCACGCACTCTTTGCCCAGCTTGGCGGAAATGCCGCCGACCGCACCCAGGTAAAAACCGCCGTTGGTTTTGCAGGCCCGGGTAACTTCGGCCGATCGGTTGCCTTTGCCCAGCATGAGCAGTGAGCCGCCGTGTTTTTGAAAAATGGGCACATACGGGTCCATGCGGGCCGCAGTTGTCGGACCGAAACTGCCGGAAGGCGACCCCTCCGGTGTTTTGGCCGGACCGGCATAAAGGATGATATGGTTTTTCATGTACCAGGGCAGGGGCGTCCCGTTTTCCAGGTCTTCCATGATTCTGGCGTGGGCGATATCCCTGGCCACGATGATTTTTCCGTTCAATAAAAGCGGGGTGCTGACCGGAAATTTCGTCAGGGTGTTTCTGATGTCATCTATGTCGCGGTCAAGATCAACCGGCACGGCTTCTTCGACCTGTTGGCCGGGTTCGGGCAAAAACCGGGCCGGATCGGTTTCCAGTTTTTCGACGAAGATACCCGCTTCGGTTATTTTGGCCTTCATGTTTCGGTCGGCGCTGCAGCTGACGCCGACGCCGATGGGGCACGAGGCGCCGTGTCTGGGCATGCGGATGACTTTCGTGTCCAGACAGAAGTGTTTTCCCCCGAATTGCGCGCCGATACCCGAATCACAGGCCAGCTGGTAAAACTCCGCTTCCAGTTTTTTGTCCCTGAAGGCGTGTCCGGCCTCACTGCCCCGGTCGGGCAGGCCATCAAGGTAACCGGATGAAGCCAGTTTCACGGTTTTTAAATTGGCTTCGGCCGATGTACCGCCGATAACAACCGCCAGATGATAAGGCGGGCAGGCGGCCGTTCCGATATGGCTCAGTTCTTCTTTGAGGAAGCTTTCCAGAGATTTCGGGTTTAATATCGCTTTTGTTTTCTGAAACAGAAAGGTTTTATTGGCTGATCCGCCGCCCTTGGCGATAAACAGCAAATGATATTCATTACCGTGGGTGGCGTAAATATCAATCTGCGCCGGAAGGTTGGTGCCGGTGTTGACTTCTTCATAAACGGTCAGGGGCGCGTTCTGAGAGTAA
Organism: Desulfosudaceae bacterium; assembly: GCA_963674745.2. Taxonomy (GTDB): domain Bacteria; phylum Desulfobacterota; class Desulfobacteria; order Desulfobacterales; family Desulfosudaceae; genus JBFMDX01. Next base: position 274,828 of record CAXXDV010000001.1, on the reverse strand, counting down.
CGCAGGTTGTATCTCTGATAAGCGTTGAAGACGCCTTCACTGAGCGCTTCTTTGTCGGAAAAGTCGGTCCAGATACGATGTCCTTTTTCACCCATGATGGTGGCCGTGCCGGTGTCCTGGCAGAGGGGGAACACAAAGTCGGCGGCGATAACGGCGTTTTTGATGATTTCCAGGGCCACATATCGATCGTTGTCGGAACTGTCGGGGTCATCCAGAATAGCGGCCATTTTCTGCAGATGGCTGGAGCGCAACAGAAACTCGACCTCTTTAAATGCGGTCTCGGCCAGCAGAACCATCCCCTCGCGGTCGATCTTGACCATGGAATGACCTTCAAAGACGGCGGGGGTGATGTGCCGGTCCGTTAAAAGGCGGTATTCTGTCTTGTCTTCTTCAACGGGAAACATGGTCTGGTACTGAAATCCGGGCATGAGCAGGCTCCTTTCGCCTGAATATCCATTCTTTGATGCACTAAAAATTAAAATTTGGATGGCTTCGTAAAAGGTTCAAGATCAAGGCGCGCAAATCCTGAGGAATGCAGCGTACTGAGTTGTACGTGAAATTCCGAAGGATGCAGCGCAACGCAGCTGGCCGCCCCGCGATAATTGGGCCTTTTACGAAGCCATCATTCTTCGTTTATTCGACATAGACGGACTGTCCGGGATAAATTTTACTGTATTTGGTCAGATGATTCAGCATCAAAAACCGATACAGCCTCATACCGTGATTTTTGGCGATAATTGAGGGGTTGTCCCCGGGTTTGACCTGGTAAACCTTGTGTCCGGCGCCGCTTATGCCGGGAATTTTCAGCACCTGGCCGACGCTCAGGGTGGTTGATGAAAGGTTATTGGCGTTCTGAATCATATTGACGGTTGTGCCGTAACGCCGGGCGATGATCCACAGGGATTCGCCTCTTCTTACCGTATGTGTTGTTGCTTCACCGGATACAACCGCCGGTGAAGACGCTTGTGCACCCGCCCAGCTCCGGGCAAGCGGGATTTTAAGCAGCCGTCCGGCTTTGATGAAGTTTTGCCGGTAAATATTGTTGGCCCTGGCAATATTACTGACCGAGGTGCGGTATTTGTGGGCGATGGTGGAAAGGCTTTCTCCCTGGCGGACCCGATGGTAGACAAAGGCGTTACCCGGTGGAGAGGAAGTCGGAATCGTTTTGATTGCGGCCAGCAAGGTCGCTTTTTTCCCGATGGGGACGTTTAACGTATACTGGTTCTCGGGCAGTATCTGGTGCCTGAGTTCGGGGTTTAACTCAATGAGCGTCTGCTCGGGCACGCCGATGGCTTCGGCGATTTTTTTCAGGTGGGCCTGTCTGGATACGGTCACCTTTTCATACGTTATCGGGTGATCAAAGGTTATGTTGGCAAGCCCGTATTTGTGCGGTTTGGATACGATGTGCAGGGTGGCCAGGAATTTCGGCACATACCTGGCGGTTTCCCAGGGTAGTTGTTTGTATAGATCCCAGAAATCATCGAGATAATTGATCTGTTGTGTTCGTATGGTTCGTAACACCCTGTTTTCACCGCTGTTATAGGCGGCCAGAACGGTCGACCAGTCGCCGAACATCTGGTGCAGGGCGGTTAAATATTTAATGGCGGCTTCGGTTGATTTTTCCGGGTCAAGTCGTTCGTCAACATAAACATTGCGTTCCAGGCCGAATTTATAACCTGTTGAAGGGATAAACTGCCACAACCCCAAAGCGCGGGCTGACGATAAGGCTTTTGTTTTAAAGCCGCTTTCAATTAAGGGCAGCCAGGAAAGCTCAACCGGAAGGCCGGCCGCTTTAAGCTTTTCCACGATAAACGGCCGGTATTTTCCGGAACGCTGGTAGGCTTCGCGGAAGAACTTTTTGTCTCTGCCTTTTGTGAACCGATCAATTTCTTTTTGAACATCCTTGTTGATGGTCAGCGGGATGGCGTTATGGTCACCGTTGACAACCCTGTTCCGGGAAGCGTAAATCTCCAGAATACGTTTGGAAACCAGAAAGCGGATATCGTCTTTTTGTTGAATAAGTTCCGCCGTGCTGTTCTCGTCGGTTTTTAACAGCAACGCATAGGCCTGATCAAGCGCATGCAAGGCGTTTTCAAAGTCCCCTTTTTGCCAGAACTCCTGTGAGACGTTACACAGTTCCAGGGACTCATCCAGCGCCGCCTGGCTTTGTTTTTTATCTGTTCCGTCATCTCCACCGGCGGCGTAATCGTCCGGGGGGAGGGATGGGGTTTGCCCGATGCCGGTGGATGCCGGATGGTTGAGGGCAATGTTTTCTCCGGCCGTAATTTTTGAAGGGGATTGTGTGCTGTGATCAACAGGCTTATGACCGTCATTCAGAAACGGACTGCAACCGTACAGAAACAAGCCGACCAGAACCGGTAAAATTTTTATATTAAATGCCATTGGCAACTTCTAATAAGTTGAAATGCTGATAAAAAAAATCCAAAAAGGAATATGTAAAAAAATAATTTTCTATTAAGCTTGAATATGTAAATTTTATCTGTCAATATGTCAAGCAAAAGTCGGTATTTTCATTTTGACACCCTGATATGCTCCAGCGTTAAAATTTCACCTGACAGATAAAGTCGTTTTTGTTTTGTCCCGGGAATAAAAAATTTACCGCTGAACGTCAAAAACAAAAAAATTGTCTTGACAATTCATTAAGCTGAAAATATTATCTTTTGATTTAATAAGTAGATCAGGGCATATGACCATTTGTAACCTGCGGCCAGCGTAGCTCAGATGGTAGAGCTACTGATTTGTAATCAGTCGGTCGGGGGTTCGAGTCCCTCCGCTGGCTCCATAGTGATATACCCGGATGGTGGGGTTCCCGAGCGGCCAAAGGGAACAGACTGTAAATCTGTCGGCATTCGCCTTCGGAGGTTCAAATCCTCCCCCCACCACCACCTGTTTTAGCGGTTGCGGGAGTAGCTCAGTTGGTAGAGCTTCAGCCTTCCAAGCTGAATGTCGCGAGTTCGAGTCTCGTCTCCCGCTCCAGAAAAGGACTGTTAAGGCCCACGTAGCTCAGTCGGTAGAGCGCTTCCTTGGTAAGGAAGAGGTTCACCGGTTCGATTCCGGTCGTGGGCTCCATATATAATTGAAGAAGTAAGCCGTCACTGATTTTAAATCAAACAGGGAGGCAGTAAGATGTCAAAAGCAAAATTTGAGCGGACCAAGCCGCATGTGAATGTAGGTACGATTGGTCATATCGACCATGGCAAAACGACGCTGACGGCGGCCATTACCAAGCACAGTGGTTTGAAGGGCCTGGCGCAGTACGTGGCCTTTGATCAGATCGACAAGGCGCCCGAGGAACGTGAGCGTGGTATTACGATCGCGACGGCGCATGTTGAATATGAAACAGCCAAACGGCATTACGCGCACGTGGACTGCCCCGGTCACGCGGACTATATCAAGAACATGATTACGGGTGCCGCTCAGATGGACGGCGCGATTCTGGTGGTCGGTGCCGATGACGGTCCCATGCCGCAGACGCGTGAGCATATTCTCCTGGCCCGCCAGGTTGGTGTTCCGAGCATCGTGGTATTTTTGAACAAATGCGACATGGTGGATGACGAGGAACTGATCGAGCTGGTCGAGCTGGAACTTCGGGAGCTTCTGGACAAATATGATTTTCCCGGTGACGACACGCCGATTATCCGGGGCAGCGCGTTGAAGGCGCTGGAGAGCGATGATCCGGACAGCGATGAAGCCAAGTGCATATTCGAGCTGCTGGAAGTCCTGGATTCTTATATTCCCGAGCCGGAGCGTGATATCGACAAGCCCTTCCTGATGCCCATCGAGGACGTGTTCAGTATTTCCGGACGTGGTACGGTGGTTACCGGTCGTATCGAGCGCGGCATCATCAAGGTCGGTGAAGAGGTTGAGCTGGTGGGTATCCGTGATACGGCCAAGACGGTGTGCACGGGCGTGGAGATGTTCCGCAAGCTTCTGGACGAAGGCCGGGCCGGAGACAACGTGGGGCTGTTGCTGCGCGGAACCAAGCGGGATGAGGTCGAGCGTGGTCAGGTTGCGGCCAAGCCCAAATCGATTACACCGCACACCAAGTTCAAGGCGGAAGTATACATATTAAGCAAGGAAGAAGGCGGTCGGCACACCCCGTTTTTCAGCGGGTACCGTCCGCAGTTTTATTTCCGGACAACGGATGTAACGGGTATTCTGACGCTTCCGGAAGGCGTCGAGATGGTAATGCCCGGGGATAATGTAACGATAACCGGAGAGTTGATTACACCGATCGCCATGGAAAAAGAGCTTCGGTTCGCGGTCCGTGAAGGCGGCCGTACGGTCGGCGCCGGTGTCGTCAGCGAAATTATTGAATAGATCCAAGCAGAGGGAGAGCAGCGGTGAGGGTTAAAGTTTTACTCGCGTGCAGCCAGTGCAAACGACGAAATTATTCGACGACTAAGAACAAGCGAACAACACCGGATAAGTTGGAGTTGAAGAAATACTGCAGATTTTGCCGGGAGCACTGTCTTCACAAAGAGACAAAATAGTGCTTTAAACGGACAAAATTACGGAACTCTTATGAACGGTTCTTTAATGTTTCGCGAGGCTTAGACGAAATGCAGGCCAGTAGCTCTAACGGCAGAGCGTCGGACTCCAAATCCGGGGGTTGGGGGTTCAAATCCCTCCTGGCCTGCCAGTAAATTTCAACGAAAAGCACAGCGTCTGTTCCAAGGGCAGAAAAGTGCTTTTAATATTTTTTGAAGGGTAAATATGGGGCGCCAGCAAAAAAGAAAAGATCCCAAGAAAAGGAAAAAGGTGACGGATTCCGCCTCTGCGGCTGTTGCCGACAAGCAGCCGGAAAAAAGCGGCATTGCTTCCATCGTTAAGTCCGGCGCCTCTTCCAAAAAGAATAATACTGCCGGGTTGACACGAAAATCGGCCAAGCCGGTAAAAAAAGAAGCGGCATCCGGTATCAGCGGGCTCTTTGAGAAAAGCGTGCAGTTTTTAAGAGAGGTCCGGGTGGAGTTGAGAAAGGTAACCTGGCCTTCCCGCAAGCAGACAATCGGCTCAACCGCCGTGGTGCTGCTGATGGTTATTATGGTCTCTATTTTTCTCGGAATCGTGGATTTTAGTTTGTCGAGTCTGATTCGACTGGTGATTGGTTAAGCGCATAAAGGACAAGGGGCAAAATTGTGGCCTTACAATGGTACGTAGTTCATGTGTATTCCGGGTTCGAGGATAAGGTCCGGCGAACCCTGGAAGAACGAATCACGATTTCCGGCTGTTCGGAGAAATTCGGACGTATCGTCCTGCCGACCGAACAGGTAGTAGAACTGGTTAAGGGGAAAAAGAAACAATCTTCACGTAAGTTTTATCCAGGCTACCTTCTGGTACAGATGGAGCTTGATAATGAGACATGGCATGTGGTCGCCAATACGGCCAAGGTGACCGGTTTTTTGGGTGGCAAGAAAAAACCGACGCCGATTTCTGAAGAAGACGCCGCCAATATTTTAAAGCGTATAGAGGCCGGAAAAGAAAAACCGCAGCCGAAATACTCATTTGAAATCGGAGATGAAGTGCGGGTTACGGAAGGCCCTTTTGCGACGTTTAACGGTGTGGTTGAAAACGTTAATCATGAAAAGGGAAAGCTGCGGGTGCTGGTCAGTATTTTCGGCCGCTCCACGCCGGTTGAACTGGACTTTATGCAGGCTACGAAAATTTAGATATTTTGGAGTGTAACAATGGCAAAGAAAGTTATCGGACAAGTGAAACTGCAGGTGACGGCCGGCAAAGCCAATCCCTCGCCTCCTATCGGACCGGCCCTGGGGCAGCATGGCGTAAATATTATGGATTTTTGCAAAGCATTCAATTCCCGGACGGCGGATGATGAAGGCATGATTATTCCGGTTGTGATTACCATTTATGCGGATAAATCATTTTCATTTATTACCAAAACGCCTCCGGCGGCGGTGCTTTTGAGAAAAGCCGCTAAGATCGCCAAGGGGTCAGGGGTGCCGAACAAGGAGAAGGTCGGCAAGGTGACAATGAAGGATGTTGAAGATATCGCCAAGGTGAAGATGTGTGATCTGAATGCGACTGACCTTGACGCCGCCTGCAGAATTATCAAGGGTACAGCCAGAAGCATGGGTATAGATGTTGTCTAAAAAGTAGAGGGTAAAGAAAATGCCGAAAAGAGGAAAAAAGTATGTAGCGGCCGCCGGGAAGGCGGAGCCGGGCAAAAGATATGACATTGTTGAAGGTATCCAACTGGCCATTGATTCGGTTTATGCCGGCTTTGATGAGAGCCTTGACGTGGCCATTAACCTGGGTGTTGACCCTCGGCATGCCGATCAGATGGTGCGTGGATCGGTTGTTCTGCCCCACGGAATCGGTAAAGAAGTCCGGGTGCTTGTTTTCGCCAAAGGTGAAAAAGAAAAGGAAGCGCTGGATGCCGGCGCCGAGTTTGTCGGCAACGATGATCTGATTGAAGACATCAAGGGCGGCTGGTTTGACTTTGACAAGGCCGTGGCGACGCCTGACATGATGGGCTCGGTCGGGAAAATCGGAAAGCTGCTCGGGCCCAGAGGGCTGATGCCGAACGCGAAAACCGGCACGGTTACCTTTGATCTTGCCAGGGCGATCAACGAGTTGAAGGCCGGAAAAATTGATTTTCGCGTCGAAAAGGGGGGGATTGTTCATACGACGGTCGGCAAAGTCTCCTTTGGCGTAGATAAGTTAAAGGACAACCTGGCTGCTTTTTTGAAAACGATTGTCGCTTTAAAACCGGTCGCCAGTAAAGGGACCTATATGAAGGCCCTGTCGATCTCCACTACCATGGGACCGGGTGTTAAACTGGATACCAATCAGGTCAAGGAATTGATCCTGTAACGATATTAGACTGTTAAAGAATTTTAAATAATTCTGTCAAAGACCGCGGGCGCAGATTTCGTGTATGCTTAATTGGGTATGATTACCTGCCTGCCGAGACAGTAAACCCCATTGATGACAACTTCGGGTTGATGCCTCCGGTTTTTGTACAAAAAGAAAGGAGGTGTTGTTCACTTTGCTGACTCTTGATCAAAAAAAAGCGCAGGTTGAAGAACTGCACGAAAAAATGCAGCAGGCTGTCATTGTCATTCTCGCGGATTATAAAGGAATTACAGTTGAATCCGTTAATGAACTGCGCGGCAAGCTAAAGGAAGCGGGAGCCGAATACCGGGTCGTCAAAAACACGGTTCTTCGAAGAGCCTCGGAAAATACGGATACGGCTGTTGTCGGTGACTATTACAAAGGTCCGACGGCGGTTGTTTTCAGTTATGATGATCCCGTGGCGCCTGCCAAGATTCTGGCCGAGTTCGCCAAGGGCAATGATAAAATGGAAATCAAAGCCGGCGCGATGAACGGCAGTCTGTTGACCCCGGAGAATATCGTGGCGCTTTCGAAACTGCCTTCCCGCGAAGAGTTACTCTCGCAGTTGCTTTCCGTGCTTATTGGTGTACCGACCGCCCTGGTCAGGGTATTGAATGCCGTTCCCGGGCAGTTGGTGAATGTTTTATCCGCGATTAAAGACAAAAAAGAAGCGGCTTAACGAAAAAATATAGATATATTGTGTGGAGGATTTATCAATGGCTGAAGTAACCAAACAAGATGTAATTGATTTTATTGCAAACATGTCGGTGCTCGAACTTTCCGAGCTTGTTTCCGAACTTGAAGAAAAATTCGGCGTCTCTGCCGCGGCCCCGGTGGCCATGGTCGGCGCCATGCCTGCCGCCGGTGATGCCGGTGCGGCCGAAGAAAAGACAGAATTTGATGTCGTGCTGACCGTTGTTGGTGACCAGAAGATTCAGGTCATCAAGGAAGTACGGGCCATTACCGGGCTGGGGCTCAAGGAAGCCAAGGCCCTGGTTGAAGAAGCACCAAAAGCCGTCAAAGAAGGAATCGCAAAAGACGAAGCTGAAAAAGTAAAAGCACAGCTGGAAGGCGCCGGCGCACAGGTTGAACTGAAATAAACCGCGCTGGTTGACGATTCAGGCTCAGGAAATCCCCCGTCTGTCAAGTCGGGGGTAATTTCTTTTTTTGGGATTGGAAAAAATATCAGCAAAAGTACAAAAACGACCGTTCGGTGAAGGGCGTTTTTGTTTCTTAAAACAACATTATCGGAGATGCCATGTCAGGCGAATCAATCATCGGCAAGCGCGTTAGAAAAAATTTTGGCAAGCTTGAGAGAATTGCGGAGATCCCGGATCTTATCGGTATGCAGAAGGAGTCCTACAGTCGTTTTCTGCAGCTGGATAAGTTACCGGAAGATCGCGAGAATATCGGTTTGCAGGCGATTTTTAATTCTGTTTTTCCGATCAAGGATTTTACAGAAAGCGCTTCCCTGGAATTTGTGGCCTATTCTTTTGGTGCCGTCAAACATTCTGTTTCAGAGTGTGTCCAGCGAGGGATGACCTACGAGGTACCGGTGCGAATCAGGGCCAGGCTGGTTGTTTATGACGTCGAAGCGGAAACCGGGACGTCCAGTATCCGGGACATCAAGGAGCAGGAGATTTACTTCGGCGCGATACCCCTGATGACGGATAACGGCACGTTTATTATCAATGGCACTGAGCGGGCGGTGGTCAGCCAGTTGCACCGTTCATCCGGTATTTTCTTCAGCCACGACCAGGGAAAAACCTATTCCAGCGGCCGGGTGATTTACAGCGCCCGTATCATTCCGGTTAGAGGCTCATGGATCGACATGGAGATTGACCCCAAGGATGTGGTTTATCTGCGCATCGATCGGCGGCGGAAATTTCCGGCCACCATCCTGTTCAAAGCGCTGGGCTACAGCCGCAAGGATATCCTGGACTATTTTTATACCAATGAACAGGTTTTCCTGAAAGGCAGGAAAATCTTCAAGCAGCTTAATGAAGAGGCGCTGCGGGGCCAGCGCGCGTCGACCCGCCTGAAAAATCCGGAAACCGGTGATATTATTGTTGATAAAGGGCGGGTGTTCAGTACACGGGTGATGCGGGCCATCAAATCCGCCGGTATCGATATGATACCCATTAACCTTGAAGATGTTGTCGGCAAAGTGTGCGGCGTTACGGTTTATGCGCCTGAAAGCGGTGAAATGTTAGCCGACGCCGGTGACTTTGTGACCGAAGAACTGATTGATACCATGCGTGACGCGGGTATTGACACCTTTGAAATTCTGTTTGTCGACGAAACGATTCACACCGATTCCATTATTAAAACCCTGCTGCTGGACAAGGTGGAAACCCGCGAGGACGCCCTGATCGACATTTACAAACGTCTGCGTCCCGGGAATCCGGCCACCCCTGAAGTGGCCCAGGATTTCGTTGATCACTTGTTTTTTAAACCGGACTATTATGATCTTTCCTCGGTCGGTCGGTTGAAGCTGAATCATCGTCTGGGCATAGACGCCCGGGTGGATTTGCCGACATTGAGAAAAGAAGACCTGCTCCTGGCGGTAAAGACGCTGATCGATCTGAAAAATGTCCAGGGCCAGGTCGATGATATCGACCATCTGGGCAACAGGCGGGTGCGTGCCGTCGGCGAGCTGCTTGAAAACCAGTACCGCATCGGGCTTATCCGTATGGAACGGGCCATCAAGGAACGCATGAGCCTCCAGGAAGTGGATGTGCTGATGCCCCATGACCTGGTCAATCCCAAGCCGGTTTCAGCGGTTGTCCGGGAGTTTTTCGGAACCAGCCAGCTGTCCCAGTTTCTCGATCAGACCAATCCCCTTTCGGAAACCACTCACAAACGGCGGTTGAGCGCCCTCGGTCCGGGTGGGCTGACCCGTGAACGGGCCGGGTTTGAAGTCAGGGACGTGCATCCCTCTCATTACGGCCGGATCTGCCCCATTGAAACGCCGGAAGGACCGAACATCGGTTTGATCGTTTCGCTCAGCGCTTACGCCAAGGTAAACAACTACGGATTCATAGAAACGCCGTATCGTGTGGTCGAGGATTCCACGGTGACCAAAGAGCTTAGAACCCTTTCCGCTTTTGAAGAGGGCCATCATCCGATTGCCCAGGCCAATGCGCCTGTAGACGAGAAAGGTCATTACGTCAATCCGGTTGTTATCTCCCGGGTGGATGGCGAGTTCTCTCTGGTCAACGCCGAGGATATTGAATTGATGGATGTGTCGCCCATTCAGCTGGTGAGTGTCTCCACCTCTCTGATTCCTTTTCTGGAGCATGATGACGCCAACCGGGCGCTGATGGGGTCGAACATGCAGCGCCAGGCGGTACCGGTGGCCAATCCCAGCGCGCCGCTGATCGGCACCGGCATGGAGAAAATCGTGGCCAGGGACTCCGGGGCCGCCATTGTCGTCAAGCGGGGCGGGCTGGTAACGGATGTGGACGCCTCACGGATTGTCGTCCGGCATGAAGTGGAAGGAAGTAAAAAAGATTCCGGGCCGGTCACCATTTATAATTTGTCAAAATTTATCCGTTCCAATCAGAACACCTGTTTTAACCAGCGGCCGATCGTAAAAAAAGGTCAGGTGGTTCAAGCCGGTGATGTCATTGCCGATGGCCCGGCTACGGAAAAAGGCGACCTGGCACTGGGAAAAAATGTCACGGTGGCCTTTATGCCCTGGGGCGGGTACAACTTTGAGGATTCGATCCTGGTCGGCGAAACCCTGGTCCGGGATGGTGTGTTTACCTCGATTCACATTGAGGAATTCGAGGTCGTCGCCAGGGATATCAAGCTGGGTAAGGAAGAAATTACCTGCGATATTCCAAACGTGGGCGAGGAAAGATTGAGTGACCTGGATGAAAGCGGTATCATCCGCGCCGGTGCGCAAGTCAAACCCGGCGATATCCTGGTCGGCAAGATCACCCCCAAGGGCGAAACCCAGCTGTCACCGGAAGAAAAACTGTTGCGGGCCATCTTTGGTGAAAAAGGTGGTAACGTCAAGGACACCTCGTTGCGTGTGCCGCCGGGCGTAAACGGCACGGTTATAGACGCCAAGGTGTTTACCCGCCGGGGTGTTGAAAAAGACGATCGCACCAGGACCATTGAGGATGAGGAAATTGCCGTTTTCAAGCGGAACCGGGATGATGAGATATCGGTTATTGAAGAAATCACCCGTTCTGAATTTGAAAAGCTGGCCAATGGCGCAAAATGTGCCGCACCCATCAAAAAAGGGAAAAAGACACTGCTTGACAAAGGTGACAAAATGTCCCTTGATGCTTTGCAGTCCCTGACGTTTTCACAACTTGAGAAAATCGCTTTTGAATCCGAGACGGTGGCCGAAAAGGCCTATGCCATTTTTGAATGGTGCCGGGAGCAGAAAGAGGCCTGCCGGGAAAAATATGAAAACGCCGTGAACCGTTACGGTGTGGGCGAAGAACTGCCGCCGGGTGTGTTCAAGATGGTCAAGGTCTATGTGGCCATGAAGCGGGTCCTGTCAACCGGGGATAAAATGGCCGGCCGACACGGCAACAAGGGTGTTGTCTCCAGAATTCTTCCCCAGGAAGATCTGCCCTACTTCGCGGACGGCACGCCGGTCGATATGGTCTTGAACCCCCTGGGTGTTCCTTCCCGTATGAATGTCGGTCAGATTCTTGAGATCCATCTGGGACGGGCTGCCCGGGCCCTGGGATACCAGATTGAACAATTGCTCGCCGAGCAGAATTACAAGGCGTTAAAGAAAAAAATAAAAGCCATATTCAGCGCTAAAGACATTTCTCCCTCTGCCATTGACAAAATGGATGATCCGCATCTGTGTGAGTTTGCGAAACAGTACCGGCTGGGCGTGCATATGGAAACACCCGTGTTCGACGGCGCCAAAGAAGCGGAAATTAAAGAGCTGCTCAAGGAGGGTGGTGTCGCTGAAACCGGTCAGGCATTACTGTATGACGGCAGAAGCGGAGAGCCTTTCGACCAGGAAATTACGGTGGGTACCATGTATATGCTCAAGCTGCATCATCTGGTTGATGATAAACTGCATGCCAGATCAATCGGGCCCTATTCCCTGGTTACCCAGCAACCCCTGGGCGGTAAAGCTCAGTTCGGCGGGCAGCGGCTCGGTGAAATGGAGGTCTGGGCCATGGAGGCATATGGCGCGGCTTACGGCCTGCAGGAGTTTCTGACCGTTAAATCCGACGACATCGCGGGGCGTACCCGTATGTATGAAAAAATTGTCAAGGGGCAGAATGTCCTTGACCCCGGTCTTCCCGAGTCTTTCAAAGTGTTGATGAAAGAAATGAAAGGGCTGGGGCTGGACGTTAAATTAATTGAGAAAAACAGTAAGGAGTAGCTCTTGGAAACGGTATACGATTTCTTTGCAAAACCTGTTAATCCCAAATCATTTTCAGGTATCAAAATCGGTCTGGCATCATCGGAACAGATCCTGCACTGGTCTTTCGGGGAAATTACCAAGCCTGAAACGATTAATTACAGGACCTTCCGGCCGGAACGGGACGGGTTGTTCTGCGCCAAGATATTCGGTCCGATCAAGGATTTTGAGTGTAATTGCGGCAAATACAAACGCATGAAGCACCGTGGGGTTACTTGTGAAAAATGCGGCGTCGAAGTGATTCAGTCAAAAGTGCGGCGGGAAAGAATGGCGCATATCAAGCTGGCGACACCGGTTTCTCATATCTGGTTTTTGAAAAGTCTGCCCACGAAAATCGGTAATGTGCTGGACCTGACACAGAAAGAGCTGGAAAGCGTTCTTTACTTCGACAGCTATATCGTGACCGATCCCAAGGAGACAGATCTGGGCTATCAGCAGATTCTGTCCGAAGAGGAGTACCAGGAAGCGCGTGAAAAATACGGCGCAAATTTTGTGGCCGACATGGGCGCCGAAGCGGTTCGTGAGCTGCTCTCCCGGTGCGATATTGAAGCCATGAGCGCGGAATTGCGGGCCGACCTGGAGACCACCACGGTTGAGACCAAGCGCAAAAAACTGTCCAAGCGGTTGAAGATCGTTGACGCTTTCCGGAAAAGCAGAATATCACCGGCCTGGATGATCATGGATGTCATACCGGTGCTGCCGCCGGACTTAAGACCGCTGGTCCCGCTGGAGGGCGGCCGGTTTGCCACTTCCGATCTGAACGACCTTTACCGGCGGGTGATCAACCGCAACAACCGGTTAAAACGCCTGATCGAGTTGAAGGCGCCGGAAATCATCCTGCGCAATGAGAAACGCATGCTGCAGGAAGCGGTTGATGTGCTGTTTGACAACGGCCGCCATGGCAGGGCCGTCACCGGCAGCAACAAACGGCCGTTGAAATCGTTGACCGACACCCTCAAGGGTAAACAGGGCCGTTTCCGTCAGAACCTGCTGGGAAAACGTGTCGACTATTCCGGTCGTACGGTTATTACCATCGGGCCCAACCTGAGGCTCCATCAATGCGGTCTGCCCAAGCAGATGGCCCTGGAGTTGTTCAAACCGTTTATTTATTACCGGTTGGAACAGAAAGGTTATGTCTCGACTGTCAAAAGCGCCAAGAAAATGGTTGAGCGGGAAACACCCGAGGTGTGGGATACCCTCGAAGAGGTTGTTAAAGAATATCCGGTTATGTTAAACCGGGCGCCGACACTTCACCGGCTGGGTATCCAGGCCTTTGAACCGGTTTTAATCGAGGGTAAGGCCATTCAGCTGCATCCGTTGGTATGTACGGCCTTTAACGCCGATTTTGACGGTGACCAGATGGCGGTTCATGTGCCGCTTTCGGTCGAAGCGCAGATTGAAGCCCGGGTGCTGATGCTGTCATCCAATAATATTCTGTCCCCGGCCAACGGCAGTCCGATTATCGTCCCCACCCAGGATATCGTATTGGGCCTGTATTACATGACGATTATTTTTGAAGGTGCCAGGGGCCAGGGCGGTATTTTTTCAGGCCCGGAAGAGGTCATTGCGGCTTATGACGCCGGCAAGGTGGATCTGCACGCGGCCATTACGGTTCGTATTAATGGTAAACGTTATGACACATCCGTGGGGCGGGTGTTTTTGTGGGAAATTATCCCGCAGGATTATATCCCGGTTTTCCGTACGTTCCATGCTTCCACGAAAAAAGATGTCAATGCCGGACTGTCCGAAATCAAAAAAGGGCGGCCCTTTGACGAGGTGGCCGAAAAACACGAGGACAGCGACAAGGTCAGGGAGCTGTCCATGCGGCAGTATCTTCTGGAAGATAATTATGGTATCAGCCAGACCGATGCCGAGTATCTGTTCTCCCTCAAACCGGGTGAATGCAGTGACGTGATACAAGACAGGCACGGTTACCGGTTGTTCCTGATGGAAGGCCAGCGGAGCGAAGTGCCTTTTGAGCTGGTCAATAAGCCCCTGGGGAAAAAAGCGGTCCGGGAGCTGGTCGATTGCGCTTACAGAAATATCGGTGTAAAAGCCACGGTCATTTTTGCCGACCGGCTCAAAGATGTCGGTTATAAATATTCAACCGCCGGCGGGCTTTCCATTTCCATTGACGCCATGGTGGTTCCGGAAAAGAAGGTGACCATCCTCAGGGAAGCTGAAGCGAAAGTCGATGAAATCGCCGCCCAGTACCGGGATGGTCTGATTACGGCCGGTGAAAAATACAACAAGGCGGTTGATATCTGGTCAAAAGCCACCGATGACATTGCCAACGAGATGATGGAAGCCATGAAGACATCCGGGTATGCCGGTCGGGCGTCCGAAGAAGAAGGTGTACAAAACCGTTTTAACCCCATTTACATCATGGCCGATTCCGGCGCCCGGGGCAGTAAGGACCAGATGCGTCAGCTGGCGGGTATGCGCGGGCTGATGGCCAAACCTTCGGGCGAGATTATCGAAACCCCGATTACGGCCAACTTCCGGGAGGGGCTGAGCGTTCTGCAGTATTTTATCTCGACCCACGGTGCACGGAAAGGGTTGGCGGATACGGCGCTTAAAACGGCCAACTCCGGGTATCTGACCAGAAAACTGGCGGACGTGGCCCAGGATTGCGTGATTGAAGAAGAAGACTGCGGCACCATTATGGGGGTTGAAGTGGAGTCCCTGGTGGAAGGCGGCGAGGTCATTGAGCGGCTGGTTGACCGGGTCCTCGGCCGTATCGCGACGGAAGATATTTCCGATCCTTTTACCGATGAACTGATCGTTCATCAGGGTGAAGAAATCACCGAGCAGCACGTGGATGCCATTCAGAATTCGGGTATTACCAAGATCAGGATCCGGTCGGTATTGACCTGTAAGAGCAGAAAAGGCATCTGTGCCAAGTGTTATGGCCGGGATTTTGCCCACGGCAAGCTGATCGAACTGGGCCAGGCGGTCGGTATTCTGGCTGCCCAGTCCATCGGTGAGCCCGGTACCCAGCTGACCATGCGGACGTTTCATATCGGCGGCGCGGCCAGCCGGAAGGTGGCCCAGGCCGAAATCAGGGCCCGCGTGGACGGCGTCGTCAGTTTCGGCGCTCTCAACCTGGTTATGAACGCTGACAACCAGAATGTTGTCATGGATCGCCGGGGCGGTGAGTTTACCATTATGAGCAAGTCCGGAAAAGAGGTTGAAAAATGTCCGGTCATTTACGGCGCTACCGTTACCGTCAAGGAAGGCGAAAGTATCAAAGCCGGTGACCTGCTGGCCACCTGGGATCCTTTTACGACGCCGATTGTCGCGGAAATCGGCGGTGTGGTCAAGTTCGGCGATATCCTTATCGGTAAAACCATGCAGGAACTGGTTGACCCGGTAACCGGAAAATCCAGCCGTACCATTGTCGACAGTAAAGCCCATGACGTGCGACCCAGAATTTCCATCAAGGACAAAGATGGGAAAACCGCGGCCTTGCCGGGTGGTAAAGGGTTCTCCCGTTATCCCCTGCCGGTTGACGCGGTTATCCTGGTTGAAGAGAACGATGAAATCCGGGCCGGTGATGTAATCGCCAAGCTGCCGCGGTCGACAACCAAAACCAAGGATATCACCGGTGGTCTGCCGCGTGTGGCCGAGCTTTTCGAAGTCCGGAAGCCCAAGGAACCGGCGGTCTTAAGCGAAATTAACGGTTATGTCACCATTGCCAGGGCAGCCACGAAAAAGGGCAAGCAGAAGGTGACGGTGACACCGATTGACGGCGGAGAGCCCAGAGAATATCTCATCCCCCGGGGCAAGCATATCAACCTGTATGACGGTGATTATATCAAAGCCGGCGAAGAGATCGTGGCCGGATCCGCCAATCCCCAGGACGTTCTGAGCATCAAGGGCGATGTTGAACTGGCAAGGTACCTGGTGAACGAAGTCCAGGAGGTTTACCGGTTGCAGGGTGTTTCGATCAACGACAAGCACATCGAAGTGATTGTCCGCCAGATGATGCGCCGGATTAAAATCAAGCAAACCGGTGATACGGAATTTATCACCGACGAACAGGTGGATAAGATCAGATTCGAGGAAGCCAACCGGGAGGCGGTTGAAAAAGGCGGTCGGCCGGCTGTCGGTGAACCGTTGATTCTCGGTATTACCAAGGCCTCCCTGGCGACGGACAGCTTCATCTCGGCGGCCTCATTCCAGGAAACCACTAAGGTCCTGACGGATGCCAGTATCGCCGGAAAAGTTGATAATTTAAGGGGCTTGAAGGAAAACCTGGTCATGGGCAGATTGATCCCGGCCGGAACCGGATTCGTGGAATATCAGAAGGAAAAGAAGGCCAATGAAGCAGTTGCCCGATAATAATATGGCCGGGCGGGTGTTGCCGATAAAAAAAAGATGTTTTATATCATAAAAAATCTTGACAGAAGGCAGTGCGATCTATAACATAAAAAAATTTTAGACCTTGATATAAATTAATTGAACACGAGACTTAGGAAAACAATATGCCGACAATCAATCAGTTGGTTCGCAAAGGCAGAAAGAAAGTCAGTAAGAAGACGACTACCCCGGCCTTGAAAGGGTCTCCTCAGAAAAGAGGGGTGTGCGTTAGAGTTTATACTTCAACGCCCAAAAAACCCAACTCCGCGTTGCGTAAGGTGGCCAGGGTGCGGTTGACGACGGGTACGGAAGTCACGGCCTATATCCCGGGTGTGGGGCACAACCTGCAGGAGCACTCGGTGGTGCTTGTCAGGGGCGGTCGTGTAAAGGACCTTCCGGGTGTCCGTTATCATATCGTCCGGGGTACGTTAGATACGCTGGGCGTGGATGACAGGCGTCAGGGCCGGTCCAAGTACGGTGCCAAGAAGCCTAAATAATTGAATAAATTAAAATACTAATTGTCGCAGAGGATGCGACATTTTATTTAACAGACAATGATGGTGTGACTTATGGCCAGAAAAAGAGAGATTCCGGTTCGCCCGGTAGTGCCGGACGCCAGATATAAAAGCAAACTGGTGACCATGTTTGTGCACAAGATTATGCGCGACGGAAAGAAAAGTACGGCGGAAGCGGTTTTATACAGGGCCTTTGATGTGATCGAGGAAAAAGCCGGTAAATCGGCCCTGGAAGTCTTTGAAAGTGCCGTCAACAATGTAAAGCCGAAAATCGAAGTAAAATCACGGCGTGTGGGTGGTTCTACTTATCAGGTACCGACTGAAGTCAGAGAATCCCGCCGGATTGCCCTGGCTATCCGCTGGCTGTTGAGTTATTCGGCCGCCCGTCCGGAAAAGGGGATGCACGCCAAGCTGGCCGGTGAGTTGATGGATGCCGCCAACGATCGCGGCGCATCCGTCAAGAAACGGGAAGATACCCATAAAATGGCCGAAGCCAACAAGGCCTTCGCCCATTATCGGTGGTAAACTTAATAAAATAAGAATATTAATAAATATCGATTGTTCCTTATTAAAAGGGGGAAAAGATGTCAAAAGCAAAATTTGAGCGGACCAAGCCGCATGTGAATGTAGGTACGATTGGCCATATCGACCATGGCAAAACGACGCTGACGGCGGCCATTACCAAGCACAGTGGTTTGAAGGGCCTGGCGCAGTACGTGGCCTTTGATCAGATCGACAAGGCGCCCGAGGAACGTGAGCGTGGTATTACGATCGCGACGGCGCATGTTGAATATGAAACAGCCAAACGGCATTACGCGCACGTGGACTGCCCCGGTCACGCGGACTATATCAAGAACATGATTACGGGTGCCGCTCAGATGGACGGCGCGATTCTGGTGGTCGGTGCCGATGACGGTCCCATGCCGCAGACGCGTGAGCATATTCTCCTGGCCCGCCAGGTTGGTGTTCCGAGCATCGTGGTATTTTTGAACAAATGCGACATGGTGGATGACGAGGAACTGATCGAGCTGGTCGAGCTGGAACTTCGGGAGCTTCTGGACAAATATGATTTTCCCGGTGACGACACGCCGATTATCCGGGGCAGCGCGTTGAAGGCGCTGGAGAGCGATGATCCGGACAGCGATGAAGCCAAGTGCATATTCGAGCTGCTGGAAGTCCTGGATTCTTATATTCCCGAGCCGGAGCGTGATATCGACAAGCCCTTCCTGATGCCCATCGAGGACGTGTTCAGTATTTCCGGACGTGGTACGGTGGTTACCGGTCGTATCGAGCGCGGCATCATCAAGGTCGGTGAAGAGGTTGAGCTGGTGGGTATCCGTGATACGGCCAAGACGGTGTGCACGGGCGTGGAGATGTTCCGCAAGCTTCTGGACGAAGGCCGGGCCGGAGACAACGTGGGGCTGTTGCTGCGCGGAACCAAGCGGGATGAGGTCGAGCGTGGTCAGGTTGCGGCCAAGCCCAAATCGATTACACCGCACACCAAGTTCAAGGCGGAAGTATACATATTAAGCAAGGAAGAAGGCGGTCGGCACACCCCGTTTTTCAGCGGGTACCGTCCGCAGTTTTATTTCCGGACAACGGATGTAACGGGTATTCTGACGCTTCCGGAAGGCGTCGAGATGGTAATGCCCGGGGATAATGTAACGATAACCGGAGAGTTGATTACACCGATCGCCATGGAAAAAGAGCTTCGGTTCGCGGTCCGTGAAGGCGGCCGTACGGTCGGCGCCGGTGTCGTCAGCGAAATTATTGAATAACCTCGCCACAGCGTTACGGCTGATTTGGAATTTTTAAGAAGATGATGAATACAAAAATCAGAATCAAACTTAAGGCGTACGATCATAAGCTGCTGGATCAATCCGCTCTGGATATTGTTGATACCGCCCGGAAGACCGGGGCGAAAGTTTTGGGACCGATTCCGCTTCCGACCAGAATCAACAAATATTGTGTTTTACGCTCACCGCACGTGAACAAGAAGTCGCGAGAGCAGTTTGAGATGCGGACGCATAAACGGCTGCTTGATATTCTGGAACCGACCCAGCAGACGGTTGACGCGTTGATGAAACTGGATCTTTCGCCTGGTGTGGATGTGGCGATTAAATTATAGCGTCATGGCGCGATGAGGGAATTGCGATTATGTGCAAAGGGATTTTAGGACGAAAACTGGGAATGACCGGCATGTTTTCAAACGATGGTCGATATGTCCCTGTTACGGTAGTAGAGGCTGGTCCGTGTGTGATCACGCAGATCAAAACGGTCGCGACAGACGGTTATGATGCGCTTCAACTGGGTTTCGTGGAGAAAAAGGCCAACAAGACGAATAAACCCATGGCCGGGCATTTCAGCAAGAGCGGGTCTACGGGATTTCGTTTTCTGAGAGAAGTTGCGGTGGAGGACATCGGAGAATTCAGCCTCGGCCAGGTCGTTTCGCCGGGCCTGTTTTCCGTCGGAGATAAAGTGAATGTGGTCGGTATGTCCAAAGGTCGGGGCTTTGCCGGGGTTGTCAAAAGGCATGGATTCGCCGGCGGACGGAAAACACATGGCGGTCATTGCCATCGGTTGCCGGGGTCGATCGGATGCAGTGCCTGGCCGAGCAAGGTTATTCGTGGCAAGAAAATGCCCGGGCGCTATGGCCATGTCCGTAAGACGATGAAAAATCTGGAGATATTTGATATCAGGGAAGACGAAAACCTGATTCTGTTAAAAGGGGCTGTGCCGGGTTGTAAAAACGGGCTGGTTCAAATCAGCAAAGCGTAACGGGCGGACGTGATCGGCTGCCGGCGCGGAATGATGATTAGGTGAAAAAGAATATGGCTGCGACAGAAGTTAAAAATATGAACGGGGAAACTGTTTCAAAGGCAGAACTTCCGGATAGCATTTTTGATGTTGAGGTCAAAAAGAGTGTTCTGCACGAGGTGGTAACCATGCAGCTGGCGAACAGGCGATCCGGGACGGCTTCTGCCAAGTCCCGATCCGATGTTGTGGGAAGCACCGTCAAGCTGTACAGGCAGAAAGGTACAGGCCGGGCCAGACGCGGTGATATCCGGTCGCCGTTACTCAAGGGCGGCGGTGTAACCTTCGGTCCGAACGGCCGACGATACGCGTATACGGTGCCCAAGAAGATAAGAAAAGCCGCCTTGAAAATGGCACTGGCCAGCAAACTGCAGGACAACGCCGTCACAGTGGTCGACAACCTGAAAATGGATCAGATAAAGACCAAAGCCGTTGTTGACATGCTCAAGGCACTGGGACAGAAAAGCGTGCTGTTTGTAACCGAAGAACAAAACGAAACCCTCGAACTGTCATCGAGAAACATCCCCGGTGTAAAGGTGCTCAGGTATGAAGGGCTGAATGTTTATGACATCCTGAAATATGAGCATCTTGTTGTTCAGGAATCGGCCCTGGCGGCTATTGAAGGGAGACTTTCTTAAAATGTTGGCATACGAATTGATCAAACGGCCGCTGAATACGGAAAAAACCAATATTCAGCAGGAGGAGGCCAATCAGATAACGTTCGAAGTGGATCGGCGTGCGAACCGGGTTGAAATCGCCAGAGCGGTGGAACAGATATTCAAAACCAGGGTGGCGACTGTTCGCACCATGCAGGTCAAGGGCAAGAAAAAGCGGATGGGCAGACACATTGGAAAACGGCGGGACTGGAAAAAAGCCATCGTCACGTTAATGCCCGGTGAACGAATCGATTTTTTTGACGGTGTCTGATCCGGAGGAGCATAAATGGGTATTCGAAAAGTAAAAGCAACATCTCCCGGAAGGAGATTCCAGGAATATTCAACTTTTGAGGAGATTACGGCTAAAAAGCCTTCCGTCAAGGGGTTGATAAAACCTTTGAAAAAGACCGGCGGTCGAAATGCCAACGGGCGTATCACCTGCAGGCACAAGGGCGGCGGTCATAAACGGCATTATCGGGTGATCGATTTCAAACGCGATAAAATTAACATACCGGCCAAAGTGACGGATATAGAATATGATCCCAACCGGTCGGCCAGGATCGCTCTGCTTTCTTACGCGGATGGTGAAAAACGTTATATTCTGGCCCCGGTAAACCTGAATGTCGGGGATACGGTCATGAGCGGTCCGGAAGCCGAACTCAAACCCGGGAATGCCAAGACCATTGAAAGTATGCCGCTGGGTACGGAAATTCATAATATTGAATTGAGGCTCGGCAAGGG
Source organism: Desulfosudaceae bacterium (assembly GCA_963674745.2). Lineage (GTDB taxonomy): Bacteria > Desulfobacterota > Desulfobacteria > Desulfobacterales > Desulfosudaceae > JBFMDX01. Next base: position 253,457 of record CAXXDV010000001.1, on the reverse strand, counting down.
CGGCCAGATTGTCCGAAGTGCCGGCGCTTATGCCAAATTGATGGCCAAAGAGAAAAAATACGCGCTTGTCAGGCTGCCTTCCGGAGAAATGAGGAAAATCCTGGCCCGTTGTATGGCGACTGTCGGTCGGGTCGGCAATGTCGATCATGATGACGTCTCACTGGGTAAGGCCGGACGCAGCCGCTGGCTGGGGGTACGCCCCACTGTCCGCGGTGTTGTGATGAACCCGGTCGATCATCCCATGGGCGGTGGTGAAGGGCGATCATCAGGCGGCCGTCATCCCTGCTCACCCTGGGGATGGAAGACCAAAGGTGTCCGCACAAGGAAAAACAAACGAACGGATCAATACATCGTCAACAGACGAAAGAAATAATACGGGGAGACTTATTTTATGCCACGGTCTTTAAAAAAAGGGCCATTTATTGACGCCGGCCTTGAGAAAAAAATAAATGTCGCAAGGAGCACCAAAAGCAGCCATGTCATTAAAACCTGGTCCAGGCGATCAACGATCATACCGGAAATGGTCGGCCTGACCTTTGCCGTTCATAACGGAAAAAAGTTTGTACCGGTTTTTGTTACGGAGAACATGGTGGGGCATAAACTGGGCGAGTTCTCCCCGACCCGGACGTTTTACGGGCATGCCGGCTCCAAGAAATCAAAAGTAAAATAGGCAGATCGATACAAAGCAATATATAGAAAAGAGAAATTAAGGGATACGTGACATGGAGGAAGTAAGGGCGGTATCGAAATATTTACGGACGTCGCCGCAGAAAGTTCGCCGGCTGATCCACACTGTTAAAGGCAAACCGGTTCAGGCAGGGCTTGACAGTCTTAAGTTCATGCCGCAGAAAGCGGCCGGGTTTATCGAAAAAACGGTCCGATCGGCTGTTGCCAGTGCGGAAGAAAAAAATATGGATGTGGATTCCCTAATAATCGCTAATATCTGTGTTGACCAGGGGCCATCGCTCAAGCGGTTCAGACCTCGCGCCCGCGGCAGAGCGTCAAAAATATTGAAGCGGACAAGTCATATCACGGTAATTTTGTCCGAAGAATCGGTTTCATAAGAAAGGAGAACGTACTTTGGGTCAGAAAGTAAATCCACTCGGGTTAAGATTGGGTATTATCCGAACTTGGGACTCGCAGTGGTATGCGGATAAAGAGTACGCTGATTTTATTCTCGAAGACTTCAGGTTGCGGGAGTTTATTAAAGCAAAATTAAAACATGCCGGTATTGAAAAAGTTGAAATTGAGCGTTCCTTTAACCGTATTCGACTTCGGATTTTTGCCGCCCGGCCGGGTATCGTGATCGGAAAAAAAGGTTTCGAGATCGAGCAGCTCAAAAATGAGATCATTAAAAAGATCGTTCCCGGAAAAGACCTCAGCATTGATATCCAGGAAGTGAAGAAACCGGAAATCGTTGCGCAACTGGTTGCCGAAAATGTCGCCAGTCAGCTTGAACGACGGGTGGCCTTCAGGCGTGCCATGAAAAGAGGGGTGACCGCCTCGATGAAGTTCGGCGCCCAGGGGATTAAAATTATCTGTTCCGGACGTCTGGGCGGTGCCGAAATGGCCCGAACCGAATGGTATAAAGAAGGCCGTGTCCCCCTTCATACATTGAGAGCCGATGTGGATTACGGGTTTGTGGAAGCCAGAACCACCTATGGCACCATAGGGGTTAAGGTGTTTCTGTTCAAGGGCGAGGTTTTGAAAAAAGAACATAAGAACAAAGGATAAAACGGATAGCAGGAGTAGACGGTTATGTTAAGCCCTAAAAAGGTAAAATATAGAAAACAGCAGCGGGGTAGAATGCGCGGCACCCGGACTTGCGGCACCACTGTTAATTTTGGTGAGTTCGGCCTCCAGGCGGTCGAATGTGGCATGATTACCTCAAGGCAGATTGAGGCCGCACGTATCGCTATGACACGGTATGCCAAGAGAAGCGGTAAAACCTGGATCCGCATTTTTCCCGATAAACCTTTTACCAAGAAACCGGCTGAAGTGCGGATGGGAAAAGGCAAGGGCGCCACTGAAGGGTGGGGCGCGATTGTACGTCCCGGAAGAATACTTTATGAAATGGGCGGCGTTTCGGAAGATGTGGCCAAAGAAGCGTTGCGGCTGGCTGCCTACAAGTTGCCTGTAAAAACCAAGTTTGTCAGATGGGAAGAAATATAATGAAAGCCGCGGATGTTAGAACTTTAAGTGTTGACGAGATGAGGGCAAAACTCACCGAACTTGAAGAGGCCTATTTCAATTTGCGTTTTCGGCATGAGACCGGGCAACTTGAAAAAACCAGTGCCTTGAAAGATGCCCGCCGAGATATCGCCAGGGTAAAAACCGAGTTGAACATCAAGATAAAATCCTAAATATACAGCAAGGTAAGCATGAAAGCCAGAGGACTGAAAAGACGACTTGAAGGGATTGTGGTCAGCGACAAAATGGATAAAACTGTCGTGGTGGTGGTGGAGCAGCTTGTCAAGCATGCGACGTATAAAAAATATATAAAACGGAAATCCAAGTTTTCCGCGCATGATGAAGCCAACCAGTGCGGTGTGGGTGATCGGGTTGTGATCACGGAGTCCCGGCCGTTAAGTCGTACCAAGCGATGGCGCGTGTCCGATATTGTCGAAAAGGCTGTTTGAGCATAAAGGAATAGAGAAATGATCCAGGTTGAAACAAGGCTGAAGGTGGCCGACAATTCAGGCGCTAAAATTGTCTATTGCATCAAAGTGCTGGGAGGCTCCAAACGGAAAGTCGCCTCGATCGGTGATGTAATCGTTGTATCCGTCAAAGAAGCGGTCCCGAACTCCAAGGTTAAAAAAGGGGACGTGCTCAAGGCGGTCATTGTCCGGACCAGAAAAGAAACCAAACGGCCGGATGGTTCTTATATCCGGTTTGATGATAATTCCGCCGTGCTCATCGGTGGTAACAACGAACCCCTCGGCACGCGTATTTTCGGCCCTGTTGCCAGGGAGCTGCGGGCCAAAAAGTTTATGAAAATTATCTCACTGGCGCCTGAGGTGTTGTAGCCGGTTTTGCGGAGACGGAGACAGGGGTAATGCAACGAAACAGTATGAATATTAAAAAGAACGATAAGGTAAAAGTCATATCCGGCAAAGACCGGGGGAAGATCGGCAAGGTGCTGTCCGTAGATGCAAAAAAGGACAGAGTCATGGTGGAGAACATCAATATGATGAAGCACCATCGTCGCCCCAATGCCCAGTTCCGTGAAGGCGGTATTGTTGAAAAGGAAGTTCCCATTCATCGGTCAAATGTGATGCTGATGTGCAGCAAATGTGTTAAACCCGTCAGGATTAAGATTAAACAGCTGGAAGATGGAAAAAAACTTCGGATGTGCTCGAATTGTAACGAAACTATTGACTGATAGCTGTTGAGACAGGAGTGGTGATGTCGTCGTTTAGAGATTTTTATATGAATGAAGTGACGCCCAAGTTGAAGGAACAGCTGGGCTATACCAATCCCATGCAGGTGCCCAAACTGGAAAAAATTGTCCTTAACATGGGAATGGGCGAGGCGATAAACAATATAAAAATTCTGGACTCTGCGGTTGAGGAATTAAGGACTATCGCGGGCCAGCAACCGGTTATCCGGCGCGCCAAGAAGTCGATCGCGGCCTTTAAGCTCAGAAAAGGCATGCCTATCGGGTGTATGGTGACATTGCGCAGGACCCGGATGTACGATTTTTATAACAAGCTGGTGAATATCGCGCTGCCCCGGGTCCGGGACTTTCGCGGTATTTCCGCTGGTGCTTTTGACGGCCGGGGTAATTATACCATCGGTTTGAAAGAGCAGATCGTTTTTCCTGAAATCGAATATGATAAAATTGACAAAATTAAAGGGTTGAATATTACCATCGTTACCACGGCCAACACCGATGATGAAGCCAGGGTGTTGCTGCGGGAAATGGGAATGCCTTTTAAGAGCTAAATATACTAACGGGAGGATTATTTTGGCCAAAAAAGCCCTTATGATCAAGGCTGCACGAAAGCCTAAGTTCAGTGTCAGACAATATAACAGGTGTCCCCTCTGCGGGCGCCCCAGGGCATTTATCAGAAAATTTGGTATCTGCCGTATTTGTTTCAGGGAACTGGCGTCAACCGGAAAACTGCCCGGGGTGACCAAGTCAAGCTGGTAATCGAATATTAAGTTATGCTGATCAGGTAACGCGCGAATAAAGACAACCAGGACAGCACAAAGGAAAGGCAAGAAAAATCATGTCGATGAGTGACCCAATTGCGGACATGCTGACGCGGATCAGAAACGCCGGCCGAGCCAGGCACAGCCGCGTGGATATACCCGGTTCAAGGCTGAAAACAGACATTGCGGCCATACTCAAGGAACAGGGGTATATCAAGAATTTCAAGTTTATCAAAGATGGCAAGCAGGGTGTACTGCGTGTTTATCTGAAATTCGACAAGACACAAAACCATGTCATTTACGGAATTGAGCGGGTGAGCAAGACAGGGCGTCGTGTATACACGAAAGGCAAGGACATCGTTCCGGTCAGAAGCGGAACGGGGATTGCGATCCTGTCGACATCCAAAGGATTAATGACGGACAAGCAGGCGGTTAAGGAAAATGTCGGAGGCGAAATCCTCTGTACTGTCTGGTAGAAAGAGGTGTGAAGGATGGCTCGAGTTGGCAAGAAACTGATTCAAATACCGGACAAGGTAAAGGTTACCTATGCCGATAAGTGTATTACCGTGAAAGGTGAGCACGGAACCCTGTCACGCAATCTGCATCCGGATGTCGATTTAAAGATCGAAGACGGTGTCATCAGCGTGACGACAGTTAACGATGAACGTAAAACCCTGGCCTTTCAGGGGCTCACCAGGTCTCTGGTCTTTAATATGATTGAAGGCGTTGACAAAAAGTATCAGCGCAGCCTTGAGATAAACGGGATCGGTTACAAGGTTGAAGTCAAGGGCAGCAATGTCCTGTTGAATATCGGATTCTCCCATCCGATCGACTTCCCGCTCCCGGAGGGGGTTTCCGCCGCGGTCGAGAAGAATGTGCTGACCCTGTCCAGTATCGATAAAGAACTTTTGGGAAATACGGCCGCTTCCATCAGAAGGCTCAGGCCCCCCGAGCCTTATAAAGGCCGGGGTATTAAATACACGGATGAGTATATTCAAAGAAAGGCCGGAAAGACGGCATAAATCATAAAGGGTAGAACATGGGTACCACAAGCGTAAAACGGCAACTGCGGCAGAGAAGAAAAACCAGAATACGTAAAAAAATTTATGGCACGCCGGAGCGTCCAAGATTCTGCGTTTTCAGGAGCGCCCGGCATATCAGCGCCCAGATTATTGATGATACCAAAGGGCAGACCTTTGTTATGGCCTCTACCAATGAAAAAGCCGTAAAGGAAAGCCCGGAAATGACCGGGAAAAAGAAAGTAGAACGGGCCACTTATGTGGGCAAGCTGGCAGCCCAGCGGGCCATGGAGAAAGGCATTACCGCGGTGGTGTTCGACCGGGGCGGCTTTCTGTACCATGGACGGGTCAAGGCGGTGCTGGAAGGGGCACGTGAAGCAGGGTTGAAATGTTAACGACCGGGATGTCCCAGACAATTCGTTCCCGGAAGAAAAAGAAACAAGACAGATATATTGAGGAGGCAGCCGTTTGTTAAAACAGGAAAAAGACGAACTCCAGTTGATTGATAACGTGGTGCATATCAAACGTGTTTCCAAGGTTGTTAAGGGTGGACGCAAGTTCCATTTCAGCGCCATGGTTGTTGTCGGGGACGGTAAGGGCAGCGTCGGATACGGCCTTGGCAAGGCGGCTGAAGTGCCGGAGGCGATTCGTAAAGGTGCTGAAAAGGCCAAAAGGAACATGATTAATGTTTCGTTGGTTGAAGGGACGATTCCCTATTCGACCATCGGAAAATACGGTGCCGGTCGAGTGTTTTTGAAACCCGCTTCGAAAGGAACGGGGGTCATCGCCGGCGGCGGCGTGCGTGCGGTCCTGGAAGCTGTCGGTATAACCGACATTCTGACCAAATGTATGGGCACACGAAATGCGCATAATGTTGTCAAGGCGACCATCATGGGGCTGAAAGAGCTTCAGAGCCGTGAACAGGTCGCGGCTCGACGGGGAATATCTGTCGAAGACTTATAGAATTCGGTAAAGGCGTGAATCATGTCAGGGATATTGAACATTACATTGACTAAAAGTATGATCGGACGACCCCAAAAGCACCGCAAAGTACTGTTGGCTATGGGGTTGACAAAAGTAAACAAAACTGTCTGTCTGCAGGATACACCGACTGTGCAAGGGATGATCAATAAGGTCTCGCATCTTGTGATGGTGAAGGAGAATGTCGATGAGGCTTAACGAATTATCACCGGCCAAGGGATCCAGAAAAGCCAAAAAACGTCTTGGACGGGGACCGGGTTCCGGATGGGGCACAACGGCCGGCAAAGGAACAAAAGGTGAAAACAGCCGGGCCGGCGGCGGTGTCAGACCCGGGTTTGAAGGCGGGCAGATGCCATTGCACCGGAGGCTTCCCAAACGGGGCTTTACCAATATTTTTGCCAAACGTATTGCGACCATCAATCTCAGGGATCTGTCCGGATTTGAAAGCGGCAGTGTGGTTGACGAGAACCTGCTGCGGGAAAAAGGGCTGGTAAAAAACCGTTTTGACGGGATAAAGCTCCTCGGTCAGGGCGACATTAAACATCCGCTTACCATTAAAATCAACAGTGTCAGCAAAAGCGCCCGGGCGAAGGTGGAGTCCGCCGGCGGCACCATTGAGGTGGTCAGTTAATGTTTGGCAGCGGCTATCAGAATATATTCAAGATACCGGAGCTGAAGCGGCGCATCCTGTTTACACTGGCGCTTCTGGCTGTTTATCGGATCGGCGTTCAGATTCCCACACCGGGAATTAACGCCGAAATTCTGGCGCAGATTTTTGAGCAGCACAAAGGCGGTATGCTGGGCATGTTCAACATGTTTTCCGGCGGGGCCCTGGAGCAGCTGTCCATTTTTGCGCTGGGCATTATGCCTTACATCAGCGCGGCCATTATTATCGAGCTTTTGACGGTTGCCGTTCCCCACCTGGAGCAGTTGAAAAAGGAAGGTGAGCAGGGCAGAAAGAAGTTGACCCAGTATACCCGGTATGGAACCGTCGGGCTGAGTATTGTCCAGGGCTTTCTGATCGCTGTGGGTATTGAAAAAATGGGTGCCGTCATCGACCCGGGATGGTCGTTTCGACTCATGACCATCATTACACTGACGGCCGGTACGGCTTTTATCATGTGGCTGGGTGAGCAGATCACCGAGCGCGGTATCGGCAATGGTATCTCGCTGATTATCTGTGCCGGAATCGTGGCCCGTATGCCTTCGGCCGCCGCCAACACATCCCGGCTGATGATCACCGGTGACATGGGCGTTTTCGGGCTGATCGTTCTGATGGCATTGATGATTGCCGTGATCGGGGTTATCATTTTTGTGGAACAGGGCCAGCGCCGGATTCCCATTCAATATGCCAAGCGGGTGGTCGGCCGGAAGATGTACGGCGGACAGAGTACGCACCTGCCGCTGAAGATCAATACCTCCGGTGTTATTCCGCCTATTTTCGCTTCGTCGATCATGATGTTTCCGGCGACCGTGGCGGGATTTATTCAGATACCGGCGCTTCAGAGCGTCTCCTCGGCATTGCGGCCGGGGTATCTGCTTTACGATATTTTTTATGTGGCGCTGATATTTTTCTTTTGCTACTTCTATACGGCAGTCACGTTTAAACCTGATGATGTGGCTGAAAATTTAAAAAAACAAGGCGGTTATATTCCGGGTATCCGGCCGGGAAAACGGACCGCGGATTACATTGACAAGGTGTTGACCCGCATCACCCTCGGTGGTGCCATTTATGTCTCCGCGGTTTGCGTACTGCCCTCGGTCTTGATGACGCGGTTTAATATTCCCTTTTATTTTGGCGGTACGGCTCTGTTGATTGTCGTTCAGGTCATGGTGGATACCGTGGCCCAGATCGAATCGCATATGATACAGAGAAACTACGAAGGGTTTTTGAAAAAAAGAGTGGCAAGAACACGATAGCTCGATTATTGGAGGCCTGTCGGTAGATGGCAAAAGAAGAAGCAATAAAAGTTGAAGGTACTGTTCTGGAGACATTACCCAACGCCATGTTCAAGGTGGAGCTTGAAAACAAGCACCAGGTGCTGGCGCATATATCCGGTAAAATGCGGATGTATTTTATTAAAATTCTGCCGGGTGACAAAGTAACGGTGGAGCTGTCTCCGTACGATCTTTCACGCGGAAGAATTACGTTCCGGTCGAAATAAATTATATGGATATGACGGACAGGCGGCCAGATGGGCAGACTGACTGTGGCGTACATATCAGCTGCTAGGAGTATAGAGTTATGAAAGTCAGGGCATCAGTCAAGAAGATGTGTAGAAACTGCAAGGTGGTTCGACGCAAGGGCGTTGTCAGAATCATTTGTGTTAACAAAAAACACAATCAGAGACAGGGATAGTTTTAAAAACAGGAGGATCGTGCTTTGGCAAGAATTGCTGGCGTAGACTTACCGAAAGACAAGCGGGTAGAAATAGGGCTGACATATATATTCGGCATTGGTCGTTCCACCTCCAGGAAAATCCTGGACCTGGTGAATATCAATTATGATACCAAGGTCGGTCAGTTGACCGAGACAGAGATTAACGACATCCGGACCATTGTGACCAATGATTACAAGGTCGAAGGTGAGCTGCGGACTGAATTTTCCATGAACATTAAACGCCTCATGGATCTCGGTTCCTACCGGGGGTTGCGGCACAGGAAAGGGCTGCCCTGTCATGGACAGCGGACCAGCACCAATGCCCGCACGCGTAAGGGCCCCAGACGCACCGCGGTTAAGAAAAAGGGCGCGGCCGGAAAGAAAAAATAATTCCATAATCATATCTTAACGGACAGGTTTGTTAAATGGCTAAAGGATCTAAAGGGTCTCAGGAAAAGAAAGCAGCAAGAAAGAATATTTCATCCGGCGTGGTGCATATTCAATCAACCTTCAATAATACCATCATTACCATAACGGATGTGACCGGCAATGTGATTGCCTGGTCTTCAGCCGGTGGACGGGGGTTCAAGGGCGCTCGGAAAAGCACACCCTTTGCCGCCCAGATGGCGTCTGAAGACGCGGTCAAAAAGGCCATGGTACACGGCATGAAGACGGTTGAAGTTTATGTCAAAGGCCCTGGTCCGGGAAGAGAGTCCGCCCTGCGCGCGCTGCAGGCGGCCGGGTTGGTGATTACGACCATAAAAGACGTCACGCCTATTCCCCATAACGGGTGTCGGCCACCGAAACGGCGGAGAGTATAATAAATCGGAAAACGGGATAACAACTGTCCCGCTTGTTACGTATAGATTGTCAAAGGAGGCAGTAATTGGGTAGATATAGAGAATCAGTTTGCAGGCTTTGCAGGCGTGAAAATTTAAAATTATTCCTCAAAGGAGATCGTTGTTTTTCCGATAAATGCGCCTTTGATCGCCGGGGATATCCGCCCGGAGAACACGGCCAGATGCGCGCCAAGTTTTCTCCCTATGGGGTTCAGTTACGTGAAAAACAGAAGGTCAAACGCATGTATGGTCTGTCTGAACTCCAGTTTCGTCGTATATTTGTTAAAGCCGATCGTCAACAAGGCATGACCGGTACCAACCTGTTGGTGCTTCTGGAGCGCCGGCTGGATAATGTGGTTTATCGTCTGGGGTTTGTCAGTTCCAGAGCCCAGGCCCGTCACTTTGTCCGTCACAATCATTTTCTGGTCAACGGCAAGAAAGTGAACATTCCGTCTTACCTGACCGCTCCCGGTGATACCATCGAACCGGTGGAAAAAAGCCGCGAAATGCAGGCCATGTCTGACTCGCTGGCGGCTGTTGATCGCCGCGGCGTTCCGCAGTGGTTGGTGCTGGAAAAAGACAATCGAAAAGGTGTCGTCCAGAGTCTGCCGACAAGAGAAGATATTACGATGCCGATTTCCGAACAGTTTATTGTTGAGTTGTACTCTAAATAAATCCGGATTCGGGTTTCAATAAATCACAGACAAATGGCAGTTTGCGAGACAAAAATAAAGGTAAGCCGTCATGACGAATAATCGTTTTACGGTTTATTTGGGAGATCACCATGGAAAACGAATTGAATGAACTGATGTACATGAATTGGCGGGAGATCATCAGGCCCGAAAAAATTCAGGTAGAGACTGCCACCCCTTTTTATGGAAAGTTTGTTTGTGAACCTCTGGCGCGCGGATTCGGCATCACCATCGGCAATGCGCTTCGGCGGATTATGCTGTCCTCCCTGCACGGGGCCGCTGTAACAGCCGTAAAGATAGAAACGGTGATGCACGAGTACACCACTATGGAAGGTGTCTTAGAAGATATTTCGGAAATTATACTGAACTTGAAAGAAGTCCGTTTGAAAACCGCCAGCGCAGACCCCAAGCAAATTACCATTGACGTGAAAAGAGAGGGGGCGGTTACTGCCGCTGATATCGTCAGCGGGGACGGACAGGTTGAAGTGTTGAATCCCGAAGCACATATCGCGACCCTGTCGGAAGGCGCCGAGCTGAAGATGACCATGACGGTCAAGGTGGGCAAAGGCTACAACCTTGCGGAAAGCAATCGCGACGAGGACGCCCCGGCCGGTACCATTCCTGTTGATTCGGTGTTCTCACCGATCAAACGGATCAGCTACGTGGTCGGTAATGCCAGGGTCAAACAGAAAACCGATTATGATAAATTGACAATGGAAATTCATACGGACGGCAGTGTGTTGCCGGAAGACGCGGTCTCGTTTGCGGCCAAAATTTTAAAAGAACAGATGAACGTGTTTATTAATTTTGACGAGACCGCGGAACCGGAATATTCGAAAAAAGAGGAAACCGGAGAAAGCAAAGAGTTTAACGAAAATCTCCATAGAAGCGTAAATGAACTGGAATTGTCGGTCAGAAGCTCCAATTGCCTCAAAAACGCGAAAATCGACAAGATTTTTCAACTGGTCCAGAAGACCGAAGCCGAGATGTTGCGGACGAAAAACTTCGGCCGAAAATCGCTTAACGAAATCAAAGAGCTGCTTGCGGAAATGGGCCTTTCACTGGGCATGAACCTGGAAGGATTTGAACCGCAGGTAGACGAGAATAGTGAAGAAGAGGAATAAGTCGTAATGAGACATCGCAAAGCAGGCGTAAAGCTGGGAAGAACAGGCAGTCATCGGAATGCCATGTTCCGTAATATGGTTACGTCGTTATTGAAGCATGAACGGATTCGCACCACCGACACCAAGGCCAAAGAATTGAGGCGTTGGGCGGACCATGTGGTCACGCTGGCCAAAAGGGGTGATCTTCATGCCAGGCGTCAGGCGTTATCCATCGTACATGATAAAGCGGTTGTGCATAAACTTTTTGAAAATGCGCAGGAGCTGTTCGGCAGCAGAGCCGGCGGCTACACGCGCCTGATCAAAGTGGGCCGACGGCCCGGCGATGCGGCGCTGATGACCGTGGTGGAACTGGTCCTGCCGGAAACCGAAGAGAAAAAGAAAAAGAAGAAAGACAAAGCCGCTAAAAAGAAGGCCCCGGTAACACCGGCCGCCGCCAAACCAGCAGCCGCGGATGAACCGGCGGCAGCACCGGCCGAAGAAGCCGAAGCAGCCCCGGCAGAGGCCGAGACCGCAGCCGAAGCACCCGCAGAAGAAACAACAGAGCCGGCGGAAGCTCAGGCCGAGGTGCCAGAAGATGCCCCCGCAGAAGAAGATAAAAAAGAAGACAAGGACGCCTGACCCTAAAAAAGCGCCCGTCTTTTAGATAACGGTTTATAAACGCCACACGTTGCCGACTTCAGCGTGTGGCGTTTGTCTTTCTGGCCTCTTTTATGACGTAAAGCCGTTCATCCGCCTTTTTCAACAGCACCGCGGCCGCATCGTCCTCGGGCCCGACGTCATCCATGGAAGCAATGCCGAAACTGGTGGACACCGGAATGGATGTGTCGCCGTAAACCAGGGGGGTTTCTTCGAGGTGGCGTTTAACACGGTCCATCAGGGCGTGTGCCTGTTCCCCGGCGGTTTCAGGAAGGATGACCACAAATTCATCACCGGCAAACCGCGCCACAATATCCGTTTCCCGGCTTTTTTCTTCCAGGTTCCTGGCCAGATGGACCAGCAGTTGATCCCCGACCTCATGGCCGTAAGTGTCGTTGACAGCTTTAAAATAGTCCAGATCCATAAAAACAACCGACAACGGCATTTCGTACCGCCGGGCCCGGCCGGACTCCCGTTTTAAAACCGTCTCCATGACGCGCCGGTTGAGCAAACCGGTCAGGGGGTCATGATAGGCCAAAAATTCCAGTTTTTCATGGGCCGTCACATTGGAAAGACAGAGCGACACCTTGGCCGCCAGCTGTTCCAGCAGAAAGGTGTCCATGTCGGGTTGAAAGCGCGCTTCAGAGGCATCGGCCTGGTTGAGACTGCCGATGGTTTCCCCGTCCATGGTAATCGGGGCGATGGCCATGGATTTGATCAGAAAACTTTTGCCTTCGGGAAGCAGCTGATAAAACGGTTTTAAATCCGCATTGGCCAGAACCGGTTCGGTCTGGTTGCCGATCAGCGCGAAAAAGATGCTTTTTTCAATTACATTGATGTCGGATTGGATGGTATTGTCCGGGCCGCTCATGGCGTCGATCAGGGCCAGGGTGTCGCTGTTTTTAATGAACGATAGCCACACAAAGGGGATGTTGAACTGCTCCTTGATCTCGGCTAAAAGAACGTCAAAAAGGTCCTTAAAACTCAGAATGGACAATATCTTTTTTTCAACCGCATAAAACTTTCTCAGTAAGGCCTCATTATCTTTTAACCGCTGTAAAACGGAGATACTCTGTTCTTCTGTCATCTTTCTCCTTCTAATATGTCAATTGTTTGGGGGCCACCAATCCGGGCCTCAAACCCCAAACTTTATAATCCCTTCTGCATAGCGCAGACCCATATTCCCGTAGGGGCACGGCGTGCCGTGCCCGATTCCAAATCACGTCCATGTAGGGGCACCCCCATGTGGGTGCCCATTTGTCGGGCGGCCACAGGGGGCCGCCCCTACAGGTATGTATAGCGGAAGGCTTTACAGCATGTCCCGCAATTCGTCATTCCGGCTCGCCTTGTAGGGGCGACCGGCTGGTCGCCCTCGTCCGAATGACGATTGTTTCGGGTTATTAGACAGCCTGTTTAGCCTTCAATAATACCTGTTTTTAGGTGTTAAAGCATTAGAGTAACAACAACCCCTCAACCTTCAAACCCTGAACCCTGAACCTCAACCCCTTCGGCAAATCGCAAACCCATATCCCGTAGGGGCACGGCGTGCCGTGCCCGATTGTGAATCACGTCCATGTAGGGGCACCCCCATGTGGGTGCCCATTTGTCGGGCGGCCACAGGGGGCCGCCCCTACAGGTATGTATAGCGGAAGGCTTTACAGCATGTCCCGCAATTCGTCATTCCGGCTCGCCTTGTAGGGGCGACCGGCTGGTCGCCCTCGTCCGAATGACGATTGTTTTGGGTTATTAGACAGTCTGTTTAGCCTTCAAGAATACATGTTTTTAGGTGTTAAAGTATTAGGGTATTAGAAAAACAACAACCCCTCAAACCTCAAACCCCGAACCCTGAAATCCTGAACCTAAATTTTTATTATGTGCACCCTGCCGATTTGAGTCAAGAATAAAGCCATGGACACCACAATTTTCTTGAATTTTAGGGGTTTAGCTGGTATAATAATCAGATTGTAGAATATGATTAGGTTTAAATTTCAAGGGGTTCGAAGGGGGAATCCGATTCTATGTAACCTTAGGGGCGGAGCTTTATACCGGCCGATCGATTGCCCTGATTTTGCCGTAAAGCCAAAAGTCGTCATCAGTTAATTTTTGGATATAGGGCTTAGGTGGTTATGTGTTTAAGTGATTAAGTGGTTATGTTTTTGTCGGCGAGCCAGTAACAGTAAGTTAAGCATTGGTCTGCCAGGGCAGAGGCTTTAAGTTGAAGTGATTATGTGATTATGTGCTTAACGGAAAGCCCATGACGAAAAATCTATTGTCGGTTTGCCAAAGTCGCAACTGTAAGTAGAAGTGGTTATGTGTTTAAGTGTTTACGTGATTATGTTTTTATCGGTAGGTTGCTATCAGAAAGCAAAACATGGGTTTGGTAGAAAAAATTACAAGGACAAATCATTATGAATTTATGCCTTTATCGAAAACACCCTCGTATACCCAGACACACATAACTTAACCACATAACCACATAACCACATAATCACTTAACCACTTAACCACTTAACCACCTAATCACTTAACCACCTAATCACATAAACACTTAATCACATAAACACTTAAACACAAAGCCTTAAAACCCCTGACCGCCAATCCCAAAAAAAATTCTCGAAGCTAAAATTATGAACTTCAAGTCCGTCCTAATCACCGGCGCAGCCGGGTTCATCGGCTTCCACCTGGCCCACCGGCTTTTAAACGACGGCTATTCGGTGGTGGGCATAGACAATCTCAATGACTACTATGATGTCAGCCTGAAAGAAGATCGTTTAAAGCAACTCGAATCGTTTGATGATTTTGAATTTCAGAAAATTGATTTAAGTCATCGAGCGGACCTGGAAGCGCTGTTTCAATCCCACACCATCGAGGTCGTGATCAACCTGGCCGCTCAGGCCGGCGTCCGGTATTCCCTTAAAAACCCCCACGCCTACGTCGAATCCAACCTGGTCGGGTTTGTCAATCTGCTCGAATGCTGCCGTCATTTTAATGTCAGGCACCTGGTGTTTGCCTCATCAAGTTCGGTTTACGGGGCCAACACCAACATGCCCTTTTCGGTTCATGACAACGTCGATCATCCGGTTTCCCTGTACGCGGCCACCAAGAAATCCAACGAACTGATGGCCCACACCTACAGCCATCTATATAACCTGCCGGCCACCGGCCTGCGGTTCTTCACGGTTTACGGCCCCTGGGGAAGACCGGACATGGCGATTTTCCTTTTTACAAAGGCCATTCTTGCCGACAAGCCCATACAGGTTTTCAACCACGGCAACATGCAGCGGGACTTTACCTACGTCGACGACATCATTGAGGGCGTTGTCCGGGTTATGAAAACCAGTCCCGACCCGAATCCCGACTGGTCCGGTCGGCACCCGGATCCCGGCACATCCTATGCGCCTTACCGGATATATAACATCGGCAATAACCAGCCGGTAACACTCATGCGGTTTATTGAAGCATTGGAAAAACACCTGGGCAAAACAGCGGAAAAAGATTTTCTGGATATGCAGCCCGGCGATGTGCCCGCCACCTGCGCGGATATTGACGACCTCTACAAAGCCGTTGGCTTTAAACCCGTCACCACCATCGAAGACGGCATCGGACGATTCGTTGACTGGTATAAGTCCTACTATCATTAAGAGCTATGCGTCGGTCTGCCAAGATTGAGGCTGTAAGTAGAAGTGATTATGTGATTAAGTGTTTATGTGATTAGGTCTTTGTCGGGAGGCTGGTGTCAGGAAGTGAAGTGCCGGCATGCTATAGCAGAGGCTATAAGGACAAGTGATTAAGTGGTTATGTGTTTAAGTGGTTATGTTTTTGTCGGCGAGCCAGTAACAGTAAGTTAAGCATTGGTCTGCCAAGATTGAGGTAGTAAACAGAAGTGATTAAGTGATTAAGTGGTTATGTGCTTAAGTGTTTAAGCTTTTGTCGATAAAAAAGGAAAATGTATGTTTTTCAACGGGTTGGCAAATCAGGGTTCCTGGGAAGAGGTGATTAATCGCATCGGTCTTTAGGGGGCAACCTGCTCGAAAACACGGGCCCACATAACCACATAATCACCTAACCACTTAATCACTTCAACTTACAACCCCAGCTTTGGCAAACCGATTATTAAATTTATGCTATATGCTTACCAACTAGCACTTAATCACCTAACCACTTAGCCTTAAGGAGTAAGGATGACCTCTCCCACAAGACCGGACAATGATAATGCGGGTACCCGTGCCCCCTCCGAAACCGACTCCTTCTGTCCCAACGGCGAATGCTTTGTCCTGCCCGATGAAAACGACTATGCCGAGGAGAACAAGCGCCTTCAGACCCTGGTAAAAGAACACCGCGACCAGGGCCACGAAATCGTGGTCGTGATGGGTGTCGGGTTTGTCGGTGCTGTCATGGCCGGGGTGGTGGCCGATTCCGTGGATAAAAAAACCGGTCACCCCGCCAAGTTCGTTATCGGTATGCAGCGGCCTTCACCGCGCTCGTACTGGAAGATCCCTTACCTGAACCGGGGCGTGGCGCCGGTGGAAGCAGAAGACCCGGAAGTGGCGCCCATGATCAAGCGCTGTGTTCTGGAGAAGAAAACCCTGACCGCCACGTTCTCTTATGCCGCCCTGGAACTGGCCGATGTGGTGGTCGTGGATGTCCAGTGCGATTATCATAAAAATGATTTCGGCAACGTGCGTGACGGTTATGCCGAAATATCCGCCTTAGAGCAGAGCCTCAAAGTGATCGGCGAACATATCCCCCCGGACTGCCTGGTCCTGATCGAGACCACGGTTCCGCCGGGAACCACCGAATATGTGGCCAACCCCATTATCAAGCGCGAATTTGAAAAACGCGGCCTGGGTGACAAACAGCCGTTGCTGGCCCATTCTTATGAACGGGTCATGCCCGGTCGTGAGTACGTGGCGTCTATCCGTGATTTCTGGCGGGTGTGCAGCGGTATAAACGAAACCGCCCGCGAAAAGGTAACCGCCTTTTTATCCCAGGTGCTCAACGTGGACAAATTTCCGTTGACCGTTCTGGACCGGCCCGTTGAAAGCGAAACCTGCAAGATCATGGAGAACGCCTACCGGGCGACCAGCCTGGCCTTTATGGATGAATGGAGCGTCTTCTGTGAACGCAACGGTGTTGACATGACCAAGGTGGTCAAAGCCATCAAGGTCCGGCCGACCCACAACAACATGCTGTTCCCCGGGCCGGGCATCGGCGGATACTGCCTGCCCAAGGACGGCGGACTGGGCGTCTGGGCCTACCATACGCTCATGGGATATGAAGACGACCTTTTTAAAATAACGCCCGTCAGCATCGACATTAATGACACCCGCTCCCTGCGTGCCGCCGGCATGGTGCGTGACGCCCTGCGTGAACAGGGCAAAATCGTGCCCAACGCCAAAATCGCCGTGCTCGGCGCTTCTTATCGTGAAGACGTGGGCGACACCCGCTACAGCGGCTCGGAAGTCATGGTGCGCAAGCTGGTGGAAATGGGCGGCGATGTCCGGGCCCATGACCCCTATGTAAAGCACTGGTGGGAATTTGAGAAACAGGATATCTACCCGTCTCCCGACACCAGCCTGGCCCGGTTTTTCCGCAACCAGGAACGGTTGCAGGACCTGCGCATGGAACCCGACCTGGCCACGGCCTTAAAAGGAGTCGACGCCGTTGTCCTGGCCGTGCGGCACGAACTCTATCTGAAACTGATGCCCGACGATGTCGTAAAAATGGCCGGCAACCCCATCGCCGTGGTCGACTGTTTCAACCTGCTTTCCGACGATGATATTCGCCGCTATTTTCAACTGGACTGCGAAGTCCGCGGCCTCGGCCGCGGCCACGTCAAACGGATTAAGGATAGTATCAAGCGCGGATGTGAGGGGTGTTAAACTCAGGCTTTGGGGCTTGGCATTCAGCATTACAAGCGCAAAAGTGATTAAGTGGTTATGTTGTTGGCGGCAGGTCAGCAACAGTAAATTAAACATCGGTATGCCAAAGCAGAGACTGTAAGAAGAAGTGGTTAAGTGGTTATGTTTTTGTCGGCAGGCAGGTAGCAGAAAGTTGAATATCGGATTGCTAAAGCAGCTGCTATAAGGGGAAGTGGTTAAGTGGTTAGGTGCTTATCGATTTGCAGATAATCTAAATATAATGATCGGTATGCCAAAGCAGAGACTGTAAGAAGAAGTGGTTAAGTGGTTATGTTTTTGTCGGCGGGCAGGTAACAGAAAGTTGAATATCGGATTGCTAAAGCAGCTGTTATAAGGGGAAGTGGTTAAGTGGTTACGTGATTATCGGTATGCAGATAATCTAAATATAATGATCGGTATGCCAAAGCAGAGACTGTAAGAAGAAGTGGTTAAGTGGTTATGTTTTTGTCGGCGGGCAGGTAACAGAAAGTTGAATATCGGATTGCTAAAGCAGCTGTTATAAGGGGAAGTGGTTAAGTGGTTACGTGATTATCGGTATGCAGATAATCTAAATATAATGATCGGTATGCCAAAGCAGAGACTGTAAGAAGAAGTGGTTAAGTGGTTATGTTGTTGGCGGCAGGCAGGTAACAGAAAGTTGAATATCGGATTGCTAAAGCAGCTGTTATAAGGGGAAGTGGTTAAGTGGTTACGTGCTTATCGGTATGCAGATAATCTAAATATAATGATCGGTATGCCAAAGCAGAGACTGTAAGAAGAAGTGGTTAAGTGGTTATGTTGTTGGCGGCAGGCAGGTAACAGAAAGTTGAATATCGGATTGCTAAAGCAGCTGTTATAAGGGGAAGTGGTTAAGTGGTTACGTGATTATCGGTATGCCAAAGCAGAGACTGTAAGAAGAAGTGGTTATGTTTTTGTCGGCGGGCAGGTAACAGAAAGTTGAATATCGGATTGCTAAAGCAGCTGTTATAAGGGGAAGTGGTTAAGTGGTTAGGTGCTTATCGATTTGCAGATAATCTAAATATAATGATCGGTATGCCAAAGCAGAGACTGTAAGAAGAAGTGGTTAAGTGGTTATGTTGTTGGCGGCGGGCAGGTAACAGAAAGTTGAATATCGGATTGCTAAAGCAGCTGTTATAAGGGGAAGTGGTTAAGTGGTTACGTGATTATCGGTATGCAGATAATCTAAATATAATGATCGGTATGCCAAAGCAGAGACTGTAAGTAGAAGTGATTATGTGTTTAAGTGTTTATGGAAAAACGTCTCTAAAACCCCGGCCACCTAATCACTTAAACACTTAAACACATAACCACTTAAACACATAACCACTTAAACACTTCCACTTAAAGGACCCAGGCTTTTCTCTATCTAAAGCCTAAACCTGCAACCCGTAACTGCCAATTTTAAATTTTTCCTTGATTTAAATCGAAAAATATTATATTTATTTCGGAATGAAATCAAAGAATTTCATATTCAGGGAAGTGATGCATCGCATCAGTTCACGCCTTTTTCAGGGTAAGGCGATCATCCTTCTCGGCCCCAGGCAGTCAGGAAAAACCACGCTGATAAAGGCCCTTTTAGCGGAATCAAAGCAAGACTACCTGCTGCTGAATGCTGATGAGCCGGACGTTCGTGACCTGCTGAGTGAAGCGACGTCTACCCGGCTGCGCACAATTATCGGGGATAACCGCATTGTCTGCATTGACGAAGCCCAGCGGATCACCAATATCGGCCTTACCTTGAAGCTGATAACCGATGAGATCCCTGAAGTGCAGGCAATCGCGACCGGTTCTTCGGCTTTTGAGCTTAATTCCAGTATTGCCGAACCGCTTACAGGCCGGAAATTTGAATTTATCCTGCTTCCGGTCTCCTTTGGTGAAATGGCGGCCCATCAGGGCCTGCTCGAAGAGCGGCGATGCCTGGAACATCGGCTTGTCTATGGCAGCTATCCGGAGATTATCACATCACCCGGCCGTGAGGAGGAAGTCATCAGGCTCCTGGCGGACAGCTACCTGTTCAAAGATTTACTGATGCTCGAGGGCATCAAGAAACCATCCCTTCTTGGAAAGATTGTCAAAGCACTTGCCCTCCAGCTTGGCAGCGAAGTCTCTTTTAACGAGATCGGTCAACTTACCGGGGCCGACAGCCAGACAGTGGCCCGTTATGTGGATTTGCTTGAAAAAGCATTTGTCCTTTTCACGCTTCCGGCTTATAGCCGCAACATAAGAAATGAAATTAAAAAAAGTAAAAAAATATATTTTTTTGATAACGGCATCCGCAATGCCGTCATCGGTAATTTTATCGGTTTGTCCGGCCGCACGGATACAGGCGCTTTGTGGGAAAATTACCTGGTGTCGGAAAGACGCAAAATGACAGACAACAGGGGTATTCACGCGTCTGCTTTTTTCTGGCGCACGACGCAGCAACAGGAAATTGATTATATTGAAGAACAGGGGCCGGATCTCTATGCATATGAATTCAAGTGGAACCCTAAAAAAAAGAAAACAGGGTTCCCGAAAACGTTTCTAAAGGGGTACCCAAAAGCACAAACGGCCATTATTACGCCTGACGCCTACGACCGGTTTTTGAACCCGACCCCTGACCCCTGAACCCTTATAGGTAACAAAACTGTAAGTTATTGTTACTTATAGGTTTGGCTCCGGGCCAGCCCCGGTTGGGACGCTTCTAAGTAACAAAACCATATTTTCTTTTAGAGCGAATCCAGAAACAGAACCAACCGGGATGTTAACCACTTAACCACATAAACACATAATCACCCTTTAAAGCCACGAAACGGCTATTGTTACTTATATGTTTGGTAACGGACCATTCCCGGGTGGGTCGCTTAAAACCCTAAAACCCTAAAAGGTAAACATGGAGGTTTGCCATTGTATAAATCATTCGAGAACCTGGCGGTCTGGAAACAATCCTGCCGCCTGGCAGTGAAAATCTACAAAGAGCTTAAGAATTGCCGGGACTATGGGCTAAAAAGCCAGTTAACCCGCTCCGCCGTTTCAATCCCAAGCAATATCGCCGAAGGCGCAGAAAGAAACTCCAAGCTTGAATACATACGTTTTATTCATATCGCCAAAGGCTCAGCCGCCGAACTCAGAACGCAGCTCTACATCGCCGGCGAAATCGGCTTACTGGATCAAAAGGTCGTTACTGAAATGGTCTCAGAATTGAAACATATTTCTGCCACCCTTCAGGCCATCGCCAACACACTTAAGAATCGTCTATCAGCACAGCAGACCCCAAAAAAGAAGTGACGTCCATGATCCCTAACCACTTAAACACATAACCACATAACCACATAACCACCTAACCACCTAACCACCTAACCACTTAACCACATAACCACTTAATCACATAACCACTTAATCACATAACCACTTAACCACATAACCACATAACCACTTAAACACATAACCACACCGCCTTTAATGCTAAGACAGTTCGCAAACCCACATAATTCTTAAAGGTCTTTTATGAACAACAACCAAAAAATTGCGGTAATAGGCTCCGGCTACTGGGGCAAAAACCTCGTCCGCAACTATAACGAACTTGGCGCCTTGCGCCTGATCTGTGATCACAACGAAAACGTACTGGTCGATTTTCAAAAACAATACCCGGAAGTTGAAACCTGCCTGGCCTTAAACGAAGTGCTGGCAAACGAAGCGGTCAAAGGTGTGGTGATCGCCACCCCTGCGGAGACCCACTACCTCATGGCCAGAGAAGCGCTTCTGGCCGGCAAACACGTCTATGTGGAAAAACCCCTCGTGCTGGACGAAAAAGAAGGCCAGGCACTGATCGACCTGGCGGCCGAAAAAAAGCGGGTGCTCATGGTCGGCCACCTGCTTCAGTTCCACCCGGTATTCGTGCGGTTAAAAGAACTGGCGGAAAAAGGTGAGCTGGGACGAATCAACTATATCTACTCCCAGCGTCTCAACCTGGGCAAGATCCGTAGGGAAGAAAACATTCTCTGGTCTTTTGCGCCCCACGACATTTCCATGATCCTGACCCTGGCCGGCAGTATGCCGGAATCCGTTTCCGCCACCGGCGGCTTTTACCTGCACCAGAAAATCGCGGATGTCACCACCACTCACATGGCCTTCCCCACGGGCCTGCGCGCTCATATCTTCGTGTCCTGGCTGCATCCTTTCAAGGAGCAGAAACTGGTCGTGGTCGGAGACCAAAAAATGGCCGTGTTTGATGATACCCTGCCCTGGGAAGATAAGCTGTTGTTGTACCCCCATCAGATCCGGTGGGAGCACAATATGCCCGTGCCGGTCAAAGGTGAACCGGAACGACCGATTATTGAGCAGGCCGAACCCCTGAAAGAAGAATGCCGGCATTTTTTGACCTGCATTGCCGACAACCGCCAACCGGTTACAGACGGGTCTGAAGGCCTGCGCGTACTCCAAATACTTAAAGCCGCACAGCGCTCCATGGATGAAAACGGGCGTGGTATCACCTTGGCCACCGATGACACCCGGGCCGCAGCCGACGCCCCTGCCCGGGGCTTTTTCGCGCACCAAACCGCCGCCATTGATGACCATGTCTCCATCGGTCGGGGCGTAAAAATCTGGCACTTCTCCCATGTCCTGCCCGATACCACCATCGGCGACAACTGCAATATCGGCCAGAATGTGGTCATCGGGCCGGATGTGACCATCGGCAAACAGTGCAAAATCCAGAACAATGTCTCGATTTACAAAGGGGTCACCCTGGAAGACGGGGTGTTCTGCGGCCCGTCCATGGTATTTACCAATATTTACAACCCCCGGGCCGAAATCCGCAAAATGGACCAGGTCCGCCCGACCCTGGTCAAGAAAGGCGCCACCATCGGCGCCAACGCCACCATTGTCTGCGGGGTGACCATCGGCAGTTATGCCTTCGTCGGCGCCGGGGCCGTGATCAACAAAACCGTACCCGATCATGCCCTGATGGTCGGCAACCCGGCCCAACGCATCGGCTGGGCCTGCGCCTGCGGCGAACGCCTGACCGACAACCTGGACTGCCTGACCTGCGGCAAAAAATATCAGCAGGGTGATAATGGCCTCTTAGAAACAAAGTAACCGGTTTGCCAAAGCATAGGCTGTAAGCAGAAGTGATTAAGTGTTTATGTCTTTAAAGAAAAATTTTTCGAATACCCCGGCCCACTTAACCACTTAAACACATAATCACTTAAACACCTGATACTCCTGCGAAGCAGGTCCTAAAAACCCAAAAATTGAATCTTCATCGCATCCGCCAATTGTTTGTTAAATAAAGGAAATATAGGTATAATATAATTTTCTGGCCGGTGTAAACAAATCAGGAAAAGCGCGAATGAAACGAGAACAGGTTTCGAAAATACTGATCAACAGACAGGATATTAAGCAGCGGTTTGCGGTTAAACATTTTTACCTGTTTGGTTCGGTCGTCCGCGGGGAAGAACGGGAAAACAGTGATGTGGATATTCTGGTAGAATTTGAGCCTGACGCCCGGGTGACGTTATTCCAATTTGCAAGACTGCAAAGAGAGCTGACGCAGCTTTTACATTGCCGGGTGGATTTGGCAACCCGTGATTTCCTCCATAAAGAACTCAGAGATGCTATTCTGAAGGAGGCTGTCCTTGCCGCTTAGAAAATGGGACTTGAGAATCAGAGACATGATAGCCGCTATTTGAAAGATCCCAAACCATTTGAAACAATAAAAAAGTCAATATGTTTTTATCGTCAAAACAGGGAATAATCTTTTATACCGGGAGAAAGCGACAATGAAAAACATTAAGTATGTTGTATACAAAGAGGGAAAGTATTATGTCTCGCAGTGTTTGAATGTAGATGTCTCCAGTTTTGGAGAAACAATTGACGAGGCAATTGCGGCCTTGAAAGAAGCGGTTGAGTTATATTTTGAGGACGAGAGCGATGCCGGGACCTATCAGGTGATTGGAGAAACATTGCTGGGGGAAGATGTTATCCATGTCTAACCTGTTATCTTCCCGGGATATTATACAGGTGTTGCAGAAAAATGGATTTGTCCTTATCTCTCAGAAAGGCAGTCACAAAAAGTTTAAAAAGGGCAATCGCACAGTTATTGTTCCTGATCCCAAAAAAGAGATACCACGGGGAACGTTTTCTTCCATAGTAAGACAGTCCGGTTTAAACAAAGAAGATTTCTTTATTACCACTTAACCACATAATCACCTAATCACCTAACCACATAATCACATAAAACCCCTGCGAAGCAGGTTTAAAACTTTTTTAATGAAAAAACTGACCAAAAAACAGCAGATAGAAATATTGTCAAATCTGTATTGGGATTCACAGATCTCCGCCGAGACTGCGTATGACATTCTTCATATGAAGCCCGAACACGAAAAATCCTCTGATGACGAAGTAAATCTGTATCAACGAATGCTCACGACGCTGGACTGGTATACGATTTTAAGCATTATGCCTCCTGAGAAACTAAGGTTTCTGCTTTCGGACAACGTCATCCAGCGGGTTTTTCCTAAAACATTACAGAAAAAATATCAGTATGTCCGATCCGTTTTATGCCAATAAGCTCTATCCGCTCCAGGATAGGATCCTGAGTTTGGTCGGCGCCACCCAAACCGGTTTTTACTTAACGGGCGGAACCGCCTTAAGCCGCGTCTACCTTGAACATCGATATTCAGATGGTATGGATTTTTTTGTCAACAGGGCCAAAGACTTTCAAACCCAGGTGAATCAAATACTGTCAATCCTTAAAGCAAGTGGATTTGGTTTTGATGTCGGCGCAAGGGCTGATGATTTTATCCGGATATTTTTACAAAAAGACGATTTACGCCTGAAGATTGACTTTGTCAATGATGTTGAAGCCCATTTCGGCGGGCTTAAGAAAAGTGATATCTTCATCCGGGTTGATGGCTGGCGCAATATATTATCCAACAAAGTTTGCGCCCTGAGTCGCCGGGAAGCAAAAGATTTTGCCGATATCGCATTTATAGCACAAACGTATGCATTTGATTGGGAAGAAATAATTCAAGAGGCCCGCGAAAAGGATTTATGGGTGGAACCGATCGCTGTATCAAAGTTGTTCAACGAATTCCCCGCCGACTTGATGCGGGCTGTCAAGTGGATTACGCCGGTGGATTACCGGCAGCTGGATGAAACAATCAAAACAATTGGTAAGGATATTTTACTCGGGCGATCAAATTCTTTAAAACCCTGAATGAGCCTAAATCGGACACCTTCCTCGTCACCCCGGACGCCGATCCGGGGTCCAGATTTGCTGGACCTGAAAACACGACTGCACTTTATTGGAACCATTAACGGTTCCTTCTTAATCACATAACCACATAATCACTTAACCACCTAACCACATAATCACATAAAACCTAAAACCCCTGCAAAGCAGGTCCTAAAATCCTGAAACAAAATTTGAACGGACCTGAAAGAAGGACGCTTAGACTTGACGAAACTAAAATTCAATTTTACATTTGTCAAAAACCGTTAATAGCCTTTTATGACTAAAAAAGATAAAATTAATTATTGGATTGTTTCCGCTGAAAATGATTGGCGGGCCGCAGGCCATCTTTTTGAAAAAGGGGACTATGCCTATGCACTGTTTTTCGGGCATCTGACTTTGGAAAAGCTTTTGAAGGCGGCGTTCGTAATGATAAAAGAGGAGACACCGCCGATGACCCATCGTCTGGTTTTTTTGGCAGAGAAGGCCGAAATTGAACTGTCTGAAGAACAGCTAGAGCTGTTGGAGATAGTAACGGATTTTAATCTTGAGGCAAGGTATCCAGACGAAAAATTTTCTTTTTATAAAAAATGTACTAGAGAATTTAGCCTCAATTATTTAAACCAGATTGAGGAGGTAAGGCAATGGCTACTTCAAAAGAAGCTATTATAAAAGACCTTAAAAGATATATCGCCGTGTTAAAAGAAAATGGGTTCCCTATCCAACGGGCGATGCTTTTCGGCTCCTGGGCCAGAGGAACCGGCAGCGAAGAAAGTGACGTGGATGTCGCTTTGGTATCCAACGTTTTTAGTGGTGACCGCTTTCAAGATAGACGAAAAATCGTTCCACTTCGCAGAACAATTAATAACAGCATAGAACCGATACCATTTGATCCTCGAACCTTTAATGGCGGTGGTATACTCGTTGATGAAATCATAAAACACGGCGAAGATATATCTTAAAAGCAGACCCCAAAAAAACAAGTTGCCACTTGAAAATTACATGAAAATTTAAAGTTCCGATCCTCGAACCCTGAACCCCGAACCTATACCGTGCACAAGAACAACACCCACGGTCAATCTTAACCACATAATCACATAACCACATAACCACTTAAACACTTAAACACTTAATCACATAATCACTTAAACACTTAACCACTTAACCACTTAACCACTTAACCACTTAATCACTTAACCACATAATCACATAATCACATAACCACTTAACCACAGGATTCCCATGGACTTCATCGACTTAAAATCACAACAAGCCCGCATCCGCGACCGCATTGAAACCCGTATCAATAAAGTCCTTGACCACGGCCAGTACATCATGGGCCCGGAAATAACAGAAATTGAATCTCAACTGGCATCCTACGTCAACGTCAACCACTGTATCACCTGCGCCAGCGGCACCGATGCCCTGCTCATGGCCCTGATGGCCCTGGACGTCGGCCCCGGAGACGAGGTGATTACCGTTTCCTATACCTGGATATCAACCGCCGAGGTTATCGCCCTGCTGGGCGCCAAACCCGTGTTTGTTGACGTCGAACCCGATACCTTCAACATGAACCCGGACCTGCTCGAAGCCGCCATCACCCCTCAAACCAAAGCCATTATGCCGGTGGGTATTTACGGCCAGTGCGCGGATATGACCCGGATCAACGCCATTGCCGACAAACACAATATCCCGGTGATCGAAGACGCGGCCCAGAGCTTTGGCGCCAGCCACAAGGGCGTCAAATCCTGCAACCAGTCCCTGATCGGATGCACCTCGTTCTTTCCGTCTAAACCCCTGGGCTGTTACGGCGACGGCGGGGCTGTCTTTACCCCGGACGATAAAATAGCCGAGAAACTGCGCCAGATTCGCAACCACGGCCAGAAAGTCAAACACCAGCACCCCCTGGTGGGTATCAACGGCCGCTTTGACACCATCCAGGCCGCCATCCTGCTGGAAAAGTTTTCCCTGTTCCCTGAAGAATGCGATCTTCGCGCGCAAGTTGGCCAGCGCTACAACGAGTTGCTGGCCGATATACCCGGCATACAGCCTCCGGTGATCGCCCCGGGCAACACATCGGTCTATGCCCAGTACACCCTTCTTTCTGAAAACCGCGATGCCCTGTCCGCATTACTGAAGTCAAAAGATATCCCTTCGGTGGCATACTACACAGCGCCCCTGCATCTCCAGGGCGCCTTTGCCGATCTGGGCCACAAACCCGGTGATTTTCCCGTAACCGAGCAGATATCCGCCCAATGCCTGAGCCTGCCCATGTCACCCTATTTAACGGAAGAAGATCAGCAACAGGTTGCCGACGCTATCAAAGAAGCAAGTTGACCTCGTCCCGGATGCATTTACTTTGTCACCCCGGGCATTTTAACTTCGTCACCCCGGACTCCGGAGACTGTGTCACAATTGTTTATTCAAAAAAAGCGACTTCCTAATTTGTCGTATAACGAACTTTCTTTGAATTTTAATGGTAAAACCATTCCGGAAAACACTCTTTTTCCGGCTTGTTTTGAATTGCGACACAGTCTCTCCGATCCGGGGTCCAGTGGACTTGCCCCGGAACGCTCTTTCTTCGTCATTCCGGCCAGTGGAGCAACGGAACGCTCTTTCTTCGTCATTCCGGGCAGTGTAGCGAAGCGGAACGTGACCCGGAATCCAGATCCGCCGTACAACCAATTATGACTGCACATTGTTAATGCTAAATTTTCGATACCCCGTCATTCCGGCCAGTGGAGCCCCGGAACGCTCTTTCTTCGTCATTCCGGCCAGTGGAGCAACGGAACGCTCTTTCTTCGTCATTCCGGGCAGTGTAGCGAAGCGGAACGTGACCCGGAATCCAGATCGACCGGCGCAGATTCCGACTGAACATGAAAAGCGATTAAAAATGATAGAAACCACTAATCCGATTCACATAATCACCTAACCACCTAACCACATAACCACATAATCACTTAATCACTTAAAAACTAAACCTTCGCAAATCAGCCTATGTAAATTGTAAAAGCAATTGACAATTTGCATAAAATATGTTTGTTTCCAAGCATGATACCTCGTGAAACACAAGAAATCCTTCAGGAACAATTAAAAGGTTTTCCAATTGTGACCATCACAGGTCCGCGTCAATCCGGAAAAACCACGTTAGCTAAAGCGGTTTTTCTGAAAAAGCCTTACTTCTCCTTTGAAGACCCCGACACAAGACAATTGGCTCATGATGATCCCCGGGGGTTTTTGAGTCGGGTGCCGGATGGGGCCGTTCTGGATGAAGTGCAAAGGGCGCCGGAGATTTTATCTTATCTGCAATCACACGTGGATGCGGTCGGTCGTATGGGGCTTTTTTTGCTGACCGGGTCACAGCATTTTGGCTTAATGTCCGGCATCACACAATCATTGGCCGGCCGAACCGCTTTTATTGAGTTGTTGCCTTTTTCGGTTACCGAGCTAGAAGGTGGCGGAATAACGCCTGCGGATTTAGATACCATGATGTTTATGGGGGGCTATCCCCCGTTGTATGATCGCCGGTTAACCCCCGGCCTCTGGTTCCCGGCTTATGTTACGGCATATGTTGAACGTGATGTACGGCAATTGCTTAATGTCCAGGATCTGGATTCTTTTCAACGTTTTTTGCGCCTTTGCGCCGGCCGCAGCGGGCAGCTGCTGAACCTCTCCTCTCTGGCCAATGATTGCGGTATTACCCATAATACAGCTAAGGCCTGGATTTCAACTCTGGAGGCCAGTTATGTACTGTTTCTGTTACGCCCTCATCATGCCAATTTTCGAAAACGGCTGGTCAAAACGCCCAAGCTTTATTTTTATGATACCGGATTACTCTGCTGGCTGCTGGGTATCCAGGAAACACCGCAATTGATCACGCATCCACTCCGAGGGAGTATCTTTGAGAATTTTATCATTTCGGAGTTAACAAAAGCACGTTTAAACCGGTTGCTCAATGCCGGGTTTTATTTCTGGCGGGACAGCAATGGAAATGAGATTGATCTGATTATTGATCACGGCGGTTCTTTCATACCGGTTGAAATCAAATCCGGCCAGACCGTGAACCGTGATTTCTTCTCCGGGCTGGAACGCTGGATGGCACTGGCAAAAGATCAGGCCCGTTTGCCCACGCTGGTTTACGGCGGCACAGAAAACATGAACCGTCAGGGAACCCGGGTGTTAAACTGGCGCAACCTTCATGATGTAATTAAACCCTTAACCACCTAACACCTAACCACTTAACCACTTAACCGCCACCTGTACCCTAAAACCCTAAAACCCTAAAACTTTAAAACCTTAAAACCTTAAAACCCTGATTCTTTAAAACCCTATCCGAACAAAATTACATTGACACTTGAAAATTACATGATATTTTAAAGTTAAACTTTTATTTGCATGTAGAGAGCGGATACCGGCCAATGATAAAACGAAAGCTTAATTTACCAACGGCGGGCACAGAAACGTTTTTTTTATGGGGCCCCCGCCAAACCGGTAAATCGACTCTGCTGAAAACGGTCTACCCGGATGCGGTCTGGATTGACTTATTAAAGGCTGAGGAATTTCGTCGTTATCTCAACAACCCGGAGTTTCTCCGGCAGGAATTGCCCCAGGAGGGGGAAATGCCCTTTGTGGTTATTGACGAGGTGCAGAAACTTCCTGAACTATTAGATGAAGTCCATTGGCTTTTCGAAAATCGGAACGTGCAGTTTGCCTTATGCGGCTCAAGTGCCAGAAAAGTAAAACGCGGTTCCGCCAACCTTTTAGGCGGCCGGGCGATACGCTATGAACTGTTTGGCTTTAGCGCCACGGAGCTTGGTTCTGATTTTGATCTAACCAGAATACTGAATCATGGATATTTGCCGCGGATCTATCTCTCAAAACAACCGGAGCGATTGCTCAATGCCTACGTGGCCAATTACTTGAAGGAAGAGATAGCCGCCGAAGGGCTGGTGCGCAAATTGCCCGTCTTTTCCGACTTTCTTAATATGGCGGCACTTTCAGATACCGAACCGGTTAATTTTTCTACTATTGCCCGCGATTGCGGTGTTTCCAGCCAGACGATCAGGGAGTATTTTCAGATTCTTGAAGATACTTTGCTGGGCCGGTGGTTGCCCAGTTTTCGAAAACGACCGAAAAGGCGGGTGGTGGCATCCGCAAAATTCTATTTTTCAGATGTAGGAGTCGTTAATTTTCTTGCCAAACGCGGAAAACTTGAGATCGGTTCAGAATTGTTCGGCAAAGGGTTTGAGAACTGGTGTTTCCATGAGCTTAACGCGTATAACATGTATAATGAAATATCAGCCGTGTTTTATTATTGGCGTCTCGCCAGTGGGACGGAAGTTGATTTTATAATAAACAACATGGACGTAGCCATTGAGGCCAAGGCTTCCAGAAAAATAACGGATAATCACCTCAAAGGGCTTAGATGCCTGAAAGAGGACCATTCCGATGTCAAACGAAGAATCGTGGTCTGCTGTGAGGACAAACCAAGAATCACCACCGATGGAATAGAAATTATTCCCGCGGTAAAGTTTTCACAACTGTTGTGGCAGGGAGAGGTGTTTTAACCGCCTAAAACCTAACACTTAATCACTTATAGGTAACAAAACCATATTTTCTTTTAGAGCTCATCCAGGAACAGGACCAATCGGGATGCTAACCACATAAACACATAATCACCCTTTAAGCCACAAAACGGCTATTGTTACTTATCGGTTTGGTACCGGACCATTTCCGGGTGGGACGCTTCTAAATAACAAAACCATGATTCTTTTAGAACGTATTCCAAAAAAAATAGCCGGCTAGGAAGCTAATCACATAACCACTTAACCACATAATCACTTAACACCTAAAACCTAAAACCCTGCTAGACAGTCACCATGACTACTCCCGTTATCCAGGCTAGAAATATCGGAAAAAAATTTCTCGTTCAATCGACCGTCAACCGGCCCGACACCCTTGTCGGTTCAGTAGCCGACGGCCTCAAGCGCATGGCGCTTCGCAAACACAACAGCGCCGAGGAGTTCTGGGCCCTTCGTGATGTTTCTTTCGAGCTTCACGGTGGTGACACCCTGGGCATCATCGGGCGAAACGGTTCCGGTAAAAGCACTCTTTTAAAAATCCTTTCCCGGATCACCCCTCCCACCGAAGGCGAAGCCGATATCGCGGGCCGGGTCGGCAGCCTGCTTGAAATCGGTACCGGCTTTCACCAGGAATTGACAGGCAGGGAAAACACATTCTTAAGCGGAACCATCCTGGGCATGAAAGAGCGAGAGATTTCCGATCGGTTTGATGAGATCGTGGACTTCTCCGGCGTCGAAAAATTTATAGATACGCCCGTTAAGCGCTACTCCAGTGGTATGCATCTGCGTCTGGCCTTTGCGGTGGCCGCGCACCTGAGAACCGAAATAATGATGATTGACGAAGTTCTGGCCGTTGGTGATGCCTCTTTCCAGAAAAAATGCATTGATAAAATGAGCGATGTCGCCAAAGAGGGCCGGACTGTACTTTTTGTCAGTCATAACCTGGGTGCCGTATCACGCCTGTGCAAACAAGGCCTGCTTCTGGATGATGGAAAGATAGCAGCTATGGGGTCCATCAGCGATGTGGTCACGACATACGGCCGTATGGTGACCGCCCGGGATGAGGAAGATTTATCAAATCGATCAGACCAGGGTGTTATCATCAGAAGATATACAATGGAACCATCCGGCTCTTCACTGGATCCATCAACACCATTAATCTTCAGCTTTGAGCTTGATATTCAAAAACGCTACTGGAATCTGTTTGTTCAGTTAGGTATTGTCACGCCCGAAGGCTTGAATTTGGTGCTTGATTCGATCAACTCAGAGCGCTTTTCTGAATTGCAGCATCCCGGTAGGTATGAACTCAAAATCACACTACCCCCTTTATGGCTTCGGCCCATGATCTACTCCTCCCGGATCAAAATTATCGCCCACCCTGAAGACGGCCTGACCGAACGCTTTTTTTCTGAGTGGGTGGATATTTCCATAGAGGGCGGAGGCCGGGTTGAAAGCATTGCCGATCGAGTGCTTGTGCCTCAGTCTGATTGGTCGATCAGTAAAAATTGATAAAGAACATAGCATGGACACATTGCATATCTGGCCACAGGAACCTTTAACGCAGGAAGGTTCAGTCCTGCTCTCAGCGGTGATTGAAACTCCTGGTGCGGACAGAAAAACCCTTAGATACACGGTTCCTGAAAAATTTCAAGATCACCTTGCAACTTCCAGCGATCATTTTGCTGTTGGGGCTGTTTTTTTGATGATGGAAACCGGTCTTGACGTTCGTATCCATGGACAGGTCTCACCATCATTGTTGCGCAATCTCTGCGAATTCCAGTCGGCATGGTCTGTTATGCGTCCAAAATATAAAAAAGTTTCCATTTATGCCGATCATGAACAGGAAGACTCGATCAACAGTACAAGCAATAAGGCAATAATGACTTTTTCAGGCGGCGTTGATTCATGCTTTACGGCGTTTCGACACACACGTGCCGGCTACGAACGCTTTCCTAGAAATCTCACAGCGGCAGTAATGGTTCAGGGTTTTGATATCCCTTTAGATGATCCCCAGGGCTTTGCACGAGCGACAGATCGTTCCCGGCGCATACTGTCAAATCTCGGGGTCGAGTTGTTCACTGTTTCTACGAATTATCGAGAAATAATTGGAGACTGGCCCCACAGCCATGGCGCTGCTATAGCCTCTTGTTTGCACCTTTTTAGCAGGGGCTTTTCGGAAGGCTTAATCGGACAGACTGTTACCTATGGTGATGTCCTGAAGATTATCGAAGGTGTTAACGCATTAACGGACCCTCTGCTTTCCAGCGATAATTTTAAGATAATACCCGATGGTGCTGCATTTACAAGAGCAGATAAGATTCTGGCTATATCCGGTTCTCCGGAATTATTGGCGGATTTGCGAGTATGTTGGGAGGGTCTGCAAAAGGATCGGAATTGTTGCAACTGTGAAAAGTGCATGCGTAATATCCTGACATTCAGGGCTCTTGGGCTCGAGCGACCTCCTTGTTTTGAGCACGATATTTCTCTCCAGCAGATCAGACAGTTACGAATGGGTGATAAGGAGCGAAGGCGCGTGCGATACGAAGCTTTGTTGTCGTTGGCTGCGGATCATGGGACGACTGGACAATGGTCGCGTGTTTTGGCACAACGACTGGCAGCACAGAGAAAGGCGGAAGACCCCAGTATTTTTTTAAGAACGTATCGATTTTTTAAACGACGAACAAAGAAAATGCTTGGCATGTTAAAGGATTAAACTGTTAGATGGCATATCAGTTAACAGATCTGATGCGTAAGCGAATAAAACAGATTCCGGGTACTCGTCTTGCAATCACTTATTTGCGTGGCAGGCATAAACAAGATCGCCTGAAAAGGCCTGGTTCTTTTCCGCTTCCCTCCATGGTGGCCATAGAACTCACCAATAATTGCAATCTTAAGTGCGCTAAATGTCCCCTTGTAAACACAACACGTACAAGGGGTTTTATTGACGATGACCTTTTTGAAAAAATACTGCGAGATATAGCGTCAGCAGGTGTTCCTGCTGAGATCGCCCTCAGCGGGTCCGGAGAGCCAACCCTCCATTCACGACTGGTCGATTATGTAAAAGCGGCACGTAATGTTCCCAATGTCGGGGTTATCGGTTTTGCTACCAATGGTGTCGCCCTGAAACCTGATCTTTCTGAAAAACTTCTGGATGCCGGGCTTACAAGACTTAAAGCCAGTCTTGATACGGATGATCCAACCGAATATCAGCGTCTCAACGGAAAAGACGCCTATGATCAGGTTGTTTCGAATTTTTCCCATTTTTGTGAAATCAATAAGGCAAAAGGCAGTCACTGCAGGGTTACGCTTAAAGCCACTCTTTATGACAACAATCTGCCGCTTGCCAGGCGTATAAAGGAAAAATGGCAGGGCGTTGTTGATGAAGTCCGTGTCACACCTGTTCATAATTGGGGTGGAACAAGAGATGACACAATGATTCCAACCCCCTCAATATACAAGCCTTGCCCTCTTCTTTGGCAACAGGTACAGATCCTCTGGGATGGACAGATTACCCTTTGTT
The DNA here is from genome assembly GCA_963674745.2 of Desulfosudaceae bacterium. Taxonomy (GTDB): domain Bacteria; phylum Desulfobacterota; class Desulfobacteria; order Desulfobacterales; family Desulfosudaceae; genus JBFMDX01. The sequence goes on along the minus strand of CAXXDV010000001.1, from coordinate 219,395 downwards.
GTATGGATACGATGGAAGGAAATTTCAATATGGGTAACGTGTGCCACGTAAATATTTCTGATTACTGGCTGCATGATTCCGGCCTGAGAAGAATTCGTCAATTGCACGAAGCAAAGGACCTGTCGTCACTGCCGGTTTGTGCCAGATGTGATATGACGGCTTATCACGATATAAATCTTTAAGGGCTATGTGCCCGGCAAAAAAATAATGGTTCGAATCCTTCTCCTGAATGACAATTCTGCCCATATCAACTGGGGCGCCCAGGCAACCCCACCTTCATTGGCTAAAATTATCAGACATAGCATACCCGATGTTAAAATAACTTCTTTATCGCACGCCTGGCTGGTAAGCTCCTATCAACGCCGATTAAAATCTGCGCTGGGCGGATGGGTAATCCCGGAGAAAAAGCGCGGCCGACTCACGCGTCGGGTTGTGAACCGTAGCACCGTACTCGAAAAATTCTATCCCGAGGTTGCGGACGATTTTGACTGCTGGGCGAATGAGTGGCTCAAGGGCAACGTGGGCGGGCAGGCGGATGAGTTCCTTAACCTGGCCGGCAAAGCAGACATGGTTGTTTACAATGGAGAGAATTCTCTATATCGCAATACTTCCGAAGGGTGTCACGGCATTTTTCTGCTCTGGCTGACCAGAACCCGGCTGGACAAACCCGCCTGCATTGTCAACCACACCTGTCAACAGAATACGGTCCGTCCGATCATGACCGGCATGATACAAGAAACCTTTCCAAAACTGGACCTGGTGGCTACCCGGGAGCCCTGTTCTCTGACCAACCTTCAGTCGCTTGGCATCACAAACGCCCAATGTTTTCCGGACGTGGTTTTTGCCTTGCACCCCGAAGACTATCCAAAAGACCGGGTCGATCAATGGCGCCACCAACATGGCCTGGCCGATCAAACCTATTTCTGTTTGTCTGCTTCCGGCCTTCCGGTCAGCACCCCCCGGGGTGCGTGGGACGGAGAAGTTACTGCCCTGGTCAGAGAGTTAAAAACAACCCTTGGCCTCCAGGCCGTTCTTGTGGCCAAGGACCCCTGGTGCCTTTTTTTAGAAGATGTCGCCGAGAGAACCGATTCCCTGTTTTTCGGCCCGGAACATGAATTTCACGACCTGTGGCCTCTATTTGAAGGCGCGTCCTTTCTGGTATCCGGCCACTACCACTATGTTATTTTCGGAACAATGGCCGGCTGCCCGTTTATCCCGCTGTCCGTCAACAACCACAAGATGCAAGGCCTCTGTGAAATGCTGGAATGGCAGCGTACAACACCCTATGATGCCACTTATTTAAAAAGCTGCCGATCAGAGATAGGCGCAGAAGCAAAATACATTATGGACAAAAGGTCAGATTTAAACGCGCATCTGAAAAACAAATCACAACAACTCCACCATGACGCCTTGAAACTCGGAGAAAGCATCGCAAACTGTGTAACCCAAAACCCATAAAACGCTAAATCTTCTAACCCTTAATCACATAATCACTTAAACACCTAATCACATAACCACATTGTAATCCTGAATGCAGAAAAACCCAAACATAACCGCAGCCGCATCACCTGATACTTATGCCTCGTCCCTAACCCGTATCCGTCCCTTAAAAGGCTGGGCGCACATCAACCTGCGGGATATATGGGCGTATCGCGATCTCCTGCGCCTGTTGACCTGTCGGGACATCAAGGTCCGATACAAACAGACCATACTGGGGGCAGGCTGGGCCATATTGCAGCCGTTGCTGACCATGCTGGTCTTCAGCCTGTTCTTCGGCCGACTGGCCAAAGTGCCTTCGGATGGATTGCCTTACCCGATTTTTTCCTTTGCCGCCCTTGTGCCCTGGCATTTTTTTTCCGGTGCGTTAAGCCAGTCCTCTAGCAGCCTGGTGAGTAATGCCGGTATGATCAAAAAAGTATATTTCCCCCGTCTGGTCATACCCCTGTCTTGCACATTTGCCGCCCTGGTCGACATGGCCATCGCGTTTTTTGTTCTGCTTATATTTATGGTAGGCTATGGCATCGTACCGACATGGAATGTGTTCTGGATCCCGGCCCTGGTCCTGCTTGCCATGGTCACCGCCCTGGGAGCAGGCCTGTGGCTGTCGGCCTTAAGCGTTCGCTATCGGGATGTACGCTATATTCTGCCCTTTATTTTGCAGTTCTGGTTGTTTGCCACGCCCATTGCCTATCCCAGCAGTCTATTAAAACAACCCTGGCACACATTATACGGTTTAAACCCCATGGCAGGCGTTGTTGAAGGGTTTCGCTGGGCTCTATTGGGCACGGATACCGCCCCGGGCTTCATGATCGCTGTCTCGGCCATGGCCGCCTTCCTGTTTTTATTATCAGGCGTATTCTATTTCCGCCGCATGGAAGCCACCTTTGCGGATATAATTTAATTACTCCGTCATCCCCCGGCTTGCCCGGAGGATCCAGAATCAAATTGATACTATTCGATTTGTAACCCTAAATCTTAAAACTTTAAAACCATAAAACCTTAACTTCAGGCACCTTATGATCAAACGAACAATCCAAATCGCAAACTACCAACTAGGCCCCGGGCACCCCTGCTTTGTTATTGCCGAAATTGGCATCAACCACAACGGCGAGGTCGACACCGCCCTCAAACTTATTGACGCGGCAGTCGAGGCCGGTTGCCAGGCCGTTAAATTCCAGAAAAGAACCGTTGACCTGGTATATACCCCGGAAGAACTTTTTAAGCCCCGGGAAAACCCTTTTGGCACCACCAATGGTGAACTCAAATATGGCCTGGAATTCGGTCTCGACGAATACCGGGAAATTGGCACCTATTGCCGGGATAAAGGTATCCTCTGGTTTGCCTCCTGCTGGGACAAAAGTTCAATTGATTTTATCGAATCTTTTGATCCGCCCTGTCATAAAATCGCGTCTGCCTGCCTGACCCATGATGACCTGCTTCGGTATTTCAAAGAAACCGGCCGGCCGATCATCCTGTCCACCGGCATGAGCACCATGGATCAGATCCGCCACGCCGTGGATCTGCTCGACCCGGATCGCCTTGTGCTAGCGCACAGCACCAGCGTTTACCCCTCAAAGGTCGAAATGCTGAACCTTCGCGTCATCCAGACGCTTCAAACAGAATTCGATTGCCCCATCGGCTATTCCGGCCACGAGGTCGGGCTCCAAACATCGGTCGCGGCAGTAACCCTGGGCGCCTGCATGATCGAACGCCACCTGACCCTGGACCGGGCCATGTGGGGTAGTGATCAATCCGCCTCGGTAGAGCCCCAGGGCTTTGCCCGCCTGGTACGCGACATCCGCAGCGTGGAATCAGCCCTGGGTGACGGCGTTAAACGCCTCCATCCGGATGAAATCCCGGTCATGGAAAAACTCCGCCGCGCCCCCTTGGAGCCTTAGGCTTTTCGTCATTCCGGGCTCCGACCCGGAATCCAGTATAAAACTGATATGATAATTTTTTTGAATCCGGATTTCGTTCGAATGACGATTGTTCTGGGTTATTGGACAGCCTGTTCAGCCTTTCCAAATATTATCCAGCAATCTTTTTTCCTGGTCAAAACAGAACGAAAATGGGTGCCACGGGCAAAGCGACAGCTTGCCCGTGATAAGCTGATTTTATAGATGACCCTCATAGGCACGCAGGTTAAAACCTGATATGGTGGATAAACACCACGCATCCACCAAAAGCTGAAAAAAGCGAATATAATCCTCGAACCCCTTATAATTTAATGCTTAATCTCCATGACCGAACTTCAACCTTTCATACAAAAAGGTGAATCCGAACACCTTGAGTTCAAGGCTTCCTTTGGGAAAGAATCCATAGAGGCATTGTGTGCTTTTGCCAATACCCGGGGTGGGACGGTCTTGATCGGAATAAATGACAAGGGGGCTGTAATAGGCGTTCAGGTTTCTCGGGAAAGTATTCAGAAGTGGATCAACCAGATAAAAAATTCAACATCTCCGTCTATCATTCCTGATGCAGAGACGTTTGTCCATGAGGGTAAAACAGTCGTCAGCTTGTCTGTCATTTCATATCCCATTAAACCCATAAGCTTCAAAGGCAAGTATTACAAAAGGGTTCACAACGCCAATCACCTGATGGATTTAAATGAAATAGCCAATGAACACCTGAGAACAATTAACCTCAGCTGGGATTTTGCGCGTGACCCAAGTCACGACATCTCTGACATTTCACTGGAAAAAGTGAATCAGTTTATCGAGAATTCGAATCGTTTCCGGGATTATCCTATAAATGATGACCCTTTGACCGTACTCAAAAAATTTGAACTGCTTCGTGAGAACGCTGTTTCTTTTGGCTGTTTTTTGCTTTTTTGCAATAATCCGTCTATGGTTTCCACTATTGATGCAGGCCGTTTTGATTCTGAAACAATCATAAAGGACAGCACCACCATTCGAAATGACCTTTTTTCAGAAGTGGAAGCGTGTATGGCTTTTGTCCGCAAGCATATCAGCAAAAGGTTTGTTATTTCAGGCAAACCCCAAAGAGATGAGGTCTGGGAATACCCACTGGAAGCTGTAAGAGAAATTATCGTAAATATGATTGTCCATAGAGATTATCAGGCGCAAGGTGATTCGGCCATTAAAATATTTTACAATAGAATGGAGTTTTTCAACCCGGGACCACTCCCCAAGGGAATGAAAATAAAGGACATCCTTTCCGGGAGGCTGGCATCCAATCCAAGAAACAAACAGATTGCCTCAATATTTAAAGAGGCCGGAATTATAGAAAAGTATGGTTCCGGGATTAAACGGGTGATGCAGTCGATGGCAGATGCAGGATCACCAGAACCTGTGTTTGAAACAATTGCCGATAATTTCAAGGTAACATTGTTTCCAATCAGTGAAGTACCAGGTGGCGGAGTAAATGGCGGAGTAAATGGCGGAGTAAATGGCGGAGTAAATAATCTTTTAAATTATATTAAAACCAACCCCGGCAAAAAATCCACGGAGATTAAAACCGCCCTGAATTTGCCGCAAAGAACATTGGAGCGCTGGTTAAAAGAACTGCGCGACCAAAATAAAATCAAATTTCAAGGTCCACCTAAAACAGGGGGGTATTATCCATTAGATCAAAAGTGACCCCCGGCAATTTGGCAGATTCGGTGGATGCGTTCCAATTTTCACCCTATTATAGAGCATTAATGCATTTTCAACTTTTAATTCTTCATTCTGTTTTTGTGGGGTGGATAAGCACCGCGCATCCACCAATTGCCTTAAAAACGCCTGCAAAGCAGGCCCAAACCCTGATCACATAACCACTTTATAGCTAAAAAGGCTGTAAGTCTTTGTTCTTTATAGGTTTGGTCCCGGGCCGTGCCCGGGTGGGACGCTAACCACCTAATCACATAACCACATAACCACCTTCACCTAAAAACCTAAAACTCTAAAACGTAAAACTTTCAAACTCCTGCAAAGCAGGCTCAAACCCCGATCACATAAACACTTAATCACATAAACACATAACCACATTCTATGAACACCCTCTGCATCATCCCCGCCCGCGGCGGCTCCAAAGGCATCCCGCGCAAAAATCTACACCCCATTGCCGGCAAACCCCTGATCGCCTGGAGCATCGAAACCGCCCTGGCATCAGATGCAGTCACCCGCGTGATCGTCTCCACGGATGACAACGAAATCGCCGCCGTGGCCGAATCATACGGCGCTAAAATTGTCCACCGACCACCGGAACTGGCCACCGATACTGCCTCATCCGAATCCGCTCTCCTGCACGTGCTGGACAAGCTGGCGCAAAACGAACAATATAACCCGGACCTGGTTGTTTTTCTTCAGGCCACCTCTCCTTATCGCTTGGCCTCGGATATTGACGGTGCAGTGAATCTCCTATTAAGCAACAATTACGACAGTGTGTTTTCCGGATTTGAAGGCCATTTTATCGGCCGCTGGCAACAGGATGAAACCGGCTGTGCCCGTCCCTTGAATTTTGACCCGGCCAACCGACCCCGACGTCAGGATAACCCTTCCGAATACTTGGAAAACGGCAGTATTTACGTATTCAAGCCATTTGTTTTAAAGCAAACCGGTGCCCGCATGGGCAACCGCATCGGCATTTACCCTATGCCGCTGGAACGCTCCTTTCAAATAGACACCATCGAAGACCTGCGGTTCCTTGAAAAACTCATGATGCCGGAAATACAAAACACCTCGCCCCCGGCGCTACTTCAGCCCCGCGTTCCCCCGCAAAGCACACTACGCCGTGTCCAGCTGCTGGCCCTGGACTTTGACGGTGTGCTTACCGACAATCATGTCTGGGTAAATGACGATGGTCACGAAAGCGTCTGTTGCAGCCGGTCTGATAGCTGGGGATTGACGCAACTCAGAAGACAAACAGGCATCCGTGTTGCCGTGGTCTCAACCGAAATGAATGCGGTCGTGGAAGCCCGTTGCCGTAAGTTGGATATTGCCTGCATTACCGGTGCGAGTAACAAAGCTGTCGCCCTTTCTAAACTATCTGATTCAATGAATATCGATCGTGCGTCGGTTGCGTTTGTCGGCAATGATACCAATGACCGGGAAGCTCTGTGCTGGGCCGGAATCCCCATTCTTGTCGCTGACGCTGATCCCTCCCTTGCCCCTCTTGCCGCCTGGGTGCTCTGCTTCCGTGGCGGCCATGGCGCCGTCCGGGAATGTTGTGATGCGTTTATAAAGGCTAAAAGCCAAGCGGATAAAATTGAATATGAAGGCGAGGGCATCTACTTTGTCCGCCGCGTACCCACGAGCCTACCGGACTACGAAGAATCTTACTGGGGTAAAATAGAAGATCCCGACGGGGTGAAAAGAGACCGCCTCCAGGAGCGGGATCGGTCCCTGGCAGACATTCCTTCAGAATTAAGATTTTTAAACAACCTGCCGGGTGGAAGAATATTGGATGTAGGCTGCGGACCCGGGTTCCTTCTTTCCGCTCTGGACTCCAAATGGGAACGCTACGGAACCGAAGTGTCAGCCTTTGCCGCGGAACATGCCACAGCCCATGGCCGTATATTCTGTGGCAAACTCAAAGATGCCGCTTACCCTTCCGACCATTTTGATGCCATAGTGTTTCATCACGTTATCGAGCATCTCGATGATCCGTTTTCCACCCTGCGTGAAGTCCGTCGTGTAATGCGCCCGAACGGCTGGATGATCTTGGGCACCCCGGATTTTGACAGCGGCTGTGCCCGTCTTTTTGGAAAACGCTATCGGCTGCTCCATGATCAAACCCATGTCAGCCTTTTTACGCAGGAATCCATGTATCGCCTTCTTCGGGATGAGGGTTTTATCATTGAAAAAGTGGATTTTCCCTATTTTAACACACGCCATTTCACAAAAGAAAATCTGCTCCGCCTGTTCGACAAACAGAAAACATCACCCCCTTTCTACGGAAATTTCATGACTTTTTACACCCGCAAACCAGCAGACAACGAACCCCTCCGCCCACCGGGAATCCAATGCTCTTTCCATCGTCATCCCGGCCAGTGGAGCGAAGCGAAACGTGAGCCGGGGTCCAACAACACCCTTTCCTTCGTCATGCCGGACCCCGATCCGGCATCCAGGAAAAATAAATGAGCATTACCTTATTATCCTAACACTTAAAACATAAAACCTTTCTATGAAACAGAAGTTATCCTCAAAAAAACCAAACAGGCCTTTACGTATCCTGCTCGAAACCGGCGACGGCCGTTCAGCCAGCGCTATTCTTGAAAACAATTTTCTCCAGCATTGTCTGGATTTAGGGGCCGAGGTCCATGTCCTATCCCCCGGCGCCTGCTTCGAACCATTTATCGAGCGATATCGTTTACCTGGTACCAGTTTTTCTTATTTTTCCGTCCAGCAGGCTCAAAAGATACGCCACCCCCTGCTGTTCAAGGTCGAGAGACGCCTTGATAGTATACTTTCTCACGTTAAATGGCGGCGTGCCCGGCAATGGATGTGGAAAATTTTCAGCGCCCGCGTTAACGCAGCCGATGCGGCCTTTCTGGACGATTTTCTCGAAGAATTCAAACCGGATTGTTTTGTTACGGCCCATTTCAATCAGGGTTTCAGCCGCGGTCTGTTGGGCCTTTGCTATCTTAAGGGGATACCCACGCTCGGCAACATTTTTTCCTGGGATCATCCCTTCACCCCACAGCGTTTCAGGCCCGATCGACTGACCTGCTGGTCAACAGTTATGCGTGACGGTTTGGTTAATATCAGCGGCTATTTGCCCGAGCAGATCGAGGTCATCGGCGCGCCGATATTTGACCCTTATTTTGAAACCGAAAGTATTTGGACCCGGCAAAAATTGTGTGACCACATGGGCCTTGATCCCGAGCGGCCTATTCTGTTTTTTGCCACTATGGGGCAGTTGCGAATGTTCGGGGATGAGACTGGCACCTTTCGGGCGTTTCTGAATGCGCTGGATGAGGCGGCGCTGCCTGGACCGCCGCAGGTTGTGTTGAGGCTTCATCCCCTGTCTATAGATCATTACTTTGACGAATTTCGAGCGCGGAAAGATATCGTATTCTCCAGATATTCCAGGTATTGCCCTGGCATGCGTTGGTGGCCGTCGCGAGATGAAAATATTCTCGCTGGTAATCTGCTGCGGCATGCAGATGTCTGCGTCAGCCCCGGATCCACCATGACTATAGAAGCGGCTATTTTTGACACTCCGACTGTCGTGCCGGCTTTCAATCCGATTATGGCTGAAGAATATGAACAGTTTTTTCAACACGGATGGTTGAAAAAGCATTTCCGTTTTCTTGTGGACGAAGGAACCATTGCCCTGGTGAATTCACCTGAAGAGTTGATGGGCGCAATTCGCCGGGCGCTTGCCGACCCTACATGGTTTGCTGAAGGTAGGAAAAAGATCCGGGAAAAACTTTTTGGTCCGCTGGACGGAATGGCCACCGAGCGTCTGGCCCGCATTGTCGTGGAGTATGCGACGCAATATGCAACGCGTAGCCGTAAACGACAATAATAACCTAAAAAGAGTATGATAAACGAGTCGAGAATTAAGCTTTTAGATCAATAAATTTTTATATTTTATATCGACAATCGAGACAATAAAGCTCAAACGCACTTTCAACGTGTGGCATGCCTTCTCAGGCAGGGCGAAAGCGAGGTATTAAGATGATCATCGTCGGCGCAAAAGGCTTTGCAAAAGAAGTGCTGGCAGTCCTGTCCCAAAAACCGCTTAGTGAAGAAATATTTTTTTATGACGATATATCAGATCACGTTCCCGAAGTCTTGTACAATAAATTTAAGGTGCTGCGAAACAAGGCTGATGTAGTAGATGTTTTTAGCCGTTATTCCAAAAAGTTTACTGTGGGTCTCGGTGATCCTGTTCTTCGGTATTCCTTAGCCGCAAAATTTACGAAATGGGGCGGGGAATACACCTCGACAATTTCGCCTAATGCGCATATCGGACAATTTGGTGTTGCCATTGGCCGGGGCGTCAACCTCATGACCGGGAGCGTTGTCACATGCGAGATTACCATTGAAGAAGGGGCTTTGATAAATCTTAACTGCACCATTGGCCACGATACATTTATCGGAAAGTATTCAGTGTTATTGCCCGGTGTGCATATTTCAGGCAGATGCAGGATAGGCAAGTTCTGTAAAATTGGTTCAGGTGCTGTTTTGCTTCCTGATATTTGTCTGGGCATGAATGTTATTGTTGGCGCTGGCGCGTTGGTTACAAAAGATGTCGCGGACAATTCACTTGTAGTGGGCGTACCCGGGAAAATTGTCAAGAGCTTATCCCCCTTGGACCTGTAAGCAGACGGCTTAAAATTTTTGTTTTTAAAAAGAGGTCTTAAACTTATGATAACAGACAAAAAAGCCACTGAGCCCATATTCGTAACACAGTCATATCTGCCGCCGATTGAAGAATTCCAGCCGTATCTTGAAAAGATTTGGACAAGCAAATGCCTCACCAACTCCGGTCCCTTTCACGAGGAATTTGAAAGGCAGCTGGCCGAATTTCTTGGTGTGCCCTACGTGGCACTGTGCGCCAACGGCACCCTGGCCCTGGTCCTTGCCCTGCAGGTGATGCGGGTCACCGGTGAGGTTATCACCACGCCTTTCAGCTTTGTGGCCACCTCTCATTCGCTGTGGTGGAACAACATTCGGCCGGTGTTTGTGGACATCGAACCGGAATATTATAATCTGGATCCGGAAAGGGTGGAATCCGCCATCACACTCAAAACCACGGGCATCATGCCGGTTCATGTCTACGGAAATCCCTGTCGGGTAAATCGCTTCCAAGAGATCGCCGGCACCTACGGGCTGCATCTGATCTATGACGCGGCCCACACTTTTGGGGTCCGGTTGGGGGGGCGGTCTCTGGCGGATTTTGGGGATCTATCCGTGCTTAGCTTCCATGCCACCAAGGCCTTTAACACCTTTGAAGGCGGGGCCATTATCTGTCACGATGCCAGGACCCGCAAGCGTATCGGCTACCTGAAAAATTTCGGATTTGCCGGAGAGACCACGGTAGTGGCGCCCGGGATCAATGCCAAGATGAACGAATTTCAGGCCGGTTTGGGCTTGTTGCAGTTAAAATACTTTGATCAAGTCAGAGCAAAGCGCAAAGCTATTGCCGAGAGATACATGGGCCTGATGGATAGCATTGAGGGTATCTCCTTTCTGAGACCCGGACCGGATGTGGATTACAATAATGCTTATTTTCCTATATTTGTGAACACCGCCACCTTTGGCCGGACCCGGGATGCGCTTTATGAACACTTGAAAACATATAACTATTTCTGCCGCCGTTATTTTTATCCGCTGATCTCATCCTTTAGTATGTACCGATCCCTGCCCGAAGCGGAACCGAAAAACTTGCCGGTGGCTACCCGAGTGGCGGAAGAGGTGTTGTGTCTGCCAATTTTTCCAGATTTGGGACTGGAACATGTAGACAATATTGCAGAAATAATCACCAAACATAAAAGATAAGTAGCCCCGACTCAAAGTCAGTTGAGAGGTTTAAGCTTAATAACTGAAAGGAAGTATTTTTATGTTGGTTATAGGAGCAAAAGGGTTTTCAAAACAGATATTACAGATTTTCAGTCAACTTGGAGAATTAGAGAATATTTTTTTCTTTGATAATACGAACAAAGACTTGCCGGAGAAATTATACGATCAATTTATAATATTAAGAAACTTCGAACAGGCCCAGGCGTTGTTTTCAGCTGGTGATAGCCGATTTGTTATAGGTGTTGGTCGCCCCCAGATAAGATTTAACCTGTCAAAAAAATTTATCGAAATTGGTGGTAGACTTACGACACTTATTTCTCCAAAAGCTGATATTGGAATCTTTAATACAGTAATCGGGCTAGGCTGCAATATACTGACTGGGGCTATAATAGAAAATGATACAACTATCGGTGAGGGGTGCCTTGTGAATTTAAATTGCACAGTTTCCCATGATACAAAAATAGGGAAATATACAGAACTGTCGCCCGGGGTTCATGTCGCGGGTAATTGCCAAATAGGTGCTTTTTGTTCATTAGGGACGGGTTGTGTAATACTGCCTAAAATAAAAATAGGCAATAATGTTGTCGTTGGTGCAGGGGCTGTGGTTACCAAGAATATTGCTGACGGCCAAACAGTTGTTGGGATCCCGGCAAAAAGAGGTGGATTGGCTTGATTTTTTGATGCACCGGCAATATTCAACTACTATTATCACCTGAATTTTGCACGACTGCTTTAAAAAAATAGAAGAAACCATCCGGGCCTCCTGTTATATTGGGGTTTGCGAAACAACCAATAATAAAAACAGGAGGTACCCAGATGGTAAAACAGCGTAAAAAGAATAACAGTAAAAAGCGTGTCGGTAAGGGTTTAAAAGAAAATTTGCCAATGCCAGAAAAATCACCGCTTCAACAGGATTTGATACCTGCTCTGAACATTTAAGCCCATTTGGCGGGCTTTTGGGATTGATATAATTTTTGGATCTGGTCAATTTTGCTGAAATCTTTGACTCATCCTATATTGCGCCTCGTCGCGATCCCAAGCTGGGTCATTATTCGATGGTGGTTGGTGTTTTGATGCTACTGTTTATAGGGTTCAACCGTATCTGCCATTTTGCATATGTTCGACTGGATGCCATGATGTGCGGGTTTTTCAAGTTGGAGCGACTTCCTGTGGTCAGCACCTTCTGGCGATACGTTGACAGTATGGGGATTAACCAGGGCAAATCTCTTTTAATGGTCATGAGCGTTCTGCGTGAACGGGTCTGGAAGCAGCTTGGTTTGTATTATGGCCAGATAAACATCAGTATCGATACCACGGTGGAGACGATATACGGCCGTCAGCAAGGCGGACGCAAAGGCCATAACACCAAACACCGGGGCAAGAAAGGTTATCGGCCGGTATTGGCTTTTATTGATCAGACCCGGGAATATATTGCCGGTAAATTGCGCGCCGGAGAAACCATCTCCGGACAAGAGACTGCCGACTTTATTCACGAAATCAAAAATCAGCTTCCCGGCTGTGTGCAGGCTGTGTTGCTTCGGGCCGATGGCGAGTTTTGCAGCTGGGAGGCCGTAGCCGCTGCCAAAGATTGTGATTTTCGGTTTATTATTGCCAATAAGAAGTGCGCTCCTTGGTTTGATCCACATACCTGGTACCGTCCTTATCAAAGGAGTGATATCGAATATAATGATTGCATTTATCAGCCCATGGGCTGGCAGGAGCCCTGCCGGTTTGTTGCTATGCGCATCCCCAAAGAACAAAAAACGGACAAGCCGGTCCAGCAGGAAATTTTAGAAGAAGATCGTTTCACTTATCGGATTTTTTGTACGGATAAAGCCGGTCCGGCGCATAAAGTTGTCTCTGAATATGATAAGCGTGCCGACGTGGAAAATCTTGTTGGTGAGGCCAAACGGGAAGGGCTGGACGCCATCCCAACAGGCAAATTCAAAAGCAACTACGCATTTTTTCAATTGGTCATGCTGGCCTATAATATCTGGCGTTATATGAAGCTACTTGCCGTTAACAGTGAGGCCGCCGCAGAGAGTACGGAAGAATCAGCGCTAGGCATGAAAGAGATCGGCACCAATACCCTCCGGATCGCCCGACTGAAGATGCTTTTTATTGCCGCAAAAGTGGTAATGGCTCAGAACCGGACTAAGGTGAAATATTCGATCCACGATGCCAGAACGCCGGCCATGATCAACTTTCTCAATTTTTTGGATGAGGCCCGACACAAGCCCAAGGCTTGGATAAACGACAACGGCTGGCCGCAAAATTTTACTATCGCATAATAAGAGCAAAGAAAAATTTGTACGATATGTGTTGTGAAAATAAAAAGTTATTCGGGTCAGCGGCCATCCGGATGCTTGAAGGACGAAGGCTGAGGGTGATTGATATGTGAATCGGCGGGAGAGAATGACTACCACCGAATAATTTTAACGTGGCCAGAAGGTCGATTGCGGGATGTTACGTGCAAAATTCAGGTATTAAATATAAAATTTTTTGCAGAAGCAAAGTCTAAAAGCAATGTATCCAAATTACTCAGCTCCATCGTTCTGGCAAGAGTTCTCTTTCGAATTGAATAGTTTTTTTGGGAGACGTTTTTTTTACAACACTAAAAGCCGGTTCCCCTTAAACCAGAAGCCCATGCTTGTCGATATCGGTGTGGGTAACAATTTCACGGATGGTTGGATTCATGTAGATTTTTATCATAACCTTCGTAAGCCGTGGAAGAAAAGACGGCTGCCGGAAGTAGAAACTGATTTGCGATTTCCTCTAAATTGCCCGGACAATGTCGTTGATGGTGTCTATTCTGGCCATACCCTTGAACATTTATGGCCAAATCATGCTTACCAGTTATTAAGTGAAATATATAGAATTTTAAAACCAGGCTGTTGGCTTCATATCAATGTACCAGATTTAAAAATTGCTGTAGATATCTATAATGGTAAAATTGTGAATCCTCTTTATAAGTATAAAGCAGAAGCGATTGGCAATTGGACTCAAAACTGGGGCCATCATTCAGTTTGGGATGTTGAATTGTTAACTGTAGCTCTTGGAATGCAAGGGTTCAAAAATATAAAAGAATTAAAATTTGGTGAAACTGGTACAGACAAACGCTTAATGAAAGAAGAAGCAGTAAGAAAGCACGAAACACTGGTGATGGAAGCCATGAAACCATGAAAATAAAGACCATTGTGTTTATAGGGATTTTGCGCACAAATGTCAAAAGATAATATTATTATACTTAAAAATAGCAGCATTCTTTTTTTCCGATTGGTGTTTACATCAATATTAGGCTTGGTAGCATCTCGTTTTGTAATTCAAGGCCTCGGCGTTACCGATTATGGATTGTACAGTGTGGTAGGTGGGATTGTGGTTATGCTGGCTTTTTTAAACCCAATTTTAACTTCAACAACCTACCGTTTTATCGCGTATGAAATGGGCAAAAAAAGTGTCGCCGGTGTCAACCAGGTCTTTAATATAAGCCTGGTTATACACCTTTGCCTGGCAATACTGGTTTTAGTTCTGGCTGAGACAGCCGGCGTTTTTTATGTGAAAAACTATCTAAATGTTGATGCTGGAAAAATAGCTGATGCATTGTTTGTAATGCGGTTTTCTGCGTTGGCTACTTGTTTCTCTGTGGTTAGTATTCCTTACCAGGGTCTGGTAACAGCCAATGAAAAATTTGCAGTACGGGTAATCATAGAAATTATCAGAAGTGTACTGGCATTTATTGCGGCGCTCATAATTTTTTACACCGATGAAAAACTAAGGCTTTATGCAGTACTGATCGCCATAGCCAATGGTACGCCTTCTTTTCTTTTTTTTGCATACTGCAAAAAAAAATATAAGGAAATCATTAAATGGAAATTTCGAAAAGAGTTTTCTAAATATAAAGAAATGTTGTCTTTCTCAGGCTGGGTGACAATTGGGGGCATTGCTGCAATTGGAAAAATTCAAGGGTCTGCACTTATCATTAATGCATTTTTTGGGACGGTGCTCAACGCGGGGTTTGGTATCGCCAAACAAGTAAATGGAGTAGTGTCGGCTTTTTCAAGGAATTTGGGGCAGGCGGCTATTCCGCAGATCACCAAAAGTTTCAGCAGTGGTAACACCAACCGATCCGTTACCCTGGCCGCCCATATTTCAAAATACACCTGTTTTTTAATGCTAATTCCGTCATTACCGATTTTGCTGGAAACGGATTTTTTAATTAAGGTGTGGTTAGATGTTGTTCCGCCATACACGGTAATTTTTTGCCAGCTTATGATAATCAACGAACTGGTGGAGAGCCTTGGTGCCGGTGTTCCCGCGCTGGTGGATGCAACAGGGAAAATTAAATATTTTCAGATTATTTTAAGCACCACTTCTCTGATAAGTTTGCCCATTGGTTATATACTATTTAAAACAGGATATCCCCCTTATGCGATACAAATAGGTTATATTGCAACGGCTATTTTAAATGTGGTATCGCGACAAATTTTGTTGAAAGCCCTGATCGATTTTGATGTAAAATATTTTATAAAAACATCCTACGTTAAAATACTATATGTTGCTCTGCTGACAGGGCCTCTTTTTTTTATCAAACCGTATTTTCCCTGTGGCATAATCCGATTTTTTTGTTTTTCTATCTTTTCAATGTTCGTTCTTTTTGCGGCAATCTTTTTTGTCGGTTTAGAAAAGAAAGAGAAGAATTTTGCCATTGAGATTATAAAAAAAATGTTATTGAGAGCTAAAGTTTGTGGATAAATTTGCCCCGGTATTAATTCCGACGTTAAACAGGTATGAACACTTCAGAAGATGCGTTGAATCTCTTTCAAGATGTACCCATGCTGAGAAAACAGATCTATTCATCGCTTTGGATCTTCCCTTAAATGATTCTCACTGGGAAGGTTATCGGAAAATTGTTGAATATCTACCGACTATCCAAGGGTTTAATTCTATAGAAGTTATACAAAGGGAAAAAAACTTTGGGGCACGTGAAAACCTAAAAAATTCCATGAAAATTATTTTTGGGAAATTTGATAGAATAATCTTCTCTGAAGATGATAATGAGTTCTCTCCCAATTTTTTGGACTATATTAATAAAGGGTTAGACAAATTTGAAGCTGATGATAGAGTTTTAGCGATTTGTGGATACCTTTATCCGGTTACAATTAATTGCTCTGAAGACTATAATTATTTCTATGGAAAAGGATTTTCAGCATGGGGATATGGAACTTGGAAGAATCGTAATTTCAAAGATATCTATACTGTTTTTGAACTTGAGGAATTGTTGAAGAATAAAAAAATTATAAAGAAAATTAAACGTTTCGACGAAAGGCGGTTTTTCAATATCCTGTCTTATATAGCTAAGAAAAAAAATCCTACTGGAGATAGAGCTATCGCGACTTATTTAATAGAAGATGACAAGTTCTGTATTTTCCCGATTATTTCAAAAGTACGAAATTGGGGGCATGATGGCAGCGGAATCCATTGTGGAACCATCAGTGAAAATATCTTTTCTAAACAAACAATTGATTGTGAGAACTGTTTTAACTATTCGCTTGCTGATCCTTTGTCGAATAAATGCTTGAACAATGTAATACCTAATTATTTTAAACTACCACTTAGGCAAAAAATAAAATTATATATAAAGTACCAAAATTATAATACCTATCGATTTTATGTTTTGTTGAAAAGGATGATTAATAAGTATAAATGAAAGTTCTATGGTTTTCAAATACTTCGGCAAATAGTGACGAATATTTCAACAATCAACTGTCGGGTACGGGAGGATGGCTCAAAGCGCTGGATAAAGCAATTCAAGAGAAAGTTGAACTTCATGTCGCATTTTATCATAATGAAAACATTGGTAGTTTCCGACATGGAAAAACAACGTATCATCCCATTAGGAAATATAAGCATTTATTTGAAGAAATTAAGACGCTTTTGTTCAACGAGATTATTGATACCAAGCATATAGATATTTATTTGAACATCATAAATAAAATTCAACCGGACATTATTGATATACATGGGACAGAAAATCCATTTGGATGCATACTTGGTAAAACAGAAATCCCTATTGCACTAACCATTCAGGGCAATGTAACTGTTTGCCTTCATAAATTCTGTAGCGGAATTGAGAGCAATTATCTAAGATTAAAAAGAATTCGCGTTTCTAATCCCAAAACGTTGCTTTTCCCGCATTCTTTTCAAAAAAAACGAAGTATGTTTATCAAAATGCAGTTGCTGGAAGAAAGAAACTGGAAAAATTGTAAGTATTGTATAGGCCGTACTGATTGGGATAGGCGAATTAGCCGCTTAATGGCACCCAAAAGGGGCTATTTCCATAATGATAGAATTTTGCGAGATGGTTTTTATCATACGAAATGGGTACATAAGAATAAGAAAAAGTTGATCCTGCACACGACGAATGGCAATCTCTTTCACAAAGGGTTTGAAACCCTTTGTCTATCTCTAAATGAATTGAACAAATTTGGCATTGACTGCGAATGGAGAGTCGCTGGTATCAGAGAAAATGATTTGATTGTTAAAGTGGTAAAGAAAAAACTAAAAAGTAAATTTCCGAATAAAAATTTGGTGTATCTTGGCCCTTTAACTGAAGATGCCTTGATTCTAAAAATGTTGGAAGCGGATATTTACGTGATGACCTCACATATTGAGAACAGCCCTAACAATCTTTGTGAAGCAATGATACTTGGCATGCCCTGTATTGCAACTTTTGTCGGCGGTACCGGTTCTCTTTTAACGGATGGCCAAGAGGGTATTCTTATACAAAATGGAGATCCCTGGGCCATGGCAGGTGCTGTTTTAGAATTGAAAGAAAATTTCACCAAGGCTATAGAAATGGGCCAAAATGCACGACGGCGTGCTTTGAAGAGACATGATAAGGCAGAAAATGCAAACAAACTTTTGAAAATATATTCTGATATTATAAATTTATCCCGCAAGAAATAGTCATTAATTAGTAATGTATTTGCCAACAAAAATTTCTGTCCCATTCGTTCTCAAAATTACGGTTTTAATGACTTCTTTGTATGTGGTCGCGAATAATCTGCCTCCGGTAGTGGGCAGTTTCCGTTACTTTTGGGGGCCGGCTGCCCTGCTTTCAATTTTATTGTCGTGCTCATCAGTATTTAAAGAAAAAGCCGTATTATATTTAATGTTATATGCAACCTTATCCCTTGGTATATTACAGTATACCTTGTGGAAAGATATGCCGGCTTGGCATCGTATAAAAGCTTTAGATGAATTTTATTCTATTTTTATTTTTGCCGTTATTTTGTTTTATTATTATCGTCGAAAGGATTACAAGGGGCTTGCGAGTGTTGGTAAACTAGGTTTTTATTTTGTACTAATAACAATTATTATGACCAATATAGCCCTTTTTTTTGATCCTATGACTGTTCGTCAATCTGCATCTCCAGGAAATTATACTCATTTTCAGGCCTGGCTTTTCAACATTACGGGTGCAGCTAGTTACGGTTATGCACAGGCGTTGTGCTGCTTAATTCCTGTTCTGGTTTATTATATAAAGTCAGGTAAAAAAATGATTTTTCATAGAAAGGGATTGATCTTAGTACTTGTTTTAATACTTGTAACTTTGGTCCGTTCAAAAGTATTTGCAAACGTCCTTGTAGCGTTTGTTATCACGATATTTTCACTTGCTGGCGCCAGAAGCTTTAGAAAATCTATCGTGATAGTAGTCGCGATCACCATTATTTTTTTAATAATTCCAACTCATTCCTATGTTGATATGCTTTTGGGATTAAGTTCACATTTTGACAAAAATTCAATTATGTATAACAAACTAACAGATGCGGCTCAATTTGTTCAGGATTTTCAATTGGATTGGACTACCGGTGCAGGTGGCAGGATGGGGCGTTACCCTTTCCTTTTTGAAGAGTTAAAAATTTCTCCGTTATTGGGCGCGGCTTCTGATAGTAGACGGTTTATTTCATATCCTAGGGGGGCATGGACTCATTTGTATTGGATGTATCGGTTGGCTCTCTGGGGGGTCCCTGGTTTTTTGTTTTTTGTATTCGTTTTGTTTCAAATAGTTAAGGCGGTTGCTTTTGTGTTTGATACTCAATCTAAATTTTATTATCTTCTTTGTGTCGGCGCCTTTGTCTTATTGGGGCTAATGAAAAACATCGCCGGCCGAGAACCCTTTTTAATGCTGTTAGTTATTATACCAGGATTGTATTTTCAACCTTTGCTTGATAGAAATAACCGGTGAATTCTTTTATATCAAACTAAAGGCAAATCGAAAGAGTTAGAATCAAGGCAAATAATTATGGCAAACAAAACCCTTCTCATTACCGGCGGCACCGGTTCCTTCGGTAACGCTGTCCTCCGTCGCTTTTTGACTGCCGAGACCTTCTCCGAGATTCGTATCTTTTCCCGGGATGAAAAGAAACAGGATGACATGCGGCAGTTTTACCGCAATGACCGAATTAGGTATTATATCGGAGACGTGCGCAGCCAGCGAAGTGTCGGCTATGCTATGGAAGGCGTGGATTATGTGTTTCATGCCGCTGCGCTCAAGCAGGTCCCTTCGTGCGAATTTTTTCCCATGGAATCCGTGCGGACCAATGTCATGGGATTGGAAAACGTTATTGGCGCGGCCCTGGACAACGGTGTGCAGAAAATGATTTGTTTGAGTACGGACAAGGCGGTTTATCCAATCAATGCCATGGGCATGTCAAAGGCCATGGGGGAGAAGGTGATGATCGCCAAAGCCCGGCACTTGAATGGCGGTTCCACCATGCTCTGCGGAACCCGTTACGGCAATGTCATGGCCTCTCGGGGAAGCGTGATCCCCTTATTCGTGGGCCAGATCAAAAGCGGTCAAGCCCTTACCATAACGGACCCTGGCATGACCCGCTTCATGATGACTCTGGAAGACGCGGTGGAACTGGTCCTGTTCGCGTTTGAAAACGGCAAGCCGGGAGATATTTTCATTCAGAAAGCACCAGCCGTCACCATCGCGGACCTGGCTAGAGCCTTACTGGAACTTTATGGCGAGAATAATCCGATCCAGATCATCGGCACCCGGCACGGAGAAAAAGTCTATGAATCTTTGGTCAGCCGGGAGGAGATGGCCAAGGCTGAGGATCTGGGTGATTATTACCGCATACCAGCGGACACGCGGGATCTTAATTACGGGAAGTATTTTACAGAAGGGGATGAGCGGATTACTCGGATGGAAAAATATACTTCGCACAATACCCGGCGGTTGGATGTGGATGAGACAAAAGAATTGTTGTTGAAACTGCGATTTATCCGGCGAGATGTTCTGGGTGAAGAACTGGACGCAGTTTATGAGCCGTGATGAGCTGATAAAGGTTAACTGAAAATGTTAAATATCGGAATCACCGGGCAAGACGGATTTATCGGTACACATTTGTACAACACGCTGGGCCTTAAACCTGATAATTTTCAACGAGTGCCTTTCGAGCGGAATTTTTTCAAAAATCGCGCCGCTTTTGAGCAGTTTGTCTCCCAGTGTGATGTGATCGTTCATTTGGCCGCTTTAAATCGGCACAATAGCCCCCAGATCATTTATGACACCAACCTGGATCTGGTACAGCGTTTGATTCATGCCATGGAAAAAACTGGGTCAAGGCCCCATGTGCTGTTCGCCTCTTCCATTCAGGAAGAGCGGGACAATCCCTACGGCCAGTCAAAAAAACAGGGGCGCATACTGTTTGAGCAATGGGCAGAGCGAAACCAGGCCCGGTTTACCGGACTGGTCATGCCCAACGTGTTTGGTCCGTTCGGCCATCCCTACTACAATTCCGTAGTGGCCACCTTCTGTCACCAGTTGACTCATGACGAACAACCGGAAATCGATCTGGACGGTGAACTCAGGCTCATGTATGTGGCCGAATTGGCTCAAGTTATTGTCCAATGCATCGCCGGGCACCCGTCAACCGATACAGATGATCAGACGCCGATAACTGTCCTCCAACTTCCCCATACGGCAACGATCAAAGTTTCAGATCTTCTGGAAAAACTTCGGGGCTATAAACATACATATTTCGATAAGCAGATCATCCCTTGGCTTCCGACCCCTTTCGAACGGAACCTGTTTAATACGTTTGTCTGCTATATCGACCTTTCGACCTTTTATCCGGGAAAGCTTGTGCCGCATTCGGATCAGCGCGGTAGTTTTGTTGAGGTCCTCAAACTGGACAACGCCGGCGGGCAGGTTTCGTTTTCAACAACTGTGCCGGGAATTACCCGGGGCAATCATTTTCATACTCGGAAATTCGAACGCTTTGCCGTGATCAAGGGCCGGGCCAGGATAGAGATCCGTAGAATCGGGACCACAGACACATTTTTTTTTGACCTGGATGGTGCCAAACCGGCGTTTGTGGACATGCCGATTTGGTATACCCATAATATCACTAATATTGGGGACGAGGACTTATATACCATGTTCTGGATCAACGAATTTTATGATCCTGAGGATGGAGATACGTATTTTGAAAACGTATAAAAGAGATCGTCTCCCTTTTGCGCTTCCTTCCTGTTCATTGTGGTGAAATTACGAAAGGCAACTCATGAATACCCTTAAAGTCCTCACTGTAATCGGCACTCGTCCCGAGATTATCCGTTTGTCCCGTGTTATGGCCCGGCTGGATGAACATCTTGAACACATTATCGTCCACACGGGCCAGAACTATGATTATGAGCTGAACCAGGTTTTTTTCGACGATTTAGGAATCCGCAAGCCCGACTATTTTCTGGACAGTGCAGGGCAAGATAATACCGCTTGTCAGACCGTCGGCGCAGTCATCGCTAAAATTGATGATGTTTTGGCCGAGGTGTGTCCGGATGCTGTCCTGGTTTTAGGAGACACCAATTCTTGCCTGGCCGCTTATCCGGCAAAACGTCGCAAAATCCCCGTGTTTCACATGGAGGCTGGAAATCGGTGTTTCGATCAGCGCGTTCCCGAGGAGATCAATCGGAAAATCATCGACCATATAAGTGATGTTAATTTGCCTTACAGTTCAATCGCCCGGGAATACCTTTTGCGCGAAGGCTTTCCTCCAGATAGAATTATCAAGACAGGCAGCCCCATGTTTGAAGTCCTCTCTTATTACCGGGACCGGATCGACGATTCGGATGTCCTTGCTCGGTTGGGGCTGAAACCAGATCAATTCTTTCTGGTCAGCGCTCACCGGGAAGAGAATGTTGATGATCCAACTCAGTTTAGCAACCTGGTAGATTGCCTTAATGTTATTACCCGTCAATTTGGATTAAGGATCATTGTTTCTACGCACCCCCGTACAAGAAAGCGGATTGATGAGGTAGGCGGCACAATTAATGGGCTGGTGGAGTTCATGAAGCCGTTGGGATTTTTTGATTATGTGCATTTGCAAACCAAAGCCCGCGCAACCCTGTCCGACTCCGGAACGATCAGCGAGGAGAGCTCAATATTAAATTTTCCGGCATTAAATATTCGCAATGCCCATGAGCGGCCGGAAGCCATGGAGGAAGCATCAGTAATGCTGACCGGTCTGATAGTGGGCAGAGTGCTGCAGGGCCTTGAAATCCTGAAAACACAGCCTAGGGGAGACAATAGGTCGTTAAATGCAGTGGCTGATTATTTAGCCCCTAATGTGTCAGATAAGGTATTGCG
Source organism: Desulfosudaceae bacterium (assembly GCA_963674745.2). Taxonomy (GTDB): domain Bacteria; phylum Desulfobacterota; class Desulfobacteria; order Desulfobacterales; family Desulfosudaceae; genus JBFMDX01. The sequence goes on along the minus strand of CAXXDV010000001.1, from coordinate 196,763 downwards.
GATTATTCTCAGTTATACGAATTATATCAATCGTTATGTCTGGCACAGGAAAGAATAAGATGGAAATAGAGCATATTTTGGGCGGGCTGCATGTCGATGAAAGAGGCGTTATTTCATTTGTTAATGATTTTGGATTTACTGGCGTGAACCGATTTTACACAATCACATCACATAAGAAAGGTGTTTTGAGAGGATGGGTCGGTCATCGGCTGGAACATAAATGGTTCATTGCCTTAGAAGGTAACTGGGTATTATATGCGGTGGCGCCTGACGATTGGGATCATCCATCAAGAGATCTGCCGATCCAAAAATTCGTCCTTTCCAGTTTAAAACCGTCTGTCTTACATATCCCTCCCGGGTATGCCAATGCGAGTTTCATGCTTACGGAAGACGCACTTTTGGGCGTATTTTCTTCCGGTAAAATTCAAGATGCGTCGAAAGATGATTATCGGTTTGATGGAGATTATTGGGTCATATAAATAGCCGGGTGATGACGGTTTTATTGAAATGAAAAAAGAACCAAGAGCAACCAACCGGAAGAATTGGATCTATTTGCACGTTCCCAAAGCGGGTGGGACAACGCTGAATCATATTCTAGATAGAAATTTCAGAAGATCAAAACAGTATTATTATTCAACGTTAACGCCAGAAACATGCATGGAACGAATAAAGAAAATGCCTATTCACTGGAAGAGGAACATTGGATTAATTCGAGGGCATTTCGTCTATGGCTTTCATGACTGGTTTGATATCAATGATCCAAAATATTTTACGGTTCTAAGAGACCCTGTGCAAAGAGTGGTGTCACATTATAAATATTCTGCTTGGAAAAAAAATCATTATTTGTTTAAAGAACGGCAAAGCAAATCGATATCGCTTGAGGAATATGTCACAAGGGTCAGTCCGGAAGCTCGGAATGGGGCAGCAAAACAAATCGCAGGTGTTTATGTGAATGATAACTTCGGGTATGGGAAAGATATTAAAAAATGCGATGATCAAGAGTTGTTATATGAGATGGCAATTGAAAATATTAAAAAAAATTTTTTAATGGTCGGTATTACGGAAGCTTTCGACGAAACAATATTCTTATTGAGTAAATTACTTGGCGGTCATGGGAACTATTATTACTATAAAATGAATCAAAATATACAAAAAAAAGAAAATGATTACCACCTGATATCTGACAAAGAGAAAGAGTGTATTATTAAATATAACCAGGCCGATATTAAACTTTATGATTATTGCCTCAAGGGTTTCAAAAAACAGATTTCGCAATATAATGTAGATTTACCAAACTATCATGTCGAAAATTTCATTTTTAAAAATTTGTTGGAAATGCATCGTAAAGTAAACCGGTTGTTGTAAACATCGACAAATTGATTCTGTTATGGATAAGTATCCCAAAGTTTTGATATTGAACTGTTCCTTTGATTCTCTTGGAAGTGGCATTACGATACAAAATTTATTTCGGACTTGGCCTAAAGAAAAACTGGGCAATGCGCATACCGAGATTATAAGAACTCAATCCTGCGATACATATTTTCAAATTGGCAAAGGGGCACCAAGCGATCAATCGCAAAAGAATGAAAAGACGCAAATAGTCGATATCAATGCCCGCAAAAATAATTTTACAAAGAAATTGACGATAGGGTTAAAAAAACATTTAGAGTTAAAACATGTCATTAATAGAAAATGCGTGGATCAGCAATTTTCTGACTGGATCCGATCAAATGCATTTGACTTAATTTATTTTGTCCTGTTCGAGGCACGCGATATACCATTTTTGCTGGAGTTAAAGAAAAAGGTCAATTTACCGATAGCCACGCATATTTTTGATAATTGGGTTGAACACAACCGGTCTGGGTATTTTAAAAATATTTTTGCGCCTTTTTTATCGAAAGATTTTAAAAAGGCGATAAATGATTCGGATATTTGTTTGGCCATCAGTCAGGAAATGAAGGATTACTATCAGGGAAAATTTGAAAAACATTTTTATGTTTTTCATAATCCCGCTGAGGATTTTTACGAAATAAAAGAGAGACAGACAACAAACGGTTTTCATACCATTACCTTTGTGGGTACAATCGGTGAGCATAATTATGACATTTTTGAAAAAATTTCGTTGGCATTGGAGCGCTTGAGAAAAGACCGCGGGATTTTAGTGAAGTTGAAATTTATTGGTTACATCAGAAAAGTGTATATACATGAAAAGATAAAACATATGGGTTCAATCGTATTATGCGACCCCATGAACAATAAAGAGATTCTCGGTGAACTGCTTAACAGTGACATCCTGCTGCTCCCGTTGTCATTTGACGATTCTCAAAAGAATTATATCAAGTATTCCATGCCGACAAAAACCTCGGAATATATGGCATCGGGCGTTCCCATTTTAGTTTTAGCACCGGAAGACTTCGCCTTGACGCGATACGCCCGTAGAGATAATTGGGCGCATGTTGTAACCGAATGCAGCGTTGAGAAACTGACTAGGGCCATTGGGGATTTGTGCTGTGATAATGAGCTCAGAACGTATTATCACCAACAAGCCAGGCAGGTATTTTTATCGCGGCATACAGTCGAGTATGTGAGTGAAAGTTTGCGAAAGGTGTTTGTTTCTCAATTAGAGAAGAATCATGCCCAGGTCTGAAGACGTTGTGAAAAGAACGTTATCCACCGGGGTGATTTTGAAATCGGGCAGAACCTGAATGAATGAGTTGAACATGAAAAAAATATTATTCTTAACGCATCACTGGAAAGAAAACTCGCATCATTCGAAATATTCTGGATATCAAGCGTTGGTTTATTTTGCGCAGGATACCTACGATTGCACTGTTGTAACCTGGGGTCGGGAAAATAAGGTGTCATGTGAAAACGGTGTTAATGTGCATTATGTTAAACCACTGATGAGAAGAGATTTTCTTTTTTCAAAACGACTAGCCATTTCCTTGTATGCAAAAAAAATCGAAAATCAATTTCAAATAGTACATGCGCTCTATAGTGACTGTGGATTCTTTCAATCACATCCGAATTTCTATTCAACTATTCATGTGTCCCCATTTGTAGTTAAAAATGTCAAACTCATTTATTTGGTTTTCTTGTATTTGAAATATATATGTATCGAAAAGCGAGTAATAAAGCACAGTCGGAAGGTATTTGTTGTCGCAAGAAACTTGATACCAAAGAATGAGCGGTCATCCAAATATGAATTTGTGCCTCATGGTGTCAACACGGAATATTGGTCACCTGACAATATGATCAATTTTAAGTATAACGTGCAGCATTATCAGAGCAGTTTCGTTCTTTGCGTTGGCAATCACGGCGTTAATAAGAAGTTACTATATGAGGCAATAGAAGATAATAGTGATACAAATTTTATTGTAGTCGGTCTAAAGGGCTTCAACTGTAGATTTGATAATTTAAGAGTGCTGCAAAATATTTCGGACGATGAGCTAAAATCTTTATATATGAATTGTTGCTTATTTATAAGGCCTATGGACTTTGCCACGGCCAACAATTCAATTCTTGAGGCGTTAGCAATGGATTGTAGAATACTAATATCAACACCCAACGATTTCTCTTTTGATTATAGCCAAATGGGTATAGCGGAAGATGAATGCTTTAAGGAAGTAAGTGACAACATCTTTCTTGATGAGTTAAGGTCGCTATTGCAGAAATCAGCTGTTGCCAAGTCGGGGATAAACAGAAAACACTCGGTTGAAAATTTTGACTGGAAAAAAATATGGCGGATGACAGATTCAATTTACCAAAGAAATCAAAGTAACTCCTAGGACCTACTCAATGAAAATAAAACCCAAGATAGGGGTAATCGGGGCGAAGGGCCTCCCAGCTTGGGGAGGGGCTGCCCGCACGAATGAAGCGGTTTTTATGAGACTAGTTGATCAATTTGATGTAACTATTTACGCGATTGATTCTCATGCAAAAGATGAAAAATATTTAGGGATCAAACAAATAATTTTCAAATCGTATAATAATACTAAAATTTCAGTCCTCATATATTATATCAAATCGTTGATCCATGCTTTGGTTAAAGGTCATTATGATTTGATTCATGTTAATCATCGTGCAGCTGGATTTGTTGTGCCTTTTCTTCGACTTCGTTATCCGGTTGTGTTGAACGTTCATGGTTTGCCCAATGGGTCTGGTCACAATAAAAAATGGTTTTGGTATGAAAGAAGACTTTTTGACTTGTTTCAAATAATCGGGTTTATATTTGCTACTCAAATAATAACTGTTGAGAAAAATAGTGTCCCGAGAATTGAAAAATTTAATCCCTCAAATGTAAAATTTATTCCAAATGGAGTGGATGATAATTTGAATTGTAATCAAGATAATTTTGAAAAGGAGTATGAAATTGCCTTTTCTGCTGCCCGAATATTTTACCTTAAAGGCTTGCATCTACTTCTTTCGGCGTTAAATGAGCTTAATTTTAAAGGTAAAGTTTTAATTGTTGGTGATTTTGAACAAGACAAGTCCTATAAAAAAGAAATTCTAATGTTATCAAAGGGGTTAAATTGTATTTTTACGGGGCTTTTAAAAAATAAACGTGAGCTTTTCAAAAAGATCAATCAATCGAAAATTTTTGTATTCCCTTCTTATTCTGAAGGGATGTCAAATATGTTATTGGAGGTCGCATCTCTTAATATACCAGTGATAGCGAGTGATATTCCACAAAACAAAGATGTGTTTGATGATGATGAGATGTTTTTTTTTAAAAATGGGGATTATAAGGACTTAAGGAATAAATTACAACAGGCGATTGCGAATGATGTCCTTATGAAAGAAAAGGCAGAGAGAGCTTATGGAAAGATTTTATCTGAACACAACTGGGATAAAATCGCTAGAAATTATTATATTGTTTATCAAAGAGTTTTAAAAGTTAACATATGAATCTCGAGATTTCATGAAAGTGTGCTTTACGGGAGATTTGTTTTTAGGAGGCGATATCGTTGGGGCCGAATGCCACAACTTTATTGATTCCTACTCCTTCGATGTCGCAGATATGCGTATCGCCAATTTAGAACAACCTGTTACAGAATATTCCGGTAGATTGGAAAATAAATACACTTTATTTTCTTCTCCGATAAACCTGGCGTTTGCTAAACTGTTCAGACTGGATACGGTGGCGTTATCCAACAATCATATTCAGGATAAGTGTGATGTTGGCATATTTGATACTTTTCAATCGCTGAAAAATTACAATATACAATATTTTGGGGCTGGAGAGAATTCAGCGAAAGCAGGTACCCCTTTTTGGATAGATAATAAAACATGTGTACTTGGTTACTGTGAGTTCGGGAAATCATATTTAAAAAAAGTGCAACCAGCAACGATCGATAACCCTGGTGTTAACCCATTATCCTTTGAAAAGATTATCTGTGATCTCGATGGCCTGCCAGATGGCACTAAAGCCATTCTGCATTTTCATTGGGGGCGAGAACATGTAGCCCTGCCTGATTATGAATTGATTATGCTTGCTCAAAAAATACTTGCTCATAAAAAGGTTCTTTGTATTGTTGGAATGCATGCACATCGTATTCAGGGAATAGTTGAATTTAATCAAAAAAAGGCATACATGTGCCTTGGAAATTTTCTTTTCCCCAATTTTTATATTGAGCCGCCTACCCATATTTCTTATCCGCATGTAGTACCAAGAAAGATAATGACAACAAAGGATTATCACTTTGTTGGAAAACCGACCTATAAAAAATGGCGTTTGAAGAACAGGTTATCCCTGATGGTCATTATAGATACACATGCCTTAACTGTTGAGCATGTCCCAATGTATCAACTGCCTAATGATCCAATTGTTAAAGAATTTTTTGGCTATAAGAAAGATTTAGTTTTATCGATGGTTAAATTTTATAGCCTTTTTTTCAAGCTTCCAAGACCGCTATATTTTACGTTGTCAAAGATTAATATTATTGTAAATAATATTTGCAGATATACTTATGCTTTTTGTTTTCTGACTAGGCAGAATGGGATCCGGTGGGGCATCGAAAGAACAATAAAATTTTTTCTAAATAAAAAATCGGAACGTGAAGCCCTGAAGAAACATTCCTAAAAAGGTTTTTATTTATCAAAATTGCAAACATAATATTAGGGTCCTATGTTAATGGCTATTCAATCATACAAGAATTGTATGAAAATAACGTCAGGGACATTTATGTTCTGGATGTAACAAAGGATATTTCTGCTTATAGCAATAAAATTAATGAATTTTATATCATTGAAAACGATAAAGACAGCATTCTTAGGGTTTTAAAAAAAATCTATCGAAGTTTCGAGATGTTGATACTCTATCCGAATCAGGATATTTTTGTAGAGCATTTATGTGACTTGTATCCTTTAATTAAGGATTTTTGTTTTACCGCATTTAATCCCCAAAATGCTGTTCTATTTCAAGACAAATTGAATCAGTATCAGTATTGCAAAGCACTTAATATTCCATGTCCGAATTTTACAGGGGTCAACAAAGAAAAAGATCTAGGGAAGATTTTTTCACTCACATTGCCTATTTTAATCAAACCCACCAAAAGAGATAATTTAAGTAGTCGTGTATTTAGGACGCTATTGTTAAACAAGAAAGAAGATATTGAAGACCATCTTGAACAATTAAAATTTTTTATGTCCACAGGTATTACATATGTTGCATCAGAAGTTATCCCTGGTGACGGTTCGAATATTTTTGCCTATACAGGTTACCGTGCAAAAACAGGGGAGATATTAGGCGAATGGATAGGTAAAAAACTGTCCCAGTTCCCTGATGACTTTGGCGTTTTCTCCAGTGCTTCTAACCAAGCGCCAAAACGCTTAATAGAACAAAGCAGGAGATTGTTAAATGGAATGGATTTGTGGGGTATCAATGAGCCGGAGTATAAGTTTGATTATCGCGATGGACAATTTAAACTGATGGAAATAAATTTAAGGCCCATGATGTGGCATCGTGTGGGGGCGTTATCAAACGTTCCTTTGAATTACATCCAGTATCTTGATGCTACAAAAGGAATAATCCCACGATTAAAACAAAACCAGGCTACGGAAACTCATTACGTATTTTTAACTTATGAGTTAATAAATTTATTAACCAGAAAAGAGTATTTCCGAATTTTTAAAAAAAATTTATTTCAGTGTGATAAAACAGTACTAGCCTTATGGGATCGCAAAGATCCGTTGCCATTTTTATTTAGCTTTATAAACATTATTAAGAAATACAAACGTAGGAAAAAACGAGAATTATATGATCATTAAGTCATTTTTCGGGCCATTTTACATGATGTTATACAGAATCATGGCCTTGTCCAAGGATGTGAAGATTGGTAATCAGTGCTATATCAATAGAGTTACTTTTAAAGGAAGAGCTACTATTGAGGATCGGTGCCGCATGATTGGCCATCCAATAATAGAAATTGGCCATGATTTTTATATGAACGCTGGTTGTCATTTTCTTGGAGAAATTGTCATTGGTGATAATGTGCTGATTGGACCTCAGACGGTCTTTTGGGGTAGAGATCATGGTATGGACGTAGGGAAAAAAATAAATGAGCAACCACACAAATATGAAAAGATTATCATAGGTGATGATGTATGGATAGGGGCAAACGTAACTGTTCTTAAAGGTGTTAATATAGCGGAAGGTGCGGTTGTTGGGGCTGGTGCGGTTGTTACAAAAAATGTTCGTGCATATTCGATTGTTGCCGGAGTGCCAGCAAAGATTATAGGGAGTAGGGATGATTTATGAGATGGATTTTACGCTTAATACTTTTAATCGTCTCCTCTTAACTCTGATTGCACAGGGTTTTACATTCCAATCTTTTACAGATTATATGCGAACTGCGGCAAATCAGGTCATTATCCTGCGCCATGACGTGGATAGGGTGCCTGGCAATGCTTTGAAAATCGCTCGGCTGGAGCATGACTTGGGCATACCGGCATCCTATTATTTCCGAGCCGTTACGGAAAGTTGGGATCCGGCCGTAATCCAGAAGATCGCTGGCCTGGGCCACGAAATCGGTTATCATTATGAGAATTTGTCTGTTTGCAATGGCGATCTCGACCGAGCTTGGGCTGATTTTCAGGCCAACTTGGTAAAGCTGCGGGAGCTAACGCCTGTGACCACTATCTGCATGCACGGTAGCCCGCTGTCACGGATGAACAATCTTGATTTATGGAAAAAGTATGATTACAGCGAACTCGGTATTATTGGTGAGCCATACCTGGATGTTGATTATACAAAAGTGTTTTACCTAACGGATACGGGACGAAAATGGAATAATATAGGCGCCAGCATACGTGACAGGGTAAATTCCGGGTTTGACATTGGGGTTCGAAACACCTTCCACATTATGGACCTGGCCAAGCAGGGCGCTTTGCCGGATCAAATGATGATTACGGTTCATCCCCAGAGATGGAATGCTTTGGGGGCACGGTGGATAAAAGAGTTTATCGGGCAGAATGTAAAGAATGTGATTAAAGAGGGGTTGATTAAGATTCGAAGGTTTTAAAGTTTTATGGTGTTAAGGTTTTAGGTGAAGAAGGGAGGCGGTGAAGATACTTCTGGCTATAGGGCATCCGGCGGATGTTCATTTTTTTAAGCATTTCATTGATGAGATGAAAGGCCGGGGCCATGAAATTTTTGTGGCTGCCAGAGAGAAAGAGTTTGTCTGTTTTCTGCTGGATCAATTTAATACCCCTTATCACCGGATTTCTTCTCATCGGAAGACGATCAGTTACAAGATAATCGACTATTTCAGCAGATGGGTGCGGACGTATAGGCTATGCAGGCAAATCAGGCCGGATGTGTCCATCGGCGTGGGAGATTTTTACCTGCCCCAGGTGGGAAAGGTTCTGGGCTTTCCGGCGATTGTGATCACGGACACCGAACCGGTGGCGCATGATGCTTTTCTGACGTTTCCTTTTGCATCACAAGTTTTTACGCCGACATGCTACAAAAGAACGTTGGGCAAAAAGCAGATCCGATATAATAGCTACAACACGCTGGCCTATCTTCATCCCAAATACTTCACCCCTGATCCGGGGGTTTTGGCGTTTCTTGGGTTAAAGGACGGTGAACGGTTCGTAGTTGTTCGTTTTGTTTCCAGGACGTCTGTTCATGATATCGGTGGACGGGGATTGTCGACGGATATAAAAAGAAAAGTTGTAGAAGAATTCTCAAAATACGTGAAGGTATTTATTTCTTCCGAGCATGAACTGCCGGACGATCTGAAGGAATATCTTTTGCCAGGTTCCCCGGAAAAAATTCATGACGTGCTGTTTTTTGCGGACTTATTGTACGGGGAAAGTGCTACCATGGCGTCGGAGGCGGCGTGTCTGGGCACACCGGCAATTTTTGTCGATGACCGGGGCAGGGGGTATACCGAGGTGCAGGATAAAAAGTACGGGCTGGTTTTTAATTTTACTGCTTCTAAGGAAGACCAGGTACGGTCGGTTCAAAAAGGGGTTGAGATTTTAAGGGCGCCTGAAGATCGGGAGGTTTGGCGGAATAAGGCAAAGCGGATGGTGGGGGAGAAGGGAGATTTGACGGCTTTCCTGGTGGAAAGGGTTTTAGAGGTTTTAAGGTGTTAGGTTTTAGGTGGGGAAAGTGATTAAGTGGTTAAGTGATTATGTGATTAAGGGGAAGGTTTTAGCGCTTGTGGATGCCGGATCAAGTCCGGCATGACGAGGATGGTAGGGGAGAAGGAAGATTTGACGGCTTTCCTTACGGAAAGGGTTTTAAGTTTTAGGTATTAAAGTTTTAGGTTTTAGGTGGACGGGGTTATCGATAGATATGGCTGCGGTGGCCAATAGTAATTACGCACACGGTTAATTGATCATCATGAATCTCATAGATTACACGATAGGAACCAACACGGATGCGCCAGGCGGGTCGTGCAACAAGTTTTTTACTACCGTGGGGCCGGGGATTTTCTGACAAGTTGCGTAGGGAGTCAATAATGCGGTCTTGTTCTTGGGGGGCAATTTTTGCGAGCTGTTTTTGCGCTGAGCGAAGTATCTCAACCTTATATGCCATTTTAATATTTTTTCTGGATTTCCCGTACAGCTTGTTCTAATGGAATGGCCTCTTGTGGGCCTGATTTTACAGCGTCATAGGCGCGTATATCATCAAGCTCTTCAATTGCATCCACAATATCATTCCATTCTTTGATCGTCAGAAGAACCGCCTTGGGGCGTTTGTTGTTATCAATAACATACTGAGGATTCAAGGTTATCATTTTGTTCTCCATCATACTTAATTGTAAGGTATACGAATATTTTCAATTAGAATAACATAATTATAATAACCAAATCCAATAAAAAACAATAGGTCTTTTTAGATATCAGGGAAGTAATTCGGGGTTATGGGCCTGCTTCGCAGGGGTTTTAATCATTACGTGATTAAGTGGTTATGGGTTTCGGGTATCAGGTATTGGGTTTAAGGGTTTTAGGGCGCGCTTTATGTGGCACTCCGGACTCCGGATCGGAGTCCGGAGTGACGAGGAATCGGGGCAATTTTATCTGGATACCGGATCAGGTCCGGCATGACGAGGAATGAGGCGGAGTGATGAAGGAATGGGTCCGGCATGACGGGGAATGGGTTATTGACATTTCATTAATTTATTATTAATAATAAGTTTATGAAATATAATGATCTGAAAAAATATATCCGAGGCCCTGTTTTTTCCCGGCAGGACCTTCTACTTAGCGGGGTAACGGTTTATGATTATCAGCTAAGCCTTTGGATGAAAAAGGGATATTTGTTGAGGCTGAAGAACGGCCTATATGTTTTTGCCGGGGAAGCGGAGCGCATCACAAAAGAAGAAGTCGCTTGCCTTTTGTACCAGCCGTCCTACATCAGCTTAGAGAGCGCGCTTGCGCATTATGGTTTTATTCCGGAAATGGTATATGCGCAGATTTGCGTGACCGCCAAGATTAACCGGAGGTTTGATAACTATTTCGGCCATTTTGTTTATCGTCATATCAAAAAGACGCTTTTTTGGGGGTATAAAACAATAGTAACGGGGAATGGCTCGTATCTGCTGGCTGAACCGGAAAAGGCCTTGCTGGACTATCTTTATCTGAACCTGAAGACAATCAACAGCCCGGCGGACATAGCGGCTATCCGATTAAATAAAGATCTATTGCGGGAACTTGTGGATGAAGAACGATTTCGTAAATACCTGGCGGCTTTTGGGGGCAAGAAACTTGAGCGTTGGGCGCTGACATGCTTACCATAGACCAGATTGCCGCTTATTTTCCGGAAGATGTTTTCCGGCGCAACCCGGAAGGGGCGCTGGTGGAATATCTGCAGTATGAGCTCCTTGATTCGTTGTTTAAAAACAGGGCAGCGGCACGTTTATGCTTTATCGGAGGGACTGCCGTGCGTATTTTACACCAAAGCGTTCGGTTTTCCGAAGATTTGGATTTTGACAGTTTCGGGCTGACCTTTACAGAATTTGAAGCGCTGCTGGCAACGGCTTGTCGGGATATGGAATACAAAGGGTTTATGGTGGAATACCGGATGGTCGAGCGCGGTGCTTTTCATTGCTATCTCCGGTTCCCGGAAATTCTTTATCAAACCGGAATCAGCCCGGATAAGGGACGAAAAATTTTAGTGCAGGTAGACAGTGAAAGCAAGGAGCCAAATTATAAATCGCAGGTGGTTGTCATAAACAAATTCGGCGTCTTCAGGCGCATACTCGGGGCGCCGCCGGGGGTCCTTCTGGCCCAAAAAATGATGGCGGTGTTGTTCCGGAAGCGGGAGAAGGGGCGGGATTTTTTTGACGTTTCTTTTTTGCTGGGGATGACCCGTCCGGATTATGACTATATTGAAAAAACATTACGGGTGGGTGCTGATGAGTTTCGCCGCATGTTCACCAAACGGTTGGAAAAGCTGGACCTGGAATTTCTGGCGCGTGACGTGGAGCCCTTTTTGTTTACATCGGATCAGAGGGAGCGGGTTCTTTATTTTCGGGAGATGTGGGCGGGACAAGAGGGAGAGGGTAAGAGTTAGGGTTTTAGGGAAGGGCGGATGCCCTGACTATTCCGCATTGTTTTGCGGGATGGTCTTGACTATTCTGCAAAATAGTGCAGAATAGTCGATATGGAGTGTGGGGATGTTATGGATCGTCAGCAGAAAGCAGCTATTGTCAAAGATCTTGAAAAAAAGATGGTGTTCATCACCGGGCCGCGACAGGTGGGTAAGACCTGGCTGGCCAAAGAGATTGCCCGGTCTTTCTCCCGCAGTGTGTATTTGAATTACGACAGCGCGGGCGACCGCGACATTATAAAAGACGAGGCCTGGCTGGAAGATACGGAACTGCTCATTTTAGATGAACTTCATAAAATGAGTGGCTGGAAGAATTATCTGAAAGGCGTTTATGATACACGGCCGGAGGGCATGCGGATCCTGGTGACCGGCAGCGCCCGGCTGGAGGCGTTTCGCCAGAGTGGGGATTCGCTGGCAGGTCGGTTTTTCAGGCATCGGCTGCTGCCGTTTTCTCCGGCGGAGGTGGATCATGTGGGTGAAACAGCAGAGATCGCCCGGTTTTTGAGCCGGGGCGGATACCCTGAACCGTTTCTGGCCGATGATAGTGTGGCCGCAGACCGCTGGCGGATGCAGTATGTGGACGGGCTGGTTCGGACCGATATTCTGGATTTTGAAAGAATCCATGACTTCAAGGCAATCCAACTGCTTTTTGAACTGCTGCGATCACGAACAGGTACGCCGGTTTCGTATCAGTCTCTGGCCGAGGATGTGGGCGTAGCACCCAATACGATTAAAAAATATATTCAGATACTGGAATCTTTGTTTGTTGTTTTTCGTGTAACGCCCTACGCCAGAAATATCGCCCGATCGATCGTGAAGACACCCAAAATATACTTTTATGATACCGGCCTGGTTCATGGTGACGAGGGTGCCCGCTTTGAAAATATGGTGGCGCTGTGCCTGTTGAAGCATGTCTGCGGTCTGGCTGATGTTGAAGGTCGGGAGGCCGGCTTGCATTATATTCGCACCAAGGACGGCGCTGAGGTGGATTTTTGTCTGGTGGAGAATAATCAGCCGGAACAGTTGATCGAAGTAAAGCGGGCCCAAGACAACCCCGGTCGGGCGCTGGTGAATTTTTCCTGCCGTTATGGGATCCCGGCGATGCAGGTTGTGTTGCATTTGAAACACGAACGGAAAGTCGGTGATATTGTTGTGCGGCGGGGAGATGGTTTTTTGAGGGGGTTGAGATTTTAATGGCGCCTGAAGATCGGGGGGGTTGGCGGAATAAGGCAAAGCGGATGGTGGGGGAGAAGGAAGATTTGACGGCTTTCCTTACGGAAAGGGTTTTAGAGGTTTTAAAGTGTTAAGGTTTTAGGTGGGGAAAGTGATTAAGTGGTTAAGTGATTATGTGGGCGGGGTTTGAGAAGGGGGGGATGGGTTCGATCTGCTGAAGATTTTTGCTTGACCGGAGGGCATTGGATGTATAAACTATGTTTATACATTTGACAATGGCCAAGAGGAGGTTGTGATGACCGAAAGCGTGCTGAGTTTAAAGAAGTGGGGAAACAGTATGGGGGTCCGCCTGCCTGCCGCGGTAGCTCGTGAAGCACGGTTGCAAATCGATCAGCGAGTCCGCGTTACAGTGGAAGACAGGGCCGTCGTAATTCGTCCTATTCGGGACGCGGAATTGACCCTGGAGCAGCGTTTGGAACGGTTTGACCCGGAGAGGCACGGGGGTGAGGTGATGCCGACTCAAGCGGTCGGGGTGGAACAATGGTAAAGTCTGGGCAAACCACCAGGAAACGTTCATGGGTGCCGGACCGGCAGGATGTGATCTGGATCGATTGCAACCCTCAAGCTGGACAGGAGATGCGGGATGTGCACCCTTTTTTGGTGCTGTCCCCGCGCAACTTCAACGACAAAACATCTCTGGTCATCGGCTTGCCCATGACCACAGCGGAATATAATGCCGATAATCCTTTTGCTGTCGCCGCGGGGCGGGCCAAGGGGGCAAACAGAACGGGAAAAAACAGTTATGTGCTCTGCCATCAGCCAAAATCTTTTGATTGGCGCGTACGCCGGGCAAGGACGCATCCGCTGAAAAAACTGCCAGATAAAGTTTTTAATGAAGTTTGTCAATGCCTTAATCAGATAATTCAGGTCGGGTGATTAAGTCCTGCTTCGCGGGGGTTAAGTGGTTATGTGATTAAGTGGTTAAGTGATTAAGTGGTTATGTGGTTAGCATCCCGGTTGGCCCTGTTTCTGAATCAGCTCTAAAAGAAAAGATGGTTTTGTTACTTAGAAGGGGTGGAGGTGAATTCAGGTTAGTTGGAAAAGAGCAAGGGGCAGTGGTGTGGTGGGGATGCCTTGAATGGTGCCGGGCTGTTTGTTTCTGGTTAGAATACGGGCGTTGGGATATTTTACGATTTGTTTCAGATCCCCGGGACGGAGCTGGTTTGTCCATTTAACTTCAACCGGCCAGAAGCGGTTCTGGTGGATGTAGGCGATATCCACTTCACCTTTGGCCTTTATATAATAGGTTGGGAAATGCCTCCGGAAATGGCAGGCGGCAACGGTTTCCGCGATCGTTGCCGGCAGGGAGGCATCGGTTGAAAGGGTGTCGAGGATACGCTGGTATGGATCGGCTGTCGGGTTCAGCCAGTTGTATATCGCGTGGTGGATAAACGGGTCGGTAAACATGAGCTTGCGGGCTTTTTTCGGCGCTCCCGTCAGTTTGTCTTCGATCAGGGCCTGCTGGATGAAAAGCGCATCCATGGAAACAAGCAGGGCTGCATAGTCGGAGACGGTCTGTGGATGGTCAATTGAAAGGCTTTGCGCCAGTACATTCCATGTTATCTGACTGCCTGTATGCCGGATAACGGCATCCAGCAGTTCTCTCAAGTAGTGTTCTTTTTTGCCTTTTTTGATCATATCGCCGCGAATCCAGTCACTGTATATGGCAAAGGTCGCGGGCAGGACGCGGTGATGAGCGGCCATGTCGTTGATCGCCGTAAGAAAGCCGCCGTGAATGAGATAGGCATCAAAGGCATCGAACAGGGCGGTGATGACGGGTTCTGACGGCTGAAGGTCCGGCTGGTTTAAATCGGATAGTGCCTCTCGGGGAAGCAGGCCTTTTAAATGGACGGTTTCTCTGAAGCTTAACGGATAGAGATGAAAATCGACCTGATCCGCAGGCCCTCGTCGACCGGGGAACCGCATGCGGGCCTCCGATATGAAAGCAATATCCGATCCGGTGAGCATAATGGCAGTTTGTTCAAGCAGGCCTGCATCGGCAATGTACTTGATTCCTTTGTCCCACTCTTTTATGTACGTTACTTCGTCCAGGACAAGATAACGCATGTCGTTACCGACAGGCATTTCGTCAAATATGTCAGTCAGGTGACGCACGAGTGAATGATGATCGTCAATCAGTTCACCGGATAGATATCTTATGAACCGGGGCTTTATATTTTTTTGCAGCAGATGTGATATCCATTGTTTGGTCAAGGTCGTTTTGCCGACCTGGCGTCCACCGCCCAAGGTATATATTCCCGGCGTTTCAAAGGGCAGGTCGTCAAGCAGGCTGGATGTATGCGTCAGGGGTAACTTGCCCAGGCGGGCCAGGTGGGGATCTCTAATGGAAAATTCGTCAGGCGATTCCAGGTGAGTGTTATGCGGTGAAAAACGGATATCCATGAGAACATTCAATTTTAGATAATTGTTAATGAATAAATTTATTCAAACACTATTATATAAAAATATGGATGTCAAGGGGTAAAAGTGATTATGTGATTAAGTAGTTATGTGATTAGGTATTTACAACAGGTCGGTCGGGTCGAATGTAAAGAAATCTTTCAGGTCCAGACCGTTGGGGCCGATTATCCATGTTTTTGCTTCCGGCCATTGTTTTTTGAAGAGTTGCAGGCCGGAGTGAGGTTTGGAAAACACACCGCTTTTGACTTCCAGGGCGGCCAGTCCGCCTTTGCCGGAGATGATGAAACCCACCTCCTTGTTTCTTTCACGCCAGTAATGAACGGTATAGCCTTTTTCGTCAGCCTGATTAATCAGATGGGCACCGACAGCGATCTCCACCAGTCGTCCCCAGCGAATCGGTTCCTGGCGCCATTGTTCAAAAGTCAGACCGGATTGTGAGGTTACCAGGGCGGTGTTGCGCGGCTGCCATTTGGGGCTTGAGGCGCGCGAACGCAATTTTGCCCCATGCCACTTGGGCAGACCTTGAATAAGAAAGGCGCCTTCCAGAAGCCGTTGGTAATGGGCCAGGGTGGTGGTATTGCCGGCATCGTGGAGTTGCCCCACCAGTTTCTGGTAAGAGACGACCTGACCGGCATAATCACAACTGAGCGCATACAATTGGCGCAAAAGCGCCGGCTTTTCCACGCGATGCAACATCAGAATGTCTTTGCCGATGGCTGTTTCCACTAATGATTGTTGTATATAATCCGCCCATCGTTGCGAATCGTGGATCAGCGAAGCGGCGCCCGGGTAACCCCCATGATAAAAGTAAGTGTTAAGGTCCCAGCCGAAGCAGTCCCGCATTTCCAGGTAGGACCAGTGTGTCATGGGGACGAGTTCGAAGCGGCCGGCCAGGCTTTCGGTCAATCCGGTTTGAATTTGTAGCGATGAAGAACCGCAAAGGATTACCCGGATGGGGTTGTCCTGGTATTTTGATTGGTCCCAGAAATATTTGACGCTTTCATCCCAGCCACGGACTTTTTGAATTTCATCTAGAACCAGAAGCGTTGGCTTTTGTTCTTCAGCTTTGATTCGGGCTGTTTGCCAGTTTTGTTCGATCCATTCCGGTCCTGGAGGGGCTGGAGCGTCAGCCGTAGCGAATAAGGTGGGTCCCGGCCATTTTTCAATGATCTGAAGCAGGGCGGTTGTTTTGCCGATCTGGCGGGGCCCGGTAACGATCTGGATAAAAGGCTGTGATTCCAGTAATCGATCAAAAAGAATATCGACGTTATATCTTTTGAATTCAGGTAGCTTCATATTTTTATACAATTTGCTCAATGTTGTGATTAAAAATACTCAAAGATACATGTAATGTCAAGTTTATTTTTTAGGTACTTGCTTCGCAGGGGTTTAAATGATTACGTGATTATGTGATTACGTGATTAAGTGATTATGTGATTATGTGATTATGTGATTATGTGATTAAGTGGTTATGTGGTCGGGGTTGATTTTCTTGAGTTCGTTGGGGATTCATATTATATTAGAAAATATCAAAGATTTGAGAACAATGGAAAATAAGATATTTTGAGGTGATTTATGCCAAATCAATTGAATATCCAATATCCGCAGAACTTGCCGGATGTTCTTCAAATGACAAAGCAGGCGTTTGAGGATGAGGCCAGAATGGCGATGGCGGTAAAGCTGTTTGAGTTGAAGCGCCTTTCATCTGGAATGGCAGCGTCATTGGCTGGATGTAGCCGGACGAAATTTTTGCTTAATCTTCATCGTTTCAATGTGCCCATGATAGATCTTGATGAGGCAGAACTCTCGACGGATATGCAAAATGCCTGAAACAGAATCACTGGTAATAAACACCGGTCCTTTGCTTGCTCTGACAGCGGGTTATGGTGATTTGTCTATACTGGAGAAGATTTACAGACGCGTCCTTGTCCCTTTTGAGGTATGTCAGGAAATAGAGACGGGTGGGGCCACTGCTTTTGGCGTAAAAGAATTTATGACTTGTGATTTTTTACAGAAACAAACAGAACCGATAGCCATTATGAATTTTTTAAAAAATTCACTGGATTTGGGGGAGGCTTCGGTTATTCAACTGGCGTTAAATAAAAAGATACAAACTGTTTGCATTGATGAGGTGGTTGGAAGGCGCGTTGCTCGGTTAAACGGTCTTCATTTAACCGGATCGATAGGTGTGCTGATCCGGGCAAAAAACAGTGGCCTTGATTTTTCAATGCGCGAAGCAATGCATAGAATGCAATCAAATGGTATTTATTTAAGCCAGAGGGTAATAGATTTTGCCCTTAAGCATGCCCATAAGATTTAATGCCTTTGAACGGTGATACAATATCCCTTATCACCGAATCTCTTCTCATCGGAAAACCAAATCAACCATATCAGGGTTTTAAGGTGTTAAGCGACTCACCCGGGAATGGCCCGGAACCAAACCTATAAGTAACAATAGCCGTTTTGTGGCTTAAAGGGTTTTAGGTTTTAAAGTTTTAGGGTTTTAGGGCTTCGGTTCCGGTCGTTTTACGCTTGAAACGAGCAGCTCCGGCGGTCCAGGTTCGAAGCCAACCCGCTATAAACAATGTTGAGACAAAAAGTTGTTACTTAGAAGAAGATTTTTCAATGTAATTTTGCTATTTTTATTATTTTATCACGTTTTTCCAATGTTTAATTGACATTTTCTCACAAAATGATAATTTATAATTATGAAACGTGACATATATTCACAACTGCAGAAATGGAAATCCGCTTCGGAAAGAAAACCATTGTTGTTGCGTGGTGCCAGGCAAACTGGCAAGACCTGGCTGCTGAAGACTTTTGGTAAGGCGGAATATGAGTCGCTGGTTTATTTCAATTTTGAAGAAGACCCGAATTTAAAAGGCTTTTTCGAAGGGCGAGTGCGACCTGCGGAAATTATTGAAAACCTGTCACTGTATGCGGGCCGTCGTATTCGTCCCGTTCGGGACCTGATCGTGTTTGACGAGATTCAAGCATCGGACGGTGCGCTCAAATCGCTGAAGTATTTTTTTGAAAACGCACCTGACTTTCATGTCGCGGGTGCAGGATCGCTTCTGGGCATAACGCTTTCAGGGCCGGGAACGTTTCCTGTCGGCAAAGTCAACTTCCTGGATCTTTATCCGATGACGTTTATGGAGTTTTTAGCCGCTATTGGAGCAGGACAATTGCGTCAATATTTAACTAAAATGACTGATCCTCAACCGTTGCCTGATCCCTTGCATCAGGAGCTGATCTCAAAGTTGCGAATCTATTATTTTACCGGTGGCATGCCGGAAGTAGTCGAACATTACACAAAAAACAAAGATTTAACCGGTGTGCGAAAAATTCAGTCTGATATTCTTACGGGTTATGCGCTGGATTTTGCAAAGTACGCCTCATCCCCCGATATTCCGAAGCTGCAAATGATCTGGGATGCCATTCCCGGGCAGCTTGCCAAAGAAAACAAGAAGTTTGTTTTTTCAAAGCTTAAAAAAA
The DNA here is from genome assembly GCA_963674745.2 of Desulfosudaceae bacterium. Taxonomy (GTDB): domain Bacteria; phylum Desulfobacterota; class Desulfobacteria; order Desulfobacterales; family Desulfosudaceae; genus JBFMDX01. The sequence goes on along the minus strand of CAXXDV010000001.1, from coordinate 177,550 downwards.
GTGCCCGAATCAGAGATTTTGAAAACGCTTTGGAGTGGCTGGAAAAGTCCGGATTGATCCTTCGCTCTTTCCGCGTCAGCACAGCCCGTCATCCATTGTCTGCTTACCGGGAGTCGAATATATTCAAAATTTTCGCTCTGGATGTTGGCCTGCTCGCCGCCATGGCCGGGATTGATCCTGCCGCCATGATTCAGGGGGATCAGGTTTTTCGGGGTTACGAAGGCGCACTGGTTGAGAATTTTGTGGCCAATCAACTGGTGGCCGGAAGGGGACTGAACCTGTATTACTGGCAAAGCGGCGGTGTTGCTGAAGTCGATTTTGTCTGCGAACACGGTAGCGTGATTCTGCCACTGGAAGTAAAAGCAGGAATAAATCCCAAAAGCAAAAGCCTGCAGTCGTTTGACAGGAAGTTCAGTCCGCCGATGCTGGCAAGAACGACATTGCTTAATCTGAGGAAAGAAACCCGGGTCGTCAACATCCCTTTGTATGCGATATCGCTGTTCCCGGAGATTGTTGGGCCTGCTTCGCAGGGGTTTAAATGATTAAGTGATTATGTGATTAAGTGGTTAAGTGATTATGTGGTTAAGGGGAAGGTTTTGGCGCTTGTGGATGCCGGATCGGGGTCCGGCATGACGAGGAGAGGGGTCCGGCATGACGAAAGGGATGGATGCCGGATCGGGGTCCGGCATGACGAGGAGAGGGGTCCGGCATTACGAGGAGAGAGGGCCCGGCATTACGAAGGAAGCTTTGTTGGGGCGGTTGGCGAATGCGGTTCGGCTTGATTTTTTTGTTGCATATTTGCGCCAGTAAGTATATCGTATTTATACTTGTTGGAGGAGTTATGCAAAAGTATACTTCGGAAATACCGGTGGATTTGCCGGATGCTTTATGGCTGCAGGATCATTTTTCGCATTACGCCAATCCCAAATCAAAGATCGCATACCTGGTGCGACAGGGCATTTTGCATCGTCTTAAGAGGGGATTGTATGTTAAAGCGGAGGCCGTGCATAATCCCTATGTTCTGGGCCAGGCCGCCAACCGGATTTATGGCCCGTCTTATGTGTCTTTTGTGTATGCCCTGCGGTGGCACGGGTTGATTCCGGAGCATGTGTCTCACATTACTTCGGCCACTTATGAAAAGGGCCGATCCAAGCGATATGATACACCGGTGGGCTCTTTTTTGTATCAGGATGTCCCGTCCAGGGCGTATTCGCATGGTGTCATGTTGGCAGGAGAAGGGCGGCATCGTTTTCTTATGGCTACGGCGGAAAAGGCGCTTTGTGACACGCTGTATCGAATTTCGGGGGTCCGGTCTCTGGAGCGGCTGGAGCAACTGCTTTTTGGCGATTTACGGGTAGACCCGGAAGGATTCAGTGGTTTGGATTATGGGGATTTAATGCAATTGGCGGAGCACTACCGGACAGTGACGCTGGGGATGTTGATGAAATTTGTCGGGAAACAGGCTGGCTAAGCAATGCGTGAGGCAAGTGTTCAATTATTAGAGTCGTATCTTGAGAAATATAATGGGGCAGTGGACCGGGCACTTGCAGAAACAGTTCAATCGATTGCTTTGCTGGGGTTGTCGCGCGGTGGATTTTTTTCTTATGCCGCGTTTTACGGGGGAACAGCTCTGCGACTATTGTATCACCTGGACCGATTTTCCGAGGACCTTGATTTTTCCTTGATGGCACCTGATGGGGATTTTAGCCTGGCCGCTTTTTTCGCGTCATTAAAAGACGAGATGAGCGCCTTTGGCTTTACGGTGGATATTCAGGCGCATCGGAAAAAGCAAGATTCGCCGATTGCGTCGGCATTTATCAAGGCAAACACACGGATTCATATGATGAAGGCCAAAGTGCCGGAGGCTGTTGCCGGCAGGATTCATCGGGATGCGGTTTGTAAAGTAAAGCTGGAAGTGGATATTGACCCGCCATCTGGCGCAGACTTCGAGGTGGCTTACATTGACGAGCCGGTTCCGTTTTCCTTGCGGGCGTATTCCGGTCCGGCGCTTTTTGCGGGAAAAATGGACGCGGTTTTGTCTCGTGGATGGCAAAACCGGGTGAAAGGCCGGGACTGGTTTGATTTTGCGTTCCTGGTGCGGAAAAATATTCCCTTGCTGCTATCTCATCTGGAAGAACGGCTGCGGCAAAAAGGCGTTTATAAGGAGGAGGGGCCTTTGGATAAATCCCGTTGTCTGGATATGATTGGGCAACGGATTGACGCAGTGGATTTTGAAGCAGCCAAGGCCGATATTCTGCCCTTTGTCCCCCGGCCAGTAGATCTGGATGTCTGGTCCAGGGAGTACTTCCGCCATGTTTTGAACAATATGAAATTTTTGTAAGACTGGTTCGCAGGGGGGGAAGGTTTTAGTGTAGTTACCTGTAAGGTTGTTATGGGGTTTCAGGGGCCAGAGGGGGGGCATGGATTTGAAGAACGGTGGAAATGAATCAAAAGGGATGGTGCTGACCGGGCGCAAGCTGTTCTGGGTGGATTTTGGTTTGCTGGTGATTGCTTTTTTTCTGGGCAATTACTTCAAGCGGGGGGATTTGCTCCTGCCACCAAGGTATGACCTTCTGCTGCTTTTGTTTGTCGTCTGCTGGCTGGTGTCTTCTCTGGTGGCCAAAAAGTTTCAACCCGGGGAGTACGATGGCTACCGGGACGGGTTGGTGGTCGTTTTCAAGGCCAATTGCTATTTGACCTATGTCATCACTTTTCTGATCGTGTTTTTCGGTCTGACCATGTATTCTCGGGTGCAGGTGTTTGCCACCGGCCTGTTATTTTTTTTGTTGAATGTGCTGGCCTGGTCGATTTGGCAGCCGGTTGCTGCCTATCAAACGGCTGATGCCGACCATGGCGGGGAGACCATGCCCCGGGATGTTGCCCGGTTCGTAATCCATTACCGGCTGGTGGCCGCGGACCTGGCCCTGGTGTTGATTTCGTTTTTTCTGGTCAATTACATGAAACGGGGGCACTGGGGGTTGCTGCCGGCCTATGACAAGTTGCTGCTGGTGATGCTGGTGCTGTGGCTTTTTTGTGCCCTGGCCACAAAAAAGTTTGTCATCCTCCGGTCGCAAACCGCTTATGATGTGTTCTGGCAATGGGAAAAGGCCGGGATGATCATGCTGGCCAGCGTGGGGGTGGTGGTATTCGCCTTTCGGTTGTTTCATTTTTCCCGGTTCCAGGGGTTTGGCACGGTTGTTTTTTTGATGGTGCTTGAGGGGGTTCTGTTGTCCGTCGTGCTGGGGGGGCGTAAGAAACGGGCTGCGGAAAAAGATATCGAGTCCGTGGAAGCGGTCCAGCAGATCCTGGACCAGGCACCGGTGGACATGAATGTGGATATCGAGGCCATCCGTGAAAAACTGCTGGCCCCGGCAAAAAACAAAATCGAAAAGCGGTTGGCCGTTGCCTTGCCCGGGGTTTTTGACTTTATTGAAGAAAACATCCCGGAGCTGAACGAGATCCTGTGCCTGGAGACCGCCATTGAGCAAAGCAGCGATCCGTTGTTTCGAAACCTGGAAGAAGAAATCCCCACCCGGTTGTTTATCAACCTGCATAAAATAAATGACGTGCGAAGGGTGAATGAATATTTTTTGAATATCCACCAGGGGCTGCTGGCCGGAGGGTATTTTATCGGTTATGCCCATACCATCAAAACCCATTATGAATGGGTCTACCGCAAGTTCCCGCGGCTGCTGGCCCATGTTTTGTACAGCCTGGACTTTCTGTTTAACCGGGTCCTGCCCAAACTGCCCCGGATCAATGCTTTGTATTTTGTCGTTACCAGGGGCAAAAACCGGATTCTTTCCCGGGCCGAGGTGCTGGGCCGGTTGTCGTTCTGCGGATTTGATATTGTGGCTGAACAGGAGATAGACAGACGAATGTGGGTGATTGCCCGGAAAGCGAAAAAACCGTCGTTTAATGAAAACCCCACTTACGGTCCCATGGTGAGCCTGCGCCGGAGCGGGTACCAGGGAAAGATGATTGATGTGTTCAAGCTGCGGACCATGCATCCCTATTCGGAGTTCTTGCAGGATTATGTATTTGAACATCAGGGGCTGAAGGAGGGGGGGAAGATCAAGGATGATTTTCGGGTCACCAGCTGGGGCAAGGTGTTTCGCAAGTTGTGGATCGATGAGCTGCCCATGCTGTACAACTGGTTAAGGGGGGATTTGAAAGTGGTCGGGGTCCGGCCCTTGAGCACCCATTATTTGAGCCTGTATGACGAAGCGTTGCGCAATTTGCGCCAGCAGACCAAGCCGGGTCTGATTCCGCCCTTTTATGTGGATATGCCCGAAACCTTTGAGGAAATCTGTGCTTCCGAAAAAAAATATCTGCGGGCCTATTTGAAAAATCCGGTCAAGACGGACCTGTATTACGGATTCTGGGCGCTGTATAATATTTTTGTGAAGAGCGCCAGGAGCGGGTGACCCAAACCTGCGGGGCAGGTTTGGGGTTCGGGGTTCGGGGTTCGGGGTGATTAGGTGTTTATGTGATTATGTGATTATGTGGGCGGGGTGTGAGCAGTGGGGTGGGCCGCCCTACTGGATTCCGGATCACGCTCCGCTGTCGCTGCGCTGTCCGGAATGACGAGTAATGGCGGCCTTTCGCTTCGTCATTCCGGGCTTGACCCGGAATCCAGAGCGGCCGTGGTATGCCGAGGTTGTACAGGACAAATGTGGCACCCATTAAAGAAAGATTGATTAAACAGTGGTTTTTCGTTTCAGGCAGGCGGGGTGTGAGTGTATAGCGAATTTGTCAGTAAGAAACAATCGGCTGATTTTGAGTTGCTTCTGGTCCTGATCCGGGCGGATTTGACGCCGGAAAGGATCAGGCGGGCAGGCGAGCTGGTTGAAATCGGAGGGGTTGACTGGGAGCGGATTTTGCGGCTGGCAGAAAATCACCGTGTTCTGCCGGTTTTGTATGCCAATATCAAGAAGGCAGGATTGCTGCCGGTGTTGCCGGAGGCCGTGCAAAGTAACTTTTCCCGTCAGTATTTAAATATAGTCGCCTACAACCTCAGGATATGCAAAAAGCTGATGGCTGTCCTGGCTCGGTTTGAGCAGCGTGGTATCCCGGCTGTTCTTTACAAAGGGCCCTTGTTGTCACAATGCCTGTATGGTGACAGCGCCCTCAGGTATTATCAGGATGTGGATGTACTGGTGCCGGAAGATCAGGTTGTTTCGGCCCGGGACGCGCTTCTGGAATCCCGGTTGTTTCCTTCTGTAAAATGGCTGTCCGGCAAACGTTTTGTGCAGGTTCTGAAATACGCCAGAGAGTGCCATTTTTTAGATGCAGCTGAAGAGCTGCAAATCGATCTGCACTGGCAGGTCAGCGTGCCTTATCGGCAGGCTTTTGATTATGAATTCTGCAAAGAACGGCTGCAAAAAATTAGTTTTGATGGCCGGGATATACTCAGCCTGTCAGCGGAAGATATGCTGTTGTGTCTGTGCCTTAACGGTGCCCATGATATCTGGAATCATCTGGAGAAGGTCCTATGTGTTGCCGAATGGATAGGCCAACATCCGGCGCTTGACTGGCAATTGACGCTCAAGCTGGCCGGATTGCTTCATTGCCGGAGACGGTTGCTGCTGGGCCTTTTTCTGGCCCGGGATGTGTTTGGCATCACATTGCCGGTGGAAATCGTTGATAATATTAAAAAAGACAAAACTATTAGAAAAATTGTTCAAAGAATATATACGGATTTATTTGATGGCAACCATCAGACAAAAGGGATCGAAGGTCGTATTGCTGAGCTTCCTTATTATTTGAAAATCCGGGAACATCCCGGAGACAAGTTTCATTATCTTCTGCGCCGGATTTTTATCCCCACCCAGAAAGATTGGGAAAAGCATTCCAGGGATTCACGGTTTTCCGGGTTTTATTTTCTTTTTCGTCCCTTTGGGTTATTGGTTGAACTGGTAAAGACATTTAGGCATTAATTGGTGTCGTCATTCCGGGGTTCGCTTGGCCTGGATTCCGGATCACGCTCCGCTGCGCTGCGCTGTCCGGAATGACGAGTAATGACGGCCTCCGCTGCGCTGCGCTGTCCGGAATGACGAGTAATGACGGCCTCCGCTGCGCTGCGCTTGTCCGGAATGACGAGGAATGACGGCCTTTCGCCGGCGGCATGCCGAATGCCTTTCGTTTCGTAATGACGGGCCTTTCGCTTCGTCATTCCGGGCTTGACCCGGAATCCAGATCGGCAGGAGTCAGACCAAGGCTGTACAAGAAAAGGGAATGGAAAGACAGAAACAACCGGCCGTGTATATTCTGACCAGCAGGCAAAATGGCACGATTTATGTCGGCGTGACATCAAATATCGTCAAACGCATATGGCAACACAAGAACAATCAGATAAAAGGGTTTACCGAACAATATCATGTGCATCGACTGGTCTGGTATGAACTGCATGCCACGATGGAATCCGCCATTACCCGGGAAAAGCAGTTAAAAAACTGGAAGCGTCAGTGGAAGATTGAACTTATTGAAAAAACAAACCCGCACTGGAAAGATTTGTATGATTCGATTAAACAGTCCGGGTGAATATGTTCAGTCGTGCTAAGATGCTCGTCAGAACTGGATTCCGGATCACGCTCCGCTGCGCTGCGCTGTCCGGAATGACGAGGAAAGACGGCTTCCGCTTCGTTGCGCTTGTCCGGAATGACGAGTAATGACGGCCTCCGCTTCGTTGCGCTTGTCCGGAATGACGAGTAATGACGGCCTTGCGTTGGCGGAATGACGACGGACTTGCGCTTGGTCATGACGGCCTTTCGCCGGCGGCATGCCGAATGCCTTTCGTTTCGTAATGACGGGCCTTTCGCTTTCGTCATTCCGGGCTTGACCCGGAATCCAGATCGGCAGGAGTCAGACCAAGGCTGTACAAGAAAAGGGAATGAAAAGCCAGAAACAACCGGCTGTATTGCTAATAAACGTAAAGTCGTATAATAATGCTCGTCAGAACTGGATTCCGGATCACGCTCCGCTGCGCTGCGCTGTCCGGAATGACGAGTAATGACGGCCTTGCGTTGGCGGAATGACGAATGCCTTTCGTTTCGTAATGACGGGCCTTTCGCTTTCGTCATTCCGGGCTTGACCCGGAATCCAGATCGGCAGGAGTCAGACCAAGGCTGTACAAGAAAAGGGAATGGAAAGACAGAAACAACCGGCCGTGTATATTCTGGCCAGCAGGCAAAATGGCACGATTTATGTCGGCGTGACATCAAATATCGTCAAACGCATATGGCAACACAAGAACAATCAGATAAAAGGGTTTACCGAACAATATCATGTGCATCGACTGGTCTGGTATGAACTGCATGCCACGATGGAATCCGCCATTACCCGGGAAAAGCAGCTAAAAAACTGGAAGCGTCAGTGGAAGATTGAACTTATTGAAAAAACAAACCCGCACTGGAAAGATTTGTATGATTCGATTAAACAGTCCGGGTGAATATGTTCAGTCGTGCTAAGATGCTCGTCAGAACTGGATTCCGGATCACGCTCCGCTGCGCTGCGCTGTCCGGAATGACGAGTAATGACGGCCTTGCGTTGGCGGAATGACGAATGCCTTTCGTTTGGTAATGACGGGCCTTTCGCTTCGTCATTCCGGGCTTGACCCGGAATCCAGATCGGCCATGGCAAACCAAGGCCGTACAAGAAAAGGGAATGGAAAGACAGAAACAACCGGCTGTATTGCTAATAAACGTAAAGTCGTATAATAATGCTCGTCAGAACTGGATTCCGGATCACGCTCCGCTGCGCTGCGCTGTCCGGAATGACGAGTAATGACGGCCTCCGCTTCGTTGCGCTTGTCCGGAATGACGAGTAATGACGGCCTCCGCTTCGTTGCGCTTGTCCGGAATGACGAGTAATGAAGGCCTTGCGTTGGCGGAATGACGACGGACTTGCGCTTGGTCATGACGGGCCTTTCGCCGGCGGCATGCCGAATGCCTTTCGTTTCGTAATGACGGGTCTTTCGCTTCGTCATTCCGGGCTTGACCCGGAATCCAGAATAAAAATGGACTCATACATTAAAAATAAATAAAAATGAAAAATAAAATATACTGGTCCCGCCAACCCCAAATCTCCGTCTGCCTTGAAGGGGACAATGCCATCTTGTTTGACCCGGACACCGGCCGGGAAAAAGTCATCAACCTCACCGGCCTGATCGTATGGCAGGCCATGGACGGCACGGCGCACACCGATGCCCTTGCCCAAACCCTTGCCGCCCGTTGCGACATCTCCGTCAACGATGAAATTCTGTCCGACGTCACCGAATTTTCGGGTGAATTACTGAACGAAGGGTTTGCTGTTGCCTCGGAAACCCCGGTCGAAAAACCGATGCCGACAGAAGCGTATTCAAATATTGCCGATGCCCCTCGAGATTTTGATCTGTCCCTGACCGGAAAATGCAACCTTCATTGCGCCTACTGCTTTTACGCGGATGAAATGGCTTCTCGTCCGGACCTGCCGCTTCCGGAATGGCTGACCTTTTTTGATGAGTTAAAACGATTCGGAGTCCGGAGCGCCACCCTGAGCGGAGGAGAGGTCTTTGTCCGGCCGGATTTATGGGCGTTGATTGACGCGCTTATTGACAGCCGCATGCGTTACAGCATCCTAAGCAACGGCACACTGATTACGGAAACGGTTTTGTCCGAATTTGAAAAACACAACCGACGCCAACGGCTAAACAGCATCCAGGTGTCTATTGACGGTTCCTGCGCCGAGGTCCATGACAAAAGCCGTGGTAAAGGGAGTTTTGAGAAAGCGTACCGGGCTTTGCGTCTGCTCAAAGAAACCGGTTTTCCGGTAACCGTCCGGGTAACGGTCAATCGCCACAATGTAGACGACCTTGATAATATCGCCCGGCTGCTGCTGAAGGATGTGGGCATAAACAGTTTCGGAACCAATGATGCCATGCCCATGGGTTCCGGGTGTAATAATCAAAAAACCATTACACTGACACCGCAGCAGCAGGTACTAGCCATGAAATCCCTGGCCCGGCTGGAAAAACAATACAACGGCCGGGTTACCGCTACGGCCGGTCCCCTGGCCAAGTGGTATTCATACCGGGAAATGGAGCACGCCAAAGCCACCGGGGAAATGACTGCTCGATGGAAAATGGGCTATCTGACGGCCTGTGGCTGTATGTACAACAAACTTTCTGTCCACCCGGACGGGGTTATCACGCCATGTAACATGCTGGCCAAAGTGGTGCTGGGTCAGGTTAACCAGGGCCGATTAACCGATATCTGGAAGCATCACTCATCCTTACAGGCCCTCAAAGACCGGCGAAAAATCCTCATGACCCAGGTGCCGGGTTGCGAAGATTGTGAATGGGCGCCGTATTGTAACGGCAGTTGCCCGGGCCTGGCCCATGAAATGACCGGGGAGATTAACCGGGCCAATCCCCATGACTGTTATCGGCGATTCAAAAATCAGGTAATGGCTTTTGATAAACCGTTTATTGATGAATTGTCCCATGGCTGATGGCTTTATAAAAAGTGTTGCCATCGTAATTCCGGGCTTGGAGACTGTCTCACAACTCGTCATCCCGGCCAATGGAGCGAAGCGAAATGTGAGCCGGGATCCAGCGGGCCCGCCTTCGGCAGGACTTGCTCGGAATGACTATTTTTGCGAGACCAACAATGGTTGAATACGATGACCAGGAGTTAAATAATCGTTATGTTGTCCGGCAGAATGTGGCCATTGAAGATTTTGGTGACGAATCCTTGATTTTTTTGCCCGAGGAACGCCGGCTGGTGAAAATCAACGCGGTTGCGCGGGATGTCCTCAATCTTCTGGATGGTAAACAAACGGTAGATGATATCGTTAATGTCTTGAATGTCACCTATGAAACATCCACTGATTTGTTGGCACAGGACGTTATGGCCATTTTAATTGATTTGAATAATCAGTCTGTTATAAAAGAGGTGGGCCGACTTTCAGGCATTAAGGATTTTAAAAATATGGAAAATACAAAATACAGCATGAATCGCGACATCTCCTGTCGTGTTGAAGAGCCTGAAGGCGCGATTTTGTTCAACCCGGAAACCGACGCGGTTCAGGCCATCAATCCCACAGGACTGGCTATTTGGGAGTCTCTGGAATACCCACGGACAAAACAGGAGATTGTCGAGTATCTGCTGGATGTCTGTGAAGACGTGCCTGAGGACCAGGTTGTGAATGATGTGGAGGCCTTCATTGAACAACTCAAATCAGCCGGTTTTATCGGAGAGGTCATCGAATGAGCTGTGATATGCAACCGCCCGAACAAGCCGAATCTATACAAGAACAATTGGACCTTCCGGAGGGGGTACCCCCTTTACATTCTTTTTATCTCTACCTGACCAATGGGTGCAACCTGCGCTGCCGACATTGCTGGATCGCGCCGACATATGTGGATGGCAAGCCGACACCGGGTGAATATATCGATCTGGAACAGCTTAAGAATGCCGTGGCAGCTGCCAGGCCCCTCGGATTGACAAATGCCAAGCTGACCGGCGGGGAGCCGGTTTTACACCCCCAGTTTGTCGAAATCGTCGATTTTTTTACGGAACAGAAAATCCCGTTGACCATGGAAACCAATGGTACGCTGATCGACAAAGATCTGGCAGTTCATTTAAAAGAAAATACAAGCCTGTGGCACATATCGGTCAGCATTGACAGCCCAAGACCGTCTTATCACGATTGGTTCCGGGGCGTTGAAGGCGCTTTTGATAAGGCGGTTCAGGGGGTTAAAAATCTGGTTGCAGCCGGGTTCCGGCCGCAGATCATCATGTGTCCGCATCGTGGCAATCTTCATGAAATAGACGACCTGGTTCAATTAGCGGTTGATCTTGGGGTCGGGTCCGTTAAATTCAACCCGGTCAATAGTGTCGGCCGGGGGGATGGGCTGCACAAAAAAGGGGATACCCTCGTGTTTGATGAGACGCTCAAACTGGTGCATTATATAAATCAGGAGCTTCAGCAGCGCGTTTCCATCCCATTGACCATCATGATGCCTCCGGCCCTGCTCGCCATATCCGAGATCCTCCGCGTCGGGAAATCGTGTGGAACCTGTAATGTGTTAAATGTTCTGGGGATCCTGGGGAGTGGAGAAATGGCGCTGTGCGGTATTGGGCGCACCATTCCGGAGCTTTGTTTCGGCAGTCTGGGTACGGATGATTTAAAAGATGTCTGGATCCATCATCCACTGCTGAACGAATTGCGAAGCGGCCTTGCCGGTCAATACCCCGGTATCTGCGGTGACTGTATTCACTCTTCCAGATGCCTGATGCATTGTGTGGCCCAGAATTATGTGGTAAATGGGAAATTAATATCGCCCGATCCCATGTGCCAGGAAGCGGCAGCACGCGGGTTGTTTCCGGATTCACGCCGTCGTACATATATCGAAAACAGCCACACACCAAATGAACCAGGCGATGAGGTTAAACATGCCGGAACCAATTGTCTCTCATAGCAAATTCGGTCTGTTTTTGCATGCGGCGGCTGTTGATGGCCCCTATGGCGCTATTTTGTTGATGGGGCATTCCTGCTCCGGCAAAACGACGCTAAGCTCATTGCTTTCTGACCATTTTTATTTGATCGCGGATGATCTGGTGTTTGCCAGATCATTGAACAACGGGATTTGGGGGGTAATGAGCGGCCGCCAAATTAAATCTATGGTATATGAAAACGACAGTACGTATAAGGAGATATTGCAGGAAGAGGATAGGTGGTATCCGCTGCATGCCATTGTTCGTATTTTCGCAGCTCAACATACTGACCTAAAGCCACTGTCTTCGATTAAAACCTGTGAATATCTTATGGACGCGGTTTTTGAGATTGATATCCAGCGAAAAAAGACCCGCCCGGATCTGGCACAAAGATGGTTTCAGTTCGCGGTTTTGATGGCCAGGCAATATCCGGGATGGCAGTTGCAATTCTCGCTTGAAAAGCAGTCGGTTGTCTCTTTGTTGCAAAAAAGATTAGATGAAACTATAATTAAAATTTCTGACAATTAACCTGACAGGGGTGCGTTATGCCAAACAAAAAAATTAAATATGAAAAACCGAAGAGCATGGCTGTGGGGAAAATCGCTTCAGTCTTGGGGGAATCGTGTAGCGATGGAACCAGTGCAGGAGATCAATGTAGAGGTGGATCGAATGCTGGTTTGACCTGCGGATGGGGCAATGATCCTGCATACACACCATATTGCCCAACTGGCAATGTAGCAACTTCAAATTGTTATACGCATGGTGGGACTGCGGGTGAGAGTTGTCACACGGGCGATTCGCCCGGCTGGTAGCGCAGGTCTGAGAATGCATACACAACGAGTATATCTTGGCTTAAGCATGAAAGGCGCCTTTCAACCGGGGGATGTGTTGACGGTTGAGCCTGTGTCGCTGTCGCGGGTAAGGCCCGGGGATGTGGTGGTGTTTTTCAGGCAGCGCGGGGAAGAGCAAGATGAGATCGTCCACCGGGTGGTGCGACGCATCAGCGGGGGGCTGGTAACTCGTGGGGATGCTTTAGCGCACGAGGACAAAGGGGTGGTGACTGAAAGTAATTTTGTGGGCCGGGTATGTTATAAAGAACGCAATGGCCGTATTTTAATTGTTCATGGCGGATGGCTTGGACGTTGCCGTGGCTGGGGGCTTCATTGCTACTGGAAAGTACGCCGGCAAGGGGTTCGAATCATTTTTCCCCTTTATGACAGACTCAGGACATCCGGAATCGTCAGTTGGTTCTGGCGGCCCCGCATCACCCGGCTCATGATCAACTCCGCTAAAGGGACACATATTCAATATATCTGCAATAAACGGGTTGTGGCCCGCTTCCGGCCGGACACGGGTGCTTTTGAGTGCCGAAAGCCGTGGGATTTGGTCATCGGGCCGGTCGAAAAAGTATAGTCGTATCGTCGTAATCCATTCTGGGCATATCATGCCCTGTTTGTCCTGTTTTACTTCAATAAGTTTTAGGTGGTTATGTGGTTAAGTGATTAAGTGATTAAGTGGTTAAGTGGTTATGTGATTATGTGTTTAAGTGGTTATGTGTTTAAGTGGTTATGTGGGCAGGGTTTGAGGTGTGGCGGGGCCGCATTGCGGTGGCGGTGGCGGGGTTTGAGCGGTGGGGGTGGCCTGTGCGAGGTGTTCCGCTTTTTTTTGACACGGATTACACGGATTGGGGTGTCGGTGTGTTGTTCTGTTTTGTTTTTGTTCAGCCCGGGGTTGCCATGGTCGATCTGGATTCCGGGTCAAGAGAGTGTGTCGCAATCCTTGGCATCGTCATTCCGGACAAGACCCGCCGAAGGCGGGGCAAGATCCGGAATCCAGTTCTGTCGAATATCATTATGGAAGGGCGACCAGCCGGTCGCCCCTACACCCGAGACACATAGTACGGACGGACGGTTAAACCTTAAAACGCTAAAACCTAAATCCTTTTCTAGATTCCGGGTCACGTTCCGCTTCGCTCCACTGCCCGGAATGACGAGGCAGGAACCCGACCACTTAATCACTTAACCACCTAACCACATAACCACCTAACCACCTAACCACTTAATCACTTAACCACCTAACCACATAACCACATAACCACCTAACCACCTAACCACCTAACCACATAACCACATAACCACATAACCACTTAAAACCTTCATAACCGTCCGAATAAAATTTAATGAATAAAAAATGAAACCGTTGCGTCAAAAAATACGTCATGCCGTGCGGTTGGACCGGGCGGTGGGGTTTGTGTGGCGGGCCGCTCCGGGCCGGGTGGTCGGGTCGGCCGTGATCATGGCCCTGCAGGGGATTTTGCCCCTGGCATCGTTGTATTTGATGAAGCTGATCGTGGATACGGTGATTGGGGCCATGGGGTCACCGGATCCGCAGGCGGCTTTTGGGCGGGTGATGATGCTGGTGGTCGGTGCCGGGGGACTGGCCCTGGGGCAAGCGGGTTTGCAGTCCATATCCGGATTGATGCGCGAGGCCTTGAGCCTCAAGGTGGGGGACCGGATGTATGATGTGCTGCATGCCAAATCCATTGAGGCGGATCTGGATTTTTATGAAAACCCCCAGTATTTTGACACCCTGCACCGGGCCCAGCGGGAGGGGCCGTTCCGGCCGACACAGATCGTCAATACCCTCATTCAACTGGGGCAGAGCAGTATCTCTTTGCTGGCCATGGCCGGCTTGCTGTTGACATTTCACTGGGCCGTGGCCGTCATCCTGGTGCTGGCGGCGGTGCCGGGTATCCTGGTCCGGATCAAGTTTTCCCGGGTCATGTTCAACTGGCAGGCCCAAAAAACCCCGGATGAGCGCATGGCCGCTTATTATAACTGGATTTTAACCGGCAACGTCCATGCCAAGGAAGTGCGGCTGTTCGGCATTGGAACGGAGATCAGCCATCGCTTTAACCGGGTGCGGCGGTCATTACGGAAAGAAAAGCTGTCCATTTCACGGCGGCGGGCAATTGCGGATTTACTGGCCCAGATGGGCAGTTTCGCGGCCGTGTTCGGCATGTTCGGGGTCATGGCCTGGCGGGCGGTGACCGGCGCCATTACGCCGGGTGATATGGTCATGTTTTACCAGGCCTTTCAGCGGGGGCTGGGGGCCTTGAAAAATGTGCTGGCCGGGATGGCGGATCTGTACGAGTGCAACCTGTTTCTGGCCTATCTGTTTCAGTTTCTGGATGTTGAGCCGGTTGTTAAAGATCCGGACAAACCCCTGCCGATACCCGGGAATGAGCGCGACGGGTTTTGCTTTGAAAATGTCTGGTTCGGCTATCCCAACACCCCGGCCATGGTGCTCAAAGACACGTCTTTTTGCATCAAACCCGGGGAAGTGGTGGCCCTGGTCGGTGAAAACGGATCCGGCAAAACCACCATTGCCAAACTTTTGTGCCGGCTTTATGACCCCCCACAGGGCCGGATTACCCTGGAGGGTATTCCCCTGGACAGGTACGGTATTGCCGATCTTCGGCAAGAGATCAGTGTTATTTTTCAGGATTTTGTCAAATACAATCTGTCTGCGGCCGACAATATCCGGTTCGGCAACATTGATCTGCCGGAAGCCGAAATGGCGACGGTTCGAGGGGCAGCCGAACGGGCCGGGGCCCACCGGGTAATTGCGGCCCTGCCGAAAGAATACCAGACCATTCTGGGCAAAATATTCAAGGACGGGGTGGAACTGAGCATCGGCCAGTGGCAGATGATCGCCCTGGCCCGGGCTTTTTTGCGGGACGCCCGGCTGATCGTGCTGGATGAGCCGACCAGCAGCCTGGACCCCAAGGCCGAATACGAGGTGTTTACCCGGTTCCGGGAACTTCTGGAGAATAAAAGTGCCCTGTTGATCAGTCACCGGTTTTCCACGGTTCGTCTGGCCGACCGGATTTTGGTATTACGGGAGGGGCGCATTGTGGAGCAGGGGGAGCATGAAGTGCTGATGCGGAATAAGGGGTATTATGCGGAGTTGTATGAAAAGCAGGTTAAGAGGCTGGGGGTTCGGGGTTCGGGGTTCGGGGTTTGAGGTTCGAGGTTTGGGGTTCGAGGTCCAGGGCTCAGGTGATTATGTCGCAAGTTGGGGGTGTCTCCGGAGAGTCTGTTAGATTCCGGCGAGGAAAGTGTCAGGTGTATGATATTTTTTCAGTTTTTAATTGACGGGCTGTTCATTTCGTGATAATCTTCATTTTTTAATTGATGTAGTTTTTTTGGGTACTTACTTTCCATTTGCCGGTTTTTTTTAATACCGGTAAAAACTGGGGGGAACCATGAAGAAATTTACAGTTTTGGGTGTGGTCGTGTGCTTTGTGTTCGGCCTGCCGCTGTTCGCGGGCGCGATTAATGTGCCGGCATCAACCTACAGCGAAACCCTGCCCCAATCCGCGTTTGAAAAAGGCGATGTTTCAGCGGCCGTGAAGATGCTGTTGAACGCGAATGTTCCTATTGCGCTTATTATCAAAGCCGCTAAAAACAGCGGGGTATCCCCGTCGGCGCTGGTCGAGGCGCTGCTGGCGGCGGGTATTGAACCGGAAAAGATCATCCTGTTCTGCCTTCAGGGGGACCTGGATTTTGAAAGTGCTCTCGGGGTTTTGAACGAGCGGGGCACGCCTCCGGAACAGGTGTTGACCTGGTTGATTCAATGGGAAACCGGTCTCGGCGGTCTTTATGAGACCTGTGATTTCATGCTCAGGCATGATCGCACCAAAGCCGATTTATTGCGGGCCCTGGCGGAAAACGAAGCCGAACGGGAGTTGGTGGTGCAGGTCGTCCGGTGGTTTAATATCCCGCCGGCAACCGTAATCGCCGTTTACCATTCGTTTCTGGATTTTTTCGGTCATGTGTTCAACCGCCATTCCCTGCCGCAACCGGCTTTACTGGCGATCGGCGTGTCACGGATCACCATCGAAGGCGAGGGCAGGCGCCCGGTGATCAGCCCGATGGTACCATAAGGGGTAATTTTTAAAAGGAACGTCATGTCAAGGATTAATGTGAGGGTTAATTTATCGTTTTTACGTGTTTTGCCTTTGTTGTTAATCTGTTTGATCTTTTTTTCAGCCGGCGTCACGGCCGCCGTTAACGAGGCGGATCCGGTCGTGATCGATGCGCCCAGGGTCCAGGACAGTGTCGAGTCCTACCTGGAGGCGGTCAAAATAAACGGTCAGGCAATATCCCCCACGGCCTATCCGGAAGCGGACCTGGGGGATGTGATTACCTTTCGGGTCCGGATTCATAATTCCTATTCCGGTATTTTGCGTTTATTGCAGTGCAGCGCGTCCTGGGGGGAAGGCTTTGTTTACCGGGGCAGCCTGTCGACCAATCGTGTCCAATGCCGCTATGACGAACAGGCCCAGAAAATCGATGTCGATATCCCGGAGATCATCGGCATGCCCCGGAAATCACTCGTTGTCGGTGAGCGGCTGTCTGATTCAACCTGCTGGTATACCTTTGACCTGGAAGTCGCTTCCTGCAAAGATCTGTCCGTTTATGTGTTTACCGATGAGTTGTATTCCTGCCAGTCGGAAAAAATTTATTACCTGGCCCCCGTGATCACCACCCCGGAAATTCGTTATACGGTCGATATCTCTCCCGAATCATTTGTTTCCGGACACAAACAGCCGGTAAGCATTTCCATCAGCAACACCGGTGACGGCAGGGCGTCGGGCCTTGCCCTTGAAACCAACCTGACCCGTTTTTTTGTCACTGTCAGTGAAATGTCTCCGGGTTTTGTTTATGATGCCGGATCAGGGACATTTGTCATCTCCGACCCCCTTGAACCGGGCGGTTCCCTGTCTCTGGATTTTGAGCTCCAGGCAAACCGCAATCCGGGCGATCCGTTGCCGGAAGAAATGATTCTGTTTCGGCCGGTATATGCCGACAATTGCGGTCTTCGCCTTCTAGCACCGGAAACGGCTGTCATGTTAGGCCCCTCCGGAGAAAGAAGGGACGCTGTTGCCGGCGGGGACGTCAACCTCGGGCTCGAAGTGTCCGTGGACCTGCCCGAAGTGGTTAAAGAGTGCGAGATACTGGAAGCGGTTATCGATATTAAAAAAACAACCAAAAGACAACTGTATGATCTGGAGATCGTTCTTGATACTGAAAATTATGCTTATCTGGATGAGCTGAAGGCGATCGGATTTGACGGCCGGATGCCCCGGGTGCATACCAGCCGGCCCGGTGTCGTTGTTTTTTCGTTTGACAATGCTTCGGGCCGTCCCCGGTCATTGACAAAGGGCGGCAGTCTGCGGTTTAAAGTGATGAAAAAATGCCTGCGCCCTTCCGGATTAAAAGTAACGGCCTATTTTGTTCATCCCCTGGATATGGTTACGCCCCGGAGCACAACCGCCGGCTGTGAAAAACCGGGTGTGCGCAAACGGGAAGTATCCGCTTATACCAATCCGTTATTAAGCCAATCCGCGGACCTGGCCATACGGGTGACACCGGAATCCTGCCGGCTGGAGCCGGGCCAGTCCATGCCATGGCAGATTTACGTCACCAACCGCGGCAATACAACGGCTTTTGACGTGATCATCGAAGATATTCTCCAGGACAACCTGGTTTTTGAGGGTAAGGACGATGATAAGACAGCCGCGCTGGAAATAAAAAAAGATAAACCGGTGACCGGGGAGACCACCCTGCTGTGGAAAGTGGGTGATCTGCCGCCATCACAAACCCGCAAAGTGACGGTCGTTGCCATGCTCCGGCCGGATTCGGATAAGGATATTGCCGAGCTGCTGGTGAGCACGGCCAACAGGATCCGCGTATTTTCCGGTTGTGCCGGGGAAGCCTGCCATGAACAGGAAGAAACGGCCCCTGGTTTTATCCTTCCGGACGACTGTATCGCAGACGTGTATGAGAAGCCGGAGAAAATTCACGGTTTTCTCGGGGTGAACCTCATTTATAAATCCAACCTGTACGAAGCTTATAAAAACCCCAAGGGTGTCTGGGCCACTTATATTACGCCCGGCCTGTGGATGGCATTGCCGGCCAGTCATGAACGGCTGGTCGAGATTTCCACCACCAGTGCCACCCCCGGGGGCCTGACGGTCAGCCCCTTTTATCCCAAAAACGACCGGCGTTACCAGGCCTATCTGCTCTACAGCCCGCAGTGGGAGTTTTATCATAATGAAAGTGATAACAACATGGTCACCCACCGGCTGGACAGCTATTTTCACTACAACAGCCGGAACAAATTCACCCTGCAGCTGATCGACCAGTTCAAACGGGCCCATGATTCCATCTCTTCCCGGGCCTATACCATTGAAGATAAGTACAAGACGAACCTGTTCAGCGCGGTGTCTACGGTCAACCTGACGGAAAAATTCGAGTTTCGGCTGGATTTTTCCAATTACTGGTTAAGCTATGACGACAGGGAAAACAATATCAATGACCGGGTCGATAATTCCTGGGCCTTTTACGGTTATTTTCATTTGACGGACAAGACCTGGCTGTTTGCCGAATATGAATATGCGGACCTGGATTATAAGCGTTCACCCCGGGATTGTGTTGAAAAGCGGGTTTTTGGCGGGGTGCGCTGGGAAATTACCGAGAAAACGAGCGGACACCTCAAGGGCGGTTATGGAAAACGGGCCTTTGATGCCGATGAATTGTCCGATACCGGTACGGTTATGGCGGAACTTATTGTGGATTATGACATGACCGAACGGACCCGGATCGTGGCCAATGCCTATCGCCGGTACGAGGAAGCCATGAGTATCGGCCTTCACTGGGATGACTATTTCGGCCAGGTGTCGACCAATATGCTGACGCACATGGTCGGGCTGTCGGTGACCTATAAGTTAACCAGCAAGCTGCGGTTGAATTTACACGGTACATTGTTCTATGACGAATATGCCTATGAATATGAAGATGACCTATGGGAAGATAAAAGACGGCGGGACCGGGAGTATGCCCTGTCGCCGACCATTAAATTTGATTTTTTAAGATGGCTGACGTTTGATCTGGCCTACACCTATACCCATTTGGATTCCAATTACAATGACGCTGATTACGATGATCATACGGTCTTTTTGCGTGGCAGCATTTACCGGTAGTTTTCAAAGTTATTTTCTTATGCGGGATTCAATCGTCTGCCCGGCGTCAGGGCCCTGGAGCTGACGGCTTAGATCAAAAAGGTGATATTTTAAAGCATGACGTGTAGAAGATCGTTCAGACATATTTCTGTGAACCGGGTTGTTGGTTTAATTTTTTTTATCATTATTACCCTGCAATTTTCTCATCCTGCGCCGGCCCAGGATTACCTTCTGGGCGCAGGGGATGTGGTCAAAATCTCCGTTTATGAGCAGCCGGACATGCAGACCACGGTCCGGATCAGCGGTGACGGCATGATTTCGCTGCCTTTACTGGGCCAGATTTCCGCGGAAAACCTCAGTGTCAAACAACTGGAGGACAAAATCAAGCGCCTTCTGGCCGACGGCTTTATTGTCGATCCCCAGGTCCATGTCTTTGTGGAAGAGTTCCGGGGCCGGAAGGTGACTATCCTGGGCGAGGTGGAATCCCCGGGTGTTTATGAAATCCAGGGTGAGACATCGATCCTGGAGCTGGTTTCAAAAGCCAACGGTTTGACCGAAAACGCGGCCTACCAGGCCATTATCCAGCACAGGGGGGATGATAAACCGGCGGCCCCGGTTACCGTGGTCGACCTGGGCCGCCTGATGAAGGAAGGGCAGTCATCGGAGAACATTAATATAATCGACGGGGACCATGTTTTTATCCCGAAAAAAGAGGTGTTTTATATCAGCGGCCAGGTGAAAAAACCCGGTGTATATAATTTTGAAAAGGATTTGACGGTGATCAAGGCCCTGACCATGGCCGGCGGCCCTACCGACAAGGCCTCTACCGACCGGACCCGGATTATCCGTACCAAAGAAGGGGTTGAGCACCTGATCAAAGGGGTGCGCATGGATATGCGGATTTTGCCGGATGATGTGATTATGGTGCCGGAAAGTTATTTCTAAGGGTGCGGACCATGCTCGACCCGGAACCAAACGCGTAAGTAACAGTTTTAAAGTTTTAAGGTGTTAAAGTTTTAGGGTGACTATGTAGGGGCACGGCGTGCCGTGCCCGATTGGGTTTCGGGTGATTAAGTGATTAAGTGATTATGTGATTATGTGATTATGGGGTCGGGGTTTTAAGGTTTCAGGTGCCTGCTTCGCAAGGGGTTTTAACGTTTCAGGGCGTTAGGGTTTCAGGTGGTTATCGGCCTGAGGTGTTTCTGCCCTTGTAGGGGCACCCCCCTGTGGGTGCCCTGTCATTGGGCGGCCACAGGGGGCCGCCCCTACGACATTCGCGGGTTAAGGGGTTAATTCTCAGAAAAATCAGCACCAGGAATAAAAATAACCAGGAAAAAGATAAAATGACCGATGAGCTGGATTTTAAAGAAGAGGAAATCAATCTAAGGAAATACCTCTGGATCCTGATACGGCGAAAATATATTATCCTGTTGGTTTTCGCGGTCAGCCTGCCCCTGATCCTGATCAATGCCTTTTCCGAAACCCCGCTGTACAGGGCGTCTGCCAAACTGCTGATCGAAAAAGACAATGCCCCCATGCTGTTGAGCAACAACCGGTTCGGCTATGACCCGGGTTTCTTAGCCACCCAGACCCAGATTATCAAAAGCAATAAGGTCGGTCGCCAGGTGGTGGAACAATTAAAGCTGGATGAAACCTACAGCCGGTATTTTTCCAATATGAATTCCGGGGGGTCGATTTTATACAAAGTCAGCCGATGGTTTAAAAATTTGATTCATGTCGGCATCAGGCTGACCAGCATGGGCCGTCAAAAGAAAATGGACGGGCAAAAGCCGTCCCTGACCGAGGCGGAAAAAGAAGAAACATTGAAGCAGTCCCTGGCCCGGATGATCAGCGGCGGCATTATGGTAATGCGCAATGAGGAACAGGGCGGAAGTGTAGTTGATGTCTCTTTTGTATCCACCAACCCCATGCTGGCGGCCGATATCGTAAACACCGTGTCGGCGGCGTACAAGGCGTTTCTGCTGGAAATGCGCACCCAGGCCACTTCCGAAACCCTGCAATGGCTGGAAGAAAAAGCCGCCCAGCAACGGCAGAAGCTCGAAGCCAGTGAATATCGCTTGCAGGTTTATAAAAAAGAACAGAACATCTACACGGTGGGCGATCGGGAGGTAACCTTTCCCCAGAAAATTTCCACCCTGAGCGACCGGTTGACCCAGGTCCAGGCGGAAATGGAAGAAATGTCTTCTCTTTACCGGGAAATCAGCCGCATGTCCCTGGCCGAAGCCCTGAACCTGCCAGAGGTATTGCAAAGCCCGACTGTTTCCAGCCTGCGCAAAACCATGATCGACCAGGAGCAGGAGATCGTTACCCTGTCCAAATCCATCGGTGAAAAACACCCACGCATGGTTCGATCCAGGGAGGACCTGCAGTCCATACAGGAAAAACTGAACCAGGAGATCCGGGGGGTCATCCAGTCGATTAAAAACAAGTATGAACTGGCCCAGGAGCAGGCCGCCAACCTGGAAACCCTGCTCAATGAGACCAAGCAGAGCGCCGCCTTGATGAATGACAAACTGATTCAGTATGAAATTTTAAAGCGCGATGTCAACGTCAACAACCTTCTATACGACCGTATGCTGCAGCGGATCAAGGAATATGACGCCACCGACACCAGTTCGTCGATTAACGTCTGGGTGGTGGAAGATGCTGCTGTGCCTGTATTCCCGTTTAATAAACAAATGAAACGCTCGGTGATGACGGGCATTGTGGTGAGCCTGATGCTCGGCGTGGGGCTGGCCTTTTTTCTGGAATACCTGGACAACACCGTTAAAACCGTGGATGATGCTGAGTCCCGGCTGAACCTGCCGCTGATGGGGGCGGTACCGCTTTTAAAAGATCATACCGGAAAAATCGAAACAATTGTCCAGGATGCGCCCCTGTCGGTTGTTTCCGAACATTACAAGGCCATTCGAACGGCTGTCTTGTTGTCCTCTTCGGACGGCGCGCCCAAAAGTGTGCTGATCTCCAGCATGAACCCCAAGACAGGTAAAACCGTTACCGCAACCAATCTGGCCCTGGCCTTTGCCCAGTCCGAGCTTAAAGTGATCCTGATTGACGCGGACATGCGGCGCCCCCGGATTCACAGGGTATTTGACCTGGATAACGAGACCGGGCTGAGTACCTGCCTGGCCGGTCAATCCGATATCCCCATCCGGAAAAAAGAGGATCTGCCCTTCTTGCGTTTTGTACCGGCCGGGCCCATACCACCCAATCCTTCGGAGCTGCTCAGTTCGCACCGGCTGGAAACGGTCCTCAACAGGCTGCGAGAAAGCTATGATTGTGTGATTATTGATTCGCCGCCCATGCTGACGGTCACCGATGCCATCCTGATCAGCAAGGCGGTGGACCAGACCCTGCTGATCATCCGTTCCGGTGTGTCCACCTATGACTCCATGCTGCGGGGGGAAAAGATCCTGTCCGGTGTCAATGCCAAGGGATTGGGTTATGTCGTCAATGCCCTGGACCAGGAACGTGCCCGTTATGATTATTATTACCGGACCTACGGGCGGTATTACGGGCGGTATTATACGGACGAGGAAAAGGAAAAGGTTTGATATGGACCGCCTCCGGGTCCGGTCTTTTAATTAGTAGAGTGTTGTGCCCCGGAATGAAGTTAAATGTTTTAGGTTCGGGTAATAATGTAGGGGCAGGCCCCCGTGCCTGCCCAGGTGAAGGGCAACCACAGGGGGTTGCCCCTACGGGCCGTGGTGGGCGTCCATGAATAATGTAGGGGCAGGCCCCCGTGCCTGCCCGGTGAAGGGCAACCACAGGGGGTTGCCCCTACAGAAATCCATAATAGGGGGGGGAATAACTGGCCGGGACATTATCATATCTCTGCTTTCTGGCGGTATTGATCTTTTCGCCACTGGCTTTCGGCACGGTGGAGGCATGGTCCTATGCCGTCATGGAAATCCTGATCGGGTTTTCCGCCCTGTTGTTCTGCCTTTCCGCCCGGCATAAAAAAATCTATCACCTGCCCGGCCTGGTTCCCCTGCTGCTCATCGCCGCTTACCTGCTGCTGCAGGTGATCCCCCTGCCGCCCTTTCTGGTGCGGCTGCTTTCCCCGGAATCATACGCCATCTATCACCAGTCTGCCGGTGCCCTGGACGATTCGGCATGGATGCCGCTTTCTGTTTATCCCCGGGCCACGTTTTTCGAGTTCACCCGGTTTTTATCCTACCTGGTTTTTTATTTCATTGCCGTCCAGTTGTTCTCCGATTACAAACGGTTGAAACAAACCCTGGCCGTCATTGCGGTTTTTGCGGGTGTGCTGTCTTTTCTGGTCATCATTCAGTTTATTACCCGGCAGTTGAATCCCGACCTGCCTCTGGACAAGATCTTCTGGCTCAGGCCGTCCGTCCATGCCGATGGATCCATCGGGCCGTATGTGAACCGCAACCATTATGCCGGCCTGATGGAGATGATTTTTCCCCTGATAGTCTGCCTGTTTCTGGTTTACCGCCCGGGTTCAGGACCAAAGGGCAGAGCATGGAAACAACGGCTGAGAGATTTTCTGCTACACCCCCGTGTCAATTACCATTTCTTATATGGCCTCAGCGCGCTTCTGATCGGCACCTCTGTTTTTGTGTCGCTTTCCCGGGGCGGCATCATGTCATTGACCCTGTCCATGGGCGCCCTGGCCCTTTGGCTGATGAAAAGAACGAAAAACAAAAAAGCCGGTCTGGTTACCATTGTGCTTTTTGTGTGCATCATGATATTGACCGGCTCCAATGGCTGGGACCGGATTTTTGAGCGGTTCGGCGATGTATATAATGAAGCCGGGGAATTGAACACCGGGCGCCCGCACTACTGGCAGGACGGGCTGACCATCATCCGGCATTTTCCGGTTACAGGAAGCGGCGTGGGCACGTGGCAGGCGGTTTATCCCCGCTTCCGGACTTTTCCCGGTGATGCCCGGCTGGAGCACGCCCACAGCGATTACATCGAATTTCTAGCCACCGGGGGTATCGTTCTGGCCGGCCTGATGGCGCTGGCCCTGTTTCAAATCATTCTCTATTGTTTCCGTCATTATCAAAAACGCCGACGCCGAATGGCCATTTACCTGTTTGCCGGGTCAATGGCGGCTGTTATGTCTATCCTGCTGCATTCGTTTGTGGATTTTAACCTCCAGGTCGGCGCCAACGGACTTTATTTCTTTCTGGTGCTGGCGGTCATGGTTTCGGGTGCCCATACCCGGTTCGGCGGAAGCTCCCGGGTCACCTATTTACCCGAAACAACCGTCAAGCCGGGGCTGGTCCGGTTGATCGCCGCCGTTTTTTTTATGGCCATGTTTATGGTTCACGGCGGGGTGTTGAAGGCCAATCATCATGTTTATGATTTTTCGGACGCCTCCCTGACGGATATGCCTGAACAGGAAGTGAATACGGTCCGGCGGGCCTATGAACGGGCCGCTGCCGCGGATCCCCTGAACGCGACATATCATCTGGCAGCCGCCAACGCTTCTGTCATGCAAGATGATAGCGAAAGCGCCCGTAATCATTTTCAGCGGGCCGTTCGGCTTGATCCCCTGAACGTTCAGGCGCTCCAGGACGCGGGCCGGTTTTTTGCCCGGCAGGGGAATATGGATGTGGCCGGGCCCTTGCTGCAAGCGGCCATGGAGGTCAGCCATAATCACATCAGCGCCTATCTGAATTACGCTGCCGCGTTGTTTGAAAACAACCGGCCGGAAGAGGCCATGACGACCTTAACAGAGGCCATGATGGATGATCCGGGAAATACGGACGCCTGCCTGGCATTGATGGCCTGGGTCGGAGTGACGGACAACGAGATGAAACAGGCGTTGCCGGAGCGGGTGGGGTCATACATGGCCTTTGGCGATTACCTGGCCTCTTTAGGCCGTTATCAGGCCGCCGGGACGGCCTACCAGCAAGCCCTGGCCTATGTCGACCGGGAAGAAGTGGTCCAAAAAGATTTTTTTTGTGCGGGTTTACCGGTTTTACAAAAGTCAGAAAGAAGAGGCCAAAGCCCGGGACGTCATCATGCAGGCCCTGGAATATTTTCCGGAAGATAAAAAGCTGCAGCGTATTTTAAAATCGTTGTCATAGCCCGGGTATGTCACCGTAGGGGCGGTTGTTCATGAAAAATGTAGGGGCAGGCCCCCGTGCCTGCCCGATAAAAGGGCACGGCACGCCGTGCCCCTACAGGCCGCGGAAAATGTTCATGATTCCGTGGGAAATGTTCATGAACAATTGTAGGGGCAGGCCCCCGTGCCTGCCCGGTGAAGGGCAACCACAGGGGGTTGCCCCTACAGGTCGTGGGAAATGTTCATGAACGATGTAGGGCCAGGCCCCCGTGGCCGCCCGATAAAAGGGCACGGCACGCCGTGCCCCTACAGGCCGCGGAAAATGTTCATGATTCCGTGGGAAATGTTCATGAACAATTGTAGGGGCAGGCCCCCGTGCCTGCCCGGTGAAGGGCAACCACAGGGGGTTGCCCCTACAGGTCGTGGGAAATGTTCATGAACGATGTAGGGCCAGGCCCCCGTGCCGCCCGATAAAAGGGCACGGCACGCCGTGCCCCTACAACCTCCAACCCCGACTTTACTCCCGCAAAGCGGGCCGTCCCCACTTCTCACACCCCGACCACCTAACCACTTAATCACATAAACACTTAACCACTTAAACTCGAAGCCCAGAAAATCCCTTGAAACCTAAAACTCTAAAACTCTAAAACCTTAAAACCTTAAAACCCTAAAACTTTAAGCTGGAACCCCCGGTATCCGCAGGCCCCTGCCTCTTTAAACCCCTTGACCCCTTGAACCCTCGAATCCTTGAACCCTCAGAGATATTCCACCCTGTCCTTGCCAGCGTTTTTGGCCCGGTACATGGCCGTGTCCGCTCTGGACAGAAGATCATCTATGGATTCATCAAAACGGTAAATCGTCATGCCGATGGAGACCGTCACGCGGATTGACGGGTGGACATCTTCAAATGTCAGCCGCCGGGTGACGGCCT
Source organism: Desulfosudaceae bacterium (assembly GCA_963674745.2). Classification (GTDB taxonomy): domain Bacteria; phylum Desulfobacterota; class Desulfobacteria; order Desulfobacterales; family Desulfosudaceae; genus JBFMDX01. The sequence goes on along the minus strand of CAXXDV010000001.1, from coordinate 151,049 downwards.
GAAGTCTCATAGCACAGTCGGTACCGTTGTCCACGCACCGGGCACCGGTAAAAAGGATAATGAATTCTTCGCCGCCATACCGGGCAACATAATCTTCCCGGCGAATATCCTCTTTGATGGCCTGGGAAAAATTCCTGAGCACCGTATCTCCGGCCAGGTGACCATAGGTGTCATTGATCTGCTTGAAATCGTCAAGGTCGAGCAGGCACACCGCAAAATTAACGCCGGTACGGTCGGCCAGGGCTTTTTCCCGCTCCAGGATGTCGATCAGGTGCCGCCGGTTGTAAACACCGGTCAATTCATCGTGAATGGCCAGTTGCTCGATTCGTTTCAGGGCGCTCTGCAATTCCGTGTTGGTCCTGACCATTTTTTCTCTCAGCTTCTTGATATACGATCCGATCAAAGAAGACCACAACAGCGCCACCACCAGCAGGGTGGTCCGGACGGTTTCCAGAGAACGGTCGACCATTTCCGGATGATGGTGGTAAAGCAGGGCAACCGCACCGGCATAGGTAATGATAGCCACCGCCACCATGGCGAAAAAATCTTTTAAGGACAGGCGGAAGATGCCGAAGACAAAAATAATCACATAAAGGGCGATGATGCTGCCCCGGATGGGGCTGAGCGTGTAGTAGGTGGCTACGCCCGCCCAGACGCAGGCCAGCACCATTTGCAGAACGGTCAGGCTGGGGTCTTTAAAGCGTTTATTGAATCCGGTCCGCAGCAGGAGGTAGACAACGCCCATGCCCAAAAACATCATCGCCCAGCAGGCGGCAATAGTCGGATATGACCAGTGGGATAACCCCACCATCTGGCCGGCCAGGATTGTCAGCATCCATACCATATAACCGTAAACAGCCAGAAAAAAACGGCGGATTCTTACGGCTTGACGGTAGTCTTCGGTTGGAACCAGTTTAAACATGGCTTATTTTTATATCTATATATAGTGCCTGATTTTTCTTGACATACAATTTTAAAGAATTATATATAGAATGTATCGTTCTGGCAAGTTTTTTCTGGGGCGGTTTTTTATGGCTAACTATCCGTAATTTCTTTATATTTTTATCAGGATAGCCCGGGGGGATTTGTTTCAACTATAATGGTCTGAGTTTAAAAGCTTTTTTATTTTTACCGGTGGCTGATTGCTTCTTGACATATTGATTTACTGCTGATAATTAAATCAAGTTTTACACTGGGGATGTAGCTCAGCTGGGAGAGCGCGGCGTTCGCAATGCCGAGGTCAGGGGTTCGAGCCCCCTCATCTCCACCATAATAACAGGCATGACCGGTGGATCATGTTTTTAAGTAACGATTTCCGGCTGTCTGCCTGCATTGATCGAACAGATATTTTTTACAGGTGATGGTGATGGAACGATCTGGAACTGCGTCACGAAAAACAGAAGAAACGCAGGTTGACATCAGTATTGTTCTGGACGGCACCGGCAAGCGGGATATCTCTACCGGCATTCCTTTTTTTGACCACATGCTGACCCTTTTTTCCGCCCACGGATTTTTTGATCTCACCCTGAAAGCCAAAGGCGATATCGAGGTTGACTTTCACCACACGGTCGAGGATGTCGGCCTGATGTTGGGTGAAGCCGTCAAAAAAGCGCTGGGTGACAGAAACGGCATCAAGCGATACGGCTATGCTGTTACGCCCATGGACGAGTGTCTGGCGTCGGTCGCCATCGATCTTTCCAACCGGCCTTTTCTGGTGTTCAACGCGCCTGTACCCGCTTTTTCGGAAACCGGTTTCGGCCTTTCCCTGGCAAAAGAGTTCTTCAGGGCCTTTTCGACAAACGCCGGCATGACGCTTCATATTAATATGCTTTACGGTGACAACGAACATCATGTCATTGAATCCATGTTCAAGGCGACGGGCCGGGCGCTGGACGAGGCCACCCGCCGGGATGAACGGATATCGGGGCCGATGTCTACCAAAGGCTGTATCTGAGAAAGGCGCACTGACGTTTCATGATCATTATACCGGCGGTTGATATAAAAGACGGCAGGTGTGTCCGTCTGCTTCAGGGCAGAATGGATGCCGAGACCGTTTTTTCAGACGATCCTTCGGAGATGGCCAGAAAATGGGCGGATCTGGGGGCTGAGTTGATTCATGTGGTCGACCTGGACGGTGCCGTCAACAAGCGGCCTCAGAACCTGGCGGCTATCGAGCGGATTATCAAAGGTGTTTCGGTGCCGATACAGGTCGGCGGCGGTATCCGTGATGTGGATACCGTGAAGATGTATCTTGACCTGGGTGTGGCCAAAGTCGTTATCGGTTCCGGGGCGGTCAACAACCCGGAAATGGTGACCGCGGCCTGCCGGGCGTTTCCGGATCAGATCGTGCTGGGCATTGATGCCAGAGACGGTCGGGTTGCCATCGAAGGCTGGGTTGAAATGACGGATGTTTCCGCGGTGGACCTGGCCAGACAATTTGAAGGGATCGGGCTGTCGGCGATCAATTTTACGGATATATCACGGGACGGCATGCGGACCGGACCGAACATATCCGCTACAGAAAAGTTCGCGGCGGAAGTTGATATCGCCGTGGTCGCTTCCGGAGGTGTCTCAGTCGTGGACGATATCCGCGCGCTGGCAAACATGAAAGACCCGGGCGTGATCGGCGTGATTATCGGAAGGGCCCTGTATGAGGGAGATGTGAATCTCCCCGAGGCGATTGCCGCCGCTGCCGGGAAAATGGTGTAGCGTCAAGGGAGAGGGCGTTGTCCGGCTATATTCCTGAAGACAAAATCTCGGAAATTCGAAATACCGCGAATATTGTGGATATCGTGTCAGAAGCCGTTATTCTGAAAAAGTCCGGAAAAAATTTTCTTGGACTTTGTCCCTTTCACCAGGAAAAAACCCCTTCCTTCACGGTTAGTCCCGATAAACAGATATTTCATTGCTTCGGCTGTCATGAAGGCGGCAATGTGTTTAGTTTTCTGATGAAACATCAGGGGATTTCGTTCCCGGAAGCCGTCCGGATGCTTGCCCGGCGATACGGAATTTCCCTGCCCCAGGAGCAAAGAACACCGGAACAGAAGAAGGCCGAATCCGAAAGACAGCGGCTGCTTAAAGCAAATGCCATGGCGGCCGACTATTTTCATCAAAAATTAATAGACGACCCTCAGAGCGCACCGGCCCGGTCCTATGTCGCCAAACGTGGGCTGACAAAGGATATCGTCGATCACTTCAAGCTGGGCGTTGCACCGGCAGGTTGGGACAACCTGTTGAGTTATTTGAGCAACAAGGGTTTCCCGCCGCGGGTTCTGGAACAGGCCGGTCTGGTTGTCAAAAAACAATCCGGCGGATACTACGATCGATTCCGGAACCGGCTCATGTTCCCCATAACCGATGTGGCCGGCCGGATTATTGCTTTCGGTGGCCGGGTTTTTGATGATTCTTTGCCCAAGTACCTGAATTCCCCCGAAACCCCGCTTTATAACAAGCGGCGAACGCTTTACGGGCTGGAATCGGCCAAACAGAAGTGCCGGGAAACGGAGACCGTATATATTACTGAAGGATATATGGATTTTCTGGCGGTATACCGGCATGGCATCCAGAATGTCGTGGCCACCCTGGGCACATCGATGACGGTTGAGCACGTCCATTTGTTAAAAGGATATGTCACCCGGGCCGTGATGGTGTTTGATTCGGACGAAGCCGGCATCAAGGCCGCCCGGCGGGGGATAGAGCTGTTTTCCGGGGAGAAAGGCATTAAACCGTTTATTCTTTCGCTGCCGGAAGGATATGACCCGGATTCCTATCTGATGCAATACGGCGCCGGGAAGTTTCAACACCTGGCCGCCAATGCCCGGGAAGCCATGCTGTTCTTGATAGATGAGGCGGTCAAGAAACACGGTCTTTCTGTAGATGGTAAACTCAGGGTGATTTCAGAAATGGAAACCGTGGTGGCTGCTGTTGATGATGAACTGGCCCGGTTGCTTTATGTCAAGGAGCTGGCGGAACGCCTCAAAATTGAAGAACGCGCGGTCCTGGACCGGGTAAACAAAGCGGTTGCTGAAATCAAATCCGGGGCTACCGCCCGGCACGGCAATGCCGGTGACATCCCGCTGCCCGGAAAGCAGCCCGCGGATTTTGGCTCCGGAAAATATCGGATAGAAAGACAGCTGGTTGAAATGATGCTGCACGCACCTTTTATGTTGCCGGAAATAGACCGGACAGGTATACTAAAGAATTTCGATAATAATGATCTGGCGGCCATCGGTAGAATTATATTAAACCATCGCCGGATAATCACGGAGCCGAAAGCCGATATGATGGCATTGGTTGAACTGGTTGATAATGATGAGCAGAAACGGATGATGACTTCCCTGCTGGTAGGCGATGAGCTGAGTCCCAAAGAATGGAACGCGTCCGACTGCCACAAACTGGTGCAGCAGTTTGTGGCCAGTTGCCATGCCGGGGAAGATGACTTAAGTGCTCGGATAAAAGCGGCTGAAAACAGCCATGACGATAACTTGCTGGAGCAACTGCTGGAAACCAAAAGAGACAGGTTAAGACGGATCAAAAACGAGGCCCATACTACGGAAAGATAAAGGGGGGAAGCTCAATGGCGCGTACATCTTCTGGTAAAAAGAATTCATCTGCAAAAAAGAAGAAAGTTGCCGCGAAAGCTGCAACTGCCGAAAAAACCGCAACCAGGCGGAAAACCGCGCCGGCCAAAGCCGCCGGAAAAGCAACCAATGCCGGCAGCAAGGCCACCGGGAAAGCCGCTCCCAAGGGCAAGACCGTAACGAAAAAGACGGCTGCCAGGAAAACGGCACCTCAAAAAACGGCGGCCAAGAAAAAGGTTGCCAAGAAAACGGCACCTCAAAAAACGGCGGTCAAGAAAAAGGTTGCCAAGAAAACGGCACCTCAAAAAACGGCTGCCAGGAAAGGAAAAGTTGTGAACAAAGTTGTTAAGACTAAAACGGCGGCCGGGAAAGCTTCCCGCAAGAAAACCGCGCCCAAAAAGAAGTCGCCGCTCAAGAAAATATTAAAAGACGTGATTGCCAAGGGCAAAAAGCAGGGAACACTAACTTATGAGGAGCTTGAACAATCGATGACAGAGTTGAATATTGCCGCTGAGCAGATGGACGAGGCCATGGTCTGTCTGGAGAAGGCAAAGGTTCTTGTCGTTAAAGAAGCGGACCAGAAAAAAAAGAAAAAGGCTGCCGCCAAAAAAAGCCCTGAAAAAAAACCCGCTTCTGCTTTTGGCGGTGTCGGCGATACGGTCAAGATGTATCTCCGTGAAATGGGACTGGTGACCCTGTTAAGCCGGGAAGGCGAGGTCGTAATTGCCAAAAAAATTGAAGCCGGCGAGCAGGAGGCATTGAAAAGTATGCTGGAGACGGCCATCGGGGTCGAGAGTATCATTGCCCTGGGCGATAATATTGAGTCCGGCAACTTGCGGCCGAAGTTTGTTTTAAAAGACGTGGATGAAGGAGATGTCAGCGAAGACGAGGAAAAACGGGTGGAGGGATTCCTGGAGACGATCCGCGTTATCAAACAGTTGGATGCGGAGAACATCAGTCAACGCGAGCAGCTCATGTCTTCTCAGGTATCCGAAGCGGAACGAAAACGCACCAGGGATGCCCTGACACGCCGCAACAATAAAATATTTGAACACCTGATGAACTGGCGGATTGAAAATGAGGTGATGGTGAATATCGAAGGCCGCATTCGCGAGCAGCTATACTGGTTCGACCAGCAGTTCAATCTCATGGAAGCGTGCGCCGGTACCGTCGGCATCAATATCTCCGCCACTACCTTGCGGGCCAATCTGAAAACCAGAACCGGATTCATGTCCTGGGCCGACGGGCGTTCCAAGTCGACCAAAAAAGAACTGGGGGAAGTGTTCAACAGGCTTAAAGAGCTTGACGAACAGATTTCTCTTCGTGAAACATCATTGATGGCCGACAGCCGTGCCTTAAAACGGGTGATGTCAAAAGTGGCAGATGGCTATGCCCGGGCCAGAGACGCCAAGGGCGAACTGGTGCAGGCAAACCTGCGCCTGGTAGTCAGTATTGCCAAGAAATACACCAATCGTGGACTTCAGTTCCTGGATCTGATCCAGGAGGGCAATATCGGCCTGATGAAAGCCGTGGATAAGTTCGAGTATAGGCGGGGATACAAGTTCAGCACGTACGCCACCTGGTGGATCCGGCAGGCCATCACCCGGGCCATCGCGGACCAGGCCCGGACCATCAGGATCCCGGTTCACATGATTGAAACCATCAACAAGCTTATCCGGACCTCCCGTTACCTTGTTCAGGAACGGGGATACGAACCCTCACCCGAAGAAATCGCGGAAAAAATGGAAGTGTCTCTGGACAAAGTCCGGCGGGTGCTCAAGATCGCCAGGGAACCGATTTCCCTGGAAACGCCTATTGGTGAGGAAGAAGACAGTCATCTGGGTGATTTTATCGAGGATAAAAAGTTTATGATCCCTTCGGATGCCGCGGTGAATCTGAACTTGTCGCAACAGACCAGAAAAGTGCTGGCCACGTTGACACCGCGTGAAGAGAAAGTGCTTCGCATGCGTTTCGGTATCGGTGAAAAAGCGGACCATACCCTGGAGGAGGTCGGCCGGGACTTCGCGGTTACCCGGGAACGCATCCGGCAGATAGAGGCCAAGGCCTTGCGGAAGTTGCGGCATCCGACCCGGAGCAAGAAGCTGAAACACTTTATGGAGGAAAGCTAACCTGAATGCTGTAGGGGCAGGCGTTCATGAATAATGTAGGGGCAGGCCCCCGTGCCTGCCCGGTGAAGGGCAACCACAGGGGGTTGCCCCTACAGGCCGCGGAGAATGTTCATGATTCCGTGGTGGGCGTTCATGAATAATGTAGGGGCAGGCCCCCGTGCCTGCCCCTAAAAAAGAGATTTTTTCAGGATTCTGGTCTATAAGATTGACAAACAGGACGTAATAAACCAGAATCCTTTACAACTGGCAATACGTTAAGGGCCCATAGCTCAGCTAGGCAGAGCCACCGGCTCATAACCGGTAGGTCCCTGGTTCGATCCCAGGTGGGCCCACTTTTTAAGCCCGAAAAATGTTCGGGCCGGAACATAGAGAACGGCATATGACGGTAATAACCGATTTGAGAAGCGATGAGGCAAAGGAGCAATAAACCCATCCGGCCATTCGGATGGAAGGCTGATTTTAAAGGGCGTGGTGTCTTTGACACCATGCCCTTTTTATTTTTTCCCATGAATTTTTATGTTAAAGAATTCACCCCTCAGGCGGGTCAATTCGGGTATTTCTGCTGTGATGCAGGCCGCTCGCTAACGTTGTAGGGGCAGGCCCCCGTGCCTGCCCGGTAAAAGGGCAACCACAGGGGGTTGCCCCTACAGGCCGTGGCGGTTGTTTATGAATATTGTAGGGGCAGGCCCCCGTGCCTGCCCGGTGAAGGGCAACCACAGGGGGTTGCCCCTACAGGCCGCGGAGAATGTTCATGATTCCGTGGTGGGCGTTCATGAATAATGTAGGGGCAGGCCCCCGTGCCTGCCCGGTGAAGGGCAACCACAGGGGGTTGCCCCTACAGGCCGTGGCGGTTGTTTATGAATATTGTAGGGGCAGGCCCCCGTGCCTGCCCGGTAAGGGCAACCACAGGGGGTTGCCCCTACAGGCCGTGGCCCCTACGTGAGTTGGTGTGTTGTGCCTTGAAGAAGGAATCAGGGGTCGGCGCTCAGGCCGACTCGTGAAAATTTTGGTGCAAGGGAGAGCGATATGACGGTGACCGTGGCTGATATTGCCGGGCTTATGAATCGGCTGGCCCCGCCTGATCTGGCGGAACCCTGGGACAATTGCGGTCTTCAGGCGGGCAGCCCGCGTTGGCCGGCCGATCGTATCCGGGTTGCGCTGGACCCTTCATACCGGGTGATCGCCGACGTCTGTGAAGATGGGGCGGATCTGCTGATCACGCATCATCCACTGCTGTTTTCCGGGTTAAAAACCGTTGATTTTGAGCGCATGCCCGGGAATGCCCTGAAAATGGCGGTTGAAAACCGGTTGTCCATATTCAGCGCCCATACAAACCTGGACAGTGCCGCCGGCGGGTTGAATGATGTCTGTGCCGATAAGCTGGGGCTGAAAGACATCCGGGTGCTGGACTCACCCCGCATGCCGGAGTACCGCAAACTGGCGGTGTTTGTCCCCCTGACACACGAGGGGGACGTTTTACGGGTGCTGGAGGACAGCCCGGCCGGGAACTACGGAGCGTATTCAAGCTGCTCTTTTGCGGTTAACGGAAAAGGCCGTTTTAAACCCTCGGCCGAGGCCTCACCGTTTATCGGTAAAGCCGGAGAAATCGCCGAAGCCGATGAAGTACGGATCGAAACGATCGTGGCTGCTTGTGATTTGCGTGGTGTGATTGAACGGATAAAATCCGTTCATCCATATGAAACAATGGCCTATGATGTTTTCCCTCTGGCCGGATCGGTCGGAACCGCGCAGGGACTGGGGCGGGTCGGCGGACTGGAAAAACCCATGCGCCTGGCCGATCTGGCCGGGCTGGTCAAACAGCGGTTCGGAATCGATCATGTCAAGGTTGCCGGTGATCCCGAACTGTCTGTTTCCAGTGTGGCCGTATGCTCCGGCAGCGGTGCCGGCCTGATGGATCGCTTTTTTGCGTCTTCGGCCGATGTTTTTGTAAGCGGTGAGTTGAAACATCACAACGGCCTGGCCGCTGTGGAATCGGGCCGGGGATTGATTGACGCCGGGCATTTTGAAACTGAACATCTGGTGGTGGACCTGCTGGTGGAACGGCTTCGGGCCCTTGCCGCCGAAGCGGGCCTGGCGGCGGATATTAAAGGATGCCAGGGAGAAGAAAACCCTTTTAGACTGGTATAAAATAAAAAAATTTGGAGATTGATTTATGCTGGAAGTAACCAAAGATGAAATGGACGTGTTGATTCGTTTGCAGGCCAATGAAGATGCCAGGAATAAAATCAAATCTTCATTGAATAAGATACCGGAACAGATGGCAGTGCTTGACAAGCAGCTGGCTGAAGAAGAGCAGAAAATGCGCGACCGGGAGACTTTGTCGGAAAATCAGAAGAAGCAATACCGGGATTGTGAAGCTGAAATCAAGCAGCGGCAGGAGAGTATCAAAAAGAGCGACCTGAAGCTGATGTCGATTAAAAGCAACAAAGAATACCAGGCGGTTTTAACGGAGATAGAGGACTTAAAACGTCAGATCGGCAAGCTGGAAGATAATATGATCAAGCTCCTGGATGATCTGGACGAGGCGGAAAAACACCTGGCCGATGACAGGCGTGAGTGGGAAGAAGAAAAATCCAGGCTTGAGGAGGAAAAACAGGACCTGGAAGAACAGCGCCAACAGGAGGAAGAACGGCTGACGGCACTGGACGACGAATGGCGCAAGATTGCCGAAGAGGCCCCAAAAGCGGTGCTGGATCAGTTTATGGAGGTGCGGGGCAACATCGCCGGCGGCAAGGCGGTTGCCGAGGTCAGGGATTACGTCTGCCAGGGATGTTTTATGAATATTCCCGCCCAGATGTATAATGAACTGCATACGACAAATATATTGAGATTTTGTCCGTTTTGTAACAGGATTGTTTTTGTAAACGGTAATCATAAGGAACAATAACGGTCGGAGCGATCCAGGCGATCGCTGCAGCATATTGGCTGTGGAGGAAAGTCCGAACACCACAGGGCGGGATGCTTCATAACGTGAAGTCACGGTGACGTGAAGGAAAGTGCCACAGAAAATATACCGCCCGGTCCCGGCGGCCTTTAGGGCTGCAGGTTCCGGGTAAGGGTGAAAAGGTGCGGTAAGAGCGCACCAGATTCCCGGGTGACCGGGAATGCTTGGTAAACCCCATCCGGTGCAAGGCCAAATAGGGAGGCGTTTGAGGGTGGCCCCGCCCGAGCTTCCGGGTAGGTCGCATGAGGCGCCGGGTGACCGGCGGCCCCAGATGAATGATCGCCGCTCTGTCCGGGGCAACCCGAACGGAGAACAGAATTCGGCTTACGGGTCACTCCGACCGTTTTTTATTTTAAGGTTTTAGGTTCGGGGCTTGGGATGACTGTAGGGGCACGGCGTGCCGTGCCCGATGCGGCGTGCCGTGCCCGATTGTGAATCACGTCCATTCAGCGTTCAGGTGTTTAAGTGATTAAGTGGTTATGTGATTAAGTGGTTAAGTGGTTAGGTGGCCGGGGTTTGAGGAATGGGGCGGCCCGCTTTGCGGGGGGCAGACCCGGGCAAGCCACAGGTTGTGATATCTGCAGCGGAAGGCTTCAGCCTTCCATCAAATAACGAAGGCTTTAGCCTTCCAGAAATAGGGATTTCCGGTGACGGCTCAGTATTGCGATATCAGCTTTTTTGAAAAGTTGAGACTATATTCGGATGATTATTTACAGTGTTGCCGGTTTCTCGCGGCTTGCGACTCACCGGAGCTGTTGTTTACCAAGAAATTGTATTCCAAGCTGGTTGCCTCGTCCCATCTGGTTGAGGATTTTCTTGATTTCCACGGCGCTAAGAACAATAAAAACTGGTATCTGTTCCGGGAGTTGTCGGCCGCTGTCAGGCATTTGAGTATGGCCGGTTATATCCAGGAGCATATTTCCAATCGCCTGGTGTTCTATGAGCTTTCGAAAAAAGTGACTTTTGAAAAAGAGGGTGAGGAGACCCGTCATTTTCTGAGCCGGACATTGATATCGCTGGCTCCGGCCATCCTGTCCGAAGCGGAGCGACTGGGCATCTCCATGCCGAAAGCCTTTTTTTCATCCGAGGATTTTCCCAGTGCGGTAACAACCGAGATGCTGGAGTTTGATGTCGATGATGAACGCCCCCGGCGCCAGCAGCAACAGAAAAATATCGTCAAGGTGACCAGCGACTTTTTGAATATTGCCAAGGGGTTTGAAGAGTACGGCATTTATGAAAAGTGCGATCTTGACGAGATGCAGGCCATGGTGCCGGAGAAGATCAACGAGGTGGTCACCCGGCGTTTTGAAATGCTGGTTCATAATCTGCAGTCTTCTTTTGATACGTATATTATTTACGGCGGCTTGAGATATGGTGACCGGCGGCTCAAGGAACTGCGGAGCTATTTTTCGGTGGTTTATCATCTGTTCGATCTGATCGGTAAGTTGCTTCATTTTTATGAGCGCCATTTTTTTGTGCCGCGTGAAGGTGAAAAAAGTGTTTATAAAAACGTTCAGAATATGCTTTTTTCCCTGATTGACGTTTCAGCGCTGCTGGACATAATTGTTAATTACGGCCTTTATTATGCGTTCCAGTTTCTCTCCGACGGTAAGCGTCTGGCGCTGATCATCCTCAATGAAAACATCGAACGTGACCGGATTGAAGTCGGTATCCCGGTTGAACTGGGATTTCACAGCCGTCCCAGCCTGCTGGTCGCCAAGATCGTCCAGTATTACGGGGGGGAAGTCAATCTCCATGTGGGGGACGATGTTTTTGACGCCAGCAGTGTTCTGGATATCCAATGGGCCGGCGGCAAGATCAGCCGGGAAAAAGCCAGAACGGTTGTGTTTGAAGGTGATGCCCGCGCGCTCAAGGATATTGAAGTCCTGGCCGGTGTCAATTATGGAGAGGATACCATGGGTAAAGGTATTCCCCTGCCCAAAGAGCTGGATTACCTCAAATAGCCAACTGACACGAGGTATCATATGGCAGCAGGTTTGATCGTGGCCGCCGGCAAAGGCGAACGCCTGCCCGGCAAGCTGGCCAAACAATATCTTCCCCTGGCCGGTCAACCGGTATTATGCCGCACCCTGAATGTTTTTGCCGCCTGCGACGCAATTGATGAACTTGTCCTGGTCATCCCGGAAAGCGATTTCGATTATTGCCGGAAAACGATTCTGCCGCAAGTGGCAAGCGAAAAGGCCGTCTGCCTGGCGGCCGGCGGAGAGAGGCGCCAGGATTCGGTATTCAACGGGCTGCGGGCGATAAACCAGTGTCAGGGTTCAATCGTTGTCATTCATGACGGGGTCCGCCCTTTTGTTACCCCCGGAATGATTCGGGACTGTCTCAGCGGTGTCGAAGATGCGGACGGTTGTATCGCGGCTGTGCCGGTCAACGACACCCTCAAAACGGTTGACCCGCAGGCACGGATTACCGGTACGATTGACCGCGCTTTTGCCTGGCTGGCCCAGACGCCCCAGGCTTTCCGCTGTGACATGCTGCTCAAAGCCCATCAAACAGCGATCGAACAGGGCTGGGAAGTGACGGATGATGCCGCTCTGCTGGAACGATTGGGCCGGGTCGTGCGGGTCATTCCCGGTTCACCCGGAAACATCAAGATTACGACCCCGGATGATCTGGCCCTGGCAGCTGCCATTGCCGGCCTGGCGGATAACGGGGTGGCCCCATGAAAAACTGCCTGGTCACCGGCGCGACAGGGTTTCTCGGCGCCAACCTGGTCCATGAACTGGCCGGGGCCGGCTGGCATGTCCGGGCCTTCGGCCTGCCGGGCTCCAACATTGACTATATCAAAGATTTATCCATTGATATCGTATCCGGTGATATCACCGTTGCCGATGACATCAGTGCCGCTGTTGAGGGTTGTGAGGTGGTGTTCCATGTGGCCGGAGATACGTCCTGGTGGAAAAAACGATTTGCCGGACAGCGTGCCGTTAACGTGGACGGAACGGTAAACGTGGCCGAGGCCTGTTTACGACATGACGTCAAACGGCTGGTTCATACCAGCACCATTGACATTCTGGGATATAACCCCGATGGCCTGGCGGATGAAACCTGGCGGCCTTATAACTACGGCGGCACCGGATATAATTATGCCGACACCAAGCGGGAAGGTGAGTTACGGCTTCGCGAGTACATGGATCGGGGGCTGGAAGCCGTCATTATCTATCCCGGAAGCATGATCGGCCCGTATGATTTTACCCTCCAGTACGGAAGGCTTTTCTTTGACCTCAGGGACGGTAAAGTGCCGGGCTGTCCGGCCGGCGGCGTCAGCTTCGGGCATGTAACCGAGGTGGCCCGGGCCCAGATGGCAGCGGCAGTAAAAGGGCGGGCCGGTGAGGGGTACGTGTGCGCCGGCTTGAACCTGACATACCGGGCGCTTTTTGGCGCCATTGCCGCATACTTCGGGAAAAAAGCCCCCCGCCTGACTATACCCCGCAAGGCCCTGGTTGCTTACGGCTACCTCATGCAGACGGTTTCGTATTTAACCAACAGGCCGCCGGAGATTGATCCGGGCATGGCCAGGTACATGTCGGTCAACGCCTTTTTTGATTCTGCCAAAGCTGTTCGGGAACTGGATTATGTGGTGCCACCGCTGCAAAAGATGCTGGATGACGCTTACGACTGGTATTGCGATAACGGGTTTTTGAGCCCATCTTGAACCCTGAACCTCAACCCTTTTGCCCGGAGGCGATGGTGGCCTTGATGCGGGCCATGAGTTCTTCCCGGTTTTCATCGGAATATCCATCCAGCGGAACGGGGTCGTGTATCACCAGTTCAATGGTACCCGGTTTTACCCGGGCGGTTCCTTTGGGGAGAATGGCGCGGCTTCCCCGGACCGTAACGGGCAGGATGGGAACACCGGCCGCAAAAGCGATTTTGAAGCCGCCTTTTTTAAAGGGCAGTAGTTTCCCGTCCGGGCTGCGGGTACCTTCCGGAAAAAAAACAACCGAAGCACCGTTGCGGATTTTCCGGCCTGCAACTTCCAGGCTTTTGTAGGCCCGTTCGGGGTTTGCCCGGTCAATGAAGATCTGCCCCATCCGTTCACACCCCAGGCCGAAAATCGGGATTCTTCGCAATTCTATTTTGATAACCCAGCGAAGCTGCAACGGCATATAGCCGATCAGGGCCCAGACATCGTAGTGGCTCTGATGGTTGCTCATGACAATATAAGGCTGTTTGGTGTCAATGGCATGGGGGTTGATCATGCGGACACGCACGCCCGATATGAATATGTTGAACCTGGCCCAGAATTTGCCGATATAGTGGACATGATTGCCGGTAGGGTCAAAATTTGAGGAGACGATGGTTAGAATACCCAGTACCGTGGTGTCAAGAATAACGATCAGAAAGAAGATCGGGCGGTAGAGGGCATAGGCGATTTCTTTGATCCGTTTCATGATTTCCCCGTTAGATCGTTATTTATTAACATTCATTTAATATATATACCAATTATTTCGGGTCGGAATCAACTCTGAAAGGGAAAGAGGTTCAGGGTTCGGGGTCCGAGGTTCGGGCTCCTGGCCCGGGCATTGTAGGGGCAGGCCCCCGTGCCTGCCCTGATGAAGGGCAACCACAGGGGGTTGCCCCTACGGGTCCGTGGTGGGCGTTCGTGAATGTTGTAGGGGCAGGCCCCCGTGCCTGCCCGGTGAAGGGCAACCACAGGGGGTTGCCCCTACGGGTCCGTGGTGGGCGTTCGTGAATGTTGTAGGGACAGGCCCCCGTGCCTGCCCGGTGAAGGGCAACCACAGGGGGTTGCCCCTACGGGTCCGTGGTGGGCGTTCGTGAATGTTGTAGGGACAGGCCCCCGTGCCTGCCCCTGTACCATCTTGTTTTTTAATTGGCTAATAATTGAGAATGATATATGATATCAAACACATGCTATATGAATGGATAAACCCTCGGGGGGATAATAATGCCGAAAAAAATGAAACAGGATCAAGTAAAGACGATTGAAGGTCGCAATATAGTAGTGGGTGTGTCCGGCGGCATCGCTGCTTACAAGAGCGCGGAGCTGGTCAGGGCCCTGGTCAAAAAAGGGGCTGACGTGCGGGTGATGATGACGGAAAACGCCTGTCACTTTGTCGGGCCGCTGACGTTTGAGGCCCTGTCCGGCCACCCGGTCTGCTTCGATCTTTTCGATGGGGCCGAGGATGCGGCCATCAGGCATATCGAATGGGCCGGTCAGGCCGAAGCCGTGGTGATTGCCCCGGCCACCGCCAATATTATCGGCAAGATGGCGGCCGGGATGGCCGATGACGCACTGACCACTTTTCTGCTGGCGGTTACCGCGCCGGTGATGGTCTGCCCCGCCATGAATACCCATATGTATAAGAACCGTGCGGTACAACGAAATCTGGCCCTGTTGAGAAAGGACGGTTATGTGGTGCTTGAGCCCGGCACCGGCGAACTGGCCTGCGGCACTACCGGTCCCGGGCGTATGCCGGAACCGGATATTATTGCCGATCGGGTATGCCGCCTGCTGGTGGAAAAAGATATGACCGGCAAAAAGGTACTGGTGACGGCCGGTCCCACCCGGGAATCGATTGATCCGGTCCGGTATATCAGCAATCATTCATCCGGACGAATGGGCTACGCCATGGCCAGGGCCGCCGAATACCGGGGCGCGGAGGTAACCCTGGTTACCGGTCCGGTCAACCTGGCACCGCCGGTGGCTGTTGATGTCGTTCCGGTGCAGACCGCCGAAGAGATGGCTGAAGAAACACTGGCCCGGATGGGTGACAGCCATATTATCATCAAGGTGGCGGCTGTCGGGGACTACCGGGCGGAAAAAGTCGCATCACAAAAGATCAAGAAAGGCGGCAAACCCGGACTGGTGCTGAACTTGAAAGAAAACCAGGACATTTTAAAAGAAGTCGGCAAAAAAAAGAAAAAGCAGGTCCTGGTCGGCTTTGCCGCTGAAACCCAGGCCCTGGTCAAAAATGCCAAAAAGAAGCTGGCGGAAAAAAACGCCGATATGATCGTGGCCAACATGGTCGCCGGCAAAGACTCTGCTTTCGGCTCGGAAACCAATGAAGTCTGCCTGCTCTACAAGGACGGCCGCCAGGAACGGCTGCCCCGCCAGGACAAGGAAAAGCTGGCCCATGTTATTTTGAGTCGGATTTTAGATTTGATTTGAAATCGGGCGTAAGGTTTTAGAGTTTTAAAGTTTTATGGTTCAGGTGGTTAAGTGATTAAGTGGTTATGTGGTTTGAGAAATAAGGCGGCCCGCCGTGCCCCTACATCGTCATCTCGAACTCCGAACCTTGAACCCCCGAATCGGGCACGGCACGCCGTGCCCCTACAGGCCGTAAAGAGCGAACGCCTTCCTGGGCCCCGAGCCTTGAACCCCCAATCGGGCACGGCACGCCGTGCCCCTACATCGTCATCGCGAACCCCGAACCTCAAACCCCGAACCCTCGACCCTCCGACCCTAAAACCTTAAAACCTTTTAGTACCGTGCCCGATCCGGCATCTGCGAAAATTCTTCCATCAGCGTTTTTACCTCATCCGAGGGTAGGGCCTCACATGGGACCTTACGCTGTTCGGGCGGCAGACAAACTTCCCGGTAAATAACGACGTCGTCAAAATCGATGGCGGCGGCTTCGGTCACGGAAAACCCGAAATAAACCCGGTCGATGCGGGCCCAGTAAACGGCGCCAAGGCACATGGGACAGGGTTCGCCGGTGGTATACAGCTCGCAGCCTTCCAGGCAGTAAGTGCCCAGTCTTCGGGAGGCGTCGCGGATGGCCGTGATTTCGCCGTGGGCCGTGGGATCGCCGTCGGCCAGTACCCGGTTCCAGCCCTCGCCGACGATGTTGCCGTCGCGCACGATAACGGCGCCGAAAGGCCCGCCGTCACCGGCGGCCATCCCCTGCCTGGCCAGTTCAATGGCCCGTTGCATAAATGGGTTTTCGTTCATGTGCGGTTGGTTTTATTTGCCTTTTATTTTTGCCCAGGTGTCTCTCAAGGTAACCGTACGGTTGAAAACCGGCCGTTGGTCAGTGCTGTCTTTATTGTCCAGGCAGAAGTATCCCATGCGTTCAAACTGGCAGTTCTCCAGAGGCGCGGCGTTTTTTAACGCCGGTTCAAGAAAGCAGGGGAAAAGCGTTTCCAGGCTGTCCGGGTTGATATGATCGGTAAAATTTTTTCCGTCCGACGCATCGGAGGGGTTTTCCCGGTTAAACAGCCGGTCATAAAGCCGGACCTCGGCCGGTACGGCATGATCGGCCGAAACCCAGTGCAGGGTGGCCTTCACCTTTCTGCCGTCCGGCGCGTCACCCCCTTTTGTGGCCGGGTCATAGGTACAGTGCAGTTCGGTTATTTCACCGGTGGCCGGATCTTTGACCACGGATTCGCATTTAATGAAATAGGCGTAACGCAGGCGTACTTCTCTGCCCGGTGCAAGCCTGAAGAACTTTTTGGGCGGGTCTTCCATGAAATCGTCCCGCTCGATATAAAGTGTTTTTGAAAAGGGAACCCGGCGGGTACCGGCAGCCGCATCCTCGGGATTGTTGATGGCTTCCATTTCTTCGCTTTGGCCATCCGGATAGTTGTCGATGACGACCTTGAGCGGACGCAGGACCGCCATTCGCCGTACGGCTTTTTTGTTAAGGATATCACGGATGGTGTATTCCAGAAGGGCCACATCCACCAGGCTGTCTTTTTTGGCGATGCCGATTTTATCGCAGAAATCGCGCAAGGCCCGCGGTGGTACGCCTCGACGTCTTATGCCGGCGATGGTGGGCATGCGCGGATCATCCCAGCCGTTAACAATGTTTTCTGACACCAGCAGGTTGAGTTTCCGTTTGCTCAGGACCGTATAACTCAGGTTCAGCCGGGCGAACTCAATCTGTTTCGGCCGGGGCTCTTCCGTGAGCTGGTTGACAAACCAGTCGTACAGGGGCCGGTTGTTGGCGAATTCCAGTGTGCACAGGGAGTGCGTGATATGCTCCAGCGCGTCCGACAGGGGATGGGCGAAGTCATACATGGGATAGATACACCACTGGTCGCCGGTGCGGTGGTGGGGCATCTTTCGGATTCGATAGATGGCCGGGTCACGCAGGCAGAGATTGGGCGAGGCCATGTCGATTCTGGCACGCAGGACGTACTTGCCCTCAGGGAATTCACCGGCGCGCATGCGTTTAAACAGGTCCAGGCTTTCTTCAACCGGCCGGTCGCGATAAGGACTTTCTTTACCCGGTTCAGTCAACGTTCCCCGGGTTTCGCGGATTTCATCCGGGGAAAGGGCGCAGACGTATGCTTTACCGTCGCTGATCAGGCGTTCGGCAAGCTGATAAAGCTGTTCAAAATAGTCTGAAGCGAAATAAATCCGCCGGCCGGGATCAAATCCCAGCCAGCGGACATCTTCTTTAATGGACTCCACGTATTCCACTTCTTCCTTGCCGGGGTTGGTGTCGTCAAACCGCAGGTTGCAGACACTGTTTTCATATTCTCCGGCAATACCGAAATTCAGGCATATCGATTTGGCGTGTCCCATATGAAGGTAACCGTTGGGTTCCGGCGGGAAGCGGGTGACCAACCCCCGGCTGTATTTACCGGTAGCAAGGTCGTCATTGATGATTCTTCTGATAAAGTCTGTTGACTGGTTGTTCATTGGTTGCTCCTTGGCAGAATATCCATACTGCCGCTGATATAACCGCCCAGGTCCATGGTGACATGAGTGAACCCGATGCGTTTAAGTTCGTTTTTGATTTTTTCCCGAAAGGTGCCGGAGGCCATGATGTCAAGTTCCTCTTCCGGGATTTCTATCCGGGCCATATCGTCATGATACCTGACCCGGCACTGGGGAAAACCCAGTTCGATCAGGAAATTTTCAGCCGTTTCAATCATGGCCAGCCGTCCGGTGGTCAACCGGGTCCCGTAGGGAATACGGGTGGCCAGGCAGGGCGTTGATGGCTTGTCCCAGTTTGAAAGACCGGCTTCTCTGGCCAGCACCCGGATTTCCGCTTTGGTCAGACCGGCTTCGGCCAGGGGGGAGGTAACGCCCATTTCTCTGCCTGCAACCAGGCCGGGCCTGAATTCGTCCAGGTCATCCGCACTGACGCCGTCGGCCAGCCGGAAAATATTCATTTTAGCCGCAGCTGCCGCGATTTCCGTCCACATGATTTTTTTGCATTGGTAGCAGCGGTCTTTGGTGTTGTCCGTAAACGGTTCCCGACGCATACGGATGGTGGGCACCTCCTGGAAAGGGACGCCCATACTTTCCATCAAGCTGACGGCCTGCCGGGTTTCTCTTTGCGAGTGCGGCAGCCCGGTCGACATAAAAGCCATGGCTTCGTCACCCAGAACATCACGCGCGGTGAACATTAGAAAACTGCTGTCAACACCACCGGAGAACGCTACGGCCAGGCGGTTGGTTTTTTTTAAAACCGTTATCAGTTTTTCTTTTTTCTGCCTGAACCGTACCAAACGAATACCGTATTTTGCCAACCGACCGTTTTTTACCGATCTATGGCGAAAATCCTTTACATGAAAATCAGTTTATAATAAGTTAATCTTTTAAGTATGCTACAGGAAAAACAGATTGTTTTCAAAGGAGTTTAACAGGTATGGGAAAAAAAAGTCTGTTTCAACCAACGACCGCTCCGGAAGAAGAAAAAAAAGCGCCGGAACCTGAAAAGGTCAGTGATGCTGAAAAGATAAAAGCGACCGAAACACCGGCTCCGGAGCCGAAATCCGCACCCGTAGAGACGCCGGTGGCTGAAACCGCTTCGGCAGCGTCTGATGAACCCGCTCCTGAGAAGGCTGTTCCGCCTTCTGCGGAGCACGCAACGCCTCCCCCACAGGCAACACCTCTTCCTGAAGTGGCAGATCCGTCTCCTGCCCGGGAAACACCGCCCTGCATAAATACGTTTGAACCGCCCGATCTGAAGGATCCGGCGCCTTTTGAGAGCGACCCGCTGATCGATGCAAAGTCGCTCAAGACCATTGCCGTTGTTGTCTGTGGTATTATTTTGCTGATATTCCTAGGCAGCATGATGAACGCCGACAATTATTATGTAAAACAATCCAGGGGCGCGGTTGAAATCTGGAAAGGTGATTTTACGCCCGGTGGCAAAGATCGTATTGTCGTTCTGCCCGGAGCCCACTGGAAACAACCGGCCAGGACCAGCTATTCAAAAGAAGACGTGTTCCCCTTCGTGGCAGCGTATTATCTTGAAAAGGCCAGAATGCTGACAGAGGCGCCCGTGTCCGAGGACTTTGACCATATTAATTATTATCTGGATCTGGTACAGAAGCTTTATGCCGAAGACCCGGTCGAGGAAGTGGATAGTACCATCAGCCTGATCAGGAAAACGATTGCGGAAGCCCGGATACTCCAGGTCAGTGGTGAAAAAGCAGCCGTCGATCTGGCACAGAAAAAAATTCAGACCATTGATGAAGCATTGACGGATCTGGTTGCCTTTTTCGCCGGCGGTGATGAACCGGAAGCCGCCGCCGTGTCCGGCCACTGATCAACGTGCTGTGGCATCTGCCGGTTAGCAAAAGTGACGTTGTGTAAGTAAAGAGGGGGGCTATGGCAAACTATAATCTTCAGACCAAAGAAATCGAATGCAAGATCGTCTTCTACGGTCCCGGCCGTGGCGGTAAAACCACCAACCTGGAACAGATCTATGCCACCCAGAAAAAGCATGTCACGGGAGAGATGACGTCCATTGATACCGAGGGGGACCGGACCCTGTTTTTCGATTTTTTACCCATGGATCTGGGGCAGATCAAGGGCTGCAATGTCCGGGTGCAGATGTTTACCGTTCCGGGCCAGGTTAAATACGCCAAGACCCGAAAGATCGTGTTAAAAGGCGTGGACGGTATTGTTTTCGTTGCCGATTCGATGGAAATCCGGCGGGCCAAAAACATGGAGTCGTTGAAAGATCTTCAGCAGAACCTGAAGGATTACGGCCAGAATATTTTTAAGATACCCATGGTGCTCCAGTTCAATAAACGTGATCTGGAAAAAGAGGGGGTGCCCATCATGTCGGTCGAGCAGATGGAAAAAGATCTGAACCGGCAACTCAAGGTACCGACCTTTACCGCCAGTGCGGTCAAAGGGATCGGTGTGACCAAGACGCTTCAGAAGTGTCTGGCGATGACGCTGGTGTCGCTCAAGCGCGCCTCGCAGTGGTAAGCCCGGCTTTGTAAAACGCTCAATCTCTGCGTTGCGCTTCATCCCTCCTCAATCAGCGTACTACCTGTACAGCTTCAATCGTCGGGATTCGCGCGCCTTGACCTTGAACGTTTTACAAAGCCGGGTCCCAAGGAAGGATTGCTCCCTCCTCTGCGTGGCTGCCTGCTTCGCAGGGGTTTTAGGGTTTTAATGTTTTATGGTTTTAGGTGGCGAAAGGCTTCAGCCTTTCAGGGTGCTTAAGTGGTTAAGTGATTAAGTGTTTAGGTGATTATGTGGTTATGGGTTTTAGGCGTTAATCTCGTATTATAAGTCCTTTCATTTTTATTCGTCGAGCCGCTTCTCTTGTTATTTTTTGGACGTTCCTTTTGTTATCCTGGGGCACGGCACGCCGTGCCCCTACATATCTGCTCAAGCCCCAAACCTTAAAGCCCTAAAACTTTAAAACTCTAACACCCTAAAACCCTTCCCGCCTGAAATGCTGAATACCAGCCGCTAAGGATCGCACCTAAGGCGCCTAAACCGCGGATGCCCATTTGCGAATAGCCGGCACCGTTTTTTTCTTCCACTGGTCGGTGAGGCGAGTCTTGAGGAACTGTTTGTACATCTGCTGGATAAAGGCGGTGATGGTTTCATAACCATCCATTTTCAGTAAAATGGTCCCTTCCAGGTCATCTGAGGTTTCCCCTTCTTCGATTTCCGGAAGCTTCAAACCTGACAGATCCAGGCTCTCGCCTTTGAGATTGAATATCCACAGGCGGTCGTTGATTTTGCAGAAAAGGCTCATCTCCGTGACGACGGCGCCGTTGCTCAGTGCCAGTCGACCTTCTTCCAGTTCGGATTCACTGCCTTTGATGGTGATGGTCTCAACCGCTTCCCGGCGGCTGTTCTCCAGTACGATCCGGCTGCCCATATCAAGTGATACCGGCGTGTTGTTTTCGTCTTTGATTTTGTCCGGGTCATTTTCAATGATGAACCAGAGCCAGGTCAAAAATTCATGCCCGATAAATTTGTAGCGATTGTACGCGATTGAGATGTCCAGCATATCTTGTTTACTCCGATGTCATAAAGTTGGCCGGTGTCAGTTTTGTAAACAGGTCTTTTTCCCCGTCTGATAATCCGGATTCCAGGGTCGCAATAGTGTAAGGGAAGAGCCTGATCAGGCGCAGGGAAAACGTTTTTAAAAACAGTGTCTCCAGTTCTTCATTGGCATTTTTCTGGTTGGTGAAAAACCAGAGCCGTTCCTGTTCATATTGCCAGACCAGATCAAAAACCCTGGGCGTGGCGGGAACACGCAGGGCCAGTTCCTGAACGACTTTTTCCTTGATGATTTTTTTTTCGTTCTTGGAAAGTACTTTTCGGCCGCTGGCCGTGGTCTGTTTTTCCCATTCCTGCTGGCAGTATTTTTTGATGACACTGGCAGGTATGGCCTTTTTGTCTACCCGTAATGAAAAAATCATGGCTGATCCGAAGTAAAAGGAATCAGCTGTGAATTTGGGCGAAAAAGGGTGTTCAAATGATGTCCAGCCCACGGCTTTTTCAGCGGGTTGGCCGTCAATATTGGCAATGGTATTCTTTTTCAGTGCGTTGGAAACGTATTCGGTTAACGGTTTGGTTATTTTACCCTCAACCCGGTAACAGGTGATAGATGTCGTCGAAGTGAGCAGTCCCATCAAACATTATTCCTTATTATTTTATCCATCCTGTTGCGGCAGAATCTGAACATCGATTTTCCCTTCAAGCGCGGTTTGCAGCTTTCGCGCATCTTCCTCCGAGCCCACAATGGCCCCGTAATGCATGGGGATGACCAGCCGTGGCTTTATTATCATGGCCGCTTCCGCGGCCTGCTCCGCGGTCATGACATATGTACCGGAGACCGGCAGCAGGGCGATATCGGTTTCAATTTTGTTCATTTCAGGTATGACATCCGTGTCCCCGGCATGGTAAATCCGGACACCGTCTATACCCACAATAAATCCCAGCCAGCCATTTTCCCGGGGATGAAAATCCTTGTCTGTATTGTACGCCGGCACAACATCAACAGAAACCGCGTCCACGGAAACATGGTCCCCCGGAGCGACGATTCTGATATCCCCGGACAATTTTTTGGCGGAGTCTTTATCGGTGACAATAACCGTATTGTCTTTCTGCACCCGGGCAACGTCTTCCGGGCTGCAGTGATCGAAATGGTCGTGGGAAATCAAAATCAGGTCCGCGGGCTTGTCTGTTTTAATCTGATAGGGATCAAAATAGACGGTTTTCGATCCGTCGATGCGGAACGTGTCGTGCCCCAGCCAATTGATTTTATTTAAAATTTTTTCCATGTTGGATGCCTCCTTACAGGTGTTGCGCAGCCGGCGCTTCAGCTTCCCGGGTCAGCCTGAAAAATACTTCCTCCAAGTCAGATTGGGCGGCGCCGGTCTGGAGTTGTAAGTCTTCGGTGGTACCTGTTGCGATTAATTTGCCTTCATGAATAACCCCTACCCGGTCACACACTTCCTGGGCCACAGAAAGGGTATGGGTCGACATGAAAATTGTCGCGCCTTTGTCGGCCAGGTCACGGAACAACCCTTTGACCATCTTCTGTCCGCTGGGGTCAAGCCCCACCATGGGCTCGTCAATTATCAGCACCTCAGGATCGTGCAGCAGCGCGCCGACCATGATAAGGCGTTGTTTCATACCGTGAGAGAAAGACTCAATCAAATGATGCCCCCAGGGTTTAAGGGAAAAAAGGTCCAGCAGGCCTTCGGCTTTATCCGCAAAGGGTGTCTTCATGTGATATAAGTCAGCGGTAAATTTTAAAAACTCAATGGCTGTCAGCTTTTCATAGAGATAGGGCCGATCGGGGATAAATCCGATTTTGCGCTTGGCCGCTTCCGGTTCATCCGTCATATCGATGCCGCAAATGCGTACAGTACCGGAACCGGGTGCCAGGATGCCGCCCATGATGCTGATGGTGGTGGTTTTCCCGGCACCATTGGGCCCGATAAAACCGTATATTTCTCCCGGCGAAACGGTCAGTGAAATATCCTTGACCGCCTCGAACGTACCGTATTGTTTTTTTAAATTGATGGTTTCAATCAAAAGTCGTTCTCCGAATGGTCTTTATCGGAGCCCTCACGTTGGCGTGTCCGATTTTTCTCCCGGTATTCTCTCTTGAGAACCCGCCACCTGTCAAGCCTGGACTTGATCGTTTTTTCATAGCCCCGGTCCGTGGGGTGATAAAAAATCCTGTCCCACAGTTTTTCCGGTAAATGGTCCTGGGGGGCAAAAGCGCCTTTATAGTTATGGGCGTATTTATAATCTTTGCCATAGCCGATCTCTTTCATCAGCCGGGTGGGTGCGTTCCGGATATGCTTGGGTACCGGCAGGTAACCCGTTTTTTTAATGATGCCTTTGACGGTGTTGCTGGTCACGTAAAGACTGTTGCTTTTAGGGGCGGTGGCCAGATAGACCGCGGCCTGAATAATGGCCAGCTCCCCTTCGGGGGAACCGAGAAAGCGGTAGGCCTCCATGGCATCCAGGGTGACACCGAGTGCCGCCGGATCGGCATTGCCGATATCTTCGGAAGCGAACCTTACCATCCGGCGGAGAATATAAAATGGATCCTCACCCGCGCCGAGCATCCGCTCCACCCAGTATGCCGCCGCGTCGGGATCACTTCCCCGCAGGCTTTTATGCACGGCCGAAATAAGGTTGAAATGTTCTTCGCCGGACTTGTCATACAGCATGGCTTTTTTGTCCAGTGCCGCCTCCACCTGTTCAAGGGAGATGTCTTCGGGGGCCTCTCCTGAGCCGCGCAATAAGGCCGCCGCTTCCAGGCTGTTCAAGGCCGTGCGGACATCACCGTCAGCCATGCGGATGATATGCGTCATGGCCTCATCCGACAGGGACAGCCCCATTTCACCCAGCCCGTTGTCAGTGTCCGTCAGCGCCCTTTGCAGCACGGCTTCCATCGCTTCATCACCCACCGGGTTCATGGTGACCAACCGGCATCTGGACATCAGGGCCGGAATGACCTCAAAAGAGGGGTTCTCGGTGGTAGCGCCTATCAGCGTGACCAGGCCGCTTTCAACGTGCGGCAGGAAGGCGTCCTGCTGGGCCTTGTTGAAACGATGCACTTCGTCCACAAAAAGGATGGTTTTTTTGCCGAACCGGTCGCGCCTTTCCCTGGCCGCCTCAATAACGGTTCGAATATCTTTGACCCCTGAAAGCACCGCGGATAACTGGACGAATACCGCACCGGTCATGTTGGCGATGATGTTGGCCAGGGTGGTCTTACCGCATCCCGGCGGACCCCAGAGGATCATGGAAAAAAGCGCGTCTGTTTCCAGGGCCGCTCTGAAAAGGGAGCCCGGGTTGGTGATATGGGCCTGCCCGGCCAGGGCTTCAAGTGTATTGGGCCTCATCCTGTCGGCCAGTGGCCGGCCGGTTGAATCGGGATGTATATGATCGAACAATTCGGTCATGGATATTCCAGTGCTGCGGTCTGTATAGGGTTTAAAGTTAGATGTGATTAAGTGATTAAGTGTTTAAGTGTTTAAGTGATTAAGTGATTAAGTGGTTATGTGATTATGTGATTATGTGATTATGTGGTTATGTGTTTATGGGTTTATGTGGTTATGGGCTTTAACGTCTATTGTTTATGTAGCGGAAGGCTTCGGCCTGTCCCACAACCCGTCATCCCAGCTCACCCTGTAGGGGCGACCGGCTGGTCGCCCTTAAACACGGGCAACCTTCGGTTGGCCCGTGGCACCCGTTAAAGAAATATCCACTTGGCTGGATAACGAATTACGACACAGTTTGCTCGTCCGGATGACGAAGTAAAAGGCACCTCCTTTCCTCAAACCCCGACCACTTAACCACTTAACCACTTAACCACTTAATCACTTAAACACTTAAACACATAATCACATAATCACTTAATCACTTAATCACTTAATCACTTAATCACTTGTCGTGCCCCCGTTTCCTCCGTTTTGCCGGGCGTTTTTTCCGGCTGGAATAATCAATCCGGCCGGTTTTTTCCCGGAAAAAGAGTCGCAACGGGGTTTTGTCAAGGCCGGTCTCTTTTCTGATTTCGTTGACCAGGTATCGTTCATAGGAAAAATGGATGCCCTTGGGGAAATTAACAAAACATATGAATGTCGGCGGTTTGGTTGATATCTGGGTGGCGTAATTGAATTTCAGCCGGTTGTTCTTATGATAGGGCGGCAGGTTTCGCTCCACCGCTTTTCTGATAATGGAATTCAACTTCCCGGTTTTGATTTGAACGGAATATTGATTATATACTTCGTCAATATGGTCAAAAAGTTTGTTTACATGCCAGCCGGTTTTTGCGGAAACATTCATGACCGGCGCAAAACCTAAAAATTTGGCCTGGTCCCGGATCTCATCCACATAGTCCTTTGCCTTTTTCCCTTCCTGTTTGGCAAGATCCCATTTGTTGACCACAAAAATACAGCCGCAACGATGTTCGAAGGCATATCCGGCGATGGTGATGTCCTGCTGGGATACTTCATCGGCGGCATCAACGAGAATGAGGGCCACATCGCACCGGTCCAGGCTTCGTAATGTTTTTAAAGCGGAAAATTTTTCAATTTTTTCCTCGACCCGGCTTTTTTTCCGTAAGCCGGCCGTGTCTATTAATAGATATGACCGTCCGTTTCTTTCGCAGACCGTGTCCAGGCTGTCACGGGTGGTTCCGGGAATATCACTGACAATCAGGCGCTCTTCGCCGAGGATTTTGTTGATCAGGGTCGACTTGCCGACATTGGGTTTGCCGACTACCGCGACTTTAATCCTTTCTTCCTCATCCTCCGGCTCCGGTTCGGGCAAAACAGCCGTTAAATCATCCATAAAGGTATTGATGCCGTAACCATGGGCGGCGGATACGGGATATAATTGGTCTATGCCCAGGCTGTAAAATTCAAAACATTCGGTCTCTTTTTCTTCGCCGTCGATTTTGTTGATCAGGTAGAAAACCGGGCAGGGCGAATCCTGGAGAACGGTCAATATCTCACGGTCATAAGGCGAAACACCGTTTTTCCCGTCCATCACCAGCAGGATGGCGTCAGCGTGGTCAAGGGCCTGGCGGATCTGAAAGTTCACTTGCGTTACGATATCATCCGGGTCGCCGGTCATGAAGCCGCCCGTGTCGACGATGGTAAAGGCCAGGCCGTTCCATTCCGCGTCGCCGTAATGGCGGTCCCGGGTTACCCCCGGCATGTCATCGACAATAGCGTCCCTTGACCGGGTCAGACGGTTAAAGATGGTGGATTTGCCCACATTGGGCCGGCCGGTGATGACAACAACGGGTTTCATAGGGCGCTTGCGATAAAAATGACGTTAAAATATAGTCGTTCTTAATATGGCCTGATCGTCGTTAAAAAATTTGTGGTTATGTGTTTAAGTGTTTATGTGGTTAAGGTTTGAGGTGTTAGGCTCTACGTTTTATGTAGCGGAAGGCTTCGGCCTTCCGGGAAGTTCCCAGACATTAAGTTTTTTGTGTTTAGGTGTTTAAGTGTTTATGTGGTTAAGGGCTTAAGTTCTATCTTCACCATTTTCATCGAATCACTTAACCACCTAGCACCCCTCAAACCATGAACCTTGCACCCGCAAAGCGGGCCATCTCCCTTTCTCAAACCTCGACCACCTAAACACTTAATCACTTAATCACATAACCACTTAACCACCTTATGCTTAAAACCTAAAGCGTAACACTCAAATACTTTAAAACCTAAAACTTTAAAACCTTAAAACCCTAAAACATCCTCTTCAAAATGGAGCGTTGAGAAATAGTCGTCCATGGTTTCCGCCCGGCGGATTAATTCGACACGGCCGTCCTGGCGCAAAAGCAGCTCTTTGGGCCTCAGCCGGCCGTTATAGTTAAACCCCATAGCAATGCCGTGGGCGCCGGTGTCATGGATCACCATCAGGTCCCCTTCCGCGGTTTCCGGTAACAGGCGCTGGATGGCGAACTTGTCGATGTTTTCACACAGGGCGCCGACCACATCCACCCGCTCCAGGTTGCCCCCGGTTTTCCCGGGCACGCTTATCTCATGGTGAGCACCGTAAATGCCGGGACGCATCAGGGCGGACATGCTGGCATCAACACCGACATATTTCCGGTAAATCTGCTTGTGGTTGATCACTCTTGTGACCAGCGCGCCGTGCGGCCCGGTCATGTAACGGCCGCTTTCGATAAACAGTTTGGGCGCGTAACCGTTGTCCTGGGAAAAACGGTAAAAAGCGGCACAGATATCCGCGCCCATGGTCATGATATCGAGGGGTTCGTCCTCGGGCCGATAGGGAATGCCGAACCCGCCCCCGATGTTGATGAACTCAAACCGGATGGGTAAATCCCGTGAAATGTCTTCGGCCAGTTCCAGCAGCATTCTGGCGGTAGTGACCATATAGGTGTAGTTCAGCTCATTGGAGGCGATCATGGCGTGCAGGCCGAACCGTCTGACACCCCTGTCATACACGTTCTGATAAGCGGTGATCATCTGGTCGTGGGTAAGACCGTACTTGGCTTCCACCGGGTTGCCGATGATATCGTTGCCCGTACGCCGTTGGCCGGGATTGTATCGGAAGCAGATCAATTCCGGCAACTCAGGCACCTTCTCGATCAGAGATATGTCATCCAGATTGAGGATGCAGCCGCCGTCAGCCCGGGCGGCTTCAAACTCTTCTGTTGAGGTATTGTTTGAAGTAAATATGATGTCATCCGGGCCGGCTCCGATCTTCCGGGAAAGCACCAGTTCGGGGGTGGAGCTGCAATCAAAACCGAACCCCATGGACCGCATGATTTCCATTATGGTCGGATTGGGCAGTGCTTTGACCGCGAAAAATTCCCGGAACCCTTCTATCTTTGAGAACGCGGACACAACCGCCTGACCGGTTTCACGGATACCGGCTTCATCATAAATATGAAAAGGCGTGCCGAAGTGATCGGCAATTTTTTCCACGTTCGGGAAAAGCCGTTCTTTAAACGCGTCTGACATGGGCATGGGTATTCATCTCCTAAAAATTTGAATTATAATAACTTATCGTTTGCTATGAAACAATTATTATTTGTCGGAACGGATGCATCGGATCGCAGCTGTCAGGCCGCCTGCTTAACCCATTAATGAGCGACAAATTTTGTCAGCGAGTTGACTGAATCGCGTCAAAAATACAATGTTTATAATCATGAAAAGCCCCGGATGGGGCGATTGGTCGCGTTGTATTATTTTGATATTATAATTTTTTTTGATTTGGGGGGGGCGGATGAGATGGCGGGCATGGTTTTTGCTGTTTAAAATATTGATGTCTTCTCATTGCGATTAATGTTGGCAGTGAAAAGTTTTATTGTCAACTCTTTCATATCTTTTTTCTAGATAACAAAAGTCAATACCTCAATCTCAGCAGAGTTGTCTCAACAGTCAAAAAAAGGAGGCAGCCATGAAACGATTTTCTCGAATCATAAGTAAGCCGTTCAGTTTTCCGGGGTTAATGGTTCTCTTATTGATGCTTTCTTGTATCTGTTTTTCAGGATGCAGTAATGGGGGAGGCTCTTCGGATAATAATGTTGCGGCAGTTCAGGAAGGCGTTTTTATTGACAGTCCGGTTCAGGGGTTATTCTTTCAGACCACGACTCAATCCGGGCTCACAGATGAAAACGGTGGGTTCCTGTTTAAACCTGGCGAAACCATAAAATTTTTCCTGGGCGATTTGTTTCTGGGGCAGGCAACAGCCAAATCACTCATGAGTCCCTTAGACCTTGTTGATGGTGCGCTGTACGATACCGACCCGGCTGTGATCAACCTGTGCCGATTGCTTCAATCACTGGATGAAGACGGCAATTTGGAAAACGGCATTCAGATCAGCGAAAAGGTGCGATCGGAACTGCTAACGCGACAGGTCACCTTTGACCTGTCCGGTTTTAATTTTGCCAGTTATGAAGATTTAAAAACCCTTTTTGATGAATTCAACGAGAATTGTGTATTCCCTGATTGTGAGCTGCGATGGCTGCGAACAGGTACCCAGGCACTGACCCATTTACGAACAACCCTTGGCCTGGATATTTGCGCACCATGCGAAGGAAAGGTCTCCGAACTGACCCTGCAGTACAATGGCGTCGGGTCGGTACTGGTAAAGATCGAACAAAAAGAAGGAGAAGTGGTGTTTGACGGTCAGGTTGCGTCCGGCGGGCAGATCACCATTATCGGTCGGGACATGAAAGGGACCTTAAGCCCGTGGATTGATATCTTTGTAAATGATGCCGAATATGCCCGGGTCCATACCAGTTGCTCGGTGCCGATCGGGCCCGGGCTGGTTATCGGTGACTTTGAGGTGATTGCCGGTTCCAGCCGCAACGGCGGGCCGCTTTGCCCGGTGAATGGCAACCTGGCCACCTGGTACCGGGATGCCGATGGGGACGGGTATGGTTATCCCGATGATGCCGTTGAGGCGGATACCTGCCCGACCGGATATGTGGGCAACAATACGGACTGTGATGATACGGATGCCGCTGTTAATCCCGGTTCGCAGGAAGTGTGTGATGACGGCATCGACAATGACTGTGACGGAGCGGTGGACGAGGGATGTACCGTCTGCATCGATGCGGACCAGGATGGTTATTGCTCAGATGTAGACTGTGATGATGCGGATGCTGCCGTCAACCCCGGCGCTACGGAAGTCTGTAACGACGGTATTGATAATGATTGTGACGGGGCGGTGGATGAAGGATGCCCCGTGGTCTGTATCGATGCAGATCAGGACGGTTACTGTTCAAACCGGGATTGCAACGATAACGACGCCGGTATCCATCCCGGGGCCGTTGAGGTTTGTGGTGACGGCATCGACCAGGATTGTGACGGCAGTGATCCGGCCTGCCCGATGGTTACCTGGTACCGGGATGCAGATGGGGACGGTTACGGAAATCCCGATGTCACCAAAGAGGCTGTTGACTGCCCCGACGGTTACGTGGCCGACAATACGGATTGTGATGACACCGACTCCTATGTTAATCCCGGTCATTTGACGGTTTGCAGGCTAACAAATGACATGGTGTCTGATGCCAGGCGGCCTTCCATTTATAACGATACCATTGCCTGGCTTCGTGGGACGTATCCGAAACAGGTGATGTATTTGCGTGACGGCCGCACACAGGTCCTTTCCAACTACGGTTATGGCAACGGTTTAGACCTGTCAATTTATGGCGATGCCGCAGCCTGGCTGGAATATCAAAACAGTCGCATTTCTGTAAAATACTGGGGTGGCAGTACCAATCCGGACGGCAGCCCTGCCGATATTATTACACTGTGGGACGAACCCGGTACGAAATGGAGACCTTCAGTATATAATGGCACTGTCGCCTGGCTGGCCAATCTTGAAGTGTTGTACTGGGACGGTAGTTTTGATGTTAACGGTGACCCGGTGATTATTAACGTTTCTAATTCGGAAGAACAAAACGAATATAACCTTTCTCAGTACAACGGAACCATCACCTGGGGGAGCCTGGAGACCGTTCCCGGTGGAGATACAATAAGAAGGATATATTTCTGGGACGGTAACACGGTTTTTAAACTGAAGGACAGTTCAGAAGATGAACACGGTTTTTCAATCAATCCTACCGTTTGGAACGGTATTGTTGCCTGGAATCAATCGGATGGTAATGATTACGAAATTGTATGCTGGGAGGGCGAGTTCGACGCGGCCGGTAAACCCGTGCTGACCTGGGTTACGGACAATGACTGGTATGACGGAGAACCGGTTGTTGATGATGGCATGATTGTCTGGTGGGGGGATGACCCCGTAGACGGAGATATGGAAATCTATTATTGGGACGGTAGTGAAGTCAGGCAATTGACCCACAATAACTTCATGGATGACGGCCCTCAGGTGCACAACGGCCGGATTGCCTGGGTCGGTTATCCCGGGGGTACCCCCGGGCCTGGCGAAATATTTTACTCCATGGCTCCCTGCTCCGAACCGGACCTCCTCATGACCTATTATCGGGACGCGGACAATGACGGATACGGTGATGCCGCTGATTCGGTGCAGGCCATTGTCTGCCCCGAAGGCTATGTCAGCGACGCCACCGACTGCGATGACACGGATGCCGGTGTTAATCCCGGTGCCGATGATCTCTGCGGGGACGGTATTGATCAGGATTGCGACGGTGAGGATGAGCGGTGCCCGGTTACAACACCGACCTGGTATCGTGATGCCGACGGCGACGGGTACGGTAACCCGGATGTTTCCATCACGTTCTCCATCCGGCCTCCGGGATATGTGGCAGACAACACCGATTGCGATGACAGTGACGACGATGTCCATCCCGGCGCTGCAGAGATTTGTGGAGACGGCATCGACCAGGACTGCGACGGCAGTGATCTGGCATGCCAGCCCGGAACCTGGTACCGGGACGCCGATGGCGACGGCTATGGTGACGCGGCTGATGCCACCGTTGCCGCCACATGTCCGGCCGGTTACGTGGAAGACAATACCGACTGCGACGATCACGATGCTGCGGTCAACCCCGGCGCTGATGAAATCTGCGGGGATGGGATCGACAACGACTGTGACGGCGATATGGCCGATGCTCCCGGCAATATCGCCGGGTTGTATCAAGGCACGGTTTCCGGAATTGCCTGGGGCTCTACGCCTATCCAGGGCGACTGGATGGTTGATCTCGGGGCAGACGGCAGTATGGCCTTCACCGGTACCGGAATATCAGTTATCGGGGAAGCCAATGGAACAGGAACCGTTGACAGCTCGGGTTTAGTCTCCATGATCATTAATGTTCCAGTTGTCGGTAACCTTCAGGGGGCCGGCCGGATAGACTGCGACGGCAATTTTACCTTTGAAATAGCCGAAGTTGCATTTTCTTTTTCCGCCGTGTTCTCTTCGGATGGCTGTCTTTCCGGCGCCTGGGAAGTCCAATCGGCTGCCGGCGGAGATTTTGCCGGATGCATCGGCGTTGCCACATCCAATGTGCCTGACACCGGTCATGTCATCTGTTATGATGATGTCGGCAATACGCTTGATCCCTGCCCGGTCGAGGGCGAACGGTTTTTCGGTCAGGATCCCTGCTATACCATCAATCCCCCTTCGTTCACCAAACTGGATGAAAACGGCAACGATCTGCCGGATTCGGCTGCGGTTTGGGTGATGGTACGGGACAATGTTACCGGCCTGATCTGGGAGGTGAAAACCGATGACGGCGGCCTCCATGACCTGGACGACCTGTACAGCTGGTATGACTTTGAGGACGTATTCCTGGCCCAATTGAATGCGGATAATTTCGGCGGTTACAATGACTGGCGCATGCCCACGGTCAAAGAGCTGTGCTGGCTGGCCGACATGGGGAGAAGCCAACCGGCTATTGACACTGCCTATTTCCCCTACACTGAAGGGTTCAGCTCTACCTACTGGACGGGCACCACCGAAGCCAGTTATACGGCCGACGCCTGGACGGTTTATTTTTATACCGGCCTGGGCCGCCCCCATGATCCCGCCAGTTGTCAAACCAAGTACAATACCCGGCATGTCCGGGCAGTGCGCGGCCCCAAAACATCGCCGTCCTTTGTAAACAACGGTGACGGTACGGTCAGCGACCGGACAACCGGGCTGATGTGGTCCCGCGATACCGTCGATCTTAATAATGACGGCGTTCTGGACGTCAATGACACCATGTTCTGGGAAGGGGCCATCAACTACTGTGAAAACGCTGTTCTGGCAGGGTATAATGACTGGCGGCTGCCTACGATTAAGGAACTGATCTCCATCATCGATTATGAAAGCTATAATCCCTGCATCGACACTGATTTTTTCCCGGATACCGTTCTGGATGCCTATTGGACCGGGACTTCCTGGAGGCCGCACATGACCTTGCGGGTATTGTTTGATCGCGGCAACCAGTATCAGCAGGATAAGGATTATGAGGTGGGCTTTTACGTGCGCATGGTGCGGGGTGGTCAATAAACATGATATAAGGCCCCGGTCTGATAAAGGACCGGGGCCTTATGTTTATTGCTTTTCAATCAAACTTTCGGGTTGTACCCGGTGATCTGATCGGCCCTGTCCGTGATCCGGTTTAATTCGGCCTCTTTTTCTGCTCTTATGGTTTCCAGTTCTTCTGTGGAAATCCCTTCCGGAATTCTGATGGGCGTGCCGAAGGTCAGAACCATTTTGCTGAACGGTTTGGGGATGATGGTTTTGTCCCAGGCCTTGTGAAAGGTAATCACCCGCGAACCGGAACAGGCCATGGGGATGAACCAGGAGCCGGTCTGCATGGCCAGTACCAGCATGCCCTTTTTCATAATCCGTGCCGGACCACGGGGGCCGTCCATGGGGGTCCCGCAAATTTTGGCCGGTTCCTGTCTCATATAGTCCACCATTTCCGTCAGCGCTTCCCGGCCGCCTTTGGAAGAAGATCCCCGGATAACGTCATAGCCGAATATCTCAGCGATTTTGGCGGTAAAGTCACCGTCCTTGCTGCGGCTGACCAGAACACATGAGTTTTTCAGCTTTCGAAAGTGGTAAAAGAAAAAAATGGCGTTACGGTGCCAGGCACCGGCGACCACGTTTCCGGTGGTGCGGTTGTTGGTAAAGTATTGCTCATAAACGTCCTTATCCACCACCTCAACCCGGACGGTGCCGAACCAGAGCCTGACGATCCAGGTCACCAGCCGGGCCAGAAGGGCCATGGACCATTTTAATTTGTGTACATCTGTTCCCATTTCAACTCCTTTATGGCCAGTAAAATGGCGTGGTGAAATAAAGCCGTTTTTAATGAACCCAACGGGAAAGAGAAAGGATAAGAAGCCCGGCAACCAGGACAAACATCAGTTGCCGGGAAGAAAACTGTTTCATTTTTCACTGTCCAGCCCAAAGGCGGTATGCAGTACTTGCACGGCCAGTTCGGCATATTTTTCTTCAATAACGCAGGAAATGCGGATTTCCGAGGTGCTGATCATGAGAATGTTGATGTTCTCCGCGGCCAGCGTCGCGAACATGGTGGCAGCCACACCGGAATGACTTTTCATGCCCACGCCGATCACGGAAACCTTGGCAATATTTTCCGCGCTCAACACTTTTTCCGCTTCGATCTCTTTGGCGATCTTTTCGGACAGGGCCAGGGCCTGTTTGAAATCGCCCCTGGGCACCGTAAACGTCAGGTCGGTATATCCACTGGCCCGGGTGTTCTGAATAATCATATCCACCAGGATGTTGGCCTCGGCCAGGGGGGAGAATATTTTAGAAGAAATACCCGGCTGGTCTTTGACTTTTGTAAGCGTGATGCGGGCGGCGTCCTTGGTGCAGGTTACCCCGGAGATAATCACCCGCTCCATGCCGACGGATTCTTCATTCACAACCATGGTTCCTTCCTCCTCGTTAAAAGATGATCTCACGTGTACGGGTACGTTGTATTTTTTGGCAAATTCCACAGACCGGATCTGCAGGACTTTGGCGCCCAGGCTGGCCATCTCCAGCATTTCATCGTAACAGATGGCGGAAAGCTTGCGGGCTCTTTTACAGACAGATGGATCGGCGGTGTAGACCCCGTCGACGTCCGTATAGATTTCACAGACATCGGCGTTGATGCCGGAGGCAATGGCCACCGCGGAGGTGTCCGACCCGCCCCGTCCCAAAGTGGTGATATTGCCATCCTTGTCATAGCCCTGGAACCCGGCCACCAGGACGATGTGTTTTTCGGACAGTAACTGCTTGATCCTGTCGGCCCCGATGCTGATGATCCGTGCTTTGGTGGCGGCCGAATCGGTCAGAATGTCGGCCTGGTGGCCGAGAAGGGAGCGGGCCTTATAGCCCATGTCCGACAGCATCATGGCCATCAGGGTAACAGTCGTCTGCTCTCCGGTGGACATCAGCGCGTCCAGCTCCCGCGGATCGGGATCACTGGAGGCCTGGTTGGCGAGATTGATCAGATTGTCGGTAACGCCCGCCATGGCCGACAGTACAACCACGACGTCATTGCCGGCCTTGAACGTCTTAATCACCCGGTTGGCCACGTTTCGGATGCGGTCGATATCCCCAACCGATGTGCCGCCGTATTTTTGAACGATTAAACTCATATTCCCTCTCTAGAACGAATTGTTCTTTAAATGGCTTGTATTAATATATCAACATGTTGTTATGCATTATGGCTTCATAAATCAAGGGAATTTTTTAGTAATGCCCATTTATTATTATGCTGAAGGACTCTTTTATGATTGCTGATCCGAATCGGCACGTAAGGCCGTCATGATGTTGTCACCATTCGGCCCGTAAGATGTCAGGGAAATCTCCCGGTCGGTGTCACCGATTATTTTCAACTGAATTTCAAGGTCTTCCTGCCAGAAGTGCCGGCCGAACTTTTCAGCCCATTCGATGACGACTACCCCCTTCCGGTGAATGATTTCGTCCAGCCCCAGGTCCCGGGTTTCGGCACTGTCGGTGAGCCGGTATAGATCAATATGGAAAAGGTCCGGCCCGTGGCCTGAATAATGGTTGATCAAGGTGTAGCTGGGGCTGGTTACGTAATCATTGATAATGCCGATTCCCCGGGCCAGGCCCTGGGTGAAAGCGGTTTTGCCGCTTCCCAGGTCGCCTGTCAAACCGATTACCGTACCTTCAGCGGCATGCCTGCCAAGCATGTTGCCCAAATGTTGCGTTTCTTCAGGTGTGTGGGTGGTCAGGCAGACATGCATAACAATATAGAACTTCAGGTAGAAGTTTCCCTCTTATATTAATTTAGTCAAAAGCCTTGAAAGGGGCCAAGGATTCAAGGACTCAAGGGGTCAAGTAAACGACAATAATAATCCCTTGAACCCTCGGCTCCTTGAATCCTTGAGCCCTGCGCAGGCACTAAATTGGAGAAGATCCATAATTAATAATCGTATCGGCTTTAAGCAAGATTCATATCGTCCATTGTCATCAGGGCGGCCATGGTCTCCGGGATTTCGGCCATGACTTCCGATGCCAGGTAACCGATGCCGGAATTTTCAGCCAACCGGTCGGCGGCTGCGCCATGGAGGAACACCCCCAGATGCGCGGACGGTCCGTAATCATAACCCTGGCAGATAAAACCGGCGATCAGACCGGTCAGTACATCACCCATGCCGCCCGAAGCCATGCCGGGATTTCCGGTAGGGTTGACGAAGATTTTTCCGTCCGGGTGGGCGATAACCGTTCCGGCGCCCTTTAAGACGACATGAACGCCGTGTCTTTCAGCCAGATTGCGGGCGCAGGCGATCCTGTCCTGTTGGACTTCGGCGGTTGAAATTCCGGCCAGCCTGGCCATTTCGCCCGGATGCGGCGTCAGGATGACCGGGCCGGGATTGTTTTTCAGAATGTCCAGGTGACCGACCAGACAGTTCAGACCGTCAGCGTCAATAACCAGGGGGATCTGTGAAGATTGAATCAATTCATAGACCAGTTCGGTGGTGGCTTCGTCGGTGCCGATCCCGGGACCCAGCGCCAGGCAGGTTTTGCCGGCCAGAGCCGTTAAAATTTGATCAAGGCAGCTTCGGTCAAGTATCGTCTGGCCGGAAACACCGACCGGCAGTGTCATCACTTCCGTCAAGCCGGCTGCGGCCGTAGGCTGTGTACCGTCCGGGAGGGCCAGCGTAACCAGTCCGGCACCGGCTCTCATGGCCGATTCGGCCGTCATTACGGCGGCACCGGTTTTGCCGCGGGCGCCGGCAACGACCAGCAAATGACCGGTTTTCCCCTTATGGGCATCCGGTCGGCGGGGGACCAGGTATCCGGAGACCATGGCTCCGGTCAACAGCCATTTACCGGGTGCGACCCGGTCGGCGATAAACGGAGGGATACCGATATCAATCACGGTTAAATCACCGGCAAGGTCCGCTCCCGGAAAAAGAATCAGCCCGGTTTTGGCGTAACCAAAGGTCGCGGTGGCCTCGGCCCGAAGGCATGCGCCGCAGGGTTGACCGGTATCGGCATGAAGTCCGGAGGGGATGTCCACGGAAAAGACGGGTTTGTCCGAATGGTTGATAAAATCAATAACGGTTTTGTAATAACCGCTGACATCTGACTTTAACCCGGTACCGAGAATGGCATCGACAAAAAGGTGCTGATGAACCAGTCCGGTTCTGTTGGCCGCAAAAGCGGTTTCGTCGGCCAGGTCGATGACCGGAATGCCTGAGGCGTGGGCCAGGGCCAGGTTGGCGGCAGCATCACCCGTTACCCGTTTTTCGTCGGTTAAAAGAAAAATCGTTACCCGGGCGCCTTTCTGATGCAAATATCTGGCGATAACAAAACCGTCGCCGCCGTTGTTGCCGCGTCCCGCCAGAATGCCGGTTTTCATTTCCAGCACATCCGGAAAACATTCCAGCAGCCAGCGGGTGGCGCCCCGGCCCGCGATTTCCATTAACACCCGACCGGGAAGACCGAAATCTTCGATGGTCTGCCGGTCCATCTCCCGCATTTCGTCGGCTGATACAAGATACATGTTAAAGCCCCTTGATTAACGCCAGCATATCCCTGACCGCCCTGTCCATACCGACCATGGCGGCTCTGGAGACAATACTGTGGCCGATGCTGAATTCATCGATTTCCGACATGCCGGCAAACCATTTGATGGTGTTGTAACAGATACCGTGCCCGGCGTTGATGCCCAGGCCAAGGTCATAGGCCACTTTTACCGCGGCCCTGATTTTTTCAAATTGGGCGGTTTTTTCTTTTTTGCTCACGGCATCGCAAAAGGCCCCGGTGTGAATTTCAATTATCGAGGCGCCGGTATCCCGGACGCGACGGATCTGTTCGGTGTCCGGGTCGATAAAAATGCTGATCCGGATGTCGTTTGACTGCAGTTTATCGACTATGCGGGTGGTGTTCTTTATATTTGCCGACAGGTTAAGTCCGCCTTCAGTGGTTATCTCTTCCCGGGTCTCAGGCACCAGGGTCACCAGGTCGGGTGTTACTTCCAGCGCCATTTCAACCATTTCATCAGTAGCGGCCATTTCCAGAATCAACCGGGTCTTGATGACCTGCTTCACTTTTCTGACATCGTCGTCATTGATATGCCGGCGGTCGCCACGTAAATGAACCACTACACCGTCGGCACCGGCCAGTTCAACCAGAACCGCCGCGGCGGCCGGGTCAGGATAGCTCACGCCTCTGGCCTGCCTGATAGTAGCAATATGATCGACATTGACAGCCAGTCCTGCCATAACAAATATCCTCCTAAGTTTATTCGATTTTAGAGGGGGCCAATAGTATCGAGCAGCTCTTCCGATTTGCGTTCCATTTTCGCCGCATCAATTTCGGAAGTTTCGTGATCGTAGCCCAGAAGATGCAAAATACCATGAATCAACAGTTGTGTAAAACGTTCTTCGGTGCTGATGTCCATTTCTTCGGCTTCTCTGGCGGCGGTGTCAGCCGAGACAACCACGTCTCCCAGAAGGCCCGGGGTGATGTCAGGATATTCGCCTTCGGTCATGGGAAAAGCAATGACGTTGGTCGGGCCGTTTCGGTTCAAGTATGTTTTGTTGTATCGGGCGATTTCGGTATCATCGGTGATCAAAAGGGAAAGCTCGGCATCAGGATTGCCCAAGGCGTTTAAGGCGGCCTGAGCTGTCTTCTGTATCTTCTGCACGGGGAGACGATGATTTTTTTGATTGTTGTTTATCAGTACTGCCATTTTTCTTTTTCCCGTTGGCTGTGCCGGGGTATTCGATTCGGTGATGGTATATCCCGGAGAGAATGGTATTAAAGCTTCTGGCGATGCTGTTAAGGTCTTTCAACGTTAATTCACATTCGTTCAGCTGACCGTCTGAAAAGGTCTTGTTGATTAAGTCCTGTATCAACCCCTGAAGCCGGGAAGAGGTAGGTGATTCAAGGGTTCTGGCGGCCGCTTCAACAATGTCGGCCAGCATGACCAGCCCGGCTTCCCTGGTTTGGGGTTTGGGCCCCGGGTATCTGAAATCATCCACGTTGATTTCTTTTTCCTTGCCCGGGTTTTTTTCGTTTTCTTCTTTTTTCAAGCGTTTTGCTTTTTCATAAAAGTAAGTGATCAGGCTGGTACCGTGGTGTTGCTGAATGGCATCGATGACGGGCGTTCCCAGCTTGTGCTCCCTGGCAATCTCAACGCCTTCCTTGACATGGGAAATAAGCACCAGGCTGGACATGGAAGGTGCCAGTTTTTCATGCTTGTTTTTCGCGTCTTTCTGGTTTTCAATAAAATAAAATGGTTTGGTGGTCTTGCCGATATCATGATAATAACCGCAGACCCTGGCCAGCAAGGGATTGGCGCCGACCTCTGATGCGGCGGCTTCCACCATGGAACCGACGATCAGCGAATGATGGTATGTTCCGGGTGCTTCCAGCATCAGCTTTCGCATCAAGGGCTGGTCGAGGTTGGACAGTTCCAGCAGTTTGATGTCGGTCGTGTAATTAAAAACAATCTCGATGATGGGTGCCAGGCCGGCGGTCAGAACACCTGACAGAAGACCGCCTGAAAAAGCCAGGGCACAGTCAATCAGGATGCGTGTCGGGGCCGTGTTTTGAAAATACAGATTCAGTGCTAAAGCCAGCGCCATGTTGAAAAGGCCCAGCTTGGTGCCGGCTTTGATAAACACCTTTCTTTCACGGCAGTGCTGCATCCAGTAGGCCGCCATGGTCATGTTCAGGATGGAATATACAAACACCGCAAACCGGTTCTCAAAAATGGCACCGGTGCACAAGGCCAGAATGAGGGCGAAAGACGCGGTTAACTCGATGTCCATGAAGAGACAGACAATCATGGCGCTGGTGGCCAGGGGGATTGCCAGAAAAATGGACTCCGGTGTTATGCCGGATGATGCGTTAAAGGCGATGGCTTTTGCTAGGGAAAGAGAAGAACGGGCGGCAATGAATGAAAGACAGAGCATGGTGGCGAAAAAAAGCAGATTTTTACTGTCGGCCAGAACCCCCCGCTGTTTACTTTCCGAGTTTCGCAGAAAAATTACCAGCAGGACAAGCGCCCCCAGAAACGCGGCGCCAATGGTGGTAAATATGGGCACCTGGCTTTTAGCCTGATTTTCGAGTTCTTCGAGTTTTAACAGGTGCTGCCCGGCAATCCTCTGGCCTTCCCGGATGATCATTTCCCCTTTTTTAACTTCAAATAATATCGGTTTAACGCTTTCCCGGGCTTCGTTTTTGATTTTTTCGGTTTTGTTGGCATTCAGGGTGACGTTGGGGGATAAAAGCCTCTGGCTGAAATCTACGATCAGGTTTTTAACCGAATAATCCATTTTGTTCAGCAACGGATCCCCGATGATGCGGACCATGGTCTGTGCCTGATCCGGTCCGTAAAAACGTCTGAGGTTGAAAATGACCTCTTCTTCGTCGGTGCTTACCCGGCTTAAAATGATCCCTTTATCCTTTTCCCGGAGCAGTGTCTCTTTATCGGCTACCACGCCGTTATCCAGTACCTCCGAGGTGATCTGGTAGATGAGGGCTTCTATGGTTCTGGAAAAATGCTCCTTTTCCAGAAGGGTATAGGCACCGTCACTGACGGGAATCCCCAGCAGTTTTTCAAACTGCTCTTTTCCGCCGATGGCGGGACCGCTTTGGGTACTGACGGGCTCTGTTTTTTCCTCCTGTTCTTTTCTGGCGGTGTCAAAACTGACGGCCAACCGTTGTTTAATCTGGTTGGAAAGCCGGTCATTGTAATCATAAACCGTCAACGTTTTCTGGGTGACCTCCCGGCGCTTTTCTTCCGTGGCAATGGTGTCATTGATGAGGAAGTCGGTCGGTGCCTTGATGTCTTCCCTTGCGATATCATTGACTTTATAGCCGTAAAAATGATCCGGCAGGCTTGATGAAAAAAAAGTTCCGGCAAAGACGATGGCGGTTGCCGCCATTAATATCCACTTATACGTTTTACTGTCCTGGGGTAAAGCAAAACGGTTCTTGAAGGATTTGTTTTTCATGGTGGAAATACGAAAAGGTTAGCCTTAACAGGTTAACTTATGATTTGGCTGTCTGTTTTGTCGTATATGATCAACAATTTTTTTTTAATAAGTTGCATGGATGGTTTTATAAAATACCGATGGTGTTTTGCAAGAAAAAAACGATTTTCCTATATTTATTAGTTTTTTCAATTAGTTGTTCTTTCGGGCGAAGGGCCCGCCGGCCCTGCCGAACCTGTCGGACCGCTGTCAGCCCGCGGGTTTGCTCATTTTTGGTCCAGATCGTTTTCTTCGTAGGCGGCAATAATTTTTTCTACCAGGCTGTGTCTGACGACATCTTTTTTTGAAAAGTAGACAAACTTTAACCCTTCGATATTTTGAAGAATTTCATTGGCTTCAATCAGTCCCGAGGGCTTTCCCCCGGGCAGATCAATCTGTGTAATGTCACCGGTAATAACGGCCTTGGAATTGAATCCGATCCGGGTGAGAAACATTTTCATCTGCTGTGAGGTGGTGTTCTGGGCTTCGTCGAGGATAACAAAAGAGTCGTTCAGCGTTCGTCCCCGCATAAAGGCCAACGGCGCCACTTCAATGGCTTTTTTGTCCATCAGGGCGGCGATTTTTTCAAAACTCATCATTTCATAAAGCGCGTCATAAAGCGGTCGCAGATAAGGGTCCACTTTTTCAGCCAGGTCTCCGGGCAGAAACCCCAGGGCCTCTCCGGCTTCCACGGCCGGCCGGGTCAGAATAATGCGACTGACCAGATTGGCCTTGAACGCCGCCACGGCCATGGCCATGGCCAGATAGGTTTTACCCGTTCCGGCCGGTCCGATACCGAAGACCATATCGTACTTCCGGATGGCCTCGATATAAGCTTTCTGATTCGCGCTTCGGGGGGTGATCGGCCGTTTTTTGGCGGTTACGTATACGGTTTCCAGAAAGAGGTCTTTTAAGTTGGTTTTACTGTCCTCACGAAGGGCCTTGACGGCATGATCAATATCCGTTTCATAGACAGGGTAGTTTTCTTCCAGCAGGGCGTAAAGTTGGCGGAGCACATTTGCGGCCAGCTCAACGGCCAGGGTGTCACCTGTTATAAAAACGGTTTCACCCCTGGCATTGATCTTAACACGGAGCCCCTTACCGATTCTCTTAAGGTGGGAGCCATGTTCACCAAAAAGTTGTCTGGCCAGATCAATATCCGAAAAGTCTATCTGTAAGGGTTTTTCAACCGTTGCCTGAGCGTGCATTTATGTCCTTGTTTATTCGACCCCTTGAATCCTTGAACCCTTTCAAAGCCACCGACTGCACTGA
Organism: Desulfosudaceae bacterium; assembly: GCA_963674745.2. Lineage (GTDB taxonomy): Bacteria > Desulfobacterota > Desulfobacteria > Desulfobacterales > Desulfosudaceae > JBFMDX01. Next base: position 107,994 of record CAXXDV010000001.1, on the reverse strand, counting down.
AAATTACGCAATTTGCTTAATACAACCAATCGTTACATAAACATGATCAATTATACACCAAAAAAGCAGTGTTGCAAATTTTGTTCGATATGATAAAAAAACGTTGACCGGGTGTTGATCCGGATATTTCATTATGCAGGCGGGCCGCTGGTGAATATTATTGATATGATTATTGTCGTCGTGACCGCTGTTTTTGTGATTCGCGGCATTTTCAGAGGGTTAACCCGTGAGCTGGCGTCGATTATCGGCGTTGTGGCCGGATTCTACGCTGCCCTGATGTTCGGTTCCCGGGCCGTCCGGCTGTTTCCGGCAAAGATTGCCGGCAGTGCTTATGCCGATGTTATCGGCTTTGCGGTTGTTTTTTGCGGTGTGTTGGTTGCGGTTCATCTGGTGGCCATTCTGATCCGGTGGGCCCTTGGGGTGACCATGCTGGGCTGGGTGGATCGTCTGCTGGGTGCGGGCTTTGGCGCATTGAAGAGCGCGCTTCTGCTGGGCGTTGTTTTTTTTGTAGTTGCGCGGTTTGTCCATCCGGCCACGCCGCATATGAAGCAGTCCATGTTATACGGATACGTGATCACGGCAACCGAGGCCATGGCCGGGGTTGCTTCGTCCGGGTTCCCGGATAAGGTCGGTACGAAGATAGACAAGGTACGGAAGAGTTGGAAAAGTCAGAACAAATAAACGCGGCACCTTCCGCCATTGACAGGCTGAAAACAATCATTGCTATATTAAGGGGCGATGAGGGCTGTCCCTGGGATCGGAAGCAGACCCCCCGATCCATGACCACCTACCTGGTGGAGGAAGTTTACGAACTGATCGACGCCATTGAAGAAGACGACCCGGTTAAAATAGGTGAAGAACTGGGAGATGTTTTGTTCCAGGTGCTTTTTATCGCCGCCATTTACGAATCCAGACATTTGTTTTCCCTGTCCGATGCGGCCGATATCTCTGCTGAAAAAATGATCCGCCGACATCCGCATGTGTTTGGTGATAAAGCGGCGGACACCGTCGAAGATGTTAAAAGAAGATGGCACCAGATCAAACTGCAGGAAAAAGAAGGAAAAGAGCCGGTTTCAACAATGGACACGGTCCCGAAGGGCATGCCGGCCCTGCTGCGGGCATACCGGCTGACGACCCGGGCCGCCAGGGTCGGGTTTGACTGGCCGGATGTGACCGGCGTAATGGACAAGGTAAAAGAGGAAACAGCGGAGCTTGAATCCGCCATCGCGCTGGATGATGCCGACAGGATACAAAACGAGTTCGGTGATGTTTTTTTTACCTTTGTCAACCTGGCCCGGTTTTTGAAGATTCACCCGGAAGTCGCCCTGACCGAGGCGGTCAATAAGTTCGTAAGGCGGTTCAAATATATGGAATCCATACTGGCAGAGAAAGGTGAAACAGTTGAGGGAACGGATTTTAATACCCTGGACACGCTCTGGGACAAGGCCAAGGAGGCAACCGGATGATTGCCATTGTTGACTATGAAGCCGGCAACCTGACCAGTGTCGCCCGTGCCCTGGATTATATCGGGCAACCGAATCGGGTGACCAAAAATCCGGACGACATCCTGGCTGCCGAACGTGTTATATTCCCCGGGGTGGGCGCTGCCGGTGCTGCCATGGATGTACTGACAAAAACCGGTCTGGGAGAAGCCGTCAAGCAGGTCGCTTCCCGTGAGACACCTCTGCTGGGAATTTGCCTGGGCACCCAGATCATTCTGGAATTCAGTTATGAAAATGATTGCCCCTGTCTGGGGATTGTCAAAGGGGACGTCCGACCCTTTTCCACCGGGATGAAAGACCAGGATGGCACGGCCCTGAAAATACCCCACATGGGCTGGAACACCATCCAGATAAAAGGTGTCCACCCGGTTCTGGAGGGGATCGAACCGGACGACAGTTTTTATTTTGTTCACAGCTACTATCCGGCGCCGCAAAATGAGGAAGACTGCCTGGCTGTTACGGATTACGGTATCTCTTTTGCCTCCGTCATGGGCCTTGGCAATGTCATCGCCACACAGTTCCACCCGGAAAAGAGCGGGCCTCAGGGGTTACGGTTGCTGGAAAATTTCTGCAGGTGGTCGCCATGCTGAGCAAACGCATCATTCCCTGTCTCGATGTCCGGGAAGGCCGGACAACCAAAGGGATAAAATTCAAGAACAATGTCGATATCGGCGATCCGGTCGAGATGGCCCGGATGTATTATGAGGCCGGTGCCGATGAACTCGTGTTTTACGATATTACCGCTTCCCATGAAAAAAGAAATCTCATGATCGACGTGGTGCGGGCGGTGGCGGAAACGATTTTTATCCCTTTTTCGGTGGGCGGCGGTATCCGTACGGTCCAGGATATGCGGGATACGCTGCTGGCCGGCGCGGAAAAAATAAGTGTCAATTCCTCGGCGGTCCAGAACCCGGACATCATCACCGAAGGGGCCGTGAAATTCGGGAACCAGTGCGTGGTGCTGGGCATGGATGTCAAACGCGTGGAAAAGAGCGCCGCCATTCCCTCGGGTTTTGAAATCGTCATCAACGGCGGACGGAAATACATGGGTATTGATGCCGTCAACTGGGCCAGAGAAGGGCAGGAACGCGGGGCGGGTGAGATATGCTTAAATTCCATTGATGCCGACGGCGTGCGCCAGGGTTATGATATTGAATTGACCCGGCTGATCTCCGAAAACGTGTCCATCCCGGTTATCGCCTCAGGCGGTGCCGGTGAACCGGCCCACCTTTATGAAGCCCTGACCGAAGGCAAGGCCGATGCCGCCCTGATCGCTTCCATGGTGCATTACGGCACCTATACCATTGAGGGGATTAAGCAGTTTTTGGATTCCAGGGGGGTGCCCCAGCGCATGCACTGGTAATGGCGTGGTTGGGTGATTAAGTGTTTAAGTGTTTAGGTGATTATGTGGGGGAAGGCCCCCTGTGGCCGCACGATGAAAGGGCACCCACAGGGGGGTGCCCCTACATGAAAAAATCGGTTTGGATTGCAAACCCTGAACCCCGAACCCCTATTTATTTTTTATAAGCCTGATAAATCCGTGTTCCGGCTGTTTGTAAAAAGGTGTCTTCCATTTGCCGCATCTGGCGTCTGAATTTATCCATCCGGAATGGCGTGTGATCAAACGCGGCGTCATAGATAGAGCGAGGCCAGAATTCATTTTCAAGACCCAATGACCACATCAGTGCGATTGAATTGTTCCGCACCGAGGCCAGCAAAACAGTTGATGAGAAAAGATCGGAATGGATGGCAAGAAATTGTGCGAATTCTTCTGACGGTCGGGGCTTCATGTCTGTCTTTATGAATTCATCCAGGGTTTTAAACGTTTTGCCTTCAAGCTTGGCAGCAAACGGTTCAAAGTATTCCTTTTTGGGATGTTTGCGGACGCTGTATTCTTCTTTTAACACCGAATAAATGGCGTAATCCAGGGTGCCTTCAACCGGCATTTCATAAGCATCATGATAGACTCCGGGATAACCGATTAAGCTGCTGCCCTTATAGCTTGTAATATCCCAGGCCCCCTTATTTTCCGGAGATGCATATCCCATTTCCAGCAAGAGGTCGCCGGCATGGCGGCGTGAGGCGGATTCCAGGTTTTTTGCGGGGATGCCGGAGAGCAGGACGGCGACTTCTCCGCCGATACGGGAATCAAACAACAGGGGGGTCACGGCGGTGAATATCTCTCTGGCGGTATGCTTTTTATAGAAAGCATACGCTTCACGGGTCAGCACCACTTCCTCAAAAGGGCCGTAGGTGTATGTCGAATCCGCAAATCTGCGTTTTTTCCATTGTTTGTGATGCCTGATTTTTTTTAAGATCGGTTTTTTCAGCTGGATGAATTCATTTTGAATAATTCGAACCACATCCACCGGGGATTGCCCTTCCGGTATTGGGGTGGGATCGCCATACAACTTTTTTTCCGGTAATATGTTACATGCGCAGAGGGCTGTTAAAAACAGCACGGTCGCCAGGGCAGGAAAGACGTTTGCATTCGGCAATAATTTATGTAAACGTTTCATAGCGTCAACCTTATATCAACGTGTTTGAGGACCCGTAAAAAGCGACAACAAGGATAACACAGTATGCTTGCGTTCGAAAAGTATATCAACGCTTTTCCCCGGCCCCTGGTCAGATGGCTGAGAAATATCCGGCTGGCGGTGCTGGATGCCGGGGACAGGGTTCGAGGCACCGCGGACAGCCTGACGCCTCCCAGGGCCCTGCATTATGTCGGTGGCGGAGATTTTAAAGTCATCGGTCAGACGTTTGTTGATCATTTTGTCCGTATTTGCGGCCTCAAACCGGGTGAAACGGTATTGGATATCGGCTGCGGAACGGGCCGAATGGCCGTGCCACTGCTTGGGTACCTGGATACAGACGGCGGTTATATTGGATTTGATATTTCTCAAAAAGCCGTTGGATGGTGCCGAAAGCGCATCGGCTCCCTGAATCAACGGTTTTGTTTTTTTTACGCGGATATTTATAATAAAGAATACAATCCCCGGGGCAGCATTTCCGCCGTTGATTATGTGTTCCCATGCGATGATGAAAGTATTGATTTTGCTTTTGCCACATCCGTATTCACCCACATGAGGGAGAACGAAGTGCGGCACTACCTGTCAGAAATTAGAAGGGCTCTTAAGCAGAACGGCCGGGCCTGGCTGAATTTCTTTATTGTCGACGAAACAACCGACCGCCTGACGGCCGCCGGCCAATCGTCTCAGAATTTTAACATAAAACTCGCGGATGGTTACACGATTGACGGGCGGACACCGGAAAGGGCCATTGCCTTTTCAGAACCCCAGATACAGCGGCTCCTGCGGGAAACCGGGCTGACGCTTTCGGCGCCTGTATACTATGGATCATGGTCAGGAAGGCCGGACGCGCTGGAAAACCAGGATGTGGTTATTGTCAGAAAAGAATAAAAACCGTTGGTCCATAGTCTGATTTTTTTATTGACAGGCAAAGTATCCGTTTGGTAAAAAAAATGAGCATATGCGCAATACGAAATTACGCTGGCGTCTATTCATGCGTTAAAATATTTTTTATAAAAATCGGACTGTTAAATAAGCCATGAAGGTTTAACACCGGAAAACGGTGCCTTTGTGGCTTTTTTGTTTTAAAAAGCCCGCCTTGAAAAGGCACGCACTTTAACGGACACATTTTAAAAGGAGGACAATATGTTAAGGCGTGGTTTCATAATCAATAAAACACTGACCGGGTTTTTTATCTGCCTGCTGGCGGCCGGGCCGGTTATGGCGGAAGAAGCCTGTCAACTGGATGATATGCATGTGGTCGCCTCACCCATTATCGAAGGCAATCTGGTCGACCGGTATGCCGGCCAGAAAACCCTGGTTTCTGAAGAGCAGATTGATGATTTAAATGCCCAGGACATAACGGCGGCTTTGCGGAAAACACCGGGTGTGAATATTTCTCGCTATAACCCGGTCGGTTCTTTCGGCGGCGGCGAAGGCGGGGCCGTGTTTATTCGCGGCATGGGGTCCAGCCGTCCGGGAGCCGAGATCAAAACCTTTATCGATGGTGTCCCCATGTACATGAGTATCTGGAACCATCCGCTCATGGACCTGATGGCCATTGATATGGCCCGTTCCGTTGAAGTGTACAAAAATCCTCAGCCCCAGAATTTCGGCAATGCCGTGGCCGCCGTTAATATTGTTCCCCGGTACGGCACGGCGGAAGGCGTGTCGTCCACCATTGAAATTGCCGCCGGCAGCTATGATACAGCCATTGCCAAAGCGCAGAACAGCGGACGTTTTGAGCGGTCAGATTATTTTATCAGCGGCGGTTACCACCGTTCCGACGGTCACCGGAGCCACTCCGAAGGAGAGACCGGTAATGTATACGGCCGGTTCGGATATCAACTGAGCGATTACTGGGGAATCAATTTTCTGGGTTTGTATTCGGATAATTCCGCCGAGGACCCGGGGCAGGAAGGGGCTCTGGCAACAGAGCGCGAGGGGACATATGAAACTTCGGCCGGTCTGGTGACGCTTACGCTGACCAACCGCTTTGCCGGTGCCGACGGGTTTATCAAGTTTTATCGGAATGCCGGTGAGGGTGACTGGCTGGATCAGCCGACGGAGACCGATGGCGTTTTTGAGGACCTGTATAATGATTTTGAGTTTTACGGCGTAAAGTCAAGAGAAGCCTTTTCCCCCTGGGCGGGCGGGGAAATCATTACCGGCCTGGACTGGGAATGCACGGATGGAGATTACCGGAAATATTTTTCCGACGGAACAACGGACCACTGGGACGGTCATGACTTTACCATGGTTTCCCCGTATGCGGCCGTCAGCCATACGATTGGCGATAAAGACGGACTGACCGTCACGCCTTCGGCCGGTGTCCGATATTATGATAATTCGGATTTCGGTGAAAAATACGCGCCTCACGCAGGGCTTCTGGTTCAATTTGACGCGTTGACCTGTCATGCCGGTTATTCCCGCGGGGTGGTTTATCCCGGGCTGGATGTGGTGGCTTTTTCCGAAGAGGTGATCCCCATGCTCCAGGAGAGCTGGAAAGACCTGGATCCTGAAATAATGGATCATTATGAAGCAGGCATCGCCCGGACATTCGGCCGGCTGGCCCGCGTGGAATTGACCTGGTTCTACAATGACGGCAAAGACCGTTATGTGTTTGTCACACCACCGATCACCTCCAAACCGGTATATGACAATGTGGAAAAATATGTGACCAAGGGCGTGGAGGCATCCGTCAGTATCAACCCGGCTGAGAACCTGGCCCTGTTTTTCGGCGCCACCTTTCTGCGTTCGGATCCTTCCGATCTTCCCTATGCACCGGAAACAACGTTGAGCTCGGGATTAAACTGGTGCTTTTTAAACAAGTTCACCTTCAGCGCCGATGTCCAGTACCTGGATGAAATGTATGTCAACTCCCAGGTACGCAAGGCTGCGGCGGAAAACACGCTGACAGTGGACAGCTATACGGTTGTCAATGCCAAGCTCAGTTATCATTTCAGCCTGGCTCAGAATGGGATCAGCGGGAAGGTCTTCGTGGCCGGAGAGAACCTGACGGACACCGACTATGAGTATCGTCCGGGATACCCCATGCCCGGAATCAACGGTATGGCCGGTGTGTCGTTAATGTTTTAATATACAGTTGAGGAAATGATAGTGAATCGCCTGATGAATTTGCTTAAAGTAATAATACTGGCCGTTGTTTTATGGCCCGTGACAGTGCCGGCTCATGATGTTTACCTGCCGGTGATTATCGACACGGACGGGGCGGCGGACGATCTTCGCGCTATTGCCATGCTGTTGAATGCCGGGACAGCAGACATCCGCCTGATCGTTACCTCCGACGGCGTGCTTGCGCCAAAAGATGCCGAACAATCCATCCAGCGGCTGCTGCGTTGCCTGGACCACCCGAATATTCCGGTGGCCGGCGGGAAAAAGTTGACTCTGGAGGGGCCGCCCTTCAGGGCTTTAAACAAGGCGCTGAACTGGCCGGATTGCGGGGATCAACAGGTTCCGCATTGTGCCCAGGGTGACATCTCCGCCGTGGACCGGATTGTTTCAACCGTTATTACTGCGGATGCCGAGGTACTGTATGTCTGTCTCGGCCCCATGACCAACCTGGCCGAGGCCATCATGATTGAGCCTGAGATAATCAAAAAGATTCACCGGGTAATTTATGCGGGCGGCGCGCCGGAAGGGGATTCACCCGGATGGAACACCGCGCGGGATAAAGCGGCCGCCAAAACGGTTTTCGGGTCCGGTGTCCCGGTTTACGCGCTTGGCCTCCCGGATAACCGTAACCTTGCTTTGGGTGATGTTTTCCCGAAGGTTTGTGCCACGGATTCGAAAGCGGCCCAACTGCTTGAAACACTGCACAATACACCTGAAGTCCGGGAGCGGATTGCAAACGGGCACATGCGCGTATGGGATGAGATGGCGGTCGTTTACGTCAACCGGATGCCGGCATTTGATTTTGCGCCCTGTAAAGAATTCCCCGGGTGCTTTCAATTGACCGGATTTGATCAGGATGCCGTTAAAAGCGCTTACGTCCGGTTGCTGGGCAATCCGGCTGATTTCCATCTGGATCCCCGCCGGAGTGTCGTATTGAAGGTGTTTCCCGAGGTCGCAGATATGATGCGGCCGGATGTCGAGCCTGTGGTGGACGATATCATAGCGCGATATGGCCGGGAAGAGTGGAAGGCCTGCCTGCTGACCAACGAGCTGCATCGTCACCTGGGGATTTATTCCCTGGTCGGTGCCAAAATGGGCGTCCGGGCCCGTGAAATACTTGATGCCCCGTTTGATACCTTAAAAGTCGTCTCAATGGCCGGTTTGAAACCGCCGCTGAGCTGCATGAATGACGGCCTTCAGGTATCCACCGGGGCCAGCCTGGGAAGGGGCACGATCAGGGTCCTGGAAGGCGACAATATCCCCGGCGCCAGATTTCAGAAAGGGGACGTCGTTCTGACCCTGGTGCTCAAGCCTGAGTATGTCCGCCGCATCAAGGCCGATATCCGTGCCGCCATTGATCGTTTCGGCGGACTGGGGCCTGAATATTTCGCCCACATCCGCAGCCTGTCAATCAACTACTGGCAGGCGTTTGACCGCACCGAGCTGTTTGAGGAGCAGTTTTCAAAAGCGGATTAATTTTATTTGGTTTTGTGCTCCCAGTCCTCTATATGGGTGCCTTCTTCGATTTCCTCCCAGCCCGTTATCATGCCTTTTATATGGGCAAAAATCGTGTGGCCGGTGGTGGTCATATAGATATGAACGATTAGAAATATCAGCACCGCAAAGGCCAGGGCCGTGTGAGCAAAGGCCACCATACCCAGCGTCAGCGCGTCAATCCCCCAACCGGCCCAGGCGTTGTAGGTCCAGTACAAAACACCCGTGAGCATCTGGGCCGGAAGCAGCACCGCTGCCAGCCCCAGATAGGTCAAGCGCTGAAGGGGGTTGTGCTTGGCGTTTTTTTGCTTGGGGACCGGATGGGGTTCGCCCCGGAAAATGCCGTAGCTGTAATAAAGCGCAACGGCCAGCACTTTTTTGGTGGTGGGAATATACTGTTTCCATTCTCCGGTCGTAAAAATCCAGAAAACAAAAAACGCGAAGGTGACCAGCCAGGTGATACCGACAACATTATGGATACGCACCGCCGTTTCATAACCCAGCAGGCTGAACGTGCCATGAACTTCAAAACCGGTAACCAGCAAAATCGCAATCAATACCATCTGAAACCAGTGCCAGGAACGTTCATAGCGGGTGTAAAGGTATATTTTCATCATTGTGGCTGACATTTATTTTTCCTTTCCCCTGGTGATTCCTGCCACATACCGGCCGGTGGCATGCAGCGAAATACCGCCCGCTGCCGCCAGAACACCCAGCCAGCCGAGAATGTCCAAAAATTTGAAGTGATCCCGGCCGGGCATATAAAACTCGGTCAGCGATGCCAGCCTGCTGCCTTTGACCGCGTGGCATTCGATGCAGTCCACCACGTTATCCTTGGGCGCCACCATGTGAGTGGTCGGATAAACATAGTTGGTTTTCACAAATCCGATCTCACCGGAGTAGGGCAGATCCATTATTTTCATGCCCTTTTCCATGGAATCCTGCCAGTCGAATGTTTTCCAGAAACCGTTTACTTCTTCTGACTCGAGCATGGTCAGCATGGTGTTATGAACCTTGTCATAAGGGGTGTTGCCTCGATGCACCTTGAAAGGAAATATACGGGCATTGGGATCTTCCCGACTGCCGGCCGGCTTGCTCAGCCAGACAGGCTGGGTCGGGTCAATCACATCCCTGGCGGTGATGGTGGACAGGGAGCCGTTATACCAGTAATATTCAGGCGTCACATTCTTGTCCCACCTGAACGTACCCTTGATCGATTTGTAAGTCGGCCGGTCCCATTCCCCTTTTTCCCGGTAAGGCTTGCCGTCTTTTAATTTCCCGGCCGTTGACCAGTCCCACCACATCATGGTGGCATGGGCACGGGCGAATTCCGGGATATGGCAGCTCTGGCAGGCCACCCGGTCGGTGTGGTCATTTGCTTTATGCCCTTTTTTATGGGGCGTCGCCGTATGGCAGGATTCGCACATGATTTTCGGCACCAGGTCCGATTCAACCAGGCTTTTCCGGTGGGTTACGGCGGGCGTGGAATAGACCCGTCCGGCAATGCGATGAAAGCTGGTCGTATGGCATCGGGTACAACGGAAATTCTGTCCGTCGATTCCCATATGGACGTCCAGTGTTTTCTTGGGATTGATCAGGGACGCGTCCAGGTCGCCGTGTTTGACCGCTTCACCACCACCGCCGTAAAAGTGACAGCTGCCGCAGTGGGTGCGTTCCGGCAGGCCGATGTCCTTGGCGCCGGACTTGATTTTCTGCTGGATTTCGTCGGCGATTTCCCGATCCCCCATCTCCATGAAAAAATGGTAATCGGCGAACTCGTCCCGCCATCTGATTTCCTTCTGGCTGTGGCACAGCAGGCAGTTGATCCCGTCTTCCTTGCCGTCCCAACCCACATGGCAATGGGAGCACTCTTTGTCTTCCATCTTGTTGGCGGAAACACAGAAGTTGTTGACCGAGTAACCGGCTTTGCCCAGTGTGCCGTCAACATCGTATGGTGACAACCAGGTCCAGTGAATGGTCTTATGGAACTGCTCCTCGGCTTCCGTATGGCAGGAAAGGCACGCTTGTGTAATTTCAGAACCGGATTTAAACTCCCGATCAAGCACCGGAAATTTACTGTGGTCCGTTGTTGACCAGTGTTCTATCCCTTTTGTCGCCTGGTCGGCCATGGTTCTGCCCGGCGCTTTTTCGCTTTCATCGGCAAATGATCCGGAAAAGACCATCAGCGACATTAGACCGGCCAGGGCGATGAAAACGACCGCCTTTTTATTTGGTAAGAACATCAAACCGTCTGTCCTTTCACTTTAGGGCACCTCTAAAAATTGCCTTTTGGCCCGATGTCGGCGTTGTGCTCAAATTTTAATCCTCGAAATACTTCAATGTATTCCTCCGGTTAAAATTTTCGCACGCCTTGACCTCGAATCAAAATTCTAATTTGTAGAGATACCCTTTATTTTTAACGGTCCTGCCGGACTTAAAAAAGTTAATCACAGGTGGCCGGTGACGGTGAATCAAAGGCATGATTGAAAAGATAGGTCAGAATATCGTTTCTGTCGGCTTCGGAAAGTTTTTCCCACTCTTTAGCACATTCCAGGCGCTCAAATTTTTCAAAGGCCCGTTCCCACTGAGCCTGTGTCTTGCTGGTGGGGGACAGTGCCGCGGCACCGGCGCCGTCTTTGTGACAAGTCCGGCAATTGCTGCGAAAGAGGTATTTTCCTTTTCTTTCGTTCCCGGCTTCAAACGCCAGGCAGATGCCGATAAAGCTTAACACCAGCATGATGGCCATAATGGATGCAAATGTTTTTTTGATCATGATTGTTCCCTCCCTCAATTGGTTCGTTTGTTATAATACATCAAAATAATTAAAAAACATATATCAGGGCGCTAAAACACCACCAGCCTGTCACAGCCATTGATCATTTCCGCATTTGACGCCGGAGAGGTAAATTGGTTAAAAGCCATACCGCAGGCGGTTTCTGAAAGACCCAGCGCCCGAAAACTGGCCTCGCAGACAGACACCTCCGCAATAGTCGTCAGTTTTTTGAACAGGGGGGTCTGGGTCAGCTTAACCCCCCGGCCGGTAAAAAAACAGAAACCTTCTTTTTTCTGGCACAGGCGGCATCCGTCATATTTACCACATATGTCATGTATCTGTCGTTTGTGACCAGAATTCCAAGCTTGTCTGCCATTTATCGGTTTCCATTTTGACTTCCATGTCATCCTGGAGAAGGCTCAGGCGCAGCCCTTCAATCTGCTGGTCAACATCTTTTATCAGTACGACGACGCTTTTCACTTGATTAGAAATTAAGTGTAGCAGAGGCATAGTAGTTCCACACTTTATCGACAACCGGATTAATGGCGTCCAGTGCCGAGGCACCGGAAATTTTGACCGGCGCGCCGAGCGGATTGCCGCTGCCGGTGTACTTGTAATCATACAGCTGGGCGCCGAGCTTGATGAAAAAGTTCTTCGCGAAGATGGGCTGGATATAATAGGCCTCATAAACGCTACCGCGCACCGCCAGCTTGCTTGCGATCAGAGAATCTTCGGCGCCGGTAAAGTTAAACCAGTATTTCGATCCCCGGTTGTATTCAAGTCCCAGGCGGGCATCCTTAGGCATGGGGAAAAGCGCGCCGGCATAGATGCCGTAACCGTCTCTTTTCTCCAGGTCGCCGTTTGAGCTCAGCAGGCCCATACCCATCATTTCATAGAACGGGTTTTTTGAAATTTCATCCGGATCGGTATGGGTCCATGACCCGGCCAGGAACAGATCGATATCGGCCACGGTCTTGGCCAGGTTGGTCTTGAAGACAAGCGTGGCCGCGTCCCAGTCACCCAGGTTGGTCATGGGCTCAAGACGGCTGATGAATCCGCCGCTGTTCTGTGAGAAGTAGTATTCGGCCATACCGTCCGCGTTGGTGTCCTGCCTGGCAATGATAAAGGGCATGACGGCGATGCCGGTAAACCCGTCGGTAATGTCCCAGGCATGGGCGTAATTAAACATGAGGCTGGTGTTGCCGTCATCATAAAGGTCGGAAATAAAGCCGAACATATGAACATCTTCAATATCCGATTGGGAGTAGTTCAAAGAGGCGCTGTTCCCCCAGTCGGATTCAAAGCCGACGCCATAACAGAGCTTGAACGAAGCCCCGGGGATACCGGTGACCTCTTCCAGGCCAAAGGTCAGAGAAGCACCGTCAAACTGCCAGTTGATAATGGTGGCGGCCGGTGATCCGCCGACCAGGCTGTAGTTTCCGTATTCCAGCGGCGCACCGTCAGTCGAGGGGCGGCGGCCTAAAGAGAAATTGAGCGGGATTTTACCGGCCTGGTTTTTGTATACGAAATAGGCCCTTTCCATGTGAAGGGTATCCCCGTGGGGGAGGCTGGAGGTGGTCCCGTCAAGGGTCACATCGCCGAGGCTGCCCTGGTTGAATTTGACGCCGGTGCTGTCGCCGAACACCTTGTAGGCGGCCAGGCGGCCATGGAAACTTAAATTGTTGTTAAACCGGGACTTCATATCCAGGCGCAGCCGGTTGGTATAGATGATGTCATTGTCCGCATCGCGTTTTTCGGGAGAGGGAACCATCCCGGCCATTTGCATCAGGCCCATCATGCCCCGGATCTGTTCGACCGGCATCATCATCAACTGCCCGAAACCCTCCATTGTGGTGGGAAAATTCGGATCACTGGGGACGGGGCTGAAAAATTTGCCCACCAGACTGGCCGGGGCTGCCCTCATATCATCATAATGAATGCTGTCGGCCCGGGTCCTGAAGTCCACGGAAAACGAAAGCTTGTCTGTCGCCGTGTGCATCTCGGCTTTGTCGACACGATCACTCAGATCATCAATGTCATCCAGGGCCCAGTTGCTTTTTTTCTCCAGGGCTTCAATTTTTTTCTGAAGCGTTTTAATTTCCTGCTTCAGTTCTTTTACGGCACAACCATTATTTGAATCTTTTGAGGCGCAGTTTTGTGCCATGGCGGGGGCCGATATTAAACATAAAATACCTGCCAGAATAATGAATAATTGGTGTGATGATTGGTTAAGTTTCATCTCTCCCTCCCTGTTTTTAAAATAATCAAAAATTTGATTTGTGAACGCTTTTTTTCTCAGGCTTACGCAATGAGTGTGCCAAACAACAAAACGGAAAGGGATTTTTATTGATATGTTTTTTATTCCGGATGGTTGCCTTCTTTTCGGGGTGGCTGCAGGCCTTCCCGGGCAATGGCGATAAGCGCTTGTAATCGTTAATATTGGCTTTTTATGTTAACACATGTTAAACTCCTGTTAACATGTGTTGCTTCTCTGATTAAACAGATATATGGAGAATATTATGTCGGATCAAGCACTGGATATCAGCAAGTACTGGAAGCCGATTATGGATATGGTAAAAGACGGGCTGATCGTTATTGATACCATGGGAAGAATCCTGGCCGCCAATCCGGCTGCCGAGAAATTGACGGGTTATTCTGAAGCGGAGCTTAAGCATAAGGATTGCCGGATTTTGAATTGCACGGGGTGCAAAATTTACGCTGAAGGACCCGGCGAAAAATGGTGCAAGCTTTTTACAAAAGGGCAGGTGCGGGATAAAAAGTGCCTGATGATGCATAAAGACCGGCGCACGATGCATGTGCTTAAAAGCGGCACGGTGTTGAGAGACGAAAATAATGAAATTATCGGGGTGGTCGAGACCCTGACGGATATATCCCAGATTATCCGGCAGCAGCAGGAAATTGAGAATCTGCGCAAAACCTATCATCTGGATGACGGATATCACGGTATCATGGGAAAATCTTCGGTCATGCGGAATCTGTTCGAGTTGATCGAAAATGTTTCAAACACCAACGCGCCGGTGATGATATCAGGAGAGAGCGGCACAGGCAAAGAACTGGTCGCCAGGGCCCTTCATGAAGCAGGCCCCCGCAGGGACAAACCGTTCGTCAAGGTCAACTGTGCGGCTTTAAATGACAACCTCCTTGAAAGCGAGCTTTTCGGCCATGTGAAAGGCGCCTTTACCGGTGCCGACCGGAACCGCACCGGCCGTTTTGAAGCGGCCCACGAAGGCAGTATTTTTCTGGATGAAGTCGGAGATATACCCTTGTCTACCCAGGTGAAACTGTTGCGGGTTCTGGAAGAAAAAATGATCGAACGGGTGGGAGAACACAAAACCATATCGGTTGATGTGCGCATCATCACGGCCACCAATAAAAACCTGGAGACACTCGTTGCGAAAGAGGACTTTCGCGAAGACCTTTACTTCAGGATAAACGTGTTTCCGCTTCACTGCCCGGCTCTTCGGGAACATCGGGAAGATATTCCCATCATTATTCAGCATTTTATCCGTCAGACCGCACAGGAGAGCGGTAAAAAAATATTCGGTGTAACGCCTAAAGCCCTTGACGCGCTGACCGCTTATGACTGGCCCGGAAACGTACGGGAGCTTCGTAATGTCATTGATTACGCCTTTGTGCTGTGCCCGGGTGGTGGTATCGACCTGGAGCATCTGCCCGCGAAATTCTCGTCGGAAAAAAACAGCCGGCCGGTGGTCAAAGCGTCAGGAAATATCAGCAGCGGTGAAGAACGGGAGGCTCTGCTTCAGATGCTTCGCCGGTGTGCCTGGAACCAGTCCGAGGCCGCCCGTGAACTGGGGGTCAGCCGGGTAACGATCTGGAAACGTATGAAGAAGTACGATATTAAACGGCCGGAATGATGTTTGGCATTCCGCCAAGTTGACTCAGGGCGGTCCGGATAAAATGGTCGTGGCTGGAAAAGGCAATCTCCGGAAGGCGGTCAGGGTGAAAAAAAGCGACTTCTTCGGCATCATCACCGGGAGTGAGATGCCCGGAATAGTCGGTGACCAGGTACCCCACAATCAGAACGGTGCCGTATCGGTCGCTGTTGTTGGCCTTTACGCCCAGCAGCGATTTGATGGCTCCTGTCAAGCCGGTTTCTTCTTTTAATTCCCGAAGGGCGGAGTCTTCCGGGGTCTCAAACAGTTCCATGAATCCGCCGGGAAGCGACCAGTAACCTTTTTTGGGATCGACGTTTCGTTTAACCAGCAGCAGGTTGATTTCTTTATCCGTGACGACAATAGCCGATGCCGGAACCGGATTTTCATAAACCGGCAGCTGGCACTGCCGGCAGAACGGTCTGACTTTGCCTTCCCAGTATTTTTCTGTCAGCGGGTTGCCGCAGACATGGCAGAATTGTTTTTTCTGCTCCGGGTGATTAATCGTCAAAATCGCCTTCCGGCCCTTTGTCGGACTGAATTCCGGCGGCGCGCTCGATGATTTTTTCCCGGGTCCAGTCGTCGGGATTCTCGATCCTTTCAGCATTAGCGCCGGCATCATGAGAGCCGGCCGCCAGAATGGCGTCAATGGTCAGGGGAGCCGTGTCGGTGGCGTTGAACACGTCGGCCAGCATGTTGTAGATAAAATCTTCAACGTCTTTGACCATTCTTTCCCGGATATCGGCCGGCTGCGCGTGCAGAATATTGTCAAAAGGCAGGTTCAGCTTTTTGTAGTCGCCGGCTTTTAATCCCTTGCCCTGGGCGTACTCGCGCATTTGGGCCCACACTTCATCGGTGACGCCCTTGGCCGGTTGTTTGATAAAATTTTTGTCATCATCCAGGAAGGCATTACCGTAATCATTGACTTTCAATCCCCAGGAAATCATCTGCAGGGCGGTGGCGACATTGGCCTTGGTGGTGTTGGTTTCCGCCGCGATACGCCGGAGCCTTTCAGAGCTATTCCCCGAGGTTCCGTGCTGGGCGCCGTTGACGTTGTAAGGTTCAATGGCTTTGTGAATGCGGCTGGTCAGTTCAACCTGGATGCCCGCGTCACTGGCTTCAATGCCGTGGGTGGTGCCGTTGTTGAGGGCGATCCAGTCGGGAAAAATGCCGTGGGCGTTCAGCCCCTGAATTTGGAACAGGGCTTCTTCGGCCGTTGACATACCTTCCTTACCCTTGATTTCACCCACTTCCGTTTCCAGACCAGCCCATTCAGGGATATAGTCATTTAATTCGATGTTGGCCAGTAGGTTTTGATCATCCGGCAGGTGAGAGGCGTCAACGGCAATGGAGGTGATGCCGGCATCAAACAGGGTGGGGATTTCGATTTTGGCTTCTTCGACATCTGCCGCTTTTTTTATGCCGTAGTGATCGGCATGGATGGCCACCGGCACCGTGATTCGTAACTGGTTGCAGAAGGCATCCACCTGTCGGGCGATATTCCAGTAGTTGACCGCACAGTAAGCATTTTTGCCGCCTTCGGACTTGGCAATTTCAATGATGATGGCGGCATTGGCTTTCTGGGCGGCGCGGAGGGCGCCTTTGATGATAAAGGAGTTCCGCCCGTTGGCGGCCATGGTAACGGCGCCGGGTTTAGCGGCCACGGCACGATTGACAAACTTACCGCTAACGATCAGGGCTTTCGAATTGGGGAACAGAGAAAGGATGTTGGGCGGACGGCCGATGGCCAGTGCTTTGGTAAAACCCTCAATATATTTATCGTCCTGCATGACAGCACCTCCGAAATAAGTTGATTAACGATTAATCGATTATTGTTCGTCGTCCTGTGATGTTTCTCCGTCCTTATATTCTTTCAGCCTTTTTTCCATGTCCTGGCGGACCTGCTCGTTGTGTTCTTTGACTTCCGTCTTGAACGCCTTGCGTCTCATGTGAAAGTCCTTGTATCGGTTGTTAAATTCCTGGGTTTTGGCGTTTACTTCCTCGAGTTCATCCCGGCCGTCCGCATTACGCATGGCCTTGTCCAGTAAAGCCCTCTCCTCCTCAAGCGCTTTAAACTCTTTGTCGAAAGCCTCCTGCCGGGCCTGCAGGTCAGCTGTTTGGCCGCTGTTTCTCTGGCGCTGTTCCACGTCTCCGGATTCTTCTAAATCGGCTTCTTCATCATCGGCTACATCCGAATTATAGTTTTCATCCGAATATGAGTAACTTTCGATTTCTCCGTCCACATCGGTGTCATCCCGGAATTGTCGGGGAACGCTTGCCGGGTCATTGGTATAATGGGTTTCACCATTGGCGTCCGTATACTTGTATACTTCAGCTGAAACAGAACACTGAACTCCAAGAAGGAAAATTACCGTCAAGCTCACACAGAATAAAGATGATAATTTCATTGGGGGCTCCAAATTGATGGGTTTAAGATAACGTCTTTTAAACATAAAAAATATACGATTCGGACGCATTCTGTCAAGTGGTAATGGCTATCACTATTAAGCTTTTACTGATTTAACCCGGGCAGAAAAAGGAGGGGGGCACCTTTTATCGTCGTAATGATAAAAACGCTTTACACCTGTAAGCCGCTTGATATACTACAATATTATAATTCAGCAGCAACGATGATTATTTTTTAAAAGCCTGACGGCGAACGGATTATGGATTTAAAGCGGCGATTTTACTCCCTGTTAGTTACCATTGTGCTGGTCGTGCTGCTTGGCAGCATCGGGTATTACCTCCTTTTCGGTGGTAGTCAGAAATTCATCGATTGCCTGTACATGACCATTATTTCCCTGACCAGTGTAGGGTATGGTGAAATTATTCCCATCCACGGCAATATCTCGGCCCAGGTATTTACCATGCTGCTGATTACCGTGGGGCTGGGGGTGATCCTTTATGGCATCAGCGCCCTGGCTGCCTTGTTTATTGAGGGAGAAGTGTCCGGATTGTTGAGGGGTGAAAAAATGAAAAAGAAGATCGAAAAGCTGAGAAACCATTATATCGTCTGTGGCGGCGGAGAAACCGGGTTCCCGCTGTTGATGGAACTGGTTAAAAACGGGGATACCGTGGTGCTGGTAGAGCTGGATGAAAATAAGATTGAAATCTGCAAGAGCATCAATAACCTGTTGTATATCAAGGGGGACGCCACAGACGATGACAATCTGGTTGCCGCCGGCATTGAAAAAGCCCGTGGGCTGCTGATCACGCTTCCTTCCGACAAGGATGCCCTTTATGTGACCATGTCCGCCAGAATGTTGAACCCGAGCCTTCGTATTATCAGCCGGGTTGCCAATCCCATGCTCGAGCCCAAATTGATAAAAGCCGGTGCCGACAGCGTTGTTTCGCCCAATTTTATCGGTGCCTTGAGAATGGCTTCGGTTATGATCCGACCGGTGGCGGTTGATTTTCTCGACCAAATGTTACGGTCTGAAGAGCGATGTCTTCGAATTCATGAACTTCCGATTACCGAAGACTCCGAAATGATTGGCCGAACGCTGGCGGAATCCGGTTTAAAGGACAAATACGGCCTGCTGGTACTGGGGCTGCGGGACAAAACCGGCGAATTGGAATTTAATCCCTCACCGACAGAAATGATTCAGCCTGGAATGGTGCTGGTCGTTATGGGTGACGTGGATAGTATCATCTGTGCCAGGCAGTGCGTATAGCCCGAGGTCTCACCCTTCGGTCAAGTCCTCTCGAACGCTTCTGTTGTGTCGCAGGCCGCTTGCTGCGCCCTCCACGCCCACCCCCAAAAAGCGCCAACTTTTTTTAGAATAAATGTTCAGTGTTCGATGTTCAAGCCTGACGGCCTCACCCTATTGGGCACGGCACGCCGTGTCCCTGCATTACGGCGTCCTTCTTCTCGTGTCGGTTTCGGCTCATCTGGTTGAACATCAGCAGGAAAACGTTGATGTCCGGGTTATAGCTCATCATAATGCCCCCCAGGGTGAGCAGGACACGTCCCAGAAGGACAAAATGCCGGGGCACCCGGATGGAGGGGTACTTTTGGATCAGTTCCAGCCCTGTGGCAAGTTTTTGCGCCTGGTCAACATCTGCCAGGCTTTGCCCGGGTTGAAGCATCAAAAGTTCAATAAAATCCGTTGCCATTTCATGGAGTGAGTCGTTGGTATCGGCTTCGCCGGTGAACCCCATGTCTGCGAAAAGCCGTGCTGTTTTAACGGCGTTGCCGGTCAGAATGGCCGCTATCATTTCTGTATACAAGGCGTGGATTTCAGGCGAAAAACATTCAACGCAGCCGAAATCGATCAGCCCCAGCCGATCGTCTGACAGCACGAAAATATTCCCCGGATGAGGGTCGGCGTGGAAGAAACCGTGGCCGACAATCTGGCTGCAGAAGCTTTCCGCAAGCACTGTCAGCAGGCGGTTGCGGCGCTCTGGTGAGGCGGTTTCCAGAAAAGGGCTCAGCCTTTCGCCTTCCAGTCTTTCCATGGTCAGGACACGCGGGGTAGAGGCTTCGGGATAGACTTTCGGCACGACAACGCGCGGGTCAGAATTGATATGCCTTTTGAAATAGTGGATATTGGCCAGCTCTTCCTGGTAGTTAAGCTCTTTTCGTACCGAGTCGGTCAGTGCCCTGCTGATTTCAGGCAGCCCCAGGGCGGGAAAAAAATGGTTCATCATGTCTGCAGCTGTTTTAAAGGCCGCCAGATCGATTTCGGCCGTGTGCTCGATGGCCGGCATCTGGACCTTTATGACCACGTTTGTGCCGTCAGGCAATTGGGCACGGTGGACCTGAGCCAGGGAAGCCGCTGCGACCGGCTCGGGATCGATCCATGCGAAGACTTGGTCTGCCGGTCGATTAAATTCAGATTCGATGCGATGGATAATGGCTTCGAAGGGAACGGGTGGCACCCTGTCCTGAAGCAGGGACAGATATTGGCTGTAAGCCGGTGGCAGGACGTTCATGTAGGTGGAGGCAAACTGGCCGATTTTGATCAGGCCGCCGCGCATCTCCACGCACAGGTCGTAAATTCTGGCCGCGTTTCGCTGGTGAAGCTTTTCAAGCGAACGTTCCGCCCGGGCCGGGGGGGAAAAGCGGGCTTTTACCGCATGAATTCGATAGCTGGCAATGATCCGGATCAGTTCGCTGAATACGCGGGTGAAGCGCGGTGTCGCATGGATGGCTGTGTTGAGGGTTGCCGCCCGGCCCCATGCGCTGGTAATCAGGGCCTCAACCTCGTCGGCAACGACAAAAGAGTCGCGGACGATATCGCTGACAAGTTTTTCCGTGTTACCCAGGATGTTCAACGCCAGGGAGAATGATCGGCCCGCCATTCGTCCCGTCTGGTTGAACATGTCGCACCCGGGAGATGAGAAAGCATACGGTCGTTCAAAATGGTTATTCATTGTCAGTGATTTCGTTTTCATGGGTTATCTCCTTGAGACAGGTTAAGCAGATTGTCGGGCGTCGACCGCTGCCTTCAACTATTCCGATGGCCGCCCGGCCTCCCTTTTTCAGGATTTCGTTGCACTGATCGCAGACCGCATTGAGATTTAAAATGGCTTCCTGCCATCCCAGAATTGTCAGCTGTTGGGATGCGGGCGCGGGTTCAGCGGTCGAATAGGACTGTTTTCCGGCGCTTGCCTGGGCCGACCGTTTGCGCGCGGAACGTGTGATCTCAGCGCTGTCGGAAACGATATTTTCGACCAGGTCAAAGGTGTTGGAGAGGATGTTGCGCACCAGGTTGGAAACTGAAATGCCCAGTGTGCTGGCTTCCTCCCTGATCTGTTTTTCCAGATCAGGGGTAATGCGGGTGTGAAGAACCTTTTCTTTTTTTCTGTCTTCGGTCATGACGCCCTCCTTACTTTGTGATACATTTGTATACAATATGTATCACAAAGTAGTCGGTGTCAAGTGTTTTTTCGGCCGTTCTCAAATTTGTTGCAGAAACGAATTGAATTGTGTTTCCTTCGATCGATTGGCATTAAAAGGGTTCAAGGATTCGAGGAGTCAAGGGGCCAAGTGAACGACAACACCCCCTTGAACCCTTTTTTTGTTTTATTTTTCCATCATAATGGAATAAAAGGAGATATCAGGTGCCGTAGGTGAAAAGAAAAGAGACGAATAATGGATTTATGGCGATTAAAAGTATTCCGGGCGGTTGTCGAGCAGGGCAGCTTTTCCAGGGCGGCCCGGCAGATTCACCTTTCCCAGCCGACCGTTAGCAGCCATATCAAGGACGTGGAAGCGCATTACGGCTGTCAGTTGCTGGACCGGTTTGAAAAAAAAGTGGTTCCCACCCGGGCCGGCGAGCTGCTTTATCAGTATGCCGGCCGATTGCTGGCGGTATATGAGGAAACAGAAGCGGCCCTGGCGGCCACCCAGGGTGTTGTCCGGGGTAAACTGGTCATCGGCGGGAGCACGATTCCGGCCGGGTATCTGCTGCCGGCCGTGATCGGACATTTTATTAAGGAATATCCGGATGTTTATGTTTCGCTTAAAGCCGGTGACACCCAGCAGATCACAGGAGAGGTGCTGGCGGGCAACTTGGAACTGGGTGTTGTCGGTGCCAGAAACAAGGATAAACGGCTTGTTCAGACGAAACTTATGAACGACGAGTTGCGGGTAATTCTGCCCAACGGCCATCAATGGGCCGGCCGCCGTCAAATTGATTTACAGGATCTGGCCAAAGAGCCGTTTATCATTCGTGAACGTGGCTCCGGCACCCTGATGGCCATCGAGGAAAAACTGTCCGAAGCCGGTTTGAGCAGCCGGGGAATGAATATCGTGGCGGAACTGGGCAGCACCCAGGCGGTTATCCAGGGCGTAAAGCACCAGGTTGGTATTTCCATTGTTTCCCGCCTGGCGGTCAGGGAAGCCGAATCTGCCGGGCTGGTCAAATCAGTGGCCATAAAGGGCGTTCGTCTGACGCGACAGTTCTATCTCATCGGTCGAAAAGGTCGGACGGAATCGCCGGCCTGCAGCGCCTTTCGAATTTCGGCAAAAGCCTCCGTCTCCGCTAAGACGGGCCTGTTCAACAATGGCACAACCTGACAATTACCGAATGATATAAGAAGGTTGATTTAGAATACATGATAAAAGCGATAAATGTCTCCAAATATTTCGGGTCGGATTGTCTGCTGGATGATATCAGTTTTGATATAAATACCGGTGAGCGGGTGGGGCTGGTCGGCCGCAACGGTCACGGCAAGACCACACTGCTGCGCATGATTACCGGTGAAGAAGCTTATGACCAGGGAACGATATCCATCTCCCGGGGATATCGAGTGGGTTATGTGACCCAGCACCTCAACTTTACCCGTGACCGGGTGATTGATGAGGGGGCGCTCGGTCTGGTGGAATATCACCGGCATGATACCTGGCTGGTGGAAAAGGTCCTGGCCGGGCTGGGGTTTACGAAAAGTGACATGGACCGGTCACCGACCGAATTCTCCGGTGGCTACCAGGTCCGGCTGAACCTGGCCAAAGCCATTCTTTCCGAACCGAATCTGCTGCTTCTCGACGAACCGACCAACTACCTGGACGTGGTTTCCATTCGCTGGTTATCGGTTTACTTGCGGCAGTGGCCGGGTGAACTGCTTCTGATTACCCATGACCGTTCGTTCATGGATCAGGTGATAACCCATACGCTTGGCATTCATCGAAAAAAGACCCGTAAGATCGCCGGCAACACGCAAAAATATTACAGCCAGATTCAGGCCGAAGAAGAGGTTTACGAGAAGACCCGTTTAAACGAGGAAAAAAAACGCAAGGAAACCGAGATTTTTATTCAGCGTTTCAGGGCCAAGGCCCGGCTGGCCGGTATGGTTCAGTCCCGCATCAAGACGCTGGAAAAGCAGGCCCAGGCCGAGCAGCTGGAGGCGTCCAAATCCCTGGATTTTTCGTTTTCTTATGCCCCTTTTTCAGCCAAACATCCATTGCAGGCCGGAGGCATCTGTTTCGGTTATCAGCCGGAACGGACCCTCGTCAAGGATTTGAGCCTGGCGGTAAACGCTCATGATCGCATTGGTGTCATTGGCAAGAACGGCAGCGGCAAAACCACGCTGTTGCGCCTTCTGGCCGGTGACCTTGAGCCGGATAAAGGGAAAAGGTCGCTTCATTCCAATACCCGTATCGCCTATTACGCTCAGACCAATACCATTCACCTGAACGAAAATCTGACCATCGAGGAAGAAGTGATGAGTACCGGCTGCGGTCGGCAACGGGCCAGGGATATTTGCGGCACCATGATGTTTGAAAAAGACAATGCCTTAAAAAAGATCGGTGTCCTGTCCGGTGGTGAAAAGAGCCGGGTCCTTCTGGGAAAGATTCTGGCCAGCCCGGCCAATCTGCTGCTTCTGGACGAGCCGACCAATCATCTTGACATGGATTCTTGTGACGCGTTTATGGATGCGATCCAACGCTTCAAAGGCGCCGTTATTCTCGTTACCCATAATGAAATGTTTCTCCACGCACTGGCCAACCGGTTGCTGATATTCCAAAGCAACGGCATCAGTCTGTTTGAAGGCGGTTATACGGATTTTCTGGAACGCGTCGGCTGGGAGGACGAAACCGACGGAAGTGAAAGCCAGCCGTCTAAATCAGGCCAAACAAAAACGGTCAATAAAAAGGACATGCGCAAGCGCCGGGCCGACATTCTGGCGCAAAAGTCCCGGGACATTACGCCGCTTAAAAAAAAGATAGGGGAGATAGAAAAAAAGATCACGGCCGGAGAAGCCCAATCCAGTCAGTTGAACATGAAACTGGTTGAGGCCTCGGAAGCCGGAGACGGCAAGCGCATCGCCCGTTTGTCCCGGGAATTCAGTGAGGTCCAGACTGAAATCGAACGGTTGTATGAAGACCTGGATACGTGTTCCCGGAAATTGGATGACAAAGAAAAAGAATATGGCCGGCAGGTTGCCGAACTTGAACAGTGAACAGCACGCCTTTACCCCTTCTTAAGTATTTCCATGGCTTCATCTGCGGTCTTGCCGCCATGAACAATAGCGCAGGCCGCTTTGACAAACAGGGTCGGGTTTTTATGCTGAAAAGCGTTTCGGCCGATTGACAGGCCCTTGGCACCGGCTTTCATGGCACCTTCAATGATGTTGAACATTTCCTGGTCACCGGCTTTGGTGCCGCCGGCGATCAGAACGGGCGCGGGGCACCCTTCAACCACTTCGGCAAAGGACTCTGGATCGCCGGTATAATTGGTTTTCACAAAGTCGGCGCCCATCTCCGCGCCGATGCGGGCGGCGATTTTGACGTGCTCGACGTTTTTTTCGTCTTCAATTTTAGGGCCCCGGGGATACATCATGGCAATCAGGGGCATGCCCCAGTGAATGCAGTCGACCACGACGCGACCGAAATCTTTGAGCATTTCCGCTTCGTTTTCATCGCCCACATTGATGTGGATGGAAACCCCGTCGGCCCCCACGCGCAAAGCGTTCTCCACGGTGTTGACGAGTACTTTCTTGTTGGGCAGGGGGGAGAGCATGCTGGCCGCGGAAAGATGCAGAATCAGGCCCACGTCCCGGCCATAGCTTCGATGTCCGAATTTGGGCAGACCAAGGTGACCGATGACCGCGTCAGCGCCACCTTCAGCCACGGCATTAACTGCCTGGCCCATATCAATCAGCCCTTCGATGGGTCCGGCGGTTACACCGTGATCCATGGGAACAATAACCGTTTTGCCGGTGTTTCTGTTCATGATGCGTTCCATCCGTATCGCTTTGCCGCTGGTAAACATGGCTCTTTCTCCAATTAATTATAAATGATAAATCTAAAACCGTTTGCGCTCCGTAAATTTGTTTTCTGGAAACGGCCTTATCCCGATTACAATTCTATAGAATATTATATCCGGATATTACACGAAAACGTATCGGAGCGCAATTATTCGGTTTCTAAAGGGGATCTGATGCCAGGCTCACGGCGCGCCACGGCTTTGACCGGTTGCAATGGCACCGGCAATCAGGTGGGCGACGCGAATGGGCTCAGGGATGCGGCTGTTGATGCTGAAGCGACCGATAACCGAAGCGGCATCCTCCCGGCTGATACCGGCCCGCTGGATAAAAACGCCGTTGACCGCTTCCATGTCTCCCAGGTTTTCGATGAGCGACCATTTGTTATTGCCGGCAGGAATGCCGGCCAGCAACGCTTTTTTGATTGACGCCATGTCCGGACTGACGCGGGACACCACCAGTACCGGCAAGCCGGTTGTTTTCTGAAGTTGAGGGACATCCACCACGTTGAATCCGCCCAGGGCGATGCCCTGGAGCATGATCAGGCGGATGTGCCCTGCGAATTTTGATTCAAGAATAAGCGTTGCCAGGGAACGGGCGGCATCGTCCCCGTCTTTTTCCACGGTTCCGGTCAAAACACCGTCCAGACGAAGGCCGGCGAAAACAGCACCGACCACGGTTACCGGTCCACGGTAGTCTCTCGCAAACGGGGCATCGTCAAAACCGACGACATTGGAAATTTTTTTCTGGCGCATGGTTCTATAGGGTCCAAGGGGCCAAGGATTCGAGGGGTCAAGGGGTTGCTGTAGGGCGATTTTTTATATTCTATTATAAAAAACGCAATCAATTCCCCTCGACCCCTTGAATCCTGGAACCCTGCTAAAACGATAACCGCCACGACGGTTTGGGAAAGATTGAAAGATTATTTTATGCTTTCTGATATTGTTTGCTCCAACTCCCGGTCAAAACCGAAGTAAAAATGGTCCGCTCCGTCGATCACATGAAAACGTGCCCCGGGGTTCCAGGCGGGCATCATTTTTTCAATGAGTTCAGGCGGGGCAAATTCGTCATGGCTGCCGGTGATGACCGTGTCCAGGACCGAAAGCGCACCGATACCGTCAAAATCGATGAACGCAACCGGTGGCGAAACAAGGATCATCCGCTCGATGCCGGGGTACCGGTCGTAGCCCCGTGCGCATATCCAGGCGCCGAAGGAATAGCCGGCCAGGTCAAGGCGGCTGATGCCGGTATTTGACAGGTAGGTGATGGCCGCGGCAATATCCTCCGGTTCTTTTTGGCCGTCGCTGTAACTCCCCTGGCTCCTGCCGGCTCCCCGGAAATCAAAGCGCAGGGTCGCGTATCCTTTTTTCCGGTAAGCACGCACGACGGTTTCCACCACGGAATTGTACATGTTGCCCCCGTAAAGGGGATGCGGGTGAGTGACCAGGGCCGCCCGGTCACCGTCTGCCCGGTGCAGCAGACCAGATAATGTTAATCCGTCGCAGTCAAAGGTTACGGATTCTTCCACTACGATGTCTCCTTTTCCGGGAAACAGCTTTCACCGACAAAACCGTCCCCCCTCTCAAACCCCGGCAACTTAACCACATAATCACATAACCACTTAAACACTTAACCACCTGAAACCCTAAAACCCTAAAACCTTACACCCTCAAACCCCGAACCTTGCTCCCGCAGAGCGGGCCAGCCCCCTTTCTCGAACCCCGACAACTTAACCACATAATCACATAACCACTTAAACACCAATCCGGCTTAAAACCGATGCCGGCAAACCAATCAGGAGATAGCATTCAGGACTTCAATAATTTCCCGCCCGAGTGCTTTTTTCTGCCATTGTTTTATCTCTTCAACATCATCAAGCTGTTTAATGGTCTGCGGGTTTTTCCGGGCGATACTCATGGCCACGGCATTGGACAGTAACAGCCCGGAGTCCATGCCGAATTTTTCAGCCGCTGTTTCACGCCATTGTTTCAACGCGTTAATTCGGAGAGACGCTTTAAGGGATAACGGTTTTCTTTTTTCGCGGGGATAAACCGGAAGGTCTTTTTCTTCCAGACCAAGGCCTTTACGTATGGCCTGACAAATCGATTCGGCGTACATGTCCATCTGTTTTTCCGAAAGAATTCCCGATCTCATCAGCGCTTTTCGACTGGTTGGTTTTTCTTCAGCCAACCGGATCATTGCCTGGGTATTGAAAATTTTGAACAGGGGCAGATCTTTTTTTCTTGCTATGTCCTGGCGTTTTTTCAGCAGGTATTCCAGTACCGCCAGGCTTCGTCGATCAAGCCGGCCGGCACCCTTGAATTTTAAAAACAGGGGCCGGCCTGTTTCGTCAGCCGGCCGCGAAGTGCTTATAATACGAAATTCTTCTTCAACCCAGGCCATTCGCTGTTTTTCTTTCAACTGTTTTTTCAATAGACGCCACAGGGGAATCAGATAGAGCACATCCCGGGCGGCGTATGTCAGCATCTCGTCGGAAAGGGGCCTGCGGGACCAGTCTTTTTTTTGATATTTTTTATCAAGGGCCACGTCAAACGTCTGTTGAAGTACCGCGTTTAACCCGGTTTCGCTTAACCCGAGAAATCGGCAGGCGATTTCAGTGTCGAACAGATTGTTGATTTGCATGTTGTAGCACAACGCCAGACAGCGGACATCGTAGCTGGCGCCATGAAAAATTTTGGTTATGCCCGCTTCCTGAAACAACGGTCTGAGTGAAGAAACGTCATTAACCGCCAGGGGGTCTATCAGCAGGCATCGCTTGGCGGTAGCGATCTGAATCAGGCAGACCTGTTCGGCAAAATGGTACATGGAGTCGGCTTCAATATCCATGGCCACGACATTTTCATGCATCAGTTCGGGAATGATCGCTTCAAGGGATTTCCGGTCGGTGATCAGGTGATATGAAGGGGCTGCGTCAGTGAGGTCAGTCAAAAGGCTTTTCTTTTCTTCTCGAGTTGAATGTCCAGGTGTTTGAGCTTTTCAATCATCTGTTTCAGTTGAAGGTTTTCCCGGGCCAGTGCCTGAAAGTTTTTTTCGATTTCTTCATTGCGGTCGGCCAGCTCGGCACAGGCTTTTTTGTTGACGATCTGACATTTTGACAGGCGGGTCAGCAGTGAAAGGGTGAATTCGGCATCCACTGTTTTTCCGAGCTTCATATATTGTTCCAGATAATCAATGGCACGGGAATAGTTCCGGTCCGGATTGTCCGGATGAGCGTACAGCATGGCCAGGCGTAAAAAGAGGCCCGGCTTTTGACCCGGGGGTTGTTCGTCTGTAATTTCTGACAGGGCCTTTTCGGTACCGGCGATTTCATCGGCGATAACCTCGGCCGGCATATTCTCCGGGTAGGGTGCCGGTGCCGGTGCCGGTTTCGGCGTTGGTGTGACGCAACCCGAAAGGATATGGACACAGACAATCAGGCTTAAGAGAGAACCTGTTACCGCAAAGAACGCCAGGTGCCTTGCCCTTGCAATGATACCCGTTCTGCCCTGGTTAGGCGGTAATGCCATTGATTATCATCCCTTGTCCGTCGTCCTCTCTTCTGCGGTCAGCCAGGTAGAGACTGCCCGGTATGGTTTTGGCGTGCTCCTTGATCTCAGCCGCCAATTCACTGATTTTTACGCTGCTGATATCCTGGCGGTTATTGCTGGTGACAACCGCAATTGATACCGTCATGATCGGAAATTCCCAGGTTTCACCCTGCCGGGTTTTGGCGGTGATATAACCTCTTTCACGATCATCTTTATCATAAAAGTCTCCGGCTTGTCTGTCAAATTCTTCGATAATGGTTTCACAGACGGGTACATATCTGTCCGGTGCCAGGATAACAACAAAGTCGTCGCCACCAATATGTCCCAGAAAAGACTCTTCGGTGCCGTGTTCTGCCAGAGCGCCTTCTATGATTTTACCTGTTTTTCGAATCACGTCGTTCCCTCTGGCATATCCGTAACGATCATTGAACGCTTTGAAGTTGTCAAGATCCACAAGGCAGAAGGCGATCGGTTTTTTTGTTAAAAGCCGCTCGGTGAGAATGTTGTCCACGGCTGCTCCACCGGGCAGTCGCGTCAATGGATTGGCATCCAGATCCATCACTTCCAGCCTGGCCAGTCTCTGGGCCATGGCGATAAATGACCTGGCCAGCATGCCGAATTCATCCCTTTCCTGTACATCAGGCACAAAGTCAAACTGCCGCTCGGAGAATTTGGCGGTAGCCAGTTTAAGCTGATTGATGGAGCGGGATACGCTGCGCGTAATCAGCAAGGCTGCGCCGATACCGATGCATACGCCCAGAACGGAGAGAAAGGCCGTTATGTGAAAGGCCTTGGCGCTGAACGTACCGGCCATGCTGGTTTTTGTCGCCAGGTTTTTTCTGGCGGTGTGGGTGATCAGTTTGATGCCGGCCAGCTGGTCATCCAGATATTGTCTGATCTCAGCGTCTCTTTGTGTCTCAGCCCGGTTCAGGCTTTCATCGCTGAGGCCGAAAATTTCCGAGTAAACGGAGGCATAATGCTGGTGAGATTCTGCCAGTTGGTCAATGGCCCAGGTGTCTTGAGCTGGGAAGACCATTTTTAATTTGTCCATGGCCCGTTTGAGTTCAGCGTCTCTTTCCCAGAAAAAATCTTTCATCTCCGTGCTTTTCATGATTAAAAAACGGCGGCCGTGAGATTCCTGGGCCAGAAGACAATCGGTCAGGCTGTCAGCCGCTTCAATAGCGGCCATGTTTTTTTTGACAATATCCTTGCTCAGGTCCCCCAGTTCGTTCAGGCTGGACAGGGTATAAAGGGAAAGCAAAATGATAATGGTGGCCAGGGGGATATAGGCGATGGTCATTTTGGTGGCGATGGTCGAACGGAAAAATTTTTCCTTCGCCTTTTCCCTCAGGGAAACAAGAGATGCAAGTCGTTTGCTGTCCATAACCTGAATTTCTCTGGCACTTAATTATATAAGGCTGTATGCTGCAGCAAAAAGAATAGCCATGATTTTTTTCTTGACCGGATCATCACCTTTTCAATATGTTATACATTTCACGATAAAATGTCAATGATTTCAATAATTGCAAATTTTTTTCTGGAGAAATTCAGTTGATAACCATTAAATTACCGGATGAACGTGTTTTGAATTTTGATGCGGCCGTTACCGGAGAGGATATTGCCCGCTCCATTTCCGAAGGACTGTTGCGAAACAGTGTCGCCATGGAGGTAGACGGCGTTCTTAGCGATTTGAACAGCCAGGTCAAAACAGATGCCTCGGTCAGGTTAATCACGACCCGGGATGCGGAAGGCCTGGAAATAATGCGTCACAGTGCGGCCCATGTAATGGCCGAGGCCGTTCAGCATCTTTATGAAAACGCGGAGTTGACCATCGGGCCGGTGGTGGCCGACGGTTTTTATTATGACATTGATATGGAGCCGGTGTCCGAAGAGGTATTTTCGAAAATCGAGGCGGAAATGAAGGCCATTATCAAGCAGAAACTGCCTTTTGTCCGCCGGGAGGTCAGCCGTGAAGAAGCACTACGCATGTACAGCGGCCAGAAATACAAAACAGAAATTATCGAAGGCCTTGAGGGCGAGACGATTTCCATATACACCAACGGCGATTTTTCCGATCTCTGCCGGGGACCCCATGTGCCGCATACCGGGCTTATCGGGGCCGTCAAGCTGATGAAAGTTTCCGGTGCCTACTGGCGGGCGGATCAACAGCGGGAACAGTTGCAGCGAATTTACGGTACCGCCTTTTTTTCAAAAAAAGAACTCAAAGCCCACCTGCAGTTGATCGAGGAGGCAAAGAAAAGGGATCATCGTAAAATCGGTTCCCAGCTGGGCCTTTTCAGCTTTCACCAGGAAGCGGCCGGCATGCCTTTTTTTCATCCCCGGGGCATGACCATGTGGAACACATTGCTTGATTACTGGCGGGTGGAGCACAAGGCCGCCGGATATGTGGAGATCAAAACACCCGTCATGCTGGACCGGGCGTTATGGGAGAAGAGCGGTCACTGGGAGAACTACCGGGAGAATATGTATATTTCAGAGATTGACGATAATCAGTATGCGATCAAGCCCATGAACTGTCCCGGCGGCATGCTGATGTACAATGAAAAAACGTATTCCTACCGTGACCTTCCCATGCGTGTGGCTGAGATCGGGCTGGTTCACCGGCATGAGTTGAGTGGTGTTTTGTCCGGACTGTTCCGGGTCCGGGCCTTTCACCAGGATGATGCCCACATCTTCATGATGCCCGATCAGATCGAGCAGGAGATACTGGGCGTTCTTAACCTGGTTGAACGGATTTACAGCACCTTCGGCCTGGGCTTCCATCTGGAGCTGTCCACCAGACCCAAAAAATCCATCGGCACGGATGAACAATGGGAAAAAGCGACACAGGGGTTACAGGGTGCGCTGGAAAAATACGGCAAGGGCTACCAGATTAACGAAGGCGATGGCGCTTTTTACGGGCCTAAAATTGATGTGCATATCAAGGACGCCATCGGACGGACCTGGCAGTGCGGCACCATTCAGCTGGATATGTCGCTGCCCGAACGTTTTGATTTAAATTATATCGATCATAAAAATCAGAAACAGCGACCGGTGATGATTCATCGGGTTGTGTATGGATCCGTCGAGCGGTTTTTCGGTATTCTGGTCGAACACTACGCGGGCAAATTCCCATTATGGCTGGCGCCGGTACAGGCGATTCTGCTGCCGATTAATGACACGCTTGTTCCGTTTGCCGATCAGGTCCGGGAGCAGTTTGAAAAGGCGGGCATCCGGACGGAAGTCGACAGTCGTTCGGAAAGCTTGAATAAAAAGGTGCGGGAAGCCCAGTTGGACAAGATCCCGCTGATTATTACCCTGGGTGACAGGGAAAAGGAAGCCGGTACGCTGTCTGTGAGAACGCTGGAAGGCAAAGTCCATCAGGCAGTTCCAACGGATTCATTTCTGGACAATCTCCTGGCACATATTCGTGACAAACGCCAGGATCTGGATTTTTTTGCGTAATTGGAGGCGACCCATGCAATCAGATGAAGGAACTGTTTTATTAAATGCCGATGAAGTCAGGCGCGAGCTGGAGCGGATCTCCGGGGAAATTGTTGAAAGAGGCGCAGGCACAATAAAAGATCTGGCGCTGATCGGCATTCATACCCGTGGTGTTTTTCTGGCCAGGCGACTGGCCGACATGATTGCCGGTATTGCCGGCATGCCGGTGTTGACCGGCGCCATAGACATTACCCTGTACCGGGATGACTGGACACGGATCAGTTATCAGCCCGTGGTACAGTCCACGGATATCCCTTTTTCCGTTGATGACAGGCGTGTCGTCCTGGTGGATGACGTGCTGTTTACCGGCCGAACGACCAGGGGGGCCCTGGATGCCTTGATGGATTTCGGACGCCCGTCCCGGGTGGAACTGGCGGTGCTGGTTGACCGGGGGCTGCGGGAGTTGCCGATTAGTTCCGATTACGTGGGCAAGATTGTAGAGACAAACCGCGACCAGACAGTTAACGTGATGCTGAGTGAATGCGATGACCAGGACCTGGTCATCCTCCGGGGTTGATGATATAAGCCAATGAGCAGCAAAGAGCATAAAAAACAGGCCCCTTCACAGCTGAAGGTCGGTATCCTGACCGTTTCAACCACGCGCAATATTGATAATGACGCCAGCGGTCAGTGGATAAAAAAACAGGCGGAAAAAGAGCGCCATACGGTTGTGGCCCATCGGGTCGTCACTGATGATGTCAGTGCCATCCGGCGTGCGCTGTGTGAGATGATTAACATGTACCGGCCGCAACTGCTCATTTTAACGGGTGGAACCGGACTGGCGGAAAAAGATGTCACCATTGAAGCGGTAAGGCCCCTGTTTGCAAAAGAACTGACCGCCTTCGGTCCGGTGGTTGCCCAGCTCAGTTTCGAAGAAATTGATGCCGCCGCCATTCTCTCCCGTGCCACGGCGGGTATTGTCGGGAAAAGTGTCGTCTTCTGTATCCCCGGTAGCCGAAACGCCTGTAAGTTGATCTGCGGATCCCTGATTTTTCCCGAAGCCGGACACCTGGTCAAACATCTGAAGGAATGAGCATTCGTATGCGGTTTATTCGCAACTGATTGCTTTCGGGATTTAAGCAAAAGCCTTCGCTGAAACTTCAAAAACTCGGCCTGTCGGCCTCAAACAGTTTGAAGTTTCAACGCTTTGGCGTTTGCTGAATTTTTCCCCGAAATCAATCAATGTTGCTTCATAAACCACATACGGGCATAACATACGGAAGGTAACAGGACGAGAAAATCGTTTTTATGAATTATTAAGAATATGCTCTTTAAATGAACGGGAGTGAACGGTATGTTGATTACGGAAATTCTGGCCAGGAACGCCCGCATGTACGGGCCCGAGGTGGCGCTTATTGAGCGCAGCCCTGCTGAAAACAAGCGCAGCGAAATCACCTGGGAAATGTTTGACGAACAAAGCAACCGGGTCGCCCAGGCCCTGATCGTCGCGGGCGTCAAAAAGGGGGACCGGGTGGTGCAGCTGATGACCAATTGTCTGGACTGGCTGCCCATCTATTTCGGTATTCTGCGCACCGGCGCCATGGCCGTGCCGCTTAATTTCCGGTTTGCCGCTGAAACAATTCTAAAATGTGTCAAGACCGCTGAAGCCAGTGTCATGATTTTTGGTGAAGAGTTTGTTGAGCGGGTCAATACGGTCAAAGAGGGGCTGGACAAGACGGTCAAAACCTATATTTTCACCGGCGATGAGGCCATGTTGCCCGACTATTGCCGGCCCTATTCAAAGATCCTGGCGGAATTTGAGCCCCTGGCGCCAAACGTTGACCTGGCGCTCGAGGAAGATGCGGCGCTGTATTTTACTTCAGGAACCACCGGAGACCCCAAAGCCACGCTGTTGACCCATAAAAACCTCGAATTCGCCTGTTACGTTGAGAATCATCACCATAAACAGACCCACGAGGACAATTTTCTCTGCATTCCCCCCCTGTATCATACCGGGGCCAAGATGCACTGGTTCGGCAATTTTATTGTCGGGGCAAAAGCCGTTATTATGAAGGGTATCGAACCGGCCTGGATCATCGAAGCCATTTCAGAAGAAAAAGTGACCGTGGTCTGGCTGCTGGTGCCGTGGGCCCTTGACATCCTGTTCGCCATTGAGAACAAGGATATCCGTCTTGAAAAGTTCAACCTCGATCAGTGGCGGCTGATGCATATCGGTGCCCAGCCGGTACCGGCCAGCCTCGTCCGCGAGTGGAAAAAAATATTCCCCCATCATGATTACGACACCAATTACGGGCTGACGGAAACCACCGGCCCCGGTTGCGTGCACCTGGGTATTGAGAATATGCACAAGGTCGGTGCCATCGGAAAGCCGGGTTTTGACTGGGAAACCTGCATTGTTGATGAATCATTGAAGCCGCTCCCCAGGGGCGAAATCGGTGAACTTATGGTGCGGGGGCCGGGTGTGATGAAAGAATACTACAAAAACCCGGCTGCAAGCGATGAGGTGTTAAAAGACGGTTGGCTACTGACCGGAGATATGGCGCGTGAAGACGAAGACGGCTTTATATGGCTGGTGGACCGGAAAAAAGACGTTATTATCACCGGGGGTGAAAATGTTTATCCGGTGGATGTGGAGAGTTTTCTGTTTACTCACCCCAAGATTCATGATGCCGCCGTTATCGGCACCCCCAGCCTGAGACTGGGAGAAATTGCCACGGCTGTTATTCAACCCAAAGAAGGACAGGAAATCACCGTTGATGAGCTGGTGGAATTCTGTTCCCAGCTTCCGCGCTTCAAACGGCCGCGCAAGTTCTTTTTTGATAAAATACCGCGCAATCCCACCGGGAAAATTGAAAAGCCTAAGCTGCGAAAAAAATATGCCGGAATTGAAGAAAGCTTCAAGGTGTAAGGCCGGTTATTGCTATCCGGTAATCATGAAGGTTTTTCCGAACAGGATCAGGCCGCCGATGACGTGCGGACCGGTCAGATTCGCCCCCCTTTTCCCGATAATATTGATGACGTTTTCGGGCTGGTATTCGTCGGGATAGCTGTTGATATACAGTTTGTATTCTCCGGGCGGGAAGGGCCTGTCGACCAGGGGGAACGGTCCCAGTGTAATCCGACCGTTGATTATTTCCGTCTGGATCCGTGCCATGGTGCCGCTTATTTTGTGGACAATACCCATTTCATCTCTGATGGCACTCATGAAAACCATGCCGTCCGGCAGATTCGTCTCGATATCAAAATAGAGTTTACGTTGCTCCTGTCTGGGCATAACCCTGAAAACGACATTTATTTTTTCGGAAGGAGCGGTCGGGGCAGCTGTGTTCAGGGCGTCCCGGGGCGGGGTTTCGACATCAACCGGCGGAGCTGTTTCTTCACCATAGGCGAGGGTATTGCCGATCAGCAAGACGGCGATTAGGAAATTGGTCAATATTCTGATTTTATTAGCCAAAAACAATATCTCCGGTCAGAAGTTGCGCTTTGTAAACGGTGTTTATTTATATTTTTCTAACTTTTGCCTGACAAAGTCAATCAATTTTCCGTCAAATTAACAGAACCGCTGCTGTTGCTCTCAGTTCGTAACCGGTTGAAGTCCTTAATGATTGATAAAAAAAGGCCGCCTGGGCACAACGCCCGGGCGGCCTTTTTATACTATACGGTTATGGTTATTTGTCGGTTGCTTCGTAATCCGCGTCGATGACGTCATCGTCATCTTTGGCCCCGCCGGCCTGCTCTTGAGCCCCGCCGGCATCACCGGCCGCTTGCTGGGCCCCATCCTGAGAAGCCTGCTGGTACATGGCCTCGGCCAGCTTGTGGGACGCCTGGGCCAGTTCTTCGGTGGCCTGCTTGATCCCTTCCAGGTCGTTGCTATCCTTGATCTTCTTTAACGCTTCGATTTTGCTTTCAATATTGGCTTTGGTTTCCGCGTCAAGCTTATCCTGGCCCAGGTCTTTCAAGGATTTTTCCGTCTGATAGACCATGGCATCGGCATTGTTCTGGGCTTCCACCAGTTCTTTTTTCTTTTTATCGTCCTCGGCATGCGCTTCGGCGTCTTTAACCAGTTTGTCAATTTCTTCTTTTGACAGCCCGCTGGAAGCGGTAATCCTGATTGATTGTTCTTTGCCGGTACCCAGGTCTTTAGCGGACACATTGACGATTCCGTTGGCGTCAATGTCAAAGGCCACTTCAATCTGGGGCACGCCTCTGGGGGCCGGCGGAATATCGGTCAGCTCAAATCGTCCCAGGGTTTTGTTCCCTTCGGCCATTTCCCGTTCGCCCTGAAGCACATGGATGGAAACCGCCGGCTGGTTGTCGGCAGCCGTTGAAAACACCTGGCTTTTTTTCGTGGGAATGGTGGTGTTTTTGTCAATCAACCGGGTCATCACGCCACCCAGGGTCTCAATGCCCAGGGAAAGGGGCGTGACATCCAGCAGCAGGACATCGTTGACGTCTCCCTGGAGAACACCGGCCTGGATGGCCGCGCCCATGGCAACCACTTCGTCCGGATTGACGCTCTTGTTGGGTTCTTTGCCGAAGATTTTTTTAACCCGTTCCTGGACCGCGGGCATGCGGGACATGCCGCCGACCAGAATGATTTCGTCAATCTGTCCGGCCGAAAACCCCGAATCTTTTAATGCGGTCTGGCAGGGCTTGTCTATTTTGTCCAGCAGAGCACCGACCAGCTCTTCCAGTTTGGCCCGGGTCAGTTTAATATTGAGATGTTTGGGCCCGCTGGAATCGGCCGTGATAAAGGGCAGGTTGATGTCTGTCTGGTGCGCGGTGGACAATTCCATTTTGGCTTTTTCGGCGGCTTCCTTTAACCGCTGCAGTGCCATTTTGTCATTGCGCAGATCAATGCCCTGGTCTTTTTTGAATTCATCGGCCAGATAGTCCACCACCCGCAGGTCAAAGTCTTCACCACCCAGATGGGTGTCTCCATTGGTTGACTTGACTTCAAAAACCCCGTCACCCAGTTCGAGGACCGAAATATCAAAGGTACCGCCGCCAAGGTCAAAGACAGCGATCTTTTCGTCTTTTTTCTTGTCCAGGCCATATGCCAGCGCTGCCGCCGTGGGTTCGTTGATGATGCGCTGGACATTGAGCCCGGCGATTTTGCCGGCGTCCTTGGTGGCCTGTCGCTGGCTGTCATTAAAATAAGCCGGTACGGTGATAACGGCATCGGTCACTGTTTCGCCCAGATATTGTTCAGCCGAATGCTTGATATCCGCCAGAATAAAAGAGGATATTTCGGCCGGACTGTGCTGTTTATCGCGAATATTGATACGCACGTCACCGTTGCCCGCTTTTTCTATTTTATAGGGCAGAATCTTGACATCGTACAGCACCTCGGGAGAATCATATTTGCGTCCGATAAGTCGTTTGACAGCAAAAACAGTATGTTCCGGGTTGGTGATAGCCTGTCTTTTTGCGACCTGCCCGACCAGCCGTTCGCCGTCTTCGTTAATGGCGACTATTGAGGGTGTCGTTCTTCCGCCTTCGGGGTTGGTGATTACCTTGGCGTCCCCGCTTTCCATCACCGCCACGCATGAGTTTGTGGTGCCAAGATCGATTCCGATTGTTTTTGCCATTGTGCTCTCCTTCCCTGCCTGTATATTTTTTTATTTATTGCAGTTACTTAAAATGTTTATTCCGCCGCTTCGTTCGACTTGGTAGCGGCAGACACAACCACCATGGCCGGCCTCAGCAGCCGGTCATGAATAAGGTAACCTTTCTGATACGCTTCAAGAACGATGTTGCTTTCCGCGTCTTCAACCGGCTGAGTGGAAACCGCCTGATGAAAATTGGGGTCAAATTTTTTCCCGATGGATTCTATCGGGGTTACACTGTATCGTTGCAGTATCTTCAGGATCTCGTCCAACGTCATTTTTACGCCTTCGACCAGACCGTTGTTTTTTTCATCCGTTTCCTGAGCAGCGGTAATCGCCCGCTCCAGGTTGTCCACTACGGTCAACAGGTCTTTGGCCAATGATTCATTGGCGTATTTTTTAAAATCACTCCACTGTTTATCCTGTCGTTTTTTATAGTTATCAAACTCAGCTGCCGTCCTTAAAAGCCGGTCGTTGGCCTCATTTTTCTCCTTTTCCACGGCTGCCAGGTCTTCTTTTAATTGTTCTATTGTTTCAGCATCATCCGGCACGTCTTTTTCCGGCTGGCCGTCGGTTTTTACTTTAACTTTTATGCGATTGTCTTTTTTGTTCGCTTTTCGGCCTTCCACCGGCCCCGTGGAACTCATTTCCTGATCCATATTTTTTTCGTCTGTATTGTCTAACCCGGCTTTTTCTTTCTCCACATCAACCACCTGTAATCACTTTTCCAATTGTTCTGTTTTGGTATTAAGGCCACAAAACGAATTTTTTCAAACAGTTTCACTATGTTTGGTTTATCAGAAAAATAAGGTTAAATATGATAATGTCAAGAAAGGAGGAAAGAAAAACCTGGTTGCACACCCTCTGTCGACATGCACCGAAACAAAAGCCCGTAACATGACCGGGATCGATCCATGACACTGACCATTCCGGTTATCGCTGCTTCCTTCCGGACCTGACGAGGTTCCCGGCCGTCAGTTGCACGGCGGCCGGTCAGAACAGACGATATTTCGGTACGTTAGCCTTCAAAGGGATTCAGCCCTGCATAAAGCGGATTTCAGGTAAAGGGCACCGCTATCTCCCCGCCTAGTACAACCAGGTGGCCAGATTATAACACCCGTTTGATATGTTTCAAGGGAAATATTTGTCCGGTTCGTGTAAAATCGATATATCGTCAGGAAATTTTTTTCAGCAGGTCTTTTATTCTGTCTCCGGCGGTCATTTCATTGAGCCACTCACCGGGCAGGTGTTCCAGACCCAGATGGGCACCCAGCACCATACCGACCAGGGCGCCCCGGGCCGCGTTGTCTCCGCCTGCCATCATGCATTGTACCAGGCCTTCTTTTAAATCGGTTTCATGTTTTGCAATCAGGTGGATGACGCCCGGAAACATTTCGCCGGTATGGCAACTGCTGCCGAAATTGTTGACCACGTCAACGCTGTCCAGCTCCAGGGTTGCCAGCCCTTTCTGCAGCCAGGCCGATACCGGGGAGATGTCAAAACGGTCTTCCGCCACCTGCTTCATGGCGTCAACCGGTGATGTCCCCATGACCACGGTCCGTGTGACCAGGGCAAAATATTCAGCCGCTTCAACCGTCGCCGGGTCGGTGTGGGTCATGCGTGTCTGGTCTTTAGCACTTTGGGCAAGGGCTTCCGGATCATCTTTCAAAAGGTAGACCAGCGGTGCGATCCGGGCGGCGCCGGCCAGGTCGTCGGAGGCCGACCCCGCTTCTTCCGGTGACCGGCCTCGTTCATAGTTGGTCAGGGTGACGCGCGTGGCACTGTCAATGTATCCATTATAACCGGCGAATAATTTTCGCCAGCGCCGTGAAAAATCGGCCAGATCAAAGCGTCCGGTTTCTGCCAGTGACGCCAGCAAGACCAGCATCTGGTCCCCGTAATGGGTAAAATCGCCCTTGCTTTTGGTGTTGTGGTAAGACCGGGGATCCGGGGCCAGGAAGGCCTCAACCCGGCCGAAATCCGACACGATTTTTCTCGGGTCGTAGATCCAGTGGACCCCAAGTGCCAGAGAATCAGCGGCAAAAGAGGCCATCACCATTGCTTTGAGTTTGTCTTTCATCGTGCCTCCCGTCAGGTTTCAGGTCAGTGCCGGGTTTCGGGCCACGTTTCGCCATATCCGTGTATCCAAAGTCCAGGGGCCGGTTCGTTTTCAATGCTATATCCTGATGGGACTGGAAAATCAAATGTGGCGTGAGAAGCCGGATATATGTCGAAGAATGTTTGAATATCGCCGGATATTCGTGGTATTTTAACCGACATCAGGGATGGTTTCGGATCTCTTCGGCTAATGTGAATAATAGTATCGGGGGGATTAATTTAAAAGGACCAGTCGGTTGAAGGATTTTAACCAGGATATGTTGAAAAAAGTCGCCCGGACCATGGCCGATCATCACATGATCCTTCCCGGCCAATCGGTTCTGGTGGCCGTTTCAGGGGGGATTGATTCGGTCTCCCTGCTGTGGTGCCTGGTCCGGCTGGCCGAACGGTTATCCCTTTCCCGTCTCGGCGTGGCACATCTCAATCACGGTCTAAGAGGGAGCGCTGCCGACGGAGACATGGCCTTTGTCAGGCAACTGGCCGGTGAATACGGGTTGTCGTTTCACGCGGAACTCGTTGACATCCCTGGTTTTGCGGAAAAGCACCGGCTTTCCATAGAAGATGCCGCCCGGCGGGTGCGGTATGATTTTTTTGACAGAACGGCTGCCGCACAGGGCTATGACAAGATTGCCACCGGGCATCATGCGGACGACAATGCCGAGCAGGTATTGATGGGGTTACTGCGCGGCAGCGGCCGGACCGGGCTGTCCGGTATCCCGCCTGTCCGGGAGGGCAAAATCATCCGCCCGCTGATCAACCTGACCCGGGCCGAGATTAAAACAGCGGTCGAAAAAGCCGGCCTGGAATTTGTTGTCGATGAAACCAATGACGACACGGGCTTTTTGAGGAATCGTGTCCGTCATGAGCTTATTCCCTGTTTGCAGCGGGGCTACAATGCGAATCTGACCGGAAATTTGAACCGTCTGGCTGAAATTTTTCGGGCGGAAGATGAGTGGCTTGAGGCATTAATTGATGATGCTTTTGCCGGGATGCTGCTGAAGGGCAAAGGCCACCGCGTGACGCTTTCTGTTCCCCTGATGACGGCGCAGCCGCGGGCTGTCCAACGGCGGCTGATCAGAAAAGCGCTGGCGAGCTTAAAGGGCGATCTGCTAAAGATCACCTTTGAGCGGGTTGAGGCGGTCGTCGGGTGCCTTGATAAAGACCAATCCGTTACGATACAGATGACCGATGGTGTTGTGGTGGACAAAGACGGAGACCGGTTGGCTTTCGGGCCGGCTTCGGACCGGGCCGAAGGGATAACCGGGACCGGGCCTGTTTTTTCCCGGAACGTGCTTGATCAGGGAGCAGGAAACGATTCGTTAATAATCCCGGACATCGGCGTCAGAATAGATTTTACCGTTGTCTTGCCTGAAGCTGTCGGAAACGTTAAAGAGAGCCGGGCGGATGTCGCTTATTTCGATCTGGAAAAACTCGTTTTTCCCCTGACAGTGAGAAACATTCAGCCCGGAGATCGCTTTGTTCCTCTGGGCATGAAGGGACACCAGAAGGTCAAAGATTTTTTTATTAATAACAAGATCCCCCGAAAGCAACGCCGGGCCTGCCCGGTGGTTGCTTCAGGGGGACAGATCATCTGGCTGGCCGGTTACCGCACGGCTGATCCGGTCAAGGTTAGGCCGGGCACCACCCGGGTGCTGAAGGCGATGATTTTTAAGAAGGAGCCAAGGGGTCAAGAACCGCAACGAACACTTGACCCCTCGACCCCTTGAATCCTTGAACCCTGTGTGCGAGCCCTCAAATCTAACTTTTAGAGATACCCCTTAAGAACCGAAAATCAGATGCGCTTTAACTGTTTTCCCAGTATTCATCCGGCATTTCCTTGGCCAGCTCAAGGGCGCCGTCGGCACCGCCGAAAAGCGGGTCGGAAATGACTTGCACATTGCACGGACCGTATTCTTTGAGAACGCCCTCAATGTGTTCCCGAAGACCTTTGATCTGACTGCCGCCGCCGGCCAGGATTACATTGTTCCGGACCTTTTTCTGAAATTCCGGATCAAAACCGGCAATCATTTCCAGCATGGTTTCTTCCAGCCCCGGTAAAATGCTTTCGCAGGAACGGCGCATTTCAGCTGTAATATCGTGCATGGTGGGCTTCCCTTCGACGGGGATCTCCACCATCACTTTCTTTTCCGGTTCTCCCACAAAGCTGTGCTCTTCCTTGAAACGGCGAACCATATGATCCGTGAAATCAGCTTTCGGGTAACGTTCGCTCAAATAGGTTTTAAGCTGCTGATCAATAAAATCACCGGCGTTTAGAATTGTTTTTTGCTCTTCATCAGAGGGCATTGTTCCGCGCATGATACAGAAATCCATGGTTCCCGCACCGATATCGATGACCATGGCGTTGTTCAAGGCGTTGAGCCCGTAAGCCACGGAGAAAGGTTCGGAGACCACCATGATGGCGTCGGCAAAATCGGCCACAAGCTGCCTGATGGCCATTTTATTGACCTTGAAAGATTCGGGCGGTACCCCGACGATGGCGCGGGTTTTTGTGTAGTTGTTGCTTTTTTTAGCCATTTTGATTAAATGACCGACCAGCTCTTTCACGGCCGTTTTGCTGTGCTCGGAACCGTCTTTGATGACACCCCGTTCCAGGGGGCGGGAAATCTTCAGTGACAATCTGTTTTCCAGCGCTTCTGCACCGAACAGGGTTTGTTTGCCCAGAACTTTTTGCGCGATAAAGTCCTTGGGCCAGCCGACGAAGCTTTCAATCCAGATTTTGCTGCCATTGCTGGCCGATATGGCACTTCTGGAAGTACCTAAATCAATACCGATATTAAGGACCTCAGTGTTTTCAGTCTTGTCGTTTGTCTCTTCAGCGGTGTCCGGGGCCTGATTGTTTTCATTCATGTGTTTTCTCCTCTTATAATTTGAAATCCTGAGTTTCCAAATAAACGACAATGCCTTCTTCAATAAAAGATGCCACTTTTGAGCGGTATTTGGAAGAGGCCAGTTTCTTTTCCTCCCTGGCTTTTGTTATGCATGATATCTCGACCAAAACACTCGGTACTTCTATCTGGGACAAAACGACAAACGGCGCCATCTTGATACCAAAATCCAGGACCTGGGCATCCTGGTATTTAAGATTTTTAAAGAGACTGGTCTGAATAGCGGTCGCCAGTTTCGCCGATTCCTGCCGCTTTAACGTGTTACCGAAATCCTGGATAATCGCGTCAAGCTCTCCTACTGAAAAATGAGATTCTTTGTTTTCCTGTTCTGCCAGACGAATCGTTTCCGAATTCAGCGGCGCGCCAAAATAGTAAGTCTCAATAATATTCAACCGTTCATTGGGAAGTGAATTCACATGAACGGAAATAAACAGGTCCGCTTTGTTGTCTTTTGCAAATTGGACCCTGTCAGCCAGTGAAAGGGTATGGTCTTTTTCACGGGTGAGCAGCACATTGTAAAGGCCCAGCCCGATCAGTCTTGATTTGAGTTTCAGCGCCACATCAAGGGTAATATCTTTTTCCATCGTGCCCCTTGCGCCTATGGCACCGGGGTCCCTGCCGCCATGGCCGGGATCGATAACGATTGTTTTAACACCAAGTCCGAACAGAGATGACAACCGTACCTTATCGTTTCCCGAAAGCAAACGACTGTAATCCGCCAAATCCGGATTGTCGGGAGGCACATAACCCCAGGCAGGCATTGCACCAGCTTGCTGTGCTATGTTAAATGCCGCCTCGACAGACGAAGACAATACGGGCAAAGAACGCTTTTCTTTGACATGAAGTGCCGGGTCAAGCTCCGAGAAGGGAAACAAAGCCACCACCAGCATCACCGCCAGTGTCTGAAGCGGTTTTATAAAGGCCCGCCACATCGAGGCCGTGCCGGGATCCGCA
Organism: Desulfosudaceae bacterium; assembly: GCA_963674745.2. GTDB lineage: Bacteria > Desulfobacterota > Desulfobacteria > Desulfobacterales > Desulfosudaceae > JBFMDX01. Next base: position 64,334 of record CAXXDV010000001.1, on the reverse strand, counting down.
ATCGGTTTACCGGCCATTTTCAGGTTATCGTAATAGATCTCCCGAAGAATAGCCGCTTTTTCATTTACATTTTGCTGGCGCCTGAAAAACATCTTAAAACCACTTAACGCATTACCATCATTAATTAGTTCATATTTTTAAATAAAGATTAAAGAATAAAATAAAAAGTTTACCCGGATCTGTCACGAGTTGTCCTGGATTAAGGCCGTTTGGCCACACCTGCAAGGTTCAGGTCGCGGAGCTGCAGTCATTCTGCCGGTTGTCTAAATTATGTTTAACATAAATTTTATAACACAGTCGATTTTATATGTCAATGTTTTTTCAGGCTTTTTCGGGCAATGAGGCGGTGCCTTGGTGCCGGTCTGTTGCAGATTCCGCAATGGATAAGATGATGTGGCGGTTGCCGGGCGCCAAAAAGTTTAAGGCGGATTTTTTTAATCTGCCCGTCCATCAGAAAAACGTTTCTTTTTCCAGTAAAATAGCGTAAAGCTCAAAAACTTGTAAAATTTGACCTTTTCCATGAGAAAAGGTGTGGGTTAAATACAACCCGTCATAACAGGTATGACGGGTTTTGTGTTTTTCCTCATAGACATAAATGGTTTTGTGAATGAAAACGATGAAAAACAAAGGGATACGGAATATCGCCATTATCGCCCATGTTGACCATGGTAAAACCACACTGGTGGATGCCATGTTCAAACAGAGCGGCTTGTTCCGGGACGGGCAGACGGTTGACGAACGACTGATGGACAACATGGATCTGGAGCGGGAGCGGGGGATTACCATTGCCGCCAAAAACTGCGCCATCAACTGGAAAGACACTAAAATTAATATTATTGATACGCCCGGACATGCCGATTTCGGCGGAGAAGTGGAACGGGCGCTCTCCATGGCTGACGGCGCTATTCTTCTGGTCGATGCCTCCGAAGGCCCCTTGCCCCAGACCCGGTTTGTGCTGGACAAGGCATTGAAAAACGATCTTAAAATTATTGTGGTCATTAACAAGATCGACCGTGGTGATGCCCGGCCCGCGGAAGTCCTGGAAGAAATTTACAGCCTGCTCATTGATCTCGGGGCGACGGATGAGCAGATCGAGTTCCCCTATCTGTATGCCGTCGGCCGGCAGGGGGTTGCCATGAAAACGCCGACCGACAATGGAGAAAACCTTCACCTGCTGCTGGACATGATGATCGATGCGATCCCTGCGCCGTCGGCTGATCCGGAAGCACCGTTCCAGATGCTGGTCTCCGATCTGAGCTACTCGGATTATCTGGGGCGCCTGGCCATTGGAAAGGTGGTCAACGGTTCGGTGACATCCAGAAAAAACCTGGTCTGCATTCATGAAGACGGCGGCCAGATCCCGTTAAAAGTGTCCCAGCTTCAGGTATACAATGGCCCGGGGCTGCAGAACACCTCGGAAGCCAGGGCCGGTGACATCATTGTCATGTCCGGCATAGAAGACGTGCATATCGGTGATACCATCTGTACCGACGAAAGCCCCGATCCGTTGCCCCGGATCCGGGTAGATGACCCCACGGTGTTCATGCGGTTTGCCGCCAACACCTCTCCGTTGGCCGGTCATGAGGGGAAACTGGTGCAGTCCAGCAAGATTCACGCCCGTCTGGTCAAGGAAACCCTCATGAACGTCTCCATGCAGGTGGAAGCCGCCGAAGACAAGGAAAGTTTTATCGTCAAGGGGCGGGGTGAATTCCAGATGGCCATCCTGATTGAAACCATGCGCCGGGAAGGATTCGAACTTTGCGTGGGCCGTCCCCAGGTGATTTATAAATATCAGGATGGTCGTCGATTAGAGCCTGTTGAAGACCTGCTGATCGATTGTGAGGCCGCTTACAGCGGCATCGTAACTGAAAAACTGCTTCAGAAAAAAGGCAGCCTGGTCGGTATGGAACGGCAGGACGATGACCGCATCCGGCTGGTGTTTTCCGTTCCCTCCCGGGCGTTGATCGGCTTTCGGGACGAGTTCTTAACCGATACACGAGGCACCGGTATCATTAACACCGCTTTTTCCGGTTATGAACCCTATCGGGGAGACTTTCCCGGCCGGTTTACCGGCAGCCTGGTCTCAGACCGTTCAGGCAAAGCCGTGGCCTTTGCCCTGTTTAACCTGGAAGCCCGGGGGATTCTTTTTGTCCGCCCCGGGGATGTTGTATATGAAGGCCTGATTGTCGGGGAATACAACCGGGACACGGATTTAAACGTCAACCCCTGCAAAACCAAGCAGCTGACCAACATGAGGGCTTCGGGCAAGGATGAGGCTGTCACCCTTACCCCGGTGCCGACAATGACCCTGGAAAAAGCCATTCGCTTCATCAGCGACGATGAAATGATCGAGGTGACCCCGAAAAGCATTCGTTTGAGAAAAACCATTCTGTCCGCCCACGGGCGGAAGGTGCATGATCGACGGGGTGCCGGCGCTCCGCTGGCGGCCCACGCCTGATGCGTTTAAAGCTTGTTGATCATGCTGGCGACATATCCGGCCCCGAAGCCATTGTCGATATTGACGACGCTGATGCCATTGGCACAACTGGTAAGCATGCCCAGTAAGGCGGAAATGCCGCCAAAGTTCGCGCCGTATCCAATGCTGGTGGGAACCGCAATGATCGGTTTGTCTACAAGCCCGCCGACAACACTGGCCAGAGCGCCCTCCATGCCGGCACAAACAACAATGACCCGTGCTTTTCGGATCAAACCGATATGACCCATAAGGCGATGAATCCCTGCCACACCGACATCATAGGTCCGGTCAACCTTGTTGCCCAATGCTTCTGCGGTAACGGCGGCCTCTTCCGCAACAGGAATGTCAGACGTTCCTGCCGAAACAACAGCAATGGTTGTTTGTGGAATGGTCGTTTCCTGCTGCTTGATCTCAATAATCCTGGCCACACGATGATAGACCGCTTTATCCGTTAATTCCTTCACCTTGTTATACATTTTTTCACAGGCCCTGGTCGCCAGAATATTGCTTCCCCGGTCAAGCATGCACTTTACGATATCGGCAATTTGGTCTTTTGTTTTCCCCTGGCAATAAATAACCTCCGGATATCCGGACCTCACCTGGCGATGATGATCGATTTTTGAATGCCCGAGATCTTCATAGGGAAGGGTTTTTAATCGTTCAAAAGCGGCATCTACTGCTGTTTTACCGGATTTGACCTGTTCCAGAAGGGCTTTTATCTGCTCGGCATTCATCGTTTCTCCTGAATTATTGACGTTGGTGGTTGAATTGCCGGAGTACTTCTTCGACAACTCTCTGTATGGGCACATGGTGCAACAAGGCGGATTTTTTACACTCCTCATATTCCGGTTTGGCTTTAATGCACCTGCCGCCAAGATGACCGGTTTTAACCGTAATGTCGCCAAATTCCGTGGAGACTTTGGTGTAATTCCGTTTAATGGCCAGTTTGTCCACCGTATATTTTCGAACACCAAGGGTTGTCGTTTCCACCAGGAGGGTTTCGATGACTTTCTCTTCTATCTCCAGGGGGCAAACGACCGAAACAAGCACACCGGGACGGGATTTTTTCATCTGGGTCTGGGTAAGAAAGACATCGTCCGCGCCGACATCAAAGAGCCGCTTCAAAACAAAGTCATAATGTTCCGGATTCATGTCGTCTATATTGCATTCAATGACAAGGGCTTTTCGTGATTGCAGATCTTTCAGGGCAGTGGCATCAGAACAGAGGCTCACCCGGAGGACATTGGGAATGTCAAGATCATGGTATCCAACACCATAACCGGTTTTTTCAAAAGTAAAAGATCCCTGAGCAAGATATTCGTCGACAAGGGTTGCCAGTATGGCGGCTCCGGTAGGCGTTGTCGTTTCAAATTGAACCGCGCCGGTTTTAACCGGTATGTTTTTTAATATTTCAACAGTCGCCGGGGCGGGTACCGGAAAGGTGCCGTGCCGGCATTGAACGAAACCACCACCCAGTTCTATGGGTGTGCATACAACCTTATCAACCTTGAGCCTGTCAAAACATATGGCGGCGCCGACAATATCGACGATTGAGTCAACAGCGCCGACCTCATGGAAATGGACTTTGTCGATGGTCGTTCCATGAACTTTTGCTTCGGCCTCAGCCACTGCGCGAAATATCTTTTTACTGAGTACTTTAACGGCATCAGAAAGATTTGAGGTTTCAATAATGGTATTGATTTTTTCAAGGTTCCGATGCGCGTCATTATGTCCATGACGGTGTTTGTTCTCAAGAATGACATGAGCCCGTGTGCCCTCGATGCCTTTTTTCTTTTCCCGGGAAAATTCAACCTTGTATCCGGACAGCTGGAGCTTGTTTAATTCTTGAACCAGATATCTCTGATCAACACCAAGATCAACCATGGCGCCAAGGTTCATGTCGCCGCTTATTCCGGAGAAACATTCGTAATAGAGTATTTTCATGACACCTTCTTTACACGCTATATTCGCAGCCTGTTTTTTCCATCCTGATAATGGTTGCCCAGGACGATAAACATGTCCATTGCCTGGGCGACAATCGTATCTACCGGTGTTTTAAACCCTTCCAGGACCCACTTGTGGGCAACCCAGACAATGCCGCCGGCCGTGGTGGTGGGGAGAATCGATCTGGCCAGCCATTTACGGTCAATGTCCGGGAAAAACGCCCAGCAGCTGACTTCAACCCAGTGGGCCAGGGTCTGCATGGATCCCTGGTATTCTTTGTCTACCTTCGGGCTGACGCCAAGCACCTCAAACAGCTGAACCCGGGCCCGGCGGGGATCTTTTAAAAAGCGAAGGTAGAAATGTTTTATGGACTGAAAGACGGCATTTTCAGGCGTTATGCCGGGTGTTTTAATGATTTCCTGAACCTCCGACTCCAATTCGTTGATTAAGCGGCGGAACACCGCGCACAGCAGGTCATCCTTTTTTTTAAACGATTCATAATAATAGCGCTCGTTTAATTTGGCCAGCCGGCAGATCTGGGTAATGGTTGTCTGGCCGAATCCCATGGTGCCGAAGGCTTCCAGACCGGCGTCAACGAGCTTTTCCCGTCGTTCTTTACGTCGTTGATCGGCATCGATGCCGGCGTATTGTCTTGTGGGCTTATACCTTTTTTTGACCATAAAAAAATTTGGCAAAAACTCTTGCCAAAGTCAATCTTTTTTGATAAAGTTTTTGGAAATAAATATTTCCAGAAAATCGGGTGTGATTAAACCATTGCGGCCGGACCTTTGAAAAATATCGGATTCAAGGGACCGGTCTTAAAAAAAATAAAGGGGATTTTTGAATGGAGAAACAAGAAGCACGGCGGGCGTATCCCCGGTTTCAATGTGATGTTCCTGTTTTGGTATTAGGCGGCAAGCCGCTGAAGTTTTCTTATACTTCGATGCGTAATTTCAGTCTGGGCGGCATGTATTTTGAGTTGTCCGATCCTTTGGAGGCCGGCGATTTTATTGTGGTCAGAACAGACGATAAGGTGGTTGTTGACCTGATAATCTCCGGCACCTGGAAACAGCGGCTGATGAAAGTAAAGTGGTGTACGGGGTTAGAGGCAGGGGATGAGGAGCGATACGGATGCGGCGTACAATATGCCGGCGCAGAATAAACATATTCGTCAGGCAACCTCAGCGATCAAGGTTACGGTATCTTTTATAACCATTAACGATGATAATTGTCGGGATGGTAAGAAGCGTTCAAAATTAAAAAAGCAGGGCAGGTTATGAATATTTCAGGTATCATCTGTGTATCTGTTTGTCCGGGACAGTAAGTGTCATGAAAAACAAGGGGGAAAGATGATGATGCAGGAAAACGAAAACGCGCCGGAAGAAAAAGGCCGAATCACACCGCCGGAGTCCGGGGCGCCGTTTAATGCTGTGGAAGATGTTATCTACCGCCGGCGAAGTGTGCGGGCCTATAAAAACAAGCCCGTGCCCGAGTACCTTGTCAGGCGGATTCTGGAGACCGGCCGGTACGCGCCTTCGGCCGGCAATGCCCAGACCTGGAAATTTATTGTCGTGCAGGATCCGAAGATGGTTGAAGAGATGACCGATGACGTGGTCAAGTCCTGTCAGCGGGCGACTAAAATGCTTGACTATACGGAACCCGGGAAAAAAATCAAGGGCCCGATGGCCCGGTTCTGGCAGCGGATGATGCCCAACAGCCTGCATCCCATTCCGTTTGCGGCAGTTAAAGCCATTGCCGAAGGTGATCTGGGGCTGTGGCATGGCGCCACAACGGTTATCATCATCCTGTACGACAGGCGGTCCCCGGGAAAACCCCTGGTGGATGTGGGCATTGCCGGCCAGAACATGGTGCTGGCGGCGCACAGCTTCGGTCTGGGGACCTGTTGGGTGGGTTTTGTCGAGTTTCTGGCCATGATGCCCAAATGGAAAAAACGGCTGGGTATCCGATACCCTTACAAGCTGGCCGAATCCATCGGCATCGGCTATCCCCTGGGCGTGCCGGACGGTTATGTGGAACGGGAAACCCAGGCCATTGACTGGTATGACGAGAATGGGGTTTTCTCTATTAAGTATTAGGAGGGACAAATATGCCTGAGTTTATGAAATTATCTGATAGAATAACGATTGAGAGTTATAACAGAATCGGCGACCATATACTACTGGGTGAAGTCAGGATCGATCCGGAAAAATGCAAGGGATGCAAATTGTGCGTCGCGGCCTGTGCCGCCGCCGCCCTTGAGATGGTTGATACTAAATCACGGATGGTGGAAGGAATGGCGGCCTGTATCGCCTGCGGTGACTGCGTGGCCATCTGCCCGGAGGATGCAATCGAAATTACAAAGTTTCTGGAGTTTAAAAAGGCCTTCCGGTATCTGGACCGGGGCAAGCCATCCATGCCGAGAACATTTTAGGGTTATCCGGAATAATTGGCCTGAACAATAGGCGGTAACGCCATGGCTGTTGAATTCGAAAAGGAGTAAGTGATGAGAGATGTATATATCGTATCGGTTGGCATGATTCCCTTTGGCAAACATTTTGATAAAGGGGTGAAGCAATTGGCCGGCTGGGCTCTGGCGGATCTTTTTGACAACAGCCCTGTTGAAAAAAAAGAACTGCAGGCGGCCTGGTTTTCAAATACCGGGTGGGGCTTCCCACCCTACGACCAGCACTGTATCCGGGGACAGGTGGCCCTGGCACCTTCCGGGATCGAGCAGATTCCCATTATGAATGTGGAAAATGCCTGCGCTTCCGGTTCATGTGCCGTCCACGGCGCGTTTTTAGGGATTGCTTCCGGCATGTATGATATCGCCCTGGCCGTCGGTGTAGAGAAGATGGCGGTGCCCAAGGCCGTGCCTTCAGACGGATTGCCGGAGATGTATGCCAACCTGGCCAAAGCCCAGGGCAAATCCGAGGAAGAGATGCTCAAATTCCTTCAGAAAAAATCGCTGGCGGGATTTATCTCGGGAACGGATGTGGAGGTCACCAGAATGTTGATCGACGCGATTAAAGCCCAGGCGGAGAAAAAGAGAGCGGAGATTGAAAAAACGACCGGTCAAAAGAAAAAAACACGCGAAAACCGCAGCGCCTTTATGGACTTTTACTCGCTTGCCACCCGGGCGCATATGGAAAAATACGGCACCACCCAGGAACACCTGGCCATTATCGCGGCCAAGAGCCATAATAACGGCGCCCTGAATCCCAAGGCCCAGTACCGTTTTGAAATGACGCCGCAGCAGGTAATGGATGATGACGATGTCTCTTATCCGCTGACGCGGGCCATGTGCGCTCCCATTGGCGACGGTGCCGCTGCGGCCATACTCGTTTCCGGGGATTATCTGAAAAAATTGACCGGCGCCAGGCCGGTGAAGATCCGGGCGACCGTGCTGGGGGCCGCTTCTATGACCCGCCCCGGTGAGGAGCGGGCGGCGGAACTGGCCCGGCAGGCCTATGACATGGCCGGGGTGGGGCCGGAAGACATCGATCTGGCTGAAGTCCATGATGCCACCTCTTTTGGTGAGCTGGTCCAGACCGAAAACCTCGGGTTCTGTCCCCGGGGAGAAGGCGGTCCGTTTGCGGCATCCGGTGCCACAAAAATTGGCGGGAAAACCCCGGTTAACACCAGCGGCGGTCTTTTGTCCCGCGGCCATCCCATCGGCGCCAGCGGCCTGGCCATGCTGGCGGAATGTTATTACCAGCTGACCGGCGAAGCCGGAAAACGCCAGGTGGAAGGCGCCCGGCTGGCCATGATCGAAAACGGCGGGGGCTGGATCGGCACCGGCGAAGCCGCCATTGTCATGAATATACTGGAAGGCCCTTCAAACGGGTAAACTATAACGGGAAAGGAAAACCAATGGCCCTGTTGACCTTTAATGAAGAAAAATGCACGCGCGACGGATTGTGCGTACGGGAATGCCCTTTTATGCTGATTTTTCAGGCAGGCCCTGACGCTGTCCCGGCCGTAAATCCCGGCGCTGAAAAAGTATGTATTCATTGCGGACACTGTGTGGCCGTCTGTCCCCATGGCGCTATTTCCCATGAGCAGATGCCGGTGGAAGCCTGCCCCCCGATAAAAAAAGAACTTAAGGTGGGCGTGGATCAGGTTGAGCAATTGTTCAGGACAAGGCGGTCCGTACGCCAGTTTAAAGATCAGGTGATCCCTCAACAGGACCTTGAAAAACTGATCGAACTGGCTCACTACGCGCCCACGGCGCATAATGGCCAGGAGGTGCAGTGGCTTGTCGTCAGCGGTGTCGACAACGTCAAAAGATGTGCCGGCCTGGCGATTGATTCCATGCGGGAGGCGATCGCGCAGAATCCGGATTCTCCCGCAAACAAATCCCTGGGTATGTTTGTGGGCGCCTGGGACATGGGCATCGATGTGATCACACGGAACGCGCCCCACCTGATCATCACCCATGTTGAACACGGGGCTTCCCCGTTTTCGGCCCTGTATCCGACAGATTGCGCTACCGCCCTGGCCTATGTGGAGCTGGCCGCGCCGGTCATGGGGATCGGGTCCTGCTGGAATGGCATGATCTTATCAACGATAAAGTGGCAGCCATTAAGGGAAGCGCTGGGCATTCCGGAAAAAAACAGGTGCTACGGCGCGCTTATGGTCGGCTATCCCGATGTAAAATATTATCGCATGCCCTTACGAAATAAACCTAAGATAATGTGGAATAAAGATTAGAGTGCTTGTCTCATCTATTATATGAAGGAGCGGAACATGACCGAATGGACCGTGCAGAAGATACTGGGTTTAAAACTTGTTCGGGTGATGGAACTCTTTAAAGCACTGCCCGCACCGGCCTTTACAGAAATGCATGGAGAATACCGGGCGAATTTAACTGACCACGGCAGCCTGTTAAAAAACCTTCAGGCACAATTTGTCATGCAAACGTCATTTTTTGATGGCGTCTGGTTATGCAAAAGCTTTGAACCTCTGTCTGAAACCGAAGGGCACGGGTACAACTCGTTCAGGAAATCCGGCAGAATCGTCCGGAAATACCCCATGAAAACAGCTATTGTTAGTTCGCGTTTTGATGGCAAGCCCGTTTTTCAGTTGGATTATACGGCCTATAAATCATTGCTGGGTTTTATTAACATGGTGGACGAAATCCGGAAGATCAACGACAACCTTTATCTTGGCGTCGGTACATGGGGCTTTACGAAAAAGGAACGGATGAAACCGTTGCCGTTTACATTGTCCGGCCCGGCTGACCAGTTTGTCTCTACAGATAAAGTCCATAAGAGGTTAAAGTGAAATAAATCGGGAAGAGGAAATCGTGACACCGGACAGCTATGATGCAATGAAAAAATAAACCATAAACCATGTTACCAGGAGGCGAATAATGGCCGTTCAGGTTTTATCATTAGAAAAGATGAAAGAACAGATTGGAAGCGAGCTTGGCGTAACCGACTGGTTCCAGATGGACCAGGAGCGCATAGACACTTTTGCCGACTGTACCTTGGATCATCAGTGGATACACGTGGATAAAGAGGCGGCAAAAAACGGCCCTTTCGGACAGACCATTGCCCACGGTTATCTGACCGTCTCTCTTTTGTCCTATTTCGCGGCGCAATATACCGTTATCCCGGAGGGCGTGATAATGGCGGTTAATTACGGGATGGATAAATTAAGGCTCATCAATCCGGTTAAATCGGATGCGAAAATCAGAGACCGCATCGAACTGGCGGATGTAGTGGAAAAAGCCGGAGGCAGAATTCTGGTTAAAACCAGACACACGGTAGAGATTGAGGGAGAAGAAAAACCGGCCTGTGTCGCTGAAGTGCTGAGCATGTTTTTTACACAATCATGAAAAATGACAGTTATACCTTCAATCCTCCCGGATATTTGAAAAACAGATATCTGCAGACAGTTCTGGCCAGTAATAAGATCAGGACCCTCGGCAAAAACCCCATGGTAAAAGCGGAAAAGGAGGTCATCCTTGAGGCCGGTAATGGCATAAGGCTGCAGGGCTTTTTGTCGCGCCAGACAGAAAAACCATGCCTGGGAATTGTTGTCCTGCTTCACGGCTGGGAAGGAAGCGCCCGTTCAGCCTATATTTTAAGCACCGGGAAATATTTGTACCGCAAGGGCTACTCCATCTTCAGGCTTCACTATCGTGACCATGGGGAAAGCCACCATCTCAATGAGGGTGTCTTTTTTGCCATCATTCTTGATGAAGTTTTCAACTCGGTCAAGCAGGCCGCGGCCATGGAAAACAACAAACCGGCTTTTATTGTCGGGTTTTCTCTGGGCGGCAATTTCGCGCTCCGTATCGCCAGAAGATGCGCCTCGGAGAAAATTGATAATTTAAAGCATATCATTGCCGTCAGCCCCGGGCTCAATCCGGCCGCGTCAACAGCGGTCATTGATAACAATAAACTGATAAGAGGGTATTTTTTAAAAAAGTGGAAGCGCTCCCTGGCGATAAAAGAAAAATTGTTTCCGGATCTATACCATTTTGACGATTTGCTGAAAGCCCCGTCAGTCAGAATACTGACGGATCTGCTGCTTGAAAGGTACAGCAATTATGGCGATACCCTTGAATATCTTAATGGCTACCGGGTTACCGGGGATTATTTAATGGATATTCCGGTTCCCACTACCCTGATCGTTTCCGAGGATGACCCCATCATACCCATTGACGATTTTCACCGGTTGACGTTAAATGAGATTACCGACCTTATCATTCATAAGTACGGCGGCCACAACGGTTTTATTAACAGCGTTCCTTTTTCATGCTGGTATGAAAAAAAAGCATTTGAGATTTTCTCGTTGAATAACTGACGCCTTGAAATATCGTTTTACCCTCAAAAGGCATCTGCATCAGTCTGTTCCGCCGGATTTCTGGGGGGCCATCTGCTTCGGCCGGATGGTTTTCCAGTGACTGCCCACCGGGCAGGCCCGCATGCATTCGATGCAGTTGTCCACATCCGTAATATAGGACTGGCCGGATTCAATCAGGATGTCCCGGTGTTTGTTGTGGCTGGCCAGCATTTTTAAAAATCCCGGGATGTCTCCCAGTTTTCTGGGCAGGGGACGTTTGAAACCATAGGTCCAGTAGTTGAAGCAGGGGTCGACATCATATTTACCGTCTTTTAAGGCGCCGGACGGGCAGGCTTTGGCGCACTTGCCGCATTTTTTGCACAAATTCAACTCCCGCGGCGGATCGGCATCCAGGGGGGCTTCGGTGATAATGGCGCACAGCCGCTGATGCGGGCCGAACTCGGGCGTCAGCAGGAGGTTGTTGGCCCCGATTTCCCCCATCCCGCAGCTGACGGCCGCGTGTTTGTGGGAAAGATGGCCCACCACTTTTGTCTGGGGAAATTTTTTTCCGGTCCTCGGATCTCTTTTGTGAATTTCAACCGGCTTGTCGGATGAAACCGGCAGGGTCAGAAATCCTTCTGTCTCGAACCATCGGCCGACTTTTTCAGCCGTCTGATCAAGTATCCGCGAGGTCTGCATTTTGCTGCGGGTCCAGAGCATGATGTCCGGGGAATACACAGCGCCCAGGCTGTGGGCTACGGCCATGACAATCACGCTTTTGGCGGTCGGCATCAGCCCTGTGGCCGGCCGGGGCGGATAGGCCAGGATCAGGGTCCCGGCATTCGCGATACCCACCAGGTCAATACCTTCACCTTTAATCATTTCTTTTACTGCTTGGGCATTTATCATACTTTTTCCTTTTTTTTGCCGCAATGCCGGCTGGTCCGCAACCCTTTCATTTTTAATATTGTGTACAACAAATCTGATGGTGGTGCGCCCTGGGGAAACCGGTTCAGCCTGGCCACCAATTTTGAATAACTCGATTTAATCGTGTTGTGTGCCATGTTATTTCGGTTCTTTTAATTCGGCTTATTATAATGATGTTTAAGAATGTTTTATTGTACTTAAGCCATTTTGTCAAAACACAAACCATCACCTTTACCGGGATGTTACTCCGGCGGTTATTCCTGGTTTTATCCGTGCCTTTGATAACACACCCTGTCGATTCCAAATTGATTTTTATCAGCCTGAGTGTTATTCTGCTATAGTCTACTTATTGAACTGAGAACTGTAATTCGGGATATCCTTTATGAAATTATCTGACATATATGTGCAATTCGATTCTCTCGAGGTCTTTGACAGACGTTATCTGATGGAGGACTATCTGGAGCTTGTTTTCTTTAAAAACCATTTTGAAAAATGGGATAACCTGCTTACGGAGTTTCTGGGCCCGGTGGTAAACCCTTTTGATGCGGACCCGTCCGAAGACCACCTGGAAATATCAAAGGCCTTTGGCGGCGTCAGAAAGGGCCAGGCCTTATATCTAAAAGATTTCGGCGAATACATCGTTCTTGCCATGCTGTGGCCGTGGCAAAACGAGACACATATTACCTTAAAAATGCCTCTGATTAAAAAATAAGACCACGTATTCTTCTTCACAAAAACGGATTTTACCTGGATACGATATTTTTACAGGCACAAACACCAGGATCGATTCATGAAATATCCGGTTCGGATTGGTCGGATCGTGAGCTTTTTTATTGACTCGCAGAAGCCCTTCTTTATAGTCTTTGTAAAAAAAGAGGTTGATTTTTTTATCCCCGCGTGGATTTAAAAACATGGTTATAAAAAAGCCATCGAGCGTATGGGGTATTGATTTAAATTATCAAAAAGGAGATGGAAACAATGACGACAAGTGAAACCATGGAGCAAAAACCGCTCTGGCTGTTGATTGAGGAAAAAATCCTTGAGCTTGACGCTCAGGATGTTGAAGCCGAAAACCTGGAAGCAACAATCCAGCGAATGGCCGCTGACCTTGACGGGACGGGTTACAATGTTTCGCGCCTGGGAGGCAATCTGCTTGAATTGCGGTGGGCTGTCAGTGACATGCGTAGCGTCGGCCGGCCCCTGCTGAAAGATTTGAACGAAGCTTTGGGGGCATTGACGCTCGAGGATATGACCGCTGCCTACACGGCGACCACAAAACTTCTTGATGACCTTGTCGCAACCTGGCCGAAGATCAAGCGTTCCCACCGCCGGCCGGATGTGATCAAAATGGTGGAAAAGGCCCGGCTTGATCTGATGGTTGCCAAAGCCAAAACCATGTCCGGAGATGAGGGTATTCGTTACCTTATTGCGGAAAAAGTGAAAGAAAAAAATATCATCAGTGCCCTGGAAATTACTGAAGAGAAACTGGCCCAGGTAAAAGAAATGATCAAGCAGGAGCTTGCCGAACGTAAGAGAGTCCAAAATCTCCTTGAAAAGGTAGCCGATAAATCCGACGAGGAGAAGGTCAAGTTTCTTATCGAGAATAACGTTTCGCAAGAATTGATTTTCGATATGGCCCAGGTAGGCCAGGATGCCATTGATGCCGCCCAAAAAGCCATGGAAGAGGAGCTCAAAGAAAAGCAGCGACTGGCCGAAGAAGAAGCCGCGCGGAAGAAGGCCGAGGCAGAGGGGCCGGCGCTGGAAGATATCCCCGGAGACAAGATGCTCGAGTACATCGAGTCCATACGTGAAATCCTGGAATTCAGCGACCAGGAAAAGGAGATCCGGGTGATGTGTGAGCAGAGCTCGATTCCCAAGGCGCTGGTGGATATTACGGTTTCGGAGCCGGAAAAGCTGGATGAACTGGAGAAAAACGCGCAGGGATAACCGGAAGAGAAGCTGTAGGTTGTGATATGGATTTAAAAGGCCCCGTGCTCAATGGCGGGGCCTTTTTTATTTTTTTAAAACCATATGCTGAAATCCGTATGCGTGTTCATATTGTTCAACGCGGCCTTTGATTAAAAAACAAGGGCAGTTTATTTCAGTCCCAGTTTATCGCGGTAGACCTCTTTGGCCCAGTCCCGCCATTTATCGGAGAAATAAACCGCCGAAGCCGGATGGTTGTTCAATTTTTTATCCCTGGCAATAAACGTCGACACAGGGAATTTCAACAAGTTTACGACCCGGGCTTCAAAAGGGCCGCAAAGCCCGGCATTGACGGCAATGTCGAAGGATAAGGCGTTGATCTCGGCTGCGTATTCATCCGGTGCCTGAGGGCTTGATTTGCCGATTCCGCATACTCTCGAAGCGACGATAAAACCGTTTTCCGAAAGTATCCGGCCGGTCTTTTTTGCTTCTCTCCATACGTCCGGGCAGAAAAGAACCACTATCTTTTGGTGGTTCATGGCTCTGGAGAACTCGATGATATCCTTGAGCCGGGGCCAGAGGATATACCCCCGGGATTCCATTACAGCGGCATTTCTGGCCATTAACCGTGTTTCCTTATCCTCCTGATAGATTTTTTCGGCGTCTTTATATATCTCCGGATAAAGGTGAGCAGGGCAGTAATCTTTTGTTTGTTTTGTCCCGCCGACACACAATTGTTCGAAGCAGGACGCGCATTGAGCCATTTTCATTGTCGGTTCCTTATATTTTTCTTTTGATCATTCTTGCAATATCAATCGGCCGGATATGCCTGGCATTGAATTTGAAGGCGCCTTTCGGGTTCGGCCTTCTTGCGAAAAAATTGTCGCCGTAGAAATTGTACAGGATGGAGGCCGGGTTGTGCCCGTTTGAACGGTCTTTGGCGATAAGGGTGATTACCGGTGCCGTGGAATGCTTCATGAATACGGAATCGTGTCCCGCGCACAACCCGATGATGCCGTTCAGTTCGGTTTTCTCCTTGTTCAGTATAAGCGCCTGGGCCACGGGGTTGCAGGCAATCACCCCAATGTTGTAGCCCGTTTGGGTTGTCATACGATTTTTGGCCGGCACCCCGACAAATTTTTTCTTCAGGCTTCCGGTCTTGCACATCACGGATGCCACCGTAAATCCGGCCTTTTGCAACAGGCCGCTGATGACCCTCAACTCGTCGTGAAGACCGATACAACCCGCCAGCCCGATTCTTTTGTAAGCCATGAAACGGGCATATTCGATGAATTCATCAAGGCGGTCGGCATTTTTGTCGCGTATTTGTTTCGCGTATTCGATAAACCGGTTTTCCGGTTCCTGCCGTCTGTTTTCTTCCCGATATCTCTCCGGGCATTCGGCCGGCATTTCACCCGACCCGGTGAAGCAGGTTTGCGTTTGGCAACTTGCGCAAGGCATGGCTGTTTCCTCCTTTTGTACCGTTATGTTCTTTCCCTGAAACCATATGGTATCGCCAATGTGTTATCAAGTCAGTGCCTATGCCTCCTTGTTCGACCACCGATAGGCTGCCATGGAAAGGGTTCCATACATGAATCCCTGATGAATCAAAGTGGCTTTTTCTTCCGGCAGGCTGGCCCCCAGGCTGACAAACAGAGGCAGAAAGTGTTCGGCGGGAAACGGGTGACTCTGTTCGGGTTCAGGCCCACATTTTTGATAATCGATCAATTCATCAACCTGTCCAAAGATCAACTTTTCCCGAAGCCATCGGTCAAATGCGGCCGCGTAAGCGACCGGGGCGTCATCGATTTTATGCCCATGGATGTCATAAAGATTATGCACCGCCCCGCCGCTGCCGATAATAAGTACGCCTTTTTGACGCAATGGCCGGAGTGCTTTGCCGAGTTCAAAATGGTGGGATGTATCCTTATCCGTCTGAATAGAAAGCTGCACAATAGGAATGTCGGCCTTTGGGAACATCAGTTTGAGGGGCACCCAGGCCCCGTGATCCAGATCTCTTTTCGGATTTTCTTCTGCATTGATGCCGGCGGCAGTCAGCAGGTCAATCGCCTCATGCGCCAGTTCAGGCGATCCCAGGGCTGAATATGTTTGATCAAACAATTGAGGTGGCCCACCGAAATCATGAATGATCCCGTTTCGGGCACCGGAACTGAAAGTGGGCTTAACCGCTTCCCAATGGGCGGATATGCAAATGATTGCGCTTGGAGACGGCGTTTGCTCACCAAGGCGCTTTAAAAAATCCACGACAGGCGTGTCCATCAGTAAAATTGTCGGCGGCCCGTGAGAAATGAATAATACCGGCATCATGGCTGTCATATTCCTTCCATAAACAATATGTTACATATCCGCTGTATCTGCTTTTGAACAGGGCTATTTTTTTTAGAACAGTCTTATAAAGGCGGTAGTAAGCAGTCGGCCCCGTTCGATGTAACCGGGATGATATACTATTAAAAGATCTATTCCGGCAATTCGTCAAGGATCCGTTTGAACATTTTTTCCGCCGTTTTCCTTGTTGCCGGGTAGACGCCGGCCGAGAGTGTCAGGCTCCCCC
The DNA here is from genome assembly GCA_963674745.2 of Desulfosudaceae bacterium. GTDB lineage: Bacteria > Desulfobacterota > Desulfobacteria > Desulfobacterales > Desulfosudaceae > JBFMDX01. The sequence goes on along the minus strand of CAXXDV010000001.1, from coordinate 47,697 downwards.
GATAGCCCGTGACTCCGGCAACGAAATTTGGCGGATAAGGGGCCGGCGCCAGCAGCCAAGCCCGTCGCGGTGGTTTCCCGAAACGTATCCGGTCTGGTTCTATCGGCCCCATGTTGGTTAATGCCGGCATGAATTTTCCGTTCATAATAAACGCCGAAGCGACTTTCTCAAGTGCCTTCATGAGCCAGCCATGCGGTAATGCCAGAAGTGCCGGGAGAACAATACTCATGTTAAGACCGATCCAGCTGTTTTTCCTCCGGCCGGTTAAACGGGAAATTCTTTTCAGCGTATCATCAAAATCGGTCCCCAGATCCCGTCCAAGATTTACGAACTCGAACGTGCTCAGGTTGGCAATCGACTCACCCCGCCCCTCGGGTATGTACCAGCGTCTCAAATCGACAGTGGTCATCAGCCTCAGTTTCTTCCTGCCGTCCCATTCCCCGGTGTCCACTCCCGCCCTGTAAAACGCGGCTATGAGGATATCGTTAAGAGTGGCCCCGAAAGATCTGCTGTACGCAGCAATACGGGCCACCCTTTCATCTGGTAAATCAACTGTAATGTAATCAAGCCCTTCCCGAGGGCCATTTGGCGACGGCAGGGCAAATGTAGTCGATGGCAGGCCGTTGGATATCAATTCCTGCATGGCATTCCGGAGTATTCGCGGGTAAGCGTGCCAGGGAACCTTTTTGACCACCTGTCTCATACAGCGGCTGCCTGAACAGTTTGAGCGGGGCACATAACCCGGATCGTATTCCAGCCTTTTGTAGATATCGGCAATCAATTCGACAGTTTCTTTAATCCCGCCCGCATCTCCGACCAGATGACTTAATTTGATCAAAAGCCTGTCACCTTCTCCCTCACGCAGAACGGCCGCCTCAATCTGTAGCCCTTCGAACGGGTTGATCTTACGTGTACGGAAGGCGGAGAACCGCTCCAGGTCATCTGTCAGTTCCAGGAGTTCGTGATCAATGTGCGGCAGCCTTTGCCAGTGCAACTCTGGTAGGCGGTCCACGAAACGGCATCCGAGGACAGGTTCCGCATCCAGCGCAAGCCGAAACGCCCGCTGCAGCCGGTCCAGATCGAGCCTGTGATCAAATACCATCTCCATCTGAATTTTCATGTCAGCGAGATGGCGCTCCATGACGCAGGCAAACCGGTCTATCAGCACCGAGGGGAAACGTTCGGGGATCACACTGTTACTGTTCATGTTGTAGTCACCCTGATAACAGGCTGGTTGCGCAATGGTGTTTTTTTTAACCTGCGGTCTCCCTCTTAACCGGAATCCCGGATTCACAGGGGACATTGGTGGCGCAGATGCCGCAGCCGTAAATGAAAATATGATAGTTTTTCAGGCAGTACTTCAGCGAACTGGCCACATGTTTATAGCATTTTTCCTTGTCATGGGCGTTTTCTTTGCTGATGGCGCCGACCGGACAACGTCTGGCGCATTTGAGGCACTGCTTTCCCTGGTATTGAAGGCAATAGGCATGGATGTCGTCAGGTCGCTGCCGGTTGGGTTGAAGCGGTTTGTGGACCACGAAACTGCCCAGCCGGTGGGCGCAGCCTTTTTCCGTAATCAGAAAATCGTGCATGCCGAAGGTGCCCAGGCCGGCGGCATAGGCAATGTGCCGGTGCGACCAGGGTGAGGCCCAGCCCACCTCCGGGTAGCGCTTTTTGTTAAACAACGGTGTCACATCAGGTGCGATTGCCAGCACCCCTTTGTTCATCAGAAAGGTAACGATTTCCCGGGTAAATTCCTGGCTGAAAATTTCGCCGGACAACCGGGTCTGGGCCCAGCGTTCTGCCGGCCATTCGGTACATTCGGCGTTCTGCTGTTTGGTCGCCCGGGTAATCGGCATGACATAAGAGACCACCGAGAGCTCTTCGGCCGGCGGGGGGGGCACATTGTTTTTTTCCGCCTGCCAGGCCATGATTTCCTGGGGTGTATAATGGTGAGGGCCGATGATGGATTTAAACTTTTGAAAAATCGGATCATCGCCCCTGACAAACCCCACCAGCGGTTCATCGAATATGGGTTCTGTGGCATAGGGAAACTCCAGGCAGTTTTCAGGATGCGTGGCGATTTTATGCTTTATTTCATCGATGAACCATTGCTCGTCAAGCACCGGCACGTCGTCCTGCGGCGATAAGGCCGTATTCAGCGGCGGCTGTTTGGGAAAGCCGAGCCCGCGCATTTCACCGATGGCGCTTTTCATACCCGCGAAATCTGAAAGATAAGGAAACCGGCGGTATCTGTCTTTTATTTTACGACGAATGGCCATGTGTTCTCCTTATGATGAAAGTTGAACAATAATCATTTCAGTATATCAATCGCTTGTTTGTAAATTCCTATTCCGTTTATGCAGGTGCATTTACTGCAATCAGCACATTTTTGAATACCGAGTTCGGCGGCCTGTTGTTTCCGGTTGATTTCGTCCCGCGGATCAAAATGCAGTTGCGCCAGCTTGACAAATATATAGGGCCCCGGAAACGAATCGCTGTTACTGACAAATTCGGGGCAAGTGGCATTGCATGCCAGGCATTCCAGACATTTTAACAAATCCACATGATCTTTTGGCTCAAAAATTTTTACGGGAGTTGATGCCGCTTTCTGCTCGGGGATGAATATGTCAAGTTCGCGGAGCTTTTCGAAAAAAACGCTTCTGTCTGTAACCAGATCGCGAACGACGGTCATCCCCTTAAGCGGGGCGACTTTCATTTGATCTTTGGCTTTTGCGGCGCAGGCCATTTTCGGCTTTCCGTTTACCATCAGGGCGCACAACCCGCAGGAATGGAACCGGCATCCCTGGCGGAAGGCCAGGGTCGAATCGTCATTTTCATAAATATGCTGGAGGCATGACATCACCGTCGCCCCCTCTTCTGCGGGAACGGAATATTCGACCCATTTTGGGCCGGCGTCGGTTTCCGGGTTATAGCGCTGAATGGATATGGTAATGTTCATGACGTTGATTCTTTTAAAACAGCCGTAAGTTTGCCGCCCATATTTCTCACCACAACATTTCCGGGCGTGATTGTCTTTTTTGTGTCGGGGAAATCAGACCGCACATGGGCCCCCCGGGATTCTTTCCGCCCGAGCGCGGATATGATGATGGCCTCGGCCGCCGGGATCATGTGCGACAGCTCAATCGCATCAACAACCTGGGTATTGTAGCGCCTGAATGAAGCGGTTCCCAGATCCACCGCGTCCTTTTTGATTTCGGCCAGCAGATCGTAAGCCGCAGTGAGTCCCTGCTCATCACGCAGCGGACCGGCATGTGCCCACATCAGTTTCTGGATTCGTTTTTTTAATTTTATGGGTGGGATTTTCCCTTTGCGGCCAAAAAGATTGTTCAGCCTTTCCACGGCAACCGCCGCCGCCTCTTTGCTGCAGAGGCCGCGACTGTTCGCTTCTTTCGCGGCAGTCATCCCCGCCCGTTTGCCGAAAACAAAAATCTCCGTAAGAGAGGTCGATCCCAGCCTGTTCCCTCCCATTACCCCGCCCTGGGCCTGTCCGCAGGCATACAGGCCTGCTACACGGCTCCGGCAGCATTCATCGGTAATTATCCCGCCCATGAAGTAGTGTGCCGTGGGCAGGACATCCCAGGGCTCCCGGAATTCCGCGGCATCTTTGCCATAGGCTTTGCGAATGTTTTCCAGAAAATGGGCGGCCGCTTCATTCATTTTATTTCTGTATATGGTTCGCAATACCGGTATTTTCATATTTGTGCTGACGTCAAACAAAAGGCCGCCATGCTCGGTAGCACCGCCGTTTTTGATTTCTTCGATCATTATTTTGGAAACTTCCGCCCGGGTCATATTATGAAAGTTTTTCAGGACAACTTTTCCCTTGTTGTTAATAAGCTTGCCAAAAGGCCTTGCCATGGCATGCTCGCCGCATATAACCCCTTCCATGGATTTGGGATGTGTAATTGAAAAGGGAAGGAACTGGACCTGCTCCATATCGACAAGTTCGGCCCCGGCACCCAGAGAAAGGCTGTAGCTGTCGCCGGTGACGCAGGGCATGCAATCGGAATGGGGGTAATACAAGGCACCGGCGCCGCCCGATGCCATAATGACCGATTTTGCCAGTATGGCCGCCACTTCGCCGGTCTTCATGCATAGAACCACAGCACCGGCCACGCCGCCTTCTGCGACTATCAGCTCGGCGCATATCGTTTCTTCAAGTACTGAAACGCCTGATCTGGCCAGCCCTGAACGCATTGCCTGGCCCATGGAAACGCCAAAGGCCGGGCTTATGATCGTACGGTTATACCGGTGACCGCCGAATTTACCGAAAGGGTTTTCAAGTTTTCCCGAAGGGTTTCGTTTAAAAATATGCCCGCAATTTTCCAGCGAAATGGCCGCAGCGGTCGCTTCGTCCACGAGGATGTTGACGAGCCTGGCGTTGTTCAGGAAGCCGCCGCCGGCCATCATGTCCCCGGCAAATTTTTTGTTTGAATCAAGTAACCCATCAGGAGATTTGCACATGGCGCCGAGCGATATGCGGGTGTCGCCGTAACCGGACGGTCCCTTGGAAACAATGATAACATCGGCCCCGGATTTGGATGCGTTAACAGCGGCAAAAATGCCGGCGCCACCGGCACCGATTACCAGAACGTCTGTGTTTTTTACCGTCATTGTTCATCTGTCTCCGCAGGGAGCTGTTGGGCCTTGCCGGTTAGAGAACACCCCGCTTCTGGGCCAATGCCACCATCTGCTCCATGCCGTCCTTGGGAAGCTGATACTGGTCTTCTGCTGATTTCGTCTGAAGGGTAAGGGCTTCAGACGGGCAGGTAACAACGCACAGACCGCAGCCGATGCACCGGTCCGGGTTCAGGACGGCCAGATCATCTTCACCCATTGACAGGGCGTTGGTCTGGCACCGGTCGATACAGGTTTCGCACCCGGTGCAGGCATCACGGTCCAGAACGGCATAATGATTGGAACTGACAATTTCTGACGGTTTGGGATGAAAATTAATGGCTTGAAGGACGCCGCAACAGTCTCCGCAGCAATTGCACATGCCGTCAGGGTTCTGGGCCGTGGCCGGCTGGGTAACCAGTCCCTGTTCCCGGGCTTTTTCCAGGATTTTGATGGCCTCATCAACGGTGACCTGGCGACCCAGGTCGTGCGCCAGGTAGTATTCCGCCATGGTATCAAACATGAAGCAGGCCTCGACGACTTTGCCGCAGCCCTTGTCAAGCGTGTTCTGTTTTTTACGGCAGATACAATCCGTTACCACAACAGTGCGTTTGCTTTTTAAAATTTCCCGGGCGTCATCATAGGAGGCCACCTGATTTTCCGGGGCCAGGGCCTGATTTACCGGAATGGTCCGCAAAAAAGAGCCCCCGTGCTGCAACATGTTAATGCCCAAAGCTTCCATGCCGTATTGATTCATTAATTCCGCCAGCTCCTTGTCCAGCCGGTTTACCTGGTATTCAAAGATCCCATGGACAAATGGCGTGGCCCCGTAAAGCGTTGTCTCCCCCTTGGTTTTGGAAAACAGCAGGCCCCGGCCGGCCATGTCCGCCAGCCTGGATTTGGTCTCCTCTGCCGGCAATCCCAGATTCTCGGCTATCTTTTCAGCCGGTTCCAGGAGGGGCGTTAATTTAAGGAAGAGATCGGCGTCTTCTTCTGAAAACAGTCGCTTTAAAATCGTGATCTCCACGCCGGAAGGCGCGGGTGGAAAACCAATGGAAAAAAGGTCCAGCCTTTCCTGAAGTTCTCTGTAGATATCTCTTGCCATTTTATTCTCCTTTTAAGGGGTATCATGCCCTGTTTTCCAGGGCGATGGTTTTAATCATTTCCTTTCCTGTATTAAAAGGTGTGGAGCGTTCAAGCCGGGTCAATTTTAATGTTTCCTGGGGACAGGTTAATGTGCATACGCCGCAGCCAATGCATTTATCCGGCGAAACAACCGGGCGCTCGGTCTCTTCATCCATGGCCAGGGCCCCGAACGGGCAGCGTTCCATACAGAGTCCGCATTGTATACAGTCATCCCCGGCCACGGGAATAAAATTTGACGGCAGTATGGCAGACATGTTACCCCATCTTGTCCGGCCGCGCAACTGGGAACAACAGCAGCCGCAGCACAGGCAGATAATCGCGTTACCTGCCAAGGCATTGTCTGTCTGGCCCACCAGACCCAGTTCCTGCATTTCATCAAAGTACGCGACCGCTTCCCGGCGGGTGACCCGTTTGCCCAGGCCAAGCATTTCAAAATGAAGGGCTACCGGTCCCATCATGATACACGAGGCAACCGGGTTTTTGTCTTTGCATTCACGGATGCCCATTTTTTCCGTGCGGGTGCGGCAGGGGCAGGGAACCAGCGCCAGTTCTTCAGGCGCATGATTCAGGATAAAATCATGGGCTTCTTCGGCCGGCAATACCCGCTGTTCCGCCTCAATGGACATTTCTACAGGAATGGTTCTAAAGACCGGTGTCCCCTTCATAGAGCCTTCATAATACCGGTAAAATTTGTCTTTGATGAAATAATCCTGATAAAGTTCAGCGGCTTTAAGGTCGTCAGGTTTTATTTCGGGATAGAACTGGTGGATATTAAAAATGATCGGCATGGGCGGAAGTGAATAAAAACCGGGCATCCCGAGAAGCCCGTTTTTCTTATTAATGCCGCTCAAAATGGCTTCCACCTCTTCAGGCTTTTTGCCGGCCCGATCAGCCACCTCCTGAGTCGACAAAAAGCGCCCGGGGCGTTCCATGTGCTGAATCAGTTCAGCCTCTTCCGGGCTGTAGCACAGTTCAAGGTGCTTTATAAAAGAAGGCTGGGGATTCCCTTTGGCATCCGTCGGGGCGGTCTGGGGGCCGTCATTTAATTTTTTCCAGAGATTGACATAAACGGATTCTGTCATGAGAGGACTCCTTTTTTTTCCTGTGCCTCAAGAATGATCTCGGTGGTCATCCGGGCGACTTCCCCGACCAGTGAGGAGCACCTTTCCAGCATGCCCGCTTCCAGGGCGGCCTGCAAATCATTCGGATCAAGCAGATTGAAAAACCGACCGAAAAACGAGGTCTGCAGGTCGGCGCACCGGCAGGTCCCGTATTTTTCCATAAACCGCTCAACCAGTTTTTTGGCCAGAAGGTTTGCTTCCACCAGTTTCATGATGTCGCCAAAGTCTTTTTTGTCTCTTCCAAAAAGATAGCTGATGGCCAGTACGCCGCCGGAAAGCGCTCCGCAATGACCATTGCCGGACAGGCCGATTCCATCGGCAAGACCGGTGGCGGCTTTGAAAATATCATCATTGTCAATTTCCAGGGCATCGAAAATGCCCGCCAACGTGCACTGGGGGCAGCCACCGCTTTTCATCTCGTATTGTTTGGCCGCACTGAATGCCGTATCCAGGATTTCATCTTTCGATTTTTTCATACACGCTCCGTTTGTTTGGCTATACCGGTCAGGCACAGGTCATGTGTTAACGTAGGGGCACCCCCCTGTGGGGGCCCATCTATCGGGCGGCCACGGGTGGCCGCCCCTACAATATTTTTTTTAATTGGCAAGGTCCTCCAGCGCTGATGCTGTTTCATGCCGCTTTTTCGATGTATCAAAGTGGCCGGTTATGCGGTCGGTCACGGCTTTTTTCAGCTTGCGGTCATAAACGAAACCGCTGATCATGGATTTCGGCTCCACACCGCCGTAGTAGGCGTGCCACATGGCCCCGGACAGTATAAAATCTTTAACCCGGTCTTTTAAAGGGATTTTTGGTGAATTACGGGCCCGCATTTTTAAGGCTTCCTCATATGTCTTGACCACTGTTACTTCATTATCGGGGCCATCAACCACAAAACCCCCTTCCATAAGCGCGTTATACCGGTTTCTGCATTCATCGATGGACGGGCCGCACACCAGCGCGCACTGGCCACAGGTCAGGATACGCTCGTTTTTGAGCAGTTTTCTGCCGACCACATTCAATCTGTCCATAAACGGCCCCAGGCGTTTGAACCGTTCGGTTTCGTTTCCAGCATGGGCGACGCTTTCAAGATGGCTTTCTATCAGTTCTTCCGGTTGCAGGAGCGCCGCGGTCTGCCTGATCAAAGAGTACCTCGGGGTGGAGTCGCCGGAAAGAACGCCTTCTTTCATCAATGTATAACGCAATTTTAATTTTTGGTCCGGGTCGACTTCTTTTTCTGTCCATTCATCAATCCACCGGGTCCCCCAGGTGGTCCATTTTTTGTCCCGGGAAAGGGAATGAAGACCAAAACAGGAGGCATTACACAGGTCGATGTTCCGCCTTTTGCCACGCGGATGAAGTTCGCCGTTTAAAAGGACATACTCTTCGTTTTTTGGTTCAAACATACCGGCCACGCAGGTTTTTTCGCACATTCGGCATTTGATGCAGTATTCATCGATAAAGTGGCGGGGCGCGTATCTTGACTTGTCGCTTTCAAGGACCGCCTCGGTGACGACCGTGCCCAGGTACATGGCCGCGCCGAACTCTTCGGTCATGACATTGCCGGACCAGCCCTGGGCGGCAATACCGGAAGCAATGGCCCCGAACCGGTGGGAAAAACTCGGGTGGGTCGCGAAAGTGTCAGGCGATCGCCGGTATGAGTTGTTGGAAGGCACTTCCCTGGCGCGGTACCCAAGCGACTGAATGTATCCGGCAATATAGGCGGCAATTCGGTATAGCCGGGCGTTTTGCCTGGTCTGGTCTGTCAGGTGCGGCTGGTAGGATTTTTTGCCGAGAAACTGGTAGATCGCGTCCGTGTCCATGGGAATCGCCAGCGATACGATGGATCTGGCACCTTTCATGGTATAGGTGGGGTCAAGGGACGGCGGCCCGTCAAGCCTGTCCGGACCGGCAATGCCGACAATGGCCACCCCCTGTTTTTTGGCAAAGGCCTTAATTTTCTGTTCTAAAGCACCCATGTTGTTTTCTCCTGTGTTCAGGACGCAATGTTTTCTGTTAAACAACCTCGCAATACAGTTTTTTCCTGTCTGCCGGCATATCAGCGGTAAATTTTTCAGCCGCTTCCGGAGACATGGCTTCCAGGCGGCCGTCCTCATGCTGCACGACCACACCACCCGCTTTTAACATTTCAAACCGTTCTTTGCGGACGTTTTTATCCGGGTGGCAGATGATCTGACAATTACCGCAGGTCTGGTGTATTTTTCCACCCGGGATCAGGCTGTGGGCGTATCCGCCGCCTGAATCCGGACGGTTGATCATGGCGCCGATATTTTTTACCATGGCGTCGGCAAAGCCCTGATCATCTTCCGGCAGCGGGAACCGGCCGGGCGACCAGGTGGACCATTTGCCTGAGGGATGCAGGCCGGAAACACCGCCGCACACGTAATTGCACCGCATATAGGAACGCCGTTTGGGATACTCGAAGGTAACCCCGCCAAGGGTAATGGTTGTCTTTTCCTCGGGATCCATCAGGCCCGAGGAGCAGGCGGCCATGCAGAGCTTGCAGTTGTCGCAATAATTGTCTTCAGGCGGCAGCGGGTCGGTGGGCTCCAGTTCCGCGCTGGTCAGGACGCAGCCGATGATTACGGCCGCGCCATGATCGGGCGTGATCAGGTTGCCGGAAAAACCGAACCAGCCCAGTCCCGCGCGCACCGCCAGGTAACGCAAAGAAATCTCCGGCTGCATGTCCAGTACGCCCATGGGCGTGTCTGCCCGGTAGCTGTCGTTGGGTACATAGGGCATGGCCTCAAAGCCCCGCTGCCTGGCCCAGTTGGCCGCCCACAGGGAAAGGCCGCCCGCGATCACGTTGGTTTGAAAACTGTCTTTCTCATGGGAGATCTGGTCTTCTTTTTTTAAAAAACCGGGGATCAGGTCCTGATTGAGCGGTACGGTAAAAACGATTGCTGATTTGGCGTCGGGCCAGAGATAGGTCAGGTCGGCTGAAGGTGGTCCGCCGGCCATGGTTTCGGTGGTGACAACACCCACTTCGGATGCGCCAAAAAATTTCAGGTTGTCTATGGCAAATTGGGCAAAATTTTCCATTTTTCACCTCATATTTTATTTAGTGATTTATTTCCTGTCGCAAAAAAAATATCATGCGCGTCGTGGATTCACGTAGGGGCACCCCCCTGTGGGAGCCCTTCTATTTATTTCTTTTTTTTCTCATCAACAATTTTTTGCAGGTAAGCAAAACCGGGTGTGATGTTTTCGGTCAGGTTGGTCGGCATCATGGTTTTAAACGGCATGCCCATGTTCATGGGCCCGCCGGTTTTGAACAGGTCTTCTAAAACCGTTGGGAACTTCGCCGCGGGTATGCCGATGCCGATTTCATCCGCGGCAATGCCGGCAAAGGCCCGGTCACCCATGCCGGGGATGACGATCTGGGGCTGGCCGGTCAGAAACGGCAGCATGCCGCCCATTATGCAGGATTCGCCGAACCCTTCAAAAACGGACATGATCGGCGCCTGGTAATCATAACAGAGGGCCTGAATGATATGGGTGATATGAACCCCGTTGCCGAACACCAGGACGGTGTCCGGTTCCAGCAGGGCCTGGTGCAGGGGTGAGGCGACCAGGCCGATCCGCTCTCTGGCTTTGGCCAGTCTGGCCTCGCCGTCAGAACCGCTGAAAATCAGGTTATAGCCGTTGATGCGGTTGGTCTCCGCCTCCCGGTTCTTGTGCCAGCCCTGGGTGACCTGGCTTTCAACAAACTCCTCGTCCGTGACATCCACCCATTTATGCCCGGCCGATCCGGGTACGCAAAAATTGTCCTCGGCCGTTATGGCCACATGAGCGCCCCAGGAGCGGGCATAGGTGAAGGTCTGGCAGATACACATTTTCTGGCCCATGGCCGACGGCCGCATGGCTTCGGTCGGAATTTCATCCTCGCTTTTAATATAGGTAATGGCTACCGGATACGTCGGCAGGTGAAGTTTGTCGTATAATTCCTGTCCCAGTTTTTGATAATTGGTCAGATTCATGGTGCTCTCCTTCAAATAATAGGGGTTGACATTACACGATCGTGTAAATAGAATGAGATAATCAGCCGGTAAAGTCAAGGAAAAATTACACGGTCGTCTAAGTGGCTGAGCTATGACTTAGTCAAGTATTTGTTATAAAATGAAAAAAGAAGAGAAAACCAATCGTAAAACAAAGGCCGGGAACGGCCTGCCCGGGAAAAGAGGAGATGACACCCGGCAGATGATTCTGGCGGCCGCCAGGCAGGTTTTTGCCGCTCATCCATACAATGCCGCCAGTATCCGTATGATCGCCAACAAGGGTGAGTTTTACCACGGGCTTATCCGGTATCATTTTCCCAACAAGGCAAGGATATTTGAAGCCGTGATGGAAGACGCCTGCCGTACGCTTTACAACGACAATAAAGAATGGTTACGGGAAATATCAAACTATTCCCCGGATAAAGCCCTGTCAACCTACCTGGACCGGTTTATCGAGTTTTCTCAAAAACATCATGAGGTCTTCCGCATTATCGTCAACAACATGTCCCATGATGATCCCACCACGTTGCCGGGATACCAGCATCTGGTCAGACTCCTGACCGACACCCAGCAGGATTTTGAAAATACCTTTCCAAAACTGTTCGCAATTGGTGATGCCGGCCGCTTTCTGACCTGTCTGAATGCGCTTACCATTAACTTTTTAGGGGCAGGCTCCATTGAGGCGGCCATCATGGGTTTCCCCGAACGAAATGAGGCTTACCTGCAATGGGTCAGAGAGACGCTGCTTTTCATCTTCCTTCCGGTCCTGGAAAACGCTTTAAATAAATGATAAATACAGTAGTTGTTCATATCTGATCAAAGACAGGGGGGGAATGATGAAAAGGGGGGTGTCATGAAAGCGGTTATCATTTGTTTTTCACAGACCGGCAACACCCTAAAGGTGGCGGAAAAAATCCGTGAGGGGGTTCTGGAAACGGCTGCCCCTGTTTTCCATGGCCGAACGGCTTGAAAAGAAAGGGGCGCTGGTGATTGGATCGCATCACACTTACGCCGATATCACCGTTCCCTTTTATCCCAAGCATACCCTGACGTCGGGCCATCCGGACGACCGCGACCTCAGCGAAGCCCGGGATTTCGGCCGGATTGTCAGCCGGTGCAGTAAAAAAGCGTCAATCGGCGACAGACAATGCATCAATCAGCCGGAACCAGCGCCCGAGGACTGGGCCCGGGAAGAAGCCGAAAAGTTGAGCTTCGAACTCTTGTCTAAAGTGATGCCAAAACTGTCCATCAACATGGATACCTGCGTTCAGTGCGGGGAATGCCGGGATGCCTGCCCGGTGGACGGTATTGATATTGAAGTAAATCCGCCCCGGATACAGGATCCCTGCATATTCTGTTTTCACTGCGCCTCTATCTGCCCCGCATGTGCCATCGAGGCCGACTGGACGCCGCTGGTCAACATGGCGCCGGCCAATTACGCCCGTTACCGCAAGGCCCTGGATGCGGCCCGGGACCGGGGCGAGTTCCGCTGGCTGGTGGATCCGGATACCGTCGATTGCGCCAACCCGCTGCACAAGCAGCGGGAGCAGGAGATAAAGGAAAAGGAATGATATCCCTTGTGAAGGTCTGGTCTTGCTAGCTGGGCCGGTTTTTTTTCAGTTTTTCCGCGTCTTCAATGTCTTTTGGCCTGCCTGCGGCCAGCTTGTTCTCGATAAGATCATCAATGCTGAGGACCGGCATGCTCACGCCGCCCAACTCAATCTCCACGGCCTTTGCTCTTGCGCCCGGGAAATCAAAATTGCCGGTAATCAATGTAAGAATATCAATCCGGCATGGTGCCACGCCGATTTGAAAAACGGTCCCTTTTTGAGTAAAGTCAGCTGGAGATACACCAGCAAGGGGCGCACCGAATCTGGACAACGCCCGAAACACTTTTTCTGCATTTTCGCCGGAAGGGTTTACCCATATATCAAAATCCGCCGTGCTTCTGGGAAACCCGTGCGCCGCAAGAGCGTAAGCGCCAACCACGAGAAACTCAGCCTGTTCCTCGAGTAAGCACTGTAACATCTCTTTGTAGTCTTGATTGAGCATGAATTTTCCCTTTGGAGCTTAAAGACCACAGGGCTACCGTTATATCCCACACCATATCAATCCGTTCCTTCATGGAGCCGGGAACAAAATCATCGTTTTCGATAGCGCTCATTTTCTTAAAACCTGCTTTTGTCTTATCCAGCTTCATATTTTCTGCTTATAATTGAGTAATGATCATAAATTGTTGGTTTATGGCCCTTGTTGTTTTCTTGAGCGCCAGGATAAGGGTAAGAATTCGGTTTTATTATTAAAATTATAACAAACCGGTCTCGTATGTCAATGGTATAAAGTCATTTGTCCCGCTGATGCCTGATCCTGACCAGCCCCGGACTTTTATGCATGTACATCAACGGTGAGTCACAACCCAGGTCGATGAAGTGTCGTTCCAGGGTTTCAAAGATGACCGGTTGATCCGGCCAGGTGAAGGTCTTTTTGCGGTCCTTGAATGCATCCCATTGGTGCCGGGCCCCGGCATTATGGCCAAAGGCTTTTTGTTCCGCCTCGTCGCAGAGGAAAAATTCACACACAGCGGGTTTGATGTTCCATGCACATCCGTTTTGAGAAAGGTAGATGCATTTGGCTGGGTCGGCCGGATTTTTAATGGCCTGCTCCAGGCGGTCCAGATCGTCCCGGGTACTGTTAAGCGCGTTGATCACCATGTCGGCAAAAAAAGTGATGATGCCGTCCCTGGAACAACACGCCGAGAGTCGGCTCTGGTAGCATTTTTCGGTGCATACGGCGGCAAAATGCTGATTGAGAAATTCAGCCACCTGCTCCCGGAAAACCACGTATGCCGCAATCTCATCTTTAAGTGCCTTGATACGGACCTTATCCATAGCCTCAAGATGACGGCGGATCATGGTCAGTGCTTGATTTTGTTCTGTCTGGTATTCGTTCATATTGTCTGAAAATATGACGGTAATAATTAAAATGCCGGACCAGTTCCGGTTTTAAGGACTGATCCGGCATTTATACGTTGTGTTGCTGATCAACGGTTAATGGTTAGTCACACAGCTCGAACAGTCCGGCCGCGCCCATACCACCGCCGATGCACATGGATTCCACGCCGTATTTGACGCCCTTGGCCTGCATGTTGGCCAGCAGGGTGGCGCAGAGCTTGGCGCCGGTGCAGCCCAGGGGGTGGCCCAGGGCAATGGCGCCGCCGTGGATATTGATGCGGTCCATGTATTTTTCCAGACCGACTTCCCGGATAGAATAAATCGCCTGGGAGGCAAAGGCCTCGTTGATTTCCCACAGGCCGATATCGTCAACGGTCAGGCCGGCCTTGTCCAGCAGCTTGGGAATGGCATAACGCGGGCCCACGCCCATTTCGTCGGACCGGCAGCCAACCGTGGTGTACAGCTTGAGCTTGGCGATGGGTTTGAGGCCCAGTTCCTTGACTTTATTCTCGCTCATGATAATGGCGGTGGCTGCGCCGTCCGTGGTCTGGGAAGAGTTACCGGCGGTCACGGAACCGCCGGCGGCAAATACCGGCCGCAGTTTGGCCAGCCCTTCAACGGTGGTGGACTCCCGGATACCGTCATCAAAATCCTGCAGAAAGGTCTCTTTGGTGACCGTGCCGTCGGCCTGCGTCACGAACTTGGTGGCCGGGGTCGGCACGATTTCCGTGTACAGTTTTTCGGCTTTGGCTTTTGAGGCCTTCATCTGGGAGTTGTAGGCGAATTCATCCTGCATTTCCCGGGAGATACCGTAGCGGTTGGCCACGTTTTCCGCGGTGATGCCCATGGATACGTAATAGTCGGCCCGTTCTTTGGACCAGTCCGGGTGAGGGCGCGGCAGGTTGCCGCCCATGGGCACGTAGGTCATGGATTCAACGCCGCCGCCGATGGTGACATCCGACCAGCCGGACATGACCCGCAAAGAGGCCAGGGCGATGGCTTCCAGGCCGGAAGAACAGAAACGGTTGACCGTGGCGCCGGACACCTCGTCCGGAAACCCGGCCATCTGCACGGCGATACGGCCGATGTTCAGGCCCTGTTCCGCTTCGGGAAAAGAACAGCCCAGCATCATGTCGTCCACGTCCTTTTTCTCCAGGCCGGGCGTTCTTTCCATGGCGGCGTTCAAAATAAATGAAATCAGGTCTTCGGGACGGGTGTCTTTTAATGCGCCCCGCCGGTTTTTACAACCCGGGGTTCTGACCGATGTTACGATATATGCGTCTCTCATGAGTTTGTCCTCCTTAGTTGCGAAGCGGTTTGCCGGTTTTCAGCATGTGCTCGATTCTGGCCATGGTTTTTTCCTGTTTCAAAAACTCGATGAACATCTTCCGTTCCAGGTTCAGGATGGCCTGTTCATCTAAGGCACTGTTGGTCCGGGCGTCGCCGCCGGCAATGACATAAGCGATGTTTTTGGCCAGGTAGGCGTCATATTCGCTGACATATCCGCCGTTGTGCATGTTGAATATTTCAGCATTGACCATGCCCCAGGCAGCCTCGCCCAGTACTTTGAGCGGTTTTTTCGGCGGCGGGGCATAGCCGTCGTCAACCATGCGCAGGACCTCTTTTTTGGCTTCGCCGATGAGGTTGTCACGGTTGAACACAATGCGGTCTTTGGGGCCCAGAAAGCCGTTGGCCCGGGCTTCGGCGGCCGACATGGACACCTTGGCCATGGCAATGGCCATGAAGGTGGGGATAAAGAATTTGCCCAGGTCCGCGTCTTTGACCGGCGCGGGAATGCCGCTGGTCATTTTTTTCCACAGGTTCATGCATCCGGTACCGGCGGGCAGCACGCCCACGCCGATTTCAACCAGACCCATGAACAACTCGGAATGGGCCACGATCCGGTCGGCGCCCAGGCAGACTTCGCAGCCGCCGCCCAGGGTCATGCCGTAGGGGGCCGCCACCACCGGAAAATGGGAGTAGCGCTCGCGCTGAACGGCCTGTTGCAGCGCGTCGATCATTTTGTCGATGCCGTCAAATTCTTTTGCTTTAACGGCCCCGGTAATCTCTTTTAAGTCCGCGCCCGCGGAAAACGCACCGGGCATGCCGCCGGCCTGGTTGCCGATGACCAGGCCCACACCGCTGGCGTCCACGTAATCCAGGGATTCGTGGATAAAGCTGATCAGTTCGGTGTTTAAGGCGTTCATCTTGGTATGGAATTCACAACAGAAAACCCCGTCGCCGATGTCTACCAGAGAGGCCGAAGCACAGCTTTTAACTTCCTTGCCGGCGCCCTTGAGGACGGGCAGGGAAACCGCGTCTTTGCTGACGGCAATCGGTTTGTAGGCTTCACTGGCGAAATCAAAAAAACTGACCGCGCCGTTTTCGGTTTTATAAAAGGTCTTGTTGCCGCCGGCCAGCATCTTTTTGACTTTTTCAGGCACTGCCAGGCCGTCTTTTTCCATTCTGTCCACGGATTCTTCAACACCGATGGCGTCCCAGGTCTCAAAGGGACCCATTTCAAAATTATAACCCCACTTCATGGCGTTATCGATTTCCACGATGGTGTCGGAAATTTCCGGAACCCGGTTGGCGGCGTAAATCAGGCCGTGGGCGGTTACGGCCCAGGCATATTCTGAACCCTTGTCGTCGCCGTTGAGAACGGCCTTGATTTTATCGGCCAGGTCGGCCTGCTTTTTGGCTTCGGCCAGGCAGGGGAAATCCGGGGCGCCGTATTCGGCATATTCCAGGCTGGCCGGATCAATCACCTTGCGGATGATTTTGCCTTCCGGGCTTTTTTCCGTCTTGTAAAAACCGGATCCGGCTTTTTTGCCCAGCAGTTTCTTTTCGATCATGCCGGCTACGAATTCCGGGGTCTTGAAGTCTTCCCGGGCCTCGTCATCCGTTACCAGGTCGTAGGTGTTTTTGGCCACGTGGCTCATGGTATCCAGGCCGACCAGGTCGGTGGTTTTGAACATGGCCGTCTTGGGGCGGCCCATGGCCGGGCCGAACAGGGCGTCGACTTCCGGGATGGTCAGGCCTTTTTCCAGCATGAGCTGCATGGCCTTGATGATGCCCTGGACACCGATGCGGTTGCCGATAAAGTTGGGCGTGTCCTTGGCCCAGACAATACCTTTGCCCAGGTTTTTCTCACCGAATTCGGCGATAAACGAGAGCACTTCCTGGCTTGTTTCTTCACCGGGAATGATTTCCAGCAAGTGCATGTAGCGGACCGGATTGAAGAAATGGCTACCCAGAAAATGCTGCTTGAATTCCTGGCTCAACCCTTGGGACATGTCTTTTAAAGGAATGCCCGAGGTGTTGGACGAGACAATACTGCCGGGTTTTCTGACCGGCTCGATACGCTTGAACAGCTCCTGCTTGATTTTAAGGTTTTCCACCACAACTTCGATTATCCAGTCGCAGTCGGCCAGCTTGTCAAAGTCATCCTCCATGTTGCCGATGGAGATATTGGCGGCGTCATCCGCATGCATCAAAGCTGCCGGGCGTGACATTAAAATGGTGTCATATCCCATTTTGACGATTCGATTTCTGGCGGCCGGGTCCTTTTTCTCTTCATCGGTCAGGTCAAAGGGCACGATGTCCAGCAGCAGGGTTTTCACCCCGGCACTGGCCAGCAGCGCGGCAATACCGCCGCCCATGACACCCGAGCCGATGACTGCGGCCTGTTTGATTTTTCTACTCATAAAAAATTCCTCCTGGTCTTCTAATTAACTAATTATATTATATGTATAACGTAAAAGGCGCCGATTCCGGCGCTACCGTATTTTACAACAGAACAGAATACACGACTTTTCCGGAAGTTCAATAAAAATATTGACCATGCCATAATCGAATGTTATAAACGATAAATTTTCAAACGGGAGGAGTGGCCGAGCGGTTGAAGGCGGCGGTCTTGAAAACCGTTGAGCGAAAGCTCCGTGGGTTCGAATCCTACCTCCTCCGCCAGGAATCAGACGCGGAGAGATGGCCGAGCTGGCTGAAGGCGCTCGCCTGCTAAGCGAGTGTGGGGGGAAACTTCCACCGAGGGTTCGAATCCCTCTCTCTCCGCCACTTATTTGTCACGTTGTTTTCCGCACACCTTCTTTTGATACCCGGTATAGTTTATCTTTTTTGAGTCTGTTTTAGGGGCACGCCTTTTGATTGGTCAATATTGTTGTATCAACAGGTTGTATGCTCTGTCGCCTCATGACGGGCCAGGTGGCTGAAAATTCGTCCTAGAGCAGCGGGGTCATCGGCATTAATTTCCAGAATTTCAGCATCAGCCGTTTTTTGAGGGAGGCGTGGGGATCAGGTATATCTTTGGCATTCCAGCTGTTGCCCGGCTGCATATCGATCCGGATCTGGTGTTCCACCTGTCGGGCGATTTTTTTGTTCTTGATGATAACGCCGATTTCGGTGTTCAGGTTGGCCGAGCGGGGGTCAAAATTGAACGTGCCGATACAGAGCGTTTCACCGTCGATGACCATGGTTTTGGCATGAATGGAAAAAACGGGCGATAGTTTTTCCAATCGGTCATAGCGGTCGATAAGCTGTTTTTTCCGGATCGAGTCCGGCCGGAACTCGTAAATTTCTATGCCGCTGTCTAAAAGTTTTTTTCTTTGTTTGCTGTAACCGCTGAAGGCTTTCAGGTTATCGGTCGAGGCCAGCGAATTGGTGTTGATCCTGACGGTTACCCCCCTGTCGGTCAGGCTTTTGAACAACTCAAATCCCCCTTCGGGCATTACCAGATAAGGGGACTGGATGGTAACACGTTTTCGGGCGGCTTTTACAGCCTCGATCAGTTGGTCGGTCGTGGCCCCGCCGCCCCCAAGGCCTTTGTCGCCGGGGTTTTTCCCCGGTGTATCGCAGATAAAGCGGACATCTTCCCAGACGAGGTCTTTGAGCAGCTGCGGAATTTTACCGGGGATGTTGTCGACCATCCGTCGAACCTGGGGCTCGTAATTTTCCGGATTTTGCGCATAGGCGTGCAGGTTTTGATAAACTTCTGCAATGCGTTTTTTTGATAGCTTTGCGAGTTGCTTTTCAAGCAGCGTCTCAACCGGGACGGACAGGTCGCTTTGCCAGAACGATTCAAAATTGTTTTTGATGTCTGTTGCCACGGGGCCGATCAGTAACACATCCCGGTCACGGAAATTGTAGTGGTGATCATAATCAAAATATTCATCCGCCATATTCCGGCCGCCGATAATGGCGATCTGTCCGTCGACAATAAATGACTTGTCGTGCATGCGCTGGTTGACGCCCCGGAAATCGGTAAAAATATTGATAATCCGGTCGAAGGTGGATGTGCCCACGGAATGCTTGGGATTATAAATTCTGATGTGAGCGTTTGGATGGGCGGCTAAAGCCAGGATAATATCGTTGTCCGCGTCTATGAGCAGGTCGTCGACCAGCACCCTGACGACAACACCGCGTTCGGCGGCACTCAGCAAGGCTTCTGCGGCAAGGGTGCCGATGTTGTCCGTGCTCCAGATAAAATACTGGACGTCGATGCCGGTTTCGGCCTGCCCGGCCAGCCATCCCCGGGCCAGAAGCGATTCTTCCCCTTTTTCCAGGACATAGGCGCCGCTGCGGCCGGGATGGGTGCTGATGAGCTCATCGACAGCGGTAGTAAAATTGCCGGCCAGGGCTGTGGCGGATAAGATAATGAAAAAAAGGAAAAACAGTAGCGTGTGTCGTGCCTTTATTTTATTCCCGGCCGCCATGGGGTAACCTTTGTTGAGTTTTGATCTATTTTATACTGGATTCCGGCTCACGTTCCGCTTCGCTCCACTGGCCGGAATGACGATGGGGAATGTGGTCCGTTTTATGCCGGATCCCCTGGTCAAGCCAGAGGATGACGAGGAAGTCGGGATGGCTCCTCCCGGCGCTACCAGCGGACCATCAGGCCGGCGTTCAATACCAGCCCGTCCAGGTCGGCATCGCCGTTGATGGTGGCGTCATCCGCGGTGACCGAGCGGTACATGGCCTCGGCAAACACCGAGGCCCGGGTGCCGCCGTAGGCGGCATTGTTTCTGAATACATCGTATTCTAAGCCGGCGTTGACAAAAAAGCCGATTTCATCATCCACGTCGGCGTCGCTGTCCATGAGATAATAGCCGACGCCGACGCCGCCATGGAGATTAAGGTTGCCGGCCACCGGCCCTGTCAGGCAGAGACCGGTTTCAATGGGGATGACTTCCAGGTCCGGACCCTCGTCTTCATCCATCAGGTTATCAAAATAGGATGCCCTGAAGTCAAGCTGCATGCCGGGAACCATCTCGTAGGTTAAACGGATTCCCGGTCCGAATTCGGCCTCGCCGTCCGACGGGCTCCAGTAAGATCCGAAAAATCCCCAGCCGCTTTCGGCTGAAGCGGTTATTGACGATAAAACCAGGATCATTATGGCCAGTATTATTTTTTTCATTGTTCCCCCCTTTGATGGCTTCGTAAAAAGTCCATATTTTTAAGGCCTTATTGTTTTTAACGGTTGCTCCGTTGGGTTATCAAACGCTTAATTGTCCGCCAGTTTCCCGGCACCGAAACGCAGGGAAAACACGGTGGCAAAAACGGACAGGCCGGTAACGCCGGCAAAAGCCAGGCCCATCCATATCCATCCGTTCAATCCGGCCGAGTTCCCCCGGATGCCTGCCATAAAGAGTTTATAGGTCGGGCCCGCCTCGAGCAGGATGATGGCCAGAACATAAAGGGCGCTGGTGGCCATAAAAACGAACCCGCCGAAACTGGTTACTGCCTGGGCCGGGTTTTCCGATCCAAAATCCGGGTAGGCCGCACCAAGTCCCACGCCCATGGCCACAATCGCCGGAATCATCAGTACCATGGTGGCCAGAGAAAGTGTCATCATAAATGGCGTGACCGACAACAGCAGGTTGGTGGTGATGATAAGCCCGATGGCCATGACAAACAGGGGGACCAGATAGACGAAAAATTTGATGCGCACGAACAGCGGTTTTGAAATCGGGCCGCTGCAGGTGATCCAGAAGGCATTCTTTTCCAGGCTGACGGCCGGAAAGGCAAAGCGTGCCGTTACCGCGGTCAGAACAAAAGCGGCCAGCCCCATGTTTAAAAAGGCGAACAGGTTCTGCAGATAGACGGTTTTGATGGGAGACCTTTCAAGGGGCAGCACCTTGAAGTTGTAAATATAAATAATGATCAGGGCCAGAATCAGAAAAAGCTGGGACCACTGGCTCTGGTCGCGCATAAAGGTTTTTATTTCCTTAACCACATAGGCCCTCACGTGGGCCGGCAGGAAAAACAGCAGGGTCGGAGCGTATTCCCGGTTGTTGTGTTTGACGGTGGTGACGCGACCGCTGGCGGTTTTGGAATACCCGGGGAAATATATCCGGTCAGCGGTGATGAGCATCACCAAAAGAAGGGTGGCGGCCAGGGAGATGCACAGTGTGGCAGAGAACAGACTTCCGGAAAGGTCTCCGGCCAGGGCCGCTGAAACGCAATCATAGGCCCAGGTGCTGGGCAGCCAGGGCGATGACGGGGTGTTGAGCGATTTTAAATAAACCAGCGCCGTGGCGAACATCTCCGGGTCCACCAGCCGTTCCGGCCGCAACATCCGAAAGGCGAAGTAGAGCAGCAGAAACAACAACAGTCCCAGAAAAAGGAAGATGGTTTTCAGCCGTGAAGCGGAAATCAGGTTGACGATAAACGCCACGCCGATGGCGCTGATGCTTGAGGCGATGACACAAAGGCCGACCAGGCAGATGACAAACCCCAGATAAAACACCGGCCCGGTGGCGTAAACAATGCCATAAGCGATGAACACCGGCAGGACAAAGAGAACCACCATCCAGGCACTGTCAAAGGTGCCTTCGATCCACCGGGCCAGAAAGACATGGTGTTTCGGCACCGGTAAAGAATGCACCAGGCTCAGGTCCCGGGACAAATAAAGTTTTGATAACAGGGTGATGATGCTGCTGAAGATCATCAAAGACAGGATGACCACAAATATCATGGACAGCAGTTTGTGGGCCAGGATGTCACCCAGTTGCTCGATGCTTTCAAAATAACGCAGAATTTTAAAGGAAACGCCAAACACCCCGGTCCACAGAACCAGACCGATACCGCCGAACAGAAAAAATTGTGTTTTCCGGGAGTGCACCATGCGGTTTTTGAACGACAGCACTCTGGGAAAAAGCAGGGTGTATACGGTTGGCAGCATGGGGTCGATATCTCTTTCGAAATGTTGTTATTTTCGAAACAGAAGTATAACACGATTCCGGCGATTACACGACCAAAAGATAATCAAAAGATAATCAACAGGGGCCTGCCGGCTGCTCACGCCAATGTCGGGTAATCCGTATAGCCATGGGGCCCGGAGCTGTAGAATGTCGACGTGTCCGGTTCGTTCAGGGGGGCGTCCCGGCGAAAGCGTTCGACCAGGTCCGGGTTGGCGATAAAGGCTTTGCCGAAGGCGACCGCGTCGGCGAAACCCTGCTCGATCACCCGGGCGGCGCTTTTTTTGGTGAACCCTTCGTTGGCGATCAGGCAGCCGCCGAAGATTTTTTTCAGATCGGGCGTCAGGGCCGGTTCGTCAAAGTGTTCGCGGGTGCAGATAAAGGCGATGCCGCGTGTTCCCAGTTCCCGGGCAACATGACCGAAGGTCGCCGCCGGGTCATCGTCACCCATGTCATGGGCGTCACATCTCGGTGCCAGGTGTACCCCGACCCGGCCGGGGCCCCAGACGTCAATCACCGCATCGGTCACTTCCAGCAGCAGGCGGGCCCGGTTTTCGATAGGACCGCCGTAATCGTCTGTTCGCCGGTTGGTGGCACTCTGCAGGAACTGGTCCAGCAGATAACCGTTGGCGCCGTGTACATGCACTCCGTCAAACCCGGCTTTTTCGGCGTTTTGCGCGCCCCGGGCATAGGCCGCAATGATACCGGGGATCTCCTCCCGCTCAAGGGCACGGGGTGTGACATAGGCTTTTTTCGGGCGCAACAGGCTGACATGGCCTTTGGCCGCGATGGCGCTGGGCGCTACCGGGAGGGTGCCGTCAAGGTAAACGGGATCGGAAATACGGCCCACATGCCACAGTTGCAGCAGGATCTGGCCGCCGGCCTGATGGACCGCCCCGGTCACCCGTTTCCAGCCCGCGACCTGTTCGTCCGACCAGATGCCGGGCGTATCCGGATATCCGACCCCCATGGGGGTAACGGCGGTGGCTTCGCTGATAATCATGCCGGCGGCGGCACGCTGGGTGTAATATTCGGCCATCAGCGCGTTGGGCAGCCGTCCTTCAGCGGCACGGCAGCGGGTCAGGGGCGACATGATAATGCGGTTGGGCAAAGACAGGTCCCCCATTTTTACCGGATCAAATAATGTTGTCATATTGACCTCCTTATTAACCTGTATATGTCATGAAAAATTTTCGGCACATATGAATATATTCACAACTTTTACACATCCACGATCACGTGGGCCGTCCAGCCGTTGCCCTGTCGATCGACCGCGGCTTTATGATAGGTAACGGCCTTGATATCGGTTTTTAGAATATGACGGTCAGGCGCATAGCGGTCTGAGGCCAGTTCCGCGGTCAGCCGGGTTTCCGTTAAATCGCTAATTTTTGCCGACTTGATCAACAGGCCGTCGACTGTCCACAGGCTCAGCAGCTCCCGCATCCAGTTGATCAACAGGTCGGGCCGGTCAACACCGGTAACGGTGACGGTCCTGACCGTGTCACCGGTCACACGAGTCAGGTCGGTAAGGGTATCAAACAATGCCAGGCAGGCATTGGCAAACAAGTCCGGCAGGCCGCGGCCGCGTATTTCAAACATTAAATCAGCGGTATGGTCCAGGAGGCGGTATGGTTTGGTGGGCATGGAGACAGACCATTTATTTTCTGGCGCGATATTCCGCCAGCGCCTTTTTAATTTCAAGCATCAGGTCCCGGGGATATACCTTGTCGGCCAGATCTTCCTGGACTTTTGAGAATGCCCGCTCCATGGTTTGCCAGTCCTTTTCGGAAAAATCCACGGCTTTTATGCCGCATTTTGTTTCAAAGGCTTCCAGGCATTTTGCCTCGTAATTGCGGCTTAACGCCCGCCATTCCTCTTCAAGGGTGGAGACTTCGTAAGTCAGCATTTCCTGAACGTTGTAAGCAAACGTTTCAGAAACGCCGAACTGTTTTTTCAGTCGTTCCCTTGTTTTTACGCTGATTATCACAGCGCCGGGTGAGTAAAGTAAGGGCTTTTTAACATAGAAGTTGACATACTGGTAAGCCTGCATCCCCAGCATCCAGGCCGGCGGCGATATGTTGGCATTGATCATGCCCGTGCTGAAAGCGGATATGGTTTCAGGCACGGCGATTGGTATGCCGCTGAGCCCAAGTTCTTTATACAGCCTGGTCTCGATGTCGCCGAACCAGGTGGAGAAATTAAGTTTTTGCAAGTCGTTCAGGCCGCTTATGCGGTGCTGGGAAAAGATATAAAACATTCCGGTATCAATAAGGGCGCCCAGGATATATCCCCTTTTCTCATACGCCTTATCGATTCTTTTTCTGAATTTTTCCGTGATATAGTCGATTTCCTCATAATCATTATACATGCCCGGCAGCAGGAATACCGCAGTCTCCGGAGATGCCGCCAGGATGCCCAGGGCGGTGCAGCCGCAGCCGTCGAGTTGACCGATATCCATTTTTCTTAATATATCGGTATCTTCTCCCATAACGCCGCCGCCGTATATTTTAACATTGAATTTGTTATCGCTGAGCTTGGCTATCCGGGGCAGCAGGACCTTTTCCGGAATGCTCATCCATGGCGTCCCCGGGGGCGCCAGCGTTCCGATGGTCAGGACAACCTGCTCTCCGTCCGGTACTAAGCTGCTACCGACTTCCCAGACGATTTTGTGAATTTCATCCCATGACATATAGGGCGAAAGAAGTGCATCGACCCGTTCCGGGGCTTTTTTGAGAATATATCGTGAGGTTCTGGAGGTTTTCATTATTGGGAAAACGGCGTTTTTGGCTATGGTTTCCAGATCGGCTTTGGTAATGGCCCCTCTTTCAAACATCCCCCTCAGAATCAGCTGGTTCCGCTCCAGGGTCGAACTGTAGGCCTGTCCGGTCAGGATGGCCTTTATGCTTTCTTCTACCGTGGTTCGAATTTGTTTTTGGGACAGATCCGCTGCCTGACTGATTGCGGATATCGTCAAAAAGGATACGATGCAGAACAGAAATAAGGCGCCTTGACCGTGTTTTAATCGTGTCAAACGTTTCATGGTGACTTCCTTTCGGCAAATATGATTTGGGTAAGGGCCGTTTGAATGTTTGACCGGATAATCGTCTGCCCCCTACGTTCAGTCCGAATCATAGAGGATTCAGTTTTGATGTCAAGAATTTTTGTACAATTGTATATATTTGACCTCTGGCCCTTGACCGGCTGGCCACACCTGCTTGGCGCAGGCGCAAACTCACGTAGGGGCACCCCCCTGTGGGTGCCCTTTAATCGGGCGGCCACGGGGGGGCCGCCCCTACAACATTCGTTGCAAAAGGGTTTGATTTTATCAGCCCCAGTCACTTCGATATCCGCTCCCGCCCTGCGGCCAGGAGAAGATAATGGCTTCGGCATCGCATATATACCAGCAGCAGGCGCATTCCATACAGGCTTCCAGGGTTTTGATCCGGGCTTTTCTGTCTTTTATTTCCCAGCAGTCGCCCAGACAGACCTTGACACAGCTGGCGCATCCCGTGCATTTGTCCGGATCCACCCGGATAAAGGGGGTAGCGTCGTCAACCCATTCCACGCCCGGAAAACGATCCACGGTTCTGGTCATTTTAATCCTCCCCGACCGGGTTTGGGTGTTTTGCGGTTTTGATCTCGAACAGGGTTGGATCGGCCCGTTTCGTAAAATCGATCAGGCTGTCGGCCAGCCGGTTGCCTAACGGTGACAATGGTTTTCGCAAAAACTTATAAAGCGGCCGGTAAAACGGCAGTATGATTTTCATGGCCGGGTTGGCCAGGCCTGACAGATGTTCGCCGCAAAAGGCCAGGGCTTTCACGACGGGTGCGGTCACCCGCAACAGGCCGTCCAGCCCATCGACGGTTATTTTGAATATCAGCTCGCCGGTCTTCGGCCGGTCGGACGGATCCGGGCGCCATGTCTCACGCCCCTGATAATCATAAACATTATGGCACCAGTTCTGGTAATAACGGAAATACATCTTGATCCAGCAGGTGAGCAGGCGCGGGTCCTGCCGGAGGTAGCGGAAGGTGAGTTTTAAGAGCGGTGACAGGGCGTGGGTCAATTGTCCCATGCCCCAACCATCATGGATGTATTTTCTCAGCAGGCGTGCATCTTTGGTCTGTTGGGCATAACGCAGGTTATACCGGTTTCTGCCGGAAATCGACCATTGGATGATGGCATGGGCTTTGATCCGCTCGTCATATCGACGCAGAAAAGAACGGCTGGTATCGTTGGCGGCAATGGCGGCAATGGCGGTTTCGGCGGCGATCTGGGCGGAAAACCAGGCCGCCGGAACGCCGTCGCACAATTCTGTGCTTTCCAGTCCGGCCGCATCACCGATCAACAGAATGCCGTCATCATGGTTTTTCATATGGCGCAGTTTCGCATCAAGACCGACAAAGATTTCAAATCCTTCCCACATGCGGGCGCGCAACCGGCTTTTCGGGGCGATGTCTTTGGCCCACCAGGGCAGTTTGGTGGTGATGTTGTCATGATATTCCGCGAACCGTTTCTTCAGGTTGGGGACTTGCCCTTTGTCCAGTCGGAGGCAATGGTCCTGCATAAAATGGATGCTCTCCCGGTAAGGCCACACCATCAGCCCGTTGCCATGCCCCAGGGGCGGCGCCACTTTCTGTTCGTCCCAGCCCCAGCAGAACCGGAGTGAATACCCCAGGACGCGGTCCACCTCCGCTTTGTCCATTTCATAATCATAAGTATCGGCCAGAGAGATCGCTTCCGGCGGATATTTTTCCCGGATACCGGCTTTTATGGCCACCAGGCCCTGGGAGCCTTCGGCATCGATAATCATGCGGGCGGATATCCGGCGCCCGTTGTCCAGGCAGACGCCGCAAACCTTACCCCGGTCGCGGATCACATCGGTCACCGTCACCGATGTCCATAGCTCGGCTCCGGCTTCCAGGGCCTGTTGTGCTTCCCACTGGCAGAAGGGCTTGCAGTAGGTGTTGTAACCGAAGGCAACGACCGGAGAAAACGGACGCGGGATGCGCAGGGTGTCGTCAATTTCGATGTCGTTGGTTTCGATGTCTTTGATCAGATAGTTGATGATGCCGTCAGCCGGCCGTTCAAACGGGGGGTTGCCGTCCCGGATAAAGTCCGGACCGAACAGAAAACCGTAAATGGGAATGGTCAGACCGGAAATGACTTTTTCACCCACGTTTTCCGACCGTTCCAGCATCAGGGTTTTCAGGCCGGCCTCGGCGCAGATTTTAGCCGCCACCGGTCCCCCGAAACCCGAACCGATGACAACCACGTCATAGGCTGTGTCTATGTTTTTTTTTTCAGTCATGATGCCGGACCGCAGATTTTTCGGTTATGATTTTAATCCCCCCTTGTCCGTTATGGTTTTTATCTAATTCGATTAAAAACGCCTTGTCAATGGATAAAACAAATAAAATAAATATATTGCGGTATGGGCCAAATGGCTTCAAGCTCGTTTTCGACCTTTTAGCAGGGGGGGCACGAGAATTAAGATGTGTTCACTTATATATAAAAGGGTGTTTTTTAAAAATCCGAATTTTTGGCGCCCCCCTAAAAAACACTTGACACTTTGGGGACGGACTTGTAAATTGACAAAACTGACCGGTCGGTCGGTCGGGTTGGTGGACTTTTTTGCTGCTAATCCTTTCATCCGGTATGTCGAAGTGGTCTGGATATTAAAATAATACATTGATTTTAGGAAGAAACAGGTGTCGGTGTGACCAGGCGGCCCAGTCGAAAAGAGCGCAAAGAACAGATTATTCTGGCGGCCGCCGGTATGTTTGCCGAAAAAGGGTATGCCAACACCCTGGTGGCTGAGGTGGCGTCGGCCGCTGATATCGGCAAAGGAACGGTGTATGAATATTTTCGCAGCAAAGACGATCTTTTTTTTACGGTATTTGAATATTTTGTCGAGCAGACCAGGCGCGTGGCTGAAGAGGCCCTGGTCGGAGCGGCCGGCAAAGATGCCGCGGGAAAGCTGGTCGCGTACAGCCGGGCCATTATTGCCTGGATGGCCGGACACAGGCATATTTACACCCTCAGCCTGGAGTTCTGGGCGGCTTCGGTATCCGCCTCACCCGAGTTAAGAGACCGTTTCGAAGGATCGTTTATGGAGACGTACGAGGCCTTCCGCAAGATCGTGGCCGATATTATTCAGGAAGGCATGGATTCGGGCATGTTTCAAAAGCGTGTCGATCCCCGGGCGATTGCTTCCGGGATAATGGGGGCCTGGGACGGACTGGGCCTGCAGTCCATGTTTGACCCGGCCTTTGATATCGAAAAAACGGCGGAAGCTTATATAAAACTGGTCATTAACGGCCTTATGAACGAAACGACGTGACTTTCATAAAGAATTAATTGTTGGCTATTTTTTTAAGGTGTTTAAGTGATTATGTGGTTAAGTGGTTACGTGATTATGTCGCTTTAGTGACTATGTAGGGGCACGGCGTGCCGTGCCCGATTGCATTCAGTGATTATGTGGTTTTGGGTTTCAGTTTGCAGATGCTTGACCCCTCGACCCCTTGAATCCTCGAACCCTGTGGTCAAACAATTCGGAGAAGAACCTGAAAGTATAATATGTGCTTTAAATTAAAATATATCTTTTTATCTGTTCTGCTCCTGGCTTTACCGGTCACTTTACCGGCCCAGCCGGCATCAAGGGCTTATACGCTGGATGACCTTTATGGGTATGCGCTGGAGCGGGCGGAGACCATTAAAATCGCCGAGATCGATCTGGCCATCGCGCAGAATTATAAGGACGCGGCTTTTTCCGCCCTGGTGCCCCGGGTCTCTGCCTTTGACAATTATACCCGAAACGCAAAAGCAAACACCCTCCAGCCCGAATGGTCCAACACCTGGGGGGGGTTGCTCAACTACACCTTTACCTTGAACGGGCGCGAGCTGATGGCTTTCGGCATTGCCGCCGATAATATCGAAGGTAAAGAATATCAGCTGAGAGATGTACGGGAGAATTACCTGTTTCAGGTGGCCGCCACTTATTATGACGCACTCAAGGCCGCTGAAATGCAAACGGCCGCCCGGGAAAACCTCGAGCGGCTTGAAAGACACAAGTTCGCTATCGAGGCCAAACTTCGTCTGGGCGTGGTGACCCGGCCGGATGTCTTCCGGGTGGAGGCTGAACTGTCCAGTGCCAGGGCCGATCTGACCGATGCCGAAAACGGCCGGTATCTGGCCGAGTCCTCCCTGGGCCGACTGGTGGGGCTTGAAGACGGCTATTCGCTGGCGCCACCCCGGGATCCGGTCACAACAACTCTTTCAGCCCGGACCCTGGCTGATCTGAAAGATCAGGCCCTGGCCGGCCGGCCGGATTTAAAAGCCCTGAAGGTGGCGGAAAAAATGGCCGAATCCCAGATCAAGCTGGAAAAGAGCGCCTACTGGCCCACGATTTCGCTGGAAGGGGGGTATACCAGTACCCGGACGGATGAAATGGAGCTGTTCTCCCTGGAGGAGGACAGTACCTACGGTAAAGTCATGGTGAACGTGCCGATATTCGACGGTGGTCTGCGCAGGGCCAACACCGGTACGGCCCGGGCAGAACTTGAAAAGGCCCGGCTGGCCGTTGACGCCCTTGAAAAAGACATTGTTGTAGAGGTCGAGCAGGCTTGGCGGGATCTTGGTTCACGGGTCGAGCGACGCCGGGCGCTTGATGACAAGCTGGCTTTTGCCCGTGAAAATTTTGAGGCTGTTTCCAGGCAGTTCGAACAGGGCCTGGCCACCAGTATTGATAAAATAGACGCAAACACCCTTTATACCCAGGCAGCCAAGGAACTGGCTGCGGCCGAGTTTGCCTGCGCCGTGTCCTGCCTGCGCCTGGAAAAAGTGACGGGCACCTTTTCGGATACCGTCATGAAAGCACCTGGTGATAAATGAACATGTTAAACTCAGAAGTACAGATGGATAAAGCGCCAGGTCGAAGCCTGCTCTGGATCATCCTGGCCTGTTTGGTTCTGACCCTGATAATCACGCTGGCCATTGTCTTTCAGGTGCGAAAAGCGGGTGTGGAAAAAAGGCGTCAATCCGAACTGGGCCAGCAGGAGGCCACGGTCAATGTCATTACCTACACCCTTGACCCGCGCACGATCAGTGACCGCATCAACCTTCCCGGCACTATAGAACCATGGGTCAAACTCGAAGTCGTTTCTCAGGTGGCCGGTGAAGTGCTGGAGAAAAGGGCGCAGGAGGGCAGGGTGGTTGAAAAAGACGACACCCTGGCCGTCATTGATTCCCGCAAATACGAGAATGCCTTTGATTCGGCCAAAGCTTCCCTGGCGTCGGCCCTGGCTTCTCAAAAACGGATCTCGGAACTGTACAAAGAGGAGCTGGCCAGCAAGTCGGACCTGGACGCCATCAACGCCTCGGTTGAAAATTATCGGTCAGCCATGAAAAACGCGGCCTTGGACCTGGAACATTGCGTCATCAAAGCGCCGATTCCCGGAATCGTCAACCAGGTGTTTATTGATACCGGCCAGGTGCTGAGCGGCAACCAGGAAGTGGCCGAGATCCTTCAGATCGACCCCGTCAAGGTGACCGTGGGCATTCCTGAATCAGACATGCCGGCCGTGCGCAATCTGACCGATTTTACCGTGACCATCGCCGCCCTGGACGATAAAATGTTTGCCGGCCAAAAATATTTTTTGTCTAAAACCGCCGATCCCATGGCCCGGCTCTATAATCTTGAGATCCTTGTAAACAACTCCGATGCCGAAATCCTGCCGGACATGTTCTGCCGGGTGGATGTCGTCAAGCAGACCGTGAAGAAGGCCGTGGTGCTGCCCCTTTATGCCGTTACTTCCAATGACCGGCATACCGTGATGGTGGAAGATGACGGGACGGTTCATACACGGGAAGTGTCCCTTGGAATCGTGGAAGGCTTTAACGTGGAGATTACCGCCGGTCTTGAATTCGGGGAACATGTCGTGATCGTGGGGCAGAAGCAGGTGGCCGACGGCCAGAAGGTCACGGTGACCCGCAACGTTTCAGATCCAACCATGGCAATGCAACCATGATTATTTCCGATACCGCAATCAAAAACCGCGTCAGTGTGGTCGTTCTGGCGATTATTATTTTCTTTACCGGTACCTGGTGCTACCTGACCCTGCCCAGGGAGAGCGCCCCTGATATTGAAGTTCCCCATGTGTTTGTTTCGACCAACTACCGGGGCGTGGCATCCGAAGACATCGAGTCTTCCATTACGATTCAAATCGAAAACAAGCTCAAGAACCTGGAAGATGTCAAGCAGATCAAATCGGTCAGCACAGAGGGGGTTTCTTACATCGATATCGAATTTATCCCCGGTACCGATATTGACGATGTGCTGCAGAAGGTGAGAAACAAGGTCGATGAGGCGGCCCCGGAACTGCCCACCGATCTGGAAGATGATCCGGCCGTTTACGAAGTCAATTTTTCAGACTGGCCCATTGTGGTTTATTCCCTGGCCGGACCCTACAACATGCGGGTTCTAAAGAAGATCGCCGATGACCTGGAAGATGACATAGAGGCCGTTACCGGCGTGCTTGAAGTTGATGTCACCGGTACCAGGGAGCGGGAAATCCGGATCGAGGTCGACCCGGACAAACTGGCCTACTATCGAATCCCCATTACGGCTTTTCAAACGATTGTGCCCGGGGAAAACCAGAACACCACCGGCGGTAATATTACCCTCGGGGACGGACGCTTCCAGATCCGCGTGCCCGGGGAGTTTGATACGCCCGAGGACGTCTATGGCCTGGTGGTGGCGACCCATGACGGCCGCCCTGTTTACTTGAAGGATGTGGCCAGGGTGGTGGATGACTTCAAGGACGAAACCAGCCGTTCCCGCCTGGACGGCCGTAATTCCGTCAACATTTCGGTAAAAAAACGCTCGGGCGAAAATATCATCACCATTGCCGAAGCCGTCGACGCCCTGATCGCCCAACGCCAGGCGCAATGGCCGCCCGGGATTGCCGTTACCAAGCTCATGGATCAGGCCAAGGATATCCATAATATGGTCAAGGATCTGGAGAACAACATCCTTTCCGGCCTGTTGCTGGTGGTGGTGGTGCTTCTTTTTTCTTTGGGATTCCGTAACGCCCTGCTGGTGGGCCTGGCCATCCCTTTTTCCATGCTGACCTCGTTTATTTTGCTCTACGCCCTGGGGGTAACCCTGAACATGGTGGTCCTGTTTTCCCTGACCCTGGCTCTGGGCATGCTGGTGGATAATGCCATCGTAATCGTGGAGAACATTTATCGTTACATGGAGCAGGGAGTACCCCGGCTGCAGGCGGCTATGTCCGCCACTTCGGAAGTGGCCTATCCGGTGATCGGCTCCACCCTGACCACGGTGGCCGCTTTTCTCCCCATGATATTCTGGCCCGGTATTATGGGGGAATTCATGAAATACCTGCCCATCACCCTGGTGGTCACCCTTTCCTCCAGCCTTTTTGTGGCCATGGTCATCAACCCGGTCCTGACCACCTATTTTATGAAATTGAAGGATGGGGGGGGCGTATCGGCAAGCCATAAGACCGCCAAAGAAATCGCCGCCGAAGGCGAGAAGCCGGTTAAAATTACCGGTCGCACCCTGACCATGTACAGCCGATTGATGGACGAAGTGCTGGACAATCCCGTTAAAGTGCTGTTCGGTTCTTTTGGTATGCTGATTGTCTGTATTCTGCTATGGCTGGTGGTGGTGGGCGTGGAACGGCCAGTGGAGTTCTTTGCCACAACGGAACCCAAAAATATTTATATAAACGTGGATCCCCCCGAAGGGGCAGACCTGGATTATATTGATAAAATCGTGCGCCGGGTGGAGATCGCCATTTCCGGCGTCATGGACAGACATCCCGAGGTGACCGACCATATTCCACTTGAGCTGTATGATGAGGCTTATGTGCCCGAACAACACCGGACCAGGGGCGGGGAAACCTTTACAGGTCCCAGTGACCTTGGAAACGTCGAGCATATCTATGCCACCAGCGCCCTCAAAGCCAGTACCAGCATTTTTTCCAACAACAGTGTCTCTCACCTGGGGGTCCAGTTTATTGATCTGGAAGATCGCACGCATCCGACCTTTGACGAGATAAAACAAATTCGCGAACGTGTCCGGGATATATCAGGGGCGCGCATTTCCATCAAGGAAGAAGACCAGGGGCCGCCGACCGGCGCGCCCATCAATATCGAGATTTCAGGAACCGATTACAAGGTGCTGGGCACGCTGGCCCGTAAAATCCGTGAGATTATCTCTCAACTTCCGAACATTCAGGATGTCAGGGATGATTACGTGGAATCAATTCCGTCCATTCAGGTCAAAATAGACCGGCAGAAAGCCTCGGCGTTCGGACTTTCCACCGGCACCATCGGCTATGCCCTGAAAACCGCTTTTAACGGGGTCAATGTTTCAACCTACCGGGAAGAAGGTGAGGATTACGACATCAGCGTGCGTCTGTCCGAGAAGGATCGTTATACCACCGAGGTGTTGCACAAACTGCTAATCCCGGCACCCAACGGCGAGGTGGTACCCCTGACCACCCTGGCCGATATCAGCTATACCGGCAGTATCGGTGATATTACCCGCATCGACCATAAGCGGGTCATTACGGTCGATGCCAATGTGGATGAAACCAAGGTGCCGGGTAGTGTGTTGCGTATGCAGGCCGAAAAATTGCTTTCAGATTTTGAGCTGCCCCGGGGCTATGAAATTACCTTTACCGGAGAAAACCAAGAGCAGGAAGAAGCGGGAGCGTTTTTGTCCAAGGCCTTTATCATCGCCGTATTCCTGATTTTTTTCATCCTGGTGACGCTGTTTAATTCGGTGGTGCAACCCTTTATTATCATGACCTCTGTGTTGCTTTCCCTGGGCGGGGCCTTTCTGGGATTGACCCTCATCAACTCCCCATTTTCCATCATCATGACCGGTGTCGGCATTATCTCCCTGGCCGGGGTGGTGGTCAACAATGCCATCGTCCTGATCGACTATACCAACAAGTTGAGAGCTACCGGCATGGACCTGCGTCAGGCCGTTATCGCCGGCGGGGCCACCCGTTTCCGGCCGGTCATGCTCACGGCCATCACCACTATCCTGGGACTTATTCCCATGGTCACCGGCGTTTCCATCAATTTCCGGGAACTGTCAATTTCCCTGGTAAGCGAATCCTCCCAGTACTGGCGGTCTATGGCCATTGTGGTCATATTCGGCCTGATGCTGGCCACCTTTCTGACCCTGGTGGTGGTACCGGTACTCTATTCCCTGCATGCCCGGCTGGTCGACCGGTTTACAAAAGCAGATTAAGCTACAAAGACGCCCTGAATTTAAGATAATCTTTTGCCGTGGCGCGGGGTGCTTCCACCATGGGCAGATGGCCGATGCCTTTCATGATGATCACCTGTGAATTGGGCAGCAGTTTGTGCAGTATGGGAGCGGTTTTTACGCTGATGGCCCGGTCTTCATCCCCCCAGACGATCAGCGTCGGAATCATAAGCCCGGCAATTCTTTTTTCCACCGAGTCGGCTTTAATCTCTTTGAATATCTTTTTTTCAAGTTCGATATTATTGATTCGTTCCTGGGCCATGACATCGATGATGGGCCGGGGGATGGGGGGCGGTTTGCTCATGGTGAAATGATAAATGCGGGCGAACTCATCCTCGTTTTTCGCGATCAGCGGGTTGACGCCTTCCGCCAACAGCTTATGCAGTTCCCCTTCCGGCGCCGACCAGACACCGCCGGGATCAAGCAGCCACATGCTTTTCACTTCGTCAGGATAAAGCGCGGCATAGGTCATGGCAATATGGCCGCCCATGGAACTGCCGCCGATATGAATTTTAGACAACCCCAGCTTCTGAACAAATTGATGCAGGCGTCTGGCCTGGGCGATCGGGCCGTAGCTGACGTCCCGGGGGTGGGACGATTCCCCGAACCCGATATGATCGGGCGCGATGATATGGCATGAATTTTTTAAATGCCAGGCCATCAGGGTAAAGTTGTCCTTGTTGGCGCCGAATCCGTGCAACAAAAGGGTCGGCTCGCCTTTGCCGCCTTCCAGGTACACGTATGTTTCGCCGCCCGGCAACGTTAATGTTTTCTTTTCCAGCCCGGCGATACCCCGGGTGATGTCAAAGGAGATTTCAGCCGCTTTTTCCGGGGCGATATACAGAAACCCCACACCAGCCCCGGCCAGCACAATAATGACAACCACAATCCATATCATTTTTTTCATGTGAGAACACTCCTGTCTGATTAACCATTGAATTTTAAGAAGCATATCATCACGGATATCTTTCAATCAACCCCGTTCCGGCTCAGACGGGAAAAGGGGGAATCAATCATGATGTCTCGGGCTGATATGGGTGCGCCGTCCGGGAACCGGGCGGCTTTTGATAATCAAAAAATATTATACCATATTTTATTAAAACAGGGCAAAAGTCTAATGTAAAATTCGGTTTTTATTTAAGATAATGAGTTTTTGTTTGAGTTGTGCCTTTGACTCGTGGTATAAAGAGATCAATCATCCAATGACCCCACCCGGTTTTCTCGCCGTGTCGGTCTGATCTGGAGAAATCCGGGCCAACCACAAACGCTTAAACGCACAGGTTGTTGAAAACGTCACAAGCCCATTCAAAAAGGCCATTTTCAACGAAACGCCGGAACCGATATCTTCTAAGCCGCATTCCTTTTTTAACGCCGATTTGACTGGCCCGACAGTTTTCAAAAATCTGTCAGGGAGGGCGTATGAAAACATCCAGAAAATCCATTGAACAAATCGTTGAAGATCAGGTTCTCCGGTGGACGCGATTCAAAGCAGAAAAAAAAGATGTGCCGACCGGAATCAATGTCGTTTCCATCTCGCGGGAATTCGGGAGCGGAGGGACCCTGCTGGCCGCCAAACTGGCCGAAGCACTGGGCTTTGATCTTTTTCATCGTGAGGTCATTCAGGAGATGGCCCAAAGCGCTAATACCAGCACGCGAATGATGGAAACGCTGGACGAAAAAGGCCTGTCGGTGATTGAAGATTCCATTGCCGCCATGGTCCAGGATCGTCACCTCTGGCCGGACGAGTTTTCACGGCATCTGATGAAAGTCGTCGGCATCATCGGCAAACACGGCCGGGCAGTTATCGTCGGCCGCGGCGCGCAGTTTATTCTGCCGCTGGATCAGAATTTAAGAGTTCGTGTCATCGCTCCGCTCGCATTCCGTGTCAAAAGGGTGGCAAAGGAACTGGGGTTTTCCCAAACCGAAGCCCAAAAGAATATATTAAAAAATGATTCAGACAGGCGGTCATTCTCACGCAAATATTTTTACACGGATGTGACCGACCCGTTAAACTATGATCTGGTGATCAATACAGAGCGGATAAGTATTGAGGCCGGGGTCAAGACGATCATTGCCGCGTTAAATCAGATCAACAGCTGATTGATGGGTTCAGGTGTTTTTGATTACAGGATCAGTCAATGTCGATCACCCGGCCGGTGTTTTCCGTGGAATAGCCGCCCATCGCTTCTACTTGAGCGGCGAATTCCCGGGAGTTGATGACCGTCATCAGGGTCTGCATGGCGGGCAGGTTAAAGAAGGGCTCCGGAATGACCAGGTCGTATTCTTCCGTAACCACCGGGATAAAATCCAGGCCCAGGGCCCGGGCCGCGGCCAGAATGCCCAGACCGGCGTCGGCCGTGCCGCTGGCTACGGCAATGGCCACGGACATATGGGTATATTCGTCGTTTTCATACCCCTTGATTTCTGCCGGTTTAATCTTCAGTTCCTTTAAACGGTAATCCAGGAGCACCCGGGTGCCGGAACCGGCCTGGCGGTTGATGAATCGGATTTGTCCATTGGCCAGGTCGGTGAAGCCTTTTATGCCCAGCGGATTCCCCTTTGCCACCATCAGGCCCTGGTTCCTGGTGACCAGTTTGACCAGTTTGATTCTCATGCCGGTAAGGTGCCGTCTTATATAAGACAGGTTGTATTCACCCGTTTCCGGATCCAGCAAATGGGAACCGGCCAGATGGCAGTAACCTTTGGACAGGGCAATCAGCCCGCCCAGGCTGCCCACGTGCGAAGAGGCCAGGGCCGCTTTTTGATCGCTGCGGCCGAGCAGGTCGGCCAGGACATTGAGGGTGTTGTCATGGCTGCCGACGATAACAAGGGTATTGTCCAGGTCCGGCCGGGGTTTGATCAGTTCGGCCTGGACCTCAGCGCCTTCGTCCAGGCCCTCGGTATCGGCCGGTACACGTACCAGGGCGTCGGCTTCTGCCAGGGATGTCACGGATCCGGCGCCGCGGGGCAACTGGGTGGCCACAACCCGGTCACCGACCTGGCCCAGTCGGACCCTCAAAAATTCTTCCACACCCAGCCGGGATGCCGCTTTTTTGGCCATTATGGCGGTAACCGCGGGTTTTTGGGCCTGGGGCAACCGCTGCATGAATCGCAGCAGGGGGCAGGCCAGCTGGTCAAAACAAATGACGGCTGACACCGGGTAGCCGGGTATGCCCCAGACGGGAATATCGTTGATGTTACCGATGATGACCGGTTTGCCCGGCATGATGGTAACGCCATGGACCAGGACCTCGCCCAGGGAACGGATAACCGCCTGGGAGAAATCGCGGGCACCGGCCGAGGAACCGCCGACCAGGAAGATCATCTGGTAGCGGCCGCTTTGAGTGGCTTTCTGCACGATCTCCTCAATGAGCTGGTAGTCGTCCGGAAGGATAGGATGGCGGACAAATTCGCCGCCGTTGGCCTCGACCAGTTTCCCCAGCATGAAGGAATTGGTTTCCAGTGTTTTGCCGGGCGGCAGGTCGGCTGCTTCCATGTTGTCGTGCCAGTCGACCAGTTCATCGCCGGTGGGAATGATCAGGACAACCGGCCGCCGGATGACCGGTACGGAAAAGATGCCGGCCGACAAGAGGGCGCCCACACAGATGGGGGTGACCAGGTGGTGAGCGGGGAGGACCAGTTCCGTGGCCACAATGTCTTCACCGGCCTTGCGAACGTAGCGCCAGGGAACGGTCGGCGCCATGATTTCAACCCGCTGGTCGTCAAGGATATTGACCTCTTCGATCATGATGACGGCGTTGGCCCCGTCTGGAAGCGGGTTGCCGGTATTGACGAAAAACGCTTCATTGCCGGTTTTTAGTATTTTGGGGGTGGTCTCACCGGCGCCGAAAGTGTTCTCGGCGGCCACGGCAATACCATCCATGGCCGCAATATGATAGGGCGGAACGGATATCCGGGCGCAAACACCTTCGGCCAGAACCCGGCCTACCGCCTCGGGCACGGGAACCTTCTCTACGGCCGGCGGGCTCTCTTTAAAGAAGGTGTGGTTGATTATTTTTTGCGCCTGTACCAGGCTTTTTTTTTTCAGATATATTTTACGCAGGTTGTTTTCTGACATTTTATTTCCTTTAGAAACACAAAACCGTTACCGGCGTTCCGGCATCAATGCCTTCGGTGTCGGCGCCGATGGCGATCAGTCCGTCGGCTTCGACCATGGAACGCAACAGTCCCGATTTTCCGAAGACCGGAAAGGCCCGGATATCGCCCTGCTCTTCAGCCAGCCGAACGCGGACGTAGTCGACCCGGCCGTGCGCGGAAGGGATGTTCCTCCCGGCCAGGGCTGAGATCGTGCGATCGGTAACGGTGTTGTCCGATCGGCGCCCGGCCAGGCGGTTGATAAACGGCCGGACAATGACCGAAAAAACGATCATGGCGGAAGTGACCTGCCCGGGAAGCCCCCAGAACGGTTTACCGGCCACCCGTGCCAGGATGGTCGGTTTTCCCGGACGGATGGCGATGCCGCTGACCAGAAGCTCGGATTCCGGCAACTTGTCGATCAGTTCCAGTGTATAGTCGCGGGTTCCCAGGGAACTGCCGCCGGAAAGCACCACCATATCGCATTCCGCCAGGGCGGTGGCAGTTTTCTCCGTGAGGTGCTCCAGGTGGTCATTTACGATGCCGTATGAAATTGCCCGTCCGCCGGCGGTTTCAACCAGGGCCGACAGGGTATGGGTGTTGACGTCCCGGATGCGAGCGGGCGAAGGATCCATGTCGGCCGGCACCACTTCATCACCGGTGGAAATGACCCCGATTTTCGGTTTGCGAAAAACAGTAACATTTGTGATGCCAAGGGCGGCCAGCAGCCCCGCTTCCTGGCTGCGGATACGGCTTCCCCGGTTCAGCGCGATTTCTCCTTTTTTGTAATCTTCGTCGGCCGCCATGACATTTTGACCCGGTGCGACCGGCTTGAAAATCTCAAGCAGACGATCATCGACCATCCGGGTGTGTTCGATGATGACCACGCTGTCCGTCCCTTCGGGCATCATCCCCCCGGTGGGAATGGCGGCCGCTTCTCCGGGGCCCAGAGCGAAATCAGGGGATTCGCCCATGGCAACAGTGCCTTTCGTCTCCAGATAGGCAGGGTTGGCCTCGGATGCGCCGAAGGTAGCGGCCGCCCGCACCGCGTAGCCGTCCATGGCCGAACGGGCAAAACCCGGCAGGCTGCCTGTGGCAACGATATCTTCGGCCAGCACCCGGTTGTGGGCCTGGACGAGGGTAATGGTCTCCTTGGAAACGGGGTCAAATCGATCCACCAGGCAAAGCACCGTTTCCGGCGGAACAACCTTGAAAAATGTTTCTTTCATTCCATCTTCCTGCTGTTATGGCCGACCTGAATAAGCCTTTAGGGCACCTCTAAAAATTGCCTTTTTAGAGATACCCTTTAAAAATGAGCTTATTCTCACAAAACAGGCGGGAAAGGTCAATAATCGGAAAGAATTTTACTTTTTAACAAACATATAGACAGCCAGCCCGACCAGGATGACGGCAAATATTTTGCGGAAAACATCGGTGGAAACATGCTCCACCAGGCGGGCGCCCACCTGGGCGCCGATAATGCCGCCGATGCCGAGCAGAATGCCGGCCCGGTAGTCCACGTTGGCCAGTTTGTTGTGGGCCACCAGCGCCGATATGGAGATGATCATGATGGCCAGAAACGAGGTGCCCACCGCTTTCTGGGCCGCGTATCCCATGAACAGCAGAAAGGGTATCATCAGAAAACCCCCGCCCAGGCCGGAAAATGAGGCGCCAATGCCCACCAGAATACCGAACAGGGCCATGCCTGTCATGCTGAGATATGAATCCATATGTAATCCTTTTTCTTACGGGCTTTCAATCTCGTTGACAGGTCGTGGCCTGCCATAAAAGAAACCCTGGGCCAGATTAAAACCAAGCTGCCGGCAAATTTCAGCTTCTTCAGCGCATTCCACGCCTTCAGCGATCGTTTCCACCCCTATATCCTGGGCGGCTTGAACAAATGTGGAAATCATTTGATGCAGGCGAGTCGGCGCAAGGTGGATGTTGCGGATCAGGGATATATCGAATTTAAGATAGTCGGGCGGTACCTTGGCGAGTTCCACCAGGCGGGTCTGGCCTACGCCGAAGTCGTCGAAGGCCAACCCCATGTCTAAACGGGCTAAAGTTTCCCGAAGCCGGTTTATTTCCCGGATGTCGCTGACTGCTTTTTCATTGATTTCGATCACCAGCCTGGCGGTGGGTGCCATATGATGGGTCTTTTCCAGGGACCCCAGGAGAACATCCATCCTCTTGATCTCATAGGGTGTGACATTGACAAACAAAATACAAGATCCGGGCAGATCCTTGCCCATTTCCAAACCGACCTCCCTGAACAACGCACTCAGTTCGAGGGCGCATTCAAACCATTCGGCCATTTCAAAAAGCTTCTCCGGGTTATCCGGCAGACCTTTATCGCTTATCCTGCCCAGGATTTCGTAGCCCAGGGTTTCCATATTTGACATGTTTAAGACCGGTTGGAAATGTGGAATGACGTTGCGCGTATGGATCAAATTTCGTAATTTTATCTCCATAGAAGCCGGAAAGTTGATGCTTTCTGACAGCGTACAGGTATCTTCTATGGAGGGACAGGCATCGGCCGCCAGTTTTTTTACTCTGAATTTAAATTTGCCGATGGAAATATGATCACCGGGTTCAAGCAGTTCCGCCTGATTGATCGCTTCCTGGTTTACGAACGTACCGTTTTTACTTTCTAAATCACGAATCCAGAGATGTTCGCCGCTTAATCGGATTTCAGAATGATGCCTGGAGATCCATTTGTCGGTCAGTTTCAGGTTACAGTCCGTGTCACGTCCGATGATAAAAGGGAATGTCTCTATGGCCACCATCCATTCCCTGTTGATATCCGCAACTGATTCCAGATACCAGTGTATTGGATTGTCCGTGGTGCTTTCGCCTGATTTCATTCGCAATCCCCCTTAGCAGCAGGAAATGCTTCTGTTGTTTTCAAAAAAGGTGTCCGTTTACTTGTCCTGCAGATCGCTGGCACTGTAAGTAGATTGGGGTGTAAGCAGGAAGCCCGGAGATTATGATAATTTTATTATTTAAACATCATAAGAAAAAAGCGATTTTTTGTCAAGCAGTGGCAAGCTTTGGATTATTACGGCTGATCCGTATGGGGGGACCTTGCTTTCAGTCCCAGCATTTCCAGCAACGACAGGTCGGTCTCCAGGTTCCGGCCGCTGGTGGTCAGGTAGTCGCCGGTCATGATGCCGCTGGCCCCGGCGTAGAAAATAAAGGGGTGAAGTCCCTTTAGGTTCTGCTCCCTGCCGCCGCAGATAATGATTTCTTTGTCGGGCAGGACGTATCTTAAAAAGGCGATGATTCTCAGGCACTTCAAGGGGGTAAGGTCGTGCATGCTTTCGGCCGGGGTGCCGGTCACGGGGGTGAGGAAATTAACGGGTACGGCATCGACATTCAGGGCTTTTATGGCCAGGGCCAGTTCCACGATCTGGTCTTGGCTTTCGCCCAGGCCGAATATGCCGCCGCAGCACAGCGTAAGCCCGGCCTGACGGGCGGTTTCCAGGGTCCGGACCCGTTCTTCATAAGTGTGGGTTGTGCAGACGGCGGGAAAATGGCTGGCAGCGGTTTCCAGGTTATGGTGAAACCGGGTGACACCGGCGGCTTTCAATACTTCCATGTTTTCCCGGCCGATAATACCCGGTGAGGCGCAGGTGTCCAGGGCCGTGGTGTCGATCCGCGAAAGGGCCTCGGCCACGACGGCGGTTTCCCGCGAAGACAAGCCCCTGCCGCTGGTAACAATGGAGTAGCGGTTGACCGGGGTGTTTTCCAGCCGTTTGCCCGGTTCGGCCAGTTCTTCGACGGTCATTAAAGGATAGACCGGTGCCCCGGTTCTGGCATGAGCCGACTGGGCGCAGAAGCAACAGTCTTCCGAGCATCGACCGGATTTGCCGTTGTGGATGACGCACAGGTGAATGGTTTTGCCGAACCTGTCTTCGCGCAACATGTCCGCGCCGGCACACATCAGCAGTGTGTCTTCGTCCGGGATATTGATCAGTTCCCGGCAGGTTGCCGGATCGATAGCGGTTCCATCAATGATTTTTTGCGCCAGTTCAATATAATAATGTCGTTTTTGTTTCATATTATCCAAAATGATCCTCAAAGGCATGACGCAGCGCATCCGGGTTTATCTCCGGCAGAGGCGGGATCTGGGCCAGGACCGGTACCCGGCCGTAGTGTTCAACCGCTTTTCTGTTCTCTTCATTGCGGGGTCCGTTCATGACAACGCCGAACACCGGAATATGGTATCGTCGGAGTTGCTCTACTGTCAACAGGGTATGATTGATCATACCCACCCGGCTGGGCGCAACCACCAGAACAGGCGCGTTCAGGCGGCTGAACAGGTCTATCATGAATCGGGTTTTATTTAAGGGTGCCATCACACCGCCGGCGCCTTCGATTATCAGGGGTGATTTGCCTGGCGGCAGGGGTGGGGGAATGATTCGTGACGGATCAATGGTTGTGCCTTCGATGGCCGCGGCCAGATGCGGAGAAACGGGCGTTTGCAGCAGATAAGTTTCAGCCGGAAAATGATCCTCGCCAAGGCCCGTATGGCTCTGAACCCAATGCCTGTCAGTCTGCCCGTCAGTACCGCTCTGGATCGGTTTCCAGTACACGGCGGAAAGGCCGGCCACCAGGACAGCGGATATCACGGTTTTTCCAATGTCCGTATCGGTTCCCGTGACAATCAGGCGTTGGGGGAAATCGGTTCGCTTCATTACATTGTCCATTGCGCCACGGCCTCGGCCAGGGTTTCCACGTCCCGGCGTTCATGTACCGCGGACAGGGATATCCGTACCCGGGATTGCTCCGGCGGCACCGACGGGGGCCGGATGGCCATCGCCAGAAAACCGCGTTCTTCCAGCCAGCCGGAAAGCGATAATGCCTTTTTTTCTTCACCCAGAATGACCGGAATGATCTGGGTGTTGGAGCCGGCCGTGGAAAAACCCATATCGTTGAGCCGTTGTCTTAAAAAAACGGCGTTGTCCAGAAGCGTTTTGCGTTCGTTATCCATCCCCGGGATGATGTCCAGGGCAGCGTCAATGGCGCCGATAACAGCCGGCGGCAGGCCGGTGGTATAGATAAAACCGGGGCAGCAGTTGACCAGATAGTCCCGCATTTTTTCCGAACAGGTAATATAAGCGCCGAAACTGCCGCAGCCTTTGCCGAAAGTGCCCATGACCACATCGGCTTTACCGCCGCAGGCCAGGCCCATGCCGGATTGCCCGAGAACGCCGGTGGCATGGGCTTCATCCACGATCAGGATGGCGCCAAATTGTTCAGCCAGGGCTGTCAGCCGGTCCATGTCGCAGGTATCGCCGTCCATGGAAAAGACCGTTTCCGTGATGATGATGGTTCTGGAAAAATCTTTTGATGCGTTTTCCCGCAGTTGTTCTTCCAGATCGTTCAGGTCGTTGTGGGCAAACTGGTTGACGGTGCAGCGGGATAACCGGCATCCGGCGATAATACTGTTGTGGTTCAACCGGTCGGACAGGATCAGGGTATTTTTGTCACACAGCGCCGGTAACAGGGTGGCGTTGGTCTGGTAACCGGTGTTGAGCAGAAGGGCGGCCGGTGCCTTTTTGAGCAGGGCCAGTTTGCTTTCCGTTTCTTC
The DNA here is from genome assembly GCA_963674745.2 of Desulfosudaceae bacterium. GTDB lineage: Bacteria > Desulfobacterota > Desulfobacteria > Desulfobacterales > Desulfosudaceae > JBFMDX01. The sequence goes on along the minus strand of CAXXDV010000001.1, from coordinate 3,613 downwards.
AAAGCAGGGAGAGTTGCCGCAGATCAGGCGGGAGGCCGTGGAACCGGCGCCGTACAATTTTATATAGGCGGATGCCCGTTCTTTGAGCAGGGGATGTTGGGACAATCCCAGGTAATCGTTTGAACAGAAATTAATCAGGGCCCTGCCGTCCACGTCCACACGGCCGTTTTCCAGGGGTGTCATCTGCCGCAGCCGACGGAACTGGTTGGTATTTTCCCGGCGTGCAAATTCTTTATCTATAAAGTCAAATTTGTTCATTTCATTCATCCGCCATCGTTCGGGCGAAACCGGCCATGGCCCCGGTCAGGCAGGACAGTTCCCGGGCGTTGATGATATAGGGCGGCATGATGTAAATCAGCCGGCCAAAGGGACGGATCCATACACCCTGGTCGGTAAAATATCGCTGGGCCCCGGCAACGTCGACCGGACGATCCATTTCCACGACGCCGATGCCGCCCAGCACCCGCACGTCCGCCACTCCCGGAATTTGAGCCATGGGCGTCAGCTCGCTTTTTAACTGGGCTTCGATGCCTGCGATGGTTTTTCGCCAGTCCTGTGATTTCAGCAATTTGATGGCTGCCGTGGCGATGGCGCAGGCCAGCGGATTGCCCATGAAAGTGGGGCCGTGCATGAAGACGCCGGGTGAGGCCGAGCAAATACCGTTGCTGACCCGATCGGTTGTTAATGTGGCCGCCAGGGAAAGGTATCCCCCGGTCATGGCTTTGCCGACACACATGATATCCGGGCATATACCGGCATGCTCGCTGGCGAACATTTTACCGGTACGACCGAAACCGGTGGCGATTTCGTCACAGATCAGCAGCAGGTCGAATGCGTCGCACAGCTGTCTGATCCGGGTCAGATAGTGCGGGGAATAAAACCACATGCCGCCGGCACCCTGGACAACCGGTTCCAGAATAACGGCCGCGATTTCGTTGTGGTGCTGCTCGATGATGGCCCGCATGCTCTGGATGTCCTCTTCCTGCCAGGGCTGGTCAAACCGGCAGCGGGGTTGGTCGGCGAAATAATGCCGGGTCAACACCCCGGAAAACAGGTCATGCATGCCCGTGACCGGATCGCAGACAGCCATGGCCCCAAAGGTGTCACCGTGGTAGCCGGAGCGGATGGTGGCCAGCTTCCGTTTCTCCGGAAGGCCCATGGAAGACCAGTATTGTATAGCCATTTTAATGGCCACCTCCACGGACACTGAACCGGAATCCGCCAGAAACACCCGGTTCAAACCCTCCGGGGTCAGCTCCACAAGCAGGGCGCACAGGTTGACGGCCGGTTCATGGGTCAGGCCGCCGAACATGACATGGGACATCCGGGACAGCTGGTCGGCGGCAGCCCGGTTGAGCACGGGATGGTTGTATCCGTGGACGGCCGTCCACCAGGAGGCCATGCCGTCGATCAGTTCCCGACCGTCTGCCAGAGCCAGTGTGCAACCGGTTGCTGACCTGACTGCATAAACCGGCAGCGGATCAATCATGGAGGTGTACGGGTGCCAGATATGTTGACGATCAAAGTTCAATATTTGTTCAGAAGATAATTTGTTCAAACTTTATCCTGTTTTTCGGTCTGGTGAAAAAAAGGGCCAAGGATTCGAGGATTCAAGGGGCCAAGGGTTTTTTATGTGGAATTAAAACATTTTTATGGATTACAATATTTTTTGGCAATAGTCCATAGGTATTGGAATATAAAAACATAATTCTATAAAAAACACCCATTATTCCGGCTGATACCGCTCTCGGCCCCTCGACCCCTTGAATCCTTGAACCCTTCAATATCAGTGGCACGCCCAGGCAAATTGTGTTAACCCTCTCCTGTAAACCACAATTGACCGCAAAAAGAATACTTTTATCATTGACAGCCATTGACCGGAAATGTCAACTATGGATTTATCAATATTTTTCAAACAAGTCCATTCTCCTTTTCTTGAAGTTGGTCTTTTTATATCAATTTCTTCTGTTAAGGAGGCAATTTTTAATCTCCAAATCAAAGGGAGTGTCATGACGCAGGCAGAAAACGGCAAGAAAGTTAAAGTTCATTATACAGGCAAGCTGGAAGGCGGCGAAGTTTTTGATTCATCAGAAGGGCGGGACCCTTTGGAATTCACCATCGGTCAGGGGCAGATGATACCGGGTTTTGAGGCGGCCGTTATCGGCATGAAAACCGGTGATAAAAAAGAAGCCGCCAAGATTCCGGCTGATCAGGCCTATACCTATCATGAAGATCTGGTGGTGGAAATTCCCCGGGCAGAGTTCCCGGAATACATTACCCCTGAAGTCGGTCAGCAGTTGCAGGCGCAACAACCTGACGGGCAGATCATGGTCGTAACGGTCGTCTCTTTTACCGATGATTCAGTAACCCTGGATGGTAATCATCCCCTGGCGGGAAAAGACTTGTTTTTTGACCTGGAAATAGTTGAAGTGATTTAAAGCTGGAATTAAACCCATTTCTTTATAAATGACAAAAAGGCCACGCTCCGGGCGGGGCCTTTTTGTTTCGTGACATGTAGATTCGTCTGCTTGTCATACCGGCTTCGAACCAAAGATGATCTCAAGGCGGCCAGGAGGCGGTGACGCAGAGAGACTTTGATTTGGAAATAGCCTTTTTGTGCACGGAAAAGTAAAAAGCCCAAGGCCAAGGCGCGCAAGTCTTGAGGAATCGCAGCGTACATAGTCGTACGTGAGATTCTGAAAGATGAAGCGCAACGCCGGCATTGGGCTTTTTACTTTTCCGTCAGACGTCGGTTTTGAGGCTCTCGGTATAGATCAGGTTGATCGGCAGGGGCGGGTATTTTCTTCTTTTGGCAATATCTGATTTCGGCAGGACATACTGGTTACCGACCGTCAACCAGGGGGTGATCGGGTTTAGTGTCCGCAGTTTTTTGTCTGACGGTACCTTGGCGTGTTCGGTCTGATCATACGAAACATACAGGACGGCTACACCGGACCGGCCTTCGTTTGCAATAATGTAATTGTTGGTCAATTCTTTTAAGGTCAGGTCGTTGCCGCTGGCCAGGGCGGTCATCTCCTGTTTGGAAAGTTTTATCAGCGTGAACTTGGATATGCCTCTTTCTGACATACGGGTAACCAGTCGGGCCTCACTGCTGGCCACGTAAACCGTGCTGATGCAGGGCAGCTGTTTCAGAAACTGGGCCGCCACCAGGGCTGCCGTTCTCCGCCCGCCGATCATGAAGGGAAACCCGTAATATTCAAACAACTTTTTTTGAAGACTTTCAGCGTACTTGTCTCCTTTTTCGTAAAGGTCTTTGGAGATATACCTCAGAAACTGGGCCATGTCCTCAGCAGCGCTGGCAATGGGCCAGTCAATGCGGACATGAAAATGGGTAACGGCGTAACGATCGGTGGAAACAGTGCTCGGATCCCGCTGGATCAGGAGAGCGTAATCCAGGGGAAGCAGCTCTTTTATAAAATTGTTAAAGCGGGCCGATTCAAGATATTTCTGATTTCTGTCAAAGTCATCGCTCATGGAAAGCGATTTTGAATGTATCAGGTTGGTTTTGGTGGTTTTGTTTACATCGAAGAAGCGGATATGCTTTTTGCAGGTGTCGGGAATGATATCTTCCACAAACAGGACCAGAAATGTG